>CAVPJW010000001.1:0-198921 GCA_963705525.1 uncultured Acidobacteriota bacterium
GGTGAGCCACACATTCGTCAGTTGGAACCGGATTGCCCGCTGGCTGCTCCAGCTCGATGGCGTCAGGACGCTCGGTGACCGCGACGTGACGGCGTGCCTGAGATCCCTTAAGCTGAAGGCCGAAAGAGATTGCCACTGACACAATATGGACGCGTTTCTCACCTCCACCGGCATCCTTGCGCTCGTCACGCTGACGTTCCTCGAAGTCGTGCTCGGCGTGGACAATGTGATCTTCATTTCGATCTTGTCGAGCAAGCTGCCCACGTCGCAACAAAACCGCGCGCGGCGCACGGGCCTGCTGGCCGCCATGGTCATGCGCATCCTGCTGCTACTCTCGATCGCCTGGGTCATCCGCCTCACCGCCCCGCTGTTCAGCACGTGGGGACGGCCCGTCTCTGGACGGGACCTCATTCTGATCGCCGGCGGATTGTTCCTGCTCGGCAAGGCCACGCTCGAGATCCACGACAAGCTGGAGGGCGAAGAGGGCCACAGCTCGGCTCGCGTCGCACCGTCGTTCAACGCGGTGATCGCCCAGATCATGGTCCTCGACATCGTCTTCTCCCTGGACTCGGTCATCACCGCGGTGGGGATGGCCGAGGACATTTCCATCATGGTGACGGCCGTGGTGCTGGCGGTCGGGGTGATGATGTTCTCGGCGGAGCCGATCAGCGCGTTCGTCAACCGGCACCCGACGGTGAAAATGCTGGCGCTCTCATTCCTGCTGCTCATCGGTCTGTCACTGGTGGGCGACGGCCTGGGCATGCACATCCCGAAGGGCTACATCTACTTCGCGATGGGCTTCTCGGTCTTCGTCGAGACAGTGAACCTGAGGGTGAGAGGCCCCGCCGTGAAGCCGGTGCATCTCCATCAGCCGTACGTCGAAAAGTGAGGGCGCCGTGCAGTTTTTGCCGGAACAGCCGTTTCTCCTGCTCTCTGACGGGGGCTATATGGCTTCGCGACTGATGCGACTGTTCGGTGTGTTTGCGATGCTCGCGTGCGCGCCGCTCGCTCAGGAACACGCGGGACTCCACTGGAGCTATCGCGGCGCCGACGGCCCGAATCACTGGGGCGAGCTCGACAAGAGCTTCGCCACCTGTCAACTGGGGCACCAGCAGTCGCCCATCGACATTCGCGCGCCGAAGGCAGCCGATCTGCCGCCGATTCAGGTCGCGTACCGCCCCGCGCCGCTCCATATCATCAACAACGGACACACGATTCAGATCAATTACGAGCCCGGCAGCTCGATCACGGTCGGCGACAGGCGCTACGAGCTGAAGCAGTTCCACTTCCATCATCCAAGCGAGGAGAAGATCAACGGCAAGGGCTACGCGATGGTCGCGCACCTCGTGCACGCCGCCGCAGACGGCAGCCTCGCTGTCATTGCGGTGCTGCTCGATGCGAGGGGAAGCGCGAATCCGCTTGTCTCCCGTCTGTGGCAGTACCTGCCGGCGCAGGAAGGGCCGGAGAAGACGCACGACGATGTACAGATCGACGTTACGGGGTTGCTGCCCACCGACCGGGGGTACTACACCTTCACCGGATCCCTCACGACCCCGCCCTGCGCCGAGAACGTGACGTGGTTCGTCCTGAAGGCGCCGGAGCCGATCTCGCAGGGGCAGGCCGACGCGTTCGGCCGGATTTATCGGAGCAACGCCCGGCCCACCCAGCCGCTGAACGGACGCGACGTGCTGATGTCACAGTAGCAGCCGCGAACTCGAATTGCCCCGTCGTCCTCTAGTTCCTGACCATCCGAAGTCGACAGCGGGAAAGTCTGGTCGCCCACGCGTCGGCGACGTCACGTGTGAGACGGCATTCTCATGTGAGTCGTGGTTGCCGAAGCTGACTCAAATCGATGGTGCGGCACAGGGCTTCCGGCAAGTTGTCGGCGGCGTCGGACAGGTGAGTGGTGAGCCGCAATTTCGCGAGTTGGAACCAGCTTCGCGAATGGCGGTGGCGCCCGCGACCGAAGGTCAGCTGCCCGCGGGCGATCCCGCCGCGGGCACCGCGCGCACGATGAAGCGCTTCGGGGCCGAGCCCACGTGATAGAACGGGTAGCAACCGACGAGCGTCACCGCTGAACCGGGCGTCGGGTCGAGCACGCTGACGTCGGTCGGGGCGGTGATCCGGATCCACTCGACCTGGTATTGCTCGGCCGCGACGGGCGTATCCAGTACCAGCGCGTCGCCTTCCTTGAGGTCCTTCAGCACCCGGAAGAAGCCGTCTCGGTGGGCCGCGATGCCGACGTTGCCCACCGTCCCGGGCAGGGCCGTGTGCTCGATCCGACCGGCCGCGAGGTCGAGCACCGCGTCCGTGGTGCCGTCGTAGACCGGCACCTCGAGCTTGAGCCGCGGGATGCGCAGGATGGCGAGCGTGGGCGGCGTGTCCCGCTGCAGTGCGGCCTTGTAGGCCTTCACCCGGCCCGCCGACCAGAGCTTCATGTCGACCTTCCCGCTCCAGGTGAGCTCGCGCGGCGGCGGGGGCGGTGGAGGGGGCGGTGCGGGTGCCGGAGCGGCTGTGTCGGTAGCCGCCGGGTTGCTGGCCGGGGGTGTGTCAGCACCGCGGCCGCACGACGGCAGCGTCGCCGCGAGAACGAGCGCGAGGCCCAGGACGGGAAGGGTGCTTTTCGAGCGGGACCGGTGAGGGACCATCAGGGACACTCCATTGCAAGGCGCTCGGTCAATCGAGCGGCGTCACCCAAGCACTCGCGCCGTGCGCGCCGGATCGGCAGCCTCGATACGGCCCAGTCGATGGGTCCGTCCAGTCACGGACCTCTTGGTCGCGTCGGCCACCTTTTCGCGAGTGATCAATCGGCGCATCCGTGGCTCCGTTTTCGTGCGGTGCAGGGCATCTTATCGTATCAGCCGCCCGGCTCACCATCCGGGTAGAAGTGTTCAGGCCTGCGGAGAGCTCTCAACAGGGTCCAGACATCCATCTCGCACCGAGTGTCCTCGGTGACGCCATCGGATTGTTGGATGGACGGGGACTGGCAGTGCGCCGGGGAGACAATGGGGAGACGGCGCAGGCCTGATCAGGAAGTTTTTGGTGATGAAGGTGTGAGTGGTGAGCCGCGAAGGAATCGAGCATGTTGGCGAGTCCGTTAGGGCGGAGCCACTTGCCTGATGAGATCGAGGCAGCCACGACGAACAGGGTGAGGAGTGGTGAGCCGCGAAGGAATCGAACCTTCAACCCGCAGATTAAGAGTCTGCTGCTCTGCCAATTGAGCTAGCGGCCCACGGAGGAACTGTGAGGAACGACCCAGGCTGCAGCCCTGGGCTACTACCTGACTGAAAACTGAATACTGCCGACTGATCACTACGTCTTGGTTTGGCGCGCCCGACAGGATTCGAACCTGTGGCCTTTGGCTCCGGAGGCCAACGCTCTATCCAGCTGAGCTACGGGCGCAACTTTGCGGTTCCAAGGTTCAATGGTTCCAAAGTTCCAAGGTTCGCGATAGCGGAACCACTCATAGAACCCTGGAACCCTGGAACATGTGGAACCCTTGAACCGTTCTTCTTGGCGCGCCCGGCAGGACTCGAACCTGCGACCTACGGATTCGAAGTCCGGCGCTCTATCCAACTGAGCTACGGGCGCACAAACGCCGATCTTAGCACAGCGCCTCTCCTCCGCAACCCCACCTATGGTTCAATGACCAACTAAGAACCAAGCACAAAGAACTAAGAACTGTCTTGATCATGTGTCTTCATCATGTCTTCTAATACCTCACCCTGGCTGTCGGGCACGCCTCGCGCGACCTTCCCCGCGTTGAGCGGCGACATCTCGACTGGAACGGTGGTCATTGGCGGCGGCATCACAGGCGTCACCGCGGCGGTCCGCCTGAAGGCGGCCGGCCGACGCGTCGTGCTGCTCGAACAGGCGCACATCGGGGCAGGGGAGACCGGGCATACGACCGCTCATCTGACCGAACAGCTCGATCGTCCGTATCGAGATCTTGTCGGGAATCTGGGTCGGGACGCCGCCCGGCTCGCCGCCGAGGGAACACGAAGCGCCATCGATCTCATCGAATCGCTCTGCAGAGAGCACAGCGTTCAGTCCGCGTTCGAGCGGGTGAGCGGATTTCTCTATACCGAGAGCAAGGAAGACGTGGTACGGCTGAAGACCGAGCTGGATGCGATCCTGAGCGTGGGAGTTGCCGCGAGCTGGGTAGATGACATCCCGCTTCCGTTCACGACGAGTGGCGGCATTCGCTTCGAACGTCAGGCCAGGCTTCAGCCTCTTCAGTACCTCCAGGCGCTGGCCCATCACATTCCCGGCGGCGGATGTCACGTGTTCGAGCGCACGCGCGCGACGGGACTGACGTCGAGTGATCGTCCTGTCGTCGAAACACCCGAAGGCACGGTGACCGCGACCGACGTCGTGGTCGCGACCGACGCACCGTTCGACCGCACGCTGCTCGGAGACGTTCGGCCGTTTCCCATTCGCTCGTTTGCGATCGCGGCACCGAATCCGAATGGGAGCGTCCCTGCCAATCTCTTCTGGGATACGGCGACGCCTTACCACTACCTGCGCACGTGGAAGAGCGAAGACGACGATCTCCTCATCGTCGGTGGGGAGGATCGGCCGTTCGACGGAGCCGATCCGAGCGAGGCATTCGAGCGCCTCGCGCGCTACGCGCGGGATCATTTCGGAGTCGTGACAGTCGCCTACCGGTGGTCGGGCCGCGTGTTCGAGACGCGCGATGGCCTTCCGCTGATTGGTGCGAGCGCAGAACATCCACATGTCTATCTCGCCACGGGCTTCAGCGGCAACGGCCTGACGTTCGGGACGCTCGCCGCGACGATCCTTGCGGACATGATTCTCGGGCGGCCGAATCAGTTCCAGCATCTCTACGATCCGCGTCGCGAGAGCGTGATGAGCAAGACGCGGGGCATCGGATCGTCACCCGAGACTCCGGCCGTCGACAGCGATGTGCCGCGTGACCAAGCGCTCGACGCCATATCCCCCGGCACCGGTGCTGTAGTGACCATCAACGGAGGTCGCTATGCGATCTACCGCGAGGTCGCGGGAACACTGCGGGTGCTGTCGCCGGAATGTCCGCACGTGTACTGCGAGGTTCTGTGGAATCAGCAGGCCGCGTGCTGGGACTGCCCATGCCACGGATCGCGATTCGCGGCCGACGGGCGGCTTCTGCGCGGACCGGCTACCGAGTCGCTTGCCGCGGCACGTTTGCCGTAGTCGAGGGCTCCTACTTCGACTACGCGTCTTTCAGGTACTTCTCCACGGCGCGGAGGTTCACGCCTTTCGATTTGCGCAGGCCCGCCCAGAGATCTCCAATCCGTGCCAGCCGTTCTGGGACAGTCTGAATTGTGAAATCCTCGCGGTCGAACCCCCCTTCGATTTCTTCCCACGAGACCGGCGTCGAGACGCCGGCATAGTCGCTCGCCCTGGCGCTGTAGGCACACGCGAGCGTCTTGCCGAGAATGTTCTGCAGGTAGTCCACGTACACCTTACGGCCGCGCGCGTGCACGGAGCGCTCGATGGTCGTCTCTTTCGGGTGCTTGCGCGTGACCATGGTGGCGACGATCTGACAGAAGATCTGGCCCGCCTGGTACGGCGTGCCCGGTGGCAGCGGAATGTAGATGTGCAGTCCGCTCTTGCCCGACGTTTTTGCAAAGCCCTCGACCCTGAGCGCGAGCAGTTCCTCGCGCACCCATCGGGCGACCTGCAAGATCTCCGAGAACTTCACACCGGGCATCGGGTCGAGATCGATCGCGGCGTGGTCGGCCATCTCCGCCGACTGCACGCGCGAAAACCACGGATCCTGCGAGATGGCCGCCATCTGCGTCATGTAGAGGAGCGAGATGAGCGATCCGCCGACCAGGCGGCTCGGCACGTCATGATCGTCAGGCAGGACCTCGACCCTGACACCAGTCGGCACCTCGTCAGGTGCGCGTTGCTGGTAGAACGACTTGCCCGTGACGCCATTCGGAAAGCGCTTCATGACCAGCGGCCGGTCTGCGACGACTGGCAGGATGAACGGCGAGACTCTCGCGTAGTACCGAAAGAGGTCGCCTTTGGTGAGCTTCAGGCCGGGCCAGAAAATCTTCTTGAGATTTGTGATCTGGAGCACATGGCCGTCCGGGAGCTGCAGTCCACCGTTCCCGCCGTCGGCCTGGATTTCGTCGATCGCGGCCACGAGGGCATTGACGACGGTTCGCGCTGGCGCATCGGGAAGGTGCTTCGGCGACGCTTGATGGTCGCGTGCGGCGCGCGCGCGCTTCCGCGCCGCGGGGGTCGTGGCTCGCTGAAGCACGGGGGAGGGCTCGCGTCTGATCGTCTGAGGATCGATGTCGTCGCGAAGTCCCAGATAGATCGGGTGCCTCAGGCGATTGTCGTCGGTCCACTCGGTGAATTTGACTTCGGCGACGAGCGTCGGCTTGACCCAGTGCACGCGCTCGTTGCCCTTCGGCGGATCCTTAAACGGGGAGTCCTTCGTTTCGAGCGGCGCGAGCAGCTTGAACACACGCTGCAGCTCGCGGTCGTCGAAGCCGCTCCCTGTGTGGCCCACATAGACGAGCGGCCCGCCATCCTTGGTCTTCTTCTGGCCGGAGGGCTTCTCGTAGACCCCCAGCAGCAACGCACCGAAGTACTGCCGCGACGATCTGGGCTCCGTCCAGCCGGCCACCACGAACTCCTGCCGTCGAATGAGCTTGATCTTCGACCAGTCGGTCGTTCGTCGTCCCAGTTTGTACTGCGACTCGATCCGCTTGGCGATGAGGCCTTCCCATCCCCGAGCCACGGCCGTGTCGTACAGCTGGCGGCCGTCGGCGAGCGCGAGGTCGCTGATGCGAAGGAGATCGGATTCTGTCGTGGCGAACACGCGTTCGAGCCTGGCGCGCCGGGTGGCGAGCGGCAGCGACGTCAGGTCGTGCGGACCGTCCCGCAGGATGTCGAACGCGATGAACGCGACGCGGACTCCCGCCGGCGCCTCGTCTTCGCGGACGCTCGAGAGATTGATACGACCTTGAAGCCTCTGAAATCCGGTTGGATCGCCGTGCTCGTCGAGCGCTACGATCTCGCCGTCGACGACAATGGGGGCACGAATCTTCCGCGAGAAGCGTTCGAGCTCGCGCACGAGTTCCGGGAACTGCGCGGATTTTTCGTTGCCGAGGCGCGACCAGATGCGGACGCCCGCTCGTCCGTGCTTCGGCTCGACCTCGATCAGCGCGCGGATGCCGTCGTACTTGGGCTCGTAAACGAGATGCTCGTCAGTGAGCGGAGCATCTTCGAGCGTCGCCAGCATCGGCCGCAGCTGGCGTCCCTCGATTCGCCACGGAGGAAGATTCGATCGGCCTGGGGCCACGCGGGAATCATATCCGGATGCGAGATCGAGGCTCCGGACTCGGGCGTTAGGCGTTGAGGCCCCAGTCTGTCGCCCGAAGCCCGCAGCCTGGAGCCTGAAGCCCGGAGCCCCTTAGTAACTGTACCTGTCGTTGAACCACGGCTCCGCCGTGTTCGAGTAGCCGCGCACCTCCCAGAAACCTTTCTGGTCCTCGGCGAGGAATTCGATCTTGCGGATCCATTTCGCGCCTTTCCAGGCGTAGAGCTTCGGCGTGATCATCCGGCACGGGCCGCCGTGCTCGCGCGGCAGCGGTTTCCCCTCCCACGTGTGCACGAGCAGCACATCGTCTTCGAGCGCTCGCGCGAGCGGCACGTTGACGGTGTAGGGAATGTAAGTGCCGGGCATGAAGTCGTAGCCGGTGCAGAGTATGAAATGCGCGTCATCTCTGGGTACGACGAGCTCGGCGAGGGTCTTGAATCGCACGCCCTTCCAGTGATTGTCGAAGCGGCTCCACGTCGTGACGCAATGGAAATCGCTTATGTCTTCCACTTGAGGCAGCGCGATGAACGCGGCCCAGTCGAGCGTGACCGGGTTGTCCACCAGGCCAGTCACTTCAAGGCGCCATTTCTCCAATGACACCTCGGGCTGTTCGCCGAGGTCGAGCACCGGCCAGTTCGAGACGACGTGCTGGCCGACAGGGAGCTTGGGCACCTGATGCCGGTTGGGCGGACCATCCCCCTGCGGCTTCATACCCTCGAACTGCACGTTGACGGTGTCTTTTTTCAAACTCCGCTGGCGGTCGATGAAGCGCTGGCGGCGTTCAACGATCGAATCGGTCATGGGCTCCTGGCTACAGGCCTCGGGCTGCGGCAAGGGTTCGTGAGAAATGGCTCAAAGAGGAAGACTCAAGGCACAAGATCATGAAATAAGTTTGGCGACGGCGACAGTCGCCGGTCTCAACACATCATCACCGATCGTGTAGCCGTTCCGGATCACACCGACGATCGTCTCGTCGCTTGATGGATTGATGGTCGGCACGGTGGTCACGGCCTCGTGCTTCGCCGAATCGAACCGTTCTCCCAGCGCGTTGATACGCCGAACACCGAAGCCCTCGAGTTTGCCCGCAAAGAGATGTTCGACCATATCGAGACCCTGCAACAGGCTGTCGATGTTTCTGCCATCTCGGGCCGCTGCGGTGGCGCGCTCGAGGTTGTCGAGCACGTCGAGCATTTCCACGAGCAGCGTGCGCCGGCCCCGTTCGACGTCCTTGGCGATGTCCCGCCTGATGCGTGCCTTCGCGTCCTCGAATTCGCCGGACGCTTCCTTGTATTGCGTGATGTATTTCTGGAGGAGCTGGTTCTTGTCGGCCAGCTGCTGCTCCAGTTCCTCGACGTATGTCGGCTTGCGCGGCTCCCAACCACCCGCTTCGACAGACTCGACCGGTTCGCGTTCACCGCGCGCCCACCAGCGACGGTCGACGACCTTCAAACGCGGATCGTCGCCCGCCGGCGCACGATCATCCGACGATTTTGATGCCGGCGAGTCAGTACCGTTTCCTGGATTCACAGCCATCGGTCAAGGTTAGCACCGGTTGGCGCCAGACCTAAAGGTTTGGCCTACGGACATCGACTCTGGGATCTCTCCGATCTCATGAACGCCAGATAGAGAACGAAGCTCAGGCCAAAGGTCACGAACCACGCGTAGGTGTACAGCGTGTCGAGAATGGTGGGGTCGGGCACGAGCCCGCCCGGTGTCGCGGCCGCACGGAGGAACCCCGGCAGAACCGGCAACACGGCCAGGCCAAGCGCCCAGAGTGCCCGTCGATTGATACCGTGCGTGTAGGCGTAAAGGCCCTTCGGATCAAAGAGGTCGCGCAGCGAAAGCTGTCGTCGCCGGAGAACCCAGTAGTCCGCGATGAGAATGCCCGCCAATGGCGCCCATCAGGCTCGAGTACCCGATGAGCCACGTGAAGATGTAGGCCGCGGCGTCGGCATAGAGCTTCCACGGCATCATGACGATGCCGATCACCGCCGTGATCAGTCCGCCAGTCACATAGCTGATCCGGGCGGGGGCGAGGCTGGAGAAGTCGTTGGCCGGCGAGACGACGTTGGCGGCCATGTTGGTCGTGATCTGCGCAGCCAGGACGACCAGCGCACCGAAGATGATGACAGAAGGACTGCCGATGCGCGCGATGAGCACGACGGGATCCCAGATCGCCTCTCCGAACAGCACAATGGTCGCGCTCGTCACCGCCACACCGAGAAACGCGAACGCCGTCATCGTCGTCGGCAGTCCAAGCGCCTGTCCGAGCACCTGCGACCGCTGGCGTGCGCGCGTAGCGCGTGAAGTCGGGAATGTTCAGGCTGAGCGTGGCCCAGTACGCCGACGTTCGCCGTCAGCGCAGCGGGGAAGAGCGACCAGAACGGCTGGTGCCGTCCCTGAAGCCGCGACGATTCCGCGAGGATGTGACCAAGCCCGCCTCCCGCGCGAATCGCCCAGCCGAGGAGCAGCAACGCCGCCGGCGAGGAGCAGCGGCGCGGACCAGCTCTCGAGCAGCTTGATGCCTTCGAGTGCCTTTCAGGATGATGCCGACCTGCATCAGCCAGAACGCGAAGAACGCGATCCATGTCGCCGCCGGCATGGCCGACCAACCCGGCCACGCGGCACGTAAGAGCGCGTCAAGCGCCAGCCCGCCGATCCACGTCTGGATGCCAAACCATCCGCACGCGACGATCGCGCGAAGGATCGCGGGCACGTTCGCGCCGCGTCACGCCGAAGCTCGCCCGGCAGAGCACCGGAAACGACACGCCGTACTTCGTGCCGGCGTGCGCGTTCAGCATCATCGGCACGAGGACGATGGCGTTGCCGAGCAGAATCGTGAGCATGGCCTGCCACCACGTCATGCCCTGCTGCATCAGTCCCGACGCGAGCGTATAGGTCGTGATGACGACGCTCATGCCGATCCAGAGCGCGGCGATGTGTAGGTGGACCACGTGCGCCGGTCGAGCGGCGTCGGCGCGAGGTCGCGATTCCAGAGAGGACTTGCGGAGAGGTCGTCGGTGAGCTCGACGAAGGAATGTGTTGCGCGGTCCGGCTCGTTCATCGAGAGGGCGCTCAGCGCACCATCAATCCCGAATCGCCGGAGGCCTGCTCGGCGTAACCCTCTGCGGTTTCATGGCCGCCATGGTACTCCTTGGCGTCGGGTCGCCGAATCTCCGAGTGGGCCACCACGTTCTCGCGGCGCAGGCCGCGGAAATCCTCGATCGAACGCCAGCCGCGATCAGCGTGACGCTCCAGGAACGCCGCCAGGTCTTTCGTGAGGCTTCTGATCACGTTCGGCCCGATGGCGTGGTCCAGCATCGCCGCCGTGCAGACCTGGACCGTGCCGCAGCCGAGCAGGAAGTAGTTGAGCGCGTGCGAGAAATCCGCGATGCCACCGATGCCCGAAAAGCTCTTGTCAGGGAACGCCTGGTGAGCTGCGCGATCTTGGCCAGCGATTGCGGCAGGATGGCAGGACCGCCCAGTCCACCGCTCGACACGTAGCCATCGACGTTGATCTCGAATTCGAGCGTCTCGGGATCGATGAGCGGAATCGAAGGGAACGTATTCGACGACGAGATGGCATCGGCGCCGCCGAGAAACGCCGCGCGTGCCTCGGCGACGATGTCGGTGGTCGATGGCGTCAGCTTGGCCCAGACCGGAACGCGTGCGACTTCCTTGACCACCTGCGTGACCACGGAAATGAGCTCCTGGTCCTTGCCGATGTTCGATCCCATGTCCTTCGCGATCCATGTGAGGGCACGACAGGTTCAACTCGAACGCATCCGCGCCTTCGTCCTGGCAGGCCTTGGCCAGCGTCTGCCAGTGCTCGAGTTCCCGGTCGCTGCCGGAGCCCGCCATGATGGACGCGATGAGCTGCTTGTTCGGATAGGCCTTCTTGATTCGGGCGATCCGCGGCACCCACCAGTCGAGCGTCTTGTCGGAGATCAGCTCCCAGTTCCACGAGGAGTGGAGCGCGGTGCCCGGCCGCTTCTGCATCGAGAGGTGCGCGGATTCGGGCGTCGCGCGCAGGAACTTGGTCTTGGGTCCGGCGACGTTGACGACAGGGTGCAGTCCAATTGTCTTGGTCACGACGCCGCCCCAGCCGGCGTCGAAGGCCCGCATGATGTTGCGTGTCGGATTCGGTGGGCGGGGCCGACGACAGGAGAAATGGGTTCTCGAATCGAATGCCCGTGAATATCACCGACAAATCGGCGGCCATGACGTGCTCCTCAGTTCTCGGCAATCAAGAAGGATCTGAAACCCACTATAGCGTAGTTCCTCCGCGGCTCGAACTCGCCTGCGTTATTATCGGCTCGAACCGGGTTGAGCCTTCGAGCGCGAGGCGGGTGCGTTATGGAACACGAACGATCGGATCGACCGTCACGGCGCGATTTTCTGCGGACCTCCGCCGCCGCGTTCGGCACCGCGCTGGCCCCGCTGCCTCCGGGCACAGCCGCGAACACCACGCGCGCACAGGGAGAGTCGCTTCTCTTCACCGCGCCGCCGCTCGATCGCGTGCGGATCGGATTCGTCGGCGTGGGCGGGCAGGGCACCGTCCATGTCGAAAATCTCTTGCAGCTCGACGGCGTCGACCTCCTCGCCGTCTGCGACATCGTCGAAGAGAAGGTCGCGCATGCGCAGGGCCTTGTGGAAGCCGCGGGGCAGAAGCGGCCCGTGGGGTATACACGCGGCCCGCGGGATTTCGAGCGGATGTGCCACGAGCAGGATCTCGATCTCGTGTTCAATGCGACGCCCTGGGAATGGCATGTGCCGATCTCGGTCGCGGCGATGACGACCGGAAAGCACGCGGTCACCGAGGTGCCGGCGGCCGTCACCATCGACGAATGCTGGCAGCTCGTCGAAACCGCCGAGAAGCACAGGAAACACTGCGTGATGATGGAGAACTGCTGTTACGACCGACGGGAGATGTTGGCGCTCAATCTCGTCCGTAAAGGACTGCTCGGCGAGGTGCTGCACGCCGAGTGCGGATACCTGCACGACCTGCGCGCGATCAAGTTTGCCATGGAAGGGGAAGGACTCTGGCGACGCGCACATGCCATCCGTCGGAACGGCAATCTCTATCCGACGCACGGTCTTGGCCCCATCGCTCAGTGTCTGAACATCAACCGGGGGAACCAGTTCGACCACCTCGTGTCGATGAGCAGCAACTCACGCGGGTTGCGGCTCTATGCTGCCGAGCACTTTCCGGAGAGCGACCCTCGCCGGAAGGAAATGTTCAAGCTGGGCGATGTCAACGTCACCCTGATACGAACGTCCAACGGCCAGACGATCTACCTTGGCCACAACTGTGACGATCCGCGACCGTACAACCGGCTGAACATGGTGCAGGGCACGCGCGGACTGATTCAAGGTTGGCCCGATCGCATCCACATCGAAGGCCGCAGCCCGGAACACGAATGGGAACCGCTCGATGCGTATCACGCCGAGTTCGAGCATCCGCTCTGGCGCTCGGAGGAAGTCCAGCGGGCGAGTCGCGGGCACGGCGGAATGGATTTCCTCGAGGATTGGCGGCTGATCCGATGCCTCCGCGAAGGGTGGCCGACCGATCAGAACGTCTACGATGCCGCCGCCTGGAGCGCCATCTCGGAGCTCACCGAAAGATCGGTAGCGGATCGCAGCAAATCGATGGACGTGCCCGATTTCACGCGTGGACGATGGAAGACGACGGCGCCACTCGGGATTGTTGACAGCTAGAAAGCGTTCTAGGGTTCCGGGTTCTAGTGTTCTAGAGAACCTTAGAACCGTGGAACCGTAGAACTTTTCCATGTCCTCCCGCCGCGCCTTCCTGTCACAGCTCGCCTCGACTGGCGCCAGTCTGCCCGCCCTCGGCGCGTTCGTCGAGCATCTGACATCGTCCACGGCTGCTGAGCCCCGGCTGGCTCGCCCCACGCCGGCCCAACGTGCGTGGCAGGACCTCGAGATCGGCATGTTCGTGCACTTCGCGCCCAACACGTGGCAGGACCGCGAATACGACGACCGCTCGACACCGCTCACCGCCATCACGCCGGACATCGACACGGAGCAGTGGGCCGATGTGGCGACGGCGATGGGGGCCCGCTACATCGTCTTCGTGGCAAAGCACGTCGGCGGATTCTGCATGTGGCAGACGGAGACGTCGGACTACAGCGTTCGAAACACACCGTGGCGTGGTGGGCGGGGCGACGTGATGGCCGATCTCGCTCGGTCGTGCCGAAAGCGAGGCCTCGGGCTCGGCGTGTATCTCTCGCCTCGCGACGATCACCACGGCGCGGGCCTGAGCGGGAAGTGCGAGACGCCGGAGAAGCAGGCCGTTTACAACAAGACTGCGCGTCAGCAGTTGACCGAGCTCACGACTCGGTACGGGCGCCTCGTTGAAATCTGGTTCGACGGCAGCAGCGTGATTCCGGTCGGAGACCTTCTTGCGGCGCACGCTCCGGGCAGCATGATCTTCCAGGGACCGCACGCGACGATTCGCTGGGTCGGCAACGAGCTGGGGTTCGCGCCATACCCGTTGTGGAATGCCATCGATCGGGGAGACGCGCTGACCGGAACCGCGACATCGCTGCACGGAGACACTCTCGGTGACACGTGGATCCCGGTCGAGGTGGACGTGTCCATGCGGCGTCCCAACTGGTTCTGGAGCACGACGAACGAGTCGAACCTGTTGTCGCTCGATTCGCTCATCGAGATCTACTACCGCTCGGTTGGCCGAGGCGCGCAGTTGCTCCTCAACATGAGTCCGGACAGAAGCGGCCGGATCGCCGACCGTGATGCATCGCGGGCGGCGGAATTCGGCGCGGCGATCGCGCGGCGATTCGGAACTGCCGTCGGCCGGTCGTCTGGCATCGGATCGCAGGTTGAGATCCGCCTCGCCGAGGCTCGCGCGATCGATCATGTCGTCATCCAGGAAGACCTGGCGTTTGGCGAGCGAGTTCGCGGTTATCGCATCGAGGGGCTCACTTCGGAAGGCTGGCAGCGCCTGGGCGACGGGCTCTCGATCGGCCACAAGCGGATTCACCCGGTCGGCGCACATCAGGTCAGGGCCCTGCGGCTCGTGGTCGCCGCATCCGGCGCTCGGCCGCACATCCGTCAATTCTCCGCGTTCGCGGCGGGCGTCGATCCTCCTTCGACATGGAACCATTCGGTCGATGTCTGGGCCGATGACGAAGTGGGGAAGTGGAAGGGAGAGGCGTTCGAGGTTGACATCACGAAGCGAGTGGACGCACCCGGCGAGTATCGTGTGCGCTTCGTTGCCGAGGGAGGTCAGGCCTTCCGGCTGGGTGAGATCGATCTGCGCGTTTCAGGAGCTTCCAGAAGAGAGCTGATCCGTCGCGTGCCTGGCCGCTCGGATATTTTCATCGCCACGATTCCGCGTGCGAGCCAGCCAGCTGTCCTGCGAGGTCGGATCACGGGCGCCTCTCGAGGGTCCGTGCTGGTTCGGTCTCTCTAGGGCGTCACGCGCTTGACCATCCGGAGCTCGAGCGTTTCAAATCCACACTCGTCGTAGACGCGGCGTGCCACCTCGTTGTCGGCATACACCATCAGAAGAATGCGGCCGATCCCGAGCGATCGGGCTTCCGTCTCGATGGTGTCGAGCAGGGCCCGCGCGATACCGAAGCGCCGGTACCTCGGGAACACGACGAGATCGGAAACATACATGTGCGGCCGCTCGTGCTCAATCGGCTTCTCCGGTCTGAACGCCGCCATGCCGGCAACCTCACCGTCCACTTCGGCGATCAGGATTCGGCCGGACAGCCTTTCGCGAATATGGAGGAGCTCCTGAACGTAGTCGCTGGCGCAGTCGGCTCCCGTCCGCAGCGCCGGATCGAACTGGCGCTCGTAGTCCTGGATCTCGACGGAGAGGGCTTCGAGCGCTATTAGGTCCTGCGCGCGGTAATCTCGAATGAGCGGCATGGCGCTTCAGATTCTAGTGCCAAGGTATCCAGTTGGTACGCCGTGTGAAGGAAGTCTTCCTGCCCGCGGCCGCGCGGCCGCGTAACACGCATGATCTGCGCTCTTAGACACTAAAGACGATGTTAGAATTGAACAATCGCCAACGGACGGTGCTGATCGACAAGCTGCCGGACGCGGCGAACATCGCGGTCGGTGCGTTGTTCTTCGGGCAATTCCTGAGCGGGACGGGATTTTCGTTCGCGAGAGCAATTGTAGGACTGGTGCTCTGGGCGGCCCTCGTTGGGTGGTCGGTCCTTCTTGCCAGAGAGGAGGAGCCGTAGTGGGGTTTTACGTTCTCGCCGGCGGCCTCATATTGTTCGCCACGATTATTGGACTTGCGGACTTGTACGCTCAACGCCAGAGGCGCAAGGCATCGAAATAGCCTGACACCGCGTCGGCCGGCGGATCCCGTTCCCTACTTCAACTTCTCGTACTCCGCCTTGGCCTGCTTCAGGGCCGGAATGTCCGGGTCCGCATCCTTCCACAGCGCCAGAAAATCCTGATACGCCTTGCGGCTGCCGTCCGTGTCGTCGGCGAGTTTCCTGGCGCGCGCCAGCCCGAGGTAGGCGAGCGCGTAAGTCGGAGATGTGGGCGCAACGCCGCGATGGTCGAGAATCTTCTGAAACTCGCGGACAGCATCGGCCCCAGCTCCGGCGGCAAGATGCGCCTGACCGCGGAGGTAGATTGCTTCGTAGGGAGCGAAACGGTTCAAGTCGTACTGAGCGGCTGGTTCGAGTAGCTCGATCGCGCGCGCCGGATTGCGCTTTCCAAGCTCCACGGCCGCCCGAACGGTGGGGACGAGGAGCTGCTTCGTGAATGTGTGGGTCGCAAAGCGACTCTCCAGCTCATTGGCGAGGTCGGTTGCCTGAGGGCCCCATCCGACGAGCGCCAGCGAGGTTCCGACCTGCGACAGGATGCTCGCGCTGCGACTGAAGGACAACGCCGAACCTGCCTGTTCCCTGGCTTGTGCACTGTCTCCGAAGTGGCTCTCGATGAGCGCCGCATCGCCTGCGATATCTCCAGCGTTCTCGCGAAAACCGCCGCGGTTGGCGAGTTCCCTTGCCCGGCGGAAGATCTGTCGCGCCGAGCCGACCTTGCCCGAGAAGGCAGACGCGGAGGCTTCGAGGCTCCGCATGGCGAATTCATCCGGCTTTCCCGTCGCCCATTCCGATTGGCGCTTCATGCCGGCATCGTCGTGCTGTGCGAACGCGATCTGATAAAGCAGGCCCCTCGCGCCCATCCAGTCGAGCCGCTGTGCCATTGCGCGCTCGAGGACCGCCTTGGACTCGTCGTACTGGTTGAGGGCCATGTAGCTGAAGGCTGAGGTGCCGTACCCGAAATTCTCGTCCGGCAGCAAACGGATCGATTCGCGTGCCTCTTCCTGGGCCTTGGCGTAGTCGCCCTGTTGTCCGTAGATCGATCCGAGATTCGTGGAGGGCGTCCCGTCACGGGGGTACGTCTGCTTGAAGAGGTTGTACGTCTCGATGGTCTTCGGCGTGTCACCCACTACGAACTGGTAGTACTTCGCCGTGATGTAGAACTTCTCGCGCTCGCTCACCCTATCGCGGCGCTCGAACGCCTGCTCCGCGTACTTCACGCTCTTCTCACGTTCGCCCGTGTTGGCGTACACCGTCGCCAATCGCGCGGAGGCCAGCGCAAAATTCGGGTCGAGCTCGAGCGCGCGTTCGTAGAACGTAACGCTGCCGGTCTCATTGCCCGTGGCTCTGGTGGCATCGCCTTGCGAGAAGGCTTTGAAAGCCTCGAGCGATGGCGTCGTGGCCTCTTCAATCTTGGCGTTGAACCTCTCGATCGAGCCCAGCGATTCGCCGAGCTTGCGGCGCAGACTCGACGCGGCTGCGCCCAGTGCGGGAAGCACTTTTTCTCGAGCGTCGGCTTCGGCCTGCTCTCGACCCAGAGAATCCCCGGTCCCGCAGTTGACCGCGTCGAGGGCCAGCGAATACTGGCTGCCGATACTGGCGATCGATCCCGTCAGCATGGCTTTGATTCCCTGGCGCTGGCAGAGTTCACGCGCGACCGATGGCGTGAGCCGCTCGTCAGGGGAGCGGTTCATCAGCTGCAGCGTCGCGCGCACGCGTTCGTCCGGAAAGATGTTCAGAAACGGCGACTGCTCGAGCTGAACCGCCAGCGCGTGCTTGAGTGTGCCGTCGAACACCGGCTCGCCTGTGGTATTGACGAAGTCCGCGAGAAGAATCGTGTCGCGTTCGGTCAAGGCGGGTGCACGCTTGCTGTAGAGCAGTGAGGCTACAACCGCTAGGGCAAGAGCGGCAGCCAGCGTCAACGCGATCGATCTGCCGCCGAACCGTTTCTTCGCTGTCGTCGCCGCCGACTGCTCCGGAGAGGGTGTCACCAGAACAGGTGCGGTCGACGAACTGGCCGCGGGAATCGCGGCGGAAACCGAGGACATCGCCAGCGAGCCGCCCGAATCGATGTCGCGCTTGACGCGCTGCAGGTCGGCCCTGAGGTCGGCCGCGGTCTGGTGTCGCAGGTCGCGGTTCTTTTCGAGCAGCTTGCCGATGATCGCTTCGAGACCCGACGGCAGATCCGGGTTGAGCCGAACGGGCGGCGTCGGCACGCGGTTCAGGATCGCATCGAAGATGACGCCCGAGGTATTTCCCGCAAACGCCTGCTGGCCCGTCACCATCTCGTAGAGCACGAGGCCGAACGAGAACAGATCGGTCCTCGGGTCGAGCTCCTCTCCGCGGATCTGTTCTGGCGACATATAGGCCACCGTCCCGACGGTGACGCCGGGATCGGTCATCTGGTTGGTCGGCCCGAGCATGGTCGGTGCAGCCGAGCCCTGGGGCGGCGGACTCATCGAATGTTCATTGCCCGTCAGTTTCGCCAGCCCGAAGTCGAGAATCTTGCCATGCCCGCGCCGAGTGAGAAAGAGATTGGCGGGTTTGATGTCTCGATGCACGATGCCCTTCGCGTGGGCCGCGTCGAGCGCGTCGGCGATCTGGATGCCGATGTCAATCACCGAGCCGACATTCATCGGACGATTGCCGATGGCGTGCTTGAGGGTCTGGCCCTCGAGCAGCTCCATTACGATGAAGTGCTGGCCCTCGTGCTCACCGATGTCGTGAATGGTGCAGATATGCGGGTGGTTCAGCGCGGAGGCCGCCCGCGCTTCGCGCTCGAAGCGATCCACCGCCTGCGGATGCTGCGACAGCTCCGTCGGAAGGAATTTCAGCGCGACCGCGCGCCCGAGCCGCGTGTCCTCGGCGCGGTACACGATACCCATGCCGCCGCCGCCGAGCTTTTCGACGATGCGATAGTGCGAGACGGTCTGACCGATCATGGATGGGCGTCAGGTTCCGGGCTACGGGCTTCAGGCTCCAGGATTCTCGAAATGCCAACCCCCGGCGAGCCCGCATGTTAGGCTGCACTGCGGTGGACGTCAATGAGGCCGGCACTATAATGAATGGGTCTTTCTTGAGGAGTCGCGCCCATGTCTGAGTCCACGACCGCCACGCGCCGCACCACGTCCTCCGGATCGGCTGCCGACGTCGAGCGCCTGTCCAACTTCATCGGAGGACGATGGATCGCGTCGAGCGCGACTGAATATCTCGACGTGCACAATCCCGCTCGCGGAACGGTGATTGCCCGCACGCCGCTCTCCACCGCGAAGGACGTTGACGCCGCGGTCGAGGCGGCCCGCAAGGCATTTCCCGCGTGGAGCGAAACGCCCCCCATCACGCGCGCTCGGACGATGTTCAAGTTCAAGGCGCTCCTCGAAGAGCACTTCGAGGAGCTCGCCCGCATCGTGACGACCGAGCACGGCAAGACGCTCGACGAGTCGCGAGGGAGCGTCCGGCGCGGGATTGAGTGCGTCGAGGTGGCGTGCGGCGCGCCGTCGCTGCTGATGGGATATGGGCTCGAGAACATCGCGTCGGGCATCGACTGTCAGGTCGTGCGCCAACCGATCGGTGTCTGCGCCGCGATCGCCCCTTTCAATTTCCCGGCGATGGTGCCGCTCTGGTTCCTCCCGTTCGCCGTCGTCTCGGGCAACACGTTCATCGTCAAACCGTCGGAGCAGGTGCCGCTCTCGCAAAAGCGCATGTTCGAGCTGCTCGCGCAGTGCGACCTTCCCCCCGGTGTGGTCAATCTCGTCAATGGCGGCCGCGAGGTGGTCGAAGCGATCTGCGACCATCCCGGCATTCGCGCGGTATCGTTCGTCGGATCCACGCCGGTCGCGCGGTCCGTCTACCAGCGAGGCACACAGGCTGGCAAGCGGGTGCAGGCGCTCGGCGGTGCCAAGAATTTCATTGTGGTCATGCCAGACGCCGATCTGGATCGGACCATCGGTGTAATTACCGAGTCCTTCTATGGGTGCGCGGGCGAGCGCTGCCTGGCGGGCAGCGTCCTGGTGCCGGTCGGGTCGGCGTACAGCGGCGCGCGTGAACGACTGGTCGAATCGGCCAAGGCGCTTCGCGTGGGTGATGGGCTCGAACCCGACGTCACGATGGGTCCGGTCATCAGCGGCCGACATCGCGATCGCGTGAAGGGCTACATCGACAAGGGCGTGAAAGACGGCGCGCGATTGGTCCTCGACGGCCGCAGCATGTCAGTGAACGACAGGCCCGACGGGTTTTTCGTCGGCCCGACGATTTTCGATGAGGTGAATCCGGCTTCGGCGATTGGCCGCGAAGAGATTTTCGGGCCCGTCGCGTCGATCTGTGCTGTGAAGAATCTCGACGAAGCCTTCAAGCTGATGGAGGCGCATCCGAACGCGAATGCCACGTCGATCTTCACGTCGAGCGGCAAGGCCGCGCGCGAGTTCAGCCACCGCGCCACGGCGTCGATGGTCGGTGTCAACATCGGCGTGGCCGCTCCGATGGCGTATTTTCCGTTTGGCGGCGCTCGCGACAGCTTTTTCGGGGATCTCAAGGTCCACGGCCGCGACGCGTTCGAGTTCTATTCGGACAAGAAGGTCACGATTTCGAGGTGGTTCTGACAACAGGCTTCGGGCTGCTGGCTTCAGGCTCTAGACCCGAAGCACGAGCCGAGTCACTCGAGTCCACCCCGAACTCTCAGAAGGCGGTTTCCCGTAGCCTGTAGCCCGGAGTCTGAAGCCCGGAGTCTGAAGCCTGTCATGTCCCTCCTCATCAAGAACGGCACCATCGTCACCGCCACGGACCTCTACAAGGGCGACGTCCTCGTCGAAGGCGAGAAGATCACGACGATCGGCCAGTCGCTGAATGTCCCGGCCGATCGCATCATCGATGCGTCGGGCAAGTACGTCCTTCCCGGCGGCATCGATTGTCATACCCATCTCGACATGCCGTTCGGCGGCACGATGTCGGCCGACGACTTCGAGTCCGGCACGGTGGCCGCGGCCCACGGCGGCACGACGTCGATCGTCGACTTTGCCATCCAGTACAAAGGGCAGACTCTCCATCACGCGTGGGAAACGTGGATGAAGAAGGCGGACGGCAAGGCCGCCATCGACTACGGCTTCCACATGATCATCACGGACCTGAACGATCAGGTCGAGCAGGAGATGGACGCGCTCGTCCGGCAGGGCGTCACGTCGTTCAAGCTCTTCATGGCGTACCCGGGCGTGTTCATGCTGGACGATGCCTCGATTTTCAGGGCGCTGCTCCGGACCGGCCAGAACGGCGGCACGATCTGCATGCACGCCGAGAACGGCGGCGTCATCGACGTGCTCGTCAAGAAGGCGCTGGCAGAAGGGAAGACCGCGCCGAAGTATCACGCGCTGACGCGTCCGGCGCGAGCCGAGGCCGAGGCGACCCACCGCGCGATTGCACTTGTCCGAGATGGCGGACGTGCCGATCTATATCGTTCATCTGTCGGCTGCCGAAGCGCTCGAGATGGTGACCGAGGCGCGCGATCGCGGACTGCCGGCGTACGCCGAAACCTGCCCGCAGTACCTGTTCCTGTCGTATGACAACTATGAAGAACCGGGATTCGAAGGCGCCAAGTATGTGATGAGCCCGCCGCTTCGTGCGAAGGAAACGCAGGACCGGCTCTGGCGCGGTCTGGCGTTCAACGATCTCCAGGCAGTCTCAACGGATCACTGCCCCTTCTGCATGAAAGAGCAGAAGGTGCTGGGCCAGGATGATTTTTCGAAGATCCCGAATGGCGCGCCTGGCATCGAGACACGCATGAGTCTTGTCTACGACGGCGGCGTCCGGGCCGGCAAGATCTCGCTCAATCGTTTCGTCGAGCTCACGTCCACCTCGCCGGCGAAGATCTTCGGGCTCTTTCCAAGGAAGGGAACGATCGCGCCAGGCTCTGACGCGGATCTGGTCATCTTCGATCCGACGCAAAAGCTCACGCTCTCCGCGAAGACCCTCCACATGAAGGTCGACTACAACCCGTACGAGGGGCGCGAGGTCACCGGTGTCAGCGAGACGGTCATCTCGCGCGGCCGCGTGATCGTCGATGAAGGCCGATTCGTCGGGCGCGCCGGGTCCGGTCAGTTCATCAAGCGCAGCGCTCGTTAGGTTTCTCAATGCGGACGAGTCGCCTCGCGGGGTCGCTCGCGTTTCTCCTGTCGGCGGCGCTCTCGCTGGGGGCCGGCAGCTGCAATCCATCGGATACCGAACCGACCACACCGACGACGCCACCACCGCCGTCCACGCCTGCCGAAGTCTTCACCACAGCCGACGGCATCCGGTTTTCCGTCGAAACGGTGGTCACGCGTCTGCAGATTCCCTGGAGTCTCGCATTTGCGCCTGACGGGCGGCTTTTCGTCACCGAGCGGCCCGGACGTGTGCGAGTCGTTCAGGCGGGCCAGTTGCTGCCCACACCCGCGCTGACCCTGACCGACGTCAATGTCGACGGCGAAGCGGGCGCCCTGGGGTTGACGCTTCACCCGCGGTTTTCGGAAAACCATCTCGTGTATCTGGTGTATACCGCGCGGCGCGGTGACGGCAGCGCGGTCAACCGCCTCGTGCGATACCGAGACGTCAACAGCACACTGGCGGAACGCGCCGTCCTGCTCGACGACATTCCGGCGGCGTCGATCCACGACGGTTCGCGCGTCCGCTTCGGGCCGGACGGCAAGCTCTACATGACGATGGGTGATGCGGCCGAGCCGTCGGTGGCGCAGGATCTTGCGTCGCTCAACGGTAAGATTCTGAGGCTCAACGAGGACGGCACAACGCCTCGCGACAATCCCTTCTCGTCACCAGTCCACACGTACGGTCATCGCAATCCTCAAGGGATCGACTGGCATCCCTCGAGCGGCGACCTGTGGGAAACCGAACACGGCGCCACCGGCAACGACGAGGTCAATCAGATCGTCGCCGGTCGCAACTACGGGTGGCCCGAGATCGAAGGCCGTCAGAGCCGCTCCGGCATGCAGACGCCGGTCCTGCTGTTCGACCCGTCCATCGCGCCATCGGGCGCGTCGTTCTATCGTGGAGCCGCATTCCCCGGTTTCCAGAACAACTTCTTTTTCGGCGCGCTCAGGGGCACGCACGTTCACCGGGTGCGGTTCGACCCGGGCAATCCGCGGCGGGTCGTGGCGGACGAGCGGCTGCTCGAGGGCCGGTTCGGGAGGATTCGTGACGTCGTACCCGGCCCCGACGGCGCGCTGTATTTCTGCACGAGCAACCGCGACGGCCGCGGAAATCCAGTGGCGGACGATGACCGGATCGCCCGCATCGTCCCGGCGCGCTAGCTAAGAACTGAGAACAAAGCACTAAGAACTGACTCGGAGTCCTCCCCAGTTCTTTGTGCTTCGTGCTTTGTTCTTAGGTGCTCTGCTTCGGATACACCGTCTTCCCTCCGACCACTGTCCGATTGACCTTGATGTCTTTGATCGTGTCGGGGTCGACGTCGTGAGGATCTTTCTCCAGCATCACGAAGTCGGCGAGCTTGCCGGCCGTGACGGACCCCTTTGTCTTTTCCTCGTATGACGCGTGCGCGCCGTTGATCGTGGCGATCCGGATTGCCTCGTCAACGGACACCTTCTGGTTCGGCCCCCATTCGCGCCCCGCATAGTCCTTGCGCGTCACCATGCTCTGGATGGCCATCAAGGGCTCGAAGGGACCCGGCTCGTAGTCTGAGGCGCCAGGCACTGGAATGCCGTAGTCCAGGAACGAGCGGTGGGCGAACATCCACTGCATCTTGTCGGGACCGTACTCCTTCCATTTTTCGCCATGGTAATAGACGTAGGTCCAGAACGGCGTCGGAATCGAACCGGTCGCCTTGATGCGCTTGAGAAGATCCGGGTTGACGAGAGAGCAGTGCTCGATCCGGTGGCGTCGATCTGGATGCGGCCATTTCTCGAGCACGCGCTCGTAGGCCTTGAGCACCATGTCGATGGTCACGTCGCCATTGGCGTGAATCCCCACCTGGAATCCGTGCCGGTGCGCGTCTTCGACACCCTCGTGAATCTCGTCCTGGGTCATCGTCAGGATGCCGTAATCGTCCTTGCCGACGTACGGCGTGCTCATGCGCATCGTGCGCTCTGAAGCCGAACCGTCAGCGACGAACTTGACCCCGCCGATGCGCACGAACTCGTTCCCGAGGCCGGTGTAGATCCCGGCGGCCTTGTAGTTCTGCAGCATGCCGCTCCACACCATGATGTAGGAGCGATGGCGCAGATCGCCGGCGTGATAGGTGTCCTGGTAGGCGATGATCTGCTCGCGGCTCGCGCTGGCATCGTGCACTGTTGTCAGGCCGGTCGCCGTCAGCAGCTCCGAGATGTATTTCATGCCGGCTCTCGCCCGGTCGCGCTGCTGCTCGGGCGTGAACTCTTCGAACTTCCCTACCTTGTCGAAGACCTCCCTGGCGAGCTCTGCTACCCGTCCCGTCAGTTCGCCCGATTCGTCGCGCATGAAGCGCCCACCCTTTGGATCGGGCGTCGTCTTGGTGATGTTCGCGAGCTCGAGCGCCTTGGAGTTGTACCAGGACGTATGGCCGCCGCGGTGGTTGACCACGATGGGGTGCTGGGTCGAGACCTGGTCGAGGTCCTGTCGATTGAGCGAACGACCCTCTTTCACCTTGGTGTCGTCGAACATGGAGCCGACGATCCAGTAGCCAGGCGGCGTCGATCCCGCCTTCTTGCGCAGCGCGTCCTGAATTTCGGTGATGCTCCGAAGGTTGGTGTTCACGCCGTAGAGTTCTGCGACGCCGCTTGGATGGCAATGAGCGTCGATGAAGCCCGGCGTGACGGTCATGCCGGCGCCATCGATGACCTGCGTGCGCGATGAGGCGAGGTTTCGAATGTCGCTCGTCGTTCCGACCGCCAGGAAGCGGCCGTCTTTGACGGCGAACGCCTCTGCGCGGGGCATCGCCGGGTCTATCGTGTAGACCCTGGCGTTGACGACGGCGAGGTCGGGTTCGCGGCTTCCACTTGCAGGCGCCTGTGCTGCTTCGAGCGTGGGAACGTCACGAATGCCAAAGGCGCCCGCGACCAGCGCACCCATTCCGAGAAATTCACCACGAGTGTATTTGGGCATGAAGCCTCCTCGTGCCGCGTGTGGGCACGTCCAACGGGCGGATTATAGTCCGGTTCAACGAAGGCCTCAGCCCGCGATCTTCATCAGAGGCGGCGCGATGATCCTGGCCGGATCGACGCCCTTCTTCGGCTGAAACTTCTGCGGCCGACCACCGAACGTCTCGGCGGTGTACAGATTGCCGTCAGTATCCACGTGGAACTGGTGCACGCCCCAGAATCCGCCGGGGAACGTGCCGTATGTCCCCCAGGAATACAGAAACTTTCCATTGAGATCGTACTTGAGGAATTTATTGGTCACACCATCGGCCACCCAGAGGTGTTGATCGTTTGTGATCATGATGTGGTACGGCTGGCGGATGCGGTCCCATTCGTCGAGATATTTGCCGTTCTCGTCGAAGATCTGAATGCGGCTGTTCGACCGATCGGCCACGTAGACGCGGCGCCGGCCGTCGATGTCGATCGAATGAGGCAGGTTGAACTGCGATGGTCCTTTGCCCTTCGTGCCCCACGCCAGCAGATATTTCCCGGTGCGGTCGAACTTGACGACGCGCGTGTTGACGTAGCCGTCGCTGATGAAGAACGTGCCGTCCGGCAGGAACGCGATGTCGGTCGGACGTCCAAAGTGCTTGTCGTCTTCGCCCTTCACGCCTGCTTCGCCGAGCGTCATCACCAGCGTCTTGCCATCATGCGTGAATTTGAACACCTGCTGGCGTTCGTCGTCGATCACCCACACATGCTTGTCGGGATCGTACGGACTGATCTTGACCTTGTGCGGACCGCGGCCGCCTTCGAACAGATGATCGTGCTGAGTCCACGACTCGAGCAGCTTGCCCTGGCCGTCCACGACGAGGATGCAATTGGTGAGCCGCGGCTCGCGGCTCGTGGCCGAAATAGGCATGCGGGGCGACTGGAACAGGGCGTTCTGTCTCGTGCCGGGCGGATAGATCGACGAGATGCCGGGAGCCTCGAGCGACTTGGTCGGGAGCTCGCCCCTCTGCAGGATGAAGATGCGATTCGGCGATTCCGCGAAGATGCCGCCCTGAGAGCCCCACGTGTAGCCTTCATGGCCGAGCGACTGCGGCCAGCCCTCGACGACATCGTACGGTCCCGTTTCGTCCTCGCCGCCCTTGTCCTGGGCCAGTCCATGTAGACTGATCAGCAGCGCCGCCGCGACCATCGTCACCATCAACCGTCGCCCTCGACTCATGACATCCTCCCGGAGACTCGGACCCCTGCGATTCGGTGACATTCTATTCAGATCGCGGGCGATTGACATGTTGGTTGGCGTCGCCATCGTCGCGGGAGGCCTGAGTCTGGCGGCGCGCGCGCCCGCTCAGCCTGCGCGCGTCACGTGCACGGTGCCGAACGATGCGGACCAGCGTGCGTTCACGCTCGTGGGTCCAGAGACCGGCGGCGACACGCCGTGGGTCCTCTCATTTCAGAACAAAGCCATCGCTCCGCGTACGATCCGCGTCAAGCTCGCAGGGGCCAAACCGGCGATTGCGCCAGGTGAAGCGAGCCTGGCGTTCAAAACCGCGAATGGCGGCATCATGGTGGATCTCAAGGCCAACGAGCGGCTGGGCACGCTCGATGTGTACGTCAGCTACGAGCTGGAAGTGAACGTCGATCCGGAAATGACGCCGGACGTCGATCTCATGAACACTGACGGCCCCGTGGCTGTGGTCTGCGAGGTCGTGGCCGCGAAACCTTAGTCCCGCGCGAACCTCTTTCCGCTTTCGGTCGGCAATCTCAGATCCCCCGACGTATAATCCGCGGACCTTCGGCCACGCCGTTCGTCTTCGCCTCGCGATGTCCTTCGCGCGGCAACAGGAACCGTCATGCCAGAGCTGAAACGGGAACTGACCGGGTTCGATCTCACGATGGTCGCGATAGGGGGAACGATCGGGGCCGGAATCTTCGGTACGCCGGCGGCCATTGCGAACGCTCTGCCGGCGGCGCCGTGGATCCTTCTGGTCTGGTTTGTCGGCGGGGTGATGGCAATCTGCGGCGCGCTGACGTTCGCAGAGCTCGGGGCGATGATGCCCCGGGCGGGCGGCGTCTACGTGTATCTGACGGAAGCCTTCGGGGGACTGGTTGGTTTTCTGTACGGCTGGGCGTACTTCCTGGTTGTGAACACGGGCGGTCTTGCGGCCATCTGCGTGCTGTTCGCGACGTACTTCGGGTATTTCGTCGAGCTCGGACCCGCTGGACTCAAGCTCGTTGCGATCGCGGGCATTATCTTTCTGACGATCGTCAATGTGCTCGGCGTGAAGGCCGGCGGCATCTTTTCTGACGTGTTCACCGTCCTCAAGCTCTTCGGCATCGCATTCGTGATTCTGGTCGGACTCGTCTGGGGCTCGAGCAGCGTGACGGACTTCACGTCGCCGCTCCCGCCAGGGTTCGGCAGCGTCCCCAGTGCGTTTGCCGTCGCACTGATTGGCGCGATCTTCTCGTACGGCGGATGGCAGCACGCAACGTTTCTAGCCGGTGAAGCCAAGGATCCCAAACGCACGCTCCCGACCGCTATGATCCTCGGGGCAGGATCGGTCATGGGTATCTACCTGCTGGCCAATGTCGCGTACCTTTTTCTCCTGACGCCGTCGCAGATCGGCGGCTCGCCCCGCGTTGCGGCCGACGCGATAGGCACCGTGCTGGGCGCCAGGGGCGCGACCATCATCGCCCTGGTGATCTTCGTCTCGACATTCGGCACGGCCGGTATCTACACCTTGACCGCGCCGCGCATCTACTACGCGATGGCCAAGGACGACGCCTTCTTTCGCAAGGTGGCCGAGGTGCATCCGAAGTACCGCACGCCGGCGTTTGCCATCATCTTTCAGTCGGTCTGGGTGATCGTCCTCATCCTCTTCTGGGGGACGTTCGAGAATCTCATTTCCTACGTCGTGTTCACCGACGGAATCTTCTTTGCCCTCGCGGCGGCGACGCTCTTCATCTTCCGCGCCCGTCAGCCCGATGCGCCGCGTCCATATCGGACGCTCGGCTACCCGCTGACGCCGCTCCTCTTCATTGCCATCGAAATCTGGTTCGTGGCCAACCTGCTCATCAGCCGGCCAGCGCAGGCGTGGGCGGGGCTGTTGATGCTCGGGCTCGGCGTTCCTGTCTATTACTACTGGAAGGGCCGCGCCCGGCGGGCCCAGAGCTAAGGCTCTGGGCTACATCAGCCACGAAACACAACAATCGGCCGCTTCGACACGGCGGTTGGTGGGCCAAACTGTTGGGTCTGGCGAGTCGACGTGAATGCACGTGGTATGTAGGCCAGACCATCAGGTCTGGCACGCTTTGCGATGCGCGAAATCAAAACCGAGAGACTCGTGTTGACTCCGATGGGCGCCGGTGATGCCGAAGAATTGCATCGCGTGTGGACCCATCCCGCGGTGCGCAAGTATCTGTGGGACGACCGACTGCTGGAGCTGCAGGAGACCAGAGCCGCGATCGACACGAGCAACCGGACCTTCGCATCGCGCGGCTTCGGCCTGTGGGCGGCCCGTCTGCATCCCAAGCGCCAGATGGTCGGGTTCGGCGGCTTCTGGTGCTTTCGAGACGAGACTGACCCCGAGCTCCTGTATGCACTCGCCGAGGATTTTCGTGGTATCGGCCTGGCGACCGAGATGGCCGCGGCGTTCATCGCGTACGCCTTCGAGACGCTCGGGTTCCGCGTAATTCGCGCCAGCACCGACGTCAGCAACGTCGAGTCGATCGGGGTCATGGAGCGCGCCGGCATGAAGTTCGAGCGGCGCGCAGTCGTCCACGGTCTCGATACCCTGTATTATCTGATCGAGCGATCAGAAGCTGGTCGCTGAACCCACGTCAATTCACCAGCGAGGGCTCCCGTCGATGAACTCGGATGCGTATCGATCAGTGCGGCGTGTGCTCGTGGCTCTCGTGTTTTCAACCGGCGCGTTGACGAGTCAACCGGTTCTGACCGGGCAAGCGACGGTCGATCTCAGCGCGCTCCATCAGGTGGCGGCCGACGAGCTCAAGGCAGGAAACATCCCCGGCGCCGCGGTCGCCGTGATCCAGGGAGACCGCGTGATCTTCGCAAAGGGTTTCGGTGTCGCGAGCATCGAGACGGGCACGCCGGTGACGCCCGATACGCTGTTTCAGATCGGCTCTATGACCAAAACGTTCACGGCCGCTGCGGTCCTGACGCTGGCTGAAGAAGGCACTCTGAAGATCGATCGGCCCATTGCCGATTACGTCAAGGGCCTCAGTCCGAAGCTGTCGAAGGTCTCGACCGCGCAATTGTTGAGTCATACCGCAGGGCTGAAGGACGAGCCTGATGAGTTCGGGCTGCATGACGAGTCGGCGCTCTCGACATATCTCAAGTCGTGGACCGACGACTACTGTCTCCTCGAGCCCGGTCAGGTGTTTTCGTACTCGAACTCGGGATTCGCACTGGCCGGCCTCGTGATGCAGGAGGTCGGTCAGAAACCGTTTGCCACGCAGATGACTGAACGGATTCTGCAGCCACTCGGCATGGCCCGAACGACCTTCCGGCCAACCGAGGCGATGACATACCCGCTCGCCGTCGGTCACCAGGTGAAGGAGGGAAAGCCGACGGTGGTCCGGCCGCTGGCCGACGATGCGCGCCTGTGGCCGGCGGGGACAATGTATTCGTCGGTGAATGAGCTGGCTCGATTTGCGATCGCATTCCTCAACGAGGGTCGTTTCGAAGGTCGGCAGATCCTGCAGCCGTCGGTGATTACCCAGATGTCCACGCCGCACGCGAGTGTTCCGAGCTTCGTCAGTCCGCCGGCGGAGTACGGATACGGGTTGTTCATGAATGCCAGGAACCGTGGCGTTCGCCAGATCTGGCACGACGGAACCATGACCGGCTATCTGGCTGCCATGAGGCTGGTGCCCGAGCACCATGTCGCGGTGATCGCGCTCTCGAACAGTGACAGCCAGCCGCTCAGCGAGACCATCACGAGGGCACTCGAGCTGATGGTCCCGCTCGAGCCCAGAACCACTCGAGTTGCTGCACCCACTGTCGCGATGGCGGACGCGGAGATGCAGGGCTACACGGGAAGCTACGTCCAGCCGAATCGCTGGACGTGTGACGTCGCGATCAGGGATGGCAAGCTGTGGCTCAAGCAGTTCGGGCGTGAGTTCGAGCTTCACAAGGTAGGGGACGATCGGTTCGAGTTCCAGCCGCCCGGCGCGCCGCAGCCGCAGACCATCGTCATCAAACCGCCCGCCGCGAGCCAGGCCGGATACCTCCATCAGTACGTGTGGGCGTTTCGCCGGATGGATGTGGCAAAGTAGCGGGATGAGCGACCCGAACGACCGATCCGATCGGCCGAGTGAATCTCCAAGGGGCGCCGACGTCCGGTTTCCCCCGCCGCTGATTTTCCTCGGCGCCATCATTCTCGGCGTTGCTCTCCAGTGGTTCGTTCGACTGACCATTCTGCCGCCCGGGCTTTCCATCGTTCGACGCGTGGCTGGCTGGGCCCTTGTCGCGCTGTGCGTCGTTCTGATTGCGTCCGCCAGACTGCTCTTCGTCCGCGCGAACACGACCGTGCTGCCGTTCCGGCCATCGACCGCGCTCGTCGCAGGCGGTCCGTTCCGCTTCACGAGGAACCCGATGTATCTCGGCATGTCGTGCCTGGTGTCCGGGATCGCGCTCCTCGCCAACAACTTCTGGATGATCGTGGGGCTGGCCATCGCCGTCGGCGTCGTCAACGGCTACGTCATTCCGCTCGAAGAGCGATATCTCGAATCGCTCTTTGGCGACGAGTATCGCGGCTACAAATCACGCGTCAGGCGCTGGCTGTAGTCGCTCGGACAACGACCGATGCAGGGTGAGCTGGTTTCTCACTATCGGGTCCTCGACGAGCTCGGGGGCGGCGGCATGGGCGTTGTGTATCGCGCCGAGGATATCCGGCTCGGCCGACACGTCGCCCTCAAGTTCCTGCCACTGACGATGTCACGCGATCCGGACGCGGTGGAGCGATTTCAGCGCGAGGCTCGCGTCGCGTCTTCGTTGAATCATCCTCACATCTGCACGATCTACGACATCGGCGAGCACGAAGGCCGGCAGTTCATCGTGATGGAGCTGCTGGAGGGTCGCACGCTGAAGCACGAGATCGCGGGGAAGGCGCTCAAGGCCGAGCGGCTCCTCGATCTGGCGACGCAAATTGCCGATGGGCTCGACGCGGCCCACCAGCAGGGCATCGTGCATCGCGACATCAAACCCGCGAACATCTTCATCACGCACCGCGGCCAGGCCAAGATCCTCGATTTCGGTCTCGCCAAACTGACAGCCCGACAGCCGTTCTCGTCCGCGCACGGCGAGACCCATCTTCCCACGCAGGCTGAGCCGCTTGACTTCATGACTGGCCCGGGCCACACGCTGGGAACAGTCGCCTACATGTCGCCGGAGCAGGCTCGGGGCGAGGATCTCGATGCGCGGAGCGACCTCTTCTCGTTCGGCGTCACGCTCTATGAGATGGCGACAGGCCACCAGCCATTTTCCGGGCAGGCCACGGCGGTGACCTTCGACGCCATCTTGCACAAGACTCCTGTTCCGGCCGCTCGACTGAATCCCGAGCTGCCGCCTGATCTGGATCGAATTCTCTCGCGCGCGCTGGAAAAAGACCGCGCGCTCCGGTACCAGAGTGCGGCCGACATGCTGGCTGAGCTGCGCCGTATCAAGAGGGACAGCGACGTGTCGCGCGCCACGGCCTCCGTCGATCCCTCGGCGGTGCCATCGTCTGCGACGGCCGTCATGCCGGCCGGCCACGTGGCTCCCCGCTGGCGGCGCATCGTCCTGCCTGTCGGAAGTCTCGTGACCGTCGGGGGGATTGTGGCCGGCATTCTGCTGTTACGTTCGCCCTCGGTGCCCGCACTCACCGAGCGCGACTCGATCGTGCTCGCGGATTTCGCCAACACGACGGGCGAGCGGGTGCTCGATGCCACCTTGACGCGCGCGCTCGCGGTCCAGCTCGAACAGTCGCCCTTCATCAACATCGTGCCCGAGACGCGGGTCCGCGACATTCTGGGGGAAATGGGCCGACCGGCTGACCAGGCGATGAAGGGGGACGTCGCGCGCGAAGTCTGCCAGCGTGAGAATGCCAAGGCGATGCTGGCTGGAACTGTCTCACGACTGGGCAGCCGTTACGTCATCGATCTCGAGGCCGCCAATTGTCAGAGCGGAGAAGTCCTGGCGCGCGAGGAGATTCAGGCCGACCAGCAGGAACAGATCCTGGCCTCGCTGAGCCGAGCGACGTCCAGCCTGCGTCGGCGGCTCGGAGAATCGCTCGTCTCGATCAAGCGCTTCGATGTGCCGATTGAACGCGCAACGACGCCGTCGCTCGAGGCATTGCGAGCCTATAGCCTGGGGGAGATCGAGCATGCGAAAGGACAGGACCTGGCTGCGCGCCCGTTCTATGAACGAGCGGTTGAACTCGATCCCAACTTCGCGATCGCCTACGCGAAGCTAGCCGCCCTTCATTGGAATGGAAGCGAGTTCATCGCGGCGGCAGAGAGCGCGAAGCAGGCCTTCGAGCGGCGGGAGCACGTGACCGAACGGGAAAAGCTGTATATCGCGCAGTGGTATTACCTGACTCACAACGAAGAGGCTCGCGTGATGAGCACGCTACTCTCGTGGAAACAGCTTTATCCGCGAGATGTTGTTCCCAGGGTCAATCTTGGGTATTCGTACAATTTCGCCGGCCAGTTTGAAAAAGCGGTGGACGAATATCGCGAGCTTCTCTTGCTCGACCAGAAGCAGGCGTTTGCGTTCGGCAATCTGGCGGAATCTCTCCTGAACCTGAACAGGTATTCAGAGGCGAAGGAGGTCCTGGATCAGGCGTTGAAACAGAACGTGAGTTACCTCGACATGCACGAGCTGCTGTTTCGGCTGGCCTTTGTCCGCGGTGACTCGCAGGGTATGGAGAAAGAAGCCCGGTGGGCCGAAGGCAAAGACGGTGAAGCGTCTCTGCTTGCGGCTCGAGCCGACGCCGCCGCTTTCTCTGGTCGGGTTCGCGAGTCCAGAGAGCTGACGAGCCGCGCCGTGGCCAATGCTGAGGGGCATGGTTTCAAGGATTACGCCGCCGTGATCGTGTCCGAGCACGCCCTCGCGGAGGCGGAGTTTGGAAACAGCGAGGAGGCCCGGCGATCCGCCGAGCGGTCACGAGCGCTTGCGCACAATCGTCGAGCAACCACCATGCTTGTCATGGCGCTCGCGCGAAGCGGGCGTCCGGCAGAGGCGCAAGACTTACTGAGCGAGCTTGCGTCGGATCAAGGGGTCCCAAAGTTCGCTACCGCCACGGTGGTTCCCGCGGGCCGCGCAGCGATTGCCTTGAGCCGACGGGACACCGTCGGCGCCATCGAGGCACTGAAGACCTCAATTCCATTTGATCGATTGGCAATCCTACACCCCATCTACTATCGGGGGCTGGCGTATCTCGCCAACTCTGAAGGGGAGAGCGCGGCGATCGAGTTCGAACGGTTCCTCAGCCGGCGCGGTCAAGCGGCCGTCTGGCCTCTGTATCCGCTGGCTCAGCTCGGACTCGCGCGCGCGTACGCGCTCGAAGGAATCCGGGACAAGAGCCGAAAGGCCTATGAGGACTTCTTCGCGATGTGGAAGGGTTCCGATCCCGATGTCCCTGTTCTCGTTCAAGCCAGGCGCGAATACGCGCGGCTCTCGCAGTGAGGCCCCCTGTGAGTGCCGCGCCACTCCCGGTTCGCTTCCATAATCGAGAAGCTGCTCAACCTGATAGTGATGTACGTGCTACTCGCGTGACGGCCCAGGTCAATCCGATGCCTCTACAAGAACACATCTGCCTCTTCAACACACGCCGACACCTCGGCCTGATACTCATCTGGTCACTCCTGATGACCGGCGTGTCTGCGAGCAGCGCGGGTCTTCAGATCGGCGAGTCGTCGACTGGCACCGACACCGACGTCAACACGATCCACGCCGATCTCACACGCGCCTATCAACGGGATTTCTTTGTCTACCACAACGATCTGTTTCCCGGCTTTCTCCTGCATTCCAGGCTGACCTCCATCGGCCTCTTCCGCGGCCTGAGCGCCGTTGGCCTGTCGGCTCCGACCGCGATGGCGTGGTCAGAAGGCGGCGCGGTTCGCGTGGCACGTGCTCCGGTGTCGAGCGGTCCCAGGCTGTCGGCGCCGTGGCTGCTCGTCTGGTTCAACGGGGGGACCGGCTGGGATGGAGTCAAGTTCATTCGCGGGCCGTGGAACGACAGTCCGCGGTTCAATCCGACAGTCGGGCCGATCGACTGCCCCTGGCTCGTCGTCCTCCAGCATCCGGCCGTCGCGACACTCGACGCGGAAGGCCTGACTATCACGGGCGATCGACCTCTCGATCACGTTGTGATGATGCCGTTCTATGGTTCGGAAAAGCTGTCGCCGACGCGCACCGCCAATTGGACGACCGCATTGCCCGGGGACGTGATCCAGCGCGCGAATCAGTGGGCCTCCTATGCGCGCCGGTTTCCGCTGTACGTCCGCGAGGACTATCAGGTCGATGAAGCCGAAGATCAGGTGCGTGTTCGGAATACGTTCGAGCACCTCCCGATTGAAGACGATTGGAAGACGGCACCGGCGCTCCTCGCGCCCGTTCCACCGGTGATGGCGCTGGCCTACACGAGCGGTTTCCGGATCGCCTTCGACCGACCACCGAGCGATCTGCAGACAGTGACCCACTGGGGCCCGCTCCTGGCGGTCACCGGCCGGAATCAGTACGAGTATGTGGTGAATGGGATTCTCAAGTACGTCGACGAAGAACGCATCGTCTCGACGCTGCGAAAGGAGGTGCCGGGTTTCGACGCTGCCCGGATGCTGCTCATTGCGCGGATGGAGAACGCCGCCGCAGGTGGAGCCGATCCGAAGGGCGCGTATTCGGTGGACTGGGGCATGGGAATGGTGAGCGCCTGGATGAGGGCCACGAAATACCTCCCTGAAAAGCTCACCCGAAAACTCACCAGCTACGTCCAGCGACAGGATCTCATTGCCGGGTATTTCTTTAATCCCGCCATGTTCGACGAGGTGCCGCTGATGATCGGGAACAAGGCCCTGAAGGTCGTGGCCTTCAAGGCGAAAGCCGGACATCAAACCTACGGAGATGACCTCGTCAAGCAGACGTCACGCATGCCATTCGTTGCCTGGCAATACGGTTACTACAGCGGAGACTGGCAGAGCATTCAGCAGCGGTACGAGTTCATCAGGAGCTTGTATGGTTTCAATCTACTGCTCGGCTGGTCGAACGTCGGGCCGGAGTACACGGCCGAGCACGCCAAGATTTCGGCCAAGCAGGGGGCCATCGGACTCGCGAGGCTGGCGCGCCGTTTCAGCGATCAGCCGACCTACGACTACGGCGCCTATTTGCTCGCCAAGGCGTTGATCAACGAGTGGGCGTGGAGCATGGCGGCGGTGCCCTATGCCACCACCCACGGGCCGTGGTTTCACCCGACGGATATCGACTGGATCGTCCACGAGAACCACGGCTATGTCGGCATCGAAGGGATGCCGCTCGACCAGAAGCGGACCTACGAAGAAATCCCCCTGGTGCTGGACCGGTTCAATCGCGAGGAGCTGACGTCGTTCAACGATTTCTACGTACGCATGCGGCATCGATACGTGCCGCGTGAGAACCTTGCGAATGTTTACGTGACCGATTTCGGCGATGCACCAGATCTGGCCGCGCTCCTGACGAAGCCCGTCAGCGACCTCGTCAGGGCAGCTGTCGGCAAGCAAAGCCACGTGACGCCGATTTATTACAACTACCCGATCGATCTGATGGAACTCGGGTCTGATGCGACCTATGAAAGGATTCAGCCGAAAGGCACCGCGAGTCCGGAGTGGCGGCGGGGACTCGACGCACTGTCGCGCGGCCAGAGCTGGCGTCAGCTTGGCATCGCGCTCCGGAATGACTGGAAAGACGGGCTGCCCGCCGAATGGCCGTATCCAGGTTGGTATCTGATGAACCCGCCGAAGCAGGGCGGCAAGTTCCACAATGACCTTCTGCCGTTCGGGTTCATTCAGGCCAGCGAATCGCGACGGCCGGTCAACCCGGCGATCGTCCGGTCGAACTGGAACTCGGAACTGACAAGTATGGATCTGACCGCGAGTAGCGCCGAGGTGGGCCCACGGCGACCGTTGCTCTCGCTCTTGCTCGCGGTCGCCCTCGCCGCGGCAGTCTGGCAGGGATTCAGGATTCAGGGTTCAAGGTTCGGGGTTCACAGTTCACGCCTGCGGAAGTCGTGATCCTCGGCTCGCTGAAGTCACAGGATCACGCGCGTGAGTGCTCCTGCCGATCGTGCACTTTCTTCTCCCACCGACTTGATTCGCAACGGTCACGCGAAGATCTTGCGTCGAACGATCGAGACGGCCGGAGACTCTCCAGTTCCGATAACGCCAGAGCTTGTCACGACGCCTCTTCAGATCGCTGCCTCTTCAATTAAAAGATCGCGATCGACGATCGCACACATCGATTGCGATCCGATTATTACGATGCAAAGATTGGATGCGCTTCCGATCACACAAGAGTGATCGGCATACTCAATTCTCGCTGCTTACCTCGAGAGTGCGACAGGCCGCGATCGCGGGCCTTGGCCACTAAATTCCACAGAGTCACATTCGGCAGATTTCTTGCCTAGGAGTCGCGGGAGTTACGGCGAGATTCGATCAGTAGCCCGTCACGCGTTCGCGACTCGACGTAGCCGAGCCAGCTCTTCCGACGACATCGTCAATCAACCGAGCAAAAACGCGAGGGGTTCGCGTAGGGGAGTAGTGTGTGAGAACCAACAGCATTGGAGTACTCGCCGTTGTGGCAGGACTTGCCGGCCTTGTGAGCGCCGTGACGATGAAGGCGGCGCCGGGAACGACGCCGCAGATTTCAAAACATCGGTCGACACCGGTGGCAATGCCGCCCGCCGTGGCATTCGGAGATCCGCTGCCGGGCTTGACCGCAGAGCAGTTAATTGAGTTCGACGAAGGGAAGGAAGAATTCGAAGAGGCAGAAGAGGCCGATGAGGGCCTGGGGCCGGTCTTCAATGCCGAGTCGTGTGCGACCTGTCACTTCAGTCCGGAGATCGGCGGCGCCAGCACGCTCGTGGAGACGCGTTTCGGTGCGGTGAACAGACGCAAGTTCGATCCGCTGTCGGCGCTGGGTGGTTCGTTGATTCAGTCGCAGGGCATTGGGTTCATGGATGGCCCCGATGGCCAGTGCGAGTACCATCGCAGAGGTCGTGCCCAAGGAAGCCACGGTAATGGCCGGCCGCCGGACCACCCCGCTCTTCGGACTCGGGCTGGTCGATGCGGTGCCGGACGCCGTCTTTCTGCAGCTCGCCATGAACCAGCTCTTCAACCGCGATGGCGTCCTCGGCCGGCCCAACCTCGTGCTCAGGATTGCGACCGGGCAGAAAGCCGTCGGCAAGTTCGGATGGAAGGCGCAGGTGCCAACCCTCTTTCAGTTCTCGGGTGATGCGTACCTGAATGAGATGGGGATTACGAGCGCACAATTTCCGCAGGAGAACTGCCCTCAGGGCGATTGTGCCAAGCTCTCCTGCGATCCGGCGGTCGATCCCGAAGACGATGGTTCGGGAATCGACGCGTTTCATCATTTCATGACGTTTCTCGCGCCGCCGCCGCGCGGCCCCATCACCGAGCAGGTGGCGAGTGGCGAACAGGTCTTCAAGCAGATCGGTTGTCAGACCTGTCATGTCTCGACGCTCCGCACGGGGCCGAATCCCATTCCCGCGCTCGATCGGGTCACGTTCCACCCGTACTCGGATTTCCTCCTGCACAACATGGGCAGCCTCGGTGACGGAATTGCGCAGGGCCTGGCCACGGGCCGCGACATGCGGACCGCACCCCTCTGGGGTTTGAGGGTCCAGACGATGTTTCTGCACGACGGGCGGGCGCTCAGCCTCGAAAACGCCATCGCCGCGCACGACGGAGAGGCGAGGCTGTCGCGGCAGCGCTTCGCGGCGCTCGATGCTGCCCGCAGGATGCAGCTGTTGGCCTTCCTGAAATCGCTCTAAGGGGCCCATGTTCAGGGTCCGGGTTCAGGGTTCGGGCAGAACCTTGAACCCTGGACCGTTTATCATGGCTCGTCCTCACAGAGGGTGTTGCCATGACACGTACGGTTCTGTTCGTGTTCTGCCTGCTGTCGGCGTCTCAGGCGTTCGCTCGGCCCCATAGCATTCCGCAGGCCTCGGCCACAAACCCATCGACGTATTCAGTGTCCGCTGCGGGTGGTCAAGCCGACGCCGGCCCGGTGGCTGTGCCTGAGCCGAACGAGAAGGCCATGCGGTACTACCGGAGCGGTGTCGCGTGGTGGATCTTTGGCACCATCTGGGGTCTCGTGGTGCCAGCCGCGTTGCTCCTGACCGGTTTCTCGGCGGGCATGAGAAATCTGTCGGTGCGATTGGGCAGGAAATGGTTCTTCGTCATCGCGATCTACGTCATCATCTTTTCCATCGTCAGCTTCGTGATCGATTTGCCCTTCAGCTACTACAGCGGCTTTGCACGGGAGCACGCGTTCGGGCTCTCTGACCAGACCTTCCAGAAATGGATGGGCGATCAGCTGAAGGGGCTGGCCGTCGGCCTTGTCATCGGTCCGCTCGTCTTCTGGGTGCCGTACTTACTGCTCGACCGCAGCCCGCAGCGATGGTGGCTCTACAGCGGCCTCCTGATGGTGCCATTTCTGTTTCTGATCCTGTTCATTCAACCGCTCTGGATCGAACCGCTCTTCAACGACTTTGGTCCGATGCAGGACAAGGCGCTCGAGCGCAGCATTCTCGGCCTGGCCGATCGCGCTGGCATCGAGGGAGGGCGTGTCTATCAGGTCAACAAGAGCGTGGATACGAAGCAGCTGAATGCCTACGTCAGCGGATTCGGCTCGACCAAGAGAATCGTGCTGTGGGACACCACGATCAAGAAGCTCGATGAGCCGGAGCTCCTCACTGTGATGGGACACGAGATGGGGCACTATGTGCTGCACCACCTCTGGATGCTCATCGGCTTTCTCTCGGCCCTGACGATGGTGTCGTTGTATGCGATTCACCGAACCGCCGGATGGGTGATTGCGAGGTTTCGCGTCCGGATGGGATTCGACCGGCTGTCGGACATCGCGTCGCTGCCGTTGATCAGCCTGCTGTTCGGCTTGTACTTCTTTCTTGTCTCGCCCGTGGCGCTCGCAATCAATCGACATCTGGAACACGAAGCCGATCGCTTTGGACTGGAGATCACCAAGAACAATCACGCGGCCGCCACGGCCTTCGTCAAGCTTTCCGACACGAATCTGGTCAATCCCCGCCCCGGATTCATCGTCAAGATCTGGCGCGCCAACCATCCTCCGGTCGGCGAGCGCATCGACTTTGCGAACGAGTATCGTCCCTGGGAGCACAACGAGCCGCTGAAGTACGGGCATCTGTTTCAAGAGAGCCGGTAGGACGCGGAAAACCAGGAGGGCACAGGGCTCAAGGCTTAGGGCGGCGAGGGCACGCAGCACATCGTCATCGAGTGAATCCTGCTCGCGCGCATCTCGATCAGCCGCGTCGCTTTGAAGTTGTCGTTGTCGGTGGTACAGTACTAAACTGGGGTTAGCCCACAAGCTCAGTCCGGGCGCGACGAGTTGAGGCGATGCCGGTCGCTGCGTGCCTGACTTGCCGTTCTCGGAGGACGTGGCGAGCACGTCTCATCACACACACACGATGTGACACCCATGCCCAAGAAAACAGTATTGTGCTCGGCGGGAATAAGCCACCTGTTGCTCTACCCTAACGGAGATGTCTTCCGGTGCATGGCCGACTATAACGCACGCCGCGCGCCGTTGTTTAATGCTACAGAGGGATGGAAGACAATCGATACACCATCTGAATGCCCTCACGAGACGTGCTATGCCGCCTGCGATCTTGATTGGGCGAAGAAGTGGGTATTTGAAGAGGGTAATCCCGTTCCCGAAATAATACAGCCCCAAGATTATGCAGTGAATCCTCGCGACGGGCACTTTTGGGCTGCCCAGACACTGGAGAAGCCTCTTACCAATATGGTCCATATCGTCTGGGCTCCCTCGCTTCTGTGTAACTATGATTGCCGCTATTGCGGGTGCGCGGTGGGAGCGCACAATATCCACAAGGATTTTCCTTCCGCCTCTCCGGAGCTTAGCGCCGGAGAGTGGATAAGCGTATGGAGAGAGATACTAGATCACTATGACTTCGGGATACTGAGTGTGACGGGCGGCGAACCGCTCCTATCCCGCGCGACGCTGCCGGTTATCAATCTGGTGGCTGACCGTTTTCGCGTCTCTATTACCACTAACCTCAGCACTAATGTGTTCGGCATGGTCAGGGACTTGCCGCAGCCGAGGGGCGGGAGAACAGGCCTGAAGTTGATTGTCGCCAGTCTCCATCTCACCGCCAAGGGGTTTGATAGAGATGTGTTCTTGGCGAAAGTGTTGTATTTGAACAATAACGGGATATCGACCTCGATTAACTTCGTGGGGCATCCGCTTCAGCTGTTCATGGCTGACGAATTTCAGCAGTGGTGCAAGAACCATAACGTGCCCTTTGTGCTTTCTCCTTGGCAAGGGGGGGACAACGACGGTTATGAAGCGGTATACACCGAGGCCGAACGGAGCTATTTAGACACAATCGCGCCGGTGAACAGAAAGTCTCAAACGCAAATCGATTTTTATTTGTATCACTACCTGCTAAAAATGAACGCGTCGCGCGTTAGGGCTGGGTTAGGTGAAAGCATTGCCATAAAGGGAAAGATACAAAACACCGGCAATAGCTCGTGGTCAAACAAAGGGGCGGATACTCTTCATTCGTTCGCAATTGGGGCAAGGCTCTATCCAGTGGGAGAGGGAAGAAAGTCGTTGCGCGACTTCACATTTCCTCTGTCAAGAAATGAAGTGTTGCCTCAGGAAGAGTGCGAGGTCGAGATAGAATGTGCGACACATGGTCTACCGCGCGGCGTGTACACGTTGAAGGTCGGTCTGATCAGGGAAGACGAGCTCTGGTTTACGAACAAAGGACACGAACCGGCGATCGTGGACATTGAACTCGGCCTGCATGAGTATCCCGAGGACGCCAGAGTGTCTTGCGAGCTGCTTGACGCGGCGGTGCCGGAAGAATGTGAGCAGGACGCGATTCGTATTTCAAGGGTCAGGGTAAGAAATACTGGCTCGGTGGAATGGTTCTCGAAGAAATATGACGAAGAGATATTCCTGGGGTGTCGCATCTATGAGGAGGTGTTTAAGTTCACCGACATCGCCCTCAGGGACATGCGCGCCTATCCTACGACTCCCACAATGCCGGGCGAAACGTTGGAAGCCGATATGACGCTCGATTTCAGCAACATTCCTCAAGGCCGGTATTCGCTGGTGTTCGACATGGTTAATGAAAAGAAGTACTGGTTTCGGGACAAAGGCTCGAAGCCGCTTATCAAAAAGATCAGGATCGTCGATATTCTGCAACCATCTTCCAATAGGATGAGTAGTCGAGAATCCTTCTAGATCGGACCCGCAAGCGACCGACACGACGAGCCAGACACCACCGGCTGATGACGCCATCCTATTGGGACGATCTGGATGAATCGGGTGGGGTGAGTGACGGGTTTCGAACCCGCGACCTCCGGAGCCACAGTCGGAAAAAGAGAACGTAGCCGAGTGTGGTGGTGTGAGTTGGCGTCGGCAGAATGGCCCTCGGGATCAGGTGTCGTTCAGTCGTCCGTGGTAGAGAGTAGTGCAGAGTTTCAAGATTCTTTCAAGTCCGGGTCGCTTAGCAGATGACGCCCCTTTTGATTGTCCGCGGGGTCGGCCTCTTGATGTAGACGTGGATCGGCTCCAGCCAGGTACTCAAGAAGTCACACCCGATTATTGCGGAGGTCTGGATGCCCGGAGGAGGTCCGGGGGCATGACGCCAGCCTGGCAGAGAACTGCATATAATCCGAGCGTTCACCACAATGCCCTTGACGCCCGGCACCACGCTCGGGCCGTATCAGATTGAGGCCGCCATCGGAGCCGGCGGCATGGGCGAAGTCTACAAGGCGCGTGACACACGCCTGGGTCGCACGGTTGCGATTAAGGTCCTGCCGGATCTCTTTGCCCATGACCCAGAGCGACTGGCACGGTTTGAACAGGAGGCCAGGACCCTCGCATCGCTGAATCATGCCCACATTGCACAGCTCTACGGCATCGAAGAAGCCGGAGGCCTGCAGGCGCTCGTGATGGAACTGGTCGAGGGTCCAACACTCGCCGGGCGCATTGCCCAGGGTGCCATTCCACTCGATGAGGCATTGCGCATTGCGCAACAGATCGCGCAGGCCCTCGAAGCGGCGCATGCACAGAGCATCATCCACCGCGATCTGAATCCCGCGAATATCAAGCTCCGATCGGATGGCACGGTGAAGGTGTTGGATTTTGGTCTCGCCAAGTCGTTCGAGGGGACACCGCTGCCGCCTGATCTCACGCAGTCGCCAACCGTGCTGAGTCCGGCATCTACCATTCCTGGTGCCATTTTGGGGACGGCTGCGTATATGTCACCCGAGCAGGCACGGGGCGAGGTGGTGGACAAGCGCACCGACATTTGGGCGTTCGGTTGCGTGTTGTTTGAGATGCTGATGGGACACAAGCCGTTCGACGGAAAGACCCTGGCGGACACGGTCGCCGCGATCGTGAACAACGAGCCTGATTGGCGAGCTTTGCCACGGGGCTTGCCGCCAGCGGCTCGGTTCCTCCTTGTCCGATGCCTAAAAAAAGATCGTGCGCAGCGCCTTCATGACATTGCCGACGGCCGACTCCTGATTGAAGAGGGGTTGAGCGATCCCGATACGTCGGCCGCCCACGTTTCAGGTGCTCGAACCTACCGCGAGTGGGCCGGGTGGGGCACGGCGGTCCTGTCGTTAGGTGTCGCGGTGTTGTTGGGTCTCGCGCTACTTCGTGCGGCGAGGCCCCCCGCCGTTTCTGCCGGTGAGCCGATCAGCTTTCCGGTCTTCCCCCCTTACAGAACCATGTTCTCCGGGTCGATCAACACCACACTCAACATCCCCTCGTTCGCGCTGTCTCCTGATGGCCGGGCCTTGGTGTTCAGTGCTGAGGCACCGGGAGCCAAACCTACGTTGTGGTTGCGCGTCATGAATGACGTGAGTCCGCACCTGCTCGCGGGAACCGAGGGGGCTCAAGATCCTTTTTGGTCACCGGACAGCCGGTGGATTGCCTTCTATGCCGACGGGAAGCTGAAGAAGGTTCCCGCCAGAGGCGGCGCAGTGCTCGTGATTACGCAGGTCCCTAACGATTTCCATGGTGGCACGTGGGGGACCGACGACACGGTTCTTTTCTCACGCGGAAACGAGCCCATCCTTGCGGTGAATGCGGCGGGCGGCACGACCACGCCAGTGACCACGATAAATGATTCCAACCGGGCGCACCGACACCCGTTGTTCCTGCCGGACGGCCGTCGCTTCATTTACACCAACGTTGGCGCTCAGGGTGGCGTGTATGCGGGGTCCTTAGATCGTAAGACCACAAAGCTTCTCGTTCAGGTGATGGCGAGCGCAGTGTATGCGCCGTCCGGCGACTTGTTGTTCGTGGACGGAGACACGTTGTTAGCGCAGCAATTTGATGCAGAGCGCCTTGAGCTCACGGGGCAACCGTTCGTCGTGGCCGAACACGTGGGCCGAAACACCAGCTCCATGAGCGCGGTTTCGGCCTCGCGGACGGGCGCCCTTGGCTACGCGAGCACGCTCTCGCAGAACAGTCGCTTGACCTGGTTCGACCGCACGGGACGCCCGCTCGGGTCAGCCGGCATGCCAGAAGGCGACCACCCGGATTTCCGGCTGTCTCCCGATCAGAAACGGCTGGCGGCATCGCGCGTCAATCCCACCAACAACACTATCGAATTATGGGTGACGGACCTCGAACGGGGCAGCACCTCCCGCTTCGAGGGAATCGGCGGGTTCATCACCGCGTCTGCGCTGTGGTCACCGGATGGCTCACTAGTGACGTTTCGGACTACCGGCAATGGGCTGAGTCAGATTGCCCAGCGGAGTGCGGCGGGCGGCGGCACCGAGCGTGTGGTGCTGTCTTCAGAGGCTTACGCCAGTTTTGACTTGCAGTCCTTCAACGTCATTCCTACAGACTGGTCGCCGGATGGACAGCAGGTGATTTTTTCAGTTCCAGGGACGGCATCCGGGAATGATTTGTGGCTGCTCCCACTGAGCCCCAGAGGAAAGCCCACGAAATTCATTGAATCGCCCGCCGAACAACTGCATGGCAATTTTTCGCCGAACGGTCGCCTGGTGGCCTACACGTCGAACGAATCTGGCAGGTTTGAGGTTTACGTCGAGACCGTTCCACGATCCGATCAGAAATGGCCTGTTTCCACGGGCGGGGGATACGAGCCACGGTGGCGGGCGGATGGACGAGAGCTATATTACCTCTCTGAAGATCGGCAGCTCATGGCCGTCACGGTCGGCGCGCAACCCTCGTTCGGGATTCCGCAATCACTATTCCAGACGCAAGTGTTGAGTGGTGTGACCGGCAATCGCACACATTACGTGCCGAGTCACGACGGCCAGCGATTCCTCGTGAATGTGGCTCCTGACGCGGCAGCCTCACCCATTACAATCCTGCTCAACTGGACGGCTACGTCGAAGAAGTGATACGGCTCGGCCAGTTTCGAAGAGTGAAGCGGCCAGGTGCCGACGAACTCGCCGCCAGAAATGTCGGCTCCATCCTGACGGCGCCGTGAGCGATCCCGAAATCCCGTTGAACTGTTGGGCCTGTGGCCGCCCGCTCCTCTACCTACTGACGCTGCCAGATGGAACGCATGTATGACCTTCACGTCCTCAGTGAGGCAGCGTGTCTGCATCCACCCAGTGGCCGTTCTGTGACACCTCGATTTTCAAGATGGGGTGCACCTCCCACAGCGTTGAGCGATATTTGTTCAAATGATTGCGATGCTCGGGATCGAGCATGGTCCAGCCACTGGATCCTGACCGGTTCGGGCGTATCGAGCCACGGCAAGAAGCGCGTCTTCGTCCACTTCGGATGATGGCGGCGGATGCGCGGGGTAGTTTCGATCACGACCGCCTGATCCTCGCCCTGGCCGGGTTGTTCGACTAAGGCCATATGCCAATCGGTCGCCGCGGCCCGCGTCATATAACAGTTGGTGCTCTCTTGGCTGCCCGTCTGCGGCTTGATCGCCACGAGGTATCCCACGACGCGCACCGCGACGCCTTCGTTCGGCTTGATCGCGTTCAGTTGATCGACAGTCCAGTCGGAGCGATGCTTGGGCGCCGGCGTACGGGTAGGGCAACGACGCCAGCGCATCGAACGTCACGTCGTGATAACTCGTCGGCACATCGGTGCGATTCTTTCGCTGATTCTGGGCGACTTCATCCCCCTCACCGCCATAGCCACACACCTTGCCGTCCACGTTGGTGAACGTGCTCTTGTTGGGTTCAGGTTTATCCCACGTCGGATCGAACGCGGAGACGGCGCCGGCTAACGGGACGACCGCCTCTGGCTCGGTCACGAGTCGCACATTCTTCGCCCACACCCAGCCTTCTTCCCCCACTGGCGTCCGGACGAAGTAGTAGCCGTCCTCCTGATCGGGCTGAAGCTGGGTCAACTGCAGCGGTGGTTTGAGTAGTCCGAGGGAGGGATGCTCGGTCGAAGGATCGCTCCGCAAGTTAACGTTATGCGTGACCTGGAGGGTCTGCGCGTCAAGACGCACGGGCAGCAGCACGAGACCGCCGAGCAGCACGACGCTGAGCGGGAACTTCATTGGGTCACTCCTTCTGGTGCTGATGGCTCGCAACCAGCGCTCCACCTAGAACATGGGCGAGGGATCGGTGGGAGGGATAAAGCAGAGCGGTGACTAAGAGCCTCTCACAAAACCACGGCCAACGCGCCGCTTGAAATCGAGTGCGGTCGGCGTCCTATCGTGCGACACGATGGAGCCAATTACAATAACTCTATGGCCGATCCAGCGATTCCTGTGAACTGCCAGAAATGCGGGCTCCGATTGCGTTACCTCCGCACACTCGCTGACGGAGTCCATCTGTATCGGTGTCTGCGAGACGGCATCTTCAAGTTGTCGCCCGCCGGCCTCGAGCCGGACACGTCGGAAATCGTGCACTGAGGAGGTGATGTTATGAGCCGTTCGCGTCTCCTCGTCGTGATCGCATTGGTCTTGACCGTGGTGACCCTCTTGCCGGTGCCGATCGCGTGGCGGATTGCGCAGCTCCCCGTGGCCGTGTTGTGTTTGTGCCTAGCGCACTTGATGTGAGGACACCGCTACGCAGGAACTTGGACTATACACATGGCTAGCACCCGGATGAGACGGAAGTGGAAGCCATGCACGGTGCCGGGGTGTGGCGGAATCATGCTGCTCACGATTCGGGTCGTGCCTGAAGCCAGACCGACAGTGGCGATCGAAGAAGGCGCTGAATCAGAGAGCTACTACTACAAATGCGATACATGCGGCGCTGAAGAGGCGTGACGCAAAGGCTGCGCCTGACCACCGCCGCTGTGAGCCGCTGGCCATCCCACTGTGCAATTCAGGAGCGGATCATGGGAGGTACTAGGGATTCTGTGTGTCGCGATTGTAGTGGTAGTGGTGGCTGCGATGTGGCGTATCAAGCGACCGCCGCCACCGCCTCCCGTCTAATCAAGTTTCGGCACGATGCTCAATCGCTCGGTCTGCAATCGTACGCAATCCTTGATGAAGTCGAAGTCCGGATGATTCTGTGGTAGTTCGAACACCCATAGCAAACGGCGGAGGGCTTCAAGCACGGCCTCAGTGGCTGGTCGATCGTTGTGGAAAGACGGTTGCCCCAAATACCACTCCATCTCGGAGACCGTCTCGGAAAGCACGTCGGATAGCGCCATTGCCACAACCCCCTGTTGCATCTACGTGTTCTGCTCGTACGGCGATAAACGCTGTCCGGTGCAAACATGCGGGTTCACGCCGGAACCGGAATGATCGCACTCAATCTCTTTGGATCGCAGCCGCCACGGAGATTGCATTCCTAAAGGAGCGCACTCGAGCTGAACCCGAATTCGAGCGAGCGTGGACGGCGACTGACCACAAAAGCAAAAGCAGTGCGGAATGACAGGTCGTTGCCTGCCGTGGATACTTTACACACACTGCCAGGTAACAATTACTCGCCTATCCAGCCGCCTGGCGTTCCAGATCAGCCAACTCTTCTGTGTCTCCGAATAAGACAAGCGAGATGGCTCGCTCATGCTCGGCCAATGCGTCACGAAAGTTCTTAAGCCGTCGCAGCGCATTTTCCAGGCAGTCCTTGACGGTCTGGTGCTGCTCGTTCAAATAGAGCATTTCATGACATCGTTCACAGCGAGTGTGTTGCAACATGGTACCCTCCACGGGCGCGGTCTTCAGTGGAGCGGCTGAGTCACGCGTCAGAGCCGGATGAGAGCATGACGGGTGCCAGATGACCGATGAAATGATTCGGACCGCGCTGCTCGATCGCATGCCTGAGATTAGGTACCCTCATACTCTGCGCGACGGCGTGCATTTCTATGCACGGTCGATCCAAGCTGACAAGTCACGCCTGAGAGTGCACTGATGCACCCTGGGCTTCACGCGCTCGCAGACTGGCTGCGTGATGACCGACGCCATCATCTCCCGCCCCCCGCGTCGGTCAAACTATGGCGTCTTCGGTCGCTGACAGGTGCCGAGATCGAGTGCACGGCACACGCGGTGCTGGAAGTGGGGCTCGAATTGCGCTTACTCCGCGATGGCGAAATCTACATGACGAAGGTCATGAAAGCCGGGGAGACGGCGCACGTGCAGCAGGACATCTGGAGGAGCGCGCTCGAGTCGAAGGGATGGACGTAGCGCGCCAAGGCTCGATATTGCCGACACCACGTAAGCGCGCGAGCCACTTGTAGCCGGTCTTCCGGCTCACGGCGTACCGCGCGCAGAGCTCGGTCATGTCGTAGAGTCCCCGTCGGTGATCATCAATGAAGCGTTCGCGCTCTTCCACGGGTACCGTCTCCAGCCAGGGCATCGACCAACCTCCGTTGCCCCAGCGTAAAGGTGTTACCCATGTTCCCGGTGAGTTGTGTTACCTATGTACCCGGTTTGTACCATAGACCTGGCTAACCAACGAATGGAACCGACGCGCCCGACGGTCGTCTGCGATCCGGTCACCGTGGCGCACGGCTCATCTGCAACGTTAGGCAGCGAATAAGTTGCGTGTTGCCAAAGAGGGAGGGTCGCCATGAGCCTGAATTCGAGAGCGTTGTTGCTGGTGCTTTGTTTACTGGGGGCAACGGAAGTCGTCGGTCAGGAAGCCGTCACCGCACTTGACCGTACTCTTTCGAAGACCCACATGCGACAGGACACCACTTCCGTCGCGATCGCCGACGCGCCAGTGCAAGCATTCGCTCCGACGACGATTCAGTGTGGAAAGCAGAGTTGCACGGTGAGGGTTGAGGTCTCCAGCCAGTTTTTCAACGTCACTTCCGGGAACGCCGTTAGACTGCATGTCAAAGCGGATGGCGCCCCATTCCCAGTCACAGGATTTGAAATCGATGGCGGAATCAACAGACCGGTGGCGCATCTCACCACGGTGTCATCACTGAAGAGCGATCTCAGTCCAGGACCACACACCATTTCGGTGGACTTTGATATGCGAACGCCGGGTGGCAAAGCGGAGGCGTCCATTCGTACATTGACCATTCAAGTGTTTACACCTTGAACAATCCAGAAATCGCAGTGCTGCCTAACAACAGCATGCAGCTGACGGCGCTTCGCACCGCAGCTGATGCTGAGCGTTAGACGGACCACGGCCGCGCGAGGAGTCGGTGTATGGCCGCACAGGGTTCGAAACCGCCGATGAACTGTGAAGATGTGGCGACCCGCGCACAAGCTCGGCGCCCTGCTGATGCGATTGTTTGGCACTCGTGACGTACCGCTGGACGCGAGGGAGTACTTATGCAGACGGCCACAATTGGAATAGGACGCGCCATCTTGTTCGTCATCGCTGCATCGCTGCTGGCGTTCGTCGTCGGCAGATCATCAAGCCGATTCGTGTCTGGTGGTGCATTGGCGACTCAAGCATCGAGTGGACCTCCGAAACTCTGGGCAGCTGGGGACCTGAAGTGGCAGGATGATGCGATATTGCCCGCGGTAAAAACCGTTGCCTTGTGGGGAGATCCGACAACCGGCGAACACGGCATGCTGCGGAAGTTTGCGGCTGGATACGCCCCCCCACCTCACGTCCACCCGTCAGCTGAGCGGGTTATCGTGCTGTCGGGGACGATCGCGGTGCGATACAAAGGGTCGTCCGAAAGAAACCTCGGCCCGGGCTCATACTCGGAAATCCCAGCGAACGTAGAGCATGCGGTGAAATGCACCGAGACATCCGAGTGCGTGTTCGCTCTCATATCTCCTGGACCGTTCGCGATCAAGATGGTCCCAGGCATGTAGACGGCTGCTCAACGCCATCAGGCGGGGTATCAGGGACGCGGTCTAACAGCAACTGGAGCAAGCGCGCCGCGGCTCAGTTGCAGGCGTTAGACAGCGTGAACGAAACCAATGATGTTTAGGCTGCGGTTTCCCGAAGACCAGATTGCTCATTGGGCCAACCGCTATACGTATCCTTCGGAAGATCGCATTGCGAACGAGATTGCTCCGGCGGCCCGAGAGCGCGGCTATCTGAAGCGAACAGAGTTTGTCGAGATCTGCAAATGGAAGACGCCCCGGAGCCAGCCGCTCGTAAAGGCCAACTCATCCGACATCGTTGAAGCGGTTACGCGAGCGGCGCTCGAGAGCCGGATTGATGCAGTCAAGATCGTCGTGTTGCAGGCGCTCCGTGGTGTCGCGTGGCCAACGGCTTCAACGATCCTGCACTTCTGTGACAAGGAGTCCTATCCGATCCTCGACTTTCGAGCTCTCTGGTCTCTCGGGTACGCGAAGCCTCCCGTGTACACTCTCGACTTCTGGTGCGATTACACGAGGTTCGTTCGCGAGCTATCTCAGAGAACGGGCAGGTCGATGCGGATCGTGGATCGGGCATTGTGGCAGTATTCCAATGAGCGTCAACGCAACCGATCCCGCCGTCTAACAGCGGCTGCACCAGACAGCGGCCGCTCGGGGACGGTGCTGGTTGCTAGTCCGGTTGGCGGCCGCCGCTGGTGAGCCGCAGGCGTTCGGTGGCACATAGGCAAGACCCACAGCGTGGAGGACATGATCGCGGTTGGTTCAGCTATTTCAGGTGAAGCCAGCGCCGAGGGCCGCGCAGGATAATTGCAATTAAACGAACTGGTGGAGGCAAACGATGAGAATTCGTCTAGCACAGCGTTACGTCGTATCGATTTCTCTGGCCATCGGAATCTGCGCCGTGTCGCAGATGTCGATCTTGGCGGCGGATGACACCCCTCGCAACATCGTCGCGTTCACGCCTGAACAGGTGCAGTGGTTCACGCCTTCGTACTACACCGACGGGCGGCAGCGCGCACAGCTCATCGGGGATTCGAGCAAGCCGGGACCTTTCGTCGATCGCGTCAAGATTCCGAGCGGCGGCCGGGTGCGTGCGCATACCCATCCGGACGCCGAGGTGGATACGGTGATCGCAGGAACGTGGTACGTGGGAATGGGCGACAAGTTCGACGCCGCCAAGCTGAAGCCCTATCCTGCCGGAAGCTTCATTGCCATTCCTGCAGGGGTCCCGCACTTCGTGGCCGCGCCCGAAGGAGAAGTCATCGTGCAAATCAGCGGCAACGGCCCATTCCAAACCGAGTTTTTGGAGAAGTAGGTCGGACGCTGGTCAAGCCGGGCAGTTCATGCGCGCGTGCCACCGAACAACGGCTTGCACGACGCCCCAGCCTGGTCCCCGTTCGGCCGTGTGACGGCACACGACTCCGAGGCCTTTACCGGCGCCTGAAGAGCCTGCGCCTGAATCAGATCGCCGCCACCGGCGAAAACGCTCCTAACCAGCAGCGCCAAGACGAGTCCGGCCACCGGTGGTCTCAGGTCCATGCGCCCCTTCTCGTCGCACCGTCAGGCATTGGAGTCCGATCGAGAAGTGGGCCCTTCGGCTTGTACCCCCAAGTTGGAAAACGATCACGAGCGCGCCTCCGAACACTCTTGGGACCACGGCTGCCCAGGCCTGAACGCCTCCGAAGCAACCTTCTGAAACAAAAGCGTCTAGTTCCGAATCGCTGGTGACACCTACGAATTATGTATATACTTTAATAGATGTTCGAATGGGACGATGCGAAGGCCGGTGCGAATCTGGCCAAGCATGGCGTCTCATTCGATGAGGCCGCGACCATTTCGCCGATCCGGACGCACTGGACGGTCCGGATCTGCGTCACTCGACGGCTGAAGGTCGGCTTCTCCGCCTCGGCAAGTCCTTGCCTGGCCCTATCCTGATGGTGGCGTACACGCTGAGGAACACAGAACATGGCGAAACGATCCGAATCATCAGCGCACGACGAGCGAGCCGCAACGAAAGGTCGGCGTACCGCGCGACTTGATTTCTCCGACATTCCAGCGGCGTCAGCCGAACAGCTTCGCACGATGCGACGCGTCGGTCGGCCGCGGCTCGGCGCACGCACGCGCCAGCTCATCGCCATCCGACTCGACCCGGACGTTCTGGTGCGGCTGCGGAGCGAGGCCCGGCGGCGAAACGTGGGATATCAGACGCTGGTCAATCGCGTCCTCGCCGAGTACGTGCGCAAGCACGTGGCCTGACAACTGACCCGTCTCCAACATGTCTCCAAGACTCGGGTCGATTCGGGAAGACCCGAGAGAACGCTCGTGGACGAATTCAACGACCGAACCTGCCGGGAATCAATCGCTTAGCACCAGAAGCCGCACGCCATCACCGGCTTAGAGAAATCCCAAAATCAGGTTCGATTCCCTCCTCCGGCACCACTTAAATTCTCTATAGAGACGTAGCCGTAAACAGCAAGATCCGGGTCGCGTCCCCGGCTGCTCATACGTGGTTCACCGCTTTCCGTACTCCGTAAAGACGTAATCTCTCGCCTTCGCTTTCGTGTGGCACGCGAACCCGCACTTGGCGTCGCTCCTCTGCGGCGGCGTGCCAGCGGTGGTGCCGGGCGTGAACGTATCGGATGCGGCGTTGTAGTCGAACACGTCTCATCCCTATCCGCCGCTGTCCGCGAACCTCTTGCTGTCCTTCACCATGAAGTCCACGTTCAGCAGGTTGCCCGGTACAGTTCAAGCGCATGGCGGACCGTCGGCCGGCATTTTCATCTGACTTGTCGCCGCTCGATCGAGCGTTGATTCCGACCCGGATAGATGTCGATGTAAGGGCCCCATCACAGCCACACAACGACCTTGTAACCTTCTGCTCTGCGGGCTTTGGCGTCGTGTACGTTCGATCGCGTCGTGCTCGAGTTCGGGGACGACGCGCAAACGGTGACGATCGTCGTGTGAACGGCCGCGTCTCTGTCGTCTGCCGTAGGATCTCTGCGAACGAAAGTAAGCTGCAGCTTGAGTTTCGTTCTCGTCATCCAGGTTCGGCACCCTGGGGGCATGCGGGCGGGCTTCAGCCCAGGGTGCCTCGGCGCCGGGTTTCGCCCCTGGCGCCCTTACGTGAACTGAGGCCCGCCATACCCTGAGCCTTCGGCACCTTCGAGTTTCCGCGCACGCTTAGCAAGATGGTGAGTGTGCGGGCGTCCGGGCATTAGTTGGAAAACTCGGGAGGGAAGACGGGCCTGGTTGTTACCCCAGTGTTACCCCGCACGGCTACGCGTGACCGAGACGCGTCCAAATAGGCAAATTCTCTAAGTATTCTGGTGGGCCCCCCGGGGATCGAACCCGGGACACCGTGATTAAAAGTCGGAAGAAGTGACGTCGGCGGTTTCGTGTCGTGTCGGTTTTCTTAAGATTTCAGCTACTCGCATTCGGGCCATGTCCAGTCGTGGCTGGCCTTCTCGTGCGCAGAGTTTCAAGATTCTTTCAAGTCCGCGTCGGTTGGCAGACGATGCCTCCGTTTGATTGTCCGCGGGGTAGTCTTCTCAGTGGATCTGCCTCCGCCAGCTACTCAATAGCCCCGATCGATTATTGCGGAGGTCCTGATTGCTCGGAGGGCTCCGTTGGAAATGAGGACCGCCAGGCAGGGAACTGCATATAATCCGAGCGTTCACGACGTTCTCTCAGGCGCGCCGGGCCATCGTCGTAGCGATGTACGAATACCCCAGATACAGAACTTCCTTGGAAAAAATCCGACATCGCTCACGCGCCCCGAACGGAGGCCGTCGTATCCTTGGGCAGTTGCAAAAAGGGACACGGGACCGACACGCCAATCTCGACCACCAAATAATCGATGCGTAGCGAACTCGACGTCCTGCTGGACAAGGTGGCCGACCCGACTCTGCGCGCCAACATCCGCTCGCAGGTAGACCGCCTTCGAGCCAAGCGAACGTTCGGACTAGTTTTCGAATCCCACCTGCCCGAACGCGTCCGACTGCCCGAGCACGAGATTCGCGTCGGGGTGAAAGTCGCGTACAGGGATGACCCAACGAGCCCTGCGCTTGAGGTTTTGGCCATCCGTGGAGAGATTGCGACTCTTCGAAAAGTGCGGAATTCCGACGGGAGCACTTTGTCGCTGGCGCAGGCGGCCGAAGTCATCGATGAGACCGCCAGGGTTGAGGCGATAGTCGTAATCTCAGACTTCGGTGAGCCAGTTTTTCCAGGCTTGCGTCACTTGAGTACAGTCGCGCGGGGTGGCGACAGGCCTGCGCACGTAGTGATCAAGGGCGAGAACCACCACGTCCTCGAGGCCCTCCAGTTCACGCACGCCGGCAAGGTGGACTGCATTTACATTGACCCACCATACAACTCAGGCGCGCGGGATTGGAAGTACGACAACAACTACGTCGACGACAGCGATGCCTACAGGCACAGCAAGTGGCTGGCTTTCATGGACCGTCGACTGTTACTCGCTAAGCAGCTCCTAACCCTGACAACTCGGTGCTCATCGTCACGATCGATGAGAAGGAATACATGCGACTGGGTCTGCTCTTGGAGCAGGTATTCCCAGGTTGCACGGTTCAGATGGTGAGCACCTTGATTAACCCGGCGGTTGTCGCAAGGGCTGGCGCGTTCGGAAGAAGTGACGAATACATCTTCTTCGTCTCACTTGGGGCCGCAAGTCCGCAGCGTGTCCGACTGCATCGTGAATGGGTCTCTGCGAAGGGACGAACCCATACGGGGAATATCCGATGGGATCTCCTCAGACGGTCCGGCGAGGGTGCAGCCCGTAAGGACTCTCCGGGTTGTTTCTATCCGATCTACATCGATCCGACCGGACCGAAGATTGCCAAGGTTGGAGACGCACTCCCCGACGGGCAATCGGTCCCCGAATCGATCCTCGGTTGTGTGCCGGTTCTGCCGATTCGGAAGAATGGATCAGAAGGACGATGGCAATGGACGCCATCAACGCTCCGGAAACGAATGAATCAAGGCAGGGTGCGCATCAGTGGCTCCGAATCCAAGGGTTTCGTCGTGTCCATTCTCAAGGATGGGGAGTATCGCAAGATCACTCGTGGAGAGTTCCAGGTAACTGGAAAGAACGCGGATGGCTCTCTGGTGGTAGATGATATCGATACTGAAACGGTGTTGGCGACGCCGGGTAGCCAATGGCGAATTAGCTCCCATGACGCGACGCAGTACGGATCTCGCATTGAGGCGTCTGCGATTCGAGTTCTGGATTGACCCTCCTGACTATCGAGCCTTGCGCAGCTATGAAGATGACGTCGGTGTCCCGATGGGCGAGCAGGTGCGTCGGGCGCTGCGGTTCTACCTGGATGCCCGGAAGAAAAGGCGGTTCAAGCCGGTGCCAGTCGCGCGACGACGCGGGCGACGGCCGACGAGGAGACAACGGTAATGGGACTCTACAAGATATGTGAGCACGGTGGCCGAGCGCGGGACCGGTGTGAACACGCGTGGTGGGGCAGTTTCCGAGGCCGACGCGTCAGCCTTCCCAAGTGGGCCAATCGCGAGATCCGCTCGAAGGTTCAGGCTCAGGCGGCTCTGGATGAACTCAGGACAGCTATCCGGGACGGCACATTTGACCCCGAAGGCCTTCGCATTCCAGAGACCCATTCAGCGGACATGAAGTTCCGCGAATTCGCGGATCTGTACGCCGAGCGATACGCCAGAGCGAAGGGTCTCGGCTCACTGAGGACCATTGAGTACAGGTTGAATCCCCTCAACGAATGGTTCGGCGAACGATTGCTTCGCGAGATCACGACTGCCGATGTCGAAGACTTCCTGACACAGTTGAAGCGGCCGGCAATCCTGACCCGAGGACACAGGCTTGCGCGATCGCGCCGTCCGGCGACGATTAATCGCTATTTGTCGCTTCTCCGTCACATGTTCAACTGGGCGGTCGAGCGTGAGTATCTGGACCGTTCACCTTTCCGCAGGGGCAGCGTCGCGCTTATCAGACAGGAACGAGAAGACAATCGGCGGCACCGTAGGGTCTCGTCTGATGAAGAAAGGTCATTGCTCGACGTTGCGCCGAGTCATCTTCGGTCGATGATTGTGACGGCTTTGGATGCGGGCCTTCGACGCGGTGAGATGCTGGCCCTAACGTGGGCTGACGTGGATGCCCGACCTGGCTGGCTGCGTCTCCGTGGGGAAACCACGAAGTCCGGCAAGACCCGATGGGTCCCAGTATCTACCACTCGTTTGAAGGCCGCCCTTGACTTTCTGAGGCTCGATGCTGCCGGCAAGGAAAAGTCGGCCGCTGCGCCCGTTTTCAGCAATGAAGCCGGGGAACAGATTCGGCATTTCCGGACGGCTTGGGAAATGACGGTTCTGCGAGCCCACGGAGTCGAGCCTGAGTGGCAAAAGTCTGTCCGTGCTCTTACGCCAGACCGTCAAGAGGCGTTTCGAAGAATCGGTCTGCGCTGGCACGACCTGCGGCACGAATACGCATCTCGACTCGTCGAGCGGGGAGTCGCTTTGTCGCAGGTTCGGGATCTCCTCGGTCATGCATCAATCACCACGACCGAGCGCTATGACAATCAGAAACCGGAGGCTTTGATGGCTGCTGCCAAGCTACTGGAGAGTGGTGAATCTTTCAAGAATCTTTCAAGATCGGACGCCCAATCCATCGATACGACAAGCGAGAGGCCCTCACCGGATGACGCTAACGCGTTGGAAGATCAGGAGGAATCTGGTGGGGTGAGTGACGGGTTTCGAACCCGCGACCTCCGGAGCCACAGTCCGGCGCTCTACCCCTGAGCTACACTCACCGTGCGAGGGAAACCCAGATCTTAGCACACGAAAATTGTTCGCCGCCCAGGGCTAAAAGGCTCGTGATGCCATGCTTCCGAAGCCGGAAGCCGGAAGCCGGAAGCCGAAGCCGAAGCCGGAAGCCCGAAGCCGAAGCCCGAAGCCTGAAGCCAGAACCTGGAGCCTGTAGCCCGAAGCCTGTCGCCCCGCGTATAGTGACGGCCGATGATCGTCGACTGCCACACACACGTCTGGGAGCATCCGGCACACCTCAGCGATCAGTTCATCAACGATGCCCGGGCGGTCGCCGGCGCCGGGTACAAGGACATCGCCGTTCGGCTCGATCAGCATTGGGCCACGATGGCCGCGGTCGATCGCGCCATCGTCCTGGGATTTCGTGCGCGGCACGTCGGCGTGCTGGTGCCGAACGAATACGTCGCGACCTACGTGAAGCAGCACCCCGAGAAGCTCATCGGGTTCTGCTCGGTCGATCCCGGCGATGACGATGCGGTAGAGCAGCTTGACTTTGCGGTGGGGACGCTCGGTCTTCGCGGCCTCAAGCTCGGTCCCATCTACCAGAACATTCATCCATCCGATCCTCGCCTTGCCAGGCTGCTCGGCCGTGCGGAGGAGCTCGACCTTCCCGTGCTCATACATCAGGGCTCGACGTTCTGCTGCAACGTGTCGCTCGAGGTCGCCAACCCGGTGCTCCTTCAGCCGATTGCGATCCGGTTTCCTCGTCTTCGCATCGTGATAGCGCACATGGGACATCCGTGGATTGCCGAGACGGTGGTCCTGATCAGAAAACATCCGAGTGTGTTCGCGGACATCTCGGCGCTGCACTACAGGCCCTGGCAGTTCTATAACGCGCTCGTGACCGCGCAGGAATACGGCGTGCTCGGTCGGCTGCTCTTTGGATCGGACTATCCATTCACGACGCCGGCCGCGACGATCGAGGCTCTTCGCGGCGTGAACGCAATGGTCGCGGGCACGGCCCTGCCCAGGCTGTCCGAGGCCGCGATGGAATCACTCATCCACCGCGATACACTTCGGCTTCTGAACCTTGAACCTTGAACCTTGAACCCTGAACTCTGAACCTTGAACCTCGAATGCCTGGTGACTTCGAAAACAGTCGCGTCCTGATCACCGGGGCAGGCAGCGGCGTCGGGCGGGCGATGTCGCTGGGATTTGCCGTTGCCGGTGCCGATGTCTTTGCCGTCGATCTCGACGAAGCAAGCTGTCGGGAGACGGCGGCCGTCATCAGCGACGATGGGGGAAGCTGTACGCCGCTGGTCGCAGACGTGTCGGTCGTGTCCGAGGTACGCGCGGCCGTGTCCGCCGCTGGCGGGATCGACGTCCTCATCAACAACACGGCCACGTGGGCCGGAGACGGCCTCCTTCACGAAGTGGCGGAGGATGACTGGGATCACATCGTCGATGTCACGCTCAAGAGCGTGTACCTGTGCTGTCGCGAAGCGTTGCCTTCGATGATCCTCCGGCGAAGCGGCGCCATCATCAGCATCAGCTCCATCAACGCGCTGACGGGCATCCACCTGGCTGCGTATACCGCAGCCAAAGGCGGGATGATTTCGCTTACCAGGCTGCTGGCGCTGCAGTACGGGCGCTACGGCATCCGGTCGAACGTGATCTGCCCGGGCACCATCATGACGCCGAACTCAGTGGCGTACTATGCAGAACATCCGGATATCGCGGAGGATCTCCGGCGGCTCGTGCCAGGCGGCCGCCTGGGCGAGCCCGCCGACATCGTCGAGTGCGCGATGTTTCTCGCCTCCGATCGCGCGTCGTTCATCAACGGCAGCGTGATGGTGGTGGATGGAGGGGCGTCGGCGATTCATCGGATCGAGGCGCTGTACCCGACATAGCGAGGACCCAGACCTGAAGGTCTGGGCTACTTCTCGAGCCCTCAGACCCTTCGACCCTCAGACCTTGCGACCCTTAGACCCTGCGGCTCCTCGTCCCTTGCGACCGGGCCACCGTCGGTCACAGACGAATCTCGGAGACGAGCCGTTCGGCGTTGCCGCCCAGAACGGCGGCCAGGTCAGAGTCGGACGAGAACGCCGATCGAATCTTTGCCAGATTCCAGCGTCCAGCCGCCGCTCCTCCGATTGGAAGATCGGTGCCGAACAGGATCCGGCTCGCCGGTATGTGCTCCAAGGCAAACTGCAGATCTGCCACCTGCGCGCCGGAGGTCTCGAGGTACACATTGGGACAACGGACGGCCGCTCGCACGGCGTCGAGGAAGATCAATTTGCCGAAGTGTCCGATGATGAACGGTACCTCCGGGAAGCGCAGCGCCTGTTCCATCACCTGGAACGGCTGCGAGTACGGTGGCGTGCCCGTGTGGAAGAGGACAGGCACCCGGTACTGCTGACAGATCTCGAGGCAGGGATAGAGGTACGCGCTGTTGGCCGGAAACGATTGCAGCCATGGATGAAATTTCAGTCCGCGAAGACCGAGCTCCTCGAGGCCTCGCCTGAGTTCGCGCGCGGCTCCGTCGGAATCCTCATTCGGGAACGTCGTCGCGAAGCCGACGAATCGATCGGGATGGTCGCTGACGGCCCGGCCGACTTCGTCGTTGGCCTTTCTCGTGTCGTTGAAGCCGTAGAGCCCGGCGAGCGTCAAGAGAAAGCAGCGCGCGACGCCGAGGTCGTCCATCAGCGAGACCAGCCGCATCGAGTCCCAATTCTCCGCGTCAGAGACCTTCGCGGTTTTCTTGTAGGCGTAATATCCACGCGTGTCCGTGATGAGGTGCACGTGGCTGTCGACGATCATGGTGCCTCGAGTCCGAGCAGACGCGCGCCGTTTCCTCCAAGAATCTTTTCGACGTCCGACGCCTGGAGACCTGGCAGCAACCGGATCTTTTCGATTTCAGAGCTGAACGTGCTGAACGGATAGTCCGATCCAAAGAGCAGGCGATCGATGCCGATCGTCCGGACGATCGCTTCCAGGTTGCAGAGCTCGTTCTTCGAGGTCTCGGCCCAGAGATTGGGGCACGCCTGCAGGCAATACAGCACGTCGAAGTGAAAGTCCCATCCGGCATGTCCGAGAACGAAGCGTCCCTCGGGGTATCGCTCGGCGAGATCGGCCACCTTGTACGGCATCGCGAGGATCGGTGCGCCGGCCGTGACGTAAATCACGAGGCCCCGCATGATGGCGGCTTCAACGACTGGGAAGACAAGCGGATCGTTGGCTTCGAATCCTTGAAGCAATGGGTGGAGGACCAGTCCTCGAGCGAACCGGTCGGCGTTCTTGTTCACCTCTGCAGTGGCCTTCCCACGCATCCACGGATTCACCGTGCAGAAACCCGTGAATCGATCCGGGTGCGCGGCAACGAGGCCGTTGATGCCGTCATTCCCCTCGCCGACCGCGTAGGCGGCGAATTCACCAGCGGCCGAAACGACCGCTCGTTGGACGCCGTGCCGGTCCATCTCGTCCAGCAGGCGCGCGGGATCCATGCGGTACTCGCGAAACCGGAAGAACTCGCGGCTGAAGTGGCAATGGAAGTCGAGGATGGGCGGCACAGGCTACCAGGCTACAGGCTGCGGGCTACTGGCTCCAGGCTTCAGGCCACAGGCTTCGGGTTCAGAAGGCGTGCGGGCCGAAGGATAGCAGAGAAGCCAGATCTCAGGCCGGAGCCACGCCCAAAGTCGAGAGGCCGAAGCCTGAAGCCCGAAGTCCGAAGCCTGCTACCATCCTCCCATGCAAACCGTCAGCGAACTCATGGAGCTCGTCCGGCTGCCGGCCGACGATCCAGGTCCGCCATTCCAAGCGTCCAAGCGCCGCTTTCCGGACGACGCGATGGCGCGCATCGAGATCCCGGAGGTCGAGACGCCGGAGATCTTCGCCGAGGTGGTCGCCGAGGCGGAGCGCCTCGATCTGCGCATCCAGCGCGTCTCACAGGGGACGGGCATCACGCTCCTGAGCGACGCCGAGATTCGTGACATGGCGCGCATGGGCGCCGAGCTCGGCATCGAAGTGTGCCTGTTCGTGGGCGCGCGCGCCACCCACGACATCGGGGCGCAGGCGTATGCGCCGGCGGGGAAGAGCGTGGGCCTGAGACTGCGCGGCGTGGCCGGCCTCGCGCACGGCCTCGAGGATGTGGTTCGCGCCGCCGAATGCGGCATCCGCGGGATTCTCGTCGCCGATGAGGGCCTGATGATGATCATCAACGAGCTTCGTCGGCAGAAGCAGCTGCCCGGCGATCTCAAAATCAAGTCGTCAGCGGCCCTGGCCGTCGTCAATCCTCTGGGTTGTCGATTGCTGGAACAGATCGGCGCCGACTCGGTGAACCTGGCGTGCGATCTCACGGTTGGGATGGTCGCATCCATTCGCCAGGCCGTGGACGTGCCGCTCGACATCTATGTCGAGTCGCCGCCTCAACTCGGCGGATTTGCGCGGTATCACGACTTGCCGGATCTGGTCCGCGCGGCGTCGCCCGTGTATCTGAAGTTTGGGTTGAAGAATGAGACGGCGACGGATCCTTACGGCGCGCACCTCAGAACGGTGGCGCTCGACCAGGCGCGTGAGCGCGTCAGGCGTGCGCGCCTCGGGCTCGAGCTACTTCGCCGGCATGGGCTCGATCCTACGCGTACGAAGTAACCGCGCGTCTATTGATCGCCGGTCGCGCCCCGCACGAAGAACCAGCCGGAAACAACGGCGACCCCAGTGGCGATCGCCACGATCACCCATCCCCCGCTCATCATGCTGAAGAAACCGATGACCATGCTGAAGCAGAGGAGCACTCCCCAGAAGCAGGCTATCAGCGACTGCTGCAGCCGCGATGCCTCCTTGACTCCAAGAGAAGATCGGATCGGACCCCAGAATCCGATCGGTCGAACCGCCTGGTAGAAAGCGCGCAGCGTCTCTTCGGATTCTGGGCGTGTCGAAAGAGTCGCGGTGAGAATGGCGACCCAGCCCATCACGAAGAGGATGCTGAAGCCGACCCAGAACGGATAGACGGTCAGATCACCGAAGGCCGGCACCAGCCCGCTCAGGTTCCAGCCGAGCGCTGTGATTGCCCACTCGCGCAGTCCGCGCGGGATGGCGGCATCGGAACCGAACCACACCACGTATCCGGCCGGAAACGCGCCAAGCACGCCGACGATCTCGCCGAACACATTCGTCCGCCACCAGAACCATTTGAGCCACGCCAGCGGAAGTGGAAAGACAACGAGAGCGGAGTTGATGAAGAGCACCCATCGCTCCAACAGCTTCGCATCGATATTCGCGCCCCACACGAGCGCACCGACGAGCAGCACGGCCGAGAAGATGCGTCCCATGAGCACGTACTCCCGCTCGGACGCCTGAGGTCGGAGGCTGAGCCTGTAGAGATCGTTCATGAGATAGCTCGCCGACCAATTGACGATCGACGAGAGCGCCGCCATGTAGCCGGCAACGCTGCCCATAACCAGGAGTCCAAAGAGCCCGACGGGCGCGTGCTGCCGGACGAGCTGGCCCCAGAGCTCGGCCGGTGCTTCGATCGTCTGCGGCGAGTACATCGCAGCCGCGGCGAGTCCCAGCAGAATGAACGGCACGAGCCTGACGACGAGGGCGAGAGCGGCGTTGAAGATCTGGCCCGTGACGGCATGCCTTTCGTTCCGCGCCGCCATGTAGCGCTGTGCCGTCCAGCCCTCGCCGGCAAATGGCGATCCCGCGAAGAAGAGTCCCTGAAGCGATAGAGCGACGACGGTTGTGCCGGTCAGGGTGGCGCCGATCGGCCACGGCGAGAGGAAGTCCGCGCCTCGCTTCGCCTCGATGGCCGCCCACACCGGCGCGAAGCCGCCTGCGCGCGATATCAGCAGCCATCCAAAAACAGTGTTGCCGACCATCAGCAGCACGAACTGGATGACGTCGTTGTAGACGACCGCAAAAAATCCTGAAAAGAGGAGGTACACCAGCGTGACACCGCCGAAGACCGCGAGGATCTGTCCGCTCGACCAGCCGATCACCGGTACGAGGGTCGCCGCCATCCACGCCGATGTGTACGCCATCACCGACAGACCCCACGCCAGGCAGGCATACACGGCAAACAGATTCCGGAAAATTCTGGCGGGTCGGCCGCCGTATCGCCGCTCGATGAATTCTCCTGTCGTGACGACACCCAGGCGGCGCCACATCCTCGCCCAGAGCACCGCGACGAGCGGCATCCAGATGCACCACGTGACCCACGCCATCAGCCAGAGGCCGGAAAATCCCCCGAGGAAAAAGACCATCAGAAAGCCTTGACCACCGCCTGTGTACGCGGCGGTGTCCGAGAGACCGATGACCCACCAGGGCAGATCGCGTCCCGCGATGAAGTAGCTTTCGAGATTGCGCCCCGCGCGGCGCCTGAAGCTGAAGCTGACGATGAGGAGCAGCGCGCAGTAGGCGAGAAGGATGAGTGAGTCGACCAGGTGCACGATGAGGGCCTTTGCGCGCTCTTCGAATGAGGAGCGGCATATCCTATACTGGCCAGCTTCCACTGTCGCGCACGGGTTCCTTGATGCAGTCCAAGCTTCGCCAGTCGCCCGCCCTGCGCGAGGCCGTGATCGTGTTCGCCGGCTTCACGGCGTTGACGCTGCTGCTGACGCTGCCGCTCGCGCTCAGGAGCAGGGATCACCTTCCGGGAGATCTCGGGGATCCACTCCTCAACACATGGATTCTGGCGTGGGATGCCGATCGTCTGCTGCACGGATTGCAGGGACTCTGGGATGCGCCCATCTTCTATCCGGCTACGCACACGCTGGCGTATTCGGAACACCTGCTCGGCGTCGCGGTCCTCGTCGCCCCGGTTCAGTGGCTCACCGGGAATCCGGTGTTCTCCTACAACGTCGCGATCGTTCTGGGTTTCGCGATTGCGGGCTCTGGCATGTACCTGCTCGTCCGGTCGCTGCTGGGGCGACGTGATGTGGCCGTGCTGGCGGGACTGATCTATGCCTTCAATCCCTACCGGTCCCTTCAGATCACGCTCGTGCAGGTGTTGATGTCGGGCTGGATGCCCATCGCGCTCTGGGCCCTCCATCGGTACTTCGCGACCGGCGCCTTTCGATATTGTCTGGCTCTGGCGGTGGCGTTCGTCGTGCAAGGACTGTCGAACGGATACTTTCTCTTCTTTCAGATCATTCCAATCGGTATCGCGGGACTCGTGGAATTGTGGTACCGCCGGCCCCCGATCAGGCGATTCATCCTCCACACGCTCGTCGCCGCCGCCATCGTGGCTGCGGCGCTCGTGCCCGTCGCACTCGCGTACGCGCAGGTGGGGCTGACGGAACCGCGCACGGGCCCCCGAACCGGGGTCGATCTCAGCTCGTACTTCAAGGTGGCATCGATCAACCCGGCGTGGCACTGGTGGCCGAAGCCGGCGTCCGCCGACGGCCACCCCATCGACGAGGTGATGCTCTTTCCAGGTCTCTTCGCGCTCGCGCTTGCGGCCGTGGCGACCGTCTTGCCTGCGCCGGTTCGCGAATGGCGACGCGTCTTCGGCATCTACGCAGCGATTGCGCTCGTCGCTGTGGTGGTGTCGATGGGGCCCGAGCCGACGGCGTGGGGCGTGCGGCTTCCGATTGGCGGGTTCTTCCTGCTAGTCTCGAAGACGGTCCCGGGTTTTTCGGTGCTGCGCGTGCCGGCGCGGCTCGCGACCGTCGTCTTGATCGGGCTGGCGGTGGTGGCCGCGATCGGCGCCGCGCGACTCCTCTCGTCGTCGCCCGAACGATGTCGTCCGGCGATTCTCGCCCTGCTGCTGCTGCTCGTGACCGTCGAAGGCGTGCCGTACATGTGGTTCGGCAAGTTCGAGCCCGACCGATCACCGCAGGAACGCACGGCCTACGCCTGGCTACGGCAAAGCCCACCCGGCATTGTCGTCGAGCTGCCGATGCGCGGGGCGATGGGCGGCATGGAACGCGATCTGACGCGCGAGTATACGTACAACACACTCCTGCACGGCCACCCAATCATCAACGGTCACAGTCGATTCAGCTCCGACCTCAACCGGTTCCTGATCGGCCCCGGCTCGCCGCTCCTCGAGCCGGCCCAATCCACCGAGGTGGCGCGCATGTTTCGCGCGTTCGGCGTTCGATACATCGTCTTGCGGGAATGGGCCTACACGCGAGGCGGACTGGGCCAGGCTGCGAGCGAGGCGCTTTCCAACAATCGCGAAGACATCGTCGAGCATCGGAACTTCGGAACACTTGACGCCTTCGTACTCGCCACGCAGCCCGCTTCTCCGGCGATCGAGACCCGCCAGCTGCGACCCATATCCGATGCGATCCTGAAGCGTCATGCCTCACATGGAGAGAGCGAACTCCCCCTTGCGTTTGACAACGATCCCGACACCATCTGGACGACGGGCCGTCGTCAGACCGGTGAGGAGACGATCGAAGTCGAGTTCGACCATCCTCGGAGCGTGGCCCGGGTGCAGTGGGTGAGTCGTCTGCCCGCTTGGTGGGACTTTCCACGCAGACTTCGGATCGAATCGGTCGATGGCGCCGGCAACGCGACCGTGCTTTTCCACGACAGTATCCTGCCGCAGCTGATTCGCGGAATCGAGCAGGGGACATTGCAGGCGACGATCGCGATCGATCTGGGCCCGAATCAATCCGCGCGATTGCGCCTCATTCAGACGTCGTCTTCGCGGCGGCCGTGGTCGATCGGGGAGCTTTCAGTCTGGGAGAGGTGATTCTGAAGTTCTTAGTGCTTAGTTCTTGGTGCTTGGTTCTTGGCGGTGTTCGAACTAAGTACTAAGAACTTGGAACTAAGAACTTCAGCCGCCTCGTGTTTGTTACCATTCACGCCATGAACACCGCACCTGCAATCGAGGCGTTGCGACAGCTCCTGGGCAGTCGCGCGTCGACGTCCGCGTCCGTCCTCGATCTCCACAGCCACGGCGAGTCGTATCACACCGCACACCAGCCTGACGCCGTGGTCTTTCCCGATACGACCGACGAGGTCAGGGCCATTGTCCGGATTGCAGCGGCGCATTCCGTGCCCATCGTGCCGTTCGGCGTCGGGTCGTCGCTCGAAGGCCACGTCGTTCCCGTAAATGGTGGCATTTCTGTGGACCTCACACGCATGAATCGAGTGCTGCGCGTGAACCAGGAAGACATGGACGCGACGGTTGAAGCAGGCATCACGCATCGTCGGCTCAATGATCACCTGAAGAACACTGGCCTGGTGTTTTTCGTCGATCCCGGCGCCGACGCGACGATCGGCGGCATGGCCGCGACGCGTGCATCGGGCACGACGGCGGTTCGCTATGGGACGATGCGTGAAGCGGTGCTGGGGCTGAAGGTCGTGCTCGCCGACGGGCGCGTCATCGAGACGGGCGGACGAGCGCGCAAGTCGGCCGCCGGCTACGACCTGACGCGTCTCTTCGTGGGATCCGAAGGCACGCTCGGCATCATTACTGAAGTCACTGTGCGGCTGTACGGGCGGCCGGAGGCCACGTCGGCCGCCGTCTGTTCCTTCGAGACGATTGAGGGCGCGGTGAACACGGTGATCCAAACGATCCAGCTGGGAGTGCCGGTGGCCCGCATGGAGCTTCTCGACCAGTTGGGCATGGAAAGCATCAATCAGTACGCGAAGCTCAACTACAAACCGTTGCCGACGCTCTTCTTCGAATTCCATGGCATCAGCGAGGCCGCCGTCGAGGAGCAGGCTCAAGCCGTCAGCGAGCTCGCGCGAGAACATGGCGGTTCGGGGTTCGAGTGGGCGAGTAGCCCCGAGGAGCGGGCGAGGCTCTGGCAGGCCCGGCACAACGCGTACTTTGCCGCCCTTGCGCTCCGACCCGGCGCCAAGGCGTGGACGACCGACGTCTGCGTCCCGATCTCGAAGCTCGCCGAGTGCATCTCCGAGACGGCTGCGGACAACCGCGGGTCGTTCCTCAAGGCGCCCCTCGTCGGCCACGTGGGCGACGGCAATTTTCATTTGATGTACCTCGTCGATCCGAAGAACCCGCCGGATCTGACGGAGGCCAAGCGCCTGAACGCGCGGCTGGTCGATCGCGCCTTACGGCTTGGCGGCACGTGCACCGGTGAACACGGCGTGGGGATGGGGAAGATGGAGGCTCTCAAAGCGGAGCACGGTGAGGCGGTCGACGTCATGCGGCAAATCAAGCACGCCCTTGATCCTCACAACATCATGAACCCAGGGAAAGTCGTCGAATGAGAGTTTCAATGGTTCTACGGTTCCAGGGTTCTAACGTTCAGGGTTCCAAGGTTCTGGGATCCTGGTTCAATGGTTTGGCTGAAGGCTGAAAGCCGAGAGCTGACAGAAAGTTGATGCCTGATAGCGGTAAAATCACCCCAATGCGCCCTGCCTTCGTGGCCGTGCTCCTGTCGGTGGCGGCTGTTCCGCCGCTGGTGACGCTCGGGGCGCAGGCTGCGGCCGGAACGCAGGTGGGCGCCGCGCAGGCAGGTCAGGCCGCACCTCAGACTCCTCCCGCCGGGAAACGGGCGACGCCGCCCGGTTCGGTCGGTTTCGTCAAGGACATCCAGCCGATTTTCGAGATCCGATGCACGCGCTGTCATGGCGGCGACGAGCAGAAAAGCCAGCTGCGGCTCGACTCGTACTCCGCGGCGATGCGCGGGGGTGTGTCAGGGAAAGTGATCATGCCCGGACAGAGCGGCGAGAGCCTTCTCGTCCAGCACATCCAGGGTACGCTCGAACCACGGATGCCGTTCGAGCGGCCTGCGCTGCCCGCGGACGAGATCGCGGAGATCGTCGCGTGGATCGACGGCGGCGCATCGGGACCGAGCGAAGACGAAGTTGCCCAGAAGACGCACTGGGCCTACGTCAAACCGAAGCGGCCCGCGATTCCGACGGTAACCAATTCTTCGTGGCCGAAAGATCCGATTGACCAGTTCGTGCTCGCGCGCCTCGAAAAAGAAGGTCTCCCTCCTTCTCCCGAAGCGAGCAAAGAAGTGCTCCTGCGGCGGGTGACGCTCGATCTGATCGGGCTTCCGCCGACGCTCGCGGAAATGGACGCGTTTCTCGCCGACAACAGCCCCGACGCCTACGAGAAGGTGGTCGATCGTCTTCTCGCCTCGCCGCATTACGGCGAGCGCTGGGCCCGGCCCTGGCTGGATCTCGCGCGTTATGCGGACACGAATGGCTACGAAAAGGATCGCCGGCGCGTCGCCTGGAAGTATCGCGACTGGGTGATCGAGGCGCTCAACAAGGACATGCCGTTCAGCGAGTTCACCGTCGATCAGATCGCGGGCGACATGTTGAAGGACGCTACGATCGACCAGCGGATTGCCACCGGGTTCCACAGGAACACCCTGCTCAACCAGGAGGGCGGCATCGACGTCGAGGAGGCGCGCTGGGAGACGCTCGTCGATCGCGTGAACACCACCGCATCGGTGTGGCTCGGCAGCACGCTCAACTGCGCGCAGTGCCACAACCATAAATACGACCCGTTCTCGCAGAAGGACTACTACCGGATGCTGGCGTTTTTCGACAACGTTCAGTACCGCGTTCAGGGGCAAGGCGAGGTCGTGATGGACAAGTGGATCGTCGAGCCCGATCTTGAGCTGACGACCCCCGAGATCGCCGAGCGACGGGCCCAATTGCGCGCGGAATCTGAGCGCCTGCAGTCGGATGTGCAGAGCCGTAATCTTGATGAAGAGCTCCGATTGTACGAACAGGCGCTTGCCGGCGCCGCACCGCGCTGGACGCCGCTCGAACCGATTCGCTACGCCGCGGCCAGCGGCGCGACGCTCAAGCGCCTGGCCGATCGATCGCTGCTCGTGTCGGGCGCCACTCCTGAACAGGACAGCTACTCGGTCACGCTGACCACGGCGGTCCAGGGAATCACCGCGATCAGGATCGATGCGCTTCCCGACGACAGTCTGCCGGCGAAGGGCCCGGGTCGATCGCCGACCGGCTCGTTCATGCTGACCGATTTCACGGCGTCGACGTCTGGCCGATCGGTGCGCTTTGCCGGCGCGGGCGCCGATCTTAACGAGGGCGGGCCCGCGGCGCTGGCGATCGACAGTCAAAAGACGACCGGTTGGGGAGTCGCCGGCGAAGCCGACATCGCGCGGCCACACTTCATCATCTTCAAAATGGCGCGTCCGCTTGCATCGGGTACAACGGCGGATACCCCTGGGGCGGCGCCTCAGATGACGACGTTCAAGATGAAGCTCTCGTTCGAGCGCGGCTGGCCGTACGAGCAGGGCACGCTTGGACGGTTTCGCATCTCGGCCACGAACGCGGCGAACCTGTGGGGTGGCCTGCCGGTTCCCGACAGCATTGCGCCGCTCCTCAAGCTCTCGCCCGCATTTCGCAGCGAATCGCAAAAGAAGGCGCTCGTCTCGTGGTTCAGGCCGCTCGCGTCCTCGCTCGATCAGCCGCGCGATCGACTCCGGCAGATCGACCGCGAAATGGAAGACATGAACGTGGTCAGCGCTCCAGTCCTCCAGGAACGGGCCTCGTTTGAACGCCCTTCGACGCCGCTTCGCAAGCGCGGCAGTTTTGTCTCGCCCGGTGAACGCGTCTTCGCCGCGACGCCGGTGTTCCTCCCGGCCATGCAACAGAGCCTGCCCGCCAATCGTCTCGGCCTGGCCTACTGGCTGGTTGACGAGGACAACCCGCTCACGGCGCGCGTGACCGTGAACAGGTTCTGGGAGCAGCTCTTCGGCCGCGGTATCGTCGTCACGAGCGAGGATTTCGGCACCCAGGGCGAGCCTCCCAGCCACCCGGAGCTCCTCGACTGGCTGGCGACGGAGTTCATGAAACAAGGCTGGAGCATGAAGAAGATCCAGCGCCTGATGGTGACATCGGCGACGTACCGTCAATCGTCGAACGTCACACCCGCCATGCATGAGCGCGATCCGTACAACCGGTTGCTCGCGCGCGGGCCGCGTTTCAGGGTCGAGGCTGAAATGGTGCGCGACATGGCGCTCGCGGTGAGCGGCCTCTTGAGCGACAAGCTGGGCGGTCCCAGCGTCTTCCCCGAGCAACCAGACGGCGTGTGGGACATGCCGTACAACGACGACCGATGGCTGGAAAGCAAGGGCGAGGATCGCTATCGCCGCAGCCTCTACACATTCATCCGCCGCACGGCTCCGTATCCAATGCTCACCACGTTCGATGCGCCATCCCGCGAGTTCTGCACGGTGAGGCGCGTGCGGACCGATACACCGCTCCAGGCGCTGACGACGTTGAACGATCCGGCCTTCTTCGAAGCGGCCCAGGCGCTCGCGGGTCGCGTGCTGCGCGAAGCAGGACAGGAGCCCGAGGCGAGGGCCGCGTACACATTCAGGCTCTGCACGGGACGTCAGCCGCGACCCGAGGACGTCGCGCCGCTCGTCGCGTTCTTTCAACGCGAGTCGTCGCGGTTTTCTTCGGATGGCGCGGCGGCGGCCAAGGTGGCCGGCCCCGGCGATACTGCATCGGCGGCCGAACGCGCGGCGTGGACCATGGTCGCCAACGTCGTTCTCAATCTGGACGAGACGTTGACGAAGGAGTAAGGCGTGAACCGAGACGAATTGCTCAAGGCCGTCACGCGACGCCACTTTTTCAGGCAAGCGGGGTTCGGCATCGGTGGCACGGCGCTCATGAGCCTGATCGATGAACGGCTCTTCGCCGCGTCGCAGGACGCGCCGCTCTCTCAGGGCCCGCACTTCGCGCCGAAGGCGAAGAGCGTCATCTACCTGTTCATGGCCGGCGCACCCTCGCAGGTGGATCTCTTCGACTACAAGCCCAAGCTTCGCCAGTACGACGGGCAGTCCGTGCCGGAAGAATTCGTGAAGGGCGAGCGCTTCGCATTCATTCTGGGCACGCCGAAGCTCCTCGGGTCGCCGTACTCATTCCAGAAGTGCGGCCAGTCGGGGGCGGAGATCTCAGAGCTTCTGCCTCACCTCCGCGGCGTCGCCGACGAGCTGGCCATCGTCCGCTCGGTGGGTACGACGCAGTTCAATCACGCACCGGCGCAGATCTTCATGAACTCGGGCCATCAGATTGTCGGGCGGCCGAGCATGGGCGCGTGGGTCACGTACGGACTGGGATCCGAATCGAAGGATCTGCCGGGCTTCGTCGTCCTGCTCTCAGGCGAGAATCAGCCGGACGGAGGGAAGTCGTGCTGGGGAAGCGGATTCCTGCCGACCGTTTATCAGGGCGTCGAGTTCCGCTCCAAGGGCGAGCCTGTGCTCTTCCTCACCAATCCTGAGGGAGTGCTTCCCGACGATCGGCGCGCGTCGCTCGATGTCCTTCGCGAGATGAATGCTGCGCACGGACGCGAGTCCGGCGATCCCGAGATCGACACCCGCATCGCCGCATACGAGATGGCGTTTCGGATGCAGACGAGCGTTCCGGATCTCACCGACATGTCGAACGAGCCGGATGCGATCAAGGAAATGTATGGTGTCGAACCGGGCGCGCGCTCGTTTGCCAACAACTGTCTCTTCGCGCGGCGCCTCGTCGAGCGGGGCGTGCGATTCGTTCAGTTGTACCATCGCGGCTGGGATCACCACGGCACGGGCAAAGGCGACGACATCGTCAATCGGCTGCCCAAGTTGTGCAAGGAGGTCGATCAGGCCGCCGCGGCGCTGATCAAGGACCTGAAGCAGCGCGGACTCCTGGACTCGACGCTCGTCGTCTGGGGCGGAGAATTCGGGCGCACGCCGATGAACGAAGGCCGGAACAACTCGCAGTTCCTCGGCCGCGATCATCATCCGCGCGCGTTCACGGTCTGGATGGCAGGCGGCGGCATCAAGCCCGGTATCACGTACGGCGCCACCGACGAACTCGGCTACAGCCCGGTCGAAAACCCTCTCGACGTGCACGACCTTCATGCGACGATGCTGTCCGTCCTCGGGATCGATCACAAGAAGCTGACGTTCAAGTTCCAGGGGCGCGACTACCGCCTGACGGACGTGCACGGCAACGTGGTCAAGGAGCTGCTGTCATGAGAATGGTTCAAAGGTTCTACGGTTCCAGGGTTCCAAGGTTCTGCGGTTCAACCGACCGAAACTGAAGACTGAGAACTGATAGCCGACAGCTCATACCACTCCCGTTACTCCCCCTCATGCCCCTTAAACACCGCACCCTTCGTACGGTTCTTTCTGCGCTCATTGGGCTCACGGCGATCCAGCTGGGGCTGGTTGCCCAGTCGCCGCCTCCGGCCACGCGTCCACGGCTGGTTGTGATCATCAGCATCGACCAGATGCGCGCCGACTATATCGACCGGTTTCAGCATCAATGGACGAAGGGACTGAAACGCCTGGTCGATCGCGGCGCGTGGTTCAGCCAGGCGGCGTATCCGTATCAGAACACGGTGACGTGCGTGGGGCACGCGACGATCGGCACGGGCAGTGTTCCGGCCATTCACGGGATGATCCTCAACGAGTGGTGGGATCGTGAGACTGGCAAAGAGGTCGCGTGCACCTCCGACTCCTCCGTGTCCCCGGTGAGCTATGGCGCGCCGCTCAAGAGAGGGCACAGTGCGGCCCGCCTTCAGGTGCCAACTCTTGCCGACGAGATGCGCGTGCAGCTCAGTCCTTCGGCGCACGTCGTCTCGATGTCGCTCAAGGCGCGGTCGGCGATCATGCTGGCCGGTCATCGCGGCGACGCCGTGACGTGGTTCGACGACAACACGGGCTCGTGGAGCACCTCGTCGGCTTATTCGACGAGCCCGGTGCCGTTTCTCGCGAAGTTCTTCGCGGATCATCCGGTCACCGCCGATTTTGGCAAGACCTGGAACCTGGCGATGACCTCCGATCGCTATCTCTACGACGACTCGACCGCGGGACGGACGCCGCCGAAGGGCTGGGGTCCGTCGCTGCCCCACGAGCTCCGCGGCGAGGCCGGCAAGCCGGATCCTGATTTCTTCGAACAGTGGTCTGCGAGTCCGTACTCGAACGACTATCTCGCGCGGATGGCGCTCGCGAGCGTGGAAGCGTTAGGCCTCGGCGCGAGCGACCGAGCCGATTTTCTCGGCCTCAGTTTTTCGGCGCTCGATCATGCGGGCCACGACTTCGGGCCCATGAGCCACGAGGTGCAGGACGTTCTCGTACGGCTGGACGAGACGCTGGGTGCGTTCTTCGATGCGCTCGATGCGCGGATCGGGGCCGACCACTATGTGGTGGCCGTGTCAGCCGATCACGGGGTGTCGCCGATTCCCGAGCAGGCAAAAGCTCTCGGTCTCGACGCCGGGCGGATTGACACGAAGGCGCTTCGCGATCGCCTCGAGGAATACCTGGTGGGGCGGTTCGGTGCGGGCAAGTACATCGCCTATTTCGATCACCTGGACCTCTACTTCACGCCGGGAACGTATCGGCGTGTCTCGACCGACCCCGAAGCGCTCACCGAGGTCATGAGGATGATCAGATCGCATCCCGGCGTGCTGCAGGTGTACCGCGCGGAGGATCTGGCCGCGCTGTCGGGCTCGACCGATCCGGCCGAGACGGCCGCTGCGCTCAGCTACTATCCCGGAAGGAGCGGCGATCTCGTCCTGGCGTCGAAACCGTATTGGATCGCCACCGACGACAGCGCGGCGACGCACGGCACGTCGAACGGCTACGACGCGCGCGTGCCAGTGATTTTCATGGGAGCGGGCATTCGTTCGGGCCGGTATCTGGAGCCCGCGAGCCCGGCCGACATCGCACCGACGCTTGCTTCGATGGTAGGTGTGACGCTGGCGAGGCCGTCGGGGAGGGTACTGGCGGAAGCGGTTCAGGGTTCAGAGTTCAAGGTTCGAATCCCAAGAACTAAGAACTAAGAACTGCGAACCAAGAACTTAGAACCAAGAACTAAGAACTTTCAAGATCTCCCTACCGCGAGCGGCTGGATGCAACCTGGATTGGCTCGGACGCGCCCCTGTTTGCCGTCGTAGCCAACGGGGCCGTGACCGCCTTGAATGCCACATTGACAACCACATCGTCCTTCAGGCCGACACCGAGATACATGGGCGGCTCGATGCCAAACGAGGCCACATGGACGGGGAAGCGCGCCTGCAGCTTCAGGTTTCCCGCGCCACCGCTGATCTCGGCGACTCCGGCGACCGAACTCTCCACGCCATGAAGCGTCAGGTTCGCTCGGAAGAGTGTCTTGAGAGGCAGTTCGTTCGGCGCCCACTGCTGGAGCCGGATGTTCTTCAGTGTTGCCATGGCGTAGTCCGCGCTCTTGCCAACCTCAAGGTATCGGTCCCGCAGGTGTGAGTCGCGCAGCTTGATGCCGGTCTCGAGCGTTCTCAGATCCACAGTGACGATGCCATTCACGGCGCCGGTGCCACCAGGGTCGGTTGAGACTTGACCGGCGATGGCCTTCGTTCGCGCTTCGAACGTGCCCCCGACCGTAAGCTCGCACACCACCTGTACGGACGGCTCCTGGATGCGGTACGGCTCTCCGGCTGTCGTTGGAGCGGGGCACAGACTGGTGATGAGAGCCGTGGCCATGCTCACGCGCCACACAGATCGAAACATTCGCATCTCCTAACGAACGGTCTTGACCGCCAGCTGAACGCTGTACGTGCGCGACACGTGATTGGACGGTCCGACGAAGTTCTCGTGAGTCCAGAACCGAAGGGTGAAGCTGCTCGTAAGACGGACCTGCACATCCGGCGACAGCCGGTAGACGCGCGTCGACGTGGGGTATTCAGCCGCGAGGCGTTCTCCGATGAGCGAGGTCACCAGCCATTCGCGAGGCGCCACGAATACCTGCGCGTATGTCGCGTTGCGCTCGAACGTCTCGAGCGGAGATGTCTTGAGATGTTCGTTCGTGAACTCGTGCTCGGCCAGGATCCCCCAACTACCGAAACCCATCCGCGCGTACGCTCCGTACGTATTCGCCGTGGCGAGGGTATTTCGCGCGGCCCTCGCCGAGAGCCCGACGACCGAGCGTCGAAGCTGGATTCCACCGTAGGCGCCGGCGCCGTGCTCGCGCATGTCCAGGCTTTTCTCGTTCCCTGGCCCGAACACGTATGGCGTCACGTGGAATCTCTTCGACCAGGCAAACAGCTTGGCTTGTGTTGGATAGAACGTGCTCTGCCCCCGGATGTTATTGAAGAGCAGGGCTTCGCGATCGGTGATGCCCGATCCGTTCGGCAGGGAGTCGCGACCCACGGCGAACTCGAGACCCTCTCTGGCGCGATACTCCCAGGCGGCCTTCGAAACGATGAACGAGGTCGTTCCCTGGGAGAACTGGGCCGCCTGCTCCGGACGAAGCTCGAGCGCGCCCATGAAGGCGAGCCTGTTGCGGTCGGTCACGCGGGTCGAATTCCGGTACATGGCCTGTAAGTACGGCGGCTTGCGCACGACCGGCGCATCTGGAGCACCGTAACCTCCGTGCGCCGCCATGAGAAGCCGAAGGTCCTGATACAGGCGACGAAAGCGGGTCGTAGGCGGCTCGTATTCGCCGGCGCGGAGGCTCTGCGCCTCGTCGATGCTCTTGCCGTAGTCTGTCAACAGCCCTCCACCTTGCGGCGCGAAGTGGCAGGCGCTGCAATTCGTGTAACCCAACCGGATCATGCTCGGAGAGGCCAGCGCGGGAACCGGCGCGACGACGGCGAGACACAAGATCACGCTTGCCAGAAGAACGCGCATAGATGTCGAAATCGGCCGGGCCCAACGACCAGATCTGTTGGTGTCGAGGGTCAACCAAGCAAAACTGGTGCCCCTGCGAGCGAGGGGAAACTGCCGGAATTTCAGCGCTTAGCGGAATGGCGGGCGCGAGGCTTACAAGTGTGTCGGTTGAGGTCGAAAATTGCCGTGTCCGGCTGCAAAGTTGAAACTCCCGGTGCCGGCGAATCGCCGTCGTCCGGTCTGCCACGCGCCAGGCGCGCGGGGTGCACGTCTTGTAAGTTTTACTCGGTTACGTGATCTTGCAGTGGCGTGTCGTTTCGTCCCGTCTCAAGGGATCACCGTTCGGTCGCGAACTACGAACTGACAACCTTCCTTTTCGCTTCAGCCACTTCGGGCTGTCCCGGATCAGCGTCTTTCCAGAGTTCCAGGAACCGTTGGTATTCCTTCCGCGCGCCGGCCTTGTCGCCCTGCTGGTCGAGCAGCCGCGCCAGCGCGAGCACGTAGCGCGGCTCGAGCATGGCCGTCCACTTCTGCGTGATGTCCACGGCCAGAATCTTCCGATAGGCCTCGATGGCGCCGGCGAGGTCGCCGCGCGCCACGCGCGCGCGGGCGGCAGTGTCTCGCACGGAGAGCTCGTTGGCGAAGAGAGTATACACAGTCGAACCCATGTTGAAGAACATGTGAAGCTCGGGTTCGCCCTTGGCGATCGCTGATTCGGCCGCACTTGGATCGCCTCCCGCCAGCGCGATCTCCGCTTCGAGAACATGGTGGTCCCAGGTTTCGTCAACTTGTTTCGGATCGTGCAACTTCTTGTGCTCTTCGAGCCTCGTTCTGGCGCCGTCGAGGTCGCCCGATCGCGCCTTCAACAGGCCGTCAAAGAACACGATGTGCCGGGCGGGCCCCCTTCGGTCTCGCGCATCGGAAATCGCGGACACGAGTCTTTCCGCTGCCGCCAGGGAGGCACGCGCGGTTGCGAAGTCGCGCCGGTCGATCGCGATGATGCCCGACAGGACGTGCAGCTCCGCCGTGAGGGCAAGGTTCTTGACGCGACCGGCGTCCTGAACGCCCTCGGCTATCTGACGTCGCGCGTCGGTGTGTCGTCCCACGCGCGCCAACATGACCGCCTGGAGCAGAGCGCCGGTGGCTTGGGGGAATCCGAGTCGCTCGGCGTCCTCCTGTAACTTGGCTCCTTCGGCAATGGCTTCGGGGTACTTCCCCATGATTCCGAAGGCAAACGTCCGGCCTGCCCGCGCGTTGATGAAGTTCGGATCGAGCTCGAGGATCCGCGAGTATCGTTCGAGCGCCTTGTCCGGCTGCCCGGTGAAGAGGTACGCCTCGGCTTGACTATCGTACGGGTTCGGTTCTTTTGGATTCAAGCGGGCGTATTCGTCGAATTCCCGGAACGCCTCGGGATATCGACCCATCCTCAGGTATCCGTACCCGAGCAGGTTGTGCAGAGGACCGGATGATGGGTTGGCCTTGATTCCTCGTTCGATGGTGGCCAGGGCTTTCGGGAGATCGGCCATGTCCTGGTCGTAGTTGTTCGCGAGTCGCCAGTACGCCTGGGTCTCATCCGGATAGCGTGTGATGAGAGTTTCGAGCAGGCTCACGGCCTGATCAACCCGACCGCGCGACCTGGCTTCGTTGGACTCGAAAAACAGCCGCTGGCGCTCCGGGAGTCGATCCAGATGCTGTTTAGTCTTGAGGTGATACTCTTCAGAAGCGGCAGCATCCGACATCTGTCGCGCCACCTGCTCAAGTTGGAAGTAGGCCGAAGCGAAGCCGGGGTCGATCGCCACCGCTTTCTCGAGAGGTTTCAGCGCGTCCGGAAAGCGCAGGTTGCTGAACGCCTCGAGTCCTTCGGTGTACAGGCGGTAGGCTTCAAGTGATCCGGATGTAACTTCGGCGATCTTTCGTCCGCTCTCTCCTCCGTTGAGGTTCAGACTGTTCCGGATGCGCGACGTCAGATCGTCGGCCATCGGAAAGACATCCGTACCCTGCACTCGGTGTGCGCCAAGCACCCGGCCGCTCGCGACCTCCTGCACCTGCACCTCGACGCGCACATCGTTCCCCGTCTTGAAGACGCTGCCCATGACGAGCGCTCCCGCCCCGGCACGCCGCCCGATTTCCAGGATCCGGCTCTTGTCGGCGTCGGCGCTCTGCTGACCGAGTTCCTTCAGGATCTCGTCGACGCGCTGACTGCTGACGACGTCGAGCCCGGGAGTTTGCGCGAGACCCGTGACGAGCATGCTCGGAAGCCCGCGGGCGAGCCAGCGGACATCGTCGTTATTGCTCGGGTTCTCGAAGGTCAGTATGGCCACGGCCGGGCGACCCGCGGCACCGACCGCGACGACCCCCATGCCACGCCTGCCGACGGCGAAATAGGCGATGGCCGCGACGACGGCGAGGGTGGCGGCCGCGGCGATCGACGGCCAGAACCAGCGTGGACGCGTCGCTGCGCTCGCGGATGCAGTCGCCGCCGCCGTTTCGTGGTCTTGCGTGCGGTCCGCTCCGCGGTCGCACTCTGCGCGGTCGGTCGTGGTCCCGATCCTGGAGCACCGGTCTTGGCACGAGAGGCGGCTTTGGGCTTGCCCTCGCGACGTTGACCCGATCGCGCGGGTGCCGCGCCGGTCCGGCCAGAGTCGACATCGCGCTTGAGCTTCGTCAGGTCGGCGCGCAGGTCGGCCGCGTGTTGGTAGCGGATCGCTCGATCTTTCTCGAGTGCCTTTGAGACGATCCGCTCGAGCTCGACGGGGACCTTTGGGTTGAGGCGCACGGGCGCCGTTGGCGACTGGTGAAGGATGGCATCGAAGACCGCAGCCGAGGTCTTGCCAGAGAACGGCAACTGCCCGGTCACCATCTCGTAGAGTACGACACCGAACGAGAAGAGATCCGTTCGCGCATCGAGCTCTTCACCAAGCGTCTGCTCCGGCGACATATACGCGACGGTCCCCATCGTCGTCCCCGGGGTCGTCAGCAGCTCGTCGGCGAGCTTGGTCGGCAGCGCGCTGACCTCTTTCGGTTCGGTCGCCTTTCCTCCCGGCGCCAGCTTTGCCAATCCGAAGTCGAGAATCTTCGCGTGCCCGCGCGTCGTCACGAAGAGATTGGCGGGCTTGATGTCGCGATGGACGATGCCCTTGCTGTGCGCGGCGTCCAGGGCATCGGCGATCTGAATCCCGAGATCGAGGACCGTCTCGATCGACATCGGCTTGCCTTCGATGACGTGCTTGAGCGTCTGTCCCTCGAGCCGCTCCATGACGATGAAGTGCTGTCCGCCGTGGGCGGGGTCCTGGCCGATGTCGTAGATGGTGCAGATGTGGGGGTGGTTGAGCGCCGAGGCCGCGCGCGCCTCGCGCTGGAAGCGCTCGACCGCCTGGGGGTCTCCGGAGAGCTCAGGTGGCAGGAATTTGAGGGCCACCTCGCGTCCGAGGCGCGTGTCCTCGGCCAGGTACACGACACCCATGCCACCGCCGCCAAGCTTTTCAAGGACGCGGTAGTGGGAGACGGTTTCGCCGATCATCTGGTTGTGGTGGGATTCTAGCTCTGGAGGTTCGGGGTTCAAAGTTCAGGGATCAAGGGCTCGGCCGCGCACTAAGAACTAAGCACCAAGAACAAAGAGCTACAAACCGACCACCGTCTTTTGTCTGAGCTCCCTCGCCGCCTCCAACCCCCTCCGTTCTCCAATCTGCTGCCGCCACATCGCGTAGTACAGGCCCTTCTGATCGACCAGCTCCTGGTGTCGGCCGGATTCGACGATGTGGCCGCGCTCCAGGACGTAGATACGATCGGCGTGAAGAATGGTGGAAAGACGATGGGCGATGAGAATCGTGATCACGTCGTGACTGCGCGCGACCTCGCGGATCGTTTCGGTGATTTCCTCTTCGGTAATCGAGTCGAGCGACGAGGTGGCTTCGTCGAACACGAGGAGATGGGGTTGTCTGAGCAGCGCGCGTGCGATCGAGAGGCGCTGTTTCTCGCCGCCCGAGACCTTGACGCCGCCCTCGCCGATCACGGTGTCGAGCCCGCGGTCGGCCCGCTCCAGAAGGCTGTTGCAGGCGGCCTTGCGCAATACGTCCAGGCACTCTTCGTCTGAGGCAGTGGGGTTGACGAACTGCAGATTCTCGCGGATGGTGCCGGAAAAGAGCTGCGTGTCCTGGGTGACCAGGCCGATGCGCTCCCGGAGGTGATCGAGATCGACGCGCGTGCCTGCGTGCCCGTTGTACAGAATTCGACCAGAGAGCGGCGGATAGAGACCCACGAGCAGCTTGACCAGCGTCGTCTTGCCTGAGCCGGACGGTCCCACGAAGGCGACGGTCTCCCCCCGCCGGACGTCGAACGAGACATCCGACAGCGCAGGTGTTGCGGCGGTCTGGTGTTTGAACGTCACGTGTTCAAATGCCAGCTTCGTCAACGCGTCGAGCTGGACCGGGTCAACAGGCTTCACTTCCCGGGGGATGTTGAGGATCGACTCGAAGTTGGCGAGCGACGCTTCCGTCTCGCGGTAGATGTTGATGACGTTCCCCAGTTCCTGCAGCGGGCCGAAGATGAAGAAGGAGTAGATGAAGAGCGAGAAAAACTGTCCGACGGTGATTTCGCGCGTGTAGATGAGATAGAGCATCAGGAACAGGATGCTCGTCCTCAGAGCATTTACCGCGGTGCCCTGGACGAAGCTCAGGCTCCTCAGGTACCGCACTTTCTTGAGCTCGAGCTTGAGGATCTTGCCGGTCGTCGCATTGAGCCTCGCGATTTCCTGCGGAGCGAGCCCCAGGCTTTTGACCAGCTCGATGTTCCGCAGCGATTCGGTCGTCGAACCGGCGAGTGCCGTCGTTTCGGCGACAATCACTTTCTGGATCTCCTTGATCTTCCGGCTCAGGACCGAGCTCAGCACGCCGAGGAGCGGAATCGTCAGGAAGAAGACCGGCGCGATCAACCAGTGCACCGTGAAGGCGTAGATCATCACGAAGATCATCCCGACGAGCGACGTGAAAAGAATGTTGATCGACGCGGCGATCAGCCGCTCGACGTCAGTCCGAACCTTTTGAAGCTTGCCCAGGGTTTCGCCGCTCCGCTGATCCTCGAATACGGCGTAGGGCAGTTCGAGCGAATGCCTGATCCCGTCCGAGTACAGCTGGGCGCCGAGCCGCTGCGTGATCACGTTGATGAAATAGTCCTGAAAGTTCTTCGCCACCCGCGACACGAAGGCCACCCCAACGGCGGCGGCCAGGAGCAGGCTCACGCCCCTGAAGAACTCGCCGGTTGAGTACTCCTGGAACTTCGTCGCGTACTCGTCGATGACGTGCCGGAAGATCAGCGGATCGAGCAGTGAGAACACCTGGTTGATGGCCGCCAGGAGCAGCGCCAGGGCGATGAGCGGCCAGTACCCGCGGAGGTAGCGAAGGAGCAGTTGCATGGTTTTTCCAAGCAGAATAACAACTTTGTCAGTCGCGCGTCAGCCAGACCGTGAAAGTGGCGCGAAATGGGGTCAAATCCCCGTCGGGAGCGGTCAAGACAGCCAGACGACTCGCCGATATTGTCCTATGGACGCCCAAAGTGTCGTAAACGGGCGAGTTCGTCTTGAAGCGCGTTTCACTCATTTTCCTTGCTTCGCTTGTCCTGATCTCGGGGCCGTCCTTTGCGCTCGATCCCCTGAAAACCATCAGCCAGTATCGCCACGACGTCTGGCAGACCGATCAGGGGCTGCCGCAGAATTCGGTCAACGCGATTCTCCAGACCAGAGACGGATACCTGTGGCTCGGGACCTATCAGGGTCTCGTCCGGTTCGATGGCCAGCGCTTCATGGTGTTCCGGACGGAATCGACGCCAGAGCTTCGCAGCAACCGCATCCTTGCGCTCTGTGAGGATCGGGACGGAACGCTCTGGATCGGCACGAGCGCGGGGGGCCTCACGCGGTATCGCGACGGAGCATTCACGACGTACTCGACGCGTGAAGGACTCGCGAACGACAGCGTGCTCGCCCTTCACGTCGATCGATCGGGAGCGCTCTGGATTGGCACCAGGGGCGGCGGCCTCGCTCGCTTCGATCACGAGCGCTTCACGACATTTGGCGCCGCGCAGGGTCTGACGAGCGATATCATCACGTCCGTTGCCGAGGGCCCCGATGGCTCTCTCTGGTTTGGCACCGATGGCGAGGGCCTGGTTCACTATCGCGACGGCAAGTTCTCGACCCTGACAACGGCGGATGGTCTCCTGGACAATGAGGTCTGGTCCGTGTACGTGGACCGGCGGGGAGACCTGTGGATCGGCACCTACGGCGAGGGCGTTGCCCGGTTGCACGACGGGACGTTCACCAACTTCCGGGTGGCCGACGGTCTTCCCAATGGCCGCGTCTTTGCGATCACTGAGGATCGCGACGACAACCTCTGGTTCGGCACCGACGGCGGCGGCATCGCACGCTTCAGGGACGGCCGGTTCACGACCTATGCCAGTCGACAGGGACTGTCAGCCGATTCGGTGTACTCCATTTACGAAGACCGGGAGGGAAGCCTCTGGGTCGGCACGTTCACGGGCGGCCTCAACCGCCTGACGGACGGTGCGTTCACCTCGATCACCGCCGAGGAAGGCTTCACGGACGATTTTGTCTATTCGATCTTCCAGGATCATGACGGGGTGCTGTGGTTCGGATCGGCATCTGGTCGGGTGTTCCGTTCGGAGTCCGGCGGATTCCGTGAGGCCGTCCGTGGCCCGAAGGTCTCCATCTGGTCCATGGCTGAGGATGGCGATGGACAACTCTGGGTTGGCACCGACGGCGACGGTCTGGCCCGAGTCGCCGATCGCAAGCTCATCACGTATTCCGTGAAGGATGGTCTCGCCAACGACGTCGTGTGGTCGCTGATCAAGGCCCGCGATGGCGGGCTCTGGATCGGCACGGCCGGCGGAGGGCTCAATCGTTTCAAGGACGGAAAATTCCAGACATTCGGCAAGGACGAGGGCCTGTCCAACCTCTTCATCCGGGTCGTGCATGAAGATCGACAGGGACGAGTCTGGGTCGGTACCGACGGTGGCGGCCTGGCGTCCTTGGAGCACGGCCGCTTCACCACGTACACCACTCGCGACGGGCTGTCGAACGACTCGATTCGCGCCATCTACGAGGATCAGGACGGCGTTCTCTGGATCGGCACCTATGGTGGTGGCGTCACCCGTTTTGAGGGCGGACGGTTCACGGCGCTCACATCCCGTCACGGGCTCTTCGACGATGTGGTGTTCCAGATTCTCGAGGATGGGACGGGGAATCTCTGGATGAGCTGCAATCGCGGCGTCTTCAAGGTGAGCCGGCGCGAGCTGAACGAGGTGGCGCGCGGCACGCGGAAGACCGTGACGTCGCTTGCGTATGGCACGCGCGACGGCATGAAGAGCGCCGAATGTAGCGATGGATCTCCCGCCGCCTGGCGCGCGCGAGACGGTCGTCTGTGGTTCGCCACCTCGCGAGGCGTCACGGTTGTCGATCCCGATCGGATCCGCGTCAACCGCCAGCCGCCTCCCGTGGTCATCGAGCGCGTCACCATCGACAACCAGGCCGTGACGCCGGGTATGTCGATTGGGCCGCAGCTTGGAAAGGGGCGATTCGAGTTTCAGTATGTTGGCCTCAGCCTCGTCGCGCCCGAACGCATGCGTTTCCGGTATCGCCTCGACGGGTTCGACGAGAACTGGATCGAAGCCGGCACGCGGCACACCGCGTATTACACGAACCTCCCTCCGGGTGCCTATCGCTTCGTCGTGATGGCGGCGAACAACGATGGCGTCTGGAACGAGGCCGGCGCCTCCTTCGAGTTTCATCGCGCGCCACGCTTTTCGCAGACCTACTGGTTCTATGCGATCTGCGGCGTGGCCGCCGCGTCTGTCGGCACGGGTGGGCATCTCTGGCGTGTGCGGCGGGCGCGAAAACGGGAAGCGGAGCTGATGCAGCTCGTCGAGGAGCGGACGATTCAGCTCGCGGCGGCGAACAAGAAGCTCGAGGCGGCGAACGAGAAGCTCGAAGGGCTGTCCTATCGGGACGGCCTGACCGGCGTCTCCAATCGCCGCCATTTCGACGAGGAGTTCGATCGCGAATGGCGGCGAGCGTACCGCGCACGCCTGCCACTGTCGATCATCATGATCGACCTGGACCGGTTCAAGGCGTTCAACGACATGTTCGGTCATCCCAGTGGGGACCAGTGCCTGAGGAGCGTGGCCACGGCGTTGGCGCAGGGTGTCAGCCGAGTCGGCGACGTCGTGGCGCGCTACGGCGGCGAGGAATTCGTGATGCTGCTGCAGGGCGCCCACAAGGATGGCGCGGCGCTCGTGGCCGAGCGAGTGCGCGTTGCCGTGGCCAGCCTCGGCATCGCCCATCCCAAGGCACCGTCGGGGTCCGTCGTGACCATCAGCCTCGGCGTGACCACCGTGATACCGACCAATGATTTCCCTAAAGAGAGCATCCTGGCGGCCGCCGATCGCGCGCTCTACCAGGCGAAGCGCATGGGCGGAAACCGCTGGGATGTTGCCGATCCAATACCCGCGCCGCATCAGGAGGCCGGGATGGAGAGCGTCAGTAGTTCTTAGTTCTTGGTGCTTAGTGCTTAGTTCGCCCAGGCCTTCAGGTCTGTGATCCTTCCATCGGGGTCCGACAATTGACCCCTGCTCCCGCCCCGCCTAAGATCCACCCGGTCTGGAACCCTGAACCCTGAAACCCGAACCCTGATCCCGAACCCTGGAACCGTGGAACCTCTGAACCTTTTGTGACCGGCCAGATCGTTTCTCACTATCGGGTCCTCGAGAAGCTGGGCGGAGGCGGCATGGGCGTCGTCTATGAGGGAGAGGACATCCGTCTGGGGCGGCGCGTGGCGCTCAAGTTCCTGCCGCCCGAGCTGTCGAACGATCCGCAGGCCATCGAGCGATTTCAACGTGAAGCGCGAGCCGCGTCCGCCCTGAACCATCCGCACATCTGCACGATCTACGACATCGGCCAGGTCGAAGGCACGGGCCAGCAATTCATCGTGATGGAGCGCCTGGAAGGGAAGACGCTGAAGCATCGGATCGCCGGCCTCCTCGACCAGGAGCTCGTGCTCGATCTGGCGATTCAGATCGCCGATGCGCTCGACGCCGCGCACAGCAAGGGCATCGTCCATCGCGACATCAAGCCCGCCAATATCTTCGTCACCGATCGGAACCACGCGAAGATCCTGGACTTCGGCCTCGCAAAGCTCGGTCCCGGTCATGGCGCGACGGCCGACGCGTCGGCGGCGACGATTGCAGCGCCGACGGAAGCGTTTGTCACGGGCCCAGGCGTGACGCTTGGGACGATCGCGTACATGTCGCCCGAGCAGGCGCGCGGCAGGGACGTGGATGCGCGCAGCGACCTCTTCTCCTTCGGTGTCGTTCTGTACGAGATGGTCACGCGTACTCTGCCATTCCAGGGCGATACGAGTGCCGTCGTGTTCGACGCGATCCTCAACCGGCAGCCGACGCCAGTTGTGCGCCTCAACCCCTCCGCGTCGCCGGAGCTCGAGCGGGTCATCAATCGCGCGCTCGAAAAAGACCGCGAAGTGCGGTATCAGACGGCTGCGGACCTGCGTGCGGACCTGAAGCGCGCCCAGCGGCAGAGCGGTTCCGATCGATCGCTGTCGGTTTCCTCGGCCTCGGTCTCCTCGACGAGCGGCGCGACTCCGGCGCCCGGCAGTGTTCCATCGGCGGCAGCGGCTTCCACGGTCGCGGCCACAGCGGCCTCACAACCGTCAGTCGCATCGCCGCCTCGCACGAGTCGGTGGAAGCTCTTTGTGCCGGCCGCGGCGCTCATCGGTCTCGCCGCCGGCGCAGCTTTTCTCTTTTCCTCGCGTAGAGCGCCGGCGCTCACGGAAAAAGACACGGTGCTCGTTGCCGACTTCGTGAACACGACCGGCGAGCCGCTCTTCGACGGCACGCTCAAACAGGCGCTCGCGGTGAAGCTCGAGGAGTCGCCCTATCTGAACATCTATCCCGACGAGCAGGTCCGCCAGACTCTTCCGCTCATGGGCAAGAGCCGTGACGATCGTGTGAACGGGCAGATCGCGCGCGATCTCTGCCAGCGCCAGGGTCTGAAGGCGCTGCTCGAAGGGTCGATCACGGGGCTCGGCAGCCAGTATGTCGTGGCGCTGAACGCCATCAACTGCCAGAGCGGCGACACCATTGCGCGCGCGCAGACGGAAGCGGCCAGCAAGGAGCAGGTGCTGTCGTCGCTTGGCGCGGCCGCGTTGACCCTTCGCGAAAAACTTGGCGAGTCGCTGGCGTCGATCAAGCACTATGACGCACCATTGAGCAGCGCCACGACGTCATCGCTCGAAGCGTTGAAGGCCTACTCATTGGGCGAGGAAATGCGCGACAAGGGTGACGATAAAGGGGCGGTGCCTTTCTTCAAGCGGGCGATCGAGCTCGACCCGAACTTTGCGGTTGCATACGCGCGACTGGGCGGCGCCTACAACAACACCGGCGAGATCAGTCTGGCGGCCCATTACTTCACCGAGGCGTTCAACCGGCGCGATCGGGTGAGCGAACCGGAACGCCTCTATATCTCGGCCCGCTACTATCAGGACATTGCCGGCGATATTCCCAAGACGATAGACACCTACAAGTTGTGGGCTGAGACCTATCCCCGAGAGTGGACCCCGCACAACAATCTCTGTTCACTCTACGTCCAGATTGGGCAGAAAGAGGGAATACTCAGGGAGGCTCGGGAAGCCTTGCGGCTGGGCCCGCATGCGTCACTTCCGTATCAAAACGCCGCTGTCGCGTACCTGTTGAACAAGCAACCCGAGGAGGCGAAGAGCATCCTGCGGCTGGCCATCGATCGCCAGCTCGGCGGATCCGCGGCTCATGTGATCCTGCTGGTCACCGCATTTCTTCAAGGAGACAGCGCCTCACAGCAACGAGAAACGGAATGGCTGGCCGCTCACGACCCCATGAGCGCGCTCGAGGCCGAGCAGATTGTCCTGACCTATTCGGGGAAGCTGGCCCGGCTCAGGCAGACCAATGCGAAGCTGGTGAACGCGTACAAAGTGGCCGGCTACCAGGAGGCGGCGGCGCTGAACGTGCTGGAAATGGGCGACTCCGAGGCCGCGTTCGGCAATGCAGCCAGGGCGCGCACACTGGCCAATGAGGGGCTTGCGGTGTCGGACACGCGTGTCCCGCTCGGATTCGCCGCAACCGTCTTCGCAGGAGCTGGATCCTTCAATGAGGCCACGCGCGCCCTCGATCGGTTTGCGAAGGGAATCCCCCCTACGGACACGATCTTCAACGCCATCTGGGTGCCTTCTGTGAGCGCCCTCATCGAGCTCGGGCGCGGTAACGCGACACGAGCCATCGAACTCCTGGAGCCGGCGAAGGCCTACGATCGCTTCTATTACAGCGTGCGTTATACGAGAGGTTCTGCGCTCCTGGCGGCCGGCCGGGCTGGCGACGCTCTATCGGAATTTCAAGGGATGATCGACGAATCCAACATGGACAGCATTCTCGGTCCGTTCGCGTCCGCGCGCTATTATCCCCTCGCCCACGTCGGCCTTGCGCGCGCGGCGGCAACGATGAACGATACGGCGCGAGCCCGGAAGGCGTACCAGGATTTCTTCGCGATCTGGAAGGATGCGGATCCGGATGTGCCAATCCTGATCGCCGCGAAGAAGGAATATGAGGCGATCAAGTAGTTCTTAGTTCTTAGGGGTTGGTTCTTAGTGCGAGTTCTGCGTTCTTCGTGCGGATTCATTGCTCGTAGCTTTCTGAGTCTGCAACTCTTGAACTCTTAAACTCTTGAAACACTTCGACTCTTGCTCTGTGTCCCTGAAACCCTGTGACCCTGCAACCTTCGTGACATGACCGGTCAGACCGTCTCTCACTACCGTGTCCTCGACAAGCTTGGCGGCGGCGGGATGGGTGTCGTCTACGAAGGCGAAGATCTTCGACTCGGTCGTCACGTTGCGCTCAAGTTTCTGCCGCTCGACATGTCGAGAGACCCCCAGGCGGTCGAGCGCTTCCAGCGCGAAGCTCGCGCGGCCTCTGCCCTCAATCATCCCCACATCTGCACCATCCACGACATCGGGCAGGTCGAGGCCACCGGTCAGCATTTCATCGTCATGGAGCGGCTGGAAGGCAAGACCCTCAAACACCGCATTGCGGGACCACCGATGGACCAGGAGCTGGTCCTCGAGCTCGCCGTGCAGATCGCCGATGCGCTCGACGCGGCGCACAGCAAGGGCATCGTCCATCGCGACATCAAGCCTGCCAACATCTTCGTCACCGATCGGAACCACGCGAAAATCCTGGACTTCGGCCTCGCCAAGTTGACGACCAGCGCGCAGCCGTCACACGCGGAGGACGACTTCGCGGCGACGATGGCGGCGCCGAGCGAGGCGCTGATTACGCGACCGGGGACCACGCTGGGCACGGTGGCGTACATGTCGCCGGAGCAGGCGCGCGGCAAGGATGTGGACGCGCGAACAGACCTCTTCTCCTTTGGCGTCGTGCTCTATGAAATGGCGACGCGGACGCTGCCATTCGGCGGCGACACGTCGGCGGTCGTGTTCGAAGCGATTCTGAACAAGATTCCGACACCGCCCGTTCGGCTCAATCCCGCGGTGTCGCCGGACCTCGAACGCATCATCTACCGTCTGCTCGAGAAGGATCGGGAGATCAGGTATCAGAGCGCTGCGGATCTCCGCGCGGATCTCAAACGCGCGCAGCGCCAGAGCGGATCGGGCCAGTCAGTCCAGATGAGCACGCCAGTCGTCGGAAAGCCGTCCGGACTGGCGAAGCGCTGGAAGCTCTACGTGCCCGCGGCTGCGGTCGTCGCCGCAGCTGTTGCCGGTTTCTTCGTGACGTCACGCCGCGCGCCCGCATTGACCGAGCGCGACACGGTGCTGCTGGCGGACTTCGTCAACACGACGGGTGAGCCGCTCTTCGACGGGACGCTGAAGCAGGCCTTGGCCGTCAAGCTGGAGGAATCGCCGTACCTCAACATCTTTCCCGACGAGCGTGTCCGCCAGGCGCTTCCTCTGATGGGGCGCAAGGCGGACGAAAGGGTGACCGGATCGATCGCGCGCGATCTCTGCCAGCGTCAGGCGCTCAAGGCGATGCTCGAAGGGTCGATCACCGGTCTGGGCAGCCAGTACGTGATCGCGGTGAACGCCGTGAATTGCCAGACGGGCGACACGATCGCCCGGGAACAGGTTGAAGCGACCAACAAGGAAGGCGTCATCAAAGCGGTGGGCGAGGCCGCCGCGAACCTGCGCGGGAAGCTCGGCGAGTCGCTTGCGTCGATCAAGAAGTACAACGCGCCTCTGGAGAACGCGACGACGTCGTCGCTCGAGGCGTTCAAGGCGTTCAGCATTGCCGAAGAGACGCGGAACAAGGGCAACGAACGTGGGTCAATCCCGTTCTACAAGCGAGCCATCGAGCTCGATCCAAACTTCGCGCTCGCTTACGCGCGGTTAGCGGCCAGTTATTCAAATCTGTTTGATGATGCAGAGGCAGTCCGATACTTCACCGAAGCATTCGAGCGACGAGATCGCGCCAGCGAACCCGAACGTCTCTACATCGCTGCTCGGTACCACGACACGGTCACCGGCGACCTGCCGAAGGTTATTGAGACGTACAATCTCTGGAAACAGACCTATCCTCGCGAATCGACGCCCTACAACAACCTCGCGGTCTTGTATCTGCAGACGGGCCAGTCTGAGAAGGCGCTCGAAAACGCAAGCGCAGCTGTCCGGCTCGATCCCGACCAGGTGTTCGGCTATCAGAATCTCGTCTTCAGCTTCCGACGATTGAATCGAATGAGCGAGGCCAAGGCGATCGCGGAACAGGCTATCGCCCGCGGGATCGATGACAGCAACCTTCACCGGCATCTAGCCGAGATTGCCTACCTCACAGGAGATGCCGCCCCGCTTGACAAGGAGATGTCCTGGCTGCACGCGCATGATGAGGAGCTCGCGCTGGATCTTCAAAGCCTTCTGGCGATATGCCTGGGGAAGCTCAAAGAATCTGTAGCTTTCCAGGAGCGCCGGTCCGCGGCGCTCAAGAGCGCCGGATCGCCTGAAGCTGCGGCCATGACGCTCCTCGTGCAGGCCGAAAGTGAAGCGTGGTACGGAGACGTGTCCAGGGCGATCACGACTGCAGGATCGGCAATGAAGATTGTCATCACACCCCAGGTTCTGCTGGCAAGAGCACGAGTCAGTGCGATTGCCGGTGCCGGCGACGCTCCGCAATGGCTCGATCGGGCCCGGCAGGGTTTTCCCGCGACGGACACGCTCGTGACCAATGTCGGCATACCGGTGGTGAGTGCTCTCATCGAGACGAACAAGCGCAATCCGGCCAGGGCGATCGAGCTCTTGCAGTCGGCGATACCCTATGGCGAGTTCAATTTCGGCGTCCTCTACACCAGAGCGCGAGCGTTCTTTGAAGCCGGCCGATATCAGGAGGCCGCGGCAGAGTTCCAGAAACTCATCGGTTCAAACTGGTTGACTCGCTTCGTTCCGCTCGGGCAACTCGGCCTGGGACGTGCGGCCGCGAAGCTGGGCGACACGGCCAGGGCCCGCAAGGCGTATCAGGATTTCTTCGCGCTCTGGAAAGATGCGGATCAGGACCTGCCGATGCTGGTTGAAGCGAGGAAAGAGTACGAGAAGATCAAGTAGGGAGAACCTGCTAGTTCTTTGTTCTTTGTGCTTGGTTCTTGGGTCCCCTGCGCCTTGCGCCCCTGAGCCTTAGGCCTGTTTGATCCGTCGCAGCAGCTTGAGATCCCCCAGCTGGCTCGTAAATCCCCACCGTTCGTAGAACACTTCGAGTTCCGGCCGGCAATACAGTTCCACGTGCTCGACGTTCGCGACCATCTCATGACTCATGACGGCGTCGAATAGAATGCGTCCGAGCCCTCGGCCCCGATGGTTCGGGTGGACGATGACGTCGAAGATGAAGGCCTTGAAGACGCGATCGCTCAGGATGCGAGCGAACGCCACGAGGCGGCTGGTGTCGGGATCCGCGAAGGCCACGACAGCGTCTGTGTACTTGAGCATCCTCAGCACATCCTCACGCCGTCGTTCCGAGGTCCACCATTCGTTTCGATACAGGCGGCAAAGCTGGTCGACCCGCGGTTCATCGAGGTGGGTGAGGAGTGTGTAGGGCATGGAGGGCCGGTTTCAGTTATCAGTTGAGGGTCAGCTGTCAGCTCACACCTATTACCTAGCAGCCTGGGTCTGGTCAGGCGGCACCTTCTGCCAGCAGCCGGTAGCCTGAAGCCCGTAGCCTGATAGCATCATAGTCAACGCATGGATTCAGAGACGACGGTAGAACGGACTGGCGTGGCTCCGGTCGAGCAGATCGATCCAGTCTGCGGGATGACGGTGGATCCGGCGCGGGCACGATTTCACCACGAGCACAGCGGCAAGACCTATTACTTCTGCTGTGGGGGCTGCGAAGCCAAGTTCAAGGCCGATCCCGCGAAGTGGCTGAAGGCGAAGTCCGCGAGCGTACCACCGGCCTCGCCGGCATCCGCCGATTCCACTATCTACACGTGCCCGATGCACCCGGAAGTGCGAATCGCGCGTGCGGGCGCATGTCCGAAGTGTGGCATGGGGCTCGAGACGGACGTTTCGACCGTTCAGCAGCGCACTGAATACACCTGCCCGATGCATCCCGAGATCGTGCGCGACCGACCCGGCGCATGTCCGATCTGCGGCATGGCGCTCGAGCCGCGGACGGTGTCGCTGGACGATGCGCTGAATCCCGAGCTCGTGGACATGACACGACGATTCTGGATTGGTGCGGCGCTCGCGTTGCCGGTCGTGCTCCTGGCGATGGGCGATCTGATCACTGGCGGCGGAGCTACGCGCGTCCTCGGCCCATCCGCCAACTGGCTGCAGCTCGCCTTGGCGACGCCGGTCGTGCTCTGGGCCGGCTGGCCTTTCTTCGAGCGGGGATGGGCATCCATCGTCAACCGCAGCGCCAACATGTTCACGCTGATCGCGCTCGGCGTCGGCTCGGCCTACCTCTACAGCCTCGCAGCGACCCTCGCACCCGGCATCTTCCCTGCCGGCTTCAGGATGCACGGGGTCGTCGAACCTTACTTCGACACGGCGGTCGTGATTACCGTCCTCGTGCTCCTCGGGCAGGTCCTCGAACTGCGCGCGCGGAGCCGGACGAGCGCCGCCATTCGTCAACTGCTCGGCCTGGCGCCGAAGACTGCGCGTGTCGTTCGAGATGAATCGGAGTTGGATGTTCCCCTGGCCGAGGTCCGCGTCGGCGACATCGTTCGCGTCAGGCCCGGCGAGCGGGTTCCGGTGGACGGCGAGGTCGTCGACGGGCGGAGTGCCGTGGACGAATCGATGGTCACCGGCGAACCCATTCCCGTCGAGAAAGTGCCGGGGATGCGCGCGACAGGCGGTACCGTCAATGGCACAGGCAGCTTGACGATGCGCGCCGAACGCGTGGGGAGCGAGACCCTGCTCGCGCAGATCGTGCGCATGGTCAGCGAGGCGCAGCGCAGTCGCGCGCCCATTCAGCGGCTGGCCGACCGGATTGCCGAGTACTTCGTGCCGGCGGTCGTGCTGGTCGCGCTCCTCGCACTCGTCGTCTGGTCGGTTCGCGGGCCGGAGCCGCGTCTGGCGTTTGCGCTCTTGAGCGCTGTGGCCGTCGTCATCATCGCGTGTCCGTGCGCCCTCGGTCTCGCCACGCCGATGGCCATCATGGTGGGCACCGGGCGGGGGGCCTCGGCCGGCGTTCTGGTGAAGAACGCCGAAGCGCTCGAGCGCCTGTCGACTGTCGACACGCTCGTGATCGACAAGACGGGCACGTTGACGGAAGGCAAGCCGCGCCTCAGTCGGCTGATCGTGGGCGACGGGTTCGCCGAACCCGATGTCCTGCGCGTCGCCGCGGCGCTGGAACAGGCGAGCGAGCATCCGCTCGCGGCTGCGATCGTGTCGGCCGCGAAGGAACGAGGCATTCAGCTGCCGGCAGTCTCCGACTTTCGATCCGAAACCGGTCGAGGAGTCGCAGGACGGATTGAGAACCACGACGTCGTCATCGGGACCGGTCCGTTGATGCGAGCGAGCGGGGTGTCACCCGGTGACGCTGAACAGGAGGCGGATCATCTCCGCGGCGAAGGGCAGACCGTCGTGTTCGTGGCGATCGATCGTCGTCTTGCCGCGCTGATCGGCGTGTCGGATCCGATCAAGGCCTCGACGCCGGATGCCCTTCGCGCGCTCGAATCGGAAGGCCTTCGGATCGTCATGGTGACCGGCGATACGAAAAGGACCGCGGAGAGCGTCGCGCGCATACTCGGGATCGGGGAAGTCAGGGCCGAGGTGCTCCCGGCCGCCAAGCGCGACATCGTGCGGGAGTTGCAGGGGCGGGGCGCGGTGGTCGCCATGGCGGGCGACGGGATCAACGATGCGCCGGCCCTGGCGGAAGCCGCGGTGGGGATCGCGATGGGCACGGGGACGGACGTCGCCATGGAAAGCGCGGGCATCACACTCGTCCAAGGCGATCTTCGCGGCATCGTCCGGGCGCGCAGGCTCAGCCGCGCGACGATGCGGAACATTCGACAGAATCTGTTCCTCGCGTTTGTCTATAACGCCATCGGTGTGCCGGTGGCCGCCGGCGTGCTCTATCCCTTCACCGGACAGTTCCTGAGTCCGATGTGGGCGAGCGCGGCGATGACTCTGAGCTCGGTGTCCGTAATTGGCAATGCGCTTCGACTGCGACGTTTGGAACTGTAACTTCTGTAGTTCTTAGTGCTTTTGTTCTTAGTGCCGAGTTCCTTTGAGGACCAAGAACTTCGTATGAACTAGGCACCAAGAACTATGTCAAGCCGTCAGACTCCTGTGTGTCGGCGCCATAGCCCTCGCCAGATCGGCCGCGAACTTCCGGCCATCCTGCTCGTCGAGCGCCGCCGTGGTCACGCGAATAGCGGGCGCCGATTCCAGTCGAAAGCGCTCGCCGGCGGCGACGGCCCACCCTGCTTCGAGCAGCGCCTGCACAGTGTTCGATTCGTCCTGCACCGGTATCCAGACATTCAGACCCGATCCGCCAGTCGACCCGATGCCCTGCTTCGACAGCGCGTCCATCAGCGCAGTGCGACGGCGAGCGTATGTTGCCTCCGCACGAGCGAGGAGCCGCGCCGTGTCAGGCCGAGACCAGAGCATCAGCACGAGCTCCTGCAACACATGGCTGACCCATCTGATGCCGATAGCCAGGCGCCCTTCGAGCCGTCCAACCGTATAGGCATCGCCCGCGATGAGGGCGACCCGCAAGTCGGGTCCGAGAAATTTCGACACCGATCGGGCGACCGCCCATCGAGCGCGTCGCGCGTCGATCAGCGTGATGGCCGGCGCTCCTGCGATCGGCCCCGCGTGGTCGTCCTCAATCAGCAGCACTTCCGGAAACCGATCGAGCACGGCCTTCAACTGCTCACCGCGGCGGCGCGTGAAAGCGGCCCCGGTCGGATTCTGCGCCCGCGGGGTCGCGATGAGTCCGCGCGCACCTGCTCTCAACGCCCGCGATAACGGCTCGGGCGCGATCCCTTCTCCATCCATCGGGACCGGAATGGGCGTCAACCCTCTCGCGGCCAGGAGATCCAGGATGCCGTAGAAGCACGGATCCTCGACCGCAATGGCATCGCCCGCCCGGAGATGCACGTCGAGCACACGCTCGATGCCGTCCAGCGCTCCGCTGACGACGGTCACATCGTGTGCGGGAATGCGATCGGCCAGGAAGCGGCGCCTGGCGAAGGCGATCAAGCCAGGGAAGTTGAGCTCTCCGCCGTACAACCGCGGCTCCGGCGACAGTTTTCCCAGGCCGGGCTGAAGACGAGGCAGGAGCCGCGCGTCCGGATTGCCTTCCGACAAATCGCGAACGCCGGCGGGGAGGGCCTGCCGGGCTGGGAACCGCATGGCCGGTCGATTGGCGATCCGTGTGCCACGTCGCCCCTGGGCGGTGACGATGCCCCGGAGGCGCAGCGTTTGATATGCCGCGGCGACCGTTGTCGGACTGACGTCGAGGGTGGCCGCCACATCGCGAATCGGCGGCAGCAGGGTGCCGGGCGGGCAGCGGCCCGCGTCGACGGCGGCCTCGATCGACTGCACGATGTTGACCGCGCCGGGTCCCCGGATATATTGTTGTACTGTCATAAAACGTTGTACGTACTGTAACAAAAGTCACGTCCCAAGGAAAGCATCATGCCGATCAGCCGTGAGATTCCCGTCACCGACCGCACGACGGTCAAGCGCCATCCCGAACGCGGCAAGTACGACCGTGCGACGCTCGAGTCCATCCTGGACGAGGGTCTGGTTGCGCACGTGGGATTCGTCAGCGACGGCAAGCCGTTCGTTATCCCGGCGCTGTTCGCGCGTGTGGGCGACACGGTCTACATCCACGGGTCGGCGATCAGCCGGATGCTGGGAACGATTGGCTCGGGCGTTGACGTCTGCATCACCGTGACGCTTCTGGACGGCCTCGTGCTGGCGCGCTCCGCGTTCAACCATTCGATGAACTATCGTTCCGCGGTCATCTTCGGCACCGGCCGCATCGTGACCGATCGGGCGGAAAAGCTCGCGGCGCTGCGCGCGACGGTCGAGCACGTGGTCCAGGGCAGGTGGGACGATGCGCGGCAGCCGAGCGAAAACGAGATGGCCGCGACGCTCGTGGTCGGCGTGCCGCTGACGGAGGCGTCCGCAAAGGTCAGGACCGGGCCGCCGAAGGATCAGGAAAGCGACTACAGCCGGCCAGTCTGGGCCGGCGTCGTGCCGTTGACGCTCACAGCGGGTGCACCGATTGCCGATCCGCTCCTTGCACCAGGCCTCGAAGTGCCGGCTTACCTGACCGACTACAAGCGCTAGGTAGTTCTTAAGAATTACGTTGGTTCTCCAAGAGGGGGGTCGGTCCGTCGCACGAAGTCGACGGACCGATTCGAGGGGCGTAAGAGCGGCTAGCGTGAGCTGGTGACGGCGCCTCGGGTGAGGGCAACACACACGAGAATTCCCAAGGCAGCGACGCCCAGCACGGGATGCAGACGGTACAAGAGCACGAGCACCGAGACTGCGATGACGCCGACGACAACCTTGCTTGCAGATTGAGCCATACAGCCTCTCGTTGCCGGGCGCCTCGTCAACCCGGGCTGGCCGTCTAGAGAGCAACGGCGGGGCCAAATGTCCAGATCCTCTAAAATCCTCGAAATCCTTAGCAAAACGCAAAAAGGAAGGGCGGTTCGCGCGTCGAGTGGCACGGACTGCCATCTTTCGCTGTGCCGCGCTGAGACATCCGTGTGACGCGACGGAACAGCGAGGTGGGCAGGCCGCGAGTTGTTCGCCCGCGGCCTTTTTCGGAGGATGGTCTGACAAAAAGCGCTGCGATATGGCACCCCGCCCCGCGAAGATCGAAGGGCGTTCCTGGGTGAACTATTGGAGCGGCTCCGAGAAACCAGCAACTGCGGCCGAGGAGGAGACGGCGGATCCCGATGTGGGCGTGCTCACGAGACGGAGAGTGGTGCCAACGCCCCCTACGCCGTCATTGGTTGCGCGAAGCTGTAGTAATTGAGAGGGCTCGACCGCAAAGCCACGGGTGAGCCTGTGCCAGCCAGATGCAATCGTGGCGAGTCAGCGGCTTATTCAGCCTGAAATCCAACCACTCCAAGTGAAGGAAACGTGACGACAATGCGCCAGGGGGGAATGACGAACGATCAGGGTCAGCGACCGACCGGCGTACTGCTGAGCTTTCCTTCGATTGTCAAGCTCAGACCGTGTATCCTGTGCCCCGGCCCGCCCACGGGGAAAGACTGAACTGGAGCCTGTCGGCTCAGGGCGTAAGGCTCAAGAGCGGGGACGGCGGTACAACCTGTGGACGACAAGCCTCGCGAGGAGGAGGGTGTGACGATGTGGAGTCGACGAAGCTTTCTTCGGATGAGCGGCGCCATCGGGTCGACGATGTTCGCGATGAAGGCGAGCGGGCTCGAAGACGTGGAGGCCGCCTCGGCGGCCGTGGCCGATCGCTCGGCCGAAGATGTTGCGCAGGACGAGTTCTACTGGCGCGAGATTCAGGAGGCGTTCACGCTCGATCGCACCCTGACGAACCTCAATAACGGGAACAGCTGCCCGAGCCCGCGCGTGGTGCACGAGGCGTACAAGCGTTACCTGGACTACTCGAACCAGGCGCCCGTCTACCACCGCACGCTCCTCGAGAAGAACATCGAGACGGTGCGACGACGACTGGCCGCCGAGTTCGGATGCGACACCGAAGAGATGGCGATTACCCGCAATTCGAGCGAATCGCTGCAGATCGCCCAGAACGGGCTCGATCTCAAGCCGGGCGACGAGGTCATCACGACCGAGCAGGACTATCCCCGCATGCTGACCACGTGGGATCAGCGGATGCGCCGCGACAAGATCAAGGTGACACGGCTCAATTTCCCGGTGCCGACGACCCAGCAGGACTTGTACGACCGCTTCGAAAAGGCGATTACGCCGCAAACGAAGGTGCTGCACTTCTGTCACATCACGAATCTCACGGGCCAGCTCTTCCCGGTCGCGCAACTGAGTCGCATGGCCCGCCAGCGCGGCATCGTCACCGTCGTCGATGGCGCGCACGCGGTGGCGCATTTCCCCTACAAGCTTCGGGACCTCGAATGCGACTACTACGGCACCAGCCTGCACAAGTGGCTCCTGGCGCCGACGGGCACCGGGTTCCTGTACGTGCGGAAGGATCGGATTGCGAACACGTGGCCGCTCCAGGCGGCGCCGGAGCGCGAGGACAAGGACATCAGGAAGTTCGAGGAGATCGGGACCAGTCCCGCGGCGACGAAGGCCGCGATTGCCGAGGCCCTGGCATTCCATCAAGCCGTGGGCGCCGAGCGGAAGGCGGCACGTCTCCGCTTCCTGACGCTCCGCTGGGCGAATCAGGTGAAGGTGAATCCGCGCATCAAGATCTACTCGAACCTCGACGCGGGACAGACCTGGGGACTGGCGCTCGTCGGCATCGAGGGCATCGACCCGAAACAGATCACCTCGTACCTCTGGGACAAGTATCGAATCATCGTGGTCGCGATCAATCGCGACGACTACCAGGGGATTCGCGTGACGCCGAACATCTACTCGATGCTCGAGGAAGTCGATACGTTCGCGGCGGCCATGCTGGAGATTGCGAAGAACGGGATTCCGGCGGCGGCAACGGCGTGATTGGCCGGTGTGGCCAGACCTGAAGATCTGGCCTCGCCTTCCAGCGTGCATTGGTTGTATTCGTAGTATTCGTAGCCCAGACCTTCAGGTCTGGGATCCTGCGGTCCTATGATGCGCGAACTGATGACCGCTCCCACATCCTTGTCCAGATGCAGACGCCCCATCATCGTCCTGACTCACTTGATATAACCGAGCGATCGAAGCCGCTCCAGCGTCTCAGGGTCCGTCACCGGTGCGCCCTGATCGCTTGCCGCGAGCGAGGTCAGCCAGGCGTCGAGGCTCTTCTGGAGTTCGATCGCCGCGCGATTGTCGGGCCGGTAGAGGTCTGTCGTCTCGTGCGGGTCACGGTCGAGATCGTAGAGCTCTCGCTCTCCCGTCGACGAGCTGATCAGCTTGAGCGGGCCCGCAACGATCGCACGCTGCACGCGGTCGCCTCGTGGCCCGAGGCGCCGGAAGACGGTGCGAGGAAACGATTCGGCGATGACGGGCCGGAGCGCCTGGTTCGACGTCGCGACCAGGCTTCGCCCCTCGGTGCCGCGGGGCGCCTCGGTGTCCAGGAGATCGACCACCGTGGGCAGGATGTCGATCAGGCTGACCGGATCGCGCACGACGCGGGCTTCGCGCGAACGAGGATATTTGATGATGAGCGGCACGCGGATCTGATCGTCGTAGACCGACGTGCCGTGCTCGACGAATCCTTTGTCCCCGAAGGCCTCGCCATGGTCCGCCGTGACGATGATGAGCGAATCGTCGTAGTCAGTCCGCCGAGCGAGTCGGTGGAGAAGCTTTCCCATCTCTTCATCGAGGAACGCGAGCCCTCCGTCGTACTGCGATAGCAGATGGTTCCGTTCCTTGCTGGTGACCTTCCGCTCTCCGCGAAGGACGGCATTGCGGAGGTCAACGTAACCGCTCCGATCGAAGGTGGCGTCTTTGCCCGGAAAGAGCGTGTCGAACGGCGGGGGCGGCGCGTACGGCCAGTGAACGTCCATGTAGTTGACGAAGAGAAAGAATCGCTGACCGTTGCGGCCGATGCGATCCAAAAGCGCGCCGACGTCCCTATTGATGCGCGCCGCACTGTCATATGGAGGAGGCTGCCACGTCACTCCCGCGCCAGTCGTCCAGCGATCGGCGACGAACCGCAAGAAGGAGCTGGGTGCGGGCGCGACGCATCGGTGCGACTGCACGACGAAGCGGTGGAAGCCCTGGTCGAGGTTGTACCCCTCGCTGGCGAAGCCGTAGTTCGAGATGACCGCTGCCGTGAAGTAGCTCCGCGACTTCAGCATTTCGGCCAGCGTGACGAATCGATCGGCGAGGCCGTATCCGCCGGCCGCGACAGGAACGTGGCGTGTCGGATCTCCGGGATAGGCCCCGTGCGAGGATGGGAGCAGTCCGGTAAAGAGCGACGCATGACTGCTGAGCGTGTAGTTCGAGGCGGACGTGGCGCGAGTGTAGACCGTGGCCGATTGAGCGAAGCGTCGCAGATTGGGCGTCGTGTCGCGGTCGTAGCCGTAAAGCGAGAGATTTTCAGCACGCGCCGTATCCATGACCAGAACGATGACGTTCGGACGGGTCGACGTCGGCGGCGCGGCCTCGAGGCCTGGCGCGTACAGGTAGCCCGACCGATCCGCCGTCCAACCAACGGCAACCACTGCCGCACACGCAAGCGTCGCCCGAAGCAGGCGGCCGGCCGGTGATGGTCCGTCATCGTGCGCCTGGTCGGTAACGCGGTCCGACATTCGTTCTCGTCGCAGGTTCAGCGCGACGAGCGCCGTCAGCGTCACGAGGTACAGGAGCGCGCCCAGGTAGATGGGAACCCGCGCGTCGCCAGTCCAGGCGCGACTGGCAAACGCCGGAAGGCCGAGCAGCACGACAGAAACGAGCCAGGGATTCGTGAGCGAGGAGATCGGTTTGTTGAATCGATTGACCAGCGCCGTGACCGTCAGGCCAGTCGCGACGCCCATCGCCGCCATGAACATGGCGCGGGCACTGCCCCGGATGTCGAGCTGCGCGACAACCCCCGCCGCTGACGCGAGCGCAAGGCATGCCACGCTCGCGGCGATGACGAACGGTCCGGCGGTGGAGTGTGAGGGCCGATCCGGATGACCGGCCCGCATTAGATGAAGCAAAGCGGCGAGTGATCCGACGAGTGCTCCGACGATGGGGTAGAGCAGGATGGCGGCCAGATCCTGGCTCCACTCGAGCGGCGAGCCGCTGCAATATGACCGCTCGATGCGAGGCATGAGCGACCACAGGAAGTACTCGACCGTGCCGTACGCGATCCAGGCCGCCGCGCCGAGCAGGGCGCCGCGTCCGGCGACGCGGAGCGCTTCAGGACGGGATGTCATCGAGGATCCGCGTCAACCGGCGGTCCATGCCGATCGCGCCACGCGGGGCTCAGTGACGCGCCGCGATCTTCAGTTCGCCGAGTTTGGTCGCCATGTCTTCGGCCGACGTGGCCGGCTTGACGGCCTTGTCGATCGCGAGAATCCGGCCGTCCGCACCGATGTAGAACGTCCACCGGTTGGCCATGCCGCTCTCGCCGAGGACGCCGTACGCGGCGGCGACCTCTTTGGTGGGGTCGCTGAGCAGAGGAAAGTCCGCATGCTCCTGCGCGGCGAATCCCTTGTTGTCCTCGAGCGCATCCACACTCGCCATGAAGTAGGTCGTGTCGTACTTCTTGATCATGTCGCCATGCTCGGCCAGCGACTTGCATTCGATGGTGCATCCCTTCGTATAGGCCTTCGGGAACCACGCGATGACAATCGCCTGCTTGCCCTTGAAGTCCGACAGCGAGTACGTCTTTCCATCGGATGCCTGCAGCTTGAAGTCGGGCGCCTTGTCACCCACCTTGAGATCGGCCGCTCCCGCGGGCATGGCCGCGAGGCCAACGAGTACGAGTCCCACCACAGCCGAAACGATCGTATCCATTAATGCTCCTCCGTCGGTTGGTCAGTGAATCCCAGCCATTCTACTTCGTGACGAGCGCACCCGTGCGGACATCGCTGCCGACATCGACGGCCTTCGTCGACTGACCGAAATCGTTCGCGGCCACGCGAATGGCTTCGGAATGCTCGCCCTCGATGCGCAGATAGGTGTCGGCGCCTCTTGCCGCCCGATTGCCGTCGAGCCAGCCGTTACGTGCGTTGCGAAGGACGATGACCGGACTTCCCGCGGGCGCCTGCAGGTATGACACCGTCAGGTCCTCGACGTCGTCGCACACGAGGGCCGGCCTTTGGTCATCCTGTTCCGTGCTGACCCGAATGTCTCGGAGCTGCAGCCCCTTCACATGACGGGCGTAGATGCCGTAGGACTGCAGCACGCCGAACATGCCGTACTCGGGATAGGCGGCCTCCTGCTCCGGAATGTCCCGTGCTGCGTCGGCACGCGTCCCTGCTCCCTCGACGCGCAGGTGAATGTTGGACAGCGTCACATTTTCCAACGCTCGCCCGGCCAGGCCCGCGATGGCGGTGCCGACCTTGTTCAATCCCGACGCCTGGATATCGCGGATGATCACGTTCCGAAAACTCCCCACTCCCGGCTTCGGTGCGCCCTCGTAGATCGGGCGCGCGCGATTCCCCAGACGCAGGAACAACGCCGACTTCACATTGCGCATGGCGATGCCTGAAATCTGCACGTTCTCCAGCGCGCCCCCGTCCACTTCTTCGAGGGCAACCGCCGAAATGTTGGTGTCGTAGACGGTCGAGTTGCTGATCACGATGTTGTCAAAACCTCCGACGCTCTCGGTGCCCAGCTTGAAGCCGTTGCAGAGGCTGCTCACCGTGCAATTAGTGACAGTGACATCACGGCAGGGACGATCGATGGTGCTTTTGATCACGATGGAATCGTCGCCGGACCAGATGTCACAATCGGAGATCCGGACGCGCTGACACGCGTCGATATCGATGCCGTCGTTATTGGCGTTGACGCGGCTGCGGACTGTCAGGCCTCGAATGGCCACGTCTTCGCAGGCGAGATAGTGCTGCACCCACATCGCCGAATCGACCATCGTGAGATCTGACACGCGGACGTTCCGGCAATTGATCATGCGCACGATGTAGGGCCGTCCCGGATAGTCGCCTTCGAAAGCGGCGCCCTGACCGTTCAAGGTGCCGTGTCCGACGAGGGCCACGTTCTCGAGATCCTCCCCGTAGATCAGGCTCTGGTTGACATACGTGTCGGTGTAGCTCCGAAGCCGGGGTTTGACCGCCGGATAGTCGGCACGATTGCGGCTTCCAAGTAGGATGGCGCCCGCTTCCAGCCGCAGCGCCACGTGGCTCTTGAGAAAGACAGTCCCTGACAAGTAGGTACCGGCCGGGAAGTAGACTTCTCCGCCAATGGCCCCGGCCGCGTCGATCGCCGATTGAATCGCGCGGGTATCGAGGGTCCGTCCGTCGGCTGCGGCTCCGAAATCCCGCACGCTGAACGATCCTCTGGGGACCGCCGGCGTCGCCGAGCCAGCAGATTGGGGCCAGGGGGAGACAACACCGCTGCCCAACACCCACGCCCCGAGAAAACCGCGCCTATTCGTCAGGTCCATAGCATCTCCACGACTGAGAGAGGGGCGGTTACGCCCATGACTAACTGGCCGCCGTGTGGGCGTTTAGGACACCCCGCGGGCGCCAAGGGAGTGTAGTATTAATCAGTTCCGGGGAGGCGGCAGGAAACCGACTCACGAGGGAGCAAACAGCATGTCACAAGAGAACGGGCTCAATCGCAGGGCGTTCCTGAGGAACGCGGGAATGACGGCACTCGTCGGCGCAGTCGGACCTGGAACCTCACTGGCGGCCGCCGCAGCCGTCGCTGCACCGGCCACCAAGATCAACGGCAAGTACGATTTCGATGAAATCTACAGCCGTGTCGGAACCGACTCGGTCAAGTGGGATCAGCAGATCGCCAAGTACGGCAAGGAGAACATTTCCGTCGGGATGGGGATCGCGGACATGGACTTCAGGGCCGCACCCTGCATCGGCAAGGCCCTCGCCGAGCGCCTCAAGCACGAGGTCTGGGGCTACATGGACACGCCCAAGTCCTACATCGAGTCCATCGTCGCGTGGAACAAGCGGCGGTACGGACTCGAGATCGATCCGAGCACCGTGATCCTGACGACCGGCGTCCACCCCGGCATCATCGCCGCGCTCGCGACCTTTTCGCCTCCCGGAACCAGGGTCCTCCTGACGACGCCGACCTACAACGGCTTTTACGGGGATCTGAAACATACTCGCACGATTGCGTCTGACAGTCCGATGACGGTCGTGAACGGACGCTATTCAATCGACTTTGACGACTTCGAACGCCGCGCCCGCGACACCAACGTGTTTATCCTGTGCAACCCGCAGAACCCGACCGGCAATTGCTGGACGCCGGAAGATCTCACCCGGATGGGCGAGATCTGCCTCAAGCACCGCGTGATTGTCCTCGCCGATGAGATCCACTGCGACTTCGTCACGAAGGGACAGAAGTACACGCCGTTCGCCAGCCTCCCGAACAAGGACATCGTCAACAACAGCCTCACGTTCAAGGCGGCGAGCAAGACGTTCGGTCTGGCGGCCATGAAGGCGGCCTGGTTCTTCTCGACCAATCCGGACTATCTCGCGCGGGTCAAGGAGAACAACCGAGCCGACCTGAGCACGCTCGGCATGGTTGCCAATCGAGCGGCCATTACCGAGGGCGACGACTGGCTCGATCAGTTGCTCCCGTATGTCGACGGCAACCATGACTTTGCCGAGTCGTTCATCCGGGACAAGATCCCGATGATCAAGTACACGAAGGCGCAGGGCACCTATCTGGCCTGGCTGGATGTGAGCGCCGTGATGGACAAGATCGGTGCGAAGCGGATGGCAGACGAAGCGAGCAAGACGTCGCCGACCCCGATTGCGCCCGAAGTGATCATGGAGAAGTGGTTCATCGATCACGCAAAGGTGCAGATGAATGCAGGTTCGACGTACGGCACCGGTGGCCAAGGCCACATGCGGATGAACCTCGCGACCTCCCGCAAGCTGGTCGAGCTGGCGCTGACCAACATTGCCCGCGCCGTCAGCGAGACACAGAGCCTCATCTAGAAAAAAAGGGGGTCGCGAGACCCCCTTTCGTCCGACCATGTGCCCGCCGATCACGATCGGCGGGCTTTTTTGTCGAGGGCTACGAAGGCGTAGGCGGCTCGGCGGCTGGTGTCCGCTTGCGCGAACGCCGGACACCCTTGGCAGCCGACTTCCGCGATGGCGGAGCCGGTTCGTTTGTTGATTCGAGCGTCACCATCATCGTGACAAACGTCCGCACGCCGTGCTCATCGAAATCGATCACGGTGTGTCGTTCGTTGGCTTCGGTTACCGTGCCGGCGCCGTACTGCGGCTGCCGCACACGCGCACCCGCGGCGTAGATTCGCATGGGGCCTCCTGTGGCGCGATCAGAGCGCGCCGTCTTTTACCAGCGAGGTTCTGATCGACGTCCGCCGCCACCGCCGAAATCGCGACGTCCGCCGCCGCGGCCGCCCCGGCCCTGACCGCCGCCGCCGCGCGGTCCACCACCCGACTGGGGCTTGGGACGCGCTTCGTTGACGGTGAGCGTCCGGCCACCCAGCTGCGATTCGTGCAGCTCGTCGATGGCCTTCCGCGCTTCGTCCTCGGTGCCCATCTCGACGAACGCGAACCCGCGAGGCCGGCCGGTCGCCATGTCACGCATCACATTCACGGTCTCAACCGTGCCTGCACGTTCGAACAGCTCCTGAAGCTGCGCCTCTGTTGTGTCGAACGGCAGGTTTCCTACGAACAGCTTGCGCCCCATCTCTCTCTCCTGACTTAGGTGATGACGACAGCGGCGGCATCGCCGCGGTGTGGTGTGACGAGACCGATCTTGAGGGTGCGTTCCAGTGACTCGAGCGCGCGAGTTTCTTCGCGCGCGACCAGGGTCAGCGCCGTGCCGGTCGAACCGGCGCGTCCGGCCCGCCCGACGCGGTGGACATACGCGTCCGGGCTATCCGGCACTTCGTAATTGACGATGTGCTCGATCCCGTCGATATCGAGCCCTCGAGCTGCAATATCGGTGGCGACGAGCGCGTTGTAATGGCCCGCGCGGAAGCCTTCGACCGCGGCGGTCCGCTGACGCTGTGTCCGATCGGCGTGGAGCGCGGTACAGGAGATACCCGAGGCAGACAACCGGCGAGCCAGGCGATCGGCGCCGCGCTTCGTGCGGACGAAGACCAGCACCGGGCCCTGTCGGTGACGCAGAAACTTCCCGAGCCAGGCGGCCTTCTCGGTTCCCGCGACGTGCTCCACCTGATGCGTGATGGTCGTCGCGGGCATGCCCGCGGATCCCACCTGAACCATTTTCGGATCGCGCATGAGATCCGACGCGACCCTGAAGACATCGTCCGACATGGTGGCCGAGAACAGCAGTGTCTGGCGACTCGCGGGCGTCGCGGCGACAATGCGTTGCACGCTGGGCCAGAAGCCCATGTCGAGCATGCGATCGGCCTCGTCGAGGACGAGGACTTCGAGGCCCTCGAACCGGCAGAGATCGCACGTCATGTGATCGATCAGCCGGCCGGGCGTCGCCACCACCACGTCCACCGGCGCGCGTAACGCGCGGTCCTGCGGACCGGCAGCCACGCCGCCATACACGGCCGCGACCGAAAGTCCCGTGTGATAGGCGAGGCCCTGGAAATCTTCCTCAATCTGGCATGCGAGCTCGCGCGTGGGCGCGAGAATGAGCGCACGCGTACTGGCGGAGCTCGTTGTCGAACGGAGCAGCCGTTCGATAATCGGCAACAGGAACGCGGCGGTCTTGCCGGTTCCGGTCTCGGCGCACCCTATCAAATCCGACCCGCTCCGAACGATGGGCAGGGCCGCACTTTGAATCGGCGTCGTGCGGACGAATCCGCAGTCGGTCAACCCTCTGACGATGCGCGGATCGAACTCGAGGGCGGTGAACTCAATGGGCGTCGGGTCGTGCAGCTCAGCGGCAGGCGCCTTGTGCGGCCGATGAGGTCTCGTGGGAACCGGCGACGAAGAGTGTGGACGAGGGCTGTGCCTGCGACGCGCGCGTCGAGGCCTCTGACGAGTAGCGGTTATTGATGTCAAGCAGTGGGGGCGAATGTCGGAGGAGAATTCAAACGGCCGAGGATTCGGCTGGGAGAGGTCTCAATCCTTACGCTTGTTGCTCCTTTGCCCCAATATTCTCTCACGAAACCCGCCAAATGTCGAATCGACGGTAAGTTAGAGGAAACATTCGACCTCCAGGGGGCATTGTCCACGATCCTGCACTTGTCTTGGGCGTCTGCCAGAGTTTCCAGGACAGCGGCGCCCAGGGTGAGAAAGACGACGCACGACACCTAAGGAGGTTGAGAGCGTTGGCCGCTCGGGTCATCGGAACCGACTGGTCGTCGTGCGGCAGACGGCAACCAGGCCTAATCTGTACGCCACACCCATCAGCGGGCGGTCATCGTTTCCTGGTGTCAGGCCGTCTGAGCGGCTGACCTCGATCGTCGGAAGCGGTGAGCGCTACTGTCCGTTCGAGCTCGTCGAACGCCCCGTATTCTTTCCAGGCGCGTCCACCTCGCTCGTCCGGGTACTTGCGCCACTGCAGAATGTGCAGCACGCGATCCTCGGTGAGGACCGACACGACCACTCCGATGCCGTCGATGAGCTGCGCATGCAGCCACCCGGCCTTCGGCCCTCCCAGCCGGCGCCATATGGCGCCGCGCGCGCCGAATCTCTCCCCTGCGCGTCGAAGCACGTGTACCACGTTTCCTGATCTGTCGATGGCGAACAGCCCCAGACCGGCGTCCGGAACCGTCAGCGCAATCAGTTCTCCAGCGATCCCTGCGCCGATGACCTGCCAGTTGCTCTTCCGGTTCGCGTCACCGATCACCTGATGGAGCAGCCGGCCTTCACGATCGACGCCGAAGATCTCTGCCCGGTTTCTGCGGTCGCTGACGAGCGCCAGCGAGGCGACAAACGATCCACCCAGCGACTGCCACTCGCCCTTGCGGCGTCCTGCAGGCGGATTCCAGCGAAGGGCCACACCTTCCGCATCGAGGGCCACCAACTGCAGCGTGCCGTCTCGGGTGAACGCCGCCGAGACGGGCCCTCCAGGGGCAGAGGCAGCCAGCTCCCAACCGTCGTGGCGGGAGCTCGGATGGTTCGGATCAACAGGCTTCTGCCAAATCGCGCCATCCTCGCCGGAGGCGACGAGCGTACCCGCACCGCCAGCCGCGCCGCCCGACACGAATCCCTTTCCTGCGGTCCCGAGCACGGTCGTGGTCATCAGACCGGGCTTGAGCTCGATCGGCACGGTGAAGACACCCTGACCCGATCGGACGAACGTCATGATGCGTCCGTTCACCTTGTAGGCGACCGTGAAATCCCCCGTATTGAGCACCATGGGGATCGTGGTGACGCCGACTGAGACGCCGCCGACGTCGAAGACATCCGCCACCCACGCCTCGTTGCTGAACGCGGTTTCCCTCCCGCCAGTACCCACGCGCCGATCGCCGAAGGTGCCGACCATGTTCAGGCCCTGGCCCGGGGAGGGAATGCCGGTGTCACGCTCGTAGGCCATCACGCGCACGTAGACATTTCGCGGCCCGGCGATGAGCGGAATGTTGCTGTCGACGATCACGGGCGGATCGCCGGCGCTGATGTCGCGCTCGAAGGTCGGGGCCAGAAAGTCGAAATTCGTTGAGGCATCGCCGGCGGCGAAATGGAACCTGAACTCTCCAGCGCCTTTGATGCCGGGATCGCCGTCAGTCCTCACTTCGATCGTGTCGAAGAGCACGTCGACCAGGCGTGTGCCCGTCTTGAAGATGACCGAACGCACGACATCCTTCGCTTTTCCCACGAGCGGCTTGCTGCCCGGCACTCTGATCGTCAGGCGAAGGTTCGTGCCCTGTGGAAGCGGGTTCGCGGTTCCCAAAGTCGCCGCGTGATGCGTCTGCAGTCCACCCAGGAGTGGAAACCACGCGATCAGCTGCGTTCCGTCGAGCATCTCGATGGTGACGAGCGGAATGGTCGGTTTGACCGTGCGGAAGCTGATGTGAACGGTGTCGACGGAGGGAGAGACCAGCAGATTACGGATCGACTGCGCGGGGTTGATCCGGTTGAAGAGCGACATCGAGGCCACGGTCTGTTGAATCATCGTCTGCTGAAGATCTTCGGCGGTGACGATGAGCGTCCCGAGCAGGGCACCGTTGACGGCTCCTCGCAGCGTGAAGACATACGTGCTACCGAGCACGATCTGAGGGTCGAATTGTCCGGTTCGGCCCGTAGCTACCGCAGGATCCGATTGCGCCACACCATCCTTGACGAGCGAGACTCTGCCATTGATGGCGTTGTTGCCCGTGTCCCACTGGATGTGCGTAGTACCTTTCGTGGCCGGCGGCCAGATGCCCACCGGATTCGGCTTTGCAGTGAAAGTGACAGCCATAGCGCCGACACTAGCACAGTCTCCCGCGTCCTCGGACGTCACACAAAAGTAATGTTTGCAATCGGCGTTATTGTTGTGCTTGATAGATGTGATCTCACTCGAACAGGAGGCGTTCATGAACGGAACGCGATCGGTCAGGCCCTGGGTGATTTGGACTCTGGCAGCGTTCGGCGCCATGTGCCTGGTGCCGGCGGCTGCCGCTCAGATCGTGCCCGCCGGAACGGCTGCTGCGCCCAGTAAGATCCTTTTCGAAGATGACGTTCGGTCCACCAGATGGAGTCCAGTCAAAGACGATACGTGCGATGCGGCGCAAGACAGCGCGGGGTACGTCGTTCGTGGGGTGTCGACGGATGCGACGTGCCGGTTGACCCTGTCCTTCGCCGGCGACTTCTCGGGCGACCTCCGCATCGACACGACGGTCACGCTTCGGCAGGGCAGCATGGACGCGTCGTTCGGGCTGATCTTTGCCTCGAACGGCGACGAGTTTCACAAACTGGCGATCAGTGGTTCCGGTTACTACGTCCTGAATTACATTCGCGACAGTGTGTGGAACAACCTGGTGCCATGGACTGAATCGGCGGCCATCAAGACGGGCCTCGGCTCAACGAACAGACTCTCGATTGAAATCCGCGGCGACCGACTCCAGGCGTTCATCAATGACAAGCCTCTCGGCTCGGCGACGACGCCGAGGCCCACAGCCGGGAAGATCGGGTTCTATGTGAATGATTTGAACCAGGAGGTTGTATTCAGCGACGTGCGGGTGACCAACCTCGCGGCGTCAGCGACCCCGGTCCTCACGGCCGGCGGTCGCATCGTCGTAGACAATGACATGGCGACCACGCAAGATTTTTCGGTGGGCAGGACCGCCGATTGCCAGCAGGCGTACGCCGATGGCGGTTACGCGCTGGAAGGTCTGCAGGGCGGTCAGGGGTGCATCGTGCTCATCTTCGATGCCGGGAATCATCCTGTTTACCTTCGTTATGAAGTATCGGCAAGGCCGACCGCAGGCGGACAGAACGCATATGGGCTGGTTTTCGGGGCGCAACCGAGTGAAAACTATGTGTTCGCCATCGATGGCAACACGTATGAATTGGCGTACGCGTCGGATCCACCCCGATCTCTGGTGGTGCCGACACCGTCCGACACCGTTCGCACCACGCCGGGTGCGACGAACCGCCTTGCCGTCGAAATCAACAACCGTGACGTTCGGTTGTTTCTGAACGGGGTGTTTTTGCGTTCCGTCGTCGCGCCGACGGCGCCCATGGGGAAGGTGGCGCTCGGGGTGGTTACACCCGCACGGGTCGTCTTCAGCAACTTCAAGGTGATCGATTTCGTCCAGGCCAATCCGGCACAGACGGCTGCATCAGGCACGCGCGCCGTGGAGCGGACGCTCCTCCGACAGCCCGGCGAGGCCTCCGATGTGTTCAACAAGGCAGGGCGGGGCGGGCGTCAACCGACGGCTGGGGGCTCGCTTCCCGACGCTCCGAAGCGCTAGCAGCCATTATTTGATCGCGCGCTTCCGAAGGCGATCGAACAGGCCCTTCATCTCGTCCTGTGCGCGGTTGCTGAGCGCGCGTTTCAGTGCTTCCTGGATGTTGATGAACACGTTGGGCGACGAGACGCTGCCCGTGATCCGTGCCGGCAGGACGATGCGATCGCCGTCGCGCGCGACACGATAGAGATCGCGGCCAGCCTGGGCGCTCAACTCGCGCGAGAGCTTGACATCGGCGAGGAAGTTAATGGCCTGCGTCGCGAGCGACAGCGTCCCTGACGCGGCCATGTCGAAATCCCGGGATGTGAACGTCAGGTCGCTGGTTGACAGCGTCTCGCCGGCAATCGTCATCGTGGCGCCGAGTCGCGAGAACGCCTCGCCCGAATCCGCGGGCTGCGCGCTCGACGGCTTGCCGAACGTGAGCACGACGGTTCTCACGACCTGTAGACCGGGAATGCGTCCATCCGTGATGGCGATACGGGCAGTGCCTTGCGCTCGCGCCATCGCCGCCTGCGGGTCGGTGCCAGCCGCCGTGACCGACACGGTCCCCGCGAGCTTGCCGGTCATCGACCCGCTCGCGCCGGCGAACGCGACCAACTGCGGCACGTCGAAGTCGGTCGCGGTCCCGCGCCATTCAAAGCGCGGCTCGCCTTGTGATTGCTGGACGGCAACCCTTCCCTTGTAGCTGCCTCCAAAGAGCCCGACACGCAAGTCATCGAGCACCGTGTCCTGGTTCGTCAGCCGACACGACGTCGTCAGGTTGGTCAGGCTTGCACCGAGAAGCAGGCCTCGTCTGGCACGGACGTCGAGACGGATGTCGATCGGCACGGCTTTGCCGCCTGCGCCGCTCCCGGATGCGGATTGAGGTTCTGCCGACGGCATCGCGGCCGAGAGAAACGCCAGCAGCCCGTCGATGTCGAGCTTCTCCGCATCGATCTTGAGTGTGCCGGCCGGCCGCGCGAGGCTGAGCAACTCGCCGGACACGTCGAAATCCGAGCCCTGCGACACGCCATGCATCCGTGTGAGGACGAGGCGGTCGCCCGTGGGAAGCGAAGAATCCATCTGGAGGATGATCGGATGCCGGCCCGCGATGAGCGTGACATCCTTCAGACCCAGGGCACCGATGGACTCGATCGTCAATGCCGACGAGGTTGGCTGCGCGCCGCCGTTGGAGCCCGCGAGCGCGCCGAGCAGCGCGAGGGCCCAGCGCATGTCGACCTGGCTGCGCTCGACGAGAATGCTGGCGTCCTGCACACGGCGCCGGAGAAGACCGCTCAGGCCCGTGACCAGCCTGATGCGCCCAACGCTGATCTCTCGCGCCTTGCCGATTGCTACCCCTTCGAGATCGAGACCGACACGTGGAAAGAGCCTGAGCTCGGCCTGCCGAACGGTGACCGGGTGTCCGAGTGCCGAGCTCGCCTGTTCTTCGATCGCGGTTCTGATCCGGTCGCGGTCGAGCAGTGCGCGCGCGGCCAATGCGGCAGCCGCGGCCAGCACGATGATGACACCGCCAACGATGATGATGGCCTTCTTCATCGCGAGCTCCGTTTCTTTCAATCAGCGGTAGGCAGCAGCCTGGATGGCGTAGAGCTCTGCGTATTGTCCGCCCTTCGCCATCAGCTCGTCGTGCGAACCGACTTCGACCAGCCTGGCGCCGTCCAGGACGACGATCAAATCGGCCATGCGCACGGTCGAGAACCGGTGGGAGACGAGGATGGTGATGCGGCCGCTCGAACCGGTGTCCGTGCGGGCCGAAGCCGAGTAGCGCTCGAAGAGCGCGTGCTCGGTCTCGGCGTCCAATGCCGCCGTCGGCTCGTCGAGGACGAGCATCAGCGGACCATCACGCATGAAACCGCGAGCCAGGGCGAGCTTCTGCCACTGCCCGAACGACACTTCCACACCACCGGGCCAGGTCGGGCCGAGCTGCGTATCGAGTCCCGTGGCGAGACGGGAGATGACGTCGGTGGCGCCCGCGCGATCGACGGCTGTCATCACGGCCGGCTCATCGTCCAGCCTCGGAATGTCGCCGACTCCCACGGTATGGCGAGCGCGAAATTCGAAGCGGAAGAAGTCCTGGAACGCACCCGCCAGGCGCCCGCGCCACACGCGAGCCGACACGCGGGCGAGCGGCGTGTCGTCGATGAGGATGCGGCCCGACGACGGTTCGTACATCTTTGCGAGCAGCTTGACGAGAGTTGTCTTCCCCGCACCATTCTCGCCGACGAGGGCGACGACCGATCCGGCCGGCAGCGACAACGACACATCGTCAAGCACGACGCGCGATGTGCCGGGATAGGCGAACGACACGTGGTCGAGGCGTATGCCGCGACCGAGGGTCGCGGGGACTTGTTGATCGGCCGACGCCGCGACCGACGCCGCATAGTCTTCGAGCCAGGCCAGGCGTCTCGAGCCATCCATCCAGAACCCGCGCAGGAAGCCAATCTCACCGACCGTGGCGCCGATGTACGCCGAGAGCCGCGATCCCGCGGCGAGCACGAGCAGGACCGCGCCCGTTGAGGTACGAAGGATCGATGTGACGAAGACGACGGCGCCGACGTACGCCAGACCGAAGATCGCCCACGCGAGCGTGTGCCACGCGGCCGACGTCCATCGGGCCATCGCCACGGGCCCATACCAGCGCTCCCACGCACCACGGCGGTCTCCGGCCAGACGGGCGCCGATGCCGGTGACTCGAACTTCTTTGCCGGGTGGTGCTGTCGTGGCGATCGTGAACAGGTGGCGAGCGAGGCGGTTGGCCTGAGCGCCTCGCTCGTGCGCGGTTCGTTCGATCGCGGGTCGCCAGGTCGAGGTCAGGACCGTCGGCACCGCGAACACCGCCAGCGCGATCATTGCCGGATGAATCGACGCGAGCAGCGCGATCGTGACACTCAGGCGGAGGATCCATCCCAGCGTCGAAAAGAGCGACATGTACATGTGGTCGAGCACGAACACCTGATCGCGAAGCATGGCCAGGCGGTCCAGATAGTCGGGCCGCTCGTGATGCGCGATGGTGGCCACCGAGGCCTGGAGCTCGGCCACATGCGCCTCGAGCGCGATCGTCACCCTGTCCCGGAAGCGCCGCTGCACACGCGTGCTGACCGTGCGGAGGAACCAGGTGGCCGTCGCGGACACCCCGAGGCCGATTGCCGCGGCGCGAACCAGGGCCGGGCGATTTTCGAGCACGCCCTGGCCGAGCAGCATGAGCCACAGCGCGAGCAGCGCATCGGGCAGCGCGGCGAGCTGCGAGAGAAGGAACGAGGCGACCATCAGGCTGGGCTGATGACGATAGCCAAGCTTGCAGAGTCGCCACATCGACGACAGGGCTGGCGGCAGCGGCTCGAGCGCGGCTACGGGTATGGTCCGCTCGCCCGATCGTTCAGGTGAGGACATCGTAGGTCGTGCCCTCCTCGTCTTCGGGCGCGTTGAATCGCTCGGCCTGCAGATCGAACATCGTGCGGTAGCGTCCGCCCAGCTTCATGAGCTCATCATGTGTGCCGAGCTCGACGACGCGGCCGTGTTCCAGTACGCAGATGCGGTCGGCATGCCGCACCGTGGAAAACCGATGGGAAATGAGGATCGTCGTCGAGTGGCGCGTCGCCGCCAGGATGCGATCGAAGATTTCCGCTTCGCCTCGCACGTCGAGTTGTGCGGTGGGCTCGTCGAGAATCACGACGCCTGCGCCGAGCCGCACGCCGCAGAGCGCGCGCGCCAGGGCCACGCGCTGCCACTGTCCGCCGGACAAGTCCGTTCCACGCTCGTAGCCGCGCGCGAGCACCGTGTCGAGGTCGGCCAGATTCGCCGCGCCCGCCGACTCCAGTGCTGCGCGCACGACGTCGTCCGGCGCGCCGCCCGGCGCGACGTTGTCCCTGAGGGGCAACTCGAACCGGATGAAATCCTGAAACACGGCCGCGATTCGATGGCGCCAGGACTCGAGCGAGAGCTCGCGAAGATCCCCCCCGTCCACCTCGATTGTGCCGGCCTGCGGGTCGTACAACCGGCAGAGGAGTTTGGCGAGCGTGGTCTTGCCCGCGCCGTTCTGGCCAACGATGGCCAGCGACGTCCCCGCGGGAATCGTCAGGTCGAAGTGATCGAGCACGGCGCCGCCCCCCGGGTACGCGAATGTCACATCGCGGAAGCGAATGTCACGTGCCGGCATCCCTGGCGAAGGACGCTGACCCGAAGGCAGCGCGCCGGCGGCTGCCATGGCCGGTTCGAGACGGAGCACTGCCGCGGCCGGGGCCGCCGATCCATCGAGCGCCCAGTTGAGGCCTCCGAATGCGATCATCGAGGCGCCAACCGCCGCCTGCGCGAACACGACGCCCCGCGCAAGCGGCAGTACGCCCTCGGATACCGACGTCGCGAGCGACCAGAACACGATGACGTTGGCGCCTACAACGAGAAGCACGCTCCACAGCATCGGCCGTTCCCGGAGTCGCGTCGCCTCGTACTGAAGCGCATGCAGGCGTGTGCGGCGTTCGACGAAGCGTTCGATGACCCAACCCGCCAGGCCGAATATCCGCACTTCTTTGGCTGGAGCGGGATCGACGGCCAGTCGATACGCATAATCGGCGTCGCGTTGCGCTCGACGCACTTCCTCTGTGTTGCGATCGCGCCAGACCGCACTCTCACGTAGGAGCCAGTGTGTGGCCAGCCAGGATCCTGCGAGGAGGATCGGTGCCCACCACGCGAAGGCGCTGAGCAGGATGGCGCAGGCCAGTCCTCCGATCATCTCCACCAGACCACCTGCGATGAAGTCCATCGAGATCGAGAGCGGAGGACCGGTCATGCCGAGATCGAAGTCGCGCGCCACGGTCAGATCGCTCGCGAGATCGGGATTCTCGAGATGGCCCATGCCCGGCGGCGTGACGCAGGCATCAGTCAGCCGGTCGTACAGCCAGGCCGCCGCGCGATCGCCCAGGTTGGAACTGAGCGCCTGATGGACCGGCGTCAGGACCTGGATCGAGACGAACACAACGCCGACGAGGGTCAGCGCGCCTGCGAACCCGCCCCCCTGCTGGACGGCTGCGACGAGTACGCCCATGGCGATGGCGAAGATTGCCGGCAGAACGCCGCGAAGCGCGAGAACGATCCACCAGGCCGCCGCCAGGGTGCTGTCCGCCTTGGACAGGACGGCGAAGAATTTCCACTCGTTGCGGGCTTTCAGGCGCTCGATCACGTGATCTCGCTCATGGCCGAGGTTCGAACGCGCCGCGGCCTGTCGGATCATATGCCCGGTGCCGAGCGAATGGCGAGCGTCGAGCCGAGCGCGCGTCGATCTCGGGGAGCGTTTCAGATGAGGACAATGCGCCTCTTTCGACTAAGATGGAGACAGTGCCCTGCCGGAGTTCCATGTGACGACGCTTCTTATTGCGCAGCTGTTTCTCGCCGGGGCGGGAGACATCGGTCGCTGCGGCGAACACGCGCGCGATACCGCGAGAATCCTGGCGCAGCTGCCGCCGGCTCAGACGACCGTGATCACGCTGGGCGACAACGCGTACGGCGCGGGAACCGACCAACAGTTCCGCAATTGCTACGATCCGGCGTGGGGTCCGTTCAAGGCCTGGACGCGGCCGTCACTGGGCGGTCACGACTGGATGACCGAGCACGGCGGCCCTTACTTCCGCTACTTTGGAGCGAGAGCGCCGGGTCCGTACTACAGCTACGACGTGGGCACCTGGCACGTGGTGGTGCTCAACAGCAACACGCCCGGCGATCTTGGACAGCGGGCATGGCTCGAAGCGGATCTCCGCGATCATCCCAACGTCTGCACGGCTGCGTATTACCACAACCCGCGATGGAGTTCGGGTGGACATGGCAGTCAGGCGTCATCCAACCTGTTCTGGGCCATCCTCACCACGGCACGCGTCGACGTCGTGCTCGGCGGGCACGACCACGTGTACGAGCGATTCGGTCCCCAGGATCGCTACGGCACGGCCGATCCTGAGGGCACGCAGCAGTTCGTGGTCGGCACCGGCGGCGCTGAAACAGATCACTTTCGGGAAACGGCGGCGGCGAACAGCGAAGTTCGAATCGCCGGTGTTCACGGGGTCATCGTACTCACCCTCGACGAAGGGTCATATCGCTGGTCCTTCGTCGACATCACTGGGGCTGTGCGGGATACCGGGTCGCGAGCCTGCCACTAGACACGCGGAGCCTCGGCCACCGGGGGCGACGACATGAATCGGCGGCGAGTGCTGGGACGCATCGCCGCGCCACTCCGACCTAGACCCAATCCGCGATGAAATCACCGCTCGATGCCTCTACTCAGGCTAGACCCACTGCGCATCAAGGCTGACGACAGAGCTGCTGAGAGGCTGCGAAGAGCGGGCGTCAGTGTCTCAGATGAAACGGGACGCTCGTCACAACCGTGTTCGGTTTGAACAACAAGGCGCCCTTGATCAGCAGGGCGCGCTGATTGTGAAAGAGGTGATGCCACCAGCGAGCCGGGACGAACTCCGGCAGCACGATGGTCACGTAGTCGTCGGCGTGCCCGGCGTGGACGCTCTCGATGTACTCGAGCAGCGGCTCTATGAGCGATCGATAGGGAGACTCGAGCACGACGAGCGGCACGCCTTCACCCCACTGATCCCACTGGGTCTTGAGCGACTCGGTCGCAGCCGGGTCGGTATTCACGTAGACGGCGCGGACATCGCGAGAGAGCGACTTCGCGTAGTCGAGCGCTTCGACTACCGCACGCTGGATACCGCTGATCGGCACGAGCACGGTGTTGCGCCGCGGGCCACGCGAGCGCCACCCTCTGAGTGACAGCTGCGCCGCGACACCCGCGTAATGCTCTCTGGTAATGCGAAAGAAGAACACCTGGACCGGTATGAGCAACATGATGAGCCAGGCGCCCTCATGCGCCTTCGTCACGGCGACTACGAGGAGCACGATGCCCGTCACGACGGCGCCGATGCCGTTGATGACGGCGTTCGTGCGCCATCTGGGCCCGCGCAGTCGCCACCAGTGGACGACCATCCCGGCCTGGGACAGGGTAAACGAGACGAACACGCCGATCATGTACAGCGGAATCAGGGCGTGCGTGTCACCGCCGAAGATGACGAGCAGAATGCCGGCGAATGCGCTGAGCCCGACGATGCCGTTCGAAAAGGCGAGTCGATCGCCCTGGTTCATGAGCTGGCGGGGGAGGTAGCGATCTCTCGCCAGGATCGAGGCCAGGCGCGGAAAGTCGGCGTACGCCGTATTCGCCGCCAGCACCAGAATGAGCATCGTCGCGGCCTGCACCGCGTAGTAGAGCGCGCCGCGCGAGCCGAAGACGCCGCGTGCGAGCTGCGACACCACCGTTTCCTGGCCGATCGGCACCACGTGGTACGCGCGTGCGAGCAGCGTGATGCCGACGAACATGGTGATGGATAACACCGCCATCAGCAGCATCGTGGCCGCGGCATTTCGCGCTTCGGGCGGTCTGAACGCCGGCACGCCGTTCGACACGGCCTCCACACCCGTCATGGCCGTGCAGCCATTTGCGAATGCCGTTAGCAGCAGAAACATAGTGAATGGTTCAGATGCCGGCTGGAGAGGAGCGGCTGTTGCAAGCGTTTCAGCCGACCCCGTGAGCACTTTCCAGGTGCCGACACCAATCAGGACCAGCGTCGTCACGATGAAAAAGTACGTCGGGATCGAAAAGATGCGGCCCGATTCCCTGATGCCGCGGAGATTGCCCACCATGATCACGAACACAAAGGCCAGCGTCATTTCCACCCGGTTGACGTGCCAGTCGGGGAACGCGGACGTGATAGCGGCAACGCCTGCAGCGATGCTGACGGCGACCGTCAACACGTAGTCAATCAGGAGTGAGGAGGCGGCGATTAGGGACGGCATTTCGCCGAGGTTGTCCTTCGAGACCAGATAGGCGCCGCCGCCGCTCGGATACGCGTGGATCGTCTGACGGTAGGAGAACACGACGATCGCCAGGATCGCCGCAATGACAAAGGCGATTGGGCTCGAGTAGCTCAGCGCGGCTGCGCCGGCCAGGATCAGCACGCGCAGGATTTCTTCGCTGGCATACGCGACCGACGACAACGCGTCGGACGAGAGCACCGCCAGGCCCGTCACACGAGAGAGGCGTTCGTGATGCGCGAGATGCGAAGGAATCGGCTTGCCGACGACGAGCCGCTTGACTTGAGCGAGAAGACCTTCTTCAGGCACGCAGTCCCTTCCAACGGCCGACGGGGTTAGCTGACGGGCTTGAGGTTGGAAGTCCTCGTCCGATCGTCGATCGGATTCGCCCCAGAGGCGTCCGCCTCCCTGGGTCCCCCGCAGCGCCCGATTGGTCTCAGGCGCCTTGAGCCATGTTGCCGTGGATGGTAGCGCCGGGGCACAGGGCCGCGCCATCATTTTTAGGCACTTTGAGGAATTCTGACAACCGCCGGGCTCCTTTGCATGATTACCGGACACGTGGGGGCGCCTTTTCCGTTCCGGAAGGGCCCGTATCTCTGCCGTTTCTGGCACAGTCTTGGCACTGTCCCCGGTAGATATCGCGGCACCGCACTTGAGCGGTCCGTAGTGACAGGAGCTCGGCGTGCGACGATTCCTCGCACTGTGCGCATTCGGCGTTGGTGTGCTCTCGGCATCGACCGCCTGGGCGCAGCAAGCCGACCTGACGCTTTTTCTGGGACGGGCGTTCCCCATCTACGACGAGCGGCTGACGCTTCATCCGTCGGTACCGTCACTGCCCGGAGCCACGGTGACCGTCGTCGGCAATCCGGAAATCCGCACGGACGGTGGGCTGGTCTTCGGCGCAGCGCTCGGAGTCGAGTTCGGAGTCTTCGGGATCGAGGGACGGCTCGATGCCACTGACGTGGGATTCGATGTCGTCGGCGCGCGCTACAACGTGCGTGCGACGAATCCGCCGTTTCAGGGCTTGACCGGCAGCGTCACCGTTGGCGACGGCGACCTCGACGCGGATCGCCTGTACTTACTGTCGATCAATGCGCGCATTCGAACGCCCGGTTCGGTCAGCTTCGTCGCATCCGGCGGTCTCAGTTACCTGCCAGACCTGACATTTACGGGCTCGGTTCCCATCTCAGCCGAACTCGCCGGGTTTCCAGTGCCGCCCGGCCTCACGCCGCGACTGCGGCTGCACGCGGCGCCGGGGGAATCGGATCATCGGTTCGGCGTCAACGGCGGTGCCGGCCTGCGTGTGGGCGGGAGCCGGGTGGCTGTGATGGCAGAGGTGCGTGTGTTCTATTTTCAGGAGTTCGAGCTCAGGTTCGCCGTTGAGGATGCGCCTGGACCGGCCACGTCGCTCCTCGAGAACATCGACCCGATCCGCTTTGATCCCATCATCGTGAACGCGCAGGCAGGACTCGTCATCAGGTTCTGAAAGGAGAGCCACCATGCGCCCCAGGATCACACTTCGAGCGATTGCACTCGGCCTTGCCATCATCGCGACGGGCTGCGCGTCGCCGCCGAATGCGGATGTCGACGCAGCCAGAGCGGCGGTTGACAAGGCGGCGGCGAGCGGTGCCGGTCAGTACGCCTCCGAGTCCTTTCAGAAGGCTCAGGATGCGCAAGCGGCGCTCGAAGCCGAACTCAAGGCTCAGCAAGGGAAGTGGTTCAAGTCGTACGACAAGACGAGGGAGCTGGCAATCACCGCGCGAGCAGCGGGCGACACGGCAACGACCGAGGCTGCGGCCGGCAAGGAGAAGGCTGACGCGCTGGCTGCCAGCGAGCGCGCCGCTCGAGCGGCCGCAGCCGCTCGGGCGAAACTCGTGAAGGACGCCGTCCGCGTGGGTGGCAGAGTCAAGGCGCCGATCAAGATCAAGGATGTGAGGCCGATCTATCCCGCCGTGGCGGAGTCGGCGCGGGTCTCCGGAGCGGTCACCGTCGAGGCGACGGTCGGACCCGACGGTAGAGTCATCGATGCGAGAGTGGTCCGCTCTGTGCCTCTGCTCGATCAGGCGGCCATCGACGCGGTCAGCCAATGGGAGTACAAGCCAGCTCTTCTGAATGGCGCGCCGGTCCCTGTCCTCGTGACCGTCAGGATCGATTTCACGCGTTGAGGTAATAACAGACAGGAAGGTCTGCATTCCGGCCGGGACGATGACGGAATGCGGTTCGCCGGGGGGGCATTCAGCGGTTATCCTAGGAGCGACGCGGAGGGTGCGAGGCATCCTCCGCGATCCCTGCGCGCCGAAGTGGACGCTGTATGCCGGACCCCCACGAACTTCGATCTGTTATCGCGGCCGCCGAGCAGGCGGCAGCCGCAGGTGACCATGTCTCGGCCGAACGGCATCTGCGCGAGGCCGCGCGCCTGCAGGAGGCCGCTTTTGGCCCACTCCATCCCGATCTTGCGAACACGCTGAACAATCTGGGCGTCGTCTGTGAGCTGGCCGACAGGCCGGCAGAGGCGGAAGACTGCTATCGACGGGCGCACGCCATCGCGAAAGCCGTGCTGGAGCCCGACCATCCATTCGTGGCGACGAGCGGGCAGAATCTTCGAGACTTCTGTGCGGCTCGCGGAATTCCCGTGGAGCCTGAGGTCAGACTGCCCGTGCCCGAGGTTCTGAAACCGGCGCCCGTGGGTGTCGCTCCGCCGAGTCCCGCTCCCTCGCGGGCCTCGTCACCATCGTTGGTATCCGCCCGATCCGGCCGGTGGATCGGCGTCGTCGGAGCGGGCACCCTTGTGCTCGCCACGATTGTCCTGGCGCGATCCTGGTTCAACGAGCGCGAACGCTCGGAGCCGTCCTCAGGCAAAGCACCTCAGTCAGAAGTGACCACGAACGCGCCTGCCCCCCAGCGACCGAGTGCGGTTCCCACACCTGCGCCGAGCATCGATACGGCAGGCACGAGCGGCCGCGCGGGCGTAGAGGAGCCGCGAGCGGCCACTGCACCTGTGTCGCTGCCGATTGTGGCGGACGCACAGCTGTGCCGCACCGTCACCGATGACTGGCAATGCGATCCCGCCAGCCGTCCGGTGGAGCAGGGGCCGCTTGTCTTCTACACCCGCCTCAGGTCGGCGACCGACACCACGATCGAGCACCGCTGGTATCACGCGAATCGGCTGCACCATATCGTCGAGCTCCGCGTGCGCGCGAACCCGAGCAGCGGTTACCGCACGTTCAGCCGCAACACGATGAATGACGGGAGCGCGGGTGAATGGCGGGTCGAGATCAGGGCGCAGAACGGGACGTTGCTGCACGAGGATCGCTTCGTCGTTCGGTGATTCCGGATCTTTCAAGCTCAGCAGAAGCGACCGGAAAGAAAAATATTGTGAAACTTTTCTGGTCCAGGACGGTCCTCTGAGCGCATACTGAGCGTCAGTTGCACGCGGCCGATCGGACTCGGACCAACCTCGCGATTTTCCTCGACGGCTGCCGGCTCGTCGATCGGACGCCTCGCTCACACACACGGTCTGCAGGTGCGCGCGGATGGCGAACGACAACCGATCCGATGTGCCATCGTCTCATCAGCCACCCGATCCTCGTCACGCCATTGGAGTTCCTTCAGAGAAGCCGTCGGATGAAATCCTCCCTCCGCTGCCGAACGCTTCTACCGGGAGCGGCCGGTCGGGTCTGAGCCGAGGCGGCTCTCGCACCTGGCTCGACCCGCACGTTCCGGTCGTCATCAGAGGCACGCCCAAGCTTCGCGCGGCCTCCACGCGTCAGCTCTCGAGTCCTCAGCTCAAGCGGAAGTTGTGGCTGATCCGAGGTGCGATTCTCGCTGTCGCGGTTGCGATCCTCACGAGTGTCTTTGTCTTGTCTCGGATGCAGTTTGGGCAATCGAACGTCGGGATGGACGATCAAACATCGTCTGCGGCCGCGTCTGAGTCGACCGGGACGCCCCCGCCCGAGCCGACCCGCGCGGCGGAGACCGCGCCGCAACTCGTCACGGAGGTTTCAGTTCCCGCGACGGCTCCGGAGGCGGGAGTTGTCACCGCTCCGCCGCCTGCGGCGCCGATCGCGAAGCCGAGCGGCTCCATTCCGACTGCACCAGCGGAGCCCGCCGAAACTGGTGCAGCGGCGCCGACGGAGACCGCCGCGAACGTTCCCGCGACAACAGCGAGTCCGCCGGCGGCTGCGGAGAAGCCTCCAGAAATTGAGGAGAGGGCTCCGGCGGCGATCGAGGCCTCGCCGGCACCAACACCTGTCGCGGTCGGCGCGTCAGAGTCGGCCGACCGGGCGAGTGTTCCTACGAATCCCAGTGCGGAGCCGATTCCCGCCAGCGCGCCGCCTGCGGTCGCGCCGACTGGCATGTCCAATCTGAACGAGGCGGCGATTCGGGAAACACTCGGCCGCTACGTCCAGGCCTACGATCGGCTCGACGCGAAGGCTGCGGCGGCCGTCTGGCCGTCGGTGGACCAGCAGGCGCTGACGCGCGCGTTCAGCGCGCTGCGCCTCCAGAAAGTGGGATTGGACCGCTGCGATATCACCAGTTCCGACGGATCGACCGCGACAGCGCTCTGTGCGGGATCTGTCCAATACGTGCGCACCACCGGCGCTCCGGCGCCGCAGGTCGAGAAGCGGCGGTGGGAGTTTCGGCTGAAGCGTCAGGACACGAACTGGCAGATAGTCAATGTCTCTCGGTTGAACCCCGGAGTAGGCACCGCACCTTCCGGAGCTCCGGTGGCGAGCGCGGCCATCGAGCCTCTCGCCGCGGGCGGCACGGGAACGGCCGGAGTCGAGGAAACGGCCATTCGCCGTACGCTCGGCCGCTATGCTCAATCGTACGATCGACTCGATGCGAAAGCCGCCGCCGCGGTCTGGCCGTCTGTTGACGAACGGGCGCTCACGCGCGCTTTCAGCGAGCTCCGGCTGCAGAAGGTCGGATTCGACCGCTGTGATGTCGCGATCGTGGACGCGTCAACGGCGACGGCCCTCTGCGTCGGGACTGTTCAGTACGTGCGCAATACCGGGAATGCGACGCCACAGCTCGAGCGGCGGAAGTGGGAGTTCCGGCTGACGAAGCCGGGTGCGGCCTGGCAGATCGCGAGTGTCTCCCGCCTCACGCCCGAACGAGAATGAACTCCCCCAACGACGGCCCGCCGCGGCGTGGGCCGGACGGCGTGCCCCTGTGCAATCCTGTGCCAACCGGGTGTCCTCATCCCAAACGGGCCAGCTCGTCGACTCTGTGTTAACATAATGGCTGGTCTCGCCACGTGCTGTGCCGCTTGTAGGCGTAACGAGCCTTTCCTGACTCGGTCCTGCTGACCTTCTGCCTAGCCACGAGACGAAATCCACTCGAGATCCGTTAGGGGTTGTCGAGAGATGGGTGTCGCCATTCGGCGGCGCCGCTAGTCGCAGGAGCGACAGAGGAGTCAGTTCAATGAGTCGAAAGTTGTATGTCGGAAACCTTCCCTACGAGACGGGCGAAGCGGAGCTCCAGGAGCTTTTCGCGCGCGCGGGAACCGTCGAAACAGTCAAAGTGATGCGCGACATGGCCACGGGCCAGGCTCGAGGGTTTGCGTTCGTGGAAATGAGCACGGACGAGGAAGCCCAGCAGGCCATCACGGCACTGAACGCCTATCAACTGGGCGGTCGAGGCCTGACCGTCAATGAGGCGCGTCCGAAGCCCGCGCACACCGGTGGCTTTGGTGGCGGCGATTCGCGCCGTCGCAGGTCAGAACCACGCTGGTAATTGCTGGAGAGAGTCTGGCGGGGCAGGGCACGCGTCCTGTCCCGCGCTCTCGGTTTGCCTATGAGCACTGAACAGTTCAAGGACGCAACCCGCAGGGGCGCGCTCAAGCGACCGGCGAAACCTTTCCGTTCGAATGAGCCGAGGGGCCCGCGCGCGAGCGGCCGGATCGTGACCATCCTCGTGGGCCGAGGGGATGGCTTCATCCGCCTCGCGAACGAGCGGAAGATTTACTTTCATCGCGCCGACTTGCAGGACGGCACCGTGTTCCATGATCTGCAAATCGGTGATGTCGTCCAGTTCGAGCTGCTCGAGGACTCCGTAAGCGGAGCGCGCGCGCTGAGGGTCATGCGACCAAAGCGGGCGCGTTGACTTCGATACCTGGAGCCCTCAACAAGGCCTTGCCGTGAGGGTTCTCACCTCCATCGCGTTCTCGACACCACAACCTGACGCCATGCCAATCGGACGGCTGGCGGACGGCCGCCTTCACTTCGTACCCGTGCCTTGTATTGGACTGTGTCCCTGAAAGGTTCATTGTGATTCATCCTCCGCGAGGCGTTGGCGTGTTTCAGTTCGTGGTGCTTGCCACGCATCGAGCCGCGCAGCTGATGCGCGGCTGTCGACCGAGGGTCGATGGCGACCACAAAGCCACGGTCATCGCTCAGCTCGAAGTATCGGAAGGCAAGGTGACGCAGATGTTTGGGGTGGCGCCCTCTTCTGACGGGCCCATCGTCACCGACGGTCACCCACAACCGATGGTCCACAACACCTGAGTCCCCCGGCTATTCGAGGCGTCTCGGGCTTGAATGAACGGGCGACTCGATCCACATCGTCATGAGGTATGTGTGAGCCATCGAGTCCATCTGATCAATCCGAGCGACCTTTCATTCGGCGTCGCCGTGATCACACCACGCTGGCTGTACGTCCTGGCTGCCGCGACCGGAACCGAGTGGGGCGATCCTCGTCTCGTCGACGAGACGCTTGAACGGATTGACTGCCAGAACATCGCGCCAGGCGATGTGGTCGGCATCGGCATCCACACGGGCAACGCGCTGCGCGGATACGAAATCGGACGCCTGGCGCGGGAGCGGGGCGCCTGGGTCGTGTTTGGCGGCATCCATGCCACGCTTTTCCCAGACGAACCGCATCAATACGGTGGCGCACACGCCGTCGTGCGAGGTGACGGGGATGTGATCTGGCCGTCGGTCGTCAGGAACTGCTTCGAGGGCCGCCCAGCGCGCCAGTACGAGGGCGGCCGGCTGCCGGGCGATCGGTTCGCCTCGGCGCGATGGGACCTGTTGCCGGCGGGCGGATACATGTGGGGATCGGTGCAGACGGTTCGCGGCTGCCCGAAGCATTGCTCTTTTTGCTCTGTCTGGAGAACCGATGGCCAGGAGCCGCGCCAGCGCAACGTGGATCGCGTCATCCAGGAAATCGTCGAGCTGCGGCGGTTGGGCTTCCGCTTCATCGCGCTGGCCGACGACAACTTCTATCCCGTCACGCTTGACGACCTTGACAAGGCGCGCCGCAGGTCCGATCCGTCGCGGCTGCACGAGCTGCAGGAGCTGCGTGACGAGCGTTTCGTGCTGATGGCGCGACTGGCCGAGCTCCCGCGCGACATGGTGTTCTACACGCAGATCACCATGGAAGCGGCCGAGGATCCGGCGTTTCTCGCCGCGATGAAGCGCGCGCGGATTCTCGGGGCGCTGGTCGGCGTCGAGTCTGTGACGAAGGAAGGCCTCAAGGACGTCTACAAGGGCTTCAACCTCGCCGGCGAGGATCTCGTCGCGCGCCTGCGAGAATTCCGGCGGCACGGTGTCCATGTCCTCGGGTCCTTCATCTTCGGCCTGCCGAGCGACACCAAGAGCACGTTCGATACGACGGTGGCACTTGCCGAGCAGGCCGATCTGACCTTTGCCCAGTTCGTGCTGCTGACGCCGTTTCCCGGTACGGTGGACTTTGAGAAGTGGGCGGCGGCAGAGCATCACCGAGGCCTGACGGTCGATGGCGTACCCATCACGCAGCACTGGTTGATCCCTCAGAACCGGCGGCCGAAGCTCTACACCGATCATCCGACGATGTCGCTCGAAGAAATTCGTGTGGGCGCGCAGCACGCGTGGGACCGGTTTTACGGGTGGTCGCAGGTGTGGCGGCGTTCGCGCGTCGTGGACTCGATGCGCGCGCGGCTCGCCTTCGTGCTGATCTCAAAGTTATACCGCCAGATGTATGCGAACACCGGCATCGCGACCGACAGCGCGCGCGTGCAGAAGTCCGTGCGCTGGGCCCGATGGGTCGGCTTCATCTGCCGGCGGCTCTTCCTCGGAAAGCCCATGCCCGGCTTGTCCATCCCGGGCGAAGCCACCGAGCCCCTGGCCTTGACGTGATGGTCTGGCTTTCAACGGACCGGATGGCAACCGGATAAGCTCTTGGGCCCCATGAACAGATTCGTCAACTCAGTCGTCGTCAACTCAGTGAAGGAGAGGCAATGGCAACTCTAAACGGCACGATCAAGCGTCTTGTCAGCGACAAAGGATTCGGTTTCATCCTGGCAAGCGACGGGAACGAGTACTTCTTCCACAATTCAGCCTGCGCGCAGGTCGCGTTCGACGAGCTTCGCGAGGGGCAGGCCGTCACGTTTGAGCGCGGACAAGGTCCCAAGGGTCCGCGCGGGGAGAACGTCCGGCTCGCGTAGACAGGCGGATCGCGACAAAGCGCGCGCGGGACTTCAATCGGCGACAAGGATCGTCGTGACGTGGACGTACGTGGCTCCGGGCGAGGCCCGGTGGCCGGGCGACTCACCGTTACGCTCGGCGATCCGCTCCGCGTCTCGTTTCTGAACTCCGCCGCGTCGCTCGCCATGTCGGGCCCGTCAAGCTGCGTTCGGTCTCCGACGTATCGTGCCCGACAAATACGCCAAGTCACATAACACGGTATGATGGAGTTCGTCATACCGCACTGAGCCCGCCAGCGTTCGAGCAGCGCCCCTTCCGGGTGCGCGCCGACAGGCCCACTTCGGCCCCTGATCGGAGCGCGCGTGAGATCTCTCTCGACTGTGTGTCGTCAGCCAGGGTCAGGTGTCGCCGCGCGATCATCTTCGCGCGCACGCGATGTCGAGCTGGGGCGGCAACGTGTGTCTCGTCGGTCTTCTCTCTGGCGTCAGCCGTTCACAACTCCTGTTGCATCGACTTTCCGTCAACGCTGACCCAAGGAGGGTCCAAATCATGTCGACGAATCTCCCCAGGACACCGCTCGTCATTGGTGTTTCGCTCGCGGTGCTGACCGCCATCGTGGCCCTGAGTGTGGCGCTTGTCGCGGGCTGGTCCACGACTGCGGTGTTGTTTGTGATGTCCGTGGGCCCGGTGGCCGTCGCGCTGCTCGTGGCGTTCGGCGGACGTCGCTCGATGACCACGCACGAACTGCTCTACGCGGTCGAGAATTCCCAGGAACGGCGCCGATAACCTGATTCTTGCGCGACTTCGTCTCTGCGGAGCTGCGGGAGCCGTCTCACTACGGCGGGCACGTCCCTGTTAGCAGTTTGATGCTCTTCACGCGGAGTTCCGGGAGCGGCGTCGTACCCGCCGGCGTCACAGGATTCCCGCCGGCATTTACACCTCCGACACTCACCATCGAGGATTGCGGCGGACCGAGAGCGCCCGCCTGCGCTGCGACGTTGGTCGAGGGGACGAGGCCTCCGACAACCCGCACGCGATGACCCGCGAACAGTTTGAGCTCCACGCCGCTGAGCCGGTAGACAGGTGCCTCCTTGCGACTGGGGGTCGGATCCCACAGAGTGTACTGATCCGTGCCGCCGAGGCCCTGGACGCATCCGCTCAGCGTGAGCGGCTTGGATGGCGACTTCTGGTCCTGTGACGGGGCGGGTGTCGTCGGGGCCGTCTGCGCCGAGAGGGCCGGAACTGCGCAGGCAAACACGAGTGAGGCGATGACGTCGAGTCTCATAAAGGCTCTCCCGGTTCCATGCCTGACAGGGCCGGGTCAACGCGCTCGGCCACGACCGTCGTGCCAAAGCTGCCAGGTGAGGCCTTCTTAAGGATAGCCTCTTTCAGGATTCCAGCCGACGTGCAAATCGGGAACAGGCTATAGACTCTCTACGTCTAAGGCTATAGGCTTTCTATAGCCTATGACTCTCCACTCGTCACGACCCGACGCCCGCACGGACCTTCTGCACGGCACCCTCGACATGCTGATACTCCGGACCCTCCAGTGGGGGCCGCAGCACGGTTACGCCATCGGACAGACCATCCGCGCCCAGTCGTCTGACGTGCTGCAGGTCGAAGCGGGCTCGCTCTATCCCGCCCTGCAGCGGCTCGCCAAGAAAGGCTGGGTGACCGCGAAGTGGGCGCAGACCGAGGCCAACCAGCGCGCCAAGTTCTATCGGCTCACGCCGGAAGGCAAGAAGCAGCTCCTTCGCGAGGAATCGCGATGGACCGAGTTGGTGGACGCGATCAGCCGGGTGATGAAGCCGGCGCTGGCGCCTGACACCGAGGAGTAGCGTATGTCGATCCTGGCCTGGCTCAGGGGGCTGATGCGGCGGCGTCTCGACGATGAGGACTTCCAGGAAGAGATTCGCGCGCACCTGGCCATGGCCACCGACGAGCGGATTGCGGACGGCGCCGACCGGAAAACCGCACAGCTGGCGTCGCTGAAGGACTTCGGCAACGTCACGTTGACGACCGAGGCCGCCCGCCGCGTCTGGACCCCGCGGTGGCTCGAGACCGTGCACGATTACGCCAGCGATGTCCGCTACGCCATTCGTGCCCTCGCGAAGAACCCGGTGTTCTCGCTCACCGTGGTCGGCGTCCTCACGCTCGGCATCGGTTTGAACGCCGCGGTCTTCACGATGCTCAAGAGCATGGCGCTCAATCCACTCGCCGGGGTCCCCGGGTCGGGTCGCATCGCGGTCATCTTCGGCGAAACGAGCATGGGTCGCCAGGTCCAGATCTCGTATCCGGACTATCAGTACCTTCGGGACCACGATCGCGCGTTCTCGGATCTCTTTGGCACCATTGTTGGTGCCGCCAACATCGGCCGGGGCCGGAACGCCAGACCGATCTTTGTCGAGCTCGTCAGCGGGAACTACTTTCGGGCGCTTGGCATTCGCGCCGAACGCGGCCGCACGCTCCTGCCGTCGGACGAAGTCGCGCCGGGACGTCATCCCGTCGTCGTGCTCAGCGACGGGCTCTGGCGGCGCGACTTTGGCTCTGATCCGGACATCGTCGGGAAGACGATCGAGGTCAACAATTTTCCGCTCACGGTGGTCGGCGTAGCGGATCCGGCCTTTCACGGCACGATCGTGAGCTACGACGTCGAAGTGTTCGTGCCAGTCATGATGGCGCCGCAGCTCGGGTTCCGGATGGGGAGTCAACAGACCACGCCATCGGACATCATCTTCGACCGTCGCGCCGAGGTGTTCTATCCGCAGGGGTACCTGCGGCCGGGCACCTCGCTTGCGACTGCTGGCGCCGAGGTCGACACGCTCGGGGCGGCGCTCTCGCGCGATCGGCCCCTCACGGATGCTGCTCTGCGCCTCAGGGTCGTTCCGTTCAGGCAGACGCCGAGCAGCGCGCCGACGTTCATGCTGCCGACGCTCACCGTCTTGAGCGCGATGGGTCTCCTGGTCCTCATGATCGCGTGTGCAAACATCGCGGGGCTCGTCCTGGTGCGCGGTGTCTCGCGCCGCGGTGAAATCGCGGTACGACTGGCGCTCGGCGCAACGCGTACGCGGATCGTCCGATTGCTGATCCTGGAAAACCTCGTCCTCGCTTTGCCCGGCGCCCTGCTCGGCGTGCTGCTCGCCCAGTACGCAATTCCGGTGCTCGTCCACTACGCCGAACAAATGGCCGCCCCTGAGCGCCTGTTCTTCAATATCGAAGTGGATCGCCTCGTCATCGCCTTCGCGGCGCTGGTCGGCTGCGGGAGCGCGCTCCTTTTCGGGTTCGTTCCGGCGCTTCAAAGCTCTCGTGTGGATCTCGTCTCGGTCATCAACGAAGACGCGTCGCCAAGAGGCGCTGCGCGGGGCCGATTGCGCTCCGGTCTCGTCGTGGCGCAGGTGGCCGTCTCGCTTCTGCTCCTCGTCGGCGCCGGGCTCGCGACGCGCACGGTCGACGCGGCGCGGCGCGCCGATCCCGGATTCGCGAGAGACAACGTGACGGCGATCGGGCTCGATCTGAAACAGAACGGCTACGACGAAACCAGAGGTCGCGTTTTCTACCGCAAACTGCTCGATCAGGCGCGCGCCGATTCCGCCGTCGAATCCGCCACGCTCGCGCGGCACATACCGCTCGGGCTGCTGGATACGCGCGAGTACCGGGTGGCGATCGAGGGCTACCAACCGCGTCGAGGCGAGGATCTGGCGTTCATGTCGAACACGGTCGGGCCCGACTACTTCCGCACGCTGCGGATCGGACTCCTCGCAGGCCGGGAGTTCGAGGATCGGGACGACGAGCACGGCGCGCAGGTGGCTGTGGTGAACCAGACGCTCGCGGAGCGATTCTGGGGTAGCGCAGCGAATGCGGTCGGCAAACAGATCCGAGTCGGCGACGACGTGTGGCGGGCCGTGGTCGGCGTGGCGGCGGACGTGAAGTACTCGCGCGTGAACGAATCGCCCCGCCCGTATACCTACCTTCCGTTCTTCCAGTCGTACCGATCGGACATGGTGCTGCACACCCGAGGGCGCTCGACTGCGGTCGGGGGAAGCGCGGGGTCGGTCGATCGCCTGGTGGACCGTGCTCGCGGCTATGTCGCGGCGGTCGATGGCGATCTGCCGGTCCGATCCGCAAGACCGATGGTGAGTGCGACCCGGGGCGCCCTGATCTTCTACGACCTGACGGCGACGATGCTGTTCATCTTCGGCGTGGCTGGCATGGCCCTCGCCGCGTTGGGCACCTATGGTCTGGTGTCGTACACTGTCAAGCAGAGCACGCACGAGATCGGGATCCGCATGGCTCTCGGCGCGTCGGGGCCGTCGGTCGTTCGCGGATTTCTCGCGCGAGGCCTGCGGCTCGGCGCGATGGGTGCAGCTGTCGGCCTGGTCGCGGCCCTCGGTGTCGGCAGGCTGATCGGCAGCCTGCTCTTCGGCGTCAGCGCGACCGATGCCACTTCCTTCGCGCGAGCGCTCGCTATTGTCCTGGGCGGCGTGGCCGTCGCGACCATCGTCCCCGCCTGGCGCGCGGCACGGACCAATCCTCTGACTGCGCTGCGGCATCAGTAGGCACCACAATCTCCAAATTGACCCCGTGCCGCGTCGATTCTACTTTCAACTTCCGTTGCCCTACGGCCAGCGGCGTGGAGTGCCTCGCGCGCAGATTCTTGGCGCCTTTGCTCGTAAACGCTATTGCTTCGGCGGTCCGACGAAGCTTGCCGGGACGTGGGCAACGATTCCGTCCTCATCTTGGAAAGAGATGCTGCCGGCCCCCGGATCTATGCTGATCGACCCGAACGGGACGACTCGCTCGTGTTGGACGACCCGGTCGCGGTAGCCCACCGTGAACTCTCCTCTGGCGAATTCGGCGTCCCACTTGATGCGATGGAGCCGTTCCTGGAGTGGCCGCATCTCGTCTTTACCCAGTACACCCGGGAATCTGATCGAGGCATAGGGCCTCGGTCGATGACTCGCTCATCGGTGATAGCAGTTTCCCAGGCCGGAAATCAAACGGATCTGATTCCAGATTCCAAAGCATGTTTCGCGAGACCCCGCCGATATCGTCCGCCGCGGGATGAGAACGACACGAACGACACTCGCTTCCTCTCATGTCATCTCGCGTGCTGTTTGCGAATGGCGGAACGCAGTTTGCTCAATAAAACGACATTTACGCGCCCGGTGTACGCGGGTGCGCTGTGGGGCGAAAGATGAAGGGATTCTGGGCGTTGCGTTCTGTCGGCGGCCAGGCGGGCAGGGTTGGCATGGGAAATAATCCGTCCCCGCAGCGAAAAATTCAGCGTGAGCGCTGGGTGGACAGCCGCCCGCGATGAACATGAGACGACATCACGAGGAACTCGCCGCGGCGCCGTCGATCCTGCCGGCTCTATCGATGCTCATTCCCTTCGCCAGCATGGTCTGGCTGCGGATCAAGACCCTGGGAAAGAAGTGATCGAGGCAGGCATGAAATCCATCCTGATGGTGGGGAGGGCAAGCGTGCCCGGAAGGTGAAGGTGACGTATGAGCCGGCAGCATCTGGGGTGGCTGGCGACGGAACTCGAGCGTCGTGGCGTCACCCGGCGTGAGTTTATCGGCTTCTGCGCCACGATGGCGTCGGCGTTGGCGTTACCCGAAGCCACGGCCGCACAGATCGCACGGGCCATCCAGCGCGTAGAAAAACCTGTGCTCCTCTGGCTCGAGTTCCAGGATTGTGCAGGGAACACGGAGTCGTTCCTGCGCGCGAGTCGTCCGACCGCAGCTGAAGTCATCCTGGATACCTTGTCGCTCGACTACCACGAGACCATCATGGCGGCTGCGGGAGAGCAGTCTCGAGAAAACCGTGACCGGACCGTGAGCGCACGTCCTGGCGGATATATCGTTGTCGTTGAAGGCTCGATTCCGACCGGCGCCAACGGCGCGTATTGCACGATCGGTGGGCAGTCGGCAATTGATATCGCGCGTACGGTCTGCGGCAGCGCTGCCGCCACCATTGCGATCGGGACGTGCGCCGCATTTGGTGGCATTCCAGCGGCTGCCCCGAATCCGACTGGCGCGCTCGGCGTGGCCGACGCGGTTCCGGGTGTCAAGAACCTCATCAATCTGTCGGCTTGCCCTGCCAACGTCGAAAACCTGACGGCGTTGCTCGTCTACTACCTCACGTTCAAGAGATGGCCGCCTCTCGATCATTATCGCCGGCCGATGTTTGCCTACGGCAAATCGATTCACGACAACTGCGAGCGCCGCGCCCACTACGATGCAGGCCAGTACGTGGAGGCTTGGGGCGATGCTGGGCACCGCACCGGCTATTGCCTCTACAAAATGGGTTGCAAGGGGCCCGTGACTTTCCAGAACTGTCCTAACGTCAGGTGGAACGGCGGCACGAACTGGCCGATCGGCTGTGGTCACCCCTGCATCGGATGTAGCGAGCCCGACTTCTGGGACAAGATGACGCCGTTCTATCAACACCTGGCCGGCGTGCCGGGTTTCGGCGTCGCGTCCGACATCGACAAGGTCGGAATATATGCGGTCGCCGGTGTCGGCGCGGCGTTCGCCGCGCACGGCCTGATTCAGATCGCGAAGCGCGTTGGGAATAAGGTCGAACCTATCGCGCCGAAGACGGACAAGAAGGGAGACGAGTAGGTATGGCCCGCGTCATCGTCGATCCCGTCACCCGGATCGAGGGGCACCTGCGCATCGAGGCCGAAGTCGAGGGCGGCACAGTTCGAGACGCCTGGTCGTCGTCAACGATGTTCCGCGGGATCGAGCTGATTCTGAAGGGGCGCGACCCGCGTGATGCCTGGGCGTTCACACAGCGGATCTGCGGAGTGTGCACGACCGTGCATGCGATCGCCTCGATCCGCGCCGTCGAGAATGCGATTGGGTCCGCGCCGCCCTCTAACGCTCGGCTCCTGCGCAACCTGATCATTGGTGCGCAGTGTGTGCAGGATCACGTCGTCCACTTCTATCACCTCCATGCGCTCGATTGGGTGGACATCGTGTCCGCGCTTTCGGCGGATCCCGTCAAGACGTCATCGTTGGCCGAATCGATCTCCGATTGGCCGCTGTCGAGCCCGAAGTACTTCGCAGGCCTTCGCGATCGCATCAAAGGATTCGTAGATCGCGGGCAGCTCGGCCCGTTTGCCAACGCATATTGGGGCCATCCCGCCTACCGGCTGCCGCCGGAAGCCAATCTGATGGCCGTGGCCCATTATCTGGAAGCGCTCGACTGGCAGCGTGAGTTCATCAAGCTCCACGCCGTGCTTGGCGGCAAGAACCCGCACTTACAGAGCTTCCTCGTCGGTGGGATGGCTACTCCGGTAGATCCCAACAGTCAGGCCGCCTTGAACGCCGGCACCATTGCCGAGCTGAAACAGCTCGTCGCAAAGGCACGGGATTTCGTCGTGCGCGTTTACATTCCAGATCTGCTCGCCGTGGCTTCGTTCTACAAAGACTGGGCTGGTCACGGGCGTGGGGTCGGCAACTACCTCGCGTATGGCGAGTATCCAGAGGACGACGGGTCCAAGGCTGCGTTGTTCTTGCCAAGTGGTGTGATTCGCGGTCGCGACCTCACGAAGCTCGAGCCGTTCGATCAGACCAAGGTGACCGAATATGTCGCCCACTCCTGGTATCAGTACCAGAAAGGCGATGCGCTGGCGCTGCATCCGTACCAGGGTGAAACACTGCCGAACTACACGGGACCTACGCCACCATACGAACGACTCCAGACGGAGGCCGACAGCAAGTACTCGTGGCTGAAGTCGCCGCGGTACGACGACCAGCCGATGGAAGTCGGACCGCTGGCGCGCATGCTGGTCGCATTTGTGTCCGGCCATCCGCGCGTCAAGGAACTCGTGGGCACGGTGCTGAAGGCGCTGAACGTCGGGCCCGAGACGCTATTCTCAACGCTCGGCCGTGTAGCCGCGCGCGGCATCGAGACGCAGGTGATCGCCGAGAAGATGGACGAATGGGTGGACGCGCTCGGCGCGAACATGGCGGCCGGCGAGCTACGGATCCACGACAACTCGAAATGGGATCCGAGCACGTGGCCGGCTGATGCCATGGGCGCAGGCTTTCACGAAGCGCCGCGGGGAGCCCTGGGGCACTGGGTGCATATCCATGATGGGTTGATCAGCAACTACCAGATCGTCGTGCCAAGCACCTGGAACGCCGGACCGCGCGACGCGAAAGGACGCCGCGGTCCTTATGAAGAAGCGCTCCTGGGGACGCCTGTGGCCGATCCCAAGCGGCCCGTCGAGATCCTGCGCACGGTGCACTCCTTCGATCCCTGCATGGCGTGCGGCGTGCACGTCGTCGACGCCAGGCGGCGGGAGGTGGCGCGAGTGAGGGCCGTATGAGCGAGGATGCACGCTCCGATATCGTCCGAGTCTATGTGTGGGAGCTGCCGGTGCGCGTAACGCACTGGCTGATCGCCCTCTCCATCGTGGTCCTGTCGGCAACCGGCATTTACATCGGTCGCCCGTTCATCGCCGTATCTGGCCCGGCCGGCCAGCACTTTGTGACGGGCTGGGCGAAGGTGATTCACTTCTATGCGGCGATCGTGTTTGCGTTGTCCGTGCTCGCTCGCGTGGGGTGGATGGTCAGGGGCAACAGATACGCGCGTTGGGACAAGTTCGTCCCCGTGCATGCAACGCGGCGCCATGGTCTGCTGCCGACCCTGAAGTTCTACTTGTTCGCGCTGCGAAAGCCTCCCGGGTTCGTCGGCCACAACCCGTTGGCGGGCCTCACCTACACGCTGGTCTTTGGTCTGTACTTCGCCGCCATTGCCACCGGGTTCGCGATGTATTCGGCAAGCGCCGGCGTCGGCTCGCCGATGCGGGCGTTCACGTTCCTCATCCCGCTTCTTGGGGGACTGCAGACGGCTCGGTGGATTCATCACATCGTCATGTGGCTTCTGCTCGGGTTCGCGGTGCATCACGTCTACAGCGGGGTCTTGATGTCGATCGTCGAAGCAAATGCCACGATGGAGTCGATCTTCTCCGGCCATAAGTTCGTACCCCGCGAGGATCTTCAGTTTTCCGGGTACCGGTTCATCAACCGGAAAGGGCAGGTCGATGAGTGAGCGAACGCCGCTGCTCGTCCTCGGCCTGGGCAATCTGCTGCTCGAAGACGATGGAGTCGGCGCCGCGGCGGTTGCCCTGCTGCTGGATCGCTACGAAGTGCCTCGGGGTGTGCGTGTGCTCGATGGCGGCACGCTCGGGTTGTCGCTGCTGCCATATCTCGAGACGGCCGACGCTGTGATTCTCATCGATGCAGTCAGGGCTGACGGTCCTCCGGGCAGTCTCGTAAGATTGGATGGCGACGACGTGCCGCCTGCTGTGGTCACGCGCCTTTCACCCCATCAGGTGGGTGTGGCGGACCTGCTCGATGGTGCGAGATGGCTCGGTCGATACCCGGATCGGCTCGTGCTGCTTGGTGTGGTGCCTGAATCGATGGAGCTGGTGGTCGGCCTGTCACCGCGCGTTTACGCCGCACTGCCGCAGCTGATCGAGCAGGTCGTCGGCGAGGCGAGCAGCGTGGGCTTTGTCTTCCGTCTTAAGTGCACCGATGAGACGCCTCCTGATGGGCGGACTGTTGATGTGGGTCTTCTTGCCGGGATGCGCTGATGCCGATCGGGATCTGCCGCGACCGTATCGAACGGTCAACGTCCCGGCGTCAGTGTTCGAGTCACGCGCGTCTCGGGAGCGCGGCCGCAGGCTGTTCCTCGATCATTGTGCGCTCTGCCACGGTGAGCGAGGAGATGGGCACGGCGTCCGGCAGGAGGGGCTGACGCGGCCGCCGCGCGATTTCACGGACGGAGGGTGGCGTCAATCCACATCGCCGCGACATGTGTTCTATGCGATTCGAGAGGGGCTCACAGGAACGCCGATGCCGAGTTGGAGGGCCCTGAGCGAGCAGGACGCCTGGGACATCACGGCTTATGTACTTTCGCTGAGTGAGGAAGAATGACGAGGCTCGGCCGCCGAATCGAAGTTCGCGGAATCGTCCAAGGCGTTGGCTTTCGGCCATGGATCTACCGCCTCGCGACCGAGGAGGGCCTTGCTGGGCACGTGCGCAACGATGCGACCGGCGTCATCATCGAGGCCTTTGGCTCCGAAGAAGCGCTCAACACATTCATGAGCCGCATCGAGGGATCCGGGCCGCCTGCGGCCGTCATCCGGGAACTCCACTCCTGTCTCATACCGCCAGCGCAGGTCGACGCGTTTCGGATCGTTCAGAGCAGCGAGACGGCCGAGCGGCGCATCTCTATTCCGCCTGACCTCGCCACCTGTCCGAAGTGCCTGTCGGAGCTCTTCGATCCAGCGAATCGTCGCTATCGGTATCCCTTCATCAACTGCACGAACTGTGGTCCTCGGTTCACGATTGCGCGCGACGTGCCGTACGACCGGGCCGCCACGACGATGGCGGGGTTCCGAATGTGCCCCGCTTGCCAGCGCGAGTACGACACCGTCCTGGATCGCCGCTTCCACGCGCAGCCGAACGCGTGTGCGGACTGCGGCCCGCAACTCCTGCTGATGACGCCGGACGGAAACCTCCTCGAGCATGACGATCCGATCAGCGCCGTTGCCGGGGCATTGAAAGCGGGGCTCCTCGTGGCCATCAAAGGCCTTGGAGGATTCCATCTCGCGTGCGACGCCACATCGCCAGAGGCGGTGCAGCGGCTGCGGGCGAGGAAGCGCCGCGATGAGAAGCCGTTTGCGGTGATGGTGAGCGATCTGGTGCAGGCCGATGAAATCGCGATGTTGACCGGTGAAGAGCGTCGCCTGCTGACATCCGTCGAGCGACCGATCGTCCTGGTCAGACGTCGTGAACCCTGCACGCTCACCGGAGAGGTTGCACCGCGTAATCCGCTGGTGGGCCTCCTGCTGCCATATACCCCTCTGCATCACCTGCTGATGAGCGACACCGGGCGGCCCCTCGTGATGACATCGGGCAATCTGTCCGAGGAGCCTATCGCGTATCGCAATCAAGAGGCGCTGGGTCGTCTCTCGGGCATTGCCGACCTGTTCCTGATGCACGACCGCGATATTGAGACTCGATCGGACGACTCGGTTGCTCGGATCATCGCAGGCCATCCGTCCCTGCTGCGTCGCGCGCGCGGATATGTGCCGAGGCCGATTGCCGTGTCACCCGGATTCGACGTGCCGGTCCTGGCCTGCGGCGCGATGCTGAAGAACACCTTCTGCATAGGCACAGGGGACTCAGCATACCTGGGACCCCATATTGGCGATCTCGAGAACCTGGAAACGTACCGATCATTCGAGGAATCGGTCGCTCGAATGGAACGGTTTCTCCACGTCGCACCGGAAGTCATCGCGTACGACTTGCATCCGGCGTACATGTCGACCGCGTACGCGCTCGATCGACCTGAGATCGTCAAGATTGGCGTGCAGCACCATCACGCTCACGTCGCCAGCGCGATGGCCGAACACGCGTTGACCGGCCCCGTGATCGGCGTGGCCTACGATGGAACTGGACACGGCACCGACGGGACGGCATGGGGCGGTGAAGTATTGGTGGCGCGCTACAAGACGTTCGACCGAGTGGCGACGCTCCGACCGATTGCATTGGCTGGCGCCGACGCGGCCATCCGCCATCCCTGGCGGATCGCGCTCGCTCTTCTTGAAGACGCCTTCGATGGACAGCCGCCGCTTGGCGATCTCGGACTGTTTGCCAACGTTCGCCGGGAAGACGTGCTCGTCATCCGGCAGATGATCGCTCAACGTTTTCGAACGCCTCTTGCCCACGGCGCGGGGCGTTATTTCGATGGCGTAGGGTCGTTGGTGCTCGCAAAGACCGAATCGCGTTACGAGGGGCAGATCGCGCTCGTGTGGAATGTCGTGGCCGATCCGACCGAGGAGCAACCTTACAGCTATGAGATCGATCGGCAGCGGTCACCATGGACGGTCGATCTACGTCCCATGATTCGCGAGATCGTTCGCGATCTCCTGGCCGACGTCTCAGCACCGACCATATCCGCTCGCTTCCATAACACGATCGTGGTCGCGACCGCCGACGTGGTGAGCTCGGTTGGGAAGATGTACGGGGTGTTACCCGTTGTACTGACGGGTGGGTGCTTCCAGAATACGAGACTGGCCGAAGGCCTCGCCGCCAAGTTGGCACAGCAGTTCACGATCCATCTGCACCGCGAGGTGCCGCCCGGGGACGGCGGCCTGGCGCTCGGTCAAGCCGTCGTCGCGGCCGCGATCGCGCGAGGGAAGGTGTGACCGTCTTGGACGTGCGTATCAGAGCAGGAGGAGACGATGTGTCTGGGTGTGCCCGGCAAGGTCGTTGAAGTCCAGGGGTTGCTGGCGACGGTCGACTTCTGGGGTGTGCGCAAGCAGATCCGGCTCGAAGTGGTCGACGAGCGTGTCGAGCCGGGCGATTACATCCTCAACCACGTGGGATACGCCATCCGCCGGATTCCGCCTGGTGAGATCGAAGCCACTCTTGCACTCTACGAGGAACTGCTGAGGCGAGTCGATCAAGAAGACGATCTAATGGCGGCCGACATCAAGGGAGAGATCGCGGCCGCATCTGGAATACAGGGTGTCGAACCGCGGCCTAGCGGTTCGAGCGCGGTCGAGACGAGCGTGGCCGACACGAGGTCCGGCTCATGATCAGTCCCCGCGACACCTTCGCCGAGTTGAAGTTCCGCGATCCGGGTCGTGCCCGTGCGCTGTCAGAGACGTTGGCCCGGCTCACGAACGAAATCGGCCGCAGTCCTGTGTCGATCATGCACGTTTGCGGGAGCCACGAGCAGGCCATCGCGAAGTTTGGACTCCGCGCGACACTGCCCCGGAACCTGAACGTGATCATGGGACCCGGCTGCCCGGTGTGCATCACCGACGTGCCCGAAGTGGACGAAGGCGTTGCACTCGCACGTCAGGGTGTGCGCATCGCGACTTATGGCGACATGGTCAGGGTGCCCGGCACGATGATGTCGCTGGCCGACGTTCAGGCCGAGGGTGGCCAGGTTCACGTGGTGTACAGCGTCGCGCAGGCCGTAGACCTGGCACGACAGAGTCCGGAGCCGCTCGTGTTCTTCGCCACGGGATTCGAAACGACCGCTGTGGCGACAGCCGCGGCCATTTTGCAGGGTCCTCCGTCGAATTTCTTCGTTCTCTCGGCGCACAAGTACATCCCGCCGGTCATGGAGATCGTCGCGGAGATGCCGGACACACGCGTTGAAGGCTTTCTTGCGGCCGGGCATGCCGCGACGATCACTGGCTGGGGCGTCTTCGAGCCTTTCGTGGCGCGCCACCATCTGCCGGTGGTCGTTGCTGGCTTCGAGCCGCTGGACATCCTCGCCGGGCTGGTGAAGCTTGTCGAGCTGATTGGCGCAGGTGCCGCGTCCGTCGAGAACATGTACCCACGATGCGTGACGAAGGACGGCAACCTGCGTGCGCAGGAGCAGCTCTGGAAGGTGTTCCGCCCGATCGGCGGCCGATGGCGTGGCATCGCCCACGTACCGAACGGGAACCTGCGCCTGCGGGATGAATGGGCGCATCTCGACGCGCGCCGGCAGTTCGAGATCGATCTGAATCGGCTGTGGGATCACGCCCCTCCGACGCTTGTCCAGGATTGCATCTGCGGTGACATCATGGCCGGCATCAAGTCGCCGACTGATTGCGTGTTGTTCGGCAAGCAGTGCGTTCCCCACGCGCCCGTTGGCGCCTGCATGGTCAGCAGCGAAGGCACGTGCAAGATCTGGCATCAATACGGGGGACATCCCGACCTGGGAGGATACGGTGCCGCCGTCTGTGCTCGATGATCGCATCACGTTGAAATACGGCGCCGGCGGACAGGCCATGCGAACGCTCATCCAGCAGGTCTTTCTGGACGGCACGAGCTCGGGCCTGGCAGACGGTGGCGTCGACCTTTCGGCGATGGACGATGGGGCCGCGCTGCGCCTCGGCGACAAGTGGCTGGTGGTGACCACCGATTCCCATGTCATCCATCCCGTCTTCTTCCCGGGCGGCGACATCGGTCGGCTGGCGGTGTCGGGCACGGTGAACGACCTGGCCATGATGGGCGCCACGAGCGTGCTGGCCCTCACCTGCGCGGTCATCCTCGAGGAGGGCTTCAGCCGAACGGATCTCATCAAGATTCAGGGTTCCATTCGCGAGGCCTGCGACGAAGCCGGCGCCGTCATCGTGACGGGCGATACGAAGGTGATGGGCAAGGGGGAGCTCGACGGCATCGTGCTCAATACGACGGGCATCGCGATGACCGACCGCGTGGTGCCCGATTCTGCGTTGCGACCAGGCGACCGCCTCATCGTCACCGGCACGCTCGGGGATCACGGCATGGCCGTGATGGCCCGGCGGCACGGCCTGGCGCTCGACGGCGATTTGCGCTCGGATGTCGCGCCGCTGAACCGGCTGATTCGGGTCGCCCTCGATGCCGTTCCTGGCGCCGTCATCGCCATGAAAGATCCCACGCGCGGCGGCCTGGCATCAGCGCTGCACGAAATGGCTGAGAAGAGCCGTGTGGGCATCATCCTCGACGAGGCGGCGCTGCCGGTCACTTCCCAGGTTCGCGCCGCAGGCGAACTCCTCGGTATTGATCCCCTCAACGTCGCCAATGAGGGCAAGGCGGTGTTGGGTGTCCGCCCAGAGGGCGCGGAGGCCGTGCTGCGTGCGTTACGTCAGCATCCTCTGGGTCGCAATGCGGCCGTGGTGGGAACGTGCACGAGCGAGCGCGTCGGCGTCGTCATACTCGACACCGGTTTCGGGCGGCGCCTCGTGACCGAGCCGGAAGGCGAGCCACTGCCGAGGATCTGCTGAAAGAGAGCCAGCATGCGTCATGCGACGTGGAGGAAGCTGGCACGATCAGCTGGCGCGGGCCGGGGCGGGAACACCTCGTGCGACGAGATGGCATGGGTAGGTTGAATATGGAGCAGGTCATTCGAGAGTGCATCCATTCACGTATTGAAGGCACGGTCGGCTATATCACGATCGATCGCCCCGAACGCTTCAACTCGCTCGATGTGCGCACGGCGCAGGACCTCCGCCGCGCGGGTCTCACGCTGGCCCGCGACGAGAACGTCCGCGTTGTCGTGCTGTCCGGCGTCAACGGTGTGTTCTGCAGCGGGGCCGACCTCAAATACATTCGGGCGGGCGGCGAGCCTGGAGACCTGGCTTACCTCAGTCCGGAAGCGCGAGAGACCCCCTCGGGCTACGGCGAGCGTTTCAAGCAAATCCTCGAATACATCCACAGCACGATTGCCGAGATCCGGCGCGCGCCGAAGCCCTTCGTTGCTGCCGTGGATGGTGTCGCGGCGGCCGGTGGCTTCGGCCTCGCAATGTGCTGCGATCTCGTTTTTGCTTCAGACCGTGCGCTGTTCGAGTGGGCCTATTCAAAGACCGGGCTGACCGGGGCCGAAAGCTCCACATTTATGCTGCCGCGACTGGTCGGGTTCAGGCGCGCCATGGAGCTGATACTGCTCAATCCGCGTTTGGATGCCGAACGGGCGCTCGAGATGGGCTTGATTAACGGCGTCTATCCCGCGCAGACATTCGAGCAGGATGTGCAGCGGATGGCAAAGACTTTGGCCGAAGGACCAACGACGGCATTTGGTGTGGCCAAGGGGCTGCTCAACCAGGCGTCGGGAATGGACCGTCTCGACCTCCATCTGGATCGGGAGCTCGACAACCTGAGTCGCGTAGCTGACGGCCGCGAGTTCGCGGAGGGTCTCGATGGATTCTTCGGGAAGCGGGCGCCGCAATTTCGCAAGGGATAGCGCGGATGCACGAGTATTCGATCGTCCAGGCCCTTGTCGAACGCGTGGAAATCGAGGCTCGGACGCGGCGAGCCATGGCGGTCAATCGGCTGTCGGTTCGTATCGGCGAGCTCTCTGGCGTTGAGGTCGATCTCTTGACGACGGCTTACGCGATCTTCCGAGAGCGGACGATCTGTGAACGAGCAGAGCTCGACCTCGAGGTGGTGCCCGCGCGGTGGGAATGCCCGGATTGCGGTGGCGGGATTGTCCGAGGTGAGGTGCTCGCGTGCCCTTCGTGCGGCGTGCCGGCGCGTTTGGTCCAGGGAGACGAGATCATGCTCGACAGAATTGAAATGGAGGTGCCCTGATGTGCGACACATGCGGATGCGGGGACTCGGAGATCGTTCCGGTCGCTGTCCACGAGAAGATCCTGGCCGGTAACGATCGCACTGCTGCGCACAACCGCGAGCACTTTCGTGAGCGAGGCGTGGTGGCGATAAATCTCATGGGTTCGCCAGGCGCCGGCAAGACGGCCATGCTCGAAGCGACGGCGCGGCGTCTTGCGGGCTGCCAGCGGCTCGGGGCGCTCGCCGGCGACTTGGCGACCGAGCACGACGCCGACCGCCTCCGTGCGGCCGGGATCACGGCGAAGTCGATCACCACGGGCTCGGCTTGTCATCTGGACGCCGAGATGGTGCACCGCGGCCTCCATCACTTCCCGTGGCGCGAATTCGAGTACCTGTTCATCGAGAATGTCGGCAATCTCGTGTGCCCGGCGATCTACGATCTCGGCCAGGCCGCCAATGTCGTCGCCCTCGCCGTGACGGAAGGCGAAGACAAGCCGTTGAAGTATCCGGTCATGTTCCGCAAAGCCGATCTCGTCCTGATCACGAAGATCGATCTGCTGCCGCATCTGCCCGGCGTGCACCTCGAGACGATTGCGGATGCGTTGGCGCGCGTCATGCCGCGCCCGCTCTATGTGCCTGTGTCGGCCCACACTGGAGAAGGCATGGATCAATGGCTCGAGTGGCTGTGCGGGACTATCGGCGCGCGTCAAGGGACCCTGGCACCGCTCGGCGCTTCGCACCCTTGAACTGCCTCGCCCCGGGGAGCTCAACCTCGTGAGTCTCACGGTTGACGTTCAAGCGGACCCGCAACCCGATTTTTCATCTGCAGCTGAAAGCATCGACGGCCCGTCCGGCGGATCGTGACAGAATCCGTTGTAAGGGCGACTCATGCAGCCAGATGACCTTCAGAAATTGGACCAGCGGCTCGGTCGTGTGCACGCCAAGCAGCGACTCGGCGTCGAAGATGATCATGAGGCACAGGTCTTCGGCGGCGGGCTGAACTTCTTTCATCTCGAGAACTGGTATTCGGTGCATTCCGTGATTCGGAATACGCTGAAGCTGACCGGCCTCTACTGGCGAGGGCTCAGGAACGCCCAGCGCATCGACGTTCGGCAGGTGACCGTCGCCCGTCACGACCTGCCGCCGCTCTTTGACGGATTCACCATCCTCCACATCAGCGACCTTCACGTCGACATGAATGCCGTCCAGATGCAGCGGCTCGCTGAAGTATTGCCGCACGTCAGCTACGACCTGTGCGTTCTGACCGGAGACTATCGGGGAAAGACGTTCGGTCCATACGACGCCGCGCTCGATGGATTGGAGCGTGTGCGGCGCTGTCTCAGGCCGCCCGTGTACGGCGTGTTGGGCAACCACGACACGATCCGCATGGTTCCGCGACTGGAGGAGATGGGTATACGCATGTTACTCAACGAATCTGAGGCGATCGCGCGTGGCGATCAACGGATCTTTCTCGCCGGCATTGACGACGCCCACTACTACCGGGTCGACAATATTGAAAAGGCGGCGTCCTTGATTCCCGACCACGAGTTCTCGATCTTGCTCTCACATACTCCGGAGATTTACCGTCAAGCCGCGCACGCCGAGTTCCGCCTGCTTCTCAGCGGTCACACGCACGGCGGCCAGGTGTGCCTGCCCGGGTCGATTCCCCTCACGCTGGATTCGGCGCTTCCCAGACGCCTGGGATCGGGGGCCTGGAAATACCACAATATGAATGGCTACACGTCCGTGGGCGTGGGATCAAGCATCGTTCCCGTCCGCTTCAATTGTCCTCCCGAGATTAGCCTCCATCAGTTAAGACACTCCCCAGTCCCGGGTCTCTCTCAATAGGGCCGATCGCGAACATGCCAGGCGTACAGCACGCGCGACAGCAGCATCTCACCAATCATGAAGGCCGAGACAATCGCCGCGATATCGAGAAGCGTCAATGACAGCAGCTGACGGGAAAGCAGAAGGGGCAATAAGGATTCCGGAATCTGATCCACACCGGTTGCCCGACTGCTCGCAGCGAGTTTCATCCGGCGCTTCACGAAACTCGAGAGCATATCGCCGGCCATTGAGGCGCTTCCCACAAGCGCCCCTGTCCACCATCCCAGACCGAGCAGAGCACCGGATACGGTCGTCGCGACAATCGAGAACAGGAGGCCACGCACCGTTTTCGACGAACCGAGCAGCGGTTGCCCATCAGCACATCTCAAGCCCCGGTCGATCGGGGACGCAAGAATATTGCCCGCGAGCTTCTTCGCCAGGACCGGCACGCCATTCGCAACCGTCAAGAGACTCAGCAATTTGGCAATCATGAGCGGGTGCATATATCTCTGACGAGTGTCAGCCAACTTAGCACTGTTTGGTTACGTGCGCGGCGCGGGGGTCGACGATCCTCCGGCACGCCGTTGCCTATTCGCTTGGACCTGCGTCTATGTCTGCGCGGGGTAACCGAAGTAACAGCGACGTGCGAAGAGGCGGCACAGCTTTACACAGTCCTCTGGAGTCCCCCTCACAATCCCACGATGGCCAGGTTCGACGACTCGCGAGTCTGAAGAAACGTTCAGCGGCACCCCCAGACCGCATTCGACGCGGATCCGTGACTGCGGCTAAGCCTCAAGCACGAGTGAGCCACGCATCAGACACCGCCCGATTGAAGCCGTGTTGGGCCGGTGGCATAGGTCCGGTCCACTGTTTGCATCCGGTCGTCACGAGGCTGTCAGGCGCGGGTACCGCCGGCGGACTTGGAGTGTTGCCAGCGCCGGCATGCCGAAAATATCGCTCGGGCCGGGGAAAATCCGGCAGTGAGGGCGGGTTGGTGACGGCGAATCGGTCTTCGCAGACGCAAGAATCCCGTCCTGACGGTCGAGCAGGCACCGAGGCCCTGGTGGTCCGAGGCCTGCTTCTCACGAGTGCCGGCGAGCTTGAAGTCCGCGAAGTCACGCTGGCCCCACTCGAGTCCGGCGACGCATTGGTCCGCGTGGCTGGCTGCGGCCTCTGTCATACCGATATCAGCTTCTACACCGGAGCGGTTCGCCCCCGGCACCCGCTGCCGCTGGTCCTCGGCCACGAGATCGCCGGTACGGTCGAACAGGCTCCGGCTCCGTTCGAGCACCTCACCGGCCGCGCGGTGGTCGTGCCCGCGGTCATACCGTGCGGTCAGTGCGACCTCTGCCGGGCGGGTCGCGACAACGCCTGCCTCGCGCAAGTCATGCCGGGCAACGACACACACGGTGGCTTCGCCACTCACACCGTCGTACCTGCGCGCTGCCTGATTCCGCTTCCCTCCGATCTGGCTGGGCATGCGCTGGCCGAACTGTCCGTCGTGGCCGACGCCGTGACGACGCCGTATCAGGCGCTGCTGCGGGCCGGGGTCGCGCCCGGCGATCTCGTCATCGTCATTGGCGTTGGCGGCATCGGAGTCTTCGCTGTACAGATTGCGCAGTCGATGGGCGCGATCGTGGCATGCATCGACGTCGATCCGATGAAGCTCGCGCGGGCGTCCGACTTCGGGTGCCGGTGGTACTTCAATCCCCGCGAGTCGGATGGCCGTGCCATCAAGAACCGCCTGCTCGCGGAGGGCGACATCAGCCCGGCACGCTGGCGAATTCTCGAGATGAGTGGAACCGCCGCCGGGCAGGAATTGGCCTGGACGCTCCTCCCGACGGCCGGCACGCTCGGCATCGTCGGGTTCACGATGGACAAGCCGAGCATTCGGCTGTCGAACCTCATGGCCCTCGACGCCACCGCCTTCGGGAGTTGGGGCTGTAGCCCTCGGCATTATCCCGCCGTGCTCGACCTGGTGCTGTCGGGCCGGGTGCAGATTCGGCCGTTCATCGAGTCCCGGTCGCTGATCGAGGGCCCGGAGCTGTTCAGCGCGCTGAGCGCATCGCACAACGGCGGGCCCTCGCGCCGCGCGATCCTGATACCAGAGTAGAGGGGAAGCCGCTCATGGAGCTCAAAGACCATCGTCTCGTCACACATGGTTCGTATCAGAGCATCCTGTACGAGCGCCGCGTCGCGCACGATATTCACGGCGAGTCGGTGCCTGATTTATTCGACGCGTGGATCTGGCTGAATAATCCATCCCAACTGAACAGCTACACGACCGATGCGCTTCGCGAGCTGAACATTGCTTTTCGCGAAGCGTCGCTCGATCGCCGTGTCGTGTCCGTGGTCCTGACTGGTGTGGGTGACCGCGCGTTCTGTTCCGGTGGCAATACCAGGGAATATGCCGAGTACTACGCGGGGCGCCCGCAGGAGTACCGCCAGTACATGCGGCTGTTCAACGATCTGGTCACCGGGATTCTGACATGTGACAAGCCGGTCATCAATCGGGTGAACGGACTGCGCATCGCCGGGGGACAGGAAATGGGCATGGCTTGCGATTTTTCGCTGGCGTCGGATCTCGCCCGCTTCGGACAGGCTGGTCCTCGACACGGCTCGGCGCCGGACGGAGGTTCCACCGACTTCCTGCATCTGTTCGTCGGCGTGGGACACGCCACCGAAAGCTGCACGATCTGCGAACACTGGTCGGCCTACAAAGCAATTCGGCTCGGCCTCATCAACCATGTCGAGCCAGTGTTGGCACTCGACGGTCGATTTATCCCAAATCCGATGGTCGTGACCGATCGCTGGACTGACGACCGCGGCCAGATCGTGTACGGCGAATTCGTTGACCAGGACGAAGCGACGCGAGCAAAGGTGTTGATGAAGACAACCCAGACCGACCTCTCCGGCCTCGACCGCGCGGTCGGGACACTGAGCGCGAAGTTGCTGCACACGATGCCCGAGTGCCTCACCAAAACACTCGAGAGCCTGCGAAAGAAGAAGCTGGAACATTGGCAGCGCAATTCGGAGACCAATCGGTCCTGGCTGGCGCTCAACATGATGACCGAGGGTCGCGCGGGCTTCCGGGCGTTCAATGACGGCCCGCCCGATTGCCGGGAAGTCAATTTCGTCGAACTACGGCGCCGCCTGGCGCGGGGCGAGCCCTGGGATGACGAGATGTTTCGCGCGATCGCCCCGCGACGGCAGGAGATCCGCGGATGACCATCATAAAGAAAGCATCTCTCGTTCGGCCCGACGTGCGAGATGGCGGCGGCCGGATGCGCCTCGTGCTGGACCGACCGAAGGGCAACATCCTGTCGAGGGAGATGCTCGAGGCGCTGCGCCGTGCTCTGGTCTCTTCGCCTATCACCCCGGGCGTGAAGCTGCTGACGATCGAGGGGGCCGGGGATCACTTCAGTTACGGCGCCAGCGTCGAGGAACACACGCCTCAGCTCGTTCGGCCGATGCTGACGGCGCTTCACGGCGTCATTCGCGATCTGCTCGAGGTCGACGCCCCGACCGCCGCGATCGTGCGCGGGCGATGTCTGGGCGGGGGCTTAGAGATCGCGCTCGCGTGCGACGTGATCTTCGCCGCCGACACGGCGATGCTCGGCGTGCCGGAGATCGGCCTCGGCGTGTTCCCACCTGCGGCGGCGGCTCTGCTCCCGCTTCGGGTCGGCATTTCCCGGGCGGCTCGCGTTGTGCTGACGGGCGAGGCGCTGTCTGCTCGCTGGTGGCAGGACGCCGGCCTCATCGACGTGGTTGCACAAGCGAAGGAACTGGATCGTGCGGTCGACACCTGGTTTGCGACCCATCTGGCCGGACGATCGGCGGCCGCTCTCAGGCACGCCGCGGCCGCTACCCGCGTGGTCACGCGTCACCACCTGGATCGCGCGCTGCCTGAGCTCGAACACCTTTACCTCGATCAACTGATGAACACAGATGACGCGCGCGAAGGCATCGCCGCCTTCATCGAAAAGCGGCCACCTCGCTGGAGCGATGCATGAATCTGCTCGATGGGCTGGCAGATGAGTCTCGAGGTCTTCGGCACGCGAGCCTCGACGACATTCTGGGGATGACCCGGGACCTCGTTGAGGACACAGACTTCCCAACCCTGCGCCGGTGGCGCGAGGCGGGTGGAAAAGTGCTCGGCCATTTCCAGGTGTACTTTCCGGAGGAAATCGCCCACGCAGGCGGCATGCTGCCGTTCAAGGTGCACGGCGCGCCGATCGAGGCCAGGCAGGCGGAAGCCCGGTTCGGTTCGTACCTGTGCTCGATCCTCAAGACCTCGCTGGAACTTGCCCTCAGCCATCGGGTCGAGCTGGACATGTTCGTGACCCATCCCATCTGCGACGCCGCCCGCAACCTCGCGGGCGTGTGGGGACGGAACGTCCAGTACCCCTGTCAGATTCTTTACCTTCCCCAGAATGCCAACTCGAGCTACGCCGCCAGCTATCTGCGTGACGAGTACGACCGGCTGCGGCGAACCATCGAGGAGATCGGCGGAGTATCGATCACCGAGGATGACCTTCGGCAGTCCATTCGTGTGTTCAACGAGAACCGACGCCTGCTTCGCCAGTTGTACAGCATCAAGCGCGAGCGTCCCTGGCTCGTAGCCATCGACGAAGCGTACGTGCTGATGGCGGCAGGGGGCCTTCTCCCGCGCGAAGAACACAATGCGCTCCTCCACGCGGCGATCGATCGAATTGAGGAACGGACGGCAAGACCTCAGGATCGGCTGCGGGTCGTCTTCGAGGGCGGATTCTGCGAGCAACCTCCCCTCGACCTCTTGAGAACCATCGGCCAGTTTACTTACGTGGTGGACGATGACTTGCTTATCGGGCTGCGGTGGATCGAGGAAGACGTGGAGATCGAAGGCGATCCGTTGATGAACCTCGCGACCGCATACCTGGACCATTCGTCATACAGTCCGGTGCAACACGACCTGCGCAAACCGAAGGAGCAGATGCTGCTGCACCGCATCAAAGGCGCGCATGCCCAGGCGGCCATCGTCACGGCCGCCAAGATGTGCGAGCCCGGGCTGGACGAACAGGTGGCGTACTCGCGGGCGCTCGACGCGGAGGGCATTCCGTATTTCGTGAGCGAGTTCGAGGAGGGCATGACCAGCTTCGATCACCTTCAGATTCAGCTCGAGACGTTCGTTGAGAACGTCCTGTTCGAGTAGTGCCCGACAAGGATGCGCCAGCCATGAGCGACGAGCCACGCGCGGATAATCCGGTCGGCCGAGGCGCCAGTGATGGCGCGAGGCTGTTTCGTGACTGGTACTCCGCGCTCGGCGGCGCGGCCGAACGCGGCGAGCAGGCCGCCTACGTGTTCGTCATGGGCAGCCTCGCCGAAGTGCTTCGCGGCTTCGATCTGCACATCATCTTTCCGGAGATCAACTCGCTCCAAACCGCGGTGCGCCGCGTCGCGCACGAGTATCTGAACGAAGCGGAAGACTACGGCTACTCGCCGGATATCTGCGGGTATGTCAAGGCCGACGTGGCGCTTCAGCTGCGCGGCGGCGATCATCCGATGGGGCGGATTCCCCGGCCCTCTCTCGCCGTGCTGACGAATGCCTGCAACACGTACATCAAGTGGGCCGAGATCTGGGAGCGCTTCTATCACATCCCCATCTTCACCCTCGACGTCCCGGGAAGCCGATCGGCACATGGTCAGACCTGGCCCGGAAACCCCGATTTCGAGCACGACCGCGCCTACGTCGCTCATCAGATTCAGGAATTGATCGGTCTCTGCGAGCGCGTGACCGGCAGGAAGTTCGACATCGACCGGCTCCGCGCGGTTCTCGGGTACACCAACGACATGACCCGGAGCTGGCGGGCCGTGCTCGATCTGAACAAGGCGACCCCGGCACCGTTCAACGCGGTGACCGATGCGACGATCTACCTGGGTGTTCTGAACGGACTCCGCGGGACGCCGGAGGGCGCCGCCTATTTCCGGGATCTTCTGGAAGAGATGACGTACAAGGCGGCGCATGGCCTCGGAACGATCAGGGACGAAAAGTACCGACTCATCTTCGTCGGCGTGCCTTGTTATCCCATTTTCCGACGCTTCAACGAAATGTTTGCGGAATGGGGCGGCGCGTTCGTGCTCTCCACTTACTTGTGGTTTGCGTCGGGGGGCATCAATCAGCCGTTTGAGTACGACCTGTCGCGTCCGATCGAGAGCCTCGCCGAGGGAGTGCTCATCAACGTTCGGCAGGCTATGGACAGCATGTTCTTCCAGGACCAGGCGCTCATCGACGCGATCGATCCGTTTCACATCGACGGCGTCGTCTACCACGCGATCAAGAGCTGCCGGACCGTGTCGACCGGGCTGGCCGACAACCGGCGCTCGCTCATGCAGGCTCGCAACACGGCGAGCCTGTTCATCGAGTCGGACATGATGGACAAGCGGGTGGTCTCCGAGGCTCAGTTGAAGAACCGGATCGACGCGTTCTTCGAAGGCCTGGCGTCGCGGAAAATTGCGGAGCGGAGTGCCTGATGGCGTACGCTGCCGGTGTTGATGTGGGCTCGACGCAGACCAAAGCCGTCATTGTCGACGAGGAACGGCGAATTGTCGGGCGGTCGCTCATCGACACGGGCGCAAACGTGGTCGTCGCAGCCGAGAAGGCGTATCAGGCTGCTGTCACCGACGCCGCGATCGACGAGCAGGAGGTCGAGTATGTGATCGGCACCGGCTACGGACGATACCGGGTAACCTTCGGTGACGAGCAGGTCACCGAGATCAGTTGTCATGGACGCGGCGCCGTCCACATGTTTCCGGGGACGCGCACGGTGGTGGACATGGGAGGGCAGGATACCAAGGCGATACGCGTCAGTCCGACCGGCGAAATCCTCGACTTCTGCATGAACGACAAATGCGCGGCGGGTACCGGACGATTTCTCGGCGCGGTGGCGGCGGCGCTCGAGATTCCGCTCGGCGACCTGGGAGCCATGGCCCTGGCTGGAGACAAGCCCGTCAAGATCGCCACCACGTGCACGGTGTTCGCCGAATCCGAGGTCCTGTCCTGGCTGAGCAAGGGCAAGAAGGTCGAAGACATCCTGCTCGGCGTCCACCGCTCGTCGGCGTCGCGCTCCGTGGGCCTCATTCGCCGGGTGGGTGTCGAGCCCGAGGTGACTTTCACCGGCGGAGTGGCCCGGAATACAGGTATGGTCCACGTGCTCGACGAAATCCTCGGGCTCCACGTCAATGTGAGTGAGGAATCCCACTACATGGGCGCGCTAGGCGCCGCGCTGTTTGCGATGGATCACATCCTGAACTCTCGCGCGCCTGCACGGGCTGCGGTCGCTCCGACCGCGGAGCGGGCGTCATGAGCTATGCGGCCGGCATAGACGTCGGATCGACTTACACCAAGGCCGTCATCCTTGGTGTCGACGGCGTGATGGTCGGCCGAAGCCTGACCAAGACGGGCTTCCGGCTCGGTGAGGCCGCGAGCCGCGCGTTCGATGATGCAGTCGAAGCGGCCGGCCTCGCAGCAGGCGATATCACGTACGTCGTGGCCACGGGGTACGGCCGCTTCCAGGTGCCATTTCGCGACGCGCAGGTGACCGACCTGACCGCTGCCGCGCGCGGGACGAGGTTTCTCTATCCGCGGACGCGAACAGTCCTGGACGTGGGCGGCCAGACGATGAAGGCGAGCCGCGTCGATGAAAAGGGCAAAGTAAAGGTCTTCCGCCTCAACGACAAGTGCGCGGCGGGCACAGGCGCGTTCCTCGAAAAGACGGCTCGCTACATGGGTTACGGCACCGCCGAGATCGGTCCCCTCGCCGCGACTGCCAGGGAACCGGTTCCGATCTCCGGTGTCTGCGCCGTTTTCGCGGAATCGGAGGTGATCAACCATCTCTCGCAGGGCGCCTCGCCCGCCGATATCATGCAAGGAGCCATCGTCTCGCTGGTCGATCGCTCGATGCAGCTCATGAAGCGCGTCCAGATGGAACCCGAGTTCACGCTTGTCGGCGGCATCCTGCGGTTCACCTCGATGGCCTCGCTCATCTGCGACAAGCTGGGTGCGAATGTGAACGTCCCACCCGAGGAAATGGCACAGTTCGTCGGCGCCCTCGGCGCGGCGGTTCTGGCCAGGCAGCGGCTTCGTACGCTGTACGAACAGGGCAGACGACCCGACGGCGTCACAGTCATGTCGAGATGTCCTGATGCGCGTCATCAATCCTGAATCGCTCGGTCCACCATTGGGTTACAGCCACGGCATTCTGATGCCTCACGGATCGATGCTGTTCATTGCCGGACAGGTGGCGTGGGATCGGCACGGGCGCATCGTCAGCGATTCGTTCGCACAGCAGTTCGACCAGGCGCTCGCGAATGTGCTGGCGGTGGTCACCTCGGCAGCAGGGTCGCCATCGTCAGTCGCCAAGCTGACAATCTTCGTGATCGACAAGGACGAATACACCCGGCAGCTCAAGGAGGTCGGCGCGGCGTATCGCCGCCAGATGGGCAAGCACTTTCCGGCGATGAGTCTCGTCGAGGTGAAGGCGCTTCTCGAGCCGGACGCGCAGGTCGAGATCGAAGGCTTCGCCGTCATCTGAGCGTCGCCGGAGCCGGACGCTTTTGGAACAGAGGAAGTATCTGGCGTGGATGACACGGCTGGGGAGAGATTTCTCCTTAGGAGTGCTGTAATGGATACAGACGTTCGCACAAACCCGGGCCTGCTGAAGCTCGACCTCTACTGCAAAGGCATACGGCTGGACGACTCCTGCTTCATCGAGCAGGACGGCGGCCGTGGCATCATGCGGACGCGAGCCGGACTGGGTAGCGGGCTCGAGGCGATTCTTCCCGGTGGGCTCTGGACGAACATCCCCGTTGTCGAGAACTTTGCGACGGAGTCCCCGTACGTGCTCACGAAGACCGGCACGCGGTACACGATCTTCCGCGACAGCGAGCCGATCGCACCGATCGTGTTGTCCCCTCGCCCGGGCTGGTATGACCAGCGGACGACGAGCGGCAAGCCGATGAGCCGCATCGGGTCACTCCAGGGGACCTACCTCGGTATCTATCCTGCCAAGGTCTGTGACTACTGGCTGGCTGCGCCGAACAAGGAAAACTGCAAATTCTGTTCGGTGGGTCTCAACCTGGGCGTGGATGATGCGGAGACGAAGTCGGTGGACGAGGTGCTCGAGGTCGTGCATGCCGCGAGGCGCGAATCGGGGATCACGTATGTGGACTTCAACACGGGCCACTACGAGGGCGACACGTATCTCGACATCCTCGAGCCGTACATCCGCCGCGTGAAGAAGGAGAGCAGTCTGCTCATCGGAATCCAGACGCCGCCCCACCATGACCTCCGGCGGTACGATCGGCTGAAGGAGATCGGCGTCAACCGCGTCTCATTCTGTTTCGAGATTCACGACCCCGAACGCTTCATCGAAGTCTGCCCGGGCAAGCACCGTCAGTACGGGCTCAAGCGGTACCTGGAGGCGGTCGAGTATTGCGCGTCGCTCGGACGGAAGGGCGGCTTCGAGCCGTGGGTGGCCAACGGCGAGATCATCGCGGGTCTCGAGAAGCCGGAAGGATCGATCGCCGCCATAGACTGGATCACGAGCGTCGGTGCGATTCCCACGGTGTGCGTCTTCCGGCCGCTCAAGGCGACCGACTACGAAGACGTCCCGCCTCCGAAGACCGAGGACCTGATTCCCGTGTTCCGGCGCCTCTACGAGGCGTGCATGGAACACGACCTGCCGATCGGCGTCGCGCCGAATATCCACGTCAGCCTCGTGCTTCTCCCGGAGGAATGCCGCTGGTTCAGCGACCATCCGCGCAAGTACTGGCGCAAGGAGCTGAAGCTCCGCGCAATGTCGCGCGTGTTCCGGTGGGGTTTCGAACGCCAGGTGCGACGAGCGCTCGAAGCCCGCCGGGCGGAGCATCACGCGGCCGCGTGATCGAGGCTCACGAACCTCGCGTGCTGACGCCTTCCAGGTATAGTTCCTCTTCGTCTGCCGTTCGTTGTCGGGGAGATAGTCAATTGACGGCGGCCTTGCGATGTCGCCGTTCACTGCTACCATAAGGGGATGGCACTCGACGAACGCAACCTTTTCAACGACAAGCCAGAAACCCGACAGGGCCGGTATCAGTGTCCAAAGTGCCGACGAACCGGCGACTACTCCGTTCGGTGGGTACGGCGCTCCAAGAAGGACAGGCCGCCGCCCGGAGCCGACGACAATGACCGCGCCAAGTTCGCGAAGCTGCGCGACTACCTGCTCCGGCTCGACGACGAGGTCACGTGCAAGACCTGCGGCAAGAAATTCGAGATCCCATCGCAGCAGTCCCTTCTGTTCGTCGACCAGCTCGCGGGTCTCCCCAACGACGAAGACCTTGAACGGGAGATTGCCGCTCAGTCGGGAAAGTCGGATTCCGCACCTGAGAGCAAGCCGGCGTTGCCCCCGCGGTTCACGCGGAAATCAAGCGGCTGGAAGTAGCCACATTCGTCGGTCGTCAGGCCAGAGCGGTTGGTCCGCTGACGAGCCAGGCGCTTGGGTTCTGCGTCGGCTTCGGAAAGTTCGCCGGATCACGCGAAGACACGTCACTGCGGAAGGCGCAACTTCTCGAGGAGAGCGGCATAGCGCGGATCGGTCTCGAGATGCTTCAGGTGCGGGTCGCCCTTTATCTGTGACATCCCGCTGTCGCGCTGGGCATAGGCGCGCTCCAGCCACTCGAAGGCCCGGTCTCCCTCGCCCCGGAAGGCATACACCTCGGCAATCTGGTAAGCGGCTGTGTCGTGGTAGTTCTTGACGAGATCCACGAGCGTCGCATCGGCTTCGTTCTTGCGACTCAGGGCGTGATAGAGCATCGAAAAGCCGAAGCGCCGCCAGAGGTCTCGCTTCTCTTGTTCCATTTCGGCAAGCGCCTTCTCCGGTTGTGATTGTGCCAGGTAGACCAGGGCCAGATCCTGATGCGCTCCCGGGTACTCCGGATTCAGTTCCAGGACTTTCTGGAACGCCGTCACCGCGTCGTCGAGGCGGCCGAGGAAATAGTTGTAGCGCGCGAGGCGGTAATGCACGGTGACGTTGAGTGGGTCCGACGTCGCCGCACGACGGGTCAGTTCGCGCGCTTCTTCCAGGCGGCCCAGCGCGCTGGCAATCCTTGCCGCATCCAGGATCACGGCCGGGTTGCCTGGCTCGAGCTGCAACGCTCGACGTGACGACGCGTCCGCTCCCGTCCAATCCCAGTCGTACGCTCGTTGAATGACCGCCAGCGCCGCGTGAGCTTCGCCAAGATTCGGATCGAGGGCCAGGGCTCGCTGCACGGCCTGGCGCGCCTTCTCGAATCCTTCCGCAACCGGCGAGTACCCCTCGGACGCGTAGCTGACGCTGGCGAGCGACAAGCCGGTCCACGCCGGTGCGTAGGCGGGGTCGAGCGTTACCGCGTCTCCGAAATACCGAAGCGCTTTTTCCAGGCTCTCCTTGGTGTTGAGCTCGAGAAAATACCTTCCCTGCAGGTAGGCGTTGTAGGCGGGCGCCTTCGTGCTCCGCGCGGCCACTGTTGGCGGCTTGGCACCGAGAAGGGTCACGTTCAGCGCTTCCGCGACCGACCGGGCGATGTCGGCCTGGATGCCGAAGATGTCGTCCATCTCCCGGTCGTACGATTCTGACCAGACGTTGAAGCCGTCTGTGGCATTGACCAGCTGCGCGGTGATCCTCACGCGGTTGCCAGATTTCCGAACGCTGCCTTCGAGCAGTGTGATCACATTCAGCTTCTTGCCGATCTCCAGTGGATCTTCCTGCTTGTTCCTGAACTGGAATGAAGACGTCCGTCCGGCCACCCGCAAACGCGGGTTGTTGGCCAGCGCGTTGAGCAGTTCCTCGGTCAGCCCGTCAGCAAAGTACTGCTGGTCGTGCTCGGCGCTCAGGTCGACCAATGGCAGGACGGCGATCGACTGGAGGGAGGATCCGGTCGCCGGCCCTTTCGTTCCGCGGGCCATCCACAATCCCGCGCCCACCGCGAGCGCCAGAACGATCGCGCCGACACCGGCCCAGAGTCCCCGCCGCCAACGCCGGGCTGGCGTCGCAGCCACCGCGCGACTTCCGCTCGAGAAGTGGCCGAGCGTCGAGTCTCGCTGCAACCGCTGCAGATCCGCCCGCATGTCGGCCGCGCTCTGGTAGCGCATGGTCCGATCCTTCTCGAGCGCTTTCAGCGTGACCTGCTCGAGCAGTTGGGGAATCTCGGGATTCGACTGGCTCGGCGGGATCGGATCCTCTCTCAAGATCGCGGCGAGAAGATCCGCTGTACTCCCTCCCTGAAACGGCAACCGTCCGGTTGCCATCTCGTAGAGCACCACGCCCAGCGAGAAGAGATCGCTTCTCGCATCGACCGGCTCACCGCGGGCCTGTTCTGGCGACATGTACGCCGCGGTGCCGATGGTCGCACCGATGGCAGTGAGATGCTCCCCGGCGATCGTCTCGGCGTCGGGTGTCACGCCGGCGGCACTCTCGCCCGTCGTCACCTTCGCGAGCCCGAAGTCGAGAATCTTCGCTTCGCCGCGCTCCGTGATGAAGAGGTTCGCTGGCTTGAGATCGCGGTGGACGATGCCCGCGCGGTGGGCTGCATTGAGCGCATCCGCGATCTGCTCGCCGAGGGAGGTGATCTTCTCGATCGAGAGCGTCTTCCCCTCGATCGCATACTTGACCGTCTGCCCCTGCAAGCGCTCCATCACGAGGAAGGGCTTACCGTCGTACACGCCGATGTCATAGACCGTGCAGATGTGCGGATGATTCAGCGCCGACGCCGCGCGCGCCTCGCGCTTGAAGCGTTCGAGCGCATCGGCGCTCCGTCCGGCTTTTTCAGGGAGGAACTTGATGGCCACGCGGCGCCCGAGCTCGGTGTCTTCCGCCTCGTACACCACACCCATCCCACCGCCACCGAGCTTGGACAGGATCGTGTAGCGTGAGACGGTGCGCCCGATCATGGCCGCGCCACTGCGATGTGAGTGCCGGCCGATACAAGCATCATGTCTGGGGATGTGAGTGAGCGCTCATTCTAGCGGATCGCCTCTGGAACCTTTCGGATCGACGGTTCCGGGGTTTCCCTCACGCGAGGGCGAGCTGGCTACGTCCGAAGCCAAACTGTGGGCGCGCGTAAGCTGCCGATCAGGGACACGCGTCAGCCCGACATGCAGGCCAGTGTGGCGAAGCGACCTGGCCAGATCGCCTTCGGAGTATCGCCCCGGAACCTCGGAACCCGTACAATGCTCGCGTGTCCCTTCCTGATGTCCTCGCGCAGTACTGGGGTTACACGACGTTTCGACCGCTGCAGCGCGAAGCGATGGACGCCATCCTCGCCGGCCGCGACTCCCTCGTCGTGCTGCCGACCGGCGGCGGGAAGTCGCTCTGCTTTCAGGCACCGGCTCTGGTCCGCCCGGGCCTCGCGCTGATTGTGTCGCCGCTCATCTCGCTCATGAAGGATCAGGTGGACACGCTCGTCGCCAACGGTGTCCCGGCCGCCTGCTATAACAGCTCCCTCACTATGGACGAGAAGGCCGACGTCGCCTCTGGCATGCGGCAGGGCCGATATCGGCTCCTGTATGTGTCGCCCGAACGCCTGGTCGGCGACGGCAGCGATCGCTTCCTCGATCTGCTGTCGTCGTGCAACATCGGCTTCGTCGCCGTCGATGAGGCGCACTGCATCAGCCAATGGGGACACGACTTCAGGCCGGAATACCGGCAGCTCGGCAAACTCCGCGCGGCCCTGTCCGGCGTCAGCCTTCATGCCTACACGGCCACGGCGACTGCGCGCGTCCGGCGCGATATCGCGACTCAGCTCGGGTTGCGGGATCCAGTCGAGCTCGTCGGATCGTTCGATCGGCCGAATCTCGTGTATCGCGTGCTGGCTCGCGCCAGCCTGAAACGTCAAATCCTCGATGTGCTGGCTCGCCATCCAGGGGACGCCGGAATCATCTACTGCATCTCGCGTCGCGAGGTGGACGCGCTGACCGCCTGGCTGACTGGCGCCGGCGTTCGTGCCGTGCCATACCATGCCGGCCTCCAGGACGAGGAACGCAGCCGCAACCAGGACGCCTTCCTCAGCGAGCGGGCCGATATCGTGGTGGCGACGGTCGCCTTCGGCATGGGGATCGATCGATCGGATGTGCGCTTCGTCGTGCATGTGGGCGCTCCGCGTTCGCTCGAGCACTACCAGCAGGAATCCGGGCGGGCTGGCCGTGATGGACTCGATGCCGAGTGTGTCCTGATCTATTCGACCGCCGATTTCCTGAAATGGCGGCTGATGCTCGAGCGAAGCGGCGAGCTGACCGACGCAACGCGGAGCACGCTTCGGGATATGGAGCGGTACGCGGCGAGCGTCGGCTGTCGACATCGACACCTGGTGGAGTATTTCGGGGAATCATACGCACGCACGAGCTGCGCCGCGTGCGACTACTGTCTCGAGGAACTCGAGCCGGTCTCGGAGCCGGTCGTGATCGCCCGCAAGATCCTGTCGTCGGTCGCGCGGGTGGAGCAGCGGTTTGGCGCCGCGCATGTCACCAATGTTCTACGTGGTCAAGCCAGCGACCAGGTGCGAGCGAGAGGGCACGACAAGCTCAGCACATTCGGCCTGCTGTCGGATGCGTCGGCATCCGAGGTGCGCGGGTACATCGAGCAGCTGACGGCGAATGGGCTGCTTCACCAGGCTGGCGACGAGTTCCCAGTGCTGGTCCTGACGCAGGCCGGTTTGACATTGTTGAAGGATCCGGCGAGCCAGCCAGGCTTATCGCTCGCGCGTCAGCGGCGACCCGAGAAGGGTCGCGTCCCGAAGCGCTCGCGCGTGGAGGCCGAATCGTGGCAGGGCGTCGATCGCGCACTGTTCGAGCGCCTTCGCGCGGTGCGCCTCGCGATCGCCCGGGCGCGCGGCGTGCCGCCCTACGTCATCTTTCACGACACGAGTCTGCGCGAGATGGCCCGGCTCAGGCCGGCATCGATGGCAGCGCTTCGAGCCGTCTACGGCGTCGGCGTGCGCAAGGCAGACGATCTTGGCGGACAATTCCTCGACGCCATTCGTGCGTTCAGTTCAGAATCGGCCCCCTGACGCAGACGGGTTCGAGGTAGACACAGTGGGAGCTCGCGCGCCGCGCGCGCAAGGCTCAATGGCAACACGAACTGGTTGGATGAAGAGATGACTATGTGTAGTCGTCGACAGCCTCGTGGCGTCTCTCGGGAGTCAGCAGAATGAACGCCATTACCCTGGAGCCGCACAAGCCGGAGTCCGCACGCCTTGAAGATATCCCCGAGCCCGATGCGCGCGGCGGCTCGGTCCTCGTGGAAGCCATCGCAGTAGGGGTGTGCGGAACCGACGTTGAGATTGTCGGGGGCAACTACGGATGGGCCCCGCAGGGCAAGACCCGGCTCGTGCTCGGGCACGAATCTCTCGGCCGGGTGCTGGACCCGGGCCCGCATGGCTCCCTTCAGGCGGGTGATCTCGTCGTCGGCATCGTCCGGCGTCCCGACCCGGTGCCGTGCCCCAACTGCGCCGTGGGTGAATGGGACATGTGCCGCAACGGGCAGTACACCGAGTGCGGCATCAAAGAGATCGACGGTTTCATGTCCGAGCGCTGGCGGATCGAGCCCGAGTACGCCATCAAGGTTGATCGATCACTCGGCTTGCTGGGTGTGTTGCTCGAGCCAACCACGATCGTGACGAAGGCGTGGGAGCAGGTGATTTCGGTCGGCCAGCGGGCCTTCTGGGAGCCGCAAAGCGTGCTCGTCACTGGCGCCGGGCCGATAGGGCTCCTTGCGGCGCTCGTCGCAAAGCTGCATGGACTCGATGTCCACGTTCTCGATCGGATCGAAACGGGGAGCAAGCCGAACCTCGTCCGCGCCCTCGGCGCGACCTACCACTGCGGTACCGTCGCGAGCGTTGGACTTTCGCCGGACGTGATCATCGAATGCACGGGCGTCGGGCAGGTCATCGCAGACGCGATCCAGGCAATCGCGCCCGGGGGGGTCGTGTGTCTCACGGGCGTTGGCAGCGGCGGGCGTACCGTCGGGCTGACGACGGCCGACGTGGCGTCCAACGTCGTGCTGCGCAACAACGTCGTGGTTGGCAGCGTCAACGCCAACAAGCGGCATTGGTACAAGGCGACGCAGGTGTTGGCCCGCGCAGACCACTCGTGGCTGGCCGGCCTCATCACACGGCGCGAGTCGCCGTCCGATTTCATGCGCGCCCTGAGGCGGCAGACCGACGACATCAAGGTCGTCGTTCAGTTTGCGGAAGTCTAGAGGTGTGCCGATAACTGCAGTATGGACCGGGATGTTCGGCGTGTTTCAGTATTGGACAGCAGATATCTTCCTTGTGTCTGGCGGCTCATCCTCGCCAGTGTCGTCCTCCTATTCGCAATACCCGGTCGCTGCAGTGCAGATTCCGTCGCGCAGGTTTTCGAGGAACTCCGCGTCAGACCGGGTACGGCAATCGAAGTCATGGACACGTCGGGACGATCGATCCGCGGGTGGTTCGTGAGTGCCGACGGTGAGGGGCTAACCCTGATCACGAACGGCGCAGCGACGAGGATCGACGAGTCGAGCACCGCGATTATCTCGCGCGATGGCGATTCGGTGTGGTCCGGAATGCTGATGGGTTTTGGAGTCGGAGTGGCATATACAGTCGGCGTCGGCGTTGCGGAGGACTGCTTTTTCAATTGCAAGGGCTTCGGTCCCGGCTTCGGTGGGGCGCTGATGGTGTACGGAGGTATCGGGGCGGGGATTGGAACCCTCACTGATTGGTTGGTTCGCGGCCAGACTGAAGTGTTCCGCGCGGCGGCTTATTCCGCCAGAGTCAGATTGGCGCCGCTGCTTCTGCCGGGCCGCAGGGGCGTCGCAGTGTCGATTGCGTTTCGCTAGCCCCCACACGCTCTCTATTTTCTGTCTCGAAAAAATACCAGCTCTGCGGTGAACCTCAGGCGATTGGCCAGGACACTCTGGTGACTGTGGCTGGCCCGACTTGTGCAGCGTTCGCACAGTAGAGGCTGGACGCCCCGCCTCGCTCATCGTCGGCGGGCTCTACAGGGAAAGGCGGCCGCGAATGGTCAGATATGCTGCCGTGCTGCTGTTGGTGATCGCGACAGCCTGTGCGCGGGCCACGCACGATCAGCCGGTGTCGGAGCCACAGACTGCCGAGCCGCAGCCTGAGATCAAGCCAACGGCTCCACCACCTGACGCCAAGCCGAGTGCGCCGCAACCCGACGCCAAGCCGCCCGCGCCTGAACCTGCGGCGAAACCGGTCGATCAGAAGACGCCGAAGCCCGCGCCAGTCGGTTCGTCACCTGCGCCGAAACCGGTTGCACCGGCAACGTCGAAGCCGTCACCGCCAGCCGCCAGGCCGGCCGCACCGGTGAGCCCGAAGCCTGCTGCCTCGCCGGGTGCTGCGCCGACCGGTGCGGCACCGCCTGCACCTGTTGCGCCTCAGACGCTGGACGTCAATGCGCTGATCGAACAGCTGAAGGCGACGAAGGCCATTGGTTTCCTTACGAAGATCTCCCTCAAGAACAAGGTCGACGACTTGATGGATCACTTCAGCGAGTACTACCAGGGCAAGGGGAAAATGACCAAGACGGAGTTGCGCCAGTCTTACGACTTGCTGATCATGAAGGTGTTGTCGCTCTTGCAGGACACCGACCCGACACTGGCGTCGACAATCGTGTCCTCACGCGAGGCGATCTGGGGCATGCTCTCAGACCAGAAAAAATTCGAAGCCCTCCGTAGCTGATCGAGGAGTACCTATGAGCAAACGCATCGTGGGATTGGCACAAGCGCTGTTCGTATCGGCGTTCCTCGCCGTAGGGTCGTTAGCGGCGACCGACGATGAGGAGCTCAAGAAGGACCTGACGGCCGTGATCGCTCTTCAAGGATTCCCGTGCGGCGAGGTCGTCGCGGTGACTGTGTTGGCCGAGAACGACTACGCCGCGTCGTGCAAGGACAAGAACAAGTATCACGTGTACATGAATGCCGAAGGGCGTGTGGTGGTTGAGAAGCAGAAGTAGCCCCTGACGCGCGACCGACAGGCGGTCACTTCTGCGTCCGGAGAGGTGCGGGAGTCGGCGCGGAGACCGCGAACGAGCCGCGATCCAGATCCCGTCTCAGTACATGATCGTCCTGGTCAGATGGTGGGGCCACCAGGTTGTGTGGTAATGCGTCCAGAGGCGCGCATCAATCTGCGGGATGACAATCTGCATGTCCGCGGGCCGAATCCTGTTGACCTCTTCGCACAGGAGCGCCGTGGCGTAGACACAGTGGCCGCGAATCTCGATTTCCCATCGGCTGTCGCGGGGCACCATCTGGTGTGAGTTGATCGCCTGTTCCAGTTCCGAGGAGTAGCTCGTGATTCCGAGGAGCCGCAAGGCCACGGGCACCATGTAGTCGGCGAACGCCGTCATCTTGTTCAGATCTTCCAGGTGAAACTGACCGGTCTTGCGAAGGCTGGAATACACGAACCAGAGCCCCAACTGCGCGAGTTTGTAGAACTTGATGGTGTGCCCGTCGTAGTCGCTGACATCGTTGAACCGCGCAAACTCTTTCACCATGCGGTCCACGAGCCCGTTGCCGCCGTCATACAGACGCGGCGAGCAGGACTTCACGAAGTTATGGAAGCGGCCATCGTACCGATCGGCGAGCACGTTGCCCACCTGATGGAGGACTTCCATCTTCTCGTCGAGCATGGGCAGTTCGATGTTGCCGGCGAAGATCTTCTCGAGTTCCGGTCGCGTGACTCTGGCCAGAAACGAGCCGTCGAGTACGCGGATCCCGTTGTCCAATGCCCGCTTCATGCAGGCGAACAGCGCGTCTGAATCCGACCAGTGCCGGCCCGCATAGTCCACCTGGAATTTTTCATGAGAGGAGAAGTCGCTGAAGGCGGTGTCGACGACGTCCGATGTCAGAATGAAATCGATCGTCTCGTCGGCGTTGCCCTCTCCCGCGCCGAGCGGCAGGGCATAGTCGGGCATGGGGAGGTCTTCATAGGCCATCCATCCGGCCACCTCCCGGAGTCGTTCGACATGCGTGTGGACGTCTCGGGATTGCTCTATCACCGGGTGGAGGCTGTCGAGAACAGGGCTGCCGACCAGCGTGGGCCACGGCATGGGAGACGTCGGCCTCCCGACGTGTCCAGGACTCAGGCCTCGGGTTTCAAGCTCCGGAAGCGGGTCCGCGCGGCCAGCTTGCGTCCCGGCCGTGGCCAGAACTCCGAGACTTCCGATGTGTCGCACAAACTGCCGGCGTCCGAGCCATCCTGAGTTCATGGTCAGATTATTCTCCCAATACGCGCTGCAAGCCGGCGTCTGTCGGGTCGACCGACATCAAGCGCAGCGACGGATATGCTCGATTCTGTGATCAATTACCACGGATGCGGCGACTTGTGCGCATGCGTCCACGATTTGAGATGAACCGTGCGTGGCGATGACATGATTACATAGGGCGCCGCGCGCTGGCTCAATTCGGTCGATCTGTCCTGGGGTCAAACGATGGCGACGTCCGGTGTTAACACTCGACATGACCGAGCGACCGGGAGTCGTCACCGATCGGGATCTCGTATGGCCCCACAGGCCTGTATTACAGGTAAGATCGCTCACGATTACGGAGGCGTAGCATCGGTAGCCCGAGGAAATAGGGGAGACCTGTCTGAAGCGATTGTGACTGAAGGCTCGCATTGAGCATCACAAGTCCAGCATTCCGGATGCCTTTCTTGCCTACACTCCGTTCCGCTGAGCGACCCGCTCGCTTAGAATTCCGTGTGCTGAGCCGGATCCCAACCCGCCCGCTGAACTGTCTCAGACTGAAGCCGCCTAGAGTCCTAAGCTTCCTCATGTGCTTCCGCAGGCGTATGATCCGGACAGAGGGGCTATGAAGATCGAAAAATTCTCGTTCGGTCAGATCACTGTCGATGGGATTGCGTACGAGCACGATGTGGTCATCGATCACGGCAAGGTCCGGAAACGGAACAAGAAGCCATCGAAGAAATTCCGCGACGCCTTCGCGCATACACCCTTGTCGGCGGCAGAGGAGATTCCATGGAAGTGCCGTCGGCTCCTCATCGGCACTGGCGCCTACGGCAAGCTGCCAGTCATGGATGAGGTTAAGCAGGAGGCGGCCCGCCGCGATCTCGAGCTGGTGCTCCTTCCGACCGCCGAGGCTATCAAAGCGTTGCAGAAGGCTTCGCGGCATACGAATGCCATCCTGCACATAACGTGCTGATTGTTGCGGAGCGCACTCTGCGTGGACGCGTGCGTCATTACGCGCCGACCACAGAGACGCTCGTTCCAACTCCTTGGTTGGTTCGGAGCCCCGCCATGGCGCGCGTTGCATATCGAACGGGCCGACCCGAAATACGGACTTCGAACTGAACCGCAACGTTGAGCCGATCGATCCTCGCGGCGCCCTGCAGTGTTCATGAACCTATTTGGCCAGCGATCGTATTTCCAAGTATGGTGAAGTTCCTGCTGTGGTGCATCCTGCTCGTGCTCTGCTGGCCGCTGGCTCTACTAGCACTGGTCGTCTACCCCCTCGTGTGGATCCTCGTGATTCCGTTTCGGCTCCTGGGCATTGCCGTCGACGGCGTGCTCGGACTCTTGCGCGGCATCGTAATGCTCCCCGCGAGACTGTTGAGTGGGCCGCGAGCCTTGTAACGCCGCCACTTTGGCGACCTGTCAAGAGTTGCTCAGCCGCCATCTGGCGGTCCCGGCGCCGACTCCTGCAAAAAATGTCAGGCATGGCTCAGCGCGATTTTTCAGGCGGCGGACCGCCTCCTCGTTGGTATCGAATTGGCCGGTAGTCCGGGAACCACATCGCGCGGCGCACGGTTTCTTCGAGGTCCGACAGAATCCCCGGCGACGCGTGGCCTTCGGCGACGGCGCGGCGGATCACGGCGCACGCGACGGCATGCGAGCAGTCGCGAATGCGCGTGAGCTCGGGGTAGACCGCGCCCTGATCCAGATCCGCCGGGCTCACCATGTGCAGCCAGCGCCCGGGCGGCATCAAGGAACATGGCGTCGGTGACGCGTCGCACGCCTCCCACCCACAGACCCAGTCCGACGCCCGGAAAGATGAACGCGTTGTTCCCCTGCCCGATGCGGTGCGTCTGGCCGCGATAGACGACCGGATCGAACGGGCTGCCGGTCGCCACGATCGCGCGGCCTTCGGACCACCGAACGGCCTGCTCCGCCGTGCACTCGCTCTTGCTCGTCGGGTTCGACAACGGAAACACGATCGGACGGTCGTTGACGGCGGCCATCGCGCGGACGACGGCTTCGGTGAACAAGCCAGCCGCGCCCGACGTGCCGATGAGAATCGTCGGCTCGAAATTGCGGATGGTTTCCTCGAGCGTGACGTGCGCGGGATCGCGGCACGCGTACGTCGCCACCTCCTCAACCGGCCGGGCGTAGGCCGCCTTGAAGTCCTCCATCTCCGTCCGCGCCTGCGTCACCAGTCCCCGACTGTCGACTGTGCAGATGCGTTGCCGGGCCTCCTCGTAGGAGAGCCCGGCGTCGCGTAGCGCCGACACGAAGAGGTTGGCAATCCCCTGCGCGGACGCCCCGGCTCCGCCGAGCACGACGCGCTGGTCGCGCATCACCTGACCGGTAATCCGCAGGCCCGCGTACACACCGGCGGCTGACGACCGCGGCGGTGCCCTGAATGTCGTCGTTGAACGTGCACAACCGGTCGCGAAACCGCGCGAGCTGGGTCAGCGCGTTGGCCTTCAGAAAGTCTTCCCACTGCAGGACGGCGTCGAGGGTACACGCGCATCACGGCGGCGACGAACCGATCGATGAAGTCCTGATACTCGCGTCCGCGAATCCGCCTGTGCCGCAGGCCGAGATACAGCGGGTCGTTCAGCCGCTCCTGATTATCTGTGCCCACGTCGAGCATGATCGGCAAGGTCAGGTAGGGCGGGATACCCGCGCACGCCGTGTAGAGGGACAGCTTGCCGGTCGGAATCCCCATACCACCGATTCCTTGATCGCCGAGCCCGAGGATGCGTTCGCCGTCGGTCACGACGATGACGGCCGGCGACCGCGGATGGTTTGCGAAGATGGCGTCTATTCGGTGGCGCTGCTCGTATGAGATGTAGAGGCCGCGCGGGCGGCGGTAGATGTGCGAGAACTGCTGGCATGCTTCGCCGACCACCGGCGTATACACGATCGGCATCATCTCGTCGATGTGGTCGTGGAGGAGGCGGAAGAACAGCGTCTCGTTCCGGTCCTGCAGGCTGGCCAGGTGGATATAGCGCTCGAGCGGCGTCTGCTTGGCGCGATAGTTCTCGTACACTCGGGCCAGTTGCTGGTCCATGGTGCTGACGGCCGGCGGCACCAACCCGTCGAGGCCGAGCTCGGCGCGTTCCGCCACCGTGAACGCTGTGCTCTTGTTCGTGAAGGGATCGCGAAGCAGCGATTCGCCGCGCGCGTCGACTGCGATGTACTCCTCACCCGTGAGGCTATCGTGCGCTATTGACCACGCCATGATCCCTCGTCTGATTCCGCCACGAGCGCGCCTTATCGCCCATAGCTGCGATGCGTCATACGCGCAGAATCTCGTCGCTGTTGGACCAGGCGCCTCCCGCGTCTTAGACGGGAAGACCCCTTCAATACCTGTAGCGCGATCGGCAGAACCATCGGCGACAACCCCAGACCTCTCATTGGCTGAAGCGCGCGGGTCTTTGCCGCTCGATGACACCCCGCGCAGCCTGCGGGGCACTTCCGTGGGCCATGCCGCTCACGTTGGCTCGACATGAAGCGGCAGGAGAAGCACGCGATGAAGGTGTCGCTCGTGCTATTTCGCCTGCATCGACTCAATGTGATCGATGATGTTGGCAATGCGAACCTTGCTTTGGAGGTCGCTGGGGTCTAGACCACGAAAAATCGGTCCCCACACGGGCATTTCTTTCGAGCCGTGCGCGGCCACCAATTTATCTCCGTCGCCGATGACGAGAGACTCCACGCGAGCCCTCGGGAACGTGCCGCCGTTGCGCTGCGCGATAGCAGTTAGATCAGGAGGCGGACTCTTCAATGCAGGAACCACAGGCCCGCCGCCCTTTCCATCGCGCCCATGACAGGATGCGCAATAGAACTCGAATAAATCGCGGCCGTACATGGATGAAATGACTAATGGCGGGTTCCGCTGGGCCGTGGTCTGACCAATGACCAACGGCTGCGGCACGGCCATCAGGAGCAGCGCACCGAATACACCGGCGAAAGCCATGATGCTGGATCTCATGAGGAGCTCCCGTCAGAACAGCAGGACTCGACACTGCGGCCCCTGCCTTAGAAGGCCGGTGATCATGCGCTGATTATCCAACTGAGCTACGAGGACGCACGTTGTGACTGATCTCAAGGGAGTGATCACGATCGAGCGGCCGGCGATTGCACTAGCTAGACCGTTTCGTTCACCACAAAGATCGTGCACGCCCACGGCGAGCGAGTTGATTCCCACGGATAGGCGCCCACGCTCAAAGGCCAGATAATGCGCGCGTCAGTCGCGACAAGTCGACGCAGTCACCAGCGCTGACAGCGTATCGCCAATGGGCTCCCGAAGGACGGCGTCCGCAATGTCGTCGAACGGCGTCTGCTCTGCGTTCACGATGACGATGCGCGCGCCGGCCTCCTGTGCAAGCGGCACGGCGCCAGCCACGGGATAGACCTGCAGGCTCGTGCCGACGGCCAGCAGCAGGTCGGCTTGAGCCGCCACGCGCATCGCTCGGTTAAGGACGGCTGGCACGAGCGCCTGCCCGAAGGAAATCGTGGCGCTCTTCAGAATTCCGCCGCAGCGCTCGCACGGCGGATCCGCCTCACCGGCGCGCACCCGATCCAGCACTGGTTCCATCGGCCCATGCCAGCCGCAGCTCATGCACATCGCGTCCCGCATCGTCCCGTGCACCTCGATCACTTTCTCCGGCGTGTTCCCCGATTGTTGATGCAGGCCGTCAATGTTCTGCGTGACGATGGCGTGGAGGCAGCCCCGCCGCTCGAGCTCGACGAGCGCGCGGTGACCGCGGTTCGGCGCGGCGCTCCACGCGGGATGATCGAGGCGCGTCTGCCATGAGAGCCGACGGACTTCCGGATCCGACATGTAGTAATGAATGTTCGACAGCTTTTCCGCCTTCGGATTCTTCGTCCAGACACCATGCGGCCCACGAAAATCCGGAATGCCCGACTCGGTGGAAATGCCGGCGCCGGTCAGCGCGACGATGCGCCTCGCGTTCGCGACCCAGCGCCGGACCTCGTTAATCACGACTGAGTTATGGGTGCACTCTTTGGCTCTTCTTCTTGCCTCTACTTCTTCCGCTCGACCACCCACTCGCAATGCGAGTCGCCACGGACCATATTCTTCGTAAGTTTGAACGTGAAATTTGGGTTCACACTTTCGGCGGCGCCATCACCCCATCTTTGGTGCCCGACGCCACAGGTATCAAAGTCGACGCCTTGCTCCTTCCATCTCTTGTGCCAAGGACACTGAGTAGTCCTTCCCACACATCTGTCTTTGGTAGATTCAACAACTTCGAACACAAACTCCGGCCCCATTGAAGCTTTCGCAAGGAGATGCATCACCCCTTCGACATCGGCGGCGTTCTCAGTGGGCAATCCGAGGGTATCGGCAAATCCCTTCGCTCCCTTTCCCGCTTCAAACCAGAGCGACCCATTGAACTCCTCAAACTTCTTCTGTCCGACGGCCTGTTTCAGGGCCTTGGAAATGGCGATGTACGCGCCGGTCAATCCTTGCGTCGCAATCTCCCACCTCGTTCTTTCAGGAATCTTGTCTATCGTGTCAGCCATAGAGACCATCTCCTTTTGTAAACATTTTTCTATGTGTTGTGCTCTGCCTTTTAACCGGTAAGCGTATATCACCCGCTCATATCTTGCGGCCAAAAATGCATGAACGCGACCGTGATCGACTTCGAGCCGGTTCAGGTCATCATGCCGGCATCTCGGAACGCCGTATAGGTTGCGAGCCCTCCTGACAGATTCCACGCCCGGTATCCGTGCTGCAGGAGGAAACGCGTCGCGTAATACGCGCGTTGTCCCACACCACAGGAGATCCAAATATCTCGGTTCCTGGGCAGCTCCGCGTGGCGCTGGCGTAACTGCGAGAGCGGCAAGTTGACCGCGTTGGGGATGTGCCGCGCGGCGAACTCGTCAGGCTCTCGCACATCCAGGAGCAATTGATCGCCATGCCCGAGGGCCAGCCAGTCGGCAACAGGCATGTCACCGTTGAGAACGTTCTCCGCCAGCATACCCGCCAGGTTGACGGGATCCTTCGCGGCCCCGAACTGCGGCGCATAGCACAGCTCGACAGCGGCGAGATCGTGAACCGTGCCTCCAAACTGGATCGCCGTCGCGATGACGTCGATACGCTTCTCAACGCCCTCCAGTCCCACGGCTTGCGCCCCGAGGATGCGGCCGTCAGGTTTTGAGAACAGCAGCTTGAGATGAATCGGCCGTGCGCCAGGGTAGTAGCCAGCGTGGTGGCCAGGGTGCAGATACACTTTCTCGAAATTGGTCACGCCGGCGCGCCGGAGCCCTCTTTCGCAGGCGCCCGTCGAAGCCATGGTCAGGCCCAGTACTCCGACCACGGCAGTGGCCTGCACGCCACGAAACCGGGTTGGGCGGCCGGCGATCGATTCGGCCGCCACTCGACCCTGGCGATTGGCCGGTCCTGCGAGCGGCAACACGGTTTCCTGACCTGTCATCAGGTCCGGGACTTCGACCGCATCGCCGAGGGCCCAGATATTTGGATCCGACGTGCGCATCTGGGCATCGACGACAATGCCGCCGCGCGAGCCGATGGCGAGATCGGCATCCCTCGCCAGCGCAACTTCTGGCCGCACCCCGATCGCCAGGATCACCAGATCGGCGAGCAACCGCGCGCCGTGCTCCGAAATCACCGTCAGGCTGCCGCCAGGGTTCTGTTCGATGCTCGCCAACCCGTCGCTCAGATGAAGGGTCACGCCCTTCGCCTCCAGATGGTCCTTGATGGGTGCCGCCATCTCCGGATCCAGCGGGGGCATGACCTGTGCCAGCTTCTCGAGCACGGTGACGCCGATGCTGCGATGGATGAGGTTCTCGACCATTTCCAAACCGATGAAGCCGCCGCCGACGACCACCGCCGTCTTGGCGCGCCGATCGCTGATCCACGATCGGATGCGGCGCGAGTCGGGGATGTTCCGGATCGCGAAGACGCCCTCCAGATCGATGCCTGGGAGTTGCGGCCGGATCGGCGCCGCGCCAGGCGACAGGACGAGCGCATCGTAGCGCTCCGAACGACTGGCGCCGCTCTGAAGATCGCGCACGCTGATCATGCGCGCCCGGCGGTCGATGCCGGTCACCTCCGTATCTGTGTTCACTTCGATATTGAACCGTTGACGGAACATCTCCGGGGACGCCACGAGCAGCGCGCGTTCGTCTTCGATGACGTTGCCGACGAAGTAGGGCAGGCCGCAGTTGGCGAACGACACGAAGGGCCCGCGGTCAAAGACAGCGATCTCCACCGACTCGTCGAGTCTGCGCAGGCGCGCTGCGCAGGACGCGCCTCCCGCGACGCCGCCGACGACGAGCACACGGCGCCGCGGGTGGCGCTGGCGCGAGACGATCGGATCAGGATCGGCCTGGTCACTCATGGGGAACTCCCAGCTATGGGCGATAAGAACCGGCGACGTGACCCGAAGAGCGGAGTCGCCGTGTTCGAAAAATTCAGAAGATCCTGGCTCGCCCGACCCGCCTCCGCGACTCATGTGGTTTCGGCGCGGCCGCAGGCGCTGATCCCGCCGAAGCTCGCTTCAACGCAATCAGTCTTGGTAGCAGTCGGATCAGTCCCAATGGGTACTCGCGGGCACGGCTCTCCTCGTCTCGCCACCCCATTAGCTCAATCCCTTCGCTGACGCCTGGGCTAGCGCCTCGAGCAACCGATCGATCTGCTCAAAGCTGTTGTAGATGTGTGTGGACACGCGAATCGCATTCGGTGGTTTGCCCGCAGTGTCGACGACAACGTTGTACTTCGCGGCCATCCAGTCGACCAGCTTCTGAGCCGGCAGGTCGCGAACAGTCAACGTCGTGATGCCACCTGAAAAATCCGTCGATTGAGGCGTGAACAAGGTCACACCGTGAATCTTGGTGGCGCCATCCCTGAACCGCGACGCGAGCACACGAATCCGGTCACGGATGGGTTCCTTTCCAATCGCCGACTGGAATGCGATGGCCGACGAGACCGCAAGCGCCAACGGGTCCGACACCTGGCCAAGATGTTCGTATTTGCCGATGAACGTGCCGGTTTGCCACCCCGTGTCGGTCACGGTCGGCCAGACGCGACTCTGAATCTCTCGTCGTAAGTAGAGAATCCCGGTGCCTTGCGGCGCATTCAGCCACTTGTGCGGGCTGCACGCGTACGCGTCGCAGCCGATCGCGGTCACGTCGACCGGAATCATGCCGGGCGCATGCGCGCCGTCGACGATGGAGACGAGGCCCTTCTGGCGCGCCCACGCGCACAACTCTCGAACGGGCAACACCAGGCCGGTGTACGTCGTGATGTGACTGATGGCAAGGACCTTGGTTTGCGGGCCGGCCGCGCGATCGAAGGCCTCGACGAACTCGTCCGCGCTGCGCGGCTCGAGCGGCACGTCGATTTCACGCAGACGAAGACCATGCCGTGCCTGCCTGACCTGCCACGGCCCGAGACCCGAGGGGTGCTCGTAGCTGCTGACGAGCACTTCGTCGCCCGCTTTGAGATCCAACCCGGCCGCCACGAGACTGAGGCCTTCGGTGGTGTTACGGGTGATCATCACATCGTCGGCCGCGGCGCCGATGAACTCTGCCACTTGCTGCTTCAGGTCCCGCCGGCGAGCCCTCAGGACTTCTCGATTCATCGGAAAATTGGCGAGCGCACGGTATCCGTCGACGAGGCTATAGAAGACCGGCGCCGGCGTGGGACTGAGCGAGCCGCAATCGAAATAACCCATGCGCGTGGCGATCAGGTACTGGTCGCGCACGTCGTCCCAATTGACTGGTTGCGAGGGCCGATAGGTGAGCGTTTGAGTGTCGACGAGGTTGACATCCCGCGAGCCGAGCGTGGAGGCAAGAGGCCAGCCGCCAAGGCCGGAGAGGAACTCGCGCCGGCTGGTTGCCCAAGTGTGCTGCATGTGGCTTCCTCCTGAGTGCGCGCCATCCGGCGCCGCAGTGTCCTTGCCCCAGGCCGCACGACGAGCGGCGCGAGCGGATTGTCGGCGAGAATGCGCGCATTGTAGCGGAATTGACGCAGACATCGAGCTAGCGCAATTCTGAGCCGCTCAGGGTCAGGGCCGTGGCGAAGGCCACGGATCACGTGATCACGGCTTCCCTGGCCGGTGCTCGCAGCCGATTTCGCGTGACGATTCTTGCTCATGAATTGCCCAGGTATGCGACGCACAATGGGCCGCTGTTTGGTGGCAGCGCCGCGGAGTTTTCCGCATCGTTCAGAAGTTTTTCCCGTTACCTGACAGTCACACATGAGAACCACCGACGGATCGGCAACGCTCGGGTGGTGCGATGCTGGTAGGCGGTTTGCTGGAGGTCATGCCATGAGCGATATCAAGCTGGTAATCATCGGCGGCGGCTTGGCGGGTCTGTCGGCCGGGTGCTATGCGCGCGCGAATGGCTTCGACGTCACGATCGTCGAGCACAATCTCGCGCTTGGAGGCGTTTGCACGGCCTGGCATCGCGGGCCCTATCTCGTGGACGGGTGTATCCACTGGCTCACCGGCGGTCCATTCCTTCGCTTATACGAAGAGCTGGGCATTGTCCCGGACGTGGAACTGCGCCCCCTCGAGGCCTTCACCACATACCGGGATGCCCGCGACCGATGGGAGGTGACGCTCACAGCCGACCTGCGGCGGACACAGGACGCCCTGCGTGCGACCGGCCCAGAGGACGCGGACGAGCTCGCCCGCCTGTTCGAGGGCGCCGGCCTCATCGCTGACTTGAATCCCCATGTCGATCGGCCGCCTGAGCTCGCAACGTTGAGCGACCGACTACGCAGCGTCTGGGATCTCCGGGACAGCGTCGGGACATTCCTCCATTTCCGCAAGCCGCTCGGGACGTGGATCAACGACGATCTAAAGACTCCACGACTGCGAGAGGTATTCCGGCGTCTGCTTCCGGCCGAAACCCCGACCCTGTTCTTGTTGCTGATCCTGGGGTACCTGGCACGTGGATGGCTCTCGAGGCCGGAGGGGGGCACCGCGCGATTCCGCGACGCGCTCATCGATCGGTACCAGCGACTGGGCGGCGAGACGCTCCTGAACACCACCGTGGAAGAGATCCTGGTCTCGGAGAGCCGAGCCCAAGGGGTCCGTCTCACCGATGGCACGCTGGTGGACGCGGACATCGTGGTGTCGACCTCCAGTGCGCCGGAAACGGTCTTTCGTCTGCTCGCTGGCCGCTTCGGCGCCGCCGAATGGCGAGCGAGGATGGACACGTGGAAGATGTTTCAGCCGATCATTCTGGCGAGCTACGGCGTCTCGACATCACTCGACGGCGAACCGGCGATGCTCGTTATCGATGGAATCGACCCGCTGATCATTGGCAACCATCCCAACGATTATCTGTATCTGCGCATCTACAACGAGGATCCTGCGTTTGCGCCGCCCGGGCACGCGGTGGTCCAAGCCATGCTCCAGACCGAGTACGACTGGTGGGCGACACGCGGGGCCCACTATCAGCAAGAGAAAGACGCGGCGGCCGATCGTGTGCTCGGCTGTCTCGAACGACACCTGCCGGGAGTGGAGGCCAGCGTGCAGATGGTGGACATCGCGACACCGCTCACGTTCTGGCGCAGCGCGCGGGCCTGGCGGGGGGCCTTCGAGGGTTGGCTCCCGACGTCGGATGCGTTCAAGCACGTACCGAAGCAATTACCGGGGCTGGATCGTTTCTACATGGCCGGACAGTGGGTCGAGCCCGGTGGAGGCGTGCCCACCGCCATCATGTCGGGCCGTCATGTCGTGGAGCTCGTGTGCGCAGCCCTGCGTCGCCCGTTTGCGGCTCCGGTCGGGACAGGCAAGCAGGACGAGCAGTGCTAAAGGAGCCGCCACCATCGGCGCAGTCTTCAGACCGCGGTCGCGGTTCGCGCAGAACGACGCGACACTCCTTTCTGTGGTGCGCCGGCATGGCTCGTGAATTGCCAAGCTGATGAGGACTTGAGTGCATGAACAAACAATTATTGAATGACTCGTTGGGTTGGGGATTTGTTCTTTGGCTTATCGGCTACATCCTTGGAATCTTCCTTTTCTTTGTTGTCCCTCCATCGTTGATTGGCTGGGTGATTATGCCCATTGGAATCATCATGACTTTGTGGATCTTGTTGAAACGAGTGAAGGCCAATCTTCTGCAGTATTACGTGATCATGGCTCTCGTGTGGACTGTGATGGCTGTTGTCTGTGACTATCTCTTCATTGTCAAAGCGTTCAGTCCGCCAGACGGATACTACAAGCTGGATGTGTATCTGTATTACACCCTCACTTTCATTGCTCCCTTGGCAGTTGGCTGGTGGAAGGCGTCAATACCCAGAAAAATGTTTGTGTGACCGTGACGATCACCGCCGCCGTTTGATCCGCCTGAAGAACGCCGCGCAACGCGCCGAACATCCCAGTGAACGGCAAGCGTGGCGAGACCGGGATGCTCTCTTTCTGGTTTGCCGTGGATGGCTCGCGACGAGCAGCGGCGCCTGCTAGACTCAAAGGCTGTGAAGACCATCATCGAACCGTTCCGGATCAAGAGCGTCGAACCGCTGCGTTTCAGCACCCGTGAGGAGCGCGAGGAACGGCTCGCGGCCGCCGGCTACAACCTGTTCGGCCTGCACGCCCGCGATATCCTGATCGATCTCCTGACCGACTCGGGCACGAGCGCCATGTCGACCGAGCAATGGGCGGCGATGATGCGGGGCGACGAATCCTACGCCGGCAGCGAGAGCTTCTACCGGATGGAGCGCGCGGCCCGCGATCTGATGGGTTTTCGCCACATCATCCCGACCCATCAGGGGCGCGCCGCGGAGCGCATTCTGTTCACGATTCTCTGCAAGCCCGGCCAGGTGGTGCCGAACAACACGCATTTCGACACCACTCGGGCCAACATCGAGTCTACCGGCGCCCGCGCCGTCGACCTGCCGATTCCGGAGGCCGCCGACACGCAGGCCCGGCTCGACTTCAAAGGCAACATGGACGTGGCCGCGCTCGAGCGTCTCATCGAGACCGAGGGCGCCGACCGGATACCGCTGGTGATGCTGACGATCACCAACAATTCGGGCGGGGGCCAGCCGGTGTCCATGGCCAATATCGCCGCGGCTCGGGACATCGCGGCGCGCTACGGGATCCCGTTCTATCTCGACGCCTGCCGGTTCGCCGAAAATGCCTGGTTCATCCGGGAGCGTGAGCCTGGCCACGCCCACCTCACGCCGAAACAGATTGCGCAGAAGATGTTTTCCTATGCGGACGGCTGCACGTTTTCGGCGAAGAAGGACGCCTTCGCCAACATCGGGGGCCTGCTGTCGACCAACGACGATCGGCTGGCCGTTCAGGAGACCAACCTGTTGATCCTCACCGAGGGGTTTCCCACCTACGGTGGCCTGGCCGGGCGGGATCTGGACGCGATCGCAGTCGGACTGGAGGAAGTGCTCCAGCCTGACTACCTCCGGTATCGCACGCGCTCGGTGGAGTACCTGGGCCGGCATATCGCCGATCACGGCGTACCCATCGTGGAGCCGCCGGGCGGACACGCCGTGTACATTGATGCTGCACGCATGCTGCCGCACATTCCGCGCCACCAGTTTCCGGCGCAGGCGCTCGCCGTCGAACTGTACCGCCACGCCGGCATTCGCTCGGTCGAGATCGGCTCGGTGATGTTCGGCGACAAGGCGCGGCACGAGTTGCTGCGACTGACGATTCCCCGGAGGGTCTACACACAAAGCCATATCGACTACGTGGTGGAGGCCATATTGGAAGTCGCCGCGCGACGAGAGACCCTGCGAGGATTCGTGATCGAGTCGGAGCCGCAATTCCTGCGGCACTTCAGTGCACGATTCCGTCCGCTGTGATTGAGGAGTCGAGGCAGAGGGTCTGCACCATGATCTTCTGCACTGTGACCTGTCGCCTGCGACGACAACCAAGGATGTGCCGGTGCCTACGGGACTTCAGTGTCGAAACGAAGTGGCATCACGCAACGTGCAGAGCGCCCGGATGTGTTCAGGAGTGGTTCCGCAACACCCGCCGATGATTCGCGCACCGATCTCAATCCATTGGCGGGCCGCGGCTGTGTACTCGTCGCAGGTCGGGCTCGTGGCGAATCGCCATCCGAGCCGAGGATCGGCCAACCCGATGTTGGCATAGGCTCCGATCGGATTCGAGGTCGCGGCTCGAAGCGAGCGTAATCCGTTCGCGATGTGTGGAACGCTCGTGCAGTTGATTAGGAAAGCGTCTGGACGAAGAGGCGACAGCGCCAAGATCATCTCCTGGAACGTTTCACCGCTCAGGATTCGACCGTCCGCGCCGCAGGCGAAGCTGACCAGAACCGGCAAGTGGACCGCTTTCGCCTCGACCAGCGCGGCCTCCGCCTCGCGGATCGTGTTCATTGTTTCAATTAAGATGAGATCAACGCCTGCGTCCTTGAGCCGCTCGATCAACTGTCGGTGTTCAGCTCGCGCGGTCTCAGTGTCAGGAACCAGCCACGGCTCGTAGCAATCCTCGAGCGGCGCGACCGAGCCGGCGATCCACACCGGGTGACACGCTTCCAGGTCCCTCGCCTCCTGGGCGAGTTGCACCGCCAGGCGCGTGAGGTCGCGAGCGCGGGTCGCCAAGCCAACTTTCCCCAGGGCCCTCTCGGTCGACCGAAACGTGTTCGTCGTGATGAGTTCTGCGCCGGCTCGGATATAGTCGCGATGGATTTCGCGCACCAGGTCGGGCTGATTGAGCAACCCATGCACAGACCACAACGGCAGGCGGGTCAACACGCCGCGGCGCTGGAGTTCGGTGCCCATAGCCCCATCGAGCAGGAGAGGGGAGCCGCGGGCCAGCCGTGAAAGAAAAGTGGACCCGCTATCTCCGTAACTACGGGTGCTGGTCGAAATTCGTGGATGCATTCCTTCAGTGTGTCACGAGAGCTTGATGCGGTCTGTTACGCCGCTGCTGATTCAAGCGATGACGCGTTGCGCACGAGCACGGTCTTGCCTGTCACGCCTCCCTGGCCGAGCAACTCATGCGCGTGTCTTGCCTCGGCAAGAGGAAATCGCCGCGCGATCAGCGGCTTGATCTTCTGCTGTTGAAGGAGTTCACACAGGGCGATCAAATCCTGTCGACACAACGCCGGCTTTAGCCGTTTGAGCCACTGGATGCTGTAGGGGACCACCCGTTTCCGGCCCGGGAGACAGTCCACGCGGGAAGAAGACGGAGAGACTGCGGCGGGGCAGCGGTTTGATCGGCACAAGTTCTGAGGGCCACGCGAAAGACGTTACGAAGGCGAAGCCGTGCTGATGTCGCCCGCAATGTGACCTGTCAGACCTGCCAAATGCCTGCCGCGGGACAGCCGAGATCGGACTACGGCTTCGCCGCCAGGTACTTGATCTGCTTCAGCGCCATCCCCTGGGTGGCCAGTTCGGACTGCCCGGAGGGGAACTTGTTCACCTGAAGCATGAACGCCGTGATGTCCGCGACTTGCTGCCGGCTCAGTTGACCCTCCCTTCCGACGGGCATCGTCGTGCGGTTGCGATCGAACAGGTCGCCGACCGTCTGTCCGTCATAGTTCGCAGCGAACGCCGGGCCGGAGAGCGCTGGTGGCATACCGCCGCCCTCGCCGTTCGGGCCATGGCAGCCTGCGCATTCCCTGTCGAACAGCGTGGCGCCGCGAGTCGCCTGCGCTTCGGTGTATACCCCGTCCCAGACCGACCGCTCCGCCTGCGCGCGAAGCGCCGAGTACGACACCCCGATCACCCCTAGCGCGATGGCCATGGCGACTGCGATCCTGGCGTTCATATCGCCTCACTCGAAGTGTGTGCGTGCGGGTTCAGGGCCATCGCCCCCGGCCCTCGCGGGAACACCGCGCTACCGCCGCATGGTGATCGGCCTTCCGATTTCTTCCTCCGGCAACGCGAACGCGATGTACTCGCTCGTGTAGTTCCCGCCGCCCACGGCGACGATGATGTACTGCCGGCCGTCCAGCATGTAGGTCATCGGGCTGCCGCTCTGGGACGACGGCATCCACACCGCACCGACTTCCTTGCCCGTCTGCTGGTCGTAGGCGCGCAGCATCGCGCCCCGCGGCCGATCCGGCGGCGCGGTCACCTGCGGGTCGCCGACGATGACCAGCGACTTGGTGAGGACCACCCCGACGATGCCGGTCTGGCCGGTCTTCGGGATGTTCATGCCCTTGAGCAGCGGGCTGTTTCGCACGACGTCCGGTGTATCGCCGTGCGGCACCTGCCACTTGATCGTGCCGTTGCTCATGTCGATCGCCGCGATCACGCCGTACGGCGGCTTGATGATCGGGAGCCCGCCCAGCCCTTCGGTCAGGGGATTCCCGCGCCCGGCGGCAGGCGGGGCCGGCGTTTCATGACGCCCGTATCCGCTGGTCGAGGGTGCCTCGAAGTCGGGTTGGCCGAAGTTCGGCGCTTCCCAGATGGCAATGTGGTTCGGGTGTGCCGAAGGCTTGACGGAGTCGTAGTACTCCTGCGTGAGGGTCCCGGCCCCCACGGAGGAGTTATTGGCCTGCGTGTAGAAGATGCCTGTTTCCGGGTTGAACGAAGAGCCCGGCCAGTTGACGCCGCCCATCGTGTTGCCGACCTGGACGCTGCCGAGCACCCTGTCGTTCGGAATCACGTATGGCACGAACGGCGTCTGCTCCCACCGGAACTTCTTCAGATTCGACAGGGCCTGCGCACGCAACTCCGGTGTGAAGTCGATCACATCGTCGGTCGCGAGGTAGTTGCGCGAGAACGTCGGCGGCTTCGTCGGGAACGGCTGCGTCGGCCACGACTTCTCGCCCGGCACGTCGGACTGTGGCACGGGCTTCTCGACGATCGGCCAGATCGGTTCGCCCGTGATGCGGTCGAACGTGTAGAGCCAGCCTTCCTTGCTCGGCTGTCCCACAATCTTGCGCGGCTTGCCGTCAATCGTCACGTCCATCACGAGCGGCGCCCCGCCCAGGTCGTAGTCCCAGAGCCCGTGGTGGACGATCTGATAGTGCCACTTCCGCTTGCCGGTCTTCAGATCGACGGCCACGAGGGTCTCGCCAAAGAGGCCGGCGCCCGGCCGGTTGCCGCCGTACACGTCGATCGTCGGTGATTCGCCGGGCAGATACACGAGCCCGGCTTCCGGATCCGCCGACATCTCTGTCCACACGCCGGTGTTGCCGGTCCAATTCCAGGAGTCGTTCTCCCACGTCTCATGACCGAACTCGCCCGGGCCGGGCATCATGTCAAACCGCCAGAGCTGTTTGCCGGTGCGCACGTCATAGGCGCGCACGAGGCCCTTGGAGTTGTTCGTGTATAGGTAGTGGAGTCCTTCGGCCATCGCCGACTGGACGACGACGATGTCGCCGACCACAAGCGGCGTCGAGTTGGTGCCGATTTCACCCTCGACGAGGGGAATCTGCACCTGCTGCCACTTTCCGTTCACGAGCTTGCCGTAGACCACGCCTTCCTTCAGATCGACCATGCCGTCCTTCCCGAAGGTCGGAATGGGCTGGCCGGTCTTGGCGTTCAACTGGACGAGTCGATACCCGATCGTGACGTAGATGATCCGCTCGTCGCCGTTACCGTCGGTCCAGTACGACAGGCCGCGGCCCGAGAGGACGCGCGGGGCCATTTCGGCACGCTTCCCCTCGTTCATGCTGTACACCCATTTCTGCTCGCCAGTTTTCGCGTCGAGCGCCACGATCGCGCGGCGCGTGCCGCCGGTCATGTAGAGAGTGCCCTTGACCATGAGCGGCGTGCCCTCGAGCTTGTACTCGGGACGCGGACCAAGGTTGTCCGTCTTGAAGCGCCAGGCCACCTCGAGCTTGTCAAAGTTGGACGCGTTGATTTGGTCCAGCGGGGAGTAACGGCTCCCCTTGATGTCGGCGTTGTAATTGGGCCACTCGCCGTTCTTGACGCTCGGGAAGCCGGACGTGGCCGTCTGGCCCCAGAGCCGCGGGGCCACCGGCGTTGGGGCCGCAATGAGGAGAGTGAACAGCGCCAGTATTGAGATGATTCGTGACAATGGGCGCGGCATGAAGGCTCCCTTCTTCCGGAAAGGCGACAAGATCGATTCCGGAAGTGCAATTGCTGGACCAGCAGAAGGTCAGCGTTCTTGCGAGGAATCATGAGGCGGCCACGATCTTGACGGAAATCCGTTGGGGAAGAATCCGCGGGCCAGCGCGGTTTTTCCGATCTTGCGCCCGCCGGATCTGCTCGTGCGCCGCAGCCTGCAAGACACGGCCTCGCACGTCGGTTAAGGCGCCGGGCGAAGGGTACGATCGGTGGTTAGATCCACGGAAATGGCGCGCCCGGCGCGGACTCGAATCTGCGCCCCCGGCTTAGCAGGGTGCGTTCCGGTGAAGGATGCTCTTGCGTGTCAACTGATTGCGAGGACTGCCACGCGGACGTTCCACGCGGTTGACTCGCCGCGTCCGCCGCGGACCACACCGATTAGCGCGAGTGCACACGCCGATCTGAAGCACTGCGCGACCAGCCGCGGATCGAGCTATGATCGTGTTCGCCTGGCACACCTGCGTTCCTGGAACCTGTCCGCCGACGCCGCATCGTATGTTCACGGCATCGACTCTCAGCCTTCATCAAAGCCATCCACGAACGGTGATGTGCATGTCGCATGTCTCGGGCGTCTGCTAGTAGCACCGCATCGATTCTGGCGTGCTCGATCTGCTTATGGTCGCCGCTATCTGGTATCGCTCGCGAAAGCTGAATCGCCGGAATGAAGAATTCTGGCGTTTCTTCGATCGTCGAGCGGCCGAACCGGTCTTCATACTGTGGACGTAACTTCGCCGTCGTGGGAGGGACAACGTTCAATGAATCCGAACAAGGCATTGTGGGAAAAGGGTGACTTCACGCGCATCGCGGCCAGCATGCGAGAGAGCGGAGAGGCTGTCGTCGCCGCACTGGGCATCACCGCGGGATTGAAGGTGCTGGATTTGGGATGCGGCGACGGGACGACGGCCCTACCGGCGGCCAGGCTGAGCGCGGACGTCCTCGGCGTCGACATCGCGAGCAATCTTGTCGCAGCCGGGAACAGGCGCGCGCAGGCAGAGGGCCTGAAGAATTGCCGGTTCCAGGAAGGCGATGCCACAAACCTGAGCGACCTCGCCGATCAGAGCTTCGACCTCGTGGTCAGCATCTTCGGAGCCATGTTCGCGCCCAAACCGTTCGATGTGGCCAGGGAAATGGTGCGTGTGACGCGGCTTGGGGGCCGGATCGTGATGGGGAACTGGATTCCGAACGATCCGACACTCGTCGCGCAGATTCTAAGGATCAGCTCCGCCTACTCGCCGCCACCGCCCGAGGGCTTCGTCAGCCCCATGATGTGGGGGATCGAGGGCAATGTGATCGAGCGATTTGCGGCAGCCGGGGTTCCAGCCGAGAAGATCTCGTTCATCAAGGATACGTATACCTTCAGGTCTCCGGGCACACCCTCTCAGTTTGTCGCTGACTTCAGAAACTACTACGGGCCCACTATGAATGCGTTCGCCGCCGCCGAACAGAGCGGCAAAGCTGCGGATCTTCAGCAGGAGCTTGTGGCGCTCTTCGAGCGCGAGAACAGGAGCGAGGTCAAGGGTGCCACGTTGATTCCCGCGACCTTCCTTCGCGTCACCGTCGCCCGTTGAGCGGGATGTGTGTTCGCCCCTGGCTATGATGGGTAGTTACGACTCGGGGGTGGCACGCGCCAGCAGGGGATACAGGTGGTCGAGCAGTACGTCGATGCGGTGCGTCACAACGACGCTCCACTCTCCCCCTTCATCCGGATGCGGTGTGCGAGTTCCCGACGAGCTCTCAATCCGACGTGTGGCAATGAATGTTCGAGAGCTTTTCCGCCTTCGGATCGTTCGTCCAAACGCCCTGCGGCCCACGAAAATCCGGAATGCCCGACTCGGTGGAGAACCTGCGCCGGTCAGCGCGACAATGCGCTGCGCATCCGCGATCCAGCGCCGGACCTCGTGAATCCCGACGGTTTATTGCCGCTACTCTTGACCGCGCCGAAATGTGCATGTCAGGTGCATGTCGACGCTTGGTGGTTACAGTTCAGGTGGATTCCTCGGATGACCTCTGCAGTGAGCCCGGCTTCCCTGGCATGATCTTCGCTCCAGAAGGTGAACGAGTTTCCTCTGGGATGCGGGGAGCCGACAGGGCGTACGGCCGACTGAACAATCCCGACAAGCTGCGCCTGCCCTGCGTGAGGTCGCGACGGACGATTTCAGTAGCTGGCAGCCTCGGCCTAGAAAGGAAAAGACGATGGAGAAATTGGCACGCGATGTCATGACGTCGGATCCGGCGTGCTGCAGACCGCACACGATGCTGGATCAAGTTGCGAAGATGATGGTGCAGTACGATTGCGGCGAGATTCCCGTCCTCGACGTGAGCGATCGACCTGTCGGCGTCGTCACCGATCGGGATATCGTCTGCCGTCTGGTCGCCGAGGGCAAAAACCCGATGGCGTACTCCGCCGAAACGTGCATGTCCGAATCGGTCATCACCGTGCGCGCTGACGCGCCGATCGGAGATGTGGTTTCGATCATGGAACGGCACCAAGTCCGACGCGTTCCCGTTGTCGACGCACAAGGAGGCTGTGTCGGCATCATTTCCCAGGCCGACGTGGCCTCAGTTGGGAAACCGGGACAGATCGCAGAACTGGTCCGGGAGGTATCGCGCGATAGAGAAGGGAAGTTGGCATGACGCTCGGCGTCGTCGCAACCGGTCGCTTCAATCGTCTTTCGTGACGCATATGTCGCGAATGGGATCCGGGAGACCGAGAACTCCAATCAACGGCTGACGATTCCGTGAAAGAAAGCGAACGCGATGGGGCGTTGAACGCACGCGTTCATAGCCGCAGCTGATCAAGAGCGGCGACTGAGGATCGAGTGAGCATGCCTGCAAATGTTGCCTGCATGGTTTTCGGACACTCTGCCTGGCGGGATGCCCGCGATGACGGAGCAATGATTACGGGCGACTCCCTCGGCTATGCCTAGCATCCAACGTCCGGATGAGTTTGCACACTCGAGCTTAGTCACCAGAACCCAAGCCCGGTACGGTTGCTGCAACCTCATGTCAGGTCCAGGAGGAGGTTAGGAGACTTGTAGTGGTGCTGGTCACGAAGGAGATCATGACCATGGATGCCGCGCTTTGCTTTATCGATGCGGCGAATGTCGAAACGCCGGGTGGGAAATTGACGGATTTTTGTGTGAGGGATGCGCTCAACCGAGATCTGGGCAGGCTGGATGGCTTCGTGCTCGACCCCGGAACCCGGCGACTTCGTTTCATGGTGGTCGCCTGCCGGCGCTGGCTCAGAACACATAAGTACTTGTTGCCGATCCGGATCGCGCGCCTCGATCAGATCGAACACGCCATGCTGGTGGATGTTGACGAGACCTCTCCAGATCAACTCGAGTTTGATCCGAAGGCCCTTCCGGCCTTCTCGGATGAGCATCTGCTGGCGGCCATGTTTGGATCACGCGAACAGGCGTGACAGAAGGTTTCTGGAAGGGGTCGAGGTCAGTTCCGATTCCAAGCTCGCGTCAGGATCAGTGAAGAATGAGGAGGTTCCCAATGACAAGAGCAGCGAAGCCAGTGCCCAATGGATTTCACACGCTAACCCCGCAGCTGACTTTGGACAACGCGGCGAAGACGATTGAGTGGTACAAGACCGCGCTCGGTGCCGTAGAGGTGAGTCGCAGTCTCGGTCCAGACGGCAAGATCATGCACGCTGACCTGACGATCGGGGATTCGCACTTCATGGTCAACGACGTGATGATGGGAAAGGGACCGCAGGGATTTGGCGGATCGCCAGCGCACCTCTGGTTGTATGTCGAAGACAGCGACGCCCTCTTTGGCAGGGCGGTGAAAGCGGGTGCCAAGGTGCAAATGGGCATGTCGGATCAATTCTGGGGCGATCGCGCTGGTGCGATCACCGATCCAGCCGGATACACCTGGTGGATTGCGACACACAAGGAAGATCTCACGCAGGGAGAAATCCACAGGCGGGCGGAGGAGTTCTTCAAACAAGCCGCGCAGTCGGCATCGAGGTAGCGCAACGACGAGTTTTCACGGGATGCCGCTGGTGACCCGCGCCGGCGGCTCACCGTGCGCTCCGCGAAAAGCAGTCGGACCAAATATTCCGCGCGCGTCCCCCCACGACAAAGCTTCCGTCGCTCCTTCAACGCGACTTCGTGAAGCACGAGACTCGCAAGCGGCGCTTCGTCCCGGAAGCGAAGGTGGCGGCGCCACTTCGCGAGCGAGCTTCAAGTCGAGCGCGCGATAGACGATGCCCATGCCGCCGCGGCTCAGCTCTTCGCGGATTTCGTAATGGGAGAGGGTACGGGGGAGCATCGAATGCGCGCTATTCTATACGCGCATCGCTTGAGCAGAGCGTCTTCAAACTCGCAGGAGGGGAGGCTCTAAACGGGGCATGAACAAACATCGCAATACCGGCTGGAGCTGGCTCATCGCCGTTGTTGTCGCGCATCTCGTCGTGTCGATCGTCCACGGCGCGGCGCATGCCAAGGCGCACGTCCCGCTCTCACGAGCGGCGAACCTGTTCGTCTTCATCGTCATCCTGGCAGGACCACTAATCGGTCTTGCTCTGACATGGTCGGCTGAGCGAATCGGGATCTGGCTGATCCTGGTGACGCTGGCCGGTTCGTTCGTGTTCGGGCTGGTGAATCACTTCGTGATGGCCAGTCCGGATAATGTGGCCCACGTCGACCCGCAGTGGCGCCCGCTCTTCCTTACGACCGCCGCTCTGCTCGCCGTGACTGAAGCGCTTGGCGCCGCGCTGGCGTTTCGTTTCGTTCGAGAAAGGAAATTGACATGAATGTCTTTGTTGGCGACTAATCATCAGCATGAGCGTACTCGGCACCCTTCAGATGTACGGGCGGTTCGGCCTGGGTCTCCGGAGGTTCCTGCGCGAGCCCATCACGCTGGCCGCGGCGATTGCCGCCATTCGGCAGCGAATCGCTGAACGCGAGGACAACTTCCTTCGCGTCGTTGAACGCGGCATCTTCAACCATCCTCGAAGCCCCTACCTGCCATTGCTCCGTCTGGCAGGATGCGAGCTGGAGGACATTCGGGCGCTGGTTCGGCACCGGGGACTCGAAGGCGCCCTGCGCACTCTTCGGGAAGCGGGCGTGTACGTGACGTTCGAGGAGTGCAAGGGACGCGAGCCGATCGTCCGCGCCGGACGAGAATTCCCAGTGGCGGCACACGACTTCGATAATCCCTGGCTCGAGCGTCACTACTATTCCGAGAGTGGCGGCTCGACCGGGGCCGGAACCCGCGTGCATCACGACCTCGATTACCTCGCCGTCCGCGCCACGCACGACGCGGTTGCCTACAACGCCCACGGCGTGCTCGACGCGCCAGTCGGGGTGTGGAGGGGCCTGCTGCCAGACGGGTCGGGCCTGAACACGACACTGGCGCTCTGCCGATGCGGACGGCCGCCGGCCCGCTGGTTCACACCCGGCACGTACCGCGGTCTGAGACCTTCACTCGTGAAGTTTCGGATGGCGAACTATCTGACCATTGCAGTCGCCCGCGTGTCCGGTGTACGGGTGCCTTGGCCGGAGCACACGCCGGTCGAAGAAGCCGGCCGCATTGCCGCATGGGCCGCGGGGATGGTGCGCGAGCGCGGCAAGTGTGCGCTGGCCATGGTGGCGAGCCGTGCTCTTCGCGTGAGCGTGGCTGCCAGGGACGACGGCCTCAATCTCACCGGCGTGACCTTTGTGATCTCAGGCGAGCCAGTAACGCCCGCCAAGGTCGACGCCATTCTCGCGTCGGGAGCGACATACTTTACGACGTACGGGTTCTCGGAGGCCGGACGGATCGGCCGAGGCTGCTGCCACCCGACGAGCACGAACGATCTTCACCTGCTCACGGACATGTGCGCGGTCATTACGCATCCGCGCGAGCTGCCGGTCGGGACCGTCCCTGCGTTCAACGTCACGTCGCTGCTTCCCTCCTCACCAAAGATCCTGCTCAATGCCGAGAGCGACGATTACGGGATAGTAGAGGAGCGCGCGTGTGGATGTCCTCTCGAGGAGCTCGGCTACAGAACGCATGTTCGCGAGATCTACAGTTTCCGGAAGCTCACCGGGGAGGGAGTCACCATGCCCGGCACCGATCTCATTTACATCCTGGAGGAAGTTCTCCCGCAGAAGTTTGGCGGCAGCGCCCTGGACTATCAATTCGTCGAAGAAGAAAACGACCGCGGCCTCACAGGCGTCGTCCTCGCGATCGCTCCCCGCGTGCCGATTGCCGACGAGGCTCAGGTCATCGAAACCGTGCTGCAGGCAATGCGGCAGCGCGGTCCCGCCGGGGGCGCCGCCAGCGAGACCTGGCGCCAGGCCGGCAGCCTTCGAATCAGGCGTGCCGCCCCGATTCTGACTGCGCGCGGGAAGCTGATGCCTCTGTACGTGCCCGGGCGCCATCAATCCCACACGGATCACGTCGATCAGCGATGATGCTATGAACGACCCCGTCGCCATCGCAGAACCGCGCATGAAGGCTCCGAGCGACGCGCTGCCTTCTTCAAGGCCTTCGCGCGGTCGTCAGTGGGGATGGGGACCGGGTCTCGTCTTCCTGCTGACGGCGATCGGCGCACAGGATCTCGTGAGCAACGCGGCGGCAGGTGCAGAGTTCCGGTACGCGCTGCTCTGGACCCTCGTGCCCATCCTGGCTGTTCGTTACTCGATCCTCGAAGCGTCCGCGCGGTATGTGCTCGCCACCGAGGAGAGCCTGATGATTGGCTATGCTCGAGCGGGCCGCTGGCTGGCGTGGCTTCTTCTCCTCATGGTCCCGGTGAAGCGTCTCCTGTCCGGGCTCTATCAGTTGCAGATCATGGGTCAGGCGATCGATCTCGCTCTGCCAGGCACCATGCGCGGGCACGAGACGATCTGGGCGCTCGTGTCATGGGCGCTCGGCTTTGCCCTGATCTGGTGGGGCCGCTATCAGGCGGTGGAACGGGTCGGTGTGCCGATGGTCATGCTCCTCGGAGGCTCCATCGTGTTGGCGGCGTTCGGGTCCGGAGCCGATTGGCGCCAGGCGCTGCGGGGAGCCCTGGTGCCGGCCATCCCTGAAGGCCGCGGACTCTACGGATCAACGCTCATTCTGCTGGCACTGATCGGCGGCGGATCGGCGTCGCTAAGCAATCTGAAATACGCCTCGTTCGTCCGGGAAAAAGGCTGGCGGAATCTCTCGTTTTTGGATCGGCAACGTCTCGAGTTGCTGTCCACGGGACTCATGTTTCTGATGATGCTCTTCCTCCTCCAGGTGGCGTCGGCGGCGACGTTGGGGCGGCACGGAGCAGATCTGAGGAACGTCGAAGATCTCCTTCCAGTGTTCACGACATCGCTCGGCGCAATCGGTCCGATCGTCTTCGCCGTCGGCGTGTGGACGGCCGTCTTCACGACGTTCATCGGCGCCAACACCGGGTACGGCCTGATCGTTGCCGAGCTCTGGCACGACGCCTTGAAGCTGACGCCCTCTGACGCGGTCGAACGGGCCGGCGACTACCCAATCTACAAGTGGGCGATTCTAATCTTTGCCTGTTCACCGCTGGTCGTGCTCTTCGTACCGTGGAATCCCGTACGGCTGGCGCTCGTCACGGCGGTCACGCTGGCTGGTCTTCTCCCGATGGTGATTGGCGTTCTCCTGTGGCTCTGCAACGATCGACGACGAATGGGCTCGCACGCCAACGGCTGGCTGAGCAATACCACTCTGGTGCTCGCGCTGCTGGCGACGCTCCTCCTGACGGCTCGGGGCATCACCGAGTTCTTCTCGGCGCAATAGTCGTTTGGACATTTGATGATTCCGCGACGAGCGACCCCCGTGTCTACGCCATCTGCTCCATGCTGCGAAAATGAAGCGGGTCTCGCAGGTTTTGCAGTTCTCGGTAGTAGTACAGCGAGGTCGGTCGTTTGCGAGTGAATTTCAGCGTCTTGAGAAACGCGATTTCCTCCGCGGTCGCATCGCCCCGCAGCGCGGGATCCTGCAGAAAAGCCTCGAGCCCCGGCTCTTCGCCAACGAGTGGGGCGGGTCCCCGTTCCACAAACTCGAATTTCTTCGGATGCCCGGGCGCCAGGTGACGATTCAAGACAATCTCCATCCCGAACGTCGCGAGATCGATGTCCCAGGATTCGATCAGCGGATCAAGAAACGTGACGCAGTTGTCGGCCGAGACGTTGAAGACGTCCGTCTCCAGGAACTCGAGCACCATGACGCGCGTCTGCGCATAGCTGCGGTGGGTGAGTCGCGCCACACGGCGCAGCCACTTGTCATCGTCGAGTTCCTCTGTCGCCACGCGCTTGACCACATCGAGCAGCTTCTGGGTGACGAGGCGTTCCAGGGCCCCGAACGGCTCCTTCTCGAAGATCGTACGCAGGGCGTGTTCTTTGCCGGGTTCGCATTTGCGAAGAATCAACGCCCGCACTTCTGTGAACAACGGCGTAGGCGGATCGACCACCTTTTTCTTCAAGGCCTCCTTGCGGTGCAGGTCCGCCAGCTCGGCTAACGTCCCGGCGGGAAGCCTCAAGAACGTCTCCATCCTGCCGTAAATATCGGTGCGCTCGGGCGCCGGGGGCGCTTTCTTCCCCGTGAGCAGTTGAGAAATGTAGGATTCCGTCACCTGGGCGGCGGCAGCCAGTTCTCGCTGTTCTGTCCCTAGTTCCCTCAGCCGGTGCCGGATAAGCAGCGCAAAATCCACGTGATTCCTCCCGTTTTTGCTTAACTATATATGATTAAGTTGTCGCGCTTATACGAAATTATCTCACATCGAACTTGACATATTAAGTTAATCAGAGGAAAATGGTTAACAGATTTGAGTCCGTCCCCCCTCAGTCTTCAGGTCATCTGAACTAAGTCAGGTTATCTGGTCCTCCTTCCTCTTAGCACGCCAACCAGGAGGTTGACATGTTTGCTCGCAGTGTTTCCTTCCATCTGAAGCCCGGTCACGCCGCGCAGTTCACGCGGCTCCTCGACAACGACATCATTCCCGTGCTGCGGAAGCAGAAAGGCTTTCAGGACGAAATCTTGCTTATCGCTCCGGGCGGCGCCGACGCCGTCGGCATCAGCTTGTGGGATGTGAAAGAAAGCGCGGAGACGTATGACCGCGGTGCGTATCCCGGCGTGCTCAAGACGCTGGCGCAGGTCGTACAGGGCACACCGCAGGTGCAGACGTATGACGTATCCAACTCGACGTTCCACAAGATCGCCGCGCACACGATCGCCTGAGCCGACACCTCGGTTCACCCGGTTTCGTGACCTGGGCGGGGACGTCCCGCCGCGGCGCGATGAGGCAGGAGAGGAGAATCATCATGACAATTGTTCGCTGGGATTCGTTCCGTGACATGGCCGCTCTACAGGATCAGATGACCCGGATGCGCGAGGGCTTCTACGGGCGTCCGCAGGAGGACCTCACGCGTGGCGCGTGGGTGCCGGCGGTCGACATCTATAGCAACGGCCAGCACGAGCTGGTGCTGAAGGCCGAGCTGCCAGATATGAAGGAGGAGGAGATCGGACTGACGGTTGAAGACAATACGCTCACGCTCAGTGGCGAAAAGAAACTCGACACGGCGGTCACGGAGGACCAGTTCCACCGCATCGAGCGCACGTATGGCTCGTTCGCCCGGACGTTCGCCCTGCCTCCGACGGTCGACGCAAGCAAGGTCAGCGCCGAGTACAAGGCCGGCGTGCTGACGGTCCGGCTGCCGCTGCGCGAGGAAGCCAAGCCCAAGCAGATCAAGGTCCACGTCGCGGCGTGAGGTCTGGGTAGCGGCGTCGTTTTGTGTTTCGTTTGGTGGGGGTGGCAATGGCCACCCTCACTCGTTGTCGTCCGACATCAGAAGAAAGCAGGAAACCATCATGCCGAGACTCTTCGACCGCACGGCGGTGATTACCGCGGGGCTCATCGTCGTCGGACTGGTCGCATGGTTCGGATCCCCAATGACGTTTACCAACGGCGTGCTCCTGTTCATCGCAGGAGTCGTGCCTCCGGCGATCATGCTCGTCCTGTGGAAGGCACCGCCTGTCAGAATCGCCGAGGCGCTGCCTCGCGTTGACGCGTCATCACGAGCGTGAGGATCTCGAGCGGATGGGGGGCATCGAGGCGAGCTTCGAGTACCCAGTCCGGAATTGTGGCGTCAGAATCCCCTGATTCCTTGAAGAGTGCTCGACGATTGTTCGAGCAGGCCGGCAACAGCTAGACTGCGTGTACTTGTCTCTTGAGATTGATGCTGTTGTTGATGGCGTTGGCCATGGCGGCCAGTCAGCCGCCGACCCCGCTGGCGATTCCCAGGCTCAACATCGAGGCGCCAGTGGAACTCGCGGCGTCGCGTATCCGTCTCGAGTCGTTCGACCAACGTCGGCTGCGCGGCGTGATGCGGTTGATAGGATTGGACGATCCGGGACCCGCTATCCGAATCGTGCTCACGGCCGAAACCTCCGCGTGGGCACGGCAGGTGCCTCCCTCGACGGCGGGATTCGCGATCGGTGAGGCGAGCCTTGTCGTCCTCTTTCCCTCTCGTTCACCCATGTACCCGGACGACAGCTTGGAAGACGTCCTGCACCACGAAGTCGCGCACGTGCTCATCGCGCGCGCGGCGGGTGGACATCCTGTGCCTCGATGGTTCGACGAGGGGCTCGCCATGGCCGCCGAGCGCACCTGGGGCCTCGAAGACCAGGCGCGGTTGTTTCGCGAGTTCACGCTGGTAGCGCGCACTGATCTTGATGAGGTCAACACGCTGTTCGTACAGAGCGACAGCGCGCGGGTCCGCGCGTATACCCTCTCAGGGGCGTTCGTACGCGACCTCATCCGATATCACGGGACTGCTGCACCGGGCGACGTGCTCGCGCGGGTGGCGAAGGGGACCTCCTTTGAAAGCGCGTTCAAGGATGTCATCGGTCTGAATCTGGTTGACGCCGAAGAGGCGTTCCGGGATCGCCACCGAAGCTGGTCGCGATGGGGTTTGTTCCTGACCACCTCGACAGCGCTCTGGATGATCGTGACGCTGATCGCGCTCTATGCCATCCTTCGACAACGGCAGAAGAACGCCGAGCTGCGGAAAAGGTGGGCTGAAGAGGGCCTGGAGGAGTAACCAATGGGGTGGCACTCGTGTGGATCCATTCCTCGCGCGCTCTGGATGAAATCTCTTGACGCTAAGGCCGCGCTTCGAGCACCAGGTTGAACGGCGTCTCCGTCGCCCGCCGGAACCTTGTGAATCCGCCCTTGATCACGACGTCGCGCAAGCGCGCCTCGCCTGCTTGCGCGCCCAATGCGAGCCCCACCTCTTGGCTCTTTGACGCTGGCGTGCAGATCATCGTCGACGCCGAGTAGTAGACGCGGCCAACGGGATTGAGGTTTTCTTCCAGTTTGTCGCTTGCGAACGGTTCGACGATCATCCATGTGCCGTCTTTCTTCAGAGTGCGGAGCACGTGTGCCGCAGCGCCGACCGGATCACCCATGTCGTGCAGGCAGTCGAAGAACGTGACCAGGTCGTATTCGGCGGCGCCCGGGTATTCCGTGGCGGCGGCGACCTCGAACGTCACACGGTCCGCGACGCCTGCTTCCGCGGCCGCGCGTCGCGAGTATTCGATTGAGGCCGGGTGATAATCGAACCCGACGAACCGCGAGTTCGGGAACGCGATCGCCATCAGGATCGTCGACGCGCCGTGGCCGCACCCCACGTCGGCGACCTTCGCGCTCCGCTTCAGCGTATCTTCGACGCCGTCGAGCGCTGGAATCCAATTGCTCACCAAGTTGCCGATGTAGTTGGGCCGGAAAAAGCGTTCGGTGCCTTGGAATAACTCGGGGTCGTGCTCGTGCCAGCCGAGGCCCTTTCCGGTCTTGAAGCGTTCGATGATGCGTGGCTCGGCTTTGAGCGCGGCCAATGCGAGCTGCATCGCTCCCGGAAAGAACATCGGCCCGTCGGGGTTGGCGAGGGCGAAGGCCTGCTCCGGCGGCAGCTCGAACCGCTGAGTGCCGGAATCATAGGTGACGTAGCCGCCGGCCGCCTGTGCCGAGAGCCACTCGCGCACGTACCGTTCATCGGTGCCGGTACGCGAGGCGAGTTCCGCCGGCGTGATCGGTCCCGCACCGGCCATCGTCTTGTAGAGGCCCAACTTGTCACCGATGACGACGAGACCGGCGTTGAAGGTTGCACCGAGATCGGTGACGGCCTTCCCGATGAAGTCGTTGAGTTTCGTCATGTCCATTTCAGCGGTGGTGCTCATGGTTTTCCTCTCCTGATGGTTATCGCCACGCTGCGAATTCTATTTTGGCCGTCCGGAATGCAGGATAACAAAGCGAGAGTGGGTGCGACCATCGCGGTGTGATCATCACGATTGCCCGTAGGTGAAGGCCCACTCGGTATAGCCGAGGGTCAAACGATTACAGTTCCCACAGGATGATCGGCCGCCCGTGTGATGGAGCCGGGCGTTGTGAGCACGCCGAGGAGCCCTGTCAAGGCGGTGATGGCCGTTATGGGCGAGACGCCCATTGTGTCTCCCGACTCTCCCTTCCTCAGTCTCGTATCGGGGGTATCATCTCCGTGCTGGGAGAAGCCATGGCATTCACCATTCACCGCGTCGAATACTTCCATACGACGGTCAGGGATGAGCCGGGGACAGCCTATTCACTGCTGTCCGCCCTGGCAGATCAATCGGTGTATCTCTTTGCCTTTACCGCCGTGCCAGTGACCGCGATGCAGACCCAGCTCACGTTGTTTCCCCAGGACTCCGGGGCGCTGGTGTCTGCGGCCCGGAAGGCCGGGCTGGCACTCCAAGGACCGCACCGCGCGCTGCTGGTGCAAGGCGACGATGAGCTGGGCGCGCTCGCGCGTATCCACGCCAAGCTCTACGAAGGGAACATCAACGTGTCGGCGTCGAATGGCGTCACCGACGGCCGGGGCAGCTACGGCTACATCATCTACGTGAGGCCGGAGGAATTCGAACGGGCCGCCAGGGCGCTTGAAGTGTGACGCCCGGCGTCGAAGCGAACTAACTGTCCCATGCCGCCCTCTCGGGGGAACGGCCCACTTCCACAACCGCGTCGAGAGGCGACGCGGCCTCTGTGGCGGGTGATCATCCGGCGAATTGACCAGGTGTGACCTCCGACACGCGACGATAATCACCTGAAACCGCAACCAGGAAGTGGCGCGCCCGGCAGGACTCGAACCTGCGACCCCCGGCTTAGAAGGCGCGTTGTCCGATGCTCCGGCTAAGTCAGCCGGTTCATGCTTCAGAAGGCCCGCCGTCCTGATCTTCAGAAAATGGCTAGATTCTGGCGATTCTTTCCGCTGTGACCAACGGTTATCACAAAGCGGTTATCGATCTTCGTCATCACCGTGGCAGGTTCAGCTCTTGGAACCGGCATCGGCAATTCGAAGCGGCCGGGAGGTTGCCCACGGTAGCGCTGATACCTAGGACGGCTTGAACCCCGGCGCGAGTTTACGGCTTCGGCTCCCGGTCAAGCGCCGCCGTCACCTTCTGGCGCTGACCAGCTACGACCCTCACTGACCATGACCACGTCCGGTATCCGCTCAGGTTGAGTCGCAGAACGTGTGAGCCGCTTCGCAAATTCGGAATGGTCACGGGGGTGGGTCCCAGCTGTCGTCGATCGAGCGTGACAAGCGCTCCCGATGGTTTCGAGAACACCATGAGAGAGCCAGCACTTGCTGATGGCCGTTCGGTGACGCGGCGGCCGATCGAGCGGACTGCCGTTGCACGACTGGGTGGAGATGCCGAAGGCGCGTTCGTGTCTCGACGTACTCGCTCATCACCAGGTGGAACGATTGAGCTAGGGCGCAACGCGGGCGAAGAATTGCCGGGGACACTCGCTGGGACTAGAACCGCACCATCGGGCGAGACTTGAGCCCACGGACGCGACGCGGCAGTCGAATAGTCGTGGTTCGTCGAGTCTCGCTTGGCTAGGACTCGGTTCGGCACCGACGGTGGATTCGCCGGCCGGCTCAGTATGGCGTCGCGCATCGCAAGCTGGTGGACGCCAAATCCGCCAAGTGCGAGGCCCGCTACGAAAGCCGCCAGTGGCTGCCAACTGCGGCGGACACGTTCGGTCGCAAACCTGACGACCGGTGCGGCAATCTCGAGAGGGCCGACCGAGCTGGGTTCGACGCGGTTCGGCCCCGGCGGCGGTCCGGCAACCGGCGCCGTGTCTGGCATCACCGCTGGCTCGGGGATGGGCAGCACTGCGAGTGACTCCGCCGCGGGCGGCCAAGTGGGCTGCGACTCGACCGGTTCCGGCACCGGAGCCAGCGCGGGCTGCGCTTCGGGTGGCTCGAGCGTCCACGTTCGGGAGGCCTGTGGGGTCACCGATTCCGCCACCAGTGCTCGGGCGGGTTCTGGTGCGCCGGGGTGGACGCCCGTTCCGATGGGGCGCAGGACCACGGGCTCGCCCGTCGGTCGTCGAAGCGCCTCTTCCACGTGGCGTGAGTCGACGAGCTCTTGGACCCAGTCCATCTCGTCCTGCTTGACCGGCGCGCGCACTGCCCCTTCAACCGGTGTTCTCCCGCCATCTGTCACCTGAGAGGTGGCCTTCTGGAGAGGCTTCGACGAATCTCGAGGTCGACGGTTCTTCTCGTCGCTCGCGACGACCCTCACGGCACTCTTAAGAATCTCAGTCAGATACTGCAGAATTCCGGATGGAGATGACCCCTGAACTTCAGGAAGGCGCCTTACAGCCGCTTTTCTTGGTGCTCGGACTGGAGCAGAAGCTGTGCCACGACTCTGGGGAGGCACATCGCGTTGAGGCTGATTCAGCATATCGAAGCCCCAGGTGATCACGCCCGCACGCGCGCGGCTAAGGAGTACTCTATACCCGTTTTCACTGAACCGCGCGCGAAACTTCAGTTGCCTGCAGCCGCTTCACGTCTCTTCGTATCCGCGAGGAACGCCTCCGCTGAGTTAAGGAATTGGCGAACCCGCAGGACTCGACCTCGTGTCCCCGATAAGAAGGACCTCGCCCACGAAACCCCGCACTGAGTATCATCCACAAGCCGACGACGTACGTCAGGCGCCGGAGGTTCGGGGCCTAATCCACGACCTTCAGCGCTGTCGAACATTCACGCGAAGCCGATGAGTCCGCAAGACGTAGTGGAGCGCGATCAACCGGCAGCAATGGAGCGAGCACCGACGACCCTCCGTGTGGCAGTCGTGGGGTGCGGACGCCTCTTTCAGCGTTATTACGTTCCGGCGTTGGCCTCTCTGAAGCATGTTCGTGTCGCTGCAGTGGCCGACCCGCGGGGTGAGCAGCGGGCAGCCGCCACGGCGCTCATTCCGGGAGTCGTGACCTATCCCTCGGTCGAGCGACTCTTGCACGATGTCGATGTCGACGCGGTTCTGGTTGGGTCGACACCCTCGACACATTTGTCAATCCTCAACGCCGTGTGTCGGAAGGGTGTGCCGGTGTTCATGGAAAAGCCGTTGGTCCTTCGCGGCGAGCTCCCTGGGCTCGAAGGCGCGGCGGTGCGCCGTCTTGTGATGGTCGATTTCAATCGCAGATTCTGGCCGACCTACCAGAGGATGGCCGCGCTGGTGCGAAGCGGCGTGCTCGGCTCGCCGACCGACGTCGAGTTCGCTCTTCGAATCAACTTGTTGCCGTGGTGCACCGTGACAGAGCACAGGCTCGCGCCTGATGAAGGTGGTGTGCTGTACGATCTTGGCAGTCTTGCCCTCGATCTGGTAGCAGAGCTCCTCGGCCAGGACCCGATATGCATCAGCGCTCACGCCCGCACGGTGCGCTGGCCCTCCGATCACATTCAACTCGAGCTCGACTTTGCCAATCGAGTACGTGCCCGGTGTGAGCTCGCATACGAGACACGTACGGCGGAGTCCCTCATGGTCCGCGCTGAGAGGGGTTGTCTGTGGCTGCCGGATCCCAATCGGACCATCTGGATTCAAAACGATGGACGTCGAGCAGGGCGGCTCGCCTGCGAGTTGCGCGGCATCGTCCTACTGGGCGTGCGTGGCATCTGGCGCGGTCGATCGATGGGGCGTTACAGCATCAAGGCGGCGCTGGAGAGCTTTTTCGAATCGATACGGCAAGGCAGACCCTTCGTGCCCGGATTCGACGCGGCCGTTCGGAACACATTGTGGCTCGAGGCTGCTTGCGAATCGTTGAAGAATGGCTCGTGGGTCAGGATTGGCCAGAGCGGCGGAAACGGCGAGTCTCCGGGAGCTGACCACCGCCCATGAAGACCGTCATGCTCGGGATCGACGCGGCCGATCTCGATTTCATTGAGGCCAGGCTGGCCACGCTTCCAGGCTTCCGCCGAGCTCTGGAGACGGGCGTACTCCGTCGGCTCCGCGGACATTCGGCGTTGCTCTCGGGATCGGTCTGGCCAACGTTCTACACCGGAACACCGCCAGGAGAGCATGGCATTTATCACCATCTCCAGTGGGACAGGCAACGCATGCGCCTGCGGCGAGTCTCCGCCGACTGGTTGTACTGCGAGCCGTTCTGGTACGGTCTGTCGCGCCGAGGCTGTAACGTGGTAGTGGTCGATGTTCCGATGTCGTTCCCGCCAAGGCTCGGATCAGTGACCGAGATCGTCAGCTGGGGATCGCACGACCAGCTCGGCCCGTTCTCAACCAATCCTCAGAACCTCGGAGGCGAAATCCTCCGTCGGTTCGGGCAGCATCCAATGGGCTGCGAGATTCCGGTCGACAAGTCCGATCGCGAGCTCGCTCAGATACGACAGAACCTCGTTGAGGGCGCCTCGCGAAAGGGCGCTTTGTGCCGCTGGCTCCTGGGGGCCCGCCCGTGGCAGCTCTTCATTGCGATCTTCGGCGAGTGCCACCGGGGAGGCCACATTCTCTGGCCGGCCACCTCTCGCCGCGATCTCGCGCCGCCTGACGATGCTCTGGTGAGCGTGTATCAGGCGGTGGATCGAGAAATCGAGGCCATCCTGGCGTCACTTGATCTGAACGAGACGAGGGTCATCATTTTCTCGCTGCACGGCATGGGCCCCAACACGTCGCAGGAACATTTCCTTCCGGAGGTGCTGGTGCGCGCAAGCCGGCATTTCGGCGGCCTGAATCCGGACGCTGGCGGCGAGCGGGCGCGGTCGAGCAGAGGATTCTCCCTCGCTCGCTATTTGCGTGCCAACGTGCCCCCTGGCGTCCAGAACGCCATCGCTCGGTCGGTCCCAGTGCCCGTGCGCGATCTCGTCGTGAATCGTTCGACGACTGGCGGCTACGACTGGAACACGACTCCCGCGTTCGCCCTCCTGGCCGATCTCCATGGGTACCTGCGCTTCAACGTGAAAGGCCGAGAAGCCCGGGGTACTTCGAGCCCAGCGACGGAGTGCTCCAGCAGTACACCTTGTACCTCCGTGACCTGTTACTGGGTCTCGGTGACGCCGAATCAGGACAAGGACTCGTCGCCGATTTCCATCTGGCTGCTGAGAGATTTCCCGGTCACCGTACGAGCTACTTGCCTGATGCGATCGTCACCTGGTCCGACGCGCGACCCGCCAGCCGCGTCGAATCGAAGATCGTCGGGCCGATCGAAGCAACGCTCACTACCGGGCGGGCTGGGAACCACCGGCCGCACGGTTTCTGCATCACGCTCGAACCTGGATCGAGCCGCCGCGCGGAAGGCCCACCCGGTGATCTCACGGAGCTCGCTGCCATGGCGAGTGCCGGGCTCGAGCCGGCCTAGGCGGCTTGCCTTGCGAAGCCGATCAAGCTTGGTCTTCCCGGTGATCCTGGCCATCGGGATCATCGTACGGCTGCTGTTTTGGGCGGGCTACCAGGGGCGCGACGACAGTTATTACATCATTCACGCGGCGGCGTTTGCGGACCATGGAGAGCCGGGAATCGAGTACACCCAGCGCTGGATTGGAAGGTCGGGCTTGTGGCTGCCGATGTCTTTGTGCATCAAATTGTTTGGTGCACGTGAATTCGCGTTCGGCCTGTATCCGTTCCTTGCCTCCCTAGCTGGCCTTCTTCTCGCGTACCGAATGGGGATTGCGCTGTTCGACAGACGAACCGGAGCGCTCGCCATGCTGCTGCTCGCGTTCTTCCCGCTCGATGTGATGTATGCGAGTCATGCGTACCCGGATGGCCCGTTCGGACTATGGGCGGTGCTTTCGCTCTACTTCTTTCTTGTCGCGCAGGGCCGGGAGAGCCGCTGGTGGTACGGTGCCGCAGGCCTGTCGGCAGGGTTGGCCTACCTCCACAAGGAAACGGCAGTCTTCCTCATCATCCCGTTTGCGGTGTTGGTGATTTGGAAGCGTCGCCTTCGAGCAGAGTATCTGTTCATTGCGCTGGGTGTACTGCTGGTGGTGCTGCTGGAGAGCGGTTTCTGGTCTTCGGTCGCCGATGATCCGTTCTATCGAGCGAAGTGCCTCGGAATAGGAACCGAGTCGGGCCAGCAAGCTGCCCTTGCATCTGGCCCTGGCGTCGAGGGTAGGCCTCGGCTGAGAAAGATTGGTCGAGGGCGCAGTCCAGCATTCGAACCGATCTTGATGTTCCTGACGAATCAGGAATTCGGCCTGCTGTATTACTTCATTTTCCCGCTCGTCGCGTACCTGACGATACGACGCGACAAGACTACCGCGCCACTCTGCCTGTGGATTGTGACGCTCGCGCTCGCCATGGCATACGCACCAGTGGTGCGCGGAGTTCCATTGGACAGAGCGCCACGCTATTTCACCTGTCTCTCGATTCCGGCCGTGATCGTGCTGGCCAGCTGGCTCGTCACGATCTCTCGCGGCTGGTGTGCGGTGATCGTCGGTGTGATCGCGTCGAGTTCGTTGTTCTGCCTATACGTCGATGCCAGCCGCGTGGCAACCGGCAATGAACGGATTCTCGGCGCACGTGTCGAACGTGAATCGGCGCGGAGCTTCTGGGTCGATCCGAATCTCTATCGCAAGCTGCTAATTCTGTCCGGGTTCAAATTGAGCGACAATGTCGGTGTACACCTGCTGACGGTGAAAGAGTCGTCTCATTCCTTTTCCCTCGTCAAGGTTGCCAGACCGGACGTCGCGATAGCACCAGCCGACAGGGAGATCCACAACGCCTACGTCGTGATTCAAGGTACGCCAGACAGGAACATGCATGGCGCTCCCTACTCCAGAGGCGGCTGGCAGTTGGACAGCGAGATCCAGCTTAGGCGGAGTGGATCGGCCGGCGTCATTGTCGCTGCCATCGACGGAACCCAACTGTTGCCGGGTTATGTCGACCGGCTGAAGCCGTCCGGCGGCAGCAAGCTGAGCGTTTGGTGGATTCCGTAGTCTCACCGGCCGCTAGACGAATCGCCGGTTCGAGGCAAGCAATCTCGCAACCTGCTGAGCGCGCGGATGTGTTCAGGAGTGGTCCCGCAGCACCCGCCGATGATTTGTGCACCGATCTCAATCCATTGGCGGACCGCCGCCGCGTATTCCTCGCAGGTGAGGTTCGTATCGAATCGCCATCCGACCTGTGGATCGGCCGATCCGATGTTGCCATAGGCCCCAATCGGGCTCCAAGTCGCGGCTCGAAGCGAGCGTAATCCCTTTGCGATGTGTGGAGCGCCCGTGCAATTGATCAGGAGGGCGTCTGGACGAAAGGGCGACAACGTCGCGATCACTTCCTGGAACTTTCCAAGGATAGTTGGTCTTACTCCGGACTATACAGCTCGGCTTCCAAGTGCCAACCCTCTGGCGGCAGCATCGGCGCTATCGTCCGGCCGTGTATTGAAAGCAATCGCCGCGCCTGGGGCAACCTTACGAATAGCGTTGATGACCACTTCGAATAATGCAAGATTGCGGGGCGGCAGGCGCACGCCGCCGACGTCACGCTGAAATGCGTCTCGAGCCTTCGTTCGAGCGGCAGCCTGCAACGTGGTCCGAATATGGACACCGAGTTCTTTGGCCAGCCGATCGAGGGGGCAATGGCTCGCGCTGTCGATGGTGATGCGCCACGCCTCCCCTCGCTCTGTGAAGCACTGGC
>CAVPJW010000002.1:0-1498229 GCA_963705525.1 uncultured Acidobacteriota bacterium
TCAGCCGGACTGCGGTGTTGGTGCGCGAAGGGAGAATGCGAACCGCGTTGTCGGTAGGGACAGCTAGTCGTTCCGGCGTTCGGCTCCCAAGACCGCACCATTCACGTCACCACCGGCGTCCGGATTGCTTCACTCCTCTCGTATGGACGCGCGCGGGGGAATGGGACGAAGTCGGCGCGCGGTCCCCGTCAATCAGCCACGCGCCACAGCTCGCCTCATCAGGCTTGCCTCGCAGCCCCAGGTCAGACGTGATAGCCGACGCGCCTCAGCGCCGGCAACAGCTCTTCCTGAACGGCGTCAAGGAGGCGGTCGACCGCAGGCGACTCGTGTCCAAAATCGCGGCGACGTCTGGCGGCACTGGGATCATCCAGACCTTGTAAGCCGCGCAGGAGCCGATCGACCGCTGGCTCAATCCCTTCTTTCTTTGTGACGGCCGCACAGAGTTCATCCACCGAGCGGCGCACGTGTCCTTGCGCGTCGCCGACTGTCAGACGACGGGCAAACTTCTCAACGACCTGGAGGGCGGCCTCGATGGAGGTGAAATCTTCGTCCGTCATGTTGATCGATGACGCGCGTGGCGAGATGGCAAGACGGGACGGCTTCAGGGCGCCCTGGGGTGGCACGTTGGCGACTGCCTTCGCCCAGATACAAGCCGTCGCGCGCTCATCCATCAGCTCGGAGCCTTCAGCTAGAAGGCCTCAGGGCTGGGAGCGCCTGCTCTCTACGCCCGCTTCCGGATCAGATCGTCAACAATACCGTATTCCTTGCTCTGTTCGGCGGTCATGATGTAGTCCCGCTCCGTATCCTCCTCGATCCGCTTGACCGGCTGCCCGGTGTGCAAGACCAGGATGTTATTGATTCGCTCGCGCATCCGCAGGAGTTCTCTCGCCGCGATGTCGATGTCGGTGGCCTGGCCGGCCAGCCCGGACATCAGCGGCTGGTGGATCACGATGCGCGAGTGTGGCAGCGAGAACCGCTTGCCCTTGGTGCCCGCCGCCAGGAGGACCGCCGCCATCGACGCGGCCTGGCCGATGCCGTAGGTCTGTACATCCGACCGGATGAATTGCATCGTGTCGTAAATGGCGAGGCCAGCCGTGATCGACCCGCCCGGGCTGTTGATGTAGAGCAGGATGTCCTTGTCGGGATCGTCCGCTTCCAGGAACAGCATCTGCGCAATCACCAGGTTCGCGACCGTGTCATCGATTGGCGTGCCGATGAAAATAATGCGGTCTTTCAGCAGCCGCGAGAAGATGTCGTAGACCGCTCTCCTCGGTTTGTCTGTTCGACGACCATCGGGACGAACTGGAGGCGCGCGTGGGACATAGGCTGATGGCTGACGTCGTGAGCGACTGATTCAACAGGCGAACGCCCCGATCAATTAATCGTTGGATGCCCAGACTGTTACGAATGGGAAGCGGGCGGTGGGGCGCCGCGGCGAGGACGGTGCAAGAACGCCTTCGCAATCGAAGCACGCGCCTGGGGGTCGCCAAGCATTCTGGGCGACCCACACCATCCGGTGCGATTCCGCTGGAGCACACGACCGCCAGGCAACGGGAGGTCGTGGATCTGACGGGGAAACCAGACGCCGCTATGCTTGCGGAAGCGGATCGGTGAGCGGCGGCACCAGCGACGGACGCGTCTCTCGCCGGCGCCGGGTGTCCTCGTCGTCGGGCAGTGCCGCGGTCGATCCCGTCGGCGCCGCGGGCTGCCGCTCGTCGAGCGACAAGCCCCTCACCATCCGCCGCACCTGTTCGCCGTCCAGCACGTCACGCGTGCACAGCTCGTCGGCGATGTTCACCAGGACCGCCTTGTACTCGACCAGGATCCTGTGCGCGCGCTCGTAGTTCGCGCTGACGATGCGCGTGACCTCCTGGTCGATCCGCCAGGCCGTGTCCTCACTGTAATCCTGGTGCTGCGCGATCACCCGGCCAAGGAAGATCGGCTCGGCCTTCTTGCCGAAGGTGAGCGGTCCAACCGCCTCGCTCATGCCCCACTCGCACACCATGCGGCGTGCGAGCTCGGTCGCGCGCCCGAGGTCGTTGCCGGCGCCCGTCGTCATGCCAAGGGTGATGATCTCTTCCGCGATACGGCCGCCCATCAGCATCGCGATCTGATCGTCGAGATACGCCTTCGAGTAATGGTGCTTCTCGTCAATCGGCAGCTGCTGCGTCAGGCCCAGCGCCATGCCGCGCGGGATGATCGTCACCTTGTGAATCGGATCAGCGTGCGGGAGCAGCACCGTCAGCAGCGCGTGGCCGGCTTCGTGGGTGGCCGTGATCCGCTTCTCCGCGTCGCTGATGATCATCGACCGTCGCTCCGTGCCCATCAAAACCTTGTCCTTCGCGAACTCGAAGTCGTTCATCCCCACGGCCATGCGGTTGTCGCGCGCGGCGTGGAGCGCCGCCTCGTTCACCATGTTCGCCAGGTCGGCACCCGAGAAGCCGGCCGTTCCACGCGCCAGCACCGCGGTATTGACATCATCTGACAGCGGACTCTTGCGCGTATGGACCGACAGAATGCCTTCGCGCCCCCGCACGTCGGGGTGGTTGACGACAATCCGTCGATCGAAGCGGCCCGGTCGCAACAGCGCCGGATCGAGCACGTCCGGACGGTTCGTCGCCGCGACGAGGATCACGCCCTCGTTCGACTCGAATCCGTCCATTTCGACCAGAAGCTGATTGAGCGTCTGCTCCCGTTCATCGTGCCCACCCCCGAGCCCGGTCCCTCGGTGCCGGCCGACGGCGTCGATCTCATCGATGAACACGATGCAGGGGGCGTGCTTCTTGCCCTGCGCGAACAGGTGGCGGACGCGGGAGGCCCCGACGCCGACGAACATCTCCACGAAATCCGAGCCGCTGATCGAGAAAAACGGTACGTGCGCTTCGGCCGCGACCGCGCGCGCCAGCAGCGTTTTGCCAGTCCCCGGAGGGCCCATCAGGAGCACGCCCTTCGGAATGCGTCCGCCCAACTTCTGGAACTTCTCCGGCTCTTTGAGGAACGCGATGATCTCCTGCAGCTCCTCGCTGGCTTCGTCGACGCCCGCGACGTCCTTAAAGGTCACCTTCTTCTGCGAGCCGGACGACAGCGTGGCCTTGCTCTTGCCGAATGAGAGCAGCGTGTTGTCGCCGCGTGGCATCTGCCGAACGAAGAAGATCAAAACGCCGATGAGCAGCAGGACCGGCGCCCACACATACAGCCACGAAGTCCAGGAGCTCTGCGTCGGCGCCGTCGCGGTGAGGGAAATGCCGCGCTCGATCAGCGTGTGGGCCAGCCCGTCGTACTGGCTCGGCGCGTACGTCCGGAAGCGTTCTTTGTCGGTTCGGTAGATCCCGGCAATCTCGTGGCCGGCGATCGTGACCTGCTTCACCTTGCCGGCGTCGACGTCTGCCATGAAGTCGCTGAAGGCCACGGGCCGCTCGTGCGTCTGGAACGTGGTGGAGACCTTCCACACCATCGCCCCGACCACGACGAGCACTATCCAGAACAGCACCCGCGTCACCGTGGAGTTCACCCTCGGCCTCCGACATCCATGAGTCTCAAGACTACCATGGCTTCCGTACGGTCCCCGTGCGATGGAAATCGTCTTCGCATTCGGCGCGGGCCATTCGCTCGTCGGCGTCACGCATGAATGTGATTACTCGGTTGACCTGCGCGCGGCAAAGGCTGCCAACTCGTCGGTGGTCAGCACCGCGGTGCTCGTTGCCAGCTCAAGGTCCCCAGAGCGTGCCTCTCTTCCGCGCCAGGTCCGCCCAATACTTGCTCATCGCGGGCTTCCCTGGTCGTTGGCTCGATCCCGGACCGTGATCGGATTGGCGAGCATGTCTAGTTGGTCCACTATCTCGAACACGTCGTCGTCGTCGAGCTTCTTCCCGATGGCCCGTAATGCTTCGATGAGCCCGGTCAGTTTGTCGCGACCCTCCCGCTGCCGCGTGCCGGCGTCGATCAGTACGGCGAGCACGCCCCAAATACAGTCCTCTCGATGATACGTGCCTGCCGATGAATGAGGACATAAGCAGGAAAGCGGACGGGTCAGCCGCGCCCGCGCCTGCGTGAGCGCGTCCTCCAGTGTCAGCGCTGGTCCGGACATTGAGAGTTCTCCAGACTGATAAGCGTCCACAGCAAGTATCCCGGCTCGTTCATCTCGTGCGGGCCTGGCCGGAAGGCACTTTGGCATCGGAGGGGCCGGTTGCCTTTCCAGCTGCTCTGGCACTCGGCCGATTTCGGCCTCCACTCCTAGCGCCACTCGGCTGCTGGGCGTCCGTTCTGAGGGTGGCGACTTCAATTGAGACCCGTCACGCGGGGATCGCGGCGAAAGGTTTCGAGGTATTCGAGCGTCGCCGTCTCATCAGCGGTGGACCAGAGATCGCCGCCTTTGCTGCTGGCGAGTCTGGCGCCTCTGGCCACGGCATACTGGACATTCCAATCATCTCCTCGAGACATGAGCGCGAACCGATCGCTGGGATCGGCGGTGACGATCCAGAGCAGGTGGCCGTCCTGAACTTTCGAGACCACCACATCATCGACGTCGAGAGCACTTCTACCGGCCATGTCATGTCTCCTTCACTCCGATTCGATGACTCCGCGACGAGCGACCCCTCCATCTACGCCATCTGCTCCTCGGTTGACGGGTGGCGAAAATGGAGCGGGTCTCGCAGGTTTTGCAGTTCCCGGTAGTAGTACAGCGAGGTGGGTCGCTTGCGAGTGAATTTCAGCGTCTTGAGAAACGCGATTTCCTCCGCGGTCGTATCGCCCCCCAGGGCTGGATCCTGCAGGAAGGCCTCGAGCCCCGGCTCTTCGCCGACGGGTGGGGCGGGTTCCCGTTCCACAAACTCGAATTTCTTCGGGTGCCCGGGCGCCAGGTGGCGATTCAAGACAATCTCCATCCCGAACGTCGCGAGGTCGATGTCCCAGGATTCGATCAGCGGATCAAGAAACGTGACGCAGTTGTCGGCCGAGACGTTGAAGACGTCCGTCTCCAGGAACTCGAGCACCATGACGCGCGTCTGCGCATAGCTGCGGTGGGTGAGTCGCGCCACACGGCGCAGCCACTTGTGATCGTCGAGTTCCTCTGTCGCCACGCGCTTGACCACATCGAGCAGCTTCTGGGTGACGAGGCGTTCCAGGGCCCCGAACGGCTCCTTCTCGAAGATCGTACGCAGGGCGTGTTCTTTGCCGGGTTCGCATTTGCGAAGAATCAACGCCCGCACTTCTGTGAACAACGGCGTAGGCGGATCGACCACCTTTTTCTTCAAGGCCTCCTTGCGGTGCAGGTCCGCCAGCTCGGCTAACGTCCCGGCGGGAAGCCTCAACAACGTCTCCATCCTGCCGTAAATATCGGTGCGCTCGGGCGCCGGGGGCGCTTTCTTCCCCGTGAGCAGTTGAGAAATGTAGGACTCCGTCACCTGAGCGGCGGCAGCCAGTTCTCGCTGTTCTGTCCCTAGTTCCCTCAGCCGGTGCCGGATAAGCAGCGCAAAATCCACGTGATTCCTCCCGGTTGTGGTTAACTATATATGATTAAGTTATCGTGCTTCTACAAAATCATCTCACATCTCACTTGACATACGAAGTTAATCGGAGGAAAATGGTTAACAGATTTGAGTCCGTTCCCCCCTCAGTCTTCAGGTCATCTGAACTAAGTCAGGTTATCTGGTCCCCCTCCTCTTAGGCACGCCAACCAGGAGGTTGACATGTTTGCTCGCAGTGTTTCCTTCCATCTGAAGCCCGGTCACGCCGCGCAGTTCACGCGGCTCCTCGACAACGACATCATTCCCGTGCTGCGGAAGCAGAAGGGCTTCCAGGACGAAATCTTGCTGATCGCTCCGGGCGGCGCCGACGCCGTCGGCATCAGCATGTGGGATGTGAAAGAAAGCGCGGAGACGTATGACCGCGGCGCGTATCCTGGCGTGCTCAAGACGCTGGCGCAGGTCATACAGGGCACGCCGCAGGTGCAGACGTATGACGTGTCCAACTCGACGTTCCACAAGATCGGCGCTCGCGCGACCGCCTGAAGTCGGTTCGTCCGGTCGGGGCGGCCATGGCCGCCCCGATTCCGTGAGATCGGCGGCGGGAGTCCCGCCGCGACTGTATGACGCAGGAGAGGAGAATCATCATGACGATTGTGCGCTGGGATTCGTTCCGTGACATGGCCAATTTGCAGGAGCAGATCAGCCGGATGCGCGAGGGCTTCTACGGGCGTCCTCAGGAGGACCTCACGCGTGGCGCGTGGGTGCCGGCGGTCGACATCTATAGCAACGGCCAGCACGAGCTGGTGCTGAAGGCCGAGCTGCCAGACATGAAGGAGGAGGAGATCGGACTGACGGTGGAAAACAATACGCTCACGCTCAGTGGCGAAAAGAAACTCGACACGGCGGTCACGGAGGACCAGTTCCACCGCATCGAGCGCACGTATGGCTCGTTTGCCCGGACGTTCGCCCTGCCTCCGACGGTCGACGCCAGCAAGGTCAGCGCCGAGTACAAGGCCGGCGTGCTGACGGTCCGGCTGCCGCTGCGCGAGGAAGCCAAGCCCAAGCAGATCAAGGTCCTCGTCGCCGCGTGAGGTCTGGGTAGCGAGGCGGGGTCGATGGAGGTCGCCCCCGGGGAAGTGGAGGCGGTTGGCATCAGCGTGGGGCTCGACGTTCCACGAGGTCGCGGCTTCCCCGACCGCTGAAGCCGACACGTCGTTTCGTTCGGTGGGGGTGGCCACGGCCGCCCTCACTCGTTGTCGTCCGGACACCAGAAGAAAGCCGAGAAAACCATCATGCCGAGACTCTTCGACCGTACGGCGGTGATGACCGCGTGGCTCATCGTCGTCGGACTGGTCGCATGGTTCGGGCCATCGATGACATTCGCCAACGGCGTGCTCCTGCTCATCGCAGGAGTCGTGCCTCCGGCGATCATGCTCATCCTGTGGAAGGCACCGCCTGTCAGCATCGTCGAGGTGCAGCCTCGCGTGGACGCGTCAGCACGAGCGTGAGGCCGCTCGGAGCGGATCGGAATCCATCAGCTCGCCAGGGAGACGTCAGATGATCAGCGCTCACTGTCTCGCCATAGCCGTCACCTGGGTCGTGCTCGCGACGCCCGTGAGCTCTGCCCCAGATCTGTCCAGGTACCGGCAGTTTCAATTGGGGATGAGCCTGGTCGCCGTCGCGCAGCAGGCCGGCATCACGCCCGAACCGCGCGTGCGCCATCAACCTCCGCACCTGATTCAAGAATTGATGTGGATGCCGTCCCGCGCCTCCGGCTCTTCACCACCAGAGTCGGTGAGGAAAGTCCTCTTTAGTTTTTACAACGGCCAGCTGTTTCGCATGGCGGTCACCTATGACCGCGAGAGGACCGAGGGGCTGACGGCTGACGACATGGTCGACGCGATTTCGGCGACCTACGGAGTTGCGACATTGCCGGCCACCGCGGGCATACTCTCGTGGGCTCCCGTCCCATACGCCAGTGAGACGGTCCTGGCCCAGTGGGACGACGCGGCGTACGCGCTCGCTCTCAGGTCCCCCTACGTGTCCACGTTTGGATTGGTGGTGTCGTCCAAGCAGCTCGAGGCATTGGCGAGGGCCGCGGCTGCCGAATCGATCCGGCTGGACACGCAAGAGGTTCCCCAACGAGAAATCGAACGTCAGCAGAGACCCAGTGAGGAGAACCGCGTCAAGCAAGCGACGGCCAGACGCGTGAACAAACCGACCTTTCGGCCGTAAGGCGTTGCGGCAGGACCCGAGATGACGACGAGCGGCTCGGCGTTCAGCTGGGCGTGAAGTGGGGTCCGTGGGGTCCGTCAGCCATGCTGAATCCTGTGCGCCTACTCCTCCGGCCTGTCCGAGGAAACGCTCGAGCATGACAGGTGACCTTCATGAGTGAATCCAAGAGACGATCCTCGTGAGCGAATGCCCCGTCGAATCGGCGCCGACAACCCTCAGAGGTGACGACCGATGGGCACGGCATGACGCACGTGTCGGCCGGAGGATGCGGCTCGTCGCGGCGATCGCGCTGACGCTCGGAGTCGTGTGGGCTTCGGTGTCGCTCGGCTGAGGATTTCCGATCTCCACGTCGCCGATTTTCGCTGACTGCTCGGACGCTCAACGCGTTGATCAGCCACGGGTACACTCGGCCCGAATCGGTCCAGATTCCCCTCTAAAAGGAGGCCGTGATGGCGCTGTCACGTCGGGCCCGCTCCAGAGCGAATGTGTGATCACCGGTTCGAAAGGCCGGCGGATCATCCTGATCATCGGTCTCGGAGGCCGGAACTCTTTGGATCGGTCGCCGTCTCGGTGATCCTGGGCCTAAAAGGCTGATGACCACCAGATCGTTCCTGATCACCGGCTTGACAGGCCGGTAGTCATTCGATCATCGGCTTGATAGGCCGGTGGTCGGTCAACGAAGCGAGTGTTCACCGGGTGACCACGGCTGGCGATCATCCGCTCATCGGCTTACGTGGCCGGTGATCATCGGATACCAAGGCCGGTGACCGGCCCGGTCATCGGCTTGGATGGCCCAAGTCCAGATGTTCATCACCCGTCCTGACGGGTATCGGCTCGACTGGACTGAGCCGTTGGAAATGGTCGTGAGCCTGGCCGTCGCGGTGCAGCCTAATATCGGAACCGAACAGGCGTCCAATGAACGCGGGCATGACTCAAGTACGAAGCCAAGTGTAGAGACATTCAGCCCGCTCTAGCCGCCCAAGCTCTTCCAGGGGGGGAGGAAAGAGTATCGTGCCTCGGATCTCGTCGCGAGTCCGACCGCGGCAAGACCGCGCGGTTGTTCAGGTAGCCAGTACCTAAGGGTACTAAGGTCGGAGAACGAATTCCTCTCCGAAAAGGCCGCTTCACAGAATCTTGCGGTTTTGCGTACTTGGGACTTGACAATCTCATCTTGCGGGCACAGATTGTTCGACAATTCTTCACATCTCGCAATTAGTCCGCGGCGACATGGTGGCAATGCGACCAACTGCCGTCGGAATCTTTCTCAGTATCCACACCCCAAGCGTTTAGGGAAAGTGATGGCGAATCGGAGGCGCCTGGAGGGCGGCACGCTGCCGAACGCGGTAAGTCTCGTGCGCGTTTCGTCGGCCAGGCATGTCGATACTTCAGCAGTCCTTATCAACCGCGTAATCTGCGCGCGAGCGGCCGCCCGAAGTTCTGATCAGATACCGAGAGTCCGCAGCATCCGAGGATGGCACTCCGACGTCGCTTCTCACGATCACAGCCGATCTAAGGTGAACGGCGCATAGCTGTTGGAGCGCCGATGCAGATCCCCCGCTCCTCACTTGCCGAACTCGCCGCAAGTCTCAATCTTGTGGGCAAGTCACATGCTTTCCATGCGCTTCTGAATCAAATCGAGCGCTTCGCTGGTTGCGAGGCCACGATTCTGCTGGAGGGCGAGACGGGCACTGGCAAGGAGCTCGCCGCCCGTGCAATGCACTATCTGAGCACACGAGGCAACGGGCCCTTTATCCCGATCAATTGCGGCTGGATTCCGGACGCGCTGCTCGGGAGCGAACTGTTTGGCCACTCGCGCGGCGCTTTTACCGATGCTCGCGAAGCGCGGGAAGGGCTCGTCGCCCAGGCCGAGGGCGGGACGCTGTTTCTCGACGAGCTCGAAGCGCTGAGCCTGCGCGGACAGGTGGCCTTGCTGCGCTTCCTCCAGGACTACGAGTACCGTCCGCTCGGGGCTGCCAGCGCGCGCACGGCCAACGTCCGCGTGATCGGTGCCACCAACGAGGATCTCGGCGAGCTCGTGAAGCAGAGTAGGTTCCGACGCGATCTTCTGTATCGTTTGAAAGTGCTGTCCGTCAGCGTACCGCCATTGCGCGCACGCGGCGACGACGTTATCGTGCTTGCGCGCGTGTACCTCACCAAGCTGGCCGCGTGCTACAGAACGTCCGATCGTGTGCTGCACCCAGATGCCGTCGCCGCCCTTCGCGCGCACGACTGGCCCGGCAATGTGCGCGAGCTGGAGAATCTCATTCACCGCGAGTTCCTGTTGACAGACGATGCAGAGCTTCGGCTGGCGACGCTGCCGCGCAGCACGTGCGATCCCGAGGTCGATAGACGGATTGCATCCCAGCGCCGCCTCGATTCGCCGGCCCTCGAAGCGGACACACCGGCGCGGCCGGTGTTGACTAAGGTCGCCTTTCGCGAGGCGAAGGCACGCGCGATCGCGGATTTCGAACGCGAGTACGTGCGCGAGCTCCTCTCACGGACCGGCGGCAACGTGAGCCGCGCCGCCCGCCTGGCCGGAAAGGAACGCAGCCGGCTGAATCGCATGTTGCGCAAGTACCGGATCTCCGCACAGGAATTCAAGGTCGTCTCGGTCCCTCGCGCATAGCCTACCAACGCCTGCTCCGTGCGGCCACTGCGCCTCGCTGCGAATGCCGCCGCCTGAGGCCGATCCGCCCCATTTTAGACCGCCGGGTCTCGTTAACACCTGATTCTCGGCCCGCTCCGCGAAGGCACATCTGTTGCTAAACGGGTCAAGGTCAGCACGTGTCCGAATCCACGCACGAAAATGACGTCGAAGGGATCGCTCGCGAGCTGGAACGCTATGTCGAGATGCATCCCGCCGCGGCCGATACGGTCGACGGCATCGCTCGCTGGTGGCTCGCCGGCCCCATGCAGCCGCCGTTGAAACAGGTGGAAGCTGCGGTCGACGTGTTGATTCGGCGGGGTATCTTGAGCCGGAACCTGCTAGCCGACGGCAATTCCGTGTACGTGCGCGCGCCTCGCAGGTACACGAGTTGAGCGCTCGTCGACCGAGTTGAAAGGAGACGCTTCATGCCGCTGCCCCTGACCCATCCCGGCGTCTACATCGAAGAGGTGCCGAGCGGGGTACGCACGATCACTGGAGTGGCCACGTCGATCGGACTCTTCATCGGCTGGGCGGCGCGCGGACCCACTGACAGGGCCGTGCGGATCGCGAGCTTCGCCGACTACGAGCGCACTTACGGTCCGCTGGATCGACGCACGCTGCTCGGGTACGCCGTGCAGCAGTTCTTCACCAACGGCGGCTCAGACGCGTACGTGATCCGCTTGGTCGCTGTCGCCGACAGCACCCATCCTGGGATCGCTGCCGGATCAGCTGCCACTGTCACGGTGGGCAATCTCGACTTCACCGCTGCCTCGCCCGGTGAATGGGCGCGGCAATACGCCGTCCGCGTCACGATGCGAACGGACGCGGGTTTCACCGAACGCTTCAAGGTCGAAGTGGTCGACGCCACGACGAACGCCATCGTCTTCGAAGTGTTCGAAAACCTCTCGATCGCGTCGACCGATGGGCGCTTTGCCGATGCCGTAATCAACGATCGTTCCGCGTTCATCAAAGTGACGGCCGGCACGACGACGCCGACGGCTGAGACCAAGGCGTTCACCAACGGCGGCGACGGCAGCGTGCTGGATCCCAACAGCACCGACCCTGATCTGCAGGACGCGTTTCAGAAGGGTGTGGTGGCCCTGTTTGACACGGGCGCCGTCGCCAATCGCCTCGACTTGTTCAACCTGGTGTGCGTGCCAGCCGAATCGAATCCCGACACGATTCAGAAGCTGCAGGCGGCGTGCAGAGGCAAACGCGCGTTCCTCATCGTCGACTGCACCGAGGCTGCCCAAGTCAGTGGCGCCGCTGCAGAAATGGTCGGCCTGAACGGGGCGGCGCCCTCATACGCCGCCTACTACTTCCCATGGGTCAGATCGGCGGACCCGCTGCAGAACGGGGCGGTCCGCGCATTTCCTCCGTGCGGGTACGTCGCCGGTATCTACGCGCGCACCGACGCCGCGCGTGGGGTGTGGAAAGCACCGGCTGGGATCGACGCCGCGCTCACAGGGGCCGTCGGGTTCGAGGTGCCGATGAGCGACGCCGAGAACGGGCAGCTCAATCCGCATGGCGTCAACTGCCTCCGCACTCTGCCGGTTTACGGCAACGTGGCTTGGGGGGCGCGCACGATGGACGGCGACAACGACCGCGGCTCTGAGTGGAAGTACGTGCCGGTGCGTCGCATGGCGCTGTTCCTCGAAGAGTCGCTGTTCCGCGGCACGCAATGGGTCGTGTTCGAGCCGAATGACGAGCCGCTTTGGGCGCAGATCCGCCTCAACATCGGCGCGTTCATGCAGACGCTGTTCCGGCAGGGCGCGTTCCAGGGAACGACGCCGCGCGAAGCGTACTTCGTGAAGTGCGACCGCGAGACGACCACCCAGGCCGACATCAACCTCGGCATCGTCAACATCCACGTCGGCTTCGCGCCATTGAAGCCGGCGGAGTTTGTTGTGATCCGCATCCAGCAGATAGCGGGCGAGCTGTAGACGCCGAAGGAGAGGGTGCATGCCTCAGTTTTCCGTCAACCCGCGCCGTCTCAATCCGTACCCGAACTTCAAGTTCCGTGTGAAGTGGGACGGCCGCTACGTCGCCGGCCTCTCGAAATGCTCGGCGCTGAAGCGCACGACCGAGGTGATCGAGCACCGCGAGGGCGGCGATGCGTCCAGCGCCCGCAAGTCGCCGGGCCGTACCAAGTACGAGGCGATCACGCTCGAGCGCGGCGTGACGCACGACGTGGAGTTCGAGCGCTGGGCGAACAAGGTGTGGAACTATGGCGCCGGCCTCGGGCGGGAAGTCTCGCTCCAGGATTTCCGCAAGGAAATCCTGCTCGAGATGTACAACGAAGCCGGGCAGCTCGTCATCGCCTACAAGATTTATCGCTGCTGGGTTTCGGAGTTCCAGGCGCTGCCGGACTTCGACGCAAATGCGAACGCCATCGCGATTCAGCATATCAAGATCGAGAACGAAGGCTGGGAGCGCGACGTCGACGTGACGGAGCCGACCGAGATCTCGTTCACCGAGCCGCTATAGTCGGCGCATGCCTGCCATGAACCCTCACGCGCTGCTCACCTGCTGGGAGTGCGGTCGCCGTCGTCACACGCTCGACCGCGCGCTGCTATTGCACGCCGCCGCGGCGCCCGACGACAACCCGGACGCGCTCGCCGATCGCTCGGTCGGCGAGCGGAACGCCGAGCTACTGCGGTTCCGCCGGGCGCTGTTCGGCGACGAGCTGCAGTCGTGCCTCGAGTGTCCGACGTGCGGCGAGCGGCTCGAGTTCTCGCTGAGCGCGGAGACGCTGCTGGCGCGCGCGCCGACCGGCATGACGCATATATGGGTCGACGGCGTGCGCGTGCGGATGCCGACGACGCGCGATCTGGCCAGAGTCGCGCAGGAGCCGGACGAGGCAGCGGCCGTCCACAAGCTGCTCGAGCGACTCGTTTGCGAAGATGCGGCGATCGATTCCTCGCGCGGTCCCGTGTCGGTGGACCGGCTGACGCGGGCGCTGGACGAAGCGGACCCGTGCATCGACATTGCGATCGACGTGATGTGTCCGGCCTGCGCGCACGGCTGGAACGCGCCGTTCGATATTGTCGATTTCCTCTGGGAAGAGATCGATGTGCGCGCGCGGCGGCTCCTCGACGAAGTCCACGTGCTGGCATCCGCGTACGGATGGACCGAGGAGGAAATCCTTCGGCTGTCGGATGCGCGCCGCGGCGCCTATCTTGAGAGGGCGCTCGCATGAGCCGCCTGCTGGAACGCCTTGCGAGCCAGGCGCTCGGGGTGGGCGGGCCGCGGGTGCGATCGGCGTCGGCGGTGCACGCACAGACGCCGCTGGCATTGCCGGTACGCGAGCGCGTGCCTGCGCCTGATGCATCGTCGGTGTTCGACGCCGCTGCTATTCCGGCGGGGCCCCACACGAGGCCACACCGTCGACACGATGTCGCCGCGATTTCGGTGGAGCCCCGCACGACGCCACAGCGTCGACACGCCGCCGCCGCGGTCCCGGCCGAGCCTCACACAAGGCTACACCATCGACACGACGCCCCCGCGCCGCGCGCGCCTGAGCGGCTGGAGGCGCATGTTGATCGCGTGTTGCGCGACGAAGCTGCTCGACCGCTCGCCGACACCATACTCGATGAGCGTGCCGCGCGCGATGCCGTAGCGCCGTCATCCGATCCGTTGCAGCCACCGACCGACGCGCGCGTGGTGCACGCGGCGCTTCCAACGCCGCTGCTCGGCGAATTCGTATCCACTCCAGCGGCGGCGGCCGCGACGAGCACGATCCGTCCGACGGCGCCGCAGGATGCGACGAACCTGCGGGCCGACGCCGAGCCGACCGAGGTGCACGTGCACATCGGGCGCATTGAAGTGACGGCGGTGTACCCGCCGGCGGCCACGCCGCTGCGGCGTCGTGATCGTCCACCCCGTCAGACCCTGCCGCTGTCGGACTATCTGGCGAAGCGGGGATCGTCGTGAGCAGCGCGCTAGCGATCGCGGGCGTGACGGCTGTCCTGCGGGACCTGCTCAATGACGGGCTCGTCAATCACAACGTCGGCGGAGTTCTCGGCAGCAGCGTCATAGTCTCCACGCTGCCACCCGACAAGGTAGTGAAGAACACCGAAGTCGAGGCGACGCAGATCAACGTGTTCCTGCGCCACGTCACACCGAACCTCGGATGGCGCAATGAAGGGTTGCCGTCGCGCGATGGGTCGGGCCGCACGCGCCTCAGCAACCCGCCGCTAGCGTTGAACTTGCACTACCTGATCTCGGCGTACGGCTCCGCCGATCTACACGCCGAGATCCTCCTCGGGTACGCGATGCAGCTGCTGCACGAGAATCCTGCGCTGACGCGCGACTCCATTCGCACGGCGCTCCAGCCGTCGCCGGATGTCGGCACGACGTTGCCGCCGGCGCTGCGCGCGCTGGCCGACTCGGGCCTGCCGGATCAGGTGGAGCAGCTGGCGATCAAGCCCGAGTTCCTCACTACGGAGGAGATGTCGAAGTTCTGGACCGCGACGCTCGCGCACTACCGACCGAGCGCCGCGTACGAGGTATCCGTAGTGCTCATCAATGCCGAGCAGCCGGCGATGAAGCCGCTGCCGGTCCTCGCGCGACACGTCTTCGTCCATCCGAGCCTGTTGCCGGTGCTGCCGAACATCACGGCGGTCGTCCCGGCCGGCGGTCAGCCGGTGGTGCAGCTCGGCACGACGGTCACCTTGACCGGGTCGCACCTCGATGGGTCCGGTCCAGAAGTAATTCTGACCAACGACCGTTTCACGATTGAGGAGCCGTTTCCGGCCGCTGCCGGCAGCAACGCGACGAAGATGCTGTTCTCCATTCCGGTGGCGCGCGCGGCCGATTTCCCGGCGGGCATCTATCGGGTCGGCGCGCGCGTCCAGCTCACCGGCGAGCCCGAGCCGCGTCGGACGAATGATCTCGCGCTGACGCTCGCGCCCGCGCTGACGGCCCTGCCGGCGCAGCCGGTCATACGTGACGGCGCCGGCACGGCCAGCTTCTCGATCGGCTTCACGCCGGCACTGCGCACTGGTCAGGTCGTTCGCCTGATGCTCGGGACGAGCGAGTTCACTCCGCAGCCGTTCGCGCCAGGGGCTCTGTCGTTGAATTTCGCCATCGCGCATGCGCCGATCGGTGACCACCTCGCACGCCTGCGCATCGACGGAATCGATAGCCCGATCATCGATCCATCCGTGACACCGCCGGTGTTCCTCGATCAGCGGATCAAGATCCAATGAGCGCGCAGCCGCAAGTTGATTGGATCGAGGCGAACCAGCGCTATTTGGCCGCGGAGTTCGCGAGACTGCGGGCGCTGCTCGCCGGCGGGGATCTGGGCATCGCAGCCGCACAGCTCGATCAGATGCGTGCAGAGATGCCCGCGCCGTCGGCCCTCGATCACCTGAGTGAGATGTTCGGCCTCACCGCATTCGAGCGCGATGTGCTCCTATTGTGCGCGGGTGCGGAAATTGACAGTGCAGTTGCCGCACAGTTGGCGGCGACTGTGAATGAGCGGGGGAGTTCATTGCTCACCTTCGGTCTCGCGCTGTCAATGTTGCCAGACCCGCATTGGACCGCGATCACGCCTGCGCGGCCGTTGCGTCGCTGGTGCCTGATCGAACTCGGTGACGGCCCATCGCTGCTCACGAAGCGTCTCGGCATCGACGAACGCGTGCTGCATTTTTTGGCCGGTACCAGCTACCTGGATCCACGGTTGCGTCCGCTGATGCGTGAACAACCGATGCCCGAGCTCGCTTCGCCCAGCCATCTGGCGTTGGCGCAGACGGCGCTCCGAGAGCTCGAGCGGCACGGGCGTCCAGTGCCACTCGTGGAGTTGGTTGGAGACGACCTCACGGGAAAGCGCGGCGTCGCCGGCCTGATCGCGCGGGCGCTCGGCCTCCAGTTGCACATGCTGCAAGCGGCAGACATTCCGGACGGCGTGCAGGAACGTGACGCGTTGTCTGTGCTGTGGGAGCGCGAAGCGGCACTGCTCGCCAGCGGCTTGCTGATCGAGCATGACGGTGATGTGGGCAAGGCGTTGCGACTCGCCGAACGGCCCGGCGGACTCGTGTTCATCGCGTCGCGGCATCCCGGCTCGGCGCCACGGGCGTCGCTGCGACTCACCGTCGATAAACCCGAGGCGTCGGAGCAGAAGCGACTCTGGACGGAAGCGCTCGGGCCTGAGGTGGCGCGCCTGAACGGCGCGCTCGATCGCGTCGCCACGCACTTCCGTTTAAGCGCCGATGCCATTGCGCGCATTAGCGACGCTGTTCGCGTACGGCGCGCCGACATGCCGTCAGCCGACGCTGTGCTGTGGCACGAGTGCCGCTCATTGGTCCGCACGGGTCTCAACGGCCTGGCGCAGCGGGTGGAACCGGCGGCGACGTGGGATGCGGTGATTCTACCGGAGCCGCAGAAAGCCACCTTACGACAGATCGCGGCTCACATGAAGCACCGGCTCGAGGTGTACGACACCTGGGGCTTTGCGAAACGCGATACACGCGGCCTCGGGATCACTGCGCTGTTTGCCGGGGAGAGTGGGACCGGCAAGACGATGGCGACGGAGGCGCTCGCCCGCGAATTGTGCCTCGATCTCTATCGAATCGACCTGTCGGTAGTGGTTAGCAAATACATCGGAGAGACTGAAAAGAACCTGAGCCGCGTCTTCGACGCGGCGGAGGAGAGCGGCGCCATCCTGCTCTTCGACGAAGCTGATGCCCTGTTCGGCAAGCGCAGCGACGTGAAAGACAGCCACGACCGCTACGCCAACATCGAAGTGAGCTATCTGCTTCAACGCATGGAGGCATACCGAGGGCTCGCGATTCTCACGACCAATCTCAAGTCCGCGCTCGATGCGGCATTTCACCGACGGCTTCGCTTCGTCGTCCATTTTCCGTTCCCCGACGAGCCGCTGCGCGAGGCGATCTGGCGAGGCGTGTTTCCGCCCGCAACGCCGGTCGAGGCGCTCGACTTCGCGAAGTTGTCAAAGCTCGCGGTGGCCGGCGGCGGTATCCGCAACATCGCGTTGAACGCGGCGTTTCTCGCGGTCGGCGCAGGGCAGCCGGTGTCTATGGCGCACCTGCTCCAGGCGGCTCGTACCGAAGGAGGCAAACGTGAGCGGCCCCTTTCGGACGCCGAGATCCGGGGATGGGTATGAAGCGAATCGTGGTGTCCGTGGATCGGCTAGTGCTTGCAGGATTTCCCCACGAAGATCGTCTCGCGATCGCCGCCGGTCTGCAGGGTGACCTCGCTCAGGCACTTGCAATCTCGAACGCTGCACCTGGGCTGGCGAGACTGGGTGCCGTCGAAACGGTCCGCGCCGCCAATGTCGCGCTGGCTCCGAATGACAAAGCTGCGACCGTTGGCTCGACGATCGGCCGCGCGATTTCCAAGAGCCTAGTCCGATGATCTCGCGCCCGACTGCACAAGTTGCTGCGCGGGTCCTCACTGCATCCGCCGCGGGCCAGCAACTTGTCGTGCGGCGCAAATGTTCATGTGGGTCCTCAATTTCACCGTTGATGGAGAAATGCGAAGAATGCAGCCGCGCCCAGTCGCCCGGTCTGCAGGCCAAGCTGCGAATCGGTGATTCGCAGGACATCTACGAGCGCGAAGCCGATCGGATTGCGGAGCGCGTCGTCTCCGGTGAGGGCCGGACGGCAACCACGAGTGCGGCCGCGCCGGACGGCGCACGAAAAACGGTGGTACCGCAGCTGCGCCGGCGCGTGGACGGGGGGAGCACCGTCTCGCACGGAGGGGCGGCGCCCCACGCGGTAGATCACGTGCTCTCTTCGCCGGGGCGCGCCCTCGAAGCCAACGCTCGCGCGTTCATGGAGAACCGATTCGGGTACGACTTCGGCCATGTGCGCATTCATACCGACGCGCGGGCGAGCGCGTCAGCACGCGCGGTCGATGCGTTGGCGTACACAGTCGGCCACCATGTCGTCTTCGACGCAGGCCGGTTCGCGCCACACAGTGTCACAGGTCGAAAACTGCTCGCGCACGAGTTGGTGCACGTCGTACAACAGGACGGCGGGGGCCCGATCGTGCAGCGATGGGCGTCCTGCGTCGAGGCGAACATTTCTGGGATGGACTGTCCGGACCGTGAAGCGGGCGAGACCCAGCGCGCCAAGACGGGCATGGTCTTCTTCAACGAGTTGACGGACTACGAGTCCGGACGTACGGGCGCCCTGATCGCGAACTTCGATATCGGTAAGGCGACCGTGCAGGGGAACCTGAAAACTACTGTGCATTGGCAGCAGTTCCTGCAGCTAATGTCCAAAAATCACACGAAGTACAAGCTCGTAGGGTTCTCGGACTGCCACGAGTCCGGCAACCCGTCGTTGCGGAAGGGGCGCGTCGCGGCGGTACTACGGGCGATTCCTAAGACCCTTCAGGGGCAGATCACCTCGGCCGAAGCCGCACCTGATTCAGCATGCATGAGAGGTAACGTGACCGGCGCCGATCGGGCGCTGAATCGCAGCGTCGCTTTGGTGCTTGAAGAAACGACCCTTGACTTCGCCGAGGACGAGGAGAACGAGGTGATCGTCGGCAAGACGCCGGCGGACCGCCTGCGCGAGTGCCAGTCGGGAGCGCGGGTCAAGACCTTCCCCTTCCGTACGACTCGCTTCGGCGGCGCCCCGATCATGGCGAAGCGCGACGGCAACCAGATTGTCGTCAAGATGCCGATGCACGTGCTGACAAACGGCGATTTTCGGAAGGAAACGAACACGCTGCCGACCGATACGTTTCTCTCGGGGACGCGGCTCGATCCGACGGAGATCGTGCGCGTCCGCCACTATGAGGTGCCGCATTGGTACAACCTCAACATCACCGGCGACGCGAGCGGCGACAAGAAGACCGAGTACTGCGTGCCCGCTGAAGAGCTGCTCGACTTCGCCAGCGCCACCAACAAGGCGTTCTGGGTAAACGTCGCAGTGACGGGTGTGGAGGGATTGACGCTCGGCACGCCGGTGGGCAAATGGGTCGGCGCCGGCGTGTCGAAGCTTGCCGCTCCGGCGGCGAAAGCGGGCCAGACCCTCACGGTGGCCGGCATGCTGTCGCTACGCGGAGCGGCCCCGGTCCTCGGCGGCGTTTCGAGCCGCACTGCCACCACCCTAGTCGAAGATGTCGCGGCAGAGCAGGCGGTTACGAGAGCTGTCGCACCGGCCGCCACGTCCGCAATTGCCGACGCGACGGTGCCCGCGGCCGTGACCAGCACGGTTCCTCGAGTCGGCGCGTCGGTTGTGGGCCAGGCTCTGCCGAGCGCCGCCGCGGTGGGCGGAGCGGAGGTCGGCGGCGGCGCCATCCAGGATGCGTTCGAACGCGATCTCGATGCGGCGTTCTCGCCGGCCGGAGATTTCGACGAGGGGCTCTACGAGACGACCCAGCGGCTGATTCGGGGCAATGCCGGGGAACGTCTGGCAGCGGATGCGTTGGCGACGGACGGCCATCAGATCCTCTTCTTCAAGCCCTCAATTCTGGGCACCAATCAGGGCGGGATCGACATCGTCACGCTGCGCAATGGCGTCGTGAACTTCGTCGACAATAAGGCGCTCACGCGCTCGGGCAACGTAGCGTCGGTCAGTGCGCTCACGACCAACTTCAGCCGCAACATGGCCGACATGGTCGCGGACTTCACGCAGCGCGCCGCGAATCCTGCCTTGAGCCAGGCCGACCGACAGGTGTTCCAGGAGGCGCTCGATGCGATCGCCGCTGGACGCTACGCACGCATCGTCACTAACGCCAACATCGTGCCGAACACGTCGGTTCTCTCGGGCGTCACCGACAATCTGGCGAGACAAGGCATTGGATTCATCAATGTCATGCCAACACCCTGACGGGCGACACCTATGAACACGTTTCCAAACTCACCACGACTCATCAAAGGCGGCCTGGTAGTGCTCGCGCCTGGCGGCTCGACGGTGCGGCGCGTGATCTCGCTGCAGTACAACCCGGACACGCTGACGCGCAGCTACCAGGTCCAGGGCGTCGGCGGCGACGGCGGCGGCGAGCGCGCGCAGCCGTTCCGGCTCAAGGGGCCGGCGATCGAGTCGATCAAGCTCGACGCCGAGATCGACGCGACCGATCAGCTCGAATTCCCCGATCAGAACCCCGTCGCGATCGACGCCGGCATCGCGCCGCAGATCGCGGCGCTCGAGGCGCTGGTCAATCCGACGAGCGCCGAGCTGCTGGCCGTCGACGCTGACGCGCAAGGCGGCACGCTCGAGATCCTCCCGCCGGAAGCGCCGCTCGTGCTGTTCGTCTGGAGCCGCAACCGGGTCGCGCCGGTGCGCGTCACCGAGTTCTCGGTGACCGAAGATGCGTTCGATCCAGTCCTCAACCCGATCCGCGCCAAGGTGAGCCTCGGCCTGCGCGTGCTGACCACCGACGATCTCGGCTACGCGCACCGCGGCGGCACGCTGTTCCTCGCGTATCTGCGCACGCGCGAAGCGCTGGCCGCGCGCGTGCCGCGGCGCGACGCTGCAGTCGCTGGGCCTGTCGAACCTGCCATGAGGTGCACGCATGACCGATCCCGTTCAACTGCTCATCGACGCCGGCGCGATTCCGGTCACGCCGTTCGGGCCGTCGAGCCGCTACGCGAACGTGCGCGATCGGCCGCTACCAACGTCGGCGTCGGCGATCCCGGCGGTCGCGTACGTGCTGCGCCGCTTCATTCCGCAGCGCCGCGACATCGCGGATCAGCCGCGCTGCACATCGTGCCGCGCCGGCGATCGGGCCGACCTGCTGGCCGCGCACTATCTGGGCGACCCGGAGCTGCTACTGGCGCATCGCCGACGCCAACGCGGCGACCGACCTGCTCGAGCTCACCGCCACGCCGGGCGATGCGCATCGCCATTCCGCTGGCGCCCGGATCGGCGGCGCGTGAGCGACGGACGGACGCCAGCATGATCGGCAGCATCAAACTCTCGCTGCTCATGGGTCCGGTGCCGATACCGGCGCCGCACGCGGTGATCGAGGCGCTGAGCGCGGTGAAGGTGGAGCTCGGCTCGGGTGAGACGCAAGAGCGGCTTCGAGCTCACGTTCGACTTGCCGCCGCGCTCGCCGCTGCGCACGCTGTTCCTCATCGCGGGCGGGGGCGGCGGCGTGCCGTTGATGCGCGTGGTCCTCGATCGTCACGATCAACGGCGCGTGCGGAGCCGATCATCGACGGTGTGGCAACCGACGTCGAAGTGCAGCCGGGCGACGGCGGCGTCGGCAAGCTCGTCGTCAAGGGCAAGGACCTGTCGGCGCTGATGGACGTGCAGGAGATCCCGGCGCTGCCGTTCCCGGCGCATGCCGCCGTCGGTGCGCGTGCTGGTGATCCTCGCGAAGTACGCGGCCTTCGGCGTGATCCCGAAGGTGATCCCGAGCATCGTCGACGAGCCGCCGCTACCGACCGAGCAGATTCCGCAGCAGCAGGGCACCGACTACGCGTACGTGAAGAGACTCGCGCAGCGATGCGGGCTACGTCTTCTACCTCGAGCCCGGCCCGCAGCCCGGCGTGTCGAAGGCGTACTGGGGACCGGAGATCCGCGTCGGCGTGCCGCAGCCGGCGCTCACGACCAGCATGGATGCGCTCACCAACGTCGAGCAGCTGTCGTTCCACTTCGACCGCGAAGCAAAAAGCATCCCGATCGTGTTCTTCCAGGATCAGCAGACCAAGGCGCTCCATCGGCATTCCGATTCCGGACGTTACGCCGCTGAATCCGCCGCTCGGCCTCATGCCGCCGCTGCCGCCGAAGATCGAGCATCTGCAGCGACACCGGTCACTTCAGCCGGCGCAGGCGCTGATGAAGGGCCTCGCGTACGTCGGCCAGCACAGCGACACCGTGTTCGGCACGGGCACGCTCGACGTGGCGAACTACGGCCGCCTGCTGAAGTCGCGCCAGCTCGTCGGCGTGCGCGGCGCGGGCCTGCCGTATCGACGGCCTCTACTACGTGAAGCAGCGTGACGCACGACATCCAGCGCGGCGCCTACAAGCAGACGTTCTCGCTCGCGCGCAACGGGCTCTTCTCCACGCTGCCGACGGTGCCGGTATGAGTCGCGGTTCCTTCCACGGCATCTACCCGGGACAGGTCGAGACCAACATCGACCCGCTGAGCATGGGCCGCATCCAGGTGTCGGTGGCCGACGTCGGCGGCAGCTCGATCCTCAGCTGGGCGCTGCCGTGCCTGCCGGTCACCGGCATCCAGCATGGGCATGTTCACGGTGCCGCCGATTGGCGCGGGCGTGTGGGTGACGTTCGTGCGCGGCGACACGGACTACCCGGTGTGGATGGGTGGCTACTACGGCAACGGCGAGGCGCCTTCATTGTCGCGCAACGTGCCGCCGGGAATCAGCGGCATCACGCTGCAGACGTCCGGCAGCAACGGCCTGGTGATCAGCGACGCGCCGGGCGGCGGCATCCTGATTCAGACCGCGGGCGGCGCCAAGATTTCGGTGACCGACAGCGGCATCACGATTTCAACCGGACAGGGCGCGATGCTCAGCCTGCAGGGCAACACGGTGGACGTGAACTCGGGCGCACTCACGGTGCGATAGGAGAGCATGCATGGCTGGATTCATTCTGCACGAAGGCGCGGTAGTGGCCTGTAAACATCCGCCCGGCCTGGCGACGCCGGATCAGACCGACACTGCGCGTCACCGTCTCCGGGCAGACGGTGATGACGGTGATGCGCACCTACACAGTGGCCGGCTGCGCGTTGAACAGCACAAACAGCCCGCCGTGCACCAAGGCCAGCTGGTTGAGCGGCGCACAGCATGTGTTTGCCAGTGGCCTGGCGGTCGCGATCGACTCGGGCACGTCGCAGTGCCTGCCGTCGACCACTCCGCTGGATCCAAAGCAGTTCCAGCAACGCGTCAAGGCGAGCTAGGAGGCGTTCGTCGTGGGTCAGCTCGATTTTCCGTATCACTTCGACGGGCGCGGCCGCACCGCCGACACCGACGACGCCGACCACGTCCGCGATCTGATCGAGCAGGTGCTCTTCACGTCGCCCGGCGAGCGCGTCATGCGGCCGGACTTCGGCAGCGGCCTGCTGGCGCTGGTATTCGAGCCGAACAGCACCGCGCTCGCGGCGACCACGCAGATGCTGGTGCAGGGCGCGCTGCAGCAATACCTCGGCAACCTGATCGCGGTCGAGGCCGTGGAAGTGGAGGCGGTCGACGGCACCTTCAGCGTGAGCGTGCGCTACGTGGTGCGCCGCGACGGCACCGTGCGGCTCGACAGCTTTGCGGCGCCTGGGAGCGCCACCTGATGTTCGCCTGCTGCGACGAGCGCCGGCTCGAAGTGCTGCGCCGCTCCGGCTCGAAGAACGCGATCGAGTTCGTCGAGGTGCTAGATCGCGCGGCGCCGCCCGGCGTGCCGCGCCAACAGACGCTCTTCGTCCGGCTGCTGCACGCCGGCTTCACCTTGACGCCTGACAATCTCCTGATCAGCGGCGGCGAGCGCATCCCCACCGTCGGCATCGCATGGACGTCAGCCGCCGATGCCCTGCCGCCGCTGGCGGAGCCCGGACTGGTCGACGATGTCGACGAGTTGGACCGCACGCTCGTCATCCGTACCGACGAGCAGTGGCGACTTCTCCCGCTACACCCTGGCGATCGTCGCCAGCGCCGGCAGCGACACCGCGCCGGCGGATTTCGACCCGCTGCTCGCCTCGATCGCGTTCTCGTTCAAGGTCGAGTGCCCGTCGGACTTCGACTGCGCGGCGCCGCTGCCGTGTCCGCCGACGCCGCCGCTGGCCCCACGGATCGACTACCTCGCCAAGGACTATCAGGGCTTCCGGCGGCTGATGCTGGATCGCCTCAGCCTCCTGGTACCGGGCTGGACCGAGCGCTCGGTTGCGGACGTTGGTGTCGCGCTCGTGGAACTGCTGGCGTTCGCGGCCGACACGCTCAGCTATCGCCAGGACGTCATCGCGAACGAGGCGTATCTCAACACCGCGCGGCAGCGGATCTCGGTGCGCCGCCACGCGCGCCTGGTCGACTACTACCTGCACGAAGGCTGCAACGCGCGCGCGTTCGTCCACTTCGAGGTGACGAACGGCGCCAGCGATCAGATTCTGTCGCGCGGCACGCGCCTCCTGACTAAGGCGCCGCCCGTGCCGGCGGTGATGGAGCCCGGCAGCCGCGACGAGCAGCGCGCGCTCGAAGCCGGTGCGCTCGTCTTCGAGACGGCGCACGAGGTCACGCTGCGCGAAGCCCACAACCGCTTCTCCTTCTATACGTGGGGGGACACCGGCTGCTGTCTGCCTCGGGGCGCGACCGTCGCCGCGATCAAAGGGCACTGGGAGGAACTGCAGGCAGGGGATTTCCTAGTGTTCCGGGAAATCGTGAGCCCCACGACCTTCCAACAGGACGATGCGGATCGCGCGCATCGCCACGTGGTGCGGCTGACCCGCGTCACGCCGGACACCGATCCGTCCGGCCGCCTCTTCGAGGAGCCGCCGGTCGACGCACCGGTTCCGATCACGCGCATCGAGTGGGATGCCAGCGACGCGCTGCCGTTCGCGTTGTGCGTCTCGGTGACCGCGAAACCGGATCAAGAGATGAGTGTTGCGCTCGGCAACATCGTCCTCGTCGATCACGGCGTCACGATTCACGACGAAGCGCTCGAGCCGCTGCCGCAGGCGCAGCCGGCCTACGCCGCGGCCGGCCATTCGGTTGGCGACTGCTGCCATCCGGCGGAACCGGTACGGCCGCCGCTTCGTTATCGCCCATCGCTTCGCCGCTCGCCGCTGACGCACGGCTTCGACCTCAAGGCGCTGCTCGCGGTCGCACCGAACGTCGACGAAGGCTGGTGGAGCGCCGCGGCATTCCGGGCGCTCGACGCGCGCCAGGCGGGACCGCGGATCGCGCTCGTCGGGACACTGGATGCCCAGCAAAACGATTGGTTCCCGCAGCGCGATCTGCTCGCGAGCGACGATGCCGCGACCGACTTCATCGTCGAGGTCCGGGACGATGGCGTCGCGCGACTGCGCTTCGGCGATGACGCGCACGGCCGCCGGCCGGAGGACGACACCACGTTCGACGCGACCTATCGAGCGGGCAACGGCGTCGCGGGCAACGTCGGCGCGGCGGCGATCGCGCATCTGGTGATGACGCCGGCGATCGCGATCGACGCAATCGAGAATCCGCTGCCGGCGTTCGGCGGCATCGATCCCGAGGATGTCGAAGCGGCGCGGCGCGACGCGCCGCAGGCGTTTCGCACGCAGGAGCGCGCCGTCACCGCCGCGGACTACGCGGCCGCGGCCGAACGGCGCGCCGACGTGCAGCGGGCGGCGGCCACCTTCCGCTGGACGCGGCAGCTGGCACACGGTGTTCGTCACCGCCGATCGCCTCGGCGGCGCGGCGGTCGATCCGCGGCTTCGAGGCGCGTCTGCGCCGCCACCTCGAGCGCTTCCGCATGGCCGGCTACGACCTCGAGGTCGACGCGCCGCGCTTCGTGCGCGCTCGACGTGGCGCTGCACGTCTGCGTGAAGCCGGCGCTACTTCCGCGCCGTGATGTCGTCAAGGCGGTGCGCGACGTCGCTCGTCGAGCGCGCTGCTGCCCGACGGCCAGCTCGGCGTGTTTCATCCGGACAACTTCACGCTTCGGGCGAGCCGGTGTATCTGAGCCGCGATCGTCGCCGCCGCGCAGGCGGTCGAAGGCGTCGAGTCGGTGCGCGTCGACCGCTTCCAGCGGCTGGTCGATCCGAGCCCCGCGACGCAGGAGACGGCGTGATCTCGATCGGCCGGCTGGAGATCGCGCAGCTCGACAACAACCCGAACTTCCGCGATCGCGGTCGGCTCGAGGTGACGGCGGGAGGCGGCAAATGAGCACACTGCGCCCGAGCCCGCCGCGACTCGATCCGACTCCGCCCGGCACCGAGACCTGCGAGTGCTGCGCCGGCGTCGCCCGCGAAACGCCCCGCGCCGTCGAGAACCGGGCCGGACTCACCGCCATCGCCTATCGCGTCGGCGACTTACGCGGAATTCCGCGATAGCCTGCACGCTGCGTCTGTCGTCGAAGGCGTTCGCGGAGCTGCTGCAGCTGCGCACGCGCGACGACGACGACTTCACGATCGGTCTGCATCGACGCCTTCGCGTGCGCCGCCGACGTGCTGACCTTCTATCAGGAGCGCATCGCCAACGAATCGTACCTGCGCACGGCGCGCGAGCGCGTCTCGCTGCAGGAGATGGGACGGCTGATCGGCTATCGGCTGCGACCCGGCGTCGCGGCCGAGACGCTGGCTCGCCTTCACGCTCGAAACGCCGCCCGTGCCGCCGCCCGGCGCTGAAGCCCGAGCCCGGCGATGTTCGTGACCGGCGTGCCGGCGGAAGTCACGATCGACGCGGGCCTGGGTGTCCGCAGCGTGCCGGCGCCGGACGAGCAGCCGCAGGTCTTCGAGACCGTCGAAGACGTCGACGGCACGGCCCGCGTGGAACGCGATGCAGCCGTGGATGAGCGACGCCGCGCGTCCCGGTCGCGGCGCGACGTCGACGTATCCTGCAGGGGCGTGAACACGAACCTCGCCCGGGCGACGCGCTGCTGTTCGTCGGCGACGAATTCCTGCACAACCGCGAGCGCCAACAAGTGGGACTTCCGCATCCTCGATCGCGTCGAGGCCGACGCGGCGAACGATCGCACGCGTGTGACCTGGAGCCGGCCGCTCGGCTCGCTCATCGCCGCCAAAGGATCCGAGCCGCGCCAGCCGCAGGTCTTCGCGCTGCGGCGGCGTGCGTCGGTGTACGGCCACAACGCGCCCGCGTGGGCCAGCATGCCCGTCGACGTTCCGCGTCGACTACGAGAAAGCCTTTCCGCGTCCGGGAACCGAGGGTTCGACGCCGAGCCTGCGAGCGTTCGTCGAAGGCGCGGACTGGCCGCGCTTCGTGATCTCGCCGCAGGCGAGCTCGGTCGATCTCGACGCGGTGTACCCGGAGATCGCCGCCGGCAGCTTCGTGGTGCTCGCCAAGGGCGGCTTCAACTACCCCGCCGAACCGGCGCCTCGCGGCACCTACGTCGAGCTCTACCTCGTGACGACGGTGACCGAGGTGTCGCGCGAGGAGTTCGCGCTGTCGGGCAAGGTGACACGCCTCGGCCTCGACGGCGCGAACTACGCGACAGTTCTCGAACGAGGTCCGCGCGGCACCAGCGTGTTCGCGCAGTCGGAGCGAGCTGGAGTTCGCGGCGTATCCGGTCGGCGACGCGGTCTCCGGCACCGACGTCCCGGTGACCGTGAGCGCCGACGGTCTGTTGCCCGGCCGGCGGCTGCTGATCCGTGGCAACGCGTCACGTCCGATGGCGCCACCCTCGTGCACGCAGCGACGCTGGTCGCCGCGCACGCCGATCAGCCCCACTCGGTGCATGCTCGAGATCGATCCGCCTGCTGCCCGAGCCGCTCGATCGACGCGAGCGTCGTGGTGCACGCGAACGTCGCGCCGGCGTCGCACGGCGAAACGGTGACGCAGATTCTCGGCGCCGGCAACGCAGCGACGCCATTCCAGCGCTTCGAGCTGAAGCAGCTGCCGCTGACGTTCCGCGCGGCAGCCAACGAGCTCGGCGCCGCGAGCGAGCTCACCGTGCGCGTGGACGACATCGCCTGGAAGGCGCGCGACACGCTGTTCGACGCTGGACCGCGCGACCGGGCGTTCACGCTCTCGAGCGACGAGCAGGGACGTACGTTCGTCCAGTTCGGCGACGGCGTTCGCGGCGCGCGGCTGCCGAGCGGCGTCAACAACGTGCGTCGCCCGCTACCGCAAGGGCCTCGGGCGTCGCGGGCAACGTCGCGGCCGAGAGCCTCACCCAACTCACGACGCGGCCGCTCGGTCTGAAGGGCGTGAGCAATCCGCGGCCGGCCGAGGGCGGCACCGATCCCGAGGATGCCGAGCAGGCACGCGCAGAGCATGCCGCTGATGACGCGCACGCTCGGCCGCGCGGTGTCGCTGCTCGACTACGAGGATTTCGCGCGCGCCTATTCCCTGGCATCGCCAAGGCGCGAGCGCAGGTGCTGCAGCTGCACACCGGGCCGACGGTCGTCGATCACCATCGCCGGCCCGACGGCACGACGATCTCGACGCGACAGTCCGATCTGGATCGAACTGCGAGACGCGCTTGCAGACCAGCGGCGATCCGCACGTCGCCGTGCGGCTGCTCGCGCTATCAGCGCGAGCACGTTCCACATCGGCCTCAAGGTCAAGTGCGATCCGGACTACGAGACCAAGCAGGTGCTCGGCGCCGTCGAGGCGGCGCTGCGCGCGCATTTCAGGCTTCGACGCGCGCGAGCTCGGCCAGCCGGTGCAGCAGTCCGACGTTATCGCCGTCGCGCAAGGCGTGCCCGGCGTCGTCGCGGTCGATCTCGACCTGCTCTACGGCGGCACGCAACCGGTCTCGCAGACGTTGCCGTCGCGGCAGACGCGCCTGCTCGCCAGCCGCGATGCGGTGGCGGGCGGCGAGCTCGTGCGCCGACGAGCTGCTGACCCTCGATCCCGCGGCCGCTCGATCGTCTCGAGGAGATGCCATGACGCTCGACGCCGACACCTTGTGATCGGCTGCTGCCGCGGTCTATCGCCTGCGCGACGCGGCGGCAGGGCGAGCCACTGCGCGCGCTGGTGGCGCTTGATCGCGCGCGAGCTCGGCGCGCTCGAGGAGAACCTCGAGCAGCTCTACGACGACCAGTTCATCGAGACCTGCGCCGATTGGGTCGCGCCGTACATCGGCGATCTGATCGGCTACCGACCGCTGCACGGCGTGGCGCCGCGCGTCGCCTCACCGCGCGCCGAGGTGGCGAACACCATCGCCTACCGCCGGCGCAAGGGCACGGCGCTGATGCTCGAGCAGCTGGCGCACGACGTCACCGACTGGCCGGCGCGCGCGGTCGAGTTCTTCGAGCAGCTCGCCACCACGCAGTACATGAATCACCTGCGGCCGCAGGCGCTCGGCCACCGCCGCGGTGCGGTCGCAGCGCGTGTTGCTGGCGATCGACGGCCCCTTCAACAGCGTCGCGCACACCGCCGAGATGCGCCGTCCGGAATCGGCCGGCGGCCGCTACAACATTCCCAACGTCGGCATCTTCCTGTGGCGCCTGCAGCCGTACCGGCTCACGCGCGCTGCCGCTGGTGCCGGATCCCAGGCGACGCCAGCGGCCGGCGTTTCCGCTCAATCCGCTCGGCGCGGACCTGCGGCTGTTCCGCAGCCCGCGGCCCGAGCCGGATATCGATCATCTCGCCGCGCCGATCAACGTGCCGGCACCGCTCGCGGTGCGCGAGTTCGCGCTGCAGGTGCGCACCGCGACCGCCACGGACGACGCCGTCGCGACGAGCGACGACTACGGCCCGGCCGAGCGTCGTGCATCTCGCGCGCCGGCGCAGAACGGCCGCTGCGCCTGCGGGCGCGGCGCCGCCCGGCGATCCCGACGCGAAGCAGTCGTGCGCATCGCCGATCTGCGCGATGTCTTCGATGGCGGCGGAACGTTCATCGGCTGGGCCCACGAGGACGACATCGGCCGATCAGCAGATCGCGCTCGATCCGGAGCGCGGCCGCGTGCTGCTCGGCGCGGACCGCGTGGCCGACACACCAGCGTGCCTTTTACGCGACCTTCCACTACGGCTTCTCGCGCGCCATCGGCGGCGGCGAGTACGAGCGAACCCGGCGAGCGAGACCGCGTCACGCCGCAGCTCACCGCCGCGACGGCGCAGCCGCTGCAGCCGCACCTCGACGCAGCTCGCGCCGACCGGCGGCCGACTGCTGATCGACGACAGCCTGACCTACGCGCAGACGCCCGACCTTCAAGGTCGCCGGCGGATCGGACGCGCCGAACGGCCGGCGTGGTGGTCGGCGCGCAGCAACGGCGCGCGCCCGCTGATCGCGGCGGCCGGCACGATGCACTGCCGACATCGGCGCGCACGGCACGCTGGTGCTCGACGGCCTCGTCATCTCCGGCGGCGCGCTGCAGCTGCCGCCGGCGGCGGACAACGAGCCGCGCGACGCTCGTGCTGCGCGACTGCACGCTGGTGCCCGGCCTCACGCTCGACGCCGACGGCGACGCCGGCCACGCCGGGCGCAGCCCAGCCTCGTCGTCGCGCATCCGTTCACGAAGCTGCGCGCTCGAGCGCTGCATCATCGGCCCGCTGCACGTCGTGGCGGAATCCGACGTCACCGTGGAGCTGATCGACTGCATCGTCGACGCCGGGTCGCGCCGACGCCGTCGGCGTACGCGGCGGACGCGGCGGACGCGCCGGGCGCGGCGATCACGCTCGAGGAATGCACCGTGATCGGCAAGCTGCACGCGAGGCTGATCCGCTGGCGTCGAACAGCATCTTCTTCGCACGCTTGCGACCGGCGACCGCCGCCGGACGCGCCGGTGCGCGTCGAACGCCGGCAGGAAGGCTGCATGCGCTTCAGCTTCGTGCCGCCGGGTTCGATCACGCCGCGCCGCTATCGCTGCCAGCCCGACGACGCGACATCCGCATGTGCTGCCGCACTTCACCTCGCTGCGCTACGGCGACCCGGCTACTGCCAGCTGCGCGCGCGCCACCGCGCAGCGCGATCCGCGCAGGGCGCCGAGCGACGGAGGCGAGATGGGCGTGATGCACGCGCTGTTCCAACCGCAGCGCGAGACCAACCTGCGCATTCGTCTCGACGAGTACCTGCGCTTCGGTCTGCACGCGGGCGTGTTCTACGCGACCTGAAGCTGTCGAACGGAGACGGACCATGGCAGCCGACTTTTCACGAGTGCGATACAACCCGCTGCTCGACTACGCGGCGTGGAGCTCAAGCAGGGCGCGCGTGCTGCTCGACGCGGACGCGAACGAGCTGGTCGGCGATTCTCGATCGCCGGCTGCGCGCGCTGGCCGGCGACGTGCTCGGCCGCGCCACGGTCGGGGCGAACACGCCCGACGCGTTCCGCATCACCTCGGGCGGCGGCGGCTCTCGCTCATCGGCCGCGGCCGGCTCTACGTCGACGGCCTGCTGGCGGAGAACCACGGCGCCGCCGATCCGGCGCAGCGCGAGTTCGACGCGTCTGATGGCCGAGCCGCGCTTCACGGCCGATACGCCTACGCACCGCAGCCCTACCTGCCCAATCCGCCGGCGCTGCCGGCGGCCGGGCGGCACCTCGTCTACCTCGACGTGTGGGATCGCGAGGTCACGCACCTCGAGCATCCGGACCTGGTCGAGACCGCGGTCGGCGTCGAGACCAGCTCGCGCGCTGCAGACCGTGTGGCAGGTGCGCGTGCTCGCCGAGGAGGCCGGGGAGCGACACGACCTGCGGCTCACCCGACGCCGAGCGTGCCTGGCTGGGCTCGATGCTGATCGCGCCGTCGACCGGGCGACTGACGACCGGCACCTACGACGTGCGCCGCGGTCACCGATCCCTGCGAGCTGCCGCCGACGGGCGGTTATCGCGGCCTCGAGAACCAGCTCTATCGCGTCGAGATCCACGACCGCGGTCAGCCGGGCGCCGGCGCGACGTTCAAATGGTCGCGCGACAACGCGAGCGTCGGCGTCGACGTCGCGAGCGTCATCTCGGCGACCGAGCTCGCAGCTCGAGATCGCTCGGGCGCGACGATGTGCTGCGTTTCAACACCGGCGATTGGGTCGAGATCACCGACGACGTGCGCGAGTTCTCGCAGGCGGCCGGCGAGATCCGCAAGCATCACGGTGGACGAGGCGAACCGGCGCATCTCGTTCACGCCGGCACTGCCGGCGGACATGCTGCCCACGACGTTTCCCGACAGCACATTTCCGCGCAGCGCGAACCTGCGCGTGCGCTGTGGGACCAGAAACGGCCAGGTGCTGAGCACCGTCCGGCAACGGCGCCACGACGGTTTCGCAGGACCTCGACGCCGCGGCATCGACCGGCGTGATCGACGTGCCCGCGAGCGGGCACTACGCTGCTGCTGGAGAATGGCGTCACGGTGAGCTTCGCGTCCGCCGGCGCGCAGGGGTTTCGAGCCGGCGACTACTGGGTCTTCGCGGCGCGCACCGCCGATGCCTCCGTGGAGATTCTGGACCAGGCGCCGCCGCGCGGCATTCATCATCACTACGCGCGGCTCGCGCTGTGGGACGCCGGGACCAACGCCGAGCCGACCGACTGCCGTCACCCGTGGCCGCCGCGCGGCGGCGACGATTGCGCGCTGCACGCAGTGCGTGACGCCAGAATCGCATGCCAGCGGCCAGCTCACCATCCAGGAAGCCGTGCGACCGCGTGCAGGACACCGGCGGCACGGTGTGTCTACGCACCGGCCCGTACGCGCTGCCGGCACCGGTGCGCGTCGCCGGCGCGCGATCGGTGCGCATCAACGGCCAGGGGCCGGCCACCGTGATCGTGCACCGGCGGTCGCGCGTTCAGCATCGAGAGCAGCATCGCGATCGTGATCGAGAATCTCGCGGTGATTTCGCTCGGCTAGGCAGGCGGTCATCGGAGTGCGAACGGCTCTGGGCGTGACGCTGCGGGAGCTCATGCTGCTGGTGGTCGGCGCCCGGATACGCGCGGCGCCGCCATCGCGCTCAGCGGCCTGGTCGCCGGGGCCGACGATTCGCGACAACCTGATCGTCGCCGCGACGGCATCCGCGCGCTGGATCCGACCGAGCGCGAGCCGCTCACGTTCCTCGCCACCGCGGCGCTGGGCATCGACGACAACATCCTGTTGTGCCAGAAGCAGGCGATCGATTTCGACGGAGCGGTGGCGCACCTGTTCGGATCGCGAATTTGCGGCAATGAGGTGCTCGACGTGCCGCGAGGCGGCGATCAGCGCGCTCGGCGTTGCCGGACCCGGCGCATCGATGCGCATCGCCGACAACACCCTGAACGTCAACGGGCCGGGCATCCGCTGCGCAGTGGACGGCGCCTGGATCGAAGGCAACAAGCTGACCGCCGTCCGCGCAGGGCGATCGCCAGCCGACCGGCTCGGGCATCTCGCTACTCACCGGCGTCGATCCGACCGGCAGCGATCAGTGCCAGGTGCTCGCGAACCAGATCGTCGGGTTTCCCGATGCCGGCATTCTCATCAACGCGCCGGTAGCAGATCTGATCGTCAAGCTCAACATCATCGAACGATGCGGCAACGGCATCGTGATGATCGACACTGCGAGCGCTGCTTCAGTTTCGATCGAGAACAACCGGTTACGCGATATCGGGGCGGCAAGCACCGATCCGAAGCTCGGGTCGAACATCATCGGGATCGGCGTGACGCGCACGCAGACCGCAACCGTCGCGGGTAACACGCTGCGGCGGATCGGTGTCGCAGCGCCGCGTGGCACGGCGGTCGTGGCCGGGGTGGCGCACTTCGCCGTGCGCCGATCGCGAATCATTGGCAACGACATCGTGCAGGTGGGGCCGCGGACCGAGCTGCGAGGCACCGTAGAAGCCGGCATTCTCTTACGGGCACCATACTCGCAGAACGAACTCTCCGGCAATCACGTTGAGCGCGACGCCGATCCCGCCCAGGCAGACGAAACGGCGTGGTCGGCGATTAGCGCCGATGAGCCCGATGTGAAGCAGCCGATCATCCACACAGGTGCGTTCACCGCCGTGCGTCTGAGCGACAGGCGCACGCTCGTATTCCATGGCACGCATCCGTTCATCGACGAGGCGACGCTCAATCTCGACGCGGCCGGCGCAACCGTTCCTCGCGGCTCGTCCACCGGCATTCGCGGCAACGTGCTCATCGCGCGCGGCACTGCGCCAGCGGTGGCGGTCGCCTCCGGAGCGGACATCCAGTTCGGCGACAATCGGTGCGAGCTGATTGGCCGCGGCGATGCCGTCCTACTACGATCGACTGCGGCCATCGTCAGCTCGAATATTGTCCGAGGCGGGGAGACCTCGATATCAGCCACGGCAGATCGCGTGACGATAGCGGGCAACGCTACGACCGGCACGATTGCAGTCAATCAGCAATCCCTGGCAGACACGGCCTGGGAGCATCTCAACGTCCGAATCTAAAGGACCTCAGAGGAGCAACTATGCGCATTTTTGAAACCCCCGAGGTCGCGATCAATCCGCAACGGCTCTGGCGGGAACTCTTGAGCCAGCCGGGCGCCGCGAGCGCGACGCCGGATTTGGTGAGAGCAATCAATAGGCACGTGAACCTGACGGGGGATGTGCCTGCCAACACCGTTCTTCTGATTCCGAACGCGGCGGATCTCAAAGCGGGCGCCGGGACGCCCGTGGGCGCCCAGGAGCTGGATGAGCTCGCTGGCGACATTGCCACGGGACTCAAGGCAATAGCTACCCGCGTAGCCGCGGGGGTCAAGCAGGCCGAAGCCGATCACGCCGCGGTCACGTCGGCGCTGAAGGTCGCAACGACGAAGCGCCTGGTTGAGAGCGACCCGCAGGTGAAGAAACAGCTGGAGTCGGCGGACGCTGCGTTTAAGGCCGATCAGAAGCATGCCAGAGACCAGCACGCGCAGCTCGCAGAAATACAGAAGCTGGCGTTAAGCGAATTCGCGCGGCTGCGGGGAATGTTAGTTGGGTGAGGGGTCACCGGCAAGGCATCAAAGCCGACGCATTCCGCGTGGCCTTCAGCCGGTATGTTAGGAGTCCGCGATAGATGTAGACAAAGAAGAGATCCTGTTAACAGTTCGGCACGGATGTGACTTGTCTACCCACATCAAGGGAGGAACAGATGAAGGCGGTTAGAACCGTGCTTCTGTTGATTCTGCTGGTTCCTACGCTCGCGTTTGCTGGAAACATATTCGGCAATCTAAAGGAGGAAGGTCGTTCCGTCGGCCAAGGAGTGAATGTGCAAGTCAGATGCGGGACAGCACCGGCAACTCGGTGAGCACCGACGAATATGGGACTTACAGTATCAATGTGCCCAATGGCAGGTGCGAGTTGATCGTGTTCCTGACCAATCTGAAGAGATCAAAACCATGGTCTTGGAAACAGTGTGAAGTTAAGAAGCTTGGTTCGGCGGATGTGGCTGTCAAGAAGTTGAACAAAAAAGTCTGTGCAATCTCGACAGAAGGTGAGGGCTCGATGTTCGCATTCGCCAGGCGCAACACCAGCGGTCACCCTTGCGATCGCGCGACGAGCGGTCCGGGCGTAGCGCGCCGCCCATCCACCGGCGGGGCGCGCAGCCAAGCCTGTGCCTGCGGTGGCAGATGCCCACGCTGCCGGGAGCATGCTGCACGGCAGCGCAGTCTCAAGGTCATTCCGTCTGCCGATCCGTCTGAGCGTGAAGCCGATCGGGTCACCGACATGATCGTACCACTGACGAACCGTCCGGCTGACTTGCCTTCGGCGAACATCGACGCGGCCCGATTGCAGCTTGCCTCCGATCAAACATCAATGGGTGATGCGCCGCCGATCGTGCATGACGTGCTGCGCCGGCCGGGCCGGCCGCTGGACCTCGCGACGCGGGCGGTCATGGAACCGCGCTTCGGCCGGGATTTCAGCGACGTACGTGTCCACACGAGCCAGACTGCCGTCGAATCCGCTCGCGCCGTCAATGCGGCGGCCTACACCGTTGGCCGAAACGTCGTGTTCGATGCCGGACGCTATCAACCGGAAACCCGTGAAGGGCAGCGATTACTGGCCCACGAACTCACGCACGTGGCACAGCAGGCTGCCACCGGCGACCCGCGCCCAGCAACGGGCGACAGCCTTCTCGGTTGCTCATCCGAGGCGCCTGTCGTTCTGGCTCGGCAGAAGGCGTCGTGGAGCGAAAAGTGGGCGGCGGTCAAAGCCGTGGGACCGTTCGATGCGTACACGGCCGGCGAGATCGCCAAGGACTCGCTCACGGCTGCCCGCAAGATAGGCTTGCCAGGCCCAGAGGATGGTCCCGCCGATGCCTGGCGGCACTGCTTCTGGAACTGCAACATGGCGACCACCATTGGGAAGGGCCAGGCTAAGTCGATTGCGGATAGCCACGAGACGTTCGGTACCGGAACACCCGCGTCACACGAGATGGATCTTCATAACAACGCCCAGGGCCGTGATTGCAACACCGACGAGTGCCTCACCCTCCTGGGCATCGCACATCTTCTCGGCGTGAGACCTTCTGGTGTGGAGAAGTGCAAGCAATGCGATGATTGCTGCCAACAAAAGCTCGACGCCGGGGATCTTCGAGTCATCGATGCTGTGGGTGCCGTGGTAGCGAGCAAGGCAACGAAGCGATCGGGAGCGGCACAATCTGACTACGACTACTGACGGCCACCCGGGCGTTTGCTGGTCGTCGAACGTTGAGGTGAAGATTGACGATTGAGACGCGTTTCGGGCGCGCAATCGACCATGACTGAAGCCGATCCGATGTCGCATCGGATTCGCGTCTTGGCCGGCTCGGTACGGAGGAGGTATGAAGAATCGCGCGTTTCGTTCACCGTACATTGTAGCGGTGGGCCTGTTGGGGATGCTCGCGCAGTCCGGTCCGAGCACGGCACAAGTGGTCGATGTGCTCACGCAACGCTACAACAACGCCCGCACCGGAGCCACTCTTGACGAGACGATCCTAAACACCGGCAACGTCGGTCCCGCAACGTTTGGAAAGCTTTGGACGCTATACGCCGACGGCCAAGTCGTGGCCCAGCCGCTCTACGTCTCGGCACTACCAATCGACACGACAGGGAATCCGAATACTCCACTCGTCCAAGGGACATTCAATGCCCTCATCATCGCGACGATGCATAACACGGTCTACGTGTATGACGCGGACAAGGAGAATCGGGGACCCGACGGTCGAACCATTCCATTGTGGGCCACATGGCTTGGCCCCCCTCGGCCGGGCGCAAAAGACATCGACATGTGGAGCACGAACGATCCGGAGTGGGGAATCCTCAGCACTCCGGTTGTGAGTGACGACAGGATGACCGTGTTCGTCGTTGCCTGGCACGATGACGGAGCGGGAGGATTCGCGTACCGCCTCCACGCGCTCAATCTGCGGAACGGAACTCACCGCCTTCCGCCGGCGGTCGTCGGTATGTCCTCTTCTGATCCAGCGCAGCCCTGCAAACCTCAGAGTGCCTTCAACCCCTGCGTGCATAAGCAGCGTACGGCGCTCCTCCTGACAAACGGGGTCGTGTATGTCGCCTTTGGAGGGGATGGAAATCGCGGGGCGCTCTTTGCGTTCGATGCTCAGACGCTCGCGCAGAGGGCTTTTTGGAGTTCGACAGCGACCGGAGAGGATGGCGGCATCTGGCAATCGGGTCACGGTCCCGCTGCGGACGCCGAAGGGAACGTATATCTGATGACGGGCAATGGAACTTTCGATGCCCACACAGGAGGTCAAAACTACGGAAGCAGCTTCGTCAAGCTGAGGCTTGATGGACAGGGTCTTATCGTGAAGGATTTCTTCACTCCGTGCAATCAAGCGTTCCTGAGTGACAGGGATCTGGATCTGGGCTCGGGCGGCCCCGTTTTGCTTCCCGAGACCCCTTTACGGATTCTCAGCGGTGGAAAGGAAGGCGTTCTCTACGTGGTTTCCGCGAACAACATGGGCAAGTACGTATCCAGCCCGACTGCGCCTGACTGCCAGAACCCGAACGTTCTGCAGCAAGTGAACGCGTTCGACGTGCAGGTCCACAATGGCGAGACGCACTACGGCAACATCCATGGTTCGCCGGTGTTCTGGAAAGGACCCGACACGGGGCGCGTTTACGTGTGGGGTGAAAACAGCCCGTTGAAGGCGTTCGTCTTCAGGCAGGGGCGGCTGCGGGATGTCGACAACCCAAAGAAGAGCGCGTTTCGGCCTCCCGATGGGATGCCTGGCGGGATGCTCGCGCTTTCTGCAAACGGGAGCAAGGCAGGTACTGGCATCGTGTGGGCCGTGGTCCCGTTGGACGGCGATGCCAACCAGCAGCGCGGTGTGAGGGGCATCGTCTTGGCGCTCGATGCGCAGGACGTCACTCGGACACTCTGGACGAGCGAACAGTTCGCGCAACGGGATCGGCTGGGTCTATTTGCAAAGTTCGCTCCTCCGGTCGTGGCCAACGGCAAGGTGTTCGTCGCGACCTATGGCGATGAAGAGCCGCGACGTACCTATCCTCCGCAGCCTGAACGTCATCCCACGGAGTTCCCCAAGAACTACTACGTTGCCGTCTACGGCTTGTTGAGGGCGCCCGGGCCGGTCCGTCGCGTTGTCAACCAGGATCGCGACGATGTGACGGTCGTGCGCGCGGCCACGACACCGCTAGTCCTGGACACGAGCCAGTGCAAGCCGATCGATCCGGTCTCAGTCGATTGCACCGATACACTCACCGCCATGTTCGGCTCACCAAGCCTCCACCGGGTCGTTCTCGCTGCGAATCAGGATGTTTCGACCTGCGCCCTGCTCCGGGTCACGACAGCCAGCAAGGACACCGGGCTCGCCAATTCGTCCGGAATCGGGTTTTGGAGCGTTCAAGCCGCGGAAGGAAACCAAGCGGCCGAGGACTCCGGACGTTTCATTTCGAAGGGTCAGCTGAATAGGGTCGGAACCGCGATGCTCTTGAGCGGCGCATCGGCGACCCTGCACGACTTCGTGGGCGTAACGAATTGTCCTCTAGACAGTTCGAGCTCGCTCTCTCGACTCTTCAAGCCGTACATGCAATTCGAGGAAGCGGCCGATGGAAGGATCTTCCGCAACTGGGATCTCGCGTCCAACTACCGAATCAGCAGCACCATCACGCAGTTCGACCGCAGCGCGGACGTCCTGCGCCCGTAAGCCCTGGTCACGAAGCGGCTGGTGCCGCATCTTCGCCATCGCTCTGGCTGCCACGCTTCTCTCGGAGAAAGCGAAGCCCGAGCCTATGGTCGACGAATCTCCTCCGCCGATCCTCCAATGGTTCGAATCGTCTTATCAGACGGTGGAGGAGCGGACGCCGGATATATTCCTCGCCGGTTATGGCTTCGTTTGGCTACCGCCACCATTCCGGGCCGACCAGAGTGACGTCAGCGTCGGCTACGACGTCTACGATCGCTTTGATCTTGGACGGCCGGGCCGGCCGACGCTCTACGGAACAGAAGACGGGCTCAAAGCACTGGCAAGAATGCTCCACCGAGCCGGCGTCAGCCTGCACCTTGATTTCGTAGTCAACCATAACGGATTTTCCAACCTGGGAACGCCGGGCTTCGGTGCGGCGGGTGGTTATCCAGGTTTCGCGATCACGCTGCCACAGGACATCGACGGCGACTTTCACTCCGCGTTCGCTGGTGGAGTTGAACTCGAGCGGTTGGCTGGACTGATCGACATCGCTCACGAGAAGAACCATCGGTTCATTCGAAATCCGGTCACACCAGGGGATCCGCGCAACCTACCTGCCGGGATCACACCCGCATTTGGGCGGCTGGCCAACCTCCCCGAGCCTCAGAGCCGGCGCTTCTACCCTGACATCGGTCACAACACGATCTTCGTCTTCGATCCCAGAACAAATGAAAGCGGAATCGCCGTGCACGGCTTCAATCTAGAAGACCCGATAGCCGGAGACCCGGTCGTCGAGAACGCCACCGGTTATCTGATGCGCAATGCTCAGTGGCTCGTCCAGGTGATCGGCGCTGACGGTCTCCGGATCGACGCGGCCAAACATGTGCCGGGGTTCGTGCTCGACTTTGTCGACCGAGCCGTCTACCGCCAGAACCCTCGGAAACTGTTGGACGGCACTCAACCCGACGTCTTCACGTACAGCGAAGTCTTTGATGCCAACCCCGCCGTGCTCCTCCCACACGTGAAGAAGAACATCGACCACGCCGACCCTGGGCGCATCGGCGGTAACCGCGACACGTTGGACTTCAAGCTCTACTTCGCACTCAAGGAGAACTTGGAAAGTACGGCGGTGCCGGGGGCTTGGCAGCGCATCAAGGGTGCAGCGCTGGACGTCTCTGACGATGGCCTCCACAACGGATCAGCAGGTGTTACGTTCACTCAGAACCACGACGTGTTCAAGCCGTTCGCTCTCGAGGAGGTCGCGCAAGCGTACACACTTATGATGCCTGGCAACACGGTCGTGTATTTCAACGGCCAAGAGTTCGGGAGCGACCGTGATTTCCCGAAGCCTGGGCGCGGCGATGCCCTAAGCACCGGGCAAGGAAGCCTCCTAACGCGACTCCTGGCGGCGCGCAACACCCATGGGCGCGGCAACTATGCCGAGCGCTGGGATGGGTCTGACGGTCTCTTCGCGTTCGAGCGCCAAGGTTTGGCGTTGGTGCTGCTGTCGAACCGCGGCGATGGCGGCTTCGACAGCCGGACTCTGACCCATGTTGGCTTTCCACCCGGCACCCTTCTCGTCGAGCTGTCCGGGAACGCCGCAGATCCAATCGTAAACCCGGACCGTGGTGGGCGCACCGACATCCCGCACATCTTGCGAGTCTTTGAGGAGGCGGGAATCAGGAAGGTCAACGTGCGCTTCCAGCGCCCCGGAACACTCTCCAACTCGGGTCAGTTTAACTTTCACGGTAAGGGGTTTCTTGTCTACGGACTCGCCACGCCGCAGTCGGACAGAGGACTTGAGTTGACCAACGTTGCCAGCGTGCTTCCCGGTCGTCTCGATCCCTCCAACGATCGCGAGAACGGCAGGCAGCGCCAGACGGACGTCAGCGTCATCCGAAGCGACTCTTTCGAGGTTCGACTTCGCACGAAGGCCGTACGATTGCTGGGATCAGATGCTCTGCGCGATGTGGAGGCGGACGGCGACGAGGCTTTACTACGCATGGACAGCGGCCGCGATCTGAATGACAACGGCGTGGTGGACTTCAGAACGCCCGGGACGACGGAGTACGGCTTCGAACGGTTCGCCACCAAGAGCCGACCGCTGATCGGTGACCACGACATGGACGCGCCGCGTGGTGATGGAGAGTTCAGACAAGTCATTAACGCCACGCGCCTCGAAGAAGGGCCGCATTTTCTCACTGCCCATGCGTATCGTCTTCGAGCCCCTGGCAGTCCCGCGGTATTTAGCGACTTCAAGAAGGTGCTTTACATCGACCGCCTGCCGCCGGTTTCAGCGTTCGACCACTTTCATTCGGTTGAATCAGCACCAGGTGACACCGAAGTATGGATACGATCAATGGATTTCACGGCAGAGAGAGTTCATGTCTTCCCGAACCTACCCGGCGGAACGGGCGAATCCGGAATCCTCGACATGGTGGCGGAGGGAAAAGGAAAGCTGCAGCGGATCGACAGGTCGCTGTTCAAGGGTACGCTGCGGAATTTGCCGAGCGGCAACAATTCACTCACGATTGTCACTTTCGAGCCGACCGGGACGCACAGTATCAGACAAGTCATGGCTAATGCACCGTAGTGTCACGGAGATCAAATTGTCGTTCATCTCTCAGGTGCGGCGTCCTTCCTTGCCGCGTCCTCACCGACGACGGCGGAGAGTATCGATTGCCGGCCTTTCACACGGTTGCAGCTCGGGTCCGCTGGTCTTGACCGTCGTCTCTACCCGCTCTCAACGAATGGGGAAAGCCCTTAAGAATCGCTGCTGGCAAGCAGCGGCACCCTTGCCAATTGACCTTGGCCGGTCCCGACGGGTGAACACTACCGTTGTCATTCCGGTTATGTCCCAGGATTGGGAAAAGCAGCATGGCCACTAAAGCATGGTTGTCGCCTTGGATTCGGCGCGCCGCCTCGGCCGGGCTTCTCTCGGTCGTGGCGCTTGGCGTCTTCTATTACTTCCACTTCTCTCGGCGAACGCGATTGCTTGATGACTCCTACATGAGGCAGACGGCGACGGCGGCCGACAACTTGGCGAGTGCACTCCTGGGCTTGCAAGAAAGCCTCACGAATCTGAGATCTGGACCTCCAGATTCGGAGCCGCCAGATTGCGACAGTCTCAAGGAAGCGCTTCGGCAGAATCCCGCATTCGATCCCACGACCGCATCGTGCGAAGGAAAACAGAACCGCCAGATTGAGTTCCGGCTAGAACGGAAGGACGGTTCGACAGCGATAGTGTTCGAAACAGGCTGGGGACTCAAGGGAACCCCAAACCTCGGGCCACAGCTTTACGGAGGCCCTTTCGCCACAATGTTTCTTGCGGCTGGTAGTGGGAACGTGTTGTTCTACACCCGTGGGGGGGCTGTCCGTCTGTCGACTGTGCCAAGAACAAAAATGGCGACGACCGAGTCAGCCGGAGCACTCAAAAATGCCGTTAAGGATCAGCCAAGGACATCAGAAACAGTCTCAGTCACGGCAGCCGATAAACTGCTGGCGAGTGAGATCCGAGAGGTGGAAATCTCTGGAAGACCGTACAGACTCTATCTTCAGCCGTTACCGGCACCGCTCGATGTGAGATACGTCAACGAGCCTCACGTCGACGCCCCATGGATCGTCGGTGGGCTGGTCCCATCGTCGGACTATCGGGTGCAAGCGATGGTCATCTCGCCAACGCTAGTGATCTTTGGCATCGGCGTGCTTGTGGTAGCGATCCTAATTGGGCCTTATCTGAAGTTCCGCTTCATGGGCGCGAGAGAAGCTGTGAGAGGCAACCAGCTAGTGCTCCTACTGGTATCCGTGCTCATAGCCTTCGCGCTCGCCACACTCGCGACGATCCACACCCTCGCCTACCAAGCCACCCTGGGCCTACGGAAGGAGCTCGTCGAACAGGTTGGAGAGAGGATTCGGCAAAACATCAAAGATGAGTTGAGCTTGCTGCAGGAACAGCTTATCCAGACTAGCGTTGCGAGAACCCTGGGAACTCCTGTCAAAGACGCGGCCGGCGATCGAACGCGCTCGGATAGGCAGAAGTTAATCTCACAAGACATCAAAATGAATGTGCTCGCCTACTCGAGTTCCTCGGCTTATCCGTACTTCGATGTGATCTTCTGGATCGACAAGAACGGGCAGCAGATGGCGAAGGAACTCAGTACGGGTCGGCTTACTCCGCTTTTGCGGCTGGAAGACCGCGAATACTTTCAGCGGGCTCTCCATGACGAAATGTGGTTCTCGCTCGCACGAACTCGGCCTCCTGAGGGTCCCACTGTTCGTGAACCCACAACTGATTCGAAAAACCCTTTCAAGTGCACATTATTAGACGGTCGACGCTTCGTGGAGTCCATTCGATCCAAAACGACCGGTGCCGTGGCGGCCGTCCTGTCTCTGAAGTATGCCTGTGAGCGACCCATTCCGGTGTCAGACGCTGCGGTACGCACTGAACGAGCCCCGATCGTCGCTGCAATTCAAGCCCCTTTGCTCAGCGTGGTGAACCCCGTTCTTCCGGCAGGCATGCAGTTTGCCGTAGTCGATGAAAAAGGCAAAACGCTTTTCCACTCCAACACCGCGCTCAATCTTCGCGAGGACTTCTTCGACGAGCTGGATCCGTCCATGCCGGCGCGCGCGGCAGCGATCACGGGGAGGGCCGAGCACCTGGAGCTTATGTACCGGTCGGTTCCGAGCCTGGCCTGGATGGGTCGAGTAGATGCCGACATCCCTTGGACAGTCGTCGTTCTCCTGGACCAGACGGCCGACAGGTTCGCGGGCCTCGATATGGTGTCCTTTTCCCTGGCACTTGAGAGCGCGTATCTCGTATTGATGGTCCTTGTGAGCCTCTGGCTGCATTTCATCGGACGACCCTACTTGTACCCTGGTGAACCGCACGCAAAGTGGTACTGGCCCGATTCACGACGTTCGCCGAGCTACCACCGGATCCTGATTTGTGAGTTGTGCGGCCTCGTGGCCTGGGCGAGTGCGGAAGTGTGGGGCGGCCCGGAAATCGGGCTCGTGTTCGCAGGGTTTCTGGCCGTAATCGGTCTGACCATTACACACAGCCTGTTGAAGGTTGGCTCTCCTTTCGAGAATCGAACCAGCACGTCAAACAGATGCCGCAATAGGATTATGTGCACCCTGCTTGTCCTGGGTCTAGCGCTCGCCTGGTCAGCGAGCCAGTCCTTGCAAGTGGAGTACTGGACGCTACTCACGATCGTTCTGGCAGTGGTGCTTCTGTCGCGTAGCCTGATCTGGCTCATTCTCCTGACGTGTGGCGTGTTCCTCACTCTGGTGGTCCTTGTAGGCCAGCAAGGGAACGGCCATCTAGGTGTTCTGCTTGTCGCGATCGCGCTCGTGGGCGCAGTGCTCCTCTGTAGGTGGCTTCCCGATGGGTGGGTGCGGTACAGCAGGATCCTGATCTGGGGCGATCGTCTTGCAAGCCGCTGGCAGGGCACGTTCCTGGCAGCGTCCCTGTCGCTAGCGGTCGCCAGCGCGATTCTGCCGACGTTCAGCATCTACAGGGCGGTGCACGATGAAGTCGTCGTGCTATTGGCGCGAGATCGCGAGCGATCGTTGGCGTTAAGTCTTCGGCAACGTTGGCGAGCTCAAACGGAGAAGTATGAAAGGACTCGCATACGCTCTGACATCAGCAAACAAATCGATGCCGACTGGCGCACAGATGGCAGGGCATACAAACTGACGGTATACGGGCCTTGCGATTGGCTCAGGATCGACACCACGAACCGTGACAACAGACGGTCAGACGGATTCGAAACGGCGAAAGGCACGCCAGTAAGGTTACCACTCATTAGCTATTTTCGACGATGGCTGCCCACCTATAGCGAGGAGGCCACCATTCTGCGCAGCCTGGCTCAATCGGTCGATCTTCAGGCGAACCAGGAGGACGACGTAGTCGGCGGCGGTGAAACGGCCGGCAGAGAGTGCGAGAGGTCCACGGGCGAGGTTGGAAACGGGAGGTTTGCGAGATCTTTCAGTTCCCGGCTCCGGATGAGAAGTCAACAGCAGCCATTGGGCAGTCCAGAACACCCGCTTGCTAGAGAACCTGCAAGTTTGTCCCTGAGCACTCCAATCGAGAGTTTGATCCTGAGCCCGGGAGTGTATTGGATCCTGGCGTTCGCTCTGATTGTGGGTGTGGTCGCTTGGATTATCAACGACCTGGTGAGCAAGATCTTTCTTTTGAAGATGCCCCAGCACGGTCCGGCAGCGGTTAGGCCACCGCTGTCGGCCAGCAGCCTGATGCCGAATCGCCTATTGCTTCGCCATTCCGACGATACCGCGGCTGAAGAGAGATTTGTTATCGGATGGGCTGACATCCGAGGGCCGTCATCGTCGCAGGCACTTGCTTCGGCGGCCGCCAATGCGAGCCAACAGACGATCGTGCTGGCGGGTTTGGCCGCGGTTCTAAACCAGCGGCGGCTTGCGCTTAAAGCGCTGCGCCTGCTCGAGCGGCTCGTCTCGATGCCGGATCACACCATCGTGATCGAATCGGATGTGGATCCCTTGTATTACTTCGCGGCAAGGTCATTCGAGAACCCACGCAGACATGAATTCGAGTCGGCGGTTCTCGCGCGGTGGGCCACAGCCCTGGAGTCCTTCCAGAAGATCCGTGCGCCCAGGGAGTCCGTGGCTCGTACAGTCGAGGCGACACATGAATGGAAACATAGTCTTGAGTTGGAAAGTCAAGCTAGGCCGAGCGGGCGCAGTTATGTGGCACAACTATGCGATCAACTCGCACTTGTGCTGCCTAAAGGGGACAGGGCGAATTTGACCCGTGATAGCGCGATCGATGAGACGTTGGACCTCGCGGCCGCGCACTACTGGAGGCTATGGTCGGTACTGTACGACCGACGAGAAGATCGTACTCTATTGGCTTGCTGTTGAAGGTTTCGTAAATTGGAAGATGCTAGACACACTTAGGAACCTTGTGAGGCGCGGCCTAGTCGTAGAGTGGCCGCGCATTCGCTTGATGAATGAGAGCTTTCGCCGTTTCGCGCGAGGGGCTGAGCCCCAACGTCAATTTGCCGAGTGGGAGCGAGAAGCCGGTCCGAGCATATGGAAGCGACTCAAATTCCCGCTCGTGCTCAGCCTGATCGCGCTGGGCGGCTTTCTATTTGCGACACAGCGGGGAGCCTTCAACGAAACGGTTGCACTGCTCGTCGGCATCGCCAGCGGTGTCCCGGCGATCATCCGACTGACGACCTTCTTACGGCCAGGTTCACCTGGCGGCAGACCAGATGAGTAAAGCGAACGGCGCGTCATCAATGCAGGAGGCTCTGCCAAGGAGAACCCGCGAAGGTCGTCCCCATGTTCGAGAATCCGAGCCGGTAGTCGGTCCCGAATCTTATGGATCGGCCTGTCGGTGTCGAGCGGTCCGCCTCGTTGTCTTCTGACCACAGTGAGGATGACATGAACTGGGGTCTCGTACCTGAAATCTTCTTCGATATTATTGCGCGAGTCATGCCGGGCTCCGTGGTCATACTGACGGCGATGGCCGTCGGCCTCGGTCCGAGCAGAGCGTGTGAATTAATTCTTCTGAATGCTTCAGATCTCGGCGTTGCCGTACTGGTGCTCCTTGCACTCGTCTCCTATGCCGTTGCAGTCACGATGAAGCAAGTGGGGGAATCAATCGGGGCGCTCGCAGAGAAATGGAAAGGGAACAAACGACAGGAGGGGAGTGCGAAGGTTGACGAGCTGATTCTCTGGAGTATCAGGAGGGCGCTACCCGGAGAAGCCGCCAGGCTATTGAAGATCCAAGCGGAACAAAACTTCTGTGAGGTGCTGATTCCCGGAGTGGGCCTTCTAGTGCCGATCGATCTTTGGCTGCTGTGGAATGCCTCTGGAAGGGCTCTAGGTGAAAGGATCTCGCTCTTGGGGGGCATGATCCTTGTCATTTCCGCCTGCTGGACATGGAAGGTCAAATTGCAGGCGCTGTACGAGTCCAACTTACGCACGCTGCACTCCATCGTAGAAGTCCAGACCAGGTGACTGCCAGAGTAAACATTCGCATGATCACAATCGGTCAAAAACCATCGGGTTGTAAACGCTTGCTCAGGCCTTCGACGATGTTCGACAAGGACCTTGGTCAATCGGGCGGAAGGATCTGTACATCATCCAAGCGACAATGTCAGGCTTCTGCACCTCGCGTTTCCCTTGTCTAGCGGGTGCGGATTTCGTGCGGCTGACGCTATCTCCTTCCATATTCGTTATGCCCTCAACTCAAACCATAGTGGTCGATGATCAGACATGTAGTACCGCAGGTACATATTGAAGTCTTTCTTCCCCCGGTCGTCCCATAGCAGCTTGAAGATCACGGCATCGTAGTCGAACACGCCGAGCTGACCCGTGAAGTAATCCTTCGTCGGCCCAGGGAAGAAGGCGGTCTGATCGTAGTGTTGGTCAGAGGCCAGGTTCGAACCGATCTCGGAGGAATGAGTCGGGAGTTCCAGGCCTTTGCTCGTTAACGCGTCATAAATCGGATCGCCCGCCGCACGTTTTGGCATGTTGAAATCCCCGAGGGGCGACGACTTCCCGCGGGTGAACGAAAACGTACTCGCTCGACGCTGCGCCGCCCAGCGGGCCACTGCAAACGTCTCCAGCGCAACGCTTGTGCCGCTCGAACGAAACCGTGAATTTCGAGCTGGGCCGATGCGGGTTTCGCGGGCCGCCGCTTGATATTACTTGGAATGTCCTGCACGTTCTAATCGTGGATTGATCCACACAGCCCAATCTTGCCCGAATGAAGGGCCTGCTTCCACGATAAGGCGAATGGTAGTCGCGCCGGCCATTGGAGTAAGGTCAGCATCAATTGTTCTCAGTGCTTTGTCATAGCCTTTGTCAGATACTTTCGTCACTACCGACATGGGTAGGGTTCCGCCAAACGCCTCAACGACGAATTCGGCCTCACCAGCCGAACCTTGCAGGAATCCGACCATTGCCCTGAATCGGTCGCCAGCGCGAATAGGTTCCGGAAGATTGTAGTCTCCCCAGATATGACCATTGGAAATCCACTGGGGATGAGTCTCCAGGACGCGGTCTGTCTGAGAGCCATCCTCCAAGAAGGCGTTGTTCCGGTTTAGGGCAAACCCTTGAGGGTCGGCGTCCGATCCTCCCCAACGAAGAAACGTCGCTCCCGAATTGATTGTCCGAATGGCAGATGGGGCATTGGTTGTCAGGTCGAAAACCCCTGACGAATCCGGCGGAATGCTGCCGTCGCCCTGCGAACCCTTTTTTTCATCCGACTTGTTTGTTTGCATAATCAAGCCAATTGCTAGCAGGCAAACGCCGACGCTACCAGAAACAATGCGTCCGGTCCTTCCAGGATCAATCTTGCCGCTGATCCTGCCCACAACCGCTATTCCCAGGAAGAAGAGTCCAAAGACTATCAAGAGAGTCGGCGTGGGGGTTTGGAGAATATCTCGAAGAAGCTCAGGCATCTGCTCTCCTCCGACTCAGAATGTCTGTATGGCGGACCGGTCCGCTAGGGAGTGCACCTCATGCCGAATCAGAATCCGAGCCTATCTCGACGCCCCAATTCACTTTGGAGATGCCGATTCGGCCCAAGCAGACAACCACTTTACGCCGAAGTGGCGCCAAGTCGTATCCAATTTCAACCGAGCCAGAGCACTTCGTATCGCGATCTCCGAATCGCGTTCAAATGTTGAGAAGCCCAAGGACGAGTGCTTCTCTCAGGGTGGCCGGAAGAACTTGAGTATGTGCTCTACCCCGGCGGCCCATCGCGATTTAATCACCTCAGATAGGCAGGCCTTCCATTTGGGCCGAACCAGAGCGAATGTGCGATCACTGGTCCGGGAGGCGGCACGTCTCGGCCGCGGACCGCCGGAGGTCCCACGACCATCGCGGACGGAAAAGCCCTCCCTTGGATTTGACCCGGTGCCCGACGGGAAGCCGTGACTTTGACACCATGGCGCAGGAGTAGCGTCGCGAAAAAATCTATTGAGGAAGTTCCGCGAGCACATACCGCAGGGCCGTCTCAAATAGTGTCGCGCGCGGATAATGATTGCCATCAACGAATTGCTTGATTGCAGCAACAACTGCCGGCGGTGCGTGAGGGTGCAACATCTCAACGTGCTCGAACGGAAGCGCAACTGCCCAATGATCGGCCTTCGCGTATCCAAGATAGACGCCTCCTGGCACGATGGCATCCTCATGCAGCATTTGGCTGTCCTGTTCGAGTGAAAACCTGGCAAGAGTCCGCCAAGCATTGCGCAGCACTCTCGACGTTCCATCTGCCGTTGAAACCGCTGGGATCGAATACATCTTTGGCGCGTTGTAAGGATTGAATCGCGCCATCGCGGCCATGCGTTCAGAGCGACGAAGACTGTCAATTCCTTTGCTGTCTCCAAAGTCGCACGGCCCTGCACGAGTCGCTCGGAGGGCCTCCACAAGTCCACGGGGAACATCATCGGGCAACCTTGAACCAAGGACACTCCCCGCAACTGTAACGATAGCCGCTATCCGTGAGCGTGTTTGCTGATCACTGTCAATCGCCTCGAGCACATCCGACGCTCCTTTGCTGTATCCGAAGGCGATGTACGGGCGCAGGTCGGATTGGAATTGGCGATCGATGTATTGAATGATCTGTTGAGCGTTGTATTCCGTACCTCCCAGCGCAGTCACAGGCACCAATTCGACGTCTACGTTATGGCTGTTGTGTAAGTGGACCCTAGCATCCTCGAAGGGACTTGCAACATCTTCAACACACCGACCAAAGATGCCAGGCACTACCAGAACTCGGTAGCCGGACAGCGTTCCGAGGCTGTTCAAAGGCGGTGGCGATCCCGACGGCCAGAAATAGTCATTGCAGTATCCCCATACGCCCGGATCTGCTCCGTGGTTTAGAACGGCGCAAAACAATGCACCAAATCGATTGCTTGGCATTGTCGCCCCAACCCTTATAGGCTCCGATCGAGCTGGTGGCACCGCATCTCTGACGAGAATTGGGGCGCAGCCCGCATTGCAAAGGACGGCGGCTAACAACCATCCTCCCCAGGTCCTTGAACGACGTCGATCTATTGCGTCAGCTGGCATAAATGGGAAACTCGACAAGTGTACGTGAAGGATTAGGTTTTCGAGGACGAGGAAACAAGCGCAGAATGACTCAATGGTGATGCGTCGTCTAAACGAAGGCTGACGAAACAATGGACTGGAGAACGGCATGGTCCGTGTCATTAAGCTAGACGGCGACGGGGTTCCAGAAGCCAATCAAGGGGTCGCGTCTGTCTTACCCTAAAGTCTGATCTTCGGCGTTCCCCCTTGAGAACTCTGAAACGACGCAGAAACTGGACAGAAACAGGTTGGGCACCTGATGGGTCCTGACAACCCTTGACTTGGCTGCCTAACATGAACAATAGCTGTCTCGATACGACAAGTGTCGGCGACTGCCCCAAAAGCGAACGCAGCGGAACCAGTTGCCACACACTACCGATACGATAGACGGCCACGGGAGATGAAATTCACAAGATGACGTCGGCAAAATCCAAATGGCAACCGCGTTCGATGGTCGCGGGGTGATCTCGATAACCTGGTTCCCACTGGAGCACTTAATCCTACCCATCGGAAAGTGTTGGTGAGAACTCGTTAGAAAACGTGGACGGAAGCAGACTGGCCGGTACTGGGTACTGCTGCCGACGATCAGGGGTTCCGCACAACCGAATACACAGCTCGAAGTTGATGTCCGCAATTGGTCGCAGCGCGATGTCGTAAAGGTTCCAGAGCCAATTTATCCCTTCACGACGATCCTATCTGCAGGAATCCCTGAAGTCCACGAAGAGCATGATCGGTTCGATTAGGCCGCGAGGCCGCTCTGGACGCGCGATTCGAGGTCTGCATGGCCGGGGACAGTTGACTCGCCGGTCTAGTGGATTGTACTAACGAGTTGTAAATTATATGATGGCGCATGCCATCGACATCGCTTGTGTTGACCACCGACCAACCGGACCTCGAAGCGCGCGTGCGATCGGGACGAGGCCGTGCGGATGCCGCGCGACGGGCGCGGGTCATTCTGCTGCTCGCCGACGGCTGCAGCTACGCGTCGATCGCCACGATGACCGGGTGCAGCTCGCGGACGATCGCAGTGTGGAAGCAACGCGTCGTGAAGGACGGACTGGCCGGATGGGCGGCCCGGCATCGCGGCTCGAAGCCGACCGTGCTGACACCGGCCGTGGAAGCGCGCATCATGACGTGGACCCGTCGACCGCCGCCGCACGGCGCAACGCACTAGTCCACGCGGTCGCTCGGCCGCAAACTCGGCGTCCAGCACACGATTGTCGCGCGCGCCTGGCAGCATGCCGGCCTGCAACCGCATCGCCTCGAACGGTACATGCGGTCGACCGATCCCGAGTTCGAAACGAAGGCCGCCGATGTGATCGGTTTGTATCTCGATCCGCCGCGGCACGCCGTCGTCTTCTGCATCGACGAGAAGACGGCGATTCAAGCCCTCGATCGGCTCGACCCGGTCCTGCCGTTGTCGCCGGGACGCGCCGAACGCCACGGGTTCGAGTACTACCGGCACGGGACGTTGTCGCTCTATGCGGCGCTCAATACCCGGACGGGCGAGGTGGTGGGCCGCACCGCCGCCCGTCACACCAGCGCGGAGTTTGTCAGCTTCCTGCAGGCGGTCGTCGAGACGCAGCCTCGCCGGCGCGAGATGCACATCATCGTGGACAATCTCTCGGCCCACAAAACGCAGCAGGTCCGGACGTTTTTGGTCGCGCATCCGTCTGTCCATGTCCATTACACGCCGACGTATTCGTCCTGGCTCAATCACGTCGAACTCTGGTTCTCGAAGATCGAGCGCGACGCCACGGCTCGAGGCATCTTTACCTCGGTCACCGACCCGCGCCGCAAGCTGATGCGCTATATCAAGCATTACAACAAAACCGCGACACCCATCCGCTGGGCCTACGCCGACCCCTCGCGGAGAATCGCATGACCGCTGTACAACTCGTTAGGGCGGTCTCCTAGTGGATTGTACTAGTCGTTCATGAAGCGTACGATGGCCCATGCCATCCCTTCCTCAGATCACCGTGACCACGGACGAACGCGTGGCGCTCGAAGCCCACGCGCGATCCCGGCGCGGGCGGGCGGACGCGGGGCGGCGCGCGCAGGTCATTCTCCTGCTGTCCGCGGGCGTGCCGTACACGGACATCACCCGTCGCGTCGGCTGGAGTTCGGCCACGATCGCAAAATGGAAAACCCGCTTCGTGGCGGATCGTCTGGCGGGGCTGCGGAGTCGTCACTGGGGCTCGACGCCGCGCGTGCGCACGCCGCAGCTCGAAGCGCGTATCCTCGCCCGCACGCAGCAACGCCCGCCCGATGGCTCGACCCAGTGGAGTACACGGAAGTTGGCACGCGTGCTCGGCATTCAGCACACGATGGTCGCGCGGGTGTGGCGACGAGCGGGCCTGCAACCGCATCGACTGGAACGCTATGTTCGGTCCACCGACCCAGACTTTGAACGAAAAGCGGCCGATGTCATCGCGCTGTATCTCCGCCCGCCGCGGCACGCCGCCGTGTTTTGTCTGGACGAAAAGACCAGTCTCCAAGCGCTGGACCGACTCGACCCGGTTCTCCCGCTCTCCCCAGGCCGCGCGGAACGCCACGGGTTCGAGTACGTGCGCCATGGCACGCTCTCGCTCTACGCGGCGCTCAATACGCAGACGGGCCACATCATGGGCGTGACGGTGCCTCGGCACACCAGTGACGAGTTCGTCGCGTTTCTCCAGGCCGTCGTGCGCGGCCACCGTCGCCCGCGGCAGATTCACTTCATCCTCGATAACTTCTCGGCTCACAAGACGAAACACGTTGCCGCGTTCCTGGCGCGCCACCCACGCGTGCATCTCCATTTCACCCCGACGTATAGCTCGTGGCTCAATCAGGTCGAACTGTGGTTCGCGAAGATTGAACGCGACCTGATCGCCCGCGGGATCTTCACGTCGGTCGCTGACCTCCGGCGCAAGATCATCACCTACATTCGTCATTACAATGACCAAGCCAAGCCGTTCCGGTGGTCGTACGCAGACCCCACGCGTCGGATCGCTCGAGTGCTGTACAAATGACCGCTACAGTCCACTAGTTGGCCGATTGTTGCGTGATCATCGGCTCGCGTGGTCGGTTGTCCTGCGATCATCGGCCTACGGGGGTGGTCGGTCACGAGCGATCACCAGTCAACGAAGCCGGAGGTCGCCACGGAGATCAATCTGAATAAGAGCTTGCCGATCTGATTCCGAGCGTGCTTACCACAAGTCGCAACACTGTGGCCGCTTTGCCGAGGGGCTTGATGCGACGGTGCGGTCGAGGCGCGTACCCTTGGGCGGCAGATCTCGCCCACGCCGCCTGCGTTGTCGGCGGGTTTGCTTCGACTGCTACTTGAATGCTGTCAAACGCCGGACCAATATCCAAGCGAAGAACGGCCGCTCGCTGTGCCCAACCTGAGCGACAGCACGTTCGAGGTTACACGTACGAACGGCTGAAAGGACTAAGCCTGTAGAAACCACGACCGATCCCGAGACCAGATCTTTCAGGTTCAGCATGATACTCTGCGACATGCTCTTCACTCGGGCCCAAGGCTGCTAGACCAGTTCGTACCCCACCACCCGATCCCTATCTTCAAGCAGCAGATACTCGTGGACGTCAAACGGATGTGTGCCTCCAGTAAAACGATGCTTGAACAGGTCGGCGAGGTGCTTCATGAGCTTACCGTTCTCGTCGAGATCGGCATCAAGTAGCGTCACATTCCGACCGACAGGATTTTTGGCGGGCGTCAATGTCAGCTGCAGGTTGCCGTGTTCTTCTTGCGTCTTGATGCTCACCATACTCGTTCTTGCAAAGGCGAACCCCGCGGGGAGGTTCTTGGCATGATCACCTACTGGTGTTCTCTTATACATTTCGAACTGATCGATCTTGCTGTGAATCTCTTTCACCCGCTCCAACATCTCAGCGTCCACAACCGCAATCACCCGCTCGCGACCAATTTCGAGAATTGTCTTCACAAAGCCGAACCACGTCTTTCGACCGAAGATCGGCTCCTTGACGCTATTCAGCTTGGTAAAAGTATTCAGCAAACAGGCTTTAGCATTTACCGTTAACCGGTCGCCCGGGTCGACGTTGTCGTAAACCGCTCGCGAGAATGTTCCCAGCAATTTGCCGCCCTTCACTCGTACCGCGGGCGACGTATCGAGGACTTGGCGCAGAGAAGCATTTGAGTCCGGCAGATCGGCCCAGTTGACGAAGCGCGCGTTCCACCGCTCAGGAATCCGAAAAACCGTGGGCCCGCGCCGAATCGTCTCTCCACTCGTAAGCGTGAAGACACCCACTTCACGATGACGATAGCGCTCAGGGGTGATCAAACAGGCGATGGTCTTTTCTTGGGGGAACGCCGGTAGCAAGAACCTGCGCGTTGGCGGGAAACTTCGCTGCACCTGAGCGATCTCCTGACCGTCTGTAGCGCGCAGGAATGAGACGAAGGTGCGAGGGTCTACCGCGGGCTCGGCATCGACGCCGAGTAAGGTGAGTTCAAGGGCTCCTTCGTTGTCCATCAGCCTTCACCGACGACAAATAAGATTCGACGAGGTCAAGCCACACTCTGCCCCAGCAACACCTCACGCCATCGCCTGTGTAGCAAGGTCTAGAAATTGCTTACCCTGAACACCGCTGCCGATATACCCTCGCCGGCGGATCCGTTAGAGTGACCCAAGCAATCTTGTACCCGATTTCATTCGAGGGCCATGCGGCGGACGAATGACAGACCGAAATCACCCCCGGTGTGCGACCTTCTCGTCGAACTCCCGTTCAAGAACAGACCGAACTTGATCCTCTCCTATGAACGTCTTAACAATGCCTGGCAGTTCGCTCTCCAGCTTTCAGCCAGGACGAATCGTCGTGGACACCCAGCCGCGTCGGGGCGAGGTCCACATGACTTCCTTGCTGATAATCGCGTCGAGTGACACAGCCGCTTTGCCCGTGCCGCTGCCGACGGCGCTTTTTGCCGTCGGCAGCTTCACCATGCTGCGGAGCGCGACAGCCGCCGGTTGCTGTTGATACTCGGACCAGAGATTGACCTTGGCGCCGAGAAAGAAATCGCCAACGTTGTCACCGGTCCAATGCTGATTGACACGTGGATAGCGATCAATAATCCCGCCGAAGCTCGGGTCGTTGACAAACAGCGGCTGGACATCGCGATTGATGCGGGTGTCGAACAGAAACGATCCGAAAATTTCCGCGCGGTCCTTAATGCCGACGCCGAATGTGCCGGCGAAGTCGCCAACGTTCGTATAGCCCTGGATCCAGTTCGTACCGCGCCGATATCCGCTAATCGACCATTTCCCGTGTGGCAAGACTTCGGCGGTCGGAACAAACCACAATCCAGTGTCTCCGAAGAACGTCGTCGTCGTGGGGCGAACGTCAGACGGAATCGTGGAGACTCTTGGAGGTTCGGCACAGGGCCGCGATTCTTCGACCAACTGGCTCGAAGCTGCCGGTTGTCCGCTCGAAGGAGTGGCGACTACAACTGTCAACCACGTAACCGCGGCCGCTCTCCAGCCTTGAAACAATTACCGTCCTTACAGAGTCCGAAGTATACGCGTGCGAGCGGCGGAAAACGACAGGTACAGAGTACCTCTCAGAAGATCCGTCTTTCTCCAGAGAACGAGGGTCTCGCGGCCTGCTTGGCCGGTGATCGTCCCGGCACCCGCCATCCGTCCATCCGCGCTAACGGCCTTCCATTTGGGCCGCACCAGAGCGAATGTTTGATCACCGGTCCGGGAGGCCGCACGTCGCGGCCGCGGACCGGCGGAGGTCCCACCCCATGCGCGGACGGAAGAACCCCCCGCTAGAGTTAACCCCGGTGCCCGACGGGACGCCGCTCACGTTTGACACCATGGCCCAGGCGTACTTGGAGGACTACGTGCTGCAGCGGTACCGAACGTTGGTGACGGCACGGGCCCGCGTGGAACATTTGCGAGGGTTTTTCGGCGGATGGGCCGCCGACGCGATCACGGCTGACCGCGTGCGCACCTACCAGTTAGACCGGCGAAAACAGGGGCGTGGAGGCCGCGACGGTGAACCGCGAGACGTCGGCACTCAGCCGCATGTTTCAATTGGCGATGCGACGGGGGCAGCTCGAGCGCATGCCGTTGTTTCCCAATCGACTGGAAGAGAATCCGCCACGCGACGGGTTCTTTGAACATGACGAATACGTACGCGTCCGCGCGCACCTGCCGGAGTCCTACCAAGACGTCCTCGACTTCGCGTATTACTCAGGGTGGCGGCGGAACGAGATCCTCGAACTCGCGTGGACCGACGTGGACGTGGCGGGTGGCGTGATCCGGCTCACGCCGCGTCGGTCAAAAACGAAGACCGGCCGCGTGTTGCCGATTTCCCCTCCGTTGCGCCAGGTGCTCACACGACGCGCGCGTCTGCGGATCGCGGGGGACTCACGAGTGTTTCACCGCGATGGGGTCCCGGTTCGCGTGTGGCGCACGGCGCTCCGCGATGCGTGCCGGAAGGCTCACGTCCCGCACCGGCTCCTGCACGATTGTCGCCGCACCGCGGCGCGGAACTTGATTCGTGCCGGCGTGCCGGAGCGGATCGCCATGCTCCTGACCGGTCACAAAACGCGCGCGGTGTTTGATCGCTACAACATCGTGAACGAACAGGAGCTGCTGACGGCGGGGGAGCGGTTAGCCACTTACGTAGCAAGGGGCAGTTCCTAGCCGCGCGGAGCGGAGCGTAGCGAGCGCGGTCGGTTGGCGCCGGCGCATCTCCCTCCAACTCGGCGGCTCGCCCGCTTCAACATCCTTGGCGTGGATAGCGACCGCGCACTAAACGTCGCGCAACTGCTCTTCGCTCATCCCGAAGTAGTGGCCCACCTCGTGGATCAGCGTCAGCCGGATCTGCTCGCGGATCTCGTGTTCCGACCCGCACACCGCTTCGATGTTCTTCTGATAGAGGATCACGTGGTCCGGCCCCTCGGGGACGCCGAACACGCTCTTCTGGGTGGTGGAAGTGCCGATGAAGTGTCCGAGGACAAGCGTCCTCGGTTGGGAGGAGCGCGGCGGCGGCAGCTTCCGCCGGCTGCGCGCTCGTTGCTCAGCCGGCATATCCTCCACCAGCACGGCGACGTTCTTCATCCGCCGGCGGAACTCGGCCGGCAGGTCGTCGAGCGCCTCCGCCACGATGTCGGTGAATCGTTCCCGTCGCATCCGGCCCGCAGCTTCTCCTGTCATTCTAGCGGCTGCGCCTGGTAGGGGAGCGGTCTCATTGGAGATCAGAACTCTGGCGGCTCACAAGGATCTCTCGACGTCACAACAGTACATGCATCTGACTCCGTTGGCGCTCGAGAGCGCGATTCGGCTTCTTGAACAGCCCGTTCTGTTCGCAGTGGAGACATGGTGGAAACGAAGATCGCGGGAAGACGAGGTCAAGAGCTAGAAGCACTTAAGTGGTGCCGGAGGGGCGGATCGAAACCTGTAGAAGCGATTTCTCTAGCCGGTGATGGTGCGCGACTTCTGGTATTAAGGGTTTGATTCCTGGCGAGTTATCCGCTTCGTTGAGTTCATAGTGTCCCTTGGAGTACGCCGCAATCGACGGAGTCTTAGCGAAGTTAAAACGAGCACACTGAAGATACGTCGAAGGAACGCGCTCTTCGAGCCCCCACGAGTCCGCCTCCTCCATTCACTGAGAACTTCTCCGCAGAGGATCAGTTGCGTCTGCAACTGAGCTGCTAGAATGCGCCGTCCATCCCTCGTAATCGCGGCGATCCTCGAGTCGCGGAATCCCGGTCGGCCAACCGCAACCCTGCGGCGTTTCTCTCGTCACTGAAGGAGCCGGCCCGTGACCAATACTCTTTCCGCTCCTAACCTGGAACAGTTGGGCCTTGAAGCTATTTCCAAGGAAATAGGGAAGACTTTTAGGTCACGTACAGGAACTGCAAGGCTCTCCTAGGTGACTTCCGGCATATCATCTCGAGGAAAAGGGCCTCGCTTCAGAGGTAGGTCAGAACCAGGGCTACCAAGACCAACATAGCAGCGATGGCCAGGTGAGAATCAAGGTTTACCGATTGCGCGACGAAGTGGATCACAGCAATCATCCCGATTAGGCACGAAACCACTAATGGCAATGCCCATTGAGATGCAAAACTCATCCAACGAACCGGCGGCACTAACGTCGGCGCTGCGTTATCATTCTGAAGCAAATAGTTGGCTGCGCTAAGGCGTCCTGAAGGTTCGATAAGTGTGATCGAGTGGTGTCCAGGCACGTAAAGGTAATCGACAACATTCGGGATGCCGACCTGAAAGCCTCGAAAACCAGCCTCACCGATATCTCGAAAACCAATCTGGCTCAAGATCCGACAACAGATCCCAACAGGCCAATCAAGGCTACAACAATCGTTCCGTAAGCCCTCAAGCTGTCCCCTTGTGACGATCAGAGTGCGCCAATCGAACTCGCGCGGTATCACACTGCCCACGAGATAGGCACGCTTAAAGCGCATTTGCTGAAATCGTCTTAAACATTCTGCCAACAAATACGTACCATAACTGTGCCCGACAAAAAAGAACGACACATCGTCCAGGGTCGCCAGTGAGGCGACCTCCTGAGTGTAGCAGTCGCAGAACCAGGAAATACGGCGGCGCCTAATCCAGGGAATGATGAAATCCAGAACACTGAAGTACCCATAGCCAGGTCTGATAACACGAGCATTGCTGTCAATAGACTTAATCGTTGTCTCGAACTTGCTGAGCCAATGGCCGTAGTCTCGAATGCCGTGTAGCTCAAAAACGACGAGGGTTGGAGCGGTTCCTGGCGCAGGTGCCGGATCTTCGCTGCCTGGCTCTTCGGATATCGAGTCGAGGCAGCATCGCCGGAGTCTAAGATACTTCTCGTCTTCGGGACCGCTGAACTGTGCAAGATCAGTATGTGTTCCCCTGACCATGAAAAGCTTTGCATTTCCAAAGATCGTCACATCATTGCTATCAGTCCGATGAACGAACCTGTCCTGCATTCCGAGGAGCTGAATCACTTCCGGGGATGGAATGTCGTGATTCCGGAAAGCGTACACCCAGTCCAGGCGCAATCGCGTGATGAAATCGCTGCCTTTGGCCGTGTCTCGCATGAGTTGCCCGCCAAACACACGTTCACTACTCAGTCGCAACCTGCCGAGGAGGCTCGTGCCGCTGCCACCCAAACCACGATTAGGGGTCGCCATCAGAATGATTCGTTGCGTCTTCAGAAACCAAGGATGCTGCTGTTGGCGAGCTTGTAAATACGCCGATCGGACGATTAGCCCGCCTACGCTGTAGCCGATCAATGTGACACGATCGTACTCGGATCCATTCCGGCCGACGCGGACGTCGATGTTATTGGCGAGCACGCCGGCGATGTCCTCAATGCTGCTCTTTTGTCGAAATCCACGAGGGTATCCGTACAAGTAGAAGTCGCAAGCAGCGAAGGTAGGATCATCCTTCGCAAGATTGAGAAAGGGTACCCATTGCGTATTGTCCAGTCGGAGTGCATGTACAAGGACGATCAAGTGTCGAGGGTGGAGCGAATTGTGCTGCCGTACAAGGCCACCCTGGCGAATGAGTGCGATGTCGACTACTGCACCTGCGCTCATCTCGATGTGCGGCTGGTCATTCTGTTTAGCGATCGGAGAACGGTCGCCTGATGAGGGACCCATAGCAACCGGGGCAAGTTGTAATGTCATCACTTGTCGTGACTATCACGACGATTGCCTTATGTCGATTCGACTACCGTCGTGCAGCGGCGCCTTTCCTAATCAAAGCCCATCAAAGTTGCCGGATAAGTCATTGCGCTTGCTTCACACCATGCGGTTTTCTTTCATTTCTGACCTCAGCGGAAGCAGAGCCTCGTGTGCAGTTCAGGGCGGTCGGTCATGCCCTTGGAGAATTGAGACTCGATCGGATAATTGCTCGAGTCAGCGACGTATGCGCCCTATCGATCATTGTTGAAGCCGAAATGACAGCTTCTTACTTTCCAGGGTTTTCGAGCGTCATCTGCCGCACCCAGACGCCGCGTGTGGTTTCCGGTTCAAGTCGAAGCGCGCTCGCCATCTCGAAGAGATGGCGCGGCAACGTCGCCTTGCTTGTGGAATCGCTGGAAGCGAGGCCACCGACGCCCCGCAATCGAGCGACGAGCGGCTCCGGCATGCGCGCTCCTAATACCGGCCGCCCAGCCTTCGCATAGGGCAGGGCTTCGAGCATGGCATCAAAGATCGGCAAGTGCGTGGGGCTCACGAAGACGAGGAAGTGCTCGCGCCCGCCGGCACTGGTCACTTGCCAATGGACGTCTCGGCCGGCCTGTCGGCCAGGGAGACGATGAACTCGGCCGGATTGCAGAGGGTTCGACGGCTCCTGCTCAGGCAGCGGGAACAACAGGTACGATTCGCCACGCTCGTCCTCATTCACGACATAGACGTAGACGGATCGCGACGCATTGACAGTCAGGTCGAGCTGGTCCCCAGGCGCGATGTGGTCGTCCGCCGACAGGCGTATCGTTTCGCCTCCAGTGACTCTGTAGAACGTCGCGCCAATCGTATAAGGAGCGTCTGCGGCCACAATGGGCGTGGACGGCGCGGGCTTGCTGGAGTCGGAACTAGCTGTTAGCGTGTCGCCCGCAGCTGGGGGCGGCCGATGCCTGGAAGTAGCCAGCCACACTCCGAGAATAGCGATACCCGCCACGCAGGCGGCCATGATAAGCGGGTGCCGCGACGCCATCCTCGGCGTCCTGGGCCGCGGGTCTGAGTGCTGGCCTTTTTCTTGTGGCACGCCGCAAACGCTTGCGAGAGCCTCTTCGAGTTCTCCGGCGGTCTGGTAACGCTGAGCGGGATCCGATGTGAGGGCGCGCTCGACGACCTGAACAAAGCCCTCAGGCAAATCAGCCCGCACGTCCCGAAGCCGCGTGCGGCGTTGTTCGCGGTGCGCGCGTTCAATCTCGCTGCGGTTTGAACCTTCCACGGGATAGCGACCGGACACCAAGTGATAGAGCAAGACCCCGAGACTGTAAATGTCGGACGTCGGACCGGCCGACTGGCCAGAAAACACCTCCGGCGCGAGATACAAGGGGGTTCCAGCCATTTCGACACCGGGGATGTCATCCCAGCCCGAGTCTCGACCCGTACCAAAATCCATCAAAACGATCCGACCGCCGGCTTCGCGCATGACGTTTTGAGCCTTGATGTCGCGATGAAGCAGCCCGGCGGCATGGACCGCCGCGAGGGCACGGCACAGATCGAGCCCGATTAGTCGCGCCTCTTGAGCACTCGAGACGCCTCTCGTCCGTAATTCTTCTTCAAGTGTCCGCCCCTTGATGAATTCCATCCACAAGCCAACGTGCCCCTCGAACTTGTCGGCGCCATGAACGACGACGACATTCGGGTGTCTCACTCGTGCGAGCACACGTCCCTCGTGAAGTACCCGCGCTCCTTGGACGGACGTCGGCTCGCCAAGCATGAGGAGCTTGAGGGCTACCTCGCGATTCAGATTGTCACGCGCGCGGAACACGGTTCCGAACGCACCTGATCCCACGACCTCCAGAATCGTGAGTGATCCCCACGAAGTGAAGGGGAGCGGTTGCGCCGGACCTCCTCGACGATCCGCGAGGGGAGTCATCGTTAGTTCGCCGTCGGGGTCGCAAGACACCCGGGCCACATTGGCCAATACTCTCAGCTCGGATACGATCGCGCGCTCCTCCTTATCGCGGGCTTGCGCTTCCGCCGCCTGCCAGTCGATGGGCTGCTGTTCGTCGACGAAGGACGCCAGCGCCATCAAGCGGGTCTCGTCGGGCCTATCGTCGCTCATGGACCATCTCCTTCGCGAGACGAACAAGCGCGCGATGGACCGCTACTTGGGCCGCGTTCGCAGACGTCTTGCCAAGCAACTGTGCGACCTCCTGATGGCTCATGCCCAACTCGCATCGTGCCACAATCAGTTGTTGTTCGTCGGCGCGAAGTCGCCGTAGTGCGGCTTCATAACGCTCGACCCCCTCGATCCCAATCGCGCGTTCGAGAGGCGACGCTTCAAGAGTTGGGCTCCCGCTGTCGAGGGGGACAGCGGCAGGCCGCCTTCTGGCCCGTCGAACCTCGTCTCGAATGCGATTGATGAGAGCCTGGCGGAGATAGGCCTGGAACGACCACTCGTGTTGAGGCTCGAAGACTTCGATTTGCTGAAGTGCTCCGACGAGGACTTCTTGGACGAGATCACCCGTATCGAGGGCACCGCGAGCGGCTTGAGGAAGTCGCCCTCGTGCCCATCGATGAAGGCGAGGAAGATAGTACGCGCAGAGTCGATCTTGAGCTTCGCGATCGCCTGAGCGCGCGCGCAGCAGCAATTCAAACGACGATTCGTTGGCCGGCGGGACCGTAGACACGATCGCGACCTGGCGCCTCACTATCGGACGTCGAGATAATGACGGCCAGCGAGGCCATGCAATCGTCCTGCTGGCCGAAAGGGTGCCTATCATATCCTCAATCCTTCGCGGCCGGGCCCAGGCCGCGCGCGGTCGCCCTATGTCGCTGGTTGATTCGGGGTCTTTGGTTAGATTAACGACCGCTGCCACCTTTTCATACACTGCCTTGCCTTTGTTCCACCGCGACTGTACGATTCGCCGTCGGTCAGCGTTATCCCTGGTTAGACGTCAGCTCTTCACGCGTCCTTGATGGGTGGGCCAGCCTCGTGCGCCGGGTTCTGAGGGTCAGCGCCGCTGGGTGTTCGCCTATGCTTCGGACTCAGCGTTACGTCGTTCCCTCCCGCCAAATCGGCTGAAACGCACGAGTTGTCCGCTTCGTTCGGTCGGATCTTGGCACGGTCTCTCGAAAATACGTGGAATAGCCAGCGGCGACCGGTGGCCGCCGGCGGGAGGACAGTCATGACGCGGCGTTCCGTTCTCACGGTCTTCGCGATCGGTTGCTTCCTGGTACCTTCCCGGATTGCTTGGGGAGCGTGCGAGAAGCCGGAGAGGAAGGTTTGGACGGTGCTTGTCTACATGGTCGCTGATCACAAGCTCGACCCCTACGCGACTCGCGACATGATCGAGATGCAAAAGGCGGGATTGGGCGATGACGTCAATATCGTCATCCAGATCGATAGAGCGTCGAGCAACCTCACCAAGCGGTACTTTGTCCGAAACGACCACGATCTGAGGGCATGCGAAACACTTGTGGAGATGAATACGGGGAGCCCCAAAGCGCTGAAAGACTTCCTAGTCTGGGGCCGACACCAATTCGAGGCGAGTCACTACATGATTGTGCTCTGGGGCCACGGCCTGGGCGTCGGATCCGGCTTTGTCGAAGACGACAAGCATCCAAAGAACCGATTGACGATCGTCGAACTTGATGACGTGCTCGGCGATATCGTGAATGCCGACAAGACTAAGGTCGATGTGCTCGGATTCGATGCGTGTTTCATGGGCGCTGCAGAGATCGCCTTTCAGCTCAGGGATCAAGTTGCCGTGATGGTCGCGTCGGAAACGCTCTTTCCAGACGCGGGTTGGCCCTATAACACGATCCTCAAGGACCTCGTGGCGCGGCCGACGATGACACCGCCCGAGCTTGGGCAGATGATCGTTGACAAAATCGATCGACGATATCGACACTCAGCGTCTGTGGCGATTTCGGCCCTCGATCTGAGCCAGGTCACGGAACTGGTGTCGGAGACTAAGTCACTGGTCAAACACCTCAATAAGGCGATTGAGAAGAAGCCCAGCTTTGACGCGGTCAAAGCGGCCTTCGAGACGGCGGGGTGGTACGACGTCCGCGAGTTCATCGACTTTCGCGACCTCCTGCTACACCTCACGCTGCAGCAAGGGGCGCTCGCTCCGGAACTGATTGCTCAAGCGGGCACGTTGCGGGACCTGCTCGATCGCCGGCAGTCGCCGAGTCTCGTTATCGACCAACGGGCCGTGATGCAGGCGAATCCAATTCGCGCGTTTTGCGGGGAAGATCTCCAAGGGACGGGAGGACTCACGGTGTGGTTTCCGTTTCCCGACGTTCCGCCTTGTGCAAAGCGCGATCCCGACGACCAAGTCGGTCGGGTGCTCCTCAAGAGCTACCAGGCCCTGGATTGGGACAAGCAGATTCAGTGGACCGAGTTCATCGAGAGCTACAACAACGCTCGAAAGAAGTTTGGCGGGACATAATCGGTGAAGTGCGGCGAACACTTGTCGCCGACGCTCCCCAGTAGTTTGTATCGCTCGCGACCCGGAGGCTCGAGGCCGGTGGAACAACACACTCGTGCGAGCAGGATGGTCGTGGCTGCCGCCATCAGCGGAATTCTGGCCGCACAAAGTCCAGGTCTGTTCAGCTCAGCTCCGACGAGCATCCCAATGCTTTCGGTATTCGGATCGATCAACGCGGGCCGTTATGCTGACGCTGAAATGCACGCGAACGCAGTGCTCTCCGGAATTGACGTGGTACATGACTTGGGATCGCCCGAAGCGATGCGGGCCGGTGATGTCTTGGTCAGGGCGCTGGTGCTCAACGGGAAGGCGGGTGCGCCTGCGACTCTGATCCGAGCTCAGCAGATCGTTGAACGAAAACATACCCTCCTGGGTTCCAACAACCCGGAACTCGCACCAAGCCTGACCAATCTCGCCAACGTGCTGGCGTATACAGGCCAGTACGAGCGAGCGAATGCGCATTACAACGAGGCCCTGCGCCTTCTGGAGGCTCTCCCGATTGCCACGAATATCGAGACCGCCCAGATCCTTGACGAATGGGGTCACACGATGTCGCAAGCGGGCCGATTCGACGAGGCAGAAAAGCTGCTCCGCCGCGCCTTGGGCCTTAAGGAACGTGGACTCGGGCCGAACGCCGTCGGCGTGGCGAGAACCTTAGGCTACCTCGCGGCAATCAACCATGAGCGCGGTGAATATGCGGCGGCGGCTCCACTCGTCGACCGAGTGCTCACCATTCACGCGCGGAGGTTACCGCTAGATCATCCAGAGCGAGCAGTGGGTCTCGATTTACTCGGCGAGCAGCGTTGGTTCGAGGGGAAACTGAAAGACTCTGCCGACGCCTATGCGCGCGCGGTGACGATCGCCCAACAAGCCCTCCAGCCACATCACCCGCTGATCGCCCTCTATCTGCGGCACGAGGCGAACGCTGAATCGACGCTCGGCAATACCAGAAAGGGTCGGGCGCTGCTTGAGCGAGCACTTCGCATCCGTGAGCAACAAGACGGGACGGATGACGCCGAGGGCGCGTGGCTGCTGAATGACTTGGGCGACACCCTGATGCTGTACGAAGGTGATTATGCCGGTGCCAGGATGTACTTCGACCGGGCCCTGTCCACGATCGAACGTCAGCTGGGCCACGATCACGTGAACGCGGCAACGGTCATACACAACTTAGCCATACTTTCGGCGCACGTTGGCGACTACCTTGAAGCGCACCGGCTGCAGGAGAGAGCTATCGCAATTTGGTCGCACCGCCTGGGCGCAGAGCATCCGTTCGTCGCGCTTGCGCTCGACGCCCTGGCTGAAGTGCTCACTGAACAGGGACGCCCTGACGAGGCGTTACCGCTGTATACGCGCGCGCTGGCGATCCGGGAACGGACGCTGGGGCTGGACCATGTTGATGTCGCCTGGACATTGACCAATCTCGCGCGGGCCATGGAGCAGATGGGACGATTCTCGGACGCGCAACGCTTGACCGACCGAGCTCTCCAAATTTGGCGGCGTGCAGAAACGCCAGACAATCCACACTACTCCGAAACGTTGATGCTGACGGCGCGGCTGCAGGCGAATCAGGGCCTGTGGCCACAAGCGCGTCAGAACTTTGAGCAGGCCTGGCAAGCGCGCCAACGCCTGTTCGGCCCGACGCATCCGGAGGTTGCCGAGGCCCGCGCGGGGTTGGCTGCCGTGCTGTTCGACTCGGGCGAGATCGCGGCAGCCTATCGTCAGGCGCTCGAGGTGGAGGTGATCGGTCGGGAACACTTGCGTCTCACCGTGCCGTACCTCGCGGAGCGCTCCGCGCTCGGCTATGCGGCCAGGCGACCGGCTGGCCTGGACCTGGCCCTTTCCATACTGGTGGCCACGGGCACGACACATGGGGCACAGGTCTCTGACGCATTTGGTGCCCTCATGCAGTCCAGAGGAATCGTGCTCGACGAGATGGCGGCTCGCCAAGGCCTCGATTTCGATCAGGCTTCACCGAATCTTCGATCGCTACGCCTGGCTCTGGTCTCGGCACGACAACGCTTCGCCAACCTTGTCGTGCGTGGACCGACCGACCTGCCGACCGATCAGTTCATCCAGATTATCGATGAGGCACGCCGTGAAGAAGAACAGGCGGAGCAAGCGTTGGCCGAACAGAGCACCGAATTCAGAAGCCAGCTTGCGCGCTCGCGCGTTGACCTGCCTGCTGTTCGTTCTGCACTTCCCGACGGAACAGCGCTGGTGTCCTTCGTTCGGTTTGAGCTGCGTTCTCGAACAGTCGCTGGGGACGGACGACGTGGAGCGGATTCGCCATATCGACTGCCTCCAATCACGCCCGCCTATCTGGCGTTTGTCCTCACATCGCGCCATGCCGAACCCATCGTGGTCTCGTTGGGACAGGCCGCCTCGATTGAAGCGCTCGTAACCCGGTGGCGGGCAGAGATGGAAGCCGGATGGAATGGTCCGTCGCACGCTTCGGATGTTTCGACGGCGGGGCCGGACGCTGGCGAGGCTCTCCGGCGCGCCATCTGGGACCCTTTGACGATCGACTCGCACAGTGTCCGCCGTGTTTTCATCGTCCCCGACGGTGCACTGAATCTCGTCAGCCTGGCGGCGTTACCCGCTGGAACGTCCCGTTACCTGGTCGAACAAGGTCCCACGATCCATTACTTGTCGACTGAGCGCGACCTCCTTCGGGTCCAAACTCACGGGCAGAAAGGGCGTGGGCTTCTTGCGTTGGGCGGCCCCTCGTTCGACCAGCGCCCCGAGCCTCGGGAACACTCCATCAGTGGAGCCCTTGACGGGCGCGGCAGTGGTGGGGTCGAAGGTCCGCACGATCCAATTGGCGCCGTAATCGTGGCCGGTGTAGAGACGCCCCGTCCGGCGGGTCGCTCATCAACGGTCACGTGTGGCAGTTTTCAGTCACTCCGATTTCGGCCGCTGCCCGCCGCACTTCGGGAAGTCCAGGAACTCGGTCGCTTGTGGACTAGTGTGGATGTGTCCAACCAGGAGGTCAGCACAGCGGCGGCGATCCGCGGAGGCTTGGCCCGACGCGCCTCTGACCCGCCGATACGGGAAGCAGCCCAAGTGCTCACGGGCCCCCTCGCCAGCGAAGCGGCGTTCAAACTTCAAGCGCCGACACATCGAGTGTTGCATCTCGCGACGCATGGGTTCTTTCTGGGAGGAGCCTGCACGTCCGCATTCCCGAACACGCGAGCCGTTGGAGGACTGTCGATCGGTACACCCGTGCTCGCGGGAGAGAATCCGTTGCTCTTGAGCGGACTCGCATTCGCTGGCGCAAACCAGCGTGCGACGGCTCGACCCGACGACGACGACGGCATCCTGACCGCAGAAGAAGTGTCCGCTCTGGACCTTGAAGGCGTCGAATGGGCCGTGCTCTCTGCATGTGATACCGGCGTTGGCGAGGTGAGGGCGGGCGAAGGCGTGTTCGGCCTGAGGCGGGCCTTTCAGATTGCCGGCGCTCAGACGGTCATCATGAGTCTCTGGTCGGTCGAGGATCGATCGGCTGGACGGTGGATGCGCGCTTTGTACGAGGCACGGCTGCGCCAGGGCCTCGATACCGCAGATGCGGTGCGGAAAGCGAGCTTGACGGTCTTGCGAGAGCGGCGAGCCCGCGGTGAGGGCGTCCACCCCTTCTTTTGGGGAGGCTTTGTTGCCGCAGGCGATTGGCGGTGAGCTGAGCCGATACCATCGCGTCGAGGCGGTTGTGACAGGGTCCTCGTGACATTGCCAATGTTTTCGCTGGTAGGGTGCCTAACGGGAGGTCGGGAGTGACGTCCTTCTGTCGTTCTTGCCGCGCGTTTCCGCTTGCCGGAATCTTGCTCGTATGGGCGAACGACGCGTCGGCACAAACCGTTGTTGTTGAGCGCAATGTCAATCTGAGGTCCGATCCGTCCACGGATCAACCGCCGCTCGAGCTGCTGATGCCACCGACCGAGTTGACGTTGCTGGCGCTACCGAAAGTTAGTGGTTATTACCACGTCCGAACATCCGACGGCCAAGACGGGTGGGTGTGGGGACGCAACGTCAGTCTTGAGGACTCCCACGAACCCATCGTCGACGTCTCGACCGCCGCGATGACTGAAGGTAACTTCTCACCCGCTTGGGCGAAACCCCCGCCAAACACGACGCAGTTTACGGGGCCCAGTGGGACTTGTGGGCCCACGGGAGACGGCGGCGATCGGCCAACGAACCGCTTGAAGAATCGGACTGACGTGCCGACGGTCTACCACGACGTGTCGTTTACGGCCCTTGCCAGTCTTCCGTACCCGGTCGCACCGAAGCACCGCGCCGACTGGTCGGCCGATCAATTGGATGAGATCGAACCACACGAAGGCCGAGCGGTGCGGGTTTCAGGCTATCTCGTCGCACTCAAGCCGCAGACGGGCGGGACAGGTGAGTCGACGAACTGTCATTTCACCAAAGCTGCTGAAGTGGACTGGCACGTCGCCTTGGTGGAAGACCCAGGCGACGGCGAAAAGGAGGCAGTCGTGATCGAGACGACGCCTCGCGTCCGTCGGAAGCATCCCAAGTGGACGAAGAAGGCGCTTGATCCGTGGGTCGATACGGGTCTGCCCGTACGTATCAGTGGCTGGACGATGCTTGATCCGGAACATCGCAATCATCTCGGAAAATACCGGTCAACGCTCTGGGAGATTCATCCCATTACGGAGATCGAAGTCTTCCGAAACAACAAGTGGGTTGATCTGGACGAGCTGCCCTGATGCCATTTTGCCAGCGAGCACAGTTGCGGTCGCGTTCATGTCGTTACTCGAAAATTCGGGGAGATCCCGACCGCAAGGACGTGAAAACATGCCCAAAGACTGGACCGTAATTGTTTATATGGGCGCGGACGACCCGGACGACGCGGAATTGGTGGCGTCGGCGTTTCAGGACCTCGAAGAGATGCGCAAGGCCGGATCGAGCCCTCGCATCAACATTGCGGTTCAGATGGATCTTCCGCTGTTTTCACCAGTGCGGTTCTTGATCAACGAAGATGGCACTATGGCCACTGACCGGGGCCGCAAGCTTGGTCGCCTGCGCGAATCGAGCACAGGTAGAGGTCGGACCTTGTCGGCGTTTCTTGAGTGGGCCCGGAATGTGGTTCCCGCAGGCCACTACCTGCTGGTCCTTTGGGGACATGGGCTGGGTGTCGGATTCGAGGTCAAAGAGACGTCCTCCAACGCCGACGTGACTGTACGACGCGGACGACGGGCTGACGATCCCGGAGTTGGCCTCAGCGCTGCGACGGTTCAAGGTCATCAACGGACGTCCGATTGATATCCTCGGCTTCGATTCCTGTTACATGTCGGCAGTCGAGGTAGGCTACCAGAATCGCAACCTCGTTGATTTCGTCGTTGGCACGCAGGTCACGATGCCGTTTGAGGGGTGGCCTTACGAGCCGATCCTCAAGTCGCTCCGTGCCCACCCAGAGAGAACACCCGCATCGCTGGCAAGAGCGATCGCGAGGAAAGTCGTCAAATCGTACCGCGTCGAGACCGTCACCCAGACCGTCTTACGTCCCGCGGCGGCGGACGGAGTCAGCGCGGCCCTTCGTGAGCTTGCGTGCGCGCTCGATGACGCGACGCACGACCCCAGGGAGATTCGCGCGATTCAGAGGGCGTTCACAAGGACGAAATATCTCAAGGCGCGCCAGTTTCTGGATCTCCGGGATCTGTGCCGGCGGATTGCGAGTTCCAGCACCGATTCTCGAGTGAAGGGGCTGGCGCGCTCAGCGGCGGCGACTCTTGAACCCCGACCGAAGGCGTTTGTGGTCGAACACCACACGCGCGGGCCACAAAGCCGAGGCCTCAATGGAGTGAGCATTTATGTCCGTTGGGTCAGGGCGAAACGCGGGGATGAACGAGTCGTCCTCGCGCGGCCAGACTATATGCGACTCTCTTTCGTGCGGACCACTCGCTGGCAACAGTTCAACGATTGGTTCATCCGTCGTCTAAGGGCCCTTCACGCCAGGCCATCCATGACGCGAGAGTAGGCTGCCAGCTGATGCCTTTTCTTCGTTTGCATCTGAGGACGCTGGTCGAGCCGGACGTGCCGACGAAAGAACTCCTCAGTTCGGCGAAAGCCGTGTTCAAGCAGGCTGGGTTGTCGGTCGATGTGATGTCCCAGCGTGTTCTCGCCGCGCCCACACTCGAGCACGTGACCGTGCGCAACGATTGCAAGGGCAACAGTGTGACGATCGCGCAGCGCGAGCTATTCAATCTGGCGAACGACGTGGACCCTGGGGACATCGTGGTCTTCTTTGTGCGCACGACAATCAGGGCGACAAATGGCTGCGCGCAGCACCCTGAGGACAGGGTGGGGGCGATTGTGGCACAAGCCTGTACCCGATGGACGCTCGCCCATGAGGTCGGTCATTTGCTCGGCCTCACGCACGTCGACATCGCGACACGACTCATGTTCAAGAGCACGAGCCAGATCCAGGGCAGTCCGCTGCTCGCGGACGCTGAGATTGCGAAGCTCTTATCGAGCCCGCTCGTGCGGGAGAAATAACATCTATGCCGCTGACGCTGGGTATCGTTCGAGACGCCCTGGAGGCAGAGGAACCGGACTATGCCATGCTCGCCGTGGACTTCGGACCGCCCGCATTACCCCACCTCGAGCAGTTGACCAGGTCTCCTGATATTCGAATCGCCGCGAAAGCGGTCTATCTGGCCGCCATGATCGCCGGCCCGCTTTCAGCGTCTATCCTGCAAACAGCAGCTCAATTGAGTGATCCTCGGATGAGGATCGCCGCAACCGCTGCCGCCATAGACCTTGGCGCGCCAGCCGCGCGCGAGATCTGGAAGCTACTCCTCACTGATCCCGATCCTGGAGTCAAGAGGCTGGTCCTTACCTCGGTTGCCGCTGACCGCAACATATCAATGCTGATTCCGGTTGCGAAGGCCTTCATCAGAGCGCCGATTAAAACCCTTCGCGGCATTTCACACGGTCTGAGGAAACGATCGGAAGATGACAATTGAGGCCGTTGGACACATCTAAGAACTACCGGCAAGCGGCACCCTCGGAAAGCTAGAAGCCAACATGGCCAAGAGATCTGCTGTATCGACAAGGCGGAAAATCAACGTGAAAGTCACCGGCGGCATTCGGCGTGCCTCGATCAACATTGATGCAGTGCCAATTCCACTGCGCCCTACTGCAGACGGCTTCAGCGGTTCGGAGACTGTCACCCTGGAGCCGCCGGCGATCACCGCAGTATGGACTGTCAAGGGAGGCCGCAATGCCGATTTCGATTTCGAGGTTACGATCAACGACACCATTCAGTCGATCAAGGGCATTCTCAAGAATGAAGGGGTCAAGTCTGGTGAAAAGAACTGGACCTTTGACGACTTCGAGCTCAACGACTAAAGGCGGCTACAGGGCAGCGGGGATAAGCCTCTGCTTAACAATAGTCCTTTCCAGTCCGGCTCGGGCGCAATTTCCGCTGCAATCGGCGGACGGCACGAGTGGCCTGCTCTCCAATCGGGAGGTCGGCCTCATCAATTACGAAGCGTCGGAATCGCGTGTTGGTTTCCGAATGGTGACGGGTCTACCAACTCGGACCGTCAACGATCCGACCACTACGTTCATCTTTGACACAGGATTCTCCGCCAACAAAGGCACACGTGACCTCTTCGAAGGGGGGGCGTTCACACCTGGCTACGACCTTGCTTTTACCGTCAGCCATACAAGCGAGCACCAGAACGCTCCCGGATACCGTCAAGTGTTTCTAAGGGCTGTCCTTGATTCGACCGCGCAGAAGACGGTGACTGCAAAAGGGTCGACGCTGACGCTCGACTCCGAAGCCGGTGTGACGGCGGGCGCGGCGTTGGGTTACAACTACGCGTTTACGGAGAATCTAATCTGGGGTGGATCAGTCGTGGGTCAGCGGCTGTGGAATTCGACTGACGGTCTTGATTCGAAGACCGTCTGCGTGCAGGACCTGGCCGGGACCAATACCGACGGCAACGTGGTCACCGTGTCTGACTGTGAAGATCGCTTCATCGGACCACTTGCCAACAAGTGGGGAGGCCAAGTTCGCAGTGACCTTGCCTGGAATGCCGCCGCGTTGGGTGGTGAGGACTCAGCGATGATTGGTCTTCTCGCGAGCGCCTCCGCCGACGTTTCTCAACGCACGAAGACTTCGTTCAACATCTCAGTCGGTCCAGCCATCTTTCGTCCAAATCATCCCACGCAAGTCGTATTCGCCGCCCTGGTCGAAGCAATCGACATCGGAAACAGGTTAGGCCAATCGCCGGATCTCTCCGATCAGCTTCGGTTTCGCGTCTACGTCGGCCTTCCAGTTGACGTGCTTCGCTAGTATCCGTTCTTGCACACACCAGATGTCATGGGCGCTAGGGACAGATTCCTTATCATCGTATTTGGCGGCCTGCTCGGGTTCCTGAACTCGGATGCATGGCTGCGCGAGGTGGACTACCACCCGAACGAGTGGGTGGCGGTGACGAAGGAGCGCGTCGTGAGCGGCAACATGCTGCGGCCGGGGCTGGACGTGAATTTCCCCGGCGCCACCCACGGTGCCGTGCGGGCCGTGACCAGGTGACGCATCGACGGGACGCCGTATTAGCAGGGGCTTTGTCTAGGTTGGGCCGTTTCCATGCGGCTGAGGACGAAGGCGCTCAGGGTCGTTCCGAAACCTAAAAAGGGCGTGATCGTCAGCTCGTGTGGCCGGTTGTCCGGCGATCATCGGCCTACGGGGCCGGAAGTCCCGGCCCCACTATCACATGGCCACGTGGCGTCGTTCTGAGCGTCGGGTGGGTCTGGTCAACTAACGCGAGTGACGGCGATCCACGACCACCGCGCCGTCCTTCATGACCCAGACGACCCTCCGCGTGACAGCCTGAATATCCGTGAGGGGATTGCCATCAACCGCGATGAGATCCGCCAGGAAACCTGGAGCAATGGCTCCGAGATCGGCATCGTGCGCCAGTAGTGCTGCCGCGGTTGTGGTTGCGGCACGAACGGCCGCCTCCGGGCTCATCCCAGCCTCGATGAACGCCTCGAGTTCTCGCGCATTCTCGCCGAAACCGGTGAAGACTGCGTCGGAGCCCATGGCGATCTTCACTCCCGCTTGAATAGCCTTCCGAAGGGTTGCAAGGTTCCGTTGCCGATACTCGTTCAACCGCTTGACGACCGCGTCGTCGTAACCAAACTCGTCGCGGTGATCGACGTAATAGCGATTATGGTCAATCGTTGGCACGTAGTACACGCCCTTTCGTGCCATGGCGGTGATGGTCGCATCATCCATGTCCGTCGCGTGTTCGATCGAGTCGGCACCCGCCTCGACCGCATCGCGCGCGGCATCCGGACCATAGGAGTGGACCGCGATGCGCCTGCCCGCTTGATGTGCGACCGCGACGGCGGCCCGAATCTCGTCCAAGGTGAAGGTCTGGAATCCTGTGACGTCCTGGTCACTGCCGGTTGAGGCAAACATCTTGATCCAGTCGGCGCCAGCCGCCAGCTGCCGGCGCGCGGCTGAGAGGACTCCTGACGTGCCGTCAGCGCGCCCTGGATCGGGCTCGGAATCGCCAGAGCGGAGCGGCGAATCGCTCACATGCAGGCCCGCGCCTGCAACGAACATACGTGGCCCAATCATTGCCCCGCGGGTGATGAGATCTCGAAGCGCGATGTCCGCATAGTTGTTGGACCCGAGATCCCTCACCGTCGTGACACCCGCCTCGAGGGTTCGTCTTGCATTCTCTTGAGCCAGGAAGACCAGCACTGGCGTCGATAGCGCACCGAGGCGAGACCACGGCGTGGTCCCGGGAGCGCTATCCCAATAGAACGACATATGGGTGTGCACATCGATCAGGCCTGGGAGACCGACCGATGGGCGGAGGTCGATCACTTGCGCCCCAGACGGCACCGCCCGGTCGCCCTGTCCGACAGCCGTGATCGTGTTTCCTTCGACGATCACAACCGCATCGAGTAACGGTTCACCGCGCATGGTGATGAGGGTTGATAGCCGGATCGCCTTGGTTTGAGCCGCCAGGGGACCGGCAAGCGAGAGAGTGAGCATCAGCATGACCACAATGTGGGGCAACTGCACGGGCTCGACCTCCTGCGATCAGCCACTACCAATGCGCCGACTGGCCTGGAGGACTTCTGCGGCTCGACATGAGCGGCGCGCCACAATGCATGATCGCACGAGACGTCGTGGGCTCCGTCAGGCCGGCCCCTACCGGATTCCCGTGTCGAAACGGAGGAGCACGGTCGTCGTCCCGTTGGAGCCGACCGCCACCTCCTTCGCCTGTGCCCTCGGCGAGAGGATCGGGGCGTCTGGGCCTGGCACGACTACGTATCTGCCACGAGCCAACCGCACTTCGAAGTGACCCTCGGCATCCGAGCGAAAGGTCGCGACCACCATATCTGCGCGTTCCACCGTGAAGCTGGCACTGAACGGCGCGTCACAGGGCACGTCGACCTGGCACACCGGCTGGACGGGACCCCGGACGACGGTCCCGACGAGCCTCGTGTCGCTGGGTGCCGTAGGAACATCGCAACGAGCTGCCGAGCAGCACAGAACCACGGCAAAAAGAGAAGCGGTGCGTATGCGCGGCAACGTTACGGCAGCCTGATTCCGCGATCCCTAGGTGGCAGGTCAGAACACATCAAAGCCCTCCGCCCAAAGTATGCCCTGGGCGGCCAGCTTTCCTCGCGAATCCGCTCATAATCCCTGTGTCTCTCCCCTCAACAGGGACTTCCATTCAAGCCCTGCCAGAGCGAATGTGTGATCACTGGTGCGGGAGGCCGCATATCGCGGCTTGACGGCCGGCCGGAGGTCCTACAGTCATGCGCGGACGGAAAAACCCTCCCCTGGATTTGAGCCCGGTGCCCGATGGTACGCGGTTCACGTTCGACGTGATGGCACGGGCGTACCTCGAAGACTACGTGCTGCAGCGCTATCGAACCTTGACCACCGCGCGAGCCAGGGTGGAGCATCTGCGTGGGTTTTTCGGCGGCGAGGCTGCGGAGGCGATGACGGCTGATCGCGTACGCGACTACCAACTCTGGCGTCGAAAACAAGGCGCGGAGGCCGCGACGGTGAACCGCGAGACGTCCGCGCTCAGCCGCATGTTCCAATTGGCGATTCGGCGGGGGCAGCTCGAGCGCATGCCGTTGTTCCCCAATCGCCTGGAGGAAAATCCGCCACGCGACGGGTTCTTTGAACACGAAGAATATCTGAACGTGCGGGCTCATCTGCCGGAGTCGTACCAAGACGTGCTGGACTTCGCGTACTACTCAGGGTGGCGGCGCAACGAGATCCTCGAGCTCACCTGGAACGACGTGGACTTGGCGGGTGGGGTCATCCGGCTGACACCGCGTCGTTCAAAAACGAAAACCGGCCGCGTGTTGCCGATTTCCCCTCCGTTGCGACAGGTGCTCACACGACGCGGTCGTCTGCCGGTAGCGGGGAACCCTCGCGTGTTTCACCGCGATGGGGTCACGGTGCGCGCGTGGCGCACTGCGCTCCGCGATGCGTGCCGAAAGGCCAAGGTGCCGCATCGGCTTCTTCACGATTGCCGGCGCACCGCGGCGCGTAACTTGATCCGTGCAGGCGTTCCAGAGCGGGTGGCGATGCTCTTGACCGGCCACAAGACGCGCGCGGTATTCGATCGTTACAACATCGTGAACGAACAGGAGCTGCTGACGGCGGGGGAGCGGTTGGCCGCCTACGTTGCGAAGAGCCGTTCCTAGCGCGGCGTGTCCCGTGGGGCAGTAGCTCGTATCGATAGGGAAGAACCGCATTACCGACGCATTCGTTTCTCGTTGCCCTACGATGATTGCACTAACATCAAGGATTTCTATCGGCCTTAAGCTCGAGCTGATCGCCGAGGCTTGTCAGTTATTGCCGCGGCACCCAAATTCCGACGGTTCGGAACAACGGGGCGTTTATCAGGGTTTGAGGCCACATGCAGGGGCTTCTTAGACGATAATCCGTATCCTGATGAACACTCCCAGGACCTCATCGGATGCTGCGCCGCCTGTCTTCAGCGCCACCGATTGTGCTGTGTTCGCTCGCACACGGGCCGGCGGACTATGGACCGACTTGGATCCCGGTGATCAGGACCAGTTCCGAAGTATTCGCCAGCGTTTGAAGGCGCTCGCGCAGCAGCTCGTGGACCCAGCGACACGCGTCTCCGTGCCCATGAAGTCGTTCGTTTCGACGTTGAATCCGAGCGGACGAGCCCCCGGAGAGTTGTGGTCGTGTGTTTTTCCGCAAATTGCTGGTAATAAGTCCTACGGTCTCCAGCTCGCCGTGATCATCAACGGTGCAGGCGCGGAGATCTGTTGCTGCCTTGGCGCCGGAAAGTCCCAGGTCAGTGCGCCTGACCTAGTCCGGGACCATCAGGGGACGTGGGAACATCTGCGCCACCAGTTGGCCAGCGCTCCGGCGTCCACAGTCCAGGCCGTTGAATCCCGTTTGGGTAACCGCTGGCAGTATCGCACTTCATGGTTGCTCGAGCCGGGTCGGAGTGATTTTTCGTCGTTAAGCGATTGGCTAACCTTTGCGGCATCGGACGGGGGCGCGGGGGCGTCCATTTCCCGCAATCTGGCTGCACAGGAGCTCGGAGAAGCCGGTAGCGGCCTGCTCGACGAACTGGTGCACGACCTTGAGACGTTTGCCCCACTGTTCGTGCATGTCTACGGCCATACCACCGACGGGACTGTCAAAAGGTCCCCGTTGACGATAGCGCCGGGGTTTCAGTTGCATCCGTTGTTATTCGAGCGACTGCGACAGACACATGCCGAGATGCTGGCGAAGGGGGATCTACTGTCACGCGAGGCGCTGGATGGCTACTACGCCGCCTTCCGTCAGCGCTTCGGTCCGGAAGCCTTGCGAGCCCACGACGGCGAATCGCTGCTATCACTGATGCAGGAGACAAAGCCCGACAGCATGATCTATTGGCTCGAGTTCAAGGACGACGAGGAATTCCCTTCGAGCTTTGGGAGTATCGCGGGCGGCTCGGCCCTGAAGTACGGTTTCTATCGTAGGCAAGAAACCGGCGAGTGGATGACCGGCACGCCCGCGGCTCAGCGCGTTATAACGACCGAGGAAGCCGTTGGCCTGGCGCGTCGAAATCGCGATCAGCTGTCGGCGGCCTCTGAACTTCTCGCGCGACTACCTGACAATGCTGACGAGGCCGCTTATGTAGCGCTTCAAGAGGCGCTCACGAGGGTCGCGCCAGACGTCCAGGGTAGCTCCTGGGGGCACAAGTATCTGTCGTTGATTTGCCCCAGTAAGCTCGACGACTACCATGCCGTAGCCTATCAACGCTTCCACTTGATCAAACTGCTGCAAGTACCATCAGCCGTAGAGGGCCGATACGTCAATGCCCCACGCTTTGTTGCGCTGGGCCGCGCCTTGGACTGGCCGCTTAATCACGTCACGACGGTCTTGAATCGACGTAACGGCTCTCCACATCGATACTGGCGCATCGGGACTCGTGCCGGCGACGATGGTCAGAGTTACTGGGACCGGATGCAGCGCGAGTCGGTCGTAGCCATCGGTTGGTCGAAGCTCGGCGACCTGTTGCCAGCCCTTGCTGCGGAGCACGTTAAAGAGGCGGTTAAGCAACGTCTGGCGGAAGCCTATCCTAGCGATCCACGTCAGATCGGACGGAGCACGCAGGAGCTCGTGCACTTTTGCCAGACGATCCAAGACGGCGACTACGTGCTCGCCTCTGACGGCGCGAAGGTGCTCGGGATCGGACGAATCAACGGGTCCTACGCGTATACACCTACCGAAGCTTTTCCGCACGAACGATCCGTCGAATGGCTGGATCTCGGTGAGTGGCGCCTACCAACGCCGGAGGGGTTACGGACGACGGTTTTTGAGTATCGTCGACGTCCCGATAACTTGGTGGCCATCGAACGGCGGGTCCTGGGGGCACAGCCGACACCCACACCGACAAAGGTCATCACCACGACGGATGGTGCACGTAAACACACCGTGTGGGCCGCGGGCGGCAAAATAGGGCGAATCCAAGACCTTCTGAACCGTAAAGGCCAGGCGATCCTCTATGGCCCCCCCGGCACAGGTAAGACCTACTGGGCCGAGCAGGCTACGAAAGCACTTGCCGCTCTGTGGAACTTTGGTGTGGGAGTCGAGCAGCTCTCAACGGACCAGCGTGAACGTCTGGATGGCCCCGGATCTAATGTCTACGTCCGTGTCTGTACGTTTCACCCGGCCTACGGCTACGAGGACTTCATCGAAGGATACCGCCCAAGCGTTGAGCACGGCGCTATTTACTTCTCACTGCAGAATGGAATTTTCAAGAACCTCTGCGAGACGGCGGTGAACGATACTTACGGCCGCTACTACCTTATTATCGATGAGATTAACCGAGGTGACATTCCACGGATCTTTGGTGAACTACTGACGCTGCTCGACAAGCCCAAACGTGGCTCCACCGTTGTACTCCCGCTCAGTGGTCAGCGCTTTGCGGTTCCGGAGAACGTGTTTGTCGTTGGCACCATGAATACCGCCGATCGTTCGATCGCATTGCTGGATACTGCCTTGCGGCGACGCTTCGGGTTCATTGAGCTCATGCCCGATCCGACGACGCTCGGCGACACGGTCATCGAGGGCATTGCACTAAAACCTTGGCTCGTGGCACTGAATCAGCAGATCACAGCGCACGTGGGTCGCGATGCTCGCAATCTGCAGGTGGGGCATTCCTACCTCATGTCCGGCGGACGACCTATTCATGATTTCAAACAACTGGCCCGGGTCCTCCAGGAAGATGTTCTGCCACTGCTTGAGGAGTACTGCTATGAGGACTGGGAGATGCTGGAGCGTATCCTGGGTTCTGGGCTGGTGGATGTTGCCAGGCGTCGTTTTAAGTCCGAGTTGTTTGAGTCGAATCGACAACTCGAACTCGTCCAAGCTGTGCTTGCCTTTACGCCGGATGTGAGCACGTCCACGATGGCTGTCGCCGCGGATGTTGCGGAGGGGGCGGATGAGTTAGAGAGTGAGGACGAGAGTCAGGACGACAAAGAGGACGAGGACAGCTGACGGTGCCCACCGTTGACCTCGCGGAATGGCAGCAAGCAACTCCTCAGACTCATCCTGTTTTGGCCGGGCTCAGGCTCGACTTGCATCTGAGCGAGCGTACAGGTACTCAGGCAGCTCGAGCGGCAGCCGATGGTGACCGTGCGCGAGCTGCGTGACGGCCTATCGATCACGTGTACATCGTTCGTCGGGTCGGTTCGCACGGGTCCGTTAACGATCCGAATTCGTCCGAAACTGACGGGCCGTCCCTTCTCGGTGCTCCTCGGATACGCGGTCGGGCTGCAGCAGATCGCACTGCTGCCGGAGCATGATGTCAGCCTTGCGTCTCCTGCGTTTCAGGATCTTCTCGTGCTTCGCCTGGCATCGGAGGCCTCGCGATTAGTTGCCCGAGGGATCTACCGCGCGTATCTCACACGGCAGGCGTCGCTGACACGCCCACGGGGGCGGATTCTGTTCAGTCAGCTCGCGCGAGCGCCGCTGACGACAGCGACGCTGCCCTGTCGATTTGATGAGCGGCTGGAAAATGTTCTGCCCAATCGTGTGCTGCTGGCCGGGCTTCAGCTGGCGTGCCGCGTTGCCCAGGATCCCCTGGTGCGCACACGTGCGCGGCGGTTCGCCATGGCGCTGGCCGATCGGGTCGAGCCAGTACCTCTGATGGCGGAGACGTTTCGGGCGCTTCATCGCAGCGCCAGTCGCCTGACCGCGGCGTACGAGCCGGCGTTCGCCTTGATTCGCTTGATCAAGGCCGGGAGCGGTATCGGTCCGGAGACCGGCGCGGATCGAACCGAGCTTCCAGGCTTTCTCTTCGACATGAATCGCCTCTTCCAGGACGCCGTGGGACGATTCCTGCGGGATTGGCTCCGCGATGCGAAGGTCTTGCCTCAATACCGGCTGCAAAATGTCTTTCGATATGATCCACGCTTCAATCCCCGCCGCCGACAATCGCCTAAGCCCCAGCCGGACTACGTGCTAACACGACAGGGTCGTGTCGTGGCGATCGCCGATGCGAAGTATCGCGACCTCTGGGAATACAATCTCCCGCCGGACATGCTCTATCAGTTGAGCGTCTATGCACTCAGCCAAACCGACTGCCAAACGGCGACTATCCTGTACGCCACGATGGCACCTGACGCCCGTGACGCCAGAGTCGAGATCACCGATCCCATCCGTGGCAGGCCGCGCGCGCACGTCGTCTTGCGGCCAGTGTGTCTGCCGGAGCTGGCAGAACTCGTGCAGCAGCCGCGGACGGCCACAAACGATCGTCACCGCCACGAATATGCCGGATACCTTGCGTACGGAAGATCGTCGCGGAAGATACCCATGTGAGCCAGCGGTGCTCAAAGGCTCGGAACTGCGACTACCGGCTCGCCAGATACCGTGGAAGGGAGTCAGGATGCGCGCTTACGTTGTACGAGTCGGTATCGACCAAACGTTCGGAGGGTGGGACTCACCGGTGGACCCGGAGACCAACGAGTTCGTTTATGTGCCCATCCCCGAGAGCCGAGAGATGCGGACCGAGTTCGCGACTCCGTATGGTGTGGTCCTGCCTGCGTTGGACACGTTTGGCGAAACACATCCCGCGGCGTTGCTCAACTCTGTTCAATCCTGTCGAATTTTATCACTGCAAACATGCACCTCGATCCTGATTTCGAACACCTCACGTACGGCGACAATGGCGTGCGGCGCGGCAAGGGCCTTGCTGATCTCGGCCGCGGCGATGTCGTCGTCTTCTACAGCAGGTCTCCGGCCGGTGGCGGCATTGCCAGCACCGGCTCGTCTATGCGCTCGTCGGCCTTTTCCGCGGAGCGAGGTCGTGCGCCTCGAGTCGGTCGCCGAAGCTCGGTGGTCCGAGAACGCCCACACCCGCTGTGTGGGCACGAGGGGAGCGATGTCATCGTTCGCGCCGAACGCGGCCCTAGTGGCCGACTGCGCCGGTGCATTCCGATCGGTGGGTTTCGAGATCGAGCCTATCGGGTGATCGCGGGATCCTGGCAGACCTGGGGAGGGCTTTCCAGTCGCAACGGCTATCTCCAGCGGAGCGCCGTTCTACCCGCCTTGCTCGACCCGCAGCGATTCATGGATTGGTTCGAGCGGCAGGGCCCGGAGCTGGTTAGCTCGAACAACGCTTGATCGACTTTCGCGGAGCGAGTCTGGGGCCTGGTTCCGGCGCACCATCGGTAGGAAGGGGAGCGTCCTTGGCCAGGGCGAGGAGCTGTCGACTACCTCCCCGTTCGCCGGGGTCGAGGCCGTTCATGAGCACGCGCACGTTCTTCGAGTAGATCCTTGCGGCGAGCCGCGGGGCCAGGTCTTGCGAAGCTCGGGCCCCTGAGAGCCATAGAAGAGGAAATGGTCAAAGGTGACGACCGGCCCGCGCTTACCGGCCGCCGTCTCTTGTGCGGCCCGATACCGATCCAGTTCAACTTGCCGGCCAACCCGTGGGACTCGGGTTCGGCGCCAGTGCCACCTACGCCAATGACCGCCTGGAAGTCCCATGTTCGTACTTGGCCCATGCAGTCGTGAAGATACCGAACCGCCCTTCGGACATCGGGATCACCTGGGTGGGTTCGCTTGTAGATGAGCGTGCGCATAAGGTATCGGCCGCCGACTGATCGAGTTCCATCAGGTCCCAACGATCGCGGCCGACGTGTCGAGAGAGAAACTTGAACTCAAGAAGGAGGGATCGAGCTTTACGCGGGTCACCGCATGCACCGGGATGGAAGCGAGTATGCCGTATTCTGTCCTCACGGTCTAGCAGTGTTGGCACCGGTGGTGGGATACCGGTCAACCATGCCGAGGATCGACCGATCCTTGAGGAAGTCGCACGGCGTTCCTCATGGCCGAGGAGCTGTCATTGGACCTTGTTGAGGCTGCAGAAGAGAACCAGTCCAGCCAAGAAAGACTCTGACAATGTATGGTGCCCATTATCTTGGACCTCGGGTGCTCTGGTGGGCATTCTTCAGTTGTCTCGTCCTCGTCTCAACCAATTCGAACCATCCTCCGACGCCGGCGATCGTGTATTGAATGTCGGCTGCTTTGGCACGCCGCTCACGATCGAACCTGAGTCGATGTCTAAACCAGCGGCCTCGACACACTCGCCCGAGATCTTACGCTTCCCATTCATCCTTCGGAATCAGCATCGCTTCGTTCTGTCCAGCTAACGTTTCGCGCTCAGCCACGAGCCGCGCGTCTCCGCCTCTTGGGGCGGCTCGCCGGCTGCGGCTTGGGTTTGGACGGCTGGACTGAGAACGTCCCAGCAGTCAGCCAGTCGGCGCCAGACGTATCGACATTACAGCCAGCGTTGGCTAGCTTCGTGACGAACTCCTGCCGGCTCGTTGGTAGATCGGTGAGGTGCACCACGTGACGCCCGCCGACATCACTGAAAGGCCTGATGTCGCCGATCTGTACAAGAACCGTGCTATTTGAGTCCTTGCCAAAGGCCATTCCCGCCTCAAACAGAACATTGGGACGAGCCTGTCCCGTGAGTTCCCTTTCGTGCGCTGGGTCGTTTGGCTTCACAAACCAGCGCTGAAGGCGCGCCTCATCGTCAGGCGTCATCAGGACTACGACGGCCGCTGCCTCTCTAAACGCCGCCTCAAGCACCTCTCCTACGTATGGCGAGCCTTTGCGAACGAGTTTGAGAGCCTGCGTCCACTCCAGGGGCTTCAATCCGACGGATCGCAGGAATGAAAATAACGCATCTCTCGCGGCGGAATCCCTGCCGTGAACCACGAATACAGTTGTGCCTCGTCGTCGCTTGGTGTTCTTGACCTTCTTTGGCACCGGCCGACTGGATGGCGCACGAGCTACGAGGTCAGGAACCACTGGGCGCGGTGCGGCGGCTACAGCTGCCTGACGGATCTCTGCGAGTTGCTCGTTGGTGGCGAATCGCGAGATTCCTATGCCACGCTCCGCGGCCAATGCGATCGCCGCGAGGTCCCGCGGTAGGTGACTGGACCGCACCTTGGCTTCGATCAGGGAGTAGACGCGACCCTTAGTCACTCCTAGCTTTGTCGCCAGGCGTTCGAGGAGATCGGCATTGATCTTGGCCACGGTTCTGAATAGACGCTAAAGGGCACTATTGCCTCTTGCTAAAGGGGACTATTGCCTCTTACGGATTCTGTGCAGCGCAACGTTCACGTTGTTCGCCGTCAACCCAAGGAGTCGCGCGATCTCCGTATTGCTGAATCCTGGCGAGGCGAGCGTCCGAATCTGATCGGCCTGAGGCTCCGCTTTCACGAGCAGCAACGCGACCAAGTTGGTTAGGCGATCAAGCGACACACTGCCACCGGCTGCCTGATTACCGACCTGCGCTGCGCCGCTTCGCTTTGCCACGAGACCCCCCCTTCCCCTTCTGCCGCGCCTGCCGGAGTAACTCAGTCAGAGACGCTGGGGACGTGCCTAGCAGACCAGCCGTCTCGCGACGCGGCAGTCCTAGGCTCTCCAAGAACCGACCTTGGGTCGCCAAGTCCTTTTCTCGAAGCCCCGCCTGATGGAGGGCGAGAAAGGCCAATGCACGCGCTGCTACCGCCTGCCACTCTTGCCTGTCTTCTGAATCAGACATCGTACTCCTCATTTGTCCGCCCAGCCGCCTAACTATTATTGAAGTAGAACCCTCACGCCGACGCGCAAGCTACGCAAAGCGGGCAGGGGCGTCGGGCCGTCTTCATCCTACTGTCGGCCGGCATCTTACACCTCCTCGGACATTATCCGGTCGCCAGAAATATCCACAGAAACGCGGATCATTGTGGGCGCTCCAGTTTTCCGAAGTAACTGATTGTTTCGTAGCAGGAACCTGCAAGACGGCCAAATCCCTCCGCTTCATTCACGCTCAAGGGCGAATGTGTGCCTCCATGCGCATGTGTAAAGCTCCGCTGGAAGCTTGAACCGCCGATGAAGGTGGATGAAGGGAGACGCAAACGGCCGAACCAGCCGGCGGGCGCCCAAACACACTCATCATCTCACTTTCTTTTCACTGCGCGTTTAGCACATACACGCAGCCGACGGGCTGCTGGGTCTCGAGTGATCGATTTCGTGATGCCGGAAGACCTTGAGCACTTCGTTGTCCGGGATGGCTTGCTTCCAGTTCCTAGGGCCACGAGGGTCGGATGGGCGAACCCAACCTGTGAGAGGTTGACCGAGACCTAGCTTGCGAAGTTCACTGGAAGGTAATCTACGGGTGATCATGACGTCTCATGCCCGCTGAAAGATGGCTTCTTTGGGTTAAGTCCTCGCTCGGCGGATAGATCACATTGTTGGCGAACTACAGCGTGATTTCATCGAGCGAAACCCGTGAACGCGACGTGCTGTGTGTAGATCCTACGGTCGTTGCCGTCCTCGCATGCCAGCGTGGCGGTCCGTTCTGAATGGCGCTCGGAATCGACGCTGAGTTCTACACCTGAAAGGATTCCGTCACGACGCGCATCCTGCTTGCTACGGCGCTCGGGAGAGCTGAGTGTAGCTGGCAACGGCTGGTGAGGGTGCAGAGGGATCGGCCGAGCAGTCCTCTGCATCCGTCCGCATCAACGAGAGCTGTCATCCCTCGGACTTCAAATCGAATCTCACGGAAATACCCAGTTTCTTCATTCGATCCCTGAGCGTCTTCGGACGAAGCCCCAGAATCTTAGCGGCACCAGCCTCGCCAGTCACGACGCCTCGTGTGCCCTTGAGCACCTGCAGTATGTAATCGCGCTCGTAATCAGCCAGCGAGCCGCTCCCTGGTGCGACGCTCTGTCCCAATAACACGCTCTTGAGTTCGAGCGCCGGTCCACTAGCAAGAATAACGGCTCGTTCGATTACGTTTTTCAATTCGCGAATGTTACCTGGCCACTCGTACCGCAGCATGATATCGAGACTTCGGTCATCGAAACCTCTTATGTGCTTTCCGAGCTCGCGAGAAAAACGTTCCACGAAGAATTCGGCCAGGATACCGATATCTGACTTACGCTGCCTGAGAGGTGGAACTTCAATCGGAAAGACGCAAAGGCGATAGTAGAGATCCTCGCGGAACTTCTTCTGCCGTACTGCCTTTCGGAGATCTCTATTGGTCGCGGCAATTACTCTGATATTAACCTTGACCGTACAGACCGCCGCCGACTGGCTCAAACCGCCCCTCTTGCAGTACGCGCAGCAATTTCCCTTGAACCTCGAGCGGGAGTTCATCGATTTCATCGAGAAACACAGTTCCACCGTCAGCCATCTCAAGTCGACCCTGAGCGTTTCCGAACGCGCCAGTGAACGCACCCCTAATGTGTCCGAATAGCGCGCTTTCAAGCATTGTGGCTGGGATGGCCGCAAGGTTCACAGCAATCAGCGGCCTATTGCTGCGACCGCTGCGGTTGTGAACCGCCCGCGCGAAGAGTTCTTTCCCTGAGCCAGTTTCGCCTACGATCAACACTGTGGTGTCGGTTGAAGCTACTTGCTCGACTTTTCGCAATGCATCCAGCAACGCAGGACTATTGCCGACGATTTCCTCGTTAGGGCGGCTACCGAGCGTCTGCACTTGCCGGAGGGCCCTAGTCAACAGGTGCTTGGCCGATTCCGCACTCTTTATGTCGTTTGCGTCACGGTAGAGTTCAAGAGCTCTAAACGCTGCAGCTGACGCCAGGGCCGAGTTCCCTCCGGCAAGGAGAGCACTTGCGCATTCGCGAAGCAGCCTGGCAGCCGTGGTGGGAGAGCTGAGAGACGTGTATGCCGAGGCGGCGGCTTGCGCGTGAACGTAGGCTTCCTCCAGTTTCCGCGCTCTGAGGGCCTCCATGAACCTGTCGCTTGAAGACAGAGCAGACTCGTATGTCTTGGACCTTTCCACGTCTGCGGGCGTTTCGAGGATCAGTGGGAGTGCGTCCAATTCCCAGCTGTCGCGTCGTATCACGACTTCATAGGTTCCAGGCTGCAAATTATTCGGGATGGTTACAGTCGCCCGTTTCGTCGGGACTTTGACTGGCCATTCGGCGACTGCAGCCCCATCCTCAGTGAGCTGGATCAACGCAGGCACCGGTTCCGAAGGGCCCAACCTAACTGTGATTGAGTAGGCCAGATCCCCACCGGCAACAATCGAACTCGAGAACAATGACAGCTCCACTGGTCCGAGATCCAGAAGCCAAGATGGCAACTGCGCTGAAAGGTCGTCGGTCACGAGATGGCCTCCTTCAGCAGCCGATGTACTTCTGGATTGCGACAAAGAGCGGTGTGCTCGGTCATCTCACCACCAACCTCAAACTCGAGACTACTACTTGAGCGCGCGCGCGCGCGCGCTGCTTGCTGGAACCGTTTCGTCACCATCTCGCTTCTTCTCACTTCCTGTGATTGTCCAAAAGCGATCGACTACGAATCGCCATAGCGTTGCCCGTTTCGCCGAATAAATGCAATGCACCGCAATATGGGTTGGGACGTCGAGAAGAGACTGAATCGCCTCAGCCCTGGAAAGCTGACTCTGCAGCTGCATCGGCCAGGCGTCCGGATGCACCGAAGGATACTCTGCACCGCCTGGCCCAATGAGCGCATTGATGTGCCGTGGAGGTAGAAGCTGGAACATTGAGGTGAAACTCTGAACCGCGAGCAGGAGCTGGGCCCGTCGATCGGGGTGCAGGAGATGCTTTCGCAGATAGAAAAGATCAATAAACGGTGAGAACTCAGGATACTTGTTAAGCGTCCAAAAAGCCTTTGGCGAGCCTTCGAGCGGGGATGCGATCTGAAATAAGAAGCGTACGCGTCGCCCGATCTCAGGGTGTCTATTAATCATTACGCGGCAAACCAAGCCACCCATGCTGTGAGCAATGAGATACAAATGCTTTTCGTCGGTCGGATCTAGCGCACGAATTCTTTGCGCCAGGCCGTCAGCCGAGACAACATTGTCGTTGCGCCAGTCGTAAGGAAAAGGACTGAAACTGACTCCTTCGCTCAACCCAAGACCTGAGCTGCTTAAACAGAAACTGATCAAGCTCCCGTAGATGTCCCGTTCTCCCGAGCCGATTGTAATCACAGATCGGATGACACTGTGGGCGTATCCAGGAGCCCTCATTCTCTCCGGTGTTCTGCTGAGGACGTCCAGATTCCCGAGCCCGTCAGTGCCCCAAAGAACCTCCTCTGTGGCATTGCCGTGCCGGTCAGGCCCCCGATACCTCAGGACGGAACCCATAATGCCAGGGACAAAGATTACTAGCGAGTCCGCTAGATCCAGTGCCATGTCGTAGATTCTCGATGTAGATTCTCTATCCTATGTGAAATCGACACACAAGGGGCTGAGTGGGTCGGGTGCAGCGAACTCTAACGTTTCATGTCGTGGTCAGCGGTTAGAACCGCACGCGCGGGGACACTGTGTGTGCGCATGAGCAAGCGCTAGCCCCGCGGACGATGGGGAAAGGCGTCACGCTCGACGAACTGCCGACGGTCGTCGTAGCTCCGCCAGCCCTAGTACGCGTTGCCACAGCACGGGCGACGGCGTCCGTTTTCGCGACTCCCACTGGTACACGACGGCCTTTCCGGCCGCGCCAATCCGTCGAGCCAATGCGTCTTGCGTCAGCCGCATGCGCCTTCGCAGATCTCGTAGGTGCTCATCGTAGTCGTCAGGAACAGTCGGTAGGGGAAGAGGGCAGACTTGCTGGCCGCTAAAGCACCGATAATGCCTGACGAGGAACTGTTCCCCAGAGGCTTTCGATGCGAAGCGGATCGGACGTCCGAAGACCGACCGCACACTGAAATGCGCGTCGAGTCTTCCCGTTCGAGCGGCGGCCTGCAACGTCCTGATGTGTACGCCGAGTTCCTTGGCCAGCTGGTCGAGTGGCAACAGCTCGTGCTGTCGTTGATGATGAGCCGCGGCGATCGAAACTCGGTGAAGCATGGGTGCCGGAATCGGTCGCCGTCCACTGTCCCACGTTCGGAGTGTCTCCAGAGGAACTGACAGCAGGGCGGCAAACTCGCGCTGCCCGAGGCCTATCGATCGACGCAGTTCGCGAAGCTCGTTCATCACGGAGCACACGATGCCATTCACGACGGTCGGTCGTAAAGCGACCTTCGGCATTCATGGCCGGTTATCGCCGCCAATTTCGATTCTCGACCCGGGCTCAAGTCACTTGAATCCGACTGAAGGCACTTCGAGCGAGTCGAAATCGCCAACAGGGGACCGGTCACTTTTTTCGATTTGTGTTCGCCCAGCATTTTCCTGGTACGGAGAAATCGGCAAATTCTTTAGGAAATGGCGCGCCCGGCAGGACTCGAACCTGCGACCCCCGGCTTAGAAGTCCCATGTTCTATCCAAGTGAGCTACGGGCGTGCCGTGGGCACAGATCGCGCGGAGCGAGCCCCCGTCTCACGAACTGCCGATTACCGCGAGCATCGAGCAATGTAGACGAGGATCGAGCCCAATGTTGGTCCGACTGAATGTAATCTTGCGAAGTTGGAGTACATACCGATGAATCGTTCTCTTCTCGCCTTCGCCGCCTCGGTCATTGCCCTTGGGCCCGGTGTCCCCAACGCCGTGCCGTTTCCATCGCCGAGTCAACCCGGGAGGAACTGGATCGGTACGTGGGCCGCCTCCCCGCAAGCCCCCTTCCCTGGTCCGCGCACGATCTACCGCAATCAGACGCTGCGACTCATCGTGCACACAAGCATTGGCGGGCCGGAAATCCGAATCAAAGTCTCGAACATCTTCGGTAAGAAGCCCCTGCTGATCGGCGCTGCGCATGTGGCGCGCCGCACGACCGAGGCGCAGATTGATCCTGAGTCGGACCGAAGACTCACGTTCGGCGGCCAACCGTCGACCAGTGTCCCTGTGAGTTCAACGGTCGTGAGCGACGCGGTGGCGCTGGCGCTGCCGGCAGGATCGGACTTGGCGGTGAGCCTGTTCCTCCCCGAGTCCACGGAGGTGACGACGATACACATCCTGGCCAAGCAGACGAGCTACGTCGCTCCCGCCACTGGAGACTGCACAGGACAACCGGTGTTCCCCGTCCTGAACACGATGAGTTCGTGGCCGTTTCTATCCGGAGTCGATGTCGCCGCGTCGCCGCACGGCGCGACCGTTGTGGCATTCGGCTCGTCGCTCACGGATGGCGACGGGACGACGACGGACACCAACGGGCGCTGGCCCGATGTGTTGGCCGAGCGGCTACGGGAGCGTGCCACGAGCAGAGGGGAGGTGGGGGTGCTGAACGAAGGCATCATCGGGAATCGTCTGCTCGATGATAGCCCGGCCGCCTCGTTTGGCGGCGCACTCGGCCAGGCCGGCCTCACCCGCTTCGATCGGGATGTGCTCGATCAGGCCGGCGTAAAGTACGTCATCATCGGACTCGGCATCAACGACATTGCGTTCCCCGGTTCACTCACCCCGGCCGCGGAGAGCATGAGCGCTGCACGCGTGATCGACGGCTATCGCCAGCTCATTACGCGGGCGCATCAAAAGGGAGTTCGCGTCATCGGCACGACGAACGGACCGTTCGAGGATTCGTTCCTGGACTCGCCCAAAGTCACATTCTATACACCGGACAAGGAGCGAGTACGCGAGGCAGTGAACGAATGGATCCGTAGCAGCGGCGCGTTCGATGGCGTGGTCGACCTCGACGCGGTGTTGCGCGACCCGGCCCATACCACACAACTGCTGCCGCGTTACGACAGCGGCGATCACTTGCATCCGAACAACGCCGGAGCGCTGGCTGAGGGCAACGCGTTCCCGTTGGCGCTATTCGAACCCAACTGAGCGCGGCTCACCCGGCCAGTGGCTGTCGCCAAGGCTAGACTGCGTGTAAGGCCCTAGGGGCGTATCGCGCCAGGCACGGCTTGAAACCGGCGCGACGCGGGTGAAGAATTGCCGCGGAGAATTCGCAGGGACTAGAACCACCGGGCGAGACTTGAGTGCAACACCAACACGTTAGTCCAATAATCGGGGTTCGTCAGGTCTCGCTTGGCCGGGACTCGGTTCGCGACCCACTGTGGATTCGCCGGCCGGCTCAGCACGGCGTCGCGCACTGCAAGCTGGTGGACGCCAAATCCGCCGAGTGCGACCCCAGGCGTGGTAGGCCGGTGATCACTCGCGGGACGATCCCACCGAGCTACCGTTCTCGTCCCTTTGTTCGGCCTCAAGAGCTGGCGCGCACCTTAGCGACCAAGTCTATTCCGGCCAGACCCATTTGGCCGACGAGCGAGGACCGGAGAAGTCGGCGATGACACGTGTCGTTGGTTGCGGACTTGCATCCGATGGCTAAGTGGCATCCGTTGTCCTAGGGTGTAGTAGAGTTTCCTGTTCCATCTGCCGACCGTCGCCAGTTTTTCATTTTGGGTGGCCTATGTTTAGCCTTCGCCGCCTTTTTCAAAGATCAAAGCGAACACCTCCGCACCCCTCGGTCGAGCAGGCGAGGGAAGTATTCACACGACGGTTACGAGAGGTAGGCACGGGCCCGCTGGTCGATGAAGTCCTCGAAGCGCTGAAGGCATCGGCTGTCGAGCTTACCGGGGCTGAGACGGGAGGCATCATGCGCCTCGATTTGGCTTCGATCGGTTTGACCCTTGATGACTCGGATGCGACTGCCGAGACGACTTCAACAGGCAGCTTCGTCCTTCCTGAAAGGATTGACGGTTCTTTGCGGCAACGTGGAAGTAGTCCGCATGAATTCGAGGTCACAGCATCACAATCTCCGTCGGATCGAGGAATCACGATTGCGATACCAATTGGCGCCGAGAGTCCCTCAAAGAGCACCGTCATGGGGAAGACGGGGTCCATCGATCGTACGCAGTTCCAGTCATTGCTTGTCCGGGCGGATGCTCAACAAGCAGTGGGAATTCTGTACCTTGACGGCCTCGCGCGATCGGTGACGTTCGCCCAAACGGCGCTAGAGAGCCTCGTAGCCGAGGCCTCGCGCATCATTCGGGATCTCGAGACGGCTGCGCAGATGCAGAAAGCGATTCTGCCGCAGGCTTCACGCTCGGCGACGTCGTTCATAGCACATGCCGCTACGATTCCCTGCCACGCGATCGGCGGTGATTTCTTTGAGTATGTAGACTTTTCTTCCGGTGATCTCGGCTTCGCGGTGTGTGATGTGGCGGGAAAGGGTGTGCCGGCTGCTTTGCTTAGTGCGGTGGTGCTCGGTATCTTTCGAGCGCACTCGCATCTCGGGTTGGGCCCGGCGCAGACGTTGGAGCGGGTAGGCCGGGAATTGTTACGGCGGCCGATTGATGCGCGTTTTGCCACGATGTTTTACGGCGTGCTGTCGCATGATGGTCGATTGCAGTATTGCAACGCTGGTCATAACCCACCTATTGTGCTCAGAGGTCAGCACCCTCTTCGCTTGGAACTCGGCGGGCCCGTGCTAGGCGTGTTTGAGGAGTCGACTTACCAGGAAGGGACAGTTACCCTTGAACCGCGAGACCTTGTCGTTGTGTTTAGCGACGGCGTTACTGAGGCCCTCAGCGCGTCTCAAGAGGAATTCACCGATGAGCGCCTGGTGTCCTATCTTCAATCGGATGGCAAGACCGAGCCGGCTGAAGTGATCAATGCGATCTTGGCCACGCTCCTTGATTTCTGTCGCGGCGCGAAACAGAGCGATGATATTACGGTGCTGGCCCTACGTTACCGAGGCTGATTTCCACGCGTTTGCTGCAGGCCATCCACCGAGCGTTATCAATTGTTGAGCACGTGAGGAGGCGAGCGCGGTGTGAGGGCAGGACGGCCCTGGAGACCGTAATCAATGTCGGACTGATTTTGAGCGAGCCGCGACGTCTTGACAAGCGAGAAGCCGTTGCCACAAGACTGGTGACGGCTTTCTCTTTCGCGATTCCCACTGATAGATGACAGCTTTGCCTGCCGCGCCGATCCGATGCGCCAGTTCGCCTTGGGTGAGTCGTAGTCGACCACGGAGATTCCGAACCCTGACGTCGTAATCGTCGGGCACCATTGGCAATGGCGGAGGGCACGCGCGCTGCCCGCCAAAGCGACGGTAGTGCGTCGCGAGAAACCGCTCGCCCGCCTCGCGTGACGCTAGGCCAATGGGCCGTCCGAAGACCGACCTCACCCGGAAGTGGGCGTCGAGCCGCCCAGTTCGCGCTGCGGCCTGCAACGTGCGTAGGTGCACGTGCAACTCCGTGGCGAGCTGACTAAGCGGCAAGAGCTCGGACTGACGCAGGTGCCTCGCCACCGCCGCCCGCGCACGGTGCAGAAGCGGAATAGGCACTGGTTGTCGGCTACTGTCATAAGGGCGCAGTGTTTCGAGCGGTACCGACAACAGAGCAGCGAATGCGCGTTGTCCTACGCCGATGGAGAGACGCAGTTCGCGCAGCTCGTTGCTCATGTCGAGCACACCATGCCATTCGGCTTGGCTCTCCGTAAAGCGACCTCCGGAATACATGGCCGGTGATCGCCGCCGATTTCGACTCTCATCGCGGGTTCAAAATCACCTGAATCAGCCTGAAGCCGCCTCGAGCGCGTCGAAACTGCCCAACCCGGGACCGGTCACTTTTTTCGATGTGTGTTCGCCCAGAGTTTTCCTGGTGGGGAGAAATCGGCGAATTCTCTTGTCCTTCCTGAGAGATAGGTAACACGGTATTCCGGACACATGGGTGACACTTTTGCCCCTTCAGAGGAGGGGGCATGCCTTGGAAGGAGTGTCACATCATGGACGAGCGGCTCCGGTTTGTCGCCCGCCTGCTCGAGGGCGAGAAGATGGCGCCCCTGTGCGCCGAGTTCGGGATCTCGCGGAAGACCGGCTACAAGGTTTTCGATCGCTACAAAGACTGCGGGGTGCAGGCATTCAGCGACCGCACCCGGCGGCCGCATCGCCAGGCGAATCGGCTGCCGGCGCCGATCGAGGCGACGATCGTCCGCCTGAAGCGCGAGTACCCGGGCTGGGGGGCGCCGAAGATCCGCGAGAAGCTGCGCCAGCCGTTCACGGGCCCGCACCTGCCGGCGATCAGTACGGTCCACGCGGTGCTCGATCGGCACGGCCTGGTGCACCGGCGACGACGGCGGCGCCACACGGCGACGGGCACCGCGCTGTCGCGGCCGACCGACCCGAACGCGCTGTGGTGCGCCGACTACAAGGGCGAGTTCATGCTCGGGAATCGGCGGTACTGCTACCCGCTGACGATCACCGACTTCGCCAGCCGGTATCTGCTGACCTGCGAGGCTCTGACCACGACCCAGGAGACATTCGCCTTCACCGTCTTCGACGGACGTTCAAGGAGTTCGGGCTGCCGCAGGTGATCCGGACCGACAACGGGGTGCCGTTTGCCTCGGCGCACGCCCTCTACGGGCTCAGCAAGCTGGCCGTCTGGTGGCTTCGCCTCGGGATTCAGATCGAGCGCATCAAACCGGGTCATCCGCAACAGAACGGCCGGCACGAGCGGATGCATCTGACGCTCAAAAAGGAAGCCACCAAGCCGGCCGCGGGGAACGTCCTCCAGCAGCAGGCCCGCTTCGATGCGTTCGTCGAGCAGTACAACCAGGAGCGGCCGCACCAGGCCTTGGACATGAAAGTCCCGGCCGAGGTCTACGCGCGGTCACTGCGCGTCTATCGTGGCCTGGAGGACCTGACCTACCCGTTCCATGACCAGACGATCGCCGTCACCCACTGCGGCCGGATTTGCTTCAAGGGCCGGAAGGTGAATCTCAGCCAGGTGTTTGCGGGACAGAATGTGGGCGTTACGCAGGTCGGCGAGCGGATCTGGCTCGTCTCCTTCATGCACTACGATTTGGGCTATTTCGATGATCAGACGTGCCGGCTCGAACCGATCGACAATCCGTTTGGGCCGAACGTGTTACCTATGTCTTCGGAATAAACTGTCACCCATGTGACCGGAATAGACCGGAAACAAGTGGCGCGCCCGGCAGGACTCGAACCTGCGACCCCCGGCTTAGAAGTCCCATGTTCTATCCAACTGAGCTACGGGCTCCCTCCTCGCTCGCGCCCAAGTGCTTCGCAGTCACCATCTACTGTAGCAGTTGCCAGTGCCCGTTCTGGGTGCCGGCGCGCCCACCTGTCGCCATTGCTTCGCCCGATCTATTGACCTTGCTGCGGGCTGGCTCCTGAGCGAATGTGTGGACATCGGCTCAACCGCCCGCATGGGGGTGCGATCCGGTGAGGCTTGTTAGCCACACACAAGCAGAAACCGATGAGCGTGACGCTGAGGCAATGCGACGGGACGGACAACGTGTGGGAGGTGGACATTCGCATCCTCTTCCCCGACGGGAGCAAGCTGCGAGAACGACGGCAGGCGCCAGTCGTTGGAAAGGCCGCTGCACGACGATGGGCCCAGGAGCGTGAGCGCGTGCTCCTCAAAGAGGGAAAGCCGAAGCGACAGTCCCTGGCTCCGCGGGAGGTGCCCACACTGAAGGAATTTGCGCCGCGATTTCTCGAGGGGTACGTCAAGGCGAACCAGCACAAGCCGAGCGGAATCGCGGCGAAGGAAGCGATCATCCGCCTGCACCTACTTCCACGATTCGGAGCGATGCGGCTCGACGAGATCACGACGGAAGACGTGCAGCGGTTGAAAGCCGCGCTGGTGAAGAAGTCCGGGAAGACGGTGAACAACATCCTCAGCGTGCTGAATGTGCTGCTGAAGACGGCGCAGGAGTGGAATGTCATCGAGCGTCGCCCATGCGCGATCAAGGTCGTGCGGACGATGATGGCCGACGCAACGTTTCACAGCTTCGAGGCCTTTGAGAGATTGGTGCAAGCCGCGCGTGAGACCGACGACATGGCGTATCTGATCGTGCTGCTGGGCGGCGAAGCAGGGCTGCGGTGCGGCGAGATGATGGCGCTGGAATGGAAGGACGTGGATCTCACGAAGGGTCGTCTGTGCGTGGCTCGGTCCGAGTGGAAGGGCCACGTCACGGCCCCCAAGGGTGGGCGGGTGCGCCACGTGCCGCTCACGTCACGTCTCGCAGAGGCGCTGCGCGGGGCCCGTCACTCACGACACGCCAGGGTCCTGATTGATCACGACGGCCAGCCGCTGACACAGAAGGTCGTGCAGGGGATCATGCGACGCGTGGCCCGGCGCGCCAAGGTGCAGAAGGGAGTGCACATCCTCCGTCACACCTTCTGCTCGCACTTGGCCATGCAAGGCGCACCCTCGCGCGCCATTCAGGAACTCGCGGGACACCGGGATCTGGGCACGACACAGCGGTACATGCACCTGAGCCCGGCCGCGTTGGAGGCGGCCATCCGCCTGCTCGAGCGCAACGAACCCTGGCAGTCGTGGAGCCAGTGGGGAGGCGGCGGGAACTTCGGGCTGAAATGCCCGAAACACGCGAAGAAATTGGTGGAGGCGGCGGGAGTCGAACCCGCGTCCGAAAGTACGTCGCCGGGGGACCACTACATGCGTGTCCGCATCCGAAATTTCATCCCCACCGTCAGGACGCGGCCAAAAGCGGCGGAGACTAGCCCCGAATTGTCTCGTGCCCGGCCGTCAGGGCGGCAACCGGAAACCAGCCTGCTGTCATGACATCCAGTCCCGCCCCACAGGCGAGAACGGGGTGGACGTCGCTGCTTAATTAAGCAGCGAGTGCGTACTGCGTATTCGCAGTTAGGTTGTTTTCCACCGGATTAACGAGTCGATGGCGCTCGGCATGCGTCCCGCGATCCAGCACCCCCGTCGAAACCGTATCGCCCCCACAGAAGATGTCGCGCGGACGCCCTCGCTCGAGGTCCGCGCGACCCGCAAACCACCATTGTAGGGCACCCGGCCATGGCAGTCAAACCATTAGAAATATTGAGGTTATTGGCTGACTCCGGCCTTGACCTTCGCCATCCGAACTCTCATAATGCTCCTCATCCGATAGAACGGAAGGAGGAACGGATCGACGCGTCGCTAGAGATCTGACTGATCCCATGGTCCGCCTGGTTTCCCTCGGCTGCAAAGTCCTGGGTCGCTCGACTGCCGTCCTGGCGCTCGCGCTGGTCCCGTCGCCAGCCGGATTTCACACGCTCGCCCATCGCGCACCACGTCCGTCGGCGGCTGCCTCGAGCGCCGCACTGCAGGCGCCGTTTCCATCCGATTTCTCACGCCTCTGGCTCGTGCCCACCGAAGAAGCGAAGCGGACGCTGGCACGATCCGGCGCGTTCGCAAGATTCGCCGCCGGCATCCGGAACATGGAGTCTGGTCGCTTCGCTGAAGCCATGCCGCTTTTGAGCACGCCCGAGCTCGCCGCGACGCCCCTTGCCGACTACGGGGTGTACTCCACGGCGATCGCCCAGCTGAAGCTGGGCCGCACGGCGGATGCACGGGAAACGCTCGACGCGCTCGCCAAGAAACACCTCGCCGGATATCTCGCCGAGGCCGTGCCGCTTCAGCAGGCCGAGGTGGCCGAGGCGCTGAACGATCCCCAGTTCGCGCTCGCGATCTACGAACGGCTCGCGCAGACGAAAACGACGACACCCGAGGATGTGTGGATGCGGCTGGCCCGCGCCGCAGAGGCGAGCCAGGACCGCGGCCGCGCGAGTCAGGCGTACGCGCGTGTCTACTATGAATTTCCGCTATCCGATCGGGCGCTCGAAGCGCAGGGCGAGCTGCAGCGACTCGGCATGAGTGCGCTGCCCGGCATGACCGAGGACGAACGCTACCGGTTCGATCTGGGCCGGGCGGAACGCCTGTTTGGCGCGAGGAAATACACCGAGGCCCGCAGTGCGTTCGAACGAATCCGGCCGATGAGCGACGACGACCGTGAGCTCGTGTCGCTCCGCCTTGCGGAATCCGACAACTACCTTCGGCGCTACCGTGCCGCACGCGATGGACTCGCCCCATTTCAGGAGCGCGCGTCACGCCTGGCTGAGGCGCGATTCTTCTATCTGACGGCGACCCGCGAGTTGGGCGATCACGACGAGTACGTGCGGCTCGCGCGAACACTCGTCGACCAGTTCCCTGACAGTCCGTGGGCCGAGGAAACACTGAACAACCTCGCGACGCACTACATCCTGGTGAATGACGATCCGCAGGCCGATGCAGTGTTTCGCGAGCTGAGCGCACGGTTTCCAAGCGGTCGATACGCGGAGCGCGCATCATGGAAGGCGGGATGGTGGTCGTACAAGAACGGCCGCTTCGCGGAGTCGGCGTCCATCTTCGAATCCGCCGCGTCGGCGTACTCACGATCAGATTACCGGCCTTCCTATCTCTACTGGGCAGCACGCGCGCGCGATCGGCTGGGCGATCCCGCGTCGGCGAACGATCGCTACGCGGTCGTCACAACCGACTACCTGAACTCCTACTACGGCCGGCTCGCGACCAGAATCCTCCGCGACCGGAAGGACCGGCGCGCCGAGGGTGTTCGCGCGATGCCGGATACGTCCACCGAAGGGCTGCCGAAGAGCGGCGGTTCCGGCGCCGGGGACACCGACCTGCCGCCGAATGCGGATCTGATCCGACTCCTCCTCTCGCTCGATCTGGACGAGCAGGCTGCCGACGAGATGGTGTACGCCCAACGCGTGTGGGGCGAATCGCCTGTCGTCCAGGCCACGCTGGCGTGGACCTACTCTCACGACGGAGATTTGCGGCGCGGCATCTCCGCGATGAAGAAAGCCTATCCACAGTACATGGCGGCCGGAGGCGAGCAGCTGCCGCCGGACTTGCTGAAGGTTGTCTTTCCCCTGAACTACTGGTCGCTGATCCGTCGCAACTCGCTCAGCTACGAGCTCGACCCCTACATGATCGCGGCGCTCATCGCGCAGGAATCCACCTTCGTGCCCGACATCAGGTCCCATGCGAACGCGATCGGCCTGATGCAGCTCGTACCCGCCACGGGCCGCCGCTATGCGAGGACGCTCAAGCTGCGACGGTACACGACGGCGCAGCTCGAGACGCCGGAAACCAACGTCAAGCTCGGCACGGCGTACTTCTCGGATCTGCGCAAGAAGTTCGGCGGCGATCACTACGCGCTCGCCAGCTACAACGCGGGGGAGTACCGCGTCGCGCGGTGGATCGCCGAGCGGCCCGGTCTCGCCCAGGACGAGTTCATCGACGACATTCCATTCCCGGAAACGCAGAACTATGTGAAGAAGATCCTGGGCACGTCGGAGGACTACAGACGCCTCTACGCGGGGGAGGCAGACGATGCGGCGATGGCGCCGGCTCCGCGCGCACCGGCTCCAGCTGCGGTCAAGACCCCAGCTGTCAAGAAGCCGGCCACCACGAGACCGACGACGACGTCCACCAAGAAGTCTGCGACAAAGAAGCCCGTCGCGAGCAAGTCGACGACGAAGACGACGAAGAAATCGCGGTAGGATAGGGGCAAGTCAGGCTACGGGCTCCAGGCTCCAGGCTCCGGGCTACAGGCTTCACGATCTAAGCTGCGGGCTCCGGGCACGGCCCGTTGCACGCATATGCGGTGCAAATGTTCTTGCTGAAGCCTGTAGACCGAAGCCTGTAGCCCAGAGACCCGGCATCCCATGAAACCCCGCGGTTCGCTGAAAGCGACGCAGTTCACCGAGTCGGTCATCCGCGAGATGACGCGGCTCTCACAACGCCATAAGGCGATCAATCTCTCTCAAGGGTTTCCCGATTTTCCGGCGCCCGCGGCCATCAAGGCGGCGGCGTGCGCGGCAATCCAGGCCGACGTCAACCAATATGCCGTGACGTGGGGCGCCCGGCCCCTTCGAGAGGCGATTGCCCGCGAGTTCGCGCGCCGTTACGGCGTCCCCGTCTCAGCCGACGAGCAGGTGACGGTCTGCTGCGGATCGACAGAAGCCATGATCGCCTCGCTCATGGCGACGGTCGATCCGGGCGACGAGGTGATCATCTTCGAGCCGTTCTACGAGAACTACGGCCCGGACGCGATTCTGTCGGGCGCCAAGCCTCGTTACGTGCGGCTGCGGGAGCCGGACTGGACGTTCGATCGAGACGAGCTCGCAGCCGCGTTCAACTCACGGACGCGAGCGCTCATCATCAACACGCCGAACAATCCGACGGGGAAGGTGTTCACGCGATCGGAGCTCGAGTTCATTGCCGGGCTGTGCGAGAAATGGGATGTCATCGCTCTGAGCGACGAGATCTACGAGCACCTGGTCTACGAAGGCCGCGAGCATATCCCGATGGCGAGCATCGGCGACATGGCGTCGCGGACGATCACCATCAACGGGCTCTCGAAGACCTACAGCGTGACCGGCTGGCGCGTCGGCTGGGCGATCTCGCCTCCATCGCTCGCCGGGGCGATCCGCAAGGTGCACGATTTCCTGACCGTGGGCGCCGCGGCGCCGCTTCAGGAGGCGGGCGCTCTCGCCCTGGGGTTTGACGAGCAATACTACAAAGACCTCGCGTCAGCTTATCTTCGGCGTCGCGACACGCTGCTCGAGATCCTCGAGCGCCATCAGTTCATCTGCTACAAGCCGTACGGCGCGTACTACATCATGACCGACGTCGCGGGTTTCGGATTCTCCAACGATGTCGAGTTCGCGCGCTATCTCGTCACCGATGTCGGCGTGGCGGCCGTGCCGGGCAGCAGCTTCTACAGCGATGCCGCGTCGGGCAGGACGAAGCTGCGGTTCTGCTTCTGCAAGAAGGACGAGACGATGCGCGCGGCGGACGAGCGTCTCGCCAAACTAGCCGAGCGCGTTGGCCGCGAGCGATAAGCCTCAGGCTGCGACTCGGGCGGTCGTAGCTCCACCCGCCCTTGCGCCCTGAGCCGGCGGCCAACACCGAAGCTTGAAGCCGGCAGCCTGGAGCCGTGTAGTACGCTACCCTCCGTGAGTTCTCCGCAGGACGAGTCTCCCTTCGACGACAGCCGCGAAACGAGTGAGGCGCGAGAGCCCACCAACGTCTCCAGCAAGATAACCACCCCGTCGGTCGACGGTCCGCAGCTCCTCCCAGGATTTCGCATCGGAACCTACGTCGTCGAGCGCGAGATCGGGCGCGGAGGGATGGGGACCGTCTACCTGGCCTCCCGCGCCGACCAGACGTTTGAGAAACGAGTCGCGATCAAGGTGACGCGCGGAGCGCTCACGTCGCCCGAGGCGCAAGAAGGTTTCAAGCGCGAGCGCCGGATTCTCGCGCGGCTCGAGCACCCCAACATCGCGCGCCTGATCGACGGTGGCGCGACCGCGGAGGGCCTGCCGTACCTCGTCATGGAGTTCATCGAGGGCAAGCCCCTCGATGTCTACTGCGACCAGCATCGGCTGACGACGGTCCAGCGGCTCACGCTGTTTCTCGACGTGTGCGCCGCCGTCGAGTACGCGCACCACGAGCTCGTCATTCATCGGGATCTCAAGCCCGTCAACATCCTGGTCACACCGGATGGTGTGCCGAGATTGCTCGATTTCGGCATCGCGAAGCTGCTCGATACGGGTGCCGTTCCCGACGCCACGGCGTTCACCGTACCAGCCTTCACTCCATGGTATGCAAGCCCCGAACAGGTCCGCGGTGAGCCGCTGACGACGGCCACTGACATCTATTCGCTGGGCGTTCTGCTGTACGAAATCCTCACCGGCCGCGGTCCCTATCATCTGCAGACGAACAATCCCCTCGAAGTACTGCGCGCGATCGCCGACCAGGAACCCGAGCTGCCGAGCGCGGCGGTCAACCGCACGTTGCGCCTCCAGTCAGGGGAAAGCGGGGCGGCGGAGCTCACGCCACTCGCCGTGAGCAGCACGCGCGAAGGCACTCCCGAGCGACTGCAGTCTCGGCTGCGTGGCGATCTGGACGCCATTCTTCTCACCGCGCTTCGCAAAGAGCCGAAGCGGCGGTACCCGTCGGTGGCGGCTTTTGCGGCGGACATCCGTGCGTATCTCCAAGGCCGGCCCGTGAGCGCCCGCCGCGACAGCGTCTGGTACCGGACCGGAAAGTTTATCCGCCGAAACCGATGGGGTGTAGCGGCCGCACTTGCCATCGTGGCCCTGATTGCCGGTGCGACCGTCAACGTCGTGGTGCAATCGCGGCGGGTCGCGCGCGAGCGCGATCGGGCCGCGCGGATCCAGGGCTTTCTCGTCGATCTCTTCAATGTGTCCGATCCCGGCGAGGCCCGCGGGAATACCGTGACGGCGCGCGAAGTGCTCGATCGAGGCGCGGCCAAGATCACCGAAGATTCGACACTTCAGCCCGCCTCGCGCGCGGACCTCATGGAGACGATTGCCGATGTCTACAACCGTCTTGGTCTGAACGCCCGGGCCGCGGAACTGGCCCGCGACGCGCTCGCGTTCCGTCGACAGGCGGGCTCGCCCGCGGAACTGGCCGACACGCTCAACCGTCTCGGCAGCATTCTCATGGACAAAGGCGACATGGCCGAGGCCGAGCCGATCTATCGCGAAGCGCTCGAACTGAGACGGCGCCTGTATGGTGACCGCAGTCTGGAAGTGGCGCAGTCGATGAACAATCTCGGCGGCGTGCTCGACACGCTGGGCCGCTTCGATGAATCGGATCGCCTCCAGCAGGGATCTCTGGATCGGAAACGCGCGTTGCTCGGACCGGAAGACGCGAGCATCGCCACCGGCCTCTACAACATGGGGGTCGGGTCCTATCGTCGCGGAGACCTTGCCGGCGCCGAGGCGCGCATCAGCGAGGCTCTCGCGATCCAGCGCAAGGTCTACGGTGAAGATCATCCCGAAGTCGCTTTCACGATGCAGAGCCTGGGGGTCATTTACGACGACACCCGCCGCTACAAGGAAGCGGAGCAGATCTACCGCCAGTCCCTCGCCATCCAGCAGAAGACCCTCGGCCGCGAACACCCCGACATCGTCACGACTCTGACCAATCTCGCCAACACGTTGAATCACGCGGGGCGACTGGCGGAGGCGGAGACGGTGCTGCGAGAGGCGCTGCCCATGAGCCGGAAGGTGTACGGCGACCAGGTCGCCGACACGGCGCACGTGCTTGTTGCGCTGGCGGAGGTGGAGCTTCAGCGGGACGAGATCGCGGCCGCCAATCGCCACGTGACGGAAGCGCTGGCGATTCGCGAGAAGCTGTACTCGGCCGACCACCCGGACGTCGGCGAAGCGCGCGTGCTGTACGGACAGGTGTTGCTGGCGGAAGGGAGCTACCCCGAGGCCGAGGCGGCGCTGAAGAGTGGATTGGACGTGCTCGAAAAGCAGCCAGGCCTGGAGGCGCGACGCCAGTCGGCCCGTGAGTCGCTCGCGGAGCTTTACCGGAAATGGCAGAAACCTGGAGCCTGAAGCCCGGAGCCTGTAGCCCGCTAGAACCTGACCACTCCCATGAAGTAGAGACCCTTCACCTTGAGGGTGCCCGAGTCCCGGTTGGCCTCGACGTTGACGTCGATCGACCGGTATCCCACCTGGGCGCCAACGTAGTTGTTGAAGTTGACGATCCCGTAGACGTCGTAGTCCAGGTAGTGACCGTCGTATCTGTCGGTGTCAATGAGTGAATTGAGCACCTTGGAGCCGGTGAGTTCGCCGGTGATCGCCACCATCGGCGCGACGTACGCGCGTCCGGTGACGCCGATGGCCGGAATGGGCCCGCGCACCTGGGCGAATTCGCTGCCGATCACGCTGTCGAGCCCGACGTTCAGATCCGTATACTTGGCCTCCGCGATCACGCCGAAGTATCCGCGGTCGCGCGAGACGATGTCGTATTCGTAGCCGAAGCGCCAGGTCTTCCAGCTGAACGACGAGTTCACCGGAAGGCCGACGTGGAACACCTGGCCGTTGAAGGTGATGTTCCGCTCGAAGATCGAACTGGCTTCATAGGTCATCGGGAGATAGGCGATGCGGAACTTGTGTTGTCGCCCGGGCCGCAGGACGGCGCGAAACTCGCCGAACCCCTTCTTGACGATCCCGAGGTCGTTGACGGCGTCGATCTGGCTGCCGATGACGCCGAGGGCTTCGCTCGACACGGTGAAGTCCGGAGTGGGGCTCCACCAACCCGCCGCGAACTCGGCGTGGTATTCCTCGCCAACGGCCGCGCCACTCGTGGTGGGCGAGTACTGGGCGCTGGCCGGGGCGCTGGCACCAAATACGAAGACCGACAGACACACCGAGAGGAGCAGGGGTTTCCGCATAGCCCTTCTTATCGGCCCCGAGAGATTGTTCTGAAGTGCCGCCGGCCGCCGTGGCTGAGATTGCCCGGACAGGTGCCCGCGATGAGCCTGCTGGGATGAGGCTGGGGGAGGATAGCACAGGGAGGCAAGAACATGATCGGCCTAAGGCTCAGGGGGTAGGGCGACACTCAGGCTCGGGGCGCACCAAGAACCAACCACAAAGAACTGAGAACTGAGGTGACCCCGCTATACTTCCTGTGATGAGCCTTGCGCTCAAGCGCCTCCTTCCATACATCGTCCGCTACCGGCGAGCATTCACGCTCGGGCTCTTGTGCGTGCTCGTGACGACGGCCGTCTCATTGCTGTCGCCGTGGGTGCTCAAGTACGCCGTCGATGATCTGCATGCCGGCGTCACCGTCGGGAAGGTGCGTGTGTACGCGGCGCTCCTGCTCGGGATCGCGCTCGTTGGCGGGTGCTTCCGCTTCCTGATGCGGCGCATCATCATCGGCGCGTCGCGCCGAATCGAATTCGACTTGCGCAACGATTTCTTCGCGCGCCTGGAGCTGATGCCGCTGACCTATTTTCAGGCCACGCGGACCGGCGACCTGATGTCCAGGGCGACGAACGACCTGAATGCCGTCCGCATGATGATCGGTCCCGCCGTGATGTACACGGCGAATACGGTCCTGGTCTTCATCGTCGCCATGATCCTCATGGCGTCGATCAGCCCCAAGCTGACGCTCATCGCGCTGGTACCGCTGCCGTTCGTGTCGCTGTCGGTGAAATTCTTCGGCTCGGCGATTCATCACCGATTCGAGAAGATTCAGGCGCAGCTGTCACACCTGAGCGCGGTGGCGCAGGAAGCGCTGTCCGGTGTCAGGGTCGTCCGCGCGTACCGCCAGGAGGCGGCCGAGCTGGCGAGATTCGAGCAGGCGAACAGGGAGTACGTCGACCGGAATCGCGGCCTGATCAGGCTGCAGGGGCTGTTCTTTCCGTGCATGACGCTCTTCCTGGGATTTGGATCGCTGCTCGTGCTGTGGCTCGGAAGCCGGGAGGTGATTCAAGGGCGCATCACGGTCGGCGAGCTCGTCGCGTTCAACGCGTATCTCGTGATGCTCTCGTGGCCGATGATCGCGTTCGGCTGGGTCACCAATCTCTTGCAGCGCGGCCTCGCGTCGTGGAAGCGCATGCTGGAAGTGCTCGACGCCGAGCCGGGCATCGAAGATCCGCTTTCCCGAACCCACCTTCGAACTCCGCAGGACATCAAGGGCGCTCTCGAGTTCCGTCATCTGATCTTTGCCTACGACGGCCGTCGTGTGCTGGACGACGTATCCGTGCGAATCGACGCAGGGCAGACCGTCGCAGTGGTCGGGCTGACCGGATCCGGCAAGTCGACGCTCATCAATCTCGTGCCGCGACTGCACGATCCTCCGCCAGGGACCGTTTTTGTGGACGGCGTGGACGTGCGCGACATCCCGTTCAGTGTGCTGCGCGGAGCAATCGGGTTCGTGCCCCAGGAGCCATTTCTTTTCTCCGACACGATTGCCGACAACGTGGCGTTCGGCGTGGACGTGTCGAAGGTTCCCGATCGGGCCGTGCTTCGACAGCGTGTCGAGCACGCCTCTGCAGTGTCCAGGCTCGACAAGGATCTCGCCGATTTTCCCAACGGATACGACACGATGGTGGGTGAGCGCGGCATCACGCTGTCGGGCGGCCAGAAACAGCGCACCGCGCTCGCCAGGGCCATCATGGTCGACCCGCGCATTCTGATTCTGGACGATGCATTCTCGGCGGTGGATACGTACACGGAGGAAGAGATTCTGTCGCGCCTGCGGGGCGTGATGCGCGCGAGAACCTCGCTGCTGGTGTCGCACCGCGTGTCAACCGTGCGGCACGCCGATGTGATCCTCGTGCTCGAGGAGGGCCGGCTCGTGGAGCAGGGACGTCACGACGAGTTGATCGCACGAGACGGCTGGTATGCGGAACTGTACCGGAAGCAGCTCTTGGAGGAGGAACTGGCGGCTTCCTGAGTGCCGAAACGGTCGATGTCCTACCACGAAGAAGAAGTCCTCGGCAAAGCGTACGACGGCCGCCTGATGAGGCGACTGCTCGGTTACCTGCGGCCGTACCGGCTGACGGTGGCCGCGGCGCTCGTAGCCATCATCCTGAGCTCCCTGTTGCAGCTCGCGCAGCCGTACCTGATCAAGCTGGCCATCGACAAGTACATCGCCGCCGGCGACCTCTCGGGCCTCAATCAGATCGGGATTGGATACCTGGCGATCCTCCTCACGGGCTTCGCGCTCGAGTATGCCCAGACGTACACGATGCAGCTGACCGGGCAGCGAATCATGTACGACCTCCGGATGCGCATCTACGAGCACCTCCAGCGGCTCGACGTGCAGTTCTACGATCGCAACCCGGTCGGCCGGCTGATGACGCGCGTGACGACGGATGTGGATGTCCTGAACGATCTCTTCACGTCCGGCGTCGTGACGGCGGCCGGAGACATCTTCACGCTCGTCGGCATCATGGTGGTGATGTTGACGCTCAACTGGCAGCTGGCGCTGATCGCATTCTCCGTGCTGCCGCTCATCGTCGTCGTCACGCAGTGGTTCCGCCGCAACGTCAGAGAGTCGTACCGGACGGTCAGGACGTGGATCGCGCGCATCAACGCGTTTCTTCAGGAACACATCACCGGGATGGCGACCGTGCAGCTGTTCCGGCGCGAGCAGGTGAGCTTCAATCGGTTCTCGGACATCAACCAGAAGCACCGCGACGCCAATATCGAGTCCATCTTTTTTTACGCCGTGTTCTATCCCGCCATCGAGATCGTGGGCGCCCTCGCCGCGTCACTGATCATCTGGTTCGGCGGCGGCTGGGTGATGACCGGCGCCGTCACGCTCGGATCGCTCGTGGCGTTTCTGCAGTACTCGGCGCGCTTCTTCCGGCCGATCAGCGACATGTCGGAGAAGTTCAACATTCTCCAGGCGGCGATGGCCTCATCTGAACGAATCTTCAAGCTGCTCGATACGCCAGTCGCCATTCGGTCCCCGTCGCGAGGTGCCTCCACTCTGGCTCGCCGCGCCGGCCACATCAGGTTCGAGCACGTGTGGTTTGCGTATACCGGCGAGGAATATGTACTGCGCGACGTGTCGTTCGAGGTCACCGCCGGCGAGCGGCTCGGGATTGTCGGCGCCACGGGGGCAGGGAAGTCCACGCTCATCAACCTGCTGCTTCGGTTCTACGACGTGTCGCGCGGGCGCATCCTGCTGGACGGCGTCGATATCCGGGAGATCGAACTGGGCGAGCTGCGCGGACTCTTCAGCCTCGTGCTGCAGGACGTGCATCTCTTTTCCGGCACGATCGCCGACAACATCAGGCTGGGGAGCACGGCGATCACCGACGATCAGGTCCGCCGCGCGGCGGAGGCGGTCCACGCTGACGCGTTCATCAATCAACTGCCGGCAAACTACGCGGCGCCCGTGGCCGAGCGCGGGGCCACACTCTCCGTTGGTCAGAAGCAGCTGCTGTCGTTCGCCCGTGCGCTGGCTTTCGATCCCCGGATCCTGGTGCTGGACGAGGCAACGTCGAGCATCGACACCGAAACGGAGCTGCTGATTCGCGACGCGCTCCACGTGCTGATGGCGGGGCGGACGACGCTGGCGATTGCGCACCGATTGTCGACGATCCAGGACATGGACAAGATTCTGGTGCTCCACAAGGGGCAGCTTCGCGAGACGGGCAGCCACCAGGAGCTGCTTGCGCGGCGCGGCATCTACTACAAGCTTTATCAGCTCCAGTATCAGGATCGAGCGCATCCGGAGACGTCGGCTGCGGCTGCGTCGTCAGGGCGGGTCGATTAGGACTAACCAGGCGGCTTGATGCGGCGTCCGGGCGCGAGTCGGTTCGGCTGCTTGCCTGCGGGTCGGTCGCGTGGAAAAAGCTCGCCTCCGGCCTCGAGTTCTGCGAGCCGCGCAACTTCGTAAGTTGCGCGGTCGTCACGCCTGCGGCGACTTTTTCCCTCTGACGTGGATCACGCGCCCTTTACGCAGGCCACGCATCCGAACTGACCCGCGCCCGGACGCGGAGCTGAAGCTCGAGACCCCACAGCGACAACAGTGAGAGTCAGCGCGGGGCGGGCGCCGGCAGCGGCTGGAGAGGCGTCGACTCCAAGGGCGGAGGCAAAGAAGCCGGTGGTGGCACAGGCACTTGTGCCTTCTCCCGTCTTCTGAAGAGCGTGTCGATGATGCTCGGCGTGCTCGCGCGCGGATTCCATCCCAGCCGCAGCACCGTCAAACGGACGAGGCGGCGGCCGAACTGCAGGGCCTCGGTGCAGCTCCACATGTAAATGTCGATGTGCCGGCCCTGAACCTTCGGGCCCGTGTCCATGATCGCGTAGATGCCGTTGTACTTGCCCTGCGAATCGATCTGAATGACCGAACCGACCGGCAGCAGATCAGGATCGGCGGCGGCGATTCCCTTCTGCGCTGCGACACCTGACGCCGTGGTCGTGCCCTTGCAGTAGGCGGTGGCGCTGAACAGCAGCCGGGCGCCGGGCGAGGGGAGGGCCGTCGTTTCTCGAAGCTTGGCTTGTTCGGCGGCGGAGCGCGAATCCGAGACCGTGGCCTGGCGGAGGAGCAGAAAAGCGCAGATTGCGACAGTCGTCAGGATCGCCTTGCGCCACAAGGAATCGGATAGCACGGCTCGTTCTTTCGCCAGGTCGCAGGACCTGACCCATGACATATTCTCGGACAGACGAGGGTTCTTCCGTTCTCAGCCGTTCCTGCGTTCGTCCCGCTCGTCGGGATCGGCCACGCGATGGCCCCACGCGCGCGACAGCACGTGCTTCCGCCGGGCATTCACGAACGCGAGGGCGATGCGATAGGCGACCAGGGCCAGGACGACGGCTCCGAGAGTCGAGCCGACCAGGAACGGCCAGAGGAGCGGGCTCACCAGCGCAATCAGGCCATGCCAGAAGGACGCATGGAAGAGCGAGTCTTCGGCGAAGAGCCGGCCGAGACGATCGCCGAACTCCGGAGGCATGCGGGTCCTGAGCATCGCGGCGCCGAGCGCCGTCGTCGCCGCATACCACGGGGCGATGATCCATGGCAGGTTGGAGTACACGCCGAGCAGCACCGCGACGCGGTTCAGGTTGAGCATGAACGCGCACGCGAGCGCCAGGGCGGTGTGGAGCCCGAGGAATGGCGAAAACCCGAACAGCACGCCGAGCGCATACGCCGCCGCCGTGCGGGACGGGGAATCGGCGATATGGAGCAGCGTATCGAGCCAGGCGCGCCGGCTGGTGCCTGAAGGTTGTGTCATCCGCCGAAGTGCGCGAAGCCTGAAGGCACGGGGCCCGCTCTGCCGTCCCGCTCCAGGGTCAGCTGACGATCGGCGGTGAAGGATCCAATGGGTGTCACTGGTATGTCCCGACAAAGATGCGCGATCGCACGCAGTGCTTTTTGAGATCGCGGCGCCACTGAAAACAAGAGCTCGTAGTCCTCACCTCCCGAGATGGCCGGCTCGATCGCATCGAGCCCGCGACCCTCAAACCACGCGCGCGCACCTGGAGCCACGGGAATGCGGTCGGCATCGATTGTGGCCCCGAGCCGGCTCGAGCCCGCGAGCTGACGAATACCGTCGCCCAGACCATCACTGAGATCGACGGCGCAGCGGGCGATTCGGTTCCTGGCCAGGAGGCTTCCGAGACGCAGCCGGGGTTCGGGCGCCAGAAACCGTCTGGCACAGTCGCCCAGCGGGCTGTCGTCCACCACCGTGCGGCCCCTCATCCGCAGCGCATCGAGGCCGGCCGCTGCGGCGCCAATCCACCCACTCACGTAGAGCACGTCGCCGGCGCGGCCGCCGCTCCGCGTCAGCAGACGACGAGGATGCGCGTGGCCGACCAGCGTGACGTCAACGACGAGCGGGCCCGGCGAGCGGGCGATATTGCCGCCCACGAGATCGATCTTGAAGCGCTTCGCCAGGTCGAGCAATCCCCCGATGAGCTCGTCGAGATGCCGGACCGGCATCGCTGGCGGCAGCACGAGCGACAGTAGCGCAGCGGTCGGCGACGCGCCCATCGCCGCGAGATCGCTGATATTGACCGCGAGGGCCTTGTGTCCCACCTCGCGCGGTGTGACAAAGGCCCAGTCGAAGTGGATCCCCTCGACGAGTGCATCGGTCGTCAGCACCTGGACCGCGTTGCGCTCCGGCCGCACCACCGCGCCATCGTCACCGATCCCAATGAGGACTGATGGGTCCGCCTGAGGAACCCGCGCACGGATCCGATCGATGATCGCGTGCTCGCCGAGCTCTCCGATCGCGCCCGCGTCGGCGATTGCGGTCGAAGGGCCGGGCTTCGATCTACTTGGCATACTCAACCGCACGCGTTTCCCGGATCACCGTCACTTTGATCTGGCCCGGGTATTCAAGCTCGTTCTCGATCCTCCGTGCGATGTCCTTGGACAGCCAGACCGCCTCCTCGTCTGAGATCTTCTCGCTCTCGACCATGATGCGAATCTCGCGGCCGGCTTGCAGCGCGAAGGCCTTCGACACGCCCTTGAACGAATCGGCGATGTCCTCGAGCTTCTCGAGCCGCTTGACATACGTTTCGAGAATGTCGCGGCGCGCGCCTGGCCGGGCTGCCGAGATCGCGTCGGCGGCCTGGACGATCATGGCTTCGAGCGACGGCCAGTCGATGTCCATGTGATGGGCTGCCATCGCGAGGACGACGGCTTCGCTCTCGCCGTGCTTGCGCAGGAAATCGATGCCGAGCTCGAGGTGAGTCCCCTGCATCTCGCGATCGATGGCCTTGCCGATGTCGTGAAGGAAGGCCGCGCGGACGGTGGTGTGCGCGTTGAGGCCGACTTCCTTGGCCATGATGCCCGCGAGGAAGGCGACCTCCTTCGAATGGTTGAGCACGTTCTGTCCGTAGCTCGTGCGGAACTTCAGCCGCCCCATCAGCCGCAGGATGTCCGGATGGAGATCGTGGAGGCCCAGCTCGAACGCAGCCGCTTCGCCCTCTTTCCGAACCGCCTCCTCCATCTCGGCCTTCACCTTGTCCACCACTTCCTCGATGCGGGCTGGATGGATGCGGCCGTCCGCGATCAGGCGTTCGATCGCCTGCTTCGCGACCTCGCGGCGATAGGGATCGAACCCCGAGAGGATGATGGCGCCGGGCGTGTCGTCCACGATGAGGTCGACCCCCGTGGCGATTTCGAGGGCGCGGATGTTTCGGCCCTCGCGGCCGATGATTCGACCCTTGAGATCGTCGCTCGGGAGGTCGACGACCGAGACCGTCGTTTCGATGGCGTGCTCGGCGGCGCTTCGCTGAATCGCCTCGGTGATGTACTGGCGTGCACGCTGTCCGGCGGTCTCACGCGCTTCGGCATCGAGCCGCTTGACCATGTTGGCCGCCTCTCGGCGCGCGTCGGCCTCGATCTGCTTGAGGAGGAGATCCTTGGCCTCTTCGGCCGTCAGGCTGGCGACGCGTTCGAGCTCGTGCTGCTGATGCTGGACGAGCTGCTGGTAGTGCGCGGCGGACTCTGCGGTCAGGCGTTCGCGCCCTTCAACCGCGCGCTCCCGTTCGTCGATTGTCCGGATGCGGCCGGCGAGCTCGCGGTCCTGCTTTTCGACGGTCGCCGTCCGGTCGTTGAGCCGCGCCTGGCGTGAGCTGATGTCCAGATCCTTGGCGGCGATCTGCTGCTCGCGCTCCTGGATCTGACGTTCGGCGCTGGCGCGGAAGTCGTGCACCTTCTCTTTGGCCTCGAGAAGGGCCTCCTTCTTCATCGCTTCGGCTTCCCGCTCGGCCTCCTTGAGCGTGCGGGAGGCCTGCTCTTCGGCGCGGCCGAGGGTCTCGGCGGCGATCCGCTTCCGCCGCGCGAGCCAGTAGGCAAAGACGGCGGCGGCCACGGCGAGCGAGATGATGCCGTTGACCAGATAAGACGCGAGGTTGAAGGTCATGCCCGCCCCTTTCGATGCCCGAGGCTGGTCGGGTCAGACCGGCCGCCTGGCGTAATCCCGCCCGAGATCTTCGCGCGTCACGCGCGCGCATCCACGCGGTTCCGGGATCGTGGGGCTCCGCATGGCTAGCGGGCGGAATCGCCCCGCGATCGTGCGGAGACTGGGGAAGGGGAACGAGAGAAAAACCCCGCTTTTGCCGTGTGGGGAGGTCGAATGAACCTGCTATTAACAGGTGGAACCGCTGTGATAGCCGCGCTTCAGGCTTCCTCGCAACAGAGGCATGCACAACGCGCGGCGTCGCGGTTCACTTTGTTGTAACGTTGGCTCAAACGAGCCTCCGAGCCATCACGCACAAAGCAGGGAGCTCAAATTCTGAGCCGAATCTTAGTCTGGCCGGTCGAGAGGGTCAAGCGCCGGCCGCGCGGTCGAGACCCAGCGGAACTTCGGAAGCGCTGCCGGATTCGGTCGCCGTCGTGAGAGCCAGGGCCTGATCGACGAGGCGCTCGAGCTCCTGCGCGCGTTCGGCGAACTCGCCTTCGCTCGAGAGCTGCGTCTGCCGACAGCGGAAGAGCTCATCGGCGATATTGATCGCGGCGAGGACGGCCAGGCGCAGCGAGTCGGCGGTCTGGCTGGTGTCGGACGCGGCCTGCATCTTGCGATTGACGTACGTGGCGAGCTCGGCGACGTACTGCGCGTCCAGCCGGCTGCGGATGGGATACTGCTGACCGTGAATGTCCACGCGAACCACACGATACGGTGCTTCACTCACGGCTGTGCTCCAGATGATAGCGAGACCATGCCGTCACATCACGGCCGGTCCGTGTTTCCAGGCAGCCTCCGGTTCAGAGATTGAGTCCCTCGAGCTGCTTGAGCATGTCGGCGACGCGGCCACGGATGACCTCCCGCTCCTGCACCAGCGCCGACACCTCGGTCGTCCGTCCTTCGGACTCGGACAGACGCGCGCGCGTGGCCTCGAGCTCGCGGTTCAGCCGCAGTGAATCCTCGACCATGCGCGACTGTTCGGCCCGCATCCGGTTGACCACGCCGACCAGCAGTTTGATCTTTTCTTCGAGTCGATCGATCACATCGAGTTCGACCGCGTGCGCCACCTTCGCCATCGAATGTCCCTCGCGAGAAATGAGAACGAGCCGCCGTGGATCTGGCCGCTATCGCTGGATGGCCTGATGGTCGCGCACGAGCGCCGCGATGATCCCGTCCATCGCTTGCTGGACTTCCACATCGGTCAGCGTGCGATGCGGAGATCGAAACGTCAGCCTGAACGAGAGGCTGACCTGACCATCTGGCACGCCTTTGCCGGTATACCGATCGAATTCGCGAACGACCTCGAGTGTGTCCGGCGCGGCGGACCCAATCGTGCCACGAACTGTGCCCGCAGGCAAGCCACTCGCGACAAGGATTGAAAGATCTCGGACGATCGCCGGGAACTTTGGCAGGGGTCGAATCGCTCGCACGATCTCCGAACGACTCTCGGACCGACGTTCCGCGCTCAGAATCCACGCCTGGTCGAGGTCGAGTTCGGCCGCGTAGACGTCGAGCGCCCGCGGCAGGCCACGGGCGCTCGTGACTCCAGGCGCCAGCTGACCGATGAACCCGATTTCCTGGGATGTGCCGTCGTCCACAATGCGGCCAGCGCGACCCGCCGTGAGCCAGGGCTGGCTCGTCGGCACAATACGAATCGACAGAGCCAGCGCTGCCGAGAGCGCTTCCACCACGCCCTTCATGTCGAAAAAGTCCGCCTGGCGGGACGGCGCGCTCCAGTGAATAGCCCCGGCTCTGCCGGTCCAGACGAGTCCGACGCCTCTGGTCTCGCCGTTCGACTTGGAGAATCGACCACCCACCTCGAAGAGCTGGACGTCGGGCTGTTCCCGGTTCACGTTGTGGACGATCGAGTCCAGAAGGCCCGGAATGAGCGTGCCGCGAAGCACGACGAACTTCGCAGAAAGGGGATTGTCGATGGCGACGAGGTCGTCGGAATCGGCCGACTTGAAGGCTTCGGCGGCCTTTTCATCAATGAATGCGAACGTAACGGCCTCGGAGAAGCCGGCCGAGGTCAGCACCCGGCGCACGAGCTGATCGCGGGGGATGCGGACATCGGGCGGCTGAGCTGCCGACTCGAGGACCGGAAACGTCGCAGGAAGCCGGTCAAATCCGTAGTGTCGGGCGACTTCCTCGACGAGATCGGCTTCCCGAAAAACGTCCACACGGACTGTGGGCACCTCCACCTGCCAGCCATCCGTATTCGCGGCGGGCTGGAAACCGAGAGAGGTCAGGATCCGCTCGACCTCGGGCCCGGGCACGTGCACCCCAGAAAGGGATTCGAGCCGCGCACTCCGCAGGGGAACGCGTCTTGGCGCCCGGGGCGACGGATAGCGGTCCACCTGCGGGCCCACGACCTTGCCGGCGCCAGTCACCTCGAGAAGGCGGGCTGCGAGGTCGAGGCCCCCGACCGGCGTGTTGACGTCGGTTCCCCGTTCGAATCGCGTGGAAGCCTCGGTCTTGAGCCCGAGAATCTTGCTCGTGCGGCGCACGGTCCGCGACTCGAAGCAGGCGCTTTCGAATGCGACACGGCGGGTGGCCGCGCCAACTTCTGACTGAGCGCCGCCCATTACGCCGGCGATGGCTTGAGGCTTCTCGGCATCCGCGATCACGAGCATGGCGGCAGTCAAGGTACGATCCAGTCCGTCCAGCGTTCGAATCCGTTCGCCCGGCCGCGCGCGGCGGATCTTGAGGGTGTGCCCGCCGAGCCGCTCGAGGTCGAACGCGTGCATCGGCTGGCCCAGTTCGATCAGCGCATAGTTGGTGATGTCGACGATGTTGTTGATCGACCGGACACCGGCGGCCGTCAGCCGACCGGCCAGCCACGCGGGAGAGCTCGAGACCTTCACGTCGGCGACGGAGGCTGAATAGCGCGGGCAGCCTTCGGGATCCTCGAGCAAGACTTTCAGGTCGTCGTGGTCGGGTGTCGATGGGGTGGACGCTCGAGCCGTTCCGATCGCTCGAACGCGGAGCGGCTGCCGATACGTCGTGGCCACCTCGCGCGCGACGCCCAGGATGCTCATGCAGTCTGGCCGGTTCGCGGTGATCTCGAGATCGATGACCACATCGGATTTCGCGTTCGCACCGGCCGTCCTCCACGGTGGCAGCGGGACCGGATCGATGGTCTCGACGGCGGCCACTTCGAGTCCGCGCATGATCAGCGAGTCGGCGAGCTCGGACGGCTCGACCGGCACATTCACATAGTCGGCGAGCCAGGACAGGAGCACTCTCACTGCGGGAACTGCTCCAGGAAACGGAGGTCGTTTTCGTAGAACAGCCGGATGTCGTCGATCTGGTAGATGAGCTTGGCGACACGCTCGATGCCGATGCCGAACGCGAAGCCCGTGTAGCGCTCTGAATCGTACCCGACCGCTTCGAACACCGCGGGATGCACCATGCCGCTGCCGAGGATCTCCAGCCAGCCGCTGCCTTTGCAGCTTGGGCAGCCAGACCCGCCGCAGAGCACGCAGCCGATGTCCACCTCGGCGCTCGGCTCCGTGTATGGGAAGAAGCTCGGACGGAAGCGCACCGGCACCTTCGGACCGAACAGTTCGCGCGCGAGGGTGGTCAGTGTGCCCTTGAGATCAGCCAGCGACACACCTTCGTCGACGAGCAAGCCTTCGACCTGCTGGAACATCGGCGTGTGATTGAGATCCAGGTTGTCGCGCCGATACACCTTGCCGGGTCCCACGATGCGGACCGGTGGCGGGTGCGCCTGCATGTAACGGATCTGAATGGAGGACGTATGCGTGCGGAGCAGGGTCCGGCGCTCTCGTTCGCGCTCGTCGCGCGGCCGGAGGCCTGTGGGTGTCCAGGCTTCCGCCGGGAGCGGATCTCTCAGGTAGAGCGTGTCCTGCATGTCGCGCGCCGGATGGTCCGCCGGCATGTTGAGCGCATCGAAGCAGTGGAACTCGTCTTCGAGCTCGGGTCCTTCGACGACCGAAAAGCCCATGCGCGTGAAGACGGCTTCCATCTGGTCGCGGACGACGGTCAACGGGTGTCGATGGCCGATCGCGACCGGACGGCCCGGCAGCGTGATGTCGACGGCGCCGGCGACCGGCTGATGCTCTTCGAGGGCAGTCCGGCATTCGGTCAGCCTGGTTTCGATGTCGTGCTTGAGCTCGTTGACGAGACGGCCGAGCTCGGGGCGCTCGGCCGGCGGGGCAGCCGTCACCGTCTTCATCAACGACGCGACGGCTCCGCCTTTGCGACCAAGGAAGCGGTCGCGCACTGCCTGGAGTCCAGACAGTCCGGTTACGTGGCTCAGCTCATCCAGGAATTCCGCGCGAAGCCGCTCGATGGCGGCCGTATCGATCATGAGGGCGATAGCGGGGCAGGCTCCCCACCGGGCTTCATCCGCCGGGGAGCCGCGTGATAATGCGTCAGCTGCGAGCCGCGCGCTCCGGCGCCGCGTCTTTCGCCTGAGCCGCGAGGCGCGCGAAGGCGTCCGGCTGGCTGACGGCGAGATCGGCGAGCATTTTCCGATCGAGGCTGACGCCGGCGGCCTTGAGACCGCTGATCAACCGGCCGTACGTCAGCCCGTTCAGCCGAGCGGCGGCATTGATCCGGATGACCCAGAGACGACGGAAATCGCGCTTCTTGCGTCGGCGTCCGACAAACGCGTACTTGAGCGCCGTGTCCACCGACTCCTTCGCGGCGCGATACAGCTTGCTCTTGTTCGCGTAAAAGCCCTTCGACCGTGCGAGCAGCTTCTTCCGCTTCGCCCGCCGAACTGTCCCACGTTTGACTCGAGGCATCCCAGTCTCCTAACGGTGAATAGCAACTAGCAATGAGCAACTGGCAATGAGCAACTAGGAATGAGAGCAATGAGTGGCGCCTTGTTCCTCATTGCTCATCGCTCATTGCTGTCTCATTTGTATGGCAGCATCAGGCTGAGGCGGTGCGTATCGGACTCCGACACGAGCGTCGTGCCGCGGAGCGACCGCTTCCGCTTGGTCGTCTTGCTGCTGAGAATGTGCTGTTTGAACGCCATGCTGCGCTTGAATTTGCCCGACGCGGTCTTCTTGAACCGCTTCGCCGCGCCGCGGTGCGTCTTCAGTTTCGGCATCTCATACTCCTGGGCTAATCCAGCGACTGGCAACTAGCAATGAGCAACTAGGGCAACAAGTCTCATTGCTCATCGCTCGATCGCTCATCGCTCATTGCTCATTGCTGACTGTTCCTTTTACACGGGCCGCCGTGGGTTTTCCGCCGCCGGGATGCGGACGCTTGCTGAGGATGGTGTGCATCTGGTTGCCCTCCATCCTCACCGCGGTTTCTGTAATGGCCACCTCGGCCAGCTCGCCGACGAGCCGCTCGAGGATCCGGCGTCCAATTTCAGGGTGGGCCAGCTCTCGGCCGCGGAAGAAGATCGTCGCCTTGACCTTGTCCCCGTCCGCCAGGAACCGCTCGATGTGCTTCTTCTTGAACTGATAGTCGTGCTCGTCCACCTTGGGGCGGAACTTGATCTCCTTGACCTCGATCACCTTCTGGTGACGTCTCGCTTCGCGCGCCCGCTTCTGTTCCTGATACTGATACTTCCCGTAGTCCATGATCCGGCAGACCGGCGGCACGGCCGTCGGTGAGATCTCCACCAAATCGAGCGCTCTCTGGCGCGCAATGGTCAGAGCCTGCGGCGGCGGCATGATGCCGAGCTGCTCACCGTTCTCGTCGATTACCCGGATCTCGCGGACTCGAATTCGTTCGTTGACACGTACGCGATCGTCACGCCGTGGTCCAGATCGGTCGAAAGCGATAGCCAGCCTCCTTCGTCAGGGGCACCGGTCGGTGCCCTACCGTCCCTTGCTTCGGATCTGCCCGAGGGACTCGTCAATGAAACCCTGCACGGGACGGGCACCGAGATCACCCGCCGATCGGCTGCGAACGGCCACCGTGGCATCGGTCACTTCCTTGTCGCCGACGACCAGCATGTACGGCACCTTCTGCAGCTGCGCCTCACGAATCTTATACCCAATCTTCTCCTGGCGGTCGTCGAGCTCCACGTGCAATCCGGCGGCCTTCAGGCGATCGGTGACCTCGCGCCCGTACGCCGCGTGACGGTCGGCGATGGGGAGCACTACCGCCTGAACCGGCGCCAGCCACATGGGGAACGCCCCGGCGTAGTGCTCGATGAGGAGCGCGATGAAACGCTCGAAGCTGCCGATAATCGCCCGGTGAATCACGACCGGACGATGCTCGGTGTTGTCGGCGCCGATGTACTTCAGGTCGAAGCGCTCCGGCATCGCATAGTCGAGCTGAATCGTGGCGCACTGCCACGTGCGGCCTATCGCGTCGGTGATATCGAAGTCGATCTTGGGTCCGTAGAACGCGCCGTCGCCTTCGTTGAGGACGTACTGGACGCCAGCGCGCTCCAGCGCGTCCTTGAGCTGCGCCTCGGCGTGGTCCCACGTCGAGAGCTCACCGAGGAACTCGCCAGGCCGCGTGCCGAGCTTCGCGGCATGCGGCAGCCCGAAGTCGTCATAGACGCGTCGCACCAGACGCAACAATCGCTCCACTTCCTCGGCAATCTGCTCCTGCATGACGAAGCAGTGCGCGTCATCCTGAGAAAACTGCCGCACGCGAGTTAGCCCGGAAAGCACGCCCGAGGCTTCGTTGCGGTGCAATGGAGTCTGTTCGTGAAACCGTATCGGCAAGTCGCGGTAGCTTCGCACCTCGCTCGCAAAGACGAGGTAATGGCCCGGACAGTTCATCGGCTTCAGGCTCATCGACTCACCTTCGGATTCGATGAGGAACATGTTGTCCCGGTAGAACTGCCAGTGCCCGGAAGTTTCCCAGAGCGCCTTGTTGAAGACCAGCGGCGTCTTGAGCTCAACATAGCCGGCTGGGAACAGCACGTCGCGCATGTAGTTGGCGATGGTGTTGTAGAGACGCGTTCCCTTGGCCAGCCAGAATGCCGCGCCGGGCGACCACGGATGGAACATGAACAGACCCAGCTCGCGGCCCAGCTTGCGGTGGTCTCGCTTCTTGGCTTCCTCGAGCCGCGTCAAGTGCGCCTTGAGATCCGCGTCGCTGAAAAATGCCGTGCCGTACACACGCTGCATCGGCTGATTCTTCGCGTCACCCTTCCAATAGGCGTTCGACGTGTTCAAGAGCTTGAACGCCTTGAGTCTCCCCGTGGACGGCACATGCGGGCCGACGCAGAAATCGACGAAGGTGTCCTTGTCCTTGATCGTGTAGCAGGACACGACATCCTGACCTGCTGTCTTCTCTTCGATCAGCTGGACCTTGAGCGCCTCGCCGCGCCCGGCGAAAAACCGCTTGGCTTCGTCGCGGGGCCACATCTGCCGCTCATACGGCAGGTCCGCGGCTGCCATATCCTTCATCTTCTTCTCGATGGCCTCGAGATCTTCGGGAACGAACGGCCGCTCGACGACGAAGTCGTAAAAGAACCCTTCGTCGGTGGCCGGACCGATGCCGCACTGGGTGCCAGGAAAGAGATTCGTGACGGCGGCAGCGAGGAGGTGCGCCGTGCTATGACGATAGAGCGTCAGAGCTTCGGGGCTGTCGCTCGTGACGATCCGAACGGACGCGTCGCGCTCGATCGGATACGAGAGATCGACCAGGCGGTTGTCCACTATCGCCGCGAGGGCGGCTTTCGCAAGGCGCGGTGACACTCCGGCGGCGACGTCGACAACCGGCGTTCCGGCGTCCACGGCACGCTTGGACCCGTCCGGCAGCGTGACGGTGATCTGGCTCATCGAATGGGATGATCGCTGCTGAAGGCCGGCCTGCAGACGAGGCGTGGTAGGCGCGGGTGGACTCGAACCACTGACCTCCTCCGTGTCAGGGAGGCGCTCTAACCAACTGAGCTACGCGCCTACATACTGAAAAATCGAGCCTTACAGGAACGGCCAGTATAGCAACCGCTTCGATAACGAGTCAACGAGAGGAGAGTCTGACGGTGTAAAGCGGTCTTGGGACGTGGGCGAGGAGGCTGGCGTCCTGGTGCTTCGTGTTTCCACCAAGCACCAGGCGACCGCCACACCCGTTTACTTGACTGCGGCCTTGAGTGCCTTGCCCGCCGTGAATCGGACGACCCTGCGCTTCGGGATCTTGATCTCGGCGCCGGTCTGAGGATTGCGCGCGAGCCGCGCCTTCCGCTGCGACGTCTTGAACGTGCCGAATCCGACGAACGTGATCGAGTCGCCCTTCTTGAGCGAGCGCGTAATCCCGTCGATCAACGATTCGACCGCCGCCGACGCGCTCGTCTTGGTGGTGCCCGTATCCTTCGCAATCTTGCCGATCAACTCCTGCTTGTTCATGTGGTCCTCCTGAAAAGGTGAGAGAGAAATGCGGCGGACGCCGGGCTGGACACGGTTCCGCGGGGAAATCGATCGCCTGCGGTTATACGCGAGCGATCATCAACTGTCAAGAGATCGGAGGAAGGAAAAACGCCGCGCGCGCGATTGCTTGAGAAAAATCTACGCGGCCTTCTTCATCGAGAGTCGTTCGAGCGCCTTGTCGAGCGTCGCATCCGTTGCGGGAGGCTCGCTGCCGAACTCGATGTCCGGCTGTTCGACCTCGACGTCGGGCTGCACGCCCTTCTCATGGAGCGGATCGCCTGTCGGCGTCAGGAATCTCGTGCCCGAGAGCCAGAGTCCGCTGCCGTCAGGGAGCTTGACGAGCTTTTGAATGGAGGCGCGGCCGAGCGTGCGCTCGCCGATGAGCTCCGCACGCTTGGTGCCGTCGAGCGCGGCCGCAAAAATCTCTGCGGGACCGGAGCTGCCTTCGTCCACAAGGACCGCGGCCGGCAGGTCAATCGCCCCATCGCCCGCGCCGGCCGAGATCGTGGCCCTCTCGACGCCCTTGGATTCGCGGAATCCCAGCGTTCCGGACCCGACGAAGAGCTTGGCCGCCGCGATTCCCTGGTCGTATTCACCGCCGGCGGTCCCTCGCACGTCCACGACCAGGCTTGCGGCGCCATTTCGCTTCAGACCGGCGACCTCGGTCTGAATCGCGCTCGTGGCGGTCTTCCCGAACTCAGCGATCCGCACGTACCCGACGTTCGACGCGAGCATTTTCGCCGAAACATCAGGCCCCGCAGGCACTTCGCGCGTCACTTCCACATCGTGAGGATCGGCGGCATTTCCCCGAATAATAGTCAGCACTACCTTCGAACCCGCCGGACCGGCGAGGAGACGCGCGCCCTCGAAGACCGACATGTCGCGTGTCGGCTTGCCATCGATGGCGCGAATGTAGTCGCCCGACCGCAGCCCCGCGCGCGCCGCTGGAGACTGGTCGCGCGCAGCCACGACTCTCAAATAGTACTGACGGGTCAACGAAAGCCCCGTAAACGCCGGACCTGGTTGGTCTCCACGCTCAACCGACTGGACCTGGGCCGGTGTGAGGTACGCACTGTCGGCATCGAGCGCCTCGGCCAGCCCCATCATGGCTCCGCCCATGACCTTGTCCACGTTCACGTCTTCCACATAGTTATTGACGATGAGCGAGACGACGTCTTCGAACACCCGGAGATGCTGATACGTATCGTCCCGCGCGATGGCACGGCCCAGGAATCCGCCGATAACGGCGAAGGCAATGACGGGCGCCGAGACGATGAGGACGATCAGTCGGGTCCTGGAACTCATGGGCTAATGACCTTGTCTCCCCGAGCAGCCACCGCGCCGGTGATTGGTCGGAGCGTTCCTTCTATTTTACGGTATCGGCTGGTTCCCGTCGAACCCGGCTCGGGCCGCACGCGCCTTGAGCCGGTGGGTGCGGCCCGGCTACCATCCGGCATGCGCCTGTTGGGGATCGACGTGGGCGAGCGCCGCGTCGGGCTGGCTGTCAGCGACGCGTCCGGGACGCTGGCCCGGCCGCTTGCGACCCTCGAACGGGCGGGTTCGCTGGACGGCCTGCTCGACGAGGTGGTCGCGACTCTTGACCGTCTGTCATCCGACGGCGATCCCGTCGGCCGCATCGTCATTGGTCTGCCGATGCGTCTCGACGGGACAGCCAACGCGGCCACCGAGCGCGCCCGGAGATTCGCGGCGCTGCTGGGCGGCAAGACCGCGGTGCCGATCGTGTTTCAGGACGAGCGGCTGAGCAGCCGGGAAGCCGAATCGCGACTGGCGCTCCGCGAGCGCGACTGGCGTGTCAGGAAAAAGCGCCTCGATGCGGCGGCTGCGGCTGTCATCCTTCAGGATCACATCGATGAACACTCTCCGACCCACGAGTAACGTGAGGTTCGCGTCAAGGATCTCGTGCGGCGTCTAGTCGCTCTGCTCGCCGTCCTCGTCCTGGTCGCCGGCGCAGGTGCAACGGCCTGGCTTGCCGCACGCCTTCGCGAACCGTTCCAGGGCTACGTCGGGCCCGAGCAGTTCGTGGACATTCCGGCGGGCAGCAGCTCGACGGACATCGCTCGTCGGCTCATGGACGCGGGCGTCGTGCGGGACCTCCTGACGTTTCGGGTCGCACTGTGGCGGTCGCAGCACGCGCGCACGTTGAAGGCCGGCGAGTACCGGTTCGATCGGCCGATGAGAGCCGCCGACGTGATCGAGAAGCTTGCGAAAGGCGAGATCTACGAGCGCCTCATTACCTTTCCGGAAGGGCTGACGATCCGCGAGATGTCGGCCATCTTTGAATCAAGGGGCTTCGGACCTGCCTCGACATTCATCGAGGCGGCGGGTGAGAAGGCGCTCATCTCAGCGCTCGATCCATTGGCGACCGATCTCGAAGGCTACCTTTTTCCAGACACCTACTCGCTGCCTCGGCGGGCCGGCGCCAGTCGCCTCGTCGGGATGATGGTCGAGCGCTTCCGTGGTGCGTTCTCCGACGACCTGCGGTCGGAAGCGCGTCAGCAGTCCCGCACCATCCGCGAGATCGTCACGCTCGCCTCCATCGTCGAGAAGGAAACGGCCCGCGCCGAGGAGCGCGCGCTCGTCGCGTCGGTCTACCGAAACAGGCTGAAGATCGGGATGGGCCTCCAGTGCGACCCGACGGTCATCTACGGGCTGCAGCGCGCTGGTCGCTATGATGGGAACCTGACACACGAGGATCTGGGCTTCGACTCGCCCTACAACACGTATAAGTACGCGGGGCTGCCGCCGAGTCCGATCGCATCGCCGGGCCGGGCATCACTCGAGGCCGCTCTTCGGCCTGCCGCGAGCGAGTATCTGTATTTCGTGAGCCGCAACGACGGCACCCACGTGTTTGCCCGGACGCTGGACGAACACAATCGCAACGTCCACGAGTACCAGATTCAGTATTTTCGGGAAAAGCGGTTGAGGGAATCGGCGAGCCGCTAGCGCTCACCCCACTTGAGTTTCTCGCGTAGCACCTCGAAGTAGCTGCGAGTGGATGCCCGCACCAGCCGGAGGCGCCGCTCGGCTGCTCTCATCGTCACGACATCGTCCGATTGAAGCTGAAAGCTGTGCTGACCATCGAACGTGACGTAAATCGCATCGCTCGCATCGCCAAGCAGCGGCTGAACCTTGACCTCGGACGACGCCGGGATGACGAGTGGGCGGTTCGTGAGCGTGTGCGGCGCGATGGGCGTGAGGACGAGAGCCTCGACGCGTGGGTGGATGATAGGGCCTGCGGCAGCCAGGTTGTACGCCGTCGAGCCCGTCGGGCTCGCGACGATCAGACCATCGGAACGGAAGCGCGTGACGAATTGCTCATCGACCCAGACGGAAAGATCGATGATCCGGGCCAGCGCGCCCTTCGTGATGACGACATCGTTCAGGACCAGCCTGTCCGCGAAGACCTGCTGCGCGCGCGTCGTAATCGATCGGAGCATCAGTCGTTCGTCGAATCGGGCGGTGCCAGCGAGCACGGCTTCGAGCGACGGATAGAGCTCGTCCAGCGTGACTTCTGTCAGAAATCCAAGGCCGCCGAAGTTGACGCCGAGAATCGGAATGTCGACGCCGGCTTGGGCGATGCGGTCGGCGGTGCCGAGCAGTGTGCCGTCACCTCCGAGCACCACGACCAGGTCGACCTCGAGCGGCAACCGATCCCGATCGATCGCCGGGAGGCTGGTCCCGCTACCTGCGAGAATGGCCGTTTCGCGCTCGAAGACGGGCTCGACGTTCCGCGCCTTGAGCCATCCCGCGATTTCGGCGAGAAGTCCGGCGGCGGCGCGAAGCCGCGTCTTCGCGACGATGCCTGCTCGAGCGATCATGGACGAGGAGAAAAGTGCACCAGGTATTCCTGGTTGCCAGTTGCCCCGGTGATCGGGGACGGAGTCATGCGTACCCGCGTCATCCCTAGCTTCTCGGCCGCTTCCGTGATCTCCGCCAGCACCCGGTCGTGTATCGCCGGATCCAGCACCAGTCCGCCCTTGCCAACCTCCGATCGCCCGGCTTCGAACTGAGGCTTCACGAGCAAGATGATGTCGGCGTCCGGTGCGCTCGCCCTGATGGCGGGCAGGACGAGTCGGGCGGAGATGAACGAGACGTCGATGACGACGAGGTCGACCGGCCAGGGGAGCTGGGATGGCTCAAGGTGTCTGGCGTTCACGCCTTCCATCACGACCACGCGCGGGTCTTGACGAAGGGTCCAGTCGAGTTGGCCCTTTCCGACGTCGAGGGCCAGGACGCGCTTCGCGCCGCGGCTGAGGAGCGCGTCGGTAAATCCCCCTGTCGACGCGCCGACATCCAGCACGGACCGGCCAGACACATCGACGCCGAATGCCTCGAGGGCGTGCGCGAGCTTGACGCCGCCTCGGCCCACGAACGGATGGTCCGGCGCGCTCAACGTGACCGTCGAGCGTTCCGGTACGACGCTGCCGGCCTTGGTGATCGGATGGTCGTCTACGAGGACCTGTCCCGCGAGGATGAGCCGCCTCGCGCGCTCGCGTGACGGCGCGAGGCCACGCGCAACGAGAAGCAGATCCAGTCGAACCTTGGCGACGCGGGTGCCTCGCTTCAATGTGTTCTGGAGATGACCCATTCACCGATCTCTGGCAGCCGTCGGTAGGTGAGTCCCGCCTCGGTCAGGGCCTGGCAGCCGCGGTCGATCGACTCCCTGGCCATCTGGCGGGATCGGCCGACGCCGTAGAGTGTGGGGTACGTGGTCTTGCCGGCGGCCTCGTCTTTGCCCGTTGCCTTTCCCATTTGCGCCGTGGTTGATTCGACGTCCAGCACGTCATCGACAATCTGGAACGCGAGGCCGAGCTCGGAGGCGAATCGATCGATCGCGGCGACTTGAGCATCGGTCGCCCCAGTGATGATGGCACCCGCACACGCCGCCGCGCGGATCAGCGCCCCTGTCTTCTTGAGGTGCATCGACTGCAGAGCGGGTCCGTCAAGGGCGACGCGTCCGGCGGCCGCTTCGAGATCGATGGCCTGTCCGCCGACCATGCCGGTGCCTCCGGCAGCGTCTGCGACTTTCTGAATGACGCGGAGCTTTCGGCCGACGAGCTCGCTGGCCACGTCGGACGGCTCGCGCGCCATGAGCGCGAACGCCTCGGCAAGCAGGCTATCGCCGGCGAGGATGGCGATGCCTTCTCCAAAGGCGACGTGCAGCGTCGCTCGTCCACGCCGCAGGGCGTCATCGTCCATGGCCGGAAGATCGTCGTGAATGAGCGAGTAGGTATGGATGAATTCAACGGCGCAGGCCGCAGGGAGTGCCAGCGCGCGCGATCGATCGAGCGCCGTACCGAGCGCGGTGGCGACGGATTCGGCGGCCGCCAGCGTGAGCACCGGCCTGAAGCGCTTACCGCCTCCCATGACGCTGTAACGCATCGCCTGACACACGACACTCGGGCAGTCGGGAGGATTGGGCAGATATCGGTCGAGGGCGCGCTCAATTTCCGCGCGCTCGAGATCGAGGTATTCGTTCAGTGCGATCGAGTCGGGCACGATCACCGGTTCTTCTCGCGATCGGGCCGCCCCGGCGGAACCCGGTCGTTGTCGTCGTTCGACGCCAGTCCGGCGGGCGCAGGCCGGAGCTCGCCTCGCTCGTTCAGGATGTCGATGCGCTGCTCGGCCTCTTCCAGCCGGGCATGGCAGAAACGCGACAATTGAATCCCGCGCTCGTAGAGCTGCAGCGACTGTTCAAGCGACAGCTCGCCCTCTTCGAGCCGCTTCACGATGCCTTCGAGTTCCGCGATGGCGCCCTCGAAGTCCTTGATGGTTGTGTCCATGCCGTTCAATGTCCCCTCGAAGCATCGGGCATCATCGCCACGCGTGAGTCGTCACCGGTCGATCCAGTGTCTACCCGATCGACTCGACAATCCAGCTCGCCGCGGTGGAGGGTCACGCGCACACGGTCACCCGCGGTCACCGCCGCTGCGTCGCGAAGGATCGTATTCGACTCGTAGGTCCGGCAGACGGAGTACCCTCGCGCAAGTACGGCCAGCGGGCTCATGGCGTCGAGCCGGGCAGCAGAGCGGCCGAGTTTGCCCTGCGCCATGTGGTAGCGGTCAACCATGGCGCTCTGCAGCGCGCCTCGTGCGCTCGTCAATCTGGTTCGCACCGAGCCAAGCCGCCGATGCAAATCAAACTGTTCGAGCTCGAGCTGCGCCACGCGCAGTCGTCGTTCGCGGATCGCAAAGCCCTCCTGGACCAGGCGGCGCATCTCGTGAGACAGCTCCCCGGCGTGGCGTCCTGCCATGGCCAGCCTGGCCGGCCATCCGGCGAACGCCGGTTTTCGGGTCAGCTCGAGCACGTGCGCGCGCCGGGCGAGGAGCAGTCGCCGGACAAGCGCCTCCGCGCGATCGCGCTGCCGGTCGATTCGTCCGTAGAACTCGTCCTTCCGCGCAACGACGATCTCGGCGGCCGCCGACGGCGTCGGCGCGCGCACATCCGCCACGAGATCCGCAATCGTGACGTCGCTCTCGTGGCCGACGGCGGAAATCACCGGCACCGGACACCGCGCGATCGCCCGGGCAACCGGCTCCTGGTTGAATGCCCAGAGATCTTCGATCGAACCACCGCCGCGACCCACGATCACCACATCCACTCCGGCAACCCCGGCGATGTCACGGAGGGCTTGCGCGATTTCGGCCGCCGCGCCGTCGCCCTGCACGCGCGCCGGGCAGATGACGAGATGCGCCGTTCTATGCCGGCGCCGCAGGATGTTGATGATGTCCCTGAGCGCTGCGCCTTCCATCGAGGTCACGATGCCGATCTTCCTGGGGAGCTCCGGCAGCGGACGCTTGCGCGCGGCGTCGAAGAGCCCTTCGCCTTGCAGGCGCCGTTTCAGCTGGTCGAATGCCAGTTGAAGCGCGCCGAGTCCGTGCGGCTCAAGGTGTTCACAGACGAGCTGATACTCGCCCTTCGGACCATAGATGCTGACCCGGCCGCGAGCAATGACGCGCAGTCCGTCTTCAGGCTTGAAGCGCAGGTACCGCAGCGTCGATCGGAACATGACGCTGCGGAGCTGACCCGCGGCGTCCTTCAACGTGAAGTACAGATGTCCGGTGTTCCAGACGCGGCAGTTTGAGAGCTCGCCTTCGACCCAGACATCCGACAGAGACGCTTCGAGCAGCTCAGCGATCCGCGCGTTGAGCTCGCTGACCGTGAGGATCGCGCGCCGCGGCCCGGCCACGGGCGAGCCAGACTGATCCTCAGTCTCCGGCGCTTCATCCTCGAACGGCTGGTCGAAGAGCGTGCTCATCGCGGGGATCCCGGGGCGGCGTGTCCAACGGCGCCGGGCTGCACACGTGCGAGATCATCCAGCCCGAGGTTGAGCCGCTCTATGGAAAGCGCTCGGCCCGTTGCCGGATCGGCCGAGACGACCAGACCATTCAAGCGCGGGTTGCCGGTCGCGGTCTCCATCCTGGCCGGCATGCCAGTCAGGAATCGACCAAGAGCCGCGTCGCAATCGACGCCAATCACGGAGTCGTGCGGGCCCGTCATGCCGGCGTCCGTGAGATACGCCGTGCCGGAGGGGAAGATGCGTTCGTCGGCCGTCTGAACGTGAGTGTGCGTGCCCACGACGAGCGTGGCTTTGCCGTCGAGATGCCAGCCCATCGCCATTTTCTCGGAGGTGGCTTCCGCATGAAAGTCGACGACGATGAGGCGCGTTCGCGAGCGCAGCATCTCAATCTCGCGCGCCGCCACCGCGAACGGGTCGTCGAGCGGCGTCATGAACAGCCGCCCCATGATGTTGACCACACCAACCTGCACGCCGCCCGTCGTCGTGGCGAGGTAGCTGCCGCGACCAGGCGCTCCAGCGGGAAAGTTTGCAGGACGAAGCAATCGAGGCTGGATGTCGATGTAGTCGATGGCTTCGCGCTTGTCCCAGATATGGTTGCCCGACGTCATCACGTGCACACCGAACGCGAGGAGATCTTCGCCGACGTCGCGCGTGACGCCGAAGCCGCCCGCCGAGTTTTCGACATTCGCGATGACGAGATCGACAGAGTACTTCTCCACGAGTGCAGCCAGACCCACGCGGAGCGCTTCGCGTCCGGGGCGGCCGACGATGTCGCCGATGAAGAGAATCGTCAGCGGTGAAGTCACTCGGTCTCGATCCGGATCGCGATGGAACGGCCGCGACGTTCCTGTATTTTTGACAAGGTCAATCGAAGCTCGCCAGCGCGAAGTCGGGCCTTGACGCCGCTGGCGTCAATGGCCGAGACGATTCTGACGGCTCGAACGAACCGCCCGAATGTCCGCTCAACCAGGTGGAAGCTGGCGTCCGACGACGGCGCGCCGGCGGGCTGCGGCTTCTGGCCCACGACGATCGCCACGCCGTCTCTGATCAAGACCCTGTACGGTGGCGACGGGCACTCCGGGCAGATCCATGACGATCTCGATGGCCTCACGCGTCTCGATGACGTCAATCGGCGGTTCACACTCGCCCTGCACGACACGGCTGGCTCCGAGGGTGCGCTCGATCTCGGTAAAGAGACGGCGTATTTCATCGGCGAGGGCGTCGGTGTCCGCAGGCGGGGGAATGGAAACGTCTGGAGATCGCCTCATAGCCTGAACCCCGAGAATTCTGACGGCGAGCGCCAAATCTCGTGACGGTCACCATGATGGCACAGTCGCCCGCCCCCAAACCCCTAAACTCCCTTCAAACTGCTGAGCTTAGCTCGACAGGCCTCCCTCCAGCTCGAAGCCAGATAAGCCTTTGACGCCCTCTTGACAGGAACGACCATGTGGCGTAGTATCTTAGTCTGTATTACGCATATAATCTGATAGTAAATACATAAATAGCTGTTTGGGCGGAAAGATGGAGGGCACAGTGCCAGGAAAAGTCATCGGAATAGACCTTGGAACGACCAACTCCGTGGTCGCCGTCATGGAAGGCGGCGAGCCGACGGTGGTGGTGAATCAGGAAGGATCGCGGATTACCCCATCGGTTGTCGCGTTGACCAAAGAGGGTGAGCGTCTCGTGGGCCAGGTCGCCAAGCGTCAGGCCGTCACGAATCCCGAGAATACGATCTCGTCAATCAAGCGTTTCATGGGCCGTCATCTGAGCGAAGTGCAGTCCGAAGCCGCGCGCGTCCCGTACAGAGTGATTGCGGCTGAGAACGGCGGCGCATGGGTCGAGGTGCGCGGGAAGCGTCACTCACCACCGGAAATCTCCGCGATGGTGCTGCAGAAACTGAAGCAGGCGGCCGAGGACTATCTGGGCGAGAAGGTCACTGACGCGGTGATCACGGTGCCGGCGTACTTCAATGACGCGCAGCGGCAGGCGACCAAGGACGCGGGCAAGATCGCGGGCCTCAACGTGCTCCGCATCATCAACGAGCCGACGGCCGCGGCGCTGGCCTACGGCCTCGACAAGAAGAAGGACGAGACGATCGCCGTCTACGACTTTGGCGGCGGCACGTTCGACATCTCCATCCTCGAAGTCGGTGAAGGTGTGGTCGAAGTGAAGTCGACGAACGGGGACACGCACCTCGGCGGCGATGATCTGGATCAGCGCATCATCGAGTGGATGGTCAAGGAGTTCAAGGCCACCGACGGCGTCGATCTCGCGAAGGATCGGATGGCGGTTCAGCGGCTGAAGGAAGCGGCGGAGCGCGCGAAGATCGAGCTCTCGACGGCGGTCGAAACCGACATCAATCTGCCGTTTGTGACGGCCGACCAGAACGGGCCCAAGCATCTGTCGCTGAAGCTGAGCCGGGCCCGTCTCGAGCAGCTCGTCGAGGATTTGCTGACCCGGACGATGGAGCCTGTGAAGAAGGCGCTGGCGGACGCGGGCATGCAGCCCTCGCAGATCGATGAGGTGGTCCTGGTTGGCGGCTCGACGAGGATGCCGAGAGTGCAGCAACTCGTGCGCGACTACTTCGGGCGGGAACCCCACAAGGGTGTGAATCCGGACGAGGTGGTTGCGGTGGGCGCGGCCGTGCAGGGCGGAGTCCTCGCGGGAGAAGTCAAGGATGTGCTGCTCCTCGACGTGACGCCGCTTTCGCTGGGCGTCGAAACGCTCGGTGGTGTGATGACGACGCTCATTCCGCGCAACTCGACGATTCCGATTCGCAAGACCGAGATGTTCTCGACGGCGACGGACAACCAGACCAGCGTCGAGGTGCACGTCCTTCAGGGCGAGCGGCCGCTGGCGCGTGACAATCGCACGCTCGGCCGGTTCCATCTCGTGGGTTTGCCGGCGGCGCCGAGAGGGATGCCGCAGATCGAAGTGGCTTTCGACATCGATGCGAATGGCATCGTGAATGTGTCCGCGAAGGACGTGGCCACGGGCAAGGAGCAAAGGGTCACCATCACCGCGTCCTCGGGCCTGTCGCAGGACGAAGTGAAACGCATGGTCGCCGACGCGGAAAGCCACGCATCGGAGGATCAGGCGCGGCGCGAGGTGATCGACGCCAAGAACAGTGCCGACGCGCTGATCTACTCGGTCGAGAAGACCGTGGCGGAGAACCGCCAGCGGATCCCGGCTGGCGATATCAGTCGGATCGAGAGTGCGATCGAGGCGGCTCGCAAAGCCTCAGCAGGGGATGACGCGCAGGCAATCCGGCGCGCGGTCGAAGAGCTCGAGAAGGCGTCGCACGCAATTGCGTCGATGCTCTATCAGCAGGAGCAGGCCGCGGGACGGTCGGCCAATGCCGCACCGAGTGGCGTGAAGGACGGGGAAGTCGTTGAGGAAGAAACCGTGGGAGCCCGGTAAGGGTCCCACATTTTTGGAGCCAAGGAGGGAAGTATGGCAATCGTTCGCTGGGATCCATTTCAAGAGCTGGCGGTCGTGCAGGATCGCCTGAATCGGTTGTTCGGTGCCGAGGCGAATCACGGCACCGATGACGTCATGGCACGCGGCGCGTGGCTGCCGCCCGTGGACGTCTACAGCATTGGGAAGCAGGAGCTCGTGATCAGGGCGGAAGTGCCTGGTCTGAGGCGCGAGGATATCGACGTGACGGTCGAAGACCACACGCTGACCCTCCGTGGCGAGAAGAAGCAGGAGCTCGACGTCAAGGAAGAGCAGATGCACCGCATCGAGCGTCGGTACGGTGCGTTCAGCCGGACCTTCTCGCTGCCGGCCACGGTCGACGCGAGCAAGGTGTCGGCCGAGTACAAGGATGGCGTGCTGACTGTCCGGCTGCCGTTCCGCGAGGAAGCCAAGCCGAAGCAGATCAAGGTGGACGTCGCCGCCTAACCTCATGGGCGGGTCCGGTCTCGGACCGGTCCCGCTCATCCCCTCTTTGTTCGCCTGTCGGGAGGTCTTGCCCGGGCGGCAGTCGGTTCGATAGTCTAGATGCCGTATGGAACCAGAAAACGACTCGGTTGACGTTCAGGAATCGCGCATACCGCCGGAGCCGGTCGCGCCGATCTACAATCGCTTTCTCTTCGTCGATGTGGCGGCGCTCAGAGCCAAGCAGCTCCGTCGCGGCGCGCTGCCCAGGCTCAGCCCTCCCGTGGCGGATCCCATGACGGGCCACCGGCCGGAGCTGCCCCGCAAGGCCGAGCGCATTGCGATGGAGGAAGTGAAGACGGGAATGGTCCCCTACGACGTCGTGATCGCGAAGGAAGGCAAGGAGACTGCGTGAGTGCGAGCGAAGCAGTGAGTCTCGTCCTCGGTGTGCTGCAGGGAGTGCTGTCCAGCACAGTGTTCCTGCTGGCGCTGTTCATCGGTTTCTGCACCATTCTCGGATTCTCGAAGCTTCGACCGACCAGTCGCAAGACGCTGGTCATCAAGAGCCTCGACGAGCGCGTGGGCCAGGGGCGGTTCGCCGAGTATCTCCTGCCCACGGCGCCGCGCGGGCCCGCGGATCAACTGCGGACACCGGAACTTCTGGAGGCTGCCGCCCGTAAATCGAAGTGAGGAGTTCCCGAAGATGATCGGACTGTTCGCTTTGGCGATGTTGGGGATGATAGCGGCGATGGCGTTTGGCGCTCTCATGCTGCTCGTCGCCGTCGGCAAGGCCCTCTTCTGGGTGCTGTTTCTGCCGATTCGACTGGCGCTCGGCCTGCTCTTCCTGCCGTTCGCGCTGCTCCGGTTCGCGCTGAAACTGACGGTCGGCCTGGTGCTCCTGCCGCTGGCCGCCATCGCCGTCGTCCTGGGTGTGGGCCTGGCGGCGTTTCTCGGCCTCGTTCTCGTGCTCGTGCCGCTGATCCCCCTGCTTCTTCTCGGCCTCCTGATCTGGGGCATCGTCAGGATCTCGACCAGACAGACGGTGGCGGTGCTCAGGTAGCTATTGAGATAGTTCTTAGTGCTTAGTTCTTGGTTCTTAGTGCGAGTTCTTGGTGCTTAGTCCTTAGTGTGTTCCGACCCGGTTCATCGTCCTGATTCTCGCACTGAGAACTAAGCACTAAGCACCAAGAACTTCACTTTTTCTCCCATCCCCTCGGCTCTCCCTGCCACCACATCGTGTCGCGTTCGAACGCGTCTGCGATCCTGAGAATCGTGATCTCGTCGAAAGCCTTGCCGACCAGCTGCAGGCCGACGGGCAACCCTTCTGGTGTCAGACCACAGGGGAAGCTCACGGCCGGAAGGCCGGTGAGGTTCGCGCTGACCGTGAAGACGTCAGCCAGGTACATCTGGAGGGGATCCTCGAGGCGTTCGCCGAGAGGAAAAGCCGCGGTTGGACTGGTGGGCAGTGCGATCGCGTCGACGTCAGCGAACGCACGTTCGTAGTCCTGTCGAATCAGCGTCCGCACCTTCTGCGCTTTGAGATAGTACGCGTCGTAGTAGCCCGCGCTGAGCACGTAGGTGCCTAGCATGATCCGTCGCTTGACCTCGGCGCCGAAGCCCTTGTCGCGAGTCTGGCTGTACATTGCGTGCAGTGTGCCGTCGCGTGGGAGTGCGGCTCGAAATCCGTAGCGGACGCCGTCGTATCGCGCGAGGTTGGAGCTCGCTTCCGCCGGTGCGACCAGGTAGTAGACAGGAACCGCATAGCGGGCGTGCGGCAGCGTGATGTCGATGAGCGTTGCCCCACGGCCTTTCAACACATCGAGCGCAGCACCCACGGCACGCGAGACGTCGCCGTCGACGCCTTCCTCATGTGACTGCTTCGGCACGCCGATGCGAGCACCCCGAATGTCTCCGTCGAGCCCCGCGGTGAAGTCCGGAACCTCCATCTTGGCGCAGGTCGAATCTCGTTCGTCCCCGCCAGCCATCACGTTCAGGATGAGTGCCGCGTCTCCGGCCGTTCGTGTCAGCGGGCCGATCTGATCGAGTGACGATGCAAACGCGAGAAGGCCGTACCGCGACACGCGTCCATAAGTGGGCTTGAGTCCGAGGACACCGCAGAAGGAGGCCGGTTGTCGAACGGACCCGCCGGTGTCGGACCCGAGCGAGAAGCTCGCCATGCTCGACGCGACCGCCGCCGCAGAGCCGCCACTCGACCCCCCGGGGGTTCGATCGAGCTTCCAAGGATTGCGAGTCACACCGAACGCGGAATTCTCCGTGGACGATCCCATTGCGAACTCGTCGCAGTTGGTCTTGCCCAGCACGATCGCGCCTGCCTCCTCGAGCCGCGAGATGACGGTGGCATCGTAGGGCGGGATGAAATCGTCCAGGATGCGGGAGGACGCCGTCGTCGGTACTCCCTTGGTGCAAATGTTGTCCTTGACGGCAAAGGGGACACCAGCAAGCGGCGGGAGATCCGGGGATCGCCCACGCGCCCGGTCTATCAGTTTCGCGCGCTCGAGCGCGCGTTCGGAGGTCACGGTTTGAAACGCCCGGACAGACGGCTCGACAGCACCGATGCGATCGAGACACGACTGACAGGCTTCGACAGCGGACAACGCACCCGCCGCAATGGCGTCGCGAATCTCGCGTGTGGTGCGGGGAGCCGGCATCAGCCGATGACCCGGGGGACCTTGAAGAGGCCGTGTACGGTCGCGGCGTCCGGCGCGTTGGCCAGCGCTTCGGCGGTAGAGAGCGACGGTCGCACCTCGTCGGGCCGATCTGGCGACGCGGTCGTCATGACATAGGCGGTTGGCGCGATGTCTGTCGTGTCGATGGCGCTGATCTCGTTGACGTACTCCAGGATGTCCGCGAGCTGACGCGTGAGCATCGTCTGCTCGTCGTCGGTTAACTCCAGTTGAGCCAGCGCGGCAACACGCAGCACGTCGGTTTTCGTCAGTCGATCGGCCATGCGTGATGCTAACATCCGGACTGTGGTGCTGCAATTGACGCGGCCCGCGACCTTTGCCGGACGATGGTATCCGGATCGCCCGGAGCGCCTCTCTCAGGATGTCGCGAAGTACCTGTCGGCGGCGGCGCGCGGCCCCGACGGGGAGCTCCTCGCGATCATCGCACCGCACGCCGGGTTGATGTACTCGGGCCCGGTGGCCGCGTTCGCGTACTCGATGCTGGAGCACCGCGCGTTCGATGTGGCGGTGCTCGTCGGGCCGTCACACTACGAGGGATTCGAAGGCGTCGCGATCCAGTCGCACGGGAGCTTTGCCACGCCTCTGGGACCGATGCCGATCGACGAAGAGTGTGCCGCGAAGATTGCAGAAGGCACACCGCTGATCGTCGAAGATCGCATGACCCACGCGGGCGAGCACTCCCTGGAGATGCAGCTGCCGTTTCTGCGAACCGTGCAGCCGGGCATCCGCATCGTCCCGCTTTTGATGGGCTATCAGAAGCGCGCCACTGTCATCGCGCTGGCTGGAGCGTTGACCCGAGCGCTGGCCGGACGGCGCGCGGTGCTGATCGCGAGCACCGATCTCTCGCACTATCACGACGCCGTGACTGCGAGAACGCTCGATGACGAGGTGATGGATTTCGTGCGGAGATTCGATCCCGAGGGGCTGATGTCGGCGCTCGAACGCCGCCCTGAGCATGCTTGCGGTGGAGGGCCGACCGTTTCCGTGATGCTCGCGGCGCGATCGATGGGCGCAACGGATTCCGCGATTCTGCGATACGGAGATTCTGGAGACGTGTCCGGCGATAAGGACGCAGTGGTCGGCTATCTGGCCTCTGCGTTCGGGCGCTTCACGACCTAGTTGAGAAGCAGCAGCCATGCCGACTGGCGTCCCCAATCACGAGCGCGCATCTCTCTTGAAACTTGCGCGCCTCGCGATCGAGGCGGAGGTTGCCGGCCGCGCCATCGAGTTGATGCCGGCCGCGGCTGAACTCCGACGTCCTGCCGGGGCATTCGTCACCTTGACGCTGGACGGAGAGCTCCGCGGCTGCATCGGCTATCCCGAAGCGGACCAGCCACTCGTGGACGTGGTCGTGCGCTGCGCCGTCGCGGCCGCCTCGCAGGATCCGCGCTTCGAGCCTCTCACGATCCTCGAGCTCGCCGAGACCCACATCGAGATTTCCGTGCTCACTCCGCTGCAGCTCGTTCGCGAGGTGACGGAGATCGTCGTTGGACGCGATGGATTGGTCGTGCAGCTGGACCAGCGTCGCGGACTGCTTTTGCCTCAAGTAGCCGGTGAGCGGGGATGGACGCGGGAGACCTTCCTGACGCAGACAAGTCTCAAGGCCGGTCTGACCGCGGACGCATGGCAATCCGGCGCGCAGATCTTCAGGTTTGAGGCGGAGGTGTTCGGCGAGGAGTGACCGTCAGTCCTCCAGGCGCTCCGCGATGATGGTCCCTTGTCGATCCAGCCGGACGATAACTCTGAAGAGTCCGCCGATTCTGAGATCGCCCTCCCGTGGACTCGCAGGCAGCTCGCGGATGAATCTGAGATCCTGCAACTGCACGGTGATCTCGCCACCGTCATCGTGAACGATCGCACGCGGCAAGCGTGCGAAGCTCATGAATACCCGCGAGCTCCTCGCCTGAAGCGCCCTGCCTGCCCAATGTGCGTCGCCAGCGGGCGCCCTGACCGATCGCTCTCTGCCGGCCTTCTGGAGAAGGTCGATTTCGATGAGCTCGTACCCATCCGGGCGATGACGGATGATCCTCCATTGGAAGGGTGAGAGAAATCGCGGCACGGCAACGGCCCGGCATCGACGCTCAATTGACATTCCTGGAGAAGGGTTTGCGAGACACGGCGCCAGTTTGCCCGCGTCGGGAAGGCCGCTCCACCTGTCTAGGGCGATCAGTCCTCGGCTGACCTCTCCCGCTCGTTTCAACGCCAGACTGTGTGCGGTCGCTCGCAGCGAGACGTGACTGATCAGAATAGCCGCGACAACACCGAAGATGCGTAAACGAGCATCGGGATGACGTGCCATGGCCATGAGGCCGGCGATCAGAGCGACCCAGACATAGATATCGATGATGGGCAGCCAGTCGAACGCGAACCAGGTCGTCAAGAACGGGCTGAGAAGCCGCGTGCCATACGACGTCGGCAGATCCATGAGGACATGAAGGAGCGCGCCGCAGACGCCAAGACCAGTCAGCCGGAACCAGTTGCGCTGATCTTGCGACGTTCCCCTCGGCTCGCTCCGGAACGGGCGGCTGAATGCCGCGACCAGGAGCCCGCAGAAGATGCCCAGACCCAGCACGCCCAGCGGGCCGTGCGTGGGCCCGCGGTGGGCCTCGAGGTATGCGCTTCCGCCCGTGAAGGCCGCGACGATGTCCACGTCGGGGGCGTTTGAGGAGAGGAGAAGCACGGCCGTCGTTCCCGGGCCCGTTTTTCTGAAGACCGAGCGCGCCATCGTGAGCGCGACGAGTGAATGCGTCAGGTTGTCCACGAACGATTGACCGCGTCTGCCTCTACTATATAGAGGATGTGGCGTGCCCTTCTTTGCCTTGCCCTGGCTTTCTCGTGGCCCATCTCGCTGCAAGCCTGGGGATTTGACGTCCATCGCTTCATCAGCGACCGCGCCGTGGACCGGCTCCCGGAGCGGCTCCGCGCCTTTTACGAGAGTCGTCGCGCCTTCTTCGTCGAGCACAGCGTCGATCCCGATCTGTGGCGCATCGCGGGATTCGCGGACGAACCCCCTCGACACTTCCTGGATCTCGACGCGTACGGTTCGTATCCTTTCCGTGAACTGCCTCGCGACATGAGCGACGCCATTCGAAAGTTCGGCCAGTCGGCCGTGTCCCGAAACGGGGTACTGCCGTGGCGAACCCAGGAGATGTACGAACGTCTCCGGCAGGCGTTCATGCAGGCGGGTCAGCGCGAAACCGAAGGAAACAGCATCGATCTGGCGTTTCTTTCAGCCGCGATTGCTCATTACGCCGCCGATGCCCACGTGCCATTCCACGCGGTGGTCAATTACGACGGACAACTCACGAACCAGAAAGGGATTCACGCGCGCTTCGAGACTCTGCTCTTCGATCGGTTTCACGATCGGCTCACCGTCAGTCCTTCCCCGATCGCCGCAGCAAGCGAAGCGCGCGATCCGGTGTTCGAGGCTCTGAAGAGCGGCTCGCTCCTCGTCGAGCCCCTGCTCAAGGCCGATCGCGAGGCGGCGCTCGAAGGCAGCGGTTACGACAGTCGGTACTTCGAGGCATTTTTTGGCAAGGCGAAGCCTGTCCTGGAGCGGCGCCTGGCCGAATCCATTGCGCTCGTCGCAGCGCTTCTTACGGGTGCGTGGGAAGGTGCGGGACAACCCGCGCTTGCGACGCAGAGGTCAGGAGGCGGCAAGCGGGCACGATAACCGGTGCTTCACTTTGCCTCAACAGGCTCGAGCGTCCTCAGACGCGTGCGATCTGCCGGCACTTCAAGATTCATCATCCATTGCTCTGGCGAATCTGCGCTTGCGGACGGCGCCGCACGGCGGATCCGGACGTCGTATCGACCAGCCGGCAACACGAACAACTGATAGTCGGACGACTTGAGCGGCGCGCCGGCGGGCGTACGTGCGGCCGCGGCTGATGGTGCCGTCGCGACCGAGGTGAATGCGGCGACGTCGTACGCCGATGCGTCGCGGGCGGCATGGAGCGATGTCATCTGCAGCGCTCCGAAGCGCGGCCTGAAGTTGATCACCTCGAGGTGGCGGTCCGGTTCGTCTGGATACCGCGTGATGACGAGTCGTTCGGTCCATTTCACGTTCACGACCGCTCCGTCGTGCACTCTGACCGCCTGGACGTCGTAAACGAGCGGCGGCAGGTAGACCACCAGCAGGCCGTCCGCGAAATCGATGTTCCGACGCTCAGTGCGCGAGCCTGACTGATAGATCCGAAGGTGCGTCTCGCTGCTCACCTCTTGCGATCCATCAAAGGCCCGGAACTCGCACCGAACAGGCTCGTCGGCGAGGGGAGCCGGCCCCGGTGCCGGGGGCGGCGGCGGGACTGTCGGCGCCTGGGCAAATGTCAGGCTCGCCCACAGACCGACTACACCGGCGAGGGTCAGGGTCCGGGCCATGAAGAGCGGAATTATAGATTCGCTTCTCGGTGCCGGTCGAGTGTCTGGCGGGCAGATTCGGCAGGTCGTCAACAGCCGCGAATCGGTGTGCTATCTTACGGTCCAATGGAGGTTTACGTCCTGCCGCTCGGAGGGAATCGCTACAAGCTGTACTGCGAAACCCCAGACAGTGATGACGAATCGCACGACGGTCCGCCCGGGACCCTGATTCGCCGCCTCAAGGTCTGGGTTCGAATCGAACCTGGACAAGCTAGAGCGTGAGCATGTGAGGCGTGAGAGCGGAGGAGAGTCGACGGCCGGGAACCGGCTGGTGGGCTCGCCTTCAGATGCGCTTGCGTGGCTGGATTGCCGAGAAGATTGCCGAGCAGCGGCTGCTCTGGCGCCTGCACGGACGTTCGGCAGCCGCTCTCGTCTTTCCGCGCGATCTTTCGCAGCAGGACGCCGACGTCCTCTTGCGACGCATGCTTCGTCGTGACCTCGACCAACATTGGTTCTGGCTGGCGATCGACGGTGTCGCGTTCGTCTTGTCGGCGCTGCTGGCGCTCGTTCCCGGTCCGAATCTCGTGGCGTACTACTTCGCGTTCAGGGTCGCGGGGCATTATCTTTCCATTCGCGGCGCGCGGCAGGGGCTCGATCGCATTCAGTGGACGTTCGAACCGAGCGCGGACCTCGAGGATCTCCGGCAGGCGATTGCGCTCGGACGGCGTGAACGCCAGACGCGCGTGGCCGAAATCGCGTCGCGGCTGCGGTTGGAACACCTGCCGCGCTTTGTCGAGCGGACCTGCGCTCGGGCCGCGTGATATACTGCAGCGGCCGCAGGACATCAGACGCTGAGCAATCGATCCCGACGGCCTTCCTGAACCGCTCTTGAAGCTGCGCGAACTCGCCGAGCGCCTCGGTTGTCAGCTCGAAGGTGATGGCGATCTCGACATCCATCGAGTCGCCGGCATCGAGCAGGCGGGTCCGGGTGACGTCACCTTCTTCGCCAATCCCAAATACGCCGCCGCGGTTCGTACAACCAGAGCGTCGGCCATCATCGTGCCGGAGGACGTGCAGGGAGTACCCTGCGCGCGTCTCCAGACATCTCAGCCCTATCTCGCGTTCGCGAATGCTCTCCGCCTGTTTTCGATCTCTGCGGCACCGCCTGCGGGCATCGATGCCAGGTCCGCCATTTCCTCCGATGCTCGGCTCGGCGTCGACGTCGCCGTTGGACCGTTCGTTGCGATCGGCCGCAGGGTGCGCATCGGGCGCGGATGCATCATCTATCCCAACGTCACCATCGGCGACGACGCCACCATCGGTGACCACTGTACGATTCATTCCAGCGTGTCGATCCGTGAAGGCGTGCAGATTGGCCATCGCGTGATTCTGCAGAACGGCGTCGTCGTCGGGAGCGACGGCTATGGATTCGTTCGCGCGGCAGACGGCTCGCACCAGAAGATTCCGCAGGCGGCCATCGTCGTCATCGAAGACGACGTGGAGGTCGGCGCCAATTCGGCGATCGATCGCCCGGCCGTCGGCGAGACGCGCATCAAGGCCGGCACGAAGATCGACAATCTCGTCCAGATCGGCCACGGCGTCACCATCGGGCGGCGCGCACTGCTCGCGGCGCAGGTGGGCATCGCCGGGAGCACGACGATCGGAGACGATGTGACGCTGGCGGGTCAAGTGGGCGTGGCCGGACACCTGAACATCGGCCAGGGGACGATCGCCACGGCGCAGACCGGCATCCCCAATTCGCTCGAGCCGGGCTCTTTCGTCTCCGGTTATCCGGCCATCGAAAACCGCGAATGGCTGCGGGCGTCCGCGATCTTCCGTCGCCTTCCGCGCCTGAAGCGCGCCATCGCGAACCTCGAACGCCGGCTCGCCGAGCTCGAGGAGCGGCTTGCCGCGCGGCCGGTCTCTCGCAATCGCTGACGGCGATCGACCACCCTTCCCTCGCTCACCGGCCACATTCCTCGCGGCGCCGAGCCCGGTCGTGACATAATCGGAGCTCATGCGTTTCCTCGCGTTCCGCCGTCTCCGATCGTGCTCGCTCCTCCTGTTCGGTCTCTGGTTCGCGGGTTCCTCGGTCTCCGCGGCGCTTCGCCCTCCTCGCCTCGACTACACGGTGACGACGCTCGAGAACGGATTGACCGTCGTCCTGCTCGAGGATCATTCGACGCCGATCGTGCATCTGCAGCTCTGGTATCACGTCGGATCGAAGGACGAGCGGGCGGGCCGGACGGGATTTGCGCACCTCTTCGAGCACATGATGTTCAAGGGTTCGAAGAACGTGAGCGCCGAGCAGCACACCTCGATGATCTCCGCCGTGGGCGGGCAGAGCAACGCCTACACGAACGACGACACGACGGTCTTCTGGGAAACCGTGCCCGCGCAGTACATGCCGCTGGTGCTGTGGCTCGAAGCCGATCGGATGGCCAGCCTGCGGATCGACAAGGACGTCTTCGACAACGAGCGCGAGGTGGTGAAGGAAGAGCGGAGGATGCGCGTCGAGAACCAGCCGTACGGCCGGCTCTCGGAGCTCATTTACGCGAACGCATACACCGTGCATCCATACAAGCATCCGACGATTGGCAGCATGGTCGATCTCGAAGCGGCGTCAATCGAGGACGTCCGCGACTTCTACAACACGTATTACGTGCCGGCGAACGCCACGCTTGTGCTCGTCGGAGACTTCGATCCGAAGCAGGCATCCGAGCTGGTTCAGCGATACCTCGGGCGCGTGCCAAAGTCGAATCGCCAGATCGCCAGGGACCTCCCGAAGGAACCGCCGCAGAGCGCCGAGAAGCGCGTGACCCTCGAGGAAAGCTGGCCCTTGCCCGCCGTCGTGGTCGCTCATCACATTACCTACGACGGGCATCCCGACTCATATCCGCTTCACATCGCGTCCAAGATTCTCTCGGACGGCCAGAGCTCGCGCATCTATCGCACGCTCGTGTATGAGAAGGGCCTCGCGCTCACGGCCTTTGGCGGGGGCAACATCATCGAGGATCCGAACCTGTTTTTTGCCGTGGCGATCGTTCAGCCGGGCCACACCGTGCAGGAAGCGCGCGACGCGCTGATCGCCGAGCTCGATCGATTGAAAACCGAGCCGGTCACCGAACACGAGCTCCAGCGCGCGAAGAATCAGTTCGCGCGCGATTACATTCTGGGCAGGGAAACCAATCAGGAGAAGGCCGCGCAGCTGGCGCACGCGGTCACCATTCATCACGACATCACGACGGCCGACGGAGAATTCGACATCTTCATGAATATCAAGTCGTCGGACGTCCAGCGCGTCGCAAAGACCTACTTCACGACAGAGAACCGCCTGGTGTTGACCATCCTTCCGAAGGGCCAGGCCTCGTCGCGCCAGCCCTGACCCCATGACCAGAAAACGGCTTTTCTGCGGGGTATTGTGTGTCGCGGCCGCGGCGATGATGATCGCCGGGCCACGCGCGACGGCACAGACGACGTCGTGGCAGTCCGAAGCGCCCCCTCGCCCCCTGCCGGCGCACGACATCAAGTTCCCGCCCTACGAAGTGCGGACGATGGAGAACGGACTGCAGGTCGTGGTGGTGATGCACCACGAACAGCCGGCCGTGAGCCTCCGACTCCTCGTGCGGGCAGGTGCGGCACACGATCCGGTGGGGAAGAGCGGGCTCGCGACACTAATGGCGGCGCTCCTCGATCAGGGTACGACCAGTCGATCGGCGCAGGAGATCGCGGACACGATCGATTCAATCGGTGGCGGCCTCGGCACCGGAGCGGGCAACGATCTCAGCTTCGTGAACGTCGTGGTCATGAAGGACAGCTTCAACCTCGGCCTCGAGCTGCTGTCCGACGTCGCCAGGAGTCCGGCGTTCGCTCAGGAAGAGATCGACCGTCAACGCCAGCAGGCGCTCTCCGGCATGAAAGTCAGCTACGAGGATCCCGACTATGTCGCGGCGAGCGTGTTCGATCGTCTCGTGTACGGGTTCCATCCGTACGGGCTGCCAAGCGGAGGTACGCCTGAATCGCTCAGAAGCCTGACCCGGGACGACCTCCTCGAATACCACCGCCGCTACTTCGCGCCGAACAACTCGATCCTGGCCATCGTCGGCGATGTGACGGTGGACGAAGCGTTTGCCGATGCGCAGAAGGTCCTGGGGAACTGGTCTCGTCGAGACATTCCGCCGGCGCGATTTCCCGATCCGCCGGAGCCCACCCGACGGGTGGTCGTGGTGAATAAACCCGATGCAGTTCAGACGGAGCTGCGCGTGGGCCATTTGGGTCTTCCACGCAAGCATCCCGACTACATGGCGCTCAATCTCGCCGTAAAGATTCTTGGCGGCGAGGGCGCCAACCGGCTCCACCAGGTCCTGCGGACCAATCGCGGGCTGACCTACGGCGCGTCGGCCGATATGGAGACGCTCAAACAGAGCGGCGACATCGTGGCGGACACGGACACGCGCTCGGAAGCGACCAGCGAGGTGCTGCGGCTCATCGTCGAGGAGTTTTCGCACCTTCAGCGGGATCGGGTGGGCGACCGTGAACTTGCCGATGCGCAGGCCTATCTTGCCGGCAGCTTCCCGCTGACCATCGAAACGCCAGACGCGATTGCAATGCAGGTCTTGAACGTGCTGTTCTACGAGCTCCCGCTCGAAGAGCTCGAGACCTATCGTCAGCGCGTCAATGCCGTGACTCCCGACGACATCCAGCGGGCCGCGCGGATGTACTTGAAACCCGATCGCCTGTCGGTGGTGTTGGTGGGGAATGCGTCGGCCTTCACGAGCCAGCTCAAGGGCATCGGCTTCGGCGCGTTCGAGGTGGTCGATCTGTCCGACCTCGATCTGTCGACGGCGGACTTCCGGCGAAGCGGGCAGCCCGCCGGCGCCAACCGTTATCGGCCCAGTCAGGCGATCGGCCCGTGGTTCGGTTTTGATCAACCTCGCTGACATCGGCGTGACCTCTATTCGTTCACGATGAAGGTCATGATCTCGTGTGGAGAGCCGTCCGGTGATCTCTACGCCGGAGCGCTCACCACCGAAATCCTCAAGGCTTCTCCGGGCTCCCGCGTGTTCGGTCTCGGCGGCGACCATCTGCGCCACGCTGGCGGCGATGTGATCGAGGACTATCGCGGCTTGACCGTCACCGGGCTGGTGGAGGTGCTCAAGATCCTGCCGCGCTCGTGGAAGAGCTACCGCAGGCTCGCGGAGACGGCCAGGCAGACTCGCCCTGACGTATTCGTCGCCATCGATTTTCCCGATTTCAATTTCCGCTTGGCGCGAGCCGTCCGATCGGCCGGCATTCCCGTCGTGTACTACGTCAGTCCCCAGCTGTGGGCATGGCGATCCGGCCGGATGCGCACCATGAAGGCCGTGGCGGACAGGGTGCTCGTCATCTTTCCATTCGAGGAACCCATCTACCAGCAGGCGGGTGTGCCCGTGCAGTTCGTCGGCCACCCGCTCGTCGATCTGGCGCACGTGGTCCAGCCCCGCGAACTGTTCCTGCAGGAACTCGGCCTCGATCCTCGAGCGCCGACGATTGCGCTCCTGCCCGGGAGCCGTCCCAACGAAGTGCGCGAGATCCTGCCGATCATTCGCGACTCCCTCGATACGATCCGCGCCCAGGTGCCCGGCGTTCAGTTCGTCGTCGCGAGAGCTCCGGGACTCGATGACCATCTGTTCGACCCGCTCGCGCAGCACGCGGGAGGCCGAATCGCGGTCGTCCCGTCGCGCGCCGACGATGTCCTTGCCGCGTCGGACGTGGTGATTACGGCATCCGGCACGGCGACGGTCCAGGCTGCGCTGCACGAGCGACCGATGGTCGTGGTGTACAGGCTGTCGCGCCTGACGTACTCGCTCGGCAAACCGTTCGTACCGGTGGACACGTATGCGATGGTGAATCTGGTGGCGGGCCGGCGAATCGTGCCGGAGCTCATGCAGGACGGATTCACGGCGGCTGCGGTTACCGAAGAAGCCGTGTCGCTCCTGACCGACCGCGCGCGCGCCGATCGGATGCGATCCGATCTGCAGTCGGTGCGGCAGAAGCTCGGTGCACCGGGCGCAAGCCGTCGCGCCGCGGAGGCCGTGATCGCCGTGGCCAGGAAAGCGGTCCCATGACGGTGATATTCCGCAGATGGGTCGCGGTGTGGATCGCAGCCGTTGTGCTCCTCCCATCGTCTACAACGGGCACGACGATCCTGCCCGCCGATTTTGGCGAGCTCGTGAGGGGCGCGCGCGTCATCGTGCACGGGGTCGTCGCCAACACGCAAAGTGCATGGGTGCCTGGGCATCGTCGTATCGAAACGCTCGTCACCCTTGCAGTGGGGAGCTACTACAAGGGCGACATGGGGCCGCGCGTCGTCATTCATGTACCCGGCGGTCGAGTCGGCCGCTATCGCTCGGTCCTGATCGGCGCGCCGGTGCTCGAAACCGGCGACGAAGTCGTGCTGTTTCTGAGCGCGCGCGATCTGTCGTCGCCTTACCTCTTCGGGTTGGGACAGGGGGTCTTTCGAGTCAGCGGCACAGGCGACTCGGGTGGACGATTCGTCACGCCGATACCGCTCTTGTCGCTGTCGCCCGGGGCTCAGCGCATCGTTCGCGGCGATCCTTCACGGCGGGCGCTCCCGCTGCGGGACTTCTCCAGGCTCATTCTGTCGATCCTCGCGTCTTCCGCTCCTGCCGATCTGGTGCATCGATAGAGGATCCACATGAAGACGCTCAAAATCCTGATGCCGGTTGCACTGGCCATCGTGCTGACGACGCCGGCCGCCGGCTATCTGAAGTTCGGCGCGAAGGCGGACAGCGGTCAGGTGACCGTCAAGTGGCAACGTCAGCCGATCCGCTACTTCCTGACGGATCGCGGGGCCCCGCGCGTGGAGCCCGAGCAGCTTCGCCAGGCGGTGCAGCAGGCGTTCAGCAGCTGGGAGCGTCTATCGTCGGCTTCCGCACGATTCGAGTTCGTGGGCTTCACCGGCGCCGCGCCGTCCGACGAAGACGGCATGACGACGCTGGGTTTTGAAGATCGGCCCGAGCTCGAACGCACATTGGGTGCGACGAGCCTCCTCCTTGACGATTCGACCGGCGCGATTGTCGAGGCCGACATCTTCTTCAATTCCACGTTCCCCTGGTCCGTCACGCCCGCGGGCGAGGCCGGTCGCTTCGACCTCGAGTCGACCGCGCTCCATGAGGTCGGCCATCTGCTCGGGCTAGGTCATTCGGCGCTTGGAGAGACGGAGCTCCGGCCCGGAGGCGGACGCCGCGTGCTGGCGGCAGGCGCCGTGATGTTTCCGATCGCCTTCTCGCCAGGAACGATCGACGAGCGCGAGCTGCGCGCCGATGACATTGCCGGCGTCTCGGATCTGTATCCGGATGGCGCGTTCCGCAACGATACCGGGAGCGTGAGCGGTCGCGTGACCAAAAACGGCGCGGGGGTGCTCGGTGCGCACGTCGTCACGTTCAATCCCGAGAGCGGCGAGCTGATCGGGAACTTCAGCGTGAACGACAAGGGCGAATACTCCATGGCCGGTCTCCGGCCTGGATCGCAGATCATCCGGGTCGAACCGCTCGACGATCTCGAGGCGGGCGACATTCTCTCGGAAGACGCCAAGATCGATCTCGACTTCAAGGTGACGTATGCCGACCGCGCGGTCATCGTTCCGCGCGGAGGCCACGCCCAGATCGACATCGAGGTCACTCCCAAATGATGCGGCGGATCGTGCTGACGGCCTCGATCATCGCGTTGTTCGGCGGGAGATCCGAAGCGCAGCTCATCACCGATCCGCCATTAATGCCTTCTCATGCATTAGAGATCTCGGGCGGCCTCGACTGGTTCGCCGGATTCGATCTCGGAGCAGGCACGGCGTTCCTTCCGCGAAATCCGACGACGGGCTCGGACCCCTTTACCTTGTTTATGAGCGATGCCGAGCAGGGCTCGTTTCCGGGATGGTATCTGACAATTGGATACCACCTCACCGACACCTTCCTGATCGAGGCGAGCGGAAGCGTGAGCCGGCCACGGCCACGCATCTCCATCGCCCACGATGCCGAGCTGCCGACGGGCGCCATCGTCTCAACCGAGGGACTGACGGAGTTCACGGTCGGTGGGGCAGTCGTCATGCACCTGATGCGACTGATGATCGGCGACCGGGCCGTGCCGTTCGTCCGAGGAGGTGCAGAAGCGATCAGGCAGCTCCAGGGGGGCGCGCTCGAGAATGGTTGGATCTATCACGCGGGCGGCGGCGTCCGATACGTGCTGATTTCGCAGAATCGACGGCCTACGACTGTCGGGCTGCGCGGCGAGGCCAGGGTCAACGTGAGGGACGGCGGCTTTGCCCTGGTCGACGATCCTCGGGTCTACATGAGCCTCGGCGGCGGCATTTTCCTGACTTTTTGAGTGCCTGTCCAACTGACCGGTTGAAACCTCAAAGCCCTCAGGGACTTCTAAGAACAGGGGAGATCCCGTCCATTCACGCTTGCCTGGAAGCCGGCGGCCCGAGTGGGGTACAGTGCTTCAAACGCGCACGATCACGTCATGGCCGCCATCGAATTCGTTGACGTGTATTTCGCCCGTCCCCGAGGGGTCGTCCTCGACGGCTTCTCCCTGAGCGTTCACACCGGCGAGGTTCTGGTCCTCGTCGGGCGAAGCGGTGCGGGCAAGACCACGCTGCTCAAGCTGATCAACCGACTGCTCCTGCCACAACGCGGCGACGTAACCGTGGACGGGCAGAGCACGCGCGCGTGGAATCCCATCGCGCTTCGACGTCGCATCGGGTATGTGCTGCAGGAGGTCGGACTCTTTCCCCACATGACGGTGGAGGAAAATATCGGGGTTGTCCCGCGCCTCGAGCAGTGGCCTCCTGAACGAGTTCATCGGAGAGTGACTGAGCTGCTCGACCTCGTTGGACTGACGCCGCAAGAATATGCGGCGCGGTGGCCCGACGAGCTGTCGGGCGGCCAACGTCAGCGCGTTGGCGTGGCCCGCGCGCTTGCCGTCGACCCGCCCATCCTGCTGATGGACGAGCCCTTCGGCGCGCTCGATCCGATCACGCGCGCTGAGATGCACCGTGAGTTCCGGCGCATCCAGTCACGGGTCCGCAAAACCATCATCATCGTCACGCACGACATCGGAGAGGCGTTCGCGCTTGGCGACCGCCTCGGCGTCATCGACGAAGGCCGGCTCGTGGCGTGCGATACACCCTCCCGCATCGCGGCATCCCTGGAGCCCAGGGTGCGACTGTTCCTCGACGCGTTACCGATGCGCGTCGCCGCTCACCGGACGTAACCGGGTCGTGGCGCCGGCGCCCGAAGGTGGCTGCTCGTCGGGATTGACGCGCTGACTCAATGCGACTTCTCAGTTTCTGGGCGTCACACCGCGCCGAGCTCTTCGGCATGCTCGGTCAGCACGTGCTGCTCGTGGTGTTGTCCACGGCCGTGGCTGTCGCGATCGGCGTGCCGCTTGGCGTGCTGGCCTCGCGGCGACCGCGCCTCGGCTCGCCCCTGATCGCGCTCGCCAACATCGTCCAGACCGTCCCGAGCCTCGCGATGTTCGGGTTTCTCATTCCGCTCCCGTTCATCGGAGGCGTGGGCGCTCGGGCCGCGCTCGTTGTTCTCATTCTGTACGGCCTGCTGCCCGTCATCCGTACCACGACGGCCGGCCTAAACGGGATAGATCGGGCGATCATCGAATCGGGCGTGGCGATGGGCATGACGCCGCGGCAGCTGCTGTTTCAGGTCGAGCTGCCATTGGCGCTGCCTGCCATCGTGGCAGGTGTGCGAGTGGCCACGGTCGTGGGAGTCGGGGCTGCCACGATTGCTGCGGCGATCGGCGCCGGTGGACTCGGAGACTACATCTTCCGCGGCCTGTCGATGGTCGATCCAACGGTCATCCTGGCCGGTGCGATTCCGGCGGCGCTGCTCGCGCTGATCGCCGACGGATCGCTGACGTGGCTCGAGCGGCGCTTGTCGTCTCGGCACCGTGCGCAGCGCTCGAACGTGGCGACGCTCAAGGCCGTCGCCATGGTGCTGATCCTGCTGCTGATTGGGGGGCGTCTGGCGTCGGGACGCGGTCGCGGCTCCGTGGTCGTCGGCTCGAAGAACTTTACCGAGCAGGTGATCCTCGGCGAACTGATCGCGCAGTCAATCGAGCGATTCAGCGGACTTCCTGTCGAGCGGCGCCTCAATCTCGGGGGCACGTTCATCTGCGATCGCGCGCTGCGCTCAGGGGACATCGACGTGTACGTCGAATACACCGGTACGGCGCTTACGGCCATTTTCCGGAATCCGGTGGGCCGGGATTCTTCGCAAGTGCTGGCCGACGTCCGCGAGCGGTACGCGCGACTGGGTATCAGCGCGCTTGCGCCGCTCGGTTTCAACAATACGTTCGCGGTCTTCGTCCGCGCGGCAGACGCACGCGCTCTGGGACTGAAGAAGATGACCGATGCTGTGTCACGCACGTCCGACTGGCGTGCAGGGTTCGGGTTCGAGTTTCTCGAACGAGCAGATGGCTATCGCGGGATGGTCCAGGCCTACGGCTTGCGGTTCAAGGGCGAGCCGCGAGGCATGGATCTGACGCTCATCTACCGGGCGCTGGCCGAGCGTCAGGTGGACCTCATCGCCGGGGATGCGACGAGCGGGCTGATTGAAGGCCTGGATCTCTACCGGCTCGAGGACGACCTGCGATACTTTCCGCCGTACGACGCCGTGCCGGTGGCACGCGCGTCTACGCTCCTGGCTTTGCCCGCCGTGCGCGAGTCGATCGATCGACTCGCCGGGCGCATCGGCGAACGGGACATGCGCGCAATGAATAACTCGGTCGATGTCGGGCACCGTGACGTTTCCGCGGTCGTCAAGGAATTCCTGAAAGGGATCCCGCCGGACGCCACTTCTTCCGAACACTGACTCGCGGCCGTTTGGCTTCGCGCTCGCCTGCGAAGTAACATGAATCTCGAGATGACCTCCAACAATTCCTTCGGCACTCGTACGACGCTGTCCGCGACAGGGTCCACGTTCGAGATCTTCAGTCTTCCCGCGCTCGAGCGGCAGGGTTTCCCTCTCGTGTCGCAACTGCCGTATTCGATCAAGATCCTCCTCGAAAATCTCCTCCGGCTCGAGGATGGCCGGTTCGTGGACGCGGAGGGCATCAGAGCGCTGGCCAGCTGGGATCTGCGGACTGAACTGGAGCGGGAGATCGCCTTCAGTCCCGCTCGCGTGCTCCTGCAGGACTTCACCGGCGTGCCCGCGGTCGTCGATCTTGCAGCCATGCGCGACGGAATGGCTCGGCTCGGCGGCGATGCCGGTCGTGTGAATCCGCTGCAACCGGTGGAGCTCGTCATCGATCATTCGGTGCAGGTGGACTACTTCGGTCAAGCCGACGCCTTTCGTCTGAACGCCGAACTGGAGTTCTCGCGCAACAAGGAACGCTATGCGTTTCTGAAATGGGGCCAGAACGCATTCCGCAACTTCCGCGTCGTTCCGCCCGACACCGGCATCGTCCATCAGGTCAATCTCGAGTACCTCGCACGCGTGGTGTGCAGCGAGAAGACCGATGGCGTGATGCAGGCGTTCCCCGACACGCTGGTCGGCACCGATTCGCACACCACCATGGTGAACGGCCTGGGCGTGCTTGGATGGGGTGTCGGTGGCATCGAGGCCGAGGCGGCCATGCTCGGCCAGCCGATTTCCATGCTCGTTCCGCCGGTGCTCGGATTCAAACTGACCGGGCGGCTCGTCGAAGGCGTAACCGCCACGGATCTCGTCCTGACGGTCACGGAACGCCTTCGGAAACACGGCGTAGTGGGGAAGTTCATCGAGTTCTTCGGCGCGGGACTCGAACACTTGTCGATTGCCGATCGCGCCACGCTCGGCAACATGTGCCCCGAGTACGGCGCGACCGTCGCGATTTTTCCCATCGACGAGATGACGCTCGATTATCTCAGGCTGACGGGTCGGGACCCCGCGCGCGTGCAGCTCGTCGAGCGATACGCCCGCGAGCAGGGCCTCTTCAGGCTGGCCGGCGCGCCAGACCCGCGCTACAGCGAGACCCTGTCACTCGATCTCACGACGGTCGAGCCAAGCCTCGCCGGGCCAAGGCGCCCGCAGGATCGCGTGTCATTGAAGCAGGCCAAGCCGCAGTTTGCGGCGGCGCTTGGCAGCATGCTCGCGGACAAGAAGGGAACGGCAGGCGGGAGCACTGGACCAAGACCTGGCACCCCGAGTGGCGGTCGTGACAGCGGGGGAGTCGCGCTGGCCGAGGCCCCGCCCCGCACGGCTGAGTCGATCGATCACGGCGCTGTCGTCGTCGCCGCCATCACCAGCTGCACGAACACGTCGAATCCAAGCGTCATGATCGGAGCCGGCCTGCTGGCGAAGAAGGCCGTCGAACGAGGACTCGCTCGCAAACCGTGGGTCAAGACGAGCCTGGCCCCCGGCTCGAAGGTGGTCACCGACTATCTGCACAAGGCGGGACTCGACAAGTACCTCGATCAGCTCGGCTTCAACCTGGTGGGCTACGGATGCACGACGTGCATCGGGAACAGCGGCCCACTGCCCGCGGACGTGTCGCAGGAAGTCCGCTCGCGCAATCTCGTCGTCTGCTCCGTGCTGAGCGGCAACCGCAATTTCGAGGGCCGCATCCAGTCACAGGTTCGCGCCAACTACCTCGCGTCGCCGCCTCTGGTCGTCGCCTACGCCATCGCCGGGACGATGACGCTCGATCTGACAACCGAACCGCTGGGGCGCGATCGCGACGGGAAGGACGTGTTCCTCCGGGACATCTGGCCTTCTGAACGCGAGATTCAGACGACGATGCTCGAGGCGGTCAAGGCGGAGATGTTTGCGAGTCAGTACTCTGAAGTATTCAAAGGCGATGAGCGCTGGCAGCATCTCGATATGCCGACGGGCGATCTCTTTGCCTGGGACGACGCCTCGACTTACATCCGCAATCCCCCGTTTTTTGAGGGCGTGACGCTGGAGCCAGCGCCGCTCAAGCCGGTCCAGGGCGCTCGAATGCTGGCGATCCTCGGCGACAGCGTCACAACCGATCACATCTCACCTGCAGGGTCCATTCCCGCGGATAGCCCGGCGGGCAAATACCTGATCGGCCGCGGCGTGAGTCCCCGCGACTTCAACTCGTACGGCGCGCGGCGCGGCAATCACGAAGTCATGATGCGCGGGACGTTCGCGAACATCAGGCTGAGGAATCAGCTGGCGCCGGGGACTGAAGGCGGATGGACAACCTATCAACCCGCCGGCGACGTGATGTCGATCTACGATGCTGCGATGAAGTACCGCGAGGCCGATATCCCCTTGCTGGTCATCGCGGGGAAAGAGTACGGTTCGGGGTCGTCCCGCGACTGGGCCGCCAAGGGGACGACGCTCCTCGGTGTTCGCGCGGTGATCGCGGAGAGCTTCGAGCGCATTCACCGGAGCAACCTCGTCAATATGGGCGTTCTCCCGCTGCAATTTGACGCCGATGGCTCCGCTCAATCGTACGGCCTCATGGGGAACGAGGAGTACGAGCTCGAAGGCGTCACGCTCGGCTTGAAGCCGCGCAGTCGAGTTGTCGTCCATGTGAAGTCCGCCGATGGATCGTCTCGCAACTTCAGCGTGACGGCCCGTATCGACACGCCCGAAGAGCTTGAAGCATTTCGTCATGGCGGCATCCTTCCCTACGTTCTGCGACAACTGATGAAGAAGCGCGCGAAGGTTGTATAATCCGACCACTCCGATCTGAATACGTCATTGCGCTTGCTTCTCGCGCTCGTTGCCGGCCTCGGTGTATCCGCGCTGCTTGTCGGCGCGGTTCTTTACCTGAGCCGGTCGTTCCTTCTCATCCGACGGCTCGCGTTTCCGCTCTCGGTTGCAGCGGTTGCGGCCGGACTGAAAGTCTTCACGCTCTTCCAGACTGGTCTTCTTCCCGCCTTCGAGTCGGCTCTGTCGTGGATCCTCATCTTCCTACCGGCCATCGTGGTGCTGCGGATCTTCGGACTGTACTTCTTCGAGATCCATCTGCGGTCGCATCGCCAGATCCATCTGCCGCCGCTCATCCCGCCGGTAATCATGGCGCTCGCCTACATGGTCACCGCGCTCGTCACGATTCGTGTGATCTATCCGGACCTCAACGTGGGTCCGCTGGTGGCAACGAGCGCCGTCACGTCGCTCGTCCTCGGGCTCGCGCTCCAGCCGATTCTGGGGAACCTCTTTGCCGGTGTCGTGATCAGTCTCGAACGGCCCTTCCGGATCAACGACTGGGTGAAAGTGGGCAATATCGAGGGCCGTGTCGTCAGTGTCACCTGGCGCACCACGCGCCTCCGGACGCGGGAAAATGACGACCTCATCCTCCCGAACGGAAAAATCGCCGAAGAGCCGATAATCAATTACTACTACCCTCATCCGATGCACGTCGAGCGGATCCGGGTGAGCGTGGACTACCAGACACCGCCGTATCGAGTGCAACAAGCCTTGCTCAACTGTCTTGCAGGCGTGCCCGGTGTCCTCGAGAAGCCCTCGCCCGAGGTGCAAGTCGCGTCCTTTGACGACAGCGCCATCACCTACGAGCTCAGAATCTGGGTTGACGATGTGGCGCAGGCGCCGCGAATCGGCAGCGACATTCGGGCCCGCGTGTGGGAGGAGTTCAGGCGAAAGGCGATGACGATTCCGTATCCGACCATGACGCTCGAGCGTCCAAATCCACGAGTGAAGCGAGCGCTCGTGGACCGCAATCAGCCGGCCTCGGCGCGGCTGTTCGTGAGTCAGGGTCCGGAGCAGGGCGCGTCTCTGAAGCTGGACGGTCAGGCGCTCGTCATCGGTCGCGCCGCGTCCTGCGGCCTAGTGGTCACCGAGCCGCAGGCCAGCAAAGAGCACTGTCGCATTGAATGGACGCCGGAGGGCTACATCCTGACAGACCTCCAGAGCAAGTTCGGCACGAGCATCAACGGCGTGCAGGCCACGCGCCGCGTCCTCGCGGATTCCGATCACATCGGGATCGGTGCGACCGCCATCGTGTTTGAGATCGATGTCGGCTGAAGCTGTTCCCACCCACGTCGGCCCCTACGACATTCTCGCCGTGATCGGCTCGGGAGGGATGGGGACCGTCTACAAGGGCTTCCAGGCGTCGCTCAACCGCATCGTTGCGATCAAGGTTCTGCCCGCACGTTTCGTCCATGATCCCGAGCGCGTCGAGCGCTTTCACCGAGAAGCGCAGGCCGTTGCCCTCCTGAGCCATCCCAACATCGTCCAGATCATCGACAAAGGCCGTGAGGGCGATCTCCTCTATTTCGTCATGGAGTACATCGAGGGGCCGTCGCTCGACGCGGTCCTCCAAAAGGGCCGGCTGAGCCTGCCAGAGATCCTGAGGATCCTGAAGGAGGTTGCCAAGGCCCTGCAGTTCTCGCATGCGAGCGGGATCATCCATCGCGATCTCAAGCCGCGGAACGTGCTGCTCACGAGCGATCTGAGCACGGTGAAGCTGACTGACTTCGGGATCAGCCGGATCGAATCGTTGTCGCGCGCTGCGGGAACGCTGACCACCGCCAATGCGAGCCTGGGAACACTCTTCTATTTCTCGCCAGAACAGGCGGAGGATTCGGGAAAGGTCGATCATCGAACGGACATCTATTCGCTGGGCGTGATCTTTTACGAGATGCTGACCGGCAAGGTGCCGGTTGGAAAGTTTCACCTCCCCAGCGAGCTCAATCCGGAGCTCTCACCCGAGGTCGATGCCGTCGTCCTCAAGTGCCTGGCGTACGACCGCAATCAGCGTTATCCCGATGTTCAAGCGTTCCTCGTTGACATCGAAAGGCTCGAGCGCTCCGCAGGATTGACGCTGCTCGACGAGCTGCGGGGCTTCTCCAGACTCAAGGGGCGTCTGATGCCGCGATCGGATCCGCAGCATGCGGGCCGACGATCGGGCCTGATCGCCGTGCTGCTGCTCGTCGCGGCGATTGTGGCGGGCGGCGCCATCTTCCTTGCGAAGGGCTGGTCCGATCGGGATCAAACGGAAGCCGCCTCGAACGGCCAGAGCGCGGTCGAACCGACCGAGACTGCTCCGTCACCCTCGACCAATGATTCTCCGAATGCTGCCGGCTCTTCGTCGACCGAGAAGGGTGCGGCTGTTGAGCCCGCCAACGCCGGCACCACGGCGCCCGGCGCGTCGTCGGCGCCTGAGCCTCAGACCATCGAGCCGCAGCCTGCAGCGGCCCCGGCGACAACCGAAACCGGCGCGCAGAAGCCGGGCGCGAACACTCAGCCTGGCGCTCCAGCGCCTGTAGCGAAAGGCTCGGCTCCCTTGCCGAAGCCATCCGCGACAAGTCCTCCGCCCGCGGTGTCGGCGCCGGCGGCGCCCGATCCGAAAGTGCCCAAGGTGGATCTCGCCGCGCGCGACCTTGCGTCCATCCGCACAACGGTCGCCGCTGGCCAGTACGATCAGGCCCTGACGGAGATCCAGGGATTTTTCAGCCGTTACCCAGACCATGCCCTGGCGCTCGACGCCCATCTCTTGGAGGCCAATGTATTCGAGCGGCAGAATCGCGCCGCCGATGCGGCGCGCACGTATCAAACCATCGGCGATCGGTTTGCCAGCGACCCCCGGGCTGCGGGCGCGCTTTACCGTCTCGCGCAGCTCAGCGCCGCACGATCCGGGGGACAGGCTGAGGGCCGGCGACTCTTCGGTCAGGTTGCCAACGACTATCCCGACGGCCAGTGGGCCGTGCCGGCACTGAAGGCCAAGGCCGCCATCGAGGAGCGATCCAAGCTGAAAGAACGCGATCCAATCCTTCTCCAAACGGTGCCCGCGCAGCTGATGACCTATCGCCAGCTCGTCGAGAAGCACCCGTCCGATCCGAGCGCCGAAGTCGCATTCTGGAAGCTGGGAGAGATGTACGAGGATGTCGAGCGCTTCGACCTTGCGGCATCGGCGTTCTCGGGTCTCGGAACGAACTTTCCGCAGACGTCGTACGACGCGTGGTTCCGTGCGGGTGAGTTGTACGACAGGAAGATCAAGGACCGGGCGGCCGCTCGCAGTGCGTACGCACGCGTTCCCAGGGGATCGCGAAATTACGACGAAGCGCAGAAGCGCGCCAGCCGCCTCGCACGCTGACGATCACACGGCCGTCGTCTCAGGGGAACAGCAGATCGCTCGTCCACGACGCCCCAGCGCGGCGGTACCGCACGCGCTCGTGCAGCCGACCGGGTTTGCTCGTCCAGAACTCAATCTCGTCCGGTATCACGCGGAAACCCGACCAGAAGAGAGGCCGTGTCACCGGCTGGCCCGCGAAGCGGCGCTCGATTTCTTCGACACGCTTCATCAGCTCGTCCTGGGACGACAGCGTTTCGCTCTGCCGCGAGGCCCACGCGCCGATCTGGCTTTCGCGCGGACGCGTTGCGAAGTACTCGTCAGCTTCGGCGTCGGACACGCGCGAGACCGAGCCTTCGATGCGCACCTGCTTGCCGAGCGGCGCCCAGTGGATGCAGAGCGCGGCGTGAGGATTGGCCGCCAGATCCTGACTCTTGCGGCTTCCGAGGTTGGTGAAGAAGACGAAGCCGCGCTGATCGGCGCCGCGAAGCAGGACGAAGCGCGCCGAGGGACGCCCGTCGCTTCCCACCGTGGCCAGCACCATCGCAGTCGGGTCGTCCTGACACACGGCGCGGGCCTGATCGAACAGTTCGGTAAAGTGTCGGATGGGGTCTGGATCTGCCACTATTCAGAACTATACAAGGCTTCTGCGCTCCTGCCTATAATCGGCGTGTTATGAACCGACATGCCGAGCCTTCGGCGGCGCTCCTCGCAGCGAGCGACGTCAAGGCGCATGCGCTTCAACTGGGATTCGATGCCTGCGGCATTGCGGCCCCGGGGGATTTTCCCGAACTCCGATATCTGCCTGAGTGGATCGAGCGTGGATACTCGGGCGAGATGACCTACCTGGCGAGGACTGCCGCTCGTCGCGCCGACGTGCGCAGCGTCCTCCCGACCGCCCGTTCGGTCATCGTGACCGCGACGGTCTACAACGTCGACCGGCCTTACTCGACGGAAATATCAGACCCCACGAAAGCGCTCATTGCCCGCTATGCGTGGGGCGATGACTACCACCGGGTCATCGGAGAGCGCCTCGATCAGCTGCTCGCGTGGATGAGATCGCGTGTCGCCGAAGACTTCGAGGCCAGAGCGTACGTTGACACCGGCCCCGTCCAGGAGCGCGTGTATGCGCAACATGCCGGCATCGGATGGATTGGCAAGAACACGTGCGTGATCAACCCGACCCTGGGCTCCTGGTTGTTCCTCGGTGAGATCATTTCCAGCCTGGCGCTCTCCGCCGACGCGCCCGCGCACGATCAGTGCGGCGAGTGCTCACTCTGTCTCGAGGCCTGCCCGACCAGGGCCATCGTGGCGCCGGGCGTGCTGGATGCCACCAGGTGCCTGTCGTACCTGACCATTGAGCTCAAGGGCGCCATTCCCGCCGCCGCGCGTTCGGACCTCGGCTCGCACGTCTACGGATGCGACATCTGCCAGGACGTGTGTCCGTGGAACCACCGACCAGTCACGTCCAATCGTCCGGAGTGGCAGCCGCAAACCCGAGCTCGACCGGGCGAGCCTCGAATCGCTCTGGCAGCGATCCGATGTCGATCTGGAAGCGATTCTCGATGAGAGCGCGATGAGCCGCACCCGCCTGGTGGGCCTGCGTAGAAATCTGGCAGTCGCCATGGGCAACGCGAACATGGCGCCCTCGGACGATGGGGGTGGCGATCGCGCGTCCATCCGCGATCCACTCGTCCAGGAACACGTCCAGTGGGCAAGGCAGAAAGCCAACCACCCGCATGGCGGGTCAACACTTCCGATAGTGACGAATGATCTGCACGAATGCGATGAGGTGCGTCGCCATGATTGACCTGAGACAGATTCTTCTGCCGACCGACTTCAGCGAGAACTCAGAGGTTGCGCGAAAGTACGCCCTGGCCTTTGCAGACATGACGGGCGCGTCGATCCACGTGCTGCATGTCATGCAGACCGCGCCGGCGACAGGCTGGCCCGCGGAAATCTATGTCCCGCCCCCCACGGAGTTCTTCGATCGTCTGGAACGCGATGCGCGCGAGCGTCTGGACAACTGGCTGACCGCCGACCAGCGGACGAAATACAGGGCCCAGCTCGTCTCGGTCAGCGGAAGCCCTTTCCTGGAGATCGTGCAATACGCAAAACGCCACGATGTCGATCTCATTGTCATCGGCACTCACGGAAGAGGGCCCGTCGGCCACATGCTGATCGGAAGTGTCGCCGAGCGGGTCGTGCGCAAGGCGCCGTGCCCCGTGCTCACCGTGCGCCATCCACAGCACGAGTTCGTGATGCCGTAATTTCTGTCACGGAAGTCAGTTGAAGAGTCGAAGGATTGAAGGGTTCCAGAGTTGAAGAGTTCGGTACAGTAGCCCAGACCTTTAGGTCTGGGAGCTGGTAACGTACCTCGAAGGCCGCGTCACTCGCGGAGCAGCGCCCAACGGCGAGGTTCAGGCCGTTGCCGGAGATGGAAGCGCTCTACGGCGTGCTTCTGAATATAGGCCAGGGCTTCGGCGGGATCGTCGGTGATCAGCAGGAGATTCAGGTCGCCCGGATCGATCGTCTTCTCGGCGGCCATCCTGTTCAGCAGCTCCTCGAAGGGCGCCCAGTATTCGCGGCCCATGAGAACGACGGGGAAGCCCAGAATCTTCTTCGTCTGAATGAGCGTCAGGGCTTCCGTGAGTTCATCGAGGGTGCCGAGGCCGCCGGGCAGGGCCACGAATGCAAAGGAGTACTTGAAGAGGATGACCTTTCTCACGAAGAAGTAGTGACAGGTCACCCACCGATCCAGATACGGATTGGGCTCCTGCTCGTGAGGCAGGGCAATGTTGCAGCCCACCGAGCGCCCCTTGACGTCTTTCGCCCCACGATTCGCCGCCTCCATGAGGCCGGGCCCTCCGCCCGTCATCACCGTGAAGCCGAGCCGGCTGACACCGCGCCCCATTTCGCGGGCAAGGTCGTAGTAGGGATGCGGCTCGTTGTACCGCGCCGAGCCGAAGATCGTGACGCAGGGGCCGACGAAATGGAAGACGCGGAAGCTGGTGATGAAGTCGCGAAGCGCCCGCAGGACGAGCCAGAGCTCCCGTCCCCGTGAGTGCGGGCCTTCGAGGAGGATGCGGTCGCCTTGCGACCTGGAATTCTGGGGCGTCTCCTCCATCAAGATAGCTCGAGCGCGCCTTGCCCACGATGGAGGAACCATCGATCGAGCACGACCCGCCGCGTGAACCATCGGGTCGACATCAGCGCGCGACCTACTGACGATGTCCACCGGTTGATCTGCGTGTCAGCCTTGGGCGGCACGGTGGCGGCCGGTTTGCCGAAGCGGGCGAGCAGCGCCGCTCGGTACGGCTGGAACGCTTCGACGGTCGTCTGCCCGCCCGCCTTGATGAGGACCGAGGCGGCGAGCAAGCCCGATTCGACGGCCGTGCGGATTCCTTCGCCGCTCTGCGGATAAGCCAGGCCGGCGGCATCGCCGACGAGCATGACGCCATCGGCCACCACTGGCCGCGGAGATGTCCCGTACAGCCGGTACGCATGGCCACGCCACCGTGCGGCGACTCCTCGCGGCACGCGCCGATTTGTCGTCAGAAAATCCAGAAAGCTTCTGACTCGATCGGGCAGGTCCTTCGCACCAATGCGGCCGAGTCCGATGTTCAGATAGTCGCCTTTCCTGAAGCACCAGCCATAGCCGTCGAGCTCGGGAAGAAAGTAGAGCTCGGGAACTTCGCGCGAGACGGCGCATGAGGCGGCCTGCGCGTCGGTGAGCCTGAACTCAATCTCCTGGGTTGCGACGACCGGCGTTCGCACGCCGACTTCAGGGAGCGTGCGCGCGACCGGACAGAAATGGCCCCCGGCACCAATCACGACCGGCGCGCGAAAGTCATCGTTGACCGTCCATGCACCGTTCGCCCGCGTCAGGCTCGTCAACGGGGTTCCGAGCGACAGCTGTGCACGGGATCGCGCGAGGAGATAGTGATCGAACTCGCTGCGGCGAATGCCGTAACTGACGGGACTTGCATAGGTCGTTTCGAGCGTCGCCCCTCCCACCAGCCCCGTACGGAACCCGGTGATGGCTTGAAAGGTGCGGCTGGTTCGATACTCCTCGATGTCGAGCGCCAGCTCATCGACGACCGCCGGAGTGATCCAGCCGGCGCAAAGCTTTTCCCTCGGGAAGGTCGATTTGTCGAGCACGAGCACGCGCATGCCCGCCGCCACGAGCCGCCGGGCACAGCTCGACCCGGCGGGTCCGCCGCCGACGATGATGGCATCAAACGCGCGCATCGGCATCGGAGGCGGCGCCTCCGGGGACACGCACGGGAGGCAGGTCGGTCAGTCGTGTCCAGGGAATGTCGTTGCTGGTGCCGCGCGCGAACAGCACCTGGAAGAGCTGCAGCCAGCCCGTCGTGAACGCGGCCTCGGAGCCGGCCAGGTACAGGCGCCACGCCCGCACGAACGCGTCATCGAACATCGACTCAATGCGTTCGGTCGCGGCTTCGAATCGCGTTCGCCAGTGCATGAGCGTCTTCGCGTAGTGGAGCCGCAAATTTTCCACGTCGAGCACGGAAAAATTCCATGGCTGGAGGACGCCGTCAACGGCCTCGCCAAGCGTGGGGGGGTAGGCGCCGGGGAAGATGCGCCGGCGAATCCAGGCGTTCAGATCGCCCGGACGATTGCGGCCGATGAAGTGGAGCAGGCCGCGTCCGTGGTCAGGGTCGAGCACCCGGTCGATCAGGCGACCGAGGTCGTAGTAATGACCCGGACCGACGTGCTCGAGCATGCCGATGGACACGAAGACGTCACACGGCCGGCTGATGTTGCGATAGTCGTCCTCGATGAACTCCACGCGGCCGGTAAGGCCCTCGGCCGCGGCCCGGCGGCGCGCGTACTGAATCTGTTCGCGCGAGATGTTGAACGCACGCACGTTCGCGCCGTACCGTCCTGCCATGTGCAGCGCGAAGGCGCCCCAGCCGCAGCCGGCTTCGACGACTGTTTCACCGGGTTTCAGAACGAGCTTTCGGCAGACGTGGTCCATCTTCGCAATCTGCGCGGTCTCGAGATCGTCGGCGGGCGAGGGGAAATACGCGCAGGTGTAGAGCAGTTGCTCGTCCAGCCACAGACGGTAAAAATCGTTGCCGAGATCGTAGTGATGATGGATGTTCCGGCGGGAATCGACTTCCGAGTTGTCTCGCAGCCTGGCCAGCGACCAGCGGTGCGGCCGGGCTTTCAGCAGCATCGCCCTGTAGACCGCTTCGACGACGGCAACCAGATCGCCCTGCACATCGATGTGGCCGCTCGTGTACCCTTCACCCAGATAGAGGTCCGAGTTCCAGAGCACGCGGGCCAGCGTCGCCCGATCCTTGAGAACGATGCGCCCTATGGGAGAAATGTGCTGCCGGGCCGGCGCCTCCGACCCATCCCACAGGACGAACCGGACTGAAGCGGCGCCCATGTGGTGTTGCAGAATGGCGAGGGCCCACCGGTCGATCGGAGAGACTGAGCTTGTACCGATCTGGGCGCGAGTCGGGCGCTGCGAGTACCCCGCAACGGACTGCCAGTCGTTGCCATCGCCAGCCATTGACGTGCCTCCACCTCGACGCGGTCGGGTGACCCGGGATAGTCGATTTTGGCCCGCGCCGAGCATATAACACGCGGGAATGGGCATCAATCACCAGACCGGCGCGGCCAATGACAGTATTGCATCAACCGATCCATTGGGTGCAACGGAGAGCGAGCCGACGGTGGCACAACATCTGCCAGCGAACTGACGTCAGCCGATGAGCCTCGATTTGACGGACTTTGTCGGTCTCCTCGTGGCGGCGCTCGCCGGCGCAGCGGTGGGTGTCGAACGCCAATGGTCGGGCCACGCGGAGGGACCGCGTGCGCGATTCGGTGGTGTCCGGACGTTCACGCTTCTGGGCGGGCTGGCCGGTCTCGCCGGCTGGCTTGGCCGGTCGGGGTACTGGGCCCCCTCAGCCATTCTCCTCGCCGGCGCCGTTGCGATCATCGTCGCCGGCTATGTGGCCGCAAGCCGCCACGATGTGGATGCGACGACGGAGGTCTCCGCCCTGGTGGTGCTCACGGCGGGCGTTCTTGCCACAACCGGACATGTCCGGCTGGCGAGCGGCGTGACGGCCATCACCTGTCTGCTCCTTGTCGAGAAGTCGCGGCTTCATCGCTGGGTGGCAGGCATCAACGATGTGGCCCTCCGCGCCGGCGTCAGGTTCGCCGTCATGGCGACGGTGGTGCTTCCGCTGTTGCCACAGGGTCCGTTCGGGCCACTCGGCGGCTTCAAGCCGCGCGCGCTGTGGGCGCTGGTAATCTTCTTTTCCGGCCTGAGCTTTGTCGGCTACATCGCGCGGCGCGCGGTCGGCGCCGGCAAGGGCTATCCGCTGGCGGGCGCCCTCGGTGGTCTCATTTCGTCCACGAACGTCACGATCACGTTTGCCCAGGAAAGCCGCACGCGGAAGGACTACGCCGGCGCGCTCGCCGTCGGCGTGCTGGCCGCGTCAACCGTGCTCTTCCTCAGAGTCCTGGTGGTGACGGCCGTCCTCAACCGGGCGCTTGCCATCGCGTCCGCACCTTACCTCCTGATCTCGTTTGTTGCGTCGGTGGTGCCGGTCGTGCTGATGCTTCGGCACAACCGCCAGTCGGGTTCGGCGGTCGATTCGGGCGGAAATCCCTTGCAGCTCAGCGCCGCGCTCAAGATGGCGGTGGTCTTTCAGCTCGTCCTCTATGGCGTGGCCTTCCTGCGATCGCGTTATGGTCAGATGGGCCTGTTTGCCTCGGGTGCAGTTCTTGGGCTGACGGATCTCGACGCATTGACCTATTCAATGGCCGAGAGCGTCTCCGCGGGGATTCCCGCGGCCGCGGCAGCCAAGGCGATCGCGATCGGGCTCCTATCCAACACGCTGCTCAAGGGCAGCGTGGCCGCGGTGCTCGGCGCCAGGGGATTTCGATCGATTGCTACAGGCGGGCTGCTGTGGATGGCCGTGGTGCTGTTGATGACCCTGGTCTTCATCTGACCGGTGTCCGCTCAATCGCCGATGAGTCCAGCCGCCACGCGCTTTGCAGCGGCGCCGCGCAGCATCACATATTCACCGACGTTATCGGCCGAGACGATGCCGACGAGATCATGGCCGCGCAGCACGGCCAGCAGCTGACAATGGCAGGTCTGGAGCCGGTGCAGAGCCGGTTCCAGCAGCTCTCGCGAATCCGCGCTCACAAACTCGCGCGTCATGACGTCGCCGACGGGCGTGCCCGGGCCGCGTTCGGCGAGCGCAGCGACAAGGGCGTCACGGGTCAGGACACCGACCATGCGTCCGTTCACCAGCACGGGGAAGTCGCGTTGAGAGCCGGCGAGCGTGAGATCGGCCGCGCGCCGCAGCGGATCGGCCGCGTCGAGCGTCTTGAAGTCAGTCATCATCGCGTGCGTCACCGGCACGCCTGTCAAGGTGTTCCGCAGCTCGACGGCTGTGGCTTCGCTCGAGGCGCCCATCCAGACGAAGAGTGCGATGAAGACGAGGAATGGATTGGAGAACAACCCGACGAAGCCAAACACGAATGCCAATCCCTGGCCGAGCGTCGCCGCCAGGCGGGTGGCGCGCACGTAGTCCATGCCTTCCGCGAGCAGGGCCCGGAGCGCGCGGCCCCCGTCCATCGGGAACGCCGGAATGAGATTGAACGCGGCCAGCCAGAGATTCGTGCCCGCAAAGCGGCCAATGAGCCCGTCTGAGAACACATCCAGCAGATTGACAGGCTGAGCTGTCGTGATCATCTGGATCAGGAACGCCGCGCCAGCCAGCGCGATGTTGACGGCCGGACCAGCCAGCGCCACCCACAACTCCTGCCGGGGGACATCGGGCATTCGCTCGAGTCGCGCGATGCCGCCGATGGGCAGGAGCGTGATGTCCTGCGTGCGAATCCCGTAGCGGCGAGCGACCAGCGCATGTCCCAGCTCGTGGAGAATCACGGTCGCAAAGATGACGATCACGAAGAATGCGCCGGCCAGCGCCGCGGCGAGATCGTGGCCGTGGCTCCAGTCGCTCAGCAAGACGAATGCGATCAGGGCGATGAATGTGCCGTGGAGGTAAATCGGAATGCCCGCGATCGTGGCGATCTTCCAGGACCAGCTCATGATGGGTGGGTCGGCCTCGCCGGGTCCGCGGGCCGGCTGGCGTCGCCTTCCTCAGGTCAGTTCATCGAGCAACTGCCGGGTCCGCGGGGGTCGCCGCATGTGCCGCACGGCATCGGCGAGGCGGACCGCGACGCACCCGCCGTGCTGACGGCGAAGACCGACAACAGGCGTTCGAGATCTGAGCTCTGACACGCGGGACACTGAGTGCTCTCGGTGGGCCGCGATAACCGTTCGAACTGCCGACCGCAGCTCTTGCAGGAGTATTCGAAAAGGGGCATGAGTGTCAGCCTTCCAGCGATCCTGGAACGTTCGTGATGACGTACTCGCGCACGGGTCCTCGTCTGCCCGCCACGGAATTGATCGCGCGGCGGGCATCGACCTGATAGGCCTTCAGGCCGGCCTTCCGCGCCGCTTCACTCTCATCATACAACCTCGCGATCTCGGGTGCCGTGGAATTGCTCAAGAGCACCATGCTGCCGCGTTGAGCGAGGGCAATGACCACGCGCTGAAGCTGTTCCTGGTCTTTCTCGCCGAACCGATGACGGGTATATGCCGTGAACGCTGATGTCGAACTGACCGGCGCGTAGGGCGGATCGAAATAGAAGAAATCGTCGGGTTGCGCCTCTTGGACGATCGTCTCGAACGTCCGCGTCTCGAGCGTCAGGCCGGGCATTCTGAGCGCCTGGGACACCTGCGCGATGTTCTCGGCATCGCAGATGCGCGGCCGGACGTATCGACCGGCGGGCACGTTGAAGTCGCCGCGGGAGTTGAGCCGAAACAGGCCGTTGTATCCCGTTCGATTCAGGTAGATCAGCATGGCGGCGAGCGCGGGCGGATAAGCGCCGGCACCGCCATTCGAGAAAAGGCGGCGGCGGGCGGGATTGAACTCGTGATCGCGAATCTTGTAGTAGTGATCGGCGCCGCGCCGGGCGTGTCCTCGCGCGAGACCCTTCAACTCGTCGATCACGTCGTCGGGTCGATCGCGAACGGCCCGATAGCAGCCGATCAGATCCGGGTTCCGATCGAGCAGCGTGACGGAATGCCCCTCGAGGTATCCGCGATTGTAGAGATCGAGAAAGACGGCGCCGCTCCCCAGGAAGGGTTCGACATACCGGCCGAATCGGTGTGGATAGAAGCGCCGCAGGTGCGGCAGTAACTGCCGTTTGCCGCCGGCCCATTTGAGGAGCGGGCGAATCAACGGGCTAGTGGCTCCTCCCGAGCGCGACTCGCATCCCGACGGCCATCCCGAGATGGAATGCGGCCTCCTGGTTGAGCCACACCTGGCGCGAGTGGTTGTCCACGAGCTCTTCGAGGAGCTCGTGCTTGTCCTGGGGCAACACCGCCCGGATCGCGTCCACGAGCTCCTCCTGCCGGTCGAGGTCCACGGGCTCGAAGATCTCGTCCTCGTGGAGGATGCCGAGCAGCTGATCGTATTCCGTCTCGCACTGCTCCTCGACATCTCCAAAACTCGGAAATGCGCGAACCTTCTGAGACAGCTCAATCTTGTCGGCCGCCGCCCGCGCCACGTTCATCAGGTCTTCCGACGTCGCTGACATCACACCCTCCTTCCGCGATTGTAACGCGTTCCCGGCGGCGCGATTACAATGACCCGATGCCCACGGGCTTTCCGTATCGAGCCGTCATCCTGCCGCTTGCGTTTGTCGTCCTGACCCCGGTCGTTCGCGCCCGGATGCCCGACGCGTTCGATGATCGTTTTTCGGGTCATACCATGCGTGTGGACTATTTCCACACGGCCGGAAATGGATCGGAGATCGTGGCGCTCGACAGGGTCGTGGGGGATGGTCCGTGGCCGGGGAGCCGGTCCCGCCTCATTGACACCACCAATCGGGGCAAATACCTCTTCGAGGTGTCGGACCCGACGACGAACGAGGTCATCTACTCGCGCGGGTTTTCGTCCCTCTGCGCCGAGTGGGAAACGACCAGCGAGGCGAAGTCTGTGAACCGAACGTTTCACGAGTCGCTGCGCTTCCCGTGGCCCAAGGCTCCTGTGCGCGTCGCACTGAAGCGACGCGGTCAAGGGCAGTCGTTCAGCGAGATCTGGTCCGTGGCGGTTGATCCCGACTCGCGTTCTGTCAACCGAGCCGATGTGAAGGCCGCCGGCGAGCTCTGGACGATCTTCGACAACGGGCCCGCCGCCGACAAGGTCGATCTCGTGATTGTGGGGGAAGGCTACACGGCCGCCGAGCTTCCAAAGTTTCATGCCGATGCCGGCCGGCTCGTGGACGCTTTGTTCGCCACGGAACCCTTCAAAAGCCGCAAGGCCGATTTCAACGTTCGAGCGATTGATCTGCCCTCTGAGAAAAGCGGGGTGAATCGTCCCCATGCGGGCGCTTTCAGGCGAACGCTGCTCTCGGCCGAATACAACATCTTCGACACAGAGCGGTACCTCCTTACATACGACAACCGGGCGCTTCGGGACGTGACGTCGAGCGCCCCGTACGAATTCGTGGAAATCCTCGCGAACGAACAGGCCTACGGAGGTGGCGGCATCTACAATTTCCAGGCGACGGCTTCTGTTGACAACGAGTTCGCCGAATACGTCTTCATCCACGAGTTTGGCCATCACTTCGCCGGTCTTGGCGACGAGTACTACACCTCGGACGTGGCGTACGAAACGGGATTGAAGGATCTCCCCGAACCGTGGGAGCCGAACATCACGGCGCTCAAGGACCCGGCCAATCTCAAGTGGCGGGACCTCGTGGACGCCGGCACACCGCTTCCCACCCCCTGGCAGAAGGATGTGTACGAGAGCCACAGCCGGGAGATTCAACGACAGCGCCGTGCTTTGATCGGGAAGGGTGCGCCGCAATCCGAGGTGGACGCGCTCTTTCGATCGGAAGAGGTGTGGGAGACCCGCGTGCTTGGCGAGGGTCCCTATGCCGGAAAAGTCGGTGCCTTCGAAGGCGCGATGTACGAACGCCGTGCCCTCTATCGACCTCAGAGCGACTGCATCATGTTCACGCGTGACAAGGTGGGATTCTGCAGAGTGTGCGCTCGCGCCATCGAGCAGATCATCGACCTCTACGCCCGTCCCTGACCGCATCCCGCTCCATCGCGGCGACCGATTCAGATTGGCGCGAAGAACATCGTCAGCTTCAGCAGGAGCTGACGAGTTTTGAGCATGTTTACGGGAAGCCGGTAGTCGCGCGCCTCGTTGTACACCACGAAAAGGTCCGCGCCTGGACGGTAGGTATAGCGGAAGAGCACATTGGTCAGCGCTTCGTGGTCGTCGTCGTTGGTCTGGACGAGCGCCCGCACGAAGGCGCGCGGCGAGAACGCGTAGGAAACCCTTCCGATCATCACGTTGGCCGTGAAGAATTCGTTCCTGGCCTGGACCTCGACGTGGTTCCTCGAGTAGGTGCCTTCGAAGGTGAGCCGGTCGGTGGGCCTCAATCGTAACGTGCCGTTGTAGGACTGCAGTATGCCGTCGTAGAAGCCGCCGGCGGTGACTCCGGCGCGCACCGAGACCGCGCGTCCCGGATCGGTATTGACGTGAGCGCTGCCCTGATTGAAGTGATACTGACCCGGCGGAAACACTACGTCGCCCGCATCGTTCAGCTCGAAATCTTCATCGAGGCCCTCTCGATCGTTGATCCAGTTCGCATCGAAGAACGTTCCGTTGTGGAAGATGATGAAGGTGTTGAGCGTATTGATCTGGCTCTGCAGCGTGCCGTCCTGATTGTCGATGTGGTTGAAATCGTCTCCGACGAATACGCGTCGAATTCCGAAGTGAGGCGGCCGACGGGACAGGAAGAGGTTCCCGCGATACTTCCGGATCCCGGTGCGCTGCAGGAAGCCGAGCTCAGACCGGAAATCGTCGCCGATGTCGGCGAACTGCAGCTGGCCGGACCATCTGTCGTTTTCGTGTGACAGACTCGTGCTGACGGCGTGCGACGTCCCGAGCTCGCCTGGCGTTGTGCTGACGGCCGCGAACCCCTGAACGAGGATGTTGTGGGCGAGCGGGAAGTACGCATCGCCGGCGGCGACTTGATTCGACGAGCCGTCATCGGCCGGCGCCTTGCTCAGGAAGAGGCCGCCGATCGATGAGCGAGCCAGGACGTTGCGCTTCACGCGGACAGCCGCAAAGTTCGTCCCGGGCACCGACGTGCCGTCATCGAGCTGCGCATCGTCCGATACGATGTCCATCGCGCCGATGTCGTACGGCCCGAGCTTTCCGGTTACACGGGCGCCGCCCAGCAGGCGCACCGGGTCGCCATCCTCCGTGATGCCGATCTGCCGGCTGAAGAAAAGGAGAGTCTCCGGGAAGCCGAACCCGACGTCGTACGGTTCACCCACTTGGAACAACCCTGCGTTTTCCAGGAAAAACTCGCGCTTCTCTGGATAGAAGAGCGGAAACCGCGTGAGGTTCACCTGCTCCTGGTCCGACTCCACCTGCGCGAAGTCGGTATTGACGGTGAGGTCGGTCACCAGTGTGGGAGTCAACGCGACTTTGGCATCGAGCCCGACCTTGTGGGCAAAGTCGGTGTCGACGGGCGGCTCGTTGACGCCCTCCTCCGCACCGGTGAGGACGTAGGGCTTTAGCGTCAGGCGGCCAGTGCGCGTGGTCTCTGAGATGCCACTCAGCTGTCCGTAGGACGATACTCTGAATTGCCCGGAGAATCCCCAGTCGCGCATCACCGGAGACCAGTAACTGCGCTCCCGCGACCGCGCAACGACTCGACCGAAATTCAGGCCCCAGCCATCGGTGCTCTCGGGTCGGAACCGAAGCGTTGAAAACGGAATGGCGATCTCGGCGGTCCAACCCTGATCGTCGCGAGTGCAGGCGACGAGCCAGATGCCATCCCATTCCCAGTTGACGGTGCCGCCTTCGTCACGGATCAATCCATCGCGCTCGACGCCGACGGGATTCGTGGCAAACGAGAAGGCGTTTCGGCGATCGCGGAACGTGTCCAGATAGACCTGAAAGGTGTCGTTGCCCTCGAGGTTGCCGTCTCGCAGAAACTGGTTCGCGGTGATGCGGGAGCTCTCGTGGTCGTACAGTCGTGCGCCGATCAGGAGATACCGATCTGTGTAGAACACCTTGACTTCGGTGGGCTGACTGGCCGGCTGTCCTTCAGTCGGTTCGGTCTGGATGAAGTCGCGGGCCACGGCGGCTCGCGTCCACACGGGCTCGTCGAGATGTCCGTCGATCTTCGGCATCTCGTCCAGCCGAGAGACTTCGAGCGATCGCTCGGCCTGAACCGGCTGTGCCTTCGCTGGAGCGGCGATCGTCCAGAGAGCGAGGAGAGCAGGGAGAGAAAGGTGCACGTCCTGGGAGACTCAGGCCTCGGCGTCCTTCGTCCCTAAGACGTTGGATCCGGTCGTTGGTTGCAGAACGGTCCGCAGCGGGTGGGCCGAACCGAGGGGCCACCCGGCCGGAATCAGCACGAAAGTGGTGAGTCGACGCCGGTTCATGATCGTGGCCGGTGGCGTCTTGCAGCTTTCATGATGGTCTTGACTTTCCTCTTGTAGCCCTGCTGGGCAATCTGGTCCTGGCGTCGCTCGAGATACCCGAGTTCCTTCTGCACCTTCTGATAACTGTCAAAGCGCGATTCGAGCAGGCGACCTTCGGCGACGGCTTGCTTCACCGCGCAGCCAGGCTCGCCTTCGTGACGGCAATCGCGGAAGCGGCAATCGGCGGCGAGTTCGTGGATATCGGCGAAAGCTTCGCCGATGCTTTGCTCCGCCGAATCCCAGAGCTGCAATTCGCGCATGCCTGGCGTATCGATGACCATCGCACCCGACGGCAGCATGATGAGCTCGCGGTGCGTGGTCGTGTGCCGACCGCGGCCGTCCTTGTCGCGAACGGAGCCCGTGCGCAGGCGCTCCTGACCGAGCCACCGATTGATGAGCGTGGACTTGCCGACGCCCGAGCTTCCGAGGAGCGCCAGCGTACGACCCCGCACGAGGTACGGATCCAATTCGTCGACGCCCGCGCCCGTTGCCGCGCTGATGGTATGTATCGGTACGCCTGCGGCCACGGGCTGCACGGCCTGCACCTGTTTGCTGAGGTCCAGGGCGATGTCCGCCTTCGTGAGCACGATCACTGGATTTGCACCGCTGGTCCATGCAAGAAGCAGGTATCGCTCGATTCGGCGAGGGTTGAAGTTCCGATCGAGACCCGTCATCAGAAATACCGTGTCGATGTTCGCCGCTACCACCTGCTCTTCGGTCGTGTCGCCGGACACCTTGCGTGAGAACTTGCTGCGACGGGGAAGCACGCCGTGAATCGTGGCCTTCGCCTCTCCCGGCACCGGCGCAATCGCCACCCAGTCTCCGACGACGGGATATTCGTGCGCTTCCCGGATGGTGTGTCGCAGCCTCCCGGCGAGTTCGCCGATGTACTCCTGAGCGGCGGTCACGACGCGATACATCCGCGCGTGCTCGAACACGACGCGCGCCGGTTCATGCCCTGGCGCCGCAAGATCAGCGAACTGAGCCGAGAACCCATGGTCCCAACCCAGGGGGAAGAGATCCGCCTCCTGGTGTGGGCCGGACATCACAGAAAGGTCGCAATCTGATCGAGGGGCTTCTTGCGGATGGTCGGCACCATCGCGTTATCGGCCGGATAGCCGACGACGAGGATGAGGAACGGCCGTTCGTTGGACGGGCGGCCCAGGATCTCTCCGAGAAACCCCATGGGGCTCGGCGTGTGTGTCAGCGATGCCAGTCCCGCGTGATGAACGGCGGCAATGAGGAATCCCGTCGCAATCCCGACGGATTCCTGCACGTAGTAATGCTTGATCTTCTGGCCGTCTGGCCCGATCCCGTACTGTTCGCCGAAGATCACGATGAGATGGGGGGCCGTCTCCAGAAATGGCTTGTTCTCGTCGGTGCCGAGGACCGACAGCGCCTCGAGCCATTCGCTGGGCGCTCGACCCGCGTAGAACTCCCGTTCTTCTTTCTCCGCCGCGCGGCGAATCTGTTCCTTGATCTGAGCATCGCTCACGACGACGAAATGCCACGGCTGGAGGTTGGCGCCGCTCGGTGCCGTGCCAGCGGCGCGCAGGCACTCGTCGATGACCCGGCGCGGCACGGGTCGGTCAGAGAAATGGCGCACCGTACGCCGTCGTTCGATATCGGTTCTGAACGCGACGGCGCGCCGGATCATGTCCTCGGTCGAGTACTCCTGGAAGCCCAGCGGATGAAATGTCGGTTGAGCTGTCACGTTAGGGTTCCAAGGTTCAAGGGTTCCAAGGTTCCACGGTTCCGGGTTCGTCCTTCTAAAGCTACAAGACACACCGCATTTCGACAAGCTTCAGACGAAGCCGCGGACGATGGCGGTCGTGCCCCGGACCACAAGGATCCTGGATGTAGAATGGCCGCCGAGGGGTGACCTCGGCTTTGAGACTTGTCCACGTCCTCGCACTGGCGCTCTGGACCGCGCAGACGGCGCCGACGTTCTACGCGACTCGCCTGACGATGGCCGACATGCGGGGCCAACAGGCAGTGCTCGAGACCAGTCTCGGGCGAATCGTGATCGATCTCCTGCCAGAAGCCGCCCCGAACCACGTCGGCCATTTCATCGAGGCGGCCCGAGGGGGGGACTACAACGGCACGGTGTTCCACCGCGCGGTCAAGTTCGGCATCGTGCAGGGCGGGGATCCTTTGTCCAAGGACCCCGCGAAGCGCGAGGTCTATGGCACCGGCGGGCTTCGCGTTTTGAAGGCCGAACGAAGCTCTGAGAAGACGACGAGAGGCGCCGTCGCCGCGATCGTGGTCCCCGGCGACCCGGACAGCGCGGGCTCCCAGTTTTTCATCTGCGTCACCGATCAGCCAGGCCTTGAAGGCCAGTACACCATCTTCGGCCGCGTCGTCGAAGGCCTGGAGGTGGTATCCGCCATTTCCGAATCGCCGATCGATGCCAAGGGGCGCATCATCGACAGGATCGAGATTCGCGAGGCGACGATAAGAACCCGCCCTCCGGCCGCACACTCGACCGAGACGCCGACGGAGCTGGCCGCCTACCGGGCGGTGCTCGACACGACGGCTGGAAGCGTGACCCTCGGATTCATGCCGGAGAAGGCGCCCGATCACGTCCGCAACTTCCTGCGGCTGGCCGAGGCGGGCGTGTTCGACGGCGTAGCCTTCCACCGGGTTGTGCCGGGCTTTGTGATTCAGACGGGCGTCATCAGCACACGGAGCGCTCCACTGACGCAGGCTCAGCAGAACCTGATTCACACGTTGGCTCCTGAGTTCAACGACACCCCACACGTGAAAGGGATCGTATCGATGGCCCGCGGAGATGATCCGGGTAGCGCCACGACGTCCTTCTTCATCTGCACAGGCACGGCTTCGTCGCTCGACGGCAAGTACACCGTGTTCGGGCGCGTGCTCGATGGTGTATCCGCCATCGAGGCCATCGAGCGCGTGCCCCTCAACGGCGAAGCCCCGGTGTCACGCGTCGAAGTTGTGCGCGTCAGGATTGAAAAGCCGGCTCAGTAGCCCGCGTCGCCGCCCTTCAGGGGAACGGCAGCAGGCCCACATCGTCGACCGTTCGGCGGCGGTCGACATCCGACTCCGTCAGGTTGTGTACGCTGACGCCGAGCAGGCGGACGGGACGTCGGCCCGCCTCCGTCCGCTCGAGCAGCGCCACGGCCCTGGCCGAAAGGTTGTCCGCATCGCGGGTGGGCTTCGAGTCGGTATGGCTTCGCGTAATGGTGGTGAAATCAGAGTAGCGAACTTTGATGGTGACGGTGCGCGCGTACAGCTCGCGCTTCGCGAGCCATCGTGCGTCCTGTCGCGCCATGTCGTCGAGCTCGCGGCGGATGGTTTCGATATCCGACAGGTCCACGGAGAACGTATTCTCGGTTCCGCAGCTCTTTACGTCGCGATTGGGAACCACGGGACGGTCGTCGTGGCCTTCGGCCAATCGCTTGAGCCAGCCGGCCTGACTGCCCACGATCTCCTGCAGCGCCGCCTCGGACACCTCTCTGACGTCCACGAGCTGTGAAATGCCGCGTGCCCGAAGCTTTCCAGCCGTAACGGGGCCGACGCCCCACAGCGCGCTGATCGGCAGCTTGCGCAGAAAATCGTCCATGCGTTCCGGCGGAATCACCGTCAGGCCGTTCGGTTTCCGCCATCCGGATGCGATCTTGGCGAGGAACTTGTTCGGCGCCACGCCTGCGGAGGCGGTGAGCCCTGTCTCCGCCAGGATCGTTTCCTTCAGTCGCCGGGCCACGGTCGTGGCGACCGGCTCCTGCCACAGGTTCTCCGTCACATCCAGGTATGCCTCGTCGAGAGACAGCGGTTCGACAAGCGGCGTCACCGACCGAAAGATTTCGAAGATGCTGTGCGACACTGCCCGGTACTTCGCGAAGTCGGGCGGCACGATCGTCAGGGAAGGGCAGAGTCGCACGGCTCTCGCCATCGGCATCGCCGACCGAACCCCGAACGCGCGTGCCTCATAGCTGGACGCCGCAACGACACCGCGGCTCGCCGGGTCGCCGCCGACGGCAACCGGCTTGTCCCGCAGAGAAGGGTCGTCGCGCTGTTCGACCGACGCGTAGAAGGCATCCATGTCGACGTGGAGGATCCGGCGCACTGCAGACATGGGGACGAGAAGTGTACTATGAGGATTGACCCGCGGCACTGCTCCCGAGAGGCATTCCGCACAACTAGGGATTTCACGTCACTTATGTCTCCACAGTTCGTGTACACGATGAAGGGCCTGGGCAAGGTGTACCCGCCGGACACCACGGTCCTGAAGGACATCTGGCTGTCATTTCTGCCGGGCGCCAAGATCGGCGTGCTTGGCATGAACGGCGCCGGCAAGAGCTCTCTGCTCCGCATCATGGCGGGTCTGGACCACGAATTCATCGGCGAGGCGTTTCCCGCAGAAGGGATCAGCGTCGGCTATCTGCCGCAGGAACCTGAGCTCGACTCGACGAAGACCGTGCTTGGCAATGTCGAGGAAGGGGTCGCAGAGGTTCGAGCGCTGCTCAGCCGGTACGACGAAATCAACGCAAGGTTCGGGGAGGACCTGTCTCCGGCGGAGATGGACAAGGTCATGGCCGAGCAGGGACGCGTGCAGGATCAGATCGAAGCGGTCAATGGCTGGGATCTCGATTCGCGCCTGGAGCTGGCGATGGATGCGCTGCGCCTTCCGCCGGCCGACGCCGAAGTCACGACGCTCTCGGGGGGCGAACGGCGTCGGGTCGCACTGTGCCGGCTGCTGCTTCGGTCGCCGGACCTCCTTCTCCTCGACGAACCGACGAATCATCTCGACGCCGAATCGGTCGCCTGGCTGGAGCGCTTCCTCAAGGACTACGCCGGCACCGTCGTCGCGATCACGCACGACCGGTATTTTCTCGACAACGTGGCGGGATGGATTCTCGAGCTCGATCGCGGCTCCGGGATTCCCTGGGAAGGGAACTATTCCTCCTGGCTGGACCAGAAGCGCAAGCGGCTCGAGGTCGAGGAGAAGCAGGAGACCAAGCGCCAGCAGACGCTGGCCCGCGAGCTCGAGTGGATTCGGATGTCCCCACGGGCGCGACAGGCCAAGGGGAAGGCCCGGCTGAACGCGTACGAGGCGCTGCTGGCCGAAGACACCGGACCGAAGATCGAGACGGCTGAAATCTATATTCCTCCCGGTCCGCGCCTTGGTGATCTCGTCGTCGAAGCCCGGAATCTTCGCAAGGGGTACGCCGATCGACTGCTCATCGACGATCTCACGTTCACGCTTCCCCGAGGCGGCATCGTCGGGGTGATCGGCCCGAACGGCGCCGGCAAGACGACCTTGTTCCGGCTCATCACCGGCGCCGAGGCGGCCGACGCCGGGACGCTCAGGCTCGGCGAATCCGTGAAGCTCGGATATGTGGACCAGAGCCGCGGGCTCGATGCGACGAAGAGCGTATGGGAAGAAATATCCGGCGGCGAAGACGAGATTGCGATGGGGAAGCGCACGGTAGCGTCGCGTGCGTATGTCTCGTGGTTCAACTTCAAGGGCCGCGACCAACAGCGTAAGGTCGGAGCGCTCTCCGGGGGCGAACGGAATCGCGTGCATCTGGCAAAGCTGCTCCGGACGGGCTGCAACCTCCTGCTCCTTGACGAGCCGACCAACGACCTCGACGTCGATACGCTGCGGGCGCTGGAAGAGGCGCTTCTTTCCTTCGCTGGATGCGTCGTCGTGATCAGCCACGATCGATGGTTTCTCGATCGCATTGCCACGCACATGCTGGCCTTCGAGGGCGACAGCAAGGTGGTCTGGTTCGAAGGCAACTACCAGGACTACGAAGCCGATCGGCGCCGGCGTCTCGGAGCGGCGGCCGATCAACCGCATCGGATCAAGTACCGCAAGCTGACCAGGTAGTGGAGATTCGAACGTGATGAGGATGCGGCCAGTCGGCCGCGGCTCCGAGAAGACGGCGGGACTGAAATCGTCCCCGGACGCGAAGAAGGGGAGACCCTCATGGTCGAGCGTCTGGCGCGAAGCCCGCCTGCTGGTGTGGGCCCATAAGGGGCGCCTTGCGGTTGGTCTGGCCTTGATGCTGGTGAACCGCCTGGCCGGTCTGGTACTTCCCGCAACTTCGAAATACCTCATCGACGATGTGCTGACCAAGGGGCACGTGGAGCTGCTGGATCGCCTGGCGTTCGCGGCGGGCGCTGCGACGCTCGTCCAGGCGTGCACGTCGTTCGCGCTGTCGCAGGTGCTGGGTGTGGCGGCCCAGAAGGCAATCACCGACATGCGCCGCACGGTCCAGGCGCATATCACCAGGCTGCCCGTGACGTTCTTCGATTCCACTCAGACGGGCGTCCTCATCTCGCGCATCATGAACGACGCCGAGGGGATCAGGAACCTCGTCGGCACGGGTCTCGTGCAACTGAGCGGCGGGCTGGTGACGGCGGCGATCGCGCTGGCTGTCCTGTTCTATTTGAACTGGCGCCTCACGTCGCTGACGATCGTGATCCTGCTGACGTTCGGCGGCGCCATGGCCATGGCCTTCACGCGGCTTCGCCCGCTGTTTCGGGAACGGGGGAAGATCAACGCCGAAGTCACCGGGCGGCTCGCCGAGGAGCTGGGAGGCATTCGCATCGTCAAGGCCTATGTGGCGGAGAAGCGCGAACAGCTCGTTTTCACTCGCGGCGTTCATCGGCTGTTTCGAAACATCGCCCGATCCATTGTGGGGGTCTCGGCCATCACCGCGGTGACCACCGTGATCGTCGGCGCCATCGGCGTCATCATGATCATGGTGGGAGGGCGCGCCATTATCGCCGGATCGATGACGCTGGGCGATTTCGTGATGTACATCTTCTTCACCGGCCTCGTCGCCGCGCCGATGGTGCAGATTGCCGGGATCGGAACGCAGCTCTCCGAAGCGTTCGCCGGTCTCGATCGCATCCGGGAGATCAGGGCGCTCGCGACGGAAGACGAAGAAGACGAAGATCGGATGGCCATTGACGACGTCAAGGGCGACATCGCGTTCGAGGACGTGAATTTCGCCTACACGTCCGGCGTGCCGGTGTTGAAGAACGTGTCCTTCCATGCGCCGGCCGGCACGACAACGGCGCTCGTGGGATCGAGCGGCTCGGGCAAGAGCACGCTGATCAGCCTGGTGATGGCCTTCAACCGGCCGCAGTCAGGGCGAATTCTCGTCGATGGCCGGGGTCTCGACACAATCCGCCTCCGCGACTATCGACGACACCTTGGTGTGGTGATGCAGGACAACTTCCTCTTCGATGGGACCATTGCCGACAACATCGCATACGCGCGCCCGGACGCGACGCGCGAGGAGATCATCACGGTCAGCCGCGTGGCGCACTGCGCGGAGTTCGTCGAAGCCTTTCCCGACAAGTACGAAACCGTCGTGGGCGAGCGCGGCGTCAAGCTCTCTGGCGGACAGCGGCAGCGTGTGGCCATCGCCCGAGCTATTCTGGCCAACCCGCGCATTCTGATACTGGACGAAGCCACGTCGAGCCTCGACAGCGAGAGCGAGGGCCTGATTCAGGACGGCTTGAGAACGCTCAGGCGAGGGCGAACGACTTTCGTCATTGCGCACCGCCTCTCGACCATTCGAAGCGCGGACCAGATTCTAGTCTTGGAAGGCGGCCAGATCGTCGAACGCGGCAATCACGCGGCGCTGCTCGCGGCTGGCGGACGCTATCGCCAGCTCTATGAGAAGCAGCACGCGGTCGAGTCTGATTCGTTCGTCAATCCCGGCGAAGACTTCACGCCGGAGTTACCAGAGGTACCGAAACCACTGGGCGCAGCGGGAGGGGGAGTTTTCGGGGGGCTTTAGTCCTGGGAAGGTCCTCGAGGTGCTTCAAGGTCCAGGTCCTGGAGCACCTAAAGGACCCAGGGTCTTCGAACGAGGACCCGAAGGACCGCGGTCCGCGGGCTATTCGTCTTCGTCCGGCGCGGCGTCCGGAGCCTTTGTGGCGACGTTATCGATCTCGATATCGGGACCGTCGTCGTCGCCTTCGGTCGTGAAGAGCTGCCCGCGGGCTTTCTCTCGAATGGGACCCTTCGGCTTATCGAAGCGGTTTGCGTTCTTGCCCGCGCCGCGGCCCCGCGGCGGCTTGTTGTCCGACCAGCCCGGTTTCCGGACGCCTTCACCCCTCGGACGATCGATCGGTCCAGTATCGACGACATCCACTCGAGGCTCGAAGCGCCGGGGTGGAGGTCCGCTCATCGGCGGCCGCGCCGCATCGCGCGCCCGGGCCTCGTTGACCGCGATGGTCCGTCCCTTGAACGGCTGACCGTTGAAGCGGCGAATCGCTTCCTCGGCCTGGGCGCCATCGACGAATTCGACGAACGCAAATCCCCGGGGACGACCCGTCTCGCGATCGACGGGCAGGAACACTTGTGTCAGCGCGCCTGCGGGCGCGAAGTGTTCACGGAGTTCAACTTCAGTGGTGTCGTAAGAAAGATTGCCGACGAACAGGCGAACCGCCATTCGAGTCTATCGGGCCCCCCGGAAACCCTCGCAGAGCCGTGGATTATAGCATCCCAGGCCGGGGCCCCGTCCACCCGGACCCAAAATGCGGGCGGCGGCTGCCCATCAGCCGGCGTTTGATATTCGCCCAAGCCCGGGATAGCATCCCGGCCCCATGCCCAATCCGAAGCTGCTGCTGCACGTCTGCCTTGTGGCTACCGGTCTCGCCTATGGGATGGCGTGGTTCAGAGCACAGCGCTCCCGCGCCGGCACCGCCGGGTCTGGCGGCTCGACGAGGCCGCGCGCGCCGCACCTCTTCATTGGATTTGTCGCCGAGTTCCTTGACACGCTCGGCATCGGATCCTTCGCCACGACGACGTCGTTCTACAAGCTCTTCGGGACCGTGCGGGACGAGCTGATCCCGGGCACGCTCAATGCCGGGGTGGCCATTCCCACGGTCTTTCAGGCCCTCATCTACACCACCATCATCGAGGTCGACATGTGGACCCTGGTCCTCATGATTGGTGCCTCGGTTCTGGGCGCGTGGCTTGGCGCGGGGATTGTGGCCTCGTGGCCCCGGCGGAAGATTCAGATTGGCATGGGGCTGGCGTTGATGGTGGCTGCGGCGCTGATGCTCATGACGCAGCTCAATCTGTTTCCGCTGGGAGGGGAGACGCTCGGCCTGACAGGACTTCGCCTGTGGATTGGTCTCGTCGGAAATTTTGCGCTGGGCGCCTTGATGACGCTCGGCATCGGCCTCTACGGGCCGTGTATCATCCTCGTGAGTCTCCTCGGGATGAACCCGCGCGCCGCGTTTCCCATCATGATGAGCTCCTGCGTGTTCTTGATGCCGGTGGCGAGCATGCGCTTCATCCGAAAGGGGAGCTACGATCTGGCCGGCGCGCTCGGGTTGACGCTCGCCGGCATCCCTGCCGTTCTGCTCGCCGCCTTCATTGTTCGAGCGCTGCCGCTCGGAACGGTGCGATGGCTGGTCGTGGTGATCGTCGTCTACACCGCGTCGATGTTGCTTCGTTCTGGGTTCACCGAAAGCAAGAGCCGCTGAGGGAATGTCCGCCGCGACCCTACACCTCGGTTCCCTGCAGGCGCTTCACTTGTCGTGAACGGCTCAGATACACGTACCACGCGACGTTGTAAACGAGCGTCCCCGCGAGAATCTGGGCTTCTGATCCGGGCACGTGATTGCGAGGGAAGTACGGCGTGAACAGCAGCAGTACGACGGGAATAATCGACAGAATGAGGACCAGCTTGGCGAGCGTGACGCCGTGTGGCTTACCCATGGCGAGCGCGATTCCGGCCGCCACGCCGGTTGCCGTGATCGCCAGTCGAAGGACGAGGATCGCAATCGCAGCCGGTCGATCGAGGATGCGGGGAAGGATGCCCGAGGCAAAGAGTCCGAGGTTGACCGGCTCCCACACCGTGAGGAGTCCGCAGAGCAGAAGCAGCCACCCGCGCGCGCGCATGTCAGCGATGACCGACGGTCGCTCGAATCACCATCCGAAGATGTATCGCTCACGCCTGACGTCCGCACCTCCGCGAAGCGTACCGGTTGCCGGATTGACGCCGACAGCGACCACGCCCGTACTCATTCCGTAAGGTCCGAGCACGCGCAGCGTGTGGCCTCTCGCGCGCAGCTCTTCGAGGACTTGCGGCGCCACCCGATTCTCGATTTCGAGCACGCCGGGCAGGCTTTCGTGGTTGTCGAACGAGCTGAAGGGATGAAGGGAATTGATCCGCGGCGCCTCGAGCGCTTCCTGAATCCCCATGTCAAACACCATGATGTTGAGGAGCACGTTGAGGATCTGCTGGTCCTGACTGTCGCCGCCGGGTGTGCTGATAGCCAGGAACGGCTTGCCGTCCCTCAGGACAATCGTCGGGGTCAGTGTCGTGCGCGGACGCTTGCCCCCGGCGAGCACGTTCGGACTCGCGGGATCGAGATCGAACACCTGCATGCGATTGGACAGCGGCACGCCGGTGTCTCCGGCGACGAACGCCCCGCCCAACAGCCATCCGGAGCTCGGCGTGGCGCTGAAGAGATTGCCGTCTCCATCGACGACATCAACGCAGGTGGTATCGCCGGCCTCACCCTGTGTGCTCGGCCCCTGCGCGTGGGGAACGTACCGGGTGGCCGGGGCCTTGACCGACGGATCGAACGCAAAGGGATCACCGGGACGATGGTCGACGAAGGCCCGAGGGCCGATGAGCAGGCGCCGCTCAGCGGCGTAAGCTTTGGAGAGGAGTCCATTCATCGGCACGGCGACGAAAGCCGGATCGCCGTAATACGCGTTGCGATCGTCGTACGCGAGTTTGATCGCCTCGTGCACCGTATGCAGATAGTCGGCCGATCCCGGCCCCATGTTCCGCAGATTGACGCCTTCGAGAAGGTTCAGCGTCTGCAGCAGCGCCGGGCCCTGGTTCCACGGTCCGGCTTTGTATACGTCGAATCCGTGGAACGTGGTCACCACCGGCGGTTCCACGGCGCCGTGAAAGCCCGCCAGATCTTCGATCGCAAACACGCCGCCGGCCTCTCGGTCGGCGGCCACAATACGGGCGGCGATGTCTCCGTTGTAAAAAGCGTCGCGTCCGGCGCGGATCGCCGCGAGCGCGGTCGTGCGTGCGCTCGAAGGCGTCGCGTTCGGCGGCCACGATCGTGCGAAACGTTCGGGCCAGATCGGGTTGACGGAACATCTCGCCGACCTCGGGAATCTTCCCGCCCGGATAGTAGGTCTTTGTCGACGCCGCGTACGGTTCGGTCGCCTTCCGCTGCGAGACGAGATAGCCGCGCAGGAAGTCGTACATGGGAAAGCCGTCGGCCAGCTCGATGGCGGGGGCCATGACCTGCTCGAGCCGCAGCGTGCCGAACTGTTCGAGCGCAATCGCCATGGCATCCATCACGGCCGGAATCGTGGCACCGAGAGGACCATTGCCATCGACCTTGCCCTTCGCGCGAAACAGGTCGGGCGTGGCCGCACGGGGCGCGGGTCCCTGCCCGTTGATCACGCGCACCTGGCGGCTCTTCGCATCGTAGACAATCGTCGGGACTTCGCCACCGAAGCCGAAGTGCGAAATCTCGACCACGGACGCGGCGAATACGGCCGCCACGCCGGCATCGATGGCATTTCCGCCCAACTCGAACATCCGGGTTCCGGCGGCCACCGAATAGTGCCGACCCGCGGCGACGATGCCACGGCGCCCGGTGATTTCCGGACGCATGGTGGCATCCCGCGAGACTGGCGCGGGTGGTGCCGTCTGCGTGCTTGTTCCGACGGTCGATGACACGATCAGCGTCGCCAGAAGCCACATTCGATGCATGAGTGCCTCCGCTGAAGACAGGCTCACTTTAGCGCAGGCGTACGGATGCTGGAAAGGTGCGCATAGAATCTAGCAAGCTGACGGGAAGGGAGCTCATGGACTACGTGAATCTCGGTCGCTCGGGTCTGAAAGTCTCGCGTCTCTGCCTCGGCGCGATGACGTACGGATCGCCCGCATGGCGAGACTGGGTGCTGCCAGAGTCGGAAGGACGTCTCTTCATCCGTCGTGCGCTCGACCTGGGCATCAATTTCTTCGACACGGCGGACATGTACTCGCGCGGCGGCAGCGAGGAGGTGCTCGGTCGGGCTCTCAAAGACATGGCGCGGCGCGAGCAAGTGGTCGTCGCCACGAAGGTCTTCTACCCGATGGGCGACGGCCCCAACGATCGTGGGCTGTCGCGCAAGCACATCTTTGACGCCATCGATGCGTCGCTCCGCCGGCTCGGCACCGACTATGTCGATCTCTATCAGATCCATCGACTGGATCCCGAGACGCCGATCGAGGAAACGCTCGACGCGTTGAACGATCTCGTTCGTGCCGGAAAGGTGCGGTACATCGGCGCCTCCAGCATGTTCGGCTGGCAGTTCATGAAGGCGCTCGCCCTTTCAGATCGCCACGGGTGGGCACGCTTCGTCAGCATGCAGAACCACTACAACCTCGTGTACCGGGAGGAAGAGCGCGAGATGCTGCCGCTCTGCCGGGCCGAAGGCATCGGCGTGATTCCGTGGAGCCCGCTCGCGCGCGGATTCCTCGCCGGGAATCGCAAGCCGGGCGGCGGCGAAACGACGCGCTCGCGAAGCGACGCCTTTGCCCACACGATGTACTATCAGGAGTCGGATTTTCAGATCGTCGAGCGCGTGGTCGCGCTGGCGGCGCGCCGCAGCGTCGCACCCGCTCAGATCGCGCTGGCCTGGGTGCTGCGGCAGCCGGCGGTGACCGCTCCGATCATCGGCGCGTCCCGCATGGAGCAGCTCGAGCAGGCAGCCGCCGCGCTCGAGATCGTGCTGACGGACGAAGAGTGCCTCACGCTCGAAGAGTTGTATCGCCCTCATCCCGTGCTCGGTCACGAGTAGATCTGGCGTGACCCCGGCCTCTTCCTCTTACGTTGCGCTCACGCATCGCAATTTCCGATTGATCTGGATCGGACAGCTGATCTCGTTCACGGGATCGATGATGCAGACGGCCGGCATCCTCTGGCATGTCTCGCTGCTCGTACCGCCTGAGAAAAAAGGCCTGGCCCTCGGCATGGTCGGCCTGGTGCGGGTCGTCCCGATTGTGCTCTTCTCGCTGATCAGCGGGGTGGTCGCCGATGCGCTCGATCGCCGGAAGCTCATGATCGTGACACAGGGGCTGATGGCCGTCCTCGCGACCATTCTGGCCTGGTTCACGTTCGGAGGGCTGACGGCCGTGTGGCCGATTTACCTTCTCGCGGCGCTCAGCTCGGCCGCGAGCGCCTTCGACTTCCCGGCGCGGCAGTCGCTCATCCCTAATCTGGTTCCGCGCGAGCACCTGCCGAACGCCATCAGCCTGAACACCATCATGTTCCAGCTCGCGGCGGTCTCAGGCCCGTCACTCGCCGGCATCGTCATCGCCTCGCTGGGTGTGGCATGGATCTATGCGCTCAACGCCCTCTCGTTTGGCGTCGTCATCGTGGCGCTGCTTCTGATGCGCAACGTGCCGGAAACGGCGCCTGCCGACCGCAGCGACATCAGTCTCCGGTCGGCCCTCGAAGGCATCCGGTTCGTGTTTTCCGTCCCGATGATCCGGTCGAGCATGCTGCTCGACTTTCTTGCGACCTTCTTTTCATCCGCGACGGCGCTCCTGCCGATCTTCGCACAGGACATCCTGAGGGTCGGAGCGCGAGGGTACGGCTGGTTGTACGCCGCGCCGGCGATTGGAGCCGTCCTGGCGAGCTTCCTGATGGTCAGGGCGATCGAGCGCATCGAGCGCCGCGGCACAGTGCTGATTGCGTCGGTGATGGTATACGGCCTCGCGACCGTGTGCTTCGGCCTGTCGCCGTACTTCTGGCTGACCTTTGGGTGTCTAGCCGTCACCGGAGCGGCCGACACCGTCAGCACCGTGCTGCGCAACATCATCCGGCAGCTCGCGACGCCCGACGCCATGCGGGGCAGGATGACGGGCGTCAACATGGTCTTTTTCATGGGCGGCCCGCAGCTCGGCGAGCTCGAGGCCGGTCTCGTGGCGAACTGGTTTGGCGCGCCCATTTCCGTCATCACCGGCGGTCTCGGATGTCTGGTGGCGACCACCTGGGTTGCGGCCGTGACGCCCTCGCTTCGGCACTATCGCCGCGACGACCCGCTCGGGCCTCCACAGCCGGCAACCGTTTGAAAAAATCCAGTATGCTGTCTTCGTTCGGGCCATTGGAGGAAGTTATGAAGAAGATTCGTGTGTTCACGGCTGGATCGGCCATCGCGACAGGCCTTGTGGTGTGCTGGCTCATTGCGGGCACAGCGGCTCGCGCGCAACAGGCGCCGGCGCCTCATTCTCACGCCCAGGGCGCGGCGACGACCGTGACGACGCTCCGGACCGGCTTGGGTAATTACCACTTTGCCATCACGACGCGCAGCCCTCAGGCGCAACGATTTTTCGATCAAGGTCTGACGCTCGTGTACGGTTTTAACCATGGCGGCGCCATGCGCATGTTCCGGAAGGCCGCCGAGCTCGATCCAGCGGCAGCGATGCCGCTCTGGGGACTCGCGCTCGCACTGGGTCCCCACATCAACAATCCCGATGTCGATCCCGACTCCGAGAAGCTGGCGGCGGAGACGATCAAGGACGCCGAGGGGCTGGCGGCGAAGAAGGGGACCGCTCGCGAACGCGCCTACATCACGGCGCTCTCCGCCCGTTATTCCGCCGAGCCGAATCCCGATCTCCGGAAGCTCGACATGGCTTACAAAGACGCGATGTCCAGGCTCGCGAAGCAGTATCCGAAGGATCCGGATGCACAGACGCTCTATGCGGAGAGCCTGATGGACCTACGTCCGTGGGCCCTCTGGTCGCACGAAGGTGAGCCGTCTGACGTCACGCCGGAGGTGCTCGCACTGCTCGAGGGCGTTCTCAAGACTATGCCCAACCATCCCGGAGCGAACCACTACTACATCCACGCGGTCGAAGCCTCGCCTCACCCCGAGAAGGCGCTCGTGGCGGCGAGACGGCTCGATACGCTCGTGCCCGGGGCTGGGCACCTCGTCCACATGCCCGCGCACATCTACATGCGAACCGGTGACTTCGACAAGGCGGCCGCAAGCAATGCCGCCGCCGCAGCGATCGACGAGCGGTTCATCAAGCAGACGGGTGTGAAGACGGGCCTGTATCCGGTGATGTATTACAACCACAACGTGCATTTCGAATCGGCCGCGTCGTGCATGGCTGGCCGCTACGCGGAGGCGAAGCGGACCGCGGACAAGTTGGTGTCGAACGTCTCGCCCTACGTGGCCGACATGCCGATGCTCGAAGGCTTCATTCCGCAGACGATCTTCGTCCTCCTGCGATTCAACAAGTGGGACGAGATCCTTGCGATGCCTGAGCCGCAGGCTCAATTCCACGTGACCAACGTTATCTGGCGCTACGCACGGACGGTGGCCTATGCCGAAAAGGGGGACGTGACGAACGCGGCGGCGGAGCGGCAGAAATTTGCGGATGCCGCCAGCCAGATTCCGCGCGACACGCCGTTTGGCGTGTTGAACACCGCGGGTCCGGTGCTCGACGTGGCGACGGATGTCGCGGACGCGCGCATCGCTATGGCCAAGGGTGACAAATCCGGAGCCATCGAGCGATGGAAAGCCGCGGTGGTCGCGCAGGACGCGCTGCGCTACGACGAACCGGCCGTCTGGTACTACCCGGTGCGCGAGTCGCTGGGCGCGGCGCTGCTCCAGAACGGACAGGCCGCTGAAGCCGAGCAGGTGTTCCGCGACGATCTCAACTCCAGTCGAAATCCCGGCAACGGCCGGTCACTCTTCGGCCTCTGGCGGAGTCTCGACGCGCAAGGAAAGAAGGCCGACGCCGCGAAGGTCAAGCAGCAGTTCGACGTCGCGTGGAAGGGCGCCGACGTGCAGCTCAAGGTGGAGGATCTGTAGGCGCGTTGAGCCGTCGATCGACCACCAGGAAGTAAGGAAGCGCCAGGGCGGACAAGGCCGCGGCTGTTCCGAAGGCGGTCCTGAAGCCAAATCTCTCAATCAGCCACCCGACCGTTGTCGAGCCGGTGCCGATGCCCGTGTCGAAGGCGGCAATGATCGCACCGAAGGCGGCGCCGCGACGGTGCGACGCCACATTTTTCAAGACGTATGCCGCGAAAGCTGGATACGCCGTGCCGAAGCCGCACCCGAAGACAACCGCCGAGGCCATCAATCCGGGTCGAGAACTCGCGAGCGTGAGCGCCGTCAGTCCGAGCGTGATGAGCACCAGCGCTGGAATGAACACCCGCTTGTAGCCAATGCGATCGCCAAGCGGACCGGAGAGCGGCCGTGTGATGAGGATCACGATCGCCAGCGTTGTCAGGTAGAGGCTCTTCGGGGTGATCCCGAGCGCGTCCGCGAACACCGCCGTGAAGCTCGTGATCGCTCCGTAACCAAACGAATAGAGGAAGAGCGTAATCGCCAGCGCCAGGACGCGCCACTCGAGCAGGCCGTGTCCGCGATGCGCCGCTTCGACGTGAGGATGCCGCGGCACTTCGTCGAGCGTCCATGCAATGACTGCCATCGCCAGATTCAGGATCGACGTCGATCCGGCCAGCCAGATCCAGCCGTGCCCGTAGATCCAGAATCCCACCGGCGGCGCCACCGCAATGGCCGCTACGGTGGAGAGTCCCCAGTAGCCGATGCCCTCGGCCCGCCGGTGCTCGGGCAGCATCGCCGTCAGGTAGGCGCCCGACGCGGACAGCAGGCCCGACCAGAACACGCCCTGCACGATCACGAGAGCCAGGAGGACTCGATAGTTCGTGATGACGCCATAGGTCGCCGTGCAGACGGCGAGGGCCACGCTGCAGCCCATGAGCACGCGCCGCTGGCCGACTCTGTCGCCGATCATGCCGGTGATCGGCGCCGAGAATGCGGACGCATAGGTCAGGAATCCCAGGAAGAGGCCCGCGGCGAACGTGCTGCCGCCGAGATCCCGGATATGAAATGGCGCGGTGGGCAGGAGCTGAAAGGCTGACAGAAACACCGTAAAGCTGAACGCGCACATCACGAAGAAGCGCGGCGTGAACAATCGGGCGTCGGGATGGCTCATGGGCAGCCGAGTATACTGACGAAATGCGAAAACCCGTCGTCCTCATCACCGGCGCCGGTGGAGAGATTGGCCACGGCCTGATCGCGCGGCTCGCGGCGGACGCCGCGCGTCAGATCGTGACGATCGACGTCAATCCGCTCGATCCTGCTCTCGCCCGCCTGGTGCAGCGTGAACAGGTGGGCTCCATCCTGGATCGCACCCTGCTCGAACGGATCCTCGCCGAGTTCGAAGTGGACATGGTCTTTCACCTCGCGGCGCTTCTCTCGACGCGATCGGAGTTCGCGCCAGTGACGGCGCACCAGGTGAACGTGGAAGGAACGCTCACGCTGCTCGAATTCGCCCAGCGGGAAGGCGAATCGCACGGGCGCCCGGTGGTTTTCGTCTACCCGTCCTCGATCGCCGCATATGGGCTGCCTGATCTCGAAACCAAGACACGCGTGGGTGCAGTGACTGAAGACCAGTTTGCGTTTCCCACGACGATGTATGGCTGCAACAAGCTGTATTGCGAGCAGCTGGGCCGGTACTACGCGCGTTATTACAAGCAGCTCGCCGCCGAAGGCTCGAGCTCGCGAGTGGACTTCCGTTCGCTGAGGTTCCCGGGCCTGATCTCCGCCGAAACGCTGCCGTCCGGAGGCACGTCGGACTATGCGCCGGAAATGATCCATGCCGCTGCGCGGGGAGAGTCGTATCAGTGTTTCGTGCGCCCCGACACGCGCATTCCGTTCATGACGATGCCAGATGGCGTCGACGCGCTGTTGCGTCTGGCAGGCGCGCCTCGGGAAAAGCTGACGCGTACGGCGTACAACGTCCGCGCGTTCAACCCATCGGCCGATGAGATTCGTGCGGTGGCGCTGCAGGCGTTTCCGGGAGCGACCATTGCCTACGAAACCGACCTCAAACGCCAGCGCATCGTCGATTCTTGGCCCGCCGATGTTGATGACAGCGCGGCCAGGCGCGACTGGGGATTCTCGCCCCGGCACACCTTTCACTCGGCCTTTGGTGACTACCTGATTCCGACGATTGGCAGACGGTACGCCAAGGCATGACGGCTGATTGCTTGCCATCATGACCGTCATTGAAATCGCGCGGCCGGGCGGCCCTGAAGTGCTGGCCCCGGCATCTCGGCCCGTTCCGAGCCCAGGGCCGCGCGAGGTGCTCGTGCAGGTGAAGGCCGCCGGCGTCAATAGACCCGACCTCATGCAGCGGCTCGGCAAGTATCCGCCGCCTTCAGGAGCTTCCGACATCCCCGGTCTTGAGATCTCCGGGACGGTCAGCGCCACGGGCCCCGGCAGCTGTTGGCAGGTCGGCGACGCAGTCTGTGCTCTAGTGTCAGGCGGCGGGTATGCAGAGTTCTGCGTCGTGCCGGATCCGCAGTGTCTGACGTTGCCGGCCGGCATGGACTTCGTCGCGGCTGCGGCGATACCTGAGACGTTCTTCACGGTGTGGACTAATCTCTTCGAGCGAGGCCGACTGGCGGCGGGAGAGACGGTCCTCATTCACGGTGGATCGAGCGGGATCGGCACGACGGCGATTCAGCTCGCGAGGGCGCGGGGCGCCCGGGTCTTCGCTACGGCCGGATCCGCCGACAAGTGTCGCGCGTGCGAGGCACTTGGCGCCGAGCGGGCCATCGACTACAAGAAAGAGGACTTCGTCGAGGTGATGAACGCTGTCACCTCCGGCCGTGGTGTTGACGTCGTCCTCGACATGGTCGGCGGAGCCTATCTGATGCGGAATATCGGCATCCTCGCTATCGAGGGCCGGCTCGTGCAGATTGCCGTGCTCGGCGGCGCCAGGACCGACATCAACCTGGTGCCTCTGCTCCAGCGTCGTCTCACGGTGACAGGATCGACGCTGCGAGCGCGATCGATCGAGGAGAAGGGACGCATTGCCGCGGCGCTCAGGAAGGAAGTGTGGCCGCTCCTCGAATCCGGCACCGTTCGACCGGTGATCCACGCGACGTTTCCTCTGACCGAGGCCGCAAACGCCCATCGCCTCATGGAAACCGGCACACACATCGGGAAGATCGTGCTCACGGTGGAGGTGGGGCGCGTGGCCGCTGAATGTCCGACTCGCGGGAACCGCTCTATTCGTTCAGCGGCCACGTCGTCCCACGTCTTGCGCTGCTATTCTTTGTCGCCCTTCTTCCGCCGGAGGAGGATTACTGGTCAGTCGATCGCTGGCTTCGCTCCCGCTCGAACTCTTGAACGCTGCCGACTGTGTGACTCTGCGACCCTGCGCCCTTCGACCCTGTTGGCCCTTCGACCTTGCGACCCTTGGACCCTGCGACCTATTTCTTGTCGACCTGCACGTACATCACGTTCATCCACTTGCCGCCGCGATTGACCCAGGTTGACGCGGCGTAGCCGTGGCTCTCGCTCTGTCCCGGCAACTGCTGCGTGAATTCGAGCGCAACGGTCGCGGCGTCATTCGACAGCCGCATGACCCTGACGTCCGAGAGCGTGTACGAGACGCCCTTCATCGCGTTCATGGCTTTGAGGGCGGCCGCACGGTCCATCATTCCGCTGCTCTCAATCTGGACGAAGTCTTCGGAGAGTCTGCCTGCAACCATGTCCAGCGTGCCGGCCTTTTCTGCTTCCCACATCGATTGCTCCAGCCCGAGAATCTGGGCTTCTGACGCCAGCTGGGCGGCAGAGGTCTGATGAGACATTCGTTCTGCTTCCGGCTTGACGGGTGTGTTCACGATGGTCAACAGGGCCAGAACGGTACCGAGTCGAGTCCTCGTCATCGTTGGCGCGCCTCCCTGTGAAGCTTACACGAACCCAACGGAGCCCGGCCGCGGTCGGATTATGATGAAGGGATGCGGCTGATGAAGGCGACTGACGTGGAGTCCGTGCCGGGAAAGCTCCGCCCGCGCGCTGAGATTTCCGAACGGTACCGGTGGGATCTGAACGATATCTTTCCCAGCTGGGACGCATGGCACGACGCGCTCGCGACGCTCGAGTCCAGAGTCGATCAGTACGCCCGCATGAAGGGAACTCTTGCCGGAGGCGCCGATGCACTCCTGGCGTCGATGCGACTCAGCGATGAGATCGGGCAACTGACGTACAAGGTCTGGTATTTCGCCTCGCTCGCGTACGATGAGGACCAGCGCGACAACGCAGTCAACGCCAGGCGACAGCAGGTCCAGATCCTGATGGCCAAGGCGCAGCAGGCTTCTGCCTGGTTCAATCCCGAGCTGCTCGCCGTACCGTTGGCGGACGTGCGCGCGTGGATGGACGCCAGGAGCGATCTTGCGTTGTACCGGTTTGCGATCGAGGACCTTTATCGCCAGCAGGAGCATGTGCTCGACGAAAAAGGCGAACACCTGTTGTCGCTGGCCGCGCGCTTCAACGCGTCGCCGTCCGACGCCTATGCGTCGCTCTCGACGGCCGACCTGGTGCCGCCGATGTTGTCGTTGTCCGACGGCGAGCAGGTGACGCTGACGTATGGAACGTATCGGGCCATCCTTGCGACGAGGCGCGACCAGCGTGATCGCGCCAGCGCATTCGAAGCCTTCCACGATCTGTTCGTTCGGAACCAGAACACGTATGCCTCGCTCTACAGCGGTGTCCTGGCGCGCGACTGGTTCCACGCGCAGGCGAGGGGATATGCCTCGTCGCTCGATTCCGCGCTGCACGAGTTCAATATTCCCATCTCGGTCGTGTCCAACTTGATCCAGACGACGAAACAGGGCGTCGAGGCGCTCCGTCGATACCATCGTCTTCGCAAGAAGGCGCTGGGCGTTGATCGGTACCACGTGTACGACGGCGTAATCCCTCTCGTGGCGACCGATCGCCGGTATCCGTACGACGAGGTGCGATCCTGGCTCGTGGAGTCGGTGGCGCCGCTCGGCACGGACTACGTCAGGTCGTTAGGGCAGGCTCTCGATCGCCGATGGATTGACGTCTACGAGAATGCCGGCAAGCGAAGCGGCGCGTATTCGGCGCCCGTGTACGGCGTTCATCCGTACATGCTGCTCAACTACAACGACACCCTCGACGCCGTGTTCACGCTGGCGCACGAGCTGGGCCATTCGATGCACACGATGCTGGCGCACGCACACCAGCCGTTCGTCTATTCGGGCTACACGATTTTCGTCGCTGAGGTGCCATCCACACTCAGCGAAACACTGCTGCTCGACTACCTGCTGGCCCGCACCAAGGAGCGATCCGAGCGCATCGTCCTCCTGCAGCACGCAATCGACGATCTCGTCGCTACGTTCTATACGCAGGTGCTGTTCGCCGATTTCGAGCTCCAGGCCCATCGTCTTGTCGAAGCGGATCGGCCCGTGACGGCCGATGCTCTGAGCGATATCTATCTCGACCTGCTGAAGGCCTATCACGGTGATGCGATCGAGTACGATGAGAAGCTGCGCGTGACGTGGGCCCGCATCCCGCATTTCTTCAGCACGTCGTACTACGTGTACCAGTACGCCACGTGCTATGCGTCGAGTGCGCAGCTCGCCGCCGATGTGACACGGAATCAGGCGGCCGCCGAGCGATATCTGGACCTGCTCAAGGCCGGAGGCAGCGACTATCCGATGACGCTCCTCGCGAGCGCCGGTGTCGACCTGGCGGATCCGCGCCCAGTGCAGGCGGTCATCGACTTGATGGATCGCCGGGTGACCGAGCTCGAAGCCGCGATGATCAGTTAGGACCGCGATACGACAGCGAACGGAGCCGACCATGGAACTCTCGTCATTGCACATCCCGGGTGAAGGCCATGCGCGCTATCTCTGGCGGAACGGCGAACTCGTCCCCTGGAGCGAGGCCACGGTCCATGTGACCGCGGCCGGGCATGCGTCCGTCTCATCCGTGTTCGAAGGCATCAAGGCGTATTGGAATCCGCAGCACGAGGAACTCTACGTATTCCGCCTGCGGGAGCACATGCAGCGGATGGTCGAATCCCTGAAGCTCGTCCGCCTCGGCACGACGTATTCACTGGACGCGATGATCGGCGGGGTCCTCGACGTGCTCAAGGCTAACGAGATCCGGCGCGATACCTACATTCGCCCGTGGGTCTTCGCGAGCGGGATTGTTCGCGAGCAGATGGTGCCTCTCGATGCGCCAACGGAGTTCGTCATCGACACCTGGCCGTTCGCGAGTCGGATGCTGACGGATCGGGGGTGCCGGGCCAGCGTCAGCTCGTGGACACGCATCTCGGACAACAGCATGCCCCCGCGCGCGAAGGTCTTCTCGAACTATCACAACGGACGGCTCGGCATCCTCGAGGCGCGCATCAAGGGGTTCGACTGGCCGATCTTCCTGAACGATCGGTTCAAAGTCACCGAAGGGCCCGGCGCGTGCCTCGCGATGATTCGAGGTGGGAAGGTCATCACGCCAGCCGTCACCAGCGGTCTGCTCGAAAGTATCACGCGATCGACGCTCCTCTCGCTGCTGCCCGAGATGGGGATACCGGTTGTGGAGCGAGAGGTCGATCGGACCGAGCTGTACCTCGCGGACGAAATGTTCTACATGGGCACTGGCTGGGAGATTCTGCCGGTTCTCGACGTCGATGGCACGCGTGTGGGCGAGGGGCGAATGGGCCCGCTGACTCAGGCCATCGATCGTGCGTATCACGACCTCGTTCGGGGCAGCGCTACGTCGCACGTCGAGTGGCTCGAGCCGGTGTGGCGTGGGGTGGCGGCGACTGCCCAATCGTCGCACGGGCGCAGGGCACTCTCGTGCGGCCAGCGCGCGTGCTTGAGATCGGCACGCTACGGTTGCGGCTCGTGGCCGCGACCGATCGATTGGCTCGGGCTGCGGCTGCAGATGTCAACGAGCTCGGCCAATTGCTCGACGCGCGGATACCGGCGGCGTGGCCGCCGCCGCTCATGGACGATGGGCCGCTCGAGTATTCGGCGAAGGAGCTAGCGGATCGCCCGGAGCTGGCCGGCTGGCTGTACTGGTACTGGATTCATCGCGACCACCGCGTGCTCGTGGGCTGCGGCGGGTTCAAGGGTGAGCCGAACGAGCAGGGCAGTGTCGAGGTCGGCTACACGGTCTTTCCAGAGTTTCAACGCAGCGGGTATGCGAGCGAAGCGACCTCCGGCCTCATCGGTTGGGCGTTCACGGACGACCGCGTGAGGAGCGTGGCTGCCGAAACGTACCCGGAGCTTGCGGCGTCGATCCGGGTCATGGAGAAGAACGGCCTGACCTACATGGGCGGCGGCAACGAGCCCCGCGTGATTCGATACGCCATCGACCGTCACGCCTGGTTCGCCAGGGCGTCGTGACCCGCCCGATCACGGCGTGACGCGTTGTGGACATGGCCCGACTGCCTCTGCTGCTGACGCTTCTCCTCGGCTCGGCGTGCGGCACCCACACCAGCCCGCCGACGGCCCCGAGCGGTCCGCTCGATCTGAGCGTGACGCTGGTGGCCGGCCAGACCGCGGTGATCACCAGCTCTCTGACGATTCGATTTGACCACGTGCAGACGGATTCACGATGTCCAGTGGATGCCGTGTGCGTCTGGGCGGGCGAAGCGGTGATCGTCCTGTCTGCGCACATGCCCGACGAGGCCGACCAGGATCTGCCGCTCCGGATCTCGGGCGGCCAGGGATCTCCGGCGTCACATGGCGGATACACCATCGAGCTCACACGCCTCGATCCGGCACCACTCGCCGGCCGCAGCATCCCCCAGAACGCCTACGCGGCGACGCTGCGGGTCACGCATCCGTAGGGTCGCAGGGTCTCGATGTCACAGGGTGGCAGGGTTCTGAGACCCTGGGACTCTTTGACCCTTCGACTTTCTTCCCACAAACCGACTGTGATATAACTACGCATTATGTCACTAGGCAGACTGCCGGACATTACTCACCTCCAGTTCCTGGTCCTGGGACTGCTGCTCGGCGCCGAGTCGTCTGGACGGCGTCTCCGCCAGGAACTGGCCCGGCTCGGCGTCCGGCGCACCATGCCCGCCTTCTACCAGATGATGGCGCGCCTCGAGGACGGCGGGCTCGTCGACGGGTGGTACGACCAGAAGATTGTGGCAGGCCAGATCATCAAGGAGCGTCGCTACAAGCTCACGGCCAGCGGTGCCAAGGCGTGGACGGCGACGCGCGAGTTCTATCTTCGGGCCGCGCGCGACAAGCGATTTGCCGATGGCTGGGTGGATGCGTGACAGACAAGGTTACAGAGTCTAAGAATCACAGGGTTGAAGAGTCGAAGCGTCGTGGGGTCGATCGATTCGTCCCCTCGCTCTTCTACGATCGCGTGTTCGTTCCTGCGCGCGAGGAGCTGAGGCAGGCGTGGGCCGAGCGCTCGGGCACCGAAGGCGGGGGATGGAGCCTGCTGTCCGCGGTCCGCTACGGGATTGCGCTCACGCTGCTGATGCTGCACTGCTGCCGCTTGTCGTGCACGGCATGGATCGAAGCTCGCGCGTGGCGGGTCATCCATCCGTTAAGCGACGTCAAGTACGCTGTGCGGCTTCTCATCCGGCAGCCGGCGTTTACCGCGGTCTCCGTGGCCGCTCTTGCACTCGGCATCGGCGCGAGCACTGCCATCTTCACGGTCGTCGATGGTGTGCTGCTCAAACCGTTGCCCTATTCGTCACCCGGCGAGCTCGTGCAGGTGGCAGAAAAGTCCGTCCGGCTGGGCGTGCCGATGTCCGTCGCTCCGCTCAACTTCCTCGACTGGCGCGACGAGAACCGTTCACTCGAGCGCCTGGCCGCGTACGATTCTCTGCCCATCACGCTGACCAACCGAGGCGAATCCGAGCGCATCACGGTCTACCGCGCGTCGGCCGAGCTGTTCGACATCCTTCGTGTCAAACCGATCCTGGGCCGCACATTCACCGCGGCCGAAGACCGCGAACATGGAGCTCCCGTCGTGATCCTGAGCCACGCGCTCTGGCGACGGCGCTTCGGAGCGGCGCCCGCGGTCCTTGGAACGATGGTTCGATTCGACGGCGTACCCCGCGAGATTGTCGGCGTCATGCCCCAGGGACTGGAGTTCCCGGCAGACGCCGAGGCCTGGTTCCCGCTGGCGCTCGACGCGAGTGAGACGGCGCCCACGGATCGCGGTGCCCATTATCTTTCCGTCGTCGCGCGTCTGAAGCCGGGCGTGACCATGGTACAAGCCGACGGCGACCTGCAGGCGATCGCCGCGCGGTTGTCGACTCGATATCCCCGAACCAATGCCGGCACGAGCGCCCTCGTGCGCCCGCTCGTGATGAGCATGGTCGAATCGACGAGGCCCGCGCTCGTGACACTGCTGGCCTCCGTGGGCTTTCTCATGCTGATTGCGTGCGCGAATGTGTCCAATCTGCTCCTGGCCAGGGCGAGCAGCCGGCGCGCGGAGATGGCGATGCGGACGGCGTTTGGCGCAAGCCGGCTCCGTCTGCTCATACAGCTGCTCACCGAAAGCGTCGTGCTCGCGTCGGTTGGCGGCGCACTCGGCATCGTTGTCGCGGCCTGGGGTGTGGATGCGTTGCTGGCCATGCTGCCGGATGATCTGCCGCGCCTTCGAGACATTGTGGTTGATGTTCGGGTGCTGACGTTCGCGCTCGGGATCTCGGCGCTAGCGAGCCTGACCTTCGGGCTCGCGCCAGCCATACACATTGTGCGGTCCGATCATGGAGGGGCGCTCAAGGTCGGTCATCGTGGCGCGGGCGCCTCGCGAGGCCGAAAACTTCGCGATCTGATGGTCGGGACGGAGATGGCGCTCGCGCTGGTCCTGCTCGTGACGTCAGTACTTTCATTCCGAAGCTTCGACCGGCTCAGCCGCGTCGAGCCGGGATTCGATCCGTCGGGTGTTCTGACATTCCAGATTGCGCTGCCGACCAGCCGCTATCCGTCACCCGACGATGTCGCCTCGTTCGTCGAGCGGTTCGTCGCCGATTTATCCTCATTGCCAGGCGTGCGGTCTGGCGGCGGCGTGATGATCCTGCCGCTCAAAGACGAGCGCTTCGGCGGCAGCTTCAGAGTCGTCGGGACGCCCGAACCCGATGAGGAGAATGAGCCGAACGCGCAGGTGCGAGCCGTGACGCCGGGCTATTTCAGGACGCTGGGCATCCCCGTGATTCGCGGCCGGGACGTGACCGACCGAGATCGCGGAACATCGACTCCGGTCGCCATCGTCTCAGAATCGACGGCCCGGCAATACTGGCCCGATGGCGATGCGCTCGGTCGAAAGCTCAAGCTGCACGTCGGTGTCACGGAGGGGCGACAGCCGGAACGTGAGATCGTTGGCATCGTTCGCGATGTGAAGCAGCGGCGACTGGAGTTGCCCTCGTCGCCGGTGATCTATGTGCCGCACACGCAGTATCAGGCCGACACGATGAGCATCGTGCTCAAGACTGCCGTGGAACCCACGGCCATGCTCGGGACCGTGACGGCCCGCCTGAAAGCGTTCGATCAGGAGATGGCCGTGGCAGAGACGCGAACTCTCGATTCGTACGTCGCGCTGGCGCTGGCCGCGTTCCGGTTCCGCGCCGTGCTGTTCGGGTTGTTCGCCGCGACTGCACTGATCCTGGCTGCGATTGGACTCTACGGCGTCGTGTCGTACTCGGTGAGCCAACGTACGCAGGAAATTGGCGTTCGCATGGCGCTCGGCGCGGCCGCTCGGGACGTCCTGACGCTCGTTGTCAGGCAGGGATTCATGCCGGTCGTTGCGGGCCTTGCCGTGGGACTGGCCGGTGCGGCCGCCATGGCGCGCCTCATGTCGAGCCTTCTGTTCGAAGTGAGCCCGCTCGATCCCGCGACATACCTGACGGTCTCGCTGGTCCTCGGAGCGGTAGGCCTGGTTGCGTGCTATCTACCGGCTCGCCGCGCAACGCGGACCGATCCGCTCGAAGCGCTCAGGTCGGAATGACACCCTCGGTCACAGCGTCGAAGGATCGCAGAGCAGCGACCCTGGGACCTTGGACCTTTCGAGTATCAGTCTTCGACCACGTGCTGTTCGAACGCGCGGCGGTGTTCTTCCCACCTCGCCGTCGCAATCCTGCCCTCGTCGTCCACACAATCAACGGCCGCGTACGCCGTTTCGAGCGTGTGATGGGTGTTGTCGTGCGCGAAGAGCCCCTGTCGTCCCAGTGCGAGCAGGCCGCCAATGTCGCGAACCGAGCGGTCCAGTCGATCGAAGTGCGTCCGATACCCACGCTCGTAGATGGGATATGCCTCGCGCGCTCGCCGTGTGACGACGCGTCGTACATTCTGGATGATCGGGAGATCTGCCGACTGGAGACCGTTCGCGATCAGGCGGCCGATCGCGTGATCGTCCAGGCTCCAGATGCTGTCCTCCGGTGAGCACGGGAACTCCACGCAGAGCACCGTCGTGCCGGGCTGGCCTGCGAGGCTGTAGTTCTTGGGCTCGTGCATTCGCGTGAACGGCACATCGATGCCCGGAAAGTAGTGCGCGTCGAATTCGGTGAACCGATCCGCATCGAGGACCAGATAAGCCAGCAGCATGGCGCGCGATCGAAGCGAGGCTGCCGATCTGAGCGTTTCGTCCGGCACTGATGGGCCGAGGCTGCGGACGAGCGTGACAAGCGGGATCGTCGAAAGCACGAGTCGGCACGGCAGACGGACATCGCCTGACCGGCCACGCGCCACGACCGCGGTCACGTGCCCGTTCTCAGTCTCGACCGTCATCAGCTCCGTGCCGAGCAGGATGCGGGCGCCGGCCTCCTCGGCAGCGCGGCGATAACCGTCGCTGATCTGTCCGTATCCCTGCCGCGGATAGAAGAAGCGGCCGCTGCCAGGCGCCTTGAATCCCGGCACCGCATTGAGGACCCGGCGCACCAGCTTGCCGACAGATCCAGCCGAGACTCTCCGGCGAGCCTGTTCGGCGTCGAGCTCCGTCGGCGCGAGTCCCCAGATCTTCGATGCGTACGGAAAGTAAAACTCCCGGCAGATGGTCCGCCCGAGCCCGCGCTCGAGAACGGTGGCGAATGAATCCTCAGCCGGCCTGCCGCCCGACGGCACCACTTTTCGAAGGATATCGAGCGCTGCGCCGACCGTGAACGAGGCTGGAAGGTGGATGGCGAGATCGACCGGCTTGAGCGGAAAGTGAAGCCATCGGCCGCCGAGACGGATACGGCCGTGACGCGGGCGGTCCAGCAGATCGGATCCGAGTATGCCACGAATATCCGCGAGGATGTCGGGTCGAATCGATGGATGCAGTCGATGGCTGCCATAGTCGACACGAAGCCCATCCAGCTCGAAGCTTCCGGCATTGCCGCCGACCGCGTCCTGCCGCTCGAGAACCGTGACGTCGAACGTCCCGCGCCGCGCCAGCTTCCAGGCCGCGCCCAGCCCGGCAGGGCCGGCGCCCAGGACGACCGCGGGAACACGCGCATGATTCGTCATGAGACTGGTGCAACCGACCGAGGACCTTGCCGAGCGGGTAGGAGCATGGTGGTCAGCCAGCCCACGAAGCCTCCGGCAAAGAGCACCGCTTCCCAGAGGAGTCCCGCCGCGACGACGGGAGCGGGCGCCGCGCCGAACGGTTTGAGGAATGCGACCAGGGCCGCCTCTCGCAGCCCGAGTCCCGCGAGCCCGAGCGGAATGAGCGCCGCGATCTTGGCGAGCGGCCAGGCGACCAGCCAGGCGGTCAGTCCCACCGTGACGCCGGCTGTTCGCCCGAGACGCAAGTTGAGCAGCAGGAACGTGAACTGTATTGCGACCGACATCAGGAACGCCAGGACCGGCTGCCACGGGCGCGCTGTGAGCAATCGGCCCGCACCGACCAGACGCCCGACGAGGCTCTCAGTCTGACGAACCCTGGCCAGGCGGAGATAGGTCAACGCGGCCATGATGCCGGCCGCCAACCCGGCGGCGGTAAAGACGATGACACGTCCCGCGCGGCCCGCCGTTCCGCCGTGAATCGCGAGGCCAGCGACCGCCAGCGTCAGCAGTGCCGCGCAGTCGATCACGCGATCGACCACACCAGCCAGAGCCACATCCTCGCTCCGGCCGGCGTGCTTGATGATCCATCCAGCCCTGACGACATCACCGCTGGCAAGGCCGGGCAGGCAAAGATTGGCCACGAGGCCGGCGAAGTGTGCCGAGAGTAACACGCGGCGGGAAAGTCCTCCGTGTGCCGGCATCAGGAGGCTCCATTTGTATGCCGCCGCCGCGTGTCCGAGCAGGAAGAGCATCAGCGTGGCGAGCCAGATCGAGAGGGGCACCGCCCGGATCGCGTGCCAGAGATCCGCCGTAGGGACGATCCAGACGAGCGCGCCGAGGATGAGGCAGGAAACTGCGAGCCGGAGAAGCCAGATCTTGGACAAGAGGCCGCTGGCTTAGGAATGGCTCGGCGGCCGAAGCTGCAGCCGCGCGATCATGTCGGCGAGGAGACCGACCGACCACACGATGATCGCAGCCAGGAACGCCATGACCGCGGACTCCGACAGGTTCCAGAGATACATGTCGTAGGCAAGCTTCATGAGGCCCAGACCGAAGAGCACCGCGCCGAGCGGGAGGAAGATCTTGAGAGGGTTGAAGAGCACCACCGTCCTCAGCACGAGCATGACGAAGTTGGTGAAATCCATGGCGCGAATCTTCGACGTGCCGACGCGCCGTCTGCAGACGACCGGCTCATAGATAACAGGCCGCATCGTGCAGAGCATGGACAGCGTGATGGTGCTCGTGAATGAAAATCCCGACGGCATCAGGTGGAGGAACTCGTTGAGCGCCTTCCTCCGCATGACGCGAAGACCCGAATTGAGATCGGGGATCCGCTGACCGGCGAGATAACCGGAAAGGCGCGCCAGAAACCATTTCGCCGGGCGACGGACGGCCGGGATGCTGACATCGAGAGCCGCCCGGGCGCCGACGACCATGTCAGCCTCCGCGGCGCGCATCACCAGGCGCGGAATGGCGTCCGGCGGATAGGTGCCGTCGGCATCGATGATCACGACGTACTCCGACTCGGTCGCCAGGACGCCCGTCTTGAGGGCCGTACCGTAGCCTCGGTTGGTGGCCAACCGAATCACTCTCACGCCGGAGGCTGCCGCCAGATCACCCGTGCCGTCGGTCGACCCATCGTCCACCACCACGATTTCGGACTGGTGCGGGAGCGTGCTGAGCGCCGTGCGCACCTGACGGATGGTCTCCGAGATGCCATCGCGCTCATTGAAGGCGGGAATGATCGTGACGATCCGCTCGTCGATCGTGTCCGCCAGCGTCGCGGCACCCGGCGACTCGCGCGTCTGAGGGGAAACCACGCGCGTGCCTCAGTGATCCGGCGAGCTCGTGGCGTCCGCGCTCACGGATACGGCGACGTACGATGCCTGTCGTCCGGAGCGGTAGATGCGCTGGGTCGCCTTCCGGAAGTCGCCGGATTTCGCCTGAAAGATGTTGGGAACGAAGGTCTGGGGATTGCGATCGATGACCGGGAACCAGCTGCTCTGCACCTGCACCATGATCTTGTGGCCCTTGCCGAAGACGTGGTCGTTGGTGTGCAGATCCACGACGATCTCGGTCGGCTGGTTGGGAGCCATCGCGACGGGCGTTTCAAAACCTTTCCGGAAGCGTCCGCGGAACACGTCGTTGGCGATCATCAGCTGGTAGCCGCCCATCTTGGGATCGGGCGGAAAGTCCTCGGGATATACATCGATCAGCTTCACGATCCAGTCGCTGTCGGTGCCGGAGGTCGCGGCAAAGAGGTGCGCCACGATATCGCCGGAGATCGCCACAGGCTGCGATAGCGTGTCGGATTCCCAGCTGAGCACGTCGGGCCGGTGATGGACGAAGCGCTGATCCTCGAGCAGCCAGGTCGGCCATGCGGGGCCGGGATAGGTCGGGGGCACCGGACGCGGACGATAGGGCACGGGGTGCGCCGGGTCGGACACATACGAGTCGAAGACCGCCGACGTCGCGGCGGGCGGCGGATCAAACGACAGTTTCTCGTTCGCCTGGAAGTAGAGCTTTCGGTCGGTGACCTGTCGGCGCGGCGGCCAGCTGTCGTATGACTTCCAGGCGTTCGATCCCGTCTGGAACGTCACGGCTTCGGGAAAATCAGCCTTCCCCTTGTCTTTCAGGTAATACGCGAAGAACGGCGCCTGAATCTTCTCGCGGAAGTACTTGCTCGTATTCTGATCGAACGACACATTCCCGAGACGAGTGCCGTCCTCTCTCGCCCAGCCCCCGTGATTCCATGGGCCGACCACGACGTGGTTCATCGAGCGCTCGTCATGCTCTTCCAGCAGTTCGTAGATCTTGATCGGACCGTAGAAGTCCTCCTGGTCCCACCAGCCGGCGACGTTCAGCGTCGGCACGGCGACTCGTGTGAGGTACGGCGCAAACGCCTGCTTCTTCCAGAACGCGTCGTAGTTGGGGTGCGCGATGAAATCGTTCCACGTCGGGAGCTTCCCGTGGAAATAGCGCGCGTTGGCGTTCGACAGGGGACCGAGCGCGAGGTACCACTCGTACGTGTCCTTCCGATCGAACGCAAAGCTGCTGTTTTCCTTGGTCGTTTCCATCATCGCGACGTACTCGAACCCATAACTCAAACGGAACGCCCCGTTGTGGTGGAAGTCGTCGCCGAGGAACATGTCGGCAGGGGAGGCCTGCGGCGACACCGCCTTGAGCGCCGGATGCGGATCCAGCATGGCCATCACGGTCAACCAGCCCCCGTACGAAATACCCAGGGCACCCACGCGCCCGTTGTGGTTGGGCACGTTCTTCAGCAGCCACTCGATGGTGTCGTAGGTGTCAGTGCTCTCGTCGATGGCTTTCGCGTCGCTCTTGTTCCGCGGCGCGCGCGACATCACGAACTGGCCCTCGGACTTGTACCGTCCCCGAATGTCCTGAAAGACGAAGATGTAGCCCTCGTCTGCCAGCTCCTTCAGATACGAGCTGAACTGCGCATCGTCGCCATCGATGCCGTAAGGCGTGCGAAGGAGCAGCAGCGGCAACGGACCCGACGGATTGCGAGGCGCGTACACATCGGTGTTCAGGTGCACGCCGTCGCGCATCGCGATGAGCGCATTCTTCCGCTCGAACGGGCTGGCCGTGTCCTGTCGACCCTGAGTTGGAATCGTAAGGAAAAGAACCGTCAGGATGGCGAACACGGCGCCGGCTATCCAGCCTGCGCTCAGGCCATTTGAGCGAACTCGCATGATCACTCCCGCTTTGCCCCTGCCGCGGCCGGCGAGGCGTGGGTTACCGGGTGATGAAGCCAGAAAAATACGTGAAGGACGGTCCGATGCGCGCAGTTTAGCAGAGTTCGGGGCGGGTGCGAGCGTCGCCCGTACGATGGCGGCGCGTCCGATTGTGCGGTGTTGCAGCCGGGCGGATGGCCGCCGCCGCGACTTGCCAGCGAGGCTTACGGTGTCGTCACCGTGGCGATGGGCAGGTCGTCGCGGTTTCCCCACTCCTCCCATGCCCCGTAGTAGTTGCGAAGCTTCGTGTACCCGAGCAGGTGCAGAACGAAAAGGTCGTGCGAGGCGCGCATGCCGACCTGGCAGTATGTGATGACGCTGTCCGACGGCAGAATGCCCTTGTCACGGTACAGGGCTTCGAGTTGGGCGGCGGGTTTGAACAGTTTGGTGTCGGGGTCGAGCGCATCTTCCCAGTACACCGGAATGGACGAAGGAATGAAGCCGCCTCGCCTGATGCCACGAAGATCCTTGCCTTCGATCTCGCCGCGCGTTCTTGCATCCACGATCTTCGTGCCCGCTCGTCCAATGGCCACCTTGACATCGTCGGCCGTGGCCAGCCAGGCGGGGTTGGGCTTTACCTGGAAGCGCGCGGCGGGGGGAGCAGGCGATTCAGTGGAAGTGGTCCGGGCATCCTTCGCCCATTTCACCCAACCGCCATTCAGCAGGGACACGTTCGAATGGCCGAAGTAGTTCAGAATCCACCAGAGTCGGGCTGCGTAAATGCCTCCTCGTTCGTCGTACACGATCACCCGAGTGGCGTTGCTGATGCCCATTCGACCCATGAGGGCTTCGAAGTCTCCGACGGCTGGAAGGAACGTCGGCGCATTGTGTGGATCGCGGATGGCGTCGTTTCTGAGCTGCACTGCTCCAGGAATGTGTCCCGCGTCATAGCCCTGCATCCGCATATCGACGATCCGGACGTTCGCGTCTGTCAGGTGCGAAGCCAGCCAGTCGGCATCGACCAACATGTCGGGATGGGCGTAAGTTGTGATGGCGAGCGCCAGAACGAGCATCATGTGCTCGACGGTATCAGAGAATGTCGTACCCGGCAACGGCTTACAATTAGGTCGAAGGGTCGAAGAGTAGCCCAGCCCTTTCGGGATGGGAGATCAATGTGGTCACAAGGTCACTTCGAATCTGGAAGGCTTGAACCGATGAACACTCAGACAGCAGCCGATCTCAATTCGTTGAAGCTCTGGAAGCGGCTCAATGCCGGCGAGCGGCTCGACGCATCACGAGCCTTCTGGGAGGATGCGGATGCTGAATTGTTCCATCGGCAGGCCGTTAACCTCCTGGCCCGGCAGATGAAGTTCAGACACGCGTCGATCGCCGCACGGCCGTCCGAACAGAAAGCGCGCGACCTGGCGTCCGTCTCGGGCATGACCGAAGGCCTGGCGGGCCGGGCGCTCATCTCGTATCACCTGGCAAAGCGCCGTGCGCTGATGGGGGCGTTCCTCGATGCGCTCGGGATCGGCCACGACGATGGGTTGATCACTGACGATCCTGTGAAGCTGCCGGACCAGTCCAAGATCGCCGCCGCTGCCCAGTCGCTGGCCTCGGCCTACGGCCCGAGAGATGTTGCGCTGTACCTCGGAACGCTGCTGACTCAGGATCCTGAGACCTGGGGGATCCTCGCGGGATTGCCCGAGCTGGCTACACCGGCCTCATGACGTCGTCGCGTGACAGCGGACGACACGCCACGGACGACTCTGAAGGGCCGCGGCGCTACCTCTATCGTCCGGATATCATTGCGCAGCTCCTCGTCCATGGCGTGCGACCTCGACAGACCACGCCGCCGGCGATCGTCAGGGAATTCATTGCAGACCTTTACCGCCACGAGCTGCGTCGTCTTAGCGCGCGCGTCCGGCGTCGCGAGTTGCCGCACCAAGAGCTGGCGGCGAATGTGATCGAGCTCAGGCGACGCTATCCGCTGGTGTCGATTCCGATTCAGGAGTGGACGCTCCCGCCGGAGACCGCTCCGCCCGATTCGAGCCTTGCAGACGGGTGAGCAGCGACTGGAGATGCCGCAGTCGATAGTCGCCGTTCACCGCATTGTGATAGCCAAATCGGCGCTCTGTTTGCGTGAGGTCGCGGAAATTCTTGGCCGGCTCGAACTGATGACCTTCGTGCCACTCGTTGAAAGAATTCACGTACGTCAGGAAGAATCCCCGGCGCGCATCTGGCGAGAGCGGGTCGGTCTGGAGCCTGATCGTCGCCTGGAGCGATTGCTCGATGCGCGCTTCCGCTTCCAGCCGCGCGTCCTCTCGTCCGCGATCGGTCGACCAATCAATGCCGTCACCGGGTTCGAACCGCGGTGGTCGGTAGCACGAGCCCGGTTCGACGTGCCGTCGGACGATCGCATCGAAGCCGGGATTGATGTTGAACGAGAAGAGCAGGTCGTACTGTCGACATGTCACCGCGTGTCGCCGCCACGAGTCGGGCCGCACGAAGTTGTCGTAAATGGCGAGACCATCGAATCCGCCGTTCCGCGTCCGGGTGAAATCGAGCGAGTCGGCGAGGAGCGTGATGCGATCGAAGTCTTTCCGTACCGTCTCGCGCGTCACGTCGGTCTGGCGTCGCCACACGTCATCGGTTGTGTAATCGGGGACGGGATGCGTCACGCCGTGACAGTCGGTGCCCTTGCTCGGAACGATCGTCCGAAAGGACTTGAACACGGGTCCGACCGAACCGTCCGCGTGTTCGAGCAACAGGAAAGAGTCCCAGCGGCGTTTCTCGCCGTACTCGCGCAGCAGATACACGATGTCGGACGCGTAGCGCGCGGCTCTGTCGTTCGCGTACGGCTCCAGATGGAACGCGACGTGAAGGTCGTGGTCGCGCATGATATCCATGATCACGTGGACGGTTCGATCCTCGAAGCTGTCGCGACCCCACCAGCTCAGATTGATTGCGCCGGCGCCGCTCTGGGCCATCCAGCGGGCATGCCGTTCGATGACCCCCTTTGAACGCGAGTCATACGCGCCCAGAACCGGCATGTAGTTGGACGCGACATCGTCCGGAGGAGTGCGGTCGGACTCGTCCCAGTGCCGGTAGGGATTTGTGCCGTACCAAGGGTAGTACTCGAACACGACATGACGAGGCAGATCGCGGTATGAATCTCTGAGCGCGGCGCCGTAGCGGTCGATGTCGAATGGCAGCCGTATCGAGCCGCGCGCGACTGGGCGCCCGATGTCAATCCGAGCGCCCTGGCGCAGCTCGGCGAGGACCGACGAATCGCCGCGATCACCGAGCTCGGGACGGGGAAAGCCGAGTTCCGCTCGAATGTCGCGGCTGCTGTTGTCAGACCGGCCCAGGACCGAGCGTGCCGACGCCGCGACGAGGCTCGCCAGAAACGCCCGCCTCGTGGTGTTCATGGGGACTTGAGAACGATTATGCTACGCGCTGAAGAAATGGCAAGGAGGGGGCTGTGAAGGTCAAGCGTCGAGCGTTTCTCGCAACGGGCGCGGCGTTGCCCGCCCTGGGTCTCGGAGTTCGTCGGAGTGAAGGGGCGACGACCGGACCGCTCGATTCGTCGTTCGATCCGTGGGTCGAAGTGCATGCGGAGAACATGCGACTGAACGTCGCTGAGATCAGCCGCCGCGTCGGCGCGCGGCCGATTCTTGCCGTGGCCAAGAACAACGGCTACGGTCTCGGCGTGGCCAACGTCGCGCGGACTCTGGAGCCCATGAACGAGATCGCGGGTTTCGCGGTGGTGAAGCTTCAGGAGGCCGCGCTGCTGCGCGACTCTGGCATCCGGAAGCCCATCCTGCTCCTCGGACCGTTCGACGAGCAGAACCTGGCCGATGCCGTCGCTCGTGACATCATGCCCATGATCTACACGCCTGTGGGGCCGGCCCTCGACAAGATCGCGGCCTCGCGCCAGCAGCCGGTCCGTCTCCACGTGTGCGTCGATACGGGGATCGGCCGGGTGGGTGTTCCGTTCCGTCACGCCGATCCTCTCATTCGTGATCTCGCCGGTCGCAAGTCGGTGCAGATCGAAGGCGTCATGATGACCTTCACGGAAGATCCGGCCTTCGATCCCGAGCAGCTCACACGGTTCACCACGCTGTGCGCGAGTCTCGAGAAGGACGGGATCCGCCTGGGGCGGAAGCACACGGCGTCGAGTTTCACGGTCTTCCAGCGTCCCGATGCGTTTCTCGACATGGTCAGGCCCGGCATGGCGATCTACGGCGTGTACTCGGAGCCGGATTTCCGGCGCGCCGGCATCATGAACCTCCGGCCGGCTGTGAGCCTCAAGGCCCGGGTGGCCTACGTGAAGCAGCTGCCAAAGGGAGACAGCGCCGGCTACAACCGTGCCTACATGGCCAAAGACGATGTGTGGGTGGCGACCCTTCCGGTCGGACACACCGACGGTTTGCCGAGAGACGCCCCAAAGGGCGCACGGGTGCGGATCAATGGGGATCTCTATCCGATCGTGGCGTCGGTATCAGCCAGCCACTCGATCATCGAAATCGGAAAGGAACAGAAAGTGAAGATCGGCGATGTCGCGACGATCTTCGACTGGCAGGAAGGCTCGCGCCCTGAGGACGTGGCCGAGGCGTGCAAGAGCTCGGTCTACGATCTGACGATGCACCTGAATCCGCTCCTGCCGCGAAGAGTCGTGTGAGAGGAGAGAGGAGTCCGATGTGAGGCTGCTTGTTCTTATATTCGTCGCGTCAGCGGCGCTCATCGGGATAGCGTGGCCGGCTCCCGACTTTTCCAAGGCCCACGACGAGGTGGTCGAAATCCTCCAGGGCCTGGTCCGTCTCGACACCAGCAATCCCCCAGGTAACGAAACGAAGGCGGCGGACTATCTGAAAGCGATCCTGGATAGAGAAGGGATCCCATCAGAGACCGTGGCCGCTGAAACGGGACGCGGCAACCTGATCGCGCGACTCAAAGGGAATGGCAGCAGGCGTCCGCTCCTCCTCATGGGACACACCGATGTGGTCGGCGTTGAGCGCGAGCGATGGACGGTCGATCCATTCGCCGCCTTGATAAAGGATGGCTATCTCTACGGTCGAGGTGCGTCCGACGACAAGGCGATGACCGCCGCCGTGTTCGAGGTCTTCCTCATCCTGCACCGGGAGAAGGTCCCGCTGGCGCGTGACGTCATCTTCCTTGCCGAGGCCGGAGAAGAGGGCACGACCAGCGCCGGGATTGATTTTCTGGTGGCCAGGCACTGGGACAAGATTGACGCGGAGTTTGCCCTGAACGAAGGCGGCTGGATCCTGAAGCGCGATGACAAGGTGCAGTACGTCGGGGTGTCGAGCACCGAAAAGGTGCCGCGCAGCATTCGCCTCATTGCGCGAGGCACATCAGGTCACGGATCGATGCCGCGCCTCGACAATGCGCTCGTGCACTTGTCGGCGGCGGTGGCCAAAGTGGGTGAGTGGCAACCGCCCATGCGGTTGAACGACACGACGCGCACCTTCTTCGAGCGGCTGGCCGCAATCAGCCCAGCCGATGAGGCATCGCTCTATCGAAGTCTCGAGAATCCGGCGGAATCGATGAAAGCGCAGGACACGCTCCGACGCACGAACATCTTCTACAACTCCATGCTTCGGACGTCGATCTCCCCGACGATCATGAAGGGCGGCTTCCGTCTGAACGTGATTCCTGCGGACGCGGAAGCCACGCTCGACGTTCGTGCGTTGCCCGACGAGAAGATGGACGACTTCGTGGCGGAACTGCGCCGGCTCATCAACGACCCCGCCATCGAGGTCGTCCCGCCCCCGCCCGGCGGCCGTCCTGTCACCGCTCCTTCTCGCCTGGATTCAGAGATGTTCCGCGCCCTCGAGCGGTCGCAGGCAGCGGTCTTTCCAGGAGCAGCGACGTTGCCGATCATGGTCACAGGCGCGACCGACTCTGCGCAGCTCCGAGCGAGAGGCGTACAGGCCTACGGGCTGGGCAGCGTGGCCAGCGAGGACGACCGCGCGCGGGTCCACGGCAACGACGAACGAGTGTCGGTAGAGGGAGTCGGTAAGTTCGTCGAGTTCATCTACAAGGCCGTCGTCGATGTTGCCGGGCGCGGAGAGTCCAGCACCCGGCACTGAGCGCTACGGTCGCGCGGCCGTCGATGTCTCCGCGGGCTGTGGCTTCGGGAGCGGCTTGCGCGGCAGCTTCTCGTTCCGCATCGCCGTGTGATACACGAAGCTGGCCATGATGACCGAGGCCTGTTTGAGGTCGTCCTCGACGACGGATTCGTACACGTCAAGATTCGTGTGGTGGGTTCGCGAGTCGTACGCCAGCGGATCCTGAAGGAACTGGAAGCCTGGCAGCCCCAGGGCATCGAACAACAGGTGATCGGTGCCGCCGGTGTTGAGGGTTGTCAGCGTGGTCGCGCCGAGATAGTTGAAGGGCCTCAGGTACTCCTCGAAAATCGGACGCACAGCCTCGTTCCCTTGCAGATTGACTCCCCGGATCTTCCCGCTGCCGTTATCGAGGTTGAAGTAGCCGGCCAGCTTGGCGTGGTCCGGTTTCAGCACGAGCGTTTTCAGATCGCCGAAGTGGTTCTGCACGTATCCCTTCGAACCAAAGTACCCTTGCTCCTCGCCGGTCCAGAGCGCCATCCGGATGGTGCGCCGTGGCTTGAGGCCGAGCGCCTTGATGATTCTCACGGCTTCCATGACCACCGCCGAACCCGCGCCGTTGTCGGTGGCGCCCGTCCCTGAATGCCAGGAGTCGAGATGGCCTCCGAGCATGACCAGCTCGTCTTTCAGTACGGGATCAGTGCCGGGGATTTCCGCGACGACGTTGAAACCCTGCGTGTCCTCCTCGTGATAGCGGCTCGCGAGACTCACCTCGAGCTTGACGGGAATCTTCTTGTCGAGCAGGCGCATGATTCTGCCGTAGTGCTCTCTCGCAATGACGAATCCCGGATACGTCGGCTTGCTCTGGTTCTCGTAGAACCCGTCCACGCGAAGGACCGCCTGACTGTCAGAGCTGGGTTCGAGGAGCATCGCGATGCCCTCGTCGCGAAAAAACGCGTCAATGGCCTTGTCACGGTCCTCCGCCTCTTTCCATCCGCTGGCTTCGTCCCAGTACGACTTGGGCGCCTCGGGAAATCCTGGAGGCGCCGGTTCGGTCTGCTGTGCCTCTCGTGTCAGTTCTTCATCCGTCAGGCGCGTCGCTTCAGGCTTGAATCCCTGATCGCGCAGGCTGGGCCGGCCGTTCATGACGATCGCGCCCTTGAGCTTGCCGCGATACTTGTCGAAATCGTCCTTGTCATTGATGTCGACGACGACAGGCGTTCCGGCGACGGGCCCGTTCGTGCTGGGCGACCACGCGCGCGGAAACGCGATGATGTTCATGTATTGCGGCTCGGTCATCTCGATCGAGAACTTCTGCAGCGACCACCCGCGACCCACATCGCCATAGGGTTCGAGCGCCGCTTTCTCGAGGCCCCACTTGGTGAGTTGGTCGCGCGCCCACTGGCCAGCGGCTTTGAGGTTGGGCGAGCCCGTCAGACGCGGGCCGTACACATCGGTCAGATATCCCAGCGTGTCCATGACGGACGAGTGTTGAAAGCCTTCCACCTTGATTCGCGAAATGACGTCTTGATCGACGCGTTCGTCGGCCGACACGGCGACGGTCGCGACGAGGGCGAGGGCTAGGGCGAGTGTGCGGGACAAAGAATACTCCTTGATATAGTTCTTCGTTCTTGGTTCTTAGTTCTTAGTGGGAATTCGTTCCACTGATGACTGGGAGATTCAGCTATCAGTGTGTTCTCAGTTTTCAGTGATCCGTTTCTGTCGTAGCCCAGACCTTCAGGTCTGGGATCGGCTTAATCCTTTGTTCCCGCATTCCTTCGATACACGACCTGGCCCCCGACAATCGTCGTCTCCACCTTCGCGTCGAGGATACGGTCGGGAGAAATCGTCAGGAGATCGTCGGCCAGAACGATCATATCCGCGAGTTTGCCCGTTTCGATCGTTCCCTTCATTCGCTCCTCGTGCGTGATGAAGGCGCCGTTCCTCGTATAGCCGCGAATCGCCTCCGCCATCGTCAGGGCCTCGTCGGGCCCAAAAACAGCCCCACTCATCCCCTTGCGCGTCACAGCGGCATAGAGCCCGACCATGGGTCCGATGGGCAGGATATCGCTCCCGAGGGCCAGAAAGATCTTGTGGTCGATCACCGTGCGCAGCGGATTGTTGTGCTGAAGCCTGGCTCCATCCAGGTTCGCGACGTAACGGCCTTCGAGCGTATAGGTGAAGTTCGGTTGCTGCGCCACGAGGATGTCGTTCTTTGCCAGTTTCTGAAGCGTCTCCTCAGGTGGCATGACCGTGAAGTGATTCAGGTAATGCCGGTGGTCCGCGCGCGGGGATTCCGCGAGCACTCGATCGAAGACATCGGCGGCCATCTTGATCGCGCCGTCGCCGATCGTGTGAAATCCCATCTGCCACCCCATCGCGTGGCCGGCCCTGACGATGTCGTAGAGCTCCTGCTCGGTATAGTTCAGTTTCCCGCGGTAGTCGCCCTGACCCTTGTAGGGCTCCAGGGTGTACGCGGCTGGTCCGGTGAATCCTCCATCAACGAGGAGCTTTACGGCGCCTATCCGGAGGCGATCGGTGCCGTCGCCGGTCTTCTTGCCGAAGGCCCGGAGCTTGTCCGCACCCGGCCAGTAGATCTGCACGGCCGCACGCGGGAGGTCCGCTCCGTGCGCCGCGTAGACCTTCTCCCATTCGCCATACAACTCAGGCGTCGCGCCCGCGAGGATGATGCTCGTGATGCCGAGCTGCAGGAGGTTGCGAAGGTTCTGCACCAGGCTGTCGCGCAGTTCCTCGGGCTTGTCGTCGGGGACCAGGCGGCCGACGATGCCTTGGGTTTCGCGAATGATGCCGTTCAGCTCGCCCGACGCGTCGTGCTCGATGACGCCTGACGGCGGATCCGGTGTGCTCCGCGTGACACCGGCGAGCTGGAGGGCCATCGAATTCACGACGGCGCTGTGCCCGCCGGCGCGATCGAGAATCACCGGATTATTGGGCGCCACCTCGTCGAGGTCCTGTCGAAGAGGCCGCCGCTTCTCGGCCATCTCGTCTTCGGACCACCCGTACCCGGTGATCCATTCTCCTGGCCCGAGCTCGGCGACCTTTGCCTTGACCTTGTCCTTGAGCGCGGCGACGGACTTCGTTCCGCCGAGATCGATCCATCGGCGGCCATTGCCATCGATGTGGATGTGGGTGTCGTTGAAACCGGGAATGACGGTCTTGCCTCCGAGGTCGACAGTCTGGGCCGCGCGGTACCGGCCGACGAGTTCGTTACTGCCGACGTCCACGATGCTCCCGCCGCGGACGACCACGGCCTCGTGGATCGAGAACCCATCGTCTACGGTCACGATCTTGCCGTGGTGCAGGACGAGGTCGGCCGATTCCTGCCTGCCGAACGTCGCGGTGACCAGGGTTGCCCAGATGGCCAGGCACGTTGAGAGAACGGCTTTCATACGCTGACGATCATCTGCGATCAGCCGAGCCTTTGACAACTCCGGGTAGTCAGGCAGGGACGAAAGAGGGTCTGGTCACGGAGGAGCTCATCGGTCGTGCTCATTGCCAGCCCCGAGCAGGACGTGGTGAAAGTCGGGCTAAAGTAAGCGGATGAGTGTCATCGAGTGGCTGCTCGACTCGGATCCTTCGATTCGGTGGCAGGTCATGCGCGACCTGATCGGCGAGTCGGATACGAACGTTGCGCGCGAGCGATTGCGTGTGGCCTCGGAGGGTTGGGGGGCTCGCCTACTGGACCTTCAAGGTGCCGATGGCCATTGGGGCGGTGCGGCGTTCGTGCCGCACGCCTGGATCTCGACCAAGGACACGCTCCAGCTGTTGCGAGATCTCGGTGTCGACCCGACGAGCGATCGAGTGCGAAGGGCTATCGGCCAGGTGCGCGATCGCTGCACCTGGGGCGAGGGGTTCGGCGACTCGCCGTTCTTCGAAGGCGAGGTCGAGCCCTGTATCAACGGACGGGTGCTTGCGATCGGAGCGTATTTCGGCGAGGCACGCGATCGTCTCGTCGACCGACTGCTTCAGGAGCAGTTGAGCGATGGCGGTTGGAACTGCTACGCCCCGCCCAGCCAGCGATCGTCGTTCCACTACGACGATCTGTGTGCTCGAAGGATTGCTGGAATACGAAACGGCGACGGGTCCGAGGCCCGACGTCACCGCCGCTCGCCTTCGCGGACAGGAATACCTGCTCGAGCGACGCCTGTTCCGATCGCGATCAACCGGACAGATGTTCGATCGGAAACTCGGGGCCCGGCGTGGACGCGAGATGTTCGTTTCCCACGCGCTGGCACTACGACATCTTGTGGGGCCTGGACTACCTGCGGCGGGCGGGCGTCGCACCCGACGAGCGCATGGCCGAGGCGATCGATCTGGTGCGGAAGAAGCGTGACGACCACGGGCGTTGGCCGCTCGAGAACCCGCATCCGGGTCCGGTGCACTTCGAGATGGAAGGCGGCGCCGGCGAGCCGAGCCGCTGGAACACGCTTCGGGCGCTTCGCGTGCTGCGCTGGGCGAATGCCACTTCAGACTTCAGACTCTAGCCTGGCAGCCCGTGTCGCCACTTGCACCACGGGCTGCTAGTCGTCATATTTCAACGATCGCTCCAACCGTTCGTAGCGACCATCGGGCCGTGCCTGGAAGACGTGGCAATGGTCCATCTCGCCGCCGTACACGTGCAGGGTAATCGAGGGTCGGTCAGCGAGGGCGTTGGCCAGCACGTGGTATTCGTAAGGTGGGATGAGCGCGCCGGCGGATCCGACCGCAGCGCGGACCGATCCTCTGTCGGCGAACTCGTACGCGCCGCCGGTCTCCTTCACGAGATCGAAGCGCGTCACCTCCATCTGCCCCTCGACCACGCCTTCGACGCACCAGATGCCGGCGTGATCGTGCAGCGCCGTTCGCTGTCCTGGCGCCCATGTCATCACGACAGCCGTATACCCTGTGCGCGGGTCGCGGTGGAGCAGCCGCCGGGCGTAACTCTCGGCCTGCGTCCGTCGAAAGCGCGTCGGAAGGTCGAGCCCCTCACCCCGCGTGATTGTTTCGAGCTCGCTCTTGATACGGCTGGTGATCGCTCGAACCGAGTCCGATTGAACTGCGGCATCAAGCCGTGCGATCAGTTCGTTCAAGTTCGTCATGGTCGCTCCCAGGCCGAAATGCCTCTGCTGAGTATCGTGCCCGCGTCACAGTGAGGTCAAGCGAGCCCGCCAGCGTCAGTCGTGACAAGATGGTGCGGGCATGACATTCCCCACGGCGGAATTCATTCATCGATACGTAGAAGGCCCGACCCCTGGTGGGCCGACGCTCCTGCTTCTGCACGGGACCGGAGGTCACGAAGAGGACCTCCTCCCGCTCGGACGCGCGCTTCTGCCTGATGCGAACATCCTCAGCCCGCGCGGGAAGGTGCTCGAGCAGGGCATGCCCCGCTTCTTTCGGCGACTTGCCGAAGGCGTGTTCGATCTCGAGGATCTGAGGCTTCGCACGGACGAACTGGCACGCTTCGTTGAGGCATCAGCCACGCAGTACGGGTTCCGCGCAGAGCGCGTGATCGCGATTGGCTATTCGAATGGCGCCAACATCGCCGCGAGCATGCTGCTGCAGGTGCCGGGACTGTTGAAGCGAGCGGTGCTTTTTCGTCCGATGGTGCCCTTCGTCCCTCCAACGCTGCCCGATCTCGCCGGTATCGCCGTCCTCGTCTCGGCGGGAGAGCTCGATCCCATCGTGCCATCGACGTCGTCGCGCGCGCTGTCAGAACTGCTTCGGCGCGCCGGCGCCGATGTAGAGGAGCGCTGGCAGCGAACAGGCCACGGATTGGTGAACGCCGACATCGCCGCAGCCCGCGAGTGGCTGACGGCACACCGATCGTAGACGGTTGTTCGTCTCAGTTGACTCCACCCGCGACGGTCCCTAACATGACGGGGTCATTCGGCTCGTCCCTTTCGCCATCGGAGGACCGTCATGCGTACCTCGAGACGTTCGTTCGTCGCGGCCGCGCTGGCGCCGGCCATCCTGCGCTCTCCAGGTGGACCACACGGTTACCGCGCCGAGGAGATTCGGCGATTCGCCGAGCGCGACAGCTTAGGAGGCACGTTGACACGCGACGACCTGCCGACGCCGGCACTCGTGCTCGATCTCGATGCGTTCGAATGGAACGTGGCGAAGATGGCCGGCCACCTGAAGGATCATGGCAAGGGATTCCGGCCGCACGGCAAGACCCACAAGTGCCCCGAGATCGCCAAGGCCCTCGTTCGGGCCGGGGCCGCGGGCGCCTGCAGCGCCAAGCTGAGTGAGGCCGAAGTGTTTGCGGAGAACGGCATCGGCGGTCTTCTCGTGACCACCGAGGTGCTCGGCCGCCGCAAGATCGGACGGGCCGTGCAGCTCGCCGCCAAGCGTCCCGACACGATGTTTTCGGTTGACGACGAGCAGAACGTGCGCGACTTGAACGAGGCGGCCGGTGCCCAGAAGGTCAAACTCAATGTCGCGATTGATTTGCTGTTCGGCCGGACGGGCATTGCGACGGGCGACCCCGCGCTCGCGCTGGCGAAGGTCATTCGGTCATTGCCCAACGTCCGCCTCGCGGGACTTCAGGCGTATGACGGATCGGCATCACACACCAAGGGATTCGACGAACGGAAGGCGCGGTCGGAAACGAGCATGCGGCAGGCTGTCGAGACGCGGCGCATGATCGAGCGTGCCGGCATCGAATGCCCGATGGTCACGGGCGGATCCACGGGCACGTATAACATCGACTGCAATATCGACGGAGTCACCGAGCTCCAGCCCGGCAGCTTCATGTTCATGGACGTGGACTACGGCCGGATCGGAGGCCAGGGATCCGCGGTCTACCAGGACTTCCGGAACTCTCTTGTCGTAATCACCACCGTCGTGTCGAAGCGGCCGGGCGTCGCGATTGTCGATGGCGGGTACAAGGCATTTGCCACCGACAAACCGTACACGCCGGAAGTCAGGAACCTGCAGGGCGTGACGTACAGCTGGGCCGGCGACGAGCATGGCAGCCTCGATCTCTCCAAGGCGTCGGCCGACGTCAAGCTGGGCGATCGTCTCGAGTTCATCATTCCACACTGCGATCCTTCGGTGAATCTCTACGATCAGATCTACGCGCTGCGCGGTGATCGTGTCGAGGCCATCTGGGCGATCGCGGCGCGCGGCAAGAGCCAATAGGCTGGAGGAGCTGTCATGTCGCAGAGTTACGCCAACCACACGCGCATCGTGCCCCCGTTTCATTTCGGGGTCTTCGGGATCTTTGCGATCAACCTGGTCTGGCGGCTCTACTGGGTTGTGAGGGCGTTTTCCGTTGAGCATCTCATCTCGGCGCTGATGGCCATCGCGATCGTGCTGCTGTTCTTCTACGCGCGCCTCTTTGCGTTGACCGTCCAGGATCGCGTCATCAGGATGGAGGAACGGCTGCGCTTGAAGGCGCTTCTGCCGGCGGACCTGCAGGGCCGCATCAAGGATTTCACGATCGATCAGCTCGTGGCGCTCCGGTTTGCGAGCGATGCCGAGCTTCCGGATCTCGCCCGTCGCGTGCTGACCGACAATCTGACCAATCGAAAGGCGATCAAGCAGCTCATCAAGGTGTGGAATCCCGACCTGCTGCGTGCATGAGATGGGAAATCCCTTGACTTGCCCGCCGGGCCCAAGTACCGATGGGAGGCGGGCCAGCGTGCACGGCGATTTCGGTCGCCGGGGGGAGAACTCATGAAGATGACGCGGATCGCGGCAGGCTCATCCGTCGGTGTGGTGGCGGTTATTGCTCTCATGTTGACGTCGGGAACGGCAGACGCCACGCAAGCACCCAGGCTGGGAGGCGTGCTCAGCGTGGAACTGCCGACCGGGGTCGTCAATCCCTGTAATGGCGAGGAGATCGTGAACGGCACGGCCTCGAGTCGCGCGACGATCCTGGTCCTCGGGACTGGCGATTTTTCCCGCATCGGGGTGCTGTTCTTCGTGCACGGAGATTTTGCGAGCGAGGATCAGCTTCAGCAGTACAAGCTGCTGGGGAGCGCATCCGCGCAGTTCGACACGCGCGCCCTCACCTCCTACACGGTGCCGATCAAGCTGAGATTTCGCGGCGTGAACGGCGCGCCGGACTTCGTCATCTTCGCCAACGTGGTCATCGCCATCGATCAGAACCAGAAGCCGGTGGCCGTGGCAGTGCCCGGCACAGGAGGCCAGTGCGGTCTGTAGACACCGATTGATTCCGCCACCAGTTGACGGGCCCCGCGGCGTCGACCGCGGGGTTTTCTTTGTCCGCGAGGAGATTCACGGTGGCCAGAGTGCTCGGCGTCGGCGGCGTGTTCTTCAAGTCGCCGGATCCCAACAAGCTCTACGATTGGTACGCGCGCTGGCTGGGCCTGGACATGTCGAACCGGCCCGGCGTCACGTTCCGACCCGACACCATGCCCGAGAACGGCTTCACCGTGTGGATCGTCTTTTCCACATGCACGACATACCTTGCACCGTCCTTCCGTCAGCCCTCAGCCAGGGGCGGAGACAACACGATGCGCGTGCTGATGACTCGTTCGTTCGTCGCGATGGCAGTCCTCGCTCTGGTCGGCGCGTGCGGGTGCACCGGGACTGGTTCGACTGACTCGTCGAAGGGAAATGTAGCCTCCGGTGCGGTGACCTCGGCCGGCGCGTTCGATCTTGTCGTGAAGGGTGGAACGGTCTACGACGGGACGGGCGCGGCTCCCGTCAGAGCCGATGTCGGAATCAACGGCGACAAGATCGCGGCCGTCGGCGATCTGAGCGGCGCGCAAGGCAAGACGGTCGTCGATGCGACAGGGATGGCCGTGTCGCCAGGCTTCGTCAACATGATGTCCGGCGACGACTCCCTTCGCGTCGATGGTCGCTCCATGAGCGACCTCAAGCAGGGTGTCACCATCGAGATCATGGGCGAAGGCTACTCGATGGGTCCGTTGACCCAGGAGATGCGGCATCGATACGTCGAGGCCCAGGGGGATCTGAAGTACCCGATTGAGTGGAGCACGCTGCACGACGCGATGCTCGATCTGGAGCACCGAGGCGTCTCTACGAACTTCGCATCGTTCATCGGCGCCGCCACGTTACGCGAATACGCCATCGGTCTCGATGACAAGCCGCCGTCGGCCACTCAGCTCGAAACCATGAAGAAGCTCGTCGCGGACGAGATGGATGACGGCGCCCTCGGCATCGCGTCGGCGCTCATCTATGCGCCTGGCTTCTATGCCAAGACCGAGGAGTTGATCGAAATCTGCAAAGTGGCCGGACAGCACAAAGGTATGTACATCTCGCACATGCGGAGCGAAGGAAATCGCCTGATCGAGGCGGTCGAAGAGCTCATCCGCATCAGTCGCGAGGCTGGCCTGCCGGCAGAGATCTACCATCTCAAGGCATCGGGCGCCTCGAATTTCGCCAAGATGGATCGCGTGATCGCGATGGTCGAAGAGGCGCGCAAGAACGGCCAGCGCATCACGGCCGACATGTACACCTACATCGCAGGCGGCACGGGGCTCGATGCGACCATGCCGCCTTGGGCGGAGGACGGCGGCTATGAAGCGCTCTTCAAACGGCTGAAGGATCCGGCCCAGCGGAAGAAGATCGCCGCCGCCATGCGCACACCGACCGACGAGTGGGAGAATTTCCTCCTCGCAGCCGGTTCGCCCGAGCGCCTTCTGCTCGTCGAGTTCAAGTCCGACGCGCTCAAGCCGCTCGCCGGCAAGACCCTCGGCGAGGTTGCCAAGATGCGGGGCAAGTCTCCGGAAGAAACGGTGATGGATCTGGTGCTCGAGGATCAATCACGAGTCGGCACGATCTATTTTCTGATGTCAGAGGACAACGTGCGGAAGCAGCTGGCGCTGCCCTGGGTGTCGCTCGCGTCGGACGCCGGTTCGATTGCGGCGGAAGGCGTCTTTCTGAAGTCGCCCGCACATCCGCGCGCCTACGGGAGCTTTGCGCGATTCCTGGGCAAGTACGTGCGTGATGAAAAAGTCGTCTCCCTGCAGGAGGGCATTCGTCGGTTATCATCACTTCCCGCGACGAACCTCGGACTCGATCATCGCGGACAGTTGAAACCTGACATGTACGCCGACGTGGTCGTGTTCGACCCCGCAACGATCGCCGATAAGGCCACCTTCGAACAGCCCCATCAGTACGCCGTGGGCGTGAAGCACGTCATCGTCAACGGCGTGCCTGTACTGAAGGACGGGGAGCACACCGGTGCGAAGCCGGGGCGGGCGCTCTGGGGGCCGGGTAGGAAAGCGTCCTAGTTCGCCAGAGCTGAAGCTCTGGCCTACGTACCACATCGCTGGGGACAGTGCGCTGAACCTGGGCCAGCCCTTCAACGCTGTACGTAGTGCGCGGTCGGCCAGCCCTTCAGGGCTGGCGATGCGATCTGGCCCGCGTGATGGCGTCCTGCCATCCGCTCCACAGGCGATCCCGATCGTGATCAGGCATTGCCGGCTCGAACCGGCGTTCGACGCGCCAGAAGCTCTCGAGCTCCTCGATTGAGCTCCAGAACCCGGTCGCCAGGCCCGCGAGGTAGGCGGCTCCGAGTGACGTCGTTTCGATATCGACGGGCCGGACGATGGGCCTCGCCAGGATGTCGGCCTGAAACTGCATCAGGAAATCGTTGACGGCCGCGCCGCCGTCCACGCGCAGTTCCACCAGGCGCTCGCCCGTGTCGGCCTGCATCGCCTCGATGAGCTCTCTCGTCTGATACGCAATGGCCTCGAGTGCGCCGCGCGCGATGTGCGCGCGGCCGGTCGATCGTGTCAGGCCCGTGATTACGCCTCGTGCGTCCGCATCCCAATGGGGCGCGCCCAGACCGACGAACGCCGGCACGAAGTAGACGCCCCCGTTGTCTGGAACAGACCGCGCGAGCGATTCCACGTCGGAAGAATTCGCGATGGCCCCCAGGCCGTCGCGCAGCCACTGAATCGCCGCTCCTGCCACGAACACGCTTCCCTCGATCGCATACTGGCCCGCCGCATTCGTCGAGGCCGCGCGTGTGGCCAGAAGACGATTCTGCGACACAGGCGGCCGGCTTCCGCAATGGAGCAGCGCGAAGCAGCCCGTTCCATAGGTGTTCTTCGACAAGCCGGCGCGAAAACATGCCTGGCCGGCCAGGGCCGCCTGTTGGTCGCCAGCGATGCCGGCGATCGGTATCGCCGTGCCCAAGTGTTCAGGCGCCGTTTCGCCGGATACGGCGCTCGACGGAACGATGCGCGGCAGCATCTGCCGCGGCACATCGAACACCTCGAGCAGTTCGTCGCTCCAATCGCCGGACTTGAGATCCATCAACATTGTTCGAGAGGCGTTCGACGGATCCGTGATGTGGAGTCGGCCGTTCGTCAGCCGCCAGATCAACCACGAGTCGACGGTGCCGAAGAGCAGATCTCCACGCTCGGCTCGATGACGGGCGTCGGGAACCTGATCGAGAATCCAGCAAAGCTTCGAGGCGGAGAAATAGGCATCGATGATCAAACCGGTTCGAGCGGTGATGGAGACAGCCTGCGGCGAAGCCGCGAGTTGCGCACAGAAATCCGCCGTTCGGCGACACTGCCATACGATTGCCGGAGCAACGGGCTGGCCTGTGGCGCGATCCCAGACGATCGTGGTTTCGCGTTGATTGGTGACGCCGATGGCGACGACCTCGCGCGCAGCGACGGTCGCGGCCGCCAGCACACTTCGTGCAGCTTGCAGCTGTGCCCGCCAGATGTCCAGCGCGTCCTGTTCCACCCAGCCGGGTTGCGGGTACTGACACGGAATCGGCACGGCCTCCATGGCGACGCGGCGGCCGCTCCTGTCGTAGAGCGCCGCCCGCGCGCTCGTCGTGCCTTCGTCGAGAGAGAGGATCATGGGACAGACGCGGTCGACTCCGGGCTTCAGGCTGCGGGCTTCAGCATCAAGCGTGGCTCAGGGCACAAGGCTCAGGCAGGCTCCGGGCTTCAGGCTACCGGCTCCAGGCTGACGCATGTTGGCTCACGGCGGGCTTCACGGCCTGGCGTCCGCGAGGGTACGCACGCGGGCGCGTGCCTCACTCACTTCGGGCAACCCTGGATTCGGCCTGCCTCCACATCGTCAGAAACCGTTCGTACTGTTCACGCGCGGCTGACCGGTCGCCGGCGCGCTCGAGCAGTCGTGCCAGCGCGAACACGTGTCGTGGATCGAGCATCGACGTCCATTTCTGCGAGATGTCGGGCACGAGCAGATGCCGATAGAACGCGATGGCTCCCTTCAGATCGCCTCGGGCGGCCATGGCGCGGCCGCGGCCGTCACGGAAGGGTAGGCAGTTGGTGATGAGTGCGGGGATTCCGGCATCGTCCCTCGCGCCGAGGTCGATCTCGCCCTCGAGCGCCTTAACAAACCAGCGTTCCACGTCCCGATTCGTATCGGCAATCTCTCGCTGAGCATTCAGATGCGAGCAAGCGGCGACGGATTCGCCCGACCGCGCTTCAGCCACACCGGCCAGCAGGTTGGAAAAGAGTGTCGGCCCCAGTTTGTGACCAATCATCGGAGCGCGTCAATGTGCGCGACGTGGAATTAGTGCTGAACGGAGGCTGCAGAGTAGGTCCGGCGAAGGGGCAAGTCAAGAAAGCGGCTCGCAACGAGCTGCTACACGGACGAAGGTCGGCGAGCTAGAGCAGCCCGAGCTGAAGCTTGGCCGCGTCGGACATCTTGTCCTTGTCCCACGGCGGATCCCAGACGATCTCGACCTTGACGTCCGTCACGCCCGGAATCTCTCGAATCTTACGTTCCACTTCGAGCGGAAGGCTCTGTGCGGCGGGACAGCCGGGAGCGGTCAGGGTCATCTTGACGCCGACGACCCCGGCGCCATCGATGATGACATCGTAGATGAGGCCGAGCTCGTAGATGTTCACCGGAATCTCCGGATCGAACACCGTGTGCAGGGCATCGACGATGGGCGGCTTCAGCTTCAGCGTGTTGAGCGGATCGCTCTCAATGCCGGACGCAGATGTTCCGGTCGGCGGGGGAGTCGAGTCGTAGGGATTGGGGAACATAGGTTCTTCGCTGTCGGCTTAAGGCCCAGGGTTAACTGATGCTTGTCGGCGTGAGGCGTAGGGCTTCGGGCTAGAAAACCGAGTCCTCGTGCCTGAGCCCTGCGCCATAGGTCCTGGGCCTGTCAGCGTCAGGTTCTTCATTCCGTCGACACCGTTTCGTCCTTAGCGGCCACGGCAGCTCGAGCCGTGTGCCACGCGAGGCTCGCGCACTTCACGCGGACGGGAAACTCGCGCACGCCCGCGAACACCGCCAGCTTGCCCAGCCCTTCGACGTCCGCAGGACGATCGGTGGAGGATGTGACCATCCGATGAAACTGCTCGAAGATCCGCTCCATCTCCGGGATGGTCTTTCCTTTCAGGGTGTCGGTCATGAGCGACGCCGATGCCTTCGAAATGGCGCACCCGGAACCGACGAAGCTCGCATCCTTGATGAGGTCGCCATCCATCTCGAGGTAGACAGTCAATCGATCGCCGCAGAGAGGGTTGTAGCCCTCGGCCCTGCGATTGGCGCGCTCGAGCGACTTGAAGTTCCGCGGCCGCTTGTTGTGGTCGAGGATGACTTCCTGATAGAGCTCGCGGAGGTCCGACATCAGGCGAAGACCTCTTTCACGCGCACCAGTGCATTCACGAGCGCATCGAGATCCTCACGTGTGTTGTACATCGCCAGCGAGGCCCGCGCCGTGGCCGGCACGCCGAACCGGTGCATGGTCGGCTGCGCGCAGTGATGGCCGGTGCGGATAGCCACGCCTTCCTGATCGACGATCGTGCCGATGTCGTGCGGATGAATGCCGTCCATCACGAACGACAGAATGCTGGCCTTCGCGCGGGCGGTGCCGATCAGGCGAACGCCCGGGACCGCGGCCAACGCCCGCGCGCCGTACGCGAGCAAGTCTCGCTCGTGGGCAGCGATGGCATCCATGCCAATAGCCGTCACGTAGTCAACCGCGGTGCCGAGGCCAATCGCGCCCTCGATATGCGGTGTTCCGGCCTCGAACTTGTAGGGCAGCACGTTGTAGGTGGTCTTCTCGAAAGTAACCGAGCTGATCATGTCGCCACCGCCCTGGTAGGGTGGCATCGCCTCGAGCAGTTCAGCCTTGCCGAAGAGCACGCCGATTCCCGTGGGGCCGTACAGCTTGTGGCCCGTGAAGACATAGAAATCGCAATCGAGCGCCTGCACGTCGACGGTCAGGTGATAAGCCGCCTGCGACCCGTCGATCAGCACCGGAACTCCGTGACGATGGGCGAGCCGGATGACGTCTGACACCGGGTTGATCGTTCCGAGCGCATTCGACAGATGAGAAACGGCGATCAGGCGCGTGCGAGGGTTGATGAGCCGTTCCAGCTCGTCCACCATGAGCTCGCCGGCGTCATTGATGGGAGCCACCTTGAGCGCCGCCTGCTTCTCCTCGCACAGGAGCTGCCAGGGGACGATGTTCGAGTGGTGTTCCATCTCGGAGATGATGACCTCGTCGCCCCGCCCCACGTGGTGACGGCCGTACGTCTGCGCGACGAGGTTGATGCTCTCGGTCGCGTTCCGCGTGAAGATGATCTCTCGCGCCTCTCGAGCGCCGATGAAATGCTGAATTTTTACACGCGCCTCGTCGTGCGCGCGGGTGGCCACTTCGCTCAGGTAGTGCACGCCGCGATGGATGTTGGCGTTCTGCTCGGAATAGTAGCGGACCAGCGCGTCGATCACAGCCTGCGGTTTCTGGGTGGTGGCGGCGTTGTCGAGATACACGAGCCTCTTGCCGTTCACCATCGTCCGCAGAATGGGAAAGTCTTTGCGGACGCGATAGGGGTCGAATACCGTCGGTCGGTCCGTAGGAATCTCGATAGCCCGGCTCATGGCTGGTTCACGCCCGGTCGTTGGGCAGCTGTTCCTCGAGACGGCGCTCGAGCGCCGCGCGCACGGGTTCGATCTTGATGCGATTCAGAATGTCACCCGCGAAGGCGTGGATGAGCATCTGTCGTGCCTGGCGCAGGCTCAGACCCCGCGCCCTCAGATAGAAGATGGCCTCATCATCCAGCTGTCCGATCGTCGCGCCGTGCGTACATTTCACGTCGTTCGCAAAGATCTCGAGCTGCGGCTTCGTGTTGATCTGCGCCTCATCGGACAGGAGCAGCGCACGATTTGTCTGCTTCGCATCCGTCTTCTGCGCATCCGGGCGAACGATGATCTTGCCGTTGAAGACACCGCGGCTTCGATCGCCCAGGATGCCTTTGTAAACCTCGTGGCTGCCGCAGTGCGGCTTGGCGTGATCGATCGTCGTGTGGTTGTCGATGAGCTGCCGTCCCGTCGCGAGGTAGAGCCCATTCAGGGTGCAGTCTCCGCCCTCGCCGTCGAGAACCGCCACGACGTCGTTTCTCACGAGCGCGCCACCGAAGGCGAGCGAGTGTGAAGAGAAGGTGCTGCTTCTCGCCGTGGCCACGTGCATCAGGCCGACGTGAAATGCGTCGAGGCTCTCACGCTGCACCCGATAGTGATCGACGACGGCATTCTCGCCGACGAAGATCTGCGACACGCTGTTGGTCAGGTATTTCTGGCCCTCGGGGCCCGCGAAGCTCTCGACCAGCCGGACTTGGCTGTTTTCGCCGACGACCACGACGACTCTCGGGTGAGAGACGATCGGTTCATCGGGAGCCGACGAGAAAAACAGAAGATGAATCGGCTGTTCGACGATGGTGTTTGGTGGAATCCGGATGAACGCGCCGTCCTGAAACGCCGCGGCGTTCCATGCGCTGAAGGCGGAATACGACCACGAGGCGCGCAGCCAGGGCTCGAGCGCGGCGTGGGTGCGAGCCAGGAGCGCGTCGAGCGTCGTGGCTTCGACGATGCCCGGCAGGGCGCCGCGCGAGAAAAGCCCCGCGGCCGGTCGCCCGTTGACGAAGACCAGCTCGGCGGCATGGCCTGCCAGCGAAAATGGCTCGAGGTCGCGCGTCGCGATCCGCCCGACGCCATCCCGCGCCCAGGCAAAGGGCGTCTCGGCAATCGGACGGACGCTCGTGAACTTCCACTCCTCATCGGCGGTGGTCGGAAGCCCACGGCTGGCGAGCTGTTCGAACCCGTCCCGGCGCAGATGCTTCAGCCATGCCGGCTCAGCGCCTCGGTCGGCCATCGCACGATCGAGCTCGTGCAGCTGTCTTCTCAGCTCGCGTCCGACGCCGCTTACCCCGCGGTTGTCCTGCTCTACGACCTGACTCATCGGGCTGCTCATCCTTTCGCGGGCGCCACCGCGTTCTCGTCTTCGATCCAGCTGTATCCCTTGTCTTCGAGCTCGAGCGCGAGCTCCTTGCCGCCTGACTTGACGATGCGGCCCTCGTTCAGCACGTGGACGAAGTCGGGGACGATGTAGTTCAGCAGCCGCTGGTAGTGGGTGACGACCACCATCGCGCGAGTCGGCGCGCGCATGGCATTGACGCCGCGGGCGACGATCTTCAGTGCGTCGATATCGAGTCCTGAATCCGTTTCGTCGAGGATCGCCAGCCGCGGCTCGAGAACGGCCATCTGGAAGATCTCGTTGCGCTTTTTTTCGCCTCCCGAAAACCCTTCGTTGACGGCTCGCTTCAGGAGGCCCGGATCCATGTCGAGCAGCTTGAGCCGCTCCTGGACGAGCGACATGAACTCCATCGCATCGAGCTCTTCTTCGCCGCGATGCTTGCGCGCCGCGTTGAGCGCCGCCTTGAGGAAGTAGGCGTTATTGACGCCCGGGATCTCGACCGGATATTGAAAGGCCATGAAGACGCCTTCACGCGCGCGATCCTCGGGAGCCATTTCAAGGAGTGAGTGCCCGTCGTAGAGGATTTCACCCTCGGTGACTTCGTACTCGGGGTGACCAGACAGCACACGCGCGAGCGTGCTCTTGCCCGATCCGTTCGGCCCCATGATGGCGTGCACTTCGCCTGCGCTGACGGAGAGATCCACTCCGTGCAGAATCTCCTGGTTCTTGGCTTTCACGTGAAGATTTTTAATTTCGAGCATGGTTGGTTATCAGGTCTCGGTTATGAGTGGTCGGTTGTCAGTTCTCGGTTTAACTTCGTTATCAGTTATCAGCTTTCGGCGCGCCTGCGTCGTCTTGAGCCGTAAGCCCGGCGCCAGCAAGGATCAACCGACGCTGCCTTCGAGGCTGACGCTCAGGAGCTTCTGGGCTTCGACGGCGAATTCCATTGGCAGCTCGCGAAACACCTCTTTGCAGAACCCGCTGACGATCATATTGACGGCATCCTCGGTCGAGATCCCGCGCTGTCGGCAGTAGAAGATCTGGTCCTCGTCGATCTTCGACGTGGAGGCCTCGTGCTCGACCTTCGCGGTGGCGTTCTTGATCTCGAGGTACGGGAACGTGTGGGCGCCGCACTTGTCACCGATGAGCAGAGAATCGCACTGGGAATAGTTGCGCGCGCCGATCGCCTGTTTCGCAATCTTCACGGCGCCTCGATACGTGTTCTGGCCATGGCCCGCCGAGATGCCCTTGGAGACAATCGTGCTGCGCGTATTTCGCCCGAGATGGATCATCTTCGTGCCGGTATCGGCCTGCTGCCAGTTGTTCGTCGTGGCCACTGAATAAAACTCGCCGACGGAGTTCTCGCCCTGGAGAATGCAGCTCGGGTATTTCCACGTGATGGCCGAGCCGGTCTCGACCTGCGTCCATGTGATCTTCGAGTTGAGGCCGGCCGCCCGGCCCCGCTTCGTCACGAAGTTGTAGATGCCGCCCTTGCCCTTTTGATCACCGGGGTACCAGTTCTGAATCGTGGAGTACTTGATCGTTGCGTTGTCGAGCGCGACCAGCTCGACGACCGCCGCATGCAGCTGGTTCTCGTCGCGCATCGGCGCCGTGCAGCCCTCGAGATAGCTGACGTAAGCGCCCTCGTCGGCCACGATCAGCGTGCGCTCGAACTGTCCGGTGCTCGCGGCGTTGATGCGGAAGTACGTGGACAGTTCCATCGGGCAGCGCACACCCTTCGGGATGTACGCGAAGGAACCGTCGCTGAAGACGGCCGAATTCAGCGTGGCAAAGAAGTTGTCCGAGTAGGGCACAACCGACCCGAGATACTTCTTCACGAGCTCGGGATGCTCCCGCACGGCTTCCGAGAACGAGCAGAAGATGATGCCCAGCTCGGCCAGCTTTCCGCGGAACGTCGTGGCGACCGACACGCTGTCGAAGACCGCGTCAACGGCGACGCCGGACAGGAGTTTCTGCTCTTCGAGAGGAATGCCGAGCTTCTCGAACGTCCGCCGCACTTCCGGATCCACCTCGTCGAGGCTCTGCAGGACCGGCTTCCTCTTCGGGGCCGAGTAGTAGCTGATGGCCTGATAGTCGATCGGCGCGATCCTGAGGTTGTGCCAACCAGGCTCCTTCATGGTGAGCCATGTGCGGTACGCCTTGAGCCGCCACTCGAGGAGCCACGCCGGCTCGCCCTTCTTCACGGAAATCGTGCGGACGACGTCCTCGCTGAGGCCGACGGGAATCGTGTCGGTCTCGATATCGGTGACGAACCCGTATTTGTACTCGCGGTTCGCAAGCTGTTCGATGGTCTCGGTGGAGGTAGACATTGGCTAGTTCTTAGGTGTTGGTTGTTGGTTCTTAGTAGCCCGGACCCTCAGGTTTGCGTGCTTTCGGCTTCCGACGCGACGCTGAACGACACACCGCACCCGCACGTGCTCTTCGCGTTCGGGTTGCTGAAGGTGAACCCCTTGCTGATCAGGCTCGTGTCGTAGTCGAGCAGCGTTCCATCGAGAAGGCGCAGGCTCCGCGGATCGACGTACACCTTCGCCTTGTCCGGACCCACGAAGACGTGATCGTCAGGACGGGGTTCCGATGCCCACGCAAACACGTACTCGAAACCCGAGCAGCCGCCAGCCTTGACGCCGATCCGGAGCGCGCCATCCGCGATCTGGTTCTTCGCGAGCATCTTGTGAATCTGTCGCGCCGCGCTTTCGGTAATCTCAATCATGTCGAACCCTGTGTGGAGACCTTCCCGGACAAGGGGCGGCCGGTCAGCTGCGTTCCGAGCGCGATGAGCCGGTGCCCCGCGATGGCACTCCATAGAGCGGAGCCGGCGAGATCCTGGCGCCATGCGTCGCCGGCTCTTCCTCGCCCGAACCGAGCCCGGCAATCTCGGCAATCGTGCAGGAGGCGAGCGCCTCGACCACTCGGTCCTTCACGCGGCCGAGAGGATCGCGCACATTGCAGCGCGAGTACTGATCGCAGCGCTCTTCTCCATCCACGCAGGCCGTGAGCATCAGCGGGCCATCGATGGCCTCGATGACGTGGGCCACTGAGATCGCCAGCGCCGGTCTCGCGAGGTGATAGCCACCCCGGATGCCGTGATGAGAGGCCAGCAACCCGTGCTGGACCAGCCGCTGCATGACTTTGGCAAGCAGCTCGAGGGGAATCTCGTACTGCTCGGCGATCTCACGGACGCTCATCGACGCCCGGTCGGCGTTCACGGCCAGGTGCGTCATGGCCATGAGCGCATAATCCGTTTTCTTTGAAAGCTTTAGCATCTTCGTCTTGATAGACGACCGTCAGGGTCGCCCTTAAACCCGACTCAATTGGTCCTATATTACCGTGCCGCAGGCGGGGAGGTCAAATCCGTCCGATCGGAGAAAAGGCGGCCCAGGCCGACGCCGGCATACCCGGTCATCTCGAGATAGCCGCGGCCGAGAAGCGGCTTGCCCCTGCGCGTGCCGACGATGTCGATGGCGCCTTCCCAGTAAGTGACGCCGGTGGAACCCTCCATGCGCAATTCCTGGTCGGTGACCGCTGCGCGAGCGGTGAGCGCCAGGTCTCGACTTGGAATCGTCACCTGCCATTCGAGCGGGTAGTCGGCGCCGGCTGGAGAGCGCCACGCATGGGACGGGCTCAGCGTGAATTCGCCGGCGCGAAGCGCCGTCGCCGTTCCGTCTGCCTCAATCACTGTGCCGCTCGAATGCGAATCGACCGATCCGTCGGATTTTCGGAGGCGAAACACCATCAGATCCGACCCATCGTTGAATTGCATCGAGAACCAGTCCCAGCCCACCTGACTCGGTTCGAGGAGGCTCGTGCCAAACTCGTGGTCCATCCAGCTCAATCCCTCGACGCGCACGTCGGTTCCGGCGACACGCAGCGTGCCGTGGGTAGGCATGCGGGTCAGCGAGTAATAGTGCGTCGCGTTCCCTGGCTGACTCCCTTTCTGGCTGATGCCGTCCCTGCCATGCACGGCGGGTGCCTTGCCTGGATCGAGCTGCAGATCGACACCGATGTCGCCTTCTGCGGTTTTGGCCGCGAGGATATGTCGGCCAGTCGCATCGAGACTGACTTGCCAGTCTTCGTTCCAGACGCGATATGCCGCGCTGTCTGCTCCCGCCCACCCGATGCCTCCGCGATTCAGGCGGTCGGCAAATCGAAACTGCTGCTGTCTGACATCGGTGACGGCCAGATGGGTCATGAACAGGTCGCGAACGGCCCACTTCGAGGGATTCGCCGGCTGCCGATCAATTCCCACGCGGAAGAACGTGAGTTGATAGCCGAATCGGCGTCCATCTGCCGCGTCGAGATTGCCGGTGTAATACCACCATTCAATGCGGTACTCGGGATGACTCGCGTGATCCCTGGGGAACGAAAACGCGTAGCCCGCATCCGCATATTGCCAGGCGGATTGAGCAACCGCCACGACCGACAGCAGCGAGCACCCGGCGGCGAGGGCGAGGCGTCGGGTTCGCATCATTCCTCGATCACTTCATCTGCAGGCCGAAGACGCGACACGAATCGCGCGGGAAACACCCCTGATGCGGTGGTCGCGGCCAGAACGAGTGCAGACGCCTGGACGAGAAACACGGCGGGCAGATGAAACTGAATCGTCCAGCCGAAGCTCTGCACGTTGATGACGTAGATAAGCACGAGCGAGAGCAAGAGCCCGATCGCGGTTCCCAGCCCTTGTCCGACGGCTCCGATGAGGCCGGCCTCGATCAGCACCATGCGCCGCAATTGACGATGATCTGCGCCGATCAATCGCAGAACGGCGAGCTCGCGGCGCCGCTCCAGCATCAGCGTGACCATCGTTCCCGCCACGCCCATAATCGCGACGAAAATGGCGATGGCTTCGAGCGCATAGGTGATGGCAAAGGTCGCATCGAAGATGCGGAGCACCTGTTCGCGGAGCGACGCGTTCGTGTGGATGAACAGCCGGTACTCGCCTCCGAGCGCGCTCATCAGCTCTTCGCGCACGAGGTCCGGCACGGCGCCCGGCTTCAAGTAGACCGACAGGCTGGTGGGGCGTTCGTTGCCGTAATGTCTAGCGAACGTTCGCCTGTCCATGACGACCATTCCTCTGTCGCTCGAATAGTCGTAATAAATGGCGGAAACGGTGAATGCCGCCGGTCCGGAAGGAGTGGGCAGGTCGACGCGGCTCCCGACGCCGAGCCGATGCTTCATTGCAAAGCTCTCCGAGATCAGCACCGCGTCGCGATCGATTGAGTCTTTGAGCGCGGCGCGGCCGTCCGTCGGCTTCTTGAAGAGCAGATTGCCGTGGTCGAGCAGGACTGCGAAGTCACCCGCGCCGAGCGTGCTGATCGTGTCGCCATAGACGATGCTGAGGCCGCGGAATCGATCGACGGCCGCCACACCCGGATGGTTCATGACGGCCTGTTCGACCTCTGGCGCAAGGGTGGCCGGCTGTCCGACTCGGCTTCCGCGAGCCGGTGCAATGAAGAGGTCGGCCTTGAACGTCTGGCTCACCCAGTAGATCACCGTGTCCCTGAAGCTGCCCACCATGACGGCAACGGCCACCATCATGGCGAGGCTGACGGCCAGCGCGGCGACTGAAATAGCGATCCGCGGAATGGCACCCGCCAGGCTCGAGTAGGCCAGCCGCCCCTCGATTGCGAAGAGCCTGATGAGAGGGCGGCGCAGCGCTCGTGTCATCAGATCGAGGGCGGGCTGCACCAGGAACGCGCCGCCAAAGACGAGCGCGAGCGCGGCTGCGAAGCCGAAGAGCGGTCGACCTCCGACAGGCCCCAGAGTTGAAAGGCCCCATGCAAGGATCAGCAGGAGCGCGGGCGCGATGAGTTGGCGAGCGCTGAAGAGATAGCGCACGATCACCCGATCGCTTCCACGCATGGCGGTTGTTGGCGGCACCCGCGATGCCTCAATGGCCGGAAGCGCCGCCGCGAGAAGCGAAAGCGGGATGCCGACACCGAACGCGAGTGCCACGTGCGACCATTCAAGGCCCGTTGGCGTGGCGGCCGCACTGACATACAGCACGTTCACGGTCCGCGACGTCAGTTGAACCGCCGCCCGGGCCAGGAGCGGTCCGAGCATGACGCCCGCGGAGCATCCGGCTATTGCCAGCAGGACCGCTTCACCCAGGAACATGCCCAGCACCAGGCGACGTGAGGTGCCGAGCGCTCGCAGCGTGCCGATCTCCTCGCGGCGGGCGATGACCGAGATCGCGATCGTGTTGTAGATGAGAAACAGACCGACCAGGAGCGCGATGTAGGACAGGGCCGCCAGATTGAATTGAAACGCCTCGAGCATTTTTTCGACCTGACGGCCGCGACGCTCGGGACGCTGTACGGTCAGCCCAGCCGGCAGCTTCCCGGCGATTTCCTGCTCGGCACGGTCGACGCTCACGTCGTCACGCAGCCTGATATCCACGCGATCGATGTAACCGAGTCGATCGAAGGCGAGTTGAGCGGCGGCAATGTCCATCAGCGCGAAGTTGCCGTCGAGCACTCGGGCCGGGCCTTCGGCGCTGAGGAGGGCCCGCACCCGAAACTGTTCGATGCGCCCCGCGAGCGAGAACTCCACTGAATCGCCGACTCGCAGGTGATGTCGCCGGGCGTACGCCTCGGTCAGGACGATCGAACCCGGATCGAGGAGCAGCGAAAGCAGCTGGCGCGGGCGCGACGAATCCGGGGATTGTGCGGAGTCGAAGACGCGGTAATCCCTGATGGGGCGATCGCGGACGATGTCCACGCCCAACACGCGCAGCGTTTCTCCAGACCCGTCGGCAGCCCTCGCGAGCGCATCGCCCTCGATGATGGGGCTGACCGCTCCGTAACGCCGAAGCCACGCAAGGTCGATCAGACGGTGCTCGTCGAATCCGATGCCAGCGCTCACGATTTCGAGCGACGTACGCCCGGCGACGGTGTCCACCGCCGATTCGAAGGCGCGAATCGAGCTCAGGTTGGCGATGCGGATCGCGACGATCACCGCGATGCCCAGGGCGAGGCCAACGACGGTCGCGCCTGCGCGCAGTCGCTCGCGGGCGAGGTGTCGAACAATGAACTGCGAGAAGAGGCGCATGATCTCGAAATTGTGATTACTGGGGGAGTGATCGAGTGGTCACCCTTGATCGATCGCACCGTCCTTCATGGCCAGTCTTCGTGTCGCGGCCCGCGCGAGATCGTCGGCATGGGTCGCGAGCAGAATGGTGACGCCCAGAGACCGGTTCAGCTTCATGAGCAGCTCGATCACGAGGGCGCCCGTCGCGGAGTCCAGATTGCCGGTCGGCTCGTCGGCGATGAGCAGCACCGGCTTGTGCACGACCGCGCGGGCAATGGCCGTGCGCTGAGCTTCGCCCCCAGAAAGCTGCGCGGGAAAGTGAGACAGCCGGGCAGTGAGGCCGACCTCCTCGCCCACGGCCGCCGCGCGCCGTTCCGCCTCTTCCGACGGGACCGACGCCAGCAGCAGCGGCAAGGCGATGTTTTCGAGCACGGTCAACGTCGGAAGCAGGTTGAAGAACTGAAAGACAAATCCGATCCGCTCCCGCCGAATCCGCGTCAACCGCTCCTCATCCAGATCGCCGAGCGAAACTCCTTCGAGGACGACTTGGCCGGACGAGGGGCGATCCATCGCGCCGCAGAGGTGGAGGAGCGTTGACTTGCCGCATCCCGACGGCCCGGCGACGGCGACGAACTCTCCGGGCTCGAGCGCCAGGCTCACGCTCCGGAGTGCGCTGACCGAGGTTTCGGGTCCTCGATAGGTCTTGGTGATCTGGTTGGCGACGAGAATTGGCACGAGTCAGTAGCCAGAGACGCTGTTCACCACGATACACGAACTGCGAACCCGCTATCTGACGTGCCGCAACTTGTCCGGGTTGCCGCTCTGAGGTAGCGTCTCCCAGATGAAGCTTCCGGGTTCGGACGGCCAGACCGCCTTTCTCCCAGAGCCATACGCGTCCGAGGCACACACGTCGTTGGCAGACTGGGATCGGAACGCCAAGACAAAGCGGCTGTGGGCGCGGGATGCCAGCGTCTGGACCGGCAGAGACGAGGCACTTTGGCTCGGCTGGCTAGATGTGGTCGGCGATCAGCTTGCGCAGATCGACCAGCTGTCTGACCTGAGCAGGGAGGTGCGGGAGCGGGGCTTTCGGGACGTGCTGCTCCTCGGCATGGGAGGATCGAGCCTCTGTCCGGAAGTGCTCGCGCTCACATTCGGACAGATGCCCGGGTTTCCGCCGTTGCACGTGCTCGATTCAACGGACCCTGCGGAGGTCCGAAGCGCCGAGCGCCGCGTCGATCTCGAGCGTTCCTTGTTCATCGTCTCGAGCAAGTCGGGCAGCACGCTCGAGCCCAACATTCTCAAACAGTATTTCTTTGAGCTGGTCGCGAATCGTGTGGGCCGCGACGAAGCCGGCCGGCGTTTCGTCGCCATCACCGATCCGGGATCGACGCTGCAGGCCGTCGCCGAGCAGGACCGCTTCTGGAAAGTGTTTGCCGGCGTGCCATCGATCGGAGGCCGATATTCTGCGCTGTCAGCGTTCGGGATCGTTCCCTCCGCGATCATGGGGCTCGACATCGAGAGATTTCTCGTTCGCACGCGGGAAATGGTCGAGCGTTGCGGGCCGGAAGTCGCCGCACGCGACAATCCGGGCGTCGTGCTCGGGACAATCCTGGGCGTTCTCGGGAAGCACGGCCGCGACAAGGTGACTCTGATCGCATCGCCAGGCCTCGCCGCGATGGGCGCGTGGCTCGAACAGCTGGTGGCGGAGTCGACCGGCAAGAACGGGCGCGGTCTCATACCCATCGATGGCGAGGCCGTTCGGCCGCCTGACGCCTATGGATCGGACCGCACGTTTGTCTCGGTTGCGCTCGAGTCTGAAATCGATGGGACAGTCGAAGGTGTTCTCGATCGAATCGAGGCATGCGGACATCCGGTCATCCGGATTCGGATTGCCGGTCGGTACGATCTCGGGCGTGAGTTCTTCCGCTGGGAGATGGCCATTGCGGCTACCGGATCGCTTCTCGGTATCAACCCCTTCGACCAGCCCGATGTCGAAGCCAGCAAGGTTGAGACGCGCCGGCTGACATCGGAGTTCGAGCGAACCGGACGGCTTCCCGATGAGGCGCCGTTCTGCGATCAGGATGGCGTGAGGCTCTACTCGGATTCGGGCAACGTTTCCGTGCTGCGGCAGTCGGGCGCCCGGACGCTTCAGCAGTACATCCAGGCGCATCTGAAGCGAGCCGGCGTGGGCGACTATCTGGCGCTCCTCGCGTACTTCGAACGTAACGCACGGCACACGGCGCAGCTCCAGGCGATCCGTGAAGCGATCGGACGCAGATGTTCGACACCCACCTGCCTCGGGTTCGGCCCGAGATTCCTGCATTCGACCGGTCAGGCGTACAAAGGCGGACCGAACACCGGGGTCTTCCTCCAGATTACCTGTGACGATCCCGCGGATATTCCGGTGCCGGGCCAGCGCTATACGTTTGGCGTGGTGAAAGCGGCGCAGGCGAGAGGCGACTTTCAAGTGCTGGTCGAGCGCAAGCGGCGCGCCCTGCGCATCCATGTGGGAACGGATCTCATCGGTGGCCTGGAGCAGCTGCGGCACGCGGTCGAAGCCGACTGACCATCACGGCGTCGGCAGCCTGTTTCCAAATTCGTACAGCATCTGCGGCAGTCGATCGGGATCGAGCGCTTGAACTCCGCGCTGTGACAGACCGAGATCGTTGCCCATCATCGTCACGCGCTCGACGTTGCCCTCCAGCCCCAGGAAGATCCCCGCGCCCTCGACGAGGCGACAGTTGCGGATGAACGCGTCACGCGTGTTCCGCAGGCGCACCACCGGCTCGAGCGAGCCGCGCGCCTGGCGTCCGACGAATCCGTCGATGTCGAGGCCGGCAACATCGTGACAGCGGATGGCGCCCCCCCATTCGGGCCGTTCGGGCTCGTTCCTCGTGAAGCGGACGTTCTGCAGCCTGAGGTTGCGCACATAGCGACAGAAGATGTCATACGGCGAACGGCGGTGGTCCCAGATGGGGAAGGGAAAAGGCGGATTCGCGTGCAGCTTGTCACCGACGGCCCCACGCATATGAATCCGGATGTCCCTCAACGAGATGTCCTCCAGCCATCGCTGGGGCACCCCGCTCAGCAGGATCCCGCCGTCGGCGGTCGCCGTCACGTCCGAGATGGACACGTTGCGCACGGTTCCCCACGGCGTCTGATCGGTGCGCCGGTGAGACCAGAAGAAGATTGGCTGCCCGCCGCCGGTGAGCGTCATGGAGATGTTGGAGATTCGCCAGCCGTCCACCAGGCCGCCGTCACGCATCCACAACCCGATGCCGCAGCCGGCATCGCGAATCGCGCAATTCGAGAACGTGATGTTCTGGAACGCGCCAAGCGTATCCGAACCGATCTTGAGCGCGGATTCGCTTGTCTCCAGAACGCAATTCGTGACGGTGATGTCCCGGCACGCCTGCGTTCGTGACTGCATACACTTCAGCACGACGCAGTCGTCGCCGCTTTGGATGAAGCAGTCCGAGATGGTCGTCTTGCTACATCCATCGATCATGAGCCCGTCGGTGTTCGGGCCATCGTCCAGGCCGAGACCATTGACGATGGAGATGCCGCGGATCTCGACGCGATCGCAATCGATCGCGTGAAGCGTCCAGTTCGGGCTGTTGCGCAGCGTGATGCCCTCGATCAGCAGGTTGGGGCATCGTATGAAACGCACCAGCTCGCTGGGCCTCCACTCCTGCGACGTCCACGTCCCGTCCGCCTTGCGCCGCCAGAAGTCGGGCCCGTTGCCCTCGACGACGCCACGGCCGGCCAGGCCCACGCTCGCCGCGTCTTCGGCATGAATGAGGCAGCCCGCGGTGTAGGCTGCGCGGTTGGCGCTCGCGAGAAGGGTCGCACCAGCCTCGAGATACAACGTCACATTACTCAAGAGCCGGATGCTGCCGACGACATAGCTCCCAGGCGGAGCGTAGACGACGCCGCCTCCAGCCGTCGTGGCGGCTTCGATCGCCGTGACGAACGATGTCGTGTCCGGCGTCGCGCCATCGGCCAGCGCGCCGTAGGTGCGCACGTTGAAGACGAGAAGGGGAGCCGGGCCCGCCGCGTCGGCGGTTTGCTCCGGCACGGCGGGCGATTGGAAGGCCGGAGTGCCCGGGCTTGCGAACGCACTAGCGGCCAGCGTCGAACCGCGAAGAAACGATCGGCGATCAACTGGTGTCACGGCGTCTCTCCAGATCGGCTGACGAGAAAGATGCGCGCGGCGATCGATGGTGAGCGGCGTGTCACTTCGCGCGTCATGCTACTGTCTAGCCGACCGTGTCGCAAGAACTAAAGGACGACAACCAGACGCGCGCTGCGACGGAGCCCGCAGGTGCTTCGCGAAAGTGGGAAATGCCCGCGCGAGAGCTCAGGCTCGTGTTCGTGGCGAATCTTGTTTCGATGCTTGGCAGTGGAATGAATGGTGCGGCCGTGATCTGGTTCGTCTTGCAGGCTACCCATTCCGAGCAGGCATTGGGATGGTTGGTGATCCTTCAGACGCTCCCCGCGATGATGCTCCTGCCGTTCTCCGGAGTTCTCATCGACCGCGAGGATCGCCGCCATCTGGTGATGGGCCTGGATGCGGTGCGGGCGCTCGTGATTCTGCTGGTGGCCGCGTTCGCGTTGGCTGGCCGGGTGCAGGTGTGGCACCTCTACGCCATGAACATCCTCGTTGCCACCGCCTTCTGGATATTCTGGCCAACTGTCTCGGCGCTTGTACAAGAGCTGACGCCGAGTACGAGCTACGTGTCGTCCAATACCTTTCTCCTTGCGAGCATCCAGGGCGGCTGGCTCCTGGCCGGCGCGCTCGTCGGTTTTGTCTACGACCACATCGGGCTGGGTGGCATTCTGCTCATCGATGTCGCCACCTACGTCACCTCCTTTGCCTGCTACTTTGCCGTTCGTCGCGGACGGCACACGGTTCGTCAGCCGGCTCAGGCGAGCGCCGCTTCAGAAGCCAGCGGACCCGTCGCAGCGTTCTTCCACGATCTTCGTGATGCTCGACGATTCCTGGCCGGTGCTCCACACGTCGTGCGACTTGGCATGACCTGGGCGATCTTCACGAGCGCGATGGTATCGCAGGGTGTGATCACGGCATCGCTCAGCGATCGACTCCTGAAGGCGGGGGCGACCGGCTATGGGTGGCTGAACGGCGGCTGGGGCATTGGCGCGTTGACGAGCGCGTTTTACACGCCGCTCGTCATCGATCGCTTTGGATCGTCCCGGGCGGCTTCGGCGTCGTTCGCGCTGCTCTCGATTGGCTTCTTCGTGCTGCCGTTTTCCCCGCTTCTTGCCGTCGCCGTGGCCCTGTTTATCTCCATGGGGTCGGCCCGTGGCGTTGCCGGCGTGGCGATTTCGGGGACGATGATGACGAATGTTCCGAGGCACCTGATGGGCCGCGTGCAGAACACGTTTTATTTCGTGGGCATGGCCATCCAGATTGTCCTGGCCTACCTCGTGGGATCGCTCGCGCATCGCGTGAGCCTTGTCACCGCTTTTGCCCTGATCGGCTCGGTTTACCTCGCCGCCGTGCTGCTCTCCGCCTGGCCTGCGCGTGCTGCAGGCCGCTCCGGAACCTACCGATAAAGATGGCGACCTGGTGTCGCCGCTTTGACCAGCCTCACACCCATCAATCTCCTTGCCCTTCTGACCTTCACCATCTGGATCGGTGTGTCGGTGGTCGCCCTCCTCGGTCACGTGCGCGCCGAACGACGGCGAACGCTGCTCGACCAGATCGCGGCTCGTCTCGACGGGCCGGAGTTCGCCAAGGTCGCGCTCGATGACAAGGTCGAATCGGTCAGGGACGTGCTCGCCGGATCGTCGAAGTCCGGGATTCTCAGGATCGCGGGTGACGACGCGACTCCACCCTGGGCCCTCGAAATCGTGGCCACGTTCTTCCTGGCCACATGGGGCGCCGATGAAGCGATCGTACAAGCTGCGCGACATCGAAACGACGGCGAGCTGCGGCGGCGAGTCGCCGCGCTTCGCATTCTGAGCTATGGGCGCCACGCCAGTGCGATTGACCTGCTCGAAGCTGCGCTCAAGGAAGTAGATCCCGAGATCGTGCGCGCGGCGCTCGCGCTCCTCGGTAGTCGAAGCGACCGGCGTTCAGCGGGCCTGCTGATCGAAGCGCTCGCGCTCGCCACCTGTCCGCCATCTCGCGTGGCGACGTATCTCGATCAGTTCCCCGTGCCGGTCCTGCATCAGCTGCGGCCGCTCCTGCACGATCGACGACCTATTGTTCGGTTCTGGGCCGCCACGCTTCTCGGCCGGTATGCGGGCACTCCCCAGCTCGACGCCGAACTCGCGGCGCTCGGGACCGATTCGGACCCGACCGTCAGGAAGGCAGCCGTCGAGTCGATCGGAAAGGTGGGCGGGCCCGCGGCCGCGTCCATGGCCCTTGGGCTGCTGCACGATCCGATCTGGTTCGTCCGTGCCCACGCCGCGCGCGCCCTCGGCGATCTCGGGCGCATCGACTGTGCCACGGCGGTCGCCGCGCTCCTGTCGGATCGGCAATGGTGGGTGCGCGTCGCCGCGAAGGAAGCCCTCGAGACGATGGGACCGGAGATCTGGGCCGATCTCGTCCCGTTTCTCGATCACCAGGACTCGTTCGCCCGGAATGGCGCCGCCGAGGTTTTCCAGAACATGGGCGTGCTCGACAGCCTCGTCGTGATGGAGGCCGCCACCGACGACCCGAGTCCGGCAAAGATTGAGATGCTGCGCAAGATCACGCGAGCCGGCGGCGCACGCATGACGGACGCCCTCCTCGAGCGAGCCGGGCCGCGCATGCGGCCGAGGATCAGGAACCTCCTCGAGCGGCTTGGGCTCGAGCGGGCCGGGAGTCTCTGAGCCGAGATGCCACACGATACCGCCATCTGGATCGTGGTACTGTCTGCCGCTTACCTGGCGGGCGGTTATCTCGTGGCCTTCCTTGCGCTCACAATCAATGCGCTGAAGGGCACCGGCGGCCGCGCTCTTCAGTCCGACGATCTCCCGAGCCTGGCAGTGTCACGCTTCACGATTCCTGTGAGCATCGTCGTGCCGTCGTTCGATGAAGAGAGCACGATTGTCGATTCGGTCGAGTCACTTCTTCAGTTCAACTATCCGGAGCTCGAGGTCATCGTCGTGTCGGATGGTTCCGACGGCACGCTGGAGCGTTTGAAGGACGCCTTCGAGATCGAGCCGCGGGAGGTGTTCTATCGGAAGAGACTCCCGACGCAGGGTGTCCGGCGGATCTATCGCAGCGCGCGGGATGCGCGGCTGGTAGTGATCGAGAAGGATCGTGTGGGCAGAGCGGACGCGGTGAACTGCGGGGTCAACCTCGCGCGGTTCCGCTACATCTGCGTAGTCGCTGGCGACACCGTTTACGAGCGTGACGCCTTGCTCAAGGCGATGCCGGAGGCCATTCGCGATCCCGCCGGAGTCCTGGGCATCACCAGTCACGTCGATGTCCGCCTCGAGCCGAGCTCGGCCGCGTCACCCTTCAAGGCGGGAAGTCGACTGCTCAGCTGGCTTTCAGCACGTCGAGCGGCTGCGTTGGCTGATGACCAACAAGGTGATCTGGAGTCGGCTGGGCTTTCGACTGGGACAGGGCCGGGCGTTCGGCATCTGGCGACACGACGCCATCCTCGACGTCGGTGGCTTTGCCACCGACATGTCGGGCGAAGAGATCGATATCACCTTCAAGATCCAGGCGCGGTACGCGAACGAGGACCAACCGGGGCGTGTCGTTTCACTGCCCGCATTCGTGGGGCAGACTGAAGCCGCCGGGGGCATCGGGCGCCTGATCGCCGAACACGCGCGGGCGCAGCGTGTGGTCTGGGAGTCGGTCTTTCGCTATCGGCACATGCTGGCCAATCGGCGCTTCGGCCTGGTGGGACGCGTGGGGTTCCCGTATTTCGTCCTCGCGCAGATCCTCAATCCGGTTCTGCAGCTGGCGGCGTTTGCGATTCTGACCGCCGCATGGCTCACGCACGTCGTTTCGGGCGCCGTGTTCTTTCCGTTTCTCGCGACACTCATGCTCGCCAGCGGGATCCTCACCTCGCTGGCGCTCCTGTCTGAGGCCCCGAATCGCCAGGCGCACTCGTTCTCGTCCCTTTGTCGCCTCATCGTGCTGGGACCGCTGGAGCCCGTCTGCTATCGGCCTCTCATCCTATTGGCCAGCCTGATCGGCGCCGTCGGATTCGTGCTTGGCGAACGCCGCTCATCGGAGCACCAGATAGAAACAACGGCGCGCGCCGCCTGATCAACCGGCTTACCACCGCACGCGCACGCGATACTTCAAGACCGCCGTTCCGTTGGCATCGACGGGCAGCTCGAACCGCGCAGCCCAAGCCGACGTCTTCGTCCAGCGATGTGAGGCTTCGAGCATCTGCCAGGTCCCCCCGATCGGCTCGTTCACCTCGACGGTGACGGGCGTCGGTTTGTGATTCCGCACGGTCACCTCGAACGCCAGGTCGTAGACCTCGTCGCTGATCTTTTCGTACTCCGTCTGCTTGTGCTCGCTCACGATGTCGAACGCGTTCCCGATGTGGAGATTCAACCACTCATCCTTCGGCGTGTGATCGATGCGATCCTCGCCGGCGAATTGGGTGCCCCCCTTCGAATCCGCCTGGTAGACGCGCACGGTGCCGGCCGGGAGCGGCGCTCCCAGCCCGGATCGCTCGTCGTTCCGGAGCTTGTAGTACACCTGAACGGGATCCTTCTGCGGCTCGCCCGGATGCTGGCGGTTGTGATAGTAGAGGCTCTGTCCCTCGACGACGAACCGCTTCTGAACCGGAATGTTCGATCCGGCCAGCAGGCTGAGCTGTTTCGTCTCGTTGTTGAAGATCGAGGTCCGCCTGCCCAGCGTGTAGAGGTGATATTCGGAGAACGCTTCCTGCGCGAACGCGCTGCTCTCGGCGACGGCCTTCAGCGCATTCATCTGATCGTACGCGCGGCGCAGTTTGTTCTCGTCACGCACCCGATTCAGTTCGCCCGCGACGAGCTGCAGGTTGGCTTTCTTGAAGGCGGTTCCGCTGTTATTGGTGAGCGTGACCCATCCGTCGAGGCCGGCCGTCTGTTCGTCTCGCTCGACGGTCAGCACGTAATCGGCAGACCACGACAGGTTGCCCGCCAGATATGACGCCTCGATGCGATGGTCGGGGCTCCCCGTGTTGCCAAGCGTCCAGATGAGCGTCGGTCGGCTGTAGAGATTCTCAGGGAGCGTCGGAAAGCGCAGGTGGTCCGTATACATCCCTGTGACGATTTCGTCGCCAATCTTCCAGACCGGTCCGTTGTTCATCGCCAGGAGCGTGGCTTTCACTTCTTCCTGCCGGGTCGTCCCGTTCTCCTGCCTCGTGCGCACCAGCGTCACCTCGCGTCCGACGTATTTCTTCAGCAGCTTCTCGGGTTCGAGGAGGTCGTATTCGTAGTTCTGTTCGAGGACGCCGACCTTGGCGGGTTCCGTCAGCGAACGGAAATGCACCGTCGCGGGATTGACGGTGGCCGCGATGTCCATGAACCGGAGATCGAATGTACCCACCGGCAGGCGCACCTGCCTGATGTCGCGCACCAGCGCCAGATCCGAGTTGTACACCGTCAGCGACAGATCGACCTGATCGTCGAGCGTCGAGGCATCATCAGCCGCGACCGACGACGATGTGCCGCTTCCGGCAACGGCCGGATGTGAGAGAAAGAAGAGCGCGAGCAGGCCCGCCGACACGATCGCGATCAGCCACCGTTTCTGCGTTGAAGACATCGGTCCCTCCATGGACGACCCTGCAGAGAGAACGATTGGGCGTAGGTTTCTTGCGGTTCCAGGCGGCGACGCGGGATTGGGGGATGTGGGGCAGTCGGATGAATGGTCGTCAGAGTGCCCGCCAGGTCTGACCGCCATCGACGGTTCGGTACTGCCGTCCGTCGGCGGCGGTGACCGACGCTATCAGCGCGTCTTCAGCCGTGACTGAGACGAATGTCGCCGTGACAGGAGGCTCGACGCGCAGCCAGTGAGCGCCATCGATGGTTCGAAGGATGAGCCCGTCCCGTCCGACCGCCCAGCACACCTCGGCTGACGGCGTGCTCCCGGCGACCAGCGCGCCGGTCGATGGAAGCAATTGGCGGGTCCACGTGATCCCCTTGTCCATCGACTTACTGATGTGGCCGTCGGGCTCGATGCGCCAGAGTACCGCGGAGCCCGATGGCGACGGCAATACCAGTATTGACGTCACGCCGCGCTCCATCGGAGTCACGGATTCGTCGCGGGCGCTCGTCGCGCGCATTTTGTCGCGGGCCTCGAGCATCGGTGGAGGCGGCGCGGGTTTCGCCGCGGGCGACGCGGCGGTCTGGCGAGCCCGACCAGCCACTGCACCGTCGGCAACGGCTGTCTGGTCCTGCTTGTCCTTCTCCAGCCGATCGACATCCGATGTCGCTTCGTTCTTGAGAGCGGCCGAAGCGGGAGTCGGTGTCACTGTCGTCTTGGCCTCGCCAAGCGTCGGGCTCGTGGCCGACGCTTCCGGTTGACGCTGAACTGCGGGCGCCGCCACTTTCTTCTGGCCGACAGGAGACGATCGATTGAGCTCCGGCTCCTGTTCCTTGCCAACGGCCGGCCCCATCGTCGACTTTGGCAATGACAGTGGCGTGTCCGTGCGCGCGGCGGTCTCTTCCACCGTTGCCGGCATCGTGTGCTCGATCGGTTCGACCGAGATCCAAATCGCGAATGCGGTGCCCGCCGCTGCGACCGGCACGAGCCATTTCCATGGCACCCACGCTTGGCCTGCGCCCTGCTCGTTGGTTGACGGTTCAGACCGGACGAGCGCCGCCAGGACGGTTTGACAACGACTGCAGCCCGCCACGTGGACGTCCCATTGCGCCTGTTCGTCCGCCGGCAGGAGATGAGCGTAGTACGCCGCGATCGTGTCGGAACTCGGACAGTCCTGGCCCGCGTGATTCGGGCCTCTCTCGAGCTCCGCACGCGTCATGCGGGCCATGATGTCGGCGTCGCGCGGGCGTTGAGGATCGCGAGTCACTGGAGCTCTCCTCCATAAGAACGATCGCGGCGCGGTTTCTTGCCTCGCGACCTCATTGTGATTGCCTCAGCACGGTCGTCAGATCGAACGGCCAGGCCTCGCTCGCATACGCGAAGCACTGCTGAACCTGGGCGTCGGTCAGCCGCTCTTCTTCGCGCAGTTGCTTCTCGACCTGGCTGCGAATGAGACGTCTCGTCTTGTCCAGCTTGCGCGAGACCGTGGCCTCGTGTTCGCGGGTGAGACGTCCGATCTGGGCCAACGTGAGCTCCTGGACGTAGTAGTAGCCGAGCCGGAGCCGATCGTGCGGGGCGAGAGACGCGATCGCCTGGCACACCGCCTCCTGGAGCAGTGCGACATATCGAGCCCGCTCGGGATCGGGCGCGGCTGTGTGAACGTCTCGCACGACAATGCGCTCGTCGTCGAGCGGATCGGTTCGACGGCCGGCCCGGATGCCATCGACGTGTCGTTGTGCGAGCACCGCCCGAAGCCACGTGGCCAGGCTGCTGCGGCCGTGAAAGTAGCGAAAGAGGGATTGCGGCCGCCCTTCCTTGCCGACGGTCAGTCCATAGAGCTCGGCGTACAGCGAATCGGCCAGGTCGCGCGCCCCGTCTTCACCGGCGATCGCCCGAGCGGCGGCGTAGAGGCGAGGTCGATACTCGCTGACGAAGTGTTCCCACGCAGTATCGCATCCGGCTGCGCATGCGACCGCCAGCGCGAGATCTTCCGCGTGGAGCGTCTCGAGGTATGCGGTGACGTCGTGGTCGGTCGCATTTCCATCGCGGAAACGATGCTCGACGCTGGTGCGCAGCGCGTCCGCGAACGCCGATCGCTCGAGCGGCCATCGCCCGGCGTTCGCGGCGCGGAAGAGGCGCTCGACCACGCGACCGTTCGCGGCGAGAAGCGTCTGAAGCCTCATGTGAATACTGTCGGATTCCGGTGACGACCCTACCTGATTATCGGTCTTTCGTTCTGAGTCCCCCTGGCCCGCTCGAACGAGAGCGCGAGGCTCAGAATCGAATGTTCCTCGAACAGGCGGCCGGTGATCATGATGCCCTGCGGGAGGCCTCCCGCGAAGCCCGCGTTCAACGTGATGGCCGGATGGCCCGTCAGATTGGTCATCGTGACGCTCGCGCTTTCGGGCGGCGTCACGAACGCATCGAGGGTGGCGAACATCCGCTGAACTTCACGGAAGAGCATCGTGCGCACCCGCTGTGCCTGCACGTATTCGACGGCGGGGATGAATCTCGCCGAACGCAACTGGTTGGCGCGGTCAGTCGGGCCCTTTCCGGCGAGCTCGGCGACCCGCCCGCTTCGAGTCAGCTCGTCGAACGCGGCTCCGGCTTCGGCCGAAAGCAGCGCGTAGATTGCGTCGGCCGGCAGTTGTGGCAACTCGACGGGCTCGAGCGTCATGCCGAGGGTGCGGAAGATCTCGAGCGCGCCTGCCAGCACGGGCTTTCGATCGGGCCACCGCTTCCGGTCATCATCCGTCGCGTCCGCAGGCACGTCATCGAACTCACCCGCGACATAGCCGATGCGAAGCTGGAGGCGTGCCTCGCGTCGATCCCAGGCGAACGGCGAGTCGATGACCACGCGGTCGTAGCCGTCGCGTCCGTGGATCGCACCGAGGACGACGGCGCAGTCTTCGACGCTGCGGCAGAGCGGGCCGATCTTGTCGAAGCTCCACCTGAGCGACATCACGCCATGCCGGCTGACACGCCCGAACGTGGGGCGCAGCCCCACCAGACCGCACGTAGCGGCAGGCGACACAATCGAACCATTCGTTTCCGTGCCGACGCCAAATCCCACGAGTCCCGCCGCCGTGGCGGCTGCCGGGCCGGCGGACGATCCCTTCGAGCCGAGCGCCGGGTTCCACGGATTTCTGGTCTTGCCGCCGAACCAGAGATCGCCGATCGCGAGCTCACCACTGGTCAGCTTCGCCAGCAACACCGCGCCCGAGCTGCGAAGGCGATCCACGACGGTGGCGTCGAAATCGAAGATCTGGTTCTCGAACGGTTTCGCGCCCCAGGTCGTACGGATGCCCTTCGTCGCGAAGAGGTCCTTCACGCCCCACGGAATGCCGTGCAGAACGCCTCTGTATCGCCCAGTGCGAATCTCAGCGTCCGCAGCTCGTGCCTGATCCATCGCCAGCGATTCACTGAGTGTGACGACGCATTGAAGAGATGGGTCGAGTCGCTTCAGGCGCTCCAGGTACATCGTGGTGAGCTCCTCCGAGCTCACCTGCCGGCTCTCGAGAAGCCGAGCCTGAGCCGTGACTGGCAGGAACGGCAGATCCTCCGGTGCGGGTCGTTCGGTTCGTGCTCGTGAGCGCGGCGCCCTGAACGCCCGGGCGGTGGTCGGCGCGGGGCGAGGAGCCTCCAGGTGGAACGCAAAGGGGTCGATCTCAGGTGGAATGGTGATCGCGCGAAGGGCCTCGATGTAATCGCGAAAGCGATTCACGTTCTGGACGATCAGCTCTTCTTCATTAGGGGAGAACGTGACACCGTCGATCTGCTCGGCGCAGTGGATGGCATCGCTGCCGAAATGGCGCGATGACTCCTTCTGTAATGTCGTGGTGGCCAGGCTGCCCGCGGTCACGGCCGGAATGGCCTGCAGGAAGTGCCGTCGGGTGACTGCCGGACGAGATCTTTTCGCGCGCCGGTCGGTGGCCATTGAGCGACTCCAGCGCGCTACCGTACCACAATGCTGCAAGAATGCAGCGCGCGCCTGTGTCCGCCAATTCGCTGCTATCATCCGGGACGCTTGCGACACGGAGGCGACTTCATGAAGTCTCGACGAACCGCGGTGGTCGCTGGCCTGCTCTTCGCGCTCATGGTGCAACGAGCGGTGGGCCAGAGCGATCAGGCTTTCTCCAAGGACATCTATCGCGCCAGGCGTGCGCGCCTGCTCGCGCAGCTTGGCACGGGGGCCGTCATCGTGCCCGGGCGATACCTGGTCGGCCAGACGGATTGGGTCAAGCAGGATCCGAATTTCTGGTATCTGACCGGTGTGGAGTCGCCGTACGCCGTGCTCGTCCTTACGGCGGTACGCTCGGTGCTCTTTCTGCCAGAGCCCTTCCAGTTCGCGGGGGCTCAATATCCCATGGTCGATCCCTCTTTCCGTCACGCCGTCTGGAACAGGCCCGTCCGTCGACTTGCGCCCGGCCCTCAAGCGGCCACCACGACCGGCGTCGATGAGACGTATCCGATCGATCAACTGGCCGATCGCGTGGTGGATCTTGTCAAGGGAGCCTCCGCTCTGTATCTGCCGATGGATGACGAGCCTCTTTATGCACCGCCGGGACTGGCGGCGCCCCGGACGATCGCCCACCAGATCGCCGCCTCGCTCGTCGAGCGCCTGCCGGGGAAGACCGTGAAAGATCTGACGCCGACGCTTCGCCGCATGCGGCTGATCAAGGATGAGCCCGAAATCGCCGCGCTGCGCAAGTCGGCAGAGATCAGCGGCAAGGGCCTGGTCGAAGCGATGCAGACCATCAAGGCCGGCATGAACGATCGCGAAGTGGCGGGTCGCATGGAATACGTCTGGAAGCGGGAAGGCTCGCCGCGCGCGTCGTTTGGTCCGATCGTGGGATCGGGGCCTGACTCAATGACCCTGTTCACCCTGAAGGGAGAGAACTACAACCCCGTCGATCGCGTCATGCGGGATGGGGAGTTGGTGTTCGTGGACTACGGCGCTGCGGAGTACCAGATGTACACATCGGATCTCTGCCGCACGATACCCGTATCGGGTCGCTTCGACCCTGATCAGCGCAAGTACTACGACATCGTCGTCGAGGCGCAGCAGGCGGCGATCGACGCCGTGAAGCCCGGCGTGATGATGATCGATGTGATCCGGGCGTCGGCGGAGGTCTTCCACAAGTACGGTCTCGAGGCGTTCGAGGATGCGGCGCGCCTCGGGGCAGATCACGTCTGGGGTGTCATGCCGTCGCCGACACACTACCTCGCGCGAGGCGGTGGGCTGGTCCGCTATACGGCCATGGGCGCGGGCGTTCGGGATCTCGGCCACCATATCGGCCTCGAGGCCGTCGAAGGTCGCGACTTCTCCGAGCCGCTCGAGCCGGGCATGGTGTTCACCGTCGAGCCGAAGATCTACATTCCGGACAAGCAGATCGCGATCATGATCGAGGACATGGTTCTGGTGACCAGGACCGGGCACGACAATCTCTCCTCGGCCACGCCAAAGAAAGCGGCCGATATCGAGGCCGTCATGCAGGCGGCGCGATCGGCGCGGCCGAGCGCAGCCCGTTAATAAAACGAGACGCCGCGTCGAGCGTCTGCTCCGGCCGCTCGCGATGAGGCGAATGGCCACACTCCGGGAAGAGGACGGTTTCAACGCCGCCTCTCACCCGCGTGGTAATCGCTTCTATTTGCTTCACCGTTCCGTATGGATCGTCGAGTCCTTGGATGAGCAGCATTGGCGCAGTGATGTGCTGGAGGAGCTCCTCGATATTCCAATGTCGGAACTCTGGCGTCAGCCACACGTCATTCCAGCGCTGAAACATCCGTTCCGTATTCGCCCCATGATGGCGTTTCAGTTTCTTCTTGAGGTTCGTCGTTTCGAAACGCTCCTTCATGGACTGGATGCTCGCGACGGACAGATCTTCGACGAAAATGTGCGGCGCTTCCAGCACCATCCCGGTCACTGGTCCGCTGCGTGTTCCGCTGTAAATCAAGGCGATGGACGCGCCGTCGCTGTGGCCGAAGAGAATCGGACGCTGAACCCCGCACGTGCGCAGGACCTCAGGTAGCACGACCTGGGCCTCTTCGTGCATGAACGTGACGGCGTGGGGCCTGTCGAGGGGATCCGACCCGCCGTGACCAAGCCGACTGTACACGAGCGCACCGCAGGCCGTCTCCTCTGCCAGCTTCTTGGGAAAACCTCGCCAGTGCGTCACGCTGCCGAGTCCCTCGTGCAGGAAGACGAGCGTCGGCGCGTATTCGCCAGATGGCCCGTGCCACTCGAACTCGAGTCGGTGTCCGCCCACGCGCAGAGAATTCAACGCGGGGGAGCATAGCGCAAGAGACGCGATGTGCTAAGGTGCTAGCGTGGCGGCGTCTCCGTTCCGGTCGCTTTTTCCGCGCTACAAACCCATCATCGGCGTCATCCATCTGCCTCCTCTTCCTGGGTACGCCTCGTCTCCCGGTCTGGCGGCCGTGATCGAAAAGGCGCTTCACGATCTCGCGGCGCTCGAAGCCGGGGGCGTCGACGGCGTGCTCGTCGAAAATGAAGGCGACAGGCCGCACCGGGTCGAGGCGAGTCGGGAAACGATCGCCGTCATGACGCGCATCACGCGCGACCTCGTCGCCGCGCGGCGGCGCACGGTGATTGGCGTCGAGATTCTGCTGAACGATCCGACCGCGTCGCTGGCGGTCGCGGCCGCGGCCGGCGCCAGATTTGTCAGGACGGACTACTATGTCGATCGCATGGCTCGTCCCGAGTACGGCGGCGAAATGAAGATCGATCCAGTCGGCCTGATGGCTTTTCGGCGCCGGATCGGGGCTCCCGACGTCCTCGTCCTAGCGGACGTGCAGGTGAAGTACGCCACCATGCTGGACCGTCGATCGATCGGCGAATCGACGAGCCTGGCCGAACAGCACAACGCCGATGCGATCGTCGTGACGGGCATCATGTCGGGGGACGCGCCGCTCAAGGGCGATGTGAAAGCCGCGCGGGAAGCTGTGGAGAGCTGTCCCGTTCTGGTCGGCAGCGGCCTCACCTCTTTGAACGCGGCCGATCTCCTCTCGGTGGCCGACGGCGCCATCGTCGGAACCAGCCTCCAGACCGATGCCGCCGTCGACGTCGAAAAGGTTCGGGCGCTGATGGCTGTCGTCAAGCAGTTCGTGCCTGCCCGATGAACATCGCCTGCGTGGGCGATTGCGATGTCGATCGCTATGTCGACGCCGGGATCGATCGCCCCGGGGGCATCACGTTGAACTTTGCCGTCCACGCACGACGCCTCTTCCGACAGTCGGACCGTGTCACCGTCGTGACGGCCGTCGGGACCGATCGGGAAGGCCAGCTCGTCGTCCAGGCCATCGATCGCGCAGGACTGGATGCCTGTCTGACGAGGACTGAAGGCGTGACGCCCGTGCAATACATCAGGCGGCTTCCTTCCGGAGAGCGCCAGTTCGTCAAGTACGTGGAAGGCGTCCTTGCCACGTACCGAATGGGCGACCGCGAGCGCGCGGTGATCGCCGCGAGCGACCTCCTCATGACACCCGTGTACTCGCAGGTCGTCGAGCTCTTCGAATCGGTGATGGCGTCGCCTTCGCGCGGCCTGCGAGCGGTGGACTTCTCGGACCTCGCCGATTTCGACTATGACGTTGGTTTCGTTGGTCGCTACGCATCGAAGCTCGACATCGGCTTCTTTGGACTGAATGCCAACCGCGAGCGGCTGATTTCGGATCTCTCCCGACTGGCGCGCGAAACCGGCCGGCTCTTCGTCGTCACCCTGGCGGAGGAAGGCAGCCTGGCCCTGGTTGATGGTGAACCAATCCGCTGTGCGGCGGAGCCTGTCGAGCGAATCGTGGACACAACGGGAGCGGGCGACAGCTTCGCGGCCGGCTTCCTTTGCATGTACTGCGAGACGCGGGATGTCGATGCCAGTCTCAAAGCCGGCAGCCGGGAAGCGGCGCGCACGATTCAGCGGGTCGGCGGATCGGACGCGTGACGCGCGCGTGCTATCGATAGAGTACGGGACACGTCATGCAGTGTGCGCCTCCGTTTCCCGCGCGCATCTCGCCAGAAGGAAAGGTCGTCAGGTCCCATCCCAACGGCCGGAGCCGGTCGGAGATCGACGCCGTCTGCTCGAATCCAATCGCCGTGCGCCCCTTTCTGGTCACGACCACGTTCAGATGACCGCCGCGCCATTCTTCCTTCGTCAGTTTGATGGACGTGAAGCCGCGCTCCTCGAGAAACTCGAGGAACATGACATGGCGGAAGCCTGATTTGCCGTCCTCGTAAAGGCGGCAGGGGAACACGTGAAAGGTATCCTCGAAGACCAGGCACAGCTTCTCGTCGAGGACCATGAACAGCCCGTCGATGTGAATGTGTCCGAAGGGAAGAGGCACCTCGAGAAAGTACTTCACATCCTGCCCGAGCGCGAGCGCGCGCAGCGCGCGCGTTCCTCCTTCGTTTGCGCGGTCGCAGAGCGACGCGACGAGCGTGTCCTCGCCGATCAACGTGACGCCGCCGCCCTCCAGGAAGCCTGGGAACTCGATCGCGCCGATCACCGGGATTCCGAGGCGCACGAACGCGCGGCCCAGCATGACCTGATCGCCCCAGCGTCCCTTGAGATGAGGCCCCATCAGCACCGCGCCGCGCGATAGCACACGTGCCAGATCGCGCGTGTACGTCATGTTCGGCCGGCGGCTCATATAGCCAATGGAGTCCGCATCGTCCTTGAGAATGTCCGTAAGAAGAAGCGTCTCGACGCCGTGAGACTGAAAGCACGCGAGCATCGTGTCGTACTCGGCGATGAAACGCTCGGGTTGGACCGGTCTGTCGAAATGAAACTCTTCAAGCGTCTCCGCGGTCACACGCGTCAATTCCATGCCGGGCCTGTGCATCAGCACTCTGCCGAGATCGCCGTACGCGGCCTTCACTCCCCAGTGGCTCATCGAGGGCTGCCCCTTGTAATCCAGAAATAAGCTGGAATCCCGGTCGCGGTCAGCGTGACCCCTACGAGCGTATCGAACGGCCGGTATATGAGCGCGCTGACCAGAAACAGCGCGATGACGACAATGTACACCAGCGGCACGAACGGGTACAACGGCGTCCTGTAGTCGGACGACCCGGCGCTCCTTCGTCTGCGCAATCGAAAGATGGAAGAGACCATCAGGATGTTCGCGATGTGAAGCGGCACGACGAAGGAATTGACGATCCGTGAAAACGATCCGAAGAAGAAGAGGGCCACCATCGACACGGCTGCGCAGAAGAGAATCGATCCGACGGGCACGGCCGAGCCTTTCGACACCGTGGACAAGCCGCGGAAGAACGACTGCAGCCGGCCGCGGCTCTGCTGTTCGTACTGAGACGCGGCGGCATAGTACAGGCGCGGTTCTGTCATCACGAGCCCACCGAGCGCGCCCAGGATGGAGACGAGCAGGAGGGCATTGAGGACATGCCCGCCGATCTCACCAAAGGCTGCCGTGGCGACCGTGGCCGCGACGGTCGTCGGAGCCAGACGCATCGCGTCGAGCGGCACGACACGAAGGTATGCGTAGTTGACGATCAGGTAGAGCAGGGTGATGCCGCCGACACCCAGACCGAGCCCTCGCGGAAGATTGCGCGAAGGGTTGACGACCTCGCCCGCGACATGCGTGACGTCGATCCAGCCGTCATATGTGAAAAGGACCGCCGCGACGCCAAGTCCCACGAGCCGGATGAAGCCAGGGAGATCGCCGCCGGATGACGCCGTGACGGGCGAGACTTGCGGCGCGGCGCTAGTGACGAGCAGGCTCCCCCCGACGAGGCCCAGGATGCCCACGACCTTGATGGCGGTGAGAAAGATCTGCGTCCGGCCGCCCCACTTGATGCCGGCGAGGTTGATCGCGGTGAAGAAGGAAATGGCCACCGCGCCCCAGGCCGGGGCGGACCAGTGCCACGTCGGTCCCAGGAACCGCATCAGGAACTCGCCAAAGACGACGGCGACACCGGCGACGGAGCCTGGCCCGCTGACCCACATTTCCATCCAGGCCTTGAGGAATGCCCAGAAGGGACCCCAGCCTTCCTGGATGATGTGATAGCTCGCGCCCGCTCTGGGCAGGATCGTGGCCAGCTCGGCGAGCGTCAGCGCTCCGCAGAGCGTGATCCCGCCGCACAATCCCCAGAAGAGATACACCTGCCAGGGTGTCTCGGCGACCGCGGCCAGCTCGCCAGGCGTGAAGAACACGCCGGAGCCGAGCATGTCGCCGACCACGACGGCAGCCACCGCCGCGAGTCCAAGCTGTCGCCTGAGCAACGAGTCGGATTGAGACAAGGATGGGCAGTATAATCCGCCCGCAGCGAGGTGACCGTGGAGCGACGCAGATTTCTCTCATCAATCGGCGGGGCCGTAATCGCGCTGAGGCCAGATGCCCTGTCGCGCGTGCAGGCCGCCGTCAGGACCGTGGATGGCCGCACACCCGAGGATGTCGCGCGCGACGAGGACTTCTGGTTCAACGTCCGGCACGCCTTCTCGATCGATCGCAACCAGATCAATTTGAACAACGGCAGTGTGTGTCCGGCGCCGCGCGTGGTGCAGGAGGCGCAGCGCAGCTATCTCGACGTGATGAACATGAGCCCGTCGCTCTACGTGGACGAGCTCCTGATTCCCGAACTCGAGGAAGTGCGGCGGCGCCTGGCCGGCGCCTTCGGGTGCGATGCGGAGGAGCTGGCGATTACCCGCAACACGACGGAGTCGCTCGAGAACGTGCAGTTCGGGCTCGAGATGAAGGCCGGCGACGAGGTGCTGACCACCACGCAGGACTATCCGAGCATGCTGACGACCTGGCGCCAGCGGGAGCGGCGGGACGGGATCGTGCTCAAGATGGTGCCGTTCCCGGTGCCGCCGCCCAGCCTCGACGATCTGTACGATCGCATCGAACGTGCCGTCACGCCGAAGACGAAGGTCATCCACATCTGTCACATGACGTACACGACCGGCCAGATCTTTCCGGTCAAGCGCATCAGCCAGATGGCCCGTCAGCGCGGCATCCAGACCGTCGTCGACGGAGGTCACGCCTTTGCGCAGTTCCCGTTCACACGCGACGATCTCGATTGCGATTACTACGGCACGAGCCTTCACAAGTGGCTGACGGCACCGGTAGGCACAGGATTCCTCTACGTGCGCCGCGAGAAGATCAAGTCCGTCTGGTCGCTCTATGCCTCGCCGCCCGAGCTCGTGAACGACATCAGGAAGTTCGAGCAGATCGGGACTCACTCGGTGGCCGAGACGCAATGCGATCACGGAGGCGCTGACGTTCCACGAAAGCATCGGCGTCGAGCGAAAGGCGGCGCGCCTGCGTTACCTGCGCGAGCGCTGGGCGAGGCGTGTGGAGAAGGTGCCCGGCGTCAAGGTCCTGACGCCGTTCGATCCGCAGCAGGCGTGTGCCCTTGGCACGATGAGCATCGACGGCATCGGCGCCAACAAACTCACCGACCACCTGCTCAAGGTGTATCGAATTCACGTGCGCCCGCGCTTTGTGCCGAATGAGTACGAAGGCATTCGCGTGACGCCGAACGTCTACAACACCGTCGGTGAAGTCGATACGTTTGCCGCCGCGATTGAGGAGATTGCGAAGAAGGGAGTGGCATGATTCCCCCAATGTCGCGCCGAACCCTGCTTGCGGCCGCTGCGGCGGCGCCTATCGGAAGCGCGCTCGGGCGCCGGCGACAGCAGAAGGCCTCGATTGCGGTCATCGGCGCGGGGGCATTCGGTGGCTGGACGGCGCTCCACCTGCTGAGACGCGGTGTCCGCGTGACCTTGCTCGACGCGTGGGGTCCGGGGAACTCGCGCGCGAGCTCGGGAGGGGAGACGCGCATCATCCGGGCCAACTATGGCGCAGATGCCGTCTACGTCCGCTTCGTGGCGCGCGCGCTCCAGCTCTGGCGTGAACACGAGCAGCAGTGGCAGCGCGGGGTCTTTCATCCGATCGGCTGCATCTGGATGGTCGGCAATGATGACACTTCCGAGAAGGCCGCCGTGCCGCTCATGCGATCGGCGGGCCTGACGATCGACGAGCTGAGCAGGGAGGACGCATCGCGAAAGTATCCACAGGTCAACTTCGAGCGCGTCACGCGCGTGATCTACGAGCGCGACGCCGGGTACCTGACCGCGCGGCTGGCCTGTCAGGCGGTGCTCGAGACATTCTTGAAGGAAGGCGGCGAGTATCGGCAGGTCGGCGTGACGCCTGGCGCGTTTGGCGGTGGGCGGATGGACGGGCTCAAGTTGTCCGATGGCTCGTCGCTGACAGCCGATCAGTACGTCTTTGCCTGCGGGCCCTGGCTTCCGTCGCTCTTCCCTGACGTCATCGGTCCACATCTGGCGCCGACGCGCCAGGAAGTGTTCTTCTTCGGGACCGATGCGGGCGACCTCAGGTTTTTCGAGACCCAGCTGCCAACCTGGATCGACAACACCGGTCACCGGTTCTACGGGATCCCCGGCAACCAGTATCGCGGCTTCAAGATCGCCGACGATACGCGCGGCCCGCGGTTCGATCCGACGTCGGGCGAGCGCATTGCTTCGGCCGAGGGCATCCGTGCGGCGCGCGAGTACCTCGCGATGCGATTTCCGCAGCTCAAGTCGCCGCCGCTTCTCGAGAGCCGCGTCTGCCAGTACGAGAACTCGAGTGACGAGCATTTCATCATCGATCACCATCCGCTGGCTGAAAGGGTGTGGCTGGTCGGCGGTGGATCGGGTCACGGATTCAAGCACGGACCCGCCCTGGGCGAGTGGGTCTCCAAGCTTGTACTAGGCGACGTGGCGGTCGATCCGTTCTTCGCGCTCTCGCGATTCAAGGAGTGATGTGCGAACCAAGCACCATGAACGAAGGACCAACCACCAACGACCAAGAACTAGTTGTGGCGAGTGATCACCTGTCGCGGGACGCGGTACTCGATGTCGTGCAGCGCCTCATCCGTGTGCCCTCCGTCAATCCGACGCTCGCGCCCGAGGAGCCGGGCGGGGAAGCCGCGATCGCGCGAACCGCCGTGGACTGGCTGAACGACCATGGCGTCAAGGCCTGGCTCGAGGATGCCGCTCCGGGACGGCCGAATGCGGTCGCGGAACTGGGCGCCGACGGCGGTCCGACGCTCGTGATGTGCGCCCACCTCGACACCGTGTCCACCGCGGGCATGACGATTCCACCGTTCGACCCCAGGGTCGAGGAGGGCCGCGTGTTCGGCCGCGGCAGCTTCGACATGAAGGGCAGCGCGGGCGCCATCATGTCGGCAGCGGCCTCGCTGGCGCACGATGGATTGCGGCGCGGGCGCATCATGCTGGCGCTCGTCGCCGATGAGGAGTACGCGAGCATTGGCGCCATGGACTTCGTGCGTCGCCACACCGCCGACGCGTGCATCGTGACCGAGCCGAGCGACGGCCAGTTGATCCTCGGACACAAAGGATTCGTGTGGGCCGAGATTGTGACGACGGGCCACGCGGCGCACGGCAGCCGATGGGACCTGGGTGTGAGCGCGATCGGCCGCATGGGCCGCATCGTCGCCGCCCTCGAGGAGTTCGACCGACGCGTGCTCCGTTCGCGCGTGCATCCGCTGGTTGGACCTGCGTCGATGCACTGCGCCCTCATTCAGGGAGGTTCGGGGCTTTCGACGTACGCGCCGGAGTGCCGCCTGAAGATCGAGCGTCGCACGATTCCCGGCGAGACGCCCGAACAGGTGCAGGCCGAGCTCGAAGAGGTGATCAAGACGGCCGGCGAACAGGCCACTGTGACGCGCTTCTTCGACCGCCCCTCGCTCACGTGCGATCCGGCGTCGCCCATTGCATCGGCCGTGCGAGAGGCCGCTCGGACGGTGACCGGACATCAGCCGGTCGAAGCGGGCGTCGCATACTGGATGGATGCCGCCATCTTTGCTTCTGCGGGAATTGCCACCGTCAACTATGGTCCTGGCGGCGCGGGCGCTCATGAAGCCGTCGAGTGGGTCGATCTGAACTCGGTCGTCCGCTGCGCGCGGGTCCTCGTGGCGTCAGCGCGCCGGTTCTGCGAAGCGGGGTGATCTCTGATGCGCGCATTGCTCAGTCTTCCGCTAGTCGTCGTCGGAGTGCTCGGGTTGTCATCTGCGGTTCCCACAGATGGACAACGATGGTTCGGGCACATCAGGTTTCTCGCTGACGATCGGCTGGAAGGCCGTGACACCGGCAGCGAGGGCCACCGGAAGGCCGCGGCCTACATCGCCGACCACTTTCGCCAGAGCGGTCTCGCCTCCGCCGGTATCGATGGTTACATTCAACCGGTCAAGTTTCGATCGCGGCGCGTGAAGGAGGAAGGCTGCAGTCTCACGCTCGTCGGTCCAACCGGCCGCGAACCGCTGGTCCTCGGCGACGAAGTCGTCCTCAGCATGCGGGTAGAGCATGCACCGAAGGTGAGCGCGCCACTTGTGTTCGTCGGATACGGCCTCTCTATTCCCGATGCGAACTACGATGACCTGGCCGGCGTCGATTTGAAGGGAAAAGTGGCCGTGTTCATTGGCGGCGGACCGTCGAGCGTACCGGGGCCGGTGATGGCGCACGCGCAGTCTGCCGGTGAGCGGTGGCAGTCGCTGAAGAAAGCCGGAGCCATTGGGACGATCACGATACCCAACCCGCGAGGGATGGACATCCCCTGGGAACGCTCGATGCTGTCGCGTTTCATGCCGTCGATGGTGCTGGCCGATCGATCGCTCGATGAAACAGAGGGCCAGCAGTTCGCGGCGACAGTCAATCCCGCCCGCGCGGAAAAGCTCTTCTCGGGTTCCGGGCACACGTTTCAGGAACTCCTCGCGACGGCGAACAGCGGCACGGCGCTGCCGCACTTTCCATTGCCGCTCTCGATCGAGGGAACCGTCGCGTTTGAGAGCTCAGATGTCGAGTCCCAGAACGTCGTAGGCGTGCTCAAGGGGAGCGATCCTGTTCTGAAGGACCAGTACGTCGTCCTCTCGGCCCATCTCGATCACGTGGGTGTCGGCCAGCCCATTAACGGCGATCGCATTTACAACGGCGCGATGGACAACGCGTCGGGCGTTGCAACGCTTCTCGAGGTGGCCGACCTGATGCACGAAGCAGGCAAGACCTATCGGCGGTCCGTCCTGTTTGTGGCGGTGACCGCGGAAGAAAAGGGATTGCTCGGGTCGAGATACTTTGCGACGCACCCGACTGTAGACGCACGGTCGATCGTGGCCGACGTGAACATGGACATGTTCCTTCCGCTCTATCCCATGCAGTCGGTCATCGCCCAGGGTCTCGAGGAATCGGATCTGGCCGACGATCTGCAGCATGTGGGTCAGACGCTCGGCATCCGGGTGCTGAGCGATCCGGAGCCCGAACGGAACGCGTTCATTCGGAGCGATCAGGTACAGCTTCATCCGGCAGGGGATTCCCTCGCTCTCGCTGAAGGTGGGGTACGAACGCAACTCGCCCGAGGCGATGCTCGCCAAGAAATGGCGTACCGAGCGCTATCACGCGCCGTCGGATGATATCAATCAGCCGATCGAGCTTGCGGCCGCGGCCAGGTTCAATCAGGTGCTCATGGCTCTGGCGGAGGCGGTCGCCAACCGCGATTCACGTCCCGAGTGGCGGCGCGAGAGCTTTTTCAAGAGGTTCGCGACGCACTAGAGACGGCGGGCGCAGCCGTTTCTCGGTGGTGGTGAATGGGAACGGTTGAGCCGTAGCCGGCGGGCTATCGGGGCGCGGTGACCTGAAGCGCCCGGTAGTTAAGATTGTTGTTTTCCTGCGTCTCTGACACCCCGCCGTCCGCGTCTGCCTTCGCAATCAGGAAATACGTCGCCGGCTGCAATCCCGCCGGTATCATCACCAGGCTCGTGCCTGCGCTGCTCGTGCCGCTTGCGAGACCGGCCACCGCGCGGCCGCCCAGCGCGACGTCTCCCGCATCGAGCAGGAGGTTGGTGGACAGATAGAACCGTGTGACCGACGGCATCGTCTGGCCGAAGCCCTGATTGCGAGTCGTATCGGTGATCGCCACGCCGCTGCCGGAAACTGCGCTCGTCGGAGCCGAGAACAACGAGACCACCAGATCGGGCCCGATCATGAGCGTGGTGACCCGTGTGTTGTTCGTTTCGACGGCCTCCACCACTGAATCGCCTGCGTCGGCTCTGGCGAACACGTAGTACGTGCCGGTCGATAGCTCCGCCGGCAACGTGGCGAGCGTCGCCCCCGAATTGATCGCACCCGCGGCGAGCGCTGGAACGGCGCGCGATCCAATCGACGTGTCCGACGCATCGAGCACCGCGTTGTTTGACAGATACAGCGTCGTCTGCGATGCCTGTGCCGGCGCCGCGCCCTGGTTGCGTGTGGCGTCGGTAAACGCCACGCTCGACCCAGGTGCGGCCGACACCGGCCCGGTGAGCGCCGAGACGATCAGGTCGGCGCCGATCAGAACGGAGGCAAACCTCGTGTTATTGGTTTCCTGCGTCTCAGCCACCCCATCCAGTCCGTCGGCTCGCGCGATCAGGTAATAGCTGCCGCTCGTCAGATTCGTGGGCAGGGCCACCAGCGACGAGGTCGTCGATGCGCCTCCAGCTGAAAGCGCTGGAACGGTGCGACTGCCAATCAGCGTATCGGTGCCGTCCAGCAGAAAGTTGGTGGAGAGGTAGAACTGCGTCACGCTGGCGCCCAGATCGCCGGCGCCCTGGTTCCTTGTCGTGTCCATCACCGAAATCGTCGACCCCGGCTCGACGATCGAAGGCGCGGAGAATGCCGAGACAATCAGATCGCCACCCACTTGAACGGCGGTCAGCCTGAGGTTGTTGGCTTCCTGCGTCTCCTGGACGGCGTTCCCCGCATCCGCTCGTGCCAGGAGGTAGTAAGTCCCCGCCGCAGTGTCTGACGGAATCGTCACGACCGTCACGCCGCCGCTGGCGCCTGCCGGTTCGAGCGGCGGGACAGAGCGTTCGCCGAGGACGACGTCAGCGGCATCCACGATGAGGTTCCGCGAAAGATAGAAGCGTGTGCCGGAGGCGCCGGCCGCACCACCTCCAGGATTGCTGGTGGTGTCCGCGATCTGCATCGTCCCACCCGGGGCCACGTTTGGCGAAACCGACAGGGCGGACACGATCAGATCCGGCTGCAGATCGTCGCTGACGACGGTGACCGTCGCGCGAGTCGGCGAGCCGATCGTGTAGCCCGCGCCAGAGTTCAGCGTGACAATGATGGTCTCGTCGGGCTCGACAAACGAATCGTCCAGCGGCGTTACTGGTATCGTCACCGACGAGTTGCCCGCGACCATCGTGGCGGAACCCGTCAGCGCCAGATAATCAGCACCCGGAGTGGCCGTTCCCGAGACGCTGAAGCGGACGATGAGATCGGCATCCACCGGACCCGTGCGGGTGAGCGTGATGACTCCCGGTGACAGGAGATGCTCCGTTGCCTGCGGCACCGCGGCATCGACCGAGACTGCGGGCAATGTTCCGCCCGACACGCAAGGCGCCGGCATCGTGAAATCGGCCACGACTGTGCTGTTGCCCGTGTCCTTCGTGTCGCGCGCGTCGGTTCCCATTCCCCGGCCGGCAAAGGCTTCCCACATCCGACAGTAGTTCGCGCTGCCGCCAGGATCGGCCGTCGGGTGCCTGATTGCGTCTGCCAGCAGCATCGCGTCGCGCATCTCGAGCATCGTCGGGCTCGATGGAGACAGCTTGAGGCCGTCGATATACAGCTGATAGACGTCGTGAATGCCGGCATCCTCGGATCCGCCCACCAGATCGGCGCGGAAGCGCTCGCGCACATCCCAGAGCGTATTCGCCCAGATCTCACCGTTGTCGTGCGGCTCGCAGAAGAGCAGAAAGAAGCAGAGCCAGTCTCCATAGGTCTTGCCGTTGATCTGCCGGATGCCTGTCGGCGGTGCCGCGTACTCGGCAAGCCTGGTATTTCCGTTGATGCTGTAGGCGAAGAAGTCACCGCCGCCTTCGCCCATAGCGGATGCCTCGGCGCCCGTGAATTCGCTGTTCAGTCGATTGCTGACACCGTGGTGGAATTCGTGGATCACGATGTCGGAGTCGTACGCGCCGTCCAGATCCGACGCGCCATCACTATCCACGTCGCTTGCCCAGCAGCCGGACCCATCCCAGAGAAACATGTTCATCGTCGGTTTCTGACCGTCGATGGGGGTCGAAAAATTGGCGTTATTACGTCCATTCGCGCGGGAAACGACGATGAGGTTGTCGCCGCCCGTGCCACCGCGGCCGAGATTGTCCGACTGAAAGTTTCCAGCGGCTTCGTCGAATCCCAGATCGTAGAAGAAGTCGTGGAGGAAATTGGCCAGGAAGAAGAGATGCGTTTCGGCGGAGCCGGACGTATTGAAGCCGAAGTCGAAGCGCCATTGACCTGTTTCGTCGGTGACGCCGAGCGCGCCCTCCTGGGTCGAGCTGCCCCTGAACACGTGGCTGTTGTTGCCGCTGAGACGCCCGGTACTTCCGAGCACGGTTGACGCATCGATGAAGGGGGCGCTGAGCGAGCGAGACGCGAACCCGGCGATCGGCGGGCACCCATCCTGAGGATCGTTCGGCCCAGACGAGGCGCTTCCTGTCGGGTGCTCGTCCGGCCGGCGGGCATCGAGCGCGCGGGTGGCGTCCGATTGCGCGATGGTGCCGACGCCGTCGCTGTACTGAACCAGGTTTCGCCGATAGAGCGTCTCGCCTGTCGATGCGTCGATCAGTATTTCGTACGCCTGCGGGAAACCGGCTGGCTCCACGACCACGTGCCAGGCCAGGCGCGGTTCTGGGGCAGCCGGAAAGAACGTCAGGCGAACCGGGATATTCGATCTGAACGGGCCTGCCGCGAAGAGCGCCGCGCGGTCGGGGCCGGCCGGCCCGGTCATCCTGATCGGTACGATGTTCAACTCCGGTCGCACATCGTGGGCTGCCGTGATGATCGCCTGTTCGGCGGTGAGCGCCGGCACCGCCGTTCGCCGTCGCCATGGCATGGTCGAATTGGAGATCGACATCACACGACCCGAGCGATCCATGTGTACCGCGAGGCGCGCGCCAAACACGCGAATGCCATCAGCCACCTGGCCGAGGTCCAGATGGACGAGCTGTTCGTTGGCGCTCGCGTACTGTCTCAGGGTGACCAGGCTGTCAAGAGTCGCGTCGTCGAGGCCGAACAGGTCGCGATTGGTGCGAAGGAATCGCAGTCCGATCGCGCGCTTGATTTCGGAGCTCGGCGTCGACAGCGGTCGGTGGCTCGCGTGCAGCTGTCGAACCGATCCCGTCACGCGATCAAATCGGACCAGCAGTTCGGGAAGGCGGCGACGCATGCGCGCAATCGCGTCGCGGACAGTTTCCGGCACCGGCGACGGTGGTGATTCGTTGCGAAGATCGAAATCCGGCAGGACGCGATCGGATTCGCGAGGCTTCTGGATGCCTCTTGCCGCATCTGGAATAAATACCGCGACAAAGAGCAGCACGCCGAGCCGCAGGGCGCTTCGGCAGGACATAGTTGCCCGTCGCTCGCAGGGACGGGCAACGGCGTGATGTGCGAGTTTCACGCCAACCCCGCACATCGCATCTTCCCGAGAGAAATCGCGCGATTCGAGGCTGAGCTGGGTCCGCGGCGCTGACAGTTTTGTCGGAGCCGGACCAGAACTCTGTGCGCGAAGGCGCGACCCGTCGACAGATTGATCGAGGTTCCGACGTTCGGTCGTTGACAAGCGCCAGCGGCAGGTTTAGCTTCTTGACAGGTTTTCGAGACGTCGCCTTGTCTCCAATTGTCTCTGGCAGAGGGAGTTATGCGTCCATGTAGGGCCTGTGACCTCTACTGACCGCCGCGTGATTCGCCCGTTACATGACAGGGGAGAGCGAACGATGAGTACAGCACAGCAGGGATTGTCGCGTCGGGGCTTCCTCGGAAGTTCGGTGGCCGCGGCCGTCGGAGGGTTGTCGGCAGGCGTGCTTCCCATCAAGGTGCGCGCGGCTTCGCAGGGAATGCCGTCGGTGGCGTTGCCCCTCGATCGTCTGAAGCCCACGGGCCCGCTCGACGAAGCGTACTGGTGGAAGGTGCGCGCGCAGTTCAACATGATGGACGGCCTCACGTTCATGAACAACGGCACGCTCGGACCGGTGCCCCATGTCGTCTCGGAAGCCAACGAGCGCTACTTTCGCGAAATCAGCGAAGATCCCACCAACGGCTATCGACGGGAAGATCTCGATGTCGTGCGCGAGAGAGTGGCCGCCTTCGTCGGCGTCACCGCGGACGAGATCGCACTGACGCGGAGCACGACCGAAGGCATGAACACCTTTGCTCACGGTCTCGACTGGCGCGAAGGCGATGAGGTCATCATGTGCACGCACGAGCATGGTGGCGGCATCGGCCCGTATAAGGCTCTCCAGGCTCGCAAGGGCATCAAGATCGTGACCATCGAGATTCCCTCGCCGGCTGAGAGCGTGGATCAGATCCTGGGCATCTACGAGAAGGCGATTACGCCGAAGACCCGCCTCATCATGGTCAGCCACGTGCCGTACGTGACGGGCACGGTGATGCCGGTCAAGGAACTCTCGGATCTCGCGCACAGGAAGGGCCTCCTGATCTCGGTGGACGGCGCGCATCCGCTCGGCATGATGGATCTGAACATCAAGGATCTCGGCTGCGACCATTACGCCGCGGCCGGTCAGAAGTGGCTTCTCGCGGGCACGGGCACCGGGGTCTCCTACATCCGACGCGATCTCCAAGCGAAGGTCTGGCCGCTCATGGGCTACGCGGATCCGAGTGAAGACCGTGAGGCCGCCAAGGGGGCGCGGAAGTACGAGCTCTTCGGCCAGCGCGACGTCCCCTCGGCTCTCGGCATGGCCGCGGCGATCGAGCTGCAGCAGACGATCGGATCGAAGAACATCGAAGCGCGCGATCGCGAGCTGAGCACGCGATTCCGCGCCGGCCTGAAGGAGATTCCGGGCGTGAAGGTCTGGACGCCCAGCGATCCGAAGCTCTCCTGCGGGTTGACACTGTTCTCCGTGCGCGACATCAAGATGGAGACGGTGCAGAAGTCCATCATGCAGCGCGATCGCATCTACATCCGGACGATGGGGACCGGCAAGTTGAACGCGTGCCGGGCCGCCACGCACATCTACAACATGCCGGAGGATGTGGATCGCCTGCTCGCCTCCGTCCGCTACGTATCCGAGCACGCCGATCAGTTGACGACGACCGCCGGGTAGGCGGCCGCGGCCTCGAGAACGTGCCGAGGGGATACCCGCCCCGGCACGTTCTCAACCTCCCGCACCTTTTCCAGAATCCACGATCGCACTGACGCCATCAGCAGCCGTTGTAGTATTCGGCTGCCATTCTTTCGTGGAGGTCGCCGTGCCAGTGGAGATAGACGCCGCCACTGTCGAGGAGCAGGAGTGGGCGGCCGTTCTCATGTCTCGATCGGAACCCTGGATGCGATTGGGACGGGGCCTCTCGCTCTGTCGCCAGGCCTTTCAGCGGCCGGAGCATTCAAGTTTCGTGGCCAGGCTCGATGGACAGCCGGTAGGCTTCGTCATCGTTCAGGCACGAGGCCTCGCGGGGTCGCCCTACATTCCTTCGATCGGTGTTGACGATCGTTACCGAAGCCAGGGCGTGGGTGCCGCGCTCATCGAGTACGTCGAGAATCACGTCAGGCGGGATGCCCGCCACCTCTTTCTCTGTGTTTCGTCCTTCAATGCGCGGGCCCGCGTGTTCTACGAGCGCCAGGGCTTCAGGGCGGTCGGGGAATTCCCGGACTACATCGTGGATGGTGCCTCCGAGATCCTCATGCATAAGCGGCTGGACCGACGGTGAACCCGTCCTCCCGACGGCTCGTCTGGCTGTTGTCGGCGACCGCGACCGCCAGCTATCTCTGCCGCGTCAACGCGTCGATTGCCGGCGCGCTCTTGATGCGCGACTTCGGTTTGAGCCAGGTGGAGATGGGGCGGGTCTTCAGTGCCTTTCTGCTCGGCTACGCGCTCTGTCAGATTCCAGGCGGCGCGCTGGCCGACAGATGGGGAGCCCGGCGCGTGCTGATGGTGTCGGCGTGGTGGTGGGTCATCGTCACGTGGCTGCAGGCGATGGTCGGGTCGACCTTCTTGCCGGTGCCCGCGGGCGCGGCCGTCGGAGCGCTTCTCGTCCTGAGATTCCTCCTGGGTGTCGGTGAGGCGCCGACGTTTCCGGCAGCCGCCCAGGGCGTTTCGCGTTGGGTCCCGCCGGCCGCGCGTGGCAGTGCGAACGGCATGGTTGTGGCCGCGATCGGCCTGGGATCCGCGATCGCGCCGCCGCTCGTCTCGGCCGTGATGGTGCGATCGGGCTGGCGCGTCGCGATGGCGGTCTCGGCTATGCCGTCGCTGGTGGTCGCGCTTCTCTGGCGGGCGATTCCCTCGCCCGTGGACGTGTTCGGCTCCTCTGCGGATTCAGCCAGTCAACGGCGCGGCGCCGGCGCGCCGCGGCGGTTTCGCGATCTGACCTTCCTCACGCTGAGCTATACGCTTCAGGGTTACGTCGGATACATCTTCGTCTTCTGGTTCTACCTCTACCTGGTGCAGGTGCGTCACTTCGATCTCCTGCGCGGCGCGATCGTCAGCAGCCTGCCGTGGATCCTGTCGATTGTGTCCATACCCCTGGGTGGCGCCGTTTCAGACTGGCTTGTCGCGGGGCGACCGGGCCCGGTATGGGGTCGCCGCATCGTCCCGCTTGTCGGCCTCGTAGGCTCGGGTGTTTTTATTTCGGTCGGGGCGCGAGCGGTCAGCCCATATTTGGCGGCGGGCTATCTCGCCGTTGCGACGGCGCTCGTGCTGTCAGTCGAAGGGCCCTTCTGGGCGACGATGACCGAACTGGCCGGTCCGAAGACGGGTCTCGCCGGCGGCGTCATGAACATGGGCAGCAACCTGGGCGGGTTCATTTCTCCGATGCTGACGCCGGTCCTCGCGACCCGGATCGGGTGGGAAGGCGCGCTCGACGTGGCGGCAGCCATTTCCGTCCTGGGTGGCGTGCTGTGGCTCGGCATCTCCCCAATGTTGGAGACGGCAATCGTTCAGGGCCGAGGCGTTCGGAAGGATTGACCCCGCGAAGCAAGCCGCAGCGTGATTTGCCGCGTCAGCGGCCCGCGACGCCTCCATCGGGATCCCGCCGATCGGCACTCCCTTCGAGCAGGTTGTCCTGGGCGTTGCAGATGATGACGTTGGCGGTGCCGATGTGATTGACGACTTCCAGAGTATGTCCCAGAGCGGTGAGCCGGGCTACCGTATCGGGCGAGAGCGCATGCTTCTCGAATTGAATGACGTCGGGAAGCCATTGATGGTGAAAACGGCCGGCGTCCACGAGCTCCTGCGCATTCATCCCGAAGTCGATGGCATTGATGATGGTCTGCAGCACCGTGTTGATGATGGTGCGGCCACCCGGGCTTCCCGTCACCATGAAGAGCGCTCCGTCCTTGGTGACGATCGTGGGTGTCATACTCGAAAGCATCCGCTTCCCGCGCGCGGCGAGGTTGGGCCTGGTGCCAATCAAGCCCTGGGCGGTCGTCAACCCGGGCGCTGCATTGAAGTCGCCCATCTCGCTGTTCAGCAGAAAGCCCGCGCCCGGCACCACGATGAATGACCCGTAGCCGCCGTAGATCCCCTCGAGAGTGTAGGTCACCGACACGGCGTTCCGGTCGGCATCGACGATCGAGAAGTGCGTGGTGTCCTGGCTTTCGACCGGCCAGTCGAACGAATCGGGCGTCGAGCGCGAGGCGTGTTCCAGATTGATGGACTTGCGCAGCTCGGCGGCGTAGGCCTTCGATGTCAGGCGATCGAGCGGGATCGAGGTGAAATCTGGATCGCCCAGGTATCGGGCGCGATCGGAGTACGCCCGGCGCATCGCCTCAGTCATCAAATGGACGGTGCGGGCTCCGTGAAAACCCGACGCGGCGAGATCGTATTCCTCGAGGATGTTCAGCATTTCGACGAGCGCGATGCCGCCCGAGCTGATGGGCGGCATCGAGAGGATTTCGTATCCCCGATAGGTCCCGCGGACGGGGACGCGTTTCCGCGCCTGATAGGCGCGCAGGTCTTTCTCATTGATCAAGCCTCCCAGCCTGGCCATTTCACGCGCGATCAGCCGGGCAGTCTCGCCCTCATAGAATCCACCCGGCCCATCACTCGCGATGCGTGCGAGCGTGCGAGCCAGGTCGGGTTGCCGAAGCGTGTCGCCGGTCTGCCAGGGGCGTCCTTCGTGTGTGAACTGCGCGATCGACGCTGGATATCGCGTCATGTGCGGGACAGCCCATGCGAACGACCTCGTCAGTCCGTCCGTCACCTCGAAGCCGTCTCGAGCCAGGCCGATTGCCGGGTCAACGAGTCGACGCCACGGAAGCTTGCCGTGCTCGCTCCACGCGAGATGAAGGCCCGCGACCGTTCCCGGGACGCCCACCGACAGTGGACTGTCGTGGTGGCGATCGGGATCGTATTTTCCGTTTTTCAGCCACATCGTCGGCGTGGCACGGGCTGGGGCCGTTTCGCGAAAGTCATACGCCTCGCCCTGACCCGCCGCCGACCGGAACATGAGAAAGCCTCCGCCTCCGATGTTCCCCGCGGTCGGATGCGTGACGGCCAGCGCGAACGCCGTTGCGACGGCTGCGTCGATGGCATTCCCTCCGTCGGCCATGACATCGGAACCCACGCGCGACGCGATAGCACTCTGCGACGTCACGGCGAAGCGCCGGAGACGAACCGGTTCCGACCCGACGCCGAGGAAGGCGGCCTCGGCGGAGACGAGGAGGACAATCGTCAGCAGCACTATTTGTTTCATGTCGCGCGCTCCGTTCGGCTGCCGATTATGTCATCACTCCGGAACGCGAAACTGGAGTAAAGTGATTCGAGGTGTATGCGACTACGGGCCACGGCTCTCGTTGTCGGACTCGTGATCGTGGGCGGTGGTCGACCTGCGGCGCAGCAAGACTTTCTCCTTGAACGGTTTGCGCAGTATCTCGATTCGCTGCGCAGGCAAGCCGGCATCCCGGGCCTCTCCGTCGCCATCCGTCAGGACGACCGCGTCGTCTGGGAAGCGGGCTTTGGATATCAGGATCTAGAAGCCCAGATCCCGGCGACACCCGACACGCCGTATCACGTCATCGGTCTCACCCAGACCTTCACGGCCGGCATGGTGCTCAAGTGCGTCGAGCGCGGACTGCTCGATCTCGACGAGCCCATGCGGACGTTCATGCCGAGCTTTCCCGAACCTGAAGCACAAATTCACCACGTCCTCAGCCACACATCGGGCCATCCTCCCGGCGAGTCGTTCAACTACAGTCTTGGCCGCTTCAGCACACTCGATTCGGTCGTTGAGGGCTGCACGCACCAGACTTACCGACTTGCGCTCGCGCGCGTGCTCGATTCACTCGCGATGCGCGATTCAGTGCCGGGCGAGGACGTGGAAGACGCCTCGGTTGTGCCGAGCGGATCCTTCGATAGGCGGGCGCTCAGCCGGTACGCCGACATCCTGAGTCGCCTTGCGAAGCCGTACGCCGTGAGCAGGGGACGAGCAACACCCTCGTCTTACCCCTCCCATGAAATCAACGCCTCGACGGGACTCATTTCGACCGTTCGTGATCTCGCGAAGTACGATGCCGGCATCGACGAGTCGGATGTGCTCGATCCCGAAACGCTCGAGCTGGCCTGGACGAATGCGCGCGCCAACGACGGCAGAGTGCTGCCTCATGGGCTCGGCTGGTTCGTTCAGATGTATTCTGGAGAGAAAGTCGTCTGGCAATTCGGCGAGTGGAAGCGCGCTTGTTCGGCTCTCATCCTGAAGGTGCCCGATCGACACCTGACGCTCATTCTGCTGGCAAACAGCGACGGCCTCACCGCTCCATTCGATCTGAGCGAGGGAGACGTCACCAACTCACTCTTCGCCAGAACATTCCTGGGTCTTTTCCTCTGAGCGAGCTCGCGGGAGGTGAGCACGCTCGGCCCGAACGGCACATGACGCGCCGCATCGTCTGTCTCGTCGCCGCGTTGCTGGCTGCGGCCGATTCCACTCCCTGCTATGCCGACTGGTACGTCATGCCCTTCATCGCGCTCGATTTCGCGGGCGACACGAACGTCGTCGACCTCGAAGACGCCGCTCCGGAAAAGCACTTCTCATTTGGTGGAACAGTCACACTCCTTGGCGATGGGGTGCTGGGCTTTGAAGGCGACTTTGGCTATGCGCCCGGGTTCTTCGAACGCGGGATCGACCCGCCCCTGGTCACTTCGAGCTCGGTGACGACGCTGGTCGCAAATGTCGTGGTGGCGGTGCCTCGCCGCTGGACGGGCTACTCGCTCCGACCGTACGTCTCAGGCGGCTTTGGCGCCATGCGCGTCAGCATCGAGGATGTTCTCAACTTGTTTCGCGTGACCACGACTCTGCCGGCCCTCAATGTCGGTGGCGGTGCACTCGGCGCGATCGGCGATCGCTTTGGTGTGCGGTGGGATATTCGCTACCTGCGCGGGGCGCGAGGCGCGGACGAGAGCGGCGTGAGCTTCGGTTCGACGAAGCTGAGTTTCTGGCGCGCCAGCATGGCGCTGCTCATCAGGTATTAAGACACCCCGCGGTCTTGTGACGATCAATCGCCTCCAGCATCACCGACGCGCGCTGGACACGGATCCGCTCCGTCGACGACGTGCCACCTCTTCGGCGCTGGGGGCGGGCGGCATGCCACGAAACCTTCCTTGCAGATCGGCCAGCTCGCCGCTATCTCTAACGCGTCGTTCGACGTTCAGATGCCTGGCTTCTTCCTCGATATATTCCCGGCGATTGCCGGGGTTGGGATGGTCGCTCAGCCACTGAGGGCCGCTGCCACCGCTTTGTTCTTCGATGGTCCTGAACATGTTCGCCATGTCCACAGGATCGTACCCCGCGCGGGCCATGATGTGCGAGCCGAGCAGGTCGGCCTGCTTCTCGTAGTCACGGCTGAAACGCATCAGCACTGCGCCAACGCCGAATTGACTGCCCTGGTAGACAGCCTGGCCTAGCCCTCCGCCGATGATCGCGCCCACGACCGCTCCGGCCACGCCACTCCACTGGTATTTTTCCGCCTTCGTCATCTGCGCCGTGCCGTGCCGAAGCGCGACGTGACTCAACTCGTGAGCCATGACGCCGGCAACCTCGCCTTCGGTTGTCGCGGCCTCTATCATCCCGCGATTGACGTACATCGGACCGCCCGGCAACGCAAACGCGTTGATGTCTTTCTCGTTGACGACCTTGAACGAATAGCTGAATTCAGGGTGTTGAAATTCCGACGGAATCGCGCGCTCCAGGTCGGCGCCAACGCGTCGCACGAACGCGAGCGCCCGTGCATCGTTCAAGAGCGGCGTCTCTTTTTCCACCTCCATCGCGGCATCACGGCCCAGCTGAACGTCCTGTTCCGGGGTGTACTTGTTCTTGGGCACTTCGATGGAAGTCTGCGCGACCAGAATCGATGCACCGACGGTGACGGTCAGCAACCCCGCCAGAGAAAAGCATTTGCGAGCCGGTCGATGTGGTTGAGGCATGGCGATCCTCCCCATGAACCCACACAACTTCCAATAACCATGCCATCAGAAAGAGCCGACGGACGACCGCGAGGGACGACCGCAACAAGGCTGCCGGCGCGCGTAGATCAGGACCGGGTGTTGTTCACGACTCGATCGTGGGGGATGCGGGCGAGCGATACGCATCGAGGAGCGTCGATGCGGTGGCGAGGACGACGGGGCCGAGAACGAGACCGACGAAGCCGAAGGCCGCGACACCGCCGAGCAAACTGATCAGCAGCATGAGCCCGTTCATTTCGGTTCGCCCGCTGAGAAGCATCGGGCGCAGAAAGTTGTCAACGGCGCTGACGACGCCGCCGCACACGCCGATGAGGATCAATCCGCGAGTCATGTCTCCGGAAAGAAGGAGAAACAGCGCCGCGGGCAACCACACCAGGGATGCGCCAACGACCGGAATCAGCGAGGCGAAGGCCATCGTGACGCCCCAGAAGGCGGGAGCCGCAATGCCGAGCATCGCGAAGGCGACGCCTCCGAGAAAACCCTGCGCGCCGGCCACGGCAAGGCTCGCCGTCACGCTCGCGCGGATCAGCTCGAGCGCCTGCGAAATGAGTTCCTCGCGCTGCGCCTCATCGAAAGGGAGCAGCTTCCGAACAGTTCGTCCGATGCTCTCGGCGTCGCGGAGAAAGAAGAACAATGCGAAGAGCGTGATGATCAGGTTCAGAAAGAACACGGCGATGTTCGCGACGACGCCGCCAGTCTGCGAAGCCACGATGGTGGCCAGATTCTTGACAGCGTCGGTGATCAGGTTCATGACGGCGGCCGGAGACGGCAGCGGAATTCTGGGCTGCACTCGCTCCCAGAAGTGTTGAATGCCGGCCGGACCCGTCTCCGAGAGCACGCGTTGAACGTCTGGTAACGCCACGGCCGCTTCGCGGACCAGAGCGCTCAGGAGCACGACCATCGGCACGATCAGGATCACCGTCACGATGAGCGTCGTCGCCAGCGCCGCGCGGTTGGGATTGAAGCGTGATCTGAAGCGGCGATACCAGGGGTAAAAACAAACGGCCAGAACCGCCGCCCAAAGCAAAGGCGACAGGAACGGTTGCACGACGAGGAAGACGAGGTAGACCATCAGGAGGACAACCCCGTAAAACAGGGCGACGGCTATCCGCTCCCGTTCGCGGCTCTGAGGCATCGGGGGGATTCTATCAAAGGGGTTCAGGGTTCAAAGGTTCAGAGTTCAAGGGTTCCTAAGCAGCCGAAGGACTGGAAGGGTCCAGGGGACCTGAGAGACCTGAAGTACCTGAAGGACCGTACAATTGACGTGATCCTTCGCCATGTCAGACGCAACCCATCCTTCGCCGACCTGGAACGAGCATTACCGGGATGAACGCGATGCGGCGTTCATGTATCGGGCGTTGGCCACCGTCGAGCCTGATCCGGCGCGTCAGGAGCTGTTCGAGCGGCTCGCCGGTGTCGAGGATCAGCACGCCGAGAGGTGGGCGCAGCTCTTCGTCCAGCACGATCGACCGGTTCCTCCGCACGCGCCGTCGCGCCGTGCACGCGCGCTGGTCTGGATGGCCCGACGCTTCGGGCCTTCCTCGATTCTGCCGTTCGTGCTCGCCGAAGAGGGTCGTGAAGTCGAAGCCTATCTCGGCCTTGCGCGGCACGATCGGGATCGTCCGGTCGGCAAGCTGGCGATGAGCATTGCGGCCGACTCCGCCGAGCATGCCCGCGAGCTGAGCACCGCGATGGGCCGCGAGGGAGAGCCGTGGCACGTCGCCGGAACTGGTGGGCTGCTGCGAAGCCTCGTGTATGGGTTCAACGACGGCCTGACGGCGAACTTCGGGCTGGTGGCCGGCGTGATCGGTGCGTCGGTCGATCATCACGTCATCATCATCACGGGCGTCGCGGGTGCGATCGCCGACGCGTTGTCGATGGGCGCGAGCGGATATCTTGCCGCCAAGAGCGAGGCCGAAGTTCGGGCGCATCAGATCGAGCGGGAGCGCGAAGAGCTCCAGATGATGCCAGACCTCGAAGAGGATGAGCTGGCGCTCATCTATGAAATGAAAGGGTTGGCACCAGAACGAGCGCGAGAGACCGCTCACGCCGTGATGCGCGATCCCGAGCAGGCACTCAAAGCCCAAGTGCAGGAGGAACTCCACCTGGGTCGCGTCGATTTGACGCCGGGACTCGACGGATGGATCACCGGATCGGCGACGGCGTTTGGCGCGCTCATTCCGATCATTCCGTTTCTGGTCACGCGCGGCGGCACGGCGATGTGGATCTCTCTCTCGGTCAGCATGCTGGCGCACTTTGCCGTGGGCGGCGCCCGCAGCCTGCTCACCGGCCGGAGCATCTGGGCCAGCGGACGCGACATGTTTCTGGTTGGGTTTGGCGTGGCGGTGATTGGCTACGGAATCGGCGAGCTGATCACTCGGATTCTCTAGTCCGCTGCTCGATGGTTGCACTGTTCTTCGCAGGTCGACATACCAAATCCGTCGACGAGTACCCAACCTGTAAGGCCGTTCGCTCGTTCCTGGCAAGCCCCGACAGAATCGTGGCAGGCGCGACAGGTTTGTAATCCCCTCTGGGAGTTCTGCGCGTCTTCCAGCTCCACCAGCCGCGCCGAAGTCGCAATTTTGCAGGCATTTCCAGCGTCGTTCCACTCGACCGAAGGTGGTGTGTCAGTTGCACACCTCTCCAGGTCCATGCCGATCACAACGTTGGATCTCACCTCCACTCGAGGCCCGAATCAGCCCGACCAGCCGGGTACGGTGAACCAGCCGACTCAGCTGAACCAGTCGCTCAATTTCCAGACGGATACCCCCGACACGCCCGATCCCGGCGCCTCCAATGAAGAACTGGAGGCTCGCCGCCTCGCTGAGCGATATCGCCTGCCGTTCATCGACGTCGAGCATTTTCCGCTCGACCAGGAGCTCTTCCAGAGCATCCCGGCGGATCTGATGCAGCGGCACGGATTCGTTCCGCTCTGCCGTCACGGCCGCGCCGTCGTGATCGCCGTCGCCGACCCGAGCGATCTCCTGATGATTGACGAGCTCGGATCGCACCTGAACGCCCAGATCAAGGTCACCGTCGGCGTCACACCGGCGATTCAGGCGATTCTCACGAAGGTCGGTGGCTCGCAGCGCATCCTCGATCAGGCCACCGAGTCTTTCGAGGTCACGCTGCTCAAGGACATCGAAAACGATGACGAAGTGCTGAGCGTCGAGCGGCTGACGGGGGACGGCAGCCCCGTCATTCGCCTTGTCGACTCGCTGCTCTTCGCAGGCATTCAACGCCGCGCGAGCGACATCCACATCGAGACGCATGACGCTTCAGTTCAGGTGAAGTACCGCATCGACGGTGCGCTCCAGGCGGCGATGCGCCCCATCGCCAAGCAGTTTCACAGCGCGATCGTCTCGCGGATCAAGGTCATGGCCGAGCTCGATATTGCGGAGCGGCGAGTACCGCAGGACGGCCGGTTCAAACTCCGCCTCTCGAACAAGGCGATCGACTTCCGTGTGTCGATCATGCCGAGCGTGCACGGCGAGGATGCCGTCATCCGCATCCTCGACAAGGAGTCCATCAGCGAGCAGTTCACCGAGCTCAACCTCAACTGCCTCGGCATTGCCGGCGACGACCTGAAGCGTTTCCGCAAACATGTCGCCGAGCCGTATGGGATGGTTCTCGTCACCGGTCCGACCGGCAGCGGCAAGACCACGACACTCTACGGCGCCCTCTCCGAGATTCGCCGCCCTGAGGACAAGATCATCACGATCGAGGATCCGGTCGAGTATCAGCTGCAGGGCATTACGCAGATTCCCATCAACGAGAAGAAGGGCCTCACGTTTGCGCGGGGCCTGCGTTCGGTGCTCCGCCACGATCCGGACAAGATCATGGTCGGCGAGATCAGAGATCAGGAAACAGCCCAGATCGCCGTCCAGTCCGCGCTGACGGGCCATCTCGTGTTCACGACGGTCCATGCCAACAACACACTCGACGTCCTCGGCCGGTTCATCAACATGGGCGTCGAGCCGTTCCAATTCGTGTCGGCGCTCAACTGCGTCCTCGCGCAGCGGCTCGTGCGCGTGATTTGTCCTCACTGCAGGCGCCCCGGTCCCGTCTCGAAAGAGCTCCTCGAAGAGTCGGGACTCGATCCCTCGCTCGGACAGACCCACACCTTTTATGAAGGCGCCGGGTGCACCGAGTGTGGCGGCCTGGGCTTCCGTGGCCGCACGGCGATCAGCGAGCTCCTGGACATGTCCGATCGCATTCGCGAAATGATTCTCGAGCGTCGACCCGCATCGGAAATCAAGAAGATTGCGCGCGAGGAGGGCATGAAGACGCTTCGAGAGTCGGCCGTCGAGCGTGTCCTCACCGGCGCGACGACGTTGCGCGAGATCAACAAGGTGACGTTCGTCGAGTAATGACGGGTGCAGAGCGACCGCTTAGGACACTTGGTTGTTTCCGTTTGAAGGAGGAGTGGATGGCTCCGCAGGCAATTGCGCACGTAGACGGACCGCACTTGTTTCATTCGTTCTGGATCGCAGGCTTCGGCTCGAACGACAACAGGTGGGCCGACCGCGGAGCCCCTGTGCCGCAGTTTGGCCCCGATCCCGGGCGGGCCGATCGGTACTACCGCTGGCTGCGTGACCTCCGCATCGGCACGGCCTGCGAACAAGTGATCTGGCCACTCGTGGATCTCGGGGGCGAGATCGATTGCGAGGTCCTGAGGCCGGTGCTGGACGCCGCCGATCGCTACGGCATTCAGGTGATCTGGGACCTTTCGCTCGCGAGCGTTCCGGAAGGTCTGGACGTGATGTCGCCCGACTTTCCCCCGCGATTCGCGGGGTTCTGCCATACCCTGGCGTCGTTCATCTTCGCGTCGACCAGCGGAGCGCATTTCTTCCGATTGTCAACCACGCCGTTCCCGCGCGACACGGAGAAAACCGACTCCGAGAACACACGGCGCATGTCAGTACGCGGCCGGCCGCGCGAGGTGCGCAAGCAGATTGCCCGGGCCGCCATCGCCGGGTGCGATGCCATCTGGTCGACCGATTCGTCGGCGCGCATCATCCATGTGGCGCCGACGGTTTCGACGACAGTCCATCGAGCTGCAGCCGTCGCCGCCGCGCGTGGGCAGGTTGATCTGTGGGACATGCTCACCGGCTCGGTCCTTCCCGAACTGGGTGGATCTCCGCGGTATCTCGACATCATGGCGCTCAGCTTTTTTCCATCCCGCGAGCCGCGGAAGCGGCGGCAGGTGCCGGCAGATGACGCGGCTCCCGTGGCGCTGCCGGCCAACTTCCATGAAATCGCGCGCGAGTTGTATCGACGCTACGAACGTCCGATGATTGTGGGCGAGCCCCAGAACCTGCGCGGGGCGATGCTCGGCGACATGCTGAACGAGCTCTGTCGTGCCATCGCGCTTGGTGTGTTCTTCGAGGGTGTCTGCGTCGATCCTTTGATGGAACAGCGGAAAACCGCAGGAGGAACTCGCTCAACCGACGCCGGCATCGATCCCTCCATCGTCCGCCAGTTCCGGCGCTGCCAGACGGTCCTGGCACAGATCGGCTGGGGCGACCGACAATACGTCGCCGAGGGCGTCGCCTAATCCAGAACCAGTCCCTAATCGCTTCGAAGCGCGGTGGCGGGATCGACTGCCGGCGGTCAGGAGGACCTTCGCCCGCTGAAAGGTCGACTCGTTAACGAAGGCCACGATTGCCTTCATCTCCGTGACCGCCTGGTTCGTCCCCCTCAAGGCAGGAATCTGCGCGTTTCTCCTGTCACCGGTGTTCGCATGCGGACGCTCCCGTCCCAGTCGCGCGCGTCGGCAGTGCTTGACTGCGCCGAAGGACTGGATTTCCGGCCATCGATCGAGGGACGCCCGAGGTGTGGGCTGGTACGGCGTTTGAGATCCATCATCCGCTGGTCGATTGCCCGCAGGCAGGGAGCTCCTATGGACACCGTGCTTTCCGACGTTCGCTACGCCGCCCGGACACTTCTCAGGACACCAGGCTTCACGCTTGTCGCCCTGTTGACCATCGCCCTCGGCGTTGGTGCCAACAGCGCCGTCTTCAGCGTGGTGAACAGCATCGTCGTGAAACCGTTGCCATTCCGCGAGCCGGATCGGCTCGTCAAAGTGACCGGGGAAGTGGGCACCGTCAATGCCCAGGACGTCGGGCTGTCGATTCCCGAACTCGACGATCTCCGCGCCAGCGGAGCGTTCACGCAAGCGGCCGGCGTGTATCCCATCAGCGCCAATCTCACCGGGACTGACGAGCCGGCGCGCGTTGACACGTTGCTCGTCAGCGCGAATTACTTCGAGCTGCTGGGCGTCAGCGCCGCGCACGGTCGTGTTTTTGGTTCGCAGGATGAAGTACCGGGCATCGCGGAAGTGGCGGTGATCAGCGATGGGTTCTGGCGCCGCAGCTTCGGCAGCGATCCTGCCGTGGTCGGGTCACGAATCCGGATTGATGCCGATCTGTACACCGTGATCGGCGTGTTGCCCGCGGAGTTTCGCCACCCCGGACGAAGCATCACCTCGGACGTCGACGTGTGGGCACCGTCCGGATACCGGGCATCGCCATTCGGTCCGCCGCGGCGCGGCGCGAACTTCCTGAGCGGCGTTCTCGCGCGCCTGGCGCCCGGTGTCAGCCTCGCCGACGCCCAGCATCGTCTCGACAGAATGGCCGATCGCCTGCGAGTCGAGGCGCCCAATGACTATCCAGCGGAGGCCCATTGGCGACCGCACGCCGAAGGTCTCAAGAGCGACCTTGTGGGATCCGTGCGACAGTCCCTGCTTACTCTGCTGGCGGCAGTCGGGTTCGTCCTCCTGATCGCGTGCGTCAACATCGCGAACCTGCTCCTCACGCGCACGGCGGCGCGGCGACACGAGACGGCGATCCGTCGGGCGCTCGGCGCAAGTCGCGCGCGCCTGGTGCGGCAGCTGCTGATAGAAAGTCTGCTGCTTGCCCTGATCGGCGGAGGACTTGGCCTCCTGACCGCGCTCTGGGCGACGGATTTTCTCATCAGCCTCAGCCCCGCGAGCATTCCCCGCCTCGACGAGGTCTCGGTCGATCTTCGTGTCGTGATGTTCGCGCTCGGCGTATCCATCGTAACCGGCCTGGTCTTTGGGCTCGTGCCGGCTCTTCAGCCCTCGGCGGCCGGTATCCATCAACACCTGAAGGACGGCGTCAGGAGCGCTCCACCCTCTCAGAACACCACGCGCAGGTCTCTTGTTGTGGCCGAAATGTCGCTGGCGTTCGTGCTTCTCGTTGGGGCTGGCCTGCTCGTCCGAAGTTTCTGGCAGCTGCAACGGGTCGATCCCGGGTTCGATTCGGGCAACCTCCTCGTCGCGCGCATGTGGCTGCCGCAGCCCAACCAACCCGAGACCGGTCCGTACTTTCAGCACGAACGGCGACTCCATTTCATACGGGAGCTGATTCGACGTGCCAGTCTTCTTCCCGGTGCAACGTCGGTGGCGATGGCGACGACCGTGCCTTTCTCAGGTCCGTTCGTTGCGGGGCCCAGCAACGGTTCGTTCACCATCGAAGGTCGCGGAGCCGAGATGGAGGGTCTTGCCCGAGCGCAGGCGGTGGCCGTGACACCGTCGTACTTTCACACCATGGGGATCGAGCTCGTGCGTGGCCGTGACTTTGAGGACCGCGATGCGGCCATCGCAACCCGCTTCGTCGTCGTCAGCCAGTCGATGGTCGATCGATACTGGCCCGGCCAAGATCCGATCGGAAAGCGCATCAGACCAGGTGGCAGGACTTCCACGGCTCCGTGGCTCGAGATCATCGGTGTCGTGCGAGACGTGAAGAGCGACACGCTCGAGCAGGCATGGCAGCCTCACATCTATGCGTCGCTCCTGCAATCATCCAGCTTGCAGCTGGTTCTGGCCGTGCGCGGTACGCGCGACCTGTCGAGCCTCGCTCTGCTGGTTCGGCGGGAAGTGAAGAGCATCGACGCGGAGATTCCCGTGTTCGGTGTTCGGACGATGAGCGATCTGATGAGCGCGTCGATGGCGGAGCGTCGGTTCTCGATGCAGCTCATGGGTCTCTTCGCGGTGGCGGCGTTGATGCTCGCGACGATCGGCGTTTATGGCGTCATCGCTTACGGTGTCAACCAGCAGCGGAAGGAATTTGGAATCCGCATGGCTCTGGGCGCGACACGTCGAGGCATCATGGGGCGTGTCCTCAGTCAGGGGCTGCGCCCGGCCGTCGCAGGAATGGCCGTGGGCCTCTTCGCCTCGTTCGCGCTCGTGAAGGTCATGGCCGGCATGCTCTTCAAGATCCCGCCTGGTGATCCCGCGACGTTTGCGTCGATGGTTGGCATTCTGTCGGTTGCGGCCCTCGTCGCCAGTCTGGTGCCGGCCTGGAGTGCCACGCGCTTCGACCCCATGCGCGTGCTCAGGGACGAATAGCGGTCACTCGGCCAGCGTAGCTTCGATTCGACGAGGATCGATGCGCCAGACATTTCCGGCGCGGAGATTGGACAGCCAGATGGATCCGTGGCCGATGCGAATAGAATCGCCGCCAGGCCCGACAAACTGCTGAACCACTTTGTTGGTTTCCGGATCGATGCGGGAAATGGGGAAGTCGAAGGACGTGACCCAGACTGAGCCTTCTCCCGCCGCGATCTCGCCGCCAGGGCCTGGAATGCCCACGTCGATTGTGGCGACGACTTTGTTGGTGGCGGGATCGATGCGCGAGACGCTGCCATCGCCCTGATTGAGCGTCCAGACTCCACCTTCGCCCACCGTCAGGAAGCGCGGAGCCGGCCCGACGGGAATCGTCTGAACGACGAGATTCGTGTAGGGATTGACGCGGGTCACGACGTTCTTCGACGTGCTGGTGATCCACACGGCATCCTCGTCGAATGCGACGGCGTACGAACCGGCTGCGACATAGATCTCGGCGACGACTTTGTTGGTGTCGGGATCGAACCGCGCGAGCGTGCCCTTGTCGTCCGTCAACAGCCACACGCTGCCGGCGCCGGCCGCGAGGGAGCCCTCCGCGTCCGCAATCCCGGTCGCGATCGAAGCGACGACCTGTCCGGTCTTCAGGTCGACACGCGACATCGTGCGATCGCCGCAGTTGGGCACCCATAGAGTGCCGAACCCGACTGCCAGACCGGAACAGGGCGCCTTGCCGACGGTGATCGTGCTGACGACGGTGTTCGACTTGGGATCCATCCTCGTCACGCTGTCTTTCGGCTCGTTCGAGACCCACACCGCGTCGTCGATCGCGAGCCAGTCCGGTGTACCGGGAACCGGGAAGACCGCGTCGGGTTTGAGCCTCTCGATCGGAATCCGGACACCCGGCGTCGTGACGCCGGGCTTGACGGGGCGTGGAGGGGTCTGCGGTATCAGAGGGGTCAATACCAAAACTGTAACGAGAAAGGCTCTCAGCATGTCTGGTGTATTCTAGACGGAACCCAACATGTCGGGCCTCAGGCCGAAATCTTCGCTGATTGCGACATTGGCCCTCATTGTTTCCGCAGCCCTTGGGCTCCATGCTCAAGGGGCGGTGCGATCTGCGCGGAACGCTCTTCCCGCGTGGGCGGTTCTCATTCCTTCGCATGCTGTCGATCAGGTGAAATCCTCGTCGACCGATCCTCAAGGATCGGCAGCCGGAGCGGGCCAGCTGGAGTTTTTCGAGTCGAAGATTCGACCCATCCTCGCGGACAACTGCTACGAGTGTCACACCGACGACGATGCCGAAGCCGGACTGCATCTCGACTCGCGCGAGGCGTTCCTCAAGGGCGGCAAATCGGGTCCGGCCATCGTGCCCGGTGATCCGGACAAGAGCCTGATGATCGTGGCGGTCCGACAGACGAGCACGACCGTCAAGAAAATGCCAAAGGGGGGCAAGCTCACGGCAGACGAGGTGGAGGCGCTGACCGAGTGGGTACGAACGGGCGCCTGGTGGCCGGCTGCGAGCGGAACTCCGATCGCGCCAGTCGCGACGTCGGCAAAAGCGGCCGGCGGATATGTCATCAAGCCCGAACAGCGGGCTTTCTGGTCCATTCAGCCGATTCAGGAGCCGCCGGTCCCTGACGTACACGATGCGGCATGGCCACGCACGGACCTCGATCGGTTTGTGCTGGCGAAGCTCGAGCGCGAAGGTCTCTCGCCAGTCAAGCCGGCTGACAAGTTGACGCTCCTTCGTCGAGCGACGATCGATCTGACGGGCCTGCCTCCGACCGTCGAAGAAGTCGAGGCATTTCAGAAGGACTCGTCACCTGACGCGTTCGCAAAGGTCGTGGATCGACTTCTCGACTCGCCGCACTACGGCGAAGCATGGGGCCGTCTCTGGCTCGACGTGGCGCGGTACGGAGAAGACGACTACCGGAGCCTCGATCCGATGGCGCGCGGCTTCAATCCGTACCCGAACGCGTACCTCTACCGCGATTGGGTCATCAAGGCCTTCAACGACGACATGCCGTACGACCAGTTCGTGCGGTCGCAGCTTGCCGCTGATCTCCTTGACGAATCGCTGCGTGTGAAAATGCTGCCGGGCCTCGGGTTCCTCGGGCTGGGTCCGTGGTTCTACGACAACGGTGCGGTAGAAATCACCAAGGCCGATGAGCGCCACGATCGCGTCGATGTCGTCTCGCGCGGCTTTCTGGGTTTGACGGTCGGGTGCGCGCGGTGCCACGACCACAAGTACGATCCGATTCCGACCTCGGATTACTACGGCTGGCCGGCGTGTTCCTTAACACCATCTATCACGAGTACCCGCTGGCGCCGAAGGCCGTCGTCGAGGACTACAAGACCCGGACGAAGAAGATAGAGAACAAGGAAAAACTCCTCGAGGAGTTCCAGACGACAGAACGCAGGCAGCTGGCCGAAACGCTGGCGCTGCAGGCGGCGAAATACATGCGCGCCGCCTACAAGGTGACCGGTCCTGGCAAGGAAGACATGGCCAGGGTCGCCGAGGACAACAAGCTCGACTACGAGCTCTTCAGTCGATGGATCAGGTTCCTCGCCAAGCCACCGAAGTTCTACCCGTATCTGACGAAATGGCAGGAGATGATCAAGGCCGGCGGCTCGGAGGAGCAGGCGAGCACGCTCGCTGACGAGTTCCAGACCCTGCTGCTCGACGTGATGTTCGAAAAGAAAGAGGTGAAGGAAGAAAACGAGATCATCGCGGCGAAGGCGCTGCCCGGCACCAAGAAGAAGCAACCCGCCAATCTGCCCAACGAGTTCATCACGAACGACGACTTCTGTCCGGGCTGCGGGCTCGAGCTGAAGAGCATGGCGGTGGAGAAGACGAATCTCTGGACGGACGTTTTTCAGCGCGATCTGGAGGAGGGCTTCGATGCGAGCCAGATGTACGACAAGGTCAAGCCGGGCCTGCTCACCTTCAGCGGGTGGGGCCTCGAGCGGCAACTGGCCGCCGATCGTCGTCGATACATCGATGACCTGCGCGCGGACATCGACGCGATGCGCAAGGCCTTGCCGCCGCAGTATCCATATGCGCACGGCGTGTCGGAGTCAGAGAAGCCGGTGAACCTGAAGGTGAGCGTGCGGGGTAGCCCGTACAAGCTCGGCGACGAGGTGCCACGGCGATTCCTGTCGATTCTGAGCGAGGGCGAGCCACTGCAGTTCACGCACGGCAGCGGACGGCTCGAGCTCGCCGACGCAATCGTGAAGCAGCCAATCGCCATGCGGGTGATCGTCAATCGCATCTGGAAAGGGCACTTCGGGACCGGACTCGTCGACTCGCCCAGCAATTTCGGCGTCACCGGTGAGCGCCCGACGAATCCCGAGCTGCTCGAGTACCTCGCCGCGTACTTCATGGAGAACGGCCTGTCGATCAAGAAGCTGCATCGGGCGATCATGTTGAGCGCGGTTTACCAGTTGAGCGACGCCTATTCGGCGGAGGCCTTCGAGAAGGATTCCGGCAATCGATTCTACTGGCGGGCGAACCGGCATCGGCTGAGCGCCGAGCAGATTCGCGACTCGGTGCTGGCCGTGTCCGGCTCGCTCGACCTGAAGGTGGGCGGACCGTCCGAGCCGCTGACACCGCGCTACAATCGCCGCACGGTGTACGGAAAGGTGAGCCGATTCAAGCTCGATACGTACCTGCAGCTCTTCGACTTTCCGAGTCCGAACCTGTCGAGCGAGAAGCGCTTCGCGACCAACGTCCCGCTGCAGCGTCTCTTCTTCATGAACAGCGACTTCATGCAGCAACAGGCCGAGGCGCTCGCGCGCCGGGTCGCCGATGCGCCCGACAACGCGGCCCGCATCCGAAAGGCATATCAGCTCGTATTCGGAAGAGAAGCGACCGACGCGGAGATTCGCGCCGGACTGGACTACCTGTCGGCGGAGCCGATGAAGGAGTACGAGGAGCGGAAAGCCGCGCTGGCGAAGGACGGGGCCGAGCCGAAGTCGGCGAAGCCGAAGACCCCAGCCACCGATCGCCGGTCCGACGACGATCCGGCCGTGACCGGCCAGGGCATGATGGCGGGTGTAGTGGCCGGCGTCGAGGACAAGACGGAGGAGAAGAAACTGCTGCCCGTGACGTCGTGGGGCCGCTACGTGAAGATTCTTCTCAGCTCGAACGAATTTCTCTTCGTGAACTGACGCGACAGGATTCCGGATGCTTCGATTGCTCCACAAGGCTCCAGCGCCCCTGACCCGCCGCGATGCGCTCTGCCGTATGGGCAACGGCTTCGGCATGCTCGCCTTCGCCAGTCTCCTCGGCGAGTCGATTGTGCGCGCGGGCGGATTGCAGTCAGATGATGGAATGGTCGCGATCAGGAAACTTGACCATCCCGCCAGAGCCAAGCGCGTCATTTTTCTCTTCATGAACGGCGGCCTGTCGCAGGTGGACAGCTTCGATCCGAAGCCGATGCTCGACAAGTATCATGGCCAGCCGCTGCCTGGCGGAACCATCGCGACCGAGCGAAAGACCGGTGCGCTGATGCGTTCGCCGTACACGTTCAAGAAGTACGGGCAATGCGGAATGGACGTGAGCGAGCTGTTTCCGCACGTCGGCGAATGCGCCGATGACATCTGTTTCATTCGCTCCGTCTACACCGACATCCCGAACCACGAACCCTCGATGCTGATGATGAACACCGGCCATACGCAGGTCGGCCGGCCGTCGCTCGGATCATGGCTGACGTATGGCCTCGGCACCGACAATCACGAACCTGCCAGGGTTCGTGGTGCTCTGCCCCGAAGTGCCGACGACCGTGGGTCCGCCGCTCTGGAACAGCGCGTTCCTGCCGGCCGTTCACCAGGGCACGTACATCCCGGACCGGGTCGAGCAAGGATGAAACGAAGATCATCGAGGAGGATTTCGATCCGCAGAACGCTGATCTCGTTCATCCACAACGACAAGTTCACGTCCACCGAACAGCGACGCGAGCTGGATCTCCTCAAGTCGCTCAACCAGATGCAGATCGATCGGGAGACCGTCCGCGATCCGCAGCTCGAGGCGACGATCCAGTCGATGGAAGTCGCCTATCGCATGCAGACGGAAGCGCCCGACGTCTTCGACGTCCGCAAGGAAAGCGAGGCGACGCTCAAGCTGTATGGCCCCGGCAGCACCGCGCGCGGCTGCCTGATGGCGGTCCGCCTCGTCGAGCGAGGCGTGCGGATGGTGCAGGTCTACTACGCGAAGGGCGATCCGTGGGATGCGCACATCGACATCCAGGCGCACCGGAAGAACGCGAAGGATTCGGACCAGCCGTTCGCCGCCGTAATCAAAGACCTGAAATGACGCGGCCTCTTCAACGACACGCTGGTCGTCTGCGGATCGGAATTCGGCCGTACGCCCGTCATGGAGATCGGCGCCGGCGCGGGCGGCTTCCAGAACGGTCGCGATCACAATCCGTTCGGCTTCACGATGTGGCTCGCCGGCGGCGGCGTCAAGGGCGGCACCATCTACGGCGCGACCGACGACTTCGGATTCAAGGCGATCGAGAAGCCGGTTCACGTGCACGATCTCCACGCGACGATCCTCCACCTGCTGGGCATCGACCACACCAAGCTCACCTACCGCTACAGCGGACGCGACTTCCGGCTGACCGACGTGTCCGGCAACGTGATTCACGAGATTCTGGCCTGACAGCCGACCGGTCAGGACCTGAACGCCGACGATGGCGTCCAAGGTGCGCCGATGGGTCGAGTCGTGGGCTTCCACGGCGGGTTCGACTCGTTCGGCATGTCGGGCGCCGGGGTCAGAATGGCGGATGGTCTGACGTTCGGCTATCCGAACGCCAGTCCACCGACATCAACGGTGTGGTTCAGCTCGACAGCGACGAAAGTCTCGATGGAAGGGTTACGCCCGACGTGCGTGTGCCGGTGACAATGGAGACGATGCGGGCGGCGTTTCTGGAGAAGCCTGACGTCGTGATCACGGACGGCATCCGCACACTGCAGGAACTGCTGTCGCCTTCGCGCGGAGGCCGCACGTCGCCCTGACCACCTTCACGATTGAATCTACTCCTCATCCTCTCGCGGTTGAGGCCCGAGTTTGATGCCGATCAGATCCGGATCTTCCCCCCCGGAATGATGCGGGTTGTTCGCCCGCTGAGCCTTCGCGGCCATGCGCCGCTCCATCTTCTGCTTGCGCTTTTCCTGCAGGTTTCGCTCTCGCTCTCGCTTCTGGTGAGTAAGGCGTGTTCGATTCGCCATGAATGGCACCTCTCAGTCAGGGGTGGTGCGGCCGGGTGTGCTCAGCCGCCACATAATCTTATGCTGCCCGAGACTCACGCCTCAAGGCTGCGCCACAAATACCACGTGGCAATCGAGCAGTAGGGGCGCCACGGACGCGCAATCTCGTCGATCTTCTCTGGAGACGGCAGGTCGCTCAGGCCATACGCCCGGCGAATCGCCGACCGGATACCGAGGTCGCCCGTCGGCATCACGTCAGGGCGCCGAAGGGCGAAGAGCAGGAACATCTGGGCGGTCCAGGTGCCGACGCCCTTGACGGCGGTCAAGTGGGTGACCACTTCCTCGTCCTGCATCGCGTGAAGCCTGTCGAACTGCAGATGCGCCTTCTGAGTCTTCCGCGCGAGGTCGCGGATGTATGTGGTTTTCTGGCTCGACAGCCCGAGCCTGCGCATCTGTGACGGCCTGAGCTTGAGAATGGCGGCGGGCGTGAGGCGACCGCCGGGCACTGCGGCTTCGACCCGCGCGAAGATGACCGACGCCACCTTGCCACTCAGTTGCTGGAACACGATCGATCGCACGAGCGTTTCGAACGACGGCTCCCGGTACGTGATGCGGACCGGCCCCACGGCCTCGATGATGCGTCGCATGACGGGATCCGATCGCTTCAGCTTGGTGACGGCTCGTCGTCGCTGGCCAGGTGTCATGCTTGAAAACTTGGGAAGAGGGCGCTAGAAGCGCACGCGAAGGCCCGCGGTTATTTCAGAGGTGATCGGCCGGATCCGGAGAGGGGCCGGCGCGAGCGCGACCTGTGCCTCGTCCACCGTGACATCACGGAATGTCGCGCCAATCGGCGTGAGCTGTTCGACGCGCAGAGGCACCTCCATCTCGCGCGGGATGAAGAGGCGATAGCCCGCCACCAGCGCGACGCGGTCGTTGAGTGGCGCATGAGCCTCCGCGCCCAATCCAATCCCGAATGTTGTGGTCGACTCCAGGGACATCGTGGCCTGATGATCTTCGGGAAAGATGACGCTGTGCCCGCCGAGCGCGAACGTCGAGTAGCCGAGCGAGTCGAATTGTCCACGAAGGTTTGTAATCCCGCCCCCGATGAACACGCGAGCGCCCGCACCCTGGAGCCGGCCCGCGTGCACAACGAGGCCGGCCGAGACGGTCAGCTGGTCGAGATGTCCGTCGGTGTCGGGCCACGCCAATGAGTTGTTGAATTCGAATTCCCTCGGCGTAAAGTCCGGTGGTTGGCGGGCGACATACCGGATCGCGATGTCGTACGGTGCGTTCGCCCCTGACAGCGACGATCGCCGGTAGTCCACGTGAACTTCGAGCCCGGCCCTTGAATTACGCAGCCAGTTGAGCGCACCCCAGAACATCGGTCCGGGACCAGGCTCCAGACTGATGGTCTGCCCGGCGACGCCGCTATGGTCCACGAACGGAAAAGGCGGAAGGTATCTCGACTCGTACGTCGTGTCGCGCACCGGAATTGACAGCCCCGATCCGAACGACACTTCCACCTGTTGTGCGTTGACTCGTGGCGCAGGGAGCATCAACACGAGCGAGAAGAGAAAACGGACCGTGCACCGAACCCGCATCTTTGCACGGTACGTCGAACGGGAGGCCGAGGACAAGACCCGACACGCGCACTGGGCGACTGGCCCGGCTCGGGGTAGCAGGCAAAGGGGCGGCGCCGCCAGGTCGATGTGAGAACGACGGCGACCTCGCTTGAGGATTGAATGGGTGCCGTGACTTCAATCCAGCACGCCTCACGTCTTCAGCTGGCTGCGGTCAGTGTCGTGGCGTCCCCGAGTCTGTCGGCCCAGGGCAACCCTTCGGGCTCTCCGAAAGCGGAACGCCGTGAGATTTCGAAAATCTCCGACGTCCGGCTCACGGGTGTCCTCGTACGCGTCGAGCAGTGCGAGTGCTCGACGCCGCGCGCCGACTCGGCCGGTTCTTCGAGTCGAGCTTCGACTACTACAAGGATCGCGGGCGTGAGGGATCCGTTCACGAGTTCTACGGTCACTGCCTGGACGGCCTGGTTCGGTTGTACGAGCTTGGCGGGGACTCCTGGGCGCTCGATCTGGCGCAACGGATCGGCTCGCGCGCCGGGCTGACGCCGCATACGCACCATTCGCTCTCGCTCTATCGAATGATCGATCTCTACGGCGTCACCGGGAACGCCGACTATCTCGATCGAACGATCGCCTATCTGAAGTGGGTTCGCTCGGTGCGGGCCGTCACGGGCGGCATGCCGGAGAAGTCAGTGGCAATCAGGGGACGTGATCGACCTGCGCTTCAAGAGCCCGATTCGTCTGGTGCACTGGCCCACGGCCGATTCGGAAACCGTGGCGGTCTTCGATGGTCCGCTCTGCCTGGCCTTGTCGAGCGCCGACGCCGATGTGTGAGGCGGCTGGAGCGTGCTGACGACGAGCGATGGCAATCCGCTCCTCGATCCATCGGGTCGCCCCCAGACTCGCGGAAAAGAGAGGGCGGAGCGTCAGGCTTCGGACACTCGAGAGCGATTGGCTCAATCCGGACGCATTCAACCGTCGGCGGCTGCGCGTCCTGTTCAAGACCCGGGTCGCGCAGTAGCGGCTATTCGGACCTGAGGGCCGTCGCAGGATCGATGCGCGTCGCCCGACGCGCGGGAACGAAACTGGCGCCCAACGCCACGAGCACCAGAAACAGCGCGACGAGTACGAACGTCGACGGATCGGTCGGCGTGACGCCGAAGAGCAGGCTGGCGAGCACTCGTGTCGCGACGAGCGCTGCGACGAGGCCGATGGTCAGACCCACCAGCGCGACTCCGAGTCCCTCCCTGAGGATGAGGCCGACGACGCTCGCAGGGCGGGCGCCGAGCGACATACGCAATCCGATCTCCCTCGTCCGGCGTGCCACGCCGAAGCTCAGCATGCCGTGAACGCCGATGGCGGCGAGTGCAAGGGCCAGCGCCGCAAACGATCCAAGAAGCACCATCGTGAATCGACGCTCGGCAACCGACCGGAGCATCGTGGCATCAAGAGGCTCGAGACCGAAGACGGCCAGTCCCGGATCCAGCTCACGGATGGTGGCGGCAATTGCCGTCTGGAGACCGGACGGATCCTGGCGTGTGCGGACGAGCAACACTCCGGCTCCACCGACCGAAGGTGCCTGCGCGAGCGGCGCGTACGCCGCGATCGGCGGGGGGTCCGCGAGTCCATGAAACCTCTCGTTCGCGACAATGCCCACAATCGTCCGCGCCGTCCCCCAGAAACTGATCTGCGCGCCGAGCGCTTCTCTTCCAGCGAAAAACTGACGCGCGGCGGCTTCATTGATCACGAGCACCGCGTGTGCCGCTGTCGCGTCGCCGTCACCGAGCAATCGGCCTCGAGTGAGTGCCAGCCCAACGGTCCGGAAATACCCTGGTGTGACTCGGCGAACCGAAATCTCGGGCCACGTCTTTGCTTCGGCCTCACGGCCGACGACAGCGAACGAATTGGTGAACCCGGGATCGAGCGGGTGATTGCCGGCGATAGCGACCGAATCTACTCCAGGCAGTCGGCCAGCGCGTTCGAGGAGCGCGTGTGTGAACTGATGCATTTCCTTGAAGTTCGGCCACACCCTGAAATCTGCCGGATAGCGCGACGAGGGCAGTTGGTATTCCGCCTTGAGCACTCCCACTGTCTGAAAGCCCGGGTCGACCCGCTGGAGGCGATAGAAGCTGCGGACGAGCAGGCTCGCGCCGATTACCAGTACGACGGCCAGCGCGAGCTCGGCCGCGACGAGCACCGATCGGACCTTGTGGCGTTCCGGGCCCGCCGAGGTCAACCACCCACCTTCACCTTTGAGGGCTGAGAGGAGATCGACCCGGCGCGCCTGAAGTATGGGCACGAGGCTGAAGAGGATGCCCACGAGCACTGAGACGGCAATCGCAACGCCAAGAACCCGTGCGTCAATCGTGGCAGAGGCCAGTCGCGGGATATCGGCTGGTGCAAACGTGAGAAGCGCCTTCAAGGCCATGGATGCGATGGCGACACCAGCCGCGGCGGACACGGTAGAGAGCAGGAGGCCCTCGACGAGGAATTGGGCCGCCAGGCGAGCCCTGCCACCGCCGAGTGCTGTGCGCACTGCCACTTCGCGAAACCTCGTGGTACCCCGCGCCATGAGGAGGTTGGCGACGTTGACGCACGCGATCAGCACGACGAGGCCGACCGTTCCAAGGAGGACGTAGAGTGCCGGCCGAACCGGGCCGAACACGACTTCAGCGAGCGGCTCGACGAATGCCCCGCGGCCATCGTTCGACGGGAAGTCCCGCTCGAGCGCTGTCATGATCGCCGCCATCTCCTCCTGTGCCGTGCCGGCAGACATGCCAGGAGCGAGGCTGCCGAGCACGAAGATCGGGTGGGTCTCGCGGGGCAACGTCCGATAGTCCGCAGGATAAGGCGTCCAGATATCCACCTGGGTGCGCACACCGCGGTCCGCGAACGAACGACCATAGGCCGCCGCCGACAGAATCTGCAGTACGCCGAAACCTGCCTCGTCCGGCATCACCCCGATGACCGTGAATGCACGGTCGTCAATCCTCAGGCTGTGGCCGACGATGGCGGGATCGCGTCCCAGCGACCGTTCCCACAACGCCTGACTGATCAGCGCGACGCTCGACCCCGGGATGTCGTCAGATGTGTTGAACGTGCGGCCGACGATGGGGGTGATGCCGAGAAGAGGCATGAACTCGCTGCTCACGCGAAGCGCCGCGAGGCGCACGGGATCGCCGGCCGGAGGGATCAGGTTCACCTCGTCCGCCGTGAACGCCGCCAGTTGTGCCAGCGTGCGCGACCGTGTTCGAAAATCCGCGAGGTCCGGAACCGAGGCCGGTTCGCGGGTCGTGCCCGTCTTGCGATCGGTTTCCCAGATCATGGCCAGCCGATCGATGTTGGCAACCGGCGCCGGACGAAGCAGCACGCCATTGACGATGCTGAAGATGGCGGTACCTGCGCCGATCGCGAGCGCGAGGATGAGCACCGATGCGAGGTGGAACGTCGGATCGCGGCGTGCCGATCGGCACGCGTAACGAAGGTCCTGCATCAGCGTCTCGACAACGGGGAACCCGCGAACGTCGCGATGCAATTCTTTGGTGGCCATTCGACTGCCAAAGCGAAGGACCGCGTGGCGCCGTGCCTCCTCCGGCGTCAGCCCGCGGCGGATGAAGTCTCGCGTCGCGAGGTCGAGATGGTTGTTCAGCTCCTCATCGAACTCGCGATCGAGCCGCTGCCGGTCGAAGAGCGCGCGGAAACGGGCCAGCGTGACGCGGAGCCAGTCGGTCATGTCTTGCTCCCAGGAGGATGGGCCGCGAGGATGCGTCCGATGACGGCCGAGACGCGCTCCCAGGCGGAGGTCTGGTCAGCGAGCGCCGCTCGTCCGCGGCGGGTGAGGGAATAGAACCGCGCCCTGCGATTGTTTTCCGAGGTCCCCCAGGCGGAGGCAATCCATCCGCGCTGCTGCAGCCGGACGAGCGAGGCGTAAATGGTTCCCTGGTTGAGGACGACGGCGTCGCGGCTCACTTGTTCGATGCGCCGCGCGAGGCCATAGCCATGGAGCGGTCCCATGGCGGCGAGGGTCTGCAAAACCATGAGGTCGAGCGTGCCCTGGAGGAGATCGAGCTTCGAATCGGACAAGAGGCCTCCTGTGGTGCGGCCACAGGAGCATGGCACAACTCCAGTGGCCTGTCCACAGGAATGGTGGGCGGGCGCGGCCCGAAGTCGCGTGGGTCGCAGGGGTCAGGCGATCGCGGCGGCGCGCTCGCGATCGAAGGCGCCCAGAATCGCGGCAACGGAGCGGTCGATGTCGTCCTCGCCGGTGGACCAGTTGCACACCGACACGCGCATGGCCGCCATGTTCCGCCACGTCGTTCCACCGAGCCAGCAGGTGCCATCCTGCTGGACGCGCGAGATCACGGTTCGTGTCAGGACGTCCGGATCGAAGTCCGGCGCCTCGAATCGCACGAGGACCTGGTTCAGCACAACATCGTTCAGGATGCGGACGTGATGATGACGCGCGAGGCCTTCCGCGGCGCGGCGGGCCAGCCGGCAGCAGCGCTCGATGAGATCGGCGACACCCGATCGGCCCAGCGTCCGCAGCGCCGCATAGATCGGCACGACCCGCGCTCGCCGCGACGATTCCGGCGTCCAGTCCATCCCGTCGCGTTTCTGTTCGTCTCCGCGCACCAGATAGGAGGCCGTCAGGCTCATCGCCGAGCGGTGCGCATCCGGATTCGCGACGCACACGATCCCTGAGTCATACGGAACGTTCAGCCACTTGTGTCCGTCGGTCGCCCACGAATCGGCACGGTCGAGCCCCTGGACGTGGTGCGCCAGCGATGGTGTGGCGGCGGCCCACAAGCCAAAGGCACCGTCGACATGCAGCCAGGCACCGCGCGGCCGTGTCTGGGTCGCAATCTGTTCGATCGGATCGAATGCGCCGGTGTTCACGTTGCCCGCCTGCGCACAGACGATCGTGGGTCCCTGACCGCGATCGAGCACGCGCGCGAGCTCGTCGGCGAGCATGGCGCCTTGGCCGTTCACGGGGACGCGAATGAGGTGGCGCGATCCGAAACCGAGCAGCCTGAGTGCCACGATGACCGAAACATGCACTTCGTTTCCGACCACGACCGTCACGCGTGGGGCGCCCTGGAGGCCATCCGCCTCAACGTCCCAGCCGGCGCGCTGCAGCACGTCATGGCGCGCCGCGGCAAGCGCGGTGAAGTTGGCCATGTGACAGCCGGTAACGAATCCGACGCTGGCGGTCGAGGGCAGACTGAAGAGGTCGAGGAGCCAGCGGCCGGCTGTATCTTCCATTACCGCGAGGGCGGGCGACTCGACGTAGAGGCCCACGTTCTGATCCCAGGCCGTCACCAGCCAGTCGGCCGCGACTGTGACGGGCAGGCATCCGCCCGTGACGAAACCGAAGTATCGCGGTCCCGCGCTGGCAACGAGGCCTGGCTCGACATCCCTGGCCAGGTCCTCGATCACGGTGGCTCCGTCGATCCCGTCGTGCGGAAGCTGGCCGCCAAGCGCGGCGCGAAGCGCCTCCAGATTCGCGCGCTCGACAACCGGGCGATCGGCCAGCGTCTCGAGAAATGCCTGGGCCAGCTCTTTGGTCCGCGCGAGAAATGTCCAGTCTGTCATCGCTCTGTCTGCATCTGGGCCCTACGCCATCACAGCGACGCGGCTAATTCGAGTTAAGCAGATGGCCGGGTTCGATTCGACCCACCAAGATTGTTGAAGAGGCGCCGGCGCCGCGCGTCCACGCGGCCAGAAGGCCGTCCGCAGAGGCGGCAAGCACGGGGTAGGTGGCGGGTGCCCCCGCTCCCAGTTTCATGATGGGACCGAACGTCGCTCCACCACCCTCGCCGATCGTGATCGTTCGCACGGCCGCTTGTCTGGTACCCGCCCAGATCTCGTCCCACGAGACGAAGAGGCGCCCGCCCGCGTCGAGCGCCACCTGCGGATGACTGGGCTTTGGACCACCAAGCGTCGGGATTCGGACGCGCTGAGTAAAAGTCCGGCCGTCTCGCGTGGACGAATAGAAGAGCGCTCCCTCTGGCTTTGCTTTGCCGATCACCGTTGGCCACACGATGTGCACGGTCTTCGTTCCGTCCACCACCATCGCCGGCCCATCGTCGGGACAGCCGTCGAGCTCCCAGCGATCCTCGCTGATGCGAGCCGGCGAACTGAACGTTCGACCTCCATCGGCCGATTGCATGAAGGCAATGTCGCGTATGTTCCCGGCGTACACATGTCGCCAGGCGGCAAAGAGGGATCCATCCGGCCCGGCGGCCAAAGCCGTCTTGCAGCAATAGCACACGCCCTTGGTCAGCTCACGGTCGCCGCCGCCAGCCTCGCTGCTGCCGTAGTAGAGACCAGAGCGCTGAGCCATGGCGACGCCATCGGTCGTCCCTTTGGTTGAACTGCTACCTTGGCCGGCATGCGTATGATGTCCGGACGCCGCGCCGGCTGTGGCCAGACCGCGATGATCCAGCCAGATGGCATGGGCCGCTCCATTCTTGTCGAGCGCCAATGCCGTCCAACCGCGATCTCCGGCGGCGCCCAGCGACTGGAGTGATTGCGGTCGGCTGAACGTCCGTCCGGCGTCTGTTGACCGTGCAAGCTTGATCTCGGTACTTTCCCCCTTTGCGGTCCACAGCACGACGACTTCGGGATCTGTGCCGGCCGCGCGTCGCTTCACCGCGACGCGCGGAGGCATTTCACCGCCGAGGCGTGCTTCACCTGCTCGCGAGTTGACCCTGACCGGCGGAGCGAAGGTTGTCCCGCCGTCGCGGCTCGTCGCGACGAAGACATCGGTGCCGCTCGCGTCGCCGGCACCCCAGGCCACGGCAACGAAGCCGCCTTCCGCGGCGATCCATGGCGTCGAGCTCGAACGATCGGGCACGCGAAGCTCGACGACGCGATCGCTCACGCGGCTTCCCGCGATTCCGGTTGTCGAGGCGGCAAGGAGCGCGGCCGCCGCCGCGCGTGCAAAGAGAAGTTTCATCTTGTGTCTCCCAGAGAGTCTGAGCTTATCGAATCACCACAGGCTCAGGCAAACGCTGCAGCGCGGCCGAACACGGAGCGTCGGTTCCGTGAGCTCAATCGTGCTGAAGAAAGGAGGCGGCCGAATCCATGGGACAAGGCGACGAATTGATCAAGCCGCGGTCGATTTCCTGTCGGAATCGCCAAGGGCAGCCGCGGTGAACGTCGTCGGCCTTCGGCTGCGGGAGAAGAAGCGCCGCCAGGCGAGCATCAGGCCGGTGCATGCGAGAAGAGCGCCGCCAGCCGATGCCAAGCCCGCCACAGTCTGGCCCGCGAGGCCTCCTGCTTCCCCGGTATGGATCCATCGAAGCCACGCCCGCGCCTGCCGGCCGCCGTTCTGGCTCGCGTACGGTTCCCAGCGAAGCAGGTCGCCGGTCGGCCGACTCAAGATGAGCTGCGCACGAAGATCCGGGCGCGGACCGTCGCCGCGATCGATCGTGAACGCGAGCGGCGCGTCTGGGGACTCGGGAACGCGAACCGTGATGTTCTGCCAGCCGACCACCTGACCCTCGGCGCGCGCGCACAGGTCGCCCAGATCCTTGAGATTGTCCTTGAGAGACGGCTGTTCGCCTCGGCCTCGCGGGGGAGCTGCAGCCTCAGCGACCCGCGTCGGTGGGGCATTCCCCGTCAAACGAAAAACGAGATCGTTGGCCCATGGGTACGACATCACCACGCCTGACGCGACGATGAAGAAGAGCGGCACGGCCGACCAGATGCCGACGACGTTATGCCAGTTCCAGTCGCGAGCTTTGCCGCGCAGCGTGAAATCGAACCGCGTGATGGCCGCGACGGATTGCCTCGACCACTTCCGCGGCCACCACAGATACGGGCCGCTGATCACCAGAAAGAGGAACGCCAGGTTTGCGGCGCCGGTGACCCATCGCGCCGTCGTTCGCCGTTCGGCGCTCGCGCCGAACCAGCGATGCCATTCAGTGAGCCTTTGGAAGAAGTCGCGAAGGCCGCGCGAGCCCTCGCCGAGCAGGCGGCCCGAGTAGGCATCGACGAAGAGCACGCGCCTCGGTCCGATCGTCAGGGCAACCGGTGCCGTGGGATCGGCGCGCCACATGATGGACGTGATCGTGACGTCGGGTCTCGCTTGAGAGGCGCCGGCGACGATCGCGTCGAGCGGCAGACGATGCCCATCTGTCTGAATCGAGCGAATGTCCCGCTCCGCCCAGGCGACGATTTGTCGTTGGTACGTGAGCAGTGCGCCGGTGATCGACATCATCAGGATCACGAGGCCGGCCGTGACGCCCGCGACCAGATGACACCAGAAGAGAACCGTGCGAAATGTTTTCATTGGGGGAAGCGGTCGGGACGGTGGCCTACAAAGTGAGATGCTGTCTCAATTCCGTCACTGTATATCCGACCGAATTGGTCGGTCAAGTGGGAATGCTCGCCGCGCGCGGTCTGTGGTCCGAGGTCGATCTCTTAGCTGGAGAGCGAGATCTCCGGTGTTGTCACCGCCGTCGGGACTTCGAGATCCGGCATGGGGGTCGCGATGAAGAAGTGCCGAACGGCTCGAGCGAGAATCCGGGCCCATTTTGCGGAACGGGCATGCCGCGCGCTGTCGGTGGCGATCCCGGTGTTGGCGTACATCTGACGGTACAGCTTCGAGATCAGCACGAAGATAACCCGGGCCCGCAGCGATTTCACGCAGTTCGACCGCTGCCACGTCATCTTGAGGCCGTAAAAGCGGTCCCATGTGGCCTGCGTGCCTTGCCGAATCTGATCCGCGGACATCGCCGGATGCGGGATATAGACCTTCGGGCGCATCCGCGTGGGAATCAACCAGTACCGCGTCAACGGCACCCCCAACACCTTTTCCGTGCTGGCCTCGCGCTCCCACTTGGAGAAATCGATCGTGCCCGGAAACGGCGTCAGCATGACGAACTGTGCGAACGCGATGCCCGCCTTTTGCGCCAGATCGGCTGTTGCGGCGAACGTGTCGGGCCGATCTGTCGGCAAACCGAAGATGAACGATCCGAGAACGTGAACGCCATGGCGCTTGAACACTTGCAGGCGCTCGACGAGCCCGTCCCCAGCTGAATTGAAGTTCTTGTGGATCGCCTTCAGCCCCTCGGGAGTCACGGTTTCCACGCCAACCAGTGCACCACGGATTCTGGCCCGGTGCATCGCGTCGAGGAAGCCCTCATCTTCGGCGGCCTCCATCGTGATCTGCGTGTAGAACACGAGGTCCTCGGGCAGGCGGGCCAGCTCCGCCATCAACGCCATCCGCTGGTTGCGGATTGCCGTCAACTCGTCGAGCCACCGCGGATCGTGCCGGCGTGCCGCCGCTTTGAGATCGTCCATCGTCACCGGATAGAAATTGTCGTCGGCGAGGAGGATGAACCGGAATCCCAGGCGGCGCAGTTCGACGATTTCGCGAATGACTTCGTCGACCTCGCGCTCTCGCGGCTTCTGGCCGTCGGTGCGCCACACCGAGCAGAACGAACAATGCTTCGGGCAGCCTCGGACCGTCTGCACCGAGCCCCACATGTATTTGTCTGCAGGCAGGAGATCCCATCGCGCTGGCAGGAACGAGTCGCCGTCCACGCGGCCACCGTCGTAAAGAGCCTGGGGTGTTCCCTTCGCGCAATCGCCCAGAATCACCGGCCAAATCAGGTCGCCGTCTCCTTTGACGACGACGTGCGCGCCGCCGTGCTCGCGTGCTTCCTCAGGGAAGAGACTCGCGTGCACGCCGCCGTACACGACCGTCGCACCACGCTCTCGCGCCATCCGCCCAACCTCGTAGCCTCGAAGCGCGTTGCCCGTGTGGATGCCGATGCCGACGACATCTCCCGGATTGATACTGGCCGGGTCGAAGGGCTCCAGCGTTTCGTCGATGATGAATGGATCACCATAGTTCCGAGGCGTCGCGGCAGCCAGGACGTACAGCCAGCGCGGAGTGATGACAGCAGTACCAAACGACAGATCGCTCGGGTTCACGAGATGTACGCTCATGCGAGTGACCTTCCGACGGAAATCGGTGAACTGACTAGAACGCTCCGGCGACGGACTTGCCGAAGCGCGTGAACAACCCCGCGGTCTTCACGCCTGCCTTACGTGTTCCGATGCCGATCGCCGTACCTGCGTTGGCGGCGGCAATCCAGGGGGACGTTACGACGGACGATTCGAGTTGGAGCCACTGATGTTCGGCGGATTCCTCAATGCCGGGTTCGCGAATTCCCGCGACCGATGGAAGAACCCGCCCGAGATCGTGTGAATACCTGCGGGCGACGAGATGTGAAGTGTCCTGTTCGTTCACCAGATTAGGAGTCGCGGATACCGACGGTCCGTACTGTTTCGGGATGGTATGAAGCTGGAGGGTGAGGTTGGGTGTCGCTGATCGACCGGACGGTTTTAGTCCAATCGCCGGATGAGACTGCTGAATCGGTGTCGTCAATCTCGTCATGCTATCGGCTGCATCGACTGACCCGACAGGGCTTGTTTCATTTCTTGCCATCCGCGCATCAATTGTCGCGGCGGGAGCAGCATATTCGACAGAGACGGCTGTTACAACGGATAGCCCGAGCGACAAGCATGTCAGAGCAGGCAATGCCGAGACCATCGTCACAAAGGGCCGGGTCGCTTCCGTCTCGTGATGGTCGTCAAGCAGACGCGCGATTCGCGCGCTGAGATGCGGTCGAAGCTGGGCGACTCCAGGCGCGACTGTCAGGGCGTCGCGACTCTGCATCGCGATGGCGATCCTGGCGAGGCATGCCGCATAGCGCTTGCGCGAGCCCGTGACAAAGACAGTCCACTCGTCGCAGGCGATTTCGCGTTCGAGAGTCAATGATCGATCGATCCACCACACGGCCGGATGCATGCCCGCGACGGCATGGATCAGGCGCTGCAGACAGATCGACAAGTCATCCCTGCGCTGCACGTGGGCGTACTCGTGCACGACAACCTGATCGAGTTCATCGTCGCTCAGGTCGTCGAGTGTCGCGAGCGGCAATGTAATGACAGGAGCCCATAGGCCGAGGACCGATGGTGAACGGATTCGATCGGACAGGGCCAGCCGGGTCGGGCGTCCGCGGCCGCGAAGCGTCATCCAGACGTGGAGACGCTGCTCCACACCATCGGGCATCGGGAGGAGCGTCGTCTTTGTTCGCGTCAGCCAGAGCAGTGCGATGGCAATCCGTGCGATCGAGACGCTTACCCACAGCAGCCATGCCACGATGAGCAGGACGAGGAGCAGGTGAGGCAACGGCTTCAACACCAGAAGTGACCATTGCGGTGAAGGAGAAAGGGTCGCCTGGAAAGCCGTGAAGTCAGTCGCCCTCGAGGGTATGAAGGCCAGCCCCGGCATTGCCAGAACCAATACCAGCGTGGCCCACCAGATCAGGTACCGGGTGGCGGCGTTCATCGATCGTCGGGCGTACAGAAGCGCGCCGACGATGGCCGTCAACGCGCAGGCGTGGCACAGCCAGTTGATGACGCCCGCGGTCATCGAGTGCTCCTCATGCTTGCTCGACCATCTTCTTCAGTTGCTTCATTTCATCCGGATCGATATGGTCGTCATCCAGGAGGTTGAGGACGAGCAAGCCGGGTGAATTGTCGAAGAATCGCCGGACAAGATGCCGGAGCGCCCGGCGCCGCGCCTGATGTCGATCCACCAGCGGCCGATAGACGAATGCGCGTCCCGCCTTCTCGTGGGTCAGGTAACCTTTCCGTTCGAGAATCCGCAGCATCGTCTGGACCGTGTTGTACGCAAGCACCGGCTTTCCAGAGAGCCCGCCCGCCACGTCGCTGACCGTCGCCGGCCCGACCTCCCAGAGGACATTCATGAGCCGTGACTCCGCGTCGGTCAGAGTCGGCGAGGCTTTTCGCGCCATTTGATCCTGACTTATTCCTAAATAATTAAGAATTAGGACGGGACTCTAGCAGGCAACTCTGCCATTGTCAACTAAAGAATTAGGAGTTCGGGTTGACGGGAAATGCGCACTCGAAGGTCGCGGACATCGTCTCCGCGAAGTTCCCGGAGCGCATACGTGACGAAGCTCCGCGCGACCTTCTTGCGCCAGACGAGCGCGAAGTCGGTGTTGTCCATCGGGCGCGCATGCACGGATGCCCGTTCGGCGGCGTCCTGGATGGTGCGATCATCGAGGGGCTGGCCGATGAGCGTCGCCGCCGCTTCGGGACAGTCCATCGGGCGGGACGAGACCGCACCGAGCACGAGTCGAGCATCAACCACGATGCCGTCGGAACTGACGCGCACGGCAGCCGCGACGGACAGAACAGGGAAGTCGAATGCGCCGCGTCTGCGCAGTTTCCAATACGCGCTGCGCCAGCCTTCCGGGCGTGGCAGGCGAACCTCCGTCAGTATTTCGTCGGGGCGTCGTGTCAGGTAGTCGATGCCGTCATTTCGGTACAGGTCCGCCAGTCGAAGTTCTCGTTGCCCCTCCGCAGACACGAGGACGACGGTGGCCCCAAGGGCACAGAGCATCGGTGCGGTATCGGTGGAGGAAACGGCCAGACACTTGGGGCTCGAGGTCGCGACCCAGCAGATGTCGCCGTCCTTCTTCATGCAGAAGTTGATGGCCTTCCGCCATTCGTAGTTCTGATCGTAGTAGTTGCAGCGCGTATCCAGGCACAGGTTCCCTCCGAGCGTCCCCATGTTGCGGAGGTGCGGTGTGGCGATGTGAGCCGTCGCCTGCCAGAGACCCGTGTAATCGCGACGCACCGTCGCGTTGCGCAGAACTTCGGTGAGTGTAAGGCCCGCCCCGAGCGTCAGGCCATCGCCATTCGAAACGCGGCGCAGCTCGCGGATGCCGCGAAGACCGATCAAGGTCGCGGGCACCTGCTGCCTGCGTTTCATGTTGGGCAGGAGATCGGTCCCGCCGGCCAGGACCATGCTGTCGAGCGGCCTGGATGCAAGAGCCTCGACCGCTTCCTTCAGGCTCCGCGGCGCCAGATATTGAAACTCGGGCAGCCGCATCATGGCCGGGTCACCGCGTCCTTGCGACGGTGTTCCTTGGGCGATCGCGGAGGTTCATTGATGGCGCGTCCGTCGCCCCCTGCCCATGGTGGTGGCACCTGCAACGTCTCGGGCCATCCGATCTCGGGGAACACGGTGGGACCGTATCGAGCGGGCCGGCCTTCCGCCTTGGCCTGGAGGGCTTTCACAATCTTTTCCGGCGTGACCGGAATCTCGTCGACGCGGACGCCGACGGCGTCGTAGACGGCATTGGCCAGTGCCGGCATCACCGGCAGCAGCGGGCCCTGGCCCACTTCTTTGGCCCCGAAAGGCCCCTGCGGATCCGGATTCTCCACAAGATCGGTGAAGACCTCAGGCATATCGAGCGACGTCGGACTCTTGTACTCGAGCAGCGATGGAAACTTGTGGACGAGCGCCGCCGAAAGCCTCTGCGGGAGGCGCCTGAATGCCTGCTCCTCCATCAATGCTTCTCCAAGCGCCATGTATACGCTGCCTTCAACCTGGCCGCGCACGAGCGTCGGATTGATGGCCCGGCCGATGTCGTGGGCGATCCAGACGCGCGGCACGTGCAGCCAGCCCGTCACCGGATCGACCTCCACTTCGACGACCGCAGCTGAATAGGAATAGGTGGGCGAGGGACCGACACCGCCGCCTTTGAATCGTGCCGCGGACTTTGGCGGCGTGTATGACCCGACGGTACCGATGGTGCCGAACGCCGCTTCGGCCAGGCACACCGCCTCGGCGAAGCTCACGCCGCGTTCAGGCTGTTCCGCATCGAAGACTCGACGGTCGGCGAAGACGAGCCGATCTTTTGAAGCCTCGATCTTTCGCGACACAGCCGCAGCCAGTTGTTCGCGCGCGCGCTCGGCCGCCTGGATCGCGGCGTTCCCCATCATGAGCGTCACGCGGCTCGAGTACGAACCGAGATCGACGGGCGTCAGGTCGGTATCGCCGGTCACGACACGGATATCGAACGGATCGATGCCCAGCACTTCCGCCACCACCGCCGCGAGGACATCATCGGAACCTTGGCCGATCTCGGTGGCTCCACAGAATGCGGTCACCCCGCCACTGCGATCGAGCTTCAACTGGACGCCCGAGTGCGGCATGTCGTTCCAGTAAATGGCGAGGCCCGCGCCCGACAGATATGACGAGCACGCCAGGCCCACGCCCCGACCGTTCGGCAGCTTGCGAAACTTCTCGCGCCAGCCAGAGCTCTCGACCACACGGCGAATGCACTCAGGGAGTCCGATAGTGCCCACGCGAAGATAGTTGGCGGTCAGCGTATCTGGACGCTCGACGATGCGCAGCCGAAGTTCTGCCGGATCGATCGCCAATGCGTCGGCGATTTTGTCGAGCTGCACCTCCTGGCCGAATCGACTCTGAGGCGTGCCGTGTCCGCGCTTGGGACCGCATGGCGGCTTGTTGGTGAAGACCCGACACCCCTGAAACTTGTAAGCAGGAATGTGATAGGTCACCGTCTGCAGCGCGCCGGTGTAGAACGTGCTCGCGACGCCGTACGACCCATACGCGCCGCCATCGAGCAGCGTCTTCACTTGCACGCCCGTCAGCGTGCCGTCTTTCTTGACGCCCGTCTTGAACTGCATCAGGACCGGGTGACGGCCGCGGTGGCAATAGAAGACTTCTTCTCGTGTCAGACAGATCTTGACCGGGCGATCGAGCAGCCATGAGGCCCGTGCAATGACGACTTCGTGGTTGAAGGGGTCGCTCTTGCCGCCGAAGCCTCCTCCATTGGGCGTCGCAATGACGCGAATGTGAGCGGCGGGCATGTCCAGCGCTTTGGCCAGTGCGCGGTGGACGTAATGCGGGGTCTGTGTGCTCGACCAGAGCACGAGCTTGCCGTCCGGATCCTTCGCCGCGACGGCCGCGTGCTGCTCGATGGGGAGGTGCGTGCTCCCCTGATAGAAGAACGTGTCTTCGAACGTCCGGTCGGCGTCCGCGAAGGCCCGCTCGACGTCCCCAAACTCGAGCGACACCAGCTTGTGGATGTTGCCCTCGTCTCCGTACTCGTGAATCCGCGGTTCGGCATGGGCCAGGCTGTCTTCGGGCGAACCGAACGTGCGAAGCGAATCGGTACTCGACGTGAATCAGATCGAGCGCTTCGAATGCCGTCAGTTCGTCGCGGGCGATCACCGCCGCGACCGGGTCTCCGACGAAACGAACCGTGCCCCGGCAGAGCGCGTGCTCGTCCTGGCTGACCGGCAGGATGCCGTACGGAATGGGGAAGTCGTCGCCCGTCAGCACCAGATGGACGCCCGGATGTTCCGCGGCCTTCTGGGCGTTCACACTGACGATCCGCGCGTGCGGCATCGTCGAGCGCAGCAGCTTGCAGTGAAGCATCCGCGGCAGGAATATGTCGTCGGCAAACCGCGTCTGCCCGGTCACCTTGGCGCGGCCGTCGACCCGACGACGAGGCTTGCCGATCACGTGATCGTGCGATCGCGTCATATGCCGGACTCCTCCCGGCTCACGAGGGCCGCCTCGACCGCCTCGAAAATCTGCTGATATCCGGTGCAGCGACACAGATTGCCGGAGAGTGCTTCGCGGATCTGGTCTCGAGTCGGGTTCGGCGTGCTGTCAAGGAGCGCTTTGGCTGTCACGAGAATGCCGGGCGTGCAGTAGCCGCACTGCGCCGCGCCCAAGTCGGCGAACGTCTCCTGGAGTGGATGAAGCCGTCCATCCTGAACGAGACCCTCAACCGTCACGACGTCGCGGTCGCCGCACTCGAGACCGAGCACCAGACACGACAGGACCGGCTGGCCGTCGAGCAGGACGGCGCAGGCGCCGCATTCGCCCAGTTCGCACCCGTGTTTCGTGCCTGGCAGGTTGAGATCCTCGCGCAGTACTTCGAGGAGGGTCTTGTAGGCGGCGAAGGACACCCGCGTGGCTTCGCCGTTCACGATCATTCGAAGGTGCACGTGGGCGCGGTCAGCCGCGGCGGTTTCTGGTTCCTTCACTGCTACCTCGCTTGCTGACGAGGCCCGAGATCGCATACGCGGCGATCTGATCGGCGACCTCGTCGGAGGACTGCGAGCCACCCTGGCGAAACCAGTGGGCCGTCCAGTTCAACGCGCCCAGAAACCCCCGCGTGGCCAGCGACGGGTCGTGGCCTGCCAGCTCACCTCGTTCGATCCCCTCGGCCACGAGGCCGCGCACGCCTCGCTCGTAGCGATCCCGCTTGGCGACGATGCGCGCGCGCAGAGTGGGCGGAAGGGCATCGACCTCGAAGTGGGCGGCGGATCCTTCGAACTCGTCCAGAAGGCAGTGCAGATGCGCGATGGCGAGACTATGAAGGCGATCGAGCATCAGTGACGATTTTGCGGCGCGAGCCGCGTCGAGCGCTTTGAGGAGTCGATCGAGCGATCGGTCCTGGCAGCAGTAGAGGATTTCGTCCTTCCCTTTGAAGTAGTGATAGAGATTCCCGGACGAGAGGTCGGCCGCCTCGGCGATGTCGCGCATGCCGGTCTGCGCAAAGCCCCGTTCGCGGAAGATGCGGGCGGCGGCGCGGAGGATCTCGAGGCGCCGCGCTTCCGCCCGGCGCCGGGCGCGAGCGATGCCGATTGGCATCGTCGGTCTCCGGCTGGGCGGACGGGCGCCTGCTGCCGCAGCCTGGATCGAACGGCTGTTCGAAGAATAAACCACTGTTCAAACTATATCACGTGGAGGGTACGGGCTGGCGGACCGGCAACCTCACGCCGTAGGCATGCCGGATTTAGATGGGTCGAATGAGCAGTCCGCGTTCACTTATGATTCTGCCTGCGAGGTGAATCATGCCGGCAAAGCCGACGGCTCGAAAAGGTCGCCAGAAGGTCGTCCACAAGAAAGGCCCGAACCTGTCCGGACCCCTGGTGGGTCGGGTGGCGGTCGTGGCCGGCGCCACCCGCGGCGCAGGGCGGGGGATTGCGCGCGCGCTCGGCGAGGCGGGCGCGACGGTGTACTGCACGGGCCGGAGCGTCCGGGGAAAGCCCTCGCCCTACAAGCGGCCCGAAACGATTGAGGAGACCGCCGAGCTGGTCACCGCGGCCGGCGGGGTCGGAATCTCCGTGCGCGTGGACCATACCATCGAAGCAGAGGTGCGCAACCTCTTCGCCCGGATCGACAAGGATCAGGGCCGGCTGGATATTCTCGTCAACAGCGTCGCCGGCGAGGATCCGACCTTCAAGTGGACGGGCTCGTTCGTGAAGGCCGATGCCGAGCAGGGGCTCGCGCTCATAAGCCAAGCGGTCTTTTCGCACCTGCGGACCGCCGTCCATGCCGCTCCGCTGATGATTCGCCGAAAAAGCGGGTTGATCGTCGAGGTCACCGAAGGCGATACGCTGGCTGGCGGCGTATCGATTGTCCATTTCATGGTCAAGAGCGGACTCAAGCTCCTCGCCTTTGAAATGGCTGAAGAGCTCCGAAAGCACCGCATCACGGCGGTCGCCGTCACACCGGGATTTCTGCGCTCCGAGTCGATGCTCGATCACTTCAAAGTGAGCGAAGCCAACTGGCGTGACGGAGGGAAGAAAGACAGGAACTTCCTCGAGTCGGAAACACCGCTCTTTATTGGCCGCGCTGTGGCGGCACTTGCGGCCGATCCGAAGATGTTCGATCGATCGGGCGACCTGCTGAGCTCATGGGAACTGGCGCGTCACTACGGCGTCGTCGACGCCGACGGCAGGCGGCCCGACTGGGGGCCGTACTTCGAGACGATCGCGCCGAAGTACAAGTCGTATCAGGAGGGGTTTCGTCGAGAAGCGGAATGGCTCACACGGATTGCGACACGGGCGAGGCGTTATGGCAGTTCTTAGTGCTTTGTGCTTGGTGCTTGGTTCGGCACTAAGCACTAACCGCTAAGCACTGAGAACTAGAGATGAGCGGTCAGAGACGCATGCATCCGCTTGCCGTGTTCGAGTGACATCAGAATCACATCCGGCGTGACCGGCGAGCGCCTGAACACATCCTCGCCCACGGCATCGGCAATCGCAGAGAGCACGGCGCCGACGCCCGCGCCAACTGGAGGCTCGCCTACGCCGCGGGCGCCCACGGGAGTCTCCGGATCGGCGAGACCGAGAGCCTCCCATCCCATGGCGGGAGGAATGTCCAGGATCGTCAGCGGCTTGTTGTGATGGAAGCGTCGCGCCAGCGCGACGCCGTAGTGCTGGTCGTATACCCATTTCTGGCACAGGGCATGGCCGACGCCGAGGCAGATGCCGCCCAGAATCTGACCGCCGAGGCTTCGCGGGTTGACGACCGTTCCGACGTCAGCGACCGCGAGATAGTCCACGAGCACGGGCTTGCCCGTCTCGACGTCCACTTCCACTTCCGCGAATCCGATGACGAATGAAAACGTATCGCCGTCTCGTGGATAGGTGTCCTTCGCAATGCCCATAAGGCCGGCGCCCGCCAGAATCCGCGCCGCATTCTTCGTCACCGCATGCACGTCGGCCGGCACGTCGTGTCCGTCGTACTTGCCGCCGAGCTCAATCGCGCGCGTCGCGGCCTGCGCGTAGCCCAGGCCTCGCGACGGGCTGCCCCGGCGATAGACACGCTCGCCACCGAGCTCGTAATCGTCCGGTGAGCCGCCGAGATCTCGGGCCGCGATCTCCTGCAGTTTCCGCCTGGCGTCCATCGCGCCCGCGTGATTCGCCCTCGTCATCGCGTGGGTCGTCTGGCTGCCGACCGACATGCAGGACCAGGGCAGCCCCTTGCTCGTGTCGCCCCAGACGACGTCGACCTTGTCCCATGGCATCGCGAGCACATCCGCGGCGACGCGGGCGATGTCGATGACGGAGTGAGTGCCAAGGTTGCCGATGCCTGATTGCACGTAGAGCCTTCCGTCCGGCCGAATCGTCATCAGGCCGTCATAACCAATCGAACCCGATCCGTGCGGGCCGATTGTCACGCCCACGCCGCGCACTTTGCTCCCCTGGCGCTTTCCCGATCTCGCTTTGCGCTCGTCCCACTTGAAGAGTTCTCGGCCACGATCGAGCGCCTCTTTGACGAACGCGCTGGTTACGTGTGGACGCTGGCCGCCGGCACCTGGGGCGCCGTACAGCGCCTTGCCCTCGGGGGCATTGAGTTTGCGGATCTCGACCTGATCGATGCCGAGCTGCTTCGCGGCCTTTGTGATCACCGGTTCGATGATGGCGTTCGCCTGCATGGGACCCGGCGACCGCTGCTGCTGGCGCGGAGGCGTGTTCGTCAGCACGGCCACACCGCGCCACCGCATGGCGATCGGCTGATAGATGAGCGACGCGGAGTTGCCCGCGGAGCGATGATCCCCTAACGGCCCGTAGGCGCCATCGTCCATGATGACGAAGAGATCCATCGCGGTGATGCGGCCGTCCTTGCGGAATCCGATCTTGACGCGTCCCTGGAGTCCGCACCGCGCGCGGCCGATGTAGTGCTCTTCTTCGCGGCTGATCCGCATCATCACAGGCAAGTTCGTCTTCTTCGATAGGAGCGCTGGAATCGCCATCGAAACGGCGCCAGCACCCTTGCTCCCGAAGCCGCCCCCCGTGTATTCGCTCACGAGCACGATCTGCGACGGATCAAGCCCCACCCATCGCGCGAGCGGATCCATCGTCCGGACAATGCTCTGGGTCGAGCCGTGGAGGTAGAGCTTGCCGTTCCGCCAGAATGCCATCGCGCTTCGCGTCTCGAGCGTCTGGTGGCTCGTGGACTGCACCACGAATGTTTCGTCGAGCACGAGGGCGGCGTCCTTGAAACCGGCATCGAGATCGCCATACGACCAGCCTTCGGGTGTCTTGCCCATCGGCAGCCGGCCTGCCTTCTCCTCGGCGAAGTCCTCTTCAGTCCATTTGAGCGTCTCGACTTTAGGGCGTGCCTGCGGCGGCGGTGTGCCGGGCGGGGCCGGGCGGGCCCAGACATTGCCATCGGACCGAGGGTTCGGTCCTCCCGGACGCAACGTCTCGAGCGGATCGACGATGAACGGCAGCGGCTCGATGTCCACGAGGATGCGATCGATCGCATCCGCGGCCGTGAGCTCGTCCACGGCGGCAACGGCGAGAATCGGCTCGCCCTGATAGAAGGGTTCGTTCGTAAGCGCGCGTTCGGCGCCTTCGAGGTCGGGAAGGTCGTCGGCGGTCAGGATCGCCTTGACGCCCGGCATCGCCAGCGCCGCGGTCGCATCGATCCGCGTGATGCGGCCGTGCGGCATGGGGCTGAGCAGCAGCTTGCAGAAGAGCATCCCGTCTGCACGGAAGTCTTCGGCGAACCGAGCGCGTCCCGTGACCTTGGCGACGAGATCCGGCGTCGTGTAATCCTTGCCGACGAGTTTCTCCGGCACGTCACGACCTCCTGTGTTATGAGGACGGGCTCATTATCGCACCGGGCAGGCGGTTTTCGGCCCTTCGTCTCCTTTTGTCTCGGAGTCGGCGCGCCCTCGGTTGGTGCGGGCAGGAATACGTCGTGACGGATATCGTCCTGCCGCCGGACGGTCGTCGCTACGCGCAGGCTAGGGGGACGTCGTTTTCATCCGGCGCAGCTCGAAGTCTGCAGCCACGGCGCCGAAGGCCGACTTCTGTGCCGTGGGCGACATCGCCTTTTCGAAGTACTTCCGGGCTCGATCGCTCCGGCCGTTCAGGAGATGCCAGATGCCGATGCTATAGGCCACTGTCGGCAATGTCAGCGCGTCCTTGTCCATCGTCGGAGCGACCTGCGCCTCTGTCTTGACGCCCTTGAAGAGCAGCAGTCGATCCAAGTAAGCCGTGCTGTCCTTCACCTGCAGATCTGGTGTCACGCGTTCGAGCACTCTGGCAGCGTCGTCCTTGCGACCCGCGCGCGTCAGGGCGAGATATTGCCAGGCCGTGCAGGCCACGGTGTTGTCCACGGTCTTGGCATTGCTGATGCACTTCTCGTAAGTGTCCGCAGCCTTCGCATACTCTCCCGTCACGTAATAGGAGAGCGCCGTGTGGTACGCGACTCCGTATGCGTCGGCGTTCAAGGCCGTTGCGCGGGCGAGGTCGGCGAGCGCTTGTTCCGGCTTGTGCAGGTTGAGATAGAAGTGTCCGCGATCGAGCAGCGCGGCCGCGTCGTTGGGCCGAAGTTCAAGGGCCTTCGAACAGCTGGCGATGGCGTCTTCGTGACGCTGCAGGCGCGCGAGCGTCCGGCAGCGGCCAATGTGAAAATCGGGATTCGCGGCATCGAGCAGAATGGCCTTGTCGTAGGCTTCGAGCGCCTTGTCGTTTTCCTTCTTTTCATAGAGAGCATTGGCATCCGCGAAGGCCTGGAGCGCCGGTGTTGCGGGCGTTTGCTGCGCCGCCGGTTGCGCGGCTTGCGCCAGTGTGAGGAGGAGAACGGGAACGATCATGCTGCGCTCCTTCGTGTCAGGGGAAGTTGCTCGGAACAGGAGAGAGAAAAGGGAGGGCCGCTCGAGAGTCGTCCCGGCGGCCCCGATCGCGTCGTCCTTTACTTGAATACGCCGAGAGCTTTCAGGAGGAAGATGAGGATTGCTGAACCTGCGATGGCCACGATCCACCCGGCGATGCGTCCGTACGCCGCGAGGCCGATCATCCCAGCCAGCCAAAAGCCGATCACCGATCCGACGATCCCGACGAGTACGTTGGCCATAAGGCCCATTTGAGCGTTGGTGCCGGCTACCATACTCGCTAGCCAACCGACGATCCCGCCGATCACGAGCGTGACGATCCAGTCCATGGTGTCCTCCTGCTATCTGGTGTTGACAGACCTGCTCCACCAAACGGGAAAAACCTGGCCGTTCTCGTCGCCGGACCTGTTCAGGCCCGGTGGTCGGTCGAACAGTATCCGGGCTCGTGTGTGCGGGTCAAGTGTGCGCTAGACCGTCCTTTCCCAGAAAGGTTTCTTCGTGCTTTCGTCCTCGTCCTGGAGCTCGTCCACCATGCGGCGAAGGCGGGCTTCGAACCCCGTGCGCCTGTTCAGCAGATCCTTAACGGCCTGCTGGACTTCCTCCAACTGCAGGACCAGGTGCGACTTGGATCGCTCCGGGTCCTGTCGCTCCAGCACTTTCAGAAGCCGCTCGATGGCGTGCAGGACGCGCGTCAGGAGCGCAGTCTCGGCCGACGAGACGAATTTTTCGAGCAGGCGACGAAGGTTGGCGCGGCCTTCCTCGAACTCGTGACGGGCGCGGCCGTAGCGAACCTTGGCCATGACGGCGCGACATTCGATACGCGTTCGGAGAGGGCGTGTCCAGATCCATGAGCTCGTCATTCCGGAAGACACCGCTAATCAAGCGCTGCTCGACCACCAGCCCTCCGCTCGGCGGGGCGGAGCCGCGGGCATCGCCATCGCCCATTGAGCCGGCACGTGCACGGGCTGGACGATCTTCTGCCGCAGACTCGGATCGGCGACAGCCGCGACATCGTCGATCGCAATGAAGGCCGTCATGCGCGTCAGGACCGTCCTCGCGAGGGACACGGCGATGATCTCCTTCTTGACCGCGTCGCGTTCTTTTCCGTTGGCCGTGCGGTAGCGGTCCTCGAGATCGCGCACGTGCGCGCGTGCCCAGAGATGCGTCACCGCCGGCATGTCAACCATCGTCGCCGTCGCCGTCACGACGAATGGCCTGCCGTTGGCCGCCTTGCCGCGAATCGTAATGTCTTCAGCGGCCTTCGATCGGAAGAAGAGGTTGACGAATCGACCGGCGAACAGATCCGGCAGGCGGGCCGGCGCGAGATCCGTCGTCCGTCCGTTGATCTTGAGATCGGTGACGACAGGTGCGCCAATCTCGCGAGCAATTGACGCGAGCGCGGCGTCGAGGGCCGCGTCGGGTTCGACGAAGGCGCTCGTCCCGTGACCGACCGCGGCGAGTCGCGTGAGAAGGCCGGTGTTGACGGCGGTGTCGACGCCGACGGTGAAGATTCTGGTCTCGCCGCGCTGGTCCTGCGTGCGTTTGAGAATCCGGCTGCTCGTCGCCGACCTCGCCGTCGGTGATGAGCACCACGACGGGGATTCTGTTCGTGCGATCGAGTCGCTTGAGCCCCTGCAGTGCCTCTGCAAGAGCGGCGTCGAGCTCCGTGCCGCCGTCGGATTCGACGGCCCGGAGGAGACGCTGACCATGTTCGATGCCGGCCTGATCTCCATTCAGGAAGGGGTTCGTCGAGTCGCCCTGCCAGGTCCAGTCGCTCGAAAAAGTCAGCAGCGCAAAGCGATCGGCCGGACCAAGCGTCGAGAGCAGGATGGAGCAGGCGCGGGCCGCAGCGGCAATCTTCCGGCCCGTCATCGAGCCCGACTTGGTCGAGCAGAAACACCACGTCGCGCGGCGTGGCAGCCGTCACGTCCGGCGCTGGCGCCAGGATCGACAGGGCGCCAAATGTTTCGCCGTCCGGCGACTGGTAGTAAACGAGCGATGGGGCGGTCGACGGTCCGGCGACGCGCCAGCGCAGCACGAAGTCGCGATCCAGGAGCTCGCGTTCGCGCGCCAGAGTGATGATCGTCTTCCCCGGTTCCGACTGCAGTCGCGTCGCGTGCTGCGAGCACGTCAGCTCCTCTGTGCCGGTGTCGCCGATCAGCTCCACCTGAATGCTGAGGTCCGTCTTCGGATCGAAACCGGGCAAAAGGCGGGGAGGGCTGATGCGCGAGGCGTCGGGAACGATATCGGTATCCGGTTCGATCCCGTCGCCCGTCGGAACGCCGTCCGTGACGGTTCCGGGAATGTAGCGCAGGCCGATGACCAGCGGAAGGCGAACTTCCATCGCGCCATTCTCGAAGAGTGTGAGGCACTCCGAATAGGTGATCGTGATCGTCACGTTCTCGCCGGGCGGCACGTTGCCAGTCTGCATCGTGAAGACATCATCGCGTTCCTGTTCGAGAAGGCTGGCCCTCTTTCCCTCCGCGAGCGCCTCCACGAACTGCTTGCGGGCTTGCTCTCGCTCCGTCATGACGCCGTGAATCGTCCGGTCCGCCACCTTCATCACGCAGGCTGAGACCGCCGCGGCCCCCGGGAGCGGAAACGTGTAGACGGCTTCGATGGGATTCGCATGATCGTTTTGAAAGACCTGCGTGACCGTCACCTGCGAAATGTTTCGGACCACGCGTGCCTCAATCTGCACGCTGACCAGTGGCAGCGAGATGGTGCTGTCTTTTTCGAGCGCCTCGAGGACGCCGATGCCAGCCGCGCGTGGGGAGGCATCTTCGGCAAGGTCAACGGACGAGCGGGTTGAGGACGTCATTGATCGTCTCCTTCGCGGTGACGCGACTGAGGCGGCATCAGCGCCTCAATCGCCGCATGAAACCGATGGTCGAGTGCCTGGCGTTCCGTCGCTGCCTGCCAATGTTCATCGGCGACGAGCTTCAATCCCGGCTCGAGCACCACTTCGCGCCAGACGACCGGCGCTGGAATCTGCGCGGGTCTCGGCGTCAGCGCGGCGTCCACGATGGCGCCGAGCTCGCGGGTAGAGCGGCCGTAGAGCCGGCGCTGGATGTCCGCCAGGCGCAGACCCTCCGACTGCAGCGCTTTCACGGCGAGCACCTGCAACAGGTGCCGCTGTCCGTACCGTGCGTCCTTGCCCTGAATCGACGGACGGTCGACGAGGCCGAGCGTGGCGTAATACCGCACGGTGCGCTCGTCGGGAACAGGCGAGACGCGCGCATCGCCATGAGGCGCGGCCAGTCCCGCCTTTTCGAGTCGCGTTCGCGCCTCGGTCAGGAGTTCACCGAGGCTGAGGTCAGCAGCGCTGGCCCGTGGCGCCATGACAGTAAAATAGTAAATTACTGTAATACTGTCAAGACGTGATTTGCGACTGCAATAGACCGGGTGACTGGGCCGCCTGAGGGAGAACGAGGAACGCTCGGAACCTTGCAGGCCGGCTACTGGGCGGCTTTCGCGCGCGCTTCCGCATCCGCTTTGAGCGGGTTGAGCAGCATCCAGCGAATGGCGATGATGCCCGGCGAAGCGAGCGCCCAATACCGTCGGAACCTGGCCCGGGCCGTCGGATCGGTCGCCACAACGCGCGTTTCGGTCCGGAAGATGGACTCCCGCGGACCGATCTCGTCGACCCTGAGCGTCCACGCGATCTTCACGAAGCCCGGCTCGTTGAACTGGGAGAATTCATCGGGCGGCAGCGGGTGGAACACGACGTCGGCCACCCACGGCTGCGTCACCGCGCCCATCACGATTTCGCGTCCCGGACTTTCGGCGAGCACGCCCCAGCCAATCGCCCGCATCTCGGCCAGGAATGGCTGCGGGTGTTCAGCACGCACGCGCCGACTCCCCATGATCACTTCGCGCGCCCTGAAGATGCCCCGGACGATGGGCGAGCGTTGCAGGTTCATCTCGGTCGCGGCCGCGAACGTGATGTCCGCGGGCGCCGAGATTCGCACGTGGTGGCGCTCGGCGACTTCACAGCTCGGCATGAACCGATCGAGCAGCGCATCGCCTTCTTCGGAGTTACGACTTACTTGTCCATACCGCCACCACGCCAGGCCGGCATATGTGGCGTAGGACGTCATCATGAACCCGGCCCCAGCCGCCATCCACCGAGCGATTCGTCTCGTGCTCATGAGATTCCACCGTTGCAATTCTCTTGCTCAGTCTCCTTCGGTAGTACACGACAGTTACCCGAGTGACCTGCCGGGGAACAGCGTGACGTCTTGTGGATTATTCACCATGCGATCGAAAAACCGGATCCACCCGACTTTGGAGGCCCCGGCGGATGGCGCCGCCTCGAATTGGTCAGGTTTTGACTATGGTAGAGTTCCGGCGTCGGCTCCTTCGGAGAAGTCATGGCGAGGCAACGCGCATCGAACCGGCGACGGTTTCTGAAGACAATAGGTGCGGTGGCCGCCGGCGGGGCAGCCTCGACCGTGCCGGTCACGGGCGCGGCCGAGCCTTCACCCTCACCGGTCGAACAAACCGCGGCGCCCTCAGCACCCGTCAATGCGTACACGTTTCTGACAGCTCCAGAGGCCGCTTTCCTCGAAGCGGCGGTCAACCTCATGATTCCCGCCGACGATCTGACGCCGAACGGCACCGACTGCGGCGTCACCGTGTTCATCGATCGGCAGCTGGCGGGCGCCTGGGGCAAGGGCGATCGCCTCTACATGCAGGGTCCCTGGAAGCCGGGGACGCCTACGCAGGGCTATCAGTCGCCGCTGACGCCGGCTGAGTACTACCGCGCGGGTATCGCGGCCGTGAATCAGGCGTGCATGCAGGCGCACGGAAAGGAATTCGATCGCCTCGATGTGGCGCTGCAGACGAGCGTGCTTCAGGGACTCGAGCGCGGCACTTTTGCCATCGAGCACGTTTCCGCGCAGGAGTTCTTCGAGATCCTGCTCGCAAGCGCCATGGAAGGATTCTTCGCGGATCCGATCTACGGCGGCAATCGCGACAAGGTGTCCTGGAAGATGATCGGGTTCCCGGGCGTGATCGCCGTGCACGCCGAGCACATCAAGACCTACCGCAACAAGAAATACGAGGTCGAACCTACCAGCATCGCCGACATGGCGTAGGTGAGCATGGCATGCGCCACCAGGCTCAAGAGCACGGACGTCGTCATCGTCGGACTCGGATGGACGGGCGGCATCCTGTCCAAAGAGCTCTCCGAAGCCGGCTTCAGAGTGGTGGCGCTCGAGCGCGGCGTGCAGCGCTCGACCGATCCCGACTTTGCCGTGCCGCTCGTCCGCGACGAGCTGCGATTCGCCGTCCGCCACGAGCTGATGCAGAACCCGGTGCGCGACACGCTGACCTTCCGAAATCGGTCACGGAGGCAGCGCTGCCCGATGCGTCGGCTCGGTTCGTTCCTGCCCGGCGAAGGCGTCGGCGGTGCAGGCGTGCACTGGAACGGGCAATGCTGGCGCTGGACCGCCGGTCGATCACGCCATTCGCACCCACTACGAGGAACGCTACGGCAAAGCGTTCATCCCGGCGGACATGAACGCTGCAGGACTGGGGCATGACCTACGAGGAGCTCGAGCCGTACTACGACCGCTTCGAACGGACTACTGGCGTCAGCGGCAAGGCCGGCAACCTCAAGGGCCAGATTCGAGCGGGCGGGAATCGCTTCGAGGGTCCGCGCGAGCGCGAGTTTCCGCTGCCGCCTCTCCAGCCGAGCTACGCGACGGATCTGTTCATGGAGGGCGACCGCGAGCCTCGGCTATCACCCGTTTCCGCGTCCCGCATCGAACGCGTCTCAGCCGTATACGAATCCCGACGGCGCGAAGCTCGGCGCGTGCCAGTACTGCGGACACTGCGAACGTTTCGGCTGCGAGTCGAACGCGAAGGGGAGTCCACACATCACGGTAATCCCGATCGCGATGCGCAATCCGAACTTCGAACTACGCACGCACGCGTGGGTCACGAAGGTGCTGCGCGATTCGAGCGGGACGAAAGCGACCGGTGTTCTCTACACCGATGTGGCGACGGGACAGGAATACGAGCAGCCGGCGGATCTCGTCATTCTGTGCGCCTACGCGATCAACAACGTCCATCTGTTGCTGCTGTCGGGCATCGGGCGGCCCTACGATCCTGTCAATCAGACAGGTCTCGTCGGCAAGAATTACTGCTACCAGGTGGGCGGCGCGGGCGCGATGCTTTTCTTCGAAGATCGCTACTTCAATCCTTTCATCGGCAACGGGAGCGCTCGGCGCGGTCATCGACGATTTCCATTCCAATCCGGACTTCGACCGCGGCCGCCACGGGTTCGTCGGCGGCGCCACGATCGGCATGGGCACATCAGGGGGCCGGCCGATCCACTACCGTCCTGTCCCTGACGGCACGCCGCGCTGGGGTTCTGAGTGGAAGAAGGCGACTGCCCGCTGGTACCAGCATGCGATGGGCATCGGCGGCACCGCGAGCAATATGCCGAACCGCTACAACTACTACGATCTCGATCCGATCGTATCGAAATCCGTTCGGCCAGCCGCTCCTTCGGCTCACCTACAACTTCGTGGAGAACGACTTCAAGGTCGCCGCGTTCGCGGCCGAGAAGACCGCGCGAAATTGCCAAAGCTCTTGGCCCCACGGTCCTCAATGCACCGGCCGAACGGCGCGATGACTATTCGATCATTCCCTATCAATCCACGCACAATACGGGCGGCGCGATCATGGGAACGAACCCGGCAGAGAGCGTCGTCAATCGCTATCTCCAGAGCTGGGATGTGCCCAACCTGTTCGTCGTGGGCGCGAGCGCCTTTCCTCACAATTCGGCCTACAACCCGACCGGGCCCGTCGGCGCGCTGGCCTATTGGACCGCGGACGCCATTGCGCATCGCTACCGGCAGAATCCGGGCCCGCTCGTCCGCGCCTGACGATGAAGGTCTGGGTAGCTGTGTCGGGTGTTGTGTTGTGTGCGCTTGCGGTTGTTGACCGTGCGGGCGCCGGTGATCCTGAAAAAGGAAAGACGGCATTTGCGAAGTGTGCCGCGTGTCACACGCTGAACGCGGGGCTCAAGAACGAGCTCGGTCCGACGCTCGAAGGCGTCATCGGCCGCAAGGCGGGCTCACGCGACGACTTCCGGTACTCACCCGCCATGAAGCGGAGCGGCATCGTCTGGACCCCCGAGACCATTGATGCCTACGTGGCCGACCCGCAGGGTTACATCAAGAACAATCGGATGCCGTTCGAGGGCATCAAGGACAAGACCGAGCGGCAGGATCTGATGGCGTATCTCGAAGTCGCGACGAAGGCCAGCCACGACTCGCCGAGTGCGTCACCCAGGGAACTCCGATGAGTGTCGAAGCACACCTCGGTATCAATCTGGACGAGTTCGATCAGCGCATCCGGACGTTCGTACCGTATTACGAAGAGCTTCTCGATGCGGCGGCGTCAGTCATCAGTTCTGGCACGAGAACGATTCTGGATCTTGGCATCGGGACTGGCGCGCTGTCGGCGCGGTGCGCCGCCATCGCGAAGCGCGCGCGCATCGTCGGCATCGACTCCGATCCGGCCATGCTCGACGTCGCGCTGGGCCGACTGGGGAAGAAGGCTTCGGTCGTAGCCGGTGATTTTCAGGCCATGGCTCTGCCGAAGAGCGATGCCGTCGTCGCGTCTCTCGCGTTGCACCACATCAAGACGCGCGCTGCCAAGGCGCGGCTGTATCGGAGCATCAGCCGCGCGATGACTCGGGGTGGCGTATGCGTCAACGCCGACTGCTGCCCTGCGGAGGACCGCCGGGAAGCTGCGCGTCATCATCGGGCGTGGCGCGACCACCTGCGGAAGTCGTACACGACCGCTCAGACAACCAGCTATCTGCGCGCGTGGGGGCACGAAGACCACTACATGCCGCTCAACGTCGAAATCGCGTTGATGCGTGCCGCCGGACTTCGCACGGAGGTTGTCTGGCGGCGGGATGGTTTTGCCGTGGTCGTCGGCTGGAAGCGCTGAACCCTCGTCCGGTTTACTTCGCGACCACCACTGTCGCCGGTGTTGGCGTCGGAATGAAGTCAACCGAGCCGAATCCCGCCTCGCGCAGCCACTGCTGGTAATCGGACTTCCGCCACGTGAATCCGCTCTTGGTGCCGAGCAGCATCTGCGATGCAAAGAGCATCGCAAATGGATGGCCGGTGCGATCGTCGTTCAGGACGAAATCGTTCACCAGAAGTGTACCGTTCGGCTTGAGGGCTCTCTTGAACTTCCGGAAGATCTCGACATTGCTCGCCGGCGACTCCTGATGCGCGATGTGTCCATAGATGGCGAAGTCGTACTTCTGACTGCCGAAATCGACGTCGTGGAAGTCGCCGTCAATCGTCTGGAACCGGTCGCCGACACCGAAGTTTCCGACGAAGCCCTTCGCGATCTTGTTCACGACAGGCCAGTCGAGCTGAAAGCCGTTTGCCTTCGGGTTGGCTTTGAGCCACACGGCCGACCACACCCCAGAGCCGCCGCCGACATCGAGCCAGCTGATCGGGCCGGCTCCCGCGACATTGAGCCTTTCGGCCGCAATCTGAGCCACCGGGAATGACAGCGAGGCGATGGCCGGCACCAGCATGTGCCAGAACTCGTTGTCCGGCACGTCCGCGGTCTGCGCTGCCGCCGGCGCTCCCGTTTTGACCGATGTCGGAAGTTTGGCCCAGTCGCTGAGCGAATCCGACATGACTTCCGCGAATCCGCCCAGATAGGCAGGCTTGCCCTTGATGAGAAAGGTGGACGCTTCGGGAGAATTGCTGTACCGACCGTTCTCGAGCGTGAGAAGGCCGATGCCGGTCAGACCGTCGAGCACTGCCTGCGCGCCGCGCGCGGAAATCCCGGTCTTCTTCGCCACGCCATCGGCGTTGTCGCCGCCGCTCTCGAGCGCGTTGAACACTCCGTGCCGAGTTGCCGAGCCGAGGATTGCCGTCGTCCACCCGGCGGATATTACTTGCATGACTTTGTCCGGTTTCGGTCCTGATGGTTCGCTCATTTCCGTCAGCTCCTGCAGGAAAGCGCTTTCTATTCGCCGCCGGTCCAGATGGTCGTCACGATATCGCGCGCGCCGTGCGCCCGCAACGCCTCGACGATCGGCCCGGGTTCGACGGTGACGGCGTGAACACCAAGGAGAATGGCACCCTGCCCGATCATCTGCTCCCACTGGTCTATACGATCATCGTCCAGACCGGCGCGTGACAGCGCGGTCCGCAGGTTCCCGACCGCGTGCCCGGCAATTTCGCCAAGTTCCGCGGCCAGCGGTCCGGCAATGACGATGGGGCCAATGCCGGGCATGACGGTCGCGATCGCCGCGAGGAACTGGGCGCCGAGCTCGCCGAGCCGCCCCGCCGGCCGCGAGTCTTCGATCTCGGCTCCGGGTGTGCCACCGACTTCGCTCGCCATCTCGCTTTCTGACTCATGGTCGCGCGCCACTATCGACAGCTGCTCCTCGGACACGCCGAGCGCGTGCACGGCGCGGGCGGCTGATACGGCATCGACGGTGCTCGGGAAGAGTGTGATGACAAGCGGATGTGACATCTTTATCCGTGACGTTTGAAGTATTGAATTGCGCGTTCGTGGCGCTCGGCGGCGGCGCGCGTCCTGAAGGTTCCGAGGTTCCGGCGCCGGCGCGTCCTGGGATCGACCTTCCGGGAGTACAAGCGATAACGGCCCGAGGACAGCTTCCGGATCACGAACAGTCCCTGACGATATGTTGTCACGGAACCTCACAACGTGAGGAGAAAAAACGAAAGGGACAACCGCACCTTCTTCAGTCTTGTAGACAATCTACAGGAACATCGGTTACTCTTGTCGAGCGTCTACATGAGTGGAGGGACATGGCTGGCACTCCGAAGAACGACCTTCTGCAAGGCACGCTCGATCTTCTCATCCTGAAAACGCTGGCGCTCGGCGCTCAGCACGGCTGGGGCATTTCCCAGCAGATTCAGAGGACGTCGGACGACGTCCTTCGCGTGAATCAAGGGTCGCTCTATCCGGCACTGCATCGCCTCGAGGACCAGGGCTGGATCGCCTCTGAATGGGGTGTGTCAGAGAACAACCGCGAAGCCCGATTCTACCGGCTGACGAGGGCGGGCCAGCGGCAGCTCCAGCTCGAGACCGCCAACTGGGAACGGATGGCCGCCGCCGTGGGCCGAGTGCTGCAGGCGACGTCGTAGATCGATTCTGGAGGTTCCGATGATTGGCAGGTTGCTGCGCCGAGGAATGACGCTCGTCCGTCACCGCCGCTTCGACGAGGACGTCCGGCGTGAGATGGACTTCCACATCGCGATGGAAGCCGAGCGCCGGGAGCATGACGGCCAGACACCCGGCGAGGCGCACCGCTCGGCCATTCGCGACTTCGGAAGCGTCACCCGGGCGCGGGAAGAGGTCCGCGACGCGCGCGGGCTCACCTTCTGGGACACGCTCGGTCAGGATCTTCGCTTCGGCCTGCGAACACTCCTTCGATCGCCGGGCTACACATCGGCGGCCGTGCTGATTCTGGCTCTCGGAATCGGCGCCAACACCGCCATGTTTTCCATCATCGACGGCGTGCTTTTGAAGCCACTGCCATTTCGATCGGGCAACGAGCTGGTCCTCATCCAGCAGTCGGCGAAGAAATCGAATGTGTCGGACGCGGGCGTGTCCATCCCCGAGCTCTTCGACTATCGTGCCCGGCTCAAGTCGGTCAGCGATCTCGTCGAGTATCACTCGATGTCGTTCACGCTGCTCAACCAGGGAGAGCCCGATCGTGTTGACACCGGAGTCGTCTCCGCGAACTTCTTCACGATGCTTGGGATCCAGCCTCTCCTGGGGCGCACGTTCGCCGACAAGGACGACGACCTTGGTGCCGAGGCCGTGCTCGTGTTGAGCAACGCGTACTGGCAAGCGAAGTTTGGTGCTGACCCGGCGGTCGTCGGACGCGTGCTCGAAATGAACAATCGCCCCCACACGGTGATCGGAGTGCTTCCGGCGTTTCCGCAGTATCCGCGCGACAACGACGTGTACATGACAACGTCCGCCTGCCCGTTCCGCGCCGCGGCCGAGCAGAATCACCCGCAGGGTCATCGATCGTTCGCCGCGCTCCGCGTGTTCGGCCGACTGGCCCCGGGCGCGACTGTGGACCAGGCCACCAGCGAGGTCGCGACCGTGGCCTGGTCGTTCGAGGCCGACCATCCCGATGACTACCTCCGCGCGTTCTCGCTGGGGCTGGCCGGCCGCGCCCAGTCCCTCCAGGAGCAGCTAGTCTCCGGCGCGCGCCCGCTGCTCCTCGCGCTCACAGGCACGACGATGCTGGTGCTGCTGATTGCGTGCGCGAACGTGGCCAACCTTGCCGTTGCGCGAACCGTTCGACGCAGCCGTGAGTTCGCCGTACGAACCGCGCTTGGCGCCGGGCGAGGTCGCCTGATCAGACAGCTGGTCACCGAGAGCGTGATTGTTTCATTGGCCGGGGGAGTGCTCGGGCTCGCACTCGCCTGGTTGTCGCTCGATCTGCTAGTCGGCGTCGTCAGCCGATTCACGGCGCGAACCGGACAGATCGTTATCGACGTCGGCGTCCTGACGTTCACGCTTGCGGCATCCGTCCTGACCGGCATCGTCTTTGGCGTCGCGCCCGCGCTTTCGAGCAGGCGGAATCTCAGCCAGTCGATCCGTGAAGGTGGCGCGCAGACCGGCGAAGGTGCGGGCAAGTTGAAGTTCCGTGCCGGACTGGTTGTGGCACAGGTCGCGGTGTCGTTCGTGCTGCTCGTAGGCGCCGCGCTCTTTCTCCAGAGCTTCTATCGTCTCGCCTCGGTCCCGCTCGGTTTCAATACCGATCGCGTGATGACGGCCGCCTTCTTCGGGAACTTCTCCCGGCTGGGCACGAACGACGAAGCGCTGCGGTTCTACGATCGGGTGCTGGCGCGTCTCAGAGGCTCGGTGGGCGTGCGCTCGGCCGCCATTACCAACGCGATCCCGCAGACGAACATCCAGCCGTTCAATCAGCCGATTCGTCTCGAAGGACGGACGTCTACCGATGGCCGTCGACTCGAGGCAGATGGAAATCTGGCGAGCGACGGCTACTTCGACACGCTCGGCATACCGATTCTGTCGGGCCGGGACTTGCGGCCGGGCGACGGGCGCGATGCGCCGCCCGTGGCTGTGATCAACGCATCGATGGCCAAACTATGGGACGGCGTGGATCCGGTCGGTCAACGATTCGCGCTCGACACGCCGCCCGCCCCGGGCGCGTCCGGACCGCACTGGGTACGTGTGGTCGGGGTTGTGCCCGATTTCAGGTTATACAGCGTGGACCGGGAGATTCCAGCGGCGTACTACACGCCCGTCGCACAGACCGCGGGTGGGGGCGGACGGCTGGTGGTCAGAACCGACGGCAACCCTTACGACTTGATCCCCACGATCAAGTCGGCGATCCACGGGGTCGACGCGCAGATCCCCGTCGAGGAACTGCGCTCGCTGAAGGATCTGCGCAACGGCCAGCTGGAAACCTCGGGTGTCACGACCGTGCTGCTGATTATCTTCGCAGCCGTCGCGCTGCTGATCACACTGGCGGGCATTGCCGGCCTCATCGGCACGTCGGTGAGCCAGCGCACGCGCGAGTTCGGTCTTCGGATGGCGCTCGGCGCGACACGCGGTTCAGTCCTGCAGCTCGTCCTCCGGCAAGGCTTGATCCTCGTGGTCGTGGGTGTGGCGATTGGTGTGGCCGGCGCTTACGGCTTTGGCAGATTGATTGCGCGCTTCCTGTTCGCCACGGGCCCGACGGATGTCCTGGCGTACGTCGCCGTGGCGCTGGTGTTCGCGATTGCCGCGCTGTTGGCAGCGCTCGGTCCGGCTCGCCGTGCGACGACGATCGATCCGCTGAAGGCGCTGAGGACCGAATAAGGAACAACGGATACTGTGAGTCGTCGCGACTATGTTGAGGTCGCCTCATGGGAAGCCGCGGCTCGCATGGCCGATTTCACCTCGCGCCGAGCGAGCTTCCCGTGGCTCAAGGCCAACGCCGAGCACTTGAGCACACCGCCGAGCACGAACCAGCTCGCGGTCATCGCGAAGATCACACCGTAGAGGCCGGCAAAGCTCCACAACTCGATGGCCGATGCCCTGAGGATGACGCTGCGGGGATACGTGACACGACCCTGAACGCCATCGCCACCGAGAATGTTCGCGAAGAAGAACCAGTTCCGCAGATGCCGCGTGTGTACCGCAAGCTCTGACAGGATCAGCGCGCCGAGCAGCACCGAGTAGATCATGGGTGAGCCAGCCCGTACCGCTTGCTGCCACACGAGCCACAAGAGCCCCGCGCTCAGGACGAGCGCCAGCACGAATTTCGGACTGAGTCGCCTCAGTGCATTGACGTCGGACTGATAGAAAGGGGTGATCTCGAAGCTTCCCTCGTAGGCGATCTTGTCCTGTGCCCGATACATTCGCGCGCAGGCGATGGTGAACGCGTAGTCCGAGATATAGAGAGCCATCCATAGCGCCACACCTGGCCACGGACTCTGGCTGAACAGTTCTGTCACGATGTCCACCCCTTGACCTCCTTATCGGCCCGGCTTTCACAGGGGTAAAGGCCGGAGGCGTCGGGGCGCCCGAAGGTCTGGCGCCGTTGGCGGTCATCTGGGTTGGACTGCCGCGGGTCAGTGATTGGCTGCCAGAGGACGGACCCGCGCTTTGAGCTCTCTCAGAAACGCATCCGGTTTCATGAACACGGCGAAATGTCCACCGCCCTCGATCGCGACAAACTCTTTGCGCGGCGCGCGAATGGACTCGATGAATGCTCTGGCGAGGCTCGTGGGCGTCGTGTTGTCCTCCGCACCCTGGATCACGAAGACCGGCAATGCGAAGTCGCCGCTGAGCGTCTTGGGGTCGAGCGCGCTCGTCTGCGGGACCAGGCGGTCGGCACTCACACCCTGCCCGTCGAGCCAGTCGTGGACGTCGCGTATCGAGTAGCCCGGCGCGCTGAGCGCGAGACCGAACATCGACGAAATGAAGAAGTCCGCACCTTCGAACAGATTCGCCCACCGGCGCTGGACGCCGTAGCCCCGGCCATCCGTGTACGGGGGAGGACCCACCTCCGTCAATTCTCGAACCGCGCGCGCGTCTCCGACCTTATTGGCTTTCTTGAGGAGCTCCTCGTAGGCGACGGCATAGTTCCTCGGCGGATCCGCGACTTGGCCCGTGCCGACGAAGGCGTAAAAGAGGTCGGGCCGCGCCTTCGCCATCAAGACCCCGAGGATGGATCCAAACGAGTGGCCGAGCAGGACGATTTTGTCCTTGCCCAGCGACTTGCGCAGCAGCTCCGTCAGCTCGATGCCATCCTGCGTCATGCGATCGAGCGTGATTGTCGGCGCGATCGACGGTCCGCTTTTGCCGAACGTCCTGCCGGCACCGCGCTGGTCCCATTGGACGACGGTGAAGTCCCTGAGCCACGACCGGAACCCGGCATACCCCCACGGGTTGGTCGCATCACCGGGTCCGCCGTGCAGCACGAGCAGCACCGGGTTCTTCCGGTTCTCGCCGCGGATCGTGATCCACTGTTCGATGCCGCCGATCGTGACGTATTTGGCCTCATCGATGCTCTCCGGGCCGGTGACGGCGTAGTCGCGCGCGTTGCGACTCCGCAGGAAGCCCATGATGGCGTCGAGCTTCGTCCACTCACTTGTGTCGGTCGAGGTTTGGCTGTCCGCGCTTTGACCCGAAGGTCTTGCGACAGTGAGCAGGCAGACCAGAACGGCGATCGCCCGACACCGCCTTCGTGTCGTTCGTACATCACGTTCCAACCGTCTCGATGACTGCGATGTAACCAAGCGATGAGGGATAACGCTGGGCATGTGTGCCTTTCGAGCTGGACCGATTCGCGCGCCAGCACAACCTGTTATCGACAACGTATACGGGAAACGACGAAGGATCCTATCGCAGTGTTCCGTTGGTGGGGAATCGTCGAGCCGGCGATCGGGCTTGAACCGATGACCTGTCGATCACGCGAACCAGAAGAACGGGTTCTATCGCTCAAACAAGACGATATCACTGGTCATCTCTTCCTTGCCGATGATCAGGCTCGACCCGTCAGGCGTCCAGGTGATGCCCCGGACGCGCTCGCGTGCGGAGAGCTTCAGGAGTTGACGCGGAGGTTGATCGCCCTCCGGTTCGACGATCCAGAGAGTCTCGCCAAGCGTCAGGGATGCGACGGCGGCCAGGCGACGGCCATCTGGCGCCCATGCAAGCGAGCCCCCGCTCACACCGGAACTCAGATGAAATCGTTGATAACGCGGTTGCCCCTGGCTGTTGACGAACGTGACTTCCGTCAACCCCTCCTGGGCCTCGAGGAGGGCGATGGTATCTTCATTCGGCGACCACGCTGGCACAGAAGCACCGCTCGGTACGGGGAGCTTTCGCACGCCTTTGCTGGCAACTGACACGACCCAGAGTTCGGGTGACTGTTCACCAGCTACAGCGAAGGCCACCTGCTGTCCGTCGGGTGACCAAGTCATGGCATCGATCACCGGCGCGCGAATCAGCGGACTCGGCGCGCCGCCCTTAGCGCTCACCGTCCAGACACCTCTCTCGCCGCCCCGATCGGAGATGAAGGCGACCTGCTTCCCATCAGGAGAAAACACTGGCTTGTCATCCAGGCTTCCTCCTGATGTCAGCGGGCGCCGATCAGTTCCGCTTGGCGACGCCGTCCAGAGCTGACGATTACCTGACGCAGCGGAGCTGAACACGATCCGATCGCCTTGCGGCGACAGGTTCGGATCCAAGTCGCTGTTGTACCCGTCGGTCACTGGCCTCGGGCTCTTGTTGGCATCATCGCCGACCGGAACCGTGACGAGCAGTTGCCGCCGTTCAACAAACGTCGAAACCATGCGGCTGCCATCTGCCGAAACACGCGGTTCTTCGTAGTTGCCGACGCCCGTCGTCAATCGGATCGGCTCCTCGCCGCGGTCTGGCAGCCCACGCCACCACAAATTGAGATCGGACGTGAAAGGATTTGCGGCGTAGATCAATCCACGGCCGTCGGGTGTGGGAACCGGGTAGATCGCACGTCGAGCGGTTCGGATAACTGGCTCGACCCCGCCGCCGCTCGCCGCGACTCGAAATACCTGGGAAGGCTCGGTGTTGTCAGCCGACATGGCTTGAACGAAATAGATGTAGCGTCCGTCGTCCGACCAGGCGGGGTAGTGAATGTGGACGCCGCGTCGTGGGTTAACGACCACGCGATCGTTCGCTCCGTCGGCGTCCGCCACGATCAAGGTGTCGCCGGCCGTAGCACCGGGACGAAAGAAGGCGATCTGCTGTGCATTCGGTGACCATCGAAGGGCCGCGGCATTCTGAAGCACGCGCCGCGGGGCTCCCCCGAGCGGCGCAGGAATGAGCCAGACGTCGGTGCCCGTTCCGGCAGATCGAGCGCGGAACGCGATACTGGTACCATCCGGTGAGATCTCGAGCGAGTTGTTCCCAGGCGGAAGATTCAGACCGCTTAGCGCTGTCAGATTCGACGCTTCTCCTCCGGCAATGAACTTTACCCAAACGTCGAGGACGCCTCGTCCATCGGCAAGGTACGCGACCCATTTGCCGTCGGGCGAAAGGGCAGGCCCCGATTCGAGGTAAGGCGTGCTCGTCAACCTGACAACGCGAGAAAACGAAGGAGCGACTGAATCCGGAACCTGTCTCCATGTGACCACTCCGAACATCACCAGAGCCAGAAGCATGGCGGCACCTGCGAAGAGCAGCCAAGGACGATGTTTGGGCACCGCGGCTGCCGGTTCCGATTTGCCGTCCTGAAGCGTTTCGAGCTGAAAGGCCAGGTCTGACACTGATTGGTAGCGTAACGCGGGCGCCTTTTCGAGACAGCGTTGGACGGTGCGTTCCAACATCGGCGGAATGAACGCGTTGAATGACGAGATCGATGGAGGGTCCTCCTTGAGGATGGCCGTGACGGTATCGACGGGCGTTTCTCGCCGAAATGCGGCCCGACCGGTCAACATCTCGTACAAAGTGGCTCCGAATGCAAAAATGTCAGTCCGATAGTCGACACCTTCGTCGCGCAACTGTTCCGGCGCCATGTACTCGAGAGTTCCGAGTGCCAGGCCTTCGCGGGTGAGCCGTGTCGGACTGTCAGCAGAGTTCGTAGAGATCAAATGTGAATGGCCCGCTGGTTCGATGAGCTTCGCAAGGCCGAAGTCGAGGATCTTCACTTGGCCGTCGGTGGTCACGATGACGTTCTCAGGCTTGAGGTCGCGATGGATGACGCTCTTTGCGTGCGCCGCCGCAAGGCCACGGGCAATTTGCAGGGCGTAGTCGAGAGCCTTTCGAAGAGGAAGCGGGCCATCCCGAAGAACGTGTCGCAGCGTGGCTCCTTGAAGTAACTCCGCCACTATGTACGGTGCGCCATCGTGGGAACCAACGTCATGAACAGCGAGGATGTTGGGATGATTCAGGAGGCCAATCAACCGGACTTCCTGTTCGAAACGGAGCAGAGACTCTGGATCTTGAGAGTGGCGAGGAAGAAGGAACTTGATCGCTACGTCGCGGCCGATGCGAGGGTCGTGAGCGCGATAGACCTCGCCCATGCCGCCCGCCCCGAGCAGAGCGCCGATTTCGTACGGCCCAATTCGCCCGCCTTCCGCGACGGCCATCGGAGACCGACTCTAACCCAGTCGGAGCAACGAGAAAGAGTGGTGAGGGCGATAGCTCCGAGCCACCAGCTTCCGACCGTGGATGCCACCACGATTGTTGGCAATCGAGCGGTGCATCCCTAGACGCTCTTCATCTGAGGTGAAGACGCTCGCGTCCGCTTCGACGCCGTCGCACGGCTCGTCTGGTCACGATACCTCCTCCACTGGTAACCTACGGGCCGCTGGAGGATCCATCCATGAGGCTCGTCAGCTGGCCACTGCTCGCGGTCATCTTACTGGCAGCGCCGCCCGCTGGCTCGATCGTGACATCCGCCCGGCAGGATCAACCGGGCGCATCCGCGGGGACAGAACTCCGGTTCGAGGTCACCTACCCATCGTCGCTCGACCCGGGTCCGGTGACCGGCCGGCTGTTCGTGGCGCTGGCGCCAACGGCCGAGCCCGAGCCGCGCATCGCGGCGTACAACTCCGCCCGTCAGCGCGACGGGCGCGTACCGTTCTTCGCCGCCGATGTCGACAAGCTCCGAGCGGGCGCGACGGCCGTCATCAATCAGGAATCGATCGGCTTCCCATATCGCAGCCTGCGCGAGCTTCCACCGGGCGACTACTACGTCCAGGCGCTGCTCAACGTCTACACCGAGTTCCATCGCGCCGACGGCCACACGATCCGGGCGCACATGGATCAATGGGAAGGACAGAGATGGGCCTTCTCACCCGGCAACCTCCAGAGCGAGCCCGTGCAGGTTCACGTCGATCCCGGGAAGCCCACCGTTGTGAAGCTGGCGCTCTCGAAGATCATTCCGCCGATCGAAGTTCCACCCGACACTGCGTGGGTGAAGCGCGTCAGAATCCCGAGCAAGATTCTGTCGGACTTCTGGGGACATCCTTTCTCCCTCGGCGCCACCGTTCTCCTCCCCAAGGGTTACGATGACAGCCCCGGCGTCCGATATCCGGTCGTCTTCGTGCAAGGCCACTTCAGCCTCGATGCGCCGTTCGGTTTCGTGACCGAACCGCCGCAAGCAGGCCCCGTGCTCTTCGCCCAGATGCTCCGGGAGGCTGGAGGGCGGCGCGAGTCGGGCTATGAGTTCTATCAGGCGTGGAACTCCGACTCGATCCCTCGCGTGATCCTGGTCACCCTTCAGCATCCGACGCCTTATTTCGACGACTCGTACGGCGTCAACTCGGCCAACAACGGGCCGTACGGTGATGCGATCCATCAGGAGCTCATCCCGCACCTCGAGCAGCGGTTTCGGATGATCGGCAAGCCCTACGCTCGGGTGCTCACGGGAGGGTCAACCGGCGGTTGGATATCGCTGGCGCTCCAGGTGCATTACCCCGACTTCTACGGAGGCACCTGGACGCTCTTTCCGGATCCGGTGGACTTCAGGCGATATCAGCTCATCAACATCTACGAGGACGAGAACGCCTTCGTCGTGCCGAACTCCCCTCACGGTGCGCCTGAGCGCCCGTTCCAGATGACGCCCGAGGGTCAGCCGGTCGCCAATGTTCGCGAGCTGAGCCGAATGGAACACGCGCAGGGCACACGTGGGCGCTCGGCGGGTCAGATCGGCATCTGGAACGCGACCTACGGACCCGTTGGCAAGGACGGGTATCCACGGCCGCTCTGGGATCATCTCACCGGCAAGATCGATCGTGAGGTCGCCACGTACATGCGCGATCATGGGTACGACCTCGGCCAGTACCTGCAACGGAACTGGGCGACCATCGGCCGGAAGCTGGTCGGCAAGCTTCGCGTTTACACGGGTGACATGGACCACTTCTATCTGGCACCGTCTGTGTACCTGCTCGAGGATTTCCTGGAGACCACGAAGGATCCGTACTATGGCGGGCAGTTCGTCTATGGGCGGCCGAAGAAGGGGCACGGCTGGCAACCGATGACCAACGCTGAGCTGATCAAGATGATGGCGGATCAGATCAAGCGGAACGCTCCCGCCGGCGATGAAAGCGGCGGGTGGTGGAGGTAGATCTAAGGCAGCCCGCTCATTGCCGGCATCGGTCAATCAGAGACTGGGACGATCGAATGCAGAGTGGAGCCGGCGCGCGGACTTGAACCGCGGACCTGCTGATTACGAATCAGCTGCTCTACCAACTGAGCTACGCCGGCATCGGGCGGGAAAAGCACGCGGCACGACCCGTCACGGCCCGCACAGCGCGAACATTAATTGTAGCACGCGCCACCCGGGACCCAGGGCTGAAGGCCTGGCTACTTGAACCTCTCATCCACCTCCACCCGATATCCCGCCGCCAGCCGATTGGTCTCGTTCGCCATGCCGACGACGGCCATGAGCTCGCCGAACATCGCGTCGGTCAGGCCAGCCTTGCGCGCGGCGGCCGCGTGCGACGCGATGCAGTACTCGCAGCCGTTGGTCGTGCTGACGGCGAGATAGACCATCTCTTTGGTCACCGCGTCGAGCGCGCCAGGGGCCATCACTTCCTTGACGCTTTCCCAAGTGCGACGGAGCGTGGCGGGATGATGCGCGGCGACCTTCCAGAAGTTGTTCACCCAGTCGGTGCGGCGGGTCGCCATGATGTCGTCGTAGATCGTCCGGACTTCAGGTGTTGCGTCCTCGTATTCGATCGGTTTCATTCGCGGCGACTCCTCCCCGGTGACGAAGGGTTAACTGGCAGGAGGCGCTGGGCTTCCGTCCACCGCCTTTTGCGTGAGATCCTGCGATGCGGCATAATAGCTGGCTGTAACTCAACATGTTGTGTCCACACTGCGGCGGGGAGACGCCCGCGGGTCGTGGTGTATGCACGAGCTGCCACAAGCCGCTCTCGGCCACGCCGACCGTGGCCGCGGGAGTGCTGACTCCACTTCCCGAACACCCGGCCGAGGATTCTCCCACGATTCTTCCTCCGCCGCCGTCGTCGCCCGCCGATCCCGAAGACGAGGTCACGAGGTTCGGTTCCCCCACGCCCTCTGGCGGCGCGCCGACTCCGCCGCCGACTCCATCTGAGGATGAGGATCCCGACGCGACGAGAGTGGCCAGCGGGCCTCCGTCGACCGGCACGCCTCGGCCCCGGACCGGGCCATCGTCGGGAGCCGGCGGCACGACCGGGAGCCGACCGGCCGCGACTGGTCCGCTTTCCCCGGGGCAGGACTTCGGGAACCGGTATCACATTATTCGCGTTCTCGGCGTGGGCGGGATGGGCGCCGTGTACCAAGCGTGGGATCAGGCGCTCGAAGTCGCTGTGGCTGTGAAGGTCGTGCGCACCGAGACGACCGACGATCCGATCGTCGCCCGCGATCTCGAACGGCGTTTCAAGCGGGAGCTCCTGCTCGCCCGTCAAGTCACGCATCGTAACGTCGTCCGCATCCACGATCTCGGCGAGATCGACGGCATCAAGTACATCACGATGCCGTACATCCAGGGCGTCGATCTGGCGACGCTCCTGAAGCGGGATGGCAAGCTACCCGTCAATCGCGCGCTGCGCATCGCTCGCCAGGTCGCCTCCGGCTTGGCCGCTGCCCACCAGGCGGGCGTGATCCACCGCGATCTCAAGCCCGCCAACATCATGATCGACGGCGAGGACAACGCCGTCATCATGGATTTTGGCATCGCCCGGTCGGCTGCCGGGACCGGGCCGGGCCTGACCGTCGCCGGCGCCGTGGTCGGGACGGTGGAGTACATGGCGCCTGAGCAGGCCAAAGGCGAAGAGGTCGATCAGCGAGCCGATATCTACGCATTCGGTCTGATCTTCTACGACATGCTCGTGCGGCGACGCCAGGCGACAGGCGGTGAGAGCGCCGTCGCCGAGCTGATGTCGCGCATGCAACAAGCACCCCCGGCGCCGCGCTCGCTCGATCCGAATGTGCCGGAGGCTGTCGATCAGATCATCTCGATGTGCATGCAGCCGAACGCGGCGGTGCGCTTCCAGAAGTCCACGGACCTCGCGGCGGCGCTCGACAGCCTCGATGCCGAAGGCCATCCAGGCGGCACGGGAGTCCGGACACAAACGGCGTTCACCATCGGGATTCCCGCGCCGACCACGACGACCGCGCCGACGGTGGCGATGCCGGCTCCGGTCGCGCGGAAGAACCGGCTGCCTTGGATGGCCGCGCTGGCAGCGGGTGTGTTGCTCCTGGCGGCGGGCGGTTACGTCTTCCGCGGGTCGCTGCCGTTCGGGTCGTCCAAGAAAGTGGCCGTGGCGGGCCAGGCGGTTTCGCTCGCCATCCTCCCGTTCCGCAACGCCTCGGGTGATCCTTCACTCGACTATCTTGGACCCAGCCTGGGCGAGATGCTGCGGTCGGAAGTGGGGCAATCGCAGTACCTCCGGGCGGTCTCGTCCGACCGGTTGAACCAGGTGATGCAGGACCTCCAGATCTCGCAGAACACGATCTTCGATCCGGCCACGCTGCGGAAGCTCGCGGAATTCACGAGCGCCCAGAGCATCATGTGGGGTCAGTTCGTGAGATTCGGCAGCGAAATCCGCATCGATGCCACGCTCGAGGATCTCAAAGGGCAGCGCGCCGTTCCCTTGAAGGCGCAAGCGGCAAACCAGGGCGCGCTGCTCGGCGCCGTCGGCCAGCTCGCCCGTTCCGTGCGTGAGACGCTCGCGTCGTCGCCCGACGTGCTGAAGGAGCTGGAAGGGAAGTCGCTCAAACCCTCGACGCAGTCCTTTGACGCGCTGCGGTTCTACAACGAAGGCCTTCAGCTCGTGAGGCTTGGCCAGCAGACCGAGGCGCTGGCTCGGTTCACGGCGGCGATCAAGGCCGACGACAACTTCGCGCTGGCGCACTCGAGACTCGCGCAGACTTACGCGACCCTTGGGTACGACAGCGATGCCCAACGCTCGTCCCGCAGGGCCGTCGAGCTCGCCGAAGCCCTTCCTGCCCACGAGAAATATCTCATCCAGGCGAATCACGCGATGATTCAGAAGGACCAGAAAAAGGCTGTCGAGTCCTACCTGAATCTCGTCAAGGCATCGCCTGATGACGCGGACGTCCGTTTCTCTCTGGCGAAGCTCTACGAGGACACCGGGTCGTTCGATGCCGCCCGAGAGCACTATGCCGAGGTCCTCAAGCGAGATCCCAGTTCCTTCAGCGCGCTCTTTGCGCTCGGCCGTGTAGAGATTCAGCGCGATAACGCACAGGGCAGTCTGGAATACCTGAACCGCGCGCTCAGCCTCTCGATCCAGCTGGGGAATGACGAGGGCAAAGGGAACATCCTCGGAACAATCGGCCTCGCATACCGCATGTTGAACAAGCCCGACGACGCGCTGCGGTACTACCGCGAGTCATTGGACATCAAGCGGAAGCGGGGTGAGAAGCTCGGGATTGCGGAGACGCTCGGAGAGATTGCGTTGATGCAGGACCGACTCGGAAAGGCCGACGAGGCGCTTCGGAACCATCAGGAGGCGCTGCAGATCCTCCGCGACATCGGAAACCGGCAGGGCCTCGCCAATGGACTGATCGATCTCGGCGCGTTCTATGCCGGCCGAGCCAAGCTGGACGAGGCGCTGCAGCTTTTCAAGGAAGCCCTCCAGATACAACGCGAAGTCGGCAACCAGAACTACGAAGCGCTGAGCCTCAACAACATCGGTGGCATCTACCTGATGAAGGGGCAGTATCAGGATGCGCTGACGTACTTTGACCGCGCGCTGCCGCTCCGCGAAAAACTGAACGTCCCGACCGACACCGCCCTCACGGTTCACAACCTGGCCGACGCGTCGGCGAAGCTCGGGCAGTACGATCAGGCCCTCTCGTACTACCTGCGGGCGCTCGAGTTGTGGCGCAGCGCCGGGGAGAAACGTCAGGCGGCGGTGGAATCGAATCGCATCGGGTCAATCTTCATCGACCAGGGTCGTTTCGGCGCCGCGCTGAAGTCCGAGGAAGAGGCGGTCAAGGCGCTCCGCGATCTCAAGGATCGCAGCGCCGTGCTCGCCGAGGTGCTCATCGGCTACGGAGAGGGGCTCGCATCCATCGGCCGTTTCAAGGACGCGCGCCAGGCCGCCGACGAAGGGCTTGCACTCGCTCGCGAATTCGGCGATCAGGTGCTCATCGCCCAGGGGATGAATGCGCTGGCGGATGTGGCGTTTCTCGAAAACGATCTCAAATCGGCCCGGAGTCAGTTCGAGCAAGTCGTGCCCGTGGCCAACCGCTCGAACGACCGATATTTCGTCCTGCTGGCGCGCGCGAACGTCGCCAAGATTGACGCCAGGGAGCCGCGACCACAGCGGGCAGCCGCCACGCTGAGGAGCCTGATTCAGGACGCTGATCAGGCGGGCCTGCGGTACCTGTCTCTCGAATGCTCCATCGATCTTGCGGAAGCGATGATGGGGTCGGGCGATGCCGCCGCCGCTCGTCGCGAACTGGAACGCGTGCTGGGTCGAGCCGAGAGCCTGGGCGCGCAAATGCTCACCGCCAGGATCCACCACCTGCTGTCGAGGGCGCTCACGAGCGGGGGACAGAAGGACGAGGCGTCACGCCACGCCGCGCAGGCCCGCCGCATCATCGATGACATTCACCGCGAGGCGGGCACTGACGATGTGTTGAAACGCGCGGATCTGGCCGCGATCCGCGCCGGCACCGACTGACCCGCTACCGACAGGCAGCGAGCGAGCCGGGCTGCGGGACAGCCCGGCTCGCATCCCATCCCTAAATCCTACCGGACGAGCGTGAAGTCCTGCGCCCGAAGGGGCAGCCCTCGACTGTCGCTCAGGTGTCCGAAGGCGTTCACGCGATACTGCGCGGGCACGCCAGCCGCCGGACGAGGCAGCTTGAGCGTGTTGATGACGAAGTCGTACTCCCCGCACAGACCTTTCCAGTTCTTTCCACACGCTATTTTGGGCAACGGGACGAACTTGAAGAGGTTGTCCTCGTTGAGGAAATGGAATTGCACGTTGTTCTGAATCACGCCCTGACCAGGGATCAGCCTGGCAACGGTCATTCTCAGCAGCGCGTCCGGGATCGCCGTGGGCGGCGGAGTTCCCGGCGGGTCCGTAATCAGGGTCAGTCTGCCCAGAATGGGAATGCCCCATTTGAACGTCCGGCTGGTATTCAGGGGGGACAGCAGCTGGCTCAATGTGACGTCGGTCGCCACCGGAATCTTTGTGATCTCGAAGACCGAGTTCTTCTTCGTGGTTCCGATGGCCGTCGGGTTATTGATGTACTGAGTCAGCACATCCTGATCCGGGAAGTCGTCTCCATCGTCGAAGCTCTCGGACATCCCCGGCGAGAACTGCTGGAAGGTTTCGAGCGTGGTGTGACGCATCTCGACCTTGACGTTCCCGGTGAACTCGCATCCGCCCGTGTGGGGCTCATCGCAGTTCTGGGGGGGTCTCCCCAGATCCCCGCCGGCGGTGATGGCGTTCCCCGCTTCGTGTCTGACGCACGAGTCATTGGCCGCATTGTTGTCGTTGTCCTGGTTGTACTCAAGGCATTGAGTACCCGGGACAATCGGGACGAAGGGGTCGCTGAGCGCGTTCAAAATGATGGGTCCGCCACCGCCTTCGGCGGCTGGCGGGTAGCGCTCGTTTTCCACCGCCGGATTCACCTGGGTTGCCGTCCACGACTGAGTGAACGGGACGGTCACGTTGTCGATGGTCACTTTCACCTCGCCCGTCGGGAACGGGAAGGTGAAGGTGCTGTTCGCCCCGGCCGGGAACGTGCCGGGGATGGTGGTTCCTCCGCCAGTGCCGCACGCCGCGATGATGTCGCCGATCGCGTTCCCAGTGCCTGTTCCATTCGACTGGGTAACGATGTAGAGGCCTCCCGTCGTCGTGGCATAGTCCTGCATGATGGTTGGGATTGATCCACCCCCGCCGGGCACCTCGATCGCGGAAATCTTGATTCCTGCCGCGGCGGCCTCCAAGGCCCTGGCGTGCGCGTTGAACTCGTCAGTTCCCGGCGTGGTTTTTCCAGGTGTGAACACACTATCGAAGCCCCCGGGATGGGCGTCGGTCACGAGGATGATGATTTTGAGAGCGTCCTCTCGAAACGGTTGATCGAAATCGCCCGTCTGCTGGTAGGGTAGGCGATCGCTGGCGGCTAACCCGTTGATAACGGTGTTGAGTGCTTCATCAGAAGCCTCCGGTTCATCACCACCGCCGCTGGCCGTCAGTAGATCGATGTTCGTCGCAATTGACGACGCATTCGCCTCTGAAAAATTCTCGACAACCGTCACATCGTCCTTGAACGTCACAAGCGCCAGCCGATAGTCTCCGCCCGACGTTTCCGCGATGTCACCGAGAATTCCGGTCAGTTCCGACTTCACGTTATCGATCGCCCCACCCATGCTTCCCGTGGTGTCGATGACGAACACGACGTCCATCGGTCCACAGGAGGGCGGTCCCTCCTGCCCGCGGACGACGGTAGTGGGCGTGACGCCGTCAAACCCCACGGCCGCAAAGAACATGACCGCCGCCGCGATCGCGGCTCGTCGTACGGACTTCATGGTTTCCTCCCACCTGAAATGCGAGGGCCGTCCAGGCCGCCGAACGAATGGCGACCGGACAAACTCGCAACGTAGTCCCAAGAAACAGTGTCGGAATGAAATGATGCGGAGTGGCTACCCTCGTAATAGAAACCGACGCGAGTCTATAACGAATGCCCTCAGCCCGTGCAAGCAAAAACGGCGTGACGGCCCTCTTTCAAGACCAAATGCTCTGTGCCTCTGAACGATTGCGGCGTAAAATCACCCAGGAGCGCGCCTTATGCAAGCCATCAAGACCATCCTGGGTGATCGTGACACGGTGGTGGTGGACCCGACGACTTCTGTCCGGGACGCCGCCCAACTGATGAGCCAGCGCCACATCGGAGGCGTGCCGGTCGTCGACGGCGACCGCGTCGCCGGCATCTTTACGGAGCGCGACGTCCTATCACGCATCGTAGCAAAGGGCCTCGACCCGGGCCGCACCAGAGTCGGCGACGTCATGAGCACGGAGCTCATCGTGGCCGATGTGGAGGAGACGGGTGATGTCTGCCTTCGTCGGATGCGGCAGGCGCACGTGCGCCACCTGCTCGTGCTGCGCGACGGCCAGCTCGCGGGCATCGTGTCGCTGCGCGATCTCCTCGCGATGGAACTGGACGATCGCGAGGAAACACTCACGCTGCTGAACGCCTACGTGCACTACATTCCGGCCGACCTCGCGCCGGCGCGGAACCGGACGTAGCCCGCGTTGGCCGCCGTCGAGTCGCACGCCGCGCGTCGAGAGGCCGCGAGCGTTCTCGCCGTCTGCGCGGCAGCGCTCTTCGCCAGACTGGCGGTGATCTATTCCTGCCTGGATGTCGGGCTCTTTTCCGACATGCAGGATTACCAGACGCGAGCTCTGCACCTTCTCCACAAGGGCCGCTTCTATCCCGATGCGTTCTGGCCGCCGGGATATCCGCTGTTCCTGACTTCCGTCTATGCCCTGGCGGGCGAAAGCCTCCTGGCCGTCCGGATCGTCCAGGCGCTGCTCGGCGCGCTCACAACGGGACTCACGTACCTCCTCGCCAGACGCCTCACGACGGCGAGGAGTGCGCGAGGCGCGGCACTGGTCGTGGCTCTCTATCCGGCGCTCGTCCTCAACACGGTGTCGCTCCTGTCCGAAAACCTGTTCATCCCGCTCGTCCTCGCCGGTCTCTGGCTGTCATGCGGCGAGGGACGACGAGCCGCGTTGATCGGCGGGTGCTTTCTCGGTGCGGCGATGCTGACGAGGAGCGCCGGATCCGCGGCCATTGGCGCCATTGTCGTGGTATCGCTCCTGGCCATGCGAGAGCGCGGCGGTGTTGAGCGACGCGGACCTGCGTTCGGGTGCCTTCTGCTCGGCTGCGCGGTTGTGCTGACACCCTGGGCGGTCCGAAACGCGCGGCTCTACGATCGCCTCGCGCCGCTCGACACGTCGAGCGGCTACAACTTCCTCCTGGGGAACAATCCACGCGCGACGGGCCGGCTCGAGTTGAGCGACGTGCAGTACGTCGTGAACACGTACTGGAGGGGCGTGAAGTCAGATCTGGAACGGAGCAGTATCGGCTATCGCGAAGGCATCAGATACATCGCGTCTCAGCCCATACATTCCGCGCGACTGGCCGTCAGAAAGATCCAGAACCTGATGGGGGTTGAGGGCCGGGAGCTCCTCTGGGCCTACAGCGAGATGTACCTGGGGCCGAGAGACGCGTGGCTCATCTGGGCGTGGGGTATCGCAATCCTGCTCAGTTTTCCCCTCCTCATGGTCCCCGCCGTCGTGGGCTTGCTCTCGCCGGGGATCGCCGCGACGAAGCTGGGCGCGACGATCGCGGTGACGCTCTTCCTTGTCCTCGTCGTCCACGCGCTGAGCTTCGGTGAAAGCCGGTATCACCTGCCCTGGATACCGCTCGTTGCCATCCTCGCGGCTCGGGCGATCGATCTCGCTCGCGACGCGAAGCAAGCGCTCGCCTCGAAGGCTTTCAGGGCCACCGGCTGGTCCCTGGGCCGGCGGAGCATGCTCGCGCTCGTCGTGCTCTTCCTGATCGTCACGTGGATCACGCAGCTGCCGGAGCTCTTCGATCGCCTGACGATCCTCGCGTCGATGCCGGGTAATCCGCCGAGGATGGGGTATTGAGGCTTGTCGGCTCCAGGCCAGGGCTTGGGCGCTCATGGCGCAAGGCGCAGGGCGAGATCTATGGCACGTAGCCGAGCGAGCGGAGGCGCTCGGCGTTCTCGTCCGACATCACTGGGCGCCTGACTTCGCCGGGTTCGGTGTTATCGAGCCAGGTGGCGAGCCGCGCAGCGAGGCCGCGGGATGGGCGCGATGTTTCGTCGAAAAGGTTGTGCCGCTCGTGCGGGTCGTTCTTCAGGTCGTACAGTCGCCGGACCGCCTCGTCGCGGGCCTCGAAATACTTCCAGCGCCCTTCGATGATCGCGAACGCCAACCCTTTGACCCTGACGCCATCCACATCGTGATCTGACTCGAAGATGCGACGCTGCAGGATGACCGTGCGCTCGGCATCGACTTTCTGCTGGCCTCGCAGCGCGCGGGCGAGGCTGTGCCCGTCGGTTCGCGGGCCGTACGGGATGCCCGCGAGCTCGAGCACGGTCGGCGTGAGATCGGCCAGGAGCGTCGGTCCCTCGACGCGACGGCCGGCCTCGAGGCCTCTAGGCCAGCGAAATACCAGCGGAACGCGCATGGCCTCCTCGAACAGCGTACGGCCGTGAAACATCTCGTCATGGTTCATCAGGCCTTCGCCGTGGTCGCTCGTGACGATCGTGATGGTGTTGTCGAGCAGCCTCGCGGCTTCGAGACGTTCGAGGAGGAGTCCGACCTGACGGTCGGCGAAGTGCACCTCGGCGTCGTACGCGGCGATTCGTCGCTCGTTCTCGCTCGCCATCCCGCCGGCCTGCAGCACTTCGCGCGATGCCGCGGGCGGATCGTACGGCATGTGCGGATCGAACAGGTGCACCCAGACGAAGAAAGGAGGCGCGTCGGCGGCCCGGTCGGACAGGTATCCCTGCGTGCCGAACCACTGCGCCACGCGGTTGCGCGTTTCGTCGGCCCTGCGATCCGGAGGCTGCCTGATGCCGTTGTCCAGATAGTCGTCCTTGGGGTAGGAGCCCTGTGCCGTGCTGAAGTCGTCGTCGTAGTAGTCGAACCCCTGGTCGAAGCCAGAGGTCCGATAGAGGACCAACGAACTGATGAATGCGGCGGTGCGGTAGCCTTGCCGGTGCACGACCTCCGCGAGCGTGTCGAGCGATGCGGGAAGCACGAATCCGTTCTTGAGGATGCCGTGCTCTCTCGGCAGGAGCGACGTGAACATGGTTGCGTGCGACGGGGCGGTCGTCGGCGTCGGAGCATACGCCACTTCGCAGAGCACGCCCTCCCGAGCGAGCCGATCGAGGTGTGGTGTTGTCGGACCGCTTGTAGCCGTACGTAGAGCAGTGGTCGGCCCGCAGCGTGTCGATGGTGATCAGCAGAATGTTCGGTCTCGAGCCGGACTGCCGGTGCAACCAGCCGCAGCCGGCGCCGATTGTTCCGAGCGACAGAATCGCTACGAGGATGAGCCGATGGCGAGCGCTGGCCTGAAGGCCGGTACCACCCAAAGCCTGACGGGCACCGCGCATCAGAGGTATTGGGACCGATCTTCGTCTGACGGCATCAGACAAAAGTATACCCCTGTGGCTCACCTGAAATCCTGAGAGAAGCCGCCGCGATCGCCGCGCGGGTTATTTCTGCTGGCCGTCGGCGCTGGGGCGGGCTGCGTCCCGGGTCGGGCTGTAATCGATCGTCGTGTACATCATTTCGTTCCAGGTCTGCACGCCCCAGCCCACCTCCACGGTTGGATCGGGATTCCACGGGTTGTCGCGCGAGTTGTCGAAGTAGGCGACGGCCGTGAACTTCGTGCCGGCCGGGACATCCAGCGGCTGTCGAAACGTGTACTCCGTCTGCCAGTTGAAGTCGAACTTTGGAACGGACAATACGATTTCCGAACGGCCATCGGGGTACGTGAGCGTATAGGTGTAACTCCGGGCTCGCAGATGTGCGTGAGGGAACAGTCGCCAGAGCCTCGAGTCTCTCGTGAAGGTGGCTTCGGCCTCGACGCGGTAATTCGGATCGCCGGCCGGGATCTTGAACGTGCGGTTGACGAGCGTCAGCGAACGAATCTCATGGTCGGGAGCAGCCGGCGCGAACATGACGCCGACCTTCGTCTGGTCGCGTCCCGCCGTGCCGGTCGTCTGGTAGTGGATCTGAAGTGTCAGGATCGATCCCGCCGCGATCTTCTTGGCGGTTCCGGCTGGATAGACCGTCGGATCCGCTCCCGGGACGAGCGTTGCCAATTCGGCGCCGAGCTCGACCTGCGACAGATTCAGGTCTTCGCCGGTCAGAATCTTCAGGCGGTGCGGGCGCTCCCGCCTCTTCGGTTCCCGGAAGTGGACGACGACGTGATGCACGCGCGCGCGATCGCCCGGTCGGACCTCGACGGCCTGAATCCATTTGTCTTCCGAGAAGTTCGTAGGCACCTCGAAGTACTGGTAGTCCACCACGCCATCCGCGGGCACCGTGAATGGCCGGCTCATCTCGAAGACGGCGTCGGGTGTGCCCATCTGCCAGCCCTCCGGATACGTCGGCTGTCGAAGGAAGGTCCGCCGCCGCGCCTTCACGCGCGCCGCCATTCACCCACCGCACCAATGTGTCGATGTCCTGCTGACTCAGGCGCCGCTCATTCAGAAACTTGCCGTAGTGCGGGTCCGCCGACCAGGGCGGCATCGAGCCGTCGAGAATGTTCTCGCGAATTGCCTTGGCCCACGGACGGGCGTCGCGGTACGTCAGGAGCGACATCGGTCCAATTTCGCCCGGCCGATGGCAGTTCGTGCAGTTGCGATACAGGATAGGCGCGACGTCGCGGTTGAACGTCGGCATCGACGGCGGCGGATCCTGGCTACTGGCGCGGAGCCATGGAGACAGGCCCGTGAGGGCGAGCAGCACAACAGTGCTTGCCCAGAGGACGATCGACGATCGCGACGCTGAGACTGGCTTCATCGCACCCGGTTCTCGCCCGTTCGACTGGTCCCGGCTTCGGTCTCGAGACTGTAATCCACAATCGTCATCATCATTTCTTCCCAGGTCTGAATTCCCCACGGAACATCCACCTTGGGATCGGGATTCCTGGGGTTACCGTCCGAATTGTCGTAGTGCGCGGTCACCTCGAGCCTCGTCCCTGCCGGCACGCTGACAGGATCGATGAAGGTGTACTCATCCTGATGGTCAAAGTTGAATTTCGGAACCGACAGCGCAATCTCCGAGCGGCCGGTCGGGAAGGAGAGCTCAGTCTCGATGTTCCTGAGCCGCAGGTGTCCATGAGGCAGCAGGCTCCAGATGCGCACATCCTTCAGAAACTTCGCGTGAGCCCGGACGACGAAGTCAGGTACGCCCGCGGGTATCACGAAGTCGTCGGCGCCGATGGCCTGTGTGTGAATCTCGTGTGCGGGAGCGCTCTTCGCAAAGGTGAGCCCCACGCGCGTCCGGTCCCGACCCGGCGTGCCATTGGCCTGATAGTGCATTTGAAACACCAGCGTCGTTCCCGGATGCAGCCGTTTGGCCGTGCCAGGCGGATAGACCTTGGGGGGGATTCCGGGTCCGTAGCTTGCGAGCACGGGCCCGAGGCCTGCGGCTTCGAGGCGTTCCGGCTGATCGGCGCGCACGGCGCGGCCCTCGCCGCGCACGCGGGGCCACGTATAGAAGATCACCGCGTGATGCACGCGCTCGCGATCGCCCGGCCGGATTTCAACTGATTGCAGCCAGTGGTCCTCCGTGAAGTTGGTCGGCACGCGAAAATGCTGGTACGTGATCGCGCCTGACGCGGGAATCTGAAAATCGTCCGCTGGTTCGAGCACGAGGTCCGGCTCGCCGAGCGCCCATCCGTCGACATACTTCGGAGGCTCGGGCAAGTCTCGCGGGTTGCCCTCGGGCGCGCCTCCCTTGATCCATTCGAGAATGGTGTCCGCCTCCGTCTTCTCGAGGTGACGCTCCTCGCGGAATTTTCCATAGCGGGGATCGGCGGCCCAGGGCGGCATCTCGTGTTCGAGAATCTTTTCGCGGATCGATTTCGCCCACGGCCTCGCATCGTCGTACGACAGGAGCGACATCGGCGCGACCTCACCCGGGCGATGACAGGTCGTGCAGTGTTTGTAGAAGACAGGCGCGACGTCACGGCTGAACGTGGGCGTGGCGGCATCCGACTGTGCGGAGGCTTCCACCCGGGACGCCGCCACACGCCACAGGGCCGCGGAGCCACTGAGAGCAATCATGACGAGGAGGCTTGTTCGCGGCCAGGACAACGTTCAGCTTGCTCCCTGAGTTAGCGCCGGAGGATGCGCATCATCGCATCGATCACCCGGCTCTGCTCATCGTCGCTGAGATCGGCCGAGAGAGGCAAGGACACTGTCTGCCGACCGATGCGCGCGCTGGCCGGCCAGTCGTCGGGTTTCCAGCCGAACGTCCGCTGATAGTAGGGGTGGGTGGCGATGCTGTTGTAGTGGACGCCCACGCCGATGCCCTCCCTGGTGAGGGCATCGATGAAGGCGTCCCGCGAAATCCCCGCTCGCCGTTCGTCCACGAGCACCGTGAACAGGTGGAGGGCGTGCCGGTTGTTCTGATCGACCGGCGCGGGCAGGTCCAGCGGAAGGTCGCTCAGTTCTTTCGAATACCTCTCCCAGATCCGTCGTCGGCGCGTCCAATTGTCTTCGACTCTGCGCAGCTGCCAGAGGCCGAGCGCCGCCTGGATGTCCATCATGTTGTATTTGAATCCGGGTTCGACGACCTCGTAGTGCTTGTATCCCTCATCGCCGAAGCGCTTCCATGCGTCCTTGCTGAGGCCGTGAAGCGCGAGCGTGCGGATGCGAGCGAGATCGTCGCCGCTCTTCGCCAGGACCATGCCGCCCTCGCCGGTCGTGACGTTCTTCGTCGCGTAAAAGCTGAAGCAGCCAAAGTCGCCGACGGTCCCGGCCTTCCCCAGGTCCGTCTCGGTCTCGATCGCATGAGCGCAGTCCTCGATCAAGGCGAGGCCGTGGCGCCTCGCCAGGTCGACGAGAGGCTCCATGGTGCACGGGCGTCCCGCAAAGTGCACGATGAGAAGTGCGCGGGTGCGTGAGGTGATACGGCGCTCGATGTCCGAAGGGTCGATGTTCATCGAGGCGGGGCTCACGTCCGCGAGTACGGGGGTCGCGCCGGTGTGAATGATCGCGTTGACCGTGCTGCAGAACGTGAGTCCGGTCGTGACGACCTCGTGGCCGCGCTCGATGCCGGCGACGATGAGGCTCAGATGGAGGGCGGCCGTGCAGGAGTGGACGGCCGCTGCCTGCTCGACGCCCTTGTAGGCCGAGAACTCCTGTTCGAAGCGCGCGACGCGCGGTCCCGTCCCGATCCAGCGCGATCGCAGCGTGGCGACGACTTCATCGATCTCCTCGTCCTCGATGACCGGCCGGCCAAAGACGATGAACGGGTTGTCCGTCATGATGCCGCAAGCGAGCCGGCCGCCGCAGCCTGCCGCGGGGCAGCGCTCGGCGCCTTGCGATAGGGCACGCGATCCTTCAGATCGTTCAGCGGGCTCTCGAAGAAGTGCCACGCCGCCATCGCCAGGACCGTCGTGAGGATCAGCGAACTCCAGAACTCGGGCACGTGGCTGAGCGCCGGCACGATGGGTTCGATAGCCTGGAGCATGGGCCACGTGAACACGTGAATCAGGTACATCCCATAGCTCATCTTCCCGAAATAGGGAAGCGGCTGGAGGGCGAGCGCCCGGGCGAACCATGTGTGGCCGCCGTGCCAGAGTCCCAGCACGAGCGCGGCGAAGACCGGCGCAAAGAGACTTTGCTGGTGCGTAGGAACGAATTGTCCGAAGAACAACATCGGGTTGCCGAAGATCCACAGAAGGCCGATGCCGATCAGGCTGCCGTACAGGGCAACGGAGGGCGGCAGTTTCTCGAGCTTCCCCTGGTGATCGAGATACGCCGCCAGACAGCCCCAGACCAGGTATTCGCCGCACACCGGAAGAAGGGCGCCATAGTAGGCGCGTGGGTGGTACTCGATGAAATAGAACCGCGAGGCAATGCTCATGACCAGCAAGGTGATGAGCAGCTGTCCACGCCAGCGCTTGGGCGTGACGAGCAGGAGAACGGGATAAAGGAGATAGAACTGCTCTTCGACCGAGAGGCTCCAGAGATGCGAGCCTATGCGAATGAGCTGATTGCGCGTCATGAACTCACCCGCGTGCAGCGCGAGACTCAGGTCGTATATCTTGACATTGAAGATGTACGCGAACTGCCATGCGGCGTACGGCAGCAACCCCGCGATGACGCACAGAATCAGGACCAGGTAGTAGATCGGAAAGATTCTCAGGCCTCTCCGGAGGTAGAAGCGCCAGAGAAAGGAACCCCACGGACGGCTTTCGTTCTGCAGGATGATGCGTGTGATGAGGAAGCCGCTCAGCACGAAGAACACCGGCATGCCGTACGTTGCGATCCACATCTTCCGGGAGGGGAAATGGTGAAAGCTGAAGACCGTAATGAACAGCACGGTCCGCAGGCCATCCAGCTGCGGCCGCTGCCGCATGCGATCGCTCAGTGGCGGACGGGTGCCCATGCGCTGAAGATTGGACTCAACGGCCAGCCGGACTCATCCCGGCGCCACTGAACAAGCGGTGGAGTAGATATGAGGCCCTGTCGATGACGAGGTCAGTCGCCCAGCCAGGCATGGAAAGTGTACTCCGCGCGCACGTACTCGCCCCCAAGGGTTTCGTACACGCGGACAACCGTGAAGTTGTGGCTCTGGGTCTGCGCCTCGGCGAGCCCGCCTTGATCCTTGGACCAGTGGCTGCCGGCCCGTATGAGGCCGGTGTAGGCGCCCGGCGCATCCCGCCGGCACGCACCGAGGCCTCCACCGAACACCAGCGCACCACCAACCGTTGACACCGGCTCGAGCTGGCGAAGCGCGAGGAATCCGTGCAGCGTGCCCTGGCCATTCTCCGTCACGAAGATCATCGAGGCCATCTGACCCGCGCAGCAGCGGCGGGCCCACTCGACATACAGCTCGTCGGCGCGTTCCGTCGCCAGGTGTCGATCCAGATGGAAGCGGCCTTTGAATCCCCGGTACGATTCGCGCGCGATGTCCACGATCTGGTCGGCGTCCTCGGGCCGAAACGGCCGAAGCACGCCCATCTCTCGGACGACGGGCAACGGCTCCCGCTTCGGGTGATACATGTAGGTGACGAGCGCGTCCTTCAGGCCGAAGCCGTGCGTTTCGAGCGCTTCGATCGCCTGCATGTCGGCCACGTCCACGCGTGCGCTCAGGTGGCGGATGTCGACCGAGCGGCACAGCTCGAAACAGGCATCGACGACGGCTCCGAGCGGGCGGCGCGCATCCTCTCCCGACCGGAGCAGATAGTCCACGCGACCCATGGGGATGCCAAAAAACGCGCTGTCCCACGGCAGGCGACGGAAGGAAATAGCCGCCGCGCTGTCGGAATCCGTAGCGAGGAAGACGCCGCCATCCGGATTCTTCAGCGTCGATTCGATCTCGGCGCGAAGCACGAGATCCTGCCGTCGTCGTGAGAGGAGCCGGTGCTGGCGGAAGGGCTTGAATTCGTACCCGTGAATCAGGGGATCCAGCTGCTCGATGTCTGACGCCTGGAGACGCCTAACCTCCACCGGCGACTCCCGACGGCATCCGCCCCGTACTCACCGCGGCCAGCGAGGTCCGATCGTCGCGCGACGAGGCGGTATGCGCGTCGTGCACGCGGCGAACGAGGTAGAACGGCCGGCCGCTGCTCTGGCGATGGATTCGCTGCACGTAGTCGCCGCCAAGCCCGAGCAGCGCGACGAGCGCCGTGACGATGGTCAGTGCAAGCGTGACCACTGCGGGCACAAATGACATGCCCCAGGTGGACGCGACATACGTCTCGGCGATCGTTGCCATCAGCAAGACGAAGGCGAGCCCCGATCCCAGAACGAAGATCCAGGCGAATACGTCGCCCATTGCGTTGACGAAGAAGTCCATGAAAAGACGAATCAGCCCGGTAGAGGAGTAGGACGATTCCCGCCTTGTACGAGGCCGAGCCCGATGCATGACCTCCACCTCGGTCACGCGCCGGGAGAGCCGCACCGCGAGCGGTTTGAGGAAGCGCCGGAGCTCACCGAATGCGGCGACGTTCCTGCCGACCTCGGCTGTGAAGGCGTTGAAGGGACACCCCACATCGGTCAGATGGACGCCGGCCATTCGCACGACCATCCACGTGACCAGCTTCGACAGCCAGCGGCGGAAGAGCGGATCGCGGCGTTCGAGCCGCACGCCGCTGACGAGATCGTACCCCTGGCGGAGCGGCGCGAGCAGCTTCGGGATGTCGCGAGGATCGAATTGCAGATCGGCGTCCATCGTGACGAAGTAGGTCCCGCGCGCGTATTCGAAGCCCGCCGATATCGCGGCGTGCTGGCCGAAGTTGGTTGCAAGCTCGACAATCCGGATTCGCGGATCTTTGCGCTGCAAGGACACGAGCGTCTCGATCGTGCCATCCGAGCTCCCATCGTCCACGAACACCACCTCCGCTCCGCCCTCGATCGCGTCGAGGACCGGGCCGAGCTCGGTGTGCAGGTCCTGCAGCACGCTCTCGCTGTTGAAGACCGGCACGAGGATGGAGACGAGAGGGCGAGCGCTCATCTGGATGAAACACCCGTTCGGGGTTCGATGCGAATCGCGTACACGGCAATGCCCGGTGGTCTGTTCATATCCGTGGCCGTCGCGTTCACGGAGGGAGCGACGGCAGTGTCAGTCCTTCGAAGAGCGACTCGATTATAGCCTCTTCGCCAGATTCTCCGGCCCGATCCGGAGGCCGGCACCGTGAGCTCGGCCGTCTTGCGTGAGCTGTCGAACAGCAATCTTCCGATTGGGACGCCGTTGACCTCGACGTTGAGCATCGACGGAGCCGTTTGCTCGGTGCGCCCGTCCACGCGCACGGAGAACGACGCGGCCTTCTGAGGATCGAGCGGCACGACAACGGTGCCCAGCCCCTCAGTCAGCCACCAGAACTCCTGCGCGGAGCCGTCCCGCGCGTCAGGAGCCGCCCAGCCATCCAGAAGAAACGGCTCTGCGTGCCGGTCGAAGACGATCTCGGCCCGTGGCAGGAGCGGTCGAGGCGAGAGGAGGTCGTATCGATCGACCGGAACACCTTCACGCCAGGCGAACCAGACGTTGGCGGGGAACGCAAAGGGGTAGCGGAATGGGGCCTCCGTCAGAACCTCGCCCTGCTGCCGGACCAACGTGTCGAATCGTATCGGCTCGTTCCGCGGCAACTGCTGATGATGGTATTGGGCCATCAGGAGGTAGTTCCACCCCAGCGCGCAGGCGCCGAGCGATCCGATCAGCACCAGCGGCCGCGTTCGCAGCCAGAGCAGCAACAGCGCGAGACCGGGCCCGAGGGCGGCGACGGTGCTCGAAAAGCGGCGGCCGCCGAACGCCCAGCCGCCCCACCAGTCGTCGGCGCTTCCATTCACCCAGCTCATGGTCGCGAACACGATGAGCGCGGCGAGGGCCCACTGCCGATCACGCCGGAGATAGAAGATGGTTCCGATGAGCGCGGCATACGCGACAGGCGTCCACGAAAAAAAGCCGTGCCAGGAAGAGAAGAGCACATCCATCCATCGCGAATCGAACGGGTGAAGATATCCGCCCGATCCCATCAACTTGAAGTTCTGTCCTGCCATCAATGCGCTCACGGCCCCGAGCTGGACTGCCAGAAACGGCGCCGCGCCGAGCGCAAGAAGCAGTGCAGTTCGCGGAATAGCGACGCGCCACGCGTGTCGGGTTGATCCGCCTGACAGCAGACGGACGATCGGGAACACGACGAAGAGGGCGTCCTGGGGTCTGACAACGATGGCGAGGCCGAGCAGAGTGCCGAGGACGACACCGCGACGAGTTGTGACACCGTTGGCATCGACCCACGCGTCCGATCCCACGAGAAACAGCGCGATGAGCCCGAACGAGGCCGCATGCGCCATCGACGGCTCGTAGATGGCGTACCACGCGACGGGAGTGGCGCCGAAGAGGAGCAGCGAGGTTACGAGCGCGACGGCGCGGCCGAACTCGCGGCGGAGCCTCATGTGCAGCGCGACGAGGCCCGTCGCGGCCAGCATGTACGACGGGATGAGCGCGGCGCGAACATACGGTCCGACCAGACCCGCCACGCGGGGCGATTCGGACCATGCTCCAAGCTGCTGCCCAACGACGTCTATCCCCCGGACCAACAGGTAGACCGGCGCCCACACGATCGCCGCGCCAAACGCGACGACGTGATGTGGACGCGCCGGCAGCCTCAGGACACGGAGCTCGTACGCGATGTCGAGGTCGCGATCGAACACCAGGCTGCGCAGGTGGGCGAAGTAGATGCAGCCGTCACTCGTGATTCCTTCGGTGAGAACCTGCTGGAGCGCGAGCCCGAAGATGAGCGCGGCGACCAGTAGATGGATGTCGATCGTCGAGGAGACGAACGCCGAGTAGCGCACCCGGTTCGAGCGGCCCCATGCCGTGAGCGACCAGAGAATTCCAACCCCGAACCCCGCGACGCACATCTCGAGGAGCGGTGGATGACGAAATCCATAGAACAGCCACCCGAGATACACGATGGTCGCCAGGCCGCTCAACCAGGCGCCAACCGTCGCCGATCTGGACGGGGACATCATGGCCGACGGGCGAATGGCTCTCTAGGCACATGCGCCCCTCGGTCGCGGACGAATCGAACTAGGGGACGATGACCATGACCTGGTTGGAGGCGCCGCTCGTGCCGCACGCGTTCTTGGCCTTCACGCGGAAGAAATAGATCCCGTTCGGCACCTGGAACGAGATCTTCGGCGTGCTCCCGACTCCTCCATCGAAAAGGTTGCTCGCCCCCGACGAGGAGCCTGCCTGAAGAACGAACGACGTCGCTGCGCCACCTGATGTTGGAGGACTCCACGAGAGCGTGATGATATTACCGCTCTTTGTGGCTTTTAGATTCACCGGCGCGCCTGGCGCGGAGCACGACGTCGCATTCGGGTAGATGAACTGGATTCCCGCCTTGTCGTCGGACGCCAGCCCGCGAGGTCCGGAGAAGCAACTGTTGCTGATAGTGCCGTACATGATGGGGCCGAAGTTCGCAGGATGACCCAGTCCGACCGTGTGACCGAGCTCGTGAGTCGTGATGTCCTGGAAACAGCCGGGGTTGCTCATATACGAAGTGATCCCATAGACGACCGCGGCCTGTGTAATCACGTTGAAGAGCGTGCCGTTGATCGTCTTCCCACCAGACGAGGTGCTCCATATGCCGGTGACTGCGAGCTCCCCACCTCCTTCGTCGATCTCGCCGCACGGATCGTTGAAGGTCAATGACACTCGGTGGTTTCCTTCGAACGAGTGCCAACAGCGAGGCCCCCTTAGATTGCCGCCACCGAAGCGGAACTTGCTTCCAGCGCCATTCCAGAGCCCACTCGCGTTGCTGATTTGGGCGATGCCACCACCGAGGTTTGAATTCCCACCGTTCTGCACATCGATCGGAATGGCTGCGCCGTTGTCCACCTCGTTCCACCTGGCCGGCCCGACTAGCTTGAACGCCGCCGAAACTGTGCCCGCGGCGCCGATCGGCGTTTCCGGCGGGCGCGCCTGAATCGGGCGCGATAGACGAAGACCGCCAGAGGAGTTACCGAGTGCTCGGAGCTGGCTTGCGAAGCTGGACAAGAAACGCACGTCTTTGGCGGATCCGGTCGATTGGCCGCGGTCGCCCGGTCGGGCTCGGCTCGCGAGCTGTTGACCGCTCACACGATCCAGGCCGATATCCCACTTGCCCTGCCACATCGCGGCCGTATACAGCGTACTGTCGCGCGGCCGCACTTCGAGAAAGAGCAAGGCGACCTCCCCCTCGCTGAAGGTCGGCTGTCCGGGCACGTCAAAAGCGATGTCGTCGATCGTCCCACCGAGTTGCTTCAGTGTGATCTGTGACTCAGGAATCCACCCCTTGAACACATCAGCAACATCGATGGTGACGTAGGTGTAAAGACTGTTGACCTCGCGATCCCAGCCCGAAGCGACGCGGACAACTCGGCCCGTGAGGATCAACTCGGAGAATCGGGCCAGTGAGGAGTCGGACCAGCGCGGAGCGATGTCTGCCCGACCGATCGTCGCCAGTCCCAGCACGAACACGCCGACGAGCGCGACGCGGCGAGACACAGATCGAGCGTATCGAGACACAGATCCTCCGAATAGTTCTGGGCGGGGAGACCTCAACATCGTAAACCCACGGCCGCCGGAAATCCACCTCAGCGACCATGTGCCCGAGGTAGGAAATGCTATGCTTGATCTGATGTGATGACGCGGTCGGCCACGACCGATAAAGTCATCGTTGGACCAGAATACTTGAAAACGAAAATTCTGCCGATCCTGCTCGTGCTCGCCGCCGTCGTGCTCGTGGCGGCCGGGGCACGCTACACGCGCCAGGTCGGCGCATCGCTCAAACAGCCAACCACGGCAACGGGGCAGCGCGCAACGGTCAAGTTCGTCAAGAATCCGGCTCCGGTTCTCGACGTGAATTTTCAGGATCTTGACGGTCGCTCCATCAGCGCATCCCAATGGCGCGGCAAGGTCACGATCGTCAACTTCTGGGCGACCTGGTGTCCGCCATGTCGCGAAGAGATTCCGGATCTGATTGCGCTGCAGAAGAAATACCAGGGCCATCTCCAGATCATTGGCGTCTCGGTTGACGAATCGTCGGCCGACGACGTCCGCGCATTCGTCAAGACTCACCAGATCAACTACCCGGTAGCCATGGTCACGCGCGACCTTCGCCGGGCGTTCCCGGGCGTGTATGCACTGCCGACGTCCTTCGTCCTCGACAAGGAAGGGCGGACGGTGCAGCGCCATGTCGGGCTGATCGGCGCAGACGTTTACGAGCAGGAAACGCGCGTCCTGGCGGGCCTGGCCGACGATGTGGCGGTCGAGGAAGTGGAGGACTCGGGTCAGATCGTCCTGGCCAACGCGGCCCACGCCACCGAAATCCCCGGACTCGACTTGTCGCACCTCTCCGCGGATCGCAAGGCCAAGGCGCTCGAGCGCCTGAACGCCGACTCGTGCGTCTGCGGCTGCGATCTGACGCTCGCGCAGTGCCGCATCAACGACCCGAACTGCAAGATCAGCCTGCCGCTCGCTCAGCAGCTCGTCAAGCGCATCGCCTCCAACTAGCGACACGCCTCATCGCCGACCTCGGCGTGTGTGGAGCGCACCCAGGCAGGAGAATCGCGCTGTTGAAGATCCTGTCACCGTGCGGTAGCATGGTGGGTTCGTGATCCACGAGAAGTGCCGTCCATGGACACGTGGATCCGGCTCCGAGCACGCCATGCCAGACTCAACCGCCGAGGTCGTGGACGTCATCGCGATCCGCGGTGCGCGCACGCACAACCTCAAGAATATCGATCTCGATCTGCCCGTGGGGAAGCTCATCATCGTCACGGGTGTCAGCGGATCGGGCAAGTCGTCGCTGGCCTTCGACACGATCTACGCGGAGGGTCAGCGCCGCTACGTGGAGTCGCTCTCTGCCTACGCGCGCCAATTCCTCGAGCGCATGGAGAAGCCCGATGTCGATCGCATCGAAGGCATTTCTCCAGCCATCGCCATTCGCCAGAAAAACAGCGTCCGTAATCCCAGGTCGACTGTCGGAACGACAACCGAGATCCACGACTACATGCGCCTCGTGTTCGCGCGCATCGGCCGGACCTATTGCCGATCGTGCGGGGAGGAGGTGGTGTGCGAGACGGCCGAAGTCGTCGCGAAGCGCCTGAACCAGCTTCCCCAGGGCTCCAGACTCCTTCTTGGATTCGAGATGCCGGTCGTCGCCGTCCCGTCCGACGCCGCCGACGCCGAGCCCGTGGACGAGCTCGCCGAGCAGCCCGAAGGCGCCGAACTGCCGCTCGGGTCCTCACGCCCTGCGACCGCCACGGTCGACCCAGTCGCTGCGACCATCGATGCGCTTCGTCGCCGCGGCTTTCATCGGATCCTGATCGGCGATCGCGCGGTGGCGCTCGAGGAAGCCGATCTCTCGGCCCTGCAGGCGCAAACCACACTCCAGGTCGTCGTCGATCGGCTGAAGATCGAGGGTGATCAGCTGGCCCGCCTGACCGACTCGGTCGAGACGTCCTATCGGGAGGGTGGCGGGGCCGCCTTTGCCGTCGTGCTCGGCGAGGACGGTTCAGCGAACCGCCTGGTGTTCAGCGAACGATTCGAGTGTCAACGCTGCAGCATCATGTACGAGACGCCCCAGCCGCGGCTCTTTTCGTTCAACAACCCGTTTGGCGCGTGCCCGATCTGCCACGGCTTCGGCAACATCATCGAGCTCGATCTGGACCTCGTCGTGCCGGACAAGACCAAGTCGATCCAGCAGGGTGCCATCGAACCCTGGAGCAAGCCACACTATCGCGCACAGCTCGCCGACCTGAAGCGGGCCGCGCGCAAGCATGGCTTGCGCCTCGATGTGCCATGGGCCGACCTGACCGACGATGAACGACGGCTGGTGATCGAGGGCGATGGCGATGAATACGACGGCATTCGCGGCTTCTTCCGCTGGCTCGAACGGAAGAAGTACAAGGTCCACGTCCGCGTGTTCCTCAGCCGGTATCGCGGGTATCTCGCCTGCCCGGAATGCGGCGGGGCACGGCTGCGTCGCGAAGCGCGCGACGTCAGGATCGGCGGCCAGACTATTGACGCGGTCTCGAGGTTGACGGTCCGCGAAGCCCAGGAGTTCTTCCGACAGCTGTCGCTCGGCGAGAAAGAGCTGGTGATTGCCGGCAAGGGCGTCGCGGAGATTCAGAAGCGACTGAAGTTCCTGAGCGACGTCGGCCTCGACTACCTGACCCTCGATCGCCTGTCGTCCACGCTGTCAGGTGGTGAAACGCAGCGAATCAATCTCGCGACGTCGCTGGGTTCGGCACTCGTCGGCACGCTGTACGTCCTCGACGAACCCTCGATCGGCCTCCACTCGAGGGACAATCTTCGCCTCATCGAAATCCTGAGGCAGCTCAGAGACCAGGGCAATACCGTCCTCGTCGTCGAGCACGATGCCGACATGATCCGGGTCGCCGATCACGTCGTCGATCTCGGTCTTGGCGCGGGTGAGCAGGGCGGCCGCGTCATCTTCACGGGAACGCTCGAGGGGCTCATGCAGGAGCCGCGTTCGCTGACGTCGAAATACATGCGTCAGGAGCTCGCGATCCCCGTGCCCGCGAACAGGCGTCGCGGCACAGGGCAGCACATCCGCATTCTCGGGGCCCGCGAGCACAACCTGAAGGACATCGACCTCGAGATCCCGCTCAACGCGCTGACGGTGGTCACCGGCGTCAGCGGATCCGGCAAGTCGACGCTGGTTCACGACGTGCTCTACGCCGCGGTCAAGCGCGCGAAAGGATCGGGCGAACGCCGCGTCGGTCTTCATCGTCGTCTCGAAGGGGCCGAGCTGGTCGGCGACGCGGTACTTGTCGATCAGGCACCTATCGGCCGCACGCCTCGATCCAATCCGGTCACTTATCTCAAGGCATTCGATCCGATTCGCGAGCTGTTCGCGGCCACCAAGGATGCGCGGTCTCGAGGACTCACTGCCAGTCACTTCTCCTTCAACGTGCCGGGCGGCCGATGCGAGGCCTGCCAGGGTGAGGGCGAAGTCCGCGTCGAAATGCAGTTCCTCGCCGACGTGTTCGTGCCGTGCGACCAGTGCGATGGCCGGCGGTTCAAGCCGCAGGTGCTCGAGGTGAAATACCGGAGCCGGAACGTGCACCATGTGCTCGACATGACGGTCCGGGAAGCGCTGACGTTCTTCAACACGTCGCCAAAGGTGCTGCGCCGGCTTCAGGTGCTCGACGAAATCGGGCTGGGATATCTCCGGCTTGGGCAGCCGGCGACAACGCTGTCCGGAGGAGAGGCGCAGCGGATCAAGATTGCGTCACACCTCGCATCACATTCCGGCGATCGCCTCCTCTACGTCCTCGACGAGCCGACAACGGGACTTCATTTCGACGACATCGCGAAGCTGCTCGGTGCGTTCAGGAAGCTGCTCGATGCGGGCCACACGCTCGTCGTCATCGAGCACAATCTTGATGTGATCAAGACCGCCGACCACATCGTCGATCTCGGTCCCGAGGGCGGGGATGACGGCGGCTACATTGTCGGGACCGGGACGCCGGAACAACTGGTGCGGATCGCCGCGTCTCACACCGGACGATACCTGCAGCAGGTGCTGGCCTCAGGCCGGGCGCATGCGTACGCAGGGGGATAGGGATTCTCGAAGTTCTTAGTTCTTGGTTCTTAGTGCTTAGTTCTTGGTGCCCTGCGCTGCTAAGAACCAAGAACCAAGAACCAAGAACTACTTGTTCTCTCTGACCCACCTCGCCAGTTTCTCTCCCTGGCTTTGCTTGATCCTCGCGCACTGCGTCAGCGTCTCGAGCGTCTGTCGCAGCGCCCGTTCCGCCGCGGGCACGGGGTGGGCGGCGAAGAACTGCTGCACGTCACCGGCGCGATCGGTCCCGCAGAGGCCGTTCAGGCCGCCTACGACATACGGGATGCCTTGAAACGTCCCGAGCCTCCGTGCGATCTCCGTCCAGTGCGACTTGATGAACTCCCAGGCGGTCTCGCGGCCCGACGGGTCCTGCAGCTCCAGAGCGAGGACCGTGGGAGCGTCCTGCGATCGCACGGCGTCAGAGAGCGCGTAGTCCAGCGTTCGGGTCGTCAGTTGCGGATCCTCGAAATACGTCAGCGCGTTCTGGAAGAAGTAGAAAGACTGCGGGCTTGACGCCGATTGCGTGCGTGTGAGGTAGGCGTCGTAGAGTGCGCCGTCGCCCGACACCGCGGCCAGCTCGAGCGTGATCGCCACGATGGCCGGATCGAGCGACGCCGGATCGACGAGATACCGCTTGGCTCTTTCGCGGGCCTGCGTGAGGATCTCGGGGTCGCGACCGACGTATCCAACGAGTCTCAAGAGAGCCGAGCGCAGCCGTCGATCGGCGGGAGGTTCATGGGCCGAAGGCGTCCATCCCATCGACCGCACTCGATCGCCGAACGTCCTTTGAAGCCAGGTCTGAAATGCCTGGCGCGTCTCGCCCGACGCAAGCTCGTTGCCGACGGATTCCAGATGTGCCGAAAACGTCTGGACGACCTCCGGGGTTGCTTCGTTCCGCACGCCGGTGACGAGTGTCAGGTAGTCGCCGATCTCGTGGCCGTGACTGCCGACGAGGGCCCATTCGTCCTCGAGGAGGCTGATGATCTCGGTGGGTCGAAGCGCCGAGGCGTTGGAGGCCAGCGTCTTCACGGCGTCGGGCGCGTACGCCGTGCGGAAATAGCCGCGCGCATCGGCGTTTGCAAAGGCCCACGGTGCGCAGGTTCCCTTCACCCGGAATGTCTGAGAGCGCTGGCTGAGGAGCTCACACGTTGTTGTGCTGCTGCCCGCCGTCCGGAAACACACCGGAACCTGCCACAGAGGCGATGACGATGGATCTCCAGATTCGGGGTTGCCGAAGAATCGTTCTTGAATGAGCTCCGTGACGGTCGAGCCGCCATCGCAGGTTGATCTGACCGAGATGAGTGGTGCGCCGGGCAGGTTCACGAAACTCTTGAAGACGCCATCGACGGGTCGGCCTGCGACCTTGCCGATCTCGTCCGCGAAGTCGGACGATGTCGCGTTCTGATAGGCGAATTTGTTCAGGTACGCGGTGATGCCCTTTCGGAAAACCTCGGGTCCCACGTACTGCTCGACCATTCGAAGAACAGCCGCCCCCTTCTGATAGGCGATCGTATCGAAGGCTTCGTTGATTTCATCCGGCGTCTCCATGGAAAAATGGATGGGCCGTGTCGCCTTCAGCGAATCGATGACGAGCGCCGACTGCGTGTCCCGGGCGTCGGCAAGGTCCGTCGCCCATTCGGGCTTCCACGCGTTGACGGGTTTGTTGGCCATCCAGGTGGCAAACCCCTCGTTCAACCACACGTCGTCCCACCACTGCATCGTGACGAGATCGCCGAACCACATGTGAGCGATCTCGTGGGCGATCACTCCGGCGATGGCCAGTTTCGTCGTGGGAGACGCGGTCGCAGGGTCGGCCAGAAGCAGGGATTCACGGAACGTGATGGCGCCGGTGTTTTCCATGGCGCCCGCGGCAAAGTCGGGAATGGCGATGATGTCGAGCTTGCCGAACGGGTATTTGATGCCGAAGTAGTCGTTATAGAACCGGACCTGCTGTTCGGCGGCTTCGAGTGCGAAGCCCGTCAGCCCTTCCTGCTCCGGCGTTGAACAGATGCGAATGGGGATGCCGTCCGAACGTCCCTCGCGGCACGCGAATCGGCCGACCATCATCGCCACGAGGTACGTGGACATCTTTGGCGTCCTGGCGAACGTCACGGTCTGCTTGTCGGGCTGGGATCCCGGCACCGTGGCGGTGACGGCGGTGTTTGAAATCGCCGTGTCGCCCTTGTCGATCGACAGCGAGATGTCGAAGGTGGCCTTGAGCGCGGGTTCGTCGAAACACGGGAACGCTCTTCGGGCGTCGGTTGCGGCGAGCTGCGTCACCGCATACTTCCGCTTGTACGCTGTGCTCAGATAAAAGCCTCGCAACTTGTCGTTGAGATGACCGGTGAACGAAATGCGGATGGCGGCCGGGCCTGGCGCCACCGCCGTCGGCATCGTGAGTGTGGCCGTTTCGCGCGATGCGTCGAGCGCCACGCGCGCGGGCACCGCCTGCCCGTTCTGAGTCACCAGCGCTTCCTGAAACTCGATTTCTGCCGAGTGCAGCACGATCGTTGAGGTCGATTCCCGAATCGTGACGTCGATGATCTCTGTGCCGGCGAAGGTGTCCGTTCTGAAGTCCGGAGCGAACCACAGCGTGTAATGAGACGGCACCACCGATGTCGGAAGGCGTTCCGCCGATGCCTGTACGGGAAGGATGAGGACAAGCGCGAGAGCCGATGCGTATTTCATAATGTGAAATGGAAACATGCGGAACGCCGGCCATCCAAGGCGCTTCGGATGAGCGGTCGATCCGCCACGATGAACGATGGTTTTTCAGGGACGGATTCGTCGGGCCATGGAGTCCGCGCGCTCACCGCCGGCGGCTGCCCTGCACAATCGGCACCTTCAACTCGATCCGCTTGGCGTCTCGCAGGACTCCAATCACCGCGGTCGTCCCGATCTTCGCATCGGCCAGGAGCCGCAGGAAGTGTGACGCATCCTCAACGGTCGTGCCGTTGAACGTCACGACCACATCGCCGGGCCTCAGGCCCGAGCGATAGGCCTCGGCGTTGCTGCTCATGCGCCAGATCAAGGCGCCGTTCGTGCCGCTGACGTTCAGTTCCTGCGCGAGCTGCGTCGTCAGCGGCGCAATCTCGATGTTGCCGATCGAGCCACGCCTCACCTCGCCGTACTTCTGCAGGTCGCCGATGACGCGTCTGGCCAGGTTGCTCGGCACAGCGAACCCGATGCCCTGGTAGCCGCCGCTCTTGCTCAGAATGCCCGTGTTGATGCCGATCAGCTCGCCGCGTGAGTTGACGAGCGCCCCGCCGGAATTACCGGGATTGATGGCCGCATCCGTCTGGATGAAATCCTCGTAGTCCGCAAAGCCGACGTTCGCGCGCCCTACCGCGCTCACGATCCCAAGCGTCACCGTCTGGCTGAGTTGAAACGGGCTGCCGATCGCGAGCACCCATTCACCGACCTTGAGCTTTGACGAGTCGCCCCATGGCACGACGGGAAGGCCCGCCGCATCGACTTTCACGAGAGCAATATCAGTGGTCGGATCGATGCCGATCACACGTCCACGGATCTCGCGCTTGTCCGGCAGGGCAAGGCTCACGTTGCGGACGTCGGTTCCGATCACATGGCTGTTGGTGACGACATAGCCATCCGACGACACCACCACACCGGACCCGAGGCTGAGCTCACGTCGGCTTCGCGATCCGAACATCTCGGCATCGTCGCCGAAGAAATAGCTGAAGAACGGATCGCTCGCAAACGGAGAATTCGACGAGCGCACGATCTGTTCTGACGAGACGTTGACGACGCCGTTGACGACGCGGCTGACCGTGTCCGTAAGGTCCGGGAGCGTCGCGGGAATTGCGGCGGGCGCCGCCGCGGCGGCAGGCGCCGAGGGCTGGGCGACCGAGACTGACGTGGCGGACGCGGCGGGAACTGGAGTGGCGGGCTGCGCGTCCACCACCCGGAAGCGGCCCGTGATGACCATGCCTGCCAGGAATCCCAGCAGCACGAACGTCACTGTTGCCAGCGTCCGCTTCACGGCGTCAGTCCACGCTGATCCGGCGCGTGCCGCGATTGGCCAGCTTGGGAATCGTGACGGTCAGGACGCCGTCACGCAGGTCGGCGGTGATCCCTTCAACGTCTACCGGGTGGGGCAGCGTCAACGTCCGAAGAAAGCTTCCATGACCGCGCTCCACGCGGTGGTACTGCTCGCAGGGCACCGACGGCGCGGGCCGGGCGCCGCTCAACGTGAGATGCGTATCGTGGAAACTGATGTCGATGTCGCTTCGGGAGAGACCAGGAATCTCGAGCGACACCACGTACTGATCGTTGGTTTCGTAGAGATCGATCGAAGGCGTCCATCCAGGCGACGCGCCGGTCGCGAGACGGTCGAGCCGCTCGTGCAGCGTGAGCAGATCGGCGAGCGGATCCCAGCCGAACATCGCCATTCCGGCATCCTAGCACGTTTGGTCGTGACCAGCCATATGTGCTAGAGTGGAAAGGATATACGGGTCATCATATTCGCGGTAGAGGAGTACGGTTTGGCATCGATTCAGGCGACGCGTCTGCGCAAGGGCAATCTCATCAAGCTGGGCAACGACCTCTTTCGCGTGCTCGATCTGCAGCACTTCACGCCGGGCAACAAGCGCGGGTTCGTCCAGTCGCGGCTCCGAAACATCAGGACGAGCACGCTGACGGACCACAAGTTCCGGTCGGAAGATGACGTCGAGCGGGCGACGCTCGACGAGCGGGACATGCAATATCTTTACAGCGACGGGTCAAGCTACCACTTCATGGACACGGGCACCTTCGAGCAGACGCACATCGCCGCCGACGTCCTGGGCGATTCGGTCAACTATCTCAAGGCGGATTCCGTGATCAAGGTGGAGTTCTACGGCAGCGAGCCGGTGGGGGTCGAGCTGCCTCAAACCGTGGACCTCAAGGTTGAGGAAACGGTTCCGGGCATCAAGGGCGCCACGGCCAGCGCGCAGGTGAAGCCCGCGCGACTCGAAACCGGGCTCGTCATCCAGGTGCCGCCCTTCGTCAACAATGGCGATCTCGTCCGCGTCAACACCGAAACCGGTGAGTATCAGTCGCGCGCTTAGAGCTATCAGTCATCAGCTCTCAGTGCGCTAAGAACCAATAACTAAGCACCAAGAACTGCGTTAGTGCTCCCAACTGCTTCCGTGATGGTCTACGTCGCGTCCACACGTCCGGCCAAGGTCGAGGGTACTCGAGATGCGCTCGACGCCCTGGCAGCCATTGAGCCGCGATTTCGAGCGGTGCGTTTGACAGCCGTCGACGTCGGCGATGCTGCGCCCAGAATGCCCCTGACGGAGACAGCCATCCTGGACGGAGCTGCGGCTCGGGCTCGCGCGCTGATCGATCGCCAGTCGTCCGCGGCCGCTGCCGATGACGAGATCTTCTACGTCGGGCTCGAGGGCGGGCTGGATTCCGTGCAGCTCACGAACGGCTCCCGGGCGTTTGCGCTCAAGAGCTGGGCGTGCATCTCGGACGGCCATCGATGGAGCTTTGGAGGCGGCGGTGCCGTCATCGTCCCGGCGATGCTCGCCGACGAAGTGCAGGATGGGCGCGAGCTCGGAGACGTCGTCGACGCGCTCGTTGGCGCGCCGGTGCGAGGAACCCGAGGCGCGTGGGGCGTGCTGACCCGAGATCTCATCACGCGGCGCGATTCGTTCCGGATCGCCGTGATCAACGCATTCGCGCTGTTCGTCAATCCCGATCTTTACACCAATCGGTTTTCTGTCACCGCGTAGGCGCCTATGGATGTCGTTCGTCAATTACCAAACGTCGGGTGGATCGAAGTCATCACGGGCAGCATGTTCAGCGGGAAGAGCGAGGAGCTCATTCGCCGGCTGCGCCGCGCGCAAATCGCCAGGCAGAAGGTCCAGATCTTCAAGCCCAACGTGGACAATCGTCACGGCGAGAACCACATCGTGTCGCACAGCGCGATGCGCATTCCCTCGAACGACGTCGCGAGCTCGGCCGAGCTCCTGCGCGCCGTGCTGGCCGACACCGAGGTGGTCGGCATAGACGAGGGACAGTTCTTCGATCTCGATCTGCCGAACGTCTGCAGCGCGCTCGCGGATCAGGGAAAGCGCGTGATCGTGGCCGGCCTCGACACGGACTACCTCGGCAGGCCGTTCGAGCCCATGCCGCAGCTTCTCGCCGTGGCCGAGTACATCACCAAGACCCTCGCGATCTGCGTGGTGTGCGGAAATCCGGCGAATCACACGCAGCGCCTGGTCGTAAATCAGGATCGCGTGTTGATCGGCGCGCAAGGGACCTACGAGGCGCGATGCCGTCGATGCTTCGACCCACTGCTGGCAGGTGCGCCCGCCGTGGCGAATGCGGGGACGAAGGCGCCTTCCTAATCCGGGGAGCGCGAGGTCATGCTCTTTCCCCGCATCCTGTTCTTCCTGGGTTGTGGGTTTCTGGTCGCCAACCTCCTGCAGTTCGCGGACTACCTTCGCTACCGGCGCCTGCGCGCCTCGGCCATCCTCACGTGGCCCGGTCCCAGGCCGCGCTACTACGGCATGCTCCTCGCGATTGGCGTCGTCCTCGGCCTGCTCGTCTTCTTCAATCTGGCGATTCGCCGCCGGGCGCCGCAGCAGATCTTTGGCGAGATGATGATGTTTCTGTACTACGGCTACGCGCTGCCGCTCAGCCGCCGAATCAGGCGGGGTTTCTATGACGAGGGCGTGTGGCTGGAAGGCGGATTTATCCCGTATTGGCAGATTGGCGGCATCTCGTGGCGCGAGGCGGAAGAGATCACGCTGGTCGTGATCTCGCGTCTGCGCAATCTGTCGCGCAGGCTGATCGTGCCGGCCACGCAATACGCGGCGGCGCGACGGCTCCTGCGCGACAAGATTCAGTCGCACGACATTCATTTCGCGGGGACGGCGCTCGACCTCGGGGGACATGATGAGAGGGAGGATGTTTGACGGGCTCCAGGCTACAGGCTCCGGGCTTCGGACTTCAGGCTGCCGGCTTCAGGCAGGGCGACCGGAGCCTGAAGCGCGGCCCGATTCCTTTCGGAAAGCCTGGGGCCTGCAGCCCCTGAAGCCCGTAGCCTGAAGCCTGTAGCCCGAAGCCTGATATCGCCGATACACTAGCAGGCATAGAAGCCTGTAGCCCGACGCCCGGAGCCTGAAGCCCGGAGCCTGAAGCCTGTAGCCTCGTTGTAGCCCCTAGAGGAGTGCTCCCAATGCCTCTCAGACCCACGTGGAAAGGCTTTCTCAAGGTCAGCCTCGTCAACATTCCGATCAAGGTGTTTCCGGCGACCGAGCCGAGCGCCACCCTGAGTTTCAACCAGCTTCACGCCGAGTGCCAGACGCGCATCCAGCAGAAGCGCTGGTGCCCGACGTGCAAACGCGACGTCGCCAACACCGAGCTGGTGAAGGGCTACGAGTTCGAAAAGGGCCGCTACGTGGTGGTGACCGAGGACGACATCGAGAAGGTGCGCGTGGAATCGACGCGCGTCATCAATCTCGTGCAGTTCACCGAGGAAGTGGACATCGATCCCATCTACGTCGATCGTGCCTACTATCTGGCTCCCGATGGCGCCATGGCGGCCGAGGCATTCGCCGTGATGCGCGAGGGCATGAAAGGGAAGGCCGGCATCGGCAAGCTTGCGTTGTACGGCCGGGAATACCTCATCGCCGTGAGACCGCAGGAAAACGGTCTCGTCATGTACACGATGCACCACGCGGCCGAGATCCGCAGCATGAAGTCCATCGACGAGCTCGCGTCAGTTCCAAAGCAGGTGAAACCCGAGGAGATCAAGCTCGCCAAGCAGGTGATCGGCACGTTCGAGTCGAAGCTCGATCTCGCGGACTACAAGGACGAGTACAAGGCCGGGTTGATGAAGATCATCGAGGCGAAGATCGCGGGCGAAGAGGTGGTGGCGCCGGTGGTCGAAGCGCCGCCCAAAGTGGTCAACCTGATGGATGCGCTCCGCAAGAGTCTCGATGCGGTGAGCGCCGGTCAGAAGAAGCCCGCGAAGGCCGACCTCGCGAAGCGTGCCGCCGCGCGATCGGAACCAAAGAAGCGCGCCCGCGCGTAGCCCAGAGCTTCAGCTCTGGGCCAACTCACCGGTGCAGCTGGTTCAGCAGCCAGCCCAGGAGACCCGGCCCGTGGGCCATCGGGTCGCCCAGCCACTCGGGCGGCGTCAGCCACACGAACGCGAGGATGGCGATGACCATGAGGTCGTACTGCCACGTCGCGCGCTCGTAGGTCCAGAAGAGCGCGCGCCAGATGACGAGCGCCGGCATCATCAGCAGGCGCTTCATGAGACCTTCTTCGCGAGCAGCCGCACCAGCTCGTCCTCGACCTTCTTGCTGCCGTTCAGCTCGCGCCACGTGAAGTAGATTCGATCGGCCACCGTGACCACGGAGAGGACGCCGATCACCCAGAGCACGGCAGCCATCCGGTTGGTGAACGCTCCGATCATGAAGAGCACGATCCGCTCCGGCCGTTCCATGAATCCGACCTTGCACTTGTCGATGAGCGACTCGGCGCGGGCGCGCGTATAACTCGTCATGATCGAGAACATCATCGTGAGGGCGGTGATGATCACATAATCGGTACGATGGAACTGGGCGTACAGATAGATGAGCCCGATGAAGAGCGTGATGTCCGAGAATCGATCCATGACCGAGTCCCAGAATCCGCCGAACTCGCTCGTGCGCCCGCTTTCCTGCGCGACTTTGCCGTCGATGAAGTCGAACATGTTGGCGATGATCATGATGAATCCCGCCGTCACGAAGCGCCCCAGCGCGAGCGCCCAGGCGGCGCACACATTGGCCAGCACGCCAATGAGCGTGAGCATGTTGGGGTGAATCCGTAAGCGGACCGACAACCGGATGATGGCGCGGAGCGGGAACAGGAAGAGCGCTCCGATGGCGCCGGTGAAGGTCATCGCATGCTGTCTGGCGGGTGCGTGCGCGCTATATAATCGTAAGTTCGGAACACATTCAAAAGACGCGACATGGTAGCCCATGGCGATCCATGAACTCAAGGCCCAGATCGCGCGGCTTCCAGAGCAGCCCGGGGTCTATCTCTACGTCAACCGTGACGGCGAGACGATTTACGTCGGCAAGGCCCGAGCGCTGCGCGATCGTGTGCGCAGCTACCTGGGCGCCTACGGCACCAATCCGAAGACAGACGCGCTCCTTGACGAGGTGCACCGCATCGAAGTCATCGTCACCGACTCGGTGGTCGAAGCGCTTGCCCTCGAGAACAACCTGATCAAGCAGCGATCGCCGCGCTACAACATCCTGCTCCGCGACGACAAGAATTATCCGTATCTTCAGCTCACGACGGGCGAGGCCTTTCCGCGCGTGCTCGTGGCGCGGCACGTCGAGCGCGACAATCATTTCTACGCGGGCCCGTTCCTGCCGGCGACGTTTGCGCGCCGGACGATGGCGTTGACGCACCGGTTGTTTGGGATGAGGTCGTGCAACGAGGTCATCACGGGCAAGCGCGCGCGCCCGTGTCTCGAGTACGACATCAAGCGCTGCATTGCGCCGTGCGTGGACACGATCTGTTCGGCGGAGGAGTACGGCCGTGCAGTGGCAGACACGAAGATGTTCCTCGAAGGGCGACGGGAAGAGCTGGGAGCGGAACTGAAGCAACGGATGCTGGCGGCGGCTGAAGCGGAACGATTCGAAGAGGCCGCACAGTTGCGCGACGCGATGCGCACGGTGCTGACGCTGCATGAGCGCCAGCAGAAGATGGCGACGGCCGGACTCGGCGATCGCGATGCGTTCGGCATCAAGGTCGGCACCACCGGCGCCGTCGTGCTCGTGTTCATGGTGCGCGGCGGCCGCGTGATCGAGCGCGTCGAGCTGGATTCGATCACCGCGGGCGGGCCGGTGGAAGGGGAGCCGGCCGTTCTTCAGGCCGCGATTCAGCAGTTCTATGAACTGCGTCCCGCCCCTCCGGACATCTACGCCTCGTCTGAGCCCGAGGACGCCGAGACGCTCGCGAAGTGGCTGAGCGAGCGTGAAGGCCGGTATGTGCGCATCGTGGTGCCAAAGCGCGGGGAGAAGCGCGGACTCGTCGACCTCGCGGCGCGCAATGCGGCGCTCGCCTACGAAACGCGCTACAACGAGAACACCGTCGCGCACTATCACGCGCTCGAACGGCTGCAGAGCCTCCTGTCGCTGCCGACGTTGCCGAGACGGATCGAGTGCTTCGACATCTCGACGATTCAGGGCAGCGAGACCGTCGCGTCCATGGTCGTCTGCGAAGATGGACGGATGCGGCGCAGCGACTATCGGAAGTTCAGGGTGAGGGGGAAGCAGGCTACAGGCTACATGCTACAGGCTTCAGGAGAACAAGGCCGCTCTGTTAGTGAGCCGGAGCCCGGAGCGCCGAGCCCGAAGCCCGACGAAGCCCGAAGCCCGAAGCCCGATGGCGTCCCTGACGACTTCGCTGCGATGCACGAAGTGGTGGGCCGCCATTACCGGAAGCTGCTCGAGCAGGGCGGACCGTTTCCTGATCTCGTGCTGATCGACGGCGGCAAGGGACAGCTCGGCGTCACCTACGATGCGCTCGCAGAATTGGGCCTGGCGAATCTCGTCGCTATCGGCCTCGCCAAGCGCGAAGAGCTCATCGTCACGCGCGACCGCCCGGATCCGATTCGACTCGCCTCGGACGATCCGGCGCTGCTCCTTCTCGAACGCATCCGCGACGAGGCCCACCGCTTTGCCGTCACCTTTCATCGCCGCGCGCGCTCCATGCGCGACCTGCGGTCCGAGCTCGACGGCATTGCCGGCGTCGGCCCTCGCCGCCGGCGCGCGCTCCTGACGCATTTCGGAAGCGCGGCGGGCGTCAGACGCGCGACGCGCGAAGACCTGTTGAAGGTGGTGACGCCGAAAATAGCCGAAGCAGTGCTCCAGTACTTTGAGGGAAAGCGCTAAGAGGGGACTCGGCCACCAGATGCGGGTCGCGCGTTAGGCCACCTGTTCCTCAGCCTTGACGCGTTAAGACCGTGTCGGCTCAAGACGTAAGGATGATGGCTCGGGAGACAGACCCGACCCTAAGCCTTGAGTCCTAAGCCGTTTATCCCTTACTCTATTACTCCTGTTGGACATCAGCTTCGCCCACATCTTCATCGCGCTCCTCGTCCTCTTGTTCTCGCTTACGGTTCACGAGTCGGCGCACGCGTGGACGGCCAACCGTCTGGGTGACCCGACGGCGCGTCTCCTCGGACGGATCTCGCTCAATCCGGCGGTGCACATCGATCCCATCGGCACGGTCGTCCTCCCCGTGCTGGCGACGGTCACGGGCGCGCCCATCATCGGGTGGGCCAAGCCGGTGCCGGTGATGATCCGAAATCTCGCGCGGGGACGCCGCGACTACCTGCTCGTCGCGGCGGCGGGCCCCATCAGCAACCTCATTCTGGCCATCTGCGCGTCGTTCTTCATGCGGCTCATCCCGGTGTCACCCGTGACACTTGGGGAGATCAACATCACGGTGCCGCTCGCGGTCCTGTGTCGCACGGCGCTCGAGATCAACCTGCTCCTCGCCGTCTTCAACATGATTCCCATTCCGCCGCTCGATGGTGGTAACGTGCTCGCGGGCTTGCTGCCGGATCATCTCGCCGACTACGTCGATCGGACCCGGCCGTACGGCTTCGTCCTCATCTACGTCCTCATGCTGACGGGTGTCCTTTCGCGCCTGGTCGTTCCACCGTACTATCTGCTCCTCACGTGGCTTCGGTGACCCCCCGCAAGCGCGTCGTGTCGGGGATGCGGCCGACCGGAAAGGTGCATCTGGGACACCTGGGCGGCGCGCTCCGCAACTGGGCGGCCCTCCAGGATCAGTACGAGTGCTTCTACTTCGTGGCTGACTGGCACGCGCTCACGAGCGACTACGCCGACACGTCCGAGCTGACGCGCTACGTGTACGACAACGTGGCGGACTGGATTGCGGCGGGGCTCGATCCCGAACGCTGCACGCTCTTCATCCAGTCGCAGATGCCGGAGCACGCCGAGCTGTATCTCCTGCTCTCGATGGTCGTGCCGACGCCGTGGCTCGAACGCGTTCCAACCTACAAAGAGCAGCGCGACCAGCTGACCGAAAAGGATCTCTCGACGCTCGGGTTTCTCGGGTATCCGCTGCTGCAGTGCGCCGACATCATCATGTACCAGGCGCACTACGTGCCTGTCGGCGAGGACCAGGTGCCGCACCTCGAGCTGTCGCGCGAGGTTGTGCGCCGATTCAACGGCTTCTACGGCGATGTCTTCGTCGAGCCGCAGGAACTCCTGACGACGTTCAAGCGCCTGCCGGGCCTCGACAACCGGAAGATGAGCAAGAGCTACGGCAACACCATCGACCTGTCCGACGATGAGGCGACGGTGAAGAAGAAAGTAATGCAGATGTACACGGACCCGAAGCGCGTCCGGGCCGATGTTCCCGGGACGGTTGAGGGCAATCCGGTTTTCCTGTATCACCAGGCGTTCAATACAAACGTCGCCGAGGTCGAAGACTTGAAGGCGCGCTATCGAGCAGGCAAGGTGGGCGACGTCGAAGTCAAGAACAAGCTGGCCCAGGCGCTCAACATCGTGATGGCGCCGATGCGCGAGCGCCGAAATGAGATTCTCAGCCGTCCCGGGCGGGTTCGTGAGATCCTTCTCGACGGCTCAGCCCGCGCGCGCACCATCGCCAAGGACACGATGGAGAAGGTGCGGGAGGCGGTAAGGATTAGTTACATGTAGTTCTTAGTGGTTGGTTCTAGTTCTTAGGATGAGGCAGAGACGTCGAACTAAGCACTGAGAACTCGCACTAAGAACTAAAGAACAAAGAACCAAGAACTGAAAATCGTCCATGATCCAACCCCCCCTGGACTTCGAATCCTCTGTCGACGCGTACCCCGTCAAGCTCGATAATTTCGAGGGGCCGCTCGACCTCTTGATTCACCTCATCAAGAAGAACGAGGTGAACATCTACGACATTCCGATCGCGCTCATCACCGAGCAATATCTCGCGTTCATCGCGCTCATGCAGGATCTCGACCTCGACGTCGCCGGCGAGTTCCTGGTCATGGCCGCGACGCTGATTCACATCAAGTCACGGATGCTCCTGCCCCGGCCCGATCCCACGCAGGAGGATCCCGAGGAGGATCCGCGCGAGGCGCTCGTGCGCCGGCTGCTGGAGCACCAGAAGTTCAAGGCGGCGGCGGAGCTCCTCTACGAGAAGGCCACGCTTCGGAGCGCGCAATGGATGCGGCCTGACGGCCGCGTCGCCGAGCTCGCGGGCGAGGAGTACGAGCCGGAGCTCGAAGTCGATCTCTTCAGCCTGCTGGCGGCGTTCAAGAACGTCCTCGAGCGCGCCAGGGAGCGGCCGCAGATTCCGATCCCCGGCGAGCAGATTTCGGTCGAGACGCGTATGGCGCAGCTGCTGATGCGCCTCTCTGAAACCGAAGCGTGCGGCTTCGAAGATCTCTTCAGCGATGCGTCCACGCGAGGCGATCTGATCGTCACATTCCTGGCGCTGCTGGAGATGATCCGGCTGCGCCTCATTCGCGTCTTTCAATCGAATCCGCTCGGTCCGATCCGCGTCTATAAGCGCGCGCGACCGGCGGACGCGCCGCACCCGATCGGCGATCCTGAAGGAGTGTCGGGGAGCTGAGGTCTGGCTTCGCCGACAGCGAGGCCAAAGACTCTGGAGCACATGTGAGCGACGAGCTGAAACCGATCATCGAAGCGCTGATCTTCGCATCGCCGGAACCGCTGACGCCAAAGGCGCTCTTCAAGCTGCTCGACTCGGAGCCCAAAGAGGACGTGCAGGCCGCGCTCGAGTCGCTCAAGAAAGACTACGAGCGGCCCGGCGGACTCGAACTGGTCGAGGTCGCCGGCGGCTATCAGATCGTCACGCGATCCGACCTGAACGAATGGGTCCGCCGCCTCTTCAAAGAGCGCACTACACAGCGACTCTCGGTCCAGGCGCTCGAAACGCTCGCCGTCGTCGCCTACAAGCAGCCGATTACCGCTCCCGAAATTACCGAAATCCGCGGCGTGAATACGGCCGGCGTGCTCGGCACGCTGCTCGAGCGGCGACTCGTGAAGATCTCGGGCCGGAAGAGGGTCATCGGCCGGCCATTCCTGTACGCGACGACCGAGGAGTTCCTGATCCGATTTGGACTGAAGGATCTGAGCGACCTTCCCAAGATCGAAGACATGGCCGATGCCCTCGGGTTGGAACTGCCACCCGCGCTGGCGGTGGTGCCTGATCCGCAACGGTCCCTGCTCGAGGACGAGTCGCACCAGGACAGTGCCGATCTCGACGGCCTGGACGATTCCAGCGAGCCGCCGAAGCCGACCGAGCGCGTGCACTGACAGGGTTCCAGGGTTCCAGGGTTCTACGGTTCTGCAGTTCTCGTCAGATCAATCACTGCAACCCGACCGCACGTTTCAGGCGCCGCACATCCTCGGAGGCCAGCGATCCGAACTCGCCAGGCCTCAGATCACCGCACGTCAGCGGCCCAAAGCGCACCCGCCGCAGCCGGACGACGGGGTGCCCGATCGCATCGAACATCTTCCGCACCTGGCGCGTTCGTCCTTGGCGAAGCGTCACCTGGAGCACGGCCTGGTCGCGCTTTGCGCCGGCTGCGGGGTTCACGATGCGCACGTCTGCCGGCGCCGTCTTTCGTCCTTCGACCACCAGCCCCTTCGAGAATCTCGCCAGGTCCCTGGCGTCGGGCACGCCGCGCACGCGCGCCTCGTAGACGCGAGGCAGTTCGTGACGCGGGTGCATCAGGCGCTCCGCCAGTTCACCGTCGTTCGTCAGGAGCAGAACACCCTCCGAGTCGTAGTCGAGGCGGCCCACCGGATACACATCGCGAATCGGGCGAATGAGATCGAGCACGGTCGGCCGGCCCTGTGGATCCGATCGTGTGGTGACGTAACCGCGCGGCTTGTTCAACACCAGGTATCGATGCGTCGTCGGCAGCAGCACGCGCCGGCCATCAACGCGCACGTCGTCTTTGCCCGGCGTGACCTGGGTACCGAGCGTCCGCACCGTGAGGCCATTGACGGTGACGCGTCCCTCGAGCATCAGCGATTCAGCAGCGCGCCGCGACACAAGTCCTGCCGCGGCAATCAGTTTCTGAATCCGCATCGAGCCGGTTGAACTGTCCCGGTCGGGCCGTGCGCGGGTTGTAGTACTGCGGGTCATTCAGCCTCTATCGTGAACGGAGATCGGTCCAGAAACTGACGAGTGACCAGACCTCGCCGGGCTTCCAGGGTCGATCGGTTTCCGCATGCGTGATCAGGTTGCTGATCAAAAGCCTTACTTCGGTCGTTCTGGTCAGGTGTGAGGCGAGGAGGCGTGATTCGATCGACGGAATGACGTTGTCGTCGGCGCCGTGCAGGAGAAACACCGGGGCGGCAGGCGGCGCCGACCGTTCCGGCGAGAGGGACGGATCGGTGCCGGCTCGATCGACCATCGGTCGCAACCGTGGGCCAAGAGCCGCGACGTCGCGTGTGTTGACGAGATGCATCAGCGTTCTTGCTGGGTTCGGCAGCGCGGATTCGAGCTTCCGAGCTTCCTCAAAGGCCGCCACCGCGCCCGACGATTTGATCGTTTCAAGTGCCGATGCGTCAAGGAATTTCCGAATGGCGGCGCGAAGCGGCTCGACTTGATCAGGCGGCACCGCCGCCCTTGCCACGCCGATCAGGACCACGGCCAGACTGTAATCGTGGGGCGCGCGATAGTGCCCATCCGGTTCCTTGCCAGTGCAGAGATACCGGAGCACGCGCGGGAGATCGCCGTGTCCGCCGAGCGCGAACACGAATGCCACGTGATCGCGAAGGGCCGGCCTGCCGGCCGCGACGAGCGCCAGCCCTCCCGAAAAGCTGATGCCCATCATTCCCACCTTGAGGTCCGGAGCGAGGTGCCGTTGCTCGGCCACCCACAGAGAGGTCTCTTCGATGAGATCGATCGTGCGGGGAGTGATCTCGAAGCGTGAAAGGTCCGGAAGGTCGGGCGTGAAAACGGCAATGCCCGTCTTCGCCAGCGCGCGCGCCAGCTTCACCAACCGCGGCTCGTCGATTCCGTCGGGATGGATGCCGCTCGCCAGGACGACCGCGCGGCGAACGTCGGCGATTGGTGTGTATAACCGCCCCCTGATCGAACCCGACCGTGTGGGGATGGCAAGCAAGCGCTCGTCGAAGGGCTTTGCCTGCCACTCGGCGATGCGCTTGGGCCAGCCGCTGAAGCCGCTGGCATCTGCAATGAATGACAGCGTTCGCAAGCGTGGAGCGGACCACACGACTGCCGCGACTGCACCCGCGAGGAGCGCGACTTTCCACAATCGGCCGACCTGCGGTGTCAGACGCGGCATGCTAGACTCGTGCGTTCCGCCGTCGGCGAGAGTTCACTCAGGTATGAGTCGGATTATTGTCGCGATCGATGGTCCGTCGGGTGCCGGCAAGGGCACGGTCGCGCGAGCAGTCGCCCAACTGCTCGGGTATCACCATCTCGACACAGGCGCGATGTACCGCGCCGTCGGATGGAAAGCGATCGCCACCGCCACCGCCCTGAGCGACGAAGACGCCGTTCGACAGCTCGCCGAGGGCGCCACGCTCACGGCGACCGACGGCGTGATTACCATCGATGGACGCGACATCAGCCGCGCCATCCGCACACCCGAGATCGATCGAGCCGCGACGATGGTGGCGAGACTTCCACGCGTGCGCGAAGTCCTCGTCGAGCGGCAGCGCAAAGAGGCGGCACGCGGCGGCTTCATCGTCGAAGGGCGGGACATTGGCACCGTGGTATTTCCGCATGCCGACGTGAAAGTGTACCTCGACGCGACGCCGGAAGAACGGGCCCGACGACGGGCGGCTGACCCGGCGCATTCAGCACCCGCAGGTGCGGGTCTCTCGGAGGTGGCCGAGGCCATCGTCGCCAGAGATGAAGAGGACCGCACGCGGGTGGCGTCGCCGCTCCGGGAGGCGCCTGACGCCAAACACATCGACACGACCGGTCGTGCCATCGACGATGTGGTCGGCGAGGTCTTGGAGATTGTGAAGAAGCGACTCGCCGCGATGGGTGAGGAAGCCGGTCTCGAAGCCGGCTTGCCGGACTAGTCGAACCGCGGCCCGCTGGCCAGCAGTCGTACAATCAGCGTCTGTCGCGATAATCCTCGGACGAGGCCGGATCGAGTTCCCACCGCTGACGATCCCGCTTTTCGATCTTTTCCAGGCTCTTCAGCTCTTCGGCGTCGTCGTACTGAACGCCGAGCGAGCGCCCGATGTCGTCAACCACCGCCTGATCCGGCGTGGGATTGTCTCCACCTGGGGCCTCGTCTCCGCTTCGATACGCTTCCTCCCAGTCGGCGTCGAGGTCGCCGCCGGTGAGCGCCGGACTGGATTCGTGGTGTTCGGCCAATCGTTCGGCGATCTCTGCATGGCCTGTCCGGATGGCCGAGGCACTCTGATCGAAATCGAGCGTCGACGGCGGTGTTGGAACCGTCTCTTCGAGCGTGCGTCGGGGGCGATCGAGCGCCGGTGGGCGGGATCTCTTCACCGCGTGTTTCGGCAACCCGGCGAGGGCCGCCGGCTTCAGCTGAGCTTTGACCGGGGATGCTCGCTTTGCGGCGGGACGCGGGACTGGCTTGGTTGCGCGTTTCACGCGGGGCCGCGTCCGACGGGCGGCGCTCGGCTTCTGCCGGGCCCGGCGCACGGCGATTTTGGCGCGCGGTTTCCGGCGGACGGGCCGCTTCCGGGAGACCCGACGGGGCATCGGGCGCCTCGCGGCGGCACGGCGAGGTGGACGCCTCGTGCGCTTGCGGGCCGGAGTCTTCCGTCGGGCCATGACGGACCGTCCTTTCCTTCAGGTTACCTTGACAGTTCGCCGATAAGTGACGTACAGTCTACTGCTTATCGGTAAACCAGCGACCCTGTATTGAGACCGTCGCTCGGAGCCGGGGTGGCCGGGCCCCGTGAATGAACCGGACTTCGACGTTGAGGAGGACACGCAAGGCATGGCGAACGTAGACGACCAGCGTACCGAGCTGGCCAAAGGCACGACCTCCGAGCCAGTGGGGACGCCGGCAACGGGGACGGGATCCACCCACTTCCCAGACGAAGATCGGATCGACCCCGTAGAGTACGCCCGTCTGTTGGATATCTACGATAGCAGCTTCCGCAACATTGCGGAAGGCGAAGTGGTCAAGGGCACCGTGCTCAAGGTCACACCCTCGGAAGTCATCGTGGATGTCGGCTACAAGTCCGAAGGCATCATTTCGGTCAACGAATTCCTCGACGAGCGCGGTGAAGTGACGGTCCAGCCTGGCGACACCGTCGATGTGCTCCTGGAACGCACCGAAGATCGTGACGGCTACATCGTGCTGTCGCGCGAGAAAGCCGAAAAGATGAAGATCTGGGACGAGGTCGAGAAGGCCTATACCGAGAGGAAGGTCGTCATCGGCCGCGTCATCGAGCGCATCAAGGGCGGTCTGGCCGTGGATATCGGCGTGCGCGCGTTCCTTCCCGGCTCCCAGATCGACGTGCGACCCGTTCGGAATCTGGACGCGCTGCGCGGCCAGGAGCTGCGGATGCGCGTCATCAAGGTGAACAAGAAGCGCGGCAACATCGTGCTGTCGCGCAAGGCCCTCCTCGAAGAAGAGAACGCCGAGAAGAAGAAGCAGACGCTGCACACGCTGGCCGAGGGCAAGGTCCTTCGCGGCACGGTGAAGAATCTCACCGATTACGGCGCCTTCATCGACCTCGGCGGCATCGACGGCCTGCTGCATATCACCGACATGTCGTGGGGCCGCGTGGGCCATCCCTCGGAGCTCTTCAAGGTCAACGACGAAGTGGACGTCATCGTCCTCAAGTACGACCCCGCCACCGAGCGCGTCTCCCTCGGACACAAGCAGCTCATCACCGATCCGTGGAACGCGGTGAGCGATCGGTATCCGGTTGGGGCTCGCGTGTCTGGCAAGGTCGTGAGCCTCACCGATTACGGCGCCTTCATCGAGCTCGAGGCCGGCGTCGAGGGGCTGATTCACGTGTCGGAGATGTCGTGGAGTAAGCGCGTCAAGCACCCGTCGAAGATCCTGAACGTCGGCGACAGCGTCGAGGCCATGGTGCTCGGAGTCGATCCGCAGGCGCGGCGGATTTCGCTCGGCCTCAAGCAGGTCGAGTCCAATCCCTGGCAGGACCTGGCCGATCGCTATCCCATCGGCTCCAAGATCGTCGGGAAAGTGCGCAACCTCACCGAGTTCGGCGCCTTCGTCGAAGTCGAGGACGATATCGATGGCCTGATCCACATCTCGGACATGTCGTGGAGCAAGCGCGTCAAACATCCCTCGGAGCTCTTGAAGAAGGGCGATACTGTCGAGGCGATGGTCCTCAACATCGACGCCGACAACCAGCGCCTGTCGCTCGGCCTCAAACAGCTCGCGACGGATATCTGGGAGGACTTCTTCGCGCGTCACCAGGTCGGCGGCACCATCGAAGGCAAGGTGGTGCGCCTCACCAACTTTGGCGCGTTCGTCGAGCTCGACGAGGGCATCGAGGGGCTCATCCACATCTCGGAGTTCGACGATTCCCATGGCGGGGAGAAGATCGAGCTCAAGGTGGGCGAGACGTATCCCATGAAGATCATCAAGCTCAGCCCCTCGGAGCGGAAGATCGGGTTGAGTATCCGGGCACTCAAGTCGGATGAATTCCGCGCCGACTGGGAGCAGTACGCGCAGAACCAGGACACCGGCGAAGCGACGCTCGGCGATCATTTGCGGAGCAGGAACTAGAAGAAGGGCTGCAGGCTTCGGGCTTCAGGTACGGGCGACAGGCTTCAGGCTACGGGCGGGCGACCTCAGTTTGCGAAGGAGTGACTGCCGTGACCACTGGTGGCAGCATGACGAAGGCCGAACTGGTTGAGGAAGTCTCGCGAGTTTCGGACCTCACCAAGAAGCACTCCGAGGTCATCGTCGACACCGTGTTCAAGAGCATCATCGATGCGCTGCACCGCGGCGAGAAGATCGAGCTCCGCGGGTTTGGCAGCTTTCGCCTGCGCCGCCGCGAGCCCCGCAAGGGCCGCAACCCGAAGACCGGTGACAAGGTGGACGTTCCGTCGAAGAAGGTTCCGTACTTCAAGCCTGGCAAGGAACTGAAAGAGTTGATCAATAAGGGCCCGGACGGCGCAGCGGCTCCCTTGACCGACTCGGCCGTCTCCGGGATGTGAACGACCGACCCGCCGATCGTCGGGTCCGTCCGCCTGGTCCGCAACGCATCACCTCCACCCAGCCCGATTGTTCATGGAACGCCTGTGGTCTCCGTGGAGACTCTCCTACGTGACCGGAACGAGCGACATGCGTGGCTGTCTGTTCTGCGACGCGCAGACCGACCCTGAAAGCCAGGCCCTGATCCTCTTCCGAGGACGGGCCGCTTTCGTCATCCTCAATCTGTATCCGTACAACTCCGGCCACCTGATGGTGGTCCCCAATCGCCACGTGGGGAAGTTGGCCGACCTGTCAACGGACGAACAAGCGGATCTGATGACCCTCACGAGGCAGGGCGAGATCGCGCTGACCGAGGCGTACGATCCGCAGGGGTTGAACGTCGGCATCAATCTGGGTCGGCCGGCGGGCGCCGGCGTGGTGGACCACCTGCACGTGCACCTGGTGCCGCGCTGGACAGGCGACACCAATTTCATGTCCGTCGTCGGCAACGTGCGCGTGCTGCCCGAGGAGCTCGAACAGACCGCGCGTCGCCTCAAGCCGATTTTCTCGCGCCTGAATGAGACGCCTGAATCGGGTCTCCCACGATGAAGCTCGACCTCAGCGAGCGGGACGAGACGCTTCGCGGTGCAGCTGCGGCCTTTGCCGAAGAGCGCGTCGTCCGATCGCTCCGCGACCTCGAGCACGCGGCCTCTGTTCCCCCGACACTCCTCGCTGACGCGGCCGCTCATGGGCTGACCGCCGCTGCGGTGCCGTCGACGCGAAGCTCTGAATCTTTCGACGCCATTGGCACCGCGGTCGTCGTCGAGCGCCTCGCGCGTCGGAGCGCGCCCGTAGGTTTGGCGGTGGGTCTGTCGAATGCGTGCGCGAGTGTCCTCAAGAAATTCGATGAAGGGCAGTCGGCTCGAGCCTGGTTGACCAGGCTGATCACGGGCGAGGCTGCGTGCGCCGTGACGAGATCGAGTCAGGACGATGTCCGATTGACACATGGCGCGGGGCAGACTGCGACGGTGAGCGGCCGGTTGCCATCGGTGCCCAATGCGCGCACTGCCGGACTGCTGCTGGTCGTCCTCGAGCCTGCGCACAATGACGCGTCTGCCTCGCGCGGGCCTCGATCACTTCTGGCCCTGCCGCTGGACGGACCGGGCGTCGGCCGGCTGGCGGTCGGCGACGGCGTGCAGCCCGGCGCTGCCGGATGGACGGATGTCTCGCTCGAGAACGCAGCGGCCGATGTGAGTCGTGATGTCGACGCCGCCCTGTCCGTCGATACGTGGATTCGCGTGCTGTCCGCGGCGATTGCCGTCGGTGTGGGCCGTTCGGCGCTCGAACAGGCCATCGCCGTGCTCAAGGCGCAGCCGCTCTACGCCACGCAGGGCGTGACGTTTGGACTGGCCGACAGCGCCACCGAACTCGACGCCGCGTGGCTCATGACACTCAAGGCCGCCAGCAGCGTGTCCGCCGGCGATGTTGTCGCGGCGGCCATGGCCCGCCTTCTTGCGTCAGAGGCGGCGGAGGTCGCGGTAGATCGCGCGATGAAGGCACTGCTGGCAGCGGATCGTGGGCATGCACAGTCGATGATGCGGTGGTGGTACGAGGCGCGATTGGGTGACGTGTGGCTGGGTCCGCCGGCAGTGGAACGGCGCACGATCGGCGAAGCGCTTCAGCGGTCCTGATCCCTATCCGAAGATCTGCTTCGCGATGGTTTGAAGCTGCAGGTTGGACGTGCCTTCATAGATCTGGCCGATCTTGGCATCGCGATAGAGTTTTTCAACCGGGTAGTCCTTCACATAGCCGTAGCCCCCGAACAACTGCACGGCCAATGAGGTGACGTGCTCCGCCATCTCGGAGGAGAACAGCTTGCACATCGCCGCCGGGTTGAGGAATGGCTGCTTGCGATCTCTGAGTCGCGCCGCGTTGTAGACCATCAGCCTGGCGGCTTCGAGCTCGGTCGCCGCACGCGCCAGTTGAAACTGCACCGCCTGAAATTCTGAAATCGCCTTGCCGAACTGCTTTCGCTCGCGCGTGTACTTGATGGCGTGATCGAGCGCGCCTTGCGCGAGACCGATCATCTGCGCGCCGATGCCGATGCGGCCCTCGTTGAGCGTCTCGATCGCGACCTTGTACCCCTTGCCGAGCTCGCCAAGCACACGATCTTTCGTCACGAGGCAGTTCTCGAAGAGCAGCTCGCAGGTGCTGCTGGCCCGGATGCCGAGCTTGTCTTCCTTCTTCCCGACCGAGAAGCCGGGCGCATCACGCTCGACGAGAAACGCCGTGATGCCGCGGTAGCCCGCGTCCGGATTGACCGTGGCGAATACGATGAAGAGGTCGGCCTCGTTTGCGTTCGTAATCCAGAGCTTTCTTCCGGTGAGTCGGTACCCGTCGGCGGTTTCAACGGCGCGAGTCGTCAGCGCGAAGGCATCGCTGCCCGATCCTGCCTCTGAGAGGGCATATGCGCCGACCAACGACGTCGCCAGCTTTGGAAGATACCGCCGCTTGATCTCCTCGGTGCCGAAGCGGAGCAGCGCATTGATCACGAGCGTGTTCTGCACGTCGACCAGCACACCAATCGCGGGATCGACGCGCGACACGGCCTCCACCGCAAGCACGGCGTGGAAAAACGAGGCGCCTGCCCCGCCATAGGCCTCAGGAATCTCGATGCCCATGACCCCGAGATCGAAGAGTCGATCGACCAGCGATCGCGGCAGCTTGGCGTGCTCGTCCATCTCACGGACGAGCGGGCGAATCTCACGCTCGGCGAATTCGAGGACGCTTTGGTGAAACAGGCGCTCGTCTTCGGCGAGCTCGGTCAGGGCGGGAGCGTGTTCGAGTTGCTGTTCGGGCACAATCGTTCTCCAGACGGACGGTAATGTTATCATTCTCGAAGCGCCGCCAAATTCGACGGAAATACCCATGCGCAGGCCCTCTCGAACCACTCTCCTGACCGCGCTCATGGTGTGGGCGCTGGCGTTTTCGGCTGCGCCGCGGGGCCAGCTCCGTCAGAGCCCGTCAGGCCAGCCGCAGACGGGGCAGCCAGCTGGTCAGGCTCAGCCCCCTCCGGCTGGAGCCCAGAATCCGCCAGCCGAACCAGCCACCGGCCAGCAGCCCATCTTCCGGGCTGGCATCAACTTCGTCCGCGTCGATGTCATCGTCAGCGATAAGAACGGCAACCCGGTCGGGGATCTGAAGCAAAGCGACTTCGAAGTTCTCGAGGACGACAAGCCGCAGACCATCGAAGCCTTCAAGCTGATTCGAACCGACGGCAACGTCCGCGATGGCGGAGAGCCTGCCCGGCCCATCCGCTCCGCGTTTGACGAGGAGTCAGAGGCCGCTCGCGAGGACGTCCGGCTCTTCGTGATCTTCCTGGACGATTACCACGTCCGACGCGGCAACAGTCTCGGCATTCGTCCGGCGCTGACCAACTTCGTGACCAATCAGCTCGGTCCGCTCGACATGGTCGCGATTATGTATCCGCTGATGTCGGTGACGGACGTGCGCTTCACGCGCAACCACGAGGGGATTGTCCGCGCGCTCAATCAGTTCGACGGCCGGAAGTACGACTACACGCCGCGCAACGAGTTCGAGGACCGCTACGCCAACTATCCCGCTACCGTTGTCGAGCGGGTGCGGAATGAGGTATCGCTCTCGGCGCTCAAGGGGCTGGTGATCCACCTTGGAGCCCTGCGCGAGGGACGGAAGGCCGTCATTCTGGTGAGCGAGGGTTACACCAACGCCCTGCCTCCGCAGCTGCGCGATCCGATTGCATCGGCGCCTGGCTACATGAATCCCAACAGCCAGAACCCGCTGGCCGAGGACAACCTGCGCGATCAGTCCGTGGCCTTTTTCCAGGACGCCGATCTGCAGACCGATCTCCGATTGGTCTTCAACGCCGCCAACAAATACAACACGGCCTTCTACACCCTCGATCCGCGGCGACTCACGTCGGGAGAGTTCGACATCGATCAGAACATCGGGATGTCTACGAGTATGTCCACGTTGCGGACGACGCAGGACACGCTGCGGGTTTTGGCAGATCAGACCGACGGACGCGCGATTGTCAACATGAACGACCTCGAGGGCGGGCTCAAGCAGATGGTGCGCGACTCGAGTGCGTACTACCTCGTCGGGTACAACTCGACGCAGGCTCCGTCGGACGGCAAGTTTCACGAGATCAAAGTCCGGATCGATCGACCTGGTATCCAGGTGCGGGCCCGCAAGGGCTACTGGGCTCTGACCGCAGAGGAGACGGCAAGCGCCCTCGCGCCGAAGAAGGCAGGGCCGGCGCCGGCGGTCGAGCGCGCGCTCGGCACCATCGCCGAACCGAAGCGCGGAAGGATCATCCGTACGTGGTACGGCATGACCCGCGGCGCGAACGGACGGACCCAGGTGACGTTCGTGTGGGAGCCCATTCCACTCGTGCCTGGAGAACGGCGGGACGAGCCCGCACGGGTCTCGCTGACCGCCGCGAGTGGAGAGGGCCATGCATATTTTCGGGGACGAGTGCCCGATGCGGTCGTGGCATCGAACGATTCAGACGCGGCTGCCAAAGCAGGTGGGGGCACCGTGCCCCGCGGACCGTCGCGCGTCACGTTCGATGCCAATCCCGGGCCGCTCCAGCTGCGGCTTTCAGTCGAGGGTGCGGCGAACCAGATCCTCGACACGGACACCGCAGAAATCAAGGTGCCAGACCTCACGGCAGCGCAAGTGTCGATCTCGACACCCAGGGTCCTGAAAGCCGCGAGCGCCATCGAGTACCGCAGCCTCGCCGCCAATCCGGATGCTGTGCCGACGGCCAGCCGTGAGTTCCGACGCACCGAGCGCGTTCTCGTCCGCTTCGACACTTACGGCCCCGGGACCGAGCTGCCGGTGCCTGCCGCGCGTCTGCTCAATCGCGCCGGCCAGGCCATGTCCGATCTGCAGGTGGCCACGCCTCAGCCCGGCACGTCGCATCAGATCGATCTTCCGCTCGCAGGGTTGCCGCCCGGGGAATACCTCGTTGAGATACGTGCCAAGGGTGAGAGCGGAGAGGCGACCGAGCTCGTGGCGCTCAAGGTCGTTGGCTGAGGAGTGACTATGCGTGTCGTGCGCGGAACAGGGATGGTTGTGGCGATGGTGCTGGGACTGTTGCTGACCAACGTCAGGGTCGAGCCCGAGTGGACACCGCTTTTCAATGGCCGTGATCTGAGCGGCTGGGAACACGTGGGGCCCGGCCAGTTCGTGCTCGAGGACGGCACGCTCAGGACGCAGGGCGGCATGGGCCTGCTCTGGTACAAGGACAAGCTCGAGAACGTGGTGCTGCGCGTGGTCTACCGAAACTTGGGCGGCGTCAATTCCGGCGTCTTCATCCGCATTCCTGAAAAGCCCACGGAGCCCTGGATGCCGGTGAACCGCGGCTACGAAGTACAGATCGATGATCGCGGCGACGACTATCACGTGACGGGCGTGCTCTATTCCCTCACGAAGGCGGCTGCCAGGCCCTCACACGCAGATAGCTGGAACACGATGGACATTACGCTCGACGGTGAGCGAACCATCGTTAAGGTCAATGACGTGCTGGTCACGGATTTTCAGGAAGGCCAAACCGTGCCTCCCAAGAAGGAGCAGTGGGAACCGGACCGGGGACCTCGACCGCGAGCCGGCTATATCGGCCTGCAGAACCACGACGACAAGGATGTCGTGTACTTCCGGGAAGTCAGCGTACGGCCGTTGGGGAAGTAACAACAGGCTCCAGGCTCTAGGCTACAGGCTTCGGCAAAGCACTGGCTCTGCATCGTGCTGAAGCCTGAAGCCCGAAGCCCGCAGCCTGTCTTGTAGCCTGTCTTACGCCCAGCCTCGCGCCCGGGTCGCGTCAGCGACGCGGGCCACCGCCACGCAGTACGCGCCCGTACGCATGTCCACCTTGTGGCGGCGCATGGACTCCAACACCTCGTTGAACGCGCGCGTCATCTTCCGGTCGAGACGACGATGGACGTCTTCGAGCTCCCAGGGCATGCCGCGCTGGTTCTGCACCCATTCGAAGTACGACACCGTGACGCCGCCGGCGTTGCAGAGGAAGTCGGGAATGACGAAGACGTTTCGGCTGTGGAGCACCTGATCCGCTTCCGGCGTCGTGGGGCCGTTGGCGGCTTCGGCGACGATCTTGGACTTGATCCGCGCGGCGTTGACTTCGGTAATCTGATTCTCGAGCGCGGCCGGGATCAGGATATCGGCCTCCACCTCGAGCAGGTCGGTATTGCTGATGCGCTGGCCTTTGGGGAACCCGACGACCGATCCGGTCCGCTCCTTGTACTCGTGCAGGGCGTCGTAGTCGATCCCCTTCGGATCGAAGACGCCGCCCTGCGAGTCGCTGATAGCGACGACCCTGCAGCCAAAGAGCTGCTTGGCGAGGGAGGCCGAGAAGGTGCCAGCGTTGCCGAAGCCCTGAATGGCGACCGTGGCTTTTGACAGATCGATGTTGAGGACCTTGGCCGCTTCGCGGATCGTGTACATCGCGCCACGCGCGGTGGCGTCATCGCGGCCCAGAGAACCCCAGAGCGAGAGAGGTTTCCCCGTGATGGCACCGGGGGCTGTATAGCCGCGGAGCTTGCTGTACTCGTCCATCATCCAGCCCATGATCTGGGGCGTCGTGTAGACGTCGGGCGCGGGGATGTCGCGCTCGGGTCCCATGATCCACGCGATCGCGTTGATGTAGGCGCGCGACAAGCGCTCCAATTCCCGCTCGGACAGCTCCTTCGGGTGGCAGATGACGCCGCCCTTGCCGCCACCGAGGGGGAGATCCATCACGGCGGTCTTCCACGTCATCCACGCGGACAGCGCCCTGATGGTGTCGATCGTTTCATCTGGGTGGAAACGAATGCCGCCCTTGGCCGGTCCTCGCGCATCGTTGTACTGAACACGAAATGCCTTGAAGACCTTGATGCTGTCGTCGTCCATCCGGACCGGCAGCGTCACGTGCAACTCGCGCACCGGTTCGCGAAGAACGGCGCGCAGCCCGGCGTCGAGATTGAGTATGGCGGCGGCCTTGTCGAACTGCTGTTGCGAGATGGCGAACGGATTGTGGGAACGGGGGTTGTCAGCCGTCTGGACCATCAGTTACTCTCCGTGGAATGATGAGTGTGCGCGAGCGCGGCCAATGGCGGGAAGCGTGATCCGGCTCGAATCACGCGTACATCCCGCGCAGTCGTGTCACCGTGGCGACGCGATCGATGGCGACGATATAGGCCGCCGTGCGCATGTCCACGGTGTGTTTGAGGGCACGGTGCAGGACATCCTCGAAGGCCTCGACCATTTTGTGTTCGAGCCTCGTGTTGACCTCTTCTTCGGTCCAGAAGTAGCCGTAGCGATCCTGGACCCACTCAAAGTAAGAAGTGGTGACGCCCCCGGCGTTGGCCAGGATGTCGGGCACGACAAACACGCCCCGCTCGTGGAGCAGGCGATGCGCCTCCGGCGTCGTCGGGCCATTGGCGCCCTCGACGACGATCTTGGCTTTGATGTCCGGAGCATTCTCGATCGTGATCTGGTTCTCGAGTGCGGCCGGGATGACAATATCAACGTCGAGCTTGAACAAGGCGTCGTTGTCGATCGGTTCGCCAAATGGGAAGCCGTCGACGCTCTTATGCTGCTGCACGTATTCGATCAGGCGTGACACGTCGAGGCCTCCACCGTCGTACACGCCTCCCTTGTAGTCGGTCACGGCCACAATGCGGGCACCCTGCCGCTGGAGGAGCAGCGCAGACAGCGACCCCACATTGCCAAAGCCCTGAATGGCGACCGTGGCTCCCTTCAGCTTCAACCCGAGATGCTTGGCCGCTTCTCGCGTGACGATCATCACGCCCCGCCCCGTGGCCTCCCTGCGTCCGAGCGAGCCCCCGAGTTCGAGCGGCTTGCCTGTCACGACGGCCGTATCTGTGTGGCCGACGTGCATGCTGTAGGTGTCCATCACCCAAGCCATGATCTGCTCGTTGGTGTTCACGTCGGGGGCCGGGATGTCTTTCTCGGGTCCAATCGCATCCACGATTTCAGCGATATAGCGGCGTGTCAGCGCTTCGAGCTCGCGTCGTGACATGCTCGTCGGATCGCAAATAACGCCACCCTTGCCCCCGCCGAACGGAATGTGGGCCACGGCGCACTTCCACGTCATCCAGGCCGCGAGCGCCGTCACTTCGTCGAGTGTCACGTCGGGGTGGTAGCGGATGCCCCCCTTGGCGGGGCCCAGCGTGATGCTGTACTGCACGCGATACCCGGTGAAGACCTCGATCTGCCCGTTGTCCATCTGAATGGGACACGAAACCGCGATCTGTCGCTTGGGGTGGGTGAGGATTTTCCAGATGCCCGGCTCGAGATTCAGGATTCGGGCGGCGCCGTCGAACTCCTGAAGCATGGCGCCGAAGATGGGTCCGTGAGCCTCCATGTATCGCTCCGTCCGAACTCTGGACAACAGTTGCTCAAAAACCGGATGTGAAAAGCACAGCAGCGTACCGTGGCCCGGAGGGCGAAGTCAAGCGAACGACCGCTCGCCAAGGCCCGTTTTATGCTACGTTTGCCGCGTTTTTCCAGGGTGGAGGTCCGACATGCATAGCGTGCTGCGGCTCGTGCGGATGGGCGTTGTGGTCGGTGGTCTCTTTGGCGCGGGAGGGGATGCGTGGGCTCAACAGGTTCCGGATCTCGTGCTCGTCAACGCCCGCGTGTTCACGCTCGATGCGGCGCGCCCGTGGGCCGAAGCGGTCGCCATTCAGGGCGAGCGGATCATCGCCGTGGGCACGACGGCCGAGATCGCAGCATCGGCTGGCTCGCGAACGAAGACGATCGATCTGCAGGGCGCGTTTCTTCTGCCTGGCTTCAACGACTCGCACGTTCACATCGACCAGACGGGCGCGCTCCTGACCGGCGTGAATCTCCTCGACGTCCACGAACCCGCCGCGTTTGTCGCGCGAATCAAAGCTGCCGCGGAACGTCTCCCGAAGGGCAGCTGGGTGACGCGCGGCGACTGGGGTGCGTACGAGCAATGGGCGGCTGGTTCGACCGGTGCGGGAGCGGCTGCGGCGTCGAAGGGGCCCTTCACACCCGCGCGCGATCTCATCGACGCGGTGACGCCGGACCATCCGGTGCTGGTCAATCGGTTCGACCGGAGCATGTTCCTCGCCAACAGCAAGGCGCTCGATCTGGCCGGCGTCACGTCCACCACGCCGAACCCGGAAGGCGGCGAAATCGTCAAGGACGCCTCGGGCACGCCGACGGGCATCCTGAAGGGGACCGCCGTCGAGCTCGTGCGCAAGGTCATTCCTCCGATCCCGTTCGAGCAACGGCTCATTCAGGTTCGTTCTGTGCTCAAAGAGGCGCGCGAGGGCGGCCTGACGACCATGCAGGATCTGACCACCGGTCCTCAGCTGATGGCCTACCAGGAGCTGGAGAAGAGAGGCGAGCTCACGTCGCGGATCATGCTCCGCCCGACGCTGGACAACGTAGTGCACACTTCCGCGCTCGGTATTTCTGACGGGTTCGGCACCGACTGGCTGAAGGTGATCGGCTACAAGGCCTGGGTCGACGGCATCATGGGCAACAGCAGCGCCATGTTCTTCAAGCCGTACAACCACCTGCCGGCCAACAAGGGATCGCTTCGCGACATCATGTTCCTCGAAGGGCAAAACGGTGCGGGCGATGCCATGACCGAATCGCAGCACTATACGGAGTTTCCTCCCGGGAACATGGAGAAGCTCGTCGATCAGGCGGTCGCGACCGGGATTCCTCCGCACATTCACGCAATCGGCGACAAAGGCGTTCGTATCATCCTCGACATCTACGAACGCGTGCTCAAGCAGCACAACATGGTGGCCAGCGACCATCGCTGGCGAGTCATCCACGCGCAGGTCGTGCACCCCGACGATTTCGCGCGCTTCGGGCAGCTCAAGCTGGTCGCCGAAGTCAATCCGTATCATGTGTCCGACGACATGCGCTGGATGGAGGAGCGCATCGGGAAGGAACGCTCGCGGGGCGCCTATGCCTTTCGCAGGCTGAAGGACTCGGGCGCCGTGCTGATCTTCGGCAGCGACAGTCCTGGCACCAACGCCGCCCGATATTTCCTGAGCCCGATGTACGGGCTGTACGCCGCGGTGTCGCGTCAGACGCTGACCGGAGAACCCAAAGAAGGGTGGTTCCCCGATCAACGCCTGACGATCGAAGAGGCCATTGACGCGTACACGCGTGGGCCCGCCTGGGCGTCGTTCGAGGAGGATCGGAAGGGCACGGTGACCGCCGGCAAACTGGCCGACCTCGCCGTGTTCGACACCAACCTGATCGAAGTCGGCAAGACGAACCCGGCGGCGCTTCTGAAGGCCAAGGTGCTCTACACCATCGTCGGCGGGAAGGTCGTATATCAGGCAGCGCGGAGCGCCGCGGAATCGGCCCGGCATTGATGTGCCATCGCGCGCACATGGCTCGGCGCGATATGGGCCATTCGGATCGCTGCCTTATAATGGCGGTATGAAGAGCACCGTCGGCGCGGGGCGCCGATTTGAAAAATGGGAGCGGGAGGTGCTCGGCCCCGCGCTCGAACGATCCCCCGAACGACGGGGACCATTTACGACGATCTCGGGTCGTCCCATCGATCGCCTGTATTCTCCTGACTCGATCGAGGACCTCGACTATCTCCGCGATCTGAACGACCCGGGCCAGTTCCCCTATACCCGCGGCATCCATGCGAGCGGCTACTTTGGCAAGCTCTGGACGATGCGCCAGTTTGCCGGTTTTGGAACGCCGGAGGAAACCAACGCCCGATACAAAGAGCTCCTCTCCGCGGGCGGCACAGGGCTGAGTGTGGCCTTCGATCTCCCGACGTTGATGGGCCGCGATCCCGATCACGAGTTGTCGCTCGGCGAAGTGGGGAAGTGCGGCGTCAGCGTCGTGTCGCTGGCCGACATGGAAGCGCTCTTCGACGGCATTCCATTGGCGGACGTGACGACGTCGATGACCATCAACTCGCCGGCCGCGATGATCCTCGCGATGTACCTGGTGGTGGCCGAGAAACAGGGAGCCAGCTGGAGCACGATCTCCGGGACTATCCAGAACGACATCCTCAAGGAATTCATTGCGCAGAAGGAATACATCTATCCCCCGCGGCCGTCGATGCGGCTCATCACCGACGTGTTCGCCTTCTGTGCCGCGGAGGTGCCGCGCTGGAACACCATCTCGGTCAGCGGGTACCACATCCGAGAAGCCGGTTCGACGGCGCTCCAGGAGCTCGCGTTCACCCTGCGAGACGGCATGGAGTACGTGCAGTACGGAGTGGATGCCGGGCTCGCCGTCGATGTCTTCGTGCCCCGCATGTCGTTCTTCTTCAACGCGCACAGCGACTTCTTCGAGGAGATCGCCAAGTACCGCACGGCGCGGCGACTCTGGGCCTCGGTGATGCGCGACCGGTTCTGCGCGCGTGACGAGCGCTCGTGGAAGCTGCGCTTCCACTCGCAGACGGCGGGCGTGTCGCTGACGGCTCAGCAGCCCTACAACAACGTCGTCCGCACCGCCATTCAAGCGCTGTCCGCCGTTCTCGGCGGCACGAACTCTCTCCATACGAACTCGCTCGACGAGGCCCTGGCATTGCCGACGGCGGAAGCGGCGACGCTCGCGCTCCGCACGCAGCAAGTGATTGCGTACGAAACAGGCGTGACCGATGTCGTCGATCCGTTGGGTGGTTCGTACTTTGTCGAAAAGCTCACGAAGGACATGGAAGAGGAAGCGCTGCAGTATTTCGACACAATCGATCGCATGGGCGGCATGGTCGAGGCGATCGAGCAGGGCTATCCCCAGAGGGAAATCGCCGAGAGCAGCTATCGCTTTCAGCAGGCGCTCGAACGCAAGGAGAAAATCGTCGTCGGCGTCAACGAGTACGTCGCCGAGCACGACGATCCCGTGCCGACGCTGTACATCGATGAGACGGTCGCCGACCGGCAGCTGGCCAGGCTGGAACACCTTCGCCGCGACAGGGACAACGACCGGGTCGCGCGCGCGCTCGATAGTCTACGGTCGGCGACGATGTCCAAGGACAATCTCATGCCGCGGCTGCTCGAAGCCGTTCGGGCCTACGCCACACTCGGTGAGATGTGCGATGCGCTGCGCCAGGTGTGGGGGGAATACGAGGAAGTGCCTCTTATCTGATCATGATCGGTCGAAGGAGTCGAAGGGACGAAGGGTCGAAGAAGTAGCCCAGACCTTTAGGTCTGGGCACTATTCATTTATGCGCAAGATCCGCGTCGTCATCGCCAAACCCGGTCTCGACGGACACGACCGCGGCGCGAAAGTGATCGCGCGGGCGCTCCGCGACGCCGGCATGGAGGTCATCTACACGGGACTCCGTCAGACGCCCGAGCAGGTGGTGGCGGCCGCGCTTCAGGAAGATGCCGATGTCATCGGCCTCTCGATTCTGTCTGGCGCCCACAACCACATCTGCCCGCGTGTCATGGACCTGTTGAAAGAGAAGGGCATGACCGATGTGCAGGTCGTCGTGGGCGGCATCATTCCGGATGTTGATATTCCACGACTGCGTGAGATAGGCATCACCGGCATCTTTCTCCCGGGCAGTCCCATGCAGGATATCGTCGAGTTCATCACGTCGCACGTGCGCGCCAGGGCCGAACACGCCTGACCCCGCCTGACGTTCTCCCGGCTGAATCCAAACACGACGGCCAGCCGTTACGCTGGCGGGCATGCCATGTACAATGAGCTCGGACAATGACTCAGAGTTTTCGAAACGTACCTGAAAAGCCGGCGCTCGAAGGGCTTGAAGAAAAGTGGTCGGGCCGATGGGAAGCCGACCACGTGTATCGGTTCGATCGCACGCGATCCCGAGACGAGATTTTCGCGATCGATACGCCACCGCCGACCGTGAGCGGATCGCTCCACGTCGGACACGTCTTTTCCTACACCCACACGGACGTGATTGCGCGATTCAGGCGGATGCGCGGGAAGGAAGTGTTCTACCCGATGGGGTGGGACGACAATGGCCTCCCGACCGAGCGCCGTGTGCAGAACTACTACGGCGTGCGCTGCGATCCGTCGCTGCCGTATGACCCGGCGTTCGTTCCGCCAGAGAGTCCCGGCAAGCAGCCCATCGCGATCTCGCGGCCGAACTTCGTCGAACTCTGCGCGCGGCTGACCGCAGAGGATGAAAAGGCCTTCGAGGCACTCTGGCGGCGGCTGGGTCTCTCGGTAGACTGGTCGATGACGTACGCGACCATCAGTCGCGCGTCACAGCGCGTCTCGCAGCGGGCCTTTCTGCGACTGCTCGCGCGGGGTCTGGCATATCGGCTCGAGGCGCCGACGCTCTGGGACGTGGATTTCAAGACGGCGGTCGCGCAGGCGGAGCTCGAGGATCGCAACGTGCCCGCGGCGTACCACCGCGTGTCCTTCCATCGCCAGGACGGCGGCACGGTCGAGATCGAGACGACCCGTCCCGAGCTCCTGCCCGCGTGCGTCGCGCTCGTCGCCCATCCCGACGATGAGCGCTATCGGCCGCTGGTGGGCACCCTCGTGACCACGCCGCTTTTTGGCGTGCGAGTGCCCATTACCGCGCATCCGCTGGCGAGCCCCGACAAGGGCACGGGCATCGCGATGATCTGCACGTTCGGGGACGTGACGGACGTCACATGGTGGCGCGAGCTCAACCTGCCCGTCAGGGCCGTCATCAGCGCGAACGGAACTCTGAAACCGGTGACCTGGGGTGCCGAGGGGTGGGAATCGGCCGACGTGTCAGCCGCGCAGGCCTTTTACGATCAGATCGCTGGCCTGTCGGTAACCAAGGGACGCACGCGGATCGTCGAGCTGTTGAAGGAGGCGGGTCATCTCCACGGAAACCCCAAGCCGGTCACGCATGCCGTCAAGTTCTACGAGAAAGGTGAGCGTCCGCTCGAGATCATCTCCAGTCGACAATGGTTCGTTCGCACGGTCGAGTTCCGCGAAGAGCTCCTCGCGCGCGGTCGTGAGCTCTGCTGGCATCCGCCTTACATGCTGGCCCGTTACGAAAACTGGGTGAACGGCCTGAACGGTGACTGGTGTGTCAGCCGCCAGCGGTTCTTCGGCGTGCCATTTCCGGTCTGGTATCGACTGAATTCGGAAGGAGAGGCCGACTATTCACGGCCGATCGTTCCCGCGGAGGATCGGTTGCCCATCGACCCGTCCACCGATCGGCCCGAGGGATTCGAGGACGATCAACGCGACCGGCCGGGTGGCTTCACCGGTGACCCGGACGTCATGGACACGTGGGCGACGTCGTCTCTCTCTCCGCAGATCGCGGGCGGTTGGGTCGACGACGCCGACTTGTTTGTGCGGGTATTTCCGATGGACCTGCGTCCGCAGGCGCACGACATCATCCGCACGTGGCTTTTTTCGACCGTGCTTCGCGCGCACTTCGAGCACGCATCGGTGCCGTGGCGCGACGCGGCCATCTCGGGCTTTGTGCTCGATCCCGACCGAAAGAAGATGTCGAAATCGAAGGGCAACGTCGTCACGCCGATGGCGCTGCTCGAAGAGCACGGGTCGGATGGCGTGCGATACTGGGCCGCGAGCGGCCGCCCCGGAGCCGACACGGCGTTCGATGCGGGTCAGATGCGCGTGGGAAGGCGTCTCGCCATCAAGCTCCTGAACGCCTCACGCTTCGCGTTGATCGGAACCGGTGAAACCGGCGCCATCACCAACCCTCTCGACCGCGGCATGTTGACGAGCCTGCGCCGCCTCGTGTCGGAGGCGACGAGTCACCTCGAGGAATACGACTACACGCGCGCGCTGGAGAAGACGGAACGATGGTTCTGGGGCTTCTGCGACGACTACCTCGAGCTCGTCAAGGGCCGGCGATACGGGGACCGCGGCGCCGAGGCGGCCGGTTCGGCCAACGGCGCGCTCGTCCTGGCGCTCTCCACGGTCAATCGCCTCTTCGCGCCGTTTCTGCCGTTCGTGGCCGAGGAAGTGTGGTCGTGGTGGCAGCCAGGATCAGTGCACCGCGCCGCGTGGCCGGACTCGCTCGAAATCTCGGCGGCCATCGGTGACGACGATCAGAAGGGCGAGCATGCACTTGCGCGGGCGAGGGAAGTTCTCGACGCCGTGCGCCGTGCGAAGTCCGAGAAGAAGACTCCGCAGAAGACTCGCGCGACGAAAGTCGTGGTCGCGGGGACGCGGGCGGACCTCGACGCGCTGAGCGCGGTCGAGGCCGATCTCCGGGCCGGTGGCGTCATCGAGGCGCTTCTTCTCGAGGATGCGGAAGGCTTTGCCGTGAAGCAGATCGTCCTGGCGGATGAAGCGCCGACGAGGGAACGTGCTGTCTGAAAGTGTGCTGCCCGCCGACTTCAGAGCCGAGCTGGAGCGCGTACGGCCAGTGCTCGGCGGCGTGGACGGACCCGTCCACTACTACACGCGCGTCTCGTCAACGAACGATATTGCGGCGGGCCTGTTGCCAGCGGCTGCTGACGGCACCGTCGTGTTCGCCGAGGAGCAGACCGCCGGTCGCGGCCGCCGCGGACGCGTCTGGCTCTCACCAGCCGGCGCCGGACTCTATGTCTCGGTGATTTGTCGGGGAGATAGCGCGCGTCGAGCGGGGTCGATCACCCACGCGCCTCGCATGACCATCATGGCCGGCGTGGCCCTTGCCGATGCGATCCGCACCGCGAGCGGCCTCGATGTGGAGATCAAGTGGCCGAACGATCTCTACGCCGGCGGTCGGAAGGTGGCCGGCATCCTGGCGGAGGGTGTTGCCTCGGCGACGGATCTAGCGGGTCCGCCCGTGAACGTCGTCCTCGGCTTCGGCATCAACGTCCGCGCGGTGACGTCGTCGATCGATTTGCCGCCGCATGCCACAACGCTCGAGGCCGAGCTCGGTCGACCCGTGGATCGCGCGCTGGTCTGGGCCGAATCTCTTGCGGCTATCGCATCGGGACGACGGGACCTTCATGCCGGCCGGTTCGATGCTATTCTGACCCGCTGGCGCGCTCGCGCGAGGTCCAGCGTCGGCCGGCTGGTCGAGTGGCTCGCGTCAGATGGCGTGCGTCGGGGACAGACGGCCGGTATCGACGAGGATGGTGCGCTGCTGGTCTCGACGGGCCCTGGCACAGAGCGCATCGTCGGCGGCGAAGTTCGCTGGTTGTAGGACATGCTGCTCGCAATCGACGTCGGCAATACCAACATCGTCCTCGGCGTCTTCGAAGGATCCACGCTGGTGCGCAGCTGGCGGCTGGTGACGCTGAGGGAACGCACCGCCGACGAGATCGGCGTCCTCGTGACGGGACTCTTTGCGCACGCGCAGCTCGACCCCGCCGACGTTGACGCCATCGCGCTCGCCTCCGTTGTGCCGCCACTCACAGGAACCGTCATGGCAATGGGCGAGCACTACTTTGGCGTCGAGCCGTTCTCGGTGGATGGCTCCGTGGACACCGGCATGCCTGTCCTGTACGACAATCCCGCCGAAGTCGGCGCAGACCGGATCGTCAACGGCGTCGCCGCGTACGAGGCATTCGGCCGCGACAGCCAGCGTGCGATCGTGGTCGTGGACTTTGGCACGGCGACGACCTTCGACGCGATTTCGCGAAAAGGCGAGTACCTGGGCGGCGTGATTTGCCCTGGTGTTCAGATTTCGGCGGACGCGTTGTTCCAGCGCGCCGCGCGACTGCCGCGGATCGACGTCAAGAAGCCCGGGCAGGTGATCGGACGAACGACCGTCGGATCGATGCAGTCCGGACTGTACTTTGGCTACGTGGACATGGTGGAAGGGCTGGTCCGCCGTGTGAAGCGTGAGCTCGGCGCGCCGGTGTACTGTGTCGCGACCGGTGGCCTCGCGGAAGTCATCGCGCCGGAGACCAGTGAGATCGATGCGGTCTCGCCGAATCTGACGCTCGATGGCCTTCGTATTGTTTGGGAACGACGCAAGCGCTGACGCTGCCCGGCCCTTCGCGAGCGTCCGAATTCGCCGGCCTCTTCATTCCTGATCCCATGGACCCGGACCGCTACTGCCGTGCGATCGAGTCGTATCTCTGTCAGAAGAACGACGGACACCTGGTGCGAATCGCCGGCCCGTCGTTCGAGCTCGTCAGGGGTTGGGGCGTTCGCGGTATTCCACTGAAGGTTGCCCAGCTCGGCATCGACCACTACTTCGATCGGTACTATGCGAGTGGCCCGAAGCGGCGGCCCGTCAGGATCGACTTCTGCGAGGCGGACGTCCTCGATGCGTTCGACGCATGGCGCCGAGCTGTCGGGGTCAGGGCGTGGGAGGCTGACCCCGCCGAACCTGATGAGACGCGGGTGCGCGGGAAGATCTCTCTCGCGACGCACATCGATCGTGTCATTGCCAGGCTGACCGCCCTCAGAGCGGGCGCGAAGATCGGTGGTGAGTTCGATCGCGTGCTCGAGCGGCAGGTGACGGAGCTCGACCAGGCGAGGCCTGGAGTCAAGCGCGCGCGAGGCGCTCTGCGCGAGGGTCTCCTGTCTCGACTTCGCGCCATGGATGGGGAGCTCGTTCAGGCGGTCGTGCAGCACTACGATCCGGAGGCGCTCGCTCGTCTCCGGGCAGAGGCTGCCGAAGACCTGGAGCCGTTTCGTGCGCGCATGTCGAGTGACGTGTTCCTCGAGGCGGTGGATCGCGCGCTGGAGCGCCTCGTGCGCCAGCGGTCCGGGCTGCCACAGATGGCGTTCGAGTAGCGTGCGGCACTTCTCCTCCCACGATCATGCAGAGCGGTCAGCGCCTGGTTCTCCAGATCGAGAAGGCCGTGGCGGGCGGCCGCATGCTCGCGCGGCACGAGGGCCAGGTCATCCTGGCCAGCGGCGCCATTCCGGGTGAACGGGTTCTTGCGGAGCTCGAACCGTCACCGCGGCGTGTCACGTTTGCACGCACGGTTGAAGTGCTCGAGCCGCATCCATCACGGCGTCCGGTCGCCGGCGATCCCGATTGTGGCGGCAATCTCTACGCGCACATCGATTATCCCGCCCAGCTCGACCTCAAGTCCGACATTCTCAGGGACGCGTTCAACCGGATCGGCAAGCTGAGACTCGAGAACACGGTGCCAATTGTGCCTTCGCCGGAGAGCGGCTATCGGATGCGAGCACGTCTGCATTCGATCGGCGGCCGCATCGGATTCATCAAGGAAGGGACGCATGAGCTCTGTGAGCCCGCTGCCACGGGTCAGCTGCTGCCTGAGACGCTGCAGGCCTTGAAACGCTTCGCCAGCCACGGGCGATTCGGAGGTGCCGGACGGATACGCGGCATAGAGGTCGCGGAGAACATCCCAGCGACGGAGCGCTCGCTGCACGTCGAGCTTCAGTCGCTCCCTCCGCGAGGTCCCTCGGACTCTCGAGATGTGGTCGAGGGCATCACGGGCCTGAGTGTGTCCACCACCGAATCGCCTGGGTCGCTTCGCCTGTACGGTGAGCCGGGCGTGACCGACGAGATCAACGCCCCGGCACTGCACACACGAGACGCCCGCGTGCGCGTTCGCCTGAGGCGGCACACCCGGTCGTTTTTTCAGGGCAATCGCTTCCTCCTGCAGACACTCGTCGACAGAGTGCTTGCGCGCGTGCCGCCGGGGCCGGTCGTTGACCTGTATTCAGGCGTTGGACTGTTTGCCGTACCGCTCGCCGCGGGTGGCTGGGGACCGGTGGTCGCCGTGGAAGGGCACGCGGTGAGCGCCCGCGATCTCAAGGCGAATGCGGCTCCGTATGACGCGACGCTGACCCTGGAGCGGAGTTCCGTTGAGGATTACCTCGTGCGCGGCGTGTTTCCGTCGCAGCCGACGCTCATCGTCGATCCGCCGCGGACCGGTCTGTCGCGCGAGTGCCTGAGCGGCGTCGCAGCCATCGGGTCTGCCGTTCTTGTGTACGTCTCGTGTGATCCCGCCACGCTGGCGCGAGATGTGCGGGCGCTCGCCGAGAGCGGCTATCGGCTGGTGCACCTGGAAGGGTTCGATCTCTTCCCGAATACTCCGCACATCGAAGCGATGGCGGTGCTGACGGCGATGGGCAATTAGCGATGAGCAACGAGCGATGAGCAACGAGCGATGCGCGTTCCTGGGCGCTCATTACTCATCACTCGTTGCTCATTGCTCATTGCTTTCACGATTTCGCGCCACACGCTTCGACGAAGCCTTCGAAGAGCGCTCGGAACTCGCCGGTGCGCCAGAAGTTCTCGGGATGCCACTGCACGGCGAGACAGAAGCGCGCGTCGGGTTTTTCGATGGCTTCCGTGACGCCGTCCGGCGCCGTGGCGACGATCTTGAATCCCGCGGCCACCTGCTGCACGGCCTGATGGTGGCGGCTGTTCACCGCGCACGCATCCTGTCCCGACAGCGTGTCACGCATCAGACTCCAGAGCCGGCTGTCCGAACTGATCCACACCTCGTGGGCGATCGCGAACGCGGGCGACGCCACGAGGTGGCTCAGCGCGCCCGTCACTTCGGTGGGAATGTCCTGGATCAGCGTTCCCCCGTATGCCACGTTCATCACCTGGATACCCCGGCACACGGCGAGCACCGGCGCGTCGCGCTGGAGCGCGCCGGTGACGAGCGAGGTCTCGTACTCGTCGCGCCCTTCTTCGGCGGCTTCGAATGTGGGGTGTCGCTTGGCCTGATAGCGGGCCGGATCGACGTCGGCTCCGCCGGTGAGCAGCAGTCCGTCGATCGTCTCGAGCGCCCGGTCGGGCCGGTCTGTGGCGATTTCGAGGACGCGCGGTTCACCGCCTGCGCGGCGAACCGATTCGACGTAATCGGCGATCTTGCGGCACGCGGTGATGCCGATGATCGGCGTCATGGCACGGTCTGGTTGCGTCGGCTGGTTACATTCGCGGTGGAACGTCGATCCCCATCAGACCGAGCGCGCTGGCGAGCTGGTTCCGAACATAGAGGACGCCCGCCGCGCGCCACCGCCGTCGATCGGCGTGTTCCTCGTTCAGGATCGGGTAGCGATGATAGTACGCGTTGAACGCCTGCGCCAGGCCGAAGGCGAACTTCGCCAGCACTGAAAACTCCAGGGTCCGGACCACCTGCTCGACGATCTCATCCAGGCGCGCCGCATCGAGAACGAGCGCCCAGAGCGCGTGACCGTCTTCAGCTCCGTCGAGTTCCGCGGACACGGTGGACGCCAGCGTCCGCACGATGTCGGCCTCGGTCAGCCCCTCGCGGTCCCGCAGCTTGTTGAAGATGTTGTTGGCGCGGACGACAGCATACTGCAGATACGGACCGCTTTCACCTTCGAAGTTCAGCGCCTCGTCGATGTCAAAGGCAATCACCTTGGTCCGCGAGAACTTGATCATGAAATACCGCACCGCCGCGACGGCAATCATCCCGGCAATGCGGTCGATCTCCACCGAGGGCAGTTCGGCGTTTCGCGAGGAGACCTGGTGTCGCGCCTCTCCAATCAGCAGGTCGAGCAGGTCATCGGCCTTCACGCCCTGGCCCTTTCGTCCCGACACCTCGACGAAAGCCTTCGGAGACTCAGCACCAGTCGTCAGGTAGCCAAGCCGGCGCGCCGTTCCCTGCGACAGGGCCACCATTTCGTAGGAGAAATGCGTGGATTGTTCCGCCTGGTCGACGTAACCGAGCGTGGCCAGCGCCTGACGCAAGAGCTTCTGCAGATAGGACTGGCGGACGTCGATGACGTTGTACACTGTGTGCGCGCGACCGAACGCGGGCGGATCGGGATCTGCCGTAGGCGTGGTGCTGGTGGCCCAGATCCACGAGCCATCGTCCCGCTGATGGAATCGGCGATAGTGAAAGTCCCGGCCGAGCAGGCCAAACTTCCAGAACTGGTACGCGATGTCCTTGCCGACGTAGGTGACCGTTCCGTTGGATCGCACGATGACTTTTTCCCGGTTGTCCGTGCCGTCCGTCTCCGGCGACTCCGTTTCCTCACCGGGCAGCTCCGCCTCGTCTTCGATCCGCATCACCCAGCAGCCGGCCAGCTTGCCCTCGGTTTGGAGGAAGACCGCGCCTTTCTCCTTGAGGATGTCGAAGGCCCGTGCCCAGAACTGGAGATGGAGGATATCGCCTTCCCACGTCAAAAGCTGATAGTCGACATTCATCCGGGCGAGCGTACGCAGATGGCATCGGACGATTCGGTCCGCGATCAACGCAGCTATCGCCGCCGCGTCCGTTCCTCCCTGTTCGATGTCGTGCAAGGCGGACGTCCGGAGGGCCAGACGGTCCTTGTCCTGCTCATACCACTCGGTAACCCTGGCATACAGGTCCCAGCAGTAGAAATCGAAGCGAGGCTGTGCGGCCCGCTCGCGGACGGTGTCGATCGTGCTGCCCTCGAGCCGCTGAAAACCCACGACGACGTCTGCCACCTGTACGCCGGTATCGTCGATATAGTTCTGCACCTCGACGGTGGCGTTCTGGAAGCGCAGCGCTCGAACGAGCGTATCTCCCAGTGCGGCATTGCGCAGGTGACCCACATGCGCCGCCTTGTTCGGGTTGATCGCCGTGTGCTCGACGATGGTCTTCGGTTGTGTGGCCTGTGGGCGCGGCGAAGGAGCTGCGGCGGTCACTCTCTCGACGAGGAACGTCGATCGATCAAGGAAGAAATTGAGGTAGCCGTTCGGGGCGGGTTCGACACGCGCCGGTACGCGCCCGGCCAGAGCCGCGCTGAGCTCGCCGGCGATCACGCGAGGCGCCTTCCTCGCGTTGCGGGCGAGCTCGAAGGCAACGGGTGTCGCGAGATCCCCAAGGCTGCGGTTCGGCGGGTAGTCCATCACGACCACCGGAATCTGATCCGGAGCCAATGCGTACGTGGCCGCTATCGCGTCGGTGACGGCAGACCGGATGGCCTGTTGCAGGGGCAGAATCATGTGGGCCTGGTTTGACTCGCTGAGATCCGTGCGGTTACGATTTTCGTCAGTGAAGATCTCTTGGCCGGCGGTCGTCGCCCCTCAGCCCGCTCGATCGGAATGATCCCGCTCTCGCCTGCATTCCTTTTCGATCGCAATGGCCCGTGCGTAGTCGTCGGGCGTGTTGATGTTGAAGAGCAGTCTGCCATCCGGGTCGAACGGCGCGATATCGGCTGGCCCGAGGACGCGCATCGTCAGCCCTGGTTGGTCCACGAGCGAGGCGAGGCGTCGGACGCCACGCTCGACCAGCCGGCCGAGGACCAGGCTGCACGATTTGGCAACGGTCGCGCAGAGCGGGTGGCGGCCGTCCGCCGTTCGAATCATCACGAGGTCCACATCTTCCCCTGCACTTCTGAGCCGTTTCAAGAACGGCACTGTCAGGAACGGCATGTCGCATGCGATAGCCAGAACGCGTTCGGTCGGTGCGGTCGTGATCGCCGTATGCAAACCGCCCAATGGGCCGATATCTGGAGTGCCATCGACGACGACGGGCACATCCGACCGGGCAAACCGGATCCGATCGCTCGTGACGAGGATGATGTGCTCCGCAATGTCGCGCAGAACGGCGATCTGTCGATCCAGAATCGATCGATCGCCCACGACCAGCATCGCCTTTTCGCGCCCACCCATTCGCCGCGCACGGCCGCCGGCAAGAATGGCCGCAGTCCACATTCGCCCGTAAACTTACCAGAAAAATGAACGACGCGGGAATCGGTCGAGTGCTCGTCGCGAGCCTGCATCAGGGCATCTCGGATGTTCTCCCCAGCCGCGTGGAGTTCTACGAGAACTGGTTCAATCCGGTCGGCCTGCGCGATGGACGCATCGGTCTGGCACCGATCGCCGCAGTTCTCAGCTTCCTGCGACGGGAAGGCGACGCCTACGCCGAAGTCACGAAACGTGCCGGAGAGTATGCCGCGGACTGGACGTTCGCGTCGCTTCCGGGGATCAGGCGGGCGCTGCTCCAGGCCATGCCGGTTGCCGTGCGCCGTCGATTCGCCCTCGGGATCGTTCGTCAACTGGTGCGACAGACGTATGGCGGCAGCCGGGCGCTCGTTCGCCGTGGGCGCGGGCTCGCCGCGCTCGAAGTGCGGGGCTCGATTTTTTGCGGCGTGCGGGAGCCAATCGGCCACCCATTGTGCGGATTCTACGCGGCCGCGACCGAGAGGTTCCTGACGCTCTGCGGTTTGCCCTGTCATACGCGCGTCGAACGGTGCCGCGGCGCCGGTGACGATGGCTGCCGGATCGAGGTGAGCTGGAACGGAGGACCGGCAGCGCCACATCCGACGTCGCTCGCCGTCCTTCTGCTGTTGCTTTTCCTTGGCACCGCCTCGCGTGCACCGGCGGCGACGGATCGCATGCTCGTCATGCCGTTCGATACGCCCGCCCGCGAGCCCAAGACGTTTTGGCTGAGCGAGGCGTCCTCGATTCTGATCGTGGACAGGTTGAACGCGGTGGGGTCGAATGCTATCAGCCGCGAGGAACGGCTCCGGGCGTTCGCCGAGCTGCAGGTGCCGCCGGCGGCCTCGCTCAGCCAGGCCACGATCATTCGCGTTGCGCAGCTCGTCGGCGCGCGTGACGTCGTCCTAGGCACACTCGCCGTGCACGGCGATGCGCTCGAGATTCACGCGCGGCTTTTGAGGCTCGACACGGGACGTCTCGAGACCGAGTTCGTCGAGCGCGGGGCGCTCGCCGATCTCTTCTCCATCTTCGCGCGGGTCGCGACGCGATTGACGCCGGCGTCTGCCACCGGCTCGTCACCGCAAGCTGTCAATCCACCCCTGACGGCGTTCGAGCAATACGTGAAGGGGTTGCTGGCTGAAACCCCAGCGACCCAGATTGGCTTTCTGACCGGAGCGTTGAAGATCGCGCCGCACTACGAGCAGGCGCGCCTGGCCTTGTGGAATGCGTATGCCGATCAAGGCGACGATGCCAATGCTCTCGCGGCCGTGGTCACGGTTCCGGCCGGGTCGCCGTACTATCGCCGCGCGCGATTCGCCGCAGCCATGTCGCTGATGAATCTGCAGCGGTTCGATGAGGCATTCTCCGCGCTCAAGACGCTGCCCGGCGCCGACTCCACGGCCTCGGTTCTGAACAACCTGGGGGTGGTGCAGCTTCGCCGGGGCAGCACGCCGCAGACCGGGCGCGCGACCTTCTATTTCAACCAGGCCATGCGGCACGATCCCGGCGACGCCGACTACTACTTCAATCTCGGCTACGCGTACGCGCTCGATCACGATTCGCAGGCGGCCATCTACTGGCTTCGGGAGGCCGTGCGGCGGAACCCCGCCGATGCCGATGCGCACTTCGTGCTGAGCGCCTCGCTTCGTGCCTCGGGCGCCGCCACGGAAGCCGCCCGCGAGAGCGAGCTCGCCGAGAAGTTGTCGTCGAGCTATGCGGATGGGAGTGTGCGACGGTCCACCGCCGACCCGGTTCCGCGCGGCCTGGAGCGCGTCCGACACGAGATGGATGATGGCGCCGGCGATCGAATCGCCACCACCATCGAGGCCACGGAGCAGCGAGAGCAGCAGGAACTGGTCACCTTCTATCTCGAGCGTGGCCGGCGCCTTTTTGAAGACGAGAACGACCGCGACTCGACGGTGGAGCTCCGGCGAGCCATCTTCCTGTCGCCGTATGAAGCCGAGGCCCATCTCCTGCTCGGACGCATTTATCTACGGACGGGGCGTGTTCGGGAAGCCGTCGAAGAGTTCAAGATCGCGCTCTGGAGCCAGGAATCGGCCGACGCGCACGTGGCGCTCGGCGAGGCCCTCCTCTCCGCCAAGAATGAGGCTGAGGCCCGAATCGAAGCCGAGCGGGCGCTCAAGCTGGATCCCGCCTCCGCGCCCGCTCGTCGCCTCCTCGACCGTCTGACTCCTCCCACTCGCTAGGACCGCCGGCGGTATAATTCGAGATACCTTCGCCAACTCGATGCGCGTCTCGCCTTGGCGTCTTCGGACTGCGGGCGGCCTCATCCTCGCCGCGGGCGTTCTGTGGCTCGCGGCAGATCCGGCATCGGCGCCCTCCATCTCGGCTGCGACACCCGCGGTTGTGTATTCGGCAGAAATCGATTCGATCATTCAGCCGGTCGCCGCCGAGTACATGATCGCGACGATCGATCGAGCCGATCAGGAACGGGCGGCACTCGTCGTCTTCACCCTCCGCACGCCCGGCGGGCTGGTCGATTCAACCCGCTCCATCGTTTCGAGGATGATCACCGCCACGACACCGATCGTGGTCTTCGTCGCCCCGGCTGGCGCGCGTGCCGCATCTGCGGGATTCATTCTGACGATCGCGGCTGATGTGGCCGCGATGGCCCCCGGGACGCACATCGGAGCCGCCTCGCCCGTGTCTGGTGGTGGCGAAAAGCTGGACGATGTGGCGGAGCGGAAGGCCACCGCCGACCTGGCCGCTTACGCACGCACGCTGGCCACCCGACGTCACCGGAATGTTCAGCTCGCGGAAGAGGCCGTGAGCAAGAGTCGCGCCTTCACGGATGGAGAAGCGGTGTCTGCGTCACCGCCTCTCGTTGACATCGTTGCGAGTGATCTACAGGAGCTCCTGCGAAAAATCGACGGGCGGACCGTGACGCGCTTCGACGGTTCCACCGTCGTCATCAAGGTGAGTCAGCCATCGATCGTGGCCGTGCAGATGAACTGGCGCCAGCGGCTGCTGAGCGCAATCGCGCATCCCAACATCGCCTACCTGCTCATGAGCCTGGGCATGCTCGGCCTGACCATCGAGCTCTGGAGCCCCGGTGCGGTGCTGCCTGGTGTCGTCGGCGGTCTGTCTCTGCTGCTGGCGTTTTTCGCGTTTCAAGTGCTTCCCGTGAACTACGCCGGCCTGCTCTTGATTCTCTTCGGCCTGCTGCTGCTCGTCCTCGAGATCAAAGTCACCAGCTTTGGTCTCCTGACCGCCGGTGGCTTGATCAGCCTCTTCCTGGGATCGACGATGTTGATTGACTCGGGCGCTCCTGAGCTCAAAATCAGTCTTCGGTTGATCATTCCGGTGACGGTCGGTCTCGCCGGCATTCTGCTCTTCCTGGTACGGTTGGGCATTGCGGCACAGCGGGGAAGGCCCGTCACCGGCGATGCGGGCATGCTGAATGAAATAGGGCGTGCCCTGACCGCCATCGAGGCGGGCAGCTCGGGTCAGGTGGAGGCGCACGGCGAGATCTGGCAGGCCGTTTCGGTCGCGCCGGTATCGAAGGGCCAGAACGTTCGCGTGCTGGCGGTGAAAGGGCTGACGCTGACAGTTCAGCCCGTGAGCGAGGAGTGAGGCAGGCTAATGGTGATTTCTCCGCTGATGATTCTGGTGCTCATTGTTGTGCTGTACGTCTTGAGCGCCGTCAAGATTCTGGCCGAATACGAGCGCGCGGTGATCTTCCGGCTCGGCAAGCTGCTGGCCCGACCGAAAGGGCCCGGCGTCATTCTGGTATTTGCGCCTATCGACCGCATGGTGCGCGTCAGCCTTCGGACGATTGTGCTCGACGTGCCTCCGCAAGACGTGATCACGCGGGACAACGTGTCGGTCAAGGTCAATGCGGTCGTGTATTTTCGCGTGATGGATCCGCGTCGGGCCATCGTCGAGGTCGAGAGCTATCACTACGCGACATCCCAGCTGGCCCAGACCACGCTCAGGAGCGTCCTCGGGCAGGTTGAGCTCGACGATCTGCTCTCTGAACGAGAACGGCTGAATCAGCGGCTCCAGAAGATCCTCGATCTGCATACCGATCCGTGGGGCATCAAGGTTTCCGCGGTCGAGGTGAAACACGTTGATCTGCCGCCCGACATGCAGCGCGCGATGGCTCGTCAGGCCGAGGCCGAGCGCGAGAAACGTGCTAAAATCATACACGCGGCAGGAGAGCTCGAAGCGTCGGAGAAGCTGTCACAGGCGGCAGCTGTGATCGCGAGTGAACCGGTGACGATCACCCTCCGATACCTTCAAACGTTGACCGAGATCGCGTCGGAAAAGAACTCGACGATCATCTTTCCGCTGCCGATCGAAATGCTGAACCTGCTTCACGTCCCAGCCGGACGGGCGGCAGGGGAGCGCGTTCCATAGGTGCCGATGAGCGACGAAGGCTTTCACGAAATCCAGTTGAATGGGAAGCAGCTCGTCTTCCTGTTCATGGCGACGACCGTGGTGGTCGTGGTCGTGTTTCTCTGCGGCGTGCTAGTGGGGCGGGGAGTCAAGGCGGATCGCGTCATGGCCGCGGCCGAAGTCAGCGCCGCGGGTCCTGCCTCGGTCGCCGCGGAGTCTCCGGCGCCACCGGCGGCCGCCCCGGCGACCGCGCCGCAGGCACCAGCGGATGCCGACCTCAGCTACTACAAGCGCCTCGAGACCGACAGCACTCCGAAAGAAGAGCTGAAAGCCAACGACTCAGATTCCGATCGGCCGACTCCTGCCGCCGCCCCGGCCGCACCGAAGCCTTCGACCGCCGAGACCAAGGCGCCGGCCGTGATTTGGAAGTCCGCTCCTCCGGAAAGGACCAAGCCGGCCCCGCCGCCCTCTGCACCCGCGCCGGCAGCAGCCAAGACATCGGCGCCGGTCGCGGCGAAGTCAGCCGCGGCACCGGCTGGCGCCGCCGAGATGGCGGATGACGGCTTTGCCGTACAGATCGCCGCGCTCCGCGAGCGCTCCGATGCCGAGGCCATCGTGAAGCGCCTGTCCACCAGAGGATATCAGGCGTACGTGGTGAATCCGGGGGCCGGGCAGGCTCCCGTCTACCGCGTGAGAGTGGGCAAGTTCAAGAACCGTCGCGATGCAGAGGAGGCAGCCACGAAACTGGCGAAGGAAGAGCAGTTCAAGCCCTGGATTATTCGCTAGCGCTCGCCTCCGGCGTCCTTCTCGCGCTCAGCTTCCCTCGATTCGGCCAGCCGGCCGTAGCGTGGATCGCGCTCGTTCCCCTTCTCATTGCAGTCCAGCGTCGAACGAATCCTGGTCTGAGTAGTCGCACGTCCCCGGTGCTTGGGGCATTCCTCCTCGGCCTGGTCACTGGTGCCGTGTATTTCGCCGGCACCCTGTACTGGATCACGGACGTCATGATCACGTTCGGGGGCTTGCCTGGGGTTGTCGCCGTTTTGGTGAACGCGGGACTCGTCGCGTATCTCGCCCTCTACATTGCGCTGTTCGCCGTGACGACAGCCAAGCTCAATCAGTCGCTCCCCTGGTCGGGCCTGATCCTCACGCCGTTCGCGTGGGTGGCACTCGAACTGGCGCGCGCGCAGATCTTCGGCGGCTTCCCGTGGGTGCTCCTCGGATACAGCCAGTGGGATGTGTTGCCGGTCGCGCAGGCTGCCAGCGTGTTCGGCGTCTACGGAGTCTCGGGACTCGTGGCATTCATGAATGCCGCCATCGCCTGCACGCTGGTGTGGCGCGGGCCCACGCGATTCTGGCCCGTGACCATCGCCGTCATTCTGGTCGTCGGCGCCAGCTTCTGGGGGTACACGAGAATCCGGAACGAATCGCTGGTTCGCTCAGGAGCTCCGCTGCGAGTCGGCCTCATTCAGGGAAATGTGCTGCAGGAGCACAAATGGGATCCGGGTCGCGCCGACGAGATCCTCCGCCGTTATCTCGCCCTCAGCCGTGGCGCGATTGGGCGGGGCGCACGGTTCGTCATCTGGCCCGAGTCGGCCACGCCGTTCTACTTCGAAGACGATGCGTTGGGTGCGGGCGCCATTCGCGATCTCGCGCGGACGGCGGGCGTGCCATTTCTCGTGGGGAGCGACCAAGTCGAGCGGCAGCCCGTGGCGCGCTATTACAACGCCGCGTTTCTGGTAATGCCGAGCGGCCAGACGGGGGCCGTCTATCGGAAGATTCACCTGGTGCCCTTTGGTGAGTACGTTCCTCTCAAGCAGTTGCTGTTCTTCGCGGCGCCGCTGGTGGAATCCGTGTCTGATTTTTCGCCAGGCGACGAAGCGGTTCTCTTGCCGCTCGAAGGGCACCTGGCGAGCACCGCCATCTGCTATGAAGTGGTCTATCCGGAGCTTATCCGGCAGTTCGTCGTGAAGGGGAGCGAGCTTCTGACGGCCATCACCAATGACGCGTGGTACGGACAGTCGTCGGCGCCCTATCAACATTTTTCACAGGCGTCGATGCGCGCCATCGAACAGGGCCGCTATCTCGTGCGCGCCGCCAATACGGGCATCTCCGGTATCGTCGATCCCTACGGACGCGTGGTGTCGAGCTCGCGCATGTTCGAGCCGGCCGCCCTCGTCGGAGACGTGCGGTTGCTATCGGGGTCGACGTTGTACGCCCGCATCGGCGACCTCTTCGCGTACCTGTCGGCCCTCCTCACCGCCGCCGCGCTCATCGTGGGTACCAAGGGCCGCAGCAGGAACGTGTGAGAGAATGAGGACGGACCATCCGATAAGGAGCAACGTCTTTGGCACTCGCTCTCGATGAACTGTCCCGCCGCTATCACGATCTCGTCAAACGCTCCGCAGACCTGCGGAGCTATCTTTGAGGCCGCTCGCCCCGCAGACGAAATCGCGACGATAGAGTCGCGCGTCGCCGACCCGGACTTCTGGAAGGATCCCGCCGAGGCGCAGAAGCTGCTGCAGCGCCGGCGCCGGCTCCAGGAGGAGGTCGATCTCATGGGATCGCTGCGCCGCCGCGTCGACGACCTGGGGGTTCTGATGGACTGGGCGACGCAGGGCGAGGACGTGGCGGCCGAACTCGCGCAGGGCCTCGATACGCTGGCCACCGAGGTCGAGTCCGTCGAAACCAAGAAGATTCTGGGCGGGGAGCACGACCGTCGCAACGCGATCGTGACAATCCATCCGGGTGCGGGCGGGACAGAGTCGCAGGATTGGGCGGAAATGCTCCTGCGGATGTACCTGCGCTGGATGGAGCGGCGCGGGTTCAACCGTGAGGTGATCGACTATCAGCCCGGAGAGGAAGCCGGACTGAAAAGCGCGACCGTCACTGTGACCGGCGAGTATGCCTACGGCCTGCTGTCGGCCGAGGCGGGCGTCCACCGGCTCGTGCGAATCTCGCCTTTCGACCAGGCGGCCCGCCGCCACACTTCGTTTGCCTCCGTCTTCGTCTGGCCGGAGCTCCCAGAGGACGTGGACGTCGAGATCGAAGACAAGGACATCCGCATCGACACCTATCGATCGAGCGGTGCCGGCGGCCAGCATGTGAACGTGACGGACTCGGCGGTCCGGATTACGCACCTGCCGACCGGCATCGTCGTGTCGTGTCAGAACGAGCGGTCACAGCACCGCAATCGCGACTCCGCCATGAAAGTGCTCCGTGCCCGCCTCTACGACTTGAAGCTGAAAGAGCAGCAGGCACGGCTGGATCAGATTGGCGGCACCAAGAAGGACATTGCGTTCGGCAGCCAGATTCGCAGCTACGTGCTGCATCCCTATCAGCTCGTCAAGGACCATCGCACCAAGGTCGAGGTCGGCGACGTCAACCGGGTGCTCGACGGTGATCTCGACGTCTTCATCAAGACCTACCTGCGGCAGCGGGCGACCGGCACGCTCGGACAGCCCGCGGAGAGCGATTGAGCGGTTACTGGCGGGGGAAGTCGGCGGCAGGCTGGGTGCCTGCAATGAAGGCCTCGGTGATCACTCCGGGCACGTCGGCGGCCGTGGGGGTTCCCGTCGACCGATCGACCGACAGGAACACGATGTTTCCCGGCTGCTGAAACGCCGGCGGGTTCTTGCGGTCTCCACGCTTCTCGATGTAGTGCTTCATGAAGTCCGTCCAGATCGGAAGCGCCGCAGCGGCGCCGGTCTCGACGCGGCCGAGCGGCTTCTTCTCATCCAACCCCACCCACACGCCAACCGTGATGTTCGGATCGAAGCCGATGAACCATGCATCGGTGTTGTCGTCGGTAGTGCCGGTTTTTCCGGCAAGAGGCCAGTCGAGCGACGCCGCCGACGCCGCCGTGCCCCTCTGAATGACACCGCGCAGCAGGTTCGTCATGACGAAGGCCGTGTCGGCCCGGATGGCATCGTGCGCTTCGGGCCTGTTTTCCTCGAGGAGATTGCCCTCGCGGTCGGAGATCTTCAGCACGCCGAAAGGCCGCATGCGCACTCCCTGATTGGGAAGTACGGCATATGCGCTCGTCATCTCGACCAGCGTCGCTTCGGCCGCGCCGAGGGCGACGGAAAGGAACGGCGGAATGGGTGCATCCAATCCGAACCGTCGCGCGTAGCCAATCACCTGGGGAGGCCCGAGCTGTTCCATTGTCCGCACGGCGGGGACGTTGCGCGACTCTTCGAGCGCGTGCCGCAGCGTGACCGGGCCTTCATATTTCCCGTCGTAGTCCTTGGGTGCATACGGAGGCTGGCCGGGGCCTGCCTCGTATGAAACCGGCGTGTCCATGAGAATGCTGGTCGGCGTGTAACCTCGATCGATGGCCGCTGTGTAGACGAAGGGTTTGAATGCTGAACCGACCTGTCGATACGCTTGAACGGCGCGATTGAACTTGCTGCGGGCAAAGCTGAATCCTCCGACCATCGCGCGGATCTCGCCCGTCCTGTTGTCGAGCGCGAGAAGCGCACCCTCGACGATGGGCGTCTGCTCGAGCGTCGCGGTGGCCATGCCGTTCGCCTGGTCCCAGGTCAGGATGCGCGCCTCCACCAGATCTCCCGGCTTCACCAGCTGCGTTGGAGATGTTTTTCGCGTCCACGTGTAGCCGTCGCGATTGATTTCGGCCTTCACGGCGGCGATTCGCAGTCGAATACGTGGACCGTCGATCGAGGTGACAACGGCCGGGACGACATCGGCGACGCCAATCGTCCGCCGCCACCGCTCGGGACGAAATCCCTCGATCGTTCCGCCCCCGGCCAGAATGTTCGCGCTCGGGCGCCGATAGCCGCGTCGCTTGTCGAGATCGCGCAGCCCCTGGTCGACGGCCCGGTTGGCCAGATCCTGCAGCTCGGCGTCAAGTGAGGTCTGGACCGACAGGCCGCTCTCGTACAGCTGTCTCGCGCCGAAACGGGCCTCGAGGTGCTTGCGAACCTCCTCGAGGAAGTAGGGCGCCATCGAATTGCGCTGGCTGGGCTGTCCGCCAAGGACTATCGGCCGCCGCTTCGCGGCGTCGGCGTCAGCCTGCTTGATGTAGCCGACCTCGGCCATGCGCTGCAGTGCGTAGTTGCGCCGTCGAAGAGCCGCATTGAGGTCCACATACGGGCTCAAACGCGCGGGCCGCTGGATGATGCCCGCGAGCAGGGCCGCTTCTTCGAGACGCAGGTCTCGCGCCGGCTTGCTGAAATAGACGCGCGCGGCCGCCTCCACGCCGTACGCGCCGTGTCCGAAATGGATCTGGTTGCAGTAGAGCGTGAAAATCTCCCGTTTGGTGTAGCGCTTTTCGATCTGAATCGTGAGGATGAGCTCCTTGACCTTTCGCTCGAACGACTTGTCGAGCGTCAGGAAAAGGTTGCGAGCCAGCTGCTGCGTGAGTGTGCTCGCGCCCTGCGCCTTGCGCCATTCGATCAGATCGGTCCAGACGGCGGCCAGAATCCGGGGAATGCTCAACCCGAAATGGCGATCGAACTCCGCGTCCTCGGTCGCAATGATGGCTTGTCGGAGGTGCGGCGAAATCTGGTCGTAGGCGATAACGACCCGTCGCTCGGTCGCGAATTCACCGACGACCTCGCCTCCGGAGGCGTACACGCGCGTGATGGTGCTTGGAGCGTAGTCGTCGAGCGCCGAGATCTGCGGAAGGTCTCCGGCGTAGGCGAAGAGAACACCACTCGCGGCTCCCAGCGCCGCCACGAGCACGAAGGCGGCGGCGATGGCAACCTGGCGAGTGACTCGAAGGACGGTGCGGGGCAACGACTAGTTTCTGCTGCGCGGCACGACGCCCGGGCTAATCATCGGCAGGGACCCTGCGGGTCCCGCGGGCATGCGCGGCGTCAGCCCCATCGCGGGGCGCACCATCGGTGCGAGCCCCGGGCTCGGCGCCAGTCCCATGCCGCGTGAAGGCGACAACGGACGTCCGCGACTGGCCGAGGGTGACGGATAGATCATCGGTGTCCCGCGATGCTCGAAGACGCCGCCAGCCGGCGTGCCAAGGACCGGCGACGTCGGGACATAGCGGAAGGGTTCCGGCACGGGCGACTGGAATCGGGGCGGATACGGAGAGCCGGGCGTAATCGGATCGCCGCGCAGCGGTTGGCGACCCATGCCGGGCGTGCGGTCGCGCGCGACGCGGGCGGCGCGATCGTAGGGATTCTCGGCCGGCGCCTGCGGACCGACGTAGAGTCCACCCATTGGAGGCGCATCTCTGGTGACGGCGGTCCGACCTGGACGCTGCGCACCCATCACGCTGAACGTGCCACCGGGTATGCCGCGATCTCTCTCGCCGGCTTCCCAGCGGATCGAACCACGAGGACCCGGTGTGATCGCACCGCGGCTCGCGGACACGGCCGGTGCAGTCACCATTGATCCAGCGGGCGATGCGCCACGCACGCGTTCGGGCATCCGCGGCCGGAAATCACTGACTTCTCCGGCTCGTCTCATGCCGTTGCCAAACGCGGGTGGCCGACTCTGAACGATGAACGCAGCGCGGGGGTTATTGGCGAGCGTTCGCCCGTCAACGGCGACGCTGGTCACTCGGGTGCGGTTACCGAATGTCTGTCGCGGGATGACCGTCCACGCCGACCACGGGTTGTGGAAGAAACCAGCCGAGAAGCCGGAGTTCCAGAAGCCGGCCACGGGCTGTCCGTTGAACCCAAGCGGGCACCAGCTCACGTATCCCGGAGCGATGGCCCAATTGACCCAGCCCGGGCCCCAGGTTCGCCCGGGGATCCAGAACCACGCGCTGTTGCGGAATCCCCAGCGCCCGTAGTGGTGCGTGGGCCAGGCCCACGGATCGTAGCCAACCCAGTTCCAGCCGTAGCCGCCGGACATGTTCCAGTAGCCGTTGTAGTAGGGCCGCCAGCCTGCCGCCGCCGCCGTCGGGTACCAGACGTAGCCGTAGTCGGATTCCTGTCCCCAGGCGCCGTAGCGATCGAACGTGGACGCGTACGTCTGCACTTCTGAGGGCAGATACCGCCGAGATACCGCACTCAGACGGCCAGCCTGACGATCGTTCGTCCATCGATCGAAATCGTCCCACCGCGCCGAGTTGAACCTGATGGGCGCCGATGGTGCGGAGCCGTCCCGCGCCGACGATCGCTCGCCAGCCTGGACGTTGACAAAGGTGGCCTCTGTCACCAGTCGCGCGTCGCCGCGAACGACGGCAAGCTCCGTCTCGACCGCTCCGGCAGTTGCGGTGATCCGATATTCGCCGGGCGCGTCGATTTGCACGGACGCCGACGGCGTGTCGATCTGATAGATGTCCGAAAGCTCGGCACCAGCGCCGCGGGCGACGATCAGGGTCGCACGACCTTCGAGGAGCCGAAGCCGCGTCTCATTCAGGAACTCGAGCGTCGTGTGTTCGGCCACGTACAGCGCGGAGCCATCGCCGGTCAGAATTTCGACGCGACCCTGAACTGTCGCCACGCGATCGCCTTCGATGATCGGTTGCGAGATATCGGCCGCTTCGATCTGTCCGTCGCGTTGGATGCTGACGTCGCCCTCGACGTACTCAACGTGGGCGGGGGACTGCCCTGAAAGGGTCTGGTCGTTCTGAGAGGGGTCCGGATCCTGAGCTCGCACGGCATTGCCGGCGAGACAAAGCGCCACGGCAATATGTGCGACGAAAAAGGGCTGAATCTTCATGAGACCCCTCGCGGCAGGCTGGCTCCTGAATTATACAACGCCTCGCCGGGCCCGGAATCGCTTGATTTGATGGAGGTTAGACCACTCGTCGTACGAGTGTTGACATGAATAGACTCACATTTCATACTTATACGAGCCTAAACTCTACCAAAGCAGCATCAGATACGAGGCGGCATCATGAGCAAAATCATCGGCATTGATCTCGGGACGACGAACTCGGTCGTGGCCGTCATGGAAGGCGGCGAGCCCGTTGTCATCACGAATCCGGAGGGGGGACGTCTAACGCCGTCCGTCGTGGCATTTGCGAAAACGGGGGAGCGACTCGTCGGCCAGGTCGCCAAGCGTCAGGCCGTGACGAACCCCGAGAACACGGTCTTCTCGATCAAGCGCTTCATGGGACGTCGGTTCAATGAAGTCAGCGAAGAAATGAAGATGGTGCCGTATCGCGTGATTCAGGGATCGGGCGGTGATGCCCGGATTCGGGTGACCGAGAAGGACGGCGGGGAAAAGGACTACACGCCGCCGCAGATCTCCGCGATGGTGCTGCAGAAGCTGAAGCAGGCGGCGGAAGAGTATCTGGGGCAGTCCGTCACCAAGGCGGTGATCACGGTCCCTGCGTACTTCAACGACGCGCAGCGGCAGGCCACGAAGGACGCCGGACAGATCGCGGGCCTCGAAGTCATGCGCATCGTCAACGAGCCGACGGCCGCCGCGCTCGCCTACGGTCTCGACAAGAAGAAGGACGAGACCATTGCCGTCTACGACTTTGGCGGCGGCACCTTCGACATTTCGATCCTCGAAGTTGGCGAAGGGGTCGTCGAAGTGAAGTCCACCAACGGCGACACGCATCTCGGCGGAGACAATCTCGACCATCGCATCATCGATTGGATTACCAGTGAGTTCAAGAAGAGCGACGGTATCGATTTGAGCAAGGACCGCATGGCCCTCCAGCGTCTGAAGGAAGCCGCGGAGAAAGCCAAGATGGAACTGTCGACGGTCATGGAGACCGACATCAACCTGCCCTTCATCACGGCGGATCAGGCCGGACCCAAGCACCTCGCGATGAAGCTCACGCGCGCGAAGTTCGAGCAGCTCGTCGACGACCTACTGCAGAAGACCGTCGGGCCGGTCAAGCAGGCGCTGGCCGACGCCGGTCTCGAGCCGTCGAAGATCGATGAGGTCGTCCTCGTCGGCGGCTCCACGAGAATCCCGCGCGTCCAGGCAATCGTGCGCGAGCTCTTCAGCAAGGAGCCGCACAAGGGTGTCAATCCGGACGAAGTCGTGGCGGTGGGTGCGGCGGTGCAGGCCGGCGTGCTCGCAGGGGAAGTGAAGGATCTGCTGCTCCTCGACGTCACACCCCTGTCACTCGGCATCGAAACGCTGGGAGGCGTGATGACGACGCTCATCCCTCGCAACACGACGATCCCGACGCGCAAAGCCGAGATCTTCTCGACCGCGGCCGACAGCCAGACCAATGTCGAAGTGCACGTGCTGCAAGGCGAGCGGCCGCTCGCGCGGGATAACCGGACGCTTGGACGCTTCAACCTCGTCGGACTTCCGCCGGCGCCGCGTGGCGTGCCGCAGATCGAAGTGACCTTCGACCTCGATGCCAACGGCATCGTCAACGTGTCGGCCAAGGATCTGGGAACCGGCAAGGAACAGAAGATCACCATCACGGCCTCGAGCGGCCTCGACAAGTCCGAAGTCGAGCGGATGATGAAGGAAGCCGAGTCGCACGCCGAGGAAGACAAGAAGCGGAAAGAGGAAATCGAGACGAGAAACCGTGCGGACCAGGCGGTGTATGCGGCCGAGCGCATGCTGCACGAGACGGGCGACAAGGTGGCCGCCGAGGATCGCCAGGCCATCGAGAGTGCCATCGCGTCGCTGAAGCAGTCGATCGAAGGCAACGACATGGCGGGCATCAGCCGCGGCCTCGAGCAGCTCACGGCGGCGCAGCACCGTGCCGCCGAGTCTCTGTATCGCCAGGGCCGGCCTGCGGGCGGGAGCGAGGCGAGCGGACCCGGATCGTCGAGCGAGTCCGGTTCGTCCGGCTCGTCTGACCAGTCGAAGACCGACGTCATCGATGCCGAGGTAGTGGATGAGGAGAAGCGTTGATCTGTACGTAATCCTCGGGCTCGAGCGCGCTGCATCGCTTGTCGAGATCAAGAAGGCGTACAAGCGGCTCGCGCGGCGTTATCACCCTGACATCAATCCTGGTGATCGCGAGGCGGAAGCGCGCTTCCGGCAGATCGTCGAGGCGTACGAGACGCTGAGCGATCTCGATCGCCGTCGCCTGTATGACGTCTCGGGAACGGTCGAGGCGGCCGGCGAGGAGTCCGCTTTCAGTTTCGAAGGATTCGATTTCTCCGCGAGCGTGCACGATCCGGCGACGACGTTTGGCGATCTGTTCTCGGAGGTCTTCGAGCGCCGTTCCGGGACGCCCCCGGGAGAGGCGCCACGCCGGGGCATGGACCTGCACGCCGACCTGGCGCTCACCTTCGATGAATCTCTGAGCGGCGTCGAGCGTGCGGTCACCGTGACACGGCAGCTACGCTGCGCGGCGTGCGGCGGAACGGGATCGCTGCAGAGCGGCGAGGCGCGATGCACGACCTGTCAGGGCGAGGGCGCCATCCGCTCGAGTCGGGGACACATGGTCTTTACCCGGCGTTGCCCTCACTGTCGAGGCAGCGGTCTGCAGCGTGCGATGGCTTGTCCATCGTGTCTCGGTGCGGGTCTCGAGACGAGGAGCGAGACGATTCGTATCCGTGTGCAGGCCGGGATGGCCGATGGCGCGCGCGTGCGTATTCCCGGCAAAGGCAGTGACGGACCGTTCGGCGGCGAGCCCGGCGACCTGTTCATTCTCGTTCACGTAGAAACCCATCCGATCTTCCGGCGCGACGGCGACGACCTCCACATCGTGGTTCCGATTGCGGTTCACGAGGCGGCGCTGGGCGCCCGGGTCGATGTGCCGAGCCCGGATGGACCGGTGCGGCTGCGCGTGCCGGCAGGCGCGCAGTCGGGCCAGCGCTTCCACCTGAAAGGCCGCGGCGCGGCGTCGGTCAGGGACGGACGACGGGGCGACCTGGTCGTGGAAGTGAAGCTGGTGATGCCCGCTGCGCTCGATGAGCGGTCGAAGGAACTGATGCGGGAGTTCGGTCGGCTCAATGGTGAGGACGTCCGGGCCGGGCTCGATCCACGCGTCACGAGCCGGAGAGCGGCGACGGCCGCTGACCGGTCCTAGGCATGGTGACGAAGCGTTCCGGCAAGGCGTATTACATGATCAGCGCGGTGGCGCAGAAGTACGACATCCATCCGCAGACTCTGCGCTTGTACGAGCGCGAGGGTCTGCTGAAGCCTTCCAGGACAGAGGGCAACACGCGTCTCTATTCGGAGGAAGACCTGGAGCGTCTCGAAACCATCCTGTCGCTGACGCGCGATCTCGGCGTCAATCTGGCGGGCGTCGAGATCATCCTGAACATGCGGACCAAAATTGAACAGATGCAGGGTGAAGTGAACGAGTTCATGGAGTACGTCAAACGCGAGCTGGCCCGCGGCATCGACGACTGGGAGCAGCGCCTGAGCACTGCGCTCGTCCGATCGTCGCCTGCCCAGCTCGTCCGTATTACGCCACCGCCTGCCACCGACGCGGCCGCTGAAAAAAAAGATGCGCCGCCCGCGCGAAGGCGTCGCTAATCAACGTCAACGGCGGTAGTATCATGCTCCCGTGCCGAAGCGACAGGAGTCGGTTGCGTCCGATCTCGACACGCTGCGCGCCTACCTCCGCGAAGTTGCCGGTTGTCCGCGCGTGACGGCGGAAGAAGAGCGCGAGCTCGGTCGCCGAATCCAGGCGGAGCATGATGAAGAAGCGCTGCGTCTGCTGGTCGAGTCGAACCTTCGGTTCGTGATCAGTTATGCCAAGGCCTATCGAGGTCTTGGCGTGTCGTTCCTCGATCTGATTCACGAGGGGAATCTCGGTCTGATCGAGGCGGCCAGGCGCTTTGATCCATCCAGGAACGTCAAGTTCGTCACCTATGCGGTGTGGTGGATCCGGCAGTCGATCGTCCACGCACTGTCCGAGCAGGCCCGCGCCTTTACGCTTCCGGCCAAGCTGTCCGGCGTCGCCGCGCGGTTCGGTCGCGACGTCGCCGCCCTGACGGCGCAGCTGGATCACGTGCCGACGAGCCGGGAGATTGCCGACGACATGGAGTTGTCGGAAGCGACGGTGGACGCATTGCTCCAGATTAGCGGCGACGACCTGTCGCTCAGCGAGCGCGTGGGTGGATCGGGCGATGACGAGGGTCGCGAGCTGGGAGAGACGATCGAGCAGGAATCCGTGCCGCCCGTCGAGGTCGAGCTGATTCAGGAATCGTTCCTCGTGCAGGTGAGGCGGGCGTTGTCGGAGCTCGATGACAAGGAAGAGGAAGTGATGCGGCTGCGGTACGGCATCGATGGCGCCGAACCGTTCACGCTCCAGCAGATCGGCGATCGGATGCACCTGTCGCGCGAGCGGATTCGACAGATCGAAGCCCGGGCCAAGGAAAAGCTCCGGCGATCGAAGAAGGCGCTCGATCTGCGCAGCTATCTGAATTGATGAAGTCAGCCGGTCGCGCCGGCGTTCGCGGAATGAGGGATCCATGGCCTGCCCGATTTGTCACGACACCGGCTGGAGCACTGTCGAGCAGGACGGCGTTCGTCGTGTCACCCGGTGCCAGTGCTGGCAGGAGCGCATGGGTGAACAGCTGCTCGGTGCGGCTCGCATTCCACGGCGATATCACCACTGCGACCTGACCAATTTCCAGGCGTACAACGAGCAACTGGGCCGGGCCGTCACCGCGGCTCGTCGGCTGGCCGAGCAGTTTCCTGCCACCGATCGCGGCGTGTTCTTTCTCGGTCCTCCAGGAGTGGGGAAGACCCACCTGGCGGTGGCCGTTCTCAAGGAAATCATCCGGACGCGCGGCGCTCGCGGCGTGTTCTACGACACGCGCGATCTGTTGAAGCTTATTCGAAGCACCTACGACCGCGAAGTGCGCACCACGGAGGTGCAGGTACTGCGCCCGGTGATGGAGGCAGACCTGCTCGTGCTGGACGATCTCGGCGCCGAGAAGACGTCGGAATGGGTCGAGGAGACCTTGAACCTCATCGTCAACACCCGCTACAACGAGCGCCGGACGACGCTCTTCACGTCGAACTACGAGGACAAGGGGCCTGACAACGCCGACCCGGATTCGCTCCTGTTCCGCATCGGATATCGCATGCGCTCGCGGCTGCACGAGATGTGTGAATTCATCGACATCGATGGCGCCGATTACCGGGAGCTTCCGCCGAACGGTGATGTCAACGATCTCCTGATGCTCTGGAAGCGCCGGCCATCACGGAAGGCGGCCAGCGTGCGTGCCGGCGCCCCGCTCAAGGCGCAGCTCAAGGACAACCGTGCCGATCTGAAGTGGCCCGGCGGTCGCGCCGGTTCGTCATAGGGCGCCTTCTCTGTGCTCGGCCTCTACATCCACGTTCCCTTCTGCTCGGCGATCTGCAACTACTGCAACTTCAATCGAGGCTTGTTCGACGCCGGGCTGAAGAGCGCCTACGTTGACGCCCTCCTGAAGGAAATTCGACAGAAAGGCGAGTCGCCTTGGAGCGGCGATACTCTTCCCATTCCGGTCGACACGATCTTTCTTCGGGGGCGGCACGCCGTCCCTGCTCGATCCCGCAGAAGTGCGCGATCTGATCGGCGCGTGTCTCGACACATTTGCCGTCGATCAGGGCGCCGAGGTGACGCTCGAGGCGAATCCGGAGACGTTGACCGTCGAACGCCTGGCGGCGTTCCGCGCGGCGGGCATCAATCGCGTGAGCCTCGGCGTGCAGTCCTTTCTCGATCGGGATCTCGCGCGTCTCGGGCGGATCCACGATCAGGCACAGGCGGCACGCGCGTTTGGGCATGCCCGAGAAGCCGGGTTCGACAATATCAATCTGGATCTCATGCTGTGGCTGCCCGAACAGTCCGTGGCTGATTGCCTCGAGTCGGTGGACCGCGCGGTCGCGCTGTCGCCCGAGCACTTGTCGATCTACATGCTCGAGCTCTATCCGAACGCGCCCCTCAGAGAGGAGATGGCCCGCGCCCACTGGTCGCTGGCGCCCGACGATGACGCCGCGGACATGTATGTGATAACGCTCGAACGGCTCGAGCGGGCGGGGTATCACCAGTATGAGATCTCGAATGTCGCGCGCGACGGGCGTCGGTCGCGGCACAACCTCAAATACTGGACGGGCGGCGAGTGGCTGGGGTTCGGGCCGGGCGCCCATTCCACGTGCGGCGGGTGGCGGACGAAGAACGTGTCAGGCACGATGGACTATGTCAGCCGTGTAAACGCCGGCGACAGACCCGAAGACCAGCGTCGGGCCCTCACACCGCAGGAACAGATGGAAGAGGCGCTCTTTCTGGGCCTGCGGCTGACCGACGGCATCGATCTCGATGCCTTCACCCGGCGCTACGGCCTGGATGTCTGGCAGAATTACGCGGCCGACCTGATGCCGCGGATCGAGGCGGGGCTGCTCGTCTACGAGGGCGGGCGGTTGCGCCTGACCCGCGACGGCATGCTGCTGTCGAATGACGTGATGAGTGTTTTCGTCTGACGCGCCAAGTACGCTAGAGTATGGCCTTTCGTCAAGGAGGCGTGGATGCGATTTAGACTTGGTACGGCGGCGGCGGGCCGACGCGACGCTTGGATTGGCTTGACCCTCGCGGCGATTGTTCTCGCGTTCGTCATCACGGCGGGAGTGCGGACGTCAGCGACCGCTGGTGGCGATCAGACCGCCCCAGCCCCGCCACAGCCAGCGCCGCCCGCGCGCGTTTTCAATCTCGGCGCCGCGATGATCCTGAACAACATCAAGCCCGACAAGACCGCCGATTTCGAGATGGTGATGGGCAAGGTGAAGGAAGCCCTGCAAAAAAGCGAGGATCCGATTCGCAAGCAGCAGCTGGCGAGCTGGAAAGTGTACAAGGCAGCTGAACCCGGGCCGAACAACAGCGCGTTGTATGTGTTCGTGATGGATCCGGCTGTGAAGGATTCCGACTACACCATCGGGAAAATTCTCTCGGAGGGGTTTCCGACGGAGGTCCAGGAGCTCTACAAGACGTTTTCAGAGTCCTATGCAGGCGGTCAGACCCCGATCAATCTCACGCCTGTCAGCGACATGAGCAAGTAGCCGCGACAGTTGAGAGGGCGGCGCGCGAGCCGCGCCCGCCCTCGACACTCCCCTCAGAACGCGACATTGATCCCCGCGTAGAGTCGTTGAGACTTCGTGTGAAGTGGTGATCCGTACAGTTTGAACAGACGATAGTCCACCCTGACGCGAAGGGGACCCGCCACGGGAATCTTCACGCCGCCACCCGTGTTGATGCCGAAGTTCGTCTCCTGGGACAGCGTGACGTCGGCAAGGTCTTCGAGCTGCTCGCGATAGAACCCGCCGCCGATCGTGAAGTACGCCTGCACGCCGCCCGGGTTCGGCGTCTGCACAAGTCCGTTGAACATTCCGGTGCGCAGGCTCGGAGCGAGTGCCTGATCGTCCTGCGAGGTCGACGAGTATTCGAACTCGAACCCGACGATCAAGAGGCTGACACCGATGGAGAAGCCCTTGGCCAGACGGGTGGCCGGCGTGGTGGTCATGCCGATAAACGCAGTGGCGTCGGCAAACGCGGTGCCGGGTGCGGCTACCAGGGCAAGCACGAATGCGGCGCGGACGAAGCGGGGCCTGGTCACGTGGTCTCCCTTGAACGCGAGAACTGGGTTAGGCGGGCGCCGGTTCCGCCCACGGCATTTATCGGTCGATGACAAGGGGGCAGTGGGGCTCGCTCTGCCGGGACTGGTCCAGCATGGTACAATGGCACGGATCGTTCACCATACAGGTGCCCGTGAAGTCACACTACTACAGTCAGCACGCGACCGCACTCAGGGCTGAGCTCAGCCGCGAGTTTCCACGCGCATTGCTGGTAGAGCTGCACCGGAAATCGGCCATCCGTCACTTGACGATCACGGTCCGGCAGTTCCTCATGCTCGCGGCATTCACCGCGGCCCTCATCTACGTCGAGAACCCGCTGATCTGGATTCCGCTGGCGCTGGCCCAGGGGTTCACCGTGTTCAACTTCACGGTGCTCCTGCACGAGGTGGTGCACCACACCATCTTCGAGCGGCGTCACCAGCGTGCCGAGCGGCTGCTGGGGCTTCTCTATGCGGTGCCGAGCGGAATCTCGGCCAGCCAGTTCACTCGCTGGCACCTTGACCATCACGCCGAGCTTGGTTCCGAAGAGGACGATCCGAAGCGCCACCATCTGTCGCCCAAAATCAACAAGCGCTGGTACAAGCTGCTTTACTGCTCGCCGGCGCTCTTTCCGATCTATTTCCGGGCGGCGCGTCGCGAGACGTCCACCTACCCGCGCGAGTTGCAGCAGCGGATCGCGTTCGAGCGCCGCCTGTCGATCGTGTCGCATCTCGCGGTCCTCGCGGGCATCTGGCTGATCTGGGGATTCGACGCGGCCCTGCGCGCGTACATCGTGCCGATATTCTTCGTTTTTCCAATTGCCTTCACGCTCAACCGCGTCGGACAGCATTACGATATCGATCCCGACGATCCCGCAAAATGGGGCACGCTGATGCGGGGAAACTGGTTCTGGGACTTCGCCTATCTGAATTCGAATTACCACCTCGAGCATCACTATTTTCCTGGCGTGCCATTCTTCAACCTGCCGCGACTGCAGCGCGAGCTGAAGGGATTTTACGCGCGCCACGGCATGCGCTGGCAAACCTACTCCGGTCTCATCTACGGTTGGTTGATCTGCAACAAGGCTCCTCACACCGACTGGAGCCTCTCGGAGCCCGACGCCCCCGCGCGATCGCACGCCACCGTGAGGTAGCGGCCGGCTCCGATGGACTTCAGGCTCACTGAAGAACAGCGCCTTCTCCGCCAGTCGGTCCGCGAATTCGCCGAAGCCGAGATTCGTCCGCACGTCCGCGAATGGGATCAGGCGGCGCATTTTCCGATCGAAGTCGTGCCGGCCATCGGCCGGCTGGGCCTGATGGGCATGCAGATTCCCGAGCAGTACGGTGGTGCGGGCCTGACAGCCGTCGACTACTGCATCTGCCTCGAAGAACTGAGTCGGGTCGATCCGGGCGTGGCGCTCTCAGTCGCCGCGCACAACGGGTTGTGCTGCGCGCACATTCTGAGGTTCGCGTCGGAGGATCAGCGGTCGCGCTATCTCCCGAAACTGGCACGAGGCGAGTGGATCGGCGCCTGGGGCCTGACCGAATCGACCTCGGGCAGCGACGCGGCCGCCATGCGCACAGTCGCCGTCCGGAGCGACGCCGGCTGGATCCTGAACGGGTCCAAGACCTTTACAACCCACGGGCACGTGGGCGATGTCATGGTCGTGATGGCAGTGACCGATCGCGCCAAAGCTCATCGTGGCATCTCCGCGTTCATTGTGCCGCGGGGCACGCCGGGGATGGCTGCGGGCAAGAAAGAAGACAAGCTCGGAATGCGCGCCAGCGACACGAGCGAAGTCGTGTTCGACAACTGCCGCATCGACGCCTCCCAGTTGATCGGACACGAAGGCCAGGGATTCGTCAACGTTCTGCAGGTGCTCGACGCGGGTCGCATCGGGATTGCGGCGCTGGCGGTCGGGCTCGCAGCCGGCGCTTATGAAGCCGCGTTGAAGTATGCGCGCGAGCGGAAGCAATTCGGGCACCCGGTCGTGTCGTTCGAGGCGATCGGATGGAAACTCGCCGACATGGCCAGCAGGCTCGAGGCCGCGCGCCTGCTCGTGTATCGAGCCGCCTGCCTGAAGGATCAGGGGCGCAGGATGACGCTCGAGTCGGCGATGGCCAAGCTCTTTGCCAGCGAGATGGCGGTGCGCGCCGCGGAAGAGTGCGTGCAAATCCACGGCGGGTATGGATTCGTGAAGGACTACCCTGCGGAAAAGTACTATCGCGACGTCAAGCTGACCACGATCGGCGAAGGCACCAGCGAGATACAGCGCCTGGTCATCGCCCGGCACCTTCTTGACAACTGAACCGACCGGCCGCTCGGAGCGAATGGAGGATGCCGCCGCCTCGCTCGGGGCCCGCGTTCTTCGCGGCGATCCCCGCGCGCTCGCGCGCGCGATCTCGCTCGTCGAAGACGAGGACCCCGCCGGCGTCGAGGTGATCCAACAGATCTTCCCGAGCACGGGGCGCGCCTACCTGATTGGGGTCACCGGTCCGCCCGGTGCGGGCAAGAGCACCCTGGTCGATCGGATGACCTCTCAGCTTCGTGGGAAACGCTTGACCGTCGGCATCGTCGCGGTCGATCCGAGCAGCCCGTTCACGGGCGGCGCACTCTTGGGCGATCGCGTGCGGATGCAGGCGCACGCGACCGACGCCGGGGTGTTCATTCGCAGCATGGCCACCCGCGGGTATCTCGGGGGACTTGCGCGCACGACGAGCGATGTGGCGCTGATGCTCGATGCGGCGGGGAAGGATGTCGTCATTATCGAGACAGTGGGCGTTGGTCAGGACGAGGTGGACATCGTTCGCGCGGCGGATGTGTGCATCGTCACCCTGGTGCCAGGATCCGGCGACGATGTGCAGGCGCTCAAGGCGGGCATCATGGAGATTGCCGACGTGTTCGTCGTGAACAAGATCGATCGGGAAGGCGCCGATCGCGCCGTCGCGGCGATCGAAGCGATGCTCTCGCTCCACTCGTTCCGACCGGGCGAATGGCGTCCGCCCATCATCAAGACGCAGGCGACGACGGGCATCGGCGTGCCGGCGCTGATCGAGGCCATCGAGCAGTTTCGGGGGCACCCGGGCGGACTGTCAGCGAGTCGGCGGCGAATCCGGAGCCGGACGCGCCTGATGGAGATTCTCACGCAGATCTTTCTCCGGCATGTCGAGGAGACGACACTGGATCAGACAGAGCTCGATCGTACGGTGGACCGAATCGCCAGGCGGGAGATCGATCCGTACAGCGCTGCGAGAGACCTCCTCAACCGCGTGCTAGGGGGCGACGCTTCCCGATGAAGGCGACGCTGGATCACGTGGGGATCGCTGTCAGCGATCTCCCTCAGGCGCTCGCGTTTTTCCGGGATGCCCTGGGCCTCGAGGTCAGCCTTCCCGAAGACGTGCCTTCGCAGCGCGTCCGCGTGCGACACCTCTGCACGGGACCGGCCGAGCTCGAGCTGTTGGAGGCGACTGACCCTTCCTCTTCGATTGCGCGCTTCATCGAGAAACGCGGCCCCGGTCTCCACCACATCACGCTCCGAGTGGACGACATCGATGTCGCGCTGAGCCTACTGACCGAGCGGGGCGTGCGGTTGATCGACTCGCAGGCCAGGCCGGGCGCCGGCGGATCCCGCGTCGCGTTCATTCATCCGTCGAGCGCGCACGGCGTTCTGGTGGAGCTCAAGGAGGCAACGGGCTCCCGGCAGACGGCTGCCGACACGTCGGGCAGGGCCGATCGCCACCGCGTCCGGCGGATGACGCTCGGCGACCTTGAGCTTGTCTCGCTTTCTGACGGGAGTTTTCGGCTCGACGGTGGCGCCATGTTCGGCGTCGTCCCCCGGCCGTTATGGGAGAAGAAGGCACAGCCCGACGACCGAAACCGGATCCGACTGGGCCTGAGGCCGCTCCTGGTGCTGGGAGAAAAGCGAATGCTGATTGATGCGGGCATCGGCGACAAGCTCGACGCGAAGCACGCCGAGATGTACGGGGTCGAAGACCCGAATCATCTTGAATCGAGCCTGGCCGCGGCCGGCCTGGAGCCCGCGGACATCGACATCGTCCTTGCCACTCATCTCCATTTCGACCACGCGGGCGGGTTCACTCGACGAGAGTCGGCCGGGTTCGCGCCGCGCTTTCCCAACGCGCAGTACTTGATTCGGCGCGGCGAATGGGAAGCCGCGATGACGCCCAGCGAGCGAACTCGTGCGAGCTATCAGCCCGAGAGCTTTCTGCCACTGGCCGACCGCGGGTTGGTGCGGTTCATTGAAGAAGATCAGGAGATCATCCCGGGAGTCCGCGTGCGCCGGACCGGCGGACATACTGAGCACCACCAGCTGGTCGAGATGTCGGGGGGAGGTCGGAAGGCCATCTTCGTGGGTGATCTGATTCCGACCACGGCGCACCTCGCCGATGCGTGGATCATGAGCTACGATCTGTTCCCCGCGACGACGCTGGAGTTCAAGTGCGGCGTGGTTCGGGAAGCCGTCGATCGGGAACACGTGATCCTGTTCGAACACGATCCCGAGGTCGCCGGTGGTGTCATACGACTCACAGGCGGAAAGCGCACGATCGAACCCTGCTTGTGACATAGGAGCCTGAGCAAAGGGCACGGACCACTGTGACCCTGACCGAACCTCAGCGGAGGGCTATGAGCGTTCAGATTGGCATCATCGGAGGCAGCGGCCTGTACGATATGGCGGAGCTCACCGAGCGCGAGGAGGTCCGTCTCTCGACGCCGTTCGGCGATCCATCGGCTCCTTACGTGCTCGGCACGCTGCGAGGGCGCCGCGTCGCGTTCCTGACACGTCACGGGGTCGGCCATCGGCTCTCGCCATCGGAGCTGAATTTCCGCGCGAACATCTTTGGCTTCAAGACCCTCGGCGTGGAGCAGATCCTTTCGGCCAGTGCCGTGGGCAGCCTGAAAGAGGAATACCGTCCGCTCGACCTGGTGGTCCCCGATCAGTTTTTCGACCGGACCCGCGGGCGAATCGGGACGTTCTTCGGGCGCGGGCTCGTGGCGCACATCGCGTTCGCGCGTCCCACCTGCGGCGTTCTGAGCGGGATCGCATCCGATGCGGCCGCCGCGGCCGGCGCCACCGTGCATCGCGGCGGCACTTACGTCTGCATGGAGGGACCGCAGTTCTCGACGCTGGCCGAGTCACGCCTCTATCGGTCCTGGGGCATGGACGTCATCGGCATGACCAATCTTCAGGAGGCGAAGCTGGCGAGGGAAGCCGAGATTTGTTATGTGACGCTCGCGCTGGTGACCGACTATGACTGCTGGCACGAGGGTCACGACGAGGTGACCGTCGACATGATCGTCGCGAATCTCACGCAGAACGCCCGGATGGCTCAGCGTGTGATCGCTGAAACCGTCAGCCGCGCCCCGGTTACGCGAAGCTGCGCGTGCGCGAGCGCGCTGGCGACGGCGCTCATCACTCGGCCTGACGCGGTGCCTGACTCGCTCAAGAAAGAACTGGCACCCATCATCGGCAAGTACCTCCACTGAGACAATCAGCCAGCAATCGAGAATACGACATGCATCCGATCCTCGTCGTGGGTTCCATCGCGTACGATTCGCTCAAGACGCCGTTCGGGGAGCGCGAGCGCATTCTCGGAGGCTCCTGCACGTTCTTCAGCGTGGCGGCCTCGTTCTTCACAGACGTCAGGGTCGTGGCGGTTGTGGGTGACGACTTCGATGACGACTCGATGGCGGTCTTCAGCGGCCGGCGTATCGATCTTGCCGGTCTTAAGAAAGTGCCGGGGGAGACATTTCGGTGGGGCGGCGAGTATGGCTTCGATCTGAACAGCCGGCAGACGATCTTCACGCACCTCAACGTGTTCGAGCATTTTCAGCCCGTCATTCCGCCAGGCTACGTGGACTCGCCGTTCGTGTTTCTGGGCAATATCCACCCGTCGCTCCAGAGGGACGTCCTGGACCAGGTGAAGGAACCGAGGCTGGTAGCGGCCGACACGATGAATTACTGGATCGAACGAACTCCGGACGAGTTGAACGGCACGCTCGCACGTGTGCACGTTCTCATCATCAACGACAGCGAGACCCGCGAGCTGGGCCGCGAGCCAAACCTGGTCCGGGCGACGAGACGCATCCGTGAGCTGGGACCCAGGCTCATCGTGGTCAAACGCGGCGAGCATGGGGCGCTTCTGGCTCGTCCAACCGATGATGGCGGGTTCTTCGCGGCGCCGGCGATGCCGCTCGACAATGTGATCGATCCGACCGGCGCCGGAGATACGTTTGCGGGCGGGTTCCTCGGCTACCTGGCCTCGTGTCCGGCGGTGACCAATGAGGCGCTCGTCCGTGCGATCATCTACGGCAATACGCTGGCGTCATTTGCCGTCGAGGATTTCGGTCTCGAGCGCCTGCTCCGGCTGACCGCGCCCGAGATCCAGCAGCGGTTCACCCAGTTCAAGGATCTCACGCATTTCGATCTCGTATGAGCGCCCTGCTGATCGTTTTTGGAACCGCGCTCTCGTATCCGCTCGCCTACGCGATCGGCTTGCCTGTTCTCGTGCCCATTCTGAACACGCTGCCGTCGTTTCCGTTCATGTATGCGGCGCTCAAGCGCGGCGACCTCGGTCAGGCGATCGCCCGCATGCTCCTGTGGGCGGCCACGATGGGCGTCTGTGCCACGGTGATGGCGTACGCGGCCAGCGCAAGGACCGACCACCTGTTTCTGAACGGTCTCCGCTACCGGCAGGAAATGTTCAACTGGATCCTGACGGGCGTGGGCGCAGAAGGAAGCCCCAGGCTCTTTCTGCCCTCGCACGCCCTGCATGCGTCGGTCTTCTGCGTACTGTCGCTCCTGAGCGGAAGTGTGCTGTCGATGCCGATGGGCGCGGTGCTCATGAACTACATGGGCCACTACGTTGGCGCGCTGGCGGCGGTCAGCGCTCACCCGGCGCAGGCTCTGTTGTTCGGCTGGAATCCCTGGTCGCTCGTGCGGATCGTGAGCTTCGTCGCGCTCGGCGTCACGTTGTCGGGACCGGCCCTCTCGCGAATCGGCGGATTCGACTTCTCGCTTCGCGATCATCGTGGCGTGCTGATCGCGGCGGCGTGCGGCCTGCTGCTCGACGTCGTGGCGAAGGCGGTGATGGCGCCGACGTGGCAGCTGATGCTGCGGCACGCCGCCGGTTGGTGAAGCGGCGCGCCGATCGTCTGGTTATTGCGGTGTGTTCGAACCGGCGGCAGCCGTCGAGGTCGTCAGGACCGTCGAGAGTCGCGGCGGAGGCAGCGGCTGCACCGACCCGTTCCCCCCGGATCCGCTCTGCGCAGGACCGGCCTGCTGAATCGATTCGAAATCGATGAGCGACGTCGCATAGGCGAGCCGTGCGCCGAGCTCGTTGTTGCGAGCCTCTGCGAGGTCGCGCTGCGCCTGGATGACCAGGAAGCTCGTCGACATGCCGACCTCGAATCGCTTCTGCTCGGCATCTTCGCGCTGTTCGGCGAGCTCTCGCGCCAGTCGAGCGGTCTCGATGCGCTTCGAGTTCATCTCGACCTGCCAGGCCGCCTGACGGACTTGCCTGACGGCGTTGATCTCCGAGTTCTTCAGCCGGTCGCGCGATTGTGTCTGCTCCAGCCGCGCGCGCGCAAGGCTCGCCTCGTCATAACTTCGGCCGATGGGATAGTTGATCGCGAATCCGACCGTCCAGGTGGGAAAGTCGGCTTTGAGGGCCTGATCGAGAACGTTGTTGTAGTCGACACGCTGACCGCTCGGAACGAGAATGCCGGGAAATGTGCCCACGCGATCCAGCTTGGTCCCGCCCAGTCCGGTCGTCTGATAATTCGCCAGCAGCCGAACGTCGGGAAGGACCTGATTTGAGTAGTACTTGACCGACGTGACCGCGTTCTCCACTTCGGTCCGTGCCGTAAGAAGGTCCGCCCGGGTCAGGAGCGCGATCTGCACGGCGGTGTCCACGTCGGGCAATGGTTGCACGGCAGGCGGCGGATCGCTCGGTTCGATGCGGACATTCCAGAGGTCCGATCGATCCGGAGCGATGACGAGCGTTCGCAGAACGTCCTCCAATTGCTTCGACGCCGACTGCGCGATGATCAGATTCTCCTCGCGGCGGGCCACTTCGGCCTGCGCCGAGAGCAGATCGATCGGCGGCGCTTCGCCGACATCCACCCGGGCCTGATTGACGCGCACCAGTTCACGGGACAGATCGAGCGAGCGCTGTTGCACCTCGACCAGCGCGCGAGCCGCGACGAGATTCCAGTAGGCCCTCTTGGCGTCGGCGACCGTGTGGACCGTGCTTTCCTTGAATCGCGCGCCGCTGATGATCCGGTCTCGCTCGGTCGTCGTCAATTGCTGACGCGCGTTGTCGATCGTGAAGTCGCGCAGGAGCGGCTGCGCGAACGAAAAGACGAAGCCGGATCGGAGGGTTGGATTGAAGTTCTGCAGAAAGCTGTCCGACCGTGACCGTGTGTTGTCCCATCCGACGTTGTACACGCTGCCGAACCACGGCAGCCGCTGAGACATCCCCAGGCTCGTCGTGTAGGTGTCGGTTCGCGTGCCTTGGGCGCCCACCAGGAAGCTCGAGGGCGGCGAGAGTTGGCCGACGCGCCCGCCCGCCGTCGTGAAGGACGGCGTAAAGGCGCTGGCGGCCTGCGCGATGCGCAGATCGCCGATCTGCGGATTCAGCCGATCCGCGGCGAGCGCGGGGTTATGGTCGAGCACCATCTGCACGGCCTCGTCCAGCGTGATTCGCAGCACCTGGCCATCCCCGCTCGCCGGAACGGAGGGGACCGGGGTCTGGGCCGCAACTGGCGAGGACACGCCCCAGGCGAGCAGAAGGGCACACAACGTCGCAATCAACTTCGCTTTCATTGGAGCACTCCGAGAAGAGTTCAGCCCTCCTGCTCGGCGGCAGGCCGGGGCGCGGTGGTCGGTGTGGCGAACGAGAAACGCGTCAGTCGCGACTTCAACCTGCGGAACAGGCGGAACTGCGACATGTCGTCGAAAAGCGAGTACGCGACCGGCGTCGCGATGAGCGTCAGCAGCAGCACCAGCGACTGCCCGCCGATGATGACGAATCCGATGGCGCGGTTGGTCGCCGAGCCGACGCCGCTCGACACCACCAGCGGGATCATGCCGGCGACGAACGCGAACGTGGTCATCAGAATCGGGCGCAGCCGATCGCGGCTCGCCTGAACAATGGCCTCGGTCCGCTCCAGGCCATGCTCGCGAAGCTGGATCGCGTGGTCGATCTGCAGAATCGAGTTCTTCTTGACGACGCCGAAGAGCACCAGCAGGCCGAGCGCCGAGAAGATGTTGAGCGACTGCCGGGTGATGATGATCGACAGCAGCGCAAACGGCAGCGTGAGCGGCAGCGACAGCAGAATCGTGATCGGGTGCAGCCACGACTCGAACTGCGCCGCCAGGATCAGATACATGAAGACCAGCGAGAGCACGAACGCGAGCACGAAGTTCTGCGCGGCCCGTGCCCAGTTCCCGGACCGGCCCGCGAACCGGGTCTGATAGACCGGGCCCAGCTTCATCGCGGCCACTTCGCTCTGGATCGCCGAGATGCATGCCGCTCTGGACACGCCGGGCAGCAGGCTGGCGAAGATGGTCACCTGGCGCTGACGGGCGAGCCGATTGATGTCCGCCGCCGCCGCGCCGGGCGTGAAGTCGGCGATGTTCTCGAGCGCGACGCTGCCGAGCCGGGACGACGGCACCGTCAGGGCTGCCGAGCGTCTGCTCGTTGGTGCGATCCTCGGGCCGGGCTCGCAGGTGCACTTCGTACTGTTCACCGCCCTCGTTGTACGTCGTGACCTGATCGCCGCCGACCAGGAGTCGCAGGCCTCGGCGGCGTCTCCAATCTGCACGCCCAGATCGGCGGCCTTCGATCGATCCAGCCGCACCGAGAGCTCGGGCTTGCCGGCGTTCAGCGACGTGTCGACGTCGACGGTGCCCGGAATCTTCTTCACGCGCTCCAGAATCTGGCCGCTGTAGACCTCAAGCTTGCGCAGGTCCGGACCATTGATGACGAACTGGATGTCGGCGTTCTGGTTGCCGCCGCCGCCGATCGTCGCGACCGGCCGGACACCCGTCCGGAGGTTTTCCGACGCGAAGGCGGGGAGGACGTTCTTCCTGATCTCGCCCATCAGCGCGAACTGGTCGCGCGTCCGCGCCTCGAGCGGCTTCAGTCGAATGTAGATCGTGGCCGAGTTGCGCGTGTGCGCAGGATCGTCCGCCACCGACACGAGCGTGTACGCAACCTCGGGCAGGTCGCGCCGTATTCTGGTAGCCATCCGATTGGCGATGAGTTCGGTCTGTTCGAGGCTCGTGCCTTCCGGCGCGCGCAGGCTCACTTCGAACTCCGACTGATCGTCGAACGGCAGGAAGTTCTTGTTCACGATCTTGAAGAGCGGCACGCTCGAGAACAGGACCAGAATCGCAATCGTGGCGACGATGAACCGGTGGCCCAGCGACCAGCGAAGCAGCCGCGTGTAGCCATCGTCGATCGGCTTGAAGAATCGCGACTCCTTCGAGCCGTGATCGTCGCCCTTCTTTTCCCGGCGTTCAGCCACCGGGCCGATAGCATCGGTGTGAGCGTGAAGCTGACGAGCAGCGAGACCATGATCGCGAACGCCATGGTCAAGCCGAAGCTCTTCATGAAGCGGCCGACGATGCCGCCCATGAAGCCGACCGGCACGAAGATCGCCACCAGCGACAGCGTGGTCGCCATCACGGCGAGGCCGATCTCCTGCGTCGCTTCGACGGCCGCCTGAAAAGGCGATTGTCCCTTCTCTTCGATGAACCGGTAGATGTTCTCCAGCACGACGATCGCGTCGTCGATGACGATGCCGACGGCGAGCGTGAGCGCCAGCATGGTCATGGAGTTCAGCGTGAAGCCCATGTACCAGATGAGGCCGAAGGTCGCGACGATCGAGGTGGGGATGGCGATGGCGGCGATGATGGTGGAGCGGAAGTTCCAGAGGAAGAGGAGCACGACCAGAGCGGCAAGAAACGAACCGACGATCAGGTGTTCCTCGACGGTGTGAATGGACGCCTCGATGAACTCCGAGAGATCCCGCACGATGCGCATGTTGTAGCCCTGGGGAGCGCGGGCTGAATCTCTTCCAGGCGTTCCTTCACCGCCTTGACCACTTCCACGGTGTTCGTGCCGGACTGCCGCCGCACGGTGAGCAAGACCGTCGGCGATCCGTCGAGGTTGGCCAGCGTCTGCGCCTCGGCCATGCCGTCCTCGACGCGCGCCAGTCGGCGAGGCGGATCGCGTGGCCTTCGGCCTGCCTGACGACGAGCTGATTGAACTCTTCGACGGTCTGTACTCGTCCGAGCGTGCGCAGCGTGAGCGACTGCGAGCCCTGATCGACGCGCCCGCCTGGAATCTCGAGGTTCTGGGCCTGCATCGCGCGAGCGACGTCGTTGACCGTCAGGTTGTGAGCCCGGAGGCGCGCCGCATCGAGCCAGACGTTGATCTGCCGCGGCCGACCTCCGACGCACGACCACCTGTCCGACGCCGTTGACGCTCTCGAGCTGACGACGGAGCACCTTGTCGGCGAACTCGGTGATGTCGCGAATCGGCTTCTTCGCCGAGACGGCAAGGCTCATGACCGGGACTGAATCGGGATCGAATTTCTCGACCGTCGGCTGCTCAACGTTGCGCGGAAGGAGCGGGATGACGCGATTGACCTTGTCGCGCACCTCTTGTGCCGCCACGTCCACTTCCTTCTCGAGCACGAAGGAGATGATCACGATCGACACGCCTTCCGACGAGGTGGAGCGCAATTCGTCGATGCCGCTGATCGTGTTGACCGCTTCCTCGATCTTGTCGGTGATTTCGGTTTCCACCTGCTCGGGCGCGGCTCCCGGGAGCCGCGTGGTCACGAGGATGGTTGGGAAGTCAACCTTGGGAAACCGGTCGACGCCCAGCCGTGTGAAAGCGAACGCGCCGATGACGGTGAGCGACAGGATCAGAACCGACGCGAAAACCGGACGACGAACACAGATCTCGGCAAGCCACTGCATGACAGACCCCTATTCGCGGGAACCAGTCGTGGGCAGGGCCGACTGGCCTTCGACCTTCACGCGCAGGCCGTCGGCGAGCTGTGCCGCGTTGTTCACGGCGACCAGTTCGTCGGCCTTCACGCCGGTCATGATTTCCACCATCGATCCGACCGGCTGACCGGTCGCGATGAAACGCTCCTCGACCCGGTCGCCCTTTACCACGTAGAGGCGACTGGTGCCGGCGGTCGTCTGGACCGCCGCCGCGGGCACGAGCAGTACGGGTTCGGACGTGGCTTCCTGGATTTCGGCCGTGGCGAAGAGGCCCGGTTTCAGCACGCCGTCCGGATTGGGGACGACCGCTTCGACGGTGAGGGAGCGCTGTTCGGCCTTGAGCGCCGGCGAGACGAAGCGCACTTGACCCGGGAACGATCGCCCGGGATATGCGTCCACGGACAACGTCACTGGCGCGCCGGCTCTCACTTTCGACACGGCCTGCTCCGGCACCGTCAGCTCCACGCGGAGCGGACTGATGCGCACGACCGTTGCGACCTGGGCTCCGCGAGTCACGTAGTCACCGACGCTGACCTTCCGCTCGGCCACAAGACCCGCGAAGGGCGCCCGGACCGACGTGTCGGCCAGAGCCTTGCGCGCGAGAAGGATGCGGGCCCGCGCCGACTCGAGCGACTCGACGAGCTGGCGTGCCGCGTTTTTTGCCGACTCGAGCTGGAGACGCGCAGCCTCGACCTGAGTCTTGCGCTGATCGAACTCGGATTGAGAGACCACACGCTGGTCGAGCAGCGTTTGAATCCGCGCGAATTCCGACTCGGCCAGCGCCAGCGATGCTTTGGCGTTCGCGACCTCAGGCACGCGCTCAACATTGAACGGGCGATTGCCTTCGATTCCCAGGTGAGCCTCGATCTGCGCGGCGTTCGCCTCGGCCTCGCGAAGCTGTGCCTCGGTTTCCGTCGCCGAAATAGACACCAGCACGTCGCCTTGATCGACGCGCGTCCCGCGCTCGACTGGCGTTGAAACCACCCGCCCGGCCGTTTCGGCGCTGACCTCCGCCTGATCTTCGGCGGTGAGCGTGCCGGTGACGTGCAGAGTTCGCGTGATCGGTTGCTGGACGACCGTGGCCGTCGTGATCTTCACTGCCGGCGGAACACCGGCTTCAGAATCCGCGACCTTCCCATCGGCCGTGCCGCACGCCGCGGCCGCGACGATCGTTGTCGCCACGGCCATGCCTCCGACGACCGCGCGCCACCCGTTGAAATTTGCGCTCATGATTCCACTCGCCGATCCGGTCCGGTAAGCGACTTGATGGCAGGCGCGGATCCGGACAAGACGCCAACCACTTCCTCGGTCGCGGTTGATTCGACGGTTTGATCGACGCCGCACGGCGCGGCGCTGAACGTGATAGGGGAGCCGCTGATGAGTCCCTGAAGCGCCGCTTCGAGCGTATCCCGGGCGAGGGCGTCCGGATCTTCTCCCGGCGCCAGGCGATCGGACAGCCTGAACACGGCCACGCCGTACACGGCGCTCGACAGAATGCGAAACACGGCGTCGGGACTCGTGGACGATGGGAAGAGTCCGCGCTCGACGCACTCGCGGATCGTGTCCGCCACGACGCCGCGCATTTCCCGGACGAACCCGAATCGTTCCCAGTCGCGGCTGATGCGAGGCACGGCGCGATCGACGAACATCAGCGAGAAGTACTCGGGGTTCGACTTGCTGAACTCATACAGGCGCCAGAAAATCCGGCGCACCGCATCGAGCGGATTCCCGGTTTCGTCGCTGCACGGCCGCGGCGCGAAGAGCATGCGAAATCCCTCTTCGGCGAGCGCGAAAAAGATATCGTCCTTGCTCTCGAAATAGCTGTAGATCGCCGCCGGGCTGTACTCGATCCGCTCCGCAATCTTGCGGATGGAGACGTTCGAATAGCTCTCGGCGACGAACAGGTCGCGAGCCGCGTCGAGAATGGCGCGACGCACGGCTTCTCGCTCGCGGTCTTGTCGTTCCTTCAGGCCCATGCAGGATTCCTTTGCGGAGACTGGGATGGCAACCGGACATTCCCGGGACTCAGCCGCCAGGAATGCGGTGGTGAACAGTGTTCACAATACTAACGGTGTTAGACGTTCGAACACAAATTCTGGTTCCCGCGGGCCAGAAACCGAACGTTTAGCGAAAATCCGAGACCAATCTTCTTCCTACGCCTCTCTGGCGTCAGTGCGGGCGAGGATCAGGAGGGTGAGCGCGGCAGCGGCATAGGTGGCGGCAGCGACCAGCAGCGCGACTGAAAAACCCCAGTTCATGGCGAGGAATACGGCGAACGTCGTCCCGACCACCGAGCAGGCGCCGTTCAGTCCCCACGCCCACGGAACCACGGCAGGCGCGCGCGCGGCCAGCAGCCGAAGGCCGCTTGGAAGAGGAATGCCCAACAGGATCCCGGTCGGCACCAGCAGGACCACGGTCATGAGAATCCTTGCACCACGCGACAGCGGCATCGCCAGACTGATGAAGCCGGGCAGCAGCCACGCGCCGATTGCACACACAAGAATGACGCCGCCGATGGCCGACCATGCGCCGCGCCGGACGCTTGCGTCCGGGATTCTGCGGCTGAGCAGGCTGCCGAGGCCCGTGCCAACGAGAAGCGAGGTGAGCGTTACCGCGAGCGAGTAGACCGGATGCCCGAGCAGGAGAACGAAGCGCTGGAGCAATGCCACTTCGATCAGCATGAAGCCCGCACCGAGCGCGCTGAAATACGCCAGCCATCCTGCCCAGCCGTGTCCTGGCGTTCCCGCCGTGAGCGCGAGGGGGCCGATGATGCAGAGGATCACGAGCACCGCTGAAATGCCCATGAGCGTCAGGAGGGCACTGAGGCCGTTGCCGAAGAGCATCGAACGCCCGAAGGCCTGCGGCAGCTGATTCCGCAGCTTGGTGGTGTGAAAGAAGAACGGGCGATCGTCGCGAACCGGACGGACGTCGATCACATACCGATCGTAAAACGCCGGGCGATTGTCGGACAGGATGAGGCTACGGTACTCGTTCTCGCGTTCCCGGTCCGTCTGGACCGGAATAGGCGACGTCACGTCGTGCGAAGGCGGTTGCGGGATGTACAGGGCGTCGAACTTCAACTGTGCCGCAGCGAGTCTTAGGATCTCAATCTCCCGTGGGGAGAATGGCGTTCGCTTCAGGATGACATTGACCAGCCGGCCGTGCTGCACGACCGCGAGATGCTTCGCCGCATCGAGTCCACGCTCGAGACAGGCTTCCTGCGCCAGGGAGATCAGCCTCAGACCATCGAACACCCATCGCGTAATCGTGAGCACCCCGTTCGGCGTGAGGTGGTCGAGGTAGTCGTCAAACGCTTCCACGGTATAGAGCGAGTTTTCGGTCAACGTGTACGCGCCGGCGGCGGTGGCGGCCCACGTATCGACCAGCGAGGCTTGAATGAGATCGTAGCGCTCAGGAGATCGCCTGATGAAGCTGCGCCCGTCGTCGATCGCAATGTGAACCCGGGGATGCTGGTAGATGGAACCGGAGAAGTCGCGAAACGCCCCGTTCATCACGTCGGTCGCGATGATCGGGTTGACCTCGATGCCGTCGATCTTTTCCGCGCCGAACACGAGCGCGGACAAAAGATCCCGGCCTCCACCCGGTCCGATGACGAGCGCGCGGTACGGCGCGACCGGCGAGAGCCCGCCCCCGGGGGGCGAAGCACTCGTCATCGAGCCCACCCCAGGCTGTTCAGTCGCTGTCGCACCATTCACGGGCGCGGCCCAGGGCTTCAGGTGCGGGTCTGTGAACAGATAGTGCGCGAGCGCCGTCAGGTCGAACTTCAGGTACTCGACTTCATCGAGGCGTCCGTTGAAGCGCAGAATCGGCGTGGATGCCGCGGAGTCGATGTCCATGAAGCGCGAGTCTGGCTTCCCTCCATGGTAACTCGTGCTGAGGGCCCAGTCGCCGTGGGAGCGACCGTAAACGGCCACTCGCGAAAACGAATTCCACTTGCTGAAGACGACGTTGTCTCCGACGTGGCCCTTGGCATCGCGAATGTCGAGTTGAAGGACGCCCGTGACCGCGGCGGCCACGCTGCACACGGCCAGCGCTCCCACGGCCCCCACAATCTGGCGGCGGCTCGCGGACGGTGCAAAGCAGATGGCGGCCAGTCCGCTCAATGCCGCCGCGGCCAGCAGCGCGCCCGGCGCGCCGACCAGGTTGATCAGCGGCACGAGCAACAGACAGCCCGCGGCCGCGCCGAGGAGGTCTGCGCCGTACACAACGGTGACGTCCTTCCTCAGCCTCGACAGTGCAAACGCGAGGACGGTGCCGCCGGCGAAGAAGGGCAGCGCAGCCAGGAGATAGATCGCCACCATCAGAAAAAGGTTGGTCGGTGAGTACGTGAGGCCCACCCGAATGCGGGTCAGAAACGCCGACGACACCAAGATGGCGAGCGCCAACGCAAACACCGAGCAGGCCAGCAGAGAAAGCGTTTCCCGAGGCGCGAACGACCTTCGTGCGATGAACACCCAGACACCGCTCGCGCTCAATCCGAAGAGCGCGATCGAAATGGCCAGAAATGCAAAGTGGTAGTACATCGTCACCGAAAAGATGCGCGTGAGGGCGAGCTCGGCGATCAGGAGCGAGGCCGATGTGAGTGCGACACCAATCAGCGTCAATCCGCTGGCTGATTCGGTTTCTTCGTTCGAAGCGGTCACGCCAGGAGTCTAACATCTTCATCTGCGTGCGATAATCCGCGGCGGATGGCGCGCCTGTCTTCTGCCGCTATCGCTCTCCCCGCCTTTGCGTCGGCTTGGCTCGCCGCGGTTCTGCTGGCACCGGTTCTGGCGACATGGCCGGCAGGAAAGGCGATCGCCGCCTTGACGTACCTTCTGGCATCGGTGATCTGTCATCAGCAACCCGCTCGCTCGTTTCACATCGACGGCTCGCAGCTTCCTGTCTGTGCGCGGTGTCTCGGCATCTATGCGGGCGCTGCGATTGGTGCGATGGCGTCCGTTCTGTTCCGGAGTGACGCATCACGTGAGCCGCTTGCCGTGTGGCGGATTCTGCTCATCGCCGCCGCCGTGCCGACGTCTCTCACACTTCTGGCGGAGTGGCTGTCGATCGTGGAACCGTCGAATGTCGCGCGTTTCACGGCCGCACTGCCTCTCGGGATCGCGGGCGCTTGGCTCGTGACGAATGTGATGCGCGGGCACCTGAGGTAAACTGTCCGACGTGCGAACGACGACGGCCGAGACGGCGCAGACAGGGACGCTGGTGTGGTTGTGTCTCGCGGCCTGGGCGGTTCCAGGCGTGGGGCACCTGTGGCTCGGGCGGCGCAAGGGTCTCGCGTTCTTCGTTCTGCTTCCTGTGATGTTTCTCGTCGGCCTTGCGCTCAAGGGCCGGCTGTTTCCATTCGATCTGTCCGAACCCCTGGTAGCGCTGGCCTCGATCGCGAATATCGGTGTCGGCATCACCTATATCGTGGCGCGATCGCTCGGGTACGGCGCCGGAGATGTCGTGGCGGCGACATACGAGTACGGCAACTCCTTCCTCATCGTCGCGGGCCTCCTGAACTTTCTGGTGATCCTCGACGCGTACGACATCGCCCTCGGCCGGAAATGATGCCGGCCAGTCATTTCAACCTGCTCGTGCTGTTCTCATTGTTCATCTCCGCAGTGTTTGCAGCGCTTCTTCGCGACGGCGTCCGAGAGCAGATGGTCCTCGGCGGATTCATGTTCGGCGGACTGATTCTGTCGGCCGTGCTCTTCGGCTGGTTGATGTACCCGTTCCCCCTCTAGCCGCTGCGACCAAGCCTTGCAGGCTTCCTCACGTAAGTGGACCACCTGGGCGCCGGTCGTGCTGTACATGGCGTTCATCTTTGGGCTCTCGTCGCTCTCCAACCTTCCGCAGGCGCCGTCGGGCTCCGACAAGGGCGCCCACCTGTTGCTCTACGCGGGACTCGGCGCGCTGATCGTGCGTGCCTTGACGGATGGCCGTGCGGATCGCGCCACGTGGCGCACGATACTCATTGCGGCGGTGACGGCCGGACTGTACGGCGTCTCCGACGAATTTCATCAGCGATTCGTGCCCGGACGGAGTTTGGAGGGGGCCGACCTGATTGCCGACGTCGTCGGTGCGGCGGCAGGAGCCGGCGCTCTTTGTCTGTGGAGTAAAATGAGGCATGCCCTTTGACAATCTCCTGCTCGAGCGCGATGGTGCGGTCGCCATTCTCACGATCAATCGGCCGAAGGTTTTGAACGCGCTCAACGGTCAGACCATCGACGAGCTGCGGCGCGCCGTGCTCGAACTGAAACATGACGAGGCCGTCCGGGCAGTCGTCTTGACCGGCGCTGGTGAGAAGTCCTTCATCGCCGGCGCAGATATCAACGAATTGGCCGTGCAGAGTCCCGTCAGCGGTCGCGAGCACGCGCTGCGCGGACAGCACGTGTTCGATCTGGTCGAAACACTGGGCAAGCCCGTCGTTGCCGCCATCAACGGATATGCGCTGGGCGGCGGCTGCGAGCTGGCGCTCGCGTGCACGCTTCGCCTGGCCGCCGACACCGCGCGCTTGGGCCAGCCGGAAATCAACCTTGGCATCATCCCGGGCTACGCGGGCAGCCAGCGGCTGGCGCGTCTCGTGGGCAAGGGGAAGGCGATGGAGCTCATTCTGACAGGCGCCCAGATCTCTGCGCAGGAAGCGCTGGAGATCGGCCTCGTCAACCGCGTCGTTCCCGCGGCCACGCTTCTCGCCGAGGCGCGAGGCCTTGCGACGCTCCTCGCGTCCAAGGCGCCCATCGCGCTCCGGTACGCGATCGACGCGATCAACAAGGGCCTCGATATGCCGTTCACCGATGCGTGCTTCTATGAAGCCACGCTGTTTGGGCTCGTGGCCTCGACCGAAGACATGCGCGAAGGAACGCGGGCCTTTCTCGACAAGCGGAAGCCGGAATTCAAGGGCCGCTGATCTCATGCGAGAGCTTGCAGGTTCGCGTTCGGCCCGCGGCATGCGGTTCGCGATCGTCGCCGCGCGGTATCACGACTTCGTGACCGATCGCCTGTTGGCAGGCGCAGCCGAGGCCCTGGCGTCTGCTGACGTGGCGCCGGACGACGTCACCGTGATCCGCGTGCCGGGTTCGTTCGAGATCCCCTTTGCGGCGCAGCAGGCCGCCGAGACGGGCCGTTTCGCCGCGGTCGTCTGCCTGGGCTGCCTGATCAAGGGCCAGACCGCCCATTTCGAGTACATCGCGTCTGCCGTGTCGACCGGGATCATGCGCGCTGCGGCAGACACGGGCGTGCCGATGACGTTCGGTGTCCTCACGACCCATTCGGCGGAAGAGGCGCTCGAACGCGCAGGTAGTCAGCCGGGGAACAAGGGCTGGGAGGCGGCGATCGCCGCCGTCGAGATGGCCACGCTCTCCCGGCAGATTGCGCGCGCCAATCCCGACGGGGTGCGCGTGTGACCGCGCAGCCGCCCCCGGCAGAAACCCCCGACCACTCCCGGCGGCGCGGGCGGGAAGCCGCACTGCAGATGCTCTACCAGTGGGAAGTGGGCCGCACCGATCCCGCTCGCGTGCTCGAGACATTCTGGTCCATCGATGGACCCGGGGATCGTCCGGTCGGCGATCGGGCCCGGGCGTTCGCCGAGCGGTTGTTCAGCGGAACGGTTGCGGACCTTCAGAGAATCGACGATCTGATAGCGGGATCCACCGAAAACTGGCGACCGGAGCGCATGGGTGCCGTCGATCGGCTCATCATCCGTCTCGGTGTGCATGAAATCCTGGTCGGCGAGACGCCGCCGGCGGTGGTCATCAACGAAGCTCTCGATATGGCGCGAACCTTCAGTACCGACGATGCGGTGCGTTTCGTGAACGGGGTGCTCGACGGCATCAACCGGCGACTGGAATTGGACACGAGAGCATCCGCCGCAGCGCCCGTCGGCCTCGACACCGATCGTCATTGACCGCGTCACGCCTCCAGATGCCGGACGATCGATGACACAGGAAACCGATCAACTCGCTCAGCGCCGCGCCAACCTTGCCGAGCTGATCAAGCTTGGCGTCGATCCCTATCCGAGGCAATTCGAGCGCACCGACACCATTGCGGCGCTCGCCGAAGGCTACGGCCAGAAGTCTGCCGACGCGCTCCAGGCCGAATCTCGCCAGACGACCACGAGCGGTCGCGTGCTCGCGATCCGTGGGTTCGGCAAGGCGAATTTCCTCGTGCTGTCGGACGGCCTCGCCCGGATTCAGGTGTATATCCGCCAGGATTCGCTGAGCGCGCGCGACTTCCAGATTTACAAGCTGCTCGACTTCGGAGATTTCATCGGGATAGACGGCCGCCTGTTCCGGACCAAGACCAATGAGCTCACGATCTGGGCGAGCCGCGTGCAGTTTCTGACGAAGTGTCTCCTGCCGCTTCCGGAGAAATGGCACGGCTTGACGGACATCGAGATTCGCTACCGGCAGCGATATCTCGATCTCATCGTGAATCCGGATTCGCGTCGTGTGTTCGAGGTCCGCAGCCGGGCACTCGCCGCGCTTCGCGAGTTCCTGAACGGTCGGGGATATCTCGAAGTCGAAACGCCCATGATGCAGCCCATCGCAGGCGGCGCACTGGCGCGGCCGTTCGTCACGCACCACCATGCGCTCGACATGCAGCTTTACCTCCGCATCGCGCCGGAGCTGTATCTCAAGCGCTTGACGGTGGGCGGCATGGAGCGGGTGTACGAGATCAATCGAAACTTCAGGAACGAGGGCATCTCCACCCAGCACAATCCCGAGTTCACGATGCTCGAGTTCTATGAGGCGTACAGCGACTATCAGGATCTGATGCGGCTCACCGAAGCGATGCTGCCCTTTGTCGCGCGCGCCGCGATCGGTACAGACCAGGTCGCGTGGGGGGAGCACACGATCGACCTCGGAAAGCCGTTTGCCAGGACTCGTCTCAGAGATCTGGTGTGCGAGGCCGCGTCGGCGCGACTTGGCTGGCGGGTCACGGACGAGGAGATCAGATCGGCAGCTGGAGCCCGGGCGCTCGCGCGTCAATTGGGCGTCGAAATCCTTCCGTCGGCGGGCGCCGGGAAGATCGCGCTCGAACTCTTCGAACACCTGTGCGAGCCGACACTGATCCAGCCGACCTTCGTCTACGACTTTCCCACCGAGGTCTCGCCGTTGTCGAAACAGCGACCGGACGATCCCGACACGGTCGAGCGGTTCGAGTTGTACGTGGGGGCATTCGAGCTGGCGAACGCCTTCAGCGAGCTCAACGACCCGGCGGAGCAGCGTCGGCGGTTCGAACAACAGTTGACCGCACGGCACGCCGGCGATGATGAGGCGCACGTGATGGACGAGGATTACATCAGGGCGCTCGAGTACGGCCTGCCTCCCGCGGCTGGCCAGGGGCTGGGCGTCGACCGCCTGGTGATGCTCCTGACCGACAGCCACTCGATCAGGGACGTGATCCTGTTTCCGCTCATGCGTCCACGGACGGACGGCCAGCCTCAGGTCTCATGACTGTTCCGTTCGAGCTGCAGATTGCGCTCCGGTATCTCCTAGGGTGGCGGAAGCAGGCGTTCATCTCGATCATTTCCTTGATTTCCACGCTTGGCGTCATCGTCGGCGTCATGGCGCTTGTGATTGCCCTGGCCCTGATGACCGGACTCCAGGGAGAGCTGCGCGATCGGATCCTCGGCTCGACCGCACATGTCTACGTATGGAAGCAGGGTGGCATTGCGGACTACCGCGGCGAGTCGGCGAAGCTCCTTCGGGTTCCTCACGTTGTCGGAGCCGCGCCGGCCGTTCTCGGCAAAGCGATTGTCATCTCCTCGACCGGCGAGGCCTTCATCAGCATCAAGGGCATCGATCCGGAGCTCGAGGGCACCGTGACGGCGGTCGACCGATCGATGATCAAAGGCCAAGCGCGTGCCCTGTCCACGAGGGCGCTCGACTCGCCACCGGGCGTGCTGCTCGGGAAGGATCTTGCCGGCGAGCTTGGCGTCGGCGTCGGCAGCGCCGTCACTGTGATGACTCCTCAGGGCACGCTCTCGCCGATGGGCATCCTTCCCCGGCAGCGTCGGATGGAGGTCGTCGGGATCTTCGGACTCGGACTCTACGAGTTCGACTCGTCGTACGGCTTCGTGAATCTGGACGTGGCCGAACGACTGTTCGACAAGGAGTCGGTCGATTTCGTGCAGCTCAAGGTCGACGATATCTACGGCGCGCCGGCGGTGGCCGACGCCATCCCGCGCGCTCTCGGCTCTGCCTATCTCACGCAGGATTGGGCCGACATGAATCGGTCGCTCTTCTCCGCCCTCTGGCTCGAGAAACTGGCGATCTCCATTACCATCGGCCTCATCGTGATCGTGGCAGCCCTGAACATCATCGCGTCGCTGATCCTCCTCGTGATGGAGAAGAATCGCGACATTGCCATCCTGAAGACGATGGGTGCGCCGGCACGGAGCATCACGATCATCTTCATGCTGCAGGGCCTGATCATCGGCATCATCGGCACGGCCATCGGCGCGACAGGCGGCTACGCGCTGGCGACCGTTCTCGATCGCTACCAGCTCATTCGCGTGCCGATGGACGTCTATCAGGTGTCCCACGTCCCGTTCACGGTGCAGAGGCTCGATTTCCTCCTCGTCATCGTGTCGGCCATCGTCATCTGCTTTGTCGCGACCATTTACCCGTCGCGACAGGCATCACGACTGGACCCCGCACAAGCGCTTCGATACTGACGCGTCGACCATATGCCGCTCGTCCACGCGCGAGGCGTTCGCAAGTCCTACACCGTCGGCAACCAGGTGTTACAGGTGCTGCGCGAGCTGGACCTCACGGTCGAGCGGGGGGAGCTCGTCGCGATCGTCGGCGCTTCTGGCGTCGGCAAGTCCACGCTGCTGCACCTGCTTGGGGGCCTCGACCGGATCGATGCGGGATCGGTCGAGATTGGCGAGACCAACCTGGCGACGCTCGATGACGACTCGCTGGTGGCGTTCCGGAATCGCCACGTGGGTTTCATCTTTCAATTCCATCACCTGCTCCCGGAATTCGACGCGCTGGAAAATGCCGAGATGCCGATGCGTATTGCCCGGCGTCCGCCTGCCGAATGCCGTCATCGGGCTGAAGCGCTGCTCAGCCGCGTGGGACTCGGCGAGCGACTCGGTCATCGACCGGGCATGTTGTCCGGGGGAGAACAGCAGCGAGTGGCCATCGCCCGGGCGCTCGTTATGGCACCCGAGCTGCTGCTCGCCGATGAGCCGACTGGTGATCTGGATGAGACGACAGCCGAGGGGTTTCACGCGCTGCTGCGTGACATGCACCGCGAGCGCGGTCTGACCTCGATTATTGCCACCCACAACATGCGCCTGGCCGCCGCCTGCGACCGCATCCTCAAACTCGAAGGGGGCCGCCTCTCTCCTGCCTGAGGGTCGGTCATTTGCCAGATGTCCCGCTTTCGCGTGACTACCGGGCGAGTCACGCACGGAATGAGACAGCTTGGGGCGAATCTGTCCTCGATTCGGGCACCTGCCCGTACCAGCTGTGACGTCCCCGCACACACGCCGAGACGATCCAATTCGCCGAACTTGCTGAAATGCACCAACTTAGCGGTAGAAGGCGTTGGCCGCGATCACGCTTTGCTTTATAATGCCGATAAGGGTGCTGTGGCGCACAACTCGTTTCCATTCACCTAGGTAGCCCCGGATGTTCGAACGGTACACGGAGAGGGCCAGACGAGTTCTTTTCTTTGCCCGATATGAAGCCAGCCAGCTCGGGAGTGTTTCCATTGAAACCGAGCACCTGCTCCTCGGACTCATCCGTGAGGGCAAGGGGCTGACCAGCCGGATTTTTGCGCGCTCCCATCTCTCCCTCGAGAACATTCGCAAGGAAGTCGAAGGTCGGACGGTGTTTCGCGAGAAGGTCTCGACATCGGTCGAGATTCCGTTCAGCGCCGAAACCAAGCGCGTTCTGCAGTTTGCGGCGGAGGAAGCCGACCGGCTCCTTCATAACTACATCGGCACCGAGCACCTCCTCCTGGGCATCTTGAGAGAGGAGCGATCGGTCGCGGCGTCGATCCTCTTTGAAAAGGGGATGCGCCTCAACACGGTCCGCGAGGACATCGTTCAGCTCCTGAACGAAAAGACCACGCTGACGCGGGTGAAGGAGACCCCGCTCCTCGCCGAGTTCAGCCGGGACCTCACCGAATCTGCGATGAAGAATCAGCTCGACCCGCTGGTCGGGCGGGATCACGAGCTCGAGCGGGTCCAGCAGGTGCTCTGCCGGCGGACCAAGAACAACGCGGTGCTCATCGGCGAACCCGGCGTGGGGAAGACGGCGATTGTGGAAGGGCTTGCGCAGAAGATCGTCTTCGGCGACGTGCCGCACTTCCTGGCGGACAAGCGGATTCTCGCGCTCGACATCTCTCTCATCGTCGCGGGCACGAAGTATCGCGGTCAGTTCGAAGAGCGGCTCAAAGCCATCATGAAGGAGCTGACCGACAACCCGAACATCATCGTGTTCATCGATGAGCTGCACACGCTGGTTGGCGCCGGATCGGCCGAAGGTTCGCTCGACGCGGCCAATATCCTGAAGCCCGCGCTGTCGCGCGGCGAGATCCGCTGCATCGGCGCGACTACTCCCGCGGAATACCGAAAATACATCGAGAAAGATCGGTCGCTCGAACGGAGGTTCCAGGCCATCAAGGTGGATCCGCCCGCGGAGCGCGAAACGATCGAGATTCTGCTGGGCATCAAGGACCGGTACGAAGGCTTCCACCACGTCGAGTACACGAGGGAAGCCATTGAGGCCGCGGTCTTCCAGTCGAGCCGCTACATCACGGATCGTTTCCTGCCGGACAAGGCGATTGATCTCATCGACGAAGCCGGCGCGCGCGCGAAGCTGCGCGAGGCGGGCTACAGCGAGGAATTCGGCGAGATCAACAAGAGCATCCGCGTGGCGGTGGAGCAGATGGAGAGCGCCGTCTCGCAGAAGGACTTCGAGAAGGCGCAGTTCTATCGCGAGCAGGAGGTGACGGCGCGCGAGAACCTCCAATTCGTGCGCGAGAAGTTCGACGTCAAGTCGAGCTCCCGGCGCGTCATTGTCGGCAAGCAGGAAATCGACGAAGTCGTGTCGAAGTGGACCGGAGTGCCGATCACCTCCATCAACCAGGACGAAGGCGACAAGCTGCTGCGGATGGAACAGGAGCTGCACCGCCGGGTGATCAGCCAGGAAAAGGCGATCTCTGCCGTGTCGCGCGCCATCCGCCGTTCACGGGCCGGACTGAAGAATCCCAATCGTCCCGTGGGAAGCTTTGTTTTTCTGGGGCCGACCGGTGTCGGCAAGACAGAACTGGCGCGCGCGCTCGCCAATTTCCTCTTTGGCAGCGATTCGGCGCTCATTCGCTTTGACATGTCCGAGTACATGGAGAAGCACTCGGTCTCGAAACTGATCGGATCGCCCCCCGGATACGTGGGACACGAGGAAGGCGGACAGCTGACCGAGAAGGTCAAGCGCAATCCCTACTCGGTCGTGCTGCTCGACGAGGTCGAGAAGGCGCACCCCGACATCTTCAATATCCTCCTGCAGGTATTCGAGGACGGGCATCTGACGGATGGACTCGGCAATCGGGTGAACTTCAAGAACTCGATCATCATCATGACCTCGAACATCGGGGCCCGCTTCATCCAGAAGAAGGCTTCGATGGGGTTCCAGTCCACCGATTCCGGCGAGGTGGCGAAGAGCGTGTCGGACATGGTGCTCGGGGAAGTGAAGCGCACGTTCAATCCCGAGTTCATCAACCGCATCGACGAGATCATCGTGTTCGAAGCGCTGACCGATGATGATCTCCGTCGAATCATGGGGCTGCTGGTCGAGCAGTTGAATGTGAACCTGGTCGATCGCCAGCTGAGAATCGTCCTGACTCCCGAGGTCACGGACTGGATTATCGATCTGACGTGCAAGGATCGTTCGTACGGCGCGCGTCCCCTGCGACGCGCAATCCAGCGGTATGTGGAAGATCCGCTGTCGGAAGAGCTCATTCGCGGCCACTTGCGAGGCGGAGACGTCGAGGTGTACCTCGATGGTGGAGTGCTGGCGTACCGTCCCGCGGGTGAGGTGGAGGCCGGCCGCCGGCTAGCCTGAAACGTCTTACTTCCTGTACACTTGACAGTTTGAACGGCTGGCTCATCCTGCGGTGGGCGGCCGGCGTGCGCCAGCGTCTTACGCGGGATCCATGCGGAAGCTCGTATTGTTTGTCCTGTTGCTCCTCGCGTTGACACCGGGCCTGGTGACGGCCGCTCCGCTCATCGACCAGGCGCCGCCTGCGCAAGCGGGCCAGACAGCAGCACCGGCGCCCGTTCCTGCCCAGCCCCAGACTCCCGCCGCTCAGCCGCCGCCCCGGCCGACACGTCAGCCGCCTCCCGAATCACCACCCCTCGTGCGGTACATCGAAATTGCGTTTCCGACACAAGGGAACGTGTCGGTGATCGAGCCGCAGACGTATCAGTACTACATCCAGACACAGCCGAGCCGCTCGTCCGATGGCGTGTGGGTTCCCTATAACGAGCAGAGCGTGCTCGAAGACTTCAAGCGGCTCTGGGCAACCAACTTTCTTGACAATCTCTGGATCGAGGTCAAGGACGCGCCGTACGACAACGGGGTGATCGGCAAGCACATCGTTTACAACATGGAGGAGCGTCAGCGCGTCAAAATCGTGGACTACGTCGGGTCGAAGAAACTCGAGCAGTCCAAGATCGAAGAGAAGCTGAAGGAACAGCAGATCAACATCCGCCTCGATTCCTTCATCGATCCGGGCCTGATTCGGAAGGTGCAGGGCGTCGTGCGCGACATGCTCGCCGAGAAAGGCTACGAGTTCGCCGAGGTGAAGCCTGAGATCAAGGCGCTTCCCGGCGGACCCAAGATCGTGCACCTGACGTTCCAGATGACCGAGGGCCCGAAGGTCAAGATTCGCCAGATCGACTTCATCGGCAACAAGGCCATGAGCGATGGCGCGCTCAAGAAGCAGATGAAGGAGAACAAGGAGCAGTCGTTGTTCTCCATGTTCAACGGCAAGGGGACCTACAAGGAAGCGAGGTTCGAGGAGGACGCCGAGCACATCACGGAGCATTACCAGAACAACGGGTATATCGATGCGCGGGTCGGACAACCCGACCTCAAAGTTCTCGAAGATTCCGCCGACAAGAAGACGCGCTGGATGCAGCTCCGAATTCCGGTGAGCGAGGGTGAGCGATACAAAGTGGGCGACGTCTCGTTCGACGGGAACAAGGTCATTCGCAGCGAGGCCCTTCGCATGCTGTTTCAGATCAATACAGGCGAGTACTACAGCCTGAAGAAGGTGCGGAAGGGTTACGAAAAGGCCCGCGAGGTGTACGGCGCGATCGGCTACTGGGAATTCACGGCGTTTCCTGACCTGAAGCCCCGCGATGCGGTGGACAAGCTTGGCGAGCCGCCCGAGGCGCTCGCGGCCGAGGTCAGGGTCGCCGAGGGCCCGCCGCTCGTCGATGTCGTGATGCGCATGCAGGAGGGCGAACAGTACTTCGTCAACCGCATCACGTTCGTCGGCAATACCACGACGCGCGACAACGTGGTCAGACGCGAGATGCGCCTCGTGGAAAACGGCGTCTTCAACACGGAAGCCCTGAAGTACAGCGTGCGCCGGCTGAATCAGCTGGGCTATTTCAAGCCGCTCGATCCGCAGAAGGACGCGGAGGTCACCAAGACCGAGGGCGCGACGAACAAGGTGGATGTCAGGCTCAAGTTCGAGGAGCAGAACAGAAACTCTCTGACGTTCGGCGCCGGCGTATCGCAGTACGAAGGCTTCTTCGGTCAGCTGGCGTTCCAGACCTCGAACTTCCTGGGACGCGGCGAGAGCCTGACCCTGTCGCTCCAGGCCGGGTCGCGCGCGCAGAACTATCAGCTGGCTTTTTCGGAACCCTTCCTCTTCGACCGCCCGATCACCGGGGGTATGGACATCTACAAACGCCAGATTCGGTACATTTCACAGTTCACGCAGGAATCTGTCGGCGGCAACGTGATGATGGGGTTTCCGGTCCACAACTTCACGCGCATGTTCATGACCTACAGCCTCGAGGCCGTGAAGGTAGAGGAGCTCAATCCCATCTTCCTGGATCCGGTGGTCATCGCGCGTAACCCGTTCCTGGCGGATGCGCTGCTGCTCGGCGCCGGCGGACGCCGGACGGTCAGCAAAATTACGCCGAGCATCGTCCTCAACACCGTGGACCAGCCGATCTTCCCGTCCACCGGCAAGCGTTTGACGGCCAGCATGGACTTTGCGGGAATCGGCGGGGATACCAACTTCCTGAAGCCGAATCTCGAGGGGGCTTGGTTCTTCCGGCTGTCGGGTCGGACGTCTGTCGGATTTCGATCGCAATTCCAGTACATCAAGCCGTACGGGTCGACCAAGGCGATTCCGCTGTTCGAGCGGCTCTATCTGGGCGGGGGTTACACGGTGCGAGGCTACGACATCCGGACTATCGGGCCCCGCGACGCATCGGGCCTCGTCATTGGTGGAACCAAGAGTCTCCTCTTCAACGGCGAGTACTTGATTACGATCGCTCAACCCGTGCGACTGATACTGTTCTATGACGCCGGTCAGGTGCCGGACATCGGCAAGAAGTTCTCGATGGACGAGTTCGTCACGTCGACGGGCGTCGAGATCCGGTTCTTCATGCCCGTGCTGAACGTCCCGTTCCGGTTGATCTTTGCAGCCAATCCGCAGCGGGATGGAGTGCTGAACAACAACCTGGAGCCCGAAAAGGCATTCAAGTTCCGGTTCGACGTGGGTACAACGTTCTAAGGCGGAATGGAAAGAGAGAAGTCGGCCGGACGCTGCGACGCGGCCGACGGCGACGAGATGCGTCAACCACAATCGAAAGGATTGGCTCTGATGAAAGCGTGTGTCCTTGCCCTGGCTCTGACCCTTGGGTTCGCGACGGCCCCCGGTTTCGCGCAGGCGCAAGCCGGCCAGACGCCGCCTGCGGCCCAAACACCGCCGGCGGCCCAGACTCCTCCAGCCTCGCCGCCTCCGGCGGCGGCCCCGGCAGCGCAGCCGCCCCGCCCGTTCCCTGAAGGCGCCAAGGTGGCGTTCGTCAACATCCAGCGCATTGCCAGCGAGTCAGCTGAGGGCCGGGCTTCGACGGCCAGGGTCCAGGCGCTGACGCAGAAGAAGAGTGCCGACATCGGCGACAAGAACAAGGCGCTCGCCGCGGCGCAGCAGAAGCTGCAGCAGAGCGGCGGCGTGCTCAGCGACTCGGCCAGAGCCCAGCTCGAGAAGGAGGTTGAAAAGCTGCAAGTCGACATTCAGCGGTCGCAGCAGGATGCGCAGACCGAAGTCCAGGATCTCCAGCAGGAGCTCCAGCAGGACTTCCAGCGGAAGCTCCTGCCGATTATTCAGGCGATCGTGGGAGAGAAGAACCTGCAGCTCCTCTTCAGCCAGGCAGACGCCGGCATCATCTGGGCCGACGGGGGGCTCGATCTGACCGCCGAGGTCATCAAGCGCTTCGACGCGGCGACGACCGCCGCCGGTGCACCTGCGACCTCAGCGCCGGCCGCACCGCCCAAGCCGCCTGCGGCCGTGGCGGCTCCGACTCCACCGCCCGCCAAGCCACCGGCAAAGCCAGGCCTGCAGTAAACTACGTGCGCGTCCTCGGACTCGCCCCTCCCGCTCGAGGGGCGAGATCTGTCGGGTCCCTGGCCGAACGCCCGTGCTGATCAACATTCCCTCCCTTCTCGAGCGCCTCCGACATCGGTATCCGTCGTACCTGGTGGACGTGGTTGCGGAGTATGTTCCCGACTCGCGCATCGTCGCGATCAAGAACGTCACCGTGAATGAGGAGTTCTTCCAGGGCCACTTTCCGGGTGTGCCGTTGATGCCGGGCGTCCTCATGCTCGAGACGCTCATTCAGGTCGGCGCGCTCCTGCTGCTGCACCGTGAAGGGCTGCCGCCGGCGTCGCGTGTGTTCCTGCGGGGTGTGAACAACGCGAAGTTCCGGAAACAGGTTGTCCCGGGAGACCGGCTCCGCCTCGACGTGACCCTCGGGCGCCGCCGTTCATCGCTGGCGCGCGCCAGAGGCACGGCGTTCGTGGGCGACCAGGTCGTGGCCGAAGCCGAGCTGCTGCTGGCCATCGTGCCGGACCCCGCGGAGATCCATCCGACGGCGGTCGTGCATCCGAGCGCCGTCGTCGGCGAGGGTACGATAGTCGGCCCTCACGCGGTCATCGGGCCCCACGTCCGGATGGGGCGGCGATGCCGCATCGGCGCGTCGGCGATCGTCGACGGCTGGACGGACGTCGGCGACGACACCGAGGTCTTCCCGTTTGCGTCGATCGGCCTGATCCCCCAGGACCTGAAGTTCCACGGCGAACAGACCCGCCTCGTGATCGGCCGAAGCAACATCTTCCGCGAATTCGTCACCATTCATCGCGGCACGCGTGGAGGCGGCGGCATCACCGAGATCGGCGATCGCAATGTCTTCATGGCGTATGCACATATCGCGCACGACTGCATCATCGGCAACGACACGATTTTCGGCAATGCCGCCACGCTCGGCGGTCACGTGACCATCGAGGACTACGCCACCGTCAGTGCCGGCTCGGGCGTCCATCAGTTCTGCCGCGTGGGCCGGCACGCCTTCGTTGGCGGTTACTCGGTCGTGACGAAGGACGCGTTGCCCTTCGCGAAGACCGTCGGGAATCGCGGACGCATCTACGGCGTCAACACGGTTGGACTCGTGCGACGAGGCTTCCCGCCCGAGACGGTCGGCAAGCTGAAGCGGGCGTTCCGCTACCTGCTGCAGTCGAAGCTCAACACAAGCCGGGCCCTTGAACAGATGGAACAGGATCGTTCGCTGGCGTGCGCCGAGGTGAGCTACCTGATTCGATTCATCCGGTCGTCGCGGCGCGGCCCTCTGCTCCGACGTCCGGTGCGACGCGCTGAAGAAATGGTCGTGGACGAGTGAACGGTCTGCTGAATCGCTGATGCACATCGGCCTCATTGCAGGCAACGGCCGCTTCCCCCTTCTGGTGCTCGACGCGGCACGCCAGCTCAAACATCAGGTGACGATCGTCGCGATTCGCGAGGAAGCAGGAGCCGATCTCGAGACGGCCGCCGAGCGTGAGCCGCGCGCCGATCTTCACTGGGTGTCGCTCGGGCAACTCGGCAAGTGCATCTCCGTCCTGCAGGCCGCCGGGGTCACCCAGGCGGTGATGGCGGGGCAGGTGAAGCACGCCAAGCTCTTTTCGAACATCGTGCCCGATCTGACCTTGCTCTCGGTGCTCAGGCGTCTCAAGGCGCGCAATACGGACGCGCTCATCTCGGCGATCGCGGACGTGCTCCGTGACAACGGCATCGAGCTCAAAGACTCGACGAGCTACCTGTCGCCGCTTCTTGCAGCGCCGGGGACGATGACGCGTCGGGGTCCGAACGCCGAAGAGCTGGCCGACTTCACGTTCGGCTATCGTATGGCCGACGCCATCGCCGCACTCGACATCGGTCAGACGATCGCGGTCAAGTCGTCGGCCGTTGTGGCCGTCGAGGCGATGGAAGGCACCGACGATGTGATCGCCCGGGCCGGACGCGTCGCGGGCCCGGGCGTCCGGATCGTCAAAGTCGCCAAGCCTTCGCAGGACATGCGCTTCGACGTGCCGGTCGTGGGCGTATCGACCATTCGCGCGATGCAGGCCGCCGGCGCGACCGCGTTGTCGATCGATGCCGGGCAGACGCTGATGGTGGATGGCGCCGATATCGTATCCGCGGCCGACGAAGCGGGGATCGCCATTGTCGGCCGCGTCAAGGGTTCCGGCAGCACCGAGAGTGCGGGACCCGGTGGTGAAGGCGCTCGAGCGAGGACCGTATGACTGATCGACTCCGTGTCGCGGTGATCGGCGTGGGATACCTGGGACGCCATCACGCGCGCATCTTGTCACAGCTGCCTGATGTTGAACTCGTCCGCGTCGTCGACCTGAACGGTGAACGCGCGGCCGAGATCGCCAAGCAGACGGGAACGCGCGCGTCGTCGAACATTGAAGCGATCTTCGGCGAGGTCGACGCGGTGACCGTGGCCGTGCCGACGGAAGCTCACCTCGCCGTCGCGCGACCGTTTCTCGAACGGGGAGTGCCGGCGCTCGTCGAGAAGCCGCTGGCCCGATCGCTGGAGGAAGCCGACGAAATGATCGCGGTCGCCAAGAAATCCGGCGCGCTCCTGTCCGTGGGTCATACCGAGCGCCACAACCCGGCGGTGAAAGCGGCAAGCGCCCTCGTCAATCAACCGCGATTCGCGGAGGTGCACCGGCTGGGAACGTTCCCCGAACGCAGCCTGGACATCGACGTCGTGTTCGACCTGATGATTCACGATCTCGACGTGATTCTATCGATCGTGCCCTCGGAGGTGGTCGCCATCGATGCCGTCGGCATTCCAGTCCTGACCAATCGCGTTGACATCGCGAACGCGCGCCTGCGTTTTGCATCGGGGTGTGTCGTCAACCTCACGGCCAGCCGGATCAGCCGCGACCGGCTCCGCAAGATTCGGCTGTTCCAACAGGACACCTATCTGTCGGTGGACTACGCGGCGCAGGAAGTCGAGATTTGGCGGCTCGTCAGGACGGCCGGGCCTCGCCCCAACATTGACGGGGGCAAGCTGGACGTGGTGCGCGATGAACCGCTCAAGCTCGAGCTCGCCGATTTCGTCGATGCGGTTCGGTCGAAGCGTCCGCCCCTCGTCACGGCCGAGCAGGGACGTCGTGCCCTCGCGCTGGCGCAGCAGATCGTGGAGCGGATGAAAGTAGGCTCATAGAGCCGATCCCAGGATCCTGATGTTTGCCGACCTCGGTGCGTTTCTCTCTGAACTCGACTCGCGTCGCTGGCTGGCCCGAGTCACAGAAGACGTCAGCCCCGATCTCGAGATCGCGGCGGTCACGGACCGCGCGTGCAAGTCTCCGGGTGGTGGGCCTGCTCTCCTGTTCGAGCGACCCTCGGGCCACACCATTCCCGTCGCCGCCAACGTGTTCGGATCCCTCGACCGGATGTGCCTCGCGCTCGGTGTCCGATCGCTTGACGATCTGGCCCGCGACATCGACGAGTTCATGACGCCCAGGATGCCGGCTGGACTCCTCGACGCCGTCAGGATGCTGCCCCTGGTCAGCCGGTTCAAGGATCTGCTGCCGCGGATGGTGAAGGACGCGCCGTGCCAGGAGGTGGTCCGCAAGGACGGCACGCTCGAGGAGCTGCCGATTCTCAGGTGCTGGCCGGAGGACGGCGGGCGTTACATCACGTTTCCGCTCGTGTTCACGAAGGATCCCGAGACTGGCGTCCGCAACATCGGCACCTATCGCATGCAGGTGTATGACGGGCGTTCGACCGGGATGCACTGGCAGCGCCACAAGGGAGGGGCACAGCACCATCGCGCGGCCGAACGGCTCAAGCGACGACTGCCGGTGGCGGTGGCGCTCAGTCCTGATCCCGTGCTCGCGTACGCGGCGACGGCGCCGATGCCTGAGGGTCTGGACGAGCTGCTCCTCGCCGGTTTTCTGACGCGGCGGCGGGTCGATCTGGTGAAGTGCGTCAGCGTCGACCTCGAGGTGCCGGCCAACGCTCACATCGTCCTCGAAGGATACGTGGAACCAGGTGAACGGCGCCTCGAGGGGCCGTTCGGTGACCATACGGGTTTCTATTCGCTCCCGGATCAGTTCCCCGTCTTCCACGTCACCTGTATCACGCACCGGAAGCGGCCGATTTACCTGACGACGGTCGTGGGCATTCCTCCGATGGAGGACTACTACCTGGGGAAGGCGTCCGAGAGGATCTTTCTACCGATCATCCGGAAAACGCTGCCGGAGATCGTTGACATGCACTTTCCGGCCGAAGGCATCTTCCACAACCTCGTGATCGTCTCGATCGACAAGCGATACCCAGGGCACGCGCGCAAAATTATGAACGCCTTCTGGGGGCTTGGTCAGCTCATGTTCTCGAAGACGATCATCGTGGTCGATCGCGACGTCAACGTGCAGGACGAGCGCGAGGTCGCGTGGATTGTCGGCACCCACATGGACCCTCAGCGTGACATTCAGTTCACCAAGGGGCCGATGGACGACCTCGAGAACGCCTCTGACGTGCCCGCGTACGGGAGCAAGATGGGAATCGACGCCACTCGCAAATGGTCGAGCGAAGGGTTCGCCCGCGAATGGCCCGCGCGAATCGTGACGACCGAACAGGCTTCGCGGCGTGCGGCGAGCATCTGGAACAGCCTCTCACGTCGATCATGAGCGTATCACTCGATGCCATTGCGGGCCGGCTCGCGGGCGGAGCGCGCCTGTCCGAAGACGACGCGCGCGCCATCCAAGACGCCTCTGACATCGTATCCATCGGCATGATGGCGGACGACGCTAGGCGTCAGCGTCACGGAGATTCGACGACGTTCGTGCGGGTGGCCACGCTGCCGCTGGACGATGAGAGCGTCACGGAATGGCCGGAGGCGGCGAAGGAGGTCCGGCTGGTCGGCGTGCCTGGAGCTGACTGGGACGCCGTCGTGGCCCGCGTACGCCATGTGATCGTCGCCGCGGGCCCGACGCCGGTATCGGCGTTCTGTCTGGCCGATCTCGAGCAGCGCGCGCAATCGGATGGACGTCCCTTGCGTGGCCTGTTGGACCGCCTGCGCCGTGCGGGTCTCGAGCTTCTTGCTGACGCCCCGCTCGACCGCCTGACCAACGCGCGCGCCGCGCTCCAGGCGGTGAACGACGTAGGCCTCAAACTCGCGCGCTGTACCATCAATCACTTCGTAGCGGATCCCGTTGAACTGTTTCGCCAGATCGCAGCCCTGCAGGATGCGACCGGCGCGCTTCGTTCGTTTGCGCCCTTACCTCGCGACATGTCGCCGGCGCGCTTGACCACCGGATACGACGACGTGAAGCGCGTCGCCCTGGCCAGGCTGATCATCGACAATACCGATTCGATCCAGGTGGAGTGGTCGCTCTACGGTCCCAAGCTCGCGCAGGTCGCGCTCACGTTCGGTGCGGACGATCTGGACGGGGTGCCCGCGGTTGATGATCCGTCGTCGGGTCGTCGCCGGATGCCGCTCGAAGAGATCCGCCGGAACGTGCGCGCCGCGCGGCAGATTCCGCTCGAAAGGAACGGCCGTTTCGAGCTGGTGAGTTCATGAACCCGCTTCGGCTCGGAGCGGTAGCCTACCTGAACGCCAGGCCGCTCGTGCAGGGGCTCGACTTGCTGACCGAGCGCGTGCACGTTCGATTCGATGCGCCGTCGCGCTGCGCGAGCCTTCTGCACGCCGGCGAGATCGATTTGGGCACCATCCCATCGATCGAATACCTGCACGATCCCGGGTACCGCATCGTGCCGGGCATCGCCATCGCGTCGGAGGGGCCGGTCGCCTCCGTGGCGCTGTTCTCGACACGACCGCTGCAGGAGGTTCGCACGATCGCGCTCGACAGCAGTTCAAGAACATCGGTTGCGCTCCTGAAGGTGCTATGTCGCGATCGGTTCAACATCGGGCCGGAGATGGTGACGGCTCCGCCAGACCTCGCCGCGATGGTCGGTCGGTGTGACGCCGCGCTTCTCATCGGTGATCCGGCGCTCTTCGCGGATCACTCGGCGATGCGCCTCGAGAAGATCGATCTCGGTGAGGAATGGACCGCGATGACCAGCCTGCCATTTGTGTGGGCCTTCTGGGCTGGGCGGCCCGGGCGAATCACGAAGGCCGACGTCGAGGCGCTCCAGGCCGCGCGTGATGCCGGGGTCGAACACCTCGAGATGGTGTCGGCGCAGTATTTTCCCGGCGATCCAGTTCGGAGTCGAATCGGCGCGCGATACCTGAGGGATAATATCCGGTACACGTTCGGCGAACGCGAAGCGGCGGGCTTGCGGAGGTTTTATGCGGACGCCGCGCGCCTGGGGATCGTCCCCGACGCCGGGGCCGTGACGTTCTTCGACTGATGGCAGATCCACAGGTTATCGCCCGTGCGGCGGCGGGGGAGCGGCTATCCACGGCCGACGCGATAGACCTCTATCAGTCCGCACCGACCCATGTGCTCGGCCAACTTGCGGATCGCGTCAGACAGGCCAAACACCCTGCAGGCCTGGTGACCTACATCATCGACCGCAACGTCAACTACACGAACGTCTGTGTCGCCAAGTGCAACTTCTGCGCGTTCTACCGGAATGTGGGATCGCCCGAGGGCTACGTGCTCGGCTTCGACGAGCTGTTTCGGAAGATTGACGAGACCATTGCTGTTGGTGGCGTGCAGGTCCTGCTTCAGGGCGGGCACAATCCGGATCTTCCGTTGAGCTGGTACGAGGATCTGTTCCGCGCCATCAAGGAGCGCTATCCGGAGTTCAAGCTTCACGCCCTCTCACCGCCGGAGATCATTCACATTTCTCGGCTTTCCGGGCTGGCCGTTTCTGACGTTCTGGATCGCCTCATCCGAGCGGGGCTCGACAGCGTGCCAGGTGGAGGGGCCGAAATCCTGGTCGATCGGGTTCGCAAACTTCTGCACTGCTACGGCAAGGCCACCAGCGACGAATGGCTTGACGTGATGCGCCACGCCCACCGTGCCGGTCTTCGCACCACCGCGACCATGATGTATGGCAGCGTCGAGACCCCGGAGGAGCGGATCGAGCACCTCGTGCGCCTGCGCGCATTGCAGGACGAAACCGGCGGGTTTACGGCCTTCATCACGTGGAGCTACCAGCCGGATCACACCGAGCTCGGCCTCGAGGAAGCCACGGGCATCGACTATCTCCGCACGCTTGCCATCGCGCGGCTCGTCCTCGACAACTTCGACAACCTTCAGGCGTCGTGGGTGACCCAGGGCGGCAAGGTCGGTCAGTTGAGTCTCGCGTTCGGCGCGAACGATATGGGCAGCGTCATGATCGAGGAGAATGTCGTCCGCGCGGCCGGTGCCTTGTACTGTATGGACGAAGTCGAAATCGTGCGAAACATCGAAGACGCCGGGTTCTTTCCCAAGCGGCGGAACATGCACTACGACATTCTGGGCGATCCCATCTTCCGCGAGCGAGACGTGCCCCGTATGACCAGCCTGGCAACCGCGCGCGCCGACGGCGACCAGTCTGTTCCACCCGAGCTCGCGAAGTATCCCGCGCGAAGCCGGACTAGCAAGCAACTCCGCTCCTCGTAGGTCTTCACAGGCGCCGCGCCCGGCGGTCGCCGAGGCCCGCAGGACCCTGCACAGCATGATCGAGTACCGAGCCAGGTGGATTGTGCCGATCGCGTCGCCCCCGATTCAGTCGGGCGTCATGCGTGTGCGCGGCGGAAGAATTGTGTCGATCGGACCTGATTCCCCTGCGTCGTCGATGGACTCGGTCGCGGACCGGCTCGATCTGGGCTCCGTGGCGCTCATGCCGGGGCTCATCAATGCGCACACGCACCTCGAGTTGTCGTGGCTGCGCGGCAGAATTCCCGAGACCCGCACGTTTCCAGAGTGGATCCGCCATGTCATGCAGGCCAGCCGAGTCGAGGTGGGAAGCGAAAAGCCTGACGTTCATGAGGCCATCGTCCAGGCGATCGATGAAGCTCGCCGGACCGGCACCGTAGTGCTCGGCGACATCGGAAATACGCCTCAGGCCGTGGCGCCGCTTGCGGCGAGTGGCATGGCCGCCGTCGGTTTCAGGGAACTGATCGGGTTCAATCCGCCCGACGCCCGTGCTCTCGTCGAACGAGCGCTTCACGACATCGCGTCACGACCCGCCGCGCAAAGTCTCCGCCTGGGTCTGGCCGCGCATGCGCCATACTCAGTCGCCCCTGCGCTCTTTCGAGCGATTCGCGCCGCCACGGATAGGACGCCGGGCGTTCCTTCGAGCGTCCATCTTGGTGAATCTGTCGAAGAGCTGCAGTTCCTGATGACCGGTGACGGGGCGTGGCGCCGTCTCCTTGAAGATGTCGGCGCCTGGAATCCCGACTGGCGGCCACCGGCTTGCAGCCCCGTCGATTACCTGGACTCGATGGACTTTCTCGGGCCGCAAACTCTCGTCGTCCACGGCGTGCACTTCAGCGCCACCGACCTGCGGGTCCTGGCGGCGCGGAGGGCGACGATCGTGACATGCCCGAGAGGAAACCTGCGCACGCGTGCCGGCGCCCCGCCCGTTGCTGACTTCGTCAGGAGCGGCGTGCGCCTGGCCGTGGGCACCGACAGCCTCGGCAGCGTGGACGACCTGCAGATGTTTGCCGAACTGGCCGAATTGAGGCGCCTGGGGCCGATGGTGGCGGCTCGGGATTTCCTCGTCGCCGCAACGGCGGGTGGCGCGGCGGCACTGGGCTTTGGAGACGATTACGGCACCCTCGAGCCTGGGCGACGGGCGGACGCGATCGCCATAGACCTGCCGCTCGATGTCGACGATGTGGAAGAATACCTGGTGGGCGGCATCCACCCTGACCAGATTAGATGGGCTGAGGATCTCGCGCGTGAGCGTGGCATCACGGGTCCGTTCTGAGGCCGGCTGAGGTGGACTTCCTTGATGAGGCTGACAGCCCGATGACGATGTTGTCGAGACTGCGAACCTACGGTTCGTTTGTGCGTTTCAGCCACTCGGTGTTTGCCCTGCCGTTTGCGCTGACAGGCGCAGTCCTGGCGTGGCGCGAGCATCCGGTCACCGTTCGCCAGATCGTGTGGATCATCGTGGCCATGGTTGGAGCGCGCTCGGCAGCGATGGGGTTCAATCGGCTCGTCGATGCCAGGTTCGATGCCCTCAATCCGAGGACGGCGGGTCGAGAATTGCCACGGGGTGCGATGTCGCTCCAAGAGGCCGTGGTCTTTGTGATCGCGTCAACGGCCGTGTTCGTCCTGGCGGCCTTCAAGCTCAGTCCGGTCTGCTTTGCCTTGTCGCCGGTGGCCCTGCTCATCGTGTTCTGGTATTCGCTCGCCAAGCGCTTTACGACATACACGCAATTTTTTCTTGGTCTTGCGATGGCGGTTGCGCCTGTCGGTGGATGGCTTGCGGCCGGCGGCCGCGCCGGCTGGGAGCCATGGCTCCTCGCCATCGCGATCGGCACGTGGGTCGGCGGCTTCGACATTCTCTATGCCTGCCAGGACCTGACATTTGACAGGGCGCATGGGCTGCGATCTGTGCCCGTGAGGTTTGGGGTGGGCATGTCGCTCGCGATCTCACGGTTGATGCATGTCGTAACCATCGCCTGCCTGGCGGCGCTCTTCTACGTCGTGCCCTTTAGCCCGCTGTATCTCGTCGGAGTGGCGGGCGTTGCCGCGCTTCTTCTGTACGAACAGTCTCTCGTCAAGGCCGACGACCTGTCGCAAGTCAAGCGCGCATTCGACCTGAACGGGTACGTCGGCATCGTCTACTTTCTCGTGACAGCGACTGTCCTTGTATGTCCGCGAATAACGAGTCGGTGGCGATTGGAGTCACGGGTGCGAGCGGCGCGATGTACGCGACGCGCACGCTCGCGGCGCTCCTCGAGCGAGGCTGTCATGTCGAGCTCGTGATCAGCGATTTCGGGAAGCGGCTCCTGCGCGACGAGCTCGGTGACAGCGCGGCGGCCGATCGTCTGCCGCAGTATCTCGAGGCGCGGTACGGAGAGGGCGTGCGGGCCGGTTCCCTCGCCGTGTACAGCAACCGGGATCTGGGCGCGACCATCGCGAGCGGCAGTCACCGCTGCCGCGGTATGGCAATCGTGCCGTGTTCGATGAAAACACTTGCAGGCGTCGCACACGGCCTGTCGCGAAACCTCGTGGAGCGGGCAGCCGATGTCATGCTCAAGGAGCGACGCCCTCTGGTCATCGTGCCGCGCGAGACGCCGATGAGCCTGCCGCAGCTTCGCAATATGGTGCTCTGCGCCGAAGCCGGTGCGATGGTGCTGCCCGCGATGCCCGCCTACTACCAGCAACCAAAGTCGCTCGACGATCTCGCCGATTTCATGGCCGGCAAGATCCTCAGCGCGCTTGGATTCGATCACAATCTCTACCCGGCCTGGGAAGGGTAGCCTCCCGTGCGGATTCGCCGGGCACGCACAACCGAGCACCATCCTTGAATCGCACGTCTGAGCCGTCGAAAGAACCGGCGCGCATTGCCGGTATGTTCGACGCGATCGCGCGTCGCTACGACATCCTCAATCGCACGCTGAGCGCCGGCTTCGATCGAGGCTGGCGACGGGAGGCGCTCGCCTCGCTCGAGCTCACCGGGCGGGAGCGGTTGCTCGACATCTGCACCGGGACGGCAGATATCCCTGTGGCAGCTCGCACACACAGGGTCGCTTCACACGTCGTCGGCGTCGATTTCTCGGGGGAGATGTTGCGGGTGGGCCTCGCCAAGGTACGCCGGGCTGGTCTCGACTCGTCCGTTCAGCTCATCCGTGCCGACGCGACCCGGCTGCCATTGCCAGATAAGTCCTTTGACGCGGCAACCGTAGCGTTCGGCATTCGCAATGTTGAACGCCCGCGTGAGGCATGCGCTGAGATGAGCCGGGTCGTTCGCCCTGCGGGGCGTGTGGCGATTCTCGAGTTCGGGATGCCCCGGCGAGCGTGGCTGAAATCGCTCTACCGCTGGTACTTCACACAATTGCTTCCGCGAATCGGCTCTGCGGTCTCGGGCCATGCCAGCGCCTACAGCTATCTGCCCGAATCGGTGCGTGTTTTTCCCCCTCCCGAGGAGTTCTGCCGCATGCTGGCGTCGGCGGGATTCGACGATGTTGAAGCGCGTCCCCTGACGGCCGGCATTGTGTATCTCTACACGGGCCGAAAAAGGTAGTCGCAACCAAGCCCCAGGCAGCCCGAGGGCCAGACTCCCTGCTGCTATAATCGTCTAAATACCAGATGTACTTCGATTTCGAGGACTATCGCCCCGATATCGCGCCGATCGGCCGGGCCATCTCGATCCGCGAGGGGGTGCTTCTGTCGATCATCGTCCACCTGGTCGGCGCGCTGTTCATGCTCTTTGGGCCCTCGCTGCCGCGCAGTCGGCCGACCGAGCTTCAGCTCCGCCAGGCTGAACTCGCGCGTGAGCGCGAGAAAGAAGCGCGACGGTTCGTGTTCGTGGCGCCGCGGCAGGATGTGGAGGCCCTGCGCCCCAAGCTGCGGGCGGACGATTCCGATCGTAACCGCGTCGCCCGCGATCGGGAACGCGTTCCGGATCCCAAGAACCCGCTGCCGTTTGCGCGCGGGAATTCGGCCGAGCGGGCTGAGGCCGACGTGCAGCAACGTGTTGCCCGCGGTCCGGATCAGGCGGCCGCGCCCCCGGGCATGCGCGATGCTGGAGGGGGCGACCGTCAGACCGAGCCATCGTCATCGCTCCCCGACAGTATCGTCGGTCCCCCAGTTCAGTCATCGCCGTCGCCGGCCAGAGGCAACAACGGTTCCGTGCCGGGCGCACTGGGCGATGCGCTTCGCAACCTGCAGCGTTATGTCCAGAACGAGTCGTTCGACAATCCGCAAGGAGGAGGGAACACGATCGGGCCGTTTCAATTCGACACGAAGGGAGTCGAATTCGGTCCGTGGGTTCGGCGCTTTATTGCGCAGATCAGACGTAATTGGGACGTTCCGGAATCGACGGCATGGCTCCACGGCCATGTCGTGCTGACGTTCTTTGTGCACAAGGACGGCAGGATTACAGACCTGATGGTCGTCGCACCATGCGAGCATCAGGGATTCAACCATGCCGCGTTCAACGCGCTCGCGGCGTCGAACCCCACGCAGCCGCTTCCGCCCGAGTACCCGGCGGACCGCGCGTTCTTCACGGTCACCTTCTTCTATAACGAGAATCCGCCGGCGTATTGACGCTCGTCCGCGCGCATGGCGACACGCGCCGCGACACCGTTCCGGACGATGATGATTCACGAGCCCTCGCGATCGCAGCAGCTCGGACTCATCCTGCTTCTGGCCCTTCTGGCGTTGTTCACGATCTACAGGCTCTCGTGAGCGCCCCACGACGCGTTCTCGCCATTCTCGGCCCCACGGCGTCCGGCAAGAGCGCTCTCGCGCTCGCGCTGGCCGAGCGATTCGGAGGAGAAATTGTCAGCTGCGACTCCACGGCCGTCTATCGCGGATTCGATATCGGCACGGACAAGGTGCCGCTCGAACTGCGTCGCGGCATCCCCCATCACCTGATCGATGTCGTCGACCCCTCGGATGGATACACGGCCGTACGCTACGCGAGCGATGCGACCAGTATTATTCACGAGATCCGAAGCCGCGGTCGCCTGCCCATCGTCGTAGGAGGGTCCGGACTGTACTACCGCGCGCTCACGCGAGGCATCTTTCCGGGACCGGCGCGCGATACGCACCTCCGCGGGCGACTCGAGCGAGTGGCAGCGCGTCGAGGGACAGACGTGCTCCACAGGATGTTGCGGCGGATCGATCCGCCGTCGGCGCGGCGGATCCAGCCCCGTGATACCAAGCGCATGATCCGCGCAATTGAAGTCCACCGGCTGACTGGCACTCCGTTGACCGAGCACTTTGCGAACACGGTATCGCCGCTCGAGGGCGATGAGACTCTCGCGATCGCGCTGCGCCTGCCGGCGGCGATGACCTCGGAGAGGGTGGCCCGGCGCGTCGATGAACAATTCGAGCGCGGGCTGCTGACCGAGGTGCGGCGTCTGCTCGATCGCGGCGTGCCCGAGGACGCGCCTCCATTCGGCGGGCTGGTGTACCGCCAGGTGCTCGAACATCTTCATGGCGTCCGCAGCGAGCTCGACACTCGTCGTCTGATCGTCCAGGAGAATCGTCGATACGCGCGTCGGCAGTTGATCTGGTTCCGCAAAGAGCCTAATCTAGTGTGGCTTGACAGCGCAGGTGAGCTCCCGGAGACCGCCGAAACGGTCTCTCGAGTGATCGCATCGCGCGCGTGGTAGGAGGCCGCGCCCTGTTCATGGCTCCAGAGACGAAAACCGCCAGCGTCCAGCCCAACATCCAGGATGCATTTCTCAATTTCGTCCGCCGCGAGCGCCTGGCGGTCACGATCCGGATGATGGACGGTTCGGACTTCGAGGGGCGCGTCAAGAATTTCGATCGGTTTGCGGTCATCATCGAGCAGGACGGCGCCGACCATATGATCTTCAAGCATGCGATCGCGGCGATCCGCACCCCGCGACCAGCGACCAACTATTTTTCCCACCATCCCTGAACACCGCGCGTCGGCCAATCCAGGCCGGCGGCATGACAACGGCCCCGATCTCCGAGCGGCTCCAGTCGTGTCGAACCGATCCAACATCTTCCGACGCGCGATCGTTCTGGTGGTCGACAGCCTTGGCATCGGCGCGCTGCCGGACGCGGCGGCTTACAACGACGAGGGTAGCGATACGCTCGGCAATATCGCGCAACACGTTCGATTGCGCTTGCCCGAGCTTGCAAGACTCGGGCTTGGACGTGTCGCTCGCCTTCCCGAGCCGACAGCAGGCGTCCCGGCGGGCGCGTTCGGACGAATGAAGGAGCTCTCTCCCGGCAAGGATTCCGTCACTGGACATTGGGAGCTGATGGGCGTGGTTCTCGATCGAGCGTTTGCCGTCTATCCAAACGGGTTTCCGCAGTCGCTCATCGATCGGTTCGAGGCGAGAATCGGTCGCGCCACGCTGGGCAACACCGTGGCGTCCGGTACGCAAATCATCGATGCCCTCGGATCTCGACACCTGGACACGGGCTTCCCGATCGTCTACACGTCGGCGGACAGCGTGTTCCAAGTCGCGGCGCATGAAGAGGTGGTCCCGCTTGACGATCTATACCGCTTTTGCGAAGCTGCCTACGCGCTGGTGACGCCGCTCGGTGTTAGCCGTGTCATCGCGCGGCCATTCGTTGGCGCCCCCGGTGCATTCAGGCGGACCGTCAACCGCCGTGATTTTGCGCTGCCTCCCACGGGTGAAACGTTGCTCGATCGCCTCTCATCGGCTGGAATCACCGTTCATGCCATCGGCAAGATATGGGATCTATTTGCGGGACGAGGTATCTCTCAGGCCGTTCACACCTCGAACGATGACGAAGTCATGAATGCCGTCAGTGGAGCGCTGGGTTCGGTGTCTGACGGATTGATCTTTGCGAACCTGGTGGACTCGGACATGCTGTACGGGCATCGGAACGACGTCGCCGGCTACGCGGCCAACCTCGAGCGATTCGATGCGCGGCTCGCCGTGCTGCTGCCTCGTCTTGGTCACGACGATCTCCTCATCGTGACGGCCGACCACGGGAACGATCCCACAACCCCCAGCACGGATCACTCTCGCGAATACGTTCCCCTGCTCGTCAGCGGCGCTGCTGTGCGCGCCGGGGTCGATCTGGGTACGCGTGCCACGTTCGCCGATCTCGCGCAGACCCTGGCTGACATCTTCGGCGTGGGGCAACTCCGCCACGGAACGAGCTTTCTCCGCGACCTCAGCGGGATGTCTTCATGAACGAACAGTATCGGTGATGACGATTCGGGAACAGCTCGAGGCGCGCGAGGTCGAGTTTCTCGCCGCGCAGGCGGCGAAGAGCGCAGCCTCGCGGGGGCGTCTCCGCCCGGAGGCCGAGGATGACGTCCGGCCCGCATTCCAGCGCGACCGCGACCGCATCGTCCACTGCAAGGCCTTCAGGCGGCTGAAACACAAGACGCAGGTGTTCTTCGCACCTGCCGGCGATCACTATCGGACACGACTGACCCACACGCTCGAAGTGTCCCAAATCGCGCGGACGATTGCCAAGGTGCTTCGCCTCCACGAGGAACTGACCGAAGCGATCGCACTCGGACACGACCTGGGTCACACGCCGTTCGGGCACGCCGGCGAGCGGGTCTTGAACGATTTGTCGCCCGGATTCAACCACTACGAGCAGAGCCTGAGAATCGTCGATCGCCTCGAGAACGGCGGTCAAGGCCTGAACCTCACGTGGGAAGTCCGCGATGGCATCGCCAGACATTCGAAGGGAAGGTCCGGGGCGCCGGTCGGCGGAAGCCCCGAGCATCGCGCCAGCACCCTCGAAGGACAGATTGCCCGCGTGGCCGACCTGATCGCCTACGTGAACCATGACATCGATGATGCCGTGCGAGCCGGGATACTGCGGCCGGATGCGCTTCCAGCGGGTCCCGTCAGTCTGCTGGGCTCGACGTCTTCAGAACGAATCGGACGCATGGTCCGGGATGTCGTCTACGCGACGCTCGCGGGAGAGCTGACGGAAATCCGCATGGGCGACGCCGTCCTCGAGGCCACGCTGAGCCTGCGGGCCTTCCTGTTCGATGCCGTATACGAAAACGAAGTATCCACCTCCGAGTTCAAGAAGGCGGCTGGCATTCTGGGTGGCCTCTGGGCCAAGGTTCGCGAGCCGCCCCACGAGTTCCTGGACCCGCACACCGTGAAGACCGAAGGAGTCGATCAAGCGGCGCGCGACTTTATTGCCGGGATGACGGATCGTTTTGCGGTGCGGCTGTTCGAATCCATGTACATTCCCAAGCCCTGGACCGACGGGGAGTGGCCGTAGGTGCATGGTATAATCGCCGGTCCGGCTCATCGACCGGGCGAAGACAGTAGAGCGCCATGTTCCTGAACGTCGGTCAAATGCGCGGCACGCGCGATCGCATCGATCGCACGATGCAGCCGTCCGACTTTGCCGTCGAAGACGGTGTTTATCGTGTGATCGAGCCCGTGCACGTGGGGTTCGATATCTTCAAGGACGATGCACGCTTCCGGCTGGTCGGTGACGTCAGGACCACGCTCGAGTTGCCGTGCAGCCGCTGCCTCGAGGCGTATCCGCTGCCTGTGAACGCGAGCTTCGAGCTGCGGTATGTGCCGGATGTCCAGAACGTGGGTGAAGACGAACGCGAGATCGAGGAAGACGATCTGAGCACAGCGTACTATCAGAACGACGTCATCGACCTCGGCCACCTGCTCCGGGAGCAGTTCTATCTGGCGCTGCCCATGAAACCGCTCTGTTCGAGCGCGTGCCGAGGTCTCTGCCCGCAGTGCGGGACGAATCTCAACCGAGACACGTGCTCGTGTTCGATCGATCAGGTAGGATCCGCGCCTGGCGGCGCTCAAGGCTCTCTTGAAGAAGGACTAGACGATGCCCAATCCAAAGCGACGACACTCGAAATCACGGACAGCCAAGCGGCGAACTCACGACGCCATGAACCCGGTGCCGGTGGGCGAGTGCCCGCACTGTCACGAGCCGAAGCCGCCGCACCAGGTCTGCAAGCACTGCGGGTATTACAAGGGACGCCAGGTGCGGGAGGTCGAGGAGGCCTGACACCTCGCTCTGGAGTCGACTGCGCTGACGAACCGCGTCCATCCACACCGTCGTTTCCGCCCCTGATCCGGCGTTCATGAAGACTCGCATTGCCATCGACGCGATGGGCGGCGATCACGCCCCGGGCACGATCATTGATGGCGCGCTGGCGGCGGCCCGTCATCTGGACCTCGGGCTCGTGCTCGTGGGTCCGGAGGCGCGGCTGCGGGCGGAACTGGCCCGGCACGACGTGGTCGGTCTGGAGGTGGACCTCGTCGATGCGCCCGACGCCATCGGGATGGAAGAATCGCCGATTTCCGCGCTGCGGCGGAAGCCGCGGGCGTCTATCCGAGTCGCCGCCGACGTGGTGGCGAACGGAGAGGCCGCCGCGTTGTTCAGTGCCGGCCACACCGGTGCCACAGTCATGGCCGCGCATGGGGCCTTTGGCTTGCTCCCCGGCGTCGACCGGCCCGCGCTGGTCGCCACGATACCAACCCGCCTCAGGCCGGCCGCGTTGCTCGATGTAGGTGCGAACGTGGAATGTCGGCCGCAGCACCTGCTGCAGTTCGCGGTCATGGGTCGGGTGTTTGCGCGCGTGGCTCTCGGCATTGAAGCTCCACGCGTGGGACTGCTGTCGATCGGCGAGGAAGAAACGAAGGGTACGGATCTCGTCCGCGAGACGCATCGCTTGCTGAAGGCGGCCGGCGTGAACTTCATCGGGAATGTCGAGGCACGGAATGTCTACAGTGGGCAGGCGGATGTGATCGTGTGCGACGGATTCACGGGCAACGTCGCCCTGAAAGTCAGCGAGGGGCTCGTGGAGACGGTGGAATCGCTCCTGGGCGACGAGCTCTCGAGCACCTTCGGCGGGCGAGTGGGACACCTGCTCTCGAGGCGCGCGTTCAGACGATTCCGACGCCGGCTCGACTACTCGGAATATGGTGGCGCGCCGCTGCTCGGCGTCGCGGGCCTGACGGTGATCGGTCATGGCCGTTCGTCGGCGAAGGCCGTGCGCAATGCCGTCGCCATGGCGAGTCGATTTGCCGCGCAGTCGTTCCTCCAGCGGGTCGAGCAGGACATCGCCGCTCAGGCAGTGCCACACCGGTGATCGCCTTCGTGTTTCCAGGCCAGGGATCGCAGTTCGTCGGCATGGGCCGCGCGCTGGCCGATCAATTCCCCATCTGCCGGGAGACCTTCGACGAGGCGGACGCCGCGCTTGGCCACTCGATCAGTCGTCTGTGCTTCGAGGGGCCCGAGGATCAGCTGGCGCTGACCAGCAACACGCAGCCAGCCATTCTCACCGTGAGCGTAGCGACGTACAGGCTGCTGGCGTCCATGGGGCTTGACGCCGCGTTCATGGCCGGCCACTCACTCGGTGAGTACTCGGCGCACGTCGCCGCCGGCACGTTCTCGTTTGCCGATGCTGTGCGGATCGTGGGGCGGCGAGGCCAGTTCATGCAGGAGGCCGTGCCCGTGGGAACCGGCGCGATGGCCGCCATTCTCGGGCTCGATGCGCATGACGTCAGCCGTGCGTGCGACGAAGCCAGACAGGATCAGGTCGTCGCACCGGCCAATCTCAACGCGCCCGGTCAGGTCGTGATCGCCGGGACCAAGGACGCTGTTGCACGTGCCGGTGAACGGGCGCGCGCGCTCGGGGCGCGCCGCGTCGTGCGGCTGGCTGTCAGCGCACCGTTCCACTGTTCGCTCATGGTGCCCGCTGAACAGAGGCTCGCGCCCGAGCTGAGAGCGCTCATCACCCACGATCCGCGCGTGCCGGTAGTGGCGAACGTCGATGCCGAGCCAAAGCGCAGCGCCGCCGCGGCCATCGACGCGTTGATCCGCCAGGTGTCGGCTCCCGTGCGGTGGGAAGACGTCGTTCGGCGCCTTGCGTCCGAGGGCGTCCGCGCGTATGTTGAAGTGGGCCCGGGGAGTGTGCTGGCGGGTCTGGTTCGCAAGATTGAACGGGGAGCGAAGATCATCGGCGTCCAGGATCCCAAGGATCTCGACGCCGCCCGCGATCTCATGAGCGCTCCTGCGGAAGAGGGCCGACGGTGATCGATCTGTCGAACCGCGTCGCACTTGTCACCGGGGCCTCGCGCGGAATCGGCCGGAGCGTGGCGGTGCAGCTTGCCGACCGCGGCGCGACCGTCGTCGCCGCGGCGCGTGGCGATCACGCGCTCGACACGGTCGCCGACATCCTGTCGCGAGGAGGCAAGGCCGAGGCTGCGAGCATCGACGTGACCGACCGGGCCAATGTGGAGCAGGTCATGTCCGGCGTCCTCGAGCGTCTCGGTCGCCTGGACATTCTCGTCAACAACGCCGGCATCGCCCGCGATCAGCTGCTGCTCAGGATGAAGCCGGACGACTGGGAGGCCGTGCTCGCGACGAATCTGACGGCGGCCTTCACCTGTTCCCAGGTGGCGCTGCGCCCGATGATCAGGCAGCGGAGCGGACGGATTATCAGCATCAGTTCGGTCGTCGGACAGATGGGCAACGCCGGGCAGGCGAACTACGCGGCGTCGAAGGCCGGGTTGATTGGCTTTGCGAAGGCGCTTGCTCGTGAGGTAGCCTCCCGGCACATCACGGTCAACGTGGTGGCGCCTGGCTTCATCGAGACCGACATGACGCGCGCCCTGCCCGAGGCTGCGCGGACGAAGCTGGCCGAGGACATTCCCCTCGGTCGTCTCGGGACGCCCGCGGATGTGGCCGGCGCCGTCTGCTTTCTCGCCTCGGACGAGGCGTCGTATATTACGGGCCAGGTTCTGGGGGTTAATGGCGGGATGTACATGTAGGTGGCACTCTTCGCGTGAGTTTGCTTCAGGAGGACTGAATGGCCGTTGCTGAGAAAGTGAAGAGCATCATCGTGGAACAGCTCGGGGTCGACGAGGAGGAAGTGACGCCGGACGCGTCGTTCGTGGACGATCTGGGCGCGGACTCGCTCGACACGGTCGAGCTCGTCATGGCGTTCGAGGAGGAGTTTGGCATCGAGATTCCTGACGAGGACGCGGAGAAGATCACGCGCGTCAAGGAAGCCATCGACTACATCGAGTCGCACGCCAAAACCAAGAAATAGCCGTCGAGAAGGGTTCTCGACCGGAGCGTCGCGGAGGCAGGTTGAGCAGGCGAGTCGTAATCACAGGCGTCGGCTTGGTGTCCTCACTGGGGATCGGCACCGAAGCGAACTGGGTGGCTCTCTGTGCGGGTCGGAGCGGCATCGGTCGCATCACGCGATTCGATGCCTCCGCCTTTTCCGCGCAGATCGCGGGCGAGGTCAAGGGCTTCGATCCGCTGCAGTTCATCGAGAAGAAGGACATCAAGAAGATGGATGTCTTCATCCAGTTCGCGGTGGCCGCCTCGCAGTTTGCGATGGACAATGCCGGGTACAAGGTCAATCCCGCCTGCGCATCGCGCACCGGCGTGTTCATTGCCTCGGGCATCGGGGGGTTCTCGACCATCGAGCGCGAGCACAAGGCGCTGCTCGACGGCGGTCCTCGGAAGATCTCCCCCTTCTTCATTCCCTCGGCGATCATCAACCTGGCGGCGGGGCAGGTCTCGATCAGGTTCGGGGCGAAAGGGCCGAATTCGGCGACGTGCACGGCCTGCTCGGCCTCGGCGCACGCGATCGGCGACGCATTCGAAATCATCCGGCGCGGGGATGCCGATGTCATGATCGCCGGAGGCTCTGAAGCCGCCATCACGCCGATGGGTGTCGGCGGATTCGCGGCCATGCGTGCGCTGTCCACGCGGAACGATGAACCCGAGCGGGCCAGTCGCCCATTCGACATCGATCGCGACGGGTTCATCATTGGAGAGGGGGCGGGCGTCCTGATCCTCGAAGAGCTGGAGACCGCGCGCCGCCGAGGCGCACGAATCCATGCGGAGCTCGTGGGCTACGGAATGGCCGCCGACGCGTACCACATCACGGCGCCTTCGGAGGATGGTGACGGCGCCGTGCGGGTGATGCGCATGGCGCTCAAGCACGCGGGTGTGGCGCCGTCCGACGTGCAATACATCAATGCGCACGGCACCTCCACGCCTCACAACGATCGGCTCGAGACGCTCGCCATCAAGCGGTGCTTTGGCGACCACGCTTACACCGTGGCCATCTCGTCAACCAAGTCCATGACGGGGCATCTGCTCGGCGCAGCCGGCGGCCTCGAGGCCGGGATCACGGCACTGGCCATCGAGCGCGGCACGATTCCGCCGACCATCAATCTCGAAAATCCGGATCCTGACTGCGACCTTGACTACGTTCCCGGCGTGAGCCGGCCAGCGGAAATCACGTACGCGCTCAGTAACTCCTTCGGGTTCGGCGGCACCAACGCCGCGCTCTTGTTCAAGCGGTATCAGGCTTGAGCGTCGTACGGGTCCCGCCGACGGGGAGTCCGGGCGGTCCACCGATAACGCCGTTCGAGTGTCGTCGCGGACTGAAACGTGCGTTGACAGAAACACGATCATGAAGATTGCGGTGTGCGTCAAGCAGGTGCCGACCAGGGAATGGCAGCCTCGCCTGAACGAGGCGCGGACCTGGTTTCGCGAGCAGGACGCCAGCTTTGAGATGAACGAACCGGACGCGTACGCCCTGGAAGAGGGCCTGCGTCTGCGCGAGAAACACGGCGGGGAGGTCGTCGTCTGCTCGGCGGGGCCTGCCCGCGTGGCGCAGGTGATTCGTGAGGCGCTCGCACGCGGTGCCGACCGGGCCATTCACGTGGAAGACGACCGGCTCGGTTCCGCCGATGCCTTCGTCGTGTCCGCCGCGCTGGCCGAAGCGATGCGCGGCGACGCCTTCGACCTGATCCTGACGGGCCTGCAGTCCGACGATCAGGGCTTCGCGCAGACCGGGGTGATCCTCGCCGAGCGTCTGGGCATGCCGCACGCGACCATCATCATGGACGTGCAGGTCGAGGATGGCGCCCTGCGCGTGAAGCGAGAGCTCGAAGGCGGCTGGTTTCAATGGGTCGGCATGTCGCTCCCGGCCGTGCTGACCATCCAGAGCGGGATCAACCAGCTGAGATACGCCACGCTCAAAGGCATCATGGCGGCGAAGAAGAAGGAGATCCGCAAGATCGCCGCTCCTGACGCGAGCCCTCGCCAGAGTATCGTGAGCCTGTATGTACCCGAAAAGGGCAAGAAGACGCAGATGATCGAGGGCACGCCCGCTGAAGCGGCCAAAGAGCTGGTGCGAAGACTGCGCGAGGAGGCGCGCGTGCTGTCATGATCCTCGTGGTCGGGGAACAGCGGGACGGCAAACTGAACCGCGCCACTTGGGAGACCGTGGCTGCCGCGCAACAAATGCCGGGCGGGAGCCCGGTCGTCGTCGCGCTCGCCGGTCGCGATGTGCAGGCATCTGCTCGGGAGCTTGCCGGGGCGGCCGTCAGCGAGGTGGTGACGATTGAGCACGCCGCGCTCGAGCCGTATACACCTGACGGATTCGTCCAGGCACTGGCCGCGGCGGTCGGCATGCTGTCCCCTGACCTGGTGTTTCTGCCGCACACCTACCAGACCCGGGACTTCGCCCCGCAACTGGCCGCGCGCCTCGATCGGGCGCTCATCACCGATGCGACGGGATTCAAGCAAGTGGGGACGCCCGTGGTGTTCGTGCGGCCGATGTTTCAAGGCAAGCTGACGGCGGACGTCGCGCCAGAAGGCAGTCCACCTCACTTCGTCACGTTTCAGCTTGGCGCCTTTCGGGCGGACGCTGCCCGACGGGGTTCGGCGCCGGCGTCGATCCGCCGGCTCGACATCAGCGTGGATGCGGCGGCCATCCGCCAGCGGCCCGAAGCCCCCTTTCAGGAAGCCAAGCAGGCCGTTGACCTCACGCAAGCCGAAAGAATCGTGGCTGTGGGCCGCGGGATCAAAGGACAGGAGCACCTGGCACTGGCCGAGAACCTTGCGAAGGCACTTGGCGCCGAGCTCGCCGCGTCGCGTCCGATCTGCGACGCGGGCTGGTTGCCCATGGAGCGGCAAATTGGCAGCTCGGGTCAGACGGTTGCGCCGAAGCTCTATGTCGCGGTGGGCATCTCCGGCGCGATCCAGCACGTCGTCGGGATGAAGGGCGCGCGAACGATTGTCGCGGTCAACAAGGATCCGGATGCGCCCATCTTCGAGGTCGCCGACTACGGCATCGCCGGCGATCTGTTCGAGATTGCGCCCGCAATTGTCGCCGAGCTGCAGAAGTAACCGACCCCTGCTCAGTGGAACGCGAAACACTGGACGTTGACGTTGCCATTGTGGGAGGCGGGCCGGCGGGGCTCGCCGCCGCCCTCCGTCTTTCGCAGCTGCAGGAGCAGGCGGGCGGCGAGAAGGTGACGATCGCGGTACTCGAGAAGGCGCGCGAGCCCGGCGCGCACATGCTGTCCGGCGCCATCCTCGATCCCATCGGCCTTCGCGAACTGGTGCCCGACTTCGCCGAGCAGGGCGCGCCGGTGACGACTGAGGTCCATGAGGATCGCATCTACTTTCTGACCGAGCAGTCGCGCATCAAGTTTCCGTTCACGCCGCCACCGCTCCGCAATCACGGCAATTACATCGTGTCGCTGAATCGCCTCGTGCAGTGGCTCGCCGGGCTGGTCGAGGCGGCCGGGGTCGATATCTTTGCCGGGTTCGCCGGCAGCGAGCTGATTGTTGAGGATGGCCGCGTTGCGGGCGTCAGGACCGGCGATCGCGGCATCGGCAAGCACGGGGAACGGCGCTCCAACTTCGAACCCGGTGTGGACATCCGGGCGAAAGTCACGATTCTGGCCGAGGGCGTGCGAGGCAGCCTGACCAAGGAACTGCTCCGATCGCAGCCGTCGCTGGCGGGAACGAATCCCCAGGTCTATGCCATCGGGATCAAGGAGCTGTGGGAGGTGCCGGCCGATCGCGTGGCTCCGGGGACCGTCATTCACACGATGGGCTATCCGCTGCGGTTTGAAGAGTTCGGCGGCGGGTTCATTTACGCGATGCCCGAAGGCCGTCTCTCGGTCGGGTTTGTCGCAGGCCTCGACTACAAGGATCCATTGTTCGATCCGCACGATGCGTTCAATCGATTCAAGATGCACCCGCTCGTGAAAGATCTGCTGCACGGGGGGCAGCTGGTTCGCTACGGCGCGAAGGCGTTGCCGGAAGGCGGTTGGTACACGATTCCCCGCTGCCACACCGACGGTGCGCTGATTGTGGGCGATGCGGGAGGGTTCCTCAACTCGTTCCGTCTGAAAGGCATCCACCTCGCCATCAAGACGGGGATGCTGGCCGCCGAGACGGCTTTCGACGCGATTCGTGCCAACGATGTGTCGGCCGCGCGGTTGAAGGGGTTCGACGATCGCGTCAACGGCAGCTTTGTCCGCCGTGAACTGTATCCCGTGCGCAACGTGCACCAGGCGTTTTCGCTCGGGCTGCCGGCAGGCCTGGCCTTTTCCGGTCTCTCGCTTCTGACGGGCGGCTGGTGGTGGCGGCCCTTACAGGCGCACAAGGGATCCGATCGCGTCGCGACACTCCGCCAGTATTACGGCGATCGGACAAGCGATCCCTCGGCCTTGCCGCAAGGCACGAAGCCCGATCGACGGCTCACGTTCGACAAGCTCACCAACGTTCACTATTCAGCGACGCGGCACGACGAGGATCAGCCCTCGCACCTGCTCGTGGAGACCGATGTCTGCGAGACGATCTGTGGCGCGGAATACGGCCACCCGTGCACGAAATTCTGCCCGGCCAACGTGTATGAGATCGTGCCGGCTGGCGACGGAGCCGGGCAGCGGCTGCAGATCAACGCGTCGAACTGCGTCCACTGCAAGACGTGCGACATCATGGATCCCTACCAGGTCATCACGTGGGTTCCGCCCGAGGGTGGAGGCGGACCGCAATACGACGGAATGTGACAGCCAGACCCGACTGGCAGCAGTCGCGCCTCAAGCGAGCCGAGATCGCGGCAATCGTGGCGGTAGGGTATCCGCTGGTTGCAGCGATCGGCCGCACCTGGTCGTGGCGCGTTGAAGGCATGGAGCATTTCGAAGAAGCGTCGACGCATGGGTCGCAGCCGGTCATGGCGTTCTGGCACGGACGCATCCTGCCGGCGACGTACTATTTTCGCCATCGTGGGATCGTGGTGATGATTAGCCGAAACTTCGATGGCGAGTGGATCGCGCGGCTCATCACACGATTTGGTTACGGCACCGCCCGCGGATCGACGACGCGGGGCGGGCTGAAGGCGCTCCTTCAAATGAAACGCGACATGGAGCGGGGGTTGCCCGCTGGTTTTGCCGTCGATGGACCGCGTGGACCCGCGCGCGTCGTGCAGCCGGGAGCCGTCTGGCTGGCCAAGGCGACCGGCAACCCTGTCGTCCCGTTTCACTTCGAAGCCCGGAGTAGCTGGACGCTCGGCACCTGGGACCGCACGGCCATCCCGAAACCATTCACGAGAGTCGCGCTCGTCATCGGCTCGCTCGTCCACGTCGCGCCCGACGCTGACGCGACGGCGATGGAAGAGAAGCGGTTGCAGATCGAGCACTCCCTCATCGACCTCGAGACGCGAGCCCAGAGGCTCGTGCTGGAGGAGCGGTGATGACGACGAGTCTCGAGACCGTCGTCCTGATCGGCGGGGAGGTGTTCGGCGATCATTTGACGCCGCCCGGTCACCCCGAGCGGGTCGAGCGCGCGGAAGTCATGGATGTTGTCGCCGACGCCTTCCGATCGAGAGGCGGCACGGTGATGGCACCCCGCGCGGCGACGCGTGACGAGCTGCTCAGGGTACACACCGCCCGGCATCTGGACACGATCGCGGGGACATCGGGCCGCGCCGTCGCGCTCGACCCCGACACCTTCACGTCGCCAGAGTCGCACGCGGTCGCGCTCCTCGCCGCGGGCGCCGCCCTTCAGGCGGTGGAGCTTGTGGTGGAAGGGTCGGCGCGCAGGGCCCTCTGTCTTGTTCGGCCGCCTGGACATCACGCTGAATCTGCACGTGCCATGGGATTCTGTTTGTACAACAACGCCGCTGCCGCAGCCGCCCATGCGATCGCGCGCGGCTTCAGTCGTGTCGCCATCGTTGACTACGACGTCCATCATGGCAACGGCACGCAGGAGATCTTCTACCGCGACCCGCGGGTGCTGTATGTGTCCACTCACCAGTTTCCGTACTACCCGGGGACTGGGGCTGCCGGCGAAGTGGGGTTGGGGTCTGGCGCAGGAAAGACCGTCAATATTCCGCTCGATGCCGGCGCGACGGACGGTGACTATGCGCTGGTCTTCGAGAAGGTCGTCGTGCCGGTGCTCGATCAGTTCAAACCGGAGCTCGTCATCGTCTCAGCGGGCTTCGATGCGCATGAACGGGATCCGCTGGGTGGCATGCGCATGTCAGATGCAGGGTTCAGACATCTGAACCGCGAGCTCTGTCGCGTTGCGGATGCCTGTTCCGGTGGGCGCCTGATGGCGGTTACTGAGGGCGGCTACGATCTCCGCGCGCTTGCGGCATGTCTGACGGGCACCATCGAGACGCTCGCCGGCGACGGGGTTCCTGACGGCGATGAAATGTTGGGACCGACCGCCCGATCGCGCGACGCCATCGCCAAGGTGGTCGAGGCCCAGCGTCGATACTGGCGGCTATAATGGAAAGACCGAGCGAATCTGCCCGCGGACGCTCCCACCATCTCGATGGCTGACTACATACCACAGGAACTCGATCGCAAGTGGCAGCGCCGTTGGACGGAAGCGCGCGCGTTCGAGGTGACCGAAGATCCGTCTCGGCCCAAGTTCTACTGTCTCGAGATGTTCGCCTATCCCTCAGGGCACGCGCATGTCGGTCATGTTCGCAACTACATCATCGGCGACGTGACGGCACGCGTGAGGCGCCTGATGGGCTACAACGTCCTGCACCCGTTCGGCTGGGATGCGTTCGGGCTGCCGGCGGAAAATGCGGCTATCAAGAGCGGCATTCATCCCGAAACGTCCACGCTGGCGAACATCGCCCACATGAAGGGTCAGCTCCAGCGGCTTGGCATCAGCTACGCCTGGGAACGCGAGCTGGCGACCTGCCAGCCCTCGTACTACAAGTGGAATCAGTGGCTGTTCCTCAAGATGTTCGAGCGCGACCTGGCGTACCGGAAGAAGTCCACCGTCAACTGGTGTCCGAGCTGCCAGACCGTGCTGGCCAACGAACAGGTCGTCGATGGCGCGTGCTGGCGGTGCGGCACGCGGGTGGTCTCCCGCGAGCTCGAACAGTGGTTCCTCCGGATCACGGCCTATGCCGACGACCTGCTCGCGCGTACCGAGACGCTCGGCGAGTGGCCGGACAAGGTCCTGACGATGCAGCGAAACTGGATCGGGCGGTCGGAAGGCGCGTTCGTCCGATTCCCGCTGGTGCCTGCGAGCTCGCCGTCCGAGCAGGAGTCGATTGAGATCTTCACGACCCGCATCGACACCATCTTCGGCGCGACGTTTGTCTTGCTCGCGCCGGAGCATCCCATCCTCAACCGGTTCTCTTCTGACGATCCGGCATTTGACGCGGTCTGCAAGGTAGCCGAGCGCTTTCGGGCGCAGGACCGCACCGCGCGCGTGACGGGTGAGCTCGACAAAGAGGGCATCGATACCGGGCGTCGAGCGATGAATCCGTTCACCGGCCAAAGTGTGCCCATCTGGATCGCCAACTTCGTGCTCGGCGAGTACGGCACCGGCGCGATCATGGCCGTGCCCGCTCACGATCAGCGCGACTTTGAGTTCGCCCGCAAGTACGGCTTGCCGATCAAGGTTGTGATTCAGCCGGCGGGCGAGCGTCTCTCCGACGATGGATTGGAAACGCCGTATGACGGCCCCGGCCATCTCGAGGACTCCGGCGAGTTCTCGGGCCTGGCGTCGGACGTCGCCATCCAGCGCATGACGAAGATGGCGGAGGCCGAAGGGCTCGGCCGAGGCGCGGTGCAGTACCGGTTGAAGGACTGGGGAATCTCGCGCCAGCGCTACTGGGGCACGCCCATCCCCATCATCTACTGCGACACGTGCGGCGTCGTTCCCGTTCCGTACGATCAGCTGCCCGTCGAGCTGCCCAAGGTGACGACATTCACGGGTCGCGGCGACTCGCCGCTCGCGCAGGTGGAGGAGTTTGTCCGCGTCAAGTGTCCGACCTGCGGCGGGATGGGTCGTCGCGAAACCGACACGATGGACACATTCTTCGATTCATCGTGGTACTTCTACAGGTTCTGCGATGCGACGAACGATCAGATGCCGCTCGAGCCGGCGAAGGGGCGGTACTGGCTGCCGGTCGACTTCTACAGCGGCGGCGTCGAGCACGCCATTCTGCACTTGATTTACTCGCGGTTCTTCGCGCGGGTCTTCAAGGACCTGGGCCTCGTGGACGACACCGAACCGTTCACACACCTCCTCACGCAGGGGATGGTGCTCAAAGACGGGGCGGTCATGTCCAAGTCGAAAGGCAACGTCGTCGATCCCGACGACATGATCGGGAGATCGGGCGCCGACGCCCTGCGCCTCTACGTGATGTTCGTCGCGCCGCCGGAAAAAGAGATCGAGTGGACCGACGCGGGGCTCGATGGCAGCGCGCGCTTTCTCGCGAGGGTGTGGCGGCTCGTCGATCAGTGGGCCGACGATCTCGCCGCTCTCCCGGCTGATGTGCCGGGCCAGGAGCTCACGGAGTCGGATCGAGCCCTGCGGCGAAAAACGCATGACACGATTCGTCGCGTCACCGTCGATCTCGTGGAACGATTCCACTTGAACACGGCCATCTCCGCCTTGATGGAGCTCGTCAATCAACTCTATGCGTTCTGCGATGAGGCAGGGCACAGCATCGGCGGGCCACGAGGCACATCGGCGGCCGTCCTGGAGCGGACCGGAACTCGTGTGGTTCTCAAGGAAGCTCTCGAGGCCCTGGTGGTTCTGCTGTCACCGTTTGCGCCGCACATGGGGGAAGAGCTCTGGGAGCGCCTCGGCCATTCGGGAGGGTTGAGCGCCACAAGCTGGCCCCGATTCGATGCTGATGTGGCGCGTGCGGAAGCGATCATCCTCCCGGTTCAGGTCAATGGCAAACTGCGGGCCAGGCTCACCGTGCCGGTCGATCTGTCTGAGGACGAGCTTCGCGAGCGCGCGCTGGCTGATCCGGCCGTGCAGCTCCACACGTCGGGGAAAGAGGTCAAGACGGTGATTGTTGCCCAGGGGCGTCTGGTGAATATCGTGGTTCGGTAAGCCGGTGCGACTGGAATGGATTCCGAGCGCGCGAAGAGGAGTATGCTAACAGGCGTGCGGGCGTTGATTCGACTGATCAAGCAGGTAGCGCCGATCGTGCTGCTCCTGTCGCTCTCAGGATGCGGCTACTCGCTTGCCGGGCACGGTTCGTTCCTTCCACCGTACATCCAGACGATTGGTATTCCTGTCTTCGTGAACCGGACCAGCTATTTCGAGCTCGAACAGCGCCTGACCGACAAGGTCCGCGCGGAGTTCATCGGGCGCGGTAAATACAAGATCCTGCCGCAGAACACGGGCATTGACGGCCTCCTGCTCGGCGAGATCACCGGCGTCGGGCTCTACCCGACGGCCTTCACGTCGGAGCAGCAGGCCGCGCGATACGTCATCGTCCTCTCGGCGCGGATTCAGTTCAAGGACATGACCACGAACAAGATCATCTGGGAGAATCCCTCACTGTCGTTCCGCGAGGACTATGAGGCGGCCGGCGGAACCGACGCCCTCGATCCCAATGCGTTCTTCGGGCAGGAATCGAACGCCTTCGACCGCGTGATGAACGATTTCGCGCGGTCGCTCGTCAGCGCCATCCTCGAGGCGTTCTAGGCGCGTGTCCTTGTCCGTTCCCCCCGCCACGCCAGCCATCGTCGGCAAGCAGATCGAATCGGGTCGTCTGGCCCCTGTCTATCTCATCACAGGAGACGACGATGTGGGGCGGGCGGATCTGGCGGCGGCGTTTGCCGAGAGTGTCGAGGCGGACCTGCGCGCCTTCAACGTCGAGCGCCTGTACGGTGGGGAAGCCACGGTTGACGACGTGCTCGACGCGGTGCGGACGCTGCCCATGATGGCGCCGCGCCGGGTCGTCCTCGTGCTGCAGGCCGAACGGCTGCTGATTCCGAAGCGCGAGAGCGAGCAGGCGGAACGGGATCAGCAGGCGCTCGAGAAGTACCTGAACGAGCCATTCGCGCACGCGACGCTCGTGCTGGTGGCGGCGGCCCTCGACAGCCGGCGGCGCATCACGCGGATACTGCTCGAGCGCGCGGTGGTCGTGAACTGCGCGGGCCTCGAGGGCGAGGACGATGCACGCCGGTGGATCAGGCGCAGAGGCGAGGAGCAGGCCGTCACGATCGAGCCGAAAGGTGTGGAGCTGCTGGCGCGCCGAAGCGGAGCCGACATCGGACGACTCAGAGCCGACTTCGAGCGTCTGATGCTCTATACGCTGGGCTCGAAATCAATCAGTGTCGCCGACGTGCGCGAGATTCTCGGCGCTGAGATCTCGCTCGACGACTGGGCCGTTACCAACGCCATCGAGCAGCGACAGCCTGCGCGGGCGCTCAAAGAGGTCGCCCTCATTCTCGAGGGCGGCGAGGAGCCACTCAAGGTGCTGGGCCAGCTGGGTTGGTTCGTTCGGACGAAGATGAGGAGCGCCCGGCTCCGGGATGCCGTCGAAGCGATCTTCCGAACCGACCTCGCGCTCAAGACCTCGGGAGGCGAAGCGCGCGTGCTCTTCGAGCGACTGGTCGTGGAGCTGTGCGACTGTCAGTCGAAACCAGGATAGGCGAACGGCCGGCGACGCGACCGCTAGGCGCCCTTGGACAACCCGGCGATCCGGACGGTGAGTCGGGACTTGTAGCGGCTCGCGGCGTTTCGGTGGATGACGCCTTTGCTGGCCATCTTGTCGATCAGGGAAACGGTGTCTCGAAGCTGATTCTTCGCGCCGGCCTGATCGCGGGCGTCAACCGCCGTCCGGATCTTCTTGAGCGCACTCCGAAGCCGGCTGCGCAGCTCCCGGTTGTGTTCCCGCCGCTTGAGGCTCTGTCGGTGCGCCTTGAGCGCTGATGCGTGAGTCGCCACGTCGTTCAAATCCTCTGGAAAAGTGGCCGAAGGGCCCTCGATGGCGCCCGATGGCCAGCCCACAAACGCATAATCATATCATAGCGACCACGGCCGATCCCGTAGTGGAGTCAGTTCGGCTGCGCGCCCGCGGTTCGGCCGCGCGGAAGAAGCTCGCCTTCGGCCCCTCAAGCTCTCGCAGTGTTGTTGGCTGAATTTTCTGGCCGCTTGCCGCTCAGCGAACCGGGACGACTTCGTAGTCGCCGGTCGCCGGACGCGCGTTCGAGTAGCGCGGGATGGGTCTGCCATCCACCATCTCGACGATCTTGTAGACGACGTGGCCCGATCGTGGCCTCGGCGCGGTGGCGCGCCTGACCTTCGTGACGTAGGCGCGCGTTTCGGCGTAGGGAGGTACCTGTTGTCCGTGCCGATCGACCGACAATGGGCCGGCATTGTACGCCGCAAGGGCCAGTTCCTCGTTGCCGTCGTAGCGGTCGAGCAGGCGTCTCAGATACGCCACGCCGCCTCGAATGTTCTCCGCGGGGTCGAAGGCGTTCAGAACGCCGAGCTCGGACGCCGTCGCCGGCATCAGCTGCATCAAACCCTTCGCGCCCTTGGAGGATCGGGCATGGGGATTGAACGCCGACTCGACCTGGATGACGGCGCGCACCAGTTCGGGTCGCACGCCCTCGGCCGCCGCCTGCCGCTCGATGTGCACGTCGTAGATTTCGGGATAAGGGGACTTTGGTTTGGTCGTCCGGACCGTCGAGCCCGGAACGTCGAACGACCGGGCGGCCGGATCCAGCCGTCTGTCAGAAAGCACCAGATTGCCCCGGGCGTCGCGCCACGAATAGATCTGGGCCTCGACGGGCGCGGTTGCCGTCAGGGTCAAAAGGATCGCGGTGACGAGCGGAAAGGTCTTGGACATCAAGAGTTTAGCTCGACCATGTGGACATGAGCCCTCTGGTACGAGCGGCTACGTACTCTGTGTATCGGTTGGAGGTGGTGAACGCGTTAGGGCGGGCTATCCGGCCGGGGCCGTTGATTCGAGCATCCGCTCGACGACCTTGCGACTTTCGTCGAGGAGCGCATCGATCTTCGAGGGATCCTTGCCGCCGGCCTCGGCGAAGTCTGGCCGTCCTCCGCCGCCGCCGCCGACAATCGGGGCAATCTGCTTGACGATCTGTCCGGCATGGACCCTGTCGGTGAGGTCCTTCGAGACGCTGACCACGATCGACACCTTGCCGTCGGCCGATCCGGCCAGTACGAGGACACCGCTTTTGAGCCGGTCGCGTAGAGTGTCGGAGAGCGCGCGCATCGCGGCCTTCTCGAGCCCGTCGGCGCGGCGCGCCAGCAGCTTGACGCCATCGACCGTCGCGATCTCGGCCGCCGCGTCCTCTCGCGGTGAGCCTGCGGCTGCCTTGAGCTTGAGGTCGGTCACTTCGCGCGCCAGGCGGCGCACGTCCGACTGCAGCTTCGACACGGCATCGACGACCTGCCCGGCGGGCACGTTCAAGGCGCGCGTGACCTCTGTGAGGTGTGCTCGATCGAACTGGTGCCGGGCCACGGCCCCCAGGCCAGTGAGCGCTTCGATCCGTCGCACTCCGGCGGCGACTCCTTCTTCGGCTGTAATGACGAAAGCCCCGATCTGGCCCGTCCGGTCGACGTGAGTCCCTCCGCACAGCTCGACACTGAAGCCTGGAACCGACACCACGCGCACCCGGTCGCCGTATTTCTCGCCGAAGAGCGCCATCGCACCCGAGGCAATCGCTTCGTCGGTCGACTTGACCGTGGTATCAACGGGTGCATCGTGGACGATCTGCTCGTTGACCAGCCGCTCGATGCGCTCGAGCTCGTCCTTCGTCAGCGCCGAGAAGTGGACGAAATCGAATCGCAGGCGATCGGGCGCGACGAGCGATCCGGCCTGCTTGACGTGCGGGCCGAGCACCTGTCGAAGCGCCGCGTGAAGCAGGTGCGTCGCCGTGTGATTGCGTCTGGTGCTGTCGCGCACCTCGCTGTTGACCGCTGCATGCACCAGGGCGTCCGCCCGGAGGCGCCCGTTATCGACACGGACCCGATGCAGGCGGGGCACATGTGATGCACGCACGACGTCCTCGACGACGGCGGATCCACTGCCATCCTCTGCCGAAATGCGGCCCACGTCGGAGACCTGTCCACCCGCCTCGACGTAGAAGGGCGTCCGAGCGAGAGCGATGAATCCGACCTGACCCTGCACGAGCTGGTCGACTTCGGACAGCTGCTCGTCGAACACCGCGAGGATGGGCACGTTCCTCGTCTGCGTGCTTGTGTATCCCTCGAACTGATCGACGGCAGACTGAAGCGCCTGCCGCGTCTTGTCGGAGTGAAATACGAGGTCGTCGCTCTTCTTCGCGTCGAAGGCGCTGCCGGCCCGGGCTTTCTGGCGCTGGCCTTCGAGCGCGCTGTCGAACGCCTCTCGATCGAGCTCGAGATGCGCCTGCTCGACGACATCGTCGATGAAGTCCAATGGGAGCCCGTAAGTGTCATAGAGGCGGAACGCCTGATCGCCAGGCAGCCGTTTGTTGCCCCGTGCCACCGTTTCCTGAATCAAGGCCTCGAGGCGTGGGAGCCCATCGTTCAGAACGGCGTCGAAGCGCTCTTCTTCGGCTCGGATCACCTGACGAATCGCATCGCGCCCCGCCCCTAATTCCGGATATGCCTGTCCCATCTCTTTGACGAGCACGTCAACCAGCTCGAAGAGGAACGGCTCGCGCATCGACAGTTTCTTTCCGTGACGCATGGCGCGCCGCATGATCTTCCGGAGGACATACCCGCGCCATTCGTTCGACGGCACCACGCCATCGGCTATCAGGAACGTCATGGCCCGGATGTGATCGGCGATAACGCGAATGGACACATCGGAGGCGTGCGAGTCTTGCCCTGATCCGTGCGGCCCGTACGAAACACCCGTCAGCGAGGTAATGGCATCGATGACCGGCCGAAAGATGTCCGTGTCGTAATTCGATAGAGTCTCCTGGAGCACCGCCGTGATCCGTTCGAGCCCCATGCCGGTGTCGATGGAGGGCGCGGGCAGTGGGTGTCGAGTCCCGTCGCTCTGACGGTCGAACTCCATGAACACGATGTTCCAGATCTCGATGAACCGATCGCAGCTGCACGCGACACCCAGGCACACCGGTTCAGAACAGGGGAACTCCGGTCCCCGGAAATAGTGGATCTCGGAACATCGGCCGCATGGGCCCGTGTCGCCCATGGACCAGAAGTTATCCGCCGCGCCGAGCTCGGCAATCCGGTCCGCCGGCACGAACCGCAACCAGTGTTCCCGAGCCTCGACGTCGCGCGGAATGTCGCCTTCTCCCGCGAACACGGTGGCCCACAGGCGATCGGGCGGCAGCTTCCAGACCTCTGTGAGCAGCTCCCACGCGAAGGCAATCGCGTCCTTCTTGAAGTAGTCGCCAAAAGAAAAATTGCCGAGCATTTCGAAGAACGTATGGTGGCGAAGGGACGGCCCCACGTTCTCGAGGTCGTTGTGCTTCCCGCTGACGCGCATGCACTTCTGCGACGTCGTGGCGCGCAGGTAGTCGCGACGCTCTCGACCCAGAAAGACGTCCTTGAACTGGTTCATCCCGGCGTTGGTGAAGAGCAAGGTCGGATCGTCGTGCGGGACGAGCGGCGAGCTGGACACGATGCGGTGTCCCCGCCTCTCGAAATACCGCAGGAACGAGCCGCGAGTCTCCTGAGAGTTCATGAACGTCTATTCTAGCGTGACCGTCGCGAACGGTCCGAGCCGGCGCGCTCACGGACGAGGGCCGACACGGCGCTGGGGGAGAACCCGCGTCGAATCAAGTGCGCCTGGAGCTTTCTCACGGAGTCTCTATCCGCAAGGTCCACGCGCGACGTTCTGACGCGTCTCTCGAACGCCTGTTCGAGCGTTCGGCTCTCCTCGCCATCGGCAAAGACCTGCCGCACGGCTTCGCGCGCCACGTCATCGCTGATCCCGATGGCGTGGAGTTGGAGCAGTATCCGCCTTGGCCCTCGGCGTTTGAGTGCATCCTGCCGCGCTCGGCCAAGGGCCACGCGCACATCGTCCACCGCACCGCGATCGCGGAGCTGCCTGACTGCGTCGTCGATGGCGTTCTCGTCGAAGCCGCGGCGCTTGAGGCGGTCGGTCAGCTGTGCGACGGACAGCTCGCGGCGCGCCACGAGAGCGAGGGCCGCACCGTAGGCCGAGGGGTGTCGTTCAGGCATGCTCGATCATGCCGGCGTCCGTCTTTCGCACCCGGGCCGCCGCGCGATCGAGGACCACAATGAAATCAGCGGAAGCGGGAAATGTCGGGAGCCGTCTTGTTGCCGCCCCCGGGCGCCATCGTGTCACGGCTCACGTCGGCCGTGGACGAAATTCCCCCGACCTTCAACTTGAAGTCCGCGGGGTTCGAAGCCGAGCGGAGCGCCTCTTCGAGGGTCACCAGTCCCTGGCTGTGCAACGCGAAGATCGCCTGGTCGAACGTCTGCATGCCGTACTCGGAGGTGCCTGCGGCAATGGCGCCAGCGATCAAGTGGGCCCGATCGGGATCGATGATGCATTCGCGGATGAAGGGTGTGGTGACCATGACCTCGACGGCGGCGCACTGGCCCGGTCGATCGGCACGGGGCAGAAGGCGTTGAGAAATGACCGCCTTGAGAATGCTGGCCAGCTGAAGTCGCACCTGCCGCTGCTGGTGCGTCGGGTACACGCTCACGACGCGATTGATCGTCTCCTCCGCGTCGAGCGTGTGCAGCGTGGAGAGCACGAGATGACCCGTCTCGGCGGCGACAAGGGCCGTGTCGATCGTTTCGAGGTCGCGCATCTCGCCGATGAGGATGACATTCGGATCCTGGCGAAGCGCGCTCCGGACCGCCTGCGCAAACGAGCGCGTGTCCACTGCCACCTCGCGCTGATTCACCATCGAGCGGATGTCACGATGCAGAAACTCGATGGGGTCTTCCACCGTCACGATGTGTGCCGAGCGCGTGCAGTTGATCTGATGGACGAGGGATGCAAGCGTGGTGCTCTTGCCCGAACCGGTGGTGCCCGTGACCAGCACCAGGCCGCGTTCCTCGGCTGCGATGAGACTGAGCACCGAGGGAAGGCCGAGCTCTTCGATGGTCGAGATAACGATGGGGATGACCCGGATGACGAGGCTGGTCGTGCCGCGCTGCTGAAAGATGTTGCAGCGAAAGCGCCCGAGGCCTCCCACGCTGTAGGCGATATCGAGCTCGAGGCCGTCTTTGAACCGCTCGCGCTGCTCAGCCGTCATGACGGCGGCGGCGATGGCGGCGGTGTCGGCCGGGTCGAGCCGCCGCACATCGGTGAGCGGCACGAGCTGTCCGCTCACCCGCAACACGGGGTGGCTCTCGACCTTCAGGTGAAGATCTGAGGCGCCTCGCTCGACGGCGATTTTCAGGAGGTCGTGTAGGTGCATGCCGCGTCCGATGCGGAAGAACTATCGGGCTTTGGCCGTCCGGGCCGACGAACGCAGTTCGGCTTCTTCCGGATATACGAACGTGAGCCAGCCGCGACGGTCGGGAATCGTGCCATTGATGGCGTCGGAGAACGCCTGCTGCAGCGCCTCCGTGATGGGACCGCGACGGCCATTGCCGATCTGTATCTTGTCCACCGAGCGAATGGGTGTGATTTCGGCGGCGGTTCCCGAGAAAAACAGTTCGTCGGCGATGTACAGCATCTCTCGAGCGATCGGTTCCTGCCGCACGGTGTAGCCAAGATCCTTGGCGAGAGTGATCACGGTGTCTCGCGTGATCCCGGGCAGAATCGAGGCGGTCAACGTGGGAGTGTAGAGGACGCCATCCCGTACGAGGAAAAGATTCTCGCCGCTGCCTTCGCTTACGAATCCTGACGTGTCGAGTGCGATACCTTCCGCATAGCCGTCGATAATCGCATCCATCTTGATGAGCTGCGAGTTGGCGTAGTTGGCAGTCGACTTGGCCAGCGCGGGCAGCGTGTTCGGCGCAAAACGCGTCCACGAGCTGACCTTCACGTCGACCCCTTCTTCGATGGCTTCGCTGCCAAGGTAGGCGCCCCATTCCCAGCAGAGGATGGCCATGTCAACCGGACAAGGGAACGGGTTGACGCCGAGCGCACCATATCCTCGGTAAACGATTGGCCTGATGTAGCACGCCCTGAATCGATTCGCCGCGATCGTTTCCAGCACGGCTTCCTGGAACGCCATCTCCGTCGTTCCGAGCTCCATGCGATAGATCTTCGCGGAGCCAAAGAGCCGATTGACGTGGCTGTCGAGCCGGAAGCACGCCGATCCGCGCGGCGTCTCATAGCACCGCATGCCCTCGAAGACGCCGCTGCCGTAGTGGACCACGTGCGATGCGAGATGGATCTTCGCATCGGCCCAGTCCACGAGCGTACCGTTCATCCAGACCTTTCCGGTACCGGCAAAACTCATCGACTACTCCTTGACGACGAGCGAACTGAGGGGAGGCGTCCGAGGCGGGGAGCCGCGCATCGACTGATGCGATTTTACCATCACTGCGCTTCGCCACAAAATGGGCAGCGATCCGATTTGGCATGGAGCGGCTTGCGACAATGCCAGCAGAAGCGCGGCGACGGCGCCTCGCGCGCCCGGAGACGCGTCTGGATGTCCTGCACGTCTTCGGTGGGGGTATGCGAGTCATGGACGGCCACCGCGGAGGCCACCGGACGCCGCACGTTTCTCGCTCCAATGGCCACCACGTCGTCGAGAAAATCCGCGGCGCGTGAATAGCGCGTCGTGAGATCGGCGGCCATCGACTTGACCACGATGTCGTTCAGCCGTTTCGGGATCTTCGCGTTTCTCAGCCTCGGTGGCGATACGAGCTCGCCGCGCAGGAGCCGCTCGAGATCGGCCGGGCTCGGCGTGTCATACGGAAGCGTGCCCGTCAGCATCTGGTACATCGTCACGCCGACGGAGTACAAGTCGGAGGCGAAGACCGCCTTGCCCTGAAATTGCTCGGGAGCCATGTAGGGCGGGCTGCCGATGACGGTCGTGCCATGGGCGGCGATTTCCAGAAACCGCGACGTGCCGAAGTCGGCGACCTTGACCACACCCCCGTCGGACACGAGTACATTCCCTGGCCTGAGATCCCGATGAATCACGCCCTGCCGATGCGCATGATCCACCGCGTTCAAGATCTGGCAGGAATAATCGAGGACCCGCGGAATCTCGAGCGCGCCCTCCCGCGTGATGATCGTTTCGAGCGTTTCGCCCGGCACGTACTCCATCACGATGAAGAACACGTTGTCCTGCTTTTCGGCCGTGAGGATCGAGACGACGTTCGGATGGCTCAGACTCGCGTGCAGCCGTGGCTCGCGCAGCAGCTCGCCGAAATCGACGGTCTGGCGATGCGGGACCTTGATGGCCACTTTCTTGTCGATCCACGTGTCTTCGGCCAGGTAGACCGTGCCAAACCCGCCGCTGCCGAGCGGGGACACGATCCTGTACTTCCCGACAGTCTGGCCGCGAAAGAACATCGCGTGCGGAGTATAACAAGACTTCGATCGAATCAGCGGCCGAGCTGGCCGAGCGGAGGTTGGCGCCTCGTATAATCCCGGCATGCACCCGCGTGTCTTCGTGCCGGGACTCGAGGATGGAGCGAGCGAGATCACTATCCCCGCCGGCGAAGCCGCGCACCTGACGCGCGTGCTGCGCATCAAGGCGGGCGCACCAATCACCGTCTTCGACGGGATGGGGCGTGAATGCGCGGCACGTGTTGAGACCGTCCATGCCAGCCGCGTCACCGCCAGAGTGGTCGGTCCCTCGGAGCCTGCCCGAGAGGCCTCGGTGCGAGTCACCCTCGCGCAGGCCCTGCTCAAGGGCCACAAGATGGATGATGTCGTCCGCGATGCCGTGATGCTCGGTGTCACGGAGATCCAGCCCCTGGTAACGACCCACACAGAGACGCGTCCTAAGACCGTTGGCCTGCGGGTCGAGCGCTGGGAACGGATAGCGCTGGCGTCCGTCAAGCAGTGCGGGCGCGCCGTGCTGCCCACCGTTCAGCCGCCCGTCTCGTTCGGTGCGTTTATCAAGCGGGAGGCTGACGAGAAGGAGATGCGCCTTCTGCTGGTTGAACCATCGGCGCGAAGGGGAACGGTCGATCCGATCGGCAGTCTGGCTAAACTGACCAGACCAGAGCGCGCCGTCGTGATGATCGGCCCAGAAGGAGGCTGGAGCCCGCAGGAGCTGGCAGAGGCGAGCGCGCGAGGCGCGCGGCTCGTCGCGATGGGCGGATTGACGCTGCGGTCGGACGCGATGGCCGTGGCCGCCATGTCCGTCCTGATGTTCCTTTGGGGCAACCTCTGAGTTATCGCCGCCTGAACGTAAGGCCGGCCCAGTCATTTTCCAGATCTCGGCACACGACGTCGGCGGCAGGCTGAAACGCCTCGATTACATCCCGCTCCTCCTCGAGGGTGAGTCCTCCAACCACAATGTGTCCGGCGGATCGCGCCATGCGGCAGAGCATCCCACCCGCCTGCCTCAGAAGAGGCCCCGTCAGGTTCGCCGTGACGACATCGGCTTCGGGCCCGGACCATTGCCGGACGTCACCGGCGACCAGTTCGATCCGGCCTTCCAGTCCATTGGCTGCGACGTTCCGGCGTGCGGAGTCCAGGGCGTCATCATCGATGTCGAGCGCCACGGCGGACCGAGCCCCCAGCTTGAGCGCAGCGATGGCCAGTACCCCGGATCCAGTGCCAACATCGACCACGCGGCAGCCGCGCAGGTCGAGCCGCTGCACGGCCAGAAGACAGACCCGCGTGGATTGATGATGGCCGGTGCCGAAGCCCATTGAGGGTTCGACGACGATGCGGAGCGCATCGCTGGCCGGAGAATTCCAGGGCGGCTGAATAATCAACGCACCCACACGGACGGACCCCAGGCTTGCCTGCGATCGTTCCGCCCAACCCTCATCAGGAATGTCAATCGGATCGACGGTGGCGTGACCTGATGTTTCCGCCCGCACACGCTGCACGGCGAGATCCCGCGCCGCGGTGTTCGTGAAATGAACTCGGACGACCGGATCTTCGAAAAGGTCGCCCTCGATGGCCGTCGCGCCGAGGTCGTTGAGCACGACCGACAGGATCTCGCGATTGAGATGGGCGGCATCGTCGACGCGCAGGGCGAACGCCGGCCAGGTCGAGCGCGGCACGCTACCCGAAAATGTCCTTCACGCGCTCGAAGATGTTCCGGTCCTCGGGCGCGTCCTCGTGCTCGCGAGGCTCAAACTTCTCCTTGGGCAGGGCGCGCGCCAGTTGCTCGACGAGCGCCCGCTGCTCTTTCGTCAGTTTACGTGGAGTTGCGACCTCCACGGTGACGAAGAGGTCGCCGCGCCCGCGTCCCGACACATCCGGCATGCCCTTTCCCCGGAGTCTGAAGACGGCGCCTGTTTGCGTTCCCTCGGGAATCCGAACCGTTTCCTCCGCGTCGAGCGTCGGCACGGCAATCTCCCCGCCAAGCGCCAGCGTGGGGAAGTTGACCGGGATGACGCAGGCGAGGTCGTTGCCGTCGCGTCGGAAGAACGGGTGCGGCTTCACGGTGACGACAACGTAGAGATCGCCGGCGGGTCCGCCCGCACCGGCTTCGCCTTCGCCCTGGAGCCGGAGTCGCTGGCCCGTCGAAATGCCGGCAGGAATCTTGACGGTGAGTTTGCGCTGTGCCGGTGTGCGGCCCGAACCGCGGCAGCTCGTGCAGGGCTTGGTGATCACACGGCCCGCGCCCTGGCACTGCGGACAGGTTCGCGCGATTGTGAAGAAGCCCTGCTGATAGCGGAGCTGTCCGCGGCCCTGGCACTGCGGGCACGTCGATGGTCCACTGCCCGCGGCGGCGCCCGAACCGTGACAGGTCTGGCACGCTTCGAGGCGGGGCACCTGGACGGTTGTCTCGACGCCTGTGGCCGCTTCCTCGAAGCTGATCTCGAGGTCGTAGCGGAGGTCAGCGCCCCGCTGCGGGCCGCCCCTCCGGCCGCCAAAGATGTCGCCGAAGCCGAAGATGTCGCCGAGGCCGCCGAAGATGTCGCCAAAGTCGGCGAAGATCGTGGGATCGAATCCGCCGGCGCCCTGGCTGCTCACCCCCGCGTGGCCGAACCGATCGTAAGCGCCGCGCCTCTGCGGATCGGCGAGGACCGCATACGCTTCCGCGGCTTCCTTGAATTTCTCCTCGGCGGCGCGATCGCCGGGATTGCGATCTGGATGGTGCTTGAGCGCGAGCTTGCGATAGGCGCTCTTGATCTGCTGGTCGGTCGCGGTCCGTTCAACGCCGAGCACGACGTAGTAGTCGCGCTTGCTCACGCCTTGGCCACCCGGACCAGAGCAGGGCGGAGCAGCCGGTCGCCCAGCATATATCCACGGCGGAGTTCCGCCGTGATTTCTCCATCGCGGTAGTCGGGACGGTCCTCGTGCTCGACGGCCTGATGGAGATGCGGATCGAACATCTGCCCGACGGTCTCAATCGGTGTGACGCCCCGCTTTTTCAGCACATCCATGAGCTGCTTGTAGATGAGCTCCACTCCAGTACGATAGGCCGTTGCGGCGGGTCCTGGGCTGGCTTCGAGAGCTCGCTCGAAGTCGTCGACAATCGGCAGCAGATCTCCGAGCAGGTCGGCGGCCGCACCGGCCTGTAGATCCTTGCGCTCGCGCTCGATGCGCTTCCGATAGTTATCGAACTCGGCGGTCTTGCGAAGCAGAAGGTCGCGATACTGATCGCGTTCACGCGCTACGGCCGCACGGGCTTCTTCATCTGCCGAGGCCGGTGTGGGGGTCGCATCTGTCTGGGGCGTATCGCGCTCGACATCTTCCTGTCCCGCTGCCGACCGTTCTTCCATAGGTCCTTCAAGCATCTGATTCACATCAACAAGTGTTCAGCGATGACTAATTCCGTGGCCGAAGCATTCTGGAGACCGCCTGGGCGACGCCGTCGACGACGGCGATGGCGCGGTGGTAGCGCATGCGCTTCGGCCCCAGAACACCCACGGTGCCGATGCCGTGGCCATCGAAGAACGTCGCGGCCACGAGGCTGAACGAGCGCAGGTCGGGCAGTCGGTGTTCGGCGCCGATGACCACGGTCAGGCCCGGACCGTCGATGTATTCATTCAGGATTCGCACGAGCCGCTGCTTTTCCTCGATCATGCGAAGAATCGCACCGATCGTTTCGAGCGAGATCGTGGACTTGCCCTGGGTCGTCTCGTCGATGAGCGTGGAGGTTCCGTCCACGAAGATGGTCTGCGCCTCGGGAGTCTCTTCCAAGGCGGATCGCGCCAGCTGCAGAGCCCGTGCGAACAGTGCGTTGTAGAGAATCCGCTCGTGGCGCAGCCGATCGAGCACGGCGGCTCGCGCTTCGAGCAGCGTCATGCCACTGAACTCGGTATTCAGGTAATTGGCGGCCTGGTGAAGCTCGTCGGGCGGCGGCGCGCCCGCGATATCGATGATCTTCTGCGACATGTGGCCGCCGCTCGTGACGAGCACGACCAGCACCTTCGACGGAGACAGAGCCACGAATTCGATGTGCTGAAAGAGCGCGGCCTGGCTCGCCGGCGCCAACGCGAACCCGATGTTGCCCGACACTCTCGACAGCACGTGCGATCCGTGTGTGAGGACGTCGGTCAGGAGCGGGCTCGATCCGGCGGTTTTCAAGAGCTGTTCTTCGACCGCCGTCGCTGTCCGGCTGTGCCGGTATCCCTGGAGCAGCGAGTCGACGTACGACCGATAGCCGACATCGGTCGGAATGCGTCCGGCGGAGGTATGCGGCTGGGCGACATAGCCCTGAGCCTCGAGCTCGGCGAGAATGTTGCGCACCGTCGCCGACGAGAGGCCGAGGCCTCCCCGCTTGGCGATCGCCACCGATCCCACGGCTTCACCCGTCTGGATGTATTCGCGGACGAGCGTTGACAGGATCCGCGACGCGCGTTCTGAAAGCTGCGTGGTGCCCATTAGCAGTCGATGTCTGAGAGTGCTAAGCCATTATACACTGGCAGATCGGCCCGCCCCGCTCCGCCCCTCATCGCACGCCCGCCCGCCTGGCCAGACGCTCGGCCTCGACCCGCGCGTGTGCAACCACCGACGCGGCGTCGAGCGCGACGAGTTCGAAGTCGCGAACGAGCACGTCTCCGTCCACCACAACCGTTCGGACGTCCGATCCCCGTGCCGCATACACCAGCTGTGAATAGGGGTCAGGCGCGGTCGCGAGATGCAGCCGGCTCCGGTCCACGACGATCGCATCGGCGCATTTGCCCACTTCGATCGACCCGATCTCGTTATCGAGGCCGAGAGCCCGCGCGCCGCCTCGCGTCGCCATCCACAACGCGTGCCGCGCCGTCAACGCGCCGGGACCGCGGCGGACGGCCTGCACGAGCGACGCGAGTCGCATCTCCTCGAACATGTCGAGCCGATTGTTGCAGGCCGCTCCATCGGTGCCGAGCGACACCGACACGCCGCGCGCCAGGAGCTCGGTGACCGGAGCCAGGCCGGATCCCAGCTTCAGATTGGAGCTGGGGCAGTGGAGCACATTGATCGCTCGCTCGGCCATGAGCGCCTGTTCGTCCTCGTCGACCCAGACACAGTGCGCGGCGCACAGTCGAGACGAGGCCAGGCCCACGTCGGCCAGGTACGCGATGTTGCTCATTCCCGTCTGCTGCCGGACAAGGTCGATCTCAGGTCGCGACTCGGAGGCATGGGTATGAACGAGCGACTGGTCTTCTGCCGCCTGGGACGCGACGGCCTCGAGCAGCGCACGCGTGCACGAGACCGCGAATCGGGGCGCATAGGCCGTGCGGATGCGACCTCCGGCCGCGCCGTGCCATCGCTTGTGAAGCGCGATGCTGCCGTCGATCGACTCTCGAGTGCGCTCGCGCAGGCGCATGGGCGTCTGATCGCCGGCGTCCATCATGCACTTGCCGACCGTGGCACGCAGGCCTGTTCGACCAAGCGTGTCGCACACGACATCAGTGTCATGCACCGTTTCCATCGTCAGCACCGTCGTCGTCCCCGAGAGCAACAACTCGCACGAGGCGAGCTCCGCCGACGCACGGAGCGAGCCCTCCGTGTGGGCGGCCTCCATCGGCCAGACGCGCTTCCGGAGCCAGTCGAGGAGCGTCAAGTCGTCGGCGTACCCACGGAACAACGTCTGACAGAGATGGACGTGTGTCTGCACCAGGCCGGGGAGCAGCAAGCCGCCGGCGGCATCGAGCGTCAAGTCATGCGGCCCGGGATCATCCTGTCCGATCCCGGCGATGCGGCCATCCCGGATGGACACGGATCCTTCAACGATGTCCCACGCATCGTTCATCGTCATGACGAAGGCGTTGTTGATGAGGAGCGAGGACACGCGACGCTGCAGATGTGCGCCGGCGTTTCAGCGGCCGACGTTCTTTTCGCCGGTCACCCGGTTCCACCGCAGGGACGCGGCGGCGATGTGCGGTTCGTCGAACTTGCCGCGCTTGACGGCAATCATCTCGGCCAGGATGGCGACGGCAATTTCCTCCGGCGCCACGGCGCCGATGTCGAGGCCGATTGGAGCATGGACACGTCGCAGGCACTCAGCCGGCATGGCCTGCTCGAGGAGCGCATCGTAGATGCGGGCGACCTTGGCCTTGCTGCCGATGAGGCCGAGGTAGCGAAGATCACGGGCAGCCAGCGCCTGGAGCGCCTCCAGATCGTGGCGATGTCCACGCGTCACTACCACGACATACGAGTTGACGGGCAGTTCGGTGCGATGCAGCCAGCTCGGAATATCCTCAACGATCACCTCGTCGACATCGGGGAAACGCTCGCGGCTCGCAAACTTCTCGCGGTCGTCGATGACATGGACGCGGAATCCAGCAATCTTGGCGAGATGAGCCAGATGGGTGCCGACGTGCCCTGCACCGATCACATACAGCCGTGCCGCCGGCTCGATCGGTTCGATGAACACTTCCATCTGTCCTCCGCAAATCAGCCCTGACTCTTCGGCGAAATCATCCGTCAGGTCGTACTTCACCATCTGCGCGTGTCGCGAGCCGAGAATCTCGCGCGCCTTCCAGAAGGCGTCGTTCTCGTAGCACCCGCCGCCGATCGTGCCGACCGTGCGCCCGTCGGCGAAGACGAGCATCTTGGCCCCGACCCGCTGCGGCGTCGATCCGCGTGCGCTGACGATCGTCACGAGGGCAGCGTCCTCCCCCCGAGCCAACGCCTCGGCCAGCGCTAAGATGACGTCGTCGGCCATGCAGGAATTATAGACCGGAGGCTCCGCGTCGAGCCCCCAACCTTTGTGGCCTGAGCGACATGGGTTTTGACCGCACGTGTATTCAGTAGCTGTGCAGGTCGCACCGCTCTGTGGGCTCCGTGCCCGCGAGGAAAGCCTCGTTGAACCGGCGCAGGCAACCCGGCACTGCCACCTTGCCTGTATCCCGATCGATCTCGACAAACGTGATGCCCTCGGGCACTTCGAACGGAACGTCCGCGTGACCGGCGAGCGCGGCCTTCATGAACGTGGTCCAGATGGGCAGCGCCGCCTGCGTGCCGCTCAGACCGAGCGGCTGATTGTCATCGAGGCCCACCCAGACGACCGTGAGGAGCTCTGGCGTGAAGCCCGCGAACCAGGCGTCTCTCAGATCGTTGGTCGTGCCCGACTTGCCCGCTGCATCGTTGGCGAATCCCGCGGCGCGTGCGCTGGCGCCCGTCCCTTCGTTGATGACACTGCGCATCATGTTGGTGACGAGGAAGGTCGTGTCAGCGCGCGCGACGCGACGGGCAGGAGATGCTGGAGGCGTGATGGCTTCCTTGCCCCCTCTCACGATCCGGAAGAGCGGCCGGAGCGCGCGCACCTCGCCGCCGTTCGGAAAGACGGTGTATGCCGACGCGATTTCGAACGGCGTCGCCTCGAACACGCCGAGCGCGATGGATGGATAGCCGCGCGCTTCGGACCCCTTGTCAATTTTTCGCCAGAGCGCGGCGACCTGCCCGAACCCGACTGTTTCGGCCACTTTGATCGTGGCGACGTTGCGTGACTGCGCCAGTGCGCGGCGCAGGGTGATTTCGCCGTCGTACTCGTCCTCGTAGTTTGCGGGGTTGTAGTCCTTCTCTTCGAAGACGAACGTTGTCGGCTCGTCGTTGACGAGCGTCGCCGGGGTCAGGTCGTGAAGTCCTTCCGCGGCTGCGCGCTCGAACGCGGCGAGGTACACGAACGGCTTGAAGACCGATCCCGGCTGGCGCCGCGCCGTCGTAGCGCGGTTGAACTGAGACTGGTTGTAGGAACGCCCGCCTACGAGCGCGAGGATTTCTCCCGTCCGTGGATCAATGGCTATCAACGCACCCTGGGCCGTGCGCCCACGTCTGCGCCGGCGCGCCAGCAGATCGTCAACGCGGTTCAACCCTTCGCGCACGGCATCCTGCGCGAGGCGCTGCAGATTCAAGTCGAGTGTCGTATAGACGTCGAGGGCCTGCGTGTTGGCCGTGAGGCCCGGATACTGCTCTCCCAGCGTCTGACCGACCAGATCGATGAAGTGGGGCGCTTCAGCCTCGAGTGCCCGTGCCACGACCGTCAGCGGCTCGCGCGACGCACGAACGGACGCATCCTCGGAGATGTAGTTCGAGTCGGCCATGGCGCGAAGCACCACGTTCCTCCGGTCGCGGGCCCGCTCCGGCGCGCTGAACGGGGAGTACGCGTAGGGCGACTGGATAATCCCGGCGATCGTCGCTCCCTCGCTGAGCGTCAGGTTGGTGACGTCCTTCCCGAAATAGAGTCGCGCAGCCTCGGCAACGCCGTGAACGGCGAACGATCCGCGTTGTCCGAGGTAGACCTCGTTCAGGTAGAGCTCGAGAATCTCGTCCTTTGAGGCGCGTCGCTCGAGGACGATCGCCATGAACTGTTCCAGCAGTTTCCGGCGAATCGATTTCTCCGGAGTGAGGAAGAAGTTCTTGACCAGCTGCTGCGTGATCGTGCTGCCTCCGACGAGATACGGCTTGTCGCCCTTCAGGTTGGTGATGATGGCGCCGATCGTTCGAATCACGTCAACGCCGGGGTGTTCGTAAAAGCGACGGTCTTCGATGGCCAGGACCGCCTGCACCACACGCGGTGGAATGGTCGACAGAGGAACGCGCCGGCGCTTTTCGCGCGAGGCCGTTGTCAGTGCCGTCAGCATCGGCGCGTCCAGCGTGATGTGCCCCGTCGGTTTGCCGCCCACCACTTCGAGGCGCTGAATGCGATCGACCGTCGGGGGAGGCGCCGTGGTCGCGCGGCGCGTCTGCGAGGCGGACTGGAAGACAATGCGGATGATCTGTGACTCTCGATCGCCCGTCCTGGGTATCAGGGCGATGGCGCCCCGCCCGATGGCAAACTCGCCGGGCTTCTCTATGCGGGCGCGTTGCGCGTAACCGAGATCGTTCAGACGGTCGATGAGCTGGCGATCGGTTAACGCCTGGCCCACTCTGATCTCGAACGGCCGGGCAAAGACGCGGGGCAGGACGCGCTCGCGCTCGCCGTGCAGGCGCGCGTCGATGACCCGGCTGAAGCTCGTGTAGTAGTACGAAAGGATGCCGATACCGAACAGCAGCGGCACGGTCAGCGCGAGGCCGACGTAGACTGGCCATCGGTGCTTGAGGCGGATCGAAATCTTGGGCGTGGTCCAGGATGAGCGCTTGGGCGTCCTGGTTGGAGCTGGGGCCATTCGTGACGACCGACTCACATATCGGTCGATCAGACGGTAATAAGCCAGTGCTGGCCGAAATCGAGGGGCGGCTCATCCATCAGCCGCTCCACGAGCGCCGGCCCGTACCGATCGTAGAAGGATATCCATCCCACCGCCCGTTCCTGAGGGTGCCCACCCGGAAACGTCAGAGCACGAGCTCGAGTGAACTGTCGGCGGAGGGTATCGTCACGCCGCTTCGCGGCCTGGATGATCTTGCCGCGGAGGGTCTGGAGTTCATGCTGCATCCGGCCGAGCGTCGATCGCGCGGCTCCTTCGAGGGTGGGATCGATAGCGGGCACGGCGTCAATGAGCGATGCCATCTGCTCGTCGATGGAGGAGCGCGCAACATCCAGGGCCCGATCGACCGAAGCCGGGAGTTCTTTCGCCAGCAGTTGATTGAGAACCCCATCGTCCTGCGACTGAAGAGACTCGAAGGGAAGGTCGTACCGATTCAGGAACTTGGCGGTGGCCGAATCGATGAGCGTTACGCTGATCCTTGGTTGGATGAGCGGCATGGGCGTCTGGAATCTCTCAAAAACCGGGCGAAGCTGGCCAAGGTATGCCAGTTCGCTCGGCCCGGCTACATAGGCGACAGTCGGGAAGAGCGTGTCCTGCACGACCGGGCGGAGCAGTACGTTGGGACTGAACCGTTCAGGGTGTGTTCGCGCCTCTTCCACCATTGATGCGCCGCTTCGGCGAGTCGATTCACCGGCAATGAGGAAGTCGTCTCCCTCGCGATGAATCGACCGCCTCGCGCCGCTGAGGTAGAAGAGCGCCAGGCTGTCGCGGCCAGGAGAGACCTGCTGGTGATAGCCCGCCGCCACGAGTTCGGCGCCTGCCGCCGCGGCAAGTCTTCCGGCGTCGCCTTGGCTCTCGATTTCGCTCGAGAAAATGGCAGAGGCCAGGGGTTTGGCCGCCGCGTCGGAAGCCTCGAACACCACCAGGCCGCGGTCGCCGAGCATCTTGTCCATGACGAACGCCAGGGCCTCCGGCAGGCTGCGCCCAGGGCGGTAGGCGCTCTGCAACAGGCGCGTCACCTCGTCCAGGAACTCACTTTGCGGAAGGCTGGCGGTGAGGGATTCCAGGCTGGCTGTGATGGCATCATCCAGGCGAAGCTCGGAAACTGGCCGCTCTCCCGCGCCCGCCGGCGGCGCAACGGTTACCGATCGCACGTCGAGATCAGGCCCGAGGACCGGGCACGAACCGATCTCGGCCCAGTCATGGTCTTCCGCGTGGACCCAGAAGACGGGCACCGTCACGACTCCGTGGTCGCGGGCGCATCGAGCCGCAAGTCGTACCGCCGTTACAGCCTTGAGAAGACAAAAGAGCGGTCCGCCAAATGCGCCGGCCTGCTGTCCTGTCACGACGGCCACCGTCCGTGGATCGGCCAAGCGTTCGGCCGCGGCGATCGCGGCCTGGGGCGCATTCCGCGCACGAAGCTGCGCGGACGTGATCTGGCTGATCCGCGTGGCCGCTTCGGCTCGACGATGAGCCCGAACTCGCTCGATGGCCTTCGACCACGCCGCCCGGTCTGTCGGATCGCCGGCATAAAACCGCTCGAGCCGCGCAAAATCGTGCGCGTAGTCTGCCGCCAGCTTCCGGGTCGCTGAAAAGCGGCGAAGATCGATGGGGACGGCAGATGATCGGGGCAGGGCTGACAGATCCGAGGGCACCGGGACCGTACTGTCTCAGAGCGTTCGGCACCGTGTCAAGCTAGCGACGGCGCCAGAAGGTGTGAACTCGCGTAGCGCGACGCGAAATTCCGTGTTAGCATCGAACGCCAGCCGCGAGGAGGGCGCTACTGACGCGAGACGACTCCCTCTTCTATTCACCGCCAGATTCATTCGGGCCGTTTCGGGTGCTCCATCAAATCGGAGCCGGCGTGTTGGGGCCGGTCTTTCGAACGCATGATGAGGCGTCCGACCGCCTCGTCGCGGTCAAGGTCTTCAGACTCGACATCACACCCGAGCAAGCGCGATCGCTCGCCGAGGAATTCGATCGGCTCGCCAAACTCGACCTGGATCACCCGGCGATTGTGATGCCGCTCGCCGGCGGCGTCGAGGGCACCGTCGCGTATCTGGCGCAGCAGTACATCGCGGGCGACTCGGTCGACGTCGCGTACCGTCACGCGAGCCCGTCCCTGGCCGAACTCGTCCAGTTCGTCGGCGCGCTCGCCAGTGCCGTGGACTTTGCCGCCTTTGCAGGCGCCCGGCACGGAGCGCTTCATCCCCGCGACATCCTCGTCACCGGCGATCGTCTCCACGTGACGGGGTTCGGCGTGGCGCAGGCGCTCGAGCGTATCGGCCTGAAGTCGCCGGCGCGTCGGCCCTACAGTGCACCGGAACGATTGGCGGGCGCTGAGTGGGGTCGCGGCGCCGACGTGTTTGCGGTCGCCGCCGTTACCTATGAGTTGCTGTTCAACCGCCGGTTGCCGGGAGATCCCTCCCATGCCAGCGAGGCGGCTTCGGCGATCGACGGCGAACGCGCGGCGCTGGCACCGGTGTTCGTGCGGGCTCTAGCGCCTGATCCCGCAGCGCGTTTCCCGACGGTGCTGGCGTTTGCCGAAGCGTTTACCGAAACGGTCCTCGATCTTCACGGACCATCGGCTTCGACCTCGAAGGCTGCGACGGCGGTGCCGGCGAGTGAGATCGACATTGGAGAGTCGCCAACGCGTGCCATGCCCCCGCCTGACGACGCGCGCGAGTTCGAGCTCGATCTCCAACCTGGGTGGGTTCCGAGCGAGTTCGGGAACGCGCCCCCGTCGGCACGCCTGAGCGATGAGTCCGGGCCCGATGCCGGCCATACCCGAACACGCGACTGGACTTCCGAGGAAGGCACCGCAGCGGCTCTGCCAGCGGTCGTCGATAGAGATCCACCCGCGCCCACGCCTTCAGAGGACGCATCGGACCAGACGGTATCCGAAGAGGAGACCAAGACCCTTCCATGGGCACCACCCGACGCCGCGGAGCTGGTCGGGGTCGTGGCATCGACGGCAACGGAAAGTGCCCGACCGCTGTGGCCGTTGATCGTCGTTTTCCTGGCGGGAATAGGCATCGGTAGCGTCAGCGGCTATCTGCTCGCATCGGCCACGTCGCCGGTCGAATCAACATCACCGTCGGCGTCGAACAGCCTCACACGGCCAGCTGAGCCTGGAATTCAAGGGACAACCGGACCCGCTACCGCTGAGACCAAGGCTCCAACCACCGTCGCGTCAAGCGCGAAGGCGCCTAGCGCGAAGACGCCGAGCACCAGGACTGCGAGCGCGAAGATCGCGACGTCGAAGACCACCACAGCGCCGCGAACCGCCAACGCCAAGCCTGCACCCGCGAGCAGCGCCACCACGGCGAGTGCTGCGACGACGGTCGCGACGGCCAATGGAAAGGCGAAGACGCCTGCGGCGACCACGACCACAGCCAAGTCCACATCCAAGACCGCCGCACAGTCCACGGCAGCCACCCAACCCACCTTCGCGGGATTTCTGACCGTGATTTCGAAGCCGGCCGGCGCGTCAGTTTTCATCGATGGTCGCGATGTCGGGAAGACACCTCTCGCGCTTGGGACCGTTACCGCCGGCTCGCATGTCGTTCGCCTCGAACTGGCGGGGTATCGCCGGTGGTCGTCGTCGGTGCGGGTCGTGGCGGGACAGAAGGAGCGGGTAACGGCGTCGCTCGAGGTAACCGGCACACGATGAACGCGATTCTCGCCCTCGAGAACGGCACCTGGTACCAAGGCACGTCGGCCGGCTTCCCCGGTGAAACCGCCGGCGAGGTGGTATTCAACACGAGCATGACCGGCTATCAGGAGGTCCTCACCGATCCGTCCTACGCCGGACAGATCGTCACGATGACGTGCCCGGAGATGGGGAACTATGGGACCTCGGCGAGCGACGCGGAGTCGCCGCATCCGCAGGTGGCCGGTTTCATCATGCGCGTGGAGTCGCGCGTCGCCAGCAACTGGCGTGCGCAGGCAACGCTTCGCGACTACCTGGCCAAGAACGGCATCGTCGCGATCGCCGACATCGACACGCGTGCGCTGACGCGCCTGCTGCGGTCGGCCGGTGTGATGCGCGGGGTGATAGCGGTCGGTCCTGTCGATCCGGATGAGCTCATCGAGCGAGCCCGTGCAATTCCGACCATGGAGGGATCTGATCTCGTGCGGGGCGTGACGTGCGAGGCCGCCTTCGACTGGGCGGAAGAGGCCGATCGCATTGCGCCGTCTGAGTTCATGCTGCAACCCGAGCGTCGATCGCGCCGGCCACTCCGGATCGCGGCGTACGACTTCGGCATCAAATGGAACATCCTGAGGCGGCTGACGACGTACGGGTGCCACGTGCGCGTGTTTCCCGCCCACGCTCCTGCTCGCGATCTGTTGGCCTTCGAACCGGACGGCATTTTCCTGAGCAACGGTCCCGGTGATCCGGCGGTCCTGGATTACGCCATCGAGAACAGCCGGAAACTCATCGCGTCAGAGATTCCAATCTTCGGCATCTGTCTGGGCCATCAGGTGCTCGGCCTTGCGATGGGTGGAAAGACGTTCAAGCTCAAGTTCGGTCATCGGGGAACGAATCATCCCGTCAAACACCTCGAGTCCGGCAAGGTCGAAATTACGTCGCAGAATCACGGGTTTGCGGTGGATCCCGCGTCGCTTCCGTCAGATGTCCGCGTCACGCACCTCAACTTGTATGACGGCACGGTCGAGGGCATCCGTCACGTGTCCAAACCCGTGTTCTCCGTGCAATATCATCCCGAAGCATCTCCCGGCCCGCACGACGCCGACTATCTTTTCAAAGACTTCCTCGATGAGATAGAGCGGACCCGCGTGACGGCATAGTCCCTGCACATCAGACATGCCACGACGGTCAGATTTGAAACGTGTGCTCGTGATTGGCTCGGGGCCGATTGTGATCGGTCAGGCCTGCGAGTTCGACTACTCGGGGACGCAGGCGTGCAAGGCGCTTCGCGCGGAGGGCCTCGAGGTCGTGCTCGTGAACAGCAACCCGGCGAGCATCATGACGGATCCGGAGTTCGCCGATCGAACGTATGTCGAGCCGCTGACGCCCGACATCCTGAAGGCCATCATCGAGCGCGAGCGACCCGATGCGCTCCTGCCGACCGTGGGCGGACAAACCGCGCTCAACCTGGCGATTGCGCTGGCCGACAACGGCACCCTGGCCGAGTACGGCGTGACGCTCATCGGAGCCTCGACCGAGGCCATCAGGCTCGCCGAGGATCGCCTGCAGTTTCGCGAGGCGATGCGGTCGATCGGCATTGCGACCCCTGCAAGCGGATACGCGCGGTCGCTCGACGAAGCGCTGGAGCTCGTGGGCGATATCGGCTTCCCCGCAATCATCCGGCCGTCGTTCACGCTCGGCGGCGTTGGCGGTGGCATCGCGTACAACATCGAGGAATTCAGGGGCGTTGCGGAGCGCGGCCTCGAGCTCAGCCCGGTTCACGAGATTCTCGTCGAGGAGTCCGTGATCGGATGGAAAGAGTACGAGCTCGAAGTGATGCGCGACGTGGCCGACAACTTCGTCGTGATTTGTTCGATCGAGAACATCGATCCAATGGGCGTGCACACCGGGGACAGCATTACCGTCGCCCCCGCCCTGACCTTGAGCGACAAGGAGTATCAGCGGATGCGCGATGCGGCGCGCCGTATCATCCGCCGCATCGGGGTGGAGACCGGCGGTTCGAACATCCAGTTCGCGGTGAATCCGGACGATGGACGGATGGTCGCGATCGAGATGAACCCGAGAGTTTCGCGTTCATCGGCGCTGGCGTCCAAGGCCACCGGGTTCCCGATCGCCAAGATCGCCGCGAAGCTTGCGCTTGGCTACCATCTCGATGAGATTCCCAACGACATCACGCGTCTGACGCCGGCGTCCTTCGAGCCGGTCATCGACTACGTCGTCGTCAAGATTCCACGCTGGAACTTCGAGAAGTTTCCGCAAGCCGATCGCACGCTGACGACGCAGATGAAGTCGGTCGGCGAAGTGATGGCGATCGGAAGGACGTTCAAGGAGGCATTTCTCAAGGGCATACGATCCCTCGAACTCGGCCGTGAGGGTCTCCTTTTCACGGAGTCGGGAGCGGCCGATTTGGATGACGACGACGCCACGCTCCGGCGGCGTCTGGTCGTGCCGACGGACCGGCGGATGTGGGCGGTCTTCCGTGCTCTCGAACGCGGCTGGAGCGTCGAGCGGCTCCACGAGCTGACGCACATCGATCCCTGGTTTCTCGGTCAGTTTGCCGACATCGTCCAATTGAGGCGGACGGCGGGGCTGGTTGGGTTCCGGGACATCTCGCGCGATCTCCTGAGAACACTCAAGCGCGCCGGGTTCGGTGACGGGCAGATTGCCGCGATGCTGGGCGTCGATGAGGAAGCCGTTCGCAGTCGACGCGTCGAGATGCAGCTCGTGCCGGCTTACAAGCGCGTGGATACATGCGCTGCGGAATTCGAATCGTTCACGCCGTACCTTTACAGCACGTACGAGCAGGACTGCGAATCGAACCCGACGCCGCGGTCAAAGGTGGTCGTGCTGGGCAGCGGGCCGAACCGGATCGGCCAGGGCATCGAGTTCGACTACTGCTGCTGTCACGCCGCATTCGCCCTCCGTGAAGAGGGGTTCGAAACGGTGATGGTCAACTGCAATCCGGAAACCGTCTCGACCGACTACGACACGAGCGACCGCCTGTACTTCGAGCCGCTGACATTCGAGGACGTGCTGGGCATCGTCGAAAAAGAGCGGGTCGCCGGCGGCGACGTGGCGTGTCTCGTCCAGTTTGGGGGCCAGACACCGCTCAAGCTGGCGTTGGCGCTTCAGCACGCGGGCGTCAGGATCCTCGGCACGTCGCCCGATTCCATCGACCTGGCCGAAGATCGCCGGAGGTTCGCGCAACTGTTGTGGGACCTCGGGATTCCGCAGCCCGCCAGCGGCACCGCGACGTCACTGGAGGAAGCACGCGACGTGGCGGCCAGGATCGGATTTCCGGTCGTCGTGAGGCCGTCGTATGTGCTCGGCGGGAGAGCCATGGCGATTGTGTACGACCACGCCACGCTGGACCGCTACATGACGAGCGCAGTCGATGCATCGCCGGAGCATCCCGTTTTGATCGATCGGTTCCTGGAACATGCGTCCGAACTCGACGTCGATGCGTTGGCCGACTCCACGGGTGACGTCGTCATCGGCGGCGTGATGGAACACATCGAGGAGGCCGGCATCCACTCGGGCGACAGTTCGTGCGTCGTCCCGCCATTCCGTCTGGACGCGCGCCACCTCACGACGATCTGTGACTACACGCGGCGCATCGCGCGCGCTCTCGGGGTCGTCGGCCTCATGAACGCGCAGTATGCGATCAAAGACGATGTGGTCTACGTCCTCGAGGTGAACCCGCGAGCTTCGCGCACCGTGCCGTACTTGTCCAAGGCTACCGGCGTGCCGATGGCGAAGATCGCCGCCAAGCTGATGTCCGGTCGAACCCTGCCAGAGCTTGGGCTGACGAGCGATATCGTTCCGGCCGGCGTCTTCGTGAAGACACCCGTCTTTCCGTTCGTCCGTTTCCCTGGCGTGGACACCATCCTCGGGCCGGAAATGAAATCCACCGGGGAAGTCATGGGTGGCGCCTCGAGTTTCGGCGCGGCGTTCGCCAAGGCACAGCTGGCCGTAGGACAGCGCCTGCCAAAGAAGGGGACCGCGTTTCTGAGCGTCAACAACGAGGACAAGCCGCTGCTCTTGAGCATCGCGCGCGATCTGGCCCAGGAGGGATTTGAGCTGGTGGCTACGCGAGGCACCGCGGCCTATCTCCGCGCCCACGGTCTGAACGCGGATGTCGTGTTCAAGGTCAACGAAGGCCGACCGAACGTTGCCGATCACATCGTGAACCGGAAGATCGATCTCGTCGTCAACACTCCTCTCGGTCGAGAGTCGTTCTTCGACGACCGCGCGGTACGCCGCGCAGCCATGCTCCAGGGCGTGCCTTGCATCACCACCCTGACCGGTGCGGCCGCCACGGTAAGCGCCATTCGCGCCCTTCGCGACGAGTCGCTCGAAGTGCGAGCCCTCCAGGACTGCCACGTAAGAATTGCCGCCGAGAGTGTCTGATCCTTTCGCACAATCTGACACCTGATCGTCCGGCCAGCCTTCGGCTGGCTGCACTGGCCGTGGATTCATTTCTTGCACTTCCGGTCGCATGCCTCTCGCGGCGACCGTTCCGGCGGTCTCTCTCATCATCGGCGTTCTCATTGGCAGTCACATACCCGACGGACATCCAGCCTTCCTCGAACCCGGCCTTGGGCTTCTCCTGTTCGCGGCGACCGTCGCATTTCTGACCAGACGTTCACGCATCTTCCTCCTCAGTGCATCTGCCGGGTACGTCCTCTCAGGCGTCGGACTGTCGGCTCGTGCGCACGACCTGGCGCTGCGCAGTTCGCTCGTCCAATCTCTCGAGACCAGCGGCTTTCTCGCGCCATCAGCGGGCGCCCCGGCAGGCCATGTCGAACCCGTCGTGATCGAAGGGACACTTCGCGAGGATGCATCTGCGAGCCCGAGCGGTGTGCGACTCAGCCTGAACGTCGATCACATGTCGACGAATCACAAGACCAGCGGCGTGTCGGGCGGCGTGCTTCTATCCGTGTCCGGTCAGCAGGCACGGAGTCATGTGGATGAATGGCGGGCGGGTCGCCGCATCAGAAGTCCCGCCACCTTGCGGCGTCCTGCTCGCTTCCTCAATCCGGGGGTGCCGGACGCCGAACGCGCGCTGGCGTTCAGGCATACGGCGCTGGTCGGTTCGATCAAGAGCGCCGGCCTGGTCGAACTGGTGGCGCGAGGAAGCTACATCGCGGAATCTGCCGGCGCGGCACGAGCCTATGTGCGGCGAGCGATGGACGCCAACGTGGCGTGTTGGAGCGAAATGTCGAGCGCGATAGTCACCGCCATTCTCATCGGCGATCGCGCGGGCCTGGACGATGAGGTCGAACGTCAGCTGCAGATTGCCGGCACTTACCACGTCCTCGCGATCTCCGGAGGAAACATCGCCATCCTCTCGGGCCTTCTCATCCTCGTCCTCCGGCTCAGCGGGCTCCGGCCGTGGGCGAACCTGGTCATCGCGGGCGTCCTCGTGGCTTACGCCGGCATTGCCAGCGCAGAGAGCTCAGTCGTCCGCGCGACGATCATGGCGACCGCATACTTCGTCGCGCGTCTGGGCGATTTGCGGGTTTCGGCTGCTGACACGCTCATGGTGGCCGCGGTCCTGATCGTGGCCGTCGCGCCGCTCGCGGTTCACGACATCGGATTCATCCTGTCGTTTGGCGCAACGCTCGGACTGCTCGTGGCCGCCACAACATGGCCCGCCTTGCGCTCGCAACCTTGGTGGCGCCGAATCTGTCTCCAGCTGTTCGTTGCGTCGTTGAGCGCGGAGGCGGTTCTCCTGCCGGTTGCGGCCCGAGCGTTCTCGCGGGTCACCTTTGCAGGACTGGTCCTCAATTTCGCGGCGATTCCATTGATGACCGTTGCCCAGCTGAGTGGTCTCGGCGTCGTCTTGATCGCTCCGCTGAGCGGTTCGCTGGCTCGAACGTCCGGCTTCATCGCCCATCAGGCCGCTCGAGGGCTCGTGTCGAGTGCCGGACTCGTGACCTGGCTGCCGGAGCTCGTCGTGCGAACACCGCCACCGTCAATCGTGACGATGCTGTGGTACTACGGGGCACTGATCGGCTGGCTTGCTGCGCGGCACATGCGGCGGCAGCGTGGAACTGCCGCGCGGTCCCTGCGTCGCATCCAGCATGCGGCGGGCATCGGGCTCGTGTCAGCGCTCCTTTGGATTCTTCTGGCGCCGTCGCTCGATGGCCGGGCGGCGACGCTTCTGGTCAAGGTTCTCGACGTGGGGCAGGGCGATTCTGCGATGGTCCGCCTGCCCGATGGTCGAACGGTGCTCGTTGACACCGGAGGATCGCCCATGCCGGGCGCGTTCGACATCGGCGCCCGGGTAGTCGCTCCGGCGCTGTGGGCGGCAGGCGTTCGACGTCTGGACTATCTGGCAATCACCCACGGTGACCCTGACCACATGGGCGGCGCCATTTCTGTCGTGCGCGATTTCAGGCCTACCGAGATCTGGCAAGGCGTTCCGGTACCGCGTCATCAGCCGACGAGAGCGTTGAAGGCTGAGACCCTGTCCGTTCACGCGGGCTGGAGAACGCTCGTGGCTGGCGACGCGCTCGAATCCGGACGTGCCGCCATCAACGTCTGGCACCCGCCCGTACCGGATTGGGAACGCGTCAAGGTCCGAAACGACGACTCGCTCGTTTTCGACATCCGCCTCGGTGACCTGTCGTTCGTGTTCACCGGAGACATTGGATCGGCCGTCGAACACGATCTCCTGCCGCGGATCGTGCCCGCGAAAATCCGCATACTCAAAGTGCCGCATCACGGCAGCCTGACGTCGAGTTCGGAAGACTTCCTGAGAGCCCTCAGGCCCGACGTCGCGATTTTCACGGTCGGTCGCCACAATCGATTCGGCCATCCGCACCCGACCGTCCTGGCCCGGTATCGCCGCCTTGGGATTCAAATCTTCAGGACAGACGAAGACGGCATGGTGACGGTCGAGTCGGATGGTCAATCAGTCGATATCCGAACGTTTACCGGGAAGCGGCTGGTGATAGCAACGAGCAATGAGCAACGAGCAACGATAAGAAAATGACACGTCTACGTCCCTCTTCGCTCATTGCTCATCGCGCATGGCTCATTGCTGTTTCTGTCTCTCCCACTCCCGTTCCATCTCATCCACTTCAACGTTGTGAACGTCGATGCCGCGGTCCCTGAAGCGTGCCTCCAGTCCTTCGAACCTCGTCGTGAACTTGTCGTTGGCTCGCCGCAAGGCCGATTCGGGCTCCACGCCAAGCTTGCGGGCAAGGTTTGCCAGGGTGAAGAGTAGGTCGCCGACCTCCTCCTCCACACGCGCGATCGATTCCTGGTCGTTGACGGCCTCGCGCAGCTCCGTTACCTCTTCCTCCATCTTGCCGACGATGTCAGAGGCGTGCGGCCAGTCGAAACCGACGGCGCTGACGCGGCTGCCGATTTCATGGGCGCGCAGCAGTGCCGGCATCGTCTTCGGAATGCCGTGAAGGACTCCGGTGTGTTCTCCGGCTATCTTCCGTTCGCGGGCCTTCAGCGTTTCCCAACGTTCGACGACCTGCTCCGATGTCAACGATGAGCGGCCGTCGCCGAATACGTGCGGGTGCCGACCGATCAGCTTTTCGACGATCGTCGTAGTCGAATCCACGATGTCGAAATGAGACGCCTCAGAGGCAATCTGGGCGAGGAAGACGGCTTCAAACAACAGGTCGCCGATCTCGCCCCTGAGGTCGTCCATGTCGCCGCGATCGATGGCATCGAGCACTTCGTATGTTTCCTCGAGAAGAAACGGACGAAGCGACTCGAGAGTCTGCTCGCGGTCCCAGGGACAACCGGCTTCCGACCTGAGCGTTCGCATGGTTTCGACCAGCCGCTCGAAGGATGTGCCCGCGTCTCGTGACATGTCAGCACCTGCGATAAAATGAACATCTTACGATGCCTGGCGACGAATCCTCTCCGATCACCTTCAGCGCCTTCGTGGTGTCGCTCGCGACGAGCGCCGCCGTGCATTTCGGGGATCTCGCCGATCCCGCGACCGGGCAGGCCCATCCTCCGGACCTGGCCGCGGCGTCGCAGATGATCGACCTGCTCACACTGCTCGAAGAGAAGACGCGCGGCAATCTGACGCCCGACGAACGCCATCTGCTGGGCCAGGTCCTGTACGAGCTCCGGATGCGCTTCGTCAGCGCGCAATCTCCCCGCATCATCCTGCCGTGACTCGTCGAGCCGCGGTGACGTTTCTTGGAACCGGTACGTCACACGGTGTGCCGATGATCGCCTGCAGCTGCGCTACATGCACTTCTTCCGATCCGCGAGATCGGCGATTGCGGCCGTCGATCAGCATTCGCCTGCCCGATTCGACGAGCGTGCTCGTGGATACGACGCCAGACCTGCGCGCGCAGGCCCTCGCCAACCGGCTCGATCGCGTCGACGCCGTGCTCTTTACCCACGACCACGCCGACCACGTCTTCGGATTGGACGATGTGCGGCGGTACAACGCGATTCAGCGGGGAGCCATCGCGTGCTATGGCGACGATCGAACCCTTCGCGCGCTCAAGCGAACGTTTTCGTACATTTTTGACGGCCCATCGCAGCCGGGCGGGGGAGTGCCGCAGCTCGACCTGTTTCGCATCGCGGGCGAGTTCTGCCTGGGACACGAAACGGTGCTGCCCGTGCCGATCTTTCATGGGCGCGCTCTCATTCTCGGCTACCGGTTCGGGCCGTTCGCGTACCTGACGGATTGCAGCGGCATCCCGGAATCGTCGTGGCCCCTTCTCGAGGGCGTGCAGATCCTCGTGCTTGATGCGCTCCGCGATCGCCCACACCCGACGCACTTCACCATCACCGAGGCACTGGCCGTCGTCGAGCGGCTGGCGCCGGCGCGCTCGTACTTCACGCATATCTGCCACGATTTGCCGCACGAGGCCACATGCGCGAGGTTACCGGCCGGCGTCGAGTTGGCATATGATGGTCTGATCGTCGAGTTCGATCTGTAGTCGACCGAGCAGGCGGACAACGATCGGGTTCGGAACCGAGGTCTCGGACGTTAGAGTCGATCGTGGACGTTATCCATTTTCCGGACGATCGCCCGCCGGCGCATTGGCATCAGCCCGTGCTGGCACTCGGCAACTTCGATGGCCTGCATCGCGGTCATCTGAAGATCGTCGAGCGTGTGAAGCGGTCGGCGATCGAGCGGGGCGCGACGCCGGTGGCCATGACGTTCGATCCGCATCCGCCGCGGGTGGTGCGTCCCGACAAGGCGCCGCCGCTCTTGATGACCCACGCGCAGAAGCTCGAAGCGCTGGCGAATGCGGGCATCCACGGGGTCGCGGTCATCCGGTTCACGCCGGAGCTGTCGCGGTGGGATCCGGAGGCGTTCGTGCGGTCGGTTCTCGTGGAATGGATGCACGTCGCCGATGTGTGGGTGGGCGCCAACTTTCTCTTCGGTCGCGACCGATCGGGCAACTTCACCATGCTGCGGTCGCTCGGCGCCCGATACGGATTCAGGGCGGAGAAGATCGATCCGGTGCGTTACAAGGATTTTGTGGTCAGCAGCACGAGGATTCGGCGGCTCGTGTCGGAGGGGCGCGTGGACGAAGCCGGCGCCCTGCTGGGCCGCTGCTACTTCATCGACGGCACCGTCATCGAAGGGCAGCGCAGGGGCCGGGAGATCGGCTTTCCCACCGCCAATCTCTGCACGGAAAACGAACTGGTGCCGCCTCACGGCGTGTATGCGACAACGGCCACGATAGACGGAATCGTCTATCCCTCCGTGACCAACGTCGGCGTGCGGCCGACCTTCGGGGATACGCCCGCGACGGTCATCGAGGCGCATCTCCTGGACGCCGATCGCGATTTATACGGTTCGCGGCTACGTCTGGCGTTCATCCAACGGTTGCGGGACGAGCGTCCATTCCCGTCGGTCGAGGCGCTCAAGGCGCAGATCGCAGCGGACCGGGACACCGCGACGTCGCTCTTCGACCGGCTGTCGCTCTGAGAGTAGAATTCATGATGGACATGAGCTTTCTCTTCAGCGTGAGCATCCCAGGCGATGCGAGCTTTCTCGAGCCGCTTCGGGAACTGGCCGTCAAGGTCGCCGAATACGCCGGCTATGGGGTGGAGGACGCCACGGAGCTCGGCATGACGATCACCGACGAGGCCTCTCGAGCCATCTCGCTGATGGCGGCTGCCGCGGCGCCGATCGACGTGCTCTTCGAGAAAGACGAGAGCCGCTTTCTGGTGACGCTTGCGCACGAGTCCGCCAAAACACAGACCGGCAGTCCGGCGACGGGATTCGACTGCCGCCCGGAAGGCGGGCGCCGCGTGTGTCGCCTGGCGCGCGACCTGCCGGCGGTGGAACCCGGCGGATAAACCCGCTCAACAATCGATGTTGCTGTTCAACACGCTGACGCGACGCGAAGAGGAATTCACGCCGCTCGACGGCAAACTCGTGCGGATGTACACCTGTGGCCTGACGGTCTACAACCGGGGTCACATCGGCAATTTCCGCACGTTCACGATCCTCGACGTGCTGCGGCGGACGCTGAAGTACCAGATGGGGTTCGACGTGCGGCAGGTCATGAATTTTACCGACGTGGACGACCGCACGATTGCGGGAGCGGAGAAGGCGGGCATGCCGCTCCGGGACTACACCAATCAGTACATCGACGCCTTCATCGAGGATGCGACGACGCTTGGACTCGAGCCGATCGAAGAGAACCCGCGGGCGACCGACGAGGCCAACCTGATCGCGATGACGGATCTCATCAAGGCGCTCGACGCCCGTGGCCACACGTATCGAAGCGACGGCTCCATCTACTTCAAGATTTCGACGCTGCCGACGTACGGCCAGCTGGCCCGCCTCGATCAGGAAGGCTTGAAGTCGGGCGCGCGCGTCGATAGCGACAACTACACCAAGGAAGATGCGCGCGATTTCGTGCTGTGGAAGGCCGCGAAACCCGGCGAGCCGGTGTGGGACTTCGGCCTCGGGCCGGGACGTCCGGGCTGGCACATCGAGTGCTCCGCGATGGCGCTCCGGCTGCTGGGCGAGCCGCCGATCGACATTCACGCCGGCGGCATCGACCTCATCTTCCCGCACCACGAGAACGAGATCGCGCAGAGCGAGGGCGCGTCGGGAAAACAGTTCTCGCGATTCTGGGTCCACGTCGAATTCCTGAATCTCGACGACGAGAAGATGTCCAAGTCGCTTGGGAACGTCTATACCGTCAAAGACATCGTCGATCGCGGTCATCGTCCTTCGGCGCTGCGATACCTGCTCCTCTCCGTGCACTATCGCAAGCAGCTCAAGTTCAGCTGGGCCGCGCTCGAACAAGCCGAGGAGGCGCTCCGGCGCCTCACCGATTGTCTGGCCAGGCTCGAGCTGGTCGCCGACGCCGATGCGCATCCAGAAGTGCGTCAGCGGCTCGACGATGCGCGGCGGGATTTCAAGGCGATGCTCGAACAGGATCTCAATACGGCCGGCGCGCTCGGTGTGCTCTTCGAGTTGGTGCGAGCGGTCAACCAGGCCATCGACACGCGCCAGATGGGTCGTCCTGACGTCGCCGACGTGCGGGCCACCTTCGAGGAGTTCGATCGCGTCCTCGGTGTCCTGGCGCTGCGGCGCAAGGAGGATGCCCAGCCGCCGGTTGACGAAACTGAAATCACCCGCCTGATCGGCGAGCGGCAGGCCGCCCGTCGGCGGCGCGTCTTCGCCGATGCTGACCGCATCCGCGACGATCTGGCCGCTCGCGGCGTCATCCTCGAGGACACCTCCGCCGGGACCCGGTGGAAACGCAAGTAGTCTCACGGCGGCGCCAGAACGCGGGGTCCGCCAGTTTCGACCGATAATTCACATGGACTGGCGCGCGTTCGCGGCGCGGACCGTCCGGTTCATGATCGAGCGCTGATAGCTGATAACCGACCCAGATCCAAAGGTCTGGGCTACAACTGACAACTGAGTAACTGAACACAACGAACTGATCATGAACGCCCCCAACCTGAAAACGTCACTGCCTGGCCCCAAGGCCAAGGCCATCATCGATCGCGACGCCCACTATGTGTCCCCGTCTTACACGCGCGCCTACCCGCTGGTGATGTCGCGTGGTGAAGGCGCCACCGTGGAAGATGTCGATGGCAACGTGTTTCTCGACTGCGCCGCCGGCATCGCCGTCAATGCCACCGGACACGCGCATCCGGAGGTCGTGAAGGCGATCACGGAGCAGGCGCAGCGCTTCCTGCACATGTCAGGCACGGATTTCTATTACGAGCCGCAGGTGCATCTGGCTGAAGAGATGGCTGCGATCAGTCCGATCGACCAGAACGTCCGGTCGTTCTTCGCGAACTCCGGCACCGAGGCGATCGAGGCCGCCATCAAGCTCGCGCGCTATCACAGCGGGCGCTACAATCTGATCGCGTTCTTCGGCGGCTTTCACGGACGAACGCTGGGCGCCCTTTCCCTCACGGCCAGCAAGGCGATTCAGCGGCGCGGCTTCGGCCCGATGATGCCGGGCGTCTATCATGCGCCGTACGCCACGTGCTACCGGTGTCCGCTCAACCTGCGCCCTGAATCGTGCGCGGCCGAGTGCCTGGACTTCGTCGAAGATCAGCTGCTCGTCCACGTCGTGTCGCCGGAGGAGGTCGCGGCGATCGTGGTTGAGCCGATCCAGGGGGAGGGCGGCTACCTGGTGCCGCCGGCGCAGTTCCTGCAGCGTCTGAAGGACATCACGACGAAGCACGGCATGCTCTTCATTGCGGACGAGGTGCAGTCCGGCATGGGACGATCGGGCAAGATGTTCGGCATCGATCACTATGGGGTGAAGCCCGACATCACCACGGTTGCCAAGGGCATCGCTTCGGGCATGCCCCTCGGCATCATGACCGCGCGTCGCGACGTCATGGCCTGGCCTCCCGGCTCGCACGCGAGCACGTTTGGCGGTAACCCGGTGTCGTGTGCGGCGGCGCTGGCCACGATCAAGCTGCTGAAGGATCGGCTGGTGGAGAATGCGGCGACGGTCGGCGCGCATCTCATGGACGGACTGCGTGCGATGGCCGAACGCCATCCGCTCGTCGGCGACATCCGAGGCAAGGGCCTCATGATCGGCGTCGAGCTCGTGAAGGATCGCCAGACCAAGGAGCGCGCGAAGGCCGAGCGCGAGGCGGTCGTCGAGGCCGCGTTCCGCCGCGGCCTCCTGCTCCTCGGCGCCGGCCCGAATACCGTGCGGTTTTCACCACCGCTCGTCCTTACCAAGGCGCAGGCAGACGTGGCGGTTCGCATCATGGACGAGGCACTCACGGAGGTGGAAGGGAAAGAGGAAGAGTGAGCGCTGGTCTGTCTTTTGCTCAGTCCTTCCACGTGTCCGACGATCGGCGCGTGCTGCTCGGAAGAACGGGCGAGGATCTGGCGTGCGAGGAGCTTCGACGACTCGGGTACGCAATTCTCGAGCGGCGGTTTCGGACCCGGCGTGGCGAAATCGACGTCATCGCCCGCGACGGGAATACGCTGGTCTTCATCGAAGTGAAGCTGCGCGAGGGGGCCGCGTTCGGGCTGCCGATCGAGGCGGTCAACCTTTTGAAGCAGCGGCGTCTCGCACTGGTGGCGCTGGCGTACCTGACCGAGCGCCGCATCCGGCCGTGCTCGTGCCGCTTCGACGTGGTCTCGGTGCTGGTGGAAGAAGGAAGAGCGCGGATTGACGTCATCCGGGGTGCCTTCGATCTCACGGCCGGAAGTTTCTGAACTCTGAACCCTGAACGAGGAACTCTTCCTTTGCCCGAACTCCGAAAAGATCCTGTCACCGGCCGCTGGGTGATCATCTCGACCGACCGGCGCAAGCGTCCCCACGACTTTCATCTCGAGACGCCGACGATCATTGGCGCCCGGTTCTGTCCGTTCTGCCCGGGGCAGGAGGGCAAGACGCCGCCCGAAGTGCTCTCGTACCGCCAGAACGGCGGCGCGCCGAATTCGCCGGGCTGGGACGTGCGCGTGGTGCCGAACAGGTTTCCCGCGCTTCACGTGGAGGGAAGCCTCGATCGACAGGGCGAGGGACTCTTCGATCGGATGAACGGCGTGGGCGCCCACGAGGTGATCATCGAAACGCCGGAGCACGGGCTGACGCTCTCCACGATGTCCGATGAGGCGGTCGAGAAGGTGTTGTCGGCGTACCGGGATCGTGTGGTCGATCTGAAGCAGGATCGGCGATTCAAATACATTCTCATCTTCAAGAATCACGGCGCGTACGCGGGGGCGTCGCTCGAACACGGCCATTCGCAGCTCATCGCGCTGCCAATCGTGCCCCGACACGTGCAGGAAGAAATCGACGGCGCGCGCCAGCACTGGGCGTTCAAGGAGCGTTGCATTTTCTGCGATATCGTCCGGCAGGAGATCGAAGCGGGCGTGCGCGTCATCGTCGAGACCGCGGATTTCGTGGCGCTGTCGCCGTACGCCGCCGCGTTTTCCGTTCGAGACGTGGATCGTGCCCAAGCAGCACGGCGCCTTCTTCGAGAACGCACCCAGGCACGAATACGCCGGGCTGGCGCGCATTCTGCAGGGCCGCTGCTTCAGCGCATGGACAAGGCGCTGCTCTCGCCGCCGTTCAACCTCATCGTGCACAGCTCGCCATTTGTGGACGGGATTGCGGATCTCTACCACTGGCACATCGAGATCATTCCGAAGCTGACGAAGGTGGCGGGCTTCGAGTGGGGGACCGGGTTCTACATCAATCCGACGGGTCCGGAGGAAGCGGCGCAGGTGCTCCGCGACGCGCGCGTATGAGGCGCGGTTGGCTTGCTGACCCCGGCGCGGTATGGTACGTTTAGAGCCGGGCGGGAATAACTCAGTGGTAGAGTGCGACCTTGCCAAGGTCGAAGTCGCGGGTTCGAATCCCGTTTCCCGCTCCAGATTCCCCCTCCGCCGGGTTTCACTCCGTCATCTGATCGGGCGCCGTCGCCAAGTGGTAAGGCAGAGGTCTGCAAAACCTCCATCTCCGGTTCAAATCCGGACGGCGCCTCCAATCTCAACCCGCATTGTTCGTCGCACTTACCACGTTGTCAGAATCGTCCATTTCTCGAGACTTGGGAACAGATTGGGAACAGCTGGCGCTCGAGCGCTTCGATCGCTGCCGATGCGAGGCGTCGACGACTTTGCGTGTAGATGCTGAGCGTCGTCGGAACGCCCGCGTGTCCGAGTTGCTCTTGCGCGATCTTGACCGGCACGCGGAGATCGTTGAGCAGCGACGAGTGGATCTGGCGGAACTGATAGCCACGTCACGCGTCCGAGCCCGGCACGATTCCTTGTACTTCAGGGTGAGCACGCTTGCAACGATCGGCTATGGTGACCTTCACCCGACTACGCCGCTGTCGAAAGTGGTTAGCATTTGACCAGCTCAACCTCGCTGCCCTTGAGCCACGGCAGATGCTGTCAGGCATAGCCGCGGCCGTAGGCCCGGCGAACGCGCCAGCGCACCGGATCACCGCATTCATCCGCCGAGCGCCATGACCGCGCCCACCAGGCCCGCGCCCAGCGCCACCATGATGACCCCGGCCTTCCAGCTGCCGTAGCCGGCGTAGCGGCCGAGGGCGAGCCCGCCGAGGAACAGCATCGCCAATGCCACTGTGCGGGACACCGTCTTCGCTATTCCCACACTTCCGATCAACGCGTAGGGCAGCACGACAGGCAGGGTCGATGCGACCACAATGAGGCATATCGCGAGGGCGGCGAGCAGGTCATCGCGCTTCAGGGACGGTCGCTCCGGCAGTGGAGATGGTCCCATGAGTCGCAGGCGGATCGCCTCGATTTCCGCAGCCGCTACCACACCCGCGAGGGCCGGCGACAAGGAACCTTCGATGAGCTTGCGGCCGGCCTCCGCGTCCGCGGTGGCCCGCACGGATTGGACGAGCCTCAGCGAGTGCCCGCGTTCGGTGATGGTGCTGACGAGGTACATGATCGCGTCCACGAGGCCCCAGCCAAGATTGCACCCCAGAGCGGCGGCGAACATCGTGTGGATTTGCTCGCGCCCTGCCGTTGCCACGGATACCGCACCGACGAAGGTGAGGGCCATGAACAGGCCAAAAAGCATTTCGGATGCCCGATCCACGGGGTCGAGTACAGACTCGTGGACGTCTTTCTCGACGCGGTTCTGATCGCTCATGGTGTTTCCTGACGCGTATTGGTCACACGGGACGCTTGCCAGCTCCCGTATGATGACATTGGAGTGGGGCGACGTGAATCGCGATCTTCGCCCTCGCCGTGGACTTCTGACAGTTTCAGGATTCGAGTCCCGCTGGCGAAGGTGAAGTGGCTTGACGCCACGGCCTTCCGACGACATGATCCGCGTGGTCGCGGCCAGACCCGACTCAGAGGAGACATCATGTCAAACAAGAAGCATGTCGAAGACAACCTGCCTGGGATCCCGAGCCGCGTGCCGGACCTCAAGCCCGGAAAGTACAAGGACGGGACGCCGCTGCACGAGGTGCAGTTCCTGGAGTGCAAGATCACCCTGAAGCCCGATCTCCTCACGTCCACGAGGAGCTTTCTCGAGTACGCGAAGATCGTGAAGCGCACCGCCAGGGAGAACGACGTCGACTGCACGGACGAAGGGATGGAGCCGCGGCCGCAGATCCGCGAGGTGGTCTTCTTCGATACCGCCGACTTCGGCCTCTACAACAACGCGTTCATCCTGCGGCGGCGCATCCGTTACGAGGACGGGTTCCCCCTCGGCGACCCGGAGATCGTCGTCAAGTTCCGGCACCCGGACATGCAGAAGGCGGCGGAGATGGACGTGCGGCCGCAGATCGCCGGCAAGTACGACCTGAAGTTCAAGGTCGAAGCGCTGCCGCTGAAGGACCGGCTGGGCGCGTACCGGCTGCTCTACTCGCACAACGTCCAGTTCCCGCTGAGCGAGGCGCCGAAAGGGGACCGCGCCAGCATGAAGGCGCTGACGCGCTTCTTCCCCGTTCTCGCCTCGGTGCTCAAGACCCCGGCCGACCGCGTGGAGCTGGTCAACCAGACTATCGTCGAGGAGGTGCTGCAGGACCTGGGCACCCTCGACTTCGGCAAGGGGACGGCGGCGAAGTTCAACGTGGCGCTCTGGCGCGAGCGCGGCGTGCACCGCCCGCTCGTGGGAGAGTTCTCCTTCCAGGTGAAGTTCAAGACGCATGATGAGCTGCACAGGAAGGCGGTGGACCGCGTCCAGCGCTTCTTCGTGGCGCTGCAGGAGAGCGGGCGCAACTACGTCCTGCTCGGGGCGACGAAGACAGGGATCGTCTACGACCTCAAAGGCAATCCGCCGCAAGCGCATGAGTGAAGGCCGCGCCCCAGACGCTCTGAGGCTGGCCCGATGAGAGTACTCGACCGCTTGCGCGAAGACCGCTTCCTCGGCGTCCGCTTCGCCGTGAACGTCTTCTTCGCGACGAGCATCGTCTGGCTCCTGCTACGCCTGTCCAGCAGGGCGAACCCGATCTGGGCCATCGCGTCGATGCTCGCGTCGAGCGAGCCGGTGCCGAAGCAGGGGCTCAAGATGTTCCGCAGCCGCTTCATCAATACCGCGGTCGGATCCGCGGTCGGGCTGCTCTTCGTGGTCACGGGCGAGCCGAACCCCTGGAAGCTCCCGTTGGCGCTCGCGCTGACGGTCCTGATCTCCGCCTACGTCGTGCGCATCCCGGTCATGTGGCGACAGGCGCCGATCACCGCCGCGATCGTCATCGCCGGCAGCCTGCATCCGGCACGCCTCACTGCGACCGAACTCGCGCTGCTGCGCGTGGCGGAGGTCGTCTTCGGCAGTTTCGTGGGCATCGCGGTCAGCTGCCTGATGGCCACGGTCTGGCCGATGACCGGTGACGTCACGGTGTCGAATCGGGCGAACCGCTAAGCGGCCGAGGCGGAGGGTCGCGAGGTGGCCGCGGAGCGACGCCGGCATCCCCACGTCGATCATCACCACCCGCCCCCGAAGCGCGGGTGGATCTTGCCTGGGCGGCGTCAGAACATCTTCAGCAATCGCTCGAACAACTCATTCAGGGAGAACATGGTCAGCATCAGCGGCGCCACGGGCAGCAGCGTGACCACGGCCAGGTGCAGCAAGGTCCGCAAGGTGAATGGCGCCAGCCTCATGCCCTGCACCTGCTCGAAGCTGTACGACAGGTCGGCGAGCGACTGGATGTCCCCGCTGCCGATCAGCGGCTCTTCCGCCGGAGCGCCGCCGCGGAGCCATTTCTGGTCGAACTCACAGACGTACCGCTGCCCCAGAGTGCCGTACTCCCGCAGGCCCGTGCGTTTGACCGCGGCGAGTCTCGGAGCGAAGACCAGCAGCGGCCCCAGGACGGCGAAGACCATCACGGCCACCAGCCCGACGAGCTCCATCCGGAACTCGGGCAGCCTGGCGCCGGCGTAGAAGATCCGCTCGGCCATCATGCCGGCGAGCAGCGTGCCCTGGGCGAGCAGCAACGGCGCGAACATCTGGCTCACCGGCGCGAGGAAACCCAGGCCGCCACACTTGTCCGGGTGCGTCGGCATGAGCTTCAGGTCGATGCGCGAGACCTGCCACAGGAAGCGCGCCCAGATGATCAGGCGGAAGTACCAACGCAGAACCAGGAAGTGGAACAGAGGCAAACTCACGCAGCCCAGCCACCAGCCGGCCAGCGAGGGCTGCCATTTCCCAGCTGCCGCCACGCCGTACCAGCTGGTCACGTCGAGTGCCGCGCGCGTTCGCCACGTGAATCCCACTCCGACGCTGTAGACGAACGCGATCAGCAGCACCTCGGCCGAGATCGAATTGCGCAGGCGCATCGACGAGGCGACGGCCGCCTCGAACTCCGCCCGCGCCGCGTCGGGGACGAGGCCGCCCTTGACAAACTGCTGCACGACCGGACGCATCAATTGGTGAACGACCCGTTCCGCCACGATCAGCAGCGGCAGCGCCAGCAGCAGGCGCACGTGGAGCTCCACGTCCTGGACGAACGGGAGGTTGATGCTCCCTCCCCAGGCGCGTCCTTCGGCGACCGACAAGAGGAGCAGCGGCACCCAGGACAGCAGCGTCACCACGAACACGCGGCGGTGCTGCATTTGCAACGCGTTTCCGGCCAGACGAGTCCGCCGCCAGAGCTGAAAGAGCGGTCCGCCGAGGACCAGAGAGAAGTCGGGCGGCTCCTTCAGAAACGGTTCGTCGGATGTGGGGCTGGGTGTGTTCATAGTCTGCCACTCATGCTGATCCTGTTACCTGCGCCGCGGAACGCGGGACCTGTGGCATCGGCGTACGCGCTCATCGACGTCCTGGGCACCACGGTCGTCTGGTTTCTGCCGATTGTTGGTCCGTGGCTCATGCGAGTCAAACTACGCGACGCGAGTCAGGCGAACCCTAAGCGACCGGGCGCCGTGGCCCGTCAGAAGGAGGCGCCACGCGCCGCGCGCGGGCCCCGGGGTTTCGCCGGTTCGGCCGCCTTCCGTTCGATGGCCTGTCGGCCCGTCGGGTAGATAGCGGTCAGCGACCCGCCGGGCCCCAGCTCGAGGGCCGCGAGGTGGCCGCCGAGCGACGCCAGCATGCCCACGTCGACCATCACTACCCGCCCCCCGAAGCGCGGGCGGATCTTCCCGTCGCCGGTGGGCGTGTGGCCGATCACGACCGCTTTCACCCCCATGGACTGGAGCACCTTCTCGACCGAGGGGAGAAAGGCCGTCTCGTCTTCCTGCGCGAGGCCGCGGTACGACAGCGGGCCGTTCTCGCCGGTCGCGAGTGCCGCCTGCGGATTTGCCCTGGTCTTGGCCAGGTCCGTGCCCAGTTCGCTCCGGACCTTCCGATTGATCTCGTCGCAGCCCAGCGCGGCCACGTCGGGGGTCAGCCCGCCGTGCAGGAAGGCCACGCCGTTGACCGTGGCGACGACGTCGCGCCCGCGCAGCCACTGTCCGTACTCGCCGCTCGCCGAGAGGGCCTGCGCACGCTCGACGAAGCCGGGGGGCGTCTGGTCGAGAATCTTCTGCCTATAGGCTGCCTCGTCGAAGGTCTGTCCGGCGGCCTTCGCCTCCTCGCGGGCGCGCTCCGTGACCGCGTCGACGAACTCCATGCGCCGCGTCTTGCCCGACGACGACCTGGACCCCGGGGTATCCGGCTCCTTCCACTCCTCGTACTCCCCGGCTTCACGGCGCTCAGGTCCCCGAGGATGTTCATGACGTCGTGGTTGCCGAGGAGCACGATGACCCGACCACCCGCCGGGCGCGCCTCCTTCTCGAGGCGCATCAGGAGGTCGAGCACCGGGCGCGTCTCGAGGCCGCGATCGAGGATGTCGCCCACCTGCACGAAGACCCCCTTGCCCCCGGCCCAGTGGCCGGAACCGTCCAGGAGCCCGGCGATGGTCAGGACGCTCATCAGGTTGTCGTAGGAAGCGTGGACGTCGCCGACCGCGACCACACGAGGAGCGCCCGTGATCCCGCACGTGCCCTCTGCGGCGAGCGCGCGCGGGACGAGGGCGAGCGAAGCGACCGTCAGGAGGGCGAGGGCGCGGCGCGAGGTCAGGCGATCGAGGGACTGAGCTTCATTTCCTACAGCCTAAAGCTAAAGAGAGCGGTCGCAGGTGACTCAGGGTTTAGCAAGAGACCGCGCTGGGTACGATTCCACTGGGCCGAGTAACCTAGAAGGGTAGTGCCACGACGAAGACGAACGAGGCTTGTCCTCGTCCGGACTGAAGAAATATGCGGTGAGCTTCACATGCTTCAACCGAGACGCCCGCGAACAATACGCGCTGGATCGTCGGTCGGATTTGTAGGCCCGCGTCCGCTGCGTGATCAGGCCGAACCGGTACCAGTCCGCAGGCGCCAGGGTGAACTCCGACCACTCGTCGGCGAAGCTGTTCGACGAATCGCCAGAATCGATGAGGTACTCGCCCCGCCCTACAGCTCGAGCTTTAACCGGTTCGGCGAGCCCTCGAAGCCCGGCGTGATGCCGCAGTGCACGTCAGCGCCTTCTCGCCGCTGAAGTTGTAGCCGACCCAGGCCGAGCCGGTGCAGATTTTCCAAAGTTGTAGCGCGCTCGAGATGAAACGAGCCATGGTCGGCCGTGAACGTGGACTGTACGTAGTTCTGGCTGGCCCGCGTCCTGCGGTCTCCCGTACAAACTAACCTCAGGCTAGTTCGTCTCGCCGGGCTCGCCTGCCGCTTCAGGCGCCACCGCGCGGCGTCTGATGATCCGCTGAGCCCGTGCGACTTTCCGTCCCGTGCGCCGGACCTTGCGCGCAACCTTACGCGATGCGCGGCGTGACTTGCGCGCAACTTTTCGCCCTGTGCGACGCACCTTGCGTGCAACTTTCCGCGCGGTGCGGCGCGTCTTTCGTGCAGTGCGGCGAGCACTGCGTCTCGTCTTCCGCGCCGCCTTTCTTGCCTGTCGTTTCGCCTTAGCCATCAGTTGCCTCCTGAAGTCACTGCCCTCGAGACAAGTTGTAGTCGATTGTGTCGTCTTTACTCAAGCGGTTTCGATTTTGCTATCCAAGTGGTCTGTGCATAGGATATTTGAGGTCGCGTTGCAGCCAACGGGTGAAGAAACGCCTGCTTGGTGATAGTCAGCACTGCACCCGATCTTCTGCGAAATTTCACGTCACGCCGCGTGAGATTCCCCACCTTCATCCGCCGTCTCCCCCGTAGACCCTTGCGGTTCCATTGGTGCGAGGCGCATCCGTTCTGTTTGCGACGGAATTCCCTTGGGAGCCTCAGGTGCTCGTCCTTCCGACGGGCCCGGTACGCTGCCTGCTTAACGTCTTTGCGTTCCGTCGTCGGGCACATAGGTCAGGTCAGGGGAGGAGATATCAAATGTTATCGAAACTGATGTCGCGTTACTGGTGGGTTCTGCTGCTCAGGGGCGCCTTCGCGATCCTCTTCGGCATCGTGGCGCTCGCGTACCCGGGCATTACGCTCGGTAGCCTCGTGCTCTATTTCGCGGTGTTCGCGTTCGTGGACGGGGTTTCGAACGTGTTCCACGCGTTCTCCGGGCGCGAGGACAACGAGAGCTGGTGGGTGCTCTTACTCGAAGGCTTGCTCGGCATCGCCTTCGGCGTCATCACGTTTCAAGCGCCCGGGATCACCACATTGGTGCTGCTCCTGTATATCGGCTTTTGGGCCATGGCGACCGGCGTCCTGCGCATCATCCTCGCAGTGCGTCTCCGACACGAGATCACGGGCGAGTGGTGGATGGCCCTGGGCGGTCTCGCCTCCATCCTGTTCGGCGTGGCCATGGTGGCGCGTCCGGGCGCGGGTGCGCTCGCCGTTCTGACCCTCATCGGGGTCTGGTCGATTGTGACCGGCCTGTCGCTCGTTTTCCTCTCGTTCAAGGTGAGGTCGGTCGGCGGGAAGTTGGGGGCGCTCAAAGGGAAGTTCGCCACGGCCTAGACCACGTTCGGGCCGGCGGCACCTGAGTGGAGGCCGTCAGAAATTCACTTCGAGGTTGGAGTGGAACACGGGACCGTTGCCGCCCACGGTGAAGGGGACGCTCAGGTAGCCCACCGGCGAGCGGTTCAAGTAGAGGAATTCGGTGTTCCAGCGGACGACCTGGTTCTTCCACGGGAAGACGTTGACGCCAAAGCGCACGTCGGACGGATTGCCGTAGTTGCCGAAGATCTTCGAGCCGGACAGATACAGCTGCGCCGTCTTGGGGACCACCATCGCCGACGCCTGCAGCTGGAAGCCCGTGTCCGTGAGGTGATCGAACGGCAGCGAGCCGATCTCCGTGCCGCGGAAGTTGCTCAGCCGCCGCCAGTAGTACTCGCCTTCCAGCGCGAACCCGCGGTGCTTGACGCCCGCATCGAGCGACTCCATCTGGTAGACGACGTCGGTGACGTTGATGCCCGGCCCAAAGAGTCCCGGCGTAAACACGACGTTGCCGTCCGACAGGCGGATCTGAACGTTGTCGGGCGCCTCGGTGCCGGGCTGCTCCTGCCGGTCTTCGTCGCTGTGCGTGTAATGGATGCCGAGGCGGGTGGCCACAGCGTCGTGGCCCTCGAAGTCCCCGAAGCCGCTTGCCGCGCCGAACTCGCCAGTGGTGGGCATCCATACCAGCGAGCCCGACACCGTGCTCATGTTGTTCCCGAGCTGCCCCGCGTCTACCCCGAGTTGGCTCAGATTGTTGCCCCACATCACGCTGTAGCGCAGCCCCTTGGCGACTTCGCCCCGTGCGAAGAGGCCGCTGGTGTACGACGGCCGGAAGAACTCATCAGCGATCAGGCGCTGGTCCGTCCCGAGCCAGTTCGGCCACTGTCCCTCCGTGCTCCGGACGCCCGGCAGACCAGCGATGCCCCCACCCAGCGTGACGCGCGGGTTGAACGTGTACGCTACGAAGCCGGCGAGCACTACCTGGGCCGCAAGCCCCTGCGAGGTGTTTGTGGTCCACACGTAGGCGCTGTACATGAATTGTGGGCTCATCAACCACCCCTGGAAGAACACGATCGCCTTGTTGACCTGAATGTCCTGCCGCTGCTTGATCGACTTGGTGTTCCCAAAACTGTCGGTGTAGGTCTCGTCCAGCGCTCGCTGATTCAGGTAACGCACGACACCGAACAGACGGATGTTCAGGTCCCCCTTCTCGGTGTCGGCAACCTTGAAGCCGCGACCGGGCGTGTACGTGCCGAACCCCTGGCGGCCCGCCGGCTTTATCCCAAGCGAGAACTCGGCGCTGCAGCCGTCCCGCACCCAGATGCTCTTCTCGTCGAAGCCCCAGGACGTGCCCAGTTCGCACGCCACCGTTCCGGTGGACCGCACGAGCGTGACGCCCCCCTTGGTGTCGGCTGCACACGTCTGTCGCTCGCCCGGCTTCGAGCCGCACACCACGGCCACGGCAGGATCCACGGGCTGGGCGGCGACCGGCAAGGCCATCCCCATCGCCACCGTCACCAAACTTGCGCGCAGTACGAGCGGAGTCATCGACGTCATCAGGCGCTCTCCGAGAGTGAAGCGGACCGAGGACAGCGGCGCGGTAAGACGGCCCGGGACTCACCCGTCATCTGTTCGGGCGCTGTCGCCATGTGGAAGGCAGAGGTCTGCAAACCTCCATCTCCGGTTCAAATCCGGAGGGCGCCTCCAATCCCAACCTGATGAACGATGGGACTTGCAGGTTGCGGCTGATTGACGGCCATTGGGGATTTCAGTCTAAAACAGTCCATCTCGCCAAACAACCGCTCTTCGAGTTCTTCGACAGCGCCGAGACTACGCGGCGCGCGGTTCGTAACGGTGATTCAAGCCGCCGACTGAGACGGGAGTGGGCGGAATCGTCGCCCATGCCACGCAATGACCGTTTCCGGTTTGACGATGAGAGCACCGTCCGCCACTTGCACCAGACTCTTGCAAACCAGACCGAGGGCGGTCGTCGACGCGCGTCAGCCGCGGCCGACGCGGATAGGCACGTTCAAGCACACCGAGGTGGTGCAGGAGGGCGAGGACTTCGAACTGCAAGGCCGCATGCGACGCTCCTCGCCGCGCTTCGCGCTCGCGATCAGCTCGGCATCGCTGTCTCCGTCCAGAACGTCGCGTAGAATGTCACCCGAGCGGCCGCTGAATTTCAACAGCCGATAGGGGGAGGGCTAATGTTTCCTGGTCCTTGACCGCTTCTGACATTCAAGCTTTGAGGAGGCAACATGGATTTCTCCGCAATCGGTAGTTCGCTCCAAGCCGCGCTGGGCGCGCAGCTGCCGCGCATCCTGGGTGCGATCGTCATTCTCGTCATCGGCTGGATCGCGGCGGTTATCCTGCGTGCCGGCGTCCGTCGGCTGCTCGGAATGGCGCGACTGAACGGTCGAATCGCCGAGACCACCGAGCAGAAGCTCGACGTCGAGTCGGGAGTCGCTGCGGGAGCCTTCTGGCTGGTCATTCTCGATAACGCTGATCGGCGTTTTCAACTCGCTCGACCTTGCGCTTGCCTCCGGTCCGTTCGAGGTTCTGGTCAGGGAAATCGCTGCATATATACCCCATCTGGTGGGAGGCACGGTTCTCGTAATCGTCGCCTGGCTCGCCGCGGTCGCCGTGCGCGCCGTCGTCAATCGCGTGCTCGATGCCAGCGGGCTGGACGAAAAGCTGTCCGCCAGCGCTGGCATGGAGCCGATGCGGAGGAGCGTCGGCAACATGCTCTTTTGGCTGGTCATTCTGATCTTCCTCCCGGTGATCCTCGACGCCTACAACCTCGTCGGCTTGCTCGATCCCGTCAAGGCGATGACAGCCAAGGCGCTGGCGATCCTGCCGAACGTATTCGCCGCGTTTGTCATCGGCTTCGTCGGCTGGCTGCTCGGGAAGGTGCTCTCCGGGCTGGTGACCAACATCCTTGCCGCTGCCGGCGCCGATCAGGGTGCGCAGCGCCTGGGGCTCGACGCCACTGTGCGAATCTCGCAAATCATCGGCACCCTCGTGCTGATCTTGGTGTTCGTGCCCGCACTGATCGCCGCGCTGGATGTCCTCGGGATCGAGGCGATATCGAGACCCGCGACCGACATGCTGGGCAAGATACTGGCGGCAGTTCCGAACATACTCGCCGCGGCGCTGATTCTTTTCGTCACCTATTACCTCGCCAGGTTTGCCGCCGGGATGCTCGCGCGCTTGTTGACTGGCATCGGTCTCGACACGCTTCCGCAGAAGATGGGGCTCGCCAGCGTCTTCGCCGATGGCACGCCGCCGTCGCGCCTGGTATCGATGCTCGTGCTGTTTTTTGCCATGCTGTTTGCGACCGTCGAAGCCGCGAATCGCCTCGAATTCAGCCAAGTTCGCGACGTCGTCACGCTGTTCATCAAATTTGGCGGCAACGTGCTCCTCGGCGCCATGATCCTCACCATCGGATTTTGGCTGGCCAACGTCGCCCACAACGCGATTCGCCGCGCGGATACCACGAATTCGAAAGGCCTCGCCGGTATCGCCCGTGGTGCCATCCTGGGGTTGGTCATCGCGATGGGCCTGCGCGCGATGGGCATCGCCGACGACATCGTGAACCTTGCTTTCCTGCTCACCTTCGGAGCAGTGGCGGTGGCTGTGGCGCTCTCGTTCGGACTCGGGGGCCGCGAGGCCGCCGGAAAGCAAATGGAATACTGGCTGGCGCAGTTGCGGAAGGAGCGATGAGCGACGCCGGGACGTCTGTCGAGGGGGGAAAGGCTGAGCAGGGACCGAGAACACGCGTTACGCCAACCGCCGAGACGGCCCTGATGTTGCTATCGTCCTGGGCGAGAGAGTCGAATTATAGTGCGGGCGTTGTGCGGTTCCCGTCAATCAAGGCATGAAATCCCGACCCGTGGCGGAAGATGCCAATCGCAACGAATACCGACGCAAGACTACGGTCGACCTCATCACGCGACGAGAGGGCAATTGGATCGATCGGGGCGAGAGACTCATCATTAATGAAATCGCCGATGAGGTTCGCTCGGAACCGATACTTGATATCGGAGTTGGCGCCGGTCGGACTGCCTGGATGCTGCGGCTGCTATCTGCCGACTACGTCGCTCTTGACTGGTCGCCGGAAATGGTCGAGGCCTGTCGTCGTGAGCACCCTGGACTGGATGTCAGAGAGGCCGATGCGCGTGATCTCTCGGCCTTCGATGCCGACAGCTTCAAACTCGTTCTCTTCAGCTTCAACGGCATCGATGTCCTGGGTCACGCGGATCGGCTGCGTGTCTTGAACGAGATTCATCGCATCCTGAAGCCGGACGGGCTCTTTGTATATTCCACCAGCAATAAGAATGGCGGGCTTTATGGGTATCGGCCCTGGGATGTCCTCGAGCGGAGAGGCTGGTATGACACAGCTCGTTTTCTGCTGCGTTTCCCGTCGTCAGTGCCGCGCTACTGGCGAACATACAGAAACTGGTGGCACAAGCGTCGTTACGCCGAAGACCATGGAGCATGGGCAATCTGTACGTCGCGCGCCTATGAGTTTGGGGTCGTGTTACATTGGACGCGGCCATCGACCGAGCGGGAGGCGCTCAATTCGGCCGGGTTCGCCCTCTCTGAATGTCGAACCAATCATGGAGTGCCTCTGCAGGACGATTCCACAGATTGCATGTACTTCTATGTAATCGCCCGCAAGATGCCGATTCCTACCCTGCACCTGTGACGCGCAAGCCGTCGGTGGACGCGGCGGGCGGCTAGGATAACCGCAAGAATCTCCGTCTCCGGTTCAAACCCGGGCGGCGCCTCCAATAATCATCTGAAAGACTTGACCATGGCGCCCCACAAGGTCGCGCCGCCTGACACGTCGATGAAAAATCCCTGGCTGGTTATTCCGGAAGCCGACTACGTCGGTCACATGAGCAGTCCCGACGTTGGCCAGCGATGGGTGCTGAACAGGCTGCTTCATGAAACGGTTGAGGCCCTCCGTCCGCGTGCGATGCTCTGGCTGGGATGTGCGAACGGCAATGGGCTCGAGCACATCGATCCGGACGTCACGACGCGCGTTACGGCGATTGATATCAATCCGGCGTATCTCCGATCGCTCGCCGCGCGTTATCCGACGCTGGCGTTTACGCTTGAACTGCACAACGCTGATCTATCCGACTGCGCATTTGAGCGCGACGCGTACGATCTCGTGCATGCCGCGCTCGTGTTTGAATACCTCGACTGGCGATCGCTCCTCCCGCGTCTTGCCGAAGCGCTCCGAACGGGCGGCGCGTTGAGCGTGATCCTGCAGCGAGAGTCCGCGACGATCCCCGCGGTTACGCCGAGCCGGTTTGCCAGCCTCAAACAGCTCGAATCAATTCTTCATTTCGTGGATCCCGAAGATCTTGTGAAATGCGCAGGTGCCGCCAGTCTGCTGCCTGGCGTTAGGCGAACGGAAACACTTCCATCTGGCAAGGCGTTCGAGGTCGTTCACCTCGTGAAGCAATCGGGCCCGGCTGCGGCGTAATACCTCAGCGGTTGCTCCGCACCCATCAGCTACAATCGTTCGACTTCACATGAGTCTAGCGCCGGGTACCCGGCTCGGTCCGTACGAGATCGTGGAGCCGCTCGGGGTCGGCGGCATGGGCGAAGTGTATCGCGCCCGCGACAGCCGCCTGAATCGTACGGTGGCCATCAAGGTCCTGCCGGCCGAAGCCCACACGGACGAAACCTCCCGGGCGCGTCTCGATCGCGAGGCGCGCGCGATCGCGGCGCTCAATCATCCGCACATCTGCACACTCCACGATGTCGGTCACCAGGACGGCACGGATTTCCTGGTAATGGAGTATCTGGAGGGGCAGACGCTCGCCGCCCGTCTGGCGGCCGGACCACTCGAGGTGGGACAGGCGATCGGTCTCGCGGCGCAAATCGCGGACGCGCTCGATGCCGCCCATCGCCATGGCATCGTCCATCGCGATCTCAAGCCCGCGAACATCATGCTGGTCAACGCGGGCGGCATCCGCGACGGCTCCGGGCAGGTCAAGATTCTCGATTTCGGATTGGCGAAGCTTCGAATTGGAGCGAGCGAACTGGCGCTATCGTCGCCCGTCACGATGAGCTCGCCGCTCACGGGACAGGGTCGTGTCATGGGCACGTTGCCCTATATGGCGCCCGAGCAGCTCGAAGGAAAAGATGCAGACCCGCGCACCGACATCTTCGCGTTCGGTGCCGTGCTCTACGAAATGCTGGCCGGCCGCCGCGCCTTCGACGCGAAGACTCAGGCGAGCCTGATCGCTGCGATCATGCAATCGCGACCTGCGGCCATCGAGACGATCCGAGCCGACGTGCCGCCACTCGTGAATCGATTGATCGACAAGTGTCTGGCGAAGAATCCCGACGAGCGGTGGCAATCGGCGGCGGATCTGGCGTCGTCGCTGCGATGGATCTCCGAGACCGTGAGCGCCAGCGGGTCGGAGCGCACAGCAGAAGCCTCAGGGCCGTGGCGCGCGATCGCGGCGATTGCGACTGTGGCGGCAGCTGCACTGGCGGTTGCTGTTGGGATGTTGTGGTTTACGGGACGGGGCGGATCCGGCGATGGCGTTCAGATGAGGCTGAACGTCGTGACGCCATCGACAAGCGATCCAATGTCGATCGCGCTCTCCCCCGACGGACAGAACCTGGCATTCATTGCGGAGCGCGGCGGCCAGAGACAAATCTGGATTCGACGCATAGATAACACCATGGCCCGGCCACTGGCAGGGACTGATGGTGCATCGTTTCCGTTCTGGTCTCCCGGCGCTGCAGCGATCGGGTTTTTTGCCAACGGGCAACTCAAACGGATCAACGTCAGCGGCGGGCAGCCGCAGACCCTTGCCGATGCCATTCAGGGACGTGGAGGGACATGGAACGGTGACGATGTGATCCTGTTCACGCCGGGAGCGGCCGTGCCCCCCTTTCGCGTGGGTGCAGGCGGCGGTGAGGCGGCGCGAGCCATGCCGCTGGGAAAGGTGCCCGGAGCGCGCTTCCCGCAGTTTCTTCCCGACGGTCAGCACTTTCTGTTCTACGCGTACGCGGAATCAGGCGACGGCGACGGCGTGTACGTGGGTCAACTCGGCTCGCCCGAACCCAAGAGGCTTTTCTCTGCGGACTCGGCTGCAACATTCGTCGCGCCGAATCATCTGTGGTTCGTTCGGCGTCACACGTTGCTCGGCATCCGTTTCGATCCACAGAAACTCGAAACCATCGGCGAACCGTTCCCTTTGATCGAGCCAATAACCGAAAGCGAATTCGCTGCTCCGGTCGTGACTGCGTCACACGCAGGAATGGTCGCCTATCGAGAAGCGGGACTTGGTCCGAGACTGAAGTGGTTCGATCGAGCGGGACGGCCTATCAAGGACCGCCCAGTCCCCGATGCCGAGTTCCACTTCCCAGAACTGTCGCGAGACGGGCGCCGGGTGGCGTTGGTCGGTGCTGCGGCCACAGTCAGGACCAGCGGCACCGACATCTGGCTGGCGGACGTGAGTCGAGGAGTTGCCAGCCGCCTGACCTATGACGGAGGGGCGGATCCAGTTTGGTCACCAGACGGTACTCGCATTGCGCTGACAGGGCATGGGCAGCAAGCGACTTACGATTTGTATTTGAAGGCCGCATCGGGAACCGCCGACGCGGAGCCAATCTTGGTGAGTGGTTCGAACAAATATCCGACGGACTGGTCATCGGATGGTCGATTCGTTCTGTTCAATGACCTCAGCCCCTCCAACGGGTACGACGTCTGGGCCGTCGGGGTGCAGCGGGGAAGCAAGCCGTTTCGGGTGGTGGGCACTCACTTCGAGGAGCGGGAGGGCAGGCTCTCACCGGGTGGGCACTGGATCGCGTATCAATCCAATGAGTCCGGACGATTTGAGGTCTATCTCACACAATTTCCGGGCCCGGGCGCCAGGGTACCGGTTTCGACTGCCGGGGGCGTTGCGCCGCGCTGGCGTCAAGACGGGAAAGAATTGTACTTCCTGGCGCCAGACGGCACGATGATGGGAGTACCCGTGCGATTCGGAGGCGACGAGCGGACCGTTGAGGTCGCGACACCGACGACCTTGTTTCCAACGCGAGTGTTCGGACGAGGCGCGCTGAATACCATCGGCACCAGTCGTGCCGAATACGCCGTCTCGCCAGATGGTCAGTCGTTTTTCATCAATACCGACCGAGACGAGGCTCCGCCACCCATCACGGTCATCCTCAACTGGAAACCTCCGGCGCAGAAGTAAGGGCGTCGGATCTCGTGTTCAGGGATTGGTGCGCGCCGCTTCTAGTGGAACGCGCCGAGCAGCAGGATCGCGCCGACGGACGCTCGCGGATTTTTCAACGCTTTCTGTATGCGCTCAAGCGGCACTGGCCGCTCGCTCCTCAGCAGCGTCACATATCGATATCCGTGGATCTTGCCGGGCAACGGGGCGGACGTCAGGCTGACCACCGAGAAGTGTGCCTTGTACAACGACGAAAGCATCGCGGAGAGCAGCGGGGAATCGGGCGGCGCCTCGAGCGCGATCACAATGCGGTTCGGTGCCTTCTCGACGAGAGGCAGGCTCGCCGGAGAAATGACCCAGAAGCTGGTTGCGTTGTTCTTATCATCCTGAATTCCCGACGCGAGCGCCTCGAGCGCAAACAGCTGAGCCGAGGCGTGGCCGGCTATCGCGGCGGTTGTGCCGTCTCCCTTTGAGACGGTTTCAGCGGCCGCCGCGGTTGACGGCGTCTCGCGCAGCGGCACATCAGGAAAGTGCGTGCGCAGGTACTCGCCGGCTTCCTTCAGGGCATTCGGATGCGACAGGATCTCGCGGATCCGACTGACCGCGGTGCCCGGTTTGCCGAGCAGCTGGAGCTCGATCGGAATCGTCACCTCGTCGAGGATGCGGAAGCCCGGGTCGAGATTGCGCAGGATGAGGCCGGCTGTTTCCGCCGGCACGCCGGCTCGAGTGGATTCGGCGGGGATGATGCCCCGGTAGACCTTTCCGGATGTCACGGCACCGACGACTTCGGTGATGGACGCCATCGGGACCGTCGATCGAATGTCATTGGCGCGTGCGCGGTAGGTGTTGGCCGCTTCTTCGGAATACGTGCCGCACGGGCCCAGGAAGGCGAGCTCCTGCGACAGCCCGAGCCCGGGGCTCGCCGCGACAATCAGAACCGACAGCCACAGATTTCGCGAGGCATTCAGTCCGCGCCCGGTCTCGGCTAGCATGTCGGCGTATGCTACCCGATGCCCCTTGGAGCACGCACCGATCGCATGTCCCGCACAGCCGAACGGCCATTGACGTGACGCGATATCTGCTGCTTCTCGTGACGATGGTTGGCTGCGCGGTCCCGGCACAGGTTGCCGCTGCCGAGCCGCTCGTTCTGGCCAACACTGCGCTCACCGCCGCGTTCGGCGACCGCGGCCTCGTCCAGCTGACCGCTTCATCGCTCGGTCCGCCCTACCGTTTCGAGTCAGACGACTTCAGCGTGACGGTTGGCGATCAGATAATCGACAGCCGCCAGCTTCCGCCGCCCGAGCGGATTGGAGATGGCGGCCACGTGGCCTATCGCTGGACGGCCGGCGCGAGAAGAGTCGAGGTCGTCTACGAGATTCGCGACGACTGGTTGTTCGTGAGCAAGCAGGTCTTCGTGCATCTCGCCCCGGGTGACACCGTTCGAGTGAATGAGGTCGTGGTCCTTCGCGAGAAGCTGGCCGAGACGCCCACGGAGGTGTATGCGCCCGGTAGTGGTCGTCGAGACCTGGGCGCCGGCGACTATGGAGGCGCGCTTCGCTTTCGAGATGGGAGAGGCTTGCTTGCCACCGTGCAGAATCCCTTTCTACGACTCGAGTCAGAGGGCCCTTCTTTCTCTCTCCGGTACGAGCCCGCCATGGACTGGCATGAGGAATACGGCGCCTACACGTCCGATCGCGGTCTTCTTTCGCCGTACCGGTTGACGAATCGGCGCCTTCCGCCGGCCATGCTTGCCGAATGGAAGGTCCCACCTCTCGGAGACGCAGCGTCTGCGAGCGCTGGCATGGACGAAGCCGAAGTCTCGGCATTCACGTCGCTCGTGCGGTCGTTTCTGCTCGACAGGAAAGAGAAGCCGCTCAACGTCTTCGTCGGCTGGTGCGTCAACGACTACCAGATTGACGTGGCGACGAGCGAAGGCCGGACCGAATACAAGCGGCTCTTCGACCGAGCACGCGAGATGGGCGCCGACTACGTGCTTTACGCACCGTCGAACTCATCGCTTTCTCGTCGAGAGGAAAGTGCGGACGAGTGGAGCTGGGAGCACGTGCTCTGGCTTGGTTTGGGCCAGAAGATTCGCAAAGGCGAATGGAATCCGGTGTCGAGCGACGTACCGGCGGGCGTGTCGGAAATGATTGACGATGCGCGCTCGAAAGACCTCAAGCTGCTCGCCTACGTGTATCCCGTGGTGCCGTTCTCGCAGAATCCGTCGTGGCTCACCACGCGGCCGGGCAACGCCGGGCGGCAGTACGCCACACTGGCGTCGCGAGCGCTTCAGGACTGGCTGATCGAGAATCTCGTCGCGTTCTACACACGCACCGGGATTGGAGGATACGCGTTCGATCACACGTTCCTCAATCTCGACGGCGTCAGTTCCTACGCGCAATGGGCCGGCTGGCGGCGCGTGATGGAGGAGCTGCGGCGGCGGATCCCCGACATCGCGATCGATGGGCGGCAGGCCTATCACCTGTATGGCCCCTGGGGCTGGCTTGCGGGGAGCTATCCACATCCCACGGCCGAGGACGAACAGCCGGAAAGCTTCGTGCCGTTCCCCGATCTCCATTTCGACCGGGTGTCCGCCGCCCGCGAGCGCTACACGGCGTATCGCTACCGGAACTACGAGTTCGCGCCCAGCGAGATTGTTCCAGGCTTCATGACGCACCAGACCTCGCGCAGCGACGACTCGGGCGCGATGCCCGAGATCGCAACCACCGATCGAGGCCGCGTGCTGACAGGCTTTCGCGCGCGCGACTGGGACTACCTGGGCTGGCGCTACTCGGTGCTCTCGTCCATCGCAGTCGGCGGCTGGAACAACGTCATCAACATGATTCCGGCGCGCGATCTGGACGAGTTTCGGAAGCTTCACGGACGGGATAAGGCGTGGTTCCGTGGATGGCTGGCCTGGTGCGAGAAGAACAAGGAGTTCCTGCGGCACACACGGACGATCATTGGCCCACCATCGCTTGGAAAGATCGACGGCACTTCGATGATCGTCGGCGATCGCGGGTATCTGTTTCTGTTCAATCCCAATGCGAAACGTGTGACTGCCGAGTTCACGCTCGATCAGACGATTGGTTTGATCGCCGGCGGACATGTTCTTCTCCGCGAAATCTACCCGCTCGAAGGGCGGTCGATCGGCAAGCCGCGCACGCCGGATTCTGGAACTCTGGCGATCGCGTGTCGATTCCGCTCGACGGCACCTCCGCTCTCGTTCTGGACGTGGCGGCCGCGGCAGACGTCGATGGCGTCACGGTGTTCAACGCGCCGGGCTCGGGACTCGGTGACGGCGACATGCTGCAACTGAGCGACGTTCGCGGGGAGGTCGGCACGACGATCGATCTCGTTGTCGACGTGCCCGACGTGAGCGCCGTCAAGCGAGTGGTTGTGAACGGCGCGAGATGCCGTTTTCACGCGAGGGTCGCGAGCGATCGTGTACCGGGCGCTTCGATGGCCGCGTATTCGGGCGCTCTCAGCAGATAGGCGAGACCGACTCCATCGTTCGCCGGCGGCACGTTCACGGGCCACTTCATCGTGCCGCGACGCGTTCTCGATCAGCTCGCGGCGCGGCGCAAGGCGTGGCCAATCCCCTGGACTGCCGAGGATCTCAAGGCCACGTGGCTCGCGCCGGAACGGCTGCTCCTCTTCGCGCAGATCGCCGAGCCGAATGATACGTGGGAGGCGCGCCTGACCATCGATGGTCATCAAATCGAGCTGCGCAAGGCCTATTCAGCGATTCGCGTCGTGCCAAGCACGTTCGTCGGTTTTTATGCCGACCTCTCATACATCGAACCCGATCGCGAGCACGTCGTCGAACTGACGCTGCCAGCGCTTCGGCCCGGCCAGTTTCAGGGTCTCTTCTTCGACAACGTCGAGACGGAATACACCGACAAGCTGTCTCCGGAATAATCGCGAGCCGCCCGTATCTCCTCATGTGCTCGTCTTCTGACAGGCCTTCGGTGTCTTTCGCGGCGCGTCATTGAGCTTTACACAAATGTAAGAGCGGTCGTCGTTCTGGTACGAGCCTGCCTCGTATTCAGCCACGCTGAGTTTTGCTAGGTCCTTCCTTCTCTGGCAGTTACTGGAGCAAATCCACAAGGCACACCGCTTGCTGAGTTTCCAGCAGCCGAGGTGGATGTTTCCGCCTCAGCCCTCGCGCTCTCCCGAGCGATTGGTCGGAAAAACTGCCTTTCCAGGACGAGAGACATCCATGACCGCAGGAATGCGTCGCCTATCGACCATGGTGCTGGCCGCGATGCTGATCGCGGGTGGGCTGTTCACGCTGCCCAGCCGCGCGAATGCCCCCGTGCTTGGGCAGTCGTTCACGTGGCTCCAGAACGGCTTCACTCAGGAGCTGATTGGTGTTTCGCGGGACTTCCTGACACCTCCGGACGAGGATGGAAACCCGACGGCGATCCTCGGAGGCGTGGCGTTTGACTCGCACGGGAATCCCGTCGTGACCGAGTGCATGAAGGCCAACACCCAACTGCACCGCTTTGATCTGAATTCGACCAACCAAGGGGAGCATGGCACGGACTTGTTGGGTGACGAGTCGATCATCGATGCCGACGGCGGGTGCGGCGCGGTCAATCATCCGGATGGGTTCATCTACGTGGCGATGAACAAGAACGGATTCGGAATTGCCCGCATCAATCGTCAGACGCTGATGGTGGAAGGCTATCTTGGCGATCCGACTGATCCCAATCCGGCGAAGCATCCGATTCCGGCCTACTCGCTCGGGATCGCCGTTGATCCGCAAGTCAACATTTCGGGGACTCACGACCTCGTCTACGCGGGGATCGATTGTCAATTAACGCTGGGATGCACGTACATTCGCGTGAATCCTGCGACGGGCATTCACAGTGAATTCGCGCACTTGACGCTTCAGGACGCGGATTTTACCGACGGCATGTATTTCGATCCGTCCGGGCAATACCTGTTCATCGCGAATCGTTCCCATGAAATCCCAGAGGAGGGCGATCCCAACGAATCCCTGTATCGGCTGACCATCCTTGCCCGCGACGGCCACGTGGTGCGGCACGTGCCGATGGAGAGCGAACCGGATGGCATCGCGTTCCACGCGGAGAGCCCCAAGTTCGTCGTGTCGAACAATATCGACGGGACGATGACGCGGTTCAACTTCCCGGACGACGACTACTCGCAGCTGCCGCAGGCCGAGCCTTTTGCCTCCGGCGGGTTCCGTGGTGACCTGACACAGGTGGGTGACGACGGCTGCATTTACGTGACGCAAAAGGGTGTCCGCTACAACGACGGCTTCGAGGTGCAGCCGTCGCCACAAACTTCCGACACGCCACTCATTTCCGACAACAGTCTGGTCCGCATTTGCGGGGGATTTGCTCCACCTCCGGGTGTCGAGCATACCGAGTCCAACACCGGAACGGTCAGTGGCACAGTGTTCGAGGATACGGACCACAACGGCACGCAGGATACCGACGAACCGGGCATTCCGCATGTTCCTGTGACCATCACGGGCGGACCGGGAAACACTACCACCACGACAACGACCGATGCGAGTGGCCACTTTGAGTTCACCGACCTGCCGCCGGGCACGTTCACGATTGACTTACCCGAGCCTCCAGCGGGCCTCGAAGGTCCCACGACGACCCCTGTCACCGTGGCGACGGGCAACCCGACCACAGTGACGAGTTTCCCGTTCGTTTCAGGCAGCATCGCAGGATTCGCCTACATCGACGTGGACGGAAACGGCTTCAAGGGCTCTGGCGAGTTCGGGATTTCCGGCGTCACCATCACATTGGCCGGCGTCGGTACGCAAGTGACGGCGTTCAACGGTGGCTACAAGTTCTCCTCGCTCGGGAGCAATCCGAACTACTCGGTCAGCGCACCGGATGCCGCCGCGGGCAAGACCCGCTCGACGGCGAGTCCGTTGGGCGTGGCCCTCGCGGCAGGCGAGGACAAGACGGACGTGAACTTCGGCTACGTGCCAGGCGGTCTCTCGGGCTTCGCCTACGTCGATCTGAACGCGAACGGCGTAAAGGACGGCGGCGAACCGGGGATCGACGGCGTCACCATCACGTTGAGCGGCGCTTCCTCTTCGACGACGACCACAACGGGTGGCGGCGCGTATTCATTCGCAGGACTGGATGCCGGTGGGTTCTCGGTCAGCGCACCCTCTGCGGCGGACGGTAAGAGCCTGGCGACCGCGAGCTCGCTGAACGTCACGCTGGCTGAAGGCGAGCACTCGCCGGACCACAACTTCGGCTACGTGCCCGGGGCGATTTCAGGCTTCGCGTACGTTGACACGAACGGCAACGACACCATGGATGCGGGCGAGCCCGGCATCCCCGGCGTGAGCCTCGCGCTCAGCGGTCACGCGAGCGATTCGACCACGACCGGGGCCGACGGCAGCTACGCCTTCGCCGCGCTCGACGGCGGGAGCTACAGCGTGACGGCACCGGCCGTCGCCGCCGCCAAGGCCCTCTCCACGACGAGCCCCCTGCCGGTTCCCCTGGCGGCCGGTGAAGATCGGACGCACGTGGACTTCGGCTACGCGCCCGGCGGCGTCGCCGGCTTCGCGTATGTCGATGTCAACAACAACGGCGTGAAAGACGCCGGCGAGCCTGGCATTCCTGGCGTCACCGTGACCTTGAGCGGTAGCCCCACGGTCACGACGACCACTGGATCTGACGGCAGCTACTCGTTCTCGGCGATCGAGGCCGGGACGCATTCAGTCGCGGCGCCGAGCACGGCCGCAGGAAAGAACCTGACGACGGGGAGCCCGTTGACGGTTCCGCTGGCGGCCGGCGAGCACAAGACGGATGTGAACTTCGGCTACGTGCCGGGCAGTATTTCAGGCTTCGCGTACGTCGATTCCAACGGGAACGGCGTGAAGGACAGCGGCGAACCGGGCATCCAGAGCGTGACGATCACGCTTTCGGGCGGCGCGACACAAGTCACGGCAGCGGACGGCAGTTATACATTCACGAGCCTGGATGGAGGCGGCTACTCTGTGAGCGCCCCCGACAGCGCCGGAACCAACACACGGTCGACGCCGAGTCCGCTCACCGTCACGCTCGTCGCGGGCGGCTCGGTGCCGAACGTGAACTTCGGGTACGTTCCGCCAATTGCGACCGTGCAGTGCTCTAAGGCGACCGTGCAAAGCGTGCTGGATCCGGCCACAGGGCGCTACCCGGGCAATCGAGGACCGGATCGCATTGTCCGTTTCGATCAGAATCAGTCCGTGCAGAGCGCGATCGACTCGGTGGGTGACTCGAACGATGATGGCTACCTGCTCATTCTTGTGCTCAAAGACGGCACGGGCGCTCTCGGAGGGAATCGCACCGAGAGCATCGAGATCAGTCAGTACTACTCGAAACCGTTTGGCCTGTTTGGCTGCAGTGTGACGCTGCACGATGCCAACCTAAGCAACGGCAAGCCGACGGCGCGCATCACCACGAGCGCGGGCTCCGCGGGTACCAACGGCAACATCTACGTAATGGACCTTCACGCCAGCGACAGCGAGGCTGAAGGCTGGCTCGTCGAGGGCAACGGGCGCTACTTGCGCAATGTGGAAGCGCGGAGCAACGCGATCGGCGTGCGGTTTGTAGGAAACTCGAACATGATGCACAATGGCGCGGTCGAGAATAACGTCGGAGCCGGGCTCGTCCTACAGGGCAACAGCAACACGGCGACCGACACAGACGCGTTCTCGAACGGCAGCCACGGCGTTCAGGTTACAGGCAGTTCCAATCAAGTCCTGAAGGTCGATAGCGGCGACAAGAACAAAGGCAATGGCGGCGACGGCGTCCATGTCGAGGGTGCAGGCAACTTGATCCAGGAAAACGATGCGTTCGCCAATGGCGGCGATGGCATCGAGCTCGTGGCATCGAGTGGAGCGGCCAACGTCCTCAAGAAGAACCGCGCGGGCGACAAGAGCGGGACTCGGCAATGCCGGAAACGGCATTCTCGTCGCCGGGCCCGGCAATGGCACCGCGAGTCCGATCGAACTCGAGGAGAATACCGTCAAGGCAAACGGCTTGGTCGGCATCCGGATTACAGGTACCGGCCACCAGCTCAAGAAGAATGAGAGCGGGGGCACAGCCTCTGGCGAGACCAACGTCGGGTGCGAGTTCAATGCCGTGGCCGGCAATATGAATGCGACCGGCAACAAGGCCAACGGCACGACGGTGCCTGGATCGAACGGGTCCGCCTTTCCAACAGGTTGTGTTGGATCTCCGTAAACGACGCAGTTGCTGGAACCTCCAGCCCGTTAGCAGCGTCTCAACCACCTTAGGTACTAGCCAGCCGTGAATGGAGGGATCACCCTCCATTCGCCGGCCCCAGGCATCCATTCACCGGGAGCAATGCGGTTTCGCCTGAACGCCGTCGACTCTACGGCGTCGCTTGGGTAGGCTCGGCCGCAGCTATCTCCGAATCAGATGTCCGCGTCCGCACCGGACCATGTCGCGAGTCGACGGCGTCACAACCGCTTTCGCGGGGGTTGTCGAAGTCACCGGCCGCGTGCGAACATCATGGGATGGCCCGACGGTCGAATTCGAAGCCTTGTCTCCGAGGCCGCGCGTTTCCTCAGGTGATGGTCCACGTGTCCACAACATGCTCGCGGCTCACGGGGGTTTCGCTCTTGGTTCTTACAGCAGGCTGCAGCGGCAAGGGTGCGGGCCCTGCGCAGATGGTGTTTCCCCCCGCGCCCGTCCAGCTCGCCGTGGCCAAGCCGGTCGAGATTGAAGATTCGACCGAATATGTCGCCGCACTCAAAGCCTTCAACTCGACGACGGTGCAGCCGCAGATTGAGGGACAGATCACGAAAATCTTCGTGAGGTCGGGTGACCAGGTAGCGCAGGGCGCGCCGCTCATGCAGATCGATCCGCAGCGGCAGCAGGCGGCGGTATCGAGTCGCGACGCCGAGCGCGCGGCGAAAGAGGCGGATCTGACCTTCGCACGGTCGCAGCTCCAGCGTCAGAAAGAGCTGTTCGCAGCCGGCGCGGTCAGTCGTCAGGAACTGGAGCAGGCCGAGAACGCCGTGCAGACGGCCGAGGCGCAGCTCGCGTCACTCCAGGCACAACTCCAGGAAGGCCGCGTGCAGCTCCGCTATTTCACCATCGCGGCGCCCTCGGCCGGCGTCGTCGGCGATGTGCCGGTCCGCGTCGGCTATCAGGTGACCACGTCGACCGTGCTCACAACCGTCGAGCAGAACAAGCCGCTCGAGGTGTACGTGTCGGTGCCGATCGAGCGGGCGAGCGACCTTAAGATGGGCCTGCCGCTGCATCTCATGGCGAGCGACGGCAAACCGCTGGCGTCGACGACGATCAGTTTCATTTCGCCGCGCGTGGACGATCAGACCCAGTCCGTGCTCGCCAAGGGCATTGTCAAGAACGAAGACGGGGCGCTCCGGACCGCGCAGTTCGTCCGTGCGCGTATCGTCTGGCGATCGGCGACCGGGCTGACCATTCCCGTGGTCGCAGTCGTGCGGATCAACGGGCAATACTTCGCGTATGTCGCGGAGGAAAAAGGCGGAGCACTGGTAGCACGCCAGCGGGCCGTCAAGGTGGGCCAGGTGGTCAACAACGACTACACGCTCCTGGCCGGTATCGAGCCGAACGAGCGGATCATCGTGTCCGGGGTCCAGAAGCTGGCCGACGGAGCCCCTATAGCGCCGCAGACCTGATGACGCTCGATTCCGACGCCGAATCGGAGCGTCCGCGCTCACCGGATATCTTGCATGTTCGTTGATACCTTCATCCGTCGCCCGATACTCGCGTCCGTCTGCTCACTGGTGATCATCCTGGCGGGCGCGGTGAGCATTCCCACCCTGCCCATCGCGCAGTATCCGGACCTCGCGCCGCCGCAGGTCGTGGTCACGGCCTTTTACAACGGCGCCAGCGCGCAGGTCGTTGAAACCGCGGTCACGACTCCTCTCGAACAGGCCATCAACGGCGTCGAGGGCATGCTCTACATGTCGTCGACCAGCAGCAACGATGGTGTCTGCGCCATCAACATCACGTTCGACGTCAATCGCAATCCAGATATTGCCGCGGTGGACGTGCAGAACCGGATCTCGCAGGTCGAGGGTCGCCTGCCGAACGAAGTGAAGGCCGTCGGGATTTCGGTGACGAAGGTGTCGACGGCCTTCGTCCTCGGTGCCGGCGTCTATTCCGAGAACGGGCAGTACGACTCGCTCTTCATGAGCAACTACATCGACGTATTCCTTAAGGATGCGTTGAAGCGCGTCCCGGGCGTCGGTGACGTCATCGTCTTCGGCGAGCGCAAGTACGCGATGCGGCTCTGGCTCGACCCCGATCGGATGGCGAGTCGAGGGCTGACGGCGGCCGACGTCGTGAGTGCGCTCCGCGAGCAGAACGTCCAGGTGGCCGCAGGCCAGGTCGGCCAGCCGCCGGCCCGGACGGGGCAGACGTTCCAGATCAGCGTCCGCGCGATTGGACGTCTGACGGAGGTGAGTCAGTTCGAAGACATCATTCTCAAGCAGGGCGCCGATGGCACGCTCGTCCGTCTGCGTGACGTCGGCCGCGCCGAGCTCGGGGCCGAAAGCTACACCTCGAATCTTCGATTCAATGGCCGCGAGGCGCAGGGGTTTGGCGTCCTGCAGCTTCCCAAGGCGAACGCGCTCGACGTCTACCGCAACGTCAATGCCGAGCTCGAGCGCCTGGCCGTGCGGTTCCCACCGGGCCTGAAGTATCTCGTCGCGTTCGAGACGGTCTCGGTCGTCGCCGAGTCGATCAAGGAAGTGCTCATCACACTGGCCGAGGCTATTGCGCTCGTCGTCATCGTCATGTTCCTGTTCCTGCAGGACTGGCGCAGCACCCTTATTCCCGCCATCACGATTCCGGTGTCGCTCGTCGGCGCGTTCGCCTTCGTCAAACTCTTCGGCTTCTCGATCAACACGCTGACCCTCTTCGGCATCACGCTCGCGACAGGGCTCGTGGTCGATGATGCGATCGTCGTTATCGAAAACATTCAACGACACATTCACGAGTACGGGAGACACGCGCGCATTGCCGCATCAACGGCGATGGGCGAAGTGACCGGTGCGGTCATCGCGACGGCGCTCGTTCTGGCAGCCGTGTTCGTGCCGGTGGCGCTCTTTCCCGGCACGACCGGCCGGCTCTATCAGCAGTTCGCGCTCACGATCGCGTTCTCGATGCTCCTGTCAGCGTTCAACGCCTTGACGCTGACGCCCGCGCTTTCTGGGGTCCTCCTCGGCAAGGCGGAGCGGCCGAAGGGAATCTTCTTCCGAGGCATCAACCGCATCATTGACGGCGGTACGAACGCCCTCACGGGAACGCTCAGGTTTCTTCTGCGGATGAAGACGCTCGTGACGGTACTCTTCGTCGTCGGTTTGGCCGCGACATACTGGGTCTACCGTCAGGTGCCGTCGGGGTTTCTGCCGCAGGAAGATCAGGGGTACTTCGTCGTCATCATTCAGGCGCCTGAGGGCGCCTCGCTCGAGTACACGTCGAACATCGAGCTGCAGGTCGAACGCATCCTGAGAAAGATACCGGAGATCAGGGGCGCATTCGGCGTCAGCGGGTTCAGCTTTACCGGCGCGAGTCCGAATCGCGGCATCGTGTTCGCGAGCCTGGCGCCGTTCTCCGAGAGGGAAGGCGAAGAGCGCTCGGCCGCCACGATTGTCGGTCGGCTGTTCGGCGAGCTGAGCCAGATTCCAGGCGCGATCATCATCCCGTTCGAACCGCCGGCGATTCAGGGCCTCGGCACCTTCGGCGGGTTTCAATACGAGCTGCTCGATCAGAGCGGCGGCACCATCGACGCGCTGGCATCGGCCGTTCAGAGTCTGGTCTCCGGCGGTGCGACGACTCCCGGGCTGGCCGGCCTCTTTGCGACCTTCACCGCCAACGATCCGCAGGTGGTCGTGACGATCGATCGCGAGCGTGCGAAAACGCTTGGCCTGCCGTTGAGCGGGATTACGGACACCCTTCAGATCTTCATGGGGTCGCAGTACGTCAACGACTTCGACTTCAACAACCGCTCGTACCGTGTCTACGTCCAGGCCGATCAGCAGTTTCGATCGTCGCCCGACGACATCAAGCGCTATTACGTCCGGACCGAGAAGGGCAACATTCTCCCGCTCGGAAATGTCGTCCAGATCAAGGAGATGACATCGCCGCAGGTCATCAGTCACTACAACCTGTTCCGCTCGGCGGAAATCAACGGCGCCGCCGCGCCGGGCTACAGCTCGGGCCAGGCCATTCAGGCGATGGAGGAGCTGTCCGCCCGCGTGCTTCCTCCGGGCATGGGCTTCTCGTGGTCTGGAATGTCACTCGAAGAGATCAAGGCCGGTGGGCAGGCGGGCATCATTTTTGGCCTCGGCTTGCTGCTCGTGTACCTGACGCTTGCAGGTCAGTACCGAGAGCCTGACGCTGCCATTCATCATCCTGCTGTCCGTTCCGCTCGCGATTCTGGGTGCGCTCGGCGCCCAGTGGGGACGCGGCCTGATCAACGACGTGTACTGCCAGATCGGGCTCGTCATGCTGATCGGGCTGTCGGCAAAGAACGGAATTCTGATCGTGGAATTCGCAGAACAGCTCCGGAAGCGAGGCTTGAGCGTGCCGGACGCCGCCGTCGAGGCCGCGCGCATCAGACTTCGCCCGATTCTCATGACGTCGCTCGCCTTCATCCTCGGCGTGCTGCCGCTCGTGTTTGCGTCAGGTGCCGGGCGCGCGGGACGGCATTCGGTCGGCACGACCGTCGCGGGCGGCATGGTCGTCTCGACGTTTCTGAATCTGATCTTCATCCCCGTGCTCTACGTCGTCGTCAAACGCCTGACTGGCGGCGACCGTGTCGAAGCGCCGATTGAAGAGGCGTTTCCGGACGAAGTGCATGCGTAACGCGATAGTCGTCGTGCTCAACGCGCTGCTGATAGCAATGGTGGCAGCGTCCGAGTGCCTGGCATCTCCCCAGTCTCAGGCGCCGCCTGAAACGCCGACGCAGACGTCCACGACGCCGGTTGCGCAGCAGCTGTCGTTCAACGAGGCGATTCAGCGCGCCGTGCAACGGAATCCTTCCGCCGCGATTGCCGCGGCCGACATCCTCAGAGCCGAAGCGGTTCTGAAACAAGTCAAGGCCACGACGCTCGTGACAGTGCTCGGCAATGTGACGTCGACGACAATCAGTAATCCGGTCGAGTTCGATGCCGAGACCGTGATCCCGCGCACGCAGGTCGACGCCAACCTCAGCGTCGCGATGCCGCTCTTTGCCCCGGCGTTGTGGGCGCGACGCACGCAGGCGATGGACAACCGTCACGTCGCCGAGCTCAATGCCAATGACGTCCGTCGTCAGATTGCCATCGCCGCCGCTGACGCGTACCTGAACATCATCGGACTTCGTCGCGTGATCGAGGCGAACGAACGCGCGCGTGACGTGGCGCGCGCACACTTCGAGCTGGCGCGACAGCTTCGCGAAGGAGGCACCGGGAGCCGCCTCAATGAGGTACGCGCGGAGCAGCAGGTGTCCGCCGACGAAGTGCTCGTCGAAGCCGCGCGAAACGCGTTGTATCGCTCCCAGGAGGCGCTGGGAGTTCTTCTTGCCGCCGAGGGTCCCATCGATGCCGGCGAGGAGCCGGCCTTCGAGATTCCCGCCGAGACGCCGGAACGCGACGAGGCGAGGCTGGGGGATGTCCGGGCCGATCTCCTGCTGTTCACCGCTCGTGAGCAGGCTGCCGGGCGTGTGCTGCGCGACAGCTGGAAGGATTACCTGCCGTCGGTGGCAGGACTCTTTCAACCTTCAGCGCTGTATCCCGAGCAGATCTTTCAGCCGCAGCGAAGCTGGCGCGCCGTTGCCCTGATGGCGGTGCCCATCTGGGACAGCGGCGAGCGCGCTGGCCTCAAGCTCGAACGCCAGGCCGCCGTCGATCAGTCACGCGCCGTGCTGGAAGGTGCGGTACGACAAGCTCGCTCGGAAGTGCGCGCGGCTTACGAAGCGGTCGCCAGTGCGGAGCGCGCGCTCACCCAGGCGCGCGCGGCCGCGCAACAGGCTGCGAGCGTCGTCGACATCGTTAACGTCAGCTACCGGGCGGGCGTTGCCACCAATATCGAAGTCATCGAAGCGCAACGGCAGGCGCGTGACGCCGACAACGTGGTGGCCGTGGCCGAGGACAGAGTTCGCCGGGCACGGCTCGACTTGCTCGCCGCCACCGGTCGCTTCCCCTGAGGAGTGATGGACGCTGTAGCGACGTGGGTCGGTGGGCTTGGTTGGCAGCGAGAATGCGATGGTCCTGCTGCTTGCGATGCTGCTCGGGCTTCGTCACGCCACCGACCCGGACCACCTCACCGCCGTGTCAACGCTCGTCCTGTCCGATCGCAGGATCGGCGAAAGGCGGGCGTTCGGCCTCGGAGTCGCCTGGGGACTCGGACACGCCGTGACGCTGTTCCTGTTCGGACTTCCGGCGGTGCTCTTCGGTCGCTATCTGCCCGATGTGGTCCAGCGCAGCATCGAAGTCGCGATTGGGTTCCTCATCGTGGTGCTGGCCATTCGTCTGCTGCGCCGCTGGCATTCGGGCTACTTCCACCTGCACGCTCACCAGCATGGGAACCAGTGGCACGCTCATCCGCACATGCACGAACGGCAGAAGGGCGACGATCACGGGCAGGTGCACAGCCACCCACACGCCGAGGGGCTCGGTCGTTCTCCGCTGGCGGCCTTCGCCATCGGACTGCTCCACGGTGCAGGCGGCTCTGCCGGTGCGAGCGTGCTTCTCGTCGGCGCCTCGGCCCATCAGGGTAACGGGGTGACCGCGCTCTTTCTGTTCGCGGCCATGACCGCCGTCTCGATGGCCATCCTGTCGGGTGCCTTTGGCTACACGCTGGGACGGGGATGGGGCGCCGCCCAGGTCAATCGACTCATTCCGGTCCTTGGCGTATTCAGCCTCCTCTTTGGCGTCTGGTACGCGGGCGGCACCCTCGATCTGATCCCGCCCCTGTTCTGAGCAATCCGGCTTCTTCGGCGACACCCCGAGTGACAATCGCAGACATTTGGTGGCTGGCTGAACGTCGGCTCTCGAAGATCTACCGATCCTGCCCGGAACTCGCTACAATCCTGCAGACACTCTGAGCTTCCCGCGTCCTTCGGTTCGAGTCGGTTCGAGCTGGAAGGGCAGGGGGACGAGGTGATGGGGCAATGTCAGACAACCACACACCAGACGTGACGATAGACGGCGACAAGGCCGTCTCGCGACGGAATTTCATCAAAGGCGTGATCGCGGCCGGAGCCGCCGTCTCGTCGGCGGGGTACCTCTTCAGAAGCACCATCCTGGGCGAGCAGTCCCTGGCCGGTTCCGTCGAGCGCCTGATCACGTTGAACGTCAATGGACAGGATCGTCGCGTTGACGTGATGAAACAGGAAACGCTCGCGATGACACTTCGGTACAAGCTCGGGCTGACGGGCACCAAGCTGGGATGCGACCGGGCCGAGTGCGGCGCCTGCACGGTGCTGGTCGACGATGTGCCGCACTATTCGTGCTCGATGCTGACGCACAGCGTGAGGGGACGTAAGGTCGTCACGATCGAAGGCCTGGCGAGTCCGGCGGGTGAGCTGCATCCGGTTCAGCAGGCGGTTGTTGACGAGCAGGGATTCCAGTGCGCGTTCTGCATGTCCGGGTTCATCATGAGCGCCGTCGGATTCCTGAAGGTCAATCCCAACCCGACGCGCGCCGAGCTGGCGCACGGGCTGTCGGGCAATCTCTGCCGGTGCGCGGACTACAACAAGATTCTGAACGCCATGGAGCGTGCCGCCGAATATTCGCGGAGAGTCTGACATGGCTGACTACAAGCTGATCGGACAGAACTACCGTACGCCGGACATTTACGCGAAGGTCACCGGGCGTGCGAAGTATGCCGAGGATTACCGTGCGGAAGGAATGCTCTTCTGCAAGCTCCTTCTGAGTCCGATGCCGCACGCGCGCGTGCGAAACATCGATGCCAGTGCGGCGTTGGCGATGGACGGTGTCAAGGCCATCCTGACCGCCAAAGACGTGCCGATTCCCCCGCCGCTTCCGCCCCCGGCAGGTCAGCCTCCACAACCACCCGGTCCACCCCCGGAAGTCGCGCTGACAAACGAGCCGCTATACGAAGGAGAGCCGATCCTGGCGGTGGCCGCGGTGGACGAGCTGACGGCCGCCGAGGCCGTCGAGCGCATCGTGCTCGACCTCGAGCCGCTGCCCTTTGTCATCGATCCGCTGCACAGCCTGCAGCCGAATGGTCCGAACGGTCGTACCGACGGCAACATCTTCGTCGGACGCGAGGTCAAGACGCTTAAGTGGACGGCAGACGAGTACGAGGAAGTCGCGGCGGGACGCTTTCCGTGGAACGCGAAGGCCGGCGAGAACATGAGCGTCGGCGACGTCGAGGCCGGATTCAAGCAAGCCGATCTCGTCCTGGATGAAACGCTCTATCAGCAGTCAACGAGCCATCGTCCGCTCGAAACGAGGACGGCGATGGCGTACTGGCAGAACGGCAAGCTGTTCCTGCACGGCTCGACGCAGAGCGTTGCGCGCACGGTCGCCAGTGTGGCGCGCTGGGTGGGTATCGATCCGTCGCAGGTCGTCATCATCAGCGAATACACGGGCGGAGGATTCGGAAGCAAGATTCCGGGCGCGCACTCCATGGCGATTCCGGCGCTTCTCGCGCGCAAGGCCGGACGTCCCGTGATGATGCGCATCACGAGCGAGGACGAACACTACATCGGGCGTCAGCGTCCCGGGTTCCAGGCTCGCGCCAAGCTGGGCTTCAGGAAAGACGGTCGCCTGACCGCCATGGATCTCTTCATCGTCGAGGACAGCGGTCCGTACCAGCGCCAGGGCGACAACCAGATGGCTGCGACCATGGCGTCGCTTTTGTATCAGCCGCTGTCGCTGAGGTTCCGAGGCGTGTCGGTTGCGACCAATACACCTCCGCGAGTCTCGCAGCGAGCGCCTGGCGGTCTCCAGGCGATGGCGATGCTCGAGCCGCTCATGAGCAAGGCGGCACGCAAGCTCGGCATCGATCAGATTGAGATTCGGAAGATCAACGCGCCGTCCACGGGATCGCTCTTCGGCGTGACTGACACCAAAGAGCGGCCACGCCAGAAGATCACGGGCGCCTTCGTTCGCGAAGCGCTCGACCGTGGTGCCGAGCTGTTCAACTGGAACGATCGCAAGAAGCGGAGCGGTCAGCGGAAAGGCAACAAGATTCGCGGCGTGTCGGCCGTTGCGAGCACGTTCATGGCGGGCTCAATCGGCTTCGACGGACTGCTCGTCATCAAGCCGGACGGCAAGATGTACGTCCACCAGGGTATCGGAAATCTCGGCACGCATTCCGTGATGGATACGGCGCGTGTCGCCGCCGAGGTTCTTGGCATGCCGTGGGAACAGTGCGAGGTCGTCTGGGGGAGCACCGCCAAGAACGTTCCGTGGAGCTCGGTCCAGGCGGGCAGCCAGACGACGCACGCGCATTCGCGGGCGAATCATGCCGCGGGCATGGACGCGAAACGAAAACTGCAGGAGATCGCCGCGAAGGATCTCGGCGGGAGTCCTGACGACTACGACGTCGGAAATGCGCGGGTGTTTCGCAAAGGGAATCCCGGGCGCGGCCTGACATTCGCGGCGGCTGCGAAGCGCGCGATCGAGCTCGGCGGCAAGTACGACGGACACGAGCCGCCCGCGCAGGTCAACGACATGACGAAAGCCTCCGCCAAAGCCTTGGCGGGCCAGGGTCTCATGGGTGTGGCGAAGGACGAGTACCCGCGCGACGGCGTCACGTATTCGTTCGTGGCAGGGTTCGCCGAGGTCGAAGTGGACGCCGAGACCGGGCACTATACGATTGTCGACTACCTCGCGGTCGCCGATGTCGGCACGGTGATGCACCCGCATGGCCTCGGCGGCCAGTTGCACGGCGGCGCGGTGCAGGGGTTTGGTCACGCGCGAAGCCAGAAGCTCGTGTACGACACGCACTACGGCACGTCGCTGGCCAAGCGAATGCACCACAACAAGCCGCCCACGATTCTCGACAGTCCGCTGCAGATGCAATGGGATGCCGTGAACATTCCCGATCCCCAGACACCCGTCGGCGCCAAAGGCATCGGTGAGGCCGCGGTTGGCGCGGGCTGCGCGGCTGTCCTTTGCGCCATCAACGACGCGATTGGCGACGATCTGGTGCGCCGCACCCCGGTGCAACCGGAAATGATCATGACTGCGCTCGAAGCCGGCCAACGGACACACAATCCGCTGACGGCGTACATCTAGGAGGAGCTGCAATGGCCGTCATTCGGGATGTCATGCCGGCGTTTGAGCTGTTCCAGCCCTCGTCTGTCGACGCCGCGATTACGCTGGCCAATCAATATGGCAGCGATGCGTGGCTGATGGCCGGCGGGCTCGACAGCTTCGACTGGCTCAAGGACCGCATCAAGCGGCCGAAGGTCGTTGTCGATCTCTCGGCGGTTGACGGTCTGAGCGGAATCCGCGAGTCGAACGATGGCCTCGAGATTGGGGCCCTGACGACGCTGACGGAAATCACGCGCCATCCAGTCGTCCGTGACAAGTATGGACTGCTGGCCGAAGCGGCCCTGCTCGTGGCCTCGCCTCAGATTCGCAACCAGGGCACACTCGGCGGCAACGTCGCTCAGGATGCCCGCTGCTGGTACTACCGCGCCGGGTGGCCGTGCTATCGCGCCGGTGGCAACATCTGTTACGCGGACACGCCGACCGCGATCAATCGCGAGCACGCGATTCTCGATGCCGACCGCTGCGTGGCCGTCAATCCATCCGATACCGCACCGGCGCTTGTGGCGCTCGACGCGGTGATGGTGATTCGGAACAGCAAGGGCGAACGAATCGTCAACGCCGAGGATTTCTTCGTCGGTCCTGGCGTGGACATCACGAGGATGACGGTCCTTCAGCCAGGCGACGTGCTGACGACGATTCGCATTCCTGCCGCATCGGCCGGACATCAGTTCTATTTCGAGAAAGTGCGCGATCGGAACGTCTGGGACTTCGCGCTCGTCAATGTCGCGTCGGCGCTCGCCGGGTCTGCTCAATCGATCGACCGCGCGCGCATCGTGGTCAATGGCGTGGCGGCGCGGCCCATGCGGCTGAAGGCGGTGGAAGCCGCGATTCAGGGCAAGCCACGGAACGAAGAGACCGCCACGCTGGCAGGCAGCCTGGCCGTTGAAGGAGCGCAACCGCTCCAGCACAACGCCTACAAGATCCCGCTCATGAGAAATCTGGTGAAGCGGGCGATTCGCGGAACGGGGGAATCATGGACCTCCTGAGGTGGGGACGGAATCCCTGGGGACAGTGGGTCCTGACGCATATCTCGTGGGACCTGTTCTGGGCGTCTCTGTTCGCCGGCGTGCTCTTCTTCGTGGCGCACGCGAGCTATCTGGTCTTTTCAGCGCATCGCAAACGCGAGTCTCACGAGACCGATGCGCTCGAGGCGGCGCGCAAGGATCTGCCCGACCGCATTCCCCGTCATTCGCTCGTCGCGCGACTCTTTCACTGGGTGATGGCGGCATCGATGTTCGTGCTGCTGTTCACGGCTTTTCTACCCGTGGCCGGCGTCAGGTTCCCGTGGGTGACGTGGCACTGGGTGGCCGGGCTGGTGCTGACGGCGTCGATCCTCTTCCACATCGTCCATGCGACATTCTGGCTGGACTTCTGGTCCATCTGGGTCGGACCCAAGGACATCCCTGAGTTCAAGGCGGAGATGCTGCGCGAGCTGGGGCACGAGGTCCCCGGGCCCAAACCCGGCAAGTATCCGTTGGGAAACCGGCTCTATCACTTGATCATCGTGATCGCCGGACTGGCCGTTGTCGCCACAGGCCTCTTCATGATGGTCCGTGTCAGGACGCCGCTCTTCACGCGCAACCCGTATCTCTTCACCGACCGCACGTGGGGCATGACGTACGTGCTCCACGGTCTTGCCGGCGTCGGCCTGGTCGGTCTCGTGATTGCCCACGTGTACTTCGCGGTTCGCCCGGACAAGTGGTGGATCACGAAATCGATGCTCCTGGGCTGGATCACCCGGCGGCAGTACCTCGACTATCACGACCCGGATCGATGGACGATGGGCAGCGAGCTGGCGAAACCCACCCGACGCAACTAGCAGGCGATGCCGCAGTCTTTCGATGGGACGACAGCAGGGGAGCCGAGCGTCGAACTTCAGCGCCGTGGCGACACGATTGAGGAAGCCTACGAGTTCATGCTGGCCTACGCGGCGCAGGGACTCGGGAGCGAGCAGCAGACCTCAGCCGGCGCGCCTCTTCGCACCTTTCTCGAGCGCACCGCCGCTGCGCTCGAGGGCTTTGGCGATCTGTTCCGTCACCTGATTGAGCGCGAAGGAATCGAGCCGGCGGAGCGATATCTGGCGTTCGTCGATGTGCTCGACGGCGACGCGCGGAGCGCGCGCGCGGCCGTCCAGCTGGTCCTCGCGCAATCAACCATCAGCTCGCAGCTGATCGACAATCTCAACGCGTCCATTCACCTGCGCGCGCTGCTCACCGACATATTCCTGATCGACGAAATTCTAAAGACTCGGGCGGCCGGACGTCGCTGACGCCGGCAGCGCGCGTGCAGCTCGGACCCTGTTCAGCTTGCCGGAGATGGTGCGGGCGGCGGCAGATCGCTGCTCCAGATGGAATACTCGTACAGCCATCGGCCGGAGAGGTTTCGCAGAATCCACAGCAGCTTGCCGCGGTCCCGCCGCTCGGCTCCACCAGTGGGCTTGAGGGTGAGGCTGAAGTCGCCGCTGACATAGGCGAGCGGTCCGTGGCCCGAAATGTCCTTGGGATCGATCACGAGGTCGGTGGCGCCATCCACGTTGAACCGCGATTCGAAGTATCCCTTGATCGAATCCGGCCCTCTGAGCGTCGAGGCATTCGGCGGCATGAGGACGGCGTTGCCCGCGAAATGACGGATCAGTTTCGCCGGGTCCTTCGCGTTGTAGGCCGTGACGAAGTCCTGAACGACGGCGCGAATGGCATCGGCGTCGGCCTTGCCGAATTCCTGCGTCCGGCCGCCGCCGGAACACGCGGCCGTCGCGAGAACAACCGCGAGGATGAACAGCGTGATACGCGATCGCATATGTGGTCTCTGCGCCTCCGTGAATGAGAGCCTGTTGCCGGGTATTGTAGTGTCTGAGTACGCTCCACGCCAAACGATGACGATCGCCCGTACAGATAGCCGCGATGAAGTACATACTCAAGAAGCGTCCCCCACGCACCTCGCTGGCGGCCCTGGCTCTGGCGCTGGCCACGGTGGCGGTGCTCGTGGCCCAACCGAGCCACGAGCAGGGCGTCAGCGAGACCGAGATTCTGATTGGCATCGAAGGCGACACGAACTCGTTTGCCTCGGATGAAGAGAACCTCGGGATGCGGTTGGTCATGCAGGCCGTCAATGACGCTGGCGGTGTGCTTGGGCGAACGCTGGTGGCCAGGAGCTATCCACGATCCGGCGGCGCGGCGTCAGACGAGGCGATTGCTAATGTGAAACGACTGGTCGAGCAGGATCGCGTGTTTCTGATCTTCAATCACGGCGGACCCGCGTCGACCGGGATCGCGCCGTATGCCATGGAAAAGCATGTGCCGTACATGTTTCCTCATACCGCGCTGCTCACGGGCGATGCCGACCGCTACGTGTTCACGTCGTATCCGCGCTATCTCGGCGAGAGCCAGATCATGTTCCGCTATCTTGCCGAGACGCGGAAGTTCACGCGGATTGGCATCGTTCACGACGAGAATATCTACGGCCGGTTTTTCCTCGATCGTCTGCGTGAGTACGCGACGCGGTTCGGATATGAGATGGTCGGGGCACAGGCGCTGAGCGATCGCCGGCCGGCGGATCTCACGACTACTCTTGCCGCCCTCAAGCCGTCGAACCCGGATGCGATCGTGCTGGCGCTCTATCCGGAACAGGCGAAAAAAGTGATGGAGGCCAAGGCTCGCCTCGACTGGAAGAACGTCCGAATGGTGTCCGTCGGCCCGCTGACGGACGAACAATACCTGAACGTCCCGGGCGGTTTTGCGGAAGGCAGCCTCGGCTTCTGCTATTACCCGGATCCGAATGTGAGCACAGAACCCGGCGTGGGCGAGTACCGGACCTTGATGGCCAAGTACTACCCGGGTCGGGCGCTCAACCGTTACTCGCTCTACGGGTATGTCTTTGGCCGGCTCGTGGTCGAAGGGTTGACGCGTGCGGGTCGGGACCTGACGCGCGACCGGTTCGTCGAGGCCATGGAGTCGATCGCGAACTGGACGAGCGGGGGCATCATGCCGCCGGTGACGTTTTCGGCGGCCAACCATCACGCCCAGCGTGCCGGTTTCATCTGCGAGTTGAAGGATGCGCGCTTCCAGCCGATCGGAACCTGGGTCGAGCCATAGCAGGCATCAGGCTCCAGGTTACAGGCGGCCGCAAGCTGAAGGCTTCGGGCTCCAGGCTTCGGGTGACAGGATGCGGGCTTCAGGCGCCGGATTGCTGGCTGAGCCAATCCGGGATCCATGAAAGGCGCTATGACGAACCAGACGGTGTGGGTGTTCTTCTACGGTTCTTTCATCAATCTGGACGTGCTGAAACGAACCGATTATGTGCCGGAGCAGTTCGAGGTCGCGCGGCTTCGCGGGTTCGACATCCGGATCGCGCCGCTTGCCAACGTCTTTCGCTCCGACGAACACTCGGTCTACGGCATCGTCGCCACCGCCACCCACGCGGATCTCCAGCGCCTCTATTCGCAGGCCTGGGTTGGGTCGTACCTTCCGGAGGCGGTCGTCGTCGAAACCATGGACGGCAAGAGCCGGCCTGCGCTCTGCTACATCGCGCCCGATGGCGACGGCACACCTGCGGCGAGTGACTACGTCGATCGCATCCTCGGTCCGGCCATCAAGCATGGGTTTCCGCCTTGGTACATCGGGCGACTGGAACGGTTCAAGGAGAAATGAGGCCCTTGAAGCCTGAAGCCCGTAGCCTAGAGCCCGTAGCCTGATCTATTCTCCCCAGTTCATGCCCGTACTCGGCATCGATATCGGAACCGGCGGCAGCCGCGTGCTCCTTATTGACGATGAGGGTCGGATCGTTCAGTCGGCCACAGAGGAGCACGTGCCGTTTGCGTCGCCAGAGACGGGGTGGGCCGAGCAGCAGCCGGAAGACTGGTGGCGCGCCGCCTCGACTGCGATCCGAAAGGTCCTCGCCGCCTGGGGAGGGAAGCCGGGGGACATCCGCGCCGTCGGACTGACCGGTCAGATGCATGGCGCTGTCCTTCTCGACGAGTCGGACAACGTCCTGCGCCCGGCGATTATCTGGTGCGATCAACGTTCGGACGCGCAGTGCCGCGCGCTCACGGAGCGAGTCGGCGCCGAGCGTCTCATCGAGATGACAGCGAATCCCGCCCTCCCGGGCTTCACGCTTCCCAAGATGCTCTGGGTTCGCGAACATCAGCCGGCGATCTGGCGCAGCGTCCGTCGAGTGCTCTTGCCGAAGGACTATGTGCGGCTTCGTCTGACGGACCAGGCCGCCACCGACGTGGCCGACGCGTCGGGGACGCTCCTGTTCGACGTGCGGCGGCGGCGATGGTCAGACGAGATGCTTCAGGCGGCAGACATTGATTCCGGGCTGATGCCGCCGGCTTTCGAAGGGCCTGACGTGACCGGGTCGGTTTCGACGCGAGGCGCGGCAGAGACGGGACTGCAGCGTGGCACGCCTGTTGTTGCCGGAGGAGGCGATCAATCGGCCGGGGCCGTCGGCATGGGGATCGTCCGACCGGGAGCCGTGAGCGCCACGATTGGCACGTCCGGCGTGGTTTTCGCCGCGACCGATCGTCCGGCGCTCGATCCCGGTGGGCGTGTGCACACGTTCTGCCACGCCGTGCCCGGGCGGTGGCACGTGATGGGCGTGACGCAGGCGGCGGGCTTGTCGCTTCGATGGTTCCGCGATCGGTTCGGCGTGGCGGATGGTCGTGGCGATCCGTACGACCGTCTCGCAGACGAAGCGGGTCTCGCGACTGCCGGAGCGGACGGCGTCATGTGGGCACCCTATCTGATGGGTGAACGGACACCGCACCTCGATGCAAACGCGCGAGCGGCTCTGGTCGGCCTGGCGGCGTCGCACACTCGAGCCCACGTCGTCCGCGCGATCCTCGAGGGCGTGGCCTTCAGCCTGCGCGATTCGCTGACGATCCTGGCCGAGATGGATGTTCCTGTCGCGACCATCCGGCTCGGCGGCGGCGGCGCGCGGTCGGCCCTGTGGCGCCAGATTCAGGCGGATGTCTATGGACGGTCGGTGGAGATACTGGCCGCCGATGAAGGGGCAGCATTTGGCGCAGCGCTCCTGGCGGGCGTCGGCGCGCACATCTGGCACGATGTCGATGAGGCGTGCGAGCGCGTGGTGCGTGTTGCCGCCAGGGTAGATCCCGATCCGGCCTCGGCGGTCGTCATGGCGCGGCAGTACACGCGATATCGCGCGATGTATCCTGCCCTTCGGTCCATTCAACCGAGGGAACACTGAACATGTCCAACGCATACACGCCCAAGCCCGAGCACAAGTTTTCATTCGGCCTGTGGACCGTCGGCAATCGCGGTCGCGATCCGTTCGGCGACTTCGTGCGTCCGGCCCTCTCACCGATCGATGCCGTTCACCTGCTCGGCGACGTCGGGGCCTGGGGCGTCAATCTGCACGACAACGATCTCGTTCCCATTGACGCGACGCCCGCCGATCGCGACCGCATCGTGAGAGAGTTCCGCGAGGCGCTCGACGGCTCGGGCATCGTCGTGCCGATGGCCACGTGCAACCTTTTCTTCGATGCCGTCTTTCGCGATGGTGCGTTCACGTCCAACGATCCGGCGGTGCGCGCGTTCGCGCTGCAGAAATCATTGCGCGCGATGGATCTCGGCGCGGAGCTGGGGGCGCGCATTTTCGTCCTGTGGGGCGGCCGCGAAGGGACCGAAACCGACGCGTGCCGACGGCCGGACGTCGCCGTCGGGCGGCTTCGCGACGCGGTGAACTATCTCTGCGAGTATTCGATCGCCCAGGGATACGGCTATCGATTCGCGCTCGAAGCCAAGCCCAACGAGCCGCGTGCCGACATTTATTTCCCGACGACCGGGGCCTACCTTGGATTTATTCCGACCCTGGCTCATCCCGAGTTGGTGGGCGTGAACCCCGAGGTGGCGCACGAGCACATGGCCGGCCTCAATTTCCTGCACGCAGTGGCGCAGGCGTGGGAGGCCGGCAAGCTCTTCCATATCGATCTGAACGATCAGCTGCCGGGTCGATATGATCAGGACTTCAGGTTTGGTGCGGCCAATCCGAAAGCGGCGTTCCTGCTCGTCAAGTTCCTCGAGGATGTCGGCTACGACGGACCGCGCCACTTTGATGCACACGCGTACAGAACGGAAGACATGGACGGCGTCAAGGATTTCGCCCGCGGCTGCATGCGAACCTATTTGATTTTCAAGGAGCGCGCCGCGCGTTGGAATGCCGATCCGGAAATCCAGGCTATCGTGACCGAGATCAACGCCGCTCGATCTGGTGTGCCGGGCTTTTCATGGACCGGAAAATCCGGAGTGCGTGCCCTGTTGGACCACCCGTTCGACCGAACGGCCCTTGCAGCCAGCCGACTTCCGTACGAGCGCCTCGATCAGCTGACGATTGAGGTCCTGCTTGGCGCCCGGTGAAGTCGCGATGACCGGGAGGCCTGTAGTCGTCGAAGTTTGCGTCGATTCGGTGGAGAGCGCTGTTGCCGCGCAGCAGGGATGTGCTGCGCGTGTGGAGCTCTGTTCGGCGCTCCTCGAAGGGGGACTGACACCAGGGCAGGGTGTGGTCCAGGTTGCGCGCGAACAGCTCACGCTGGGCCTCCAGGTGATGGTGCGCCCTCGCGGCGGAGACTTTCTGTACTCGGACGTCGAATTCGACGTGATGCGGCGGGAAATCGACATGGCACGCACCCATCGCGCCGATGGCGTCGTCTTCGGGGTGCTGCGGCCGAATGGTACGGTGGACGTCTCACGGACCAGAGAACTCATCGATCGGGCGCGGCCGCTCGTCGTGACATTTCATCGGGCGTTCGATGTGACGCGCGATCCATTCGAAGCACTCGACACGCTCATGGAGCTGGGCGTGGAGCGGGTGCTCACGTCGGGACAGGAGGCGTCGGCGCTGGAGGGCGTGGATCTGTTGCGGCGACTGGTCGAGCGCGCGGGCGATCGCCTGATCGTCATGCCAGGCGGCGGCATTCACGAGCGCAGCCTTCCACGCATTCTGCGGGAGACCGGCGCTCGAGAAGTACACGTCACCGGAACGCGGACGATTGAGAGCGGGATGACGTTCCACAATCCGCGGTGCTTCATGGGCGGCGAGCTGCGGCCGCCAGAGTACTCATCGGCCGTGACCGACGCCGCCAGGATTCAGGAGCTGGTCCGCCTCGCCGCATCCTCGCGTTGACCCTTCTGACTTTGGACCCTGCGACCCTGCGACCCTGCGACCTGTGACCCCGCGACCCTGAGACCCTCGTTTATGAGCCGACTCTCTTCGCTGACGCTGCCTGACTTCGGTATCGAACCCGTTCTGCCTGAGATCCGGATCGAGGAATACGAATCACGGCTCGGTCGAACCGTCGACCGCATGGGTGCGAGCGGGCTGAACGCGCTCGTCGTGTATGCGGATCGCGAGCACTGCGCAAACATGTCGTTCCTCACGGGATTCGATCCGCGCTTCGAGGAAGCGCTGCTCCTTCTCGACGACGAGGGCGGGCGGCTGCTGCTCGTGGGCAACGAGTGCATGGGGTTCTTACCGCACCCGGCCCTCCGCATACACGCAGAGCTGTTCCAGGAGTTGAGCCTCCTGGGTCAACAGCGAGACGCCTCGCGTCCGCTCCGCACAATCCTTGGCGAATTCGGCGTCGGCCGCGGAAAGCGAGTGGGCTGTGTCGGGTGGAAGTACTTCGGAAAAGGCCTCATCGACGTCAACGAGCCCATCGAGGTGCCCGCCTATCTGGTTGATCTCTTGCGAGAACTGACCGGAGAACCAGGCCGTGTGGTGAACGCCACCTCTATCTTCATGGATGCCGCTCAGGGACTGCGGAGCGTGAACTCGGCCGACCAAATCGCGCGATTCGAGTATGCGTCCATACGAACTTCGGAGAGCATCAAGGGGCTCTTGAGCACGCTGCGTGAGGGCGTCGCCGAGGAACAGCTCGAACGGTGCTTCCACGGCGGGGGGCTGCCGAGATCGTGCCATGCGATGGTGAGCTTTGCCGGGAAGGCGCGGCGCGGCCTGTCGAGTCCGTCAGCCAATCGAGCCGTGCGCGGCGCGCCGTACACCTGCGCGTTCGGGGTTGAAGGCTCTCTGAGTTGCCGCGCCGGAATGGTGGCCGAGGAGGCCGCGGATCTGCCCGCGGATCTTCGGGAGTTCTACCCGGTGTTCGCGTCGAGCTATTTCGATATCGTGGCCACCTGGTATTCAGAGGTCCGGGCCGGGGCAGCGGCAGGGGACGTGGTGGCCGCCGTCGAACGCGCGAGAAACCCAGCACTCATGAAGTTTGCCGTGAACCCGGGGCATCTCATTGGGCTCGATGAATGGGTGCATTCTCCGTTCACGCCGGGCAGCCGCATCGCACTCGGATCGGGCATGGCCCTGCAGATGGACATCATTCCAATTTCGCAGGGTCCCTTCTGTTGCGTGAACGCCGAGGACGGGATCGCGCTTGCCGACGCCGACCTCCGCGATGAATTACGCGCCCGATATCCGGCACTCGCTGCGCGTATCCAGGCACGTCGCGCGTTCATGCAGGACGCGCTGGGCATCACGCTCGACGCGAGCGTCCTGCCGCTCTCGAACCTCGCGGCGTGGTTCCCGCCATTTGCACTCGATCTGGGCAGGGCGCTCGTGGCCTAGAGTCTGACTCGATCCCCCGCCGCGCCGTTCAAGGGGCGTCTGCGAGTAGATACACGAACCTCTGAGCTATAATCCTGATATGTGGACGAAAATGATGGGCGGGCCCCGTAAGAAGGCGCCGAAAACGATCGCTGTGATCGATCCGGACCGCTGTTTCGGGGCGTATGCCTGTTCGATCTGTCAGGCCGCGTGCCCGGTTGCCAACTGCATCGTTGAAGAGCCGGACCGGGACGGCCGTATGGTGTGTGCCGTGCGAGCGGATCTGTGCATCGGCTGCGGCTTGTGCGTCACACTTGGGAATCCCACCGCGCCGCAACAGCGCGAGTTCGGCTGCCCGCCCGACTACGACGCCATCAACATGGTTCCGTTCGAGGACGTCGTCAAGCTGCTCGTGCCTGAAGCATCCAAGCCGAACGAGGCGACTGCCTAGCGTGTTCAGTTCTGTCGGGTGCTGCTGACCGCCTGGAGATAGCGCGACGGTAAGGGGTGATCGAGATGCGCTTCGATGAATGTCGAAGCGCGAACCAGCTTGGCCAGCGACACACCGCTCTCGATGCCCAGCCCGTCGAGCATGTACACGAGATCCTCGGTCGCGAGATTTCCGGCCGCGCCGGGGGCATACGGACACCCACCGAGCCCGCCGGCCGACGCATCGAAGGTCCCGATTCCCAGTTGAAGTCCTGCCAGAACATTCGCGAGAGCCGTGCCCCGCGTATCATGAAAATGGAGCGCAATGCGTGCCAGTGAAATCCTTTCGGCGACTGCCTCGACGACACGCGGAACCTGGCCGGGATGGGCAACGCCAATCGTGTCGCTGACCGCGACCTCATAGACGCCCAGGCCGACGAGACGGCTCGCCACATCGGCCACGCGCGTCAGCGGCACCTCTCCCTCATACGGGCATCCGAACGACGTCGAGAGATAGCCGCGGACCCGCATACCGTTGGCGAGCGCTTTTTCCGTGACATCTTTGTAGACAGAAAGAGATTCATCGATGGTTTGGTTGATGTTCTTGCGGCTGAAGGTCTCGGACGCTGCCGCGAACACCGCGATATCGGTGACCCCGCATTCGATGGCCCGCTCCAGACCTTTGAGGTTCGGTACCAGCGCCGGGTAACGCACCCCTGGTTTCCGTGTAATCCTCGCGAAGACCTCGTCCGTGTCTGCCATCTGTGGCACCCATCGCGGGCTGACGAACGCGCCGATCTCGATGATCGGGCAGCCGGCCTCTGCGAGCAGATCGATGAATGCAACCTTGTCGGCCGCAGTGAGAGAAGCTTGCTCGTTCTGCAGGCCGTCTCTCGGGCCGACCTCGACGATGTGAACCCGGCGAGGCGGTATCATTCGAGTTCCAGAAGCGGCGCACCTGGCTGCACGAGCTCACCTTGACGACATCGGATTGACATGACGCGGCCGTCGCGGGGTGCGCGAATCGGCAGTTCCATCTTCATGGCCTCGAGCACGAGCAGCACGTCACCCTTGTGCACGGCGTCGCCCACCGCAACAACGACACGGACGACAGTGGCCGGCATCGGCGCCGTCAGCCCGCCGTCCGCGCGATGCGAAGCGATTGATCGGTCCTGCACGACCTCGAGCTCCCAGGTGACGCCGTCGACGAAGACCCACGGCCGGTCAGGCGGGCCCGCCACAAAGGCGCGAACAGCCCGCTTGCCGTCGTCCACCAGCAGAATCCCACCGTCGAACGCGGTGACGCTGAATGCCTCTCCGGACTCGACGGTCACGGCGCCGTTCGCGTGCACCTCGACCGATGTCGGCTCCTCGGCGCCGACCAGACGAAGCTCGAGACGCTCGGAGGGCGCCACTACAGTCGCCACCCCTTCAGATTGAACCAGGGATCTGGTGCAACTGCGCGGGATGAGTTGTGAGGGGTGGATGAACCCATCGCTCGACGCGCCGCCACGGCTGCATAAGCGGCCGGTGCCACCACCGCAGGTTGAGAGTCCCTCAGCGTGTCGGCGAGACCGGTGTGAGTGTCGCCACTCTTGAAGGCGTCGCTTTCGAGAACGTGAATCAGGAACGAGACATTCGTATGAAGGCCGAGGATGGGGAAGTCACGAAGAGCTGCCACGACACGACGTCTGGCCAGTTCCCGGGTCTCCGCCCGGGCGACGACCTTCGCCAGGAGCGCGTCGTAGTAGGGCAGCACTTCTTCGCCTTCAGCGACGCCCGTATCGATGCGAACGCCAGGAATGGCCGGCGGTCGGTAGAGCAGCAGGCAGCCAGCCTGCGGTAGAAACTCCCGGGAAGGGTCCTCCGCGTAGACGCGGCATTCGATGGCATGCCCCCGCTGTGCAATCGATGTCTGTGGGATGTCGAACTTCTTGCCTTCCGAGATGCCGATCTGCTGATGGACGATGTCCAGTCCGGTCACGAGCTCGGTGACCGGATGCTCCACTTGGAGCCGCGTATTCATCTCGAGGAAGTAGAACTGGGCGGCCTCGCCGCGGCCTTCGATCAGGAACTCCATCGTGCCTGCGTTGTGATAGCCGGCCGCTTTCGCCGCGGCGATCGCGGCGGCCGTCAGGCGTGTCCGCAGTTTCGTCGTCAGTCCTGGCGACGGGCTCTCTTCGATGAGCTTCTGGTGCCGCCTTTGGATCGAACACTCCCGTTCGAAGAGATGCCGGACGTTGCCGTGGTGATCGCCGAGGATCTGGACTTCGACGTGACGAGGAGTGGTTATCGCTCGCTCAACGTACAGCGAGCCGTCTCCGAAGGCCGACATCGCCTCGTGACGCGCCAATGAAATGGCGTCGCCGAGTTCTTGTGCCTCCCGGACCAGCCGCATGCCTCGGCCTCCACCACCGGCGACCGCCTTCAGCAGAGCGGGGAAGCCCACGCGGCGAGCGGCCTTGCCGATTGAGGAGTCGGACTGATCGGCCGGGGTCTCACCCGGGACGACCGGCACTCCGGCGCCGACAGCGAGCGCCCGGGCCTCTGTCTTCGATCCCATTCGGGCGATGACCGCTGATGGAGGGCCGATGAACACGAGGCCGGCCTCCTGGCACGCGGCGGCGAACGCGGCATTCTCCGAGAGAAAGCCGTAGCCCGGATGCACGGCGTCACTGTGCGTCGAGCGCGCAGCGTCGACGATCTTGGGAATCGATAGATAGCTCTCGGCAGGTTCGGCAGCCCCAAGGGCGACCGCGCGATCGGCCGCTGCCACATGAAGAGCCCTCCGATCCGCATCTGAGAAGACGGCAACGCTCTCGATGCCCAGCTCCCGGCAGGCTCGGATGATGCGGAGCGCAATTTCACCGCGATTAGCGATCAGGATGCGCCTGATCACGAAGGGCTCCACCCCGCCTTGCGCTTGTCCAGGAACGCGCGCATGCCTTCCTGGCCCTCGGTCGAGACTCGTCGCGCGGCGATCGTGTCGGCCGTCAGCGCAAGTGCATCGGCGGGCGATCGATCCCAGACCTGCTGGATCATGCGCTTGGCTGCAGTGACGGCTTCGGGTCCGGCCGAGAGCAGCTCGTTGACGTACCTCTGGACGGTGGCGTCGAGCTGGTCGACCGGCACGACGGCGTGGACGAGACCGATTTCCTTGGCCCGTGCGGCGCCGAACCGCATTCCGGTGAGGAACAGTTCACGAGCGGCCGACCGTCCGATCTTCGCCACCGCGTACGGGGAGATGACCGCGGGCAGGATGCCGAGCTTGACCTCCGTGAATCCAAACACCGCCTGTTCGTCGGCCACGGCGATGTCGCAGACGGCGGCGAGCCCGCTGCCGCCGCCGAGCGCCGCTCCGTGGATGCGGCCGACAAGGGGAATCGGCAGCGTGTCGAGCGCGAGGAACATGCGGGCCATCAGTGACGCGTCGCGGACGTTTTCCTCGTGCGAGTACGACACCATCCGACTCATCCAGGTCACATCGGCGCCTGCGCAGAAGACCTTCCCCGCGCCGGCCAGGATGGCGACGCGAGGCGGAGCAGCGCCATGAATGGATTTGGCCCATTCGGTGAGCTCCGAAATCACCTCTTCATTGAAGGCGTTCCGCACGTCGGGTCGATTGAGCGTGAGATATTCGACTCCGTTCTCGCGTCGTACGAGGAGATGCGTGTAGGGCATGTGGCGCGTGATTACATTCGAAAGACGCCGAACCGCGCGTCCGGGATGGGTGCATTGAAGGCTGCGGACAGTCCGAGGGCGAGCGCTTCGCGGGTGCTGGCTGGATCCAGAATCCCGTCGTCCCAGAGCCGCGCGGTCGAGTAGTAAGGGGATCCTTCGCGATCGTACTTGTCGAGGATTGGCTGTCGGATGCCCTCCTCGTCGGCGTCCGTCATCGTGGCGCCTTCACGCGCCAACTGCTCGCGTTTGACCGTCGTGAGCACTCCGGCGGCCTGCTCGCCGCCCATCACCGAGATTCGCGCATTGGGCCACATCCAGAGCAGCCTGGGTTCATATGCCCGCCCGCACATCCCGTAGTTGCCCGCACCGAACGAGCCACCGATGATCACCGTGAACTTGGGAACCACCGAGTTTGCGACGGCATGCACCATCTTGGCGCCGTCCTTGGCGATGCCGCCGCGTTCGTACTGCTTGCCCACGATGAATCCGCTGATGTTCTGAAGAAAGACCAGTGGTATGCCTCGCATGTTGCAGAGCTCGATGAAGTGCGTGGCCTTGAGCGCCGACTCGGAAAAGAGCACGCCGCTGTTCGCGACAATCCCGACCAAGTAGCCGTGCAACCGGGCGAAGCCCGTCACGAGCGTCGTGCCGTATCGCGCCTTGAACTCGTCGAGCCGCGAGCCGTCCACGATCCGGGCTATGACTTCGCGGACATCGTAGGGCTTCCGGATGTCCGCGTTGACGATGCCGTAGATCTCGGCGGGGTCGTACCGAGGAGTGTCAGGTGTTGTGACATCGGCGGGCGGCCGCTTGGCGCTGTTGAGCGTCGAGACGATCGTTCTCGCCTGCCGGAGCGCTTCGTCGTCGTCTTCGGCATAGTAATCGGCGACGCCGGAGATGCGGGTGTGCACGTCGGCGCCGCCCAATTCCTCCGCCGTCACTTCTTCGCCCGTGGCCGCTTTCACCAGCGGGGGACCGCCGAGAAAGATCGTCCCGGTGCCTTTGACGATCACGGCCTCGTCTGACATCGCCGGAACGTAGGCTCCGCCAGCCGTACAGGAACCCATGACGATGGCGATTTGAGGGATGCGTAGCGCGGACATCCGCGCCTGGTTGAAGAAGATGCGCCCAAAGTGTTCCTTGTCCGGAAAGACTTCGGCCTGGAGTGGAAGAAACGCGCCTCCCGAATCCACGAGGTAGACGCACGGCAGTCGGTTGTCGAGCGCGATTTGCTGGGCCCGCACGTGCTTCTTCACCGTTATCGGGAAATAGGTTCCGCCTTTGACCGTCGCATCGTTGGCGACGATCATGACTTCGCGACCCTGCACCCGGCCGATCCCGGTTACGAGCCCCGCCCCTGGGGCTTCGCCGTCGTACATCTCCCAGGCGGCGAGGGGCGACAATTCGAGAAACGGAGAATCGCGATCGATCAGCCGATCGATTCGCTCGCGCACCGGGAGCTTCCCTTGTTCGCGGTGGCGCTGCAGATATTTCAGGCCGCCACCCTGACGGACGAGGGCCTGCCGCTCGCCCAGCTCTCGAACGAGCGCGGACATCCGTGCGTGGTTGGCCTGGTACTGCGGGCTCGACGGCTGGATGTGACTCTCTATCTGTTCCATAAGCTGTGCGGTGATGACGGGGTGTGCACCTGCTTACCAGCCGCAGCAATCGGTCTTGAAGCCGCATTCTGGGCACCGCCACACGGCGTGCATGCGATACATTTCGGCACCGCACCGCTCGCAGAGCATCTTTTCGTCCGGGTTCGGTGCCGGCGTGCTCAGAAGTATCGGAGTCGTTCTTGGCGGCTCTGACATGAGAGGATTATAGCGACAGCGGGAACGCTTGCGGCACCCGCATGGGAGTTTGTCGGTGGAGGATGAAACCCAACGGTCGCGCCGGGCGCGGATGGTCGCCGAGCAGATCGCAGGGCGTGGCATCACGGACCCCGCGGTTCTCAAGGCGATGCAATCGGTGCCCAGGCATCGGTTCGTGCCACAGGATCAGCAGGACGCCGCGTATCTCGATCGCGCATTGCCGATCGGCGAGGGACAGACGATCTCGCAGCCATACATGGTCGCGGCCATGACCCAGGCACTCGAGCCAGGGCCTGGACAGAAAGTCCTGGAGATCGGGACGGGGTCGGGATACCAGACCGCTATCCTGGCCTCAATCGCGGAACACGTCACCACGATTGAACGCCGGCCGGATCTTGCCGCTCGAGCCGCGCGCCTCCTCGGAGAACTCGGATACTCCAACGTGACGGTGGTGGTTGGAGATGGATCCGCGGGGCTTCCTCGCGACGCGCCCTTCGACCGCATCATCGTGACGGCGGGTGCTCCCGACGTGCCCGAACCGCTCGTCAGTCAACTGGCCGACGGCGGACGCCTGGTGATCCCAGTTGGTCCTCGTCAGATCCAGGATCTGGTCGTCATTCGCCGCCGCGGTGACAGCGTCCAGCAATCGATGGGTGAGGCCTGCGTGTTCGTCCCGCTGGTTGGCGAGCACGGCTGGGTGGAGGATTGACCGAAACCCGGGCCAAGCATGGGTTTGAAGCTCTGCTATACGTGCCTATGGTCGCGTCAGCCTGTGCTAGAGTGAAGCTCCTGCGTGTATGAATTCGGTCGGTACCGTTCTCGTTCCATACACGTGTTCAGATTTGTAATTACCTGATGAGCAACCGCAAGAAAAGGCGCGTCCTGGCCGTCGATACCGAGCCAGCCGCGGGGTGGCTGACCGCGCTCCTGGAGCAGGCTGGGTTCGAAGTCCGGGCCGTTCCAGAGGGGCAGCGGGGACTGGAGCTTTTCAAGAGCTGGCGGCCTGATGTCGCGATCGCCGACCTCGAGCTGACCGATGTCGATGGCGTGGAGCTCGTCAAGAGCCTGAAGCGGATTGCACCGGACACAGAGGTGGTCGCTGTCGGTGGCTACCGAAGCGCGTCCCGCGCCGTAGAGGCGCTGAAGGCTGGCGCCTCCTACTTCCTCGAAAAACCGATCGACGGCGAGGGCATCCTGGCCCTTCTCGACAAGGCCATCGAGAAGAAGATCCTGCTCGACGAGAACCTGCAACTCAAACAGGAGCTGGCGGGCCGTCACCGATTCCTGAACATCGTGGGCAAGAGCAAGCGCATGCAGGAGCTGGTCGATCTCGTGGGCAGCGTGGCCGCGAGCGAAGCGAACATCCTCATTCAGGGCGAGAACGGCACTGGAAAGGAAGTAGTGGCCAATGCGATCCATTCGCACAGCCACCGCGCCGACGGCCCGTTCATCAAGATCAACTGCTCGGCGATTCCCAAGGACCTGATCGAATCGGAGCTCTTTGGCTACAAGAAGGGTTCCTTCTCTGGCGCCACGCTGGACAAGCCAGGGCTTCTCGAGCTCGCCGAAGGCGGATCGCTCCTGCTCGATGAGATCGGCGAGATGCCGTCGTTTCTCCAGACCAAACTCCTTCGCGTGCTGCAGGAGCGGGAGTACCGACCCATCGGAAGCGACAGGACCATCCGGGTCGATTTCCGTTTGATCTGCGCCACCAACGTTGACCTCGACGCGGCGCTTCGGGACGGCCGCGTTCGGGAGGACCTGTATTTTCGGATCAACACCATCACCGTGCGTGTTCCGCCGCTCCGTGAGCGAACGGAGGACATTCCGCTGCTCTGCGACTATTTTCTCGAACGATTCAGGCAGCGCTACCAGAAGAACGTCCGGACGCTTGCGCCGGCGGTCTACCATTTTTTCATCCGGCACCGTTGGCCTGGGAATGTCCGTGAGCTGGAGAACGTCATCGAGCGCGCGGTGCTCGTAGCCAAGGGAAGCGAGATCGGGATCGGCGATCTGCCGGAGTCGCTCCGTCAGGATTCAAGCGCGTTGGCGGATTTCGTGATTCCGCCACACCGCACCCTGGCCGAGATCGAGCGCATGGCCATCCTGCAGACGCTGCAGCGCACCAACTGGAACAAACAGGAAGCGGCCGCGATTCTCGGACTCTATCGCCCGACGCTGTACAGCAAGATGCGGAAACACGACATCCAGGATCTAGGGAAGAGCGGGCGATAGGATCGGACTGGGAGGTTGTTGTGAACGAACGTACGCGAACGGCTCTGGCTGTGTTTGCTGGCGCGGCCGTCGGTGGCGTGGTCGGATACATCTTGTTCACCGACCAGGGCCGGCGACTACGTCAGCGGTACGAGCCCGTGGTCGGCGACATCGTCCGCGAGATGGGTGGCGTGGCCGGCACCGTGTCGGTCATGCGTGTCCTGGCGACCGAGGGAAAGCGCGTCTGGGACCAGCTGGCGCCGCCGCAGCCGACGGCCCGAGAATGGAACGCCCCCATCCGCCAGCAGAGTCCCTTCTAGCGAGCGTGTGGCCGGTGTGACGCTGGATCGTCCGGATCCTGCCGCCGTCGATCGGGCCGGCGTGGCTGCCGAACCAGGCCTCGATCTCCGTATCCGGCGGCTCGGCCGATGGGCGCTGGTGGCCGCCTGGCACGGGCTCGTCCGTTTCTACACCAGCGACAACCTCACGTACGCCGCCTCCATTTCGTTCTACGCGCTCTTATCGCTCTTCCCGTTTCTGCTGCTCGCCATGTCGGTGCTCGGGACGGTGACGGCCGACGAGGCCGACCGCGCGCGCGTGCTGACGTTCATCTTTCACTACTTCCCGACACAGTTCGGCTTTCTGACCAGGCAACTCGATGCGTTCCGCCAGACGCGCGTGGAGATCGGTGTCGTCGGCGCGGTATCGCTGATCTGGGCGGCGCTTGGCGTCTTTGGCGCCGTCAGCACGGCCGTCAACCATGCGTGGGGCGTCGAAAAGCCTCGCAGCTTCCTCGGGCACAAACTGTTCTCTTTCCTCATGCTCCTGGCCGCCGGCGGCATTCTGGTGATCGCCCTCCTGCTCGTCAGCGCGGCGCAATTGGCCCACGCCTCCTGGTTCAACGAGATCATGTATCGCTTCCCTGTGCTGGCGATCGTCCAGACGATCGCCGTCGGGTACGCGCCGACGCTTCTGCTCATCGCGGTGCTCGGACTGGTGTATTACTTCGTCCCGAACGCCAAGGTCCGGTTCTCAGACGTGTGGCTCGGCGCGATCATCTCCGGGCTGGCCTGGCGCGTCGCGACCTGGGGATTTTCCTGGTACGTGAGGGACATGTCGCGGGTCCGGATGGTTCACGGCTCGATCTCGGCGGTCGTCATGTTCCTCCTCTGGGTCTACCTCTCAGCCGTGATTCTCTTGTACGGCGTTGAGTTCACCGCCGCGTTCGGTCTGCTGCGGCAGAAGGACCGTCAATAGGGAGCATGCGCATCGGCGTAGACCTCGGTGGAACAAAGATCGAGGCGATCGCGCTCGATACCGACGGAACTGAGCTCCTCCGTCGTCGAGTGCCGACTCCTCGCGGTGATTACGACGCCACGATTCGCGCGATCGTTGCGCTCGTGGATGCCTTCGAACAACAGTTGGGCCGCAGGGGGAGCATCGGCATCGGCATTCCCGGGACCATCTCGCCTTCGACGGCGCTTGTGAAGAACGCCAATTCGGTGTGGCTCAATCGGCGGCCGCTGTCCAAGGACTTGACCGATGCGCTTCGGCGACCGGTCCGCCTTGCCAACGACGCAAACTGCTTTGCGCTGTCCGAGGCAACCGACGGCGCGGCGGCGGGAGCCGGCGTCGTCTTCGGTGTGATCATCGGGACCGGAACCGGCGGTGGAATCGTGGTGCACGGCCGGGTTCTGACAGGACCAAATGCCGTTGCGGGCGAGTGGGGACACAATCCTCTTCCGTGGCCATCTCCGGAAGAATTGCCGGGCCCGCCGTGTTATTGCGGCAAGAAGGGATGTGTCGAAACGTTTTTGTCCGGGCCCGGCCTGGCCCGTGACTACCGCGGGGCGGATTCGGACGCGGCGGACGCCGAGGAGATCGTCGCTCGTGCGCTCCGGGGCGATCGCGCCGCGGAGTCTGCGCTGGATCGATACGAGCACCGCATGGCTCGGGCACTGGCAAGCCTGATCAATGTGCTCGACCCTGATGTCATCGTCCTGGGCGGCGGCATGTCGAAGATCGAACGGTTGTACGAGCGCGTGCCCCGCATCTGGTCCCGATTCGTGTTTTCAGACGAGGTCGCGACCGCTCTTGTGCGCGCCAGGCATGGAGACTCGAGCGGCGTCAGGGGCGCCGCCTGGCTGTGGCCGCCAGCGACGCCTTGACGCTCGTCGGCGCGCGGCGTACAAAGGATCTCTCCTGAGGTCGTGACGCTTTTCCTGATTGCCTGACGTGACTTCCACATACGAAGGTCGCGCGCGAGCGGGCTCGCACCGTATTGCGCCGTTGCTGATTGCCGCGTTCGCCGCGCTCCTCCTGAACTCCGCCTACCTCGCCGCGTACGCGACGCCGTCGCTTTTCTACTTTGCGAATATCGGCGGGCACGTGGTCCTCGGATTGCTCCTTGCGATCGGCTTCATCTGGTGTCTGGCGCGATATGCCGGGCCAGGGAAGCGAGCGCTGATCCTTGCCGCAGTCCCGGTTCTCGCAGGTGCAGGTTTTGGCATTGCGATTCTCTATTGGGGCGGGACGCGACCCTATCGGTGGCTCGTGAACTGGCATGTTGGGCTGAGCGTTGTCGGCACACTCGCGGTTGCCGCCTTTCTCGCAAAAGTACTGTCTCCAACGCTTTCATCACGACAGAGACGACAGATCGGTGTGGTGGGTGCAATTGTCGGGATAGCGGCCGCCCTTGCCGTAGTGGCGGCATACAGGCACGAGTCGATCCGGCGTTCGGCGTATCGCATTGTGAACCCTCGGACCGTGCCCCTCACGATGGACCAGGAGGGCGCTGGGCCCAGCAGTCCGTTCTTCCCGTCGTCAGCCGACACCGATGTCGGCAAGATCATTCCCGCCAACTTCTTCATGACGAGCGCGTCGTGCGGTCGCTGCCATCAGGACGTTTATCGCCAGTGGGAATCGTCCACGCACCACCTGTCCTCGTTCAACAACCAGTGGTATCGCAAGTCCATCGAGTACATGCAGGACGTGGTCGGCACGAAGCCCTCGAAATGGTGCGCGGGCTGCCACGACCATGCGGTGTTCTTCAACGGGCGCTTCGACAAGCCAATCAGGGAACAGATCGAGACGCCGGAAGCGCAGGCCGGCCTGGGGTGCACGTCCTGCCATGCCATTACGAACGTCCGCAGCACGATGGGCCAGGGGGACTTCGTCGTGGAATATCCTCCGCTCCACGACCTGGCAACCAGCGACGCGCCGTGGCTGCGATATGTTCACGACAAGCTGCTTGAAATCGATCCGCAGCCCCATCGCGAGACCTTCCTGAAGCCGTTCCATCGCGAGCAGACGCCCGAGTTCTGCTCGAGCTGTCACAAGGTCCACCTGGACGTCCCGGTGAACGGCTACCGCTGGTTCCGCGGCTTCAACGACTACGACAACTGGCAGGCCTCGGCAGTATCGGGAGAGGGTGCGCGTTCCTTCTACTATCCGCCGAAGCCCCAGAAGTGCGCCGATTGCCACATGCCCCTGGTGCGGTCCACCGATCCGGCGGCGAAGAATGGCCTGATTCGTTCGCATCGGTTTGCGGCGGCCAATACGGCGCTGCCGTTCGTCAATGGCGACACGGAGCAGTTGAAGGCAGTCCAGGACTTCCTCCGCGATGGACAAATCTCGGTGGACATCTTCGGGCTGGTCCGCACGAGCGACCAGCCAGCACCCGGCGCCGTCGGTCGCCCGATCAGCGGCGAACCGCGGCTGTCGAGCACGTTTGGCGTCGGCGAAGAGTCGATGAATTTCGGTGCTCCAATCGCGTACTTCACGCCTCCATCGGAGGTCGAAGCACCGCTCGACCAGATTGACGCAGCGGTGCGCCCAGGTGAATCGGTGCGCCTCGAGGTCGTGGTCCGAACCCGCAAGGTCGGCCACTTTTTTCCAGGCGGGACGGTCGATGCCTTCGACGTCTGGGTCGAACTCGAGGCGCTTGACGATGAGGGGCGCCCGATCTTCCACAGTGGAAGCGTTGAGGAGGGCGGTAAAGGCCCAGTTGAACCAGGCGCGCATTTCTACAGAAACCTGCTCCTCGATGAGCACGGCAATCCGATCAACAAGCGGAATGCATGGGCCGCGCGCTCCGTCGCGTACGTGCGGCTGATTCCTCCGGGCGCTGCCGACACCGTGCACTATCGTTTGAAGATTCCAGACGGCGCTCGCGGACCAATTCACCTGAGGGCCAAGGTGAATTACAGAAAGTTTGCCTGGTGGAACACGCAGTGGGCATACGCCGGGATTCGCGATCCGGCCGTTCCAACCTTCGCGATGGGTCCGGGGCATGACGATGGGCCGTGGGTGTTTGCTGGAGACACGTCGCGGGTGTCCGGAGGAACCAAGGCGGTGCCGGACATTCCGATCACGGTGATGGCTCAAAGTGAAGCGACCCTGCGCGTGGCGTCAGAGGCGGAGCCCGAGTCGCTGACGTCCCGCACCGTCGATGCCGCCGTGCGTGAGCGCTGGAACGATTACGGGATCGGGCTCTTCCTGCAGGGCGACCTCAAGGGAGCGGAGGCGGCCTTCACGAAGGTGACGGAGATCGAACCAACCTATGCAGACGGGTGGGTCAATATCGGCCGCGTGCACGTCCAGGAAGGGAACATGGCCGAAGCCGAGCGAGTTCTCGAGCGCGCGCTGCAGATCGATCGATCGCTGGCACGCGCGCATTTCTTTCTCGCCATGGCGCTGAAGGCCCTTGGACGTTACGACGAGGCGCTCGAGCATCTGCGCGTCGCTGCCGGTCAGTATCCGCGCGACCGCGTCGTGCGCAACCAGCTCGGACGCGTGCTGTTCCTGAAGCGCCAGTTCCGCGAGGCTGTCGCGGAGTTTGATGCCGTGCTCGCCATCGATCCTGAGGACCTCCAAGCCCACTACAGCCTGATGCTCTGCTATCAGGGGCTCGGCGATCGGGCCCGCGCGGCGACGGAACAGACGCTCTATGCGAGGTTCAAGGCCGACGAGTCTTCGCAGGCCATCACCGGACCCTATCGCCAGCTCCACCCGGATGACAACAATGAACGGCAGCAGATACACGAGCATCGGTCTGCGGATGTCGCGACCCGGCCTCGCGCGGCAGCACCGACATACACTCGTAAGATCCAATCGACGCCGACGCCGGCTCTGCCCTGACGGCGAGCGCGTTTCCAGGTTTCGCGATGCTCAGGCCAGTTCATCTGATCGGTTCGTGTCTCGTGAGCGCGTGCTTCGGCGTGCTCCTGCTCGGTCAGGGGAAGCTGACTTCGACGGGCGGTTTTTCCGACGTGACGGCTGGTGCTGGCATTCGCTTTCGCCACAACAGCGGTGCCTTCGGCAAGAAGTACCTTCCCGAAACGATGGGATCGGGCTGCGCCTTCGTTGACGTCGACGGCGATGGGTGGCAGGACATCGTCCTGGTCAATTCGATGAACTGGCCAGGCCGGCCCGGTGCGAAATCGTACATGGCGCTCTATCACAACAATCGGAACGGAACCTTCACCGACGTGACGCGCGAGGCCGGGCTCGCCATCGAGCTTTATGGGCTCGGCATCACGGCGGGCGACTACGACAATGACGGCGATATCGACCTCTACATCACCACCCTGGGCCCGAATAAGCTCTTTCAGAATACCGGCGCAGGCACGTTCGTTGACGTGACGGCGAAGGCCCGCGTGGCCGATGCAGGATTTTCCACGAGCGCGGCATGGTTCGATTACGACCGCGATGGCCGCCTCGATCTCTTCGTGGCCAACTACGTCACGTGGTCGATCGACAAGGATCTGTTCTGCACGCTCGACGGCAAGACCAAGTCGTACTGCACTCCCGAGTCCTACGCCGGCGCGAGCCCGACGCTATACAGAAACAGAGGCGACGGAACGTTCGAGGACGTCACGCGGCGCGGCGGGATGTTCGACCCGTCGTCGAAGTCGCTCGGCGTCGCAATCTTCGACCACAACAACGACGGCTGGCCCGATGTCTTCGTGGCCAACGATACGCAGCCCAACCGCCTGTTCGAGAACCGTCGCGACGGCACATTCCTGGACGTGGGCACGACGGCTGGTGTCGCGTTCAATGAGGCCGGAGTGGCCAGGGCCGGCATGGGAGTCGATGCGGCTGACTACGATGGCTCAGGACGCCAGAGTCTCGTCATCGGGAACTTCTCCAACGAGATGATGGCGCTCTACAGCAATGAGGGAAACGGTCTGTTCATCGATGAGGCCCCGACGTCTACGATCGGCAAGGCTTCCCTTTTGACGCTGACATTCGGTTGTTTCTTCTTCGACTACGATCTCGATGGCATGCCGGACATCTTTGCGGCCAATGGGCACGTGGCCGATGACATCAACCGCGTCCAGCCGAAAGTGACCTATGCTCAATCCCCGCATCTCTTCCGTAATCTCGGATCCAAGAAGTTCGATGAGATCTCGGCTTCTCTCGGTCCGGCATTCCGACAGCCCGTCGTCGGCAGGGGAGCCGCGTACGGCGACTATGACAATGATGGCGACCTCGATCTCTTGATCACAACCAACAATGGACCGGCCCGGTTGTTCAGGAACGACGCCCGTCAGACCAACAAGAGGCTGCGAGTGACGCTCGTCGGGAGCCAGTCGAACCGAAGCGGCATCGGCGCGACCGTCCGTCTCATCCTGAAAGGCGGCCGGCAGGTGTGGACGACGGTCCATACCGGTTCCAGCTATTGCTCGCAGAGCGAGCTGCCTGTCACATTGGGGGCGGGTCAAGCGGGTGAAATCCAATCGCTCGAGGTCGTGTGGCCCGGCGGACGGAATGAATCGATTTCGGGCGCCGCGCTCGACGAATCGATCACCATCCAGGAAGGGCGCGGCATCGTCGCGAGGACTCGGTTCGCGCAATGAGTCTCTTCAACAACCTGGACACGATTGGGCGGGGTGTTCGCGGCCTTGCTCTGGCATGCGTGTGCCTGGCGGCCATCACCATGACACGCGTGCTCTGGATCGATGTGGCGTCGGGCCAGACCGAACGTTCAACAATTGGTGTGACTCCATCCGGGGAGCGAGCCTACCGCGCGAACAACGTCGGCGTCGCTCGGCTCGAGCAGTTCGATTACGAAGCGGCCGTGCGCGAGTTTCGTTCGGCTCTCGAGATCGATCCGAATCTTGTCATGGCACAGGTGAATCTCGCGCTGGCGTTCTACTACGCCAATCGGGCAGACGAGGCGACCGATGCAGCCCACCGCGCCCTGCAGATGAGCCCTGACGCCGTGCAGGCGATCTACCTCCTGGGCCTGCTTGCCCGGGATCGCAATCAGCCCGACGAAGCCGTCAGGTGGTTTACAAGGACTCTGGACGTTGATCGAGACGATGTCGGAGCTCGCGTCAACCTGGGCCAGGTCTACCTCCAGCAGCGGAAATTCTCAGAGGCGATCGAGCTCTTTCGTGGCGCGCTCGCGGCAGAACCGTACAACGTCACCGCCGCTTACAACCTCGCCGTCGCGCTGACGCGCGGAGGGAATCGCGATGAGGGTGCGCGCGCCATGGAGCACTTCCAGACGCTGCGCGACTCGGCCTACGGCGTGACCTATTCGAGGGTGTATCTCGAGCAGGGCAAGTACGCCGAGGCGATCGTCTCGACAGGCGCCGAGCCGGAGCTTGTTGATCGGAAGCAGCCCGACGTCACGTTCGTCGATGACACGGGACGGGTTTCGGGTGCGTTGGCAGCTATTCAGGACGCGGTCGCCGTCACGCTCATCGATGTGGACAAGGACGCCGATCTGGATTTGGTCGTCGTCGAGCCGCAGACGGCTCAGCTGTATCTCAATACCCGCGGAACGCTGGCGCTCGCGAAGAACTGGATTCAGATCGCACCGGCGACGACTCCCGCCCGTTTGCTCGGCGTGGTGGCCGGTGACTACGACAACGACGGGAAGTCCGACCTCTTTGTCCTCCGACAGGGTGGCGACCGACTCTTACAGCAGCAACGGGACGGCACTTTTCGTGACGTGTCGAGCGCAGCAAAGATCCCAAGGAACGGGATCGCGTCGCAGTCTGCCGCATTCGTCGACGTCGACCATGATGGCGATCTCGACATTTTCGTCGCCGGGCTGGCCGATCTGTCGCCGGCCAAGGGGGCCGTCGATGTCACAGACCTGAACGTTGTGGTTGATCTCCCCACTGCTCCTGGCCAGCTGCTTCGCAATAATGGCAATGGGACATTTGAGGATATCGCCTCCGCTGCGCGGGTGGGAGCGTCAGTTCACGCTGTCGGCGTCGTGCCGACGGACTTCGACAACAGGCGGGATGTCGATCTGATCGTCGCGCGCCTGAACGGACGACCCATTCTGTATCGCAATCTGCGGGACGGGACGTTTCAGGATGATGCTGCCGAGGTCGGACTGTCTCGCGATGGGCGGTTCACGAGCTTGAGTGTTGCGGACTGCAACAAGGACGGCTTCTCGGACCTGTTCCTGGGACAGGCGGGCGCACCAGGTGTGTTGGCGACCAGCAACGGTCAGGGGCGGTTCGACCTGACTGACGCGCCGGCATCGACGGCCGGCGCGAACGCGGCGGTGTTCGTTGATTATGACAATGATGGGCTGCTCGATCTGTTCCTGTTGACCGAAGCGGGGCCACGAATTCTGCGCAACCTCGGTTCGGGGTGGATGGATGCGAGCGACCGCACATTCGGCCAGACGAAGCAGCGGACGGCAGCGCGCGCCATGGCGCTCGGCGATCTCGACCTCGATGGCGATACCGATCTGATTCTGATCGACCGGGGCAAACTCGCCATATGGCGGAACGACGGAGGAAACCGCCACCAGTCGCTGAGCGTTGCACTGAGTGCAACCGTCAGCAACCGGAGCGCCCTTGGTTCGAAGGTCGAGATGCGAGCGGGCAGCCTTCGGCAGATGCGCGAGGTGATCTCCACGACGCCCGCCATCGCGCCGGCCGACGTGTCGTTTGGAATCGGGCCGCGCGAATCGGCCGACGTCCTGCGCGTGTTATGGCCTGCGGGCATCCTCCAGGCCGAGACGGACTTCGCCAGGCCGTCGTCGAGCCTCGGTACGGCGAGCGGGCAAGATGTGACACGCGTCAGCGTCAGCGTCACGGAACTGAACCGCAAACCTTCCTCGTGTCCGTATCTCTATACCTGGAATGGCGAGCGGTTCGAATTTGTCACGGATTTCATGGGCGGCGGTGAGATGGGCACCTGGATAGCCCCCGGTGTGCGTAACGTCCCAGACCCTGATGAGTACGTGCGGATTCGAAGCGATCAACTACGCGAGGCAGGCGGCCTCTTCAGCCTCCGGGTGACGAACGAGCTCGAAGAGGCCGTATTTCTCGATCGCCTGGTACTTCTCGCCGTGGATCACCCGGGCGAGGTGGACGTATTTCCCAATGAAGGGCTGCTTCCGCCGCCGCGCCCGGCCTTCGCCTTGAGCCTGGTGACGAAGGCTCGTCCGCCTGCGGCAGCCCGGGACGATCACGGCCATGACGTGCTGGACAGGGTGTCTCGGCTCGATCGCCGCTATCCAGACGACTTCGCGCCGAAGCGTGTTCGCGGATATGCGGCGGAGCACGGGCTGGTGCTCGACCTGGGCGATCGGGTGCCGTCGAACGCAGTCTTGCTGCTCACTGGCTGGACCGACTATGCGTTCTCAGCCGACAACGTCGCCGCTTTCCAGGCCGGCCTTCAGATGCGGCCTCCGGAACTGCAAGTCTCGAACGGCGATGGCGAATGGCACACGACGCAAGCCAGGATCCCGTTTCCCGTCGGACGTCCTCAGACCATCGTCGTCAACCTGTCGGACCTGCCGCGGCCGCTCAAGACCGTTCGCCTCGTGACCAGCATGCGCATCTACTGGGATCAGATCCTGATTGGAGAGGCAGACGCCGGCGTCCCGCATGAGGTGACGCACGTGCAGCCGGCGTCGGCGCGTCTTCAATGGCGGGGATTCTCCAGGGAGTACACATCTGACGGTCGCGAGCCGTTTCGATACATCTACGAGCAGGTGTCTCCGTTCTCACCGTGGAAGGTCATGCCGGGCCGGTATACGCGGGAAGGCGATGTTCGGGACCTCCTGACCACGTCAGACGATCGGTTCGTCGTCGCCAGACCCGGTGATGAGATCGCCGTCTCTTTCGCGGCGACCAGTCTGCCTCCGCTCGCTCCAGGTTGTGTGCGCACGTTTCTCGTGTATACGGACGGCTTCAGTAAGGAAATGGACCTCAACTCGGCCAGCCCTGATCACGTAAGTCCGCTGCCGTTTCACGGGATGACGGGCTATCCCGATCGTGGTCGCGCCGGCGACGCGGGGTTCGAAGTCCGGCGCCGTGCCTACATCGATGAATACAACACGCGGGTCGTGCCCCGGATGCTTCCGTCCTTAGAGCTTCAGTCCACCAGGGTGACGCCATGACGCCCATCAGATATTCGGTCGCGCTGTGTCAGACGGATTTCCAAAACGCCGTTGATCGCGACGAGATGCGCGCCAACACCGATCGCATGCTCGCGATGATCGATGCGGCGGTCGCCGGCAGCGCGGCCTTTCTCCCGGTCCGGCTCGTCGCGTTCCCGGAGTTTGCGCACGCGGCGCCGGTTTACCACACGATCGGCGAACTGGTCGATCGACTCGCGGTGCCCGTCCCCAACGACCACACGGATCGGCTGGAACAGAAGGCCCGCGAGCACGATCTCTACATTCAAAGCGGAACGATGCTCGAAAGCGATCCAAGGTGGCCCGGCGCGGTGTTCAACACCTCGTGTCTGGTCGGCCCGCGCGGAATCCTCTACAAGTACCGGAAGGTGAATCCCTGGATTCCTTACGAACTGCACAGCAGCCCCCACGATCTCGAGGGTTATGACGAGCCGCTGTTTCCGGTGGCCGACACGCCGATTGGGCGCATCGGGTGTGCCATCTGCTACGACTGGCTCTTCCCGGAAGCCATTCGGCAGCTGGTGGCGAACGGCGCCGAGGTATTGGTACGCGTGTCGGCGTACATGGATCCATGGGGTACGACAGAGCCGATGAACTGGTGGACGCTGGTTAATCGCTGCCGTGCCCTCGAGAACGTCGCGTATGTCGCGGCAGTCAATCAGGGAGCCAGCCTTCGTCACTACCCGCCATACTCCTGGCCGGGAGGGAGCCAGGTTGTCGATTTCGACGGCAGGATTCTGGCTGAGGCGTCACCTGGCCCAGGAGAGCGGATCGTTGTCGCGCCGATCGACGTGACCGCCGTGCGCCACGAGCGCGCGACGCGGCTCGGCCACCACATGCCCGCCCATCTGAGGACCGAAGCCTATCCTGTGTATCGGGAGCCACAGTACGGATCGAAATCGGACGACCAGGGCACCGGTCCCTCCTACCAGCGGAACGTCGAGCTCATCGAGCGCGCGAAGGATTTGTTCGGCTCGCGCTCCCAGGAAGTCGGGGAGCTGGTGTTTCAGAGAGACGACAACTGATCGTCGATCGCCTGGATGGTTTGCTGCAGCAGCGCGCGATGAGCGGGCCGCGCGGCCACGGAGAGGTCGGCAGTCGCTCGCGCCTTGGCGAGCTCGAGGGTACGACGGCGCGCCAGCCGCGCACGTTCCTCCTCTGAGAGATCGCGACCCGTCGCGGTTCCGCGTCTGGCCTCGTCCTGTTGCGATTCAACGGACTTGCTTTCCCAGCCTCTTGCCATTGCACCTCAGGTCGTTGACGTGGGCGGTGGCTGCAGCGCCCGGATTATGGCCTCGCTGAATGCCGGCACGTCGTCGGGCTTGCGCGACGTAATCAGGTTGCCGTCCTGAACGACCGGCTTGTCCACGTAGAGGCCTCCCGCGTTAATCACGTCGATGGCAATCGATGGCCAGCAGGTGAGTGTCCGGCCCTTCAGGACGTTGGCAGAAATGAGCATCTGGGGGCCGTGACAGATCGCCGCGACGACCTTCCCTGCTTCGGCCGCCTCGCGGATGAGATCGACCATCGCGTGTCGCAGCCGCATCCGATCGGGGGCGTAGCCACCGGGAATGACAATGGCGTCGAAATCGGCGATGCGGGCAGCTCCTGCCGCGAGGGCGGATCTGACGACGGTTCCCTGCTTCCCCCGAAGTTCTGTACCGAGGGTGGGTCCGACGATCGTGACCGCTGCGCCGGCGTCCGTGAGAGCCTGGACGGATCCGGTGAGCTCGCGATCGTCGAACTCCTGCTCGGCGAGCATCGCGACGCGCTTGCCGCTCAGTGGCCGTGATCCCGAGTCGGGCATCCGCGCCTCCCAGACGAATTGTACAACACGGCTTCAGGGCTCATGGACCCGCGGATGCGATCGAGGGAACACCGAACGCCGACTATAATCGCGTCATGCCCAACCGACTGGCTCGCGAGGCCAGCCCTTACCTTTTGCAGCACGCCGACAACCCGGTTGACTGGTTCGCGTGGGGTGAGGATGCCTTCGCGCGAGCGCGCGACGGAGATCGCCCGATCTTTCTGTCGATCGGGTACTCCACGTGTCACTGGTGCCACGTCATGGAGCACGAGTCGTTCGAGAACGCGGAGGTCGCCGCTGTCCTGAATCGCGACTTCGTTTCGATCAAGGTCGATCGTGAAGAGCGGCCCGACGTCGACCGCGTGTACATGACTTTTGTTCAGGCCAGCACGGGCGCCGGTGGATGGCCGATGAGCGTGTGGCTGACGCCCGATCTCAAGCCGTTCTATGGCGGGACGTACTTCCCGCCGAGCTCGCGATGGGGCCGTCCGGGCTTCATCGAGATCCTGCAGGAGATCGCCCGGCTGTGGCGAACTGAGCGGGAGCGAGTCGTGGGCTCCGCCGAGGCCGCCATCGAGCGGCTCCGCGCGATGGGGGAGACCGGGGCGGCCGGTCCAGTCGCCGGCGTCGATGCGCTGACCGACGCCGTCGAGCAGTACCGGGCGACGTTCGATGCCCGGCACGGCGGCTTTGGCGGCGCGCCGAAGTTTCCGCGACCGAGCGAGCTCCTCTTCTTGTTTCGCGAGTACGCGCGAACCGGCTCCGGGACGGCGCGCGACATGGCCCTCGATACGTTGACGGCGATGGCGCTCGGGGGCATGCGCGACCATATCGGGGGCGGGTTCCATCGATATTCGGTGGACGCCGAGTGGCGCGTGCCGCATTTCGAGAAGATGTTATACGACCAGGCGCAGCTCACGTTGGCGTACCTGGAAGCGGCGCAGGTCACCGGCAGGGGATTCTACGCGGACGTCGCGGAAGACACGCTTCAGTACGTTCGGCGCGAGATGACGAGCCCCGAAGGAGGCTTTTATTCCGCCGAAGACGCTGACAGCGTGCCCCCGGAGCACGCGAACCAGGCGGGCGCGCACAAATCTGAAGGGGCTTATTACCTCTGGACGGATTCCGAGCTTGACGATCTTCTTGGGACTGATGCACCGATGTTCAAGGCGCGCTTTGGTATCCGGCCCGATGGAAACGCGCCGCAGGATCCGCTGGGCGAGTTCGTCGGCAAGAACCTTCTCTACACCGAGCAGCCCGTTGAGGATGTTGCAGCCCGGCTCAAGACGTCCCGGGAGGCTGTCGAGGCCGCACTTGGCCGAGCCAGACTCGTGTTGTACGAGGCGCGAAGTCAACGGCCGAAGCCTCACCGCGATGACAAGGTGCTCACGGCGTGGAATGGGCTGATGATCGCGGCGTTCTCGCGAGGCGCGCGAGTGCTCGGCGCCGACGCGCCAGAGAAGGGCGAAGCGCACCTCCAGACGGCGATCGGTGCGGCCACTTTCATCCGGACGAAGATGATCGATAGCGAAGGCAGGCTCCTTCGGCGATACCGCGCAGGCCAGTCGGCGATCCGTGGTTACGCAGAAGACCACGCTTTTCTCATCTTCGGTCTCCTCGAGCTGTTCCAGGCGACCGGCGACCTCGAATGGCTCGAGTGGGCCAGGGCACTCCAGGACGAACAGGATCGCCTGTTCTGGGATTCCCAGGGCGGCGGGTGGTTCAGCACGACCGAGGAAGATCGATCGGTGCTCCTCCGAGTGAAGGAGGAGCACGACGGTGCTGAACCGTCGGCGACATCTCTCGCGACGATGAACGCTCTTTGTCTCGGCTACGTGACCGGCAACCAGGCATACATCGAGCGGGCGACGACGAGTCTGCAGCGGTTCGGCCCACGCCTCGGTCAGTACGCCCGCGTGGTGCCAATGCTGATGGCGGCCCTTGCCACATACCATGCCGGTTTCGATCAGGTTGTGCTCGTCGGTCCGGGTGATCGTGAGGATACACTGGCTCTTCGACGCATGGTGGCAACGCGGTACCTTCCATTCACGCTGATCATTCCTGTCGATCTGTCCGCTCGGCGCGAGGTCAAAGGGGTCATGCCCGCACTCTCGTCAATGAGGATGATCGACGATAAGGCGACGGCGTACTTCTGTCGTGACTTCGTGTGCCGCGAGCCGACGACGAGCGCCGAGGCCCTCGAGGCTCAACTCGAACGTCGCGCCAGTGTGTCGTCATGATGTTGCACCACGACCGCACGTCGCGCGGCCCTTTACGGGTAGACGTCGAAGGCCAGGGAGGCCGATGCCGCATCGTGATGGACGAGCCGCCGGGAAACCTCCTGTCGCTCAACATGGTTCGCTCGCTCCGAGCGCAGATTCACGCGCTGCCATTCGATGGAAGTCTCAAGCTGATCACGATTGAAGGAGCGGGCAAGGACTTCAGTTTTGGGGCACGGATTCAGGAACACGTCCCGGAGGAAATCCGCCGCGTTCTGCCCGAGGCCCACCACCTTATCAGGGATCTCCTGCATGCACCGGCGATGACGGCGGCGATCGTGCGAGGGCGCTGCCTGGGCGGCGGCTTCGAGCTGGCGCTCGCCTGTGATCTGATTTTTGCGGCCTCGGACGCAACATTCGGCCTTCCGGAAATTGCGCTCGGCGCATTTCCCCCCGCCGCGTGCGCGCTCCTTCCTGCGCGCGTCGGCACCGCGCGGACGACCGGTGCAATCGTCACAGGGTTGCCGCGCACCGCCCGCCAGTGGCAGTCGGCCGGCCTGATAGAGCGGGTGGCGGTATCCGAAGCGCTCGAGCGCGAGGTTGAACGCTGGTTCGAGGCGCACCTGCGGCCGAGATCCGCCGAGGCCCTGCGTCATGCGATCCGGGCGTCACGTCTGGCTGTGATCGCGCAGATCGAACCCGTCCTTGCAGAGGCCGAGCGCCTCTATCTCGACGATCTCATGCGAACGAGCGACGCAATTGAGGGCGTCGCAGCCTTCCTCGACAAACGACCGCCGAAATGGACCGATAGCTGACCGGTGTTTGCATGACATTTCAGGTTGATGTGCTGCTTCGGGGAGAGGAGAACGCCACCACGCACACCGTCGAGGCGATCGAGCACGACGCGTCGGCCTGGACCGACACCGACGTCGAGATGGTGCTGAAGGAGATGCTGCGGGCGGTCGACAGGATGAAGCATCCCCATCGTATTGAAAGGGATGTTTACCTGCGCGGTATCAGCTGGATTGTAGACCCCTATGAGACGGGCGGAGTCATCATCGCGATCGAGATTCCGACCGGTGCCGCGATCGCGGGACCCTTCACCATCGAACAGAAGGAACTCGAGACGATGATTGCGCGCGTGCTCGCGGCCGGGTCGTCGTCGGGCGACCCTGCGCGACACAGGTGCATTGAGCGAAGGCCCCCGTGACGCTAGGGCATCGTGTAGGTGACGACCAGCCTGGGGGCCGTTGAGGCTCCTGCTTCAAAACTCCTGACGAACTTGCGGGCCCACGTGCCCGACCCCGTGCCCTTGAGGATGACTGTCAAGCTGTTCCCAGACTGCCAGTCTGCCCGCGCGACGACCTCTTGAATGACCGTCTTGATCTCTTCAAGGGAATACACCGTGTTCGGCACCCATCTGACGTTCGTGTTGTGATTGACCTTGGCCGTCGTCTGGGTTCTTTGCGAGGGTCGGGCACTCGTCGAGAATGCGGCGCTGTTCCCAGTCAGGTCGGCAGCCATCAAGAACTGAATGCCAATCCACTGATCCGAAGCGGAGGTAACCTCGAGGTGCGCCGACGAGATAATCGCGCCGGCGGGGATGGCTACACCGACGAATCTGAACCCCGCAAAGCTCGTCGACGTCGACCCGGCATTGCCCAGCCACACCGCCGTTGCATTCGTCGTGAGCGCGTTGTTCACTTCATTCACGTCGTTCGCTCCGGTCGCCACCTGCCAACTGGCCGTGACAGGTCCCGGTGGGGGAGGGGGCGGTGGTGATGATGCGCCGGCCTGCGTGACGTTGACACTCTGGCCTGCGACGGTCATCGAGTTCGTGCGTTCTGAACTATTGGGATTCGCCGACGACCGAATAGCCGACGATGCCGTTTCCCGATCCGTACGTCCCGCTTCCGGGGCCGCTGACGCCCGGTGGAATCGCGATCCAGTCAGTGTTGCTGACCGCCGTCCACGAGCAGCCCACTGGTGAAGTGACGTTGACATTCCCTGCGGCAGCGGCTGAACTCAGGGCGATCACCGACGGCTGGACTCCGTACGTACATGCGACACCGCTCTGGGTGACGGAAAAGGTCTGACCGGCGATCGTGACCGTGCCGATGCGAGTGACCGCCGTCGGATTGGATGCGACGGAGTAGTTCACCGATCCGCTGCCGGTTGTGCCGGCACCGGCCGGCACGGTGATCCAGGAGGCATTGCTGACCGCTGTCCACGAGCAGCCGGCGATCGTGGTGACGGTCAGCGTGCCGGATGTTCCCGTTGAGTCCGGAAAGGCCTCGGTTGGCGAGACGTTGAAGGTGCACTCGACTCCAGTCTGGGTGACCGTCAACGTTCTATTGGCCACCGTGAGTGTGCCGGTTCGAGCCGCGCTGGTCAGATTGGCCGCAACTGCGTAACCTACCGTGCCATTACCCGACCCGTTGGCCCCGCTGTTCACGGTGATCCAAGTGTCGTTGCTGACGGCCGTCCAGCTGCAGCCCACCGGCAGCGTGACGTCTGTGGTGGCCGGTCCGCCGTTCGAGTCGAACCCCTGCGTGGTGGGCTGGATAGTTGAGGTACATCCCCCTGCGCCGGGCGCCGTGTCCGGCGTGCCGACCGTGAATCGCCGAATCGAGTAGAACGGTGAATCGATCGTGATGGACGACTGCGTGTGGAAGCCGTCCAGAAAGTTGACGCCGTTGATGTTTGACAGCGTGTAGACGCCATGGATGATGTTGTCGCTCCAGAGCGCTGCGCTCGCGTCGTAGAAACTGGCCCAGATCTCGATGCTCGTCGCGGAGGCTTGCTGCCAGCGGGCGCGGATGATATCGCCCGGCTGCGGAACGGCCGAGGTCCCGGCCGCGTTCATGGGCATGGGCCACTGGCTCAGAGCGACTGCGCCGTTGCCATCCCAGGCTTCCAGCACAAGGTCCACGCGTCCGCCGCCGCGCCCAATCGGAATGACTTCGAGGTTCTGCTCCCGGTTGATTTCCTTGCGGAAACCAATCATCGGTCCAAAGTACGTCGTCGGCTGTTGCGGTGGAGTACCCTTGGGCCAGTCGATCTCAATCTCACCCCACCCGTTCGAGACGTCTGGCATGCGGTCGAGATTGCGGCCCGACTGCAGGCGATCGGTGTTGGAGAAAATGCCGTATTGCGGGTGGAGGCGAAGATCGTTCGACCAGGTCGTCCAGTCGATCTGCCATTGCACGCCGCTCCCCGTGCGGTAATCCTGCTGCTGAAGGTTGGCGGTCGAACGGTTGTCGGTGCCGGTCGGAACATTCGTGGTGCCCGGCGCGCCCCATTCATCCACGAACACCTGGAGGGGCTTCGCCGTGTTTGTGGTGAGGATCCCGACGGCGGCGCGATCGTAGGTTTCCGATTTCATCCGGCCCTGGTGGAACCAGCCGTAGAAGTCGCCGTCGATCAGGAACCCGAACGCGCGCTTGACGCCAGGACCTGCTTGCGAGTGCAGGCCAATCTCGAGCTGAAACCAGCGATCCTGAGGCACCGTCCCGTAGACCTGAAATTCCACCTGCGCGTTGTCCCAGTCGCGGTTCCCGACCACATACAGCGCTCCACCCTGCCGGACACGCAGAAACCAGCCGTAGTTGTTGGGACTGCTTGGCCAGAAGCCAGCCAGCGTGAAGTATTCATTCGCGGCCAGTTGAGCCACGGTGCTCGAGGGCACGTACAGGCTGGTCCGCTGCCAGAACCATTTACTGGTTCGTTCCTTCCAGATGTGACTCGCAGCGGGGTCGGAGAAATTGACCCGAACCTGCGCGCGGCCGGATGTGCTCGATGTAGCCACTCGGGCTGATGCGGCGCCAAGGGCAGCCTGCGTCGCGCTTTGCTCGATGATGCCACCGCCCGATGCATCGGTGAGCACCGCCCATGACGCCTGCGGCCCTTCAAAACTCTCGAGCGTCGGCGACGCACCACTCGCCGAGTATCTGAATCCCAGGGTTGCGATGATCGTGGCCGCGATGAGGGCGAGGGGTGCTTTCAGCGTGATTGTCATCGGATCTCCGGCGAAGAAGTGACGACGACGCATGAATGGCTGAGCTTCTTAAGCAAGAACTGTTCCATGGTCAGTATTCGCGAGTCTGTGGTGTAACTTCTAAGACAAGATCTTCCACGAAGACGCGCGTCGCGGCTCAAATCTGGCTCGTTGATGTGAAACCGGACGCTGTTCATCCTACATCGGCCTTGTTGTGGAAGCCGTCGGCGGGCCGGCTTATCGGCAGGACCAAATCAGTTAGACTCTGGGAGTTCGCAGCCCGCCCGAAGCTGCGCGCCGGGGTGGCGGAACTGGCAGACGCACAGGACTTAAAATCCTGGGGCCCCCATAGGGCCGTGTGGGTTCGATCCCCGCCCCCGGCACCAAGACCAGACCGGCGCGTTATGACCGAAGGGCGATGGGCTGGCGGCGCGCGCCCAGAAAAGCCGCTGCCAGTGCAGACACCGTGATCGCCGCGCCGACTTCAAGGTAGGTCTGATGGCCGAATCCGCGGCCCATCCGGAGACCCATCTCAATCAGCACCTGCGTGTACAGAAAGGGCGCAAGGCGGGCCATGCTGTCACCTCGAACGCTAAGATCGAGGAGATAGAGCGCACCCAAGCCACTCACGGCAACGGCCATTCCCCCGAGCATCACTCGCGGTGTGATCGGACTCCAGAAGAAGGGTAGAGCCACGGAAAGCGCGACGAAGACGCCGACAGCGGAATAAAAGAGATTCGTCAGCAATGATTCGGTTCGATCGAGCACGCGTGTCATCGCGATGTACGCGCTGAAGCTCGCCGCCATGCCCAGTGCGGCGCCGGCAGCCCAGCCCATTCCTGCGAACGGGGGACGGTAGATCATGATCGCCCCTAACCAGGCAGTGATCGTCGTGATCCAGGCAAGAATCGGGACGCGTTCCCCAGTAAGTGGCGCCATCATTAACACCAGAACCGGGGCTATCCAGAACGCGCCCATGACCTCAGACTGCGCGGCTCCGCCGAGCGCGACCGCGAAACAGATGGGCATCGTCAGCATCAGCAGCGAGCGGCTGATCTGCAGGAATGGGCGTCCTGTCCGCAAGAAACGCAGCCGGAGCGGTACTCCAAAAGCGAGCAACATGAGAAGCAGATGAAATGCGTATCTCAGCCAGACGATCTGCAAGATGGGCATCCCTCGAAGGAAGAGGCCACCCACAGCTTCAGTCACCGTCCACATGACCATCGCGGCGCACATCAGTGCTGCTCCGGATCGATTCGCGCGACCGGCAACACCGATCGCCGGGTAATCACCGTCGGCAGACGGGAGGTCGGGCAAGCGGACTCCGCGAGGTGAGGTCTGGGTCACTTCTTGCTCTTCGCTATTACTCAATTTCCGATCCCTCGAGTTTGCCGAGAAATCGAGTCCCTATCGCCTAGACGGATCGGTAACTGCCGCCATAGGGCGCCTTTGGTCGCCGCCGTGAGTGACTTATGTGAACCGTCCATTGTCGAGGATGACCCCGAAGGTATGCCAATTAACCCATTCGATTCGATTGAGAGTGCCCACGAATATGTGGGCCTCCTTGTGAGCCAAGTCCGGGAGATGGAAGAGACGATTGACGCGGACTTGCTCGGGGAGGCAGGCGGTGATGAACTGCGGCGCCTAGATGCGATGAGAATCGTCGCGTACAAATTGCGGCAACTTCGAGAGCACCTTGTGGCGAGTAGTCGATTGTTGAACGACCTGCGGACCTTAGAGCGTCTCTTACTCGGTGCGCGGGCCGAACCTTCCGCCGCGGCGCCGACACTCGACCACGACTGGGAGATCGAAGAGCAACGTTGACACCGCCTCCACACGACCTCTACCTCGCCTGAACGTCAGCCCGAGGCGGGGTGGATACCCGGGTTTCGGAACGCGGTTCCTTTCGTCTGCTCCCGTCCGGCATCTCCGCCGATTACCGCCGCTTCTCGGGGCATCGTCAACGATTGCCTCGCGCGGAGGGCCTTGGCTTTCTGACGGGCAATCGTGCGCTCGACATCTCACGCGCGCGAGCGGAGCTCGGATATGCTCCGCAGGTCAGCGTGCGGGATGCCATCTGCCGCACCGCGTATTCGATGGGCCTGGTTCGGTGGCAGCAGGAGGGTCGTGATGATTCGACGCATGTTCCTGAGCGCCTCGTTGGCCGCAGCCATGGCGAGCCTTGTGATGGCGGCGCAGGATTCGTCCGCCTCTCTGTCGGAGGACGCACGCGTAGCCACGGCATTGTCCCTCGCCCGCGTCTGGCTCGAAGCGCAGCGGGCGTACACTCAGATTCCAGGCATCTCGGCCGCCATCGTCTACGACCAGCAGTCACTCTGGAGCGGCGGCTACGGATACGCGGATGTCGCGTCGAAGCGCGCCGCCACCCCCGAGACCATCTACAGCATCTGTTCCATCTCGAAGCTTTTTACCAGCGTTGCAGTCATGCAGCTGCGAGACGCCGGAAAGCTCAGGCTGGACGATCCGGTGACGAAGCATCTGCCATGGTTCACGATCAAACGGAGCGATCCGGACGCTCCGGAGATCACCGTGGAAGGCCTCCTGACTCACGCATCGGGTCTCCCGCGAGAGGCAGACTTCCCTTACTGGAGAGAAGGGGTGTTTCCCACTCACGATCAGATCGTCGCGAAGGTGCGTGAGCAGGAAACTCTCTATCCGGCGGAAAAATACTTCCAGTATTCGAACCTGGGCCTCACTCTGGCCGGCGAGATCGTAGCGGCCGCGTCCGGGGTGCCGTACGACGACTACGTCCGTCGCAACATCCTGCAGCCTCTCGGCCTCGGTCACACAACGCCCGAGATGCCGGAGAGCGAGCGGGGGAGGAATCTCGCGACGGGGTACGGAGCTATCGGACGAGATGGGCAGCGCGCGACGATCCCGTTCTTTGTTGCTCGCGGGATCGCTCCGGCTGCTGGATACGCGTCGACGGTGAACGATCTGGGCCGCTTCGCCTCCTGGCAGCTCCGGTTGTTGACGCGCGGAGGGACGGAGATTCTGAACGCCAACACCCTTCGCGAAATGCATCGCGTGCACTTCGTCGATCCGGACTTCGAGATCACCTGGGGTCTGGGGTTCGTCGTGTCTCGCGAGGAGGGCAAGACATTTGTGGGGCACGATGGTTCATGTCCGGGTTTTCTTACGTCGATGCTGATGAGGCCGGACGAGAAAATTGCGACAGTGGTCTTTTCCAACGCTCAAGGCATTGAGGTGACCAAGTGGACTCTTCGCCTCTATGACATCGTGGCGCCTGCCATCCGAGCGGCCATCAAGGACCCGACTGCCGCCAAACCGCGTGATGCGAGCCTCGAACCCTATCTCGGGACGTATTCGGCCGGCATCAACTTCGGCGGGGAGACAGCCGTGGTTCGATGGGAAGACTCGATTGCGCTGCTGAGACTGCCAACCATGGAGCCGGTCAAGGATCTGCTGAAGCTGAAGAAGGTCGGCGACCATCGATTCAGGCGCGTTCGTTCAGACGACAGCCTTGGCGAGGACGTGCTGTTCGAGATGGGACCAGACGGCAAGGCCGCGCGCTTCACGCGGCACAGCAACTACAGCGTGCGCCAGTAGTCCCCGGCGACCGGCGCATTCTAACGAGCGGGAATCCAAGCCATGCCGTCGGGCCCGGTGCCAGCCGTGATCTTCCCGGTGACTTCCAGCGTCTTCAGGTCGATGGCCGCCACGTAGTTGTCGCCGGTCACTGCCACATAGGCGAGCGAACCGTCCGGCACGACGAGAACTCCCTCGGGGGTTTTCCCGAGCTTCAAACGCTTGATCTCTTTGCGCGCCGGCGCATCGATCACGACGAGATCGCCGGCGTCGAGATCGGAAATCAGGACGCGTCGACCATCAGGGGTGAATTTCAAACGATTCGAGCGCTTCGTCTGCATGTCGAGGGTCTGCATCACCTTCCTGGAGGCGATGTCGACGATCGACACGCCGCCATCGGCGGAATGCGCCGCCCAAAGCTCGCGTCCGTCTGGAGACACATCGAATCCCTCGGGGCCTTTGCCGACGCCAACCACAGTCATGTTCCACGCGAGCGGATTGGCGCCCCGCTCCATGATGGTGACGCTGTCCGAGCCGATGTTCGTCGTGAAGATTCTTGCCGCATCTCTCGTGGCCATCACCATATGGGTACCAGCCTGACCGGTCCCCATCATCCAGTCGACCTTGTTCGTTGCCGGGTCGTAGCGGCCCACCATCCGATTCGTTTCCGCAGTGAAGTAGACCTTGCCGTCCGCGTACCAGATGCCGTGAGGCCTTCTGAGTGGGCTGAGATCGACCCGATAGCGCTCCTTGCGAGCCGACAGATCGATGACGGAAATCGTGTTTCCGCCGGTCTGTCCGCCGTAGTTAGTCACAAAGGCCAGCGTGCCGTCTGACGATGCCACGACCTCATGCGGTCCTTCTCCGGTCGGCACGACGCCCTTCGTCTGTCGGGTCTGGGGATCGACGATCGACAGGGTCGCGTCTTCCTTGTTCAAAATCAGGAGCGTCGGCGGTGTACTTTGAGAGCAGACGGGCGCCGCGAACAGGATCGAGCCGAGAAAAACAAGAACGCGCGTACGAGTCGCGATAGCCATCACTGGTGTCTCCGTATCGGATTCTAACACCTGCCTGTCTTGACGCTCCCCGGTCGGCGTCGCGTCAGGTGGCGGCGGGGCAACGGCCCATGTAAGATCCCCCTCCACCTTCATGGCGTGAGGAGAACCCGATGTCCATATTGACGAGATGCGTGCTGGTTTCAATCCTCGTGCTCAGTCCTGTCTACGCGTCGGCACAAGTCACCGCAATTCGTGCGGGCCGCTTGATCGATCCGGACTCGGCAGCCGTCTCGACCAGCCAGATCATTCTTGTCGAGAACGGTCGGTTTACGGCCGTCGGTCCGAACGTTCCTATTCCCGCCGGTGCGGAGGTCATCGACCTTTCGTCGCTGACCGTGCTGCCCGGCCTGGTGGACGCGCACAACCACCTGGCGCTCACTTACAAGGATGAACCCGAGAGCAACGTCTACTACATGACCTACGTCCTCGATTCGACGCCGCTCCGAGCCATCCAGGCGGTATCGAACGGGCTGCAAATGCTGTCGTCCGGGTTCACGATCGTCAGAGACATGGGCAATAACGGCAACTATGCCGACACCGCGCTTCGCGTGGCGATCGAGCAGGGGTGGGTGCCCGGCCCGACCATCATCAACTCGGGTCTGATCATCGGCGGCTTTGGTGGTCAGTTCTGGCCGACGCCCGAGATGGCGAAGGACCACGCGATTGTCTATCCGGAATATCTCGATGCCGACACCCACGACGAGATTGTCAAGGCCGTGCGCCAGAACATTCTCTTCGGCGCAAAGGTCATCAAGATCTGCGTGGATTGCAAGCCCTACGGGTATACAGCGGACGAGATTCGCCTCTTCATCAGCGAGGCGGCCAAGTCGGGCATGAAAGTGGAAGGCCATTGTCAGACGACGGATGGAGCGAGGCGTGCCATTGAGGCGGGGATCTGGTCCATCGCACACGATTCGGGCCTGACGCCGGAACTACACAAGCTGATGGCTCAGAAGGGCATCTGGCGTGCGGCGACGGAAACTCCAATCGGCCTGACCGGGCATACAACGAAAGAGCGCTACGACCGGACCGTCACGCTGTTGCACGATGCGTGGGAAAACAAAGTTCCGCTGACGTTTTCAACCGATGCGGACTACTACGTGCCCGGCAAGACGCGTGGCGAGGTTGTGATTGAGTTCCTCAGCACATGGAAGGCTGCGGGGGTGCCGCCGGCCGACATCCTGCGGGCGATGACCATCAATGGCTACAAGGTGAGCGAAACGGAAAAAACGAGGGGCCCAATCAAGCCCGGTCTCCTGGCCGACTTGATTGGCGTCACCGGCGATCCGCTCCAGGATATCGACGCGCTTCGCGACGTCCGCTTCGTCATGAAAGAGGGGCTCGTGTTCAAGCGAGACGGTGTGATGACGCCCGAGAAATTTCTGCACGGCGGACCTGTCAAGGGTTGGAGGATCAGGTAGCCGCGCGCGACGGTATACAATCGAACGAACCCGGGCATAGCTCGGGTCGGAGGTGAAGATCGCCATGCACAGCAAGCCAGACGTGAACGAATACGCGCCGTCTTATTCCGGTTATGTTTCACGGGTGCCGGAACCCGATGTGCTTGCGGTGCTCGAGCAGCAGATTGGCGACCTGCGCAGACTCGCGTCGGCAGTGCCGCCGGATCGGGAGCGATTTCGGTACGCGTCAGGGAAGTGGAGCATCCGTGAGGTGTTCGGCCACCTGATCGATGCCGAACGCGTGTTCGGTTATCGGGCGTTCTGCATCAGCCGGGGTGAGCGCGCTTCGCTCCCGGCTTTCGACGAAAACGACTACGTCAAGGAATCAGGGTCAGACGAGCAGACCCTGGGAGACCTGATGGACGAGTTCGCCGCGGTGCGTAAGGCCAATCTGGTGGCGCTGCGCCGAACGAACCCAGAGCGATGGGCCAGGGTCGGCACTGCAAACAACCACCCCATCTCCGTTCGCGCCCTGGCGTTCATCATGGCCGGTCACGTGCGCCATCACGATCACATCCTCCGCACGCACTACGGGGTGTCGCCCAGACCGGTTACGCCAGGTTCGCCATTGTTTGGGTCAGCAGAGTAAGAAGCGCCTGGCGCGCGGAGTCGGTACGCTCATCATGGCCCTCGGTCTGAGGACGCTGCTCAGGTATGGATTCAGCTGATTCGCCCTTGCGCTCGAAGTCCGGCATCTGAAGTGGCGCCTGATGCCGGAAGTTGACAACACCACGACGAGTTGTCCCCGCCGACGGACAACCTGTTCCTGTTCGGACCGGGGCGATTTCGCAGCCGCGGTCGTGCTCCTTTCATATGGCGAGGCTCCGCGGCGCTCGCCGGTCCGGGCGGGAGGCGGAATCGATCTTGCTCGTCACACCGTGACACACGAGGCGCACAGCAGGCAGGTCGACCACTCTACCAAGGCATCAACGACTTGGGACCGGTGCCTGTCGCCTCGGGTTCGCGGAGACTGACCCATGACGGACTATAGGTTGAATGCTGCGGGACTTCGCTGGCGCGCCACGCTGGCGCTCGGAATGGCGATTGCCATGTTGACAGTGGCGGGGACGCCGGCTTCGGCCGACGACACGCCGTCCACGCACCGGAACGCCGTGTCCTTCACCGTCGGGATTGCCACACCCTCGTCGGGCGGCGATCGGCTCGGAGACTTTCGGCGGTTGGTGGATTTCGGCGGTCGCGGCAGTTCGGCGGGCGGCTTGCTCGGAGGCGCGGTGCTTCGCGACCTGAGCGATCGCGTGACGGTCGAGTTCCTGGCGGGATACCTGGATCGGGGCCGCACGCACGGCGTGACGGGTATGGGGCAGTTTCTCGTCAACCTGACGGACAAGGGGAAGATGGTCCCCTATGTTTCCGCCGGTGGCGGCGCGTATCGGACGACGCGCGACGACGACCTGGTCGTGATTCAACCTCTTCAGAATCCCGTTGTCGTCCGGCAGGGCAGGCGAATCGTTGTGAATTCTTTTCCACCGACCATGACGACAGTGCCCCGGCATTCGACGGATCCGGCCCTCAGCCTTGGTGGCGGCCTGCGCCTCGACCTGGGCCCACGCTTCTTCGCGCGGCCGGACGCGCGCCTGATGATGGTGATGAGAGATGGGCGCAACGAGCTCTTCGGTCTCTTCACTTTCGACGTCGGTCTTCGTTTCTGAGGCGTACAGCCTACGTCCGTTCCTTCGGATACATGACACGCCCGCCGACAACTGTCCGGTTGATCGGGATGTTCTTGATTTGATCGGGATCGACGGCGTGCGGATCCTTCTCGAGGACCACGAAGTCGGCGAGCTTGCCCGCGGCGATCGATCCCTTCAGATGTTCTTCTGACGAGGCGTACGCACCGTTGATCGTCGCGATGGTCAGCGCCTCGTCGACGGACACCTTCTGGCTGGCGCCCCACACGCGACCCGCGAAATCCTTGCGCGTCACCATGCTCTGAATCGCCATGAGCGGTTCGAACGGTCCCGGTGTGTAGTCGGACGCTCCAGGGACCCGGATGCCGGCATCGAGGAACGTCCGATGCGCGAACATCGACTGCATTTTCTCTTCCCCGTACTGCGCCCACTTTTCGCCGTGAAAGTGGATATAGGTCCAGAACGGGGTCGGGATGCAACCGCACGCCACGATCCGTTTGATCAGGTCAGGATTGATGAGCGAGCAGTGCTCGATGCGGTGCCGACGGTTCGGATCGGGCCACTTCTGGAGCACTCGTTCGTAGGCCTTGAGCACCATGTCGATTGTGACGTCGCCGTTGGCGTGGATTCCAACCTGAAAGCTGTGCGCGTGCGCATCGTCCACGGCCTCGTAGATTTCGTCCTGCGTCATGGTGAGGATGCCGTAGTCGGTCGTGCCGACGTACGGCGTGCTCATGCGCATCGTGCGCTCTGACGCCGAGCCATCAGCCGCGAACTTGACGCCGCCCACGCGAATCCATTCGTCGCCGAACCCTGTGTAGATGCCGGCGGCTTTGAAGCCTTCGAAGACTTCCTTGCCGCGAACCATCATGTAGGCGCGGTGGCGGAGCTCGCCGTTGTGATGGGCGTCCTGATACGCGAGGACATGATCGAGCGAGGCGCCGGCATCGTGCACGGTGGTGAGCCCTGACGCAGTCAGGAGCTCGGAGATGTGGCGCATGCCGGCGCGGCCGCGCTCGCGCTGCTGTTCGGGAGTGAACGCCTCGCGCTTGCCTGCGTTCTGAAACACGCGGCGCGCCAGCTCGGCGACGCGGCCCGTGAGGTCGCCGCCTTCGTCGCGGAAGAATCTCCCGTCCGGCGGGTCCGGCGTCTCACGCGTGATGCCGGCGAGCTCCAGGGCCTTCGAGTTGTACCAGGACGTGTGACCGCCGCGATGATTGACGGCGACCGGGTGCTCGGTTGTCGCCTGGTCGAGGTCGCGTCGATTGAGCGGTCGATCCAGTTTCGTGTCGTCGAACATGAAACCGCTGATCCAGTAACCTGGTGGCGTATCAGCGGCCTTCTTGCGCAATGCCGCCTGGATCTCGGCCACCGTCCGCACGTTGCAGTTGACGCCGTACAGCTCCTGCACGCCGCTCGGATGACAGTGGCAGTCAATGAAGCCAGGTGTCACAGTCATGCGCTGGGCGTCGAAGACCTCGGTGCGGGTCGTCGCCATGTTCCGCACGTCGCTCGTCGAACCGACCGCGATGAAGCGTCCATTCTTGACGGCGAACGCCTCGGCCTTCGGCTGTCGGGTGTCGCTCGTGAGGACGTTCCCGTTCACGACAATCAGGTCTGGTTCGACGCCTCCCGTGGCGGACGGAACGCTTTGCGCCTCTGCTACCGGGAGTCGTCCAAGCCCCCACGCGCCTGTGAAGAGTGCACCCAGACCCAGGAATTCGCCGCGGGAGTACTTTGGTGCCATGGAACCCATCCTTTCGCCGAGCCAACCCGAACGAAGCGGCTATGCTACTGGCAACGGGTCCGGTCTTCAACTCGTGCGGGATCGCGATCGGCACCGCGACCCTCCATAAGCTGTTGACAATATTTCAGGTGTCGTGCTGCAATCGCGGCCGGGCTCTCTCTTAGGGACGACTCCACATGAATACCGACGATCGCCGGCTCGGGATGGGCGCATCCATATCGCGCCGGGATTTCTTGAACGGTGTTGCGGTGGGCACCGGTGGACTCCTGGCGAGTTCGTGGCTCGCGGGATGTGGCCTGACGCCAGAGGCGGTCGCAGCCTTTGCGCAGGATCAGCCCGGGTACAACCCATCGTCGCTGACGGGCCTTCGCGGCAGCCATCCCGGATCCTTCGAGCTCGCCCACGAAGTGAGGGACGGCAGTTTCTGGAACCGCGCCCAGCCGATCGTGTCGACAGGCGAGACCTACGACGTCGTTATCGTTGGTGGCGGGTTGAGTGGCCTCGCCGCCGCGTACTTCTACCGCGCGCAGGCCGGTCCATCGGCGAAGATCCTCGTGCTCGACAATCACGACGATTTCGGCGGCCACGCCAAGCGGAATGAATTCCGGCCGGGCGGCCGGCTCCTGCTCGCCAACGGCGGCACCATGTCGATCGAAACCCCGTCGCCTTACAGCTCCCAGGCGAGAGGACTGCTGACGACGCTCGGGATCGATCCACAGGCGCTGACGGCGAAGTGCGTCGATGGACAGTTGTACGCGTCGCTCAAGCCGGCCGTGTTCTTCGACAAGGCCATGTTTGGCACGGACCGGCTCGTCGCACGAGATCCTGCGAGGCCTTGGGCCGAATTTCTGGCGAAGACACCGTTGTCACCAGAGGCGCAGCGAGATATCGCGCGCATTCAGGAGGGGACGGTTGATTACCTGCGCGGTCTTTCCGACGCCGAAAAGAAAGATCGACTCTCGCGCATCAGTTACAAAGATTTTTTCCTGAATGTGGTTCGGGCGCATCCCGACGTCGTGCCGTTCTATCAGACGCGGACGCACGGCTTGTATGGCATTGGCATCGATGCCGTGCCCGCGCTTGACTGCTGGGGCATCGGGTTGCCTGGTTTCCAGGGACTCAAGCTGACCGCGGGGCCTGCTCCACGCATGAGCCTGACGGCGCTCGGGGAAGCCACACCCAATCGCGAGCCATACCACTTTCATTTTCCGGACGGCAACGCCTCGATCGCGAGACTGCTTGTCCGCTCGCTCGTGCCGGGCGCTGTTCCGGGATCGTCGGCCGAAGACATCGTCACGGCGCAAGTTGACTACGGGAAACTCGATCGAGCCGAGGCGCAGACTCGTATTCGGCTGAACAGCCTTGTCGTGAAGGCACATCACTCGGGCGACCCGGCTTCCTCGAGCGACGTCGAGATCACCTATGCACGGGAGAAGCGGCTCTACAGTGTCCGAGCCCGCGGCTGCGTCATGGCCTGCTGGAATTCGGTGATACCGTATGTCTGTCCGGAGCTTCCGGCGAAACAGAAAGAGGCGCTCGCGTACGGCGTGAAAGTGCCTCTCGTGTACACGCAGGTGGCCATTCGCAACTGGACCGCCTTCCACGCTCTGGGGGTCCGGAGCATTTCGGTGCCCGGCGGATACCACACGTCGGTCAACCTTCAGCAAGCAATCAACATCGGGGACTACCACTTTCCGCATAGTCCAGAGGAGCCGATGGTGCTCCATATGCTCCGAACGCCCTGCAAGCCCGGGTTGTCCGCCCGGGAGCAGCAGCGCTACGGCCACATGGATCTCCTGACAGCACCCTTCGAGACCTTCGAGAGGAGCATCCGCGACGAGCTGGGCCGCATGCTGTCTGGAGGCGGATTCGATCCGGCCCGGGATATTCACGCCATCACCGTCAACCGGTGGCCGCACGGCTATGCCTACGAATACAACCCGCTGTGGGACCCCGAGTGGCCAGAGGCCGAACAGCCCTGTATCATTGGGCGCCGACGATTCGGCCGCATCACCATCGCGAATTCCGACGCGGCGGCCTATGCTTACACCGATGCGGCTATCGACCAGGGTTACCGCGCGGTGCAGGAACTCCTGACGACCTAGGCGGACGGATGTACACGCTGTTTCGCCGCACGGTCCTTCATTGCTCCCGCGACTGCCTGGATCTTCCGTCCTTCTGAGCCGACGCGTTCGTTCCGTCCGCCTCATGCGAGTTCGGCGGACAGCCCTCATTGGTCATAGCCTCGCCTCTCAGGGGCCGAGGATCCTTTTTCAGGAAAGGCTTTGCGTCATGGATGAAGTGGCACGGTATCGTTCCCGCACACCTCGCTCGGAAGCCCTCCATCGGCGCGGCCGGAATACGATGCCGCTCGGCGTCGAAAGCAATTTTCGGTTTCTCGATCCATATCCCATCTTCATCGAGCGCGCTGCGGGCACTCAGGTCTGGGACGCCGATGGGAATGCGTACACGGACTATGCGTTGTGCTTCGGCGCGCTGATGGTGGGGCACGCGCACCCGGCGATCGTGGACGCGGTCTCACGACAGGCCGGCCAGGGCATGATGTTCGGCATGCCGAACCCCGCGATGCTCGACCTTGCGGAGGAACTCACGCGCCGGCACAAGATCGATCGCATCCGGTTTTCCAATTCGGGCACGGAGGCCACGATGCACGCCTTGCGCGTGGCGCGCGGGGCGACGGGACGCGAACGCATCCTGAAGTTCGAGGGCGCGTACCACGGCGCGCACGATTCGGCACTGATCGCCATCAAGCCGCCGGCGGGCACGAGCGGCGACGCGTCGGCGCCTCTGTCGATTGCGGCCTCAGCCGGGATACCCAAGGCGCTTGTGCCGCTGACCGTGGCGGCGACCTTCAACGATCTCGATTCCGTCCGCGGCGCGTTCGCGCGCCACAGGGGTGAGATCGCCGCACTCATCATGGAGCCGGTGATGATGAACATCGGCGTCTGCCCCCCGGAGCCCGGCTTCCTTGAGGGCGTGCGCGAGATCTGCACCCGGGAAGGCGCGCTCCTGATCTTCGATGAAGTCAAGACAGGATCCAAGCTCGCGCCGGGCGGTGCCGCGGAGTACTATGGCGTCACGCCCGATTTGGTGACCATGGCCAAGTCTTTTGGCGGAGGTGCGCCGATCGGCGCATTCGGGGGACGAGCCGAGGTGATGGCCGTTATCGACCGTCACGAGGTGTTCCACGCGGGCACGTACAACGCGAGCCCGCTCGTGGTGGCCGCCGCCCTGGCGGGCCTGCGGAAGGTGCTCACGCCAGAGGTGTATCCGCGCGTGCGCGCGCTGAACGAGGAACTGGTCGCCGGCTATAACGACACGGTCGCGCGCAACAGCCTGCCAGCCCACGCGAACGGGGTTGGCGCGAACGGGTGCATCTACTTCACGACCGAGCGCGTCCGGAACTACCGGGATTTCCTGCGCGCCGACAAGGATCTCTTCTGGCGCTATTACTTCGGCATGCTCAATCGGGGCATCATTCCCTCGGCGCAGCATCACGACGAGCAATGGACAATCTCCGCCGTGCACACCAGGGCGGACATCCAGGCACATCTGACGGCCTTCGGAGAAGTGGCGCGAGAGATGAGCACCGCGCGTGTCACGCTCGGGGTGTCGTGAAAAACGGAGATCACGGGCAGTAGAGAGGAGCAGGGCAGATGATTCGACCTCTGATCGTTCTGACATTGGCACTGATGACAGTTCCACACACCGCACTGGCTCAACAGAACGGAGTTGAGCGCGAGATCAAGGTTCTTGAAGATCGGGTCAACGCCGCGTATGCGGCAAACAACCTACCGGAGTACTTCTCGTACTACGCTGCGGACTTTACGCAGTGGCTGCCCACCGGTCGAACGGACCTCGAGGCTTACAAGAAAGAGTGGACCGAGTTCATCGCCAGCGGTGGACGGATCGAAGGGGTGGATATCTCCGATCTTCACATCCAGGTCGGTCCGGCAGGCGATACCGCCGTCGCGACTTATCTTCTCAGGGTCAAGACACGCCCGCCGAAGGGCGAAGTATCCGATGAGAGTTTTCAAGAGACAGATGTCTGGTTCAAGCGCGATGGCGCGTGGAAGATCGTGCACCTGCATTATTCACCGGCGCCCAAGAAGTAGGAACACAAAGGAACGAGTCAGATGTCGGACTTGACCGATCGTGATCTCGGGATGGGGCGTCCCATCACACGCCGCGACTTCCTGAACGGCATGGCGGTCGGCGTGGGCGCTGCGATGATGGGTGGCGGGGGGATCGGCCGGTCGCCACGGTCGGTCGGATCGCCGGTCGGCGGATCGTACCCGCCCTCGGTTGCCGGTCTCCGCGGCAGTCACGACGGCTCGTTCGAGGTCGCGCATGCGCTGCGCGACGGGCAGTTCTGGAATCAAGCAGGGCCGCCCACCGAAACAGGTGAGACATACGACCTCGTGGTGGTTGGTGGTGGCATCAGCGGGCTCGCCGCCGCGCATTTCTTTCGCGCTCGGGCGGGCCGTTCAGTCCGGATCCTCATCCTGGAGAACCACGACGATTTTGGCGGGCATGCGAAGCGAAACGAATTCCATGTCGGCGATAGATTGCTCCTGCTGAACGGCGGGACGATGCTCATTGACAGCCCGACGCCGTACAGCCGCGAGGCCGACGAACTGCTGAAGGAGCTGGGCATCGATCCAACCAGACTCGCCGAGACGGCGGCGAACCGGACGCTGTACTCGTCGCTCGGACTGGGGCCGGGCGTCTTCTTCGACAAGGAGACGTTCGGCGCCGACAAGCTGGTCGTCGGACTCGGTCGTCGCCCGTGGAGAGAGTTCCTGGCCGAAGCGCCGCTCACACCTGCCGCATCCCGCGACATTCAGCGCATCGAGGAAGGGAAGGTTGACTACCTGCCTGGTCTTTCGTCGGCTGACAAGAAAGACAGACTCTCGCGCATCAGCTATCGCGACTTCCTGCTGAACGTTGCGAAGGTCGATCCCGGCGTGGTCGCCTTTTATCAGACCAGGACGCATGGCGAATGGGGCGTGGGCATCGATGCGGAGTCGGCCCTGGACTGCTGGGCCGAAGGCCTTCCAGGATTCGACGGCCTGGCGCTTGAACCAGGGGCCGCTCCCCACATGAGTTACACGGCGGCGGGCTACGCCAACGGTGGCTCGTATCGATTTCATTTTCCCGATGGCAATGCGACCATCGCGCGCCTGCTGGTCCGCTCGCTTGTGCCCGAGGCCGTCCCAGGGTCCTCGGTCGAGGACGTGGTCACCACGCACATCAACTATGACCGGCTCGACCTCGCGGATGCACCCGTTCGGCTTCGCCTGAACAGCACCGTGGTTCGGGCACGAAACGCCGGCGATCCCGCATCATCGCGTGAAGTGGAGGTGGCGTACGCGCAGGGCGGCAAGGTGTTCAGCGTACGCGGGCGCGGATGTGTTCTCGCGTGCTGGAACATGATGATTCCGCACCTCTGTCCGGAGCTTCCCGAGCGACAGAAGGCCGCGCTCCACTACCTGGTGAAAGTGCCACTCGTCTATACCAGTGTCGCTCTTGGCAACTGGACCGCGTTCCAGAAACTCGGCGTGCAAAGCGTGTCCTCTCCGGGCTGCTACCACTCTTCGTTCGGCCTCAATCAGATCGTCAATATCGGGGACTATCACAGCCCCGTGTCCCCGATCGAGCCGACGCTCGTCCACATGACACGCACGCCGTGCAGTCCGGGGCTTCCCGCGCGTGAGCAGCACAAGATCGGACGGCTCGATCTCCTTTCCACCACGTTCGAGACTTTCGAGCGGAAAATTCGGGATCAGCTTGCTCGCACGCTGGCGGGGGGTGGCTTCGATCCGGCGCGCGACATCGAGGCGATCACCGTCAACAGGTGGCCGCATGGCTACGGCTACGAATACAACCCGCTGTTCGATCCCGAGTGGCCGGAGCAGGAGAGGCCGAACGTAATCGGTCGGCAGCCTTTCGGCCGCATCACCATCGCCAACTCAGATGCGGCCGCCACCGCGTACACGGATGCGGCCATCGATCAAGCGTATCGCGCGATAGGCGAGCTGTTGACGCCGGTTTCGTCGAAGGCGTAGATATCCTGAGCCTCGACGCGATCGGCGTCGTTCGATGCTGCCCTCAGCGGGCCGGCGACTGACCAGTGCCGCTTTCCCCGCTTCGTCGGTACACGACCTTCCCGTCGAAGATCGTGGTCGTGACCACGATGTCTGCGGCTTTCGCCGGCCTCGTGGTGAAGATGTCGGTGGACAGAACCGCGATGTCGGCGAGCATGCCTGGGGCGAGCGTACCGCGCCGCGCGTCTTCGAACGAGGCGTAAGCGGCGCCTCGCGTGTAGGCATCGATGACGTCAGTCATCGACAATGCCTGACTCGGCAATCCGCCCCTCGACGTCCGGTTGATCGCCACCACGATTCCGGGTGCGGGATTGAGGGTGACGACGGGCCAGTCGCTGCCGAAGGCGAGCCGGCCGCCGTCGCCGGCAATGCTGTTCCACATCCAGCCGCGCGCCGCTCGCTCGGGCCCGAGGTTTCCGGACCAGACCCCCGACATCCATCCGTCCCCGGGCCGGTTCATCAGCGACCCGTGCAGAGGCTGCATCGAGGCGATGATGCCGAGCTTGCCGAAGCGCGGGATGTCTTGCGGATCGATAGTCTCAATGTGCTCGATGCTGTGACGTCGGCCTCGTGCTGGCGCGGGATTGACTTGAATCGCACGCTCGAAAGCATCGAGCGCCATCCTGATGCCGCGATCGCCGATCGCGTGGATCATGATTTGCCAGCCGCGGCGATCCATGGCCGTGACGATGCGCTCGAGTTCTTCTTGGGTGTAGTTCGGCGTGCCGGAAGTGGCCGCGTTCAGGTAAGGCGACAGCATCGCGGCGGTATTCGTCTCGATGACGCCATCGACCATAAGCTTGACGAGACCGGTCTTGAAGGTCGGATCCTCCGGATACTTGTTCCACACCGCATCAAATCTGTCCGCATCGGCCTCCGTGAAGCCTGGCTTGATTGAGAGAGCAGAGTAGGTCCTCATCTTGAGCTCGCCCACCTGCTTCATGGCGGCATAGAGCTCGAGATCTTCCGGAGTACCGTCGGCAATCCTGATGGCGGTGACTCCATTGCGATGAGCCTCGGTGACCGCAGCCGCGATGGCTCGCCGATTGTCCTCGGCCGTCGGCGTCGGCATAACGGTCTCGATCAAGGCCTGGGCCGACTCTTTCAGAAGACCAGTCGGTTCGCCGTTCTGGTCGCGCACGATGACGCCGTTCTTCGGATCGGGTGTGTCACGGGTGATCGTGGCGAGGGCAAGGGCTTTGGAATTCACCCAGACGCTGTGGCCGTCGCCGCATCTCAAAGAGGCCGGTCGATCCGCGACCGCCGCGTCGAGCTGCTGCCGCGTCGGAAGGTTCCCGGGAATGGCGGAATACCACCAGCCCCACCCAAGGACCCATGGACGATCCGGATGGCTCGCGGCGAATGTCTTCACCGTCTTCTGAATGTCATCGAGGGTCCTGGCCTCGTCGAGGCTCGCCTGGTCCAGCGTCTCGCCGCCCATCAGGAAGTGGATATGCGAGTCGCTGAATCCCGGGACCACGGCGCCACCGGCCGCATCCACGACGGCAGTTTGCGGCCCGCGAAGTGCGTCGATGTCGCGGGCGTTGCCCACCGCGAGCACGCGGTTGCGTTTGACAGCCATCGCCTCGTGAAATGCGCCGGATCCGTCGGCCGGATACACCCTCCCATGGACAATCACCAGATCGGCCGCTTCAGTCGCGTTGGAGGTTTGTGCTGTTTTGCTTGTGTGGCCGGACAAGTGGCCGGACACGACGAGCGACGACGAACACACAAGCATGTAGCATGCGGCGAGAAGTGAGCGGTTCATAAGGACTCTTTTCGAGCTGTTCTGTACGGAAAGCCTCGAAGGTTGTCAACTGCTATGTTTGATCGAGTGGCGCGACTACAATCGTCGTCACTTGGCATGACTGCGAGCGACTGGCCGCGGATCGCGGTCGTAGGGCCCGGCGCCGTCGGCTGCTTTTTCGGAGGCATGCTCGCGCGAGCCGGTGCTGGTGTGACGTTCATTGGTCGATCCGATCGCGTGCTGGAGCTGGCGCGCGACGGACTCTTCATCGACAGCCTCACGTTCGCCGATCGGGTCAAGGTCCTGGCGTCAATCGATCCTGCCGCTCTCCGCGATGCCGACGTGATACTACTGGCCGTCAAGACGGTGGATACAGACGAAGCCAGCCGTTCGGCGGCTCGATACGTCTCAGCCGATGCCGCCGTGCTCAGCCTGCAAAACGGCGTCGACAACGTCGAGCGGATCCGGGACGCCAGTGGCATCGACGCCGCGGCTGCCGCCGTGTATGTGGCCGCGTCGATGTCGAGCGCTACGTCAGTCAAGCACGTCGGACGCGGCGAGCTCATCATCGGATGGCCGAAGAACCGGCCTCCGCGAGCCGGCCCGTGGACACTGGAGCGCATCGCCTCGGCTTTCGAGCATGCCGGCGTCCCGTGCGAGATCTCGAATGACATCGAGCGCGAGCTGTGGACAAAGGTGGCGATGAACTGTGCGTGGAACGCGATATCGGCGCTCGGCCGGGCCAGCTACGGCCGTGCGGTGCGCGATCCTGCGACCCGCGACGTGGTTCGCGATCTCGTGGATGAAGTCGTGGCAGTTGGCCAGGCCGCCGGTGTCAGTCTGTCGTCTCCCGCCTTGCTCGCTGCGGCCATCCAGATCGGAGAATCGGTGCAGCTCGCGACATCGTCGACGGCCCAGGACATCGCTCGGGGAAGAAAGACCGAAATCGATTCGTTGAATGGGTACGTGGTCAGACGCGGGATGGAGCTTGGCATTCCCACTCCAGTGAATCGCACACTCCACACCCTGGTGAAGCTGCTCGAAGGGGCAGCCCGTTAGCAAGTCGCTGGGCAACACGGTCCGACGAATGTCATGATTGACGAGGGAGGCGCATGAGCGCGATACGAACCGTTCGACTTGTTCTCGTGGCGGCGATGTTGTCGGTGGTGTCATCGCGCACGGCCCAGACACTCGGGACGGCCTCCGGGCACGCGGCTCGCCAGGGCGATGCAGAGCGCTGGGCGGCTGAAACGCTGAAGACACTGACGCTGGCGCAGAAGGTCGGACAGCTGATCGTTCCCGACATTCGCGGCGAGTACATATCTGATGACGACGATCGATTCCAGAAGTGGGTGCAGCTCGCGAGGGACTATGGCGTCGGCGGATTCTGCGTGTACGGCGGAACGCCGCACGAGACGGCCAGCCTGCTCAATCGACTTCAGAAGGCAGCCAGGCTGCCGCTTCTGATGTCCACGGATTTCGAGGGGGGCCCAGGCCAGCAGTTCATCGGCGCCTCCGAATTCCCCGGAAACATGGCGCTCTCGGCGATCGGGTCAGAGTCGCTGGCGTACGAAGAAGGCAAGGTCGGAGCGCGCGAAGGCCGGGCGATCGGCATTCATCTGACCTACTCGCCTGTGGTCGACATCCAGACGAATCCCGCGAACCCGGTCCTGAGCGTCCGGTCATTTGGCGCCGATCCCGATCTCGTGGGGCGCCTGGCAGCGGCATACATCAAGGGTTACCAGGAAAATGGAATGCTGGCGACGGCCAAACATTTTCCGGGCAGGGGAGACGTCGAGCTGATTCCCGGCACGGAATTCACCATCAACCGAAAGCCGGCGGACCAGGTGGAGCGTGAGGACTTCACACCCTTCAAGAAGGCCATCGACGCCGGCGTCAGGTTCGTGATGAGCGAGCACATCGTGATTCCGTCATTGACTCCTGGATCCGACCTTCCCGCGAGCGTGGACAAGACCCTTGCGACGACGTGGCTGCGCGAGAAGCTTGGGTTCACCGGCATCCTGACGAGCGATGACCTCTGGTACAAGAAGATGGTGGACCGGTTTGGCGCCGAACGAACCGGCATCTTGTCGATTCAGGCGGGCCACGACGTGCTGCTGAAGCCAGCCGATCCGATCAAGATGATCGAGGCCGTGGCGGCAGCCGTTAGAAGTGGCGAGATTCCGGAGGCACGGGTCGATCAATCGGTGCTGAGGGTGCTGACCGTGAAAGCCAGCCTGAATCTTCATCGTTCAAGATTCGTCGATCCCAGCCGCATCGACAGCCTTGTCGGCACCCGCGAGCACAAAGCGCTGATTCGCCGGATCGCCGAGGAGTCCATTACCGTCCTTGCCAATGACGGATTCCTTCCTTCGTCGGCGTCGCGCGTCGGGAAGATTGTGCACATCTCCTACCAGGGCAATGAGAGCGACCTCGCTCCGGTTGCGGTGGCGACCAGACTTCAGGACGCGTTTCAAACAACAGCCACGTTCTTCCTGAGGACGACGAGCGATCCCGCGCAGGTTGCAAAAGCCGTGACTGCTGGAGGCCAGGCGGATACGGTGATCGTGTCCCTGTTCAATCAGCGAGTGACATACAAGGACAATGGCCCGCTCCCCGATGCCATTCGCGCGATGATTGCCGATCTCGTGCGCGCAAAGCCGCACGCGACTGTGGTGATGTCCTACGGGAACCCCTATCTGATTGCGGGCCTCGAGGCTCCGGGGACATTCGTGGTCGGGTACGGAGAAGGCGGCTTCTATGGGAACCAGCTCGTGTTCGCCGACGCGTTCATCAAGCTGCTGAGGGGCGAGATCGCGCCACGGGGCAAGCTGCCCATCAAGGTATCCGATCGATATCCCGTGGGCAGCGGCATCGTCATGGCGCCTCGCAGCGCGCCGTAGGCTATCTTCGGAGATGACTCCGTATCTCAGGCCCGGACGTCGAATCCAACTCGCATGCAGCTGCCGCGCGGACGTGGTGCTGTCGCTCGCGCTGGTCGGCGCCCATCGTCATTTCACGGTGAGGATCACCGGGAAAGGCGAGAGCTGCCGGCATCAGCACCATCGGGTGGGACAACGGACGGTCGTACGCCAGACAGGACCGGGCGATCGGCCGTCGTACAAGGACGCGCTTCGATAGGCGACAGCGATCGGACCTTCAGTGGGATCGATCCGGGCGTGGTGTGAAGCTCCGGGCCACGAGGTTGAACACGCCTTCGACCAGCGTAAAACTATCGGCCGGCGCGCTCGCCACAAGGCGAAAAATCTCCTGGCCCTCAATGCGGGAATATTGCCTGACCTGTTCCCAGCCCGAGTCCGTCGGACGCCGATAGTCGAGAACGATTAGAGGCGAGGCGGGACGGGGTACGCGGAGCGTGAGCCGATCGGCCTGCGGCTCGCGCTCGAACACCAGCCGGGATTCTTCATCGATGAGCGCCGCGCTGGACAAATCAGGCGTCGACGTCAGGTCGTGTTCGATTCTGATTGACGCGCCGTCGGGTTTCTCGACCACGACGACGGCAGGCTCGGCACCCGGAGAGACGGTCCAATCCCATCCGGGATAGTCGAACTGAAATCGTCCCTCTGCGTCACGGAACGTCCGAGCCTCCTCGAGCGCCCCGACGAAGTCCAGGGATTGCGACGGCATCTGCCACGCCGCGCCGCTCGCCGGCAACTCTCCCATAAGGGACGTGGACCGCGACTGCATCGTGCCTCTCATGCCGAGCGCATCGGAATCGGCAACCCTCCGCGGGTCCGTCGCGGGTTGCGCGGTCTGGGGAGCGGAATTCCGGGAGACGAGCGCAGGAAGCCAGACTGGCGACGTCAGCAACGCGAGTCCGGTCGCGCCGGCGAAGATGACGGTAATCAGGTTGCGCGATCCACGACCAGCCGGCGATTCGGGCCAGCGCAGCACCACCCGCGTGCCCGACCGCGGCTGAGCCTGGTCCGCCTCGGCAGCCGGAAGGACCGGGACCGGGTCGAGCGCGGCGGGCATTATGACTGTGTCGAGTTGAGAGACCGGATCGCCCGCGCTCTCGAACGGCGTATTGCCGACCTCGCGCCTGACGCGGTCGAGCTCGGTCTGGAGGGCCGTCAGATTCGGAAACTCGGTCGCAAAATCGCGGAGGCGCCCGATGGCGCGATGGCCCTCGCCCCGCGCGATCAAGGAACGAGCCTGAGCCATGGCGCACGCGAGCGCGCGCACGAGGCCGTGGTCGCTGTCCTGGAGCGCCGCCTCCTCGCCATTGATCTCGCGTCGAGCGTCGTTCAGCGCACCCGTGCATCGCGAGACCTCGCTGTCGATTAGTCGCGATCCGGGCGCGCGACTGGACGCGGCGCTGAGGGCTGCAACGGCCTGGTCGAAGTCCCCAGCGTCGAGCGCAGTCTGTCCGGCTGTGAAGAGGGCGATCGCTTCGCGGCGATCGGCGATGCGGACACGGGCGACCTCGCACCGCTGATGCAACAGATCCCCGAACGTCACCAGGTGGGCCGGAGAAATGTTGCCGGTATCCGGCGCTTCCGCGGCCGCAGCCTCCTCGTTGACCGCCATGTCGGGATCTACGTCGGGTGGTCCTGGCATGTCGAGCGAGGTGTCGAGCGCGCGTTCCGCCGCGATCAACCTCGCAAGTTCGCTGTAGCCTTCGCGGACTTCAACCGCGCTCTGGAGCGTGGCCCAGTCCAATTGATAGTTCTGCCGTGTTGCCAAGAGGGACGGGATATCGCGTCGATCGCTCATCGCCCTCGGCCCGCACGAACCTCTCCGATTACCGTTTCAGCCACTCGCTAATCCTTGACCACCCTTCGTCCGACATTCTGGGCGACTCGGTCCCCGATGCGCAAGCGTTCGCTCCACTCAGGGCCCACCACCTTCCTCGCCGGCATCCTCGCGGCTCACGCGGGCATCCCGTCGGGGCTCGGCAGCCCGCTCGCTCCGCTGGAAGCGCGGCTTCTGGCCCTGGGGCTGGCGGGTGCCACGGCCTTCGCGTTCATCAGCTCGCTCGCGCAGGCGCGGTCGTCTGCCGTGAAGCAGGATGCACAGCTATCCGGGCACGGTGCCGTCGATGACCTCGCCCGTGCGCTCGATTCACGGGACGGGCAAACCCATCGTCACACGCGTCGGGTTCAGTTCTATGCGGTCGGCCTCGCGCGCGCGATGGGGTTCGACGATCCGTGGTTTCTCGATCGTCTCCATACGGCGGCGCTCCTCCATGATGTCGGCAAGCTGGCCATGCCCGATCGGATCCTGAAAAAACCAGGAGCGCTGTCAGCGGCCGAGATGGAAACGATGAAGCTCCACGCCGGCCTCGGTGCCGAACTGCTCGCGGCAGTCGGCATCGATGAGGCCGTTGTGTCATTCGTCAGGCATCATCACGAGAACTGGAACGGATGCGGATACCCCGGACGGCTTGCCGCAGATGCCATTCCGCTCGGTGCGCGCATCCTCGCGGTGGCGGATTGTTTCGACGCGCTCACATCCGATCGACCGTACCGCCGGCGCCTGTCCGACGCGCAGGCCCTTCAGCTGATCGCGGAACGTCGCGGATCGATGTACGAACCACGCGTCGTGGATGCGTTCGTTCGCGCCTATCGAGCGCTTCCGTCCAGCCGTGGTCGTCGCCTGCTGCCACGCTGGCACCTCGCGTCACTCCACTAAGCGCACGCGGTTCTTGCCCTCCGCCTTGGCGGCGTAGAGCGCGCGATCGGCCGATGCGATCATTTCCTCGGCCGAGGCCGCAGGCTTGCGCGCCGACACGCCCACGCTGATCGTGATGCGCTCGTCATGTGACAGGGTCACGCCGGACGGCCGGTAGGCCTCCACGCGCTGCCTGATGCGATCGGCGCTCTGCATCGCGCTCTGGGCGGTGCTGCCGGGCATCAGGATCGCGAACTCGTCGCCTCCGTACCGAGTGCAGACGTCGAACACGCGGACAGATTGTCGGAGGATGTTGGCCGTGTCGCGAAGCACGAGATCGCCAACCAGATGACCCCGTGTGTCGTTCAGCATCTTGAAGTTGTCGATGTCCACGAGCAGCAGCGCCAGATCGATCGCGTACCGACGGGCGCGCTCGACTTCCTCCTCGAGGCGGATCGAGAAGTGACGGCGGTTGAAGAGCCCCGTGAGCGGCTCAACGGCAATCGCATGTGCCAGCGCCTCGGAATGGCGCGAAAGCTGCTGGCGGCCGACGGCCAGCGCCGCCGGTGCGGCGAGTGTCCGCGCGGCCACCAGATCGCCTCGATCGAATGGCCGGGAGTCTGCTCGATCAGTCAACGTGACGACCCCGACCGCGTCGTCTCCCAGGAGGAGCGGCACGGCGAGAAAGGATTGCGTTCGGTATCGCGGCCGTTGAGGGTGCAGCGGCGAAAGCCGGCTCACGTCGCTGACGAGCATGGATTGCTGCGAGCTGAATACCCGGCCGATGACGCCATTCCCGGGCGCGATGCGCACGTGTTCCACGAGAACCAGCGGATACCCGTGCGTCGCCGCGATCTGCAGGTGCCCGTCTTCTTCGTCGAGCAGGGCGAGCGCCACTTGATCGGCGGCGGTCGATCGCGCGAACGTGTCCACGACCAGCTGGTTCAGATCCTCTTCCCGCGTCGTTTCGGCGAGGCGCCGCGTGAACAGTCGCGCACTCGTCAGGAGCTGCGTCCGCCGCCGCCGCCGGCCGCGGCCGGCAGGAACCCTGAGCGCCGCCGCCAGATCCCGGGCGAATCGCTCGAGCCAGTCGACAGACGGCCACCGGCTCCAATCGCCCGGGAGAAGCAGCAACCGGGTGCGGTTCGCGCGGGCACCCAGCTGCACCACGGTCCACGCCGTCCGCGCATCGCTGCCTTCAGGCGTGACGATGCTGGCGCGGAGATCATCGCGGAGATTGCGGAGATCGGCCTGCAGTCCCGCGACCGTCGATGCGGCCAGCAGGTCACCGGCCGCCGACTCGACCGCGATGTCGCCCGAGCGCGAATCGCGCGCAAGCAGTCCAACCGGGCCCTTGATGATGTTTGCGATGCGCGCCACCAGGACGCTGCCGGCCGCCGCAGGATCGCCCGTCTCCGCGACGGCCAGCCAGACCTCTCGCAGTTCGCGCAGCTGATCGATGGTGAGTTGCGCGGGGCTGAACGAGCCGGCGCCTGAGGAGACAGACGACAAGCCCTGGGTGGTCTCGCTCTCCATGCGAGACGGCGGGAAGAAGCCGGACGGTGGTCCCTGTCGGTCCATTACATGATCGAGCCGGCGGGGGATTGCGCCGCCAGCCGCGCCTGCATCAGAAGGTCCGTCGCCGACTCGGCGTGCGCCGGGTAGACCGCCTTGCCAACTCTGATGGCGGGAAGATGTGTCCGACGGGCGATGGCGTCAAGCCGCTGCATGATGCGGTTGAGCGCGGCGCCGAGGCCGCGCGAGTCCGTCTGGGCGAAGATGACCGCAAGATCGCCCTGGTCGAGCGAGCCGATATAGTCGCACGCTCGAAGCTGGCCGCGCAGTTCGGTGAGCAGCGTCTCGCCGACCTGCTGCAACTGCGGCTGTCGCGGCGTGCCGGACAGGTTGAAGATGAGCAGGCCGATCGTCAGGCCGAATCGTCGCGCGCGCTCAATCTCTTCACGCAGGCGCGATTCCACGTCGATCGAAGGCGAAGGGTCCGTCGTCTTGAGACCTCCAGCTTCGAGGCCAGCCAGCCAGATGCCAAGCCCCGACGCGCCGGACGCGGCCAGCCGCGCATGCTCGGGCGTGAACGGCCGGTCAGGCACCGACCGCAAGTCCAGCGCGCCGACTCCCGCGCCGCGTCCGGGAACCGGAATCAGAATGCGCTCGGCGCTTGCCGAGGCTTGGGCCTCTCTCAGCCGGAGCGGCGGAATCATTGGTGCGCCGATGGTGGCCAACGAGATGATGCGGTCGTCGTCGAGCGCCATCCAGAGGCAGGCCTGCGCTGCCGACACCGATGTGGCAATCTCCGCGAGGATCGCCTGCGACACTTCCGGCAACGGACCGCGCCGGCGGGCGACGACCCTGGCCAGTCGTGTGTGGATTTCGTCGGCATGCCGCGCCGTCAGGCGGTCGAGCAGCGTACCGACCACCGCACACAAGCTTCCCAGCTCGCCCTCGATTTCGCGATCGGCCGCACCGATGACGGCCAGCAGCCATTCGGGTTGAGGGCCCACGTTCACGGGCAGCAGTAGCACGTCGTCGAGCGGGTTCTTCCAGCCGAGACGGCTCAAATCGCCGACGGAAGAGACCCGGATCGCCTGCGGCGGACAATCGACGAGCTCCGACGGGCCGTCGGTGAGGTCGGCCCCTGGCAGAGCGTGTCGAAGAACGAAGCGATCGCGCGCGTCGCGGCGGTATGCGCGCGCGTCGAGGTCGTACCACACTGCGGCAGCCTGAATGAGCCCGAGGAGGACTTCGTCCTCCGTGGGAAGCTGCGCCAGCTGTCCGATGAACTTCACAATCGAGGCAAGGCGCGCCGATCGTTTTCGCTCGTCAATCGCGCCGTCGGGCAGCACCGGTCTGCCGGTGTCGCGCCGCAGCGCGTGCAGACGGGAGTCTGCCAGTCGCGGTCCCGCGCCCCGCCCCCTAGTTGCCGAGAATGCGTCGGTCATGAGCTACCTTGATCGGCCGTCCAGGAGATTCGATCAGGTGATGCGCCACGCTCTCGAGAGCGTGAACTTCCTCAGGTGTAAAGAGTCGCCGACCGTTACGGTCTTTGTATCTGCAGTCGTGGACGCGACCGTGCCGTACCCACCGGAAATAGGTGGCGCGACTCACACCAGCCCGCTTGAGGGCTTCGCTGATGCGATACAACGTAACGCCTTGCAGGGTAACGGGCACGGGCTGGGGAGCCTCCGCCCTGAGACGGATTGAGCCACTACGATACACCTGTGGGCAAAAGTGTGCAACTGAGCCCCCGGCCGATTGAGGTGGCCAGGGCAGTGGGTTATTCGGCCGGTCTGGACCGAACGATCCCGATGACGAGCCGGTCGCGGCCTTCGGCCTTGGCTCGGTAGAGGGCTGCGTCCGAAGTGCGGAGCAGTTTGCTGGCGGTTGAACCGTGATCTGGATACACGGCGACGCCGAGGGACAGAGAGACAGGAGGCAGTTCTCGCCCCCGATGCTGCACTCGTACGTTCTTGACTTCCTCGCGAAGCTGTTCGGCTCTGAGGCGTGTTGAATCGAGGGACGCCTCGGGCAGCACGAAGACGAACTCTTCGCCGCCATACCGGCACGCGATATCTTCTTCACGCGTCCTGCCCTGCAGGAACTGACCGATCGCCCTCAGGACCTTGTCGCCCGCTTCGTGGCCGTACGTGTCGTTGATCGCCTTGAATCGATCGAGATCGAGCAGAATGATGCCGACCTGTCGCCGAGTGCGCGCGGCGCGGCGTAGTTCGCGTTCGAGCGACTCCTCCATGTACCGCCGATTGAAAAGGCCGGTCAGCTGATCCCTAATCGACTGCGTGCGGAGCGTTTCCCGCAGCCTGAGATTGGCCAGCGCCAACGCGATGTGCTCAGCGACGGTCAGCACAAGATGCCGGTGTGCCTCTCGCGCTTCGTCGGGGAGTGGAAGACCTCGATCTGCCGGAGAGGTGATCGCGCGAAGATGAAGCACGCCGAGGGCTTCGCCCTGGGCCATCATCGGCACGCACATGTAAGAGGTGGTCGGCATGCGATTCAGATGCGGACAAATCAACCCCGTTTCCGGCGCGGACACGAGATGCAGGCGGCCGCGGCGCAGCGCCCAGCATTCGTTTGGAGAGAACACCATTTCAGTGCCGCCGCCCCACGACGCGACGCTCTCCAGGAGGTCGCTCGTGCCGTTGATCATGCACAGGGCGCCTGCATCATCCGGAAACAGCTGCTGAGTGTATTGAGCGACGATGCCGTAGGCTTCGTCTGGCGTCAGGCACGACTGCAGGAGATCGCCCATTTCATTGATCAGAGCGGTTTCGCGGCTTCGGGATTCGAGATCGCTGACCCACCGGGCAAGCTTCTCGTTGGCCTCCTGGGTCTCGCCCTCGGCCCGCTTTCGTTCGGAAATGTCCTGAAGCGTCGCGAGCAGGCATCGCTCGTCGTCGAGATGAATGATGTCGGCGGCGAAAAGGCACACGCGCGCCTCACCCGTCCTCGTCCGGAAGTTCACCTCCCGGTGACTGAGCGTGCCCGTTTGCAATGCTTCTTCCATCAGGACCACCGGGAGCGACGCCTCGGCCCAGAAGTTCAGGTCGGTCGCGGTCTGTCCGATGACTTCGTCGCGTGAATAGCCGGACATCCGCAGGAAGCTCTCGTTGACATCAATGAACCGACCGTCGACGAGCGTTGACACCAGAATCGGGTCGGGGCACGAGCGAAAGACGCTTGCGAACTTTTCCTCTGAGAGCCGAAGGGCTTCATCGGCGCGCTTGCGGTCGGCCGCCGTGGCCAGTACCGCTGCCGCCGTCTGGAGAAAGAGAATGTCGTCCCTTGTGTACGCGCGCGATGCCTCGGTAAGGACCGCCAGCACGCCGGAAGTGCCCAGACGGCCGCGGACGTTCACGATCAGACCGCTCGTGAGTTGTCTCAGGCGGGCGGGCTCGAGTCGTGCGAACCTCGAGTCAGTCTGAACGTTGGCGATGACCACAGGGTCGTGACAGGCGAGCGCGTAGCCGTAGGGATGGTCGGTGGAGGTATCCAGGGTTGCCCGTTCGAACGCCGGACCTTCGAGAGCCGTGCTCGCCCTGAAGAAGAGCCGTTGCGCTTCCACATCGTATTCGAGGAATTCGCAGCACGCGGCCTCCAGTCGTTCAGCCACCAAGACCACCGTGTCACGTGTCAGCGTGGGCAGATCGACACCGGAGAGCGCTCGCTGGCTCAGCTCCGCGACCCCGGCCTGCTGCGATGCGCGAAGTCTCAACTCGTCCTCGGCCCGGGTGCGCATCATGTCGGCGCGATCGAGCGCGGAGGCTGTCCAGAAGATCAATACCGAGAAGAATGCGGTGTTCAGAATCACGAAGATCGAGATGCCAAACTCGAGCTCGTAGTAACCGGCTCGCTGTCCGGAGAGCGTCAGCCACCCGAAGAGAGTTGGCACACCGAAAACGGCGGCGGGAAGCCACCGCATGAGGAGCCCTCCGGCGGTGTCGTTCGCAGCCATTCTGGTGAGTCCGCGGTCAGGCCGGGCAGACAAAATCCCTGCGCATACCAGGAGGAAGGTGAGCGCGACGTGCAGGGCCATCGGCGTGGAACCGGCCAGGCGATAGAAGGGCTCGAACCCGTACGCGTGACCGATGACCGCGAGGAGCGAGATGAGCGCGGCGCCAGACGTGAGGATTTGTGCGGGTCGGTGGCCGCGGCGACTCTCACTGTCGAGGAAGAGGAGCGAAATGCCGACCAGGAGAAAACTGAAGGCTGTTGCCGCTTCCATTCTGCCGGCGATGAGTCCGTTCTTGCCGATCAATTGCGCGGGTGTGATCGGCGGGATGACGGGTTGCACGACGTGCCAGCAGCACACGACCAGGCCGACGAAGCCGACGGTCAATCCACCCAGGCGGGAGATGACACGACGAGGCGCCCGATCGGTCTCGACCGCGAGCCAGAGCGACACGCCGGACAGCACAAAAAGGAGGGCCGTGTCGATTCGAACCGCGGCAAAGGCCGTGGCCGACCATGTCGCCGGAGCCGTCATGCGGGCGACTGCGGCGACGCTTCCGAGAAGGGCAACCGCGGCCGCAGACAGACGGGCGCACGATCTGAAGATTGTGCCGATGGCAGGGCTGGGGCGCGTGACCATCTCTTGACCTCGGGATCCGGGCGTGCAGGTTGGACAGGCCTGGCTTCGGAATCCCTCGATCGAGAGCAAGGGCAATGCCCTGCGCCGATGCGCAATTTCTGGCCTGTTTCGGAAAAGACAGGCGGGTTTGCCGCGTTGTGGGCTTACAAACTTGTCGGCGATGTGCGCGGATTTGAAAGTGCGGGCAGAACTGAGCAAGAGTCGGCGTAAGATCGGGCCGCGGGCCTAGTGTTCGGGAGCTGACCATGACCACGCTGGACTTCGACAAGCTCGGGCTGTTTTACCTCGGCCGTACTCGCGATCTGGGCAGCAGCGAGCGAAGTCCGCAACCCGTTCTATACGACTCGAAGGATCTGGTGACGCACGCGATCGCGATCGGCATGACGGGCAGCGGGAAGACGGGACTCTGTCTGGGCCTTCTCGAGGAGGCCGCGCTCGACGGCATCCCCGCGATCGCGATCGATCCGAAGGGCGATCTCTCAAACATTCTCCTGACATTTCCCGACCTCGCGCCTGCCGACTTCCTGCCGTGGATCAATCCCGACGAAGCGCGCACCAAGAATCTGTCGCACGAGGACTGGGCGGGTCAGCAGGCAGCACTCTGGAAGAGGGGACTGGGTGACTGGGGTCAGGACGGTGCGCGGATTCGCCGGCTGCAAGCCGCCGCGGAGTTTGCCATTTACACACCCGGCAGCACGGCGGGCCTGCCGTTGTCGATCTTGAGATCGCTCGATGTGCCCCCGCCGCAGATTCTGGATGATGATGAACTCCTGAACAACCGGATCGCGTCCATAGTCACCAGCCTGCTTGTGTTGATCGGTGTAGCGGCTGACCCAATCAAGAGCCGCGAACACATTCTCCTCTCCACCATTCTGAGCGCTAGTTGGAAGGCGGGCCAGGATCTCGAGCTCAGTGCGTTGATCCAGCAGATTCAGTCGCCGCCTGTCTCTCGCATCGGCGTGATCGACGTGGAAAGCTTCTTTCCTGCGTCTGATCGCTTCGAGCTTGGCATGCGCCTGAACAATCTGCTCGCTTCGCCTGGCTCCAAGGCGTGGACCACGGGAGCGCCGCTCAACATCGGGCAGCTGCTGCATCGCGCAGATGGAAAGCCACGAATTTCCATCATGTCCATCGCCCACCTGAGCGACGCCGAGCGGATGTTCTTCGTGTCGATTCTCCTGACGCAGGTCATCGGCTGGATGCGCACTCAGCCCGGAACGGACAGCCTGCGGGCCGTTCTGTACATGGATGAGATCGCCGGCTACTTTCCACCCGTCGCGAATCCACCGAGCAAGGCGCCGCTCCTGATGCTGCTCAAACAGGCGCGGGCATTTGGCCTCGGCGTGGTGCTGGCGACGCAGAACCCTGTCGACCTCGACTACAAGGGCCTGGCGAACATCGGGACGTGGTTTCTTGGGCGCCTCCAGACAGAGCAGGACAAGGCACATGTGATCGAAGGCATTGAAGGAGTTGCGACCAGCGGACCAGCGCTCGATCGAAAGTCGATCGACGAAACCCTCTCGAAACTCAAGAGCCGCATCTTCCTCATGCGCAACGTGCACGAGGATCACCCGGTGATCTTCGAAACCCGGTGGACGATGTCGTATCTGAGGGGGCCGTTGACCCGTGAGCAGATCCGGACGTTGATGGATCCTCTAAGAAGCACCGGCGCACCCAAGCCGGACACAGCGACTGCCCCCGCGGCGCAGCTTTCGACGGCTGCTGCGACGTCCCAGCCGAGAATGACTGGAGCGGGTGCATCGCCTCCGGTTCTCCCGCCGGACGTCAAGCAGTTCTTCCTCCCGCTCGGTCAGTCAGGGGCTCAGCAGATCGCGTTCGAACCCCGGGTGCTTGCGGTGGCGTCGCTCCGATTCGTCGATCCAAAGCAAGGGATTGACGATGCGCGGGACGCGATTTTTTCCGCGCGCCTCGGTGACGGGCCGGTGCCGGTAAGCTGGGACGACGCCTCGGCCACGAATCTTCGCCTGGACCAGCTGGCCACGGATCCACCACAGGCCGGTGAGTTTGCCGAGCTGCCGCGGGGAGCGCTCTCGAAAAAGAACTACGACGCCTGGTCGAAAGACTTCGTCAGGTGGGCCTCGCAGTCCCAGAGTCTGAATCTCTTCAAGAGCGTCCGCGCGAATCTGCTGTCGAAACCCGGCGAGTCGGAAGGGGACTTTCGGGTGCGCCTCCGTCAGGCCTCTCGCGAGTTACGCGATCGGGAAGTCGTGCGACTCAGGCAAAAATACGCGGCGCGCATCGCCTCGCAGACCGAGCGCGTGCGGCGGAGCGAGTTGTCGCAGGCGCGAGAGTCGGAGCAGGCGAGTCAGCAGAAACTGCAGACGGCGCTCTCCTTTGGGGCGACTATTTTCGGAGCGCTGCTGGGACGGAAGACTCTCAGCGCCTCGACGCTTGGACGCGCGACGACGGCCGCGCGCGGCGTCGGTCGCTCGATGAAGGAGTCGGAGGACGTTGCGCGCGCCTCTCAGAACGTTCAGTCCGAGCGCGACAAGCTGGGCTCCCTTGAAACGGAGCTCTCCGCCGAGATCGCCGCGCTGGATCGCCGGAGACGCGTCCACTGAAACATTGGACTTGGTGACGGTCCGTCCGCGTCGAGGAGACGTCGCGGTACGGCTGGTGGCGCTCGGTTGGGAAGCGATACCGCAATCTTAGGGACGGCTCGCTGCAAGTCTGGAGGGTCGGACCTCCGGCCCGGGCTGATCGATTCAGGCGATGGACCGGTTGGCCGTCGTTTCCATCATTGCGGGGGCGCAGATCGCGGGCTCGACGAGCAATCGGAGTGCGTAGCCTTCGGGCGTGCCCGTTGACGCTCGGAACTTGCCTACGCGGTACACCGCCGACAGAACCTTGCCCTGACGGAGAGCCATCGGAAGCTCGTGATTGTCCCGGGCATCGCGCTCGAGCTGGAAGTGAACCAGGCGGCGGAGCGGAATGGCGGCGCCCGATTCGCATTGGACGAAGACGCCGTGGTCGCTGACGTCGCGGGTGACGACCGACGTAAAGCGGGTGGCGCCCCGGCCATCCTTCCACATCAGCCGGCCCGGCAGCATCACCGTCCGGCGCTCGGACGTGCGCTTCTGATTTTCCGTCGTCGCTGACTTCGGCTGCCGTGCGAGTTCCACAGGTCCCTCCAGGAGTCGGTCAATCATTTGGCCACTTTAGTAATCAAACCCCGGTCCGGGGCTGTGACCGAATGATCCCAACGCCAGAGGTAGCTCGTAAGTAACTATCTGGACTTAACTTATGCGCTGGAGGCCAAAACAGGTGGGGTCCAGAGCGTGGATACTGACTATACAGCCAACGAATTAACTGGTTACGTCCTATCCAACTACTGCCGGGTCTCAAAACCCAGACGTCGGAGCTTCAAGTAGAGGCCGCGCCGTGTCAAACCCAGGGCTCGCGCGGCCTCCGAGATGTTGCCGGCGCTCCTGTCCATGGTCGCCTGGATCATTTCCCGCTCCACCTGCTCGACCGCAGAGGCCAGCGTCAGCGCCTCGGTGCGGCCGAGACCTCGAGGCAGGGCCGCATTCGCCTGGGGCAGCCCCAGCGGCGTGACGCTGTGAACGACCATGTCAGGGGAGAGATGCTCGGGTCGGATGCTGCCGCCGGGCGCGCTCAGCGCGACGGCGCGTTTGATTTCGTTCCGCAGCTGCCTCACGTTTCCTGGCCACCAGTAGCCGGCGAAGAGATCGAGCGTCTCGGCGCTCAAGCGCACATCGGGCTTGGCAAGCTGCTCTGAGGCTTCGCGGAGGAACAGGCTGCTCAGGTGAGGGATCTCTTCGCGCCGTTCACGAAGCGGCGGCAAATGCAGCCGAATCACGCTCAGGCGGTAGTAGAGGTCCTCGCGAAATTTCCCGTCGGCCACGCGTTGTTCGAGGTCGGCGTTGGTGGCGGCGATCACGCGGACGTCCACACGCTGGGGCCGTGCCTCGCCAACTGGGAGAATCTCGCCCTGCTCGAGGAACCGAAGCAGCTTCGGCTGCACGTCGAGCGACAGGTCGCCGATTTCATCGAGGAACAGCGATCCGCCCGCCGCCGATCGAATCAGCCCTGGTTGATCCGAGACGGCGCCGGTGAAGCTGCCGCGGCGGTGCCCGAAGAGCTGGCTGTCGGCCAGATCGCGGGTCGTCGTCGTGCAGTTGTACGGAAGGAAGAGCTTCTGGTGACGCGGCGAGCCGGTGTGGATGGCGCGCGCGACGAGCTCCTTGCCCGTTCCGCTTTCACCGGTAATGAGAACAGTCAGGTCGTTCCCCTGCAACCGTTTGATCTGGGCGACGACCAGGTTCATGGCTTCGCTGGCGCACAGAAATCCGGGAAGGAGCGGTTCGAGCGAGAGCTGCACGGCGCTCTCCGGGACGACCAGGGGTCGCTTGCGAGATGCGCAGAGCTCGAACCCCTGGTGTGCGACGGCCGCAATCATGCGAAGCCGACGGTCTGCGACCTCGGGAATGGGACGCGATGACGCGACGGCCGCGAACCGAGGTCCATCGTCATCGCGGCCGAGCGGCTCGACGCGAATGCGATCGGACGGTCGGTCCGCCGATCGCGCCAGGTTTCGCGCGGTCTCTGCGTCGCAGCCGGCGGACGCGACCACGCGAATGTCGTTGCCGTTTGCGCGGACAAAGATGACGGCGCAGTCTCCAGCGATGACCTCGACCATGGCGGACGCGGTCTCGCGACCGAGGAGCTCGGGAAGCGCCGCAGCATCGACCAGGCGCTCCACAATCGCATCCTGTGCGGTGCCGGACGATTCCGGGAGGAATTGCGCCGCGCCTGTCGACAGGGCCGAACGAGCCGCCCGAACCTCGTCGAGGTCGCGTACGGCGCCCAGAGATTCGAAAAGTGCCGCCGCCGTGTCGAGGTGCTGGCAAGCCCGCTCGGGCGTTCCAGCCTGGGATGAGAGCCGGCCGAGCGCCAGGTGACTCAGGGCGCTCTGGTAGCGCTCGGCATGCAGGTCGAAGACGTTCGCGCTCTGCGCGAGGCTGTGATACGCCTCGGTGAGGCGTCCGCCGCGGGCGTGAATCTCACCCCGCACGCGAAGGTATTCGCCCCAGGCGCCGGGCATGGCCCGCGGATCGATGCGGTCTCGGACCACGCTCAATCGGGTGATGGCCTCATCGACGCGGTCCAGTGTCAACAAGGCCTCGCAGGCGATGAGCGCCGCCTGTATGGCCTCTCCCGGTGGCGCCGCCGGCGATTGCACCATCTCGAACGCCGCCTGCAAGGCGTCGCCGGGCACGGACGGCGGTTGGGAGATTTCATCGGACAGTCGGAGCGCCTCCGCCGAGTCGCCGCGTCGAAGCGCCAGCTTGGCTTCGAGCACGCGAATCGACCATTCGTACCAGAGGCTGGTCTGGCGTCCGTAGCCGCCGTAAGCCTCGCCGGCGCGTCGCAGGTAATCGCCAGCCATTTCGTACGATCCGCGCATGAGATGAATCTGCGCGAGGCTGTCGTACACCGCTCCCGTAATCTCGTGGTACTGAATCAAGGTTCGGATCTCGAGCGCGCGGTGGAGGATCTGTTCCGCCCGCTCGAGATCGCCGAGGCGTACCGCGATTTGACCCTGTGTGGCGAGTGAAATGGCCAGGCCGCGGCTCGATCCCGTACCTTCCTGAAGGCTGACACTCCGCTCGGACAAACTGAGCGCGAGGTCGTGGCGGTGTTGAATGAGTGCCACGATCGCTTGATTGTTGAGGACCGTGCCGAGGACATCAGTGGCCTGAACCGCGGCGGCCAGGCGTTCCGCCTGTCGCAGGGCGGCCCACGCCTCTTCGAGACGGCCCGCCTGCGCGAGCGAGACGCCGGACAGCGAGTTGAGCAGTGCCGAATGGCGGCGATCGCCGGCTGCATGGAGGGCCGGGGCCGCCTTGTCGATATGCTCCCGGACGATGGCGGTATCGCCGACCTGTTTGTAACAGAGGCCGAGCTCGTAGTGCGCGAGACCGATCTCGTGAGAATCATGGCCCTGTTCGGCGAACTTGAGGGCCCGGCCATGAAGCGCGATGGCCTTCGACTGATCGCCGCGCGCGAACGCGATACGTCCGTGCAGGCGCCAGAGCGTGGACATTCTCGCGGGACTGATCTCTTCACGCAGTACGTCCGGTGGACGCCCGAGCACGGAGCTGGCCTTGTTGATGTCGTCGTTCAGCAGCCACGCCTCGGCGAGCCCGCAACGGACAGCAAGCTCATCGTCTCGGCTGAGCGCGCCCGAGTTGAGGAGTGAATTGAGGGCCGCAACGGCCTCAGCGCCGCGACCTCGTTCGAGCGCTTCTTCTGCGCGAGTCAGCGCAGGCTGGAGTGCCAGACTGGCCACGGGCGCAGTATACGACAGCAGTCTCACAAGTGAGTGAACCCGAACATGCTCTGCCTGCCGCAGGAATAACGGCATCGGCCGCACGTCATGCCTGGCGCGTCAGCACGCGCGGCTCAGTCCTCGATCGTGCTTCGGGCCGATAAGATGAGGCGATGCGCCTCGGACAATCGAGGCGGATGCGGGGCGGTATAATCGGACGCCGGTGCACCAGCCCTTCGTTGCACCGGTCACAACACTGAACTCATCGTGGATCCAGAACAGATCGGCGGTCGATACGCGGTCGTGGAGCGCCTCGGCAAAGGTGCCATGGGTGTCGTGTTCAAGGCGCACGATCCAGTGCTCGACCGCATGGTGGCGATCAAGAAAATGACGGCGGAGATCCATGAGGACGTCGAGCAGCGTCAACGCTTCTATCAGGAAGCCCGTTCCGCGGCTCGGCTGAATCATCGCAACATCGTCACTATTTACGAACTTCACGAGATCGACGGGGAGATGTTCATCGTAATGGAGCTGCTTGAGGGCCTGGATCTGGCGACGGTGATTCGTAGGAAGATCGATCTGCCCCTTCCCGCGCGCGTCAGCATCGTGTCTCAGCTCTGTGACGGTCTGCACTACGCCCACCAGCACGGCATCGTGCACCGCGACATCAAACCGGCCAATCTCCATCTGTCGCCGGCCGGTCTCGTCAAGATTCTGGATTTTGGGATCGCCCGGCTGATCACGTCGAAGATGACGATGACGGGCGCGGTGATCGGAACCCCGGAATACATGTCGCCCGAGCAGGTGCTTGGCGAAGGGATCGACGCGCGAGCGGATCTTTTCTCGGTCGGCGCCGTGTTTTACGAGTTGATGAGCGGCCGGCGTCCCTTCGAAGGTGACACGGTGGCGTCCGTGCTACTCAAGATCGCCAGGGAGCCCCACACACCTCTTCGAAGCCATGCGCCTGATGCGCCCGACGCGATCGTCTCGCTCATCGACCGTCTGATGGCCAAGGATCCGGCCGACCGACCGGCATCCGCAAGCGCGGTCATGAACGAGCTCAGCCGATGCACGGACAGCGCAAGCCAGGAATCGGTGGCGGAGGCCACCGCGATCATCGGTGAGATGGTCACGACCCAGACGAGGCTGCCCCGCACACCCGTGCCAGGGAGCTCCGGCGCGGCTCGCGCGCCATCGAGCCGCGATGGAGTACCGCGCACACCTTCATCGAAGGCCGACGGCTCCGCTGAGGTCAAACTGGCTTCGCTGGCGCTCGAACGGGGCAGGGCATTGCGAAAATCGGGTGACCTGGCGGGGGCGATGCAAGTGTTCCGCTCGGTGCTGGAAGCGTCGCCAGCGAATGAAGAAGCACTTCAGGAGTTGCAGCATCTCGAGAGCGTGCTACCGAGTCCGTCGTCTCCACGAGCCCGTTACGGAGTCGTCGCGGCAAGTGTTCTCGTGCTGGCGTTGGCGGGCGGGCTGGCGTTCTATTTCGCCGGGGTCCGACCGGCCGGACAGGAGACGCCAGCAGCATCGGTCGCTCTGCCGTCGCCTTCGAGTGGCACTCAGTCCGGCGTCACGGCTCCCGGCATCCCGGCTCCGGCCGCCACCGCGGCCGTCCCGCCGGCCTCGGACGCGTCGGCGGAGGCGAAACCCGCTGCAACTGAACGCGCCGGTGCTCTTCCGAAGCCCGAGCTGGGCAGGGATGCAGCTCGTCGCGAGACAATTGCGAAATCTCCGCAGACAAGCGCGCCCGCATCGCCCCGTCCGGTCGCGTCACCGGCCTCGGACGTCGCAGAACTCGCCGTCAAAGAGGCGAAGCCGACCCCAGAGGCCGAGGTTCCAGTCGTCGCGCCTCATTCGCCTTCGAAAACCCCTGCACCCCCTCCTCCGGCGTCGAGACCCCTGGCAGCGGGCACGATCGAGACGCTCACTGGCAAGAGAAGCAGTCAGGGGCTCGAGGTGTACGACACGGGTCCGGCGGCACTTGCCAGCGTTTCACGTGTGCGCGATGTGATAGAGCGGTACGCCCGGGCCATGGAGCTCCGGGACACGATCATCGTGCGCGCGCTGCGCACCATGGTGACGCCATTCGAAGAGCGATTGCTTGCGCAGGCCGTTGCCCTCCGCTATGAAGTGTTCGACATTGCCGTCGAAACCGACGGCACGTCGGCACGGGCGACCGGTCGCAGAGTCCTGTCGGCGGTCTTCGACAGCGGAGAGCGGCTGGAGCGCACGTCGCCCGTGATCATTCGACTCCAGCGTCGGCCGTCGGGCTGGGTCATCATCGACATACAGTAGGCTGTCACCAGTCATGTCTGCCGATTCTCGCTCAGCCGATTCAACCCCCGCGAGCATCAGCCGGTATCAGATCGTCGAGCGCCTGGCTGCCGGACCCGAAGGCGAGGTGTATCGAGCTTTCGATCCGATGATCGAGCGGCCGGTGGCGGTGAAGCTCCTGCACCTGACGTTTGGAGATCCAACGCGCGAAGCGCACATCAAGATCGTGTTCTATCGGGAAATGCAACGCGCGGGGCGCCTGATTCATCCCTTGATTACGACCCTCTTCGACGCGGGCGAGGTCCTGCAAGGCCTGTTCGTGGCGACGGAGTTTGTTGACGGACCCAACGTGGCGCAGCTCGTGGCCGAGAGCCCGGGAATGGACCTGCCAGCCCGAATGACTCTCGTCGGTCAATTGGTTGATGCCCTTCAATACGCGCACCGAAACGGCGTCACGCATCTCAACATCAAACCCACCAATCTGCTGGTCGCGCCTCAACTGGCGCTCAAAGTGGCCGGCTTTGGCCTGACTCACGTCCTCGATGCATATCAGCACGAGGAGCCATCGTCGCCCCTCTGGCTCTCGCCCTACGCGGCGCCGGAACGAATCCGGGGACAAGAGGGAAGTGCTGCCGCCGACATGTATTCGCTCGCGGCGGTGACCCTCGAGATCCTGACAGGCGTCCCGCCGTTTGCATGCCCACCGAGCGAGCTGCTCGAGCGCATTGAGCGGAATGGACCGACCCGTCCGGAGCGCTTGGCCGAACTCGGCCTCGACGAGAGCGCGTGGGCCGATGTGTTTCTCCGGGGAATGGCAAAGGAGCCAGATGACCGGTTCCCCACCGCCGGTGGTTTTCTGGCAACGCTGGCGTCGGTGCTCGGCGTAAGCCGTCCCGACGCATCGCACATCTGGAGCCGCAGCACCCGGGTCGCGATCGCGGGGCTGAGCAGCGGGCAAGTTCGTCAGATGGATGCGGCGGCGACGGAGGACGGATCGCCAGGGATTGCTGACGATCGACCTGGCGAGGCGGGAACGTGGTTGGACACCGTGCAGGACTCGACCGAGTCGCTCGAGAGTGAGGAGCTCCGCCGCGAGTCGGAAGCACATCCGGATTTCGAAACGACAGCACTCGCCCAGAAGATCGCGATCCAGGCGGCTCCTGCAGCTGAGGTCGCGGAGTCCCCCGCGACCACGCCTGCGGCGTCAGAAGCGCCGCCCGTTCAAGCCGCGACGACCAAGGCCGTCAAGCCCGTTCCGGCCGTGCGTTCGAGCGGGGCGACGGGAAGTTCGCGACGATGGATCGCCGCGGTCGCCGCGATCGTTCTCGTGGCGCTCGCCGGTGCCGGGGCGGGCTTAGGTTATCGATGGCTCAGCGCGAAGCGCGCGCAGGTGGCCGACGCTGGAGCGATGGAGTCGACCGCGGCGGCTGACACGGAAGCCGATTCGGCTGCGCCGGTTTCTGACGCCGCGATGGATCCCAACGCTTTGTCAGTTCCATCTGAACAGGCCGCGGGAGACCTCGCGGCGGCTCCGATTGCCGCACCCGCCGCGGCTCCCGCAGGTCCAATCGGAAGCCTTCGAGTCGTGACCACGCCGGTGGGTGCTACTGTCACAGTCGACGGCGCCGTCCGGGGCACTTCACCGCTGCGGCTCAGAAACCTCACGCTCGCGGAGCACACGATCGGGATTTCGATGGACGGCTTCGAACCCGCGGAACAACGCGTTCGCCTGACCGGCCGGAAGGCGGCGCAAGTCGTCGACCTGACGCTTCGGCCGGCTCACGTAGCACCGACGCTCGGTTCAGTGACGATTACCACGGACCCACCGGGCGCATCAGTGACCGTCGATGGCTCGGCAGTAGACACGTCGGGATCGATCAATCTCCCGCCCGGACGGCACAGCATCCGCGCCGTTCTCGACGGTCATGAACCGGCGAGCAGGGACGTGGACGTCGAAGCCGGGGGGACGGCCCAGGTGTCTCTGCGTCTCACACCGGTCGTCGCCCCACCGACCGGACCTCTCGACCTGGCGCGCGTCGAGGTCAAGCCGCGGCAGGTTGCGGGCGGATCGGCTCCAGGCTATCCGAGAGCGGCACGCCAACTGAGGTTGTCCGGCTTCGTCGTCGCATCGTGGACTGTGGACGAGCGGGGCGCCGTGACCGACGCCACAATCGATCAAGCGAGCTCAAAAGTGTTCGAGACCGAAGTGCTGCACTGGCTGAAGGACGTGCGTTATCTACCGGGCCGCCAGGCGGGCCAGGCGGTCAAAGTCAGAATGCAGCGTCGATTTGCTTTCGAGTACGCGCGCGAACACTGATCGGACCCGCCGAGGCCGCCGGCCTCCGCGGGATTGTTCGAGTAGACTCTGTGGTATTGTAGCCGCCGGTTGGTCGGCGGAAGATCTCATCGGTGAACATGCAGGCACCGTTTGGAGCAGCCAGCGATATCGGTCGCAAGCGTCCGCTCAACGAAGACAGCTACATCGCTGACGGGGATCTGGGGCTCTTCCTCGTAGCGGATGGAATGGGCGGCCATGCGGCTGGCGAGATCGCCTCACGCGTCGTCGCCGACGCCGTTCGCGAATTCATTGTAGAGACGCGGGACGATCGCGACAAGACGTGGCCCTGTCCGATCGATCCACACCTCTCGTACGCCGCCAATCGTCTGCGCGCAGCGATCCTGGTTGCCAATCGGACTTTGTCACAGCGCGTGCAGGAGGACGAGAACCTCCGCGGCATGGCGACGACGCTCTCGGCGGTCCTCCTCACCAACTCTCACGCCGTCGTGTCGAACGTCGGCGATTGCCGCGCATACCTCGTCCGCAACAAGTCGCTCAGTCAGATTACCGTCGATCATTCCTGGGTCGCCGAGCAGGTGCGGGCCGGACTGCTGACCAAAGACGCGGCTCGCGCACACCCCTGGCGCAGCATGGTGACGCGCGCCGTTTCAGGAACGCCGGATCTCATGGTCGACGTGACGGAGATGAAGGTTGACGAGGGCGACCAGCTGCTGCTCTGCTCGGACGGCCTCTACGGTCTCGTCTCGGACGACGAGATGGGCCGCGTGATCGCCACTCACGACGGAGAGCCCGACGCGGCGTGCCGAGGCCTCGTGGAGGCCGCGAATGCGCGCGGCGGGCCGGACAACATCACAGCCCTCCTGATTCGCGTCGGCTGACTCCCCGGACGCCTGGCCCTTCCCGCGCATCTTCGCGGCGGGTTCCCGCCGCCGCGGCCTTCAGCGCCGTTTCGGCGAAGTATATGATTGCCCTGAAGTAGTATTGCGGGCAGCCGTTTACGTCCCCGGCTGCCGAAAGACCTGAGCGGCCTGAGGCCGTGCCGATCGAACGGAGGCCAGCATGTTGACCGCGCACGGCGCGACTCATCCGGGCACCGTCAGGAAGATCAACGAGGACTCCCTCTGCTCGGATCTCCGTCTCGGCCTTTTTCTGGTCGCGGACGGAATGGGAGGGCACAACGCCGGCGAGGTCGCGTCGAAGCTGGCGGTGGAAGCGATTCGGGGATTTCTCGCCAAAACGTCTGAAGGAGACGACTTCACCTGGCCGTACGGGATCGACCCCAACCTGTCTTACAACGGAAATCGCCTCATGACGGCGCTCAAGCTCGCCAATCGTCGGGTGTTCAAGGCGGCGGAAAGTCGAGACGAGTACACGGGCATGGGCACGACTGTGGTCGCCGGCCTTATCGATCAGAATCGCTTCGTTTATTCGGGGATTGGCGACAGCCGGATCTATGCGCTCGTGAACGGCCGCCTGGAGCAGCTCACCCATGACGACTCGTGGGTCGCCACCGTGCTGGCGCGGCACGAAGGCATCGACGATGCACTTCTGGCCGATCATCCGATGCGGCACGTCCTGACCAATGTGATCGGCGCTCGCGAACAGACAGAAATGGAGATCGGCGAGCGGCAGTGCGGACCGGGAGAAGCATTCCTGTTCTGCAGCGATGGACTTCACGGGGCGCTGGACGACAAGACCATTGCACGGATCATGTCGGACGGTGCGTCGGCAGAGGAAGCCGCTGACCAGCTCGTCAAGGCGGCCCTGGCAAGCGACGGCAGCGACAATATCACAGCGCTCGTCGTGCGGTGCGGCGCCGGCCGCTAACCATGGACAAGGCCCCAGCCGATCCGGATCCGGCGCCGGCCGCTGAAGCCGCAGGCAAGCCGCCGATCCCGCGGATCGGCCGCTACGAGCTGCTCGAGCGGATCGGGCGCGGCGGCATGGGCGCGGTCTATCGCGCGCGTGATACGACGCTCGATCGCATGGTCGCCGTCAAGATGTTGCTGGCCGATCTCGAGGTGTCGGACGAGACGCGCGAGCGATTCTTTCGCGAGGCCCGGGCCGCCGGCGGCCTCACGCATCGGAACATCATCACGGTGTACGACTTTGGAGAAGAGAACGGGCGGGCGTATCTCGTCATGGAGTTGCTTCAGGGCGAGGCGCTGACGAAGATCCTTGCGCAGGAGAGAAGGCTGTCGCTCGAACATCGCGTGGACATCATGACGCGCGTCTGCGACGGCCTGGCCTTCGCGCATTCCCGCGCGATCGTCCATCGCGACGTCAAACCCGCCAACCTGTTCCTCACGGCGGATGGACAGGTCAAGATTCTCGACTTCGGCGTCGCCCGGATCGCCTCGTCCAGTCTCACGCGAGTCGGCCTCATCGTCGGGACGCCCGACTACATGTCGCCGGAGCAGGTTCAGGGCCGCGTAGTGGATCAGCGCTCGGACATCTTCTCTGCCGGCGCCGTGTTCTATCAGCTTCTGAGCGGCCGAAAGCCATTTGCCGCGAAGAACCTTCCGGAAGTGCTGCGTCTCGTCGCCAGCGAGGATCCGGCGCCGCTCGCCGACACCGAGGCGCCGGCGGACTTGGCGGCCATCGTGATGCGCGCCCTGCGCAAGGAACCGGAGGCGCGTTATCAGCAGATGCAGGACATGCTCGGGGACCTGACGCGCTTTCAGCAGAAGTTCGACCAGGCCACTCGAGCGCTCGCCCTGAAGGTGCGGGACAAGTACCTCGACACGATTGGCATGCTGGCGGAGGCGAAGCAACTGGCGACCCACCTCGCGGTTCCCTGGGACGACGAAGAGGTCGCCATCACACCACTCGTGCGCGATCTCCCGGCTTTCCAGAGCCGAGGCGCCGATGTTTTTGTCTCCGTCCCATTTCGGCGAGGCCGGCTCAACGAGATGACGCGCCTGCTCCAGCAACAGCGTGAAAGCCTGACCGTGCGCCTTGACGGCTGGCGCGAGGCGCGGAGTCATCTCTCGCTTGCCGAATCGGCACTCGAAACGGGCGAGCACGGCGAGGCGTTGAAGCGATGCGACGCCGTGCTGGCCGGCCTGCCGCTCTCGGGCCGCGCGATCGAATTGCGCGAGCGATGCCGGCATTTTGCACTCAGTGGCCGGCTGGAACCGGATACGGCACAGGAAGACTCCGTGCAGCCGATAAAACAAATGGAGCCCTCGGTGATCGCGTCGGAACGAGTCGTTGAGGTCGGACAGGTCACGCCAGGCGTTGCACCAGATCAATCAGTCGTGGACTACGAGGCGTTGTCGTTCGGCCGAGATGAGCGCGAGCCTACGGAAAACGAAGAGACGATCGCGATGCCGGCCAGCAACTTCGCGGGCTCACTTGGCGGTCGAGTGTCTCAATGGATTTCGAGGGTGCTTGGTGCGTTCACGGGGAGGCGCGCGTAGCTCATGCCTTGTGGTCTCCGCCTGGTCATCCGTCGCGGTGATACGGAAGTTGCGTCGGTCATTCCGGGCGACCGACCCGTCGCGATCGGCCGCTCCAAGCGCTGCGACATCGTGCTCGACGACTCGGCGATTTCACGGTTCCATGCGGTCCTGGCTGTCGAAGACGAGGGATTGTCGCTTACCGACCAGGACAGTCAGAACGGACTATGGGTGCATGGCAGGCGAGTTAAGAAGGTCTGGCTGAAGCCCGATCTCCCGGTCGTGATCGGGCCGTTCCGCGTCACGATTGAAACCGCCGCCGCTCAGTCGAGCGCCTCCTCGTATGCGCCGGGGGTTGATCCTGTTCCCATCGGACCGCCCCCAGCACCAGCAGCCTCGTCCGACATCGGGCGATCCGTCGTCCCGGCCTCGCGCCAAGGTAAGAAGGCTGCGACGGGGCGTCGTTCGATGGCGATGACCCTGGCCGCGATCGGAGCGCTCCTCGTCGCAGCAACAGTGGGCGCTATTCTGTTTTTCTATCCCGGGATGTGGCGGGGTCGAGCCGATCGAATACAAGATTCGACGGCTGGATCGGCCGACGCGGTGCGGTCGGCTGCCGTGCCAGCGCCCGATCTGGTCTCGCCTCGTGAATCGGGATCCGAGACTGCAGCGAGCGCTGGAGTAGGGACGCAGCCAGCCGGCGTCGAGCAACGACCGACCCCAGCGGTGAGCGAACCGGCGTCAGACTCGCCTGCAGGCGACGCAGGAGCCGCGCCGATCATTCCGGCGGGCCGACGCGCCGGCGAATCAACTGTAGCCTGGCGAAAACGGTCTCGTGACCTGACCGCGCGTTATCAGGAGGGCAAGGCCGCGCTGGAGCGTGGTGACCTGGCGAATGGAATCCAGATCCTCTCGGCGCTCGAACAGAGCGAGCCCGGGTTTGGAGACACTGCGGCGCTCCTCGCAGGTGCACGGTCGACGATCCGCGATCGAGCCCGCGCCGCGCTCGCGGAGGGGGCTCGGCTTGAGGCTCAGAACAACCTGGCCGATGCGTTGGCAAGCTACGAACGGGCGCTGAAACTCAATCCGGACTTCTCAGAAGCGCGCGCCGCAGAATCGGGCCTCCGGGAGCGAATCCGTTCATCCGCTGACGAAACGTTTCGCAAGGCCAGCGTGGAGGATGCCTTCGGTCGAACGGATCGGGCAGCGGCGCTCTACAAGCGTGTCGTCGAATTGTTGCCTGACGGAGACCCTACACGGGAAAAGGCGGAAGCGCGTCTAACCGCGCTTCAGGTGAACAAACCGTGAACATCCGGGCGATTGTGCTTTTTGCGGCGACCGCGTCAATGCTGCCGACGGCCATTGCACACGCGCAGGGTGATGTGCGTCCCTACTCGGATCCCCACGGCCGCTTTTCGCTTGATTACCCGAAGAAGAACTGGCAAGTCCTCCCCGGAGGCGGCTCGACCCTGGCGACGCTGGCTGAAAAGAAGGGGCGTGCGACAGTGCAGATCGAGTACTTGCGTTTGAACCAGCCGCTCATGGTCGACCAGGATCACGATCTGATCGTGCAGACGGAAAGCAGCCTCATTCGCGAGCGGCAGCCGGGCGCGACGGGCATTCAGGGGTCGGCGGAGCGCCCCGATCTGCCCGGCATGGTGGCCATCGATTTCACGCGCCCGGGTGTCTCAGGGCCGGAGCGCGTCCGGCAGTTTTCCGTCGTCCAAGGCAACGATCTCTTTCGGATCTTGTGTGTCGCGCGCGTCGGCGACTTTCAGAAGTTCGAGATGGCCTTTCAGCAGATCGCGCGGAGCTTCAGAACGATCAGCACTCCCTGAGCGCCACCACGCCGCCCGGCTGTCTGAAGCGGCCCGCTAGTATCCCTGCGCGCGAAACACAGAACACGCGGTCTTACAGTCCCGGCGCTAGAGCGTTCGCCACGTGCGTCCCGTCGCCTCGATCAGCCGGTCGGCCTCGACTGGCCCCCACTGACCAGCGGGATACTCGGGCAGCCATCGCTCGGGTCGTTCGGTCCAACGGTCCAGGATTCCGGTCACGAAACTCCACGACGCCTCGACGGCATCCCGGCGCATGAAGAGCGTCGCATCACCACTCATGACATCGAGCAGGAGACGCTCGTACGCTTCAGGCGACACGTGTCCGAACGTGCTTCCGTAGTGAAAGTCCATGAGTACGGGATAGACCATCAACTTCGAGCCGGGAACCTTGGAGTCGATTCGAAGGGACAGACCCTCGTCAGGTTGAATCCTGAAGGCCAGGACGTTGGGTTCGAGCCGCGCCTCAGGGAGCCGATTGAAGAGAATCTGGGGAACGTCCTTCAGCTGCACCGCGATCTCGCTCGCCCGCTTCGCGAGGCGCTTGCCCGTTCTCAGGAAAAAGGGCACGCCTGCCCATCGCCAGTCGTCGATGAACACGTTGAGTGCGACGAACGTCTCGGTAGTGGAGTTCGGAGTGACATGCTCCTCGCGGCGATACCCTGGAACGGGCGTCCCTTCGACGAAGCCAGGGCCATACTGGCCGCGGACGACGTATTTCTCGACGTCGGCGCCTTTCAGCGGACGAAGCGCGCGCAGGACGTCGAGCCGCGCATCGCGAATCACGTCGGCCTCGAGCGACCACGGCGGCTCCATTGCGATCAGAGCCAGTAGCTGCAGCAGATGGTTCTGCACCATGTCACGCAGTGCGCCGGCGCCATCGTAATAGCCCGCGCGTGATCCCACACCTTCTTCCTCGGCGACCGTGATCTGCACGTGATCGACGTACTTCTGATTGAAGAGCGGCTCGAAGATGCTGTTGGCGAAGCGCAGCACGAGGAGGTTCTGGACGGTTTCCTTCCCGAGGTAGTGATCGATCCGGAACGTCTGGCGCTCGTCGAACACGGCCGCAATGGCATCGTTGATCGCGCGAGCGCTTGCAAAGTCGTGCCCGATCGGCTTTTCGACGATGAGTCGCGTACAACAGGGGTCGCCCGGGCTGCGAACGAGCCCCGCCGCCTTGAGCCGGCTGATCACCGGCACGATGAGGTCTGGCGGAACCGCGAGATAGAAGATATGGTTCCCGCTCGTTCGTCGCTCCCGGTCGATGACGTCGAGCCGTTTCCGCAAGGCGGTGAATGTCGCGTCGTCGTCGAGCGAGCCTTCATGGAAGAACAGCGCCTTCGAGAAGTCGGTCCACTCCGCATCCTCGACTCGCTGGCGCGAAAACTCCTGAACCGCCTCTCGCGCGAAGCCGCGGAAGCCGTCGTCGTTCCAAGGACGCTTGGCGACCCCGACGGCCGCAAACCCGGCGGGAAGGAGATGGTCGACGGCAAGGTTGTACAGCCCAGGTAGAAGCTTCCGCCGCGATAGATCGCCGGCGGCGCCGAAAATCACGAGGCTGCAAGACGGCGCGTGATGTGGCTGTGGCGAATTCGGCGGGGAGTGCTCGGCACGCGACTCGGGCATGGTCCTAGGATGCGCTCTTGACGGCGTGTCCGCCGAACTGTTGCCGAAGAGCGGCGACGAGCCTCTCGACCGTCAAACCCCAGATGCCGCCGCTCGTGCCGACATCCACGTATCGAAGGCTGCGAGTCTTCAGGGACTCCGCCCGTCGGATATCGTCGTGATAGCTGGTATTGCCGCCGTCGATGATGATGTCGCCCGGTTCGAGGATACCGGACAGCCTCGAGATGGTGGACTCAGTGGGTTCGCCGGCAGGGATCATCAACCAGACGGCGCGCGGCGGCGTCAGTCTCTGCGCAAGCGCCTCGAGCGTCTCCGCAGAGGTTGCGCCGGCGCTGGCTGCATCGCGCGCCGCCACCGCGTTTGGATCGAAAGCGACGACGCGGTGGCCGCCCTCGAGCAGGCGAGTAACCATGTTCAGCCCCATCTTGACGAGTGCCACGAATCCAAGTTCCATGGTGTCCCGTCCTGCGAGAGTAAAGCGGAGAATCGCGCGTCCGCGGACGCGCGGACTGACTCAGTGAATCAGACACACGCCCATAGCCGGCCGTCGATCTCGGTCGAGTCGAGCGTGACGAGCCACAACACGGCGATGCGCATGGGTGACTCGCTCGAGATGCTCTTATGTGAGAGGACACCCGCTCGGCGAGTTCTCCGTGGCGGATATTATAGTAAAGATGTCTTGGTGAACCTCCGGAAGGGTTGCGACGTCTGAACACAATGATGAGTGGTCGGCGGTGTGTGCGTTGTCTGGTTTTTGTCCTGGCTTGCGTGGCCTCGCTGCGAAGTGCAAGCGCAATGCCCGCGGGCGTTCGAGGCCGATTGGCGGCGAGCCGGCCGCGCATCGTTGCGCTGGGGGACAGCCTGACCGCGGGGCTGGGACTCTCGACCGACCAGGCCTATCCAGCCGTACTCCAGGACCGGCTGGACACTGAAGGGTATGCGTTCGAGATGGTCAATGCCGGGGTGTCGGGTGATACGTCAGCCGGCGGCCTTCGGCGACTCGATTGGGCGCTCGACGGCGATGTCCGGATCCTGATTGTGGCGCTCGGCGCGAACGATGGCCTGCGGGGGGTGGCCGTCGCCGAGATGAAGAAGAACCTGACTACCATCGTGGAACGTGCCCGCGCACGCGGCATCGCGGTGCTTCTGGTAGGCATGGAGGCGCCGCCGAACTTCGGCCCTTCATACACCACGGCGTATCGCCGCGTGTTTCAGGAGATCGCGCGCCAGTACTCTCTACCGTTCGTTCCTTTCCTGCTCGAAGGAGTGGCCGGCGTACCAAAGCTGAACCAGCCGGACGGGATGCATCCCACGGCGGCGGGCGCGCGCATCGTGGCCGAGCACGTCTGGACCGTCCTCAAACCGATGGTCGACGCGAGCCGTCGGCCATGATCGAGCTGCAGCAGGTTTCGAAGACCGTGACGAGCGGGACCCAGCCGCTCACGATCCTTCATCCTCTGGACCTGATTGTTCCGGCCAGGCAATGCATCGCGATCGTCGGGCCGTCTGGAAGTGGAAAGTCGACCCTTCTCGGTCTCATCGCCGGTCTCGATGCACCGACGTCCGGCCGCATTCTGATCGACGGCACCGACATTACGAGCCTCAGCGAGGATGATCTCGCGCGTCTCCGAGGCGAGAAGATCGGATTTGTGTTTCAGTTCTTTCATCTGATTCCCTCTCTCACGGCGCTCGAGAACGTCCTGGTGCCGATGGAGATCGCCGGCGTTCGTCAAGCTCGAAACCGTGCGACCATGCTGCTCGACGAGGTCGGACTGCGCGACAGGGGACATCATTATCCGACCGAGCTGTCGGGTGGAGAACAGCAGCGGGTGGCTATCGCAAGGGCTCTTTCGAACGATCCGCCGCTCGTTCTCGCTGACGAACCGACCGGCAACCTGGACTCGCAGAATGGCCGGCACGTGGTGGACCTTCTGGTGAAGATCAACCGGGAGCGCGGAACGACCCTCGTGCTGGTCACACACGATGTCGAGCTGGCCTCCATCGCCGATGCGAGGCTGTCGCTGCGCGACGGCCGCGTCGTGGAACGCGTCCTCCAGAACGGATCGCGCAGGTCTGGCGATGCCGTGTCGGCATCATGAGCGATTGAGGCGCCGATCGTGACATTTGTTCTCACCATGGCGCTCAGGGAAGCCAGGGCTTCCTGGCAGCGCCTCTTGTTCTTCTTCCTCTGCATCGCGGTCGGCGTCGCGGCGATCGTCGCGCTCAGGTCGGTCATTCAGAGCGTGCGTCACGTGATCAGCGGCGAAGCCCGCTCGCTGATTGCGGCAGATGTGCTCATCTCCACGAACCGTGGATGGACGGATGACCTTCGTCAAGCGATCGACCTGGAGCTGAGGAAGGCTCCCTTCACCGCCAGAACCGAGTCGATCGAGACCGCGACGATGGTGAGGCCCGCCGACGAGTCGAAGCCGGTCGCCAAGATGGTGGAGCTGCGGGCCGTTCAGAAGGAGTTCCCTTTGTACGGCACGCTGGGCCTGCAGAGCGGCCAGCCCTTCTCGCACACGATCCTCGAGCGTCATGGTGCGTTGGTCAGACCGGAACTGCTCTCGCAGCTGGACGTCAGGGTCGGCGATCGAATCGTCATCGGAAGCGAGCCGTTCGAAATCCGCGGCGTGATTACAACCGAACCGGGCCGGCGACTGGGCGCGTTCAGCTTTGGCCCGCGCGTCCTGATCGACTACCAGGATCTTCAGAGTACGGGACTCATGACGTTCGGCAGTCGCGCGCAGTATCAGATGCTCTTGAAGGTCCGTGACAGCGGCATCGAGTCGCTCGTTGCGCGCCTGCGGGAGACATTTCGCGATCAGTTCGTCGTCGTCCGATCCTATCGGTCCACGGAGGATTCGATCGGCGAGGATCTGAGTCGCGCGGAGAACTACCTCAGCCTCGTGGGCCTCGTCATCGTCGTGCTCGGCGGGATCGCGGTGTCCAGCGTGACGAAGGTATTCGTGACGCAGAAGATTCCGAGCATCGCCGTTCTCAAGTGCCTTGGGGCGACCACGCGGCAGGTATTGTCTGTGTTTCTCGTGCAGGTTCTTCTCCTGGGCATTGCGGGCAGCGCGCTCGGGGTCGGACTGGCCGCGGGGGCCATCGCGGCGATCCCGCGGTTCGTCGGAAACGCGGTCGGATCGCTCAACGTCTCGTATCGCGTGACGCCCGTCGCGGCCATTCAAGGGTTGAGCATCGGCCTGCTCGTATCGGCCCTTTTCGCGCTCGTGCCGCTGCTCGATGTGCGACACGTCAAGCCATCACGGCTCCTTCGCCACGAAGGCGCCGCGAGCACGTCGCGTGACTGGGTGAAGATCCTGGTCGTGCTGGTCGTCGGCACGGCGCTCGTGCTCGTGGCGAGCTGGCAGGCTTCGTCGCTGCGCGTCGGGCTGGCGGTATCGATTGGCTTCGCGGCCGTCGCCGCTGTCCTTCAGGCCGCCGGCTGGCTGCTGGTTCGCGCCGTGAAACCGCTGGCGCAATCGCAGTGGTTCCCGCTGCGGCAAGGTGTTCTCAGAATCAGTCGACCGGGCAACCAGACGCGGGTCATTCTTCTATCAGTGGGGCTGGGCAGCTTTTTTATCCTGGGCATCCGTGCAGTCCAGACGAATCTGCTGGCGGAGTTCGCGTTCGACGTCCGTGAGAACGCACCCGACATGTTTCTGATCGACATCCAGCCTGATCAGGCCGCGCCGCTCCTGGGATTCCTGAGGCAGCCGCAGCGCATAGCGGGCGATGTGAACCTCATCCCTGTCCTCAGGGCCCGCGTGGCTGGGGTAAAGGGGAAGGACGTCAACCTCGAGACCGTCGAAGACGTCCGCGGTCGCGGATCGCTCGGGCGCGAGTATGTGATCACGTATCGGAACCGGCTCGAGCAGAACGAGCGAGTCTCCGAGGGCCGCTTTTGGACCGGGGCGACTCCGCCGGCGTCTCCCGAGGTGTCCATAGAGAAGAGCATCCACGAACGGTTCTTCATCAATGTGGGCGACACGATGCGTTTCGACGTGCTCGGACGGGTGGTCACCGCCCGGGTTTCGAGCGTCCGTGAGGTGGAGTGGCGGGATTCGAGGGCCGGCGGATTCATGTTCGTGTTCAGTCCTGGCGTGTTCGACAGCGCCCCCCACATGTTCATCGCGCCCCTGAGAGCGCCGACCGCGCCGGACGTTCGGGCCCGGATGCAGCACGATCTCGTCGCCGCGTTCCCGAACGTGTCGGTGATTGACGTCCGGGAAGTGGCAGAGACGCTTCGACGAATCCTGGGCAATGTGACGCTCGCCATTTCAGTCGTGGGCGCGCTTGTGCTGGTTAGCGGATGCCTCATCCTGATTGGCGCGGTGGCGATGACCCGCTTTCAACGCGTCTACGAGGCCGCTATTTTCAGGACGCTCGGCGCCAGCACGAGACTGTTGTCTCGTCTCCTGGTTTTCGAGTACGGCCTCCTGGGGATCCTGAGCGGCACGATCGGAGCGCTGGGCGCGATTGCGTTGAGCTGGGGCGTGAGCAAATACGCGCTCGACATTGCCTGGACACCCGCCTTTGTGCTGAGCGCGTCGGGCATCGTCCTGACCGCGCTGCTCGTGACCGCTATCGGAGTGCTCTCGAGTCTGGAAGTGTTGAGACGAAAGCCCCTGAGCACGCTGAGGGCCGAGTAGGTCAGCCCGTTTCCATCTCGAGCGAACGTGCTAAGATGGAATGTTGTCGACGGGCCAACGGGCCCGGCAAGTAGGAGTCAGCGAATATGGACGTCTCGATCTACAAGGAGGCGCTGCTCAGGAAGCGGGGAGACATCCTCGTGGCTGGCGGGATCAAACCGCTGCAGACCTCCATGGAAAATAACACGCGTCAGGGCGACATGGCCGATCAGGCCAGCGGAAACAACGAAGTCCACATCCAGCTCAAGCTGAAACAGACCGACGCGAAGATCCTGCAGGCAATCGAAGAAGCCCTCTGGCGGATTGAGAAGGGGACCTATGGGGTGTGTCGCGACTGCGGCGAGCCGATCGCCGAAGCCCGCTTGAATGCCATACCGTGGACGAGGGTGTGCATCAGCTGCAAGGAAAAGCAGAACACGTGACGCCGGCCGAGTTGCTGACGCTGCTCAGGGACTTCTGGCAGGACAAGTACGCGCTGCTGGTCCAGCATGAGGAGAACGCCCGTCACATCGGCCAGTACGACTTCAATAACACCTACCAATACATCATCGCGCGAGAGGAAGTGCATCTGGCCTGGCTTGCGGCCGCCATCGAGCAGCTTGGCGGATCTCTTCCGAACGCGGGACCACTCCCAGAGAGCAGAGGAGTCTTCGAATCGACTCACAATGTCTGCTCCGACGATGCCACTGGTCAGGCACAGTTCGTCGCAAAATGGCGCGCCCGCGTGGACCGCATGACCCATGCGCGCCATCGCACGATGCTCGACCTGACCCTTGGTGAATCAGTCGAGCAGCAGCGCCTGTTCGAACTTGCCGCCGCCGGGCGGGTGGACCTGCTCGGGCGCCATCCGGCCGATGCCGGCAGCCGCGGGACGGTCCTGCCGGGTCGCTGGATCGAATAGCGAAACGGTGTGGCCCGCGCCATCCCGGTTGCGATCGCGCTGGGCAGTAATCTTGGCGACCGGCGCGCACACCTGCAATTCGCACGTACCGAGCTCCGCCGGCTACTCCACGACGTCGTCGAATCCACCGACATCGAAACTGATCCCCAGAACGTCGATCCACAGCCTCGGTTCCTGAATGCGGCCGTGGTGGGAGTCACGTTCCTGGCCGCTCAACCGCTCCTCGCCGCGCTGCACGCGATTGAGCATGCGCAGGGAAGAGAGCGACTCCAGCCGGGCGCTCCTCGCACGCTCGATCTCGACCTGATTTTCTACGGCGACAGCGTGATTGAAGAGAGCGACCTGAAGGTTCCTCACCCGCGATTTCGCGATCGGCTGTTCGTCCTGGAGCCGCTGGCAGAAATCGCGGCGTCCTGGCGGGATCCGGTCACCGGTCTGACAGTGGCCGCGCTTCTGGACCGCCTTCGGCGTGAGACCATGGGGTCCCTTCGGTAGCGGCGATCAGTTCGGTTCCTTCTCGTCGTCGTCGCGTTCGTGCTTCGACTTGTGGCCCGATCGAGCGGCTCCCGGGCGCTGGAGCTCAATGGTTCCGCCGAACGATTCGAGGTCGACGCGTGCGCTGCCCGATCCGATGACCAGGTTGAAGCGTTTGTTGCGCCCGGAACTGTCCTGCACCTTGACCGGAAAGCCCGCGACGAATTCACCATTGAACGTGCGGACCGAAATGGTCGCGTTCGTATTCTCAGCGACGGATACGATGATGTCGCCGTTGTGCGTCGTCAACTGATAGGTCCCGTTGTCCCGAATCGGTCCGTCATAGGAAATGTCGCCATTGACCGTGGAGACATCGACGCTCGCAGACTGGATGCGCGACAAGGCGACATCGCCGTTGACGGTCTCAGCAATCACGTCGCCCGACACATTTGACGCCGACACGCTTTCATTGACCGAACGGATGTTCACGCGTCCGTTCGCGTTCTCGAGGTGGACGAGCCCCTCGACCGATTTGAGAGACACGAACCCCGAGCCGCCCTTGACGTTGACGTCGCCGCGGACAGTTTCGACCGAAATCTCCGCCTGCGCTCCGTCGATCGTCACATCTGCGTAGGTGCCGGAAATATCGATGCGCATCCAGGGGGGCACCGTAATCTCCATGTCCACGGACCGGGGTGCGCCCATGCTCGAGACCGGCTTCACCGTGACGACGGAGTCCGAAGGGCGAATGTCGATGTGGTCGCGGCTCGAATGCTCGCCCTTGACGCGGATCGCGTCGCGGTCCCACGAGTGAATGACGAGCTCGCCGGCGAACACACTGACGACCAGCCGCGACCCCTTGCTGACGGGAATCGTCTGATCGGTGCCGGGCCGGGACGGGGTCGCCTGACCCAGCAGGGCGGTCATGAGTCCGGCGGCAATGAGATGCACCAAAATGTCCTCCTAGCTTGAACGATCGACCAGCGCCGTCGCTTCGCGCAGCAACGCAAGCTTTCGTCGCCGCGCGTCGGCCACGTAGCTGTTGAGATACGCGTTCGCCGGATCCGCCCGCAGCGCCTCGCGTGCCTGATCGATTGCCTGATCGATGACCTTCAGGTTTTTCTCGACGACCTCGATGGTCCTCGGATCGAGCTGGTTGCGACCGTTCTCGAGCGCCTTCTGAAGATCGGCAACCGCGGCGTCGTACTGCGGATCGGCAAAGTTTGCGAAGACCACCTCTCCCGCATCGACTCGAGGACCCGCCGATGACGGACCGGCCGGCGGTGCCGTGTTCCTGGCGACGCTGTTTCCGGGCACGATGCGCCCGCGGATCACCCAGGTGGCTCCCGCGGCGACGAGGATCAGCGCCAGCGCCGCCGCCGAAAGCTGCGGAACGGTCAGGCTGAAGCGAGGGCTTCCACCGCCGAACCATGATCGCCACGATGCGGCCGGTTGAGAACGGTCGTCGAGCCGGGCACGTATGGCGGGCCACAAATCGATTTCCGGTGGACGATTGGTCATGGTTGCCGCGCGTCCGATGACAACACGCAGATCCGCAAGCACACTTCGGCACTCCTGACACGTCCCAAGGTGCACGTCGAGCGCGCGCCGCTCGCGCGGCGTCAGCTCGTCGTCGAGATACTCGGAGAGGCGTTCAGTCCACTGGTCCGTCATACGGGAGTTCCTTCCTGGCGGTCAGGTGCGTGCGCAGCAGCAGTCGTGCCCGGTGAAGCTGCGTCTTCGATGTTCCACTCGAGATGCCCAGCATGCTCGCGATTTCTCGGTGCTTGTGTCCTTCGATGTCGTGCAGCACGAAGATTTCGCGCGCGCCGTTCGGCAGACGTTCGATGGCGGCCTCAAAGTCGAGCGACAGATCCGGCGACGATGATCGCGATGCCGTTCGTTCGAAGACCGATTCGTGGTCGTCGTACTGGCGGCTCGCCTGAATGGCCCGCGATCGTCGGCGCTCGAGAATGACGTTGACTGCGAGTCGATGAAGCCACGTGCCAAATGCTGATTCGCCACGGAACGTTCCCAGCTTCTGCCAGGCGCGCACGAACACTTCCTGCGTCAGTTCGTCGGCGTCCTGCGATCCGGACATCCGACGGGCCAGTCCCAGTATCCGGGCCACGTGGGCCCGATACAGCCGCTCGAAGGCGTGCTGATCCCCTGCGGCCGCGAGGGCCGCATCCGACGGGGCTCGTGCGGTCAGCCGTTCGATGCTGTTTCCGGTCAGGATCGCGACTCCGGGACCCATCATCTCTTACACCGGATTGGATAGCCGAGCATACCGGAAAGGTTGACATCGCGGGAGTTAGGCCGCGTGATACGCCTTCCCGCTGGCTCGGGCGGTGGCGGCCCTACTCGTAGCGGAGGGCCTCGATAGGGTCCAGACGGGCGGCCCGGCGGGCGGGGTAGAACCCGAAGAACACTCCCGTGGCGGCGGCGAATCCGAAGGCCAGCCCAACGGCTCCGGCCGACACGCTGGCCGGCCACTGGACGAACTGGGTCACCGCGTAGGAGGCGAGGAACCCGAGGCCGATCCCGATCAGCCCTCCGAACAGGCTGATGACGATGGCCTCCACGAGAAACTGCAGAAGCACGTCGCGGCCACGCGCACCGATCGCGAGGCGCAGGCCGATCTCGCGCGTCCGCTCGGTGACCGACACGAGCATGATGTTCATGATGCCGATGCCGCCGACAATCAGCGAAACGCCGGCGATGGCGGCCAGGAGGAGCGTCATGGTCCTGGCAGCCTCAGAACGGACGCTTGCCATTTCCTCGAGCGTGCGCACGGTGAAGTCATCGGGATCGCCGGGCGCGATCTTGTGGCGAACACGCAGCAGCGCCGCAATACCGTCCGCAACGGTGCTCGTCTGCGACGCCGACTGCGCCGAGACCGTCACGTTGTTGATGTAAGTCACACCGAGGAGGCGTTTTTGTGCCGTGGTGTACGGAATGAAAACCTGATCGTCCTGGTCGTCGCCCATCGCAGCCTGTCCTTTGGATGCGAGCACTCCGACGACTTTGAACGGCTGGTTCCTGATGCGGATGATCTGTCCGGTAGGGTCGGCGTCCTCGCCAAACAGGTTGTCGCGGACTTCCATGCCGAGCACGGCAACCTTCGACGCGCTCGTCACGTCCTGAGCGGTGAAGAAACTTCCGTAGCGGAGTGGCCACGAGCGAATCAGCGGCAGGTCGATGTCGGTGCCCTGAATGCGCGTGGACCAGTTCTGGTTACCCGCGATCGCCTGGGCCCGCGTACTGATGCCTGGGGCGAGATACTGAATGCCTTGCACGTCCGTTCTGATTGCCGCAGCATCGTCCGGGCTCAACGTCGTGGATGCGCCCAGCCCCTGCCTGACGCCACCCGACATGAAGTTGCCCGCGCTCACGATCACGAGGTTCGTGCCGGCCGACTGAATCTGTTCCTCGATCGACCGCTGGGCGCCATTGCCGAGCGCCACCATGGTGATGACGGCAGCCACCCCGATGATCATGCCGAGCATCGTCAGAAGTGTCCGGAGCATGTTGCCCCGAAGGGCCTTCAACGCGACTCTGATGGTCATCAGCACCGACATGACGTCATCCCCGGCGACCTCAGCTCGCTGTTGGAAGAATTGCCAGTTCGTCGCGTGCAACCCGACGCATCGCTTGAAGCTGGTCCGTGGTAATCCGCCCGTCCCGAAACGCGATGGTCCTGGCTGCGTATTCGGCGATGTCACGCTCATGCGTCACGATGATCACGGTCAATCCGAGCTCGGTGTTCAGCCGCTGAAAGATCTCCATGACCTCGATACTGGTTCGCGTGTCGAGATTGCCCGTGGGCTCGTCGGCCAGAAGGATTGAAGGCTTCGTGATGAGCGCGCGAGCAATCGCAACGCGTTGTTGCTGGCCGCCCGACAGCTGGTTCGGATGATGATCGGCGCGGTCGCCGAGACCCACCGCTGCCAGGGCCTCGCGCGCCCGTGTGCGCCGTTCGCCCGCATGACGACCATTACGCGAATAGAGGAGCGGCAGCTCGACGTTGTCGAGGGCGCTCGTGCGCGATAGCAGGTTGAAACCTTGAAAGACGAATCCGATGCGTTGGTTGCGAATCGCGGCGAGTTCGTCCCGCGTCAGCCGCGAGACCTCCCGTCCATCGAGCAGATACGTGCCGCTGGTCGGTCGATCGAGACATCCGAGGATGTGCATGAAGGTCGACTTCCCGGATCCCGACGGGCCGGTCACCGCGACGAATTCACCGTGCTCGATCCCGACCGTCACGCCGCGCAGCGCCGGCACGGCGACTTCACCGACTTGGTAAGTCTTGACGAGATCTCGCGTCGAAATGAGAGGCACGGTCAGCGGCCCGTTCCACCGGTTCCGGAGGGACGTCCCCCTCCGCCTGGAGGCCGCTGAGGGCCGAGGAGCGGCGACCTGCCCGCCGATGACGTCTTCGATTCTTTTCCGGTGACGATGTTCGTGACCAGTTCGGTGCCGGGGGTCAGTTCGCCGCTCAAGAGCTCGGTGAACGTGCCATCGGAGATGCCGAGCCTCAGGCGAACCGGCTTCAACTGCTTGTTCATGTAGAGCCAGACTCGTCCGACCGACTCGACTGGAGGCAGCGGCCCGAAGAGCGAATCGATGGTTCCACCGGCTGCCGGCCGCGCAGGTGTCTCGGCGCGTGGTGCGGCGTCCTCGCGCGGACCACCTCCCGGTGCGGAGCCCTCGCGGCTTCTGGCCGCGCGATCCTGCCATCCGGCGCGCGCGGCATTCGCACTGCTGTCGCCAGCCGGCGTGCCCGCCTGACCGCCTGGGTGTGCTTCGGGGCCAAACTGCGGAGCGGTCTGACCCAGCGCCGCGAACATGTCGCTCGTGGGCCTGAATCGGAGCGCCGTATTCGGCACGCGAATCGCGTTGGCACGCCTGGCGATCTCGATCGTCACCGTCGCCGTCATGCCAGGCTTGAGCTTCAGGTCGAGGTTCGGCACGTCGATGACGGTTCCATATGTCACCACGTTTTGCACCACGGTTGGCTGAAGCCGAATCTGCGACACGCGCCCGATGAATTCTTCTGTCGGGAAGGCATCAACGCGGAAGCGGACGGTCTGTGCCGGCCTGATGCGGCCCACGTCGGCTTCGTCGACGCTGGCGTTGACCTGCATCTTCGTCAGGTCGGCCGCAATGATGAAGAGGGTGGGCGCCTGCATGCTCGCCGCGACGGTCTGTCCGACGTCCACGTTCCGAGAAATAACGATGCCGTTGATCGGCGCCGTGATGACGGTGTGCTCGAGATTCACTTCATTCTGGCTGAGGGACGCGCGAGACTGGACCACCTGGGCCTGCGCAGATTTGACTTGCGCATCGGCCGACCGCACGGCGATCTGCGCCGCATCGAGATCGCTGTCCGGAATGAGCTTCTTCTTCGAGAGCTCGTCGGCCCGACGAAGCTTCGTATTGGCATCGTCGAGCGCGACGCGAAGGCGGTCGACGTCCGCTTCGGCGCGAATGAGATTGGCCCGGGCCTGCTCGATTTGCGTCTGGAAGAGAGACGGCTCGAGCCTGGCGACGACCTGGCCTTTCTTCACGATCGAATTGAAGTCTGCGTAGAGCGCCTGAATCGTCCCGGAGACCTGTGTGCCGACCTGAACGGTGGTCACGGCTTGAAGCGTGCCAGTTGCACCCACGGAATCGATGATCTCGCCGGTGGTCACGGGCGCCGTCGTAATCTGAGGTTCCACAGTATTGCGGCGCATGGCGTAGTACGCGCCCGCGCTGCCGAGCGTCACGACGAGAGCCGCGAGAATGACGAGTCGCTTGCGCACGTCTTGACAGCCTTTCCGTCGAGCCGGGGCCCGCGCCAGCGGGTCCTTCCCAATGAGACTCCCTAGTTCGTCGTGCCGGTCCCGGTGCCCCCGATTGTGGTTGCCGCTCGTCCGCTTCCTACCGAGCTACCCGCCGCACCCGACACAAGCGTGACGGCCCCGTTCGAGAGAGAGGCCTCTTGCGACCGTTCAAACTCCACGACCGACTTCGCATAGTCGAGGAGCGTGCGGAGCTCTGTCGTCTGCGCATCGGCCAGGTCGCGCTGAGCCTGGACCACGAAGAAATTCGTGGACATGCCCACGTCGAACTTGCTTTGCTCGGCCTCGAGGCGCTTCTCGGCCAGCCCGCGAGCGGCGTTCGCGGCTTCGAATCGCGTGGCATTGCTCTGCACCTGGAGCGCCGCGTTTGTCACTTCAGTCGCGACCTGGAGCTCGAGCGCTTTCGCTTCGGCGACCGACTGGCTTCGCTGGACGCGCGCGCGTGCGTAGGAGGCCTCCGCCGTGCTATTGCCAAGTGGATAGCTGATGTTCAGCTGCAGGCTCCAGCTCGGAAAGTCTCGGCCCGTCAGGGCTGAAAGCGCGTCGCCGTAGCCGCCGGGCACCGTTGCGATGATCGGGCTTCCCAGGCCGCTGCCGCGTATGAACTGGGTGCCGCCAATGCCCTGGAGCCCGTAGGTGGCCGAGACATCGGCGGCGGGAAGTGTCAGGTTGTGCAGCAGCGTCAGGCTCGTGTCGTTGATCTGGAGCTGCTTCCGGATCTCGAGCAGGTCGCTGCGCTTGTCGAGGGCGTTCCTGATCGCAGCCTCGAGATCGACAGGCGCAGGTTGGAACACTGGGCGATCCGTCGGAACGAGCGCGGTTTTCCAGAGCGGGTCCGCAGTGCCCGCTATGATGAGCCTCTTCAGGGCGAGATCGGCGGTCGACACCTGCGCCTCGGCCTGCACGAGGGTCTGCCGCCGCGAGGCCGCCTCTGACTGGGCCTGGATGATGTCGATTTCCGCCATCGTTCCGACTTCGACCCTGACCTTGTTGTCCTCGACGAGCTTCTCTGCGAGCTCGAGCGACTGGCGCATCACCTTGACGGCTGCGCGCGCGTAGGCGAGTTCCCAGTACGCATTGCGCACCGCCGCGAGTGTGTTGGTGATGGTGGCTCTCAGCTGGACTTCCGATATGTCTCGGTTGAGGCTCGTCACGACCAGCGCGCTGCGGTTGGGATCGGTGGATCGCCCGCGAAGGAGAGGCTGCGTCAGAATCGCCGTCAGCGTCGAGTTGTACTGCGGATTGAATGTGTTGAATGCGTTCGAAGATTCCTGCCGCCTGTTATTCCATCCGACAGAAAACGCGCCACCACCCCAGGGAAGATTCTGCGCCACCGACGCGCTGAAGGTCGAGAGATCTGTTGCCACGCGCTGACCGCCAACGAGCTGACTCGTGGGCAGCTGGACGGCATTGTTCTGCGCGAGGCCGCTGTTCAGTGTCGGCTGGTAGACGCCTCTCAGCGCGGCCAGCGAGAAGTCGAAGGTCTGCGGCGTCAGACGCTCGACGGCGATGTCGAGGTTGCGGTCGAGCGCATACTTGACGGCATCGTCCAACGTCAGCGCATGCTCCTCGACGACGGGGGGCTGCGGCGTCGATTGATCCACTAGCGGAGCCTGCGCCCCGGCCTGTGCCTCGTCGAATCGCTGCCGGGCCAGCCGGACGAGCTCGTCGACTCTCTTGGGATCGGCCGACTGGGCTCGAGCGGGCGACACCGAGACGACGACAGATGTGAGAAAGAGGAATGCGGGAACCGTACGCAAGAAAGCCGTCTTCAAAGGGAGTCCTCCAACAGGTGTGAAAATCACTCGTTCGCCAATCCTGAACGATCCTGAGAGCCTGGCCAGCGTCGACCATCGCTTTCCGTCGAATGTTCGTGTTTGTCCTGCTCGTGCAATGCCTTGAGTTTGACTCGCTGTTCAGGCGTCAGGATCCGGTGCATGCGGAACAGCATGAGGGTGCGGATCTTGCTCAGTTCGCTCCTGGCCTTCTCGACCCGATCGATTTGCTGGCCGATCCGGGCCTCGTCGACCGTCGCGTCCGCCACAAGATCGGACAGGACCCCCTCGACGCGATCGAGCTCGGCCTTCGCGGTGATCAGGCTCGGCAGGGTCGCCTGAAATATCTCCTCGATGCGGGCCGACTGGTCCGCGCTCAGCGCAAGCTCCTGGCGGAACCGCTCGGACTGCCACCACTTGGTCCGGCCGCTTCGGCCGTCATCGGCGGCGAGCGTTCCGGCGGTCGTGGCGAGCACGAGGGCCGCCCCAACCATCATGCGGACAACGGGCATCCCCATACACGCTCCTTCAATATCGTGATACGAACGGGGGAGGCGGGTCGTTTACCGGGATCCCGACGGCGGGAGCCGGAATGGGGGCTTGCCTGCGGGCCGCCGTCTGGACGGGGAATGATGCCTTCTCGTAGCCTCCCAGCATGATGGAGTTGAAGAGCAGCTTGAACGTGCCGTGGGACTGACCTCGATGCTGCGCGCGCAGGCCAAGCAGGATGACGCGTCCACGGTCCAGACCGACATCCACAATCGCAGCCTGCTTCACCAGAAACCGTTCGCCGAGGAGCCAGCCGCTCGTCAGCAGTCCCGACTCTGGATACTGCGCCACGACATGAACTCCGGGCGGAGTCGCCGCGTCGCCGACTTCGTCGTCATCGATTTGCGGCCGCGGCCTTCGACCGACGGCGAACGCCGGGCTGTGGGCGAAGAACGCGATCACGTCGGCCGGCATTCCGAATGCCACAGGTTGGCTGGTGTCCAGGTGGATCCGCACGAGCGTTCCAGGCACATAGAACTCTGAAGCCGGCCGGCCGCTCAGCACGTTGCGAAGAGGCAGCCCGAATGCCGTCAGAGGTAGTTCAGACGCCGAGTCCAGACAGACGAGGACACCGCCGTGCGACACGAAGCTGTAGAGGTGGGAGACCCCTGGGGCTGTCATCCCGCCAGTGAACTCTGGTGGCATGCTCCCCGCGGGCAACCCCAGAAGCATGCTGTCGTAGGTGGCATCGGGAAGGACGATCACATCAAACCGGGATTCGAGGTTGCCTTCACGAATGTCTGCGTCATGAATGGTCACAAAGGGGAACTCGAACTGCTCCAGGAGCCAACGTGTCCAACCTTCGTCGATGTTCCCACCCCACGCCTGATACAAGCCTACGCGCGGCTGTTTGAGCTTGAAGAGATCGGACGACGGCCTGGTCGCCGCGCGCACGTGCAGGCCTAGGTCGCGCGCGACGGAAGTCAGTCGTCCTTCACTCGCCTGGCCTCGCGCGACGAGAAACGTTCCCGCCGGCCACTCCGTATCCTCGACACGAATCGGGTGGTCCGTGCGGTAGACGGATTCGCCTGCTTTCAGCAGGCGATTGACCGCGCGGAACGAGTCGTTGGCGCGAGGGTCGAGTGCGTACGCCGCGGGGTGCCCCGCGCTCACCGTGCCGGGAGCAGGTTCGGCGATAGAAACCTTTTCGGCGGCTGTCCGAACGGATTCGCTCAATTTCTCGACCAGGACACCCATCTGCTGGGGCAGAGTCCATCCGGTGATGTCGTACGGCCGTTCCGGAGGGCCGCCAGGATACAGACGCTGATCCGGATAGACCTGCGGATTCATGAGGTCCCGGATGTAAGGAAGGAAAGCCTGCGCGCCCCGAATCAGGAACGCCCCGGCACCATACTGCTTGCCGCCGCTTTCAAATGATGCGGTCGAGCGCTCAACTTCAACCCCACCCAATCGGAGCGTGTTGATCATCTTGACGGCGGTTCCCGGATCCCACTGGTCAGCCGGAACGACATAGGTTTCCCGCGCGCCGGCACGGATCGCGTCGCGGCCCATCTGATACGCGTCGTAGAGCCATTCCTGCCGTCTCTTGGCGGCGATGTCGAGCACGGCCATCGATGCGGTAACCATGATGTCGCAGCTGTCCTTGAGGTGCCAGTCGCCCCCCATGTAGGGGCTCGGGTAGTACGTCGATGGTTCGAGTGTGGACACGCCGTTCGAAAAGGTCTTGGGGAATGTGGCAGGGTCGTAGTGCGCCGGCGTTGCCGAGGCGTGTCCCGTTTCGGTAAGGATGCCCACCATATTGTGAAAGTACGGCGCGCTTCTCATTCCGCCGTTCCACCACGTGTCGAACTCGATTCGCGAAACGGCGCCCCGCTTGCCTTCCTGATCGAGGCGCCTCGTAATCGCGTCGCCGACGGTATTGACGCCGCGCATGACGACGGGGGGGATATTGGGGTTCATCGGATCGTCAAACGGCGGGACAAAAATGCGCGAAGGGAACGGCCCGGTCTGATGCTGGTTGTAGACGATCTGCGGAAACCATTCCTCGTACAGCAGCCGGGCCACGTTTTTCGATTCCGGCATGTTGAACATGAACCAGTCGCGGTTGTTGTCGTGTCCGATGTACTTCTGGTAGAGCTGCGGTGGTGGGGATTTTTCGTACGGCGTCCCGACATGATCCATATACCAGCGGGCGACGAGCGTCGTGCCGTCGGGATTCATGTTCGGTTGGAGAAGGAAGATCACGTTGTCGCGGATGTTGCGCATGTCGTCGGACTCGTCCGTGACGGCTTTGTACGCCATGAGCGGCGCTGTCTGCGCGTGGGCCACCTCGCTCGAATGCAACCCGAAATCGATCCACGCGATGGCTTTGCCGTCGCGCGCCAGCGCTCGCGCTTGTTCGTCGGTCAGATCGCGCGCGAGGGCCAGACGCCGAGCAATGTCCTTGTATCGCGCCAGATTCCGCATGTTCTGTTCGGAGGAAATGATCGCGAGGAGCTCGGGCCGGCCCTCGGTGGTCTTTCCGATCTCCACGAGCTGAAGGCGGTCGGTCGCGGCGTCCAGCTTCTGGAGATACGCCGCAATCTCTTCGTAGGTCGCCAGCTTGTAGTCGGCGCAGGGCGCAAACCCGAGAACCGATTCCGGGGCAGGCACGGCGGGAGCCGCGCTGGGTGTTGAGACGATGACCCAGGACAGGCAGAGCGCCAGGACCGATCGAACAGCACGCATCATGGTTGGGACCTCCGCTCGATCACCTGCCGCGGCGTGAGCCGGCATGATAGCAAACCAACATGTCCCACCCAGCACCGTCTCGCTGTGGCGCCGATTGGAGCCTGCCCTCGGACCGCCCGATAACCGTACCTGACAGCGCAAGATGGTCTATGGCCCACGAAATTGACCGAACACTCTGGCGCAAGCCGTGGATCCAGCGGCTGACCGTGGGTGTGGTGTTGATTGCGGCGTTGCTCTTCGCACTTGGGCAGGCTTACGACGGCGCCGAATTTCAGGGCGACCTTCGCGCAACCGATCAGGAAGCCGAGGAAGGCTACTTCGCCGTCGGTAGTGACACGATGATCGTCGCCAAACCGGGAAGTTCTCTTCACCGCTGGCTTCGCGGCCATGTCGGGCAGCGGGTCCTTGTGAACCTTCAGTCGGAACCTACCGAGTAGCGGACTCCCGAGGGTCTCTGACAGCCCCAGGATCCGGCACGCAGTAGCCCTCGAGCAGCTTGATGGTGGCGCCGACCAGGTTGTCGGGCGTCGATGCCCCGGCGGTCAGTCCGATGCTGACGGGGCCTTTCATCGGCAGCCAATCCGTCTGGATGGTTTCTTCGCGCGCGCCAACCGGCCGATGCCGAATCTCGGATGGTGAAATGAGGCACCCCGGGTCCGCGATGTGATAGGTCGGCAACCGGGCCGCGCAGATCTTGGCCAGATTGGCGGTATTGCTGCTGTTGTATCCCCCGACGACGACCATCAGGTCGAGCGCATGGTCCTTGAGGAGCGCGACGATAGCGTCCTGCCGGTCCTGGGTCGCGCTGCAGATCGTGTCGAAGGCGCGGAACCTGGCGTCGATTTCAGCCGCACCATAACGATCCGTCATCGCGGTGCGGAACATCTCGCCGATCTCCAGCGACTCCGAGCTGAGCATCGTCGTCTGATTCGCGCAGCCTACGCGCTGGAGATCGCGGTCGGGTGAGAAGCCTTCCGACACGGCGCCCTTGAATCGCTCGAGGAACGTCTGAGCCTCGCCGCCGTGGCGGATGTACTCACAGACCTCAGTGGCTTCCGACCGGTTCAGAATTACGAGGTACTGTCCCTCGGGGAATTGCAGGGCCTGGGATGCGGTGGCCCGTGTCTCTTCGTGCCAGACCTTGCCGTGGATCACCGACGTGAAGCCGTCCTGCGCGTACCGCCGCACGTTCTTCCACACGTTCAGCACCGAGCCGCACGTGGTATCGACCAGCGTGCAGCCGCGCCGCTCGAGGTGGGCGAGCTCATCGATGGTGACGCCGAACGCGGGAAGAATGACCACGTCCTCCGGTGCCAGCCGATCGATTGATTCGCCCTCGTCGCTCAGGAACCGAATGCCCTTCGACCGAAGCTGCTGATTGACGTGAGGATTGTGGATGATTTCGCCGGTGAGAAAGACCTGACGCTCCGGAAACCGCTCGCGCGTCTGGTACGCGTAGTCGACCGCGCGATCGACGCCGTAACAGAACCCGAATTCGCGAGCGAGATGGATCGTCAGTCGCCCGGATTCGAAACGGAAGCCGGCGGCCTTGACCTGATTGACCAGATCACTGTGGTAGCTTTCGGCCAGCATGCCGGCCACCGCATTCTTGAGCTCGAGGCCCTTGCGATAGATCAGGGAAGGCATGCGCCGGGCTATTTGAGCGTCGCCGAAATTTCCTGGATTCGCGGTGTAAAGGCTTCGAGAGCCTGGAGCTCCGGGGCTCGCGACTCGTCGACGGCAGCCTCGACATCCGACAGGAACTGATCCTCGTTGAGATGGCGTGCCGATGTCCCGGACGGTGCGGCAAGGCGCGCAACTCCCTGCCCGCCGACCTGACCAGTCAGAGCGGGTGACGGCTTGTAGACGTGCACTCGATGATCGACAACGACTCCGGTACCAAGCCCCACGATGAGCCCGGCGGCAGCCGCAGCGGCGATCCACCGTGTGGTGACGCGACTCGTTCCACGTGCCGGGTGCTGACGATGGGTTGACTGCGGAAATTCGAGGACACGCGCCTGCGTTCCCAGGCGCGCCAGGCGACCGGCGATATGTTGCCGCTGGCGAGACAGCTTGTCAGCGGTGAAGACCTGATCGGCCCAGGACTGCAGCATGCGGCCAATCGGTCCCACGTCCGACCCGACCGTCCGGTAGCGCTCGGCGCACGCTGGACACGCTTGCAGGTGCATCAGGTCGTCGCCCTGGGTGGGTGCGTCCTCGCCCAGGTACAACGAGAGCAGCCGGTCGTCCGGCACGTGCCTCGATCTGGTCACGAATCGTCCCTCAAGAGTGCCCGCAGCTTTCGGACCGCCCGAAACAAGTGGACGCGCACCGTCGATTCATTGAGCCCGATGATTCGCGCGATGTCGGCGGCCGAGTGACCGCTGACCTGGCTCAGCACGAACACGGCCTTCTGTTTGTGGGGAAGGCGGTCAATGGCGGCGTTCAACTGGCGTCTCTTTTCGCCGGCCAGGAGCGCCTGCTCGGGTGACGGGCCGGCCGCCTGGGGAAAGGCGTGTCCGCGACGGGCTCCTCGGATTGCGTCCCACATGGGCTGGAACCAGCGATCTCGCCGGGCGAGTGACCGTCGTCTGTCCAGGCAGCCGTTGATCAGAATCCGCGTGAACCAGGCGTCGAACGACAGGTCGGCTCGGTAGGAGCCGATATGGGTAAAGGCTTTCACGAACGCGTCCTGGACGGCCTCGTCTGCCTCGGCGGCATCGTGCAGATAGCTGAGCGCGATGCGCGAGGCGCGCTGCTGATGACGGGTCACGAGCACGGCGAAGCGGTCGCGAGCCTCCGCCCAGTCGCCCCGAATCGTCAGCGCGCGCACGTCGGCGGCACACCCCGCCGCGGCATCGAATGGGGACGGGGCGCCCGCCGACGCCGGACTAGTAGCCTGGTCGCTGACCAGGGCCTCGGAGGACACGGAATCCTGACCGTTCATATGGGTTACGTTCACACGGGGCGCGGCGTTTACCGATATTGTACTACGTCCCCCAGGGCGTCCCGCAGGACGGGGAACGGCCCGTGGTCGGTCGATTGACTTCGTCAGATCGCGGCCAGTACCATCTGGGTGTTGCGGCATCCAGGCTTGCTCGCAGGCGGATGAAGGATCGTCGATGAGCATCGGAATGGATCCACGCGCGGGCCTCGAAGCGCAGGGCATTCGGCGCCCGGGGCGCGTCTATTGGAATCTGACCGTCCCCGCGCTCTATGAGGAAGCGGTCCGTCGGGCGGAAGGGGTCATCGCGCGCGAGGGCCCGCTCGTCTGCCGTACGGGCCAGCATACCGGCCGTTCCCCCAACGACAAGTTCATCGTTCGCGAACCATCAAGCGCCGATCGCATCTGGTGGGGAAAGGTCAACCGTCCGGTCGAGCCGGACAAGTTCGACCGAGTTCACGAGCAGCTGCTGGCATATCTCGAGGGCAAGGAGCTCTTCGTGCAGGACTGCCACGCGTGCGCAGATCCCGCCTACCGGCTGCCGATTCGCGTCATCACCGAGTATGCATGGCACAGCCTGTTCGCCCGGCACATGTTTCTGATTGACGAGCCATCGCAATCGTTCGACGCTCCGCAATTCACCATCATCGACGCTCCGCATTTCCGTGCCGACCCGAAACAGCACGGAACCAACTCTGAGGTCTTCATCTTCGTCAACTTCGGCCGGCAGCTGGTGTTGATCGGCGGGACCAGCTACGCCGGGGAAATCAAGAAATCGGTCTTCACGGTTCTCAACTACCTGCTGCCGCTTCGCCATGTCTTCCCGATGCACTGTTCAGCCAACGTCGGATCCGCCGGAGACGTGGCGCTCTTTTTCGGGCTGTCGGGCACGGGAAAAACGACGCTATCGAGCGATCCGGGCCGGCAGCTGATCGGCGATGACGAGCACGGCTGGAGCGATGAAGGCGTCTTCAACTTCGAAGGCGGCTGCTACGCAAAGATGATCAGATTGTCTGCCGAGGCCGAGCCGCAGATTTTCTCGACCACGCGCCGGTTCGGAACGGTCCTCGAGAACGTCACCATCGATCCGGATTGCCGGTCGCTCGATCTCGACGACGATTCAGTGACCGAGAATACGCGCGGCGCCTATCCGGTGTCGTTCATCGACGGCATCGTGTCGTCAGGTCGCGCCGGACATCCTCGCGCCATCGTGATGCTCACCGCCGATGCGTTCGGTGTCCTTCCGCCGATTGCCCGTCTGAGCCGCGCCGGCGCCATGTATCACTTCCTGTCCGGCTATACGGCCAAGGTGGCCGGCACCGAGAAGGGCGTGACGGAACCCAAGGCGACCTTCAGCACCTGTTTCGGCGCGCCGTTCCTGCCGCTTCATCCGAGCACATATGCCCGCGCGCTCGGCGAGAAGATTGCGAGGCATGACGTGCCCGTGTGGCTCGTGAACACCGGCTGGACCGGCGGTCCGTACGGTGTGGGCTCGAGGATGAAGATCGCTCACACGCGCGCGATGATCCGGGCGGCGATTGCCGGGCAGCTCGCGGCCGTGCCATTCGACCGCGACCCGGTCTTCAATCTGGACGTTCCCCGCACGTGCCGCGAGGTGCCGGACGGTGTCCTTCGTCCCCGCACGACCTGGAGCAATGCCGCGGATTATGATGCGCGCGCGGCTCAGCTCGCGCGCATGTTCGACGACAACTTTCAAGCCTTCAGCGCTGATGTCGATGGAGACGTGAGGTCGGCTGGACCTCGCGTGTGACTCCGGCGTCGAAGTCCCACCCGTGCACTCATGTTTGAAGCGGTCATCGGACTCGAAATACACGCGCACCTCATAACGGCCAGCAAGATTTTCTGCGGTTGCAGCACTCGTTTCGGCGCGCCGCCCAACTCGAACACCTGTCCGGTCTGTCTGGGGCTGCCGGGGGCGCTCCCCGTGCTCAATCGGCGCGCGGTTGATCTGGCGGTACGGGCCGCCCTCGCCCTCGGATGCCGCGTCCACGCGTCCTCGATCTTTGCCCGGAAGAACTACTTCTATCCCGACCTGCCGAAGGGTTATCAGATCTCGCAGTACGAACAGCCGCTCGCGACCGACGGGTCGGTTGAGTTTCGAAGCGGGAACGCGCCGCTCCGCGTCGGAATCACGCGTGTCCATCTCGAGGAGGACGCGGGGAAGTCGCTGCACGAGGGCTTTCCCGATTCCGATCGCCGTACCTATCTGGACTTCAACCGAAGCGGAGTCCCCCTCATCGAAATCGTGACCGAGCCCGATCTGCGGTCCGCGGCACAAGCGGCCGACTTCTTTGCGTGGCTCCGCGGACTCCTGGTCTGGATCGGTGTGAACGACGGCAACATGGAGGAGGGGAGTCTCCGCTGCGATGCGAACGTCTCGGTGCGACCCGAGAAGGCCACGACGCTTGGCACCAAAGTCGAGGTCAAGAACGTCAATTCGTTCCGGTTCCTGCAGAAGGCACTCGAATTCGAGATCGAACGGCAGATCGACCGGATGAGCGCGGGCCAGGCGATTGAACAGGAAACGCGTTTGTGGGATCAGGCGCAGGGCCGCACCGTCAGCATGCGGAGCAAGGAGGAGGCGCACGACTACCGTTACTTTCCCGAGCCTGACCTGCCTCCGGTCACCCTTCGCGCGGAAGACATCGAAGAGATCCGCCGCGAATTGCCCGAGCCGCCAGACGTGCGGCGAAGGCGCTTCGTCAGCCAATACGCGCTGCCCGAATACGACGCGACTCAGTTGACCGAGTCGAAGGCGCTCGCGGACTACTTCGAAGCCACCGCGCGCGCGGCGGGCAATGCCAAGGCCGCAAGTAACTGGATCATGGGCGAGCTGACGCGCAAGGTGAAGGACCTGTCTCTCGACTTCAGCGAAGCGGCTCTGTCACCAGAGGCTCTGGGAGGTCTCATCGCGATGATCGATCGAGGTGCCATCAGCGGGCCGATTGCCAAAAACGTGTTCGAACGCATGTACGGCACCGGACGCGCGGCCGCGGAGATCGTCGAGACCGAGGGGCTCCAGCAGATCGACGATGACGGCACACTGGCTGAGGCTGTGCGACACGTGCTGCAGGTGCATGGCGATGCGGTGGCGCAGTACAAAGCGGGGAAGTCCGGTACTTTGGGCTTCCTTGTCGGCCAGGTCATGAAGGCCACCGCCGGCAAGGCCAATCCGAGGCGCGTGAACGAGCTTCTGCGGCAGGAGCTCGGGCCGACCTGACAGAAGTCATACCCGATTTCTATCCGGGAGCCGTCGTTCTAGCATCGAGGCGACGGCAGTTGGCCCGGAGGTTGCTTTCCGGCCCCTCGCCCCGGCGCGGTCGATCCAGTCCTCATCTCCGTCTCCAGCGCGCTCGGAACCGTTGACACGCCGGCGGCTCGCCACTTAGACTGATCAGAATTTCGCATGTCTTCGTTCAGGAGTCGTATGTCACGCTTCTTGACCGACCCCCGGCCACCAAGCGAGCTTCCGATCACCCGCACCGACTTTTACCGTGAAGAATTCCTCAAGCACCAACAGTGCCTGCGTCGTCATCGCGAGTTTTACTCAGAGCGCGCGATCACCGATGTGGAGGCTGCGCTGACCAGGATCCTCGCCCAGATCGAGCAGTTGTCAACCAAGCAGGACGCGGATCAGGTCGTCAGCCAGTTGCTGCGCAAGTTCGACATCGTCACCGGTCTTTCTGCCTGGGCCGATCCCAGACGCGTCCACTGACCCTTCAGATAGACTCGCTTCGTCGAGATCTTCTCCACATAACTCGCGCTGCGCTTGCTGCGGCATCTAGCGAACGGCTGGTCGCCCGCGCCTGTGGCATGGCGGAAGTTATGCGCACGCTGGCGTCAAGGCCACTCGTCGTCCTTTCGGCCGGCAAGGCCGCCGTGCCGATGGCGTCTTCGTTTGCCGCTGGAAGATCAGGTCAGATCAGAGCTGCGATGGCGGTCGGCCCTGGTGGGCGCGATTCACTACCTGCCTCGTTCGAGTGGTTCCGCGGAGGCCATCCTGACCCGAGCGAAGCCAGTGTCGAGGCCGCCGAGCGAGCATTGGCTCTGGCTCGCTCGGTGGACGCCGATGAGGTGCTCGTCATACTCCTGTCGGGCGGCGCGTCCGCGATGCTCTGCGCGCCTGCTCCCGGCGTGACCCTGGCGGACAAACAGATCACCTCGCGGCTCTTGATGCAAGCCGGTGCGGACATTCACGCTTTGAACACGGTTCGCAAGCACCTTTCGGCAATCAAGGGTGGTCGTTTGGCCGCCTCGTGTCGAGGTGCAACGCTTGCGATCGCCATCTCCGATGTCGTGAACGACGATTTCAGCGCCATCGGGTCGGGACCGGCGACGGCGGACCCGACGAGCTACGGCGATGCGCTTGCGATTCTGCACGGGTACCGCGTCTACGAAAGGATTCCGACCTCCGTCACTCAACATCTCGAGCGAGGCGCGGCGGGTGCGATCGAGGACACGCCGAAGCCCGGCGCGCTCGCGCTTGGCAGAAGCCTCAACGTCCTGGCAGGCGGACGTCGTGACGCGGTCGAAGGTGCGCGCGACGAAGCGGCCGCGCGAGGGTATGACGTGGCGGTGCTTCAGGATCCCGTGGTGGGCGAGGCGCGAGCGGCCGGGAAGGCTCACATCGACTTCGTGAGAGCGGCGCTCTTGCAGCTCCGACGTCCTTCCTGCATTCTGTCCGGCGGTGAGACCACTGTGACGGTCGCGGGACATGGACGGGGTGGACGGAATCAGGAATGGGCGTTGGCGATGGCGCCCGCCGCGCGCGAGCTCGGGTCGTGCGCAATCGCCAGCTTTGGAACTGATGGCGTCGATGGCCCCACTGACGCGGCCGGAGCGTTCGTGGACTCCACCACCCTCGAACGGGCTCGCAGAGCCGGGCTGGCGCCGATCGAGTCGTACCTGGACAACAATGATTCGTACGCGGTCTTTAAAGCGCTTGGCGATCTGATTGTCACGGGGCCGACCGGTACGAATGTCGGTGACTTGCAAATCGTGACCGTGTCGTGAAGAGGAGAGGTGCATGATGGCGCGATGGTTCAAGTTGATCCTCTGGTGCGTCGGCGGCGCCCTTGCGGCCGTGGCGGTCGGGTGGTTCTGGGGCGCGTCTGGAAAGGCCGAGCTGAAGGCTCGAGCGCAATCCGCCGAGCTCAAGGCTGACGTCCTTGGCGCGAGAAGCCATCTGCTCCAGGCGCGGGTCGATCTGTACAACGTCAATTTCGGCGACGCGAGCCGACACATGGAGGCCGCGAAAGCGTCGCTGGCAACCGTCACGGCGAAATGGCGGGAGACGGGCTCGTCCGACGCGGCCGACAAGACGGCCGCGGTGATCGCGCGAGTTGACGAAGCTCAACAGCTGGCCGGCAAGCTGGATACCGCGGCGAACACACGAGCTGGCACTGCGATCACGCTGCTCGATGCAGTGCCGTTGACAGTACGCTGAGGTCAGTCGCCGCAAGCCACCCGCTGAGCGGCCTGCTTCACAGATCGATACCAAGATGCTTTCCAGAGACCGCCTGATTTCCCTCATGCGGGAGAAAGTGCACCATCCCGCCAGCGCGCGCGAAATTGTCCAACTGCTCCGCGTTCCTCGCGAAGAGCGTGCGACCGTCCGGCGCCTGCTGCGTAGCCTGGTGGGTGAAGGCGAGCTGATTCAAGTACGAGGTCATCGTTTCGGGCTGCCGGACCGCATGGATCTGATCGTGGGCCGGCTCGAGGTCCATCCGTCCGGGTTTGGATTCGTGATCCCGGAACGCGCCAGCGAAGGACAGACAGGCGACATCTATGTCGGCGCGCCGAACCTGCAGGAGGCGCTCCACGGTGATCGCGTCCTGGTGCGCATCGAACGCCGAACGGACGACAAACGATCCGAAGGGCGCATCGTTCGCATTCTCGAGCGTCGCAGCACCACGATCGTGGGCCGGTTCGATGTGGATGCGGCCGGCCTGGGCTTCGTCGTCCCGTTTGATCGGCGTGTGCTGACCGATGTGCAGGTGCTCTCTGGCGAGACGCGAGGCGCCAAGTCGGGCGAGATGGTGGCGGTCGAGATCACCCGTTGGCCCACCTCGTCTCGCGGTCCGCTCGGGCGCGTGGTGGACGTGCTCGGGGATGTCAATCAGCCGGGTGTGGACGTTCGCGTCATCATTCGAAAGTTCTCGCTCCCTGACGCTCATGGTCCGGAGGCGGTCGCCGACGCACAACGCATCGCCGGCGCCGATCGCCAGGGTTCTGTCGTGCCGGCTGATCTCGCTGGTCGCACAGACTTCAGGTCGTGGACGACGGTCACGATCGATGGCGAGCACGCTCGCGATTTCGATGACGCCGTCAGCATCGAGCGGCTGGCAAACGGCCACTACCGGCTCGGCGTGCATATCGCGGACGTGTCCCACTATGTGATCGAGGGCAGTGCGCTCGATGCCGGGGCCTACGAGCGCGGAACCTCCGTGTATTTTCCGGATCGGGCCGTGCACATGTTTCCTGAAGAGCTAGCCACGGGACTCTGCAGTCTCAATCCCAAAGTGGATCGGCTCGTGCAATCGTGCATCATGGAGATCAATGCACGAGGCGAGGTGGTAGCTCAGGAATTCCATGACGGCGTGATCAAGACCGCCGAACGCATGACCTACACGGACGTCAATGCGATTCTCGCAGACCGCGATCCGGAGACCCTCGAACGCTTTCGACCGCTCGTGCCGATGTTCGAACGGATGGAAGAGCTCTTCCGCATCCTGAACGGACGGCGCCGGCATCGCGGCTCCATCGATTTCGACCTGAGCGAGACCGAGGTCGTGCTGGACACGGCGGGAATGATCGAGGCGATCGTCCCGGCAGCGCGAAACATCGCGCACCGTCTCATTGAGGAATTCATGCTCGTGGCCAACGAGACGGTCGCGCGGTATCTGGAAGAGCAGCAGGGCCCGAGCCTCTTCCGCATCCATGAGGCGCCGGATGTGCTCAAAGTCGAGTTGTTCCAGGAATTCATCGCCGGGTTCGACCTGAGCCTGAGCGTGCCAGCGGGCGGCGTCCGGCCGCGGCATTTCCAGAAGCTCATCGAGCGCATTGCCGGTAAACCCGAGGAACGTCCGGTCGCGCTGCTGATGCTGCGAACGATGCAGAAGGCGCGGTACTCGGAGGTCAACGTCGGGCATTTTGGTCTGGCCGCTGAAAGCTATACGCATTTCACGTCGCCGATTCGCCGGTATCCGGACCTGGTCGTGCACCGTCTGCTGCGGGCGTACCGAAAGGGCATGCCTTCCGCGGATCGACGCGAAGAACTGTCAGACGACATGCCCGAGATCGCCCGCCATACCTCGGAAACCGAGCGGCGGGCCGACGAAGCTGAACGCGAACTGCTGCAGTGGAAGAAGGTTCGCTTCATGGCCGACAAGGTCGGTGACGAATTCGAGGGATTCGTGGTCGGTGTCGCGCCGTTCGGCCTCTTCGTCGAGCTCGTCGAGCATTTTGTCGAGGGTCTGGTGCACGTGTCGAGCATGGCCGATGACTATTACCGATACCTGGAGAAAGCGCACACGCTCCGCGGCGAGAACACGAAGAAGCGATATCGGCTGGGCGACAAGGTGCGCGTGCAGGTCATTCGGGTTGACATGGAAAAGCGACAGATCGATCTCGGGCTCACTGACGTGCTTGAAGCGGTCCGGCGCGACGCCGGTCGGCGCGAGTATCGGCGGCCGAAGTCCGTTGCGAGGCAGGCACGACGAGGTGGTCCTCCCGCCAGGGGAGGCAGAAAGGGTCGGCGCCGGTAAATGCGGTCGCCCCGGCAGGCGCGCACCATCGTCGGCCTCGCCTTGATTCTTGGCCTGCCAATCGGCATCGTGGTTGGTGCCTCGCTGGGCCTCAAGTACCTCCAGGCCGGATTCCCGATCGCCTTCGCATTCGACGTGAAACGATGGGCGAACCTCACGGCGGGCGGCGTGGTCGCCTACCTGGCGGGTTTCGCGGTTATTCGGAGGTGGCTGACGGCACGCCTCGGATTCTCGACGCGCGCGGCCGACCTGCTCGCAAACGCGATCGTATCAGTCCCGTTTGTCCTGCTGGCCGGCTACTACTGGAATCTTCATCAGAACATCAGCCCGCGCGGCCTGCTCCTTCGTCAAGGCATCATCGCGAACATCAAGCTGGGCGTGATGCTTGCCGTCGCGTGGTGCGCGGCGGCGTGGCTGACGCGCCATTGTGTCGAAGACCACGGGCGCAGGCGCTGGTTTCAGCGCGGATCGGTGATGGCGGCACTCGGGGCAATCCTCATCCTTCTGAACATCGGACCGTTCATGTACCCGCATCGAGCCACTGCCGATCCGGCGCGGCCGAATGTGATCCTCATTGTCATCGATACCCTGCGCGCGGATCACGTCGGTGCGTACGGGTATTCGAGGGCAACGACGCCGAACATCGACGCGTTCGCGCGCGATGGCGTGGTGTTTCGTCAGGCAATCAGCCAGGGGACATTCACCAAGACCAGCATTGCGTCGCTTCTCACCTCGCGGCTTCCGCATCAGCACGGCGTCTATCGGGGAGTCCGTCGACGGGAGTCCGGAGACTTCCGCGCCGACGCTCTCGGGTCTGACGAGACGACGGTGGCCGAAATTCTCAAGTCACAGGGGTTTCTGACCGGGGCCTGGGTACGAAATCCAAATCTCGGTCCACGATCTGGACTAGGGCAGGGCTTCGTCACCTACGAACACACGCTGCGATCGATCGAGATGATCAACGCGGGCTTCAGCTCGTGGCTGGCCCAGGCGGCTTCGCCGTACCGCGTGTTTGCCTATCTACACTACCTGGATCTTCATTCGCCGTATCGGCCACGGCCCCCGTACGACACGCTGTTCGGCACGTATGCATCGATTTACGCCCAGGGCGATCGGGATCGGTGGGAGAGGCACATCGGCACAGGGCGTCTTCATGGCCGTCTGGATTCCCTGAGTCAGGTGGATCTCGACCAGCTCAAGGCCCTCTATGACGGTCTCATCCGGTACGTTGATGACGAGCTCGGTCGGCTCTTCGCAGAGCTCAAACGGCGCGGCGTGTACGACAACAGCTTGATCATCGTGACTGCGGACCACGGCGAAGGGTTCATGGAACACGGCTTTCTCGAGCACAGCAACATCCCGTACGACGAATTGGTCCATGTGCCTCTCGTGATCAAACTGCCCGAGTCCCGCTTCGCGGGACGAACGATCGAGCGTCAGGTCAGGCTGGTCGACGTCATGCCGACGATCCTGGAGGAGGTTGGCGTCGATGTGCCCCGCGGGCTTGCGGGTTGCAGCCTGAGCGCGCTCGTTCGAGGCCGCGACGACGTCGGAGCCGATTGCTTCCGGTACGCCATTACTGAGACAGCCGACGAGGCGATCCCGCTCACGGTCGCTGTGCGAACCCAAGAAGCGAAGTACATTCTCAGTGGAAGGCGCCCGGCTGAGTTCTACGACCTCCGGGCGGATCCGGCCGAACGGGACAACATCATCGACGAGGCCAATCCGGTGAAAGAGGCCATGTCACGCATTGCCTCGAGTGTGGCCAGGAGACAGAAGGACGATGGGAGTGTTCAGGAAATAGATCTTCAGACGGTCGATGAATTGAAAGCGCTCGGATACGTCCGCTGATCATCGATCATCCTTCTTCCGTTCGTTCTCCATGTTTCGAACGCTCAGGTTCATCCTAACGACGGCCGCGCTCGTTGGCGTGACCGTCGGGATCCTCGCGGGCGCCGTGCGAGGAGTTCGTTTCCTCCTGTATGGTGTCCCGATGGGCCTCGTCTTCGAGGTCGCCGATGCGGTCAATTGGGCGACGGTCGCCACTTTTGTCACACTGATCGGTTTCATCCTCGTGCTGAGAACTCTCGTTCGTGTCGTCCCTCGGCCCGGCGCCGTTGAAGCTGTCGCCGCCTTTCTGGCTACAACCCCGTTGCTTGCAGTCCTGGCGGTCCGCATCAATCCAGACGGACACGTCGCGATTCGCGTCGGACTGGGACTGTTCGCAGCCGCATGCCTGCCGCTCCTGAAAACCCTGCTCGGGCGGTGGGCCGAGCTTGGCTCGGGTTCGCGACGAGGGGGATGGGCACCGTTCTGTGCGGCGTTGCTGCCCGTGATGGCGGTCAATCTTCCGGCGTTTGTGATCAACACGCCGGACCCGGGCGCGGGCGCGCCACCCAACATCTTCCTCATCGTCGTTGACAAACTTCGGGCCGACCGCCTCGGTTGTTATGGCTACCGTGGCGGAACGTCGCCCGGCATCGATAGCTTCTCGAAAACCGCCACGATCTTCGGGCGCGCCATCTCGTCGGGAACGTTCGTGACTACGTGCCTTGCCTCGATCGTGGCGTCCAGGCATCCGTTTCAGCATGGCGTGTATGAATGGATGGCAGACGTGCCTGAATCCTCGAGGCGCCTGGCCGAACGCGACGTGACGCTGGCCGAGATGCTGCGCGACCACGCGTATCTGACGATGGCGTGGGTGAGTGATCCCGCGTTGTGGGCTCCGGGTGGCATCGCGCAGGGATTTGTCGCGTACGACTCCGAGCAGCGCTCCTTCGCGGAAATCAACGCCAGGGTGGCCCGATGGATTCCGAGAATGCGCGTCACTTCAAGTACATCTACACGGAGGATGGTCGGAGGGAGTTCTACGATCTCCAGCGAGATCCGGACGAGCGCTCGAACATTGTCGACCGGCCGGGCGACGAGCGAGACTTGCTCGGACACCTCGCATTGCGGGCCGCCACGAGTCGCGGAAGGCTGAGTTACAGATCCTGGCTGGACACCGAGTCCATGCGCCGCCTGGACGCGCTCGGTCTTGTCAGTTGGCGCGCCGGGCATTGAGTCATGAAGAGCATTGTCATCGGAACGGCGGGACACATCGATCACGGCAAGAGTGCGCTCGTGAAGGCGCTCACGGGCACGGATCCCGACCGGCTGAAGGAAGAACGTGAGAGGGGGATCACGATCGATTTGGGCTTCGCGCATGCAACCATCGGTGACACGCACGTTGCTTTCGTTGATGTGCCAGGACACGAACGATTCGTCAAGAACATGCTGGCCGGCGTGGGCGGCATCGACGCGGTCATGCTCGTTGTCTCCGCCGACGAGTCGGTCATGCCGCAGACGCGCGAGCACTTCGCCATCTGCCGGCTGCTGCGCGTCGGGGCGGGGCTCATCGCCCTGACCAAAGCCGATCTGGTTGACTCAGATACCCTGGAGCTGGTCCGGCTGGAGATTCGCGATCTCGTCAAGGGGTCGTTTCTCGACGAAGCGCCGGTGGTAGCCGTGTCGGCAGTGACGGGAGAAGGTCTCGACGGCCTCAAGCGGGCGCTCGGCGAACTCGCGGGCAAAGTGCCCGGACGATCGCTCGGTGGAGCGGCGCGTCTGCCCATCGATCGCGTGTTCTCGATCAAGGGTTTCGGGACGGTCGTGACGGGCACCCTCGTGTCCGGCCGGCTCCGAGTTGAGGAGGAGCTATTGCTCCGGCCCGGGTCTCGTTCGGTGAAGATTCGAGGCCTGCAAGTGCACGGCGGTCGAGTTGACGAGGCGTTCGCAGGGCAGCGAGTCGCCGCGAATCTCGGCGGCATCGAAGTGGGGGAGATTTCACGCGGCGACGTCATTGCCCACGAAGACGGCGCCGAGGCCACCCGGGCGCTCGAGGCTGTCATCGAGGTCCTGGCGGTTGCGAAGTCAATCCGCCATGGAGCCAGAGTCCGATTCCATCAGGGGACCGTCGAGGTGCTGGGGCGCGTGGCCATTTCAGAAGTGCTGGCCGAACCGGCGCTCAGTTCGGTGGAGGTACCAGGCGGTCGAAAAGCCTATGTCCGGATCCGCCTCGAGTCCGACGCCGTCCTCACGCGCGGCGATCGGTTCATCCTTCGGGCGTACTCTCCGTCGGTGACGATCGCTGGTGGAGTCGTCCTGGATCCACGACCTCCACGCGTTGGTGTACGGACCGTAGCTGGTCGGGCGAGGTTCTCGCAACTGAGCGATGGACAGACCGTGACGGCGCCCGACGTCGCGGTGATGACCTTTGTCGATGAAAGAGGCCTCCGCGGCGCGAGTGTCGCGGCGCTTGCGCGACGCACCGGCCTCGAACGCCGCGAAGTCATCGAGATTGCCGCCCGACTCCAGACGGCCGGCGCCGTCGTGTCGATCGCGGACCTCCTCGTGCCAACGGCCAAGATATCAGCGGCGTCCGAGCAGCTTCTGGAGATTCTGAGGACATTCCACCGAACGCAGCCCCTCGCTGACGGCATCTCTCGAGAGGAGGCACGCGAACGAGTCATTGGCCAGGGCGACCCGGCCGTGTTCGACGCGCTCGTCACGGACCTGACCACTTCGGGACAAATCAGCGGGCGGGACCGCCTGGCGCTTTCGACGCACCGCATCGAGCTGACATCTGAGGAAGAACACGCAAGAGTGCTGATCGAGCGCGTTCTCGCGGAGTCGGGTCTCCGGCCGCCCGAGCCCGGTGCGCTGGCATCTTCGGCGTCAATTCCTCACGAGCTCGGTGACCGGATTGTCACCCTGCTGCTCAGACAGCGTGTGCTGGTCAGGGTCGAAGGGCTCGTGTTTCACCGCGAAGCGCTCGCAGGGTTGAAACGCGACATTGCAGGGTTGAAAGCCGGAGGAACGAATCCGGAAATCGACGTCGCCACGTTCAAGGCGCGATATGGCGTGACGCGAAAGTTTGCAATCCCGCTCTTGGAGTATCTGGACCGGGAGCGGGTGACCCGGCGTGTTGGCGACAAGCGTGTCGTGATCTGAGCGGGCGCCTAGTCTCCCTTGGCGTCAGGATCGCGCGTCGAATCCTTGAAATTCTTGATCCCTCTTCCGATGCCGCGGCCGATCTCGGGCAGGCGATTCGCGCCAAAGATCAAGATGATGATGAACAGAATGATGACGAGCTCCGGGATGCCAATGCGTCCCATGGTGCCTCCCTCAAATGGCCAGGCCCGACAGGGTCTTGCCTCCGGTCAGACCTTCCCGCGCGTCAGTGACCGGCTTCACGGAGGATCTGTACCACCAATAACGTCCGGCTCAGTTTTGCGGTCCAAACCAAGAGCGCCGGAGCTTCAGCCCGGCAAAGCGCAGAGCCAGGCGAACTTCCCCAGTCGAGATCAGGCGCTGGCGCAGGCGTCGGTACGGCTGCCAGCCTGAAATGAGGTCCACCATGACGCCTCGCAGGGCTCCACTTGTGACGAGCCCCTCGATGAACAGGTTGGCGAACGCAGGATCGAAAAAGCCGCTCGAGAAGGTCGCGGCGGCTTGGAGCTCCGGATACACCTCCTCCCTGAGGCAATCGTGATACCGAACAGATGCCAACCCAGACCGCGAACAGAGAGCCTCGGCCGCAAGCTCCGAGGATCTCAGCGCATAGAAAATGCCTTCGCGGGTCAGTGGATCGACGAGTCCCGCGGCGTCGCCTATGAGGAACCAGCGAGATCCTGCCGGTCGTTCTCGAGAAAAGTCCGAGCTGCGGAGCGTCGGGATCGGCCAGGCGTAGGAACGAAGCGTAGCGCCGGGGGCCACGCCCGAGTCATGAATCCAACGGTGCGAGTACGCGCGAAGCGTCTCAGATGTGCGCGTGACATCCGCGCGTGCGCACAGCCCAACCGCAAGGTGGTCGGTGCGCGGAAACGACCACAGATAGCCCGGTGGGCGGCCAACCGTGCGAATGTGGATCTCGTGCGACCGAACGCCGAACGCGAAAAAACCGGCGGCAATGGACAGTTGCTCTCGCACGAACGGTGCGGCCAGACGACGTCGAACGAGGCTATTGGCGCCGTCAGCCCCAATCACAAAATCGCTCGTGTAAGTGCCGCGCGCAGTGACCAGTGTGGCTCCATTCTTCGTGCACCTGATGTCGGTTACGCGCTCCCGAACCCATCGAGCTCCGCGGGCGACCGCCGTGGCGAGGAGGGCGCGGTCGAACTCGGCCCGGCTGACGACGACGAGCGAGCTTCGTCCGGAAAGGCCGTGCGTCGCGAGGGGAACGGTCGCTCCTCCGCGGGAGCCTTCTCCGTCGATCTGCGCCGATCGCACGACCACCGCCTGAAGCGGCGTCTTGCCGATCACGCCCGCCAACAGGGTCAGCGCCCGTCCGGTCAACCCTCCGCCGCAAGGCTTTTCGCGCGGGTGGCTCGCATCGAAAATCGAGACCCTGGCGCCGTCCTCCGCCAGCTTCAACGCGGCCCATGCGCCGGCCGGCCCGGCTCCGACGATTGCCACGTCGTCGTTCATGGAGCGGGAGAGAGTTGACAGGACGATCGAGCGTTTCGTGACAATGGGGTTTTCAACGCTGGAGCCGATGCCTTAGAGTAGACCATGAAACTCGCGGAGGAACATGACGGGACAAACTTCGACGCGAAGCGGGGTTGCGGGAGCCGACGTTGACCCGGGGCGCTTCACGGTGGGTGTTTTTCAGGATGTGCTGTGGGCCGAGCGCGGGCTTGCCGCTCTGCGCCAGAAGGGATTTCCGGCAGAAGCCCTGACCATTATCGGAAAGAGCGGTGCGGAGGTGAGCGGGCTGATCGATCGACTGCTCGGCACTGGTGCCGAGACACTGGACCTCGCGGGGATCGGTTCCTCTGCCGCACGCGGCCCCATGGTGGCCGCGCTCCAGGGGACAGCGCGCGATCTCGCAAAGATAGGCCTTGCCGAGGCGATGAAGCGCGTGGGATTCCAGGCCCACGACGGGCGGATCTTCGAGGCTCTGGTCGCCCGGGGAGGGGTGCTGGTCGGGATCCACAGCGAACCGCTGGCCGCCGAGGCGCTGGCGCTTCTGCACGCGTACGGCGGAGGCAACGCCGCCATCGGAGCCTGGACCGGCCGCGTCTAACCGATCAGATGTCGCTCGAAGAGGGCATCGCGCCACACCAATCCAACGAATTGACGCGCCGCCGAGTCAGCCGGAGCGACACCCAGGGGTACTGTTTTTGCAGTTGCAGCCCCTGGATCCCTGAGCGAAAATGATCGAGAAGCCAGTTCCAATGGGCGAGTCTACCTCGGGCGGGAGCGCCGACTATTCGCCGCCGATCGGTCATATCGCGGTCAATCTCGAGGCTCGTCCGCAGTTTACATTCTCGTTCGAACAGCCGCAGAAGCGATTCGGCGGCGCGATGGGCGTGTCGCTTCTTACGCACGCGGCGATATTCGCGGCCTTTATCATCGTGGCCCGGTTCGCTCCGGTGACACAGGCGGTCGATCTGGTACGCGAGGCCAACAAGAACATCGTCTGGCTCGCGATTCCCGGTCCGGGCGGCGGCGGTGGCGGCGGTGGCAACAAGTCGCCCGACCCTCCGAGGAAGGCCGAACTACCTGGCAAGGACAAGATCACGGTGCCGGTCGCCAAGGCGCCGAAACTCGAAAATCCCGAGATCAAGGACGAGCCGAAGCCGGTGCAGCAGCTGTCCATTCCGGCCATGGTCACGGCTGAGGGTGAACAAAAAGTCCCCGGTGTTCTGGAAAGCACGATAGCCAGCGGGGAATCGCAGGGCAGCGGCACGGGCGGCGGTGCCGGAAGCGGAAGCGGCACCGGGATTGGGCCCGGTCAGGGATCGGGTTTGGGACCTGGCTGGGGCGGTGGTACCGGCGGAGGAGCCTACCGGATCGGGAATGGTGTCCAGCCGCCACGCATCCTGCGCGAAGTGAAGCCCCAATACACCGCCGAAGCGATGCGCGCGAAAGTGCAGGGCAAGGTGCTTCTCGAGTGCGTCGTGCTGGCCGATGGAACGGTCGGGAACGTCGAGATCGTTCGTTCGCTCGATCCGACGTTCGGTCTCGATCAGGAGGCCATGAAGGCCGCCAAGCAGTGGCGCTTCGTGCCGGGCACGCGCATGGGTGAACCCGTTGCCGTGCTGGTTACCCTTGAACTGAGTTTCACGCTGCGCTGACCCGGCGCGGCGCCCTCCCCATTCCTTTCGACGGCCAAAAAAAAGTCCGGCGAGCCTGCGCCCGCCGGACCGCACTAAGAACCAACCCCTAAGAACTAAGAACTGTTTCTGTTCTTAGTACATGCCCACCCATTCCGCCTCCCGGAGGCGCGGGCGCTTCCTTCTTGTCCTCGGGGATCTCCGAGACCAGCGCCTCGGTCGTGAGCAGGAGCGACGCGATGGACGCGGCGTTCTGGAGTGCCGAGCGGACGACCTTGGTCGGGTCGATGACGCCAGCCTGGACGAGGTTTTCGTACTTCTCGGTCTGCGCGTTGAATCCGAATTCCGGATCGTTGCTCTCTTTGATCTTCGCGACCACGATGGATCCTTCGAACCCGGCATTGGTGGCGATCCACCGCACCGGCTCTTCGACCGCTCGTGACACGATCTGGACGCCCTGCTTCTGGTCGCCTTCGAGCTTCAGCTTGTCGAGCGCCTTCTGCGCGCGAATGAGCGCGACTCCGCCGCCCGGGACGATGCCTTCCTCGACAGCCGCCTTGGTCGCGTGCATGGCGTCCTCGACGCGGGCCTTCTTCTCCTTCATCTCGGTCTCGGTTGCCGCACCGACCTTGATGACGGCGACGCCGCCGACCAGCTTGGCCAGCCGCTCCTGCAGCTTCTCGCGGTCGTAGTCCGAGGTGGTTTCCTCGATCTGAGTCCGAAGCTGCTTGACGCGACCCTCGATGGCCTGCGACGAGCCGGCGCCCTCGACGATGGTCGTGTTGTCCTTGTCGATCGTGACCTTTTTGGCCTTGCCGAGGTCATCGAGCTTGATGTTCTCGAGCTTGATCCCCAGATCTTCCGTGATCGCCCGGCCGCCCGTGAGGATCGCGATGTCCTCGAGCATGGCCTTGCGGCGATCGCCGAATCCCGGAGCCTTGACTGCGGCCGCCTGCAGCGTGCCGCGCAGCTTGTTCACGACCAGGGTCGCGAGCGCTTCGCCTTCGACATCCTCGGCCACGATCAGCAGCGGCCGGCTCATCCGCGCGACCTGCTCGAGCACCGGCAGGAGGTCCTTCATCGAACTGATCTTCTTCTCGTGGATCAGAATGACGGGATTTTCGAGCACGACTTCCATGCGCTCGGGATCCGTGACGAAGTAGGGCGACAGGTAACCGCGATCGAACTGCATCCCCTCGACCACTTCCAGGGATGTCTCGAGCGTTCGCGCCTCTTCGACCGTGATCACGCCGTCCTTGCCGACCTTGTCCATGGCCTCGGCGATGATCTTGCCGATGGTCTCGTCGCTGTTCGCGGAGATCGTGCCGACCTGGGCAATCATGTGACCCTTGACCGGCTTGGACTGCGACTTGAGCGAGTCGACGATGCTCTCGACGGCGCGTTCGATGCCCCGCTTGAGTTCCATCGGGTTGGCGCCGGCGACAACATGCTTGGCGCCTTCACGGTAGATCGCCTGCGCCAGCACGGTGGCGGTCGTCGTGCCGTCGCCCGCGATGTCGGACGTCTTGCTTGCGACCTCGCGCACCATCTGGGCGCCCATGTTCTCGAGTGGATCCTTGAGGTCGATTTCCTTCGCCACCGTCACGCCGTCCTTGGTGATGGTCGGCGATCCGAATTTCTTGTCGAGCACGACATTGCGTCCCTTGGGACCGAGGGTAACCTTGACCGCGTCGGCGAGCTGGTTCACGCCTCGGAGAATCGCCTGCCGCGATTGCTCTCCGTAGATAATCTGCTTTGCCATCATTCACTCCGAGTTGGAAACAATACAGTTGACTGCTTACTTCTTCTTGACGTTCTTGCCGTTCTTGCCGCTCAGCTCGATCACGGCGAGCACTTCGTCCTCGCGCATGATCAGGTACTCTTCGCCGTCCAGTTTGATCTCCTGACCGGAGTACTTCCCGAACAGAATCGTGTCACCGGCCTTGACGTCGAGCGGCACGCGTTTGCCGTCGTCTTTGGCCTTGCCCATGCCGGCCGCGACGACTTTTCCCTGCTGCGGCTTTTCCTTCGCTGTGTCGGGGATGATGATTCCGCCGACCTTCTGCTCCGTTTCCTCGATGCGCTGTACGATGATGCGGTCGTGTAGAGGTCTCACATTCATGTCGATCCACTCCAGCTGGCGTAAGGTTGAGACTCAGATGAACTGCTAGGACAACCTGGCGGTGTTAGCACTCGCCGTGTTCGACTGCTAATTATATGTGACTGCCGAAAGGTGTCAAGGTGGGCCGACCGTCGTGGGCCGCTCGGCGAGACCTTCCGGCCCGGCCGCGCGATCGGGATCAGGCGTGACGCTTGATCCGATGCTCGATCATCTTGCGGCTCAGTGTGTTGCGGTGAATGCCCAGGATCGTGGCCGCGCGCCCAAGGTTGCCTTTTTCCTCGGCCACCACTCGCGCGATGAAGCGGTGTTCGAACTCGCGCTGGGCATCGGGGTACCGGACGCCCCGAGTGACCATTTCCTCGATGAGGCGATCGAGCTGCTCCTTGAGCGTCACGCCAGTTCGCGTCCAGTCAGCAACCTGAACGCCTCGAGATACTTGGCACGCGTCCGCTCGATCACGTCCTCCGGCAGGCCGGGAACGGGAGGCCGCTTATCCCAGCGAATGCCCTCGAGGTAGTCGCGGACGAACTGCTTGTCGAAGCTTGGCTGCGGTCCGCCTGCGGCGTACTGGGCTTTGGGCCAGAATCTCGAGGAATCGGGGGTCAGAACTTCGTCGATGAGGATGAGATCCTTGCCGATCAGACCGAACTCGAACTTCGTGTCCGCGACGATGATGCCGCGGGACTCGGCGTGCTCGGCACCCCGACGGTAGAGCGCCAGCGTCAATGTTTTGAGGCGGGCGGTCAGATCGGCCCCGATCAGGTCGGCGGCCTGCGTGTCGCTGATATTGATGTCGTGTCCGCTCGTGGCCTTGGTGGCCGGTGTGAAGATCGGCTCCGGCAATCGATCTGACTCACGGAGTCCGGTGGGCAACTTGATGCCGCAGACGCTGCCGCCTTGCACGTACTCCTTCCACCCGGATCCCGAGAGATAGCCCCGTGCGACGCACTCGATGGGAACCGGATCGGTGCGCCGCACGAGCATCGACCGTCCGGCGAGCATCTCGGCGTACGGCGCGAGCTCGGCGGGGTACTCGGCCGGCACGGTCGAGATTACATGGTTCTCGACGATCTCCCTGGTGCGCTCGAACCAGAACGCCGAGAGCTGCGTGAGCACCTTGCCTTTGTCGGGGATAGCCGACGCGAGCACGTAATCGAAGGCGGAGATTCGATCGGTCGCGATGAGCAGGAGCCTGTCACCGAGCTCATAGATGTCGCGAACCTTGCCTTGCCGCTTCGGTGGAAGTCCCTGGATGGAAGTTTCAAGAACGGTTGTGGCAGAGGACACAGGAGCCTCGTGGAAGGAAAAGGGCGCCATCTTACAGGCGTCGGGCGCGCGAGGCAAGGGGTGATGTCGAAGATCGCGGGTTCGGTCTTGGGGAGAAGCGCCGTCTGCCGTATAGTAGTCTGGCGCGGCGCTCCTGTTCCGGGCGTCGGAAAGGTCAACCGGTCAGCGATTTGTAATGCGTGCTCACCTTCGCACGATCGTCATGGTCCTGCTGGCGGTCGTGCTCATGGCGATCTTCCTGCGTCAAGCCGATCTCCATCAGGTCTGGATCGAGATCACGCGCGCGCGGCTCGATTTTCTAACGCTCGGGTTCGTGGCCATGGCCTTCAATCTCGTGGTCCGGGCATATCGGTGGCAGTATCTGCTGGAGCCCGTCGGGAAGACATCGTTCCGGAACGCATTCCGTTACACCACGATCGGGTTCGCAGCATCGTTTCTCCTGCCGGCGCGCGCCGGCGAGTTCCTGAGGCCGTACCTTCTTGCGCGGCGCGAGAACTTCAGCGCCACCGCGGCGTTTGCGACGATCGTCCTCGAGCGGCTCATTGATTTGTGCACCGTGCTCCTGCTGTTCGGGACGTTTGTCGTGCTGCTCAATCCCGATCAGGCGGCGGCCAACTCGGGAGCCTTTCACGCGATCAAACTCGGCGGCAGCGTCGTCGCGGCCGGCGCGGTGGTGGGACTGGTCATCATGTTTCTCGCGGCCGGGTATCCGGAAGCGTTGGGTCGATTTACCCTGCAACTCGGACGAATCCTGCCCGAGCGCCTTGCCCATGCCGCAGCCAAACTAGCTCATCTGTTTGCGGAAGGGCTGGCCGTGATCAGGCAGCCGCGGCGTCTGGCCGTCGCGCTCGTGCTGTCGCTGCCGCTCTGGCTGTCCATCGCGACGAGCATCTGGGCGGTGGCGCGCGCCTTCCAGATTCAGATACCCTACACCGGTGGATTCCTGCTGACCGCCATTCTGACGGCGGGCGTCGCCGTGCCGACACCGGGTGCGATCGGCGGGTTTCACGAAGCGTTCAGGCTGGGTGTGACAACGTTCTACGGCGCGCCGAACGATCGCGCCGTCGGCGCCGGAATCGTGCTCCACGCGCTTTCGTTCGTACCGGTCACCCTCCTGGGCATTCTCTTTACGGCTCAGGATGGGTTGACGCTCGGCCGCATGCGCAGCCTCGCGGGGCTCACGGCGGCAAAGGACACGGATGAAGTGCCCGTACTGCGCCCATCTGGGCGATAAGGTTGTTGACTCACGGGAGAGCAAAGAAGGCGAAGTCATCCGGCGCCGGCGAGAGTGCCTGGGATGCGGTCGCCGCTTCACCAGTTATGAACGGATCGACGAGATTCCGTACATGGTGGTCAAGAAGGATGGCAGCCGCGAGCGGTTCGAGCGGCAGAAGCTGATTGCGGGACTGCTGAAGGCGTGCGAGAAACGGCCGGTCAGCGTGGCCGCCCTCGAGGCGGTGGCCGATCGCGTGGAAGCCGCGCTCCAGGAGCGGCCGGAAAAGGAAATTGCGACGGCGGAAATTGGATCGTCCGTCATGCAGGAGCTGAAGAAACTCGACAAGGTGGCGTATGTCCGGTTCGCATCCGTGTATCGCCACTTCCGCGACCTGAGCGAGTTCATGACCGAGCTCAAGGATCTGCTGAACGCCAAGGAATGATGACGCGCGCCTCTTGCGTCGCTCTGGTTCTGTCCCTCCTGCTGATGGAGGTGCCGGGCCATGCACAGAGCGCCATCCGTGTGACGCCGCTCCCGCGTGACGGAGAGTTGCTCGTGACCTTCGAGCTCTCCGGCGGCGTCTCCGATGAGATGCTGGCGGCGATTCACAGCGGCCTGGCTATCACGTTCAGCTATGACGTGGATTTGCGGCGCGGCGTCCCGTTCTGGATCGATCGCACGATCGCGACGGCGCACGTCGCGGCCAGCGTGCACTACGACAACCTCACCAGACGGCATCAGCTCATACGGACGCTGGACGGGCGTTCGGTGCCGGACGAGACGGTGACCGAAGATGAGACGCTCGTAAAGCGGTGGCTGACGGACTTCGAGCGGTTGCCGCTCTTCAGCACGGACTTGCTCGAGCCGAACAGCGAGTATTACGTTCGCATTCGAGCACGAACCCAGCCGCACAGTACCTGGGCGCTCTGGCCGTGGGGCGGCGGCACGTGGGGGCTCGCGAAGTTTACGTTCCTGCCGTGATCCCGCGGGTCTCGGACCCCGGCGCGACGGTACGCTCCCGAAGACGCAATGGATCAGGGTCCTTCCACCGGCTCTGAGGCGCGGTTTGCCGCGCGGCTTCGAGCGTCGGCGGCGCCCGCGGCCACCCAGGTCACGGCGCGTGAACCCGACGTCACGAGCACGTCGCCGGCGCCGCGCCGGCCATTTCGCGACAATCCCCGCGCCATCCTCTTCAACATCCTCCTGCTGCTCGCCACGCTCGTCGGGTTTCTGATCATCGCCAACCGTTCGGCCCGGCTCGCGCCAGACTTTCTGACCGAGGTCGTGCTGTACGCACTCTCGGTCGCCGACCTGACGATGCTCGCCGCGCTCGTGTTCGTCCTGGCGCGCAACGTGATCAAGCTGGTCGTCGAGCGGCGACGGGCGCTGCCGTTCGCGCGCTTTCGCGCCAAGCTCGTGGCCGTGCTCCTCGGCATGACGCTCGTGCCCGCGCTGCTCGTCCTGATCGTCGGGAGCGAGCTCATCCGCAACAGCGTCGATCGCTGGTTCAACGCCCCGATGGACGAGGTGCTGGCGTCGGCCAATCGCCTGGCGAGCGACTACTATCACGACCGTCAGGTGCTGGTCGATGAGGGCGCGATGCGAGTCGCGCGCGATCTGGCGACGATCGATCTGTCAAAGGACGACACGGCGTCGGTGCGTGACGTGATCGCGGCCGAGGTCAGGCAGGGTCGCCTGCAGATGATCGAGGTATACCGAATCGCCAAAAAAGACGATGGTTCATCCGAGACGCGACCGTTGGCGGAGACCACCGCGCCGACGCTCCCGCGGGGATCGGACCGCACGATCGCCGACAGGCTGGCCGCCAGAACCATGACTGGCGATGCCGAGCCGCGCGTCCAGGAGACGCTCGAAGGCGGCGGCGAGCTGATCCGATCGGCCGCGCTGATCCGCCCCTCGCGTGAGGCCAGCCCAACGGGCGTGGTCGTCGCGAGCGATTATCTTTCCGGGGACCTGGCGACGCGGGCCAGGCGCATGACACGAGCATATGAAGACTACACGCAGCTCCGCGTGCTGAAGCGACCGCTCGCCGGCGTCTATCTCTCGTTCTTCCTCATGGTGACGCTGCTCATTCTGGTCGGTGCCACTTGGATGGGTCTGTACCTGGCGAAGCGCATCACAAAGCCCGTTCAACTGCTCGCGGCTGCAGCGCGAGAGATTGGCGCCGGGCATCTCGACCACCGCGTCGAACCGGAGACCGTCGACGAGTTCGGCTCGCTGGTGGAGGCATTCAACAGCATGGCGAGCGAGCTCGCCTCGAGCCGGCGGCGCCTCGAGCGTTCGACGATCACGCTCGAGCGCAAGCACGTTGAGGTCGAGAACCGCCGGCGCTACATGGAGACGATTCTCGAGCGCATCGTGACGGGTGTCGTATCGGTGGACGGCGCCGGCCGAATCTCAACGTTGAACAGCGCAGCCGTCCGTCTTCTCGGCATCGATCGGACGGCCATCGGCGAGCTGGCCACCGATGCGCTGGCCCGGGCCGATCTCGAGCCCCTCGCGTCATTGATGCGCGGCGCCTCGCGCGCAGACGGGGAGCCCGCTGGCCAGGAGCTCTCGATCGTCCGCGACGGGCGCGAGATGCAGCTCGCCGCCGTCGCCACGACACTCCAGGACGAGTCCGGGCAGTCCATCGGCATGGTGCTGGTGATCGATGACGTCACTCCGCTCATCCGGGCGCAGAAGGTCGCGGCCTGGCGGGAAATCGCGCGGCGGCTGGCCCATGAGATCAAGAATCCTCTGACGCCGATTCAGTTGTCGGCGGACCGCCTTCGACGCCATTTTTCGTCCGCGCCCGTCCCCACTCGGGCACTCGTGGATGAGTGTACGCAGACCATCGCCGGGGAAGTCGAGTCGCTCAAGTCGCTGGTTGACGAGTTTTCGCAGTTCGCCCGCATGCCGCCACCGCGTACCGGTACCGACCGATCTCAACCAGTTGTTGGCCGATACGCTGCGCCTGTACAACGGACTCTTCAGCGAGGTGAGGATCGACTGCCGCTTCGCCGAGACGATTCCGCCCGTCAAGATCGATCCGGAGCAAATCCGGCGGGTCGTGATCAATCTGGTGGACAACGCGCTCGAAGCGATGGACCGGAAGGGCCTCATCGTTCTCGAAACCCAGCACGCGCCGATTGACGTCGTGGCACGCATCATCGTCGCGGACGATGGACCGGGGATTACGCCCGGCGACCGCGACAAGCTCTTCATGCCGTACTATTCGACGAAGCGGCGCGGCAGCGGTCTGGGGCTGGCGATCGTGCGGCGGATCATCGCCGAGCACGGCGGCAGTATCGATGTGGGCGACAACCAGCCGCACGGCACGAGATTCACCATCGATTTGCCCTGCTGATACCGATTTCCGATGACCCCGAGGATTCTCATCGTCGACGACGAGCCGGGCGTACGGACGGCGCTTACCGGCGTCCTGAAAGACGAGGGCTACGTCGTCGAAGCCGTGGACAGCGGCGAGGCCTGCCTTGATCGCGTGTCGCGCGCTGCCTTCGACGTCATCATCCTCGACGTGTGGCTGCCGCGCATGGACGGGCTGGCGACGCTCGACAAACTCCGCCAGCGGCAGGTGGATGCGCAGATCGTGATGATCTCGGGACACGGGAACATCGAGTCGGCGGTGCGCGCCATCAAGATGGGCGCATTCGACTTTGTCGAGAAGCCGCTGTCGCTCGAGAAGACCGTGCTGGTGGTCGGCAACGCGCTCCGTCAACGGCATCTGGAGGCCGAGAACCGCGCCCTGAGGGCCCGGGTCGATCGTCATCAGACGATGGTGGGCGAGAGCGATGCGATGCGCCACCTTCGCGAACAGGTGGCGCTGGCGGCGCCGACCAATGGTCGTGTGCTGATCTATGGCGAGAACGGCACGGGCAAGGAGCTGGTGGCGCGGACGATTCACGCGCTCAGCCGCCGGCGATCGGGACCCTTCGTCGAGGTGAACTGCGCGGCGATCCCCGAAGACCTGATCGAGAGCGAATTGTTCGGTCACGTCCGCGGAGCCTTTACCGGCGCGGTCGCGGATCGGCGCGGGAAGTTCGAGCTCGCGGACGGCGGGACGATCTTTCTCGACGAGATCGCGGACATGAGCCTGAAGACGCAGGCGAAGGTCCTGCGCGTGCTTCAGGAACAGGTGATGGAACCGGTCGGCGGCACCGCCCGGATCCGCGTTGATGCCCGCGTTCTGGCGGCTACCAACAAAGACCTTCTTTCGGAGATCAAGACGGGGCGTTTCCGGGAAGACCTCTACTTCCGATTGAACGTGGTGCCGATCTTCGTGCCGCCGCTGCGCGAGCGTCCCGATGACATTCCGCTTCTGGCGGATCACTTCATGGAGGAGTTCGTCCGTGAGTACGGACGACGGCGCAAGAGCCTGGATCCGACTGCGGTAGCGCGTCTTCAGAACTATTCCTGGCCCGGCAACGTGCGCGAGCTGAGAAATGTGATCGAGCGGCTCATCATCATGGTGCCCGGCGACACGATCACGGCGCGCGACCTGGCGTTTCTCGACACGCAGAGTTCGGTCGAGCCGTCGAGCGCCGACGGTACCGAGGACGGACTCAGGCTCCACGAGGCGCGCGATCGATTCGAGCGCGAGTTCATCCTGCGCGCGCTCGCGTTTCACCACGGGAACATCTCGCGAGCGGCGGATGCGCTCGGTGTCGAGCGCAGCAACCTCTACCGGAAGATGCGCGCGTTTGGGATTGTGCCGTCGAGGAAGATCGAAGGCGAGGAAGTCTTCGACTGATGCGCGTCGATGCGATCAGGAACCCGATGGAGGATCGGCGGATGCCCGCAGTTTTGCTTCAAGGACCTGATCGGGCCTGAAGGCCTCGAGCTGCAGATAATGCTCGGCCGTCCCGACGAGAGCGGCTGACGGCACGAGGCCCACGATTTCGCTCTCCAGCACGTCGACGCCGTAGCGTGCGGCCTCGCGTTTGACCACCTCGAAGACGCGAAACATCGGCGTCTTCTCGTAGTTGGTGAGGTTCATCGACACCTGGACAATCCCCCGGTCCTCGAGATTGATGCCCATCGCCTTGACGAAGCGGAAGCCCCCGCCGCTGAACCGGATGGCGGCCGCGATCTTCTTGGCCACGTCGAGCCGATCGGTCGCGAGATTGATGTTATAGGCGATGAGCGGCATGCGGGCGCCAATCACCGACGCTCCGGCCGATGCGTGTGGCGCTGACGACCCGAAGTCGGGACGCCACTCGGGCAGTGCCATCTTCTTGGCCAGTCCCTCGAACTCTCCCCGGCGGATGTCTTCCAGATTCCGGCGTGCCGGGCTCGAGGCCGCTTCTTCGTACAAATAGACGGGGACGTTGAACCGGCCAGCGACCTCGGCGGCGGTTTCGCGCGCCAGCGCCACGCACTCGGCCATCGTGACGCTCTCGATCGGCACGAAGGGGACGACGTCAACGGCGCCGAGGCGCGGATGCTCGCCTTGATGCGACCTGAGGTCGATGAGCGCCACCGCCCGTTCGAAGAGCGCCAGGATGGCCAGCTTCAGCGGCTGAGCTTCGCCCGCCATCGTGAGGACCGATCGGTTGTGCGCCGCGTCGGAGGAGGCGTCGAGCAGTCGAACACCAGGTATCGATCCAATTGCACGGGTCATCGCCTCGATGACGTCCGGGCGCCGTCCCTCGCTGACGTTGGGGACGCATTCGATGATGGGCATGGTGATTTTCTATCACAAGTCGGCTGCGGCTCATGCGATGGTGCGAGCCCCGGCCGAAGGGCATCGGCCCGCCGACCGCCGCGTGTTGAGCCGCGATGCGTTGACTGTGACGCACATTTGCCGGATAATCGGCGCAATTCCCGTTCGATCCTCGCGATCAGATGTCCGACCCACTACGCACCGATCCGTCACGCCAGGGCGAGATTGAACTCGGTGTCGAACGCGATGCCAAGATAGAAGACCTGCTGCTCAACGGTCTGGATCACTACTTCGGCGGACGATACGAGCACGCGATCAACATCTGGACTCGCGTGCTCTTTCTGGATCGCGGTCATGCCAGGGCGCGCGCCTACATCGAACGCGCGCGCAGCGCGCTGTCCGAACAGCTGCGTGAATCTGAAGAATTGCTGCATGGCGGCGTTGCGGCTTTCGATTGCGGCGAGATCGACCGGGCGCGCGGCCTGCTGAACTCGGCGCTCGAGCGAGGCGGTCCGAACGAGATCGCGCTCGCGCTGCTGGCGCGATTGAACCGGCTCGAGTCGGCAGGCCACATCAAGGCCCCGGTGCGTCCGACGACCGAGGCAGCCGTTCGCGAGACCCGCCAGCTCTTCGAAGAGCCACCACGTTCCGGGATGCGACGCCTCTGGATCGCCGTGGCGACTCCCGTGCTCGTGGCGATTCTGGGGACCATGTGGGCGGCCCGCCCGACGATCGTCGCCACGTTGGGGTTGGCCATTCAGAATGCGGCTGGCCCGCGCGCGGCCATCAAAACTCCGGAGGAGAGTCTGCCCGTGCCGCTCGGATCGGAGGTCGTGCTCGCCCGCGCCCGTGCGCTCGAACTCGGTGGACATCTTTCCGATGCATTGCGTCTGCTCGACGAAGTACGACCGACCGACCCGCTTCGATCGGAAGTCGATCGCCTGAAGACTGAGATCCAGGGTCGGCTTCTCGCGACGGTCCGTATCGATCCGCGCCCGCCTCAGCCAACGAGAGTCGATCCCACGACTCCAGTGCCGCCTCCGCAGAATGAATGAAATGTCCTAAATGCGGTTACCTTGCGTACGAGTCGAGTGGTCGGTGCCGCAACTGCGGCTATGATTTCTCGCTCACTCCTGAGCCGGGCCTTTCCGAAATTTCGCTGCAACTCGCGGAAGAGCCCATGGGTCCGCTGCCCGACCTGCAGATACTCGACCGGCTTCAGGTCGAGACGCGCAAGCCGTTGGAGGCGCTCGATCTCGATCGGCTGATTGGGGTGCCGGGTCCTCCGCCGGACCTCCCACTATTCGCGGATCGCGGTCGGGGCGACTCGCCTCTGATTACCGCGGCTCCGCCTCCGCGCGCGCCGCTCGCGGTGCGTCGATCGACACCCGAGGTGCCACGGCTCCGTCCCCGCGCCACACGGATCGAAGTGCCCGAACTGAAGTTCGACACCGATGCCGCACCTGCCGCGGTTTCGGTCAGCCCTCGTCTCGTCAAGGCGCCAGCCGTTCAAGTAGCCGCGCGCGCAGATCTAGATGCGCCGGCGGGCGTCATCCGCCGTGTCGCAGCGGGAGCCATCGATCTGGTGATCCTGTTGGGCATCAACGCAATTGTTGTGTACTTCACGCTTCGGCTGTGCGGGCTGACATTTGGCGATCTGTCGATCCTGCCCAGGTCTCCGCTGCTGATATTTCTGCTGATGCTCGACGCGGGATACCTGGCCGCGTTCGCGGCCGTGGGGGGGCAGACCATTGGCAAGATGGCGTTCGGACTGAGAGTGGTGTCCGATGACCGCCAGCCGCTCGATATCGGCGCCGCCACTGTGCGCGCGCTCGGTTCCATTGCGTCATTTGTGCCCCTGGGCCTCGGATTCGTCCCTGCTTTCCTCGGCGAAGATCACCGCGCTATTCACGATCGCCTGACCGGCACGCGGGTGGTTCACAACACCCGGCCGTGACCACGAGCCCGCGGAGTGCCCATGGAACCGGCGACGCGGGCTTCACGACTCGCATTGCCGTCTTCCTCTGCACATTCGGCTACATCGGCTATTTTCCGTTCGCGCCGGGAACGGTCGGCTCCGCTGCAGGCCTCGTCGTGCATTGGTTGGTGCACTCATCGGTGTCGGTGACGCCCGAGGTGCTGGCAATTCTGGTACTGTGCGCGGCGGGCATCTGGAGCGGCACCGTAGCCGAGCGTGTGTTCGGGACGACCGATCCGGGCGCCGGGGTGATCGACGAAGTGGCGGGCATGCTCGTGACGCTCGTCGGTTTGCCCTTCGACTGGGGGACAGTCGGCGCAGGCTTTTTCCTGTTCCGGCTGCTCGACGTCATCAAGCCGTTTCCCGCGGGTCGCTTTGAACGCCTGCCCGGCGGGTTGGGGATGGTGGCCGACGATGTCATGGCCGGTGTGTATGCGAACCTGGCCCTGCGCGCCTTCCTCTGGGTGTTGCCGGCGGCATGAACTCCCGATGGAGCCTTTCGGACCGTGAGAGCAGAAATCATCGCCGTCGGCAGTGAGCTGTTGACGCCGCATCGCCTCGACACCAACTCGCTCTACGTGACCGAACGGCTGAACGAAATCGGCATCGAGGTGCGTGCCAAGCTCGTCGTCGGTGACGATCCTCAAGACCTGCGAACGTGTTTCGCCGAGTCGTTGAAGCGAGCCGATTTGATCGTGCTGAGCGGCGGGCTCGGTCCGACGGACGACGACGTCACGCGCGACGTCGTCGCTGCGGTGCTGGATCGTTCGCTCGAGGAGAGCGGAGAGCTGGTTGAGGGACTGCGTCGGCGGTTTGCATCCCGGAATCTGCGAATGCCGGAGATCAACCGTCGGCAGGCCATGGTTCCTCACGGCGCGACGGTGCTGTCCAATCCGTATGGCACCGCCCCTGGGCTATGGCTCGAGCATGACGGCGCGATCGTGGTGCTCCTTCCGGGCCCTCCGCGCGAGCTGAAGCCGATGATGGATGCCCTGGTCCGCGGTCCGCTCCTCGAGCGCGCGGGTGCGGAACGTGTTTTCAGACGCATTGTGCGGGTGACGGGCCGCACCGAGTCGCATGTCGAAGAAGCGGCGCTTCCCGTGTATGCACGGTGGGCGGCGGACAGTCGTGCCATCGGGGTGACCATCCTCGCGGGCTTCGGTCAGATCGAGCTTCACTTGAGCGTCCGGGCGCTCGGGGCCGACGAAGCCGCATCAACCTTGGATCGAGCCATCGATGATCTTCGTGGAGTCCTTGGCGGGGACATCTTCAGCGTCGATGGCCGGCAGATGGAGGAGGTGGTCGGCGACCGCTTGCGAACGCTGGGTCTGCGCATCGCGGTCGCGGAGTCGTGCACTGGTGGCCTCACCATGTCGCGCCTGACCGACGTGCCGGGCAGCTCTGCTTATGTCGAGCGCGGCGTGGTCGTCTACAGCAACAGCGCCAAGGTGGATCTGCTCGGCGTGTCCGCGGAGCTCATCGACGAGCACGGCGCGGTGAGCGAAGCGGTCGCGCGTGCGATGGCGGCCGGCATCCGCGAGCGTGCGGGCGTTGATATCGGCGTCGGGATCACCGGCATCGCGGGCCCGGGCGGAGGGACGACGACAAAGCCGGTGGGGACCGTGGCGCTCGCCGTGGACTATGGCGACGAGACCGTTGCCCGCACATCGTGGTTCCCGGGCGGACGCGAGCAGGTCAAGTTCCAGGCGTCACAAGTGGCGCTTGATATGGTACGACGACTCCTCCAGTGATCCGCTTTCATCCACGACGTCCAACCGAGTGTTATGCGCCTGTTCATTGCGGCTGATCTGGACGATCGGGTCAGGGCTGCCGTGGGCGGCTGCATCGAGGATCTTCGCCGGCAGCTGGCGAACGCCGGCATCGTCGATCAGGTGCGATGGGTCGCCGTCGACCAACTGCACCTCACACTCCAGTTCATCGGATACGTGGAGGACGAACGAGCGATGGCCATCCGCACGGCACTCGAGCCAGGTCTGGAAAGCCCGCCCTGCAGCGTGTCACTGGCGGGCGCGGGCGCGTTCCCGACAGCCGGGCCGGCACGTGTGATCTGGCTGGGCATCGAGTCCGGCGCCGACACACTGCGCGCCGTTCACGACGAGGTGAAGGCGCGTCTTGAGCTTGCGGGCTGTTCCCCGGAAGACCGAAAGTTCAGAGCGCACCTGACGATTGGCCGCGTTCGCAAGCCCGACAAGCGTCTCACGCATCGATTTCTCCGAAGTCTGTCGCTCGACGCTCCCGGCGCGTGCGTACTGAAGACGGTCACGCTGTATGAAAGCCGCCTGGCGGCCTCCGGCGCCACGTACCTGCCACTCCTCGAAACGACCCTCGAAGGCAAACACTGAGCTGGCATGCGCCGCGTTGTAGAATGCGCGGCAACATCGCCGTGTGGATTCTGCCGATCGTTCTCAGCTACCTGATGGGCTCCGTGCCATTCGCCTACCTCCTGGCACGGCGGGGTGGCGTGGACTTGCGTCTCTCGGGCAGCGGCAACGTGGGCGCGGCCAATGCATTTCGCGCCGCGGGTCTGACGACGGCGCTGACCGTGATGGGGCTCGACATTCTGAAAGGCGCCCTCGCGGTGTGGGTCTCCAGGGCTCTGATACCGGATCCCGCGGTGCAGGCCGCGTCGGCGCTCTCAGCAATCCTCGGGCACGTGTATCCGTGCTGGATCGGCTTCCGAGGCGGCAAAGGCGTGGCCACAGCGTGTGGCGCTTTCGCCGTGCTGACTCCGCTCCCCGCATTGTGCGCGGGCGCGCTCTTTGTGATCACCGTGTGGTGGACTCGATACGTATCGCTCGGCTCGCTCGTCGCGTCCGCGATGCTGGGCCCAATCGCCTATTTCACCGATGCGCCGGGGCAGGTCACCGTGGGCGCGATCGTCGCGGCTGCCATCATTTTCGAGCGTCATCGAGCGAATCTGGCGCGCCTGCACGCAGGCACGGAGCGCCGGCTGGGGCAGCGGGCGTGATCGCGCTGGAACTGAAGCGTTCATGAGTGTGATCAGCGTGCTGGGCGCCGGCGGCTGGGGGACGGCGCTGGCCGTTCATCTCGGGCATCTGAAGCACGATGTGCGGTTATGGGCACGCGACGCGCAGCTCGTCGAGGACATGCGCCGCGTGCGCGTCAATCAAACCTATCTTCCTGGCACACCATTTCCTGACGCAGTGACGCCAGAGGCATCGCTTGTTCGCGCCCTTGACGGCGTCCAGTTCGTCGTGAGTGCCGTACCGTCTCACGGTCTCCGCGCGGTCATGCGCGAGGCGGCCGCTTGCGTGCCACGGGATGCGATCATCGTGAGCGCCACCAAGGGCCTGGAGGGTGAGACGCTGCAGAGAATGTCCGAAGTGATCGCCGATGAGATCGGCGACGCCGATCGGCTCGCGGTTTTGTCGGGTCCAAGCTTTGCGGCGGAAGTGGCGAGGCAGTTGCCGACGGCCGTCTCGGTGGCGTCCATCAATCCCGATGTGGCCGAAGCCGTGCAGCGAGAGTTCAGAGCCAGATATTTCAGGCTGTATGCGAGTCCCGACGTGCCCGGTGTCGAGATCGGGGGTGCGCTGAAGAATGTGACCGCCATCGCCGCCGGCGTGGTCGAGGGACTGGGCCTGGGACACAATGCGCTTGCCGCACTGATTACGCGCGGGCTCGCGGAAACGACTCGCCTCGCCTGTGCTGTTGGAGGCCAGCGAGCCACCCTGGCCGGGCTCACCGGCCTGGGCGATCTCGTCCTGACCTGCACGGGGCATCTCAGTCGCAACCGGCACGTCGGCATCGAGCTGGCGCGCGGCAAGCCGCTCGATGAGATCTTGGCCGGCATGCGTATGGTTGCCGAGGGTGTTCGCACGACCGGCGCTGCGCTGTCACTCGGCGCACGCCACGGCGTCGAGCTGCCCATTGCCGCGCAGATGGCCGAAGTGCTCGCGGGAAGGAAGGAGCCGCGCGCGGCTGTCGAGGATCTGATGCTCCGCCGCCAGAGGGCCGAATCGGAAAGTGAATGATAGGATCGGTCGATGGGTGTGTTCAGCCGAATCCGCGAGGGGCTGAGCCGGACGACCCAGCAGCTGGTCCAGCGGTTCGACACAATTGTCGGGCGGGCCGACACGCCGGAACGGCGCGCTCAGCCCGCCGACGTCGAGACGCTCGAAGCCCTCGAAGAATTGCTGCTGACGGCCGACGTCGGCGCGTCGGCGACGGCTCGGATCATCGAGGCCGTCGCGCGGCAGTCCGGCCACGGTGAAAGCCTCCGCCAGCTCGTCCGGCTGGAGATTCTGTCAATCTTCCGGGCAACCAGCCCCGTTCCTGCAAATGGTCAGACTCCTCGCGTTGTCCTGATGGTCGGCGTCAACGGCACGGGCAAAACGACGACTGCCGGGAAACTTGCGAACCTCTATCGATCGGCCGGCGAGCGTCCCTTGATCTGCGCGGCAGATACGTTTCGCGCCGCTGCCGTGGAACAGCTCGCCGTGTGGGCCGAGCGAGCGGGCGTCGAGCTGGTGCGAGCGCGCGAAGGCGCCGATCCCGCGGCTGTGGTGTTTGACGCGCTCAGGGCAGGAAAGGCGCGACACTGCAGCCCGATCATTGTCGATACGGCCGGACGTCTCCACACACGGACCAACCTCATGAGCGAGCTCGATAAGATCCGGCGTATCGCCGCTCGCGAGGTGTCTGGCGCGCCGCACGAGGTGCTGCTGGTGCTGGACGCGACGGTTGGTCAGAATGGGCTGGTGCAGGCGAAGGAGTTTATCGCGGCTGCGGGCGTGAACGGCATCGTCCTGACCAAACTCGATGGGACGGCCAAGGGCGGAATCGCCGTGGCGATCGCACAGGACCTCCTCGTCCCTATCCGGTACGTCGGGATTGGCGAAGGTATCGACGATCTGATTCCGTTTTCCGCCGACGAGTATGTGGACGCCTTGTTTGTCGAAAGGTGGTAGGCGACGACGTCATGTTGTCTGACGTCGATTACATGGACCGCGCGCTGCATCTTGCGGAGCGTGGCGCAGGTCGCTGCAGCCCGAATCCAATGGTCGGCGCGGTGATCGTTCGCGACGGTGTCGTGGTCGGTCACGGCTACCACGAGACCGCCGGGGAGGCGCACGCGGAGGTGCAGGCGCTGGCTGAGGCAGGAGAAGGCGCCCGGGGAGCCACCCTCTACTGCACACTGGAGCCGTGCTGCCATCAGGGAAGGACGGGACCTTGTGTCGAGCGCGTCGTGCAGGCTGGCATCGTCAGGACCGTTCTGTCGACAGCCGATCCGAACCCGCTCGTGAATGGGAAAGGCATTGAGTTCCTTCGGTCTCATGGCCTGGACGTGGAGACGGGACTACGTGCTGACGTGGCTCGGCGTTTGAACCGCGCATTCTTCACGCTCATCACCAGGAAGCGCCCGGCTGTCATCATGAAGATCGCCACCAGCCTCGACGGTTGCATCGCGGCGACGCCTGGTGTTCGAACGGCGCTGACGTCTTTGGCGGCGCAGCGCCATTCGCAGCTCATGCGGGCGTCGGTCGACGCCGTCGCCGTGGGTGCGACCACAGTTGTGGTGGACGATCCCCTCCTGACGGTCAGAATGCTGTATCGCCATCGACCGTTGACGCGGGTCATCTTCGACCGACACCTGAAGATTGACCCGTCGGCTCGACTGTTCGACACGCTGCCTTCAGGTCCCATTGTGATCCTGACCACACGTGAAGCCGTCCGGAGGCGGGCAGACCAGGCGGCCTCGCTCAAGCACGCTGGCGCCACGATCGAAACGGCTCTCGACGACGGCATCTCCAATGGTTTCAAGAGGCTCGGCGAACTGGGTCTGACGTCGGTCCTTCTCGAGGGCGGGACGACAGTGCATCGTCTTGCGCTCGAGGCGGGCATTGTCGACTATGCTCAGATCTACGTGGCGCCGGTCGCCCTTGGTGGCGGCGTGCCATGGCTTGGAGCCGACGAATTCGGGATGGCCGACATGTCCGCCCCCCGCATTCGCGCGCTGGGCTTGGATGTTCTCATAGAGGGCGATGTTCACCGGAATCATTGAGGCCGTTGGCGAGATCGCGGCGACAACCGCCACGGCGGATGGGACGAGAGTCGTCATTGCGACAGCTCTCGCAGCCGAGTTGACCCTTGGCGAGAGCCTGGCGGTGAACGGCGTGTGTCTCACCGTGGCGGAGTGCGCGCCGAACGTCGTGGGGGCAGACATCGGCCCGGAGACGGCGAGAGTCACCGCATTGACGGGACTGCGACCGGGTGCGCTCGTCAATCTCGAACGACCGCTGCGCGCCGACTCTCGCCTCGGCGGGCACTTCGTCCAGGGCCATGTGGACGCGACCGGACGCATCGAAGCGCTGAAAGGCGACGGCGACTCGTGGTGGGTCACGATCGGCTTTCCGGCAGTGGTTGGCCGGTACCTGATCCCGAAGGGTTCCGTTGCCGTTGATGGCATTAGCCTCACCATCGCGCGGCTCGACGGGGAGACCCTGGACGTTCAGGTGATTCCCTATACGTGGACTCATACCAATCTGAGAAGTCGGAAGATCGGAGATCGTGTCAATCTGGAGTGCGACATGGTTGGAAAGTACGTCGCCCGAGCCGTTGAGCTGATGAACGCCGGCGTGGCCAGGGAAACAGTGCCTGGCGCGTGAGACGGTGACGCAGTGTCTCAGAGGATCCGCATGACTGCTCTCAAGATCGCCAAAGGTACTCGAAGGAAGACAGGTCCATTCTCACAGATCGAGGACGCGATCGAAGCCATCCAGACCGGACGGATGATCATCGTCGTCGACGATGCGGATCGTGAGAACGAAGGCGACCTGACGATAGCGGCGGAGAAGATTACGGCCGAGCACATAAATTTCATGGCGAAGCACGGCCGGGGCTTGATCTGCATGCCCATGACCGGAGAGCGTCTCGACGAGCTCGAGATTCCGCTGATGGTCAACCAGAACACCGCGCGCTTCGATACGGCGTTCTGCGTGTCGATCGAAGCCAAGGGCTCGACGAGCACCGGCATTTCCGCCAGTGACCGGGCCGCCACTGTCCTCGCGGCGATCGATGCTCGTACGCGACCGGCCGACCTCGCGCGTCCGGGACACATGTTTCCGCTGAGGGCGCGTGCCGGCGGCGTGATGGTCAGGGCGGGCCAAACGGAAGCAGCGGTTGATCTCGCGCGGATCGCCCGGCTCTATCCGGCCGGTGTGATCTGCGAAATCATGAACGACGACGGCACGATGGCGCGGATACCGCAGCTGCAGAAGTTCGCGAAGCGCCATAGCCTGCTGATGATCACGATTGCGGACCTGATCAAGTACCGCATGCGGACTGAACGGCTCGTCAAGCGAGTGGCATCGGCAGATCTTCCTACGGAACTGGGCGCGTTCAAGGTGTACGCGTACGAAAGCCTGATCGATCACAAGACACACGTCGCGCTGGTGAAAGGGGAGATAGGCGAGGGCCGTGACGTGATGATCAGAGTGCATTCACGCTGCCTGACCGGCGATGTGTTCCACTCGGCGCGCTGCGACTGTGGCTCGCAGCTCGAGGCGGCCATGGCGCGAATCGAGCGGGAGGGGCGAGGCGTGTTGCTGTATCTCGATCAGGAAGGCCGAGGAATCGGGCTGGCCAACAAGATCCGGGCGTACGAGCTTCAGGACCAGGGCTTTGACACTGTCGAAGCGAACGAGCGTCTCGGCTTCAAACCCGACCAGCGCGACTACGGGATTGGCGCGCAGATCCTGGGCGATCTGGGCATCAAGTCGATGAGGCTGCTCACGAACAATCCACGCAAGTTCGTCGGGCTCGAGGGTTATGGCCTGTCGGTCGCCGAGTCAGTGCCCATCGAGATTCCGGCATCAGACTCCACGCGGCGATACCTGACCACCAAGAAGCAGAAGCTGGGTCACAAGCTGTCATCGGTGTAGGTTCCGATCGGCCAGCATCCGTCACGTTGACACCCGCGCAACCACTGAGCTACGATAACTGTTTGCGCTGCCGGAGTTTACGTCTCCGATCCTGCTGACACATGTTCGAAACACTCGCCGGTCGTCTCGACGAGGTATTCCGGAAGCTGCGCGGCGAAGCGCGGCTGTCGGAGAGCACCATCGAGACAACCCTTCGCGAGATTCGGCTGGCCCTCCTCGAAGCCGACGTGAACTTCAAGGTGGTCAAGGCATTCATCGACCGCGTGCGGGTGCGCGCGGTCAATCAGGAGGTTCTGAGGAGCCTGACCCCGTCGCAGCACGTCATCAAGATTGTTCGCGACGAAATGCTGGCGCTCTTTGGCGACACGGAGAGCGGGTTCCAGGCCACCGCCGCACGCGCGCCGCGCGTGATCCTGCTCCTCGGCCTGCAGGGATCTGGCAAGACGACGACGGCGGCCAAGCTGGGGCGATGGCTGGCAGCCCAGGGCCGGCATCCGCTCCTTGTGTCGACCGACGTCAGACGTCCGGCGGCCATCGAGCAGCTGAGTGTGCTGGGCGCCAAGGCGGGCCTTCGGGTGCACGAGCCCGTCGGCGACATGAATCCCGTGTCGCGCGCGCAGGGCGCGCTCTCGGCGGCGCGTAACCTCGGATTCGATGTCGTGATTGTCGATACGGCGGGTCGTCTGCACGTGGACGACGAGTTGATGGGCGAGCTGCAGGACATCAAGAATGCCGTCGAGCCGACCGACGCGCTGTATGTTGCGGATGCAATGACCGGTCAGGATGCGATCAAGAGCGCGGGCGAGTTCAATCGCCGCATCGGCGTGACGAGCGTCATCTTGAGCAAGCTGGATGGTGACGCGCGCGGAGGCGCGGCGCTGTCGGTCGTATCGGTCGTCGGGGTGCCGATCGCATTTGTCGGAAGCGGTGAACGCCTGGAAGACCTCGAGTTGTTCCATCCTGATCGGATCGTGTCGAGACTGCTCGGGATGGGCGATGTACTGTCGCTCATCGAGAAAGCCGAGCAGGCGATCGATGCCGACGAAGCGGAGCGCCTCGAGCAGAAGCTGCGCACGGACGATTTCACCCTTGAAGACTTTCGCGATCAACTGGCCGCGATCAAGCGGATGGGGCCGCTCGAACAGGTGATGTCGATGATTCCCGGCCTCGGGAACATGAAACAGCTGGCCCAGGCGAAGCCCGATGAGAAGCAGTTGTCGCGGATCGAGGCCATCATTGGATCGATGACGCCGTACGAGCGACGGAATCAGCACATCATCAGCGGCAGCCGGCGCAAGAGAATCGCACGCGGCAGCGGCACATCCGTCGAGGACGTCAACCGGCTCCTCAAGCAGTTCGTGCAGATGCGAAAGATGCTCAAGACGCTCGGCGGCATGAGCCGGGGAGGCCGAGGAAGCCGCTTCGGACGCGGTGGCGCGCGATCGTTGCGATCGTGGGGTGGGTTGGCCTGAGCCTGACGGCGCGGGCTGCGGTTGATGACAGAAGCGAGACGAGGAACGTCATGCTGGCTATTCGGATGAGACGTGCAGGTTCGAAGAAACGCGTGTTCTATCGCGTGGTGGTGACCGACTCCCATGCCGCCCGCGACAGCAATTTCGTCGAGATCGTCGGGCACTACAATCCGCGGACCCGTCCAGCCACGGTTGATATCGACCGCGAGAAGGTGGCGGCCTGGCAGAAGAAGGGTGCGCAGTTGTCCGACACGGTGCGCACGCTCATGGCGCGTCACCAGACGAATCAAGGTCCGGCCGCCGGTACGGCCGAGACGCCGGCGCCGGCCGACGGGGGAGCGACGGGACAGTGAGCCAGCTGCAGGACGTTGTGGATGTGTTGGTGAGGGCGCTTGTCGACCAGCCAGGTAGTGTTCGGGTGGTCGAGACCGAACATCGCGGGACGACGCTGATCGAGGTGTTCGCGTCCCCAAGCGAGGTCGGTAAGCTCATCGGACGACAGGGCCGGACGATTGCTGCTCTGCGGACCCTCGTGGCTGCCACGGCCGATCGCCACGGATTGCGCGCGACCCTCGAGGTGCGGGACCGGCCTCAAGGCTGAGGCTTCCGTCGATCGTGGCCACAAGCACTGTCCCGGCGAGTACCGCGTGGGACGAGATGGCGGTCGTCGGATGGATCGCGCGCGCGCAGGGGAGCCGCGGCGAGGTGATCGTCGATCCTGAGACGGACTTTGCCGAACAGCGGTTTCGACCCGGCGCGACGCTCTTTGCCCGCCGCGGCGATCGGGTCGACCGACTCGAAGTGATCTCGCTGCGTTTTCATCGGGGACGGCCGATCATCGGCGTGTCGGGCGTGATCGACATCGACGACGCCGAGGCGCTGGCGGGGAGCGAGCTTCGAGTGCCAAGAGGCCTCCTCCAGAAGCTTGGTGACGGTCAGTACTATCACCACGACCTCGTGGGCTGTCGGGTGCAGACGCTGAGCGGCGAGGTCATTGGCGTCGTCAAGGCCGTGGAAGGCCATGCCGGGGTCAGCCGGCTGGTCGTGGACGGACCAGCGGGCGAAGTGCTCGTGCCTTTCGCGCGAGAGATTTGCACGTCGATCGATCCGGCCGGGGCAATGATTGTGATCGATCCGCCGGAGGGGCTGCTCGACCTGAATCAGCGGGGCCGCTTGTCCGGATCGACAGGCGGCGACTGACGTGAAGTTCGACATCGTCACGATCTTTCCACGCATGGTCCAGGCGCTGTTGGCAGACGGCGTCGTGGCGAGAGGGATCACGGCCGGGTTGCTGGATGTCCGAGTCCACGACCTGCGGGACTTCACCGAGGATCGACATCGTGTCGTCGATGACGTGCCGTACGGAGGCGGTCCGGGCATGGTGCTGAAGGCGGAGCCGCTCTTTCGCGCCGTGGAAACGATCGGCCGCGATCGCGGCAAGCCGAACGCGGTCGTGCTGACGACGCCTCAGGGCCGCCGGTTCAATCAGACCGAGGCCGTGAGGCTCAGCCGGCTGTCGCATATCGTGGTCCTGTGCGGACGCTACGAAGGTGTTGATGAACGGGCGCGCCAGCATCTGGCGACCGAGGAGATCTCGATCGGCGACTATGTGCTGACCGGCGGAGAACTCGCCGCCGGAGTCATCGTTGACGCCGTGGCCCGATTGAAGCCCGGCGTCGTCGGAGACGAGCGATCGGTCGAGGCTGATTCGTTCGCGCGCGGGCTGCTGGATTTTCCGCACTACACCCGCCCGTCGGAATTTGCCGGCATGCGGGTGCCGGAGGTCCTGCTCTCGGGACACCACGCCGAGATCGAGGCCTGGCGGAAGCGTCGCGCCGTGGAACGCACGCTCGAGCGTCGGCCCGAGCTTCTGGCGCAGGCGACGCTCGACGATGAGGAACGACAGATCCTGCGGGATCTGATGGAAGGCCGTGAGGAGGGATCGAGAGATGGGCGCAATCGACATCGTTGAAAAAACGCAGGTCGCGGAGCGACCGCAATTCAGGCCCGGGGATACGGTTCGCGTGCACGTGAAGGTTCGGGAAGGCGAAAAGGAACGCATTCAGATCTTCGAGGGCATCGTGATTGGGATGCATCGAGGAGGCGCCCGCGCATCCTTCACGGTCCGGAAGGTGTCGTTCGGACAGGGAGTCGAGCGAATCTTCCCGCTCCATTCGCCAATCATTCAGCGCATCGAGGTGGTCCGGTCCGCGCGGGTCCGTCGCGCGAAACTGTACTACCTGAGAGATCTCAAGGGCAAGGCTGCCCGGATGCGCGAAGACAAGCAACCCTCCCGGACCTGACCGGCGAGGACGAGGCGGCCCGGTCCCCGTTCCTGCGATGCCACGCTCGCGCGCGATGCGAACTCTCGAGAACGCCTTCCGGCGTCTCGGGTTCGTGCGGGTCGCGGGTGTCGATGAGGTGGGCCGCGGTTGTCTTGCCGGGCCCGTCGTCGCTGCGGCGGTGATCCTTCACCCTGATCGCTACATTCCCGGCGTCTGCGACTCCAAACAGGTCCCTGAAGCGGAACGCGATCGCCTGTACGACGTGATCGTCGAGAAGTCCGTCGGCTGGGGCGTCGCATCGATCGAGCCCGGCGAGATCGATCGCATCAACATTCACCAGGCTTCTTTGAGGGCGATGCGGGAGGCGGTGATGATGATTGAGCCGCTGCCGGATCTGGTGCTCGTGGATGCCTTTCGCATTCCCCACCTGGTGCTCCCGCAGCGCGGCGTCCTGCACGGTGATCGCCGCTGCTCGGCGATTGCCGCCGCGTCGATTGTCGCGAAAGTGACGCGAGACCGCCAAATGATGGAGCTGCACCGCCTGGATCCGCGGTACGGCTTCGACCGCCACAAGGGGTACGCGACGGCGGAGCACCTGTCGGCCGTCGCCCGCTTCGGCTACTCGTCGCTTCACCGGCGGTCATTCCGTCCGCCCTCGCTCTTCGACTCGCTGGCCTAACCTCCGCCCGCTGTTCGTCGATGGGCCGCTCCCATGCCGTGTCGGGCGGACCACTTCCGTGGCCCGACCTCTCTTTTTCGGGCCCGTCCGGCTCGATAAGGCGGTTATGCAGAACACCCGCATGGCCGACAGGCTGGTCCGCCAGGGACTTATTCCCAAGGCCCTGGCGCTCTACAAGAAGATCCTTCGCACGAATCCGGACGATGAGCACGCGGCGAAGAGGGTGGCAGAGCTCGCAGGCGTCGCTGGGAAGAAGCAACAGACCCAGTCCCAGGGTCAGTCGGCATCCAGGAAAGGGACGCGCAAGGAGGGGGACGTGGGGGCTACGCGCGGGCCGAGGCGAGTGCGCAGTAATGCACACGCGGAATCTGATTCGAGCACCCGCGTCCGAACGACCGGGCCAGACCCGAGAAAATCTGTGAACGTCGAAGAATCGCTGGCACGGGCCTCCGCGGAGTTCGAGCGGACCAACCACGAAGGCGCCCGCGAAGTCCTGCAGCAATTGCTTCAGCAGATTCCCGAGGCTCGGACACAGATCCTGCAGATGGCGGACGCCCAACGCGATGTCAACGTTGCGTTTCACTGCGTCGAGGTCGTTGCAGCCGATCTGGCCGCACGTGAAGAGTGGGACCTCGCCATGAGCACGCTCCGCTCATTCGTCGAGTGCAGACCGGCTCATATTCCGGCGATTCTCAAGCTGATCGACGTGTCCGTCGATGCGGGCCTCGATGAGGTCATGGTGGCTGCGCAGATCAAGCTTGCCGATGCCTACCTGGCGACCGGTGCGGGGCCGCAGGCCCGTGTCATCGCGGAGGATCTCGTGATCCGCGAGCCGTGGAATGTGGGGAACATCGAGCGCTTCCGGCAGGCCCTGACTCTCGAGGGTGAAACCAATCCCGATCGCGTCATTGCGGATTGCCTGAGTCGCCCGTCGCCGTTCGGGGCCGTCGCACAATCAAACCGACGCGCGGCGTCCGGCCAGCCCGCGAGCCGGATCGGTACCCGGCAACCGAACACGGACCCCCAGTTTGCATTGAGCCTGAATGCGATCGACGTGAATGCCGTGCTGCGGGGAGACGATTCCGAAGGCCTGAGCATCGTCGGGCTCGACCAGGTGGAGGTTGTCGAAGTCGATCTGAGCGATGCCATTGGCAAGCTGCACTCGGCCGCGCCTCATCCCGGCGGGGGAACGGGAACCCTCTCGCAGAACCCGGACGGCTCGGATGGAGCTTTCGACGATTTTCGCCGCGAAGTCACACTCGAGGACACGGCGGAAGCGGCGGAGCAGCACTTCAAGCTGGGCCTGACCTACCGCGAATTGGGCATGACAGCCGAGGCCATTCAGGCGCTCGAGATCGCGGCCCGGTCATCCCGTCATCTTTTCCGTGCGGCGTCCTTGATTGGCAGGATGTACACTGAGCAGGGCAGGCTGGGGCAGGCGATCGAGTGGCTCGAACGAGCCGCCGAGGCTCCGGCCACCTCGATCGAGGACGGGCGCCGGTTGCTCTATGAGCTGGGCCGGACGCTCGAAGCCAACGACGAGGCCGCCCGGGCGTTGGCGGTGTACCTGGAGCTGCAGGCCGACGCAGACGACTATCGCGACGTCGGGCCGCGTGTCGAGCGGCTGTCGAAGCTTCAGGCCAAAGGGTAAGCGACCTGCTCAGACGGCTGCTGACAATCGCATATTTCCTGGAAGTCGGCCTGCTCCTCGTGGTGATCCCATGGTCCGTCTTCTGGGAACGTAACTACTTTGTCGAGGGCTCGGCCGTGCTGCGGACCGTGTTGACCAACAACTACGTTCGCGGCGCCCTGTCGGGCCTGGGCATCGTCAACGTCTGCTTCGGCCTGGCCGAGCTCGCGGCGGCGCTCACCTCGCGCAAGGGGGGATTGCCCTCGTTTGACACCGGATCGGCGGCCCAGAGCGGGCCACTCGCCAGCGCGGACTGAGGGTCGCCGGCGATGTCCGACCCTCCGTCGTGCACCATCTGCCTCATCACCGATCGTCGCCGCATGGGTGCGGACGATCGGACCACCTTCGAACAATTGATTCTGCTTATCACCAGCGCTGCTTCGGCGGGCGTGGACCTCGTCCAGATTCGCGAGCGAGATCTGGAGGCAAAGGCGCTCGTGCAACTGGCGGCGCAGTCCGTTGAAGCCGTGCGTGGCAGTCGGACAAGAATCGTCGTCAACGACCGGCTGGACGTGGCGATTGCGGCCGGCGCTGACGGCACGCACCTGCGCGGCGACTCGTTCAGCGGCGCGGATGCGCGCCGAATCGCTCCCGCTAGCCATGTGATTGGTCGGTCCGTTCACAGCGCCAGCGAGGCGGCGGCTGTCGAGGGAGCAGGAGGGCTCGACTATGTGATGCTCGGCACGGTGTTTCCGACCGCATCGAAGCCGCCGGATCACAAATCGCTTGGCGCAGCCGAGCTTGCGGCTGCGGCGTCCGGAGTCTCGCTGCCGGTTCTGGCTGTCGGAGGAATCTCGCTTGAGAGACTGCCAGACGTGGCGCGCACCGGCGCCGCGGGCTTCGCGGCGATCGGCTTCTTCCTTGACGCGTGGCGATCCGGGCGCGGATCTGATCTCGCTCGGCGTGTCCGGGCCGCCCGCCTCGCGTTTGACAGATCGCAACCTCATCCCTAACATAGCGGCAGACTCAGCGTCGGCGCCGCGACTGCGCCGGCCCACCTGATTCATGGCCGACCGTATCGCTTCGGACTTCGGCGCCCAGCTACGCATGGCACGGGAGCAACGAGGCGTCTCCCTCGACCAGATTGCCCGTCGCACCAAGATCTCCGTCAGCGTGCTCGAGGCCCTCGAGAAAAACGATGTGGGTCGGCTCCCGGGTGGCATCTTCACCCGCGCGTTCGTGCGATCGTACGCGGGCGAGGTTGGCCTCGATCCTGAGCGCGCCGTGCGGGATTTTATCGAACGCTTCCCGCAGGATCCCGGCGTCTCGGCTCGTCCAGTCGCGTTCGATGCGGAAGAGAACCTGAGCGTCGAGAACGAGCGGCGGCTGGCGCAGACGGTCGTGAAGCTCATCCTTCTCAGTCTCCCGATTGCCATCGCCATCCTGTATTTCGTGTTTGCGGGCCGGCGTGTCACGCCATCGGCGGCTGAGCCGGAGCGGCCTGCCGCCTCGGAGGCGCCACGCGTCGCGACGAACGCGGGCGACAGTTCTGCCGAGACCGAGGCCGCTGCCGACCCGATTGGGACGGCCGGCGACACGGATTCAGCCGCAACGGCGGAGGCCGGTCAGGAACTCGTTGTTTCGCTCAAGACGACGGATCAATGCTGGGTGTCGGCGTCGGCCGATCGAAAGCGGGTGCTGGCGCGCCTCTTGCCGGGCGGCGATCAGGTGGTGCTGCGTGCCGGTCGAGAGATCCTGCTCACAGCCGGAAATGCCGGCGCGCTTCTTCTTCAGATCAATGGGGAAGAGGCCCGTCCTCTGGGCACGCCGGGTAGCGTCGTCACCTGGAGAATCACGCTCGATAACTATCGCACCTACCTTACGGGACGATAAGTCGAACGAGGGCCCAAGGTCGAAGGGTAACCTGCAACCTTGTGACCCTCAGACCCTTTGACCTGTCGACCTTAAGTGTTTCCGTGACAACTCCGTTGCTGGACTACTTCCGTCGTGGCGAGGTCGCGGTGGACCTTCGTCTGCTCGCGGCACAAGGCGCGATTGCGCCGCGCGCGCACGAGCAGCTCGCCCTCTTGATTCTCCTGACCGAAGATCCCGACGAAAACATCAGGGAGGCAGCCGAGGAGACGCTGGCGAACATCCAAGTCGACGCGCTCCGGGCATTTCTGGCGCGGCCCGATGCGCCCACGGCGTTCCGCGAGTTTTTTGCCGAGCGCGGAATCCAGCCTGCCGAGACCGCGGCGGAGACCGCCGATGAGCCTCTCATCGACACTGCGCCGGAGCCTTCGGTCCCGCAGAAAACGGCCCCGACACCACAGAACCTGTCACTCCTCGGGATTAGCGAGCGCATTGGGATAGCCATGAAGGGGTCACGCGAGTGTCGCGCAGTCCTCATCCGCGACCCGAACAAGCTCGTCGCGATCGCCGTGCTGAGCAGCCCGAAGGTCACCGAGACCGAAATCGAGGCCTATTCGCGGATGGCGAATCTCTCAGAAGAAGTGCTGCGGATAATCGGGACGACGCGGACGTGGGTCCGAAACTATGCGGTCGCGTCGGGCCTGGCTCGCAACCCCAAGACGCCGCTGGCCATTTCGATGAATCTGCTCGCGCGGCTGCACGATCGCGATCTCAAGCTTCTGTCGATCGACCGGAACGTGCCCGAGTCCCTGCGGATCGCTGCGCGCAAACGCGTGGTCGCCGACGCCAGCCATCGGTAGCGCTCCTGGCTCATCGGCGACGTCGCGCCCCCTTTTTCAGGGCCGTCCCGCTGTGCCGGGCCGCCCATTCAGACCTGAGCTGCGACAGCCCGTCCATGAAGACGGCGGCGCGCTGCCGTTCGTCCTCGGTGTCCATGGACTTGAGAATCTCGATGGCCGTCGCCAGGTCGCGCCGAATGGTGTGGCGCGACGCGCGAAGATAAAGCTCCTTGATCCTGGAGACCTTATCCATCGCGCACGTCAGGCCGTCGCTCGCGCCCGGCGCAAACCAGCGCGGAATTGATCCAGCGGTCTTGTCGTCAGAATGTCTGCCGCACGGAGACCGGCGCGTCGAGCCACGACCGTACCCCATTTGAGCCGATCGAATTCGCGACTGGCGTGCGCATCGGATCCGATGGTCAGCATGACGCCACGATCGCGGGCCAGCCGGGCATTGACATCGGACAGGTCGAGCCGCTCAACCTGACAGTTGATCTCGAGGGCGACTCCGAGGCGGGCCGCCGCACTGGCGATTGCGCCGAAGTCGAGCGCAAAGGGCGGCCGTTTGAGAAGACGGCGCCCGGTGGGATGCCCGATCACGTCCACCCATGGCGACTCCATCGCGCGAAGAATGCGCGCAGTCATCTGTGACTCGTCCTGCGTCATCGAGGAATGCACAGACGCGATGACCACATCGAGCTGGGCCAGGCATTCGTTCTCGAGATCGAGGGTGCCGTCCGCACGAATGTCGCACTCAATGCCCGCCAGAAGCGTCAGGTCAGAAAACTGGCGCGACAAGGCACGAATCTGAGCCGCGTGCGCCAGGGCGCGCCTCTCGTCGAGGCCGTTCGCCATCGCGAGCGCCTGGCTGTGATCGGTGATGGCGAGATACTCGAGCCCGGCCTCTCGCGCGGCCCGAGCCATGGTGACGATGTCGTCGCGTCCATCGGTGGCCGTCGTGTGCGAATGAATATCGCCCTTCAGGTGCCCACGCTCGATGAGATCCGGGAGACCGTTCGCTTCGGCCGTGTCGATCTCTCCGTGGCCCTCGCGGAGCTCGGGGGGAATGAAGGGCAAGCCGAGCGCGGCGTAGATGCCCTCCTCGGTTTCACCTGCCAGCACGGTCCCATCGTCGGTTCGAAACAACCCGTATTCGTTGAGCTTCATCTCCATGCGAAGAGCGCGGTCCCTCAGGCTGACGTTGTGCGCCTTCGAGCCCGTGAAGTACTGAAGCGCCGCGCCTCGGCTCTCAGGGCCGACGAGGCGCAGGTCGGCCTGCAGGCGGCCCCGCAGGAGCACGCTCGACTTCGTGTCGCCCTGCGCAAGGATGCGCTCGACGAGCGGATGACTCGTGAAGGCGGCCATGAGGGCGGGCGTGTCGCCGACGGCAAGAATGTCGAGATCCCCGCAGGTTTCGGTGCCGCGCCGGAGACTCCCGACAGGGATGAGGTCGCCCCGGCTGCCTGCCTTCCGCAGGTCGTCGATGAGCTCCCGTGCGACCTCGGCGACATCGGCGAGCAGATGGCGTCCTTCGCGCTCGCGCCGTTCGGCGAGCGCCCGGAGGATGAGCTCTTCCTTCCTGCGACCCATGCCGCGGAGATCGCGCAGCCGGCCTTCCTTTGCCGCGCGTTCGAGATCGTCGAGGCTGGCCACTCCAAGGTGTTGATGGAGCAGCGCGACGGTCTTGGGTCCGACGCCCTGCAGACGAAGGACGTCGAGGATGGTCGGCGGGAATTCCTGGAGCAGCTCGGCGTGATACGTCGATTGTCCAGTGTCGATGAGCTCCCGGATCTTCGCCGCCAGATCCTTGCCGACGCCGGGAAGCCCGCGAATATCCGCGTCGCTCAGGTCCGCGACGCGGCCCGACCATGTCACGATCAGGTCGGCCGCGTTCCGATACGCGCGAATCTTGAACGGGTTCTCGCCCTTGATTTCGAGCAGATCGCCAATCTCCTCGAAGACACGCGCAATCGACTGGTTATCCAAGCAGCAGTCCCTGGGACTCGATGTGGAAGTCGAGCACGCGGGCCTTCTCCGCGAGCAGCGCCTGACGAACGGCGGGAACCTTGGATGGATCCGCGAAGAAGAACACACACCCGCCGCCGCCGGCTCCGCACACCTTGGCGGCAAGCGCCCCCGCGGCACGAGCCCGGTCCATCAGCCGATCGATGACAGGGGTGGTCACGCCTGGCGCGAGACGTTTGCGCGTGTCCCAGTCCGAGGCGATCTGATGTCCGACTTCGTCCCAATCGCGCCGTTCGAGCGCGCTTCTCATCGTCACGGCCGCATCGCGAATGCGATCGAAGAGTCGATGGATGTTCGGATCCCCATCGATGTGGCGCTTGGTAATCTCCCAGTTGTTCGTGCCCGAGGCACGGGGCTCGCCCGTATAGACGAGGATGAGCCGCTCCTCGAGCTCCGGCGGCGAGATGTCGAGCGCAACTCTTCGTGGTCCGTCAGGCCGGAGCTCGAGTGCAGCGATCCCTCCGTGCAAGGCCGGCCGGAAATCCTGGAGGCCGGTCGGTACTCCGATGGCCTGTGCCTCGAGGTTCTGCGCCGTTTCCATCAGCGCATCATCGCTGAGTGTCAGCCCCAACCACTTTGCCAGCGCCGCGCAGGCGGCGATATTGAGCGCCGACGATCCCGCGATGCCCGCGCCGGCCGGACTCTCGCTGCTCGTCGTGATGGTCAGATTCTCGGCGCGGAAATAGTAGAGCAGCCTGCCGATGAGGCCGGTTTCCGGATAGTGGCTCACCTCGGACCAGTGCTGCAGGTCAACGTGCCGTCCGGTGTCCACCGAATCCCATACCAGACGTCCGTCGGAACGACGCGCGAGACTGGCGCGTGCCCGGAGACTGATAGCCGCGTGAATGGTCTGCGCGCCTTCGTGGAACAGATAGAGTGGCCAGATGTCGATGGTGCCGCCCGCCAGGTCAATGCGTGTCGGCGCGGATGCCTCCAAAAGGCCGCGTCGGTCATCTGATTCGCGGCGGGGCTGCGGCAGTCGCGAGGCGCGGTCGGTCACCGGGGCAACCTCGTCGGCATGTCGGCGACGACGAACGCCATCACGGACACGGCAGCGGCGCACTTGGCCATCTCGACGGGATCGATCTTGTCGATCGTGTCGGCCTCGGTGTGATGGATGACGAAGTAGCGCGATCCCTCCACATCGAGCGACATGCTGGGCATGCCTCCCGCCTGCACACTCGGCCCGATGTCGGCGCCCCCGCCATTCGGGCCGATGTGATCGGCACCAATACCTGCGAGGAGGCTCGCAATGGCGGCGACGGTGGATCGCGCCTGATCGCCGCCGGTGAATCCAAAGCCAAGCGGTTTGAAGACGCCCGAGTCGGACTCCAGCATGAGCACGTGATTGGCCAGTTCGACCGTGTGCTGGTCGCGATAGGCGAGGCCACCCTTCGTGCCGTTTTCCTCGTTGGTCCAGAGCACGACCCGCACCGTCCGCCGCGGCCTGAGGTTCAGCTTCTTCAGAATCCGCGCGGCTTCCCACGTCACGATGCATCCACCACCATCGTCGGTTGCGCCGCTTCCGACGTCCCAGGAATCGAGATGGCCGCTGACGAGGACGATTTCCTGCGGCAGTTCGGATCCTTTGATCTCGGCGATCACATTTGCCGACTCGACGTCCGGATCGGTGCGAGCTTCCATCTTCAGACTGACGACCGGGGCCTTGCCACGATCCTGGAGACGCTGCAGACGGTCGGCGTCTTCACCCGCGATGGCGGCGGCTGGAATCTTCGGTGTCTGATCGGCATAGCGAAGGGCGCCCGTATGCGGCGTCCGCAAACCCGGTTGGCCGACCGCGCGAACCAGGACCGCTACCGCGCCAAGCCGCGCCGCGCGTGTCGCGCCGGAGCCCCGGTACTCGACGGTCTGTCCGTACGTCGTGAACGGAACGTTGAACACGACAATGCGACCCTTCGCGTAGGCGGCCTTGGACTCGAGCTCGTCGAAGCTGCGCACCACCAGAGCGGGCGCTTCGATGCCATCGGTCGGCGTGCCGACGCTGCCGCCGAGGCCGAGCATCGCCATTCGGTGCGTGACGGGCGCGACGATCGCGGCGCTCTCTGCGCCGCGCACCCATTTCGGCACCATCACCGGCTCGGTCCGCACGTCCTCCAGTCCGTCACGCCTCATTTGTTCGACAGCCCACTGGATGGCCCGGTCGAGCTGCGGCGTGCCGCTCAGGCGGTTGCCGATGTCGTCGGTGAGCTCGGCGAGGCGGTTCCACGCGAACGTGGATGACAGCGCTTCACCGATGATTCGGCTGGCTGGTTCCCGATAGACGTCGAGCCAGGAAGCTTGCGCGGACGCAGGGCGCGGTGTGAGTGACCAGGCGGCCAGAAGGGCAACAGAAATAATGGGGGTCCAACCCCGTGATGACGTCGGCATCGATTCGACGCGTCCTTTCGACAATACGAGCCACGGTTCAGGACTCTACACGAAAAACCATCAGCCTGAACAGGCTCGCTCAGGCCGCCGGACTCCGGCGCGATTCAATCGGGAGACGAAGGGAGGCTTTGCATCCGGAGCGGTCGCGTCGATTGTCGAGCGTCAGCGACCCGCCATGGCCCTCAGCGATTTGTCGGCTGAGGACGAGACCGATTCCAGATCCAGCAGGCTTCGTCGTAAAGAAGGGTACGAACAGATTCGTCATGTTGGACAGGCCAGGGCCCTCGTCTTCGATCCAGATCTCGATGTCGTCTCGTCTGATCTGCCAGCCGATACGAACAGCGCCCCGTGTTTCGAGAGAGGCGTCCACCGCGTTCCGCAGCAGATTGATCAGTAGTTGCTCCAACTGATCGGGATCTGCCGAAATCGTGACGCCGGGTCCGGCGTCGATTCCGACGGCCAGCCGCGTTTCGAGGCCCACGACGCGACGAATCAGGGGGCCAATGGCAACCGGTTGGAGCGTCGGTCTCGGAAGGCGCGCGAGCCGTGCGTACGCGCTCGTGAATCGTCCCAGGGCCTCGGCGCGCGCGGCGATCACGGCGAGGCCGCGCCGCATGTCGTCGTGCCAGTCAGGCGGCGGTGGCTGCTTTGTGAGCAGGCTGTCGAGGCTGCCGGCCACCGACATGATGGGCGCGAGCGAATTGTTCAACTCGTGGCCGATGACGCGGATGAGCCGCTGCCAGGCTTGCCGCTCCTCATCGCGCAGCGGTCTGCTGAGATCGGACAGCACCAGAAGCTGGTGAGGAAGTCCGCCTTCTCGGAAGGTGGTGCGCCTGAGCTCCCAGCGGCCGGCGCCGCCCGGAAAGGCGGCGTCGATGATGCGGGGTGTTTCACCCTGCAGACACGACGTCAGCCCAAGCTCCTCAGCGGTTCGGCCCAGCACGCGTTCGGTCGGCTGCGCGAGGACACGCTCCGCCGTCCGATTCAGCAGCCGAAGGCGCCGGTCGACATCGAACGTAAAAACCGCTACGTCGATTTCCGTCATGACGGTTCGAAGCAGTGCCGTCGCCTCCAGGGCGCCCAGCCGCTGTGCGCGCAGCGTCTCTGCCAGCGTGTTCACCTCGAGCATCACTTCGCCGAGCGGGTCGTTCCCTCGGCTCCCTCGCGCACGGATCGAGAAGTCTTCCTCGCGGAGTGCCGCCAGCAGGTTCGAGATTGTCTGAAGCGGCAGCACGACTCTCTCGCGCAGACCCAACCCGATGCCGATCCAGAATCCCAGAATGATGGCCGACAGCGTCCACTGCACCTTCGGCGTGAAGTCGCCCGTCCAGAGCAGAGTCATGGCAATGACGACCGCAGGCAGGCCAGCGCCGAGAGCCAGCAAAAGGATGCGGCGATCGTGAGAAATTCTGGGTTTGCCTGCGCTGGCATCGGCGGACATGAAGGCTATGCGCCCTTCCGTCATGTGCCGGTCCCGCGACGAAACCGGCGTCAGGTGCGGCGGGTCGATTGGTTGGGAAAGGCGCGCTTCATTATGGCTCACAGCCCGTATCGTTGAAGCCTGCGATAGAGCGCGCTGCGACTGAGCCCGAGGGCCTTGGCGGCATGACTCACGTTGCCGTCGAAGCGGGCGAGGGCCTTCTTGATCAGAAAGCACTCGACTTCCTCGAGGCTCATGTCTTCGATGCGAGGCGAGAGCTCACGGCCCGTCCTGAGACCGAGCTCGCTCGGCCGAATGGACGTGCCGGTTGACATGAGGACGGCGCGCTCGACGGCGTGATCGAGCTCTCGAATGTTGCCGGGCCATGGGTGATCCACGAGCGCCTGGAGCGCGGACGGCTCGAAACCAGTCAGCTGCTTCCGGTAACGCCGCGAGTGCTGCGTCAGAAAATGGGCCGCGAGAAGCGGGATGTCCTCGCGGCGGCTTCTGAGCGGCGGCAGATTGATTTCGATCGTGTTCAATCGGAACAGCAGATCCTGGCGGAACCGTCCCCCGCTCACCTCGTCGGTGAGGTCTGAATTGGTCGCCGAGAGGATGCGCACATCGGTGCGGCGCGTGCGCGAGGATCCGACGCGCTCGAACTCCCCGGTCTCGAGCACGCGCAGCAGCTTTGGCTGCAGGTTCAAGCGGAACGTTGGCGATCTCGTCCAGGAACAGCGTGCCGCCATCGGCGAGCTCGAAGCGGCCGACTCTGTCCGTCTTGGCATCCGTGAACGCGCCCTTGACGTGACCGAAGAGCTCGCTCTCGAAGACGCCTTCGGAGAGTCCACCGGCGTTCACGGTCACGAGCGGCTTGGCCGATCGCGTGGAGATGGCGTGCAGCGCCTGCGCGACGGTGCCCTTGCCGGTGCCGTTCTCGCCGGTGATGAGCACGTTCGCATCCGACGGGCCGACCCGGGCGATCATCTGCAGCACCGGCTGCATGGACGGCGCCTGCGCGATGAGCTGCGGACCGCCGTCGGCGCGCAGCAGCTGGTTCTCGGCCTCGAGCCGTTGTCCCTTTCGAAGCGCCCGACTGAGATCGACCTGGGTGCGGATGATCGTCGTGAGGCGCGTGTTGTCCCACGGCTTGCGCACGAAGTCGCGTGCGCCGCGGCGCATCGCTTCGACGGCAACGTCCACGGTGCCCCAGGCCGTCATCACGATCACAGGTAACGTGTTGTCGGTGGACTGCAGGCGCGACAGGAGGTCGAGGCCTTCCTGGCCAGACGTCGTGTCGCGCGCGTAGTTGAGGTCGATCAAGACGACGTCGTACTCGCGGTGCTCGACGGCTTCGAGGACGGCGGCCGGTGAGGTCGCGGTGTCTGTGAGGTAGCCCTCGCTCTTGAGCAGGAGCTGGAGCGCTTCGAGGACGTCCGGTTGATCGTCGGCGATCAGGATACGCGGCTGCATCGTCTGCTAGACGCCGACCTGGGCATCTTCCTTGACCACCCAGCCGTCGGCCAGCTTGATGACGCGATCGCCATAGCTTGCGTTGACTTCGGAATGCGTGACTTGAATGATGGTCGCGCCCTGCTCGTTGAGCCGCTTGAAGAGTTCCATGATCTCGCGACCCTGGGCGGAGTGGAGATTGCCCGTCGGCTCGTCGGCGAGGATGACCTTGGGATTGGCGATGACGGCACGCGCCACTGCAACCAGCTGCTGCTGGCCTCCTGACAACTGCGTCGGATAGAGATCCTTCTTGCCGACAATCGAGAATCGATCGAGCACGTCGCAGACGATGCTCTGGCGCTCCTTCCGCGCGACGTTGCGGTACGAAAGAGGAATCTCCAGATTTTCGTACACCGTGAGGTGGTCCAGGAGGTGATAGCTCTGGAACACGAAGCCCATGTACTGCTTGTGCAGCGCCGCGCGTGCCTTGGCGTTCAGCTTGTGGACCGGTTCGTCGAGAAAGGTGTATTCACCGGCCCATCCGGCGTCGTGCATGCCGATGATGTGAAGCAGCGTGGACTTGCCCGCGCCCGAGGGCCCCATGATCGAGACGAACTCGCCCTCCTTGACGTCCACACTGACACGCCTGAGGACATATGTCCGCTGGACCCCGTGCTCGTAGTACTTCTCGATGTTCTTGAGTTGTATCAATGGCTGCATGGCTCGTTGATTGTACTCAGGCCGCGCGGGCCTGTCTCATTGACTGTCATTCCGCTCGAAGTACAGCGGCCGGATCGGCTCCCATCGCACGCCGGGCGGGAAGATAGGTGGCCGCGGCCGCGATCCCGACCAGCAGGCTCGCGGCGGCCGCGAACGTGACCGGGTCGGTGGCGGTCACGCCGAACAGCAGGGATTCGACCAGCGTCGAGAGCATCCAGGCTCCCGCCAGTCCGACGGCGACTCCAACAAGGGCGAGACGCACGCCCTCATCCATGACCAGGCGCAGGACGTCGCGCCGCTCGGCTCCGAGCGCCAGCCGGATGCCGATCTCGCGCATCCGGCCCGTCACGAAGTAGGTCATGAGGCCGTAGATCCCGACGGCCGCCAGAGTCAACGCCAGCATCGCGAACGACGACAGGAGCATCGCTCGGAATCGCGGCTGCGACATCGACTGCTGAACGATGTCGCTCATCGGTTTCACGTCGGTCACCGGCAGGTTGCGGTCCACGTCCTTGAGCACAGTCTGAAAGGCCGTCCGCACCTCGTTCGGCGACCAGGGCGTGCGGACGAAGGCGGTCAGGTAAGGGAAGGGGAGCTGGCGGTAACTCAGGAAGATCTCTGGCCCGGGGGACTTCTGAAGTTCCTTGGGCCTGACGTCTCCAACGATACCGACGATCGTGAACAGCGCGTCGTCATCATCTCTCATCGCCAAGGTTGATCCGGCTGCCCAGCGGGTCTTGTCCCGGCCAGAACTGACGCGCCATGGCCTGGTTGATCAGCCCGACCTGCGGGGCCTTGTCTCCATCCCGCGCATCGAGATCCCGGCCGGCAACGATTGGGACACCGAGCACACGAAAGTAGCCCGTGCTGACGATGTTGAGGGCGGCCGTTGGCTTGTTGCTCGGATTGACCGGCGGCTGGCCTTCGATTGAAAAGCTCGCCGTGCCGCCGAAACTCCCTTCGAGAGGAACGGGGAACCCGAGGGCCAGGGGAGGCGCGCCGGGCAGTTGTGCAAAGCGCTCGACGAAGCGATCGTAAAAGGCGATCTGACTCTTGCCGTCTCGATACTGGCTTTGCGGGAGGGCAAGAGAGACGGCGAAGTTCTGCGTCGGATTGAACCCGGGATCCACGGCCCGCAGGTGAGTGAGCGTCCTCGCCATCAGTCCAGCGCCGGCGACGAGGATCATCGAGAGGGCAATCTCGGCGACGATCAGCGTCCGTTGCATGCGTCGGCGCGAAGCGGACCCGCCGATAGCGCCGCCTTCCTTGACCGACTGATTGAGATCGACGGCGGAGGACTGGATCGCCGGGACGACGCCGAAGAGGAGGCCCGTCATGATCGTGGCGATGACGCTGAACAGCATCACCGAGCCATCCAGGTGGACATCGTCAAGCCGTGGAAGGGTGCTCGGCGCCATCGACAGGATGACGTCGATGCCCCAGCCGGCCACGAGGAGCCCCGCGACGCCGCCAAGGAGTGCCAGCGTGACGCTCTCGGTGAGAAGCTGCCGGATGATGCGACCGCGCCCGGCGCCCATCGCCGCGCGGATACCCATTTCGCGTTGCCGGCCTACGGCACGGGCCAGCAGGAGGTTGGCCACGTTAGCGCAGGCAATCAAAAGAACGCAGGCGACCGCCCCGAGCAGCACGAGCAGGGCCGTTCGGACGTTCTGTACGAGCTCCTCGCGGAGTGGGACGAGCGTGTATGACGACTCTTCGCTCTGGCGCGGGTGCTCTTGCTCGATTGCACGGGCGGTGGTATCGACGTCCGCCTCGGCGGATGCGAGCGTGGACGCCTGTTGCAGCCTGCCGATCACCTCGAGGTAGTGGACGTCGCGATTTGCCTCGGTGAAGTTTTCGATGTCGAGCGGAGGTGCGGGGACGCGGCCGGTGCCCAGCATCCACAGTTGCCCGTCGCGGGGCCAGTCGAAGGTTGGGGGCATGACGCCAACGACGGTGTAGGAGTTGCCATTCAGGTGGATGTTCTGACCGGCGATCGATGAGTCACTGTTGAAACTCTTGGCCCACAGTTTGTGACTGAGGACTACCGCTCGAACGCCATCGCGCCGATCCTGCGGACCAACGGTGCGGCCGATGAAGGCATTGACCTGAAACACATTGAAGAATCCGTCAGTGACGAGAACGCCGGTCACCTGCTCGGGATCGGGCTTGTCGGTCAGGGTGAAGACATCCTCGCGGTACGCGGCCATCTCTTCCAGCGCGCGGCGACGGTCGCGGAAATCCAGAAAGTCCGCGGCCGAGAATGCCCCGGTCCTGGTTCCCGACGTCGATCGCACGACTGACACGAGCCGGTCCGGGTTCGCATAGGGCAGAGGCCGGATCAGGACCGCGTTGACCACACTGAAGATCGCGGTGTTCGCGCCGATGCCAAGCGCCAGCACGATGACCGCGATCGCAGTGAAGGCCGGATTTCGCGCCAGCGTCCGCAATCCATACCGGAAGTCCTGCAGCAGCGTGTCCATCGGCTTGCTCCTACCGACACCTCGCCCGTGAGCGGCTCACGCCGCTTGGCGAAGTGCTGGCTTCAATGGGGCTCTTCGAAACGGGCGGCGGGCTAGACGGTGCCCACCGTTTCCTCGACGATCCGGCCGTCGAACAGGTGGATGCTTCGTTCCGCGTGACGGGCGTAACGAGGGTCGTGGGTGACCATGCAGATGGTGGCCCCGGCCTGATGCAGCTCGCGGAGCAGATCCATCACGGCCTCGCCACTGCGCGAGTCGAGGTTCCCCGTAGGTTCGTCGGCCAGCAGGATTGAGGGCTCGCCGGCGACCGCGCGTGCGACGGCCACGCGCTGCTGCTGACCGCCCGACAACTGGCTCGGAAGATGTTTGGCGCGGTGAGCCATGCCAACCCGCTCGAGCGCCTGGTTCGCGCGCTCGCGGCGTTCACTCGACTTCATGCCGCGATAGGTGAGCGGCAGTTCCACGTTTTCGAAGACCGTCAAATCGCCAATCAAATTGAAGCTCTGAAAGATGAACCCGATCTCGCGGTTCCGGACGCGCGCGCGCTCCGACATCGGCAGATCCGCGACCGGCCGGCCGTTCAGCGTGTAGCTGCCCTCGGTCGGCGTATCGAGGAGTCCGAGGATCGACAGGAGCGTCGACTTGCCGCAGCCTGACGGCCCGGCGATGGCGATGTATTCGCCCTTGTTGATCTGCATGTGGATGCCGGCGAGGGCATGCGTCTCGACCTCATCGGTGTAGAACACTTTCTTCACGCCGTCCAGGTGAATCAACGACTGGGGGGTCGCGTTCATTGATGCTCCTCGCGTAAGAAGTCCCGCAAATGGAAAACGATCGTCTCTACCGCAGGCGAACCCGGTCGAATGCATCCCATGCCGACATGTCGGATAGCACGACCTGATCGCCTTCCTTGAGTCCCTGCATGATCTCGATGGTGTTCACCGAGCTGCGGCCCAGCTTCACCTGGGTGCGCGCGGCTTCGCCGCCTTGATCGAGCTTGAACAGACCGACCGTGCTCTGTTCCTGTCCAAAGGCCGGACGCCCAACGTAGAGCACATTGGTCAGCCGCTCCAGTTCGATGGTGCCGTCGACACTCAGGTCCGGCCGCGCACCCTTGGGAAGGTCGCCGGTGATCTGCACGTCCACGAGCACCGTACCGTTCTGCACCGATGGATCGATGCGCGCCACTCGGCCTCCGACCACACCGTTCCGTGTATCGATGACCGACGGCTGTCCGATCTGAATGTCCTTCGCCTGGGTCTCCGCGATGCGCAGTTCGGCCTTCAGCCTGGAGGGATCGGCGACGCGGGCGAGGTTGGTGCCCGGCATGACTCGCTGCCCGACTTCGACCGGCACGAGCTGCAGCACGCCTTCGACACCCGCTCGCACATGGAGCGCCTCGTACTGGCTCCGCCTGAGGTCGGCCAGTGCGCGCAGCTGATCGACTTCCGCCTGCTGGACCGCCAATCGCGCTTTCACCGACTCACTGTTACTGGCGAGGCGCTTCTCTTCGATCTCGTTCCGTTTGGCCAGCGATTCGGCCTGCACTTTGGACTGTTTCAGGATCAATTCTGAAACCAGCTGCTGCTTGGCGAGCTCCTCATTGACTTCTGCCTGGAGTTTTGCCGACGTGTAGTCGGCCTGAACGGTGGCGGCTTGCGCCTGCTGCGCGAGGTACTCGTTCTGCAACTGCACGCGGAGGTTCGCGAGGCCGGCTTCGGCGGCCTTGAGGCGAAGCTCGGCGTCGGTTTTCTCCTGTTCGAGCTGCGGGTTGCTGAGCTCGAGGATGATTGAGTTGGGTTTCACGGTCGGTCCCGGCCTGAGGACGATGCGCTCAACACGACCTTCGGTGGTCGCGGGAATCCAGCGCGTCTCTTCCGGCACGAGCGTTCCGAGCCCGCGCACCTGTCGGAGCATCGCGCCACGCTTGACGGTGTCAACCCAGACAGTCGCCCGTTCGACTGTTGGCGCAGCCGGCTTGAGGCGCGAGAGCCCGAGCGTGATGAGCAGGACTGCCACCGCGGCGACTCCCGCATACATGTAGCGGCGAATCTTCTTGTTCCGGGCGACAGACTTCGGGCGAGCAACATCCATTGGAGTCTTAGACGGAAGCAGAGGTCAAAAAGTGCACTGACATGGGACGTTCTTGAGATTCGGACGCCCTATGTAAGGTCAAACGTCGTGCCAGGTGGTACCGACAGGATATCCCATTGCTTTCTGGGGGATTTGCCTTTTTCTGACCGCGTATGACTGACCAGACTGTCCGGGTGTGGGACGACATGGTCCCATGCCCGGCCAGGCCGTCTCAGGGCCCTTCCGTCACGACAATCAGCACGCGGGCCTGACGGTGAAGGCCGGCCGCTTGCCGGACAGGCGCAAGGTCGGGGTCGGTCATGAGCTCGATCAGTGTCGCAACGCCGCACGCTCCTGAGAGCCCCGCGCGAACAACCGGATCATTCCCTCCGGGGCGAGCCAGGAGATCAACAGCGCGCCGGCCCGCATCGTCGTCCACGGCGACGAAGGCGTCCATACCGCAGGCGATGGTCGGCCAGGCCGTCGTCGAGACCTCCGCGCAGCGGAGGCCTTCCATCATGGTGGCAAGCGGGCCGGCAAGCGTGACGGGCCACCCGGCGCGCGCGGACGCCTGTAGGCACGCCGCCGTGGTCGGCTCCGCGGCGATGACGAACGGCCGCGGGCTCGCCCGGTGAAACCGAAACCAGGACAAGCCTGCGCACGCCAGACCCCCGACACCCGCCTGCAGGATGACGACGTCCGGCTCGATGTCGGTCTGGGTGGCGACCTCGCCGAAGATGTGCGTGTAACCGAGCATGATCGCGCGCGGGATCTCGTCGTAGCCTGGCCATCCCGTGTCGGAGATGACTTGCCATCCCTGACGTTCGGCCTCTGCTGCCGCCTCGCGCACGGCATCGTCGTACGGTCCGTCGAACACGACGACCCGGGCCCCCTCGCGCGCGATGGCTTCGATTCGCTCCGGGCGCGTGCGAGCCGGTATGTAGATCACCGCCTCGAGACCCTGATCGCGTGCGGCGCGTGCTACGGCGCGACCATGATTGCCGGCCGTCGCGCAGGCGAGAACAGGCCGCGACGTGCGGAGGCGCTCCGCGATCTGCGCCACGGCGAACGTGACGCCGACGATCTTGAAGGCGTTCATGCCGTAGCGTTCGGACTCGTCCTTGATCAGCAGGTCGCCGAGGCCGAGTGTTTCGGCGAGGTGCGGAAGTCGACGCAGGGGCGTCGGCGCGAGCTCGGGCCGCGCCTTGAAGAACTGTTCGACGCTCGCATAGTCGCCGGCGTCGAACAGACCACGCGCCAACGGATCCGCATTCGCATTCAGATGGAACATCGCTCGATGAAACACCGAACACGAGCGCGAGGCAACATGTTTCGTGGCCCGCGGAGCGCCGCTTCACACACGTACTCGTTGGTGGTACTCTGGTGGTGAAGGATGGCCGGGTCGTGGAGAACGTCGCACCTGACCGACCTGACGAGTACACATTAACCGAAGCCGGTAGCCTGGAGCCCCTGATGCCTTATCCTGAATTCCTGATCGCCCCGATGCGTGAAGAGCTGACCGCACTCGGCGTCGAAGAGTTGAGAACGGCCGAAGCCGTCGATCGGTTCGTTCACCAGCCGGACGGCGTGGCGCTGATCGTCGTGAACTCTGTCTGCGGATGCGCGGCGGGGAAGGCGCGACCAGGGCTGGCGCTCGCGCTTCGTCACGGTGTCCGGCCGGATCGCCTGGGTACTGTTTTCGCCGGCGCCGATATCGAAGCCACCGACCGGGCTCGAGCGTATTTTTCCGGTTATGCTCCATCGTCGCCGTCGATGGGGCTGCTTCGTGACGGCAAGCTGCTGTACATTCTCGAACGCCATCAGATAGAGAACCGCGACGCGATGAGCATCGCCCGCGAGCTCGCCGCGGCCTTCGATCGTTGGTGCTCCGGAGCACCCACCACCGCATAAGAGTCGCGCTCGGGCGGATGCAGGACTGGTTGTGGTGCCGGGCGTGAGCCCGGTCAGGCGGCGCGCTATCCGCCGCGCGTGTGCATCTCGAGGTGTGGGTCCTTGCGCAGCGTGCTCACCGGGATGAGCGGCGTCCGGCGTTGAATCGCGAGTCGATCTTCGGCGCCGCGATCCGTTCGCGCCTGCCAATGGTTCAAGATCAAGGCGCGGAGTTCGTCGTCTGAGGCGCCGCCCCGGATGGCGGCAGCGCAGGTCCATCCCTTCGGTGGCATAGAGGCAGAGATACCAGACGCCATCCGCCGTCAGTCGGCTGCGATCGCAGCTCGCGCAAAAGGGTTCGGTCGTTGACGAAATGATCCCGAAGATCGTCCCATCCGGGAGCGCGAATCGATCTGCGGGTGCAGATGTTTCTTCGGAGATCGGTGTAATGATTCCGTAGTGGGCCTCGAGCCGCTGCAGCATTTCAGCGCGCGACACGACCTTGTCCATTGACCAGCGGGTCGCCCCTCCGACGTCCATGTACTCAATGAAGCGTACCTCTCCGTGAACCGTGCGCCCAAATTCCAGGAGGCGCACCAGCTCATCGTCGTTCACTCCGCGGAGGATTACGGCGTCGATCTTCAGTTCACCGAAGACTGTCGCGCACTCGGCGATGCCATCGAGCACCTGAGGGAGCGCGTCGAATCGGGTTAGCGTCCGAAATCGATCAGCGTCGAGCGTATCGAGGCTGATGGTCACCCGGTGGAGGCCGGATTCCTTCAGCGCCGCTGCCTGCTCGGCGAGGAGCACGCCGTTTGTGGTGAGGGCGATGTCGGTGAGCGCAGGCTTCCCAGCCAGCATGCGGATGAGGGAAGGCAGGTCGCGGCGAAGAAGCGGCTCACCGCCCGTCAGGCGCACGCGATTCACACCGATGCGCGTGAACACGTCCAGGAGACGACTGATCTCTTCGAATCCAAGCAGACTGTCACGCGGCAGCCACACGTACTCGGCTTCGGGCATGCAATAGGCGCAGCGCAGATTGCATCTGTCCGTTACAGACAGTCGTAGGTTGCGAAGCGGCCGGCCGAGCCGGTCTGAGACGGTCATGTCGCGATCAGTCGATGTGGACGACGGAAATACGTCGCCCGGCACGGAATGGATGGCTGGTGATCTGACCCTCGAACCTGGATCCCCATCGTCCGGGGATTTGGAGGCTGCAATGTGGGCAGCGGCCGTCGGCAGTCAGCGTGTAGCTTTGCACGAGATATCCGTAGCGAGCAATCAGTGTGGACCCACAGCCCGGACAGTCCGTGTTTTCGAGGCTGCCGACGCGGCCGGGCAGGTTCCCAGCATAAACGAAATGCAGCCCCGCCTCTCGGCCGATGGCGGCCGCCCGCTCGAGCATCTCGACCGTGGTGTCGGGCGGGCCCGTCATCTGGTAGTCCCCGTGAAACGCCGTGACGTGCCACGGAATGTCCGGGGAGATATCGGCCAGGAATCTCGTGAGGGCCATGAGCTCTGACTCCGAGTCGTTGAAGCCCGGAATCAGGAGCGTCACGACTTCGAGCCAGAATCCCATCTCGTGCACCCGACGGATCGAGTCGAGAATCGGCTGGATTCGACCACCAAGCTCGCGATAATGCTTGTCGTCAAAGCTTTTCAAGTCGATCTTGTAGAGATCGACCCACGGGCGGAGATACTCGAGCACGCGAGGCGTCGCGTTGCCGTTCGACACGAAGCCGGTGAGCAGTCCGGCAGCCCTGGCTTCGCGAAAGATCGCGACGGCCCACTCGCTCGTAATGAGCGGCTCGTTGTACGTGCTCACGAGAATCTTGGCTCCGAGCTCCACGGCGTTCTCGACCAGCGCTCGCGGATCGGCCTCGATCGGCGGAGCGACAGCATGCGGATCGCGGATTGCCTGCGAAGTCACCCAGTTCTGACAATACGAACAATGCAGATCGCATCCGAGCATGCCGAAGCTGTAGGCCAGCGCGCCAGGATGCGCATGGAAAAACGGCTTCTTCTCGACGGGATCGCATTGGACGCCCCCGACATAGCCCCAGGGCACCATCAGACGACCGCCGCGATTGAAGCGGACCTTGCAGACGCCGACCGCGCCAGGAGGGATTCGGCAGTTGTGCCCGCATGCATAGCAGTGGACCCAATTCCGGTCGAGAGGGTCGTAGAGCTCGCCCTCGCGTGTTTGCTGTTCCAGAACCTCTGCTAGAGTGGACATGACATTCCGGCCGGTGCCTTCATCCATTGTCGGCTGAGGTGGACTGGAATTCAACTTGCGGGTGGTCCGGAGAGAAACCGATTGGCTCAGGCCCGTCCAGCCAGCCGCCGGCTCTTGTCGCTCGACGTTTTTCGCGGTCTGACCATGGCCGCGATGGTGATCGTCAACAATCCGGGCGACTGGAACAACGTCTACTGGCCGCTTCTCCACGCGGAGTGGAACGGCTGGACGCCCACAGACCTCGTCTTTCCATTTTTCCTCTTCATCATGGGCGTTTCAATGACGCTGGCCAGGCGGCCGCTCACTTGGACCCGCATCGTCCAGCGCGGCGCGACCATCATCGGGCTGGGGCTCTTCATGAGCGGCTTTCCCTTCTTCAATCCGTCGCACTGGCGCATACCGGGCGTTCTCGTGCGCATTGGACTCTGCTATCTCGGTTCCGCTGCCGCCCTGCGGACGGCACGCCGTGACGATGCGACTCCGAGACAGCAAGCGGTGCGCGTCGGTGTTCTCACCGTCGTGCTGATCGTGGCGTACTGGATTGCGATGACGCAGATTTCGACGCCCTGGGCGATTCGTGGGGATCTGTCGCCGGAGGGCAACCTGGGAGCGGCGCTCGATCGAGCGCTGCTCGGCGGCCACACGTACAAACCGCGATGGGACCCGGAGGGAATGCTCGGCACATTCCCCGCGATTGCCACCACGCTGACGGGCATCCTCGCCGGTTTCGGGCTGCTGTCGTCGAATGCTCGCAAGACAGGAATGCTGGCCCTGTCCGGCGTTGCCGCCGTGGTTCTCGGCCTTCTGTGGAGCCGGAGCTTTCCGATCAACAAGAATCTGTGGACCAGCTCGTATGTGGTGTTTACCTCTGGCGCCGCAGCCGTGCTGCTCGCCGTGCTCTACGTCTCGCTCGATGCGCCGTCGGCGGATTCGGCATCAGCGCTGCGAAGATTGACGCAGCCCTTCGTGGTCCTCGGTTCCAATGCCATCGCGCTCTTCGTGATTTCCGGGCTCGTCGGCAAGACGTTGATGCTGACCAAAGTGGCTGGAAGCTCAGGTGAGTCGGTCAGCCTGCAACGGCGCATTTACGAGAATTGGTTTACGCCGCTCGCGAGCCCGAAGAACGCGTCGCTCTTGTACGCGGTTGTGAACCTCGCTCTGCTGTTCTTCCTGCTATCCGTCATGTACCGGCGGAAGATTTTTCTCAAGGTCTGATGATTCGCGGTCGGGCGCTCCGTGACCTTCCAAGGTCCGTCTGGACCCTCGGGTGGGGCAGTTTCTTCACGGACACCGCCAGCGAAGCGATCTATCCAATCCTCCCGTACTTCGTCATTCACGCACTTGGCGGCAATCCGATCTCGCTCGGAGTCATCGAAGGCGCTGCCGACGCCACGAACAGCCTGGTCAAACTGTGGTCGGGCCGCTGGTCCGACCGGACCCGCGCGCGGAAACCCCTGGTGGTGGCAGGCTATGGAATTGCGACGGTGGTCCGGCCACTCACCGCGCTCGCGACCACGTGGTGGCATGTTTTCGCGGTTCGATGTGCGGATCGATTCGGCAAGGGGATTCGGGGCGCTCCTCGCGACGCCTTGCTGGCCGATCTCGCGCCCATCCAGTCGAGGGGCCTTGCGTTCGGCTTTCATCGCGCGATGGACAATGCCGGCGCCGTTGTCGGGCCCTTGCTGGCGTCGGCGTACCTCTTCTGCCTGCCGGGCCATTACCGATCGCTCTTCGCATTGACCATCGTTCCCGGATCGCTCGCGGTGTTGCTGCTCATGCGATTGCCGGAGCCAGGCACCCGCGCCCGGTCATCGACGCCGACTGCGGCAGCGACGCATTCGTGGCGAGAGCTGCCGCCGACCCTGTGGCGCGTCCTGGTCGCGATTCTGGTGTTCACGCTGGGCAACTCAACGGACGCGTTTCTTCTGTGGCGGTTGACTGACGTGACCGGTGGGATCACCACGATTCCTCTGCTGTGGGCCGGCCTCAACCTGATCAAGTCGGTGACGGCTGTCGTGGGCGGCGGGCTCTCGGACCGGTTCGATCGACGCCTGGTGATCGCGTCGGGGTGGGGAGTATACGCAGCCGTTTATGCAGGCTTTGCGGTCGCTCAGTCGGCGGCCATCTTGATCGTCTTGTTCTTCATCTATGGACTGTATTTCGGCCTCACGGAGGGCGTGGAGCGCGCGCTTATCGCGGACTTCGCGCCGGCCAGTCTCCGAGGCACGGCGTTCGGCATCTACAACGCCGCGCTCGGCGTCGGAGCGATGATCGCAAGTCTCGTATTTGGCGTGTTGTGGGAAACCGCGGGTGCAGCCGTCGCGTTCGGAACGGGCGCGGGCCTTGCGGTCGGCGCCGCGGTGCTGATGTTGACCATGGTCCCGCGCTCGTCTGTCGCCTCTTAGACCTGAGACTCTTCGACCCTGAGACTCTTCGACCTCGAGAGCTACTTCTTTTTCACGATGTTCATCGCCGTCGCGATGATCGCTCCCACATCCGTGAGATTCGTCGGCAGGATCATCGTGTTCGTGCTCTTGGCCAGACTGCCGAACTGGTTGATGTAATTGTCGGCGACCCGCAATTGCACCGCCTCGAACCCGCCCTCGACCCTGATGGCATCGGCCACGCGGCGGATGCCTTCGGCAGTCGCTGTCGCGACCGCAAGAATCGCGGCCGCCTGACCTTCGGCGACGTTGATGTGCTCCTGTTTGGTGGCTTCGGATGCCTTGATGACCTGCTGCTTCTCGCCTTCAGCGTTGTTGATGGCGGCGTCTCGCGCGCCCTCCGACGTCAGCACAACCGCGCGCTTCTCCCGTTCGGCGCGCATCTGCTTCTCCATCGCCGCGAGAACGTCGCTCGGGGGCGTGATGTTCTTGATCTCGTACCGCAGCACTTTCACGCCCCAGGACTCCGATGCCTTGTCCAACTCGGAGACCACCTGAATGTTGATGTTCGTCCGCTCTTCGAACGTCCGGTCGAGGTCGATCTTGCCGACCTCGCTCCGGAGGGTCGTTTGAGCAAGCTGAATGATCGCGAAGAGATAATCAGCGATGCCGTAGGAGGCCCGCTCGGCGTTCAGCACCTTGAGGTAGAGGATGCCGTCGACTCCCACCTGAACGTTGTCCCGAGTGATACAGACCTGCGCGGGAATATCGATCGACTGTTCCTTCAGCGAATGTCGATACCGGATGACGTCGATGAACGGGAGGAGGAGATGAAATCCAGCGGCAAGCGTGCCATGGTACTTCCCGAGCCGCTCGATGACATAGGCGCTTTGCTGAGGCACGACCACCGCGGTCTTGACGATCGTGATGATGACGAGCAGGGCCAGCACGAGGACGATAATCAAGGCAGGCGTCATGAACACCTCACATCACGTCATTCGGCACGGATCCAGAGCAGCAGCCCGTCGACACGATCAACAAGGCAGCGCTGACCTCGCGCGAGCGTCGTTTGGCTGGCATTGCGCACCGCCCAGCTCGTTCCGCGCAGCTCCGCGCGACCCACAGCGTCGGGGGCGATGTCGTCTACCGGCACGGCGATCTCGCCAACCAGCGAGTCGACAGGCTCTTGACTTGACAGGAAACCGAGGCGTGCCAGGAGGGGGTTGCGAAAGAAGAGAACCGAAACGACCGAAAGAACGGAGAAGAGCAGCCACTCGGACCAGGCCGGCATCTCGAGAAGAACCGCCGACAGCACGCCGACAATGATCGCTGAAACGCCGAAGAAAATGAGATAGAAGCCGCCTGGCGTCACCAGCTCGACGGCGCTCAGGAGCAACCCAAGGACGATCCAGTGCCACCAAAGAAGCATGCAGGTCTGTCGGCGAGCGTCGCCATTATGGGTGACGACGCGATGGGATGCAATGCCCGGCCGTACCGTGAACCTGAAGCCGCGCGGGTTCGAGCTGTGGCCGGCGGAGCAAGGTCGGCAATCGACGCGTTTGCTATGATGGTACTCGTCTCATGAAACGCATACTGGTCACGAACGATGATGGCGTGCATTCGGAAGGCATCAAGGTGCTGGCGCGCGTGCTCGAGCCCTTCGGCGACGTCATCGTCGTCGCGCCGACGCAGGAGGCGAGTGCGATTGGACATGCACTGACGCTTCGGCGTCCTTTGCGGCTCGAGGAGCATGGCCCCGGAGTGTTCGCCGTGGACGGTACCCCGACCGACTGCGTCAACATCGCGATCACGACCGTGCTTCGCGGTCTTCCCGATATCGTCGTATCCGGCATCAACAAGGGTTGGAACATCGGAGACGATGTGACGTATTCGGGCACCGTGTCCGGGGCGATGGAAGCGGCGCTTCTCGGTGTGCCGGGTGTCGCCGTTTCGCTCAAACACAGCCGCACGACCTATGACTTCTCGCACGCCGCCCGCGCGGCGGCGACGATCGTAGACGCGGTCCTTCGCCGCGGGCTGCCGCCGCGCACGTTCCTCAGCTTGAATGTTCCGCCGGGCGTGCCCAAGGGTTTCCGGATGACCGTGCAGGCGAAGCGGAATCACGTGACGTCGGTCGATGAGCGCATCGACCCCAAGGGCCACGCCTATTACTGGATCGAGGAAGGGGAGAGCGAGTGGGAGCCGCACGACCGCTCGGACTATCAGGCCGTGCGTGATGGTTACGTGTCGGTGACGCCGCTCCATCCCGATCTCACGGCCCACCAGGCGTTTTCGCACATCGAGGAATTCTTCGTCGACGGAGAGGCCGGGCTGCGGAAGCTGGGGTAAGATAGACGGGCGTCGGGGCGTGGCTCAGCCTGGTAGAGCACTCGGTTCGGGACCGAGGGGTCGGTGGTTCAAATCCACTCGCCCCGACCACTTCTTGCCGGTCCATTCTTAGTCCCTTCCCACTTAAGCCGTCACCTGGTCGACCGCCCGCTTCAGCTCCGCGATATCAATCTTTTTCATCTTGAGCATCGCGGTCATCGCGCGCCCGGCGCCGCCGCTTCTTGGGCTTGTGAGTTGGCGTTCCCGCTGAGCCACGAGTCGTAGCAGAATAGGGCAACAGGAGTATTCATCATGGCAACCTCAACAGATGTGCTCGATTGGCTCGCCCGCGCTCGACCCCTCGCCCACCAGAAGGCACCAGAGATTCAACCGTTCGGCCACCTCGTCAAGCTCCCGATTGCCCTGGAAGAGAAGGTGTGTCGCGAGAGTGTTGAAAACCTGAATCAGCTGCTCGTTGACACGATGACACTCCGCGATCTCTACAAGAAGCACCATTGGCAACTGGTTGGCCCGACGTTCTACCAACTGCATCTTCTGTTCGATAAGCACTATGACGAGCAGGAGGCGATCGTCGATCTCCTTGCCGAGCGTATTCAGCTGCTTGGCGGCGTCAGCCTCGCGATGGCACACGATGTGGCAGAGCGCACTCTCATCCCGAGGCCGCCCAAAGGCCGCGAGGAAGTGCCGGTCCAGATCTCACGCCTGCTCCATGCGCACGAGATTGTGCTGAAGGAGGCGCGCACGATGGCGCGCCTAGCGGACGAGCACGGAGACGATGGCACGAACGATCTGCTGGTGACCGACGTCATTCGGCGAAACGAGATGCAGGTGTGGTTTATCGCCGAGCACGTCGTCGAAGTGCCGGTGGTTCGTTCCTGATTGGTCGGTGGGTTCGAGCAACCAGGCCTGCCAGGTCACGCGACTCCACGCAGGTGCTGCGGCCAGATGCGTCCGTGCCGCACGCCTGCGTCAATTCCCCGCCGAAGTTTGCTAAGATCGTCCGTTCACAAATTGAGGAGCCCTGATGTCCCAGGCTGCGTGGCGTCGTCTGTTCGTCCTGACCGTGGCGGTGGCGTGCGCCGGCACAGCGTGGCGTTGTTCACGCGAGCCGCAGACCAGCAAGCCGGCACGAAAGGCGTCTCAGCGCGTTTTCGTCATCGGTTTCGACGGAATGGATCCGACGCTCGCCCGCAAATGGATGGACGAGGGGAAGCTGCCCAACCTCAAGAAGCTTTCGGAGGAAGGCGTCTTTCGCACGTTGGGGTCCACGCAGCCCTCTGAATCGCCGACGGCGTGGTCCAGCTTTGCGACGGGCGTCAATCCGGGCAAGCACAACATCTACGACTTCCTGATTCGCGATCTGCAGACGTACTTCCCCGACTTCAACATGGTTCGGCGTGAGCCGCCCGAGTTTCTCTGGGGGATGATTCCGACCAAGCGGCCCAGAGTGCTGTCGACGCGCGGGGGCACCTCGTTCTGGATCCATGCGGGGAAGGATGGCATCAAGAGTCGCGTTCTGACCGTTCCGGTGACGTTCCCCCCGGAATCGATCGAGCACGGTGAAATGCTGGGCGGTCTTCCGCTCCCCGACATTCGCGGGACACTGGGTACGTACTATTACTGGTCCACCGATCTCAGCCGCTATGAGGAAGGCAATACCGAGTTCGGCGGCATCCTCAAGAGGCTCATCGTCGATGGGGAGACTGCGGAGACCGAGCTGGTCGGACCTCCGAATCCCATCGTCCGCCAGATGCTTCGTGACGCACGGGCGAAGAAGCCGCTGACCGAGGCGGACGAGACGGCGATCGCGGCGCTCGAGGCCCGCGAAGACATCCGGCTGCCGCTCACGATTCATTGGAACAAGTCGGCGAGGACCGCGTCGGTCGATCTCGCGGGCCAGACGGTCGAGCTCAAGGAAGGGCAGTGGAGCCCCTGGATCGAGCTCGAGTTCAAGGTGAACTTTCTGATCCGCATCCACGGTATCGCGCAGCTCTATCTGATCAGCGCCGGCGACGAATTGCAGCTCTACGGATCGCCGGTCAACATGGATCCTCGCAATCCGCCGATCCCCATCTCGAAACCGGACGACTTCGCCCCGACCCTGGCGTCGAATCTGGGTCTCTACCGAACCCTCGGCTGGGCCGAGTCGTCGGACAAACCCCTCAATGACGATCGGCTCGACGAGGCGGCGTTCCTGTACGATTCTGATCGCGCCATGGACGACCGGGAGAAGGTGATTTTCAAGAGCCTGGAAGATGACGACTGGGACCTGTTCGTGGCGGCCATCGAGACGACGGATCGGATCTCTCACATGATGTGGCGCTTGATCGACCCGACCCATCCTATGTACAACGCCGAGCTGGCGGCGAAGTACGGCGATTCGATCGAGAAAGTCTACAAACGTGCCGACGACCTCGTGGGCCGCCTGCGGGCGAAGGTGCCGGCGGACGCCCTCTTCATCGTGATGTCCGACCACGGGTTTCATTCGTTCCGCCGGGGCGTCAACCTCAACACGTGGCTCGTGCAGAACGGTTACATGTCGTTCGAGGGCCAGGAGAGCGAAAAGAAGACGCTCGCCGACCTCTTTGGCCGCGGCAAGTTCTTCCAGGGCGTCGACTGGACAAAGACGAAAGCCTACGCCGTCGGCCTCGGACAGATCTATTTCAACCTGAAGGGGCGGGAGGGCCGGGGCATCGTTGCCGATGGCGCCGAGTACAGGGCGCTTCAAGAAGAAATGCGGTCCAAGCTGCTGACCCTGGCCGACCCGGCGAACGGGCAAGCGGTGTTCCGCGACATCTACCGACGCGATGACATCTACAAGGGTGAATTCCTGCGAAACGCGCCGGATCTGCAGGTCGGTTTCAACGACGGCTACCGCGTCGGCTGGCAGGACACCCTGGGCGGCATCACGCGCGCGGTGGTTGAGGACAACAACCGCAAGTGGAGCGGCGACCACTGCGCCACCGCCACCGAAATCAGCGGCGGCGTGCTGTTCATGAATCGCAAGATCGCCACAGACGCGCCAAGCATCATGGATCTGTCGCCGACGATCCTGAAGATTCTCGGAGTGCCGCTGCCCGCGGATCTCGATGGGAAACCGTTGATGTAGGTTGTAGTTCTTAGTTTTTGGTTCTTAGTTCTTAGGGCGGAATCGGCACTGAACCGACGAACCGTATTCTAAGCACCAAGCACCAAGAACTATAGATCTCTCTGTTCAGTCCGGCAGCGAGTAAGCCACATAACTGCCGCCCGACGGGTCCTTGGACTTCCCACCCCCGGCCGCGATTACCACGAACTGCCTCCCGTTCACCTCGTAGGTCGCAGGCGTTGCATTGCCGCCCGCGGGCAGCGTGGCTTCCCAGAGCAGCTTGCCGTTCGTCTTGTCGAACGCGTGCATCTTTCGGTCGTAGCTGGTGGCGCCGATGAAGATCAGGCCACCCGCCGTGACGACGGGACCGCCGTAGTTCTCGCTGCCGGTGTCCTTCAGACCCTGCTCGGCGAGCGCAGGATACTCGCCGAAGGGGATCTTCCACGCATACTCGCCGGTCGCAAGATTCAGGGCGTTCAACGTGCCCCACGGCGGCGCGATCGCGGGATACCCCTCAGGGTCCAGGAACTTCTTGTAGCCGTCGCTCTGGTACTTGAGCGGCGGCGTGGAGCTCTCCGCCGAAGTCACGGCGAGATCCTCGCCAGTCGTGATGAAACGGACGATCGCCTGGTTCGCTTGATTCCCGAGACGTTCGAACGACGGCATCCTCCCACTCGCCTGCGACAACATCGTCGTCAACTCTGAATCGGTGTAGCGGTCGCTGACGCGTTTGAGTGACGGAAATTGAGGCGGCGTCCCGCCGAGGTCGGCGCCATGACACATGGAGCATTCGCGTTGATAGAGATCCTTCCCGCTGACGTTCTTGGCTGGAGGCGGGGCCTCGACCATGGTGAGAATCCACGCCATCTCGTTGGCATTGACATAGAGGAGCGAGGTCTCCGGGTCGAAGGCGGTACCTCCCCATTCGGCGCCGCCGTCGTAGCCGGGGAAGATCATGGTGCCGGCGCGGCTGCCCGGAACGAATTGGCCGGCGCTTCGCACTTTCTGGAAGCGCGTGAGCGCATCGGCCTGCGCGGCTGGCGTGCGTCTGGTGAGCATGTCAGCCGTCAGGAGTTGGCGGGCGAAGGGCGCAGGCCGAAGAGGGAAGGGCTGAGTATCTGCCGTCACCTCGCCTTCGAGCTCAGACGAAGGCGCTCGTCGGTATTCGACAGGGAAAAGCGGCTTGCCGCTGTCGCGATCGAAGAGGTAGACATATCCGGACTTCGTCGTCTGTGAGACCGCGTCGACCGTTCGACCTTCTCGCGTGACCGAGATCAGACTGGGAGGTGCGGGCAGGTCGCGATCCCAGATGTCGTGACGCACAGTCTGAAAGTGCCAGACGCGTTCTCCGGTGTCGGCCTTGAGGACGACGAGCGAATTGGCGAACAGGTTGTCGCCGAGCCTGTTGGCTCCATAGAAGTCATACGCCGCCGATCCCGTCGGTGCGAACACGAGCCCTCGCTTCTCATCGAGAGACATGCCTGCCCAGTTGTTCGCTCCGCCTATCCACTTCCAGGCATCCTTCGGCCAGGTGTCGTAGCCGAACTCACCGGCTCGCGGGATGGTGTGGAAGGCCCAACGCAGCCGGCCGGTCCGGACATCGAACGCGCGGATGTCTCCCGGCGGCGTCGGCAGGCCTTCGCTGTTGATGCTGCCGATGATGAGAAGGTCCTTGTAGATGACGCCCGGCGTGGTCAGAGAAATCATCTGCCGCTCGCCGGGTCGAAGGTTGTCGCGAAGGTCGATGCGCCCCGAGTCTCCGAACGATCGAACCGGCTTGCCGTCCGCGGTGTTCAACGCGTAGAGGAATTGCCGGACCGCGACGAAGAGGCGCGCGTCCTTTCCATCCGACCAGCGTGTCACGCCGCGATTGCGGAACGTTCCGAGGACTTTGCGCCCCTCATGCGGATCGAAGCGCCACAGCAGCCGGCCGGTGGCGGCGTCGAGCGCGACGACATTCACCTTGGGCGTCGTCGCATACAGCACGCCGTCCACGATGAGCGGATTGCACTGCATCTCGGACTGGGGAAATGCATCGCTTGTGTCGAAGGTCCATGCCGCCCTCAGAGTGTGAACATTCTGCCGGTTGATCTGCGAGAGAGTCGAGTAGTGGATGCTGTCGGGACTGCCTCCGTAGACCGGCCAGTCCTTCCCCGTGCCGCCCGGGATGGGCGGCGTGGTGCTGCAGCGCGCCATGGTGACGACCAGTAATGCGACAACGCTCAACGACGCGACGAATGTGGTGAAGCGGGCGCGTGACGGCATGGGCGCCGGAGGCCGGCTAGTCCGGCCGTCCGGCAGTGTTCGACTCCGTGGTGACCGGCCGCGCGACGTCGAGCGACGGATTCCGATCGAAGAAGCCGTTCGGCATCAGCTTGAAACCTGTGTGATGCACCGGCATCACGGGCCAGTCCTCGGGTCTTGGAATGTGGGTGATGCCCATGGTGTACCAGATCACGACGTCCTGATCGACGAGCGGTCGATTGGCTTTGACCCATTTCACCAGACCGTCACCACCGGCGCTCTGGTACACGTAGTCGCCGGCAGCGTACATCTCGGATGGATCGAAGGGCGTCACCCAGAGATGCGAGCTGAGAAAACCGGCGCGCTGTCTGACGGCGGACCGTGGATCCGCGTAGGGCACCGCGTTGTCTCCGGGGACGAGGAGATAGCCGGTAGGCTGGCCGAGGCCGTTCTGCTGTGAGGCGCTGGCAATCTTCCAGCGGCGATTGGCCGCCAGGTCCCATTGGCGACGAGCCTGCTGCTCGCTCGTGAGGAGCGTGGCGTGCGTGGTAATGGCATTCATGTATGGATTGTCGGGTCCCGTTCCCGCCGAGGCGGTGTCGAGCTCGAAGACCTTGTTGGTTGTCCCGTCCACATCCATATCAATCCGGAAATTGAAGAAATGTTGATGATGCACGGCCGCGACACCGGGAGCCACCAGGTGAGCATGATCCGTAGCCGGGTCGTGTGAAGCGGCGCCAGGCAAGGCGACGCCCTTCGTCTGCATGATCCCGGTTAAGCCCATCTCCATTTCGAGCGTGCCGTCCTGATGAAAGACCCAGCCGAAGGCATACTCGTAGTTTCCCACGGTGGCGATCCACGACAGGACGAGATCGCGCGCCCGGCGCGATTCGTTGTGCTGACTGTTGACGTCGAAGTGCTTCCAGAGCAGCCCGCCATCTCGTTCGAACAGCGCGAGCGCGTGCGGGAGCTCGATGACTCCGCCTTTCTCGTCGGCGAAGACGGCATCGAGGAAGGTGGCGTTCTCCGGAGCGTCGGTCAGCTGCTCGAGGCTGTCCGCCATGTTGCCGATGCCGTACTCTCCTTCGTCGAAGGCGTTGCGAAAGAACCATGAAGCGCTCGGGTCACCGTAAGGAACGACCATTTCCGAAAGCGCCGCGCGGTAGAGAACTGGCCTGACCTTCCCCTGATCCTCATAGCTCACCGTATGAAGCACCAGTCCTTCGCGCGGATGCATCGCATATCTGAATCGCCAGTTCTGCCAGTGAACTTCATGGCCCCGAATGTCAAAACTCGCGCCGCCAGGCTGGACGATATGGAGCGGCCGCGGCGACTCGCGCAACCTGCCCACGGCTTGCTCGCTGTAGTCCGCGATGGCAGTGGCGACCGGCACGACGCCGGAATCCACGAGCTTGATCACTTTGCGCGCGTTCACATCCACGTACGCGACGAGGCCTTCGATGGGTCTCGCATATCCCGTCATGGCGTCACCCTTGTAGAAGGGCACCGCTCTGAAGATCCGACGGCCTGCCTCATCCGGGAAGCCGAAATTGCCGGCCGACCACGGGTCCAGCTGAACCTTCTGAAAGTCGGTGATGCCGCGCTTCCTGATGGCGTCCTGCCAGGCCGGATCCGCTCTCACGGTGTCCTGCATGATCTGGTCGTCTTCGCGCATGAAGAGCGGCTGGACACCAGGGACTTCCCGCCACGAGCGCACGACTTTCGAGTCAACGTCGACGATGGCCTCGAACGTGTGACCGGAGGCCCGCTCGTACGCGATGACGAAGGCCTCCCGCGGCACGGTTCGCTGCCGAGCGCCATCGAGTAATGATGCCTTGTCAGGCTCGCGGAGCGCGATCAGAGGCAGACGGCTCGCATCAGTGATCTTTCCCGCCGCCCTGAGGGTCGTGACCGCGGTTGTGATCTCGTCGGGGCGCAGTGGGTCGAGCGGGTGTGCGGCGGACGATGGTGTCTGGGCCGCGGCCGTTTCGCCACTGAGGAGCACGGCGAGGCCGCAACAGAGTGCAGAAATCCAGCGCATGGAGCCTCCTTATCCGGGGAGAACAGGCTCTCGCAAAAACCGCTGGAATTATACGCTTGCTGGGGGCGGTCTCGTCTGTGAGCGCGTTTCAGGTCCGGGCTCGGAAATGACGGTCCCGGGCCTCGAGCAACTCGCCGATGGTGATGGCCGCATGGATAAGGCCGACGTGCGGGCCAGCGCTCTGCAACTTCGCGCGGTGGGCTCTTCGCCCACCGTAGACGCCGAGCCACGCTGGACCAGCCGGATCAGATCGCCATCTGGGAAACTCAGATGCGATCATATGTCGCGGCCATTACGGCCATCCTCTGCGCGACGTCAGGAGTCAGCTGTCGGGGCAACAGCCGCCATCGCCAGTTGCCAGCGACCGTGCCGGGTCGATTCATACGGGCTTCGCTTCCCAGACCCAGCAGATCCTGAGCAGGAACGATTGCGGTATCCGCGACCGACGCCAACAACGCACGGATAAACTCCCAGTGGACTTCCCGACCGTCGAGTGCGAGATAACGGCGGGCGAGCTCACGCTCGTTCTCGATGTCCGTCTTCGACCGTGTGCTGTGCCCCGCCTCACCGGTCCACCATCCCACGGTCGTGTCGTTGTCGTGCGTGCCCGTGTAGACCACGCGGTTGCGGGGGTAATTATGCGGCTTGAAGTCGGGTGCCTGCGGGTCGGTGCCGAACGCAAACTGGAGGATCGCCATCCCTGGGAACCCGAACCGCTCGCGGAGCGCTTCGACTTCCGGCGTGATCACCCCAAGGTTCTCGGCGACGAATGGCAGCCGATGGACGCCGAGCGCCGACCGCATCGCGTCGAAGAGCGCCGCGCCTGGCCCCTTGACCCACTCGCCCCGTACCGCCGTGGTGGCATCGCTCGGGACTTCCCACGATGCCTCGAACCCGCGAAAGTGATCGATGCGAACGCGATCGACAAGACTGAGAACGGCGCGGCAGCGTTCGATCCACCAGGCGTACCCGGTGCGTTCGAGGACCTCCCACCGGTAGTGTGGGTTGCCCCACAATTGTCCGGTGGCGCTGAAGTAATCCGGGGGCACGCCAGCGACCACCGTCGGACGGCCGTCGGGCTCGAGCCGGAACAGCTCACGACGAGCCCAGACGTCGGCGCTGTCATGCGCGACGAAGATCGGCAGATCGCCCATGACGACGATGCCTCGCGAGCGGCAGGCGTCGCGTACGCGCTGCCACTGCTCGAAGAAGAGGAACTGCGTCAGCTTGTGCATCCGGACGGCTCGGGCCGAGCAGGCTGACCACCGCGCGACGGCCGACGGATCACGTTGTGCGATGTCGGGTTCCCACTTCGTCCAGGCCGTCTGGTCGTGTGCGGCCTTGACGGCCATGAAGAGCGCGAAATCGTCCAGCCAACCCGCATTCGTGCGACAGAACCGATCAAAGCGATCGCGCAAGGTGACGGGAGCCGCCGCGTCGAAGCGATCGAGCACGTGTGGCCAGAGCGTCTCGCGATGCGCGAGCACGGCAGGGAAATCGACGTCCCCGTCGGCAAAAACCTGCTGGCCGCGCGCTTCCTCCGCGGTGAGCAGCCCGCGTTCGATCAGTTCGTCGAGGCTGATGAGGAGCGGATTGCCCGCGAAGGCAGAGAAGCATTGGTACGGGGAATCGCCGTAGCCGGTGGGACCGAGCGGCAGCACCTGCCAGAGGCGCTGGCCGGCAGCGGCGAGCAAATCGATGAACTCGAAGGCGCTCGCGCCCAGATCCCCGATGCCGAAGCGTCCCGGCAGGGAGGTCGGATGCAGGAGCACGCCACTCGAACGAGAGAACGACATTTCGCAGTATAGGCGCCGAGACGATTCGCGCGTGTTCCAGGGCGTCGCCTGCGACGACGACGTCACAGATGAGGCTTGACGTCCGGTTCCCGCCCTTCGTGTGCTTTGAGGTGCTGATCGAGCAGTTGCCTCGCGGCATCGCGTCCGCCGAGCCCAAACGCGATGGCCAATCCCAGCATCAACGCGCCGAAGGCAATGGCAAATGCGGTCAGCACGACCGTCGTCGCCAGCCCCACCTGTTCGAGCGCCATGACGACTGCAATCGCGATCACCAGGAGCCGCAGCGTTCCGCTGAGCAGACGTGCGGCTGGCAACCCTGCATTGACCGACGCGAGCAACGTGGCACGCCAGACGAAGTTGCCCACCAGGAATCCCAGGGCGAGCACCAGCAGACGCCAGCAGGACCCGGGGCACGAAGGAGAAGAATTCTTGGACCAGCCCCTGAAGGGGCGCGAACTGCAGCGTGTCCAGGGCCGAGACAATGAAACCCACCCAGACGATCCAGAAGATGATCTTCGCCGATCAGGAGGTCGGCGCTTGGCATGTCGGCGAGCCGCAGCATCTCGCTGGCTCCGGTTCGTGCGGCCAGGCGGTCGAAATGCAGCCACGCGAGCAGGCTCCTGACGATCTGGCGGGCGAGGACCGCCACGACGAATCCCCCGGCGAAAATCATGGTTGCCGCGACGAGCCGCGGCACGAACAGCACGAAGGCGGTTGAAAAGTTGTGCCAGGACTGGACGAGCGCGTCGGCAATTTCTTGAATCATCGCGACCTCACACCTCGGCCGACCAGCGCTCGACGAGCAGTGGCTTCAGCCGTTGGAATGTCTGACAAAGCGACTCGAGCTCTTCCCGTACCGTCGCGTCGGCTTCGAGGGCCGCATGCGTCATGAATGCCGCGGCGCGCCACAGGTAAAGCGGAACGAACATCCCAGCCAGGTGCTCGAGGCTGGTCGGTCCTCGTCGCATGGCCGCGGCGAACGCATAGACGGTCCTCACCCAGAGCTCGTCGTCCGGGTCGCAGCTCCGGAGACGATGTCTCCTCGACGATGCGCGCGAGAAGGCTCGCCTCGAGCACGTCCTCGAGCAGCGGTCTGATCTCGCCGATGTCGTGACGGGCCTGCTCGGCCAGCGCCTGGTAATCCCAGGTTGGCGCGTCGGGCGACTCCTTCGGATCGGTGCCCCACCTGCGCAGCTCCACGACACCGTTCGCCTTCCTCCAGAACGAGTCGTGCGCACGAAGGCTCTCGATCAGGGCCAGGACGACCTGCTGCACGGCTTCACGGAGCGTAGTCCGGGCGCCGGCGACCGTCGGTGCCGGGCGCCAGATCTGACCGACGGCGAACCCCTCGGCCACGGCCTCGGTGCGCAACCAGAGGTCGATGGCGAACCTTGCCACCTCATGGTCCCAGATGTCCTGATCGAGACAATGAGACGCGAAGCGTCCGGAGCACGAGAACTCGGCGCCGAGCGGCTCGTCGAGCGCGACGCCGTACAGGGCGCGCACCAGCGGCCGCACCAGCTGGGTGACGAGCACGCCGTCGCGGGGGTGTCGGCGATGGCACGGCGCGAGAAACTCCACCTCGGAGCGCGCAATCGGCGAGATGAGCTCGGTCACTCGTTCGGGACTGGTCGTCGGACCGAGCGGATCCACGACGACGAGGACTTTGGCCTGCGTCAGTTCGACCGCCGCAAACACCGTGCGCAGGGCCGTGTGCTTTCCCGGCAGGCCGTGGTAGGGTGCCACGACGCGATGAAGCGTCCGCAGCGAATGCGACGTCAGCACCCTGTCGGCCTCGGTGAACGACGCGGAACGAATCAGCTCGGGAGTGCCGTCCGTGGAGCCGCCGTCGGAGTTGATCATGACGGTGCGCAGGCGTGGAAAATCGCGCGTGAAGCATAGGTGCACGGCACGAACGACGTCCACAATGGTGGCGGCATTGTTCAGCGTCGGCAGGCCCACAAGGATATCCACCTGCCCGACAGCGATCAGCTGCCGGAGTAACGCATCGGAAAGCGCGCTCTGCTCCTCCACGGTGTTATCTGCCCCAGGCGCACGACGTTCCGACTGTCGCCGCCAGACGCCCGCTAGAGCCAGCGCAGCCGGAACCAGTAGAAGTCATAGGGACCCATCATCATGATGTACGGTTCACGTCCGAGGCGCGGAAAGATGCTGCCGCCGAACATTTCGATCGGGATGGCGCCTGCCAAGTTAGGCAGATCGAGCTCCACGACCTGCGCTGTCCCTGCAAGGTTGTTGACCACCAGCGCTGTTTCGCGTCCGAGCGTCCGCGTGAACGCCAGCACGCGATGGTTGGCAGGCTTCAGGATCTCGATCGACCCGCGGCCGAAGACGCGCGTGGAGCGCCGAACCTCGATGAGCCGCCGCGTCCAGTTCAGGAGCGACGTCGGGTTCCGTTGCTGCGACTCGACGTTGACGGCCTAATACCCGTACATGGCGTCTGAGATGAGCGGCAGCCACAGCCGCTCGGGATCGGCGGTAGAAAAGTCCGGCATTGACGCCGCCGCTCCACTGCATCGGCGTGCGCACGGTGTTCCGATCGCCGAGGTACATGTTGTCGCCCATCCCGATTTCGTCGCCGTAATAGAGGATGGGGCTCCCCGGCAGTGACATGAGCAGTCCGTTCATCAGCTCGATGCGGCGTCGATCGCCTTCCATGAGCGGGGCGAGCCGCCGACGGATCCCGAGGTTGATCCGCGCTTGCGGATCCTGGGCGTATTCATCCCACATGTATTCGCGTTCCACCTCCGTCACCATCTCCAGTGTCAGCTCGTCATGGTTCCGCAGGAAGATGCCCCACTGGCAGGAGTCCGGAATGGTCGGCGTCCGTTCGATGATGTCGAGGAGCGGCTTGCGATCTTCGAGCCGGAGTGCCATGAACATGCGGGGCATGACGGGAAAGTGAAACGACATGTGGAATTCGTCGCCCGCGCCGAAGTACGGACGGACGTCCTCCGGCCACATGTTGGCCTCGGCCAGCAGCACTTTGCCCGTGAACTCCGCGTCGAGGCGTCCGCGCAGTTCCTTCAGCACCGCGTGCGTCTCCGGCAGGTTCTCGCAAGACGTGCCCTCGCGCTCGACGAGGTACGGGGCCGCGTCCACACGAAACCCATCCACGCCAAGGTCGAGCCAGAATTTCATCACCTTCCAGATTTCGTCCCGGACAGCCGGGTTGTCGTAGTTCAGATCCGGTTGGTGGCTGAAGAACCGGTGCCAGTAGTACGCCTTGGAGACAGGGTCCCAGGCCCAGTTCGAGCGCTCGGTGTCGAGAAAGATAATGCGGACACCGCGATAGCGATCGTCGGTGTCGCTCCACACGTACCAATGGCGGCGAGGATTCTCGCGTGAGCTGCGGGCGTCGACAAACCACGGGTGCTGATCGGAGGTGTGGTTCAGGACGAGCTCGATGATCACTCGCAGCCCGCGTCGGTGCGCTTCCTTCAGGAATGTCTGGAAGTCCTGCAGCGTGCCGTAGCTTGGATGGATGTTCGTGTAGTCCGAGATGTCATAGCCATCGTCGCGGAACGGCGATGGATACATGGGTTGTATCCAGAGGCAGTTCACGCCGAGCGATTCGAGATAGTCCAGCTTCGACGTGAGCCCCAGGAAATCGCCAATGCCGTCGGCGTTGCCATCGGCGAACGATTTCACGTGGAGCTGGTAGAAGACTGCATCCTTGTACCACAGCGGATCTTCAGCGTTGGGGATGGGCATGGTGATTCAACACGAGGGAAAATCAACATCGGCGCGATCTGGCAGCACACTTGGTCTCATTGGTGCTCCATGCAGGTCATCCCTGAAACGGCGTACCCCTAGTAGCCCGAGCGCCACCAGCGCGGCACCAAAGCCACTCAATGCGCATCTCCGGCGGCACGAGCGCGAGCTCGCGTCCGTTGCCGATCGCGCCGTGGTTCAGCTTTGGAGATTCAGGTTCTGCCATGCGCGCTCATCAGATGGCCGCGTTCAGCGGACAGCAGTCCGGCTGCCACGCCGCAGGGCGACGAGCCGCTGCAGCAGGCGGTCGGTCTCCAGTTGATTGCGAATGAAATAGGACGCGTGCGATCGCAGGCTCTGGCCCACTCGAATCGTCAACAGGTGATCGCAGCTCCCCAGGCCGAACACATCCTCGTCGGTCTGATCGTCTCCGAGATAGAGCGCGAACTCACAGTTCAACTGCGCGCGCCATCGTTCGAGAGCGATGCCCTTGTTGGCGGCGCCCTCTGGGAGCAGGTTCACGACCTGCTTACCGCCGACGACGCGGACGGGGCCAAGCGTTCGAATCGCGCGCCGGACCGCTGCCAGCGCGATGCGGTGATCGACGGCTTCCGCGTAATGGATGGCGAGCGAGAGGCGTTTGTCTTCGATCCAGACACCCTGCGTGCCGGAGAGCCGCGAGTCGAGCTGCCGGTGCCACAGGCGGACCTGCCGCGCGTAGCCTTCCCCGGCATCCCACGGCTCGAGGCCATGGTTCCCTGCGACACCACTGAGCCCGAGACCCGTCAGGCGCTGCATCACGTCGCGCCGGGCGCGGCCCGAGATGACGACCGTCGGATACAAGGCTGCCACACGACCGAGCGCGAGCCGTGTCTCCGCCCGAAGCGTGGCCGCGGCCGGATCCCGTGTCAACGCTGCGAGGGTGCCGTCGAAGTCGAAGGCGAGCAGCAGCGATGCCGAAGAGAAGCGTTCGAGAACGGCCTGGCCTTCGGGTCCCAGGATGTAATTCACAGGGCGGCCCGCTCCAGCTGACGCTCGCGAGAGGGCAGGCGCCCTGACATCCTCTCGCGTCGTCGCAGGCGCTCGGCGTCGATCAGCATGCGGCCGGCCCAGCGATACACGTTGAATTCCGCGACGACGGATCGCATGGCGTGCATGCGGTCACGCTGCTCCTCGTGAGGCATGCCCAGGGCGGCGGCCAGCGCGAGGCTGGACTCGTCCAGATCGTAAGGATTGACGATCAGCGCTTCGTGGAGCTCGCGGGCGGCGCCGGTGAATTGGCTGAGCACGAGGACGCCCTGCTCATCGTCTCGAGCCGCGACGAATTCTTTTGCTACCAGGTTCATGCCGTCGTGGAGGCTGCTCACGTAGCACACGTCCGCGGCGCGGTAGTACCGAAAGACGACGGGCGGTTCGTGATGTGCGGTGTGAATCACGATCGGGCGGTAGCCATCCCGGCCAAAGCGATCGTTGATGCGGGCCGCCGTTCGTTCAATCCGCGCCGCCACGTGCTGATACTCCTCGATGGCGCTTCGGCTGGGCGCGGCGAGCTGAATGAACGTGAAGCGGCCGATCAACGAAGGCTGCTGCTCGAGAAGCCGCTCGACGGCGAGAAAGCGCTCGTCGATGCCCTTGGTGTAGTCCAGGCGATCGACGCCGAGCCCCAGCAGCGCGTCAGATCGCAGGTCGAGCTCTGCGATGACGCTCGATCGACACTCGCTGATGCTCGGCGCCGTGACCGCCCACCGATTGGGCCATTCGATCGAGATGGGATACGAACGGACGAGCGTTACGCGGTGGCTCTGCACGACCGCGGATCCTTCGCGGTCGAGGCGCGCCTCGAGGAGCCGATCGACCGCTTCGAGGAAATTGTTGCAGTGCGCCTGAGTGTGGAACCCAAGGATGCTGCTGCCAAGCAAGCCGCGAAGCAGCTCCTCGCGCCACGGACAAATGCTGAAACCTTCTGAATTCGGCCACGGAATGTGCCAGAAGGTGAGGATGGTCGCTCGAGGCAGGCGTTCCCGGAGCATCCTCGGGGCCAGGGCGAAATGATAGTCCTGCACGAGGATGATGGGATCGTCCGTGTCCACTTCGGAGCAGACCGCATCGGCAAACTTCTGGTTGACCGCCTGGTACTGCTGCCAGTCCGTGCCCCTGAAGAGCGGTCGTGTGTGAGCCAGATGGCAGAGGGGCCAGAGACCTTCGTTCGCGAAGCCGTAGTAATACCCGCGCTCTTCCTCTTCGGACAACCACACCCGGCGAAGCACGTACGCTTCGTTTCCGGGCGGCACGCGCAGGCGTGAGTGTCGATCGACCGTTTCGCGATCGGCAGAACCGCTGCCGTGGGCGACCCAGACTCCGGAGCAGGCGCGCATGACCGGTTCGAGCGCGCTGACGAGCCCGCTCGCCGGGTGTTGGAGCACGATCTGATCGCCGTGCCACTGGTGAATGTACGGTTCGCGATTCGCGAGTACGACAAGGCGTTCGCCGAGAAGAAACCGTTGCAGTGTGTCTTTCAGCCGCCGCGGCGTCCACGTTCCGCCAAGCCCGTCTCGTTCTCGCTCGGCGCTGAGGCGATCGATCAGGTCTCGGACATCGCGCAGCAGGGGTCGAAACTCCGGCCGATAGACACCGCCCTCGAGCAGCCGGCGCAGTTCCATCGTCCATCCGTGCCAGGACACGCGCCCGGCAACGATGGTCATGACCGAAGCGGCGAGCGCGAGCACCGCGAACGTCAACAGGAGGAAGCGGCGAATCGCGGCGTTCCGCCGATCGGCGAAGCCCAGATCCTGAACGAGCGTGACGAAACCGAGCGGCGTGGATCCATCGACCACCGGCACCGCGATCGCATGGACATGGCCGGTGGCCAGCTGCGCAAGCCGACTGGACACTTTCCAGTCATTCACGGCCGAGCCAGCGGACGGCCTTACGTCAGGGCCGAGGTCTTCACAGGAAAGTCCCGCGGGGTACTGAGGGGTACGGGCGAGCTGCTGCAGATATTGGTCGCAGGCCGACGCGGCGAGCATCCGTTCGTCGTGAGTGAGATCGAGCAGCAGCGCCGCGATGGCCTGGCGGTCGCCCGCCTGCCACTTGGTGATCAATCCCTGACGTGCGCCTGACACAGCCAGTTGCGCCCTGAGCTCCAGGTCGCGCTCGAACCAGCCTTGCAGGGTTCGGCTCACGACCAGCGAAGCCACACCCGTCAGGACAGCCAGCCCGACTATGACAGCAACGACAAACCGGATCGAGGGACGCATGGCTCAGGGATCTGAGCCAGTATTGTAAAGGCCGCTGAATGCCGATGTGAAGCTTTGTGGTTGAGCTGGACGGCAGACGACAGGCGCCACGAGCCGGAACTCGCGGCGCCTTTCAGATGGAAACGCGTCCGTCGAACCTTACTGGTTTCGAGGCACCGGGACGAACAGGTTCCGGCCTTCCCGATTAATGAGAAGAAGAGCGGGGCGATCGCTATCCGCCTGCAGGCTCTGCCGTACGTCGGCCGCGGAGCGAACGACCTTCCCGTCGATCTCTTCGATGACATCGCCAGAGCGGATGCCGGCGGCCGCGCCGGGTCCGTCGGGATCCACCTTCGAGACGACGAGGCCCTTCGCGTTGCCAACCCCGAGCTGGTCTGCCAGCTCAGGCGTCAACGGTTCGACCGTAAACCCGAGACCTTTGCCCGTCGGAGTGCTGTCGTCCTCGCCGGCGGCGCTTTGACCCGGCACGGGAAGCTGTCCGAGCGTCGCATTGAGCGTCTGCGACCTGCCATCGCGGACGATCGTCAGTTCGACCTTCGTGCGTGGCTTCAACCGGGCAACCTGGTTTCGAAGGCTGTTGCTGTCGTCGATGGTCGCGCCGTTGAGGTGTGTGATGACGTCGCCCCTCTTGATGCCCGCGCGCTCTGCCGATCCACCGGCGGTCACCTCGGACACGATCGCGCCGTCAATCTCGGACAATCTCAGGCTCGCCGCCATTTCCGAGGTGACCGGCTGCACCGTGACGCCCAGCATGCCGCGACGCACCTTGCCGTCGGCGATGAGCTGGTCCATCACACCACGCGCCATCGTGGCCGGAATCGCGAAGCCAATTCCGATGTTGCCTCCAGAGGGGGAGAGGATCTGCGAGTTGATGCCGATGAGCTCGCCTCGCGTATTCACCAGCGCGCCGCCCGAGTTGCCGCGATTGATCGGCGCGTCGGTCTGCAGAAAGTCCTCGAAGCTGCCATCGCCGACTCCCGTCGCTCGTCCTTTGCCACTCACGATGCCCATGGTCACGGTCTGGCCGACGCCCATGGGGTTGCCGATCGCGAGGACGATGTCGCCGACCCTCACCGCATCCGAGTCGCCGAGCGGCAGAGTGTGAAATCCCGTCCCCGTGATCTTGAGAACGGCCAGATCGCTGGGTGCATCGCTGCCGATCAGCTTCGCATCGAACGTATGGCGGTCCGTGAGCTCCACCTTGATGTCATCAGCGCCATCCACGACGTGATGATTGGTGAGGATGTAGCCGTCCTGCGAAATCAGCACACCCGATCCGAGTGCAGATTCGCGGTGTGCCGGCGCCGCCTCTGGCGACTGCGGGGACCGATCGCCAAAGAAATCGCGAAGCGAGGGATCCTGGAAGAACGGAAACTGCTGCGCCTCGCGGACACGTTTCTCCGAGTGAATCGTCACCACCGCAGGCGCGACCCTGGCGACAACGGGCGCGTAGGAATCTTCCGACGCTCCAATGGTCCGCTCTGCCGCGCCGGGCGGGACAGCAGACGCGGGGACTGCGGCGACCGCGGTGGAATCCGGTGTGAGTGTTGAGTGTCCCGCCATGGCACCCGCGACAATGAACGCGGCCAGTACCGCTGTGGCCAGTGCCCGGCGAATAGTACGAAGACTGGGATGCATGAATCAGACTCCCTTCAAAGAGAATTGCCGTACTCCTTGAGACGTTCGGGAGCCTGTCGGGAGGGTTACGGGTTCATTACATCTCTGTAAGGTTGCGGGCTTCGCTGGCACCCGCCGGTGCGAGAGGCAGAAGAACGGTGACCGACGAGCCTCGTCCGGGCTCCGAGGTAACCTCGACGCGCCCGTGATGCGCCTGGACGATCGCTTTCACCAGGCTGAGCCCCAATCCGAGGCCGCGCTCTGAGCGGCTCTTGTCGCCTCGATAGAGTCGCTCCCAGACACGTGGCAGCTCATCCGGCGGGATTCCGATGCCCGTATCCGTGATCGTGAACGCCCCGAGGTTGCCGCGAGGCGAGACCTCAATCGCGACACGTCCGCCTCGAGGCGTGTACTTGACCGCGTTGTCCAGAAGGTTGGCGAGAACCTGGCGGAGTCGGTTACGGTCGCCGACCACATGAAGATCGTCAGGGACGCTCGAGGTGAGGGTGATGGACTTGTCCTCGGCGAGATCGTCGTAGAGCGCAACGGCATCGCGCACTAACTGGGACGCCGGGAGTGTGTCGAGCGTCAGCCGCAGAACGCCCGTTTCTGCTTCGGAGATATCCATTAGCGTGTCGAGCATCGTGACCAGGCGATCAGACTCCTCGATGCAATCGGCGAGCGCTTCGCGTGTGACAGGGCCCGCGTCACCGGATTGAAGCGCCGCTTCGGCGCGTGCACGCACACGCATCATCGGCGTCCTGAGGTCGTGCGCGACGTTGTCGAGCGCGCCATGCATGCCGTCGATGAGGGCCTGGATGCGATCGAGCATGCGGTTGAAAAGCACGGCCAGCTCGTCGAGCGCATCGCCGGTGGGCTCCGCCGTGACCCGGCGATCGAGGCGGCCGGTGTCGAGGATCCGCTGGACGGTCGCAATGAGGCTGTCGACTGGCTTCAGCGCCGATCGCGTCAGGATCGCACCGCCAGTGAGGCCGATCACGAGAATCGACGCCAGGAGCGTGAACACGAGCCTGCGAAATCGGCCGAGCAGCTCGAGGCGGCGCTCGGAACTCTTTCCCACCTGAAGGAGTGCACCATCCGCTGTGCGGGCCGTCGCGACCTCGAGTGAAACCTGACCGTCCTGCGAGGTGACCTCGGTCCACCCCTCGCCGTCGAATGGCGGAGGCGCATTGGGCAGCCGCGTCAGGTCGAACATGCTCCAGTCGTTCGGCACGCTCAGGAAGATCGCTTCTTCGTTGCGGCTGAGGGCTCTCACCAGGAGCGGCTCGTAGGCACCGGCCGAGCGATCCGAGGCGATGGTGCGATTGAGCAGATCGAGGCCGCCGCGCTGGTAGGCACTGGCGTAGCGCACGAGGGTGGTCTCGATGATGTCGCGGTCCCGCTGTTGAAGGGTGTAGCCGAGCAGCCAGTACGCGAGGACGACGAGCGTCAGCGAGCTGACGACGAAGAGGACCGCATACCAGAGCGCAAGCCGGAAGCCGAGTGTCCGGCCCAGGCGCTCATGAGGTCCGGAGAACGTAGCCAACTCCCCGCACCGTGTGGATCAACTTCACGTCGAAGTCCTTGTCGATTCTCTCGCGAAGCCGGTGCACCAGGACGTCCACGACATTGGTGCCCGGGTCGAAGTTGTAGTCCCAGACGTGCGACAGGATCATCGTCTTCGAGACAACCCTGCCCGCGTTTCGCATCAGATATTCGAGCAAGGAAAACTCTCGTGGGCGAAGCTCGATCGTGCGCCCCGCGCGCTCCACGCGGCGGGAGACCACATCCATCGTCAGATCGCCCAACGCCAGCGTCCGCGGTTCAGCCGATCCACGCGATCGCCGTAGGAGGGCATGAACGCGCGCAAGGAGCTCGGCAAATGCAAACGGCTTGGTGAGGTAGTCGTCGCCCCCAGCTTGCAATCCTTTGACTCGGTCGTCCACCGATCGCCGGGCACTGAGTATCAGAACCGGTGTGCTCCTGCGCCGTCGCCTCATCTCGTCGATCAGGCTGAGGCCGTCACGCTTCGGCAGCATCACATCGATGATCGCCGCGTCGTAATCGGTTTCAAGCGCTCGCGCGAGCCCTTCCTCTCCGTCGGGGGCGAAGTCGACGGCATAACCAGCCTCTTCGAGGCCCTTGGCCACGAAGGCCGCAATGGTCTTGTCGTCCTCGACGACCAGGATGCGCATCGGAGAGATGCCTTCGACGATCAGTATACCGGCCTGGCATACGAGCTCCGGTCGACCGGCTTGTGCGCGCGCGGTTGAACGCGTACGATTGCCGCGAGGAATGCCCATGACATATCAGAGCCGCACGATTACGTCCGCCGTCTTGATCATCCTGGCGATTGCCTGGTCAGGGGCATCGAAACTGTCCGGCCAGCAGGCGTCCAGATCGGGCACCGAGAGCCGGTTCACGGGGCTCAAGTGGCGCAGCATCGGGCCCAATCGTGGCGGGCGATCGATCGCGGCGGCAGGGAGCGCGAGCCGGCCGTTTGAGTATTACTTCGGCGCGACCGGCGGCGGCCTCTGGAAGACAACCGACGGGGGCGTCACGTGGAAGCCGGTGTCCGACACATCGTTCAAGACCTCGTCGGTGAGCGCCGTGGCGGTGTCAGAGTCGAATCCGGACGTGGTCTACGTGGGCATGGGGGAAACCGAACTGCGCGGCAACATCATTCAGGGTGATGGCGTCTACAAGTCCAGCGACGCGGGAAAGACATGGAACCATGTCGGCCTCGCGGACACGCAATCGATCGCGCGGATCAGAGTTCACCCGACGAACCCGGACGTCGCCTGGGTGGCAGCGCTGGGGCATCCATACGGCCCACATCCCGATCGCGGCATCTTTCGGACGACGGACGGCGGGAAGAACTGGCAGAAGGTGCTGTTCCGCGACGAGCGGACGGGGGCGGTGGACCTGGCAGTGGATCCGAAGAACCCCGACGTCCTATACGCCGGATTGTGGGAAGTCTTTCGGACCCCGCACTCGCTGTCGAGCGGAGGTCCGGGCAGCGGCATCTTCAAGTCGACCGACGGTGGCGTCAATTGGACTGAAATGTCCAGGAATCCAGGCCTGCCCACGGGCATTCTCGGCAAGATCGGCCTGGCCGTGTCCGGCGGCGACTCCGGCCGGGTCTACGCGATGGTCGAAGCCGCGGATGGCGGACTCTTTGTCAGCGACGATGGCGGATTGAAGTGGACAAAGGTGAATGACGAAAGAAAGCTTCGTCAGCGCGCGTTCTATTACACGCGCGTCTACGCAGACCCCAAGAGTCGCGACGTCGTGTACGTGCTCAACACGTCCATGTATCGATCAACCGACGGCGGCAAGACCCACAAGTCGATCAAGGTTCCCCACGGCGACAACCACGATCTCTGGATCGCGTCAAACGATCCCGCCCGCATGATCAACGCCAATGACGGCGGCGCGAATGTGTCGATCAACGGCGGCGAAACGTGGACTGACCAGGACTTTCCGACGGCGCAGATGTATCACGTCACCACGACCCGCCACGTGCCCTACCAGGTGTGCGGAGCGCAGCAGGACAACAGCACCGTGTGCGTGCCGAGCACGGGGACAGGCGACACGTGGTTCGATGCGGGTGGCGGCGAGAGCGGCTACCTCGCCTCAGATCCGCGCAACCCCGACATTCTTTTTGCGGGTAGCTACGGCGGCTACCTGACACGGCTCGACCACAAGACCGGGCTCCTGCGCAACGTCCAGGTGTGGCCCGACAACCCCATGGGCTATTCAGCCAAGGACATTGCGGAGCGGTTTCAATGGACCTATCCGATCGTCTTCTCGCCTGTTGACGCTTCAACCTTATACGTCGCGTCGCAGCATCTCTGGCGCTCGACGAACGAAGGGCAGAGCTGGGAGCGTATCAGTCCCGACCTCACTCGTGCCGATCCCTCGACGATGGGTCCTTCCGGCGGCCCGATCACGCTCGACCAGACCGGCGTCGAAACCTACGCCACAATTTTCACGGTCGCTCCGTCGCATCAGGACGCGGGGACCATCTGGACCGGATCCGATGACGGCGTCGTGCAGATCACGCGCGACGGGGGAAAGGCCTGGACAGTCGTGACGCCGAAGGATCTGCCTGAGTTCTGCCGCATCAGCCTGATCGAGGCGTCGCCGCACAAGAACGGCACGGCATACCTGGCGGCGAACAGATATCAGCGCGACGATTGGGGCGCGTACGTGTATCGCACCGAGGACTTTGGCGCGAACTGGACACGGATCTCGAGCGCCATTGTCGCGGGCGACTTTGCGCGGGCGATTCGGGAAGACACGAAGCGTCCGGGGCTCTTGTATCTGGGGACCGAGCGCGGCATCTACGTGTCGTTCGACAACGGCAGTCGTTGGGAATCGCTGTCCCTCAACCTTCCGGTCACGCCCGTGCACGACCTCGTTGTCGAAGACAGGGACCTTGTGATCGCCACGCACGGCCGTTCGTTTTACATACTGGACAATATCGGCCCGATCCGCCAGTCGAGTCCTGACACCTGGACGAAAGCCGTGCAGCTGTTTGATCCGATGGACCCGCTGCGGCTGCGAGATGGGTCCGTTGCGATCGACTACTTTCTCAAGGACAAGGTCGAGCTGCTGTCGATTGAGATTCTCGACAGCGCGGGCAAGTCCATCAAGCAGTTCAAAGGCACCTCAGCGGACAAGGAAGTGCCTGACACTCCGGCTGGAGACGACGAGGATGATGACGATCCGCGCCCCAAACCGGAACCGAAGCCGTCGGTCAAAGCCGGTCTTCACCGGTTCACATGGGATCTGAGATACCCGGGCGGGACAGAGTTCCCCGGCATCATTCTGTGGGCCGCCAACCGCAAGGGTCCGGTCGCACCTCCCGGAGACTATCAGGTGAAGCTCTCAGCAGCGGGTGAGACCCTCACGCAAAGGTTCACGATCGGCGTCGATCCACGATTCACGAATGTGAGCGCCGCCGATCTGGGCGAACAGTTCAAGCTGGCGCTGCAAGTCCGCGACAAATTCAGCGAGGGGAACGAAGCCGTCGTGAAGATTCGCGCGATGAAGGATCAGATCAAGGACCGTCTGAACGGGAACAAGAAGCCGTCAGTCAAGGCGGCTGGCGAGGCGTTGACGGCAAAGCTCGGTGCGATCGAAGGCGAAATCTACCAGGTGAAGAACCAGAGCAGCCAGGATCCGTTGAACTTTCCCATCAAGCTGAACAACAAGCTGGCGGCCCTGCAGGGAGTTGTCGACAGCAGCAACGGACGCCCGACGGCCCAGTCGTACCAGGTGTTCAACGAGCTCTCGGCGAAGCTCGACGCGCAGTTGAAGCTTCTGGACCAGGCCATTCAGGTGGACGTTACCAAACTGAATGCGATGCTCCGCTCGCAGAAGCTGCCGACCATCGATCCGTCACGGCCGTTGCCGGCGAAGGAGTCGAAGGTCCCATCACAACCAGAGCGTTGAGGCTGCGCTATAATCCGCGCCGCTCCTGATTCGCTCGATGGTTGAAGCGCGACGGTACCTCATCTCCGGGCGTGTGCAGGGCGTAGGCTTCCGTTTCTTCGCGCGGGATGCCGCGCGTCGAGAAAACCTGAGTGGATTCGCGCTCAACCTGTCCGATGGCCGCGTGGAGGTCGTCGTCGAAGGCGAGCAAGAAGCGATTCTTCGCTTCGAGAGGCGGCTCCGCAATGGTCCGCCGGGGGCGCGGATCGACGAACTGGTGACTGAGCCGGCCACGGTGACGGGCCGCGCGGCTGGAGGATTCTCGATTGGCTGACACAACTGCGCGTCGTGTACTGTCCGCGGTAGATCCGGAACTTTTGAAGCGACAGATTCGCCACGTGCCCGACTTTCCCAAGCCGGGCATTCTTTTCTACGATATTACGACGCTCCTCAGAGATCCCGGCGGATTCCGGATGGTCATCGATGCGCTGGCCGCACCGTTTCTCGACGACCAGGTCGACATCGTCATTGGCATTGAAAGCCGGGGATTCATTCTGGGTGGAGCCGTTGCGGATCGACTCGGCGCCGGGTTCAGTCCAGTACCGGAAGCCGGGCAAGCTCCCGTCCAAAACGCTCAGCGAGAGTTACGCGCTCGAATACGGCACGGATGCCCTCGAAGTGCACCACGATGCGATTCTGTCCGGTGAGCGGGTCGCCATCGTGGACGATGTGATCGCGACGGGGGGGACGGCTCAGGCAACCGTAGCGCTGGTGCGTCGCCTCGGGGGCGATCTGCGAGGCCTGTCATTCCTGATTGAACTCGCCGGGTTGAATGGGCGAGCGCGCCTCGCCGGAGAACGCCTGCATTCGATTCTCACGTACTGAGCCGCGGCGGCGACGGCGTCTTCGCGGCGGTTCCTGACTTCATGTCTCTAATCGGACCGGTCCTCATCGCGCTTGCCATTGTGTCGGTGGCCGCGACTGTGCGGCGCGAATGGCGAGCGGCAAGAAAAGAGGCCGGAGTGCGCGAGATGCTTGCGCTCCTCGTCCCCGCGCAAGCCGCGGCGCGCCGCGATCCGCAGGAACTGCTGGTGTGGTTCCCCATCGCAGAAGCGAGTCGCCGACTGATGCCGGACGTATTCCAAAGCCTTGACGCGGCGATGGGGTCACGGTTCCCGTTCACTCAGAGCGATCTCGAAGTTGCCCACGCGCGCTGGACCGCAGACTGGCTTGCATGGGAGCGGTCGCACGACCGCGAATACAAATTGAAGTTATCGTCTGTCGAAGCCGATGCCGGTGCTCGAGGTGACGCGCTGGCGGCTGTGACGCGGGCGCGTCTGGAGGCCATCGAGCAGGAGCAACTGGCGCGCTATCAACATCGATATGAGGAATACGTGCGGGTGGCAAAGGCGCTGGCCGCGCTGACGCCACCCGGACATAATCTATAATGCTGGGTTTTGGGCGCCCGTAGCTCAGCAGGATAGAGCACCGGTTTCCTAAACCGGGGGTCGCAGGTTCGAGACCTGCCGGGCGCGCCAGCCGTAACCTCTCAATTCACCACCACTTGATCGGTCGTCGGCGAATCCTCGTTGCACGGAGACCGTGGGTCAGTGACGGGCTCGCTTGCAACCGGTGTGCAACCGGCGCGGAGATCGTTCGTCTTCCGCATGGACTCGTGGAGGCCAAACCGGGTGACGTTGAGATAGACCGTCGTGGTCTTCAGATCGGCATGGCCGAGGAGTTCTTGGACGTGGTGGACCGGCCAGCCTTCCTCGAGCCGCCGGCTCGCTGCCTCGTGTCGGAGGTCGTGAAAGTGCAAGTCCGTGATGTGGGCCCGCGCGCACGCGCCGCGCCACGCGGTCTTGGGGCTGGTAATCTGCCCCCCGATCCGGTCCCCAAAGACGAACGCCTCAGGTTTTTGGGGCTCGCCGGCCGGGTCGAGCCGCACCATCTCGAGCACGGCCAAGAGCCGTGACGAGATCGGGATCGTGCGATGTTCGCGATCCTTCGTCTTACTCGCCAGGAAGGTGATCTCGCGGCGGGGGAGATCCACGTCAGCCCATTGCAACGACAACAACTCGCCGCGGCGCGCGCCGGTCTCGAGCGCGGCCAAGATCAACCGCTGGAGTGAGGCACTCGCCGTGCCGAGCAGCGCAGTTTCTTCCGCCGTCGTGAGCCGGCGCTTTCGTTTCGCCGGCCGCTCGATTTTGAGATCCGTGTCGCCGCTCAGCCACGGTCGCGGCAGATAGCCTTTCTTGACGGCCCAGTGAGACATCCGATGAAAGAGCTGGAGGTAGTGATTGCGCGTACTCGCGGCACGGCCGAGCGTCTGCAGATGCCGAGAGAAAACCTCGATGTCATCTTCGATGATCGCGCCGATCGGTTTCTGGTCGAACGTGAGACCGTCCGGCAGTGTGAACGCGCCAATCACGCGCAGGCCGCTTTGCTCGGCCTCAAGCGCCTCGACGCTCCGTTTTTTAGTCACGCGGTCCACGAACCGCTCGCCGAACTTTTTGAATGTGATGGCCTCAGCCGTGATCGGCGCGGAGGGGGACACGGCGACGGCGCGAAATGTGCTCTGGCGAATCTCGTTCCGAATGCGATCGGCCTCCGTTTCCGCCTCCGCCTTGGTCGCCAGATGATGGCCGACCTCGCGATCTAACGAGAGGCGATACGCACGGCCGCCCCGGATCTTGAAGTTGAGGTGCCAGCTATGCGCGCATTTCGCCCAACGTCGCCGCGGACAGGGGCAGACTTTCCGCAGGCCGTGGTTGTCATGACGTGGCATGGTCGGTTCCTCCGTCGCGCGAGGCCGACAGACTGCGAAAGCGTGGAGTAAACTTTCGGCAGGCCGTTGACTGTTCACGCAGTTAACGGTTTAGGGGTGCCGGTCCGAGTTTGCGCTCGGCCGGCGTCCCGCTTAGCATACCACTCTCCCAGAATGCAGCGTCATTAAGCAGAACAGCCCCATGCACGATGAATGGACCAAGGTGAATTCACACGATCAACTCGTGAAATTCACCTATGCGGAGCTGCCGACCGGAGAGTCTTTTCTGACGGCGCAGATCGCCGGCCAGGAGGTCGTCTGCACGGTGATCTTGCCCAAGCCGGAACACCCGTTCAGTCATGAAGGCGTGGAACGTCATTTCGAGCACGGGACCGACTTCGGCATACGGCCTCGTGCAACGTAGCCCACCATTTTCAGTGCTCCATTTCTGACCGATTCGATCTCGAGGCCCGCTGGCGTGAGCCGGAATCGGCCGTGCGTTAGGCAGCGATTAAACATGCCCGCCCAGCGTGGTCAGGACGTACAGCAATGGCTTACCACAATTCGGGCAATTCAGCGGGATCTGTGGATCCATAGGTACTTTCCGGCTATCTCGGTCTTTGTCGCTTGTCTCACGATTCGACCAGCATTACGCTGCCGCTCGTATGAGTAGCACTATCGACGGAGTCCGGGCGAAATTGAATCGGACTAAAAAACACCTTGAAGTCCTTCACTCGGAGGTGCTGGCTCACTTGAAGTCGTGTAAACAGAGCATTGGGGTAGACCTTAGCGACGATGAAACAGAAATGATCGTCCATTTTTCTGTGACGCCGAAGCCACCTCCCACAATAGGCGTCATCGTCGGAGAATGCGTTCACAACTTGCGGTCTGCGCTCGACCACATCGCTTGTCAACTGTGGAGAAACGCCGGCCACCGAGACTGTGCCGGAATCAGCTTTCCGTTGACTACAAATCCTGCGGCTTACGCAAAGGTTCGGGACAAATTGGATGGAGTCATTCACAAGAAGGCGCTGACACTTATCGACGGTTTGCAACCGTGCGCTCCATCCGGCATCTTTCAGGATCCCACCTACCATCCTTTTGCCATTCTTAAGACGCTCTCGAACACAGACAAACACCGGACACTCAATTTCGCGGTGACGCATAGTCACAATACGATGCTTCAGTTCATGAGTGACGACGGCGTTGTCGTATCGTCTCTCAACATTCCCGCATCGATGAAAGATGACACATATCTCAAGATCGTCGTCCCCGCCGGGCTTGTAAAGCCTGGCATGAACGTGCGCGTCAGCGGTGCCGGTTACATAGCGTTCAAAGAGCGAGATGGTTGGGGACGCAAAGGCATTGAGAGCGTGCTCAGTGAGACGCTGGAGTTCATCGAAGTGATAGTCGTCCCCCGATTTGAGCCATTCTTGGGTTAACTGTCGAATTCGATCTGAAACGAAATACACGACAAACCTCACTCGCCGGCTAACTCTGCTAACGTCACGTTGAGCGAATCCGCGACGCGTATCGCAGGGTCCACATCCGCGTCACAGCCCATTTCCACTTGTCTGATAAACAGCAGTGAGGTCGTGGCCGCCATCGCCACGTCATTCTGTGTCAAGCCGGCGAGCTCCCGAATTTCCTGCAAATGCGGTAACAGCATGTCACCATCCTCCTGTTCGTCATCACCGGTCTGTTGTCGGTACTCTTTTCTTTGTTGGCCCAGGACGCGCCGCAACGCCTCGAGCGCGGCTTCGAGATTGTCCCGATCGTCGCGCATGGGATCTGCCCAGAGCGACCGAATGATCTGATCTTCCGCCGCTTGCAGCGCCGCGGCCAGCCTTCCGGCGTTCGTCTCGTGCGTCACGCTCATGGCAGAAACGTCTGCGCCCAGTGCTCAAATTTCCGGTTGGTGACAAACGCATTCGGTCGCTGGAGCCCGCGCGTGAGAAAGGTGCGCACGCTCATCTCTTCCCCCGTCCGCTCCTGATACGCCGCATGCGCCCCTAACGTGCTCGCAAATCCCTCGCAGTGTTTGCACACCGGATCACGCGGATAGCGGCCCATCGCCGCATCGAACAAGATGCAATCGACGGGTTGGCCAAAAAAGTTTTCCAGTCGGCAGCCGGTCGGCATCGGCGCCATCACCGCCCGGCCGAGCGAGGGTTCCACCACTTCGAGCAGTAGCCCGAGACACACGCAGAGGTCGTCGTGCGCGCCGGCGCCACTAAACTCACCCGGCTGGAACTTGAGCAGGTCGCGCCGGCGATTGCCCCGCGAGCCCGCCTCGATCACCGTGACCGACTCCAGTTGTTCGATCAGATCCCCCGCGCGCGCGGGAATGGCCACGACGCGTTGCGAGAAGGCACGTTTCAGCAGCGTCACGAGTTTGTCGATCTTCGTGCCTTCGATCGTGACGAGGGTGGCCGGCACGCCCCGCCGGCATAGTTGCTCCACCATTTGGCGGCTCTGCCACTGGTCAATCCGGCAGCCGCGCAAATGAAAGCGCTGATGCAAGCGGACCAGTTCGTCTTCCACCGCCATCAGACTCACCGGCGCCTCCGGCGTGCCGCGCCACGTGCGAATCACATCCACGACGAGCCGTTGGTGCGCGTCCAGGTGCCCGACGAGGACCGCGCTCCAGTCCCGCGACACCCCCAAATCTCCCGTCGAAAAATACGCCACGCCCGGCTCCGCGCGATCGGGTTCGTCGAGGGGCACCACGGCATCACGTAATTCCGCCGGCGCGATCAACCCGCCGTCTTCGCCGCCCGGCTCATTGAGCAGGATGCGCCGGCCTCGAGACGGACACGCCGCGAAGAGCTTCAACTGTTCATCGACCCACGCTTCGGAAATCTCCGGAACCACGTGCCAGGCGGCCTGTGGGCCACGCCCCCCGATGTAGGAATAAAACACGCTCGGGTCCTGCGCGCGGACGCGTTCGAGTAAGTCGTGCAGCGGGACGCCGCGGCGTTCCATCGCGCGGGGCGCGTGATACGACAGGCAGACCACTTGCCCGTCCGGACAATGCGGCGTGATCAGCAGCGCCTCACTCATCGAATGGTCACCCTCGGTGTGCAGCTCGTCCCGCACGATCGAGGTGAACGGCAGCCCCTGGGAGCCCTTGGAATCGTGCGCGAGCCGCAAAATGCGATGTTCGAGTTGATAGCGCCCGCCGGTGCGCGCCTCCACGCGATCTTCCACATAGATGGCCTCGTGCCGCAGCACACGAAACCGCGTCCGCAAAAACTCATGCCGATCGATGGTGCTGCAGATCTGCCGGAAGACGATATCGGTTTGTTCCAGATCCCACCCCGCTAAGCCGATGAGCCGTTCCAGATGCTGGGCACAGGGATCGCCCACCGCGCGCGCCAGCGCAAAGGTCTTCGCGGACCAGGTCTTCCGCGTTTTTTTCGACCAATGGGGCAAAAACGTGAGGAAACGACGACGACCCGATGCGTCGCATGCATCGAACGCCTGATACAACCGCGCTTGTGCCGCATGCAAGCTCGGGACGACGAGCTGGCCATCCGCGTCGGGCAGCCGCACAAACGCGTGATGAAACGCCGCCACACTCAGGCCGTGAACTGGACCCTCACGCGCGTCGAGCGATGCGGCCACGTCTTGCGGGACCGTCATCGCCGAACCGGTCGCACCTTCTTGAGATCCGCCAGCCGAATGACGGCTTGGAGCCGCCCGTGCGCCTGGCGCGCCTTCGTCGCGATCTCCGGCACCCGCAGACTTCGCACGGTCGCGATCGCCTTCACGAGCTGGCTCGCGGCGACCTGCGTTCGGCAATGCGAGACAGATCAGGAGCGGACTCGCGTCAGCCTGACAGGCCTGCAGAATCGTCGGAGCAGAAGGCCACGCATGAAACGAGCGGAACGACATCACCTCAAGGAAAACGAGCTTGCCGTGTCGCTGCGGCGCGCCCGCACGACGGCCGAACAGTACCGCCGGGAGATTGCGTTCGGCACCGTCGCGGTGCTCGTGGCGCTCGCCGCTGCCGTCGGCTACGTCGTCTGGAAGGGGCGGACCGACGCGCAGGCCAGCGAGCGGCTCGCCGAAGCCATGGCGATCATGGATGCGCCCGTGACCCCCGCGACTCCTCCGGCTGGCACGCCGCCACCGGCGCCCACACCCGGCAGCTACCCGACCGAACGAGCCAGGCTCGAGGCGGCGCTGCCGAAGTTCCTGGCGGCGGCCGATGCCTACCCGTCAACCGGCGCCGGCATCGCGGCCCGCTATCACGCAGCCAGCACACTGGCATCGCTCGGCCGATCGAGCGACGCCGTCAGTCGGTACGACGAGGTGATCGCCCGGGCCGGGAACGGCGTCTATGGTCAGATGGCGCGTCTTGGCAAAGCCGACGCGCTGGTGCTCGGCGGCAAATACGAGGATGCACTGGCCATTTATCGCGAGCTCGCCGCCCGGAAGGACGGAACGCTTCCGGTGGACGCCATCCTGATGCAGCTTGGGCGCGCGTGCGTGGCAGCTGGCAAGACGCAGGAAGCCAAGCAGGCGTTCACGAGAATCGTCGATGAATTTCCGGAATCGACCTATCTGGCCGATGCTCGTCGTGAACTCGACAACCTTGCGGCCAGAGCCTCGGCCTGAGCCGGGTCCGTCCGCGTCGCCTCAGCGGGCCTTCGCAAAGCGATAGGTGAGGATCTTGTAAACAAGCTTTGCGCAGAGAAAATTGGGCGCCACCATTCCTGGAATCGGGCAGAGCTCGACCAGATCGACACCCACCACCCGGCGTCGCGCAATCACGGCCCTCAAGAGCGCGAGCGTTTCATACCACGAGAGTCCACCCGGTTCAGGCGTGCCGACGGCCGGCATCAACGCGGGATCGAGTCCGTCGCAGTCGATGGTGATGTAGACGGGATCGCGCAGCGAGGCGACCACCCGATCGATCCAGTCGGGCATCTGTCGCAGTTGCACATCGTAAAAAATGTGCGTCGCGAGCGCCGGAATCGCGTCGGCCTCTTCTGTTGACAGGCTGCGGATTCCAACCTGCGTGCACGGAGCAGTTTCGAGCACGCGGCGCATCGCGCATGCGTGGTTGAAACGCGAACCCATGAACGAGTCGCGGAGGTCGGCGTGGGCGTCGATCTGGAGGACCGAGAGACTTGGATGCTGTCGCGCGACGCCGCGGACGACAGCAGGAGTAATGGAGTGCTCGCCGCCGAGAACAACCGGGAACTTGCCTTTGTCGACAATCTCACCGGTCACGCGCTCGATCTCATCCATGACCTGGGCAAGATCGTCGAACGGCAGCTCCATCTCCGGCAGGGTATAGAGCCCTATGCCGTGAATGTCGGTGTTCAGCTCTTCGTCCCAGAGTTCCAGGTGCGATGAGGCGACTAGAATCTCGTGCGGGCCGTGCCGAGTGCCTGCCAGATAGGACGTCGTGCGGTCGAGCGGAATCGGGAGAATGACGACCTGCGAGTCATCGTAGGAGAGTGTTTCGGGTCTGGTTCCACCGAATGACACGGGATCGGTTGCATCGTACCGCACGGGTGGCTTCATCCGCGCTCCTCGAAGGCCTGGCTGGATATGACATGCCCGTCAACGGACATGTGTCGTTCGCCGAACTCAAACGTGGGACGCCGCCGGGTCGAGAGGCGGCTTGCTGCACTGTTCGCCAGCGCGCTCACGAGGATTGGGAGTGCAATGGTCGCATCCGCATGCACCGTGACTCGTGCGGCATCAGTGGCCAGCTTGCCCCAGCTTTGCGCTTCTTCCAAGCTGGATCCGGATGCGCCGCCGAAGTGGGGCGCATCGGTGATGATCTGAAGGGCATACTTATGGCCGCCGACCTCCGGGCTGTAGAACTCCGCCTGCACCGACGCCTGGTTGATGAAGTTCTTCGGCGTGCCGCCGCCGAGAACGACCGATGCCGTATGCGGTCGGGCGATCACGAGGTTCGCCGACTCGACGATGTCGCCGATGATGTCGATATGACCGGTCTGTGAGTCACGATGACGCGCCTGCGAGAGTCCCATCCCGAGCGACGAGTCGGCGATCGCCGGACAGAAAATTGGGACGCCTGCACGATAAGCCGCGGTGAGAATGCCGTCGTGGCCGGTGGTTTTCCACAGATGCTCGCCCAGGCGGTACAGGAACTCGCGGCTCGTGTAGGGACGCCGCTCGAGCGATCCGGCGAAGGTGGCCAGCCAGTTGTCGTTGTCGATGAATTCTTCCTCGCTGGCGTACGTGTCATACACGCGATCGATCCGCTCCGCCTGGAGCGCCGCATCGTCGGCCTGCGGCGAGCCGACATAGTGATGCCGCCCTCGGATCTCATGGAGATCGTGGTAGAGATTGGCGCCGGTCGACACCAGACAGTCGATGTAACGGTGGGCAATGAGGTGCGCGACGATCAGGCGCAGCCCGCCCGCGCTGAGAGCTCCAGCCACGCCCATGAAGATCGTCGCGTCGTCTTCGAGCATCTTGAGCCAGACTCGATGCGCCACCGCAAGATTGCGGCCCTGAAATGAGATGTGCTCCATACGCGCGAGCAACTCATCGGCGGTCAGGCCTGGCGCGACGGCGAACGGCACGATCGGCTGTTTGAGAAAGCGGGACCTCTTCGCCATGCGGCGGCCATTTTACCGCATCGACTGAAATGCGAAGCCCTGGCCAGTGGAAGGAACCGGAGAGCCTGACTACTTCGCGTCGCGCTTCAGTTCGGCTAGGAGCGTGAGCGCTTCGAGCGGTGTCAGCCGGTCCGGGTCGACGGCTCGCAGGCGTTCGGCGAGTGGTTCGTCGGCCGGGCCCGGTTGAAAGAGTCCGAATTGTAACTGCGGCTCCGACGGCGTGCCGCTCAACGCCGGCCGCCCTCCGCGCGACAACTCGTCGCGCTCGAGCGCCACGAGGATTTCGCGCGCGCGCGCGATCACGGGTTTGGGCAACCCTGCCAGCCGCGCCACCTGGATGCCGTAGCTGCGATCCGATCGTCCTGGCACGACCTTCCGTAGAAAGACGATCGAATCCTGGCGCTCGCGCGCCGCGACGTGGGCGTTCTGGATGCCGGGCAGGGCGTCGGCCAGGTCCGTCAGCTCGTGATAGTGCGTGGCGAAGAGCGTCTTGGGGCGTGCGCGAGCATTGGTGGCAAGGTGCTCGGCGACCGCCCACGCGATGCTCAAGCCATCGAAGGTTGCCGTGCCGCGCCCGACTTCATCGAGGATCACGAGGCTCTGCGACGTCGCGTTGTGCAGGATATTTGCGGTTTCCTGCATTTCGATCATGAAGGTGGACTGGCCGCGCGCGATGTTGTCGGACGCGCCGACGCGGGCGAAGATTCTGTCCACGAGTCCCAGCCGCGCTTCGCGCGCGGGGACGAACGATCCGGCCTGGGCCATCAGGCAGATGACGGCGGTCTGCCGCAGATATGTGGACTTTCCGCCCATGTTGGGCCCCGTGAGGATGATCAACTGCGCGCTCGTCGGGTTGAGCGTCAGGTCGTTGGACACGAACGGCTCGGGGCTCGTTCGCTCCACTACGGGATGCCGGGCGTCGATCATGACGAGCTCGTCGCCGCCATCGACGTGCGGTTTGACGTAGTTGGAGACGGCCGCGGTTTCAGCGAGGGCCGTCACCGCGTCGAGCGTCGCGAGGGCCGCGGCCGTCTTCTTGATCGGCGAGGCCGATGCCGCCACCTGCCGCCGTAGTGTCTCGAAGAGCTCGACTTCGCGTTCAAGGATCCGCTCGTCCGCGCCAAGGACGCGCTCCTCGTATTCCTTCAGCGCCGGCGTGATATAGCGTTCACCGCCGGCGATGGTCTGTTTGCGCTGATAGTCGTCGGGAACCGCGTGAAGGTTGGACTTCGAAATTTCGATGTAATAACCGAACACGCGGTTGTAGCGAATCTTGAGCGAGGTGATGCCGGTGCGCGCGCGCTCGCGTTCCTCCATCTGCGCGATGACCTGCTTGCCTGAACGGCTGACGGAGCGCAGCTCGTCGAGCGGCGGGTCCACGCCGTCCCGGATAACGCCTCCATCACGTGCGGTCGCGGGCAGATCGTCGGCCAGCGTCGTTTCGAGCAGGCCTCGAAGAGCCGGGAGGTCATCGAGCGCCGCGGCGACCTCGGCGATCATGGGGGCCTGAAAGGCCGTCAGGAGTTGCTTCAGGCGGGGCACGCACGCGAGGGACTGTGCCAGCCCCTGCAGGTCCCGCGGACTGGCGGTGCCAAGCGCGGCGCGCGACACGAGGCGCTCGAGATCCTGAACCGCACGGAGGCCTTCCCGCAGCCGGCCTCGGTCGCTCGCGCGGAAGGCCGACTCCTCGACCGCATCGAGCCGATCGCGAATCGGGTCCAGGGAGACGAGCGGACGAATGAGCCACGATCGCATGAGGCGGCCGCCCATGACCGTGACTGTCCGATCGATCTCGTCGAGGACTGATCCGGCGCGCCCTCCATCGGTTCCTTCGACGACTTCCAGGTGTTTGAGGGTGATGGGGTCGAGAATCAGATGATCGGCCGTCTGACGAAACGTCAGCGTCCGGACGTGCGCCAGCTCGACCTTCTGCGTCTCCCGCAGGTGGAACACGAGCGCACCGGCTGCACTCGTGGCGGCCGGATGGTTGTCGAGTCCGAAGCCGGTCACACCCTGAGTCTCCAGCTGCTCGCTGAGCGCGCGACGCGCCCGGGCGAGATCGAAGCTCGAGGGTTCAATGCGTGTGAGTGGCACGCCGACACCTAGCACGGCGGCAATCGCCGGTGGGAGTTCGGTGTCCGAGGAGATCAGGATCTCGCGCGGCGACAGGACGGAGATGTGATCGGTCAGCTCCTTCAGATCGTCCCGGCTGGCGTATTCAGAGGTCGTGAACTCGCCGGTCGAGAGGTCGACGAATGCACATCCCCAAACGTCCTGATCGCCGGTCCGGATTTTCACAAGGGACGTCAGGAAGGCAGGTTCGCGTGCATCGAGATACGCGGCGTCGGTCAACGTCCCCGGTGAGACCACCCTGACGACCTCTCGTCGCACGACGCCTTTGGCGGACCGCGGATCTTCGACCTGCTCGCAGACGGCGACGCGGAAGCCCTTGCGGACCAGGCGCGTCAGGTATGTGTCGAACGCATGGACTGGCACGCCGCACATGGGAATCGCATTGCCATGGCTGTCCCGGGATCGCGACGTCAGCGTGATATCGAGAACGCGAGCGGCCGTCAGCGCATCGTCGTAGAAGAGCTCGTAGAAGTCACCCATCCGAAAGAGCAGCAACGCGTCCTGGTGTTGTCTCTTCGCATCGAAGTACTGACGCATGGCCGGGGTAAGCGACACGGCGGGGCCATTTGACGTCGTGCGGGTGGGCGACATGGGACGAGGTTCGGGGAGTCCAGAGCCCGAGGCGATGCGGCGGATGCCGGCGCGCCCGGCGGGAACGCGTGTAGTTGTCGGCGAAAGCCTGACGGAGCCTGGTCGCAGTATAGGAGGGCGGTGGAGGTCCGTCAAGGCACTGAGTAGATTGACTTTGAGGTTCCCCGGTATTTCAATCCATAAGGGCAATGAAGATTCTGGCGGTTGATTCGACTACGGCGGGCGGGAGCGTGGCGCTTCTTGTCGACGGGCGACTCGTCGAGACGGTTGTCGGCGATCCGAACCGGTCGCACGGCGAGCGGCTGGCCAATGATATCGCGGCGCTGCTCGAGCGTCATCGGCTGGAGGCGTCCGCGATCGAACTCTTCGCCGTTGCCGCCGGTCCCGGCTCCTACACGGGTCTCCGGATTGGTCTGGCGACGATCCAGGGACTGGCTCTTGTGAACGGGCGGCTCGTCGTTCCCGTGTCGGCTCTCGATGCCCTTGCCGCCGCGGCGATGGAGCAGATCTCACCGGACACCATCCCTCCGGTTGGCTCAATCGGGGTCTGGATGGACGCGCAGCGGCTAGAGGTCTTTTCGGCGCGCTATACGGCGCCACGAGACGGGAATGATCGAAGGCTCTCCGCACTTCGGGCGATGGACCGAGCGCGGTCTGAGCTTCCCACGGCGTCGATGGCACGATGGGCCGACGACCCGCCGGCCTGGATGGTCGGGGGCGGCGTCTCCTTGTACCGATCCTTGATTGCCCGATCGAACTGGAAGACGATGATGATCGAACCGGTGCCGGTGCTGGCCCCTGTGATTGCCCGGATTGCATCCGAGCAGGCGTCCACAGGCGCGGCGATTCATCCCGGTGATCTCCGTCCGATCTATCTGAGACGATCAGATGCGGAACTCGCAAGGGAACGGCGCGATGCGAGCCCGGATCCAGCGCCACGAAGATGACTCCCGATTTGGATCGCTGGACGATTGAACGCCTGACGAGTGAGCGCGACCTCGATGGTCTGCTTGAAGTCGAAGAGGCGTCGTTCACGAATCCGTGGACACGCGAGATGTATGTCGCCGAACTCCAGAATGAAGCGGTATCGCGCGTGTACGTAGTTAGAGGGTCGACAGGTGAAGTTCTCGGGTTCTGCTCGTTCTGGTTCGTGTTCGATCAGCTGCACATCAACAATCTGGCAGTCCGACCTGAACACCGGGGCCGGGGAATGGGCACGCGGCTCCTCGACCACATTCTGCGAGAAGCGAGTCGGGCGGGCGCCCGCTGGGCGACGCTCGAAGTGCGTCGCTCGAACGAAGGCGCGCGCCGTCTGTACGCGCGCCTGGGTTTCCAGGTGTCCGGCACCCGACGCGACTACTACAGCAAGCCGGTCGAGGATGCCATCGTGCTGACCAAACAGGACCTGGCCGCCCCATGCCCACTTCCCGAGTCTCCCGCTTGAAACCGGTGGGGGCTTGTGGTAGTTTGCCGATGCCCCAGTTCTCCGGTCTCCAGAGACCAGCGATGTGGCTTCCCGCCCGTTCTCAGCACGCCGCAGTCCTCACCCCATTCAAGGAGGCGGAGCATGACCGAAAACTCCCAGGAAATGAAGGAATTCTTGCTGCAGCGCGACAACGAGTATCGTGAGCTCGTCCAGAAACATCACGAGCTCGAAAGTCGCCTCAGCGAGATTTCGGCCAAGCATTACCTTACCGAGCACGAACAACTCGAAGAAGTCACCCTCAAGAAACGCAAGCTGCAATTGAAGGATCGGATGGCGGAAATCATGCGCCGCCATCTCAGCACTCCGATCAGCACCGTCAGCCCGACTGCACCACCGCCCCCGCGGTGACGCAATCATTCGCGGCGCGCCGAGCCGTCCCGAGAGGTGACGGCTCAGGCCGCGCTCATTGATTCGCCCCGAGGCGATCCGCCCCCGTCCGTCGTGCGCTGCGGCACCATCGTCAGTGCGCGTTTCGCGCTCTGCCGACGTACAATGACCGGATGGGGTTGGACCGTGCGGGATTGCCGTTCATTGCCGTGGCATTGCTGCTCGCGGCGGCATTGTGGATGGCGATGGGCCCGAAAGGCGGTGTGCCGTTGCTCGTCGCGGCCGCGTTTTTCACCTTCTTCTTCCGCGATCCCGATCGAGCCGTGCCGCCCGTGGACGGCTCGGCCGTCATCGCGCCCGCAGACGGACGCGTGCTGGTTGCGGGCGACGGTGAGCCCGGTGTCGCGCCTCCTGGCAGCTGGCGCCAGATCAGCATTTTTCTGTCGCCGCTCGACGTGCACGTGAACCGTGCGCCGGTATCCGGGAAGGTGATACGGGTGGAGCAATCGCACGGACGTGCCCTGCCGGCGTACCGTCATGAAGCGTCGAGCGAGAATTCACGTTCCGAGGTCTGGATGGATGCGGGCGGGCGCGTCGTGGTCTTTCGACAGGTTGTCGGCATTCTGGCCCGCCGCATCGTGTGTCGGCTGCAGCCCGGCCAGATCGTGCGGGCTGGCGAACGCTTCGGTATCATGAAGTTCGGGTCGCGCATGGACGTCTTTCTTCCGCCCGATACGACCCTTCAGGTGACGAAGGGGGACAGGGTGCGGAGCGGCGAGACGATTCTCGCGAGGCTGGCATGATGCTGCCGCTGCGGGCACGGCCGGATCGTCCGGAACGCAGTCGCCGCTTCCGGCGCGGCGTGTACCTGCTCCCGAGTCTCTTCACGCTCGCGAATATGTTCTGTGGTTACGCGTGCGTGGTGTACGCCATGCGCGGGGAGTATGAGACGGCGGCGCCGTTCATCGGGTTCGCGATAGTGCTCGACATGCTCGACGGCCGGATTGCGCGTCTTACCGGCACGTCGAGCGCCTTCGGTCTCGAGTTCGATTCGCTCGCTGACATCATCTCGTTTGGTATCGCACCCGCGATCCTGTCGTTCGCCTGGGGTCTGACGCCTCTTGGCCGGTGGGGCTGGGCCGCAGGGTTCATTTACGTCACGGCGGCCGCCATGCGCCTGGCCCGCTTCAATATCCAGAGCGGCTCGGGCGACAAGCGCTTTTTCGTCGGCATGCCGAGTCCGGCCGCCGCGGCCGTGCCCGCGTCGACGGTGTTTGCTTATCCGAACGGCCTGCACACGCCGCAGGATGCATTGCCGGCCCTGGCGATGGTCCTCGTGCCGGCTTTTCTGATGGTGAGCACGATCCGGTTCCGGAGTTTCAAGAATCTCGACCTGCAGTCGCGACGCTCATACATGGTGCTCTTCGTGCTCGCGCTGATGATCGCCGCGATCGTCGTCCATCCGCACGTCGTGCTCGTGGTGATGGCGTATACCTACCTGACGTGGGGGCTTGTCGCGTACCTCTATCACCGCTTCCGCCGGAGGGAAACGGAAGAGGGAAGCGATGCGGCGAGCCCAATCGATGCCGAAACGCCGCTGGCAGACCCGTAGCTAGATCGCGGCCGGTAACACGAGTCGCACCACAGTTCCACGCCCCTTCTCGCTCTCGATCGCAATCGAGCCGCGGCTCGCCTCGACATTTCGCTTGGCAATTGCAAGGCCGAGTCCGGTACCGCTGACCTTCGTCGAGAAATACGGCTCGAAGGCGCGCGCCACCGCATCCTGACTCATCCCGGGACCATCGTCCGTCAATGTGAGCGTGACGTTGCGGAGGGCCCTGTCCTCGCGTGCCCGGATCGAGAGTGAACCGCCGTTCGGCATCGCATTGAGTGCGTTCTCGATGACGTTCGCGAGCGCGCGGTTGAGGAGCGTGCGATCGACGAGTACGGACGGCAGTGTCGTGGGAACATCGACGTGGAGAGCGATACGGTTGGCCAACCCTGCGCGATATGGCCGGATGACCTCCTCGACGAGATCGGCGGGAGAGGTTGGTACCGGCCGGGCCGTCGGCGAGGCGGCAAAACTCGAGAACTCCCCTGAGATCTGCCGGAGCAGCTTCACCTGTCCCAGGATGACGTTGATACATTCCTCGAGCACCGGCTCGAGCGGCCGACCGCGATCCGCGTGGACGCGCACGAGGTGCTCCGCAGAAAGTTGAATCGGCGTCAGCGGGTTCTTGATGTCGTGCGCCACCTGCCGCGCCATTTCGGCCCAGGCTTCGAGCCGATGCGTGCGTTCGAGCTGCCCTCGTTGACGGGCGAGGTCGGCGGCCATGCCGTTGAAGGCCTCGACCAGCCGGCCCAGCTCGTCGGCCGACTTCAAGGCAATGCGTGCATCAAGCTCGCCGCGTGCAATTCGCCGGGTCGCCCGCGTAAGGCGATTGACGGGATCGGCGATGCGCTCGGCCATCGAGTATCCGACAAGGGCGCCCAGGAGAATGAACGACAGGGCCGCAAGCAGCACGCGGCGGTCGAGCTCGTCGATTTCGCGTTCGATCTCCTGCTGGCGCAGCGTGAGCGGCACCGTCAGGATCGTGCCCCGACGGCCCGTCTCGACGGGAGATGCGGCCAGGAGGTATCGGAATGGACCGATGGCTTCGTCGCCGACGAACGTGGCGCGATGCTCCAGCGCGATCGCGCGGTAGACGCTGGCCGGTGTCCGCAGCGGAAGCAGCCCCGAAGCGAACAGGTCGCGCTCGCTTGTGGCCATGAGATCCGGGCCCTCGAAGATGTCCACGTGTTGATCGATGACCCCGCTCAATCCCACCAGCACATCGTCACTGACCCCGGGCAGACCCGAGCCGCCGCGCTGCTGCAGATCGACATAGCGCTCGATGACGCGTCGTGCGACCTCGGCGGACCGCACTGCGGCCGCATCGATGCCGTCGCGCAGCTGGCCCGCGATATACGCCCGGGTGACGAAAGCGAGAATCAAGACCGGCACGACGGAGGCCGCGACAAACGCAAGAAAGAGCCGCCGATAAAAACTCGAGCGAATCTCGCGGAGCAGGCTGCTGCCCGAGGCGGGCCGATGTGATGTGACGATCGCAATGGCCCAGGCGCCGAACAGACCGAGTGCATATCCCAGTGCCGCGAGCGTCGTCAGCTCCGCCAGGTTCACGAGGTGTCCCGGCCAGGTGATGACGGGATAACCAAGCGCAAAGATGCCGGCGCGGTCGTTGGTGAAGTAGACGGCGTATCGCCGCTCACCGCGATCGATGTCGGTCCAGAATGGGCTGCGCGAACTGGCAATCCGATCGAACAATCGGTCGTCAATCGTCCATGCGGCCGCCGCCGATGTGTGAATCGGCAACCGGCCCCATCCGTAGACGACGAATTCGACATCGCGGCCTGGCACGGCCTCCTGCTGCAGTGCCGAATCCGAACGGAACAGCTCGAAGTAGGGGCTCTGCGAGGAGATGAAGGGCAGAGCGTTGTAGTCGAGCATCACGTGGAGCGCCACGGCGCCACGTGCCGCTTCTACGGACCGCCGGCCGTCATCGCAGAGGAGGCGTCCGGCCCTGAGCACCCGTCGGTCCTCGGGGCCAACAGGCACCGATTCCTCGAGGGCAGACCACTCGCAGGACTGCGGCCGCCAGCGCTGGGGAATCGACGTGTCCTCGGGGAGACTGAGTGCGAACCGGCTGACCAGAGAGCCACTCTTGCCATAGAGCTCGACTGCCGACGTCAGGCGATATCGCCCAAGGTCTGTTCGGGTCCACACCGCGTACGCCGTGTCGGTGGTGACCGAGCCGTCCGAGGCGTCCGCGGCCTCGACGAGATCGGCGAGTTCATGCATGCCGTCGATCTGTGCCGTCGCGTGCCCGAGGCGAAGGCTGAGATCGTCGCGAAGGCGAGCCGCTTCCGGCGCCAGCCGCGTCTCGATGAGGCGCCGCTTCGCATCCAGCGCGAAATGCAAGAGCGTTGGATACATGGCGAGAGCGGGGACGACCAGCACGACGAGCCCTACGACGAGCCGCATGGCCTGCGATGCGTGACGCAGCCTCGGCTGCACCCGCCGCATCACCCAGACGAGGCCCACGATCGTGACCATCGCCACCGCGGCCGGCCCGATCGGGACGTGCGCCTCGATTCGTCTGGCGACGAGGAGGGTCGCGAGCGCCGGAGTCAGCCACAGAGCGCTCAGCCAGATGACGTGCGTCACAGGGCTTCGCGGATGCGGCGTTGACGCGAAGCGCAGGAGCAAGACGGCCGTCCACATGACGACGGCATGGAAAAGGATCAACCCGACGTCGAGGGACAGCCGACCAGGATCCCAGGGGTGAATCGAGAAGTGCAGCACGTCCACGCTGCTTCTTGCGAGCGTGTCGTCAAGAAAGCGCTGATATCCGAGCACCAGCGCGGCGACGGCGGCACCCGCGAGTAGCTGCCTCAGGGCGAACAGGTGGACATTCGTGCTGTGCTCGAGCAGCGAATGATGGAGCGCGAGACGACGGCGCTCGAGGCCACCCGCCAGAAGCGCGACGACCGCGGCGAGGGCGGCCGCCGACAGCAGAAAATCGATCGGCGAGCGGAATGCCGCGGGGAAGATCCCAGAGGAGTAGGTCGCGGCAGAGAACACGGTCCAGTCTGCGATGCCGGGCGGTACGGCGAGCCACAGCAGGAGCCTCAGTGCGATGACCATTGCGAGGAGCACGCCGGACGCGCTCGCATAGCTGCCCGGAGCGCGAGCGGCCGCACGAAGTTCGACGACACGGCTCGTGCACAAGAGAAGCGCCACCACCATGACGACGAGTGCAAGGCTCCGCACCCGTCGATGCCAGAGAGCTCGCGTGCGCGCGAGATCCTCCTGAGATACGCGCGCCTCGAGGAGCGTTTCCCCAGAGGGCGACGCGAGAAGGAACGTTCCCCTCGGACGGCCTTCTCCGGCGCCTTCGTAACGCGTTCTGAGCAGAACCGGCGCAAGGCTCGAGTCGACGGTAAAGCCCGCCGATGTGTCGACCGTGGCGCCTCCCGTCGCGCCGAGAGCCCGTTCGGCCGCGATGGTCGCCGCGCGGCGAGCGCCATCGACAACTGGTTGTACGTAGACTAGGCGCGGACCTAGAGGACCCGGCGCCACGAAGAGTGCGGCGGGCCCGGCAATCCGATCGGCTGGCAGTTCCGAAGGTCGCCCGCTCCAGGCGAGCGGCGACTGATGGCCATCGAAGATACTGACGGCCAGGTCCGTCGATCGACCGACACGCAAGGCGCTATCGGCGGCGTCGAACAACGCGCGACGAGCGGTTTCGGACGCAGGCGGGGAGAGGAGAAGATCGCGGCGGGCGGCGATTTGTTCGGTCGCCTGCGTGAGCTCGGACGATTCCTGCGCAAAGGTCGATCGAATCTCTTGCTCGACGCGCGCGAACGCGTTGTCGTCGGACGCGCCGAGGCGGGCACGGGTCAGCCCATAGCCCGCCGCAAGAGTTGCCAGCGACGCGACGATGCCGGCCGCCAGGAGTCGCTTCGCGGATTGGATTTGCGACCGCGACACGAGTGTGTCGTCGAGGGCTTTCACCCCGGGTTTCATGGAGTGCGTCGCTCCCGAGGCATCCGGGCCGGTGCGCTGACGGTCGACGGAGTCATTCCCGGATTGTGACGCTTGAGCCAGCATACAGGCCGCCGCTTGGACTCACAAGCAGCCGGACCAGTCGGCATCGAGGCGACAGTGCTAAGCTGCTAAAGTTACAGTCTGACACGTGTCCATTCACCTTTCGACGCTCAAGGCGGCATTCAAGCGCGGCGCTCTCATCACGGCCGCCAACGGTCAGGTGATTGGCATCCAGCTGGTGGCCGAATCGCTTTTCAAGCTGCTGCTCCTCGTGCCGATTGTCGGCGGGATCATTCTCGTGGTGCTCCTGCTCGGCACCGATCTCACCGACGCGCTGGACGCCGGCATACGGAACGCCCTCCCGGCCGTGCTCGATGCTCTAACGGCACAGCCACCGGCGCTGCTCGCGTTCGTGCTCGCCCTGCTGGTGGTCGTCATTGGCGGATCGTGCGTCATGTTCTTCGTCAAGGGGGGAACGGTCGCCATTCTCGTACGGGGACATCGCCAGGCTGGAGCAATCGATCAACTGCCCGTCACGCTGGCCAATTTGAGGCGCGCGTCGGCGTTCTCGATGGAGGGCTTTTCAAGCGGATGCTGGCGGTTGTTCCGGCGCTATCTTGTGCTCGGGCTGTCACTCATCCTCGTGTACGGAGGGGCTGGGACGCTCTATCTCGCGATCGTCCTGGCCGGCGTTCGTGATCTGACGCAAGGCGCGCAGGTCATGGCGTGGACCCTGACGACCGCGCTGGCGTCCACGATGCTCGTGATCGGGATCACGCTGGTCAACCTGCTGTATCTGCTGGTTCAGATCGCGATCGCGGCCGACGATCTCAGTCTGCCTGACGCGCTACGCCAGGTCGCGCGTCTGATTCGATCAGAGACGCGCCAGCTGGCCGGTATCTTTGCCCTTGTCTTCCTCGTGCTGGTGCTCGCTGTCGCCGCGTCGATTCTGGCAACGGCTGCCCTCGGTTTGATCGCCTTCGTGCCGCTGTTCTGGCTTGCCGCCCTGCCATTGCAGGTTGTCGCCTGGCTCCTGCGCGCCGTGCTCTTCCAGTATCTGGGCCTGACCGCCCTCGGCGCCTACCTGGATCTTTATCGCGCGTTCGCCGACTCGCGTCTCGCCGCGGCTGGCTCGGTGGCGTCGGCCGCACCCCCCGCCATGAGGCAACCCGCATGATCGACTACGAGAAGTTTGTGGCGCGCGGAGCTCTTCAGATGCAGGAGTCGGCGATTCGGAAAATGGGATCGGTCGGTGCGCGCATCCCCGACCTGATTTCCTTCGCTGCCGGGTTTCCATGCCCCGACATGTTCCTGTGGGAGGACCTCAGGGAGATCGCCATCGCGATTCTCGACAGCCGCGACGTTCGATCGTTGCAATACGGCCCGACCCGCGGCTTCAGGCCCTTGCTCGATGCCGTGCAGCATCTGCTCGCCGCCCGCGGGATTCGCGCGACCACCGAGGAGTTGCAGGTCACGACCGGCTCGCAGCAGGCACTGGATTTGGTGGCTCGCGTGCTCTGTGATCCGGGCGATGTCGTGCTGGTCGAGTTACCGACATATTCGGGGGCCATCTCGGCCATGCGGAATGTTCACATTCAGCTCGTGGGTGTGACGCAGGAGGCCGACGGGATCGACCTGGCGTCGCTGGATCGCGCGCTGACCGAACAGCGAACCCTCGGACGACGGGTGGCTGCTGTGTATCTCACCCCGAACTTTCAGAATCCGTCGGGACTCCTTCTGTCTCGCCCCAAGCGCAGGGCCCTCTTGGAATGGGCGAGGCAACGCGAGGTGTTGATCGTCGAAGACGATCCCTATGGCTCGCTGTACTTCGACGAAGCCACCGGAGCGGCCGACACCCGTCCGATCAAGGCGGACGATGAGGAAGGGCTCGTCGTGTACTTGAGCAGCTTCTCGAAGACCCTCGCTCCGGGTCTGCGGGTCGCCTGGATCACCGCGGCGGCGCCGATCGTCAGCCGCATCGAGATCGTCAAGCAGGCGAGCGATCTGTGCACGGGTGCCCTCGATCAAGGTTTGGTGTGCGAAGCGGTCCAGCGTGGGCTGATCGATCGGCAGGCCCCGCTGCTCCGCAAGCACTATCGTCACAAGCGGGACCTGATGGCGAGCGCGCTGCACGAGGAGTGCGGATCAACCGTGAAATGGCTCGACCCGCAAGGCGGTTTCTTTCTGTGGGTGACGCTGCCCGAGAACATCGATGCCGATGCCCTGCTCACGCGCGCTCTGGCCGAGAGGGTCAGCTATGTTGCCGGAAGTGCATTCTACGTACAGAACCCCGTCTCAAACGTGCTCCGCCTGTGTTTCTCCGCTCCCTCTCCTGAGCAGATCGCTGAAGGCGTCAAACGGTTTGCGCGCGCGCTGAAGGGCGAGATCGCCGCAAATTAACGCCGGCATCGGATGTGCGCGACTGTCACTCGGGTGGTGTGTCTGGCGGCGTTTCTTCCTCGACCGGCGCGTCGTCGGCGAGTGGTAAGCCATCGATCGGTTCCGTGGACACGATTGGCGCTCCAAGCACCTGACTCGGCGCGTGGCTGGGTATCGGGGGAATGTCCGGCGACCGCTGCAGCGCTTCGAGGCGGCCGTCGCGCGTCAGGATCACAAAAATCACAGGCGCGTCTTGGCTCTCGTCGATGAAATGAGGCGGCGCGTCGAGATCCGCGGGGGCGGTGTATTCTCCAGCGGGCTTCCCATTCTTGGCCTGAAACGCGTACATCGACGTAGACACTCCCGAGACCACGAGCAGATCCCGCACGCGAATGGGTCCGCCCGACGGCCGGAATGTCAGCCCGCGCTGCCACTTGAGGCTGCCGTTGTTGCTGTCGAGCGCGCGAAGGACGTTATCGAGCGAGACAAAGTACACCCGCGCGTCGTCGACGACCGGAGCTCCGATCAGGTCAGCACCGGTTCGCCAGCGCCATTTCACGTTTCCGGACTGCGCATCGAGACAGTAGAAAAAATTGTCCTTTGAGCCGACGAAGATCCGGTCCGTCAGCGCCAAGCCATCCACGGGCGTATCGGCGAGCTTCCGCTGCCAGACGGGCGTGCCGTCCTTCAGCGACAGGGCCATCACGTTGCCGTCTTCGAGCGACACGTACACACGTTCTTCGGCTGGCGCGGGCCGGGCGCGGATGATGGAGCCCACGCCCTGCCGCCAGAGGACGACGCCGTCGGCCGCTCGAATTGCCAGAATTTCCGCGCCTTCGGTCGCGACGAACAGCCACCCCGTATCCCAGAGCATGGGCGCCGAGAGATTGGCGGTGATCGGCGTGCTCCAGCGGGGGGCTCCATCGGTTCGTGAAAACGCAGCAATCGCATCGTTGCCCGCGACGAACACCAAATCATCACCGGTCGCCAGTCCAGCCGTCGTCGGGGCCTCGCGGATCCAGAGCGTGTGTCCGTCGTCCACCGATGCCGCGAGGAGCTGGCCATCCTTGAGCGGCACGTACACTTGCGTTTCGTCAAAGGCCGGTGCCGCGCTTGGACTTCCCGGGAGCGTGATGGACCACAACGAGGTGACGAACGGTGGTGGGGGCTCTGGCTGACCGGGACCGCGGCCGGGTGCAGTTCCCGGAGCCTGGGGAGCAGCTGGGCCAGTGCCACCGGGCCGCCGCTCGGAGGGCTGAGCACCCTGTGGCGGAGTCTGATTTCCCTGCGGCGCCGCCTGACCGCTCGGACTTCCCGCTTGTGACGGTGCCTGCGCTGACTGCCGACGCGACGGGTAAGCCTCAACCGTGGTGCCCATTGTGACGGCAACCATCACCGCCACACTACAAGATATCGTGGTGCGCGCTCCGCTCACCCCGCTATAATAGCCCGAACGTCATCGGTCTCTGGTTCCTCCGGCTCCTTCCAGTGACTCATCAAACCATCATCGTTCTCGACTACGGCTCCCAATACACACAACTCATCGCCCGACGTCTTCGTGAACTCGCGGTCTATTCGGAGGTGCTGCCTTTCGACACACCGCCCGATCGCATTGCAGCGAAAGATCCCGTGGGCATCATCCTGTCCGGCGGACCGCGCAGCGTCTCCGAACCCGAAGCACCACGAAGCGACCCGCACATTCTTGAGATGGGCGCGCCCGTCCTCGGCATCTGCTACGGCATGCAGTTGATGACCGATCAACTTGGCGGTGAGGTGGCGCACGCGCCCCTTCGTGAATACGGACACGCCACCGTCCAGGTGCTGCCCGATCAGGTCGGGCGACACCTCTTCGAGGCCGTTCCCGCCCAACTGCGCGTATGGGCGAGCCACGGGGACTTCGTGATGTCGGCGCCGCCGGGATTCGCGGTGACGGCCACGAGCACCAACGCGCCGGTGGCGGCCATGGAAGATCCTGGGCGCCAGCTTTACGCATTGCTGTTCCATCCGGAGGTCGCGCACACCGATCGTGGGCTCGAGATTCTGCGAAATTTCGCGTTCAACGTCTGTGGGTGTACGGGGGACTGGACGATTGCGTCGTTCGTCGCTGAAACGACCGAACGCATCGGCCGTCAGGTCGGAAGTGGCCGCGTGGTGTGTGCGTTGAGCGGCGGCGTGGACTCGACCGTGGCGGCGCTTTTGATCCATCGCGCGATTGGCGACCGGTTGACGTGCATCTTCGTTGACAATGGAGTGCTGCGGTTGGACGAAGCCTCACAGGTGCGGCGACGCGTGAAGGAACGTCTCGGCCTCCCTCTCGTATTCGTCGACGCGTCTGCGCTCTTCCTCGAGCGGCTTTCCGGAGTGACGGAACCCGAGCGCAAGCGAAAGATTATCGGGAACACCTTCATCGACGTCTTTGAAGCCAAGGCCGAAGAGCTGGGCGGCTTCGAATTTCTGGGCCAGGGGACGCTCTATCCAGACGTGATCGAATCGGTTTCGGTAGTCGGTCCCTCCGTGCCCATCAAGAGCCACCACAACGTGGGCGGTCTCCCCGAGCTCATGAAGTTTCGTCTCATCGAACCTCTTCGCGAGTTGTTCAAGGACGAGGTACGCCGTGTGGGTCGGGACCTCGGCCTCGACGAGGAGTTCGTGGTGCGTCAGCCATTTCCGGGCCCTGGGCTTGCAGTCCGCATCATCGGTGAGGTGACCGCCGATCGACTGGAACTGCTGCGGAGGGCCGATGCGGTGGTCGTGGACGAGATTCGCCGCGCCGGATGGTACACACGGCTGTGGCAGAGTTTTGCCGTGCTGCTGCCGGTGCAGAGCGTCGGGGTCATGGGCGATGCGAGAACCTACGAGCACACGATCGCCGTGCGCGCGGTCGAGAGCCGCGACGGCATGACGGCCGACTGGGCGCGCCTGCCTCCGGACCTGCTGGCTTCGATCGCATCGCGCGTGGTCAATGAGGTCAAGGGCGTCAATCGTGTGGTGTATGACATCAGCTCTAAGCCCCCTTCGACGATCGAGTGGGAATGAGGACCTCGGTTCATGAGTGAGTTCGTCCACCTCCATCTGCACACCGAGTACTCGCTCCTCGACGGTGCGTGCCGCATCGACGAAGTCCTCGATCAGGCCGTGGCCATGAAAATGTCAGCCCTGGCCGTGACCGAGCACGGGAACATGTTCTCGTCGGTCATTTTTCACGATCATGCGCGCCAGCGCGGTCTGAAGCCGATTCTCGGCTGCGAGGTCTATGTCGCGCCGGAAAGCCGCCTGGTCAAGAGCGGATCCATCGGTGAAACGGCGAATCATCTGGTGCTCCTCGCCGAAACCAATGAGGGCTACCACAACCTGATCAAGCTGGTGTCGAGCGGCTATACCGAAGGCTTCTATTACCGGCCCCGGATTGACAAGGAACTTCTGGCCAGACATGCCAAGGGTCTGATTGGACTCAGCAGTTGCCTGAAGGGTGAGGTGGCGACCGAACTTCGCACGTCGCAGGCGAAGCGTGCGCTCGCGGCCGCCGCCACCTATCGCGACATCCTCGGACGTGGAAATTTCTTTCTCGAGATGCAGTATCAGGGCATCGACGAGCAGCTGGTCGTCAACGAAGGACTGTTGCCCATCGCGCGGGACCTGGAGATGCCCCTCGTCTGCACGAACGATGTGCACTACGTCCAGCAAAACGATCACCGGCCGCACGACATCCTGCTCTGCATCGGCACCGGCAAGACGATCAACGACAAGGAGCGCCTGCGGTACCACGGGGATCAGTTCTACCTGAAGACCCCCGCCGAGATGGCAGCGCTCTTCAAAGACTGCCCGGAGGCACTCCGCAACACGGTCCGAATCGCCGAACGCTGTGAGGTCGATCTCGCGGCAACGGGGAATCACCTGCCGGACTTTGATGTCCCCGCAGGCCACACGCTCGATGAGTACTTCGAGAGCGTCGTCCGCCAGGGATTCGAGCAGCGGCTGGGCAGGCTCCGAGCACTGGCGGACGCGGGTCAGCTGCGACGGACGCTGGCCGAATACGAGAGCCGCCTGTCGTATGAGATTCGGATGATCAAGCAGATGCGGTATGCGGGCTACTTCCTGATTGTCTGGGATTTCATCCGCTACGCGCGCGAACGAGGCATTCCAGTCGGGCCTGGCCGGGGTTCGGCGGCGGGAAGTCTCGTGGCGTACTCCCTCAGGATCACCGACGTCGATCCGCTCGAGTTCGATCTCATCTTCGAGCGGTTCTTGAACCCCGAGCGGGTCTCGCTCCCGGATATCGATATTGATTTCTGCGAACGCCGACGCAACGAAGTCATCGATTACGTCACTCAGAAGTACGGACGCGAGAACGTCGCGCAGATCATTACGTTTGGCACGATGAAGGCGAGGGCAGCCGTGCGCGACGTGGGCCGTGCCCTCGACATTCCTTACGCCGACGTCGATCGCGTCGCCAAACAGATTCCGGCCGTGCTCGACATGCGGCTGGACAAGGCGCTCGAGGAGAATCCGGTCCTCCGCGACATGGAACAGTCCGACCCGCGCGTCCAGGAACTGCTCGCGGTGGCGCGACGACTCGAGGGCATGACCCGACACGCCTCGGTTCACGCGGCGGGTGTGGTGATTGCACCCCGGCCCATCACCGAGTTCGCCCCGCTCTACAAGGGGCAGCGCGATGAAATCACGACGCAGTGGGCGATGAAGGAAATCGAGCGCATCGGGCTGCTCAAGATGGATTTCCTCGGCCTGAGCACCTTGACGCTCTTGCAGGATGCCGTTCGGGAGATCCATCGGACGGCGGGCGTCGAGCTCGACCTCGACAGGCTGCCGCTCGACGATGGCCCGACGTATCAAGTGTTTGCGGACGGCCAGACCTACGGCATCTTCCAGTTCGAAAGCTCGGGCATGCGCGAGATTCTCCGCAAGGCCAAGCCGCAGCGCTTCGAGGATCTGATAGCCCTGAACGCGCTGTATCGGCCGGGTCCGCTCCGCAGCGGCATGATCGACGACTTCATCGGCCGGAAGCAGGGTCGCATCGAGATCAAATACGAGCTGGACGCGCTCGAGCCAATCCTGAGCGACACCTACGGCGTCATCGCCTATCAGGAGCAGGTCATGCGGATCGCCAGCGACCTGGCGGGCTTCACCCTGGGCGAAGCCGACCTGCTGCGAAAGGCGATGGGCAAGAAGAACGCCGAGGTCATGCAGGCGCAGCGGCAGAAGTTCCTGGATGGGGCGCGCGCACGGGGCATCGGCGAGAAGAAGGCCAGGAAGATCTTCGACCTGATGGAGCATTTCGCCGGGTATGGGTTCAACAAGTCGCATTCGACAGCCTATGCGCTGCTGGCTTATCAAACGGCCTATCTGAAGGCCAACTACCCGTGGCACTTCGCCGCGGCGCTGCTGACGATCGAGTCGCAGAACACGGAAAAGCTCGCGATGTATCTGGGTGAATGCCGCGAACGGGGCATTCCGATTCTGATGCCCGACATTAATGAGAGCCAGCTCGCCTTCACGGTGACAGGCGACGGCGTGCGGTTTGGCCTGGCTGCCGTCAAGAACGTCGGCGAGAATGCGATTGCCGCTATTCTCGAGGTGCGGCAGCGGTTGGGGCGCATCGCGTCGCTCTATGCCCTGTGCGAGGAGCTCGACCTTCGCGTTGTGAACAAACGCGTGCTCGAGAGTCTGGTAAAAGCCGGCGCCTTCGACGGCATTGACACCGCCAATGGAAGCGAGGCCAATCGGTCGCCCGCTGTCATCCGTCCGCGGCTGCTCGCTGCGCTCGATGGCGCCTGCGAGCATGGCAGCCGCCGACAGCGGGATCGGGATCAGGGCCAGGAGGATCTCTTCAAGGCGGTCCAGACCTCAGACGATGGCAAGAGCCACATTCCGCCACCCACGATTGGTGCGGCTCCATGGACGGAATCCGAACATCTCGCCTTCGAAAAGGAAGCTCTCGGGTTGTACTGGTCGGGTCACCCCGTGGACCGGTTTGCCGCGGCGCTCAAGCAGGTCGGGGCCTTTTCGATCGCCGAGCTGAACAGTGCCGAGCCGATGGCCACTGGACCGAAATCCGGAGATGACATCTCGGTCGGCGGCATCGTCAGCACCTGGCGTGCGCTCAAGACGCGGAAAGGCGAGCGAATGGCCGTGGTCACGCTCGAGGATCGGCACGCGAGCGTCGAAGGTGTCGTGTTCCCGGAGGCCTACTCGAAGGCGAGTGCGCTCATCGAGAACGGCACCCTGATCTTGGTGCGCGGCCGGTTCGAGCGCGACGAAGAAGCCACCCGACTGCTCGTGTCCGAAGTCGCGCCGCTCGAGAGCGTACAGGCGCTCGCCGTCAAAGAGATCGGTATTCGCTTGGCGTTCCCTCCCCACGGCCGGTCGACCTTCGAAGCTCTGAGCGACGTCTTCTCACGGCATCGCGGCGATCGCCGGGTCTATTTCGAACTCGAATTGCGGCGTGATCAGCAACACCTTCGGGTTCGCGCGGACGTAACCACGCAGATCCGCATCAAACCATCTGATCGACTTGTTGCCGAGGTCGAACGCATCTGCGGCTCCGGCTCGGTGTCTCTCAGGTAGCCATGGCGCCAGAACTTCTGGAATTCGAAGAGCCCATCGCCGTCCTTCTGAAGGAGATCGAGGCGCTGTCGATGCTGCCGCGGACCCCCGAACGCGACGGGGAAATTGCGGGCCTCGAGCTGCGCATCCAGTCGATTCGGCGTGAGATCTATGCGCACCTCACGGCCTGGCAGCGCGTGCTTGTCGCGCGCCATCCAGGCAGACCCAACATGCTCGACTACGTCGAACTGCTGTTCACCGATTTCGTCGAGTTGCATGGCGATCGCCGCTTTGCCGACGACCACGCCATCGTCGCCGGCATGGCCGTGTACAAGGGCCAGCCGGTGCTCGTGGTCGGACATCACAAGGGCAGTGGCGACACCAAGCAGAAGATCTATCGGAATTTCGGGTACGCGAAGCCGGAGGGGTATCGCAAGGCCTTGCGGACGATGAAGCTGGCGGCGAAATTCGATCGCCCAATCGTGATCTTTGTCGATACGCCGGCGGCTTACCCTGGCGTCGAATCAGAAGAGCGGGGGATCGCCGAGGCCATTGCCCTCAATCTTCGCGAGATGTCTGTCCTGCCGGTGCCGATCGTCGTCATGGTCACGGGAGAAGGCGGAAGCGGCGGTGCTTTGGGAATCGCGATCGGAGACCGCATCCTCATGCAGGAGCACGCCATCTACAGCGTCATCCCGCCTGAAGGGTGCGCGGCCATTCTCTGGCGCGACGCCAATCGCAAGGTCGAGGCGGCCGAGGCGCTCAAACTCACGGCTCCGGATCTTCTCGAGCGCGGCATCGTGGACGTGATCGTGCCGGAACCTGCTGGCGGCGCTCACACCGACGTGCCGAAGGCGGCGGCCCTGCTCGACGACGCGCTCCAGGAAGCGCTCGGGTCGATCGCGGGTGTGGACGCGGCGCGTCGTTTGAGCGATCGATATGACAAGTTCAGGCGAATGGGCCGCCTGGGTGCCGAGTTCGCCGATGTTGACGCCTGAAGCATCCGCCCAGACCTCGCCGTGACGCCATTTGTCTGGGAACATCTCGCCTGTGATGAAGCGCAGGTCAATGAACTGGCGGGCGCCGCCGGCATCAGTCCGGTGCTCGCTCGGCTGCTGTGTATTCGCGGCCTTTCAGATCCGGATGCCGCGCTTCGCTTTCTGAACCCCAGCCTCGACCAGCTGCACGACCCATTCAAGCTCGAAGGGATGAAGGCCGCCGTCGAACGGCTGTCGAGAGCGATTGCCCAAGGCGAGCGGATTGCCATTCACGGCGACTACGACGTGGACGGTGTCACTTCGACGGTGATCCTTCGTCGCGCGCTCGAGTTGCTCGGAGCCGACGTCGCCCATTTCATTCCGGATCGTTTCCGCGACGGCTACGGCTTGCAGCCGGAGACGGTCGCGCGACTGCACGCGTCGGGCGTGCATGTCATCGTGACGGTTGATTGCGGCATCCGGGGCGTCGAAGCCGCAAATCGAGCGCGCGACCTGGGCGTCGATCTCATCGTCACCGATCATCACGAACCCGACCGGACTCTGCCGCCGGCGCTGGCGGTCGTCAATCCGAAACGCCACGATTGCAGCTATCCCGACAAGAATCTGGCCGGCGTTGGTGTCGCATTGAAGCTCGTCCAGGCTCTTTGCGAGCAGGCCGACCGTCGCGCCTGGCTGCCCGCCTTCATCAAGGTGGCAGCGATCGGAACGCTGGCAGATGTTGTGCCGCTTGTGGGTGAGAATCGGGTCATTGCGAAGCTTGGCCTGGATCTTTTATCGCGAGGACCGCACAAGGTCGGTCTTCGCTCGCTACTCGACGTGTCCGGCCTGGCCGGCAAGGTCGTCGATGGCCATCACGTGGCGTTCATGGTGGCTCCCCGCGTGAACGCCGCCGGGCGGATGAGCACGCCTGACATTGCCGCCCGCCTCCTGCTGGCCGTCGATGAGGCCATGGCAGACGAAGTGCGAGAGCTGGCCGAGCAGCTGAACAACGAGAATCTTCGCCGGCAGCAGGAAGAGGCAGTGGTCGTGACGCGAGCCCGAGCGCTCGTTGAAGGCGATCCGGCGATCGGCGCCCGGACGGTCCTCGTGGTGGCGGGGGAAGGCTGGCACCGCGGGGTGATTGGCATCGTCGCGTCGAAGCTCGTTGAAACCTTCCACCGACCTGCGATCGTCCTGTCGATCGAAGACGGCGTGGCCCATGGGTCGTGCCGCAGCATTCCGGGATTCAACATGCTTGGCGCACTCGAGCAGTGCGGCGCCCTTTTCGAGCGCTTCGGCGGTCATCGATATGCCGCCGGCCTGACGATGGAGTCGTCGCGAATCGCGGAATTGCGCAAGGTCATGAACGATTATGCCGATACGATCCTCGAGCCGGACGACTTGAGGCCCAGGCTGCGCATCGACAGCCGGGTGACCTTCCGGGGCTTGAACGGGGCGCTGGCGGGCCACCTGACGGCGCTCGCGCCGTTTGGCGCAGGGAACCCGCGGCCCGTCTTCCTGGCTTCCGGTGTTGAAGTCGTGGATGGCCCGCGGCGCGTCAAGGAACGCCACCTGAAGCTGGCGGTCCGGCAGGAAGGCCGGACGTTCAGGGCCATGGCGTGGCGAAGCGCCGACCGGGAGCCGCTTCTCACCGAGCACCGGGCCGCCGTGGACCTGGTATTCGGCCTCGACCAAAACCAGTACAATGGTGAGACGTATCTCGAGTTGTCCATCCTCGACGCCAAGCCGCCTCACCTATGAGGTGAGCCGAATCGAGCGATTGATCGCGTCTTGTTGAACTGCAGGGTGCCCGGCCGGCCGGGCGTCATTTTTTCCAATTACCAACTATGACCGCATGGCAGCGGCGGGCCCGACTGGCCATCGCAATCTCCGGCTTGATGGTCGCAGTCCTGGTGTTCCTTGCGATCAGGCGTAGTGAACCGCGTGTGGAGCACGCATCCGAGGTGCGCCGCGCCGATCCGACCGCCGTCGTGGAGAGCACCCGCGGAGTGCTGACGCAAACCAACGGCGCCCATGAAAACTTCAAGGTCGAGTTCGATCGTCAGCTCGGCTACGAAGCCGGCAGAGGCAAGCTGGTTGGCGTCAAGATCAGCGTGGACAATCGTGACGGTCGCGATTTCGTGGTGACCGGCAAGGAGGCCGTGATTGGCGCCGATCGGTCGAACATTGCGCTGAGCGGCAAGGTGCGCCTGACGGCGAGCGACGGCCTCGTGGTCGTGGCCAACCAGGCGACGTACAGCGACGGCGAGGGCATTGTCAGGGCGCCGGGTAAGGTTGCGTTCGAACGCGGCGGCATGAAGGGCATCGGCGTCGGCATGACGTACGACAAGAAGGAAGACGTCCTGTCGCTGCACAAGGACGCGATCGTCAAGGTTGCCGAGGGATCAGGTCTCGGGGGAGCCGTCGAGGTCCATGCGGGCTCTGCGACCTTTGCGCGCGCGGATCGCTATCTGCTCTTCACCGATGGCGTAAAGATCCTCCGTGAAGGTCGCGTGGCGGAGGCGAACGAAGCCGTGGCATATCTCAGCGAAGAGGGTATGAGCCTCACGGCGCTCGAGCTCAGGGGGAACTCGCGCATTACGGGCAACGCCGCGGCCGCCGGTTCGTTCCAGAGTCTCGCCGCGAGCGAAATGAACCTTGTCTATGCGGAAAACGGTCAGTTTCTGCAGCATGTGACCATGGCCGGTGGTGGGGGCATCGAGATGGCCGGCGAGGCCGGCCAGAAGGGGACCCGAATAGGCGGTGACGCGCTCGAGATAGGTCTCGCGGCTGACGGAGCCACAGTCACGAGCCTGAGCGTCCGCGACAATGTCCAGACGTTGTTCCCGGCCTCCGGCGAGACGCCGGCGAAGTCGGTTCGCGCGGCGTCCCTCGAGGCTGTGGGCGAGGAGACGAAGGGGCTGAGCGCGGCGAAGTTCACGGAGAACGTCGAGTACGTCGAGCTCCTGGCCGGTAAGCCGCCGGTGAAGCGCATTGTGCGTGCGCAGGCGCTCGAGGCCGATCTGAAGGGCGGCATGAGCAACATCGACGACGCTCGCTTCGCAGGTGCGGTCAGGTTCGAGGAAGCCGAACTGAAGGGGTCCGCCGCGTCGGCGCATTATCGAGTCGGTCCCGGCGTCGTCGAGTTGAGCGGCTTGGAAGGGAAGGCGCGGCCCCGGCTCGTGGACGATCGCATCAACATTGACGCCGACCGCATCGAGCTCACGCTCCAAGGGCGCAAGATGAACGCGACCACCGATGTCAGGAGCGTTCTGCAGCCGGCGCGCGACAAGGAAGGCGATAAGTCAGGCGCGAAGAAGCCGAAACGGAAGGACGACGACACGCACCTGCCGGGCATGCTGGATCAGCGGGAGCCGGTCAATGTGACGGGTGCGACGCTCGTCTACGACGAGGAGGCGTCTCATGCCGTCTACACGGGCAAGGCGCGACTCTGGCAAGCCGACACCACGATCATCGGCGACACGATCACGATCGACGACAAGACCGGCAACCTCACGGCGGTTGGCTCCGTGCGATCGAGCTGGATGACCGAACGCCAGAACGAGGAAACCGGCAAGCCGGAGAAACGCTCCACTATTGGCAGCGCCGCCGCATTCGCGTATGACGACGACACGCATCGCGCGACGTATACGACGAATGCTCACGTGAACGGCGATGAGGGCGACCTGGTGGCGAAGAAGATCGAGCTCTACATGAAGCCCGGCACCAGGGAGCTTGAGCGCATGGAGGCGTACGAGGCGGTGACCGTCCGCCTCGATAAACGCGTCAGCACGGGCGAGCGGATGACCCACTTCGCGTCCGAGGAGCGCTACGTGATGTCCGGAGGGCTCGTGAAGATCGTCGAGGAGTGCCGCGAGACGACGGGTCGGACGCTGACGTTCTTCAAGTCCACCGATCGCATCATCGTCGATGGTAATGAAGAGCGGAGGACCCACACTACGAGCGGCGGCGACTGTTCGGACCAGCGTCCAAACTGATGGCGACGCTGCGCACCCACGAGCTCACCAAGTCGTACGGCGGTCGCACGGTTGTCAAGGGCGTCAGCCTCCATGTCGCGTCCGGCGAAGTCGTCGGACTCCTTGGCCCGAATGGTGCGGGTAAGACCACCACGTTCTATATGACCGTCGGCCTGGTTGCGCCGGACTCAGGGCGGGTCGATCTGGATGGAGAGGACCTGACCGACGATCCCATGTACGTCCGGGCGCGGAAGGGCATCGGCTACCTCCCTCAGGAACCCTCGATCTTCAGGGGGCTTACGGTCGAACAGAACATCCTTGCCATCCTGGAGACGCTCGATCTGGACGGCGCCGCCCGGCGCGCGCGGTTGCGCGAGCTGCTGGCCGAGCTGAACCTGACGCCGCTCGCGAGCGCACCGGCGCACACGCTGTCCGGCGGCGAGCGGCGGCGCGCGGAAATCACGCGGGCCCTCGTCATTTCTCCGCGGTTCATCCTGCTCGACGAGCCGTTTGCGGGCATCGATCCGATCGCGGTCACCGAGATTCAGAAGATCATTTTTCACCTCAAGGAGCGCGGAATCGGCATCCTGGTGACCGACCACAATGTGCGCGAAACCCTGCGCATCACAGATCGTGCGTACATCGTCAACGACGGAGTGATCTTCAGAGGCGGGACGCCTGATAGTCTGGCTGCAGATGAAGAAGTGCGCCAGATCTACCTCGGGGCCGATTTTCGCCTCGACTAGCTTTACAATAGAGAGGATTGCTCACGGGCCACGTTGGGGGTTGCAGATCCGTGAAGCGCACGCTGCCCGCCTTCGATCGGTGACGCGGCGTCGATGATCAATGGCGATTCAGCAAAAGCTTCACACGAAGCTCGTCCAGAAACTGATTCTGACGCCGTCTCTGCAGCAGGCGATCAAGCTGCTGCCGATGTCGACGCTCGAGTTGGTGGATCTGCTCAACCAGGAGATCGTCGAAAATCCTCTGCTCGAGGAAGTGCCGACCGAAGAGCTGCAGACCACGGAGGCGTCCGCACAGACTGAAAAAGCCGAAGGGGAGCAGCCGGCAGCTGCCAAGACGGACAAGTGGGACGATCAGGACTACGAATATTTCTTCGGGGAGTATCTTGACGACGGCTACCAGCCGCGGACGCCGCAGGAAGTCAAGGAACTCCCGCCGATTGAGAACACGCTCTCCACGTCGAGCTCGTTGTCCGATCATCTGTTCTGGCAGCTATCGCTCCAGAGCGACGACGAGTCACTGCGCGATATCGGTGCCGCCATCATCGGCAACCTCGATGACGATGGCTATCTCGTCGCGTCGTTCGAGGAGCTGGCGGCGATGGGAGGCTGGGCCGTTGAGAACGTCGAGCGGGCTTTGCGACTGGTTCAGACTTTCGATCCGATAGGCGTTGCCGCGCGGGACCTTCAGGAATGCCTGACGCTGCAAATTCGCCATCTTGGCTTGGAAGGTACGCCGACCGAGCGCATCGTGACCGAGCACCTGCGGCTGCTGCAGAACCATCAGGTGCCGGAGATCGCGAAGAAGCTGGGAATTTCGATTGACGAACTGAAAGAGCATATCGAGATCATCCGTAACCTGGACCCGAAGCCCGGCAGCCGTTACAATCCGTCACAGTCTCATTACGTCATTCCCGATGTGTACGTGATCAAGGTCGAGGACCAGTACGTCGCGGTGCTGAACGAGGAAGGATTGCCGCAGCTTCGCATCAGCCCCGTGTACCGTCGCCTGCTCGATAAGAACGCGGAGAATAGCACCGAGACGCGCGCCTACGTCAAAGACAAGTTCCGCTCAGCGCTCTGGCTCATCAAGTCGGTCGAGCAACGACAGAAGACTATCCACAAGGTCGCCACGAGCATCATCAACTTTCAGCGCGACTTTCTCGATCACGGCATCGAGCACCTCCGCCCGCTAGTGCTGCGTGATGTTGCCAACGACATTGGCATGCACGAATCCACCGTGAGCCGCGTCGTGACGAATAAGTACATGCACACCCCGCAGGGCGTGTTCGAGATGAAGTACTTCTTTCACAGCGGTATTAGCAGCTCGTACGGCGAGAGCGTGTCGTCGGTGACGATCAAGCAGCGGATCCGGAAGATTATCGAAAATGAGGATCCGCGCAAACCGCTCAGCGACTCGAAGATCGTCAGCATCCTGCAGCGCGAGGGGCTGGTGCTCGCGCGGCGGACGATTGCCAAATATCGTGAAGAACTGAAGATTCCGACGTCCAACCAGCGTAAGGTTCTCTACTGAGCACGTCATCATGCGCCTCGAGCTGACCGGTCGGCACGTGGGCATCACTCCTACGCTTCGCCGGCTCGTCGATCAGAAACTCGCGCGCCTCCACCGCGTGCTGAACGATGGCATCATTTCGGCGCAGGTGGTCCTGACGAAGGAACGCTACCGGCAGAGGGTCGAAATCACGCTGCACGCGCGCGGCGAGAAGTTTCTGCACGGCGTCGGAGAGCAGTCCGAGTGGGAAGCGTCGCTCGGTGAGGCGGTGGACAAGATCTCGCACCAGGCGTCACACGTCAAAGGCAAGTGGCAGGCGCGGAAGCGGCGGGCGATGCCGCCCAGGGCACTTGCCGCACGCGAGTTGGAAAGGTCGCCGGCGGCGGGGTCACCAGGCGCGCGCATCGTGCGGGCCGCCCGATACACCGTGAAACCGATGACCGTGGATGACGCAGCGCTTGTCGTGGACGAGGCTCCCAACGCCTTTGTGGTGTTTAGAAACGCGCAAACGGATTCCGTCAACGTGCTGTATCGCCGCCGGAATGGCGAACTGGCTCTGATTGATCCGGACGCCTGATCCGTCCATCGCCAGCGGGCGTCGGTGGCGCGCCAGTCGTGCTCCCCGGTACATCGCCCCGCCCGACAGGTCCGCTCCATGAGCCCTGACGTCCCCGGCCTCAGCGTGCAGGCGATGCTCGATCGCCGTCCCGAGGCGCTTGGCCTGGTCGTCGAAATCGTCGCGGGCCGCGACGGCCTTCATCGACGCATCACCAGTCCCTACGCCCAGAAGACCGGGCTGGCGCTGGCGGGATTTCACCAGTACCTGCAGCCGGGACGCGTCCTGGTCTTTGGACAGAGCGAAGTCAGGTTTCTCGAGAGCCTGCCTGCCCGCGAGCGCGCCGAGACCATGCGGACCGCGTTCCAGCACGAACTGCCGTGCGTGCTGATCACCGGTGGATGCCAGGCGCCGCCCGAAGTGGTGCACGAAGCGAATGTGGCCGGGGTGCCGGTGCTCGTGACGGCCATCACCACGCCGACCGCGATCGCGAAGCTCACCGCCCTCCTCGAGGACAGTCTCGTGGCGCGCGTGATTGTGCATGCCGTGTTGATGGACGTGCTGGGCCTCGGCGTTCTGATGGTCGGCGAGAGTGGAATCGGTAAGAGCGAGTGCGCGCTCGATCTCATCGTGCGAGGCCATCGTCTCGTCGCCGACGATACGGTGGAGGTGCGACGGCGCGCCGAAACAGTTCTGATCGGTTCGTGTCCGGAGTTGACGCGTCATCACATGGAAGTCCGCGGGCTCGGCGTGATCAATATCCGCGATTTGTTCGGTATCGCCGCTACGCGCTCGTCGAAGCGGATCGAGTTCGTCGTGCAGCTCGATCGGTGGGATCCGTCCAAGGAATACGATCGTCTCGGCCTGGACGATGCCCAGTATGAGCTCCTGGGGCTTCGCGTGCCGCTCGTGCGAATGCCCGTGGCGCCCGGCCGGAACCTGGCGATCCTCGTGGAGGTGGCAGCGCGCAATCAACTGCTGCGGGCGCGGGGCCACCATGCAGCACGAAAGCTGGCGGCGCGCCTCGATGATCGTCTCAGGACTGGGGTCGCGCCGAGCGATCAAGACGACGATGACCTGGACGATTTCGATCCCGGAGGGAGCGTGTGAGCCGGCGTAGGATACCAGCAGGCCATCGACCTTTGTCGAAATTCGTCGTGCTGACCGGACTTTCCGGGTCGGGTAAGTCGCAGGCCATCCGTGCGCTCGAAGACCTCGGCTTCTTCTGCGTGGACAACCTGCCGATCGCGCTCATTCCAACCCTGGCGCAGCTCTCCCTTCGGGAGGGCATTGCCCGCGTGGCGCTGGTCGTGGACGTCCGCGAGGGCAGTTTCCTTTCCGACTTTCCCAAGGTGTTCCGCCGGCTCCGTGCGATGAAGGGCCTAGAGCCCAAATTGATTTTTCTCGAAGCGCGCAACGAAACGCTCGTGCGTCGGTTCAGCGAGACACGCCGTCCGCACCCTCTTGGGGGCGGCGGATCGGTCAGTGAGGGCATCAAGCGCGAGCGCACGCGTCTGACCGCGATTCGGAAGATGGCCGATGAGATCATCGATACGTCTCAGCTCACCGTCCACGAACTCCGTCAGACGTTCATGAGCATCTCACGGCACAAGACGAGCCGCGCCCGGCTCGTCGTGACGCTGATGAGCTTTGGGTTCAAACACGGCGTGCCCGTGGACGCCGATCTCCTGTTCGATGTGCGCTTCCTGCCCAATCCCCATTTTGTGAGCACCTTGCGGCGTCGCACCGGCCGCGACCGAGCGGTCGTGCAGTACATGCTGCGGCATCCGGCAACACGGGAATTCCTGGTGAAGACGTCCGACCTGTTGCGATTCCTGCTGCCCCTGTATCTGCAGGAGGGAAAGAGTTACCTGACGATCGCCGTCGGGTGCACCGGCGGCCGGCATCGATCGGTCATGATTGCCGAAGCTCTTCGCCGCGGATTGATGCCCGCCCCGGCCGGTATCAGTGTTCGCGCGAAGCACCGGGATATCCTCCAGGAGTAGGGCGATGATCGGAGTCGTGGTCGTCACACACGGGCAGCTTGCCACCGAGTTAGTCAACGCCGCGGAGATGATCGTCGGCGACCTGCCGCAGTTTGCCGCGGTGTCCATCGGCTGGCATGACGACGCCAACGATGCGCGCGACGAGATTGGAGAGGCGATCAGCCGCGTGCAGGGGCCGTCGGGTGTCCTGATTCTCACGGACATGTTCGGGGGAACGCCTTCAAATCTCGGCATTACATTTCTGGAAAGCCAGCGGGTCGAGGTCATTACCGGCGTCAACCTTCCGATGCTCATCAAGCTCGCCAGCCTCCAGAGCTCCTCGGACCTGCTGGGCGTGGCCCGCGAAATGCGTGAACACGGGCGCAACGCCATCTGGGTGGCGTCCGACCTCATGAAGGCCGACACGAAGTCATGAGGGCGTTCAGGAACAAATGGTTTCGAGGGTAGCGACGGTCGGCAATTCGCTGGGGCTGCACGCGAGGGCCGCCGCACGATTCGTGCACACGGCGTCACGTTTTCAGAGCCAGATCCGCGTGTCGCGCGAGCACCGCGTCATGGACGGCAAGAGCATTCTTGGCATCCTGCTGCTGGCGGCGGCGCACGGTACAATGATCACCATCACCGCCGATGGAGCCGACGAGCAGTCGGCACTCGAGGCGCTCTGTCTTCTGGTGGAATCTGAAATCGGCGAGGAACCATGGAGCGCCTGAAAGGAATCGGAGTTTCTCCGGGGATCGCCATAGGTCCCGCCGTGCTGCTGATCCACAGCACTCGGCTGATCCACATGTCGGTGCCGCTTCATCGCGTCGAGCCGGAGGTCGAGCGCCTCCGCGAAGCGTGCGAAGGCTCCCGCAAACAACTCGATCGCATCAAGGCCAGGATATCCTCGTCTGCCGGCACCGACCTCGCTCGGCTCTTCGATGCGCAGCTCCTCATGCTCGACGATCCGCTGCTCTTGACACGAGCCGCTGACCTCGTGCGCAGTCGTCGGGTCAACGCGGAATGGGCCGTTCAGATCGCCTTCGATGAACTGTCGGCGCTGCTCGATCGCGTCGAAGATCCGTATCTCAGGGAGCGAAAGGGCGATCTGGCCGACGTCGTCGGCCGCCTGCGCATGAATCTCCGGCGTGATACGTCAGGGCCTCGAAGCCTTTTCACAGGAATCGACGCGCCCTGCGTGCTCATCGCGGACGATCTCACGCCGTCGCTGGTCGCACAGCTCGACTGGACCCGCATTCGCGGCTTTGCGACCGACTCGGGGACTCGAACATCGCACACGGCGATTCTCGCGCGGTCGCTCCAAGTGCCTGCGATCGTGGGCCTGCACGATGCCAGCACACGGGTTCCTCCAGGTGCAACAGTGGTGATCGATGCCGCGGCTGACACTCTCGTCATCGATCCGGACAACGAATACCTTCGTTCGAGGACGGAATCGCCGGGTTCGACGCGGAGCCGCACTGGCGCCGGCGCGGCGGAGCAGGGGCCGCTCAAAACGATCGACGGCATACGCATCCGCTTGGATGCGAACATCGAATTGCCAGACGATGTGCGGTTTGCCAGGGAGCAGGGGGCGGAAGGGATCGGCCTGTATCGCTCGGAATTTCTCCTGGCCAATGCGCCGGTCGACACGGTCACGGAAGACTTTCAGTACGAAGTGTATCGACAGATGTTGGATGAGATGGCGCCCGGTCCGGTCACCGTGCGGACATTCGATGTCGATGAGGATCAGCTCGCAAACCGGCTGCGCGGCGCCGGTTCGCCCGTGGATTGGCCGACGCTCGCCGACCACTCGCGAGGCCGCCTTGGACTGCGCGCGATTCGATTAAGTGCGAATCGACGTGAGCTGCTTCGGCGGCAATTGCGCGCGCTCCTGCGGGCGGCGACGGGGCGCCGCCTTCGCATCATGTTCCCGTTCGTGTCCGGTCTCGAAGAGCTGCGGGAGGCGAAGGCCATTCTGGGCGAAGCCGCCAGAGAGCTCAGTGAACGCGGTGACACGTTGCCGGCTGTGCCGATCGGGGCGATGATCGAAGTGCCGTCGGCGGCCTTCACCGCCGATCTGCTGGCGCAGGAGGTCGATTTCTTTACGATCGGCACGAACGATCTCATTCAGTGCTGCCTGGCGGTGGATCGCACCGACGATCGCGTGTCACATCTCTACGAACCGCTCCATCCAGCCATCCTTCGGCTGATCCGAAGCGTCCGTCGCGTCGCGGCCCGACGCTCCATCCCGTTGTCGCTCTGCGGGGAAATGGCGTCCGATCCGTCGCTGCTGCCACTCTTGATCGGGCTCGGACTCACTGAATTCAGCATGGCACCCTCGGCCATTCAGGTCGCGCGCGGCGTCGTGATGAGGCTTCGCGCGGGCGATCTCGCGCGCGTCGCGGCGCGGGTGCTCAGAATGTCGAGCGGATCGGAAATCGAAGCGTACCTAAGGGAACACCTCGATGCGTGGACTCAGCCGCACGTCGGGGCACGAGAGAGCTGAGATCGGGTCGAAACACTCGAACGGGAGCGCAACGTGTCAAATCAGGCTACGAAGGACGGCGTTGTCAAAGTTGAGAAGCCGTGGGGCTATGAGCTGCACTGGGCCAAGACGGATCGATATGTGGGGAAAATCATTCACGTCCTGGCAGGTCACGCGCTGAGCCTGCAGTACCACAACGTCAAGGACGAGACGATCTATCTCTACTCCGGGAAGCTGAGATTCGAGATCCAGCAGGGCGATGGGATCGTCGTCCGCGAAATGCAGCCCGGAGAGAGCGTCCGCATCACACCCAGGACGGTTCACCGGATGACGGCGCTCGAGGACAGCGATATCCTCGAAGTCTCGACGCCCGAACTCGACGATGTCGTGAGGCTGGAAGATCGGTACGGCCGCGAAGACAAGACCGCCAAAGGATCCTAGAACGGAATGTCGTCGTCCACGAGCTCCGCGGCCTGATCGGCGGGGACCGCATCCGATTCGATTGCGTCGCGCCCGCCTGCGCCACGTCCACCGCCTGCGCCACCCCCGCCGGAACTCAACAAGACGACGCGATCACCCTTGATCTCGGTCGTGTACTTGTCGTTACCATCCTTGTCCTTCCATTTGCGGGTCTGGAGGCGGCCTTCGACGTAGATCTGTTTGCCTTTGACGAGATAGTCCTGCAGCGTCTCCGCCGTCTTGCCCCAAAGGACGACACGATGCCACTGCGTATCTTCTTTCTTCTGTCCTTCTCGATCCTTGTAGACCTCTGTTGTCGCGAGGTTCAGCGTGGCGACGGCCGCGCCGCTCGGCGTGTACCGCAGCTCGGCATCGCGTCCGAGGTTGCCGACAAGGATGACTTTGTTAACGCTTCCCATGGAAGCACCTCTCAGTGCTCAAGGTTTCCCAGCGGGGTTGGCCAGACGCTGCTTGGCAAGACGCCCGGCGTCCGTGTCGGGATAGTTCTTTGCGGCGAACTCGTACGACTGCTTCGCGCGATCAGACATGCCGAGCCGATCGAGCGCGACACCCCGCTTGTAGTACGCGTCAGGCACCTTGTCGCCGGTCGGGTAGTTCTTGATCACTTGATCGTAGGCATCCACCGCGTCGTTGAACTTGCCGTCGAGCTGGAATGAATCGCCTATCAGGAACTGCGCGTCATCGGCCATTTCGGATCTGGGGAAGGAGCGAAGGAAGGTCCGGAAACCCTCGATGGCGAGACTCCATTGGCCAGCGGCGTAATCCGCCCACGCGGTGTCATAGAGCCGCTGCGGCGAGACACCTGGATTGGGAGGCTGGGTCGGCGGTGTCGCAACGCCAGGGTCGGTCGATTCTGGCGGCGTTCCTCCGTCGGGGGCCAACGCCTGATCGGGAGATGTCGAAACCGGCGGCGTACGCGGAATCGCGAGCCGGAGCGCTTCGACTTCCTGCGACAGAGACGTAATGCGGACGTTGGTCTCGTCCAGCTTCTCACGAACCACGCGAAGGTCAGCCGCCGCGTTGTCCACGAGCAGTTTCTGGTCGGCGAACGCCTTTCGGCTGGTTCCGCCCTGTTCCTCCATCTTGGCCGTCATCTGTTTCATCGCGTCGGTCAGCGTGCCGAGCATCTGCTGCAACTGCTGCGATTGCTCCTGCAGCATGCGGATGTCGGCCATCAGCTGCAGATGCTCCTTGTTGGCCGCCGCAGAAACGTCTGGTACGAAAAGAGCCAAGAACATCAACGTCAAGCCACATCGCACAGCACATCTCACCATATCGATCCCCGAGGAATTCATTTGGCGGTGATCACGAAGTGCGCCCGCCTGTTCTTGGCCCAGGCCTCTTCACTGTGGCCGGGGTCGAACGGGAATTCCTTACCATAACTCACAATCCGCAGCCGCTCGGCCGGAATCCCCAGAGAGACTAGATAGCTCCTGGTGGCCACGGCCCGACGCTCCCCGAGCGCCAGATTGTACTCGGCCGTTCCGCGTTCATCACAGTGCCCTTCGATCGTGACGGTCCAGGTGCCATAGCGTTTCAGCAATCCGGCATTGGCCTGAATCGCACTCTGACCGTCGCCCGAAATCTCAGCGCTATCGAACTCGAAGAATACGGGGCGAAGCGGGGAGTCACGATTGAGGTCGTCGAGCGACCTGGAGCCGACGGTGTCCTCCGAAACCGGCTCGGGCGGCACCAGCGCGGGCTCGTTCACCGGCTGCGGGGGCGCGGGCGGCTCCGTCGACGTGCCGGCGCTCGGTGGTGGAGGAGGGGCAGGCCTGGCGACAGCCGGCTTCTTTCCTCCGCAGCCTATCGTGAGTGCCAGAATCGCCAGTGCCACGAGTGCGGTGCCACGACCGAGCACCGCCTTAGACGTCCACATATCTCCTCCAGTCTAGTTCACCGCACGAATCGACGCGTCGATTCTCCTCGGCCACTCAGCGAGACCAGTCGGGCGTGAAGTTGTTGCCGACGGTCGTCACTTGCCGCAAGCCTTTTCCGTCCCGTCCCACCGTGAAGATTTGAGTCTTTCCCGATCTCGTCGACGTGAATGCGAGATGCCGGCCGTTCGGCGCGTAGCTCGGGCTCTCGTTCGATCCTTCGCCGAACGTCAGCTGCCTGCGCTCTCCGCTCGCGAGGTCGAGAATCTTGATGTCGTAGCCGGGTCCCGTGCGGGACGCGTAGGCAATTTCGTTGAAGGGCGCGGGCGACCACGTCGGTCGATCGCAATATGACTCGGACGTGATCTTTCGCAGGTTGAGTCCGTCGGTGCCAATCACATAGATCTGCGGGCTGCCCGAGCGATCCGATGTGAAAGCGATCTGCATGCCGGTCGGCGACCACGTGGGTGTGACGTCGATCGCCGGGTGGGTCGTCAGGCGACGCAGGTTGGACCCGTCGCGATTCATGATGTACAGCTCCGGATTGCCGTCGCGATTCGACATGAAACAGATGCGGGTGCCGTCCGGGGAAAATGACGGCAGGAAGTTGTCTCCCTTGCCCGCGGTCGGATTTTCGAGCGACCCTTGATAAATGAGCGAAATGAAGATGTCCGGCGTGCCCCGTCGATACGACGTGTAGGCGATACCGCGCCCATCCGGAGTCCAGGTGGGCGTGATATTGAGCACACGATTGACGGTGACCCGTCGCTGGTTGGCGGCGTCGTAATCGCTCAGATAGATTTCTTTGACCCCACGCGTTTCCACCGTGCCCGCGACGCGTTCCCCGTCGCGATCGGACGAGAAGGTCAGTTTCGTCCGCGCGACGCCCCGAAGCGCCCGCTGCTGTTGGTGGATTTCATCGGAAATCGTGTGCGCATAGAGCCGCGGATTGCCGGTGGAGCCGCTGTACTCCTTGCCAAAGACCGAGCGTCGGTCACGGACGCTGAAGAGACGAGCGACCACACGCACCGACGTTCCCGTCTTCTCGACCGTACCGATGATCAGGCCGTCCGCACCGAGTTCCCGCCAGCGATCGAAGGGGATGTCATCGATGGAGCGGGCGGGTGGTATCGATCCGTACGTGTCGCGAGGGATCATGTAGAACTCGCGCTCGAATTCCAAATCCCCCCACAGGACTTCGCCCACAGTGCGCGCGACAGCCATCGTCTCAGCGTCACCCGTGAGCGCGATGAAATCGGGCACCGCGTAGCGTGGAGGAGCCCCCGGCTCGCCGCTGATCGTCAGCGCGACTTCGCTCGGCTGTTGCGGAGCCGGCGTCGGGGTAGCGGCTGGCTGGGTCTGGGGAGTCTGTCCGGCCGACCGTAGGCCAATAGTGAGAACGAGTGCGCTCAGCGCAAACGGCAGATGTCGTGTTTTCATCAAGGTTGATAGTTGAAAGTGAGGCGGACCGTCAGAGACTCGTTGGGAAAGGCCGACGGCAGCGGAGGCAGGGCCTTGGTCACGAGAAGAGCACGGCGCGACGCCAGATCGAGCGCCGCATACCCGCTGGACTGGACGAGGTCGACCGAACTGATCGTACCATCACGCAGGATTGTAAAGCGGGCGATGTTGCCGCCTGACACGCCCTGTTTCGAACTCCAGTTGCGTTGAATGAGCTGCAGCATCGTCGCGAGATAGTCTGGGCAGCAGAAGCTGCCGACCTCGAGATACCCGCCGACGCCACCCCCTCCGGTCGTGAGACCGAATCCCACGCCGCGTGCGCCGGTCTCAGCCGGAGTATTGCCGGGCTGAACTTCCGGCCCGCTGGTTGGCACTCGGCCTCGCGCCTCCTGCGGCGCCGCGCGGACCGGCTTGACGACTCTTGCCCCCGGCTTGGGCAGCGTCATCTCCGGGGTCTTCTCCGCCGGTGGCCTCACCGGCTGCGGACGCGAGGCCTCGATCGGCGGTTGCGCGACCTGTACGGGCCGACCGCCCATCGGCGTCATCCCGCCGGCACGCGGTCCCGGCGCGCCGCCCAGGCTGATTGTCATGACCGTGGTCTCATCAGGTGTGGATCGCGACCCCCACCGGGCCGGCACCACAACCAGCAAGGCCGCGACGAGCATGTGCACGACGAGCGAGACGATCGTCGTGTTCTTGAGGCTCGTGGCTTCGCGTGAGCGTTCGAGCAGAATGGTTGTAACCGCGTCCACGACACTACCGCTCCCCCGGGAGCTTGGAAACGATCCCTACCTTTTCGACACCGGCTTCCTTGAGACGGTCCATGACATCGAGCAGTTCTTGAAGCAGGACGGCGCCATCTCCACGAAGGAATACCTGCTTGTCGGTGCGGGTCAGAAGCGCCTGCCGAATCCGTTCGTGAAGAATCTCGACACGGATTGGCTCATCGCCGAGGTACACGACGTGGTTCGTACGGAAGGAGAGCGGCACGTTCACGAAGAGCCGTTCCTCGCTAATCTGGGCGGATCGTCGCGCAACGGGCAGGTTCACGTCGACGCCGCGCTGAATGAATGGTGCTGTGACCATGAAAATGATCAGGAGGACCAGCATCACGTCCACGAGGGGCACGACGTTGATTTCGGCGAGGGCGACAGCCACGCGCCGGCCGCGCCCGCGGTATCGGAGGCCCGGCAGTCTCCTGTGCCTGCTGAATCTTGGGCATCTGGTTGGTCAGCGCGGATCGGAATCAGGTGAAGTTACGTTCCGCGATGTTCAGAAACTCGAGCGAAAAGTCATCCATCTCCGACGCGAACAGCTTCACGCGATTCGTGAGGTCGTTATAGAAGTACACGGCCGGAATGGCGGCAAAGAGTCCCGCGGCGGTCGCAATCAGAGCTTCAGCGATGCCTGGTGCCACCACGCCGAGATTGGTGGACCCGGTCTGCGCGATGCCCTGGAATGCTGCCATGATGCCCCACACGGTGCCGAACAGCCCGATGAACGGCGCGATGCTCGCCGTGGTGGCGAGAAAACCGACACGACGCTCCAGCTTCGTCACCTCGACGCCGGACGCTCGCAGCAGCGCCCGGTCAACCGCAGCAAGGCTCCTGAGAGTAGGACGCGCGGCGGTCGTTCCTGGATTGGTGGCCTGCGGCGTCGCGTTCGTGCCCGTTGTGCGAAGCTGCGAGTTGAGCTCCGCATATCCCGCCTGGAAGATGCCGACTAGCGGACTGTCGTTCAGCGTGCGACAGACGGCTTGCACCTCAGAAAACTTGTTGCTTCGACGGAAGACGTCGAGAAAGCTGGACGTCTGCCGATCGATCCGCCAGAACGCCCACAGCTTGTAAAGGATGATGGCCCAGGAAACGATCGAGAAGAGCGCAAGAATCAGAAGGACGGCTTTGGAAATCGGCGAGGAACGCGCGACGAGGCTGACGATGTCGCCGCCGAGAGCACCATTGGGCGGGGCCCCGCCCTGCACCTGGAGCGCCAGGAAAAAAGATCCAAGCGTGCGCACACGATCCTCCACCGCGTCATCAGAGTGCGCCGCTGGGACAGCGCGAAACCCGGTAAGACTAACATGCGATCTGATCACTGTCAAACGTATGATACGATGGCAGTTCTGCCCGCCTCCCCATGCTTCGATATCTCAGCGTTCAGAACCTGGCGGTGATCGAGCGAATCGAGATGGAGTTCGGTGCCGGCTTCACGGCGCTCACTGGTGAAACGGGCGCCGGCAAGTCGATGCTCGTCGATGCGGTCGGGTTGCTGCTCGGAGGCCGGGCCACGCCGGAGATGGTTCGCACGGGCGAGGAGCTCGCAACGGTGCAGGCCATCGTCGATGGTCCGGGCGATCGCGAAATGATCGTGCGTCGCGAGATTTCTTCCCAGGGCCGCAGTCGCGCATTCGTGGATGGCAATCTGGTCAGCGCGTCGGGGCTGCGCGAACGGATGCAGGAGCTGGTCGAGTTGCACGGTCAACACGAGCATCGCGCCCTCCTCGACGCAGAGAGTCATCTGGATCTTCTTGACGCGTACGCGGCACTCGACGATCGGCGTGCCCGCGTGGCGACTGCGTTCACGGTCGTTCGAGATCTGCAGGAAACGTTGGAACGCCTCAGCCTTGACGAACGTGAGAAGGTCGCCAGGCTGGATCTGCTGCGCTTTCAGATTGACGACATCTCGAGGGTGGCGCCGAAGGAATCAGAAGATGTCAATCTCGCGGCGCAGCGGCGCGTCCTAGCCAATGCCGATCGTCTGAGCCGTCTGTGCGCTGAAGCCTACGTGCGTTTGTACGACAGCGACGACGCGGTGGTCGCGGGTCTTGCGCAGGTGTGGCGTCGTGTGTCAGAGCTGGCCGACGTGGAGCCTCGGGCCGGCATGTTCCTGGAGCAGCGGGATGCCATCAAGTCGCATTTCGACGAACTGGCGTCCTTTCTTCGATCGTACGCCGACGGTCTGGACGCATCTCCAGCACGTTTGCAGGAAGCCGACGACAGGCTCGCGCTCCTGGAGCGATTGAAACGCAAATACGGTCCGAACCTCGATGACGTCAGACAGAAATTGGTCGACGCCACGCGCGAAGTCGAGGATCTGCAGGGCAGCGACGAGCGCATTGGAGAAATAAGAGATTCCCTCGAGCATGCCAGGCATGCGTACCTGGGTCTGGCAAGGCAGTTGTCCGGCGAGCGACGCCAAGCGGCGGTGCGCCTCGCGCGAGACCTCCAACGAGAACTCGCCCGTTTGGCGATGGAGCGCACCCGCGTCGAGTTGAGACTCGAGGCGGACGAGCACGATCAAGCATGGAGCGATCGGGGCACGGACCGAGGCGAGCTGTTCACGTCGCCGAATCCTGGCGAGGATCTCAGGCCGCTTGCTCGTATTGCGTCCGGTGGCGAGCTCTCGCGCTTCATGTTAGCGCTGCGAACCCTCACCACACCGAAGGGTGCGACGGCGACGCTCATTTTCGACGAGGTCGATGCCGGCATTGGGGGGCGGGTGGCCGACGTCATCGGACACCGCCTACATGAACTAGGCGAACGTTTCCAGGTCCTTTGCATCACGCATGTCCCGCAGTTGGCGGCGCACGCCGGTTCGCAGTTTCATGTGGACAAGGTAGTTTCCGGTTCCCGAACCAGAACGCAGGTTCAAAAGCTCGATGATGAAGGGCGGGTCAGCGAACTGGCGCGTATGATTGGCGGGGCGGGGGAGTCGGGGCAGTTGCGCGAGGCTGCGCGAGAGTTGATCGGGCGCGCGCACCAGAGCCACGGCCCTGTTGTCGAAGAAAGAGCGAAAGGCGAAAGAGCGAAAGCGAAAGGGCGAAGGCTGCCCGCACTCTAGGACGACAAGATGGCCAGGACCTACTTCATCGAGACGTTCGGATGCCAGATGAACGTCCACGACTCTGAACGGATTGCTGGCTTGCTCGACTCGGCGGGCTTCGAGGCAGTCTCCGACGAGGCCGATGCGGACTTGGTCGTGCTGAATACGTGTAGTGTTCGGGAACGCGCCGAGGAGAAGCTGTTCACGCGACTGGGCGAAATCAAGATGGCCGGAATCCAGCGCGGCCATCAGCCCCTGGTCGCCGTGACCGGCTGCGTGGCGCAGCAGGAAGGGGCGCAGATCCTGAGGCGCGCCCCGCATGTGACTGTTGTCGCCGGGACGCAGCAGATTCAAAACCTGCCCTCACTGGTCGCCTACGCGACGGAGGCGTCGCGCTCCATCGTCGACGTCAGCCCGCGCGACGATGTGTCGTTCCCGCTTGGGATCGCGCGTCGCCACGACGCGGTGAAGGCGTACGTGACGATCATTGAGGGCTGCAACGAATACTGCAGCTTCTGTGTGGTGCCATACACGAGAGGGCACGAGCGGATGCGCCCGCGCGCCGAGATTCTGGCGGAGGTCCGGGACGCGGTCGACGGCGGCCATTGCGAGATCCAGTTGCTCGGACAGATCGTGAATCACTACCAGGCGCCGGATGATCCCGCGTGCGACTTCGCGGCACTGCTTGCGGCCGTTGACGCGGTACCAGGCGTTCAGCGAATCCGGTTTGCGAGTCCACATCCGCGCTTCGTCACGCCTCGACTGATTGCGGCGGTGCGGGATCTGCCGCGCGTCTGCAAGCACCTTCACCTGCCGGTTCAGTCGGGGTCCACACGCGTGCTCGCGGCGATGCGCCGACGCTACACGCGGGAGATGTACCTGTCATTGGTGGAGGAGATTCGGGCTGCCGTGCCGGACATTTCGCTCTCGACCGATATGATCGTGGGGTTTCCGGGCGAGTCTGAAGCCGACTTCGGCGACACCCTGTCGCTGACGGAACGCGTGCAGTATCACAGCATGTTCTCGTTCACCTATTCAGAACGGCCGAACACGCTGGCTGGCCTCCGGATGCCCGACACGTTGACGGACGAAGAGAAATCGCGACGGATCGTGCGGCTCCAAACGTTACAACGCGAGATCCAGACGCGCCTGAACCGGGCGTCGCTGGGCCGCGTGGTGTCCGTCCTTGTGGATGGACGCAGCAAGCGCAGGGAGGCCGAGCTTTCCGGCCGGACCAGCGGGAATACGGTTGTCAACTTCCCGGGAGGCGACGAACTGCTGGGCCGCATCGTTCCGGTTCGCATCACCAGAACAGGCGCACACAGCCTGTCTGGAGAGCTCGAGGCGGACCAGGCTTGCTTGACAGGCGGCCAGTTGGTACCTACGTTTTCGGCGAATGCGGGGTGAGGGCAGGGCATGCAGATTGAAATGACCATCAAGGGGCTCATGGTCGACCCCATTACGAACATGCCCATCATTGTGCTGCGCGACAAGGATGGCCAGAAGGTGCTGCCGATCTGGGTAGGAATCTTCGAGGCCAACGCGATCGCGCTTCAGATCGAGAATATTGCGACGCCTCGCCCGATGACGCACGATCTGCTCAGGAACGTCATCAACGACCTGAAGGGGATCGTGCAGAAAGTGGTCGTCTGCGACCTCAAGGAGAACACCTTTTACGCCCTCATCTATCTGGCGGTGCAGGGAGACACGGTTGCGATCGACGCCCGGCCTAGTGATGCCATCGCATTGGCCCTCCGGGCCCGAGTGCCCATCCTGGTCGAGGAGAGCGTTATCGAAAATGCGAAGACCATCGACTTCGGAGCCGAGAAGCCCGACTCCGACCGCCTGCACCGCTGGCTCGAAAGTCTAGATCCAGACGACCTCGGAAAGTACAAGATGTAGTATTGATGGGCTGAGAGTGTCCCACTTATTAGCCTATCGCGCTTGACACGGTTTCGCCCCGTCCCTACAATAGCCCGAACCTTCCGTCCCGGCCCGCGCACACACATGATAGTCGCCATCGCCAACCAGAAGGGTGGCGTCGGTAAAACCACCACGGCAATCAACCTGGCCGCAGCGTTGGCCCTACGTGGAAAGCCGACTCTGCTAATCGATCTCGACCCCCAGGCGAACAGCACCATGTCGTTCCTGGAAGGAGGTCAGATCGGCCGGAGCATGTACGACGCGATGTCGGATCCGAACTGCCGGATGGCGGACATCATTGTGCCGTCAGCGCAGCCGAATCTCTCCATCGCACCGGCTCGCATCGCCCTGGCGAAGCTCGAAGCTCGGCTGGTGGGGGAGATCGACGCGCATTTCCGTCTGAAGGACCGGCTGGACTCGATCCGCGCCAGTTACCCGCAGATTGTCATTGACTGCCCGCCGGCACTAGGGCTTCTGACCGTCAATGCCCTGGTGGCGGCGACGCATCTGTTGATCCCGATTCAGTCTTCATACTTCGCGCTCGAGGGCACGGACGACTTACTGGAGACCATCGAAAAGGTCCGTGCGCGCCCCAACCCGCGCCTGGAGATCCTGGGCGTCGTTATCACGATGCACGACAAGCGGACCTCGCTCGGACGTGACATTCGGACGCAAATTCACAAGGTCTTCGGGGGCAAGGTCTTCAAGACCGTGATCACCAAGAGCATCCGTCTTGAGGAAAGCCCGGCCTACAAGGAGTCCATCTTTTCGTTCGCGCCAGATTCAACAGGCGCGAGCGAGTACTACAGTCTCTGTGAGGAGGTAATGGACCGTGCCTAGGAGAGGTCTTCCGGAAACGGTGCGGATGCGGCACGACGTGCACTATGTGGAGACGCTGGCGGCGTCTGGTGGGACGCCGGTGGGGCGGATGGTCCCTATCGATCACATCGATCCGAACCCCAATCAGCCGCGCCAGGTAATGGGGGATATGTCGGAGTTGATCGCCTCCGTCGCCGAAAAGGGCGTGATCGAGCCGCTGGTGGTGCGCCAGCGGGGTGCCCGCTTCCAAATCATCGCCGGGGAGCGTCGCTACCAGGCCGCAGTGCAAGTGGGCCTCCGTGAGCTCCCCGTCGTCATTCGTGAGGTTGACGATACCGAGGTCATCGAGATCGCCCTTGTCGAGAATCTTCAGCGCAAGGATCTGACGCCGTTCGAAGAGTCGGAGGCGCTACACTCGCTGACCGAGCGGAGTGGCTACACCCACGAAGACCTCGCGCATCGACTGGGGAAGTCGAGAACTTCGATAACGGAGTCGTTATCCCTAAATAACATCCCCGAAGACGTCAAGAATCTGTGTCGGCTGGCCGACATTTCGTCTAAGTCATTGTTATTACAGATAGTTAGGCAGTCAGATCCACAGAAAATGACCGCTCTCGTCGAAAAGATTGCGCGAGAAGGGGGAACGACGCGGGCCGAGCTTCGAAAGGAGACTGCGAAGCCGAAGCCCGGGCGACCCAAAGCGTTCACCTTCAAGTTCCGGCCGCAGAGCAAGGCGTTCAATCTTCGCCTGAGCTTCACGAAGGGTCGCGTCGAGCGCCACGAAATCATCAGCGCCCTCGAGGCGATTCTGGCCGAACTCCGACAAGCCTAGGCCACAGCCTTCCGATCCGATTCGATCAACCCCGACGGGTGCTTCGGCGGATGTGAGGGACACGCGAACTGAGTTAAGGCCCCCCAAAACTGAAGCCCTCGCTGTGAAGTGCACTCGCAGGAATGTGCTGTTTGGGGAGGGGCCAAGGCGGCTTGGCGCGGTCTTAGGGGCGACCGAGCGTTATAAGTTAACATAACATATCTTATCGGACTCTGGTGAAATAGGCCGAAAACAGACCCGTGGTGGCCTCCTTTGGAAACTCACGCCGTCCAGTTGACGGCTTCGAAGTCTTCGGTGGGAACGGTCGCCTCGATCAAATAGTCGGAGGGAAAACGCTCGCATTCAATCTCCCCGTCCCAGAGGGCAACGGAGAATCCGAGCGTATCCCCGGGCTTCACCATTAGCGCCTCGAGCGGCAACGCGACTTCCAGGATCGAGCCGGCGACCGCCTCTACGGCCTGAATCGGTTGTTCGTGCCCGTCCGGCTGTCTGGCCCAGAGCCTGGCGTCCAGTTTGTCGCCATTGGTCACCACCCGGAGACGGAGTCCCGCCGGGCGCAGGAAGCTCACCACGAAGGCGTGTCCGGCGGCGAGCACATCACGTGCGCTGCCCGAGACGTCCGCCCGCACATACAGGCGTGCGCGATCGAAGCCGAACCGAATGGCGAGCAGCGTATGCGCCGGTAGGGCCGATTGGCTCATAGTTCCAGCGGCTCCGCGATCGTCCAGGAGCGCGGCACCAATCCACTCGAAATAGCTGCTGTCCTCGCCGTCGATCGTCGGGTGCACGAACCCTAACGGCGATCCTGAATCGATCTGCAGCTGGGATGTCGAGATATTCGTGACGAACAGCTCCTCGGGAATCGTCTTCTTGAGCGCTCGATAGGTATTTCGCAGGTGGCGGCGAAAGAGGTCGTCGAAGACCCTGTCGTGCGCGGACGAATGGTCGTCGCCGTACCACCAGAACCAGTCGCTGCCTTCCGCGATGAGGACTTCCTCGCGGGCTCTCGCCAGAGCCGCGGCCTCGGTTTCGCCCTCGGCCCGAGCGAGCATCTCCCGGGCATCTGCCAGCTGGGCCCACGCGCGGTGGTCGTCCGGATGACCAATCCAGATGTAGAAATCGGCGTTGATCCACGACCCCGGAAAGAGGCGGCCCAGTTCCGCCTCGGGGCTCTCACACGCGTCCCGGCACGTCACCGTCTTGATCCCAGGTTCGGCGGCGAGCCGCGCGTACAAGGCCCGAAGAAACGAACGGCCACCGCCTTCGTAGTGCTCCCATGCGTTTTCGCCATCCAAGACGATGGGAATCGTGGCATCGGCGCCATTGGTCCGTGCTGCAAACCGCTTCCCCGCTTCCTGAAGGCGATCGACAAAGTCCCGCGCCGCGGCGTCGGGGTCCCAGCTCGAGTACGTGAATCCAATCAAATCGGACAGATGGTGATCGCGGAACAGTGCCGATACGTCGGCGCCACCTGAACGAATGCGGTAAGGGCGATACAGAAGCTCTGGCTGCTCCAGATGCCCCTGCCCGTCACGCGTGAGAGCGGCGTTCAGCGTGCGCGACAGAATCATCTCGTCCGACGCCAGCCAGTCGAAACCAGCGTTGCGGACGAGGGGGACGATCGCTTCTGAGACGGAGCCTTCAGGGGGCCAGAGGCCGACCGGCGGCTGGCCGAAGACGCGGGCGTGATAGTCCGCGGCCCGCGACAACTGCTCGGCGGCGTCCTCCGGATGGCGGAAACGGTGGCGCGGCAGCCGGCCGTGGGGCTGCCCCTGAAGATAGACGTCGGTGTCGCATAGCAGGGGAAGAATTGGGTGGTAGAACGGCGATGCCGATAGCTCCACCTGGCCGCGTTCGAGTGCCCCGCGATACTCAGGGACGATGCGCTGAAGGATCTCGAGTTCAATCTGCCGCAGCGTCAGCTTATCGTCCTCGGAAAACCCGCGGTCCTTTTCCACGAGCGCTCTCACCCGCGACTCCCCCGCCAGGTAACCTGGGTCAACCCATGCGAGCTTATGCCAGACCTGCAGGTCACGGAGATCGGCGGTCGAGAACCCGGGTCCAGCCTGCGCGCCGGCGGTCAGCGCTCCATGGCCGTGGGCCGTTGATTCCAGTGTGGCGAGGAGCTCCCGATAACGCGGATAGGGATCGATCATCCGGGCACGATGAGCGTGGAAGAAGTTCGCGAGGATGAAGGACTGATCGTCCTCCGTCAGCTGCTCGGCGGGTTTCAATCCCAGTTCGAGGTGCCGGTCGCGGGCACGGTTTTCCGCAAAAGCCTGAAGCTGCACGAGGAGCGAGGGAACCAGGTTGAACGTCAGCCGGATCGACGGAAACTCGCGCAGGAGCGCCACCATCCCGAAGTAGTCCTTCAAGGCATGCAGTCGGACCCATGGCAGGACGTGCTCGCCCGTGGCGAGATCTTCATAGTAGGGCTGGTGCATGTGCCAGAGAATGGCGACTTTGATCATTGTGCTATCTTGGCGAAGGATCGGCACTTCCCGAGGTTGTGCCGTCGGTCCGCGATTCCATGCTGCGCATCATAGATAGGTATCTGATTCGCGAAGTCTTGCCGCCGCTTTTTCTGGGGCTGCTCGTGTTCACGTTCGTGTTGGAACTCCCGCCAATCATCCAGCAGGGTGAACGGCTGATTGCCAAGGGCACGTCGTGGACGGTCGTCGTGCAGGTGCTCATCACGCTTGTACCACAGGCACTCGGCATCACGATCCCGATGGCGTTGCTCATCGGGCTGCTGATTGCGTTCGGGAGGCTGTCCGGCGACCGGGAGGTCGTCGCACTCCAGGCGTGTGGGATCAGCCTCGATCGACTGCTCGTCCCCGTGGGCGTGCTGGCCCTCGTTGCGACCGGCGCCACGCTGTATACCATGATCGTGTTGGTTCCCGCCGCGAATCAAGCATTCCGCGAAATTGCCTTCAACATCGTGGGCACACGGGCGGAGACGGAGATCAAACCCCGCGTGTTTTTCGAAGATTTTCCAAATCTGGTCTTGTATGTGGAGGAGACCGACGGCACTGGTTGGCGCGATGTGTTTGCCGCCGACACGTCGAAGGTTGAGGAGCCGGTCGTGTACGTCGCAGACCGGGGGCGGGTTCTGCTCGACCGCGTTCAACGCACGGTGCAGCTAATCCTCGAGGATGGGACGAGTCACAGAGTCAGCGTCAAGGAACCGCAGAAGTACGAGATGTCACGCTTCAAAACCCTGGTCCTGTCCGTCAATCCGGACACGGTGTTCCCGCGAGGCGGCCTCCTCAAGGGCGATCAGGAGATGACCATCACAGAGCTTCGGGTCCGGATGTTGGAACTGGAAAGGCAGGGCCAGCGAACACACAATCAGGTCATTGCGATCAATCAGAAATTCTCGATACCTGTAGCGTGTCTGGTGTTCGGCCTGATCGGTCTGTCACTCGGCGTGACCAACCGGCGCGACGGCAAGCTGGCGAGCTTCGTCCAGGGAACCCTGGTGCTCTTTGTGTACTACGTCATCATGTATATGGGCCGGGCGCTCGCGAAGGGAGCCTTGATCCCGGCATGGTCGGCGATGTGGCTCCCGAACATCATCCTCGGGGCCGTCGGTGTATTCTTCTTCCTTCGACGAGGACGATCGACCGAAGGCACGCTCCGCATCGAGATCCCGTTTCTTCGCCGGCGCCCGCAGGTCGAGTCAACACCGGGCGTCGCCGTGGCCGCCCGATCGACCGGTAATCGAGTGGTCGTCGTGGTCCGAGTTCCCCACCTGCCCCTTCCCCGCCCGAGCATCCTCGACTGGTACGTCGCCAAACAGTGCGGCAAGATTGTGGCGATCGCCGGCCTGGCGCTCCTGGGCCTCTTCTATATCTCCTCTTTCATCGATCTATCGGAGAAACTCTTCAAAGGCACGGCGACCGGCACGTCGATTCTGAAGTTCCTCTGGTTCGCCACGCCGCAATTTGTCTACTACATCATTCCGATGGCAGTGCTGATCGGCGGGCTAGTGACGATCGGAGCGCTGACCAAGAACAGCGAGCTCGTCGTGATGAAGGCCTGCGGCATCAGCCTCTATCGTGCGTCGGCGCCGCTCCTGATCCTTGCAGTCCTGTCGAGTGCGACCCTTTTCGGACTCGAGGAAAGGGTGCTGGCATACTCAAATCGCAGGGCCGAAGAGATCAATCGTATGATTCGCGGACGCCCCCTGACCGGCACGTTCGACGTCCTCAATCGAAAGTGGATCGTCAGCCGAAGCGGCAGTATCTATCACTACGTGTATTTCGATTCCGAGCGCCGAGAGTTGAACCAGCTGTCCGTCTACGAATTCAACCCCAAGGGCAGCGACCTTCGGCGACGCTCGTATTACCATCGGGCGGTGGCCGCATCGGACAACGAACCGAAATGGAAAGGGACTCACGGCTGGGCGTACCGATCTCGGAACCGCCCAGAAGCCCGTTCGCAGGTTCTCCTCGTTCGATCGCCGCGACATCGAGCTCGAGCCGCCGGATTATTTCGTGACGGAACAGCCCGACGCCGACCGGATGAACTATGCGGAGCTCAGCCAGTACGTGACAGAACTTCAGGCGAGCGGTTATAACGTCGTGCCGTACGTTGTCGCGCTGCAGCGCAAGCTGGCGTTCCCGTGCGTCACGCTGATTATGATGTTGATCGCGGTTCCTTTTGCCGTGACGACCGGGCGTCGTGGAGCGATGTACGGCATTGGTGCAGGCATCGTTCTCGCGCTGGTCTACTGGGTCACGATCAGTCTCTTCGCTGCGATCGGGAGCGGCGGCCTGCTCCCGCCTGTGCTGGCGGCCTGGGCGCCCAATCTCGTGTTTGGCGCCGCAGCCGCGTATCTACTCCTGACCGTTCGAACCTGATCCGGTCTTTCGCGGGCGAGATTCCCCGTTGAACTGTGCCGCGGCGACCTGATGGTGAACGTCAGCGTTCGAAGCGCACGTGTGCGAGGTCGAACGTACCTTCGTCTCCCGGCCGGCTGTTGACCGTGTCTACGACAAAAAGCACTGTGTCGATGGTCTGGAGCGACGGCGCCGGCACGCTCGCCTGACCCGCCGCGACCATCTCATCGAAGAAGATCGTGACCGTCCTCGGAGTGGAATCCAGATAGACCGAACGGTGCCATCGCTCCCCTCCCTGACTGCGGGCGCGAAGTTGCACGGAGAGCCGGCAGGGACGGCTGGCCACACCCTCGAATGTCAGGCGATCGAAGCGTTGAATGCGGCGATCCAGGGGCAAGGCGAGCGCCGCGTATGGCCCCCTGTCGCGGGAGCCAAGACGGTACTGCAGCCCCACGGAGCCTTCTGCGGTGAGGCGCGGTACCGCGGTCGAAGCGGCATCCCGCTCGACCTTCGCCGTGACGTCGGCGGCGACGACGAGCGCGCTCACCTTAGCTGGTGGACCGCCTCGAGCCTCCCGAGGCTCGTTCGACGACGATACGACGTAGATTGGATTACTGACAATCCAGGGCACAGTCGTCAGGGACGGCGGGAGGCGGATCTCAACGCGATACACCGCGCGCTTCGGGGGCACAATTTCGTCCATCCGCGTCCCGGTGGTTCTGCTGAAGGCCTTCCCGTTTCGAAGCAGCACGATTGACGCGCCCGCTGGAAGGTCGGCGCTGACGCTCAAGTGGACTGGACCATCGATCAGGAGATCGTCGCCTTCAGACGCGCTGTTTGCGCCGCTCGTGCCCGTGAAGTCGAATGCCCCAGCATCCGCCAGCGCATCGATGCTGGTGAACGCGTGCCCTTTTCGCAGCGCCTCCATCACAAGCGCGGCATCGTCCGATGCGCGACCCGTCAGCGGGCCGGCCGTCTGCAGGCGAATCGAAAATGTCCGGAACGAGACCTCATAGGATGGCAGCTTGATGAATGCGGACGTGCGGTAAGGGTCCGGACCGAAAGCACTGCCGATGCGCGCATGAGCGTCTGTCCCTGCAAGAGCGACGACGTGTCGCCGCCGCGTAAGAGCGTCCCACCGCGCCAGCGGGACTTTCGGTCGATTCAGGAGCGACGCAAGGGCCTGTGGACCTCGGAAGGAGTACTGCCAGATTGCGCGCGCGATCGCCCCTCTCCCCTCGTCGCGCCACTCGCTGTCGGCGTTCAGCCATTCGACCGCATCGAAGGGCGCGGACCATTCGCGCCACCGCAACTCCGGCTTTGGCGATCCCGGATGCGCCACCACGCCGAATCCCCCGAGCCGCCCCACGTCTTCGACAACGTCTCCCGGTTCTCCCGCGAGCGGATAGGGCGCGACCGGAATGCCGAGGGCAATGTAGTGACCTCCGGTCGTGCTGATCTCGACGCCGTCGAGGCAGAGGACTCCGTGCCGGTACAGGGGCGGATCAGCCGCCCGGGTTCCATCACCGTGATCTGTGAAGACGACGAACTGAAGACCCGCGCGCGCGGCCGCGGCGGCGATTCCGTCCGGGTCGCCCGTTCCATCGGAACGCGTCGTGTGAACGTGGAAGGCGCCCCGAAGCGGCGGGTTCGAAGCCTGGTGTCCGCCGATTACCAGGGGAGCGGGCCCAGGCGGAAGGCTCCGCCAGATCACCGCGGCTCCAATCAGAACGGCAATGGCGAGCCCGAGGAGCTTCCGGAGGGTCATCGTTCGACGGTCATCAATCCGGCCCCCCGCGCCGATCGGATTGCCGTCGCAATCGCTCGCGGACCGTCAGCTACAGACCGGCCGCCGCGCGCAGGGCCTTGGCCTTGTCGGTTCGCTCCCAAGTGAACTCAGGCTCGGTCCGCCCGAAGTGCCCGAATGCGGCGGTTTTCTTGTAAATGGGACGCCGCAGGTCGAGTTCTTCGATGATACCCCGCGGCGTCAGCTTGAAATGGGCCCGAATGAGATCATCGATGGTTGCTTCAGCGATCCGGGCGGTGCCCTGCGTATCAACCATCACCGACACGGGATCCGCCACGCCGATGGCGTACGCAAGCTGGACGAGGCATCGATCCGCCAGACCCGCGGCGACGACATTCTTGGCGACATATCGCGCCATGTAGCAGGCGGAGCGATCGACCTTGGTGGGATCCTTTCCCGAAAACGCGCCACCTCCGTGTGGTGCCGCACCACCGTAGGTGTCCACGATGATCTTGCGGCCCGTCACACCCGCATCGCCATGCGGCCCTCCGACGACGAACCGTCCCGTCGGATTGATGTGAATTTTCGTATTCTTGTCCATCATCTCCGCTGGAATGACACGCTCCACGATGTTTTCGACGAGATCCTGACGCATCGCTTCCTGGCTGACGAGAGCGCTGTGTTGTGAGGACATCACGACCGTGTCTACCCGCACCGGCTTCTGCCCGTCGTACTCGATGGTCACCTGCGACTTCCCGTCAGGTCTCAGGTAGTCCAGGACGCCATCACGGCGGGCACAGGAAAGGCCCCGGCACAGCTTGTGAGCGAGCATGATGGGCAGCGGCATCAGCTCGTCGGTCTCCGTGCAGGCGTAGCCGAACATCAGACCCTGGTCCCCTGCTCCGCCGTGATCCACACCCATGGCGATATCGCCGGATTGCTCGTGAATCGATGAAAGGACGGCGCAGGTCTCAAAGTCGAAGCCGTATTTGGCGCGCGTATAGCCCACGTCCTTGATGGTCTCGCGGACGATCTTCTGAAAATCGACGTAACAGTTCGTGGTGATCTCACCAGCAACAATCGCGAGGCCTGTCGTCACGAGCGTCTCGCACGCGACGCGGCCCTTGGGATCCTGGGTCAAGATGGCGTCGAGAATCGAGTCCGAGATCTGATCGGCGATCTTGTCTGGATGACCCTCGGTGACCGATTCGGAGGTGAAGAGATGACGCCCGCTGCGACTCATGCAAGAAGCTCCTTACTGAAAGACCCGCGCCACTCCAGCGTTTCGAACGAGTGCGGGATCCGCCAACTATAACAGAGCCACGACGGACGAGCAACGACCCACGATGACCGGCGCGCTACGGTCGAGGGTGGAAGCGATCGTAGACATCTCGTATACGGGCTTCGAGGACGTGCGTGTAGATCTGCGTTGTGGACAAATCAGCATGCCCGAGCATGGCCTGAATGGTCCGGAGATCCGCGCCGCGCTCGAGGAGGTGTGTGGCAAATGAATGTCGCACGACGTGCGGGCTGAGCGGGCAGGACAATCCGGCCAAGCGGCCGTACCCTTTCAGGACCTTCCAGAACCCAACACGGGACAACGCCTTTCCGTCCCGGGCATTGAGAAAGAGTCGCGGCGAAGCCCGGCGACCACGCTCGAGAAGCGGGCGCCCGTCGCGGACGTACCGGCTGATCCAGCTCGCGGCCTCGTCGCCGATGGGAATGAGGCGCTGCTTCTGTCCCTTGCCGGTACAGGTGAGGTAGTGCGACGCGAGATTGAGGTCGGCGGCTCGGACACCGACCAGCTCGGATACCCGCATGCCGGTGGCGTAGAGCAGTTCGATCAGGGCGCGATCGCGGAGCCCCCTTGGCGTCGAGACATCGGGTTGCTCAATCAACCGATCGACCTCCTCGATCGAAAGAAAACGCGGCAGCGCGGGCCACGAGCGCGGACCACGAAGGTCGGAGGCCGGGTTGTCGGTCAGGTGGCCCGTCAACGCCAGGAAACGGTAGAATCCTCGCACGCTTGCCACGGCGCGCGAAACCGACCGCGGCGACAACCCGCGATTCATTAGTGTGCGAACGAGCCGATCGAGATCATCGGGCGTAAGTGCGGCTACCGGACGGCCCTGGTCGGTCGCAAACGAATCGAGTTCGGCAAGGTCGCGCGCGTAACTCGTCAACGTGTGATCGGACAGGCGTCGCTCAACGCGGAGATGATCAAGATAGCGCTCGATGAGCTCCACAGCCCGCATCGTACGACAAATCGGCCGAGGTTTGACAGACTGGTGAGCGAGGAGTAGTATCCGCCGCTGCTCGCTCCGAATCCGCCATGACAGTGTCGAAGTGGCAGGGTCTCCCGACTGAGGCCATCAATCCCGCCAGCCTGGCCATCGACAAAGCTCCTGTCAGCGAGATCATCGATCTCATGCTCGGCGAGGACCGCAAGATGATCGCGGCGGTCCAGCGTGAGAAGGAGCGCATCGGCCTCGGCGTCGACATCATCACACAGGCCCTTCGCATTGGTGGCCGCGTGATCTTCGTCGGCGCTGGAACGAGCGGCCGATTGGGGGTGGTCGAGTCCGCCGAGATGCCCCCGACCTTTGGCACCGATCCGGAACTCGTGCAGGCCATCATTGCGGGCGGTCAGGCGGCCGTCCTCCGCGCGCAGGAGGGCGTCGAGGACAACTACGAGGAGGGGGCCCGCGCGATCAATCGGCTGCGGCCGTCTCGTCGTGATGTCGTGATCGGCGTGTCCGCGAGCGGGATCACGCAGTTCGTCCGCGGCGCGCTGACGCGGGCGCGCAAGGCCGGCGCCAAGATCATCTTCGTCACCTGCGACCCACGCACGGAGCTTCAAACGTTCGTGGACCTGACCATCGCACCAGCCGTTGGACCGGAGGTCATCGCCGGGTCGACGCGGCTCAAGGCGGGGACGGCGACGAAGATCGTCCTCAACATTCTGACCACGGCATCGATGGTGCGGATCGGCAAGACGTACGGCAACCTGATGGTGGACGTGCGAACGGGATCCGAGAAACTGCGCGACCGCGCGAGGCGGATCGTCGGCATCGCGACCGGGCTCGACTATGACGAGGCCGACAAGCTCCTTCGACGGGCCCAGTGGAACGTCAAAGCAGCCATCGTCATGCAGAAGAGCGGCCTTCCGCTGACCAAGGCGCTCTCACGCCTTCGAAAAGCTCACGACTCTGTGCGTGACGCTACCGGCGAAGACATCGAGCCCCGCCTGAAGGCGCTCTTGCGGGCCGACACCACCGCTGAGGTGCGACAACCCCGCTAGAGATAGACCGGCACACGGGCCCCGCCTCGCGCTTCGGCGAGAGCCAGGTGGATCGCACCAGCCGCAGGTTCAATCTGCAGCAGCTGGGGCCGGGCGCCCGCTAGAACTGCACCGATCCGCCGAGTCACCTCACCGACGAGTGAACCCGAGGTGCGCATGACTCCACCGGCCAGCACGAGCGGAAATTCTCTATGGTCGAGTTCCAGCCGGCGCGCGACGGCGTGCGCCGCAGCGACCAGCTCGCCCGCTGCTTTGTCCAAAATCTCTCTGGCGACCTCGTCGCCCTCGTCGACGGCGGGCTGGATGTATGCCGCGAGGGCGGCGATCGCCGACGGCGCCAGCGGCTTGTGATAGACCTCGTAAATCAAATCCGGCGCGCGCGCGACCCGAAAATGCGCCAGGACGTGTTCGGTGAGGCGTGTTGAACGATCGCGGTCGTCAGCCTGCCGCACGACGGCCCGGAGCGCAAGTAGGCCCATCCAGTACCCGCTGCCCTCGTCGGCCAGCACATGGCCCCACCCGCCGGATCGCGCCGCATGGTTCTGCTCATTTCGCCCGTAGGCAATTGATCCGGTTCCTGACACGATCACGATCCCCGGCGCGTCCTGCACGCCCGCGACCAGCGCGATCAGCGCATCATTGACGACGAGAACGCGGGCGTGCCCTCCGATGCGTTCCATGATGCTTCTGACGGCCCTGGCGTCCTCGTCGCGATCGACTCCCGCAACGCCGAGACAAATGGCTGTCGGCGCGGACCGGCCGCCGATCGCCTCATGCATCACTTCACGCAAGACCTTCTGAACGCCTCCCTCGCCGGCAGACTGCAGATTGGCGCCCGATCCGCGGGCTTCCGCCAGGACGCGGCCGCGGTCGTCAGCGAGCAAGCAGATGGTTCGGGTGCCTCCGGCATCGATCCCAAGAACGGTCATCGTGTGTGAGAAGCGCGCCTCCGTGAGCCGCGAGAATAGAACTCGCGCTTCATGACTGTCAAACGGCGCGTTGACAGATCGAAAATGTACCTGCTACATTCACTTGCTTCATGTCAGCTCGAAACTGCTCGGCGAGAGAGCGGAACGCTCGACGCTCTCTCTCGTCCGTCATCGTTCTTTGTCTGATCGCCCTCGCTGTCTGGAGCGTGCGGGCATCAGACGATCCCGCTATTCATCGCGAAGTGCGCGCTCTCTGGGTGCAGCGCACCAGTCTGACAAGCCCGCAAGCGATCGATGCGATGGTGCGGTTGGCGCGTGCCAGCGGTTTCAACACCCTCATCGTACAGGTGAGGGGGCGAGGCGACGCGTACTACCAGACCGGCTTCGAGCCGCGCGCGTCGCTCTTGGCGGGTCAGCCGTCGACATTCGATCCATTGGACCGAACGCTGGCGCTCGCGCACAAGGCGGGGCTGGCCGTTCACGCGTGGGTCAACGTCAATCTGATTTCGAGCGCGGCGGAGCTGCCGGCGGACCGCAGCCATCTTGTCTACCGTCATCCGGAGTGGCTGATGGTGCCGCGCGCGTTAGCGGACGGACTCGCGGAAATGTCGCCTGCCAGCCCTGAGTATGTTGGACGGCTGGCGCGCTGGTCTCGTGCCGACAGCAGTCAGATCGAAGGGCTGTACATGTCGCCAATTTCGACGGCGGCCGCCGATCATGTGGCGGCGGTTGTCGGCGACCTCGCGGCACGTTATCCCGTGGATGGAATTCACCTCGATTACGTCAGATATCCGAACGAGGATTTCGACTACAGCGCCGCGGCAATGGCCGCCTTTCGTGCGGAGATGTTGCGTCGCCTCAGCGGAGCGGATCGCTTGCGCCTCGACGAGGAACTGAAGCTCCAGCCAACGGCATACGCTGATCGGTTTGTCGCCGAGTGGCGCGAGTTTCGCCAGTCGCGCCTGAATGCGCTCGTCATGAAACTGCGGACGGCGTTGAAGGCGCGCCGACCCGATGCCGTGCTGAGCGCCGCCTGTACTTCCCTCTGCTGACGATGCCTACAGGGAGCGTCTGCAGGACTGGCAACTGTGGCTCGACAACGGTCTGATCGATATTCTGTGTCCCATGGCGTACACGCAGGATGCGGGCGTATTCAAGACACAAGTGAAGGCCGCGCGTCAGGTGGCGGGGTTCCATCCGCTCTGGGTTGGCATTGGCGCTTTTCGTTTGTCTCCGTCGCAGACCGTGGACAACATCGTGGCGGCGAGAGGGCTCGGGGCGAGCGGCATCATCCTCTTCTCCTACGACAATCTCGTGAGCCTTTCGCGAGGCTCTGAGTATCTGTCGGAAGTCGGCCGAGCCGCCTTCCAGTAGCAGAATCTGTGACCCCGCCGCCGGCTCGCGATCGGGCGTTCAGCGGCCGCCCCACTCACAACCGCGCCTCATGGTTCTGACTGGCGCGGATTACCTGGTCATTGGCGGATACCTGCTGGGAATCACCGCGTTCGGTTCCTACTTCGCCCGATTCCAGAAGACCACACGCGATTACTTTCTGAGCAATCGCACGGTGCCGTGGTGGGCGCTCTGCTGCACGATCGTCGCCACCGAGACAAGCACCCTGACGTTCATTGGCGTCCCGGCCACTTCCTACGCCGGCAACATGACGTTTCTGCAACTCGTGTTCGGCTATGTCGTCGGACGCATCCTCGTGAGCGCGCTCTTCATCCCATCGTACTTCCGGGGTGAGCTCTTCACGTCGTACGAGCTCCTCGATCGTCAGTTCGGGCGACGGGTCAAGAATCTCGCCGCCGGTATTTTTCTCGTGACGCGGTCGCTCGCTGATGGGATCCGTCTGTTCGCGACGGCCCTTGTAATCTCTGTCGTGACGCAGGTGCCGGTCACGTGGGCAGTGCTTGTTCTCGGTGGCGCGATGATCGTATACACGACGCGAGGCGGCGTGTCGGCGGTGATCTGGACCGACGTCGTGCAGATGTTCGTGTATGTCGCGGGCGCCGCCGTCGTGTTCATGTCCCTGCTCTGGTCCATTCCGGGCGGCTGGGCCGAAGTGATTCGGACCGGAGATCTCGCAGGCAAGTTTCGCGTCTTCGACTTCGCAATGTCGGCGTCCACGGTTTATACGCTCTGGTCGGGTGTCATCGGTGGGATGGCCCTGACGCTGGCCACGCACGGAACCGATCAGTTTCTGGTGCAACGGCTGCTGTCCGCGCGGTCAGCGCGCGAAGCGTCGGCTGGACTCGTCTTGAGCGGTGTCGTGGTGCTCCTGCAGTTCGTGCTCTTTCTGCTGATTGGCGTGATGCTGTATGTGTATTACGCCGGCAGACCGCTTCCGGCGCCGTTGGCACGCGCAGATGAGATCCTTCCGCTCTTCATCGTGAACTCCCTGAGTCATGGCGCGGCCGGGTTCATCGTCGCCGCCATCGTTGCCGCGGCATTGTCGCCTTCACTGAACGCCATGGCGGCCACCACGGTGAACGATTTCTACGTGAAGTATTGGAGGCCGGACGCGCCGGATACTCAACTGCTCCGTGTCTCCCGGCTGGCCACCATTTTCTGGGGTATCGTTCAGATCGTGGTGGCGCTCTTGGCCGAGCGCATGGACCGCTCGGTGCTCGATGCAGGCCTGGCGGTGCTGTCGTTTGCGTCGGGTTCAGGTACTCGGCGCGTTCCTTCTGGGAACACTCACACCGAGCATCGGTGAAGCCGAAACCCTGGCTGGAATGGTGGCGGGGCTTGCTGCGATGACCGCCGTGTGGTTGAACAGCTCGATCGCCTGGACCTGGTATGTCTTTATCGGAACCAGCACCACACTGGTCGTGGCCTGGACAGCACATCACCTGCGCAGACGACCAGCCATGACCGTTGTCCGCTCTTGATCACGGTTTCCAGCGCAGAGCCTGACACGTGACCGCCTTCTCGAACGCGTCTGACGTGCTGACGAGAGCCGTCCACGCCGGCGCGTTCCCCGCCGCCGTCGCCGAAGTGGGAACTGCCGGAGACGTCCTGTGGAGACAGGCGTTCGGAAGGCTGTCCTGGGATTCTGCCAGCCTCATGACGCAGCCGAATACGATTTTTGACCTGGCCTCACTCACCAAGGTGATCGCGACGACCAGCCTGGTGATGCGCCTCATCGAAGACGGCCGGTTGGCGCTCGGCGCTCGGGTCACCGATCTCATTCGGACCTGGGCTGGAAGGGATCGCGATATCGTGACGATTCGGCATCTCTTGTCGCACAGCGCCGGGCTGACCGCCTGGCTTCCTCTCTATCGGGATCACCACGGCCGAGAGGAATTCGAGCACGCGATCTGCACGCTTCCACTCGAATACGAACCCGGATCGCGGTCGCTGTACAGCGATCTGGGGTTCATGCTCCTTGGTTTCGTCGTTGAGGATGTCGGCGGCAGGACGTTAGCCGAACAGTTCGATGACCTCGTCGCGGGATGGTCTCTCGCTTCTCCGGAATTGAGCTTCGGAGTCCCCGCTGATCAGCGCCAGCTCGCCGCTCCTACCGAGCTCGATCCCTGGAGAGGCAGGATGTTGCAGGGCGAAGTACACGATGAGAACGCATGGGCTCTCGGAGGCGCCGCAGGACATGCAGGAATCTTTGGCACGGTCGGCGCCGTCGGGGCATTCGCCCGTCTCGTTCTCAACTCGCTGGACGGGGCTGGTAACCTCCTCGCGTCGGCGAAGTTGATGCGACAGTTTGTAACGCGGATCGGCGTGCCGGACACCTCGCGCGCGCTCGGATGGGACACCATGCTGCCGACTTCGTCCTGCGGGACCCGCATGTCCTCGTCGGCGTTCGGACACACGGGGTTCACGGGCACCTCGGTTTGGATGGATCCCGTCAGGAGCATCTACGCGGTGTTGCTGACGAATCGTGTGCACCCCACGAGAGCCAACGACGCCATCGTCAAGGTTCGACCCGCGTTCCATGACGCGGTCATGGGTGCACTCTGACCGTTGACGGTCTTCAGCGATTGATACCGCCGGGCAGGGCGGGAGGCCGGGTTTGAGGTTGCGGACGTGTGCCGCCGGGTCTGCCCCCCGGTCCGACCGTGCCGGGACGGTTGGGTCCGCCGCCGGGTCTCGAAGCTCCGCCAGGACTCAGTCCAGGGCTCTGCGTGAGCTGCGTATAGAGGAATTGCCACTCGTTGTAGTGGCTGCGGCCGTTGTAGAGCCGGAGAGACTTTGCCTTGTTCTTGCTCGCTACTCCGACGATGCCTCCGCGTGCGCCAAAGACCGAACCCGGCTGAGCAGCCGACTGCGGTCCGCCTTCCGGCGTCTCAAGTTGAGGCTGCCGCGCAGGCTGGCCCGGTGGCTGGCGCTGTGGTGTCGCACCGCCGACCTGGCCGGGCAGGGCCTGTGCACTCCCTTGGTAGAGCATCTGGAATTCTCCGGTCTTGTCGGTGGCCATCGGATCGCGATATTTGCGCCGAAGGAATTTCTGCTGGATGAGCACGTCGATGGTCGGCGGGTACGCATTTGCGAATTTCCGCTGGAAGAGTCCGATGGCGCGAGCGTATTGGCGGCCTCGAAAGATGAGCTCTTCCTCTTTTTCGCGCTGCATCGCGTGACGCCATACAGGAATGGCCACTGTCCACAAGATGGCCATGACGGCGAGCGACACGAGCAGGACTGCCATTGCATATCCTTGCGCACTGCCGCATGTACGACCCGGCGACGGGCTGGCTTGACGCGCTAACTTCATGCGATAATTGTTGTTATCGGTAACATGATACTACGTCGGCATTCATGGTGGCTCCTTAAAGCTGGAGGGGCCTTCGCGGCTACTGAGCGGCCTTCTGCTCGTCAGTTGCGACAAATCCCCGCTTCTTGCGCCAACCTCATCGACACTCACCCTGACTGCGAACGCGACGGTTCTGCCCGTCAACGGATCGACGGAGGTCGTCGCGACCGTCATTGAATCCGCGGGAACAGCCGTTCAGAACGGCACGCTCGTGACCTTCGCGACCACGCTCGGATCGATCGACCCGCGCGAAGCGCAAACGCACAACGGATCGGCAACCGTGCGATTCAGTGCCGGCACCCAATCCGGCGAGGCCACGATCACCGCGTTATCCGGCGGTGCTAGCTCGCCAGAAGAGACCGAACCGTTGAAGATTCGCGTCGGAGCCGCAGCGGTTGGTCGTATTTCGTTGACGGCGAATCCCGCCACGCTTCCCTCTCAGGGCGGAACCTCCGAAGTCATCGCCAGCGTTTTTGATGTCAGTGGGAATCCGCTTTCGGGCGCGCCGGTCAGCTTCTCGGTGGACAGTGAGTCCGCAGGCAGCGCCGAAATCTCGCCATCACTCGTGACGACCGATTCGCACGGTCAGGCTCGCACACGAGTCACGACGACCAATGACGTGACAGTCAGCGCGACTGTAGGAGGCATCGGTGGAGACAACGGTGGCACGGCCACCGCGACGTTCACGATTCGCGTCAACCCGATTCCAGTGCTGACCATCAACGCCGATCCAGTCGATCCAGCCATTGACGAAGCTGTGAAGTTCACTCTAACTCCCGGCACCGGTCAGACAATTCGCGGCGTCACCATCAGGTTCGGTGATGGAAAATCTGCGAGCCTCGGCAATGTCAGTGCGGCGACCGTTGTGAGCCACGTGTATACGAATGACGGGACGTTCACCGTGAAGGCGAGCGGGACAGACAATCGAGGAGAGTCCGTCTCGAGTTCCATCGTTGTGACAGTTGTTGAAGGTGTAAACCCGCCCGTTGTAGTCGAGGCCGACGGCGACTTGACCGTCGGAGGCATCGTTACGTTCACAATTACGGGCGTCGGGACAACGACCGGCATCGAGCGGGTGCGGTGGGACTTCGGCGACGGCAATACGGCTGTAACAACCGGCCTCCAAACCAGTCATGTTTATGGTTCACCCGGTATCAAGACCGTCACAGTACGAGTCGAAACCACAGATGGTGGAACCGGTCGAGGTCAGGCGCAGATCGATATCCTTCCTTGAGGATTCCCCGGTTCAATAGCTAGTCGACCGCGTTCAGTGTGCTCAGCTGGCCGAGAGAGGCGACTCGCAGCACAGGGGAAGTATTACCAGTCGCTATAGCGTGTACCGTCGAGCGCAGTCGCATCCGACTCGCTCTTGAGGTCGTACACGCCGCGTTCAGCCGTGAGATTTGCAGGATCAGGTTCGGCGGGAATTGCCTGCCACGTGTCGCTGGACTTCGTGAACGGATCTTCGGGGACTTGCCGCAGATAGCCTTCGCTCGCCAGCGCGTCCAGGCTGGCGGGATGCTTGCCCTTGTCAGCGTAGGTACTGGTCGATCGCATCCCGCATTCAGAAGAGATCTTCCTTCAGGACCGCTTCCTTAGATCTGGCGACGCTGCTTTGATAGTTCGCGGGGCTGATGCCCGCCAGGATGACGATGATTCCGATGACAACAAGGAGCTCGATGAGCGTGAAGCCGCCCTGGTGATTACGCGCCTTCTCGAGTCGTCGTCGCATGATTCGGGTGGGGATGCCGATCGAACGGCCGTCTTACCAGTCGCGGTACTTGGTCCCGTCGAGCGCAGCGCCCTTGCTCGTGGTGTAAACGTCGAAGATGTTCTGCCCGCCCCATCAGAGCTGTGGCGGATGCCAATGCTGCGGGGAGCCGGCCGGCGCGAAAAGCGGATGGGGGCGGTCGACGTAACAACCCGTCCCGCCGCTTGCCCTTGTCACCCGTCCGCAGCCGCGCCATCGGCGCGTCGCATGCTGTGTGTCGCGGATGGTAGTATGTGCTCCCGTGTCAAGGTCGCGATGCGAGCTTGGTCAATGACAAGACCCGTGCGGTCGATTCTGCTGGGCTTCATCGTATTCTTCGGGTTCTGTGCCCGAGCGGCAACCTACAAGGCGCCGCTCTTCGACCATCACGCCTGGCGCCAGGCCGACACCGCCTCTGTCTCGCGGAACTTCTATCGAGAGCGTCTTAATATCCTGTACCCGCAGGTCGATCACCGCGGAGCTCAGGAATATGGCTACGTGGAAACGGGGCTTGAATTGTTCGCGTTTGTCGTCGCAGCCGCTTCGAAGCTCATTGGATTTCACCATGAAACCGGCCGGATTCTGAGCGCGCTCTTCTTCGTAGCGTCATGCTTGCTCGTCTGGAACTTCGTGCGCAGGCGCTACGGCGACGAGCAGGCGCTTGCCGCCGCGTTTCTCCATGCCTTTGCTTTCCCGCTTCTGCTGTTTATCGAGCGGGCCTTCATGAATGAAGCGTTATTGATCTGCCTGTCCCTGTCTTGCCTCGTCGCAGCGCAACGATACATCGAGAAAGGTTCCACCGTTTCGCTCTGGTCGCTGATCGCCGTGTCGTCAGCTATCGCGGCGATCAAATTGCCCTATCTGATCATCTGGGCACCGATCGTCGGGCTGTTCCTTGAACGCTACGGCAGGTGTGCATGGCGCCGGTGGGAACTCTGGACGATGGCTGTGGCCAACGTCGGCTTTGCTGGCGCCTGGTACAGCCACGCGCATCGGCTCGCCGCCATGACTGGGCTATCGTTCGGTCTGACCGACAAACTGTTCGACGCCGGAATCGTGTTTGCCTTCAAGTTCCCGTACCAAATCCTGCAAAGGATGGTGCGAGACATACTGGAGCCAGTCGGGTTGGTGGTGGTGCTCGCGGGAACCTGGCTGGCCGTCCGGAATCGACGATGGTGCGAGATTCTGGGCGTCCTCGGCTTCATCGCGTACCTGGTCATCGTGGCCTGGGGAAACGCCGTTCACGACTACTACCAGCTTGCGCTGATGCCCGTCGCCTCGGTGTTGGGGGCTACCGGGGTGAGCTGGATGAGCGAGCGTCTCCAGCAGCGATTCGGAGGTGGGCGCGAAACCATTCTTGCTCTGCTGCTCGGCTTTGCCGCGGTCTGTACGTTCGTTCGTCTCGTCAGCGCGCACTCATGGTTCGAATACGCACCTGGCGATGTCGTGATGTGCGAGGCCATACGCCGTGTCAGCTCTCAGGAGGACCGCTTGGTCTTCCTTGGCGACAACAATCCGCAGATGCTCTTTTGCGTCGACCGGAAGGGTTGGCTCCTCGCGTCGGCTCTGAGTGACGAGCGGCACCTGCGCGAGGCATGGCAGGCTGGCGCGCGCTGGGCGGTCCTCGCGCGCTCAGTGCAGGATGCCAATGTGCGCAGGGTGCTCGCGGAGACTGGTCGGCCGCTCTTGGTCAATGACACGGTCGAAGTCTACCGCTTGCGGTAGGCCTGAGCCTGGCATAGCGTCTCGATGGAGTTCACCTGCAAGTTTACCGTGAGCTACAGAGATGGGCCGTCTCGGGCGACGCGGCTTGCGTTGCGATGAACCCAGAAGAATCAACGGCGATTGACGGAGAAAACGGCCAGTCCAACTATCAGATGCAGAGGATCATCCGGAGGCCCGATGGCGCAGGTTCGAACCCACGAAGCGATCTGAGCCAGGACCCAGCGTGATGGCTCCGAATTTCCGAAGAGCTCTGTACGCCTGCACGTCCTGTTCTTCGTTGACGTCTTTCACCTGCCGGCCGAAAGGCTTCATCTGCTCCGCAGAGACAGTCGAAAAAGATGACGCCAGGCTCGGATAGGCGTGAACCTATCAGGCCTGGGATAGGATGCTCGTGCGTCTCGGAAAGAAACACTACCAGTCCGCGTAACGCGTACCGTCGAGCGCGGTCGCATCCGACCCGCTTTTGACGTCGTACACGCCGGGTTCAGCCGTGGGATTTGCAGGGTCAGGTTCGGCGGGAATGGCTTGCCAGGTGTCACTGGACTTCGTGAACGGATCCTCTGGGACTTTCCGCAGATAGCCCTCGCTCGCCAGCGCGTCCAGGCTGGCGGGATACTTCCCTTTGTCAGCGTAGTACTGATCGATCGCATCGCGCATCCGGAAGAGATCTTCCTTCAAGACCGCTTCCTTGGATCTGGCGACGCTGCTTTGATAGTTGGCGAGACTGATGCCCGCCAGGATGACGATGATCGCGATGACGACCAGGAGCTCGATGAGCGTGAAGCCGCCCTCGTGATTACGCGCCCGCTCGAGTCGTCGTCGCATGGTTGGGGTGGGGATCCGATCGAACGGCCGCCTTACCAGTCGCGGTACTTGGTTCCGTCGAGCGCAGTGCCCTTGCTCGTGGTATAGACGTCGAAGACGTTCTGCCCGCCCCAGCTGGTGGCGTCAGGCTTGTCCTGATACGAGCGGAGGCCCCATTCATCCGTGCCGGTCATCGGATCCACGGGAATGCGGCGCAGGAACTTCAATTTCCGCCCTGACGCATCGTTCGCCACCGGAACGCCGTCGACCAGCACTTTCAGCTCGGCGGGATAGCCTTCGCTGCCAGCCTTCACGTCGATGGCGCCGATGACGCCCATGTCCACCGCGTCTTTGTATTTGTCGATCGCCGTGCGCATTTCTCGGAGATCGCGACGCAGCTCCATCTCCTTCTGACGTTGCATGCCGACCTTGGCGAGCGGCATCACGGCTGACGCGAGGATGAGGAGGATGGTGCTGACGACCAGCAGCTCGATGAACGAGTAGCCGGACGATCGTGCGAGTCGAGCGGTGCTCATCGAACCACGACGGATGTCGGCGTGAACTGAAGCTGCACCGGCGCACCGCCGGGATCGGTCGCCACGCCGCTCACCGTGAGCGGACAGGAGCCGGGCGCCACGGCGTCGAAGAGTATCGCCGCGAGGAGACCCGAACCGGACGCGCCGGTGGCATCGGCCGTCCGCGCGAGGGTGATGTCGATGCGACCGATGTTGGCGTCAACCTGCTGCGTGAAGGTGACCGCTGCACCGCCCTGCCGCATGAAGCTGCCTTCCTGCACGCTCCTGACACGCACGGCGGCTTGATTGAACATCAGCGTGACCGTCACCGTGGAGAGACGGGACGCGCCGTTCACCGAGACCGGCACGGTGTATGGCCCGCCGGCCACCCGAAATTCGGTGCCCGGCGCCGTGACCAGAATCTGCGCCGCCGGAGCGCCGGTCAGAACTGGAGGCGTCGCCGGAGGAGTCGCGGCAGGCGGGGCGGTCGTCCCTGGAACGGGAGTGGTGCCTGGAGGAGCTTCCGGTTCGCCGGCCGGATTGGCCGTTGTACCGGGAATGGCGCCTGTGCCCGCAGGGGCAACGGGCGGCGCTCCCGCCGGCGGCGTCGCGCCTGGCACGCCTGCCGGCGCGCTGGCGGGCGGGCTCGGCACTCCTGGGACGCCTGTCGGCTGGGGCACGACTGTTCCGGGAGCCGGCGAGGCGCCCGTCGCGTCGGGGGCTGCACCTTGGGCGCCGTTCGGCGGGGCGATGAGCGGCGGCGGTCCGGTCAGGCCGAGATTCTGCTGTGTGCCGATGTAGATCGGATTCAGATCCTTCTGGGTCAGCTCGTGCGTCCGGACAATGCGCGGCGTCAGGAGCATCACGATGTCCGTCTGCGAGTTGCTGGTATCGTTCGATGAAAACAGCTCCCGCAGCACCGGCACGTGAATGGCTCCAGGGAATCCCTGAATCTTCTTGATGACGTCTTCTCTCAGCAAGCCTGCGAGAAGATTTGACTCTCCATCGCGGAGGCGCAGCCGGGTCGTCACCTTGCGGGAGCCGAACGTCGGCACGAGCACGCCGGCCACGAGCTTGTCCTGGCCGATCGTGCTGCTCTCGATGCTCAGCTCCATGAGAATGTCGCCCTCGTTCGACACACGAGGGGTCATCTCGATGTTGACGCCGACTGGCCGGTAGTTGAACGACGTGAGCGGGTTGATATTGGCGCCGCCACCGGCGATCGGCGTGAACGCGGTCGAGGGCACCGGAATCTCGTCGCCCAGGTTCAGCGTGAGCTTCGCGCCCTCCGCGCCGCGCAGCTGCGGCTTCGCCACCAGTTTGGTCTGCGAATCGGTTTCGAGAAAGCGCACGATGGCCGCTGGAACCGCGAGGTAGAAGTCGGCCGCGCTGAAGCCGCGACTGATCGTGTTGGCGTTGAAAATAGGCGGTGAGAAGACGTCCTTCGGTCGGATGCTCGAACCGATTCCCGTATCCGTACCGGTTCCCGTCCCGGTACCAGTTCCCGTCCCAGTCCCGACGCTCGGCGCCACTTCCGGCGAGAAAATGCTCCCGACGGCGTACTGCGTCAGGTTCAAGCCGAATTCCTTGGCGCGGGTCCGGTTGACCTCGAGAATCTCGACGTCGACCATGATCTCCGCCCTCGGCTTGTCATTGGTGTCTATCAACTGTTCGATGATCGAGACCACTGCGGCGGTGGCGCGCACCGTAATCGTGTTGGCGGTCTTGTTCGGCGCGATCAGCGGCTGCACGGCCATTCCCGGCGAGCGGATCACCGTATTGATGATCTGCGCCACTTCGGTCGCGTCTCCGTGCGAAATGAAAAATGTTCTGATGACCTGTTCTTCGTACTTCGCGCGGTTGGCCGGCGTGTCCGGCACGACGATGATGGTGTGCTCGTTGAGCACTTTGTAGAAGAGGGTGTTGGCCGTGAGGATCTGGCTCAATCCCTGTTCGAGCGTCACGCCATCGAGCTGCACGGTGTATGCGCGATCCTGGAAGCCGGGGTCGTACGTCACATTGATCCCGGTCGCGTTCGCGATGAAGTTGAGAATGTCGCGCAGGCCCGCGTTCGTGAACCGGATGTTCAGGGGTTCGCGGGACGCGGGATTGAGTGTGGGCTGAGCCGACGCCTGCCGGGCGCGTTCGCGCATCTCGGCGATCGGCGGTTTCGGCCGGGCCGCCTCGATGCGATCGCGGATCGCCTGTTCGAGCTGCACCGCCTTGGCGGCGGCTTGCCTGTTGGCGGGCGAGTACTCGCTCGCCTTCTTGTATTCGAGCAGCGCCGCGTCGAGCTGATCCTGACTCTCCAGTTCACGCGCCCGGTCGAGATGAACGCCTGACGCCTGTAGCATCGCGCGTTCGAGGGCGATCTTGTACTCGGGCTTCGCCGGGTCCTCCTGAACCGCCTTGGTGTAGTGCGCCACAGCGGCATCCCAGTCGCCCTTCTTTGCGCTGTCCTCTCCGCTGCGGAACGCCTTGCCCGCTGCGCAGGCCGACAGTGTCGCAGCCAAAAAGAGCGACACGACCAGTTTCGACCAGTGACGCCGCAAACCAGACTCCTCTCGCACCACTTGTTGCCGCTGCTCGGTTAGGAACCGGACAGGCGAATGACCTGCCGTCCCCGCCCGTCAACATAGGTCATTTCGATCGATTCCACGCCGATGCGAACGATGCGGTATCGGCCATCGATGATATCGCCTTCACGTCCATGAAACACATTGCGGCCGTCGCTGAGCACCGCGAGCTTCGCAGGATGTCCCGGCGAATCGACCAGACCGATGAATTTCAGTGCAATCGGCGGTGGACCGGGCGGTGGGCTTGGCGGAACCAGGGCGTTTGGTCCCCCGGCCGGCACGGTCGCACCTGGGCGGCTGGACGGCCCCTGCTGTGGCGTGGGCGCCGGCCGGGCGGCCTCGAATCGAAACGGGTTCCTCTCGCTTGTATCGGGTCCCGGGCGCGTTCGCGACAGGTCGTCCAGATGGAGGACGATGTCTTCCGCGTCCTGAACGGTCCGCGCGGAAACCCCGCCAGCCGTACGCCCAGCCCCCGTAGTCGTCGAGTCCCCTGCCGCTGACGGAACGCGCTGCCACTGGAATGCCACGACGCCGGCGAGAACCACCAGCACGGCGACGAGCGCAGCGATCTGCCGGCGCTTAGGCTCCATGATTGTCCGTCGACCGATAGTACGCCGAGAGTTGAAGCGTCAAGACCAGTGGGGCCGTTGCTTCGGCGCCCTCCGTCAGGGCGATGTCGTCGATCACCACGAACTCCGGCGCAGACTCGAGCTGATACACGAACTGGCGGATATCTTCGTATTCCCCTTCCAGCACCATCGTGATATTCAACCGTCCGAGCGCGCTGTCGCGCTCGAGGGCCGGCGATGCGCTGCGTCGTTCCGATCTGAGGTTGGTCTGCTCGGCGAGTTGGGCCAGGTGTAGATAGGTAATCCGCCGGGCACCCGCCAGATCGGCCGGCAGGATCTCCGTGTAGAAGGTCTGGAGCTGATCGCGCGCCTTGCCCTGGCCGCCCTGGACGGCCTTGGCGCCCGCCGCATCCCGCTCGGCGGCCTTCAATTCCTGTGTCGCTGCCTGGGCACGCCCCTCCATCGTGCGGACTCGCAGTTGGAGTGGGTACACAAGAAACGCATAGACGGCAACGTTGGCGACGAGTGCGATGGCCAGCGGCAGCGCGATCGCCCGATGCTCCCTGAGGATGCGGCCAATCGAGATTCTCATGGCTGACCTGCCGGTGCGGCGCTCGGCGTGGCGCGCTTCGGTGGTACTCGCCCTCCAGGGTCGTCTGGAGGAGCCCGTCCCCGTCGGCGGTCTCCTCGCGCGACAGGACATCGCTGAACGCGCCGGTCGATTCCATGCTCTCGATGAATCGATCGATCGCTTCAACGCGACGGCCTACGACGGTGAGTGACAGAAGGACGCGGCCATCCTTCTCGATCTTCGGGCGAACCGAAGCGATTCGGACGTCCGCGGGCAGTGTGTCCTCAAAGCGGTTGAAGAGCTCCGTCCACGAGAAGATCCGCCGGTCGATGAGCGCGTTGACTTCGTGGGTCGCATCGGTCAGGGCCTTGAATTCGTCCGGGTTGATGTTCCGGCGGATTGCATCGGCGGCGCCGCGGAGACTGCTGGCGCGATCTTCGTCTCGGCTCGCTCGCGCGCTCGAGTCCGCATACTGGCGGGACAACGTCACGAGTCGTGTGACATTGAGTGCCGTCAGGCCAGCAACGAGAAGCGCGACCACCACGAGCACCGTGTGAACGGCCCGCACGTTGTAGAACGGCTTCGTCGAAAGATTCGTGCGTATCAACCGTCTCGCTCCCTAGGTCACTGAACGCGGTCCCTGGCGAGCAGGCCGACCAGCGGCGTCAACGTATCGAGCAATCCCGCATCAACGGAGATCCGATCGGTCAGCGCGGCAACGGCACGGGGGTCCACGGTCTCGACGCGACAACCCAGGCGCTCTTCCAGTCCGCTCGTCAGCGATGACACGTCGCCTTCGACGCCCGCGCTCGTGAGACCTGCCACCAGCGCCTTTGCGAAGCCGACGCCGCCTAACCGGTCTTCGTAGTACATCGCAGTCTGGTGAACGAGGTCGGCGAGTCCGCCCTCTTCCTCGGCTGGTCTGTTGCGGAAGAGCACGAGGTCGGCGCCGCGCATGATCGTCACCGTTGTATAGCCGGTGGCGGCGTGAACCAGCAGCCAGTCGCCGTCCGGCGTTCCCGACCCCGCGAGCACTGCATTGATGACGTTGAACGTCGCGAGGTCCACGACACCGGCTTCGGCACCGGCTGCGGCACACACCGATTCGTACTCTTCGACGATGTCGCGCCGGGCGAGCGACACGACGAACTCACGGCCTCCCTCGGCCGTGGGCGCGCCCTCAACGTAACTGACCTGCGCGTCCTCGATGCGAAATGGCGCCGTCTTTCGCACCTGCCACCGCACGAGCTGGTCGAGGTCCGCGCTGCTCTTGGGCACCTTTTCGAATCGCACCAGCGAGACCTTGGCCATGCTGTCCGGCACGATCAGGCCGACTCGGCGCGGCTTGCCGACCCGTTGAAACAAGCGTCCTAGTGCATCGGTCACGACCTGGCGCTCGACGAAATTCGCCGCGTTCAGTGAGGGCACCACCGCTCCGCCCGGCAGGTACTCGATGGCGTGCGAGGCCACCACCATCCGTCCGCCCTGGTCGGCGAGCGAAGCGGCCGCGACATGACCGGCGGTGATCTCAACCGCGACGGTCGGGCCCGCGTTGGCGAACAGCGCTCGTGTCAGTTTCATTCGACGAAGGTCACCTTGTTGATCTCCCGCAGCGTCGTGGTTCCCGTCAGCACGCGCTCGACGGCCGATTCCCGCAGAAATCGCATGCCTTCGTCATGCGCCGCCTTCTTGATTTCCGACGACGGTTTGCGAGCCAGAATCATCTCGCGGATGGGGTCCGAGAGATCCAGCAGCTCGCAGATGGCCGTCCGGCCCTTGTAGCCCGTGCCCGCACACTCGATGCAGCCAGCACCCTCGAAAAATGTGTGCGTCTGCGCAAGCGACGGATCGAGCCCCGATTCCTCGAGCAGCGCGCGCGGCACAACGGCCGGGCGCTTGCAGTGCGAACAAATCATGCGCACCAGTCGCTGTGCCAGCACGCAGTTGAGCGCCGAAACGAACTGATAGGGCTCGACGCCCATATTCAGGAATCGTCCGAGCACGTCCACGACATTGTTGGCGTGGACGGTCGTGAACACGAGATGGCCCGTCAGCGCGGACTGGATGGCGATCTGGGCCGTCTCGGGGTCGCGAATCTCGCCCACCATGATCTTGTCCGGATCGTGCCGCAGAATCGATCGCAGGCCTCGCGCGAAGGTCAGGCCCTTCTTCTCGTTGATCGGAATCTGCGTGATCCCCTTCAACTGATACTCGACAGGGTCTTCGATCGTGACGATCTTGTCCTCGATCGACTTGATCTCCGAGAGCGCCGCATAGAGAGTCGTCGTCTTGCCGCTGCCAGTCGGGCCGGTGACGAGGACCATGCCGTACGGCTCGCTGATGTACTTGCGGAATCGTTTGAGCTCCGCCTCCGGGAACCCGAGGATATCGAGGCGCAGCTCGCTGAACTGCTCGCTGATAGACTCCTTGTCCAGAATACGAATGACGGCATCCTCACCGTGGACGCTGGGCATGATTGAGACGCGAAAGTCGATGGTCTTGCCCGGCAGGCGCAGCTTGAAGCGTCCGTCCTGCGGCACCCGCTTCTCAGCGATGTCGAGCTCGGCCATGACCTTGATGCGCGAGATGATCGGACTGTGAAACTGCTTCGCGATCGGCCGCATCGCCGGTTGCAGGACACCGTCGATGCGATACTTCACGTGCACGGCATCGTCCTGAGTCTCGATGTGAATATCGCTCGAGCGCCGCTGAATGGCAGTGAATATCGTCGAGTCGACGAGCCGAATCACCGGACTGATATCGCTCGTCAGCCGCTCAACCGTGAGGTTGTCCTCACCGGAGTCTTCCTCCTTCAGCAGCTGAAGCTGAAAACTTTCGGTCGCGTCCTCAAGGACGCGCTGTGAGCTCTCGCTCTTCTTCAGGATCGATTGAATTGCGGATTTCGCGCCAACCGTGACCTTGATCGGCGTGCCCAGAAGCAGCGATAGCTCGTCGATCATCGGCAGATCGGTGGGATCTGAGACGACGATGACGAGCATCCGACCTTCACGACGATGCGGGACGAACCCGTACCGGAGCATCAGGTCGGCAGGAATGGATCGGAACAGCTCCTGATCGATTCGGAACTGACCCATGTCGGCGAACTCGAGGCGGTATCGCTCAGCCAGCCGGCGGGCCTGCGCGAGCTCGACGCCCGGATCGGCATCCGACTCGACCTGGAGTGCCGCTGGTTCGAGGTCGCCTGCCTGTCCGCCTTGACGTGTGCTGGATGAATCCAAGATCTCTCCGGACCTGATGCCTAGTTGCCGATCACCGAGCTCAGCTGGAAGAGCGGCATGTACAAGGCCAGGACGAGCCCGGCGATGACAATGCCCATGATCACCAGCAGAAGCGGCTCGACGAGTGTAATGAATCGGCCAACTCGCGTATCGATTTCCTCGTCGTAGAAATCGGCCAAGCTGTTCAGCATGTCCTGAAGGGCGCCTGTGGCCTCGCCGACCTCAATCATCTTGACCGCCACATCGGGAACGATCCCCCGGGCTTGAAGCGTTGGCGCGAAGCCCGCCCCTTCCCTCACGCGCTGGCTGACGCCTTCCAGCTCGCGTGCCATGTGCTGGTTCCCGATCGAGCGCGACGCGACTTCGAGCGCAGACACGAGCGGGATCCCCCCGGCCAGGAGGGTCGCGAGCGTGCGGGCCAATTGAGACGTGGCGAAAATCCGCACCGCGGGACCGAGCCAGGGCAACGACAGCACGATCCGGTCGAATCGCGCGCGTTGGTCTTTCTGCTTGAGCCACGTCCAGATTCCGGCGACGGCCGCGACGAGCACCACCAGCAGCAGCAGGAACTGCGACCGCAGGATCGACGATGTCTTGACGATGATGCGGGTCACGAGCGGGAGTTCGGCACCAAAGCTGGCATAGAAGTCCGAAAATGCGGGGACGACCTTGAGAATGATCAGCGTGACGAGGCCGATTGCGAGCGTAACCAGAATCGCCGGATAGATCAGGGCGGAGATCGTTTTGCGCCAGACGGCGCCGATGACTTTTTCGTACGCGACATACCGACGCAGCACTGCATCGAGGTTGCCGCTCTTTTCCCCCGCCAGGAGCGATGCTGTGTACACCCGCGGGAAGAGCTCTCCGTGCGTCGAAAACGCATCGGACAACGCCGAGCCGGCCTTCACGTGCTCGTACACGTCGTTCAGGACGGACTTGAAAACCGGATTGACGACTTGTTGACGCAAGAGGTCCAGCGACTGCACGAGCGGCATTCCCGCCTTCAAGAGCGTCGCCAGTTCCTGGTTGAACACCAGGAACTCGTGCTGGGAAATCTTTCGTCGTTTCGGAAGGCCAACCGCAGGAAGTCCCGCCACCGCACCGCGGCGGTGAAGCGAGAGCACGAAGAGGCCTTTCTCCTCGAGTTCGTGCCTCAGGTGCGCTTCGCTGTCGGCAACGTACACACCCTCGATGACATCCCCACCCGGCGTGCCGAGCCTACAGCGAAACTGCATCGCAACCGCTTGTCAGAGTTAGCATTATCGGCGTTTCGAACTGTCTCGATTATAACGCTGACGGGCGACGCGGCGCACCGCCGATCGCCATCGGGGCCTTCGATTGCCGATCTGTGCAGAGATCCGAGTGGTCCACACGGCCCCTCGGAAGTAGGACGGAGCTAGCGGCCGATCAGTCTGAGAATCTGGCTGACGTAGCCGCGGGTTTCTGCGAACGGCGGGATGCCTTTGAACCGCTGCACGGCGCCTTCACCCGCGTTGTAGGCCGCCAGCGCTTCAGCCAGATCGTAGCGAGCGAGGAGTGTCTTGAGGTGTTTGATGCCGCCTTCGATGTTGGACCGGGGGTCGTACGGGTCGGAAACGGCGTACTGCCGAGCCGTTTGCGGCATCAGCTGCATGAGACCCATCGCACCTTTGCGCGAACGGGCCTCGTGGTGGAATCCAGATTCGACTTGAATGACAGCTCTGACGAGCCTCGCGTCCACGCTGTGCTCGGCAGCAAGCGAGTCGATCAACTCATCAAACGGAACAATTGGCGCGGCATCGGCGGCGCGTGGGACTTCCGGCTCGGGATACGGAACCTCATCGGGCAGAATCTCGGCCACGACCGCCCTGTCGCACGCGATCTCGCCGCCGTCACGGAGCTCGATGATGATCGAGCTCGACTCAAAGCGATGGCCCTTGGCTGAGAGGTTGCGGCCGGACTGGAAGACCACGAGTTCTGCCGCGGCAGGCTGAGCCCAAACCGCCCCGAGCAGGCTCCAGACGGCGATGACTGCGACTCGGCGCACCAAAAAAGTCTAGCACGCCCAACGCGGCGCAGCCCAGAACATTGACAGCAGATGAGGGCCCGCGCCCGACCCGGAGTGTGCGCTCGGTGTGCGCGCGGCGCACAGGGTTTCGCGGTTGAGCTACTGGGGATCGATGAACGCGTGGAACACGCGAACGCCGAGCTCACGAGTATCGCGGCTGAATGCCGGTGAGAGCAGGCCGGGGACAAACGTCTTGTCCACGACGATCTTCACCTCCGCCATGTCGTTCGATCCGAGCTGGGCTGACGACAGCTTGATCTTCCGGATGAGTTCCTGTTTTGGCGCCAATGTGAAGTGATCGAGAGGCTGGTCGCCCAAGACGACGTCCACGGTCTGCTGCTCCTGAAACACGTTCCCCGGGCTGTCCAGGTGCAGATAGAAGATCGAATCGCGGCGCGGGTTTCGGAACGAAATCGTGGCTTCCTTCTTCGTCCACTGCCAGTCCACGGTGGAATTGGTTTGTGCGGTCTCCGAAGGGTGCCACCCGTCCTTGAACACCAGAAAAATGTTCTCAGTTTGAGGCAGCAACTGAAGCTTCGCCACTCGATACGCCCGTTGCCCGGAGTCGTCGCCGCCGAGCTTCAGTCGCTCCCCGCTGCCCGCCGCGTACAAGCCGACCTGAATCGAGGCTTCGCCGACGTACGGGTAGACCGGAATGAACGAGGTCCTAGTGTATTCGACCGTCTGGCCCGGCTTCCATTCCGTCGTGGGCACCTGCGGGTCGTGGTCCTCGGTCCACATCAACTCATCGTCAGCGTCCACGAAGTGCACCATGACCCTGTATTTCTGCCCCAGATGCGGTGCGGATGCCGCCACGGCGAATCGATACGTCAGTTCGAGCGGGCTGCCCAGGGCCGCTTTCGATCGGCTGAGCGTCAAGGAAGGCGTTGCGACGGCCGGCTCGTTGTCAGACTTGCGGCCGCACGCCGCTGCACCGACGACAAGAGCAAGCACACACAACAGCCGGGATCCAGTGCGGACTACTGACACGACACATCTCCATCAGCGTGCGCCGGCGCAGCCGACTGTTGCGTCACAAGCCGATCCTTCATGCGAAGGACGGCATGGTAGCTCAGTTGCGGCATCTCAAGCAATCTGTTAGAGTTCCGGGCCTGATGGGCGCTGGCGAATGTAGTCGCTGACTGTCGATCCGGGAGGCACGTTGATGTCGCTTGAGGCGTTAGGCATGATCGAAACGCGCGGCTTGATTGGATCCATCGAAGCCGCCGACGCCATGGTGAAGGCCGCCAACGTCGTCCTGGTTGGCAAGGAATACATCGGCGCCGGGTACGTCACCGTTCTCGTGCGGGGTGACGTCGGTGCGGTGAAGGCCGCCACCGACGCGGGAGCGGCCGCCGCGCGACGTGTCGGCGAGCTCATATCGGTGCATGTCATTCCCAGACCCCACACCGAGGTCGAGAGGATACTTCCCAAACCATAAGCGCGCTCCGAGGCTTTCCAGGATTCTTCTCGCGCGATGGCAGTCGAACAGGTCAGCTCGCTCTCTGACAAAGACCTCGCATCCGTTCAAGAGGCGAGGCGTCTCGCACAGCTGGCCAAGCGGGCCTACCTCCAGCTCGCCGAGTACACGCAGGAACGGATCGACGCCATCGTCGGCGCAATGGCCGACGTTGCCACGGCGCATGCCGAGCCGCTCGCGCGCCTTGCGGTCGAAGAGACCGGCTACGGCGTCGTCGCCGACAAGATCCAGAAAAATCTCTTTTCGTCGCGCCGCGTCTATGACTTCATCCGTCCGATGAAGACGGTCGGCGTGATTCGCCGGTTTGACGATCGCAAGGTCATCGAGATCGCCGAACCCTTCGGCGTCGTCGCGGCAGTGGTGCCGTCCACCAATCCCACATCGACGGCAATCTACAAGATTCTGATCGCGCTCAAGGCCAGGTGCAGCATTGTCATGAGCCCGCACCCGGCGGCCGTTCGCTGCATTTCCAGAACGGCCGAGCTGCTGAATGACGCTGCGCGGGAGGCGGGCGCGCCCGAAGGCGCGATCAACTGGATGACCAACGTCACGATCGACGGCACGCAGGAGTTGATGAAGCACCGTGACGTGGCGGTCATCCTCGCCACCGGCGGCATGGGGCTCGTGCGGGCGGCGTACAGCGCGGGCAAGCCCGCTTACGGCGTGGGACCTGGCAATGCGCCCGCCTACATCGAGCGAACGGCCGATGTGAAGAAGGCGGTTCGCGACATCACGACCGGGAAAACCTTCGACAACGGCGTGCTGTGTTCGTCGGAAAATTCAGTGGTCGTCGACGAATGCATCGCCGAAGACGTCAAGCAGGAATTCATCGCAAATGGCGCCCACTTCTTGTCGGCCTCGGAGATTGATGCCGTGGCCAAGATCCTCGTGACGGCCCAGCGGCTGCCGAATCCGGCGCTTGTGGGTAAGGCGGCGACGATCATCGCGGAACGAGCGGGAGTCACCGTTCCGCCGTCCACACGCGTGCTGATTGCTCCCCTCCAGGGTGTCGGTCGCGACTACCCTCTTTCCATCGAAAAGCTCTGCCCGGTGCTGTCCTTCTACGTGGTCAAGGACTGGCGCGAGGGCTGCGAGCGATGCAAACAGATCCTGCGATACGGGGGGATGGGTCACACGATGTCCATCCACTCGCGAAACGATCAGGTGATCCTGGAGTTTGGCCTCAAGAAACCCGCGTTCCGCATCTGCGTCAACACGCCCACGACGCACGGTTCCATCGGGCTGACGACGGGGCTGGATCCGGCGATGACGCTTGGATGTGGAGGCTACGGAGGGAATATCACATCGGACAACATCTCGCCGATGCACCTGCTCAATATCAAGCGTCTCGCCTACGAGATTTCGCCCGCTGAGACACGTCCGGCCGTCGCGTCGGGCATAGCCAGCGCCGGGACGCCGCTGCCTCGCGTGGACGTCCGACCCACCACAAAGGGGATTTCGGCGGGCTCGCTTTCTTCGCGTATCGACCAGTTCCTGTCGTCGCGCGGATTTGTTGCGGGTCCGGATGCGGCACCGTTGCCGACGCCCGCGCCGGCTGGGGCGGTGCGGGCCGCCCCTCCCGATCGTCCCGCCGATTTCGTCTGCGAGGAGGACGTTCGACAGGCGGTGAAGACTGGCCGCCGCATTGCCGTGTCGGAGCGGTCCATCGTTACACCCGCGGCCAAGGACCTTGGGGACGCCCACAGGATCTTTGTCCAGGTGGGCTGGTCGAACCTAAGTTAGTGTTTCCGCACCGTTACTGCTGACCTGGTTCGACTTACGGTTTGACGATAAGGCGCAGGAAATGGTAAGCTTGAGCGTTCTGGCTCACCCAGCGTCGGCGGACGGAGAACGGCTCGAGGGGCCCCTTGTCTACGGCCTGCTCGTCGTGCCGTTTTGAACCGGGAGCCCCCATGAGGGGGCGTCCCACGACAGGCCCGGAAGGACCTTCGCGGAGCGCCCAGTGGAAAGACGTTCCTGGCTGCCGTCGATGGTGGCCGTCAGTTTGTCGGTTGCGTGGGTCGGCTGCGGTTCTGGTCTCAAGGATCAGCCACCCAGTCTGTCGCCGGAGACTGCTGTTCAGCAGCCGGCGCCTTCGCCTGTTCCTCCTGATCCCCATGACGCACTGATTGCGCTGTCGCAACGCCATTTCGAAGCGGGCGAACGGGAACTCGAGCTCGGCCACCTCGATCGCGCGCGCACCGAATTCGATACGGCGATTGAAGTCCTGATTACCAGCCCCACCGGCGCCCGGACATCCGATCGGCTCCGCGACCACTTCGATCGACTGGTCGATCGCATCAGCGCCTATGAAATCTCGGCATTGGCCGAAGGAGACGGGTTCGCTGAAAAACGTTACGAGCCCGCGTCCATCGACGAGCTCCTGGCAGAATCGACATTTGCTCCTGCGCCCACGCCAGAGGTGGAACAGGTCGTCAAGACGGATCTCGAAGCGGGCGCCCACGACATCGACATTCCTCTGAACAGCCGCGTGCTGTCCTACATCGCCCTCTTCCAGGGCAAGCTGCACGACTGGATTGAAGACGGACTTCAGCGTGGTTCACGCTATCTGCCGATGATTCAGAGCGTATTCCGCGCCGAAGGCTTGCCGCTCGATCTGGCCTACGTGCCGCTCGTCGAGAGCGCCTTCAAGCCCAATGCCCTCTCGCGGGCGAAGGCCAAAGGTGTCTGGCAGTTCATGAAGGGAACGGCGCTCGAGAACGGGCTGCGGCACGACTGGTACATCGATGAGCGTTCGGATCCTGAGAAGGCCACGGTCGCTGCGGCAAAGTACCTCAAGGCACTCAACGAGCTCTTCGGAGGCGACTGGCACCTCGCGCTGGCGTCGTACAACGGCGGGCCCGGACGAGTGCAGCGCGCGATGAAACGGACGGGGTTCGACGACTTCTGGGAGCTGGCGCAGAAACCGAAGCTACCTGCCGAGGGAAACGCGGGAGTACGTGCCGATGATTCTGGCGGCCATGATCATCGCTCGCAACCCGGCGCAATACGGGTTCGAATTCGCGATGGCCGAGCCGGTGCCTTTTGAAACCGTCACCGTGGAGCGCCCGGTGGACCTCCGCCGCGTGGCCGAGTGGACCGGAACTTCGATTAACGAAATCCAGGCGCTCAACCCTGAGTTGAGGCGCTGGACGACTCCCGTGCGCGACCCGCAATACGAGATCAAAGTGCCGCCGGGTACAGCGGAGACGTTCAAAGATCGTCTGGCCGACGTGAGTCCCGTTGAGCTGACTCACCTCCAGTGGTACACCGTGCGATCGGGTGAAACGCTTACCAGCATCGCGCAGCGCCTGCGGGTCAGCCGCGCCGATCTCGCCGAGGCGAACTATCTCTCCACCCGGGCGCGCGTCAGATCGGGCCAGCGGCTCGTCGTCCCGCGAGCGCCGGCCGCTCTGCTGAGCGCGCGTGCCGGTCAACAGCCGCCGCCGATCGCGCAGGCCGATCCGATTCCCGCGGCGCAGTTCAGTAGTCGCAGCGCGCTCGTCAGTGGGAAACCCTCGAAGCTGATTTACCGCGTTCGCCGCGGCGACACGCTGTCGTCGATCGCGCGACTCTTCAATACCTCGGTCACCTCGCTGAAGGTTTGGAACCGCTTGCGCGGCACGCTCATCACCCCCGGCGATCGGCTGACGATCTTTACGTCCCGCCACCAGTAAGTCTTCACCACCAACGATCGCGGCGCTGGCATCCGTGCGGCTGGAACTGCGACGCCGGCCGATGCACCGACTCACGCTTTCTGCGTACCTCGGCGCCCCTGATCGGCTCATGAACTAATGCCTGCGCTGAGCCCGCCAGAATCCAACGGATTCGCAGACCCCGTTTGGCGGTCGAGGGATTGCAGACGAAGGCTCGGGTGCTAGCCAGCCTGCGGAGTGCTGCCGTCGTTGGAATAGAAGCGTTTCCCGTGCACGTCGAGGTGGACGTGTCGCTTGGCCTGCCGGTCTTCAACATGGTCGGGCTTCCCGATGCGAGCGTTCGTGAGAGCCGAGATCGCGTCAGAAGTGCGATCAGAAATTCCGGGTTCGAATTTCCTTCGAATCGGATCACCGTCAACCTGGCGCCTGCCGACATCCGAAAGGCGGGCTCTTCCTTCGATCTGCCCATCGCCCTGGGCATACTTGCGGCCTCCGGTGTCATCGGGCGCCGCGAAATCGACGACGTGGTGTTGCTCGGTGAGCTGTCGCTGGACGGATCGATTCAGGCGATCCGCGGTGCGCTCCCCATCGCGGTTGCGACGCGACAGCGCGGCACGCCAGCGATTCTGCTGCCCTCGATGAACGCCGCGGAGGCCCGCGTGGTCGGCCGCCTGCGGGTGTTGTCAGTCGATTCGTTGAGCGGCGCCGTTTCTGCCCTGAACGGACCGATTCCCGGGCCGGAATCACCGGAGCCTTCCGGTCCTGTCGGCGCCATCGTTCCGGATGACACCGATTTCGGAGAGGTCGCGGGCCAATCCCTCGCCAAGCGCGCGCTCGAAATTGCGGCCGCCGGCGCGCACAACGTCCTGCTGGTTGGTCCACCGGGTGGCGGAAAGACGATGATGGCCCGAAGGCTGGCTGGCATCCTGCCGCCCATGTCATTCGAGGAAGCTCTGGAGACGAGCTCGGTTCATTCAGTTGCGGGTCTTCTGGCGCCGGGCGCCGGTCTTCTTGGCACGCGCCCGTTCCGTGCGCCGCATCACACGATTTCTGATGCGGCGCTGATCGGTGGCGGTCCTCTCCCCCGTCCCGGCGAAATCAGCCTGGCGCACAACGGCGTCCTGTTCCTGGATGAGATGCCGGAATTCGATCGCCATGCGCTCGAGGCGCTTCGACAGCCTCTGGAAGAGGGGAAGGTGACTGTAGCTCGCGCCGCGCGGATTGCCGTCTTCCCCGCTCGATTCGTGCTGGTGGCAGCGATGAACCCGTGCGCATGCGGCTTCTTCGGCGACAGCCGGCGCGCGTGTCACTGCTCTCCCCTACAAATCACGCGGTATCAGGGCCGGCTTTCAGGTCCCTTGCGCGATCGTCTCGATTTGGTCGTGGAGGTGCCCTCGATGCCGATTCGCGCGCTCACTGACCAGATCCGGAGCGAGGCGTCGCAAGCCATCCGCGAGCGCGTCGTCAAGGCGCGGGAGATTCAGGGAGTGCGCTTCGCCTCGAAGGGCCATGGACCTCGGGTCAATGCTGCGATCGAGGGCCGGGCGCTCTGGCGTTTCTGCAGGCCGGACGCGAAGGGGCTCGCCTTGCTGCAGTCGGCCGGCGAGCGGCTGGGACTGAGCGCACGAGGGTGCGCGCGGGTGCTCAAGGTCGCCCGCACCATCGCAGATCTCTGCCAGTCTTCCACCATTTCTGATGCCCATGTCGCCGAAGCGTTGCAGTTTCGGCTGCTCTGATGAGGCCTCGCGCATTTTTGCCCTGTCTTCGCCGGCCGAGCATAGGACCAGCATAGGACAATTTGGTTCACCTGCGACGGATGCCTGTGATAGAGTTTTTCGTTCCGTGCCGGCGCGCGCATCCCGTGCATGCGACGCATACGGTCACCGGCCGAGACACCAACTAGGGAATGCGTACGCGTTCAAAGAACGTCGCGCCGCGCCGTTACACCTTCGTGATTGGCGATCGAACGACGGGTGTGGTTCGCCGGTTCACGATTCGTCTGAATACGGCCCTGATCACGGTCGGCACGGTCGTGACGCTCCCCGTCCTGATCGGCCTCGGCGCCCGCTGGAGCGCAACCTCTGAGATCGAGTTCCTGCGAACTAGCCAGGCCAGCCTCGAGATGGAGAATGCGAGCTATCGCGAGGCGACAGCGGCCCTGACCGGTCAGATTCAATCGCTGCAGACGGCCGTGACCGAGCTCGGTGCGCGTGCGGCCATCGACCCGGCGGCCGCTCGAGCCATCGAGAAGCTCCCGAGCCTTCTCAAGGGGCGGGCCGTTGGCGGAACGACCGAGTCGCTTCCGCGTCAACAGCTCTTCTCCGGCGTGAATTCACTCGAGGACACCTTCGGCGTGCTTCGAGGTCTCCTCGAGGGACTCGAGAGCCGCTTGAGAGTCGTCCGGCGGGATGTCGAGCGTCGCCAGGCGCTAGCCGCGGCGACCCCTTCCATCTGGCCCGTGTACGGCTGGCTGTCGGGCGGTTATGGACAGCGCGCGGACCCGTTCACGGGCGAAGTCGGCTTCCACCGCGGCCTCGACATCTCGGCCGACAAGGGACAGCCGGTCTTCGCCACCGCCGATGGAGATGTGGAAACGGCGAGCTATTCAGGCGACTACGGCAACCTCGTGGTGATCGACCACGGATTCGGTCTTCGCAGCAAGTACGGGCACCTGTCGAGATTTCGCGTCAAGGCTGGCGACACGGTCAAGCGCGGCGACATTGTGGGCTACGTGGGCTCGACCGGCCGCGCGACGGGATCGCACCTTCACTACGAGGTGCTGGCCAATGGCCAGATCCTGAACCCGCTGCGTCTTCTCACGGCGCGCGTCGGGCATTGAGACCGCGCCGACCTCCCGCTTCACCTTCGAAACCTTTCTCCGATCGGCCCTTGTGAGCGTCGTGGATTCTTGACGCTGGCGGAGTCGTCCGCTAGAATCGATCGAATACCCTCGGAAGAATATCCGCAGCGTACATGCTCGGTACCATTCTCGCCAAAGTCATCGGAACTCAGAACGAACGCGAACTGAAGCGGCTCGGCGTCATCGTGCCCGCCGTCCTCGCGCTCGAGTCTCAAGTGACCACGCTCTCGGATGAGCAGCTCAGGGGCAAGACCGCAGAGTTTCGGACGCGGATCGAACGGGGGGAACCGCTCGACGATCTGCTCGTCGAGGCGTTTGCGATCGTCCGCGAAGCGGGGCGGCGCATCGTCAACATGCGGCATTTCGACGTCCAGCTAATCGGCGGCGCCGTCCTTCATCGCGGCAAGATCGCGGAGATGAAGACGGGCGAAGGCAAGACACTGGTCGCGACACTTCCAGCGTACCTCAACGCTCTCGGGGGCAAGGGCGTTCACGTGGTGACCGTGAACGACTATCTCGCGCGACGCGACTCGGAATGGATGGGCCGGATCTACCGGTTCCTCGGCATGAGCGTCGGGGTGATTCAGCACGATTTGAACGATCTCGAGCGCCAGGCGGCGTACGCCTGCGACATCACGTACGGCACGAACAACGAGTTCGGGTTTGACTACCTGCGCGACAACATGAAGTTCGAGCTCGCGCATTACGTGCAGCGCGGCCACCATTTCGCGATCGTGGACGAAGTGGACAGCATCCTCATCGACGAGGCGCGCACCCCGCTCATCATTTCAGGACCCGCCGAAGAATCGACGGACCTGTATTACGAAGTTGACCGCATCATCCCGCGCCTCAAGCCGGGTGCAGTCACGCGAGGAGACACCAAGGCCGAGGATCGTGAAGCCCTCGAAGCGACCGGCGACTACATCGTGGACGAGAAGCACAAGACCGTCACCCTGACCGAGAGCGGGATGGGCGCGGCCGAACGCATGCTGTCCGCCCGGCTCAACGCCGGCGGGCTCTATGACCCGGCGAACATGCCTCTGCTGCATCACGTCAACCAGGCGCTCAGAGCTCACTCGCTCTTCCGGCGTGACGTGGACTACATGGTGAAGGACGGCCAGGTCGTGATCGTCGACGAATTCACGGGTCGATTGATGCCCGGTCGTCGATGGAGCGACGGATTGCACCAGGCCGTCGAGGCCAAGGAGAAGGTGAAGATCGAGCGCGAGAACCAGACCCTCGCGACGGTAACCTTCCAGAATTACTTCCGGAAGTACAAAAAACTCTCTGGCATGACCGGCACGGCCGACACCGAGGCGCAGGAGTTTGCCAAGATCTACAACCTCGACGTCGTCGTGATTCCGCCCAACAGGCCGCTCCGCCGTCTCGAGGAACCCGACAGCATCTATCGAACCGAGCCGGAGAAGTACGAAGCAATTGTCAAGGACATTACCGATCAGCAGGAAATCGGCCGCCCGGTGCTCGTTGGTACGGTTTCCATCGAGAAGTCCGAGAAGCTGTCTGCCATGCTCAAGCGCCGTGGCATCAAGCACGTCGTCTTGAACGCGAAGTACCATGCGCAGGAAGCCGAGATCGTGGCCCAGGCTGGCCGCAAGGGCGCCGTCACGATCGCCACCAATATGGCCGGCCGCGGAACCGACATTCTGCTCGGCGGGAACGCGGAGTTCATGGCGCGCCAGCAGGCTCTTGCGGAACAGGTCGCCGAGCAGCTGGCGAAGGGCGACGAACGCTTCGTCGAGGACGACCAGTTCGTTTATTTCTTTCATCTCGACGGTTTCTATCGCGTCCCACGCGAATCGTGGCGGCTGGCCTTCGAACACTTTTCGAAACAGACCGATTACGAGCACGCCGAAGTGGTTGCTATGGGCGGCCTGCATATTGTCGGCACCGAACGGCACGAGGCACGGCGCATCGACAACCAGCTCCGCGGCCGCGCCGGACGGCAGGGCGATCCAGGGTCCTCGCGGTTCTACCTGTCGCTCGAAGACGATCTGATGCGAATCTTCGGGTCCGATCGGCTGAAGGGATTCATGCAGTGGGCCGGCATGGAAGACGGTGTGCCGATCGAACACAACATGGTCACCAAGGCTATCGAGCGCGCACAGAAACAGGTCGAGGGCCAGAACTTCTCCGTCAGGAAACACCTTCTCGAATATGACGACGTGATGAACAAGCAGCGCGAGAACGTCTACGCGCTGAGGCGCGAGTTGCTCGAGGGCTCCATCCGCGTATCTGAGGACGAGGCCATCGATTCGCGCCAGTACGTGATGATCCTGGCGGAGGATCTTCTTGACTCTGCCGTGGACACTTTCTGCGGCGCCGACGTGGACATCGAAGAGTGGGACGTCGACGGCCTCAGACGGGAAATGACCCGCGTCTTCGCTCTCGAGGCCGACGACTTTGCGGCGATGGCGCTCGACACGAAGAACTCGAGCGAGATTCGAGATGCGCTCTGGCAGCGGATCCTCGAGCAGTACGAAGCGAAGGAGAAACTCGTCGGGCCGGACATACTGCGGCGAGTTGAGCGCGATGTCATGCTCCAGATCGTCGATGCCCAGTGGAAAGACCATCTGTATAGCCTCGACCACCTGAAGGAAGGCATCGGGCTACGGGGATATGGCCAGCGTGATCCACTCATCGAGTACAAGAAAGAGAGCTTCGATCTCTTCCAGGCGATGAAGGATCGCGTGGACGAGGAGATCGTCCGTTATCTGTGGTGGCTTCGGCCGGTCGTCGGCGACAACGCCGAAGGTGCGCCGCGGCCTCCGGTGCGAAGGCCGGCTCCCAGACGAGCGGCGCCGCTCACGTTGAACGACCCATCGGGTGAGGCGAGCTCGGCATTTGGCGGTGGCGGTCGGACCGCTGGCCCGATGCGGCAGCCGGTGCGAACGGGCGGCGACGATGCGCCCGTGAAGACCATCCGGCGGGACGAGCCCAAAGTCGGCCGCAACGATCCGTGCCCATGCGGCAGCGGGAAGAAGTACAAGAAGTGCCACGGCGCGGCCGCCTGAGCGGCCGCTGACAGGAGCACCAGGATGGACGTGACGACAGCGACCTCTTCCCTGCTCGGTCGTGAGACAGAGCTCCAGACTGCTCTGACCTTTGACGACGTCCTTCTCGTTCCGCGGCACTCGAAGGTGCTGCCCGGCCAGGTCGACGTGTCGTCCCGCCTCACCAATCGGATCCGGCTGAACGTTCCGATCCTGAGCGCCGCCATGGACACCGTGACGGAGTCGCGACTGGCCATCGCCATGGCACAGCAGGGGGGCATCGGCGTCATCCACAAGAACCTCAGCATCGAAGAGCAGGCGTCGGAAGTCGATCGGGTCAAGCGCTCTGAGAGCGGCATGATCGTGAACCCGATCACGCTGTCCCCGTCGCACCGCATTCATGAAGCACTCGACCTGATGGAAAAGTACCGGATTTCTGGCGTCCCGATCACCGAGGATGGCAGCAAGGAAGGGCGCCTCGTCGGAATTCTGACGAACCGCGATCTGCGCTTCGAGAACAACGTCAATCGGCCGATTTCGGAAGTGATGACGAGGGATCCGCTTATCACGGTACCGATCGGGACGACGCTCGATGAGGCGCGGAAGATTCTGCACGAGCACAAAGTGGAAAAACTCCTGGTCGTCGATCACGCCTACATGCTGAAGGGCCTGATCACGGTCAAGGACATCCAGAAGGTGACGAAGTATCCGGCGGCGTGCAAGGACAGTCTTGGACGACTGCGAGTCGGTGCGGCGGTCGGTGTCGGAAAGGACACTCCCGAGCGGGCGGCCGCGCTCGTGGCTGCGCACGTGGACATGCTCGTCGTGGATACCGCGCACGGCCACTCGCAGGGTGTGCTGGACGTCGTCCGCTACCTGCGTCGCCAGTACCCCGAGGTGGATCTGGTCGCGGGCAACGTCGCGACGAGTGAAGCGACCGAAGCTCTTGTGGATCTGGGCGTCGACGCGATCAAGGTGGGCATTGGCGCCGGCTCTATCTGCACGACGCGGATCATCGCCGGCATCGGCGTGCCCATGATCACGGCGGTCATGGATTGCTCGCAGGTGGCGTCACGTCACAACGTACCGGTCATTGCGGACGGAGGGATCCGGTTCTCGGGTGATATCACCAAGGCCATCGCCGTCGGCGCCAGCGCCGTCATGATTGGCAACCTGTTCGCCGGAACGGACGAGAGTCCCGGCGAGATGGTTTTGTACCAGGGGCGGAGCTTCAAGGAATATCGGGGAATGGGATCCATCGGTGCGATGCGCCGCGGGAGCCGCGATCGATACTTTCAGGACGACTTCGATCTCGACGGCGGCGCGTCGGCGAGCGAGAAGCTGGTACCCGAAGGCATCGAGGGCCGCGTGGCCCACAAGGGCAGCGTCGCGGGAATGATCCACCAGCTCGTGGGAGGTCTTCGAGCCGGTATGGGATACTGCGGCTGCCCGAACATTCCCGCGCTGCAGCGCGACGCCCGGCTGATCCGGGTGACACAGGCGGGTGTCCGTGAAAGCCACGTGCACGACGTGGCCATCACCAAGGAAGCGCCGAACTATCGGTCCGAGTGATCCTGCGGAACGATCGGGCCGAACGTGATGCGGCGTCGATCGTCCCCCTCGTCTTCGAACGCCACACGGATGGCATGCGGCGGCTGGTCAGGCAGCCGGTCGGGCCACTCCACAGCGACCACCGCACTCGACTCGAAGAGCTCGTCCAAACCCAGATCGGCCACCTCACGCGGTTCGAGACGGTAGAGATCCACGTGAATCAGAGTCCGTGAGCCGCGATATTCCTGAATCAGCGTGAACGTTGGACTGCTGACTTCCTCGGGATCGAGGCCCAGCCCCGCCGCCAGCCCGCGGACAAAAGCTGTCTTTCCCGCACCGAGCTCGCCCGACAGGAGCACGACGCCTCCCCTTTCGAGCGTTCTCCCAAATCTTTCGGCGAGCCTGCGCGTCTGGTCCTCGGACTCCGTCTGGATGGTCCGACCGGCAAACTCGTCGGTCATGAACGCAAACGGGTGTCGGATGCGGGGTTTGGATGCTCGACTCGTCGCCTTGCCGTCAACTCCTGAATGGCATCGCTGATGTGGGCCGCAAGGTCCACGGCCGTCATCGAGACCTCGCCGTGATCGGCTTCAGCAAGATCGCCGGCAAGCCCGTGCAGGTACACCGCCACCTTGCAGGCCGCCTCGGCATCCAGGAGCTGTCCGAGCCAGGCGGCGACCATTCCCGTCAGCACATCACCTGTTCCGCCAGTCGCCATCCCCGGGTTTCCGGTTGGATTGATGTAGACGCGGCCGGCAGGTGTCGCGATGAGCGTACGGTGCCCCTTCAAGACGACGTACACGTGATTGCTCGTGGCGAAATTGCGCGCGACGTCGATCCTATGCGCCTGGACCTCCTCGGACGACATTCCCACCAGCCGGCCCATCTCGCCCGGATGCGGCGTGATGACGACGTCGCGCCCTTCGCGCCCGCGCAAACGATCGGGCGAGGCAATCAGGGCGTGCAGCGCATCTGCGTCGAGCACGAGCGGTCCGCTGCCTTCGTCGAGCAGGCGCGCAACCAGCGTGGAGATCTGATCTGATCGACCAAGCCCGGGCCCGGCCGCCACGACGTCGGATTCGAACAGCAGCAGACGCTCGACTGCTGCAGCCTGAAAGAGTCCGTCTTCTGTCTCGTCGAGCCCTTCGGTCATATACTCCGGACCCATGGCCGCGAGAACATCCTGGCAGCTCCGGGGCGCGGCAATTGTGACCAGGCCGGCGCCCGACTGAAGGGCTCCCGCGGCGGCCAGGTGCGCGGCGCCGGTCTTTCCGCGCGACCCGGCCACCACCAGCACGTGACCAAAATCTCCCTTATGTGAGTCAGCCGGGCGAGGCTCGATGATCTCGCGCACGTGTTCCCGCGTCAGCATGTCGATGCGCGGTCCCGTGATGCCGTCGATGATGTCCGTCGGCACGCCGATGTCTGCGACGACCACGTTGCCGGACTTCATTTCTCCCGGCGGAAGAACCAGAGGCAGCTTCGGTGCCGCCAGCGCTACGCTCATCGAGGCCTCGATGCAGGTGCCAATTTGTTCAGGTGTGTCGGCCGAGAGTCCGGACGGCAGGTCGATCGAGACAATGGGCAAGCCCGCTCCATTGAGATCGGCCACGACGGTTTCGAACATGCCCGACAGAGGCGCCTTGAGGCCGGTGCCGAACAGGGCATCCACGATCAAATCGCACTGAGAAATCTCCGACACGTGCAGCTCCCATTGCTGCTCGTCGGTGATCTCGACGACCGTCATGCCGAGCCTGCCAAGAATCTCGAGGTTCGTGCGCGCGTCGCCGCGGATATCGCCGAGAGATCCGATGACAAACACCGTGGCATCGGTGCCCCGCTGCCGCAGCGTCCGCGCGACGACGAAGCCGTCGCCGCCGTTGTTCCCTCTCCCGCACAAGACGGCGATGCGGCCCCCCATCTGTTCGCTGTACGCGCTTTCCATCGCGGCGACGACCTGGCGTCCCGCGTTCTCCATCAGCACGAGCGAAGAAATCCCCACGTCGGCGATCGTCTGGCGATCGGCCTCCCGCATCTGGTCCGCATTTAGAACACGCATGGCGACGCTATCCGGCGCAAAGTTGCGCGAAGTCTAGCACAAGAGGTACGCTGCCCCTTTTGAGGGTCGGCGATTGCGCGCACCGAACGACCCCGTCGGTCAGGTGCTTCGCACTGCACGACAGAATCAAGGGGAGGACTCCCGTCGATGGCCGCGTATGTCAATGTGAACGGCCGCATCTCACCCGAGCGAGAGGCCGTTATTCCTGTCTTCGATCATGGCTTCCTGTACGGCGAAGGCGTTTATGAGACGATTCGGACCTACAACGGCCGGCCACTTCTGTTCGACAGGCACATGCGGCGCCTAAGGAAGTCGGCGGAAATGATCCGGCTGCCGGTGCCGCTGTCCGACGCGGAATTCGAGGGGCGCATCGGCGAGACGCTGGCGGTGGCGCGGAAGACGTGGCCGTCCGAGGGTCCGCAGGAGGCCTACATCCGGATCCTGCTGACGCGCGGCGTCGGCGAGCTGACCTACGACATCGCCGCCTGCCCCACGCCTTCTGTCGTGATCATCATCAAGCCCCAGGTCGATCCGCCGACCGAGGTGTTCGAGCGCGGGGTCAAGGTCGCCCTGGTGGACATCATCCGGAACCATCCGGGCTCCGTGAACCCGCTCATCAAATCGAACAACCTGCTGAACAACGCGCTCGCCATGCAGGAGGCCCTCCGGCGCGGCGGCTACGAAGCAGTCATGCGCAATTTTCGAGGCGAGCTGTCGGAGTGCACGCAGTCCAATCTCTTTCTCGTCAAACGAGGCGAGGTGCTGACCCCCGCGCTCGACGCGGGGCTTCTCGCCGGCATCACGCGTGAGTTTGTGTTCGAGGTCGGTCGGGAAGTCGGCGTGCCCGTGCGCGAGACCGTCCTGCGCGAGGGCGATCTCCTGGGCGCTGACGAGGCTTTTCTGACCAGCACGACTCGCGAGCTCGTTCCCATCGTACGCGTCGATGACAAGCTGATCGCGGGTGGAAGGCCTGGGCCGATCACGGCCCGGCTGCTCGAAGCGTTTCGCCGCCGCGCCAACGAGCTGACGAAGCGGCCCTCCGGAGCCGGCGTCTAGATATCCTATTTCTCTGCGTAGGCGGCGACAGGCGGGCACGAACAGATCAGGTTCCGGTCGCCGTAGGGGTTGTCGATGCGCCCCACGCTCGGCCAGAACTTCCGTTTCCGCACAGCGGGAAGCGGATAGGCTGCCAGCTCCCTCGAGTACGCGTGCTCCCAGCGATCGCTCGACACGGCTTCTGCCGTGTGCGGCGCATTCTTCAGGGGATTGTCGAGTCGATCGGAGAGGCCTTCGACAACGGCCTGAATCTCGCCGCGAATGGCAATCATCGCGTCGCAGAATCGATCCAGCTCTTCTTTCGGCTCGCTTTCGGTTGGCTCGATCATCAGAGTGCCGGGAACCGGGAACGATACCGTCGGCGCGTGAAAGCCGTAGTCCATCAGCCGTTTGGCTACATCCTGTTCGTCGATTCCAACGGACTGTTTGAACGCCCGCAGGTCGAAGATCATTTCGTGTCCGACGCGACCATTCGGCCGCGTGTACAGCACCGGGTAATGCGGTTCGAGTCGCGACTTCACATAGTTGGCGTTCAGTATCGCGTACCGCGTGGCGTCGGTCATTCCGGTCCCGCCGAGCATCCGCACGTAGGCGTACGAGATGAGCAGGATGCTGGCACTTCCCCACGGCGCCGCTGAAATCGCGCGAATCCCTCGGGCGCCGCCGACCGCCATCAGCGGATGCCGCGGCAGGTACGGCACGAGATGCGTCGCGACGGCAATGGGCCCCATGCCGGGTCCGCCCCCGCCGTGCGGAATCGCGAAGGTCTTGTGGAGATTGAGATGGCACACGTCGGCGCCGATGGCATGCGGGCTCGTCAGACCAACCTGCGCGTTCATGTTCGCGCCGTCCATGTAGACCTGACCGCCATGCTCGTGGACGATGGCGCAGATGTCCTGGATGCCATCCTCGAAGACGCCGTGCGTGGACGGGTACGTAATCATCAGCGCCGCGAGCTCGTGCGCGTGACGCGTTGCCTTCGCGCGCAGGTCGGCGAGATCGACGTTGCCGCCCTGGTCGGTTGAAACGACGACGACGGTCATGCCGGCCATCACGGCGCTGGCCGGGTTGGTGCCGTGAGCCGACGCGGGGATGAGCACGACGTTCCGATGATTGTCGCCACGGTCATGGTGATAGGCGCGGATAGTCAGCAGGCCAGCCAACTCTCCCTGCGCTCCCGAATTGGGCTGGAGCGACACCGCCGAAGAGCCCGTGATAAGGGCCAGCGAGGCCTCGAGCTCCTCAAAGACCTGACGATAACCCGCCGTCTGCTCTGCCGGGGCGAACGGGTGGATACGCGAGAACTCCGGCCACGTGATGGGCAGCATCTCGGAGGCCGCGTTGAGCTTCATCGTGCACGACCCGAGCGGGATCATCGACGTGTCGAGGCCGATGTCGCGCCGCTCGAGCAGCCGGATGTAACGCATCATCTCGGTTTCCGAGCGATGGCTGTGGAATACCGGGTGCGTCAGGAACTGGCTGGTGCGCTCGAGGCCGCCAAGATGTGAGCGGGGCGAGCCTGACGTGCGACGGTCGTCGAGCTTGCCTCGCGAGGATCCTGCGGCTCGAAATACGTCTCCGATCGCATCCACTTCAGCCGACGTGGCTGTTTCGTCGAGAGCAATCGTGACGCGTGCCGAGTCATGAAAGCGCAGGTTGATCCGAGCGTCCAACGAGGCTTGCCGGATGCGGTCGCGATGCGCAATGTCCTTGAGATCGACCGTGATCGTGTCAAAGAACATCGGATTGACCTGGCGATATCCGGCGGCGACCAACTGTCGCGCAAGCTCGACGGCCAGGGCGTGCACGCGCCTCGCGATGGTCCTGAGGCCGTCAGCGCCGTGATACACCGCGTAGAACCCGGCCATGTTGGCCAGGAGCGCCTGCGCCGTGCAGATGTTCGACGTCGCCTTCTCTCGGCGGATGTGCTGCTCCCGCGTCTGGAGCGCCATGCGATACGCAGGATTGCCGTGCGCATCGACCGACACGCCGATGATGCGGCCCGGCATCTGGCGGACGAATGCCAAGCGCGTCGCAAAGAATGCGGCGTGCGGTCCGCCGTATCCGAGCGGCACGCCGAAGCGCTGGGAATTCCCGACGACGACGTCAGCGCCCATCTCGCCAGGCGGCAGGACGATGGCGAGCGAAAGAAGATCCGTGGCGACGGCGACCAGCGCACCAACGTTGTGGACTTTCTCGATGAACGGCCGAAGATCGTGGAGCGCGCCATTCACATCGGGCGACTGGACGAGCGCACCGATCAGGCTGTCATCGTGCGGACAGTCGGCAATCGGCCCGACGCGCACCTCGATGCCGAGCGGCTCTGCCCTGCCGCGCACAACCTCAAGGGTCTGCGGAAAGCACGCGTCAGAGACGAAGAACACGCCCGCACCGTTCGCTGACTGGCGAGTCCTGACCCTCAAGATCATCGTCATGGCCTCGGCGGCGGCCGTCGCCTCATCCAGTAGGGAGGCATTGGCCACTTCCATCCCGGTGAGGTCGCTCACCATCGTCTGAAAGTTGAGCAAGGCTTCGAGGCGGCCCTGCGCCACTTCGGCCTGGTAAGGCGTGTAGGGCGTATACCAACCGGGGTTTTCGAGGACGTTCCGAAGAATAACGCTCGGCGTCACGCAGTCGTGATAGCCCAGGCCGATGAACGACCGGAACACCTGATTTTTCGCGGCAATCGTTCTCAGTCGCTCGAGAAAATCATGCTCGCGCTCGGGAGCCGGCAGATCGAGCGGCCTGTCCAGGCGAATCGAAGCCGGAATGGCCTCGTCGACAAGCGCGTCGAGTGACGAAGCCCCGACCACCCGTAGCATCTCGTTGCGCTCGGTGGAATCGGGGCCGATATGTCGTGAGGGAAACAGGTCTGACGACTCGAAGTTCATCTACTGACCGTCTGCGACGACCGCCGCATACTGCGCCTCGTCCAGCAGTGCAGATGATTCGGCCGGGTTTGTCAACTTGAGCACGATCATCCACGTGTCATGCGGGTTGGTATTGATGGCCTCCGGATGGGTGGTGAGATCGGCATTCACCTTGACGACCTCGCCTGACACAGGAGAAAAGAGCTCGGATACGGCTTTCACCGATTCGATCGTGCCGAACGATTGGCCCTGTTTGACGGCCTTGCCCACTTCCGGCAACTCGACGTAGACGATGTCGCCGAGCTGGCGCTGCGCGAAATCAGTGATCCCGATCTTGCCCTCCGAGCCGGCAATGCTGATCCATTCGTGATCTTTCGTGTATCGGCGATCGGCGGGATACATAATCAGGAGCTCCTCTGCCTCTTGTAAAAGGGCAACGGGACGACGCGGGCCTTCAGGCGCCGGTCGCGGATCTCGACGTCGAGCTCGGTGCCGGCCTTTGCGTGTTCCTTCGTGACGTACGCCATCCCGATAGCTTTCTTGAGAAAGGGTGTCTGCGTGCCGCTGGTCACGACGCCGACTTCACTCGATCCGCTGTGGACCTTGTAGCCGTGCCGCGCGATGCCGCGATCGACCATTTCGAAGCCGACCAGGCGGCGGCTGGTGCCTTCCGCCTTCTGTCGACGGAGCACCTCGTGCCCCAGGAACTCGGGCTTGGACCAGCCGACGATCCAGCCGAGGCCTGCCTCGATCACGCTCGTGGTCTCGTCGATATCCGAGCCGTGCAGGCGCATCGCCGCTTCGAGCCTCAGCGTGTCGCGTGCGCCGAGGCCGGCGGGCAGAAGGCCCTTGTCCTTCCCTGCCGCCAGCAACGCATCCCAGACGCGCTCCGCGGATTGTGGAGGCACGAAAATCTCGAAACCATCTTCCCCGGTGTAGCCGGTCCGCGAGATGGTCGAGCGGACGGATGCCACTTCTCCCGTCGCAAAGCTGTAGTACGGGACGTCTGCGAGGTTCACGCCGGTCAGCGTCTGCAGGATCTCGATGGCCAGCGGGCCCTGGAGGGCGAGCAGCGCGTAGCGGGAGCTGGCGTTTACGACCGCCGCATCGAGTCCCGCCGGTGTGTGCTCGGCGATCCAGCGGTAGTCCTTTTCGATGTTGCCGGCATTGACGACCAGCAGAAAGTGGTTCGTCGCGAGGCGATAGACGAGCAAGTCGTCCACGAACGTCCCCTCAGGGGTCGTCAGGCCCGAGTAGTGTGCCTGCCCCACCGCGAGCTTGGACGCGTCGTTGGTTGACACGTGCTGGATGAGTTGGAGCGCGTCGGGCCCGGCGACCTCGAACTCGCCCATGTGGCTGACGTCGAAGAGCCCGGCGCGCGTGCGGACGGCCATGTGCTCGTCGACGATGCCGGAGTACTCGACGGGCATGTCCCAGCCCGCGAACGGCACCATCCTCGCTCCGAGCGAACGGTGACGGGCGTTGAGCGGTGTCTTCCTGAGCGCGGCGACCGCGGTTTGATTCATCTGCGGGAGAAAAACGGACCAGAAAATCGGATAACGGTACTATGTTGCGGGAGAAACGGTCAAGGAGCCGAGGGCTTCTGAAAGGAGCACGTCAGATGCGGGTCATGCTGATTCTGCTGGGACTTCCACTGGTAGTGGCATTCGCGGCCGCGCAGGCTAAGCCGCGGACGCACATTCGCTTCAGCAATCCGGCGACGCTCTCGACGCCGACCGGCTACACGCACGTGGTCGAGACGCGCGGCGGGCGCACGGTTTACATTGCGGGCCAGGTCGCGCTCGACAAGTCGGGGAATCTCGTTGGCGCAGGAGACTTCGGTGCGCAGGCGACGCAGGTCTTTCAGAATCTGAAGGCGGCGCTCGACTCGGTCGGCGCCACGTTCGACGATGTGGCGAAGACGACGACGTATGTGACGGACATGTCGAACCTGCAGCCGCTGAGGGACGTCCGATCGAAGTTCATCGGCGCGAACCCGCCGGCGAACACGCTCGTACAGGTCGTAAGACTCGCGCGGCCGGAACTGCTGCTCGAGATCGAGGCCGTCGTTGTACTGCCGGAATAGGTTGCCGGGATCGTGGAGTCCGGCCGTTCGCGCGAGGTCGCTGTGGGTTCTACCAGGACGTCACGGCGAATTGAACCGACATCTCAGCGCTGTCGAGCGGAACATCGATGAAGGCGGGCTCCAGGAGGAGCTCTCGACCACCGCATCGGGCCGTCACGAGCCACCGACCCGCCTCGGGGACCATCAGAGAGAACGTCCCATCGAGCTGCCGATCTGCTGACACCATCGTTATTCCCGATGAACCCATTGGTCCGGCCGCGAGCAGGTCGCATGGCTCGTTCGTTAAGAGTGTCGCCACGACCGGCGTCGCTCTTCCCAACTCGACATCGCCGAGTTCGATGTCATGCAACATCTCGCGCGTTTCCGGGACTCGCCGCCGGGCGTACCCCGAGGCGTCGTTGCCAAGTTGCAGTTCACTCGAACCGGCTGGAGGCAATGCGAGGACGAATCGGCCGTCGGACCCGGTGACTGCTTCGAGCGCCAGGTAGTCCAAAGGTTCTGCGGCCTCGGCGAAGGTGCGAAGGTCAGGTCTGAGCCGTACAGGCAACCCCGCGATCGGTAGCCCCTTCCGAACGACGCGCCCGCTGATCCTGCTGATGCGCCGCAACCGAATCGTCACGTTGCTTGCGTCAGGGGTATGGATCAGTCTGGCGCGCCCCCAAGACGAGTCCAGCACCAGGAATTCATAAGGCTGCCTCGCCAGTCCGGATACCGTGAAATATCCCGTTTGATCGGAGCGAACCTCGGCAAGGCGCCGGCGCTTCGGTTCGTGGTTCAGGCGCTCATACGGTCCAGCTGTGAGCACCTCGGACACCAGTATCAACGCCCGTGAAGCCGGCGTCCCGTCGGGGAGGATGACGCGGCCGTCCACCTGGACAGCGTCTTGCGGCTGAATAGTCATTGGAAGATCCGGTGGACCCGATGCGAGGTCGCTCAGATGGACGCGGGTTGTCGCGATCCCCGCTCCTTCGATCTGAAGAAAACCATTGCGACTCTGGTTAAAGCCAACTACCCAGAAGCCGGTGCCCACTTTCTCGATCCGCACCGAGGGGTTCGGTTCAAACTGCTCGCGTAGAGACCGTCTCCGGCTTTCGGACCGTGCGTTTGTCCACGCGGAGACGTCGACCGCCTTCCCGGAGGGGAGAATCGACAAGAATCGACCCCACCTTGCCCACTCGAGCGTGGGTGATTCACTGGCGCCTTGTCTGGAACCTTCGGATGCGATCGCAAAACCAATTCCCTCGTACCCCACCGCAAGGACGACTCCCGCCGCGTTCCAGGGAACACCGGCACACTGCCAAGCTCCGCGCGATCGAGTTTCACATAATGCTCGGTTGTCATCCAGATCGTGGTCAGACGGCAGCCATTTGACGTCGAGTGGCCATGGAGCTGTCGCATCGAGCGCTCCTGCGAGAGTTCGTCGTGGCGTAGAGTCCATCAGGCGCCGTGCGTTTTGCTCGGGCCACTGAAATGGCCCTTCAACGAAGTACCAGCTGCGACCGACCGGCCTCGCGATAAGGGTCGTCAGGCGTCCTGGTTCACCCATGAGTCGAAATGATCCGTGGACGGGATGGATGACCTGTTGGGAACGCACGATCCACTGCGAGCTCGGCGCTCCATCAGGTTCGAGGCGCACCACTTCAAGGGAGCCGATCTCATCGACGCCCTGTAGCACACATTGGATCTCACTCGGTTCGCGCATTTCCTCGGCTGGAGAAGGCTGCGCCTGCCTGAGCCCAGGGATCACCGTCGCAATCGAGAGCGATAGCACTACGCGGATCATGGCATCGTGATCCGCTCAATCACGCCGGACGTCAACAGCAGCCACACATGCCCGTTCTGCACGTCGAGGATGAGTCGCGCGGGAGTGGACAAGGGCCTGGCGCCAATTGGATTCCCCAGGGGTCCAAATCGCAGTAACTCGCGTCCAGACTTGAAGGACGAGTGCGCCGTTTCCCTCGCATCAGCGAGAACCCAAGTTGAACTCCCATCAACAAAGGCATCCCAGATGGGTTGTGGTTGCGCCTCGGTTCCGTGAGTCGCCATTTCTGATTCCGATCCGTCGGGCACCGCAAGGGCCGACAATCGGAGCGCGCGTGATGACCCATCTCGGCCAATCAGATGCAGCACCACTTCGTCGGGAAGCCAGCAGGGGAGCTCCACGCCGTGTGTGCCACCGCACATCACCAGGCTCGCGGCAAGCATGTCGGCCAACCCAGCGTCTTGTTGTCGAGGTTTCAGACTCGAAATCGCCGCGCGCGGCTCCTCTCCTGGAACCCCGAGGCGCAGAAGTGGTTGATCAGGCCGCGGCAGAGACTGATAAACGAGAAGGCCTCCAATCGAGAAGAGGCCGACATGAGGCCGACCAAGCGTTAAACGCCGTACGATTCTGCCGTCCAATGAAATCTGTGCCAGCGTCAGCCTGTTGAGAAGGGTCCAGAGTTCTCCATGTCCCGCGTGACCGAGTCCCCACAGGCTGTCCTGGTCGGCAGCTTGTACCCGAGAGGACGTGACACGAGATTGAGCGAGATCGATCCGAATCAGTCTTCGGTTTTCTGTCAGAAGCACGACGGCGGCGCGGTCGATCGTCCTGCCGACGATCACGTCTTCAGGCGTGATGATTTGTGCCAAGGTGAGCTGATGTTGGCGCCCTTCCATCGTAGACGGCGACGCCACGTACGACGCGAATGGCCACGACGCCGTCATACCTAGCAGAGATGCGGCGAGCAAGAGGGTGCAGCGTCGGCTCCGGTCTGGAACCGATCGCCGCACCTCCCGACGACCCTCCCCAACTGATTGCGACTTTGTTTCGACGCCAAGCCGAAGCAATGGGACAGAGTTGAGCCAGCCGTTTCCCATGATCAGCGCCCGATGATCTTTCTGCGAGTGCAGTCCACGAAATTGAGCTCGCAGTCGAGGCTTGAGAGCAGCCGGTCTTCCCAGTACCGCATCCTCGACGCCTTGTCGAAGCACTCCTTGAACGTCATGAAACAGTTCCCGCTCTGTGCTGATACTCCACGCCCGTCGCCCGCGATGAGCACCGCGACGAACAGCACCAGCAGCCACCATTTGAGGCTGACGCTTCCAGCTGACATACGTACCTCCGGCTTCCTACGGTTTCGATGGCCGTAGATATGCCGGCGTGCGACCTCGGCCAGCAGGCTCTGCCTCGCCGTATGTTTTCACCGGAGGCACCCGGTGCTGCGCGATAATGCCGTCGCGCGTCTCGGCCGACCCCTATGTGGCGGCCGGGTTCCCGTCCTCGCGTTCGTGGACGGCTCGACTGCCAACCCATGTCCCCGGTGTGCGATCCCATCCGTCAGGCCGCGTCGAGCGATAGCGCAGATAGGCCTGGAGCGTGTGATAGCTGATTCCAAGCGCCTTGCAGGTCTTGCGCTTGTTGTGGTCGCACCGTTCTAGAATCAGGCGCGCATACCGGCTTCCCCAAGCGCGCATGGAGTCTCCTCTTGCCAACGACGGCATCAAGATCTCCGCGTAATGACCGCGCAGCGTGGGCGGCAAGTCATCGATCTCAATACGGTCGCTTCCAGCCAGCGCCACAGTGCTTTCCATGAGCCTTTCGAGCTCTCGCACGTTGCCGGGCCAGTCGTACGTGAGCAATGCGTCAGCCGCCGCCTCGGAAAGTTCCAGGCGACGGGTATCCCGATGCCTCGCAAGAAAGTGTCGGGCCAGTTCAAGCGTGTCCTCCCGCCGCTGTCGCAGTGGCGGGACGCGCAACTCGACGCCGCTCAGCCTGTAAAACAGGTCGGATCGGAATAACCCTTTCTCGACCATCCCTCCCAGACTGCGATTGGTCGCGGCAACAATGCGAGTGTTCACGCGCCGGGTTCCCTGCCCGCCGACACGTTCCACGGCAAGGTCTTGAATGGCCCGCAGCAGCTTTGCCTGAGCCGACAATGAGAGATCGGAAACTTCGTCGAGAAAGAGCGTTCCCCCGTCAGCGTGCTCGAACTTACCGCGTCGACCGCGAACACCGGTTGCCGTGCGGTCCTCGATGCCGAAGAGCTCGGCTTCGAGTAGGGTCTCGACCAGCGCCGCACAATTGATCGCCACAAACGGTCCGTGCCGCCTCTGGCTCAAGTTGTGAATTTGTCGGGCCACCAGCTCCTTCCCAGTGCCACTCTCCCCCTCGACGAGCACGGTGAAATCTGTCGCCGCGACGCGTTCGATTCGTTCTCGCAAGGCCAGCATTCCCGGGCTGGAGCCGATGAGCGGCGTTCCCGCGCTGCGATCGGCCCGAAGACCCGGCGACACAGGCCGTGCGCCTCGGTTGCGCTCGATCTCAAGGACGAGCGCTGCGACATGGCTCGCCCATCCGAGCACCTGAAAGTCCCAGTCATCGAGTCCGGAACCGGCCTCGAAGGTGGCTTCGAGAAACGCATGTCGCGCGGCATCCGACGTCTCGACTTCAAAGCAGATGGACTCGGCCGACGCGTTGGTGTGCGGTGATCGCAACGAGAGACGGGTCAGACTCTCCCGCAGCGATACGTCGCGAACCCGCGCCAGTCGTCGGAGACCCTCCTCGAACGTCCGCCTGAGCGGCTGGGACTCGCCAGACCGATCGAGACCATGTGCGATCTGCGCCAGGAACGCCGGAAACCCGTCGCGCCGATCCCTGGATCTCGCCCACACTCGGGGAAGAGCGTGACCTGCACCTGCCTGGTTGTCGGTGGACATGGAGACGGCCTCCGAAGCGGCGATTAACGTGAACAGGTCAAGACCAAACCTGATGCCAGATCGCACACGGGAAGATCTGGCGGGATTTGCCGGCCTGTCGATCTAACCGGCGTTCAAGGAAGGGTAGGCGGTGCCCATCTGCGAGTTCCGACCTCAGTTCGAGTGGGCACGCGTTACCCAGATGGGTAGCTTTTCATCCCGGATACTCCAACCGGCGCTGAAACACGAGCGCCGCTTGATAGCGAATGCCCTCCTGCCGGCTCAAACTGGTCACCGCGCATCTGACCACGCGAGCACGAATCATCTCCCTGGCCCCGCTCACAATCAGTTGCAGATCGACGTGCGTCCCCGGCAGCAAGCGAGCGGACGCCTCGATAAGCGCTCCGCCGGCGCTGATGTTGACCAGGGTGACATCCCTGCCGGGCATCAGTCGTGCAGTTGCCGTGGTCCACGAAGTGGAATGAACGCCCCAACGAGCGCAAGCGCGTCGTTCGCGCTCGCGATTCATGGTTCCTGCCACGTGCCGGTGCGAACGTCGAATCGGAGCGTACGGATGCGCCCCGTGACGCCTAGGACCCGGACAGCGCGTTGATAGCGATGGCTTCGAATGTACACGGTGCCTGCGGTTGCCGAACCGTTGGGGCTGAAACTCGCAATATTCGCGTTTCCCAATCGAATCGGATCGCTCCCAGCCGCGAGCATTGTTCCGGCATCGACAGCGGAGACGTCGGTGAGGATCCCGAAGTCGATTCGTGGGAATTGATCTGGAAGGCGCTCGAAGGGCATCAATTGAACATCTATCCCGGACGTGATGTCTTTGGTTCGGATGCCGTTCGCGTTGCGATCGACGTACATGCTGAATCCGTATTGATCGCCACGCTGTTCGAAGCGAATGCCAACGTATGCCGAGCGCTTGACGGCCTCCATTCGGGCTAGTTGAAACCGGCTTGCCAGGTGTCGTGATGCGGCGGCAAGGCGGCCACCCTCGAGTGTGTCGCCGACCAACGGCACTGCTGCGGCAGAAACAACCGCGATGATCGAGACGACACACAGGAGTTCGATCATCGAGTATCCTGGGTCCCGCATACGGCACACCGACTTGGAAGGCCGGCGATGCACAGAGACCAGCAGGTCTCTGTGGATCGCCGGAACGAAAAGGTTATCGAGAGGCCTCGTTCTCGCGATCGCCCTTTGGAGGTGTGACGACGAGAAGAGGCTTCAACTTGAGGAAGTTCTTCTCGCCGATGCCCTGCACGTTCATGAGATCCTCAAGCTTCTTGAAGCCACCGCTCTTCTGTCGATACTCGAGAATCCTCGCCGCAACTTTGGGTCCAATACCGGGCAGGGCCTCGAGCTGCGCTGCGGTCGCCGTGTTCAGGTTGATGGCCGCCTGAGACGACGCCTTTGCGGAAGCTGCCGGTTCCTGAGCATCGAGACCTCCGGGCACGGTCAACACGAACGCCAGAACTGCCAGGAACACAAACTGATTGATCCATCTCATCTCGTTCCCCTCCCGTGAAGTGTCACGTCGCACATAGGCGCCGGGCTCGTTCGGCTCTGATGGCCCCATCGAGCCGGCCCGGCACCGTGGAGGTCGGGCACCATGCCGACCGTCTGACGGGGCCGCCTCAGCTGAGGCAAGGGTTCTGCCGTCGGAGCAGCCCGCAAGTGTGACGTCACAAAGTGCTGGAATCACTGAGGAAGGACACGCGATTGAGCGGTGTACCGACGCTGCGTCATGTCGGCTGCTGCGAAAAGACAACCGGCGTTGTCGCCAGGACGGACGGAACGATCGAGCTCTCTTGCCAAGACACTGGCGATCAGGAAAGCAGAGCGAAATACCTTCGACAACAGAACGTCAACGCGAGTTGCGGGCCAAACAGCATTGGGCTCTCGCCCGAAATCGCCGCGAGATCATCTGGTCACCCCGCGTTTGACTTGAGGTACAATCCGGTCTTCGCGTCCTGCCACGGCGCACTCCGCAACTCATTCGCTACCCGAGGTTCACAAGTGTCCGAATTCGATCCCCTGCAGTCGTCCCGATCGTTCTTTCCACCGGCGCGCCCTGATTCATACGCACCGGAAGTCTTTGACAGTGAGCAGCCCGCGGAAGCCCCGCCGACCGGCGCCCGCGAGGGCCTCCCGCCCGGCTTCCGCATGCGGCACGACGCCCACTACGTCGATCAGCTGACGTCGCGCACGCCCGATACGGTTGTGCGCAACCTGGCGATCGCCGAAATCGATCGCGCTGTTGCGAATGATGCCCCGCTCGCCGATCTCATCACATCCGTGCAGACGATCGGCGTGGTCCAGCCGCTGCTTGTCAGGAGGCGGAACGGCCGGTATGAAGTGATCGCCGGACACGGCCGGCTGTCAGCGGCGGTGGCCGCCGGCCTGACCGAGGTGCCCTGTCTCGTGCACCAGGTGGACGATGCGACGGCGCGCTCGTTGAGAGACGCGGACAACCTGCGGGCAACAAAACAGACGACGGGAAACGGGACGGCAGCGCACCCAGTGCTGCCGTCGGCTCTCGCGCAGGAGTTGACGCGCAACCTCGCGACGGTGACGGCCTCGCTCGGCCTCTTCGCCAATCGCGGCCAGTCGCTCCGCGAGCGCCTCGCGCTCGAGCTCGCCCGCGCCGAGCTGCAGCGCACGATCTGGCTGCTCCAGGCGTCCGAGATTCTTGCGGGCGAGGCACTCGTCGCGCGACGCGATTTCCGCGCAGGCGCGCTGGTCGAGCAGGTCGTCGCCGCGCTCGGCCCCGAGCGGCGCCTCTCGGACGTGCAGATCGCCGTGGAAATCGCCGACGCCGGGCTCATCGTCAACGCCGACGAAAGCATGGTCGCCGTCGCGCTCGCCGGACTGGTCGAGGCGCTCCTCGCCATCCTGCAGCGCGCAGAGGGCGCGCGCCTTCACCTGCGTGCCATCGGTCGTGCCACGCCGCCCGCGCTCGTCGTCGAAGTCTGGCAGGACGCCGTGATGCTGCCCGCGCAGCTGGCTGCGCGGTTCTTCGATCCGACGCTGACTGACAGGCCGGGCGGTCTCACCGCCGGCGTCAGCCTTGCGGCGGCCAAGAAGGTCGCAGAGCTCCACGGAGGGCGTCTCGATCTCGTGGCGGGCGAGCGCGCCGGCTGCCGCCTGCACTTCGTCGTCCCGACCGGCACGTAAACGCCGCTCGGCGCACGACTCGTCAACCCACGCGCCAACGACGGCGCGGCATGAGGCGCGTCAGTCATGGACGAAGACGTCGCCCAGGCCCTTCAGGATCCGGCGCGATTGTCCGCGCTCCAGCGGACCGCCCTGCTCGACAGCCCCGTCGAGGAAGCCTTCGATCGCGTCACGCGGCTGGCCATCAAAGTCCTGGGCGTTCCCACGGCGCTCGTTTCGCTCCTTGATGGGCGCCGGCAGTTCTTCAAGAGCTGCGCGGGCGCCGGCCTTCCCGAACCGTTCGCGACGTCGCGCCAGACCCCACTTTCCCATTCGTTCTGCAAGCACGTCGTCGCTTCCGGCAAGCCCCTCCTGATCGACGACGCACGTACGCATCCACTGGTCCGCGACAACCCGATCGTCAAGGAAGTCGGCGTCGCGGCGTACGCGGGCTATCCCTTGACGACGCGCGACGGTCACACGCTCGGGACACTGTGCGCCTTCGATGCGTCGCCGAGACATTGGACGCCGGAAGATGTGCTGCTGTTGAGCGATCTGGCGGCGTTCGTGATGAATGAAATCCGCCTGCGCGAGCTCGTCACACGCGGCGGGATGGAGCCGGCGCAACCGGCCCGTCAAGCCCGCCTGGTGAACGAAGACGACGTGGATCAGGAGCTGGTGAAGCGGCTGACGGAACGCATTCGCCAGCAGAGCGACGCCGCGATTCACGAGAGCAATGTGTTCTGTCCGCGCTGCGGCGTGACGCGCCGTGTCGAAGAGCTGCAGGCCGGGTCGGATGCGGTGTGGTATCGATGCTCAACCTGCGGGCACGCGTGGCAGTGACGAGGCCGGCCGGGCCCTGAACCATTCCAGCGTCTTCCTGAGGCCCTCCTCCAGCGACACTCTGGGTTCGTAGCCGAGCACCTCGCGGGCGCGCCTAATATCCGCCTGTGAGTGCTTCACATCGCCGGCACGGACGTCGCCGTACAACGGCTTGATGGAGACACCGGCCAGCTTCGAGAGCGTGGCGTACAGCTGGTTGAGCGACACGCGTCCGCCCGTCGCCACGTTGATCACCATGCCACTCGCGGGCGCCGTGCACGCCCTGAGCACGCCATCGACGACGTTGGCGACATACGTGAAGTCGCGGGTCTGTTCGCCGTCCCCGTGGATGGTGGGCGGCTCTCCCTCGAGCAGAGCCTTCAGGAAGATCGAAATCACTCCCGTGTAGGCGGAGTTCGGATCCTGCCTGGGGCCGAAGACATTGAAGTAGCGAAGCGTGACCGTTTCGAGCCCATAGAGCCGCGTGAACATCGTCGCATACTGCTCCACCATGAGCTTCTGGAGTCCATAGGGCGATTGCGGGCTGGGCGTCAGGTCCTCGTGTTTCGGAAGAACCAGCGCATCGCCGTACACGGACGATGACCCTGCATTCACCACGCGCTTGACGCCGCCGTCTCGGGCGGCCACGAGCACGTTCAGTGCGCCGTCCACGTTGGAGTGGTGCGATGTGATGGGATCGTCAATCGAGCGCGGCACCGACGGAATCGCGGCCTGGTGCAGCACGTAGTCCACGTCCGCGACAGCCTTGCGCGCGAAGGTGAGATCGGCGAGATCACCTTCGAGAATCTCCACACCCGGCAGATGCGCGAGGTTCGCTCGCTTGCCTGTCAGAAAATTGTCGGCAATGCGCACTCCATCGCCTCTGACGACGAGCGCCTCCGCCAGATGGGATCCGATGAAACCGCCGCCGCCGGTGACGAGGAAGTGAGGCATCCGGTTAGCGCTTCGCGCCCTGGCTCGCGCTTCTCGTGCGGCCATCGACGGGGAATCCCGCGGCGGGTATGCCGGGCGCCACTCTCAGCGCGTTCGCATAGTAGACCTTGCGGAGGACATCGTCTGGCAGGCCCATGCCATACAGCTTCCAGAAGGCATGGTAGTTCCGGTAGTAATCGAAGTATTCGTCGCGCGTCTCGAACACCCGCCAATAGTACGGATATTCCGACGCGCGGTAAACGTCCTTGCCGAAGAGAATCCGGTCCTGGTACTTGACGAAGAAGTCGTGCGCCGCCAGCGGCTGGCGCCCGAGCTCGGCGAGGATGGCGCCGACCTCGACGTAGACGTTGGGCATGCGATCGAGCATCTTGCCGAGCCGCCCGAGGTCGTTAGCGTGCCAGGCCATGTGGGCGGCGATGAAGCGCGTGTTCCTGTGCTTGATGAACAATCGGTCGCGCTCTGCCATGAGCGCCTCGAACGTGGGGTACGTGCTCGGCGGCACACGCCGCTGTGGCAGAAGGGTCAGCTCCAGCCAGCGCTCGTTGGTCGCGTCGACCGGCTGAAAGAATGGAGCGGGCTCGCCCGTGTGCATCAGGACCGGGATGTTCAACCTGGCGCACGCCGCCCACACCGGATCGAACTCGGGGTCGTCGACCGGCACTCGTACGCCCTTCCGGCGCACGCGAAGTCCGAAGTCCTTGAAGATCTTCAGTCCGATGGCGCCGGACTTCACGTCCGCTTCCAGCCGCGCGGCGGCACGAGCGCCGTATCCCGGCTGATCTAGATCCGAGTAGTCGAGGTTCGCGAAGAACAGCATGCGGCCCTTGTGCGGGCTCGTCTCGATGTTGCGAATGCCGCGGCGCAGGCGCTCCCCGCTTCCTCCGCTGAGGTTCACAAGAATCCTCAGATTGAGGCTATCCATTTCGCTGACGATCTGATCCCATTCGCGGCCGCTCAAATCCGTCGAGTGATGGCTATGAATGTCGATGACCGGAAACTTCGCCCGCGGAACCGGGTGTGCCGGGACGACGAGGGTCGACTTCGGCTTGTACTCCTCGATGGTGAGCGACTGCGCCTGGAGCAGGGACGCCGTGGCGGTCGCCAGGCAGAGCGCAAGGATGGTCTTGAGCATGCGAGTCATCGTGAGGGACGGAACAAATCGCCGCAGTGATGCCGTAAGCCGAGTTCTGTCCCCTCGACACCGCGCCCTCGCGGGCACGGCACTCGGGGTGACGACCATTCCTCTAGTCCGGCCATCGCTGGCCGGATCAAGCGACCTACCCGGAAGCTTCGGACGGGCCGTCCTCGAACGCCTCCCTATTTGGTCTTGCTCCGTGCGGGGTTTTGCCTGCCATCTGCCTTGCGGCAGACGCGGTGCGCTCTTACCGCACCTTTTCACCCTTACCCCTCGACAAGCTCGGGGCGGTATGTTTTCTGTGCCACTGTCCTTCAGGTCACCCTGACCGGGCGTTACCCGGCGCACTGCCCTCTGGAGTTCGGACTTTCCTCCCCCGGAACGACGAACCGTCAGCGCAAGGCTGAAGGCCGACGGTCCGGCGGCGGTCGTCTGGCATACTGCGGCGAATTGTCAAAGAGCACGATCGGTAGTTATCAGTTATCAGCCGTCAGCTCTCAGCCTCTGGTTGTCGACTCTCGGGTGCTTCAAGAACTAAGAACCAAGAACTAAGAACCGCCAGTTCGCCCTACGCGTCCGTCTCCTGCTTTATCCCGTATTGCTCGAGCTTCTTGTACAGGTTGCTGCGCGGAGTCCCGATCAGCTCGGCCGTCTTCGAAATGTTCCAGCCGCTTTCCCGCAGCTTGTCAACGAGAAATGCGCGTTCGGCGTGTTCCTTGAACTGCTTGAGCGTGGCGGCCTTATCGGATCCATTATCGGCGACGCGCACTGATCGGTCAAACCGGAGCGCTTCGGGAAGATCCTCCACATCGATGGTGTCGCCGCCCGTCATGATCAACAGGCGCTCGATGATGTTCCGAAGCTCGCGGATGTTGCCTTTCCAAGGCTGGCGCTGCAGCAGGTCGAGCGCCGGCGCGGTGATGCGTTTGGGCTTGAGATTGTGCTCGCGGCTGAGCAGATCCACGAAGTGGCGCACCAGCGAGGGGATGTCTTCTGCCCTCTCACGAAGCGGCGGAATGTGGATCGGAATGACGGACAGACGGAAGAAGAGATCCTCCCGGAAGCTGCCCTTTTCGATTTCCTCTTCGAGATTCTTGTTCGTCGCCGCGATGACGCGGACATCCACCTTCGTGGTCCGTGCCGATCCAAGTCGCTCGACCTCTCCCTCCTGGAGCACGCGGAGCACCTTGGCTTGAGTCTTCAGGCTCATGTCGCCCACTTCGTCGAGAAAGATCGTGCCGCGATCGGCCTGCTCAAACTTGCCGATCTGCTTCTCGGTGGCACCGGTAAACGAGCCTTTCTCGTGCCCAAAGAGCTCCGACTCGATCAGGTCGTCGGGGATGGCCGCACAGTTCACCTGGATGAATGGCTCGCGGCTGCGCAGGCTGTTCCGGTGAATGGCGCGCGCGACGAGTTCCTTGCCGACGCCACTTTCTCCCTGGAGAAGCACGGTGGCGTTGGTCGGTGCCGCGCGCCCAATGGCCTTCGTCACGGTCGTGAGCGCCGCGCTCTCACCCACGAGCTGATGCCGGGCCTCGACGGCCTTCTTGAGCGTCCGGTTCTCGTCCTTCAGCCGGCTTTCGTTGAGCGCGTTTCGAATGGTGAGCAGCACGCGATCGGTGTTGAGGGGCTTCTGGATGAAATCGAACGCGCCCAGCTTGGTGGCCTCGACGGCGGTTTCGACCGTGCCGTGGCCCGATATGACAACGACCGGAATGACTTCGTTGATCGCGCGGATGCGCTGCAGCACCTCGAGGCCGTCCATCCCCGGCATCTTGATGTCGAGGAAAACCAGGTCGGGATCTTCTCGCTCCACCTGAGTCAGGCCCGCCTGCCCCGTCGGCGCCCCGAGGCATTCGTATCCTTCGTACTCGAGGATCATCCGCATCGAGTCGCGGATCGCTACCTCATCGTCGATCACCAGGATGCGAGGCTTCATCGGCGGCTATTGAGGATCCAGTCGAATCGTGCGGAGGGTTCGCTGGCCGAGGGCCGAGGCATACAGATACAGGGTGAGCACATCGCCCTCCTTCGATCCGCGAAGGACGCGATCGAGATCGGACACGGTCGCGACGGCCTGACGGTTGACTTCCAGAATCAGCCAGCCGCGCTCGATGCCGGCATCCGACGCACCGCTCAGCGGCTCGACACGAATGATCGCCACGCCCTGCTGTCCCGGTGTGATGCCAAATCTCCTGATCAGCGTCTCGTCCAGATTTCGGACCGTCAGCCCGAGCGTGTCCGGCGTGACCAGCCGTGACGGCGTGGACGACGATGGCCTTGTCGAGTCGCTCGATTGATCGGTCTGTTCCCGGACCGGCCGCTCGCCCAGTTTGATCATCATCGTCAGTTCCCGGCCATCGCGCAGGAGTCGCAGGCGAGCTTGGCTCCCTGGCTGCCGGGCCGAGATAGCGCGAATCAGCTGGTCGTTGGATTCGACCGGCTGATCGTCTACGGCGACGATGAGATCGTACGTCTTCAGGCCCGCGCGCTCGCCCGGCGAGCCCGCTGTCACGTCCTGGACCAGGGCGCCCTCCGAGGTGCGGAGGTTGAGCGACTGCTGCAGGTCCGGATCGACGTCCTTCAGGGCCACCCCGATGTAGCCGCGCGAGACGCGCCCCATGGACTTGAGCTGCGGCAGGACATCGTTGGCCTGATTGATCGGGACCGCAAAGCCGATGTTGCTCGCCCGCGAACTGATTGCCGAATTGATGCCGATGACTTCGCCCGCCGAATTGATCAGCGGTCCGCCGCTGTTGCCGAAGTTGATGGCAGCGTCTGTCTGGATGTAACGATCGAGGCTGCTGTCGAAGAGCTTCCGCCCGATGAAGCTCACGACACCCACAGTCACCGTGTGTTCATAGGCGAGCGGATTGCCGATCGCGCACACCCAGTCTCCGACGCGGAGGCGATCTGAATTCCCCAGCGGCGCGACCGGCAGAGAACCCGCCGCATCCACCTTGATCAACGCAATATCGGTATCCGGATCGGTGCCGACGATGCGGGCGCGAAGGTTACGGCCGTCTGACAGCTTCACCGTGATGCGCTCGGCGCGTTCGACGACGTGATTGTTCGTCAGAATGTGTCCATCGTCATCGATGATGAAACCGCTGCCGGCACCGTGACGCGCATCGCGATCGCGGTCGTCATTCTCAAACGGATCGCCCCGTCGGTGCGTCGGCGGCCGCTGAGGATCGAGCGAGTCCGGGTTCGCATGCGCGGTCGCGTCGATGTTGACCACGGCGGGGTTGATTCGTTCGGCGACGTCCGCAAAATTCACGAGCGTGCCGCCGGTCGACGTCGTGACGTTCTCGCGGCGCGCGGCGACTGGCGGATTGCTGGTGTGCGGGCCGGACGCCGCCGGCGTGGGAAACACGGAGCCCGCCACGATGAGACCGATCAGGAACGAGACAGTCGCGGTCAGCCCGAGGGTGACTACGGCAAAGCGGCGGGTCATCTCTCGATTATACAGGTCGGCCTTGCGACGCGCAGATCGCTCAAAAGTCCCCGGCCGCGGCACCTTTAGGGATCCTGGGCTGAGACCGGAATGGCCTTGGCTTCCCATCGTCCGGGCCTAAGCATTGACGTAACTATCGGTTGGCTTTTTCCGCCATCTGGAACGCCAATTGCTCAGGCGCCTCCCGTCGTCGTCTGTCTTTCATCAGTGAGAGTCGTTCCCCACCGTGAGGTGTGCCATGGTGAGACGTTCTGTGCGGCTGTCCGTGATCAGGCTCGCCGTCTCCAGCGCGATCGCGGCGGCGCTCGCTTTCTGCCTCGATAGCTTCACTCCCAGACTTGCCGCGCAGTCGGCGCCTGACAGCAAGGGCACCGAATTCTGGCTGGCATTTCCGGGCAACTTCGGTGCTGGAACGATCACGCTCTTCATCGCGGGCGATGTCAGTACGAGCGGCACCGTGGAAATGCCGGGCCTCTCCTTCTCGACCCCGTTTACCGTGACGCCAGGTGTCGTCACCTCGGTCGCCCTCCCCGGGAATGCGGACATCCAGTCGTCGGACACGGTTGAAACACAGGGTGTCCACGTCACGGCGGGCGCGGAGGTCACGGTCTACGGTCTGAACCGCATCACGGCGACGACCGACGCATTCCTCGGACTCCCGCTGGATATCCTTGGCACCGACTACTACGTGATGTCATACACGTTCGACATCGCCTCTCCCGAATTTGCCGTCGTCGCAACCGCCAATGGTACCTCGGTCACGATTACTCCCTCCACGACGGTGGGAGCGCACACCGCCGGCACTCCGTACGTGGTCAACCTCAATGCAGGGCAGACGTATCAACTACGCGCCACCAGCGGCGACTTGACCGGAACGCATGTGACGGCCGACCAGCCGATTGCGGTCTTTGGAGGACATCAATGCGCCCGCGTGCCCGTTGGCATTGCCGCCTGCGATCACGTGGTCGAACAAATGCCGCCGTCGGTGACGTGGGGAAGAAGCTTCGTCACCATTCCGCTGGCGACGAGATTGAATGGCGACACGTTTCGCATCATGGCATCACAGACAGGGACCAGCGTATCCATCAATGGCACGCTGGTGGCCACACTGAATGCCGGACAGTTTTACGAGCAAATCATCACGAGCGCATCGCAGATCACCGCAGATCAGCCGATTCTGGTCGCCCAGTACTCGAATGGCACCAACTTCGATTTCGTCGTGTCGGATCCGTTCATGATGCTCATCCCGCCGACGGAGCAGTTTCTGGGAAGCTATACCGTGACCACGCCGGCAACGGGTTTTACGGTGAATTTCATCAACATCGCCGCACGGAGCGAGGCCGTCGGACAGATCCTGCTCGACGGCGCGGCCATTCCGTCGGCGTCCTTCACCGCCATTGGATCGAGCGGCTACTCTGGAGCGCAGGTTCCGGTCGGACTCGGCACGCACACGCTCACTGGCCCGCTCGCATTTGGTGCGTTCATCTACGGGTTTGCTTCTGCTGATTCCTACGGGTATCCGGGCGGGATGTCGCTCGCGCCGGTTGTGTCGGTCGCCGCCGTCAATCTCGCGCCGCTCACGGCCACCAATACTGTCGGTACGGAGCACTGCGTGACCGCGACCGTCACCGACGGCGAGAGCGAGCCCCTCGAAGGTATTCGAGTGGACTTCCTGGTCACGGGCGTCAATGAAGCCGCTGGCTTCCAGATGACCGGAGCGGCTGGAACGGCTCAGTTCTGCTATACGGGCACGAACATCGGCGACGACAACATTCAGGCGGCGGTCGGCGCTATTACGGCATCGGCGTCGAAGACGTGGACATCTGAAGGTGGAGGTGGCGGCGAAGGTGTCCCGGTGGTCAAGACGTATACGCCGGGCGCCAACGGACAGGCCACCAACACCTATCCATTCGACGACGGGAACAACACGGTCAAGATCACCTTCCCCAACCGGCCGCTGACGCAATTCGACTTGACGCTGACGGCGCTCGAGGTGGAGTCGCAGCCAGAATGGTCGCTGCCCTTCGGCATCTGCATTCCCATCCTGAACGCGAACTGCGCGGTGTTTCGCGCGTCAGGATCGCCATTGCCGCAGCCCAACGTGGACTTCACACCGCCGGTCGATCTGTACTTCACGTGGACAGAGCCGGCGACCGGGTTCTGCAACCCCGGATTGGCGCATCGCTTCAGCGACGGCACGGTCGAGGGTGACATCACCGACTACTCGATCATCGATCCGGGTATCGGCGGCCGCACGAGCCGATTCTCTGACTTCATCGTCGTCGATCGCCTGTCGGCCGGATCCGCGCCCGGTTCGTGGAGCTTCCTGGGCGATCTGAAGTTGAACAAGACCGTGCTCCTCAAACGCCCCCGAATCCTGCCCATCCTCGGAAAGGTCAAGGATCGGTTTGGCAATCCGATCACGAACGCGACGGTCAACATTACGATCGCTGACGAAGACAACATCCCGCAGCCCGTACCCAAGGCGAGAATTCTGCACAAGCGGTTCATGACGGGCGTGGCTCGGTACAACAGGATTCTCCGACGCTACGAATATTTCCTGGACACGTCGAAGCTGAAGGACAGCGAGACGTACACCGTCACGATCAGCTCGAATTCACTCTCGTTTTGTGGCCAATCGGCCAGCTTCAGGTTCAAGAGGTTTCAACGATTCCCCTGGGGTTGGGGCTGGGGCTGGTAGAGGGGTGCGAGATCGGCGCGTTCGGCGAGTTTGTCCGCCTGTGGCTCCTGCCGAAGCTGATCGATGATGCGGCGCGCCTCTTCGAGGTGGCGCCGCGCTTCGGCGGGGGCAGTCGGCCCGGCTGCACTCCTCGCGTACAAATAATGTGCTCTCGCCTGGAGCATTTGCAGACCGAGCTTCTCGCTCTTCCCCAGCGCGCGATCGAGTTCCTGTCGCGCGGCCACACGTTGATTCGCGGCGATTTGAGCCTCTGCCAGATCCACGGAACACGCCACCGCGAGGTACTTCAAGCCCAGCCGGTCGGCTTCCTGCGCCACCTGGTTGAGTGATCGAATGGCGCCCTGCCCCTGCGCGCGACCGTCTCTCACCATCGCCCTGGCGACGCTTGCCTGGGACAGCAGAATCAACCCGCGATCGCCCGTCGCTGAGGCCGCCTTGAGTGCCTGCTCGTACTGTGCCCCGGCTTCGCGCAGGTTCCCCTGATAGAGGTACCAGTCGCCGAGAGCGTTGAGCGCCTGAGCCACCTCGGCCTGGTTGCCAAGCGCCCGCGCCAGCGTCAGGGCCTCGTCGAGAATCGGTTTGGCTTCGGCCGCGCGACCGGCCCCGGCCAGCGTGCGCCCGTATCCGCTCTGGACCTCGATCAGCCAGAACCCCTGTTCGCCAAGCGATTTCAACCTCTCGAAGGCTTCCTTTTGCGCCGCGATCGCTGCGCCATATCGTCCCTGATACTCGAACACCGATGCCAGCCCGTTCGATTCGAGCGCCGCGCCACGCCGGTCGTTCGTGCTGCGGCGAAGGTCCAGCGCCCTCAGATACTGCTTCAGGGCATCGTCGAACTGACCGAGCTTCGAGGCCGTTTCTGCCAGGTTATGAACCGTGTCTGCGATGTCGCTCGGCACCTTGAGGGTCTCGCGAAGCCGCAGCGCCCTTTCAAAATAGGTCAGTGCGTCATCGAACTGTCCCTTGGACAGGTAGACATTGCCGATGTTGTGGAGGCACAGCGCTTCTCCCGTCGGTTCGCCGACGTCGTGCTGGATTTGCAACGATTCCTTGAAGAGCTTCAGCGCTTCGTCGTATTGTCCGCGCTCGCTGTAGAAGTTCCCGAGATCGATGAGGGTGTCACCGATCCCTCGCCGATCGCCGATCTCGCGCCGTACGGCAAGGGCCTTCTGATAAGCTGTGCGCGCCTCGTCGGTTCGACCCAACCCCTCGAACACCTGCGCCATCTCATTCAGACTGACGGCGATCCCGCGCTTCTGATCGAGCCGCGTGCGGATGTCGAGCGCCTCCTGATATTGACGGAGTGCATCGTTCGGCTTATTCATCAGCTTGTACGCGACACCCGTCGCGTGCGCGACGGCGCTGCGCTGTTCCGGATTGTCGAGTCGTATGGCCAGCGACTGAGCACGGGTCAAGTACTCCAAACTGCCCTGTGCGTTGCCCCGCTTGATCTCCACCCGTCCGAGCGCGAGAAGCGCATCGAGGTAGTTCGCGTCTCGGGCCACGAGCCGTCCGTAATATTCGATCGCCTTGTCGAATTCGCCCGTCGTCTCGTAGAGCTGCGCGAGCTCGAACAGCACCTCTTCATTCTCGGGGGCCGTTTTCATCAGCGACGCGTAGAAGTCGATCGCCTGCCGATGGTCGTTCATGATGCGAGCGTGGGTCGCCCGGATCAGATACTTCTCCTGATCGGGAAGTTGATCACCGAGACTCACGGCGGTCCGTGAAGCCCGCTCGGCTTCGGCGTCATAGCCGAGCGCCGCGTAGGTCAGCCCGAGCTTGGAAAACGCCAGCGCGAACTGCGCGTCTTCTTGTGTGGACGCACGAAACTTCTCGATCGCATCCTGCGACCGCCCCTCGCGGACGAGGCTCAGGCCTTCGTTGTAGTACCGCAGCGCCTGCATCGATTGCGATGAGGGCTTGAGCGCACTGCTGGCCAGCGCCTTGGAAGCGTCAGCCGACACGGCAAGATTGTCGCGAACAGACTTCGCGAGGGTGTCAATCGCTGCAAGGAGGTTGGCGTCCGACACCGCCTGAACCTTGAGCGGCACGGCGCGCTTGCGCTTGACGTCCTGCAGCGTCGCGTCGATGCGGATTTCCGACCCGAACTTGAGGTACTGACCCCAGATGATCGTGTCGGCGCTGATGAATTCCGCCAGACGCGCGAGGGTATCCGGATCGAGCGGCGCATCGGTCTGGATCTTCAGGTCGCGAATCGTCTGCTGGAGTCGACCGGGAGGAACCATCCGAAGCGCCGACGACTGCCCGATGTCGCGCTGAAGAATCTCCGCCAGACTCGATCCGAGCCAGTCGAGCGATCGATCGCCCGATGCGTTTCGAAAAGGCACGACCGCCAGCGACAGAGCGGAGACTGGTGCGACGGTCGCCGTGGTGCCGCCAGATCCCGACCGCGGACGCGGGACGACGAAGTACGCGATCACCGCAACGGCGAATACAACCGCCGCTGCGGCCGGAACCCACACTCTCCGCGACGGACGGGCCGTCGAAGCCGGATGTACGAGTGCAGAAGTCGCGGCCGTCGCTGACTGCTGAGCGGCGACCGAGTGCGACATCACGGTCCCCGGGCGCGCGTGCCCGCTGGCATCCAGCTGATCGAGGGCCGCGACCAGCTCTGCCGTGGTTTGAAACCGTGCACCGGGCTCGGGCTCGAGGCATCGGCCCACGACGCGTTCGAGCGGTTCGGGAAGCTCGGGGTGTTCGTCCCGGAGCGCGGGCGGCGCTTTCTGAAGGCGCGCGACGAGTTCCGCGATGCTGCTCTCGGCGCCAACCTGGCGCCGCCGGGACAGCATGTCGTAAACGATGAGGCCGAACGCGTAGATGTCTGCGCGGTGATCCAGCTCGCGTCCCAGAGCCTGCTCCGGAGCCATGTACTCGACAGTGCCGACAACCGCTCCCTCGCGTGTCAACCCCGTCGCGGTCGCGGCAGACAGCGACCGTGCAATCCCGAAGTCCATGATGCAGGCGTGATCATCGCCATCGATCATGATGTTGGCGGGCTTGAGATCGCGATGGACGACACCAGCCTCGTGGGCCGCCTGGAGGCCCGACGCAATTTCCCGCGCGATGAGCAGCGCGCGCGCGACGCCGAGCGCGCCATCCCGCCTGAGCACGGCCGAAAGATCCGCGCCTTCGAGGTACGGCATCGTGATGTATTTGATGCCGTCGATCTCCCCAAGATCATGAATGCGGACGACGTTACGGTGCGTAATCTGGCGCGCGAGGAGGAGCTCGCGTTTGAAGCGGCGCTCGAGATCTCTGGCGGCTTCCGGAGTGGGCGTGGCCGCCGGGTGGATGACCTTCAGGGCAACGGTCACTTCGAGCTCGCGGTCCCAGGCCTGATAGACCGCGCCCATCCCGCCGACGCCGAGCGGGCGGATGATCTCGTAGCGCGTCCCGAAGGTCGAGCCGACCACCAGGATGCCGGCACTCGGACGGCCCGCACCTCCCGCGGACGGCCGATTCGGATCAGTGCCGCGTGGGTCAAGCCCGGCGGCGCCGAGCCGTGTGGGGGCATCCTCGAGTGGGCCAGGAAAGATGGTTTCAGTACCGTCCGGGGGCGGGGTCAGGACGGCGGACGCAATTTCGACGGTCGCTCCGGCGTTGTCAGCGCCGCAGGCCGTGCAGAGCCCTTCCGAAGAGACATGTGTGCTGCCGCAATGCGTGCAGGCCATTGCTGCTTTCAAGCGTCCTTGGACGGGAACAGGTGGATTATCGCTCGGGGTTAGGGGACTGACAACCAGGTTGGCGGATCGCCCGAAGCCGTGCTCGTCGGTCTGATTCAGGCCAAGTTGCCGAAGGGCCCCTGATGGAGCGCCCCATCACCCGCGTTCCGAGGAGGGTCCTCTGGAGCCCGAAGGAACGTCCGGGCTTCCCGCTTCGGTGGCCATGTCGTCAATCAACGCGCGGAATCCCGCCTCGTCCAGCGTCGGGACGCCGAGCGCCCGCGCCTTTTCGAGTTTGGCGCCGGCATCCCCGCCGACGACCACATAGCTCGTTTTCTTGCTGACCGATCCGACGACCCTCCCTCCCAGCCTTTCGATGAGCTCGGCCGCCTTGTCGCGGCTCATCGACGACAGAGTTCCAGTCAGGACGAACGTTTTCCCTGACAATACCCCCAGGAACGCCCCGGCGGGTCCGCCTGTCGATTCCATTCGGACACCGGCCTTCAACAGTCGCTCCACGAGATCGCGATTCCGCGGCTCCGCGAAATACGCGCGCACGGCCTCTGCGACGACTGGTCCGACATCTTCGACCTGCTCGAGCGCGTCAGTCGACGCGTTCATGAGGCGCTCTATTGACCCGAACGCGCCCGCCAGGACTTGCGCGGCGCGCTCGCCAACATGTCGAATCCCCAGTGCGTAGATCACGCGCCAGAGCTCGACGGTTTTGCTGCGGTCGATCTGTTCGAGCAGCTTCTCCGATGATCGCATTCCCATCCGTTCCAGGCCCTCGAGCGCCGCGCCGTCGAGCCGGTACAGATCCGCGTAGTCGTTCACGAGGCCCGTGGTAACCAGTTGATCGACGAGCGCCTCGCCGAGTCCTTCGATATTCATGGCGCGTCGAGACGCGAAGTGCTCGAGTCCGCGCCGGATCTTCGCCGGGCACGACACGTTCTCGCAGCGCCAAATCACCTCGCCCTCCGGCCGGACCAGAAGGCTGCCGCAGCCGGCGACCGGACAATGGGTCGGCATCTGCCATGGCTCGACGTCAGGCTCGCGCATCGCCAGCACGGGTTTGACGATCTTGGGGATGATGTCGCCGCCTTTTTCCACGAGGACAAAGTCTCTCGGTCGAATGTCCTTCCGGGTGATCTCCTGCTCGTTGTGGAGCGTCGCCATCTGGACGGTTGTGCCGCCCAGGCGAACTGGTTCGAGTACGGCATATGGCGTCACGGCGCCCGTACGCCCGACGTTCACCCTGATCTCGAGAAGTCTCGTCGTCGCCTGCTCCGGCGGAAACTTGAAGGCGACGGCCCACCGCGGGAACTTGGTCGTCGCGCCGAGCGCGGTCCGAAGCCGCATCCGATCGACCTTGACGACGACGCCGTCTGTCTCGAAGTGGAGCGAGTGACGCTTGTCTTGCCACTCCTGGCAGAACGCCCAGACTTCCTCGATGCCGTGAGCCCGGCGCCAATCGGGCTCGACCGGCATCCCCCACTGTCTCAGCCTGTCGAGCGCCTCGGCGTGCGTCTCGGGCGACTCGCTGCCGACAATCTGATAGAAGAAGGCGCGGAGGCCGCGCCGGGCCACTTCAGCGGCATCGAGCGTCCGCATCGTTCCGGCCGCGGCGTTCCGCGGGTTGGCAAACACGGGCTCCTCGGCGGCCTCCCGCTCCCGGTTGATGCGCTCGAATTCGGCCCTGGGCAGAAACACCTCGCCTCTGATTTCGACGCGGCCCGTCGGCGCGTCCTTGAGCGCGAGCGGAACGGGACGAATGGCCCTCACATTCTGCGAGACATCTTCGCCACGCACTCCGTCGCCTCGTGTCGCGCCTCGGACAAGCCGGCCGTCTTCGTAGGTGAGCGCGATGCTGAGTCCATCGATCTTCAGTTCAGCGACATACGCTACGTCGCCTGGCTCGCCTTCCATCTTCGCGAAGCCGGCCCGGACGCGCTCATCGAATGCCAGGAGTTCCTCTCTCGAGTACGCGTTGTCGAGGCTGAGCATGGGCACGAGGTGTTCGACGGCGGGGAAGCCTTCCGCGGGCCGGCCTCCGACCCGCTGCGTGGGCGAATCTGCGGTCACGATTTCGGGATGGGCGTGCTCGAGCGCCTGGAGCTCCTTCATGAGGCGATCGAATTCCGCGTCCGAGATCGCGGGGTCGTCGAGGACGTAGTAGCGCTCTTCGTGTTGGCGGATCAGCGATCGGAGCTCGATGGCCCGGCTGGCTGGATCGTTCATCGGCGGGCAGGAGGCTGCGCCATGCTAGCGTACGAACGCCCCAGAGGCCCGAAACCAGTCTCGAGCTCGATCAGACGCGCGGTTTCAGAATGATCAGCGATCTCGTGACAGCAGGTAGTCAGGTAGAGCGAGGAGGGCGTCGCGTTGCGGTGACGGCGGAAACGCGAACAGGTGCTTTTTCGCGGCGCTGGCGTATTCGACGGCGCGATGATACGCATAATCAGTGGCCCGATGCTCGGCCAGGAGACGCGTGATCTCTCCCCACCTTTCCGGTGTCACCGCCCGGTCGCGGATGACGTCGCGCACCAGTTCTTCGGCCCGCGTGCTCGTTCCGTTGCTCCGCTGGAGCAGATAGATGATCGGCAGCGTGACCTTTCCTTCGCGAAGATCGCCTCCGATGGGCTTTCCGAGCGCGCCGGCGTCGCCCGTGAAGTCGAGCAGGTCGTCCACGAGCTGGAACGCGATGCCGAGGTTGAAGCCGTATTCCTGGAGCGCCCTGACCTGCTCCGGGGACACCCGGCCCAGCAATCCGCCGATCTGCGCGCATCCTCCGAAGAGATACGCGGTCTTCCGGCGAATGATATCGAAATGTTCCTCTTCGTTGATGCCGATCTCGCCGTTCTTGGTGAGCTGATAGAGCTCACCCTCGATCATGCGAAGCGTCACGTCGCACAGCAGGCGGATGATCTCGAGCGCATCCTGGGTCAGCGCGAGCGCCATCGACTTGATGTAGAGGTAGTCGCCCAGCAGAACCGTGATGTCGTTGCCCCACCGCGAATGCACGGCCAGCCGACCCCGGCGCAAATCCGCATCGTCGATGATGTCGTCGTGCACGAGTGTGGCCGTGTGAATGAACTCCACGACCGACGCGTACAGGATGGCGCGGTCGCCCTGGTAGCCGCTGAGGCGGGAGGCCATGAGCAGCACGGCAGGCCGGATTCGCTTGCCGCCGCTCTTCTGAATGTAGTCGCCGATCTTCGGGATGAGATCGACCTGGGACTGGACGTGTCGCCGGAATTCGCGTTCGACCTGCTCCAGATCGTCACGAATCGGCTCGAAAATCTGTGTAATCCCGACGCCCGATGGGGTCTTTTCTGCGGCTTGGCTCAAAGCCCGTCCATCATACTTAGGCCGGGGCCTCAACGCAATTCGCCGCGGCCCCCGGCGCCACGCACGTAGCGTCCGCTGCTCGAAGAGCGTGGAGAAGTTTGCGGCGGTCTCGGCGGCGAGTGTCTCGACGGTGACGTTCCGCACGTCGGCCAGGACCGCGAGCGTGCGACCCACCCACGCCGGCTCGTTCCGCTTGCCGCGATGGGGAACGGGCGCCAGAAAGGGGCTGTCCGTCTCGACCAGAATGCGGTCGGATGGCACTATCGCCGCGACGTCTCTGAGATCGGCGGCCTTCGGAAAGGTCACAATTCCGGCGAACGAGACGAAGAGCCCGCGATCGAGGCCCTCCCTGGCAAACTCGCGGCTGCCGGTGAAGCAGTGAAGAACCCCGCGCACCTTCCCTCGTCCCTCACGATCCAGAATAGACAGCGTGTCGTCGTCGGCTTCTCTGGTGTGAATGATGATCGGCAGATTGAGCGAGACGGCAAGCCGAATCTGGGCGGCGAAAAGCTCCTGCTGCACGGCCTTCGGCGAGTAGTCGTAGTGATAATCGAGGCCAATCTCGCCGATTGCGCACACTCGTTTCCGCATCGACGTCGCCTGTTCGAGAAGCTCCGTTACCTGATCGACCCGCCCCTCGAAGGCGCCTGCCGTGTGCGGATGCACTCCGACGCTGAAACGCACGCCGTCCCAGAGCGCCTCCAGGCGATCGGCCTGCGCAGCTTCCGCCGAGTCACCAGCCGCCAGCACGCAGAGCGCCCGGGTCACACCCGCCTCGCGGCAACGGCTCACGACGTCCGGCAGATCGGCCGCGAACACTTCGTCGGCCAGATGGCAGTGTGAATCGATCAGCGGGATCACAATCAGGAGTGAGGAGTCGTCACGGCCTACCGGACGCGCGTGCCGGGTCCGGCGTCGCCATCGACGCCGAGCAGCATCGGCCGGCCGCCCTCGGCGCTCGCGGCCAGCAGCATGCCGTTCGACTCGATGCCCATCAGCTTGGCTGGCTTGAGATTGGCCACGATGACGATCGATCGTCCGACCAGCGCATCGGGCTCATAGGCCTCGGCGATGCCCGCCACGATTGTCCGCTGCTCCGTCCCGACGTCGATCTGCATCTTGACCAGCTTCCGGGAGTTGGGCACACGCTCCGCTGCCAGAATCCGGGCGACGTTGAGCTGGACCTTCATGAACTCGTCGATCGAGATGCGGTCGTCGGCCGGCGCGGGCGGTGGAACCGGGGCGGGAGCGGTCTCGTTCGTGCCCGGCTGGCTTCGCGGGATCCTGATCTGTAGTCACGACGTCGGTCTCCTCGAAATGTGGATGCTTCTCAGCGTCGAACGGTCTCCAGGCGCGGCCAGAGCGGACTGCCCTTCTCGATGCGCCGTTCGGTGCTGGTCGTCCACGCGGTATCGCGATCGAAATTCAGGCTCGCCACGGGCCGCCGCTCGCCGACTCGCCGCAGAATCTCGGCCGCCGAGTCGGGAACGAGCGGCAGGAGCAGGACGCCGATGACCCTGAGCGACTCGGCCGTGTCGTACAGAGTCGAGCTCAGTCGGCCCTCGAGAGCCGGATCGCGAGCGAGCGACCACGGCTCCGTCTCGGTGATGAACTCGTTGGTCGCGTCGATCAGGCGAAAGGCCGCAGCCACGGCGTCGTGTAGCGCAAACGCGTCCATGGCGCTTTCGGTAGCGACTGCACGACGTCGGCCGCCGACGTCGGCCAGCCGCGCGGATCCGCTGATTGGCTGCAGGACGCCCTGTCGATACTTCTCGGCCATCGCGCCGACACGGCTCACGAGATTCCCCAGATTGTTCGCGAGGTCGACGTTGTATCGCTCGTCGAATCGCTCCCAGGAGAAGTCGCCGTCATTCCCGAACGGGACTTCCTTGACTAGATACAGTCGAAGAGGATCGGGCCCGAAACGGTCAACGGCCTCGACGGGATCGATCGCCGTGCCGAGCGACTTGCTCATCCGCTGACCGTTCACGGTCATGAAGCCGTGCCCGAAGATCTGACGCGGCAGCGGCATGCCCGCGCTCAGGAGCATCGCGGGCCAGATCACGCCATGGAACCGCGTGATGTCCTTGCCGATGACGTGCAGGTCGGCTGGCCACCACCGTTCGTACAACGCGGCGTCGGTGCCATATCCGACCGCGGACGCGTAGTTGATGAGCGCATCGACCCAGACGTAAATGACGCTGCCAGGATCGTTCGGCAGCGGAATGCCCCAGTGCTGCCCTGCCCGGCTGACGGAAATGTCTTCCAGCCCGTCCTCGAGCAGCCGAAGCAGTTCGTTGCGCCGTATGTCCGGCAGGACGAACTCCGGATGCCGCTCGAAGTGGTCCGTCAGCGCCTGCTGGTGCCGGGAGAGGCGAAAGAAGTGGTTCTTCTCGCGTATCCAGTCAGGTTTGGTGTTGTGGATAGGACACAGACCCTCCACTAGGTCCTTGGCCTGCTTGAACGCCTCGCACGACACACAGTAGGGGCCTTCGTAGATCCCCTCGTACAGGTCGCCCGCCCTGGCGATCGCGCTGACAAGTGCCGTGACCCCCGCCTTGTGCCGGGGCTCCGTGGTGCGAATGAAGTCATCGAACGAAATCTGCAGCCGCTCCCACACGCCACGGAACTCACGTTCCATCTGGTCGCAGTATGCGAGAGGCTCGAGGCCCAGCTCCCGCGCCTTCCGGAAGACGTTCTGCGAGTGCTCGTCATTGCCCATCAGGAAATGAGTATCGATACCGCACACCCGCTTGTACCGGGCGATGACGTCGGCCGCAATCTTCTCGTACGCCGTGCCGAGGTGCGGGCGGCTGTTGACGTAATCGATCGCCGTGGTGATATAGAAACGGGCCATGGTTCTGAATCAGAAATCCTTTTCGAGACCGGCCTTGATCGCCAGCGCCTGGACGTGCTTGACCGGTACGCCGCGCTCCCCCGCCAGGCGGACGCAATCGTCGAACTCCGGTGTCACGTTCACGACGGATCCGTTTCGTCTGGCAATCTTCACGCGAAGCGGACCCAGTTCCGTCTCAACCGTCGCCGTGTTTCTCTCGAGGCATTCGCGGTCCATTTCCTGATATCGCAGACCGATGGTCGTCGTCTGGCGGAACACGATGGCACTCAGGCGTTCGCGATCGGCAGGCCTGGCGATAATCGTGACGAGTGTGCCCGGACGATTCTTCTTCATTTGCACGGCCGTGAGAAACACGTCGAGCGCGCCGGCGGCATGGAGCTCCTCCATGAGCAGCCCGTAGATCTGAGGATTCATATCGTCGATTTCGCATTCGATGACGACGATTCGCTCGGTCGAGCGAACATCACTCGCCTCGCCCACGATGATCCGCAGCACGTTCGGCGTCTCGGCGGGATTCCGATCGCCGGCACCGTAGCCGATCGTGTGAACCTGCATGGCCGGCAACGGACCGTACTCGGTGGCGTACGCCGTGACGAGCAGGGCGCCGGTCGGCGTTACCAGCTCAGAGGTGGCGCCTGACGAATACACGGGAATCCCTCGCAGGAGCCCCAGCGTCGCAGGGGCGGGGACCGGAAAGCGGCCGTGTGCCGAGTCGACCATGCCGCCGCCGACGTTGAGCGGCGACGACACGATCCGATCGGCGTTCATCCATTCCATACCAAAGACGACGCCGACGATGTCCACAATGGAATCGAACGTGCCCACTTCGTGCAGATGAACGCGCTCGACGGGCATCTGATGAATACCTGCCTCGACTTCGGCGAGGCGCGTGAACAGGCGCTGGGCCTGGTCTTTCCGGAGGCCGACAATGCGGACTGCTCGATGAGGCCATGAATTTCCTTCAGGCTCCGGTGCTCGTGATCCTTCTGCGCGCCGTGGCCCTCGGCCGACGAATGGTCGTCGTGCGCGTGATGATGGTCGTGGTGACGGTGCTGATGCGAATGACCGCTCCCCTGCGCGACCGATGGGCGGGCGCCAGCCGAGCGCTCGGTCAATGAGTACTTGGTCGCCGACACACCGGCACGCAACACCCGGTCCGCCGCCAGCGAGTACCCGTCGATCGGCATGCTGCCAATCGCGCTCTCCAGAGTCTCGAGCGGGAGCCCCGCGTCGAGCAACGCACCGAGCAGCATGTCGCCGGACGCGCCCGAGAAACAGTCAAAGTACAAGAATCTTCGACATCAGCAGTCTGAGATTCGACTTACAGTCTACCTATTTCCTTGAAACTGCAGTAGCGGGTATCACCGAGCACGATGTGATCGAGGACCGTGATGCCCATGAGCTCGCCCGCCGCCACGAGCCGGTCGGTGAGGGCGAAATCTTCCTGACTCGGCGACGGATCGCCCGACGGATGATTGTGGAACAGAATCATCGCAGCGGCCCGAGCCGTGGTCGCTTCACGAAAGACCTCGCGCGGATGCACCGGGCTCGAGTCGAGCGTGCCCATCGATACGATGGAGGTCCTGAGGAGGCGATGCCGGGTATCCAGGAGCACGACACCGAACTGCTCGACTGGCCGGGCGCCGAATTCGGGCATCAGATACTCCGCAAGATCCGCCGGCTTTCGAAACGCGAGCCTCGGTGAGGGCCGTCTCGTCAGCGTACGGCGGCCCAGCTCGATGGCCGCGAGAATCTGCATCGCACGTACGGGGCCGATTCCGGGGACCGACCGCAGGTCGTCGCGACCCAGTTGGGGCAGGCGATGAAGCCCTCCACAGTCCCGCAGGACATGCCCCGCCAGCGTCAACGCGCTCATCTGATGGCGTCCGCTGCCGATCACGATCGCCAGAAGCTCGTTGTCACCGAGACTTCCGGCACCGAGCCGCTCCATTTTCTCTCGAGGCCGATCGTCGGGTTGAAGGTGCTTCACAGAGTGGCGGAGTCCGTTGGTCTATACTTGACCGGATGGCGTCATCGCGTTGGTCGTGCACAGGGGCCGTACTCGTCCTGCTTCTCAGCGCCGCGTGCGGCGAACCGCCCACGAAGGAAATCAATCAAGCTCAGGGTGCAATCGAAGCCGCGAAAGCGGCCGGCGCCGAACGGTATGCCGCGACGGAACTCAAAGACGCCCACACCGCACTCGACCGCGCACAGGAAGCCGTTCGCCAGCGCGACTATCGGCTCGCGCTCAATCACGCCCTCGACAGCCGCGAGCAGGCGCAGAACGCCGCGAAGCAGGCCGCCGACCAGAAGGCCCTCGTGCGGGGTGCCGCCGAGAGTGCGCTCGCCACAGTCACGACGACGCTGGCAGATGCCAAGACCCGGCTGGCCGAAGCCGAAGCGGCCCGCGTGCCGCGTCCGCGCCTGAAGAGCCCCGTGGACCGGATCACTGCCGCCGACGGAGCCCTGCAAAAAGCACGCGCAGCGATGAAGCGTGAGGACTACCTGGCCGCGCAGAAAGCACTGTCAGGCGTGCCGGAATCGCTGAACAGCGCCGTCGCCGAATTGAATCGCATCATCGGCGCACACGCGCCGCGGCGACGGCGCTGACCTCCGCCTTTCAAGCTCGGCAACGCTGACAGAAACTGCGGGGCCTTCGGCGCAGTCAGTACGCCGAAGATGCGATGAGTCCGTCACCGCCTCCGGTCACGGACCGCCCAGCCATAAGCCTTCGAGCACGACCTCTGCCCATCCGTCGAGATCGACGCCCCCGGACTCCCATCGCACTCGCTGGGAGCCGCCGGGAGCAATGACGTCGACCTCCGCATTCGTGCCCGCGAACGTCCGCGCGGCGACGGCAGACGCGCACGAGCCCGTGCCGGATGACAATGTGGGCCCGGCTCCCCGTTCCCAGATCAAAATGCGTACGGTGTCGGGCGAGACGACCTCGGCAAACTCGACATTCGTCCCTGCAGGAAAATGCGGATGCGCGGCAATGGCGGGGCCGACCCGGCGGAACCGATCCTCGGACGGCAGTGGACCAATGATCACGCACTGGGGATTACCCATCCAGAGCGTGACGGCCGACAGAGATTCGCCGTCAACCTCGAGCATCACGCGCCGAATCTCGGCCGGTTCGCCCATGTCGGCTCGGAAACGGTAGCAATTAGCTGTCCGCTCAAGGAGCGTCAGCACCTTGGTTCCACCATCGCTCTCGATCCGGATGGGAGCCGCGGCGTCGGGTACCGTTTCGTTGCGGTTCACGAGCAACGCCGCGAGCCCTCGCACGCCGTTCCCCGAGACCTCCGCATAGCTTCCGTCCGAGTTGATCAGCCGCATCGCCGTCCCGTCGGGCGTTGGCCGGTACACCACGAGGCCGTCGGCGCCGATTCCGCGAAATCGATCGCACACCGCGACGGCGAGGGCTCGAAAATCGCGTCCGGACACATCCTGCTCGCGGACGTAGAGAAAATCATTGCCGTACGCATGCGCCTTGGCGACTGGACATCCTTCCGTCATCGTGCCGGTTCTCCTGTGGAGATTGAAAGGTTCTTCGGGGTTCAAAACGTCCGCCGACTATCGAGCAGGAGCGTGACGGGGCCGTCATTGATGAGCTCGACCTGCATCATGGCCTGGAACTCGCCCAGTTCCACCGGGAGGCCGTGCGCCTGCAGCGTCGCCGCCACAGCTTCATACAAGCGACGAGCGAGCGGCGCCGGGGCGGCACGGTCGAAGGACGGGCGCCTGCCCTTTCGACAATCGGCACTGAGAGTAAACTGCGACACCAGCAGCACCGAGCCGCCGACATCCTTGACGGATCGGTTCATGCGCGAGCGGCCATCAGTGCCACCTTCATCGAACACCCGGAGTTCGACAACCTTGCTGGCGATGTACTCCACATCTTTGGGGCCATCGTCGAGCTCCGCACCTACGAAGACGACCAGGCCGGTCCCAATACGCCCGACTACCCTGGTGCCGACCGAGACGGAAGCACTCGACACGCGCTGAACGACGGCTCTCATGGATGCAGTCGGAAGCTCGGGCCCTGTGCGGGGTGGCGCGGAGTCAATCGCGGCGGACCGCTACTTGCAGCAATCGTCCTGTCGTCTCGTCATCGGGCCGCGTCGTGATGCCTGCGGCTGCCGCAGCTGGCGGATTGAGCCGAGTGTCGATGAGGTGCCGGGGCGCGACGTTCCCGAGCGCCTTCAGCACCGATTGCTTGACACCCGGGTGATCGCGCTCCAGCTCGAAGAGCAGTCTCTTCATGCGCTGGCGCTGGAGGCTCAGGTCTCCGCAGGCAGGACAGCAGCATCCGATGACCGGAAGGCGAGATTCGCTGGCATAGTCCCGGCAATCTTCCTCGCTGACATACACCAGCGGCCGTATCACCACATGTGCGCCATCGTCTGACACGAGTCGGGCGGGCATGGCTTTGAGAGCGCCCGCGAAGAACAGATTCAAGAGCAGCGTTTCAATGAAGTCGTCTGCATGGTGTCCGAGCGCAATCTTCGTCGCACCCACCTGGTCGGCCAGCCTGTACAGGACCCCTCGCCTCAAGCGAGCGCACAGGGAGCACGGTGTGGCGCTGGCCTCGAGCACATCGTCCATCACCTCTCCAATCGAGGTGTGTTCGACATGGCACTCCCATCCCCGCTCTGCGCACGTGCTGGTGATCTTCTGATGCTCGAAGCGGTCGTAGCCCGAGTCGACGTTGACAGCCACGAGCGAGAACCTGATTGGAGCGCGTGTACGGAGGCGATCGAGAATCTGGATCAGCGTCCAGCTGTCCTTGCCGCCCGACAACCCGACCATCACCCGATCCCCGTCTTCGAGCAGCGAAAAATCGACGATGGCTTTCGTGGTTTTCTTGGCGATGCGCGACTCGAGCGCCGAGCTGTAGGCCATGCTCGTCAGTTTACACGACGACGAGCTTGCTGACGGTGTTGTGCCAGGTCGCGCCGGCGGCACGTTCGGCTGCGCCGGAACCAAGCCGCCTTGCCAGTTCAGAATCGTCGAAGACGCTCCTGATCGCCTGAGCCAGCGCGGCCGGTGACGGTTCCACGACAAGACCGCTTTCCCCGTCGACCACCAGTTCACTCACGCCTCCGCTGTCCTGGCACGTAATGACGCCCTTCGATGAAGAAAATGCCTCCATGGTCACGAGACCGTAGTCCTCGTCGAAGGGCGGAAAGCACACGGCTCGACAGCGTGCGAGATGATCGACCAGCTGCCGGTCATCGATCCGTCCAGCGAGAATGACGCGGCCGCCCAATCCGCGCTCTGCAATCAGATGCTCGAGGGATCGGCGCTCCTCTCCGTCCCCCGCGATGACGCACTTCACCCCCCGAGCCTCGGGTTCGGAGAGGGCCTCGATCAGGAGGTCGATTCGCTTGAGCGGTGTCAGGCGCGACACCGCGAACAAGTAGTCTCCGTACTCATCGAGGCGGTATGCGCGCTGCGGCGCCGGCGGATATAAGACTTCCGACCGCAGTCCGAGCGTGTCCTCGAGGCGTCTGCCAATCGTCCGAGACTGGACGTAGAGGCGCCGGACGCGGCCCAAGAGATAGCGATCGGCAGTCCGGATGAGCCGACGACGGACGCGTTCCTTGAGGCGACCTTTCCACGAGAGCGGTGCCGAGAATCGCGGCCACTGGTCGTAGTACTCCCGCATGGTGTGATTCAGCCAGCTGACGTGAACCGGATGGCGCACGGCGTAGCTGGGAAACCGCAAGCTGATGACTTGATGGATCGGCCGATCGTCACCGGTGACGCCGACGTCGGTGAGCCATGTGGCGCGATATGCCGCGGCCTGACGACCAAAACGATTCTGTGGCGTGATGACGAGGTCGGCCTCGTGCCCTTCGGCGCGGAGCGCCTGTACGAGCGACCGGGCGATGACCAGGTGACCACCCTCTGAAAACGGAGGACTGGACGTCACGACGGCTATGCGCGGCACCGATCCTCCGTACACAGCCGCCGAACCGATCGTTTCGCCACTCTCATCGGGATTCTGTCGCGGACTGGAGCCGGCCAGCGATCTGGAGGAGCACACCGAGAAAACGGCCGTCGTTCGAGTCCGGAGAAAGCAACCGCGGCACCCCACCGTCGCTGGCTTCGACCGATAGGAGATAGCTCGTGCTGTATTGCGAGTACGCGCCCCGGGCGTCAAGAGACAAGACTGTGACGGCGCCCGGCTCCATTGTGACCGTCTTTCGCGATCCGCCAGCGCTTGCGGTCACCGTGTTAGGCACGAGCGTTGACAGCGTCAGCTGAATCGTCGAGAGCGGATCGCCCGATCGCACGATGATCTGCGTTCGCGCACGGCCCGCGACCCAGATCCCGGCCCGTTCCGGCAGCCACGCATTGTCATCGAGGAAGTACAAGTACCAGGCCCGGATCGCGCCCGTACGGCACCCTGCCGTATCCGTTGCGCACCATCACCGGCAGGTCGTTGACCATCGTCATCTCGACGGGCAGAAGGCGAAGCAGGCCCCGCTGGGGATGCACCCAGGGGCGAGCCGATGAGACGAACGGGTTGATCAGGATCTGCGACGTGAACAGGGCCCCCCCGAACCAGGCGATGAAGGCAGGCCACAGCGACCCGAGCGGCGGCGTCAGGAACAGCAGCAGCGGATAGAGGCTCAGAAAATACCGGTTGCCAGGCGGCCCTCCTCCTCCAGCCCACGTAAACGGCAGCGAGACCAGCAGGCCGCCCGCCGTGATCGCCACGATCGCCAGAATCAGAAAATGCCAGGCTCGAAAGGCCGGCAGATTCAGGAGACACAACACGATGGCGACGACTCCAGGGAAGTAGTACGGCACGAGCCCGGCGTGACGACCGATCGCGAAGTAGACGATGTTGTCGCGCAGGCGCTTCCAGATGACGTTCTCGAGCAGCTCTTCCTCCAGTACTTCATCGGTGGCGGACTCGATGCCGCGGTTCTCGAAAGTGGCATCCGGCGTCTGAAACGGAAACCCGCCGTAGAACGTCTTCCGATCGCCTCCCTGGTAGTTGATTTCCCCGCTGATCAGGATGTTCGCGCCGAACGAGGCAACCACGACGAGTGCAAAGAGTGCGCTCGCGCCAACGACATGGCTCCACGACCTTCGCCAGAGGTATAGCCCCACGATCGGCAGGGCCAGGGGAGCGTTGAGAAGTTTGGAGTACGTGGCCAGGCCGAGCAGCACAAGAGCGACGACGTCGGACCATGGTGATCGAAGAAACCGACTGAGCCGCCCTGTGGCGGGTGCGGCGACTTCCTTATAGAGCCACAGGAAGTAGGCATAGAAGACGAGCGCGAAGTTGAAGATCTCAGGCGTCAGCCAGACGGCATAGATGGGCGCGATCGACGCACCCAGGAAGCCGAGCGAATAGGGCGCTGCGAAGACGGCCGGCGCTCGCGCGGCGACAAATGCATACCCACAGAAGAACACGCCGGCGATGAGCAGTGCGTGGAAAAACAGAAGGCCATTCAGTCCAGCGAGCCGGACGAGTGGCGCTGCACAGAGCGGATAGAGGAAGGCTTTCCCAAAGTACAATCGGTCGTCGCGGGCGAGCGCCGTCGTGTTTGTGCGGATGAATGGCCAGCCGCTGGTCAGCGATGCGCTGAACGACTTCCCGCGTTTGAGGAAGATTCCCTCGGGACCGCGGCCGTAGACCGCCCAGAAGCGCTGCAGGTCTTTCTTCTCGAAGGCGAAGTCGCGATCGTAGGCGGCGCTCAGGGCCATGGTGACGTAGGTGGCTTCGTCGCCCTTGATGCCGAAGCCCGATGGCATGAGCGGAAACGAGAGCGCGGCACAAGAGCCCACAATCAGGAGAATGAGCCCTGTCACGCGTCCTGCGTCGAGGAGGCTCCGCCTCGCGGGCCTGGCCTGATCGAAAGAGTGTGGCGCTCGATTCAATGATGTGGGCGAAAGCACGAATATATAATATTGGCCCGGGCGACACCTCGTATTTCTGCCCCGCTCATGCCCTTATTGTCGGATTACCTGACACGTGCCTGATCGAGACATCGATCGAGTGCTCGTCATCGCACCGACTCCCTTCTTTGGTGATCGCGGTTGCCACGTCAGGATCTTCGAAGAAGCCCGCACGCTCGCGCGTTCCGGCGTTCAAACCGAGATCGTAACCTACCCAACCGGCAACGATGTGCCCGGCGTCACGATTCATCGATCGGTGCGCCTGCCCTGGATCGAAGCGCGTGAGCTCGGGCCGGGCTATGCGCGTCCTTTTCTCGACGTGGGTGTGCTCGTCGCCGCCGCCCGCCGGGCAAAGGCCTTCAAGCCTCAGATCGTTCATGCGCACCTGCACGAAGGGATTGCCATTGCCACGGCCATTCGCCAGCTGTTTGGCATTCCGTTCATCGCCGATCTCCAGGGTGGTCTGACCGCCGAGCTCATCGACCATGAGTTCATTTCGCCAGAGAGCCTTGTCACCCGGCATGTCGAGCGCGTCGAGCGCTGGCTGATCAGGCGGCCAGATGCACTGGTCGCCAGTTCCGCGGCTGGCGCAGCCTGGCTGGTCGCGCACGGGGCCTCGTCTGGGCGGGTGGAGTCGCTGCCGGACGGCGTGGATCTCGATCGATTTCATCCGGGCCCCCCTCCCGAGGGTTTGCGAAACTCCCTTGGACTCGACGGTAAGCAGGTCGTCGTGTTTCTGGGGGTGTTGACCGAGTATCAGGGCGTCGACGCGCTGCTGACATCGGTGCCCTCCGTCGTGCGCGAGGTTCCCAACGCGCATTTCTTGATCATGGGCTACCCCAACGAGGCCGAGTATCGCGCGAAAGTGCGGGACCTCCGCCTCGAAAGCAGCGTGACGCTCACCGGCCGCATTCCATACGAGCAGGCGCGCGACTACCTCGCGCTCGGATCGGTTGCCGTGTCGGCAAAGCAGTCGCTGACCGAGGCCAACGGAAAGCTGGTCAATTACATGGCGTGCGGCTTGCCGATTGTGGCGACAGACACACCGGTCAATCGGGAGATCCTGGGAATCTTCGGGGCGCTATGCGCCGATTGGGGACACGGAAGCATTCGCGAACGCGATCTCAGCCCTGCTCCGCGACCCGGCGCGCCGCAAGGAGGTCGGCGAAGCCATGCGCCTCCGCGCTGACACGGAATTCTCATGGCCGGCGCTCACGAAGAGACTCATCGACCTGTATCGACGAGTCGTGGCAACCAGTTCTCGTCCCGCCTATGCGACGCAATCTTGACGACCTGCGGAATCGCACGTTCGACCTGGTCATCGTCGGAGGCGGGATCTCAGGCGCGTGCATGGCGCACGATGCGGCGCTCAGAGGTCTGTCCGTCGCGCTCGTCGAACAGAACGACTTCGCATCGGCCACGTCTTCCGCATCGTCAAAGCTCATTCACGGAGGCATTCGATATCTACAGCAGATACAACTGTCCAAGGTGCGCGAGTCCGCGGAGGAGAGTGCGACCTTTCAGAAAATCGCGCCTCACCTCGCGCGATTCGTGCCCTTCCTGATCCCGACAGACACGAGTCTCGCTCGCGGACGAGCCGTTCTTGCCTCCGGCCTGCGGTTGTACAGGCTGCTCTCGATCGGATTGGCCGATCGTGTGACCGATCCAGCAAAGAGACCGCCGCCTCCCCATTACTACACGCGCGATCAGGTCACGGCGATGGTGCCGCTCCTGGCCGACGACCAGAAGCTGACCGGTGCCTATGCTCTCTTCGAGTCGCACATGCACGACTCGGAGCGCACCGTCGTGGCATTCCTTCAGGCCGCGGTTCAGCACGGCGCCGCAGTCGCTAATTACGTGCGGGTGGATTCGCTCCTGACGGGACAGAGGGGGGTCGAGGGCGTTCAAGTAAAAGACGAGTTGAGCGGTGCCGCGTTTTCAATACGTGGACGCATCGTCGCCAATGTCGCCGGCCCGTGGCTCATGGAGCTGAACAGGAGCCTCGGCATTGCCAACCTTCACCGAAACGTGCATCGCTTCTCGAAAGGCGTTCACATCGTCACGCGCGAGCTCGAGCCCCGCTTTGCGCTCGCTCTCAGTACCGGGCACAAGGCGCAGGCGGTGATTGACCGCGGCGGACGCCACATCTTCGTCATTCCCTGGCGTGGGCACTCGTTGATCGGCACGACGAATGTTCCCTTCGACGGGCACGTGAATCGCGTGACCGTGAGTGAAGCGGACGTTGCCGGTTTGCTCGCCGACGTCAATCACGCCCTGCCCCACGCGGCGCTCGCCCGTTCGGATGTCAGGTACGCGTTCGCAGGGTTGTATCCGCTGACCGATGACGTCATCAGGCCTGACGTGTATCAGGGAACCGGGACCTATCAGATCGTGGACCACTTCGCGAAAGGTCAGTCGGAGGGCATCATCTCCGTGCTCGGCGCGAAGTACACCACGGCACGCCGACTTGCCCAGCTGTCGGTCGATCTCGTCGAACGGAAGCTCAGGCGCCCGGTCACGCCGTGCCGAACCGACACCGAACCGGTCGCAGGTGGTGACATCGCGGACTTGGAGAGGTTTGTCTCGGAGGCGCGCGACCGCTATTCAACAGAACTCGACGGCGCGACCGTCGACCACCTCGTGGCCGGTTACGGCACGTCGTTAACGGCCCTGTTAGGTGCGGCCCGACACGATACGCGAGCGCTGGCGCGCCTCAGCCCGCATCGCGAAGCGATCGAAGCCGAAGTGTCCTATGCCGTCTCTGATGAAATGGCCCTGCACCTCGACGATGTGGTGTTCCGCCGAACGGGCCTGGGTACGATCGGGCACCCGGGAACGCCCTGCCTGGAGCGATGCGCGGCGGTCATGGCGGGGCCCTTGGGATGGACGACGGCTCAAGTCGTTCAGGAGGTGGAACGGGTCGAGAGACGCTTCCACATTTCGTGATGGTATACTTGCGGATTTGTGGCCTCTTGCCAGGCCGTTCCACAGTAGGTCAATGACGACACAGCGAAGCGCTCTCATAGTCCTGTTCGCCGGCTTCATCTTGTCCGGGTGCAGTTCATCGCCAACGAGTCCCTCCACCGACCAGCCGACGGGCCCGCAACCGGTTCTGACGCTGGCATGCCCGGCTGAAGTCACGACCGAGTCGCTCGATGGGGATCCGGTCGCGACACCATTCAATCTGAAGGTCGAGCCTCCGATATCAGGCGTCGGCATCAACTGCTCGCCGGAATCGGGCTCCGAATTCCCTATTGGCACAACGCCGGTAAGCTGCACGACGTCGGATGTCAAACAAACGGCCACGTGCCAGTTCACGGTTCACGTCAAGTCGCCGCCTAAACTGACGCGCACGCGCATCGTCGCCTTCGGGGACAGCATCACGGACGGGTTTCTTGGCATCGGACCCGATCTGGCTATCCAGGGCGCGTCGTTTTCCTACCCTTTTCGCCTGCAGCTGCTCCTCGATGACCGGTATCAGACCCAGAACGTCTCGGTGAGCAACCGAGGCCTCGGCGGCGAGACCGCAGCTCAAGGCCGACAGCGGCTGCCGGGGGTCCTCGGCGCTGAGAATCCCGATCTCCTGCTGCTGCTCGAAGGCATCAATAACATTCGAAACGACGGCGCCGGAGTGGTGATCAGCAGCCTGCGGTCCGACATCGAGCTGGCGCAGGCGCGGGGTGTGAGCGTCATCATCGCGACATTGACGCCTATCGGTAACACCCGGGAGAACAACCATCCGGGCACACGGGATCAAATCAACGCTGTGAACGACGGCATCTTCCGCATTGCGAAGGAAACAGGCATAGACCCCCCAGTCGACCTGTACACGGCGTTCCTCGCCGACCGGGACTACATCGGCGAAGACGGGCTCCATCCTTCAGAAGCCGGTTATCAGCTGATGGCCGACTTGTTCTTCAAGGAAATCCGGGCTCGGTTCGAAGCCGTTCAAACGGTCAAGCCCTGAGGAGTCTCGACTGGCGGCCAGGAGCGCCGACGGGTCCGGCTCGCTGGACGCTTCATCTGGTCAGGGTATAGTCCCTTGCCCCGACGATGGGCGCTTGCACATCGTCGGTCTTTGCAGGAGCCTGATTCGCGGGAAGGTCAGCCTCATTGTTGTTGAGGGGCACGACCGCCTCGAAGGTTGTGCCGTTGGTGTCGCTCCTCAGGACGGATAGCGTTCCGCCATGGGCCTGCGCAATCCAGCGCGCGATGGGCAGGCCGAGCCCCGCGCCGCTGCCGGGGCCGCGGGCCGCGTCGAGCTTCAAGAACCGTTCGAACACCCGTTCGTGATCGCCGGCGGGAATGCCCTCTCCGTTGTCCGTGACTTGAATTCTTGCTAACGCTTGATCCAGCACGACCGACACGGCGACTTGTCCGCCGTCATCAGAGTGTCGCAACGCGTTTTCGAGCAGATTGATCACCATCTGACGAAGCAATCCCTCGTCGCCGCGCATTTCGACTTCCGACGGACAGGTCAGCGTCAATCTCACACGCCGCGGCTCAGCGAGCACCCCGATGCCTCTCACGCATTCGTCGATGAGTTCGTCGAGATAGAACTGTCCCGCGACGAGCGGCCGACGGCCGGCATCGACTCGCGCCAGAAGAAACATGTCGTCGACCATACGGCCGAGTCGGGCTGTCTGCTCGCTGACGATCCGAAGCGCATCGCGATACTCGGCCTCGGTGCGCGGCTCGCGCGCGAGCGTGACTTCGGCGGCGCTCCGGACCACCGAGACCGGTGTGCGCAGCTCGTGAGACGCATCGGCCATGAACGCCCGCTGCCGTAGGAGCATGGCGTTCAGTCGGTCCAGAAGCGAGTTGAAGGCGCGTCCCAGCGCCCGGAGTTCGTCGCGGGACTGCGATATGGTGAGGCGCCGAGCCGAATCGGACGCGGTGATGTCGGCGGCTTCTTGAGCCATCACCTGGAGGGGCCGGAGCGCTCGGGCGGCCATCAGAACGCCTCCGAGCGCGGCGAGCACGACGCCGCACGCACCCGCGATCAACAGCGCACGACGCAGCACGCCGAGGTCCCGCGCCAGCTCGCCGAGCGGCGCAGAAACAACAATAACGAAGGGGCCCTTCGGGTGTTCAACCTGTCGCACATAAAAGAGCCCCTCGCCCTGCCGGGTTGGCGTCTTCAGCATGCCGCCGTCGATCGACCTGAAGAGCGCTTCTTCGCTCACAGGCTCCAGACTCTGCCAGCGCACTCCAACGGGCCGTTGCTTCGCGTCGAAGATGGCCACGCCGCGGCCTGGAAGGCGGATGCCCTCGAGGAGCTCCGCGACGGCATCTTGGGGCTTGAGCCGCTCGCCAAGCTCTTCACGCAGGACGCCTTCGACCGCAATGGATTCACGGCGCAGCTCCGCATCGAGAGCCGCCCGGGCGAGGCGAGGTTCTTCGTAGAGCAGTACACCGCTGAACGCCAGGAGCGTCACCGACAGAATGAGCGTGTACCAGACGGTCAGGCGGAGACGCAGCGTCACGGCGGGGTATTCCAGGAGACGAGAACATATCCCTCACCCCGTCTCGTCTGAATGATGGGCCTGGTGGTGGAGTCGCCGAGCTTCTTGCGAAGACGCTGAATGTACACGTCGATCACATTTGTGAACGGATCATAGGTCTCATCCCAGACATGCTCCGCGATGTCCGCTCTCCCCACAACCTCTCCGGTTCGTCGCGCGAGATACTCGAGCAGACCATACTCGCGTCCCGTGAGAGACACCGCGCGGCCCGCGTATCGGACACGGTGGGTTCGAGTCTCGAGTTCAAGATCGCCGATCCGCAGGACTTCCGGAAGAATCGGCCGTGACCCGCGGCGGATGATGGCCCGCAGCCTGGCCAAAAGCTCGCCGAATGCAAACGGCTTTGTCAGATAGTCGTCGGCCCCGTGATCGAGGCCCTCGATACGCGCTTCCACGCTGTCGCGGGCCGTCAACATCAGGATGGGGGTGGTCGCGCCGCTGGCCCGCAGCTGTCTGCAGACGGTCAACCCGTCCTGCACCGGCAGCATCACGTCCAGAATGATGGCGTCGTAGTCGGTGACGAATGCCTGGTGGCTCGCCGTCTCGCCGTCGGTGGCGACGTCGACCGCAAAGGCCTGCTCGCGCAGTCCCTTGGCGATCATCCGGGCGGCATCGGGTTCGTCTTCAACCAGCAGAATACGCATTGGACTTCCTGCATCAACGAATATACCCGAGAGACCGTAAGTTGGCCCGAGCGTCTTCGCTCAAGTCTTCGTACCTCTTGGCTCCGCTGTCCACGAGCTCCTGGTGCAAGGCGCGACGCCGTTGCAACACCTCGATCAGCGTGCCGGCTGCGATCTCGCGCGTTGGGAAGACGTCGCGGAGCTCGCCCGGATCGGCGGCAATGTCGAACATTTGCGTCTCCGGCCCCGGATAGACGGGACGCTTGACTGCCTGCAGGATCACCTTGATATCGCGCCGCCGCACACCCCAGTAATCGTTGCTTGCGAAGAAGAGATACGCATGAGGCGAGGTCGTCGATTTTGGATCAGATCTCGACGAGTGATTGTCCCGCGAGCGGCGAATCCCTCATCCGCGGTTTCGCAACACCCACCCAGTCGAGAATCGTCGGCGCCACATCAATCAGCTGGACCGGCGCGGCCACGCGCGCCCGCGACAACGTGCCCTGGCTGAAACATGATCAGCGGTACGCGCAGTGTGGCTTCGGTCAGCTTCGGCCCGTGCATGAAATAGCAGCCCGCCTCGCCCAGGTTCTCACCGTGGTCGGCGGTGACGACTACCAGCGTGTCGTCACGGCCAGGTTGCTTGGCGAGGAAATCAAGGACGCGACCGATCTCCGCGTCCGCAAACGCCACCTCTCCATCATAGTTGGCGACATACGGAGCGAGACGCGGCTCGCTTTCGACGAACGCGTCATCGCCCGGCGGATATGGCGACCGCGGCACAAGGACACGCGGATCAAAGTATTGATCCGTCAGAAATGGGCGGGCGTAGTCAACGGGCGGTGCGTATGGGCCATGTGGGTTCACGTAGTGAAGCCACACAAAGAACGGCCGTCCCTGAAGGTTGCCGATTCTCTCGATGCCCGTCTCGGTGATGAGATGCGTCTTGTCGATTTCGCTGGTGCTCTCCTGCCACGTTTCCCGAAAGGTGTCGAACCCCTGCGCATAGCCGTGCTCCCGCGAGAGGTTGGCGTTGTCCACCGCGGCGGCAGTAGCGTATCCGCGCGCCCGGAGCGATTCCGCCAACGTGACGGCGGATGCGTCGATGCGCCACGCATGGAGATCGATGGGAAACGCTCCCGTATGCAGCGCCGTCAGACTCGGTCCCGTGCGTGGATACGTGGCGTATGCGGCGGTGAACACCAGTCCATCGGCGGCCAGCCGATCGATGTGTGGACTCGTGCGGCGCCCGTAGCCGTACGCTCCCAGATGATCGGCTCGCAGCGTGTCGATCGTGATCAGGAGGACACTGACGGGGCGCGTGCTGCGCGGTCCGAACGCCTCGCCTTCGCTCTGTGCCCGAGGCGGCGAGCCGACGCTCCAGCAGGCGGCGACGACGAGCGCCCCGAGAAGAAGCGCCGGCGACAGGAGTGGGCTGCGGCGCTCCATGAACGATGTCTTCTGGTCTGCCATGCGCTGGTGTGCGACTCCTCAGTTCCGTGCGGAGACCATATCGAACAGACATCTTTATCTGGGACAGATAAACACACGATGACAGGGGGATGCGCAATTGTCCCCGGCGCTCGCAGCGACGGGATCACAGGTTGTCAGAACGTCAGCGGTCGGGAAAGAGCTCAGGCCACTGATCGTTTGCCGGAGAGAACGTGAGCCGCGCCGCGGTGGACCACGAACGGCCAAGCTGCCACGCGAAGATCTCGTAGTCGGCCCGGTCGTGTTCGTGACCACGCGCGGAAGCTCCCCAGGTGAGCCAGCGGCCGTCTCTCGATACGGTGGGGAAATATTCGTGACTGTAGTCACCCGGAAGATCGATCAGTACGGAGTCGGGCATGCCGATGCCGTCCGCTTTCATGACCCGGGTACCGCCGCTGCCGGCGGATCCCTCGATCCAGATGGCGGTTCGCGTCCCGGGCACCCACGTAATCTGGCACGCGCTCGGGTTCGACGAGATCGGCGTGTACTGTCTGCGGCCGGCGTCCCAGACGCCAACACCGCGCCGCTTTCTCGACACGCCGCGCAACGTGACGGCCAGCAATCCTTCATCAGAGAGCGCCGGGTCGTTGACGGCGCCTTCGATGGGCGGTTCATCGCCGGCGACAAGGGTGACTTCGCGACTGGAAGCGAGGTCCAGCGACACCACACGGTTCTCATTGATGCGAACGAAGGCGAGCCCCTTGCCATCCGGCGTCCAGGTCGCATGGTCGGCGCGCTCGGCGACACGCCGCTCACCCGTGCCGTCGGCCTGCATCACAAACAGGTCGGACGCGCCGCCTTCGCGGAAGGACGCCCATTCGCGTCGAGTTCTGAGAAACGAGATCTGTCGTCCATCGGGTGAAAAACGCGGAAGATAGTCCACGTGAGAATTGTGCGTCAGCTGACGAACACGACCGGTTGAGAGATCGGTAAGGTAGATTTCGTGATTGCCGCTCCTGTTCGAAGCCCAAATCAGGCGACCCCTGACTTCTCGACCCAGCCGTCGCAAGGCCTCCTCTTCCTGCGCCTCATCCGCCAGGGTCGTTGACGGCACTGTGGGTGGAATCCACCTCGTGTACAACCGTTCCGCAGCAGGGATGTACTCCAGCAACCGGCGTGGCGTCGACGCTGCAATCGCCAGCACCCCCAGTGCGACCACGAATAAGGTTCCGAGAACGGCGCGGCGCGATCGTGTCACGTGGTCACAACCTCAGCCGGATGGCGAACATATGGACTTACTCAATCAGACGGTCCACCGGACGCCATGGCCGACGGCACGAGCAGGTACAGCCTCAGATTCTGGGCACTCGCCACCTGATGCAGGTATGGACTCGCTTGAAAGGTCTGAAGAATATCGGCGACGTACTTCTCGGGCAGGAGATCGGTATGGAGCACAACGTAACGCACATTGCGGGCCTGAAGGGCGCCGACGGCGGACGCCGAGGGGAACTCGGCCATCGCCTGAACAATCTTGAGATACGACGGGGGCCTGAACCCGCTGTATCCGTTGACGAGCGGCCTCCAGTGCTCGGTGGACGCCAGGACGTACGGTGCATTGCGAAAGATCGCTCGCCGACCATACAACGGCAACTCGACGACCGCGCCCGGGACGGGATCGTCCGCGAGGATGCGATAGAGAGCCGGAATGCGCTCGAAGCGCGTGTATTTGACGGGCGCGTACAGACTCTCCACATTTGCCACGAAGACGGCGCCGAGAGGCACGACGAGCGCCCAGACAGACGTTCCGACGCGTCGCCTGACCTCGGCAAGGCCCAGGCCCGCCAGGGCGGCCATGCTGAAAAGCACCAGGCTTCCCCATCGACCGACGGCTCTGATTCCCTCGAGCGGCGGGAACAGCCGGTAGGCCAGTTCGTACACGGGCGTCCTCGTGCCCATCGACAGGACAAAGCCTGTCACGGCAATCGCGACGAACATGCGAACACGCCGACGATCTTCCGAAACGCGTATGAGCATCACGGCGCATGCGGCCATCAGGAGAGCGACCGCACCCGGAAAGAGCGACGTCTTCGTACCCGTAATGGTTCGCCGGACCGACCGGCTCCAGAAATCAAAGTGCAGGTTGCTCACCGACACCAGGTAGTTCATGGGCGATACGGAGTACGACTCGACGGTTTTCAACTGCCGGGTGAGTCCCTGCGTCCGGTGAACGATGGCGTAGGGCCAGAGCACCGGAACAACAATGACAGTCGTGAGGGCTGCCGCGAGTGCAACGCGCGGCAACGTGCGACGCATCCGGGGTCCCTGCCACTCCGGCCATCGGATCAGGAAGGCCGCGGCCAGAGCAAAGACTGTGAAGATCCCGAGGTATCCAGAGGTCAGGCAGATCAGCGTGACGAAGAGTGCGAGCCAGTATGCGTCCCTATGTCGGTCGCCGATCAGCAGACGATCGAGTGCCCATATCGCCAGCGGCAGCCACTCCGCGTGAATCGCCTGCAGATGCGGCAGACGAGTCATGGTCTGCGAGTTGAACGCAAAAAGAGACCCCGCAAGGAGGCCCGCCCACCGGTCTCCGGTCCATGCCGTGATGACACCCGCCATGGCTACGCCGCAGAGAACCAATCCCAGCAGCAGGACGAGGTTATAGGTCAGGACCGGTGAGGCGCCGGCCCAGCGAAGCGGCATCGCCAGCACGCCCGGCACGATCAGTGGCTCGGAGAAGGCCAGCGTATACCGCTCGGGATGGAAGATGTTGGCGTCGAAGAGGTGTTGGGGGTCGGTCGGCAACCGATGTGCCACCCACGAAATGATCCATTCGTTGAGCTGCGCATCCGCATTGTCATTGCGTGACAGGTGACCGGGATCTGTGGCAAGCGGCCACGTGTGGACGATGGCGAGCAGCGCGAAGAAGATGATGGTCGCGGCTGGACGAAAGGGTTCCGCTCCAGCCGTCGCGTGGCGGGCGTCGACGCGGACTCCACTTTCTTGCGGTTCGAGCGACATGCTGTGTCAGGCCCGCTGCGACTGGAGATCCTCGGGAGTCATTTTTCTCAAGAAAAATTCCAGTAGCGCATTTTCCTCGTAAATCGTAGATTAGTGATTGTTCGGTTCCTGCCGCGCCACTCCAACGGGGGCGGCGCCGCTCCTCATGCACTTGGCGTTCGCCACACTCCGTCGCCAGCGGCTGATCCTGCTCCTTGTTCCGCTGGGTCTGGTGCTGGTCGGTCTGCTGGCCGAGCCGGCTCGCAGGTTTGCGACGCTCCGCTTCGCCGCCCAGCGAACAGCCGATGCCATGCCCAGCAGCACCGTCCTGTCACCCGAGGAGGTGGCCCGCGGATATCCGCTGCTGTCAGTGTACGTCGAACCGAAAGACTTGAAGGATCCCAGCACGGGCCTCTGGCCGAACAAGCTCAAGAAAGGTCCCGAGTGGGAGCGGCCCGCCACGGTGTCGTATTTCGATGGCGGCCGGCTGCTGTTCGCCAGCGGCGCGGGCATTCGGGTCCATGGCGATCTGAGCCGGCGCATTTCCCCGGTGCTGAGTTACCGGTTGTACTTCAGACGACAGTACGGCGCCGAAGAGTTCAAGCCCGGCCTGCTCTTCGACAAGACCAGCGAACCCCTGCGCCACCTGGTCCTCCACAATGATCTGTTCTGGGACGGCCAGTCGATGTACTGGCACTTCATCGATCCACTGGCATACGACATCGCACACGAGATCGGCTGCATCACCGTGCAAACCAAACCGGTGCGCTTCTTCCTGGACGGGGAGTTCCAGGGCGTCTACGTCGCCACTGAGCACATCAGCACGGCGTTCTTCAAGTCGCACTTCGGTCACTCCGATTTCAACCGCAGCAAACGAGCGTACGATGAACTCTATCGTCAGGTGACCAGCCAGCGCCCTCTCACTATGGCTAATGTATCCCAGGTCGTGGATCTGGAGAATCTGACCAGATGGTACCTATCGGTGTTGTTTTGCGCGACGGACGACACCTATCAGGGCGCGCAGCTTCGTGACGAGACCAGAGCCGGCTCGCGGTGGTTCTGGATCAACTGGGATATGGACCATAGCTTCCTCGATTTCGACGGCCGCGCGCCGGTTCCGTGGGAACACGACACGTTCCGGCTGATGATGGAACGCGTGGCCGAGAGGCGACGCGGACGGCAGGACAACGAAGTGCGGGCTTACATCCTGACCACGCTCATCGCGGAGGATCCGGACTATCGCGAGTACTTCAAGAAGATGTTTGTCGAAATGATGAACTACCGGATCACACCGGCGTTTCTCGATGAGCGCTTCAACTACTACGCGCGAATTGCCCACACGTATGGCGTTGCCGACACACGGTACCTGCAGGGCTTGCGGGAATTTCTCACCCGTCGGCCGGCGGTGCTTCGAAGGCTGGCCGAGGAGTACCTCAATACCCCACCCAGCGTTCGCGTGACGCTCGGGGGGACGGGGCACGTGCCGCTCCTCGTTGACGGCTACGCCGCACCCACTGACTTCTCAGGATTCTATTTCAAGGATCAGTCTCTCCAAGTCACCGTAGCCGAAGCCGATCGGCCTGTCTTCTCCTACTGGACCATCAACGGCCAGCGTCAGGGATCCGATCCAGTCCTCCACGTCCGCACATCGTCGAACCTGGACATCAGAGCCGTGTTTCGCCCCGGGCCAGAGTTGTCGATGACCCACGCCGGTCGTGCGACTGATGACAAACACTTCGCACGACTGAACACCTCGCGGTAAGCTCAGCATCATTTATCCGCTGTTATGAGGTTTTTGCTTGGCCGTCGCGCGGCCTGCGCGGTTCTCGGGAATCCGTGTGCCCGTCTGGCGCGTGCTCAGCGCGCGCAGCGGAACCCGATGTAGAGGTTGTAGCGTCCGACCGCCGAGAGTCGCGATCGGAAGGACGAGGCCAGTCTCTTCGGATCGCTGTCCCACGACCCTCCGCGAATCACGCGAAACTCGTTCTCTGGAGGACCCTGGGGATCGGTGTCGGGAGATTGGGCGTAGTAGGTTTCCTGGTAGGAATCGTTCACCCACTCCCAGAGATTGCCTGCCATGTCGTACAGGCCGAAGCCGTTCGGTGGAAAGGAGCCGACCGGCGAGGCGGCCGAGTACGCATCGCTGTCGTTCCCCTGGCCGAGTGCATTGGCCAGCTTCGGATCGAAAGAATCGCCCCACGGATACACCGTACCGTCTCGCCCACCGCGGGCCGCGTACTCCCACTCGGCCTCGGTCGGAAGGCGTCCCCCGGCCCACTGGCAGAACGCGCGCGCTTCGAGCCAGGTGACGTTCATGAGCGGCGGGCGTTCACCAGTGTTCCAGGACGGCTGGCGCGGCGTGCGAAGCCCAGAGGCCGCCGCGTACGCCTCGTACTCGCGCACGGTGATCTCCGTCGCCGTCATCGCGAAGGACCGGGTTATGTGAATCTCGTGCCGCGGCAGCTCTCGTCGGCTGCAATTGGTTGTGTCCTGCGGCACGCAGCCCATCATGAACTGACCAGCCGGGATCCGGACCCAGCGGATGTGATTACCGTCGATACCCGCCGTGGAAGATTGAGTCGTCTTGTCGGACTGCCCTGAAGGCCGGGCCAGCGCGTGCCCGAACGACAGCGCAAGCACCACGCTCGCACTGGCCATCCTCGCGAATTGTCGACGCGGTTGGCGCGGCTGTCGGAATGGAGTCATCGGGCAGACCGAGGAGCGCGCAGTTTGCCGATCCAGCGCCCGACGATCAGGCGATCGCTACAGCGCCCCGGGGCGGTTGAAGAACACGTTGTAGTTCGACCCCGCCGCCTGCGCCTGAAGGTCGGCCTGCAGCGCGAGAAGCGACTGGTTTGTCAGGCCGCCGAAATTGTAGGAAATCACCATCTCCTCGCTCGTCTTCGACACGCTCTCGAGCCGCGCCTTCGACAACCGCTTTTCGATGAGGGCACTGATCGCCGCGCCATTCTCGAGATAGCTCTTGGCCGGCACCGAGACCACGATGAGACCGTCACGAGAGGCGCCGCGCATGGCGCGCGGGGCCAGCGACTGGATGATCAGCGCGATGACGGCGATCAGGAGCACGAGACCGAGGAACATGATCTTGAACGTCGCGCACGCAATGGACGTGGCGATGACGAGCATGATGAAGCCGATTTCCTCCGGCTCCTTGATGGGCGTCCGGAAGCGGACGATCGACAGTGCACCGAGCAAGCCGAGCGACAGCGGCAGGGAGAACTGGATGGCAACGAAGATGCCTGTAATCGAGATGCCGAGCAGCGGAAATGCACGGTGCACCTGACTGCCCGTCGCCCGGCTGGAATAGAACTGTACGTACAGATATGAGATGAAAAAGGCACTCAGGAGCGAGATCGTCATCAAGAACAGGAACGATCCGAACCCGACCTGATTCATCGCCACGTTGTTACCGGCGGCGAGCGTTGAGAGGATGCTGTTCAACTGCTTCTGCATACGGTCCTTTCGGGCAGAAAGCTCATACCGATACCCGCAGCATCTGCAGGTAGCAGCCAGTAAGTTTCGAGAACGCGGCCTTCCGCCCGCCGCGCGCGATGAGCCCGTACAACGCGGGCGGCAGACTGTCCGTCTTTCCCTTGATCTCGGCAACCGCCACCGGAAGGCGTGCTGGCGCGGCGGGGCGCATCGCCTGTCGATTCCAGGCCGGCGCACTGATGTGCTGATCGAACGAGACCCTGACACCAGAGGCGGGTTCGATGAATCGGAATCGCTCGTATCGAACCAGCATCCAGGGCACCACGGCGGGATCAACCGGATACCCCGCCGTTCGCAGCCGCTGTGGGATCAAACGAAGCCGTGGATCATCGAGCGGCAGGCTCGCCACCCAGGACCCCGTAAACGGCATCTCGAGGTGGGCTTTGTCGCGGCAATTCCCGACGCGGTATTTTCCCTCGAGAAACGCGAAGCTATCGCGCGTGGGATCCGTCGGATCCCGATACCAGCGCAGCCGAATCTTTGTCTTCAAGTAGTCGCTATTCAGTTTCTCGAAAAGAGAAGCGCCGGACGGCGTGTCGTAATAAATGCTGGACACGATGCCTCGCGGATACACGGGATCGGGCGCGCAGACGCGCTTCAGCCAGTCGAGCACGGAGCTCGCGCACTGAATTGGAACGATGAACTTCAGCTCGTGCTCGAGAATGTCGTCGTCCGGTAGAGGCCGCGAATCAGCGGTTTCTGCGAGGGCGTTCGTCATGCGGTCAGGACGAGCGAAGTCTAGCACAATAAAAACGCAGTAGTTCGAGGCACACGCGGTCCATCGACGTCCCAGCCCGCAGTGAACAGGGCCATCACGCCGTTGCGGTCGTGGATTCGGATCGTGGAATTCCCGGCCTCATCAACCAGAGCAATGCGGCGGCTCCGAGCGTGTACTCGACCAGCTGGGAGATCGCGTGGGCGACGATTCCGGAAATGATGGCATGCTCGCGGCTGAATCCGAGGCGCGTGAACGTGAACGCCCACGCGCCTTCGAACGTGCCGAAGCCGGCGATCCCGTGAATCGGGAGCGCCGCAGCGATCTCGGCGCCCACCACGCCCAGGAACACGCGAAAGAATCCGGACGTCCCCACGCTGTAGCCGTAGGGCGTCATCACGGCCAGAAACAGCGCGTAGTAACTGCCGAACTTGCAGAGCCTGATGATGGCGGAGATTCCGAACACCTGGAGGAACACGCCGCGCCTCCGCGTGTCACGCAGGTGCTCCGCGGTTTCATCCAGTTTCCCGGCTACCCTGGCGAGTCGGGCGCTTGCTGTTCGCCGTCTGAGGATCCGTGCCGCAAGCCTCACCAGCGGCTCGGCAAGCCGCATCGTGACGACCGCCGCTACCGCGAGCGCGCCGCTCGCCGCCATCAACCATCCGACCGAAAACCCGTCTCCCCCGCCAACGATCACCAGCGCCAGAACCAGAAGCGGAGCCAGTGCGGCCATGTCGAACAGAATCGACAAGGCCAGGCTCGCCAGCCCCTCTTCGGCCGGCCGGCCGGCGCGCCGTGACAACAGGTAGACGTACGACAGCTCGCCCAGGCGCGCGGGAATCAGGTCGATGAAGAGATTTCGCGCCAGCGTGACCGCGAGCATGACGCGGAACGGTACTCGCCGGGCGAGCAGAATCCAGAAGCGCGATGCGCGTGCGAGGACACCGACCACGGTCAGCGCGCCGTACGCCATCAGCGGACCGGCCGCCATGCGCCGAACCGCCCGGATCAGCTCCGCCGGATCGATCTGAGAGATCAGATACCAGAAAATGCCGGCAGAGATCGCCGCTGACAGAACCCATGGCAACCAACGACCACCGAACAGTTGAGGGGGATTCAAGAGGAGCGCGATTCAATGGCCGCGCGGCGATCGCGAAGGACTCGTGCAGGGGTACCCGCCGCCACGGCGAAGTCGGGCAGGTCACCTGTCACGACGGCATTCGCTCCGACGACGACGTCGTGGCCCAGGGTGACGCCATCGAGAATCGACACGCCCGTGCCAATCCAGCTGTTCGCGCCAATCTGAATGCCTCGTGACGACCGAGGCTGATCGATGACCGCGACGTCGGTCCGATCGAAGTCATGACCGCCTCCGACAATCGAGACATAGCCCGCAATCAGCGTGTTGGCGCCGATTCGCACGGTGCTCATCGAGAACACCGTGCAGAACGAGCTGATGTTGACGCCGTCTTCGAGCTCCAGATCGCCGTCTTTCGTATGAAGGCTCGTGTGGCGGCCGACGAAGACGCCGCTGCCAATCGAAATGCCGCGGTTCGATCGCCCCTTGGCGTCGATCACCGCGCCGTCGTCTATGACGACGTTGTTGCCGATGCGAATCTTGTGTGGATGACGCAGCACGACATCGGCGCCGAAGAAGACGTTTCGGCCGCACGAGCCAAGCAGGTACGGATAGAGTTTTGACCGGAGCGCGAGGCCAAGCGCGCCGACCCGGCGGCACGCAAGCATGGTGATCAGCTCGTACTTCAAGAGCGAAGACCAGCTCGTGTCGCCAATCACGAGCTCCTGGTATCGCTGGCGCTTGCTTTGACCGCCCTCGAAGATCGCGCGGGGAACGTTATCGAGCTTTTCGGCCACCGCGCGTAAGAATAGCACAGCGATTCTCGGGTCACTCCTGCGCTGCCCCTCGCCGGAGAGCCGCTAACCTGATGGTTGCGGGGCGCCGCGTCGTCGCAGATCGAGCATGGCCGTATCGAACGCGGACGGAAGAAGCGTGATGATCAACACACCGCCCGCCACCAGCACGGTCGCCAGCGCTTCGGTGCGCGGTATGCCGAGCAGGCCCGCGAAGTACACGAACGAAGCCTCTTGCACGCCGAAGCCGCCAAGAGAGATCGGCAGCCGGGCGAGCGTCAGCGCAAGAGGCACCGTCGCCAGGAGCATCCAGAACGGCAGGGCCAGACCAAGGCCGGTCGCCACCACGTAGTTCAATACCGGCGGAATCAGGCTCTCGACGAGAGACAGCACAAAGAACCAACCGAGCACCCCAGGTTTCTCGCGGTACGCATCGTACGCCCGGGTCAGTTTCGTGAACCGCGATTCGGGAAAAGAAGCCGTCGCTCCCCATCGTCTCAAGAGCCAAAAGGACACGACGAGTCCCCCAGCCGCGATCAGGATGATCGTCAGAAGAATCACGGCAATAGGCGCCGCCGGTGCGTGGCTCACGGACGATGCGAGCAGCCAGCAGCTGACGAGCGCCACCGATCCCATGGCGATGAGGCCTATCACGCGCTCGAGGACGATCGACACGGTGACCTCACGGAGGCCAAACTCCCGAACGGCCAGCACACGTATGAGATCGGCTCCGATCGTGATCGGCAGGAAGAGACCGACGAAGGTCGTCGCGAAGTACGCGCGGATTGCCGTCAGCAGTGGAATAGCGACGCCCTGAGCCACGAGCAGCAGGCGCCATTTATAGGCCATCAGCACGCGGTCGCCAGCCGCGAGCATCACCGCGAGCGCCAGCGCACTGAGGCGCATCCTGCGGATGGCCCGCAGGAGCTCGGCCGGGTCGACGATGACGAACACCAGCACGGCCAGCAGCCCGAACGTGAGGGCCAGCCTGCCCGCCAGTTTGAGAGCGTTGCGGCTCACCGGCCTCGTCCGCGGCCGCTTCTACGCCGCCCGTGCCGGACGTTCCTCGATGAAGCGGCGATGCCAGAGCGCGGCGTTGATGAGCGCCCAGAGCACGTGATTGTGGTTGTGAGTCCGGCGCAGGTGCTGATCGATCAAGTGTCCAACGAAGCCGACGTTGAAGTACTCGCGGATGAGTGGCGAACCGTTGAGTGTGGCGACCATGTACTCGCGCAGGTCGGTGCGCAGCCAGTTCTTGATCGGCAGGCTATATCCCTGCTTGCCGCGCTCGAGGATGAATGGAGGCAGGATGCCTTGCATTGCCTTCCGGTAGATGGCTTTGGTCTTCACGCCTGGAAACTTCAGGTGGCTGGGCACACGGGCGGTAAACTCGACCAGCGCATGATCGAGGAACGGCACGCGCACCTCGAGGGAGTGCGCCATGGACATCTTGTCCACCTTCATCAGCACTGAATCCGGCATGGTCAGCCGAAGATCGACGTAGCACTCCTTCGACAAGCGGTCCGTCGTGCCGGCGCGTTCGCTCCAGCGCCGGATGGGCTCGAATGGATCCTGATTGACGTGGGATAGGAATGCGCCCGTGAAGAGCGCCTGGTCCTGTTCCGTCGACGAGAAATACTGCCAGCGCATGTGCCCGGCCTCGTCGGGTCTGGTCGCACCTTCAACAAATCGCTTCAAGAGATTGACGGCGCCCTTCTTCTGATCCTGATCGGGCAGCCACGAGACGAGAGGCTCGACCATGCCGCGCCGGACCGCGCCGGGAATGCGCGAATACACCTGATGGTGCAGCTTCGAGGCGATGAAGCGATCGTACCCGACGAATACTTCATCGCCGCCCTCGCCGGACAGGCAGACGGTGGCGTGCTCGCGGGCGCGCCGGCACAGGATGTAGAACGGGATCGACGAGAGATCCGTCATGGGCTCGTCGAGATGCCAGACCGTGCGTTCGATGAGCTCGGGTGTGATCGGATCGATCACAATCTCATGATGATCCGTGCCGTAGTATTTCGCGGCCCGTCGCGCGTACTCCCATTCGCTGAACGTGGGATCGCCATAGCCGATCGTAAACGTAGGAATGGGCTTGCTCGTAGCCTGCCGCACGTACGCGAGCACGGCCGTCGAATCGAGTCCCCCTGAGAGAAACACGCCGAGCGGCACTTCCGCCATCAGGCGCTTTTCGACAGCCTCGCCGAGCAGGCGGCGAATCTCCTGGATGTACTCCGCCTCGGAGAGGTCCGCTGGTTCGAAGCGCACATCCCAATAGGGCTTGACCTCGAGTCGTCCCTGACTGACCTTCAGGAGGTTCCCCGCCGGCAGCTTCTGAATCCCCTTGAACATGGTGGCGGGAGCCGGCACGAACTCGTAGCCGAGATAATGATAGAGCGATTGAAAATCGAGCTCCTGCCGCACCGCGCCAGAGGCCAACACCGCCTTGATTTCCGATCCGAACGCCAGGCGCGACCCGTCCCACGCGTAATAGAGGGGCTTGATGCCGAGCCGATCGCGCACGAGCCACAATGACGACGTCCGGGCCTCCCACAGGGCGAAACCGAACATGCCCTGAAAGCGCGTGACCGCGGCCTCTCCCCACTCCTCCCACGCGTGGACGACCATTTCGGTGTCGCAGCGCGTGCGAAACCGATGGCCCAGTGCCTCGAGCTCGGCGCGGATCTTCGCGTGGTTGTAGATCTCGCCGTTGTAGACGATCCACAGCGTGCCGTCTTCGTTCGACAACGGCTGATGTCCGCCCTCGAGATCGATGATCTTCAGGCGCCTCACACCAATGACCGCAGCGCCGCCATCGTGAATCCCGGAGTCGTCTGGGCCGCGATGGACGATTGTGTCGAGCATCGTCGCGACACGATCGGTCGCAACGTGTCCACCCGCTCGCGTGTCAAGAAAGCCGGCGATGCCGCACATAAGGTCCCCTAGAGATAACCGTGTTCACGATACCATGCCGCGGTCCGGGCGAGCCCGGTGGGCAGGTCCACTGCCGGATGGTAGCCGAGCTCGTTCTTCGCCTTATCGATGCGAAACGCACGATTCTGCCGGAACCAGTCGGCGCGGCGCCGGAAGAGCGGGGGCTCAATCCTGAGGGGCGTGCAGACCCCCTCGCAGATGACCGCGGCAACCCAGAGCGGCGCAAACGGCAGGTGGATGATGCGCAGCTCGACGCCCATGCTGGTCGCCACCGCCTGAACCAGTTCGTTGAGCGAGCAATATCGCTCGTCGCCGATCAGGTACACCTGGCCGGTGCCCGGCCGCTCGCCCGCCCGCTCGAACGCGTCCACGAGATTGTCGATGTACAACGGGTGATAGAAGGTCTCTCCCGAGCCGAACATAAGAAAGCGCCCACGACGGGCCGCGCGAAAAAGAAAAAGGAAACGGGCCGGATCGCCTGGGCCGTAGATCGCCATGGGCCGGAGCGTCGTCGCCGGCAGGCCCCGTGCGACGAGTGCCGCCACTTCCTGCTCCCCCTCGTACTTCGTAACCTGGTAATAGTCCTCCGGCCGAATCGGCGAGGTCTCGTCGCCAGGAGGCGACTTGATATCGCCGTGCACGCCTTGAGTGGAGCAGTACACGAACGACTCAACTCCGTGCCGGAGCGCCGCCTCCCCGACGATCTTCGTGCCCACGGCATTGACTTCGTGATACACGCTTTTCGGCAGATTGATCTGACGGAACACCGCCGCCACGTGAAACACCCGGCGGGCGCCGGCCGTCAGGCGATCCACGAGCGGCGCATCCGTCACGCTCCCGAGCGTGATGTCGGCGCCGGCCTTTCGAAGCTCATCCGCGAACAGGCCCGCAGACGCATCCAGGACCCTGACCTCGTAGCCACGAGTCAATAGACGACGGACAAGGTGGCTTCCCGTGAATCCGGTGCCGCCCGTGACGAAAACCCGCATCGACAGTTGAGGTGTGCCCGGCTCCCTGGCGAAGGTGTGAGCGAAAGTGACTCGTAAATATATCACGGTCCTGCACGGCCCTACCCCGATCGTCATGCGTCTAACTGTATCGGACCGAGTCGCCCTGTGAGATCAACGGCAGGCTCACGAAAGAAAACGCTAAAGCGTGAAGCAGGACCTGCCGATAGGTCCGTCGACACGGTTGTCTATCACTCGAGGGCTCCCCCAATGGTGCGAAGACCCGACGCTTACGGCAAGCTACCGCTCACTTTCACCCTTCATTGTTCTCACGACGCTCCTCTCGGCGTGTGAAGCGTCCAAGGGCAGCATTCTCGCGCCCACGGATTCAGTCATAACGCTCAGCGCGTCCAACCCGCTGGTTCCGGTGAACGGATCCACGGAAATCGCGATCTCAGTCAAGGAAGCCGACGGGGCGCCGGTCAAGGACGGCACCGAGGTGCTCATCACCGCGTCGACTGGACAGGTCGATCGGCAGAAGGTCCGCACGCAGGGCGGAACGGCACAGGTGATGTTCAAGGCTCCGGGCGAGGCGGGAACCTCGAGGATAGACGCCGCATCGGCCGGCGCCCGCGGCTTTGTCGAAATCGCCGTGACGTCAGGCGAAGTGGCCCACGTTGCGATTAAAGCTCAGCCAGAGAGCCTCCCGGCTGGAGGCGGAGGAGTTGACCTGTACGCCAGGGTCACAAGCGCGGCCGGGGCTCCGGTTGCCGGTGCGCCGGTCACTTTCTCGGCGACGAGCGGAACGGTTTCTCCGTCAACCGCCATCGCGAGCGATCAGTCGGGCATTGCCAAGGCTCGCTTGACCACGTCATCGTCAGCAACCGTCACCGTGAAGGTTCATGAAGCGCAGTCCGCACAGACGAAGGTGACCGTGCGCGAGCCGGTGTCCGTGGACCTGAGCGTCTCGCCGGACGAACCTACGGAAGACGAGGCCGCGACGTTCACGATCGAGGTCTCAAACGGGGCCAAGGCGCAGGGCTCGGTGAAGATCAGTTTCGGCGACGGCAAGTCGGAAAACCTGAACGTTGGCAAGAGTTCCATCGAAGTCACGCATGTGTACAAGGATCCGGGCGGCTTCAACGTCACCGTTGTCTACAGCGGCCCCGATTCTCCTGACGTCAAGGTCACCATTCGCGTAACGGTCAAGGCGAAGGGCACTCCACCGCCGCCTACACCCGATCCAGATCCCGATCCGGATCCGCCGGACGATCCGCCGGACAACGGCATCCCTGGCGACGACATCAACCTCAGTCAGGTCAACTGGCTGCACACCGATGTAAGCGACTGGGATGTGACGTCGAAGATCACCGACATCACGCTCGATTTGCCGCCGCTCTGCATCGAGCACACGAAGTCGGGCAATTGGCCGGTCAAGGGCGGCACCGAAGGCAACCCGTGGGTGTTCGCGAAGATCGACGGTCAGTGGTACGCAGCCACATACGAGTGGCTCAAGCCCGGCCAGACGTGCAAGAACATCAGGGCAGATACCCTGGGGCCGCATACGAAGAAGGAGCCTCTCGAATCGTGGGTTCCCCGATCCGGGGAGCTCGTCGGGTTCATGGTCTCGACGCACGCGCGCGATTCAACGCGCGGTCCTAAGCAAGAGCGGTCGAACGTGGTGCTGGTGCGCTGGCCCTAGAGCCGGCGTTCAGGTTCCAAGCCAACTGGACAGGTGACGAGAGAATTCGTCGCCCGTCCAGTTGTAGACCCAGAGGCGAGGCAGTTCGAGCTGTGGCGTGCGCCGCCAGACGACGTCGGGGATGGCTGTGCATCCCTGCTCAAAGCCGGCGTTTCGCACCGTGTGCAGTGTGCGGGAGGTGTAGTCGGTTCGCTGTCCATAGGGAAACGACACGCTCGTTACCGGGCGCCCAATCACGCGCTCGAGCGCGGCCCGACTCTCGACGATCTCACGGCGCTCCGCTGTTTCGCTCAATGAAGCGAGCACCGGATGCGTTTCCGTGTGCGCGCCGACCTCAATCATCTCGCTGCGGCTCAACTCAACGAGCTCATCGGCCGTCATGAAACGGTAGCCTGCAACTTGTCTGGATGGATCGCCCACCCATTTCGCGAGTTCATCGAGGACACTCTCTCGGGTGTCCTCGTCAGCGGGTCGAATCAGTCGATGAACCGCGCGCAGCAGGCCTTCAGCGGATTCTGACCGGACCGTCTGCGGCTTCCCCGCCACGCTGAGGGTGACGCTCGTGCCCGGCAGGGGTCCGCCCAGCAGCAACCGGCTGAGGCGATCCCACCAGCATTCCTGCCTTCCTAGAAAACCCGAGGTCACGAATACGGTGGCCGGCGTGTCGAAGCGCTCGAGCAGCGGTTTTGCCGTGTGAACGTTGTCCGCGTACCCATCATCGAAAGTCACGACGATGCCGCCCGGCGTGACCCGCCCTTGCTCGACCTGTCGGGCAAGGTCTGTCAGACGCGTCGCCTTCTTCCTTTGGCGAATGATCTGCAGGTGTTCCGTGAAGCGCTCGGGGGTGACATTGAGGAAGTAGGGGTCCGCCTTCTCGCTCGTGACTCTGTGGTAGAGGAGAATCAGGGCGCCATCGACGAACCGGCTTCGCACGCGACTGGCCGCGCGGTGGAGAGTTTTCTGGCCTCGAAACATCACGATTCTTTGCTCGTGCTCAGTGCGGATCGGACGAAGTCAAATCCGCCCCGTGCGAGGCCCTTCAGCGCTCTCCAGTTTCCCCTTCGTCCCTCCCGGATTACGATGCCCGACAGAAGGTACGGAGCGCCGATCAAAAAGAAACCGGCTTTCTGGCTCGTCGTGCCGTGCTGCGCCAGGAATCGCAGCCAGTGTCTGGCTCGATACCAGGCGTAGCTTTCCGTGAACTGCCCGCCCGACACCGTCTTGCCGGGCTCCGGATCGTGAAAGATGACGGCCTCGGGAATGTACAGCGCGCGATAGCCGGCTGCCTGGACTCGCAGACCGAAATCCAGATCCTCGGGGCCATAGGGATCGTATCTGGAGTCAAACCCGCCCAACTCCTCAAAGACGTCCCGCCGCACGAGCATGCAACCGCCGCTCGGAATACAGCTCACGCGCTCATCGGTACTGGCCGCGATCGATCTCACGGTAGCCGATGTGCGCGGTGCGGCCCATCCAGAAATTGATGCCGCAGCCCCGGGCACCATAGAGCACCTTCGGGTCGTTGTAGAACCGAATCTTCGGAGTGGTCTGCGCCAGGCGCCCGTCCTCTTCGAATGGCTCCGCCAGCCACCGGAGAAAATCGGGACTGACGGTAGTGTCGTTGTCCAGAAACAGCAGATGCGTGCAATCGAAATGATTCGCGGCCAGCAGCGCGGCGGCGTTCCGGCCGGAGGCGACTCCCAGATTCGTGTCATGGCGATGCACGAGCACCTCGGGAAAGGAAGCCATGACGGCCTCGGCGGTCGAATCCTCCGAGCTGTTGTCCCAGAGGAGGACCCGGTTTGGAACGTCCTCGACCTCGCGCAGACTGGCGAGACACCGCAACGTCTTCTCGCGCTGGTTCATCGTCAGAACGACGATGGCGATGAGACCCGGCTTGCCCGGGCGATCAAGCATCGGCGGCACGACGCGTGGCCCGGAGCCAGGCGGTCGCCTCGTTCGGGATCACACCAGCAATGCCCGCAGCGATCAAATACGCGGCCAGCGTGGCTCCAGCCATCAGCCACTCCGGTGCTGGCCACCACACGCACAGCGCTCCGGCCGCCACCGCGGCCGCAACGGGAACGAGGAAAGCTCCGACGGAGGACCAGGAGGCGGCGATAACCTTCGGGCTCTGCGTCGCCTGCAGATAGAGCCCATCTGCCACGAGCAACCCCACGATCGCAGTGTACGCCGCCGCGATCGAGCCAAAGCGAGGGATCAGCAGAACGTTCAGCCCGACGTTAATCGCCGTGGCCCAGGCTTGTCTGATGACTCGCTGGACCGGCTTGTGGGTCGCCAACAGAACACGACTGGACGCAATCTCGATAGCCATCAGGACCGGCAGAACTGACATGATGCGGACGAGAGGGCCAACGCCAAGAAACCGGTCACCAAGAATCGGCCCCACGGCATTCGGCACGACGAACACCAGTCCCCACCCCACCAGGCCGCCCACGAACAGCGAGTTTCGAAGAAGATGGTTGTACACCGCCGCAAGCTCGTCGTCCCGCCCGGCCAGACGACTGAGTCCCGGGTACGCGGCCAGTCCCAGAAAAAAGAGCGGCACGAGACCCACTTCGACGAACTTGAAGGCGGACGCATAGATCCCGGCCGCCGCTCCTCCCACAATCCATAACACCAGAATGACGTCGGCTCTGGCGTAGAACTGAAACACCAACTCGGCCACGGCGAAGGGCCAGGCGGCCCGCACGATGGCGGGCAGATCGTGAGCCGAGAGCCCCAACCTCTGGCCCAGATGATGTCTGGGCGATCGGCTTGCCGCGATGACGAGCAGCGCGCCGGCGATGGGGAACGCGCTCAGCGCCCAAACCAATGAGAACTTGAAGACGAGAATGAACGAGAGGCTGAGTAGAACGCCCGTCATCCTGCACACAAGCTCGGTCATGGCCGGTCCTGCCATGGCCTGATTGGCAAAGGCCGGCACGAAGAGAGTTCGCGAAAGCGCCAAGCCAATCTGGTACAGCGAGAACAAGATGATGATCGTGGAAATCTCGATCGACGTATGGCTCAGCCACAGGAACGCGAGAAGCGCCACGACGGGCACGGTGAGCAGCGCCAGCTGCGCTGTCAGCAGTCTGTCGAGAAGGTCGGGTCGATCGCCCGCGGCGCGGCGGGCAAACTCGCGAACGCCGAAGTCCTCGAGCCCGAGCGTCGCCACGACGTACACAAAGCCGGATATGGCAAAGCCGTACGCGTATAACCCCGTGCCCTCCGGTCCGAATGTGCGAGAGACGACGACGAACAGCAGGAAGCCCAGCACGTCGCCGGCCAGTCGACCGAACGTCAGCCAGCCGGCGTTCGCCAGGATTGCCGTGGATTGAGCCGATTCTTCCAGCGTGAGATCGTGTGTCACGCCCGAATACGAACCGGATCCCGAAGGCTCTGGATGAGCGCGAGGGTTTCCCGGGCGCACTTCTTCCAGCTGAAGATGTGCGACCGCTCCAGGGCTCGCGCGCTGAGTGCCGTGCTCAGGCTGCTATCCGACAGGACCCGTTCCATGCCCTCGGCAATGGCGCGAGGGTCGTCCGCGTCCACGAACAGGGCCGCATTGCCCGCGATCTCCTTGAGACCATTCAGCGACGAGGTGATGATTGGCGTGCCGCACGCCATCGCTTCAGTCAGCGGAATCGGGAAGGCCTCGAGGTTGGAGGGATACAAGTATAAGCTGGCCATCGAGTAGATGGCTGGCAGGTCTTCCTGATCGATCCATCCGGGAAAATGAATATCAGCGCCATACCCGTCGGGAGGAATCTCGAAGTCCGCGCGGAACCGCTCGCAGTCGCGGCCTCCCACAACCAGCGCGTGCGGGGTCCGTCCGTGGAAGAGGCGATACGCTTCGAGGACTCTGTCGATATTCTTGCGTTTCCCCCGATCGTACCCGGACAGCGTCAATATGAACGTATCGGGAAGGCGATACTTTCTCTTCACGGCGTTTCGAGCATCGACGTCATCGACGCGTCGAAAGTGCGCGCCCGGTCCGAAATACACGGTGGTGATCTTCCCGCGGGCGTTTGGAAAAATCCGCTCGAACTCATCGGTCGTCAGCTGCGACACCGAGATGATGCGCGCGCACTTCCAGAGATACAGCGGCATCATGAGTTTCATGTACCGGACATCGAGAGGCTTGTAGAACCGCGCATGCTCCGGAATAAACCAGTCGGCGCCGTGCAGGACCATCATCGTCTTCGCCGGGGCGAGGAGCGGCGCCGTGAATTTCGGGTGAAACACCACATCGATGTCGTGTTTCCAGCAAGCCAGCGGAATCGCCACCTGATCCCAGAGCGCCTTGCCTCGCGACGGAACCACCACCTCGGCGACATTCGGGAGGCCGGCAAAGCGCCCGAGGTGTGTAGGATTCGCATAGAAGAGGACATATTCGTTCTCGCGATCCAGCGCGAGCAACTCCTCGGCGAGGTAGCGCGTATAGACACCGACCCCGCCTCGCTCGTCGAGCGTCCGGAGCATGAGCCCTATGCGCATCGGGCGAAGCTGCTCGCTCGCGGCCGGGGGAGCCGGTGCAATGGTTGCCGCTCGAGTGGCTTCATTCACAGCATCGCCATGCAGCAGGACACTGCGCTCGACGAAACGATCGGACCCAGCCGTTCGAAGATCTCGAGAACGCGGCGGGCCGTCGCGGTCCAATCGAACGCGCGAGCCCTCACCCTCCCCTTCTCGGCAAGCGCTCGCGCGACAGTCGGCTCCAGCAGGACACGCGTCATGGCACTGCTCAGGGCGTCGATGTCATACGGATCGACGATCAGGGCGGCATCGCCAACGACTTCGGGCAATGCGCCACCCGTTGAGGTGATCACCGGGCACCCTCCCGCCATCGCTTCGACCACTGGCAAGCCGAAACCTTCGTAGAGCGACGGCATCACCAGCGCGCCCGCCATCTGATACAGGGCCGGCTGGTCGTCGTCGGCGACCCAGCCGACACGAACCACCCGGTCGGTCAATCCCAACCGATCGATCAGGGTGGAGGCGTCATTCTGTGGCCAGCGCTCGAATCCTGCGAGCACAAGCTGATGGGGCACGGACCCGGCAGCGGCCGCGAACGCCCGCAGAATGCTCGCCAGATTCTTGAGCGGTGTCAATCCCGCGACGACGAGCAAATACTGCTCAGGGAGGCGATATTGTTCGCGCACCCGGGTTCGGACGGCATCCGGTGAAAGCGCCCGGAACCGCTCATCCACTCCGTGCGGAGTGACCTCGACGCGATCCGCCGGCAGATCGAACTGCGCCAACAGGTCAGTTTTGACCGCATGCGACGGACATAAGATCACGTCCGCGCGGCGGCAGAACTGTGGCATCGCCAGCCGCGAGTAGAGTCGATCGACGGGCGGAAAGAAACGCCCAAACAGAAACTGCTCCATGCCGTGCAACATGAACGCTCGACGGAATTGTCCGGCCAGAGGCACCGACAGTTTTGGATTGAACACCAAATCGATGCGCTCACGCTTGGCAATGCGCGGCACGGCGACCTGATCCCAGCCGATTCGCGTTCTTGCGGAGACGATCACCACCCGCGCCCCTTGCCCTGCATCGGTCAGGTGTGCTCCCTCAGGAACCAGAAGCACGTACTCGTTTCGCTGATCCAGCCGGATGAGATGTTCGACGATGCGCCGCGTGTACACGGCGATCCCGCCGTACTCGAAGAAGTGGCGCCACATGATCGCGATGCGCATGAACTGGAAGATCCTGAGCGCGACACATCGCGCAGCCGTGGGTCGTGTCAACAGGCGTGATCATCTCAAATTATTCGGGCGGGGGTTTGAGAAGTCAATTGTGCCATGCAGCCGGCTGACGAGTTCCGCGGTGCTCACGACGTGATCAATGCGACCGAAAATCGACAACCGAGCAAGCGAGTGTCTCTTGAACCGGACTCGACGTCGGAGGGTCGAAACGCGCCCTCCGAGGAAATCGTCACCCGCACCCATCGAGCCGCGGGCGGGACGGGCATCTCAATCGTTCGCGTTTCCCAGGGAGCCAGACTGAAGTCGCGGCCACTGCCCGCGACGGACAGGTGCACCGATCCGCCAGATGCACCGTTCTGAAGCCTGAACCGCAGCGCCGATACGCCCGACGACGTCACCAGAAGCTCGGTTTGCCGCCCACCGCGCGTCCAGCTGAACTCACCTTCTGGATAGGCGTTGTCGTCGAGAAAAAAGATGTAGGCGCCGGGTCGCGAGGCCAGAGGCTGCACGGACCTCACTCCCCTGACGTCGAGCCGTGCGCTCCTTGCAACCAGGGAAACCGGGCGAATGTCAGTCTTCTCTGCCTGCTGCGCCAGCTCGGGCCGAGTGGCCTCGACGTGCACGCGCGGCACCGTTATCGGCAGCTCGAATGCCAGACGCGCCGGGTTCGAAAGAGGCCCGCTCAGCTCCGCAAACTGCGGACGTGGCCCGCTTCCGTCCAGAATCACCAGCGAGCCCTCGAATGGCCGCGAGGTGCGAAACCGGGTCGTCGCCTCGTACCGGCCCGCGGGCAGCCAGACGGGACCCGCGATTGCCAGCGATTCTCGGTCTGCATACTCATCCCGCGCGATCTCGACCGTCACTCGGCGGAACAGCGTGTCGTCGTCCACAATGCGTAAGCGTCGATAGTCAAATGCACTGAGGCGCGGTGGGTCGTATTCATCCATCAGGCTCAGGCGGCCGTCGTTGGCAATGGCCGCATGAGCCTGGACGGGAACCGCAAAGCTACCCAGCAGACAGCCAATCAACAACGCCACCACAGCGCCCACGGCTCCGATTCTGAACGACGCGGCCGGTGATGGCTCGACAGAGCCTCGCGCTGCTCCGCGCGCGGCCAGCCATCCAAGCAGTAGCGCGGCGATCCACGGAAGGACGAGCGGAATCTCGGCCAACCAGTTTTCGGCGATGAAACTGGGCAGTGTCAGCACAAGAGGCGCTCCCGCCTGCACCTGCTCGAGCATCGCACCGACGCCGTTTCGGTTCTGTACGATCATCCGAAGCGATGGATTCGCGACAAGGTACCCGAACGTCACCAGCGTCATGAGTAAGGCCGCCACTGCGAGCGGACGCGCGACGCGGCCCAGGTCGCGAACGGCCGCGGCAAGAATCGGCGCGACAAGGGGCAGGACCGGCACCAGAAACCGCGCCGGCGCACTGGAGCCTCCCCACCACATGTACGAGCGTGTGACCGCGACGACGAACACTCCGGCGGTGCCTCCCAGAGCAAGCGCCGGCCAACGGAGTTCGGGGCGCCGAATCATGGACCAGAGTCCGACGCCGGCGACGAGATAGACGGGCGAGTAGATCAAAAGACCGAACTCCTGGTCGAGCAAGAGTCCGAGAACACCGCGGGGAACGTTCTCGTTCGACAACCGAGCCAGATCGAGCGACCCGTACGGTGCGAAGGGATCGACGATGCCGTACATCAGGAAGTACGCGTAGAGCCAGAGCGCCACGGAAATGAGAATCGGTGCGAGCAGTGCGAGGGCATTCGCCGGCCGTCGCCAGATCTTTGCGACAAGGCACAACAGGATCGCTGCAACAAGCGGCAGAAACTTCGTATGCAGCCACGGAAAGGACGCCAACCATGTGCCGCGGAGCAACCACGGGCCTGCGCCTTCCGGTGACTCCTTGATGAGCCACAGCGCAAACGCGGCTGTCAGCACAGCGGCGGGTACTTCGGGGTACACCATCCAGCTCATGACACCGACGGGAACCGAGAAGCTGTAGGCGAGCCACGTGAAGTACGCCGCCGCCCGGCCCGCTATCTCATCGGCCGCCTTGAAAACCAGGAGGCCTGCGAGCGCCGCCAGCAGGCACATGAAGACCATGGCTCCGCGATATCCCCCGATCGCATAGGCGGGGACGAGGAGAGCGGGCAATCCTGGCGGATGAATGGAATAAATGGTGCCGTTGACGCCACGCCGCTGATAGTCAGGCCTCAATGTGCCTTGAAAGAAGGTGCGATAGTCGCCCTGCGCGTGATTGTTTTCAATTTGAAGATCGCCGTCCTTGAGCAGGCTCTCCGTGATCACCAGATAGTGCGGTTCGTCGCCGCCGATCCCGACGGTGCGCGTCACAAATGATCCGCTTGCGATGTACACGAGCAGGCTTATGGCGAACAGGGTCGGCGGGCCAGGCCGCGGCATGCGCTGGATGCTGACGCCACGTGTCCATTCGACCGCCACCCAGCCGAACAGCGCTGCTCCAAGGGCCACCCAGCGAAGCGGCCCCTGGAACACGAGAAGCAGCGGGAATCGATCGGGAATCCATGGGATGAATGGCAGGATCGGAAGCCAGAGTAGCGCGAGAGGCCACAGAGGCGAAGCGCCGCGCGATCGTCGGCGCCAGCCAGCGCCGATGATGAGCGCTATCACGCCCACCGCACCCAGGGTGGCCCACACGAGCGGGCGAACACCGGGCACGAGTGCCATACGTTCCGGCGCGCCATCCGCCCAGTCAACGAACCGGACGGTTGCGGAAGTGAGCCAGACGAACATCGGCAGGGCCGCGGCCGCCAGCGCGAGGAGGATGCCGGATGGGGCGAGGAGCCTGATTCGCTGGTCGCCGATTGATGGTGTCACACAGAGTGACCGAGCCGGATCGATCGCGAGCCGGCTACGGCCGCGCACCCGCGCGATCGGGCCTGGCAAGCGGCGAAGCCTTGCCTACCCTCAGGATGGGCTGCTTCGCGGGCGCCGCCTGAGGCCGTTCGACGAGGATGATCGACCGTGTCCGAAGCGTCATCCCATCGAAACCGCGCCATCGTCGGAGAGAGAGTCGGAGCCGTGTCAGCTCGGCATGCTCCTGCGATCCGCTGGTGACGCTCTCCAGACGGTCCAGGATGGCCAGTTCGAGATCGGCCGCGCTCTTGCCGGGCTCGAGCGCAATCAGCGCCCGCCCATCGGCCAGGGGCAGCAACGTGACGCCATTGACCCTGCGGAGGATTCCCGGATTGACGACAATGATCGAGCGCTTGCGCGTCAGCTGCACGAGCTCGGCCTCGACTGCATCGGTGATCGATCGCGCCCGCCTGGGACTCGTCGTCCTCTCGAAGAGCGAGACGATCGCCCAGGCTGGATCCGGATGGACGCTCTTCAGCCATGCGATGACATTGTCCGGAAGCGTGAGCGCCAGGGCTCGTGCCGCGCGCCCGAATTTCCTCGGCCGGCCACGCTGATTGGGCATGCCAGGATTATCAGCACGAAAGTCGCCACTGTCAATTTGCCAGAAATAATGCGCAGCGACGCGCCGTTCTCATCCCAGGTCTCCCCGACCGCCACCGCTCCGGTGCTATAGTCGTCTTATGGCGTCCGCCAGGTCTACCGGGTAATGGACCACGACCCCGCATCAGATCAGCAGTCAACGGGCCGTACAATTCTCACGCTCGCCGTGAAGGTGGTTGTCAGTGTCCTTCTGCTGTGGCTGCTCTTTCGCCAGACCGACCTCGCGCGGCTCTGGTCGCAGGTACGCAGCGCGTCAATTGTGTGGCTGGCCATTGCGCTGGGGCTCTATCTCGTCATGATTCTCGCCAGCGTGTGGAGATGGGGCCTCCTCCTATCGGCACAACACGTCAGCGTGCCGGCCACCAAACTCGTCGCATCCTATCTCGTCGCCACGTTCTTCAATAACTTTCTCCCAAGCAACATTGGCGGCGACGTCGTCCGCATCCGCGACACGGTGGGTCCGGCGCGGTCCAGAACGCTCGCCACCATCGTCGTACTGATCGATCGCGCATTGGGATTGATCGGCCTTCTGGCCGTCGCCGCCGTCGGTTCGACCGTGGCGCTCGCGGTCGGCGCAGGCGGTGCGATGCCGGTCCGACCGTTGCTGATCTGGGCGGGGCTCGGCGTGATGCTTGGAAGCTTCGTCACCGCCGTGGTGGCTCCCAATCTGGTGACTCGACTCCTTCACCCGCTGAGAATTCTGCACCGGCAGTGGATCGATGCGCGCATCGAGCGATCGACCGCGGCGCTCGACAAGTTTCGCGCGAACCCCGGTGCCCTCTTCAACGGGTTCGTCGGCGCCGTTATCGTACAAGCGGTCCTCGTTGCGTTCTATGCCGCCATTGCCAGCAGTCTGCACATCCCCATCTCGAGCGCGCACCTGGCCGTGCTCGTACCGGTGTCGTTCCTCGTACAGATGTTGCCGGTATCCGTCAATGGCTTGGGTGTGCGTGAGGCGACGTTCTCGTACTACTTTCTCAGGCTGCGGCTGCCGATCGAATCGGCCCTGGTCCTGTCACTGCTCGGAGCTGGGCTGACCCTCCTGTTCTCAATCTCCGGAGCGATCGTCTATTCCGCGCGGCGGTAGCGCGCGGGAACCGCCGCGGTCAGGCGCCGAGCACTTCGCGAGCGCGGGCCGGTTGCGGAACGGCTTCGAGAATCTCGCGAATCACGTAGGTCGGCTTGTTCTGCGACTCGTGATACGTCCGGGCCTGAAGCTCCCCGAGCAGTCCCAGCGTCACCAACTGGACCCCCGTGAACAGAAGCAGAATCCCGAGGAGCAGGAGCGGTCGATTGGCGATGGACTCACCGGCAAAGAGCCGGAGATATGCCAGCCAGCCCGTCACAATGACGCCGAGCAAACCAGCGAAGAGACCGATCAATCCGAAAATCTGGAGTGGACGTGTCGAGTAGCTCAGGAAGAACTTGACCGTGATCATATCGAGCAGCACGCGAATCGTCCGGGACAGCCCGTACTTCGAAGAGCCGTGCTGTCGAGGCCGGTGGTTCACGACCACCTCAGTAATGCTCACACCCAGCTCACTTGCCAGCGCCGGGATGAACCGGTGCATGTCTCCGTAGAGACGCAGAGGCTTGACGACCTCCGATTTGAACACCTTGAGCGAGCAGCCGTAGTCGTGCAGCTCGACACCGGTAGCCTTGGAGATCATCCAGTTGGCCACAATCGACGGCAATCGCCTTGTGATGAAGGTATCCTGCCGATCCTTTCGCCATCCGCAGACGATGTCGTAGCCCTGTTCGAGCAGTTCGACCATCCGCGGAATCTCGCTGGGATCGTTCTGCAGGTCGCCGTCGGCCGTCACGATGTAACGGCCGCGCGCATGCGCGAACCCCGCGGCGAACGCCGCGGTCTGGCCGAAATTTCGCCTGAACCGAATGACGCGGAGGCGGGGATCGCGGCTCTGCAGGAGCGCCAGCTGGTTGAAGCTGTCGTCGGTGCTCCCATCGTCGATGATGATGATCTCGTACGACCCGCGCCACCGCTCGAGCGTCGCGGTGAACTCGCGATACAGCTCAGGAATGCTGGCTGATTCGTTCTTGATCGGAATGACGACCGAGAGATCAGGCGCCATGCGAGGTCCTGATTATAGACCAGAGGCGGACCGGCGCCGAGTCCGGCGCCACAATCCATAGCCTGCGGCCGACACCACGACGAGCGCGGCGAGGCCAACCGCGACCGTCTCGCTGTTCGCACGCAGGTAGTCGATGGCCACCTGTCCGTACCACAGCGCCAAGATGCCCTCTCCGAAGTAGCGCAGGCCGCGTCCCACGATGAGCGCACTCGCAAACGTCATCGGCGGCACGGAGGCGACCCCCGCCATCAGAACAAAGATCTTGAACGGCGCGGGTGGAGGAAGGAGCGCAGGTACGAGGATGGCCAGGAGACCGTAGCGTTGAACCTGACCGAGCGCCCGCTCCACATGAGGACCCTGAAAACGCCGACGCATGAAGGCCTCGCCACCCTTCCGGCCGAGGTAATACAAGATGAAGCAGCCGACCAGCGACCCGAGCGTGGCCATGGACGCGTAGTAGATCATCCTGTGCGGATGCTGGATCACCATCCAGATGATCAGGAGATCGATGACTTCCGGGAACGAGAGAAACGATGAATCGAGAAACGCAATGATGAAGAGACCTGGCCCGCCGAGGCTCGTCGCGGTTGCCTGAATCCACTGCACGACATGTTTCATGATGGAGGACACAGCACCGGCGCAACACCGAATGTGTGCGCTATGCTGAGTGCGCAGTGATTATATCGGCTGGTGCCCGCACTGGCTCCGCACGCCACGACCTGGTCGCCCGGGCCGTTGCCGCTGGCGCCATGCTCGTGGGGGTCCTGGCGGCGTGGCGGTACTTTCGACTCGGCCTCACGCTCAGTCACTACGACGCCAAGGCGCATCTCGTCGTCGCGCGCCGCGTCATTGACAGCATCACCCCGGGCTGGGAGCAGATTGGCGCCGTGTGGCTTCCGCTCCCCCACCTGATCAATCTCCTGCCTGTTCAGATCGATGTGCTCTATCGATCCGGACTGTCCGGCGTAGCCATCTCCATCGCATCGCTGGGTCTGGCGTGCTATGCGCTGACACGGCTGGTCCTCAGCGCGACCGGCTCGACCAGTGCGGCAGTGACCGGCGCGGTTCTCCTCGTGGCCAATCCGAACCTCCTGTACTTGCAGTCAACCCCGATGACCGAACCGCTACTCATCGCCTTGACGTTCACCGCTACGTGGCTGGTCTATGAGTGGGCGACGAGCGGTGTGTCGGAATCGCCGCGACTGGCTGGCGGGGCGCTGGCCCTGGCCGCTCTTACGCGGTACGAAGCGTGGCCGATCTGCGCGGCCCTGGTGGCGACAGCTTCAGTCGTCCTCTGGATGGGCCGGCGTGCGGACCGTCCGTTCGTTCGCTCTATCAGCACCCTGGCGGTCTATCCCGCGGCCGCCATCGCTGCATTCGTCGTGGAGAGTCGCGCGACGGTCGGAGAGTGGTTCGTATCGACCGGCTTCTTCGTACCTGACAATCCGGCTCGGGGGCGGGCCTTGACGAGCGCCGTCGAGGTCTGGTGGGGAACGCACCAGCTCAGCGGATACGGTCTCGCGACCATCGGACTGGCGGCCGTCGGCCTGATCGTGGTCGTCTCGCTTCGCGATCGTGCGCGGACAGGCCTGCTGATCGCGTTGTCACCGCTCTGCGCCGCAATGCTTCCCTGGTATGCGTTCTTCCAGGGCCATCCATTTCGCATTCGCTACATGGTGCCGACGGTCGCCGCCGCCGCGCTGGCGACCGCGCTCGCGACAGGACTCCTCCGCACTAGAGGCATCATCACCGCGCTCGTCATAGTCGTCGCGGCCATTGAATCGCGACCCTTCGACCCTAACGCCCCGATGGTGCTCGAAGCCCAGTGGGATCTCCCGCGGAGTCTGGAGCGGCGCCAGGTCACTTCCTGCCTGCAAGCGGGCTACGATGGCCAGAAGATCATGGCAAGCATGGGTTCGCTTGCGCATTACATGCAGGAGACGTCGGCCGCCGGGTTCAGCCTGCGCGATTACTTGCACGAGGGCAATGGCGACATCTGGCTCGCCGCACTCGTGGATCCGCAGCCAATCGTCGGGTGGATCCTGGTGGAGGAGCAGGCCGAGGGTGGCGACATGCTTGCCATGCTTGGCCGCAGGCGCCCGCAATTCTTCGAGGGGTTTTCGCGGATCTGCGAGAGCGGTGGCGTAGCCTTGTACAGACGGAACGCGAGCGGCACCGCGTCGTCTACGGCGAGCCCGATGCGATCCGTTCACGCGCGTCGAGGAAGCGAGTGATGGTATCGATCATCTCGCCGTGAATCAGGCCGTTCGACGCCACGACCTGTCCCAGTCGCGACGCGAACGGCTCGCCTCGCAGCCCGCTCACGGTTCCCCCCGCTTCCTCGACAATCAGCGCGCCGGCCGCGATGTCCCACGCCTTGAGGCGCTGCTCCCAGAAGCCGTCCATTCTGCCCGCCGCGACGTAGCAGAGATCCAGGGCAGCTGAACCGAGTCGTCGAACGGCCCTGGCCCGCGTGATGAAGTCGCCGAACAGTCCAACCACCTCGTCGGCGGTCTTGTGCACATCGTACGGAAAGCCCGTGACGAGGAGAGCATTGACCAGCGGCTCGGACGATGACACCCGCATCGGCAGACCGTTCAGAAACGCGCCGCTTCCCCGCTCGGCCGTGAAGAGCTCTTTTCGAGTTGGATCGTAGATGGCGGCCACGATCGGCAGGTCGTGCTCTTCAAGCGCCAGCGACGCGCAGAAGATCGGCAGGCCGTGCGCGTAGTTGGTGGTGCCATCGAGCGGGTCGAAAATCCAACGATAGGGGGCGTCATCACTCACGGGATCGTGGGAACCCCCCATTTCCTCTGCGAGAATTCCGTGGTCGGGAAAGCGCTCCGTGATGAGGGTCCGGCACATCCGCTCCACCGCCACATCCACCTCAGTGACCAGATCGATGTCGCCTTTCTTGGAGACGGCCAGGGCTCTGCCAAACTGGGCCATGTGAATCTCGCCGGCTCTGAGGACGATTTCGACCGCGGTGGCGAGAAACACCGGGTTCTGTGGCGTACTCATTCGTGGAATTGTACGAGCGATTGAGGTTGGGAGGGGGTGAATCCCACTACGCGGGGCGATCAGACCTTCGGGTCGTCGCGCTGGATTTTCTTGACCATCCGGACTTCCATCCCACCTTCGGGCACCCGGCTGAGCGAGATGTCATCCATGAAACTGCGCATCAGGAAAATGCCGCGGCCGCTCGATTTCAACATGTTCTCGGGCGACAGCGGATCGGCCAGGTTTTCCGGATCGAATCCATCGCCCTGATCGCGAATGCGAATGCTGACTTCGCCTGGATCGTGGACGAACTCGACGAACACGTGCTTCGACGGGTCGTTCCGGTTGCCGTGCTTGATCGCGTTGACAACGGACTCGCGGACCGCCACGCTCACCCAGTGCATGGTGTCCTCGTCCATGCCCGCGGCGCGGCTGATGTGGTCACCGACGATTTGCACGAGATCGAGCATGTCGAAGATGCTTCCGAACTCGAGCCGTACCGCACCGTAACCGTTTTGGGTCATGCGAATCGGGCGCGATGGCAACTGCTGACGGCGCAATGAGTAACACAGCGCTTCGTATCGGTCAAGTGACGATGTTTGCCGGTGTGCACACAGACAGGACCGTTCGAGGGAAATGGTATAGTCGTGACGTGACGACGACGGCAGCCGTCACGGTCGAACCTGCCCAGTGCGTTCGGGGTCATGTCCGCCTTCCCGGGGACAAGTCGATTTCCCATCGATACGCCATGCTCGCGGCCATGGCTGAGGGCAGGTCTGTCATCGAAGGGTTCGCGCCCGGCGCGGACTGCGCGGCGACGCTCGCATGCCTGCAGGTTCTCGGGGTTGAGATCGAATCAACGGGCATCAACGGATCGTCGTTCGCTGTGACGATTCTCGGACAAGGCCCCACAAGATTCCGTGCACCCACCGGGCCGCTCGATGCCCGGAATTCGGGCACAACAATGCGGCTCCTGGCCGGCATCCTCGCGGCCCAGCCATTTCGTGCGGCGCTGACCGGCGACCGCTCGCTCAGCCGCCGACCGATGCGGAGGGTGATCGAGCCCCTGCAACAGATGGGCGCGCACATCGAATCGAACAACGGACGGCCACCCATCCTGATCGACGGCGGTCCGCTCCAGGGCATCCAGTTCCGTCCGCTCGTCCCAAGTGCGCAGGTCAAGAGCGCCGTGCTGCTGGCGGGTCTTCTGGCCACGGGTCAGACGGCCGTCGCCGAAACCACCCCTACTAGGAATCATACGGAACTCGCGCTCCAGGCGTTCGGCGTGGAGATTGGACATGACCGCGAACGCATTTTTGTGCAGGGAGGGCTCCGTCCTCGGGCCGTGCACCTGCGGGTGCCCGGCGACGTATCGTCGGCAGCTTTCTGGGCAGTCGCGGCCGCCGGCCTTCGAGGATCGCGGATCGAGTTGGTAGACGTGGGACTGAATCCCACGCGGACGGCTTTTCTCGAAATCCTGGGCAAGGCGGGCGCGAAGATTGAAATCGAGACCACCGACGTGATCGCCGGCGAACCCCGCGGCGTGGCGCGAATAGAGCATTGCGACCTTCGGGAGCTGACGATAGAACCCTCAGCAGTGCCCGGCTTGATCGACGAATTGCCTGCGCTCGCGGCACTGGCCACTTTCGGAGGAGCCATTGAGGTCCGCGGCGCCGGTGAGCTTCGTCTCAAGGAGAGCGATCGCATTGCCGCGCTGGTGCAGGGACTGCGATCGCTCGGCGCGGACGCCGCCGAACAATCCGACGGCTTCGTGATCAGAAGCAAGGGCCCGATTGCCGGCGGCATCGCCGATGCGCAAGGCGATCACCGTCTTGCCATGGCGTTTGCGATCGCCGCGCTCGGCGCGCGCGGACCGTCCGTCATTCAGGGAGCTGAGGCCGTCGAGGTGTCGTATCCGGGGTTCTTCGAGGTACTCGAATCCGTCCGATCGTGAAGGCCGATAAGATTTACCTCGTCGGCTTCATGGCCGCCGGCAAGACGACGCTCGCCAAGGCACTCGCGACTCGTCTCGACTGGCGAGCCGAGGACATTGATGAGCTGGTCGAATCTCGCGAGCGGCAAAGCGTGGCGACGATCTTCAGTCGGCACGGAGAGGCCTATTTCCGTGCCGTCGAACGACGCGTCCTCCAGGACCTGCTCCCCGGCCGCCACATGGTCGTCGCAACCGGCGGCGGAACGTTCGTCGATCAGGAGAATCGCTCGGCAATCAACCGCGACGGCGCGTCCGTTTGGCTCGACGTGCCCCTCGATCAGATCATCACTCGCCTTCCGCCGGACAGCCGCAGGCCGCTCGCGCAGGATCGTGCTCAGCTCGAACGGCTTTATGCATTCCGCCGGACGGCATACGATCAGGCGCATCTGCGTCTCGACGCCTCTCGTGCCCCCGTGCCCGAACTCGTGGAACGGCTGCTCGAGTGGCTCGGCTATTGAATCGCGCTGACCAGCTATGCGCTATCTCGTCTTGAGCGATCTGCACGGCAATCTCGAAGCCCTGGATGCGGTGCTCTCGGCCTCGAAGGCGCAGAAATACGATGCCATCCTGGTCCTGGGCGACCTGGTCGGCTACGGCGCCGATCCGAACGCCGTCATCGAGCGCGTCCGCGCGCTCGAACCGCTCGTCGTCATCCGGGGGAACCACGACAAGGTGGCCTCGGGCATTGAAGATTCTGAAGGCTTCAACGCGATCGCACGGAGCGCCGTTCATTGGACGTTCGAAACGCTGACCCAGCACAACCGGGAATTCCTGGCCGGCCTGCCCGCCGGACCGCATATCGTCGATGATCTGATCGAGATCTGCCACGGCTCACCGTTCGATGAGGATGCGTACGTGTTCGACGAGCTTGACGCGCTGCGCGCCCTGCGTGCTTCGCGACGCCCGGTGTGCGTCTTCGGACACACGCATGTGCCGGTCGTGTTTGAGCTGTCTCAGGAAGAAGAGCGGCTCGAGGTCACGCTGCCGAGTGGTTCGGAAACGGAGGTCACGATCCCGCTGGGGGAGAGGTTCCGGTATTTGATCAATCCCGGATCGATCGGGCAGCCCCGCGATGGCGATCCCCGCGCCGCGTACGCGATTCTGGACAGCGATCGCCGCGAGGTCAGCCTGTGTCGAGTGACGTACCCTGTCGAACTCGCGCAGGAAAAGGTCGTGAAAGCCGGCTTGCCCGATGTGCTCGCCCACCGCCTCGGAATCGGGCGGTAAATCCCTACGCCTTTCGCGCCCGCTCGGCTCGCTCTTCCCGTCGGCGAAGCTCCGCCGTGTACGCATCGTGCGCGGCGCGAGAGCCCAGAATCCACCCGATCACAATCCCCACGATCAGAACGCCCGGAATGAAGAGGAAGTGGCCGGCGGTCATTTTACCGACGGTCCGCACGTGGGGCGCCGACCAGCCGCTCGACGCGCGAGATCTCGGCATCCACGCGCCGCAGCCGCCGGCCGATCGACCAGACGTAGGCGAGCAGGACGACCCAGACAAACGCGTAAGCCGTGATGAGGAGCGGCGCCGCCGGCAGTTGATCGGTCGGCGGCAACTCGGAAACTGGCACGAACTCAGACTGTCCGGCCGGAGGCTGCACAGCCACGACCACCGTGCCGATCCAGAGCCAGGCGAGTCCAATCATCGTGCCGCAGTACCGTCGAAACGTCTCCACTAGACTTCTCCTCAATCGCTCGGGCGCCGGCAGCGTGGCGTCTCACACCGCATCGACGTCCGCCAGCCGATACAATTCCTCAACCTTGGCCCGCTGCGACTCCAAGTGAATCCGGAGTTTCAAGAGCACCGCCAGCAGGATCATGAACGCCAGCGCCGAGAACCAGAACGCCCCGCGCATGCCAGGTCCAAGCGTCGGCACAACCGTGATTTTGGGATGGACCGTCCTCCAGATGTTGACCGAGACATAGACGAACGGGGCGTTCGCCATCCCGAACAGGGCAACCGCGGCCGCGAGTTTCTCCGATCCCGCTCCCCCGTACCGCCGCAACAACAGATACGCGAGAAAGACCATCCACATCAGCAACGTGGAGGTCAGGCGCGCGTCCCATTGCCACCACACACCCCACGCCTTGCGTGCCCACAACGGACCCGTCACGAGCACGATCAATCCGAACACCGTCGCCAGCTCGGCCGCCGCGACCGCGACGCGGTCGGCCGCCGGGCGATGCTTGAACAGAAAGATCGCACTGGCGGTGCCGCTGACGAACGCGGCGATGAACATCGCCATCGCCGAAGGCACGTGGAAATAGAAGATCTTCTGCACGAGGCCCATGGTTGACTCGTACGGTGCCCACGCGATGAACACTGGAGCGAGCGCAAACATCACGATCGAGAGTATCAGGAGCGGGGAAAGGCCTTTGGACATGTGCGTGATTCGGCAGGTTGCCGCGGGCTCGGTCTAATCGGTCATCAGCGGCTCGAACGTCCAGAGCGCCAGCGTCACAAACACCGCGTCGAAGAACACGAGCAGCGAGATCAGCATCTGCGCGGTGGCTTCGTCCGGCGGCTCGGCAACAAGCGCCGTCGTGCCTCGCACTCCCGCAATGATGACTGGAATCGTGATCGGATACAACAAGAGCGGCAGAAGCGCATCGCGGCTGCGGACGCGGCTGAGCATCGCCGCAAAGAGCGTCCCCACGGCAACAAACCCGACCGTGCCACCCACGAGGAGCATCAACATCGGCAAGGGCCGGCTGAACAGCGGGGCGCCGAAGAAGATCGCGACAAGGGGAACGAGCAGGATCTCTGTGAAAAGCAGCAGCACCAGAATCCCCAGAGCCTTGCCCACGTAGATCGCCGCGCGCTCGATGGGCGCCAGCATGAGGCCGCGCAGGGCATCGTTCTGGCGCTCCCGGTCGAACGTGCGACCGAGCGCCAGCGTGCCCGCGAACGCAATCGCGACCCAGAGAATCCCCGCGGCGACCTCCGGCTCGACGCGGCCGTCGCGGACGAGCGCAAATGCAAACACGAGAACGCAGAGCACGCCGAAGAATGTCGTCGTATACAGAATCTCCCGGCTCCTGAGCTCGATGGCAAAGTCCTTCCGCACGACGAGCCACGCGACTCGAAAAAAACGCATCACGAGGATCCGACCGCGTCACGGTACCGTTCCCGGAGTGTGCCGCGTCCGGAGGGAAGCGTGAGCACCCGGCCGTCCTTGAGAAGCACCACACGGTCGAGCAGGGCTTCGATGACATCGAAGTCGTGACTGGCTACGACGACGATGCATCCGGCGGCCCGCATGGCGGCCAGCCGCTGAAGCAGCGCCCGGCCCGACGCCTCGTCCAGACCCGTCAAAGGCTCGTCGAGCAGGACGAGCCGAGGCTCATGAAGCAGCGCGCGCTCGAGCGCCAGCCGCTGGCGCATGCCGCGTGACAGCGACGAGACGGGATCGTCGGCGCGACCGATGAGACCGGCCCGCTCGAGTGCTCCGTCCGCAATCGCACCGGCGCGGCGATCAGCACCGTAGAGGTGGGCAAAGAAGGTGAGGTTTTCGCGAGCCGTCAGGTCGGAATAGAGGCCCAGTTCGTGCGCCAGAAGGCCCACGCGGGCACGAATATCCTGACCGGCCTGCGCGGCGGTCTTCTGCCCATACCGGACTTCCCCGCTCGACGGCGACAGGAGCGTGGACAGAATCGACAGCACGGTGGACTTGCCCGCGCCATTCGGCCCCACCAGCCCGACGATTTCACCCGCCGCGAGGTCGAACGACACGTTGGTCAGCACCCGGCGGCGCCCGAAATGCCGGGACACCGCGAGGACGGTGACCCGCTCGAAGTCGGCCCTCACCGAGCGCTGTCCCCTGTGGTCGACGGGAAGACGCCGGTGTCGAGTTGGTAATCGATTCGCTCGAGCTGTGAAATGAGGGATGCGCGCTTGGCCGCCAACCGATCCGACTTGCCACCGCCGTTCCGTCGTTCCTCTTCCACGCGGATCAGGCTGGCAAACAGCTGTTCCCGTTTCGCTCGGAGCGCTTTCTCCCGCCTGGCGGTTTGAGCGTGACCCATCGATGCCGCAGCCCAGATTCCTGCGATCGAGATGAGTCCGACCAGCGTCAAGGCAATCGCAACCGGCGCCCGGCTGTGATGCGGCAGGCCCGAAAGATCGAACGACACCATCGATCCCGCCGCCAGAGCCGGCCCCGTCGCCATGATATAGACGGAACCCTCGCGTGTCGTCATCTCCTGACGCGACGCGATCTGTGGCGACGAGACGTCGAGTGAGCCGGTCTTGCGGATGGCGACAGCGAGCGTGGACAAAGCCATTGGAAGTTTGATCTCAACCCGCTGACTTGGTCCAGAGAACGGAAGCACGTAGGCGAGTTCGACATGTGTCGCGCCGGCTGGCAAGGGGCCGGTGACCGTGACACGGTTGCCGGACGCCAGCGCCTGAGGACTTGAACCCTCGAGAACGCTCGTGCCTTGAGCGCCGGACTGCATCTCGAACACGATCGGCCCCGGCATCTCGACAGGGCCCGTGGATGCGTTGATCAACTCGGCGATGTAATACACCTGCACGGCTTCGTCAGTTGGCTCCAGGATGAACCTGGTGTTCGGTCCAAGCGTGACCGACCCGGGTTGAGCACTCGCCGGCGGACGCTCGCCCGAGCCGCTCGCGCCCGACGCCACCAGAAGCAGGCGGATGCCTCCGCGGTCAGGCGCAGGGAATTGCTGCGACTCGAGACGCTCGCCATCGACGACGGCAACCGCCTGACACGTGGCTCCTGAAGGCAGTCCCGAAAACTGCGCCCGCCCGTTCTCGTCGGTGGACACCTTAAGGACGCGGTTCGTCGATCCGCTCAGGTGAAGCTCTACCGGATGGCCGGGCAGGTTGTTCGAGAGCTGGCCGCGGATGAGACGCACAGACACCGTGCCGTCGGACAGATCATCCACCGGTCGCGGGATGCCCGACATCTGCCGCGGGTCTGGCATCTGGAACTGCCCCAGCGCGACGCCGTTCATGAGCATGACGCAGACCATGCTCACGCCCCACGCGACGTGCAACCGGCGCGATTGTGAAGCGGTCATGGTTCGAAACGCTGGCCGCACGACTTGCAGAAATGCGCGTCGAGATCGTTCAAGACTCCGCAGTGGCCGCATTGAAGGGCCTGCACAGCACGCGCTCGGCTGGCAACCTTCGGTGCCGGGTCGGCGGGCTCCGGTGGTGCGCCTGCAGGCGATCGGATCGCTGGTGGTCCGAGTCTCGCGATCACCTCACGCTCGATGAGCTCCAGATAGCCGGCGTCGCCCTGGTCGAGCTGACGGATGAGCCCCAGGGCGCGCGTCCTGAGCCTTCCCACCATCTCCTCGAAGTCCGCTGGCGCCACCTTTCCCATCGCTCGATCGAACTCGAGCTCTTTGATCGAGCGAAGCACGAGCGCCTTCTCGCGTTCCAGCGCGCGCCGCGTCCGGCTGCCGACCATGTCCGGCGCCCGTTCTCCCTCAGCAGAGACAAGCGGCCACAGCGTGCGATACACGGCGATGGCCACGAGGCTCGACGCCAGGACGACAATCGACACGAGAATGATGTGCCGAGGTTCGGCGCCGCGAGACAGGAGCACGGCGACGGTGGCGACCAGAATGGCGCTGAAGACGAAAAGCTGCCAGGGCCGGAGCGTCGAGAGCGCTCCGGAATCAGTCGAGGCTTCGGAGCTCATCATCGAGCCGAGCTTCGAGCTGCGGGTCGGGCGAGCTCGGTGCTTCTGATGCTTTCTCCGGCCGGACTCGCGACCATCGGACAGCGGCCAGGCCGACGGCGAAGGCCCCGCCGCCTCCGAGCAGATAGGGGAACAACCAGGCCAGTCGATTGAACCCCTTGTCGATTGGAGCACCCAGCGGCTCTTCGCTGCCGTACCTGGCGATGAAATACGCGAAGATCTGATCCTTGTTCTTGCCCGCCGCCACCTGTTCGGCCAGCTCCTGGCGCATCATCGCGGCCGTGCCGCAGGCACACTCCGAGAGAAGTTTGTGGCCGCACGTTCCGCACATGCACACGATCTGACGCTGCATCTCGCGTTCGAACGGGCTTCTTGGAACGACGGGCACTGTTTGCGCGCTCTCCACGTGCTGCGCCGACACCGTCGCAACAGGTACCAACAGAAGAAGCAGGACGAGCGGAAGCGTCGTCGCGGCGCCGGCCGGCACGTGCGCTGCCGCAAAGCTGAACGCCCGCTCAGGCAGGAGCGCGATGCCAGTTCCCAACGCCATCACACCGAACCCGACCCAAATCCAGTTCACGAGCGGGTTGATGACGATCTGCAGGCTCACGCTCTGATCCTTCAGATCGAAGGCCGGCATCACGATGTAGAGGTCCTCCGACGCAGTTCGCCGGATCGCCACCTCGGTCGTAGGTTCTTCCTCGTGCTTGCGGTAGAACCACTTCGCCGGGTAGAGCCTGGCGATCTCCTTCCCCTTCTCGAAGACGGTGACGTGCGCCGTGATCATCTGTTTCTGTCCGTCATCGGTCAGCTTCACCGCGTCATGACGGATGTTGAATGCACCGACGGTCGCCTGCTGGCCAGGCTTCAGCAGAACCTGCTCATCGCGCTTGAATCCACCGCCGGCAAAACCCAGGAAGATCAGGACGATGCCCAGGTGAACGATGTAGCCGCCGTAGCGGCGCCGCGAGCGCGCGACGAGGCCAATGAGGGCCGTCGCGAGATCGGTGCCGGTCGTGCGCTGCCGGACCGACGCGCCGCGCACGAATTCCTGTCCGATGGCCGTCGCGACGAAGGCACACAGCGCGAAACAGAGGCCAGAGGTCCAGACGCGCAGCCCGATTGCAGCGAGCGCAACCGCTGTGACGACACCCCCCGTCACCGGCCAGAGAAACTGTTCGCGCAAGTTCGAGAGCGTCGACTTGCGCCACGCCATCAAGGGCCCCACACCTGTGAGGAACAACAGCGCGAGCCCGATCGGCAGCATCCATTTGTTGAAGAACGGCGGTCCCACCGTGAGCCGTTCTCCCATGACGGCCTCGCTGAGCGTCGGGAACATGGTGGCAAACAGCACGAACAGCGCCGAGAACAACAGGATCCAGTTGTTCGCGAGGAACGCCGCTTCCCGCGAGGCCCAGGAGTCGAGCTCGTGCCGCGAGCGAAGGAGCGGCAGCCGGTAAATCACGAGACCGAAACTGAACACGAGGATGACCACCATGAATCCGGTGAAAAGCCACGCGAGCTCGCGGTCTTCGCCGAAGGCGTGCACGGACTGCACGACGCCGGATCGCGTCATGAACGTCCCGAAGATCGTCAGAAAGAAAGTGACGATGACGAGCGTGACGTTCCAGACGCGCAACATGCTGCGGCGTTCCTGCACGATGACGGAGTGCAGAAACGCTGTTGCGGTAAACCATGGAAGGAGACCCGCGTTCTCAACCGGATCCCAGCCCCAGTAGCCACCCCACCCCAGCTCCTCGTACGCCCAGATCATGCCGAGCGTGAGGCCGAACGACAGGAAGAGCCAGGCGAACATCGTCCATCGACGGACCGCGCGCAACCACGCATCGTCGAGGTAGCCCGTGATGAGCGCCGCCATCCCGAATGCGTAGGGAATCGTCATGCCGACGAATCCGATGTAGAGCGACGGCGGATGGATGGCCATGTACGGGTTCTGCAGGAGCGGATTCAACCCTCGGCCGTCTTTGGGCAAATCAACCAGGAATGTTTCGAACGGGTTGTTGTGCACGGTCATCAGGAACAGGAAGAACATCTGCACGACACCGATGACCGCTACGACGTACGGAATCAGCTCGCGGTGGCGCTCACGATTCACGTAGACCGCTATCGATCCGAAGATCGACAGCAGAAACACCCAGAACATGATCGAACCGTCGAGGCCACCCCAGTACGAGGTGAGCTTGTAGAAAAGCGGCTGGGCCTGATCGGAATAGCGCTGGACGTACTTGATCCGGTAGTCCTCGGTGACGAACGCGTGCACGATGACCGCCGAGGCCACGGTCATCAGCGCGGCGACGAGATAGAACGCGCCTATCCCGCTTTCAACAAGCCGTCTGGAGCCCCGGCGCGCGCCGGCGACCGACGCCGCCACCGCGTAGCTGGCCACCACGAAGGTCGTTAGGAGAAGGAACGAGCCTAGCGAAGCCATCGTTCGGCCTCAATCCGGGAAGACGATGTCAGAGGGCCTTCTTGGCTTCGTATTTGGAAGGACACTTGGCCATGACGCCATTTGGTTCAACGTGGAATCCGTCGGATCGGAGAGTCCCTTTGAGCACGACTTCAGAATCGTCCTTGAACGTGTCCGGCACGACACCAGTGTACGTGGCAGGGACGACCACGCCCTTGTTCTGAATTTGAAAGCGGTACTCGAGCGAATCTCGACGACGCAGGATCGATTTGGCCACGACGAATCCATGGAGCTGCAGGCGCTTGCCTTCCCAGGCATTGGGCTGACCCATCACTTCATCGACGTGCTTGTAGTACTCGACGTCTTCACGAAGTGTTGACCACAGGAGCCCGCCGAACGCCAGGACGAGCACGAGCGTCGTCAGGCCGATCTTCATAGCTCGCTGATTCATAAGCAGTTCGTTGATTCGAGCCTTCAGAATATCGCCGAAGTCCACCGGGGTCAACAGGCCAACCCTACCATGCCCATCCCCTTCAGCACTTGATAGACGCGTTCGAGCGGCAGGCCGACGACGTTGCTGTGCGAACCCTCGATGCTCACGACGAACCGCGCCCCCAACCCCTGCACGGCGTACGCGCCGGCCTTGTCGAGCGGCTCGCCGGTCGCAACATACCAGCGAATCTCGTCGGGGCCCAGCGGCGCGAACTGGACGCGCGTGGTGTCCACGGAATGCCGCCATTCGCGCCCGGAGACCACCGTGAGCCCGGTCAGCACCTCGTGCGTCCGTCCTGAAAGGATGGCCAGCATTTCGGCGGCATCCTGAGCATCCCTGGGTTTGCCAAGGATCCGGCCGTCGACCACGACGGTCGTGTCGGCCGCTAGCAGCACTGCATCTGGCTCGACTCGTGCTGAAACGGCGCGGGCTTTAGCCTCGGCAAGGCGCGAGACATAGGCGTCCGGCCGCTCGCCCGGCTCCATGTCTTCGTTGATGTCCGCGGGAATGATCTCAAAGACGAAGCCGGCCGACCGGAGGAGCTCCGCGCGACGAGGAGACGATGAGGCGAGAATGAGTCGCACGCTACCGAAAGTATAATTGGCTTCAGTGATTCCCCTTCATGACGCCGTCTCCGGGGCGCTGGCGGCGGTCCTGGCGAAAGCGCCGCTCAGCGACGGTAAGGTTCGGTTCGCCTGGCGCGCGGCGGTTGGTTCGGCGCTGGACAGGGCAAGCTGGGTCCAGCTGCAAGTGAATGGCGTCCTCCGCGTGGACGTCAAGACTCAGCCCTGGCAGCGCGGAGATCGAGCGCTCGCGACCAATTGTGCTGCGGCGGTTGAACGAGCTGCTCGGTCAAGAAGTGGTTCGCCGGCTCGATATCCGCGTTCGCGAACGCGGGGACTACCAGTCCTCTTCGGAACACCCCGATGCGTGACGCCGTCATCGTCAGCGCCGTTCGCGTGCCGACGGGAAAGTTTCTCGGCGCTCTCAAGGATTTTTCGGCGACTGCGCTCGGCGCGATCGTCGTGCGCGAGGCCGTTCGACGAGCCGGCATCGATCCGGCGGCGGTGGACGAATGCATCATGGGCAACGTCGTCTCGGCCGGGCTCGGCCAGAACCCCGCACGACAGGCTGCCCTTCGCGGCGGGCTGGCCGATCATGTTGCGGCGCTGACGATCAACAAGGTCTGTGGCTCGGGTCTCAAGGCGGTGATGCTGGCGGCGCAGGGAATAGGTACCGGCGACATCGACATTGCCGTGGCCGGCGGCATGGAGTCGATGAGCAACTGCCCCTACCTTCTACCGCGCGTTCGAGAGGGCCTGCGAATGGGGCACGCGCAGGCCGTTGACTCGATGATCAACGACGGTCTCTGGTGCTCCTTCGAAGACTGGCACATGGGGAACTCCGGGGAACTTGTCGCCGAAGAATACTCTGTGTCGCGCTGCGCGCAGGACGAGTACGCGGCAGCCAGCCACCGGAAGGCCGCGGCCGCTGCAGCGGAAGGACGCTTTCGCGAGGAGATCCTTCCGATCTCCATCCCTCAGAAGAAGGGAGCTCCTGTCGTCTTCGACCGGGACGAGTCCGTCAGGCCGGACACGACCGTCGAGGCTCTGGCCGCCCTCAAACCCGCCTTCAAGAAGGACGGCACGGTGACGGCCGGCAATGCGCCGCCGGTCAATGATGGCGCCGCGGCGCTGGTGGTGGTCGAAGGCGGACGCGCTGGCGCACTCGGTCTCGAACCGCTCGCCCGTATCGTGGGCCAGGCGACCAGCGGCCTCCCACCGAAACACGTGCTCATGACGCCGGTTGAGGCGGTGCGGAAGGTTGCGGCGAAGGTCGGCTGGAAACTGGAGGACGTCGATCTGTTCGAACTGAACGAAGCCTTCTCCGTCCAGGCCGTTGCGGTGCTCAGAACACTCGGCATCGATCCGGCGCGGGTGAACGTCAACGGCGGCGCCGTCGCGCTCGGTCATCCCATCGGCGCCAGCGGCGCGCGCATCCTCACCACGCTCCTCTATGCATTGAAGCAGCGCGGCGCCCGCCGCGGCATTGCGACGCTCTGTCTCGGCGGCGGCAACGGCGTCGCGCTCGCGGTCGAATGTCGATGAACTCGGCGATTCGCACGGTGGGCGTCGTCGGAGCGGGCACGATGGGCAACGGGATCGCGCAGGTCTTTGCCCAGGCTGGGTTCGACGTTCGGTTGCACGACGTGTCTGACGGCGCGCTCGACAAGGCGACAGGCGCGATTCAGAAGAGCCTGTCGAAATTCGTCGAGAAAGGCCGGCTGAACGCGACCGAGAAGGACGCCACCATGTCGCGCCTCCACACGTCGACCGAGCTCGATCGCCTGGCAGAGGCGGACTTCGTCGTCGAAGCGATCGTCGAAGATGAGGCGGCGAAGCGCTCGCTCTTCGGCGGCCTCGATGCCATCACGCACGAGAACGTCATCCTCTCATCGAACACATCATCGATCTCGATTACCACGCTGGGCGCCGCGACAAAGCGTCCTTCGCGCGTGCTCGGCATGCACTTCATGAACCCGGTGCCGTTGATGCCGCTGGTCGAACTGATTCGCGGCCAGCACACGAGCGCGGAATCGATGTCCATCGCGACGGACCTCTGTGCCCGCCTGGGCAAGACGGCCGTCGAAGCCGCCGATTATCCCGGCTTCATCGCGAACCGCGTGCTCATGCCCATGATCAACGAGGCCGTCTTTGCCGTGATGGAAGGGGTGGGCACACCCGACGCGATCGACACCGTCATGAAGCTCGGCATGAATCATCCGATGGGACCGCTCGCGCTGGCGGACTTGATCGGCCTCGACGTCTGTTTGGCGATCATGAACGTGCTCCACGAGGGCCTCGGCGACGCCAAGTACAGGCCCTGCCCTCTATTGAAGCGGATGGTGGCGGGCGGGCAGCTGGGGCGAAAAAGCGGTCGCGGCTTCTACACGTACTAGTCGGCCGTGGGAGCCGGCCGGAGTAGGCTCTGGCGTCCCTTCGCGCGCCAGCGCCAGACAAGCGTCAGGACGCTGCCCATCAGCACGACCTCCCAGACGAACGCGATCGAGTTGACGATCAGGAACCGTTCGACCAGCCAGAAGCGATGCTCCACGGTGGGGAAAATCCAGATCGGCGACAGATAGAAGCCGTGATCGAACGGCCAGAGCGCCATCACGCCGCGCGGCGTCGAATGGTCGCTTCCGAGCCAGTCGAACACGACGTGCGATGCCCAGGCAAAGCCGCAGACAAGCCCCGTCCTCGCAACCGGCCGTTTCTTCCGCTTGGCGATCACGGCTGCGATCACGCCAACCAGGAGCGCCGCGAAAAAGCTGTGCGTGGCGGTACGATGTGCACCTGGAATGACGAGGTCGACATCGGGAATCGCCGCGAGCACCGCCGCCGCCATCGCGAGCGGCCCGCCGAGGCGATCGACGATCGTCGACGGACTTTCGGGCCGCCGCTCGGGCTCCAGGATGTCACTCATCCAGGCTGTCGCGAGTCCGCCCATCGCGTGGGCGAGTGGACTGGGCATTCAGCAGATCCTGCCATGGTTTCGGCGCCCCGCTGGTCGCGGAATAGCGATCCGCCATGATGGGGCGAAAGTCTTCATATCTCTAACATACTGCAACAACACGCTATATCAGTCGTCAAAAAGCAACTTTCGCTTGACAAGGCCTCGGCACGCTCCTAGAATGAGCGCCTCGTCGAGACTCGAGACCGTCACACCGAAGGAGATCGTCAATGCCCGCCGATGAACGCACCGAGCGCACAAGAGCCCTGGACATAGCCGTCGGACAAATCGAGAAGCAGTTTGGTAAGGGAGCCATCATGCGGCTCGGCCAACGTGGGGCCATTCAGCCGATGGACAGCATTCCCACCGGCTCCATCAGCATCGACTATGCGCTCGGCATCGGAGGCATGCCGCGAGGCCGCGTCATCGAGATCTTCGGACCCGAGTCGTCGGGCAAGACGACGCTGGCGCTCCAGGTGATCGCTCAGGCGCAGAAGCTCGGTGGCATGGCGGCGTTCGTCGATGCCGAACACGCCCTCGATGCCACCTACGCGAACAAGCTCGGCGTGGATGTCGACAACCTGCTCGTCTCACAGCCGGACAACGGAGAGCAGGCGCTCGAGATCGTCGAAGTGCTCATTCGTTCCGGCGGCGTTGACGTCGTCGTGGTCGATTCAGTTGCGGCCCTGGTGCCGCGGGCCGAAATCGAAGGCGAGATGGGCGACGCGCAGATGGGGCTTCAGGCGCGGCTGATGTCTCAAGCGCTCCGCAAGCTCACGGGCGTCGTATCGAAGTCAAAAACCTGCCTGATCTTCATCAATCAGCTCCGCGAGAAGATCGGCGTCATGTTCGGGAACCCGGAAACGACGACCGGCGGTCGAGCGCTCAAGTTCTATGCGTCCGTACGCGTGGACATCCGGCGCATTGCCAGCATCAAGGACGGCGATACCGTCGTCGGCGGCCGCACGCGCGTCAAGATCGTCAAGAACAAGGTGGCGCCGCCCTTCCGCGAGGCGGAATTCGACATCATGTACGGTGAGGGCATCTCTCAAGAAGGCGATCTCCTCGATCTCGCCGTCGAGAAGCGCATCGTCGAGAAGAGCGGGGCCTGGTTTGCCTTCGGCGGAGAGCGCCTCGGACAGGGTCGTGAGAACGCCAAGACGTTCCTCAAGGAAAATCCTGACATCTTCAAGATCATCGAGGAGCGCGTGCGTAAAGAAGTCGGGCTGATCAAGGAGCTCGAGGCCGCCACCGCATAGACCCGCAAGCTCGCACGGCTGGGGCAGGCCATCCACCTGCCCCCAGCCGGCCGTGATTACAACCCTCTTCCCTTCCGTTCCATCCAACCGGTCAGCACATTTCAACGCACCTGCCCGGAGGCTTGGACGATGCGGCTCCTCTCTCTACTTGCGACCGCGGTGCTCTCGTGGTCGATGGTCAGCGACCAACCCGCTCCAGCCGGCGCGATTCAGGGGCAATGGACCGCCGAGATTCACGCGGCACGAGTCAACCTTCAGCTGCGGAGGAGCTATCACGGCTTGGATTTCAACTCCGACAACTGGGGCATGACGATAGCGGGCGAGCAGTTCTCGGGCCTTCCCTGGCAGGACGAGCAGCTGACCTTCGACGCGATCGAGTTCGCCCTCACGCGCGAGGCTGGCACGTTGACCTTTACCGGATCATTCCGCGACGGTCGCGGTGCAGGACATTTCGCCTTCGCCGTGCGACCCGAATTCGTTGCGGAGATGAAGGCCATCGGGTATTCCGATCCGATGCCGGCGGGACGGCTTTTCCGATTTGCGCTCAACGACGTTGGCCCCCGCTTCATCGGCGAGCTCAAGGCTCTCGGCTATTCCGGCATTCCGCTCGATACGGTGAACCGCATGCGCACGCATGGTGTCACCACGCAATTCATCAAGGGACTGAACGGCCTCGGATATTCCAACATCGATGCCGAGACTCTCGTGCGCACGCGCGATCATGGAGTCACGCCGGAGTACATCATCGATCTCAAAAACGCGGGCTATCGCAACCTCAGCATCGAGGCGATCACACGAGCCCGCGATCATGGCGTGACGCCTGAATACATCGCCGCGCTCAAGACCGCCGGCTACGAAGGGCTGTCCCTTGATGAGGTGGTGCGCGCGCGCGATCACGGTGTGACCGAAGACTATCTCCAGGGGTTGAAGAGTCGAGGCTACGCCCCGCTGCCGCTCGGAGACGTGGTGCGCGCGCAGGATCACGGCGTCACGATCGAGTTCATCGATGCGATGAAGAAGGTCGGGTATTCCACGACGACCGTCGAACCGCTGATCCGTCTTCGCGATCACGGTGTCGCAGCCGAAGACTTCGAGGACTTCAAGGCGCAGGGGTACACCAGTCTGTCGCCGGAGGAACTCGTGCGGATGCGCGATCACGGCGTAGACAGCGAGTACGTGGCCGACCTTAAGGAACTGGGGCTCAAGGATCTCAGCGTCAGCGAACTGGTGCGGATGCGCGACCACAACGTCACGCCGAGCTTCATCCGGCGCATGCGGTCGCGCGGATACCAGGAGGCCAGCGCGGACGATTTCATTCGTCTGCGTGAACGCGGCGCCGATTGGCCGTAGCGGATTGCCCTGACTCACTCGTCTCACCAGGCTTCGTCAGGAGTGCGATAGACTCTCGCCGCGAATGGCGAGCCTCCTCCAGACGTGCCTCGGCTTGGACGAGGTCCTGAGACGGTTCATTACCAGTTACCACTCCCCTCCCATCGACTGGATCATGCTGGCGCTGTCGGCCATCGGCCAGGGTGGCCGCATCTGGCTGATCGTCGCGGCGGTCGTGGCGCTGGTCCGGCCGTCACGAGTGCCCGGCGTCTGGCAAACGGCACTGGCCATCGGCTTCGCCGCCCTCGTCGTGGATCACGTCGCCAAGCCGCTCGTGGGCCGCGTTCGCCCGTTCGATGCGATCGAAGACGTTCGCGTCATCGATCGACGTCCCGACAGCGGCTCGCTTCCCTCGGGGCATGCCGCCACGGCCTTCGCGGGCGCGCTTGCGGTAGGCCGCATGTGGCCGGCGGGGCGCGTGTTTCTCTGGGGCCTTGCAGTCTTGATCGCTTTCTCGCGCGTGTATGTGGGCGTGCACTATCCGCTCGACGTGCTCGCGGGTGGGCTGCTGGGTCTTCTCTGTGCGGCCTTTGTCGTCGGGAGATCGGTTTGGTATGATCGGGGTTCTGCCAGGTCTGCACCCACCGTGCCGAGGTAGCTCAGTTGGTAGAGCACGTGACTGAAAATCACGGTGTCGGCAGTTCAATTCTGCCCCTCGGCACCATCAGAAATCTCAATAACTATAGGCTCGAAACGCGATTAACCGGCGCGTGTCAACGGCGGCACAGATCGAGAATGGTAACGCAGTGGTAACGGTGTGACCGTTTGGTGGACACTGCGTCCGCCCGGCGATCCCCGGCGCCCTCATGATCGATCGTTCGAGCCTATGCCCGCCCGGCGCGGCGGGGTGATCATCACCAATCCCTTCGCGACATCCAGCAGATCGCGCTGCCGTGTGCGCGGCAGCAGCCCGCACGGTGTCCACGATCGGTTGTTCCACGTGCGAGAGACGCGGCGAACGTGGGAATGGCCAACGAGGATCGCGGGGCCGTTCTGCGCGTCCAGGGTTCGGCGCGTGACGGCTACGTCATCCGCAAGCGAGAGTGTCGGGTTCTGGACAATTGACACCGCGTATCCATGTTTTCTTAGGGCCCGGTGACACCCTCCCATCCCGATCCGTCAACGAAGCCTCCATGCACCAGCACCACGTTCTTGACCACGTCCGACATACGAGCCTCCTACCCGATCTCTTGCCTCTCGCTTCTCCGCCTACTGGCAGCGCAACTCCGGGCTGCCCGGGTACCGTCCGAGATACTCGCATGTTCTGTCCGTGATCCAGACTCCGTCCAGGCGCAGTTCGAACACGGTCGGCGCACCCCGGCCGGTCGGCGACGTGAACCGTTTCTGAACCTCGGCCGGCCATGAGGTCGTCGGTGCGGGCGGCGTCGTGGGCACCCGCCCCGTCGCGACGATCACTCCCGGGAACATCACGGGCCCCGCGGCTTGTGGGACGATCTGGTACACGTCCGTCCAGGTCATGCTCAGGATTGTCGGAACACCGATCGTGACGACGTGACTCGTGACGTGCAGCTGAACGACACGACCGACCATCGAGACCGTCGAAGTCACCTTCACCGGAGTGACCGATTGGATATACGACGGGAAGGCGCCTCGCAGGACAGCGGATCCGGGCGGAAACGGGACGTAACCCGATTGCATACCTGCGCCTATGGGCGGCCCCACCTTCGAGCCGGGCGGGTAGCTACCGCCCCCGGTCCCCGTCCCGATCGGCATCGCGCTTCCGGCCGGCGGAACGTCGCAGGTTGCCACGGTCGCGCCGATCCAGTTGGGCGGGACGTTGCTCGGTCCAAAGCCCGTGGGTGACGAGCCGGGCTGGACGGTCCCCCAGATCATGAACCACGGATTGAGCAGGAACGATCTGTCGAACGGCAGTGCGGTAGTTACGAGAGAAGGCGGCAGCCATTTGAGCACGGCTTCCACGAGCGATCCAGCCGCGGGGAGACCCATCGTCCGCGGCGGCGAGCCTCGCCAGCCGTGTGCCTGCAGCGCAGCGCCACCGGGGAAGAGCATCAGGATGTGTCGCTCGTTCCTCTCATCTGGGACGTTGAGGACGAGCGGCGAAAGCAGCCCGAGCGGGTGCCATGTCGTCACGGTAGCGAGTGCGCAGCTGCTCTTAAGATCCGCGGATTGAAGGACGAGCCCACCCCCAGCTCCTGGCATCACGCGATAGACTCCTGGGCGTAGCTCGACCGTGTCACCTTTCGAAGCTCGGAAGCGCGTGGGGCGGTCCAGCTGGATCGCGTCGGCTAAGCCCGTGATATGGAGCGCGGTCTGGTTACCAGCCGGGCCCCCGAGGTCGGCCTTCGAGGCGACTCGCAGAGCCTTCCGCGATCCGGACGATTCACGTTTCGATCGAACAACGGTCGCGCCGCCAGACTTTCTAGCCATGGTGTACCTCCCGAGGATGAGCCCTTTCGACCGATGCCTGAGCAAGGTGAGCCTGATAGAGGCTAATAGATTGCCGCGATGTGCGACCTCTACATTAGGCCTTCTCTTTGTTTTTGATAACTGGCTGGAGCTGATCCACATCGACCTGGGGAGGCTGGCCCCCTCGGACAATTAAAGGTGTGTCATCTGCCAACCGACTCGGACTTGAAAGAATCGTGAAACTTTGCGCACGAGAGGGCCAGCCACGACCGGACCCGGCCCGAAGGCGAGTAGCAGAAATCCTAGACAAACCGACGCGAGCCGAAACCGCCTACCTCACTTCCCCCGACTGCGCATGGCGAGCCAAACGGACGACCAAGAGTCTGCGTTGGCGGCCAAGCCCACTCCTGTCCGAATAGTGTTCCAGCGTCGAATGAGGAGCACCGGCTTATGTTTCCAGGACCGGCTCTGGTGCGTCGTTGAATTTGTCGTACTTTCCAAGAATTGTCCCGAGGGCGAGAAGAACTGGAAACGCCACCTTTTGTACGACGGCTGGAATGTCAAGCATGCGCATTTCCGATCGATAGCGCGTCAGCAAGAACGCCGCGTCGAAGAAGCCCGGGCGTCTTCGTCCACCCCGTTTCATCGAATCGAAGAGAGTCGTGAGGAAGTACTCGATGTTGTTCGGCGGTTTGGCCCACCCCGTACAACGCAGCTCAGTCGTACCAGCGTTCCACCAGCGGTGCCCAACGCCTTGCTTCAAGATGACCGTTTCGCCTGGCCAGGCGTAGCGGTTGCTCACCGTCAAACTGAAGCCCAAGCTTGCCCGCCACAACGGTCATGGCCTCTTCCTGGAGATGGTGCAGATGCATCGGCGCACCGACATCGGGCGGAGCAAGTAGCTCGAGCTCCATGCGATCGCCGTCTCGATCGCGAACGACGCCGAGAAAGGTGAGCACCTCGCCCTCGCCGTTCTCGATCTTATGCGGATATGTGTGCATCAGGTGCCTCCGATCCTTCAAACCTCTCTCGTGCGGTCTAACTTGTATTGGAGTAGACCGCTGACGTTCACTCGCAATGATACCTACCACGGAAAGAGACGACTGTCAGTCTTCATCCCGCTGTCGCCAGGCATCTTAGCACCCGCTCGGCAAGAATCCAGTCGCAGACAATACCTGCAGAACCTGGATCATTGTGGGCGCTCGCAAGTAAACGTGTCGAGCTGCCCGGCGAAGGGCATTGTTTCATTGCGAACGAACCCCGCGTAAACACGCCTACCACCGGTCGATGGAACTCTTGACGCACAGGCCGCCGCGATTCAGGACGTGCGCATAGATCATCCTTGAAAGAATCTTGAAACTCTGCACCACTCTCGGCCACAGACGACGGAATGACACTGGTTCACGAAGACCGATCTGTCGACGCCAACTTACGCGACCACAGTCAGCTACAAGGGCAGGTTCCGACTCAAAATCCCGTGGGCTAACCGCCCGTGAGGGTTCGATTCCCTCCTCCGGGACCATTGAAGGATCAATCAGTTACTGCGAAACGCCTAATGGGTTGATTCGCGCGAGAAGGATTACCTTCCACCGTATCTTCCACCGTCATCGTCCGGCCGCATCGATTCTCGCGGCGGCCTCCTGGGAGCGAATCGATGGCCATGCTCGTGACGCTCTCATTCTGGGCTCACTCCCGGGTGGTCGCGGCCCTAATCGGTTTGGTCCCGAGCCCACATCTTCAGATTCGGTCCAGCAATCCCGACCGACCGCACGAAAACCCGGACGGCATTCTAGACCTGGAGCATCTTCACGCTCTAGTCGTCGGGCAGGCGTTTGACGCTCGAGGCGACATGCTCGAGGACTGGCAAGAGCAGTTTGCCGGCGGTTAGCTCATGACCGGCGCGACCGATGTGAATCGGATCGGACGGGTCCACCATCAGGTTCGCCCAACCCTCCTTCTCGAAATCGTCGTGCATCGACACCACCTCAAATCCAAACTTTCGCGCTTCGGTACGAAACGATCTCATAGACGGTGCTCCATCTTCGCGGCATGACGGGCCCCAGGAACGGGAAGATCGCGACGATGACCTCGAAATGATGCTGACGGCTCAGCTGCCTGATCTCTTCGAATCCATGGTCAATCAATCCCACGCGCACCGGCGATTCGTACCACCGGCTCAGAGACAGGTCGTTGCCGTCCTCGTGAATGCCTTTCAGGCGTTTCATCAACGCGACAAGCGCGGGATCAGCCAGAACGCCGGCGCTCTGATCGCCATATTTCTCGATGAGTGCACTCCTCCCACCGGATTCGAGGCGGCCACGCATACGTGCGATCAGATCGACGAAGCGAGCCGTTCGTTTCGCCGCCAGGAATCGCTAAGGCAAGATTGGCGTCGTCGCTCCAAGTGAGATGGACATCCAAATTGCTCCTCTTTAGGCCTATCACGCGAAAGATTTGGCATGGACCTTCGACCACCCCCTGTTGAGGGGGATTCAGCTGATACGAGCATCGTTGGCTGCGACCCCCGCGGACAATCAAGGGCGACCTTTCGGTTTGTTCGCTTGTGGACTTGAAGAAATCTGGAAACTTTGCGCCACTCGCTGCCACATATGACCAAACGGTACTCCATCCCGAATGTCGCTCTGCGGGCGTCAACTGACGCGACCACACGCGGCTATGTCTTCCTTTTCCGACTGAAAATCACGGTGTCGGCAGTTCAATTCTGCCCTCGGCACCATTCGAATCACACGCGTGTCCTGATCAAACCGAGGTCGTCAAGGTTGTTTCAGCATGTCGTGTGTGTCGTGTGTCCCGAAGTGTGCCCGCGAACGCCGTCACTTCACACTCTCACCGCATCGCGCGCCGCGCCACATCGAGCTCGTTCATCGGGCATTCATCTACGACGATCGACAATCCGGGTCCGTCCCCCGGCTTCCGAGAAACCGTACCTTGCACTGTGGAATCGATCATCTCGGACGATTGTGCTAAGGATGAACCCATTTCCAGCCACCGGGCCCTCTCCTTCGTGTCTTGTTGAATCTTGCCTCAGCACCTGCCGCTCCGGTCTCGTTCTCGCGCTGCAGATCATCATCTCCTCTTTGCTGCTTTCGGCGGCGGCTGCCCAGACGCCCGCGCCATCTGACACGTTGACGCTCGAAGCCGCCATCGATCGAGCGACGAACCAGAATCCCGCGATCGCTGCGGCCCGGCTCAGGAGAGCGATCGCGGCGGCAGGGCGCGGCGTGGCCGGCGAGCGCCTCAACCCCGAAGTGCGCGTCGAGTTCGAGCGGGAAACGCCAACCGAGGCGTACAGCGTGGCTGTGCCCTGGGAGGCCGGCGGAAAGCGTGGGAAGCGGATCGCCGTCGCCGACGCCGCAATCCAGACAGGTGAAGCCGAGCTCGGGCTTGTAATCGCCGAGACGCGAGCAGCAGTGCGGCGGGCGTACTTCGCACGTCTCATTGCAGAGGCGCGCCTGGATCTGCTTACGGAGCTCAAGGAACTATCTCTCCGGGCTCGCAATGCGGCCCAGCAGCGCTTCGATGCCGGCGCGGTTCCCCGTCTCGAGGTGCTCCAGGCGCAGCTGGCACTGGCAGATCTGGAGAATCAAGCAGCCGCTGCGACCGGACAAGTCGCCGCCGCCCGAGCTCAGCTCAACGCGCTGATCGGCCTCCCAATCGACACCGCGACGACGCTCGCAACGTCTCTGGACGTGGGAAGCGTGATCAGCGCCGACCAGGCGCTCACGCGCGCCCGCCAGAGCAATGCCGAGCTCGTCGTCGCGGAGCGTCGCCTCGACGAACAGCGTGGCCGAATCGCGTTAGCCCGCGCCCTCCAGACACCCGACGTGACGCCCGAGGTCGCCCTTACGCACGGTGCCGAACCCGAGTTCACCTTCGGATGGCGTGCCGCGTTCAGCCTTGCCATTCCTGTCTTCACACACCACCGATCCGGTGTCGTCCTGGAGGAGGCCGCGCTCGTTCAGTTGACGGCGGAGCGCGATGCAATCCTGGCGCGAATCACGGCCGACGTGGCCTCGGCCGCGGCCGTCGCGGACGCGCAACAGCGCCAGTACATCCGTTATCGCGACGAAATCATTCCCCAGGCCCTGGAAGTCGAGCGTATGGCCGAGGATGGCTATCGCCTTGGACAGACCGGCATCGCAACATTTCTGCAGGCCCTGCAGGCCACACGGGACACGCGTCTCCGATCTCTTCAGGCGGCATCAGAACTTCACGCCGCGCTGGCCGAACTGGAACGCACGGTCGGTGCGTCGCTGCCATGATCTGCGCAGTGGATGGCTGCGGCCGATTTCATCCAGGCGGATTCGCATGTGCCCTGCTGATCATTGGCGGTCTGGGCTCCGCCTGCAGCGAACAGCCTCCCGAAGAAGTCGCCAGCGAGACGGTCGTCCCGGTCACGACCGAGGCCGCGCGGCTCGGGACGATTCGCGGCGTGGTCCATGCGACAGGGACCGTGACGCCGGCGCCTGGCGCCGACCAGTTGATCGTCGCGCCGCAAGCGGCCCGCATCGCAGAGATTCCGAAAGCCGAAGGAGACCGCGTGCGGCGCGGTGATCTGCTCGTCCGGTTCGAGATTCCGACACTGGCCGCCGATGCAGCCAAGCAGCGGGCCGAAGTCCGAAGGGCCGATGCGCGCATCGCGAACGCCAGAGCGGCTCAAGCCCGTGCGCACGACCTGTTTGATCGCGGCGTCGCGGCCCGCAGAGAAGTGGAAGATGCGGATCGCGAGCTGGCTAATGCTGAAGCAGACAAGGCTGGCGCCGAGGCGGAACTCAATGCAGCGGACGCAATAGCCGGCCGCATGATCGTTCGTGCAGCCTTCAGCGGCATCGTGGCCAGGCGCGCGCACAATCCGGGCGATTTGGTCGAGCCGACAGCGTCCGACGCAGTCCTCCGCGTTGTCGATCCGAGCCGGTTGGAAATCAGTGCCTCGGTGCCGATCACCGACGTCGCCCGTGTCACGATTGGAGCGGCGGCCCGGCTGAGCGGCGACGCGCCCGGTCCTGCCCTCGCGGTCGTTTCACGTCCTGCGGCCGTAGAACCCGGCACGGCTGCCGTGCCGATCCGGTTGGCCTTCAAAGGAATGACGACCTTGCCAGTGGGGACTCCGGTCGAGGTCGAGATCGACGCCGAGGAACATGCGGGTATCGTCGTGGTTCCGGCGGCCGCTGTGGTTCGCGAAGGCAACGAGACTGCCGTGTTCGTCGCCGTCGGTAATAAAGCGCAGCGCCGCACCGTCACGATCGGAGTGGCCGACGATACGCGAATCGAGGTGCGATCGGGCGTGAAGGTCGGCGAGGCGATCATCACAGATGGTCAAGGGGGGTTGCCTGACGGTGCCGCGATTGCGACGGACCCGAAGACAAAGCCCGAACCCGATAGCCGCCTTGCCGCCAAAGACCCCATGAACATTGCTGCCGCCGCCATTCGCCACTACCGCGCAGCCGTGATCGTCGTGGCGGCGCTGGTGGTTGCGGGCGCCTTTGCCGCGCAGTCCCTTCCTAGCAGCATCTATCCCCCGCTGCAGTTTCCTCGCATCGCGATTATCGCCCACAGCGGGACGCTCCCCTCGCAGTCGATGAGCCTCACGGTGACGCGGCCAATCGAGCAGGCTGTGATGGAAGTGCCAGGGATTCGCCGTGTCCGGTCGCGGAGCATTCGCGGCGCCGCGGAGATTTCCGCGCAATTCGATCCCGCCACCGACATGGTGGTGGCGCTCCAACAGGTGCAGAACCATCTCTCGGAGATTCAGGACGATCTGCCGACCGGCTCCGCTCTGACGGTGGAGAGGCTTACGCCCGCCGTGTTCCCGGTCTTCATTCTGACCATGACCGGGACGCTCCCCACCCCCGAGGTGAGCGATTACGCCCTCTACGTGGTCAAGCCAGAGATCGCGCGCGTGCCAGGCACCGGCCGGATCGAGGTTCTGTCATCGGACACACGCGAGATCGAAGTCGTGCTGGATCCGCTGAAGTTGACGTCGGCGGGGCTCACCGTGAGCGACGTGTCGCAGGCACTCCGATCGCAGAATACTCTGCAACCGGTGGGACGCTTCTCGCAGTCCGGCCTCCAGTACCTGACCCTGGCGACGGGTCTGTGGCAGAGCGCCGACGCGATCGGCAAGTCTCCCGTTCTCATCCGGAACGGTTCCACCATTCGCGTGGCCGACGTCGGCTCGGTGATGCCTGGATCGCCAGACCGAACGGTGCTCGTGACGGGCAACGGGCGAGATGCCGTCTCGATCGGCATCTCGCAGCAGATCGGCGCGAACATCCTGGCGGTGAAACGCGGCGTCGATGCCGCGATCGCCACCCTTGCCCATACGCTGCCGTCAGGCATCCGCATCACGAAGGTGTATGACCTCGCCGAGTTCGTCGAGGCCTCGATTGCCAATGTGCGCGACGCCATTCTCATCGGAGGCTTCCTGGCGATCATTGTCCTGATCGTGTTCCTGCGCGACCTGCGCCTCACGCTCATTGCTGCCTTCACGCTGCCGCTGGCCATCATCCCGACGTTCCTGTTCATGCGCGTGTTTGGAGGCTCGATCAACCTCATGTCGATGGGCGGTCTGGCGGTCGCGATCGGGCTGGTCATCGACGACGCAGTGGTCGTGGTCGAGAACATCAATCGGCGGGCCGGCGAGGGTGTCGACCGGGTCGTCGACGCCGTGTCACAACTCATGGCGCCTCTCGTCAGCTCCACCTTGACCACGGTGGTCGTCTTTGCGCCGCTTGGGCTGTTGTCTGGAATTACTGGTCAGTTTTTCCGTGCGTTGTCGCTCAGCCTGACGGTCGCCGTACTGATGTCGCTCTTTCTCTCGATCAGCATCGTGCCCCTTCTGGCGCGATGGGCGTTGCGCCATCGTCACGCCTTCGTGGCTGTTCCTGAAATCGAGAGCAGATGGCAACGGGAGTACGGCGGTGCGCTGCGCGCCATCGTCGGACGGCCCACCGCAGCCGTTATCATGGGAGTTCTTCTCGCCGGCGCGGCGGTCGTGCTCTTTTCCGCCATCGGCACGGGATTTCTGCCACCGGCCGACGAAGGTGGCTTTGTCGTCGACTACTTGACACCCGCCGGCAGTGCGCTCGACGAAACAGACCGTCAAGTCAAAGCGATGGAGAAGGTCATCGCTGCCATACCCGAGGTCGCGGCGTATTCGCGCCGTACGGGTTCAGAACTCGGGCTGTTCGCGACGGCGTCGAATTCCGGCGATATCCTGGTGCGACTCAAGCCGCGCGGCGACCGGCGTCGAAGCGCCGAGGAGGTGATCGCCGACCTGCGTCCACAGCTCCAGCGTGCCGCGCCGCTCGCCGACATCGAGTTCGTCCAGCTCCTGCAGGACATGCTCGGCGACCTCGAGGGGGCGCCGACGCCGATAGAGATCAAGATTTTCGGAGACGATTCAGCGAAGCTCGAAGCATTAGCTGCCCCTGTGAAGGCGATGCTGCAGAAGATCGACGGCGTGGTTGACGTCGTCGGAATGCAGCGCGGAAACCCTGAGTTCACCTGGATCGTCGATCCGGTGGCCAGCGGGCGCTTCGGCCTGACTGTCGAACAGGTAGGAGCCCAGATGTCCGCGTCGTGGCTCGGCGACGTGGCCACTGAATTGCGGCTGTTAGACCGCCGGATTCCCGTGCGAGTTCGTCTGCCCGACAGCGTCCGCTTCGCTCCCGGTCGATTCCAGCAGGCGTTGCTCAAGACCAGTGACGGCAAGCTGGTTCCGGTGGCGTCTGTCGCGCGCGCAGAGCGTACGAATGGACAATCGGAATTGTTGCGAGAGAACCTGCGCGGCATGGCGCTCGTCACGGCTCGACTGGAGGGGCGCGATCTCGGAAGCGCTGTCGACGAGATTCGGACCCGGCTTCCGGCACTCAGGCTGCCGATCGGCTACACGTATGAGATCGGCGGTCAGTACGAATCGCAACGGCAGGCGTTCCGAGAGCTGTTCACGGTGTTCGGCGTCGCTATCGTGCTGGTGTTCACGATTCTTGTCGTCCAGTTTCAGGCATGGGTGCCCGCTCTGCTGATTCTCGTTGCGGCGCCGCTATCGCTCGGCGGTGCATTCGCGCTCTTGTTACTCACGGGCACCGACCTCAACGTTTCGTCGGCCATGGGTCTTATTCTGTTGGTTGGCCTGGTGGTGAAGAACGGCATCATGCTGCTCGATTTCTCCGAACAGCTCCACGGGCAGGGTGAATCGTTCGAGCGTGCCATCGCCCACGCGGGCCGGATCAGACTACGACCGATCCTGATGACGACGTTCTGCACGCTGTTTGGTCTGCTGCCGCTGGCGTTTGGACTGGGCGCGGGAGCGGAGCAACAGAAGCCCCTTGCACTGGCCGTCATCGGCGGACTCGCTCTCTCCACGCCGGTCACGCTGCTCGTGGTGCCGGGGTTGTATGCGGCGATCAGGCGTCGCACCGATCCGCGCGCAACCTGAAGGCTTCGGCAATCGCCGCAGGGTTGTACTCGGAAGTTAAATACGGGTTTCTCACAAAGGCAGGTCTGACATGCGTCATTCACTCGCTCTCTTCCTGATCGTCCTCGGCGCGGCGACCGTCGGCGCCGCTGCTGAAGCGCCGTATCACTTGATTAAGGAAATCCAAATCGGCGGCGAAGGGGGCTGGGACTATATCAGCGTCGATTCCCAGGCGCATCGACTGTACGTGTCGCACGCCACGAAGATCGTCGTCGTCGATATTGATGAAGGCAAAATCATCGGCGAGATTCCTGAGACAACCGGGGTGCACGGCTTCGCCCTGGCACCCGACATTGGCCGAGGTTTTTCCAGTAATGGGCGGCTCGATACTTCCACCATTGTCGACCTGAAAACACTGAAGGCGATCGGGACAGTGGCCACCGGAGGCAACCCTGACGCGATTCTGTACGAGCCCTCGCGCGGAGAGGTCTATACCTTCAATGGGAGGGGTCGGTCAGCCACGGTATTCGATGCACGGACCGGGAAAGTGCTCGCCACGGTCGTTCTAAACGCCAAGCCCGAAGCGGCCGTTGCCGACGCCGCGGCTAATCGTGTGTTTGTGAACCTGGAGGACACGGGATCGATGGCCGCCATCGACTTGACGGCCCACACGGTCGCGGCGATCTGGAAGATCGATGACTGCGAAGAGCCGACCGGCCTCGGATACGACGCCACGAATCATCGCTTGTTCAGCGCCTGCTCGAATAAAGTGATGGCCGTCACTGACAGCACCACGGGCCGACACATCACCAGCATCCCGATCGGCGAGCATCCCGATGGTGCCGCGTACGACCCCGTCACGGGCTACGCGTTCGCCTCCAATGGCGAAGGTACGGTGACGATCGCGCACCTCGATGATCCCGTGACCCTTCGGGTTGTGCAAACGCTGCGCTCGCAGCCGTCTGGGCGAACCATGATCCTCGATCCGGTGACGCACAATATCTACGTGCCCGCGGCAACGCTGCAGCCGGCGCCGCCCGGAGCACAAGGCCGGCCTCAACCCGTTGCGGATTCTCTCAAAGTGCTCGTGTACGGACTGCAAGTTACTCCTTGACGAGCCAGCGCAGCACATAGCCAACACAAAACGAGATCAACATCAACGGCCAGCACTCAGGGAACATCATCGCCTCCGGTGCCCGGGCTCAGGCTTCAGGGTGACCGATCAGCGATCGATCCTGCGAACGTAGTTGCGTGAGGTGACGACGCGATAGCCGTCCTCGAATTCCACCAGGCACGAGTTCATCCGACCCCTGGCGAGAACTCGGCAGGACTGTCCAAAGCGCTCTGGTAAGCGCGCACGCACACGCCAGCGATACCTCATTTGTCAGCAGCGACTACGGTATGGACTTGTTCTGCCGCACATCCCAACCGGCCCTGACCGGGGTGGCCGCCGTACCGTCCGGATTCTGTCCCCGGTACTCGAACTCGATCGTCGCAAAGCCGAGAGACACACGATCCGGCGCCACTCCTTCCTCCGACGATCCCGTCTGATAGGAAGTGACGATGACGTCGGACAGCTTGACGATGAGATACTCGGGCTGGTTCGCTCCCTTCTTCCGCGCGGTCAGCGTCACGTCTCGAATGTGCTTCCCGCTGGCGCAGGCCAGAAACAGCATTGGCGATGCCTTGCCTTGAAATGCCGTGAACTGAAAGTCACGCAGGCTGATCTTTCCCGAACCACCTCCGCCCGCCATGCTGGTTCCGCTGCTTGACTGTTCGCCGCCAACACTCCACGAGACGATTTCCATTTCATCCCTGTGCCGGGCGTCGGTGGAATCGCCGGGAATGCCATCGATCTTCAGGAAGTAGTCGGCGGTTGCAACGCGCGGCGGCGGCGGTTGTCCCGTCTCGGTCGCTTGCAGCCCGCCGTCAGGTCCGAGCGCAAGAAGCGACAACACCGTCAACAATGCCGTCGCCGTGAATGGCCGCGTCAGCCCGAGGGACATCAAGAAACGCACGAGCCATAGACCTGATCGCATGAAGCCTCCGCTGAAGTGTGTCGCACTGGCTCGCGGCCTGTCACACATAAGGATTCTCCTTCCCACAACTCGGACACACCCACGTCTTCTCGGTGTGTGGCGTCGCAACCTGGTGACCCGAACCGCAAAAGGTGCACACATCGGTCATCTGCCTATGCCCCCACCCCTCCAGCTGCTGAAACAGCAGTATGTAGTTCGATCGCTCTGTCAGCCGACGGCCGGTCAGCGTCTTGACGAGCCGGAAGAACGAAAAGAGCGCCTGCCGCAGGTACGCGCCCGCGCGCACGTGCTGCAGATAGACGAACCCGGCGCCCCAGTCGGCGAAGCTGACGAGCTTGAAGGACGAATGCGCGTAGACCACCCGTAGAAACGATTCGAGGTTGAACTGCTGCTCGTGGCCGCCCCGATCCTCGTAGAGCAACCGGTACAACCGATCCTCGAACGATGTCCCATTCGGAATCGAAATGTAGAGATATCCCCGCGGCTTCAGGACTCGCTCGATTTCAGTCAGAGCGGCAGCCGGGTCGTGGAGGTGCTCGAAGATCCAATTGCAGACGACCGAGTGAAAAAGGCCGGACGGAAATGGCAGCTTGTCAGCGCTTCCCAGCACGAAACCGACATTTGGCGGAAGACGATGGCGCCCGACATCTGGGTGGTTGTCGCAGGCCGCGAAACGGCAGGGATACAGTGTGTAGTCGAAGCTGCCGGTCCCGCTCCCGAGGTCCAGCACGATGTCCCGAGGGCTCACACTCTTCAGGAACTCGTGGACGAAGAGCGGCGTGTCCGTGGCAGGCTCGCGACCGACGGCAGGAAGGCTGGTCGTCATCGGCTCATGTCTACCGGCCACGCCGCATCACGCGCCACTCCAAAACGACTCTTGAGCTCGGCGATCCGACCCTCCTTTTCGAGCTCCGTCAGCGCCTGGTCGAGCCGACGCTTCCAGTCCGTACGCGATGGCGGAAGCACAAACGCGTAATACTCGAGCACGACCGGATCCGCGAGAACACGAAGCTGGCCATTCGAGGCGCGTGCGGCACGTACCGCATCGAACTCGTCGAGAATCAGCGCATCGATCGCCTTTCGTTCAAGCGCGGGAACGCCCGCCTGTCCCTTCCCGAGCTGGACATGTGTTGTGCCTGTAATGCTGCGCATGGCTCGCGCGGCGGTTCCTGCTCCGCCGGCTCCAACCTTGCGGCCTTTCAGTTCGACCACGGTCTCTGGCTCGCCCGATCCGGTACGAACCAGCGCAGCCTGGCAGGTCTCGAAGTATGTGTTCGTGAACAAATACAGGCGCTCCCGCTCCGGCGTCACGCCCGTGGTCGCCGCCACCAGATCATGAGCGCCCGTCGTCAACCCGGACAAAAGCTCGTCGTACGGTTTGACTATCACAACGGGTCGAAACCCGGCCCGCTCGGCCACCTGACGCGCGAGCTCGATGTCGAAGCCTGTGGCCATACCACCTTCCATGTAGTGAAACGGCGGGAACGTCGCATCCGAGACGATGCGGAGCGGTGTGTCCTGCGCGCCCGCCGACGAAGAGGCAGCCCAGAACACCCATGTCAGCAGCAGGCCGATGCCGGAAGGGCTTCTCATGAAGGGAAAGCCTATCACCTCGAGCCGCCAGGTGTGCGGGTCCTCGCTGGTGTGACGACCCCGAGACCGGAGCCCCGAATCGCGCGTCTAATCCTGAAACACCGGACAGGTTCAATCAGCGGTCCGGTGGCAGGGGCCGATGGCACAGCTTGACCGACTGCTATCCGCTTGATTGCTCGGAGAATGCCGTCCGCGTCGGAACGGCGATTCTCGCGATCTGTGCATTGACCTCGTCGGGTTCGGCGGTCAGCAGCCACGTCGAGGCGCGCTTGGTCGCCGAAAACACGTCCATCCGCGCAGGAGAGCCGTTCTGGGTCGGCCTGCATTTGCGCATGCAGGCAGGGTGGCACACCTATTGGAAGAACCCCGGCGATTCAGGCCTCGCGACCAGAATCACGTGGACGCTGCCAGAGGGCTTCACTGCAGGCACTCTGGTCTGGCCTTATCCCGAACGCATGCCGTCGGGCCCGCTCATGAGCTACGGCTACGACGGCGACGTGCTGCTGCTGGTGGAAATCACGCCACCAGAGAAGGTGTCCGGGCAAGCCGTGTCGCTCGCTGCGCGAGCAGACTGGCTGGAGTGTGCGGAAGAGTGTCTGCCCGGTCGCGCGAACCTGACTGTCAGCCTGTCGGTCGGTTCCGGTGTGCCGCTGCGTGATACGTCGGTCGATTCGCTGTTTCAAGAGTCGCGGGATCGACTTCCCTCACCTGCGTCCGACTGGAATGTCCGTGCACGAGGCGCAGCGGATTCGATCGCTCTGGCAATCGAGCCGCCCAGATCACTCGGGAACGTCGTCCACGCGATGTATTTCTACGCGGAAGATCCGGAGATTCTGGACTACGCGGCCGAGCAGCGGCTGACGCGGACCGATCCGGTTTTCCTCCTGGATCTCAGTCGAGCCGCCAATGCCAGTCAGGCCACAAGCCTTCGTGGCGTATTGCTTGTGGAGACCCGGGATCACAAAGCTCGTGCGGTTCAACTGAATGTCCCGCTCGCACACCCGCGGTAACCGAACACATATAGTGAGGGAAACGAACATGAAGCGCACCATCGCAACGCTGACGCTCGTCGCGGTCCTCGGTCTCGCGTTGTCTCACATGGCAACTGCCAACTCGGTCGCGACGGTTGGACAGACGGCACCGGCATTCACGTTGACGGACACGAATGGCAAGGCTCACTCGCTCGGCGATCTCCGCGGAAAATATGTCGTCCTCGAGTGGGTCAACTTCGACTGCCCGTTCGTCGGCAAGCACTATGGCAGCGGCAATATGCAGAAGTTGCAGAAGACCTACACCGCCAGGGATGTCGTGTGGCTGTCGATCAATTCATCTGCGCCTGGCAAACAGGGCAACTTCACTCCAGCCAGAATCAACGCGCTGATGAAGGACAAGGGCGCGGCGCCCACCGCGTACCTGCTCGATCCGGAGGGAACTGTCGGAAGAGCCTACGGCGCAAAGACGACGCCGCATATGTATGTCATCGATCCGGCAGGCCTGCTGATCTACGCGGGCGGCATCGACGACAAGCCCTCGACGGACGTTGCCGACATCGCCACCGCACGCAACTTCCTGAGCGCTGCCCTCGACGAGGCGCTGGCGGGTAAGACCGTGAGCGTGAAGTCGAGCCAGCCGTACGGCTGCTCCGTGAAATACGCGAGCGCCACCGAGTAGGGATTGTTGACGCGGACACGAGCCGCGCGCACGTCGATAGCGAAGGTCCGCCGGCCCGTTACGATCCGGTATTGCCGGCGGGCTTCGTCACCTCGAACTTGATCTGCTTCAGATATTCGCTCTGGCGGGCCAGCTCGGTCTTGCCGACGGGAAACTTGTTGGCACTCAGGACAAACGCCAGGACGTCCGCGTTCTGTTGACGCGTCAGGACGCCTGGGCGGTCGAGGGGCATCGAGATCTTGATGCGCTCGAAGAGATCGCCCACGGTCACGCCGTTCCAGTTCGCCGTGAACTGCGCGCCGGTCAGAGGTCCCGCGGCCTCGCCGCCCGTCAACGCTGCCCCGTGGCAGGCCGTGCAGAACTGGCGGTAGACCGCTTCGCCGCGCTTCGCTTGCTCGTCCGTGTACACGCCGTCCCACACCGACTTGGTCGTCTGCGCATTCACGTCCGTCGAGACGACCGCGGCACCTGCGAGACCGACGAACAGCGCGACGACAACCAGACCGACTTTCATCTCACCTCTCTCGCGTAATTCGGAACATCAATCAGGTAGCAATCGAAGGGCCCGCAACGAGCGAGCCCCTCGGCTCGTCATCGACTAGCGGGCTGCTTGTCCAGCGCTCGTCGGCTCCGCAGCCGCCGGCAGGCTGAACGCGATGTATTCACCCGAATAGGGACCGCCGCTGACGGCCACGACAATGTACTGCTTGCCGTCGACCGAGTAGGTCATGGGCGAGCCGCTCTGCGGCGCGGGCATGAACACCGCACCCACTTCCTTGCCCGTCATCTTGTCGTACGCGCGGAGCATCGCGCCTCGCGGTCGCTCCGGCGTCGTCGAAAACTGCGGGTCGCCAAGAATGACCAGCGTCTTGGTCACCATCAATCCGACGCTGCCTCCCTGACCGGTCTTGGGAATGTCGAGCCCCTTGAGTTTGGGGTGATTGCGCACGACGTCGGGAGTATCACCGTGTGGCACCTGGAAGACAAGCTCTCCGCGATCGAGACTGATCGCCGAAAGCACACCGTAAGGCGGCTTCACGATCGGGAGTCCCTCGACGTTGAGGCCGAATTGCCCGCCCCCGCCGGCAGGCGCCCCGCCTGCGGCCGGGCGGGGAGCCGGCGCCTCAACCTTCTTCGGCACGTCCGCATAGGTTCCCGTTCCTGCGGCTTCTCTCAAACGGAACTCTTCGCCGACCACGCCCGCCTGATAGGGAATGTCCGAGAAGCCTGCCGGCGGTGGTGCGACCGATTCGCCTACCAGGGCGGACATTCCGGCCTGCGCATAGACGATGTGGGTTTCGGGATCGTACCCGCCGCCCGGCCAGTTCGTGCCCCCGCTGGCATTTCCAAGATTGAGCGCGCCGAGCAGACCCTTCACGTCCCCGACGATCGGCGGGTTGTAGAGTGTGCCGCTGTATGGTCCGTCGCCTCCCCACTTATACTTCTTGAGTCGCTCCACGGCCTGCGCGCGCAACTCGGGGGTAAAGTCGATCAGCTCGTCGGGAATCTTCAGACCGGGACGCCCGTAGGCCGGCGGCTTCGTCGGAATCGGTTGTGTTGGCGAATACCATTCACCAGGAACGTCACCCTTCGGCACCGGCGTCTCGACGATCGGCCACACCGGCGCTCCGGTCACTCTGTCGAACACGTAGAGATAACTCTGCTTGCTGGGCACGGCGACAGCCTTGATGGCTTTCCCGTTTACGGTGATGTCGGCAAGAAGCGGAGCCGACGACATGTCGTGATCCCAGATCGGGTGGTGCACGAACTGGAAGAACCACTTTCTCTCACCGGTCTTCAGGTCCACGCAGACGAGGCTTTCACCGAAGAGATTGTTTCCGGGCCTCTTGCCTCCGTAGTAGTCGGAGGTCGGCGACTCGACCGGGAGGTACACCAGCCCGAGCTCGGCGTCCGCAGTGATCTGGGTCCACACGCCGGTGTTGCCGTTGTTCTCCCACGAATTGTTCAGCCACGTGTCGCCGCCAAACTCCCCCGGCTTAGGAATCGTATTGAACGTCCACAGGAGCTTCCCGGTGCGCGCGTCGAACGCGCGGGCCAGGCCCTTTGTGTTGTTGGACGTCGTAACGGTCATGCCTTCCTTCATCGCCGAGCCGACGAGAATGGTGTCGTTCACCACGGCCGGCGTCGAGTGAAGACCAATCTCGCCCGTTTCCAAATCGATCTGCTGTCCGGTTCCCACGACCACGCCGACTTTCAGATCGACAATCCCGTCTTTTCCAAACGATGGAACCGGCACGCCAGTCTTGGCATTGAGCGCAATCATGCGATAGCCCGGCGTCACGTAGATGACTCGATCATCGCCCTTCCCGTCGCTCCAATAGACCAGTCCGCGTCCGGACAGCTGCCGTGGCGCAAACGCGCCTCGTCGTCCTTCGGGATACCGGTGCACCCACATCAGCTCACCGGTCTTGGCGTCGAGCGCGATGACGGCCCTGCGTGTGCCCGCAGTCGTATAGAGCACGCCACCAACCATCAGCGGGGTCCCTTCGAGCTTGAATTCCGGGCGGGTTCCGAGGCTGTCCGTCTTGAATCGCCAGGCCACCTCGAGGTCACCGAAGTTGTCGGCGTTGATCTGGTCGAGCGGAGAGTAGCGCGCACCGGTGATGTCGCCCGTATAACTGGGCCATTCCCCTTTCTTGGTGCCCTCTGGCACCTTCGTCGCCGACTGCCCCGACACGCTGACGGTCAGCCAGACCAGTCCGACGACGAGCGATACGCACGCTGGCACCGTTCGATACACTGTTCGCGACATCGTTCACTCCCGTGTGAGACGGACCGTGTTTCCCGTGACAAGGCCGGCCGTGGGATCCCGATCGACCATCGATCGCCTGCGACTCAACTGAGAATACAGCCGAGAATTATAACGGAGAATGCATCGCTGGCTTCGGCGCTCGAAGGGTCCTGACCACGCCGGGTTACAAATGGTGACATTCCCCAGACTGGGGCCGAGCCAATGAACTTGCAGGTTTCTCACCGCCGCTTCCTCACGATGCTCCTGCCCGCGCTGGGCATCCCCTTGCTGGCGGCAACTGGCGGTCGTGGCCCGCTTGCCCAGGAAGCCGGCCGCAGGGCGGTCGAGTCCCTCGGTCGGCACCAGGCTTTGATGACCGACGTGGCCACGGCACTCTGGGAACACCCTGAGGTTGCCCACCAGGAGGTCGAGTCATCCAGACGACTGTCGGATGAGCTCGAGCGCGCCGGTTTTCGCGTCGACCGCGGCGTCGCTCACCTTCCAACGGCTTTCGTCGCCAGCTATGGATCCGGTTCGCCTGTCATCGGCATCGTCGCCCTCCTCGACGCCCTTCCGGGGCTGTCGCAGGAGTCGCTGGTAGCTGAGCGGCGGCCCATCGTCGAAGGAGCGCCTGGCCAGGCCTGTGGTCATCACCTCATCGCGGCTGCGGATCTGGGCGCGGCACTTGCGCTCAAGGATCTGATCGACGCACATGTTCTGAAGGGAACGGTGAAGCTATTCGGCGCACCAGCGGAGGAGATTTATCACGGCGGCGTTTTTATGGTGAGGGATGGCGTGTTCGATGGCCTCGACGCGCTGCTTTTCTGGCATCCATCATCAGTAACAGGAGCCATCTCGCAGAGCGGCCTCGCCATGCGCTCGATCAAGTTTGTCTTCGCCGGAAGGCCGTCCGATGCCACCGATGCACGGGCGGCCGGACGCGATGCTCTGACGGCGCTCGAAGCCTTCAACCACTCCGTACATCAGGCGCAAGCCGGCTTCGCGAAGCACGTCGTGGTCAATCACGTCGTCACGAGCGGCGGACAGATTCCGTCGATCGTGCCGGAGCGAGCGGAGGCCTGGTACTTCGTCCACGCTCAGGATCTTCCGGCCGTCGACGAGGTTGTGCGAACACTCAGTGACCTGGCGGCGCGTTCCGCGAGAGACACGGGAACCACCCTCGACGTGCGGTCGCTGTCGGGTAGTCATGATTGGCTCATCAACAAAAGCCTCGCGAGCTTGATTCATGCGACGCTTACGTCCACGCGCGATCCCGAGTTGACCAACCAGGAAGTCAGTCTGGCGCGGGCGCAACAGGCATCGTTCGACAACAAGGCCGATCAGCCGGTGTTCACGGGCGTGCTGCCGTTGAACTTTGCCGGCGATCCGGTGCACATCAGCGACGACACGGCTGAGGCCAGCTGGATCGTGCCCAGAGGAGGTTTCCTCGTGGCGTGTTATCCCGCCGGCATTGCCTCACACACGTGGCAATGGACCGCGATGGGTCGCTCGTCCTTCGCTTACAAAGGGATGATGAAGGCCGCCACGACGATTCTGAGCGTCGCGGTCAGGTTGATGACCGATGCGACAGCGCTGGCGGACGCACGAAACGAATTCAAGGCGCAGACGGCCGGACTGGTATACCGCTCGCCGATTCCGGCGGGACAGGAGGCCTTCACCTTCTTCACGCCCGGAGGTGGAAAGAACTGACGCGCGGGGCGGAGTTAGCGCGCGTGCAGATCCTCGACCGCCAGAAGGCCCCGCAGAATTGACCATCCGGCAACCAGCGCGACGCCCATCATGACCAGGCCTTTCACCACGCTACCGAGCAGCACCTCGCCGAAGCCAAAAAGAAATCCGTAGATCAGGACGCACCCCAGCAGCCAGTTCAGAAGTTGGCGGGCGAGCGTCTCGCGATGGTAGACCGGCGCCAGGTTCAGTCTGGCCACCACGCTCCGCCAGCCCGGACCTTGCGGCTGCACGATCTGATAGAAATGTGTCAAGGTCGCATCGGACTCTGGCCGCGTCAGAAAGGTCGTCACCAGCCAGCCCATCGTCGTCACGAGGACGGTCACCAGCATGAGATACGCAAACTCTCGTGGCTGATCCGAACGCCAGCCGATTCCAAGCTGAAGAAAGAGCGACGTCATCGCGGCGACGGCCATCGCCGACACTTCCGACCACGCGTTGATCCGCCACCAGAACCACCGGAACAGCAACACGGTGCCGGTGCCGGCTCCCGTGACCAGCAGCAGCTTCCACGCGGCTTCGATCGAACCAAGGTTGAGTGTCACCACGATCGAACAGAGCATCAGGAAGATCGTCACCGCCTGCGATGCGAGGACATATTCGCGTTCCGAGCCCGTCCGTCGCACGAAACGGCGATAGAAATCGTTGATGACATACGACGCTCCCCAGTTGAGCTGAGTGCCAATCGTTGACATGTACGCGGCACCGAACGCCGCCAGCATGAAGCCGCGCAGATACGGCGGAAACACGGCAGGATCCATCAGCACGCGGATGTATCCGGATTCCTTGTCAGCCAGCTCGGGATAGAGAACCAGCGTGCGCGAGCGCCGTGAGGATCCACGGCCAGGGGCGAATCGCATAATGCGCCACGTTGAACCAGAGCGTCGCCAGGACGCCGTGCCGTTCGCTTTTTGCCGAGAAGATCCGCTGCGCGACGTAGCCGCCGCCGCCCGGCTCGGCCCCGGGATACCAGCTCGCCCACCAGTTAACCGCCAGGTACACAAAGAAAGTGATGGCCGGCATCCAGGCGGAATCGAGGTCGGGGAAGAACGACAGGCGCGAGCCGCGGCCAGCGGCGGCGTCGAGGATCGCGATCTTGTCCTTCAGCGATGCGATGCCTCCGACCGCGTGCACCGCCAGCACGGCCAGCGCGATGACCATGCCCATCTTCAGGATGAATTGGAAGAGGTCCGTGACCAGCACGCCCCAGAGTCCTGAAATGGTCGTGTAGAACGCCGTGAACAACAGCAGGAACAGGAGGATGATCAGCGCCGATTGCGCGTTGATTCCGAGCGTGACCTCGAGAATCTTGAGCATGGCGAGGTTCACCCACCCCATCACGATGCAATTGATCGGAATCCCGAGGTAGAGCGCGCGGAATCCGCGCAGGAACGCCGCTGGCTTGCCGGCGTAGCGCAATTCGGCGAACTCGACGTCGGTCATCACACCCGCCCGCCGCCACAGCCGCGCGAACACGAACACAGTGAGCATGCCGTTCATCGCCAGCGCCCACCACAGCCAGTTGCCGGCGATGCCGTAATTGGCGACGAGCCCTGTCACGACGAGCGGCGTGTCCGCTGCAAATGTCGTGGCCACCATGGATGTTCCCGCAAGCCACCACGGTACGTCCCGACCGGAAAGGAAGAACTCTGCCGTGCTGCCGCGCGCGCGCCTTGCGTAGTAGAGCCCAATCAGGAGGTTGATCAGGAAGTACGCGGCGATGACGGACCAGTCGAAGAACGTGAGCGTCATGCCTACTCGGTCCCCAGCTCGCGTGCTGGATCGAACCGCAGGATCGCTCGTGCAGGCAGGAACGCCGCGCATGCCGCCACGATGAGCATGCCCAATGCCGCGCCAGCGAGCGCGACGGGATCGGCGGGACGCACTTGAAAGAGAAACCCTTCGAGCAGACGACTGAGGACGATGGATCCAGCAAGGCCGAACCCAACGCCAACCGCCACTCTTCCGAGCGTTCGACGAAGGGCGAGTCCGACAATCTGTTGCGGTTCAGCGCCGAGCGCCAGTCGTACGCCGAGCTCCTTGCGCCGCCGCGCCTGCCATTCGGCCGTGACCCCGTACACCCCCACCGCCGCGAGAAAGAGCGCGATCAGCGCGAACACCGAAAGGAGCGACGACACGAAGCGCCGATCGGTCCGGCTGCGTGCACCGAGCTCGTCGAGCGTGCCGACGTCAAAGATGGGAAGATCGGGCTCGACCTCGCTCACCGCGGACCGAAATGCCTGCGTGTACGCGCCCGGATTCCCCTGCACGCGCGCCATGACCGTCGTCCATGGATGGCTGAACTGCAGGGCCGGCTGATACACATCCGGCCCCGGCGCCTGATCCGGCGGCCAGTAGGTGACGTCGCCGACCACGCCCACGACCTCCGCTGTCGAGTTCTCGTCACCCGGCATCAACTCCGGAAGGCGCACGCGCTGTCCGAGCGGGCTTCGATCCGGCCAGAATCGCTTCGCCGCCGCCTGGTTCACAACGACGACCGGCGCGCGTCCCAGTCGATCGGAGGATGTGAAGCCGCGGCCTTCGCGAACGGGAATGCCCAGCGTGCGGAAGTGATCCGGGCCAACACGATGCCAGCCCACGTCCGGCGCCTCCGCCGGATTCCGGCCGTCGATCACGAGCGGCAGTCGAGCGCACCGAGCGCTGAGTGGCGTGCACTGCCCCACCGTCACGGCCTGCACACCCGGCACTCGGGCCACGCGGTCGACCAGGCGCAACACGAGCGTAATGCCCCAGCCCGGCTGCGCGAGATCGCTGCCGTGGACTGAGAAGATCGCCACACCATTACTCTCGAATCCCGGATCCGTTCCCTTGAGCGCGGCCAGTGTCCGCAGCATGACGCCCGCGCCAACCAACAGGGTCACTGCCAGCGCGATCTGTATGACTAGCAGCCGGTCCAGCGCTCGGGTCGCGCGGCTCGACGGCGACGAGGAGACGCCGCGGCTGGTTTGCAGGATCGTCAGATCGCGTGAAACCCAGCCCGTGCCCACCATCAGGACAATGACCAGCGTTGCCCCGATCGCGACGGCAACTGCGAAGAGCGGGCTCACCGCCTCGAATCCCGGCAGGTTGAACATGGCCACCTGCGCGTAATCGTTCGACGGGCTGGCGATCGAGGTGGGCACCAGCGCTCGAACGAACGCGGTCGCCCACAGGAACAGCAGCAGTCCGATGGCGAGGCCCGCGATTGCGACAAGCGCCGTTTCCGTCGCAAGCAGCCCGAACAGCCGGCCGCGCCCACATCCGAGCGCCACCCGAATCGTCATCTCCCGATCGCGTCCGGCGAGTCGCGTGGCGGAAAGCCCGGCCACGTTCACCGCCGCCAGCAGCAACACCAATCCCGCGGCCGCCAGGAGCAGCCAGCGTGCACGCACCGCCTGCGGATCCTGACGCGCCTCGCCGAGCGAACGAACCAGCGCCGTTCGATCGGTCGCACCCTCGGTTCGCGGGGCAAGAAGCGCCGCGATTCGGCGAGCAACGACACGAACTTCGGCGTCGGCTTGTTCGAGCGTGGCGCCAGCCTCCAGCCGCCCGACGACGTTGTGGAAGTATTGAGGCGACGTCAGGTAGTCGCGATATGTGATCACGGGTGCCATCGTCTCTGGCAACCAGAGATCGGCGCCGCTGCTCAACCCATCGAAGCCCGACGGAAGGACACCGACCACGGTGACCATCGTCCCTTCGAGTTGAAGGCGAGCTCCCACGACATCGGCTGCCCTGGCGAAATGCCGCTGCCACAACCCGGCGCCGATCACGACCTCGGCCGGTCGACCTGGAATCCCGGTCTCATCGGTGAAGGTCCTTCCCGATACCGGGCGCACCCGCAGAACACGAAAGTAACTGGGGGAGACGAACTCCGCCGACACTCTTTCCGCATTTCCGTGGGTGCCGACTAGATTGATCTCACTCGACGTGAACGACGCGATCTCCAGCGTCTGTGACCCCTCTCGAAGGGCACCAATCGCCGCATAGGGCCAGCGCATCCGGTCTTCGCGACCGTGGATCCGTTCGGTGAGATACAGCATCACCAGCCGGTCCGGCGCTTCGAACGGCAATGGGCGAAAGACTGTGGCGTGGAGCAATCCGAAGACCGTGGTGACGACACCCAGACCGACACCAAGCGTGAGAGTTGAAGCGACGGCAAAGGCCGGACGCGCGAGGATCGACCGGAACGCCTGCCTAAACCCCTGGAGCATTGCGCAGCCAGCTCAGAACTTCCTCGGCGTGACGATCTGGCGGGAAGACGGGATAGAACACGTGCTCGACGGCCCCGTTCTTAATGACCAGGGTCAACCGTTTCAGCAACGTCATTCCGTCAAATTCGAAAGTGGGCAACCGCAGCGCGTGGGTCAGTGCGAGATCGTGATCGCTGAGCACGTCAAACGGAACGTGCAATCGATCGACCATCTCCTTCTGGTAGCCCGTCGTCTGCGTGCTCAGGCCGAACACTTTGCCCTGAAGAGCGGCAAACTCACGATGGTGATCCCTGAAGCCGCAGGTCTCCGGCGTACAGCCACGCGCCCCCGGGATGGCGTCCCATCCCGGCGGAACCGGCTTCCCGGGCTCACCGGTTCGCGGATAGGCGAACACGACGAGCCGAGGCGCGAGGATGTGAGCGAGATCGATCGTGCCGCCGCCGGTTGACCGAAGCCCGATCGACGGCATTCGCATGCCAACCAGGTGACGGCAGGCGCCGTCATCCTGCGGGACGGGAAGGTCCTTGGGTAGTTCGAACAGGTTGTCCCCTGGCGTGAGCGGCGTCTGGGGCGTCTGGCCACGCGTCACCGTGCTTCCGGCGACAACGGTTCCGATTACGGCGTTCAGTGCGGTTCGGCGCGATATCTCCATGCGGCGCATTATAGCGTCGCGTTGCACCCGCGAAGAGAATCGAGGTGCGGGCCGCATCCAGCCCGAAGCAACTCACGCCACGGATCGGCGTGGATCGACAAGCGCCTTGGTGAGAACCATCTTTTCGGCGGCCTCGAGGGCGTCGTTCAGCTCGTGCAGACCGAACACCCGCTGACCGATCTCGCGCCAGGGAACGCGGTGAGCATGGCGTTCGAGGATGGTGAGCGCCCGGAGAAAATGTCCGGGCTCGCTGCCCCAGCACCCACGGATCTCCAGATGCTTGCGATTGATCTGTTCGTGCACGTTGATCGAACTCGGGCCGGCGTTCGTGTAATGGCCGGCCACGACGTACATGCCGCCATCGCGCACGAGGGTCAAACCCTCTTCCACGGCCCGCGCTGAACCGGCCGCCTCGATCGCTACATCGACACCGCGTCCGGTCGTCAACGCCTTGACCCGTGCGAGACGCTCACTGGTAGACGTCTCCGTCAGATCGAGGACTATGTCGGCCCCCATCCGGCAAGCCAGCTGTAGCCGCGACGAGGGCGTGCCAATGGCCACAATCGTGCCCGCTCCCGCGAGCCGCGCAAGGGCGATCGTGCTCAGTCCGACCGCACCCGTGCCCTGAACGAGGACCGAGTCTGCAGATCGAATGGCGGCCCGATCGATGATGTGGACCGCTGTCACGAGACCGCATCCGCCGCCGATGTAGTCCTCGGCCGCCACGGCCTCGGGAAGGCGCGCCGCCGCGACGCCGGGCTCGAGATAGATCGCTTCGGACCACCCGCCGAACAGACCCTCTGAGGCCGGATCGGTGATGCCGTAAACGCGGCGCGACGAGCAGCGCGTGGGCGTCCGCGCGACCGCGCACGCGTAGCACCTTCCGCACGTCCGGTGGACATCGAAGAACACGACTCGCTCACCTTCGGCCAGTGACGCACCGGCGAGAGACGGAAACGTTCCGCGAACCCGCTCGAGCACGCCGACTGAGATATGTCCGGGAATGATGGGATACGGGACACCAGACAGCCTGCCGCGCCAGAGGTGCACGTCGGTGCCACAGACCTCCGAATAGAGAGTCCGGAGGAGCGCGCCACCTTCAGGCAGGTCAGGCTCGTGGAACTCCCGGATCTCGACCGGCACATTCGGTGCCGGCATCACGGCCGCCCTGATCATCAGGAACACTCCTCAACTGTCCGCCGAATCATAGTCCAGCCGCCGAGGGTGTCTGCCGCTTCATGCGGGAAGGAGCCGAGACATGGGATTTCCAGCAAAGCAGTGTCAAGGCGTTAGAATTACCGGCCGGCTCGTTGCAACGCCGGTCACATTTGACGATGTCTGGTGCGATCTCGAAACGTTCGTATGACGTGGTCATCGTGGGAGCCCGCTGTGCCGGGGCCGCCACCGCTCTCCTCCTCGCACGTCAAGGGCTGAGCGTCCTGGCCATCGATCGCGCCGCGTACGGAAGCGACACGATTTCGACGCACGCGTTGATGAGAGGCGGCGTGTTGCAGCTTCGGCGTTGGGGAATCATCGACAACGTTCGCGCTGCTGGGACCCCGCCGGTCCGCACAGTGGCGTTTCACTATGGCGATGAGGTGGTCGAGATTCCCATTGAGGATCGTAACGGAGTCGACGCGCTGTATGCGCCACGTCGGACTACGCTCGATCCTCTTCTCGTGGACGCGGCGCGCGGTGCAGGCGCCGAAATCGTCCACGGAGTTCGCTTTCAGGACATCCTGCGTTCATCCGCGGGCCGAGTTTGTGGTGTCATCGTTGAAGATGGATCAGGTCACACCGTCGAACTCGCGACGAACCTTCTCGTCGGTGCCGATGGTCGAACATCGCGGGTCGCCCGCCTGACGCGATCGGCCAGGCACACGAGCGGCCGACACACGAGCGGTCTCGTGTTCGGATACTGGGCCGGTCTCGACAGCCGTGGTTACCATTGGTACTACCGTCGGGGCATCAGCGCTGGCGCTATCGAGACGGATGACGGGCTCACATGTGTCTTCGCGGCCGCTCCAGAGCGGCGGTTTCGTGAAGAGACCCGACGGAATCTGAGTGCCGGTCATCGTCGCATCCTCGATGAGATCGAGCCGGCTTTGTCGCAAGCCGTCGCCGCATCGCGTCTCGCCTGTCCGCTTCGAGCCTTCATTGGCGAGCCTGGATTCCTTCGCGAGAGTTGGGGCGCCGGCTGGGCACTCGTGGGCGATGCGGCCTACTTCAGAGATCCCCTGACCGCACACGGTATTACGGATGCCTTGCGCGACGCCGAGCTGCTGGCGCGGGCCGTCTCGGTTGGAACTGACGAGGCGTTTCGCGAATACCAGAGCGCCAAAGACGATCTGTCGCGGGAACTGCTCAGATTGAGTGACGAGATCGCCGGATTTGAATGGGACCTGCCCACCGTCAGAAACTACCATCACCTGATGAGTCGCGAGATGAACCGCGAAGTCGCCTGGCTCAACCGTCTCGACCGCCCGGCGACTGCAATGACGACGTGACCTGAAAGGGGGATGTCTCATGCCCGTGTCTGTCGGCCAGAAGGCCCGCCGCAGTGCCACGCTCACAGCCGAACACGTTCGGCAATACAGCGACCTGACGGGCGACCGCAATCCGCTTCACCATGACGCCGCCTTCACGGCGGGCACGCGTTTCAAGGATCTCATCGTCCAGGGCGGCCTCACGACGGGCCTCCTTCACGCGCTGGTGGCCATGGATCTACCGGGGCCGGGTTCGGTGTTTCTGAGCCAGAACTGGCGCTTCACCGCGCCCGTCTTCATCGGCGACACCATCACGGCCGAGGTCGAGATCCTTGCGGTCCACGACACCAAGCCCGTTACGCGGCTGGGAATTCGCATCACCCGGCAGACGGGCGAGGTCGTGCTCGAAGGAGAGGCCTGGTGCTACACGGCGCGGCCCGCTTGAACGGCGGGTCCCGGCGGGACCAATTGTTGACTGCGCTTTCACCGTGGATCGAGCCGTGCCCCCGGACTCAACTCGCCTCGACATCTGGCTGGACGTTGCGTGTCTGTTCAAGACGCGCTCGGAAGCTCAGAAAGCGTGCCGCAACGGGAAGATCCTCGTCAACGGCCAGGCCGCCAAGTCCCATCGGATCGTCCATTCCGGCGACGAGGTCCGCATCGGTCGATCGTTCGGTCTCGTCCAGACCGTCATCGTTCGCGCGTTGGCCGATCGACACATCGCCCGGGCTGACGCGCGATTGCTCTATGAAGACCTGACGCCGCCGCCGTCCCCCGAAGAAATTGAGACACGCCGCATCGACCGCCAATACCGAGCCGCTGCGCGTGCCGCTGGCCGCCCCGACAAGCGTCGGCGCCGCGAGCTGGAGCGCCTCAAAGGCCGTCGCTGAACCGCGAACCTCGATCTCAAGCCGAATCTGTCATCGATCGCCTGCGTCGGTAAGCAGGTGTGCCGCTTCATCATCGGTTTCCTCGATGATCACGGGCGGTTGTCGTCGCGCGTAGACGAAGGCCGCCGCAAAGATGATGACCACCAGGCTCAGCGACAGCCACTTGGGCACTTCAAAGCCGATCCAGCCGAGTGAGTGCAAGTACTCGATGAGCAGCTTGATGCCGACCCAGGCGATGATGACAAATGCTCCGTCAACCAGCGCGGGATATCGCTGCACGAGCGTAATGAGTTGACCGATGACGAGTCTCATCATGATGATGCCGAGAATGCCGCCGGTGAGGATGACCCAGAGCTTGGGCGACATCGCCACCGCGACCAGAATCGAGTCCACCGCAAACACGATGTCGGTCAGCTCGACCTTCACCACGGTCGCCCAGAACGCCGAGAGCCCGAGCCACGGGCGCGCAACCGGCGGCGTGCGACGATCGCCCGCTTCCCCGCCTCTGAAGAAGTGTGCGTACGGGAGATACAGCAGATAGGCACCGCCCAGGAGCTTGATGAGGCTCAGGCGGATCATGTACGCGGCGAACACCGTGGCGAGGATGCGAAACGCGAACGCGCCGCCGATTCCGTAGCGAAGCGCCTTGCGCCGATCCCTCTTCGGAAGGCCGAGCACGAGCAGCGCCAGCACCATCGCGTTGTCGGCGCTCAGCAGACCCTCGAGAATGATCAGCAGAAAGATCGTCAGTAAGTCCGAGAGTTGGACGTCCATGGAACGGTGTGCCTCACTCGCGCGCGAAGCGATGTGCCGGCGCGGTCATTCAGTATGTCGTGATACGCGCGTTAGCTCCAAGAACCGGGTGGCGACAGGGACCGCGGCGCATTGACACAGATCGTATCAATATATATACTCGTGACAACGCATGGTGCTTATGCATGGCGAGTGATCAGCTCTATTTCATCAGCATGGCGGCCCGACTCCTGGGGATGCATCCTCAGACTCTGAGGAAGTACGAGCGGCTGGGCCTCATCCAGCCGACGCGCCGCATCGGATCGATGCGCCTGTATTCTCACGACGAGCTCGAGCGGCTGCGGCTGATCAAACACCTGGTGGACGAGCTCGGCATCAACCTCGCTGGCGTGCAGCGTCTGCTCTCGATTGCAGACGTGGTGGAACGGATGCGGCCGCTCACCCGCGACGATACGTTGACCCGCGGCGAAAGCCGGCGTCGACTGGTCCAGGAGCTGGACCGCTTGAGCGACATGCTGGGTCTCTAAATGGAGTTCAAGGATTACTATTCGACGCTCGGCGTCGCCCGGACGGCGACGGAGAAGGAGCTGAAGCAGGCGTACCGCAAGCTGGCGCGCAAGTTCCATCCGGACGTCAATCCCAACGACAAGACCGCGGAGACGCGCTTCAAGGAGATCAACGAAGCGTACGAAGTCCTGGGCGATCCGGACAAGCGACGGAAATACGACGAGCTCGGCGCGAACTGGCGCCAGTACGAACAGGCGCAGCAACAGGGCGGTCCCAACCCGTTCGGCGCCGAGTGGCGTGTGGATTTCGGCGGTCCGGGCGGCGGTGCGCACACGATGACGCCCGAAGAAATGCGGGAGATCTTCGGCGACGAGGATCCCTTTTCCGACTTCTTCAAGACGTTCTTCGGCGGCGCGGCCCGCGCGCACGCGCGGAGGCAAGGGGCGCGCTCGACAAGGGCGTGATTTCGAACAGGAGATCGAGCTCTCGCTCGAAGACGCGAAGCGTGGCGTCACGGAACGGCTCTCGATCAAGCACGACGGCCACGCGCGAACCGTCGATGTCCGTATTCCTGCAGGCGTCAACGACGGCTCGCGTGTGCGCGTGCCGGGCGAAGGCGAAAAGGGATCGGGCGGCGCGTCCGCCGGCGATCTCTACCTGCGAATACGCCTGCGGCCTCATGCGACGTTCGAGCGGAAGGGGAAGGATCTTTACGTCCGCGTCCCGTTGCCGGTCACGACGGCCGTGCTTGGTGGCGAGATTGAGGTGCCCACCGTGGGCGGCGCCCCGCTTCGGCTGCGCATCCCGGCGGAAACCCAGAACGGACAGGTCTTCCGCCTGAAGGGGCACGGAATGCCCTCCGTCGGGAAACCTGCGGAGCGCGGGGACCTGTATGCCACGGTGTCACTCGAAATACCGCGACCGTTGACGTCGGAACAGCGCGCGCATTACGAGGCGCTCGCCCGGCTCGAATCGGACCGGCCTGTGGCTGGAAAGGTGTAAGGAAGGGCGGAAGGTTGGCATCATGAACATCAACAAATATACGGAGAAAGCACAGGAAGCCATCCTCGGCGCCCAGAAACTCGCCGAGGAGCTGAATCACGCGCAGATCGAGCCCGAGCATCTGCTCGTGGCGCTCATCGAACAGCCTGAAGGCGTCGTCCCAGAAGTCCTCCGCAAGCTGCAGATCAACCCGGCGGAGGTCGCGCAAGCCGCGCGAGCCGGCCTCGCCAAAGCATCGCAGGCATACGGCGGAAGCCAGCCGGCCCTCTCCCCGCGGCTGAAGAAGGTCACCGATCTCGCGCAGAAGGAGGCGGACCGGCTGAAGGACGAGTTCGTCAGCACGGAGCACCTGCTGCTTGGCCTGGCCTCCGAAACCGGACGCGCCGCATCGGTTCAACTGCTCCAGCAGCGCGGCGTCACGCGGGACGCGATTTTCCAGGCGCTTGCATCTGTCCGCGGATCGCAGCGCGTGACCGATCAGACTCCGGAAGGCAAATACCAGGCGCTCGAGCGCTATGGACGCGACCTGACGGACTACGCGCGCCGAGGCAAGCTCGACCCGGTGATCGGTCGTGACGAGGAGATTCGCCGGGTCATCCAAGTGCTCTCCAGACGCACCAAGAACAATCCTGTGCTCATCGGTGAGCCCGGCGTCGGCAAGACGGCCATCGTCGAAGGCCTCGCGCAGCGCATCGTCCGCGGAGACGTTCCCGAGGGTCTCAAGAACAAACGTATCGTTGGGCTCGACATGGGTGCCCTCGTCGCAGGGGCGAAGTACCGAGGTGAGTTCGAAGAACGGCTGAAGGCCGTACTGAAGGAAATCACGGAATCGGACGGCGTCATCATTCTCTTCATCGACGAGCTCCATACGGTCGTGGGCGCCGGTGCGGCCGAGGGTTCGATTGATGCCTCCAACATGCTCAAACCCATGCTGGCGCGCGGCGAGCTTCACACCATCGGCGCGACGACGCTCGATGAGTACCGGAAGCACATCGAAAAAGACGCCGCGCTCGAGCGGAGGTTCCAGCCGGTTCTCGTTGGGGAACCGACGGTGGAAGATACGATCAGCATCCTTCGCGGTCTCCGCGACCGTTACGAGATTCACCACGGCGTCAAGATCAAGGACGCGGCGCTCGTCGCCGCTGCTGTGCTTTCGAACCGCTATATCTCCGATCGCTTCCTTCCCGACAAGGCCATCGATCTTGTCGATGAAGCCGCGTCGAAGCTGCGCATGGAGATCGACTCCATGCCCGCCGAGCTCGACGAGATCGAGCGGCGGGTGATGCAGCTCGAGATCGAGCGCGAAGCCCTTCGAAAGGAGAAAGACAAGGTCTCCGTTGAGCGGCTTGCCAAGCTGGAGAAGGAGCTGTCCAACCTCAAGGAACAGCGCAGCCAGCTCGCGTCACACTGGCAACAGGAGAAGGAGGCCATCCAGATAATCCGCCAGCTCAAGGAGCAGCACGAGCAGGCGAGGCACGAGATCGAACAGGCGCAGCGCGCGGGCGACTACGCAAAGGCGTCAGAACTCCAGTATGGACGCCTGCCTGCCGTTGAACAGCAACTCAAGGAGGCGGAACAGCGGCTGTCCGAACTGCAGCACGGGCAGCGGATGTTGAAGGAAGAGGTCGACGAGGAAGATATCGCCGAGGTCGTGAGCAAGTGGACGCACATCCCGGTCAGCCGGCTGATCGAAGGCGAAATCCAGAAGCTGGTTCGCATGGAAGAACGGCTCCATCAGCGGGTCGTCGGCCAGGACGAGGCCGTTCGCTCGGTCGCGAACGCGATCCGTCGAGCGAGGGCCGGGCTCCAGGATCCTAACCGTCCGCTCGGAAGCTTCATCTTCCTGGGTCCGACGGGGGTGGGCAAGACGGAGCTGGCGCGAGCCCTCGCCGAATTTCTGTTTGACGACGAGCAGGCAATGATTCGGATCGACATGTCCGAATATCAGGAAAAGCACACGGTCTCGCGCATGATCGGCGCGCCGCCCGGCTACGTCGGGTACGAGGAAGCGGGACAGCTGACTGAAGCGGTCCGGCGGCGTCCCTATGCCGTCGTTCTCTTCGACGAGATCGAGAAGGCGCACCCGGAGGTGCTCAACGTCCTGCTTCAGCTGCTCGACGACGGGCGACTGACCGACGGAAAGGGACGCACCATCGATTTCAAGAACACCGTCGTCATCATGACGTCCAATCTCGGCAGCCAGTTCATTGCGGAGCGATCGACGGAATCGCGTGGCGGGCAGCTCGACGAAGGGGCGCGACGGCAGGTGATGGATGCCCTTCGCGCGCACTTCCGTCCGGAGTTCCTCAACCGTGTGGACGAGATTATCATCTTCCACGCACTGGGTCGCGAGCATATGAAGGCGATTATCGACATTCAGCTGCGCGGGCTCATCAAGAGGCTCGAAGAACGAAAGATCTTCGTCGAGCTGACCGATACCGCCAAGGACTGGCTTGTCCGGGAGGGGTATGATCCGGCGTATGGCGCGCGGCCGCTCAAGCGGACGATTCAGCGGCAGGTCCTCGATCCGCTCGCGCTGAAGGTCCTCGAAGGCGACTTCGCCGAGGGGGAGCGCGTCGTAGTGGATGCGGGCCGCGACGGACTCACGTTCGGCAAGCTGGACGCCGCGGTCTCGGCACGGAAGTAAGCGCCGTTCACGAATCCGAGATGCGGCAGCGGATGCGATGACATCCATGGAGCAGACACGTTGGCGGTAAAGAAACCCGGTGGCTCGCGAGGAGATCGTCGCCCGGTGGGAACGCCGGGATTCGGCGTGTCCATCTGGTACATCCTCGGGTTCCTGCTCCTGATGGCCCTGGCGCAAGCGTACTTCTTGACGCCTGGCGGCCGGATCGTGCCGTACAGCGAGTTCAAGGCGCTGGTCCGGGCGGGCCAGGTTGAGGAGGTAACGGTCGGCGACCAGACGATCACGGGCCGGCTCAAGTCTGCGCCAGACGCCAAGAGCGCGGCCTTCTCCACCACGCGCATCGAAGATCCCAAGCTGGTCGAGGACCTCGAACAGTTCAAGGTCCGCTACAAGGGCGAGGTTGTCAGCCGGTGGCTCCCAGACATACTCGGCTGGGTGATCCCCATACTGCTGCTCGTCGGCGTCTGGAGCTTTTTTCTGCGTCGCGTCGGGGGTGCCGAAGGCGGGGTCATGTCCTTCGCCCGCAGCCGCGCGAAGATTTATGCGGATGACGACGTGAAGGTGTCGTTCACCGACGTCGCTGGCGTGGACGAAGCCGCGAACGAGCTCCGCGAGATCGTCGAGTTCCTGAAGAACCCGCGCAAGTACACCAACCTCGGCGGCCGCATTCCCAAAGGGGTGCTGCTGGTCGGACCGCCTGGCACCGGCAAGACGCTTCTCGCACGCGCCGTGGCCGGCGAGGCGAAGGTGCCTTTCTTCTCGCTGAGCGGATCGGAATTCGTCGAAATGTTCGTGGGCGTCGGCGCGGCTCGCGTGCGCGACCTTTTTGCGCAGGCCGAGGTCAAGGCACCCTGCATTGTCTTCATCGACGAGCTCGATGCGCTGGGCCGCGTGCGATCTCAGAGCGCATTCGGCAGTCACGAAGAACGCGAGCAGACCCTCAATCAGCTCCTCGCGGAGATGGACGGGTTCGATTCGAAGAAAGCCGTCATCATCATGGCCGCCACGAACCGGCCCGAAGTGCTGGACCCTGCCCTGCTCCGCCCCGGGAGATTCGATCGCCAGGTGCTGGTGGACAAGCCCGACGTCAAGGGTCGCGAAGCCATCCTCCGCATCCACTCCAGAACCGTCAAGGTGGCGCCAGAAGTCGACTTGAAGATTGTCGCCGCTCGAACCGCGGGCTTCGCCGGCGCCGATCTCGCCAATCTGGTCAACGAAGCGGCACTGCTGGCGGCCCGCGTGGACAAAGTGGCCGTCACCATGCAGGATTTCGACGAAGCTATTGACCGCCTGATCGCCGGGCTCGAGAAGAAACGTGTGATGAGCGACAAGGAGAGAGAGATCGTCGCCTACCATGAATCGGGCCACGCGATCGTCGCCAGCGCCTTGCCGGGACTCGATCCCGTCCACAAGATTTCAATCGTGCAACGTGGCTTCGGCGCGCTGGGTTATACGATGCAGCTGCCGCTCGAAGATCGCTATCTCATGACCCGACGCGACCTGAACAGCCAGCTGTCGGTCCTGCTGGGAGGCCGAACGGCCGAGGAAATTGCGCTCGGCGAAATCTCCACCGGCGCTCAGAACGATCTGCAGCGCGCCAGCGACATTGCTCGCGCGATGGTCGCGCAGTACGGGATGAGCGATCGCGTCGGCGCGGTCAGCTATGACGGGGACTCTCGATCTCGATTCCTCGATGTCCCCTTTCCTCAGGAGCGGGGCGTCTACGCTGAGGAGACGGCGGAGCTGATCGACCAGGAAGTGAAGCGCATCATCACGGACGCGCACGAGTCAGCCAGACGAATCCTCACGGAACAGCGACACATCCTCGAAGTCGTCACGCGGCGCCTGCTCGAGAAGGAAGTGATCGACGGCGACGAGCTCAGAGCGCTGATCGCCGAGGGCACGCCGTCGCCCCTTCAAGACGCCGATGCAGCTTCGGCGGCCGGCACGTAGACAGCGCCAACGATTTCAGGGATTCATCCGACACGGAAAGCGCACGGCGACTATCCCTCCGACTTGACGCGTGTTTTTCAACGTCAAACCTTCAATGGCCGATTTGACCATGACGAATGCGATCCGGCGTGCTACTGTAACGCGCCTGATGACCCGACCTCGCCCGATCGCTCTATTGCTGGCAATCCTGGGAGCCACGACGCTCATCGTCGTCCACGCCAGTGGACAGGAACTCCTGCGCCGCGACGGACTCAAGGCCTTCGTGGGTGCCCACCTGTTCGATGGATCGGGCGGCCCTCCCGTGGAGAACGCCGTCGTGCTGATCCGTGACGGCCGCGTGCTATCCGCCGGTCCGGCCACGCGCGTCAAAGTCCCCGTGGAGGCCCAACGTGTGGACGTCGCACGCCGGTTCATCATCCCTGGCCTCGTCAATGCCCACGGCCATGTCGGCGAGACGCGCGGGTTGTCGAGCGACCCGGCCAATGCGACCCTCGAGAACGTCCGCGGTCAGCTGGCGCTGTACGCACGCTATGGCGTCACGACGGTGTTCAGCCTTGGCGGGGATCACGACCCGAGTTTTCAGCTGCGGGATTCACAGGACACGCTCGCGCTCGATCGCGCCCGCCTTTACGTCGCCGGACCGGTGATTGCGCCCACGACGCCCGACGAGGCGCGCCGCATGGTCCGCGAAGTGGCTCAGCTCGGCGCCAACATCGTCAAGATTCGTGTGGATGACAACCTGGGCACGACGCCCAAGATGCCGGTGCCCGTTTACCAGACCGTCATCGACGAAGCGCATCAGGCGCACCTTCGTGTGGCCGCCCACATCTTCTACCTCGAGGACGCGAAGTCTCTCGTCAAGTCCGGCGTGGACTTCATCGCACACAGCATCCGGGACAAGGACGTGGACGACGAGCTCATCTCGCTGTTGAAGAAACGTGATGTCTGCGTGTGTCCAACGCTGACGCGTGAAGTCTCGGCCTATGTGTACGAGACGACTCCAGCCTTCTTCTCGGATCCGTTTTTCCTGCGTGAAGCCGACCCGGAAGTGCTGCGGCAGCTCTCACAACCGGAACGCCAGCAAGCCATGCACGACAATCCGGCAACCGAGCGCTACAAGCTGGCGCTGGCGGTGGCGATGAGAAACCTCAAGCGCCTCACCGATGAAGGCGTCCGGATCGCGTTTGGGACCGACAGCGGCCCGCCGGCGCGGTTTCAAGGCTTCTTCGAGCACATGGAGCTGGAGTTGATGGCGCGCTCCGGACTCACACCCATGCAGGTGCTGACGGCGGCCACGGCCGATGCCGCGCGGTGCAGCAAGCTCGCAGATCAGGTCGGGACGTTGACTCCGGGGCGATGGGCCGACTTCGTCGTGCTCGACGCGGATCCGTTTCAGGACATCACGAACACCCGCACGGTCAACTCGGTCTGGATTGCCGGAAATCAGCTGGACCGGCGTCCGGCGCAACGGGCGGCCAACTAGCCCGGATTTGAACGCAGGCCGGCGGCACGGCGCTCGTCGAAGTCAGGCGAAGAGACGCAACCCGGCGATCACCGAGGTTCCAATGGCGAGAAGCGACAGTACGATGCACGCGATGGCGCCCAGGAAGTGCTCCACTCGTTCCGGCTTCAGCGGGTCGAGCCATCGCGCCAGCAGATAGCCTCCAACGAACCCGCCGGCATGCGCGTAGTTATCCACGCCGGGGATGATCAGTCCAAACACAAAGAGCGGCACGACGTATCCCCACGCTTCGCGCCGGACGAGGCTGCTTCCCGAGCGCTGGCCATAGCACACCACCGCGCCGAGCAGTCCGAAGATCGATCCGGATGCGCCGACCGTATAGCCCCCACCGCCGAGGAACGAGACCGGCACGGCGACGTTCATGACCGAGCTTGCCAGAAAGCTGATGGCGCCCGAGAGCGTGTAGATGATGACCATCCGTGAGCCACCGAAGAGCTCGGCCACCGCCGGGCCGAGCTGCCGCATCCAGAGCATGTTGAAGAAGATGTGAAGAAGACCGCCGTGCAGCCAGCCGGCGCTCAGGATGGTCCACCATCGCCCGTACGCGAAGACCGGAACGGCGCCGCTCGCGCCGAAGATGAACAGCACCTGTACGCTGGGCGCGAAGAGATTGAGGATGCCCTGCGAGCGAATCCCCGCCGGTCCGCTGACGGCGAGCGCGGCGACGTACAGCAGGACGCAGGTGCCGATGACGAGCGGCGTGAAACCGAAGTCGGTGCCGAGCGCGCGAAGAGCCGGTCCGAACCCCCATAGGGCGGGATTCCAGCGGCCGCAGGTATTGCAGCGATCGTCGCGCACTCCGACGAGCGATCCGCACCCGGGGCATACCGTCGATCCGCTCGTCCGGCGGTTGAGCATCAGCTTCAGCGCGAACGGAGCGGCCAGAGCAGACAGCTCACGCGCGAGTGAAGGAAGAAACGCGGAGGGCAGGTCGCGAATCCGCGGGGAAAATCACGTGGTTGGGTTCCCGGTGCCGTCCGGGACGGCCGCTTCGCTCGCCTGAAACCCGATCCGGGCGTGCGTGCCGTCGCAGAACGGCTTCCGGGCCGAATGCCCGCAGCGGCACAGCGCGAACGGCCGTTTGGGGATCTCGTATTCCTGGAGATTCCAGTCGATCAGCCGGACGTCGTCTCCGTCGACGAGGTACGGACCGTTGAGGCGGACTTTGATCGTGGCCATCTATCCCATCTTTTGCATCGCCGACAGGAACTCAGCGTTGCTCTTCGTCTTGGACATCTTGTCCAGGAGGAGCTCCATCGCTTCGACGGGTGACAATGGGTTCAGCACCTTGCGCAGCACCCACACCCGGTTGAGATCTTCCTTCGGCAGCAGCAGCTCCTCTTTTCTGGTGCCACTCTTCTGAATATCGATCGCGGGGAAGACGCGCTTGTCCACCAGCTTGCGATCGAGGTGGATCTCCATGTTGCCGGTGCCCTTGAATTCTTCGAAGATCACGTCGTCCATTCGCGACCCTGTATCCACGAGAGCCGTAGCAATAATGGTGAGCGAACCGCCTTCTTCGATGTTCCGCGCCGCCCCGAAAAACCGCTTCGGCTTCTGGAGCGCATTCGAGTCCAGACCGCCCGACAGCACCTTTCCCGACGGCGGGATCACGGTGTTATAGGCGCGGGCCAGTCGCGTGATGGAATCGAGCAGGATCAACACGTCCTTCCGGTGCTCCACGAGTCGCTTCGCTTTCTCGATCACCATCTCGGCGACCTGCACGTGGCGCTGCGCCGGCTCGTCGAAGGTCGATGAAATCACTTCACCGTCCACGGAGCGCTGCATGTCGGTGACTTCTTCGGGACGCTCGTCGATGAGCAAGACGATGAGAAACACTTCGGGATGATTGGCCGACACGGACTGCGCGATGTTCTGGAGCAACATCGTCTTGCCGGTGCGCGGGGGGGCCACGATCAATCCACGCTGCCCTTTGCCGATCGGCGTCATCAAATCCATGACCCGCGACGCCAGGTTTTCCCCGCTCGTCTCGAGCTTGATCCGCTCCAGTGGATAGAGCGGCGTCAGATTTTCGAAGAACAGCTTGTCGCGTGCCTGCTCCGGCGCCTCGAAGTTGACCGCTTCGACCTTGATCAACGCGAAGTACCGCTCACCCTCCTTCGGAGGGCGAATCTGGCCCGAGACCGTGTCACCCGTCTGCAGGTCGAACTTTCGAATCTGCGAGGGCGACACGTAGATGTCGTCCGGCCCCGGCAGGTAGTTGTAATCAGGAGCCCGGAGGAACCCGAAGCCGTCGGGGAGCACCTCGAGCACCCCCTCTGAGAAGATGAAGCCGCTCTGTTCGGTCTGCGCTTTCAGGATTTGAAAGATCAGCTCCTGCTTGCGCATGCCGGTCGCGCCCGCCACGGTCATATCCTTGGCGATTTGCGTGAGCTTCTGAATGCTCATGTCCTTGAGTTCGCCGATATTGAGCCCTTCGCCCGGTCGTCGTCCGGCCGGTTTCGAACTCTCGACGGCTTCCTCAGCAGGTTGATCGGTGGCGGCGGCCTGTCCGTCCGAGGCACGCCCCGGCTGGGCATGACGCTTGTGATTTGTTGGCATGAATCGTACTGAGTTGGATGGTTGAAAAAGACTGCGGGGAGGAGAACCCCTTGGTCGCGTAAACGGAGGCTTGGTCGACTGAGTATAGGACCGGCTTCAGACCCTGTCAAGGAATCACAGTGCGTACGGATTCTCGCCAATGGCGACAACGCTGCAGGCGATGATGGGCCTGATCCCGAGTGCCCGCGCCTTCGCGATCAGGGCCTCACTCTCGGAACCGGGATTGAACCACACCTCTTTGATGCCCTTCGTCGCAACGTCATCAATCACCCGTTCGCCGGCGTCGGCCGGCACATAAAACGTCGCCATGTCGATCGCGTCCGGATAGTCGAGTACGGAACGATAGGCTCGCTGTCCCTCGATGATCGTTTCGTGCGGATTGATGGGCAGGACGGTGCAGCCTTGTCGAAGAAATGCACGCACCGCGCGGTTCCCGAACTTACGCGCGTCGCTCGACGCGCCAATGACCGCGACGACCTTGGGCATTCCAGGGAATTATACCGCCTCCCTCTGCCTCGGAGACCGCGCCCGCGCTAGAACGACCCACGGTGCCGCACAAGGCGCGCCACCCCGGCTGTTCGTCGATCGACAGTGTAGAATCACGGCGTGAATCGTACGATCGCCGCGCTGATCCTGCTCTCTGCGCTCACATTCTTCGTGGGTCTTGGGCGGCAGGCCATCACGGATTCCGACGAAGCCTACTACGCCGAGGCGGGACGTGAAATGGTTCAGAGTGGCGACTGGCTGACGCCGCACTACAATTTCGACTACCGGTTTCAGAAACCGATTCTCTTTTACTGGCTGGTGGCGTCCACCTACGTTCTGACCGGTGTCCACGAAGCCGCCGCGCGCTTCTGGGCCGCCGCGGCGGGGCTCGGCCTCACGCTTCTCACTTTCACCGCCGGTCGCAAGTGGTTCGACGAGGAATCCGGCACGATCGCGGGCACCATTGCGGCCACGAGCTTCGGGTATTTCGCCCTGGCACGACTCGCGCTGCCGGATTTGCCGCTCGCCTTCTTTGTGACCCTCGCAACCTTTGCGGCATTTGAAGCCGTTTTCGAGAAACCGTCTGGCAGAAACTGGTGGAGTGCCATTGCCGGGGCGGCTGCCGGGCTTGGGTTCCTGACGAAGGGTCCTGTCGCAATCGTCCTGCCGGCGCTCATTATCGGCACTCCGTGTCTGCTGGCGCGAAGGCGCCCATGGGCGACACGCTCCTCTCTCCTCATCATGAGCGGCGCGTTCGTACTCGTCGCCGCGCCCTGGTATGTCGCGATGGTCGCAGAGCATGGAACGACCTACCTCGCAGGCTTCTTCGTCGGCGACAACATCGAGCGCTTCGCGACGAGCCGGTTCAACGAACCGAGATCCGTCTTCTTTTACGTCCCGGTGATCCTCGGGGGCATGCTTCCATGGACCCCGTTCGCCCTTCTCTCCGTGCAGCGTCCCTCGTCTCGAGGCCGCCGGCCGGTCTGGGACTCGCGCGAAGTCCGGCTTCTGTTCTGGGCGCTGGTGCCGCTCCTCTTTTTTTCGGTGTCCATCGGCAAGCAGCCTCGCTACGTGCTGCCCATCCTGCCGCCCGTCGCCATTCTGATCGGCACGAGGCTGGCCCGGAGAGTTGCGGCCGCGGAAGCGACCGGCGGCACCGAGCTCCCTGCGAGGCTGTGCGCGGCCATAAGTGGGCTCCTCTTCGTCCTGCTGGGCATCCTGACCCGCCGGGCCGAGCCGATCGTCCGCGCGGCCACAGGTGCCGACGGCGTGACACTCGCGGCCACTGTTATTGCATTGTCGGGGCTCGCGACGATCCTGATGGCGTCGCGCGCCCGTCTGCGCTCGGTCCTCATGGGAATCGCCATCTCGGCCGTCGTGACGTTCATGTCACTGACATACGGCGTGTTCGGCTCTGGTGGTCACGAGCCTGTAGAACGCATGGCGGCGGTGATCGCGACCCATCGTCTTCATGGAGAGCCCATCGGCGCATTCCGGGTCATGGTGAGGAATCTCGTGTTCTATACTCGAATTCAGCAGACCGATCTGTTCGACGACGATCGCGCGGCGGATTTTCTTCGGGGGCATCGGCCGGTGCTCTGTGTCATGACCGCCGAGGATCGAGCGCGTCTGGCGGCAACGAACGGGATCTATGTGCGTACGTTGTTCTCGATGCCTTATGCAAATCTTGCGACATTGAAGGTCGGGTCCATCCTGAGCAATGACCCCGCCAGCACCATCCAGACTGTGGAGCTGGTCACGAATCAGTGACGTTCAGAAGGCGGGCGACACGATCCCGCTCGCAACCACGCCGATCCCAAAGAAGACCAGCCACCCGAGCAGCGCGACGATCACGGCTCTGGATGTACTCCGATAGTCGAGCGCCTGACGGATCGCCACCACCATCGTCACGAGCATCCACAGGCCGGTCAGGATAAAGACCGGTGCATTCAGCGCGGGCACAAGCCCCGCGACCCGTATTAGACCCGGAGAGGCCGAGAACCCCGTCACGCGAAGCATTTCTCCGACATCCGAGCGCGTCTCCGGCTCGGGAAGAACCTTCGTCCCCACGAGATAGGTGACGATCGCCCAGAGGAACCATCCGAGCAGCGACGTCAATGTCATCGGGATGAGCGAAGACCGTTCTCCGGAACCGAGTCCTGCGGCGACGGCTGACGCGACGACGACAACGAGCGCCTGAATATTGGCGGAGGTGTCCGCCTCCACTTCCTCATACACGGCGCTGTCGAGCAGCGCCGAGCGCAGCAGCCGTGAACCCATCGTGGACGCGGCGCTCATGCGACCTCCTCCGGAAAGATCTTGCCAGGATTCAGGATGCCATGTGGGTCGAATGCGTGCTTGATTCGCTTCATCACAGCGATCTCTGCAGGCGAGAGCTCGATGCCCAGGTAACGCGCCTTTGAGAAGCCGATCCCGTGCTCTCCGCTGATTGATCCTTCGAGCGCCACCACGCCCTCGAACAACTTGCGCTCGGCCTGGCGGGCTCGCGCGAGCGATGTGCCCTGCTGGGGATCGAGCATGAAATTCACGTGAATGTTGCCGTCCCCTGCATGACCGAAGCAGGCCACGGTCAGATCGAACTCCACACGCAGGGCCGCGACCAGCTCGAAGAGCGCCGGAATTCGCCCGCGCGGAACGACGACATCGTGATTGATCTTGAGGGGCGCCGAGCCGCGAAGCGCCGGCGAGAGTTCCCGCCGCACCCGCCAGATTTCGTGGCGCTCTTCCTCGGAGTTGGCCCGGAGAATCTCCGTGGCTCCGGCCCTCGCACACGCAGCAGCCACGAGTTCGATTTCTTCGTCCACAGACGCCGCAAACCCGTCAACCTCGATGATGAGGAGCGCGCCAGTTCCCTCGGGGGCAAGTGACGTCTTCAGGTGCCTGCCGACCGCGATCAGAGAATCCGCGTCGACCAGTTCAAGGGAAGCGGGCACGACCCGCGACTTGATGACAGCTCCGACCGCTCGCCCGGCTTCAGATACGCTCGCAAAAGTGGCTCGCAGCGCGCGTTGAACCGGAGGCTTCGGCACCAGGCGGAGAATGATTCGCGTGAGGATCGCCAGCGTTCCTTCGGATCCCACCAGCAACTGCGTCAAATCGTATCCGACGACGTTCTTGACGGTCTTGGACCCTGTCCGGATCACCTCCCCATTTGGAAGAACGGCCTCCAGGCCCAGCACATACCGTTTCGTCGTCCCGTACTTGAAGGCGCGGGGCCCCCCGGCGCACTCTGCGACGTTGCCGCCAATGGCCGACTCTCGGAGGCTGGACGGGTCGGGCGGATAGAAAAGGCCGACGGCTTCAACTGCATCCTGCAGATCACCCGTGACAACATTTGGCTCGACGATGGCGAGGAGGTTGTCTTGATCGATCTCGAGGATTCGATTCATCCGTTCGAGCGAAAGGAGGACTCCGCCTTCCACAGGAACGGCGCCGCCCGTATAGCCAGTCCCGCCGCCTCTCACCACCAGCGGCACGAGATACCGAGTGCAGAGGCTTGCTACGTGAGAGACCTCGGCCGTCGATCCTGGAAGGACGACCACATCGGGAGGATGGCCCTGGTTCAGGGCATCGTGTCCGTAGAAATCGAGCGAGCGCGGATCTTGCTTGACGTGCGCCTGCCCGACAGCTCGCTCGAGCTCCGCGAGGAGCGCCATGGGCACCATCGAGCGATCGCCCGTCAGGCCGGTGATGTCACCGCAGTCTTACAGAACTCGAGGATGCGTGACACGCCCTCCCTGAGCCGGTCAATGGAGGTCGCATACGACAGGCGAAGATACCCGGGCGAATCGAACGCCTCTCCCGCCATCAGCGCAACACGCGCGTGGTCGAGCAAGGCCTTGGCAAAGCCCGCCGACGTCTGGACACCGGAAGGTGAAAGGAGCTCTGTGATCCGCGGGAACATGTAAAAGGCGCCGCCCGGCTTCCGGCAGTCGAACCGTGGATCTTCCGAGAGCCACTGATGGAGCTTGTCCCTCCGGACTCGATACTCGTCGAGCATCTCCTTGACGGAGTCCTGCGGCCCGGTCAGCGCGGCGAGCGCGGCCTTCTGCGTTATCGACGCCACGTTCGAGGTCGAGTGGCTCTGAAGCGCGTTGCACGCGGAAATCACTGACGCCGGAGCGAGCACCCATCCGCAGCGCCAGCCGGTCATGGCGTAGGCCTTCGAGGCCGACCCGGCCAGCACCGTTCGGTCGCGCATGCGATCCGTCAGCGTTCTCGGCAGGTTGTGCGGAACGGCCTCGTAAATGAGGCGCTCGTAGCACAGATCGACGATGATCCAGAGGCCATGTCGCGCGGCGACATCCGCGAGCGCCGCCAGCTCCCCTTCTTCCATCAACGCGCCCGTTGGGTTGCACGGCGAGTTGATGATGATGGCCTTCGTCCTCGGCGTGATGGCGTCGATGATCGGCGCCGCGTGAATGGTGAACCCGTCCTCGCAACGCGTGTGCACGATGACCGGCTTGGCATCCGCGATCTTGATCTGTTCGACCAGCGTCGGCCAGCACGGCGCGTGGGTGATGACCTCGTCGCCGGGATTGAAGAGCGCCAGCGCGACGTTGAAGAGCGCCTGCTTGCCGCCCGCGGTGACGATCGTCTCGGCGTCGCTGTACTGCACGCCGTAATCCGCGCGGTAGCGCTGGCAGATGGCGTCCTTCAGTTCCGCAATGCCGGCGGCGGGCGTGTATTTCGTGAAATTGTCGTCGATGGCCTGCCGACCTGCGGCCTTGACGTTCTCCGGCGTCGGAAAGTCGGGCTCACCGGCTCCCAGGTCCACGACGTCGACGCCCTGCCGCCGAAGGCGATCTGCCTCGACGAGCACCTTCAATGTGGGTGAGGTCGAAATCCTGCCCATTCGATCGGCTAGCATGGTGTCCCTTTCACAATTTCACGCGCGCGTCCTGCTTCTCCCGGAGGCGCTCTTCCACGAGGTCCGGCACGAGACCGTGCACGCGGCCGCCAAGCGCGACCACTTCCTTGATGAGACGTGAACTGATGTACGTGTACTGTTCCGCCGGCATCATGAACACCGTCTCGACGGCCGCATTCATCCGCCGGTTCATGAGTGCCATCTGGAATTCATATTCGAAATCGGAGATGGCGCGGAGCCCCCGCACGATCACGTCAGCCTCGCGACGCTCGACGTAGTCCACGAGAAGGCCGTCGAATGTGTCGATCTCGACATTCGCCAGATCCCGAAAGACCTCGCGGGCAATGTCGGTGCGCTCCTGAACGCTGAAGAGCGGCTGCTTCTCCGCATTCACGAGGATCGCAATGATGATGCGGTCGAAGAGACGCGATCCCCGGAGGATGATATCGACGTGTCCATTGGTCAGCGGGTCGAATGATCCAGGATAGACCGCCAGCGCGCTCCGGGTCCCGTTCGCGTCACGCCGCGGCCGACCTTCGATCTTCATACCGTCACGCGCCTTGGCCGCTCGCGCGGGTGTTCGATGTCGTTCCGCGCGTGTAAACGGCCAACGCACTGTCTCCTGAGCGCAATCGACGCACGCACGCGAATTCGGCGCAGCGTTCCGGTAGTACGACGCGCCGGCTGTGCTCGAGCACGATCACTCCCTCCGGCGCGGCCAGTCGTGTCGCCGCGACCAGTGCGCCGTCGAGATCGGATTCATCATACGGCGGATCCAAAAGGATGATATCGAATGACTGCCCTTGCGGTGCCCACGATCGCAGATCGGCGCGGATGATAGCACAGCGTTCGCCGATCCCGCACTGCCGTACGTTGTCAGTGATGAGGTCGATTGCCCTCGCATCTCGGTCCACGAACGTCACCCGATCGGCACCGCGGCTGACCGCCTCGATCCCGAGCGCGCCCGTTCCCGCAAACGCATCGAGCACCCGAGCGCCCGGCAGCCGCCGCGCGAGAATGTTGAAAATCGTCCCGCGCAGCTTGTCGGACGTCGGCCGCAGGCCCGCCCAGTCGGGTGCGCTCAGGCGTCGCCCGCGCAATGTTCCGGCGATGATTCGCACCGATCACCCGACGCCGATCAGGCCGAACCGGCTCTCCCACGTCCGACGCACGAGGTCGATCAACGCGCCGTCGCCCCCGGACGCCGTCACCAGCGTCTGCGCCTCGAGGCGGGCGCTCTCCATCAGCCGATGATCCCGAATGAGATCGCCGATGCGAAGCGTCGGAATCCCGGACTGCCGAGTCCCGAAGAAGTCGCCGGGCCCGCGCAGCTCCAGATCGCGTTCGGCTATAACGAAGCCGTCGGTCGTTTCCGACAGGACCTTCAACCTGGCGCGGGCGGCATCAGAGAGCGGTGACTGGTAAATCAGGATGCAATAGGACTGATGAGCTCCGCGCCCCACCCGACCGCGCAATTGATGGAGCTGTGACAGCCCGAACCGCTCGGCATGCTCAACGAGCATTACCGACGCGTTGCTGATATCGACGCCGACTTCAACCACCGTCGTCGAGACGAGAATGTCCAGGGACCCAGCTGCGAAGGCTTGCATCACGCGATCCTTGGCGTCCTGCGCCATGCGGCCGTGCACGAGGGCCACGCGGTACGCCTGGAAGACTTCCTGCGCGAGGTGATCCGCCATCTCCGTGGCGGCCCTGAGTTCGATCTTGTCCGACTCCTCCACCAGGGGATAGATGATGTAGGCCTGTCGACCCTGATCGATCTCGGTCTTGACGAAGGCATGAATCTCCTCGCGTCGGGATTCGGGCCGAACGAGCGTCTTCACCGGCCGGCGGCCCGGAGGCATCTCGTGGATCACCGACACGTCGAGATCGCCGTAGGTGGTCAGCGCGAGCGTTCTCGGAATCGGCGTCGCCGTCATCACGAGGACGTCAGGATGCAGCCCCTTCTTCCGGAGCGTTGCCCGCTGCAGCACGCCGAAACGATGCTGCTCATCGATGATCGCGAGCCCGAGCGACTTGAAGACGACCTCTTCCTGGACCAGGGCGTGCGTGCCCACGACGAGATCGACCCGACCGTTCTCCAGGTCGTCGCGGATCGTGCGGCGCTCCGCCGCCAAGGTTGCGCCCGTCAGGCATGCCACGCGAAACCGGGAGGGCGCGAGGAGCTTTTTGATATTCACGAAGTGTTGCTCCGCCAGGATTTCGGTTGGCGCCATGAAGGCCACTTGCAGGCCGTTCTCCATGACGACGAGCGCGGCAAGAAGCGCCACGATGGTCTTGCCCGCGCCAACATCGGCCTGCAGCAGGCGGTTCATCGGACGGGACCGCTGCAGGTCTTCGACGATCTCCTTGAGCGCTTCCTTCTGCCCTCCGGTCAGCTTGAACGGCAGCACGCGTCTCGCCGATTCCCGAATCTGATCGTCCACTCTCAACATCGTCGTCTTCTGTTCGACGTCGGCGGTTCGACGCCTCAGCGCGAGCCCGACCTGGAAGAGAAAGAACTCCTCGAAGATCAGCCGCTGTTGTGACGGCGTACGGAAGGCGTTCAGGTCGTCGAGCGAAGACTCCGAGTCTGGAAAGTGCGCCTGGCAGAGGGCCCGCCGTCGATCAGGAAACCCGTACTTGGCGAGCATCACGGCCGGCAACGGATCGCTCAGATCGGCTGGCAGGCGGCCGAGCGCTTCGTGGGCGAGGCGCCTTTGCAGCTTCGGCGTCAGGCTCCCGGTCTTTTCGTAGATCGGCACAATCCGACCCGTGTGGATCAGATCGTCGTCGTCTGAATCGATCACTTCGTACTGCGGGCTGAGGAGCTGTAGTCCGCCGTAGCCCTTCAATTCGACAGGGCCATACAACACCACACGGTCGTGCGGTTTCAGGACGTCGCGCAGAAACGGTTGATTGAACCAGGTGGCGCGGACGGAACCCGTCGCGTCGCGCACGAGCGCCTCGAAGATCCTGAACCCCGGTCTTCGCGTCGTACGCAGACCACAACTCAGGATTTCGCCGGCGATGCTCACGGTCTGACCCGGCCGGAGTTGGGCAATTGTCTTGAGATGACCGCGGTCCTCGTACCGAATCGGGAACCGATACAGGAGATCCTCGAGCGTGGAGAGACCGACGCTCTGTAGATCCGCCGCTCGCCGAGGACCAACGCCCTTCAGGAACTGGAGTGGCTGGCCGAGCACATCGTCGCGGCTCATTGAAGAAGCGATGATACGGGCGTGAGCGAGACGCCGGTCCGGCCGGAGCTGCGGTCGGGTCCGACCCTACTGAACGATGACGGCCAGGCCCCGCCCCATTTCGATGCGCTGAATCTTCGCAGGAAGGGGAAATGGATCGTCGAGGCTGACGCCGTCCGGGTGTTGCTCCGATCGTGAGTAATAACTCAGGAGCTGCTGAAGCATGGCTTTGGGGACGCTCACCCCTGACACCTGCGCCGACTCGAGATCGAGACGCGCAACACCCTTGTCAGTGTGGAGCACTCCAGTGGCGGACACGGGAAGCTGCCCGGTCAGGTAACGCATGGGATCGAAAAATCCCCCGGAGGCGCGTTCCTTGCTGACGGCATCGAGATCAACCGTGGCCCGCCCCGACACCCGCCCCTCGCCGAGGATTGACACGGCTGGGTCGATCACGCCCTGGGGTAACTGGTCACGCGCATCGAGCGCAAGATACGCATTGACTTCAGCCTCGGTCACGGTGGTCCGGCGAGGCATCGCCTGAGCGCCCTGCGCATTCTGCGTGATGAGATCAATCTTCTGGCGCATCTGCTCGGCGTCTCGTTGTGAGGGCGCAACCGCCACTGCGGCACCGCTCCCAATAAGAGAAGCAACTACGAAGCCCAGCCACCAGACATGTCCAGTCGATGCGGTCAAGAACATGGTGCTCCTCGCATCCGCGCCAATGCCGACGCCCAGATCCAGTCTAACACCAGCCACTCGGCGCCGAACCGATCCCTATTCGTTAGACCGGGCGAGAGAGTCGGCGGTTGGGCTGAGGCGTTCGGCGGCGCGCAGGAGGTCTCCCACTTCCGCAAGACGTGGAATGCCGTCACGGGCACCGAGCGCCCGGCACTTGAGTGCTGCCACTGCATTCGCAAACGTGAGGATGTCTTCGATCGGCGCCGCATCTCCGGCGGCGAGCCAACCCGCCGCGAACCCTCCGCGAAACACGTCGCCGGCACCAGTCGTGTCCACGGCTTCAGTGCGGAAGCCGGGCGTGCGAATCTCACGGCCACTGACTCGGGCCAGACTTCCCTCGGGGCCCAGCGTGGCACAGACAATCCAGGCGGGGAATTCGCGCTCCATGTGCTCGAGCGCCCGGCCGACCTGCCCGTATCCCGTCAGGTCAGTTGGAAAAGCCTGCGACCCGATGATCACGTCGATCTCCTTCAACAGATCCTCGATGCGTGGCCGAACCTTTTCGACGTCCACGATTGTCGGCATCCCGTGGCGATGCGCGATTCGAGCGGCCTCGGCGGCAGCCAGCGTCTCATGGCAATCCACCAGCAGAATCCGCCCCGACGCAATTCCTTCTGCCGGCACATCCTCAGGCGTCATCCGCAGGGCGGTATCCCGATCCCACATGACCGTTCGTTGGCCCGTCTGCTGGTCGACCAGAATCACCGCGAACTGATTCGTGGCGCCAGGAACGGTCACAGACAACGAGGTATCGACACCTTCGTCGACGAGGCTCTGGCGTCCGAGCGTGCCGTGCTCGTCGGCGCCGAAGCGGCCAATGTACCGGGCGCGCCAGCCCAGCCGCGCGCACGTGACCATGGCCGTGGCTGCCTGGCCCCCCGGCATGCGGGCAAATCGTTTGAGCTGCTGCTTGCTGTCAGGCTGCGGAAAAGCGGCGACGACCGTCAGCAGGTCGACGCTGTTCAAACCGAATCCGACAACGTCGAAGGGACGGAGGTCGCGAGCTGGAATCTGTGGCCGGGGCCGCACGGCGCGGGATTATCACACAGGCCGCTTGACTTTCGCCTTTCCTTTGCGTATATTCCGGCCTGGTCGGCCCCAGATTGCCAGATGTTCGGGGACCATTCAGCCCCAGGATGCCAGCGAACCCGTTGGGCAAGGAGGGACGAGCCGTGCTGCCGCTCACAAAACGCCAGCGAGAGATTCTCGACTACCTGACGGAGTTCATTCAGCAACACGGCTACGCACCCAGCCTCGAAGAGATCGGCCGTCGTTTCGGTCTGTCTTCGCTGGCCACCGTTCACAAACATCTCACCAACCTGCAGGAGAAAGGCTTCATCAAACGGGCCTGGAATCGCAGCCGATCGGTGGAGATGATGCCAATGCGGAGTGGCAGCCGAGCCGTCGAACTGCCGCTCCTCGGCTATGTCGCCGCCGGTTCGCCGATCGAGGCCATCGCCAGCGCAGAAACCATTGCCGTGCCCGAAAACCTGGTCAGTCGTCGAGACACCTATGTGCTTCGGGTCAAGGGCGACTCCATGATCGACGAGCAAATCCGCGACGGAGACTTCGTGATCGTCGAGGATCGCAAGGCTGCGACCGACGGCGAGATGGTAATCGCGCTCCTCGGCGGGTCCGACGTCACGCTGAAGAAGCTCTATCGTGAGAACGGGCGGGTGCGGCTGCAGCCGGCGAATCCAACGATGCATCCCATTCTGGTCGATGCGGACCAGGTGCAGGTCCAGGGTGTGGTCGTGGGCGTCATGCGGAAGTACTGATAGGCTGTATCCAGAGGCCTCCACCATGTCCGATGCAGCCCAGCGTAAACAAATCAACTTCACAATCCTGCCCGACGACTCCAGCTCCGAGCACCGCACCTACGCCAACTTCTGCGCCATCGCTCATACGCCATTCGACTTCACGTTGAGTTTCTGTGAGGTCATGCCGCTCTCGGAGAAGGAAATCCGGGAAGCCGAGGCCGACCATGTGGTGCGCGCACCGGTTCGCTCGCGCGTCGTCGTGCCTGTGCAGCTTGTGCCGAGCCTGGTCGCAGCGCTCCAGGAACACATGCGCGTGTATTCGGAGTCGTACTCCAACGTCGGCTGGACCAAGGGCGCCGAACCCGTTCATTGAGGCGAGGGGTCCCCGGTGATGGATCCCGCTCGCGCCCGCCGCATCCTCAAACTGCTCGGCACGCAGCATCCGAACGCGGACACCGAACTGCACTACCGGACTCCGTTCGAGCTCCTCGTCGCGACGATCCTGTCGGCTCAATCAACCGACCAGCGCGTCAACCTGGTGACGCCTGCCCTCTTTGCGCGCTATCCGGACGCGGCGGCGTTGTCTCGGGCGACCCCCGCGGAGCTCGAGCCGCAGATTCATTCGACCGGCTTCTTTCGGGCCAAGGGGCGGTCGTTGCTGGGTATGGCACAGGCGCTGGTCGAACGTCACGGTGGTCAGGTACCGAGCGATATGAACGCTCTGGTTGAGCTGCCGGGCGTTGGTCGCAAGACTGCGAACGTCGTCCTTGGCCATGCGCTCGGCGTGCCGGGCCTGCCCGTGGATCGCCACGTACTTCGTGTCGCCAACCGAATCGGGCTCGTGAACTCAGAAGATCCTGAAGCTGTCGAGCGCGCTCTCTGTCGTCTCCTGCCGCGGAAGGACTGGACGCGCTCGTCCGACACGCTCATCCTTCACGGCCGCCGCGTCTGCAGACCGCGTCCGCTGTGCGACTCGTGCGTGATTCGCCACGAATGCCGGTACGTTCGCAGACTCGGCGCCGGCGCCGGCGGCGGGCCCGCACGCACTCGACCCGCAAGTCCAGGCAAGCCAACTGACGTGGCCACACGTTCCCGACAGGAACCGGGGTCACTCGGCAGAGCCCGAGGTCGGATCCGCACCTCGAAGCGGCTAGGACAGAATTTTCTCGAGCCGGATTGGGTTAGAAAGGTCGTCGAGGCGATCAATCCGCGAGAGGACGAGACTTTTCTCGAAATCGGCCCCGGGATGGGCGCTTTGACGGTGCCGTTGGCGGCGGCCGCCCGACGCGTCGTGGCCATCGAAATCGATAGCCGTTTCGCGGCTGCCCTTCGCGCCCGGCGCATTCCGAATGTGCTCGTCGTTCAGGGGAATGCACTCGACGAGGACCTCGAATTGATCGTCGATCGCGAGTGCACTCAACACGTCCGGATCGTGGGGAACCTCCCCTACTATGTGGTGACGCCCATCCTCTTTCGCGTCGTGGATCTGGCACGCCGCCGGCGAATCCGGGATGCCGTCCTGATGGTCCAGCGGGAGGTTGCCGACCGCCTCGTCGCGAGGCCAGGCACGAAGGAGTACGGTGTCCTCTCGGTTCAACTGGCCATGCGAGGCGATGTCGAAAGACTCTTCAACCTTCCACCGGGGGCGTTCCGTCCCGTGCCTCAGGTGTCATCCTCGCTCGTGAGGATTCGCTTCCGGCCTGACCGAGAACCCGTGCCCGATCAGGATGTGTTCGACCGGATGCTGACGGCGCTCTTCAGTCGGCGCCGGAAGACCCTGCTGAACGCCCTCAAGCCCTTTGCCGAGTCGCGCGGCGTCGATGCCGCCGATGCGCTCGCCCGCCTCCGAATTGATGGACGGCGCCGGCCGGAAACGCTCGGAGCCGACGAGTTTGCCGACCTCGCCGGCCTTTTCGTTTCGGCGTAAAGGCCCACTATGCTATAGTTTCGCTTGCCCGGCGGGCTTGCGCAGGCGAAGGGCCGGCGCAGCGCACAGCGGGCTCTCCTCCGCAATTCCAGGCGCACCCAGCAGCCTGCCGTGATGGATGCAACCCCCTTGCACCACGTCACGGATCAGCCGGTTCTGCGACCACGCGGATACCGGACATTGCACGTGGACTTGGTTTGGCCGGGCCCATCCTCGTTGAGGGTGTGCCCAGAGATCAATCGCGCAGAACGTGCGCCTCCGCTGCACAAACGGCCGATGACTCTCCAGCCTTCGGTGCCCGACGCCCGCGGCGACTTGCAGGTCGTGCCGCTCGGCGGTCTCGGGGAGTTCGGCATGAACATGATGGCCGTCACCTGGCGTGATCGGACCATCGTGATCGATGCCGGGGTCATGTTCCCCGACGCCGAGCTGCTGGGGGTCGACCTCATCATCCCGGATCTCGAGTTTCTCAAGCAGCTCCCGGGCCCGATCGACGCGCTGATTCTGACCCATGCGCACGAGGACCATATTGGAGCGGTCCCGTACCTGGCCCCGCTCTTTAACGGTCCAATTTACGGCACGCCCCTGACGCTCGCCTTCATCGAGCCAAAGCTCGAGGAGCACGGCATAGATGCGGGCAGCCGGCTCAAGCCCGTCAAACCGAGGGACCGTGTGACCGTGGGTGAGCTCACGATCGAGTTCCTCCGCGTGACGCACAGCATGCCGGATTGCGTCGCGCTGGCCATTCACACGCCGCTCGGAACCCTCATCCATACGGGCGATTTCAAGATCGACCAGACGCCGATCGACGGCGAACACTTCGATCTCCACCGCTTCGCGGAGCTCGGCTCCGAAGGCGTACTCGCGCTGTTTTCCGACAGCACCAACGTCGATCGCCGTGGTTTCACCGGGTCGGATCTCGACGTCGTGGATGCGTTCGAAGAGATCTTTACGAGCTCGGCGGGGAAACTCATCGTCGCGACGTTCGCATCCAGCATCTACCGCATCCAGGTGCTGGTGAACCTGGCCGTGCAGTTCGGCCGCAAGGTGGCGTTCGTGGGCCGCGGGATGATCGAGACGACCGACATCGCCCAGCGCCTCGGCTACCTCAAGATTCCGCCGGGCGTCGTCATCAAGGACGGCGACGTGGCCGGGGAGCCCGCCGACCGCGTTGTCTGCATCGTGACGGGTTCTCAGGGAGAGCCGCTCGCGGCTCTCTCGAGGATTGCCATTGACGATCACCGACACGTCAAGATTCACGACGACGATACAGTGGTCTTGTCGGCTCGCTCGATTCCGGGGAACGAGAAAGCGATCAGCCGGGTCATGAACCACCTTGCCCGCCGCGGGGCTGATGTCATCCACGAAGGCCTCAAGCGCGTGCACGTATCCGGGCACGGGAGCGAGGAAGAGCTGAAGCTGATGCTCTCGCTGGTCAGGCCGCGCTATTTCGTGCCGATTCACGGCGAGTATCGACAGCTCTCGCGTCACGCGCGCGTCGCCCAGTCGGTGACGGCGGGGATTACACCAGAGGTGGCGATCCTTCTTGCGGAGAATGGCGACTGCCTTCAGTTCGATTCGGACGGCGGGCGCGTGTCGGGTCGTCGGCCAGCCGGTCGGGTGCTGATCGATGGGACACGGGTCGGCGAGGTGGCTGATGAAGTGCTGCGTGATCGCCGACATCTTGCAGAGGACGGCCTGGTGGTACCGGTCGTCGCGATCAATAAGCAAACCGGCGGCATCGAGGGAACGCCTGACGTGATCACCAGGGGATTCGTCACCGATCAGCAGACCGAGGCGCTCCTCCGCGACGGCGCCAAGCTCATCGGCGACGTCATTGAGGCGGCGGGCCTCGAGGAACGCACGGATCAGGGACTGATCAAAGAGAAGCTGCGAGTGGAGCTGCGGCGCTTTTTCCGCAAGCGGGTCGGGCGACGTCCGCTGGTGTTGCCCATCATCATGGAGATCTGATCATTGGCTGCGTCGACCCTTTCGAGGCGCGTCAGCGAATTCTTCGGAGTGCTCCTCTTTGCGATCGCTCTGATCTGGCTGATTGCGCTAACGACCTATGAACCGACCGATCCGGTCTGGTTCTTCAGCACTGGCGCCGGCGGCCCGCCCGCGAATTTCATCGGGCGCGTCGGAGCATTCCTCGCGGAATTGTCACTCCAGCTGATGGGCTATGCCTCGTACCTGCTACCGGCCACCATTGCCGTCGTCGGATGGCATTACTTCTGGTGTCGCGCGATTGACGCGATCTACACGAAAGTCATCGGCGCCGTGCTTCTTTACAGTGCGGTTGCCTCCTTCCTGAGCCTGGCGTTTGGCAGCATCGACCTCACGGGTCGCACATTTCGTGCGGGTGGCTGGGCCGGCGACTGGCTGGCCGGCCTGCTCGCCGAAGAGCTGAACCGCACCGGCTCCATCATCGTGATCCTGACGGTTCTGTTCCTGTCGCTCATGCTGGCCACTCAGGTGTCGATGGGGCGGGTTTCGGGGCTCGCTTTGGGTGCGCTCGGCTCCCTCTGGCAGATATTACTGGGGGCGTTCCACGAGTGGCGAGACGGCCGACGACGCGATCGACAGCGGCGCGAGGTCATTGCCAAGCACACGAAGAAACCCGGTGTCCGCGCGGACGAAGAACCCCCTGGCACCGCAAGACCTGCGCCGCGCGTCGCGGATGCGCCTGCCGCGCCCATGACGGAACCCGTCGGCCGGCCGGCGCGTGCCGAGCCCGCGACCGCGGTGTCCGCGAACCCGCCGGTCGCAAAGCGAGCTCGGCCTGCCGTCACGACTCCACCACTGCCGCTGACGGATCCGGAGCCCGCGGCCACCGCGCCAGGCGGCCTCCGTGTCGGCAGCTACACGCTGCCCCCGGCAGCCCTGCTCGATCAGGGACGAGCCGAGCGGAAGATCGACGAGCGCGAGCTCATGGAAAACGCGCGACTCCTCGAAGAGAAATGCCGCGAGTTCTCGGTCGAGGGTGCCGTTGCGCAGATTCACCCTGGCCCGGTCGTGACCACCTTCGAGTTCAAACCCGACGCGGGGGTGAAGTACAGCAAGGTGACCGGTCTGGCAGACGATCTCTGCCTCGCCATGCAGGCCGAGTCCGTGTTAATCGAACGCATACCCGGGAAGTCCACGGTCGGCATTCAGATTCCCAATCACAGCCGCGAAACAATCTCTCTTCGCGAGCTGCTCGAATCAGAGGTCTATCGCCGCTCCACCTCGAAGCTCACGCTGGCTCTTGGCAAGACGATTCACGGCGAGCCTTTCGTCGCCGACCTCGCGTCGATGCCGCACCTCCTGATCGCGGGCTCAACTGGCGCTGGCAAGTCCGTCGCACTGAACGCGATGCTGACGAGCATTCTCTATCGGGCGACGCCGGAAGATGTGCGACTTATCCTGATCGACCCGAAAAGACTCGAGCTCGGAATGTACGAGGACATTCCCCACCTCCTCGCACCGGTTGTCGTGGATCCCAAGCAGGCCGCCAACGCGCTACGCTGGGCCGTTCGCGAAATGGAGGAACGCTACAAGACGCTCGCGGCCGAGGGTGTCCGGAACATCGATCAGTTCAACCGGAATGTGCGCGCACAGACTGAAGACGATCGCTCGGTGGATCCCGAACGACCACGGCCGCTGCCGTACATCGTCGTCATCATCGACGAGCTGGCAGACCTCATGATGGTCGCGAGCAACGAGGTCGAAGAATCGATCGCCAGGCTGGCTCAGATGGCCCGCGCGGTCGGCATTCATCTGCTCCTGGCGACGCAACGGCCATCGGTTGACGTCATCACCGGTCTTATCAAGGCCAACCTTCCCGCCCGCATTTCATTCCGCGTGTCATCCAAGACCGACTCGCGAACGATTCTGGACGGTAACGGGGCCGAGCAGCTGCTCGGCCGTGGCGACATGCTCTTTCTCCCGCCGGCCTCGTCGCGTTACGTCCGCGTGCACGGTCCGTACATCTCCGAGCAGGAGAGCGCGCGCCTGGCGAGCTTCCTCCGTAAGCAGGGCAAGCCTCAGTACGACGATTCGGTGACCGTCGAGGAGAAGACCGCGGAAGCGATCGAGATGGAGAAGGACGATCTCTACGACGAGGCAGCGCGCATCGTCGTGTCCGGCGGACAAGCGTCCATTTCCTACCTGCAGCGCCGGCTCCGTATCGGATTCAGCCGGGCGGCGAGACTGGTAGACATGATGGAAGCCGAAGGTCTCGTGTCGGCGCCAGCCGGAGGCAAGCCGCGCGAGGTTCTCGTCGACCGCCATTACTTCGACGAGGTTGATACCCAGCTCCGATGACGAGGCGACAGAGCGACCCGCTCGCGACAAAGGGCAGACCGTTCCGCGCGGTCGCGGGAGGAGTCTCGGTGGCATTGTTGCTCAGCAGTCAAATACTTGCGGCAGCCACCGCACGCACAATGTACTCGGCTGCGCAAGACCGCGAGCAGTCTCTCCGGGCAGCCATCGCAGCCGGACAGAATCCGGGCCTCGATCAATTCCGGTCCGCCTCGGCGGCGTACGATCGGATTGTTCGGCGCTACCCGACGAGCGGCTACAGCGACAATGCCCTGTGGCAATCGGCTAACCTTCTGGCGGAAGCGTACGCCCGATTCCACAACGAAAGGGACTTGCAGGCGTGTCTGACGGCGCTCCGCCGGCTGCAGTCCGAGTATCCGTCGAGTTCACTGGTGTCGAAAGCGCGGACCCAGCTTGCGTCATTGTCCCCGCCCCCAGGCCCGCCTCCAGCGGCAGCGGTAACAGCCGCTCCCCTTGCGGTCGGTACCTCCGGTACCGATCCGGATTTTCCCGACTTGGGCGTTGAGGGCGCAAATGGCGAGGCCGACAGCGACGATCAGGTCGTCATGATTCGTAGCATCCGGCGGACGATGCTGCCGGATGTCGTCCGCGTCACGCTCGAGCTCGACAACGAGGTTCCCTTTCACGAAGAGCGCCTCTCCAATCCGGCGCGGATGTACGTCGATCTCAAGGGTACGAAACCAGCCGCGTCTCTGACCGACACCGTGTTGAACTACGACGGCAATGCCGTCAAGCAGATCAAGATCGGAAGGCATCCGCAGAATACGACACGTATCGTGCTCGACTTGCAGGGCGTGCCTCGCTACAGCGTGTTCACGCTCTACAACCCGTTCCGTCTGGTCGTCGACTGTGAGCGTCCCCAAGGAATGGCCGGCGTACCTGAGGCAAAGGCTGGCGCGCAGCCTTCCGAGGTCGGCGCACCAGCGACTCCTTCAGCAACGGCAACGCCAATCACGTCGCCGCCGCCCTCAACGGTCACGTTTCAACCATCGCCTGGAGCCGATTCGGGGACCCTTGCGCCCGAAACACCCGCTGCCCCGTCACCCTCCCCGACAAAGCTGCCGGAGTCGGCGCCGCCGCTCATCCCGTCTTCACCCGGCCCGACAACGAAAGCCGCCGCGCCGGCCGCTCCTTCCGCCAATCTCCAGGGCGGATTTTCCTTGGCGCGCCAGCTTGGCTTGAGTGTGGCGCGTATCGTCATCGACCCGGGCCACGGCGGCCATGATCCTGGAGCACAGGGAAAAGGCATTTCCGAAGCCGATCTGGTGCTCGACATTGCCCTGCGCCTCGAGAAGCGGCTTCTGGCTCAGCCCGACGTCGAAGTCGTTCTCACGCGGCGCACCGACGTCTACATTCCGCTCGAGGAACGGACAGCCATCGCCAATCGCGCGCAGGCCGATCTCTTTCTTTCGATCCACGCGAACGCCAGTCGCAACGAAGGTGCACACGGCATCGAGACGTACTACCTCAACTTCGCCTCCAACCCTGACGCAGAAGCCGTCGCAGCGCGCGAAAACTCGGCCTCAGGCGGGACCATGAGCCGCCTGCCCGATATCGTCAAGGCGATTGCGCTCAACAACAAGCTGGACGAATCGCGCGATTTCGCCGCGTTCATTCAGCAGGCGCTGGTTGCCCAGTTGCGCGCGCAGAACAAGTACGTGCGCGATCTCGGGGTCCGGCAGGCACCGTTCGTGGTGCTCATTGGCGCATCCATGCCGAGCGTGCTTGCGGAGATTTCCTTCGTCACCAACCGCCAGGAAGCGCAATTGCTCCGTGGCGCGCCTTACCGGCAACGCATCGCAGAAGCGCTCCTGCAGGCCGTGATTCGCTACCAGAAATCGCTGAAGAAGGTCCCGACCGTTGCGTCGGGTCAGGCAGGCACTCGAGACTGACGACGGCGTCGACTACGAGTCGGGAGTGACGCGCAGCCCGTACGTCTGCTTTTCGTCGCCACCGCGTCTCGCTCGCCAGATACGCACGCCAATCAGTAGACCGCCGACGACAAGACCGAGCGTGGCCGCGCCGATGACCAGCACTGCGGTCAGGCCCAGCGATCGAAGCAGCACGTCGGCGAAATCCATTGCCGAGTTGGACTCTGATTGAACCACGCGGACGATGATCGGTGAAGTCGGAGGATCGAACATTCAATCACCCAAACCAGCCACGGACCCGCTGGCTATGTCGCGAACCTGTCGGCCGTGAACGCCAATTCGGCGAGAGTTCTCACGGCGACTCCGGTTGCACCTTTTGGCTGAGAGGGCCGCGCCTCTTCGGCCCATGCCGTGCCCGCAATGTCCATGTGCACCCAGGGCAAGCCGCCAGCAAACTCTTTCAGGAACAGTGCGGCCGTGATCGCTCCGGCAGGTCTGCCGGCTGAATTGATCATATCGGCGATTTCACTTTTCAGTTGGTCGCGATACTCATCGAAGACCGGCATGGCCCACGACCGATCTCCGGCGCGATCGGCCACACGGCGGACGTGATCCACCCAGGCATCGGGAGTTCCAAAAAGGCCGCTCGTGATCTTGCCGAGGGCCACGACGCAGGCGCCCGTCAGCGTCGCCACATCGACCAGGTGAGTGGCACCCAGCTGCTGGGCATACCAGAGCCCATCGCCCAGAATCAAGCGGCCCTCGGCATCGGTATTGATGACTTCGACGGTCTTTCCGTTCGCGCTGCGCAGCACATCGCCAGGTTTCACCGCATGACCGCCGGGCATGTTCTCCGTCGTCGGCACGATACCCACGACGCGCATCGGCGCTTTCAATAAGCCAATTGCCCTCATGGCGCACACGACAGCGGCACCGCCGGCCATGTCGTCCTTCATGCGCTCCATTCCGTCAGCAGGCTTGATCGAAATGCCGCCGGTGTCGAAGGTAATCCCTTTACCGACCAGTCCGAGTACGGGAGTCGCAGGCGCTCCGGGGGGATCGTAACGCATGGCAATCAGTCGCGGCGGCTCGTGACTACCCTGAGCGACACCAAGCAGGAGCCCCATTCGCAGCTCGGCAATGCGCTGCTCGTCCAGGATATCTACCTGAATGCCCGCCTCGCTCACCAGCGCCGCAGCACGCTCGGCAAACACCTTTGGCGTGAGCGTATTCGAAGGCTCATTAGCCAGGGCTCGCGACAGATTGCTGCACTCGCCGAGCGTCCTGCCACGCGCGGCGGCACGTTCCAGCGACGCGAGATCAGTCGCCTTCTCTTCCACAACAATCGCCAGCCGACTGAACGTGGCACGTTCGGCATCGGCGGTCTTGTACTGGCCGGAATCGAAATCGGCGAGCGTCAATCCTTCCGCCGTGGCCTGAACCAGGTCCGCGAGTGAATCGCGCCCCTGCCAGACGAACATCGCCAAGTTGGCGACCCGGCGCTGCCTCGCGGCCAGGCCGGCGGCGGTCGCCAGTTTTCGCGCGCGATCCATGGTGTACTCGGCCCGCACGCCCGCCCCGATCAATCCCACGCGGTGTGATTGCCAGCCGCTAGAGGTGACCGGTGTCAGAAAGAACTCGAACGGCTTGCCTCGGAATTCGCCCGACCCTCGCGCCCGGTTCAGTTCTCCGTTGGTCCCCGCATCGAGCGAAGCCGGAAGAGTTGCATCGTCCTCGAAAGAGGGGATCACGAGGAGCTCGGTCGCGATGTCACGAATCGCCGTGCTCCTGACGTCGATTGGCGCGGTTTTCTGAGACACAGTCATCCCGCCATTATCACAGATCCCCACGGGTCCGCGCCATTGCCGGAACCGCACGGAGCGAACCCGGCCGTCGGCGGTCGTCATCAAATGCTTGCCGGTCCCTTGCTGCGACGGTACAATCAATGACTGGGAGCCATGGTCACTTCCTCTTCCATTCTTCCTGTCCTCGCTGCGGCATGCCTCTCCGTTGTTCCTCTGGCAGGGACCGCGGCGCAATCCGGCGTCGAGTCGAAAGACAAAAAGGACGTCAAGCGCCCCTCGCTCAGCGTCAGGGCCACGCCCATGATGGCGTTTGCCCCGACGCGATTGTTCGTCAGCGCGGAACTGCGCGGAGGCCCGAACGATTACGAGGAGTACTACTGCCCTACGGTCGAATGGGATTGGGACGATGGGACGAAGTCGGAGTCGACGGTTGATTGCGAGCCGTACGAGGCCGGCAAGAGCGAGATCAAGCGCCGCTTTTCCATCGAGCACATCTACCGGATGGGTGGCGACTACAAGATCGAGATTCGACTGAAGCGGAAAGACAAAGTGCTGACCTCATCGTCGGTCACCGTTCAGATCCGCGCCGCATTGAACGAACGCCCGCTACCGCACCATTAGGCAGAATTGGCCCTGACGACCCGCATCTCCGTTCGTGGGACGGAAAATCCCACAGGCGGACACCCGGTATTCTGGCGCGCGCAGTCCACGAAGAAAACTCTGCAGATTCAGCCGCCTTCGGCGCCTCCACATCTGGCACGTTCTTCGCCTCTAGCATGGACGGCATGGCCGGTCTCCCTCCGCAAACGATCGCACGACGCATCGCCGTCTGGCTCATGGCCCTGACACTGGCGGTCTCCGTCGCGGCCAGCACCAGCCATCACACCGTCGAGACGGTATCGCTCACAGACGTGCCCGGATTTTCCGTCCGCGCCTGGGTGGAACGGGACGGTCCGGACGCGCTGCCTCCGGGCGGAATCTACGTGTCCTTGCGCTTCCTCGGTCTCCGATTCGTGGTCGAGTGGTCGGACTTCAACCGGCGTCTCTCCTGAGCCTCTTCATGCGCGAGTTTCAACAAGCCGTTCGTGTCCTGAAGCACACGCCCGGTTTTGTGCTGGTGGCGACCGCAGTCCTCGGCCTTGGCATCGGCGCGAACACGGTGATTTTCAGCGTCGTCAATGGCGTCCTTCTGAAGCCCCTGCCGTTCGCGGCGCCGCAACGCCTCGTGATGCTCTCCGAGCGGCGGCCGCAGCCTGAGTTCCAGCACACTGTGGTCAGCCCCGGCGAATTCCTTCATTGGACCGAACGCGCGCAGAGTCTCGAGTACATCGCGGCCGTTGGTTACGACAGCAACACCCTCGCCGCCGACGGCGAGCCTGAGCGCGTCAGCGTGATGCTCACATCAGCATCATTTCTGCCGATGCTTGGAATCCGAATGTCTGCGGGACGCCCGTTCACGAAAGAAGAGGACGCGCCTGGCCATGCCGACGTGGCGGTTCTGTCCCACAGCCTGTGGGTCCGCCGCTTTGGGTCGAGACAGGACCTGATCAACCAGTCAGTGATGCTGGACAACGTCGCCACGACGGTGGTCGGCGTCCTGCCGCAGGGCTTTGACTTCTTTGGCGAGCCCGATGTCATCCGCCCCATTGCCTTTGCCGCCACAGACTCGGACGATGTCAGACATCATTTCCTCGATGTGTTCGCACGCCTCAAGCCCGGCGTCGACGCCAGCAGGGCCCGCCGCGAGCTCGACGCAATTCAAGAGGACCTTTCGCGGGAGTTCACGTCGATCGGCACTGATCGCGTCAACGTGACGCCGCTCGATCGCGAGATCGTGGGCGACCTTCGTCCAGTCCTTCTCGTGCTCATGGCATCGGTGGCGTTCGTGCTGCTGCTGGCGTGCACCAACATCGCGAACCTCACGCTGGCCAGGTCCATCGCACGATCTCGCGAACTCGCGGTTCGCGCCGCGCTTGGCGCGGGACGCGGACAGCTCGTTCGCCAGCTGCTGGCTGAAAGCGCCGTCGTCGGCCTGGCAGGCGGCGGTGTCGGTCTGCTGCTCACGTTCTGGGGGATCGATCTCGTCAAGGCATGGAGCCCCCCCGGGACACCGCGGCTCGCGCAGGTTTCGCTCGACGCGACGGTGTTCGGCTTTGCGGTTCTGGCGTCTGGCGCAGCGAGCCTGATATGCGGCCTCGTCCCGGCTATTCAGCTTTCCCGGCCTGGCCTCGTTGAACCTCTCAAGGAAGGCTCGCCAGGCGCGGGAACGTCGGCGAAGCACCAGAGAGCGCGCGCCCTTCTCGTCGTCTCGCAGGTCGCGCTCGCGCTGATGTTACTCGTCGGGGCGGGCTTGATGCTGGGCACGATTCGAAAGCTCGTAGGCGTGAATCCGGGGTTCGATCCGGCCCGCGTCGCCACGTTCGAGCTCGCGCTTCCTGAGGCGACATACACAGACCCCGACCGACAGGCGGAGTTCTTCAACCGCTTCGTCGCGCGACTCGGCCAGCTGCCGGGAGTACAGGCGGCAGGCGCGGTAGACGTCCTTCCACTCAGCGGGAACAATGCGTCGAGCGGCGTCACCATTGAAAACAGGCCGACCGCAGGCACATCGGAACGCCCCAATGCCGATGTGCGCATCGCGAGCGACGGGTATCTCTCGGCGATGAACATTCGCCTGATACGCGGACGGTGGTTCGACGCGCGCGATGATCGCACAGCGCCCCCTGTCGCCATAGTCAACGAAACGATGGCCGCTCGGTTCTGGCCCGGCGAGGATACGTTGGGTCGACGATTCAAGCGAGGCCGCAGCGACGTTCAGAGCCCCTGGATCACGGTCGTAGGCATCGTCTCGGACGTCAGGCACCGCGGCCTCGATGCCGATATTCGCCAGGCCTTCTATATCCCGCTCGCACAGGATCCGCAGCCGCAGATGGCCTTCGTCGTCCGCGGCGCCGTCGCGCCGGCGACGATCGAACGCGATGCCCGACGGGTCCTGCACGAGCTCGATCCCAACCTTGCGGTTTTCGGCGTGCAATCCATGAGCGCGGTTGTCGCCGGCACATTCGGATCCAGAACGCTGTTGGCGGGTCTGCTGGGAGGCTTTTCCCTCGTCGGCCTTTTGCTGGCCGCTGTCGGCGTTTATGGCGTCATCGCCTATACCGTGCTGCAACGGACGAAGGAAGTGGGGATTCGCGTCGCGCTCGGTGCCAGCCGGCGCGATGTCATACGCATGTTCGTCGGACAGGGTCTGCGGCTGGTGCTGGCTGGCGTAGCGGCAGGCTTGATTGGCTCACTGATCCTGACACGTGCAATGGCCGGGCTGCTCTATCGCCTGAGTCCCGGCGATCCATCAACCCTGGTGGGCGCGACCGTTCTCCTCGTCGTTGCCGCCATCCTGGCGACGTTGGTTCCGGCGCGCCGCGCCCTGCGGCTCGATCCGATTCGCGCCCTGCGAAGCGAGTAGGCCTGCAGCTCTACGGGTTCGCGACCGCTCTGGATATGATCTGCTTCCCCGTGAAGCGGCGACTCGTCGTCTCCGCCGTCGTGCTCTGAATGTAATCACTGAGCCGCAGAACTTCCCGAAAAAGAAACTTGCCGACCGCGGCGACTCCCGACGCATCCCGGTCGTTTCCGAATACCGCATCGCCAATTCCTTCGATTTCGCTCTCGCCACCCAGCCCCAGCCTGGCAATCGCGTGCATGTAATACTTGCGGGCGTCTTCGATCCGCGACCCTGGCGCCAGATCGATCTTGAGTGGCAGTTCCGACGGATAGCCCGGGAAAGAGGTCATCCCGCCAGCCGGGCCTCTCACACTGAGCACCTGCGGCTTGTCGCCCGACGAGACCCTGAACGTCATCATCACCCCCTGCGCCACAAGGCGATCCCACGTCGCGCGGTCCTCCCAGAGCTCGGCTTCTATTCGAATGTAGAGCGAGCCTCCCGTTTCGATCATCTTCTTGAGCGACGTGCTGAAGACGTCACGCAATTCGATGACGGCCCGCACCGAGCCCCCGGCGAGACTGACCTCTGCGACCCTGATTTCGAGCGCCAGAAGCCGGGCAGACGATGACAGCAGAACCGCAAGGCCCATGAGAATCGTCGCCGCTTGCCGGCCGCAGGACGAACGCGCGATATGGATGGTGTCCACCACGGCTAGAACGTGGGTTTGAGGCGGACAAGCACCTGGAACGAGCTCGGGATGTCGTCGAGCCTCCAGCCAAACTCCACGCGGACGTCGCCGAGCGCCACACCGAGTCCGATTCCGTTGAGCCAGTCATCGCGCGTGTTCTCAACCGGATGCCAGACCCGCCCGCTATCGAAGAAGGCGACGCCTCGAAAGTTGCGGCTGCCCAGATCGACTTGGTACTCCAGATTGGCGAGCAGCATGCGTTCGCCGAGAGCTTCCTTGAACCGATAGCCGTGAACGGACCCGATGCCACCGAGGCCAAACTGGCGCTGCGGTGGCAGTGTGCCTTCACCGATTCCTCCAATCAGCCGCGCATTGAAGTACTGATGCGGTGAGAGCTTCAGATAGGCGCGGGCATTGCCAACGTGTCTGCTGAAGTCGAACTGGCCGCCGAAATCGTCCGGCGAAATCTCCGAACGCCATTCGAATCGGAAGCCGGGAGATTCCACCCCGGCTGATCCAAACGCGCTGTCGGCTTGATGACGGCGATACGTCTCCGGGAGGCTCTCTCTGTCGAAACCCCTGGAGTCCCAGGAGTAGCCAAGCAGGAGTGCCCGCAGCTTTCCTTCCTGAACGGCCGGATTCAGCCGATATGGCGTGTCGTCGCGGAAGACGCTGAAGTCGGTCTCGTTGACGAGCTGCTCCTGATGCTCGCTGCGCCAGGCCGCGAGCCATTCCTGACGCTCTCCTTGTCGCAACGTCGCGGTAAGCTGCACGCCACGCCGCCGGTAGTAGTCGTGAAAACTGTTCTTGAACGTCACCGCCACCAGGCTTTGCTCGTCGGCCGAGAGACGCCAGAAGTCGTCGGAGGCTGTGACGTCGTGGGTTTCAAAGCCAACGTAGAGCTTGGGCGAGCCGAACAGCGGACGCTCCAGCCCAACGCTGTAGCCCACTGAATCCACCGCGGCCTTGTACGAGATGTAGCCCGTGACGAGCGTGTGGTTGAAGCGGTGGCGATCGAAGACGGCCAGGTTGAAGCCCAGCGCCGGGGCAAATCCGTCCACGGGGCTGAACCAGTCCTCGCGGGACTCGGTCCCCAGCACCGGCCGGAATCGGCTGGACCGGGCCTCGAGATGAATGACGAGCACTCGTCGTCCATCGGGCACGCGGACTTCGATCGGATCCCCTTTCGCACCCTTCTTGCCGAGGTCGACCGGCGGACCGTAGACGCCGCGTGTCGCCTCCAGGATCCGGTTGAGTGCGCGAATGACCTGCCGCCTGTTGAACACGTCGCCGACCCGCACATCGAATTGATCGCGAAGCTGTGCTGCGGCACGTTCGTCAATGCCCTCAAACTGAATCTCGGCGATCGCTCCTTCGTCTACGCGAATGAGCAGACGCGACGCGGCCTCGTCGTAACTGACGGCCGCCTTCGCTTCCGAGTAGTCCTGATCGTGATAGAACCGCTCCAATTCCGTGGCGAGTTCCGCCGGAGCGAGAGGCATTGCCGAGCCTGGTGTAATCCGCAAATGCTCCAGGATTTCCGCACGGCCGAAGACAGTGTTGCCCTCGACGACGACTTCTGTGATTGGGACTGAAGGGAGGACTTGGCTAGTGGACGTCTGCGCGTGGGCCTTCGCACAGAACGACATGAACAACGCAAGAATGCAGATGCACGTCCGCTGGCGGCGGCCTACAGGCGGAGACACCCACATTAAGACATTGGGACGAGGATCAGCTCCTGGAAGTTCCCCTGAGACAGGTAATACGCACGCAATTCCGGACGAAGGTCGGCGGTGCCGGGCGACACAATCAGGTAAAGGAACTCCGCGTGTATCGACTCGTTCAGGTCGGTTGGCGACGGCAACGCGGCCGAGGTCGGATGAGAGTGATAGGCCCCGATGACCTCCAGGCGTGCCGTGCGGGCGACACGGATCGCGGCGAAGTGATCAAACGGATCTACCAGGTATCGACCCGGGCTCTCGAGAAGATTTGTGGCCCGGTGATTCAGGAGGATGTAGTCAGGGAGTCCGAGGAGAAGACCACAGCACTCGCGAGGCGCAGTTTCACGAGCGTGCTCGAACACATCGTCCACAACGGTCTGGCGGATTCGCACGCTCGTCGAGACCGTCGCGTCACGGGCGGACGTCGACCACCATCGCGATGCCCATACCGCCACCGATGCAGAGCGACGCCACGCCTCGACCACCGCCGCGCGCACGCAGCGCATAAGTCAAAGTCGCGAGGATGCGCGCGCCGCTTGCACCGATGGGGTGCCCCAGCGCAATCGCCCCGCCTCGCACGTTGACGCGCGAGTCGTCGAGCTTGAGTTCCCGACTCACGGCGGCCGCCTGGGCCGCGAACGCTTCATTGAGCTCGAAGAGATCGATGTCCGACGGCCGCAACCCGGCTCGATCAAGGGCCAGCCGGACTGCCGGCACCGGCCCCATGCCCATGATCTTCGGATCGACGCCCGCCGTCGCGTAGGACAGGATCCGAGCCAATGGACGACGACCGAGCTCCCCGGCCTTCCGCTCGGTGGACACGACGACGGCCGCAGCGCCATCGTTGATGCCGGATGAATTCCCGGCCGTGACCGATCCATCGCGCTTGAACGCGGGCTTCAGCGCGGCAAGCTTCTCGACCGTTGTGCCCGGTCGCACGTACTCGTCGGTGTCTACGCGCACCGGCGCGCCCTTTTTCTGCGGCACGTCAACCGCCACGATCTCTTCCCTGAAGGCCCCTTCCTTGATCGCCGTGGCAGCCCTCTCCTGGCTCTCCGCGGCAAGCCGGTCTTGTTCTTCTCTCGTGATGCCAAAGCGAGAGACGACTTCTTCCGCTGTCATTCCCATGTGGCAGGAATGAATCGCGCAGGTCAATCCCTCGAGCAGCATCGAATCCTGAACTTCGGCGTGGCCCATTCGGTAACCCCACCGCGCACCCTTCAGCAGGTACGGCGCGTTGGTCATCGATTCGGTGCCGCCCGCGACGATCAGACTCGAATATCCAACATGGAAGGCTTCCACCGCGTGTACCACCGCAGCCAGCCCCGAGCCACACACTCGGTTGACCGTCTCTGCAGGCGTTTCGACCGGCAGGCCGGCCTTGAGTGCGGCCTGCCTGGCCACGTTCATGCCCTGGCCCGCCTGCAGGACGCACCCCAGAATGACGTCATCTACCTGCTCGGGTTCGACGCCAGCGCGGCCGATGGCCTCGCGAATAGCCACTGCGCCCAGGTCGGCCGCTCCCAGATCCTTCAGCGATCCGCCAAACGATCCGATGGGCGTCCGGCACGCACTCAGAATGACGGCTGGTTCCACGCAGACTCTCCAGGCTAGAACGTGCCGAGTGGGTCGGCCACGGTGAACGACGCGCCCGTTGCCCGACGGACGGCGTCCAGAGATGTATTCGACGCGATCTCCAGCAGGTGAAGGCCCGTGTCCGTGACGTCGAAGACGGCCAGCTCCGTTACTATCCTGTGGACGACTCGCGTGCCGGTCAGAGGCAGCGTGCAACGCTCGAGGATTTTTGGGGATCCATCGCGTGCGGTGTGCTCCATCGCGACGATCACGCGACGCGCGCCAGCCACCAGATCCATGGCTCCCCCCATCCCCTTGACCATCTTACCGGGGACCATCCAATTGGCGAGATCTCCCTGCTGATCAACCTGCAGAGCTCCGAGCACCGTTAGATCGATGTGTCCCCCGCGAATCATGGCGAACGATTCGGCACTGTTGAAGTAAGAGCAGCCTGGGGTTTCGCTGACCGTCTCTTTCCCCGCATTGATCAGGTCCGGGTCGACCTGATCCTCGAGGGGGTAAGGACCGACGCCAAGCATACCGTTCTCGGAGTGCAAGACGATGTCCACGCCGGGCGGCACGTAGTTCGCGACGAGCGTCGGCATGCCGATGCCGAGGTTGACGTAGTGGCCGTCGGACAGCTCCCGCGCCACTCGCCGAACGATGCGCTCACGGGCATCCATGGTGTCTGTTGCTGTCACGCGACCCTCACCGTGCGCTTCTCGACCTTTCGGTCGTAGTGCGCGCCTTGCAGGATGTGCTGGACGTAGATGCCCGGCGTCACAACGATATCCGGCTCGATCTCGCCGGGTTCCACCAGCCGTTCGACTTCCGCGATCGTCACGCGCCCTGCCGCGGCCATGACGGGATTGAAGTTCCGGGCGGTCTTTCGGTAGACCAGATTGCCGAGCCGGTCTCCCCGGTACGCGCGCACAAGAGCAAAGTCGGCGTGGAGAGGCGCTTCGAGCACATAGGCCTTGCCGCCGATGATTCGCGTCTCTTTGCCTTCCGCCACCACCGTGCCGTAGCCAGTTGGTGTAAAGAACCCGCCGATTCCAGCGCCGGCAGCGCGCATGCGCTCGGAGAACGTCCCCTGCGGCACAAGCTCGACCTCCAGCTCTCCGCTGATAAACTGCCGTTCGAATTCCTGATTCTCGCCCACATACGTGGCGATCATCTTTCTGATCTGGCGCGCCTTGAGCAGAACGCCGAGCCCGAATCCATCGGTCCCGGCGTTATTGCTGATCACAGTGAGATTTCGCGTGCCGCGCGCGTGAAGCGCCCGGAGCAGGTTTTCGGGATTTCCCACGACGCCGAACCCGCCGACCATGATTGTCGCGCCGTCATGAATCATCGCGACGGCGGCTTCGGCACTCGGCAATACCTTGTTCATGTAAACCGCCGCTATTTCTCGACGCTGCGAAGGAGCTCGGTGCGCCAGTGATTCGCCTGCTGAAAGATATCGTCGATGTCAGATCCGCGGGCAAGGCTCTGCCGTACGCGCGTCAGCACTACGATCAACTCGTCAAGCGCCCGGCCGATCTCGTCGCCGTTGGTCGCGCAGATGTCCCGCCAGATCGTGCTGGGGCTGGACGCCAGACGCGTGGTGTCAACGAGTCCCCGACCGGCCAGCGCCAGTCCCGGAGTGCCCGCCGACTCCCCAACCGTCGCCATCAAGGCGCTCGCGGTCAGCTGCGGAAGCTGGCTGATGAAGGCAATGATGTGATCGTGGTGGCGGGCGTCCATGACGTGTGGATCCGCGCCCAGCTCGCGCGCAAATTCCTCGAGTCTCGTCAGCGCTCCCGACGCGCCATCATAGCTTTCATCCGGAGTCAGCAGCCATGGCCGCCCCTTGAAGAGGTCGGGCCTGGCGTGTTCGATTCCGCCCCGTGCCGCTCCGCCGAGCGGGTGTCCGCCGATGAAGGTGAGCCGTTCGGGAAAATGACGGGTGGCTTCCACAATGGACAGCTTGGTGCTGCCCGTGTCCGTAACCACCGCGGATCCAGACACGTGCTCGGGCAACGATTCGAGCAGCCGGATATTCTCGACGACTGGCGCTGCAAGGATCACCAGATCCGCTTCCGCGGCGATAGCCGGATCTTCAGCGCCGACATCGACCGCGTGCATCGCCATCGCCCGCTCGAGCACCTCGTTGCTGTCCACACCAATCACGAGCCCGCTCGGCCAGCGTTGACGCGCGGCTAACGCGATCGAGCCTCCAATCAAGCCGAGCCCCAGGACGGCGATGCGTTCAAAAATGGGCGGTGCTGCAGGACCGGCACCGGTCGCCATCGGCAGTCGGCGAGATTCAGTCATCGCCGGGGCTCACCCGATCGAGTCTCTTCTGGCTCACCTGGACCATCCTCGCCGCGCGACCGGATCCAGACAGATGCTCCGTCCGATCGCGGGGGCAATCACGCGCAACTCGGCCATCAGCCGATCAAACTGTGCGGGGAACATCGACTGAGCGCCGTCGCTCATGGCGTGGTCGGGATCGCAGTGCACTTCGATGATTAGACCATCCGCCCCGGCGGCGACGGCCGCGCGCGCCATCGGCGCGACCTTGTCTCGGCGGCCCGTGCCATGACTGGGATCGACCACGATCGGGAGATGGCTCAGCTTCTTGATGACCGGGATTGCGGAGATGTCGAGCGTGTTTCGTGTATAGCTTTCGAACGTTCGGATCCCTCGTTCGCACAGAATGACGTCGAGATTCCCTCCCGCAAGAATGTATTCCGCCGACAGCAACCACTCCTCGATGGTTGCGGAGATGCCGCGCTTCAGGAGAATGGGCTTGCGAACTCGGCCCAGCTCCCGGAGGAGCGTATAGTTCTGCATGTTCCGCGCGCCAACCTGCAGGACGTCCGAATACCGCTCGACCACGTCGATCTGGCTGACGTCCATCACCTCCGAGACGACTTTCAGGTTTTCGCGATCGGCAGCCGCTCTCATCAGGATCAGGCCTTCTTCTCCCAGCCCCTGAAAGCTGTACGGCGAGCTGCGCGGCTTGAACGCGCCGCCCCGCAGCAGCTTTGCACCCGCGCGCTTCACCGCGGCGGCGGCGGCGTTGATCTGGTCGGCATTCTCAACCGAGCATGGCCCTGCGATGACGATGACCTCGTCGCCACCGATTCGCACATCGTCCAGCACGACGACCGTGCCATCGGGCCTGAACGTCCGGCTCGCCAGCTTGAAGGGCTCGGAGATCTTCAGGACCTCGTGAACGCCGTCGAGAAGCTCGATCAGTCGGGGATCCGCGCTCGAACTCCCTCCTACCGCGCCAAGTACCGTACGCGTCATCCCTGTCGATCGATGCACGTCGAGCCCCATTTCGATGAGCTGCTCGACGACCTTTTCGATTTGCGCTTCGGTCGCGCGTTCATCCATGACTACCACCATCGAAGCTTCCTCCGTTCAGCGGCTCCTGACCAGCATTCCCGGCAGCTCAGATCTCTGATCGGTCGGGCTCGCACGGGTCACTGCTTTATTCCGGTCGGGTCCTGCGCGGCCTCGCGATCAGCCGATCGCTCGAGTCGTCGGCCCTCGTCGATGATTCGTTCGAACAGGCGGCCCAGCGCCTCTGGGCTCAAAGGCCCGCCCACCTGTCTGCCTCTCTCCTGGACGTGTCGCAGGACTTCGGCTTCGCGCGCGGGCTGATAGATGGCCAGGCCGAGGCCGCGTTTGAGCCTGCCGATTTCAACGGCGCACGTCGCGCGCGCATTGAGCAGCTCGACAAGCCGCTCGTCAAGTTCATCGATCCGGGCCCGAAGCTGTTCCATTGTCATACAGAAGGCGCCTTGACTTCACCTTTGAGCCAGTGGACGTACTCGGTAACGCGGTCGGTCAGGTTCGGCGAACGCCCGGTCTCGGCGATGACGCTGACAAGACCGCTCCCGACCACCACCGCATCGGCGAACGCACCGGCCTCGGCACAGTGTTCCGGCCGCGAGATGCCGAATCCCAGTGCGACCGGAAGATCCGTCACACGCCGAATCCTGTCAACCAACTCTTTTGCTCCGTCGCTGATGCGAGGGCTCTCCCCTGGGACACCTTAGCATCACGTAATCGATGCCCTTGCCTGCGATCCGGCGTTTCGCCTCGATTGTCATCCGTTCGAATTCAGATCGGGTGAACCGTTCGTTCGGCTGCGGCAGTTCACCATCACCGAGCGTTTCCTGTGACAAGGGACGCCGCAACTCGCGTTCCACGAACTCGATTCGCGCGCACGCAAAGCGGTACAGTGCGTCCAGGTCGTCGCCCGGGGTCAGGCGCGCGTTCGAAATGATCAAGATACGGTGGCGCACATGATCGAAAGCCAGCACCGTATCGAAAACCATGAAGATCGTCTCGTCCCTATCGACCTCTTCGGCCGACACGGCACCTGCGCTTTGATGGAGACGCGCCGCGAAGTCGTAACCCATGAGTCCCACCGCCCCACCGGTGAATCGCGGGAACTCCGGCACAGCGGGAGCCGAGAAGTCGGCCATGAGCCTGCCGAGCATGGTCAGGAAGGGCTCGCCAGTCACCGTTCTCTCGCCGGCTCGCTCGACAATGGCCTTGCCTTGGCGAGATCGGAGGACGAGAAAGGGGTCTTTTCCAAGAAATGAGTAGCGCCCCACCTGTTCTGCGCCCTCGACACTTTCAAAGAGAAACGCGTAGTCCGAGTGCTCGGCGATCTTCAGAAATGCGGAAGCCGGCGTCAGCAGGTCGGCCCAGAGCTCCTTGCAGACCGGCACGAACGTTCCGCGCGACGCCAATTCCCGGAATTCTTCGAACGACGTCATTCTCATGGGCGCGACCCTGCCCCGCTCGCAATGTGGGCCAGCCGTAACTCGGCGGCTTGACGAAACATCCGTCTGTCCGCCGGCCGCCCGGTCCACCATTCGAACTGCAACGCGGCCTGCTCCACCAGCATGTCCAACCCACCGATCGTCTGACATCCCTGCGCCGCCGCCTCCTGAAGAAATCGGGTCTGCGCCGGCGTGTAGATGAGGTCGTATGCCAGGCGGCCATCGAACGCCGGGTTCACGAACGGCGTCTCGTCGACGCGCGGAAACATTCCGAGCGGCGTCGCATTGACGATGATGTCCCAGCTCCCTGCGGGTGGCGGGAGGGTGCCGGCGTGCCCATCCACAAGAGTTGCCACTTGCTCGGCCTGCTCGAGTCGCCTGCTATACACCGACACACGAGCGCCGACGGACTGCAGCGCCACACACACCGCGCGCGCCGCACCACCAGCGCCGAGAACAGCAACCCTGGCGCCGTTCAGCACGGTCCGGCCACGAAGTGGCGCGAGAAAGCCGGCCACGTCGGTATTGATCGCTGAGACGCGGCCTTCATCGAAGCGGAGCGTGTTCACCGCACCAATTCGCCGGCTCGCATCGTCGAGCGTATCCACGCGCTGCGCCAGGTCGACCTTGAACGGCGTCGTGATGCTGGCGCCCTTCAGATCGAACTGCCTGGCGAAGATCAGCAGATCATCGGCACTGGCCGCGGCCAGCGGCAGATACACGGCATCGATTTCCGCATCGGCCAACGCCCGGTTGTGCATGCTGGGCGAGAGCGAATGAGAAACGGGCGATCCCGCCACGCCGTAGATGGCGGTCTTCGACGACCCGGCCCTGAAGCGAAATTCATCGAGAAGAAGTTGCGTCGGGACCTGACCCGGTGCGATCCCGTCACCCGCATATGTCCACGGCGAGTTGAATCGGCCGGGCAGAATCCTGCTGATGATCCCGGGCAGTCCCATCCCTATCAGGAGCGTCGCGGCCGGACCCGAGTGCTCGCGCGCCGCCGCGGCCAGGCGACAGACGTCTTCCAGCGTGTTCGTCGTGACCGCAAGCTTGACGAACTCGCTGCCCAAAGCCGCCATCGATCCGATCAGGCCGGGCAGGTCCTTCGGGACGCCTTCAAAGTCGTGCATGGACACGATCACCCGCCTGCCGCCAGTCGCTTCGATCAGCGGTCCGCATTCGGCGTCGGCTTCGACATCGATGAACTCGGCTCCGCACTCCAGCGCCCGCTTCAGGATTGCCAGGCGGTCGCGCTCGGACCCAGTGAAGAAGCCTCCCTGCCGTGCGGGCCGGCACGTTACGATGGCTGGAGTGCGCCGACCTGACAGCGCGGCTTCGGGGTCCGGATCCCGCACGCCATCGACGCGCAGTTCCACGATGTCAGCCCCGCGCACTCGCTCCCGGGCCTCGCGGAGCCTGGCCGTCGTTTCGCCGATGACCGTTTCGCAGATGAGCGGTTTCATGCGGTCCAAAACAAAAAAGCCTCTTCAGCCGGTTGGCTGAAGAGGCCTGCCTGTGTGCGCCGGAAAGGTCGTTCAGGTCGCGGCGGTGGCCCCTTCAGTCAATTGGAACCACCAGAAATAGCTGGCGCGGGCGCAAGACGTGACCCCAAGGTGATGTGGCCGGTGACGCCGCATGCTCCGCTCTCGCCTCGCCACGATGGCCGTGACGCTATCAAAACCTTCGAGCAACTGTCAAGCCGATGGCCCTTTTTCCTTGACCCATAAGCACTTCTTTCGTATAAGTGGATCAAGACTCCGCGCCTGCGCGCGGGTCTTCCCCGGCCTCATTTCGCTCATCATGACGATCCGCCTCGCGGCTTCGGCCGTCGCGCTGCTACTGGTCCTCGCGCCTGTGTCAGCCTCCGACCAGTTCGTCTCGCTGGACTCGCTCCGGCCGGGCATGAAGGGCGTCGGCCGGACGGTCTGGGAAGGCACGCGCGTCGAAGAGTTCACAGTCAGCGTGATCGGGGTCCTCGAGAACGTCACCGGTCCACAGAGGCACCTGGTTCTCGCGCGCCTCGAGGGCGGCCCGCTCGCTCAGACGGGTGTCATCGCCGGGATGAGCGGCAGCCCGGTCTATATCGACGGAAAACTGCTGGGCGCCGTCTCCTACTCACTCGGCTCGTTCTCGAAGGAAGCAATCGCGGGCATCACGCCCATCCAGGAGATGATCGAAGCGGCGCAAATGCCAGCGGCACGTCCGGCGATCAATGCGCGCGCGCGTCTGGAAGTTCCCATCACCCGCGAAGGCGTCGCGGCCGCGCTCAAACAAGCCTTCTCGTGGGCCAAGCCATTCGCGGTACGGCCTGGAGACGTTCAACTCCTGAGCCTCGCGCCGGATGCGGATCGACTGGACGGGCGAATCGGCACGTTTCTCCGTCCCATCGCGACGCCGCTCCTGATGGGCGGCTTCGGCGCGGAAACGCGCGATACGGTCGCGAACGTGCTCCAGGATTCTGCCTTTCTTCCTGTGACGGCGGCGGCGGCAGCCATTCCCTCAACTGAGAACAGCGACCCGATCAGGCCCGGAGACGCACTAGGCATCAACCTGATCACCGGCGATCTGCTGCTCGGGGCGACGGGAACCATTACGCACGTCGATGGCGATCGCGTTTACGCGTTTGGCCATCCGTTCTACAACCTGGGACCCACAGCATTCCCGATGACGAGGGCGTACGTCCACACGCTTCTGCCAAGCCTGCTCTCGTCGATGAAGATCTCGTCAACCGGGGCGATCATCGGCACCGTTCAGCAGGATCGCGCGACGACCATCGCCGGCGTGATCGGGAAAGGCCCAACACTCATTCCGATCAAAATCTCCCTCGATACCGAGCGGGGCCTGAAGAAGACGTTCGAATTCTCCGTTGTGAACGATCAGCTCTTCACGCCTCTTCTGACTTACATGTCCGTTCTCAACACGCTCAGCCAGTACGAGCGTGAGTTCGGTGCCGCCACGTTCTCCGTCAAAGGCAAGGCAACGGTCAAGAACCATGGCGAGGTCGGCTTCGAAGACCTGTTTACCGGTGATTCGCCCTCGGTCGGTGCGGCCGCCTACGTGGCGGCTCCGATCACGTTCCTCCTCGGCAACGACTACGAGCCGGTCGAGATCGAGGGGCTCGATTTGTCGATCACCTCCGTCGAACAACCACGAACCGCGACGCTCGAGCGCGTGTGGGTCGACGCCGTTCGCCCGCGCGCCGGCCGGACGGTTCCTCTCAAGGTGCTGATGAGGACCTATCGAGGCGAGGAACTGACCCGTACGGTGTCCGTGGACATCCCCGCGAACGCAAGCGGGCCGTTGTCGATACTGGTGTCCGACGGGTCACGGCTCTCTCAATGGGAACAGCGTGAGGTTCGCCAGCCGCTGCAGCCGCGCGGTGTTCAGCAGATGATCCGGGCTCTCAACAACGCCCGCAAGAACAATCGCTTGTACGTCCGCCTCCTGAGCGACGAAGCGGGCGCCGTCGTGAACGGCGAGCTCTTGTCCGCCCTGCCGCCATCCGTCCTCGAGGTGCTCGAAGGCGATCGCCACAGCGGCAATTTCGTTCCGCTGCGGAGCGCCACCCTCGGAGAATGGGAGCTCACCACGGACCATGCGGTCACGGGTTCGAGGCTCCTCACGATCAACGTCGACCCCAACTAAAGTCAGACGTCCTCCGTCTCACCCTGACACCATCATGCGCAATCGAACAACCGGGGTCCTTCAGACCCTGACGCTGGCCTGCCTCGCGGGTGTGGCATTGATCGCCGCCACGCCGACGTTCTGGACCGTCTCGACCCATTCGGACCTGCTTCGAGGAGACGTCGAGAACCTCTCTATCGACAGTCACGGCCGGCTGATTCTCGGACCGGCCACCGAGCTCGTGTACGAGAGCGCGGCGCCATTCCTGTGGTCGATGGTGCTGGCGTCAGACGGGTCTACATTCATCGGCAGCGGAAACGAGGGGAAGGTATTCCGCATCGACACGGGCGGTAAGGCTTCCGTGTTCTTCGATGCCACCGAGCTCGAAATCCACGCGTTGGCGCTTGCACCGGATGGCGGCCTCTATGTGGGCAGCTCGCCTGACGGAAAGATCTACAGGGTCGATCGCTCAGGTAATGCCACGACGTTTTTCGATCCCGACGACAAGTACATCTGGTCCCTGGCTGTCGATTCGTCGGGCAACGTGTTCGCCGCCACTGGCGAAAAAGGGATCGTCTACAAGATTGCGCCGGACGGAAAAGGCGCGCCGTTCTACAAGACGCGAACCACTCACGCCGTAGCCCTCGGTCTCGATAGGAATGGCCGACTGCTGGTGGGCACCGGATCGCCGGGCAAGCTGTTTCGCGTCGACCCCGACGGCAAGGGCTTCGTGCTGCTCGATTCGCCGTATCAGGAGGTCCATTCGATCCGGCTCGATCCCACCGGTGTCATCTATGCCGCCGCGGTAGCCGCGAAGGACGCCACCGAGGACCAGCCCGCCCTCGATCGTCCGAGCGGCGAGCCTAGCCGCAGCGGCACGCCGGTCGCAACCGTGACGACCGAGGTCACGTCGATGTCGATCGTCGACCTGTCGGCCCCGTCGATGCAGTCGGGCCCTGCGCCCCGCGAAGATCGACGCAGCGCCAAGGGCGCAGTCTATCGCGTCAACCCGGACGGGCCCTGGGACGTCATCTGGGAATCGAAGGACGATACGCCGTACGACGTCGCGCTCGAGGCCGATGCGTCAGTCCTCATTGGCACAGGCAGCGGGGGCAAAATCTTCCGCGTCAGCGGAGCACCTTCGCGCCCCGCTCTCGTGTCGCGCGCGGACGCGCAGCAAGTCACAATGTTCCTCAAGGACGGCAATGGGCGAGTGACGTACGCCACGGCCAATCCGGGGAAGGTATTTCGGCTCTCGACGGGCTACGCAGAACGCGGCAACTACGAATCGGAGGTTCGTGACGCCGAAACCGTCGCCACCTGGGGCACGTTGAGTTGGCGGGCATCAGTACCGGCGTCGGCTCACATCGATCTCGCCACCCGTTCAGGAAACACGAAGGCGCCCGACGACACCTGGAGCGGCTGGAGCGAGCCGTACACCAATTCTGATGGATCCGCGATCACCAGCCCCAAGGCGCGCTATCTCCAGTGGAGAGCCGTTCTCTCAGGGAAAGGCGCCAGCCCCGTTCTCACGTCGGTCACGGTTGCCTACCTTCAGCGGAATACACGGCCCGAGGTGACGTCGATCACGGTTCATCCGCCGGGCACGGTGTTCCAGAAACCGTTCTCAACCGGGGAATTGGAAATCGCGGGATTCAGCGACACCCTCCCGGACCGGCGCGGGCTGTCATCGTCGCAACAGGGGACGATGGGCGCGATCCCGGCACCCGCTGGCCCCGCGCTTGGGCGCCGCATCTATCAGAAAGGCCTTCAAACCTTCGTCTGGAAAGCCGACGACGAGAACGACGACGACCTGCAATACGACGTGTTCTACCGCCGGGAGGGCGAGACCAGCTGGAAACCGCTGAAACGCGACCTCTCGGATCCCATCCTCGTGTGGGATACGACGTCGGTACCGAACGGCACCTATCTGATCAAGGTGTCAGCCTCTGACAGCCCATCGAATCCACCCGGCTCGGCACTCGCCGGCGAGCTTGAGAGCACCACCTTCGACATCGACAACACGCCGCCCGAAATCTCCGTCACGTCCAGCCGACGCGATGGAGCCCGCTCGATTCTGGCATTCGAAGTTCGAGACGATCAGTCGTCCATCCAGCGCGTCGAATACTCACTGGACGCCGACCGCTGGCGGACCACCTACCCGAAGGATGGCATCGCCGATTCGCGCGTCGAGCAGTTCGAGCTGACGCTCGATGCGGACCTTGCCGCCAAGGGCGTCATCATTCGCGCCATCGATGCGATGAACAACATCTCGACGGCGCGAGGCGAAGTGTCTGCCGGGAAAACGAGAGAGTAAGGACGGACGACCCGGTCGGGCCGTCAGATCCCAATCGCGGTAGGAAGTCCGAGACGTCTTGAGTGCTGATCTCCCTGGGCGGGATCACGCTTTTCCTTGTCCACCCGGCCGTCGGTCGAACCTGATGGCACATGCCGCCACCCCGACTCTGGCGCCGAGCGCGGTCGGCCTCTGACCGTTGTATGCGTCAGGAGCCAGACCATGTTGACGGCGACCGGCGAACCGGCGTACCGGGCCGGCTCAAACCGGGCCGTTGATGCGGCTTCGAGAATGTCGATCAGCTCCTGGTGGTTCGCCGGCCCTGCGCCTTTCTGCGATCCCAGCAACTCGAGGTTCGAGAGCGTGCCGTCCCGAGCCACCACGGCAGCCAGTGCAAACACCACATCTTCCCGCCGACCTTGATTGACGATCGCCGCCGGCATGACGGCATCCGCATCGGCTCGCGGAGCAAGAATGTTGCCCGCCGCCCAGGCCGGACTGCCGGATGTCGCGGGCGACGCCAGTGCCGCGAGGAGACCCGCCAGCGAATCGGGACGTTCTCGCGAAGCCTGCAGCAGCATGCTGCTGATGACGGCCACACAGACCACCGATGCCGAGACCGCGCCAACAGCAGCCCACACCAGATGCAGGTCCTCGACGAGGCGCTCGAAGCGTCTGCTGAAAGACTGCTCGCGTTCGGCCTTGTAGCGTGATACCACCCGCGCAGGCAGACTCACCAGATCGCGAAGCGATCGGCCTTTGGCGGCTGACGCCTGCTGGCGCAGGGCGTCTCCGAGCGCGCCGAGCGACCGCGCTTCACGAGCGCACGATCGGCAGGCGCGGAGGTGGTTTTCGACGGCAATGAGCTGGTCGACTCGCAGCTCCTTGTCGTGGAAAGCCGACAGGAGACGCCGCACCGACGGACAGGTCTGAACGCTCATGCTCTCGCGTCCTTGAGCTCGCTGCGAAGCGTTTGCCGTGCGCGGGTCAATCGGGATTTCACGGTCCCCACCGCCACTCCAAGCGAAAAAGCAATTTCCTCGTAGCTCAAACCGTCGACCTCACGCAGGACCACGGCCGTGCGCTGTTCAAACGGGAGGCGTTCGAGTGCCGACCAGAGTCGCACCGCTAGTTCCTTTGTGACCAACGCCCGATGAGGTGAGTCCGACTCGGGTCCGCTCAATTCGACTCGCCAGTCACTCAAGTTTTCGAGCGGGACCTGATCGCTTCGATGCCGCCGCCTCCACCACCGCTGCCGATTTCTGATCTGGTTGATGGCAATGCGGTAGATCCAGGTGCGAAGAGCCGACTGCCCTCGAAAGCGCGGCAGTGTCCGGAACACGCGCAGGAAGACTTCCTGTGACAGATCGAGCGCCTCGTCATGGTCGCCGAGCAGGTGGAGCGCCAGGGCGTACACCATGCGCTGATGTTCAGCGACGAGGTGGGTACAGGCAGCCTCATCTCCGGCGACACACTGCTCGACAAGAGCCGCCTCGTCGCTCGAGACGTCTGCCCACCCAATGACACCGGCCTGCTTCACCGAGAAATCGCCCGCCACCTGGAAACCTCTCTTCGGACTATAGCATCCCGCGGGGATTGCCCGAACGAAAGATACCCTGTTAGATTGGACCCCTGGACCGTCCAAAGGTTCCCCGAACTGCTAGAATCTGAATAATTTCCCATGAGACGCGCGATTCTGAGCGGGCTGCTGCTGGTGGCCGGGGCGGCCGGGGTGCTCTTCTACATCGCGGCGGCGCAGGAACGTGAGTATCGACGTCTGATCGACCAGGGCCAGGCGGCCCTGGCTCGGGACGAGACATTTGCGGCGATCGAGGCCTTCAGCGGAGCGATTGCCCTCAAAGACGATTCCATGCTCGGCTACCTGAAGCGCGGCGAGACCTATCGCCGGCGCGGGGAGCTGACATCCGCCGTCCGCGACCTCAGGACCGCCGCGCGGCTCGACCCGAGTGCCACCCGACCGCTCGAGCAGCTCGGTGACCTCAACCTGGGCCGCCATTGGTACGGCCGGGCGGCCGATCTCTATCAGGAATATTTGGCGCTCGACGATCGATCACCGCGCGTGTTGTACAAGCTGGGCCTGGCCCGCTACGAAGAGGGACGTCTCGATGCCGCGCTCGACCCCCTTCGAAAAGCGCTCGAACTCGAGCCGGGGATGGCTGAAGCGCACTACGCGCTGGGCCTGTGCCTTCGTGCCCGGCAGCAGAATGATCTAGCCGTCACGGCCCTTCGCGCGGCGGTCCATCTGACCCCATCCTTCATCGCCGCCCGCGAAGAACTGGCCGATCTCTACCACGTCATGGGACGTCATCGGGAGTCGATCGAACAACTCGCGGCGTTGAAGGGCCTCGAGCCGGATCGACCCGACCGCGAGGCAGCGCTGGGTCTTGCCTACTCGGGCATCGGCCGAACAGACCTGGCCGTGGCGACGCTGGCAGCGGCAACTGAGCGGTTTCCGCGAGACCCATTCATCCTCGAAGCACTCGGGAGAACGTGGTTGAAGGCCGACGAGGCGCGCGGCGAGCCGACTGACTTGAGCAAGGCGCTTGAAGCGCTGGACCTGAACCGGGATCAGGCCACGAGCACTCAGTTGACTCTGAGGGGTCGGGCTTTGATTCTGGCGGGACGTGTCGACGAGGCGGAGCGGGTGCTTCTCGAGGCGGCGGACCGGTTCCCGGTCGATCCGGACGCGTTCGCCTCGCTTGCCACGAGCGCCGACCGGCTCGGTCATTTCCAGATCGCACGCGAGTCTCTGCTGCGATATGCCGCGCTCTTGGGGGATCCATCCGGCGCGACGGTCGCTGAGCGTGTCGCCACGTTATCGATGGAACTCGACGAGCCGGGGTTGGCGGCCGCGTGGTACGACATTGCCGTGGACGTTGACGCGACACCCGATCCGGGACTGATCGGCCGGCTTGCCGAGGCTCAATTCAAGGCCGGTCAGCTGGACGCGGCACGCACCACGATTGCCCGAGCCCTTGCACTCCAACCAGCCAACCGCCGATTCCTGGCTTTGAGCCGGCGACTCAACACACCTGCGGCTCCAGTCACGCCGCCGGTTCGGTAAGGTTTCGTCTCGTCACTCGGACAGTCCCAGTCGGTCCATGAGCTTGGCCAGTCCCTGCCGACTGATGCCGAGATCTGCCGCGGCGCGCGCCCGACGTCCTCCAGCTCGCGCCAGCGCAGTTCTGACCAATCGTTCCTCGAATCTGCGGCGGGCTTCCTGCAGCGTCATGTCTCCTCCATCCGCCGAAGCGGCACGAGCCAGCGCGCGAGGCAACGCCGCCGGACCGACGGTGCCGCGTTCTGGTGCTGCCACAGCCAGCGCCGCCATGACGTTTTGCAGCTCGCGCACGTTCCCCGGCCATTCGTAGCGCGTCAACGTCGCGACGAGGGAGGCTCGCAGCACGGCTCGTCGCCCCAGCCGTCGACAGCACTCCTCCCAGAAGTGGCGAACGAGCCCGGGAATGTCTTCGACGCGGGCTCGGAGTGGGGGCACGCTGATGCGAATCACATCGAGGCGATACATGAGATCGGCGCGAAAGCGGCCGGCCGCCACTTGGGCCTCCAGCGGCCGGTTACTCGCGCTGATCAGTCGAACATCGACGTGGCGTGCGAACGTTTCACCGACGCGCCGCACCTCGCCTTCCTGAATGACGCGCAACAGCTTCGCCTGAGCGCGTGCCGACAGCTCGCTGACTTCGTCCAGAAACAACGTGCCTCCGTGGCATTCTTCGAACATACCTCGACGCTCGGTCACGGCGCCCGTGAACGCGCCGCGCGCATGACCGAATAGCTCTGCTTCAATCAAGTCATCAACCAGCGCCGCACAATTCACCGTCGCCCACTTGCCCTCGTGGCGGGAGCCTAGGCGATGAATCGCCCGCGCAACCAGTTCCTTGCCAGTACCGCTCTCGCCTTCAATCAGGACCGCAAATGGCGCCGCCGCGGCTTTGAGCACCACGCGACGGACGTCTTCGATTGACGGGCTGATTCCTAGAATCTCCGGCGTACGCTCTTTCGCATCCGGAGGTGGGCGAAGCCGGTCAACGACGGTGCGGAGGCAGGGAGCGCAAGCCACTGCCGTCGCCTGCAGGAACTCTTCGATCTCGGAGCCAGGCTCCGCGGCGATCCAGCGACACGCGAGCACCCCCACGGTTGACGCTCCGTAGCGAATCGGCACGGCCGCTTCGATGCCCTGCGGCTGTCGGCCGGGCGCAATGGCCAGACCACTCTCGACGGCGCGCCGAGCCGTGACGCCATGGTCGGTCCGGGCTCCGGCAGAGGACACCATGGCGAGGCCATCAGGCCGCACTGCGAAGAACGCGACAGACGACGCCCGCGTGCGCTCTCGGACCAGCCCGCTTACCTGCCCCAGCGTTTCGCGTTCGTCCTCACTATCACGACACATCGTCAGCACATCGATGACATGACGAAGCCAGGGACGTTCCCGCTCGCTCGACAGGTCTGAGCGTGGAGAACCATACAAAGCGCGCAAACCTGTCGCCCCTGTTTCCCGAATGGATTGCTCGGTCTCACACACTCTGTCCGTGCGGGCGTGATCGGTTGATAGCACCCTCTTGAGAACAAACCGGATTCGCGCGGCCAGTAGCTCCGGCAAACGAGCCAGCTCAAGACGCTTGAGAGCCTTGATCATCCCGCGGGCCTCTGCTACCCGATTCGCAATCACAAAGCCATTCAGCACGGCGAGACGGAGTTCCAGCCCCTTCAGAGGCTCACGAACTCGTCGAACCGCATCTCGCCCATGTCTCCACGCCTCGTTGAGCTGATCCACGTTGCCCAGGTGCCCGTGCACTTCCGCCGATGTCACGATGGCTTGCAGAAGCGCAGCGTCGTCGTTCACTTGCCGGGCTTCATCGAACGACATGCGAGCCTCGGCAATCGCCGTGTGGAGACTTCGCTCGGCAAGCGCGAGTCGGGCGAGCACCGCGCGACGGGCCGCGCCAAGGGGCGGCCAGAAAACCCAGGGACCGGCACCAGGATCGGATCCATCGGGTAACCGTGAGATCAATTGGCGCGCCTCATCGAACCGGCCCGACCAGAAGCAGCAGCGTACCAGCATCAATACCGCGAAGGCCCGGCACTCCTTTTCATCGGTCGAGTCGAGCGCCACGACGATCCCACGGAGCAATCGCTCAGCCTCATCGAAGCGCGCCTGGCTCGTTCGGATTGCTCCGACATGTGCGGCTGCCAGGGCCATGCCGCCCGGTGACGAGGTCCGTTCGAATTCCACTTGTGCTTTCTGAAACGTCTCGGCAGCATCCGCGCAACGTCCTCGCGTCGTAAGCAGCCGCCCTAGAAGCGCGCCTGCGCACCCCGCCCCGAGATGATCGCCGCGACGCATTTGGGTCGCGCGGAGCTCACGGAGCACGCGCTCGGCTCTCGCGTGGCGTCCACGACGAACGAGCGCAACTGCCTCGTCCAGCCGGAGGATGCCACGCTCGCCCGCGCGACGACGGGCCTCGAGTTCGGCGGTAAGCGTGAGCGCGCATGGGGTTGACGAAGCGTAGCGAGCCGACGTTTCGGCCACTGCCGTTGCCGCGCTGCGCCGCGCAAGGCGAGGCGAGGGTCCGCAGGATTGAGGACCCTGCATGAACTCGATGAACCGTCCGATCAGGCCGCCGCTCGCTCGAAAAGCCTCGTCAACCAACCGTTCCCGTCGCGTTCCACCGGCCGCGACCGCGGCTCGAAGCACCGTCTTCGGTATGCCCCCAAGCTCGAGAAATGCGCCCGCGCGAGGCGGCGAAAGCGTCGCCATGAGGACGAGGACGGGTCGACGATGCAGGGTGGCAAGGCGAGCAAGAAGGCAGGCCTGCCTTTGAAGGCGCTCCGCCGATCCCGGCCGATCGCGACAGCGCCGGTGGTCTCCAAGCAGGAGAAGATGCCGTCCAGCGATCCAGCGGTCCAGACACTCTGGGGCACCGCGTTGCGAAACCCAGTCGATGGCCCAATCGAGCGATAGCGTGACGTATCCTCGTACGCGCGCCTCTCGCGCCACGAGTTCGACCATCGTTGTCACACCTGCCCCTGGAGCGCCGCTGAGATGCAACGTTCGGAGCCCGACAACACCCTCCTCATCCAGCCAATCCGAGATGGCAGATAACACATCGGGCCTTTGAAGCGAGACACCTGACGCGCATCGAGCGACCGGGCCTCCGTAAGTCGACAGCGGGCACCGAGCAGAGCGCTGCCACGCCTTGCGCTCACGAAAACTCTGAGCCCGATCACACGGCGTGCCGGTCGGACGATCCGGGAGGAGGGCGAGATTTCCTCGGCGCATGACGAGCCGATCGCGCCCGGGAATGCCTGCGGAAAGATTCATACGATGCAGGAACTCCACGGCGGTCAGCACGCGTTTCAACTCGTGCGGTCGCGGGTGTTGGCAAGCTCGTGAACCGTCACATGCGAACGCGACAAATCCATTCACACCATCGACCAGGCCGTAATCCACGACCGACACAAGAGCAGGATGCCGGAGCATCTGAAGGGTCGCCGCACGTTCGAGCCAGCTGGTCCGAGCCGCCGCGCCCTCGAACCCCGTATGTTCGAGCCATACCCGCTGATCGAGCGCAACATCGGTTGACACGCCATCGACGGTCAGAAACCGATCGGCAAGAAAAGTCGCCTTTGAATCCGCATGCGCGTGCGGGCTGCTCGACGCCATGATCCGACTCGATTGAAATGCAAGATGCCCGCCTACTCAGGCATGAACACGACACGCCGGAATCGTGCCCCGATCTCTGTTCTCGTCGTGGTCGGCTCGTCCGGACGCCGGAAGGCGCTGCAGAAACTTCGTATACAATGAATTCCCCATGGTGCGGTTTCTCACCGCAGGTGAGTCCCACGGCCGCGCGATCGTCGCCATCCTCGAAGGGATCCCCGCGGGCCTGACGCTTGATTTCGACCGACTGACCCTCGAGCTTCACCGGCGTCAACTCGGGTATGGCCGGGGGCGCCGGATGCAAATCGAATCAGACCGCGCCGACGTCATCGCCGGCGTTCGCAAGGGGCGTACGACGGGTGCACCGATCGCCCTTCTTGTTCAGAACAAGGATTGGGAGAACTGGCGAGAGACGATGCGCGCGGAACCCGGCGACGACATGGACAAGGGGCGCGCACCGATCTCACGCCCACGGCCGGGCCATGCCGATCTCGCCGGTGCCCTCAAGTACGACCACGATGACATCCGCGACGTGCTCGAGCGCGCGAGCGCACGGGAAACCGCGGCGCGCGTCGCCGCGGGCGCCGTGGCCCGGCAGTTTCTCGAGCAGTTGAGCATCGAGCTCGCCAGTCACGTCACGCGCATCGGCGCGATTGCACTGACGCGTACGGCGATTCCATTCGACGAGATTCGGTCCATTTCATCCGATTCGCCACTGCGCTGCATCGATCGCGCGACCGAGGCGCAGATGATGGTCGAAATCGATCGCGCCCGGGATGCCGGCGATACGGTGGGAGGCGTTTTTGAAGTCGTTGCGCACAACCTGCCCATCGGCCTCGGCAGTTATGTTCAATGGGACAGGAAGCTCGACGGGCGGCTTGCCCAGGCGGTGATGTCAATCCACGCCGTCAAGGCCGTCGGAATAGGAACGGGACCGGACGTGGCTCGTCTTCCCGGATCCCGCGTGCACGACGAGATCGTCCTGCTGGAAGCCGGAGGCGATCAGGTGCTTGGCCGCCCCACCAATAATGCCGGCGGGCTCGAGGGAGGCGTTACCAACGGTGAAGACCTACGCATCTCCGGGTACATGAAGCCGATCTCGACGCTGATGAAGCCCCTTCGATCGGTTGATCTCTCCACGATGACGGAAGCTCCGGCGACCGTGGAGCGGAGCGATGTGTGCGCGGTGCCGGCGGCGGGAGTCGTCGGTGAGGCGATGGTGGCGCTCGTCATCGCTGACGCTGTGACAGAAAAGTTCGGCGGCGATTCGCTGGGTGAGGTGACCGATAACGTGCGCGCGGCGCGAGCACGACTGCGCCGGCGCATCCAGCGGGGTGTCGGCGCGTGAAGATCGGTGCCCGCTTTCTGTCATGATCCGGCCGATTCTGAAGTATGGCGACCCAGTACTCCATCGACCGGCCGCCTCCGTCTCCGCCGTAACGCCAGACATCGAAAACCTGATCGACGACATGCTCGACACCATGTACGCGGCCCCGGGAATCGGCCTCGCCGCCACCCAGGTCGGCGAAGCATTGCGCGTCTTCGTGGTGGACATCTCAAACGGTCGTGACGCCGGCCAGGTTATCGCTCTCGTCAACCCGGAGTTCGTGGACCGTGAGGGCATGCAGCTCGAAGAGGAGGGGTGCCTGAGCGTGCCCGGCTTCAACGCCACCGTGGCTCGGCCGCAAAAGGTGATCGTCCGGGGTACCGATCGCCGTGGCGTCGAACGGATCATTCACGCCGAAGGGCTGCTGGCCCGGGCCTTTCAGCATGAAATGGATCACTTGGACGGGCGGGTGTTCATCGACCGACTCCGCGGCGTCAAGCGCGACCTCATTGTCCGACGGATTCGCAAGCTGACCCGTGCCGGGAAATGGTAGAGACGCGCGTCGCAGCCTTGCGCCTCGTCTTCTTCGGGACACCGCAGTTCGCAATTCCAAGCCTTGGCGCGCTCGTCGAGAGCCCCCACCGCGTCGTGGCAGTCGTGACGCAACCGGATCGACCGCGAGATCGGGGTCAGCGCTCGGCGGAACCGCCGGTCAAGCGGCTCGCTCAGCAGCTGTCCATCCCGGTGCTTCAGCCCACCCGGCTGGGCGACGCCGGGTTCCTCGAAGAGTTGCGGTCCCTTTCAGCTGACCTCGGCATCGTCGTGGCCTATGGAAAGCTGTTGCCCGAATCCGTACTCCAACTGTTTCGGCATGGCCTGATCAACGTCCACGCGTCTCTTCTTCCCCGTTATCGCGGCGCCGCGCCGATTCAGCGCGCCATCATCGCAGGCGAGCGCGAGACGGGCATCACGATCATGCAGATCGTGAAGGAGCTGGATGCGGGGCCTATGCTGGCGCAGATCGTCCGCACCATCCTCCCGGATGAGACCGGCAGCGATCTCGAAGCTGCCCTTGCGGAGATCGGCGCACGCGCACTCATGACGGTGATTGAGCAAATTATCAGAGGCACGACTCGGCCTGTTCCTCAGGTCGATGCGATGGCCACGTACGCTCCCCGCCTGACGAAAGACGAGGGCTTGATCGACTGGAACAGGCCGGCCGAGTCAATTCACAACACAGTGCGCGGTTTGCACCCATGGCCTCACGCGTACTCGTATCTCGATGGGCAGCGATACATCATCCTTCGCACACAGATCTCAGATTCATCGCCGGACCATGCGCCGGGGACTGTCATCGAGAGCCATGGGGATCGTTTGACGATTGCGGCCGGCGACGGCCGTCTGCTTCGCGTTCTGCAACTGCAGCCGACCGGCCGACGTCCGATGACCGCTCGAGAGTTCCTGGCGGGCCACCGATTGCCGATGGGCGCGCGGTTCAGTCAATCTCCCGGCTGATGACGGAAACCGGCACAGCCCAACGCCTGCACGCGAGAGCCGGATGATCTCTCCCGCGCGAATCGCCGCCCTTGATGCGCTCGTCTCAATTGAAGGCGGGCATGGCAATCTGTCATCGGCGCTCGCCGGAGTACGGCGGACCACGTTCGATATTCGAGATCAAGCACTCGCGCACGATATCGTGATCGGTACCGAACGATGGCGCGGTCGGCTCGACCATGTAATTGCTGGCGTGGCCAGCCGAACCCTCGATCGGATGGATCCTCAAATCAGGGCGATTCTCCGATTGTCCACCTACCAGCTGCTCTTTCTGGACCGTGTTCCATCGCGCGCCGTCGTCGATGACGCCGTGGCGCTGACCCGCACGTCGGGGAAAGCGAGCGGGGCGGGCTTTGTGAACGCCGTGCTTCGCGCCATCGCCGGCAGTGGCCCGCCGCGCCTGCCCGAACGGCCTGCCCAGGGGATCGCAGACGGCACGTCCATCCAGTATCTGACCGTCACGCTCTCTCATCCACAATGGCTGGCCGAACGATGGCTCGCAAGGCTCGGGTTCGCCGCTGCTGAAGCCTGGGAAATCTTCAACAACTCGACACCGCTCCTGGCGCTCGCGGTCAACACGCTCAAGACCGACCGCGACCGGATCATGCGGGCACTTGCGGACCACGGCATCACCACCGAGGAGTCACGACGGTCACCGATCGGACTGACGGTCACCTCAGGCAACCCGCTGCGATCGCCTTTGGCGGACCGCGGGCTCTTCTTTGTTCAGGCGGAGGCGTCGCAGCTTGTTGGCATGTTTGCCGCGGTCGGGCCCGGAGAAAGAGTGCTCGATGCATGCGCGGCGCCCGGCGGCAAGGCGGTGAACATGGCCGGCACGATGAAGGGGCGAGGCGTGCTCGTCGCGGCAGATTTCCGTGAGAGACGGCTGCCGCTGTTGAAGCGCACCCTTGACCTGAGCGGTGCCACCAATGTCCAACTCGTCCGACTCGACCTGGCCAGGCCTCTACCGTTCCGCGATTCGTTCGATTGCGTCTTCGTAGACGCGCCCTGCTCGGGCCTCGGCACCTTGCAGCGGGATCCCGACATTCGCTGGCGTCGCACTCCCCAGGATCTTTCGCGCTTCGCCGCAAGCCAGCTCGTGCAACTGACGTCGGCGGCTGAGGGTGTCAAGCCGGGCGGACGTTTGATCTACGCGACCTGCTCGAGTGAGCCAGAAGAGAATGAAGAGGTGGTGGGGCAGTTTCTGGCGGCACAGCCCGCCTTCCGCCTCTGTGATCCCCGTTCGACTGGTCGCGCGCCGGACCTGCCAGACGATGTGCTGGACGGACGGGGATGCTTGCGCACCGAGCCCCACCGGCATCAGATGGAGGCGTTTTTCGCCGCCATGCTGGTCCGTGCCGCATGATGCGCAATTTGCTCGGATCACCGGGCTGTAGTACATTTTTTGTATCAATCGCTCGATCTGCGCATTAGGCTCGCACCAGAAAGCTGCGCTCATTTGCCGCGGAATTGATATCGCCCGCAGCCTGCTGATTCATGCCCATTACCGATCGGGTCTGGAGCGCCGGAAAGCTCATGGTCTTCGGCCTGGCGCTAGTGGCCACCTATGGTCTTTCGGCGATCGTTGGAATGCGATTGGCTCTTCGTGCAAGCGAAGTGAGCGTTCCCGATCTCAAAGGCAGGACGGCCAACGAGGCCAGCTCGGTCGTCTCCGAGCTCGGGTTGACCCTGCGAGTCGATGATGCGCGCCGCGTCGACCCGCAGATTGGACCCGACAAGATCGTCCAGCAGGAGCCGCCGGCGGGCGCGACAGCCCGACGACAGCGCAGCGTGCGCGTGTGGTTGAACGCCAGCGCCAACGCCACCGTCATTCCGAAATTGACGGGCGACAGCGAGCGGACGGCCGAACTGCGGGTGGTTCAGGAGGGCCTGGTGCTGAATGGCATGTCTGAGATCAGATCCAGCGAATACCCGGTCGGTACGGTCATCGCCCAGGAACCCCCACCTGATACCCGGGCGAATCATGTCGCGCTGCTGGTCAATCGCGGAGAAGCCGCGAGCGGTTACGTCATGCCGGACTTGATTGGCGTGAACGGCGACCGCGCGGCCGACCTGCTCCGGAATCGCGGGTTCCGCGTGGCGGTGGTCAGCGAGCATCCCTATCCCGGGGTCCCGGCGGGCGTCGTGCTCCGGCAGTCACCCCAGGGAGGGTTTCAGATCGCTCCCGGTGAGGCGATATCTCTCGAGGTGAGCCGGTGAGCGTCAGGATTGCCCCTTCGATCCTGTCGGCCGACTTCGCTGCGCTCGGTCAGGCCGTCGCGGCCGTCGAAGAGGGTGGCGCTGATCTGATCCATGTCGATGTGATGGACGGCCATTTTGTGCCGAATATCACGGTTGGCCCCGTTGTGGTGCGCGCCGTCAAGCGCATCGCCACGGTCAAGCTCGACGTGCACTTGATGATCGAGGAGCCCGATCGCTATATCCCGGCCTTTGCCGAGGCCGGCGCTTCGATGCTCTCCGTTCACGTAGAAGTTCTGCCCCACCTGCACCGTACCGTGTCGCTCATCAAGAGCTTGGGCGTCAAAGCTGGCGTGGTTTTGAACCCGTCGACGCCGGTTGGCGTCATCGAGGAGATCGCTGCGGATGTGGACTATGTCCTCGTGATGTCAGTGAACCCTGGTTTTGGCGGCCAGTCCTTCATTCCACACAGCGAGGTCAAGGTGCGGTCAGTCCGCACGCTGCTGGACCGTGTGGGTAATCGTGCGCCCGTCGAGATCGACGGCGGAATCGACGTCCAGAACGTGAGTTCGGTCGTTCTGGCGGGCGCAGACATCATCGTCGCCGGATCAGCCATCTTCAACACGCCCGATGCCGCACGAGCCACGCTGGACCTCAAAGCGGCGGCGCTTGCTGCCGAAAGCCAACGGCCTACCCCGACCAGGTCGACCCTGTGATGGGGAATCAGGTGCCAACAGACCGTCGCGCCGTTCGCGAAGTGGTCAGCTCTGTCCGCGTGCGCTATGCGGAAACAGACAAAATGGGCGTCGTCTACTACGCGCATTACTTCGTCTGGTTCGAGGTTGGCCGTACCGATCTGCTCCGATCCCTTGGATGGACTTACCGGGAAATGGAAGCTGCGGGGGTTTTTCTTCCGGTCATCGCCGCTCGGTGTGACTATCGTCAGCCCGCCCGCTACGACGATACGCTCGAGATCCTGACGAAAGGAGCGCTGATCTCTCCCGTTCGTCTCGAGTTCACCTACCGGGTTGGCCGGTCTGACGAGGAGTCTCCAGTTGCGACGGGATCCACCGTCCACGCCGCGGTCGATGCTTCCGGACGCCCGTGCCGACTGCCGGACCGTGTTCGCGCGAGTTTCGCATGAAGGCGCTCATCACCGGTGTGGCCGGTTTTGTGGGATCGCATCTGGGGGAACAGCTCCTTGCGGACGCGATCCCCGTGGTGGGCGTGGATTGCTTCACAGATTACTACGCAAGGGCTTCCAAGGAAGACAACCTCCGCACGCTTCGATCTCGGCCTGGGTTCTCGTTCGTAGAAGCGAACCTCCTGTCGGTTGACTACGCGACGCTCCTCGCCGACGTCACGCACGTCTACCATCTGGCTGCGCAGGCGGGGGTCCGTCGAAGCTGGGGCCGCGATTTCCATATCTACACCGAACAGAATGTCGATGCGACGCAAGTGCTCCTCGAAGCCTGTGTTCAGCATCCTGTTGAGCGTTTTGTGTATGCATCCAGTTCTTCCGTGTACGGTGATGACGTTGCCCTGCCCATGCGGGAGGATGCGAGGCCTCAACCCGTGTCGCCGTATGGCGTGACCAAACTCGCCGCCGAGCACCTCTGCCACCTATATCTGCAGAACCACGGGGTGCCGACCGTGTCGTTGCGGTACTTCACCGTCTACGGACCACGACAGCGTCCCGACATGGCGTTCCACCGGTTCATTCGCGCGGTCCTGACAGACGAACCGATCACGCTCTATGGAGACGGCGAGCAGACTCGGGATTTCACGTTCGTCGCCGACGCGGCGCGGGCCACTATTGCGGCTGGTCGACGGGGCGTCCCGGGTCGTGTGTACAATATCGGAGGCGGCTCGCGCGTCAGCGTCAACGACGTGCTCGATGTCCTGGCAAGAGTGATGAGTCGCCCGGTGAAGGTGATTCGCGAGCCCGGCCAAAAAGGCGACATGCGCCATACGTTCGCCGACACATCCCTGGCCCATCAAGACCTTGCCTTTCAGCCACGAGTCAGCCTCGAGGACGGCCTGACCGCTGAGTTTCACTGGCTGGATGATGCGCGGCCCTGGGTTCGACGTGAATAGACTCCTGATGCGGCAAGAGACCACACCTCGAATCCACCTCGTCGTTCTGCTCGCTGCAGCATTCTCAATGAGCCTCGCCTCGGCGTGCGCTTCGGGCGGTAAATCCCTCCCGCCGAACTCGCGCGAACCAGACAAGTTTCTGTTCGAGAAGGGTACGGAAGCGCTGAACGACAAGAAGTGGCTCCGTGCGCGAGAGTTGCTGCGTCAGATCGTTGATACCTATCCGCAGAGTCCCTATCGACCGGACGCCAAACTAGGCGTGGCCGACTCGTACCTTGGGGACGGCACGGCGGCGTCACTGGTGCTGGCGATCAACGAGTACCAGGAATTCCTCACCTTCTATCCAACGAACCGCCGCGCCGACTACGCACAGTACAAGCTGGGCATGGTCCACCACAAGCAGATGCGCGGTCCAGAACGGGATCAGACGGAGACCAGAGACGCGATCAAGGAGCTGCAGACCTTTGTCGAGCGTTATCCGAACAGCGAGTTGATGCCAGAAGCCAAGGCGCACCTTCGAGAGGCCCGCGACCGGCTCGGCGACTCGGAATATCAAGTCGGGTACTTCTATTACCGGACCCGGTGGTACCCCGGCGCCATCGATCGCTTCAAGGCGCTGATCAAGAACGACCCCGAATACACGGGGCGGGACGCCGTCTACTTCTATCTAGCGGAAGCCCTCCTTAAAGCCGACAAGAAGGCTGAGGCCCTGCCCTACTACGAGCGCCTGATTAACGAGTTTGAGCAGAGCGACTTCCTCGATGATGCGCAAAAACGAGTCACCGAAATCAAATCGACGACACCGCCGGCCACGACGACGTCTCGACCGTGACCCGCGCCGTGTGCAGCCGTGTGCACTGCTCATCTCCGTGCTGAGCCTCCTCTTTGCGGCAAGTGCCACCGGGCACTCAGCCAGCGGGTCGACGCAGGCGCCAGCAAGTCAGTCCTCAGCCGATCGTCAGCGGCCTGACGAGCTGTGCGCTCCGACGCGATCGATTGCGGAATCGACCAGCCAGCTTCACCTCGTGGGCACGCGCGATCCCTCGCTCCGGCTGGAATATGGCCCAGGCGATGTTCTCATCGTCGACAAAGGACAGGCCGCTGGCCTTCAGCCAGGCCAGGAATATCTGGTTCGCCGGCTGCCGATGCGATTCGGGAGCCAGCGACCCAGTGCCAAGAACCCGGCCACCGTGCACACGGCCGGCTCGGTCCGGATCCTCACCGTCGAGCCGACATTCTCGACGGCGACAGTCCTGCTCGCGTGCGACGCGATGCTGCCTGGCGACTATCTCGAACCCTGGAGTCCGGCGCCTCGACCGGAGGGCCGCGTGGCGGGCGAAATTCGGTACGACGATCTCGCGACGATCCTGGCCGGCGACGAAGATCGGACGCTCGCAGGACCCGCCGATTTCATGGTGATCGATCGCGGCAGCGATCGGGGCGTCGTGAGCGGCGATGTAGTCGTGATTCTTCGAGAAAAAAAGGCGGACATTCCCCTTACCGAGATCGGCCAGGGAACCGTACTGGCCGCCCAGGCAGAGACGGCCACGATCAGGATTACCAAGGCGAGGGATGCGATCCGAAGTGGTGACCGGGTCGCGTTCGTGAAGTAGCCTAGCCGATCTTGCGCTCGAGGACGGTCGGCTTCAGATCCGTCACTCGAACATTCACCAGGCGGCTGAATCTCAGGTAGTAGTCAGCGCCGGACACGACAGCCGCGACCAGCACCACCCACAGCGCAATCTGCCCGAGCACAAAGAACTGGCGCAGGTGATCCCGGCCGAGGATGAGTAGCAGAATAGCGACCACCTGGGCCAGCATCTTGACCTTCCCCAGTGGCGACGCGGGAATCGCGACGCCTCGAGCGAAGGCAATGCTTCGAAGACCCGTGACCGCGAACTCGCGGCCGATGATCACGGCCACCATCCACGCCGGCGCGAGATCCATCTGAACCAGCGAAATGAATGCGGCCGATGTCAGGAGCTTGTCCGCGATCGGATCCATCATCTGCCCGAGCAGCGTCACCTGCTGGCGACGACGGGCGAGATAGCCGTCGAGCCAATCCGTGAGCGATGCCAGGGCGAAGATCGCCGCGCCGACCAGCTCCTTGCGCACGCCCAGGATCAACCGACCTTCGAATTTTGTGAGCAGGACGACAACGAGCAGCGGTACGAGAAAGATCCTCGTAATCGTCAGCGAGTTCGGCAGGTTCATGCGCCTGGACAACGGTAGGCTATTGTAGCGCACTTTTGCGCGGCGTCAGGCGTGAGCCATGCGGTATGATCGACGGTCGACATGAAGGCAATGCTCCTGGCCGGAGGAAAGGGAACGCGGCTGCGGCCGCTCACCCTTCATACCCCCAAGCCCATCGTCCCTATCTTTCAGAAGCCGTTTCTCCAGTATCAAATCGACCTGCTCAAACGGGTTCCCGAGATCGACGAGATCATTCTCAGCCTGAATTACCAGCCTCGTCGCATCGAGGAAATGTTCGGCGACGGATCCGACCTGGGTATCAAGATCCGATACGTCGTCGAGCCTGCCCCTCTCGGCACGGCCGGGGCGATCAAGTACGCGGGCGACACACTCGAAGAGTCCGTGGTGGTCTTCAATGGCGACGTTCTGACCGAGATCGACCTGGCGTCCGTTCTGAAGCTGCATAGAGAACGTCGCGCGCTTGCCACCATCGTCCTGACTCCTGTCGAAAACCCCTCCGCCTACGGCCTTGTCGAGACGGATGCCGGCGGCGCCGTCACGCGCTTCCTGGAGAAGCCCAGCCCTGATGAAATCACCTGCGACACAATCAACGCAGGCATCTACATTCTCGAGCCCTCGACGTTCGACCGGATTCCGAGGGATACCGCCTGGTCGATCGAACGGAGCTTTTTCCCCTCGCTCATTGAACGCCGCGAAACGTTCGTCGCGTCGATCTACCGAGGATACTGGATCGACATCGGCACTCCTGAGAAATACATGCAGGTCCACACGGACATCATGGACGGCCGTTTCTCGGCGGCCCCTTTTCTGGAGACGGACGGCAACCGCACCTGGATCGCGCCGTCGGCCCGAATCGAGGATGGTGCGATCATTGAAGGCCCGTGCTTTGTCGATGAATCAACGGTCGTGCGCGCCGGCGCGCGACTCTTGCCCTATGCCGTACTCGGCCGTGACTGTCAGGTTGCGGAGCACGCGGTCATCGAACGCTCTATCGTTTGGGCCAACTCGCGAATTGGCCGCGAGGCCACGATCAAAGGCGCGATCATCGGCCGCCAGTGTCATGTTGGACGCAGCGCCGTCGTGGGGGCAGGGGCCATCCTGGGTGACAAGTCGGTGGTCACGGACTACAGTCGGATCTGACGCGCGAAAAGGCAGGTCGATGCACGGAGCCCAACCCGTGAGCATTAACCCCGCGATCTTCAAGGCCTACGACGTCCGGGGGCTATATCCAGGCGAGCTCAACGAGCGGGTATTCTTCGAGCTCGGCCGCGCGTTCGTCGCCTATCTCAAGGCGGCACGCATCGCCGTCGGCCGCGACATGCGGCTATCGTCCCCTTCTCTCGCGGAGCAGTTCATCAAAGGCGCGAGGGCCCAGGGAGCCGCCGTCGTGGACTACGGCTTGATCGGCACCGACATGCTGTATTTCGCGGTGGCGCGCGATGGCCACGACGGAGGAGCGCAGATCACCGCGTCCCACAATCCCAAGGATTACAACGGCGCCAAGATGGTGAGCCGCGAGGCGTTTCCGCTGAGCGGCGATCATGGGCTGGGTGAGATGCGCGACATGCTGATGGCCGGGACACTCCCCGACCGGCCGGCCGGTCAGCCCGAAGGCTCGCTCCAGCATCAGGACGTTCTCAAGGAGTACCTCGTCCATGTGTTGTCGTTCATCGATCCGGCGGCCATCGAGCCGTTCAACGTCGTCCTCGATGCCGGAAACGGCATTGGTGGGCTCGTGGCGCCGCCTCTCTTCGACCGCCTCCCCTGTCGGACCACGCGACAGTGCTTTGAGGTCGACGGCACATTTCCCAATCACGAAGCCAACCCGTTGATTGAAGAGAACCGGCGCGATCTCATCGAAAGTGTTCTGAGAGAGCGCGCTGACATCGGGATCGCATGGGACGGCGACGCCGATCGCTGCTTCTTCGTAGACGGCGCAGGCGACTTCGTGCCGGGCGACTTCGTCACGGCGTTGCTCGCCGAGGCTTTTCTGCTCAAGTCACCAGGCGCCACCATCGTGTACGACGTGCGTGCCAGCCACGCCGTGAAGGATGTCGTCGCGAAGTACGGCGGCCGTGCCCTCCGAAACAGAGTCGGCCACGCATTCTTCAAGAGGCGGATGCGTGAGGAGAATGCGGTATTCGGCGGCGAAGTCACCGGCCACTACTATTTCCGCGAGAATTTCTATGCGGACAACGGCTTCATCCCCGCGCTGCTGATTCTCGAGTTGATGTCGAAAAAGAAACAGTCGCTTCGCGAGCTTCTGGCCCCGCTGAATGCAAAATACTTCATCTCCGGAGAAATCAACACGAAGGTCTCCAGCATGGCCGTCGTGGAAACCAGGCTCAAGGCTCTGGCATCGCGATATTCCGATGCTCAGATCGACTGGCTCGACGGCGTCTCGATTGACTATCCCGACTGGCACTTCAACGTTCGACCATCCAATACGGAGCCTCTGCTGCGCCTGAACCTCGAGGCGAACACCCAGTCGCAAATGATTGAAAAACGAGACGAGATTCTCCAGATCATCCGCAGCTAGGCGACAAGGCGAGCGAGGTGAAGCAGGTGTCACAATCGAGCGTGTTGCTCGTGTCGCTGTGGGCGATGTTGCACTTGTCGGTCGCGCCGGCGGCGAGTGGACAGACCAGGCCGCGGGCCCGCGACCTCGGCGTGCCGTTCGCCGGGACGCCCGGCCCGCTCAACGCGATCACGGATGTCGCGGGTGTTGAGGTCGGGCACGTCACGCTCATCTCGGGCAACGGAAAGCTCGACGTGGACAAGGGGCCGGTGCGCACAGGCGTCACCGCCGTGCTTCCGAAGGGGAAGAAGTGGGACCCGGTGTTCGCCGGGTGGTTCGCGGGCAACGGCTTCGGAGAAATGACCGGCACACCATGGGTCGTCGAAGGCGGCGTGCTCGGCGGCCCGGTGATGATCACGAACACCTATTCCGTCGGGGTGGTGCGCGACGCGGTGAATTCCTGGTTCGCCGACGTCCTGCACGTGGAGATCCCGTGGCACCAGCCCGTCGTGGGCGAGACCTCCGACTCATTTCTGAACGACGCACTGGGTCAGCACGTGACGAAGGCGCATGCGTTCGAGGCGCTGAACAGCGCGCGTTCCGGTCCGGTACCCGAGGGGAACGTCGGAGGCGGCACCGGGATGGTGGCGCACGGCTTCAAAGGAGGCATCGGGACTGCGAGCCGGCTCGTCGGCTTGTACACGCTAGGCGTTCTGGTGCAGGCCAACTATGGCAGCCGCGAGGCGCTCACCATCGCCGGAGTCCCTCTAGGGAAGGAGATCCGGACCCCCGAGCCTTCCCAAGGTAACGATGCCCCCGGCGACCGAGATGGCTCCATCATCGTCGTCGTTGCGACGGACGCGCCATTGCTACCGCATCAACTCGAACGCCTCGCACGAAGGGTTCCCATGGGCATCGCTCGGCTCGGCGGCACGGCGTCGAACGGATCGGGTGACATCTTCATCGCATTCTCAACCGCCAACCCTGGCGCCGCGGCCACGACAGGTGTCACGGCGCTGCAATGGCTGCCCAACGGTGATCTGAGTCCGTTTTTCACGGCAACGGTGGAAGCGACCGAGGAAGCGATCGTCAACGCGCTCGTGGCGGCCGAGACGATGACCGGAGTGAACGGAAACACCGTGTACGCGCTCCCGCACGATCAGCTGCGGGCTATCCTGCAGAAGTACAATCGCCTGACGATGCCCTCCCGGTAGCCCGCACTGGATCGTCCTGGCCTGCGATCGGGCCTGCGCGGTTTGGCCGTCGCCGTCTCACGATGCGGGCCCGCGTCAAAACTCTCTGATAACCTTCACTTCGGCCGCAGACAGCTTTTCGATCATCGTCCTCACGAGCGTCACCGTCGCATCGTAGTCGGCGCGATCGATCACGCCCGACTGGCTGTGCCCGTACCGCGTTGGTACGCCGAGGTTCACAGCTGGCACACCAGTGCCGGATTTCTGCACCTGCGCCGCGTCCTCTCCGTAGCCCGAGACTGCTGTGAACTGGATCGGAATGCTGTTGTCCTTGGCGAGCTTCACGATCCAATCGACGTACTTCTGGTTCGGGATCATGCTGCCGTCGAACACGAATACGGTCGCGCCCTTACCCAGCGCTTCCTGCGAGAGATGCTGGGCCGTGCGCAGCGGGAAGTCGCTCGCAATGCCGATCTCCAGGTTGATGACGATGTCCGCATTCGCGGTGTTCTGCACGACCGACGCCCCGCGGAGACCGATCTCCTCCTGCACCGTGGCCGCCACTTGCAGCGTGTTCGGATGGGCCTTGAGCCCCTTCAGCACGTCCGTAATGACGGCGAGACCGACTCGGTCGTCCCACGCCTTCGCGATGTACCGCCCGCTGCCCTCGTTCAGCACCTCGAATTTCGTCCGGTAGGTGATGCCCTGACCCGGCCGCACGCCGAACTTGCTCATGGCCTCGTCACGGCTCTTCGCGCCGATGTCGATGAACATGTCGGCCAGCGCCACCATCTGGTTGCGCTCTTCCGCCGGCACGATGTGCCCAGACTTCATTCCCGTGTAGCCCACCACCGGCCCTTTCGGCGTTGCGATCGTCATGCGCTGGGTCAGCACGCTCTGATCGATGTAGCCGCCGAGCGGCGTGAAATACACGTATCCGTTGTCGTCGATGTAACGCACGATGAAGCCGACTTCATCCATGTGCGCCATCAGCAGTACGCGCGGTCCCTCGCTCTGGCCGACATGCGTCCCCAGCACATTGCCAAGGCCGTCGACGTGGAGATTGCCCAGCAGGCTCTTCCACTCGCGCATCACGATGGTCCGCACCGGACCCTCGAACCCCGGCGCGCCGTCTGCGTCGGTGAGTTCGGCGAGCAGCTTGACCGTCGCGTCCTGCTGCGCCCGCGCGCGCGCGCCGGCCCAATGGGCGGCGGTGATGAATATCGCGGTCGCGACTATCCACCTGCACTGGTGCATCGCGCACTTCGTGAGCATCCGGTCCTCCATTTCGGACATCGATCCGACACCAAACCGTTGTTCCAACATCCCACACGCGTCCACGGCCAAGCCTCGAGCGGCGACGCCTTGTGCGCGACCTACCCCGCCGCTTCGAGATCGTTTCACGCGAATCGCGATCCGATGTTGTATCGTGAACGCAGTGCGTCGATCGCGTCGCCGCACCGAATTCTTCGTGCTTGCAGCGGTTGCCGCGAATGGTTCAGGCCGGTCGCGGGCTTGCATAGTGAAAGCGGCGCGGCGAAGCGCGGCCGCTGCATGCCATGGTTGGGCTGCCATAACTCCAGCGCGAAAGCGCTGAGGTCTAAGAAGTGGTGCGTGGCGAAACGTTCAGCGCAACCGCGCCACCAGCTCAATAGTGCCCGTCACGAAGAGCCAGCCTCCAACGAGACCAGCAACCCAGAGCATGGTTTCCCGCGCACCGCTTTCCAGTCGTAGCTTGAGCGCAGCATACGGCTCAGCCAGCCGCTTCTGCAACACAAGATGACCGACGAGCAGGGCAACCGGCGGCAGGACGAAAATCACGTTGTATACCACGAGCAGCAGCGCCCATGCGCGCATCGCGAGCTCCGCCTCAGAGATCAGGGCGATCGCCGCAAAGTACGGAATGGCTGTGGGTAGTTCCATACCCGTGACGCTGACGCCCAGCATCACGAGTGCCGCATACGTGCTCGCGGACGAATGCGCGGCGACGCGCGATGACGGGCGATTCGTGGAGGCGGTCAGGCTGTAGGCTAGCAGCGCCAGCCCGACGAGACTCTGGGCGATGAGGCCGGGCCGGCTGCGAAGAACACCGCCCAAAGATGGCAGGAGCACTCCAATTCCCAGCACCATCGATATCCCAAGCAGCAAGTAGGTGATGAAGATCGCACCGACGTACACGACGACCTGGACGAGCGCCCGCGACCTTGCGGTCGAGAGGAGATAGAGCGTGACGACGATCGCCGACGGGTTGATGCTGTCGATCACGGCCAGGAAGAGAACCCCCGCGATAGTCATAGTTCGGACAGGACCTCAATACCCTTACGCCGGTACACATCCCGAGCCTGCGAAAGCTGCGTCAATCGTCGGAACACGCCACGAGAGGCCCTGTTCTGAACTGCTGGCAGGTCCACGATCGGACCCATCCCAGACACAGCGTCCGCCGAGGGCCGTCAGCCGCCGTCTGATCGTAAAGCTGCCATTCCAATCCACGACAATCGCAAGTGCGGTAGGCGCCGGCCATGGCTCCGCCGTCGGCACAGATCCGAATCGTTGCCAGCCCCAAGCCGACAATCAGAAGAACAACTATCACGACTGTTCGAACGCGACGTCTCACTCCGACCTTCTTCGAGGGACTAATCTTCACTCCGGAGGCCTAACGACCGGCGCGTAAGGCGCGGCGGCTCGGATTGTGCCACAGGGGTCTGGCGGCGTCGGCTTCACGCGCTGGCCAGACCGCAACGACTAGTTCACGCGGATCAACTCACGCCGCAAGTACTGCTGTTCCTGGCGGATCTCGATGATCAACCGATTCCCCTCGATCCGAAATGGCCGCACTTGATCGGTCCCCGTATAGTCCGGCCTCAAACTGCCCTCAACGTGATGCGTCACAGTGCCGTTCGCGGCGTCCACTGTGTATGTGCCGAAGTAGGCTACGTACGCGAGGAAGGCGTCGCGGTACGAGGCGCCGTCGCCTGTGCCCTCGCGCATTCCAGGAAAGGTCTTCAGCGCTGGCGTGCGCATGATGTGCACCGACAGGTGGCCCGTGGCGTCGTACACGAAGTAACCGACCGGATTCTCACCGTATGGATAGGTGATGGTCCCGTCCGCTCCCCGGTCTTCATACTTCACGACCCTCCACGTTCCGACGATCGACGTGGGGGATTGGCCCACAAGTGCACCGACTCCTAAAGTGGATGCGATGAGGACAGCGATCAGCAATCGGTGCACACTTGCTCCTTGTCTGTCTGACGTCAGGCATCAGCCGCGGCGCTCAGGCACATGTTGCGCCGTCGGCTGCAAGCGCAGCTTAGGCTGCGATCTTCGAGTTCGGTCACACGCGCCTGACTACTCGGGCTTGACCTGCGCGGGAAACGGCCCGCCGGGCCGCAACAGCATGACCGCCAGCACCACGACCCAGAGCAGCCAGACGCCAATGTTGACCCGCTCCCAAACACCCATCCACGGCGTGGGCAGGCCAGCATCGATCTTGGGAGCATCGAGCGACGTCAGGGCGCCAGCCGCAAGGAGGATCACCATGGTTGCGATCGAATAGAGCCGGAATCGCCTGTCGAATGCTGCCGCGCCGATGGCCATCGCGAGCAGCGTGAGGACGCCGTTCACTGCCGTCCAGACGAGGTGCAGCGTGTCGGTCAGCGTTCCCCCACCCGCGGCCAGGACCTCACGCTGGTGCATCGGCGGCCAGAAAAGACCGGCGATCGCGGCGACGATGATCACCGCTCCCGTCATGCGCAGAGCGCAGTTTGACCTCGCCGACAACCAGACGCCAGAGCCGAAGGCGCCATACAGCACGGTCCAGACAACCCCCAGCGACACCCAGAGCGATCGCGTCGGAGTGTCGATCGCGGACAGCTCGCTGACGCTCTGCGAGGCAGAGCTGTAGCCCTCCCAGAACATCGGGACGATGACAAGCATCGCGGTATAGAGCAGCGCTGAAACGATGCCGCAGGCGAGCAGCGACGTCGGCTGCAAGCGATGGAATGGACTCCTCCTGCTGTGCGGCATCATTGTGCCAACGGTGAATCGGCCTCGTTGAGGCCAAGGCAAGGAGGAGTCCGCATGGAGCATACGACCATCGCCGTCGATCTCGCAAAGTCGGTGTTTCAGGTTGCCGTGTCGCATCAGCCTGGCCACGTCGATGAAGAACGGCGGCTCTCGCGCGATCGGTTCCTCGCATTCTTCGCACAACGACCGCCGGCGACGGTTCTTTTGGAGGCATGCGGGTCCGCCCACTATTGGGCCCGACAGTTCCAACCCCTCGGGCACGCGGTGCGGCTGCTCGCACCGCACGATGTGCGACCGTACGTGCGGCGCAACAAGACGGACCGCACCGACGCGAAAGGGCTCCTCGAAGCCAATCGGAACGAGGAGATTCATCCCGTGCCTGTCAAGACCGTCGCGCAGCAGGCCATCGCCTCATTGCATTGCCTGCGTTCCACGTGGCTCGCGACCCGAACGGCGCGGCTCAACACGATTCGCGGCCTGCTGCGGGAATTCGGCATCTTCATTCCTGTCGGGGCGCACCACGTCGTGCCAGTCATCCGTACCCTGCTGGCCGAACCGACCACCGTGCCGATGCTCCTGCACACGACGCTCGCGGCGGCGTGTGACGAGATTGACGGGCTCGAGGCGAACATGCGCGCGGTCGAGCGGCAGCTCACAGCGCTCGCGGCCGACATGGCGGATGTGACGCTCTTACAAACCATACCGGGCGTGGGCCTGATTACCGCCACGGCGCTGGTCGCGCTGGTGACCGACATTCGACGGTTTCCTTCAGGTCGGCATTTCGCGAGCTTCTTGGGACTGACGCCCCAAGAAGATTCCACCGCGTTACGCCGACGGCTCGGGGCCATCAGCAAGCAAGGCGACGTCTATTTGCGCATGCTCGTGACCCACGGCGCCCGATCACTACTGTGGCACGCGAAGACGGCGGCACACCCGACGGCGCTGCAATGCTGGGCGGTGCAGGCCGAGCGGCGTCGCGGCCACCATGTCGCGGCTATCGCCGTCGCCAATAAACTTGCCCGGATCGTGTGGGCCGTGTGGACGCAGCAACGCCCGTTCGCGGCGGATCACCGACCCAGGTAATCGGGAATTCCGAAGATCGCTCACCCGGAGGACTGCACCGAGCGCATCGCATCATGGCGCACCGGTCGGACCGGCGCGGGGCAACGCCGATAACTCGGCTGGCCATCAAGGGCCGTGCAAGCGATTGGCTCCCCGCGCGCGGATTTCCATGATGGCCCGGAGCCAATACGGCTCCAACGGACGAGGCCGAAGATACGACTGCAGTCCGACCTTTCCGCAGCCATCCGGGTGGCGAACAGCCACGGCGCTCTGCGCGCTCGCGTCGCGGCGTGCGTGGGATGCTTCTATGCAACGAAGGACCAGCCTTCGTTGCTCATCAACAAGAGAGGAGACTACTGACCGTCGCCCTTAACCTGTTTTCTTCTTGACGGAGGAGTCCAGATACGCCTGTTAGACGGGTGATCCGGTCCGGTCAAGGGCTCCTCTGGCACCTGGGCGAAAATTGGGGTACGTCGGACCAGCGGATTCGATGCCCACTCTGCTCGACCTATCCGCCGCTCGTCGGCTGCAGCGGGTGGTTAGGCCGGTCAGTTCAGCCAAGCACCAGACATCCCAGCACTGCGTGAACGCCGGTCACTTGCCGACCAGGTACCCAACTAGTGCTCCGATTCCTGCCCCTGAACCAGCCCCGAACAGTACTCCAGCGCCGCCATGGAAGAAACAGTCTTCGTCGCCCCCCGACGCGCAATACAGTTCGTTCCACTGGCCCGCCGAAGACACCGCCCCGGCACCTGCACCGACGAGCGCGCCGAACAATGCCGGGTGTCGCTGAATCCAGGCACGATCCTGACGTGGTTGTTGCGCCTGCCTAACGCTTGTGATCAGCGGCGGGGCCGAGCGATCTGTGAATGGGGAAAACCTACATGTCCCCGCCTTCTGCTGCAGCGCCTGGTTCGGCGTGCCGTTTCACATACCCGCACGCAACTACTTTTGCCAGAAGCCATGGTCGATGCCGCCCTGGATGTAAATGGCGCAGGTACCATGCCCCGGGATCTTCATCGGTGGAAGGGCGAGGACACCGCCGGCTTTCACTGCCGCTGCGACAGCCGCTTCGATGTCATCCACCAGCCAGTAGGGCCGCACCACCGGCTCCTCCGTCTCACGCAAGGGTGCCCGCACCCCCACCAGTCCACCTCCTCGCATTGGGGCCGTCCTTGCGTTGCCGAGCCCGGCGTCCGGCTCGCTGAACTGCACTCCATTCTCTGCGGCGTACGCGAGGCACACCGCGTCAACCTCCTTGGTCACGATCTCGAGGTAGTGAATCTGCATGGCTGTTTGACCTCCCTTCGGCGTGCCGGAAGATGTGGGGGCATCGGGCTGCGCGCGCGGTTGGGATTTGCCGCAACCGGCACAAGCGATGGTTATCACGAATGCCACTGAGGCGACAAAGCGAGTGAGCGTGATCATGCGTCGGTTCTCCGAGGGTGTATATGCTACGTGTTCCTGCTCAGTTGCTTTCTTGGCGGGCATTTGTTTTTCCCCGATCGAGTTTCTTTGAAATCGCCGACGCCGCCGCCTCGAGTTCCCGGATCGCCCTACTTCTTTTGTTCGATTTGGATGAGATTGCCGCACGTGTCGTCAAGGACGGCCGTGGCGACAGGTCCCATATCGACGGGCGGCTGAGTGAACCGAACGCCCGCGGCCACGAGTCGCTGGTATTCCGCGTTCACGTCCTTGACGCCAAACGATGTAAACGGAATCCCGTCCGCCACAAGCGCCTGTTTGAACGGCCGCGCGGCAGGATGTTCGTCCGGTTCGAGGACTAATTCGACGCCGTCGGGGTCGTCCGGCGAAACCACGGTCAGCCAGCGGTGCGCGCCCATCGGGACCTCGGTCTTCTTGACGAAGCCAAGAACGTCGGTGTAAAAGCGCAAGGCCCTGTCCTGGTCATCCACGAGCACGCTCGTCACCACGATCCTCATTGGTCTGCTCCTTTGCGCCCCGCGTTCTTCTTCAACCATCGTTCGACGATGGCCTTAAGCGGGTCGGTGTTGAGGTAATGAAACTTGTATCGGCCCTCTCGTCTGGTCGTTACGATACCCGCCGATTCCAGCACTGCGAGGTGCTGCGAGATCGCCTGTCGGGTCAAGCCCAAGCCGTGCTTCATCGTCAGTCGGGCGCAGAGCTCGAACAGTGACTGTCCATCCCGCTCGTGCAATTCGTCCACAATGGCCCGTCGCGCCGGCGTGGCGAGTGCTTCGAAGACATCGGCCACGACGAGATAATAGGCAAGTCTATACTTGCCTGTCAAGGAGAAACATTAAGGGATTGCCGAGGATGCGATAAGACGTTGGTCGGTTTGCCGAAGCGGCAGTCGCTGACCGGCTTCCGGTTGCCGCCGAACGTGATGTCGCTCAGCCGCGGCCGCTCACGCCTTTCGAAACAGCTCAGCGATCACACGGCCGCCGTCTGGTGCAGCCGTTGGGCCGCGTGCCAGCTACTTCGGTTGTCATGTTCTCCGCCAGACGGCCGGCTGACTTATGGAGCGAACTGAGCAAATGAAGCCGACAGTCATCATGGCCACGCGCACCCAGTCGTAAGTGACCCATCGGTGTGCAATTTCAACAATGTCGCTGCTGCCGCCCGGGCCAATTGGCGAACCGGGTGCCGCTGCATACAGCGCGGCGTTCATGGGCCACATGACAACGATCGTTAGGAGAAACACCAGAAAGATCAGCGCGGCAGAGCCCCATAACCACAGTCGGTACTGTAAGGGCGTGTGCCACCCGGTAACCAGCGCACCGATCGCGGCTATGAGAATCATTGGTGTGACCAGGACAAAGAACTGGCCCGGATCGACAGGGAAGCGCGGCCCGTACGGCAGGAGGACTAGCGATTCTGGCGGCGCGGCGCACCAAGCGCCGGCAAGAACGCGCAAATCGAACAGTTTCGCTCCGACACCGATGCCCCACTCGAGCACCGCAATCCAAAGGAATGCTCGATGTACCTGAAAGCGCGCTGGCATGTTCATGTCTCCCGAGGGAATCGCGATCTAATCGGTACGCGGCCCAACGGCTCGTTAGACCGCAGCGCTCTACCGTGGTTCGTGAGCAGGGTTCCGGTCGACAAGCCCATGCGTCACCCGATCATTTGGTTGCTCGAAGAAGACGGTCCAGCTCGGCCTTCATCTCGTCCAACGCAGGTCGAGCGTTCAGCTGGCCGATTGCGTTCGTCATCTCGAACGGATCGACGCGCAGATCGTAGAGCTCGTCCATTCCATCGAGATCGACGTAGTGGATGTACTTCCATTGCTCCGTCCGCACGCACTGGTAGCCCATCTTCGACATGCGGGGGAAGACTCCGTCAGAGAAGTGTTCGATGAGGATCGAATTGCGCCAGGGAACTTGCTCACCGCGCAGCAATGGAATGAGCGAGCGCCCGTGCATGCCCTTCGCGGAAGGGGCTCCGCCGATCTCAAGCAGTGTGGGGGCGAGGTCGATGCTGAGCACCATCTCGTTGAGCGTGCTGCCGGGCTTGATGAGTTTCGGCCAGCGTACGAATAGTGGAATCCGAGCGGACTCCTCGTAGGCCAACCTTCGCTCCACGCTCAGACCGTGTTCACCGTAGAAGTACCCTTCGTCGCTCGTGAACACGATGAGCGTGTTGTCCAACTCCCCTTGCGCCTCGAGCGTCTCGAGAATCTGGCCCAGGCCTTCGTCCACCGACGCGAGGATTCGCAAGCGATTGCGAATCGTCTCATCGTCTGTTCCGGTCTCGGAGCCGAGCGGACTCACTCCAGGAATCGGCCGGAGCAGAGCGGGCTTGCCTTCCGCGGCTCTCCCGTAGTTGGCGCGATGCGGGATCGTGGCCCCGGCGTAGAGCTGCTTGTGCCGCTCCGCGGGAATGAACTTGCCGGCCGTCGGGTCGGACAGGCTGCCGTCCGCGTTCTGCACCAGATCGGGATGCACCGCCTTGTGCGAGATGTAGAGCAGATACGGCTTGGCGTGCTTCTGCTTCAGAAAATCGAGAGCAAAGCGGTTGAGAATGTCCGTGAAGTAGCCCGGAATCTTCTCTCGCCTGCCGTTCACGTTGAACTCGGGATCGAGGTAACTGCCTTGCCCCTTCACGCTGACCCAATGATCGATCCCGGGCCGCGCATTGTCGTCGAGGCCCATGTGCCACTTGCCGATGAAAGCCGTCTCATAGCCGGCGTCGTGGAGCAGCCGCGGGAACGTCACGAGTTCATGGCTGCGCGGACTGCGATCGGTGTTGTCCGTGATGCCGTGCTTGTGCGCGTACTGGCCGGTGAGGATGCTCGCACGGCTGGGCGAGCAGAGCGGGGTGGTCACGAACGCGTTGGAGAAGCGCGCCCCTTCGCGCGCGATGCGTTGGATGTTGGGAACCCTGACGAACGGGTAGTCCATCTCGTCCCAGCGCAGATCGTCCATGAGAATGAAGATGATGTTCGGGCGTTGGGGCACCGGGGCGGCCTGCACTGCAGGGGTGAGAAGGAGAGATACCAACGCAGCGACAAGAATGCACGCAACGCGACCTAGCCGGTCGACGCTTCGTGCTGAAGTGTCGGTGTCCATTCCTATCTCTCGTCTGTGGCTGATGTAACGAGGATCCTCGGCACACCACTCTTCGCGAGGCACAGCCGCACCCACGGACTGCAGTCTAACGCTCGCGCATCACCAGCGGCGCGCGCCTATTCGCGTTAGCGCGCCGTCTGGTGCATGCGCTGTTAGGCGGCATCATTCGTCTGGCTCGTCGAAGTCGAAGAAATCGGCGTCGATCTCGTACAGGTGCAGCGGCTGTTTGACAACTCCGATTCCGCGGTCAAGCATTAACTCGGCTATCGCACCACCGTCAAGCAGGAGGATGGTGATCGCCCCTTTCTTGTACGAAGCCTCTGTCGCCTCTTTCGTAAAGCGGCTCGTGGTGATGAACACGCCGTGATCGTAGTCACCCTGGATCGCGCCACGCAGCTTGTCAATTTCCGGACGACCAACCGGAGCGTCGGCCCAACGTTTTGCTTGAAACGCAGACCTGATGCTCACTGCGCCCTGCCGGAAATCACCGAATCCATCGATGCCTCCGTCGCTGGCACGACGAGTGACCTCCACTTTGTTGAACCCAAGTTGTTGAAGGAGCTCCATGCAGAAATGCTCAAAGCCCCTCGGCGTTAGCCCCTTCAATTCGGTGAGCAAACGCGACTTCGCTTGGTCGCGACTTCTATTTGCAAGATCCCTCAGCGTTAAGTCGACCACTTGATCGGTCTGGACTTTCGCCGAGGGGGTGCCAACCCCTGGTTTGCGAGGAGCCGTAAGCCTTGCGCGACCGGCATCGGTCAGAATCCAGACACCCCTTGTCGAACCATCAATCTGGTGCGACTCGACTAATCGTTGGCGCACCCACTGCACGAGATTCCACCACTTGCGGGTCGAAGCTGAGCTTTCGAGGCGTTGCTCTTGCTCCTCAGGAGTGAGCTCGGGGAAGTACGCTGCGACCTTGGGGTAGATATCTCGAGGCTTGGCGCTTCCACCGCTCTCGGCCAACACCTTGAGAAGCGGAACTTCGATGTCGCCTTGCTTGGGGAATGGCATGTTGCGGTCAGTCTACGATAGCTCTGGTTCTTGGACCGCCTAACGACATGCCGCTCAGCCGCGAGCGGCGCGTTCGATGTTCACTCTACCTTGGTGTCCCGCCGCTCGTCGGCTGCAGCGGCTGGTTAGGCCGGATTCTTGAAGACCATGCCGTACTTGCGCGCGCTTTCCGAGATCTGGTCTGGCGTGGGGTCGGACCCGACTCGACCAAATGGAACACCCGTTTCTCGGAAGAATTGCTCGAATCCTGGAGGTGACCAAACGGCGCACCACGTCAGAACGGTGGCGCCGGTATTCTCAATCCCGTGCCACACACCTTTCGGCGCGTACAGCACCGCGCCGGGGGACGAAGGCACTTGGCGTTCACCAAGCGTCACGATTCCAGTCCCCGTGTGGAGGAAGATCAGCTCGTCTTCGTTGCGGTGAAGGTGGATTGGGATGTTGGCGCCCGGCGCCACTTCCGAGATGACCATCGACATCGTGGCACCGATGGCCTTCGTGGAGTCAACCTTGATTCGCATCGGCGCGCGGCGCCGGCCGGCCACAAGATGCTCACCTTCATTGGCCTGGAGCACCGCACCGGTCCACAGCGATGATTGAGCGGGCTGGACCGGCTGCGTGCTCGCGGGCACGGACCGTGACTGCGCGACGAACACCGCTGCCAGCTGCAGGAACATTCGACGACTGAAGAATTCGAGCATCGGCCCATCCTCGCTCCCTGGCCTCGCACCCAAGGGTCTGATTGATGTCCACACGGCCTAACGCTCCGGTTCAGCGGCGGGCCGCGCAGCGGACCGTCCGCTGCAACCGGTTGTTGGGCCGCTCACCTGTCATGATCGCGCCTCTCCTGCCCGCCGGAGCAGCACGACGCCCAATAGGGTTGGCATGAACCACGGAATCGCCGGAATACCCGCGATGACGCCAGGCCGCGTGTACCATGGTGCCGTGTTGGCGGAGATTTCTGGAAATGCGAGACCCCTCACGAGGATCAGGAGCACGAGGATCGCGCTCGCCGTTACGTACCCGAGTGCGGGGATGCGACCGAGAAAACGGACTCGCGACATCGCGGTCGCGAACATTGCCGTTGCCGCGTAGGTCAGAATGCAGGCAACGAACTCGATTGCGCTGTAGAAGTCCCCTAGTATGGAGGGCAGAGGTGTCTTATCCCCGTGTAGCACCATGGCAACTCGTGCGAGGCTGAGGTTCAGGCAAATGAGATAGGCCACGCCGGCGGACAGGGCCGCCGCGAACCCGAGACTCGAGTAGAAGCGCTCGCCGGCCTCGTAAAGAGCATCCTTCAGAACAACGAAGCCGATGGTCATGAGGATCGAATTCCACACAAGGACGAGAAAGCGCATGTAGTTCTCTGAAAGAGTGGCCTGGAACGGCGCCCCAATTCCAACCCACAGGAGGGAAATGATTCCGTACGGCGCGATCAACAGCGCGCCAGCCAATGCGAGCTTTCCCGGCCCCTCCGCTTGCAGGCGTATCATGCGGAGGCCCACGACCCAGGCAGCGACAGCGAGGGCTGTGAACAGGACGACGCCGACGACTTGAGAGAGACCCGCCGTTCGAAGAGGACGAACGCTACCGACCACAAGAGCGACAAAAGGGAACGCGCAAAGGAAGAGATAACTGATTCGCCGAACACTGGGGTTCATCGACGTTTCCTCGGTATTGAGCTACTGACGGCCCAACGATCGCGGCTCACCCGCGGCCGTCGATAATTGTTGCGGCCGACGGGTGCAGCCGCTTGTTGGGGCGGCGGCGATTTCATTCATGGACGTGGCTGGCACACCGCGTTGCGCCACAGCGCGTCAAGTTCATCGATCGGTCTGCCGTAGATGCGACCGACGGCCTCACGGTTGGCGCCCCGCACTCCTGCATCCGTGGAACTCTGAAGTGATCGATACGCACTCCTGAAACGGGGCAACCCGTAAGTCTCGATCAAATACTGAACGAAGGAACCCGATTGGGGATATGAGATCGGCCCGCGCGTTTCTCGGCTGCCGAGCTCCGTGAAATCAAAGAGCTGCGCGAGAGGAAGGGCCTGGTTCGTCCGGACGAGATTGCACCCGGCCGTACGGACGGAAATCCCCGGCTGACCGAGAAGTGCAAGTGCGTCCGCCCCCAATCGCTCGGACGCGTACACCGCGAAGCCCTCGTCCCAGAGAGCCGGAGGGTGGCCCAGGGCCGCGCCGACAACATGGACCAGCTCGTGGAAAGGATCGAGCTGCGTATCGTCGTTCAGCACTTCGATGATCGTATTGCCTTCCGCCCACCCCAGCCCGGAGTGACCAGTGTCCTGCTTCTTGGTTTCCTCGTCCCGATAGAAGATCAATTTGACGCGAGCCGGAGGGGCCACATCGAGCAACCCCGCGATCTCGATGAGAGCACTCTCCCGGGTCGCTGCGATCTGCTCAAGTCTCGAAGCGGCAAGGGATCCGACCTGCGCCTGAATATCAAAGTGGCCTTTCACCGCCCGGATCATTGGCGTGGGTTGCGATGCATCGGCCTGGCACGATGCGATCAGCAGCAAACTCAAGCAGCGATACGACAGTCGCACGTGCTTCCTCGCTAAGTCATTGGCCACGCTGTCCGCCCAACGCCCGGCTTCAGCCGCGGCGGCATCAGATGCTTGCTCGCGCCGCCGTCGGCTGCAATGATGGCATGGACTCCTCCCGGTTCTTTCGCGGCATGATGACCGCGAACTGTGGGTGACACCACGCAACTAGGAGGAGGCCGAGATGGATGCTACGACGGTGGCGGTGGATCTCGCAAAGGACATTTTCGAAGTGGCGTGTGCGAACCGCGCTGGCCGCGTGGTGGTGCGGAAGCGACTGCCCCGTCATGCGTTTGCGCGATTTCTCGAGACCCTTGAGGCCGGCACGGATGTGGTCATGGAGGCGTGCGGCACGGCCCACTACTGGGGCCGGCGGTGTCAGGCGCATGGTCTCCGCGTGCGGTTGCTGCCGCCGCAATATGTCCGGCCCCACGTCCGCCGGAACAAGACGGATCGCACCGACGCGGAAGCGCTGCTCGAGGCGAACCGCTGCGGCGGGATTCAAGCCTGCCCGTGAAGACGTTGGAGCAGCAGACACTCCTGGTGCTCCATCGCGTGCGCACCCAGTGGCAAGCGGCACGGACCGCGCGCATCAATACGATGCGCGGCATTCTCCGGGAACACGGACTGCCTATCGGGATGGGGGCCCGAACGGCGCTCACGCGGATCCCGGCGTTGCTCGAAGACGCTGACGCGCCCCTGCCCGATTTGGTGCGCCACACGGTCTGGCTGATGCTGGAAGAGGTGCGCGCGGTCGAGGCCCGCGTGGCCACGATTGATCAGCAGCTGACGGACATCGCACGCACCCATCCGATTGCCCGCCGGCTGCAGCAGATTCCAGGTGTGGGCGTCCTGACGTCGACCGCGCTCGTGGGGGCCGTCAGTCACATCCACGCCTTTCGCCGCGGGCGGCACTTTGCCAGTTGGCTCGGCCTGACGCCGCGCGAGTCTTCAACGGGCCGTCGACGATACCTCAGGCGCATCAGCAAACGAGGGGATGTCTATCTACGGTGTTTGCTCACGCACGGCGCACGGGCGGTGCTGCTGACGGCTCAGCGCACGGCGCGCGCCGCGCCGCACCGGGTGACCCGCTTGCAACAGTGGGCCGTGACCGTGGCCGCACGGCGCGGCCATAACAAAGCGACTATCGCGGTCGCCAACAAGCTGGCGCGGATCATCTGGGCCGTCTGGCATCACGCGATCGATTTTCATTCACCGGTCTGCAATTCGGTCGCAGCCTAAGGAGGAACCTGCCGGCAAAATGCTCAGCGAGAATTGATGATCATGGCGTGACCGGTCGGACCGGCGCCGAACCAGGCCGATAACAGCGTTGACCCTCGAGGTCGTTGTTCAATGATTGGCCCGCGGTGCGCGGATGCCCATGATGGCCAGGCGCGGGAGCTCGCTCCACCCAAGGCCGCCTATATGACTGCATCCGATTTCGATCACCTCACGGTCGTCGCTTCTTCGCTGACTTCCGGGAGGAGTCCATATAACGCGTGTTAGGCTGCGGTAGCACTAATATGCTACTATGCTGACATGACCAAGGAAGTGACCCTCCGCCAGGCCGGCGGCTCGGTGAGTGCCACGCTCCCCAAGGACATGGCCGACCGCCTGCGGTTGGAGGCTGGCGACCGGGTGCTGGCGGTGGAAACAGACCGCGGAATTCTGCTGACACCCTACGACCCTGACGCCGAACGTGCGTTGAGGGTGGCCGCCAAGGCTGCGAAGAAGTACCGGAACGCCCTTCGAGAGTTGGCGAAGTAGCCGGTGGCCAAGCGCCGTCCCGAGCCCAAGTGGCTCAGCCGTGTCATCATCGACGCCATTCAGAACGACCAAATACGAGAACACGGGGGGCTGCCTGGGATTCGGGACGAGAATGTTCTTGAATCCGCGCTGGCGCGACCCCAGCAGAAGTGGCATTACGAACAACCAGACGTTGCCACTTTGGCCGCCGCTTACGGCTTTGGACTCGTGAGGAACCACCCCTACCGGGACGGGAACAAGCGCATTGGATTCTTGGCCATGATCACATTCTTAGGCTTGAATGGCCAGGCATTCGACGCCACCGATGCCGAAGTTGTCGCTGAAATACTAGCGCTTGCGGATGGACGTCTCTCAGAAGCTGAACTTGCCACGTGGATCCGCAACCACTGCTCCAAGCCTAAGTGAGGGCAGTCTAACGTTCGAAATGAGCCGCGCTTCTCGGCGACATGATCGCACGGACCGGAAGAAGCGTCGGCTCCATTTCGGTGTTAGCTGTCGTGTGGTTTCACGGGCTCTTTGATATTGCCGCGTTTCCCTTTTGGCGATCTCTTCATGTCGTTGAACTCCGGCAACCTTGCGTGAAGTTCAACGTAACGGGCAAAGCACTGGTATTCCCGCTGTGCGACCCGACCCATCGCGAGCAGGTCGCCTGGAGACTTGCGGTTAACGTCGCACGGCTCAGGCCAGACAGACACGTACAGCTTGACCCCGAGAGCTTTCGGATCGGGATGCTTGTTCCGAAAACGCTCGGCGCCCCCATGCCCTGAACGACCTCGAATCGAGTCGTCGAACTGCTTCAAGCGCGCCTTTAAGCCGCCAGCGGAATTCGACATCCCAAAGTAGACGATCTTCGCGATCCAATCGAATGCCAAGCCGTGTAGGGATTGATCGGTGACAGCGAGGGCATACACGCCCGGAAACGCGAGGCCGTCCAGCGAATTCCGCTTTGGCCAAGATGCCCATTGAGAGAATCTACACGTTTGGTTCATTTCGGATACGACAGCTAACGTTCGGCTTCAGCCGAGGCGGCCCATGATCACACCGGCCGCCGTCGGCTGCAAGGCGGTGTTATGCAGTCAGCCGCCGTACTTGTAGAGGCGCGCTTCCTGGTACTCCTTGTGAGCGATGAACAACGTCCGTTCGATGTCTCGAGCGCTCACCCGAAGCTTCTTGGCGAAGTACCGAAGAACCATCAAGAATTGGTACCAGTTCTTGAAGTTGAATCCAACGCCGTCGGCGTTCTTGGTGACTGTACCTACTTCATGCAGGAGCTGCCACACCCGGATGTCGATCACGCCGTAACGTTTCGGATCGAGCAACATGAGAATGGCTGACACCATAGGCACAGAGACGCCCCTCAACTGGCGCAATGCCTCAAGCCGCCGCTGCTCGCTCCGCGTGCCCAAAGCTTCTCGAGTGGCCGCGCGAACGCGCGCTGGCGAGTTGGATCGGATGTATTGAATAGCGCGAGGTGATTTCCAATAGCACACCGCCGCCAACTCTGAAGGAGTGATCCAGCCCCTCTTCTTGGCCGAACGTAGCCGGTGGATGAGATCCGTGGCGGAGTCCTCCTCGTCGACTGAGAGGTGCTTGCGAATGAGGGGCTCCAATCGTGAGTACGGGAGTTTCTTCAGAACGCGGATCTCCGCGCGCACTTGCTCGAGAAGACGGGGCGGCGTCATGGCAATCCCTCGCGACGACGATGCCATCGTCGTCAGCAAACGGGTCAACCTGGAGGTGGGGGGCAGCGCGGAACCTGAGGCCTTGGAACTCTTCGGGGAGCGCCGCAAAGTTGCAGCCTCGTTGCACGCGTATCGCCAACCGATGTATCGTCAAGCCGATCCGTCGGTCGGGTCGCCGCTCCGAACACGGTGCGCTGAGAGCGGTTACCGCGAATCGTTCATGCCGGTCGCGGGCTTAGCATAGTGGTAATGCCCTGGCTTCCCAAGCCAGTTAGACGGGTTCGATCCCCGTAGCCCGCTCCACTAACTGTCGACGAATAAATCACTTCCAGCCCTGGCCGATCGCGTCTCCGTTATGTCTCCACACTTTGCGCGACCTTGAGATCGACGAGTCGCCCGTCCAGTAACCGAATCGCATCTTCGGTCGCCGCCGGGCTCAGGTGCATGTAGCGCTGCGTCGTGGACAGATCCGCATGGCCGGCCAGCTCCTGGATGGCGCGCGCCGGCGCGCCCTTCATCGCGAGATGCGAGCAGAAGCTGTGACGCAACACGTGCACACCCGCGTTGGGCAAGCCCGCGACTCGTTGCGCGCCACGGATCGCCTTGATGACCTGATCCCGTGTGATGGACGTCCCATCGACCGCACAGAGGACTCGCGGCGATCGGAGATGCCGAGACGTCTTCAGCGCAGTCGTCAGACGATGCGTCATGGGCAGCCGACGAGCTCGGCCGCCTTTCGGCACGGTCACGTGACCACGCCAATCAGACCGCTGGACGGTGAGCCGTCGTGCCTGGAGGTCCACGTCGCCCCATTCGAGAGCCACGATTTCCCCAAGCCGAAGGCCCGCTTCCCCACCCAACAGCACCATGAGATATGCGTCCGCGCTTCGCTTCTCCGCGACCGTCAACAACCGCTCGTACTCATCAAAGTCGTGGAAGCCCATCGTCTTTTTGGGATTGGCCAGCAACTTGATGCTGCACGGCAGCCTGTCGAGCTCGCCCCACTCCACCGCTTTTTTCAACAGAGTGCTCAACACAGTCAGCACGTTGTTGACCGTCTTCGGCGCCCGCTGCGCCAGGGCCAGCTTCAGCTTCTGGATTTGTTCGTTGGTAATCGCATCGAGGCGCTTCGCACCGAGTACCGGGACGAGGTGCCATTTCAGAATGGACTCGGTCGCGGCAATCCCGCTCGGCTTGTGACGGTTCGCTCGCGCGTGCCCGTCGACGAATCTCGGCGCGAACGTTTCCAGCGTAAGCACCTCCTTCTTAGGCGTGGGCGGGCCGTGTTGCAGCAGGTGCCGCTCGCGGTCATCACCCCAGCGTCGAGCCGCTGATTTCGAGGAATGGGACACTCGCTTCCGCTCTCGATGTCGCGACCCGTCTGGCAGCGGGAGGCTGATGTCGACCTCCCAGCCACCTCTCTTGTACGATCTGACCTTGACGCTCATCGCCGTTTACTCCTTCGGCGATGGCGCGCGCTCTTGGTGGAGCCAGTGTAGCAGGTCAGTCGAGCGAAACAGCAGACGGCGACCGATGCGCGTGACGCCTGGGAGCTGGCGACGTTCGACCATCGCGTAGATCGCTTTACGTGTCGTGCGGAGCAAGGTCGCGGCCTCGTCGACGGTGAGCAACACGGGCAAGCGGACATCGCTGGTGATCATCGGTCTTGGTCCGGCTGATTCCCCGTCGTGAGCGGCAAGTAGCACGTGCCCTGGCCTCGACAAACGGGGCATGCTCTCGGAACTTGTCGGCTGATCATCTCGAGGCTTGGCGTTTCGACTTGTCGATTAATCAGGTGACTCACCTTCGAATCAGCAAGTCGGATGAGGGCCGGTGGACGCTGTGCGAAACCGTCGGCGAGGCATGCAGCGGCGCGGGTCGCTGCGGTTTTGCAAGGACCTCGTGGACGCGCCCTGTGCGTCCACAGGTCCGGCGGCGTCCACCGGCTGCAATGCACGACGGACCACCAGAGCGGCTGGGATCGGCCGCAGGCTGGAGGATCATTTTGATGCTGGTGGATCATTTTGATTGACCGATCGGAGATCACGATTTCTGCATCGCCCTCCACTCGTGACTACTGATCTGAGCAAACGCTGAATGAAAATCGCTGGGCGAATCGATTTCGAGACGCTGGCGGCAAGCAACCCTTCAGGCGGAGCTTCATGAAGACAAGATGCTTGCCAAGAAATCGAGTTGCCGAAGGGCGTCTTGCGATCTTGGCTCGGGTCCGCCTGTCAATGAGCCGCGGGATGTGTCGCGTTGACCTTCTCAGCACTGGTCAGTGAGACTTGTCGGGGAGTGTTGGTGCAGAAGCAGTTCGTGACCACTACAAGCGCGGAACCGCCGCTCCATTCGGACACGACCTGAGCACGGGCATCTGCGCAACTCTTACCGACTCAACAGGTTGCTCTTCAGAAGCGTGAGGCTTCTTTCCAGAAGCCTGCGGTATCGTCGCCGCGCGGCTCCATTGCGTGGTTAGACTGCGCCACCCATGCTCGGCCGATCGCCGCAGAGTCGTGGACTTCGCCGTGATGCCGAACGGGCCGCGATGCCTCCGTGGTTCGACCGACCTCGCCGCCGACTTCAACGCCTCTGCCCACTGAGCCGCGCGCGACAGCTACCCAAGCCCGGCCCGCTCATGCTGACTCCCGAGCAGCACGCCCGCCCGAGAGATCCGGGTCTGATGTGGCCATGGAACAGCATGTGGCGGCTCAACCAGACCAGCCGAGAGCGGCGTGCTGTTTCTCTACGCGCGGCGCCGCGTCAAATTCGGCGTGGTCGAGGCTGCGCGGGCGCCGATGCCGTCGAAGCTGCCGATGAAGCTCGAGCCCTTCGGATACACGGCAGGTGCTGGATCAGTTAACCGGCGTGCCGCGGATCGTGGCGACGCTGCTCTATGGTGCCGGGCTGCGTCTGCAGGAATGCCTGGAGCTTCGGGTGAAGGATCTCGATTTCGAGCGGCGGGAGATCACCGTACGGCTGGGCAAGGGGCAGAAGGATCGGCGGGTGATGCTGCCCGACGTGTTGCGGGAAGTGCTCAACCGGCATCTCGAAGGTGCGTCGGCTCCATCATGCCGATCTCGCGGCCGGGTTCGGCCGGGTCGGGTTGCCTGGAGCACTCGAACGGAAATATCCGAGTGCGTCCACTGACTGGCCGTGGCAGTTCGTGTTTCCGGCCGGGCAAGACACGAATCAAGGCTTGAGATCTGCGACGACGAACGGCAGCGATGTAGTTATGACGAACAAGATGGCGCGTCTATTCAATTGTGGCCGTCTGCATAATTAATCACTCGAGTCAGCGTATAGTCAAGTGCAAACAATGCATCAGCAGGGCGCAGAGCTTGTGCGCGGTGCACATCTTCACATCATCCGGAGTTCTCGGCGCCGTCTAACTAGTATTGGAGTAGACCGCTGACATCCTCTCGCAATGATACGTCGCGCGAAAAAAGGTGGCAGTCAGTCTTCATCCCACTGTCGGCACGCATATTAGCACCGGCTCGGACAGAATCCAGGCCGTAGAAATACTTGCAGAAATGCGGATCATTGCGAGGCGCTCGCAAGTAAACGTATTGGGCTGCCGAGGGAGGGCATCGTTTCATTGCGAACGAGCCCAGCGTAAACAGGCCCACCACCGGTCGATGGGGCTCTTGACGCCCGGCCCGCCGCGATTCAACACGTGCGTATAGATCATCGATCGTACTGACGTTGGCATGGCCAAGGAGTTCCTGGACCGTGCGGATGTCATATCCGCTTTCGAGCAAGTGGGTGGCAACATGACCCGCCGATCCTTCTGTCCCTTCCCCCGCCGTACCGGTGATCTCGCCCCGCTCGAAATCGAGATCCTTTGCTCGCAGCTCGAGGCAATCCTGCAGTCGGAGCCCGGCACCGTAGAGGAGCGTCGCCACGATCCGCGGCACGCCGGTTAACTGATCCAGCACCTGCCGTGTCTCCGAAGGGCTGAGCACGACTGGCACGTTCGACGGCATCCGCGCCCGCGGCAGCAGCTCGACCACGCCGACCTCCTGACGGCAGCACGGCGCGATAGAGAAACAGCACGCCGCTCAACGCCTGGTTCTGCGTCGAGGCCGCCACGTGCTGTTCCACGGCCAGCCAGGTGAGAAACGCGGAGATCTCCGGGGCGCCGAGTTCGCGGGGATGCCGTCGCCCGTGGAACACGATGAACCGCCGGATCCAATGGACATAGGCGTCCTCGGTCCGCCGGCTGTAGTGCCGCGCGCGGATCTCCGCGCGCACTTGCTCGAGAAGACGGGGCGGCGTCATGGCAATCCCTCGCGACGACGATGCCATCGTCGTCAGCAAACGGGTCAACCTGGAGGTGGGGGGCAGCGCGGAACCTGAGGCCTTGGAACTCTTCGGGGAGCGCCGCAAAGTTGCAGCCTCGTTGCACGCGTATCGCCAACCGATGTATCGTCAAGCCGATCCGTCGGTCGGGTCGCCGCTCCGAACACGGTGCGCTGAGAGCGGTTACCGCGAATCGTTCATGCCGGTCGCGGGCTTAGCATAGTGGTAATGCCCTGGCTTCCCAAGCCAGTTAGACGGGTTCGATCCCCGTAGCCCGCTCCACCTAACGAGTTCTCGGGCATGAGCCGAGGCCTCGGCTTCAGAGACAGGAATGTGAGAAGGATCGGTATCATTGGCGTTCCGTCCAGTGCAGGGGCTAGACAAACTGGACAAGAACGAGCTCCTCAGTCATTTCGCCAGGCAGGCCTCATTGAACATCTCCATTCGTTAGGCTTGGAAGTGCGTGACTTCGGCGACCAGCCCGAAGTCACATTTCAAGCCGATCAGCGATATCCCAAGGCTCAAAATCTTCAACGTGTTGTCGAAGTAGCCAAGCGCGTCGCTGAGCAGGTAGAAGATGCGGTGCGCGACAATGCCCTCCCTATTGTTCTCGGTGGGGACTGCACGATTACACTGGGTGTTCTTGCTGGACTGATACGTCATACGCCGAAAATTGGACTGATCTACTTCGATGGCGATCTCGACTTGAACACACCTGATACGACGCCTTCCGGTATCTTTGATGGCATGGTCATAGCCCATATGACTGGCAAAGGCGTTGATGCGCTTGCGCGTGTAGGCCCACGATATCCACTCATGGCAGAAGAGGATATCGCACTGTTTGGCTACAACCCTGACGCCGGGTCGATAGATGCGGTGGAGGTCGAGGTATTACGGCAGACCAAAATGAGAAGCTACCCCGTATCTCAAATTCGAGGGAACGCCAAGGAATCGGCGATGGGGGCCCTGACTCAACTTGAAAACAAGGTGGATTCCATTCTTGTTCATTTCGACGTGGACGTCATCGACTTCGACGATTTTCCTGCGGCAGATGTGCCTCATTCTCAAGGGTTGAGTTTCAACGAGGCGATGAGTGCGCTCGAAGTATTCATGGGCAGCCGCAAGTTGGTGGCGCTTGTTGTTACCGAATTCAACGCTTACCGTGACGCGGACGGTGCGCTTGCCAAGCGGTTTGTCGAGGCTGTTGCGCAAGCACTGGAAGAAAGCGGTGATTGAATCTGGCGAAGGAACATCGTCAATAACCGGGCGCGGGTGTCGACGCCTTCTCGCCGCGCGATTCCTGCAGGATCTTCACACCTGCGCTCGCACCAATGCGAGTGGCGCCTGCCGCCACCATCTGTTTGAGCGATTCGTAGTCTCTGACCCCACCTGCGGCCTTCACGCCAAGATCGGCGCCGACAATCCTGCGCATCAATGCCACGTCGGCGGCCGTCGCCCCTCCGGGACCGAACCCCGTCGACGTCTTGATGTAGTCGGCGCCCGCCGCTTTGACAATCGTTGACGCGGTCACTTTCTCCTCGTCGGTCAAGAGCGCCGCCTCAATGATGACCTTGCTCAGGACACCGCACTCACGTGCCGGCCCCACGACGGCCTCGATGTCCTGCTCGACGAGCCGGAGATCACCCGACTTGAGCGCGCCAACATTGATCACCATGTCCACTTCGCTCGCACCGTCGTAGATGGCGCGGCGCGTTTCATAGTGCTTCACGTCCGGGGTCGTGGCGCCGAGAGGAAACCCGACCACGGAGCACACTCCCACCGGCGTGCCCTTGAGAAGACGCGACGCCACAGCGACCCAGGTGGGGTTCACGCAGACGGTGGCAAACTTGAATTCGATCGCCTCACGACAGAGCTTCTCGACATCGGCCCTCGACGCGTCCGGCCGCAGCAACGTGTGATCGATCAGGGACGCGACATCACCCGGGGCGCCGCCCGTCGCATGAAGGCCGAGCCGCGAGGCACCGGCGTCCAGGACACCACGGAGGCGATCGGGGCAACACTCATAGAGAACCGAGTGGCACGTGCAGTGGCTGGGACTTCCCGGATTGCCACTGACGCGCACGACCTCCTCAACGATGAGGTCGATGAGGCGACGGAGGTCAATCGTGTCCATGCGGATTCCTGCTAGCGATGGGACCGCTCGAGGCGCCTGATCTTTTCGAGACGCCTGATATAGCGCGGCTCCCGCATCGGGGTCCCGATCCAGATGTCTACTATAGCGACTGCTTCAGCCTCCGATACCAATGTCGCGCCGAGCGTCATGACGTTGGTCCCATTGTGCTCCCGCGCATATCTGGCCGTTGTGACGCTTGCGCACATCGCCGCACGGATGCCATCGATCTTGTTCGCCGCGATCGCTGACCCGATCCCCGCGCCGTCGATGACGATGCCCGCATCCGCCTCGCCTCGAACGACCGCACGTGCCACCCCGGCGGCGACATCAGGGTAATCAACAGGCTCTGCGCCATCCGTCCCGCAATCCACGACGCGGCGTCCCTGGCTTCTGAGATGCGTTATCAACGTGCGCTTCAGCGGCTGTCCGGTGTGATCGCTCGCGATAGCCACAGTGCGAATGTCGGACACGGGCGCGAGCCCCTCCATCCCCATCTCGGAACGATCGTCCGAGACGACTGTCACTCGGCGGGATCGAAGCGTCTCCTGGGCCAACGGCGTCACGACACCACCGGGGGCAAGGTGCACCGTCGTGCCAATCTCCAGCACGCGAGCATCACTTTCGGTGATGAGGTCGAAAGCCTTCATGGTCAGCGTCGGATATGTTACCCTTCGCGGTCGTTTCCGGGCTACTGCTCCACTCCTCAGACGGCCGACCACCATGCCCGACTCCGCAATGACCATTCTTCTGGACGCTGAGACCATCCGGCAGCGCGTCCGGTCGCTCGCAGTCGAAATTCGTCGCGACTTTCCGGAACCGGGACAGATTCACCTGGTCACGGTTCTCAAGGGCGCGTTCATGTTTCTGGCTGACCTCGTCCGCGTGCTCCCTGGCCACGTCTCGCTCGACTTCATGGCCGTCTCGAGCTACGCGAAGGCCACCACATCGTCCGGCGAAGTCCGCTTGATCAAAGACCTCGACACGGGCCTCGAGGGTCGCGACGTGATCATCGTCGAAGACATCGTTGACACCGGGCTGACGCTCGCCTACCTCCAGGAAATTCTTCGGGCGCGGTCGCCGCGCCACCTTCGCACCGCCTGTCTGCTGAGCAAGCCGTCCCGCCGGCTCGTCGATGTGGTCGTGGACTACGTCGGATTCACCATCGAGGATCGGTTCGTGGTGGGCTACGGACTCGACTTTGCGGAACAGTATCGGAACCTGCCCGACATCGCCGTTCTGGGCGAGCACGACTGACCACCAGGCCGACGCCGTCGGCTGTGACACCTCGTCAGCCGACCGTGTATAGTGAGGGCCGTGCCGGTGCATCTTGTGACCCACCCCCTTGTTCACGATGCGCTCGCGACCCTCCGGGATGCGCGAACCGAACCTCGAGCGTTCAGGCAAAGCGCGCGGCTCGTGAGCCTGATGATGGGAGCTGAGGCCCTACGGGATCTCCCAGGCAGGCCCGTTCAGGTCGAGACACCGCTCGGCCCGGCCGCCGGAGAACGGATCGCGACCGACGTCGTCATCGTGCCCGTGTTGCGGGCCGGACTCGCCATGCTGGATGCGGTCCTGGAGCTGGTACCCTCGGCACGCGTCGGGCACATCGGGCTCCAGCGGGATGAAGCGACGGCTCAAGCCTCGCAGTACTATGCACGCCTGCCGACACGTCTCGAAGAGAGCTTCGTGCTGCTGGTCGATCCGATGCTCGCCACCGGCGGAAGCGCCGTCGCCGCGCTCGAATTGCTCCGCCAGGCCGGCGCCGGCCGTCCACGCCTCGTCTGCATTGTGGCGGCTCCAGAAGGTATCGCCACGGTCGAGCGCCACTTTCCCGAGGCCGACATCTTTACGCCGGCCATCGACGAACGCCTCAACGCCGCCAAGTACATCGTCCCCGGACTCGGGGACTTCGGTGATCGTCTCTACGGCACGAGCTAGCGAGGGACTATGGCCGACACCAACCGCCTCACGTCGCCTGGCACGCTGTCGGCGGGCGAGCGCCGCGCCTCCGCACGGGGATCGTCGGGCCAGTGGTCAACCGCCATCACCGCGATCGAGCCCAACAAGATCCTGATTCGCGGGTATCCGGTCGATGAGCTCATGGGCCGGTTGAGCTTCGGCGAAGCAATCTACCTGGTGCTGACGGGCGAGTTGCCGACACCCGCAATCGGAAAGATGGTCTCCGCGCTGCTGGTGTCATCCCTCGACCACGGTGTCACTCCCCCGTCCACCCTCGCGGCCCGCAACGTCGCGACGACTGGCGCGCCGCTCCGTGCCTCGGTGGCAGCCGGCATCCTTGCGTTCGGTCCGTACCACGGCGGCGATATCAGCTCGTGCATGAAATTCCTCGAATCCGGCCTCGCCCTGATCAGGCACGGCCGGAGCTGGGAGGAAGCCGCGCAGGAAATCGTGGCCCGTGCGATCGAGCATGGTCGCGTGCCGCCCGGGTTCGGCCACCGCTTCCACACTCGCGATCCGAGAGCCGCCCGCCTCTTTCAGATGGCGCTCGAGCTGGAGCTCGAGGGTGAGCACGTCCGGATGATCCGTTCCGTGGAGCACGTCCTCGACGCCCGCGAGGATGCGAGCGCGACGCCGTTACCGGTGAACGTGGACGGGGCGATCGCGGCGATCTGCGCCGACCTGGGCCTCGACGACGACCTGGGAAATGCGCTGTTCCTCATCGCGCGAGTTCCCGGGCTCATCGCCCACGCGCACGAAGAGCGCAAGCGCCAGACCCCGATGAGACAGATCGATCCCAAGGATCACACGTACGACGGAGCGAGAGAACGTCGGCTTCCGGAAACTCGGAAGTAGGCGGGTCGAGCAGTGGAGAGGCGTCGGGATTGGTGGGCGCTAGTGGATTCGAACCACTGACCCCCGCCGTGTGAAGGCGATGCTCTACCGCTGAGCCAAGCGCCCGACCTCGGACTGCACCAACAGTCTAGCGTAAGTCAATTTCCGCCGGCAATTGCGCGCCGCCTCAATCGAATTACATTCGAGCCCGGACCGATCTCGTGTTCACTTGACAGAGCTGCGATGCGCTCCTATATTCGCGCGTAGCGCGCGGCATCAACGGATGGCACCATGCGTGCCTCCGGAACGCCCAGCTGGGTACTCGCGGGCGATGCCGGGCGCCGAGACGCCCTTTTCGTTGGTCCAGGTCGCGGCTGGGTATGCTCTTTCGGGCACCACACCGCGCCAAGCGCTTCCTCAATGCTAGCCTCTTGAGCAAGCCGCCTAGTCCAACCAAGAAGGGCGTTTCTGTGTACGCGCGAGCGCCCGCTCGGGCAATCGCCCGACGCGCGTTAGTTTGGGCGGGAATCCGGGACTATTTCTTGAGCTGCTCGACGAGCACCTGCAGAATCTTCGCGTATTCCTCTTCGGCCGACCCGAACGCCTTCTGGTAGTCCTCCTCGGACATCTTCTGTTTCTTCCAGTCGCCGTCGAAGGACACGCGCAGTTTTCCGGCTTCGTAGGTGTCGAACGATTGAGCTGCGTCTGGCTTGACCTTCAGACCGTCGGCCATGAGATCTTCGATGAAGATCCTCGATTCCGGGATTGAGGCGCTGTTCAGATCCACGTACACGTCTCGATAACTTTTCTTGTCCAGTTTTTCCGCCAGGAGCGCCGGCGCGGAGTACTTTGCGGCGACGACCAGCAGCTCACTGCCAGGGAAGTACAGCGCCCCAAAGAATCGGTCAGCGACAGCCGGGTCCTTCGCCGCCACGCTTTCAAGTTTGGAAGAGTCGAGGAGACCGGCGAGTTCCTTGGCAAGACTCGCCGAGCGCGATTCTTGAGCGAAGGCCGGCGCACCCGCCGTCGCGACCAGGAAACCTGCAATGACGGCACGGACCGATGTCAGGTCTGGCATCATGAAAGTTCCTCTGAAATGGGAACGGCTACGCGAGGCTTTTCTTGTATCAAAAGCCGCCCAGCCCGTCAATTGCCGGTCTTGAAAGAGCAGGAAGGATCGGAATCCCGCCGAGGTCAGATGAAGAGCGCGTCTTCGTCTTCGCCCCGCGTGCCTGGTGAAGGCGAGCTCTGGCGAGCCCGCGCGTCTCTGAGCGCCGCCAGTGCGGCGCGGAATCCCCCGAGAAGGGCCATCCCCTGCCGAGCGGGTCCAACGACCACCTGCTGCACCGTGGCCATGGTCTGCTCGGCGCGCTGCGTAAAGTCGGCCATCAGACGATCCGCGCGCTCCACCTGGGTGGCGGCGAGCGACGCCGCACGTGCCGCATCCCGGCTGATCGAGTTCAAGCTGGCGAACAGCGGGCGGATCTCCTGCTCCACCTGATCGGCCAGCCGGTCCACCCGCTTGGCAAGGCGGCCGGCGTACACCGCTGCACCAACCTGCACAATGGCCATCAGGAGCGTGGCGATAGCGATCGCCCCGAGAAACACCTGACTCCAGCCTGTCACACGGTCTCCTTCTGGCGGGCCTGCTGATAGGCCTCGCGGCCCTTCTCGATGGCTGACGTGAGATTCTCGCGCTGTCGGGTCAGCATCTCCCGGCCTTGCCGCGCAGCCTCGGTGGCCTTGTCGCGACCGACACGCGCCTTCTCACTCAAGAAATCGCGCGTTTCCTGTCCGCTCGCCGGCGCATACAGGAACGCGACTGCCGCGCCCGCTACCGCCCCGAGCAAGAAGGCCAGCATCACTTCACCAGCGCCGACGTCACCTCTCGCCATGGTCGTCTCTCCTTACCCTAACTCTCAACCCTTATCTATCGGCTGTCAACACTCTAGAAGATACTCACCTTGACGTTCAGATACTTCCGCGGATCCTTCCGGATATCGCTGACAAGGCTGCGAATTTCCGTAGCTGTTTCCGTCAGCGTGTCATAGAGCCGCGTGTCCTTCAGCAGCTGCCCGGCAGTACCCTGTCCCTGATCGAGCTGGGCCAGCAGCTCGTCGAGTCGAGCGGTCACCGAATCCAGACGGTTATACAGCGCCGGATCATGAATGAGCTTCCCCGCTGTTCCATCGCCCTTCGCCAGCTTGCCCGAGACCACGTCGACATTGGCCGCGGTCGACGTGAGCGATCGAGCGAAAGCGTCGTCCTTCAACAGCCTGCCAAGGCTGCCCTCCCCGGCCGTTAGACGCTGCGTAATCGACGTAAGGTTCTTGAGCGAGGCCTCGAGCTCGCGCGCGGCGGTCGGATCCTTGACCAGGCGACCAATCGTCCCCCCGCCACGCTCGACGTTCTCCGTCACGCGGTCGGCGGCCGCCACGAACTTCTGCAAGTCACGATAGAGCTGCTCGTCGACGACGAGCTGGCCGATCGTGCCCTTGCCACTTCGAATATCCCGAATGAGGAGCTCGGCCTGCTCGAGGCTCCGCGTGCCCTGCGCCAGGGTATCCGCCAACTGTCCGGGTGTGGTCCCGCTCGGCACATAACCCCACTCGGGAATCGGTGAGCCCTCGAGCGTGGCCGTGATATCGACGGCGCCCTCTCCGAGCAGCGAAACCGACCCGATCGACGCCACTGATCTCGTCCGCACCCTGTCCTGGACCTCCTTCGACAGCTGCATGACGATTTCAACCTGGGCGCCAGCCAGCGCGACCTCATCGACCGATCCCACCTCGACGCCTGCCACACGGACCGGTGATCCCGGCTTGAGCGTCGCCACGTTGTTGAAGCGAGCTTTCAAGTAGTACCGCTGCCAGAAGAAACCGCCCTCGCCGCCCAGCATGAAGATGAGCGTGGAGGCGATGATGATCGCCAAAACGGCCAGGATCCCAATCTTGAGTTCCGACCATGCGAGCGAGCGAGTCCGCGGCATAGCGACCTTTCTCGAGCCTGTCTCAGTTCACCTTCTCACGACAGGAACGTCTTGAGGTACGAATCCTGAGCTTGTCTCAGTTCCTCGGCGTTGCCTTCGAACACGATCCCGCCGCCTCGAAGCATGATGAATTCGGCTTCATCGGCCTTCGCGGCCCCCGCCGGCACGATCTGCACCTGCCCATTGTCCCGCCTCGCCTCGTGCGTCGCCACGAAGAACGCGTCCCGGAGCTGGTGCGTCACGACGATCGAGCTGATGTCCTCGAAATCTCGCAGTTTGATGATCTCTTCATCCACAGTGGTTGCCGTGATCGGATCGAGCCCCGTCGTCGGCTCGTCGTACAACAGGATGCGTGGCTTGGCAGCCATGGCCCGTGCAATGGCGACCCGGCGTCGCTGTCCGCCTGACAACGCCGAGGGCATGCGATCGATGAACTCGGACAGGCCGATGAACCCGAGCACTTCCTCGACACGCTGCCGCACATCCTCGAGGGGCATGTCCGATTCTTCGTACAACTTGTATCCGACGTTCTCCAGCACGGTCAAAGAGTCGAAGAGCGCCCCCTCCTGAAACACCATCCCGAGATCGGCTCGCACGCGCATGAGCTGATCTTCGTTCATCTCGTCAACGCGTTCGCCGTTGACCCAGACCACGCCACTGTCAGGTTTCAAGAGACCCAGAATCAGTTTGAGAATCGTCGACTTTCCCGCCCCGCTCGCTCCGAGAAAGATTTTCGTATGGCCTTTGATCAGCGTGAAGCTGATGTTCTTCAGGATGACCGCATCGTCAAAGGCCAGGGACACGCGGTCGAATACCACGATGGGCGAACCCGGTCCGAGAGCCTCTTCGAGCGACACCCCACCCGACTCGGCCTGCCTGCGGTTCTGCCCGCCCGCTCTGGTATCCGGTCCCCCACTCATCGGAGCACCTCAATACATCAAGGTAATGAGCAGCCTGGTGAGGAAGAAGTCCACGGCCAGAACCGCGACGGAACCGGCGACCACGGCATTCGTCGTGGCCCGCCCGACGCCCTGGGTTCCGCCTCGCGTCCGCAGTCCGACATGGCATCCGATGCTCACGATCACGAATCCGAACACAAACGGCTTGATCAACCCCATCCACGCATCCTGCAGGTAGAGTCCTTCGACGATGGATGTCCAATACACGCTCGAGGCAACCTGCAGCTGATACACGGCGATGAGTGCGCCGCCGGCGATACCGACGAAATCGGCAAAGACGGTCAAGATCGGAGCCATCACGATGCCGGCCAGGACACGGGGAACGACGAGCTTTCGAATCGGGTCGGTCCCGAGCGATCGGAGCGCGTTAATCTGTTCGGTAACGACCATCGAGCCCAGTTCGGCGGCGATGCCGGACCCGACGCGTCCTGTGAGCATGAGTGCGGTGAGCACCGGGCCCAGCGCCTTGACCATCGACGCGCTCACGAGCCTGCCGACATACGGGCGCGCACCGAATTGATCGAGCGTCGCTCCAGAGTGCAGCACCAGCACGGCGCCCGTGAACACGCCGGTCAGCAGCACCACCGTAAGGGATCCAACGCCGATGGCGTTCAGCTGCTCGACGAGATCGTGAAAATAGAACGGTTTCGTCACGACGCCACGCATGGCGGCGCCGCAGAGCCGGACGTACTCCTGCACCTCGATGACCGCGGCCTTCAGCCACTCTTCAACGATGCGGAGCACGCTCTCTCCGGTCTCTGCCGTTCGACGACATCCTCATCTCGCTCCCGACGTGATGAGCCCCAGATCCCGTGTCTTGAGCGCTCTGACGCGATCGCGAAGCGCGGCGGCCTTCTCGAAGTCCAGGTTCCTGGCGGCGTCGCGCATCTCTCCTTCCAGCTGGCGGACACGCGCGTCGAGCTCCTGCTGCGACCGGAACACCTCGCGTTCGTCACGCGCCAGCGGAACCGCCACGTAATCCCGTTCGTAGACGCTGGACATCACATCGTCGATGGCCTTGACGATCGACGCCGGGGTAATATCGTGCAAGCGGTTGTATTCCTGCTGGATCTGACGCCGTCTGTTCATCTCGTTCATGGCCTGCTGCATCGAGTCAGTCATCTTATCGGCGTACATGATGACCGACCCATGAACGTTCCTGGCCGCCCGTCCGGACGTCTGAATGAGCGAGCCTGCCGACCGCAGGAACCCCTCCTTGTCGGCGTCGAGGATTGCCACGAGTGAAACTTCGGGCAAGTCGAGCCCTTCCCGGAGCAGGTTGATCCCCACCAGCACATCGAAGACCCCACGACGCAAGTCGCGCAGTATTTCGACTCGCTCGAGCGTCTCAATGTCCGAGTGAAGATATCTGACCTTGACCCCCAACTCCTGGTAGTACTGGGTCAGGTCCTCCGCCATGCGCTTGGTGAGCGTCGTAACGAGGACGCGCTCGCTCCGCTCGGCGCGAATCCGAATCTCCTGAAGGAGATCGTCCACCTGACCCTTCACCGGCCGAATTTCGATCGGTGGATCAATCAGTCCGGTGGGCCTGATGATCTGCTCGACCACGACCCCTCCGGATCCGGAGAGCTCGTAGGGCCCCGGCGTTGCCGACACGAAGATGGCTTGTTTGACCCTCTCTTCCCATTCCTCGAAGTTGAGCGGCCGATTGTCGAGAGCCGACGGGAGACGGAAGCCATAATTCACCAGCACTTCCTTTCTCGATCGGTCGCCGTGATACATCCCCCTGACCTGCGGGACCGTCTGATGGCTCTCGTCCACGATGATCAGCGCATCGTCCGGCAGGTAGTCGAGGAGTGTCGGCGGCGGCTCCCCGGGCGCCCTGCCTGAGAGATGACGCGCATAGTTCTCGATGCCGTGGCAGTAGCCGATCTCGCGGATCATCTCGAGGTCGAACATGGTCCGCTGGTGGAGTCGCTGCGCCTCGAGAACCTTACCCTCCGATTCGAGCTTCGAGCGGTACCAGCCAAGCTCCGCCTTGATCGACTCGACCGCCTGCCGGGTCCGCTCTCGCGGCGTCACGTAGTGTGACTTCGGAAACACGGCGATCTTGTCGTGCTGACGGATCGTCTTGCCCGTCAGCGGATCGAATGAAATGAGCTCGTCCACCTCATCGCCGAACAGCTCGATCCTGAGCGCGTGCTCTTCATAGGAAGGATAGACTTCGACAATGTCGCCGCGAACCCGGAAGGTGCCGCGGCCGAAGTCGAGATCGTTACGTTCGTACTGAATCTCTACGAGCCGCCGAAGAATCTGATCCCGGTCCATCCGCTGCCCACGCTCGAGGGGGAGCAGCATGCCGTAGTATGCCTCCGGCGAACCCAGGCCGTAGATGCACGATACGCTCGCGACGATGACCACATCGCGCCGCTCGAAGAGCGAGCGCGTGGCCGCCAGGCGCATGCGGTCGATCTCATCGTTGATCGTCGCCTCTTTCTCGATGTAGGAGTCAGTCGTCGGAACGTAGGCCTCCGGCTGGTAATAATCGTAGTAGCTGACGAAATACTCAACCGCGTTCTCCGGAAAGAACCGCCGGAATTCCTGGAAGAGCTGAGCTGCCAGCGTCTTGTTGTGCACCATCACCAGCGCGGGACGATTTACACCCGCGATGACCTGCGCCATGGTGAATGTCTTACCCGATCCGGTGACTCCGAGCAGCACCTGGCGGGCATCGCCGCGCCGCAGGCCTTCGGTCAACTCCCTGATGGCCTGTGCCTGATCGCCTTGCAGCTCGAAATCGCTGACGAGATTGAACCGGTCGTGTCGCGAAGCCATTGGATGGGGCCGAGAACGCGACGCTGATACGGCAGGGCCGTCAGCGGCCACGTCAAACGGTCATCGTACCACAAACGGTGGCGGCTGGCGTCAGACGATTCCCCGTGAAGACCCGTGACGGGCATCGTGAAAGGGAGTGACGGCTGATGCTCGGGACGTCGATCGGTTCAGCGAGATTCGGCTTCCTTGTAAGGGGCGAAGTACCCCTTGCGAGTACGGACCTTCACGCCGTGCAGATTCGTGCGCTTGACCTTAATCTCGACCTTGCGCCACTCGCCGTCATTGCGCTGATTCGTTGACGAGTATCCGATGCTGTACTGGGCGTGGAGCTCCTCCGCGATTCGATCGTAGATCGTCTCGAGATCCGGCATGCTGGATGGGAAGAATGCCTGGCCGCCGGTGGCCTCGGCGATCTGCTGGAGCCGCATTCTGGCGTCGGAGCGCGTGGACGCAAGCTGGTGCTCGATCAACCCTATCGCATAGACGGTCACGTCCGAAGCTTTGAGCAGCGTCATCAAGTCGGCATAGTTCATCGGTACTCGTGGTATCGCCGCCGTCCGTGTAAAGCACGAGGACTTTCCTGCCTGTCTGGCCGCCGGCGCCGTCGAGATAGACTCCAACCGCATCATAGAGCGCCGTCCAGCCATCCGGCTTTCGCCGCCGAATGCGCTCCACCAACCGGGCGAAATCGTTCTGCCCATACCGGGCCACCCGGACTTCGGTATCGAAATCGACGAGCGTGATGTCGACGGCTTCCTGGAGCGTGTTGAGGAATTTCACCGAGGCGCTTCTGGCGAACTTGATGTCCTCCTCCATGCTCCCGCTCGTATCCAACAGCAATCCAAGATGCAGTGGAGGCGCCGTCGCTTCATCGTCGCCCCGGGCCAGGAAGGTCGGAATCTGCGTGCCGCCGTCTTCGACGACCTCAAAATCGTCGATCCCGAGGTCGGTAATGAGGTTGCCCTTCTTGTCGACGACCGTCACGCCGAAATTGACGAGATCGATGGTGCTCTTGAAGACCTGAGCGAATGCGGGTGTGGATGAAGACGCCAGAATGACGGGCAGCAGGAAGGCGGCGGCCCGCCCACGAAGGCGGAACCCGCCATGCCTCGCAGCGGGTTTGGAGGTGAAACCGCGCGGAAACCGATTGGGCATCAGCCTGGTCGAGCTTGCCCGCGCAAGCCTGCAGCATGCTACAACATCTGCCGGCTGATTCAGCCCCGATATCAAGAGCCATGGTTGCGCCCGCCATCATCGACCTGGCCGGGCGACCGAGCCAATCACCGACCCGTGCTTGTGACGCTATAATGAAGGGTTGGCTCGCTGGCCGAGGTCAGCTGAGCGCCGGACTCCCCCATGAAGTGCCTCGCGATTTGTCAGGACGAACTCGTCATTCGAATGCTCGACGAGGTCCTCGCAACTCGATTCGATGTCGAGTTCCTGGTCGAGAGCCGCCCGCTGGCGCGGCGACTGCACGACGCCGGCATCCACGTCACCGCCGGCAATCTCCGCCGGACAGAGACCTACGTCAAGGCCGACCTCTCGCCGAACACCTGTGTGATTGTCCAGGACAACGGACGCCGCAGCCTGAAGCGTGTCGTCGACGCCATTCGCGACGCCGGCGGCGCCCTGATCTACGTTCTCGGCCTGGGCGCGGGCGACAGCGAGAAACGCGCCGAGGCGCTCAAGACGCTTCACCCCGAGCTTTCCTATCTCTCCATGGCCGAGCTGCTCGGTGGGCCGCTCCTTACGGAATTCAGCCGGTCGCTCACACGCGCGCGCGTCCAGCAGTATCAGCGGTATTTCAGCGACGTCGACCGGGTGTTGATCCTGCTGCACAACGACCCTGACCCCGACGCAATGGCCAGCGGACTCGCATTGCGCAATCTGCTCCGCCGGACCAAGGCCACCGCCATCATCGGCGCCATACAGGGAGTGACGAGGCCCGAGAACCTCAGGATGGAGAACCTGCTCGACATTCACGTCGAGGTCATTCAGCCGAGCGCGCTCGCGGGTTTCGACCGGATCGCCATGGTCGACGTCCAGCCGCACTACTTCGTCGGCCAGATCAACCGGGTCGATCTGGTCATCGATCATCACCCGGAACAGCCGGGTTACAGTGCGGTGTTCAAAGATATTCGAGCCGACTACGGCTCGACCTCCACGATCCTCACCGAGCATCTGCGCGCGGTCGATGTGAGTATCTCAGAGCGCACCGCCACCGCGATGCTGTATGCGATCAAGTCCGACACGCTTTTCTTCAACCGCCAGGCCAATCGTGTCGATCTCGAAGCGTTTTCGTTCCTTTATCCCCTCGCCGATGCTGCGCTGATCCGCAAGATGGAGGGTTCGGAAATCACGCTCGAGCGGCTCGAGTACGTCATGAAGGCCGTCCAGACCAGGCGGATGAACGATCAGGTGTTCGTGGCCTTTCTCGGCGTTTCGCCGCGCGAGGACTTCATTCCCTATGTCGCGGACTTCTTCCTGCAGCTCGAAGACGTCAAGTGGACCATCATCTCGGGCATCGTCAACGACTCGCTGATACTCTCGGTGCGCAACCTGGGTTACACGCGCAATGCGGGCGAGTTCGTCCGGAAATGGTTCTCCGACATCGGCAGCGCCGGAGGCCATCGCGCGATGGCCAAGGCCGTGGTGCCGTTGGCGGCGTTCAGACAGAAGTTCGGGGATCTGCCAACCGACCAGATCAACGACAAGATTCAGGAACTGGCAACCCAGTTCCTGCACGAACACGCTCAGGCGGAAAAGAAGCGCGAGCCTGTGAAAGCGTAATCAGGCGAGCGCCTGGTCGAGGTCTGAAAGCACGTCGGCGACGTCTTCAAGCCCCACCGAGAGTCGCAGCATTCCCTTCGTGACGCCGGCCCGTTCGAGCGCCTCGTCTGAATAGCCGTAGTGAGAAGTCAGGACTGGCAGGCTGACGATGCTTTCGGCGCCGCCCAGACTGGCCGCGCGCTTGATCAGCGCGAGGCGATCGTAGAGCCGGCACGCGCGGTCGAAACGTCCGTCGAGATCGAAACAGACAACTCCACCAAAACCGCTCATCTGCGATCGGGCAATCTCATGATCCGGATGAGACTCGAGGCCCGGGTAGTACACGCGACCCACTCGGCGATCGGCCTCGAGACCCTTCGCCACCGTGAGCGCATTTGCATTGTGACGCGCGATGCGAAGAGGCAGTGTCTTGAGGCCTCGACCAAGGGCATACGCCGGGTACGGATCCAGGATCGTCCCCAGCAGGCGACGGGTCTTGCCGATGCGTTCCACGAGATCGCGCCGGCCCGACACCGCCCCACCGGTGACGTCGCTGTGGCCGTTCAGGTACTTCGTCGCGCTTTGCATCGACAGATCGATGCCCATCTGGAGGGGCCGCTGATTGATCGAACTGGCGAAAGTGTTGTCGATCACGGACAACACACCGCGATCGCGACAGGCCGCGGCGATGCGACGGATATCCAGGCAGCGGAGCGTTGGATTGATCGGCGTCTCGAACCACAACAGCTTCGTTCTGGCAGTCAGCGCCGCCTCGGGGTTGGCGAGTACGTCCAGCCCCACGAATCGTGGCTGGACACCGAATGTCGCCAGAACATCTTCGAAGAAGTGAAGCGTGCCTCCGTAGATCGCTGAGCAACAGACCGCCTCATCGCCGGGCTTGAGCAGCGTCATCAGAATCGTCGATGTCGCGGCCATGCCGGACGAAAACAAGACGGCCAGAGGTGCGTCATCGAGCACCGCAATCTTCTCTTCGACGGCAACCACGGTCGGGTTCTCGTAACGCGAGTACAGGTACTTGCGCGAGCTGCCGTTCAGGTACTCCTGCACGTCCTGGGCGCTCTCGAAAACGAACGTGGACGTTTCGTACACCGGCGTCGTGAGAGGATGAACATCGGGCGAGGCCCCTTCCCCTCGGTGAATCAATTCGGTCGATCGCCCGCGGTTCGTCATGATGTCTCCTCGTGAGATTTCGCCCCGCGGCTGCGCGCACCGGCACGCACCTCGGCACCTGCTTCGAGTCGTTCTCCGCTCGCTCCGACGACCGGTTCGATGAACTGGCGATATGCGTCCTCGTATCCCTGATCGAGCAATTCGCGAAGCGGTTGCTGGCGGTCCGAGCGCTCGTCATAAGTTCCCGTGAAATCGAAGGGGCCGATGGCGCTGTGCGACGGCCGAATCACGAACACGCTCCGGAAGAGATGCCTCGTCGCATCGGTGGCGTCGCTGAGCGTAGCCGCTTCGGTGGCCCCGAAGTAATCGCCGACGCGGGCCCGGAGATCGGCTCGCCTCGCCGTCAGGCCGTGCGGCGCGGCAAGCTGCGTGCAGGGCGCAACGACGATGACCTGTTCGACGCTGGCCGCCGCAACATCTTCGAGCAGCCGGAAGGTCGCTCCCGGACGATCGCACAGACGGTGAGTCTCTCCACGCCAGAACCCCTCCGGGTGGAACGTGACGAAATGCGCGTCCGTCAGGACGGGCAAGGTCAGCGCCCCCGACAGGGCATCGACGACATGGTCACGCGCCACGCCCAGCAGGTCGAACGTCTCGGCGCGGCGCTCGGGATCGTTTCCCGGCGGCCTGAAGAACGCATGACGAAACGGCTCGGAGAGGAGGGCGAACGTCAGATCGCGTTTCGCGTCGAGGTCGTGCACGGCGACGACAACTTCCCGGAAGCCGGGCTGGCCAATGTTTTCTCCCACCAGTTCGGCGTACCGCCGGCTCAAGTCCAATGAATCTGGCTCACGCAATCGTGCAGCCCCGCGCATGAGCTGCCAGAGTCCCAGCCGAAACCTGCGGATCACCCGTTCGCCATTCCAGGGTGCACCGATCGCATCCCACAATATGGAGCCGCGGTCGTGGCGCCGGCCGCGACGAGGCACGCGCGAGGCGATGCCGGCGGCGACGAGCGCGGACGCCGCGACGATCAGCGAGACCGTCACGATGCGCGGAATGATCGTCGGCAGGGCAGCCGGCGCGAAGGCTTGTTCGATGATCCTTGCGTACCCGATGGCGGCCGATCCTCCCGACTGCAGGCCCATGAAGCCCAGGAGCGCGCCGAGGCCATAAATCGTCAGTGCACCCGCGAGCACGATCGGAGGTGCCAGAAGGCCTCCCAGCGCAACCCCCGCGGCAACAACCGCCGTGACGATCGCGGGACGCCATCGATAGAAGCCGGCTGGCACACGGTCCGCCCAGATGCCAGCGGTCTCCCAGAGCTGCGCGTCACCATCAACCGCGGCGAACAGGGCGCTGGCCGCTCCCATTCCTCGGCCGGCGACCACGTCGATCTTGACGCCCGCCTCCCGGAACGCCCGAAGGACGCCCGCGTGATAGGCGCCGGCCGTGCCGGTGCCTATCAGCACGAGCGCCGTGCGCAGTCGTGTCGAATAGGTTGGGCGGATGTCGCTTCGAGACGCGAGCGCCGGCTCGCGGCCCTCACGCTTCGTCATGAATCGTCAGCAGCTTGACGATTTCGAACTCCCGCAAACCACCCGGAGTCGGGACACTGATGGAGTCCCCGACTTCCTTGTTCAGGATGGCGCGTCCAATCGGAGAGCTGGTCGAGATCAAACCGCGCGACGCGTCGGCATCTTCGGGCATCACCAGCTGATACACCAGCGACTCGCCATTCGACTCGCGCAGATGGACGGTCGAACCGAACCCGGCACGACCGTGCGGAATGCGGTCAAGGTTAATCATCGCGATCTCGGCCGCCCGTTTTCTGAGCATCGCGATGCGCGCCTGCACAATCGTCTGGCGATCCTTCGCCGCCTGATACTCCGCGTTCTCGCGCAGGTCGCCCAGCTCGCGCGCCCGTTTGATTTCCTGCGGGAGCTCCTGTTTCAGTTCGCGCTCGAGCACGTGAATCTCGTCCTCGAATCGCTTGAGAAGGTGTGATTTCATCGGCGTGGACAGGTTTCGGTGAAGTCCGGCGATTTTAACATATCTGCTATGCTGTTGACGTGTCGCGGGTTAAGGCGAACGAGCGGCGTGGTCCGCGCGTGGTGTCGAGCCGCACAAACCCGCGGGTCACAGAGTACCGGGCGCTGGCGCGCGCGACTGCCGGATCAACGCGCGTCCTCCTTGACGGCGTCCATCTGTTGCGCGAGGCCCGCCGGGCCGGCCTCGCGATCCGAAGCGCGGCGTTCACCGCCGGCGCCCTGGAGTCTCCCGACGTCGCCCACGAAGCGGACGCCCTTCTTGCCGACGGCGTCGACGTCCTGACCGTTCCACCTGCCGTCATGAACAGCATCAGCCCCGTGCGGTCCACCTCAGGCGTCGTCGCTGTGGCCGAACTGCATCCCGTCAACCCCAACGCGGCGTTTGCCGATCCGGCGGCCCTGGTCGTCGCCGGCGTGGACATTCAGGATCCAGGCAACGTCGGCGCCCTCATCCGTTCCGCCGAAGCAGGTGGCGCAACGGGGGTCGTGCTGGCCGGTCAATCGGCGTGGCCATTCTCGTGGAAGGCGCTTCGCGGCTCCATGGGCGGCGCATTCAGGCTGCCGGTGATTGTCGAACCGTCGATCGATGATGCGATCGCGCGCGCACGAAAGCACCGCCTGCAGGTGGTCGCCACGACAGCGAGAGGTGGACGGACACCATTCGATATTGACCTCACCAGACCATCGATGGTGATCGTCGGCAACGAGGGTGCTGGCCTCGCCGAGAGCGTGGTGAGACAGGCCGATCAGAATCTCACCATTCCCATGCGCGAAAGGGTTGACTCGCTGAATGTCGCGGTCTCCGCAGCCCTCATTGTGTACGAAGCATACCGGCAGCGCCGACCGACGACGTGACGGGACCATGACCTCTGGCGATCTCTTTCACGACGCTGACGCAGCGCGCGGTCGACCGCCCGGCACGCCGCTGGCGGAGCGCATGCGGCCGAAGACCCTCGACGAACTCGTAGGTCAGGACGAGGTCCTCGCCCCGGGGAAACCGCTTCGAGAAGCCATCGAGCGCGACCTCCTTCAGTCTCTCATCCTCTGGGGACCGCCAGGGTCCGGAAAGACGACGCTGGCGCGTATCATCGCGGACCGTTCGCGCGCCGACTTCGTCGCATTCAGCGCTGTGCTGGCCGGCATCAAGGAAGTCCGTGACGTCATGGCCGCCGCCGAGCGGCGCCGGCGTGAGCTGGGCCGGCGGACAATCGTGTTCATCGACGAGATCCATCGATTCAACAAGGCACAGCAGGACGCCTTCCTTCCGCGAGTCGAACACGGCGACATCATCCTGATTGGCGCTACAACCGAGAACCCGTCCTTCGAGGTCAATGCCGCGCTGTTGTCCAGATCCAAAGTGTTCGTCCTGCGCGGCCTCGGCCTGCAGGCGACCTTGCAGATTCTGGAGCGGGCCCTCGTCGACGAAGAGCATGGATTGGGAAGGGCCGGGCTGAAGATCGAACCCGGTGTCCTGGAGGCCATCGCGCGGTATGCCAACGGCGACGCACGTGCGGCCCTCAACCTTCTCGAATTCGTCGCCCACTCGGCGCCGCGCGCAACGGCTGATGCACCGGCCGACTCCGATCGGATCACAGTGGCGCTCGTCGAGCAGGCCGCTCAGCGACGAGCGCTGCTCTACGACAAGCAGGGCGAGGAGCATTACAACATCATTTCCGCGCTGCACAAGTCGATGCGAAACAGCGACCCTGATGCAGCCGTCTATTGGCTCGCGCGCATGCTCGAAGCCGGTGAAGATCCTCTCTACGTCGCAAGGCGGCTCGTCCGCTTTGCGTCGGAAGACATCGGGAATGCGGATCCGCAGGCGCTGACCGTGGCCGTCGCGGCCAAGGATGCCGTGCACTTCATCGGCATGCCGGAAGGCAATACGGCGCTCGCTCAAGCCGCCATCTACATGGCGACAGCGCCGAAGAGCAATGCCGTTTATCAGGCGTACTCGCGGGCCTCGCGTGACGCTCAGCAGGACGTGGCCGAGCCTGTGCCGCTTCATCTGCGTAATGCGCCAACGCCGCTCATGAAAGGCCTGGGATACGGTCGCGGCTATCAGTATGCTCACGATGAGCCCGATGCCGTAGCGGCGATGGACTGCCTGCCGGAGTCGTTGAAGGGGCGCGAATACTACACGCCGACGGACCGTGGGTTCGAGGAAGGCATCCGCCGACGCATGGAAGCCTGGCGGGAGAAGAAGCGCGAACGGCTAGCGAATGGACTGGGACGCCGCGACGAGGGGTGACGAAGGCACACGCCGGAACATCTCGCGACGAACTGGAAGAATGAAGGAGAAGCGGAAGTCGCCCTGCATCCGACCGATTGGAATGCCGACCAGGCTCCCCTGCTGATCCAGAATCCCGCCCCCTGAAACGCCTGGATGGCCGTCGGTGAGGCAGGTCACCAGCCCATTGGGTGTGTGCTGCCCGACGTAGCCCGTGGACAGAATGATGCCTTTCGAATAGTCGTTGCCCAGCCGGAAGATTGGATCGGCGAACTCGAACGGATAGGCGAGATCGACGCGAAGGGCGGGGAGATCAATCGTCTGCGCCACGCGAATCACCGCCCAGTCTCCAGTATGCACCTCGACGTCCGCGTCGCCGGCGTCGACAATTTCCGCCGGAACGGACTGTCCACGATAGCTGATGGTCACCCCGACGATCCGGCGCGCGGGCCCCGCTTCATCTTCTTCGCCCTTCAGTGCAATGACCGCGTGCTTCACGGTGACGAAGTATCCCTGGCCGACATATCCCGCCGTGCCGTAACTCGTCTTTCCGCGGTTGTCGGTTGCGTACAACTCGACGAAGCTCCGCTGGCACTCTCGGAGCAGCTTGACGGGCACGAGTCCCATCTCGGTTTGCAGCCGTTCCTTTACTTCTTCGACGAGCGATTCCTGAAGGTCCTGTTCCAGCGGACGCCCGTCCGGTCCCAGCCAGCCTGAACTGCCGGTCACTCGAGGCGCGTCGCTTGTCCGTCGCCCGGCGTCACGCGGGCTGAGTGGTCCTGCAATTTCTGCACGGAGTGCATCGATGCGCGCCTGGCTTTCCGCGATGCGGACGGCATTCACCATCTCAGCCTGGTAGCTGCCGAGACCAAAAAAGCCGGCCGCTGCCAGCCCAACCAGGGCAAGCCAGATCATGCGGGAAAGGGACGCAAGGCGGGCGGGGCGCAGAAACATCTGCACCATGTGTCGGCCGTCGTCCGGGCCGACTGTAGGCGGGCGCCCACGGTGCCCTCAGGAGGCTCTGCCGATTCGTCGCACCAGCAGCCAGCCTCCGATGAAGACGCCAACGCCAACGGCGAAGAGTCGTGGATTCGGGCCGAGCGGGCCGGCCGTGACAATGTCCACGAGCAGCAACCACATGCCGATCACCTGCAGACCTCGGCCGATGTAGAAGAGAACAGCCACGTCAGATGCGCTCGAAGTTCTTCTCGATTTCGCGTCGCGTCAATCTCAACATGACCGGCCGTCCGTGAGGACACACGGTCGAGTACGCAGTCTCACGCAGCTCGTCAAGGATATGCGCCATCTTTTCCAAGGACAGAGGATCGTGGGCCTTCACCGCGGCATGACACGCCGTGAGTGCTGCCACCCGCCGGAGAGCTTCGTCCACGCCCGCGCGCGGGTCTAAACCCTCGAGATCTTCGGCCAGCGCACGAATGGCTCGCACGCTGTCCGCACGACCCAGGATCGCTGGAACGGCACTTACCCGAATGCTGTCGCCTCCGAACTCCTCCACTTCGAAACCAAGTCGCGTGAGTTCGTTCTGGTGCGCCAGGAGCGCCTGGCGATTCGCGGCCGGCAGATCGATCAGCAGCGGTTCAAGAAGGCCCTGGCTCTCGAGGTGTTCGCGCGTGAGCCGTTCCATCACGCGCTCGAACAGGATACGTTCGTGCGCCACGTGCTGGTCGATGACCGCCACGCCCTCATCATCGACCGCAATGATGAACGTGTCGCGAAACTGGCCAAGCGGTACGAGCGGCTTGAAGGACGCAACCGCTTCGCCGTTCGCTCTCCCAGCAGGCGATTCCGGCGGGCCCTCGGTCGGCGGCCGCATTTCGGATGGAGTCGCGCCCGCCACAGGGCCTGTCTCGACCTCATGGTGCAACGCTCCCACTTGCGACCAACCCGGCGTTGGCTCAGCACGTCCCATGACGCCAGGAATCATCTGCATTACTGGCTGCCGGCCCTGGGGAGACGAGGCGTGCAACTGGAACGCCGGCATGTTCTCGCGACCGAGGGCGTCCATGATCGCCCGCCGAACGACCTCATGCACGAGCGACTGGTCGCGAAACCGCACTTCGGCCTTTGTCGGGTGGACGTTGACGTCTACCCAGTCCGGCGGCATGTCGATGAAAAGGTGAATTTCTGGGCTTCGCTCTTTGATCGACGCCTCGCTGTAAGCGCTGATGATTGCGTGGGCGATGGTCCTGTCGCGCACGCTGCGTCGATTCACGAAAACGTGTTGGGCGCCGCGCACCGGGCCTCGATCTGTCAGCGCGGCCGCATATCCATACAACGACAGACCGCCGGCCTGCCTCCTCACCTCCACAAGATCGGGTCGGTCTCCGTATACCTGATACAACCGCTCGGCAAACCCCTCGACTGGAGGACATTGCAGCGCCGTTCGCCCCGCGCTGATGAGTGTGAATCCCACTTCTGGAAAACCAAGCGCGAGCAGCGTCACCAGACGCGAGACTTGCGCGGCCTCGGCCGAATCGGCCTTCAAAAACTTCCGGCGCGCGGGCAGATTGTAGAAAATGTCCTCGACTTCGATCATCGTGCCAGGCGGAGCACCCACCTCCTCGACCGAGACAATCGCTCCACCATGCACCCTGATTTCCGTGCCGGTCAGCTGTTCGTCGGGCCGCGTGCGCAGCCGGAAGCGCGAGACTGACGCGATGCTCGGAAGGGCTTCGCCTCTGAACCCAAGAGTCGTAATGGCCGCCAGGTCGTCGACACTCGAGATCTTGCTGGTCGCGTGGCGCTCGAGCGCAAGACGCGCGTCATCCGGATCCATCCCTTCCCCATCGTCTTCCACCCGGATCAGACGCTTGCCACCAAACTCGACGGTAATGGTCACCCGCTTGGCATTCGCGTCGATGGCATTCTCGACCAGTTCCTTGACGACCGAGGCCGGGCGCTCGACGACTTCCCCCGCCGCAATCTGATTAGCCAGATCGACCGGAAGACGGTTAACGCGCCCCACTTACAGCCACCCTCTCTTGCGGAAGTACCACAGCATCACTCCGCTCAGCGTCAGGATTATGCCGATCAGCCACCATGCCTGAGCGCTCTCGCCGCCTGGGAGTTGCGGCAGAGGAACGTTCATGCCGTAAAACCCGGTAAGCAGGGTCAACGGCATGAAAATCGTCGAGATGACCGTCAGGAGCTTCATCACCTCGTTCAATCTATTCGAGACGGTCGACAGATGCGCCTCGAGCACGCCGGTGACACGGTCTTGAAACAGCAGCGCTTCGTCCGTCAACCGAACCAGGTGGTCGTGGACGTCGCGGAATCCATAGGCGACCTCGGTGTTGATCAGGCTGAACTCGAGCCGCGCCAGCCGGCTGAGGACATCCCGTTGTGGCGAGGCAACGCGTCTGAGAGATGCGATGTCACGCTTGGTCTCGAGGATCCTCTTGATCAGATTCTTCCGAGTATCTTCGAAGACGTCCTTTTCCAGCGCGTCCAGCCTCGTCTCGAGCTTCTCCACCTCTGGCTGATAGTTATCGACGATGCTGTCCACAAGGCGATGGAGCAATGCGGCAGCGCCGCCGGCGAGCACGCGGTCGTTGCGCAGGCACGTCTCCCGCACCATGGTGATCGTTCGTGTCCTCGCATCGTGGAGACTGACGAGATAGTTCGGACCGAGGAAGAAGTCGAAGTCGTGCGTCGCGAACTTGTGCTGCGACGCCTTGAAATCGATGCCGTGCAGCACGAGGTACAGGTACCCGTCGTAGGTTTCGGCCTTCGGGAACTGCAACCCGCTCAGAGCATCCTCGATGGCAAGGTTGTGGAAGTGAAACACATCACGGAGGATCGACGCTTCCTCGTCGGTCGCCGCCTCCAGGTCGACCCAACACACGGTCGTGCTGCCCGGTGCAAGCCACCGCGGATCGACCTTGTCCGCCTTCTGTGTCCGGCCATCCTGGTAGACAACGATGGTGACCATTGGACCACCCGGACGAAACGTCAGTCGCCGACTTTGACCTGCAAGGCCGCCTGCGCCGCGGCAAGCCGCGCGACGGGCACTCGATAGGGCGAAGCGCTCACATAATCGAGGCCCGCCTTCTCGAAGAAATGGATCGACGCAGGATCGCCACCGTGCTCGCCGCACACGCCTATCTTCAAGTCCGGCCGACTCGCTCTGCCCTTCTGGACGCCCATCGTGACGAGTTGCCCCACGCCCGGCACATCGATGGAGGTGAACGGATCGCGCTCGATGATCTTCTTCTCCTGATACACCTTCAGGAATTTCACAGCATCGTCTCGCGAGAAGCCGAATGCCATCTGGGTGAGATCGTTCGTCCCGAATGAAAAGAACTCCGCCTCGTGGGCGATCTCGTCGGCCGTCAGCGCGCCTCGCGGCACTTCGATCATCGTTCCGACCAGGTAGCGAACGGTTATCTTCTGCTCCTTCATCGTCTCCGCTGCCACGCGATCGACGATGGCCTTTTGGTCTCGAAGCTCCTTCACGTGCCCAACCAGGGGAATCATGATCTCAGGCACGACAGGCTGTCCCTCCCGTGCCAGCTGGCAGGCGGCTTCGATGATCGCGCGCGTCTGCATTTCGGTGATCTCTGGATAACTCACGCCGAGCCGGACGCCACGATGACCGAGCATCGGGTTGAACTCATGAAGCTGTTCCACTCTCCGCAGCAGGCGCTGTTTCTCTTCGAGCTCGGGCCCAGTGCGTCCGCCGGCCTCGAGCCTCGCAATGTCCACCATCAGGTCTTCGCGCTTGGGCAGGAACTCGTGCAGCGGCGGATCGATGGTCCTGATGGTGACCGGTGATCCTTTCATGGCCTTGAACACGCCGTAGAAGTCGCCGCGCTGCAAAGGCAACAGCTGGGCGAGGGCGGCACGCCGATCCGACTCGTTGTCCGCCAGGATCATCCGCTGGACGATCGGCAACCTGTCCTCGCCGAAGAACATGTGCTCCGTCCGGCACAGCCCGATCCCGCGGGCGCCGAAGGCGTAGGCCAATTCGGCCTGATCTGGGAGGTCTGCGTTCGCCCTGACACCGAGCCGCCGGTATCGGTCGGCCCACTCGAGCAGACGCACGAACCGCCCGTAGATATCAGACCGGCCGGCCGGCAACGATCCCTGGACGACCTGCAGGATCTCGCTGGGCTTCGAACTGACCCGAGCCAGCTTCACTTCGCCCGTCAGGCCGTCGAACGAGATGAAGTCGCCTTCCTTGACGACCGTCTTCCCGATGCTGAACCGCTTCTCTTCTTCGTCAATCTGCAGCGCCCCGGCACCGACGATGGAAGGTTTGCCCATCTGGCGGCCGACGACCGCAGCGTGTGAAGTCATCCCGCCTGTGGCCGTGAGGATGCCCTGGGCGACGAACATGCCGTGAATGTCGTCGGGCACGGTTTCCTTGCGCACGAGGATCACGGACTTTTTCTGCTCCGCCCACCGAACGGCGTCGTCGGCCGTAAAGACGACTTGTCCGGAGGCGGCGCCTGGCGCGGCCGGCAGGCCTTTGGTCGCAACGGGAATCTTCTTCCACTCGTCCGCATCGAATCCTGGTGCCAGGAGCTGTGATAGTGATTCCGGATCGACCAGCAGCACGGCTTCCTTCGGCGTGACCAGCTTCTCTCGAACGAGATCCGTGGCGATCACGACGGCAGCAAAACCGGTGCGTTTGCCGCTCCGCGTCTGGAGCATGAAGAGTCGTTCATCCTGGATCGTGAATTCGAAGTCCTGGACGTCCTTGTAGTGCTTTTCGAGCCGGGTTGTGATCTCTCGCAGTTGTTTGTAGGCGTTAGGCATCACCCCGGCGAGGTCCGCGATCGGCTGCGGGGTCCTGATCCCGGCAACGACGTCTTCTCCCTGTGCGTTGATGAGGAACTCGCCGTAGAACTCCTTCGTGCCCGTGGCGGGATTACGAGTGAAGCCGACGCCGGTGGCCGATCGATCGCCCGTATTTCCGAACACCATCATCTGGACGTTGACCGCCGTACCGATGTGGTCGGGGATGTCATAGATGCGCCGGTATTCCTTGGCGCGCGGGTTCTGCCACGACCGGAACACTGCATCACGCGCCATCGCGAGCTGATCGTGCGGATCCTGAGGAAAGGCGCGGCCCGTCGCAGACCTCACGACCCTTCGATAACGATCCACGACGTCTTTCAGCGCCTCCTCGGTGAGACCCGTGTCGGTCTTGGCCCCGACGGCGTGCTTTACCGCTTCGAATTCCTTCTCGAAGACGTCCTTTCGGATTTCGAGCACGACGTTTCCGAACATCTGCATGAATCGACGATAGCTGTCATAGGCGAACCGCCCGTTCGACGTCCGCCTCTTCAGCGTCTCGACAGTGCCGTCGTTCAACCCCAGATTCAGGATCGTGTCCATCATCCCGGGCATCGAGAACTTCGCTCCCGAGCGGACTGACACGAGCAATGGACGATCGGCGGCGCCGAGCCGCGCGTCCGCTGCATGCTCCAGCTTCTTGAGGTTCTCTTTGATCTCTCGATCGATCGATGACGGAATCCGGCCGCCTTCGCGGTAATAGATCGTGCAGACATCGGTTGAGATCGTGAATCCCGGTGGAACCGGTAGTCCTGCGTTCGTCATTTCCGCCAGGCCGGAGCCCTTCCCACCCAGAAGGTCTTTCATCGATCGGTTGCCGTCGGCCTTGCCGTTGCCAAAGAAGTACACGTGCTTTCGAGTCGTCTTTCCGGAGCGCGACAAAGCCGCGCGCGCCGGCTTGCTCTTCTTGACTGACTTGCGGGACGTTCTGCTGGGCATTGGACTATGACTCCGTCGAAGCAACAATTTCGGAAATATCAGCCAGTTCCAGGATGAGGGTCTCGAGCCGCTTCATGAGCCGGAGACGCGCGCTCCGCACCGCCGCATCATCGGCCATGACAAACACTTCGGTAAAGAAACGATCGACAGCGGGCCCGAACTGGGCGGCTTCGGCAAATCCGCGGCGATAATCGTCGCCGCCCGACATGACTTTTCTGATCACCGGCGCCCGCCGCTCGATCTCGTCTCGCAAGGCCAGCTCTGCCGGTTCGTTGAGCGACGCCAGCGTCGGATCCTTCTCTTCTTCCCTTCGACAATCGTCGTCTGAAAGCTCGCGCGCGATGTTGCGGACGCGCTTGAACGCCGTCGCCAGCCGCGCGAACTCCGGCGAGTCGGAAAACTCTGGCAGCGCTCTCAACATCTGCCCGGCCTTCGCCGGGCTGATTGATCGCGCGGGAAACTGCAGCACAGCGCGGATATTTCGGACGTCGACGCCGCGCTGTTCGAAGAGGTACACAAGGCGTTCATTAAAGAAACTCAACAGACTCGACTGAAAGTCGGCACCCGCCGTGCCGGCCCGGACCTGGTGAGCAGAGAACGGCTTCTCCGCCTGTCCAATCAGGTCCGCGATCGTCGGGCGAGCCTTGAGACCGGTGAGCGCCTCCAGATCGACGAGGATCTTCAGGATGCCGTGAGTCTGGCGCCGGATCGCATAGGGATCCCGGGACCCCGTTGGTCGCTCTCCGACAGCAAAGAGGCCTACGACGGTGTCGAGCTTGTCGGCCAGCGACACCGCGGCCCACGTGACGGCGGCGGCCCCGAGATCCTGTCGCCCGGGTGGCGCGTCGGGCTCGAGGCTGGCCGGAAGATAGTGGTAGTAGATGGCCTTCCAGACCTCTTCAGGCAGTCCCTCTTCGCGCGCATAGACGCCACCCATGGTCCCCTGAAGCTCGGTGAACTCGCGGACCATCTCCGTCACCAGGTCGGCCTTCGCCAGAAGCGCGGACCTCGCCGCCAGATCCGCTGACGATGATGCACCCAGGGCTTCAACAGCGATCCAGCGCGCGAGCCGCTCGATGCGCTCAGCCTTGCTCCGGTACGTGCCGAGCTCTTTGTGGAAGAGAATCGTGTCGAGACGCTCAAGCCGATCGGCCAGACTCGCGCGTCGGTCTGTCTCCCAGAAGAAGCGCGCATCTCGCAGCCTGGCCGTGAGCACGCGCTCCGCGTTTCGCGCCACGACGGCCTCATTCTCCGCGCGCGTATTCGTCACGGCCAGGAATGCCGGCTTCAGACGCCCGTTCTCACCCACAATCGGGAAGAAGTGTTGATGGTGGATCATCGAGGTAATCAACACCTCTTCAGGCAGGTCTCGAACGAAGTCCGACGCGAATGTGCCCGCGACGACCGAGGGATACTCGACCAGATCCGGGACTTCCTGCAGGAGCGCCGACTGGTGAAGCGCGGCGCCGCTGACGCGTCCCCCCAACCGTTGTGCCTTTGCATCCAGTTCGCGCGCGATCTTGTCGTGGCGCTCGCTCCGCTCGAGCACGACAAAGTTCTCGAGGAGGCGTGCGTGATACTCATCGAACTTGCGAACCTTCAGCGCGCGGCCGGGTCGGCCAGTCGTCGCAAGAAAGCGGTGCCCGAACGTCACCGCGCCCGAGCGGACCTCCTGCACCGACCCTGACTGCGCCACCTCTGCGCGCTTGATGACGAACGGCACCACGCGCCCGCCATAAAGGAAGAGAATCCACCGGATCGGCCTTCCGAATGGCAGTGCGCCATCGTCCAGTTCCGCGTCCCAGCGCATCAGCTTTGGAAACGTCAGATCTCGAATCACGAGACCCAGCACGGAGCCAAGAACGTCGATCGCCGCTTTGCCCCATTCGTGCTTGCGAACCGCGAGATATCTGCCCTTCGGCGTCTCGATCTGGTCGAGCTGCTCAACGGCGAGGCCGTGTTTGCGCGCGAACCCCGTCGCCGCAGGGGTCGGCTGACCATCCGGTTGAAACGACGCGGACACAGGCGGCCCGGTCACGAGCTCCTCCAGGTCCGTCTGACGGTCGGCCAGGCGCGCGATCCTCACCGTCAACCGACGAGGTGTGCTGAATGTCTCGACCGGCGCGGCCACTGCCAGCCGGAACTCGGACAGGCGAGCCGCCATGCAATCGCCGATCTGCCGCGTCAGCGAGGGCAGCCATGCGGCCGGCATCTCCTCGCAGCCGATCTCGAGGAGCAGCTCACGATCCATGGGCGTCCCCGGACGTGGCGTCGGCAGGCGCCGGCGGGTGGAGGGAGGCAAGGCGTGCCTGCGCGATCGCCACGGCGAGCTGCCGGACGCGCAGGATGAATGATGTGCGTTCGGTCACGCCGATGCTGCCGCTGGCATCGAGAATGTTGAAGAGGTGCGAGCACTTCAAGCACTGTTCAAGGGCAGGCCAGATGAGTCCTGATTTGAGCAGCACGCTCGCGAACTGATAGTGCTGATCGAACAGCGCTCGATGCACGCCGGCGAACTCGCCCTGGCTGATGGCGACCTGCCCGAATGAGTACTTCGATTGTTCGATCTCTTCTTGAAGCCTGACGTCGCCGTAGCTGACGCCCTGAGCCCACTCGACGTCGTACACGTTCTCGACCCGCTGCAGCACCATCGCGAGGCGTTCGAGTCCGTATGTGAGCTCGGCAGAGATCGGCGCAAGCTCGGCACCGCCGGCCTGTTGAAAATACGTGAACTGCGTAATCTCCAGGCCGTCGAACATGACCTGCCAGCCGATGCCCCACGCGCCGAGCGTCGGCGACTCCCAGTTGTCTTCTTCGAACCTGATGTCGTGCTCGCGCGTGCTGATGCCGCACGCCTCGAGGCTCCGCAGGTAGATCTGCTGGACGTCGTCGGGTGCCGGCTTCAGGAGCACTTGAAACTGGTGGTGCTTGTACAGGCGATTGGGATTCTCCCCGAATCGCCCGTCTGCTGGACGTCGCGACGGCTGGACGTAGGCGACATTCCAATGACGAGGGCCGAGGACGCGCAGGAAGGTCTCCGGATGCATGGTCCCCGCCCCCACTTCGATATCGAGCGGCTGCTGGATCACGCACCCCTGCGCAGACCAGAATTCCGATAGTTTGAGAATGAGATCTTGGAAGGTCAAGGCGGTTGCGGGTCAGCTCCGCAGGCTCCTCAGCACCCTGGTTGATCGGAGCTCTTTCTCCAGGTGCAGGACAATCAGCATGCGATGGACCCGTTCAAGCTCCAGCGATGCGCTCTTCGGAAGGTGAATCTCGCCCACGCGGTCGGGTCCGATCTGCCGAGCCTGCTGCAGGAACCGAAGGGCGTCCATCGACAACTGCGGGCCCACCCCATCGGGCATCGAGGGCACCAGTGGAGCGCATCGCTCGCAGGTGAACTGACGATCCTCCATCGACAAGTACGCACCCTGGATTCCGGCGCCCAGGGGCGCCTGACAACGGTGGCAGGCCACCTGCGACGGATACACTCCCTGGAGCCTCAAGAGCCAGTATTCGAAATAGCGTGCCAGCGCATCGACCGGCGCGCCGGCCATCAGCGCTTCAACGAGTGAAGCACCCAGCCGGTATAGCCGCTCGTCCGGGCTGGCCTCGGGCGCCCACTCGTCGATGAGCTCCGCAAAATACCCGATATGCGCCAGGGCATCGCCTCGATCCGCGGCGAGCGGGGAACGTCCCACTTCGGCGTAATTCAGGCTCACCAGCTCCCGCCGCTCCTTCTCGAAGTATGCGACCCTGACTTCGGTCAGGGGTTCGAGCGCACCCGTGAAACGTGACCGCGCCCGTCGAGCACCCTTCGCAACGCCGCGCTTCTTGCCGCGATCGCGCGTCAGGAAGACTACGATGCGATCGGCGTCCCCAAGCTTGTACGTGCGCAGAATCAGCGCGTCGCTGGTGTAAAGCGGCATCTCAGAGCGTGCAGGATCGCCCGCCCGGTGCGCGTCCGCCCTCGGGCTCCACAATTCTATCTGTTCGCGTAGCGGAGGAACAACGCCGCAAGTCCCAGAAACGACGCAAAGCCGCAGACGTCGGTGAAGGTGGTGATGATCACGGTGGACGCCAGCGCCGGATCGATCCGCAGAGCGCGCAGGCCGAGCGGAACCAGCGTTCCTGCCATCGCCGCCACCAGCAGGTTGAGAATCATGGCCATCATGAGGACGAAGCCGAGCGTGGCATCGCGAACGACGACCCAGGCGGCGGCAGCCGCGATCAACCCAGTCGCGACCCCATTCCCCATCCCGACGAGCAGTTCCTTGAACAGCGCTTTCCTGCTGTTGCTCCAGGTCAACTCGCCCAGGGCAATGCCGCGGACGATGACGGTCAGGGTCTGCGTCGCGGCGTTTCCTCCCATGCCCGCGACCACCGGCATGAAGACGGCAAGCGCAATCCACTGACTGATCGTCCCCTGGAAAAGACCCACCACCGCCGCGGCCAGGAACGCCGTGGCCAGGTTGATGACCAGCCATGGAAAGCGCTTGCGCAGCGATTCGGGCGGAGGCGTGAAGACCCGTTCGTCGCTTGACACTCCGGCCAGCCGATAGATGTCCTCCGTGGCCTCATCCTTGATAACGTCGATGACGTCATCCACGGTGATGACGCCGACCAGCTTGTTCTCCTCGTCGACGACCGGAATCGCCAGAAGATTGTAGGACGCGACCTGACGAGCCACTTCTTCCTGGTCGGTGTCCACCCGCGCGCTGATGATGTCTGTCGTCATGATCCGCTTCAGCGGCGTCTCTGGGGAGACCAGAAGGAGCCGCCGCAGCGACACCACTCCAACCAGATGGCGCCTCACGTCCACGACATAGAGATAGAAGACCACTTCGACGTCGCGTGAGCTCTGGAGCTCGGTAATCGCCTCGCCGACGGTCATGTCTTCTGAGAGCGCGAAGACATTCGGGTTCATGATGCGGCCCGCTGTCTTCTCCGCGTACTCCAGCAGGTTCTCGACTTCGTCCGACTCCTTGCGCCGCATCAGGTGCAGGACCGCCGAGGACAGCTCTTCCGGCAGGTTGTCGATGATCGCTGCCGCATCGTCTGGGGGCATTTCCTGCACGAGCTTCGCAATGTCCTCGGCAGAACGACCCGCCAGGAATGTCGCTCCCATCTCAGGACCCAGCTCGCTCAACGCCTCCATCGCGAGCCGACTGTGCCGCTCGACGACGACGTTGAAAGCCGCGAGGCGATCCTTCTCGCTCAGCTCTCCGAGAATCTGCGCCAGATCGGCAGGATGCTGCTTCTGCAGCAGGTTCAAGAGGTTTGCGGTCGCACCAATCCGCAGCAGGCGTCTCACTGAGTCGAGGACGACGTCGTTTCGTCTGTGCGGAGGCATGGCGGTTTTCAGGCCGATGGGTAAGCCGCTAAGCGTAGCACGTTTCGTCTGACACGCGACTCGCCCGCGACTAGCGTGGCAGGCCGAGTTCGTCGAGCAGTCGTTCGTTGTCTCGCCATTCCGGCGAGACTTTCACGTGCAGATCGAGGAAGACGCGCGTCCCGAACACCCGCTCGAGCTCGAGCCGTGCATCGGTGCCGATGCGCTTGATCATCGCGCCGCCTTTTCCGATGACGATCGCCTTCTGCGACTCGCGATCCACGAGGATCGAGCAGTAGAGGCGCATCACACCGTCCGTTTCGGCGTCCTCGATCCGGTCGACGAGAACGACCGTGGCGAACGGAAGCTCGTCGCGAGTGTGTGCGAGCACCTGCTCGCGGATCATCTCGGCCACGAACACGCGTTCAGGCTGGTCGGTCAGGTAGTCTTCGGGGTACATCGCCTCGCCGATCGGCAGGTGGCGAATGAAGACCTCTTCCAGATGCGGCACGTTCTCGCCAGTCAGCGCCGACACCGGCACGATGTCGGCGAAAGAAAAGTGCCTGCTGTACTGTTCCATCATCGGCAGCAGTCGCGGCTTCGAAATCCTGTCGATCTTGTTCAGCACGAGCACCACTGGAATCGATGCCTTCTTCAGAAGCCCAAACAGAAACTTGGTCCCGCCGCCCGGCTCGTCCAGGCAGTCGATGACGACCGCCAGGACGTCGACTTCAGAGATGGTCTCGATGGCCCGGTCGAGCATTCGGACGTTCATCCGATGGAGAGGCCGGTGTATGCCCGGCGTGTCCAGGAACACGACTTGCGCATCCTGAAAATTCTTGACGGCAAGGATGCGGTTGCGTGTGGTCTGGGGCTTGTCGGAAACGATGGAAACTTTCCGGCCGAGAATCTGATTGAGCAGCGTTGATTTACCGGCGTTGGGCCGTCCGAGTAACGAGACGAACCCCGACTTCATGCTGGACGCGGCGGTGTTCGCGGCCGATCGCCCGCTCCACGATCCGGAAGAGCGGCCACTGCCGTCGGCAGGCGCCGGACCCTCACCCTCGTCAGGCGTCGGCGCTCGGCTTCGAGCACCTCGATGGTCATGCCGTCCAGTTCGAACATCTCGCCCGCGCTGGGAACGCGACCCAGATGCGAGAGGACATAGCCGCCCACGGTTTCGAACCCCTCGCGCGCAATCGGCACCTTGAGCCGCTCCGAGAGGTCGTCGATATCCACCTTGCCGCTGAAAACGAACGCGCCGTTCCCTTCGTCAATGACCGGCTCCGACTCGACGTCGTACTCATCGCGGATCTCACCCACCAGCTCCTCGATGAGATCCTCCATGGTCACGAGTCCGGCCGTGCCTCCGTACTCGTCCACGACGATTGCGGTCTGAATCTGCTGACGTTGAAACTCTTTCAGGAGCTCGGACACCCGTTTGGTCTCAGGAACGAAATGCGGGGGCCGCATCATTGCCGGGATTGGGCGATCCTCGCCGAGCTGGATGAAATCCTTCACGTAAACCACGCCCACGATGTTATCGAGGTTGTCCTTGAAAACCGGAATCCGCGAGTACTCCTGCTCGCGGAACAGAGCTTTCAACTGGTCCAGCGACGCATCCGCACGAATCGCGACAATGTCGGGCCTGGGCGTCATCACTTCGCGGACGAGCGTATCGCCGAAGCTGGCGATTGATCGGAGCAGCTCACGGCCGTCTCCTTCGATCATGCCCTCGCTTTGAGACGCCTCCATATGCGCTGGCGCGTTCTCGCTGTCTTCCTCCGGAACGTCGTGATCCGTCGTCGCAGCGGCTCGATCGGGGCGTTTGAGGAACAGCTTGAGCAACGCGCGGCTGACGGGTTCGATGGCCACGCTGAATGATGGAAGAAGGACGGCGAGCACCCGCTCGGGATCGTGACGGACGATTCTGAGTGGTATGAGGTGTTCGAATATCAGAATGAACAGGCTCGTGCAGACCACCAGGGCAAGGAGCGCCATCGCGCCATGCACGCCGGTCCATCGAGCCAGGAGCAGCGTGGCAAAGCCGGCGATCAACCCGAGCAGCACTCTGGCCGGTACGAATAGCAGCAATGGCTCGTCGAGATAACGACCCAGCTTGCTGGCGCTGCCGTGCCGCTCCGCAAGAATGCGAAGCGAGAGCCGCATCAGACGGCTGAACGCCGCCTCGAGCGTGCCCACGTAAATCGCCGCACAGGCGAGCAGCGCGAGAGTTAGAGGAACCATGCCTGCACTACACGCTTCCGCCGCAACCCGCCGAACAACGGCCCGGACATCGTTGACTCATCAACCGGCGCGGCCTGCCCTCTCAATCAACCCGTCGGCGAGACCGCCCTTTCTACGCAACCGGTATTCGATCCGGGCCATGGTCCCCGCATCGCGCTCGTGGTCGAATCCCAGCAGGTGCAGCAGCCCATGAAGCGCCAGCACGCGAAGCTCGGTGTCATACGAGTGACCTACCGCCTGCGCCTGTCGCTTTGCGACGCCAGTCGCGATCAGAATCTCGCCGAGCAATCGCACCGGTGATCGTTCGGATCGACGCTCGGCTTTCACATCGGCAACCGAGTCGGTCGAGCCCCCGGGAAATGACAGGACGTCGGTGGACCGATCGATCCCGCGAAAACGGCGGTTCAGCCGGCGAACGCGCTTGTCCGTCGCAAGGGCGATCGTCACGACCCCCTGCGCCCGGGCCGGGGCGACGCGCCTCAGCCAGCCGGCCAGGTCGCCCGCGGGTACCGGGTGACCATCGCCGTCGACCACCACGACGTCCAGGCCTCTGCGCCGACGCCCCCCCGGCAGTTTCACGGTGTCAGGACCGACCGGCGCCGTTGCCGTTCGTAAACGCGTCGTACGCCAGCACGATCTGCTGCACCAGCCGGTGCCGGACGACATCGCTATCGTCGAAGTATACGAACGAGATGCCGTCGATTTGGCCGACGACCTTCATGGCCTCGATCAACCCTGACGTGCGTCCGGCAGGCAGGTCGATCTGCGTAATATCGCCGGTCACCACCGCCTTCGATCCGAAGCCGAGCCGCGTCAGAAACATCTTCATCTGCTCGGATGTCGTGTTCTGCGCTTCGTCGAGGATCACAAACGCGTCGTTCAGCGTCCGGCCTCGCATGAAGGCGAGCGGAGCAATCTCGATCGTCCCCCGCTCGAGCAGCCGCTCCACGCGGTCGGCATCGAGCATGTCGTACAGCGCGTCGTACAGGGGGCGCAGATACGGATTGACCTTTTCCTGCAGGTCGCCGGGCAGAAACCCCAGCTTTTCGCCCGCCTCAACGGCGGGCCTCGCCAGGATGATGCGGCTGACCTTCTTGGAAATGAGAAACGAGACCGCCTGTGCCATCGCAAGATACGTCTTTCCGGTTCCGGCGGGTCCGATGCCGAACACGATGTCCCGTTCTTCGATGGCTTCGAGGTACCGCCGCTGGTTGACGCTCTTCGGTGTCACCCGCCGCCGACCCGACTGTGTGAGATTCGTCTTGAGGAAGTACTCGCGCAGATCTCCGGCATCGCCGCGCGCCACCAGCTGACACGCCGTGCGAAGATCCTCGCGCGAAATCTTGTAGCCTTGCGTCATCAGCGATCCAAGCTGACTGACAATTCCTTCGACCTTGCCGACATCAGCCGGCTCACCGTCAACGATGAGTTCGTGACCCTGGGTGCGAATCTGGACGTGCAGGAGCGACTCGAGGTATCGGAGGTTTTCGTCGTAGGACCCGAAGAGCGTTTCCACGCCTTCGCTGGGCACAGCAATCTTGCGCATTTTCGCCTTTGGCTGTCTCAATATCTCCTTTTAAATCAATACTTTAGCTGGCAATTTTAGCATAGTGTCCCGGCGCCCGTCAAGCCTGAGGCTTCAGGTGGAGCTCCCGCAACTGACGGGCATCGACCTTTGACGGGGCTCCGGACATCAGATCGACCGCTGCGGCGGTCTTCGGAAACGCGATCACCTCTCGGATGGATTGTTCACCCGCGAGCATCGCGACGAGCCGGTCCAATCCCAGCGCGATGCCGCCGTGTGGTGGCGTCCCGTACTCGAGCGCTTCGAGGAAGAATCCGAACCTGAGCTTCGCCTCTTCATCGCTCAACTTGAGCAGCTTGAAGATCTTGCTCTGAAGGCCGGAGTCGTGGATGCGGATGCTGCCGCCGCCAATCTCCCAGCCGTTCAGGACAAGGTCGTAAATCTTGCCACGCACTCTTCCTGGATCGCTGTCCAGCATCGCCAGATCGTCGTCGATCGGCGCCGTGAAGGGGTGCTGCACGGAATCCCAGCGCTGCTCGTCGCCATTCCATTCGAGCAGAGGAAAATCCACGATCCACGCAATCGCGAACTCGTCCGGCTTCATCAGTCCGGCCTTCTTCGCGAGAAGCAGTCGCAGCGCCCCAAGTGCCCGTGACGTTCGATCAGGCTCGCCGGCGCCCATCAGGAGGAGGTCGCCTTTACCAGCGCCTGTCTGATCGAGCGCTCTCACGACGACCGCCTCGCCCGCCGCCTTCAGCGCAGAGCTCCGAACGGCGCCGTCTTCCCCTCGCGAAGCCCAGACGAGCGCTCCGAGGCCCTGCTGGCGGGCTTGCTCGGATAGTTCGTCGAGCTCTTTCCTCGAATAGCGCGCGCCGCCTGTGACGACGAACCCGCGCGCAATACCTGCCGCGGCAATCGCTTCGCGGAAGAGACCGAACGCGCTGTCGCGGAACACCTCGGTGACGTCCTCGATGGGCATGCCGAACCTGAGGTCAGGCTTGTCCGATCCGTATCGGGAAATGGCCTCGGCGTACGGCATGCGCGCGAATGGCATCTGGACTGTGTGACCAATTTCCCTGAAGACCGCCGCGATCAACGGTTCGACGAAACCGAAGACCATTTCGCGAGATGCGAACGAGATCTCCACGTCCACCTGCGTGAACTCTGGCTGTCGGTCGGCCCGCAGATCCTCGTCGCGAAAACAGCGGACGATCTGGAAGTATCGATCCATGCCCGCGATCATCAGGATCTGCTTGAAGATCTGGGGCGACTGCGGCAGCGCATAAAACTCGCCAGGATGGACACGGCTCGGCACGAGATAGTCGCGCGCACCTTCGGGCGTGGATTTCGTCAGGACCGGCGTCTCGATCTCGAGGAATCCCTGGGAATCGAAATACCGACGGATCGCCATGGCAATCCGATGTCGCAGAACGATGTTTTCCTGGAGCCTCGGCCGACGAAGATCCAGATACCGGTACTTGAGGCGGAGATCCTCTGAGACCGACGAATCTTCCGCGATCGAGAACGGCGGTGTCTTCGCCTCGTTCAGGAGCGTCAGCGCCGATGCGATGACCTCGATTTCCCCCGTCGAGAGCTTCGAATTGATCGTCTCTCTGGAGCGCCCCTGCACGCGGCCGGTCGCCGCGATGACGTGTTCCGATCTCAGGCGCTTCGCCGCTGCAATGAGCGACTCGTCATCGCGGACGACAACCTGCGTGACGCCGTAGCGATCCCGCATGTCGACGAACACGAGCGAGCCCAGGTCGCGGACGCGGTGGACCCAGCCCAGCAGTACGACATCGCTGCCGACATGACTGGAACGCAATTCACCACAGGTATGCGTCCGCACCAGGGCGCCAAGCGGTTCTGGCACGATATCCTCTCCGGCGGGACCGCCCCTAGCGGCCCTGCGCCTCTCCTTTCAGGGTGGCGAGCAGTTCCCCTAGAGGAACGGCGTGCTGCTCACCGGTCGCCATATCTCTCACAGTTACCTGACCAAGCGCCAGCTCATTGTCGCCGATGATTGCCGCCCGGCGAGCCTTCACGCGATCTGCGCGCTTCAGCTGCGATTTGAGGCTCCGGCTTTCATAGTCGCTTTCGGCCCGCACGCCGCCGCGCCGCAGGTCAGCGACCAGGCGAACAACCTCGTCTCGCGCGGCATCTCCGAGGGCCACCACATAGACGTCCGGTGCGGCAGCCTTCGGAATCTTGTCTTCCGGCAGCGCGAGCACGAGGCGTTCGAGCCCGGCTGCAAAACCGATTCCCGGCCGGTCCGGACCTCCGAGGTCCTTCACCAGACCGTCATACCGACCACCGCCGACCAGCGCGTTCTGGGCGCCGAGCTGCGGCGCCAGCACCTCAAACGTCGTCCGAACGTAATAGTCGAGGCCCCGCACAAGACGATGCGAGAGGCGATAAGGAATGCCGTACACACCAAGGAGGCGTGTCACTTGACCAAAGTGCGTGCGGCATTCCTCGCAGAGATAGTCCATCGTATGCGGCAGCCGATCGATGATTGGCTGGTCCTCGGGCACCTTGCAGTCGAAGATTCTCAACGGATTCGTCACGGCGCGCCGCTGACAGTCCTCGCACAGCTTCTGCGTATCCTTTCCCAGTGCTTCGAGGAGGGCCTTCACGAACACCGGACGGCAGTTCGCGCACCCCACTGAGTTGATCACCAGTTCGACGCCGCTAATCCCCAGCTCGCCCAGCCAGGTCCAGACCATCTCGAGCATCTCGGCGTCCACGCCGGGTTCGGCCACGCCAAAGACCTCGACGTCCACCTGGTGAAATTGCCGGTACCTTCCCTTCTGAGGACGCTCGTACCGAAACATCGGTCCAAGGCAGTACAGCTTCGGCACCGCCATCTTCTCTTCCAGGCCGTGCTGCACAAAAGCCCGCACCAGACCCGGTGTGGCCTCTGGCCGGAGGGTGACTCGCTCGCCTCCCTTGTCGGTAAAGGTGTACATCTCTTTGAGCACGATGTCGGTGGAAGCGCCGGTCCCTTTCGAAAACAACTCCTCGCGCTCGATGATGGGCGTGCGGACTTCGGCGTACCCGTATCGCTCGAACACGCGCCGAGCGACCGATTCCACAAACTGCCAGCTTTCCACGTCGCCAGGCAGGATGTCGCGAGTGCCCCGTACGGCTGGAATCATCGGGCCTGGTACTGCAATCGGTATCGAGCGTAATTCGCGGCCGAATCCGCAATCCGCGCGATTTCGTCCGGCGAAAGCGACCGCTTCACGCGCCCGGGCGAGCCCATCACGAGCGAGCCTGGCGGTATCACCGTGCCTTCAGTGAGGAGCGCGCCCGCGGCGACGATTGATCCTGTTCCGACATGCGACCCATTCAGCAGAATCGCGCCCATTCCGATCAGGCAGCGGTCCTCGACAATGCAGCCGTGCACGATGGCCGAATGGCCGACCGTGACCTCGTCGCCGACGCGCGTGGGATAGTCACTGGCCATGACATGCACGACGGTCCCGTCCTGAATGTTCGTCCTTCGGCCGATCCGAATCGAGTTGACATCGCCGCGGATCACGGCGTTCATCCAAACGCTGCTCTCCTCGCCAATCGCGACGTCGCCGATCACCTGCGCGCTCTCGTCAACGAACGCAGTCGGATGAACGTTGGGAACGATCGATCTGAACGGGCGCAGCATGGCGACGATTATAGCGTGCCGCCGTCAGCGATCTCTCGCGGGCCCGAACACGGTGATGGGACGGCTGGCTTCGGGCCGCCGTTCGGACGACGTCTCGCTGGCGCCCTGCGGGCGCTCAGGGAGACGCAATCTGCGGGTCCGATGGAACGGTCTGCTTTGGATTAGGGCCGCCACGAAGCGTGAGCAGGTGATCGCGGATCGACCGTATTTGTGCATCGGCGTCCCCGCTCAGCTGCGGATAGAATGACTTCGGATAGTCCGGCCAGAACGACGGCATTCTGGTCCCCGGCTGGATTCGCGCGGGATTCTTGAGCCATTCGAGAATCCATTCCGGCTGCAATCGCGCTGACGCCATTCGCAGATCGGGCGCGAGGTTGGATGTCGGCTGATCTTTCGGGATCGCGCCCAGCACGTGACACTGCTGGCACTTGAGCAGCTCGAACATGCCCTTGCCTGGCCCGGCGAGGTTCGACGCGCGCACGGCATCGTGACTCTGAAATGGCCCCATCGAGTTCGAGACCGCTCCGAAGTACCGAATCACATCGTTCAGATTCGGATCAGCCAAACCGAACGTGGGCATGCGCACGTCGAGCCACGGTCGGATGGTGATCGGGCCACGGAGAAATGCGTAAAGCCAGTCGGGCTGCACCTTGGCGCCTTCAGGCGTCAGAAGCGGCGGGGCCAGCGAGGGATCGCTGACGAGCGAACGATATTCCTCACCGCCCTCGCCCTCGATTGTGTGGCACGTCACGCAGTTTCGCCGTCGTGTGAACTGGCGACCGGCAACGACAGCGTCCCGGTGCGCGGAACGCGGCGGCATGGCCGCCTGCGGCTGGAGATCCCGCTGCAGGCTCATGATGGCGGTCACCAGGCGTTCAGCCTCCACGTCGCTCACGCCGTAGTCGGGCATGCGCAGCTTGTCGGTCTGCCTCAGCACGCGCCCCTTGTCGAAGATACGAGGATCCTTCACCTTCTGGTGGAACCAACCGATCTTGGAGTGCTCGATGTCCACGAACCCGAAATCGAGCCGCGCCAGGAGCTTGCTGCCCTCCTCCGAGAGCTCGATGCCGATCGGCTGCTGTTTCTCGAATCCTTTGATCTCGTGACAGCTGAAGCAGCCGTAACGCGCGATCACGCGCTGGCCAAGCTCGATCTGCCGCGTTGACTCATCCATCTTGGCGAGCGTGGCCTTCGCTTCCTCTGAGGGAAGCGTCGCCATCAGATAGTCGAGAAGCACCGCGTCCAACGCCTTGGCGTCAGGCGTGGCCTTGGCACTCTCCCCCGCCGCGCCCTTGAGAGTCATCAGGTACGTCGCGACGTCCGCGACCTCCTGATCGGTGAGGCGCAGGTCCGGCATGAACGTCTCGGGGTTGTAGTGTTTGGGATCCCGAACCCAGTCGAAGAGCCACTCATAGGTCGTCTTGTTGCCGATGTTCTCGAGCGGCTGTCCAAACGTCCGCCGCGGGCCGGCTTCCGGCCGAGGCATGTTGTCGGTGACGTGGCATCCCAAACAACCGATGGATTTGACGACGGCTTCGCCTCGCTGCGCATCGCCGCGCGGCGGATTCGTTACCGCGACCTGGTACGTTTCCGACTTGGCAAACAGATACGCGACGGTTGCGTTGATCTCGATCTCATTACGAACGGCGTCCTCGGAACTGTTCGAGTTCGAGTTGTACCAGGGTTTCGGCATCCACGTGGAGGGCTTGACCGCACGTGGATTGCGAATCCACGTCTTTACCCATTCCGGGTTCAGCTTCGAAGCCACCTTCGTGAGGATCGGCCCGGGCTTCCGAAGGTTTTCGAAGCCTCGCGTCTTATGGCACGCATAGCAGCCGGCCCGCTCGTACGTCGCATATGCGAGGCTGAGCCTCGGCGCGCTGGGGATGTACACTTCGCCCCGGTGACAGGACACGCATGCCGCCTCGGTCATGCTCCGCGGAAGCATCGGGTAGTCCCAGAGATGTGGCTCGACCCAGCCGAATTTCTCCTCCCATTCGTGCTGCTGCTTCGGATCGGCGGGAGTGTGCGCCGAATCACGGAAGCTGATGGACTGTCCCATGCCGCCGTGGCAGACCGTGCACCCCACGCGATCGAGCGGGTGAGCCGAATCGCCGCCGAGAAACACCGACAGGTTCGGGTGAGTGGTGTACGGCTGCGGGTACTTTTCGTAGCCCTTCTTGTCGATCGCCAGGTGGCAGGTCGTGCAGCGATCCATCTTGGGCACGACCGTGAAGTTCACGTCATCCACCACGTTCGGCGTGATGATCTGCTGAACCTTGATGGTCGGCGCCATGAAGTCCAGGAGAGGTGCGTCGCGGAAATAGTCCTTCACGAGGCTGGGATTGATAGTGGCCAGCCTCTTTCGAAGTCTCGTCTGCTCGGCTGTCAGCTCCTCGATCTTCTTGGTGGCGTCGATCAGCTCCCCGGTAAACTTGCTGAGTTCCTGCTGGACCTTCGCGCGCTCGGCGGTGATCCGCTCGACATCCAGGTTGAGGTCGTTCAGCCGGCGCTCGAGCTCCTCGACGTGTTGCCGTTTTCGGTCTGCGCTGGCCTCACCCTTGTCCCTCGACACCTCGTAATCGTACCGATCGACGTCGTAGGTCGCCTTGGTGAACTGCGCCTCCTGGTTCGCGCGATACAGCCGGGCGTCAATCTGTTTGAGCTGTGACTGCAGCTCGTCGACCTTCTGCTGATTCGTCTTGGCTTTCTTATCCCCTTCGGCGCGCTCTGCTTCGAGCGTCTTGAGGCGATTGCGATCCACTCTCCGGCCCGCCTGGTCGAGCGTCGCCCGCGTGACCTCGATCTCGAGGCTGTTGAAGTTGCGCTGGGTCTTCTTCCATTCCCGGTCGTAGTCATCCCAGACCATCCAGATGACCGACAAGAACAGAAAGAGACTCGAAACCGCAAAGACCACATTCAGGAAATCGATGTTGTAGGCGTGCCCGACAGCTTTTTTCTCAGCCATGACTCACATCGAGTCCGGGAGGGTTCAGCCCCTTCCGGTGCGCTCAGATATTGAAGAAGAATTCCGGGATCGCGACGATGTACTTCAGATTGACTATCCACCGCAACAGCATCTTCACCGGCAGCGCCATCATCATCAGAAACAGAAACACGGCCACGTAGTACCGGGGAGCGCCTAGCTTTTCGTAGTAGCCCTTCAACCATCGCCGCGCGAGCAGCACCGGCAGCGCGAAGACGTACAGGATTACCAGCAGAATCCCGAAGATCTCCCGCACGAACCAGTTCGATGGCAGTCCTTGTTTCAGACCCAGGACCCATATGTACTCGGACAAATTGACGTTCGTCAGAGCCTCAAGCTTGTGAATATCCCAGTAGTCGAATGGGCCGAAGAAGTTCCAGTTCGGTCCCCTCAGAAACGTGCCGAGGACGATGAGCGACGCCCACAGAATGACGAACCCGAACAGAAAGATCGTGATCTCTGCCTTGCGCTCCGCAAACGTAAAGTAGCCGTTTCCCTTCGGGTTTTTATCAATATACGGGATGGCAATCAGCCCTACGATGATGAGGCTTGGGAGAACGACGCCCGCCAGCCACGGGTCGAAGTAGACGAGCATCTCCTGCAGTCCGAGGAAGTACCATGGAGCCTTCGACGGATTCGGCGTCACCGAACGATTGGCGGGCTGCTCGAGCGGCGCCTTCAGAAAGATCGACCAGACGATAAGGACCACCGAACAGAGAATCAAGGAGATCAGTTCCGTGTACACGAGGTCCGGCCACACCCACACGCGATCCGACTCGTCCTTCTCGATCGGAGGCTGACCAGCCGTAATCCGGCGATCGTTCAAGACTCCCTGCCGGAGGGAATACCAGGTGAAGAAGACCAAAAGGAATATCAGCCCGACGATGGGAACGTTGTCGGGCTTGGTGATGATCAAACGGAAATTCGGGTCGAAGCCGCCGGCGATGAAGAACACCGTGATGAGGCCAAGCAGGCCGTACCCCACCGAATTGGACGCGAACTTGTCCCGCTTCCAGACCATCACGATGAGGGCCGCGACGCCCAGCAGAAAGAACAGCTTGGGGTTGGCCAGAAAGTTGATGAAATCCTTCAGGAAGCTCATAAGTGTCTCAAGCTCTGAGAATCCACCGGGTCAAAGCAACGTCTAGAGCGGCCCGCTGATGCCGCCGTCCTTGCGCACGCGCCAGAAGTGCACGGCCATCAGAACTGCGATGGCCAGCGGAAGACCGACGCAGTGCAGGACGTAGAACCGCAGCAACGCGCCTTCGCCGACGAACGTCCCCCCGAGCAGCGCGAACCGCGCGTCGTCTCCCGAATGAATCAGTTTCACATCGCCAATGGCAAGCAGTGCCGCCCCGGGGCCTTCGTGGCCAAGGAACGGTGTCGCGCGCGCCATGTTCGATCCCACCGTGATGGCCCAGATTGCGAGCTGGTCCCAGGGCAGGAGATATCCGGTGAAGGACAGGAGGAGCGTCAGGACGAGCATGATGACGCCCACGCTCCAGTTGAATTCGCGCGGTGGCTTGTACGAGCCTGTCATGAACACGCGGAACATGTGAAGCCACACGGTGATCACCATCGCGTGGGCTCCCCACCGGTGCATCTCGCGCATGATGCCGAGCGGCACATGCTCGCGAAGGCCGACGATGTCCGTGTAGGCGTATTCAAGCGTCGGCCTGTAGTAGAACATCAACAGCAACCCGGTGAATGTCAGCACCAGGAACAGGAAGAAACTCAGTCCGCCCATGCACCAGGTGTAGCGGAGTCTGACGCCCGACTTTCTGAGACGAACGGGATGGAGGTGCAGGAAGACGTTCGTCAACATCACCAGCACCCGGTTGCGATCGGTCGTCGGCCGGCCGTGCCGAAACACGGACGTCCAGACTTGCGTTTCGGTCAACCAGTTCCAAGCGCGTTCGAGCGCGCCAGGTTGAGGTTCTACGGTCTTGGAGTCGGCCATATGCGCTAGACCTTCAGGAACGCCTCAGGATCGATCCACTGCCCCAGCTCGTACTGAAACTTTCTACTCTTGTCCACGAGGATCTGCCCATCGTCGGCAAGCACGACACGGCATCGTTCGAGCGGTCGGGGCGCCGGACCCTCGAAGTTGATGCCCGTCACGCGGAATCCGCTGCCGTGGCACGGGCACTTGAACTTGCCTTCCGCCGAAAGAAAGTTCGGTGTGCAACCCAGATGCGTGCACGTCGTCAGGAGCGCGTAGAAACCGCTGGCATGCTGCACGAGATCGTCAGGCGTGCGAACGAGCCAGACGCCAAACTTTTCCTTCCAGCGCTCGTCCACGCCGGGCCCGTACTCGACCGGGAAGCCCGCTTTGAATTGCTGGGGCGGCTCGTTCAACACATTGGGAAACATGAAACGGCCCGTCGCCGCGAGCGCTGCGGCCGACGCGGCCGAAAACGCCCCCCAGGCCAGCCCGATCCACACGCGGCGGGTCACCAGCGGTGACGTGTCGTCGGCGTCACGCGCCGGAGCGGCGGCCTTGGCGGCGGCCACAACCGATGCAGATGCCGCAGTCGTCGTCTTTCCACTCAGGTCCGGAAGCGGTGCGGCGGGCTTGGCGGCTGGACGCACTGCCGGAGCGGGCTTGGGCGCCGCCGACTGAGCAGCCGCAACCGGCTTCGGCGACTCTGGTGCGTCGCCGTCTGTTAGGGGTGTATTGGGGTCGTCAGCCATGCAGAGAACCTCTCAAGCCTTACCATCCATCGTCTTCAACGCCTCGAGCGCGGCTTGCCTGACGCGGAGGCTCTCGTCGCTTTGACTGATGGTCACCACGGTGTCGCGCATGCCCTCGTCCTTGAGAGCGCCCACAGCACGAAGCCCGGAAATCATCACGTCGCCGACCGGATCGATGTCTTCGTCGGGCCTGGCCGGAATCGTCACGGTCTGCCTGACGTAGTCGCGATCGATCATGTGCCGGAGCACGGGGAGGCTTTCCCGGTTGCCATGCCTCGCCAGCGCGACCGCCGCATTCCACTGTACGTCGGGCACTGAATCGTTGAGCGCCGCACGCAGTGTGATGGTCTGGGCATCTCCGGGAAGGGCGCCGAGTGCGAAGACCGCCATCTTTCGGACGCCCGCATCCTGGGACTCATACATCCGCTGAACGGCCGGAACGACCGCGGGATCGCCCGCTGAACCCAGAGCCCAGATGGCACTGATGCGCGTCTCGCTGTCGGGATCGTCGAGCGCCTCGACCAGGAGCTCGCTGGCGCGAACGGGAAAAGGCCGGTCCAGCCGCCCGAGTGCCAGGGCCAGATACCGCCGTACCCGCGGATCGTCGCCCTTGGACTGCTCGAAGGCTCTAATCAGGCCGGGCACGAGCGTCTTGTCCTCAGCCCGCACCTTGGGATCGGCCATCAGGCGCGAGAGCTCGTAGGCTGCCGGCCAGCGGCGATTCGTTCCCCCGGAGTGAATCTCGGCTAGATAGTCCTGTGCGCTGCGCTCGTCGGTGACCATCATTCGAAAGCCGAGATACACGAGCGACGTCACTGCCACCACGGTCAAGGGAATCAGAAAAAACTGAACAGCCAGGGCGGGCGCCGCTGCCAGGGGATTGCGAGTCGCGATCTCGCGCTCGACCAGCTTATCCATCTAGGCGGTGGAAAAAAGTGATGATGAGAGCCTCTGCAAGTCCAAGCTGTTCAGTTTTTTACTACGATCGCCCGCCATCGTCAAGCCAGCGCGTCAGATCCGCGGCAGCGTGACATCCAGCTGGGCTTGATACTTGCCTTTCTTGTCCGCATAGGACACCGCGCACGGTTCGTCACTCTCGAAGAAGAGCACCTGCGCAATGCCTTCATTGGCATAGATTCTTGCCGGAAGCGGGGTCGTGTTCGAGATTTCGAGTGTGGCCGTCCCCTCCCACTCGGGCTCGAACGGGGTCACATTGACGATGATGCCGCACCGCGCGTAGGTCGACTTGCCAAGGCAGACGGTCAGGACGTTTCGCGGAATCCGGAAGTACTCGACGGTCCTCGCGAGCGCAAACGAGTTCGGCGGGACAATGCAGACATCGGCCTTGAGATCGACGAACGACCTCGGGTCGAACTTCTTGGGGTCGATGACCGTCGAGTTGATATTGGTGAACACCTTGAACTCGTCCGCCACCCGGATGTCGTACCCGTATGACGACACGCCGAATGAGATGACACCCGAGCGAACCTGACTGTCGACGAACGGCTCGATCATCCGGTGCTCGAGCGCCATGCGTTTGATCCAGGTATCGGGTTTGATGCTCATGGGCGCCTTGATCTTGTGCCGGTGGCTCTATTTGCGTAGGAACATCAGAAGCAGGGTCAGCAGCCCGCTAATGACGAGAGACGTCACGACCGGAAAATAGAACGTGAAGTTACCACGCCGCACCATGACGTCGCCCGGAAGTCGTCCGATCGGAACCCCGGCCATCATGGCGAGGCCCAGGGCTGCAACCGCAAGTCCGGCAACGAAGAGGAATTTTCCCATGACGACTCGGCTGGCCCGCGAACAGCGCCTAGCCGGCCCTTAAGTCCAGTCCCGAAAAGAAATATCCCAACTCGACTGACGCCGTGTCCGGCCCATCCGACCCGTGCGTCGCGTTGCGCTCGATCGACGTCGCAAACTCCCGCCTGATCGTGCCGGCGTCGGCCTTGGCCGGATCGGTCGCCCCCATCAGGCTCCTCCAGCGGCGAATCGCATCAGGAGCTTCCAGGGCCATGACGATTGATGGCCCGGACGACATGAACTCCGTCAAGCTCTTGAAGAAGGGGCGTTCGCGGTGAACGTGGTAAAAGCCTTCAGCATCCGATCGTGACAGATGGACCATGCGGAGCGCACGAATCGTGAAGCCATCGGCCTCAATCCGCTCCAGGATCTTTCCGGCTACGCGCCGCTCGACGGCATCGGGTTTGATTATCGCCAGCGTTTGTTCCATATCCGCGGTCCCGGATTATATCAAGGGGGCTTCGACGTTCACGTTGCCTTCACGCACTGGCAGGCGGCTAGACGGCCACGGGCGTACACAACGAGGGGCCGCCACAGCAGCCCCTCGCCAGACACGAACCTGACGTCGTTCCCTACCTGAGGCTCTCCATGATCTCGTCGAGCGCCGCCTTCGGCGGCCGCGTGCGCTCCAAGGGAAGCGTGGACAGCGGCTCGTCAACGAGATTGAGCTGTTCGAGAAAGTCGTCGCGGTCGGGCTCGATGTAGATCAAGCCTGTCGCCAGCTCACCCCGCCGCGAGGCCTCGTGCAAGGTCTTGAGCGCCTGAATCCTGTCCGTGGGGTCGTAGTCGTGATCGACCTTCTTCAGCAGGATCGTCGAGCCATCGTGGAGCGTCACCGACCGAGCAGTCCCCGGCTCGTAGTCCACGCTGATGTCCTCGAAGTACGGCACGAAGCTGATGTCCTCGAGTGGTTCGTCGTGATCCTTCACGTACGAATAGCTCTTGGTCGACCCTTCATGGTCGTTGAAGGTGACGCACGGCGAAATTACGTCCAGCATCACCGTGCCCCGGTGGCTCAAGGCCGCCTTGAGCAGCGTGAGCAGCTGCTTCTTGTCTCCTGAGAACGATCGCGCCACGAAGGTCGCGCCGAGCTCGATGGCCAATGCGCAGGTGTCGATGGGCGGCAGATCGTTGACCACGCCGTTCTTCAGCTTTGAACCGATGTCGGCGGTCGGCGAAAACTGGCCCTTCGTGAGGCCATAGCAGCCGTTGTCCTCGATGATGTAGATGATCGGTAGATTACGGCGCATCAGGTGGACGAATTGCCCGATGCCGATGGCGCCTGTATCGCCATCCCCGCTCACCCCGATCGCAATGAGCTTCTTATTGGCGAGCATGGCTCCAGTGCCAACGGATGGCATGCGGCCGTGCACCGCGTTCAAGCCGTGCGACGTGCCAAGAAAATATGCCGGGCTCTTGCTCGAACAGCCAATGCCAGAGAGCTTGATCACCTGGCGTCCGTCCACGCCCATTTCATAGAACGCGTCGACGATCCGCTCGGAGATGGCATTGTGGCCGCAGCCCGCGCAGAGCGTGGTCTTGCTGCCACGGTAGGCCTGGAGTTCGAGGCCGATTCGATTGACTTTCTTGCCAGGAGGAGGCGCCGTCATTGTCATGGAGGTAACCCTTATTCGCCGCCGGTCATCGACGTACCGCCGAAGCGCTGGGGGGCCGCCTTCTTGACGATATCGTGGCCCTCCTTCGTGAGAATCTCGTCGGTCACCGTTCGCGCGTCGACTGGAAGCCCGTTGTAGTGAAGGACGCTCCTGAGCTTTGCCGCCTGTTCAGGTCGATATTCCATCCTCATCAGGCTCGCCAGCTGAGCGTCTCGGTTCTGCTCGACCACATACACGCGGTCGTGCCTGTCGATGAACTCCGACAACGCCTCCGAAAACGGATACGCACGCAGCCTGAAATACGATGTCCTGAGCTGCGCTTCCTCGCGAAGCTGGTCCTGACTCTCGACAATGGCCCAGTGCGTGGTCCCGAACGCGACAATACCCACCTTCGCGTCCGGATCGCCGTGAACTTCCGGGGCCGGCACGTAGCGGCGGGCTGTCTCAAACTTCCGTCCAAGCCGGTTCATGTTGTTTTCGTAGTCGTCGGCGCGCTCGCTGTACTGGCCTTTGGCGTTATGGCCGGAGCCTCGACAGAAGTACGCCGGCATCGAGTCGCCTGGAATCGTGCGATAGGCAATGCCGTCGCCGTCCACGTCCGTGTAGCGACCCCACTGTCCGATCCGCTTCAATGTCTCCTCAGTAAGGAGCTTGCCTCGATCGATTGGCTTTTCCGGATACGGAAACGTCTCCGACATCCAGTTGTTCATGCCCAGGTCCAGATCGCTCATCACGAACACCGGCGTCTGCAGCCGCTCGGCCAGGTCGAACGCCTCCATGCTCATCGTGTAGCACTCGGCGACTGAGCACGGAAAAAGCATGATGTGCTTGGTATCTCCGTGCGACAGAAACGCGGTCGTCAGAAGGTCGCCCTGCGCGGTGCGCGTCGGCAGACCGGTCGAGGGCCCGACGCGCTGCACGTCGAAAATGACGGCCGGAACCTCGGCGTAGTACCCGAGGCCGGCGAACTCTGACATCAGGGAAATGCCCGGACCCGACGTCGAGGTCATCGAACGCGCACCGGCCCAACCGGCGCCAATCGCCATCCCGAGGGCGGCGATCTCGTCCTCAGCCTGGACGATGGCAAACGTCGCCTTCCCCGTCTCCTTGTCCACACGATGCTTCCGCATGTAGGCAATCAGCGTTTCGCACAGCGACGAAGATGGAGTGATGGGATACCAGGTGACCACGGTCACCCCGGCCATCATGCATCCGATGGCACACGCGGCGTTGCCCTCGATGAGGATCATGCCGCTCGTCTCGTTCATCGGCTCGATGTGATACGGGTCCTGCTTGGCCAGGTTCGCCTCGGTGTACTGATAACCGACCGACAGAGCACCCTGATTGAGCGCGACGGCCTTCGCCTTTTTCCCGAGCTGCTTCTGCAGCGCGTGCTCCATCTGTCGGAGGTCGATGTCGAGCAGCTTTGCGAGCACGCCGTCGTAAATCATGTTCCGGACCAGCCGTCGCAGCTTGGCATCGGGACAAACGCCCGCCACGAGCTTGTCGAAGGGCACCGGATAGAACACCAGATCGCTGCGAAGGGCGTTCAGCTTCAGTGGTTCGTCATAGACTACGGCAGCACCGGGTTCGAGGGTGAGGACGTCCTCTCGCGCAGTCTCCGGGTTCATCGCGACGAGAAAATCAATTTCCTTCCGCCGCGCGATGTAGCCCCGCTTGCTTGCGCGAATCGTGTACCACGTCGGCAGGCCCGCAATGTTCGACGGGAACAGGTTCTTCCCCGAAACGGGCACACCCATCTGAAAGATGGCGCGAAGGAGCACCATGTTGGCCGTCTGGCTCCCTGAGCCGTTGACGGTGGCGACCTGAATGCTGAAATCGTTGACGACCCGACCCCCGGCCTGCTCGGCCTGGGTTTCCTGAACTGCCAGTTCCGTCGGAGACATATCCTTCCTTGCGTCTATGAGATCTGGGGAGAAGGGTGATAGCGGCCAGGCTCCGCCGGCAGGCGAAGCGCCCCTGAGCTCGCGATGCGAAGATTATATCGCGCTCTTGCCGTCCGGCAAGTGTGGAGAGCCGCAGATTCGCTGATTTTGCTCGAAAATCAGGACCTCAGAGCAGGGACTTCAGGGTGACGCCCATCTCGGCCGGACTCGTGATCACCTTCACACCGGCCGCCCGAAGCGCGGCCATTTTCTCCGCAGCGGTGCCCTTGCCACCGGCAATGATCGCCCCTGCATGACCCATCCGTCGTCCGGGCGGCGCTGTCTGGCCCGCGATGAAGCCCACGATCGGCTTCTTGAAATCCCGCTTGATGAAATCGGCAGCTTCTTCTTCGGCAGTCCCCCCGATTTCGCCGATCATCACCACCGCATCCGTATCGGGGTCGTCGTCGAAGAGGCGCAACGCATCCACGAAGGACGTGCCGATCAACGGATCTCCCCCGATGCCGATGCACGTCGATTGACCGAGACCCAGACGAGTGAGCTGATGAATGGCCTCATAGGTCAGGGTGCCGCTCTTTGAGACGATGCCGACGCGTCCTTCGCGGCAGATGTGCCCGGGAATGATTCCCGCCTTCGCCTGTCCGGGCGAGATGACGCCGGGACAGTTGGGCCCGATGAGGCGACTCGGGCATCCTTTGAGAAACGTCAGGACGCGCATCATGTCGAGCGTCGGTATCCCTTCCGTGATGCAGACCACCAGCGGCAGGCCGGCTTCGGCGGCTTCCATGATGGCGTCGGCAGCGAAGGCCGGCGGCACGAAGATGACCGACGCGTTGGCCTTGGTTTCTCGAATCGCTTCGACGACGGTGTCGAAGATCGGCCAGCCTTCGTGGACGCTCCCGCCCTTGCCGGGCGTCACGCCTCCGACGACCGTTGTGCCATACGAGGCCGCCTGGCGGGCATGAAATGTCCCCTCGCGGCCGGTCAGGCCCTGGACCAGTAAGCGGGTCGACTTGTTCAACAGAACGGACATCAGATAGTTCTTGGTTCTTCGGGATTCCTTGTTCTTCGGTGTTGGTTCTTTGTTCCTGGTTCTTGGCTAACTCTTGGTCCTGCTCACTTCCACGACACGGCGCGCGGCTTCATCCATGGAGTCCGCTGTGGCAAAGTTCAGCCCGCTTTCCCGCAGCAGCCGCTTGCCTTCTTCGACGTTGGTGCCTTCCATGCGAATCACAATCGGCACGGGCACCCCGAGCTCCTGGACGGCCGCGATGACACCCTGGGCGAGCACGTCGCACCGCAGAATGCCGCCAAAGATGTTGATCAGGACGGCCCGGACGTGGCGATCTGACATCAGGATCTTGAAGGCGTTCCGAATCTGTTCCGCGTTGGCGCCCCCGCCTACGTCCAGAAAGTTGGCCGGCTCGCCGCCTGCCAGCTTGATGATGTCCATCGTGGCCATTGCGAGGCCGGCGCCGTTGACCATGCAGCCGATATCGCCGTCCAGGCGAATGTAGTTCAGCGAAAACTTCGACGCTTCGATCTCGAGCGCATCTTCCTCGCCCAGATCGCGCAGCTCCCGGATCTCTGCGTGACGGTACAGCGCGTTGTCGTCGAAGGTCATCTTGGCGTCGAGCGCCAGAAGATCTCCAGCACCGGTGACCACGAGCGGGTTTATTTCGATAAGGGATGCATCTGTGGCACGAAAGGCGTCGAAGATGCCGTTGAGGAGCCGCGTCAGCTTGACGACCTGGCCCGCCTCGAGGCCAATGCCAAATCCGAGTTTCCGCGCCTGAAACGGGATCAGCCCCGTGCCTGGATTGATGAATTCTTTGAAGATTCGCTCAGGTGTCCTCACTGCCACGTCCTCGATGTCCATACCGCCATCGGCGCTCGCCATAGCCACCGGGCTGGCCGACGCGCGATCGAGCACGAGCCCCAGATAGAGCTCGCGCGCCATCTGCAACCCTTCCTCGACGAGTACGCGGGACACGACACGTCCCTCGGGACCTGTCTGGTGCGTCACGAGCGTCATCCCGATCATTTCTCTTGCCAGACGCTCGGCCTCTTCGGGGGAGCGAGCCAACTTGACTCCGCCTCCCTTACCCCGGCCTCCCGCGTGAATCTGTGCCTTGACGACGACAGTGCCACCGAGGCGTCGGGCGATCTCGCCCGCCTCGACCGGAGCGAACGCGACTTCGCCCCTCGGCACGGGGACGCCAAATCGCGAGAGGATGCCCTTGGCTTGATATTCGTGGATTTTCATGGACCGATTGAGGCTCGACGGAACGAACGTGCGGCGTCATCGTACGCGGCACGTGTTTCGTCCGTCAAGCACGCTTGCGCGCGTTCGCGTCCGAACGTTAGACTGTGGCTGTTGCGTCCCCTCGTACCCGCCATGACTTCCGGTCGCCCGCGCTTGTTCCGGAGTCTACGATGACGCCCCGATTCAAAGGTACTCGCCACCTCGATCGGCACAAAGCTGGTCCTCGGCGTTACCGGACTGCTGCTGTTCCTTTATCTCGTGCTTCATCTGGTGGGGAACTCGCTCATCTTCTTAGGTCCCGCCCTCTTCAACGAATACTCGCACAAACTCATAAGCAATCCCCTCGTCGTCCCGATAGAAATCGGTCTGCTCCTGGTGTTCGCCCTCCACGTTTACAAGGCGGTCGCCATGTGGATGAGCAACCGCCAGGCGCGCCCCGTGAAATACGCGCGGAATGAATGGGCCGGCGCGCCGAGTCGCAAGAGCCTGGCGTCCGCCAGCATGATTGTCACCGGTTCACTGCTCTTCCTTTTCGTCATGGTGCACGTCAAGACTTTCAAGTACGGACCCTATTACCAGGCGTCGGGGCAGGACGTGCGAGACCTGTATCGGCTCGAGGTCGAGAACTTCAGACATCCAGTCGTGGTGGGCGCCTACATGGCCTGCATGGTGCTCGTCGGCTTTCACCTCTGGCACGGGTTCGCGAGCGCATTCCAGTCCCTTGGCGTTGACCATCCACGTTACACGCCGACCATCAGGTTCCTCGGCAAGGTCTTCGCCATCGTCATCGCCGGTGGCTTCCTGATCATTCCGCTGTGGGTCTTCCTGCGGGGGGCCGGCCTGTGAAGCTCGAAGCGCGTACGCCATCGGGCCCGCTCGCCGCGCGCTGGGACCGTCACAAGCTCGAGTCCAAGCTGGTGAACCCGGCAAACAAGCGGAAGTTCACCATCGCGGTGGTGGGAACCGGCCTGGCGGGCGCATCCGCCGCCGCATCGCTCGGCGAGCTCGGGTACAACGTCCTCAGCTTCTGCATCCACGACAGCCCCCGTCGCGCGCACAGCATTGCCGCGCAGGGCGGCATCAACGCGGCCAAGAACTACCAGAACGACGGCGACAGCATCGACCGCCTCTTCTACGACACGATCAAGGGCGGAGACTACCGGTCCCGTGAGTCGAACGTCTACCGACTCGCGCAGCTGAGCGTCAACATCATCGACCAGTGCGTTGCCCAGGGGGTGCCGTTCGCCCGGGAGTACGGCGGGCTGCTCGACAACCGATCGTTTGGCGGCGCGCAGGTCTCCCGAACGTTCTATGCCCGCGGGCAAACCGGGCAACAGCTGCTTCTGGGCGCGTATCAGTCGCTGATGCGGCAGGTTCAGTCCGGGAGCGTCCGTCTCTTCCCCCGCCGGGAAATGCTGGATCTGGTCGTCATCGACGGCAAGGCCAGAGGGATCGTTGCGCGCAACCTCATTACGGGAGAGCTCGAATCCCATGCCGCCCATGCCATCTGTCTGGCGACTGGCGGCTATGGCACCGCGTACTACCTATCGACCAACGCCATCAATTCCAATGTCACGGCGGCCTGGCGGGCGCACAAGCGTGGCGCGCTGTTCGCCAACCCATGCTTCACCCAGATTCATCCCACCTGCATTCCCGTGAGTGGGACGCACCAGTCCAAGCTCACGCTGATGAGCGAGAGCTTGAGAAATGACGGCCGCGTCTGGGTGCCGAAGAAGACAGGCGACAGTCGTCCACCGAGCCAGATTCCGGAAGCAGATCGAGACTACTACCTCGAGCGCAAGTACCCCAGCTTCGGAAATCTGGTCCCGCGTGACGTGGCGTCTCGAAACGCCAAGTCCGTGTGCGACGAAGGTCGCGGCGTCGGTGAGAGCGGTCTGGCGGTGTTTCTGGACTTCGCCGAAGCGATCAATCGCCTCGGCAAGGACGTCATTCGGAGTAAGTACGGCAACCTCTTCGACATGTATCAGAAGATCACCGACGAGGATCCGTATCAGACACCGATGCGGATCTATCCGGCCGTCCACTACACGATGGGTGGTCTGTGGGTGGACTACAACCTGATGAGTACGGTCCCCGGGCTGCACGTGCTCGGCGAAGCAAACTTCTCGGACCACGGAGCCAACCGGCTGGGAGCGAGCGCTCTTATGCAAGGATTGGCGGACGGCTACTTCATCATCCCCTACACGCTCGGACACTACCTGGCGAGTACACCATTAGCGGCGGTGACGACCGACCACGATGCGTTCAAGGAGGCTAGGGCCGCCTCTCAGGAACGAATTCGTGCGCTGCTCGCGACGCGTGGGTCTCGGACGATTCGTGAATTCCACCGCGACCTGGGCGCCGTTCTCTGGGACTACGCGGGGATGTCGCGAAACGCGCAGGGGCTCGAAACGGCGCGCGGACGCGTCGCCGAACTGCGCACCGAGTTCTGGCAGAACCTCCGCGTTCCAGGGTCGGCCGACAACCTGAACCAGAGCCTGGACTATGCCGGACGCGTCGCCGACTACCTGGAATTCGCGGAACTGCTGATTCGCGACGCGCTGGCGCGCCACGAGTCGTGCGGCGGACATTTCCGGGAAGAGAGTCAGACGCCCGACAACGAGGCGCTGCGCGATGATGAGCACTATTCTCATGTGTCGGCCTGGCAGTACACCGGCGCGAACTCGCCGCCAGTCATGTACAAAGAGCCTCTGGCCTTTGAATTTGTGAGCCCGAGTCAGCGGAGCTATCAGTAAAGGTTTCAGACGCCTATGGCCTCCCTGACACTCACCTTGAAGGTCTGGCGGCAAGCGGGCCCCGGCGAGGCCGGCCGCCTGGTGGACTACGCCGCCCGGAACATCTCGACGGACATGTCGTTCCTCGAACTGCTCGACGTGGTCAACGAGGGCCTGATCAGCAAGGGCGAGGATGCGATCGCCTTCGAATCGGACTGCCGCGAGGGCATCTGCGGCGCATGCGGTCTCGTCGTCAACGGGGTTCCTCATGGACCGGACCGTGGAACCACCGTCTGCCAGCTGCACATGCGGAAGTTCCGCGACGGCGACACGATCACCGTCGAGCCGTGGCGCGCGCGCGCCTTTCCAGTCGTGAAGGACCTGGTCGTGGATCGGAGCGCCTTCGATCGAATCATCACCGCGGGCGGCTTCGTCTCGGCCAATGTCGGCGGTGCGCCCGACGGAAATGCAATCCTGATTCCCAAAGACATCGCCGAATCGGCCATGGACTCGGCGGCCTGCATAGGCTGCGGCGCCTGCGTCGCGGCCTGCAAGAACTCCGCCGCGCACCTGTTCACGAGCGCGAAAATCTCTCACCTCACGCTCCTGCCTCAGGGACAGGCCGAGCGGGATCAGCGAGTCATTCGCATGGTCGAGCAGATGGATCGCGAAGGCTTTGGGAGCTGCTCGAATGAAGGGGAATGCGAAGCCGTGTGCCCGAAGGAGATTCCAATCTCGAATATCGCCCGGATGACACGAGAGTTCGTCCGAGCTTCGCTGCTGTCCCGTTGATAGTACTTTTGCCTGGCCACGGCCGGGCCGTCACACCTTGATGACGTCCACGAGCTCCTTGACAGCGGCGGCGGAGCGCTTGAGAGCCGCGTCCTCTTCCGGCGTCAGCTTGATCTGAACGATTTGTTCCATTCCGTGGGCGCCGAGCTTCACCGGCACGCCGACGAACAGATCGCGGATGCCATACTCGCCCTGAAGAAAGACGGAGCATGGCAGGATCTTCTTTTTGTCCTTCAGGATCGCCTCGACCATCTCCACGACCGCTGATCCGGGCGCGTAGTAGGCGCTCCCCGTTCCGAGCAGCTTGACGATCTCTGCGCCGCCATTGGCCGTTCTGGTGACGATCTGGTCGATCGTCGTCTGGTCGAGGAGTTCGGTAATCGGAATTCCGGCGACGGTCGAGTACCGGGGCAGCGGGACCATCGTGTCACCGTGCCCCCCAAGGACGAACGCGTGGGTATTCTCGACCGAGACGTTGAGCGCGGCCGCGATGAACGTGCGCATGCGGGCGGAGTCCAGGACGCCAGCCATTCCAATGACACGCTCCCGAGGGAAGCCGCTCACGCGGTAGACAACCTGGCACATCGCGTCGAGCGGATTCGTCACGGGGACGATGATCGTTTTGGGCGAATGCCTCACGACCTGTTCCGTGACGCTCTTGATGATTTCGTAATTCTTGTTCAGCAGGTCGTCGCGACTCATGCCCGGTTTGCGCGCTAGACCCGCCGTGATTACCACCACATCGGAGCCCGCCGTGTCAGCGTAGTCGTTGGTACCCATCACACGGGAATCGGAGCCTTCGATCGGGCACGCTTCGAACATGTCGAGGCCCTTGCCCTGCGGCACGCCCTCGAGGATGTCGATCAGGACGACGTCGGCCAGTTCCTTGTCGGCGATGCTGCGTGCCGCTGTCGCGCCGACGTTGCCCGAACCTACCACCGTGACTTTACGATTCATGCGTGACACTCCTGAAGTCCGCACGCGTTCAACACCGCGCGCGATTCGTGCACCGATCGATTAGGTCAGCTCCCCATGAACCAGATCAAGATCTTCACAGGAACTGTGGAAAACCCTGTGGAAAAGATCGGCTGTACACCGTCGAGCGGCCCGACGTTTGGAACGATTTAGCAGTTTGCACTACCGTGAGGCGACGAATCTTCATCGGTCGAGGATCGTCCGGAAGAACGAGAGATTATACTGTAAGCAATCTCCTCGTCGTCATCGAGCGCGTGCACGGTGCGATGCGAGGAAGAACGAGCGTCAGGAGTGGTGCAGATGGGCGGTGCAAATCGCATGCTCGTAGTTTCAAGCTTCGCGTGGCTGGTCGCTGTCGTGTTGTCTGTCGGCTTGCGTGCGAACCAGAGCCAACCGACGGCCTCGCAGGCGAATCCGGATCAGCAGAAACTTGTCAATCCGGTTCAGGCAACGGCCGAATCGATCGCCGCCGGGCAAAAACTGTACGTCGAACATTGCTCTGAGTGTCATGGCGACGAAGGAAAAGGCGACGGCATGATGGGTGAAGACCTCGACACCCCGCCCGCCGACCTGACCGATGCCGAGTGGAAGCATGGCGAGACCGATGGCGAGCTCTTCGTCGTCATTCGCGACGGAACCAAGGACGGGATGAAGAAGTTCGGCAAGAAACTGACCGCCACGGACATGTGGAACCTCGTGAACTACCTGCGAAGCATCGGACCAAAACGCGCGGCGGCCTTGAACCGGCCGCAGTCTTCAGCGCAACGTGTCTCCTGACGCCGCATCCAGCATTTTCGAGCGGCATCGCAGATGAAGATCGTCATCGCCGATGACCTTCCAACCTCAGCCGTTCAGGTGCTCGAGCAGGTTGACGGATGGGTGGTGGACCATCGGCCTCGTCGGTCCGTAGAAGATCTTCAGAGAGCCCTCGCCGATGCAGAGGCGCTGATCGTTCGCAGCGCCACCACCGTCGATCGCCCACTCATCGCCGCTTCACCTTGCCTCCGAGTCATCGCCCGGGCCGGCACCGGAGTCGACAACGTCGACGTTCAGGCGGCAAGCGAGCGAGGCATTCTTGTGCTGAACTCGCCGGGCGCCAACAGCACCAGTGTGGCCGAGCATGCCTGCGCGCTCATGCTGTCGCTCGCCCGGGCCATTCCGGCCGCAGATGCGGCGATGAAACGCCAGCACTGGAACAAGAAGGGATTCACGGGCGCCGAGCTGCGGGGCAAGACGCTCGGAATCGTCGGTCTCGGCCGGATCGGACAAGAGGTCGCGCATCGAGCCCGAAGCTTCGGCATGAACGTGATCGCCCACGACCCGTTCATTTCGTCTCAACTTGCGCAGGATCTCGGGGTTGCCCTCCATCCGCTTGACGAAGTCTGCCGGCGATCGCACTACCTCACGCTCCATCTGCCTTCGACGGGCACAACCAAAGGCCTGATCAATGCCGAGCGGCTGGCGCTCTGCCAGCCGGGCACTTGCCTGATCAATACGGCGCGCGGCGATCTCATCGAGGAAGGCGCGCTTCTCGATGCCCTCGAGTCGGGAAGGATTGCCGGGGCCGCACTCGACGTGTTCGGCGAGGAACCGCCGCGCGACTGGCGACTCGCCTCGCATCCGGCGGTGATTGCAACCCCACATATCGCGGCATCGACGAAAGAGGCACAAGAGCTCGTCGGTATCGACACCGTCCTCGCCGTCAAGGACTATTTTCTCGATGGGATCGTTCGCAATGCGGTGAACTTTCCGTCGATCGGCGTCGAGGAGTACCGGCGGCTGCGCCCGTTCCTGCTCATGGCCGAGCGGCTGGGTACTATCGTCAGTCAGATGGGCGAGGCGCGGACACACGCCGTCGGACTCCGGTACTACGGGGAGCTCGCTCAGGCCCGCAGTGAGCTTCTGGGTCCCGCAGTGCTGGTCGGACTCTTCCGGCCGATCCTCTCGACAGCCGTAACCGCGGTCAACGCCCGGGCGATTGCCGCCAGTCGAGGGATCGAGATTGTCGAATCACGCAGTTCGCGTGGGCGCGACTATACGAGTCTGCTCTCGGTGAAGCTGCACACCGACGCGGGCGAGCGCTGGGTAGAGGGCACGGTATTCGAGCCCGGTCGCCCGCGTCTCGTCTCCGTCGCCGGTGTTCCGGTAGAAGCGCCTCTCGAGGGCACTCTGCTGCTGCTCGCCAACGATGACCAACCTGGCGTGATTGGACTCGTCGGAACGATTCTGGGGCGTGCCGGTGTCAACATCGCCAACTTCGCGCTCGGCAGAACCGACACGGGCGCGATGGGTATTGTGAATCTGGACGACGACGATGAAGGCCCGTTGAGCTCGCCGACGTTGACCGAGGCCTTGCTGCGGGAAGTGCGCCGGATATCGGCGGTGCGGGAGGCCTGGCTGATTCGTCTGGCGTGAAGCGCCGGACTATCTCATGCCGATCGTGACCGGCCGCCCGGTCAAGCCGTCTTGAATCTCGACGGCATCGGCCCCGATCCGCTCGACGCGATATCTCGTAGCAAACCGGTCGCCGACCTTGACCAAATAGAGCTCGCCGGGAGTCGACAGGATTGCCGTCCGGACAGGACCTTCGGCGCCCGCGCTTTCCGCTATCCCCGCCAATTTCAACCCGAGGCCCGCCGGTGGAAGCGGGGACTGGATAGCCGGTCGATCAACGTCGGACTCTGCCGGCGGACGACGGACTTCGTTGAAGCGGAACGGGTTGCGGTGCGACGAGCGAATCGCATCGGCACGAATCGAACGAAGGGGCGCAAGGCGCTCCAGCTCAACGTCCAGACGCGCGCCGTTCGACGAAGCGACTCTCGTTCGTCCCGTCGCGCGCGAGAATTCGTCGTCGCGTGCGCTGAACCATCGAGCCACGCCGATCCAAGCCGCGACCGCCGCGACCGACAGCGCGACCGCAACCGCCTGTTTGACCTTCATGTGAGGTGAATCTCAAGTGTAGCACCGCAGGCGGACCGTTTCCAAGCGCGGGAGCGGGCGAGGACTTGTGATATTATTCCGCGTGCACCCTTCGGGTTTTTCTCGCGGACCGCTTTTACCGAATCCACCAGAAACCGTCGTCGTTATTCCGGCCCGCTACGCGTCTTCCCGCTTTCCTGGGAAGCCTCTCGCCGATCTGGGCGGAACCCCCATCATCGAACATGTGTATCGCCGTGCGTCAGAGAGCCGCGCGGTCGGCGCCGTCATTGTCGCTACCGATGACGAGCGGATCGCGCGCGTTGTCGAACGATTCGGGGGCCGGGCGGTGATGACACGCGTGGACCACGCAAGTGGAACCGATCGCCTCGCCGAGGTTGCCGAGCAGTTGAGCTGTGAGCTGATCGTCAACGTCCAGGGCGACGAGCCTTTGATCGATCCGCAGATGATCGACGAAGCCGTCCAGCCATTCCAACAGGACGCGACGCTGATGATGTCGACGCTCCGGACCCGGATCGGCGACCCGTCGGACCTTGCCAACCCGAACGTCGTGAAAGTCGTCGTAGATCGCGACGGCTTCGCGCTGTATTTCTCGCGTTCGCCCATTCCCTTCAATCGCCAGGGCGGCCCGGCGGTCGCCTGGAAGCACGTCGGGCTGTACGTCTACCGCCGCGAGTTTCTCCTGGCATTCGCCCGGCTCGAACCCACGGCGCTCGAGCGCACCGAGTCGCTCGAACAGCTACGCGCCCTCGAGCACGGGTTTCGGATCAAAGCCGTGGAAACCGAGTACGACTCGATCAGCGTGGACACGCCCGAAGATCTCGAACGGATTCGGCGAATGTCCCTATCCCCTCTTCGAAGCTGAGGCACATGAACAACACCAGTGGTCGGCCCGTGAAATTCATTTTCGTGACCGGCGGCGTCGTGTCATCCCTGGGCAAGGGACTGGCGGCCGCGTCCATGGGGTGTCTGCTGGAGGGTCACGGCTACAAGGTGACGCTCCAGAAGTTTGATCCGTATATCAACGTGGATCCGGGAACGATGAGCCCGTTTCAGCACGGTGAAGTGTACGTCACCGATGACGGCGCCGAAACGGACCTGGATCTGGGACACTACGAGCGGTTCACGAGTACGGTCACGACGAGGAATCACAACTGGACCACGGGCAAGATTTATCAATCGGTCATCCAGAAAGAGCGCCGCGGGGATTACCTCGGCCGCACGGTTCAGGTCATTCCGCACATCACCAACGAGATCAAAGACAGCATCCGGACGGTGGCGAGAAATGTTGACATCGTCCTGGTTGAGATCGGAGGCACGGTCGGCGACATCGAGAGCCTCCCCTTCCTCGAGGCCATCCGACAGTTTCGACAGGACGTCGGCCGCGAGAACACCCTCTACGTCCACCTGACACTCGTCCCCTTCATCGGAACCGCCAGCGAGCTCAAGACCAAACCCACTCAACACAGCGTCCGCGACTTGCGGTCCATTGGCATTCAGCCGGACATCCTGCTCTGCCGGACGGACCGTCTGCTGCCGACCGAGATCAAGAAGAAGATCGCGCTTTTCTGCGACGTGGACGAAGAGAGCGTCATTACCGCCAAGGACGTGCCCTCGATCTACGAGGTCCCGATGGTCCTCGGCGAGGAAGGCCTCGACCGCATCATCCTCAAGCGCCTCGGCCTGCCGCAGACCGAGCGGCGTATGGAGGCATGGAAAGAGCTCGTCGATCGCATCAAGCATCCATCCGACGAAGTCACCATCCACGTGGTTGGCAAGTACGTCGGCTACGAAGATTCGTACAAGAGCCTGACTGAGGCGCTCTTTCACGGAGGGCTCGCCCATCGACTTCGCGTCAACATCCGCTGGGTGGAAGCTGAAGCGCTGGAGGCGCCTGACGGCGGCCGCCTGCTCGATGGGGCCGACGGCGTCCTGGTCCCAGGCGGCTTCGGGGATCGGGGCACCCGTGGAATGATGAAGGCCGCGCAGGTCGCGCGCGAAGGCGAGATTCCGTATTTCGGGATTTGTTACGGATTTCAGTGGGCAGCGGTCGAGTACGCGCGAGACGTCTGCGGCCTCGAGGGCGCCGACTCAACGGAATGTGAGCCCGACGCGCCGCACAAAGTCATCTACAAACTCCGGGACCTGCTCGGAGTGGACGACCTTGGTGGAACCATGCGGCTCGGGCAGTATGCGTGCGACCTCGTGGCGGGGTCGCTCGCCAGCAGGATCTACGGGGCTTCCCTGATCCACGAACGTCACCGTCACCGCTACGAGTTCAATTGCCTGTACGAACGTGCCTTGACCGAGAAGGGCCTCAGGATTTCCGGTCGATCGCCGGACGGCAAATTCGTGGAGATCATCGAACTGCCCGGACATCCATGGTATGTGGCCGTGCAGTTCCATCCCGAGTTCAAGTCTAAACCTCTTCATCCGCACCCACTCTTTGCGAGCTTCGTCGAGGCGAGCTATCGGCACAAGCTGCGCAAGAGCGATCGGCCGGCTGTCGCAGGCGTAGCCGTCTGACCTCGTTCTCCGGCCGCCTGGCAGTCACCCCGCGCGGAACACCGACCCTCATCGCTCTGGCTCGTCATCTATAATGTCGTCCGTGCAGCCGGTCACGATTGGGTCGCTGTCAATCGGCGGCGGGAATCGTCTTGTCCTGATTGCGGGTCCGTGCGTGATTGAGAGCGCCGCGCACGCGCTGGCAACGGCGCTGGCACTCAAGGAAATCGCCGGCAAGCACGGCGTGCCGCTCATTTTCAAGGCGTCGTACGACAAAGCCAACCGAACCTCGATTCGATCCTTCCGCGGCCCCGGTCTGGATGAGGGCCTGAAGGTGCTCAGCGACGTCAAGGCGAGAACCGGTCTGCCGATTCTGACTGACATCCACGAGCCAGCTCATGCCGCGCGAGCGGCCGCCGTGGTGGACGTGCTCCAAATTCCTGCGTTTCTCTCGCGGCAAACCGACCTGATCGTCGCCGCGGCGCGGACCCGCTGCGCCGTCAACCTCAAGAAGGGACAGTTCCTCGCGCCGGCTGACATGCGCTACGCCGTCGAAAAGGTCACCGAATCAGGGAACTCGCGCGTATTCGTGACCGAACGCGGATTCGCGTTCGGCTACAACAATCTTGTGGTGGACATGCGGGCATTCCCGATGCTCCGAGCGCTCGGGTACCCGGTGGTGTTCGATGTCACGCACAGCCTTCAGCTGCCGGGAGGAGGACAAGGCGTCACCGCGGGGCTGGGACAATATATCGAGCCCCTGGCCGCCGCCGGCGTCGCCGCCGGTGTTGATGGCGTCTTTCTCGAAGTGCACGACGATCCGAGCGCGGCTCGAAGCGATGCCCAGAACGCCCTGCCGCTCGGCCGGCTCGACCGGCTGCTATCGCGTCTGGTCGAAACCGACGCCGTTACAAAGCGCGCCGAGGCGCACGCCTGATGGCAGATCTCACGCTGGCCCGCAAGGTCCTGCAGACCGAAGCCGCCGCGATTCTCGCGCTCGTTGACCGCCTCGACGAACGCTTCGAGCTCGCGGTCGCGCTGCTTCGCGACTGCCGGGGGCGGGTAATCGTGACGGGCATGGGCAAGTCCGGGATCATCTGTCGGAAGATCGCGGCGACGCTCGCGAGCACCGGGACTCCGGCCTTCTTCCTCCATCCGGCCGAAGCCATCCACGGCGACCTGGGCGTGGTCCAGGCCGAGGATGTGGTGATAGCGCTTTCCTACAGCGGGGAGACCGAGGAGCTCTTGCGCCTTCTCGAAACCATCGGGCGACTTGGCGCGAAACTCATCGCCATCACGGGCGACATCGCCTCGACCCTTGGTCGGGCGGCGACGGTTGCGCTCGACTGTCGTGTCAGCGCCGAGGCCTGCCCTCTCAATCTGGTGCCGACAGCGAGCACGACATCGGCGCTCGCGATCGGTGACGCGCTGGCGATGACCCTCCTCGTCGAGAAGGGGTTCAGACAAGAAGACTTCGCCAATCTTCATCCGGGTGGAAAACTTGGTAAGCGGCTGATGCGGGTCGAGCAACTAATGCACGGAGGACCACAAGCACCTATCGTCTCGACTGAGACGACCATCAAGGATGTGATCTACGAAATGTCGAAAAAGGGTCTCGGCATGACCTGCGTAGTCGAGGAAAGTGGCCGTCTCGCGGGTATCATCACCGACGGAGATCTGCGGCGGCACATGGCCACGACCTCCAACATCCTCGAACGGCGGGCAGGCGAGGTCATGACCCGCAACCCCGTGACGATTGACCGGTCCCTGCTGGCCGTTCAGGCTCTGAACCTGATGGAGCAACGCAAGATCACCTCGATCGTTGTCGTCACCGATGCCCACGCCGTCGAAGGCGTCGTCCATCTCCATGACCTTTGGCGGACCGAGCTCATTTGAGCCGCCCGCCTTTGACCGCCATGCCGACGCGTACGACGACGAAAGCACGATCGCGGGCGCGGCCGACGCGTCCAGACGCGGCGGCGAAGGCCACTCGCGTCCGCCTGCTCCTCTTCGATGTAGATGGCGTGCTGACCGACGGCAAGATTCTCCTGCACGGTGACGGCTCAGAGTCGAAGCAGTTCGACATTCGCGACGGGACCGGTATCGTCTGGGCACAGCGCGCGGGCTTGACGATCGGGTTGTTGTCTGCACGACACTCTGCCGCAACGACCGCCCGCGCGGCTCAACTCGGCATCCCCATCGTCCAGCAGAGCGCCACGTCCAAGCTCAACGTCTACCGACAGATTCTCGCCGACCGGGGCCTGGACGACCGAGCAGTGGCCTTCATGGGCGATGACGTTCTCGACCTGCCGGTGCTCGGCGCGGTGGGATTGTCCGCGGCGCCCTCAAACGCTGCCCCGGAAGTGCTCGCGCGCGTGGACTGGACGAGCCGCTCGCGGGGTGGTGATGGGGCGGTGCGCGAGTTCATCGAATTCGTCCTGCGGGCGCAGCGGAAGTGGGACGCGCTCGTTCGCGAGTACACATCAAAGGCCGCGAAATGATGGGAGGCTTCGGTCCCCTTCTCGCGGCCCTCGTGGCGTTGCTCCTCGGCATCGCCGTCGGCAAGGCGTGGGAGCGTTACAAGCTCCGCGACGGTCGATGGATCGACCGTCGAAAGGCCCGAGAATCTCCGCACTACATTCTGGGTCTCAACTTCCTCGTTTCTCATCAGCTGGACCAGGCCATTGAGGAGCTGAGCAAGGCCGCCTCCCTCGACACCGATGCCCTCGAAATCCACATGATTCTGGGCAACCTCTATCGAGAGAAGGGACAGGTGGGCCGTGCAATCAATCTGCACCAGTCTCTCCTTCAGCGGCCGAAGTTGACCAAGCTCGAGCATGCGTACGTTCTGCTCTGCCTGGGCCTGGACTTCAAGCGGGGCGGGTTCGTGGATCGCGCGCTCGAAACCTTCAGCGAGGTTCTCCGCTTCGATCCGGACAACCAGTACGCGCTCGTGAACCTCGAGAAGCTCCAGGAGGACCAGCACCAATGGCAAGGTGCCTATGAAATCCGCCAGAAGCTGATCCGGCAGGCCGGCGAAGGAAACCTCTCGGGAAATCAGGCGATCCTGGCCTTCCTCGAAACCGAGCTGGGCCTCGAGGCCATGAAGAGGCAGGACTATCGGACCGCGGCAAACCGATTCGAAGCTGCCATTGAGCTCGATGAGAAGGCGGTGCCCGCCTACCTCAATCTCGGTGACGTGCGCATGATTGAGGGAAATGCATCACAGGCCACGTCGCTCTGGGAGACCGTCGTTCAGATCGCCCCCGAACGCGCCTATCTGACGTTCGACCGGCTCGAAGCGGCCTACGCGAAGAGCGAGACTCCCGATCGCTTTCCGCAGCTCTGCCGCAGGCTCATCCAGGAAAACTCTCAGGACTGGAGAGGCAGGCTTGCGCTCGCGAACTTCCTGGCGGCGCGTGGAGAGGCGCGCCCGGCGCTTGAGCTCCTGTTCGAATCCCTCGCGCAGAATCCGCACTCGTTCACGGTCCACCAGAGCATCTGGCAGCTCCTCACGCGGCTGGACCTCGATCGTCAGCTCGTGGGTCGGTATGTCGAACTGACGCGTCACTCCGTCTTCTATCTCGACCCGCACGTCTGCATTCGCTGCCGTTACCGAAGCACGGAACTTCTCTGGCAGTGCCCGCATTGCCACGAATGGAACACGTTCGTGGAGGAACGCATCGCTCCCGCAAAGGACGCCGAGGACCCGGGCGCCTGATCGCTCGCGAGGGCGTCAGGTGCGGGCGCGAAGAAGCCGAACGAGCTCGTCCACCTGGCGATCCGTTTGGGCCTTGGATCCCTCGGTCGGGATCACGTACGTCGCGCGCCGGGCTTTTTCAGCGGCTGGCAATTGAGCCGCCAGTCGCTGGCGCGCCTCGCCTTCCGACAATCCGTCCCGTTCGACGATGCGCGCAATCTGCTGCTCGGGCGAGCAGAGCGTGGCGACGACGCTGTCGAAGGCAGCGGCGTGGTCGGTTTCGTACAAGAGAGGAATGCCAGCCACGGCGAAGTCAGTGCCTTCCGAATCCAAGGCCGAAAACCAGGCGTCAATTCGCGCGTACACCTCGGGATGCACCATGGCCTCGAGGTCTCCGCGTGCGGCATCATCCGAAAACACAAGAGTGCCAAGGCGCCTTCGGTCCACTGAACCATCTGGCCGCAACATGTCTCTGCCGAAACGCTCTGCCACCATCGCCGCGATCCGAGTCCCGGAGCCGAACAATTCATGGACCACGTCGTCGGCGTCGATCGTGGCGATACCCAAACGCGCGAACCGGTCGAGCACATGCGTCTTCCCCGTTGCAATGCCGCCGGTCAGGGCAACGCGGTGCATGATCGGAAATGCTAAGAGGATTCAGAACCCGCCAGTTCGGCGGCCTTGATCGTATTCGCCAGCAGCATCGCTATCGTCAACGGTCCTACGCCGCCGGGCACCGGAGTCAGCGCGCCAGCGACCTGCGACACCGTGGGATGCACATCGCCGACCACGGCTTCCCCCCTGCGCTCGAAATCGGCCATGCGCCCCGCAGCGCCTGCCAACAACTCGCGGGCTTGATGGCTATCGGTGATTCGGTTGATGCCCACGTCGATAACCGTCGCGCCGGGCTTGACGAAATCGGGTCTCACGAATCCCGCCCTGCCGATTGCAGCCACCAGAAGGTCCGCGCGCGACGCTTCGCGAGCGAGATCTCGGGTCCGGGAATGACAGACGGTGACGGTGGCATTGCGATGAAGGAGCAGCAACGCCATCGGCTTGCCGACGATGCCGCTCCGGCCGATGACCACGGCGTGCGAACCGGCGATTTGAATGTCACTTCGGTCCAATAACGCGATCACGCCGGTCGGTGTGCAGGGGGTCAGACACGGGCGGTTCTGCACCAGGCGCCCCACGTTCAGCGGATGGAATCCATCTACATCCTTACCTGGTGCAACGGCGTCTGACACGGCCTCATCGGCTGACGCGCCCATGGACTCCGGAAGCGGCGACTGTACGAGGATGCCGTCATACTCCGGGCTCACGTTCAGGTCCCGAATCCGCGCCAACACCTCCGGCAGCGAGGCGGACGCTGGGAGGCGCAGGAGGTCCGTGCGAATGCCGGCTTCGCCGGCGGCCTTTACCTTGTTGCGAACATAGATCTCGGAGGCGGGATTGTCGCCGACCAATACGATACCGAGGCCAGGTGGGCGGCCCGAACGCGCCGTGAAGCGCTCCACCCGAGGCTTGAGCTCCGCCCGAATTGCGCGGGAGATGGCCGCGCCGTCGAGGATCCGCGCTCCCATCCGGGCTACTCAGGTGCCGCAGCGAGCGTCGTGAGTCGTCGGACCGCATCGGCGGGTCCGAGGACGACCAGGAGATCGTCGGTGTGCATACGAAAATCGGGCGACGGATTGAACTCGATGACGCCCCGACCGTGCTGGATCCCCACGACGATGATGCCGAAGCGCTGGCGAAGATTGGCCTCGGCGATGGACTGACCGTTCAACGGTGACTGATCGGCGATGCTGACCTGGTTCATTTCGAGGTGTTGATGTTTTGTGAGCAGCTCTACAAAGTCCACGACCGCCGGTCGAATCGCGGTCTGTGCCATCTGCAGTGCGCCGATCTGATACGGAGATATCACGCGATCCGCGCCGGCTCTCTTCAGTTTCCGGACAGCATCGGCCGTTTCCGCCCGACCCACGATATAGAGGTCGGGCTTCAAAACCCGGGCCGTCAGCACGGCATAGACATTCTCCGCATCGGTGCCGACTGCCGCGATCAGGCCCTTTGCCTTCCTGAGGCCTACGCGTTCGAGGACCTCTTCCTTGCTCGCATCGGCCTCAACCGCGAGTCCGCCATTTTCAATCACCGCCCGCACACGCTCGGGATCGCGCTCGACCACGACGAACGGGACATTGTGCCGTTTGAGTTCCTGGACGATCACTTCACCGATGCGGCCGTAGCCGCACACGATGAAATGATTCTCGACGTTTTCGAGCATGCGCTTGTATCGACGCCTTTCGAGGCGGGCCCGGAGGCCGCCTTCGACGACGAGGGCGGCCAAGAGTGAGAAAGTATAGAACGCGCCGCCGACGCCGAGTATGACGAGGAGGGCGGTGAAGACCTCCCCGCGGAACGACAGGGGATGCACCTCTCCGTATCCGACCGTCGTGATCGTGATGATCGTCATGAAGAACGCGTCCCACACGTTCCACCCTTCGATCAGCACATACCCGACAGTGCCGCCCAGAACGACTGCGGCCAGCAGGACGGACGCAAGTACCGGCCCTTCGAGGCGATGCCGGCGGCCGCCCTCTCCCCTGTCTGTCACGGTTTAACGGCGGCGTTCTACGCTCTTCCCGCCTGTGCAGGTGATTTCCGGCCGACCGCCGTCGACAGGAGCCACCCGGCCGCAATTGACACGATGCCGATGCCGAAGATCGTCAGCCCGAATCGATCGGCGATCTCAGGCGTCACGCTCAGACCGATGTGCCGCAGGACGCCGTCGAGCTCTTCCCATCGTGCGGACTCGATGCTGGTGACCCCGAACTCCGTCAGGTACGCGAGGAGCGTAATCGCGAAGCCGTTGAACGTCACCATATACCCGAGCATCGTCAATCCGTTGGCGAGCCCCTCCACCGCGGTTCGGCTTGCCGTTTCAGCTTGATCGACGAGCGGACTGTGAGTCCGCCCGTAGAACCAGTAGATCAACATGCCGAGATCGAGCCACACGAGGAATCGGACCCACGTCATGACCGTGAGGCTCACCATCAGATAGAGACAGGACACGACACCAAGTATCGGAATGATGTTTCCGCCCGCAACCTTGAACGGCCGATGGGCATCAGGGCGCTTGACTCTCAGCACCATGACCGCGAGCGACACGATGCCGAAGGCGAAGAGCGTACCGATGCTCGTCATCTCGCCCACGACCTGAATCGGGATGAGCCCGGCCGCGATCGCGACGATGACGCACGTGATGATGGTGGTGATGTACGGCGTCCTGAACCTGGGATGCACTTTGCTGACGCCTGCCGGCAACAGCCGATCCCGGCTCATCGAGAAGAAGATGCGAGGCTGGCTCATCAGCATCACGAGCAGCACGCTGGTGATGCCCGCCACGGCGCCCGCCGATACAAGGCCGGCTGCCCAGTCCTGATTGATCACATTGAGCGCGTAACCAACTGGCGCATTCAGGAACTGCGCGTCGTTCTTGAACTGCGTCACGGGCAGGATGCCGCTCAGGATCCCGGCGACGATCAGATAGAGCGTCGTGCAGATGAAGAGCGAGGCGATGATGCCGATGGGCAGATCGCGCGACGGATTCTTGGCTTCTTCGGCGGTGGTCGACACGGCGTCGAAGCCTATGTACGCGAAGAAGACGACCGCGCCTCCGGCCATGATTCCCGACCAGCCGTAAGGAGCGAATGGCGACCAGTTCTCCGGCTTGACATAGCCGGCGCCGACAACGATGAAGAAGAGCACAGCCGCGAGCTTGATGGTCACCATCACCGCGTTGAATCGGGCGCTCTCGCGGACACCGACGACGAGGATGACCATGATCACCAGCACGATGAAGACGGCCGGCAGGTTGATCACGGCACCTTCGACCGCGGCGGGAGATGCCGTCATCCAGAGCGGCAGGTGCATGTCGAAGCCCGCCAGAATCCGCTGGAAGTAGCCGCTCCACCCGATGGCCACCGTCATCGACCCGACGGCGTACTCCAGAATGAGGTCCCATCCGATCATCCACGCGAAAATCTCGCCGAGCGTTGCGTACCGAGTACGTATAGGCGCTACCCGCGATCGGAATCATCGCGGCGAACTCCGCATAGCAGAGCGCGGCAAAGCCGCACGCCAGTCCGGCCGCGAGGTACGACACCACGATCGCCGGCCCGGCCTGGTTGGCCGCCGCGGTGCCCGTGAGGACAAAGATCCCTGTCCCGATGATGGCCCCGACACCGAGCAGCGTGAGATCCAGAGGGCCCAACGTCCGCCTGAGCGACTTCCCGCCGTGCTCGACGTCACCGACCAGCTGCTCGATGGACTTGGTCTTCAGAAGATTGGAATCCATAAGCCTCCAACGAGGGTCGAACGTACCCATCCGGCATCGATCCCGCAGCAGCCCTTGCGACGGAACGCCCCGGCTTTACGACGGTTACAAACAACGAGGGACGGCATTATACACGGACAAAGTTCGACTCCTGCCCGTGTCACAGACTGTCACGGATCGACACATGCGGTCCGCGTGACGTCCGTTTTCGCGCTATGAACCCAGGATCGTGACGAGCTCCCGTGTGCGGGTCTCAGAGTCGCCGGTGAAGAGATCGGAAATGATCGCGACAGACGCCGCTCCGGCGTGAAGCACCGATCGAGCATTGGCGCGTGTGATGCCACCGATGGCCACGACCGGGAGACCCAACCGAGACGCCTCGCCGACCAGCCCGAGTCCCACAGCCGCATAGCCCGTTTCTTTGGTGGTCGAACCGAAGACGGGACCGACGGCCACGTAAGTCAACGGCTGGAGAGCCGCCGCCCGGAGCTGCTCGCCCGTGTGAGTGGACAACCCGATGATGGCGCGGTCGCCGAGCATCCGCCGCGCCGCCGCGGGCGGGAGATCGTCCTGTCCAAGGTGAACGCCATGGGCGTCAGCCATCGCCGCCACGTCGGCGCGGTCATTGACGATGAGGAGAGCCTGATACGAGGCGGCGACCGCCACGGCTTCACGTGCGAGTACAAGAAAGGCTCCGCCGGCCAGAGTTTTCGCGCGCAGCTGGAGGCAGCGCGCGCCGCCGGCGAGGAACGCCCGCGCCGCGGCAAGCGGACTGACGCCGAACCGCGCGGCGACCTCAACGTCAACGATTGCGTAAAGAGGTGGAAAGCGCACGACCGCGACCTGGCTGGTCGGGCGGAGATCAGACCGCTTCGGCGAGCCGCCCACTCGACGGCTTGACGACGAAACGATCCATGAAGGACGTGCTGAGGCGGCCCGCCACGAAATCCTCGTCTGCGAGGATCTTCAGGTGGAGCGGGATCGATGTCTTGATGCCTTCGATCACCGTCATCTCGAGCGCCCGTTTCATTCGGCCGATGGCTTCCTGCCGATCCCGGCCGTGTACGATGAGCTTCGCCACCATCGAGTCGTAGTACGGCGTGATGGTGCATTCGGGATGCGCGGCCGTATCAACGCGCACTCCCGGTCCCCCAGGCATGCTGAATCCATGAATCACGCCCGGCGACGGCACGAACGTCTCCGGATCCTCGGCGTTGATGCGACATTCGATGGCGTGGCCCGTGAACACGACCTCGCTCTGTTTGAAAGGCAGCCGCGCGCCGGCCGCGATCCGGATCTGCTCCTTCACGATGTCGATGCCCGTCACCATCTCCGTCACGGGGTGCTCGACCTGAAGCCGCGTATTGGCTTCCATGAAATAGAAATGGCCGTCCCGGTCGAGCAGGAACTCGAACGTCCCTGCATTCGTGTACTGCACGGCTCGAGCCGCATCGACGGCGAGGTTGCCCATCTTCCGGCGGAGCTTCTCGCCGAGCGCGGTCGAGGGTGACTCTTCGAGGAGCTTCTGGTGTCTCCGCTGAATCGAACACTCACGCTCACCCAGGTGGACCACAGTGCCGTAGTGATCGCCGAGAATCTGGATTTCGATGTGCCGGGGACCTTCGATGTACTTCTCGAGGTAGACGTCCCGGACGCCGAAGGCGGCTTCGGCTTCCCGTTGCGCGGCCTTCAGCGCCGGTCCCATCTGCGCGGCGTTCTGCACCACGCGCATCCCGCGACCCCCGCCGCCGGCGGTGGCCTTGATGATCACGGGGTAGCCGATCTCACGCGCGAACTTGACCGCCTTCTCTTCGTTCTCGACGGGTCCGTCGGTGCCGGGCAGCACCGGCAATCCGGCTTTCTTCATCGCTCGCCGGGCCCTCGCCTTGTCGCCCATCAGCCGGATCACGTTGGGATCGGGACCGATGAACTTGATGTGGCAGGCTTCGCAGACCTCGGCGAGGTAGGCGCTTTCCGACAGGAATCCGTAGCCGGGATGGATCGCATCGGCGCCCGTGATCTCGGCGGCGCTGATGACCGCGGGCACGTTCAGGTAGCTTTCGGCGCTCCGAGACGGGCCGATGCAGACGTCTTCGTCAGCGAAGCGAAGATGCAGCGAGTTTTCGTCGGCCTGGGAGTAGACGCCGACCGTCTTGATCCCGAGCTCGCGGCACGCCACGATAATCCGCAGCGCGATCTCGCCCCGATTCGCAACGAGAACCTTCTTGAACATCATGCCGTGCGGATCGCAAACAGGCGTTCCCCGTATTGCACCGGCTGCCCGTTCTCGACGTACACGTTCGTAACTTCCCCTTCGTACTCCGAATCGATCTCGTTCATCAGTTTCATCGCTTCGATGATGCAGAGCACCTGGCCCTTCTTCACCCGCTGCCCTACCTCGACAAACGGTGCAGAGCCCGGTTCCGCAGAGCGATAAAATGTCCCCACGATCGGCGACTTGACCACCGCAAGCTCGATCGCATCGGACTCGGCCGCGGCCAGACTGCTGTCGGAGGTCACAACCGTCGGCGTGCCGGTGTCTCCCGTGGCTTGTGGCGGCGCCGACACGACGACCTGTGGCGGCGCTCCTGCGCCATTCACGGCGACGGCGCCATGAGTCCCACCGTTCTTCTTGATGCGAATCTTGAGACCGTCTCGCTCGAGCTCGAACTCCGTCAGTTCGTGCTCACGCACCATGTCGAGAATCTGCTTCAGCTCGTCAAAATTCATATCCGCTACGTCGGGCGTCGGCCGCCGGCGGTCGCTATTGGCCGGTCCGCTCAAGGCTTCAACACCTTTGGAACGCTGGTCAGGACTTCACATCCGTCCGTCGTTACCAGCACATCATCTTCAATGCGAACGCCACCCCAGCCCGCCAGATATGCGCCTGGCTCGATGGTGAAGACCATCCCCGACTGGAGCAGGGTTTCCTCGACCGGCGCGTCGAGGCGTCGGCGCGAGATGCGAGGCTCCTCATGAACCTCGAGGCCGAGACCATGTCCGGTGCCGTGACCAAACGCGTCGCCAAGACCGCGCGAGGTCAGCACTTCGCGCGCTGCGTCATCCACGGCGGTCGAGGACACGCCAGGCCGAACGGCCGCAATCGCCGCGGCTTGCGCTTCCAAAACTGCCGCATGGACGCGGGCTGCTTCTTGGTCGATTGCCCCAACAGAAAGCGTTCGGGTCAAGTCCACGCAGTATCCGTCGTAGACCCCCCCAAAGTCCAGCACGACCAAATCCGAGACCCTGAGCTTCCTATCCGAGGGTCGGGCATGAGGCATCGCGCTGTTTGGGCCCGACGCCACAATTGTGTCGAAGGCCGGACGCTCGAACCCCGCCTCCCGCATTGCCCAGTCGATGCGCATCGCGATCTCACTCTCCGTCCGACCGGCGGTGACCTCGCCGACGATTCCGCGTGCAACGGCTGAGACCAGACGTCCCCCACGCCGGAACGTTTCGATTTCATGTACGTCCTTCACAAGTCGAAGCCCCTCGACCAGCTTGTACGTTGGAACGAGCTGGCTCCGTGCGCGCTTCCCGGCCGTTGGGGCCGGCTTGAGTCGGTCAGCGATCCAGCCGTGCCGGCCTACCGTCAGATGATCGGCCTCGAATCCGAGCCGCTCTATGCCCAGCCCGCTTACCACTCTGATCAACTCCTCATCGTATGAATCCTTCACTTTGGCGAGCACCGCTCCCGGAGGACCGGACGGCGAAGCAAACAGGTTTTCGACCTCGCCGACATAGCGCGAGTCCGTCAGCAGCCAGAGCGCGTCGTCGGTCACGACGACGACGCCGCCGGATCCGGCGAAGTTCGTCAGGTACCGGATGTTTGGCTGATGGGTGACCAGTAAACCATCGATCGGCACGGCTTCCATGAGGGCCCGAACCCGGCGGATCCTCTCGCCAATCATCTGGCTGTGTGCAAGTGACATTGAGTACTTATCAGTGGAAGCGTCCGCGCTTCCCTCCTGAATAAAGCAAACGCCGGATCGAAACGATCCGGCGTTTATGAATTGCTGGACTTAGAGTTGCCTCACCTCTCGCCCGTTGGCCCACGGGTGCGAGGTGCGCTTCCCCTATTGTACCGATACGTCGTGACTGATCTGGTCCTCCTTCCCTCTGCTGTCTCGGATCGTCAATGTCACGACGTACTCGCCGACATCGGTATAGGTATGGCTCGGGAACTGACCGGTGGCCGAGTGGCCGTCACCGAAGTTCCAGATGAAGCTGACGATATCGTTCGGGCTCGTTGACCCGGACGCGTCGAAGAAGATTTCCGTGCCAGGCGCCGGATCTCCAGGCGAGTAGGAGAAGGCGGCCGTGACGCCACCGGCCCCATCATCCTCCACGAACACCGACTTCGACTTTGTGCCTTCCTGCCCTGCGTCGTCTTTGACGACCAACACGACTGTATAAGAACCCGTGACATCGTACGTGGTGGACACGGTGATCCCGCTCGCCGAGGTCCCGTTGCTCTTTCCGAAGTTCCACTTGTAGGACACTATCTTCCGCCCTTCAGTCGCCGTGGACGCTGAAGCGTTGAAGAAGACCTTCTGACCGGTGCCCGGGGACTCGGGCGAGATCGTGAAGTCCGCCGTCGGTCCGGTGCTCGCGCCCACTGTGACCGACTGCGGCACCGAGGCGGTGGCCGACCCGCGATTGTCGGTCACCGTGAGGACGACTGAATACTGGCCGGACACTTCATACTCGTGGTCGATTTGCACGCCGCTGCCGGTACCGCCGTCACCAAAGTCCCAGTGATACGAAACGATCGCACCATCCAGGTCGTTGGACGACGATGCGTCGAAATGGACGTCAGTCAACGCTACGGGATTCACGGGTGAGAACGTAAAGGCCGGCCTCGGTGGCAGATTTGGCGGAAGCACCACTCCAGCCGGAACCAGCCGAATATCGATCGTCCGCGCGAGCGACGACCTGTTGTCGCTCGTCGAAGGCGTGATCCGAATGGTGACCACAGTCCCGGTGTCGACGGGCTCGGCGGGCGGCGGCGGCGCAACATACACGACGCTGGCCTGGCCGTTGCCATCCGTGACCACTGACTTGCTGGACAGCCGTCCGAAGTCGAAAATTGCCCCGCCAAGCGTGATTTCGACGCGCATGCCTACGTTCGGCGCCGGCTGGCCGTTGGCGTCGCGCGTGCGGATGTCGATGCGAGATTCGGATACGCCGTCCTGGGTCAGCACGCTCGGCGTCGCTGACACTGACACCGACAGAGCCAGCTCCGAAGGCCCCGAGAGCGGTGGCGCCTCCGTCTTCTCTGTCGTGCAGGCGGACAGTCCGACGGTCAGCATTGCCGCCGCGCCGATAAACGTTCGAATGTTGGAAGTCACTGGCCGTCTCCGCTTCCGCTATCGCCGCCCTCATCGCTCCCGCCCGAGCCGGTAGGATCCGCCCAGTCGGCAAAGTTCACGCTGATGAGTCCGCTGCCGGTGACTTCGTTACCCGCGCCGTCCTTACCGAAGAACGTCACCTCCGCGAGCGTCGAAATCAACTTGGCACCACCCCCGCCTGTCAGCTGCTTGAGCGGCGCTTCGATCTTGGATTGCGCCCGGACCAATGTGAAATCGAACGTGGTCCCGGAGTCGGTGATCGTGGAGGTGGCGCCACCATCGAAACCGTACGGAACGTCCGTGCCTGGCGTGTCACGCCCATCGGACCGGCGAAACACCACCCTGTAGCGCGTAATCGTCACTTGATTCGTCAGCGATGGGCCGGTCGTCGTGCCCGGCGCACCGAGGTCTTTGAGCACTATGCGCATCTGGACGCGTCCCGGATCCTCGAAGACACTGCCCTGCGTCAAGACATCGGACTCGAGGATGTTGCCGAATGCATCCGGCGATGCCCCCGACGCCGCAGAGAGCGAATCGATCGTGAGGTACACCGGAGAGCTTCCCTGCCTGATTGTGTCGCTGCTACATGAAACGGACCAGGCCAGGCACATGGCAATGGCTGCCATGCTCCACACGCGTCGTCCGCCAATCAATGAGTCTCGACGTTCCATGCGGTCATCCCTTAATGATTCGCGGCGTGATGAAGATCAAGAGCTCGCGGCTCTCGTCAGTCACGCTGTCGCGCTTGAACAGCCAGCCCAGCAGCGGCACCTTATAGAGACCAGGCGTTCGGTCGTTCTGCAACGTCTCGCTGCTGATGTAGATGCCTCCGATGACGGTCGTCTGCGCGTCGTTGACGAGCACCTGGGTGTTGGCACGCTGCGTGTTGATCGGCGGGATCCCGTTGACGGCCCGCGTGAAATCGGGCGTCGAGTTCTCCAGCGAGATCTTCATGATTACTGTGCCTGCGGCAGTGATCTGCGGAGTGACTTTCAAGGTCAGAGCGGCATCTCTGAAACTCACGGTGACGGTGTTGTTGGCCACCGTCTGGATCGGAATCTGGACGCCCTGCGTAACTTCGGCTTCGACGTTGTTCTGAGTCGACACGCGAGGAGTCGACAGCAGGCGACCCTTACCCGATCGCTCGAGTGCCGAGAGCGCGACGTCCAGGTTGATCGCACCATTGATTGAACCCAGCGAGACGCCAATGGCGCTGGTCGCCGCCTGGACGCCCAGGTTCACGGCCGTCCCCGCCGAGTCCGCCGGCTGATTCGGCGGGCTCTGAGTTCCTATCCGGCCGGTTACGCCTGCCTGATTCGGAAACGCGAACGGGAGGGTGTTGCCAAGATCGGGAGCGGCACGGCCACTGAAGCCCCACTGCACTCCGATAGAACGGGCGAAATCGCGGTTGGTCTGAACGATTCGCGCTTCGATCTCGACCTGGGGCTGCGGTTTGTCGAGCGTCGTGATCAGATCGGACGCCGTCGCCAGTGCGACAGGTAGATCGCGGAGGATCAAGGTATTGGTGCGGACGTCCACCTCCACTTCTCCGCGCTGCGTCAACGCGCTTCGCGTCAGGAGAAGCTTGATATCTTCGGCACGGGCATAGCTCAGGGGCCGGGTGATGACGTTCAGCTCGCCCGCGAGGGCCTGCTCTTCGGCCAGCTTGCGGCGCTGGCTTTCCTCGTCGGCAAGGACGGCGAGCGGGGCAATGCGCACAACCGTGCCGTCGACGACATACCCTAGCTTGTTCGCGCGCAGGATCAGATCGAGCGCTTGGTCCCATGGCACATCGCGCAGAGTGACGTCCACCGAGCCGTTCACCGCCGGGTCGATCACCAGGTTGAGGCCGCTGATCTCCGAAAACGTGCGAAGCACCGCGCGAAGATCCGCGTTCTGGAAGTCCAGACTGATCGGATGCCCAGAGTAGGTGCGCATCGGGGTCTGACCCGCCGCCGCGGACAACTGCGATCGATTGTTCACGAGCGCGGCGAGCCCGAGGGTGCCCGTCGGCGGCCGGTCGACAGTAGAGGCGACCTCTGCCGGCGTTTGTGCCGCGGCTGCAATCGACGGCGTCGGAACCGGCGCTTCTGGGATGGATTCGACCGGCGACTGCGCTTCCAGTTGTGTCACCGGAGGAAGCGCAGCGGCAGGAGCAACGACGGGAGCCGGAATGGGTCCCGCCTGCGCCTGCACTTGCACCGGGGGTGGCGCGGGTTGCCCAGGCATCTGGGACCCTTGTGACGTCGGCTCTTCTTTGGCGAGCGCCAGGAGGCCGGGATCCACAACCTGCGGAGCGGAGACGCTGCCGAGGTGCTCGCTATCGAGCAAGTGCGGCGCCCTGCCGAGTTCGGAGAATGTCGTCGTCGCGACCGGCGTCGCCAACTGGGGCAGTTCGAGTGACGAACCCACGATTGCGCGCACGTCGAATGCGTTGTAGCCGGTCGTCTCGACGCTAGCGGGTTGCTCAGGCACCTGGGGTACTTCTGACGTCGGCTCTTCTTTGGCGAGGTCCAGGAGGTCGAGATCCACAACCTGCAGAGCGGAGACGCTGGCGAGCGCCCCGCTCTCGAGCAGAGGCAGAGCCTCGCCGAGTTCGGAGAATGCCGTCGTGGCGACCGGCGTCGCCATCTGGGGTTGTTCGAGCGACGAACCCACGACAACGCGCACGTCGTATCCGTTGTAGCCCGTCGTCTCGACGCGATACGGCGCGGGCGTATCGAGATCGACCACGACACGGGTTTTGAGAGGCGTCCGGCTGTTCTGCGCGACTCTGACGCGCAGGACGGAGCCCTGGCCGACAACGGTCATGGACGGCGCGGCGCTGATCACGCGATCGAAATCCAGAACGAGCCGGTGCGGAAGGTCTTCCGTCTCCGTCACGGTGGACGGCTCGAGCTTGCCGTTGCCGCCGAGGACGATCTCGACTGCGCCGTCCTGAAGAGACGTCTGGACAGTGCGCAGGATCGTGGCTCTGCGGTTCGACACGACTCCGGTGCCGGCGCCCTCCGCCCAGCCTGTCATGACCAGCGGCGTCCCGTTGAGCAGGGACAACACCACCGGCGTCGCCAGGGCAAGAAGCCGCTTGCCGGCGGAGGCTCTGTTCGCGAGGGTGGTTCGTCTCGTAGCTGGGGTCTGCATGGTCATTTCGTCTCGTCAATGGCCCGGAGGGTCTTGCGGACCTCTCGCTGTTTGACGATCGAAAGCGGATCGTCGACGTTCTGCATCACGATCAAGTCCTGTTCGGTAATCGTCTTCACCGATCCATTGAGCAGCTGGTCGTTCGCATGGACGATGAACGTCCTGGAGTCCGGTCCCTGAACCACGGCCACGAAGCCGGCGCGACTCCGGACGATGCCCTTGAGCGACAGGTCCTCGACAGCGAGATTGCCAAGCCCGTCGCCTCGACGGTTCGTCGCCCCGGGTTCTGTCCCGTGCGTCAGCAGGGTCACGAACGGATCCCGGCGGCCATCGGGGTTATACGTAAATGTCTCCGGCTGAGGAGCCGTCGGTACCGCCGCGGCCTGCGCCGCTCCGGTCGCGACCGACGCTGCGAACAGCGCAAAGGCCAGCCCCGCGTAGGACACCCATCGCGTCATCGTTTCGCTCCAGCTGCAGCCGCTTTCGCGGCCGCTTTCGGATCGAGCAGCACAAACGTCGTGGCGATGCACTGCGCCGTGATCGTGGACTGCCCCTCGGGACGCTCCTTCGCGCGAATCTGAACGCCGCTGATATTGATGATTCGCGAGAACTTACTGATCCGATCGAAGAAGAGACCGAGATTGTGATAGGTCCCGTCGAGTTCGAGCGCGATGGGCCACTCGGCGTGTAGTTGTTTGGTGGCGATGGGCTCGGGTTTGAACCCCTTGATCGCCAGATTGGACTGCGACGCCAGCGTCTGAATGCGACGAAGCAGATCGGCGACGTCTTTTTCCTCCGGCAGAACTGACTTCAGGTTCTCGAGCCGGCCCTCGAGCGACGACACTTCCTTCCGGAACTCCGGAAGCTTCCGCGCCGTCACCTGGCCTCGGGTGATGTCTGCTCGCAGCGCAGCCAACTCCTGTTCCTTCACGGCGCGGTCGGCAGCCGCCGGCATCACGTAGAAGTAGTAGAAGACGCCGCAGGCGGCCAGCGACAGAGTCGCGAACACTCCTACCTGTGCGGACGACGGCAATTTGCTCAGACTGATGTCCATCATTTCTCACCCCTATCGGGGCTACTTTCGGCTCGCTTTACAACGTCCAGCGTGACTGTCTCTATCCCTCTATCCCCCCGGCATAGAAAACTGTGCTTTGACGGAAAAGCGAATCAGCTCTCCCGCCGGCGGTGGCGCCGGCTCGACCACGCTGTCGAGGATCTCCACGCCGTCCTTGAAATATCCCGATGCCGACAGATTGCCCACCAGATCGGACAGTGCCGTCAACGTCGTGCAGCGTCCGTCGATCGTCAGCTCTGGCCCCTGCTGCTTGAGCTCTGTGAGCCACAATCCGTCCGGAAGACTTCGACTGACCTGGTCTAGCATGTGAACAGGCCCGGTCTGGCCCTGCCGCAGTTGCTCGATGAGCGCCACACGCTGTTGCAGCTGCATCTTTCTCTGATCGAACTGCTGCACCTGCTGAATGACGCCGCGCAGACGCTGCGCCTCTACCTTCGCCGCCGCGACGTCCTCGTCCAGCCGAGTCGCATACTGCCCGAGCGACCAGTACCACCAGCCAATTCCCGCCGCCGTTGCCACCAGAATCAGGCTGCACGCAAGCGTCAGTTTCTGGCCCGCCTGAAGCTTGGCTTGCCGCTTTGACCTCTCACGTTCCGCCGCGAGCAGGTTGATCCGAATCATCGGTCGCCAAGTCGCCGCAACGCGAGCCCGACGGCGATAGCTGCCGTCGGCTGAATGGCCGCTTTCTCGTCCTCCAGCCCCAGCTTGCGCGGCTCGAATGTGATCTTCTTGAACGGATCGAGGAGCTCGACCGGCAGCCCCAACCGCTCTTCGAGCGAGGCAGCGAAATCCTCGACCTTCGAGGCGCCGCCCGTGAGGACAATGCGATCGATGTGATCGAGCGTCGAGGTCGTTCTGAAGAACTCGAATGTCTTCTCCAGCTCCAGCGCGATGTTTTCCGTCACTGCCTTGAGTACCGGAGCGCGGTCGTCGGCGCCGATGTCGTTTACCGCCTCGCCCTTCTTCACCCGCTCGGCGCTTTCAAAGGGCAGATGCAGTTCCTTCTGCACGGCTTCCGTGTAGGCGTTGCCGCCAATGGAAATGTCGCGGGTGAAGACCAACTGCCGGGCCGCGACGACATTGACGTTGATCGCGCTTGCGCCCGCATTGAGCAGCACGGTGACCGAGTCCGGCGTCAAACCGTAATTGACCTCGTAGGCGTTCTGAAGCGCGAAGGCATCGACGTCGACGATGATCGGGACGCGACCCGCCTGGGTAATGACCTCGGTGTAATCTGTGATGCGGTCTTTCTTCGCCGCGACCAGGAGAACTTCCATCGGGCTCTTGGAGTCGCCTTTCGTTCCGACTTCGAGCACCTGATAGTCGAGATTGACGTCCTGGATATCGAACGGGATGTACTGCTCGGCTTCCCAGTAGATCGACTCGTCCAGTTCCGCGGCGGTCATGGCCGGAAGCGAGATCTTCTTGACGATCACCGCGCTCCCGGAGAGCGACACCGCGACGTCCTTGGTCGAAAAACTGCTGTTACTGAAGAGTCGCTTGAGCGCGCCCGCCACGGCGGCCCGGTCGGTGATCGCGCCATCGACGATGGCGTCGGGTGGAACCGGCTCGCTGGCAAAGGCGGCGACCCGGTAGCCCTGACCCGCGGCCTTGAGCTCGATTGCCTTGATGGCGCTCGACCCGATGTCGAGGCCAACGACGGCCTTTGGCTTGCGGAAGCTGGGGATGTTCACATCAATTCCAACTGCGCGCTCACATCAGCGCGCTCGGTGCCCGGTTTTTCCCACGTATTGCGGTTCGGTGTCCGCGACAGACCGTGGCGCAAACCCGGTGCCACCAGCTGAACCGCGCCAACCGACTAGATTTCGCAGATGAGCCCACAAAACTGCGATCGGCACTCCTAGTCCGACTTACAGTTTTGGCTACTCAGCCACAAATCTGTCGGGCGCGCGTGACGACGGCATCGTCAACGGCGGCTCGTTCTGGGACATTCATCGTGCACCTTTCTGCACGGTCCGATCCTTGACACCCGGCGCGAAGGCCACGTATGATTTGGGTTTACCGTTGTTCGGGTTACGCGGAAAGGGACCCCTTGGGATGAGAACGCAGGTGGTAACCCCCAAGACGATGCCGGAGCGTCGCTGGCACGTTATCGACGCCAATGGACGGGTATTGGGCCGGATCGCATCGGCCGCGGCGCGTCTTCTACAAGGCAAGCATCAGCCCAGCTACACCCCTTTTATCGACACCGGGGATCACGTCATCATCGTCAACGCCGATCGCGTGAACCTTACGGGGCGGAAGGAAGATCAGAAGCTCTATCGGCAGCACAGCGGCTACGAAGGTGGACTTCGTGAGGAACGCGCACGGGTCGTTCGGACGAGGCGACCGGTGCGGATGCTCGAAGAAGCCGTGCGAGGAATGCTGCCCAAGACCAAACTGGGCGACGCGATGTACCGCAAGTTGAAGGTCTACGCGAAGCCGGATCACCCACACGCGGCGCAGAAACCCTCCGCGTACGAGGTCTCATAACTTGGCCGTCATTGAATATTACGGAACCGGGCGCCGGAAAACGTCGACAGCTCGAGTGTTTCTCAGGCCAGGCGCCGGAGCGATCACGATCAACCACCGCGAGTTCGCCCTGTTTTTTCCGACCGAGGCGCTCCGCACGCAGATCAAGCAGCCCTTGCTCCTCACCGAGACGGTAGACAAGTTCGACATTCTCGCGACGGTTGCCGGTGGCGGTGTGGCGGGTCAGGCGGGCGCCCTTCGCCTGGGCATTGCGCGCGCGCTCGTCGAGTACAACGCCGAGCTGCGCAAGCGCTTGAAGAAGGATGGCATGCTCAGGCGCGACGCTCGGATCAAGGAGCGCAAGAAATACGGCATGGCCGGCGCGCGCAAGCGGTTCCAGTTCAGCAAGCGGTAGTGTTCAACCACCGGATGAAAGGACTGCAGCAGTCTATGGAGGCAGCTTGACGGCGATCGCAATGAAAGACCTGCTCGAGGCAGGCGTGCACTTCGGCCACCAGACGAAGCGCTGGAATCCGAAGATGAAGGAATTCATCTTCGGCGAGCGCAATGGCATCTACATCATCGACCTCGGCAAGACGGTGAAACTCTTCAAGGAAGCCGAAGAGTTCGTCACCAATCTCGCCGCCGAGGGGCGCACGATGCTGTTCGTCGGCACGAAGCGGCAGGCCCAGGACGTGGTCGCCGAGGAAGCGCAGCGGTGCGGGATGTTCTTCGTCAACCAGCGGTGGCTGGGCGGACTCCTGACCAACTTCTCCACCATTCAGCGCAGCCTCGGACGGCTGCGCGATCTCGAGGCGATGACCGCCGACGGCCGGTACGAGACGCTGTCGAAGAAGGAAATCGCGCGAATGGAAAAGGAGAAGAGGAAGCTGCTGAAGAACCTCGACGGCATTCGGCAGATGTCGAAGCTTCCCGACGCGGTGTTCGTCGTGGACACTCGCAAGGAAAAGATCGCCGTCGACGAGGCTCGCAAACTGAAGATTCCCGTGATTGGCATCGTGGACACCAATTGCGATCCGGACGAGGTGGACTTCGTCATTCCGGGCAACGATGACGCGCTGCGCGCAATCAGACTCTTCGCATCGCGCATCGCCGACGCCGTCATGTCGGGCCGTGGCATCAACGAGGCCTCGCAGGCCGATGCGGCAGCCGACGCTGATGGCGAAGGCGGCGACGAGACCCGGCGGGCCGGACAACGTCAGGTGCGGCGTCCCCGGGCCGAGCACGCGCCGGCATCGGCCTGACGGGACCACGGTTCCTATTGAACGAGCCGGCCCGGTTCCGGGCCGGCGTTGTTGTGTACACGGGTCTTTGAGGTCAGTCTTCAGCTGGGTAACGTTGACTGACAACTGAGAACTGGCAACTCAAGACAGTCACCTCTTGTTCTTCGGAGTCACCCGATGGCAGACATCTCAGCAACGCTCGTGAAGACCCTCCGTGAGAAGACCGGCGTCGGCATGATGGAGTGCAAGGCGGCGCTCGTCGAGGCCGGCGGAGATATCGAAGAAGCGACGACCATTCTTCGCAAGCGCGGGCTCGCGCAGGCCGCGAAGAAGGCCGGCCGCGCCGCGACCCAGGGCCTCGTCGGCAGCTACATCCACATGGGCGGCAAGGTGGGCGTGCTGGTCGAGGTGAACTGCGAGACCGACTTCGTCGCCCGGACCGAGCAATTCCAGCATCTCGTGAAAGAGATCGCCATGCATATCGCGGCCGCCGACCCGCGGTATGTGAAGCGGGAAGACGTGCCGTCCGACGTCCTGGCGAAGGAGCGCGAAGTCTACCAGGCCCAGTTTGCGGATTCAGGCAAGCCGGCCAAGGTCGTCGATCAGATCATCGAGGGCAAGCTCGGAAGCTTCTACTCACAGGTGGTTCTGCTGGAGCAACCGTCGATCCGCGACGCGGCCGTGCCGATATCGCAGCTCGTGGCTGAAACCGCCGCCAAGCTGGGCGAAAACATCACCGTGTCGCGCTTCGCGCGCTTCAAGGTGGGCGAAGCGGCCAGCGACTAGCCGCTCCGGCGCCAGACTGCAGTGAACCTGACGACCGCTCCCCGCCCGGACACATCGGGTGGAGCGGTTCGTCTATAATCGCCCTCCGTATGTCGTCGCCCGCATCCCCCATCTACAAGCGCGTGCTCCTGAAGCTGTCGGGCGAAGCCTTGATGGGGGAACAGACCTACGGGATCGACCCGGCCGTCGCGACCCAAATCGCCGCCGAGATTGGCGACATCCAGCGCCTGGGGGTGGAAACCGCCGTGGTCATCGGCGGCGGCAACATCTTCCGTGGAGTGGCCGCCAGCGCCCGCGGCATGGACCGGGCGACCGGCGACTACATGGGGATGCTCGCCACGGTGATCAATGCGCTGGCGCTCCAGGACGCGCTCGAGCAACAGGGTGTTCTGACCCGCGTCGTCACGGCCATCGAAATGCGGGCTGTCGCCGAACCATTCATCCGTCGCCGGGCCATCCGCCATCTGGAGAAAGGCCGCGTCGTCGTCTTCGCCGCGGGCACAGGCAATCCCTACTTCACCACCGACACGGCGGCCGCGCTTCGGGCCATGGAGATCAAGGCGGAAGTGATCCTCAAGGGTACCAAAGTGGACGGCATCTACTCGGCTGATCCGGTGATCAATCCTGACGCGACGCGCTTCGATACGATCTCGTATCTCAAGGTCCTCGAGCAGGGTCTCAAGGTGATGGACGCAACGGCCATCTCACTTTGCATGGACAACCGCCTGCCTATCGTGGTGTTCCAGTTGAAGACCGCAGGCAATCTGCGACGGGCGGTGCTCGGCGAACCAGTCGGTTCGCTGGTTCGTGCGTGAGAGAATCGTCGTTTCCCGGAGCCACACGTATGGATGTCAACGATCTGAAAGGACTCTTCGCTGAAGTTGGAAAGCGGATGGATGCCGCCCTCGCGCATGTGAAGCACGAGCTGGCTGGCGTGCGAACAGGCCGTGCCTCAGTAGGAATCCTCGATCAGGTCCATGTCGAAGCCTACGGCACGAAGATGCCACTCAATCAGGTCGCCACGCTCTCCGTGCCCGAGCCGACGTTGATTGTGGCGCAACCGTTCGACCCGTCGCTGATGAAAGCCATCGAGAAGGGGATCCAGCTCGCCGACCTCGGCCTCAACCCATCGAACGACGGCAAGGTCGTGCGGATCCCGATCCCCGCGCTCACCTCGGAGCGGCGCAAGGAGCTCTCGAGGCACGTCCACAAGATCGCGGAGGAAAGCCGCAACAACGTCCGCCAGGTGCGCCGTGACGCCAACGATCGGCTGAAGAAGCTGCTGAAGGATCACAAAATCTCAGAAGACGACGAGCGACGGAGCCTGGACGAAGTGCAGAAGATCACGGACCAGCACGTCAGGACGATCGACGATCTGCAGAAGAAGAAGGATGCCGAGCTGATCGGCAATTCGTGAGTTACTTCACCGAGCTGACCTGCTCGGTGCCCTGCGGCGCGGGACCGTTCAATCCGCGCGAGCCCCATCATCTCTGTCCGTGCGGCGCTCCCCTGCTCGCCCGATACGATCTCGTCCGGGCCCGGGCATGGAACAAGGCATCGCTCTCCGGCCGGCGGCCGGATATGTGGCGATACCACGAGCTCATGCCGCTTTTCGACGGCGATCAGCCCGTCACGCTCGGAGAAGGCTTCACTCCGCTCGTTCACGCGCAACGTCTCGGATCCCGGCTGGGCCTCAGCCGGCTTTTCATCAAAGACGAGTCGCTCAACCCGACGAATTCGTTCAAGGCACGCGGGCTCTCGGCCGCGGTGACCCGCGCACGGCATCTCGGTCAGACCACCTTGTCCATTCCTTCGGCCGGGAACGCGGGCAATGCCATGGCTGCCTATGCGGCGTGCGCAGGCCTGGCGGCCGAAGTATTTCTGCCGAGAGACGTCAAGCGGCCGTTTGTTCGAGAGTGCGAGTTGTATGGCGCGAACGTCACGCTCATCGATGGATTGATCACCGACGCCGGCCGGATCGCCGCCGAACAGGGGAAATCGCGCGGGTGGTATGACGTGTCAACGCTCAAGGAGCCGTACCGCATCGAAGGCAAGAAGACCATGGGGTACGAGCTGGCGGAGCAGCTGAACTGGGAGTGGCCCGACTGGATTCTCTACCCCACAGGCGGCGGGACGGGATTGATTGGGATGTGGAAAGCCTTTGAGGAGATCGAAACGATCGGCTGGGTGACACGTGGCCGCCGGCCCAGAATGGTCTCAGTGCAAGCGAGTGGCTGTGCCCCGATTGTTCGCGCGTTTCATGCCGGCGCGCAGAAGGCAGAACCCTGGGAAGGTGCGGCGACCATCGCCGACGGCCTTCGGGTACCCCGCGCGGTCGGTGATTTTCTCATGCTCCGAGCTCTCCGCGAGAGCGGCGGCTCGGCTGTCGCCATCGACGATGCGATGATGATCGAGGGCATGCTCGAGATCGGGAAGCTCGAGGGCGTCAGTGCCGCGCCCGAAGGTGGAGCCGCGCTTGCTGCACTGCGTCAGCTGATTCAGCAGGGACAGATTCGGAGGGAAGATACCGTCGTGCTGTTCAATACGGGAGGGGCGTTAAAGTACATCGAAGTTCTTGGTGCTTAGTGCTTAGTTCTTAGTGCACTGCTGCGGAAGACGCGAACGCGCCCTAAGAACCAAGCACCAAGAACTAAGAACTACATCACTCGCCAAACGTCACTCCAATCGCCCTGGCCGTCTTCAGCAGATCGAAGTCAAGCGGCACGGTCCGTAATTTCCCCACAACCTGCTCGAGAGGAATCGACACGATGTCCGGCGGGTGGAAGGCGACCATCCGGCCGAACTCACCGGCCAGGATCAGATCCACCGCCTTTCCCCCGAACCGCGTGGCGAGCACGCGATCAAAGCTGGTCGGAGCTCCCCCGCGCTGAAGGTGACCGAGCACCACGTCACGCGTCTCCTTGCCGGTCATCTGCTCCAGCGCCACGGCGACCTGCTTACCCATGCCGCCGAGACGCTCGACCCGGCCGAGCTGCGCTTCGCGCTGCACGGCCATATTGCCGCCCTTCGGCCGCGCTCCCTCCGCCACGACGACGATGCTGAAGTGAGCGCCCCATCGTTCGCGTTCGCGGATGCGCTCAGCGACGATCTCGAGATCGAAGGGAATTTCCGGAATGAGAATGACGTCGGCTCCGCCCGCAACGCCGGCGTACAGCGCAATCCATCCGGCGTATCGACCCATGACTTCCGCGATCATCACGCGATGATGGGCTTCTGCGGTCGTATGGAGACGGTCGATGGCGTCGGTCGCAAAGTCGACGGCCGTGTCAAAACCGAAACAGTTGGTCGTCCCGACGATGTCGTTGTCGATAGTCTTGGGCACGCCGACAAGCGGCATACCCGCCAGCCAGAATTGGTGGGCGATGGCGAGTGTGCCATCGCCGCCGATCACCACGAGCGCGCCGAGACCGAGCTTGTCGAACATGGTCAGGCAACGCTGCGAGTAGTCTTGCGTGCCGTCAGACGTCGCCACCGGGTACGCGAAGGGGTTCCCCCGATTCGTCGTGCCGAGGATGGTGCCGCCGACGCGGAGGATGCCGGTAACGTCGCGGGCCGTGAGGACCCGCGCTCGGCCCGCCTCGATCAGCCCGTCGAAACTGTCCTCGAGGCCGAGGCATTCAACACCCGCGTTGACGCTGGCCTTGACCACTGCGCGGATGACGGCGTTCAAGCCGGGTGCATCACCGCCTCCGGTCAAGACGCCGATTCGCGAGACGGAGCTCATGAGTTGCTGGATTGCGGGCTGATGGATGGAGTGCTCGAGTGCGTGATGCGCAGTATACCATCGCCCCGTTTGTGCCTCTGTAACGCGCGTGTTAAGATCCTCGTTTGATTATCGTGGGCGGCTAGCTCAGTTGGGAGAGCGCCGCGTTCGCAACGCGGAGGTCGGGAGTTCGAGCCTCCTGCCGTCCACCAACTCACCATCACCGACATTCGCGAGCATCAACCATGGCCGTGCCGCGCATTTCCAAAGAAGATTTGAAGGCGCGACTCGAGAGCTCCGAGCCGCCGACCATCATCGATGCCCGCCTGAAGTACCCGTACGAGCACAGCACCGTGAAGCTGCCGGGATCCCAGCGCGTGCCGCTCGACGCACTCGAGCACGCATCGTTCCCGCGCGATCGCGAGGTCGTGGCCTACGACTCGGATCCCAACGAGCTCGCCAGTTCGCGCGCGGCCGCGACGATGATCCGGCTCGGGTATCGGGCCAGCGCCCTCAAGGGCGGCATCGCCGAATGGATGGAAGCAAAGTTTCCGGTCGAAACGAAAGACGCGCCGAAACAGGCGCCACCTGAGCCTGGATCTCTGAAGGGCTAGCCATTTCCGCCCGCCAATCCGGCTCCGATCCCACGCTCGAGCAACGTCGCCGCGTCGCTGACCGGCTGGAACTCCGCGGGTTGCACGAACTCGCCGAAGCGCTCCGCCGGGATCCCGCCGCGCCTATCGAGGACACAATCTTTGCTCTCTCTCGCGCACTCCCGTCGCATCTGGCCGGACTTCTCGACAACGAGCGCCTGGATTCGCACGATCTGCTTGTGCTCGCACGCCAATTCGGGGCCGTCACCGCCGGCGAGTTGGGATGGGCCCTCGGCGAAAGCCTTGGTCAGGGCCCGACTCCGGACCTCAGCGATCCTGGTGCATTGATGGCTGCGCTCGATCGAATCCGAACGGTCGCGTCTCGCATTCCGCTCGGCCGGGCTCACGAAGTCGTCGAAAAGATTCAGCAGCGGCTGGCCAGCGCGGAGGTCCTGCCAGTCGGCAGCCTTCGGCGCTTCGCTGCCACGGTCGGCGACATCGAGCTCCTGATCGTCTCCGATAACCCAGCTTCGATCCTGAAGGCATTCATCGACCTGGGTAGTGAGGGCGTCCTTCACCAGAGTGCGATGAAGGCTGTCATTGCCCTCGACCGCCACGAGGTGACATTGCGCGTCGCACGATCCTCGTCGGCTGGAGCGGCCCTCGTTCACTACACCGGTTCGACACGGCACAACGCCGCGCTGCGGGAGCTGGCGCGAACCCGGGGCCTCCGCTTCCATCCCGATGGATTGTTCCGTGACGGACAGGTGCCCGTCACCCTTGCCGACGAGGCGCATTTCTACGGCGAACTCGGACTCGATTACATCGCGCCGGAGCTCCGAGAGGGCGCCGGCGAGATCGAGGCGGCTCGAACGGGTGCGCTGCCCCGACTGGTGACCCAAGACGACATCCGTGGCGATCTGCACATGCACAGCGACTGGAGCGACGGCAGGGATTCGATTGATGAGATGGTCCAGGCAGCCATAGCGCTCGGCTATGAATACGTGGCAATCACCGATCACTCTGCTTCATCTGTCGCGACCGGGCTCGACGTGTCGAAGCTCCGGAAGCAGCGCGACGAGGTCAATCGTGTCCGCGACGAGCATCCCGGAATCACGCTGCTCCACGGAATCGAAGTGGACATCCTGCCGGACGGCCGGCTGGATCTGCCCGATCAGGAGCTGGCCGAACTCGACGTCGTTCTCGCCTCCCTCCACGAAGGAGCCGGTCAGTCAACCGGCGAGCTCATGAAGCGGTATTTCATGGCGATGCGACATCCGCTGGTCCATGTGATTACTCACCCGACGAATCGTCTCGTGGGGCAGCACGACGGCTACATTCTCGATGTCGACGCCCTGATCGATGCCGCCATCGAAACCGGGACGATCCTGGAGATCGATGGCGGACCGAGCCACCTCGACATGGATGGCGCCATCGCCCGCCGCGCGATCGACGCGGGCGCCCTGGTGTCGATCGACAGTGATTGCCATCGTTTCGATCGGCTGGGCCTGCAAATGCGATTCGGCATCGGCACAGCACGACGCGGCTGGGTCGAAGCGGCCGACGTCATCAACGCACGACCGCTCAGCGAACTCCGCATTATCTTGGATCGCAAGCGAGGGTGATGATGAACCGGGCGCTCGCGTGCCTGGGCGTCTTCCTCGTTACGCTCGCGGTGTTCGATCGCACGCTCCTGCCAGGGCTCGATCTCGGCGACACCGCATCCTTTCAGGCAGCCGTGGGTTCCAGCCAGATCACTCCTCGTCAGGGCTACCCGCTCTACTTCGCGGCCGGCGACGCATTTCTTCGACTGGTCGGTGGTGAACCAGCTCGAACGCTGAACCTTTTTTCGGCCGTCGCAGGCGCCGCCGCCGCGGCTGTGCTGACCGGCGTCGCGGCAGAGCTCGCGGGGACGACGATAGCGGGTGTCTTTGGGGGATTGCTGTTCGCATTTTCGTACACGTTCTGGTCCCAATCAATCATCGCGGAGGTGTACTCACTCCATCTGCTGCTGACAGGCTTGTCGTTGTCCGCCCTTCTCTCGTGGCAGAGAAGACCGGGGATGGTTCGCCTGGCAATTTTCTTCGCAACCTATGCATTGGGGTTCGGCAACCATCTGTCGATGATCCTTCTCGCACCCGCAGCAATCGCGTTCCTCCTTCTGGCCGCGCCGGAAGGCCCGCGGTCCTTGTTTCGGTTGCCGGTGGTGTTGATGGCCGTGGGGATCGCAGCCATTGGATCGCTCCAGTACGCGTGGAATCTGCGCTCTCTCTGGAACCTTCCAGACCCACCGGACACCTGGGTCGAAGGCCTGCGAGCGTTGTGGTTCGACGTTACGAAGTCGGACTGGCTGCAGTCCATGGCATTCGCCGTGCCCGGCGCCATGGTGCGCGGGCGAGCCGCGATGTACTGGTTCGACGTTCAGCAGCAATTCGGGGTGCCTGGGCTCCTGCTGGCGCTTCTCGGCGCCACTGCGCTGGTTCGTTCACGGCCGCGCGCCGCTCTCGTGTTTTCCTTCTACCTTGCCTCGCTGATATTCGCATTCCTGTACAACGTCGGCGACGTTCACGTTTTTCTCCTCCCTTCTCACTACGCCGTTGCCCTGATGGCGGCTGTTGGGAGCGGTGCGATCGTCGCGCTCGCGTCGCGCCGCGTTCCGCGAAATGCGAGGTTCGTATCCGCCGCCGTCGCGGTGATCCTCCTCTTCTATCCCATCTACCGGGCTGCCGATGCATTCGCAGCGCTCGATCGCTCGCGCGATGGAAGAGCGGAAGCCTTGCTGGACAGGGTGGCAAGCGGGCTCGATGGGTCGAAGGCGATCTTCGCAACCGACTTCAATTGGCAGATCATGAATGGCCTCGATTACTACACGAAGCACAACCGCCCCGATCTCCCTTGTTTCAGCCTGGCTCATTCAATGCTTCAGTTTCCGGTCCTCGAGCGGAGCAACGCTGAAATCGGGCGAGAGGTTGTGCTGTCTGCTGGATCGGCTCGACGACTGGTCTCCACGTTCGGTCCGCTCTACCCACTGGCGATCGATACCCGCGTGACGCCCGACTCGATGTCAGATTTCCTGCTGGCCCGTCGGGCTGACACCGCCTATGTCGTGGCATTTCTGGCGCCGTTGCGCGAATTCCCCACCGATACTGGTCGTCTCGCCGACATCAGCCGTATCCTCGACGCGCGCGTCAATCTGCGCGAGCTGCCGTACAACGTCATTGCGGGACGGATAGGCCACCCGCCCGATCTCGTCCAGTCTTCCCGCACGCCGTTTCGCACGCGAGCTCAGGTCGCGGGTATGACTGTCGAAGTGCGGATGGAGTCGTGGCTGGCCACCGACACGATCCGGCGAGCCGGGTTCGGTCACGTCATCGTGAACGGACGCCACGCGCTGACGCTGGAGCGCGGGCTGAGCGGAATCGCGCTGGATGTTCGAGGCGAGCCCCTGGGCACGTCCTACGAGGGCGGGCTGTTCGCGGTTGAGCTGCGGTACCGCCTCGCACGACCGTCCGACGAGACCGCTTCGAGCGCAGGTTCCGACACGCTCGCCACCCGCTGAGGCCGCTCCCAGGCCCGATCGGGCGAGTGTGCTATCGTAACCATATGGCAGGTCAAGTACTTAGCCTGCTCGTCCTCTGCACCGCGGTAAGTTCCTGGGGCTTTTCCCAGACTTCCCCGTCCCTGTCCGGTCAGGCTCTCGCCGAGGCCCTCCAGAAGAAGTACGATGGCGTGCGCGATTTCTCCGCCGACTTCGTGCACATCTACGAAGGGGGCGTGCTCCGCAAGCAGGTCAAGGAGCGCGGCGGCGTCCTCATCAAGAAGCCCGGGCGGATGCGGTGGCACTATCAGGAGCCCGAGGAAAAGCTGTTCGTGTCGGACGGCGCGAAGATGTACTCGTATATCCCGCAGGATCGCCAGGTGATCGTGTCGGACGTCCCGCCTCAGGACGAGGCGACGACGCCTGCGCTCTTTCTGGCTGGGAAAGGCAATCTTCTCCGCGACTTCACCCCAAGTGAGGTCGAGGTTCCTGCGACCGGCATGCGCGGCCTCAAGCTCGTGCCACGAAAAGCTGACGGTCAGTACGCGTGGCTCACGCTCATCGTGGACAAGGATCTGCGGATTTCGACGCTCGTGACCGCCGACGCGCAGGGAGGCCAGTCGACGTTCGTGTTTACCAACTTCAAGGAAAACCGGGGATTGTCCGATAAGGACTTTACCTTCACCATACCCCGCGGAGTTGAAGTCATCACCGATGTACGCCCGACACCATAGGCGCCGGCTGGGTCGCGCGGGACTTGAAGCGGGCTCCGCTCTGCTCCTCGCGCTGTCGCTGGTTGTGTCTGGATGCGCCACGAGCAGCGAACTGCGCAAGGGTCAGAAAGCTGAGCAGGTCCAGGACTACGACCTGGCGGTGATCCAGTACACCAAAGCCCTCAAGGCGAAGCCGGACAATCGCGATATTCGGTACGCGCTCGAGCGCGCAAAGCTACGGGCCGCCGAGTCGCATTTCGCTCGCGGTCGCCGCCATGCGGCCCTCGGCAAGTTCGACGAGGCCCTCGTCGAGTACCAGCTGGCCTCCGAGCTCAATCCCACCAGCGGCGACATCGACCGGGAACTTCGGGAAACCCGTAACAAGCTGCGCACCAGGATCGCGGTGGCCCGCGAAGGCAAGACCGAGCTGCAAACGCTCATCGAGCGCGCGCGCGACCTGCCACCGCCGGGTCTCGACGTGCCGACCGATGTGACGCTGCCCGACTCCCTCGCGTTCAGGGAGGCCAGCAGCCGCGATGTGTTCATCTCGCTCGCGCGCTTCGCGGGCGTCAATGTCGTCTTCGATCCCGCGTTCCGCGAAGCCCCCGTCACCGTGGATCTTCGCAAGACGACGTTCGAGGGCGCTCTCAGCTCCGTGGCCACGGCCACGCGCAATTTCTATCGCGTCACCGCGTCCCGCACGATCACGATCGTGCCGGATACGCCCGCCAAGCGACGCGAGTACGAGGACGAGGTTGTCAGAACGTTCTATCTGAGCAACGCCGATCTCAAGGAAGTGATCGACCTGCTGCGGGTGGTCATCGATCTCCGGCGCATCTCACCCATCACGGCGACAAACGCCATTACCATCAAGGACACGCCCGAGCGTGTTGCCGCCGCGGCTCGCGTCATCAGCGCCATCGACAAGGCGCGTCCAGAGGTGATCATCGACGTCGAGCTTCTCGAAGTGGATCGCACGAAGCTCAAGGAGTACGGACTGCAGATCGCGTCCGGCGACCAGCCCGGCATTTCCGGACAAGTCGTCATCGGCGACGAGAACCTGACGCTGCAGGGGCTGAGAGACCTCAGCGCGTCGGACGTCTTCCTCACCAATTTTCCCAGCCTGTTCTATCGTCTGCTGAAGAGCGACTCGAACACCCGGATTCTGGCCAACCCGCAGCTCCGAACATCTGAAGGGATCAGCGCCGAGGCGCGCTTCGGCGACCGCGTGCCGGTTCCCGTCACAACGTTCGCGCCCATCGCGACGGGCGGAGTTTCTCAGCAGCCGATCACGTCCTTCAATTACGAGAACATCGGAGTCAATATCGACATCACGCCGCGCACGCACCACGACGACGATGTGACGCTGGCGCTCAAGGTGGAGCTGAGCAGCATTTCCGGCACAGGGTTCGGCGGCCTGCCGACATTTGGCAATCGTTCCATCAACACGCAGATCCGCCTGCGCGACGGCGAAACGAACATGCTCGCCGGGTTGATCCGCGACAACGAGCGAACGGTCCTCAACGGGATACCTGGTTTGAGCGACCTTCCGGTGATCGGACCGCTCTTTGCCCACACGAAGAAAGAATCCCAGGAAACCGACATCGTCCTGACGCTGACGCCGCACATCGTGCGCATCCTGGATCTGTCGGAAGCGGACCTTCGTCCGTTCAAGGTCGGTCGCGACACCGCGTCGCCCTTGATCGAGCTGCCTCTGCCGGATCAGCCGGGCGCACCGCAGGAGGTTCCGCAGGTCGGACCCGGAACGCAGCCGGAGACGACGCCACCCGGTCAGCCAGTCCAGCCAATACTGCCGCCCCGGCCGTCGGAGCCTCCGGCGCAACCGCCTCCCCAGTAATCGGTTCAGCTCTGTTTTTCGACTTGCGCTCCGAGGGCGTGCAACCGCTCGACGAGTTGACCGTATCCCCGCTCGACGGTTTCGAGCGGCGTGAGCCGGCTTTCGCCCGGTGCAGCAAGGGCAGCGGCGATCAGGGCCATGCCCGACCGCAGATCGCGGCTGTCGAGAGGGCGAGGCCTGAGCGGCGTGGGACCCGTGACGATGATGCGGTGGGGATCGCAGAGAAAGAGGTCGGCACCCATTCCGCTCAGCTGTTCGAGAGCAAAGAGGCGCAGTTCGTACATCCAGTCGTGGACGAGCGTCTGGCCGCGTGCCTGCGTCGCGAGGACGGTGACCAGGCTGACCATATCGCTGGGAAACCCAGGCCAGAGGCCCGTCGTGATCCGCCGCGCCGCGACGGGTTGGGATGCTTCGATTCGGAGCAGATCGTCCGACAGCGTGCAGGCGATTTCCATCCGCTTGAGCACCGAGGCGACCACCTCGACGTCGCGTGCGCGCGCACCCGTAATGTCGATCTCGCCCCCGGTGATGGCGGCCACCACCGCCCAGCTTCCCGCCTCGATGTAGTCGCCATCCAGCCGATGCGCAGCGCCCCGCAGGCGGTTTCCGCCGGCGACACGAATGGTTGACGAGCCCGCGCCCGTCACCTGAGCCCCCATCTTCTCGAGGAACGCGCAGAGCTCGACGACATGCGGCTCGGTCGCGGCGTGACGGATTTCGGTGATCCCGTCCGCCGCCGCCGCGGCGATGAGGGCCGTCTCCGTGCCGGTGACCGACGCTTCGTCGAGGTACATCGACGCACCGCGCAAGCCGCCGGGAACCTCGAGACTGTGGGACTGCCCGTCCAGCTGCCGGGCTCCCATCGCCGACAGCGCTTCGAGGTGCGTGGCAATGGTCCGTCGCGCGGGAAAGTCACCGCCCGGAGGCGCAAGCCGGGCCTTGCCCGTCCGCGCCAGAAGCGGGCTCAGGAGGAGGACCGATCCGCGGAGCCGGCCAACGAGCGTGCGATCCGGATCGTGCTTGACGATGCTGGGACAGCGCACGCGCACCGTCGCAGTGCCGATGCCCGCCACCTCCGCGCCGACGTCCACGAGGAGACGCGCCATCACCTCGACATCGCCAATGCGAGGCATGTTCGTCAGCGTGCATTCCTCGTCGGTCAGGAGACATGCCGCCAGGAGCGGAAGGGCGGCGTTCTTGTTGCCCTCGACTGCGATCCGACCCGAAAGTTTCCGTCCGCCTTCAATCACCAGACTCGACATGTCAGATTGTCTCCGCCTCGGACTCAAGTCCCCTCAGAACTCACCCAGGTACACGATCTCATCGAGCAGCGACACGCCAAAGCGCTCCAGAACCGCGGCCCTGCACTGCTCGATCAGCGCGCGGATGTCACGAGCGGTCGCATTGCCTTCGTTCACGATGAAGTTCGCGTGCGTTCGAGAAACGCTCGCGTGCCCCATACGGTGCCCCTTCAGGCCCGCTCGATCGATTAGCGCCCCTGCCGACGCCGGGATTCCCGCGGGCAGCCGATGGCGAGACGGATCGGGATTCTGAAAGATGCATCCGGCGCTGGGGCTTTCGAGCGGCTGCGTCCGCTTACGATGTTTCAGCGATTGGCGGGCTACCTCCCTGAGATTTGCCGGCACGGCCGGACTGACGCGAAACGTCGCCGACAGAAGTACCTCGCCGGTCCTCTGCAGGCGGCTGCGATCGTAGCCGAATTCCATGTCGCGCTGCCCGATCACCTGGACGTCACCCTCGCGGGTGACGAGCGTCACGCTCACGACCAGGTCCCCAAGCAGGCGACCACCATAGTGGGCATTGCCGTAGATGCCACCGCCGACCGTGCCCGGAGTGCCCGCCCATGCCTCGAGACCGCCAAGGCCCTTGTTGATGGTCCACCTGACGAGCCCGTTGATCGTCACGCCGGCATCCGCACGGACCTCGTCCTCGGCAACGCTCTCAATTTGCGAGGCGCGCGGCCGAACGACCAGGCCGCGAATCCCCCGGTCGCCGATGAGCACGTTCGACCCACCACCCAGCACCGTGACGGGTGTTCCGTTTCGCTTCGCGATCTGGAGCGCCGCAATCGTTTCGTCAGACGTCTTTGTCTCGATGAACCAATCCGCGACCCCACCGACCTTGAACGTGGTAAATGGTGCCAGAGACGCATTCCGCGTCACACGGCCGGCGCCAAATTCCGAAGCAAGGTCGAGCTCAAGCGACATGGGTCAGTGTTCGCGCACGAGCAGAGAATCGCGTGGAACCGCTCACCTGTCTCACAAGAGCGTCCGTTGCTGCGCGAGCAGCGCAGCCAGCGCCTCGGAACGCGTGCATGGTACGAACTCGATCCATTCGCCAGGCGCGAGCTGCCCAGCCATCGGCAGGTCAGCGGTGATAACAGTTGCGATCATCGGATACCCGCCTGTTGTCGCGCGGTCGGCCATGAGAAGGATTGGCTTCCCGGACGGCGGGATCTGAACTCCGCCGAATGGCGTCACGTCCGAGATCAGTTCGTCGGTTCGGGCTGCTCGAATCGCTGGGCCGTCGAGCCGGTAGGCCATTCGATTTGATTGTGGTGTCACCGTGAAACGGCCCTTCCAGAATTCCTCGACGGCATCGTGTCCGAACCAGTGATCGTGCGGGCCTTCTATCACGCGCAGTCTCGCACCGCCCTGCGGCATGACCAACGCGCGCGCGGTACCCTCGACGAGGAGGGGCTCCTCATGTTCAGTCCCCCCGACAGGCAGTCGATCGCCTTCGACCAGTCGGCGTCCCATCCAGCCGCCAGTCGCGCTGGTGACGTGTGTGGCCCGGCTTCCGAGCACCTCTGGCACGTCGAAACCTCGACGAACTGCGAGATAGCTGCGCGTGCCGGCCTCACGCTCGCTGAATACCAAGCGTGAACCCGCAGCGGCATGGATCCGCCGGTCCTGCTTGAGGTCCGCTCCGTCAAGCTTCATCCGAAAGGCCGCGCCGGTCACTGCGAATTCCGTCTCTCCTTCAAATTTCAACTCAGGCCCGATCAGTGTGATCTCCAGGCACGCCGCGTGAACCGGGTTACCGACAAGTCTGTTGCCCAGGCTCATGCTGTACCAATCCATGGGTCCCGCCGGAGGCACGCCGCGCGACTGAAATCCCCATCGCCCCTGGTCCTGCACGGTCGTCAGGAGCCCCGGCTTGACGACGAGGACAGAGGCCGGGGTCATGCCGTCGATCCCTGCGTGTCGGTGTCTTCGGACGATGCGGGAACGAATCGAACGGAGTCCCCGGGAGCGAACAGGAATGGACTCGCACGTGTCGGATCGAAGGGTTTTAGGTTCGTCCTTCCGATCACGTGCCACCCTCCCGGCGTTTCCACCGGATATATCCCGGTCTGAAATCCCGCGATGGCGACCGACCCGGGCGGCACGCGCAATCGCGGCGTCGCTCTGCGCGGCAATCGCAGCCTCTCGTCGAGCGCACCCATATACGCGAACCCGGCGAGAAACCCCAGCATGTACACGCGATAGGTCATCGCGGTGTGAATCGCGACCACCTCATCGGCCGAGCATCCTGCGCCACGCGCCACTTCCTCGAGATCCGGGCCGCCTTCCCCTCCATAGACAACCGGAACGATGATGGGGGGCCGTGTCTCGGCGCGGGCCTTCACTGAACGGCCGAGTTCGCTCAGCTCGTCGGCGAGCCGCTCCACGTCCGCCACCAGCGGATCGAAGTACACGGCAATCGAACGGTACGTCGGCACGATGTCGCGGATGCCACTGAGTCGCACACGATCGAGCGCCGCGGCGATTGAGATCGCACGAGCGTTGACATCCGGATCGACTCGCTCCTCGAGCTCGAGGATCAGGCAGGAATCGCCGGCGAGGACCAGGCGCTGGTCACTCACCCTCGATGGCCTTCAGCAGCTTCTGATGGATGCCGCCGAATCCCCCATTAGACATCACAACAACCAGATCGCGTGGCTGCTTCTCAGAGGCCACCGTTCGAACAATGTCTTCCACCGCGGGAATGTGTCGTGCGTGGATGCCCTGAGAGACGAGATCATCAACCAGCTGCTCGGCCGACAAGCGTTCGTGTTCAGGCAAGCTGGATCGGAACACCGCGGCGATCACAACCTCGTCCGCGTCTGAAAACGCCCTGGCAAAGTCCGACTGAAAGACCTTTCGGCAAGACGAGGCGGATCTCGGCTCGAAGATGGCCCAGATGCGCCGACCTTTGTTTGCGGCGCGCAAGCCCTTCAATGTCTCGCTGATAGCTGTCGGATGATGCGCGAAGTCGTCGTAGACAGTCACTTGCCTCGACTCGCCCACCACCTCGAGGCGGCGTTTGATGCCCTTGAAGCTGGCCAGACCCTCCGCGAGCAAATCGCCGTCAATTCCGACGGCGGCGCCAACGGCGATCGCCGCCAGGGCGTTCCTGACGTTGTGATCTCCCGACAGCGGCGACTGGAACTGTCCCAGCAGCTGAGAGCCATGGGTCACTTTGAATGACACGCCGTCATCTCGAGCGACCACATCCCAGGCATGCCAGTCCAGACCGGCAGTCAGGCCGAACGTCTCGACACGACTGCGGGCCGTCGCCTGCAGGGCCAGCGCATCAGGATTATCGCCACCGAGAAGGAGCAGGCCTTGTCTCGGAACCAGCAAGGCCAACCGTTTGAACGCGAGACGGACGGCGTCCAGGTCCGGATAGATGTCCGCGTGATCGAATTCGATGTTGGTGATGACGGCGATATCGGGTAGGTACTTGAGAAACTTCGCCGTCTTATCGAAGAACGCGCTGTCGTACTCGTCTCCTTCAATCACGAAATCACGGCCGTGCCCCATGCGATAGCTCGAACCAGTGTCCCCAAAGTTGCGCGCGATCCCGCCAATCAGCACGCTCGGATCCAGCCCGCCGTGTGTGAGCAGCCAACCGGCCAGCGACGTCGTGGTGGTCTTGCCGTGCGTGCCCGCGATGACGATCGAGCGCGCACCCCACAGGAAGTGTTCTCGAATGGCTTCCGGAAGGGAGCAATACCGAATCTTCCGATCGAGCACTTCTTCGAGCTCGGCATTGCCCCGCGAGATCGCATTGCCCACGACAATAAGATCGAGGTCGCGGGTGATGTGCTCTGGGCGGTACCCGCGAAGAACCGCGATACCCTCCGCGGCGAGAAAGTCGCTCATCGGCGGGTACACGTCCTGATCGGACCCCTGAACGGTCAGACCTTTGTGTTTCAGCATGGCCGCGAACGTGGCCATCGCCGTCCCGCAAATGCCGATGAAATGGACGCGCATTTCGGACTCTTCGACCCCTACGACCGTGTTGACGCTGCAACCCGTCGACCTTGAGACCCTGAGGCTCTCTTAGTCAACCGCCGCTTCCTCGATGACCAGCTTCGGTATCGAACCGGCGATCACCCGAGCGGCGACACCGAACGGCAGCGTAAGAGTCGGTCCGGTCGTGTGGCCCGAGGGGAATCCGAAGAGGATCGGTCCTGTGAAGCCGCGGAGGACATCGACGATGACGCTGTCGACTGCTGGCCGCCCATCGGGCTCACGGCAGCCGGGCAGCTCGCCGAAGACGAGTCCCACCGTGCGCTCAATCACGCCGCTCAAACGGAGCTGTGTCAGCATGCGATCGATGCGATACGGTCGCTCGCCGACATCTTCGAGAAACAGAATCGAGCCCGCTGGCGGGTTGAAGGCGTACGGCGTACCAAGCGATGCGACCAGTTGGCTCAGTGTCCCGCCAAGAAGCGGTCCAACCGCTTCGCCGGGCACGAGCGATCGAAGACCGTGGGGGGCCAACTCTCCCATTGGCTCGCTGACGGTCAGAGCCGCGAGGAGACTCGTGCGGTCGTAGCCCTCCAGCCCCTTGTCGAGCTTTCCCACCACCGTGGGTCCATGGAAACACACCATCTCGCAGGCCGTCGACAGAAAGCTCAGAATCGACGTGAGATCGCTGTAGCCGATGAAGGCCTTGCGCGCCTGACGCGCATCGTGCTCACGCAACCAGGGCAGCACCTGGACACTGCCGTATCCGCCACGGACCCCGATCAGCGCCGCAATCGACGGATCTGACCACGCATTCATCAGGGCCGCCGCTCGAGTCGCCGGTTCTCCCGCCACATACCCGCGTCGGTCGAACACCGAGTCGTCGAAGACGGGCTCGAAGCCGAGCGATCGCAGTTCGCCGATGCCAAGGTCGAACTGCTCGCGATTGAAGGGACTGGCGGGCGCGACAACCGCGACCCGATCACCTGAGCGGAGCGCACGCGGTTTCAGCACAACGGATCTTCAGAGAAAGCGAGCCATCTCGGCCGCGATCGCCTGGTGTGAGTCCGATCCTACGACGGACATCGAGCGCGCGGTCATCGGTGGCCTGTCGTGGGAGAGGAATCGTTCCTTGGCGTGCCTCTGCCGCGACAGCGCCTCGTCGACCCTCGCCATCGGCAGCCTCTGATCTTCGACGGCATGAATGAGGCACTCCAGCACGTGTACTTGCTTCTCGACGTTTCCCCGGCAGACCAGCACCCCGTCGCAACCGGCGGCCACCGCCTGAACACAGGCGTCGCCGAGATCGTACGCGTTCGTGATGGCGCTCATTTCCATGTCGTCGGTGAGAATCAAGCCGCGATAGTTCAACTCGTGCCGCAGCAGGTCGGTGTTAATCACCCGCGAGAGCGACGCGGGGTGCCCTGCATCGAGCGAGGGGACGAGCACGTGAGCCGTAATGATCGCCGCGACGCCGGCCTCAATCGCTGCACGAAATGGCACGAATTCGACGGCCCGCAGGCGATCCGGAGCATGCTCGATCACCGGCAGCTCGTCGTGGGAGTCTGCGCTTGTGTCGCCGTGCCCAGGGAAATGCTTCCCGCATGCCGCGACGCCTGCGGCCTGCAAAGTCTTCACGATGATGGCGCCGAGCCTGGCCACGACGTCGGCGCGATCGGCGAGAGCCCGGTCGCCAATGGCCGGATTGCTCGGATTCGTCAGAACGTCGAGAACGGGAGCATAGTCCAGCGACACCCCGACGGCCGTGAGCTCTGCGGCGAGGGCCTCGGCGAACCGGCGGGTCAGCTGATCGTCGCCGCTTCGACCGAGCGCGGCCATCGGTGGCCACTCCGTAAAGGGCCGTCGAAGACGGGCGACGCGTCCGCCTTCCTGATCGACACTGAACCAGAGCGGCAGTTGACGTGCGAGCCGCTGCGTGTCGACCGCCAGATCGGCCACCTGTTCGGGGCTCTCGACATTTCGCGCGAAGAGGATCACGCCGCCGAGGTCGAACTCGCGGGCCACCGAGCGCAGTTCAGCGGGAATCGACTTCGCTTCGAAGCTCCCGATGAGCAGCTGGCCGATCTGCTTGCGCAATTCGAGTGGTGACATCGCTCGCAATTATACGGGTCCGGCCCCAGTGTCCCATGGCGCTCGCCCGCGCAGTCCCCCGGCTCATTCAGGCCTGGACAATGTCTGGTCCCGAACAGATTTCACGACTCGCGACGATAGGCGACAGTTAGTTTTTCGCGGGACGTGTCTCTCTAACTACATTCATTACAACAGCTTGGATAGAGCCGTGAAGCTCCGGAAGTAATCTGCCGATGGTATGACTATACGGCCCGGCACGACCGCCGGTCGCAATTCAGAGAGCCTGCTCTTGAACTCGATGCCGACTCCTCCCGGCCGCGCGTCGGTCTCCTCGAACGTCGATTCCCTGCGCGTGCAGGAACCCAACATCATTTGCACCAGTCAGGCCATGCGCGAGGTTCGGACACACGCGCAGCGCGTCGCCGCCGGCGAGGCGAAGGTGCTGATCACCGGCGAAAGCGGCGTCGGAAAGGACATCATCGCCCGCTATATTTACGCGAATTCGTCGCGCGCGAACCGGCCATTCATCGCCGTCAATTGCGCGGCGCTGACCGAAAGCCTGCTTGAATCAGAGCTCTTCGGTCACGTCAAAGGCAGTTTCACGGGTGCCTATCGCGAAAAGGTCGGCAAACTCCAGCTCGCGCACAAGGGTACGATCTTTCTCGATGAAATCGGCGAGATGAGCGTGCGGATGCAGGCCCTGCTCCTGCGCTTCCTCGAGAACGGCGAGATCCAGCCAGTCGGGGCGGACACCGCGTCAACGAAGGTCGATGTCCGGGTCATCAGCGCCACCAATCGCGATCTCGCCGCCATGATTGCCGCCGGACAGTTCCGTGAGGATCTGCTGTATCGCATCAAGGTTGTGCACATCCATGTGCCGCCTCTCCGGGAACGACGCGACGACATCCGCGCGCTCGTGGACCACACCATCGAGCAGAGTAGACAGCCGATCGAATTCACCGAGGAAGCGATGCAGGCGCTCGAGCGGTACCGCTGGCCCGGCAACGTCCGGCAGCTCCAGAACATCGTGGAACAGCTGGTCTGGATGTCTACCAACAGCGTGATCACGCTCGACGATCTTCCGGGCGCCATTCGGAATCCCGCGACCAGCGGACCGATGCCGGCCCGCGAGCGCCGTCGTCAGGTTGCCGACGACCTGTACGCGGGGCTCGTCTCGGGCGTGTACGCCTTCTGGGAACACACATACACCCTCTTCCTGAACCGCGACATTACCCGGCACGACCTGCGCGAGTTGGTGAAGCGGGGCCTCGCGACGACCTGCGGGAACTATCGCGCACTCGTGAAGCTCTTCGGCATGAAGGAGCGCGACTACAAGAGGTTTCTCAATTTCCTAGCGTCGCACGACTGCTGCGTCGACTTCCGCGAGTTCCGCACCGGCAAGAACCACGAGCCCGCTCCCCGCACGACCTCTCTGCCCGGAAAGGTCGCGCGTGTCTCGCCGCGTCGACGTCGCTCGGCGGAGGCGGTCGCGGCGGAATAGACCCCGCTCAATCGGCACGCGCAGCATGATGGCATCGGCCGACAGACTCGTCACGGATCTGAAGGACTCGCTGCTACGCAGCGTCAACAGCTCGGGCGGCTGGGGTTACTACGTCGGTCGCGCCAGCCGCGTCGAACCGACGTGCTGGGCTCTCCTGGCACTGCTTGAAGGGCGGCCCTCTCTTCCCGACGCCGGACTACTCCACAGTGCGACGGCGTTTCTGGCGCGCGCGCAGCAATCGAGTGGCTTCCTCGTCGACAACTCCCGGCAATCGCCGAATCTTGCAACCAACGGCCTAGCTGCTCTTCTGTGGGAGGTGCGCCCCGAAACCGGATCGCCCTCAAATGTCGCCAGACTGATACAGGCGATCGCTCGGGAGAAGGGCGTCGTGTTGCCCTCGTCGCGCATCAGCACGCAAGACAATTCGATACAGGGCTGGCCGTGGATCGAAGGCACATTCAGTTGGGTCGAACCGACGGCGTGGTGCCTGATGGCTCTCCGAAGGGGCGAGGACACACCGGCGAGTCGCGTTCGCATCGTCGACGCCGAAAAGCTGCTGTTCGATCGCGCTTGCCGCCGCGGCGGCTGGAACTACGGCAATGCCGACATGCTTGGCCAGGACCTCCGCCCGTACGTGCCGACGACGGCGTTGGCGCTCCTCGCCTTGCAGGGCCACCGCGATCGGCCGAGCATCGACCGTGGTGTCGAGTTCCTCTGGAAGAATCGTCTGAAGGAAACCTCGGGCATGGCGTACAGCCTGGCGATGATTGCGCTCAACGTCTTCGGACGGAAGACCACGGATGTCCGACAGGCACTGATGGCTCACTGGGAACGAACGGGTTTTCTGGGCAACCCGCAGACGATCGCGATGGCACTTCTTGCACTGACCGCCGAGATTCATGGGAACAGAGCCTTCAAGTCATAGAATCAGTCGTCGGCATTTTCTCGCCGGTTTGCCGTTCGCGCTGGCTGCGAGCGCCTGTCGTCGTCGGCGTCCCTATCGACCCGCCGATTTCGTCTTGCCCGACCGCTCGCCGGTCGCGCTCTTGCCCGCCTCCGATTACCAGACTGATTTCGCCGATCTGATCTATCGCGGCCTGCAAATATTCAAGCCCCATGTCAAAGGGCGGCGGGTTCTGCTCAAACCCAATCTGGTTGAGTACGAGCCGGGTACTGCGATCAACACCCACCCGCTGGTCGTCGCGGGGGCGGCGTCGGCATTCCTGCGCGCTGGAGCCAGTGAAGTCATCGTAGCCGAAGGCCCCGGCCACCGCCGGGACATCGAGTACCTGCTGGTAGCGACCGGCCTATACGACCACCTGAAGGATCTGAAGATTCGCTTCGTGGACTTGAACCAGGATGATGTCCGTCCGGTGTCACTGCGCAGCACGTTTACGGGGCTGGAGCAGCTGTCGTTTTCATTGGATCTCCTGCAGTCCGACTTCATCGTGTCGATGCCCAAGCTCAAGACGCATCACTGGGCTGGACTGACCGCCAGCATGAAAAACCTGTTCGGAGCCGTCCCGGGCGCCGTCTATGGTTGGCCAAAGAACATTCTTCACATGCAGGGCATTGCCAACTCCATCCTCGACCTGAACGCAACTCTTCGGCCCCAGTTCGCCATCGTCGACGGCGTGGTTGGAATGGAAGGCGACGGTCCGATCATGGGCTCGCCGCGGGCCTTGGGTTTTGTGGCGATGAGTCCAGACCTCGTGGCTGTCGACGCGACGTGCGCCAGGGTGATCGATCTGGATCCATACCGGATCGAGTACCTCTCCCTGGCATCGGAATTTCTGGGGAATGCGGCCGAGTCGCGTATCGATCAGCGTGGCGAAAATATCTCGCGCTATCACACGCAATTCGAGGTCATCGACGACCTGAGAGGCATCAGGCTCGGCGGCTAACCGAAGTGTCGGGCGCATGCCCGCCTGGTTCCGACAGGATCCGAACTGCCGCCACCGCCGACGCCAAGAGCACCGCGACGCTCAGCTGGAATGCCGCCGGCAAGTGTTTCAGTTGGAAGAGCGTCAGAGGGCCGCTGACATAGGTGGCGAGCCAAACGATCGCGAAGATGGGAACCCAGTCGTCCCGGCGGTCCGGCGCGTGAAGCCACAGCAGCGTCGTGGGAATCACGAGCAGGGTCCAATCGTAAATCAGGGCGTGGGGCGTGACGAGCACGGTGATGACGATAGCGGCGGCGAAGAGCACAGGACGATTGCCCTCGAATCGCCAGCAGAGTCGAACGAATTCAACGGCAATGAGGGCCGACACGACCAGCCAGAGCCCGTCTGCCACGTGTGAATGACCGGGAAGAAGAAGCCACCAGAAGCCTCGGATCGTATGCAGATTCCAGAGCGGAAACTCGAGCCAGCGTGGCAATCCGCCAAAGACCGTCGTCGCGAGCTCGAGGTATGCGCGACTCGCCTCGGGCAGCAGCCAATACGAGGCGCACACCAACGCGGCCACTCCCAGGAGAAAGCCGGCGAGGTCCTGCCAGTCCTTGCGCCACCTCACGAGCCAGAGGAGCACGAGCCCAGCCGAGAGCTGCGGCTTGAACGCGAGAAGACTTGCTGCGAGACCAGACCATCCCGCGAAACCTTTTTGCCAGCACCAGTAGCTCGTGGAAAGAATGAGCAGACTGAGGAAGCTGTTCTGCCCGTAGCTGACGCATGCGAACACGGGGAAGAACGTCAGCGCCCATGTGAACGCCGCGCCTCGGCGATTCAACCCCAGCAAAGCAAGGCTGGCCCACAACGCCATCAGCCCGGCGGACGTCCAGGCGATGTAGCTCCACAGGTACGGGATACACGACAACGGCACGAACAGCCAGGCCAGAAACGGCGGGGTGAGGAACGCATAGTACCGTTTCAAGCCAGGACCCACGATCTGCTGTTCGACCCCCGTCATGAACTCCACGTCGTAAAGTCGAACGCTCTCTCCGGTCCTGACAACCTGCCCGGCGGCATAGAACTCCAGATAGTCGGCACCGATAACTTGTCCGAACGGGTCCACCAGGTGGCTGCCTCGCGCAACGCTTCCGAGCCAGGCAGCCCATACCGCGATGGCAACGACCCGCGCATAGTTCAGCCGCTTGGGGGTCAGAATCGAACCTAGCGCATCAATGAACACTGCCACCTGCACCTGCACGAATCGCCTTTCATGAACACGCTGGCCGGGCCGCTCGATCGACACGGCGTCACCTCCGCACGGGGCGCCATACCTTGGTTCACCCGAGTGAGCTGGGGCGAACCGGCACTGCTCTTTCGCATCGCCCTGATCTGTGTCTTAGTCGCCAGCGTGACCGCGACTCTGGAGGATCCTGACCTCTGGGGCCACATCAAGTTCGGCAGCGACATTGTGCACCGTCTCGAGATCCCCAAGGTGGCAACCGATTCGTATACCGCGGACCGCCCGTGGATAAACCACGAATGGTTGTCCGAGGTGGTCATGTATCTCGGTTATGCCTCCCTGGGCAGCGTGGGAATCGTCGGCGTCAAGAGTCTCTTGGTGCTGGCCTCGATCATCCTCGTGGCCATGTCCCTCAATCGATTTCAGCCGGCACCCGTCGTGCGGGATTTCACGATTCTTCTATTCACCGTCGGTGTCTTCCGCCGGATCGAACCGTTCCGGCCTCATGTCTTCTCGATCCTGCTCTTCGTGTGGCTCCTGCTCGTGATATCGGAAGTTGACCGCGGGCGCCGGAGCTTGGTCGTTGTGCCTCCGCTGATCATGCTCCTCTGGGCCAACCTACACGGCGGTTGGATCCTGGGCCTGGGTACGCTGCTTCTCTGGTCTGCGGTGACGCTCGTCGACCGCAGGCATCGCTTCATTTCTCGCGTCGACATCGTCTCGATGGCGGTTGCCAGCACCGCGGCCACTCTCGTCAACCCGTACGGCATCGGCTTGTGGAAATTCGTCTTTCAGACGGTTCGCTTCGAGCGCCCGGACATTCTCGAGTGGTACCCGGTCACCCAGATCCCGCTGAGCGGTTCGGCGCCGTGGATTGTAACGGCGGCGGCGCTGGTCGCGCTGGTGCTCCGGTCGGGGCTCCCCACGAACCGTGCTGCCCTCGCGGTGGTCGCCGCGCTCGGCGCCGCATCATTTCGGACGAACCGGCTCGATGCCTTCTTCGCCAGTGCCGTCGTGATTCTGCTCGCGCCGCAGATCGCACGGGTGTGGCCCATTCCCCCGGCGTCCCACACGCTCGCGACCCGTCCGAGAGCCGACGCGGTCATCGCCACACTCTTCGTCGCGTCACTTCTTGGGGTCATGACGACGATACAGACTTCAAGAAATGCCCGGTGCATGGAGCTGGACTCGACGTGGTTGCCCGAGCCGGAAGCCGCGATGTTCGTGAAGTCGAGCCGACTCAAAGGCCGCATGGTGACGTGGTTCGACTGGGGCGAATACGCACTTTGGCACTACTCGCCCGCGGTTCAGGTCTCACTCGACGGCCGAAGGGAGACGGTGTATTCCTCTGAGCTCTTGGATCTGCACACGCGATTCTTTTTTGCGCAGCCGGGGGGTATGGATCTGCTCAGGAAATTCCCGTCCGACTATGTGTGGGTGCCTCAGGAATTCCCTGTCGTGCGTGTACTGGAACGGAACGGCTGGTTCAAGATCTTCCACGGAACGAAATCCGTCATCCTTTCGGCTCGCCCTCAGGCGGCTTCTTTTGAGAACTTTCGAGCAACGGCGCCGCATTGTTTTCCGGGTCCATAGCCGGCTGCCGTCGCTAGTCCAGGCCGCGTCAGCGTCCGATACGCCAATCATGGTCAAGCTTCTCTTCGTCGCGATCGCCGGGCTCATGCTCGTGCTGTTTCTGATGCGCCGCCGCAGCCGGCTGGGACGTCGAACACCAAAGTTCTAACCCTTCAGGCGGTTGCCAAGCTTCATCTCCCCCCTCTTGAAGGGCGGCAAGCGACCGCTCGTCCTTCAGAACATACGCACGGGTCGCGTTGTCGCGAGTTGCATCGAACCGGCATTCGATTCCGAGACGAGGAATCGCGGCCTGCTCGGACGAGACCGACTTGCGCCGGATGCCGCGATGATTCTGGCGCCCTGCAAGAGCGTGCACACCTTCTTCATGAGGTTTGCGATCGATATCCTGTTCGTGTCCCGAAATGGGCGTGTGGTCAAAGTAAGGTCGACCGTGCCAGCGTGGCGGATTGCGGCGAGTCTCTCCGCGTTTGCTGTCATCGAGATGGCCGCCGGCAGCGCCGACTCACGTGACATCTGCGCCGGCGACTACTTGCAGTTCCTGGATTTAGCGGCCAGCTGACCGTTCCTGCCCGGCCTCTCTGGTCGATTCCCCAGCCCTACTCAGATCAACCCGGGAGTTCTATCTACCTCAGCAGGGAGTTTCCCGGCTGCGTAACGTCTTTTTGGGGGCAGAGATCATCCTAAGCAATTGATATCAAGTGCGATAGACGCCAAACCCAACCGTTCAAATACTGGCATCCCCATTGCTGAGGTAAGTCCCGGACGCCTGGGACACCGGGCAATCGATGGAGCGGCACGTACACGGCTCCTTGGGAGGTTGATGGCCGAACGACGTCGCTATCCAAGATTGCTGCTCCGGGACGGCTGGGAGAGTCAACTCGAGGTCCTGACGGAAGTCGAAGTTGTCGCCTCGAGTCCCAACGAGATCTCGGTGGTCACCGCGGCTCCCGCGATTCTCGGAGAAGTGCTCACGCTCGAGTTGACGGATGTCGATGACGCCGAACCCATCGAAGTTCGCGTGCTCGACAGTCACCCGGTTGTCGTGAGGGGCCAGATTCAGCAACGCATCCGACTCGAAGTGGTCAGAGGCACCGCCCAAACGCGCGGCCGCGAAATGAGGGGTTGACCGGACATGGAGGGGGCGAACGGACGAATCAGGGCGCAGCGTCGATCGCGCCGCGGCGTGCTCAAGCGCGTGCTGCCCGTGAAAGCGCTCGAGCTGAGCCCGGGGGGCTGTCTGCTCGAGGTGCACTCGCCTATTCAGGTGCCAGTTGTTGGTGCCCTGACCGTCACGAACGAACACGGCACACACAGCGACGACGTGAGGTTGTCACGGTGCGTGCCGATTGAAGGAACGCGTCCGATCTTCCGGGCTGCAGCCGAATTCCTGTGGATTCGCCGACCCGGTCGCCAGTCGATTCGGCGAATGGTGCAACAGCTTCAGGACGGAATCGCGCCCTGATGAACAACGACGTATGGATACCGACGGACGAACCGGTGGGCGCCCGATGACGACACTGTTTTCGCGGCTGCTTCTTGAAGACTCCGGACAGGACGTGGTCGAGTACGCCCTCATCGCTCTCTTCGTGGGGATCGCGGGCGCAGCAGTCGTACGGTTCATACCCAGCGACATCTTCAACACGTATTCGAGTTGGACGGACCCGAATTCCGGCGTCCCGAGTCTCTGGGATACGCCGGCACCAGGAGCGAGCTAATCGTGCTGATCGACACAACGCTCGCAATCGCCGTGCTGCTGGGCGTTATCGCCTGCGCCTGGGATCTTTCGACCGCTCGGATCCCGAACGTGCTGACGTTTGGCGCGACGGTGATCGCCCTGCCCGTGCTCTACGTGCACGGCGGGATGCCGGCGATCGGCCTGGGCCTGGCGGGTGCTCTCGTTGGCCTGGCTCTCTTCTTTCCCTACTTCGCGCTCGGCGGCCTCGGTGCCGGCGACGTGAAGCTACTGGCCGCGCTCGGGATGTGGATGGGCCCGGGCATGACTCTGTGGACGGCCATCTTTGCGTCCATTGCCGGGGGGGCGATGGCGCTCGTCGTCGCGCTGTCGCGCGGCTACCTGCGTCAGGCGCTCGCCAACCTGCGGCTGCTGCTCACGCACTGGCGCGTGGCCGGTGTCCGGCCGCTCGACGAGCTCACGCTCGACAACAACCGTTCAGTGAGACTCCCTTACGCCCTTCCAATCTTGACCGGAGTGCTGATGACGATATGGCTGCGATAACACGTCTCCGAGCCGGCATCCGTAGAGAACGAGGCAACGCCGTCCTCGAATTGGCGCTGACGCTGCCCCTGCTGCTGCTGGTGGTCATGGGCATGTTCGACTTCGGTCTCATGTTTCAGCGGTACGAGCTCATTACGAATGCCGCGCGCGAAGGCGCACGGATTGGCGTCCTGCCCGGCTACACGACGACGGACGCACAGAACCGGGCGCTTCAGTACCTCTCCTCGGCGAACTTGACCGGAGCGAGTGTGTCCGCGACAACGTCCACGATCAACGTGGGCACACCATCGACTCCAACCACTGCGGTGACAGTGACGGTGACCTACACCCACAATTTCTTGTGGATCGGTCCGATCATCAAGCTCTTCGGCGGGACTCTTGGATCAAACACGCTGACAGCGATCAGTACTATGCGACAGGAAGCCAGTTGATGTAGTCGCCGGGACACTTTTGTAAGAACGGCGACACATTCGTAAGAGACGCCAGACTAAGAGGAGTTCACATGGATCGTCGGACCAGAACCGTCATCGTCGTCGCCATCGCGCTCCTGATGGCCACCCTCGCCAGCGCGGGCGTGTATCGCGCCGTGCAGAGGATTCCCGTCCGCGAGGTGGAGGTCGCGACGAGCTACGCCGTGGTCGCCGCCGAGGCGATGCCCGTCGGCACGCTGCTCCGCAAGGAGCAGCTCAGGCTCGTCGCCTGGCCGGCCGCGAGCCCGGTGCAGGGCGGGTTCGACGCCGTTGAGAAGGCGGTCGGGCGCGGACTGATCCAGCAGGTTGCCGAGAACCAGCCGATCACCGAGTCGATCCTCGCGGCGGTCGGAGCCGGCGGCGGGCTGCCTCCCACGATTCCTCAGGGCATGCGCGCGATGTCGGTGCGCGTCAATGACGTCATCGGTGTCGCTGGCTTCGCCGTGCCGGGCACGCGCGTTGATGTCATCGTCACGCTGAATCCGATCGGGACCACCCCGGGCATGTCGCGTGTGGTCTTGAGCAACATCGAAGTCCTGGCGGTCGGCACACTCACCGATCAGCAGAAGGCCAAAGAAGGCGAGGCCATTCCGTCCACCGTCGTCACCCTCAAGGTGACACCGGAAGATGCCGAGCGGATTGCTCTCGCGGAATCCGCAGGCAAGCTCACACTCGTGCTTCGTAACCCGCTTGACGGGATGCCCGCCGAAACGCGTGGGATTCGCATGGCGGGGTTGATGGGTGCGCCCGAACCACCGCCCGTCATCAAGTCCGTGCAAGGTCAGCGCGTCGCCGTTCCGAGGCCGACTCCCCCAGCACCGGCCAAGATCTACTCCGTCGAGGCCATTCGTGCGGCCAAACGAACAGAGGAGACTGTCCGCTAATGCTGAACTCAAGAGTCGCGCGTACGCTCGTCGTTTCGTTCGCCGCGGTCACGCTCGCGCAGGCCCTGACCGTCTCCGTAGCCGGACAGGGATCCTCAGCCGGTGCGTCCGCCATGCAGGCGCCAATGGCGAGCGCTATCAAGCGAGTCCCGCTCACTGCCGGACGATCGGTCGTCGAGACGACGGACTTCGACATTCAGCGGATCGCAATCACGAACCCGGAAATTGCGGATGCCGTCGTCGTTCAGCCCCGAGAGATTCTCATCGACGGCAAGGCTCCCGGTACGGTCAGCCTGATTGTGTGGGGACCCACTGGCCGCGTGAGCTATGACATCGTCGTCGAGCAGCCGGTCACGTATCTCCAGCAGTTGCTGGATCAGCTCTTCCCGGGCGAGGGCATTCACGTCAACGTCAACCCCGACTCGACCGTGCTCTCAGGCCAGGTTTCGAGCACGAGCATCATGCTGCGCGCCGGCGAGCTCGCCACTGCGGCGGCGCCGAAGGCGGCGATCGTCAACATGCTCCAGGTCCCGGGCGGCTCCGAGAGCCAGCAGGTCATGCTGCAAGTGCGGTTCGCCGAAATCAATCGGCGGGCTCTCACCGAACTGGGTCTGAACCTCTTCGCCACGCGTCAGCGATTCCTCGCGCGTTCGACCACTCAACAGTTCGCCGGACCGGATTTCGACGCGGATTCGGTCAGCCCCGGTCAGAGTGCCGGCTCTGGACTGGTCTTCAGCGACTTCCTGAATTTGTTCTTCTTCGATCGCCAGGAAGGGATCGGCGGCGTCCTGAAAGCGCTTCGGACCAAGGGCGCCTTCCAGAGCCTGGCCGAACCTAACTTGATCGCCTACAACGGACAGGAAGCGAGTTTCCTGGCGGGCGGCGAAGTGCCCATTCCTGTCGTGCAAGGTGCGACGGGCACCGTCACCATCGTGTTCAAGGAGTTCGGCATCCGCCTGACCTTCACGCCGACGATTGCCGGCGACGTGATCCGGCTCAAGGTCAAGCCGGAGGTGAGCTCGCTCGATTTCACCAACGGCATCATCCTCCAGGGATTCCGCATTCCGGCGCTCTCGACGCGGCGCGCCGAAACCGATGTGGAGCTCCGGGATGGCCAGTCGTTCGCCATCGCCGGCCTGCTCGACAATTTGTCACAAGAGGATAAAGCGGCGATTCCGATTCTCGGCAGCCTGCCGATTCTCGGACCGATCTTCAAGAGCAAATCCGATCGGCGCGAGCAGACCGAGCTGATGGTGCTCATCACGCCACGGCTCGTGCGTCCGCTCGATCCCGACGAAGTGCCGCCGCTCCCAACCGAGCCGTCGAGATTCCTCCCGCCCAGCGAAGGCGTGGGCCACGCCATGCAGGGGGGAGGCGGAACGATCGACGCGCCCCAGTCGCAACCCCAGCAACCCCCGGTCAGTGGTGGAAAACGGTAACTCGAACACGAAAGGTCAGCTATGACTCCCCAAGCGAGATCGCAAATGCTCACACGCACCACGAAAGCCCGGTCGGAACAGGGCGCGATCGTCCTCCACGTCGCGCTCGCATTGCTCGCGCTGCTCGCCTTCGGCGCGTTCGTGGTGGACTACGGCGTGCTCTGGGTCAGCCGCGGCCAGGCTCAGAACGCCGCGGATGCCGCAGCGTTTGCGGCGGCAACGGCCTTGTCGCTGGACACACCGCCCGTGGGTGGCACCAGCGGGCCGGCCAAGGCCGCGGCCACGGCCTTCGCCGCCAAGAACGCCATCTGGGGTACGTACCCGAGCGCCGGCGACATCGACGTGGTGACGAGCTACGACGGGTTCAACTGCCCGTCCAATCTCCCCACGGCCACGCTGGGCAACAACTGCGTCAGGGTCGACGTGTTCCGCGGCACGCCGGACCGAAGCGGCGCCGGCACACGCGGTCCGGCGCTGCCGGTCTTCTTCGCGCGTCTCGTCGGCCTCAACCAGCAGGGTATCCGCGCGACCTCGATGGGTCAGTCGGCTCCTGGAGACCTGCCGAACGACGCGCGGCCGTGGGCGATCCTGGACAAGTTCACGGACTCGAACGGGAACGGCAAGTACGACGTTGATGAGCCGTACACCCCGCCCTCGCAGCCTGGTACCACGGGCTATACGACGGCCGACTTCGGCACGCAGATCAACCTGGACGGCGACGAAACATCCTACACCAACGAGTGGCGCGGTGAAGTGTGCCTCGAGGGCAACTGCAGCAGCTACGACTCGTACGAGGAGTTCATTACCGACGGCTACGACGGCAAGGTGCCTATCGCGTCGGCGAGCACGACCTGCGGCAGCTCGGCCAACCTCTCGAGTGGGTGTGTCGAGATCATCGACATCAACACCTCGGCGGGTTCAGGCCATTCATGCCACAACACGTCGCGTACCCAGAACGGGGTGCAGGATCTGATCGCGAAGGACTCAGGCGCGTCGTGGGATACATCCAAGAAGTGCGTGGTGAACAGCAACAAGTCCTTTAGCCCGCGCATCGTGCCGATTCTCATTCTCGACACGAAGGCGTACAAGGACGCCGCCGCGAGCTGCGGATCGAAGAACCCGGTGGGCAAGGTGGTCAATATCGCGGGCCTCTTCGTCGAAGGCATCAAGACCGGAGACGCGGGCAAGGTGGAACAGGTGTACGGCCGTCTGTGCAACTACCCGACGAGCAAGTTGGCGAATACGAGCTCGGGTACGAAGGTGCAGCCGTCCTCGTCGTTCCTGAAATGCACGCGGCTGGCGAGATAGCCCGGGAAAGCTCCCCACATCAGGAGACCATGTTTGCAATAAGTCTGATTCTCGTTGGGTCGAGTGACCGTCACCTTGAAGACGTCCTTCGGAACGTGGGATCGCGGGTCACCGCGATCCCCGGCTCGGAGCTGGCAACGCTGGCACAGGCGGGGTCCAAGCAGCCTGATGTCATCGTGCTCGACCTGCGAGATCAGGGTCATATCCCTTCGGCGCTGGCGCAGCTGAAGCGCCAGCATCCCGCGACCGGCACGCTGATCGTCGCACCCAGGCTCGACCCGGCCCTCATGCTCGAAGCCATGCGGGCCGGCGTGAACGAGTTCGTCACCGATCCGGTAACCGAGGACGAACTCAAGGCTGCCATCGCTCGCGTGATGGCGCAGCGTCCCATGACGGCGCCGCTCGGTCAGATTTTCGCGTTCCTCGGCGCCAAGGGCGGCGTCGGCACCACGACGGTATCGGTGAACGTGGCGACGGCCCTTTCGCAAATCGAACCCAATTCCACGCTCTTCATCGACCTTCACCTCGCGAACGGCGACGCCGCCGTGTTCATCGGCGCCGAACCGAGGTTCTCGGTGGTGGACGCGCTGGAAAATACTCACCGGCTCGACGAGGCGTTCTTCAAGAGCCTCGTGGTGAGATCCAAGGCGGGCCTCGACCTCTTGGCATCGTCCGATCGAGCGCTCGTCAGCCCGGTCGACGTCGGTCGCATCCGCGCCCTGATCGAGTTTGCCGCGCGTCAATATCGGTTCGTCGTGCTCGACCTGCCGCGTTCCGATGCGTCAGTGCTCGAAGCACTCGATGCCGTTGCCAAGATCACCATCGTTACCAACCAGGAACTGACCGCGGTGCGCGAGTGCGGGCCGGATGGCCATGGCATTTCGACAGCGCTATGGGCGCGAGCGATTGTCGGTCGTGCTCAGCCGATCGGATCGGCACGCCGAGATCGGCCTCGAGGACATCGAACGGGCCATTGGCAGCTCGCTCAATCACTCGTTCCCGAGCGACTACCGTCTGGCCCTGCAGGCACTCAACAAGGGCCGTCCCGTCACACTCGACAACCACAGCGAACTCGCGGCCGCACTCAAGAAGTTCGCGCGCGATATGGCGGGCGTCTCGGCGCCCGCCGCCGAGCGGAGCAGCGGAGGCCTCTTCGGCCGCCTCACGGGCCGCAAGTCCAGCGACGCCAAGAAATCGGAGCAGGCTCAATGAACAGCGCCAACGCCAGTTTGTCGGCCTCGACACAGCTCGACATGCGGCTGCCTCAGTACCAGGAGCTCAAATCAAAGATCCATACCGAGCTCCTCGGGCGGCTCAACCTGGAACGCCTGACGCGGATCAAGCGCGAAGACGCCGAGCCGGAGATCCGCGGCCTCATCGTCGGCATGCTCGAGCGCGAAAGCCGCACGACCCCGCTCAGCCTGTTCGAGCGCGAAGCCTCATCACCGACGTCCTCAACGAGCTGTTCGGCCTCGGTCCGCTCGAGGCGCTGCTGAACGATCCCGACATCTCCGACATCCTGGTGAATCGCTTCGACCAGGTGTACATCGAGCGCAACGGCCGGCTCGAGGAGACCGACATCGTGTTTCAAGGACGACTCGCATCTCGATGCGGATCATCGAGCGCATCGTCAGCTCCGTCGGCCGCCGCATCGACGAATCGAGCCCGATGGTGGACGCGCGGCTCGCAGGACGGCTCGCGCGTGAACGCCATCATTCCGCCGCTCGCCCTCGACGGCCCGGTGCTGTCGATCCGGCGGTTTCGCACCGACCGCCTCGGCGCCGCAGGATCTCGTCGAGCGCGAATCGCTGACGCAGCCGATGCTGGATTTCCTCAAGGCGGCGGTGGGCGCGCGCCTGAACGTCATCGTGTCGGGCGGCACCGGCGCCGGCAAGACGACGCTGCTCAACGTGCTGTCGAGCTTCATCTCCGAAACAGAGCGCGTCGTGACGATCGAGGACGCGGCCGAACTGATGCTGCGCCAGCGACACGTCGTCCGGCTCGAAACGCGGCCGCCCAACATCGAAGGCAAGGGCGCCGTCAAGCAGCGGCAGCTCGTGATCAACGCCCTTCGTATGCGGCCCGATCGCATCATCGTCGGCGAGGTGCGCGGCGACGAAGCGCTCGACATGCTGCAGGCGATGAACACCGGCCACGACGGCAGCCTGACGACGATCCACGCCAACAGCCCCCGCGACGCGCTGTACCGCCTCGACACGATGGTCGCGATGGCCAACCTGAATATTCCGGAACGCGCCGTCCGCCAGCAGATCGCCTCGGCCATCCACCTCGTCGTCCAGGTGACGCGACTGTCGGACGGCACGCGAAAGGTCACGGCGATCACCGAGATCACCGGCATGGAGCAGGACGTCATCACCATGCAGGACATCTTCGTGTTCGAGCGCACGGGCGTGACCAAGGACGGAAAGTCGGTCGGCCGGTTCCGCGCGACCGGTATCCGGCCGCAGCTGCAGCGACCGGCTCGCCTCGGCGGCATCCAGCTGCCGGCGGACATGTTCGAGCATATTCAGGCGGTGGCCTGACGGAGCGACCCGTGGCATTTGTTGTCATCACTTTCGCGCTCGTCCTGCTGATCGTCATCGGCGGCTACTGGTTCTTCGTCGTCAGACCAGAAGAGGAAACCAGGACAAAGCTGGTCCGCCGCCTCGGTAGGGCGTCGAAGACCAAGTCGGTGGCCGCCGACCTGCTCAAGCCGTTGCAGCGCATGAGCGCGATCAAGCCGCTCGAAAACGTGTTCGCGCTGCTGAAGGGCTGGATCGAGCCCCTCAACGTCACGATCCAGCAATCCGGGCTCAAGACCACCGTCGGGACGGTGCTCCTGGCGACGGGGTGCGCGGCCGTTCTGACCTTCCAGGCCGTCCTGTTCTTCACGCACTATGCCGTCATCGCGCTGCTCTTCGCCCTGATCGGCGGCGCGATGCCGATCTTCTATGTGCGGCACAAGCGGAACAAGCGGCTGCTCAAGTTCGAGGAGCAGTTCCCGGAAGCCATCGACCTGCTGGCCCGCGCACTCCGGGCGGGCCATGCGCTGACGACCGGGCTTGCGATGGTGGCCGAAGAGCTCGCGGATCCGATCGGTGGCGAGTTCCGACAACTCTACGACCAGCAGAACTTCGGGATGCCGCATGCCCGAGGCGCTGAAGGAATTCGCCGCGCGGGTCCCATCGCTCGACGCGAAGTTCTTCGTGACGGCGGTGCTGACGCAGCGCGAGGCCGGCGGCAACCTGTCCGAGGTGCTCGACAACCTGGCGACCATCATCCGTGACCGGTTCCGCGTCAAGCGCCAGGTGCGCGTCATTTCGGCCCACGGCCGCATCACCGGCTGGGTGCTTGCGTGTCTGCCCCCCGGCCTGGCGATCGGCTTCACGATCCTGACGCCCGACTCGTACAAGATGTTCTATCGCGATCCACTCGGCATCAAGATGATCTTCTTCGCCATCTTGCTGCAGATCATGGGTGTCCTCGTCATTCGACGAATCGTGGACATCGAGTATCAGGTGCTGGGATGCCATCAGATCTCATTCTGACAATCGTCGCCGTCTTCATCTCCGTCGGGTTGCTGTCGTTCTTCATGGTGTCGCGCGTGCTCTCGCGCACGGCGCCGGAGCGGCGGTTTCTACAGAAGGCGAGCATGACCGGCATCGTCAACGTCGATGCCATGCGCCTCGCAGAAGCACCGAGCGAGCTGGCCAAGCGTTTCCAGCACGTCGTGCCCAAGTCGCCAAAGGAGTTGGGCCGGCTGCGGCGTCGACTCTCGACGGCCGGCTACCGGAGCGCGAGCGCGGCTGTCATCTTCGGATTCAGCGAAATCGCGATGACGATTCTCGGCGGGCTGCTGCCGCTCCTGACGTTTGGCGGGTCGCGCGGCATCATCTTCGGAATCCTCGGGGCGATGATCGGGTATCTCCTGCCGACATTCTGGCTTGCGCGCCAGACCGCCAAGCGGCAGAAGCAGATCACCAACGGGCTGCCCGACGCGCTCGACCTGCTCGTCGTCTGCATCGAGGCCGGCTCGGGTCTCGATCAGGCGATCGTCAAGACGAGCGACGAACTGGACATCTCGTACCCCGCGCTCGCCGAAGAGCTTCGTCTGATCAGCACCGAGATTCGCGCCGGCAAGCCTCGCATCGAGGCGTTCAAGAACTTCGCGGCACGAACCAAGGTCGATGATGTCAGGGCGCTCGTCGTCATGCTCGTGCAGACCGATCGATTCGGCACGAGCATCGCGCAGGCGCTTCGGACTCACGCCGAAACCGCCCGCATCAAACGGCGCCAGCGCGCCGAGGAGCGGGCGGCCAAGGTCGCCGTCAAGCTGGTGTTCCCGCTCGTGTTCCTTCTCTTTCCGGCGCTCTACGTCGCCATTCTGGGCCCCGCTGTTGTACAGGTACGTCCGCGTGTTCAAGGGCGAGGTCATGAAGTAGAAGGAGGGCCAGATGGACAGCGTGACGATGATTCTGCTTTTGGCGGCCGGCGTGACCCTGGTGCTCTACTTGCTGCGTCGCCGATCCCGGCTAAACAAAGAGGACGACTAGATCACACGATGACCGCATGCCGCCGGCTTAGTGCCGTTCTGTTGCTCGGTTGCCTGGCTGCGGGGTGCGCGTCGCACCGGAAGCCCGACACGCTCGCCCATCGCTTCGTCAGGACCGGTCAGCCCAAGATCCAGTTGGGTGACGCGGTGCGGGTGAAAGGCTCCCTCCACGAGTACGCTCAGAAACTCCGACACTTGACGGCGGCGGCGAAGCCTCAGACGAAGTCTCTCCTCCCGACGATCGAGACACGCGATCCCGATCTCTCGCGCGCGCTGATGGCGGAGCTGATACTCCCGACCGCGCAGAATCATTGTCACGTCGCCGAGCAGTACTACCGGCTGCACATCCTCGACACCGCGTATCAGCGTTTCAATCGAGCGCTCCGGGTCAATCCGACCTACGCCCCCGCCTTCGAGGGCATGGCGCGGGTTTGGCGCGACTGGGGCGAGCCCGGCCTCGCGCTGGGTGACGCGCACCGGGCGACCTATTACGCGCCCGACTGGGCCCAGGGTTGGAACACTCTCGGAACGGTGCTTCAGGCAGTTGACCGCCGCGCCGATGCACGGAACGCCTATCACACAGCGGTGGCGCGCGATCCGAAGGCGGCGTACGCCTACAACAACCTCTGCTACCTGTCGGTCCTCGAAGGCAAGGCGTCGCGAGGCGTCGCCGAGTGCCAGGCCGCGCTCCGTCTCGACCCGACCCTCATCGCCACGCGTAACAACCTGGCGCTGGCCTACGCATCCACCGGTCGGATCAAGCTGGCCGAACAGGTGCTGCTCGAAGGACGAGACAGCGCCGTCGGCCAGTACAACGTCGGCATGGTGCGAATGGCACAAGGCCGATACAGCGCTGCTGCGGACGCCTTCAATCAGGCGAGAACGCTCAAGCCCAGGTGGCGCGCCGCCCACGATCGTGCAAAGCAGGCCCGAACGCTCGCCTCCCAGACCTCTGATCGCCAGGAGCCCAGCGATGTCTACGACTGAACTGATGTCCGTCTCCGAAATTCCGCCCGCGCCGACGACCCTGCAACAGGCGGGGCTGAACCTCGATCTGGTCATTCAACTTGTCGTCAAGGCGCTCCATTTTTCGGGCGACCTGACCGGTCATGAAATCGGAAAGCGCCTCGCGCTGCCGTTCCCAGTCGTCGAGCCGGCAATCGAACAGCTTCTCTCGCAGCACCAGATAGAGATCATGGGCGGCACAATGTACGGGCGCCCTTCGTATCGCTACCGCATCACCGACGCCGGACGTTCCCGCGCCATTCTCTTTCTCGAGTCGAACCAGTACGTCGGCGAAGCGCCGGTGCCCCTGGAGCAGTACCGGACCTACATGGAGACGTTTAAGACGACGTCGCCGTTTCATGTCACTCGCGACACGGTGCGCCGCGCGTTTTCACATCTCGTCCTGAGCGATCGGATCCTCGATCAGGTTGGCCCCGCGGTGAGCGACGGCCACTCGATGTTCGTGTACGGCCCGGCCGGCAACGGGAAGAGCGTGATCTCGGAAGCCATCGGCCGCATGCTCGTGGGTGACATCGCGATTCCACACGCGCTCGTCGTGGAGGGCAGCATCATCCGCTTCTACAACCCGGTGAACCACGAGCCGGTGGCTGTGGACGAGAACGATTCCGGCATCCACGCCGGCCCGAGCGTACGACCAGCGCTGGGTCCGCTGCAAGCGCCCCACCGTCGTCGTCGGAGGAGAGCTCACGCTCGAGTCTCTCGATCTGTCGTACGACCCCGCGCTCGGGTACTACCGCGCACCGATTCAGGCCATGGCCAATGGCGGCGTGCTCGTCATCGACGACTTCGGCCGGCAGCAGTGTTCGCCCCGCGACCTCTTGAACCGCTGGATCGTGCCGCTCGAGAGCCGCGTCGATTACCTGACGCTTCGCTCGGGGCTGAAATTCGAGCTGCCTTTCATGGCGCTCGTGGCGTTCGCGACGAATATCCGGCCGGTCGAGCTCGTTGACGAAGCCTTCCTGCGCCGCATTCAGTACAAGATTTTTGCGGAGAGCCCATCGGTCGAACAGTTCATCCAGATCTTCCAGAACTACTGCACCTATCAGAACGTGGGGTTCAATCGCCGCGTGGTGGAGCAGCTGCTCCAGGAGTACTACAAGCCTCGCCAGATTGAGCTGCGCGGTTGTCAGCCACGCGACTTGGTGAACCATGCCCTTTCGCTGGCCGCCTATCGCGACGAGCCGCGACGTCTGACCTACGAGCTGCTGGAGGCAGCGTGCGCCACCTACTTCGTCGACGACTCCGAGGCGCCGCCAGTCTACGCGTGAGACCTTCGCGGTCGGGCGTCGCCGCTCTCATCACGCTCGCTTTCGCCGTCCCGCTCGTGACGGCGCCACACGCGGGAGACGGCGCACTCTCCGTTCGCATCACATCTCCGCTCGGCCGCACAGGCGTGCAGGGCACCGTGCGCATCGTCGCCCAGGTCCGCGCCCGCCCTGAAGCGGTCCTGAGCGGGGTCCAGTTCTACGTCGATTCCCAGTTGGTGGGCACCGTCTCGGACGGTCCGCCGTACGCCGTCGAGTGGGTCGACGACAATCCCTTCCAGGCGCGCGACATCCTGGTTCAGCTCACCGATCAGCTCGGGAACGTCGCCCAGGATCGGGTGCACCTGGATCCCTTCGAAATCGCCGAGACCACCGAGGTCAACAGCGTGCTGCTCGAGGCTTCGGTGCAGGACCGCAAGGGCCGCTTCATCATCGGCCTGGGTGCGCCGAACTTTGAGCTCAAGGAAAATGGTGTTCCTCAAACGCCGCAAGTCGTCCGACAGGAAGCCGTCCCGGCCACGTTCGCTCTGCTCGTCGATCGCAGTCAAAGCATGCAGCGCAGGATGGACTTCGTGCGCAACGCGGCCGCGCGCCTCGTGGGATCGCTCCGGCCTCACGACCGCGTGATGGTGGCGCCGTTCTCGAAGGAACTGGGCGCTGTGACGGGACCGACCGACGATCATGCCACCATCCTTGAAGCGATTGGGGCCATTCGGCCGGCGGGCGGGACGTCGATTCTTGATTCCCTGGTTGAGGTCACCAAGAGGCTGCCCGGACGCGACACCGGACGTCGAGTCGTCATCCTCGTCACCGATGGGTACGACGAGAACAGCCAGACCTCGGCCGCCGACACATTGACAGCCGTGAAGGCGTCCGGCGTCACCACGTACACCATCGGGATCGGAGGCGTCGCCGGCATTTCGCTGCAGGGCGAGCGCCTCATGAAACGGCTGGCAGCCGAAACGGGCGGCCAGGCGTTCTTTCCGCCTCGCGAGACCGATCTCAACGTCGTGTACGACAGGCTCGCGACCGACGCGCAGAATCGCTATCTCATCACCTACACGCCCCGCAATCAGAAGGCCGACGGCTCGTGGCGAGCGGTGTCGCTGGCGACGACGCCCGAGAGTTACGTGGTGAGGACCCGAGATGGCTATCAGGCGCCCAGGCCGCCGCCGATCCGTCCCACGCTCGAATTCACGGTCACCGGTCGTGACGAGAGTTACGTCAGCGTGACGGCTGACGACCTGGACGTGCTCGAGGATGGCGTGCCGCAGAAGGTCGATACGTTTCAGGAAGCGGTGCACGCCCGTCTCCATCATCCTGGCGCTCGACGCGAGCGGCAGCATGAAGAAGAGTGCCGATGCGGTTGTCCAGGCCGCGTCTGAATTCGTCAGCGCCATCAGGCCGCAGGACAGTCTCGCCGTCGTGCTGTTTTCAGACAAGTCGCTCTTCGCGCATGACTTCTCGAAGAATCGCGAATCGACGTACGAGGCCATCAAGGGATATCAGGCCGCCGGCGGGACGGCCCTGTACGACGCGCTGAAGGATTCTCTCATCCATCTTCGCCACGTCGAGGGCCGTCGTGTCGTCGTGGTCGTCACCGATGGACGCGACGAGAATAGCACCAGCACCGGTCCCGGCAGCTCGGCGACGCTGGACCAGGTGACCGATCTCATTCGACAGACCGGCTCGGTTGTCTACTCAATCGGCCTCGGAGGCAACGTGGACCGAGCGCCACTCGAGCGGATCGCGAAGCTTTCCGGCGGTCAGAGCTACTTTCCCATGGGGGTCTCGTCTCTCGCCGGCGACTACCGCCATGTGGTCGAGAACCTGCGGCGACGATTTGCGCTCAGTTACACGTCGTCGAACTCTACGCGGGATGGATCGTGGCGATCCGTATCGATCCGCCCTCGCTCGGAGAACGTCGCGATCAACAGTCCGAGCGGGTACTTCGCGCCTGAAAAGTGATGGAGGAGGAAGACACTCAGGGCTCAGGGCTCAAGGCCCAGAAGGCGTCAGACTCACGACTCAAAGCACGGGCCGGGGCGTGAGACGCACGTGTCGTAACAAGGCAGGTGAACGATGAATGGGCTGCTCGGCAGTGCAACACGGGTCGGGATCGTGTTGCTCATCGCGGCAACGGTGATTCTGTACGTCAACAGTCTGGGCGGCGCAGCGGTCGTCACTGACGCGCTGACGCGCTTGATGGCCGACCTGGCCAGCTCGGCGCGCTATATCGTCCGCAGTACCGTCGGCTGAGGCCGCGGAGATCCCCCGCCCGTACGAGTCGGCTGGACATGGAGAGCCGCGTCGGTCGCGGTGTGGACTCCCGGATCGGCACCGCCGGTCCGATACGAATTCTTGTCCGAGCCGATTGTGATTGCCTCCGTACTCTTCTCGGCGACCATTTTTCTCAGTTCTGCGCTCCTCTTTCTAATCCAGCCGCTCGTCGCCAAGATGGTGCTGCCGCTGGCGGGAGGATCGCCGGCCGTCTGGAATACGTGCATGATGTTCTTCCAGACGTCGCTCCTGATTGGATACCTCTACACGCATGCAAGCAGCCGATGGCTCGGCTTTCGCACGCAGGTCTGGACGCATCTCGCATTGCTGCTCTTACCGCTGCTCGTGCTGCCTGTGGCAATCTCGAGCGTGGAGGTCGGGCCGCTCGGCAAGAGCCCGATCCTCTGGCTGCTTGCACTGCTCGGCGCGACGGTGGGATTGCCGGCGCTCGCCGTATCCGGCAACGCACCGATGCTGCAACGGTGGTTTGCGACCACGTCGAACTCGGCGCGCCAGAATCCGTACGTTCTCTACGTCTCGAGCAACGTCGCCAGCCTGCTCGCACTCGTCGCGTATCCCATCCTCATCGAACCAACCTTGACGCTGCGGCAGCAGGCTTACACCTGGCAGGTCGCGTACTGGTTGCTCGTGGTCTTCTTCTTCTTGTGCGCCGCACTCACGAAGACGGGCGGCGCGTCAGCTGCAACAGGCTCGACGTCTGTGGCGGCCGGGCCAGATACGGTCGTGACGCTCTCTCAACGCCTCCGATGGTTCGTCCTCGCGTTCGTGCCATCGGGAATCCTGCTTGGCGTGACGCACTTCCTGACGACCGACATCGCAGCGGTCCCTCTGCTCTGGGTCGTACCGCTCGCGCTCTATCTTGCGACCTTCGCGCTTGCCTTCTATCGACCGGCAACCATGATGGAGCTGGCCGATTCCGCATTTCCGATTCTGTTCGTTCCGCTCGGTCTCGTGATGATGCTGGGCGCGACCCGACCTCTGGCGTTCGCGATGTCGCTTCATCTGGCGGCCTTTTTTGCCGCCGCGTTGATGTGCCACAGCAGGCTCGCCGCCGACCGGCCGGACGTCAAACACCTGACCGAGTACTACTTCTGGATCGCGCTCGGAGGCATGGCGGGCAGCGTGTTCAATACGCTCCTCGCGCCGCTGCTCTTCAAGTCGGTGCTCGAGTATCCGCTCGAGCTGCTCATGGCGTGCTTCCTGAGACCGATGCCGAGGAAGACCACCGACCGAGGCTTCTCCTGGAAGGACATCGCATATCCCGTCGCGCTGGCCGCCATCACGCTCGTCACGCTGGCGGCGGCCAAGACCAACAACTGGTCGGCCCGCACATTGCTGCTGGTGCTGATTCCGGTGTCGTTCGGCTGCCTGACTTTTTCACGCCGGCCCCTGAGGTTCGCAGTTGGCCTGGCGCTCGTCGTCATTGCCGGCCGTTCGCTGGCCCAGTCCGGCGAAAAACAGCTGTACGCCGAACGAACGTTCTTCGGCGTGTACCGCGTGTCCGAGACGGCCAACCGCGCGTTCCACGAACTCCATCATGGGACGACCCTGCACGGCAGGCAGAGTCTCGCGCCGGGGCACGAGAGGGAGCCACTCACCTATTTCCATCGGACAGGCCCGATTGGTCAGGCGATCGCCGGGTGGCCCTCTCACGCAAACCCGAAGCTGGAGGTGGGCGTCGTCGGACTCGGTGCCGGCTCGCTCTCGGCCTACGCGCAGCCAGGGCAGCATTGGACGTTCTTCGAAATCGATCCTGGGATCGAGTGCATCGCTCGCGACGTCAGGAACTTCACCTATCTCCGCGACTGCGCCGGCGACTGGAACGTGAAAATCGGGGACGGTCGGCTCTCCATCGCCGAGGCGGCACCGTCGTCGTTCGACCTCTTGATTCTGGACGCGTTCAGCTCGGACTCGATTCCGATGCACATGCTCACGCGTGAGGCAGTGGAGCTCTACCGATCGCGCGTGAAGGAGTCGGGGCTGATCGCGATCCATTGCTCCAACCGGTTCCTCGCACTCAAGCCGGTGCTGTCGCGACTGGCTGCCGGCGCGGGCCTGACCGCGATGGCGCAGGACAATGCTCCGACTGACGCCGAGAACGACGCGGGCAAGACCGCGTCAGAGTGGGTGGTGATGGCCAGGCGGCCGGAGACTCTTCAGTTCCTGGCAAGCGACGCGCGCTGGTTCGAGCTCGAGCCCGATCCCAAGGCGCCGCTCTGGACGGATGATTTCTCCAACGTGTGGAGTGTGTTGAGGTGATGCCGGTAGGCGCACGAGGAGCGGAGCCTTGAGCCGGCCTTGACCCTTGAACCTCAAGTCGACGGTCTACTGAGTGACCCTGACCCGCTGTCTGAACTTCACAGGCTGTCCATCTCTCACTGCCGGCCTGAATCTCCACGCCTTTGCAGCGCTGAGGATCATCCGATCCTGAAATCGACCCGGCCAGGTGATGAGCTTCACGTCATCGACTTCACCGGTCTCATTCACGAGCAACTCGACGACGCCCACCGTTTCGGGATTGGTGCCGGCCGGCGGAATCTGCGGCAACGCCTTCTGCGCCATCATTGGAGGCGTCACCCCCGCGTCGTCTCCTGAATAGACGTTCGGATCACGCGCCGGCGGCGGAGGGTCAGGCGGCAGGTTCACTGACGTGTTCAGCTCGCCGAGCGATGCGCTGATCTCGAAGGTCTTCGATGGTTTGGTCGCCGGCAGACGCTTCGCGCGGGGCTTGCCGGTCCGCTTGACTGGCTCGGGAGCGGAAGCTGGAACAAGGGGGTCAGGCGCGAGTGCCGCCACTGGTGTGGGCGAGATGAGTCCGGTGGTCCTGGCGAGAAGGTTTCGCCCCTGTTCGACGAGATCCTGGCTGGTCTGGAGTCCGTCCTTCATCTTCTCGGTGAGGACGCCCTTGGCAGCCTCACCCGCGCTCGCCAGCGTCCCACGCGTATCGACACCGTTCTGTGAATGGACCCATCGGTATACGGCGAACACGGCCAGCAGCATGGCCGCGGCGACGCTGAGGTAATACACCACGCGTCGCTGCATCGATGTCAGCGGTCCCGGCATGGTGACCTTGCGTTCGCGCGGCAACGACACCTCAACCGCCCGTTGCGGACCGCTCGCCATGACCGCGAGAGCTCGCGCGCACAACGCCTGCAGCGTTTGACGTCGCTCGGGGCGATCGAAGTACGCAAGCGCGCGGGCAAAGTCCGCGACACTCGGATAGGCTGGCACTTCAAAGGTCGTCTGCGAGACGAACAACCGGAGCTCGGCGGGAGTCGCAGTTCCTTCGAGCAGCGCATTCAACGTGAGCCCCAATCGCTTGATCGAATGGCTGGCATTCGGTCCCATCGCCATGAGCACGACATCGCCCTGATCCGTCAGGCGGACATCCCCTGGTTCCGGAACGGTCGATCGCGCTTCGTCATGACCGGTGATCGCGTCGCACAGCTGCCGGACGACGGCGACGGCCTCGAACCACTGAAGGGGGACGTTGTATGCAATGAGGTCGGCCACGGACACAGATTCATGCGTCTGGAGAGGGACCTCCCCACCAGTTGAACCCCGTTCCGGCCGAGAAAGATCGAAGAGATTGAAGTCTGCCATAGAGCGGACACGAGCCTCCCGAGGAATGGTACGGCGAGCAACCTGTGGCGACAACGGCACTTAACAACCATACCGAGTGGCCCGTTCGGGTGATGCCCGTCCCGGGCCGGTTTCCGGCCCTGGCGTCCCTGATGCGGCCTTTCCGGACGCTGAGGGCCCCCCAGAGCCCTTCCGACGTCCAGCGCATCGAGCGGGTCCTCGCGACTGCCCGGCTGTTCCTGGTGTCGACAGCGTGCCTTGCCGTGCTCGTCGCGCCGACGACACGGGAGGCGGCGCCGACGCTGCTCACAGTTGAGGTCCTCTTCACGTATTTGATCAATTCGGTGCTGATCTTCACGCTGGTGCGCCTGCGCACACGCTCATCGCTCGCATTTCGCGTCACCGTTCACGCCGTTGACATTCTCTGGTCCGCTGGACTCGCCGTCTTTGCGGAAGGGCCAAATTCGCCATTTTTCGTCTTCTTTCTTTTCGCACTGGTGGCCGCGGCCTACCGATGGGGATATCTCGAGACGCTCGGCACCGCGGTGGCGGCGGTGTTCTTCATCGCCATCCAGGCTGAGATAGCGCTCGCACAGATGGAGCGCTTCCCCGCCATCGTCGGCGATGTCTTCGATCCCAACTCGCTCGTCATGCGTGTGGTCTACATCTTTGTGTTCGGGTTGCTGCTTGGCTATCTCGCCGAAGAAGAACAGCTCTACCGCGCGGAGACCTTCATGGTCGCGCGAATCATCGCGAAGGTGCAGGTCGAGCGGCCGCTGGCCAACACCATCCAGCTCGCCATTTCCGACATCCTCGAGCTCTTTCGCGCCAGCCAGGTGCTCCTGGCCGTCCAGGAACTTCGCAGCGGACGAGTGTTCCTATGGCGACTGACACCAGACCGTCCGGTCCATGCGCAGTCTGCGCGGCCCTGGGAAGAAGTACCAGTTGCGGAGCGTGAGGATTACCTACTCAAGAATTACCCGGCGACCTTCGACGCTGTCCGAGGCCGCCTTATTCAGCGTCATCGGCCGGTCGACATGCTCGTCGCAAACGGTGACACCGGACGCGGCGAACACACTGCGACTCTTCTGCCGCCGCTGTTCGTGGCGCGCAACTCATTCAAGTCGCTGCTGTCGTCGTCGGCCACGTTCGGGAGCGAGCTGTTCGTCAGGTTCCTCGTGTTCGACCCGCATGTCGGGGTGCCGCGCGGTGTACGCCTGCGGTTTCTCCAGACTCTCATCCGCCAAACAGGCCCTGCCCTGTACGGCGCTTATCTCTTCCGTCGGCTTCGAACACGCGCCGGAGCGATCGAGCGCGCTCGTGTCGCGCGCGAGCTTCATGATGGAGTCATTCAATCACTGTTCGGCGCCGAAATGCAGCTTGACGTGCTGCGGCGTCAGGCCCTGGGCGGCCCGACGCCAGCCGAAGCCATTCATAAGGTGCAGGAGGTCGTCAGGAGCGAAATCCTGAACCTGCGCGATCTTATGCAGCACATGCGACCCATCGAGCTCCAGCCGCGCGAGCTGCTCGATTTCGTGGCGGACCAGGTGGAGCGATTCCAGCGGGACACGGGCATCTCGGCCCGGTTCGTGTCCGACCTGCAGGAGGTCCCGCTCTCGCCCCGTCTCTGCCGGGAGCTCGCAAGAATCGTTCAGGAGTCGCTGATCAACGTGCGGAAGCACAGTCAGGCAAGCCACGTCGTCGTACTTCTCACCTTGCGGGAAGGCCGCTGGGTATTGACGGTCGACGACGACGGGCAGGGGTTCAGTTTTGCGGGACGATATTCGAGCGCAGAACTGGACGCCGCGAGGAAAGGACCGATCGTCATCAAAGAGCGGGTCCGCGCGATGGGCGGCGAGATCGCCATTGAATCGGCGCCTGGGCACGGCACCCGACTTGAAATCAGCCTTCCACAGGAATCACGTGACTGACAACACCTCGATCCGGATATTGATCGCCGACGACCACCCGATCTTCCGAGACGGCTTGAGACGGCTGCTCGAATCCGAGCCGGGATTCGAGGTAATCGGCGAGGCCTCGGACGGTGACGAGGCCGTCGCGATGGCCCGTTCCCTGACGCCCGACGTCATGCTGCTCGATCTTTCAATGCCGCGCTTGACGGGTCTCGGCGCCCTCAAGGAACTGGGAGATTCGGCAGCGTCGACCAAATGCATCCTGCTCACCGCGGCCATTGACAAGCCCGAATTGGTGACGGCCATCCAGCTCGGCGCCAAGGGGGTCGTCCTCAAGCAGTCCGCGACAGACCTGCTCTTCAAGAGCATCCGCTGCGTGATGGATGGTCAGTTTTGGGTAGGTCGCGAGGCTGTTGCCAATATCCTGACAACGCTCCGCACCCTGGTCACCGAGAGCGAGCAAGACGCCAAGAGCAAAACCTTCGGGCTGACGAAACGCGAGCTCGAGGTCGTCGGCGCCATCGTCGAAGGCCTGACCAACAAGGAGATCGCCAAGCGTTTTACGCTCAGCGAAGACACTGTCAAGCATCACCTGACGAACGTGTTCAACAAGCTCGGTGTGTCCACGCGTCTCGAGGTGGCCATGTTCGCGGTGCATCACAAGTTGATCGCCACGATATAGGGCAGCTTGCTCTGCTCTTCCCTTTCAGCTGACAGGTCTCCGCCTGCAAGTCCGTCGGTTTTGAGGTTCTCAGTTCGCCCATCGATCTTTCAATCTTTCGACCCTTTGACTCTGCCAGTGAAGACGCGCGTGCGCTGGACGCACTGGTACTCGAGCACATCACGTCCCCAGCGCCCATAGAATTCCGACAACTCGCCGACAAACCCGACTCCCGACTGCACGCCGATTACAAATCCGTAGTTCGAACCTAAGGGTCACATAGCCCATTAGCGGAGTGTGCGCTGCGCGACTGGGCGATTCTCCGCACACCGGTCCGATTCCTACTCTATGTGTCTCAGCTGCAGAAGGCTGAGCGCATGGAGTGCAGCCAACACCCGATTCTCGTGCATCCATCACGCGCGCCGATCGGGCGACGCGTGTCTCATCCTCGGCAACCGTTCAGTGGAGCTGGTGTGTATGACCCGCATTAGTAAAAAGTCGCGAGTGATCGCGGCGTTTCTCGTGGCAGCCACCGCGATCGTATGGCTGGCGTCGCGTCCCACGGCGTGGGTGCCCCAGGTAGCAAGCAACACCTGGGCGCCGATCGTGCCGGATGCGAATCAGCCGCCATCGAGCATGACGACGCCGCGCACAGATACCGCTGCGACGCTGATCATGGACGGTCGCGTATTGATCAGTGGCGGCTCTGGCCCCGACGGCTTGCTGGCGAACGCTGAAGTGCTCGACTGGTACGGATCCTTTCTGCCAGTCGCGCCGATGTCGGTTGCACGCAGCCATCACGCGAGTATCTCGCTGCTCGACGGCCGGATCCTCGTGAGCGGCGGTACGACGCCGAACGGCCCATCGAACACCGCGGAGATCTACGACCCGTCGACTGACAGTTGGACTCCTGCGGGAAGCATGCTGGAGCCGCGGTCCGGCCACACGATGTCGATGATCAGCAACGGTCGCGTGCTCGTCGCTGGTGGTGACACGGGCAATGGCGCAAGCGTGACGATGGAGATCTTCGATCCGGTCACCGGCACGTTCACTCCAGCTGGCACGATGGCAGCCCCAAGGATGAATCACGCGGCCACGACGATGAACGACGGCCGCGTGTTGATCGCTGGAGGAAGCGACGGGGCGTCGGCGCTCAGCAGTGTCGACATCTTCGACCCGAAGACCGGCGTGACAATTGCCGCCTCGCAAATGTCCGTCGCCCGGGCGGGTCTCTCGGCGACGACCCTGATCGACGGCAAGGTCCTGCTCGCAGGCGGCTCCAATGGCAGCACGGACCTGGCATCGGCCGACATCTACGATCCCGAAGCAGGCAGCATGAGCGGGATCGCATCGACGCTCACCGCTCCGCGGCGCGACCACCTGGGGTTACTGCTGCCGAATAACGGTTCGGTGCTCTTCGTCGGCGGAACTTCCAACGGATCGGCCAGCCCGACCGCCGAAGTTTACGAACCATGGACGGACGCGTTCCGCCAGACCGCGGCGCCATCCGCCGCGCGGCTGGGTGCAGCCGGCACCGCGATGGGATTCGACGGCCGCATCTTCCTGGCAGGCGGCAGCGGGTTGGCCAGCGCTGAGTTGTACGGATTCGCGAGCGTGAAGACGGACAAGCCAGACTATCAGCCTGGCGAGACGGTGACGATCACAGGGACGGGCTGGCAGCCCGGCGAGGCGGTGAGCCTCGTTATTCACGAAGTGCAACAGGTTCATGACGACCGCGTTTTGACGGCGGTCGCGGACGCCGCGGGCAACATCAGCAACACCGAGTTCTCTCCCGAAGAGCAGCATCTCGGTGTGAGCTTCTTGTTGACCGCCAGCGGAGCCGGTTCGATCGCTCAAAACGTCTTCAAGGATGCCCGGACAATCAACTCGGCGACGCTGTCCTACGGGTCAACCGTGAATGGCACGGTCGTCACCGTGGCGCCAAGCTCCTCAATCACCGCATCGGTCACCGTGACGACCAACGGAACGGGCGGAGGCGGCAACGACTGGCAATCGACGGGATGGCGGATCAGTACGACCGCACCGGGCTCGATCACGTGCGCCAACACGCCAAACCACACCTCAAGCGATGGGACGTTCACCGAGAGCTTTTCCATCACCGCTCCATCTGCGGCCGGGACCTATAACGCCTACTTCATCGCCTACTCAGACGATGGGGCTGGTTCCGGTTGCGACAGCGACCCCAGCAACACGTTCACACTTCCGGGTGGCGTGGTTGTCGACGGCACGGCACCGACCGTCACCAATGTGACGTCCACTGCGGCTGATGGCACTTACGGCGTCGGTGCCGTCGTCCCCATCACCATCACCTTCAGCGAACCCGTTGCCGTCACCGGGACACCTCGGATCACACTCGAGACGGGCGGCACCGATGCGGTCGTGAACTACAGCTCAGGAACCGGGACCAACACGCTGACGTTCAACTACACGGTCGCGTCGCCGCACACGAGCAGCGATCTCAACTACCAGGCGACCAATTCACTCGCGCTGAACGGCGGCACGATCAGGGACATCCCCGGCAACAATGCCACGCTGACTCTCCCCGCAACCGGTGGTGCCGGATCGCTCGCCACGAACAAGAACATCATCATCGACACGACGGCCCCCACTGTCCCCACGTCACCCGGGGTGACATCTACGACCGTCAACGGCACCTACGGCGTGGGCACGGTCATTCCGATCACCGTCGCTTTTAACGAACCCGTCAACGTGACCGGGACACCTCAGCTCGTTCTTGTCACGACCAGTCCCGCAACAACTGCGATTAATTACACCTCGGGTAGCGGCACCAGCACGCTGACTTTCAACTACACAGTCGCCGCAGGCAACAGTAGCGGCGACTTGGCGTACCAAGGCACAGGTTCTCTCAGTCTCAACGGCGGTACCATCAAAGACGCTGCCGGCAACAACGCGACGCTGACCCTTCCGTCTCCTGGTGCTGCTGGATCCCTGAACGCCAACAAAGCGATCGTGATCGAAACGATTGCACCGACGATTCCAGCCTCGCCTGGCGTGAACTCCACGACGGCCAACGGCACATACGGCGTCGGCGCGAACATTGCCATTCAGGTCAACTTCAATGAGGCCGTGATCGTCAATACCGCTGGGGGCACGCCCACGCTTGCCCTCAACGCCGGAGTCGGCGCCTCGGCCACGTACTCCTCCGGAAGCGGTGGCACGGCCCTGACGTTCACCTACACCGTTGGAGCCGGTCAGGCCAACGCTGATCTCGACTACACATCGACCACCGCCCTCGCCTTGAACGGTGGCACCATCAAGGATGCCGCGGGGAACAACGCAACCCTGACACTGCCCACTCCGGGCGCCGCCGGATCGCTTGGCGCGAACAAGGCCATCGTTATTGAGACGACCGCGCCAATCGTGACCAACGTGACCGCGAGCACCGCAAATGGCACGTTCACAACAGGCGGGGCAATTTCGATTCAGATCGTATTCAGTGAGAACGTTCTCGTCGCGGGAGGCACACCAGCGCTCGCTCTGAACAGCGGCGGAACTGCGAGCTACAGCACGGGAAGCGGCGGGAGCACACTGAACTTCAGCTACACGGTCGGCGCCGGCCAGAGCAGCGCCGATCTCGATTACAACAGCACGGGCGCGTTGACACTGCCCGGTGGCGTGACGATCAAGGACGCCGCGGGCAATAACGCGACCTTGACGCTCGCGGCACCGGGTACAGCGGGCTCGCTCGGCGACAACAAGAACCTGGTCATCGACACGACCGCGCCGACCGTTACCAATGTCACCTCGTCCACGGCTGACGGATTGTACGGACTTGGCGAGAATGTGTCGATCCAAGTCACGTTCACCGAGAACGTCACGGTCACGGGAACACCCACGCTAACCCTGAACAGCGGTGGGACGGCGAGTTACAGCGGTGGCAGCACGACGAGCACACTGACTTTCAGCTACGCCATCGGCGCTGGCCAGAGCAGCGGAGATCTCGATTACAGCTCGACCTCGGCCCTTGCCTTGAACGGCGGAACCGTCAAGGACGCCGGTGGCAACAACGCGACCCTCACTTTGCCAGCAGTGGGCGGCGCCAGTTCTCTCGGTGGCCAGAAAGCGATCGTCATCGAAACGACCGCACCCACCGTAAGCAGCGTCTCGTCATCGACCCCCAATGGCACCTACAGCGTCGGCGCCAGTATCGTCGTGCAGGTCACTTTCAGTGAGACGGTTAACGTCGTCGGAACGCCTCAACTCATGCTCGCAACGGGCGGCGCGGGCGCTCCCGTCAACTACAGCGCAGGCAGCGGCTCGGATACGCTGACGTTCTCCTATACGGTGGCTGCTGGCCACATCAGCGCGGATCTCGACTACACGTCGACCGGAGCACTCGCCCTGAGCGGTGGCTCCATCAAGGACGCCGCCGGAAACAACGCGACACTGACACTCCCGGCGCCCGGCGCGTCGGGCTCGCTCGGCGTCAACAAGAACATCGTGGTTGACACCGCCACCTCAATGTCCATTGTCTCGTCAGAGAATCCGACGACGTATGGACAGTCGACGACCTTGACAGCCACAGTGACGACTGCAGGAGGCTCGATCGTCGTCACCGAGGGCAACGCACAAATATTCGACGGCGGAACTTGTGCGGCGCCGGGCACCGTGCTCCTTGCGTCTACAGCCCTCAACGGTAGCGGTCAAGTATCAGTGGCGACGTCGGCGCTTTCGGCCGGCAGCCACACGATCATCGCGTGCTACCTCGCCACTGCCAATTATCCCGCGAGCAACGGGAGCATCGTGCAAACGGTGAGCCCTGCCGGCACTTCCGCAAATATCAGCGCGCCTGCCGTCACCTACAGTGCAGACGGTGCAGTAACGGTGACCGTATCGTCGGACGCCGGTACGCCGAGCGGCGACGTGTCGTTGACAGTGGACGGCGGGGCGCCGCTCACGCAAGCACTCTCGGGCGGCTCGACGACTTTCACGCTGACAAGCCCCAGCGCCGGCGATCACAGCCTCAGCGCGATTTACGCCGCTCAAGGCAATTTCGACGCGAGCTCCGCAACGGGCTCGTTGCACGTCAACCCAGCGGCCACCACGGCGTCGATCAGCGCACCCGCGGTTACGTACAACGCCAACGGCCAGGTGACCGTGACCGTATCCTCGGGAGCGGGCACGCCTGGCGGTAATGTCTCGTTGACCGTTGATGGAGGCGCGCCACTCACGCAGGCGCTCTCGGCGGGCTCCACGACCTTTACCCTGACGAGCCCGAATGCCGGAGACCACAGCCTCAACGCCGCCTACGCTGCCCAGGGCAATTTTGACGCGAGCGTGGCATCCGGCACCCTTCACGTGGATCCGGCATCGACGACGACCGCGTTGTCGTCGGATCAGAATCCCGCCGATCCGGGGGCACTGGTGACTTTCACCGCGATCGTAACCGTGGTCTCGCCCGGTGCTGGCGTTCCCAACGGCATCGTCGAATTCTTCGACGGCGGCGACTCGCTTGGAACGCAGGCCCTGGTTGGCGGTAGCGCATCGCTCAGTACATCCACACTGGTTTTGGGGACGCATTCAATCACGGTGGTCTACGGCGGCACGCCGGACTTCATCGGAAGCACGTCGCCATCACTCGACCAGACCATCGATGCCGTGCCGGTCGGATCGAATGATGTCTTCACGATTCTCCAGAACGGCGTGCTGACGGTTGGCGCTCCCGGCGTTCTGGGCAACGATAACGATGCCGACGCCGGCCAGACGATCACGGCGAGCCTCGTCGCGGAGCCCGCGAATGCAGAGCCTGGGAGTTTTGCCCTCCATGCCGACGGCTCGTTCGACTACACGCCAGCCTTGGACTTTACGGGCATTGACACGTTCACCTACAAGGTTAACGACGGCTTCGTCGACAGCGCCACAACAACGGTGTCAATCAACGTGGTTGCGCCGACGGCTACGCCGGTTGCGGCGGCCGACTCGTTCCGAACGACCACTGATGCACCGTTAACCATCGCAGCGCCCGGCGTCCTCGGCAATGACAACAACCTGTTCAACGCGACGCTCACGGCCATCGTCGTCAGCGGACCGACGCACGCTGAGAGCTTTGCGCTGAACAGTGATGGCTCGTTCGACTACACGCCAGCGACTGGTTTCACCGGAACCGATTCATTCACCTACAAGGCCAACAACGGCGCCAACGATAGCAATCTGGCCATGGTCACGATTGCGGTGTCGGCACCGGCAGCAACACCCGTGGCCGTGAATGACAGCTACGGCGCCGACCAAAACGCTGTGCTCAGTGTGCCAGCTGCAAGCGGACTCCTCGCAAACGACATCGGCTTGCCCCTGACCGCGGAACTGACCGTAGCGCCACTCTATGGCTCGTTGACCCTGAACGTGGATGGTTCGTTCGATTACGAGCCTGGAGCGGGCTTCAACGGCTTCGATGGCTTCCTCTACCGGTTGACCGACGGCATCGGTTCGAGCAATGTCGCGATGGTCACAATCCATGTGCGGCAGGAGTCCGTGATGACGGTAGACGCGGACAACGAGCCGTCGGTCTACGGTGACGCGGTCACGTTCACCGCTAGTTTCATCCCGAGCGAGCTGACCGGTACAGTTCAGTTCAAGATCGACGGGAGCGACTTCGGCTCACCCGTCACGATCAGCGGTGGAGCGGCTGTCAGCGATAGCATCACCACACTCACCGCTGGGACACACACCATAGATGCGATCTACAGCGGCGACTCCACACACACGGCGGGCAACGGAGTGCTACCTCATGAGGTGACCGCTCGCCCGGCGTCGGTGACGCCCGATGCGGCGACCAAAGAATACGGCGCGGCCGACCCGGTCCTGACCGGCACGCTCGCCGGCTTCCTGGCCGGCGACAACATGACGGCGGTCTACAGCCGCACCAGCGGTGAGACGGTGGCGGGCGGTCCCTATGTGATCAGCGCCGAGCTGAATCCGGCGGAGGTGCTGGCCAACTATGCCATCACCTACGACACCGCCAGCTTCACCATCACGGCCCGGGCGGCGTCGGTGACGCCGAATGCGGCGACGAAAGAATACGGCTCGGCCGATCCGGTCCTCAGCGGTACGCTCGACGGCTTCCTGGCCGCCGACAACGTCGTCGCCACCTACAGCCGCACGAGCGGCGAGTCTGTTGCTGGCAGCCCGTACGAAATCAGCGCGGTCCTGAGTCCGGCGGACGTGCTCGGCAACTACAACATTACCTACAACACTGCAGCCTTCACGATTGCAGCGCGTAACGTGACGGTGACTGCCGACGCGCAGACCAAGACCTACGGCGACGCCGACCCTACCCTGACGTATCAAATCTCGAATGGATCGCTGGTTAATGGCGACGGCTTCACGGGCGACCTCACGCGCGAGGCCGGTGAGAACGTCGGCACCTATGCCATCGCCCAGGGAACCCTCGCGCTCAGCGGCGACTACGCGCTCACCTTCGTCGGCGCGGACCTCACGATCGCCTCGCGCGCCGTGACGGTGACCGCCGATCCGCAGACCAAGACCTACGGCGAGGCCGACCCGGCGCTCACCTATCAGATCACCAGCGGCTCGCTCGTCAATGGCGACAGCTTCACGGGTGGCCTGGTGCGCGCCCCCGGGGAAAACGTCGGTTCGTATGCCATCAGCCAGGGCACGCTCGCCCTGTCCGGTGACTACACGCTCACCTTCGTTGGCGCCGACCTCACGATCGACGCCCGGGCCGTGGCGGTCACGGCTGATGCCCAGAGCAAGACGTACGGCGACGCTGACCCGGCGCTGACGTATCAGATCACCAGCGGCACGCTCGTCAATGGCGACAGCTTCACCGGCGCCCTCACGCGTGCAGCCGGCGAAAGTGTCGGGACCTACGCCATTACTCAAGAGACGCTGGCGTTGTCCGGCGATTACGAACTGACGTTCGTGGGTGCGGACCTCACGATCGCCTCGCGCGCGGTGACCGTCACGGCCGACGCGCAGACCAAGACCTACGGCGACGCTGACCCGGCGCTCACCTATCAGATCACCAGCGGCGCGCTCGTCAATGGCGACGGCTTCACGGGTGGCCTGGTGCGCGCCCCCGGAGACAACGTCGGTTCGTATGCCATCACCCAGGGCACGCTCGCTCTGTCCGGTGACTACACGCTCACCTTCGTTGGCGCCGACCTCACGATCACCTCGCGCGCGGTGACGGTGACCGCCGATCCGCAGACCAAGACCTACGGCGAGGCCGACCCGGCGCTCACCTATCAGATCACCAGCGGCACGCTCGTCAGCGGCGACAGCCTCACCGGCGCCGTCACGCGTGCGGTTGGCGAAAGTGTCGGGACCTACGCCATCACCCAGGGCACGCTGGCCCTGTCCAGTGACTACACGCTGACTTTCCTCGGCGCCGACCTCACGATCACCGTCGCGCGCGGTGACGGTCACGGCTGATGCCCAGACCAAGATCTACGGCGACGCCGACCCGGCGCTGACCTATCAGATCACCAGCGGCTCGCTCGTCAGCGGCGACAGCCTCACCGGCGCCGTCACGCGTGCGGTTGGCGAAAACGTCGGCACCTACGCCATCAGCCAGAGCACACTCGCTCTGTCCAGCGACTACACGCTGACCTTCGTTGGCGGGGATCTGACGATCACGTCGCGCGCCGTCAGCGTCACGGCCGACGCCCAGACCAAGACCTACGGCGACGCCGACCCGGCGCTGACCTATCAGATCACCACCGGGTCGCTCGTCAATGGAGACGGCTTCACCGGAAGCTTGGTGCGTGCCCCCGGGGAGAACGTCGGCTCGTATGCCATCAGCCAGGGCACGCTCGCCCTGTCCGGTGACTACACGCTCACCTTCGTTGGCGCGGATCTGACGATTACGTCCCGCGCAGTCACCGTGACCGCCGATCCGCAGACCAAGACGTACGGCGAGGCCGACCCGGCGCTCACCTATCAGATCACCAGCGGCGCGCTCGTCAATGGCGACAGCTTCACCGGCGCTCTCACGCGTGCGGTTGGCGAAAGTGTCGGGACCTACGCCATCACCCAGGGCACGCTGGCCTTGTCCAGTGACTACACGCTGACTTTCCTCGGCGCCGACCTCACGATCACGTCCCGCGCCGTGACGGTGACGGCCGACGCGCAGACCAAGACCTACGGCGACGCCGACCCGGCGCTGACCTATCAGATCACCGCCGGCACGCTGGCGTCTGGCGACGGCTTCACCGGCGCCCTCGCGCGTGCGGTTGGCGAAAACGTCGGTACCTACGCCATCACGCAAGGCACCCTGGCCCTGTCCAGTGACTACACGCTCACCTTCGTCGGCGCGGATCTGACGATCACGTCCCGCGCCGTGACGGTGACGGCCGACGCGCAGACCAAGACCTACGGCGACGCCGACCCGGCGCTGACCTATCAGATCACCAGCGGCGCGCTCGTCAATGGGGACGCTTTCTCGGGCGCGCTGGTGCGGGCCCCCGGGGAGACCGTCGGTTCGTATGCCATCAGCCAGGGCACGCTCGCCCTGTCCGGTGACTACACGCTCACCTTCATCGGCGCCGACCTCACGATCACCTCGCGGGCGGTGACCGTGACGGCCGATCCGCAGACCAAGACCTACGGCGAGGCCGACCCGGCGCTGACCTATCAGATCACCAGCGGCGCGCTCGTCAATGGCGACAGCTTCACGGGTGCGCCTGGTGCGGGCCCCCGGGGAAAACGTCGGTACGTATGCCATCACCCAGGGCACGCTCGCCCTGTCCGAGTGACTACACGCTGACCTTCCTCGGCGCCGACCTCACGATCACGTCCCGCGCGGTGACCGTGACGGCCGACGCGCAGACCAAGACCTACGGCGACGCCGACCCGGCGCTGACCTATCAGATCACCAGCCGGCACGCTGGCGTCATGGCGACAGCTTCACGGGCGGCCTGGTGCGGGCCCCCGGGGAAAACGTCGGTTCGTATGCCATCAGCCAGGGCACGCTCGCCCTGTCCGAGTGACTACACGCTCACCTTCGTTGGCGCGGATCTGACGATTACGTCCCGCGCAGTCACCGTGACCGCCGATCCGCAGACCAAGACCTACGGCGAGGCCGACCCGGCGCTGACCTATCAGATCACCAGCGGCGCGCTCGTCAATGGCGACAGCTTCACGGGTGGCCTGGTGCGGGCCCCCGGGGAGAACGTCGGTTCGTATGCCATCAGCCAGGGCACGCTCGCCCTGTCCGAGTGACTACACGCTGACCTTCGTCGGCGCGGACCTGACGATCACCGTCGCGCGCAGTGACCGTGACGGCCGACCCGCAGACCAAGACGTACGGCGAGGCCGACCCGGCGCTGACCTATCAGATCACCAGCGGCGCGCTCGTCAATGGCGACAGCTTCACGGGTGGCCTGGTGCGGGCCCCCGGGGAAAACGTCGGTTCGTATGCCATCAGCCAGGGCACGCTCGCCCTGTCCGAGTGACTACACGCTCACCTTCGTTGGCGCGGATCTGACGATCACGTCCCGCGCAGTCACCGTGACGGCCGACCCGCAGACCAAGACCTACGGCGAGGCCGACCCGGCGCTCACCTATCAGATCACCAGCGGCGCGCTCGTCAATGGCGACAGCTTCACGGGCGGCCTGGTGCGGGCCCCCGGGGAAAACGTCGGTTCGTATGCCATCACCCAGGGCACGCTCGCCCTGTCCGGTGACTACACGCTGACCTTCCTCGGCGCCGACCTCACGATCACCGCGCGCGCGGTGACGGTCACTGCAGATACACAGTCGAAGGGATACGGCACCGAAGATCCGGCGTTGACCTATCAGGTCTCGAGCGGTTCGCTCGCGAGTGGCGATGCCTTCACCGGCGAACTCACGCGCGAGGCCGGCGAGAACGTGGGCAGCTATGCCATCACGCAGGGTACGCTGGCACTGAGCGGCAACTACTCGCTCACGTTTGTCGGCGCTAACCTGACGATCACGCTCCGCACAATCACCGTCACAGCGGACGCCAAGACGAAGATCTACGGCGACGCCGACCCGGCGCTGACCTATCAGATCACCAGCGGCTCGCTCGTCAATGGCGACGCCTTCACGGGAGCGCTCGACCGCGATGCGGGCGAAGCTGTGGGCACCTACGCCATCAGCCAGGGCACGCTCGCCCTGCCGAGTGACTACACGCTCACCTTCGTTGGCGCGGATCTGACGATCACCTCGCGCGCCGTGACCGTGACGGCCGATCCGCAGACCAAGACCTACGGCAACACCGACCCGGCGCTGACCTATCAGATCACCAGCGGCTCGCTCGTCAATGGCGACAGCTTCACGGGTGGCCTGGTGCGGGCCCCCGGGGAAAACGTCGGTTCGTATGCCATCAGCCAGGGCACGCTCGCCCTGTCCGGTGACTACACGCTGACCTTCCTCGGTGCCGACCTCACGATCACCTCGCGGGCGGTGACCGTCACGGCCGACGCGCAGACCAAGACCTACGGCGACGCCGACCCGGCGCTCACGTATCAAGTCTCCAACGGATCGCTCGCCAACGGCGACGCCTTCACCGGCTCGCTCAGTCGTGACGCGGGTGAGACCGTTGGGACCTACGCGATCACGCAGGGTTCCCTCGCGCTCAGCACGGACTACACCTTGACGTTCGTCGGCGCGGACCTGACGATCGCGTCCCGTGCGGTGACCGTCACCGCGGATGCCAAAACTAAGACGTACGGGGACGCCGACCCCGCACTGACGTATCAGATCACCAGCGGCGCACTCGCCGATGGCGACAGCTTCGCCGGCGCTTTGACACGCGCGGCGGGAGAGAACGTCGGCAATTACGCCATCAACCAGGGCACGCTCGCACTGAACGGTAATTACAGCCTGACGTACCAGGGCGCGAACCTGTCGATCACGCTTCGCGCGGTCACCGTCACCGCCGACCCACAGGCGAAAGGGTACGGGACGCCCGACCCAGCACTCACGTATCAGATCTCGAGCGGGTCGCTCGCCAGCGGCGACAGCTTCACCGGCGGGCTGAGTCGCGATCCTGGCGAGAACGTTGGCACCTATGCCATTACCCAGGGGTCCCTTGCGCTGAACAGCAACTACACGCTGACCTATCAGGGGGCAGACCTCACGATCGCCCAGCGCGTCGTCACAGTGACGGCGGACGCACAGAGCAAGGCGTACGGTGACGCCGATCCGACGCTGACCTACCAGATCACGAGCGGATCACTCGCCGACGGTGACAGCTTTGCCGGCGCCCTGACGCGCACGGCCGGCGAAAGTGTCGGGGCCTATGCGATCACGCAGGGCACCCTCTCGCTGCCCGGCGACTATACGCTCGTCTTCGTCGGCGCCAACCTGACGATTGGTGCCCGACCGGTGACGGTCACGGCAGACTCACAGAGCAAGACGTACGGCGACGCCGACCCAGCGTTCACCTACCAGATCACCAGCGGGGCGCTCGCCTTTGGCGACAGCTTCTTGGGTGGGTTGAGCCGCGCGGCGGGAGAGAACGTCGGCACCTACGCGATCACGCAAGGCACGCTCGCGCTCTCCAGTGACTACACGCTCACCTTCAACGGGGCCGACCTGACGGTGAATAGCCGAACGGTAACGGTCACCGCGGAGGCCAAGAACAAGATCTACGGTGACGCCGATCCGGCGCTCACCTACCAGATCACCAGCGGCTCGCTCGCCGATGGTGACAGCTTCGCGGGGGCGCTCGCGCGCGACGCGGGCGAGAACGTCGGCAGCTATCCCATCACGCAGGGCACGCTGGCGTTGTCCACTGATTACACGCTGACCTTCGTCGGCGCGGACCTGACGATCACGTCCCGCGCCGTCACCGTGACGGCCGATCCGCAGACCAAGATCTACGGCGACGCCGATCCGGCATTCACCTATCAAGTCACTGAGGGCTCACTGGCCAACGGCGACGGCTTCACCGGGGCCCTCACGCGCGTCGCCGGCGAAACTGTCGGTGCACATGCCATCACGCAGGGCACGCTGGCGCTCAACTCGAACTACACCCTGACCTATCAGGGCGCGAACCTCGCGATCGGGGCGCGTGCCGTCACCGTGACGGCCGACGCGCAGGCGAAGGGCTATGGCACGCCTGATCCTGCGCTGACCTACCAGATCACCAGTGGATCCCTGGTCAGCGGCGACAACTTCACGGGCGCGCTGAGCCGCGATCCGGGTGAAAACGTGGGGACCTACGCCATCACGCAAGGTGCCCTCGCGCTCAGCAGCAACTATGCGCTGAGCTACCAGGGTGCCAACCTGACCATCGGCCTGCGCCTCGTCACGGTGACGGCCGACGCCAAGAGCAAGATCTACGGAGAGGTCGATCCGCCGCTTACGTATCAGATCACCAGTGGCTCGCTCGCCGATGGCGATGCTTTCTCTGGCGCGATCGCGCGTGCCGCCGGCGAGAACGTCGGCAGCTACGCGATTACCCAGGGCACACTCGCCCTGCCGAGCGATTACACCCTCGTCTTCGTGCCCGCTAACCTGACGATCGGGACAAGAGCGGTCACCATCACGGCCGATGCCAAGACAAAGATGTACGGCGAGGCCGATCCGGAGTTCACGTATCAAATCACGAGCGGGGCGCTCGCCAACGGCGACAGCTTCGCGGGTGGGCTCACGCGCGACGCCGGCGAGAACGTCGGCAGCTACGCCATCAGGCAGGGCACACTGGCGTTGTCCAGCGACTACACGCTCTCGTTCGTCAGCGCCGACCTAGCGGTAACCTCACGCGCGGTGACCGTCACGGCCGATGCGAAGAGCAAGACGTACGGTGACGACGATCCGTCGCTGACCTATCAGATCACCAGCGGGGCGCTTGCCAGCGGCGATGCCTTCAGCGGTGGCCTGTCGCGCAACGCGGGTGAGAACGTCGGCAGCTACGCCATCACCCAGGGCACGCTGGCGCTGCCGAACGATTACACGCTGACCTTCATCAGCGCCGACCTGACCATCGGCAGCCGCGCGGTCACCGTGACGGCCGAGGCCAAGAGTAAGACCTACGGCAACACCGACCCGGCGCTGACCTATCAGGTCTCCGCGGGCTCGCTCGCCAGCGGCGACAGTTTCGTCGGCTCGCTCACTCGCGATGCCGGCGAGAACGTCGGCAGCTATGCCATCACCCAGGGCACGCTCGCGCTGAACGGCAACTACGCGTTGAGCTATCAGAGCGCCCTTCTCACGATCGGCACGCGCCCGGTGACGGTCACCGCCGACACGCAGGCGAAGGGGTATGGCACGCCTGATCCTGCGCTGACCTATCAGATCACTAGTGGATCCCTGGTCAGCGGCGACAACTTCACCGGCGCGCTGAGCCGCGATCCGGGTGAAAACGTGGGGACCTACGCCATCACGCAAGGTACCCTCGCGCTCAGCAGCAACTACGCGCTGAGCTACCAGGGTGCCAACCTCACCATTGCCCAGCGCGTCGTCACGGTGACGGCGGATGCGCAGAGCAAGACCTACGGCGACGCCGACCCCACCCTCACCTACCAGATCACCAACGGCGAACTCGTCGGTGGCGACGGCTTCACGGGTGCGCTCACGCGCAACGCCGGCGAGAACGTCGGCAACTACCAGATCACCCAGGGTACGCTGGCACTGCCGAGCGACTACACGCTCGCCTTCGTCCCCGCGAACCTGACGATCGGCGCGCGAACGGTCACCGTGACGGCCGACGCCAAGAGCAAGACCTACGGCGAGGCCGACCCAGCGTTCACCTACCAGATCACCAGCGGATCGCTGGCCAACGGCGACGTCGTCGCGGGTGGACTCACGCGCGACGTGGGTGAGAACGTCGGCAGCTACGCCATTAATCAGGGCACACTCGCGCTCAGCACCAATTACGCGCTGACCTATCAGCCCGCGAACCTGACCATCGGCTCGCGCGCCGTGACAGTGACGGCCGACGCGAAGAGTAAGACATACGGCGATGCCGATCCGTCGCTGACCTATCAGATCACCAGCGGCTCGCTCGCGAATGGCGATGCCTTCAGCGGTGGTCTCACGCGCGACGCGGGTGAAAACGCCGGCAGCTACGCCATTAACCAGGGCACACTCGCGCTGCCGGGCGACTACGCGTTGTCCTTCATCAGCGCCAACCTTAGCATCGGCAGCCGCGCGGTTACGGTGACGGCCGATGCGAAGAGCAAGACCTATGGCGACGCCGACCCGGCATTGACGTATCAGGTGACGAGCGGGACACTCGCGAGCGGCGACGGCTTCTCCGGCGGCCTGACCCGCGCCGTCGGTGAGAACGTCGGCAGCTACCCGATCAACCAGGGCACGCTGGCACTCACCAGCAACTATGCTCTGACCTACGTGCCCGCGAACCTCACGATTGGCGTGCGGGCCGTGACCGTGACCGCCGACGCGCAGGCGAAGGGGTACGGCACGCCAGACCCGGCGCTGACCTATCACGTCTCGAACGGCTCGCTGGTGAACGGCGACGGCTTCAGTGGCGGACTCGTGCGTGACGCCGGGGAGAACGTGGGCACGTATGCGATCAACCAGGGCACCCTTTCGCTCAGCGGCAACTACTCGCTGAGCTACGTGGGCGCGAACCTGACGATCGGCCTGCGCCTCGTCACTGTGACGGCGGACGCCAAGAGCAAGACCTACGGCGAGGCTGATCCGCTGTTCACGTATCAGATCACGGCCGGCGAGCTCGTCAATGGCGACGGCTTCACGGGGGCGCTCAGTCGCGACGCTGGAGAGAGCGTCGGCAGCTACGGAATCACCCAGGGTACGCTGGCACTGCCGAGCGACTACACGCTCGTCTTCGTCCCGGCGAACCTGACAATTGGCACGAGAGCCGTGACGGCAACGGCCGACGCCAAGACCAAGACCTACGGCGAGGTCGACCCGGCGTTCACCTATCAAATCACCAGTGGGTCCCTGGCCAACGGCGACAGCTTCGCGGGTGATCTGACGCGCGACGGCGGAGAGAACGTCGGCAGCTACGCCATCACCCAAGGCACGCTGGCACTCAGCGGCAATTACGCCCTGACCTATCAGCCCGCGAACCTGACCATCGGCTCGCGCGCCGTGACGGTGACGGCCGACGCGAAGAGCAAGACGTACGGCGACGCCGACCCGACGCTGACGTATCAGGTGACCAGCGGATCGCTCCTGAATGGCGACAACTTCTCGGGCGCGCTCGACCGCGATCCTGGTGAGAGCGCCGGCAGCTATACCATCACCCAGGGCACGCTGGCACTCAGCGGCAATTACGCCCTGACCTATCAGCCCGCGAACCTGACCATCGGCTCGCGCGCCGTGACGGTGACCGCCGACGCCAAGAGCAAGACCTATGGCAACGCGGACCCGGCGCTCACCTACCAGGTGACGAGTGGATCCGTGGCCAGTGGCGATGGCTTCTCGGGCGGCCTCGTGCGTGATGCCGGCGAAACCGTGGGGAGCTACGCCATCAATCAAGGCACGCTGGCGCTCAGCGCAAATTACACGCTCACCTTCGTCAGCGCCGATCTCACGATCGGATCGCGTGCCGTGACCGTGACGGCCGATGCGAAGAGCAAGGTGTACGGCGACGCCGACCCGACGCTCACGTACCAGGTGACTGGTGGCTCCTTGGCAAGTGGCGACGGCTTCCTGGGCGGACTCATTCGTGATGCGGGCGAGAACGTGGGGAGTTACGCGATCAACCAGGGCTCACTGGCACTGAATGTCAACTACACGCTGACCTATCAGAGCGCCAACCTCACGATCGGCGTGCGCGCCGTGACCGTGACCGCTGACGCGAAGTCCAAGGTGTTTGGCGAAAACGATCCGACGCTTACGTATCAAGTGACGAATGGCTCGCTCGTCAATGGCGACGACTTCACGGGCGCGCTCACTCGTGACGCCGGCGAGAGTGTCGGCACCTACGCCATTACTCAGGGGACGCTGACCCTCAGTGGCAACTACGCACTCACCTACCAGGGTGCGAATTTGATCATCTCGAATACCGCGACGTCCACGTCTATCACGCTCCACGCGCCCGATCCGTCGGTCGTGAACGAGTCGGTGAACGTGCAGTGGCAGGTTACGTCGTCCACCTCCGGAACGCCGACAGGCACTGTGACTGTCTCCGACGGTCTCGGCACAGAGTGCTCGGCACCCGCAGGTGACGGCGCCTGCTCCGTAGCCTTCGCTTCGGCCGGACCTCGAAACCTCGTCGCGACCTACGGCGGCGACTCCAACTTCGCCGGCAGCGCGAGTTCCGCGGTATCGCACACGGTCAACGTTCGCGCGACAAGCACGGCTGTCGCCCTGACCCCGGCCAATGTCATGACCGGGCAACCGGCCACGCTCGACGTCACGGTCACGGACATCGACGCCGCCGGCACGAAGCTCTTCCCGGCTGGCTCCGTCTCGCTCAACTCGTCGGTCGGCTCCGACACCTTCAGTGGTGCATGCACGCTCACGCACGCCATCACGCTCGGCGTCTCTACGTGCTCGGTCGGGGTCACTCCGCACGGCGCGAGCATGCACAGCCTCTCGGCAGTGTTCCCGGCGTCATCGACACACGCCACGAGCAACGGCTCAGGGAACCTGATGGTGCAGCCGGCGGCCACTACCACGACGGTCTCCAATGTGTCGCCCGCAGCGACGGTTGTCGGCCAGAGCTACACCATCTCCTGGACGGTTGATGTCAACGCGCCTGGTGCCGGCACGCCAGCCGGCGTGGTGACGGTCGACGACGGCACGGGCGGAACCTGCCAGGCGGCCGCGGCCGCCGGAAGCTGCTCGCTGACGTCAACGTCGGCCGGCACGAAGACGATCACGGCCGCGTTCACTGATGACAGCAACTTCAGCCCGAGTAGCGGCACGACGTCGCATGTGGTGAACCCGGCGAACACAACGGTGAGCATCACGGGCGACTCGCCGGATCCGTCCACGGCCGGTCAGGCGTACCAAGTCAGCTGGTCGGTGAGCGTGGCCGCCCCGGGCGCCGGAACGCCAACGGGCAATGTGACCGTGACTGATGGTCTGGACACGTGTCAGGCTGCGATCTCGGCCGGCAGCTGTCAGCTGACCTCGACAACGACGGGCGCGAAGGCGCTCATCGCGACCTACTCGGGTGATGACGACTTTAATGGCAACGCCAGCGCCGGTGTTGGCCATCAGGTGAACGCGAACGTCCAAGACACGACAACCACAATCTCGTCGCACAACCCGGATCCGTCAGTCGTAGGCCAGTCAATTACGGTGGCCTATCACGTCGCGTCGTCAGGGTCCGGCACGCCTATAGGATCGGTCGTCGTCAGCTCTGGCGCACTCACGTGCACCGGTGCCCTCGACGCCAGCGGGGACGGCAGCTGCACGCTGACCTTCACCACGCCGGGCGCAAAAAGCATCACGGCCGCCTACGGGGGTGCCTCGGGATTCAACGGCAGCACCAGCGCCGCCGCGTCGCATACGGTGAACAAGGCCAACACGACGACGAGCATCTCTTCGGATGCGCCGGACCCGTCGGCCATCAATCAGGCTGTCGTCGTGACAGTGCAAGTGAATGCGGTCGCGCCGGGCGCCGGCACGCGGACGGGCACGGTGACCATCGCCTCTGCGGGCATCCCGTCGTGCAACGCGACAATCAACGCCGGCGGGAGTGGCAGCTGCTCGCTGACCTTCACCACTTCGGGCACGAAGAGCATCACCGCGACCTACAACGGTGATACGAACTTCAATACCAGCACGAGCGCGGCGGCGTCGCACGTGGTGAACGCGGTGCTTCAGAACACGACCACGTCTATCACGTCGCGCACGCCCACATCGTCGGTCGTCGGCCAGAGCGTCACGGTCAACTACCACGTGACGCCGAGCGGCAGCGGGACGCCGACAGGCACGGTCGTGGTCTCGGCGGGCGCGGATTCGTGCTCGGGCAGCCTCAACGCGGCAGGCAACGGCAACTGCGCCGTAGCGTTCACGTCGCCTGGAACGAAGAGCATCACGGCGGCTTATAGCGGCAACGCGACATTCAACGGCAGCACCAGCGCCCCGGTGTCGCACAGCGTGAGCAAGGCGAATACGACGACCATCTCGTCGGATACGCCGGATCCGTCGTCGGTCAATCAGGCCGTCGTCGTCACGGTGCAGGTCAACGCGGTCGCTCCGGGTGCCGGGACGCGCACGGGCACGGTGACGGTGTCCTCGGCGGGCATTCCGTCGTGCAATGCGACGATTAGTGCCAGCGGAGCCGGCAGCTGCTCGCTGACCTTCACGTCGAGCGGAACCAAGACCATCACAGCGGTCTATGGCGGCGACGCTAACTTCAATACCAGCTCTGCTCCGACGGCCAGCCATGTCGTGAACGTGGCTCTCCAGAACACGACGACGACCATCACGTCGCGGACGCCGACCGCCTCGGTCGTGGGGCAGAGCGTGACCGTCAACTACAACGTCGCGCCGGCGACAAGCGGTACACCGACAGGAACGGTCGTGGTCTCTGCCGGATCCAGCTCATGCTCGGGCAGCGTGAACGGGCTCGGCAACGGGAGCTGCGCGCTGGTTCCGACCTCCCCGGGCACCAAGAGCATCACGGCGGTCTACGGCGGCAGCGCGACGTTCAACGGCAGCACGAGTGCCGCGGTGTCGCACGTCGTGAGCAAGGCGAACACGACGACGAGCATCACGGCCGACACACCGGATCCGTCGGCGCTCAGCCAGGCCGTCCTGGTGACGGTCCAGGTGAGTGCGGTGGCGCCCGGAGCCGGCACGCGAACGGGCACGGTGACGGTCTCATCCGCGGGTATCCCGTCGTGCAATGCGACGATCAACGCCAGCGGCGTCGGCAGCTGCTCGTTGACTTTCACCAGCATCGGCACGAAGACCATTACCGCGAACTACGCAGGCGACGTCAACTTCAACGGCAGCGCCAGCGCGGGAGCGAGTCACGAGGTGACGAACAAGCTCAACACAACGGTGCAGGCTGTCTCGTTCACTCCGGTGCAGTCGAGAGTGGGCGAGGCCGTGGCGATCGCGTTCAAGGTGACGCCGCAAGGCGCGGGCACGCCGACCGGAACGGTGCAGATCCAGGCGACTGCATCTGAGCTTTGCTCTGGCAGCATCAACGCCACCGGCAACGGGAGCTGCTCGATCGTGTTCACGAGCGCGGGCAACAGGACGATCACGCTGACGTATGGCGGCGATGCGAATTTCAACGGAAGCACCGCCAGCGACTACCAGCCGGTGAACACGGCGCTGACGACTACGACCATCACCTCGGACACGCCGGATCCTTCAGTGGTCAACCAGGCGGTGACGGTCGCGTTCAAGGTGACGGTGAACGCTCCGGGCGCGGGCACGCCGACGGGCACGGTCAACGTGAGTTCCGGCACGGCCGGCTGCTCCGCCACGATCAGCGCGGCGGGGACAGGGAGCTGTTCGATGACCTTCGGGTCGACCGGGAGCAAGACGATCACGGCGACGTACAACGGCAACTCGAACTTCCATAGCAGCAGCGGCACGGCGACGCATCAGGTCAACCCCTGACAGGAGGGCCCCGAAACCGGGCACATGTCCCGGCGGGAGTCCACTGAACACCCACTCCGGCCTCCTGGTGCCCTCTCGCGGGGCCAGGGAGGCCGGCCAGGGTGTCCGGCAGCGACGACACAGCAGAAGAACCAGGCCGGCGATTCTGGCAAATGGTTGAGCAGTTTACACATCCGCACCTGACGTCATAGCCCGTTGGTGGGGCGGGCCCTTGCCATTTCGGGCCATTTTCGGGACCAGGGAGGGGGGCCTATCCTGAGAGGGTGTGAAGGCCCCTCTTCGGGGCCGCGATAGTAAACGTTAACGGGATCTCGAGGAGGGAAAGGAAGCAATGAAGCAGCTGATTAGCCGGTTCGTTCGTGAGGAGAAAGGGCAGGACATCATCGAGTACGCGCTACTCGCGGCGTTCATCTCGATCGTGGCTGCCACTATCATCCAGAGCGTGGGCACGGACGTGAAGACGATCTACACGAACGTGCAGACGCAGACGAAGGCGGCCGCGTCCTAAGAACGGCCAGGGAGTCACAAGAAAACACCATAGGAATGCTGGGGAGACCGGGGGTGGCAGCTGCCACCCCCGCTTGACGTACACCCCGTTACCGCTCGACAACCTGCTGAAACACGCGCATCAGATTCCCGCCGAGGATTTTTCGGACGTCTTCATCTTTGTAACCCCGCTTGAGAAGACCGGCGGTGATCTTCGGAAAGTCCGTCACATCGTCCAGCCCCTCGGGTGTGGGAATCGTGTCCAGGTCGCTGCCGATCCCGACGTGATCGATGCCTGCGACCTTGACCGCGTGGTCGATGTGGTCGAGGATGCGATCGAACGGCGGCCGTGGCATGCCGTTGCTGTCACCGAACGAAAAAGCACGCTCGGCAGCCATGTCGTCCATCTGCTCCGGCGACAGATTTGTCGTCCGATTGAGCTCGCCGAGCACATCCTTCTGACGGGCACGCACGGCGTTCAGGTACGTCTGGTCGACAAATTCGGGATAGAAGTTGATGCCGACGTATCCGTCGTGCTGACCGATCGCGCGCAGCAGGTCGTCGGACAGATTACGCGGATGATCGCATAGCGCCCGGCACGACGAGTGCGAAGCAATCACGGGCTTGGTTGCGATCTCGAGCACATCTCTGATGGTATCGTCGGACACATGCGAGATGTCGACCATCATGCCGACGCGATTCATCTCGCGGACGACGCTTCTCCCAAGTTCATTCAGCCCGCCCCACCGAGGTTTGTCGGTTGACGAATCGGCCCAGTCGTTCGTGTTGGAATGAGTCAGTGTCATGTAGCTCACGCCCAGCAGGTGGTAGATCCTGAGGAGCGCCAGATCGTTCTGGATGGCATGCCCCCCTTCGATGCCCATCAATGCGGCCAGCTTACCCGCGCCCACGATCCTTCGAATGTCGGCGGGCGACCGCGCCAGCTCGATGCGGTCCGGATAGCGATCGATCACGCCTTGCATCGCATCGATCAGCTGGAGCGTGCGGCGAGCGGCGTGATTCGGGGCGTACATCGGGTCGATCCATACCGCGAAGAACTGGGCGTCGACTCCCCCCTCCTTGAACCGCGGCAGATCGGCTTGCCCGTCGTTCGAGCGGATACCGAGGTCGGCGTGCTTCATGAGCACCCGCTGGAGCGTGTCCATGTGAGTGTCGACGACGAGCGCGTCGGCGTGCAGGCGGCGGGCACGTTCATCGACGGCGGCCTGCCCGTGAAGACCATGACCGCCACACAAGGCCAGGATGGCGGCCAGCATTACCAGCAGCGACAGCGGCCTCGAGACAGACTTCGAAACAAGTCGTGAGCTCATGACCTAGCGACTCCCTGAAACGCTGGACGTGACCGGAACCGTGAGAGAGGACGGCCGCGCGCGATCGTGATACACAGTTTGTTTGGCTACGACACCCACGGTTTCCTTGCCGAGCGGCCCGCCGGTGTTCAGATTCCTGTCGAACTTCGGAAACGCGCTGGAAGAGATCTCAACCCGCAGTCGATGACCCTGGTCCAGCCGAATGCAGGTGGACCAGCAATCGATGTCGTACTGCTGGACCTCTCCCGGCGTGAGCAGCTCCGGATGCTCGAGCGATTTCCTGAACCTGGCCCTGACGATTCCGTCGTTGAGCCGTTGCGCGTACCCGTTCGGGTGGACGTCGAGGACCTTGGCGGTCCAGTCGGTGTCTCGCGCCGACGAAGACGCGAACAGTGTCATCTGAAGCGGCCCACAGACTTCGAGAGGTTCGGTCAGTTCCGGCGTGGTGTAGACGAGCACATCGTCTCGCCGCTCGACGGCGCGATAGTCGTCGGGCCCGCCGACCTGGTGGAAATCCGGTTCGGTGATGAACGGCACGGCATCGGCCGGATCGTAGTTGAACTGATCGGGGCGTTCGTCCTCGGGTGCCACCGTTGACAGCGTGCCGTCTCCGTGGAGGCTGTTGGCTCGTCCGCCGCTGTGCAGGTAGTACTTTTGATAGTTCGTTCGCGCAAGCGGCCACTCACGCTCATCGCGCCAGCGATTCTCACCCATGACGAAGAGTCGAACCGGCGGCTCGCCATCCACTCCGTTCTGAATTCCAGACAACCACCGTTCGAACCAGCGAATTTGAATTCGGTCGAGGTCGATGAGGGCGGCCGGGCCGAAATCGATGGAGCCCCAGACTCGCTTGGCGTTGATCCCGTGTCCCCAAGGCCCGATCAGCAGACGCTGTCGCCGGCGCTGCTCGGGATCGCGCGCACGAGTGGTGAGGTTCACGTAGTTCTCGGTCGTGCCCACGAGCACGTCGTCGTACCATCCGCTGATGTGGAGCATCGGGACGGTGGAATCGAGCAGCGCGTCCTGGTACGCCTGAGCCTTCCAGTAGTCGTCAAGGGCCGGATGATCGATCCAGTCCTTCCAGGCGCGAATCTGCCGGCCCAGGCGGGTGTCGATGTCCCGCAGCGGCAACGAGCTGTAGGCCGCCATGAGGTCCAACTGAGAAATGTCCTGAAGGGTGTGACCCGAAATGAACGCGAGCCAGGACACGGTCGTCGGACCCATCACACCGAACTGATAAGGGAAGTTTCGGACGGGATCGGGGGGCGTCACGACCGGAATGAGCGCTGCGAGATTGGGGTTCCGGAGGCCGGCCGGATACACCTGCGTCCATCCGAGATACGACGATCCCGTCATTCCAACTCTTCCGTTCGACCACGGCTGCTGCCCGCACCACGTCTGAGCGTCGTAACCGTCCTTTGCCTCGTTCACCAGCGGATAGAACTCGCCTTCCGAGTCGCCGCGGCCGCGCACGTCCTGGACGACGTAGGCAAAGCCGCGTGATGCCCAGAATCGACCCCGCTGAACGTTGAGCGGCGCACTGTTGTCGTAGGGCGTGCGCACGAGAATGACCGGAAACTTCCCTTCCGCATCGGGCCGATAAACATCCGTCGACAGATGGACGCTGTCCCGCATGGGCACCCGCTGATCAAACTCCATCTTGACGTCGTATTGCGGAGCTCGTGCAGTCGCTCGTCCTGAACCGACGAATACCACCGCGAAGAAACCCGGTAGGAATAAGAGCCAACGAAGTGATCCCGGCCGCATCATGGCGCGCGATTCTATCACCTGTCCGCGAAGGCCTGCATTGAGCCTGAGGTACAATTCACAGCCTTCGTTCATGCCCGCATCGGGAGGGTGAGTGTCTTCACACGGCCGAAAGCAGCAGTCTGGAAGAGTCAGGGTTGGGGTACTCGGCGCTGGCGCCTGGGCACGAGGGGCGCATCTCCCTGGCTACTTCAAAGATCCACGAGCCGAGCTGGTCGCCATCGCCGATCCACAGATTGAGCTCGCCCGGATCACGGCGGCCGAGTTCAGCATACCCACGGTCTCGGCAAGTCATCTCGAACTGATCACACGCGACGACATCGATCTGATTGACGTCTGCACGCCGAGCCACACGCACTTCGAGCTGGCCTGGGCCGCGCTCGAAGCGGATAAACATGTACTGTGCGAAAAGCCGGTCGCGTACGACTTCCGCGACACGCGGCGGGCGCACGATCTCGCGCGTGCCAGGGGCCTGAAGACCAAGGTCGGGTTCACGTTCCGATACAGCCCGGCGATGAGATACATGAAGCATTTGATCAATCAGGGCTACGTCGGCACGCCCTTCATCTACAACGGATATGAACAAAACTCGCAGTGGCTGGATCCTGAGAACCCGCTGCGGCAGGTTGATGTGGATGCGGACCCCTCAGTGTTACAAGTCTCGTCACTCGAGGGCTACGGCGCCCCGATCATCGATCTGGGTCATTGGTTCGTCGGAAGCGATTTGTCGGCGGTCGTCGGCACCATGCGTAACTTCATCCCCGAGCGGATGGTTCGGGCAACCGGACGCCGCATGCGCATGAACATCGACGATGGCGACGTGTTCATCGGCGAGTTTGCCAATGGCGCGCTCTGCTCCGTACAGACGAGTTTCGTGACGGTCGGCAACTATCCTGGACTCGAGGCCCGCATCTATGGGAGCGAGGGCGCCCTCGTCTGCCGGTTGGTTGAAGAGTTCGGGATCTGCGAAACGCTGAAGGGTGCGAAGCCCGATGCCGTGGAGTTCCGCGATCTGACGGTGCCGCCGAGCTTCTATCCGCCGGGCGGGAGTTCCCGCGAGAGCTGGCGCACGCTCTTCTACCGGAACCTCGTGTCGAACTTTATCAATGAGATTCTGACTGACGGCTCGGCGACTGAAGGGGACTTCGGCGACGCCGCGTGGGTGCAGGAGGTGATCAATGGCGTGGAGCTGTCATTCCGTGAACGGCGATGGGTGAGCCTGCCCCTGTAGCCCTCACCATGATCGAGCCGTTTCTCGACGCCTACTACGAGATGCTCCCCGTGAACGCCACGTTCACCGGGGTCCATCGGTTCGACGATCGGCTGCCCGACTGGTCACCGAATGGACTCGCTCGCAATACGGATCGCATGCGCGGGCTGCGACGCGAGATCCATTCCTCGCTGGTGAACCGCGAGCCGTGGGCATTTCCGGAGTCCGTGGACCTTCAAGTGGCGGACGCCTTTCTGGAGATTCAGATCGCGGAGATGGAAGGACGACATTTCTATCGGACAAACCCGTCCCTGTACACGGGAGAAGCGATCTTCGGTGTCCTGTCCCTCGTCACGCGTCCGTTCGCGCCCCTGGCCCGGCGCCTTGAACACGCCGTCGATCGCATGCATGCCATCGGTCCCTTCTTCAACGGGGCAATCGCCACGGTCGGCGATGGACCGGTACCGGAAGGATGGATCGCCCGCGCACGCCGCGAGTGTGTCGGTGCTCTGGCGTTCTTCGAACACGGCCTGAATCGGCTCTTCGCAGCCGGGGGGAACAGTACAAACGCATCCCTGGCTGCTGACGATGCCGTGCCCCCGCCGCTGGAGGACGATGTCCGCAGGGCCGCCACTCGAGCGGCGAACGCGTTCCGCCATTTCGATGAATGGCTCGAGCGATTGCCCTCGACGTCCGTGCCCGGCGCCACCTCCGGTGCCGAGCTCTTCGATCTGCTTCTCGCTCGCGGGCACTGGTGCAACAAGTCACGCGCCGACCTCCTCCGAGAAGCCCGCGCTCGCTTTGCCGACGCGGAGCACGAGTTGCAAGGACGGTCTCGTGCGATCGATCCGGACGGCTGGCCCGCGGTGCGCGCCCGGCTCGAGACCGACTATCCTTCCACTGGTGACTATCTGCCTTCATTCGAGCGAATCTGGTCTGCGTGTCACGAGCGGGCTACGTCAACGCGGCTCGTGCCGTGGCCTGATTTCCCCATCCGGTACCGCCCGATTCCTGTCCACACCCGGGACGCGGCGCCTTATCTCTATTACCTCTTCTACAGGTCTCCCGCGGCATTCGATCACGTGCCCGTGCACGATTACGTCGTCACGCCCGTGGACGAGACGCAGCCTCCGCATCTGCAGGAAGCGACCCTCCGCGCGAACAATTTCAGCGTCATTAAGTTGAACCACGTCGTCCACCACGGCGCGATCGGCCACCACGTCCAGAATTTCTATGCCTATCGATCACCGTCTCGCGTTGGCCAGATTGCCGCAATCGACTGCGCGAGCCGGATCGGCATGTTCTGCGGCGGGACGATGGCCGAGGGGTGGGCGTGCTACGCCACTGAATTGATGGAGGAGGTTGGATTCCTGACAGCTGTCGAACGCGCGGCCGAGGCCCACACGCGCCTGCGGCTCCTGGCACGGGCTATCGTGGATATCGAGTTTCATCAGGGAACGTTCACCGCCCAGGATGCGCGCCTCTTCTATGAGGAGCGCGTCGGCATGGCCCCGGGCGCAGCCGCCGCCGAGGTGGTCAAGAACTCGATGTTTCCGGGCACGGCCGCGATGTACTGGCTCGGGACCGATGCGATTCACGCACTGCGTCGCGAACGCCAGCGAGTGGAAGGATCTCAATTCTCGCTGGAAGAGTTCCACCGCCGCTTCTTGTCGTGTGGTTCTCTGCCAGTGCCTCTAATCGCCCGCCTCTTCGATGCGCATTAGAACAGTCGTCGTCGCGTTACTCCTGATCGCATGCGCCTGCGCGGGCTGCGGGCGGAAGACGTCACGTCGGCAGCCTTCGAACGACCTGCTCATCATCGGTTACGACCGCGAACCGGACACGCTGAACCGCTTCAGCACGCATATCCTCGAGGACGTCCAGACCTGCATTGTCGAAGGGCTAACGGTCACCGACGAGCGCATGAATGTGATTCCAGTGCTGGCTAAGGAAGTGCCGACGCTCGAGAACGGCGCCGTACGCTTGAGGCCCGACGGCGGGATGGACGTCACGTGGAAACTCAGGCCGGCCGTCACGTGGCACGACGGCCACCCGTTCACTTCCGATGATGTGAAGTTTACCGTCGAAGCCCTCAACGACCCTGCATACAACCCTGAAAGCACCGACGGTTTCGACCGCATTTCGTCGGTGGAGACGCCGGATCCGCTGACTGCCATCGTGCACTACCGCGAGGTGTACGCGCCCTACGCCATTCAGTTCATACGGGGGTGCCTGCCCAGGCATGTGCTGGCTGGCCGCGACATCGATCGCGCCAACGACTACAACCGAAGTCCGCTCGGCACCGGACCGTACCGCTTGAAAGAGTGGAAGACGGGCGAGTACATCCTGCTCGAGCGCGTTGCACACTACTGGCGCGGTTCCGATCAACCACGAATCGCGTCGTTGATGTTCAAGTTCCTGCCGAACACCAATACGCGCATCACGGAGCTCCAGACGGGCGAAGTCGACTTGGTGGGCCTGCTGCCCTGGGACAGGTTTCGCGAGGTCTCGGTAATTCCCGGGATTGCCGTTCACCGAATGGTCGGCAACGGATACGAGAACATCTCACTCAACCAGCGTCACTTCCCACCGTTCGCCGATCTGCGGGTCCGTCAGGCGTTGATTCATGCCATCGATCGCGAGCTCCTGACCCGCACCATCCTCGACGGTCTGGCGCCCGTCGTGCACGGCCCGATCCAACCACTCTCCTGGGCCTTCAACGATCAAGTGCGGCACTACAACTACGACCCCGCTCGAGCGAAGGCGCTGCTCGATCAAGCCGGCTGGCACGGCGGCCCTGGCGGCGTCCGCTCGCGCGACGGCGTTCCTCTGGTGTTCACGCTGATCACCCAGGCAGGCTTCGCGATTCGCGAAAATATGGCGCAGGCCATTCAGCGCCAATGGCGTGACGTAGGAGTCGACGCCAGGATTCAGCTCTTCGACGGCACGACGATCAGCGCCGTCTGGTTCGAGGGACGGTTCGATGCGATGCTTCACTGGTGGCATCTGCCGTCAGACCCGGAGCTCACGCTGTTCTTCGCGAAGGATCGAATGCCGCCCGCGGGACGCAATATCAACTACATCAGCGATGACCGGCTGACCAATCTGCTCTACGCCTCCGACCGCACCGTCAATACGGCCGACCGGCGCCGGCTGCTGTTCGACGCGCAAGCGCTCATTGCGGAGCTGGCGCCCGAGATTCCGTTGTACAACGTGACGCGAATCGACGCGATACCGGACCGCCTGCAGGGCTTCAAGGGCAACCCCACGAATACCGGCATGTTCTGGAATGTGCACGAGTGGGAAGTGAAGTGACGGAAGGGTTCAGGGTCTAGGGTCCAAGGTTCAAAGGTCAGCGTTCGGGAGTTCACAGTGCTCCGTCTTGTCGTGCGCCGCGTCGGGCAGGCGATTCCGCTCCTCGCCCTCATGTCAGTCGTCGTCTTTGGGCTGATTCATCTGGCGCCTGGCGGCCCGTTGACGATGTACCTTTCGAATCCCAACGTCCGGCCCGCAGACATCGAACGACTACGGCATGCGCTCGGGCTGGATCAGCCCCTCTGGCGCCAGTACGTGTCCTGGCTCTCGGCGTTCGTGCAGGGCGACTGGGGATACAGCTACGCCGATGGGCGCCCGGTGCTGCAGCGAATCATCGAGCGCGTGCCAGCGACGCTTGAGCTTCTGACGACCTCGATCGTCGTCGCGATAGCGGTTGCGATTCCCGCCGGCGTCTTGAGCGCCGTCTGGCACCGGCGCTGGTTTGACCGAGTGACCACGGCAATTGCCTTCGCGGGGATCTCCCTGCCCGTCTTCTGGTTCGGTCTGCTTCTGCAAATCATCTTCTCGATCGAGCTCGGTTGGTTTCCGTCGGCGGGCCGGTCCACACCCGGCGCCGGCGATCTGCTCGATCGGCTGAACCACCTGATTCTTCCTGCTGCCATCTTGGTCTTCGTGCAGGCGGCGGCCTGGTCGCGCTACTTGCGATCTTCCATGACGGAGGTCCTGCGACGACCATTTCTGACGGCGGCGCGGGCGCGGGGCGTGCCGGCGCGAACGCTAATCGCTTCACACGCGTTTCGAAACGCACTGCCTTCCACGATCACCGTCGTGATGCTGGACGCCGCGATCATGGTCTCGGGCGCTGTGGTCACCGAGAGTGTCTTCGCCTGGCCCGGCGTCGGCAGTCTCTTCACCGAGGCCCTCGCGCGCCGCGACTACACAGTACTCATGGCCCTCCTGATGCTCTCTTCCCTCGCCGTCGTCCTGTTCAACCTCATCGCCGACGTTGTCAACGGCTATCTCGATCCACGGACGGCCAATGGCCTCTGACGAACGGCGGTTTGCCAGCAGCAGCCGGTCGCCGGACGCACGAATGCGTTGGGTGGCGGGGTTTGCGCTGGGCGCGCTCGTGGTCGGCGCCATCGCCGCTCCACTCGTCGCGCCCTACGCGCCAGACGCGCTCGATCTCCTGCACAGACGCGCGGCTCCGGATGCGATCCATTGGTTCGGCTCGGACGAGCTCGGACGAGACGTCCTGACTCGAGTGCTGTTTGGCGCGAGGATTTCACTCGCGGTGGGACTGCTGTCGGCCGCGGTCGCAGGAGCCGTCGGACTCGTCGTGGGCGCTGTGAGCGGCTATGCCGGCGGCGCGATCGATGCGGCACTGATGCGGCTGACGGATGCCGCCTTGTCGATTCCCAGGCTGCCGCTGCTCATGATTGCCGCCGCCATTCTGGAGCCCCCGGTTCCGCTCCTCATCGTCCTGATCGGCCTCGCAGGCTGGATGGAAACAGCGCGGGTCGTTCGAACCGAGACCATGGTTCTGGGCGCCAGCGACTTCGTCTCTGCGGCCAGAGCCGCCGGGGCGCGCGATGCGCGCATCATTCGCGCACATCTCGTCCCGAATATCCTGTCGTCGCTGGTCGTGGCCGTGACCCTCGCCGTCGGGCGCGGAATCCTGATCGAGGCAGCGCTCAGTTTCTTTGGAGTGGGGGTTCAGCCGCCGGTGGCGAGCTGGGGCAACATGCTCTATCAGGCGCAGGCGACGATGCGATCAGAACCGTGGCTTGCCTTCTTTCCGGGCTGTTTCATCTTCGCGGTCGTGCTGTTGCTGAATGTGCTCGGCTCAGCCGCGGCGGATCGCCAGCCAAGGCACGGATAGGCAGACCGCAAGGCGGGCGCTACGAGCGGGCAGCAGCCTCTTCTCGACCCTGCGCCAATCCCAGCATCCTGAGAAATTGAAAGTACCGGTAACCCAGGTCGATCTCGCCGCGCCGTACCGAGAACCGCGGAGAGTTCTGCACGTGATGGTGATTGTTGTGCAGACTCTCGCCGCATGTGAGGATCGCCCACCACTGGCCTGGCAGGTTCTTCGAGTGATCCGGTGTGTCGAAATTGCGATATCCCCACCAGTGGCCCAGGCCGTTGATGACGCCGGCCGCAAAGAAGGGAATCCACGCCATCTCGATCAGCCACATCCCGAATCCCCATGTGCCAAAGAGCCACACGTTCGACACGAGGGTGATGATCGGACCCAGGAAGGTGAGCGACGTGTACACCCACTCCGGGGCATCCTCAGGCGTACCCTTTCCGTACTGGGCGAGAATCTCGCCGTTGTGCGCCGCACGGTGATACAGCCTGGTCCCCAGAAAGAGGACGCGCCAGATGCCATAGACGATCGGACTGTGCGGATCTTCGTCGGTGTCCACGTGCGCGTGATGGCATCTGTGAACAGCCACCCATTCCTTCGTGGGCATCGCCGTTCGCAGCCACAGCCACCCTCGCATGGCGTGCTCGACAGCCGGATGGAACGTGATGCTCCGGTGTGTCTGTGATCGATGGAGGTACAAGGTGACGCACGCGGTGGTGATATGGGTGTCGACCATCGCAAGCAACAGATAGCTCCACGCCGGCCAGTGGGACCAGACGGCGTGCGTGTTAATCCACGATGCGATCCCGGTCAGCCATTCCATACTCCGCTAAACCCTCCACAGCTCCGAGCCTGCGATCGGCTCGTCGAGGCCCGACAGGCCTGCAGATTCTACTATTCCACTCGGGCGTCCCAGGTTCCGCCGAGCGCTGTCAATCCGATCCTTTTCGTCCAATCGAGGTTCCGGATGGACGGTGACTGTTCGACCGCCCGGCCAATATTGAGATCGAATCTCACTTTTGGCACCCGAAGGATAAGCCGACCCAATCCGGTCAATCAAGCGAAAAACGCGGGAATCGCCTAGTTCACGGTCGAGGGCGGTCGACGATGGTGAGTGGCCTGCTCGTAGGCAAATCCCAAATCCAGCATCCGCTGATCGCTCCAGAAGCGGCCGAGGAACGACACGCCGAACGGATACCGGTCGCCGAGGAACCCCGCGGGAACAGTCACCTGGGGGAGCCCAGTCATCGCACTCTCCTCACACGTGCCGGGTTCGGAGCCATAGCGCTCGAGCCCTCCCTCGTGCGTGTGCGGCCGCGCCAGATTGCCTGGGTACATAAGCCCGTCGAGCCGCTGATCGTCCATGGCCTTCTCGAACAGGTGTCTGAAGGCGTCACGTCCGGCATAGAACTTCTCCGTCGCCTCGTGAAGTGCGTCCCCGGTGGGCACCGGCTTGAGGGCGTTCTCGAAGACAGCGGCGCTCTCCGGCGCCAGCCTCCCGGACGAAAGAAGATCCTCGATCGTCAGGGGTCGTGCGCCCGCCTTCACGCCACGCGCAAGATACGCGTTCCACGCGCTCCTGAGCGATCCGGGCGCGCTGCCTCGCGCGGAGCGATAGGCGGCGTCGAGGTCGTGAATCGTGACATCAACAACGGTGGCGCCGGCGGCCTCCAATTCCTGCTTGACTCGCTCCATCAGTTGCGCCGCTTCATGTTCCCCCGTAAACCCGACGAACCGCTGCCGGAGAAAGCCCAGCCGAGCGCCCTTGAGGCTCGTCGCACCGAGACGAGCCGCGAACGATTCACGCCGATGCTTGTCTGCATCTTTTGTTGCCGGATCCTCTGGATCCGTGCCGGTGACCTGATCGAGCACCAGCGCAAGCTCCCGGACGGATTTCGCCATCGGTCCAACCGCGTCGTTGTAGGTGTTGAGCGGCATGACGCCGGCCCGGCTCGTCAAACCCCGCGTCGTGCGTATCGTCGCCAGCGACGCAAACGACGAAGGATTCGACAGGGAATTGCAGGTATCCGTGCCGAAGCCGAGCGCCACGAGGCTGGTCGACACGGCGACCGCGCTCCCGCCGCTCGAACCCGCCGTACTGAGCGTCGGATCGTAGGCGTTCCCCACCGTTCCACCCACCGAACTGATCCCGAAGTCGCCGAAGGGAAACTCGTCGAGGTTCGTCTTGCCGAGCACAATCGCGCCGGCCTGCCGCATGCCCGCGACAATGTGGGCGTCGACGGACGACCGATGGGCGATCAATGCGCGCGATCCACCCGTCGTCGGCAGGTCCGTCGCGTCGATATTGTCTTTGAACGCGACCGGCACGCCATGGAACGCGCCGCGGACACGGCCCACGCTGCGCTCGGCGTCCGATTGACGCGCGGCTGCAAACACCATCGGGTCGATCGACAGCATTGATCTGAACGTTGGGCCATTTCGATCGAACGTCGTCAGGCGCGTCAGGTACTCCTGTACGAGATCTTCCGAGGTTGTGATGCCCTGCGTCAGCGCCTCCTGCAATTCGGGTGTTGTTTTTTCAACCACTGAAAAGTCCGTCATGGGACCAAGGCCTGGGATCTTCCAGTTGGCGATCTGGCGAAGTTGTCGCGGCGTGAGCCCCTGAAGATCCGGATGCTGGACCAATCGCCGGGCGGTGTCCGTCACCTTGGAAATCTCAGAGCCAGGAGCGGGAATCATGGGTTCGGGGCCGGAGTAGACCGGATCGAAATGCGGCGCCACGATCGCATCCTTGAGCGACACGGGCACGCCGCCGCGCGGATCGTAAGTCTCGCTCCGGCCCTTCACCACGAACGTCAGAAGTGCAAGGGTCTGCTTCGGCTGGAGAGTCAGTCGGAACACGTACCCGATGTGAGCCGGATCGAAACCCGGCCACGTCGCGGTGAATGGATCGGAATACATGTCACCGACGGCGACGAAGGCGCCGCTTCCAGACGTTCCCAGGACATGCGCCGAAGGTCCATGGCCAGACGGCCCTTGCGATGGATCCTCCACGTTCTTGGTGTTCTGCATGACGGTGACGAAGCTATCGGCCGGATCGATGCGGCGATCACCGCTTGACGTCGCAGCCACCGCCACAAGGCCACCCTCCTTGTACGCACCGCAGGCGCCGCCCCAAACGACCTCGACGATACGGATCTCGCCTGACACATTCGTGAACGTGTCGAAGTAGCGGAGATAGTCGGTCGTGCTCGGCGCGTAGAGAGATCGCGCGATGACAATCTCTCCGCTCAGGATCGGTGTCAGGGAATCGAATCTTCCCTCGCCGTCGTATGAAAGGCCGAAACCGTGCAGATATCGGTTCGTGACAACGGCCGACCCATCGGCCCGCCGCACCTGCACCTTGAGGTACCCGAACCCGTTGAAGGGATACGAGTGGCCACCGGTCGCAATACCGCCGCTATCCTGAGCCCAGGAGGACGTGTCCTGTATGTCCCAGAATTGGCCGTCTGCCGAGGGCACGGGAGTGACGGCGCGGGGCAGCGCACCCAGTCCGAGAAGGAAGGCCGCAAGGATTCCGAGCGACCGAATGCGACGATGACTCACCGTTCACGTCCTGCGAGCGAGACACGCAGGTGTGATCTGATCGACGGCCGTCGTGCCCGCCTGTTGCATGATCGTCTGAAGCTCCCGACGTAAGATCTCGAGCACCGTTTCAACGCCCGGTTGCCCGAACGCCGCCAGCCCCCAGAGATAGGGCCGACCGATGCAGATAGCGCTGGCGCCCAGCGCCAGCGCTTTGAACGCATCGGTCCCACGCCGAAATCCGCCATCGATGAGCACCGGAATTCTCTTCGCCGCGCCCTCGAGCACCTCCGGCAGACTCTCAATCGTGCCCCGATTGCTCTCTTCTCCCCGGCCGCCGTGGTTCGAAACGATGATGCCATCGACGCCGTGCTCGACCGCCAGCTCCGCATCCTCACGCGTCACGATGCCTTTCACGAGCAGCTTCATCGGCGTGGCATCCTTCAGTCGCTTGACGAAGTCCCAGGTCATCCCCTCGAACTCGAGATCACCGGCGTTCGACAAATCGAGACCGTCGAACATGGGCTTACGACGAACGTAGCCGGCGAATCCGGGCACGTGACATGTGCTGCACTGCCGGTAGTCAACTCTCTGGAATTTCGCCAGCGTCTCGCGGTTGGTGCCTCCCTGCAGATCCACCGTCAACACGAGAGCCGGGCAGCCCGCCGTCTCGGCACGCTTGACGAGCGCCTTCGAGATATTCCAGTCCTCGGTGGCATACAGCTGATACCAGACAGGCGTTCCGTGCGCGGCATTCACGGCTTCGACCGCGGCCGTCGTACCCGTCGAGAGGATCTGGAGGTGGTTCTTTGCCTTTGCGGCCCTTGCGACCGCGATCTCGCCGTCGGGATGAAACGCGCGTTGGCTGGCGGCCGGCGAGAGCACAATCGGGCTGTCCCACTTGGTACCGAAGAGCTGCACCGACATGTCGACCTTGCGTATGTCGATCAGGCGTCGCACCCGGACTTGAAGCTTCGTGAAGCCTTCCCGGTTGGCCCTGATGGTTGCGTCATCGTCGACGCCCGTTGCGAGGTAGCCGAAGTGCGCAGGCGGAAGACGCTTGCGGGCCACGGCCTCAAATTCCATGACGTTGATCGCCTGCTCGGGCGCGTTGATCACGTCGTCGCCCTGCAGGAGGTCGAGCGCGTCCGTCCGACCAGACGCCAGCAGTCGCTCGAGTGACGCGTACGAGAATCCCGTAGCCGCCACCAGCGGACTGCCCGCCAGCAACCGCAGTAAACGCCTCCGACTCGCCCGCGTCTTGGCAGGTGTCTGCATTCCGGCTCCTTTGGCTCGGCGCATCATAGTCCGGTCACGGTGGGGGACGAAAGGCCGCGTCAAGGGCTACGGCTGGTTGGCCCGGGTTATCGCCGATGTTGCCGTGTCGCCCCAAATGTACTGATTGAACCAGTCGAAGTTGTGTTCCATCAGCGCACGGCTCGACTTCGGCTTCGATGGACCGTGCCCGATGCCTTCGAATCCCTTGTACACCACCAGTCTCACCGGCACGTTCATGTCCTGCAGGCCTTGGTACAACTCGAATGCGTTCGGCAGGGGCACTCGCTGATCGGTAGCTCCGTGCTGGATGATCGTCGGCGCCTTCGCGGTCTTGAGATACGTGATCGGCGACGTCTTCGCGTAGATCGCGGGATCATCCCAGGGAGTCCCTTTCAGATACTGCCGCGTGAATGGATGGATGTCTGTGTTTACGTAATAGGTCATCCAGTCCGAGATGCCTGCGCCGACCGAGACCGCCTTGAAACGCGCGCCATCGTGCGTCGTCAGAAAAGCCGAGATATATCCGCCCTGGCTCCAACCCATGGTCCCAATCCGACCGCCATCGGCCAGGCCTTCCTTGATTAGATAGTCGATGCCTGACAGAACGTCCCAGGCATCGCCTACACCCAGGTTGCGGACATTAAGCGATCGAAACTTCTCGCCATATCCCGCGCTGCCGCGATAGTTGGGTTCGAGAACGAGCGCCCCTTTCGCAACCCAGAGGTCGATCGGATAGATAGCGTTGCTGCTATAGGGGGTCGGCCTCGAAACGCCGGTGGGGCCTCCGTGAATGACGACCAGGAGCGGATATCGTTGGCCCGTCTGAAATCCCAACGGTTTGTGCAGAACGCCTTCTACACGCGTCCCATCCTGGCTTGACCAGGAAATTACCTCAATCGGTGCCGTGGTCCACGACGCAGTCTGCGCTCCCAAGTCGGTCAGCCTTCTCGGCTTCATCGCCCTCAGGTCCGCAACGTACACCTCGGGATAAGTTGATGCGTCGCTGGCGATGAAAGCCGCGGTCTGACCGTCCGCCGTGAGAGTGAAACTGCTCCCGATCCAATTGTCCAGAGGACCGCGCTTGATGATCGCCTTGCTAGCGGGATCCAGTCCGAAGAGGTACGACCACGTGTGCATTGAGGCCGAGAAGAAGATGCCCGAGGTCGTCCATCGAACGATCGACGCATCCTCATCAAACGTCGTGGTGATCTCTTCGATGGACCCGCCCGAGGCTGGAACGACCGCGAGTCGCCTGTTCGTATAGAAATACCCCGGATTTGCCATGGCGCTTTCGAAGGCCACGCGGTTGCCATCGGGCGACCAGACCGGATTGCGATCCGGTCCGTCCTGGGTGACGAGGGATCGCACCACGGCGTCTGCCACCGACACGATCGAGATGTCGCCTGTGCCGATCGCGGCTGGATCAGGATTGAGGGTGTGATCGAACGCGATGCTCGCGCCGTTTGGCGACCAGTCGAAACGGCCCACCGTGAACGCGCCTTTCGTGAGCTGGCGGCTCTGCCGCGATGCGACATCGACCACGTACAAATGCGACATGAGGTAATCCTGGTCGATGACGTCAAACTCTCCGTACTTCTTCTCGCGGTCCTTGATCGCATCGCCGCGCGAGTCGCGGGCCGTGTACGCAATGAGCTTGCTGTCGGGCGACCACTGAAAACTCTCCACACCTTCCGTCGATGACGTCAGCTTGTCTGCTTCGCCTCCCTGTGGATCGATCAGATAGATCTGCCGGACATCTGTCCGATCCGATCGAAACGCGAGCCTCCTGCCGTCAGGAGACCAAGCCGGCGCGTCGCTCGACTTGAGCCCATTGGTCAACTGGCGTGGGGCGCCAGAGGCCACGTCCGCGAGCCAGACTTCGGTCTCATAGCGGTTATCATCCCAGTTGGTTTCACGGACGGTGTAGGCAACCCATTTGCCGTCGGGCGAAATCGCCGGTGAGCCGGCGCGCTTGAGGGAGATGAGGTCGTCGATGGCGGGACTCTTCGCGGATGGGCCTGAACTCTGAGCCGCCGCTCCCACTGCGAGCGCGGCGAGCCCGAATGTGATGAGCCATCGCAAGCGGTGCATGGCAACTCCTTCGATTCAGGTACTCGGTTCTGCGCCGAGAGGATACACCGGCCGGGTTACGCCGTCGATCACTCCCCAGCCCTGTCCTGAGACGTCCCCAGGGGATGCGAGATACGTCGATCTCGTAGTGTCCGGCTTGACGGCGATCTCATTGGCACTGTCGGAGGAAGAAACGCCTGCAGACGATGAAGGGCGTCGATCTCAGATCACTCTGGGCCGGAATCTCATGGAACCAGTGAATTGACTGAGGATCCGGAAGCGCAGCATTTCCTATCCTCTCCGGCTGGACAGCCTACCGCACACCAAGCCCGATAAGGATTGCCCGGTCAGTGCTTCGACCGGACGGCGAACTCTCGTTCGCTAGTGGGCCAATCGAATGAACTGGCGATACCTGACCGGATACCCGTCCTTCTCCGCCGGCTTGAACCGCCACGCTTTCGCGGCACTTAGAATCATTCGATCGCGAAAACTTCCGGGCGATGTAATCAGTTGGACCCTCTCCACGAGACCAGCTTCATCGATCAGAAGCTCGATGACACCAGAGTCGTCGGGGTCAACGTCGAATGCCGGCGGCTTCGGCAATACAGGATAAACCATGATGGGACGCGTCACATCGCCATCAGAATCGGAGTAGACGCGCCTAGCGGGAGGCAAAACGACGCTAGAGACGGTCGGATTCTCCAGCGGGTGTGAGGCAGCTGTTGAGGCGAGCGGAGGCGTTACTGGCGGTGCCGGGCGATTCTCAGGCGCCTTTACGCCGAGAGCTGGTGTTTCGGTCCTGGGCTCAGATAGTGCGACCGTTCCTGGAGGGCGCTCACAATCCACGACCAGGCTGAACGGATTGTAGAGCGCGGACAATCTGCAGCGAGGTGCGTCCTGCAAGTCGAGAACGACCCGCGTCGTATTTTGCGGGTGCCTTCCGATCCTGATCTGTTTGACGACATTACCGTCATATGTCAGCACTGTGTCGGTCAGCGACGCGGCCAGTTTCGTGCCCTTGAGGTCAACGAACATCCGCGCCGGGTTGGATAGCCGCTCTTCGTGAAACGGAACCTCGTTATCGAGCTCGAGCGTGACGCGAACGACATCCGGCTGCAGAGTCCGACGGATGCTCCGAATGGTGACGATCTGATTGTCGCTGCTGGCCTCACCGGTTGCACCCGACGCACCCAAGGGCACTGAGCCGGCCTCGGTCACGGCCGATGTGAAAGTGGGAACACTCGCAGGCAAGTCCGCACGCTCAGGAGCGGCTCCTGGGAGGCTCGGCTTTGGTTTCACACCGATGTCAGTTTGGGGCGTCACGGGGACCGCGGACGTTTGCGAGTCTGCCGAAGCGAAGAGCCCTGAGCGCGCGATCAGATCTCGGCTAAACGAGAGCGTTGATGCGAAGGCGTCGACCACGGCAGTCTTCACCGCTTTGGGCGACGCGACGATGCGTTCCCCAATGCTCAGGCCTCCGCTGCCTCGAACCCACGGGATGGCTGCGACCGCTGTCACCCCGACAAAGAGCGCCGTCGAAAGGGCCAGCGCCCTTCCGCGTGACCGGCCCTTCGGACGGTCCTTCTTAACCGTCTCCGGTTCATCCCGTTCGAGCGGACCGACCGTCACTGGTCGATCGACTGAACGATTCGCTAATACCGTTTTTGCACGTTCGTGCACGTCTCGCAGAGTGTCGATACGGCCCGGGCGCTCGAAGTACGCAAGTCCGGCCGAAAATTCCTGGATTGATGAATAGGCCGGCACCTCGAACGTTGTCCGAGACACGAACAATCGGAGCTCCGTCGGCGCCCCCGTCCCCTCCAGCAGTGCATTTAGCGTCAAACCCAGGCGCTTGATGGAATGTTCCGTGTGTAAACCAGCCGCACCCAAGACAACCTCGCCGGACGCGTCCAGGAAGATCTCGGCCGGTTCAGGGACGCAGTGAGAATCTGGATGGGGACCCCGGATGAGCACGTCACAAAGCTGCTGAACAACCGCCACAGCTTCATACCATTGCAGAGGCACGTTGTGTCCGACGAGATCAGCAACCGATACTTGGTTAGAGCCCAACAAGGTTGGTCCTGCAGTCTCAGCCAGCCTGATACCTCTCTATCCATTGTGTCGGCCGATATACCCCCCTCCAAGCGTAGGACTGCAAATATGCAGGTTTACAGGATATGAATGAACCACCACCCCGTTCGAGAGCGCTTGGGGTCGCGGAGCCCGGTCGTGGGTGGGCGCTGCTTGAGCCGGACAAAACGGCGGGAGAATTGGTCGGGATGGCGGGATTCGAACCCACGGCCCCTTGACCCCCAGTCAAGTGCGCTACCAGGCTGCGCCACATCCCGACACGGAGTTTTTGGTCTTGGTTCTTGGTTCCTAGTTCTTGGTGCGGGTTCCTCGTGCGTTCGCTTTGGCCTTCACCTTCACGGATCGGGTCTGAATGAGCGGCATCTGCTTCTGCGTAATCGATCGATTCTCGGTGCGCCGGACACCGGGTTGACCGCCGAGCAGAGCGAGAATCTCCTCGAGGCCATTTCTGACACCGACGAGGCGCTCGCGGGCGTTCCGGCCCAGCAGCTCTTCGATCGGCGTCTCATCAATGGGCGACGGCGCTTCCTCGTCGAGACGACGCCTCGCCCCGGCCAGCGTCAGTCCCTGCTCGTAGAGCAGTCGCTTGATCTTCAGCACGCGTTCCACGTCGCCGCGGCGATACACGCGCACGCCCCCGGGCGACTTCGCGACACCGAGATCCGAGAACTCTGCTTCCCACGATTTGAGGACGTACGCCGGAACGTTCGCGAGCTGGCAGACCTCGGCGGCCTTGAACAGCGCGCGCTTCGGAATTGTGGTTTCGACCTCAGGCATATGGGCCTCACCAGCCTTCGCCGCGCAGCGTCTCGGTTTTGACGGCCCGGGAACCGTCAAAAGTATAGCAGACCGAGCAACTCGCAGAGCCGCGGAAAATCGACGCTCAGCGCCGGCCTTTCTTTGATCCGCTTCGGCGACGGACCTGAATCCGGATAGGGCTGCCAAGAAACCCGAACGCCTCGCGCAGGCGGTTGACCAGGAACCGCTCATAGGAGAAATGAAAGCGCGTCGCGATATTCGTGAAGAACACGAAGACCGGTGGGGCGACGCCCACCTGCGCCGCGTACATGATCCGCACGCTCCGGGTTCCCGGGCTCACCGGAGGGTGCGCCGTCGTCACCGCCTCGATGAACTTGTTCAGCTCCGGGGTGGGCACGCGTCGCGTCCTGGCTTCCGCGACACGATCGATGTGCTCGAGTAATTTCGGCACGCGCTCGCCGGTGCGAGCAGACAGATGCAGGATGGGTGCATAGTCGGCGAACTTCAAGGCATACCGAAGGTTCTCATCAAATTCCTTCACATACTCTGGACCCCGGTCCTTCATCAGGTCCCATTTGTTGGCGGCGATGATGAGGCCGCGGCCGGCCCGGTCCACCTCTCCGGCAATGGCGGCATCCTGTTCGGTTGCGCCCGTCTCGGCATCAATGACGACGACGGCGACATCGGCCTTGGCGATGGCCTTCTTGGCCGCCAGCACGCTGACGATCTCAACGGCCCCACTCTTTGCTACCCGACCCGGACGGCGAATCCCCGCGGTGTCGACGATCCGGAACTCGCGGCGGTGCCATCTGAGGACTTCGTCAACCGGATCCCTGGTGGTTCCCGGCATTTCGCTCACGAGCACGCGTTCCTCACGCAGCAGACGATTGACCAGCGAGGATTTTCCGACATTCGGTCGACCGACGATCGCCACGCCGACTTCGACAGGAACCGGGTCGGGGACGGGTGCTTCGCGCGACCGGGCGGCCGGCAGCCGCCCAATCACCTCTTCCATCAAGTCGCCGATGTTCAAACCGTGCTCGGCCGAGATCTCGATGACCGGATCGAATCCCAGTCGATAGAACTCGAAGGCCTTCGACCGTGCCCCGGCCGCGTCCACCTTATTGACCGCGAGGAGCACGGGCACGCCAATGACTCTAAGCGTCGCGGCAATTTCTTCGTCGGCCGACACCAGTCCCTCGCGGCCATCCACCACGAACACGAGCACGTCCGCCGACTCGATGGCGTGACGACCCTGTTTCACCACGAGCTCGTGGAGCGGATCGAGACTCGCGCCAAACATGCCGCCGGTATCGACCAGTCGCAACGCAACACCGCGCCAGGTTGTTGAGACACCGATGACATCGCGCGTTGTCCCTGGCGTCCGATTCACGATTGATCGGCGTGAGGAAGTGATTCGATTGAAGAGTGTGGACTTCCCCACGTTGGGCCGTCCAACCAAGACGACGGATGCAGGTGCTCTGGTCATGCCGTTTTGTGACACTTAGCTCGGCGCTTGACAGTGTAAGTGACTATTTTTATAGTATTTACCGGTCTGAAGGGGTGCCTAAGCATGATCAAGGTCGACATCGTGAATGAAGTATCGCGCGTCGCCGACATCACCAAGGTCAAGGCTGAGGTTGCGGTCGATGCGGTCTTCGACTCGATGCGCGTGTCCATGCAGAAGGGTGAGCGAATCGAGCTCCGGGGTTTCGGCGTCTTTCAAGTGAAGCCCCGAAAGCGGGGCATCGGCCGTAATCCGCGGACCGGCAAGGAAGTGCGCATTCCGCCAGGCCGGACCATCAGGTTCAAGCCCGGCAAGGATCTGCAGAATATCAGCTAAGCCGGCACCGACGCGAGGCCGTACGCTCGTTTCCCGGTTCAATGTCATCTCCCTGGCATCCGTACCCAGCCTCATCGAACGGCAACGGGGTCGGCCGCGTGTTGAGCGACACCGCGCCGTCGCTCGTTGAACCGGTCGTCCGACTCAAGTTCCGCGACCGCGTCTGGCTCCATGTCGTTCTCTTCGCCTTGACGATCCTGACCACAACCCTCGTTGGCGCGAACCACTACGCCGGCTTTCTGTCGGACTTTCTCGCGTCACGGACCTTATCGCTGTCCACAACCGAGCTCGTGCTCGGTGGCCTCTGGTACAGCGCCACGATTCTGGCCATCCTCGGAGCGCACGAGCTCGGACACTATGTGGCCTGTCGCTACTACAATGTCGATGCGTCGTTGCCATTCTTCTTGCCGGCGCCCGTGTTGACGGGAACGCTCGGGGCGTTCATCAGAATCCGCGAGCCGATCCCGAGCAAGCGGATCCTCTTCGACATCGGCGTCGCCGGCCCGTTCGCGGGCTTTGCGGTTGCTCTGCCAGCACTGTTTGTCGGTTTGAGCCTCTCACGCGTGGTCCCCATTCCACCGGATTTCACGGGCCTGTCGCTCGGCGAACCGCTCCTCTTTCGTGCGGCGTCATGGCTCTTGTGGGGTACGGCGGCCGACGGCTACTCGCTGAACCTCCACCCCATGGCATTCGCGGCGTGGTTTGGCCTGCTCGCAACGGCCCTCAACCTGATTCCTATCGGACAGCTGGACGGCGGGCACATTTCATACGCGGTGCTTGGGCGACGATCCACGGTCGTCACGATGGCATCGGTTGCCGGAGCGCTGGCGCTGACGTACGTTTCACGAAGCTGGCTCGTCTGGACAGGGCTGATGGTGGCGATGATCGCGATGTATGGCCCGCACCACCCGCCGCTCAGAGACGAGCACGTGGCGCTCGATCGCGGTCGCGTCTGGCTTGCTCTGCTGGCCCTCGTGATCTTGGTCATCTGCTTCACACCGGCGCCGATCGAGCCGCTGGAGTTGTTGCGAAGTAAATAGGACCGGGTCGAAGGTCGCGGTCTCAAGGTCTAAGGGTCGAAAGGTCGAACAGACTCATAGTTTCCAGGATGGAGCTCTACCATGAATGAGCGACGAATGCTGGCTGGAATCGCCCTTCTTTCGGTGTTGTTCACGACCGTCGGTCTGACGCAGGGGCTGCCGACGGATGCCTCCACCGGCAAGCCGCTCGCTCCCGCGCTCAAGAACCTGGGCACGCTGCACTACAAGGTAACCACGAACTCGGAGCGGGCTCAGGCATTCTTCGATCAGGGCCTCCGGCTCCTCTACGGCTTCAACCATGCCGAGGCTACCCGCGCCTTTCAAGAAGCCGCCAGGCTCGATCCTGCGTGCGGCATGGCGTACTGGGGCGAGGCGTACGCGACGGGCCCGAACATCAACGACCCGCTTCCGACACCGGAACGCGTGGTCGCCGCATACGCGGCGATGCAGAAAGCCCTGAACGCCAAGCGTGGGTTGACAGAGACCGAGCAGGCACTCATCGATGCGATGGCCAAGCGCTTCTCGTCGGACAAGATCGACGACTGGAAAGCCCCTAACGCCGCCTACACCGAAGCGATGGATGCGGTTCAAGCCAGATTCTCTGGTGACCCTGACGTGAACGTCCTGTATGTGGCATCCGTCCTGGAGACGCGCCCCTGGGACTATTGGAAGAAAGGTGACGCGCCACACCAGGGAATCGCGAAGGCGCTGTCGACGCTGGAGAAAGTCATGAAGGACTACCCCGATCATCCAGGCGCGCACCACTACTACATCCACATGGTGGAAGCGACCTCCACGCCGGAGCGCGCCGTGGCCAGCGCGGACAAACTCGAGAGCCTCATGCCCGGCGCGGGGCATATGGTCCATATGCCCGCCCACATCTACATGCGTGTCGGGCGGTACGCCGACGCGGCGTCGAGCAACGAACGCGCCATCCTGGCGGATGAGGACTACATCTCTCAATGTCAAGCACAGGGGCTCTACCCGACCGGCTATTACCCGCACAACATCCATTTCCTTTGGTCGGCGGCGACCATGGAAGGACGAAGTCGAGATGCGATCGAGGCCGCACGCAAGGCCGGGGCAAAGACCTCGCACGACATGTCACACGAATACACGCCGATACAGGACTTCCTGGCCACTCCGTACTTCGCACTGGTCAGGTTTGGACATTGGGAAGAGATGCTCACCGAAGCGCCTCCGGCGAAGGACCTCGCCTTCCTTAATGCCATGTGGCACTACGGGCGCGGTGTCGCATTCGCCGGCCGTGGACAATTCGATCACGCACGCGATGAAATCAAGGCTCTTGAATCACTGAAGAGCGACCCGTCGCTGACGCTTGAGGTGGGGGGAACGTCCGGTACCACTCTCCAGAGCCTGGTCGAGCTCTCCGCGCGCATCGTGTCCGGCGAGCTCGCGGCGAAGGAGAAGCGTTTCGATGACGGCGTGAAGGATCTCGAGGCCGCCGTGGCCATGCAGGATGCACAGCGTTATTTCGAACCGTCGGCCTGGCATTACCCGGTCCGTCAGTCCCTGGGCGCCGTGCTCCTCGACGCGGGGCGAGCCAAAGAGGCGGAGGCAGTCTATCGTGAGGATCTAAAACGGAATCCTGAAAACGGCTGGTCGCTCTTCGGGCTGATGAAGAGCCTTCAGGCTCAGGGGAAGACAGACGAGGCGGCGGCCATCGAGGCACGGTTCCGGCGGGCCTGGGCGCGCGCGGACATCACGCTTACGGCATCGCGGATCATGTAGGTCGAGGGTTCAGCGCTCCGCAGAAGGCGCGTCGCGCGATCGTGTGAAACGAACGCCCGGGTCTAGAGGACCGCCATGGGATCGACGTCGATGACAACGGCGCGGCGCACATCGCGGCACGCCTCGACGGCCGAGCGCAGTGCCGCGCGCATCTCCGCGCGGCTCGGTCCCTTCAGGAAGATCTGCATGCGATGCTCGCCCCTCAGCTTGCCCAGCGGAGCCGGCGCGGGACCGAGGACCCGGAATCGACTCTTTCGCGGGTCGACCGAGCGAAGGCGTCGCGCGATGCGATCGGCCACGGCGGCAGCCGCACTAAGGGTACCGCCGCGGACGACGGCCGCCACCAGCGCCACGATCGGCGGGTACTTCATCGCGCGCCGATATCTCAGCTCCTCGGTGAAGAACGCCCGATAGTCCTGACGACAGCCGTATTGAATGCTGTAGTGATCGGGAAAGAGCGTCTGCACGATGGCCTGTCCTGGCTGCGCGCCGCGACCGGCTCGGCCGGCCACCTGAGTCAACAGCTGGAACGTCCGTTCCGCTGCCCGGAAATCCGCCAGCGCGAGGCCCACGTCGGCTGAGATGACGCCGACCAGGGTCACGCCAGGGAAATCGTGCCCCTTGGCGATCATCTGCGTGCCCACGAGTACGTCGATCTCCCGTCGAGCGACGCGGTTCAGAACGCTGCTGATGGCTCCGCGACGACGGGCGATGTCGCGATCGAGACGGGCCACACGCGCATTCGGAAACAGCGCCTGAATCTCCGCCTCGATGCGCTCCGTGCCAAAGCCTGTGTGCTCGAGATACGGGCCGGCGCATTTTGGACAGGCCTTCGGCACGGCCACCGAGTAGTTGCAGTAGTGACATAGTGCGCGCTTGCGGCCACCCTCTCGCCCGTGGACGGTCAACGCGACGCTGCAGTTCGGGCACTCCAGGATGTGCGTGCACTGCCGACAGAACACGGCGGTTGCAAGGCCGCGGCGATTGAGCAGGACAAGCGACTGCTCTCGCGCGTCCAGACGCGCCGCGATCGCATCGCGCAGGCTCTGGCTCAACACCGTATCAGGGCCCATCGCGGCATATTCCTCGCGCATGTTGACGATGTGAACCCTGGCGAGCGGCCGATCGTGCACACGCCGCTCCAATGCGATCAGCTCGTACCTGCCACTCGCCGCATTCTGGTACGACTCGACCGATGGCGTTGCAGAGCCCAGGACGACGAGCGCGCCTGTCCGTTTGCCGCGGAGGACGGCGACGTCTCTCGCGTTGTAGCGCGGCGCCTCCTCCTGCTTGTACGCGCCGTCGTGCTCTTCATCAACGACGATCAGGCCGAGACGCTCGAGCGGGGCAAAAATCGCCGACCGCGTTCCCACGACGACGTCCACCTCGCCGCGCCGGATGCGATGCCATTGGTCGTAGCGCTCACCGTCGGAGAGGCCGCTGTGCTGAATGGCGACGGATTCGCCGAACGCCGTTCTGAAGGCGCGCGCCACCGCGGGCGTGAGCGCAATCTCAGGGACCAGCACCAGCACGGATTGGCCCATCGCGCGAACCCGGTCCGCCAGCCGCAGATAGATTTCTGTTTTGCCGCTGCCGGTCACACCGTGCAGCAGCGCCACACCGAACGCGGGTCTTGCCAGCATGGCTTCGAGCCGCCCCATGGCCGCCGCCTGCTCAACTGTGAGCTGGTGAGCCGCCGGCGATTCGCCGTCGCCGGCCGGAGACTCGATCGCAAACGGATCGCGATCGACGCGCTCTCGGCTGATCACGATCAGTCCAAGGCCGACGAGCCGCTTGAGGGTCGCGTGACCGACACCGGCGGCGGCCAGCGACGATGCGGTAATCCCCTGGGGCGCGTGAAGAAGGCGGTCGAGCGCCAGACGTTGCTTGGCGCCCAATCGCAGCAGGTCTGCCGCGTCGGCGTGAACCGCTTCCTGCCCGGCGACTGTCAACGCCACGGACGCCCGGGTCTGAAACGCGGCCGCTTTGCCGCGCAAGGTGTGGGTCATCGCGACGAGGCCCTCACGAGCCAACGCGCGTGCCACCGCATGGAGCGGCAGCCGGCTCGCGGCCATCGGAGAACCCTCGCGAGCGCGAAGGCGACGCCCGAGCACCGACAGCGACACGGCTTGGCCCGGACGGAGTGCCTCGAGCGCCGCTATGCGCAGGGCTGCCTGGCGGCCCCGGCCGGCGGCCTTTCCTTCGAGGGCCGACGCCCTTCCGCGGTCTGTGATCTCGACTCTCGGTTCGCTGGTGATCCAGACGCCGGGAGGCATGGCCGACCGGATCGCCTCACCCGGCGACGCCATGTAGTACTCAGCAACCCACAGAGCGAGCTCGACGATATCCGGCGGAAGGAATGCGTCCTCGTCGAGGATGTCAACGACCGGACGGAGTTCGCGCCCTGCCTCGGCGCCGGGCGGGCCATGGCCGTTGGCTGGTTCGTAGCGGACTGCACAGCCGGTGACCAGCCGTGAACCCAGCGGCACCAGCACGCGGGCGCCGATCGGCGGCAAGGCCAGCTCCGCAGGAACTCGGTACGTGAGGAGGCCGGAAATCGGAAGCGGAACCGCGACGGAAACCAGGCGCGTCATGTCGGTGTCCACGCGCCAGCCGTCTCGATGCGCGTCGCCCTGATTATCCGTCGTCTTCGCCGGTTAGGATCGCGCGAACTTTCTTGAGGTCGTTCCAGACGTCGCGCCGACAGCTCGGATTGCGCAGCAGGTATGCGGGATGAAAGGTGGGAATGAGCTTCGCGCCGCGGTAGATGTAGACGCGACCCCGGAGTCGCGAGATTGGATCGTCGGTCTTGAGCAGCGACCGGGCGGCGAACGTGCCGAGCGCCACAATGACCTTGGGCTTGATGACGTCAACCTGCCGAAACAGGAACGGTTCACAGGTTGCGACCTCGTCCGGTTCAGGATTGCGATTGCCCGGCGGGCGGCATTTTATGACGTTGGCGATATACACGGCCTCTCGAGTGAGCCCTATGGCCTCGATCATCTGCGTGAGCTTCTGCCCGGCCCGCCCGACGAACGGAATCCCCTGGACGTCCTCATCATGCCCCGGCGCCTCGCCGACGAACATCAGATCGGCCGAGGGATGACCCACGCCAAACACGATCGTGCTGCGTCCCAGTCGGTGCAGCTTGCAGCGCGTGCATTCGCCGATGTCCTCACGGACCGCTTCCAGTGACTCGTGACCAATCAAAGGTTCATCGTCCTGTCCAGCCGCCGGCGAAGGCGCGGCAGCCTGTGGCGTGCGATTGCCGCCCGCCGGCTCCGTCCTTCCGGTCGACCAGAAGCGATCGCGGCTCAGGCCAGACACACCCAGTTCCTGCGCGAAGCGGAGATGTTCCGCGAGTTGTGCGAATGAATCGGAGTCGTCCACGGGCTCAACTCGACGGGGTGGCGGATCGGGAACGGCTGAGCAATGACTCGACACGATCGAGGATGGCGCGGGCGACGGCCATCTTCGACTGCAGCGGCAGCGTTTCCTCGCGATCTCGATCGATGAGCGTCACGACGTTGGTGTCGACGTCGAATCCCGCACCGGGGATTGACACGTCGTTGGCGACAATGAGGTCCGCACGCTTCGACTTGAGTTTGTTCCTGGCCCGCTCGGCGAGATCCTCGGTCTCCGCGGCGAACCCGACGAGCACGGGATGGTCCGAACCCAGTCGATCGCGGAGCGCGCCGAGGTCGGCCAGGATATCGGCCGTCCGCTTCAGGGTGAGCGACAGCGGGCCCTGGCTCTTTGTGATCTTCTCCGGTTCAGGATTGGCCGGCGTGTAGTCGGCAACGGCTGCGGCCATCACGACCACATCCATAGGGGCCGCGCGCGCCATCACCTCGGCGTGCATCTCGGCGGCATTTCGTACGCGGATGGCTGTCACCGCAGCCGGTACCGGCAACGTGCTCGGGCCGGTGATCAGGACGACTTCCGCGCCTCTTTCGACGGCCGCGGCCGCAACCGCAAATCCCATTCGCCCGCTGGAGCGGTTTCCGATGAATCGAACCGGATCGATGTCTTCGTATGTGGGCCCCGCCGTGACGAGGACTCGCCGGCCCTGCCACGACCCTGCCGGCGCGATGAGCCGTTCGGCGGCCTCGATCACGGCCTCGGGTTCAGCGAGGCGTCCGCGCCCGATCCAGCCGCAGGCCAGGTACCCGTCTCCCGGTTCGACGAAGGTCACACCCCGCGCTGCGAGCACGTCGAGATTCCGCTGCACAGCCTGGTGCTCGAGCATGTTCGTATTCATGGCGGGAGCCATGAGGACGGGCGCTCTCGTCGCGAGGTAAAGAGTGGACAGAAAGTCGTCGGCAATCCCGTTTGCGAACTTGCCGATGACGTTCGCGGTCGCCGGCGCCACGATGAGGAGGCGGATCGTCGAGGCGAGCGAGATATGTTCGATGTCGGAATTCGCGCCCGCCGCCCATTGATCCGTAATGACGCGCCGCCTTGTAATCGATTCGAACGTCAACGGCGTGATAAACCGGCGAGCCGACCGCGTGAGGACAGCCGTCACGTCGTGGCCTCTCGTCTGAAGCCCGCGCGCGATTTCCACGGCCTTGTAGGCGCCGATGCCGCCCGTCACGCCCAGCGCGATCAGCATGTGTGTTCCCTGATTGACTGAATCCCGGTCAGGCCTCTTCCGGAGATTCGTCCACTTTCTGAACTTTTTCTCGAAGCACTTCAGTCTGGGCGGTCTTGGTGGCCTTGTGATCCCCGTCTACCCGCGGCAGCGCTCCCCGCATCAACTGTCTGGCGCGAGCGCCGGCGACTACGACGAATTCGAATGAATTGTTCAACTTGCTTCTATCGATCACGGCATGTGTCCTTTCCTCGATTGGACGCCGGCCTCAGCGGGCCGGTTCGGTCTTGCGCTCGAATGATCTGATGATGCTTTCGGCTTCGGACCTCATCGACCGCAATCTCGCCCGTTCGGCGCCGACGATGGCGCTCAACCGTCCGACCGCCTGATCCACGTCGTCATTGACGACTACGTAGTCGTATTCGCCGAACTGGGCGACCTCGCGTGCGGCGACTTCGAGTCGCCGCCTAATCGCACCTTCGACATCCTTGCTCCGACCGCGCAGGCGCTGTTCGAGGACTTCAAACGACGGTGGCAGCACGAAGATGGCGGTGTGCTCCAAGCCACGGCTTCTGACCTGCTTCGCACCTTGCACATCGATCACGAGGACAAGGTCGTGGCCCGCCGCCAGCACCCGCTCGGTATCGTGCGTGCCGGTTCCATACAGGTTGCCAAAGACGTCGGCCCACTCGAGAAACTCGGAGCGGGCGATCATGGCCTCGAACTCGGGCCGCTTGATGAAATTATAGTCGACCCCATCCACTTCGCCCGCGCGGGCCTCACGGGAAGTGTAAGAGCGCGACATCCTCAGGTTGGGAACGCGCTCGACGAGGCCCTCGACAAGGGTCGTCTTGCCGGTTCCCGACGGCGCGGACACGATGAAGAGCAGCCCGCGCCTATTCGACATTCTGGACCTGCTCTCTCATCTTCTCGAGTTCGGCCTTCGTGGTGATGATCAGCTCCGAGACCGACAGCCCATCGGCCTTCGACCCCATGGTGTTCACTTCCCGGTTCATCTCCTGCAGCAGGAAGTCGAGCTTGCGACCGCACGCCTCCGGCAGGTCCACGATTGATGTCCAGTGTGCCAGGTGCCCGCGAAACCTGGCGATCTCTTCGCTGATGTCCGATCGCGCCACATTCCGGACGATCTCTTGAGCCATCGCAGCTGAATCGAGCGAAACGTCCGCCGTCACTTCGCGCACGCGCTCGGTCAATCGAGCCTCCACCGCCGCACGACCTTCGGCGGCAGCGGCGGCAATCTGCTCGACCAGCCTGGCGAGTTCGATTCGCCTGGCGTCGAGGTCGCTTCTCAAATGGGCGCCCTCGACTTGTCTCATGCGATCCACCGCGGCGAGGCCTTCATCGATCAAACCCGACACGCGCTCACCGACACGTCCGGCCACGGCTTTCTCCGACGCTCCTGAGCAGTCACTGATCACGACGGCTTGCGGAAACCTCAGCAGGTCTCCTGGGGTCAGCGGTCCGTCCACCAGTCCGCGAGCGCGGGCTGTGTCGATGGCTGAACCGAGCGCCATCGCGAACGACTCGTTGAGCGAGACGTCGACCGCGCCTGCCTGACGAAGTTGCAGCGAAACGGCGATCTCCACGCGTCCCCGGGTTACTCGCTTCTGTACAAGCGTGCGAATCGGCGCCTCCAGATCGCCCAGCGCGGTCGGGAGGCGCAACTGCAGATCGAGATACCGGTGGTTCAACGTTCGCACGGTCACGCCAATCGCGGCGTCATCCGCGTCACGGGATAGCGAGGCGAACCCCGTCATGCTCTTCATCGCCGGCTCACTCCGACCCGTTCAATCATTGACGTCGCCATGCGCCGGGGTCTCGACGAGCTCCCGCTCGGCGGTCTCGGGAGCGCGCTCATTGGCCATCAGCTGCAGACCGTAGAGATTCGCGTAGCGACCGCCAGGCCGCGCGAGCAGCTCGTCGTGGCGGCCGATCTCCACGATCCGGCCGCGTTCGATGACGACGATCGCGTCGGCACGCCGCACCGTGGACAGCCGGTGAGCGATCACGAACGATGTGCGATCGCGCATTAGATTGGCGAGTGCCAGCTGGACGAGCTGTTCCGACTCCGCATCGAGCGACGAGGTCGCTTCGTCGAGAATCAGGATTGGCGCATTCTTCAGCAGCGCGCGAGCAATGGCGATGCGTTGCCGCTGACCTCCCGAGAGCCGCTGTCCGCGTTCGCCGATGAGCGTCTTGTAGCCCTCAGGAAGCGTCACGATGAATTCATGGGCTCGGGCCGCGCGCGCAGCCGCTTCGATGTCCGCCATCGGAGCCCCCGGCAGCCCGTACGCAATATTCTGGGCAATCGTGTCGTCGAACAGGATCGTTTCCTGCGTGACGATCCCCACATTCGCGCGGAGAGACTTGATCGTCACGTCCCTCACGTCGCACCCGTCGATCAGAATCGACCCGCTCGTCACGTCATAGAACCGCGGGATCAGATTGACCAGCGTCGTCTTTCCCGCGCCGCTCCGGCCGACTATCGCAATCATTTGACCGGCGCGAACCGTGAAAGAGACTCCTCGCAGGATGCTGCGTCCGTGACCGTCCTCGTAGCCGAAACTGACGTTGCGGAATTCGATCGTGTGGGCCAATCGAGGCAATGGCTGCGCGTTCGGAGACTCGTGAACCTCGGAGCGGGTGTCGAGCAACTCGAAAATCCGTTCCGAGGCTGACATCGCCTGCTGCAGGTGCGCGTTCACCCGGCTCAGCTTCTTGATCGGCCCGTACATGAAGAACAACGCAGCGAGAAATGCCGTGAACTGCCCCGTCGTCAATCGGCCGCTGGCGATCTGCTGACTTCCATACCAGAGCGCGCCTGCGATGCCGACGCCCCCCAGAAACTCCATGAGCGGCGGCAGAGCGGACAAGACGCCTGTCACCTTCATGTTCGTTCTGTAGAGTCGATGTGCGGCGGAGGCGTACTTCTCCGCCTCGCGAGCTTCGGCCCCAAAGGCCTTCACGATGCGATGCCCGGTGAAGGCCTCGGCACTGATATGTGACAAGTGCTCGAGCGATTCCTGGCTTCGTCGTGTCGTCCGCCGGAGACGCTGACCGAGGCGAACCAGGGGATAAATCACGAGCGGGGCGCCCGTCATACAGACGATCGCCAGGCGCGCGTCGTAGGCGAAGAGGAGCACGGCGTAGCCCAGAAGCGCCAGCGACTCGCGAAGCAAATCGCCGACGGTTTCCGATACGGCTCGTTGCACTTGCCCGACGTCGCTCGTCAGGCGCGACATCAGCTGCCCGGTCGTCCGTCGCGCAAAAAATCCGGCCGACTGCCCCAGAATGTGGCGGTACAGCTCGTTCCGGATGTCCATGACCACGCGCTCGCCGACATCCGCCATCAGGTATTCAGAGAAATACGAACCAACACCCTTGAGGAGATACAGACCGATGACCGTCGCGGCGACGATGCCGAGGAGCTCGCGGTTCGGCAGGACGTTGTCGAAGATCGGCTTGATCAGGTAGAGGATCGCGGCCGACGCGCCCGCATACACCAGCATCGCGACGAGAGCGGCAGCCAGCCGGCCCTTGTAGATCCGGGAATAACGAAGCAGTCGGTGGAGCGGGCTCACTCGATGAACCGGTACTTCAACAGGATCCAGACGGCGACAAGTCCGTCACGCCAGGTGATCTTCTTGCCTTCTTCATAGCCGCGGCCATCGTAGGTAATCGGGACTTCGTAGACTCGGTATCCGCGCTTGAAGATCTTCGCGGTCATCTCCGGCTCGATGCCAAATCCGCTCGACTTGAGGCTCAGGGAGCGCAACACCTCGACGCGCATGGCCTTGTAGCAGGTTTCCATGTCGGTCAGCATGGTGTTGTAAAGAACGTTGGTCATCATCGTCAGCAGCCGGTTACCGAGGTAGTGCGTGAAGAGGAACACGCGGTGCCGTCCCAGAAAGCGCGAGCCGTAGACGACGTCGGCGCGGCCCTGACAGATCAGTTCGATCAACGACGGGTATTCCTCGGGCGAATACTCGAGATCGGCGTCCTGGATGACCACGACGTTGCCGGTGACCTCCTGGAACCCGCGGCGAAGCGCCGCGCCCTTCCCCTGGTTGTACGGCTGCAGAAACAGCTTGAACGTGTGACGCAAGTTCAGCGCGGCTAGGACGTCTCGCGTTCCGTCGGTCGACCCGTCGTCGACGACGATGAGCTCGACGCTCATCGGAACAGCCAGGACACGCGTAATGATTTCCTCGATCGTGTCCCGCTCGTCGAAGACCGGCATGACGACCGACAGTCGCGGATCCTTGAGGATGCCTCTCAGTCCACCCATCAGTGCGCCGCTGGGGCGCCGTAGCCGCGCGGATGCGCCGCATGCCAGCGCCAGGCCGTCGCCACTATCTCATCGAGCTCGGTAAAGCGAGGACGCCAGCCGAGTTCGTTCCGCGCGCGGTCGCTGCCGGCATAGAGCGCGGCCGGGTCCCCAGGCCGCCGAGGACCTTTCGTTCTCGGCACCTCCCGGCCAGTGGCCCGCCCCACGGCGCTCAGGACCTCCTCAACCGAAAACGCGCGACCGTTGCCCAGATTGTAGGCCGTTGTCGACCCTCCCTGCAGCAGCGCGTTCAGGGCCCTGACATGCGCGCCGGCCAGGTCCGCTACGTGAATGTAATCGCGCAGGCAGGTCCCATCGGGCGTCGGATAGTCGTCGCCGAACACAATGAGCGGCGGACCGCCAACAGCCGCCTGAATGGCCCGGGGGATCAGATGGATCTCCGGATCGTGATCCTCGCCCAACTCACCATCAGGATCGGCGCCCGATGCATTGAAATACCGCAGCGAGACGGATTTCATTCCGTACGCGCGATCGTAGTGCTCGAGCGCCCGCTCGATCGCCAGCTTCGAATCGCCATAGGCGCTGATCGGGAGCTTCTGGTGATGCTCGGGGATAGGAGTTTCGAGCGGCTCGCCGTAGACCGCGCACGTCGAGGAGAACACGAAGGCCTTCACCGACTCTCGGACCATCGCATCGAGAACCGCCAGGGTGCCCACGACGTTGACCGCGTAGAACGACGCGGGATTGCGGATGGACTCGGCGATGTTGAGAAGCGCCGCGAAATGCATCACCGCGGTCACACCGTGCGCGCGGATGGTGCGCTGCACGAGATCGCCGTCTCGAATATCGCCCCGCACCAGCGGTGCGCCCAGAGTGGCCTCGGCGTGGCCGGCCGACAGATCGTCGTACACCACGACGTCGAATCCGGCTTGACGGAGAGCCTTCACCGCGTGACTGCCTATGTAGCCGGCTCCGCCGGTGACGAGGACAGCGCTCACCTATCGACCTATTGAGTAGTACGTGAAACCGAGCGCCCGGATCTGCTCAGGGTTGTAGATGTTCCGCCCATCGAAGATGACGGGAGATCGCATGAGCTTGCGCATCTTCGGAAAGTCAGGTTCCCGGAACTCATTCCACTCGGTGACGATCGCGAGCGCGTCGGCGCCCTTGAGTGCATCGTAACTCTTGCTCGCCAGGACAATACGACTTCCGAAAATGCCGCGCGCCACGTGCTCTGCCTCGGGGTCGAATGCCTGAACCCTGGCGCCGAGCGCCAGCAGGCGATTGATGATCGTGATGGCCGGCGCTTCTCGCATGTCATCGGTCCTGGGCTTGAACGCCAGCCCCCACACGCCGATGGTCCGGCCCTTCAGCGAGCCGAAGTGCGCTTCGATACGCGTGACCAACCGCCCCTTCTGTGAGTTGTTGACCGACTCGACCGCCTTCAGAATTTCGAACTCATACCCTTGATCGTGCGAGAAGCGCAGCAGCGCCTTCACGTCCTTCGGAAAACAGCTCCCACCGTAGCCCACACCCGGGAAGAGGAAGGACGTGCCAATCCTGCGGTCCGATCCGATCGCACGCCTGACCTGATCGACATCGGCGTGAAAGGCTTCGCACACGTTGGCGATCTCGTTCATGAAGGAAATGCGTGTGGCCAGGATGGCGTTCGCTGCATACTTGCTCAGCTCAGCGCTCGCGCAGTCCATGACGAGAGTCGGCGCACCGGTTCGCGTGAATGGCGCGTACAACTCGAGCATCAGGTCGGTCGCACGGGGATCTTCTGCGCCAATGACGACGCGGTCGGGCTTCAGAAAGTCCTCGACCGCCGCTCCCTGTTTCAGGAATTCGGGATTGCTGACCACGCTGAACGGATGAGTGGTTTCGCGACGAATGACGTCTCGCACGCGCCCCGCCGTGCCGACCGGCACCGTGCTCTTGTTGACGATGACCTTGTAGCCGTTCATGGCGCGGGCTGTGTCTCGAGCGACGGCCAGCACATGCTGCAGATCGGCCGAACCATCTTCTCCCTGCGGCGTACCCACGGCGATGAACACGAACGTCGCTTCGCGGACGGCGCGGCCCAGGACCGTCGTGAAATTCAGGCGGCCCTCGGCCCGGTTCCGTTTGACCATTTCCTCGAGCCCGGGCTCGTAGATCGGCATCTTCCCGCGCCGGAGGGTCCGGACCTTTGCGGCGTCCTTGTCCACGCACACCACGTCGTTGCCGTTTTCGGCGAGGCATGCGCCCAGAACCAGCCCGACATAGCCCGTTCCCACGACTGCTATCTTCATGCAGTGCACTCCGACGGGGGACGGGTCCGGTCAGAACGGCCGGCCCGCCTGAAATTGGTCAAGCTACCACAATGGGTTGTGCTAGTCAACATACTGATAGCCAAGGAGTTGCGGTCGGTGCACGCAAAGGCGGCCGTTTGATTTAGCATGAGGGCGCCGATGACCGATCCCTCCCCAATCCGCGTTCTTGTCGACTATCGGCCGGCACTCCGCGACCGCACAGGTGTCGGGGAGTATGTCCACGAGCTTCTGAAGGGCCTCCTGCGCCTCGGGCGACCGGGTCTGAGGCTGACGGTCTTCTCGAGTTCCTGGCGCGACCGGGTCGACGCGCGGGCAAAGGTTGAGCTGGCTGGGGCGTCCTTCGTGGACCGCCGCGTGCCCGTCCGCATCTTGAACGCACTGTGGCACCGCCTCGAATGGCCCTCCGTCGAGAGGCTGACCGGGCGGACCTACGACATTACGCACAGCCTGCATCCATTACTCCTGCCCAGCCGGACCGCCGCCGCAATCGTGACGGTCCACGACCTGCACTTTCTTGACCACGCCGAGCACGCCAGCGGCGAGATCCGGCGCGATTACCCACGACTGGTCGCGCAGCATGCCGCGCGTGCGGACAGGGTCATCGTGCCGTCTCGCTATACCGCGATCCAAGTCGAGAATCGCCTTGGCGTGGCGGCGGATCGCATCACGGTGTGTTCTCCGGGCGCGCCCTCGTGGGGCAATTCGGAGGCGCGACTGTGCCGAAGCGACGGATACATCCTCTTTTTCGGCACGCTCGAACCCCGGAAGAATGTCGGCGTCCTGCTCGACGCGTATGCCCGGCTTGCGAATCAACACACGGAGGTGCCCGATCTGGTGCTCGCGGGTCGAACGTCGGAACACGCGGCTTCCTGGCTCGAGCGCCTGGCCGTTCCCCCGCTTGCGGGGAAGGCCCGCCACTTGGGCTACATCGAGGCCTCCGAACGCCCGGCGCTCTTCGAGGGTGCTCGCGCGCTGGTTCTCCCCTCTCTGGATGAAGGGTTTGGGTTGGCGGCTCTCGAAGCCATGGCTCTTGGTGTTCCGGTCATCGCCGCACGGCGGGGAGCGCTGCCGGAATTGGTCGGGGACGCGGGACTACTCGTTGAGCCAGAACCCGAGGCTCTCGAGGATGCGATGCGACAACTCTTGAGCGACCGATCGCTCGCGTCCTCGCTCATCGAGCGCGGGCGCACCCGCTCACTCGACTACTCATGGGATCGGTCGGCCCGCATCCTCGCGGACGCATATGCCGAAACGGTTCATCGGAGACGAGCCGAACCAGCGAGACCGCGCCGATGAACATCTCGATCGATGCCCGGGAGCTCGTCGGCAACCGGACCGGCCCGGGTCGGTACCTCGCCGGCTTGCTCCAGGCCTGGTCGAGTCAACCAGACGTGCAGAGGCACAGCTTCCGCTTTTACACGCCGGCGCCTCTGACCGCAGACGACGTCTCGCGGCTTGGAGATGTCATCGTGATGCCCGGAGGATCGGGAACAGCGTGGGAACAGATCCAGCTCGCCAGGGCTCTCGCCCGGGACAAGCCTGATGTCCACTTTGCTCCGGCATATACGGCGCCGCTCGCGTCGGGCTGTCCCCTCGTCGTCGCGATTCATGATGTGTCTTTCGTCTCGCATCCCGAGTGGTTCGGCGCGCGCGAGGGCCTGCGCCGCAGATGGCTGACGCGACAGACGGCGAGGCAGGCTCGCGCAGTTCTGACCGATTCCGAGTTTTCACGTCGTGAGATCGTCGAACACTTTGGTATTCAGCCAGCGCATGTGCACGCGGTATATCCGGGGTTTGGCAGCCTCAACCTGGGCCGCGCCGTGACACGTTCGCGGACCCCGCGAGAGGATCTCGTGCTTTTCGTGGGCTCCATCTTCAACCGCCGGCACGTGCCGGATCTCATTCACGCATTCGCCGTGGTCGCAAGACGTCACCCAGGCGTTCGGCTGGAAATCGTGGGAGAGAATCGAACCAATCCCTTCGAAGACTTGGCCCGAATCGTCGACGGCGTGCAAATGAACGGCCGCGTCCGCGTCCGGTCCTATGTCGGTGAGGACACGCTTCAAGACCTCTACTCGCGTGCGCGCGCGTTCGTGTTTACGTCCGATTACGAAGGCTTCGGCATGACGCCACTCGAGGCGCTTGCAGGAGGCGTTCCGATCGTCGTGAAGGATGTCGCGATCGCGCGGGAGATCTACGGCGAGGCGGCTCGTTACGTGATGAACCCCGGCTCTGAGGAGCTCGTGCGCGCCCTCGAGGACATGCTGTTCAACGAGGAGAGCCGTCGTGCAGTGCTCAGCCCGGCGCCGCTGATTCTCGAGCGCTACACCTGGGAACGGGCCGCCGGCCGGACACTGACCTTGATTGAGGCGGCGCGGCGGTGACCCAGAGCCCGGCCGACCTGTCGATCATCATCGTCACACACAATGCGCGCGCGGACGTGGTCCGCTGCATCGAGTCGGTTCACGCCGCGCAGACCACGACGCGCCACGAAGTGGTCGTCGTGGACAATGCGTCAACTGATGACACCGTCGATGCGATCAGGACGCGCTGGCCCGCTGTGCGGATCGTGGAGATCGGAGACAACATCGGATTCGGTGCCGCGAACAACGTCGGGATCCGCAGCACGCGGAGCGAACTCATTCTGATCCTGAATGGCGATACGGTAGTTCCGCCCGGGGCGATCGATCGTCTCGTGATGGAGCTGGAAAGCCACCCGGATGTGGCGGCAATTGGTCCACGGATCATCGATCTCGAAGGCAGGCCCGAGCTGTCATTCGGGCCGATGATCGGCCCCTTCGCCGAAATGGCTCAGCGGCGGCTGGTTCGAGGGCTTGCACGCCGCGACTCGGCCGCATCGGAGCGCGTCGAACAGATGACGAGGGCCCGGCGCGACGTCGACTGGATCAGCGGAGCCTGCATGCTCGTCCGGCGGCGCGACGCCGAGGCGGCGGGGCTCTTTGATGAACGCTATTTCCTGTACTTCGAGGACGTGGACTTCTGTGCGGCCATTCGTCACCTGGGGCGACGAATCCTGTTCTTGCCGATCGTCGAAATCGTTCACGCCCGGGGCCGCTCAGCCGCGTCGCAACCGGCTGCCGCGAATCACGCGTACCGCCGAAGCCAACTCGCGTTCTATCAAAAGCACCATCCGTTTTGGGTTCCCCTCCTGCGGTTGTACCTGCGGCTCCGAGGAGAGGGCGCCGTGCTATCGTGAGCCGTGCGCGTAGGAATCGACGTCAGGAAGCTCCACGACTTCGGCATCGGGACGTACATCCGCAACCTGCTGCGCCACCTCGCGCGGCTGGACCGCACGAGCGAGTATGTTCTGCTCTGCGGGCCGGATGACTGCGGAAGTGCGCCGTCGTTCGGTCCGAACTTCAGGTGCGTGCCCGAGGGCGCCGGCCCCTATACTGTACGAGAACAGTTGGCGGTCCCCTTCGACGTCTGGCGCGAACGACTCGATCTGTTTCACGAGCCGCACTACGTCCTCCCAGTCCTGACGCCGGGTCGAACCATCGTGACCATTCATGACTGCATTCACCTGATGTTTCCGCAATACCTTCCCAGCCGCCTGGGGCACGTGTACGCCCGCGCGGCCATGTGGGCGGCAGCCAAGCGTTCGGATCGCATCCTGACGGTCTCCGAAGCCTCCAAGCGGGACATCCTGCGGTTCTTCGATGTTCCTGCCGAGAAGATTGTGGTCATCCCCAATGCCATCGACGAACGCTTCTGGGATCCGCCCGATGAGGACCGCATCGATCGCATTCGTGAGCGCTATCAGCTCCAGGGCCCGTTCATCCTGTATGCCGGAAACATCAAGCCACACAAGAATCTGGAGCGCCTGATCCAGGCGTTCCACAGCGTTCGCCAGTCGGGTTTCGACGAGCTCAAGCTGGTGATCATCGGCGACGAAATCTCGAAACACCAGACGCTCAGGCGTACGGTGCACCAGCTGATGCTGCACCAGCACGTCCGGTTCCTCGGCTTCCAGCCGGACGAGACGCTCGCCGTCCTCTATCGCCTCGCGTCGGTGTTTGTATTTCCGTCGCTTTATGAAGGATTCGGATTGCCGCCGCTCGAGGCCATGGCCAGCGGGACTCCCGTCGTCACATCCAACGTGTCATCACTCCCCGAGGTCGTCGGCGAGGCCGCCGTGCTGGTGGATCCGTACGACGTCGAATCGATTGCCGACGGGATCCGCAAGGTGCTAGGTGACGAGGCCTTCGAAAAGGAGTTGATCCGGAAGGGACTAGAGCGGGCGCGGCAGTTTTCCTGGGAGCGTTCCGTCGAGCGGGTCCATGAGATCTATCGCCAGGTGGTCGAAGAAAGTTGAGCAACCCCTCTCAACCCATCCGCATTGCGCTGGTCCACGACTGGCTCACCGGCATGCGTGGCGGCGAGAAGGTCATCGAAGCGCTCTGCGAGCTCTATCCCGACGCTCCGCTGTTCACGCTGGTGCATGTTCCGGGCTCGGTGTCTCCCGCCATCGAGCGAATGCGCATTCTGCCGTCGATCATCAACCGCGTGCCGGGTATCAGCCGTGTCTATCGGCAGGCTCTTCCTCTCTTCCCGTTTGCCATCGAACAGTTCGATCTCGACGACGTGGATCTGATCATCAGCACGAGCCACTGCGCGGCCAAGGCGGTCGTGAGGACCGGGCGCGCCTCGCATCTCTGTTATTGCCACACGCCGATGCGCTATGTGTGGGATCAGCGCGACCTGTACTTCGGGCGCGACCGTCTCGGCGAACCGTCACATCAGTTGCTGCGGCCCGTTCTGGCAGGCCTGGCGCGCTGGGATCGGAACACGGCGAACCGCGTCGATCGGTTCGTGGCCAATTCTCGGCATGTTGCGGAGCGGATCCGCCGATACTATAATCGCGAGGCTGCCGTCGTGTATCCTCCGGTCGATACGTCCTACTACACTCCCGACGGCATCGAGCCGGATCGTTATCTGCTGATTGTGTCTGCTCTCTCGCCATACAAACGGATCGACCTGGCAATTGAAGCGGCTGCCCGGATCGGAATGCCGCTGAAGATCGCCGGCACAGGACCGGATCGTGCGCGGCTCGAAGCCATCGCGGGTCCGCACGTCGATTTTCTGGGGGCCGTGCCGGACGAGGGAGTCCGCGAACTCTTCCGTCGGGCAACCGCGGTGCTCCTGCCTGGTGAGGAGGACTTCGGCATCGCACCCGTGGAGGCGCAGTCCTGCGGACGGCCGGTCGTGGCGCTCGGTCGCGGCGGCGCCCTCGAGACTGTGATCGACGGCGTCACCGGCATCCTCGTGTCCGACCCATCACCCGACGCGTTCGCCGAGGGCATCGATCGCGTCCAGCACCTCGGCGTGGATCCCATGACGATCCGTGAGCACGCTCTGCGGTTCGGCCGGGATCGCTTTGTTCAGGAAATTCGCCGCACGGTCGATCAAGTGCTGCAGATCAACTGATGGTCAAGCGCTATAACCGCTTGCTCGTCGCGTTCCATGTCGTGTCGGACGGTGTCCTGGCGATGGCCGCCTTCGTCCTCGCCTACGGCATCCGGTTCGAAAGCGGCCTGATCGCCATCACGAAGGGCGTCCCTCCGTTCAGCCAATACGTCAATGTGCTGCCGATCGTCGCCGTGCTGGTCCCGATCGCGTACCACTTTCAAGGCCTCTATCGCCTGCGGCGTGGACGCTCCAGGGTCGACGACTTCTTTGCCGTCTTCGTCGGCAGCATTGTCTCCGTCGTCTTCGGCATCGTCACGACGTTGTACGTCCAAGCGTACTACGTGACCGACGAGATGAAGGATCGGGGCGCCTTCGAAATCTCGCAGCTGGTGTGGGCGCTCTTCCTGCTGATCAATGTCGTGCTGACATTCGCATCGCGCGAACTGGTGCGCGACGCGCTCGAGCGTCGCTGGCGCGCGGGCATCGGCCTCAAGCGCATCCTGATAGCCGGCGCCGGTGAGCTGGGGCGTCTGGTCAGCGACAAGATTCTGGAGCACCGCGAGCTCGGATATCAGGTGGTGGGTTTCGTGGACAATCGCGTGGGCGCGCTCTCCTACCGCGGAATACCGGTGATTGGCACGCTGGGCGAAGCCGGAGAAATCGCCCGGCGCGAGCGAATCGACCATCTGTACGTCGCGCTGCCCCTCGAAGAGCACGTCGAAATGCTCGGCCTCATCGAGAGCACCAGCCGGGAAATGGTCGACGTCAAGGTTGTCCCGGATCTGCTGCAGTTCATCGCGCTGCGGGCCCGGCTCGAAGACCTCGACGGCGTCCCCATCATCAACATCAACGACGTGCCGCTCCAGGGGATCAACAGCGTCCTCAAGCGAGCCATCGACATCGCCGTGTCCTTTGTGGCGCTCGTGCTACTGGCGTTGCCGCTGGCGATCATCGCCGCGATCGTCCGGCTCACGTCGCCGGGCCCCACGTTCTACCGCCAGGAGCGAATGGGCCTGGACGGCAAGGCGTTCACCGTTTACAAGTTCAGGTCGATGTACCACGACGCCGAGGACGACACCGGTCCCATCTGGGCTCGAGACGAGGACCCCCGGTGCACGCCGGTCGGTCGAATTCTGAGGCGCTACGATTTCGACGAGCTGCCACAGTTCTGGAACGTCCTGCGCGGTGAGATGTCGCTCGTCGGTCCACGCCCGGAGCGTCCATTTTTCGTGGATCAGTTCAAGCATCGCTTCCCCCAGTACATGCTCCGACACAAGGTCAAGTCCGGCATCACGGGCTGGGCTCAGGTCAATGGCTGGCGCGGGAACACGTCAATCGAGAAGCGGATCGAGTACGATCTCTACTACATCGAGAACTGGTCGGTGTCCCTCGACCTGAAAATCCTCTGGCTCACGGTGGTGCGGGGCGTCTTCCAGCGGCAAGCCTACTGAATCGGCTCCGGGTCGCCGAAATCGAGCCTATGAAGCAAAGAGTGGTCATCACCGGCGCGGCCGGTTTCATCGGTTCTCACCTCGCCGAAGCCCTTCTCGAACGCAACTACGAGGTCATCGGCATCGACAATCTGCTGACTGGCGACATTGCGAATATCGCGCACCTGACGAATCGCGACTTTCAGTTCATCAAGCACGACGTCACCAACTACATCTACATCGATGGACCCGTGGACTTCGTCCTGCACTGGGCGAGCCCGGCCAGCCCCATCGACTATCTCGAGCTGCCGATCCCGACGCTCAAGGTGGGCGCGCTCGGCACACACAAGGCCCTCGGCCTCGCAAAGGCCAAAGAGGCCCGGTTCGTCCTCGCTTCCACGTCCGAGGTGTACGGCGACCCTCTCGAACATCCCCAGAAGGAAACCTATTGGGGCAACGTCAATCCGATTGGTCCTCGCGGCGTCTACGACGAAGCGAAGCGCTTCGCCGAGGCGATGACCGTCGCATATCACCGCTATCACGGGTTGGATACGAAGATCGTGAGAATCTTCAACACGTACGGACCGCGCATGCGCGTCAACGACGGGCGCGCGGTGCCATCGTTCATCTCGCAGGCGCTGCGTGGTGAGGACGTGACGGTCTTCGGCGACGGCCGTCAGACGCGCAGCTTCTGTTACATCACAGATCTCGTGGATGGCATCATCCGTCTGATGCTGTCATCGACGAACGATCCTATCAATATCGGAAACCCGACCGAGATGACCATCGAATCCATCGCGGCGACCATCATCAGGATGACCGGTTCGAAGAGCCGCATCGTACGCAAGCCCCTCCCGACCGACGATCCGAAGGTCCGCCAGCCGGACATCACCCGCGCGCGACAGATCCTCCACTGGGAGCCGAAAGTCGGCCTTGAGGAAGGCCTGACGCAGACCATCGCCTATTTCCGCACCAAGGTGAACGGCTAGCACCGCGGGTCAATCTGCTTCGTTGACAACCCGAGCCACGTGCACGGCGTAGTGCAGGCTTGAAATGAGAGTGATGGCCGCTGCTGCGTACACGCACAGGTTCACGAACACCGATGGACGTTGGAGATAGTTGAAATACAGCACGGCGACGCACGTGACGATGTAGATGCCGGTGGCCAGCTTGCCGTAGAGCGATGGCCTGAACGTTCGCCGCCCAACCGCCAGGTTGACGATTGCCACGGTCAGCACAATCACCACGTCGCGGGAGATCACGAGAACAGTCAGCCAGATCGGCAATCTCGTCGTCAACCCGAGTCCGGGCCACGTCAGCACGATGAAGGCCGCCACCAGGAGCAACTTGTCGGCCATCGGATCGAGCCACGCGCCAAGCGTCGTCTTTGTGCCTTGGAGGCGAGCGAGCAGGCCATCGAGGGCATCGGTCGCACCGGCGCCCAGAAACGTCACCAGCGCCCAGCCGAGCTCACCGTAGACGATCATGATCACGAACGCCGGGATCAGCAGCATGCGAAGCAACGTCAGCTGATTGGCGAGCGTGAGTGTCGGCATCGTGGGTGAATTCGCGGCGAAATCCGGCTAGCCGCGAGGCTCGTTCGACGGGGCGAGCGCTTGCAACCGATCGATCGCGGAAATAGCTTCGGCGCCGCTAACCGGGCGGGACAAGCCGAACGCGCCTCCCTCGATGAGGGGCAGCACACCGGATGTCACGCCGAGTGCTGCCGCCGGATAGCTTAGATGGTCGGGGCCGATATCGGCAATGGCCGGTCGCCCTTCCATCCATTGATTGAGAAGAGCCGGGTGGCTGGTGCCAATCAAGCTGAGAAGACGGCTCACCGCCTGCGCCAGATCGCCGCGCTGCACGACCACTCGAGGTTGAAACGTGTGGTTCGGATAGACCTCCATGATGCCTGCGCGCGTGACCGCTTGAATCCACGCGATCGCCCAACTGTCCCTGGCATCGGTGATCAGCACGGTGCCCCGGGGCCCTGCCGCCTCCACCAGGGTCTTCAGCTTGACGCCGATGAGGGCGGCGAGGTCCGCACGCGTAACGCCGTCAGAGCCCTCGATGGCCCGGTACTCCCGTGGAAGCTTCGCAGCGTCCGCTTTCTCTCGTACCGCGGCAATCTTTGATTCGAGTTCCGCGGACCGATCGATGGCCAGAGCTGACTGATACGCCTCGATCGCCTGATCGAACTCCCCTCGTCCCTCGAGAATATCGCCCATCGCCCCGTATGACGCGGCATCGGTGGATTCGAGTTGCACAGCACGCCGAAAATGACCGAGCGCCGCCTCGGTTTGGCCTGTCCTCAGCTCGATCATGCCGAGCTCCCGGTACAGGAACGCGCTGTCGGGAGATGCCGCGATTGCCGTTTCATATTCACGTCGCGCATCGTCCCACTGGTTCGCGGCCGCCGCTTGTTGTGCCGCCTGAACGCTCTGCTGCACCTTCCTGAATCGCAGCACCTCAACCCGTCGACGAATGTCCTCGAGACTCGGGTCTGACACAAGGGCCGCTTCGAAACTCACCAGAGCTTCGCTCTCCCGGTTGAGACTGAGGAGTATCTGACCACGACCGACGAGGGCCGGTGGATAGTCCGCAGTCCGCGTGAGCGCCCGATCGAACCATTCGAGCGCCTGCGGCTGATCGCTGCCGCCCATGGCCGCGTATCCCAGGCCGGTCTCGGCGGGGAAGAATCCAGGGCGCTTCTTCAGGATGGCGGCAAACTCTCGGGTTGATCCGCGGACATCGCCGGCCTGGAGGAACGCCCAGGCGCGCTGTTGCCTCGACGCCAGGTCAGGCTCGTTCAGACTTGCAGGCACCGACGGGAACATGAACTCCGGGAACCGCGCGGCCGTTCCGGACGGAGCGGTTTTCGGCGCGCACGACACGGCAAAAGCGATCAAGGCCGTCGCGCCGACGATGCGCCATCGCGCGGCGTCAGACCGCACGGCCGGTCTCCATCGGGAAGTCTTCCTCCGCGGGTCGGCCGCTCAGAAGGGGCACGAGTCGGCGGGGAATGTCGGCTTCGACGGATACTTTTCCGCCGGTGGCCACGTGCCCGAGTACCCGGCCATGCCTGTAGATCCTGGCGATGCGGCTGGCTGTCGACGGTTCGGTCGCGTCGAACTCGAGTACAAGACGGACGATATCGAGCGCCATGCGCGACGCCATGATCTCAATGAGCTCGGCCACACCCTGGCCTGTGAGAGCAGAGATGCAGACGGCATCCGGATCTGACATCTGAAGACGCTCACGCTCCAGCTCGGACAGCCTGTCGCACTTGTTCTGCACCACGAGCATCGGCACATCCGACGCGCCGACCTCGTCCAGTACACGCTCAACGGCCGAAACCTGGCGCTTCCGCTCCGCGCTCGAGGCGTCGACGACATGGAGGAGGAGATCGGCCTGGGCGATGTGCTCGAGTGTGGCTCGAAACGCGGCCACGAGCGTGTGCGGAAGGCGGTCGATAAAACCGACCGTGTCCGTGAGCAGGATTTCGCGGCGGTCAGGCAGACGCACCTGTCTCACCAGGGGATCGAGCGTAACAAACAGCGCGTCCGAAACGGTCGTGTGTTCTCTGGTGAGCCAGTTGAAGAGCGTGCTCTTGCCGGCGTTCGTGTACCCGACGAGCGCCACGGTGGGCTTCGATGCGCGCTGGCGGCGATCGCGCGCCAGCGATCGATGCTTCCGGATCGATTCGATGTCCCGGCCGATGGCATGGATCCGGTCGCGAATCCGGCGGCGATCGGTTTCAAGCTTGGTCTCGCCGGGACCCCGTGTTCCAATGCCGCCACCGAGTCGCGACAGCACAGTCCCCCGCCCCACGAGGCGAGGCAGCAGATACTTCAATTGAGCCAGCTCCACCTGCAGCCTGCCTTCGCGCGTCTCGGCCCGACGCGCAAAGATGTCCAGGATCAACTGCGTTCGATCGACGACCCGGGCGTCGAGCCTGGCTTCCATCTGGCGAAGCTGTGACGGCGTGAGCTCGTTGTCCACGACCACGACGTCCACATTCATTTCATCGCACGCCGCCCGCAGCTCGTCCAGCTTTCCGCGGCCGATATAGGTCGCCGGGTCGGGGCGCGTCCGTTCCTGCATGATGGAGAGCACGACCGTGGCACCCGCCGCATTCGCCAGTTCGGTCAGCTCATCGAGCGAACGATCGCGGTGGGAACGACCGTCGCGCCCGTTGAAGAGCGTGACCACAGCCGCTCTCTCGGAGAGCGCGGCTCTTGTCTTGTGGGGTTGCACCATGCTGCTACAAGTAACGCGGGGTGCGAGCTGGAAGGGCGATCACAGCGATTCTATCACGCTCACCCACGGCAACGCGCCGGCTCGAACCAGGATCGGCACGTCCCCCGTGGCATCCACGATGGTCGAGGGAAGGCCGCCCGGTGCCGGGCCCGCGTCGACGATCCCGTCCACGACAGACTGCAACTCTGCGGCGACGTCCTCGGGCACCGCGCTCGACGCATGCCCGCTCAGATTGGCGCTCGTCGCCGTGAGCGGATGCGAGGCCAGGCGCGCCAGCTCGCGCGCGACGCGATTGTCAGGAACACGGACCGCGACCTGGCGCAGGGAATCGGTGACGCCCTCGGCGATGGTGTCGCGCGCGGAGACGATGAGCGACAATGGACCCGGCCAGAAACGGCCGGCCAGGCGCACGGAGAGCGACGAGAGATGGCCGACCTGCTCTTCGACCTGCGCGCGATCTGATGCCACGAGCGGAATCGCCCGGCCTTCAGGGCGCCCCTTCAAAGCAAACAGTCGGCGGACGGCCAGGGCGCTCCGGGGATCGACGCCAAGCCCGTACAGCGTGTCCGTCGGATAGGCAATCACGCCGCCGCCTCGCAACATCTCGACCGCCTCTTCGAGAATGCGCGCATCCGGGCGCTCGGGATCGACGATCAGGCGGCGCATTCCAGTATTATGAGGCGTTTTTTCGGCACGCGAACGGGCCTCGACACCGAGCCCGATTGTCACACGCGCTTCAACTGCTCCTTTCGCTCGCCCTGATCGTCGCGTCGGCCAAGCTCGCCGCCGCCAGGCCGCGCCGTGCCGTTTCCACGCCCGCGGGGAGCCGCTGATTAGGCGTCCTCGGTGGCGGGCGCCGTCGTCACTCGCGGCGCTTCCGCCATGACTCGGCGGACGAGCCACGCCAGCGCGACCAGTACGACTGCGTCCAGCACAAAGACCAGTCGCAGACTGAGCCCGCTCATCAGGCCACTGATGACGGGACTCAACGCAAGCCCTGCGAGCCAGGCCCCCGTCAGAAACCCAAACCCTGTCCCGTGGACGCCCGGCGCCAATGCCGTGCCTGCGGCCGTGAACGCTGCCGTCATGGCGGCGCCGACTCCAAGGCCGAACACGGTCGACGACAGGAAGAGGATCGGCAGCGAGCTGGTCAATCCGAAAATGGCGACAGCGATCGACGCGGCGAGAGTCCCCTCGACAATGACACGGCGCGCGGGATGTCGCTTCAACAGCCATCCGCAGCTATGGTGCCCAACGGCACCTGCACCGGCAAGAATGGAAAAAATTACAGCGGACACGAGCGGCGCCTGATCGCGGGACGTTCCGACCGCCTCGACATAGAGAGGCAGCACGGGGCCGAAGCTTCGATCGGCAAACTGAATCCCGAAGATGGCCGTCATCAGAAGGATAAAGTTCTGCGACGCCAGCACGTCTCGAAAGCTGATGCGCTCCACCGTTTCCCCGGCGGGCACGCGGCGCATCGGTTCGTCGTAGGTGAAGAGGACGAGCGTGAACGCGGCGGCATAGAAACTCGCCGTGACGAAGAACGTGTTCCGGAGCCCGACGAGTCCGGCAACGAGCGCGCCGATCAACGGTCCGAGTGCGGGTCCCAGCCGCTGGGCCGTTTGCACGAGGCCAATTGCCGTCGCCATCCGCTCCCGCGGAACCGACTCGGCGGCCATCGTCAGCGTCAACGATCCATAGCCTGCAAAGAGCCCCTGGATCGCGCGCAGCGCCAGCACGTGCCATGGCCGCGTCACGTAGGCCATGGTCGCCATGACGATCACGAAGCTCAGTAGCGAGCGTTCGACCATGATCTTGCGGCCGAAGCGATCCGCGAGCCGTCCCCAGATGGGCGACAGGAGTGCCGTGATAGCCGGCGTTACGCCGAGGCTCAGGCCCGTCCAGATGGCGATCTCGCCGACATTGGTGACACCGAGCCGGCGGATGTAGAGGGGAAGGAACGGCATCACGAGCGTGAAGCCCGTGAATCCGATGAAGCTCGCTGCGGTAACCGCAAAAAGATTCCGGCGCCAGCGGATGGGGTGCCCAGCGACCACGGGATGGGTCAGTCGGTCACGAATCCGGCGACGGGCGCCCGGCGCGACTCAGAACCGAATGCGGACGTCGTGCGCGACATCGACGTGGATGCTGTCAATGAAACGAATCCGATGCGGATGCGTCTGCATGATGAGCGAGCTCGTGCGGATGCCGTCGCCGAAGAACCGGACGCCGCGCATCAAGGTGCCGTCGGTGACGCCGGTCGCCGCGAAAATGATCGATTCGCCCGAAGCGAGATCCTTCGACGTGTACACCCGCTTCATGTCGGTGATGCCCATCTCGCGGCAGCGTTCCTCGTGCTCGGGTTTGCTCACGACGAGTCGCGCCAGAATCTCGCCGTTCAGGCACCGCATGGCCGCCGCGGTCAGCACACCTTCCGGCGCGCCGCCGGTGCCCATCACGGCGTGCACGCCGCTGCCGACGACCGCCGCCGCAATACCGGCCGAGAGGTCGCCGTCCGTAATCAGGCGAATTCTCGCCCCCGTCGCGCGAATGTCTGCAATCAGCTGCTCGTGCCGTGGCCTGTCGAGGACGATGACGACAAGATCATCAACATCGCGATCGAGACACTTCGCAATGGCTCTGAGGTTGTCGGCCACCGGCGCATCGAGGCTGACGGCATCCTTTGAACTCGGCCCTACGACCAGCTTCTCCATGTAGAGATCGGGTGCGTGCAACAGGCCGCCGCGCGGCGACGCGGCAAGCACGGCGATCGCGTTGGGCGATCCCGTTGCGCACAAGTTCGTGCCTTCCAGCGGATCGACGGCGATATCGACTTGAGGGAAGCGGCCCCAACCGGGTCCATCTCCGCCTCGTGAGTTGGCGATGCCCACGCGTTCGCCGATGTAGAGCATGGGCGCCTCGTCCCGCTCGCCTTCACCGATGACGATGGTGCCGTCGATCGCGACACTGTCCATTTCGCGGCGCATGGCTTCGACCGCCACCTGGTCGGAATTGTGGCGGTCACCCTGCCCCATCGTATGCGCGCACGCGATGGCGGCCTGCTCGACCACGCGGAGAAACTCCAGGGACAGATCGGATTCCATGGGCCCTCAGTCGGCGCCTTACACCGTCGCCTTTTGCCCCTCGGGGTAGTACGGCGGAAGCTCGCACCGAGTGGGTCGGTCGTTCCGATAGCCGAGCAGGTAGTCGGCCTGCATCAGCTTGTGAATTTCTCGAGTGCCTTCGTAAATGACGGCGCCCTTGCAGTTGCGATAGAACCGGCCCACGGGATACTCGTCGGAATACCCGTTCGCGCCATGGATCTGCACGGCATCGCCGGCTGCCCGCTCGGACGCCACCGTCGAGAACCACTTGGCCAGACCGGTTTCGCGCGTGTTCCGCCGGCCCATGTTCTTCAACCAGCCGGCGCGCAGCCAGAGCAGACGCGCCGACTGATAGTCCGACTCCATCTGCGCGATCATTTCCTTGACGAGCTGGTGCTGCGCAATCTCGACGCCGAAGGTCTTGCGGTCGAGCGCGTACCGCGCGCTTGCATCGCGGCACGCGCGAATGAGTCCGGTCGCGCCGGCTGCAACGGTATAGCGACCCTGGTCGAGCGCGAACATCGCGACCTTGAATCCCTCGCCGGCCCTTCCGACGACATTCTCCTCGGGGACTTCGCAGTCTTCCATCTTGAAGAAGCCCGTGTTCCCGGCCAGGATGCCCCACTTTTCCTTCAGCGTGCCGCTCGAGAAGCCCTTGAACGCACGCTCGACAATGAAGGCCGAGATCCCCGACGTGTCGCGCTGTTTCTTTTTCTCGAGATCGCTCCAGGCAAACACGAGGAAGTTGTCGGCCACATCCGCGAGCGAAATCCACATCTTTTCGCCCGTCAGGAAATATCGATCGCCTTTCTTGACGGCAACCGTCTGGATCCCGCGCACGTCGCTGCCCGCGCCGGGCTCCGTGAGCCCGTAGGTCGCAATCTTCTGGCCCTGCGCCTGCGGCACGAGGTATCGCTGCTTCTGCGCTTCGCTGCCCCAGGTCAGGAGCGACAGACAGTTCAACCCTGCGTGCACCGACATGATGACGCGCAAGGATGTGTCCGCGTACTCGAGCTCCTCGCTGGCAATGCCCAGCGAGATGTAGTCCATCCCCGCACCGCCGTACTCAACGGGAACCGAAATGCCCAGAAGGCCAAGGGACGCCATCTGCGGGAGGATGCCGCGGTCGAACCGGTGCTCTCGATCGAGGTCGTGGATGCGCGGGATCACTTCGCGGGCCGCCCACTCCCGCACGGTCTGCTCGAGGAGGCGCTGTTCGTCGGTCAGGTCAAAGCTGATCATGATTGGAATGAGTGCGTGCCGGAGGCCGGTCGAACGCCCGGCTCACCGAGTTTGTGGAGCGCCGTTCGGCGCGAAAATCTCTCGTCCTGAAACGGGGAATCGTAGCACAGCGTCCTGAAGCACGAAAAGGCCGGGGTCAGCCTCTGGCTACCGTGACGGTCGCGCCCCGCCCCAGCTGCAGCCGCTCTGCCGCATTGCCGGCATTGACGGCGATCTCGAGATGGTCGGTGCTGCCGAACAACGCACAGACTTCCCCGGCCGACACCTCGTTGTACGTCGCCACCAGCCGTCCGATCGGAAAGGTTCCAGCGACGATCTGAATCGAGCCGGCCTGCACGAGTTTGTCGAATGCACGATGATCGATGTTCGTGACCAGGTTGCCGAAGCGGTCCACGCGGAGCACCTGGCCCGTCAATCGATCGGCCGAGGCCTGCGGCATCGGGATATCCAGCTGAACGTAGTCGCCGGCCGGACGGCCGAGGGCCGAGAGCTCGATGCCCTTCGCGAGCCATGCCGCCGCAGGCGCAAATCGATCCCGCCCCTCGAACGTGCGACTGACGGTCGGTCGCGCGTACCTCCTCTCGGTCAGTTCGACCACGCGCTTCGGCGCAACCTCACGGAACACCGTCGTCAACACGCCATTGTCCGGCGCGACGAATCGATAGTCTCCCGCCTCGGCCGCAAGTCCCTTCCGACCTGAGCCGACCCCAGGATCGACCACCACGAGAAAGACCGTGCCGCTGGGAAAGTATTTGTAGCTGGCGGCCAACTCAAGCGCTGCAACGAGGACGTCGTGCGGCGGAATGTCATGCGAGATGTCGACGAGCGTGGCGTCCGGGCAGATCCCGAGCACGACGCCCTTCATCGTGCCCGCATAGTGGTCTTTGGTGCCGAAGTCGCTCAGGATGGCAATGATGGGACGTGCCATGGTCTACACGCCAACCAGACTCGCGCGCGCGTCGGTTTGCCGTCCAGCCATTGTCCGGCCCCATCCCCGTCGTACCCGTGGTGCATGCCCTGGCTCGTCAGATCGTGGCTCGCATAGCTCCAAGGTACGCGGGCTTCCGAAACAGAATTTCCCGCAGGTTTGTCTGAAGCAGGAACGAATCCGTCACGCGGAGGCCCTCGAAGAGCTTGATGATGTCGCGGTTCTGCATCGCGCGTTGCCGCGGGCGCGTGGCGGGATACGTCCGGTGCTTCAGATTCACGTCGTCGACGATGATGTACTTGGTGTAGTGCAAATCCTGCGACTGTGTCGTGCTGAAGAACCCCAGGAGCACGCCATCGACGCGCAACAGCCTCGTCAGCTCGGTAGCAAGCATCTGCGCGGAGGCGCGATCCAGATAGTCGATCAAATCCCAGCAGAGAATGCCGTCGACGCTGGCGTCCCCCTGAGGGAAACGCCGCGCGAGAAAACCGGCCAGCTCGGCCACTTTCCCCTGCCGCAGAAACCGCTCGAGGTCTGCGTAGATGTCTTCGACAAAGATCTTGCAGCCGAGCTTCTCGCCGAAATACGTCACGTTCGATCCAACGACCGGGCCGAGGTCCAGGAGAACGGGCGACTCAGACGAGCGGAGACTCGAAAAGAGCTTGCGGAGCGCCTTGGTGCCAAAGACCGGTGCATCGTCCAAGCGGTCGGACGCAGCTGTAGCGACAGCCGTGTCGTTGGTCCGACGTGACCCGAACCGCGAGAACAAATCCGACAACGAGCGCGACGGTCCGCTCGACAACTCCACTCCTGGGGAAACCTCTAACGGAACACCAGGCGGCGTCCCGTATGACAATCGGACCGCGCGCAGCCAGTCTCAGGCTGCACGCGATCACAGGACGTTGGCCTAGACGCCGACTCGCTGCCCACCGGGCGTCGGCGGCTGCGGAGCGGCGGGTTTGACCTCTTGTTTCGGTGGGGTCACGGTTGCTGGACCGACCTGTCCACCCTTGCTTCCCGCGCGCTGCATGTCCACGCTGCCTCGGAAGTGCGCACCTTCGGCAATCGCGACACGCGGCGCGACGATGTCGCCATCAACGGATCCGTTGTCCCGAATATCAACCTTCTCCGACGCGGTCACGTTGCCCGAGACCTCGCCGAGGACGATGACAGACTTGGCGAACACCTGAGCTTTGATCTTTCCGTTCGGCCCAATCGTCAGCACGTTGTCGCGAAGTTCGATCTTGCCGTCCACGTGACCTTCAATCGTCAGGTCTTCGCTCCCACTCAGCTCGCCTTTGATGACGACTGATTTGCCGATGTTCACCTTGTCCCTCTCAATCTGGCTCCGGGTCTCGGCGCCTGCACGCTGTCCGCTCTCGCCGCTCGAAGGCGGAGCAGGAGCGCCGGGCGCTGCGGGTCCGTTCGGCTGGCCGCTGGGTCGTACCGACTCGTCGCGTTTCCACATGGTAATCCTCCGAAGCTCCCGACCCGTGGTTCGCGCAGGACGCCGCCTCGGGGTAGCTAACCGAAGAGTGCGGGAAGCGTGGTTTCGCCAGTATAGGAAACGGTCATAGTGTTGTCTAGTCCTTTTATTGCCGGGGTTTGCGGCGAATGGTACAATTTCGGGATCGGGGAAGAACATCCTGGCACCGGGAGCCGACGCCGCGGTGCAATTCCGTAGATCATCGGGTGACCATGCGCATCTATCTAGACCACAACGCGACGACACCGGTGGCGCCTCGCGTCAGAGACGCGATGATGGCGACGCTCGACGACCAGTTCGGCAATCCGTCGAGCGTGCACCACTACGGCCAGCGCGCCAAGCAGGCCATCGACGACGCCCGACAGGCCATCGCGCAACTGATCGGCGCGGCATCGGCGGAGATAGTCTTCACGAGCGGCGGCACCGAGTCCGACAATGCGGCGATCCGCGGTGCCGCGGAGAATCTCGAATCGACCGGCCGTCGCCACATCGTCACGACTGCGATCGAGCACGAGGCCGTGCTCAACACGATCAAGGCGCTCTCGCGCCGCGGGTGGACGAGTACGATCGTTCCCGTCGACGCGTCCGGCGTCGTGTCGCCCGCGGCGATGTCGGCCGCAGTGACCGATCGCACAGCCATCGTCTCGGTCATGCATGCGAACAATGAAATCGGCACGATTCAACCAATCGCCGAGATTGCCGCCATCGCGCATGCGCGCGGGGCGCTCTTTCACACCGACGCCGTGCAGTCGGTCGGCAAGATTCGAGTCGATGTCGGAGGGCTCGACGTGGATCTCCTGTCGCTCTCGGCACACAAGATCTACGGTCCGAAAGGCGCCGGAGCACTCTGGATTCGACGCGGCGTGCGCCTGCTGCCGATCATGACTGGCGGCCGGCACGAGCGCAGCCGACGTGCCGGCACCGAGAACGTTCCGGGCATCGTCGGGCTCGCGGAAGCCGCACGCCTCGCCATGGAAAAACTGGACGAACATTCGTCGCTGCTTGCGGCGTTGCGGGATCGCCTCGAGCAGGAGGTGCTGCGCAAGGTGCCAGACACGGCGGTGAACGGCGCCGGGGCTCCACGCGTGCCGAACACGACGAACATCAGTGTCGACGGCGTGGAAGCCGAGTCGCTTCTGATCGGTCTCGACCTCGAAGGTATCGCGGTCTCGACCGGTTCGGCCTGCTCATCGGGTACGCTCGAACCGTCGCACGTCCTGCGGGCGATGGGGTTTCCGGCACATCGCACGCAGAATTCGATCCGTTTCAGCCTGGGTGCCGGGAACACCGACGCGGAGATCGACCGCGTCGTCACCGTCCTGCCGCCGCTCGTTGAGAGATTGAGAAAACTGAACCGCGTGGCCGCCAGATGACCATCGCCGAAAACGTCTCTCCAGGTCTTCAGATGCGCGTCGTGGCAGCGATGTCAGGCGGTGTGGATTCGTCCGTCGCAGCGGCCATGCTCCACGAAGACGGCCACGACGTGGTGGGTGTCTCGATGCAGCTGTACGACCAGCGGGACGGAGCGAATGAGTTCGGGTCCTGTTGCAGTCTCGACGATCTGCACGACGCCCGTCGCGTGGCCTCAACGATCGGTATTCCTCATTACATCATGAATTTCGAACGCCAGTTCCAGGAGCAGGTCGTTTCGAACTTCGTGGAGGAATACGAGCGCGGCAGGACTCCGATTCCCTGCGCGCGGTGTAACAGCGATCTGAAGTTCTCGACGCTGCTCGAGCGCGCGACCGGCCTCGGTTCAGAATTCGTGGCGACGGGCCATTACGCGCAGGTCTGCAAGGACAGGTCAACAGGCCGCTGGATCCTGAGGCGCGGAGCCGACGAGCAGAAGGATCAGTCCTATTTCCTCTGGGCACTGACCCAAGATCAGCTTGCGCGGGCGGTCTTCCCGATCGGAGGGATGTCCAAGGAAGAGGTACGCGAATTCGCGCGGCGGCGCGGTCTACCCGTCGCCGAGAAGCCCGATAGCCAGGAAATCTGCTTTGTCACCGACGGCGACTATGCCAGCTTCGTGAAGTCACGAGCGAACGAGCCGATCGAAGAGGGGCCGCTTCTCGCCGAAGACGGACGACTTCTCGGACGCCACTCCGGCATCCATCAGTTCACGGTCGGGCAGCGAAAGGGACTGGGGCTCTCGTCGCCGACGCCCCTCCACGTGCTCGCAATCAGGCCAACCGATCGCGCGGTCGTCGTGGGTCCCCGTTCGGCACTGGAGCGGCGCCGACTGACGGCCACCGGCGTGAACTGGATCGCCTGCGATCGGCCCGAGGCGGCACTCCGCGTCTCGGCACAGATTCGTCACCGCCACCGAGCCTCGCCAGGCACGGTCCAAGCGACAGAGCGCGACCGCGTCACGATGGAGTTCGACGCTCCGCAGGCCGCGATTACTCCCGGTCAGGCCGTCGTTTTCTATGATGGAGATGTGGTGGTGGGAGGTGGTTGGATCGAGAGTAGTTCTTAGGTCTTGGTGATTAGTTCCTAGGCCATCTGCTTTTCTTCGACGTGCAGGTGTAATCCTTCAAGATATTTTTCGGTGTCAATCGCAGCCATGCAGCCGGATCCGGCGGCGGTGATGGCCTGTCGATAAACGTGATCCTGGACGTCGCCGCACGCAAACACGCCGGGCACGCTGGTCCGTGTCCCCTTCTGGGTGACGATGTATCCGTTGGCATCCGTTTCGAGCTGACCGACAAACAGCGCCGTATTCGGGATGTGACCGATGGCCACGAACACGCCGTCCACAGCGATGTCTGAACGAGCGCCGGTCTCCTTGTTTCGCACGACGATGCCGGTAACCTCTCCCTTGCCCGAATCCTGAATGTCCTCGACGACGCTATTCAGCACGAACCGAATCTTCGGATTCGCGAACGCTTTGTCTTGCATGATCTTCGATGCCCGGAGCGTGTCGCGACGATGGATCACCGTCACTTCGGAGGCGAACTTCGTGAGGAAGATGGCCTCCTCCATCGCCGAGTCTCCGCCACCCACGACAGCAATCGGACGATTCCTGAAGAAATAGCCGTCGCAGGTCGCGCAGCTCGAGACGCCGTGCCCCACGAGCCTTACCTCGGCGGGCAGCCCAAGCCAGCGAGCGGAGGCGCCCGTTGCGATGATCAGCGCGTCGGTGCTGTACTCGGCATCCGTGGTCTGCACGGTGAACGGACGCGACTTGAGATCGACCGCCTTGACATTGCCCTGGACGATCTTTGCGCCGAAGCGCTCGGCCTGCGCCCGCATCTCCGCCATCAGATCGGGCCCCATGATGCCGTCCCTGAAGCCCGGCCAGTTCTCGACCATCGTGGTCAGCATGAGCTGACCGCCGGCCTCCACGCCTTCGATCACCAGCGGATGTAGATTGGCGCGAGCGGTGTAGAGCGCGGCCGTGAGGCCCGCGGGACCGGATCCGATCACGATCACCGAGCGGTGGGAGGGTTCCAAGGTTCCAGGGTTCCGGCGTCCTAGGGTTCAGGCCAGGTGCGGTTCGATCATCCGCTTGAGCTCGTCCTTGTCGGCCAGGCCCACGATCGATTCCACGATCTGACCGCCCTTGAACAGGAGCAACGTCGGGATGCCGCGGATGCTGAAGCGTCCCGCCGTGTTGGGGTTTTCGTCGACGTTCAGCTTCCCCACTGTCAAGCGTCCATCGAGGTCCGCGGCGAGTGATTCCACCGTCGGGGCCAGTCGTCGGCAGGGACCACACCATTCGGCCCAGAAATCCACCAGCACGGGCTGCGCGGCCTTGATGACGACCTGTTCGAAATCACCGTCCGTGAACGTCTGCACTTTCGTCGATGCCATGTCTGCCCTTTCATGAGTGCGCGGCGACCGGAAATAAAGGCTTCAGATCCTATCCTATCGGGGCCTTGCCGGGCGAGGCCCTGGCGATGACCCGTTCATATACTTTGACGTACTCGAGGGCGGAAGCGTCCCAGGAGTGGTTCTGGCGCATGCCCTCGAGCTGCAAGGCCTTCCAGACGTCAGGCTGCGCGTAGGCGTCGAGCGCCCTTGTCAGGGCCCCGAGCAGCGCCGCACCGGTGAATTCGACGAACTTGAAGCCCGTACCGCGGCTTTCCGATGCGGCATAGTCGGTGACGGTATCGTCGAGTCCTCCCGTGGCGCGCACCACCGGGACGGTTCCGTAACGCAGGCTGTACATCTGGTTCAATCCGCACGGTTCGTACCGCGAGGGCATCACGAAGATGTCTGCGCCCGCTTCGATGAGGTGCGCGAGACGTTCGTCGAAACCGATGCGCGCGCCGACCCGATCCGGATGGCGCCGCGCCATCTCGCGCCAGAAGTCCTCATACTTTCTTTCACCGCTTCCGAGTACCACGTAGCTCGCGTTGAGATTCGGGAGCTGATCGGCCACCTCTTCGAAGAGATCGAATCCCTTCTGGTAAGCCAGGCGCGAAATCATTGCGACGAGCGGCCGCTCGAGCGTCAGCCCGTCGGCCGGCAATCCAAGTTCCCTGAGGACCTCACGCTTCGCGACGCGCTTGCCTGACAGATCCGTGGCGTCGTACGGCTCCGGCAGGAACCGGTCCCGGGCCGGATTCCATTGCTCCTGATCGATGCCGTTGGTGATGCCGACTAGATCCGCGGCCCGTCGTCTGACAATGCCGTCGAATCCGAAGCTTAGCTCCGGCGACTGAATTTCCTCGGCGTATTTCCGGCTGACCGTCGTGATCGCCTCTGAGTAATAGATGCCGCCCTTGAGAAAACTGATACGCGCCCAGTACTCGAGTCCATCCGGGGAGTACGTATCCGCGCCGAGGTCAATAGCTGGCAGCCAGGCGGGAGAGAAAAGTCCTTGATAGGCGATGTTGTGGATCGTGAAGACCGTGGGCACCCCGCCCAGAACCGGGTCGTCGCGATAGCGCGTCTTCAGGTAGACGGCTGCCAGCCCTGCCTGCCAGTCGTGGCCGTGCACGACCGAGGGCCTCGCGCCGAAGTGAATGGCGGCCTCGAACGCGGCGCGCGACAAGAACGCGAAACGAACTGCGTCGTCCTCGTAATCGCCGTAGATGGCATCGCGATCGTAGAGAGCTGGACAATCGAGCAGGATCGCCTGCGCACCGTCGGTGATCGCGTGCTCGCGCAGCGCAACATCGAACCGGCGACCGCCGAGGGTCAGCGACAGCCGCCCGATTTCGGAGCCCCTCGCCGATCCCCGGTAGCGCGGGACGACGAGCGTGACGCGGTGACCAAGGCGCGCCAGCGCCGCCGGTAGTGCACCGGCAACGTCGCCAAGGCCTCCGGTCTTGGAGAACGGCACGGCCTCCGACGCGATCATGAGGATCTTCAAAGCCACAGCGATGCGAATGAGTGGTTGGCGCCGGTGTCCTGTTCTCTAGGATTTCGGCGGTCGTGCACCGGATCGGTAGCGCGCTTCCAGCTGACGCCCGAGAGCGGCTTCTCGCGCTGCATCCTCGTGACGCCCCTGCCGGTTATAGATATCAGCCAGGATGTAATACCCAAGAGGCGCGAACTCCGAGCGCGGATCGAGCTCGACGCCCTTCTTCGCGAGCGTGATCGCCTCATCGAGATGCTGCCCCATCTCGAGATACAGCTTCGCGAGAAACAGATGGCCTTCCGCGAAATGGTCGTTCGATTCGACGGCGGCCTTGAATGCGTCGAGCTGCGCCTGGCGATCGCCGAGTTTTTCGTAGAGCTTCCCGAGGTTGAACTGCGCCTTGAAGCTCGAAGGATGGAGTTCGATCTCCCGGCGATACTCCTCGATCGCGGCCCGCAGATCCCCGCGTGATTCGGCAAGGAGCGCCAGGTTGAAGTGCGCCAGACGCACGTCAGCCTGGAGGTCGATGGCGGCCCGCACGTCGCGCTCGGCTCCCGCAGTATCACCCCGCTTGAATCGCACGACACCGAGCGCATTCCGAGCAGCAGCCAGCTTCGGCTCGAGCCGCAGCGCCTCGTTCAGCTCGGTAGCCGCCTCGTCGAGCCGCTCGGCATCGATGAGAATCTGAGCCGTCTCGTACCGTATCTGGGCGTTCTTGGGATCGAGCTCCATGAAGCGCCGGTATCCAACCATCGCTTCCTCGTCCTTGCCCATTCCGCGGTACGCATTCGCCATGTTGATGACGACGAGATCGTAGTCGGGCTTGAGGGAGAGCGCGCGCTTGTAGTTGTCGATGGCCCGAGGATAATCGCGGCGCTTGAAGTACTCATTGCCGAGCATGAACCAGGCATCGATGACGTTCGGGTCTTGCCGCGTTACTTCCTGAAGCGCTTTGATGCCTTCGTCCGAGTCCTTCTTCTCGCGCGAGAGTTCACGGGCATTGGTCATGAGGTTGAAGAGCTGAATCTTGTCCTTCGGATCGGCCAGCAGGCTTCGATCCCCGTTCGTCGCCGTCGTCACAAACGTGCCTACATAGCCGAGCGCAGCGAGTCGTCCGCGCGCATCGGGATCGAGCTCGACCGCGGGCGACTTCGCCGACACGCGGCTGGTCATCTCGCGCTCGAGCTCCTCGAGCTGGCCCGCCATCCGATCGCCAAGCGCCTTCCGCGCTTCATAAAGATTCTTCGCTTCGTGCGGATCCTGGTCGATGTCGTAGAGCTCAGGACGAGGCGCCGCGATGAACTTGTATCGGCCCGCGCGCAGCGCGCGCAGGTCGCTCCACCCGAAGTGAAATTTCGGGTAGACCGCTTCGGAATAGGCGTCGAGGCCCATGTCGAGTGTGGAACCGCTTAGAAGCGGCGTCACACTCTTTCCTTCGAAGCGGTCCTTTGAATCAACGCCGAGGAGATCAAGCGCCGTTGGCAGGACATCGATGCCACGGACGACGTCTTCCACTCGGCGTCCGTGAAGACGCGCGTAAGGAGCCCTGATCAGAAGCGGCACGTGCAGGACGCTCTCGTAGACGAAGAACCCGTGCGTCCCCTCGCCGTGCTCGCCGAGGCTCTCACCGTGATCGCCCATCACGACCACAACGGTTCGGCGCGTCAGGTCGTGGTCGTCGAGAAACGCCAGCAGTCGTCCGACTTGCGAATCGGCGAAGGCGATTTCTCCGACATACGGGCGGTTGGCGTACTGACTCTTGAACGGTTCCGGCGGCTCGTACGGTGAATGCGCGTCGTACAGGTGGACCCAGGCGAAGAACCTTGAGTCGCCGATCGAGCCGAGCCATTCAAGAGCTTTGTCCGCCACGACATTCCCGGGACGCTGAATCGTCGCCAGCGACAGCGACTGCTCCTTCGTCAGATCGAAGTCATCGAAATAGGTGTCAAATCCCTGGGAGAACCCCCACTTGGAATCGAGGACGTATGCGCCGATGAACCCGCCGGTCCTGAAGCCAGTCGCCTTCAGCCGCTCGGCGAGCGTGGTTTCCTGATCGCCGAGATAGAAGCCACCGTTGTCGCGCACCCCGTGCGATGGAGGGGACTTCCCCGTGAAGAGTGTCGAGTGCGCCGGCATCGTGAGCGGCGCCGGCGAGACCGCATGATCGAACAGCACGCCGTCGGCCGCGAGTCGATCCAGATTGGGTGTGTCAACGCCTTGAAAGCCGTACGCGTGAATGCGATCCGCACGCGTGGTGTCGAGGGTCACCAGGAGCAGATTCAGGTCGGAGGGGTGGACACCAGACGGCAAGGCGCCGATGTCCTCCCCTGTCGGCGAAATGACCGGCCGCGTCCGCCAGACCCAGACGCCTCCACCGATGACCAGAAGCAGCCCGAGCGCGATCAACCACCAGACCCGCCAGCGTGTCGTCATCTTTGTTCCGTCGCGATGCGCGTCGCACTCGCCTGGCGTCGATCGATCAATGTCTCCTCGCTCGCCCATGCGCGGCGACGGTCTCGCAGAACATTCTGGCGATTTCCTGGCGATTCGTCCAAGGCGCGATCTGCACGAGGGGAAAGAACATTGACCTGAGATTCATGCTCTCTCAGTGTGATCCAGAATCGTGGATTTTTCTACGGGTTCATGAATCCAAATTATGGAACTTAAACAGCCACTTCACTTTGTCCCGCCCAGTTGTATACTGACCCCATCGTTTTGCAAGTTGTCCCGACGCGGCACGGCCGCGGCGTGTAAGCACGAAGGTCATCGAGGCTTCTCGAGGCCGAAAGGAGTGAGGGATGAGAGTGGGAATATTCCGTCTCCTGGCGGCGGCTCTCCTCATGTGCGTGGCCGCTGCACCACCTGCCGCATTCGCGCAGGCGCGCAACACGTCGATTCTAACTGGCAAGATTACCGATGACAGTGGCGCCGTCCTCCCCGGCGCCACCGTCACGGTTCGGGGGCAGAATCTCGTCGGCGGCGCGCAGAGCGCAATCACCGATGAGGGAGGGCAATACCGGTTTCCCTCGCTGCCGCCGGGCACTTACGAGCTGACGGTCGAGATGCCGAGCTTCAAGACCGTTCGACAAACGAACGTGCAGCTCAATCTCGCGACCACGGTCACTATCGACATTCAGATGAGCATCGCGTCGGTTGAAGAAACGATCACCGTCACGGGCGAGTCGCCGGTGGTGGACGTCAAGACGTCCGCGGCCAACACACAGCTCGACGACAAGATGCTTCAGAGCTTGCCCACCGGCCGATTCCAGCCTGACGTCATCAACCTTGCGCCCGGCGTGAATGGCAACGTGGCATTCGGCGGAGCGCAGTCGTCGAACGCCCTCCTGATCGACGGCGTTGATGTCAGCGATCCTTCCGGAGGGTCACCGTGGTCGTTCTTCAACTACAACTGGGTGGGCGAGGTGCAGGTGGTCTCGCTCGGCGCCAATGCCGAGTATGGCGAGTTCACGGGAGTGGCCGCTAACAGCATCATTCGGTCGGGCGGCAATCGCTGGGAAGGATTGTTCGAATACTGGACGACGAAGAACAGCTGGGTCGGGGACAACACAAAGAACATTCCAGCCGACCTGCAGGACAACTTCCAGCCGGATGAGATCAAAACCCGCTACGACACGAGCGCCCAGATCGGCGGGCCGATCGTCAAGGACAAGCTGTTCTTCTTCACCGGCTTTCAGTACTTCAAGGACGTGACGCGGCCCGCAGGCTTCAACGGCGGGTTTCAGTCGGAAAAGGATCCGCGGTTCATCACGAAGATCACATGGGGTGCCGCAAACAATTTCCGGATCGAGGGCTTCTACGAGAAGGACAAATATGACGTCGAGGGCCGTGGCGCCAGCACGACGCGGCCACCCGAAACGACGGTCATCGAGCCCTCACCCGAATACAACTGGAACATCAAGGCAAGCTGGACGATCAACGACAAGACGCTGCTCGACGTGCGCAATGGCGGGTACGACGGATATTTCCCCCTCGAACCGACGCCGCCCAACAGCCGGTCGGGCCCGCCGCCGCATTTCGACGGCCTCACCGGTCTCTATTCCGTGAACGCGCCGTACTATGCGCGATCCGACCGGAACCGCAACGTGACGGCTGTCACGCTGACGAAGTACGTCGACAACTTCGTTGGTCGCAACCATGAATTCAAGTTCGGGTTCGAATTCGAACGGTCGAAGCTGCGTGACGAGTCGGGCTTTCCGGGCGGCAAGTATTACTACGACTACGGCGGCCCCTATAATCGCGTACCTCTGGGATGGCTACGTCAATACCGGCACGGGCAAGCGTACGACGCTCTATGCGCAAGACACCTGGGTAGTGAACGATCGACTCACCCTCAACCCCGGCATCCGGTTCAACTTCAATCGCGGCTCCGTTCCACAACAGGGCACGGTGCTGTCGACGAATCCGGTTTCGCCACGCATCGGACTTGCCTGGGATCTGATCGGCGACCACAAGACGGTCCTTCGAGCGCACTACGGCCGCTATCACGACGCCCTCTTGGGCGGCACGTATCAGTTCATGGATCTCTCGCAGCAACCACCGACAATCACGGCACTCGTCCTCGCCGAGGGCGGGTGCGCGAACGGCATCGGTCCTTTGTGTGAAGAGATCGACCGCTTCACGCCCGCGGGGAACTTCGCGATCGACAATGACATCCAGCATTCGTACGTCGATCAATTCCTCATAGGCGTGGAACGCGAGGTCTTCCCCGCATTTGCGGTGCAAGCTCAGTACATCAAACGCAATTTCCGGAAGTTCATGGCGTTCGTCGACACAGGTTCGATTTACGATCCTGTTCAACGCATCGATCCCGGACCCGATGGCGTTCTCAACACGGGTGACGATGGCGGTCCCCTAACGGTGTTCAACCTCACGAACCCGGGGGAGGGGTTCAGGGAGCTCACCAATCCGGATGGCGCGGAACGCGACTACGATGCGTTCCAGCTCATCGCGCACAAGCGGTATTCGAGCAACTGGCAGTTGAATGCTTCGTACACCTGGTCGAAGGCCGTCGGTCTCGTGACGAACGCGTTCTTCAGCAATGCCGCCAACGGCACCGCCACCGAGTCCAATGGACAGGATGGCGTGTTCGCGAACCCCAACCATCGCGTCAATTTGGAAGGCAGCCGGGCCGTCTTCGACTACACCCATCAATGGAAGATGGAAGGGACGTACCGATTGCCCATCTGGGGTGGATTCAACTTCAGCGCCGTCTATCGGTACTCGACCGGACTGGCCTGGGGTCGTCGGGCACCCATCCGCGGGCTCGATCAGGGCACGGAGACGGTACGTATCGAGCCCCGTGGCACACGCCGCACCGATGCGCTCAACCGCATCGATTTTCGGGCTGAAAAGACGTTCGACGTCGGAGGCAGCCGGCAAATCGGGCTCGTCTTCGACATCTTCAACCTGACGAATCAGGGTGTCATCGACAACGAGATCAGGACCGCGGTCATCGACGTGTCGGCGGCCAATTTCGGGCAACCGCAATTCTGGGTTGCTCCGCGCCAGCTCCGAACCCTCCTGCGGTTTTCGTTCTAGTCACTCTAGTCACCGATCAGACCTGCCATCACCGGGAGCCTCATCAGAGGCTCCCGGCTTCTTTTTGGGACGGACGTGTCAGTCGTTAAGGGGTGCGCGTCGCCGCCGCTTCCAGATGTGCGACCGCGCGGCGGGCCTCGACGAAATCCTCGTCGGCCGAGAGTGCCTGACGATAGTGCTCGAGCGCCTTGACTCGATCGCCAGCCTCCTCATCGAGCACACCAAGCTCATAGTGCGCGAGCGCCATGCGCGGGTTGATGGCCAGAGCCCGTTCGAAGGCCGCGCGCGCGGCAGCGGGCCGACGGGCGCCGAGATCAACTCGTCCTTTCACGTAGTAGGCGTGGAAGGAATCCGGCTCGAGCGCCAACCCCTGCTCCAGCAGGCGTGTCGCTGCGGCGTAGTTCTTTCGCTCGACCTCCGCACCCGCCGCCTCGACGTAACCGATCGCGAGATCTGGCTTCAAACTCTGAACGACCTCATACTCCTTGACGGCGTCGCCATAGCGGCCAAGGGCCACCAGCGCTCGACCGACGTACTGGTGAGCCTCAAAGCTGAGAGGATGCTTGCGGGCCAGCTCGCGGAACCGCTCGAGCGCCCGTGCGTTTCTTGACGCCTCGAGATCGTCAAGCGCCGCGTAGAAGGCGTCCACAAACGCGACATACTCCCGAATCCGATCCTTGGGATCCGCGCCAGGCACTGAGTCCGAGGAAATGCCGGTGCCGCCACCGCCCACATATCCAAGGCTGCGCAGACGTTCGAGCGCGGCTGAATCCACGGGCGCGGTGGACCCGACGGATCGGGCTCCCCGAGCGGCTTCGACCGCCTGGTCGAGTCGCGCGGCCACCTCGGGCCGCTCGCCGATCAAGTTTCGCGTTTCCTGCGGATCGTTCCTGAGATTGTAGAGCTCCGGCCGCGGAGCCTTGACGAATTTCCAGTCTCCAGTTCGGACCGCGCCGAGCTCGCTCCAACCGAAATGCAGCTGGCCGAACCAGCTCTCCGAATACGAGATTGGAACGTCTGCGCGATGGCCGCCCCGCATCACCGGGACCAGGCTGACGCCGGACAACGCTTGGGACGACTTGATGCCTAGAAGATCCAGGATGGTGGGAACGAGATCGACGTGTCTCACCTGTTCATCGATCACCCGCGCCGCCGGTACGCCGACACCCGCGATGATCAGCGGCACGCGCAGTGTCGCGTCGTAGAGGAAAATACCGTGCTCGGGCTCACCGTGATCATCGAGGCTTTCGCCGTGGTCGGCGGTCGCGACGATAATCGCACGTGTCGCGACGGTTGACGGCAGACCGTTCAGCAGCTCTCCAACGGCCCAGTCTGCGGTCGCGACTTCCGCGTTATAAGGCTTGGTTGGGAACCGGTCGGTAAACGCCTTGGGAGCATCGTAGGGCGCGTGCGGATCATAAAGGTGCACCCACAGGAACACGGGGACATTGGCGGTCGAGCTGCTCCCCAGCCACGCGAGCGCTTCGTGGACGACCGCAGTGCCCGGCTTTTGAAGATCTGCGTAAGACACCCCCCTCCGCCCCGTTGGGAAATCATCGCCGTACTGATCGAATCCGCGCCCGAATCCGGTCGCGGCGCCGTTCAACAGGAACGACCCGACGAACGCCGCCGTTCGGTACCCATTCGCGCGGAGAATATCCGCCAGCGTCGCGACTGACTTCGGGAGGATAAAGCCGGTATTGTCCCGGATGCCGTGTACGCTCGGAAACTGGCCGGTCAGAATGGACGCGTGCGATGGAAGCGTCAGTGGCGCCTGCGCCGTCGCGTCGGCAAACCGGACGCCGCGCCGACTGAGCGCGTCCAGATTCGGTGTTATCCCCTGAGGTCCGCCGTACACACCCACCCGATCCGCACGCAGGGTATCGATGGTCACGAGAATCACGGGCGGATGGCCGGCGCCGGCGTCCACCGATGTTTCCCGGGGCTCGCGGCAAGCAGCAGCGACGAGAACCAGGCTCACTGCGAATCCGAGGGAACGCTTCATGCTCCTCAGTTGAGCACCTTCGGGCAAGTCTACCCAGCGCCACGACAGAAGAACAGAGCGGGAGCATGCCGGCATCCCACTCGCCATGTGCTGCCTTCTGGATCCAGAATCGTGGATTGCCTTCGTCCCACCTATCATCCCTCATCATTTCTTTCACCGAAACTCCCCGTTTCTCTTGAACATCTGGGAGCACCCTGTATAGTCTCTAATGGTTCAATCTTGTCGACCTCCGCATGGCGTTCGCGAGACCCAGCAGGGCGTGCGTCAGGTTCGGTAGTCGAAAGGAGTGAGGGATGACCGCCGGCACGATCCGTCTCCTGGCGACAGCTCTTCTTATCGCCGTCACGGCTGGCACGCCCACCATCGTCCTGGCCCAGGCCCGGACCAATTCCATCCTGACCGGCAAGGTGACGGATGAGACGGGCGCCGTGCTGCCTGGTGCCACGATCACGATTGAGAGCCCCGGCCTCGTCGGTGGCGTCCAGACAATGGTGACCGACGCGGAAGGTGTGTATCGTTTCGCGGCACTCCCGCCGGAAATTTACAGCATTCTGGTCGAAATGGACGGCTTCAAGACCGTCAACCGAACCGACGTCCGCATCGAGCTGGCGACGACCGTGACGATCGATGTCCAACTCAGCGTCGCGAATGTGAGCGAAACCGTCACCGTGGTCGGAGGCGCGCCGGTCGTTGACATCAAGACGGCCGCAGCCAACGCCACTCTCGATGAGCACCTCCTCCAGAATCTTCCAACCGAGCGTTTCCAGCCCGACATGATCAATCTCGCTCCGGGTGTGAACGCCAACGTCGCATTCGGCGGCACGCAGGATTCGAACGCGCTACTCATTGACGGCGTCGACATCAGCGACCCGCTCGGGCGGTTCGGCGTGGTCCTTCTTCAACTACAACTGGATCGAAGAGATGCAGGTCGTCTCGCTGGGCGCAGATGCCGAGTACGGCGAGTTCACGGGAGTCGTCGCCAACAGCGTGGTTCGTTCCGGAAGCAACAGATGGGACGGATTGCTCGAGTATCTCACCACCCGCCAGAACTGGCTGAGTGATAACACCACCGACCTTCCGGAGGAATTGCGGGAGACGTTCAAGCCCGACACGATCGATACCAACTACGACACGACCATGCAGGTCGGCGGCCCCATCGTCAAGGACAAGCTGTTTTTCTTCACGGGTGTGCGAGTATCAATAAGGACGTCAGCACTCCGGCGGGCTGCACCGGTCCGACGTCCACCAAGTCCCCCAGATTTATTACGAAGGTGACGTGGGCCGCCGCACCCAAGGTGCGGGTTGAGGGTTTCTTCCAGAAGGACAAGTTCGACGTGACAGGTCGCGGTTGCAGCCCCGTGCGACCGCCGGAAACCACGGTGGATCGAGCTGTCGCCCGAGACCAACTGGAACGGCAAGGTCACGTGGACCGTCAACGCCAACACGCTTCTCGAGGTTCGGAACGGAGGTTACAACGGCAACTTCAATCTGGAGCCTACGCCGCCCGGCACTCGTTCTGGACCCTCCGGGACATTTCGATCTTTTCACCGGCCTCTACTCGGTCAATACCTACTACTTTGCACAGCGAGATCGACAACGCAATACCACAGCCGCCGTCTTGACGAAGTACGTCAACGGGTTTCTGGCCCGTAACCACGAGTTCAAGTTCGGCTTCGAGTTCGAGCGTTCGAAAGCTTCGCGACGAATTCGGCTACCCGGGCGGAAAGCTCTACTACGATTACGGCGGTGAACCGTACTTGGTAGAATCTCTGGGACGGCTACGCTTAACCGGCGTTGGCAAGCGAACGTCATTGTACGTCCAGGACGTCTGGGCCGTGAACGATCGGGTGACTCTCAATCCCGGCATCCGCTTCAACTTCAACCGTGGGTCGGTTCCCGAACAAGGTACGGTGCTCTCGACCAACCCGGTGGCGCCACGAATCGGCGTGGCATGGGATCTCACGGGGAATCACAAGACCGTGCTCAGGGGACATTACGGCCGCTACTTCGACGCGCTCCTGGGAAACACCTATGAGTTCATGGACGTCTCTGAGCTATGCTCCCAATATCACCGCCCTTTTGCTGACTCCGAACGGCTGTGCGAACGGGTTGGGTCCCGACTGCGCCGAGCTATCTCGTTTCACGCCCGAAGGAAACTTCGGCATCGACGATTCAGATCACGCATTCGTACGTCGATCAGTTTCTCATCGGTATCGAGCGCGAGCTCTTCCCGGCTTTCTCTCTTCAGGTGCAGTACATCAAGCGGAATTTCCGGAACTTCATGGGATTCATCGACACGCGTGCCCAATACGACCCGGTCCAGCAGATCGACCCCGGACCTGACGGGGAGCTCAGCACGACCGATGATGCTGGACTCATTAACGTGTTCGATCGGTTGAACCCGTCCGAGAGCTTCCGCCTGTTAACCAACCCTGACGGCGCCACGCGTGATTACAATGCGTTCCAAATCGTCGGTCGAAAGCGCTACGCAGACAACTGGCAATTGAACGCCTCTTACACCTGGTCTCGATCAGAGGGCGTCGTCAGTAACGAGTTCACCTCTAATGCCGCCGGGGGAGGGGACGTGGAGAATCTCGGGCAGACAGGGCATCTTCGCCAACCCCAACGTGCGGATCAATCAGGATGGGCGCAGCATCTTCGACTACACGCACCAAGTGAAGCTGGAAGGAACCTACCATCTACCGCTTTGGGGTGGCTTCGATTTCAGCGCGTACTACCGGTATACGTCGGGCCTCGCGTGGGGTCGAAGGGCGGTCATCACCGGCTTCACCAGCGAGCTTCCTGAGACGGTCCGGATCGAGACTCGAGGAACGCGCAGGACGGATGCCATTAATCGGCTGGATTTCAGGGCCGAGAAGACGTTCGACATCGCCGGCCCGAATCAACTCAGTCGGCTCGTGTTCGATGTGTTCAACGTGACCAATCAGGGCGTTATTTCGAACGCCGCGGAAGACGTCGTCCAGGACACGTCCGGCCCGCACTTTGGCGAACCGCTTGTGTGGACCACACCGCGCCAGCTTCGCGCGCTGATCCGATTCACGTTCTGAACGCCTTCGCACCGCAGACCGAAGAGGGAGCCCTCAGTATGATCGCTCCCTCGTTTCCCTTATGCCGGGCTCGGCGGTTGCCCTCCCGGGCCCGATCGGTCAAAATCTCGACGTGCCGCGCCCAGAAACTCCGCCGGGACGACCGCGCCCTGCCCTCGTCCGCCCCGAATCGAGAGACATTGTCGAACTGAGGCGCATCAAGGCCGAGCAGCCGGATCTCGCGACCGCCGTCGATCTCCACATCGCGCTCATCGAACAGCAGAAGCGCGTTCAAGCGCGCATCTCCGTTCCGTGGCTGCCATTTGACCCCGAGTGGCTCAAGGCCGAACTGCAGGCAGGCCGACCGTTGCTTCGCTTCCAAGAAATTCCGATCGAGTGGACTGACGTGCGCCTGGCCGTCCGTCAGACGGCCGACATTCTGCTCCGGTTCGATGCGCTCGAGGGTCCCGATCACCTGGCCCTTCAGTCGCTGGTTCGCGAAGGCGGTGCGCTCGAACCGATCGTGCGCGAATGGTACCAGTCGAAGTCCGATCGCCAGCCGAGAGCGACGCCGGTCGTCGTCCCCGGCGCGGCGTCGCCTGAAGCGATCCAGCAGACGCTCGATCTCGCCATGCGCCCCTTTCTCACGCGCGCCGTTGAAGTCATCAGTCAGCAGGCGGACTGGTCCGATTGGCGACAGCCCTACTGCCCTATCTGCGGCGGCGACCCGGAGTTTGCGGTAGTCACCGAGAGCGGGGATCGACGGCTCATCTGCGGCCGCTGCACCGCGCAGTGGCCTTTTGGCCATTGGACCTGCCCCTACTGCCTCAATGACGATCGGAGCCGCGTGACCTCGTTCGCCAGTCGCGACGGCCGGTATCGCATCTACGCATGCGAATCGTGCCGTCGATACCTCAAGGCGTACGACGCACGAGGCGCAAATCGGCCCGTGATGCTGGCGGTTGACAGCGTCCTGACACTACCGCTCGATGCGGCGGCGATTCAGAAGGGATATACGGGGTAAGAACGTAGTTCTTTGTGCTTAGTGCTTGGTTCTTAGTGCGAGTGCTTGGTTCGGCGATGCTTAGTTCTTAGGGCGAGCGCCTGGTTCATTTGAGGCCTAAGAACAAAGCACTAAGAACAAAGAACTGCTGTAGTTCTTATTGACTTTCGGTGGGCTTGGCGAAGAAGTCCTGCGTCTTGAGCGACAGCCAGTTGAAGAGGTGCCGGGTCTCCATGAACCGACCCGCGTTCGACCGGGCGCCCAGCACGACGACCGCAACCTGTTGATTCCCCTGCGGCAGCCGAAGCAGCGTGGCCAGACAGTAGCCCGCCTTCGTAATGAAACCGGTCTTCCCCGCCCGGACATCGACGTCGCCCGCGCGAACGAGTTGATTCGTGCTGTGGATCGTCACGCTCCGGCGGTTGGTGCGCACGATGTACTCAGGCGTGCGCATCACCGAGGCAATCCGCTCGTCGGCCGAGGCATAAGCAATCAGCCGCGCCATGTCGTATGCCGACGACACGTTCGCGGGATCGAGGCCGGACGGATCGGTGTAATGCGTGTTCTCCAGACCGAGCTCGCTAGCCGTCTGATTCATGCGTCCGACGAAGCCATTGGTGCCGTACTCGGAGGTGCGCGCCAGCGCCCGGGCGGCGGCGTTGTCCGAGGCGATCAGCAGGAGGTGCAGCAGATCGCCGACCGTGATGCGCTCGTTCGTCCGGAGATACGTCGTGTTCGCGGCCCGGACATCCGATCGATCGACCAGGACTTCCTGATTCAGGTCCGGATCGTTCTCGAGCAGCACTGCGGCGGTCATCACCTTTGTGATGCTGGCAATGGAGCGCTGGCTCTGGGAATTCTCTTCCCAGAGGATCTGCCCGTTTTCAGGGTTGTAGATGATTGCCGCCTCGGCCCGAACATCGGGTACGAGTTTGCCGTCGGCGTCGAGCCGGAAATGCGGCGCCGCAGCTTCGCGCGCCTGCAGTGCCCGCATCCGCGCACGGGCGCTGGCAAGGCGCAAACGTCTGGCTCTCGAGAGGCTCGTCGTTTTGCTGACGGTGTAACGCTTGACTGGCTTCTTGACGGACTGCGTTGTGCGTTTCGGTGTGACCGTGGCGCCAGCGGCATCAATAGCCAGCGGACCGAGACCTAACCCGGCCAGAAGCACCATTCCGGCTATCGGCAGCGCGCGCAGGCGATTCAATTTAGCGGGTAACCCTTCGTGAACTCGGCACTTGACCGTTTCATCGGCATTGTAACAGACGCTCAACAGAGTGCAAGGGCACTTTGGTGCTCTTTCCCGCTTTTTGGGCAGCTACCCTTCTCGGTCTCTTCGGGCTCACGGGCGGGTCAACGCGACGGTCACCAGGAGGGCCCGCTGTGTTCCTTTCCAGGAATCGGTCGCGTCGAACGATTCCGTGGGCGAATGCGCTCCCTGCCCGCGCCCTCCCCCGTCGATGCAAATGGCCGGAATGCCCAGGTTCATGGGCACGTTTGCGTCTGTCGAGCCTTCGGTCAGCTCTATCGGCAGGCCTAACGACTTTGTGGCAGCGACAGCGGCCACCACGATCGGCGCTCCCTGGGACTGTCCGCCCGGCGGGCGGTTCCCCACATCGGCGATCTCCACCGTCAGTCGGCCCCGGTTGTTCCAGCGCGCGTTTTCCTCGGCCAACGCCTGACCGACCGCCGCGCGGAACCTGGCGTCGAGCGCCTCGAGCGCCTGCTGGTCGGATGAGCGCAAGTCCATTTCCATCCAACTGTCCGTCGCAATCGAGTTCACGGACGTGCCCCCGCCGACGCGACCGACAGCGAATGTGGTTCTCGGTTGCGACGGCACCTCGATATCGCCAATCCGGGCAATGGCACGCCCGAGGGCATGAACGGGATTTGCCACACCGAAGTCACCGTAGCTGTGGCCGCCCGGGCCTCGGTAGGTCACCCGGTAACGGTGGCTCCCGACGGCCCGATGGGTAATGCCGAAGCCGGTCCCGTCGATGGAGACGAAGCGGTCGATCCGTCCCTTCAAGCTCTGTGAGAAGAGGTACTTGACTCCGCGCAAATCGCCCAGGCCCTCCTCCCCCAGCGTGCCGACGAAGGTGACGGGACCCTCAGTCACGATGCTGGTGTTCTTCAGGGCGCGGAGGACCCCGAGCATGACCGCCAGGCCTCTGCAGTCGTCGCCGATGCCTGGCCCTTTCAGCACGTTTCCCTCGCGTTTCACCTGGACATCCGTACCTTCCGGAAACACTGTGTCGAGGTGTGCGCTCAGCACGAGACTGGGGTGGGGCGCCTTCCCAGGCCTGAGGCCAATGACATTGCCGAGGCCGTCGATCGCAACCTCTGTCAGCCCCAGGCCTTCGAACTTCCGCTTGAGAACCAGAGCCCGCGCCTGTTCCTTGAAAGGGGGGGCCGGCACCTGGCACAGCTCGACTTGGTCCTCGAGGACCGTCGCCTCATTTTCCTCGACATAGCGAAGCGCTGCCTGGATTCCAGGGTCCGCGAAGAGCTTTCCAAGGTCGGCGGACCCGCCGGCCTGGGGCTCGGCCGACCACCCGAGGCCCGCCGACACGAGACTGGCAAGGACGAGCCACCTTGTCAGATGGAGAGATGACTGCCGCATCTTGACGTTGATCATGTCGTGGCGACTATTTCGTGAGGTCGAGCCCTCTGTCAAGGCGAGTCATCGCGGGAACTCTCGATTGCCGATCGGAAATCCAAATGCTTGGTTCGGACAGACGACTGTCTGAGTTTTGACGCGACTGTGTCGGCATGATGCACGAAGCGTGATCGCGACGCGGGCGGATGCGATGCAAGACATTCGGGCATTTCCTTCATCCTTCGAGTGTTTTTGCAAATGAGTGGTCTCCATCGCAACGAGAAGGTAATCGGCACGCTATTTGCTCAGAGAATTTCTGGAGGACGTCGGTCATGGGCAGCTTGGTTCGGCTCTTGGGGTTCACAACACTCGGCTGTGGGTGTCTGGTCGGGCGCTATCGTGAGGTCGCGACGAATCGCGAAGTGACCTACGTCGAGGAGAAGGGCCTGACCTGCGAAGTCCACACCCACCGACGCAACCACACGTTACAGACCGACCGGCCTCAGGCTTTTCCGCTCGTCATCGCCCGAGCCTCCTGACATTCGGCTCCCTCGGCTCGCCTTTGCCGGCGCTCTTGTTTTCGGCAGAAGGCCCCACGCGGCGGAGCTGCACCCGTAATTACTGATAAAATCACGCCTTGGTGAAGGCCCAGTCGCAGCCCTCGACGACGCTCAGGCTCGCCGATTCGACCTTGCGGTTCCACCAAGGCGACTGCCTCGATGTGCTCGCGGCTCTGCCGGCGCACTCGGTCGACGTCGCCGTCACCTCACCTCCGTACAATCTCGGGATTCGATATCGTTCGTACAAGGACGACCGGCCCCGGCACGAATACCTTGAATGGACCGCGAAATGGGTCGCCGCGCTGGTGAGGGTCCTGACCGTTGACGGTTCGCTGTTCCTGAACGTCGGCGCAAAACCGACGCGACCCTGGACTGCAATAGACGTCGCCCTGACTGTCAGGAAGCAGATGAAGTTGCAGAATACAATTCATTGGATCAAGTCGGTGGTTATCGAGCGCGAGCTCGCCGGTGCGGCCGCCGGACTTCGCCGCGATCTGGCGGTCGGGCACTACAAACCCATCAACAGCGATCGCTTCGTCAACGACTGCCACGAGTTCGTGTTCCATTTCACACCACGAGGCCGCACACGGATCGATCGCCGTTCGATCGGCGTCCCGTATCAGGACGCCTCCAACGTGTCTCGCTGGCAGACGGCGGCGGGTGGCCTCCGGTGCCGTGGAAACGTCTGGTTCATTCCGTACGACACGATCCAGAGTCGGGAGAAGGACCGGCCTCATCCGGCGACCTTCCCACCGCGACTCCCGGAATACTGCCTGAGGCTTCACGGGCTCGATAGGGTGAACCTCGTGCTGGATCCCTTCCTGGGGCTTGGCGCGAGTGCCGTTGCGTCGGCCGGGCTGGGACTGGACTTTGTGGGAATTGAGATCGATCCCGCCTACCTGAAGGCATCGATCGCGCGACTCCGGCAGATGCGAACCGGACGCGTGCGCGGAGTGTCCTGACGGTCGGAGATGCTTACCGGGAGCTCGAAACGGCGACTGGGCGATCCTTCACCGAATACGCCTTCCTCGACCACACCGAAACGCCTTCGCGCCTGACCTTGATCTCGAGTTTCCGGATGCGCTTTGTGGCATCGGGATTCGACGAATAGTACCCGAGCACATAGTAGTCGCTGGTCTCGGCGTCAATCCTCTTCAGCGCCTTCTCGAAGTCGTTCTGGTTGACCATGGCAAAGCCGCCGGTCTCGTCCGCGAGCACGCGAAGGCTGTCCTGCGACTTCTTCACGTAGTTCTGCCATTCCTGCGGATCGATCTGCTCATCCATGTCGGCCCCGCCGGCCACCAGGCCGCGTGGGTCGAGCGTGTAGATGGTGGCGTTGGCCCGATTCGCGGCGCGAGTCAGCTCCCCGAGTTCCGCCGCGAGGTCGGCGTCACCGAACTGTTGCCGCTGGCGAAGCTCACTGTTGCGCTGCTGGTCCTGCTCTCGCTGGGGTTCGAAGCGTCCACCGTCGAAGAATGGATTGTTGCCGAAACGCGCTTCCACGAACGGATTGAAGTCGTAGCCGTCGCTGATGTAGATGACGGCCTTGCGCCGATTGTGCACGTTCTCGAGCGTCTTGATGGTCTCGTAGGCCGTCGAGAACGCCACGTGCGCGCGATAGCGAAGCTCGGTCGGTCCGTCGGCGCTCTCGATACCGTTGATGATGTCCGATGGCTTCAGGCCGTTCCCCGTCACCTTGCCGACCGCCTCTTCGAGCCGGTTACGATCGTAGGTGAGATCGATCGCGATCGACGAAGGCCCGGTCGACACGATGCCGAAGAGGTCGCCCTCATGGACCAGCGTCCTGGCGATCCTCTTGAAGAGATCTCTCAACCGGCCCGTGTTGCTGAATCCAAGGTGCAGGTCGTCGACGACAATCAGAAAAATCCGGCCTGCGGCATCGTTGGCAGGTCTCGGCGGGGGAAGAATGATGCCCTCCTGAGGCGGCGGTGGCGGAGGCGACTGCAGATTGAACGCGCGGCCGCCGTGCACGAGCACGAACGACACGAGATCCTGTTTGACGCCGTCCTCGATGACCTCGAAGTCGTCCTTGTTCAGATCGGCGACGAACTGTCCGGCGCCGTCACGCACGATCGCATCGGTGGTGACCAGATCGACAGCCAGTCGGAAGGTGGGCTGCTGATCGCGAGCCGGTGAAGCGGGCTGCTGATCCTGCGTCTGGGCTCCTACGAGGCCGCCGGCAATCGCAAGAGCCACGACGACGTGTAAGAGCTTTTGTTTCTGGCTCATGCCGCCATTATACATCCGGAGGCGTCGGGCCGGATTGATGGACTGGATCGCGAACCAAAAGGACTACAAGGCAGAATCGTCGTCTGAATCCGCCGCTGCCGAGGAGTCTGCCGGCTCGCCGGCGGATCCTGTGGTAGCCGCCGTTTCGTGATCGAACGCCTGCGAGTCGAGAGGTTGATGACCGGCTGCGGCTTCCGGCGGCTGTCCACCGCCCCGCCGATTCCTGTTGCGCCGGGCGCCCCCACGGCGCGACCTTCGGCGGCGGGGGCCGAGAGTTTGTCGCAGGATCTCCAGCCGGCTCTCATAGGTCTCGAGCGCCGCGCGCGCATCACCGTCGGTCACCCATGAATCGGGATCGAGCTCGCTCGCCTGAGCCTTGAGGCGCTCGGCCTCCTCCGCCTCGCGGGGCCGCTCGTTGATCCGGGCCATGAGCTCCGCATAGCGCGTGCGAAGGCGCGCGAGGCCCTCGGCGCCGACCAGACCTTCGACGGGTCCTCCGGATTGGGGCCGGATCGTCTCCGGTTGCCCGTCTTCTCCGCTCTCGTCGAGCGCACCGATGTCGGCAGGCACGTCTCCACTCTCATCCACGTCTGACGCGCGCACTTCGCTGGCGATATCGGGATCCTCGCCGATCTCATCGATCGGAATGGGAACCGGTGTCGAGGACGCCTGCCCGGCATCTCCCGGCGCGGCGCGCCGCCTGGGCTCGGCCACGGGCGGCCTGCCTTGACGACGAGGGCTCCGTTCGACGCGTCGCGGCTCGGAGACGGTTGATTGCGCCTCGAGGATCTTGTTCCAGTCGAAAGCCAGACCCGGGTTGTTCTGTTCGATGGCGCGGATCGCATCCTCGTCGATCGGGGCGCGCCCGACGCGAATATTGGGAGGCGTTCGAAACCAGTACAGGATGCGCGGGCGACCCTTGCCGCGCCGCCGGGCGGCATGAACCACAGAGGTACTCTCGTAGCCTCGAGCGTCGCGGATGAAGCGAAGGAAGGGCAAGTTACTTGCGCCGGGCGGGGCGGGCCGTCTTCGCGACCTTCTTGGGTCGCGACGTTCCGGACTTGGCGCCGCGTGAAACCGCTTTCCGGGCGCGCGATGGAGCGGGTGGTCTCGAGCGCCGCGCGCGCGAGGCCGCGCGCGTATTCTCCGGCGCGCGGTGGACCAGCGTGAAGCGGACCTGATCGCCGATCGTGTGATAGGTCCAGATCTCAGCGACAGTAATCTGGTTGTCCACGCAGAATCGTTTTGCTGAGTCAACCGATCCAGCCGGGACGTACAAGTGAAGCGGCGCGCGCAGCCGGGCCAATCGCGCCCACTGTGCCATCGCTTCCAGATGATTGACCGATTCGCTCGTCTCGACTTCGATGATGCCCTGCAGGCGGCGGCTGCGCTCCGTGGACATCAGCACGAGATCCGGATACATCGCCGAGGCGCCCGAGCCGACGACCGCATTCTGCTCGTTGCCCGGGTTGATCGCGACTTCGAACCGCCGGCGGTTGCGGGTCTGCAGGAGTCGAATGATGCGATCGTGCTCGAGCTGTTCGCGAACAGGCCGCACGAGGATTGGGCTCACAGAGCCTCCGAAGATAACACGAGCGAGCTAGCCAAACTGCAAAGTATAGCACGTCTGAGGTGTCGTAGTAGCATGACGAGGTGAACGATCGCTTCCTTCGCGCTTGCCGCCGACAGCCGGTCGATGCGACGCCCGTCTGGTTCATGCGGCAGGCGGGCCGGTACCTTCCCGAGTACCGGGCCATCCGGGAACGTCATTCCTTGCTCGACATCTGTCAGACGCCCGAGCTCGCCACGATCGCGACGCTCCAGCCACTTCGACGGATCGAGCTCGACGCGGCCATTCTGTTTTCGGACCTTCTGCTCCCGCTCGCTCCAATGGGTCTCCCGTTCGACTTCGTCCGCGGCGAAGGCCCTCGGATCGATCACCCCATCGGAAACGCTGCGGACATCGATCGGCTGCTGGTCGTCGACGCTCGCGATGCGCTCGGACACGTCTTCAGCGCCATCGCCCTCGTGCTCAGCGAGCTTGCAGGCCAGATCCCCCTCATCGGGTTTGCGGGCGCGCCGTTTACCCTCGCCTCGTACGCGATCGAAGGCGGCCATTCGAACACCTTCGCCAAGACAAAGGCTTTGATGTACACAGATCCGGCCGCCTGGCACCGGCTGTGCGACAAGCTTGCAACCGTCGTGACGTCGTTCGTCGAGGCGCAGGTGGACGCCGGCGTGCACGCGATCCAAATCTTCGACTCGTGGGTCGGCGCCCTCGATGCGCGCGACTACCGCGAGTTCGTCATGCCGCATACCCGCCGGATCTTCGACGCGTTGTCGGCCAGACCCGTCGTGACGATTCATTTCGGGACGGGAACCTCGGCCATCCTGGGCGAGCTGCGTGAGGCGGGCGGCGACGTCATCGGCGCCGACTGGCGCGTCGGTCTGGACGAGGCGTGGGACCGGATCGGACACGATCGCGCCATCCAGGGCAACCTCGATCCCACGCTGCTCTTCGCCTCGCCGGAGCGTCTGGCTGAGGGCGCCGATGACGTCCTCCGGCGAGCCGGCGGACGGGTCGGCCACATTTTCAACCTGGGGCACGGGATCCTGCCGACCACTCCGGTCGAACACGTACAATTCCTCGCCCGCCACGTGCACCTGGCCACCCGACAATGACCGATCGACGCCACAGGACCGGCGTGCTGCTCATGGCCCACGGCACGCCCAATTCCCTCGACGAGATGCCGGAGTACCTGACCCGCGTTCGTGGTGGGCGACCGCCTTCTGCCGAGCTCCTCGAGGAGATCACCGCAAATTACCGCGCCATTGGCGGCCGCTCTCCTCTGACGGATATCACCACGGCCCAGGGCCGGGCGTTGCAGGCCGTGCTCGGCGACGATTATCACGTCGTCGTCGGCATGCGCAACTGGCATCCTTTCATCGATTGCGCGGTCGACGCGTTGGTGCAGGAGGGCGTGCGCCGCGTGATCGGCATCCCGCTCGCGCCGCAATTCTCGACGCTCAGCGTGCAGAAATACCTCGATGTGGCGCGCGCGGCGCTCCCCGCCGATGTCACATTTTCGTCGGTGCGCTCTTTTCACGCCCACCCGCTGCTGCTGGCTGCGTTCGCCGAGCGGATCCGGCAAGCCGGATACTCTCGCGAATCCGGCAGAGAGGTGGTGTTTACCGCGCACAGCCTTCCGTCACGCGCGATTGCTGCCGGCGACCCGTATGCGCAAGAGGTCGCAACGACCGCGGCCGGTGTTGCCGCCTTGATCGGCCTCACCGGCTATGAGCAGGCTTATCAAAGCGCGGGCCGCACGCCCGAGCCATGGCTTGGGCCCGATCTCTCCGCGCTCGTTCGGTCGCGCGCCGCTCAGGGTGTGCGGGCGTTCCTGATCGTGCCGGTGAGTTTCGTCTGCGACCATTCGGAGATCCTGTTTGACATCGACGTCCAGGCTGTTCAGACGGCGCGAGACTGCGGCGTGTCGCTCCGCCGGACCGAATCGCTCAACCAATCTCCCCTCTTCATCAGTCTTCTTGCGGATCTCGTGGCCAGCAGTGTCCGAGACGCTTGATTGTGCGATCGTCGGCGCCGGAATCGCGGGGCTCTCGGCTGCGTATGAGCTGAGCCGCCGAGGCGTCGACTTCAAGGTGTTCGAAGGCAGCGAGAGGATAGGCGGGTTCGTCCGGACCGAGCGCGTCAACGGCTTCACGATCGATCAAGGTCCCGACAGTCTTCTCGCGCAGAAACCCGCGGCGCTTGATCTCTGCCGCGAGCTCGGACTGGGCGACCGCCTTATCGCCACTTCGAAGCCCCGGGTCGCATACGTCCTGCGAGAAAAAGTGCTGCACCCGCTGCCCGAAGGATCGGTCCTCGGAATTCCTGTCGAGCTCGGTCCGCTGATGGCTTCAAGCCTCTTCTCCGCCGCAGGCAAGACGAGAATCGCGGCCGAGCCCAGCGTGCCGCCACGGCAGGGCTCGGCGGAAGAATCGATCGGCCATTTCGTACGGCGCCGTTTCGGCGATGAGGCCGCCGATTACATCGCCGAACCGCTTCTGGCGGGCATCCACGCCGGCGACGTCGATCGTCTGTCTGTGGACGCATTATTTCCTCAACTTCCCGCAGCGGAACGCCAGCATGGAAGCGTGATTCGCGCCTTCCGAACCGACGTGCGCCCGCGGGATCCCGACGGGGCCTTTCGGTCCCTTGCCGGCGGTCTCGGCGAGCTGATTGATGCGCTGGCCAGTGTGTTGCCGCCGGGGTCCGTCGAGCTCGGCTCGCCAATCATCAGGCTCGAGACGAATAGCGCGTATCACCTCGGCGATGGGCGCAGCCGCACTTTCGCAGCCCGATCAATCATCCTCGCCACGCCGACGTATGCAACCAGTCGGTTGCTGAAGACTCTCGATGGCGATCTTGCGGAGCTCCTGAGTGGCATTCGGTATGCCTCGAGCGTGGCCGTCGCCCTCGGCTACCCGCGATCCCGCGTAGGACACGGACTCGGTGGATCCGGATTTGTGGTTCCCAAGATCGAAGGACTCGCGCTGCTGGCGGTCACATGGACCTCGTCGAAATGGCCTGGCCGGGCGCCGCCGAATCACGCTCTCCTTCGAGGGTACATCAGCGATCTCAGGTCGCCCGAGGTGGCCAGCCTCGATGATTCCGCGCTCGTGGAGCGGGTCATAACGGAACTCACTCCGGTGCTGGACATCCGCGGCGACCCTGTCCTGTCGCGCGTGTACCGATGGCCCCGCGCGAATGCACAGTACGAGGTGGGCCATCTTGCGCGTGTTCGTTCGATCGAGGATCGTACTCGGGCTCATCCGGGGCTATTTCTGACTGGCAGCGGCCTTCGGGGCGTCGGGATTCCCGACTGCGTCGCCGACGCGCGCGCCACGGCTCGGCAAGCAGCCGGCTGGCTCGAACACACGGCCTCGCCTCGGAGCCTCGTGTAGAATCGTGCGCGATGCGCCTGCCATTTCTGACGGTCCTTCTCGCCTGCGGATGTTTGTGCTCGCCCCAGGCCATGGCGGACAGCCCGCCCGCTGATCCGTCGCTGCCCGAGAAGATCGCCATCATCCTTCGCGACATTCGAGCCGCCGATCGTGGACAACTCGCGGTATCGGAGGAAGACGGTCGCTTTCTCCGCCTTCTCGTGACGTCGCACCATGTGCAGCATGCGCTTGAAATCGGCGCGGCGAGCGGCTATTCAGCCATCTGGATGGGCCTGGGTCTCCGGGCGACCGGTGGCCGACTGGTGACGATTGAGTACGACCCGCAACGCGCACGCGAGGCCACCGCGAACGTGGAACGTGCCGGGCTCTCAGACATCGTGCAGGTTGTGTCGGGTGACGGGTTCGCCGTGATTCCCAGACTGTCCGGCACGTTCGACTTTGTGTTCATGGACGTCTGGAAGCGGGACTACAAGAAGTTCTTCGATCTGGTGTTCCCGCGGCTGGACAAGGGGGGCTTGTTCCTGGCGCACAACGTGGTCAATAAACGAGACGAGATGGGCGATTTTCTGACGGCCGTCCAGACCAATCCTCAGGTCATGACGTCGATCGTGTCGCCCTCCGGCGAGGGCATCTCCATCACCCTTCGACTCAAGTAACCAATGCCGACGAGCGTTCATATCATCGGCGTCCCTCTCGACCTCGGTGGCGCGCGCCGAGGCGTTGATATGGGACCGTCGGCGTTCCGTATTGCGGGTCTCGGCGATCGCATCGCGTCGCTCGGGCACACCGTCGTCGATCGAGGCGACTTGCCCGCGCCCATTCAGGAAACGAAGGGCTTTGGAGACGAGAGAAAGAAGTATGTCCGGGAGATCGCGCGCGTCTGCCAGCGCTTGTATCAGATTGCGCTCGGCGCATTGGACGAGGGGGCGATGCCGCTCGTACTCGGTGGCGACCACAGCCTGGCGGCGGGCTCGGTCGCGGCCGCCGCCGAATTCGCCCGCCGGAAGAATGGCGTGCTCGGGCTGATCTGGGTCGATGCACACGGGGACATGAACACGCCAGCCACATCGACGAGCGGCAACGTTCACGGGATGCCGCTTGCCGCGCTTCTCGGACCGGAACCCGCGGAGCTCTCGAAAATCGGGGGTGTGTCACCGAAGGTGTCGCCGGAGCACACCGTGATTATTGGTGTCCGCAATCTGGATCAGCGCGAGAAGGAGATCGTCCGCGAGGCCGGCGTGCACGTCTTCACCATGAAAGACATCGATCGCTCGGGCATCGCGGCGATCGCCGAACAGGCCGTCGCGCTCGCCAGCGCCGGGACCGCCGGGATGCATGTATCGTTCGACCTCGACGTGTGCGATCCGGCGATCGCGCCCGGCGTGGGCACGCCCGTCAAGGGGGGGCTCGATTACCGCGAAGCCCACATGGTGATGGAAATCGTCGCGGACTCCGGACGACTCACGTCGCTCGATCTCGTGGAGGTCAACCCGACGCTGGACATCCGCAATGCGACGGCCGAGCTCGGGACCGAGCTCGCCCTGTCTGCGCTCGGGATGAACATACTGTAGGAAGGTTCAAGGCCCGAGGGCCTGGGGTTCAGCACGAAAAGCTTGGCACCTGATGAATCTTTGGCCGCTCGTGCCGCGTCAAACTGTGAGCCGGAACAGTCCGACACTGCGAGACTGGGACAGACAAGGAGAGTATCGATGAAGCTTCGACCAATGCCGTCAATCCTGGGAGGACTGCTGATCGTCAGCGTGGCGGTCTGCCTGCAGGCGCAGGAAAAGCGTGCGAGTCCGCACGAAACGGCCAAAGGCACCATTGACGGAGTCCAGATCTCGATTGAGTACGGACGCCCGTTCGTGAAGGGCCGGAAGATCTGGGGTGGACTGAACCCGTGGGGCCAGGTGTGGCGCCTGGGCGCCGATGAAGCCACGACGATGACGACGAGCGGACCGCTGCAGATGGGCGCGACGGCCGTTCCAGCCGGCAAGCACACCCTTTATATGTGGGTCGACGAAAACCAGCCGAAGCTGATCATCAATAACCAGACCGGTCAGTGGGGCACCGACTACGACCAGAAACAGGATCTCGGTCGGGTCGATCTTCAGAAAGGGATGGCGGCGAGCAAGCTCGAGCAACTCACGATCAGCATCGATCCCAAGACGGGCGGCGGTGGCACGCTGAAGATCGCATGGGACGATCGTGAATACACCGCGTCGGTGAAGAAGTAGCCGCTATCCTTTGCGGCGCGACCACGTCGAGCCGAACCGATCGGGCACGTCGAGCGCCGTGAACACGCCAAGGGCGTGAGATCCGTCAAGGAGCGCGTCGCGCCGCTTCTCGAGGCTGGCGACTTCGTCGGTGAAATCCTGGAGGTGTCGTTCATAGACGACCATCTCGCTCCAGTACTCGATGAGGAGATACCGGGTCGGTTGCACCTGGTCGTGCAGAAACGAGCTGCCGAGAAACGACCGGCTGCGCCGACCCAGCGCCGACCATTCGCCGTCGGCGCCGTAGAAGCGCTGGAACTCTTCCTGCTTGCCGTCCTTCACGTCAAACTGCCAGACCACTGCAATCACCGCATGCCTCCTAGAGCCGCGCCAAGCTCGACAGGTGTTCAGGCGCGCGTTTGTACTTAACGCAGTTCCGGATCTCTTCGCAAGCGAGCGCTGAGGTTGCAGATGTGTGAAGAGGTACTTCCGGTGTAGAGAATTCAGACCGATCGCACCCGTCGTCACGGATCAGCTGCGCACTGACGAAATACCGCGACAAGAAGTCGGCGGACCAGCCTATGGGTACCTCCGGCCCGCACGACTCGATGATCAAGAAGCTCAGTGTGACGTCGACAAGGATTTGTCGGCGACGTGCACGCAGTAATGAGCAAGGACGGTCCGGATGCTGGAGCGCCTGACGGCGCTCCAGCGTTCGAGAGTCACATGAAGACAATTGCAACGTGACTGGCGCGGATCGCCGACTCAGCGCACGTATCCCAGGCTCCGCAGTTGTTCCACCTTCTCTTTGTCGAGTCGCTCAGGTGCGGCGGCGAGGTGCACGCCACCGTCGGCCGTGCGAAGCGCTTCGAGCAGTCCGGCCCAGATCGGCTTCGCTGGATGCTCGACAAGGGAATGCCGCTCGCCGGGATCGCGTTTCAGATCGTAGAACTCGACCGCGCCCGACGCGTCGGTCCATCCGGGCCGGCGCCGAAGCGTGTCCAGGAATCTCCGCTCGCGCCGGGTTTCGGCGGGGTCAGTTTTGATCAGCTTGAGCCGCCCCTTCTGCAGCGCCCACTGAGGTGGGCCATGTAACACTCCTTCGGTAAAGCCGTCGAGCTCCCAGTCCAGGTTCGGGTCCGCGATGGCCGGCCCCAAATCTCGCCCCATGAGGAAGGACGGCTGCGGCACGGCCAGAAAACCCAGCACCGTCGGGTAAATGTCGATCTGGCGCACGAGCTGTTTCACGCGCACGCCAGACGCCTTGAGCCGAGGATTCCAGATGATGAGCGGAATCTGAACGACCTCGCGGTACATCGAGTGACCGTGCGTGAAATCGCCGTGATCGAACAGTTCCTCACCATGGTCCGCGGTGATGATGAGGATCGTGTCGTCGATGAGCTGCCGCCTGGTCAAGTCCGCAACAATCGCGCCGATGCTGTCGTCCGCCTGATTGATGGCGGCGTCGTACAGATCAATCATGTGACGGCGATCGTCGTCGGTTACCGTTGGCAAGAGCCGGTTGAACTGTCTCGAATTCCGGATTGTCACCCGACCGAGCGGGCCACTGTAGGGCCGCAAGAACCTCGCGCGGTTCTCTGTCGGGGCGTCATAGGGCAGATGGACGTCCATGACATGGATGTACACGGCGAACTTCTCTGGTTGGCGCTCGTCCAGCCAGCCCGTGACGCGCGAGACCATTCGGCTGCTCGGTTCACGCGAGGTCTCGCTGTAACTGTCGAAGCCCTGACCGAATTGCCTGCGGCCGAACAGGAGCGGATTGGCCTGGAAGCCGGCCGTGACGTACCCGTGCTCGTGTAACGTTTCTGCAAGCGTGACCGTGTCCGTCGGCAGCGTCTTGCCGAAGGCCGTGGCGCCATGGACGTGCGGATGGAGCGAGGTGAAGAGGCTGCCCATCGCCGGCCTCGTCCACGAGGCCGCACTCAGCGCGTTCTCGAAGACGACGCCTTCACGTGCAATCCGATCGATGTTCGGCGACGTGGGGCGCGAATAGCCGTAGGCGCCCAGGTGGTCAGCCCGCAGGGCGTCGATGACGATGAGGAAGATATTCGGATCGCGGGAAGGCGTGGCCCGCGGCGCCACACCACAACCGCCCAGAGCGAACCCCAGGACGACGGCCGATACCGCGCCCGGAAGAACACCGCGTGAGCCCGCAAACGAGCGCCGAAGCTTCATCGAGATCTAACGCGCGCGATCATTATTGCTCCGCAAGCCGCCACGGCATCCTCGGAGCCGATCGGGCGCACGGCCCGCCCTCGCACCCAATCGTTCGAGAGCGTCTATCGGCCGTTCGCCATCGTTCGATGATGACGCTCCGCGACGCGGTCCAGGCCCGTCATGGTGACAGCCACGGTGACCATCAGGCGAAGTCGACCGCGTAGGATGGAGTAAACTAACGAAATCCTTCGGAAATGGGGCCCCTAGCTCAGTGGTAGAGCACGTGACTTTTAATCACGGTGTCCCGGGTTCGATCCCCGGGGGGCCCACCACTCCGCCCACGCTTCGCCGCTAGGCAAGACGCGTGTCGGTCTTAGGAGCGCCTACGCCCAGCCAAGCTGCTTCATCGAAATCCCCGCATTCCAGATCTTCGTCATGTGCCGAATGCGCCCGTTCTCGAAGTCCATCACATACACATAGTCCGCCTTCACGCGTTTACGGGTCGGTGGGCATGGACCACCCGAACCCGTGTGCGTGCCGGAGAAGATCCCGAACGCGGACACATTCTGTCGGTCTTCGTCTGTGGCGAACGACTTGAGTTCGTACCGGCCGTCGGGAAGGATCGTCAAGAGGCCCTTCATCCAGTCCGTGTACTCGCGCAGAGTCTGAAAGTCCGCGATCGGTTCGGCCTGTGCGGAGAACGTCGCGTCTGGCGCGCAGTACTGCTGACATCCCTCCCATCCCTTGCCCGTCTCACATGCCTCGAAGAACGCTCGGGCCACTTCCTTCATCGACGCCATCGCTGTCTCCTCTCATGATTGGACCGCGAGCGGCCACTTTCAGCGTTGATCCAGGCACCATCAACGAGCGGGATGCATTAGGACCGCAATGCCCCGCTGGTGTCAAGCCGCGAAGCAGCTCGGGAAGATAGAGCCGGCGCAAGAGGTCTGGGCGTCGCCATGCATGCCTCTCGTCTCATGAGGGCCGGGGGGCGTATGCTGTCTCGTCGCGATCACCGGTGCGCCCGTATCCAACCGTTGAATCCTCGCTCAGCGACCGATCGTGAATTCGTCCAGAATTACTGGGCGCTTGAGACCGACGAGCTCCTCCGCCGACTCGCGTCAGGACGCGAAGGACTCGCTCAGGCGGAAGCCGCGAGACGGCTGCAGGTCTTCGGCCCCAACAGCCTGGTTTCGCGTCGCAAGCTCACCCGCCTCCGCGTGTTGTTCGGCCAGCTCAAGAGCCCCCTCCTCCTGCTTCTGGTATTCGCGGCATCCGCTTCCGCTCTGACGGGCGCGTGGGTTGACGCGTTCATTGTCCTGGTCATCGTTGTGGCAACGGTCGGCATCGGCTACGTGCGGGAATACAGCGCGCAAACGGCGGCCGCCGCTCTTCAGGCACGCGTCCGAACTCGAATCAGGACTCTCCGAGACGGGCACGTGCTCACGGTTCCACTCGAAGACATCGTACCGGGAGACATCATCGAACTCTCCGCCGGCAGCCTCGTTCCGGGCGACGCCATCGTGCTCGATTGTTCCGACTTCTTCGTGAGTGAGGCGGTCCTCACGGGTGAGAGCTTCCCGGTCGAGAAAAAGCCGGGCGTCGTCGACGCGAAGGCGGCTCTGCCGAACCGAACCAACTGCGTGTTCCTTGGAACGAACGTACGAAGCGGATCGGCGCAGTGCATCGTCGTCCTGACCGGCGGCGCCACCCAATTTGGCGCCATCGCCGACCGTCTGAAGTTGCGACCTCCGGAGACGGAATTCGACCGTGGCATCAGGCGCTTCGGGTATTTCCTGACCATCGCGATGCTCATCGCGGTCGTCTTCGTGTTCTTCGCCCACGTCCTCCAAGGCCGCCCACCTGTCGAGACGCTTCTCTTCGCGGTTGCTCTCGCAGTCGGACTCAGCCCCGAGCTTTTGCCGGCGATCCTCAGCGTCAATTTGTCCCGCGGTGCGCAGATGATGGCGCGTCAAGGCGTCCTCGTTCGACGATTGAACGCGATCGAGAATCTGGGCAGCATGGATGTGCTCTGCACGGACAAGACAGGCACCCTGACTCAGGGCCTCGTCCAGATGGAAGGCGCCTACGACGCCGCCGGCGTGCCGTCTCAGCCGGTCCTGCGTCTCGCGGCCTGCAATGCGGTCCTTGCAAAAGGCCTCGCCAACCCACTGGATGACGCCATTCTTCAGGCTCAGCGCCCCGACCTGTCCAATGTCCAGAAGCTTGCCGAGATCCCATTCGATTTCGTACGAAAACGCGCGACGGTCATTTTCGAGGATCAGTCCGGGATTCACCTCGTGACAAAAGGGGCATTCGATCACGTCCTGGACGTGTGCACGAAAACCTCGGACGGTTCTCCGCTCGATGCGGCAATGCTGAAGGAAAGCCGTACCCGTTACGAGGGGTGGTGTGGTCACGGCATTCGTGTCGTCGCCGTCGCCACGCGTGAGGTCGACCGAAGGACAGGCTACGGACGGGAAGACGAATGCGATCTGACCCTGGCGGGTTTTCTGACGTTTTTCGATCGGCCGAAGGAAGACGTCGCGCAGACCCTCGCCGCCCTCGCGAAGTTGGGCGTGTCTGTCAAAGTCATCAGCGGCGACAGCGCGCTCGTGGTCCAGCACGTGGCGTCGCTCGTAGGCCTGCGCCCGGATCGGATTCTCACAGGGCCACAACTGCTCGAGATGAGCGAAGAGGCGCTCTGGCGCGTCGCCGAAGAGACCGACCTCTTTGCAGAAGTCGACCCGACACAGAAAGAGCGAATCATCCTGTCGCTGAAAAAGATGGGACACGTGGTCGGCTTTCTCGGAGACGGCGTGAACGACGCGCCCGCCATGCATGCGGCCGATACCAGTCTCTCGGTCGATGAAGCCGTCGATGTGGCTCGTGAGACCGCAGATTTCGTGCTCCTTGAACGCGACCTCGACGTCATCCGCTGTGGAATTGAGGAGGGTCGTCGGACGTTCGCCAACACCATGAAATACATTCTGACGACGACCAGCGCCAACCTGGGCAATATGGCAAGCATGGCCGTCGCCTCGCTGTTCCTGCCCTTTCTGCCGCTCCTCGCAAGTCAGATCCTCCTCAACAATTTCCTGTCGGACGTGCCCGCCTTCGGGCTGGCGACCGACAACGTGGACCCTGAACTGGTCGAGAGACCCGAGCGATGGAACATCGGCTTCATTGGCCGATTCATGGTCGAGTTCGGCGCGCTCAGCTCTCTTTTCGACTTTGCGACGTTTGGCATGCTTCTGAAGGTATTTCAGGCAACCCCGGAAGGCTTCCGCACCGGGTGGTTCGTCGAGTCACTCCTGACCGAGCTGGTGATCGCGCTCGTCGTCCGGACACGGAGGCCCTTCTACCGGAGCAGGCCAGGCCGCGTGCTGTTGATCTCCACCCTGGGCCTGATCCCCCTGACGTTTCTCATTCCGTTCCTGCCTCTCATGGACCTGTTCGGCTTCGTGTCCGTGTCAGGTGTGCTTCTGGCAACACTCGCGGCAATTACCGTGCTCTATGTCCTGGCCACAGAGCTGGCGAAGCACTGGTTCTTCCGCCACCGGCGATGAGTTGATGCGAGCATGGCTCAGCAACTCGACCGGCCGTCACGGCGACAATTCCGCGACATCAAGCCAGATCAACTGAATGGAATCGAGTAAAGAGATCCGGGTGTTGGATAGAACTCAGATCCAGTCAGGCGAGCTCGAGCTCGTACCGATGGCGAATCGCCTGAAGCAGGGCCTCGTTGATCGCCGGCACCTGGCCCAGCTGGTACGACTCTTCCAGCCGGTGAATATCCGCGGCTAGGGCGTGGTCGCGAAAGACGTCGCGGATCCAGCGTGAAAAATCCGAGCGTCGAACGTACGGTTCGATGCGCTCAGATGAAGAGCTCGCAACCATCTGCATCAGCCCCTTCAGCGTCCTGATCCGCTCTCTCCCCGGCGCGACTTCGTCGAGCACAAATGCCTGCGCGTCCGGTACGGGCATGTCCAGATACTTGCTCCGATGGCGCACGTGCGGAGTCAGCCGTGGCGCCAGCCGGAAACGCTTGAACTGGCCACCGAATTCTTCGGTGCCCGGCAGGACCACGGCCTCGCCGAGCTCGAGTCGTTCGAGCGCCTCGCGGCAGCGGTCGCCATCTTCCATTCGGCAGCGGCGGAGAAGCGCGGCGATCTCGTCAGGATCCGACTCGCGCGTGACGATGATGATGCTGTCGGCCGGATCAACAGCGCCGGGATCGAGTTTGGACACGCGGTAGGTGACGAGCGTGTACCCGCCGAGTTCAAGGTCGAGGATCGCGCGAGCATCCGATCCGCGCAGGACGTAATGCGCCTCGTCGATCACAATCCGATGCGGGAGCCCGGCCTGGCGACGGAACGCGGCGAGCATCGGGAGGAGCGCCCGCAGATATTCCACCTTCTCGACGTTCGCCATCCGTGACAGATCGATCACGAGGCTGACGTCCGGATGCCGTAGGGCTTTCACCAGCTCCCGCGAGTGCGGCAGCGGATCCTCGCCGCCGAGCACGACCACACCCGGCAACGCCTCGAGCGAACGGTAGTCGCCTTCTGGATCCAGCACGCACAGTGCGTATCCCTGCAAAATCAGCTGTTCGCACAGGAGACCGGTGACCCACGATTTGCCCGTCGCGGGCTCGCCGGCGACAAGGACGGATCTGCCGCGGACGGCGATCTTCACGGGCTCGCCGTCGTTCGAATAGCCCAGCAGGAGCTTGCGTCGCCCCAGGAGGGGCGCCGCGAGCCGCGGACGACTCGCGACGTTCAGCACGTACGCCGCGACGGCCTCGGGGCCTGAACCTCTCACGATGTCGTCGGCCGCAGCCTTCAGCGCCGGACTTCCCCACTCGACTGCCACGCCGACTTCGCACGCATCGAGGAGCTGATGATCGTTCTCCGCATCGCCGATGGCGAGCGTGTTGTGCACCGACACTCTCAGCGCGGCCAGCGCTTGTCTCAGGCCAGTGGACTTGCTGATGGCCTGCGGGAGCACCATCACGCGACTGCGGTTGAACACGAGCACGAGCGGCAGCTCGAGATCGCGAATCACGTCAAGGATGGCGGGAGCGAACCGGGCATCGGCTTCGACGATGGATTCGCCTTTGACGTGCGCCACGCCTCGTCGCGCCAGTTCGTTCAGGAAGAGAATCGGCGGGGCCTGCCCCACGACCGAGGTTCGCCCGCTCTCGGGAAAACAGAGCACGGCACCGTTCTCGGCGACGATGGCATCGACGAACCGAAGGTCGCCGAGCACCCGGCGCAGGTCACTCAGAATGCGACCCGTCGCCAGGACAACCAGGATGCCGTTGGCGCGAACCCGGGCGATGGCAGCTCGAACGACCGGCTCGAGCCGGTCGTCCATCGCAATGGTGCCATCGAAGTCCAGCGCCAGAACGGAGAGCTTCATTCAGGCGAACGTCGTCCTACAGCCCTACGGTGATGTGGCTCTCGACGTTGGTCACTCCCGGCGCCGACCACGCGGCGCGCTCCGCCTCGTTCCGTTCGGTCCACGATCGGAGCCGGCCGTGGAGAATCGCCTTGCCTTCTCGCGTCTCGACCGTCACGCGCTGCGCATCGATCTCCGCGCTCCTCTTGAATGCGGCCTCGATCTTCTCCTTGATCTGCTTCGGATTGATCCGTGGCCGCAGCTGCACCTGGTTGGTCACGCCGCGGACCCCCATCAGGAGGCGGACCGCCGCTTCGGCCGCCATGCGCTGATACTGCCAGTCCACGGTTCCATCAAGGGTCAACCATCCCTTCTGGACCGTGACTTGAATGGATTTGAGCGGCACGGCGGTGTTCCACTCGAGCGCGTTCGCGGCGGCGCGCGCGATGTCCGCGTCCGTTCTTTCGGCCAGGGCCGGAATCTGCACGTCGATCTCTTCCGCAACGCCCCGCACGCCGAGCACGCGTCTCGCCGCGAGCTCGGCGGCCTGCTTTTCTGCGTAGCTCCGCACGTGCCCCGTTAGCGTCACGATGCCGTCCTTGACGATGACGCCGATACCCGCGGCGTCGACACTGGGTTCCCAGGTCAATTCTTCAAGAACGTCAGCCTGAAGTTCGACATCGGTTTTCATCGGTTCTTCTCCTTTGTGCGCGGTCAGCCGCGACACGACTTGACCGGAGGGAATGGCGTCGGACGAGTCGCCGGAGCGACTCGTAACTACGAACTGCGGCGGTCGAGCAGCACGTAGGTCCCGCTCTGCGCTCGGCTCAGAAACCCCACCTCGGCCAGCGATTCGAGCAGGGATTGGGAAGTGGCCTGGTCGAGCGACCAGAGGCGGGCCGCCTGACGGGCTGTCAAGTTCAATCCCGGCATCTCGCGGTACTCAGCCCGGATCCGCTTCGCGACGTCATCGAGCGAGTCAAGAGTTGCAGGCATGGTGTCCAGCCTTAAGCTGAGGAAGCGGGAGCTCGGCGTGACGGCGAGATCGTTCCCGACAGCCGACATCTCCTGGAGGCAAGCGCCATGCCACAGAGCTCCTTGCAGACTTCCGGCCATATTGAAGCACTGGAGGAAAGCAGATGAGGCCTCGGTGCGTGGAAAAACCCCCATCCGCCACAGAAAAGCCCGCACACCTTCAGCCCCGGCATCAGAAGGACGCACGGTGTCATAATCAGCGCGCCTGAGCAGGAGTCTTGCAACAGAGGTCGCCCATGATTTCAATGAAGAGCATTCTGTGTCCCGTCGACTTCTCCGACTGTTCCAGGCGCGCGCTGGCCCACGCCACGGCATTCGCGCGGCGCTATCAGTCGCGGTTGACGATCCTCCACACCTACCAGATCGCCCCGCTTCCGATGGGGAACATTCAGGATCTGCCGATTGCGACCTACACGCCGCCGATCGACGAGGCGGAGATCGTCCGTGAGGTTCTGCAATTTGCTCAACCCGCCCTGGCCGGAGATCTCAAGCCCGAGGTGCTCGTTCGACTGGGCGATCCGACCCACTACATCCTCAAGCTGGCGGAGGAACAAAGCACCGATCTGATTGTCATGGGCACGCATGGACGCGGCGGGCTGGATCGTCTGGTCCTCGGTTCGGTTGCGGAAAAGACCCTGCGAAAGGCTCGGTGCCCGGTTCTCACGATTCCACCGCACGGCCAGGAGCACGCCGCATCAGTCACGTTCAACCGTATTCTCTGCCCGATCGACTTTTCTGAATCGTCCCTGAAGGCGCTCGATTACGCCTTTTCGCTGGCCCGGCAGGACAAGTCGCGGGTGACGCTGCTGCACGTCCTCGAGTGGCTGTACGAGGAACGGTCGCAATCCGTCGAGTTCAATGCCGGCGTCGTCCCGCTTCGGCAGTATCTCGAAGACGAGGCGCGAAAGCTGCTCGCCGGTGTGATTCCGGGCGACGCGGCGTCCTGGTGCACACCGGACGTGAAGCTCGTCTGGGGGAAGCCTTACCAGGAGATCCTGCGGGCCGTTCGCGAACAGCAGGCCGACCTTGTGGTGATGGGAGTCGTCGGCCGGGGCGCGATCGATCTGATGATGTTCGGATCAACGACGCACCATGTGATCCGCGCTGCCGAGTGCCCCGTCCTGACTGTTCGCACGCGCTCCTGACGCGGGCAGTTCGGTGAGCGACAACCGGCCGATCCGTCGGTGCACCCGCCCGCTCACATCCGCTCGATCCGGATGGCCGTGACCTTGTACTCGGGCGAATTCACATCGCGATCCCGATGCGGCCCAGTCACACGATTCAGGAAGATCTCGGGGGAATGGAACGTTGCGAATACCTCGCCTGGCTTCATCGACGAGGTCACGGCGAGCGGCAGGACTGCTTGCCCGTACCGGCTGATGATGCGCACGTTGTCACCCGCCTTGAGCGACAACCGCCGAGCGTCCGCCGGACACATGTCCAGCGTATCGATCGGTCTGAGCGTCCGATGATGCGTGCGGCCCGTCATCGTGCCGGCATTGAACTGCTGGAGAGTTCGACCGGTTGACAGGAGAAACGGAAATTCGTCGTTCGTGACTTCGAGTGTCGGCTGATACGGAATGGGGCGAAGGCTGGCCTTTGGACCCGCACCGAACGTTTCGCCATACAACATCGTGGTGCCGGGGTGGCTCTCGGAAGGACACGGCCACTGGATGCCGCCCTCGCCGAGGCGTTCATAGCTGATGCCGGCGACGTCGTCCCAGAGCGACCGAATCTCATTCCAGATCTCTTCCGAGGAGCCGGCACGATTGAGCCCCCGATCCATCGCGCGCGCCATCGACTGGATGATCCACGAGTCCGACCGGGACTCGCCGGCAGTCGGCAGGGCCGCCCTGACGCGTTGGACTCGCCGCTCGGCGTTCATGAAGGTGCCGTCTTTTTCGAACGACGAACACGCGGGAAAAAAGACGTGTCCGTACGTTCTGGCCGTTTCGTTCATGAACATGTCCTGCACGATGACGAGCTCGAGCCGCGAGAACGCTTCGGCGGTTCTGGCAGCGTCGGCATTGGTCAGGAAGACGTCGTAACCGATTGCCCAGAGCGCCTTCAGCGTCCCTTCGGACGCCGCGTCCATCATGCGAAGCAGGTCCAGGCCATGGCGAGACGGCAGCGTGCCGCCCCAGATGTCCTGAAATCGCTCGCGGCTCTTCGCGAGGCTCGCCGACCCGGTCAGCGTGCCTGGATCGCAACCCATGATGGCCGCGCCCTGCACATTGTTCTGGCCCCGCAGGGGGTTCACGCCCGTGCCCGGTCGCCCGATGTTGCCCGTCAGAAGCGCCAGGTTGATGAGGCACATCACCGTGGCCGTCCCCTGGACGTGCTCCGTCATCCCCAGACCGTGGAAACAGATGGCGGGCTTCTCCATGGCGTAGATCCGCGCGGCGGTGCGAATATCCTGCGCCCGCACGCGGCAGATCTCCGCAGCCCGGTCGGCCGGCCATGCCTCGACCGATGCCGCGAACTCGTCCAGGCCATCGACACGACGGTCGATGAACGCCTGGTCTGCAAGATCCTCGGACAGGATCGTGTGGGCGATTGCGCTGAACAGCGGGATGTCGGTGCCTGGCCGCGGCGCCAGGTGGCACTGCGCGTAAAAGGCCAGCTCCGTCACGCGGGCGTCAACGACAATCAGCCTGGCCCCATGTCGCGCCGCCTGCTTGAGACGCGCACCGACAACCGGATGGTTTTCCGTCGGATTCGCGCCGCACACCATGATCGTGCGCGCGATTTCAATGTCATCGAACGAGCTCGTCGACGCGCCGGTGCCAAGCATCCACTTGAGCGCGGCGGCGCTCGGCGTATGGCAGACGCGGGCGCAGCAATCCACGTTGTTCGTGCCGACCACCAGGCGGGCGAACTTCTGCGCAAGATAGTTCTCTTCATTGGTCGCGCGTGCCGACCCGAGCACACCGACAGTGTCCGGTCCGTGCCGGGAAATGAGCCGTCGCAGTCCGTCAGCAGCAAACGACAGTGCCTCATCCCAGGAAACCGTCTTCCAATGGCCGTTCTCACGGACCATCGGCTCGAGGATCCGGTCGCGCGATGACACGAAGTCGAACGCATAGCGGCCCTTCGAGCAGAGGTGGCCCTTGTTCACCGGGGCAGCAGCGGCCGGAGTGATGGCGACAATGTGTTGATCGCGGGTGCCGACCGACAGCTCGCAACCGGTTCCGCAGTAGGGACACGTGGTCCTGGTCCAGTCGGTGGGTTCGCCATGCTCGAGGACGCTCTTGTCCTCGAGGGCGCCGGTCGGGCAGGCGTCCACGCACGCGCCACAGCTGACGCAGGAGCTCTCCATGAGGTTTCGTCCGTCGGGCAGGATCACCATGCCGGCCCCCCGACGTCGCAGATGCCAGACGAACTGCCCCTGAACCTCGTCACAGATCCGGACGCAACGCGCACAGTACACGCATTGCGACATGTCCACATGGATGTACGGATGTGAATCGTCGACCAATGTGGAATCAGCGGTGCCCCGGAGTTCCTCTTCGAGCCCGTGCTGGGTGACGTATCGATGGAATTCCTTCCCCGGAAACTTTTCGAGCGCCTCCCTGGGGTACCGGTGACCGAGCATCGTCAATGTGGCACGCCGCGAGGCCTCCACCGCGTCAGACTCCGTCTCGATCACCATGCCATCGATGACCGGCGTGCTGCAGGCACACACGGGCCGCTCGAGTCCCTTGACCGAGACAATGCAGAGCCGGCAGGCGCCAACGGGTTCGAGGCGATCGTCATGGCAGAGCGTTGGAACGGTGACGCCAACGCTGCGGAGCGCCTGGAGGATGGTCGACCCCGGCGCCACGAAGGCTTCCGTCGAGTTGACCTTTGCGCGAAGCGTGTTCACGCGTGCCCTCTCAGTGGCAGGCGGACGACCACGACCGTGCCACCCGATTCGGGGCATGTCACGTCAATCGTGCCGCCGTGGCGCTCGACCGTCCGCTTGGCGATGGCCAGGCCCAGGCCCGTTCCGCGGCTCTTCGTCGTAAAAAACGGCTCGAAGATCTTGTCGTGCACGTCGGGGGCGATGCCGGTTCCACGGTCGCTGACGATGACCTGACAGAGGCCGTCGGTGAGCCCGGCGCGCACGTCGATGGTGCCGGATCTGCCCATGGCTTGCGCGGCGTTCAAGAAGAGGTTCATGAAGAGCCCGATCAGGAGCTCTCGATCGGCGTGGAGCGTCAGATCATCGCCGTCGATGGCGACAGCGACCTTCTCGAATTCGCGATCGCGCTTCATCGTGGCCGCGGTCTCACGAAGAAGGGCGACGATCTGCACCGGACCCAGTCGCAGCGGCCGTGGACGCGCAAAGATGAGGAGTTCCTGCACCATCTGATTGAGCGCGTCGATGCGCTCCATCATCTGCTGCGTGATGTCCCGGTCCGAGCTCCCCTCAGGGAGTCGCCTCTTCAGGATCTCGAGCGCGCCGCGAAGCCCGGCGAGCGGGTTCTTGACTTCATGCGCAACCACCGCGGCCATCTCGCCCAGACGGGTCAATGACGCCTGTTCCATCAGCTTCGCCTGCATCATCTTCTGGTCGGTGATGTCGTGGCGTATCGCCATGTATTGATAGGGCAGGCCTCTGTCATCCAGAAACGGAACGATCGTCGTATCGACCCAGTAGTGCGACCCGTCCTTCGCGCGGTTTCGAATCTCGCCGTGAAATTTCCGACCGCTCGAGATCGTTCGCCACAGGTTGCGGAAGAACTCTTTCGGGTGATACCCGGAGTTGATGATGCGATGGTCCTGCCCGAGCAGTTCCTCGCGTGAGTACTTCGAGATCTCGCAGAACTTGTCGTTCACGTAGGTGATGATGCCTCGTCGATCCGTCGTGGCTACGATGGCCGACTGATCCAGGGCGTGTTTCATCGCCGCCAGGTCCTTTGTGGACTTCAACAGGAGGTCGTCAGCCATCGGCGCCTCCTTGACGATGGTTGGCGTCTCGGGACGGACAACGCGGGTACGCGGCCGTTTCTTCGGACCGCCCCCGCCGACACTCCCACGTTTTTTCGTCTTGTGCCTCACCAGAGCCTTCATCGGCGAATCCGGTTCTGACAGCGTGACGGGTTCCTTCGACATCTCAGCTGAACTGCGCGCAGCAAACACTCAGCCAGCTGGTTCACCGAGGGACTGCCGCTATCGCGGAGTTCAGCTGGCGATGCTAACAAAGCCCCTCGCGGACAGCAACGCACGCGCTGTACCGGAACGGATGTTGCTCCGCCCGAGACATGAGGCGCTCGGGCGCTTCGGGAGAGGTCGTTTCGGGGATTTTTCACATGGAGATACGTAAAATTTCACATCCAACGGTGCTCGTGGTCGATGACGAACCGCTGATTCGCTGGTCTCTGGCCGAGTTCCTCACGCGTGCGGGCTACGTAGTCGTCGAGGCCGAGACCGGTCAAGGCGCGCTCGATCACTTCAAGGACGGAAGTCCGCCCGTCGATCTGGTCATCACAGACCTGAAACTGCCGGACACCGATGGCAAGGCCATTCTCCGATGGATTCGGAGGTCACGACTCGCGTGTCCGGTGATCCTGATGACCGCCTTTGGCACGCCTGAAGACACGGCAGACGCATTGCAACTGGGTGCCTACGACGTGCTGAACAAGCCGTTCGATCTCGATCTGCTGGTCACGCACGTCTCTGGAGCCCTCGAGGCCGCAGGTATACTAGGTTTCAATGACACCAACGATTCTGGTCGTTGACGACGAACCGCTGATTCGCTGGTCGCTCAGGGAGCGTCTGACGGCGGCGGGATACAAGGTGCTCGAGGCCGAGACCGGCTCGCAGGCCCTCGAGCACGCCGCCGACGCCGTCGATCTCGTGCTCCTCGACTATCGCCTGCCCGATCTGGACGGTGTCACCGTACTCAAGCGCCTCAAGGAGGTCGACCCCGACATCCTCGTGATCCTGATGACCGCCTACTCGTCGATTGAGACGGCCGTCGAGGCAGTCAAACTCGGGGCTTACCATTACGTCAACAAGCCATTCAACCTCGACGAACTGCTGCTCCTCGTCGAGAAGGCCCTGGAAACGACGCGACTGAAGCGCGAAGTGCGATCGCTGCGCGCGTCGCGGTCCGAGCCGTACGCCTTCGACAGCATCCTGGGTGAGTCGCCGGCGATGCAGGCGGCAAAGGTCCTGTTGCGGAAGGTGGCCGCCAGTCCGTCGTCCACGGTGCTGCTGACCGGTGAAAGTGGAACGGGAAAGGATCTCGCGGCCAAGGTCATTCATTTCAACAGCTCGCGCGCCGCCGGTCCGTTCATGAACATCACCTGCTCTGCTCTCCAGGAAACTCTTCTCGAGAGCGAGCTCTTCGGCCACGAACGGGGCGCCTTCACCGACGCCCGCCAGCTGAAGAAAGGGCTTTTCGAGCTGGCAGACGGCGGATCCGTCTTTCTCGACGAGATCGGTGAGACCATGCCATCTCTTCAGGTGAAGCTCCTGCGGGTGCTGGAGGAGAAATCGTTCAAACGGGTCGGAGGCACAACCGATCTCCGGGTGGACGTGCGCGTCATCGCGGCGACGAATCGCAACCTGAAGGAGGCCGTGCAACTTGGCAAGTTCCGCGAGGACCTCTTCTATCGCCTGCAGGTCCTGGCGATTCACATGCCGCCTCTTCGAGAACGAGCCAGCGACATTCCCCTGCTCGCCAATGCCTATGTCGACATGTTCAATCGCGAGTTCCGAAAGAGTGTGAGAAGCATTTCACCGAGCGCGCTGAATGTGCTCGAACACTATTCCTGGCCCGGAAACGTGCGCGAGTTGAGAAACGCCGTCGAGCGGGCGATGCTGCTGGCCGACCACGACACGCTCCTCCCGGAAGACTTTGCGCTCTTGTCGCCCGGGCAGGTGTCCGACGGGTTCCGGCTGCCGGCCTCGGGCGTCAACCTCGAAGAGCTTGAACGGCAACTGGTCGAACAGGCGCTCGAACGCGCCGGCGGCAATCAGACGCGAGCCGCCGTTCTGCTGGGGATGAATCGCGACCAGATTCGCTATCGGATCGAGAAGTTCGGACTCGGTCGGCCAACGCCGCACGCCGGAAGCAAGACGACTTCGTAATTCACTGAACGCCGTACACCTTCCGACCCGGTCCCCCCTCCATCGTCCAGCGCCGACTCTTTGCCACGGGGCGCTCGCTGCCTCGCCCCTGCGCTGAATACTCAGGCAATCGCGCGTGTCGTCGACCGATCGAGCAGCGCGCGCACTTCACGATCGCTGGTCTGCTCGAACTCCTCGTACCACAAGCCGACCGCGTTGAAGCCGTGCGGCGAATAGAGACAGGCGACCTCATCGACCAGTTGTTGCATCATGTGGCAGGTGGCCGCAGCACCTACGGGCACCGCCACGATGATCGTCGCGGGTCGGCTCTGTTTGACGGCGGCTACGGCTGCTCGCATCGTCGCGCCTGTAGCCAGTCCGTCGTCGACGATGATGACTGTCTTGCCCGCCAGATCGAGGGGCTGCCGATCTCTTCGATAGAGATGTTCTCGCTCTTTGAGCTCCTGAGTCTCTCGAGCCACGACAGCCTCCATCACCGCAGTCGAGAGCCCCAGCTGCTTCACCAGTTCGTCGTTCAGTACCTCGAATCCCGCCGGCCGCAATGCCCCCGAACGCGAGCTCCTGGTGGCCGGGCACGCCCAGCTTGCGAACCACGAGCACATCCAGCGGGACGCCCAGCGACTCGGCGACTTCGTGAGCGACGACGACGCCGCCTCGCGGCAGCCCGAGAACGACGACATCGGGCCGGCGGGCATAGCGCGAGAGTCGCCCGGCCAGCTGTCGGCCGGCATCGGTCCTGTTTTGAAAAAGCATGGTCAACATGGCAACCTCGGCTCAGACAAGAACGGGGGACGCGGTTTCGGAGTTGCATGGAGCGTTCCCAGGTGGCCAGGACCGGTTTTTCATGGTGTTGCCCGGTTATTAATTGACCATGGCTACTGTGAGGTGGGGAAAGTTTCACAGAACCCTGGAGGTTTTCACACCGCGGTCGAGATCGGTGACTGATTCCTTCCTGGAGGCCGCATGACCGACGGGTCGAAAGTTCGGCAGTACCAGTCCAACTGGCAAGGCGAGATCGACGGCGCGGCGCTCTATCGCGCGCTGGCGGACGCGGAACGCCAACCGCAGCTGTCGACGGTCTATCGCAAGCTCGCGGAGACCGAAGAGACGCACGCGCTCTTCTGGGAAGAGAAGCTGAAGGCCGCCGGGCGAACGCTTCCCGCACGACGCCCCGGCTGGCGCACGCGGCTTCTTGCGGCCCTGGCGCGCCGGTTCGGTCCGCGGTTTGTCCTGCCTGCCATCACGAGCAACGAGCGAGTGGATAGCGGGCGGTACGCGTCTCAGCCGGAGGCGAGCGGAACATCGATGCCGGCCGATGAACGTTCGCATGCCCGACTCCTGTCAGCGGTTACGGCGGGCACGTCGAGCGGCATGACAGGCGGAACGCTGGCAGAGATTGAAGGCCGACACCGGACGGCTGGTGGAAACGCCCTGAGGGCCGCTGTTCTGGGAGCCAATGACGGACTCGTATCGAACCTCAGCCTGGTCATGGGCGTCGCGGGCGCGCAGTTGAGCGAGCACGGCATCCTGGTCACGGGCGTGGCGGGACTGCTGGCTGGCGCAGGTTCGATGGCGCTCGGCGAGTGGCTGTCGGTCCAGAGCTCGCGCGAACTGTACGAGCGTCAGATCGGTATAGAGGAGGCAGAGCTTCGCGAGGTGCCGGAAGAGGAACAGGAAGAGCTGGCGCTCATCTATCAAGCGAAAGGAATCCCCGAGACACAGGCGCGCGATCTCGCGGCGCAGCTGATGCGCAATCAGGCGACGTCGCTCGACACGTTGGTGAAGGAGGAACTTGGCATCGACCCGGCCGAACTGGGCGGCTCGGCCTGGGAGGCCGCCGTGTCGTCGTTCATCCTGTTCGGTGCAGGCGCCATCCTGCCCGTGCTGCCGTTTCTCGTGTTGACCGGAATGTCCGCAGTGGCGGCGAGTCTCGCCCTCAGTGCCGTTGGACTATTTGCCATCGGAGCGGGAATCACCTTGATGACCGGACGCTCCGTTCTCTTTTCAGGCACGCGGCAGGTCGTCTTCGGCCTCGCGGCGGCCATCCTGACGTTCGGCATCGGGCGTCTGATCGGCATTAATCTCGGCGGATGACCGCTGGACCGAGTTTGTTGTCGTTTCGAGGTCGCCGAGTCGGTGTGGTTGAAGATTGGCACGACGCGTGAATCTTCTGGCGGGTGTTGGCGTCATCAGGAGGCGTAAATCATGGCGGAACCTTCATGGTGGGAATCGTTCGAGGTCAAGAGCGGACACGTCATTGAGCGCGTAAAGACGCTCATCGAGGAAGGGAATGTCCGGCGCGTCGTCGTCAAACAAGGGTCACGGACCGTCGCCGAATTCCCCCTGACGGTGGGCGTGGTCGGCGCCGTGCTTGCTCCTGTGGTCGCGGCGATCGGGGCGCTGGCTGCCCTTCTGACCGAATGCACAATCGAAGTCGAACGAAGCGGGAGAAGTGATGGGAAACCCGAGTCCAGAGACAGCCACGGTGCGCAGTCGGCCGCGAGTTGATGTCATGCGCTCATCCTTTGCACACCGAGTGCTTGGTGCGGCTCGGCTCGATCCCGGCGCCTACGAAGAAGTGGAGGCCGATCGCTCGGCTCTCCCGGAGGCTGCCCTCGTTGTCCTGATATCGTGTGTCGCAACCGGCATCGGGACGCCAGGGATTGGTCACGGTGATCCGCAATCGATCGCGATCAGCACGCTGGCCGCCGTCGTGGGTTGGATCGCGTGGGCCGCGCTGACATGCGTGATCGGCGTTCGATTGCTGCCAACGCCTGATACCCGTGCGGACGTTGGGCAGCTGCTGCGAACGATCGGATTCTCGTCGGCGCCCGGCGCCCTTCGAATCTTCGGGATACTGCCGGTCGTCGGCCCGCTGGTGTTCATGATCGTGTCCGTTTGGATGTTGATCGCCATGGTCGTCGCCGTTCGTCAGGCCCTTGATTACACGAGCACGATGAGAGCCTTGGCAGTCTGCCTGGCGGGGTGGCTTCTGTCGATGGTGATGGCGGTCGTGATCGGGATCGTGTTCGCGCCGACGGTGTCGTGAACCGCCAGATCTCTAGCGCTTCTCGAACCGACCTGTCTTTCTGGTGATGTTGATGCGGTAGACGATGCCCCGGCGTGAGGAGACATCGACACTCGCCCCGGTTGGCGCGGCGGTGTCCTGCTGGTGCCGCGGCATCGCGGTTTCGCTGATCACAAACGGCATCAGGCGCCTGAGGAAGACCTCCATGGCCTGCGATGCCTCATCGCCGACGAGCTCCTCGTAGGTGCCCCACACGATGGCGCTCTGCCAGTTGGCCATGGTCTCCATTCGGTCCACCTCGAAGCAGACGTCGGGGTTGGCCCGCATGATGCGGACCTTCAAACCCTCATAGGTGTGACCCAGGATTGCGCCGCCCGCATACACGTAGGTGACGGGCACGACGTAGGTTTGACCCTCTCCGTGGCACGCGATTCGACCGACGACCTGCGAGAGCAACAAGGCATCGATTTGAGGGTCGTCGAGCTCGCCGAACATCGAGAGCGGCTCCTTCAGCATTCAGGATCCACCTGCACGGCGCGGGGATGCCGGCGGAGGATCCGGAATTCTGCGGCGTGCGCGCGTTCAGCCTCGCCGCAGCAGAAGACCAGGTAGGGTCGTCCGTGCTCGCATCGTTCGACCGTGACATCGGTCCAGCCGTCCTCAAGACCCAGAATCAAGTTTGCGGCCGTCGCCACCTGGGTCGCCGTCGATTCCGGAAATCTGCGGCGCAAGACCGTCAGGACTTGTTCTCGGTCCAGCATATGACTGGGTTACGGTGTCACCCGATCTCCCACGTCGCAGGCACTCGCAACCACGGTGCCATGCTCAGGCGCGAAGTCCGCCGCAGTTATTGCAGCGCCGTGCAACTCAGTCCTGCCCCATCCTTGCGGGGTTCCGTTAAGGATGGCGGTTTTCCGTCTAAGTCAACCGCTAGAAAGATCTTGAAGACCCACCTTTCGAGTCGACATCGGTCCGAACCTTGACGTATCCTCTGGTCTCCAAATCAGCTCCTATGCCAATGACGATGCCCCGGACACTTCTATTCGCCTCTGTGGTCTTATGCTGGACCATCGGAACACCTGATGCGGCGTTGGCGCAACCTAGCCGGTGCGCCGATTGCCACATCGCCAACCCGACCGCGCCAGACCCGCGACACGTCTCAGACTGGGATACGTCCGCGCATGGCCGAAAGGACGTCGGTTGCGAGCGGTGCCATGGGGGCGATCCCACGACTTTCGAATCGTTCCGAGCCCACGACGGAATCCTCCCGAGCAGGCTGCCGAGCAGCCCGACCAGGGAATGGAACCTTCCGAAGACCTGCGGCGTGTGTCATGCGGGCCCGTACACCGCATTTCAAAAGAGCCGGCACTACGAAGTGCTCAGATCCGGTGATTCGCGCGCACCAACCTGCTCAACGTGTCACGGCGACGTTGGCGCGTATCTTCTTTCGCCCAAGTCGCTCGAGGGCCGGTGTAACGAATGCCACGGACCTGGCAAGAACGTGCCCAAACCCGAATCCGGCGCGCGTGCTCGATTGCTGCTCGAGGGGATCCGAGAAGTTCGGGAGTCGCTGAATGCCGCCCAGTCGCTCATCCGCCGTGTCAAGGATGTCAATCGGCGCACCGAACTCGAGACGGCGTTCCAACAGGCTCAAGTGCCGATCACCGAAGCCGTCGATGCCGGGCACTCGTTCATGTTCGATGGCGTCGAGGAACGACTAGGGGTGGCTCGCCAGCGAGCCGCAGCCCTGATGGACCGTATCATCGATCCCGGATCAACCCCGCCTCCGCGTCACTGACGACCGTCGAAGGTCGTTCGGCGCGGAATAGTTCCAGCCGCGGGAAATAGTTCGCACCACTTTTCCATACGTACGGCGGCAGACGCGCGCGCTGTCTCCGCTCAAATGACCATGTTTCCCAAGGTTTAGCGAACTTCCAGCCACTGACGGATTTCCGGCACGACCGTTGCTCTTCGGTCAAAGCGCACGGCGATCCGGAGACGACATGATGGCACTCGCTCCCAGAAATCCGGCAGCCAAAGACGCCCCCAACACTCGACGCCAGGTCTCCGCCGACCAAGTCGAGCACGTACTCAACCGCGCGCGCCCGTACCTCCAGCGGGACGGTGGCGACATCGAGCTCGTGGCCGTCGTCGATGGCAATGCGACTGTACGGCTGTCCGGGCACTGCGTCGGCTGCCCCAGCGCGCACCTGACACTTTACGTGGGCATCGAGTCGGCGCTGGCCGAAGAGATCGAGGGATTCGGTCGGCTCATCGTGCTGGGGCCGGGCCAATGAGCACGTATCCGCAGCCTTTCACCGCGGACTCCGTCGTTGTCGGCGAAAGCCCACGCATGCGCGCCATCGTGGATTTCGTCAAGGTCGTGGCCGACAGCGAGAGCAACGTCCTCATTACCGGTGAGACGGGCACAGGCAAGGAGGTCATCGCGAATCTCGTCCACGACCTCAGCCGCCGCCGCACGAAGTCGTTCGTGCCGGTGAGTTGCGCGATCTTCTCGGACACGCTGATCGAATCGGAGCTCTTCGGCCACGAACGAGGGGCCTTCACGGGTGCCATCACCAGCCGTCTCGGCCGATTCGAGCTGGCGCAGGGAGGCACCATCTTCCTCGATGATATCGACGACGTGCCGATGTCGATGCAGGTGAAGCTGCTGCGCGTGCTCCAGAATCGCACCATCGAGAGGCTGGGAGGCACGCGGCCCGTTCAGGTCGACGTCCGTGTGATCGCGGGATCCAAGAGAGATCTGCGGCCCTTGATCGCCGCGAATCGTTTCCGCGAGGATCTGTTCTACCGCCTGCATGTGATCCCGCTCGCGCTTCCCGCCCTCAGAGAGCGGCGGGAAGACATCCCTCTGTTGATGCAGCATTTTCTGACGCGATACTTTCGTCAGCGCGGCCGAGAGGCTCCGCCGGTCAGCGCTGCCGTCACCGACCTCTTCATGCGTTATTCGTGGCCGGGCAACGTGCGCGAGCTCGAGAACGTCTGCGAGCGGATGGCCCAGACGTGCATCTGCGACGGACTGCGGATGGGATGTGTTCCGGGGTCGGTGCTGTTCCACAAGACGACCGACGACCTTCCTCCTCAACTCGTGGTCGACACCAGCTCCGAAGGCGTGGCCCTCGATGACCATCTTCGGAACGTTGAAGCCGGCCTCATCAAGTGGGCCTTGGCCGTCAGCGGCGGGAACAAGTCGAAGGCGGCCGAGCTGCTCAAGATCAAGCGATCCACGCTCGGGGATCGCATCAAACGCCTTGGGGATGCGGTTGGGAACGACGGTCTTTTGGCCAGACACGCACAAGTAGACGACGGTTAACGCTGGGTTTATCTAAGAATGTCATACTGCTGCGTCTTCATGGCGCCTCGACACTGGACGACCCATGCGAATGTTGCTCATTGAAGAAGACGCGGCGGCCCGGCGGCTTCTGAGAGACGCGTTTGTCAGGGAACGCTTCCTGGTGGATGCGCTTGATGACTGTTCGCTCACCGCCGAACACGCCACTCGGGGACATTACGATCTGGTCGTCATGAGCCATCACCTCAACTGTGATGGCGTAGCGGTGTGTCGAAACATTCGCGACGCGCATCGCGACGTTCCGGTCATGGTGCTCGTGGACGCGCGGTCGGACAATCTCTGCTCTAGACTCCTCGATGCGGGAGCGGACGACTGTGTTCTCAAACCGATCGAACCCCTCGAAACCATGGCCCGCGTTCGGGCCCTGCTTCGCCGCGGTCGAACGCGACACCTGAGCGCCGATATGGATTACGGCCCGCTCCATCTCGATCCCCACAAGCAGGTGATTGCGCTCTGCGGCCAGCCTCTGGACCTCTCGGCCACCGAATATCGATTGCTGCGCTTTCTCATGCTCCGAGCGGAAACCATCGTCACTCGCGAGGAACTCCTGCAACATGTCTGGGGTGGCACCCTCGACTCTGCTTCGAATACGCCGGACGTGTACCTCTCGTATTTGAGGCAGAAGCTCGCGTTCTGCTGTGAACATCTGATTCACACGGTGCGTGGTCTCGGCTATACGCTCCGGCAATCCTCGCAACAGGATTTCGACGTGAGCGCGTCGGAATCACAGACGATGGGATCTTCCTAGCCGAGCGCTGCAACCTCGACTGTTTCTTAGCGGCATCTTACGGTGAGAAGTTTTCGCTTTGACCTCTCACTCTCGAGCGAGTGTGTAATTTCAGCCTCATATTCAGATGTGCGGTTACCGCGATTGCACGCGCACATCCCTTCTTACCCCAAGGCGACATTGGTTTGAGATTTGCAGCCTGCGCAGCGCAGCATCCTCAATCGTCGGAACGCTTTTCGAGATAGGCGGAGTGCGGACGGACCGTTCTTAGTCTCGGCTTAGAAAGCAAGGTTGTGTCCCTTTTCGAACCGTCGCTGGGGATTCCACTGCTCGCTCTCGTCACGACGCTCCACGTGGCGGCCGCGTCGCTGCGTAATCACAGAGCAGGCGCTCGGCTGCTGAGCCCGCTCGCGCTCGTCTCGGCGGGCTTCGGCGCCCTCCCCTGGCTGCTTCCGAGCGTTGCAGGCGTGGCGTCCGGTCTCGCGGCTCACGCCTGTTGGTTCGCTTTGTGCGAACGCTGGGGTCGAACTCGAGTCTCCGCCTCCGCGCCCGCGGAAGGCGGCGGACCGCGTCCGACATCGGTCGAAATCGCAAAGCCCGCTGCCTCGCGAAGTACCCGGCCAAAGGGTTTCGTGCAGGTTCCCGTGCTGTCCGTGATCGACGAAACCGCGGACATCCGCACGTTCCGCCTCGCGCGGCCCGAAGGATTCCTCTTCGAGGCTGGTCAGTTCCTGACGGTACGCATGCGTACCGACGGACAGGAGAACGTTCGCTGCTACTCCATCAGCTCCGCGCCGGAAGCCACGGGTTATCTGGAGATCTCAGTGAAGCGGCAAGGCCTCGTGTCGGGCGCGCTGCACGCGACGACGCGACCAGGAACGTTGCTCTCTGTTCGCGCACCAGCCGGCCGCTTCACCTATCCTACCGAGGATGATCGACCCATCGTGCTCATAGCGGGGGGCGTCGGGATCACGCCACTGATGAGCATGTTGCGACACGCGGCTCTCGCGGAGCCGACCCGCCCGATTCATCTCCTCTACTCCTCGCGCACGCTGCGCGACCTCGCGTTCCGCGACGAGCTGACATGGCTCGCGCGACGCAGTCCTCATATCCAGGTGACGTTCGCCGTGACCGGGGGCGACGCAGGCCCCGATGTCTATCCCGGCCGAATCGATCGGAGTCTGCTCGGCACGGTGCCAAACCTGATCCACGCAGTCGCCATGATTTGCGGTCCACAGCAGATGATCGACGGCGTCTCAGCGATGCTATCGGAGCTCGGCATGATGCAGGGACAGATTCGCTCCGAGCTCTTCGAGGCCGCGATCGCATCATCCGCTCGCCATCGCGATCCCGTCGACGATGGCGGCCGTCGCGTCGCTCAATCGGCCTCGTACTGTTTGAAGGCGACGAAGAGCCGACGAGAAGGATCGATTTCCGCGAAGCAGACTCTGCTCGAAGCCGCCGAACATCACGGCTTCGATATCCCGTCGATTTGCCGGTCTGGAGTGTGCGGCACGTGCCGGACGCGTGTCCTCGAGGGCGAGGTCGAATGTTCATCCGACGTGCTCGACGAGGACGACCGGCGGAGCGGGTACGTGCTCGCGTGCGTCACGTCGGTCCTGAGCGATTGCGTCATCGAAGCGTAAACGTGGCCACCCCTGCCTCAGTTTCCCATCGCCCCGTCACGGCGCCCTCGCGCCAGGCGCGCCTCCAGGCTGGAGCTCCTGTCAGTTCGATCGCTCTTGAACGGCGTCATCCTGAGCGCGGTAGTTGCGCTCTTGGTAAGCGCCTGGATCCTCATCGGCCTCGACGGCTGGCACTATTACAGCACGCCGATTCGGGTTCGCGGCTATCACCCACTGCACGCACTGCTCCGACCGTCAGGAGCAATCGGACGCGTCCTCGGCATCGTCGGCGCGATTCTGATGCTCGTTCCATTCGGCTACATGCTACTCAAGCGCTCACGACGCCTTCGGGGCATCGGGAGCCTGAAGACCTGGCTGGAGATTCATATCTTCTGCGGCATCGTCGGACCCGTGCTGGTCACGTACCACACGGCCTTCAAGTTCAACGGCCTGGTGTCGGTGGCCTATTGGTCCATGATGATCGTCGCCTTCTCCGGATTCGTCGGTCGTTATCTGTACGTTCGCATTCCGCGAACGATTCGAGGCGTCGAGGTCAGCGAGGGTGAGCTCAGCGAACGGGCCGGCGACCTCAAAGAATCGCTCGCCTGGTTGATCCCCCCGTCGTTGATGGACCGCTTCGAACAGTTCGAGCGTGAGTCCGAGCGCCACGGTGTCGCCCGCCCGACTGTGACTGGGTACTTCTTCGGCGGCTGGCAACTCCAGCGACGCCTCACGAAGCTCCGGAGCGAGCTTCTCACGGCGGACGACGGCGCCACAAAGGCGCTCTCAGAGGCCATCGATCTCGTGACGGAGCGGGCCTATCTGACCAGGCGCCTCGCATATCTGCGCACGACGAAGAAGCTATTCGATCTGTGGCACGTGTTTCATCTGCCTCTTGTGTACGTGATGTTCGTCATCGTCACGGCGCACGTGGCGGTCGCCGTGTACATGGGCTACGGCCCGCACCTCTGGTGAGTGGTCTCGGAGCGGATGTGAATGGCGAACGGACTGGACAGGCCCTGGATCAGCGAGCGCGCCGGGAGGATGCTCGCCTCCTCGGTGCCGTCCTAGGGGTAGTAATGGCTCTAGGCTCCGCGGTCGGTGCTACGACATCCGCGCGCCAGCTCGGGGCCCTGGTGTCACCGGGCCCGCTATCGCGCCCGCATGCCCAGCTCGAGGGCATCCGCAACTGTCAGAAATGTCACGAAGCCGGCGAACAGGTATCAGTAAGGGGTTGTCTGACCTGCCATCAACCAATCGCGCAGCGCATCGCGGCAAAGAAAGGCGTGCACCGTGCCGTCACGACCGACTGCGTCGCGTGTCACGTCGAACACATGGGCATCGACGCAGAACTGAGGCCGTTCGACGTTCGTTCGTTCGATCATGCGAGAGATGCGGGCTACCCTCTTGACGGCAAGCATGCACCTCTTGCCGCACAGTGCATCGCGTGCCACAAGACACGGTCCTACACACGCCTGACGCCGGCTTGCGCTTCCTGCCACGCGGACCCTCACAAGGGAAGTCTTGGGTCTACCTGCGAGCGTTGTCACACGACTCAAGTCGCATTCAAGGAAACCAACGCCGCCTTTGATCATTCCAGGACTGCGTTCCCATTGACGGGCGAACATCGGACAGTCGCCTGCACCTCATGCCATCGCAATCAGGTCTATCGCGGAATCAAGTTCGCTCAGTGCAGTGCCTGTCACCAGGATCCCCACAAGGAGCGGTTCGGGCCAAGCTGCAGCACATGTCACGTCGCGGAGACGTGGCGTACAAAACGTGTCGATCACGACCGCACGGACTATCCGCTCATGGCCAAGCACCAGACGGTGGAATGCGCGAAATGCCACGTGCAGCCGGCGATCAAGGTGAAGTTGAGCGCAGATCGCTGCGCGGTTTGCCACAAAGATCCTCATCGCGGCGAATTTGTCCAGGACTGCAAGGCCTGCCACACGGAGGCCGGGTTCGCCAAGGCTCCTTTCGATCATGCGACGACGCCATTCCCTCTCAGCGGAAAGCATGCGTCGACCAGTTGCGTGAGTTGCCACAAACCGGCCGCTTCCGGGCGGCTGTCCACAGGCCGTGAGATTGGGTTCCGAGGCCTCACGTCCGATTGTGTGTCGTGCCATGAGGACGCCCATGACAAGGAACTGGGCCTCGCGTGCCAGAACTGCCACGGCACCGCGACCTTCAAGGTGCCGACGTACAAGCATATGCGAGCGGCCGAGTTCTTCGCGGGACAGCATGCTCCGGTCTCGTGCGATCGCTGCCACACTCCAACGACGGCGGTCCAGCCTGTCCGAACTGGCATGCCGATCTCACGCGTTCGTTACAAGAATGCTTCAACCACCTGCGCCACGTGCCATAAGGACGTGCATCTGGGGCAAGTCGGCGACGCATGCGAGCGCTGCCACTCAATCGACCGCGCCAAATTTTCCGTCGCCAATTTCCCGCATGAGCGCACGAAGCTCCCGCTCACCGGCGCTCACGCTTCCGTTGACTGCAGCAAATGCCACAAGTCCGAGTCGGGTACGTTTCCGGCGGGCACTGGCGCTGCCGTCAGGCTGACCGGGCTTTCAACGACGTGCGCTGCCTGTCACCGCGATGTGCATCTCGGTCAGGTGGTTACCACTTGTGAGACCTGCCACTCGACGACGCAGTTCAAAATCACCGGATACAAGCATCGCAACACGGCGCTCGCGAGCTTTTTTGCCGGCCGCCACCTCACGGCCGAGTGCAGCCAGTGCCACAAATCGGTGACCGGCCGCTTCCCGGCTGGCCAGGGGACGGCGGTGCAGTTCAAGGTCGACTCACGCTGCACGACGTGTCATGTGGATGTGCACAAGGGACAACTTGGAGAGCGCTGCATCGACTGCCACAAGCTCGAGGACAAGGCCGCGTTGTGGGTGCCGGCACCGCGCCGCATTCTCGCTCTCCGCGCGCCAACGACTGCCACCGGTGTCGTCGGAGAGGCCCAACGATGATCGGGCGCGGCAGAGCCCTTCTGGCCGCGCTGGCATTGGCTCTTGCCTGGGCCGTCCAGGCCGCCGCGCAGACCGAGACGCCGAATCGATCGTTCCACAACTCAACCTCATTCCGCCTGGAGGGACGGCATCTGACGGTGGCATGCGAAGCCTGTCACGAGGGTGGCATCTACAAAGGCACGCCGAACACCTGCTACGCGTGTCACTGGATTCGCCGTCAGGACGATCGTTATCAGCTGCGCCTCGGCGCGCAGTGCGAGGCGTGCCACCGCCCGATTGCCTGGACGGCGGTGCGATGGGATCACGCCGGCGCCACTGGCACACCGCTCAACAGCGCGCACAGGACGCTCGGCTGCGACACATGCCACCGAGGCGGACAGTTCAAGACAGCCAACCTTGCCTGCGTCACATGTCATCAGAAAGACTACGACGCCACTCGCTCACCTAATCACCGGGCAGCCGGTTTCCCGCCCACATGCGAGGCGTGCCACAAGGCCTCCGACGAAACGTTCACACAGGCCCGGTTCGATCACAATGCGACGTTCCCGCTCGTCGGCGTGCACGCCACCGTGGCGTGTGCCACGTGCCACCGCGGTGGGGTCTTCGCGGGAACGCCTCGCGACTGCGTGGGCTGTCATCGCGCCGACTACGACCAGACCAAGAATCCCAATCACGCTGCCGCCGGTTTCCCGACGACTTGTGCCACATGCCACCGTCCCAGCAGTCCCACCTGGGGCGGCGCCAGCTCGTCGTTCAATCACAATTCGTTTTTCCCTCTGGTGGGCCAGCACGCCACCGAGGAGTGCGCGGCGTGCCATGTCAATGGCCGCTATAACGGGACTCCGCGCGACTGCGTCGGCTGCCACCGCGACAACTACGATCGCACGCAGAACCCGAACCACCTGCGGTCGGGATTCTCGACCTCGTGCGAGCAGTGTCATCGTCCAACGGACTCAAGCTGGCAGAGCGGCGCGTTCAGCCACAACCAGGTCTTCCCGCTCGTGGGGGTGCATGCTCAGCAGGAGTGCACGGCGTGCCACAAGAACGGCCAGTACGGCGGGACGCCACGCGACTGCGTTGGCTGTCATCGTTCCGACTACGATCGCACCCAGAACCCCAATCACAAGTCGTCCGGCTTCCCGACGACCTGTGAACAGTGCCATCGCCCCACCGATCCGAGCTGGGGGAACGGCAACTTCAACCACAACCAGGTCTTCCCACTCGTGGGTGTGCATGCCCAGCAGTCGTGCACGGCGTGCCATAAGAACGGCCAGTATGGGGGGACGCCGCGCGACTGTGTCGGCTGTCATCGCTCCGACTATGACCGCACCCAGAATCCCAATCACAAGGCGTCCGGCTTCCCGACGACCTGCGAACAGTGCCATCGTCCCACCGATCCGAGCTGGGGGAACGGCAACTTCAACCACAACCAGGTCTTTCCTCTCGTCGGCGCACACGCCCAGCAATCGTGCACGGCGTGCCATAAGAACGGGGTGTACGCCGGAACGCCGCGCGACTGCGTGGGTTGTCACCGGTCCGACTATGACCGGACACAGAATCCCAATCACAAGTCATCGGGATTTCCGACGACGTGTCAGCAGTGCCACCGGCCGACCGATCCGACCTGGGGCAACGGCTCCTTCAATCACAACCAGGTCTTTCCGTTGCAGGGCCAGCACGCGCGAGTGGACTGCACGGCGTGCCATCAGAACAATCGATTTGCCGGCACTCCTCGTGACTGCTACGGCTGTCATCGCACGGACTACGAGAGGACACAGGATCCCAATCACCGGAACGCGGGATTCCCGACAACCTGCCAGTCGTGTCATCGCGCAACCGATTCGTCCTGGTCGCAGGGTGTCTTCAGCCACACCAGATTCCCATTGACTGGCCCGCACAACCGCGACTGCGCATCGTGCCACCTGAATCCCGGCAACTACCGGGAGTTCAGCTGCACGGTCTGCCACGAACGGGGGCCCACGGACAACGAGCACCGAGGTCGATCGGGCTATCGATACGACTCCAACGCGTGCTACTCGTGCCATCCCAACGGAAAGTCGGACGACTAAGGTGTGGCTATGACCAACCGGACGCGCGCCGTGGGCCTTTTGCTGACGCTGCTCCTTTCGCAATCTCGCATCGTCCTGGGAGCTCGCCGCCCGGACGTTGTCGCCGATGGGACCGTCGCTGATGCCGACGCCGTGGCGCCGGCCCATCTCGTACGGGTCGTCACGGGCGCGACGTCCGATGGCGTACTGGTGACGATTCACGCGACCAATGGACTGATCGGAGCCCGCATGACGACCGAGTCGGCATTTCCGGCGCTGATCATCGATCTCCCCGAGATTTCCCCAGGGACGGTGCCGTCGATCGTGGGTGGTGCGGGACCGATCCGACTGATTCAAGTGATCAAGGTCTCGAAGGCGCCGCTTCTCACACGAATTGTGATCAACCTGTCCAGACGTGCGCCATACCGCGTTGAATCGTCACCACCCGATGGCCAATCACTCGCGATCGTCGTCTCGAATGCGGAGACTTCAGAGGTCCCATCGGATCAGACTGAGGATTCGGGCATCGTAGTGGCCGCCTCGCCCTCTCCGCAGTCCTCCAAACCGCTCCCGGTCGGCGAGCTCAGCGTGGCGCCCGAGAGCCCCGAGACCCAGCCTTCGTCGATAGCCCCGATGGGGCCGGCTCCTGCTGCCCCCTCAAACGTGGAACCTGCGGCCGGTGTGGCGACTCCCGACATGGCCGTGGCCTCTTCATCCATTCAGCAATTGCCGATGTCATCGCGACCGGTCAAGCGTGGTCCCTGGGGTCGCGTGTCGTTTTATTCAAACTCGGCCAACGTGACGGCACCAAATGCGCCGGGAGCCGCGCAGACGGAATTCATCTCGAGCGTGGTGTATCGCTCGCCAGAAAGAGTCGACGATGGCCTCGAGTTTGGGCTTGATATCCGTCACTCGCGATTTACGTCAGAGGATCGGGAAGCCCACACATCCATCTACGACGCGTTCGCCGGAGTACGGTTCAACGAGGGCACGATGGCAGTACGCGGCGGTCATATGTGGATCAACGATCTGGGCGGGCTCGGATCGGTTGCCGGTGCGCTATTCGAGGTGACGCAAGGTCCTACCAGTACCGACGGCCCTGGGACGCTTCCGAGGCGTCATGTTTGGCGGCCTCGAACCACGCGTCTATGACACGGGATATGAGAACGACGTCTACAAGTATGGCGGGTACGTGGCGCTCGAGGGCGAGGGCGCCCGAAAGCACGTTGCGGGATACGTTCGGATTCAGCACGGATCGGTGACGGAGCGATCCGTCCTCAGTTTCACCAACTTCCTTCCGGTTGGCGCACGCGTCTTCGTCTATCAGGTGGGCGAAATCGACCTCCAGAAACCAGCCGGTCGGGCACCAGCAGGCCTAAACTACTTCTTCGTGAACGGCCACTACTCGGCGAGTTCGAGGGTAGAGATTCAAGGCACGTTCAATCGCGGCCGATCGATCGACACACGAGGGCTGAGCGACGACATTCTGGCCGGGCGTCCGGTCGCGCCGGCCTCGATAGAGGGACTGCTCTACCAATCGGTCGGAGGACGTGCGACAGTCGAGATCTTTCAGGGCGCGCGGGTCTACGGTGGGTACACCAGAGATAAAGACAACCGGGAGGATGCGTCGTCCGGGCGGTGGTTGATCGGCGCCTATCTGTCAAATCTCTTCGAATCCCGGTTCGATGTTACCGTCTCGGACAACCTGATCGACCGACAGACATCCAGTTACCATTCCACGTATTTCTCCGTAGGACATCCGATTGGCGGGCACGTGTACCTCACGGGCGACTACACTACTTCGCTCTCGGTCGTGCGCTTTCTTCGAAGCGACGGGTTCGTGATCGAAACTCGGCCGGAGACCAGCCGATTCGGGTCGTCTGCGGTCATCACGCTGCAGCGCTCGTGGTCGATTCTCGCAACCGCTGAGTACACGCTCGACGGCGATGTCCGCGATCTCAGGGTCCTTTTGGGAGCAACTTTCAGGTTTCAGCAGTAACAACCGTCGTCACGATTCATGAAAGGCGGCGTTGACATCATGAATGAACCAACCGACGCCAGCGAGGTTCGTGCTCGTCTGGAGCGCGAATTGCAGCAGCGCCGCGCAAGCCGGGCGGCCGCTCGTGGAAGTGTCGCACGGGAGCAGCCTGCGGCGGCGGAACGTGCCAACGGGGACGCCAGACGAATCGAGTTGATCTGCGGTCATTGTCACGGAACGAGCGACGCGGACGCACGATTCTGCACGCGTTGTGGTACGAGGTTCAACGTCCAGGTCCGCATCGTGGCGCCACCAGAACCCGCACGTGGCGAGTAGCATCCTGAGCGCTCGTCTTCGGTGGTCGGCGGGCGGGGCTCTGGTTGTGCTCTTGTGCGCTCGCACTGGGGCGCAACAAGCACCGACCATGTCCAGGTCTGGCCGCTCGCCAGGGGTCGAAGTCGCCGGACAGGCCGCCGAACCTCCACTGCTCTCGACGACACCAACGATCGAAGGCGCGATGCCGTCGCCGGCGCAGATGGCTGGACTCCCTCTTCAAGTCGGAGACCTCCCACCGGGAACCGTGGTCGTCCGTCTCATTCGAGGCACGTTCACCAGCGGCGTCGCCAATCACCCGATCGAACTCCACATCGGGTCAACCGGGCAGGTCCTTCGAGTTAACACCGACGACGGTGGTCGCGCTCAGTTTTCGAGTCTCCAAGTCGGCACGAGCGTTCAGGCTCGCGCCGTCGTGGACAGCGAAGAGCTCTGGTCCGAGACTTTTGCGTTGCCGGGACGAGGGGGCGTCCGCGTCATGCTCGCCGCAGGAGTGGGAGCCGATCCGCCCGGAATCGCGCCGCCCGTTGTCAACGTCGCGACTCCGCTCGCCACCGCCCGGCCCTGGGGCAGGAACGTCTGGGTCGCCACGTTCATCGCCATCGCGGCAATCGCCACAACTGGTTGGCGAGTGTGGCGTGGCAGACGAACCACCGCTGATGACGTCTCGACCGGCGCAGCGCCCTTCTTGAAAGCCGATTCGCCACCGTCAATGGATCGTGAAGCAATCTTCGCCCGATTGGTGGATCTCGAGGACAAATGGGAAATGAGAGCCATTCCGGAAGGGCGCTATCGAGAAGAACGCGAGAACTTGCTGAGGACACTCGAAGCAATGGAATGATCGACATTACCCGCTCACCACTATAATCGTCGCCACTGCCACGATATGGACAGCGCGCTGACCGTCGACCGCCTGCAGTTCGCGTTCACCGTCACCTTCCACTATCTCTTCCCGCAGCTCACGATGGGCCTGGCACTGCTCCTCGTGATCCTGAAGACCCTGTATCTCTCGACGGGCCACGACGACTACAACATCGCCGCGAGGTTCTGGGGGCGGATCTTCGGAATTTCGTTCGCGATCGGCGTGGTCACCGGAATTCCCCTCGAATTCCAGTTCGGCACCAACTGGTCGCGCTTCTCGAAGTTCGCCGGCGGCGTCATCGGTCAGACTCTCGCTATGGAAGGGGTCTTCGCGTTCTTCCTGGAGTCCTCGTTCCTGGGTCTGTTCTTGTACGGCGAATCACGTCTGGGGCGGATTGGCCACTGGGCCGCGTCGCTTCTCGTATTTGTCGGATCGTGGCTGTCCGGGTACTTCATCGTCGCTACCGATGCGTGGATGCAGCATCCGGTTGGCTACGAATTCGCCGCGGACGGCAGCGTGCAACTCTCGAGCTTCTGGGCCCTCGTCCTCAATCCCTGGGCGGGCTGGCAATACATGCACACGATGGGTGGCGCCGTCGTCACGGGTTCGGTCGTGATGGCCAGCCTGGGCGCATTCTACGTTCTGGCGGACCGGCACGCGCACCAAGGCCGTCTCTTCATGCGCATTGGCGTGCCCGTCGGCTGCCTCTTCTCGATCCTTCAGCTCTATCCAACGGGTGATGCTCAGGGACGAATGGTCGCGCGTGAACAACCGGAGACACTCGCAGCGATGGAAGCGCTGTTCCACGCCGACGTCGGGGCGCCGCTCGTGATCATCGGTCAACCGAACATGGAGAATCGGAGCCTCGACAATCCGATCGCCATGCCCAACATGCTGAGCTTCCTCACCTATCGCCGCTGGCAGGTCGAAGTGCGCGGCTTGAGCTCATTCCCGCAGGACCGCTGGCCTGACAATATTCCGCTCCTCTATTACTCGTACCATGTCATGGTCGGCCTGGGGACCATCTTCATTGCGACGCTGCTGATCGCGGCGGGCCTTCTATGGCGCGGGGCTCTTTTCAAGGCGCGCTGGATGCTCTGGATCCTGATGCTGATGGCGCCGTTCCCCTACATTGCCAATACCGCAGGCTGGATGACCGCCGAGATCGGCCGGCAGCCCTGGCTCGTCTACGGACTGCTCAGGACCGAGCATGGATTCTCGCCAACGGTATCGGCGGGCAACGGCCTCTTCACGTTGATTGGATTTCTGGGGATGTACACCGTGCTCGGCCTGCTGTTCGTCTTTCTCATGCTGCGTGAAATCGAGCACGGACCGGAGGCCACGGCATGACAACACTCTGGTTCGCGCTCGTCGCGGTCATGCTCGCGGTGTATGCCGTCCTCGATGGCTTCGACCTCGGCGTCGGTGCGATTCATTTTCTGGCCGGCAGGACGGATGGAGATCGCGAGCTGGTGATCAGATCCGTCGGTCCCGTGTGGGATGGCAACGAAGTCTGGCTCCTCGCGGCGGGCGGTACACTCTACTTCGCGTTCCCCGGCCTTTATGCGTCGAGCTTCAGCGGGTTCTACCTGCCGCTGATGATGGTGCTCTGGTTGCTGATGGGCCGCGGGATTTCGATTGAGCTTCGCGGTCACGTGACCGACCCCATCTGGCATCAGTTCTTCGACGCGATCTTCTGTATCTCGAGCGCTCTTCTGGCGGTCTTTCTTGGAGCCGCGCTCGGCAATGTCATTCGCGGCGTTCCGCTGGGCCGTGACGGCACGTTCTTCCTTCCCTTGTGGACCACCTTCAGGGTCGAGCCCAATCCGGGCGTGCTCGACTGGTATACGGTCCTGATCGGCCTGTTGACGCTCGTCGTGCTCGTGATGCACGGCGCCAGCTACCTTGTCTTGAAAATGCAGGGGGAACTGCGGGACCGGGCGAAGGCGATTGCGCGACAAGCCTGGTGGCTGACCGGCGGGTTGAGCGTACTCGGGTTGATCGCCTCGCTTCAGATTCGACCAGAGCTCCTGGACAACTATCGCTCGATGCCTGCCGGCTTCCTCATTCCGATCGTCGTCTTTGCCAGCCTGATGGCGCAGGCGCGATTCAGGACCGGTGACAACGACCTCGCCGCCTTCCTCTCGTCATCCGTGTTCATCGTCTTCATGCTGGTTGGCGTGGTGTTCGCTCTCTACCCTGTCGTTCTTCCCGCGATTACGAAGGCGGAGTACGCGCTGACGATTCACAACACATCCACATCCGAATACGGCCTCCGAATCGGGCTGCGCTGGTGGAGTGTCGGGATGCTGTTCACGGTCGCGTACTTCACATACGTCTACCGTCAGTTTCGGGGACGGCTGCCTCACGCACCGTCATAGCCAACCAAGCTGATCAGAGATCTTCCAAAAAAACGCCAGGCCGGCGTGAAGCGCGCGGCCTGGCGTTGAAGGTGACGCGTGCGGAGCGAACGCCGATCTAGCCGTTGTTCGCCGCGGTCGTCGGTGCGGCGCCAAAGATGTCCTTGAATGCCACCATGAACCGATCCATTTCATCCGCGGTGCCGATGGACACTCTCAGGTGCTCGAGCATCGGCGGGAACGGCCGTCCGACGGCCACGCCGCGCTTGCGGAACTCTTCAATCACGGGCACGACCTGGCGCTTGATGTGCACCATGAAGAAGTTGGTCTCCGAGGGAATCACCTCGTAACCGAGACTCGTCAGCTCGGATGTGGTCTTCTTGCGAAGCTGCAGCGTGACCGACTTGACCTTCTCCTGCGACGCCGTGTCCCTGAGCGCGGCCACCCCGCCCCACTTCACGATCGCATTGATGCTGCCCATGCTGTACGGCTGCATCTGATCGATCACGGCCTTCGGTGCCACGGCATAGCCGAGGCGCATGCCCGCCAGCGCCGCGATCTTCGAGAACGTCCGCGCGATGATCACCTTTCGTCCCTCGAGAACGTACGGCACGGAGGTCGCGTAATTGGGATCGTCCACGAAATGGTGATACGCCTCGTCGATGAGCACCGGCGTGTCCTCGGGAATGCCGTCGAGCACCTGCTTGACTTCCTGTTTCGTGATGATCACGCCGGTCGGATTGTTGGGATTGCAGAGATACACGAATCCGACGTCCCGGTAATTCGTCTTCGTGGCATGCACGATAGCAGGAATGTCCTGCCGATAGTCCTTGAGCAGCGGCAGCTTGATCGCGTCGGCCTTGATTCCGGTGGCGTGCTGATACACGGAGCCGTACGAGGGCTCGACGCCAACAACCTTCCGGTCGTCCTGCAGGAACGTGCTGCCGACCACATCGAGAATCTCTCCTGACCCTGCTCCAAGAAGAATGTTCTCCGGCTTGACGCCGTGATGTTCGGCAAGCGCCTCGACGATGCCGCCGTCGGGATAGCCGTAGCGATTGGCGTACTTGAACGCCTCCGTCATCGCCTTCATGACTGACTCGGGCGGACCGTACGGGTTCTCGTTGGCGGCCAGCTTCGCAATGGCGTCGTACTCGGACACTGACATCCGCGGGCGCATGCCTCGAGCGACCGGCACGCCGGTCTGCGCAAAGAGACGTCCCTCGGGCCGAATCCCCAGGTACCCCACCGCAGCCGCCAGGCCGCCCACGAAGCTTCGACGAGAGACTCGAGTTTTCACGTGGCTCCTCCGTGTTGTGCTCACATCACACGCGGACGGTGAACGACCGCCGGCGCACTGGTCTCGTTACGATCCAACATTTTAGCCCATCACGAAGCACCAATCACTGACGCCGAACAGCCAGAATCGGTTGGACAGGGAGAATCGATGTCTTTGTTTGTCTTACGCGGGAGCATTCAGAGTGCCGCGCAACGAATCGACAACCCATCCAGCGCGCGCGACCCGACACTCCACTCAAACAGTTCCCGTCGATGCCGCGAATTGTGCCCTCGCGGTCACCTCTCGCTATAATCGCTGCCTCAGCATGCCCATCGCGGTTGGCACACGGCTCGGACCTGTACGAAATCGTCGCACCGGTGGCGTCCGGTGGCATGGGCGAGATCTACCGTGCGCGCGACTCACGGCTGGATCGCACGGTCGCGATCAAGACCCTGCCGACCGACCTGGCGTTCAACCCGGAGCGGCTCGAGCGATTCGAGCGCGAAGCGCGGGCCGTCGCCGGACTCTCGCACCCCAACATCTGCACGCTGTTCGACGTCGGCCACCAAAACGGCATCGACTTTCTGGTGATGGAATACCTGGAGGGCGAAACACTGGCCGAGCGGCTGGCGTCTCGCGGCGCGTTGCCGGTGGACCAGGTGCTCCGCTACGCCATCGAGATCACCGAAGCGCTCGATCGTGCGCACCGCTCCGGCATCGTTCATCGCGACCTGAAACCGGCCAACATCATGCTGACGGCGACGGGCGCGAAGCTGCTGGACTTCGGCGTCGCGAAATCGCGGCCGGAAACCGCGCCCATAGACATGCCCACAGAGGCGACTCGGCAGCCGTTGACTGCCGAGGGGAGCCTCATCGGCACGCTGCAGTACATGGCGCCCGAGCAGCTCGAAGGACGCGAGGCGGATTCGCGTACGGATCTGTTCGCCCTGGGCGCGATCATCTACGAGATGGCGACCGGGCGGCGGGCGTTCACGGGGCGGACGCAGGCCAGCGTGATCGCGGCGATCCTCAGCACAGAGCCGCCTCCCATGTCGTCGATCCAGCCCCTCGCGCCACCACAGCTCGAGCGCCTGGTCCGCGTGTGTCTGGCCAAGGACCCGTACGATCGCTGGCAATCTGCGCGCGACCTCCTGCGCGAGCTCAAGTGGATCGGCGGCGACATCTCGGAGCCCCGGCGTCAGGTTGGAATACTGACATCCGCGCGCTTCATTCGCGGCGGAGCGATCCTGGCAGTGCTCGCCGCCGCAGGTCTTGGCGGCGCGGCTGCCTGGCGGGCCCTCCGGACCAAGCCCATCCCGGCCCGCGTCACGCAGACCGTTCTCACGCTCCAGCCGGCGCAGTCTCTCGTGACGCTGGACACTCCTGCCGCCGTCATCTCGCCGGATGGGTCGCGCATCGTGTTCGTCGGTGAAGCGTCAGACACGACTCAACGCCTGTACCTTCGAGATCTGTCGAGGCCGACCGCAGATCCGATCCCCGAAACGGACGGAGCCTACAACCCGTTTTTCTCGCCGGACGGTCAGTGGCTGGCGTTCTTCGCCGATGGCAAGCTCAAGAAAGTGTCGCTCAGTGGAGGCGCCGCCCGCGTCGTCTGCGACGCGCCCACGGCCGACCGTGGTGCGGCATGGACGCCTGCGGGGACCATCGTCTTCCCGCCTTCTTATTACACGGGGCTGTCGCGTGTGGCGGCGGATGGTGGAACGCCCCAGACTCTGACAACACCCGATCGATCGCGCGACGAGAAGAGCCATCGCCTGCCCGAAGCGCTGCCGGACGGACGAGCCGTGCTCATGACCATCGGCAGCGCCGACATCAGTTCGTTCGACGATGCCCACGTGGATCTGCTGGAGATGGAGAGCGGCAGCCGGCGCACGATCATTGAAGGAGGCGCCAGCGCGAGATATGCGCCGACGGGGCACCTCGTATACGCACGTGCGGGCTCGCTGCTCGCCGTGCCGTTTGACCTGAACAACGCACACGGTCACCGGCCCGCCGGTGTCCGTGCTCGAAGGTGTCGCGACCTCACCCATCGTCGGCAATGCCGAGTTTTCATTTTCGAACGATGGCACGCTCGTCTACGTGCCCGGCAATTCCGCGAGCAATGAACGGCGACTCGTCTGGGTCGATCGTCTGGGCCATGTTCAGCCCGTCACATCGACTCGCCGCGCGTACACGTGGCCCCGCATCTCTCCTGATGGCCGCCGCGTTGCGGTCACCATTCAGGGCGCCACCAATTCCATCTGGATGTACGAGCTCTCGCGCGAGACGTTCACCCGCGTGGCGTTCGGATGGGACAACAACACGCCGGTCTGGACACCGGATGGCACGAGACTCGTCTTCAGGTCCAATCGTTCCGGCGGGGACAACCTGTTCTGGCAGCCCGCGGACGGCAGCCAACCCGCGGAACGCCTTTCAACCAGCCCGTTCGAGCAACGTCCCGGATCGTGGTCGCCCGACGGCAGGACGTTCGTGTTCGCCGAACAGCATCCCACGAGCCCGCGAGACGTGCTCATGGTCCCCATGGCGGGGGATCGCAAACCCGTGCCCGTGCTGAACGGTCCCTACAACGAGTGGCAGCCTTCCATCTCGCCCGACGGCCGGTGGCTGGCCTACGTCTCGGACGAGTCCGGACGGAACGAGGTGTACGTTCAGGGTTATCCGACCGGCGGCAAGTGGCTGGTGTCGACCGGCGGGGGCATCGAACCGGTCTGGGCTCGGAACGGCCGCGAATTGTTCTATCGCGATGGCGCGAACGTCATGGTCGTGGCGGTCGCGAGCGGCGCCACTTTCTCGGCGAAGAAACCCGAAGCACTCTTCGCGGATCAGTTCGAGCGCAATACCGACTCCGCCAACTACGACGTCTCACCGGACGGCCAGCGATTCGTGATGGTTCAGGAAGACGTCGCCACGGCGCGTCCGACCCACCTCAACATCATTCAGAACTGGTTCGAAAGTCTCTCCAGCCTGGCGAAGACGGCGAACTGAAGAAGTTCTTTGTGCTTAGTGCTTAGTTCTTAGTGCGGGAACGAGCAGGCCGGCCACGCCTTGCGCGATAGCGCCGGTTTCGGCCGTGTCGGTGTTGACCAGGACAATCACGGTGAGGCGATCGTCAACGAAGCGCGAAATGTTCGACAGAAACCCCTGCCACGCGCCGCTGTGCGAAATCGTGCGGTGGCCGTTCGTCGGCTCGAGCCTCCATCCGAAACCGTACGGGTAGGTGGTTCCGTCGTTCAACGTGACCGGCGTCCACATCGCCTCGTATGATGAAGCTTTGAACAGTCGCCGTTCGGTCAGTGCCAAGTCCCATTTCGCCAGATCGAGAACGGTCAGGTACAGACTTCCATCGCCCGTCGTGTTGATGGTCGGCGCGACGTACGTCTGGTTCTTCCACTCGCCCTTGATCAGCTGGTAGCCCGCGGCGCGATTCGGAATGATGTCCGCCTCATTCATCACGCGAATCGTATCCATCCCGAGCGGTCCGAACACGCGGTCGTGCAGGAAATCGCCGTAGAACTTTCCGGACACACGACTGACGATCATGCCGAGCAGGAGATAACCGCTGTTTGAGTACTCGTATTTCTCACCTGGCATGAACTCGAGATGAGGGTCTTCCGTCAGCTTGATCAACTCATCGTCCGTGTAGTCACGTCGAAGGTTCATCACACTTCCGTCGGTGTAGTCCTTGATGCCAGAGGTGTGAGTCAGGAGGTGACGAATCGTGATGGCCTTCCAGGTGTCCGGCGTCCCCGCGATGTACTTGCTGATCCGATCGTCCAACCCAAGCTTGCCTTCTTCAACGAGGAGCATCACCGCGCCCGCCGTGAACTGCTTACCGACCGATCCTGACTGATACACGGTCCTCTCTGTCGCCGGCACGTTCAACTCGACGCTCGCAAGACCATACCCTCGAGCCTTGACAATCTGTCCATCTCGAACGATGGCCAGTGACAGGCCGGGAATCTTCTGCTGCGCCATCTCCCTGGCCACATAGTCGTCGACCTCGTCGGCCATGGCCCAGGACGACGAGCACAGGAGCAGTGCGGACAGGAGGAGTGCGCGCATCAGCGAGGGGCCTCCGTCAGGAGCCGGCCTGAGTCAGAGGCTCCGGCTCGACGTAGCGATGGGTTGGAACCGGCCGGCCGGGCCGGAAGCGTTCGAGCTCGTGAAAGTCGCACGAAACATTTCGTCCGGCGCACGACGCCGCCACGGCCTTGCGCACATGGTCCTCGAGGACGGCCGGCTCGCCGGCGACGCGGGCATTGACGATAACGGCGACCTGCTCGGTCTGCACGCCAGAACGCTCGGCAAGTTCGGGAGATCCTCGACGGCTGCTGAGACTCGCGACGCCCTGTCGTCCCTCTGCGTCGCCGACCAGCTTCAAGTGAGCGATGTCGGCGCCTTCGCTGTCCAGCGTGCGCTGCAACCGCGTCAGAATGTCGACGAGCAGATCGTCCACGTCGAACCGCGCCCCGCGCACCGACACCGTCCCGTTCAGCCATGCGAGCTCGGCCTCGCCGTCCGCGTAGCGGTCGTAGTCGACGTCCAGGCGTCGGCGCCCGAAGGTGCCTGTCTGATCGAGAAACGCGATGAGTCGATCGACACCGTCGCCGGTCTTCGCCGACGTCAGGAGCACCGGCACGCCCGGATACCTGGTCTCGAGGCGGGCACAGAGCGCCTCCCGCTCGGCGCCGGTCATTTCATCGATCCGGTTCACGGCGATGGCGTCCGCCTCCTCGAGCTGCTTCTGAAAAATGTAGGAGGAACCCGCAGACGAGGGCGAGACGCGCTCGTCGAGCACCTCGGCTCCAAACGACGGCTTGTACAGCACCGCGTAGGGCGCCACCACGAAGCGACCGGGATAGATAGCCTTCAGCGGACGGATGACGGTCGCCACCAGATCGGTGCAGCTACCGACCGGCTCCGCAAGAATCACGTCTGGCGACTCCAGCTCGATGAGGCGCTCGACTCTGGCGACCAGGTCGTCGAACTTGCAGCAGAAACACGCGCCGGCGACCTCCTGGACCGCGAAGCCGCGGCCGCGCAGCCGGCTGGTATCAACAAGATGCGCGGCTTGATCGTTGGTGACCAGGCCAACGCGCTTTCCCTCAGTCGCGTAGTGCTCAGCCAGCCGGGCCAGCATCGTGGTCTTGCCCGCGCCGAGAAACCCACCGACCATGACGAATGACGTCGTCGAGCTCATGTGCGCATCCTAGCCCAAGCTTTCGCGACAGACGAAGCGTTTTCGTTGACCTTCGTCCGATCGATCACTAAACTGACGTTATCCGCATGTCGAACGAATCGCTGATTCATCGGATCGAACGCGAATACGTCGCCATGCCGGGCCTGCGGCTGACACTGGGACAGGCGCAGCGTCTGTGGACGACAGATCGCGACTCCTGCTCCTCTGCTCTCTCCTCGCTCGTGCAATCGAGATTCCTCGTGGTCACACGGGATGGGTGTTACGCACGGGCCGATCTGAACAGGTTGACACGCAAGCCCGCCAAGGCTGGCCTCGCTCGCCGGTCGCCCATCAAGCACGCAAGCTGACGGTCTCGCGCGCCGGATTCCGGGTGGCCTCAACCCCGCATTGACTATAATCATGCCCTTCTCGAATGGCCCCACTAGCCAGGCGGAGGGTATGACTCTCACAACCAGCTCGGGTTCGACCACCGACCGCGCCGCGACGCTCGCGGCGATTCGCCAGCAATTTCCGGCGCTCGCCCGCCAGCATCAGGGACACTCCGTGGCCTATTTCGACGGCCCCGGCGGGACTCAGGTGCCGCAGCGCGTCGTCGATGCGGTCTCGGACTATCTCCTGCATCACAACGCCAATACCCATTGGCACTACCCGACCAGTCAGGAGACCGACGCGGCGCTCGACCGGGCTCGACTGGCCTTCGCCGATTTCCTCAACGCGTCGCCGGACGAAATTGTCTTCGGCGCGAACATGACCACGCTGACTCATCACCTCGCCCGATCGCTCGGCCGGGAGTGGGGACCTGGTGATGAGATCGTCCTGTGCGAGCTCGACCATCACGCCAACATCGATACGTGGCGCGCGCTGGAACGCGACCGAGGCGTGACCGTTCGTATGGTGCCGATGCACCCGGAAGACGGCACCACGGACTGGGACGCGTTCGTTCGAGCGGTATCGCGGCGCACGAAGCTCGCCGCCATCGGCGCGGCCTCGAATGCACTCGGGACGATCGTGGACGTCAAGCGGGCCGTCGCGGTTGCGCGGGCGGCAGGCAGCCTCGCATTCGTCGATGCGGTCCACTATGCGCCACACGCCTTCATCGACGTCCGGGATCTGGACTGCGATTTCCTGGCGTGTTCCGCGTACAAATTCTACGGGCCGCACGTCGGCATCCTCTATGGCCGCAAGGCGCTCCTCGACGTGCTGCCCGTGCCGAAGGTTGCGCCGGCCCCCGACTCCGCACCGGAGCGATGGGAGACCGGCACGCTCAACCACGAGGGCATCGTCGGCGCGGCAGCCGCTGTGGATTTTCTGGCGTCGATCGGCGTCGGAGATTCGCGACGCGCGGCACTCGGCGTGGCCTATGCGGCGCTCCATTCACGCGGGCAGACTTTGATCTCCACTCTCTGGAAGGGCCTTTCGTCGATGAAGCGCGTCAAGATGTTCGGCCCTCCGCCGGATCGCCCTCGGACGCCCACTGTGGCATTTGCGATTGACGATCAGCTGCCGCACGAAACGGCGCGGCACCTGGCACGTCTTGGAATTTTCGTGTCGAGCGGAGACTTCTATGCGCAGACCGTGATGGAACGGCTCGGCCGCCTCCAATCGGGCGTCGTCCGAGCGGGATGCGCATGTTACACCACCGAGGACGAAGTCAATCGCCTGCTGTCCGCCGTTGAACAGGCAGCCCAGTAGGTGAAAGGAGCGCAGATGATGCGAGCACTACGCGGCAAGACGTCCCGCACGGTTCTTCTCGCGATGACGACGATCGTTCTCACGATGTCGGGCAGAACGGCGTATGCGCAGACGGCCGGCGCACGGCCTGAAGACCAGCCCTATGTCATTGATTATTTCTACAAGGCGAAGTGGGGCTACGCGGGTGAGTTCCTCCGCCTGTTCAAGAAGAATCACTACCCTGTTCTGAAGAAAGAGATCGAGTCGGGCCGCATCATCTCGGTGACAGTGGTCGCGCCGCGATACCACGGCACGGAAGAAGGGCGCTGGGATTATCGCGTGACGATTACCTTCAAGAATGTTGTCGCGGCGAGCACTCCCGATCCGAATGCCGCCGCCGTCCTCAAGCAGCTCTATCCCGATCAGGCGACCTTTGAGAAGGAAGAACAGCGGCGCTTCGAAATTCTCGAGGCGCACTGGGACGTGCCGATCACGAAGACGGATGTGGATAACTAAACCGAGGGTCGCAGGGTCGAAAGGTCTAAGGGTCGCAGGGTCCAAGAGTCGAAGGGTCGGATGGTCCAAAAGTAGGCCAGAGCTTTAGCTCTGGCGCGGCTGATGTTGGGCCGTGAACCTTTCGACCCTGAGACCCTTAGACCCTTCGACCCTGACCGTCGGGAAGTTATCGCCCCGTCACTTGCTGCCTCGGCCGAACGGCAGGGTTCTCCACTCACAATTGACAGGATGACGACGGGATTTCGGCCCCGTCGGGTCAGGGAGTACGTCGTGCCCATCGGGACGGTGCTGAACGCGCCGGCCTCGAGCACCTCGTCCTTCCCGCTGACTTTCAGTGTGGCCTCGCCGGCGACGACGTAGAGCATCTCGTCGGCGTTGGCGTGGCTGTCCTCGGGAATCGGATCGCGCAACTGAATCAGTGTGCCCGTCGCCGTGCCCATGCACGCGACGTTCGAATCCTTCCTGGGCTCGCTCCGGCCGATGAAATTGGCTTCGATGAAGTTCGGCACGTTCGTCGTGCGCGGGCGCTCAGTGGTGCGAGTAATAGCCGGCTTCACCGGAACGGGCGCGGGAGGCGGCGGGTCGGGCTTCGGTGGCGGCGGCGCGGCGGTCAGCGTGACGTCGACCGGCATGGAGCCCGACGCGCGGACGGTCACGTCGCGTTCGAGCGTGACAAATCGTTCGTGCTCGAAGTGGAGCCGAACCGCGCCGGCGCGCAGGTTGGCGAACGACAGGGCACCGTTCGCGTCGGTCTTTCCCTCGCGCGCGGTGGTCCCGGTCATCTTGACGACGACGCCGGCGACAGGATTGCCGCTGAAGTCCGTCACTTGAACCGCGATCGACGGGCGGGCCGTTCGAACCGCGGCCGGAGGTCGTGGAGCGGCCGGAGCCTGGGGCTGAGTCTGAGCGTGGGCCGATGTCACGCTCAACAGGGCGCACGCCGCCAAAACAGGTACTCGCATAGCAGCATCTAACTCCTGCAGTGCCGCCCGCGTCAAGTTTTCCAGCTCATCTGCCCCATGCGCGAAGGCTCACGCTGCGGCATTGTTGAAGGAGCACGCGCATCCAGAGCAGCGAACGCCCTGGACGAAATTGCAGATACTGAGGTCTTCCGGTACACTTATTCGGTTCGGCGCGCGGCGATTTGCGCGCTGAACGAACGCTCTCACCCTTCGCGTCCCCATCGTCCAGAGGCCCAGGACGCGGCCCTTTCAAGGCCGAAACACGGGTTCGAATCCCGTTGGGGACGCCACCTGGTTGTTTGGAACGTTGTAATCCTGCAACTGACTGAACGCTAAGCACGTTACGACGGTTCCAAATTCTGAGCCGTCAAAATCCAGACCCTTCGGAAACAACGCACGCTGAATATCTTGTTTGGCCTCGACCGAAGCTTGGTTCCACAGCGCGGTCGCGTTTGAAAGCGTGTGTTCCGCGAAGGTCAGAATGCCTTCCACGTCGATCTGTTCGACCTCAACTTGGCTTCGCTCTAACTCTGCCAACGCTCGCTGTTCTCGAATCCGGTCGCGCTGGGATTCGTAGGATTCTCGATCTATGGCTTTTTGAAAAACGAAAGCTTCGTCCAGTTGCAGCAGCCGGTGACTGAACTCCTCGATGCGCTTGTCGAGCGCCGACCGTATCGCCTCCGCTCGGATCAACTCGCCCTTCCACACGTCGATGACGATTTCGCGGAACAGCCGCACAAATCCTGGCTTCGGTATTAGCTCTTCTAGCAAGGAGGTAAATCGCGCTTCAAGGTCCGCTTTTTTCAAGGTCACTCGCCGGCAGCGCCGACAGTGATAGTAGGGATACTTCCGATTTCTTCCTGTGGACCAACTGCCCGTCAGCGGCGTTTCGCAATGTGTGCATCTCACAAATCTGCGAAGGGGAAAATCCTGGTGCAGTTTCGTCCTAGCCTTCCCTGCTCCCACTCCGCCTCGAAGCCGCCGCTGGACTTGCTGAAATACTAGGTCCGTCACCAATGGTTGAAAATCGCCGCGGACATTCAATTTCCAGCGCGGCACGATGATCCGGCCACTGTAAACAGGATTGCGGATCATTCGGTCGAACGTCTGCGGCGTGACTGGTCGTCCACTGCTTGATGTCAGTCCCAGCGCCGTGACTGCGCGCAAGCATTCGATCTTCCCCAGACCTGTCGCGTACAGCTCAAAGGCCTGCGCGACGAGAGGGCCCTGATTGTCATCAGGAACAAGACTTGGTTCGCTGCGATGCCCATGCCCGTTCCGATAACCGATCGGCGCCTGAAACGTCCACCGGCCCCTGGTAATAGCCTCCTTCATCCCCGCTGTGGTCCGTTCGGCGCGCACGTCGTTGTCGTATTGTGCGAATGCTGCCAGTAGCCCTTCCATGAGCCTACCGGTCGAAGACTCATCAATTGGTTCAGTAGCCGATCGGATGGCGATCCCAAACCCAAGGAGGAGGCCGCGAAGGATGTGATGGTCTTTGGAATCTCGTGAGAATCGATTCAGGGCGTAGACGACAACTGCCGCCAATCCGCGTTTGTGCTCCCGGCAGTACGTGAGGAGATTCTGCAACTCGGGCCGATTGGCCGTCTTGGCTGACTCACCCTGCTCGATGAAAACCCTGGCAACGTCCCAGCCCTGCTGCCCGCAGTACTCGCGGCAAAGCTTCTCTTGTGTGGATAGGCTTAGATTCTGGACCTGCTCAGCGGTCGAGACGCGACAGTAGATGACGGCGCTGCCGTTCTTGCTAGTCGCCACGGCGTTGGGCTCTCGGTCGATCGAACTGGGCGTGCAGGGCGAAGCGCTCGGCTTGGTCCCGCGTGAGGTGGCCGTCAAACTCGAAGATGGCCGCGCGCTCCTCGATCTCGGCTCGATCATCTTCTGCCAAGAGGGAGAATGCTGATTCAGAAGGTGACGGTTCCACAGCGGTCGGAATGTTTCCGTTCTCCAGAAATACGCTCTTTGTCGCTTTCGCCAAACTCGGTACAGCACTGCGCGCACTTGCTCTACGGACGCAAGGTCCGCTGGTGCGTCACCACCGAGAAGCTCGATGCATCGCTGAAGCGAGAGCATGCCATCATTCAATCACCGCCTTCGCAACGCAATCCATTGGGAAAAAAGCTCAGGAAAGTGCTTTTTCCAAAATGTGAGGATATCTTTGTGATACCGCATATTGTCAGCCACATGGCGCGTGATTGTCGCTTCGTGCCAGTCGCCAAAGACAGCCAAACGTTCCTTTTCAGGCCAGCGTGACGCCAGGCGAGCAACGTACCGAGCAGCATTTTCGCGTGACTGTACCTTCGATGATTCAGCCAGTTCGTTCAACTGCGCGTAATGAGCACCAGCCCAAGCCAACGGACGGCCGCGTCGTCGCCTGCGTTGGGACGGAGCGTTCCGCCGGGGCCGTCGAGCAGCGTCAATGTTGGAGAGAACGTCTTCGAGAATCTTAAGAGCGGTCGTTGCCTGGCGCGCTTGGGTTTTCGTCACGATCAGCGGTCTTCGTGCTGTGAACAGGGCGCGCTGCAGTCGTTCAACCAACAATTTGACCCGTGTCACATCCGCTTCGGTCGGAGGTAAGACAGCCTCGCGACGAAGTCGCCTCACGATGATCCTGACGTGATGTCGCCAATCCCGCGGGACTTCGACGAGGAGTACCACGTATTCAGCAAGCGAAGCAGTTCACGAATCAGGTGCTCGGCGTTCAGATGAGTAACGTCACGACTCAGGCGCACTCGGCGACGGCGGAAGGTGACGCCCGCCAAACCGGACCACGACGTGGGTTGGCTGCTGCTGCGCGCTGTCGTCCTCGTAGTCTTTGGGTCGCCCAAATGCGTAATGCCAGACCAAACACTCGACGGCCGGTGCAACCTTGCCGCGTCGTAGCCTAGCAATGAGATTGGCGCGGTAGTCCGAATCGTTGACAAGGGCGCGGCAAAGCTCCCGGACTTCCGCAGTTGCTCGGTTGGGTACACCTTTCGGGCGACCGCCGCCCCGTCTCAAGCCCGCAGTATGTCTTGGCATCGGTACATCTACGGTAAAGTATTCGGGGCGTCCAGTAAACCCATAGGGATGTTAGCGGCGTGGGCTGAGCGTTTCGTGCATTCTGACGGACACCACCACACCCGATGCGAACGTTAACGCAGCTACTAGCCACATAGCACCGGTCATACCTATCAAGTCGGCCGACACTCCAGCGATGACGGCACCTATTGCGTACCCGAGGTCGCGCCAGAGTCGATATACACCAACGGCCGATGCGCGCCAGGACGGATGTGCGACATCGCTAATCGCGGCAAGCAGTGTGGGATACACCATGGCGGTGCCGATCCCAAGCAAGACGGCTCCGGCTGCAAATCTCAGGTTAGTGTGTGCTGCCGCGACGAACGCGATCCCCACGGCTTGAACCCACATGCCAGCCGTGATCATGGGCTTTCTCCCGATCCGGTCCGATAATGCACCGGTCGCCAGTTGCATGACACCCCAGGTGGCCGGGTACAGCGCGGCCAGAATCCCAATCTGACCCAAAGTGAGATTCGCTGCCGCAAACAGGAGCGGAAACAGCCCCCATGCCATTCCGTCGTTCAGATTGTTGATGAGACCTGCCTGGGTGATACTCGCCAAGGTCCGGTCTGTAAGGGTGGTGCGCCAGAAGATTTCGCCCGCAGTCGGCAAACGACTTAGCGCAGTCGTACCGGCAAGGCTCACCTCGCGAGCAACGTGCCCTCTCGTCTCCCGAACTAGGATGGCAGAGAGTCCCAGACCAATCAGGACGAAGGCAATGCCGAGCATGAACGGCTCGGGTCGCAAACCCGTCCGGGCTGCGATCCAGCTCGTCGCCCATGCGGACGCGCCGACCGCAACGTATCCGGCAAACTCGTTCAAGCCCATCGCCAGGCCTCGCCTCTCGGCGCCGACAAGATCAATCTTCATGATTACCGTCGTGGACCACGTCAGACCCTGACTCACACCCAGAAATGCATTGGCCACCAAAATCCACGTCCAATTCGGTGCCCACATCAACAGAAAGGGGACTGGTGTGGCTATGAGCCAACCCGTCACCAACACAGGTTTTCGGCCTATGCGATCCGAGACTCGGCCGGCTAAGTAGTTCGTCGCGGCTTTCGTAATGCCGAAGACCACAATGAAGGAGAGGATTGCCGACCGCGCGGCGAGTTGAAACTCACTCTCGGCCAACGCCGGGAGGATGCTTCGCTCGAGACCGACCATCGCGCCAACAAACGCATTCACTACCACCAAGAGGCTGAACTGCGAGGCGTTCGCGCGAAGGCCGAGTCTCGGCGTAGATCGGCCGTCGTTCACAATGGCAATCTCAACGCAGCTACGTGAGAAGTCGCGTTCTTATCGGAATGTTCATCTCTTGCAATCCGTAGCGTCAGTAATTGGGCGAACCAATTCTGAGCCGCGAGGTGTCGGAAAACCGGGTATTGGTCAAGGTTGAAAACGCGCGCCTCATCGGCACTAACCCCACCGGCCGACAATCCAGCCCGCAGCCGCACCAAAGAAGAGGCCGGTAATCATGATGGGCGCATACGCTTTCGTGATGATCGCGTCCGGCAGACTCGTGAGCACACCGACGACCACGCCAGCCAACACGGGCGATAGGGGGAGGCGCACGGTGGCGGTGAAAAAGCCGAGCGCGAACCGAGCACAGAACGCCCCCAAGAGCGCCGCTCGCTTGTCGGGAAACGTCAGCGGGAGCATCAGGAGCACGTCAACCACGCCGATCACACTACCAAGCAGCAGGCCGAGCGTCACGCGCGTCATCAGTTCATCCCCAATTGGCATTAACGCCTAGCGTCAAGCAGACTCACGAGTTCCTCGACCGACCAAATATGATCCGCGATGCTCTCTTCCATGGCCGGCGTCACGGTGGAAGGCAAATCATAGGGTAGGTACTGATGTCGGGTGAGCTTGTGTTTGGTGAGCGAGAGCAGGCCGTTCGGAATCACGATATCGACGGACATATGCCGTACAGATCGCCCCTTTAACGTGTAACAGTTGCAGATAGAGGTGCCTTCATGAACAAGCCCGTTCTAGGAACCCTGCTGGGTACCGCCCTCGGAATCCTCGACGGCGTCTCGGCGCTCGCGTATCCAGATGCGCGGCCGATGATTGTGGCGATCCTCATCGGTTCGACGATCAAAGGGCTCTTGACGGGCGCATTGGCCGGCATCATCGCCCAGCGATGGAAGTCGATTGCCTGGGGCATAGCGAGCGGCGTCGCGATTGGCTGGGCACTCAGCTCGCTCGCCGCCCTCCCTGCCCAACAAGGTCAACCCTCCCACTACTTCGAGATTGTATTGCCGGGGATGCTGCTGGGTGCCATTGTCGGGTTCGTGACGCAACACTATCCGAAGGGCAGCCGGGCACGACAATCAAATCACCTTGTGCTAGGACTTATGTTATGCGCCACGACGCTGCAATTAGGCTCGCTTGGTGCCCAGCAAGCAAACGCACCCGAGGATGCTATGAAGCCGCTCCAGTTCCTGATCGGCCGCTGGGTGGGCACGTCAGAAGGTCAACCGGGCGCAGGCAGTGTGCAACGGTCCTACACTCGGATCCTGAATTCAAAGTACATCCAGGTGACGAACGAGAGCATCTATCCTCCACAGGAAAAGAACCCCAAAGGCGAACGCCACGAAGACATGGGCATGTTCAGTTTCGACGCGAATCGTCAACGCCTAGTGTTGCGTCAATTCCATGTTGAAGGGTTCGTCAATCAGTACATCGCTGAGCCCGGTGCCGTCGGCCCACCACTCGTATTCACGACGGAGGCCATCGAGAACATTCCGCCCGGCTGGCGGGCGCGTGAGAGTTATCGCGCCCTCGGACCGAACGAGATCGAAGAGGTCTTCGAGCTCGCGGAGCCAGGCAAAGAGTTCGAGGTGTACTCGCACACACGCCTAAAACGAGTTCAGTAGCCGCTTTCTAGCGTCGGAGGTTGATATCGGAGGTGGATAGTGACCCCATAGACCAAGGGTCTAGTGTCCCGGATGGGCTCCAACTGCACGATTGTCCGCGTGGTCTCAAGGCTCAGAAGCGGACTCTGAGCCCTCCATTGATGTTGCGACCTTCGAGCGAGGTCCACGCATCGACGGTCCATCGCCCGTCCGCCGCCCGTGTGGGACGAAGCAGCGGATCCCAACGAGTCTGCCGCACACCCGTTAAGTTCTCTCCGTTCACGAACAATCGAACGCGGCCGATCTGCTTCTCTGCCAAGAGTCCAAGAATCATGTACGGTTCGCTAACGGTGCGATACGGGTTCTCTTCCAGATTCTGTCGTCCAGTGTAGTACCACTCGATGCCGAGACGGCCGGCGCCGTCCACCTCCCACATCCCGACGATTCCTGCACTGTGGCGAGGTGTGAGGATGACATCTTCCGTGATCGCATCGACGGTCTCGCGCGCCCGCACGTAGGTGTACGTTGCGGTCACGGAAAAGGGCTCATGACGCAGCGTTCCCAGAAGTTCCACGCCAACATTCGTTGTCGGGTCGGGTAGGTTGTGGAGCACGTACGACGGCGAGCGCTCCACATGTAACGGGTCAACGATGCGGGAAGCGAACAACGTCGCGGTGTAGGACAGCGGACCGTCGGTCCGTGTGATGTCGAACGACGAGCTCAATCCACGTTCGGCTTTGAGAGCCTGCGGAATCTCCAAGCGGGTCAGACCGGCGGCTTCTGTTTCTTCCGTGATTGGAGTGGACCCGAAAAATCCAGTCCCCACCGACAATCTGCTGACCCATCGTCCGGCGCGTGACAATACCGAGACGCGAGGACTCAAGAACGTACCGTATTCGCTATGGGCATCTATCCGAGCACTTGAAGACAGCGAGACTGCCTGCGTCAAGTTGAGGTCGTATTGAACGAATGCGCCGGGTACCGTGAAGGTGTAGTCAAACCGCGGCACATCTCGGGCCACGTACGCGTCACGCTCGACGGCAAACCCGGCGACCCACGTCTGGCGGCCCGCGCTTCCCCGCACGGCCATTTCTCCGAAGGCAGTCTCATGGCGATCGCGCTCCAACACCTCGCCATACTGATGATGGTGGCTCTGGCGCGCAACCGCCGCGCGAGCGGTCACAACGTGTCGGTCTCTCAGGAGGAACTGGCCGATCGCACCGACATCGTATCGTTGCGTTTGCAGCGCTTCCACGTACGGCTGGCCTGTGACCGCGAGCACCTCGCCGTCAGGCGTTCCTCCTTTGCGGTTCTCGTACGTGAAGCCCACCGTTGCGAAGAACGTCTGGCCGTTTCCATTATCCCAGAACAATCGTGGCCGTACGACAGCTCGCGCGTAGCCCGGAAGATCCGCCCACGCGTCGTCGTTCACGTCCGTCGTCTCCTGCCAGTGACCACCAGCGAGCAGTGACGCACTCCACGTTCGGGACAGTGGACCGGACACAAAGGTCACGGCATCGGTCGCGCCGCGCGTCGAGCGATTCAGCAAGATTTCCGCTTGGGGCTCTCTGCTTGGGCGCCGCGACAATAGATTGATGACGCCGCCCATCGCGTCGGCTCCATACAATGCCGAGGCGACGCCTTTGATGACTTCGACCTGTCCCAGATCCATCGGGGGGATTTGGAGCAGGCCGAGCCCGCCAACGTCGCCAAAAAGCGGTAATCCATCGGAGAGGACGCGTGTGTAGCGCCCTCGCATTCCCTGGATGCGCACGCTGGCCGCGCCGAGTGACGGCGATGTCGCCTGCACCCGCATGCCGCCCATTTCGTTGAGCATCATGACGATGTCGCCGGGGGTCATCAGCATCTTTTCTTCAATCTCTTCGCGCGCCAGGACTTCAACCCGCATCGGTTGGTCTTCGAGACGTTTGTCAGTGCGTGTCGTCGCCACAACCGTGACCGTTTCCTCGACAGTTGGTTGTGGCGGCAACTCCACCACCACCTCTTGCACAGCGCCCGCCGTCACCTGCACGGTTGCGGTCACAGGCGCGAAGCCGGTCTTCACAACAGTGATTTCGACGTTGCCTGGGGCGGTGGTGACGGTCAGCGTTCCTGACGTATCGGTTCGGTACGTGGTGCCCGCAACAAAGACTTCGGCGTCGGCCACGGGCTTGTCGGCCGCCCGAACGTGTACGCGAATTGTCGCGGATTGATCCTGCGCTGCGAATGTTGACACTTGCAACCACAGCGCAACACCAATCCCGAGAAACAGTAGCCGCATAGACTCCTCCGCCGGGGGCGTCAGGACGCACCCGTCCAACGGCTTCGAGGCCAGATCGGTTGTCGGAGAACTCTAGGAGCGCGGAGGGTGTTCCAAGGGATCGGACGATGCGTCCAAGTGATGCGCTGGGCGTGGCCGTCTGACTCGGTCGGTCACGACAATGCAAGACCAGAGCTCTGGTCGCTCTGGCGAATCGACCCCGCCGAGACAGAGCATACAGATGCCGTCGGTTGAGTTCGGGTGGTGCTGCGCCGATGGCGACTGCTCGTTGGTACAGCCGTCGGGACAACAGACGGCATCCATCCCGTTCAGGGACGCAAAGAGGGTCAGCAACCCGATGGCAAAGAGCCTGCGCACTCACCGAGTATAGCCTCAGACTGACGTACTGAACTTATCCAAAGGACACGCTATCTGACACACTACCGACTCCCGCCAGCGGATACTGGAGTGCGGATTCGAGTGGTCCCGTCGAAGAGCCGACTACGCCATCTGTCCCTCCGCCTCACGGTCCGGGCTAATCGTTTGCCGCAACCTTGGAAGATGAGCGCGCCGGGCGGTTCGGCCAGGATCTGCTCCGCTCGGTAGGCCCACAAGTCCGTGGCCAGTCAGTTCCAATCAATAGAGGGATCTGAGTGGGCGAGAGATTTCCGTAATATCTCGCTGCCCTGGGTTGACTCAAGCTGCGTGACCAGAAGACTTTCGGATTGAATCCATCGCCCTGAGCCAGTCAAGAACCTGGTTCCAACTCGGGATGCTTGGGGACGCCATGCCCTTTGAACCAAGTGCCGCCTCAATGATGGGCGCCATCGTGCTGATCCCTGTCACCTGGCCATAACGCCCATCTGATCGCTTTGAGGCGTTACAGTCAGCCGCCCCACGAGCATCTTCCGAAGCACCTGACGCGCCTGTGGCACGTTCCGTAAGAATGGCGTGCGCCATTCCCCCACGGTCTTCCGGAGCGCCGCGCTGATCTGCTGCTCGTCCAGCTTTGGCAACCGTGCCAAATTCTCGAGTGATTCCAGACGGCCGCGCAGCCTGCGCCGAGTCGTCTCCCTGGCCTTGATCGCGGTCGTCACGGACTCGAGATCCCCACCCGCCGCGATCGCCGCCGTGAGGCGAGTTAACTCGTCGTCGAGCCCTGCGAGCTCGCGCCGAATCGCGGCGGTGTCAGGCGTGGCCTCTGGCGCAACCCCCGTCGCGCGCTCGATGGCCGCTTCCAAGATCTCAGTGGTCACGACCTGTTCGCAGAAGGCCGACACGATCGCGGTGTTGGTCGCGTCCATCGGGAGTTCGTAACTACTCGCGCAGACGGTCCGCCCGCGGGTGTGGAAGGCGGTGCAGACATAGTAGTACGACCGCTTCCGGCCGTGACTCCGACTTCGGACGGAGAGTCCCGCACCACAAATGCCGCACGTCGCTGCGTGGTTGATTGATGCTCAAAAGGAGGCTCACATGCGGAAACTGGTTATGTTGTGGTTACTGTCCATGGTCCTCGTTGCAGTGACAGCGTCGGTGCTGACGGCTCAATTCACGCCAACCGCGCCAAGAATTCTCTCGGGGAACGATCTCAGGATCCATAACCTGATGCAAGCTCTGCATTCGTGACGCTCAAGGCATCAGTTATGCACAAAGCCGTACTCATTGGTCCGATCGGCTCCTAGTTTCGGGCCATTTTTTTCCAGCCGTGAAGGTCGCCTGTCGTGTTAACGGACACTGCCGAAGGTCACCGAGTATTTACCCGCTGGAGGTTGATATGCCGCTCCCCACTGGCTGGCATCGCGAACATCATCTCGCCGACGGCCATGTTGTCCAGATCGCCGCGAGCATCACTGACGACGGTGGCTGTCGCGCGGCCGTGTATCTGGATGAGTTCTCTAACTCAGCCGCCTACATCTTAGGCCGTGTCGATGATGTGACAACGGTTCAAGTGCGAGCAGACGCCCTCGTGCAGAAGGCCTTTCCGCACAACTGCGACACCAACGCGTGTAGCGAATGGATCCTCGAGCAACCCGTGCCGGCGTCGCGATGGCATAGCGCGCTCTCATACTAACAAGCAGCGTCATCCGGGGAGTTGTCATTCGCCTGTCCAACCCCCGGGATACTCGTTAGCCGCCGTCGCCAAGCGCGTTTGGACATGAGATCGAGCGTGAAGAATCCAGTTTACGGATCTGGTAGTAGGGGTACGAAAGGAGTTCGATATGGCGAAGCTGACAGAGGTGATGGAGGCCACAGGAATCCGTTCGTTTCATGTGAACGTTCCAGAGGAAGACCTGACCGAATTGCGCCGGCGTATCACGGCGACACGATTCCCGGAGAAGGAAACCGTCGCCGATTCGTCGCAGGGCGTGCAACTCGCCTTCATTCAAGCGCTCGCGCGGTATTGGGCGACCGATTACAACTGGCGGCAAGGTGCGAGGCGAAACTGAACTCTCATCCCCAATTCATCACCGAGATCGATGGGTTGGACATCCATTTCATTCACGTCCGCTCGAGACATGAAGATGCGATGCCGCTCATCGTCACCCACGGCTGGCCCGGCTCGCCGATCGAGCAGCTGAAGATCATCGATCCGCTGACCAACCCCACGGCTCACGGCGGCAGCGCGTCGGACGCCTTCCACGTGGTGATCCCGTCGATGGCCGGCTACGGGTTTTCAGGCAAGCCCACGACGCCCGGTTGGGACCCCGCTCGCATGGCGCGGGCGTGGGTGGAGCTGATGAAGCGCCTCGGGTACAGCCGATTCGCGGCGCAAGGCGGTGATTGGGGTGGGTTCGTCACGAACCTGATGGCTCAACAGGCACCTCCGGAGTTGATCGGCATCCATCTGAACTTCTCCGGTGCCGCGCCCCCTGACGTTGCCAAGGCGCTTCAGTCCGGCGGGCCGCCGCCGGCCGGTCTCTCGGCTGAGGAGCAGCGGGCATACGACCAGATGGCGTTCCTTTACCAGCACGTCCCTACGCAACTGATGATGGCCGCACACCCGCAAACCCTGTACGGGTTGGCGGACTCACCCGTCGCCCTTGCCGCCTGGATGATCGACCACGACGTGGCCAGCTACGGGCACATCGTGAAACTCTTTGTCGATGGGGAGCCCTACGGCGACCTCACACGGGACGACATCCTCGACAACATCACCCTTTCCTGGTTGACGAACACGGGCGTGTCCAGCGCTCGGCTCTATGTGGAATACAAGGGCGCCTTCTTCAACGACTACAACATCTCCGTTCCGGCTGCCGTAAGCGTCTTCCCTGAAGAGGTCTACCAAGCTCCGCGGAGTTGGACCGAGCGCGCCTACCACAATCTCATCCACTTCAACAAGCTCCCCAAGGGCGGCCACTTTGCGGCCTGGGAACAGCCGCAACTGTTTTCAGAAGAAGTTCGGGCGGGCTTCAGACCGCTGCGCGGATAGCCAGTAGGAGGCGGTTTCTTCAATGCTTCGTCGCGGATGGGCGACTACGTTGTCACCGGCGTGATCCCCTCCGCGGCGAAGCGCAGCTCGCCGATGCCTTCGTCTTATAGATGGGGCGCCGCGCCTCGCGTGTCATGCGCATCGAGGAGTTCAAAGGAAGAAATCACTTGAAGACAACGCGAATGATGGCGGAGTACGACCGGCGCTACGGCTCGAAGGAAGCGTATCGAGATGTCTATCGCAACGGCTTCCTCACGAGTTGCGATCCAATGACGGCTTCGGGACCAGGGTGAGACCGGTCTTCTTCAGAGTTGGCAGTGGACTCGTGGATCTCGTGCCGATTTCAGACAGCATCAGGTCGCGCAGCGCCATCAGATCAGCGGTTCGCCCCTGGGGCGAAACACCGACCCGGAAGCCGCCCTCGGCGACCGCGCAACACGCGAGCAACGCATGAACCAATGCGTCACAGAATTCCGGAGAGCCCTGATGGGTCGTGAGCAGGCTACGGAGTTGCGCTTGAAACACGGCGTGCACAATCTGACGGTGCTGGCGCGACAGGTCCATGGGCCCTCCTGTGATGGAGGCCGGCGAGTCTACCGTAAAATCCGGCCCTTGAGCAGTCGTAAAAGGTGCGTCCGGTCGTCGAGGGGTGTCAAGACATACGTGCGGAGATGGCGTTATTTTGAGGCCGCATTTCGGGGAATTCAGGCGAATATCAGGATTTGCCATTGAGGAGTCTGCGCGTTTACTGTGGTACCTTCAGGATCGAGACAATGGCGGTGTCTTCCACCCCGGTTTCATGTCCTCGCTGTCGCCAGTGCGAAGGGGTGTCCCGCGTCAGCGCGTTCAGTCACGACACGCTAGTGTTCTATCGCTGTGGGAAGTGTGGCCACGAGTGGTCCGTTACCGAGCCAGAAAATTCCACGCCAGTGCCTTCTGACGGACCCCGCAGACCCCCACTCGAGTGAATCCCCCACTTTACCCGAGTGACTCTTCGAGTCCTTCCCGACGCCGTCTCTCGCCGTATCGTAGCGAGAGTGCCACGGGCGCGATCGTCGGCCTCAACAAGTTGTATCCGCCGTGCGCATGACGAAATCGTCATCAGCGGCCTCGAGCGTAGTGCTCAAGCGGGTCTCGCCCGGTTGGATCGGCATCGGATTGACGAACCCCCTGTCGAAGCAATAAGCATAGCGTGCTCGATTCCGATGGAGACCATAATGACAACTTCGATCCTGTTTCGTTCGATTGCGGTCGTGGCACTGGTATCCATCGCTGTACCGTCCGGCGCCCAGAGCGTTGTCGGCAAGGGTAAGACTGCCCCTGTGCCGAGTCCAGTGACCCTCGATCCGACAGGCCTGTTCCAGGAAAAGTTCGTTAGCGTAGGCGATGACATGTTCATTGCGGGCCAGCCGACGGAGACGGCGCTCCGCGCTCTTCGAGCGAAGGGCGTCACGACGGTCGTGAATCTGCGCATGCCCCAGGAAATGGCACGGGTCGGGTTCGACGAGGCCGCCCTGGCCAAGGAACTGGGAATCCGGTATGTCCACATCCCGATGAGTGGCACACCAGAGAATCCGTTTGGACCCAAGGCCCTCGACACCTTCGCCGCTGCCCTCGCGTCGGCAGATGGCAAGGTGCTTCTGCACTGCACCATCGCGTGGCGGGCGAGCCATCTCTGGGCGGCGTACCTGATTCGGGACCGAAACGTTCCAGTGGCGACAGCGCTCACGCAGGCGCGTCAGATTAACCTGATGGACGACATGCGGATGTCGGAACAACAGCCGCTCGAGGGGTTTCTCGGACACGTCGTCCCGGAGATGGGGCATCCGAAGCAATAGGCGCAACCCCAATCACTTAATGCGTGACACCATCCTGTCGTCGGCACCGGCGATGCAATCAACAACATCTGATTAAGCTGCCCTCACAGCCGTCTCAATAAGGGTTGTCCAAAGGGCATCGGTTCCCCTTGGGGACGCCATGACATCGTATCGTGTAAATGCAACAACTCCGGTGGGGCCTTGCGCATCACCTGACCAAACGCTACCGGCACCGTCAATTGGTAGCCCTCTTCGGCCATCAGCTGAAACGCTATCCGCCCGCCGCCGAGCACGCGATCGAGGAACAGTGCGCGTCTTCGACGACCAACGATGTTCAGCGGGGAGAATTCCGTGCCCTCGGCGGCGCGAGGCGTGAGTAAAGCAGACGAAGTGGCCGTCCTGCCCACGCATGGTCGTAGAATCTGTGGAGGGACGCGAGCACGGCCGTTCGCTGCCGGGCCCTGGTGGTCTCCGCCTTGATTCGCGAGAGCAGCTGCGGCTCGAGCACCACCGAAATCTTGCTCGATGACGGCTCGGGTTCGAGTCGGCGAAAGGCCGACCGCAACTGACTGTGGAAGGTTTCCGCCCGGCGCTCCCGCAGTCGGTCGATCTCAGGGCTCATCGGGGCTCGCTCACTTCCTCCGCGACGTCCGATGGTTGGGTTCAAATTAATCTCCCATACCTGCGGCGTGCCACCGGTCACGCCATAGTCGATTCGGCCATAGTCAATGTTGGCAATTGAAAACACCTGGCGAAGCCGGGCCTCGTGTGGATTGGTTTCCACGTAGTCGAGCCCTTCCCGCGCCCGATCGACATCCAACTCGTTCCCTGCCGCTTTGAGCATCCAATGACGGCCGACCAGCAGATGAGCCGGAATGATGCGGTCGCCGACCTTGAACGCCGCGTACTTACGGAAGACCCCGTGCCCGTCCGATGTGTCACAGAACTCCACGATGATCAGATCGCGAAGACGATAGCCCCGCGCACGCAGCCAGATCAGGCCCTTGGTGAGTTCCTGGCGGTTGCGCAACAGAGGCGTGCGAGCCCCGCCGTGATCGGACTCTCCGCGGACGAAGACTGGAAACCGCCGGACCTGCTTGGCTTGCGTGGCGCGGAACACATTGAAGCTGTTGAGTCCCGACTCGAAGAGCTTCTTCAGGAGCGCGTAGCGCAGGAGAACACGGCGGGGGGCGTTCAGGAGCCGAGCGGCCGGATGCAGAGCGGAAACTTGATCGTAGACGGAGGCGACGGCTTCCCGCTGGGTCTCTGTGAGCCTGTCCAGGGCCGCGAAGATGTGTCCTCCAGTGGTCAGCTCGAACGCCGGCGCGAAATTCTCGTACAGATTCACCCTCATGCAATCGGCGAGTGGCTGGCCTCGGTTCTTGAGGTACGTGTTGATGGCGGAGCTACCGTCCGCGTGGACCCAGAACAAGATCATGGCGCGCCTTTTCGGCCCGTTGAGCGCCGACACCTCGGCCGGAACGCTCCGACATCTCCTGCGTCTTCCAGAGCTTTCGGTACAGAGGGCACTGGCGCAGCAGGCTCTCGTGTGATCCGATGCCGACCGCCCGACCGTCGTCGAGAACAATCACTCGGTCCGCGTGCCTGAGGGTCGAGAGCCGATGCGCGACAATGAATGTCGTACACCCTTGCATCAACCGGTTGATTGCCGACTGCACCTTCGACTCGGCGATCGAGTCGAGGCTCGACGTGGCCTCATCGAGGATTAGGAGCGGAGCATCTTTCAGAAGTGCCCTGGCGACGTTGACCCGTTGAACCTGCCCGGCCGACAGAACCCGACCACCCACACCGACGACCGTCTCGTACCCCTCGGGCAGGGCCAGCAACTCGTCGTGGATCTCTGCGGCTCGTGCAGCCGTCTCGACCTCGTCGTTCGACGCACCGGGACGCCCATAGCGGATGTTTTCGCGGACGGTCGTCCCGAAAAGAAAAGGATCCTGAGTCACGATGGCAATCTGACGGTGGATGCTCGACAGGGAATACTCGCGTAAGTCGCGACCGTTGAGAAGCACGCGTCCAGAGGTCGGATCGTAGAACCGCGCCACCAGGCTGACGAGCGTCGTCTTGCCGGTTCCAGAAGGACCCACGATACCAATCTGCTCGCCGGCGTGAGCCTCGAAAGACAGATTGGTGAGAACCGCCGACCGAGGGTCGTACCCAAAGGAGACCTCCTCGAAACGGATGTTCCTCGGCGGTTCGGTCAGCGGCACCGCATCAGGATGTTCGGACAGATCAGGCTGCGTTTCCAGAAGCTCGCGAAGACGGTGGACCGACGCCCACTGGCGTTGGATTTCCAGATACTGGGTGTTCATGTTATTGAGCGGCCCGTGCAGGGCCCGGGCGGCGACCAGGAAGGCAACAAGGGCGGGCACCGACAGCGTGCCGTCCATGACGTGAAAGCCCCCCAACAAGATCACGACCACCAGACTCAATCCGCCCAGTGCCTCAACGGCCACCTGTCCGAGGGCGCGAGCCCGCACGGTTGCCAGAAGCTCGTCGAAATAGCGCCGCGCCTTCTCGATGCTGTTGCTCGCTTCGAGGTTCTCTCCCGCGTAGATTTTCACGATCCGAATACCCCGAAGGATCTGCAGCAGTAAATCCGACAAGCCGTAGCCGAGGCGCCGTGCCCGGAGAGATCGTGTTCGGATCTGGCCCCTCATCCACCACACCGGGCCCACCGCCAACAACAGGACCGGCAGCGACGTGAACGCCAAGCGGGGGCTCAACAGGAGCACCGAACCTAGGTAGGCGGCCGCTTGCATCCCCTCGACCGTTATCTCGATGAGGGCCATCATGGCCAGCCGAACCTTGCTCACATCCTGCCTGACCGATTCGAGGATGTCGCCGTGGTGCTGACGGTCGAAAAAGGCCACAGGGAGCGCCAAGAGATGGCGAATGAGCCGCTCCATCAGTTCGAGCTCCACGAGCCTGACCACGCGCTGCATGACTACTTGATTGTCGTAGTTGAGCACGCTGCCGACGAGGAACGTCAACAACAGGACAGTGGCCACAATCCCCAGGCTGGCTTGGGTGCCAAGGGTCTGGGCCATCCATGTAGCCATTCCGCGATGTTCACCAAGCACGCCCGACAGGAACTCGCGGATCAGCAAGATCACCGTGATCGCGGTGGCCGTGCGGCCGAGCGATGTGAGGACAAACCGTAGGAGCAGAGCCCAATGAGACCGCAGAAAAGCCAGGCCCAGCGCCCATGGCGACAGCCTCACGTTCGGATGAGCCGTTTCGGAGTCACGCATTACTGAAACTCTTGACTCGTCGTGTGTCGGTCAACGCGCAAGCAGACCTTCAGCGTCACGCTAGGGGCTGGCCACTGATATCGCGGCGGGGTCCCCTTCGGTTGGAGCCGAGGCGTCGTGCATGTCAGCAGCCCTGCGCAGGCCGCTCGCTGCAAATCGAGCGACGATGACATTTGCGCTCATATAGCCTGTCGTGTTGAGGACCGTCATGAAAATATCCGTGAGTCCAGTCGCGACTCCCAGTAAGACGACGTACTCCGCCGGGATACCGGCTGCCACATACGCCGGCAGACTGTTCATCCCCGAGGTGACTCGCGGAATCCCGGGTGTCGCCGGGCTGATGAGCAGAATGGTCAACGTGAAGACGGCTAATTGCAGCGGGGTCAGGTTCAGGCCGAGGACATGAGCCAGAAACAGCAACTTGCATGGACTCGAGATCGCCCGGGAGAGCTTCAGCGTGGCACCGGCAAGAGGCACCACATATGCCGTGAAGGCTGGCGGGATCGCGAGGACCGTGTCGGCGGCTTGCAGCAGCGCAGGAAGAGTGGCCAACGAAGAGCGCGTTGTCGCTGCAGCAAGCTGAGCTGGGATCAACGCGCGAGCGAAGGCCCGAAGCGACACGCGACCGATGGCGGCGGTCAGAGGATAGAGCGCCAACCAGAACACGACGAGGAGGACAGCCTCAACGATCGTGAAGGCGAGAAGAACGCTGCCCACTTCGAGCCCCGACCCGACTGCGGCTCGAAAAGCCAAGGCAAACACGACAACCGGCGTCGCCCGCACGAGCCATTCGACGATGATGAATATGGCGTCTGAGACGGCGCGAAACAAAAGAATCAGCGTCCGCTGTAGCTCGGGCGCCCCGCGCTTCACTGCGAGCGCAAACACGCCGGAGAAGATCATGAGGGGCAGAATGTTGTCGCCTGTGGCTGCGGCGAACAAATTCGGCGGGATAAACCCGTCGACCCACCGAGCCCCGACCGCTGATGCCTCTATCACACCTGCTTCCGCAGATCGGCGTAGTCCAAGTGCGGGCATCGAGAGCGTGTGGAGTCCAGGGAGCGCCAGAAGTCGAGGGACTGTGAGCAACGTGAAGACGGCACCGCAGGTCAGGAGACCGAAGAACACTAACGGCGTAAAGACGCCAAGGCGGCCCACCTCAGTCTTCGAGGTCCGTCCGGAAGCGATGGCGAGAAACAACTGAGACACGACGAGCGGCACGACGATGAGTCGCAGCGCGTTGGTCCAGGCCCTGGTCAACGATTCCAGCGCAACTGTGAGCCCCTCGGGTGCCGGCAGGTACAGTGCGGCAACCATCCCGCCGAGAAGGCCCAGTAGCAAGGCCAACAACGATCGGGCTGTCAGGGAGCGATGCCAGGGATGGGCCTTGGAGGTGGCTCCCATGCCGTCTCTACTGTCGTTGAGGTGACTTGACACGGCCAGCCGGGCCAAAGGCCCGCGCCACATATGTACAGGAACGTTGAGCCGAGACTAGAACTAGTCACACTCAAAGAGAACCAGATGATAAAGCAAAGGGACTGCCGCCGCTACATATAGGTCAAACGCGTTGGGGAGTAGACTCAGAGCAGAGAAGTCGCCAGGAGTGGGGACGAAAGCCACCGGCTTCTCGACTTCTCAACGTTCCCGCACGGCCGGTCTCAAAGTCCCGAGTGCCTCGAGCGCGGTGGCGCTCCAGCTATGGTGTTGCATGACCCATGCTCGCGCAGCGGAGCCCAACTGCTGAAGGTAGTCGGCAGAAGCCCACAGCTTCGTAAGGGCTTCGACCCATTCCTCGGGACGTGAGACGATTACCGCCGGCGGCACTCCTCGGAGACCCTCGCAGGCCCTCGGGGTGCAGACGACCGCCTTGCCCATGCTCAAAGCCTCGAGCAACTTGTTCTTGATGCCGCCGCCCGACTGAATTGGCAGAACGACGACGGGGTACGGCGCGACCTCTGGTCTGATGTCGGGAACATCGGCGGTGAGCGCGATCCCGTTCTCTCTTGTGAGGGCGACCACCGCCCGACCTGGGAGGAGTCCGACGATTCGCAGCGTGGCGGTGGGGACCTGTTCTCGGACACGCGGCCACAGCGTTCCAACAAAGTACTCGAGGGCCTGAATATTCGGCTCAAAATCGAGTCGTCCCCAAAACACGGCGCTGTTTGGAAGCGGGTCGATCGCCATCGGACGGTAGAAATCATGATCGACGCCGTTCGGGAGGACATCGACCGTCGGAATACCCGCAATCGATCGCATCAGCGTGACTTCCTCACGCGAAACAACCCAGATACGGTCTAGTCGGGGCGCGAACCCCCGCTCGTACAGTCCCTCGACAGCAGCCCGCGGAATGTGTGGCCAGGTCGATGGTCGTAGCGGCCAGACTTGAGAGAGGTGCGCGCGAACCCTCTCGTCTCCCACATACCAGACTCGTACGGCTCGTCGGACCCCCGCCAGGTGCGGAACGATGTCTATCCCCGTGCCGATGACTGCGTCTGCGCGGAAAGCCTCCGCCGCGCGTGCAATTGCGTTGAGAGAAGCTCCGTCGGTCCCCCAGTAGCTGCTGAACCGCCGTTGAAGGAGACTGGGTGTGGGCCACTCGTCCTCGCGAACGCCGCTCGGCGCGCGATCTGCTCGCCCGACATAATCGAGGCGTAGTCCACGGATGGCTTCCGGAGACGGCTCCTCCAGCGTGGTGAGGCCGACTGAATGTCCGAGTCCGGCGAAGGCGCGCAGCATCTCGAAGCTGCGAACGTCGTGGCCCGTCGCGCGCGGCCAGCCGAGCGCCCTCTTTGCGAACAGCAGCCGTAGGCAGTCCGGGTCCGACCCCATGGACATAGCGTTTTCTGCAAGAGAGTCCGGTCCGTACAGCCGTCAGGTCGCCGGCCCACAGCCGACGCAGCCTAGACCAAAAACGGCAATGTTTATAGCACTTTCGACCTCGACGTTTTTTCCTTCCCGATCTGCCCCTTCAGATAGGTAGTGGCCACGTCGAACGCGAGGTGATCGACATTCCTCAACGGTTTCACCGTTCGATACCTCGTCCGTCGCGAAGATCAAGTTTCGGCAGGCTGCTCAATCGCTCGGTCTGTCGTCTTACGCAATCCCTGACGAAATCGAGGTCCGGATCAGCACCACCGCTCGGACTCCGTTCGCCATGGCGTGCATCGCGACGGCCCAGCAGCCTCCGCCGCCCGTAGACTTTCGACCTTTTGCCGCCGGCCAGAATTAGATTGTGAAGGAACCCTCGTCTACCGAGTTGGCGTCTCGCACGATACAGTGACCGTGCCGGTCGGGTTCGTTATCGACATGGCAGCATTCCGCCAGCGCTGCAATCGTTCATTCCCTGCTCAGCCCTTCCCCCTTCGACAGCCGAGATCGCCGGCTCCTGGACGAACCGCGTATCGTGCACGTCGGGGCCGCCCACTCCGCGCGCCGCGGTCGCCGCGGCCAGAAAAAGGGGGACCGCCATACCTTTTCGTGAGCTCATCGACCGCCTCACTCCGCGGTTTCGGTTGTTTGAGGGCGAACGATACCAGTTCCCCCGGACGGTCATCGGAATCTTCGCGCGAGCCCCACGAGGACGGGCGAGACCCCTCCCGCGATCCGGTCGATCAGCGGTTTGAGTGGCCGCAGCGCCCGAGGGGCGGCTCGCATCCGGCTGGTCTGCCGGATGGTTCGCAGCGGGCGGGCATGCCGCGCACTGCCCGTCGGAATCGCGTTCGGCGCCTCCCCCACGACGTCGATCGCCTCGAGGGCCTCCTGAAAGAGGCGATAGAAGTGTCTCGCCATCTCCCGCCGGATCGGCCGAAGCTCTTCCGGAACGCGGCTGGCTCGATGGGGGCGCGGCGAGCGCCCGATCGTCGGGTGCAGATTGATCTCCCAGGTCTCGATGACGTCATCCTTCATCGCGTAGTCGATCCGTCCGTACTCGACCCGGGCGAACTCAAAGATGAGCCGCAGCTCGCGCTCGTGGGGGTTCTGGAACACGTAGGTCTGCGCCTCGGCAACGTCCGAGGCCGTGCATTCGGACACGTTGCCCTTCAGCATCCAATTTCGCCCGCAATCCAGGCCCCGGGAGATGATCCGCGAGCCGACCACAAACGCGTCGTACTTGCGAAAGCGACCCTCGGCGTCAGAGGTGTCGTAGAACTCGATGACGAGAAGATCCTTCGGTCGGTGCCCCCGCACGATGAGACGGGCCAGCGCCGCCGAGAGCTCCGCCGGTGTGCGGAGCAGATCTGAGAGCGCTCCATTGTGCCGGTGCTCGTCGTGGAGGAACACGGGGAACCGAAGGGCCCGGGGGTCGTCGACGGCGCGCACCGCGCGGTGGCGGTTCAGGCCCCTGCGGTAAAGCTCGTCGAGAAGCTCGAAGCGAAGCAGCGTCGCCCGAGGTGAATTGAGCAAGCGCACGGCCGGCCCCGCCTGACTCAGGCGATCGCACAGCTCGGCCAGCCGAGGCCGGTCCTCCGGATAGAGCTGATCGAGCGCCGTCAGCACGTAGGCCCCCTCGGACAGGTCGGCTCGGGCCATCAGGTCTTCGTAGTGGAGGATCGACGCCCGCCCGGCGAGACCGCTGCCCTGGTCCAGGAGGTAATCCCGAATCGTGAAGTCCGAGCCCCGTGGCAGGACGAAGTGAATCATGCCTGCGGCATCTCACGCGGCCGGCGCGAGAGGATCGCGGCCGCGCTCATGTCTCCGGTCACGTTCGTCAGCGTCATGAACATGTCCGGGATCACGTCCGTCGCTTCCAGGAGGGCGACGCCCTCGATCGGAAGACCCGCGGCCAGATAGACCGGCAGCATCCGGAACGGGGATCCGCCGCCGGGCACGCCCACGGTGCTGAAGCTCATCGTCAAGACGGTGAGGAGAAACGTGGCGATCTGCAGGGAGCTCAGCGGCACGCCGTACACGCGCGACACAAAGAACAACGTGACGGTCGTCGAGACGGGAGTGTGCAGCTTGAAGACCGAAACCGACAGCGGCAGAACAAATCCCGTCGCCAGCTCGGGCAGCCCGAGACGATCCCGAGCGCCCTCCACCAGGGCCGGCAGGGAAGCCAGGGATGAGCGGGTGCTCACGGCCACCATCTGCGCCGGCGCGACGGCCTGCGCGAAGCGGCGCATGGTCGTTCGCGCCAAGACGGCGGTCAGTGGATACAGGAGCGCCGTCACCGTGGTCATCAATCCGCAGGCCAGAACAACGAAGGAGGCGATGAAGCCGGTGACCGGGAGGCCGGCCCGAAACGCCATCGTGAAGGAGAGCGCGAAGACCCCCAGCGGCGCGGCCCGCAGAATCCAGCCGACGAGCACCATCGTCGCCTCCGCGACCGCCTGCAGGAGCCGGAACAGCGGCTCGCGCCTCTCCCGGGGCAGCCGGCACACCGCGAGGGCGAAGAACGTCGTCAGCAGCAGGAGCGGGAGGACCGCTCCCGACCGCATGGCCTCGAAGACGTTCCGGAGGATCAGACCTTCCAACCAGTCGCCGATCGACGTCGGCTCCGCGCGCGCGGCAGGCGCGGCCGCAAGAATCGCCGTCCCCTGACGAAGGGCGGCCATCGTATCGGCACCGACCGGATAGAGCGATACCAACGGCGGCGCGACAGCCAACGTGAAGAGACCGGTAGCGATGAGCATCCCAAGAAAGAGGAGCAGCGCCTTGACGCCGAGCGCGCCGACCGATCGGTCGCCGCCTGCGCCCACGATGGCCACGAACGTCTGCGCGATCACGAGCGGAAGGACCGTCACCTGGAGGGCCGAGACCCAGATCTGGCCGACCGGAGCAGCCGCCGCGACGAGCTTCCCGATGCCGTCACTGGTCGAACCGTGAAGCAGAATCCCGAGCAGAAGTCCGGCCCCGAGAGCGGCGAGCGTCGCGGCCGCGCGCGAGATCTCGCCCGCCGGCGCTTTCGGCGTCGACCTCGATGCGGGTACGGCGGGCGGCGTCGCCTTCACGTGTCAGGCTCCCGGCTAGTGTCCTGTCACGATGGTTCGTGACAGAAGTTGTACGGGCGGCCGCTCGGCGAATCGAGCGATACTCGCGAGAATCTCATCGGCGGTTTTCGTCCAGACGAACGCACATCACAAGCCCGATGTCATGTGGAACTCCAACCGTTTGTGATGAGAGAGTCTGAAGTTCGGCTTCATCGCGTATCCATGTCTACTGAATCGTGTCCGAAGTGTCCTGTTCGAGACCGTTGCTCGTCAGCTTAAACCGTCCATGCACCGCATAGAGCGTTGTTTCTACAGTCTCAAGGACGGGCTACCTGAGCCACATAAGGGCACCATGTCTTCGACTGTGCTATATGGGACAGCAACTCCATGACGGGGCCGGATATACTCGCAGTGTCCTCCGAATCGCCTTCGGGACCGACCGTTCTCGGCCGACCGCATCCGGACCACTCCTGACACAATCCGCGTCGGTCCTTCGAAAAGAGGTCCTCCGTGTCGCCAGACTCACTCCGCCCGGGTCCGCAGGGCCTGGTACCGCGTCTACGACGGATACCTCATGTCCGCCACGAGATTCGGCGACCAATCTCGACCATCAATCCCGAACTCCCGCTGAACTGCCCTAAGTGCGGCACACGGCTCCAGTTCGCCGAAACGACACTCGATGGGGTTCACGTATACGAGTGCCACTACGACGGGACGTTTCGCTGGACAGAGCGCGGCCTTCAGGATGGACCACTGCTCATCACGCCGCCGAACCTTGGCAAGCCACTGCTCGAGCCTGACAACTGCAGTGCGCAATCTCCGAATCGTCCAGCTCGAGGCCAGCGGGCGTGAACCGGAATCGGCCATGCTTCGGACATACATGGACGTGTGTGCCATCCGGTCGTGTCAGGATGTACGTGAGCGGCCGGCCACAGCGCCAGCAGTTCAACGGCGTCAGGATTTCCCATCGTCACCGCCGCCCGACGCGCATCCGTCCTCGTGCGATACGCTGTGTCCTATGACACTCCCGACCGTCCAGCCGATCCCCTGAAACGAATCCCCCGAGCCGTTTGACGATCCCGACTGGATCTTTGAAATCAGACAGGAAAGCTTTGCTCACTGAGAAGGCGTCGGCTGTGAACTTGGGACGTGGATCAGCTGTCTCTTCAACAGATACTGCGTCAGGATGTCGGCCACGAAGGCATGCCCTGCGGCGTTCCAATGGGGATCCTGTCGAAACACCAACGGGTACTTCTTCGTGGCTTGAAAATCGGGCAGCAGGTTGATGATCGGATAGGTCCGTTCAGACTCGTCGAAATACCGAAAATACTCATATTGATACCGTTCATTTAGGCCGTACGCGTCCTTCTCCCAATTGTCCGGGCATTCCTTCACATTCCAGTGGTGGAATCGTGGCGTGACAACGAGAGCGAAACCTGCTCCCATCTGCCTCGTACGACTGGCAATATCGTCCACATTACGGATGGTCCGATCAAAGAACCCTCGCGTTTCGTCCAAAGGATGACGATAGATGAAGAAGCGGTTCCTTTCCACGGTGTTGCCGACGGTGATCCTGAAGTCGTAATAGTTGTAGGCGCGTGGCCTGACCTGCAATCCGCGTCCAACTAGTCTCTTGGCCAGCTGAACGGGATACGTCAGGAACGACCCGAGTTGCCGATGGTAGGGGCGCGTTACCTCATACAATGCACCTCGGTATCTGGACGGTGCTCCGTCTTCCCATGCAAAGGTCGAAGCGCCGTTTGATTGTTCAGACTCCTTCATATACCAGTAGTCATCACCAATGTCCGTAACATCTAAGAACAACACTACGAGAGTGGGTCGATATTCAGTCAGTTTCTTTTCGAACAACAACTTCTCGAGAAATGGAGAGTAGCTGTTTATTCCCGCGTTGAGCACCGCGATGCGTTCCCCACCAATGGCGTGCCGTAGGTTGTTTTCGAGGCGTGCTGCGAACGAATCCTCGCTCGTGACCCCCAGTCCGAGGGTGAACGAGTCACCCAGGACGATGACGCGGTTCAGGAATTTCTTGAAATCCTCTTTGGCGTACGCGGTCCGCAATCCATCCTCGTTCGTTTCCACGAATACGTCTTGGCCCTCGAAGCGACCCATGTACATCCGCGTCTGGGCAGGATAGATGTGGTGAAATTGGCGCGAACGGATTCCTCCAAAAACAAACCTGACCGCGGTGGCGCCTGGAAGAAAGATCCGGCATGCCAGTTCAGCCAGGACCAGCGCGGCGGCGGTTGATGTGACAACGAGTATGGCTTCTCTGCGGCGACGCCTGGCGAACGGGATCAGCCACACAACGATGAAGAATAGAAATCCGTACAGGGTCAGAGACCCAATGACAGCCGTTTTATCGAGACTCGCCTCAGCAGCAAGCCGATCAAAGAGGCCCAAATACGTCGCCGCAGCCGTTACAAGCACCGCCCCCAACGAACCGAGGATTAACCGTGAAGTCATGACGGGTCGAGACATCCTTCGTGTCACGAGACGGACTCCCAGCGCATCCTAAATGCCAGGACCATGGGTGTGGCGATTGGCGCCATCGTGCAGGTGGGTTCCACTGCCGTCGAATACCGCTGCAACGTCATGTCCACGATTGGAGCTCGTCAAAGCTCGAGCCCAACGCCCCGGGGACTAGTGAGGCGCCGTCGCCCACGCGCGATTGGACGCGAGATCGAGCGTGAAGATCCAGTCCTGCATAAAGCCCGCACCGAGCACGCCATCGTAAATAATGTTCTGCGATCGGGCGGACAGTCGAATCGGGCCAAGTCCATCGAATTCGACGAGCGCCTCGCCTTGGGCGTCCTTGAGGCCGGCCAAGCGGGCGACGTGCGGTGCCACGAGCGCGAGGTCGCCATTACCGGAATCGAGTAACAGCCACACGCGACGCCCACCGACGCGAGCGCCGATGTACACGGTGGTCTCAGCTCCAGTCGGCCCGCTAGCAACTCGGATCGTAAGTGGCCGCATTCCTCTGGTCTGGACGAGCAGGCTGTCGGCTGTTTCCAAGGTGATCTTCCCCGAGGCGAGGTCGATCGTCACTGGTTGACCCCGAAATGACCTCAGCGAGACGACGCCGTCGGCGGGCGGTAGGCCGGCGGGCAGGATTGAACTGAGATCGAAGACCCCAACCCGCTCGTGGGCGATCGCGACATCGCCCAACCGCAGCAACACGTCGTCGCAATATTCAAAGGCGACCTGCTCGCCTCCTGCGCGGAATCCAATCGCGCGGCCGTATGGCATGCAACCGATCGCCGACGCGACTTTGGGCGTGATCAGGGTTTCACCGCCACCCGTGTCGAAGAGGAACGGATGTGCGGCATTGGCTACGGTCACCGTCATCGAGCGTAACAAGCCGACATAGGTCGAGAGCGGGATGGTCTTCGGGGGCTCCTGACGTGTCGCGCCCGTTCGGGAGCCGGAAGCACCACCGCAGGCACCCAGAGCAAGCACCATCAGTACGGCGAGTGCGCCCGAGAGCCTAGTCACTATTGGATCTGGCAGCTTCACCTGGGTGGATCCTGCAAGCGAGTTCATACGGGCCAAGTCGGGTACCGGGCGCGAGCGGCATGGAAGAATGGCCGGAATTATACAGTTGCGACCGCAAAGGATGTGTCGCCACCAGTTGCTGGTGCTGCCGGGTGGTTTCGCGTAAATGCCGTCGCCTGGTCGGATCCAATTTCGGATACAATGCGGCCGGTTTTTGTTGTTGTCACACACAGGGAGGATTCGATGAGAGTCACACGCATCGTGGCTGTGGCGATTGCCCTTGCTTCTGGGAGCGCATCTACGTCAACGCATGCGCAGGCCCCATCGTTTCAGCGTACCGTGCTGCAGCGCGCCGACTTGTCAATCGCCGGTCATGAAGGTGTCATGGCCAAAGGCCAGATAGGGCTGGGCGCCGCGACCGGACGGCACACGCATCCGGGAGAAGAGATCTCGTATGTGCTCGAAGGCACGATCACGCTCGAGGTGGAGGGAAAACGCCCGGCTACGTTGAAGGCTGGAGACGTGTTCCTCATCGAGGCCGGGCGAGTGCACGAGGCCAAGAACGTCGGAGCCTCACAGGCGACGGTCGTCGCGACGTACGTCATCGAAAAGGGAAAACCCCTGACCACTCCCGCCCCGTAGCTGGCTCCGAGACGCCATCCGCGCCTCTTCCCGCCGAAGCACAACGTCGCGTTTGATAATGCGGTGTACCGGACGGCACAACTTCCGTACGATCCAACTTTGAGGGAGGCTGGAATCAGGGACGTTGCGGAGAACTGGATTGGCAAGAGCCCAGATCCCGCAGTGCGCAAAGCGGGCAGGGCCTATTTCACGGCAGTTGATGCGTCGACGGAAAGGCAGGCGAGCGCGTTCGAAGCAGGCGTAACACCGCGCGTGTGGTCAGGCTGCGGTGTGCGCACGACATCTTCCTATCAAATGAGGGGGAGATTCCGTCGCCGGTGCGGTCTTCAGCGCGAGCGGTCTCAGCGTATATGCCGGCGATGCGGTAGCGCCTTGCACGCTATCACACGCCGGCTGAGCCGCGCGGCAACTCGCTGGAACATTGGACGGTCTTGAGGCTGTTTGAAAATCGAGAAGGCAGACCGACGACCGGTGGACTCGCGGCTTGGGAACAGTTCACGGACAAGATGCGGGCACTGCCTTTCACCCAATCCTCAGCGTCGACCGAAAAGACGAATCAAGCACGCTCGAGAGGCTAGTCCTTCTCGCGATATTCGAGGGGCACGTCATCCTCGCGGACCTGCTTGGTGCGAACTTCCCCTTGACCGGCATCGGCCTCTTCCACCCCAGCCACGACACCCGCCTCGAAGTTCTGGCCTTCCTCGGCGAGCTCTTCCACGCTCTCCGAATCTGCCTCCTCGGCATCCGACAATCCCTGCGTATCGCCCGACTGTCCAGCTGAGTGCGCGCCGAGACCCCGCCGTCCCAAGGTGGTTGCTTCGATGGACGTGACAAGCGGAGATCGCGTGATCCGGATGATCTGCTGTGGGCGCGAACTCTTGCTCGGCTGCGTCTTCTTCTTTCTGCGCACGGGCTTGCTTCTGCGCGCGCCCTTTTTCTTGCCGGATGATTTCTCTTTTCGCGTCGCTTTCCTCTTCTTGGTCATCGGCTGAGTCTACCACCTGGCCGAGCGATCCGTCAGGCGGCCACCTACACAACGGGTCTGGTCCCACCGCAGAGACCGTGACGGACGCTTGGCGCAAGCAGCTCTCAGTGATCGACCCCGAAGTGCTCCTTCACCTTCACAACGATCTGCGAATCGGTCAACTTGTCCGTGGTCTCGATGCTCACAGTACTCTCAGACAGCGCCTTAGAGCGCCTCAGACGCTCCTTGAGTTGCAGCTTGGCCTCACCCGGCCCGAGGATCACGAGGGCCTCGGGATGCCCCAATTGACTGATGACCGCATCGTAGTACCGGTCAAGATGCTGGCGGTAGCGTTTCTCGTATTTCTTCTCGCCTCCCTCATCCTGGCCGCCCTCTGGCGCCGGGGATCCAGCACGACCCGAATAGCGGGAGTGCGGTCCGACCTGGGATTCCAGGGTACTAACGGTGACGCGATCCGCTGAGGCGGACACGATGACCGCCTTTCTATGGTCGATCCAAATGCCTACCTTGTCGTTCATGCGCACCTCTTCGACACTGATAATACCCAGGCTCACAGTTGGGCAAGTTGTTCCCAACCATTATGGCCGTTCGGTCAGCCGCTAGGAGCGCGCGATACCGCTTGCAACGATGGATCTGCCCGCTGTGCGGTGCGCCCAACTCGTTGAATCTCGCCGGACGCATCTCCTGGTCACCAAGACCCCACTGACACATACGGCTCAAGAACGCGGGAGACACAACGGGCGTCTCAACGCTAACAGCCATCGTCGAATAGGTCACGTATATCGTGATAGCACTGTATTATGGTGGCTGCTGAGCGACTATCGGCGTATAGTCGGCGTCTCTTCCCCAGATTCTCGGTCTGTACCAGGTTGAGGTCAACCTTGGCGGACTTCGTGGACTCTCTCCCAGCCTCCAGGAGGACCAGCATGAAATCCCGGGCCGTTTGGACTCCGCTGGTTACGCTGTGTAGCACCCTGATTGTGTTCGCAACACTGGGCCAAGGCGGGCTGGCCCAGGCACCCACTGCTCCGCAGACCAGCACCCAGATGACGACGCCCCGATGGCTGTCGGTCACCATCGTCAAAGTCAAGCCGGAGCTGCAGAACGAGTACGTAGACTTCGTGAAGAATGAAACGATGCCGGCCCTTCAAAAGGGTGGCATGAAGCAACGCGAAGCGTGGCAGACAGGCGTGTTCGGCGAAGGATTCCAATTTGCGTACGTGACGCCCATCGAGAAGTTCGCGCAGTATGACGAGGACAGCCCGATCGTCAAGGCATTCGGCGAGGATGGGGCCCGAGCATACAACACCAAGGTTCGTCGGTTCATCGAGAGCAGCCGAACCTTTGCGGTCCAGACCATGCCGGAACTCAGTTACATACCAGACCCGATGAAGGTGCCGAAGCTCGCGATCCTGACGACGACCTCCGTCCTGCCGGGCCGAGCGACTGACTTCGAGGCGGCGATCAAGGGCGATGTGCTTCCCGCGATGAAGAAAGCACAGGTGCCCGGTTATTTGGTGAGTAGGACCTGTGTTCGGTGGCGACGCGAATGGATACACGTCGCTCCGGTACATCGACACGTTCGCTGAAATCGATCAGGGTCCGCTGCTGACGCGCGTGCTGGGGCAGGCGGGCGCTGACGCGGTGACCCGGAAGATCGCTGCGCTGACGGCGCACGTCGAGCGGGCGATCCTTCGCTACAACAAGGATCTCAGCTTTCAGGTAAAGATGTCGTCAGACGCTCGGTAGAAGACACGCGATCGCCATTCTCTTGGCCATCCCGCGATGGCAGTGGCATGACCGTCAAGGCGTATCTGTTTTCTTTCCCTGAGCGATTGGTGCGATCCGCCCTGGGGCTCGGTGCCGGCGTGGCACGTGAAGTGGGAGAGGTCGCCCTTCCGGATGGCATCCGCCGCAGCCAGCTCTATCAGAACCTCGTGGACACGACGCTCCGCTACCTGATCGAGCAGGTCGGAGGCGCACAGGGTGTGTACAGCGCCGAGGGAACCTTACCGGAGAATTTCTTCGCCAGGCGGACTGCGGGCAACGCGGTCGAGGTGCTGGGCATCGTCGCGTTTCGAGCTTCGCCCGTCTGGGTCCTTGCCGCCCTCGCCGACCTCTGCGGCATGGGTCGGCACCTGATTCCCGAAATATCTGAGGCGCTCAAGGCGCAGGGCCTGCTGGAAAAGGACGCCGAGTTCACGACCATCGATCAGATGTTGGACGGCCTGGAACGCACGTCGTCTCGGTTAGCGACAACGATCAACACGCCGCCGCTCGATGTAGCGGGACTCCGAAAGGAATGGGAGGCAGTTCGGGAAGATGCCCGCGGCCTGCCGCTTCCCAGTCTTCCGTCTCGGGACACGATCAGCGGTATGTGGGCGCAGCTCCAGGCAGAATCCGCGCGGCAGGACAGGTCGGTCTTCGAGACATCGTCGGTGATGGCCCTATCAGCGGCGCGAACCCTTCCGGGCGGCGTGCGCTGGCTTTCCGCGTCTGCACAAGTGGGCGCGACCCGCACTGGCCACGTGTTCGCGGCGGCGCTGCTCGATCACTACAGGCACACCCTGAGCGAGATGCAACAGGCCGGTTATCTGGCGTATGTCGGCCGACTGCTACGCCCATACGTCCGCGCCGCCACGGATCAGTTCTCGCCAAAGAGACGCACGCTCACGCAACACCTGCTTGAGAAGCTTCAGTCCATCAGGTCAGCCAAAGGAAATTGACCGGGGTGTATCGGACCCGGACCCGGGCTGTATTCTGTCGTTGGGTCGCAGCGCTTTACCGGGTGCGCAGTGTGGTATGCGGCTACGAGGCGTACTGGTGATAGAGTAGTTTTTGAACTGTCCTGTCCTTGCGCGACCCATACACCGGGCACAGATGACGAGAGTTATCGAGCGTCGAGAACCCAGCCGCCCTCGCACGCCGCGCTGTCCCTTCTGTCACACTGATGAACGCGTGACCGTCTGTAAGCGGACGCCCGATCTCCTGTATTGGCGCTGCACCAAGTGCCATGACGTGTGGCCCCAACCGAAGCCCAAAACGCAAGCCGATTGAAGAACCGACGTGATTCGGTGCTCACATCGATCGCAGGCCGCTCCATCATCGTCACCGGATCCAGCAAGGGCATCGGCAGAGGCATTGCCCGCGTCTTTGCCAGCAAAGGCGCGCGCGTTCTCGTGGTCGCGCGCGACCACGCGGCGGCGCAAGAGACCGCCGACGAGCTCAAGAACGCGGGCGGTCAGGCCGCAGCGTTTGCCGCCGACGTCACCAAATGGGACGACATGCAGCGCATGGCCGACGCGGCCGTCAAGCAGCATGGCGGCATCGACGTGCTCTGCGCCAATGCCGGGATCTTCCCCGCTGCCAAGCTGACTGACATGACGGCGGAGAAATGGGACGAGGTGCTCTCGACCAATCTCAAGGGCACCTTCCTGGCGGTGAAGGCCTGCCTGCCAGCCATGAAGCAGAAGAAGAAAGGCCGCATCGTCATCACGTCCTCGATCACCGGACCGATCACCGGCTATCCCGGCTGGACCCACTACGGTGCGAGCAAGGCAGGCCAACTCGGCTTCATCCGCACCGCCGCTATCGAGCTTGCCCCCGCCAACATCACCATCAACGCAGTGATGCCCGGCAACATCAAGACCGAGGGTCTCGATGGCCTGGGCCAGGACTATCTCGACAAGATGACCGCTTCGATCCCGCAGAAGCGCCTCGGCTCGGTCGAAGACATCGGCTACGCCGCCCTGTTCTTCGCCTCCGACGAAGCCGCCTACATCACCGGGCAGACGCTGGTGATCGACGGCGGACAAGTGCTGCCCGAGTCGCTGGGCGCAGTCGACGAGATGGGCAACTGAACGTCCGGGGCTAGCTTAGCGACCTTGCCGCCGCGCGCCTGAACCGCCAGCCGATGATCAAGGCCGTCAGGAGGATGACGATCCATCCGGCCGCGAGAACCTTGAGCATGTAGCCGGCCTCGATCGTCAGCATCAGGAAATCCACATTTCCCGTTCGCCAGAACAGCCATTCGCCGGCCAGGGTCGTCGCCAGCAGCCGATTGCCGGTCTCGAGAACGACGACGCCGTTCCCGGTTTCGGGATCCAGCCTTGCTGCGGTGTTGATCGCCGGATCGTTGTTTCCGTCGTGGCCGATGACGAAGCCGCCAGCGTTGTTGCCGGCGTAGAGCATCGTTCCGAGGCCCCAGATGTCGGCCCCCAGCTGCGAGGCATGCGGGCGGCGCATCTCTTCGAGGGTCTTGGGTTTGAGGACCCCTCGGCCCGCGGATTCGCCACTCGGCCCTATCGCGTGCGCTTGAATGAGGCGGGTCAAGTCGGCGGCCGACGTATAGAGCGAGGTTGCGGCGAGGGAGGTGAAGCGATAGTGAATCGCCGGCGTTCCATCGACGTCGTAGAACTCCGCGACGTTCGTAGTGGGCGCGCCATCGACGCTATAGGTCGATCGCGTCATGCCGAGCGGCACGAACACTGCGCTCCTCATATAGTCGTTGAAGGATTGTCCGGAGACTTCCTCGACGATCAACTGCAGCAGCGTATAGCCGCCTCCCGAGTATTCGAAGGCGCTGCCCGGCTCGATACCGACACGAACAGCCCCGTCGGCACCGGGCGAAGCGTCGGCCGCGCGGGTCAACGACGCCACGATCGGCTGAACCGGCTGGCCTGGCGCAAATCCGCCATAGCCGAGGCCGTCGGTCAATCCCGCCGTATGGCTCAGCAGCCGGCGGACCGTGACGCCGCTGTTGTCGAACTCGCTCTTCGGCAGGGACCAGCGCGTGAGATAGGTCGAAACCGGCGCGTCGAGATCGAGCTTCCCAGCCTCGACCAGGGTCATCACCCCCCAGGCCGTGATCCATTTGCTCATGGAGGCGACCTGGAACAGCGTGTCGCGATCGACGGGTCGGCCGACCGACGTGAAATGCTCGTCGAAAACCTTTCCGTCCTCGATGAGGACGAAGGCGACATTGCCGCGGCGGGTCCTGTTGATCTCTGCGATCGCCGCATCCATGAAAGCTCGCGTGTCGCCCAAAGGCGCGAGCGGCTGACGCCACCAGCCTTCCAACGCTCCGGCCATGAGAATGCCGGTCCAGACCGCCAGGGCCAGGATGGTGCACAGCACGATCGAGGAAACTCGGCCCATGTTCACCCGCCGTTTTGGAGCAGCAAAGGGTATTGAGGGCTACTGCACTGCCGTGAGTTTCTTCCCACTGATTGGTGCGCTGGTCGCGACCCACTGTCCCTTGAGTCTGATCACAATGCTGCCGACCGGCTCACCCGTCATGTTGTAGCCCTCAATTCGGAACCCGACATCGCTCCCTGAGAGGATTCTTGGCGCGGTCGGCGTGAATTGAGCCGTGAGCACCGACGCTGTCACAGCAACGAGGACCACGGACAGTAACCACAACACAACCAACTTCCGCATGTGAGCCTCCTTTGAGCATTAGACACCCCGGCAGGATTGCGTGGGCATCTCTTCGGCGGCGCGATGTCCGCACACCGGACACGTGATCGTCGCTGTTGTCTCGGACATGAAAATCGCCACGCCACGCGCATTTTCGGCGTGGCCAATGATGCTTTAAACAGTCAGCGCCGACCTTTGTTCCTCACCGCCCTCTGTCGTTCGCGCCATCTAGACCTTCTTGGTTGGGATTGTCCGGGGCTCATCGTTGAATCCATAGTGCCGGCCGGATCCGACGGTAGGGGCTCGGGACCAAACCGATTAGGGCCGCGTTCACGCGGGCGTGAGCCCAGAATGAGCAGCGTCACGAGCCCAATCATCAACGGAACGACGTCCTCGTTCTCCCTCCGCCGCCACTTGGTCGCGTTCATGGGCTGGAAGTCGGATCGTGGGTTTTGGAGGAGCACCTCAGTGTGAAGCTCAGCTCCAACGTGACGAATACAGCGACAGGCTTCCCCTCTTTCGTACCGGGTGTGAACCGCCATTTCTTTGCGGCTTTCACCGCCTCCTGATCCAGTCCATACTTTTTGTCCAGTGACCGCACGACTTTCACATCGCTGGAGAATCGCAAGGGAGACGCTGTCGCAGCCAACGCCACGACGAAAGTGCTAACGACCCCAAGAGTCCTCGTCTGATGAACCGTCCACGTTTTGGCAAGACTTTCATCTTCTAGTGCGCAGTCTCCAACGTGTCCGCCTCGAGGCTGGCGGGTGTCAGTCGGAATCAGCCGTGCTTCGGACTTGCATAGATATATGTGCCATCCGGCTTGGTCAGGATGTAGCACTCATTCTTCTTGTTTGCCGTCGTGGCCATCAGACAGGTCACTGAGGCCCAGAGGTGGACTCGATTTCACGTCCCCGGTAGCCATCAAACCTGCAACCCCGTCGAGCGGATTCTGGGACAGTTCCTGGGACGCCGTTTCGAGGTCCGCATCAGAAGCGGTCATCCACGTCCTGATAGACAGTTCCTCGCTGGGTTTCAACTTCCGGCCGAGTGCCCGACGCAGGATCTGCCGGGCCTTCCACGTTGTCCGTAGAAGCGACAGTGCCGCGCTGGCCAAGATTCCGAGCGCGATAAGCGCGCGAATGTTCAAACGGGTCAAGGCCATATTCTGCTTCCGTTTCAGCGGACCTTGTTCATTACACCGGCCCGGACGGCGCTCATCCTTGCGGGCCTAGCACTGCAACCTTTACGCCCGGCCTTGTGTGATCGTCTGCCACACTCTGCTCTTAGCTGGAATCCTTCCGCATGCAGGTCACCGATCTCCTAGGTGGTAGAACAACAGTCCTCAGTGTGCGATCTCCGACGTGTCCGTATCGGTGCGGGCTTCGGCCTCTTTGCCCTCCAGCTGTTCGGGTGCCATGTCCTGCAGGGTCCGATGAGACCCCTTGCCGTCGCTAGTGTCGTGGCGAGCGCGGTCGCGTGACCGGTGTGATTGCCGATGATGGGTACCTTCGCGAGCGTCGCCAATCCGAAGTCCAGCAGTTTCGCCCCGCTCTTCGTGAGCATGATGTTCGCGGGCTTCAGGTCCCGATGGACGATACCCGCACGATGCGCTTTGTCGAGAGCATCGGCGATCTCGATTCCGTACTTCAGCGTCTGATCGAGCGGCAATGGACCTCTGGCCAGCCGCGCAGCCAAGGTTTCGCCTTCGAGATGCTCCATCACCAGGTAGTCAACGCCGTCCTGGTGTCCGATGTCGTACAGCGTACAAATGTGCGGGTGATTCAGGCTCGCGATGGTGTGCGCCTCGCGATCGAGGCGTTGACGCTGCTCGGCATCACGCGCGGTGTCAGCCGGCAGAACTCTGATCGCCACCGTGCGATCGAGGCGAGTGTCGCGCGCGCGATAGACTTCTCCCATTCCCCCCGCGCCCAGAAGGGACTTCAGCTCATACGGGCCGAGTCGGATGCCCGGCACCAGCGGCATGGAGAGACCGGACGGATTATGTCCAGTTGTCCAAGAGTCGCGGTGAAGACTAGATGGCGCCAGCCGGCAAGATCACGGGATCCAGGCAATGCCCGCAATTTCGCATCCGCAAGATGTATAGGAGTGCCCTTGTCCTGTTGGGCAGCCGCCAAATAAACCAGTCGATGTTAGAGGGAGCACTTGGCCGACGCCGTGTTCGGGAAGCCGGTCGCGTCGGCCGACTGACAGACCTTGCCATCCTTCTTGATCTCGACATGAATCGAACCGCTATCCGGATTGGACGTGATCTGGGCGGAGATACCGACGTCGTCGCCTGACTTCGCGTTCGACCAGGTGTAGGTGAACGGCACGGGCGAAGACTGCTGCGAGATACCGCCTGAATTGTTCGTGAAGGCGAGGCCGACGGTCTGTGCGGTCCCGGTCACGCTGTACTCCACGTCGGCCGTCGAAGGCCCAAACGGATTCTTGAGGCCATCGCAGGCCGTCAGGATGCCGATGCTCAGAACAAGAAGTAACCGTCTCTTCATGGTTCGATGTCCCTCCAAATGGGCGTTTGTGTCCAATGAAGACGCTCAACGACCCTGTGAGGGCCTGTTAGGTATCATCTCGGCTCTTCCCCGGTTGGAGAACAGCGATGAGGATGATGCTGGCGAGGGCATGTCCGAGGCGCACGGGGTCGCCGGATGCTCGACACTAGCCTGCCTGCGTCCGCAAGGTTATGCTGCGCCTGCAAGCGCGTGCCGATCCCAGGAAACCGCACATCAGCAAGGCTCAGAAATCGCGCAAACGACGAAGGAGAGCAGCATGGGTAAGCCAACGACAGCGACGGTCGACCAAGGGGGCGTGATCACAGCGCGGAGTCTCGGGCCGATCTCTTCAGTCGCGAGGATTGGAGTGGCAGCCGTCTGGCTTGCCGTGTTCATGGGTAGCGCTGCCGTGGCCTACGCGGCCGAGGACGTGGTGATCACGACCACCGGCGACAGGCTGGTGGGCGAGATCAAGGGTGTCGAGAAGGACGTGCTGACACTCTCCACGGACTATTCGGATTCCGATTTCAAGATCAAATGGGAGAAGATCGCCTCGATTGAAAGCGATCGGCAGTTCGTGGTGGAGACATTCGACGGAACACGTGTGTCGGGCTCGTTGACGCCGGACCCGGAGAAGAAAGCCTGTCGTGCAGATCGCCGAGACGAGCGTGCAGTTGCCGGAAGTGTCGGCGGTGCAGCCGTTCGAGCGGACATTCTGGTCGCGGTTCGACTCGGGCCTGGACTTCGGCTACAGCCTGACGCGGACCAACTCGGCGAAACAGCTCTCGCTCGGGACGAACCTCGCCTACCGGGATGAGCACCATGTCGATGTCGCTCTTCGCCAACGTCTTCAGAAGCTCGCAGGAGAACGCTCCCGAGACCCAGCGATGGGACCTCGGGAATGACTTCCGTCGCTTCCTGGGCACCCGCTGGTACGTCAACACCACCCAGGACTTCCTGAACAGCGAAGAGCAGGGCCTGGACCTGCGAACGACGATTGGCGGCGGCGGCGGACGATACCTGCTGCGCTCGTCGTCGCAGTACCTGGCGCTCGGGGGAGGACTGGCGTGGACCAATGAGAACTACACGGACCCGACGTTGCCCACGAAGGACTCGGCAGAGGCCTATCTCGGCACGGAGTTCATGACCGAGAAGCTGAAGATCACCGACCTCATCACCCGGTTCACGTACTACCCTAGCCTGACGATTTCCGATCGGTACCGGTTGACGTATCGGTTCGACCTGGACTTCAACCTGCCGGGAGACTGGTATTTCCGGATCGGGCTCTTCGACAACTACGACAGCAAGCCGCCGGAGGGATTCTCCAAGTAACGACTACGGCTGGTCGAACAGTTTCGGCTTCAAGTTCTGAGGCTCACAGAAGGTGCCCCCAGAATCCAGGCAAGCAACTCAAGAACCTGCTTGACGCGCGTCCACAGCATTTCTTAGGCTTCTGGATCGGCGACCCACAGGCGACAGTGTCGCGGACGGGCGTGGCGGCGCAACCACGAACATTGCGAAGTCGGATCCATGACAACAACGTCGCAGAACATGCCATCGCCGGACATTGTCTTCGATACGCTGTTTGCGTACCAGCGATCAGCCGCGCTCAAGAGCGCGATCGAGCTCCAACTGTTCACCGCCATCGACGAAGGCGCTCGAACGGCCTCTGCCATCGCGAACCGGTGCTACGCATCCGAACGCGGAACGCGGATTCTATGCGACTTTCTCTCGACCATTGGTCTGCTCACGAAGTCCGACGGCGGCTACAATCTCACGCCAGAATCGGCGGCCTTTCTCAGTCAACGGTCGCCGGCATACCTGGGCACGACTGCTCGATTTCTTCTGCGGCCGGAGTTAAAGCGGGATTTCGATAATCTGACCGACGCCGTTCGGCGCGGCGGCGTTCCGCCGTCTGGCGAGAACATCGTGGCCGAGGAGAACCCGATCTGGGTGGAGTTCGCCCGGTCCATGATGCCGATGATGATGCCCGCGGCGCACGCGATCGCCGATCTCGTCGTGTCATCGACGGGCAGCGCGCTGCGAGTGCTGGACCTCGCCGCGGGGCATGGGCTCTTCGGCATTACGATCGCGCAGCGGAACCCGCGCGCCGAGATCGTGGCCGTGGATTGGAAGACCGTGCTCTCTGTCGCGGAGGAGAATGCGCGTGCCGCCCAGGTGTCCGATCGCTACCGCACATCACCAGGCGACGCGTTCAAGGTGGATTTCGGCGACGGCTACGATGTGGCCCTGGTGACAAACTTTCTTCACCATTTCGATCAGTCGACTTGCACGGCGTTTCTGCGCAAGGCGCACCAGGCGCTCAAGCCGGGCGGCCGCGTCGTCGTGCTCGAGTTCGTCCCACATCCGGATCGGGTGTCTCCGCCATTTCCAGCGCGTTTCAGCTTGACGATGCTGGCCGAAACCCCGGGAGGAGACGCCTACACGTTCGACGAGCTGCGACAGCAGCTCGAGGACGCAGGGTTCGGCAACGTGACGGCGCACGGGCTCCCAACCCCACAGATGGTCCTGCTGGCTGAGAAATAACAGCCGCGGCAACGAAGCGTCAGGCCGCGTCCGCGCTTCGCCTGGCAGGCGATGATTCGAAGAATGGAATCGTCGCCGCCTTCACTGATAGACGGATGCGCCCCACATCGTCGCCAGGCAATGGAGCTCCTTGATTTCGATTCTATGGTCTTCCACGAAGAGTGCGGCCTGATAACTCCGTCACGCGCCTGCTCTATCAGGGCTCCGCGACATCAGGCTCGAGGCCCAACAATTGAAGGGTCTTGCCGTCGCGTTCTCCCGCGTAATACTTCGCGATCAGGCGGTCGAACACCGACCCTGGGGGCAGCACCGATGCGAACAGGGTCGCGCAAGACCTCAGTTTCAGATCGTCGGGGGAGCCGAAGATCTCGCTCGCGGATCGGCCGTCGACACCGAGGACCGCCTGCCGCACACTTCAGCAACCTCGGACCGAGCACAGGGTGATCGAGGTACGCTCTGGCTTCGTCAACGCCCTTGATCGCGAAGCGCTTCGAGGTCGAGCTGAACGCCAAGCCGTCGATTTGCGGAAAGATGTACCACATCCAGTGCGTACGCTTGCGACCGCTCACGATCTCCGAGAGGGCCTGCTCGTAGTTGCCTTCCTGGGCTCGGATGAAGCGGCTCAGGTCGTGTGGGTCGTCCAGAGTCATAGAGAGTCGTTAGACAGCATGTGCCTGCTCGCCTGTTGGCTATCAGTTAGCGCGTCAGGTAAAGCATCCACGTAATGAACGCCACCAAGAACAAGAGCGCCGCAAGGAGAATGCTGAGCAGCCAATGGGACAGGTGGAACATGTGGCCTCCTTGGAATCGAGGCCGGCGAAGCTGCTGCTGGAATGCGGCAGACCGTCGGTGTTACACCCAAGGTCTCAGTTTAGGCTCGCTCTAGCGTTTGCGCACGCATAGCGGGTCACCTGACATCCTGCCGGAATCCCGGCAGCGCGTCTCTGACCCCACTCGACCTGGCCGTAATACGATATCCAGAGGACCTGTGACCGAGCGGGATGTGCGTGCGGCAAGCTGAAAGGAACCGGCGATGAAATGGACAGCCCTCAAGACATACACGACCCAGACCCTGATCGAGGAACTGGAGCGGATTGAGAAGCGCATCGCGGAGAGAGCGCACCAGATCTTCAGCACCCGCGGCTTTCGACTGGGGACCGCGCTCGACGACTGGCTGGCCGCGGAGCGCGACGTTTGCTGGAAGCCCGCGGTCGAGGTCTGTGAAAAGGACAACACGTTCACCATCGAAGCGGCCGTGGCGGGTGTCGAGCCCAAGGAGCTCGACGTACAAGTGACGCCCGACGCGTTGTTGATCAAGAGCGATGCCGGGCACGTGCACTCGGAGCGTAAAGGGACCGTCCACGTGTGCGAGTTTCGAGGCGGTCAATTGTTTCGCCTGATCAGACTACCCGCCCCGATCGATCCGAGCGCCGTCAAGGCCGACTATCGAAATGGCCTGCTCCGGATCACGGCTCCTATGGCGACGAAGCGGGCGGCCAAGAAGGTCAAAGTCAAGACCGTGTGAGTCCGTGTCGAACAAGCGCTCAGGCGCCTGGGAGCACTTCGCTCACGGCGCCGACATCGGGGTTCGGGGGATCGGTCCCACCAAGGAGTCAGCGTTCGAGCAGATTGCGCTGGCCCTGACGGGCGTCGTTACGAGTCCTGAAGTTGTGCGCGCGAACGACTCCGTGCAGATCGCGTGCGAGGCCCCCAGCGACGAGGATCTCGTGGTCGACTGGTTGAACGCGTTGATCTATGAGATGGCTACGCGTCGGATGTTGTTCAGCGAGTTCAGAGTGACATTCGATGGGTCTCGCCTGAGCGCGACGGCGCGGGGAGAGCCTGTTGACCGTCTTCGACACGAGCCGGCAGTGGAGGTCAAAGGCGCCACCTACACATCACTTCGCGTCGAACGGCAGGAAGACGGCGGCTGGCTGGCGCAGTGCGTGGTCGATGTCTGAGTTGGCGCCGATGGCGATCGAAACATGAAACTCTCACTCCTCGCACGCAAGTCGGACACCGAGTGGCGGATCGAACCACATGGCGGCATGCGGGTGCCCGGCATCATTTATGGCTCCGAGGCACTCGTCCAGGATATGGACGAGAAGGTGTACGAGCAGGTGCGAAACGTGGCCGCGCTGCCTGGCATCGTCAGGGCTTCTTATGCGATGCCCGACGCACACTGGGGCTACGGGTTTCCCATTGGCGGTGTTGCGGCGTTTGACGCCGAGAAAGGAGGGGTCATCTCCGCCGGCGGAGTGGGTTTCGACATCTCGTGCGGCGTACGTCTGATGTCGACGGGGCTGATCAAGGAAGTCGTCGAACAACCGCTCAAGAAACGTCTCGCCGACGAGCTGTCCCGCAGCGTGCCCGCCGGCGTCGGCAGCGTCGGGAGTCTGCATCTCGATGACGCCGAGATGAGCGCGATGCTGACAGGAGGGGCGCGCTGGGCGGTTGAACGGGGATATGGCACGGCCGCCGATTTGGAGCGCATTGAAGAGCATGGCTGTATGGCCGGTGCGAAGCCAGACGAAGTGTCCGATCGCGCGAAGAAGAGACAGTGCGACGAGATGGGAACGCTTGGGTCGGGCAACCACTACCTCGAAGTGCAGCACGTCGTGAAGGTCTTCGATCGGACCGCCGCGACCGCCTTCGCGCTCCGCGAGGGTGACATCGTTGTCAGCATCCACTGCGGATCGCGCGGGCTCGGGCATCAGATCGGCACGGAGTTCCTCAAGAAGATGGCGCTGGCCGCCCAGGGCTACGGCATCGAGCTGCCGGACCGCGAGCTCGCCTGTGCGCCAATCGAGTCGCCGCTCGGTCAGGCATACCTCGGCGCCATGCGCGCCGGCATCAATTGCGCGATGGCCAATCGCCAGATCATCACGCACCTCGTGCGCCGCGCGTTCGCGACGGTGACTCCTCATGCCGAGCTCGCCCTCTTGTACGACGTCTCGCACAACACCTGCAAAGTCGAAGAGCACCTGGTGGACGGTGAGACACGACGTCTGTTCGTGCACCGCAAGGGAGCCACTCGCGCCTTCGGCCCGAATCATCCAGATGTCCCACCGGCGTTTGCCTCCGTCGGTCAACCGGTGCTGATCGGCGGCTCGATGGGAACGGCGTCGTATGTGCTCGTGGGCACGGGCGACAGCCTGCCGCGGTCATTCGGGTCGTCGTGCCATGGCGCCGGGCGACGCATGAGCCGCCATCAGGCGCTCAGACACTGGCGAGGTCGCGAGATCATCGACGACCTGGCGAGTCAAGGCATCCTGATTCGAAGTCCATCGGCGCGCGGCGTCGCGGAGGAGGCACCTGGCGCGTACAAAGACGTGGCGGAGGTTGTTGACGCGGCCGAGCGAGCCGGCTTGTCGAGGAAGGTCGTCCGGCTCGAGCCTCTGGTCTGCATCAAAGGCTGAGCCGGGGCACGAGCCATGTGGATCTTCATGCTCGTCGGACTTGGCATCGTCGTGCTCGCGCATACGGCGCCGGCTCCGTTCATCCTGGATGCGATGGCCGGCGATCGCGCGGTGTGGCACATGCCACGCGGTGAACCTCGAACCGTGTATCTCACCTATGACGATGGGCCGAATCCGACGACGACCCCGGACTTGCTGGACGTGCTGGTGCGGGAGGGTGTGCACGCGACGTTCTTCCTGATCGATCGGCACCTGACTGGTGAAACCGCACCCATTGTCCGCCGCATGTTTGCCGAGGGACATGCCGTCGGTCTTCACTCGGCGAGCCGCAGCTACATGCTCCTCTCCCCGCCGGAGCTGGCACGGACGCTCACGGGAGCCGCGGACCGCATCGAAGCGCTGGCCGGTACGCGCCCGTGCCGCGTCTTCCGCCCTCATGCCGGATGGCGGGGCGGTGAAATGTACGCGGGTTTGCGACAGATCGATCACCGGCTGGTCGGATGGGGCTGGATGCTGTGGGATTGGAACTGGTTCCGCCGCCGTACGGCCGACGCCATCTTCCGGCGGGTTGCGACCCGTGCATCGGCCGGCGACATCATTGTCATGCACGACGGAGACGAATCGGCGCCCCTGAAGGATCAGCGGCAGACCGTGGACGCCACGGCGCGACTGATTCCTGCTCTGCGCGCGCGCGGGTTCGGTTTCGGCACCGTCTGTCAGAACGGGGGTTGAGCACGCCCACTGAACGATCGCCTTTGCTGAGCGGCCTCGGTCCCGGCTCGACCGCAGTGATCATGATCCTGGCTGTGCTGATCGTTGTGGTGGCGGCGATGATGCTGTACTTCAGGTGAGCCTGGTGCAAGACGCGGCGACGGCAGTCGAAGCGGAACCAGGGCGAGCGTGCGGCGGCACGGCATGATGCTCAGGTTTGTCGGCACGCGCGGGAACATTGCGATCCGGTCCCGACGGCACCAGTGGCATTCGGCCCTGTTGCTCTCGGGACGAAGCGGCCGGCTGCTCATCGATTGCGGCGAAGACTGGCTGGCGCGCATCGACCAGTTGCGCCCCACGGCCATCGTCGTGACCCACGGACACAGCGACCACGCCTCAGGTCTCAGGAGAGGGGCGCCGTGCCCCGTATATGCCACCCCAGAAACATGGCGGCTCATGGAGCGATGGCCGATCACCGACAGGCGCGTGCTCACACCACGGCGAGCGGTTTGGATCGGAGGCTTTCGCGTCCAGCCTTATCCGGTTGAACATTCACTGAATGCACCGGCTGTGGGGTTCGCCATCAGCGCTCGAAACGTCCGCGTGTTCTATCTGCCCGACGTCGCGGCGATTGCCAATCCCGAGCGGACTCTCAATGGGGTGGACCTTTACGTCGGCGATGGAGCCGTGCTGGTGCGATCGCTCGTCCGGCAACGTGGCGCGGTGCGCATCGGGCACGCCAGCGTCGCCTTACAGCTCGATTGGTGCCGGATGGGAGGCATCCGCCGCGCGGTCTTCACGCACTGCGGCTCCGGCATCGTCCGGTCCAGCGCACGCGTCGTCAACGCGCTGGTGCGATCGCTGGGCCATGACCGGGGCATCAGCGCTCGAGTAGCGCACGATGGCCTCGCGATGCAGTTGCGAGCGTCGCGCTCAGGCAAGGAATGAGGGTCAGGCTTTTCGCCGCACTCCTTGCCCTCCAGGCGGTTCGGCCGACGGCAGAAGCCGATCCGTTTGCGTTCTTCAAGCCATCGGTCATGTTGAATGAGGACGATCGACGGCGGCTCGATCGCGGAGAGCCGCTCGCGCGCGTGCTGCCCGCCGGGGATCGGGAAGTCGCTGTGTTTGCAGCCGTCGCGGTCGACGTTAGCGGCGATCGGCTGGTGGAATGGGTGCGGCGCATCGAGCTCTTCAAGAAAAGCTCGTACGTGCTGGCTATCGGGCGGTTCTCGAATCCGCCGAACGTCAGAGACCTGGCAACGCTCGTGCTCGATGACGAAGAGCTCGAGGAGATCCGGCGATGCCGGCCTGGCGATTGCGCGCTCAAGCTGGCTGGCTCGGAAATGAGCGAACTCAAGAACCGAGCAACTCAGGCGGGACCGAATTGGAAGCCCGCGCTGCAGGAGGAGTTCAGGCGCATCGTGCTGAATCGTGTCGTAGCCTATCGGGCGAGCGGCAGCTCAGGTTTGCTGCCGTATGAGGACCACCGGGATCGGGTGTGGCCAGCGGCGAGATTTGCGCTGCTCCTGCGGCACTCGCCGTTCCTGACGGAGCAGGTGCCAGAGTTTGTCGAACACCTCAATCGCTCCCCGGATGCCGCCGCGTCCGGCGTGGAGTCGTTCATCTACTGGTCGAAAGAGCGGTTCGGGAACAAACCCGTCGTCAGTGCCACTCAAGTCAGCATCCTGCGAGGCAATGATGGCAGGCGCCCGGATGCGCTCGTCGCCGGGAAGGGAATCTTTGCAACACACTACCTGGACGCGTCGCTGGGCCTCACAGCCATCCTGCCAGGCGCACCGGGCAAAGCCGGATATCTCGTGCACGTGAATCGGTCCGACGTGGATGTGCTGGGCGGTGTCTTCGGCGGTCTGGTCCGATGGACGCTTCAGCGCCGCTTGAAAGCCGAGGCCGCTGACGTGCTGCAAGGGCTCCGGAGACGACTGGTCAGCGGACCGCCGGAGGCCACTGAACCGAGGGGGATACGATGAAACTTCCGATCATGGTCACATTTCGAAGGATGTCGCCCAGCCGGTGGATAGAGGACGATATTCGCAAACGTGCGGCCAAGCTCGATGCGTACTGTCCCGGCATCATGTCGTGCCACGCTATCCTCGATCTTCCGCACCGCCATCACAGAGGCGGGAAAGACGCCGGTGCCTGGCCCGATGGTTCTCCGGTGCCCCGGGCGATCTCGTCGCGGGCGGCGTCACGCAATCGCACCATTTCCGGCCAACCCTGACCGCGGGGCTGGAGCGGCGCGCCGATGGTGAGGTCGATAGGCCCGGGACGGAACAACCACGTTCCATCCGGCAGGACGCGGCGGGTTCCGCGCATCGCGATCGGCACGATCGGGCGGCCGTTGTCGACCGCCGCTCGGAACGCGCCGAGCCGGAATGGCAGCAGGCCTTCCGGGCGGAAGAACGTTCCCTCGGGAAAGATCATCAGGAGGTCCTCGTCGCCGAGCAGCCTCACGATTTCTCCTGCGCCTGCCAGGCGCTGCGAGACATCGGCCTTCTCGATGGTCGCGTGGCCAGCCTTCCTGATGACCGTGCCGATGAGTGGATAGTCGGCGAGGCGTTGCTTCGCGATGAACCGAAAATCCGCAGGAACGGCCGCCATGAGCACGATCGAATCGATGTAGCTGGCGTGGTTGGCCACCAGAATGCCAGATCGAACCCCTGCCAGGTTGTGCAGCCCCTCGACGCGGGGGCGAAGACCACAGAGCGTCAGCGCGAGCCGCGACCACCATTTCACCGCATGGTCCGCATGCCGGCCCGGCGGCACGAGCAGCAGATACGCCCACAGGATCGGCAGCGTCAACAGCACGACAACCGCCACATAACCGGTGTAGAGCACGCGGCCCGCCCGGCTCCCGAACCTCGCCGCGCTCCCTGTGATCGCGTCCCCGAGGAGTCCGATCGACTGTCGGATTCCAGATCGTCCGCGGCCGAGCTGGCCGTTGACATAGGCATCGCGAGTCGCCGCCCGCCGGATTTTGCCGCTCGACGTCTTGAGAACGGCCCGAGGGTCGGCCATGACGACCACGTCCGGCGGCGTACCGATGCCGCTGACGATGGCTTTCACAACGTTGTCGCGAAGGGCGCTGCGGCGAGCGGCATCGCGTTCTCTGGTTTCGGCGATGACGATGAGGCGCTCGGTACCGCGCGAGGGGTCGTGGACGCCAAACGCCGCTACACAGCCCTTGCGTATGCCGGGCACCATCGCGGCGATGTCCTCGACCTCCTGCGCGTAAATGTTGCGGCCGCCTTGAATGATAAGGTCCTTCTCCCGTCCGGTGATGAACAGTTCGCCATCGGCCCAGTATCCCAGGTCGCCAGAGTCCATCCAGCCATCGTGGACGGCCGCGCGCGTCGCATCTTCATTGTGAAAGTATCCGCGTGTCACTGACGGGCCGCGAAAGTGGACGTGGCCCTCTATCCGTTCGCCGACCGTTCGATTGGAGGCATCGACGATGCGCACCTCGTGTCCCGGGATGGGGCGACCGCACGATACGAACTGCAGCGGTCGTGCGTCAGTGGCGTCTGCCGGATGCACTTCCCGGGCACGTTCGAACGCCTCGCGCGCCACGCTATCCACGCGGGGAACACGACCGAGCGGTGGCACTGTCAGACAGACAGACGACTCTGCCAGGCCGTAGACGGGACACATCGCGTCAGGCCTGAATCCATATGGAGCGAACCTCTGCGTGAAGCGGTCGATGGTTTCGGGGCTGACGACCTCCGACCCGTTCAACGCCAATCTCCAGCTGCTCAAATCCAGTCCCTGGATCTCCTCGTCCGCGATCTTGCGGACCGAGAGGTCGAACGCGAAGTTCGGAGCGGGCGACACCGTCGCGTGGTGCGCGTGGATCGCCCACAACCACCGCGACGGCCGCGAGAGGTACGCCAGCGGTGACATTAGTGCGACGGGCACACCGAAATACAATGAGCCGAGCCAGGAGCCGATCAGGCCCATGTCGTGGTACAGCGGCAGCCAGCTCACCGTCACGTCGTCTGGTCGAACCGCGATGGCATCTCCGATCGCGCGGATGTTCGCGAGGATGTTGGCGTGAGACAGCAGCACACCCTTCGGTGCGCCCGTGCTGCCCGATGTGTACTGGACGAGCGCCGGGTCGTCGGCAGCGGAATGGGCGACTGGCGCACTCGCCCCGTGGGTGGCGGAACGCTCAACGGTTGTAATCGTGGTGAGCGACGGCACTCGAGCGCGAATGAGCGGCGTCAGCCGCTCCGCCTCGGCGAAGGTCAAGAGCACACGGGCGCCGGCGTTGCGAAGGATCGCCTGCTGACGCCGCATGTACTCCAGGAGTTCGTCGCGCCTGAACGGTGGATACAGGGGAACGGGAATCGCCCCTGCCAGCATCACTCCGAAGAACGCTTCGAAGTACGTTCTCTCGGTTCCCAACATCAAGGCGACAGTCTCGCCTGCTTCGACGCCGAGACTCCGCAGCCCTCCGCCGACCGCCATCGCGCCGCTCAGCAGCTCGCCGTACGTGATGGCCAGCTCGCTCCCATCGTCGCGGCGGAGATGAATGTGGGTGCGATCGGGTGTGCGGTCCGCGTGCCACCGCAGCACCTCGACGAGCGTGCGCGCAGAGGCCGGGGCCGGGCTCCCCGGCGTGGATGCAGGAAACTCCGCCGGGGTGGCTTCGGCAACCGCCGGCGACGCGTGGAGAATCGCCTCCACGAGATCCTTCGGCGTAGCTGCCTCGGCCATCACGGAATCGGGCAGGCGGACGCCGCACGCGCGCTCGATTCTGAGCAACAGCTCCACGCGCTCCAGACTGCTGATCCCCAGGTCGCGGTCCAGCGAGTCGTCCAGCGCCGGAGGCGAAGACGGCGGCTGGCCGAGCTCTGCGACAAGGCCGCTGACGATCTCGAGCACCTGCCGCTCGACGTCGGTGCGAGTTGCGAGTTCGATCACGGGAAGCTGTCTGGCACCGATCGAGTCCCGAGCGGCATCAGTCGGGAGTCCCGACGGTCTTGGGAGGTCGGGTTTACATGCCTGCTTCCTTGAACCCCCGCTGGAGATCCTCGCCACTCATGACGGGCGTGACATGAATGGACGCGCCAAGGGCCTGGAACAGCGGCTCGACCATCGCTGGCAGCTGCCACGAACCCTTCATATCGAAGACCATGATGGCCGTCCGCTTGCCGTCCTCAGGGTAAAAGTACGCCGCCTCCGGCTTCAGCGCCTCCATCGTGGACTGGATCGTCCGTTGAAGCGCCCCGCTCTTGGCCGCCTCGTTTCCTTTCTCCACAGGCATACTGATCTTCAGCAACGTCCGCATCGTTCGGCTCCTTCCAAAGGCTTGGGGGCCCGAAAGCGGGCCCAAGGGAGATGATACATTCGACTTTCTGTCGGCAGGATTACAAAGCGTTAGAGGCGCGCGGGCCCCGTACTGACCTAAAGTCCAATATTCTCCGGCCGCCAGTGCAGTTCATATTGACCATCGTTGAAGCCGAACCCTGAAAACCATCGATCACACGACCGCCGCGCGGTTCATACTGCCAATCTGTTTCTGTGCGATTCCTTAACCGATGCGCTACAGATCAGGGCCGACGATCCAGAGAGGGTGACCTATGACGGGAAGGATTCTTCCCCAGCCGACGGAAGTGAACGGTGTCGTGCAGAAGCCGATCGAAGGCACGGCAGGCTGCCCTGGGAGAATGCGGGGCCCTATGACTTCGACAAGGATGTGTGGGAGCTCTACGACGTCGAACACGACTTCAGCGAGGCGAACGACCTCGCAAAATCGCAACCGCAGAAGCTGAAGGAACTCGAGGATCTCTTCTGGGCCGGAGCCGCGAAGTACAACGTGCTGCCTCTGGACGACCGGTTCATCGAACGAGCGGATCCCAGTCTTCGGCCGAGCCTTATTGCGGGCCGCACTGCCTTCACGTACTTCCCCGGCGCCTATCGCATCCCTGAGAGTTCGTCGCCAAACGTGAAGAACAAAGTCGCACAGCATCACGGCCTACATCGACATGCCCTCGAAGGGTGGTGACGGCGTGCTGCTGGCGGCCGGCGGGATCGTCGGCGGTTGGTGCACGATTCTGCAGGGCTGGAAGCTGCTTCGGCAGGTTCGAGGACCAAGACGCCCTGCAAATGGTTCAATCGCAGCGATAAAACCCTGGTTCGACACTGACGGCCATGGGCTAGTTAAATGCCGAATAGTGCCGATACAGTCAATTAGAAGGGACCCTAAGAGTCCCAAAATGGGTCGTTTTCTGGGGCGTAGAAAGGCCAAACGTGACTGCGACGCCAAGCCATAACCCGGACGTCTCGTCCGGAACCGCGACGGAGTCATATCTTCGCGCGATCATCGAAAGTCAGCCGGTGTGCCTGATCCGTGTCGCGGCCGACGGAACGTTGTACGCCGCCAATGAGGCGGCGCGGACGATGCTGGGGTGCGAGAGTCCCGACGAAGTTATCGGCCAGCGTCTGTCCCGTTTTGTGGCTGAGGATCAACAGAAGATGTTCTACGGTTTCGTCGATCGAGTGGCTTCCGGCGCACGGGAATCGCTGGAAGTGTCGCTGACCAACCTCCAGCAGGCAGTATCCATCGTCGAACTGCGAGGCGTGCCGATCGCGAATGCTCCCGACGGAGTTCCCTCCGCGCTCGTCGTGTGCCGCGACATGAGCGAACATCGCCGGCTCGAACAATCGTTGATGGACAGCGTGACTCGACTCGACGCGCGAGGCCAGTAAGACTGTGCCCGGCGCGCCCGTTACTCATCCGAACAGCGTGTAGACAGCGATGGAAGACTTACAAACCGATCGGCACGTGATGAACAGCGATCAGACGGGCACCACTCCCGCAACCAAGAGCCGGCGCGTCGATCAGCGTCTTCCGGCGTCCAAGACGTCGATCAGCGCTGTGCAGATGACCGCCGGAGATGTCCTCGATCTCGTGAATATCTCCCGAACCGGAGCGCTGCTCGAAGGAAACACCCGCGTGTGTCCGGGCATGCTTATCACATTGCGGGTCAAGGAAGCACAGGCGCTCCATCTGGTCCGCGGCCGCGTGATCCGGTGCAGCATCGTTGGCCTGTCCGAAGGGGTGCTCCGCTACCGCTTTGCCGTCGCATTCGAGAAGCCGATCGACTTTCAGTTCCTGCCGGGCGCCGTCGTTCTGGACCGATCCTCCCGTGGAGCCGACACGCGGACGCCGGACAAGGCGTCTACCAGTGAGAGCGAATCACGAGAGCTTCAAACATTCAATTCCTGGTAAGCTCCGAGACTCTTCCGTAGACTCAGGTATTGCGACCTCAGATCCCGGCCGCCTGAATCGCGCCGGTCCACAAGCACGTTGCCGGACAGGATTTGCGGCGGCACCATAGACTGCCCGGCGGATCCCTAATCAAACCGACGATTCCGCATTCGATATACTCCACACGGATGAAGCCACTACGCGCCATGGTCATTGGTGCCGGCATCAACGGCCTGGTGGCGGCGTGGTACCTCCGGCGCCAGGGCTTCACCGTCACGATCATCGAACGCGCCGCGCGGGCCGGCGGCGCATGCGTCTCTGACGTCGCGACCGTGAGCGGACGGTCACAGCACTACGCGCTCGGCGCGTCCGTACTCGGCCTGATGCAGGATTTCGTGTTCCGCGACACCGGCCTGGCAAAGCGGCTCGATACCCACGTGCCGGAGCATGCCAAGCGCGTGCACTTTCCAGACGGCGCGGCGAGCGCCTGGATTTTCCGCGACGCCCGAGCGCTCGAACGCGAACTGGCCACGAAGTGGGGCGAATCGGGAGATGTGGCCGCGTTTCGCGCGGATGAAGCCAGCGTAGTGGCGTATCTGCGGGACGGATATCGCACGGCGATTCCACCCACGCTCGAAACGGCCAAGGCGCGTCTCGGTGAGACCCTCACGAAACTCTGGATTACCGGGACTGCCGCTGCCCTCCTCGATCATTACTTCACGGCCGAGCGGACGAAGATCTACATGGGGATGACGATCACCGAGAGCGGGCCCGTCTCGCTGCACGAACCCTATTCCGCCTTCACACTGCCGCTGATGGACTCGGGCTCGGTCTTCGACGGGTACTACGGCTTCGTCAATCCGGGGCTCTGGCGCCTGACCGAGGAGCTCGCGGCCATCAACCGCGAGGCCGGCATCCAGATCCAGCTCGACTCTCGCGTGGACGCCGTTGATGCTGCGCGAGGCGAGGTGCGTTACACGAAAGACGGCGAGGACAGAATCGAGGCCTTCGACGAACTGCTCCTGGCGACCGATCCACTGACTGCGGCCCGTTTGGTTGGCGACGCGTCGTTGATCCAGACGGTGCAGGCAAAGCGGCTCCTCGGGACAAGCGGCAAGCTGACGCTCTTCTTTGAACGCCCGGTTCGATGGACGGGCGAATCACCCACCGCGGATTCGGCCTTTCGGTTCATCTTCTCGGTCGATTCCGTCGCCGAGTTCGAGCGGGCGACGCTGAAGGTAACGGCGGGAGACGTCGACTATGCTCCGGGCTACATCCAAATCTATTGCGAAGGAGCGGCGATGCGCCAGCTGGGTGTCCACGAGCCGTTCGATCGGCTCACGCTCTTCTTCAAGAACGTCGCCCTCACTCGCCCCGGCGAGGCACTCGCGGACGTTGAGGCGGAGGTGAAGGCTCAGGTGCTCTCGCGCGTCGACAACCCGGAAGACTGCGTCTGGAGCCGCCTGCTGGCGCCACGCGACCTACAGCAGCTCTTTCTGTTTCCAGGCGGGAACCTGGATCACACGATGCTGGTCGGCGGCCAGACATTCTTCGATCGGCAGTATGCCGTCGATCCGCGGGAGCACTTCTACGCCTTCGGGAGTCTGGCGAATGTCTCCTATTGCGGCGCGGGCGCATATCCCTGTGGCTCGATCGCCGGCACGCCGGGGTTCATGTGCGCCGAGCAGGTGATTCGTCGTCTCACGCGCTGACCGCTACTCTTTGCGCCGATACGGCGCTACCAGCCCCTCTCTCGTCGGCAGATAGATGAGACCGTCGCTCGGGCCGTTCCGTGTGAAGACGGGAAAGCCGGCGTAGTCGCCGGCACGAGTGAACTGCGCCAGGTCGAGCGGCACCGCGGCGCCGTCATGCAGCCACTTCTCGCCCGCATAGCGCACCCACACGCCGTCATTGTTTTCCGGGCGGAGCAGGGTCTCCAGTCGGGTTGATGTGACGCCGGGCTCGGGCGCAGCCCCGACTAGGGGTGCACCGGATAGAGGTTCCCCCTGAGGCTCCGGCATACGGACGTCGGCGACCGCCTGGAACTCGCGTGTCTCAATGAACGTCGCGGGCACTGACCAGTACCACGGCGACACCCACAGAGGGAGTCCCTCACCGATCCTGCGCCGCAGCGCGGCCTGGCTCGGTACAAATGCGTCGAGCTTCGACAATTCCAGGAGAGGGGTTTGCGCCATGAGCGCCCCTCCCCAGTCTCTCAAGAACTGTGCATCGGTTGGATTGTACGGGTCGAGGCCATAGAGATGCTGAGCACGAATCGAGTCGGGATCGGCGCCTGGATCACGCTGTGCTTGACCGAACGCAGGAGCCGCGAAAAGGACGACGGCAAGGACCAGTAAGTGACGCATTGCATGCCTCCTGGGGAAGAGTATTCAATGACATCTGTCAATGCTGATGACCGGCAATAATTGCGTCGATTTCGGTCATGGTGAACTTATACACCGAAGCCCTCCCGCGTGCGTCGACTTGTTCGTAGTTTATGCAGTCGGGGGGCGGCTCGATGCTTGAAACAGGAGCCGCCCATTGCATCGGCATCGAAACGCACCCCCTGGCCCCACATTAGTCGCCGCCGAAGGATCCGATACTCTCGCTAACGGCAGACATCTTCAACGGACCGCTGGACTGCACCACCCGGTGACGCTGGTGAACCCCGAATCCCCACCGTTTCCTGACTGGTCAGATCCATGAGAGCGCCCCGACCACAACGACGCCAATCGAAGGTGGAGTGGTGCAGTTTCTGGATGGCACGAACGCGGGCAAGTTGGCGACGACGAATGGCAATGGGGCCTTCTCGATCGGCGGGGTTAGAGGCCGGCAGCTACAGTCTGCGTGGGACGGGGTGCCGTTCACGTTGAAGTACTCGCACCCGAACTAAGATCTGACCTGCGATGGATGCGCGAGTTTAGGCCGTCAATCCAGCCACGTTATCCGCATCGTTTTGGGCGCCGCGTTGAGAAATGTGCGGCACGGTGGGCAACTCTCGGAACGCCGTGCGCGCGAGCGACGGTGCTACCACCATCGCTCGCGCCACGGGCCTACTGCTTGTCGAAGACGGCGGTGCTGTCGACTGTCATGCCTTGCGCATTGGTCGCCGTTGACGTGACCGTGCGGCTCTTGCCGTCAGCGGCCACAGTAATCCGACCGCTCGTCGTGACTCTGCCACCCTTCTTTTCCGTAAACATCAGCGTGTGGTCGTCGACCTCCGTGTAGGCACGGGTATCCCCGGTCGGGCTGCCCATGACCGGGTATTCCTTGCCGTCGAACTTCCCCGTCCACTCGTTGTGCGTCGCCTTCCCGCCCTCGTCTACGCCATCGACCGTGACTTTCACGCTGTCGCCGGCGGCTTCATAAACGACCACGGTGTTGTGCGGCGCGCCCGGACTGAACTTGGATTTCGCCTCGTTCAGCTTCCATTTGCCCATGTTGGCGTTGGCGGCGAAGCTTGCCGTCGCTCCGGCGACCGACACCATCAGCGCCAGCACCAGCGTTCTTGTCTTCATGTCGTACCCTCCCTCACAAGCCGATGTTGAAATGAACGGATGTGACCGGCTCATGTTACGGGCGTGGACTCGAATGAGCAATCGGAATAGAGTGTCCGTCGCTCACCTGGCGGGCCGCGGACGTTAATCCTTCGTCGGCAGGATCATTGGGGCGTCGCGCGCGAATCTCAAGGACGCGAGCCCCCGCTGCACCACGGGCGGTTGGTGTATACTGTCATACACTATGGCTCGCCCCAAGATCGACTCGGCGGTGTTGACCATCCGATTGCCTTCGTCGCTCGAACGGCGCCTTGCGTCCGAAGCCCGACGGCGACGCAAGACCCGCAGTGAGGTGGCGCGGACCATTCTCCAGGCCGGCCTCGTGACGGACGAGCCGGATACGGGCGCCGAGGCCCGCCGCCAGTCCCTGCGGGTGAGCCGCCGTCGCTCTGAACGCGAGGCGTTGGCCTTCGTGCTCGCCGCGGCCGACGCCGCCGGTTGGAAATGACGCGCGGCGCGATCGTCATCGTCGCGGCCAAGGGCGCCTACATCGGCAAGCCGCGACCCGCGGTCGTCGTGCAGGCGGATCTCTTCAATCCGACGCACTCGAGCGTGACGCTCTGTCCCATCACCTCCGATTGTGTTGATGCGCCGCTCTTCCGTATCACTCTGCCACCAGGTGATCGCACCGGGCTGGCGAACGTCTCACAGGTGATGATCGACAAGCTCGTCAGTGTCCCACGCAGTGCGATCGTCCGCGAGATCGGTCTCTGCGATTCCTCGTCCCTCGATCTGATCGACGACGCGCTGCGGCTCTGGCTGGCCCTGGGATGAAACCCCTGCGACTTCGATGGCGGTCGGCGGCAAGCCGTACGAAGAGTTCCTGGGTGACCACCTCGAGAGAGCCACCAACAGCTCCCCCGCCGCGCACTGACTACGACGACATGACAGGCACACCAATGCGATACCTCGGTCCGATCACAGGCGTTCTCCTGATCGCACTGTCCCTGAGCGCCGCGATCCATTTGCCCGCACAGTCGACGCCCTTCGATATCGTGATTCACGGCGGCCACATCGTGGATGGCACGGGCAGCCCGTGGTTCATCGGAGACGTGGCCGTCAAGGGCGACACCATCGCGATGATCGCGCCGCAAATCGATCCAGGAGCGGCCAAAGTCATAGAGGCGAACGGCCTCGTGGTGTCGCCCGGGTTTGTCGACGTCCACTCGCATTCCGAAGACGACCAGGGTCTTGCCGCGAATCCCCTTGCAGAAAATAACGTGCGACAGGGCGTCACGACGGTCATTGCAAATCCGGATGGTGGCGGCGAGCTGCCTGTCTCGGCCTTTCTTGCACGGGTCGGTGCCGCGAAGCCGTCGATCAACCTGGGCGCATTCGTCGGGCACGGATCAATTCGCGAGAAGGTCATCGGGACGACGAACCGACCCGCGACGGATTCAGAGCTCGATGCCATGCGCGCGCTGGTCCGCGCGGGCATGGAAGACGGCGCCCAGGGCCTGAGCACCGGCCTCTTCTACGTGCCCGCCAACTACGCGCCCCTCGGGGAAGTGATCGAGCTGGCGCGCGTCGCCGGCAGTCTCGGCGGCATCCATCAGTCGCACATCCGCAATGAAGCCGCCGGCGTGCTCGACAGCGTCAAGGAAACCATTGCGATCGGCGAGCAGGGTCATCTGCCGACACAGATCACGCATCACAAGATCATCGGGAAAGCCTACTGGGGCCGAAGCGTGGACACGTTGCGCCTGGTCGACGAGGCTCGAGCGCGCGGCGTGGATGTCACGATCGATCAGTATCCCTACACGGCGTCGAGCACCAGCATCGAGGGAGGCCTCATTCCGCAGTGGGCGCGCGAGGGCGGCACACGACAACTCGTTGGACGCCTCAAGGATCCGGGGACTGGCGGGCGCATCAAGACCGAGGTCATCCGCGCGATCGAGAACGAGCGCGGCGGAGGCGATCCCGCCAACGTGGTCCTGGCGTCGTGTGATTTCGATCCGACGCTTGCGGGCAAGAGCCTCGCGCAGGTGCTGGGCGAGCGGGGACAGCCCTCCACCCCCGCGGCCGCGGCCGATCTGGTCGTCGACATCGTCGAAAAGGGCGGCTGCTCGGCGATCTATCACGCAATCAATGAGGAAGACCTCGTCCGGATCCTGAAGCATCCCGCGACGATGGTGGCGTCCGATGCGGCGCCTGGCGAGCCGGAATTCGGTCGCGATGTGCCTCATCCTCGCGCCTACGGCACGTTCGCGCGCGTGCTCGGTGTCTATGTCCGCGAGCAACACGCGCTGTCAATCGAAGAGGCCGTCCGAAAGATGTCGTCTTTCCCGGCCGCACGCATGAGACTCGTCGATCGCGGCCTCATTCGCGCCGGCATGAAGGCCGACCTTGCGATCTTCGACCCAACGACCGTGAAGGACGTCGCGACCTTTGAACGACCGCATCAGTACGCCATCGGCGTGCACGCCGTCCTGGTCAACGGGCAGATCGTGCTGGAGAACGGCGCGATGACGGGTGCGCGTCCCGGCCGGATACTGTACGGGCCCGGCTACAAGGCTCATCAGTGAGAGAGGCCAGGATGCGCGCTTTGCGTTGGGCCGTGTTCGCTGCGCTCGTGCTCGCGGGCACGGCTCTGAATCTGACGGCCGATCAGTCCCAGGCGGCCAGGGCACCCAGGGTCTATATCTCCGTCGATATGGAAGGCGTCGCGGGGTTGGCCATCTCGCCGAGCCAGATGGCGCCGACAGGCGTCGACTATCAGTACGGCCGACGGCTGATGACGGCCGAAGCGAACGCGGCCATCGCCGGCGCATTCGATGCGGGCGCGGGAGCGGTACTGGTCAGCGACTCCCACGGCTCCGAAACGAATCTGCTCGCCGATCAGCTCGATCGGCGGGCACAGCTCGTCACCGGGAAGCCCCGGCCCTACGTGATGATGGAAGGCATCGACTCGAGCTTCGATGCGGTCGTGTTCGTCGGCTACCACCCGCGAGCGTCATCGCTCGGGCACATCGACCATACGCTGAGTTATCAGATCAAACGCATCTCGCTCAATGGCGCTGAGGTCGGAGAGGACGGCCTCAACGCCGCGCTCGCCGCGCATTTCGGCGTGCCGGTCGTGTTCCTGTCGGGCGACAAGACGATCACCGAGCAGGCAACGGCCGCGTATCCTGGCATCGTGACGGTTGCCGTCAAGGACGCCATCGGGCGGTTCGCCGTCAAGACGATCAACCCGGCAGAAGCGGCGTCCCGGATCACGGCTGGCGTGAAGGAGGCCGTCACGCGCCGAAGCTCGATCCGTCCAGTGCCCTACCCTGCCCCCATCACGATCGAGTTCGAGGTCAGCCACACGGGACAATCAGAAGTGGCGATGCTGATTCCAGGAATGGTCCGCGTCGCGCCACGGGTCGTTCGTCTCGTCGCGCCAGACATGCCCGCCGCCTATCGCGTGGCTGCGCTCGTCTCGATGCTGGTCGACCCCATTCAGCCCTAGGCCTCCGGCGAGGCATCGCTCGAATCCTGCTCACGAAGCGAGGCGCACATTGCCACCAATCGCTCAGCGCCGACAGCGACCGTTGTCCCAATTCTGATCTACAAGGACGTCGGCGAGGCCATCGCGTGGCTCTGCGGTGCGTTCGGGTTCAAGGAACGTCTCCGCCACGAGCGAGGCGGTGTTACACGGGGTCCCCGAAGATCGACGCATTGGGACGGATTGCTGTACAGCGACGCCTTCGTCGAGATCAACAATCGCTGCGCGCTCGCGCTTCAGGGACGAAGACGAACGACCATGCCGGCCGTTGACGCTGATAGATCCACTCCGGTGCCCGCGCCCGTCGGCTTCTGGAGGGCGACATAGAGATACCCATCCGGGCCCTGCACGATATCCCGGACACGGCCAAGCCCGCTGAAGACCACCTCCTCGTGCGTCACACCTGTTCCGCCAATCTGAAGACGACGAAGCTGCTGACCGACCAGTCCGCCGACGAAGAGGCTGCTGTTCTTCCACGACGGATAGCGATCTCCCGTGTAGAACGCTATGCCGGACGGACCGATCGAGGGCGTGTAGTAGGCGACCGGATCGTCCATTCCGGGCGCGGATGATCGCGTAATGCCGTTCTGAAGGCCCTTGGTCGTGACGCCCCAGCCATAGTTGTGCCCGCGCTCGATGATGTTGATTTCGTCGCCGCCTCGCGGCCCGTGCTCCGATTCCCAGAGCGCGCCGCTGACCGGATCCCAGGCGAGCCCCTCAGGGTTCCGGTGCCCGTAGCTCCAGATGGTGCCGAGGGCGCCTCGCCGTCCGGCGAACGGATTGTCGCGGGGAACGCCGCCCGTATCGGTCACCCGATGAATCTTGCCCATCGGCTTCGCCAGATCCTGCGCGTCTTCCATCGTCCCGCGCTCGCCGATCGTGAAGAACAGGTGGCTCGCGCGATCGAAAAGCATCCGACAGCCGAAATGCGCCCCGCTCGTCGAATAGAAGGCGGCCGGTGCCCTGAAGATCACCTGTTGACTCGTCCATTCATTGGCTCGTGAGAGCTTGCCTCGGACGATCACCGTCATGGACGGGATGAGAGAGGCATCGCCGGCGACCGGTGCGGGCGTGGTCGTCGAGGTCCTCTTCGGCGCGAACCCTGGAAGCGCCTCGGCGTACGCGAGGTAGATCCACCCGTTTCTTGCGTACTGCGGATGCACTTCCACGTCGAGCAGACCGCCGTCCTGCAGTTCGCGCACCCTTGGCACGCCCCGGATGGGTGCCGACAACCGTCCTTGTTCGATGATCCGGAGTCGGCCGGGCCGTTCCGTCACGAGCAACCGGCCATCAGGCAGGAACGCGAGGCCCCACGGTGTCTCGAGGTCACGTGCCACAACTTCGACGCGTACTTTTTCACTTTCGGCAGTGATTACGTAACCACTGGGATCGGCAACAAGTCGCGGCGGCGTCGCCCGTACTCCCGGCTGCGACCGGATGTACTGCACAAGTTCCCACATCTGCTGGTCAGCCAGAATGTGGTTGAACCCGGTCATCTCGGTGCCAGGCAGGCCGTTCTTGATCGAGGCCAGAATGCGGTCGTCTTTCGTCGTGCTGAGCCACCGTGCGTCAAAGAGACTGTGTGCACGTCCGCCGGCGAGATCGACGCCGTGACATCCGGCACAGTGCGCCGCGTACAACGGCGCGCCCGGCCCGTCGTCACGCCGAGCGACTGACCCGGGTTTCCCGGTGGCTGCGGTCTGAGGATTGGCTGGAGGGGACGGCGGCTCCTGTCGGCACGCAATCAACTGGACGAGCACCGCTAAGGCGAGCGCCGGAACGAATCGGACTCTTGCCAGGCCTGGGCTCTTAGACATTCGGCTCAACGAGAGATAGTAGCTTACCCAAAAATGCGCAGTTCCCAGGCCTGCAACGCGCGTATTGCTTCCTGCGTGGCAACTCCATGAGCCAAGCCTGCGCGATTGTCGGTTTCGTGCCGAGAACAGTACCAATGGAGGCAATGAGCCGACTCTTCAACCACAGACTCAGGCAAGTCAGGGCGGCATCGATTGCCTTCATGGCTCTCTTCGGAGTCTTCTGGGCTGTCTACCTGGCGGTGAGCACGTTTCTCCCGAGGGGCTACTCGGTCTTCGAGGTGCTTTGGGGACGATACGCTCTTCACGTTCTGCTCACGATTCTCATCATCGGCCCTGTTCAAGGCAGGTCGCTTTTTCTCACCGAACGCCCTGTTCTCCAACTGGTCCGCGGGCTCTTGATGGTCGTCACATCTGTTGCAGCGGCCCTCGCCGCCTATGGAATGTCGCTCAACGATGTTCGCACCGTTCTCTGGCTTGCGCCCCTCATGGTCGTTGCCATGGATCGTGTTTTCAGAGGCACACCGTCTCCGCCGTCGGTGTGGATTGCATGCGCTGTGTGCTGGATCGGCGCGGTGCTCATCCTCAGACCAAGCCCGGAGATCGGTTATCGAGCCACGTTCTGGGCCATGGTCGCGACGGCGGCTTTCGCCGGATATGAACTGATCACCGCCAGCCTGCGGGCCGACGCGGCGACGACGTCCGTCTTCTATTCCGGGCTGATCGTTCTGGCCGCGATGTCCGTCATTCTGCCTTGGGTTTGGAAACCACTGACCATCCAGGCGATTCTTGTTTACCTGGGCATGGGCGTCGCCGGCTGGTTGAGTCTACTGTTCCTGGACAAGGCTCTTCACGAGATGGAGCCTGGCACGGTCGTGGTTTTCGGCTTCGTTCACCTGGTTGCAGGCGTGGTTCTCAGTTCGCTTCTAGCGGGCGGGAGGCCAGGGGCGGCAGGTGTGGCCGGGTGCATCATGATTCTCGCCGGATCAGCGGTGGCTCTCCTCTAAGCTCGCGCTGCGAACGCAACACCTTGCCTCGGTTGATCTGATATTCTCCCATTCATCCGTACGATTTCGGATTCGTCATGATTGCTCGCCGTACGCGTCTCATCTTTTTGTCGGTCGGCGTGCTCGTGCTTGGCTTCGTCGCCTGGCGCGTCAGCGTGGTCGGCCCCTCGATGCTCGGGAGGCTGCTGCCCGGCAATCGTGGCCCCGCGAACGTCCTCATCATCACGCTCGATACAACGCGCGCAGATCACCTGGGTAGCTACGGCTATGCACGCGGGTCCACTCCGAGGCTTGACGAGCTGGCGGCTCGCGGCGCACGTTTTCGTGAGGCGATTACCGTCACGCCGCTGACGCTCCCTGCCCACTCCTCGCTGATGACCGGCACGTTCCCGATGTTTCACGGGGTGCGGGACAACGGCGGGTTCTACCTGGGCGAAGATCAAACGACTCTGGCCGAGATTCTGCGAGCGAAGGGCTACCGGACCGGCGGCTTCGTGTCCGCATTCGTCCTCGACTCGAGGTGGGGGATCAATCAGGGTTTTGACACCTACTTCGACAACTTCGATCTCGATCAGGCCAAGGGCGGCGGCATGGACGAGATCCAGCGGCCGGCCCAGGACGTGATCGACAAGGCCCTCGAGTGGCTCGACAAGGATGTCGAGCGTCCGTTCTTTGGCTGGGTCCACCTGTACGACCCGCACACGCCGTACAACGCGCCGGAGCCCTTCCGTTCGCGCTTTCCCCGGACTCTGTCCGGCGCCTACGACGCAGAGATTGCCTACGCCGATCAACAGCTGGGCCGTCTGATCGATCGACTCGCAGACGATGGGCGGCTCGATCGGACGCTTGTCATCGTTCTCGGCGACCACGGCGAGTCGCTCGGCCAGCACCGCGAGCAGACGCACGGATTTTTCGTCTACGAACCGGTGCTGCACATTCCCCTGATCATGGCCGGACCGACGATCGAGCCCCGGGTCGTTCCCGATCAGGTGCGCATCGTCGATGTCATGCCGACCGTTCTGGATCTGCTGGGCATGCCCAAGGCCCCTGGAGCTCAAGGCTCGACGCTGGCGTCGACGCTGCGCGGGGAGTCGTTTGACGCGCCCGCGTTCGCCGAGTGCTGGTTTCCGCGCTATCACTACGGCTGGAGCGAGCTGATGACCATCCGCGACGGCCGCTACAAATACATTGCAGCCCCACGCCCGGAGCTGTACGACCTCGAAAACGACGCCGGCGAGCTGAACAACATCGCGGCGACATCGCCCGCGCGTATCGCGGCGCTCGGCAATGCGCTCCGGGATCTTGTCGAACGGAGCGCGAGCAAGGCGGCGACGCAGGGACCACAGCGCGTGGATCCCGATGTCGAGGAACGACTCCGCGCGCTCGGCTACGTCGGCGCGAGCGTGAGTCGCCGCAACCTCGAGGAACGGCCGCGCGGCGATCCGAAGGACAAGATCGAGCTGTACAACCTGCTCAAGCTCGCGGGAACCGATTCCGTCCAGGATCGGATAGACGATGCGATTGCCAAGGTGAAGCAGGCGCTGGCAGACGATCCGGACATCGTGGAGGGTTACACGATGCTCGGCAACCTGCACATCAAAGCCAAGCGTCCCGAACAAGCCATCGAGGCGTATCGTCGCGCGCTGGCTCTCGATCCTGAGCACGAGGGCGCGACGTTCAGTCTTGCGCTCGCCTACAAGCAGGCGGGACGCATGGCCGATGCCGAGGCTGGATTCGAGCGTTCACAGGAACTGGATCCCAGGAGCGGGAAGGCGCTCTGGCAGCTGGCCGACATCTGGATGCAGCGTCGCGACTTCGAACGGGCCGAAGCGGGACTGCAGAAGGCGCTGTCCATGAAGGTCGACCGCCCGACGTTCCTCCTGAAGCTTGGTGAGTGCCAGATCGAGATGAAGAAATACGAGAAGGCTGAAGAGAGCGTCCTGGCGGCGCTCAAGGAAAAGCCAAATCTGCAGCACGCCCAGTACGACCTCGGCCTCATCTACGACGCACGAGGCGCGACCGCACAGGCCATGCGTGCATACGAGACAGAAATCTCGAACTATCCGACAGCCTACCGCGCGGCCTTCAACCTCGCCAAGTTGCTGCAGGAGAGCGGCCGGCTCGATGAGGCGATCCGCCGGTATCGCGAGTCCGTGACCGCCAATCCGGCATTCGGCAGCGGCTATCTGTATCTCGCCAAGGCGCTGCTCGATGCATCCGATCTCAAAGGCGCCGAAGAGGCCGCACGAGCGGGCCTGGGCAAGGACGTTGAGAAGGGGGTCAAGCCGCTCGGCCACTACGTCCTGGCCGATGTGTACAACCGGCAGGGACGTTCGCGAGAGGCGGCTCGGGAGGCCGCAATGGGGAAACGCCTCGAAGAATCACACTGACGGGATCATTCACGGGGCGCCATCAACTCCCGCCATTTTCTGCTGAGCACACGATTCCAGTACATCAGAAGCCCGGTCATCGCCAGCACCGGAAGGGCCAATCCCACCGTGGCCCACACCACCTTCACGGCCTCTCCCCAATACATCCCGAAATGCATCGGGCTCATCGTCGACACCATCCAATCGCCGGTGGAATGATTGATCCCGCGCTTCCAGGTCGCCAGCAATTCGCCGGTGGCAGGGTCGAAGTACAAATAGCTCGTGCGCGGGAAATCTCCGAGCTGGCCGCGCGCCATCAGGACGACCACCGGTCTGCTGGGATCGGAGGGAAGCTCGATGCCAGCCAATCGTGCCGCAGGCATGACGGCGTGCGCACTGGCGAGAATCGCCCGCAAGTTCGGCTCGCGCCTGTCGCCTCGCAATGGAACGGACACCTCCGGAGCAGCGGAATCGACTCGCGACACCTGTCCGATCACACGAACGAACTCCCGGGGCCAGATCAGGTACAGGCTGGAGACGGCCCAGCCGATGAGAAATACCCATGCCCAGAATCCAACCGCGCCGTGCAGCTCGAAAACAAGGCGACGCCAGCGCTTCCGGAAATCCACCGTGAGCGCCCGCTGCCATGTCCTGAAGCCACGCCACCAGATGACGATGCCGGTCGCGGCCATGAGCAGCAGGCTGAGGGCGCCGATACCGTTGAGGGTCTTCCCCGCTGTTCCCATGAGCAGGTTGATATGGAGATCACCAAGCCAGTTGATCCACGACCTATCTAGATCTGTCTGTCCAACAACTTTTCCGGTAATGGCGTCCGCGTACACATTGCGAGAGCGCCCGCCGTCTTGGACGACGGCGAGAAAGTTTTCGTCCGGGCCGCGTGGGGTATAGACCGTCTCTATGATGTCGTTGGGCCGGGCGGTCCGCACTCGATCGATGACGGACGCGAGGTCGGCCGTGCGCTGGTCCACGACGAGTGGTGCTCGTGTCAGACCCGTGTACCACATCCGCTCGAGCTCGTTCACGAACACCAGGATCGAACCCGACGCCCCGATCACGGCCAGGTACAGCGAAACGGTGACTCCGAGCCAGAGATGCACCTGGAACAGCGCCCTCCGGAGCCAGACGCTGTGAGGCCGATGGAGAAAGCGGCCAACCAGTCCCATCAAGCGAGACCGAGCTTACTCGAACCACGAACCAAGTGGTGGGATGACGCTGCAGCCGGATCAGGCGCTACGCCGGACGATGAGTGGAAGGCGATGACTTCGAACCGGCGAGCCGGCGCATCCATCGCATGCGATCGCGGCGTGCGGCTGTGGGTTGGCCCTCCGCCACACGATCCAGGATGCGCTGCGGCAAGTGGACCTTGAGCACCATGTCTCCATCGGCTTCGGCGGTCATCCACAGATGGCCGCCGCAGTCGTGGATGAGCGCCTGAAGTGATCCCAGATCGACGCCGGGTTGATCTGGCGATGTCCCTCCAGCGCCTGCTGTGAGCGACTCGTCTCGAAGGTCGATGGAGACACCCGTCCGGCTCCGTCGTGCCATGGTAACCGTGACCAACGCGTGAACGCCGGGACGGACGTTGGGATAGCGCTCGATGAACTGGCGGTTGACGGTCACCATCGAGAGTTCAATCCTCATCTGCCCACCGAACGGCATGCGCTGGCGACCGTACGCCGCCACGTTGATGAGAACCCTCTCGACCCGTTCAGCATCGACATCGACATTGATCTGGGCCGGATTCTTGGGCCTGACCAGTTCAATGGTCTCCCCGACGACGCGCTTGAGCACCGGCGCGAGATCCACCAGCACCTGCCCCATGTTCACCGTTTCGGGAACCGCCGTTTCCTTCTTGCCATAGACAGAGAGCTGGTGGAGGAAGCTGGCGGCTCGCGCCACTTCAGCCAGCAGCAGCTCGCCTTGATGTCGCAGAGATTCATTGTTGTTGATCTTTGACAACCACTGCTGGCCGTCCCGGGCTACGTCGTTCAACACGTTTTCGCACGTCACGGCCACCTCGGACGAGAGCCTCGCGACAGCTTCCATTCGTTGAGCATGCCGGAGCCTCTCCTCGACCGAGCGCAGCGCCGTGACGTCTTCCGCCACGATCTCGATCGCATCAGCGGTCGCCGCGCGCGCCAGCAGCCGCACGACGAGCCGCCGGCCATCCTTGTCCTTCCACATCGTCTCGGTTGATTCGGTGCGCTGAGAGTCGAAGCAGCGATCGATCAGCCACGGGAGCTCATCGGGATCGTCGAACACCGATCCGAAGTCGCTGCTCCGAAGCTCTTCGGCCGACCGGTAGCCGAGAAGCGAGACCAGGGCCTGATTGACCTGGTCCAGGGTCCCCTCGCGGCTGCAACGGCCGACTCCGCACGGGATGAGATTCAGTTGACGCTCTCGCTCCGCGCGAGCCTCATCGAGTTCGCCTTGAAGCGGGGAAAGGCGGTCGACATCGACGCGAAGCCTGTCGCGTTCGCCGCGGGTCGCATCCTGCTGCTGCCCAAGAAGGGTGAGCTGACCCTGGAGCTGCTCGTTCTCCAACCGACCCTTGTCCCGCGCTTCGACCTCCAGCCGCAGTCGATCGTCAAGATCAGCGAACGATTTGCGCGCCGCTTCTTCGGCCGCGGCCTGACGGATTGCCTGTTCCTGCAGCTCGGCCTGGCGTTCCGCGAGAAGCGCCTCGAGCCTGACGCGTTCGACAGCCGCCTCGCGGGAGACGCGTTCGAGCGTCTGTTGGGCATTGGTGCGAACGTGATCGAGCGTCTGTCGAATGGCTTCAAGCTCAAGATTGAGCTGCGCGGTTTCGGCCTGACTCGCCACGCGGGCGCGCTCAGACTGATCGCGTTCCTGTTTCAGCTGACCGCTGACGATCTCGAGCTGCTGCCGATTCTCTGTGAGCGACGATTGCAAGGCGTCACGCTCACCCTGAAGGGCCGTTATCCTTCCTTGCGCTTCTTCAGCTTCATGCTCCCGCTCGGCGCGGTCTCGAGCGGATGCTTCGGCAATCTGCGCCTCACGCTCGACCGTGCTGCGGCGAACGGCGTCAAGCTCGGCCACCAGACGCTGCTCGACATTTGCCGCTTCCGCGCTCAACGTGGACAAATCACGCTCCAGCGACTCGCGGCGTGTCGTCTCCTGAGTCAACGTCGACTGAACGTTCTCCAGTCGGGAGGATAGCTCCTCAGACAGGTGGCGCTCACTCGTGAGCGCCTGTTCGACCTGTTCGCGGGCTGCCTCTCCCTCTTGCAGGCGATGTTCCAGCGCTTGCTGGGTCGCCGTCGCGTCGGCGCGCGCGGCTGTCAGGTCCGTCTCATACCGTGCCAGGAGTTTCTGCGCGGCAGCCGCGTCATTCGCACGGTCTGCCCGAGCCTGATCGAGTGTCGCGAGCGCCTCGGCCAGCCGTCGCTCCAGAGCCTCACGGATGGCGGACGTTTCAGCCCGCACGGCTGCCAGCTCTTCGCCTCGCTTGCCCAGTTCTTCGGCGGAGGCTCTCGCGTCGTTCTCACGGTCGACGCGGGCCCGTTCCAGCAACGCCGATGCGTCGGCGAGGCGTCGCTCGGACGCTTCGCGGGTCGCCTGTAGCTCGCCTCGAGCGGCTGTCAGGTTCGCTTCCTGCTTTGCAAGGCTTTCTGCCGCAGCGGCCGCGTCATGCGCACGGTCTGCCCGAGCCTGATCGAGTGTCGCGAGCGCCTCGGCCAGGCGTCGCTCCAGAACCTCACGCATGGCGGACGTTTCAGCCCGCACGACTGCCAGCTCTTCGCCTCGCTTGCCCAGTTCTTCGGCGGAGGCTCTCGCGTCGTTCTCACGGTCGACGCGGGCCCGTTCCAGCAACGCCGAAGCGTCGGCGAGACGCCGCTCGAAGGCTTCGCGGCTCGCCTGTGTTTCCGCACGAGATGCCGCAATCTCATCGTTTCGCCGGGCCAACTGCTCCGTCGCCGCTCTGGACTCGTTCTGACGTTCCACCGCGGCTCGATCGCGCGCGCTCGCCGCTTCGGCCAGACGCTGTTCGTATGTCTTTCGAGTCTCCTGCGCCTCGGCTTCGAGCGCCGCGAGACTGTCGTCGCGGCGTCTGAGCTCCTCAGCCGCAAGCCTCGCATCGTTCGCGCGATCTGCCCTGGCCTGCTCGAGCTCCAGCATGGCGCCGGCCAGTCGATGCTCGAGCTCCCTGCGGCTCGCCTCGGCTTCCAGCCGAGTGGTCGCAAGCTCGTCATTCCGCCGCGAGAGCTGATCGGCCGTCTCTGAGTGGCCGCGGCGCGCCTCTTCGACCGCCGCCCCCAAATCGGTGATTCGCTGCTCAAAAGCCGCACGGTCTCGAGTCGCCTCCGCCAGGCTGGCCGCGAAGTCGGCGCTCTGCCGGGCGATGTGTTCGCCAAAGGCGGCCGCCTGCGACGTGCTCTCCTGGGTCGCGCGCTGAAGAGCCTCCGCCGCCGTTCGTGCCTCTCCTTCGAGCGCTTCGCGTGTTCTCCGGTCCTCATCGAGCAGGGCTTCGAGATCGGCCACGCGGCGCGATGCGTGTTCCTCCGCGGCCGCTCGCTCCGACCTCATGCGCTCGTCGGCACGAATGAGCGCGGCCTCGGCGTCGGTCGCACGCCGTTCGAATTCGTCACGACTCGTCCGTGTCTCGGCCAGCAACGCCGCGATCTCCGATTCACGCCTTGCGAACTGCTCGCCCGCTGCCTCCAGAGACAGCCGTTCCCGCCTCACATCCTCGAGCGCCTTCTCGAGCTCCCGCAGCTGCTGACCCAGCGCATCACGGTCTGCCGCTGCGGCCGCCAGACCGGCGGCGTACCTGGTCTGGTGCTCGGCGAGCTTGGCGGCCGCGTTTGTCAGCTGAGACGCGTAACGCTGCTCGGCGGAATGCGCCGCGGCCTCGGACTCTGCGACCTTCTGTTCGAGGAGCTTTCGGCTGGAGGTCTCGGCTTCGACGGCCTTCTGCAGTCGCTCCTGATTCTCCAGGAGACTCTTCACCGTCAGGGTGAGTCGCCGCTCGGTCTCGGAGGCGGCAGACAGCGTCTCGCGATTCTGCTGCACCAACTTCGCCTGCGCCGCGGCGTCGGCGGCGTGCGCGGTTTTCAGGCGTTCGACGTGTTCATCCCACTCGATGCGCGCGGCGAGGTGCTCGCGCTGCAGCTCGTCGGCGCGGACTCTCGCCGACTCGAGCTCGGCCTCCAGCCTCTGACGCTCGGAACGGCCCCCCTCGGCAAGTTGTCGCGTCTGCGCTTCCCGCTCCCGCTGCTTCTGTTCCCACTCGTGTCGTTCGGTCACATCCTCGAAGATGCAGACGATCGAGGGAGAGCGTTCGCCCTGGGTCCTCCGTGCCGTCCTCGTCTTCAGGATGCGATGACCGCCATCGGGCGTGACGATCTGGAATTCGGCGGCCGCCGAAGGGGTATCGAAGCGCGCACTCTCGATCATCGTCCGCACCGCATATTTGTCCGCTTCGGCGATGTACGTGTAGAACGACGATCCGAGCATCGCTCTCCGTCCAACCGCCCCAAATGCGGCGAGGCCCGCCGTGCTCACATCGAGCACCGTGCCGTCGTAGGCGAGCCGCACGAGATACAGCGGCAGGCCGTCGATGACCGAGAGCAGGAATCGCTGGGCCGCCTGCAGTTCGGCCTGTTCCCTGACCAGAGCCGAATGATCCGACAGGCGATGAAGCCTGAATGACAGAGCCTGGAAGGATGCCTTCGTCCGGGCGACGTAGTCCGTGGCGCCCAGCTTCAGCGCGGGAATGATGAGGTCCTCATCCCACTCGACGACCAGCACGACCGGCACCTGCAGTTTGCGAGTGGTAACGTCTCTGAGAATCGCAAAGGTATCGACACCAGGATACCCGTGCTCGATCAGCAGCACATCGAACGGAAGCCCCGTTGTGCCCTGAATCTCTTTGGGAACCGGTTCAAAGGCCTTGTTCGATACGGGGACCGTTTCAGTTATCTCGAACGGCGAGCCAGGATGAACGAGGCACTCCCGCGCAAACGCGGCGTTGCCGACATAGAGAATGCGCGTCGGCCCCTTGGCGGATCGGACCGCGACTTCGCGCTGGAGCGCGCGACTGAGGATGCCCGGCAGCACATCGAGCGACTGCCCTTCGACGATGAAGTCGTCGGCGCCGGCCTTCAGTTCCGCGAACGGGGGATCCGTGTCCGACGAGACGACGATGATGGGAACCGTCAGTCCAAGCGCGCGAACCTGGCCGATGAACGAGGCGCAACCCTGATTCTGAACGTGGGATTCAACGAGGAGCGCCGCGAGATCCATGTTCCCGTGGATCCATCTCAGCGCGTCCGGCAGACCTCCGGCCCATTCGATCGAGACATCCCGACCGATCTTCTGGAGCGCCACGCCGGCGAGCTGAGCCGACCGGGCGTCATTGGCGACGTAGAGTACCTTCATGTAGCTCAACCGTACGGAGATGGGGATTTGTGTCGTTATCGGTTTCGTTTCATTATGGCTGCACTATCAAAGTGAAATTGATCCTCATTTTTCTGGCTTTCGGTCGGACGATTTCGTGATCGGCGGGCGCAGACGCTCGGCTTCTCGCTAATGGATGAGGTGGAATCGTACAACGGTGGTCCTTTGGGGCCCACGGCGGTCCTTTAGGTCCTTCACATCCTATGAGGTCCTTTGGGTGCCTTGGGGTCTCGATGAACTGCAGGACTGCCGCCAGGACCAAGAGGACCTGAAGAACCGACGGGATCTTCCTTGAACACCCTGTTAGGATTGCAGGATGAGGTCCAATTCCATGCAGTTCCCGATCGCACTTGCTATGGTGCTCGCGGTGGTCAGCTCACCGCGTGCTGAGGGTCAGGTGGCGCCTTCCAAACCGACGGCGGTCGCCGGCGTCGTCAACTTTACGCGTCTCGACGCCACGGTGGCCTGCGCCGGGGCAACAAACGCGTCCGCCGTTCCCGAGCTGAAACAGATGGGGTTCGTGTCGATCGTCAACCTGCGACGACCGACCGAGGAAGGCGCGAACGTCGATGCGGAGCGGGCCGCCGCCGACGCCGCGGGCATCAAGTATTTTCATCTTCCCTTCACGGCGCCGAAATCGCCGGACGAGAACGTCGACGGCACCGTCCAGGAATTCTTGAACGTGGTTGGGAATCCCGCGAATCAGCCGGTGCTTATCCATTGCGCCAGCGGAGGGCGCGCCGCCGGCATGTGGATGGTCAAGCGGGTGTTGCTCGATGGCTGGACGGTTGAACGCGCGCGGGCGGAAGCTGACCTAACGTATGCAGATCCCGCGTCGCCGTCGCTGAAGTGGGCCGAGGAGTACGCAAAGACGCACGCCAAGTAAGCACGAGGCCCGATGACTACCCGGCCTAGTCTCTGAGATAGCCCCAGCTGTGCAGGCGATCGCTGTCCTCCTCGGACCAGCGGTCGCCGATATCTTCACGATAGTACATATTCGGAATCATCACGTTGCGCACGCGGTTGTACGCCTGCCGCTGCGCTTGTTTCATCGTGGATCCGATCCCGCAGACGATCAGGACGACGCCGGATGTTCCTGTCACGATCCATTCACCGTTGACGCTCTTGACGTCCTCGATGTGCATGCCTTCCCGGCTCGGCGTCTTGAAGAGGATGACGGCGTCCCTCGACGTGTTTTCGAAGGTTTCCGGATCGTTGAACGGAAACGGCGGAACCACGATGCGGACGCCCACCTGAAAGCCGCTGCGCGTCCTGAACCTCGTCATCGTGCCGTCCGCCAGCTTGTACAGCAGCTCGCCGATCGGTGTGAGCAGGCTCTCCTGCTGGATGCTGATCGTGGGATAACCGAACCGCGCGGTGAACTCGAGCGGGTAGATCCCGTTGCTGTTGACGATGCAGTTGACGTCGATGTATCCAACATACCCTTCGTCGCGAAGCCGCGGCGCCATCTTGCGGAGCGTGGCGTTGAAGATCTTGTTGGGCTCGCTCCAGAACATCGACGTCCCCATCTCTCCCGTGGACGGGCCGATGTCGCCGGGGAAGAGCTTCTTGTGCTCGAAGTTCACCGAGATCGGCTCGGCAAATTCCTTCCCGTTGAAGAAGCCGCCGGCCGCCACTTCCACGCCCATGATCCGGCGCTGCAGCTGGAATTCCTTGATGCGATGGGAGAGGGAGGTCTTGTAGTCCTCGAGCACCTGGATGACGTCGTGCCCGTCTTCCTCTTCGCCGACAAACAGGAGCCGCTTGTAATTCTGGGCCTCCCCGCTCGGCTTGATGACATAGCGAGTCGGGTTGCCCTTGACGAACGCGATCGCTTCGTCGAACGACGTGAAATTTTCGTGGGGAATGATCGAGACGCCGGCGTTCTTCAATTCCTGCTGGCCGAACGCCCGATCGTCTTCCAGGCGATCGGTGTACGGCGTGCCGCCGACCACGAGCTTGCCCGCCTGACGCAGCCGATGGGCTTCAGTGCCCTGGCCCAGCACGTCATCGAACACAATGACATCGGCCCAATCCACGTCAGCTTCCCAGTTGTCCGTCTTCGGCACGAATCCGTCGGCGATCTCCTTCTCGGCCGGATCCTTGATGAAGAACTTCGCCTCGTGGCCCTCCTTGACGACTTCCCACGCGATATCAGCAATCAGCCCGTCGAGAGAGACAAAGAGATACTTCATGGAACGCCCGGCTCACTTCGCGGCGGTCGGGCTCTGCGTTCCTTTCAGGTACTTGTCGAACCAGGCCACGTAGCGTTGCAGACGATCGCGCGCATAACTGGGCATCGTGATGCCATGGAACTGCCCTGGATAGATCACCATCTGCGTGTCGAGATTCAGGCTGCGCAACGCCTGATACATCTGCTCGCCGCCATTGATCGGGACGTTGAAGTCCTTCTCGCCTCCAAGGAAGAGCGTGGGCGTCTTGATACGATCGGCATGGAGGAAGGGATACGACAGCTTGATATACGTATCGAAATTCTTCCATGGAGGACCGAGCTCCGTGTCGTACTGCTTGATGTACTGATCCACGCCGTAGAGGGCGACGGTGAAGGCCGTTCCGGCTCCACTCACGGCGGCCTTGAACCGCTGGTCCGTGGCAATCACATAGTCGGTCAGAATGCCGCCATAGCTCCAGCCACCGACGCCGAGCCGCTCCGGATCCGCAATACCAGCGGCGATCAGGCCATCGACGGCGCCCAGCAGGTCCACGACCTCCTTATTGCCCCAGTCGGCGGCGATCGCCTTCTGGTACGCTGCGCCGCGCGCGGAGCTGCCCCGGTAGTTCACCTCCAGGACCACGTATCCATTCGCCGCGAGAAACTGCTCTTCGAACCCGAAGCTGTGCGCGTCCTGTCCGTTGGGTCCGCCGTGGATCAATAGCAGCGTCGGGTAGCGCGTGCCCTGCACAAAGGAGGCTGGTTTGAGGACGATGCTGTGGACCTCGGTGCCGTCCTTGCTCGTTGACGTGAAGTCTTCACCCGTGGCGAGCTGCAGATCCGCCATCAGCGCGTCGTTCTGGTGCGTCAACCGTCGTGCGGTGCCATTCTCGAGCGCATACGCCTCAGAGGGGCTCGAGACCGTCCCCATCAAGAACGCCAGCGTCCCATCGTCTCGCCGGGAGAGGTTCGAGACCGTTTGCCGGCCGGTCGTGACCTTTTCCACCGCACCTCCAGTCGCCGCCACCTTCCCCAGGTAGGTCACACGATCGTCCTCGACGACAAAGGACAAGCTGTGCCCGTCAGAGGACCAGACGATGTCGCCGGTGACCGGTCGATCCAGGGCCTCGGTCAGAACCTTCGGTGTGCCACCCGCGGCAGGCACAATCGCAAGTTTTTCTTGCTCGTACTGCTCCCATTTCGTTTCGTCACCCTGGAGATACGCAATCGACCGCCCGTCGGGACTCCACGACGGCCGTCCCCCGTCGCTCCCGGCGAACGTGGTCAGCTGACGCGCCTCGGCTCCGGCCCTCGCCGCCATCACGTAGATGTTGGTGTCGTTGCTCCGGTCCGGATCGTCGTTCCGGTTGCTGACAAACGCCACCGAGGTGCCGTCCGGCGACCACGCCGGGAGTTCTTCGTCGAATCGACCGGTGGTCAGTGTCTCGGCTTTTTTCGCCTCCACATCGAAGAGCGACAGATGGGAATGGAGCGACTGCAGGTATCCCTGGCCGTCCCACTTGAACAGGTAACGGTCAACGACGATCGGCGGCGCCGTCTTCCGCTTCCACCCTTCTTTCTTTTCCGGATCGTCGTTCGGATTGGGATCGCTGACGACGAGCGCGAGGCGCTTCGAGTCGGGCGACCAGACAAAGTCGGACACGCCGCCATTGAAGGAGGTGAGCTGTTGAGCTTCGCCCCCTGACCGATTGAGCAGCCACACTTGAGCTGTGTTCTTCGCCTTGGTCTCTTCGCCGGCCGCTCTGATGAACGCCAGATACCGGTTGTCCGGACTCCAGCGCGGGCGACTCTCGGAGGTTTCGGCCGTTGCGGTGAGGCGCACCTGCTGAGCGCCATCCCAGCTCACCATCCAGATGTCTTTGTCACGTGTGTCTTTTTCCGCATCAACGGTCCCGACCGTGTAAGCCACCCACTTTCCATCAGGGGACACCTGCGGGTCGCCAACGCTCTTAAGCTTCGCCAGGTCGTCAAGGTTGATCGCCCGCTTTCCTGTCTGAGCCGCTGCCAGCCCGGCGAGCAGGCAGCAACCCACGGTCATCGCGAACTTCATTCAGACCTCCTTGGCCGGAAGTACACCGCGGATCAACACGTCGCGCCCTCATTGTGCACGGACGGGCTGCCCGGTGCCAACCGAAAAGCCGCCAGGTCACCGCTCGAGGCGTCTGCGTCTGTCGTACTACATAAGGCCCAGAGACAGCGGCAATTGTGAGACCTATACGTGTACGCCATCTGCGGTGTCAGTCGCTCCGAACATGAGAGGTGGCAGATGACGAGGATTCTCTTCAGGCTCACGACGCCCGTTGCGCTCATGCTGTTCGCGCTCCCCAGTGTCATCCAGGCCCACAACCCGCCGTTTACCAGCACATTCATGCTGAACACCTGCGGCGGGTACTCGGCGCAGGGACGAAACCCCTTCTTCGTGCTCGAGCCGGGCTATCGCCTCGTCCTCGCAGGCGAGGAGGATGGCGCTCCGGTCGTGCTGGTGATCACTGTGCTGCCACAGACGATTCAGATCGGTGGCGTGACGGCACGGATTGTCGAAGAGCGTGAGACCAAAGGCAGCCGGCTCGTCGAGGTGTCTCGGAATTACTTCGTGATCTGCAACCGGAACAACAGCGTGATCTATCTGGGCGAGGACGTGGATATCTTCAATGAAGACGGGACGGTTAGCCACGAGGGCGCGTGGCGCGCCGGCGTAAACGGAGCACGGGCCGGCGTCTTCATGCCCGGGATCGCGCTGATTGGTGCGCGCTATTTTCAGGAGATCGCTCCAGGAGTGGCGATGGACCAGGCCGAGATACTCAGCGTCACCGCCCTCGCGAACACCGGGCCGGCTCCTTTGGCAACTGCCTCAAGACGAGAGAAACAACACCGCTCGAACCTGGGACGCAAGGGATAAAAGTCTACGCTCCAGGGATTGGTGTCGTCGTGGACGGAGTCTTGACGCTGATCTCTGCCACGGGGCTTGGCAGCTGATTCGAGGCCAGTTCCCTTGCCCAGTGCACGCACGTGAGCTAACGTTGGACGGCGACGGGATACGAGTGAAGCCATGAGCGAACTCATCGACCGCCGAAGCATTCTGTGGGGGTCTATTGCGGTCGTGGCAGGCGCCGGGCTCCTACTCGGGCTCGAACTCCGGGAAGAACCCAACATGTCCTGGGCCGGACATGGCGCTCGAGCTCGTCGACATTCTCCCAACGGTCCTGGTGAGCGTCGGCGTCGTCCTGCTCTTCCAAATCACACACCGGCAGAGAGACGAACAGCTGACGCTCATCCGCGATCTCGAAGTTGCCCGGGCTCAGGGTCAGCGGTGGCGCGCCGAAGCTCGAACGATCCTGGATGGTCTGGGCGACGCCATCGAGAAGCAGTTCTCGAGGTGGAACCTGACGGAGGCCGAACGTGAAATCGCCCTCCTGCTCCTGAAGGGGCTGAGCCTGAAGGAGGTCGCGTCCGTTCGAGCCACCAACGAGAGGACGGTGAGAGCTCAGGCTCGGTCGCTCTATTCGAAAGCCGGGCTGTCGGGCCGCGCGGCGCTGTCGGCGTTCTTCCTGGAGGACCTCCTCGCCCCTATGGAGCGCGTCGAGTAAGACCTGGGCCCAGGCTGCAGTCCTGATATAGTCATGCCGATATCCCTATCGCACGTCCTGCGATTGAAAGGTGGCTCCCCATGTTCACCTGCCCACGCTGCGATAGCCTCGACGTCGAAGCCCTCACATTGACGGAACTGCGCACTGTTGACTGGCTGCGCTGCTGCTCGTGCGCGCACGTCTGGTGTCAGCCGGTTCAGGTTCTGACTCCATTTGGTCTGGCCGACCCGGCGGAAAGGGCGTACCCGGCGCGGCGGGTCACCGCCTAGCACCAGGCGTCGTTCATCGTGCCAGCGGATCGGGCCGCAGCTGGAACCTGAGCACCTTGCTCGTGGTACCCTTGCCGCCCTCCATATGGAAGGGCGTCCGTGTGCTCACGGTGGCCCAGAGTTCCCTGCCTTTCCAGCCAGCACCCGGATTGTCGATTCGGCCATCGAGCCACTTGGTGTAGAAACCGAGTGGATACGGCACGCGCAAGACGATCCACTTTCCGTCCTTCAGGACGAGCAGACCCTCTGAAGCATTTCCCGTATTGACCGGCACATTGGGGCCGAGACCGAGCGTTCCGAACTGATCGACCCACGTGTAGTAGCTGGCCTCCACGCTCCCCGAGTCGGTGACGCCGGCAAACTGCGGCAGCGGCTCGGGGTAGAGCGTCCAACCCTCCGGGCAGTGCTGACCGGTGGCCGCTGGTCCGTTGAGCGGTCCCTTGCATTTCCGTCGATCGAAGCTGGCGAGATGTCCACTCGCCAGCGCCGCCCAGACGACGCCATCGCGATCGATGTCCATGCCGCGCGGCGAAAAACCACCGACTGGCGCCTGCGGATTGTTCCATGGCGGTTCGTACACCTCGGCGAGGGCCGTCTCTGGTGGATTCGGGCCGGGCACGAGTCGCACGGCCGCACCGGGGAATCCGAGCACCGAACCCCACACCGACCCATCTGGCGCCGGAGCGACGGAGTAAAAGGCGGCCCCAAACCGCTTATCCTTCGTGGGATCGACAGGCTGATCCGGCTCGACATACCCGTCGCGCCTGCCGTTTCCGTTCGTGTCGATGATGAGTGCCGTCCAGCCTTGCGATTTCTCCTCATCGCCGGTCTCATCGAACATCTTTCTGTTCAACCAACCCACCACCTGACCGCCTCCACTCGTCCACAACGTGTTGTTCGCATCCTCCGCAAACATCAAGTGATGCGTGCCGAAGCACGTACTGATGTGCGTCAGCTTGCCGCTCTTGGGATCGTACACGGCGAGGTGCCGGCTCGCGCGCTCGAGGGGAAACAGCTTGGCGGACGGATGACTCGAGCCAGCCTTGCAGAAGTCAGGGTTCTCCGGCGGTCGAACGGCGGACGTAATCCAGACGCGTCCGCGTTCGTCGAACATCGGGTTGTGCACGTTGTTCTTGCTCGTCCAGATGACCTCTTCGCCCCAGTACGGCGACGGCTTCAACATCGATTGCGCGGCGGCGGGCCGCGTGTTCGGGTCCCGCACCGTCAGCTTGACCTGGCTCACAGCGTTTCGGACGGGATCAAGGACGGGCAAATAATCGGCACTCAGCTCGAGCGAACCGTAGATCAGGCCGTTGGCATTGCGCGTGGGGTCTCGTCGGTCCGTCGAGGCCTCGTCATGCATATAGGTCTTCGGATCCGCCCAGTCCCATTCGGTGATGACGACGTTGCGCTCCAGACCCTGCGGCCGCGGAGGGACCGGAGGCAACTCGCCGGCGGCAATGCGGTCCGTCCAATCGGAAAACATTGCCAGCGCCCGTTCGCGGCCGAGCTGATAGAGACCGTTCATCATGTCGCCGCCAGCCTGTCCGGACTGAAGACGCCGCTCCCAGGCCGCGCTCGACGATGCGAAGGTCCCAAGCGCCGGAAGAATTTCCCGCGTGCCCTTTGTGCCGATCTGATGGCACGCAGTGCATCCGCCAGATTTCACGAGCCGCATCCATTGAGCCTGACTCTTGATGTTGGGAGAGATGCCGTTTCCGGTCGGGCCGGTTCCGGGAAAGTCGCTCTTGGCGGGCATGTGCATGAGCGAGAGCCAGTAACCTGCCGGATAGTACTGTGCAGCCGCTCGAGCATCGGGGGCCGGAACGGCTTTGAGATCGAGCCGTGCGCCGGGTGTCGCCTGCACCTTCTCCGAATCGATGAGCCCGTATCCACGGACCCAGACGTCGTACCGGGCTTTGGGCAGCTCCGGAAGGACGTAACGCCCCTGATCGTCGGTGACGACAATCTTCACGTAACGAGTGGGCAGATCAGCAGTTTCGGCAATTACCCAAACTCCGGCCTCTGGTCCCGTCGGTCCCGTGACCGCGCCACTGATGTCAGCGCCGTCGGCGGCTTGCCTCCGGACTGTCGCGCCACGCTCATTCATCGCTACCGATGAGGCGGCCAGTAACACAGCCAGGCCGACCGCCGACAGGCCCGACGTGACAAGCCTTCTGGTCATCATGGCGATCCTCCTTCACTTCAATCAAGGTGATTGAGCCGTATATTATCTGTTCGCGACGACCTCGTCGGCGTAAGCTATCGACCAGAAGCAAAGCGTCTCATGAACGATCCCGTAGACGGAAGGAGCGATCCGAGCGGCACGCAGCCATCGCGATCAGACCCATCGTTGATCGATCGCGCCGCGGCTTCAGAGGATTCGGACTGGATTCAGGAGATTATCTCCACGCTTCCCGTCAACAATCCAGAGCCGGCTCACGACTCACCGACCGTCTTCGCGCTGGTGCCGAATGACAATCCTTCGAGGCCGATGCGGAAATCGAGGTGGCGCACCGTCGCCATCTTTCTGTGCGGGATTGCGACCGGGAGTATCGCCGTCCTGCAATTTCTTCCGCGCTCGAACGGGTCCGCTCGACCGCCTGCACTCGAGTCATCTCCTGCCGCCGATGTCCCACCCGCGGCACCGGCGCCATCAAAGGCGGCGACCGCCGAACTCGACGGAGATTCCCAGTTCCTTCCAAAGGAATCGACAACCCCGAAGGCTCCCTCAGTCGAATGGCGCGGCGCCACAGCGCCGGCGCGACAACGTTCGCCTTCTGGTCCATCCGTTCCGAGCCATCCCGCAAGAGCTGCCGTTGGGTTGAGCGGAAGCGATCCGGTGCCGAGTACCACAGGAACCACTGCCGCCACTCCAATGGGGCCCGCGGCACCGAGAACCACAGTCCGTCAGTCGACCGAGGTGATCGTCCCTGCCTCTCCCGGTCAGACCGCCTCGGCGGCGGGTTCGTTGTGGTTGATGTCAACGCCGGCGCTGGCGTCGGTGTTCCTGGACGGGCAGCTCGTGGGCAAGACACCCATCGCGATTCCCGATCTCGCCGAGGGCACATACTCGCTGCGTCTGGAGCTCGCCGGCTACCGCGTGTGGATATCGGAGGTTCGCGTCCGCTCGAATCGGCGCCAGCGCATCAGCGCAACACTCGAACCGGACTCGATTCCGTAAGCCAGCCTTATCGCGCGGTCTGCTTCCACAACCACACACCGGTCAGGAATCGACCTGCGGGTTGAATCGTCGGATACAGGATGGCCATGGCGCTCGCGGGCACAATGCCGGCGCCGAAACGGGTCGCAAAGCTGAGCACACCGAGGCCTGCAGCGAGGACGAAGAACATCGAGACCGTCCGTTGCAGCCTGTCACCTCTCCACGTCGCAACCGCATAGAGCAGATTGGCGCAAACGAACGCGATGAGCAGAAAGAAGAAGAACCCGTCCGATAGCCGCTCGAAATCCGACATCGACGCGGCCAGCAACGCGCGCGACGCTGGATCGGTTGTCGCGAGGTAGCTGGCACGCCACCCCCAGTTGAGTGCGACGAGAATCAAGGACTGCTGAATCGCCTCTCCACTCCCCCACAGGACGAAGAACACAAAACCGCAGCTGGCCGCACCGAGCGAATCGCGCGATCGCGCGTAGGCCACACCCAGCGCGCCGACAATGGCAATGAACGGATGCAGAATGCCGATCCAGAGCCGAGTCAGGTAGATGGGATCTTGCGAGCGCATGACCTGGCTCGCCGTGTCAGCTGCGGGTGGCAGGAGTCGAGGGAGGAAGATGAGGCCGAGCGTCGTCACACTCGTCACAACCCAGCACATGGCACAGGCGCGTAGAAAACGTCGGCTGGGTTGCATGTGGTCCAGCTGAGGCTACGTGGTCGGATCGATGATCGCCTCGATGGTGGTCGGCCGATCGACCATTACTTCCAGTGTGGAACCGGCGGGTTGGATGACCGCGCCGTTCACACGCCAGCTCGAGATGCGCGGTCCATCCCCGACACGCACCGTAACGGGCATCTTGTCGAAGTACCACCCCTCGTAGGACCGCCCGACAGGATAGCCGTCCACGATCAGACTGCTGGCACCCGCTCCCGTGATACGCACCGGGAAGCTCTCTCCCGTCATGGCACTCTCGCGAGCGAGCGCACGGAGGTGCGCAGCGCGGAACTTCAGAAACTGAGCCAAGTCGGCTTGATAGCTGGTGCTCTCGACGCCGTACTCTCTGCCGATGACGGCATAGTGATCGAATCGCTCGGAGAGAAAGTCCGGCGTGAGCTCGTGGTTCAATGCGTCCACGAGCCGCCGTTTGAACATTTCCCGGTACTTCGGGTCGTCGGTCAGCAGGCGTGTCACGATCTCCGACCGAACATCTCGCTGCCTCAGGATCGTGTGGAACGTGTCGTGCTGCCAGGCGGCATCGGCCGGCGCCTGCTGGTAGTGATCCATGAAGCTGTGATCCATGTCCCAGTTGACGAAGAACCAACGACTGTCCGGGTTGGTGTCGTCCTTGAGCATCACACCCTGAAAAGGGTCCGTCGTCGCGCAGAACAGGACGGAAATGGCCCATCGCGTGACATTGTCCACGTCCACGACCTGATCAACCGTCTGGACGTCCAGCGTCGGCAGCGACCGCAGCCATCTCCAGAGGCGCGAATCGGGGCCGGGGTTGCCGTAGGTGAAATGGTCATGACCGAAGTGCGCCTTCAGGAACGAGCGATCGTTCAAATGTTCGGTCAGGACGTAGACGCCTTGCCATTTGCCGTTCAGGAACACTCGGGCGGCTTTTGTGTCGGGCGTCAGGCAGCCGACACGCCTGGCAAGGTCATAGGCGAGCGGGTTGACCAGATGCCACCAGGTACCGCGGGTGTCCTGTCGGAGATCGTTATGCACGACGAGCCGCCTGAGAGGCTGAGCCTTGTCGTGAAAGAGCCGGTTCGGCCCGAAGTGATCGGATCCGTACCGGGAATTGAAGAACAGCCGGTAGCTCTGCGTCGGTGAGTGGACACGGCTCTTCCCGCCGTGGACCCGAATGCCAGCCTCGGATGCAAACTGCAGCACGCCGTCGTCGAAGTACGAGACGAACGCTCGCTTCTCCCAGTCCAGTCCCTTTTTCAACGGGTGCACGAGCAGCCCAAATTCCTTGTCATTCAGGTCGCCCTGGTCCACGAACAAAGACAGCAACGGATGTTTCTTTTCGATCTCTTGAACTGGCGCGAGCAGCGTGCTCGGCATGACGTCGGCCTGCCGCTGCAGGGCAAAGGTCAGTTGCGGAAAGAGTCTGAGGTCCTCGACCACCAGGCCGACGACGACCAGGACTGCCGAAACCGACAGGAGAGCAAAGCCGCTGGAACGGCTCGGATCGGCGGGTCTATTCACGGAGCGAGGAAGACGAGATACGACGGATTGAGATCATGGGCCGCAATGCGAACACGAAGCAGGCAAACAGTATAACCCGAGGTCCCATCGCAATCTTTAAAATGATCAGAATCGCCCCCGTTTGAGGAGGCGTGGTACGCGACGCCGGTTTCCATTGCGAGCGCACTCAGGTCGGAACGCGCGGTTTCTTTGCGGAAGGCGAAACTGACGCTACTCTATAGCGCCGCATTGGCGGCGCCAGGAGGACTCCGTGAACTTCGTGCTCGTCACCTCGCTCTTGGGCCTGGGCCTTTTCGGCGGGATGCTTCTTCTGCTCGACGTCGGCACGCGCCTTCGACGCCGGCACCTGGCGATGACGGACGGCGAAGCCACCGGATTCGGCGCCGCCGAAGGCGCGGTGTTCGGACTTCTCGGTCTGCTGATCGCCTTCACCTTCTCTGGAGCCGCGGACCGATGGCAGGAGCGCCGGCACCTGATCGTGGAAGAAGCCAATGCGATTGGCACCGCATACCTGCGACTGGATCTTCTGCCCGCGTCGGCACAGCCGGCCCTCCGCCAGAATTTCCGCGATTACGCCGATTCACGGCTGGCCGCGTACCGGAAGCTGCCCGACATCGGGGCGGCGAAGGCGGAGCTGGACCGATCCGCGGGGATGCAACTGGAGATCTGGTCCAAGGCAGTGGCGGCCAGCACGGATCGTCCGCAGGCAGCATTGCTCCTTCTGCCAGCGCTCAATCAGATGATCGACATCACGACGACTCGCACCGTTGTGGCTCAGATGCATCCGCCCGTGATCATTTTCGTGTTGCTCACGGCTCTGACGCTCGCATGTGCTCTTATCGCCGGGTACGGGCTCGGAGGCAGTCCGTCGCGCAGCTGGCTTCACACGATGGGATTCGCGGCCATCCTGACGGCCACCGTGTTCGTGACCCTCAACCTCGAGTACCCTCGGCTCGGGCTCATCCGGATTAACGCGGCAGATCAACTGCTGGTGGATGTAAGGAACAGCTTGAAGTAGGGAGGGCTTGGAGAACTTCGTAGTTCTTGGTTCTTTGTGCTTGGTTCTTAGGTAGTGCTTGGTCCCTGGCGGGCCGCATGATCACGCGCGGCCTCGTGATTCGCTCCCTCGGATTTTCTGATAAGCTCAGCGCGCTTCGAGTGTCGAGTACACCGAGGCCCGTCGGTCCCTCTTGAAAGGCGATGCCGTCGATGTCGGATAAGACACACACGATTCTCGTCGTCGATGACGAGCCCGATCTGGAGTTGCTGATCAATCAGCGCTTCAGGAAGGAAATACGAGAGAACAACCTCAAATTCGTCTTCGCAGGCAATGGCCAGGAGGCGCTCGCCAAGCTCGGCACGAACGGCGAGACCGACGTCGTCCTGACCGATATCAATATGCCGGTCATGGACGGACTGACCTTGCTGTCCAATCTTGGCAAGGAATATCCCCTTTTGAAGTCGGTGATCGTGTCCGCCTACGGAGATATGGCGAATATCCGAACGGCGCTCAACCGCGGCGCATTCGATTTCATCACGAAGCCGATCGATTTTTCCGACCTCGCCATCACTCTCGAGAAATCCATCCGCGAAGCGATGGTTCGCAAGCAGGCGGAAGCGGACCGCGATCGCGTGGTCGCCTTCAAGAAGGAACTCGACGTCGCACGACGCATCCAGGAATCGATCGTGCCTCGGCAGTTCCCGCCCTTTCCCGGGGCGCTCTGAATTTTCACTCCATGCGAGCATGCGAGCCGCGCGCGCGGTCGGCGGCGACCTCTACGATTTCTTCCTGGTGGACGAGCACCACCTGGCGTTTGTCATCGGGGACGTCACCGGCAAGGGCATCCCGGCGGCGCTCTTCATGGCCGTGAGTCGCACGCTTCTGAGAGCAACAGGCTCGACCGGTCTGGCACCGAAAGAGTGCCTGCAGCGCGTGAACGCGGTGCTCTTCGCGGAAAGCCTGCCCTCGATGTTCGTCACCTGCTTCTACGGCGTGCTCGATACGCGCACGGGCGAGGTCGAGTACACCAATGCGGGCCACAACCCACCGTACGTCCTCCGCCGCGATGGACAGGTGCAGGCCACCGAACCGATCGGCGGGTTCTTCCTGGGAGGGTTTGACGCCGCAGCTTATGAGAGCGGGAACGTTACGCTCGACGGCGGGAGACAGCCTCGTGTTGTTTACCGACGGCATCAGCGAGGCGGTGAATCCTGCCGACGATCCATATGGCGAACCGCGCCTCGAGGCCTGCCTCGCGCGGCTGGCCGGATCGTCGACCGAGGCGATCGTCAACGAAGTCGTCGCGGACGTCGATCGATTCTCGGCGGGAGCGGCGCAGGCAGACGACATGACCGTTCTCGCGCTCACCTACCGCCCAAACCTGACATGAAACCCGGCATTTTTGTCAATGCGCGCGCCTCCGCCCGTGTCACTCGCGAGCACGGCGTGAGACGCGTGTTCGCCGCTGTTCTGGCTTCGGTCGCGATGGCCATCGGACTGGCGGCACAGCAAGCCGGCACGCCCGCTGGTCCCACGAACTCCACGCCGTCCGAGGGTCCCAGTCGCGAAACCGGGTGGCCGTTTCTGACCTGCTATACCTCAAAGGAGTACGGCGCGACGTCGCAGAACTGGGTCTTCGCCCAGGACAACCGGGGCGTCTTGTACGTCGGCAACTCCCTCGGCGTTCTGGAGTACGACGGCGCATCCTGGCGGCTCATCCAGACACCCAACAAGGGTCTCGTGCGTGCGCTTGCCAGTGATGAGCATGGCCGGATTTACGTCGGAACCACGGCGGACTTCGGCTATCTGGCACCGAACGCAGCCGGACAGATGCAGTACGTGTCGCTCATCGAACACGTCAAGCCCGATGACCGCGTGTTCAATGACGTCTGGACGGCTTATGTGACGCCGCAGGGCGTCTACTTCCAGTCGCGGGAACGGCTCTTTCGCGCGACTCCGCCGAACCCTTCGCTAGCCGGCGACACGTGGCACGTGCGAAGTTGGAACCCGCAAGGACCTTTTTCTGTATGCGATGTGGGTGGACGGCACGTATTACGTGCACCAGCAGGACGTCGGGCTGATGCGCATGGTCGGCGATGACCTGCAGCTCATCCCGGGAAGCGAGCAGTTCGCCAACGAGCGCCTCCATGTGTTCCTCCCGCTCGCCGCGAGCGCCAGTGAGCCGGGCGGGATGCTGTTCGGCACATTCAATCGCGGTCTCTTCCGTTACGACGGCCAGGCATTCACACCATTCCGGACCGAAGCAGACGACTACCTGCAGAAACAGACCCTCTATAAAGGCGCCCTGCTGCCGGACGGCACGTTCGCCCTGACGACGCATCGGCGGGGGCGCGGTCATCGCTGGATCGTCGCGGTCATGTGCTGCGCTATCTCAACCAAGCCACGGGCCTGCCCAGCAACAACACGATCTCGATCCTCGTCGACCGGCGGCGGCATCGTCTGGCTGGGACTCGAAGGTCACATCTGCGCGGTCGAGACGCCTTCGCCGCTCTCGCGCTTCGATCTGGAGACGGGGCTGCTGGGCGGCGTCACCGACCTCGTCCGGTACAAAGGCGTGATCTACGTAGGCACTAGCGTCGGCCTGTTCTACATGGACAGAAACTCCTCGTTCTTCAAACCTGTGACCGGATTCACCTCGGGCAATCGCCAGGTGCAGGGGCTTCTGTCGACTGAAGACTATCTGCTGGTCGCGTTTGGCTCGGGCATCCATCAGGTCGAGGGAACGACCGCGAAACTGGTCAAGGCGAATATCGGAGCTTCGTACAGCTCCAACGTCCTGCGGGTGTCCCTCCAGGACAATCACCGCGTGTGGGTCGGCCTCGAAGACGGTCTAGCCGCGCTCTATCGTCAGGGTTCGGGGTGGATCGACGAGGGTCGCGTCGAAGGTCTCCACGAGACCGTGTCCAGCATCGTGGAATCAGAACCCGGCGTCCTGTGGATGGGAACGAACGCCCAGGGGATCATCCGCGTGCGATTCAAAGATGCCTCCTTGCAGCCCGGTCAGATCGAACGCTTCGGCAAAGATCAGGGCCTCGGCAGGAACAGTGGCGCGGCGCTCTTCGCCGCTCCGGGGGGCACGGTCGCCGTTACGCCAGAAGGAGCATTTCGCTTCGACGAGGCGACGGACAGGTTCGTTCCCGATACGAGATGGAAAGATGTCGCCTTCGGAGGAACCCAGGGAGAATCGGCCATCGCCGAGGACCATCGGGGCGACGTCTGGGTCAACCTCGGACTGGAAACCGGTGTGTTCCGGCGGCAGAGCGATGGGACGTACAGGGCCGACAAGACGGCGCTGCTCAGGTTCAGCGATCTGGCCGTCGTCAAAGATCCTGGCCGAGCCTGACGGAGTGGTGTGGTTCGGAAGGGACGATGGTCTGGTCCGATACGATCCATCGGTCGCCAAGAATTACGCAGCGGCATATACAGCCCTCATTCGTCGCGTGATCGTCGGCGACGATCGACTGATGTTCGATGGAGCCAGTGCCGGCGACGCGGCGAGTGTCGCGCCGCGCCTGGCGTCCGGCGATAACGCCTTACGGTTTGAATTCGCGGCGACGAGCTACGACAACGCGAAGGCCACCTCGTATCAGTCGATGCTCGAAGGCTTCGACCCGCACTGGTCAGGCTGGACCAACGAGCCCAAGCGCGACTACACCAACCTCCCACCAGGCAACTATCAATTCCACGTCCGCGCACGGAACGTCTATCAGCATCAGAGTGCAGACGCCGTCTATGGCTTCGTCATCCTTCCGCCCTGGTATCGCACCTGGTGGGCCTATCTTCTGTACGTCGTCGGCGCGGCGGCGCTGATCTTCGGCCTCGTGCGCGTGAGAACGCATCAGCTGCGCACCGAGAGCCGCCGACTCGAAGGACTCGTGACCGCGCGAACGCAGGAGATTCGGGAGCGCGAAGCGGAAGTGCGGGGCCAGGCCGAAGAACTCCAGACGCTCGACGATATCGTCAAGGCCATCAATCGCGAGGTGGGGCTCAGAAACGTGCTCCAGGCTCTCCTCGAGCAGGGGCGCAAGCTTTTTCCGCAGGCCGAGAAAGGCGCGTTCCTCATCCGCGACCTCAAGCGCGACGCATTCGTGTTCGCCGCTCAACTAGGGTACGACGCGGAACTCGTGAAGGGGATCGAGCTGACGGAAGACGAGGTCACCCGACGGTATGCCGAAGGAACGGAGCGCATCGAGCAGGGCGTGTACATCGTGCGCCCGGCCGGAGACCTCGCGGCCAGCGACAAACTCAGGCGGCTGCCTGTGGTCAAGGCGATGCTCGCGATGACTGTCGCGCTCAGCGGCCAGACTCGAAGGCATCCTCGTCTTCGACAACCTGACCGATGCCAACGCCTTCAACAATTCAGACCTGCAACGCCTCGCCCGCCTCCGCGAGCACGCCGTCGCGGCCATCGTCAAGGCGCGAACCCTGCTGTCGGTGCAGGACAAGACCAGGGAGTTGCAGCAGCAGAAGGAACAGATCGAGCAGGCCAAGGAGAATGTCGATCTGCTCAGCCGGATCGGCCGGGACATTACTGCCAAGCTGTCGATCCAGCAGATCATCGACACGGTCTACGAAAACGTAAATGCACTGATGGATGCCGCGGTCTTTGGCATCGGGCTGTACAACGAAGCGGAGAAACGCATCGATTTCCCGGCCACCAAGGAGAACGGGCAGACGCTCCCGCCATATTCCAACCGGCTGGACGACGACTCCCGGCTCGCGGTCTGGTGCTTCAAGCAACAGCGGGAGATCGTCGTGGAAGATCTCGCGCGCGAGTATCAGCTCTACATCAAGGAATACAAGCCCGCGGTTGCCGGAAACAACCCTGCCTCCGTTCTCTATCTACCGCTCATATACAAGGAGAAGCCGATCGGCGTCATCACGGCCCAGAGCTTCCGCACGCACGCGTTCAACGAGTACCACGTGAACATTCTGCGGAACCTGGCCACCTACACGACGATCGCGCTCGACAACGCCGACGCCTATCGTCAGCTCAACAGCACGCTCGAACGCCTCAAGGCGATGCAGGAGCAGCTGGTCACGCAGGAGAAGCTCGCCTCACTCGGCGCGCTCACGGCCGGCATCGCGCACGAGATCAAGAACCCGCTGAACTTCGTCAACAACTTCGCGGAGCTCTCGGTGGAGATGGCCGAGGAACTTCAGCAGGAGCTGGTGAAGCATCGGGAGACGCTGGACGCCGCGACATTCGACAATCTCCAGGCCTTGATCACCGATCTCGCGGGCAATGCCCGCAAGATCAACGAGCACGGCAAGCGCGCCGACAGCATCGTGCGCGGCATGCTGCTCCACTCGCGCGGCCAAGCCGGCGACCGGCAGGACACCGATATTAATGCGCTGCTCGATGAATACGTGAACCTCTCGTACCACGGCATGCGGGCCCAGGACTCGAGCTTCAACCTGACGATAGACAAGGCGTACGACGAGGCGGTCGGCAAGGTCCGGGTCGTCCCGCAGGACTTGAGCCGCGTCTTTCTCAACATTCTCAACAACGCGTGCTACGCCGCGAACGACAAGAAGCAGGCTCTCGAACGAGGAGGGAACGGCGCCGGATACTCTCCGGTCCTCAAGGTCCAGACAAAGAGTCTTGGCGACACGGTAGAAATCCGGATTCGGGACAATGGCAACGGGATCCCGCCCACCGTCCGCGACAAGATCTTCAACCCGTTCTTCACGACCAAGCCGACGGGTCAGGGGACGGGTCTCGGCCTCTCGATCAGCCACGACATCATCGTCCAGGAGCACAACGGCGTGCTCGACGTCGAGACCGAGCCCGGTCAGTTCACCGAGTTCATCATCCGATTGCCGCGGGGAGCTCGCGCATGAAGGTGATCGTCGTAGACGACGAGCTCGACGTGAAGACGCTGTTCGAGCAGAAGTTCCGGCGTGAGGTCAAAGCTGGCGCGATCGACCTCGACTTTGCCCTGTCGGGAGAAACGGCCCTGGAACTTCTCGAGAAGAAGGGCGTCGCGGATATCGTCCTGATTCTCTCGGACGTCAATATGCCGGGAATGAACGGGCTGGAGCTGCTCAGGGCGATCAAGGCGAGGTATCCGCACCTGAAGGTCTACATGATCACGGCGTACGCCGACGAAGCCAACCACCAGCGGGCCGTCGAATATGGCTGCGACGACTACCTCACCAAACCCCTCGACTTCACTGAACTGAAACGACGGATCGGTCTGCAGACAACATCCTGAGACGACGCTGGAGGTTTCTCGAGTTCTGCTGCGTCAGTTCTCAGATGTGCGCGGTCAATTCCTGCCGCCACTTCCCTCCCGAATCGAGCCACGAGAGCAGCACGTCGGGCGTCACCGGTGCGCGACGGAACGCCTCGTCGCCGACGGCGTCCCGGATCGCCGCAAGCACCGAGCCGAAGCCCGCACCCACGGGCGGCTCGCCCACTCCACGCGCACCGACCGGCGTTTCCGGATCGGGAATGTCGAGCGCGTCGAAGCGCATCCCGCTCGCCGGGTATTCAAGGATCGTCGGCGGCTTGTTGTAATGGAACCGCTTCGCCAGCGCGAGGCCGTAGTGCTGATCGTAGACGAGCTTCTGCGTGAGTGCGTGACCGATGCCCTGCGAGCCGCCTCCGAGGATCTGACCGCCGAGACCGCGAGGATGCAGCACCGTTCCGACATCGCCGACAGCGGTGTATTCGATGAGCTCGATGTGTCCCGTCTCCACGTCGACCTCGACCTCTGCAAAACCAACGACGTACGAGTGTGATTCGCCGTCGTGCGGGTAGTTGTCCTTGGCGACGCCCATGAGGCCGAGGCCCGCCAGCGCGGTCGCCGACGTCCGGGTAATCGCATTGATGTCGGCCGGCAGCTCGTGACCGTCGTACTTGCCGCCGAGCGCAATGGCGCGGGTCGCCGCCTGCGCGAATGTCATCCCGCGTCCCGGACTCCCCCGTCGAAACACGCGCTCGTTCGCGACGTCGTAGTCCGCGGGATTCCCGCCGAGATCCTTCGCGGCAATCTCTCTGAGCTTCTGCAGCGCGTCGTTCGCGCCTGCGTAGATGGCGCGCGTCGCCGCCTGCGCGGTCTGGCTGCCGTCGGACGTGCAGGTGTACGGCAGGTGCTTCCCTGTATCGCCCCAGACGACCTCGACCCTCTCCCACGGCATCGCGAGCACCTCGGGCGCCACGCGCGCTGTGTCACTCACGGAATGCGTGCCGTGATTGCCCACTCCCGTGTGCACGTACAACTTTCCGTCGGGCTTAATGAGCATCAGCCCGTCGTACCCGATCGAGTAGCCGCCGATGTACGGACTGACCGAGATGCCGACGCCTCGAGCCTTGGTGCCCTTGCGCTGACCGCTCCGCGCCTTTCGCTCGTCCCACTTGAAGAGCTCGGCGCCTCGATCGATCGCTTCGCGGACGAATGCGCTGGTCGTGTAGCTGCGCTTGCCTTCCTTGTTCGGCGGCCCGAAGTTGGCTTTGCCGGCCGGCGCGTTCAGGCGATGCATCTCGACTGGATCGATGCCCAGCTTTCGAGCCGCCTTCGCGATGATCGGCTCCATGATCGCGTTCTGCTGCATGCCGCCGGGCGACCGCTGATACGTGCGCGGCGGTGTGTTGGTCAGGACGGAGATACCGCGAAATCGGAGCGCCAGCGGCTGGTACGCGAGCGAGCAGATGCTCGCCGCCGAATCGTGATCGCCCTGCTTCTCGTAGGGCCCGTTGTCCTGCACGATGAAGAGATCGACGGCGGTGACGCGGCCGTCCTTTCTGAATCCCGCCTTCACGCGAGCGAAGAGGCCGGCGCGCGCGCGCCCGATGTAGTACTCCTCTTCGCGGCTGATGCGCATCATCACCGGCATTCCGGTCTTCTTCGACAGAAGCGCCGGGATGATTGACGTGTGCGCGCTGGGAATCTTGCTGCCGAAGCCACCGCCCGTGTATTCGCTGATGACGACCACCTGCGACGGATCGATGTTGAGCCAGCCCGCGATCGAGCCGACCGTCCACTGCACGCTCTGCGTGGAGCAGTGAACGTACACCTTGCCGTTCCGCCAGTACGCCATCGCCGTGCGGCTCTCGAGCGGCTGATGGCTCGAGCCCTGCGTGATGAACGTCTCGTCGAGGACGAGATCGGCCTGCTTGAAGCCGGCGTCGAGATCGCCGTACTCCCAGTGATCGCCGAACTCACCCGTTGGAAGGTGGCCATCTGTTGCAGCGGCAAAATCCTGTTCGGTCCATTTGACCGTCTTCACCGCACCGCCCACGTACGCGTTGCCCTCGAGCCGCGCGTTCGGACCGTCGGGCCGCAGGCTGACGAGCGGATCCACCACGAACGGCAGCTCTTCGAGATCGAGCTGAATCGTGTCAATGGCGTTCGCCGCCGTCACTTCGTCGACTGCCGCCACAGCGAGAATCGGTTCGCCCTGGTACACCGGCTCGTTGGTCAGCGCCACTTCGGGCTTCAGCGTCACGCCCTGTTCGCTCTGGCTGCCCTCGAACGTGCCCTCGGTCTTCTGCACGGGCACTTCGTCCGCCGTCAGAATGGCTTTCACCCCGGGCATGGCGAGGGCAGCGCGCGTGTCGATGGCGCGCACGCGACAATGCGGCATCGGGCTCAGGAGCAGCTTGCAGAAGAGCATGCCGTCGGCGCGGTAGTCTTCCGCATATTTCGCGCGGCCGGTGACCTTGGCCACGAGATCGGGCGTCGTGTAGTTCTTGCCTATCAGCTTGTGATCAGCCACAGGGGCCTCCCGCGGACGAGCCAGCGGTCTATGGAATCTGTGCGGCTTGATTGTAGCCCGGCATGTCGAACAGGTGAAGATGTCCTTCTTCGAGCGGCCGGGTTTGCGGAGCATCGGCCAAGGGGGCTACTATCGGCCGCCACGGATGATCGGACAGACCGTCTCTCATTACCGGATACTCGAGAAACTCGGCGGCGGCGGGATGGGGGTCGTGTACCGGGCCGAGGACGTGCGGCTCGGCCGACAGGTGGCGGTCAAGTTTTTGCCCGCCGAGCTGTCGCACGATCCGCAGGCGCTCGAGCGGTTCCATCGCGAGGCTCGCGTCGCGTCGTCGCTCAATCACCCCCACATCTGCACGCTTCATGACATCGGCGAGCACGACGGTCAGCAGTTCATCGTCATGGAGCTGCTCGACGGGCAGACGCTGAAGCACAAGATCGGCGGGCGGCCGCTTGCCACAGAGGACATCCTTGACCTCGGCACGCAGATCGCCGACGCGCTGGATGCGGCGCACACAAGCGGTATCGTTCACCGCGATATCAAGCCTGCGAACATCTTCGTCACGCGCCGCGGGCAAGCCAAAGTGCTCGACTTCGGTCTCGCGAAGCTCACTGGCCCTCACCGAGGTCCACAGGTTGATGCCTCAGCGGCGACGCAGCTGGTTGAAGACGATCTCACCAGCCCGGGCACGACGATGGGAACGGTGGCCTACATGTCGCCGGAGCAGGCGCGCGGGCAGGACATCGATGCACGGACCGATCTCTTCTCGTTCGGCGTGGTGCTCTACGAGATGGCGACCGGGAGTCTCCCGTTCAAGGGCACGACGTCAGCTGTCATTTTCGAGGGAATTCTGACGAAAGCGCCGGTGTCCCCGGTGCGACTCAATCCCGACGTGCCGGTCGAACTGGAACGCATCATCAACAAGGCGCTCGAGAAGGATCGCGGGCTGCGCTATCAGGTTGCGGCCGAGATGCTCGCCGATCTCAAGCGCCTGCGACGCGACACGAGTTCGGACCGCTCGGTCGTCGGATCCGAGCCAGACCATCCAGTCGCGGCCGCCTCGACGCCGGCAGCACAGCCTGCCGTATCGACCGCGACAGCCCAGGCCCTTGCGGCGCCGACCCCGGCGTCCGGCACCAGTGTCCGTCCGAGTGGAAGGCGCACGGCGTACCTCACCATCGGCTCCATCGCGGTTGTTGCAGCGGCCGTCGGAGCGTTTCTCTTTCTCCGGTCGTCTCAAGCGCCGGCCCTCACCGAGCGCGATACGATACTGGTGACCGACTTCACCAACACGACCGGCGACGCCGTATTCGATGACACGTTGAAGCAGGCACTGGCCGTTAACCTGAGCCAGTCGCCGTTTCTGAATCTGGTGCCGGACTCAAAAGTCCGGGAAACGCTCGGGCAGATGAATCGATCGCCCGATGAGCGCGTCACGCGCGTCGTCGGACGTGAGGTGTGTCAGCGCGAGCAGGCCAAGGCCATGCTGTCGGGCACCATCGCCAGTTTGGGCAACACCTACGCGATCACGCTCGAGGCGACGAACTGCCTGACGGGCGACACGATCGCGCGCGAGCAAGTCGAGGCGCGGAGCAAAGAAGGTGTGCTCGATTCGCTCGGATCGGCCGCCTCACAAATGCGTAGCCACCTTGGCGAGTCGCTCAGCTCGATCAAGCAGCTCGATGCGCCGATTGAGCGCGCCACCACATCGTCGCTCGAGGCGCTCAAGGCTTACAGCCTTGGCGTCGCCGAGCGCACGCGTGGCGCTGAACCTGAATCGGTCAGGTTCTTCAAGCATGCGGTCGAGATCGACCCCAACTTTGCCCTGGCCCACGCACGGCTTGGAGTGGTGTACGAAAACCTTGGAGAAAACAGGTTGGGACGCGAACACAAGACCAAGGCGTTCGAGCTTCGCGATCGCGTGAGCGAACGCGAGAAGCTCTATATCACGGGCCACTACTACATGGGCGTCAAGCGGGATTGGAGCAAGGCCATGGATACGTACGAGCTTTGGAAAAAAACGTATCCACGTGACTCCGTTCCGTACGGCAACCTTGCGATCATGTATTACAGGCTCGGCCAGCTGGAAAAGAGCCTGCAAGAAAGCCAAGCCGAACTTCGAGTCGCGCCGGCGGAATCGCTCTCTTACCTGCACAACGCCCTAGCCTACATGGTGGTGGGGCGCTTCGACGAAGCGCTTGCCTCGACCCGGCAGGCCATCAATCGGCACGTCGACAGCGACAACATCCACGTCACGCAGTATCAGATTGCCTGGTTCCAGGGCGATCGGGCCGCGATGGAGCGAGAGGTCCTCGGCGCCCGCGGGAAAAGCACAGAAATCGACATGACCTGGAATGAAGCCGTTGCCGCACGCTCGGAAGGACGGCTTGGTGACATGCGGCGTCTGGCCGACAAGGCGGCGAGTCTGGCACAGCAGGCAGGGTTAACCCAGGTTGCCGGGGAATATTTTGGCGTGCTCGCGATTCTGGAGGGAGCGCTTTTCAACCGCACTCAGGCGCTCGAAGCGGTCGGGCGCGCACGGAAGCTGGGGAGTGATGACGCCACCGGACCGATTCCGATGGCGCTCGCGCTCACGGGAGACCATCGCAGCGCCGAGTCAATGGCCGTCAAGATCTCACAGGATTTTCCCAGTGCCACTCTAATCCAGCAAGGAGATCTCCCGGAGCTAAGAGCCGTCATCGCGATCAACCAGCGGAACTACGCGCAGGCCATTCAGGAGCTGGAAACCTCGCGGCCATACGAGCTCGGGATGAGCCGACTCACGATTCTGCTGCGTGCACGGGCGCTGTTGGGCGCAAAGCAACCGCAGGACGCGCTCGTCGAGCTCCGAAAGCTGCTCGACCGACCCGTGGTGGCCAAGCTGAACGCCACGTACGATCTCGCGATGCTCGAATACGCCCGCGCGACGGCCCAGGCTGGCGACCTCGCCGCGAGCCGGAAGGCGTATCAGGATTTGTTCGGACTCTGGAAAGACGCGGATCCGGACTTTGCGCTCTTACAGACGGCAAAAGCAGAGTACGCGCGGCTTGGAACTTAGAGAGAAAAAGGCTGTCAGTTCTTGGTTCTTGGTACTTTAGTTCTTAGGCTGATAGCTGAGCCTCGCACTAAGTACTCCGGACTAGGAACTCGCACTAAGAACTAACCCCTAAGAACTAAGCACTTTCACGCGTCTCAGTTCTTAGTTCGTCTCTTTACTCTCTTTCGGCGGACTGATCATGACGTGCGCCCCCGCCGTGCCCGGGAACATCAGCCACGGGCCGCCGGGTACCGGCTTGGTGGGCAAACCGCTCGACTCTGCCGTCGCGAACGGCGTGTACAGCACCCAGCGGAGATATGGATCGATCACCTTTCCCGTCGCAGCGTCGTATCCTTTGCCTGTGAGCACGTAGAGCGTCCGGGGCTCGCGGGACATCGCGAGCTTGCCGTCTTCGATTTCCTTCCACCGGAACTTGTCGCGATCCGGTCCCTTGACACCTTGCGCCACCAGCTCCCGGCCGCGCGCCATGTAAGGCTCGAGATCTTTGTGATAGCAGGCCACGCTAAACGTCTCGTCGCCCGGCTTGTCGGCCAGGCAGATCAGATCGTTGGTGCCCTTGCGCAGCGTGACGAGTGCACCGGCCGCATCGTACCCGAGCACGGTGGCGTCCGCGCGTCGATCTTCCGGAGCCGCCTGGATGGCCGACGCGATCTGCTGATCGGCCGGCGCGACGGTCGTCGTGGTCGCCGCGCTTGATTGTGCGAGAAGTCCCATCAAGAGAATGCCAATCGTCTGCATGTCCATGTCTCCCCTACGGCTGTTCCTTGGCTTGCGTTGATGTCGTCTCCCGGAAGTGGTCGTCGATCCACCCGATCCAGCGCCGCTGCACGTCGCGCATCCGCACCGGATCCTGCGCATTGTGGCCCACGATCGGATAGGCAATGAACTTCGTCGGCACATTATTATCACGGAGCGCGTGGTACAGCTTGAACGACTGCGTGGGCGTGACGCGAAAGTCGCGGGTATTCGTCATCACCAACGTCGGCGTCGTGATCTTCGCCGCGTACGTGATCGGCGCCTGCTCGATGTACGACTGCATCCGCTTCGCATCGGTCCAGGGCGATCCGCCAAACGCCGCACCCCGTCGGACGTTCGCGTCCCCAAGATTGTACTGATCGAGCCAGTCGGTCACGGCGGCTCCCGCGACGGCCACGCGCCAGCCGGGATAATGGCCCAGCAGCCACGTTGTCATGTAGCCGCCGTATGACCAGCCGGACACGGCGATTCGGCTCGTGTCCACAAATCCCTTGGCTTTAACCGCGTCGATTCCCGCCATGACATCACGACCCGGACCGGCCCCCGCGTCGTTGACGATGGCGCGCTGATACGCGTTGCCGATCTGATCGCTGCCGCGGTAGTTGGGCTGGAAGACAACCCACCCCTTCGCCGCCATCAGCTGTGCATTCGCGCCAAAGGTCTCGAGCGACGCCGCACGCGGCCCGCCGTGGATCACGAGGACGAGCGGATACTTCTGCGACGCGGAGAAATCCGGCGGATACGTGAGCGTGCCGTTGTGCGTGAACCCGTCAGACTGCCAGGTCACCACTTCCGTCTTCCCGAGCGCAAGCGACGCGACCTCCGTATTGAGATCCGTCAGCCGCTTCGGCGTCGCCGAGGCCGACGCCATGTAGTAGAGCTCGGCGGGCCGCATCGGATCGGTCCCGGTGAATGCAATCGCGCCGTTCCTCCCCACCGTCACATCCACCCAGAAGGCAGACGACGGGCTCGCCGCACCCAAATCGAGTTTGCGCGCCGAACCGTGCAACGGCTGGAGCCATAGCGACACGCGCGTGTTATCGTTCGCGCCAATCAGGAGCGACTGGCCATCCGGCATCCAGAGCGATCGCGCCACGTTGCGATCGAGCGCTCGCGTCACGCTTCGTCCATCACCACCAGCGGACGATGCGACATGCACTTCGTTCACGTTCCCGCTGTCGGCGTCTCGTGGCTTCGAGTACGCGATCTGCGTGCCGTCCGGCGAAAACGCCGGGTAACCCTCGAAGCGCTGCTGTCCCGTCAACCCACGGAACTGGCCGGTCGCTACATCGAGCAACTGCACCGTCGCCTTGTCACTGTCACCTGAGTGCGGAGTTTCGAGTCGTACAATGGCAATGGAGGCGCCGTCGGGAGACCAGGCCAGCGGCGAGGCCGGCGAGCCGGGAGGATGATTGATCGGCAGGCTCCACGAGCCCGAGGTCAACCTCCGGGCATCGCCCCCGTCGACTGGCACCAGCCACACGTGAGTCGGCATCGCCTGTGATTCGATCAGAAAGTCGTCGTTCCCGACTTCGAACGAGTCGTTGAAGCGCTCGGGCCCCGTCTTCTTCTCAGGTTCGTCCTCGGTCGCATAGGCGATGGTGCGACCGTCAGGCGACCACGAGAACTGCTGCACACCCTTCGGAGCGGTCGTCAGTTGTCGGGTGTCGCCACCGTTCATTGGCATCAGGAAAATCTGCGACCGCACAGGCTGGCCGCTTCCGCCCGCGACGTTGGCCAGGAAGGCCAGCTGATCTCCGCCCGGGGAGAATCGGGGATGGCTGATGCTTCGTCGATCGCGTGTCAAGATGCGGCTCGCACCCGTGCCCACGTCCACGAGCATCAGGTCCGTGTCGTATCGATTCTCATCGTAGTTGGCGCGACCCACGACGACCGCGACGGAGGCGCCGTTCGGCGCGATCTGCGGGTCGGATACCCGTACGATGCGCCCAAGATCGTCGAGCGCCATTCGACGCGGCTGCGCCTCCGCCGTCGACACCAGGAGCGTTGCCAGCGCGAGTGCAGGACTGACCCACGAGCGACCCATCACTCACCTCCTCACTGTCGGTGGCCGCATTGTAGCAGGGACCGGCGCCCGCCAAGCCGACCGCTGGTGTAGACTGACATCCATTACACCTCTGATATTGACGGCCGCCGTGACATCCGAGCCGCCGTCGCACACCTGGAGTCCTTACATGTCGCGAAGAGTTCTTCACGTCGTCCCGGTCCTCGCCCCGGTCGTGGCGGCCCTCGTCTGGCTGACAACCGGCGTGTCGGGCCAAACGGCCAACAAGGTCGCCGAAGGCACAAAGAATGGCGAATGGCCCACATATAACGGCGATTTGAAAGGCAGCCGTTACTCGCCGCTCGATCAGATCAACGCCGGCAACTTCGAGGACCTCGAAGATTGCGTGGCGGTTCAAGACCGACAGCCTCGGCTCGCGGCCGGAGTACAAGCTCGAAGGCACGCCGCTGATGGTCAATGGCGTGCTCTACGCGACGGCCGGCACGCGGCGTTCCGTGGTCGCGATCGATGCCGCAACCGGTGAGCTGCTCTGGGTGCACGGCGAGCGCGAAGGCGCGCGCGGCGCCAACGCTCCGCGTCAGTTGTCGGGTCGCGGTGTTGGATACTGGTCGGACGGCAAGGAAGAACGCATCATCTACTTCACGCCCGGCTACCGCATGATCGCGCTCGACGCGAAGACCGGACAGCCCATCCCGTCCTTCGGCCAGAACGGCGTCGTCGATCTGAAGCAGGACCTCGATCAGAACATCGATCTCGTCACGGGTGAGATCGGCATTCACTCGGCGCCTGTCGATCGCCGAGCGACGTCGTCATCGTCGGCGCCGCGTTCCGCGAAGGCGGCACCCCGAAGACGCACAAGAACAACAAGGGCTACGTTCGCGGGTACGACGTGCGCACGGGCAAGCGTCTCTGGATCTTCCACACCATCCCGACGCCCGGTGAGTTCGGCAACGACACGTGGCTCGAGAACTCCTGGTCGGAAAACGGCAACACCGGCGTGTGGACACAGATCTCCGTGGACGAGCAGCTCGGCCTCGTGTATCTGCCCGTCGAAACTCCCACCGAGCGACTACTACGGCGGTCATCGTCCCGGGAACAATCTCTTCGCGGAGAGTCTCGTCTGCGTCGATCTCAAGACCGGCCAGCGGAAGTGGCACTATCAACTCGTCCATCACCCGCTCTGGGACATGGATATTTCGTCTGCGCCGATCCTTGGCGATATCAACGTCAACGGGCAGACGATCAAGGCCGTGGCACAGCCGACGAAGCAGGGGCTTGTCTACGTGTTCGACCGCGTGACCGGAAAGCCCGTCTGGCCGATCGACGAGAAGCCCGTCGAGAAGGGCACGGTGCCGGGCGAGTGGTACTCGCCGACGCAGCCCTTCCCGAGCAAGCCCCCGGTCTACAGCCGGAACGGCGTGGCCATCGAGGATCTCATCGATTTCACGCCGGAGCTCCGCGCCGAAGCCGTCAAGAAGGTCGCGCAAGTACAAGATCGGCCCGATCTTCACGCCGCCGGTCCTGAGCGTCGCCGAAGGTCCGCGGGCCACGCTCACGCTCGGCACGGCCAGCGGCGGCACCAACTGGCCTGGTGCTTCGTACGATCCGGAAACACACATCGTCTATGCGGCGGCGTGCAACGCGTGCGTCGATCCCGCTCGGACTCGTTCCCTCGCCCGGACCGCAGTTTTCCGACGTGAAGTACGTGATGGGAACGGCCGGGCGGCCTGTCGTCATGACAAGGGGCCCGGGTGAACTCGCCGGAGCGGACGCTCCGAAGCCAGACCCGAAAGAGGCCGCCGATTCCGGCTACGAGGAGTGGGAGTCACTGAGCGTGCAAGGTCTGCCGCTCATGAAGCCGCCGTACGGCACGATCTCGGCGATCAGCCTGGACAAGGGCGAGATTGTCTGGCAGACGGCGCATGGCGATACGCCTGACGCGATTCGCCTGAATCCGGCGCTCAAGGGCGTGACTCTCCCGAAGACGGGTCAGGCTGGACAACGTCGGCACGCTCGTCACCAAGACGCTGGTGATCTCGGGCGACCCCGGATTCTCGACGACGGAGAGTCGTCCTCGCGGCGCGATGCTCCGCGCGTACGACAAGATGACCGGGCAAGCAGGTGGGCGAGGTCTTCATGCCGGCGCCGCAGAGCGGCACGCCGATGACCTACATGCTGAACGGCAAGCAATACATCGTCGTCGCCGTCAGCGGTGGTCCGTACTCGGGCGAGTACCTGGCGTTCGGCCTGCCCGCAGACGCGCAAAGCTCGAATAAATAAAGGTCGAAGGGTCGCAAGGTCACAGGGTCAGCACGGCGACCCTGCGACTCTGCGACCCTACCCTGAGACGCTGAGACCCTGCGACTGTTCGACCCCGCGACCTTCCACTCCGTGAAGCCCGATCACAATTCCTGCCGAATCGCCCCCAGGCCTCTTCGGTTGGTGGCACGCCGCCGACCGGCGCGCGCATCGGGCGCTCGTCGCGGCGTCGCTCGGGTGGATGCTCGACGCCTTCGACATCATGCTCTACTCGATGGTCCTGGCGTCGCTCATGCGCGATCTGGGACTCACCAAGGCGCAGGGAGGCATCCTCAACTCAATCACACTGCTCGCGTCGGCCGCGGGCGGCGTCTTTTTCGGGTTCGTCGCGGATCGATACGGCCGCAAACGCGCCCTCATGTCGAGCGTTCTTTTCTATTCCCTCTTCACCGGGCTGTGTGGCCTGTCGCAGAACTTGTGGCAGCTGGCCGTCTGTCGCGTCCTGCTCGGCCTCGGCATGGGAGGCGAATGGACAAGCGGCGCGGCGCTCGTATCGGAAACGTGGCCCGCGCCATGTCGAAGTCGCGCGTTCGCGTTCATGCAGAGCTCGTGGGCCATTGGCTTCGGGGCCGCCGCGGTGGTGACCGCGCTCGTGCTGCCGACATGGGGGTGGCGCGCGGTCTTCTTCGTCGGTGTCCTGCCTGCGCTCTTCGTGGTCTGGATTCAGCGCGAGGTCGAGGAACCCGAGCTGTGGCGGCGCGCCCGAACATCCGCGGCGCCTGGCTCGATGACCTTTGGCGACCTGTTCCGCGGGCCGCTCGGTCGGACAACCATGGCCATCACGCTCATGAACGCCTGCACGATGTTCGGCTCGTGGGGACTCAACACCTGGGTGCCAGCCTATCTCCTCCTGCCGCCCGACCAGGGCGGCGTGGGGCTGAGCACTCTCGGGTCTTCCGCCATCGTCGTCATCGGGCAGATCGGCATGTGGCTCGGCTACATCAGCTTCGGATTCATCAGCGACGCGATCGGCCGCAAGCGCACGTATGTCATGTTCGTGCTCCTGGCGGGCGTGCTCCTGCCGATCTACGGTCTGACCCGAAACGCGGTCGCCCTTCTGGCCCTCGGACCGTTCCTGATGTTCTTCGGTTTTGGATACTTCAGCGGCTTTGGCGCGCTCTCGGCGGAAATCTACCCGACATCGATTCGTGCCACGGCCCAGGGGTTCACGTACAACATCGGGCGGATTGCCGGAGCGGCTGCGCCGTTCATTGTCGGATCGCTGGCCGAAACGCGAGGGTTCGGCGCGGCGTTCACCGTGGCGGGGTCGGCGTATCTGCTGGCCGCCGTGGCCTGGATCTGGATCCCGGAGACTCGCGGCGCCGAGCTGCGTTAGTCCTCTGCGTCACACCCGGGCACCATGTCGCGTGCCATCATTTGATCTGCATCACGAGAAACTCGATCGGGTCGTTCCCCAGATTGCCGAGACTGTGTTCCGCGTACGGCGGAAGAACGTCGACCTCGCCTCTCTTCGCAGGTCGTCCGTACATGCTGCCGCCGGCGGTCGTGCCCGCGATCTGTCCGCCAGTCAAATAGACCACGACCGTGTCCCTTGGGTGGATGTGAGCCGGTTCGGTGCTCACGACGGGCATCATCCGGCATTTCATCACGTTGACGATGGGATTGTCGATCAAGGACGTCGCCGTCACATCACCATCCGGCTCGCCCGATCTGAATTCGGGAACAAATGGGACGTCAGGATCGGGCGGCGTCTTGAACTGCACGAGAATGGCCTCGACGATCATCCCCGACGCATTCTGTCGCGACTGGCTCCCCGCGGGCTCGAACAGTGCTTCGGCCGCCGGCATGCGACCCTCGAGATCCGCGGTGAGGTAGATGAGAACCTGATCTGGATGGGTGCCCGCCGAAACCGTCTCCTGCGGGCCCAGCTTCACGCGCAGCACACGGATCTGATCGTCCTCGAACATGACGCCAGGCTGGTCGGGAGCGGTCGTGACGGGATTCTGTGGTGACGGCGTCTGGCCTAGCGCGGCCCAGAGCATGAAGCTGGCGATTACAATCATGGGTCCTCCCGCTCGAACCTGTGGCTCAGACGGATCATGGCACCGCCGGTCATCGCTGTTCCTAAGTGGCTGGACCACAGGAGTCTTCCAGTCCTACCACCGCCCGGCGCGCACACCTCCGCTTTCACTGCCTACCGAGCTTGCAAGACTTATGCACTCTTTGGCCTGGGGGTCAGAACCAAGAAACAGTGACTGGGCGGCGGGGTTGAAGTTGGAGAGTTAAAGAGTTGAAGAGTTCAAGGGGTTGAAGAGTTAAGAGCCCGACGGATCGAAGAGTCCAATCGGCGGAGGCGTCATCGTCCCCCAACTCTTGAACTCTTCAACCCTTCAACTCTTTCACTCTATTCCGAGGGCGTCGACGGCCAGACCGTGCCCTGATTCGGGCTCACCGGCGCCATGCCCTTGAACACGAACTTCTGCAGGCGCTTCCCTTCGTAGGTTTCCGTCGTATAGATGTTGCCCTTCGAATCGGTGGCGATGCTGTGCACACCGAAGAACTGCCCCGGCTGGCGGCCGCCGTCGCCGAAGGTCGTCAACACCTTCAGCGAGCTGCGATCGATGACGTACACGCGTTCGTTCTTGCCGTCCGCGAGATAAATGAACTTCTGCTCCGGATCCTTCGAGAAGGCGATGTCCCAGACCGATCCATCGCCCAGCGTTCTCTTGGCGATGAACTCTTCCTTCACGAACTTGCCATCCTTCTGGAACACCTGAATGCGATCGTTCGCGCGGTCGCACACGTACACCATGCCGTCGTTCGAGAGCTCGGCGCAGTGGACAGGGTTGCGGAACTGCTTCGCCGGCGCCGCATCCGGATCGTATTTGCCGAGGTCGGTATCGTCGGGCTTGTTGCCGTACGCGCCCCAGTAGCGCTTGAAGGCACCGGTGTCCGCGTCGATCACGGCGACGCGCTTGTTCAGGTAGCCGTCCGAGAGGTAGGCCTCATTGGCCTTGGGATCGACAAAGATCTTGGCGACGCGGCCGAAGTTGGTCATGTCGTTGCTGCCACCGTTCTTCCCGGAGTGGCCGACCTGCATCAGGAACTTGCCGTCCTTGGTGAACTTGAGAACGTGCGCGTCCTTCTCGCCGTTCCCGCCGATCCACACGTTCCCTTTGTAGTCGACGGTGATGCCGTGGTTCGACTGCGGCCATTCGAAACCATCACCAGGTCCGCCCCAGTGGCCGACGAGATTCCCGGCCTGATCGAATTCGAGGACGGGCGGCGCAGCCTGGCAGCACTCGGCAATCGGCGGCGTGGCTTCCATGCCCGACTCCGTCCGTGCATTGAGCGTCGATTGGCCGCGATGGATGATCCACACGTGATCCTGGCCATCGACCGACACGCCGATACTCGAGCCGAGAAGCCAGTGGTTCGGCAGCGGCTTCGGCCAGAACGGATCCACCTGGAACATGGGGGCCTGAACGGTCTGCTGAGCGGCGGCCGTTCGTTCGAGCATGGCCTGCCCCAGGCCCAAGGCCAGGAGCAGCGCGAGAAGTGCCGCGCCAATGATGAAGTCACGCGTCCGCTTCACACTCGGCATCCTTTCCTCCTCCGGTAACCCTTCGACGGGCGCCAGTATATATGCAATCGGTTCGGTCCCGCCTTGCAACTTTTTGTCTTCAGCCGCGCTCTGGCTGCCCCTAAATCGCCGTCAGGCGAGGGCTTGTCAGGGGCGGCGCTCTCCCAGTACGCTTCCCTGCTCAGACTATTCCACTCATGAAGGTTCACTGGTGGTCGGCTCTCGTACTGATCGCCATCGGGCTGCTTGTCGTGCAGGCCGCACCCGGGGCGCACGACATTCCCGCCGACGTCACGGTGCAGATGCTCGTGAAGCCGGAGGGACAACGCCTTCGGCTCCTCGTCCGCGCACCGCTGCAGGCCATGCGGGATATCGATATCCCCACGCGCGGTGCAGGCTTCCTGGACTTCGATCGGATCGGTCCGGCGCTCCACCATGCGACCACGCTCTGGATCACGGACAGCCTGCGCGTCTACGAAGGTAACACGCTGCTCGCGCCTCCGCGGGTGGCGGCGGCACGCGTCTCTCTCCAATCCGACCGCTCGTTCCTCTCGTACGACGCGGCGCTCGCGAACATCCAGGGCGCACCGCTTCCGAGCGCGACCGAGCTGTACTGGAGCCAGGGCCTTCTGGACGTTCTGCTCGAGTACAGCATCCAGTCGGACCGATCGCTCTTTTCGATTGAACCGTCGCTCGAGCGCCTCGGCATTCGCGTGACGACGGTGCTTCGGGTCGTGTCGCCGCAAGGCGACATCCGGGCGTTCGAGTTCATTGGCGATCCGGGTCTCGTCCGTCTCGATCCGCAGTGGTATCAGGCCGCCTGGCGATTCGTCGAGCTCGGGTTCTTCCACATCCTCGACGGCACGGATCACCTCCTGTTTCTGTTGTGCCTGGTCATCCCGTTCCGGCGGCTGCGGACGCTCATTCCAATCGTCACGTCGTTCACCGTCGCGCATTCAATCACGCTGATCGCGTCGGCGTACGACTTTGCGCCGAACGCCCTCTGGTTCCCTCCGCTGATCGAGACCTTGATTGCCATGTCGATCGTCTACATGGCGCTCGAAAACATCGTGGCGGTCGGCCTGCGAAAACGATGGGTGATTACGTTCGGATTCGGATTGGTCCACGGATTCGGTTTCTCGTTCGCTCTGCGCCAGACGCTTCAGTTCGCCGGATCGCACCTGTTGACCTCGCTCCTGTCATTCAACCTCGGCGTCGAGCTCGGCCAGCTTCTCGTGCTCGTCGTGCTGATTCCGGCGCTCGATCTGCTCTTCCGCTTCGCCGTACCGGAACGGATCGGCACCATCATTCTTTCCGCGCTCGTCGCGCACACGGGCTGGCACTGGATGACCGAGCGCTGGGACGCCCTTCGGCAGTTCACGTTCACGTGGCCTGAACTGACGCCGAGCCTGGTGGCCTCAGTGATGCGCTGGCTGATGGTCCTCGTCGCGATCGGTGCGCTCCGATGGCTCTACGGCGTGCTCCGCCGCCCAGCGGGGCGAGCCTCGACAGCCGACAGCACCGTGCCCGTGGAAAACCCCGCGAAAAGTGCGGGGATTCCGTCGGCCTGATGTACACTGACTGACATCTCGGCACACGTTTCTGTCAATTCTGGAGGGCAAGACATGAGGGCGAAGGGAATCCGTTCGGGCCTGATCGTGACACTGTTGCTGGCGGTGTTCAGTCTCGTTCAGACGCAGTCACAGGAGCTCGGCACGATCACATTCGCGAACTCCGGCGCCCCCGGCGCGCAGGCCGCGTTCCTCGAAGGCGTCAAGGAGCTGCACAGCTTCCAGTTTGACGAAGCCGCCACGGCGTTCAAGAAGGCTCAGAGCGTCGACCCGGGTTTCGCGCTGGCGTACTGGGGCGAGGCCATGAGCTACAACCATCCGCTCTGGGCGCAACAGGACACCGAGGCCGCCAAGAAGGTTCTCGAAAAGCTCGCCCCGACGCTCGACGGGCGACTCGCGAAGGCCCCGACGCCGAAGGAAAAAGCCTATCTCCAGGCGACCGAGCAGCTCTTCTACTCGCCCGGCGACAAGCTGGCGCGCGACAACGCGTACAGCGAGCAAATGGCGCGGATGTACGACCAGTGGCCCAACGATCACGAAGTGGCGACGTTCTACGCGCTCTCGCTGCTCGGCACGGTCCGGCCGGCCGACAAAGGATTCCGTCGCCAGGCCCTCGCGGCGTCGATCGTCGAGAAGGTGTTCCAGGAGAATCCGAACCATCCGGGAGCCGCACACTTCATCATTCATTCCTTTGACGATCCCGATCACGCGATTCTGGCGCTCCCCGCCGCGCGGTCGTACGCGAAGATCGCGCCGGCGGCGCCGCATGCGCTCCACATGCCCTCTCACATCTTTGTCCAGCTCGGCATGTGGGAGGACGTCGCCAAGTCCAACACCGTCGCATTCAAGGCAGCACGGGATGTCCAGACGCGCTTGAAGCTCCCCGAAGGTCGTGAAGATTTCCACACGCTGTCCTGGCTCTCGTACGCCAACCTCATGATGGGAAAATTCGACGAGGCCAAACAGGATGTCGAGCTGGCGCGTCAGGCGGTCGAGCGAAATCCGGGCAACGCCGGCGTGAAGAACGGCTACCTCGGCATGCGCGCGCGCTACATTCTGGAGACGGCGCAGTGGGAAAAGATTCCGGTGGAGTCTCAGACTGCAGGCGGGGACGCTCACGCGGCCATGCCTGGAATGGCGTCGATGCCCGGAATGGGTGGAGGGTATAGCGGCAGCGCGACCTGGACGTTCATCGCCGGATACAGCGCGGCGAAACTCGGCGACAAGGCCACAGCCGACCAGGCCGAAGCCGAGCTCAAGAAAATCCGTGAGCGCCTCGAGGCCGACGGCAAGAGCTACGACGCGAAGTCGATCGCCATCATGGAGAAGGAAGTCGGCGCCATCTCGCGGCTCGCGGCCGGACAGAAGGACGAAGCCGTCCAACTCGCCAAGGAAGCGAACGACGTCGAGCTGACCATGGCGGCCCCGTCGGGTCCACCGGATCCGATCAAGCCGGCGCCCGAGCTGTATGGCGAGGTCTTGCTCGAGGCCGGACGCGCGTCGGAAGCCGTGAACGCGTTCGAGCAGTCGCTCCTGCGCACGCCGAAGCGCACGCCGTCGATCCAGGGCCTCACACGCGCGGCCGCGAAGGCGGGGACGGCGGCGACGAGTGGGAAATAGGTGACACATCATGAGTCGCCACTCGTTAAGTTCTTAGTTCTTAGGTCTTGGTGCTTAGTGCGTCGGACTAAGCACTAAGCACAACGAACCAAGCACTTCACCCAACGGAGTCCCTGCCATGTCTCTAGATCGGCGCCAGTTTCTGATGAGCGCCGCCACGCTGGCGGCCGCGGCCCGTACGTCGTTCGCCGACGAAGCAGCCGCGGACTCGATCTTTCCAGCATCGGTGCGATCGGACTTTCCGATCGCCGCCAGCCAGACGTACTTGAACTCGGCGTCGATTCACCCGATGAGCGTGCCGGCGGCCAGGTCGCTTCAGCAGTATCTCGACTATCGACTGAAGGGGCCCGGAGAAGGGCGCGAAGACTTCGGCGAGGATCAGCAGGCCGATCTCAAGCGGCGCTTCGCCACGTTCATCGGCGCCAAGCCGACGGAGATCGCGTTCATCGAGAACACTTCGGACGGCGAGAACATCGTCGTCATGGGGATGGACCTCGCGAAGCGCGGCGGCAACGTCGTGCTCGACGAGCTGCACTTCACCTCGTCGCTCTTCATGTACAAGTCGCTCGAAGCCAAGGGCCTCGAGCTTCGAGTGGTCAAGCATCGGGACTGGCAGATCGATCTCGAGGACATGGATCGCGCGATCGACAAAAACACGCGACTCGTGTCGATGGCGCTCGTGTCCAACGTCAATGGCTACCTCCACAACGCGCGGGCGATCAGCGATCTGGCCCACTCGCGTGGCGCCTACGTCTTCGCGGATATGGTGCAAGCCGTAGGCGCCATTCCGGTTGACGTCACGGCCATGGGTCTCGACTTCGCGTCCACGGCCACGTACAAGTGGCTCATGGGCGAACGAGGCTTCGGGTATCTCTACGTCCGTGAGGATCTGCAGAACACCGTCGTGCCCACGACGAGGTATGGGCACCGGCAGATCGCCAACTTCGATCGCGTCGGGATGACGTGGGAGCCGCTCCCGGGCGCCGCACGGTATGAGACGGGCACGTTTCCAAATGCGCTGGCTCTCTGCGCATCGGAATCGCTCCGCTACATCGAGAATCTCGGTCTGACCAACATCCGCGCCCACGCGCGCGAGCTGATGAGCCGCCTGCAGAAGGAATTGCCGACGCGCGGCTACCCGTCGCTGACCCCGGAAGGGACCGAGACGCCCATCGCGGCCTTCCAGTTGAGCGATGCCGCCGCCACGACCAAGAAGCTCAAGCAAGCCAACATCGCCGCAACGGTGATTCCGGCTGAAAAGCGTATGAGGCTCTCGGTCTCGGTCTTCAATACCCACGACGACATCGATCGCCTGCTGAGCACCCTCTCGGCGACCTGACGCAGATCACTGCGGATCAGTGTCGATCACTCGGGGCCGCAATCGACCATGTCGTCTGACTCGCCGTTCGCAATGTGCTTCGCAGCGAGGCGCGTCAGGAATCCCGATGGACGGTATCGGGTGAGAATGCGGGGAGGCAGATGGCGACGTATTCTGCGCCGCCGGCTTCAGGCGTGCTGTAGCGGACCCACTCGCCCGGGTGAGTGATGACGGCCTGGCCGGCGCGCACGTCGAGCACACCGGCATCGTGTTCGACCCTCAACAGGCCGCCGAGCACCAGCGTAATCTCCTGAAAGTCCGGGCGCTGGCCCGGTTCCTCCCATCCTTGCGGCGAGACCATGCGCGCCAGGCTGATCTGGCGATCCCCGTTTACGACCCGGCCGACAAATTCTTCGATCTGCTTCGGCTTCGTTCCGGCGGCTGGAATACTGACGGGCGCAGCGATGAGCGTGGGCATGTCTGAAGACTCTATCGCGTCTCGGTAATCTTCGACAGCCCTCGAGGCGCATCGGGATTGAGGCCATTGGCGAGGCTCAGGTCGAGCGCCAACAGTTGTCCCGGCACGACGCTGACGAGCGGCGAGAGCCACTCCGGAATTCCTTGCGGCAGCGGCAATGCCACGGTCGCGCGGGCCAGCATGTCGCTCCGCTCGGAAATGACCGCGACGGGCGCGCCGGTGTCGCCGGCAAGCGTGGCAGTCTCGTCGAGCTCGTCGAACACCCGCGGACCAGGGGCGACAACCAGCAGCGGCACGCTTCGGTCGAGCATCGCTCGCGGGCCATGATAGAAATCCGCGGACGAATACCCGTCCGCCATGATGCCGGCGGCCTCTTTCAACTTCAGCGTGATTTCGAATGCGGTCGAGAGATTGTAGCCACGGCCGACGACAATCATCCGCGTCCGTCCTATCAGTGAGCGCGCTGCCGGGGCGCGGCCCTCGTTCAGGTCGATAGCCTTTCCCACGAGCTCCGGAATCTTTTTCAGGTCGTGCCACGGCTCTTCGCTCTTCCGCATCGCCGCGCTCAGCATGGCGAGCGCCATGAGTTGGGCCGTGTAGGTCTTGGTGGCCGCGACGGACTGCTCGACGCCGGCTCGAAGTGGGAAGACGAGTTCTGCCGTCGCAGCCAGCGGCGAACGTGTCTCGTTCACGACTGCAACCGTAACCGCGCCCTGCCGACGGGCTTCGGCAAGAACAGCGATGACATCCGGCGAACGGCCTGACTGACTGATGCCGATGACCAGCGCCTCGGCCATCGCCGGCGCCGCATGGTAGTGAGTGAAGAGCGACGGCGTCGCCAGCGCCGCCAGCAGGGCATTCTCGATTCCGAGAAGGTACTGACCGTACCGCGCCGCGTTGTCCGACGACCCTCGGGCCGCGAGCACGCCGAACCGTACACCACGTCGCGAGATCGCGGCGGCTATGGATTCCGCGTCCGCGCGTCCCGCCTCCAGCAGCTGGCGCAGGATCTCCGGCTGCTCTCGGAGCTCCGTTTCGAAGCGGGTGGTCATGACGATCGGACGGCGCCTGACCTAGCGCCGTGCGCCTGACGGCGCATCGAGCGTCCGCGCCTTGCCGAGCTCCCGCCAGCCAATCAGCACGAACTGCTGGTCGCGCAGGAACTGCTGGAATTCGGGAGACTTCACCAGGTCCAGATCAGACTGGCGCCACGCGGCTCCCCAATCCGGATGATCCATCGTCGCACCACGCATCTCATCGTCGTCGTACGCGAGGTGCAGGATCAACTCGTACACGCCGGGAGCGAGCGGTGCGAGGAGCTTCTCGTAAGCGGAACGCCACTCGGACGGACCGACGCCTGGAGAGAGAGACACCACCTGATCGATGAGCGCGTCATCCATGGCGGCGGCAGACCATGGAGAATCGCTGGCGCTTCGGTCGCCGGTCCGTTCGATCAAAAGCGGCAGGTCGTACGCGGGCCCGAGCCGACGGTAGACGTCAAAGAGCGCGGGCGATCGGAACAGCGTGCCCATGTGCGAGTCGAGATGCGAGAGCCGGATGCCGGCGGCGCGGGCCCATTCGATCTGTGCCCGGAGCTCTCGCTCCACTTCATTCGGCTGCGCCCGCTCGACCACGGTGGTTTCGATGAGAGGAAGATAGCCATTCTCGTCGACGAGGCTGGGCACCGCCTTTCCGCCACTGAGCGGACCCCACCGAAACGTGGTCCACTCACTGTTCACCGCCAGATGAATGCCGAGGTCCGCATCGGGATGGGCGCGGGCGAACTGCGCGACCTCCGGGAACCACGGACATGGCACCAGGATGCTCGCAGACGTGACCCAGCGCTGTTCGAGCGCCTCGAACGTCGCCCGGTTCACAGAATGGGCCATGCCGAGGTCGTCGGCATGGAGCACGAGGAGGCGCGCAGTGGCCGGGTAGCCAAGGCGTTCCTGAACTGTCGCCGGCGTCTTCTGCGCCTGAACGAGCGGCGAAACATACACGAAGATGCTGCACATCGCCGCAAGCAACGATATCCGACGGTCCATTTCAGTCTCCTTGGGAGGCATGCCGTCTCAAGTCGTCACGCGCGCCTCGCGCAACGTCTGGCGAATCCCGTTGCGCGCCTCGGTGGTCGCGACGAGGAGGCTTCCCCAGAGCGAGGCTTCCTCTCCCAGCGCCGACACGACGACCTCGCCCGGCGTGGGCACGATGCGGCCGACGATCCGCCGCACTTCATCAACGAGTGTCTTCGACTGGGCGAAGAGCGCGCCGCCCAGCACGATCAGTGACGGATCGAGCACGACGCTCAGATTCGCGGTCGCAATGCCCATCAGCGTCGCGGCTTCGTCGACAATCTTCCGCGCCCGCCGATCGCCCGCGCGCACGGCGTCGAACAGGCCGCCAATGCCCTTCTGCCCGCCATTGCGCGAGGCATCCGACCACCGTACGGCCAGCGCCTTCAAGCTCGCGAGTGCTTCGAGGCACCCCTGGGCGCCAAAGTCCACGTTCACGTACTCAGGACCCATGCACATGAGGGCCACTTCGCCCGCCAGAAAGTGATGACCGCGGTGGAGCTCGCCGCCGATGAGGATGCCGGCACCGATGCCGGTGCCCGCCATGACAAACGCACACGTATCGTGGCCGCGCGCCGCGCCACGCCAGTGCTCGCCGAGCATCGCCAGATTGACGTCGTTCTCGACGATGACGGGCGCGCCCAGAGACCGGCGAAGCATCGCGGCCATCGGCACCTTGGACCAGCCCTTCAGATTCGGCGCGAGCGTCACGACGACCCCCTTGTCGTGATCGACCGCGCCCGGGGCACCGGCGCCAATCGCCAGCAGGCCGTCGAGCGGCACACGCGCTTCACGAAGCAGAGATTTCACCGACGAAGCGACCTTTGCCAGAAGGGACGCAGGCCCGACGCCGCGGGGCGTCGGCAGGACTGTCTGCCCGAGGCACTCGCCTCTCAGATCGGCGACGGCGAGACGCGTGCGCGTCGGACCCAGATCGATCCCCGCGACGAAGCCGTATCGAGCGTTGAATTCCATGAACGACGGGCGGCGACCGCCGCTCGACGGGCCGGTCCCGAGATCGCGCAGCAGGCCGCTGCCGATCAGATGTGACGTCAGGCTGCCGACCGTCGGCGCCGACAGGCCCGTCGCATCGATGATTTCGGTTCGCGTGAACGGGCCGGGGCGCGTCATGGCCACGCCCAGAATGCGTTCGAGGTTGAGGCTGCGCAGGTGCGCCGCGTGGCGCGCCTCGCTGTCGAGGCTCGAGCGGCGTATCAAGGATCCCGGTCCCGCGACGGCCATCTTCGGAAAGGAGTTTACGAAAGTTCAAAGCTCCTTGGCAAATGGCCCCCGGCCGGGACCGAGCCAAAGTTTATGAAGCACTCTGATTAAGTCTTGCCAACGACGCGTGCCGGACGCTACCCTCCTCGACAATGCCGAGATGCGACTCGGAGGTTCGCGTGCCCGGCCGATCTGTGCGCTGGCGCCTCGGGCTCTCGGCGCTCGTGGTGCTGTCGTCGGTCTCGGTCGCGGACGCCTCGTCGAAACGGCCGCTCGATCAAGGGTGGCGGCTCGAGTCGTCTGCCAACGTGACGGCGAAGGGCGACCGCATATCGATGCCGGGCTTCAAAGCGGAGTCCTGGCAGGCGATCTCCGTCCCGAACACGGTCGTCGGCGCGCTGGTCGAGAGTGGCGTCTATCCCGACCCGTACTTCGGGATGAACCTGCGCAAGATTCCGGGGACGACGTACCCCATCGGTGAGCGGTTCACACTCCTCCCAACGCCTCAGGACAGTCCGTTCCGCGTGTCGTGGTGGTACCGCGCCGAGTTCGACCTGCCCGACACGCTGGCCGGCCGGGCGCTCTCCCTTCATTTCGATGGCATCAACTACCGCGCGAATATCTGGGTGAACGGCCGTCACATCGCCAATGCTCGCGAGGTGGTGGGTGTGTTCCGCCGCTACGAGTTCGATGTGTCGCCGCTCCTGCACGTCGGCGGACGGAATGCCGTCGCCGTCGAGGTCTTCGGACCCGAGCCTCACGATCTGTCGATCATGTGGGTCGATTGGAATCCGACGCCGCCTGACAAGAACATGGGCCTCTGGGGCGATGTGTACCTGACCGACAGCGGGCCCGTGGCCCTCCGTCACCCATATGTCACATCGAAGCTCGATCTGCCATCGCTCGACACGGCGCACCTGACTGTGAGCGCTGAAGTCTGGAACACCACTGACAAGGCCATTAAAGCGACGCTCCGCGGCGCCATCGAATCGATTCGCCTGTCGAAAGATGTGTCGCTCGCGCCCGGGGAGCACACCACCGTCACGTTTTCATCCAACGACGTGCGCGAGCTGAACGTGGCGCAGCCGCGGATCTGGTGGCCGTACCGCATGGGCGCGCAGCCGCTCTACACGCTTGCGTTGGACGTGGTGGCGAACGGTCAGCCGTCCGATCACACGGACGTGCGATTCGGCATCCAGCAAATCGACTCGGAGTTGACCAAGGAAGGCCATCGGCTATTCAAGGTGAACGGCAAACCCATTCTCGTCCGGGGGGGTGGCTGGGCATCGGACATGCTGCTTCGCCCCGCCTCGCGCGAACGGCTCGAGGCCGAGCTCAGATACACCCGTGAAATGGGGCTCAACACGATTCGCTTGGAAGGCAAGCTCGAAGGCGATCTCTTCTACGACCTCGCCGACGCGTACGGCATCCTCGTCATGCCTGGCTGGTGCTGCTGCGATCAATGGGAGCAATGGGACAAGTGGGACGCTGAAGATCATCGCGTCGGACCCGAATCGCTCCGCGATCAGGCGCTGCGCCTGCGCAGTCATCCGAGCGTGATGGCATGGATGAACGGCAGCGACTTCCCTCCTCCAGCGGCGGTCGAAGGCGCATACCTGAAGGTGCTGGACGGGCTGCGCTGGTCGAAGCCGGTCCTCTCGAACGCCACGGATGCGCCGGGACCTGTGAGCGGACCGAGCGGGCTCAAGATGCGCGGCCCTTACGACTACGTGCCACCGTCGTACTGGCTGACCGACACGAAGAACGGTGGCGCATTCGGTTTTGCCACCGAAATCGGACCTGGCGCCGCCGTTCCACCGCTCGAGAGCCTCAAAACGATGCTCCCGGCCGACAAGTTGTGGCCGATGAACGAATACTGGAAGTATCACGCGGGCGGCGACGAGTTCAAAGACATCCGCCTCTTCACCGCCGCGCTGGAAGGCCGCTACGGCGCGGCCACGAGCGCCGAGGACTTCGCCAGGAAGGCGCAGGCACTGACCTACGAAGGCCAGCGCGCGATGTTCGAAGGCTATGCGCGCAACAAGTACACGTCCACGGGTGTCATTCAATGGATGCTCAACAATGCCTGGCCGTCGATGATCTGGCACCTCTATGACTACTACCTGCGGCCAGGCGGCGGCTACTATGGCACCCGGAAGGCCTGTGAGGTTCTTCACGTCCAGTATTCGTACGACGACCGTTCCATCACCATCGTCAACGATGGCCAACAGAGTTTCCAGGGCCTGAAGGTCAGCGCCACGTTGCTCGATCTCAATCTCACCCCTCGATTCACAGGCGACGCGGTCGTCGATGTCGGGCCGGACGCGGTCGTCAGAACGCTCACGATTCCCGCTCCGGCCGATCTCACGACGACCTATTTCCTTCGGCTGGAGCTCCGCGACACAGACAACGCGGTGGTCAGCACGAACTTCTACTGGCTCTCGACGCGAGACGACGAGCTCGAGTGGGACAAGACCGAGTGGTATTACACGCCGACGAAACAGCACGCCGATCTCACAGCGCTGACCCAACTGCCATCGACGACACTGACGGCCGCGCTCAGCTGTGACCCTGGCTTGTCGACGGGCGAACGCTGCAAGGCGACGATCTCCAACACCGGCACGGCGCTCGCGTTCCAGGTACACATGAAGCTCATCGACCGCGGCACTGCAGAAGAAATCCTTCCGGTCTTCTGGGAGGACAACTACATCGCGCTCCTTCCCGGCGAAACACGGCAGATTCGCGTCGAGCTCTCCTCCAGCCACAGAGGCCTGGCGATTGAAGCCGAGGCCTGGAATGCGTCGCGCGTTCAAGAGTGATAGGCTCACCGAACCATTCCGTGACGGTCGACCAGCCCACCGCTCATCCGGCTCGACTCAAGCGCACCCTGACACTCTGGGACCTGGTGTTCTACGGCATCGTCCTCATTCAGCCGACCGCCCCGATGGGCATTTTCGGCGTGGTCAGTCAGGAGGCGCGAGGACACGTTGTCACCACGATCCTGATCGGCATGTTCGCCATGCTGCTGACGGCCGTGAGCTACGGCCGCATGGCGCGCGCGTATCCGTCGGCGGGTTCGGCGTTCACGTACGTCGGGCAGGAGCTGCACCCCTCGCTGGGCTACATCACCGGGTGGGGCATGCTGATGGACTACGTGCTCAATCCGATCATCTGCACGATCTGGTGCAGCAAGGCCGCGATGAACATCCTCCCTGGCCTGCCCTATGCCGGTTGGGTGACATTTTTCGCGGCGCTCTTCACCGTGCTCAACCTTCGCGGCATCAAGGCCAGCGCGCGCACAAACGAGGTGTTGGCAGTGGCCATGTCCGTCGTCGTGGTGCTGTTCCTGGTGTCCGCGCTGCGGTACATCCTGGGCCTTCACCTTGGTCAGGCGGACCTGACCAGGCCGTTCTATGATCCGGCGACCTTCTCGCTTCCGGTCGTGCTGACCGGAGCGTCGATCGCGTGCCTCACCTACATTGGTTTCGACGGCATCTCGACGCTGTCCGAGGAGGTCGACAATCCGCGGCGCAACATTCTGCTTGCGACCGTGCTCACCTGTCTGATCACCGGCGTTCTCGCTTCGTTGGAAGTCTATGCGGCGCAGCTCGTGTGGGGCGACTGGAAGGGCTTTCCCGACGTTGACACGGCGTTCGTGAGTGTGGCGGGCAAGGCGGGTGGAGTCATCTTGTTTCAGGTCGTCAACTTCACTCTGCTCGTCGCGAATTTCGGTTCGGGCGCGACGGCTCACCTCGGCGCGGCGCGGCTGCTCTACGGGATGGGTCGCGAAGACGCACTGCCGCGTTCATTCTTCGGCGTAATCGATGCTAGACGAAGCATTCCACGAAACAACGTGCTGCTCGTCGGCGCGATCGCGCTCGTGGGCGGACTGACGCTGACCTACCAGTTCGGGGCGGAGATGCTGAACTTCGGAGCATTTCTCGCATTCATGGGTGTCAACCTGGCCTCGCTGTTCAGATATTGGGTGCGAGCCGAGAAGCGCCGTCTGAGCGACCTTGTGCTGCCGCTCCTCGGATTCCTGATCTGCTTCTACTTGTGGTTTCACCTTCGGTGGCCGGCCAAGATGTGGGGCGGCTTGTGGCTGGGCGCCGGTATTCTGTACGGCGCGATCAAGACCCGGGGGTTCCGCAAGAACCTCGTGTCATTTTCATTGCCACCCGAATAGGCCGGCCTCGCCACCTCTCAGGAGATACCCATGCGAACTCCCCACCGGCCGACAATCGGACTGAACGTTTGTCTCATCCTTGTCACGACGTTCCTTCTCTCTGCAGAATCGAGTCGAGCCGCCATGAGCCAGGAACTGACGATCGATCGACGCTCATACGACCTGGGCATCATCGCGGCGTTTTCCGAAGTGGTTGGCGCCGGCGTCAAGAAGCTCGCGCTGAGCGATGTCATGGCTCCGGAGGCATTGGACGCGCTGATTGACGATGCGCGGCAGATCGCGACGCGGAACGGCGTCGAGCTGTTCCGCGAACCGAATCTCATCGTGACGGATCTCTTCCCCGCCGATGTCGCGACGGGCAAACATGTGCTGCTCATCTACAAGGGCGGCACAACGCTCGGCGAGTACCTTGCACTCAAAGCCGACAAGGCGCGGCTCGAAAAGGCCGGGCAGTACAGCGGGCCGGCCCGACTCGAGATTGCGCGCCGTTTCGGTCGTCTCCTCAGCTACCCCGATCAGAAGATCGATCAGCTGCTGAAGGCCCGCTGAACGTTCGCTCCCCTCCACCAGCCCGCGGTGCGGACTATAATTCCGTTCGCAGCAATTCACGGGACGCAATCGCAATCTTGCGAATCATGACGACCGGACGCGCGTCCGTAAGGAGATGTGACGTGAACAGGATCTTTCACGCGGCCGTGACCTTTGCGGCCCTGATCCTCTCAGCCGATTCGCTGCTCGCACAGCAGGCGACGGTGATCCGGGCCTCGCGACTCATCGACGGGACAGGAGCGCCGCCAATCGACGACGCCGCCATCGTCATTACCGGCGATTCGATCACGGCAGTCGGGACAGCATCCACGGTTACGGTTCCACCAGGCGCGCGTGTCATCGATCTCAAGGGCTACACGCTCCTGCCGGGATTGATGGACTGTCACACGCACATCACCGGAATGCCGGGAGACGGCGGCGACACCTCTGAGCTGAAGGAAACCGACGATCAGCGCACCATTTATGGCGTGGTGAACGGCCGGACGACGCTCGAGGCCGGGTTTACGACAATCAGGAACGTCGGCGGAGGCGGGTACGGGACCGTCGCGCTGCGCGATTCAATCAACAGAGGCCTGATCGTCGGCCCACGGATCTATACGGCCGCCAAGAGTCTCGGCATGACCGGTGGCCACGGTGACATCAACGGATGGAGCGCCGACATCGCGCTGCCCGGAACCGCCGAGATCGTGGACGGCGTAGAGGCATTGCAAAAGGCCGTTCGGCTGCAAATAAAATTCGGCGCCGACCTCATCAAGGTGGTCGCCAGCGGCGGCATTCTGTCTGTCGGTGATTCGCCCAACGATCAGCAATACAGCTTTGAAGAATTGAAGGCCGTCGTCGATGAAGCGGCGCGGTCTGGTCGCAAGGTGGCGGCCCATGCCCACGGCGCCGCCGGAATCAAGAACGCGGTTCGCGCCGGAGTCGCATCGATCGAACACGGCAGCCTGATTGACGACGAAGCTATCCAGCTGATGAAGGAGCACGGCACGGTGCTGGTCCCGACCCTGTACACCCTCGATTTCATGCTGGAGGAAGGCCCGGCGCACGGCGTGCCGGATTATGCGCTGCAGAAGGCGAAGCGAATGAAGCAGGCGCAGCGCGAGAATCTAAAGAAGGCGTTCCAGGCGGGCGTTAAGTTCGCGTATGGCACCGATGCCGCCGTCATCCCACACGGCCAGAATGCGCGTGACTTCGACATTCTCGTGTCACAGCTCGGCGTGCCGCCGCTTGAAGCCATCAAGATGGCCACCGGCAGCGCGGCGGAACTCATCGGGATCGCCGACAAGGCCGGCACTCTTCGGCCTGGCCTCTGGGCCGACGTGGTCGCCGTTGAAGGCGACCCGGTCAGTAATATCAAGCTGCTCGAACTGGTGAAGTTCGTGATGAAGGCCGGGGTCGTCTACAAGTCCGCGCCCTCGCAGGGGAGCACGAGCCAGCCGTAGACGAACTATTATTTCTTGGCTGCCGGCTTCGGGGCGCCAAGCGGGTAGGTCTTCTGAAGCTTTGCCTCGATGATGGAACGCTCGTGGGCCGGGGCGTTGGCCAGCTTTGCCCGCAGCTTCCGGCGTTTTTCTTCACGACGTTGCCGCTTGTGAATCTCGGTCGGTCTCAGACTCGCACTCATTCAGCGCTCCTCCTCTATCAGGACCACGGTCTCACTCGGAACTTACGTTTATAGCACGGACCGGCGCTCGGCGTGTCCACGCAGCCAACCCGCAGCCGCACAGCCAAACTGACCCACCACCGGCCGACGCGCAGGCGCGCAGCCGAACTGTCCACGACCGTCATGAGCTATCGCGCTCGCCGGATGATTCCGGTCAGACATCCAATGCTGCCAGCTGCTTTGTGCAGATCGCGGATATCGACCACGTGGCACGTGATGCCTGAGGCTTCATAGAACGCCTGCGACTTCGGACACCCGGACGGCATCAGGATCTTCCGTGGACCCAGCGTCACAAAATTGAAAGCGAAGCCCTTGATGGCTTCGCCTTCATCAGGAACGAACAGCACCTCGTAGCCTCGTACCCTGAGCGCCTCGACGGCCGCGACGGCCAGACGCGTGCGCCACGCAATGGCGAGATTGCGATCGACGATGCGCACCTGTCCCATCAAGTGCATCGTCCCGAACGGCAGATCGACCTCGATGGACGCGACACCCATCTCACCGAGTATGGCGGCGACCTGGCGTGCACCCTCGGCATTGGTACGAAGCCCGCGTCCGATCAACACGGTTCGCTCATCGAGCCACGCCGCGTCGGCGCCTTCAAACGTCCCAGATCCACGAACGCATCGGACGATGGGAATGCCACACTGCGCGAGGCGCCGCGCCGCCCATCGTTCCTCACCGGCGCGAACGGACGACGCGGGTCTGGCCAGGATGGTGCCTTCCGGCGTCATGAACATCAGGTCGCCCACGAACATCTGATTGGGCGGTGGTGTCGAGGCGGGCTCCACGTACAGCACTTCGACGCCAGCGTCTCGATATGCCTGAGCGAGCCGGTCGTGTTCGACACCGGCGGTGATCGCATCGGGTCGATCGAGCATCAAGGACGCGCCCGGCTCTGCCACGGCCTGCAGCTCTGGGCCGGGACGATGAAGGAGCACCGTCTGGAGCGTGGACCATTCGCTGGCGATGCCGCATGGGCCCCAGATCGTTCCAATCTCCTCGCGAAGCGTTGTCGTGCGCGGAGACCATCCGGATCCGCCGTACGCAGCCGCTCCGGAAATGTCAGCCGGCATGTCAGCCATCCTCCTGCCGCTCACCATAGCATGAGGGCGAACGAACACGCATTGCGTGATACCCTACCCCGCTCGACGTGAACGTCACCTCTCGATCGTCATCTGACGACAGTCGCAGTGCCGGCGAGCGCCCGCAACTCATGCGGCGGCTGGGCCTCTGGGCCTCGGTCGGCATCGTCATGGGTATCACGATCGGCAGCGGCATCTTTCGCACGCCTGCCTCGATTGCGTCACTCGTCCCATCGCCGCTTCTGATGCTCTGCGTGTGGGTCGTGGGAGGCGTCATCGCGCTGTGCGGTGCTCTTTCGATCGCCGAGCTGTCTGCAGCACTGCCTCAGACGGGCGGCATGTATGTCTTCATTCGCGATGGATGGGGACGCATGGCGGCGTTCCTGTTCGGCTGGTCGCAAGTCGTCCTCATCCGTGCCGCATCGGCCAGCAGTATCGCCACGGTTTTCGGCGAATACCTCATTCGATCGCTTGGCCTCGATCCGCGGCTTCACCCGATTGCCACCGACTGCGCATCCGTCGGAGCGATCGCGGTGGCGGTGATCGCGAACATCCGCGGCGTGCAGTTCGGCGCCCTGATGATTGGACTGTCCACGGTAGCCAAGGCGTCGGCGCTGGGCGGATTGGTGCTCCTGGCGTGGCTCTTTGGGGCGGCGCACGGCGCCAGCGCCGAGCATTTCGTTCAGAACACCGGCGCGGCCGTGACGTTCGGATCGTTCGGGTTGGCGCTTGTCGCCGTCCTCTGGGTGTACGACGGCTTCGCCGATGTCGCGTTCGTGGCGGGCGAGGTGCGCGAGCCGGGACGGAATCTCCCCCGCGCGCTGGGACTCGGAACTCTGGCGATCGTCGCCATCTATCTGCTGGTCAACGCCGCCTTCCTGTATCTGTTCCCGGTCGGTGACCTGGCCAAGAGTCCGCTGATCGCTGCCGACGCCATGCGCCTGCTGTTCGGCGAGTTCGGCGCGTCGTTCGTCTCGATCATCGTCTTGATCTCGACCTTCGGCGGACTGAACGGATCGATGCTGGTTGTCCCGCGGATCTATTTTGCTCTTGCGGAAGATGGACTCTTTTTCCGCGCCGTGGCCAAGGTTCACCCCCGCTACCACACGCCGTATGTCGCCATACTTATGACTGCCACGTTTGGCGCTATCTTCGCGGTGGCGGGCACCTTCGAACGCCTGACCGACACGTTCGTCAAGGCGATGCTGCCCTTCTACGGATTGAGCGTGGCGGCGGTCTACCGGCTGCGGAAAAGCCAGCCGGACCTCGTCCGACCGTACCGCGTCACGGGCTATCCTCTGGTGCCGATCGGCTTCATCATCGGGGTCGTCCTCCTGATGGTGAATTCGCTCGTCACCGACACGCTAGCCACGTCGCTCGTCTTCGCGACCATCCTCGCCGGAATTCCGGTCTATTACGTGCTGTTCGCACGGCGTGGACCCGACTCCACCGCCGCACGCCGCTGAACGATCCACCGGCCCTCGGTGGCCTATGGGACCGCTGAAGCGATCGTGCCCAGTCCTTTGTCCCGAAGGGTCGCGTTGAGCGCCGCAAGGTCCTTCGTCACGATGTCAGCGAGCTGACCTTTCAGCGTCTGTGCTTGCTTTTTCAGCTCCTGCTGGACCGCAAGCTGCTCGCTGGCTGGTGGGAAATCGGCCAGACTCAATCCATCGGATAGGTAGACCATCTTCTCCACGAGCTGGGCCGGCCACCTCAGCATGTCCTGTCCACGCCCGGTCGTGCGCGTATTGAACAGTTTCTCTTCAAACGACAGGAGCTTCTTCGCCAGGTCGTCGGCCGCCGGTTTCACCGCCTTGCCTGCCTCTCCGCCTCCGAACACCTTCATCAGATTCTCGATCTGCGATCTGATCAGCTCGACCTGGTTGACCATGTCCGCTACGCCATTCAGATCGTCGCGCAGTTCGTAGATAGCCTTGGTCTGCGCTTCGATGTCGGCTTCGGATCCTGTCGTGTTCGGATCCTTGCGGACGGTCAATGACCGTGTGTACTCTTTGCCGCCGACAAGGAGCTTCACCGTGTAGGTTCCAGGAGGCGCGAGAGGCGCGAACCGACCGCCGGTGGGAAACGGCCGCCACCCGTCTGGTCCCACCTTCACTTCGGGCGCGTAGGTCGGGCTGGTGCGGAGGCGTATCTCCGTCGTGCGTTCGTGACGAAGATCCCACCAGACACGGTTGAGGCCGATGCCAGCTTCCTTCGTGGCGTCGAGGGTTCTGATGATCTTTCCGCTTCCGTCCAGAATCTGGATCTTGACGTCGCCCTGCGGCGCTCCCTTCATGTAGTAGTTGATGACCGCGCCCTCAGGAGGATTGTGCCCGTCAACTGGATCGTCGCTGCCCATCATCGGTTCGGTGATGTTCCTGAAGCGATAGGCGGGCCTTGGTTCGAAGAGATAGGCCGCCGAGGACAGGACCTCGGGCGTCATCTGCCGGAGCGGCGTGATGTCATCGATGATGTAGAACCCTCGTCCGTACGTCGCCAGGACCAGATCGCTGAAGTGTTCCTGCACGACGAGCCAGTGCATCGGCGCATGCGGGAGCCCTGACTGGAGCGGCAGCCAGTTCTGGCCATCGTTGAACGACACGTAGACAGTGTTTTCCGTGCCGAGATACAGCAGCCCCTTGTTGACCGGATCTTCCCGCACGCAGTGCGTGTAGCTGAACACCGTCTTCGGAATGTCCGAACTGATCGATTTCCACGAGCGACCGTAGTCCGACGTTTTGTAGACGAACGGATCTCTGTTGTTGACCTGATGGAGATCCACCGTGATGTAGGCTGTTCCGGCATCGAAGTGCGACGGTTCGATGCTGGTCACCGTTCCCCACGCGGGAAGACCCGGAATGTTCGCGGTCACGTTGCTCCAGTTCGCACCCGCGTCTCTCGTGACCTGCACGAGGCCGTCGTTCGTACCGGCCCAGATCAGTCCTTTTTCGCGCGGTGACTCCGCGATGGCAAAGACGACACCCGCGTACTCGACGCCGATGTTGTCTGGGGTCATCCCACCCGACATCTGCTGGCGGCTCTTATCGTTCAGCGTCAGGTCTGGACTGATGACCTCCCAGCTCTGGCCGCCATTGCTCGTGCGATGCACGTGCTGGCTGCCGGCATACACCGTGTTGTGATCGTGCGGCGAGATTGCAATCGGGAAGGTCCAGTTGAACCTGTACTTCAATTCGGCCGCCGGCCAGCCCATCGTGAAATCGGGCCAGATTTCGACACGCCTGGCCTGTCGCGTGCGTTCGTCAAAGCGCTCGACAACGCCGCCAAGGCTGCCGTAGCCCGTGCCCGTGGCCCAGATGATGTTGTTGTCCACCGGATCGGGAATGGCCCAGCCGCTTTCGCTTCCCGCCACCGAATGCCACATACCCCGGGGTATCGGGCCTGTCGTCGAATCGGAGCCAAATCCCGGCGCCAGGCGGCTGTGGCTCGGGCCGCGAGTGGAGGGTCCGTCCTGTCGATTGCCGAAGACGTTGTAAGGAATCTGGTTGTCCACGGCCACGTGGTACATCTGCGCAATCGGCAGCTGCAGGCGCAGCCACGTTTCGCCGCGGTTCACTGTAATGCTGATCCCATCGTCGTGGGCCACGATCATGCGCCTGCCGTTGGTGGGATCGATCCACATGTCGTGGTGATCGCCGGCGGGCAGAGACTGTTGCGGCGGGTTGATGATCGTCTGGCCACCATCGAGCGTCTTCGTCCATCCCGCCGACATGAAGTACGCCTCGAGGTCGTTATCGGGAGCCACGTCGAACCGTGTGTAGTAATGCGTGCGACCACGAAGCTCGCGGTCGTGACTCGCAACGGCCCACGTCTCGCCGCCGTCATCCGAGCGCCAGAGCTGACCGCTGTCCGTCGGCTGGCCGTTCCAGGGCACACCGTCGCCGGTTTCGATGAGGGCGTACACGCGCCTGGAGTTCGACCGCGCGATCGCCACTGCCACCTTGCCGACAGGCTTCTCCGGCAGGCCATGACCGGTCAACCGCTTCCACGTCGTGCCGCCGTCGCGCGAGGTGTAAAGCCCTCCGCCGGGGCCACCGCTCGATCGTCCCCACGTGTGAATTTCGAGCTGCCACGTGCCCGCGAAAAGAATCCGCGGGTTGTTGACGTCCATCGCCACGTCGGAACATCCCGTGTTCTCATCGACGAAGAGCACCTTCTCCCAGGTCTTTCCGCCATCGGTCGTGCGGAAGAGTCCGCGGTCGGGCTGCGGTCCGTAGCTGTGTCCCATCGCCCCGACAAAGACGACGTTCGGATTGTTCGGATCGATCACGATGCGACTGATGCGACCCGTTTTCTCCAGGCCCATGTGGAGCCAGGTCTTGCCGGCGTCCGTTGACTTGTAGACACCATTCCCGATCGAGATATTGCTGCGAATGAACGACTCGCCCGTCCCCGCCCAGACGATGTTGGCATCGGACGGCGCGATGGCCAGCGCGCCGACGGACGAGACGTCCTGGTCGTCGAAGATGGCCCGCCAGTGCGCTCCCGCATCGGTCGTCTTGAAGATGCCCCCGGATGCGGCGCCCACGTAGTACACGTTGGGGTCGCCGGGCAGACCGGCGACGGCGATCGCGCGGTTTCCGGACGGGCCGATGTATCGCCATTTGAGCTGTTTGTAGGAGTCGGGCGTAGGTTGCTGCGCGGAGAGCGCGGCGAGCGTGACAACGATCGAGGCAGTCGCGATCAGGGTGCGACGAATGAACATGCTGAATCTCCCGCCATGAAATGGGCCGACATGGTGGCAGGGAGGATAACCCACTATCGACGATCGCAAAAGCGGGGTACGCGTATCACGCGGCCGACCCGCAGGCGCGCAGCCAAACTGACACACGACCTAAGATGGCAGCGTCAGATGCGTCTGACGTGCGCGATGGCGTAGAGCTCCGGGAGGCGCCCGTACAAAGAGCCATCGGGACGCATGAGATACGCCCGTTCCAGGTCGGAAGCCAGGAAGTTGGACTCCACCGAAAAACCGAACGGCTGGAGATACGGCCCGAGCTCCGCCGCGTTGACTCCGAAGCGGTAGGGTTCGCCGACCTGTGCCGCGAATCGCATGTGCTCGGCGGCGCCACGGAACGCCTCCGGCGTCGCGAGGGCGTCTCTGAAGGTGTAGTCAAACGTCAGCGACGACCCGGGTGCCGCGGCAGCAGTCAACCCGGTGAGCATGGCTCTGACCGAGGTCTCCTGCAGGTAGATCGTCACGCCTTCCCACAGGAAACACGTGTGCATCACGGCATCGAATCCGGCGTCTCGCAGTGCGTCAAACGGTCCGCCCCGTTCGAAGTCGGTCGCGACGAAGCGCACATCGGCGCCCGCGCCCAACCGCGGCACGCGCGTCTTCTTCCAGGCTTGTGTCGCCGGATGGTCGACCTCGAACACGCGGATGTCACGAAGAACCGGCATCCTCCAGGCGCGGGTGTCGAGGCCCGCCCCGAGAAGAACCAGCTGCCGCGCACCCGACTTCACATCGTGCTCGATGAGATGGTCGATGTGCAGCGTTCGAGCCAGGTGATAGAAATAAATGCCGGGAAACAGCGCGTCCACCCGCCGGAGGGCCCGCCGCCTGAACGGCCTCAGGCGAGCCATCAGCAGCTGGAGGCGCATCGCGAACGGAACGATTCTCTCCGCGAGCGTGTCCGGACATGGAATCGGCGCATCGGTATCGCGCGCGGCGACGGCACGCAGCGTGGCCACGCTCAACGCGGTCCGGCTGGCTTTGTTCTTCAAGGCGTCACGAACCGTGTGGGCACACTATCATGGCAGGAGCGGGTCCCGAGATGAAGGTCGTCGCACAAGCCGCGCTGCTCTTCTTGGTCGTTGTCACGGCGTCTCGCGCTGGCGCGGCTACCCAGTCAGTCACGCCGCTGCCCGACACCGCGGCCTTCCTTGCCGCCGTTCGAGCCAATCTCTTTGCCGACGAAGAGCGCGCCCGGCAATACACCTACCGCGAGCGTCGTGAGGAGATTCGTGTCAGCAAGCTCGGGAAGGTGTCGGTCAACCGCGTACGCCTTTTCGAAGTCTATGCATCGCCGGATCCACTCCACCGCTACCGGCGACTCATCGCCGACGATGGCGTGGCATTGAGCCCAGCCCAGCTCGATCGCCGCGACGGGGACTACGCAAAATACCTTGCCGACCTCGCGCTCGAACGCCAGCGTGAAACCACCGCACAGAGATCCGCGCGCCTTGCGCGTGAAGCCGCCGAATACCGCAAGCGCGACGACTTCGTGGACGATGTCTTTCGCACCTTTGAGATGGTGCTTCGTCGGCGGGAATGGACGAGCGGCCGGGAGACCATCGCAGTCTCATTGACTCCGAAGCAAGGCGTCACGCCCAAGACCGATACGGGGAAGTATCTGAAGAAGTTCCGCGGCACGGCATGGATCGACGAGTCCGACCATCAGCTCGCACGTGTGGAGCTCGAGTGCCTCGAGACCATCCTCGTCGGCTGGGGCATCCTCGGCCGCGTTCACCCGGGGAGCCGGCTCACACTCGAACGCCGGAAGATCAACGACGAAGTCTGGCTGCCTTTCAGCTTCCGTACGGAGATAAAGGGGCGGGCCCTGCTTGTCAGGAAGTTCGATGTCGCCGCGGAGACCCGATATTCGGACTACAGGAGGTTCAGCGTAGACACACGCGAAACCTTCGAGGCGCCACCACGTTGAGGGTCGGCGGGCGTGTCCGGCCCAGTGCGCCGCCTGCGGTGCAGGATCACGGGAATCCGGATGACGAGCCGAATCCTGTCACCCGGCGGGTGGCGTGATGCCCGGCCCGAATCGTCTGTCACGAGTCGCCACACCGTGGAAGGCGCCTCCTGCTTCCGTGCGGGTGCCATCGGATAGTCGAAGAGAGACAACCGCACGACATGCGACGAATGCCACGCCAGTCGGCCTCCCGGGGAGGCCACCGAGCCGGTGGCGTGCCCGCCAGACCACACCATTGCCAGCGTCCGACTCGTCCAGCGGACAGGGCTCACCACGATGAAGCGCAGGGCGTTCCCGATGCGATCCGGAAGCCAGGTAGGAAGCTCGTCGGTGTCTTTCAGGAACTCCTTCGCAAATCGCCTGCGCAGGCGCTCCACGCGACGCGGCGCGCGATCCGCCCGCCGGCGACCGTCCGGGGCGAACGCATGATCGACAGGCTTCGCTTCGACCGGCGTGCTCGCGATCACAGCCGCGAGGGCGGCATTGATGGCGTCAAGCTCCTGATCTTCGTTTTTCCGCGCTGCGTCCGTCTGTTGTGAATCGTCGCCCTGATCCCAAAACGACAACGGAAGGGCGAGTCGTGGAGACCATGCGATGCGATCAACAGGAGCGAACCGACGCTCGTCCGTGGGCATGGCTGGGGAACCTCGCGTTGTCAGACGCTACCGACGGAGCCATGGAGTGTCAACCTCGCGCACGTCACCAAGGTCCTTCCCTTCCTCAGTCGCGGCGGTTTGGTCGCATCCGGATCTTGCTGAGTCGGTGAAGGTTGCACGTGAGGGCCAAGTGCTGCGCAGCTCGTGGCGCCATTTCACTGCACATATCGTCTCAGCCCTGCACCAAAAAATCAGGTGCTGCACGAGAGTGTGAAACGGCGCGCGGCGCCGCGCAGATTTCTGCGATCGGCAGCGGCCGCCACATCGTTCGAGCGTGGATCCGATTGTCGGGCGCGGCCCGGTGCTTTTTCTTCCTGCGGGCCGACTATGCCTGAGCACGCCCGGCGGGAAAGTGACGGCGTGCTTCACAAACTTCACGACACCAGCGAGTTACGGCCACGCTGACGATTTCGTCTCAGGGCACTCGCCTTGCTCAGCTTGAGAGTGGCGGACATCGGAGGATCATGAAGCCCACTTCGTCTGACAACTCATTCTTCACAATCGGTGGGACCATCATTCGTCGATGGTGGCGGCCGAACGTCGTATGGCTTCCGTGGGCGGTGTCAGCAGCGCTCTTGTCTCTCGCGGCGTTCTGGGATCTACTCGATCGCGGCGCCGGAATCGACTTCATCGTGCTCGGCCTCGCAGGCTACGAACTGGTCATCGGCCTGACCGAGGAAGAGCCGCCCGCCTTTCGACACGAACCAGCCCGATAGTCCTTGGGCCCAATCAGGCCGGCATCGACTCGAACTCGTTGTGGGGAGCGAATTGTGTGTTCAGCCCGCGTGACTGTCGGGGTGATCGCAGCCGTCGAGTTTCGTGAAGAAGAGATTGCCGGTCCAGCCCAGCTCTCTCATACCCCGCTCGGTTGAGTAGTAGGCGCCGGCTACCCAGCCGCGCAGGTGTTCGAAATGATCGCGCAGAGTGGCGGGCGGCGGCGGATCCGCTGGTGGCGTATACGTGACCGCCTGTCCCGCAGTCCAGGGAGCAGGCTTGGGCTGGCTCTGTTCGCCGGTGGACGCCGCCTCCAGAATGTCGCGCTGTTCGATCGCGGACAACTGAGTCCAGGGCTTTCCGTGCTGCGTCCTCGCCTGGCCCTCGAATGCACCGAGCGCGCTCAAGAATCGGCGCTGGTTTTCCTGTGAATCGACGGCGAGCAGTCGATCGATGAACGCGGCCGACTGTTCGAGCGCGGCACCAGGGATGATGAGCTCGGCGAGATTCTCGAGCGTAGCGAACTGAAAGCCGTCCAGAAACTCCGGCTTTACGCTTTTCGCCCGCGCCTTCTGTTCGGCCAGCTCGACGCGACCGCCGTCCAGCAGATGCTCACGCATCGGGTGTTGCGCCTCCGACAAGCCAGGCAGCGACACGACACCCAGACCAGTCAGGAGGCCCTGGAGCACGGCCCGTCGTGCCATTCCTGGAGACGCCTGCGCTGTCGTGGAATTCAGTGCGCCGCTCTCGCCTTTATCTCGATCGCCCATCGGAGCCTCCGCGTGGAGGTGACTCTAGCACGGCCGCGCGCGACCGAGAAAGAGAGCGATGTCTCCCGATTGACCGCCTCCCCACCGTCTGTTAGCGTTTAGCCCGACTGCCCGCCGCTTCTGGCAGCGCCGTGGCGAGTCAGGCGAGGTGGGCCGTGCAGACCAAGTCGCAGACCTCATTCGATGTGCTTGTCGTAGGATCCGGCGCGTCCGGAGGATGGGCCGCCAAGCAGCTGGCGGAAGCCGGCATCAAGGTGGCGCTCGTCGACGCCGGCCGCCCGCACAAGCCCGATGAGTTCAAGGAGCATCAGCGCCCGTTCGATCTCAAGTACCACAATCTCGCGACCGAGCTGATCAAGCGAACGCGCCCGCGGCAGAAGGACTGCTACGCCTGCACCGAGTACACCTACGACTGGTTTGCCAACGATCTGGAAGAGCCATACACGGAAGCGCCCGGCAAGCCATTCAGCTGGCAGGGGCGGATGCGCATTCTCGGCGGCCGGACCAACGTCTGGGGACGCCAGAGCTATCGCCTGAGCGAGCAGGACATGAAGGGCAAGTCCTACGACGGCGCCGGCGAAGACTGGCCGCTCAGCTACAGCGACCTCGCGCCGTACTACGACATCGTCGAGCAGTACATCGGCATCAGCGGGATGGCCGAGGACGTGCCAGAGCTGCCGGATGGCAAGTTTCTGCCGGCCATGCCGATGAGCTGCGCCGAAACGCAGTTCCGGACGCGCGTGAAGAGCAAGCTCGGATGGACGGTCACGATCGGGCGCTCGGCCAACCTCACGACACCGCACAGTGGCCATGCCGCGTGCCACTACTGCGGGCCCTGCGAGCGAGGCTGCACGACCCAGTCCTATTTCAACTCGGCTTTCACGACCGTGGCCGACGCGATGCGCACCGGGAATTGCACCCACATTCCCAACGCGATGGTCTACCGCGTGATGATGGATCAGGGCCATCGCAAGGCAACCGGACTGCTCTACGTCGATCGCAACACGCGCGAAACGCGCGAGGTGCGCGGTCGTGTCGTGATCATCTGCGCGCAGGCGCTCGAGTCGGCCCGCATCCTGCTTAATTCGGCGACGCGTCAGCAGCCAAACGGGCTGGCCAATTCATCGGGAGCGCTCGGTCACTACCTCATGGATCACGTCTTTGTCGCAGGTGGAGCGGAAGGCGAATTTCCGGAGCTTGCGACGAAGCCCACGCTGACGGCGCCGCGGCGTCCGAACGGCATCTATGTGATCCGGTTCCGCAACACTCCCAAGGGGCCTCAGACCAAGAAGTTCTTGCGCGGGTACGGCTACCAGGGGGGCAGTGGCGTGCGCTTCAACTGGGAGGCGCCGGGTTTCGGCGCGTCGTACAAGAAATCGATCCTCGAGCCCGTCAACATGCTCCGGATCGCGGGCTTCGGCGAGTGCCTGCCCTACTACGACAACTACGTCGAGCTCGATCCCGAGACGGTGGACATCTACGGCATCCCGGTGCTGCGGATCCACGCCGAGTTCAAGGAGAACGAAAAGGCCATGATTCCCGACATGGCCGAGGCCGCAGCCGAGATGATGGACGCCGCCGGCGCCACCAACATACAGCCGTTCATCGTGCCGGACCGCGCCATGGGCTGGGGCATCCACGAAGTGGGCGTGGCACGAATGGGCAGTGACGCCAAGACGTCCGTGCTCAACCAGTTTCAGCAGACCCACGACGTCCCCAATCTCTTCGTCATGGACGGCGCCGGTTTCCCATCGATCGCCTGCCAGAATCCCACGCTCACGATCATGGCGCTGACGGTTCGATCGTGCGATCACCTCAAGGAAGAAATGAAGCGCGGGAATCTCTGAGGTCTTCAGCTGGAGAACTCTGGTGACAACCACGCTCGGTGAACGATTCCAGCAGGCACTCCAGTACGCCCGTCACGCGCACGGTGGCCAGACGCGCAAGGGGACCAACATACCCTACATCTCGCACCTGATGGCCGTCGCATCGCTCGTTCTGGACGATGGAGGCGACGAGGACGAGGCGATCGGCGGGCTGCTTCACGATGTCGCCGAGGATTGCGGCGGCCGGTCTCGACTCGAGGACGTTCGCGCTCATTTCGGCGACAAAGTCGCCCGCATCGTCGAAGGCTGCACCGACTCGTGGAAGACGCCGAAGGATCAATGGATCGAAAGAAAGAAGGCCTATCTCGCGCACGCACATGCGCTGCCGCCGGAAGTGCTCCGCGTCTCCGCCGCCGACAAGGTCCACAACGCCTACGCGATCCTGCGCGATCTGAGGACGATCGGGGAACGCGTCTGGGAACGATTCAGCGCGGGCCCAGACGACGTATTGTGGTACTACGATTCGCTGGTGAGAGCGTTTCGCGAGTCAGGCGGTGGACCGCTCGTTGAGGAGCTGGCGCGGATCGTCCGCGGGATTCAGCGGGAGATGGGCTACTGATCGTCGCTCGCCAAGAGCCCTACCGTCAGCCAGAACATCGAATTCGCAAAGAAGGTCGGATACGCGATCACGTATTCGACGCCTCCCTGCAGAAGCGTCCCCGCCACGAGAAACAGGAGGGCAACGTCGGCCCACGAGTGCGAGCGCGTCAACCGATCGGCTGACAGGAATGCGAACGACAGCAGGACGACGAGAAAGAGGATCGTCCCGATCACGCCGAAATACGCGACCTGAGCCAGATACAGGTTGTGAGGGGACGACCCCAGGAAGAAGGTCACGTTCATCAGCCCGAACCCGAACAGCAGCCGCTCGGGGACCCGCATGAACAGTTCCTGCCAGACGAGTGGCCGATCGAGGAGCCCTGGGGCGAGCGTGAGATAGCCTTTGATCTCGGGTGGCACCATCGTGGCTGCAGCCAACACGATCGCAAGGGCCGCGGCGAACACCACGGTGCGGCGTGTGCCGAGGCGCGAGGCGCCGGCATGAACTGGAGGAACGTGCCGATCGTGTTGCGGTGCGCATAAAGGCCTACGGCCGCGAGCGTGCCGCCGCGGTGATCGGCGACGGGAAACAGTGCCCTCCCCATGAACATCGTCTGGTTCGTAAAGGCGAGCCACATCGACACGATCGCCGACAGTACAAACACCGCCGACAGTGCGCTCATCAGGACGACGTAGTTCTTGACGGACAGCACCTGCGGCAGCGCCACGGCGAGTGAAGCGATCGTGAGGGGCACGAGGAGCGCACGAAGCCAGTCCGCCTCGTGGAGAGGCTGAACATTGATGATCGTCGAGGCCAAAACCGCTCCGCCATAGGCCAGGATGGCTCTCGCTCGCGCGGACCATTCGAACGGCAACACTATAGCGTGCTTTGCAGGAATCGCCTGGAGCCTGAGCGCGCAGAGACTGCGCCTACAGGATTTCCTTCACCTTCGGCTCGAGCTCCTCTTCCGTCATGCGGCCCGGGTGATACAGCCTGACGACCCCCTGGCGATCGACCAGGACGATGGTGGGCGTGGTGCTGGCACCGTAGCTTTTGAAGTCGGCTTCACTGATCGGGACCGCCATGTCCACGCCGGCGTAGTGCAGGTTGCGGATCTGCTCGATATGGGCGAGCTCTTCTTCCGGCGTCGCCGGCTTGCCGCCCGCCACGTAGCCGTAGCGCTGCGTGGGGGCCACCACCACGAGCCCCTTGTCGTGATACGTGGCCAGCAGCTTGGCAAGAATGGGCGCCTCCATCTTGCAGTCGGGGCACCAGTGAGCCCAGAAAAAGAGCACGACGGGCTTGCCCTTGAGAGACGAGAGCTCTTCGGACTTGTTTCCGAGGAACTCGGTTGCCGTCAGCGCAGGCGCCGGTTTTCCCTCGAGCGTCAGGAGATTGATGTTCTTCTGGAGCCTCGTACAGATCGACGTGTTCTTGTACTCCTCGAGCGCCTCTTGCAGCAGGTGCACCGCGTCGGCCAGCTTGTCGCGATGTGCGAGCACTTGCGCCTGCACTTCGTAGGTGGCGCCGAGCGCCAGCGGCAGGTGCTTCTCAGCATCGAGCTCACGGGTCTTCAGCGCTTCGAGGACGAGCGACCTGGCATCCTTGGCGTAGGCATCCGCCATGTTCCAGAGCTTCTGAGCGAGCGCGCCGCGGCCGAGCCACGACAGGGCTTCGATGGCCTCGGGCGTCGTGCCGTTTTGCGCCCGAAACGTCTTGAGAATCTGTTCGCCCTGACTGAAATCGCCCTTTGCGATGGCCGCACGGACGTCCGCGATGATGTTGGGAGCCTTGACTCCCTGAGGTACCGGCGGCGCCGCGACCGGCGCTTGACGAGCCGTCAGTGATGGAGACGAGGTGAGGGCGACGAGGGCGATCGCGAACAGGAACTTTTTCACAGATGCTCCGGGGGGAAAGGTTCTAAGATTCAACGGTTCTAAGATTCAACGGTTCTAGGGTTCCAGGGTTCTAGGGTTCCTAGAACCTTAGAACCCTACTGCCCCGCTCCAATATTCCCACGATCGACGCTACCGGAGCAGTTCGCTGCGCGTGCCCAGATAGTCCTTATAGAGCCGCGGGATAAGGGCCGGCCGCTTCGCCTGGTCGGGCTCGAGGCTCACGGTCGGATACCGGGCAATCATCAAATCGCGCAAACGATCTTCCTCGGTCCCGAGACTCCAGCCTGCAAAGTAGACGGCCCCCGACACGCCAAGAGCCCGCGCCGTGCTGACGAGCCGGTCGGTGCCGATGTGGCGCTCCGTCTCTTCCCACGCCGCAGCCGGGTACATGAACGAGCGCCCCGTGGGCATGTAAATGATGCGATCGGCGCCCACGAGGTTCACCCATGACTGCATGGGCCACCTGACCGGCTCCTGGTCTTCCCATCCGTAGTACCAGACGCAGAAGCGAATCGCCGACGGCACCTGCTCCTTGTAGATCGACGCGTACTCGTCCTGCCACCAGCAGTTGAACATGACGAAGTCGATCGAGGGATTGCGCGATCGCGCGAGCTCGTAGAGCTTCGTCAGCAGCTTCGCAAATCGCTGGTTGTACCAGCGGTACCGCTCGGTTTTCGAGGCGCGCGTGAGATCGCCGCCCGTTTCCTGGCGGTAGAGCGCCTGCGTCTCGCGATTGAATCGATCCGGCGTCTCTTCGGTGGGATGCACCACGATGCCGTCGGCGCGCGGATAGAGCGTGAGCGCCTCGTCGAACATGTCGGTGATGTACCGCTCCGTGAGAGGATGCTCGAGCGTCAGCGCCCTCGGACTGAGGGGACCGCCGTACTTGTCGATGCGAACCACTTCCGGATGCGCGCGGCCGAATCCATCCGCGTGATCGTCGGTCGTGAGCGTCAGATACACCTTCACGTGGCGGCTGTGCGCGTACTCGATGAGCTCCGCTAGCAGGTTGGTCCGCGCGTTCTGCGACAGCGGATCGCGGAGGGTCGGATATTTCTCGCTGGGATACGCGAGAAGGTATCCGTTCAGCAGAACGAACAGCGTGTCGAGCCGCTCCCCTGCCATCCAGTCCACCTGGCGCTTCCAGTCAACGAGCGACCACGTGGCGAGCTGGTGGGTCGGCTCCCAGTAATCTCCGCGCCCAAGGAAGACGTAATACCCGCCCTGAGGCGGCTTCGTCTCGCCGACAGGGCTGTACGCGACCAGGTGATCCTTCGTCGAATAGGTCTTGCCATCCGACCGTACGGTCGCTTCGAACACAAAGAGACCCGGTCGGGAAAAACGCCCGGTGATTCGGATGGATCCGTCCTGACCCGCGGCGGGAGCTCCGGACACCTGGAATCCCGGGAAATTGAGCGAGAGATCGCTGGGCGACAGAACAGGGCCGCGCGTGTTTCCGCTGCCATCAGATAGAGTGAGACGAATCGTCGCGTCCGTGCCGACCGGGACGATCCGTTGCGGCACCGTGGCGAGGAGCGTCGCTTCAGGTGCGGCGCTTCGCGCCACGCCCGACGCCAGCACCACTACCACGATCGCGCTCGTCAACTTTGGCCCGGATTTCATCGTCTAAGGTCTCGAGTGCTGGGTGATTGTACTCTCAGCAACGAGCGATGAGCGATGAGCAATGAGCGATGGGCGAATAAGCGCGATGAGCGACGAGCCGGTAGCAATGGGCAATTAGCAATGAGCAATGCGGGGAAGGATCTGATGATGCGTCGATATGTCGTGGCGGCTCTTTGTGTTTTGGCCCTTGTTACCCAGCCTCAGGCTCGAGGCCAGGCCCAGGCCATCGAAGCCTCTGGCGCCCGGCAGCTTGCGGCGTCGATCACGATCTACCGTGACCGCTTCGGCATACCCCACGTGTTCGGACCAACCGATGCCAGCGTGGTGTTCGGCTTCGCCTACGCCCAGGCCGAAGACTTTTTCCCACGGCTCGAGCAGAACTTCGTGCTGGCGATCGGACGATCGGCCGAGCTCGGCGGCGAAGAGCAGATCGATAGCGACCGCGTCAACCGCGCACTCGAGATCCCCAGGCTGGCCATGGCCGAATACGGACGACTCGAACCTCGAATCAAAGCCATTTGCGACGCCTTCGCCGACGGCATCAACTATTTTCTCGTGACGCATCCCGACGTCCATCCTCGCCTGCTCACGAAGGTCGAGCCGTGGTATCCGCTGGCATTCATTCGCTACAACTACTATCAGAACGGCTTCGCCTACGATCGCGCGCTCGAGGACGAGCCTCTGACGACCGCACGCGCGGACCAGCTCCTTCGCATGAACGTCGGATCGAACGGCTGGGTCGTTGGTCCATCGCGCAGTGCGAGCGGCCATCCGCTCCTCTTCATCAACCCTCACCTGCCGTACTTCGGTCCCGGGCAGGTCTACGAAGGCCACCTTCACAGCGACGAGGGATGGAATTTCACGGGCTATGCACGCTTCGGGTTTCCGCTGCCCTACGTCGGCCACAACGAATCCCTCGGGTGGGTCAGCACCGACAACGCGGCCGACATGTCGGACGTGTACGCAGAGACGTTCGATGATCAGGCGCGTCCACTCGCGTACCGGTACGGAGACGGATATCGGATGGCCACCGAATGGCGCGAGGACATCAAGGTGAAGACGGCCGCCGGGCTCGAAACCCAGTCGTTCACCTTCCGCAAGACGCACCATGGACCGATTCTGCGCGTGCGGGACGGCAAGTCATTGGCGCTGCGGCTCGCGAAGATCGACGGAGACGGCTGGCTTGGCGAGTGGTACGCGATGACCAGAGCGCGAACGCTCCCGGAGTTCAGGGACGCGCTCCGACCTCAGGCGATGCTCTTCGGGAACGTCATGTACGCCGATCGTGACGGTCACACGTTCTATCTCTACAACGGCGGCCAGCCGAAACGCTCGACGAAGTTCGACTGGACCAAGCCCGTCGATGGGAGCAATCCGGAAACGGAATGGCTTGGATATCACACCATGGACGAATTGCCGCAGCTGACCGACCCGGTGACGGGTTGGATGCAGAACTGCAACTCGTCGCCGTTCCATTTGACGAGCCGGGACAATCCCGATCCGAAGGCGTTCCCCGCATACATGGTGCCCGAAGGGGAAGACGTCAACCCTCGCGCCCGCATCTCGAGCCAGATTCTGGAATCCACGGCCCGCTTCACCTTCGACGACTGGGCGCGTGCGGCATTCGACACCAGAATCGAGCAGACCGACACCGAGCTCGAGCCGCTCCTCGACACCCTCGCGTCACTGGCGAAGTCGGAGCCGGCTCGCGCCGCACGTCTCGCACCCGTGGCCGAGCTCCTTCGAAACTGGGATCGGCGATCGACGGTATCATCAGTCGCGACGACGATCTTCACGTCGTGGCACGCGGACTACGTTCGGCTCGGTCGTGAGCAGCTGGCAGACGGCGAACGCCGCGTTCGCGCACTCGAGAAGGCGCTCGACGATCTGGAGCGACAGTTCGGGTCGTGGCAGGTGCCCTTCGGCGAGGTCTCGAGGCTTCAGCGGCGCGACGAGAGCGCCAATGCGCCGTTCTCGGATGGCGCGGCCAGCATCCCCGTGCCCGGCGTCAGTGGCAATGACGGCGCCGTTTTTACGCTCTATGCGACGCCCGTCAAGGATCAGAAGCGACGATACGGTGTGGCGGGGATGACCTACGTGAGCGTGGTGGAATTCGGTCCTCAGGTACGCGCCCGCGCTGTTCATGTGTTCGGCGCCAGCGGCGATCCGCGTTCACCCCACTACTTCGATCAGGCGCCGCTATTGGCCCGCGGCGAGTTCAGGCCCGCCTGGTTCACGCTCGAAGAGATCAAGGCGAATCTCGAAAGGGCTTATCGGCCGGGGGGACAGTGACAGTAGTTCTTGGTTCTTGGTGCTTAGTTCTTATACTGATCCTGAACTAAGCACTTCTAAGAACCAAGAACTCCGTGATGAACCAAGAACTACAAAAGTTCTTTGTTACGGTATCGATACCACCGCCACCTCGTGCGATCCTTCGCACGACACGTACAGCTTGCGATCGGAAGGATGGACCGCCATCACAATGGGCTGGCTTCCGACGGTGACCTTCCCGGCCGGAGCATACCGATCGAGATCGATCACCGAGACGTTCGAGGACGCGGTGTTGTTGACGAAACCCCAGCGCCCGCTCCGCGTCGTCACCATCGAGAACGGCTCCTTGTCCAAACCGTCGGCAAATCCGGGACGCGCCTCGTTGACCGTGAGGTCGATGAAGCTGATGGTGTTCGACCCGCGATTCACAACGGCGTAATCCTCGTCATAGGGCATCACGATGCCGCCCGACGGCTTGGAGCCGACCTTGACCGTCGCCACCGTGCGGCCCTCTTTCAGGTCGATGACCGTCACCTCGCCTGAGTCATAGTCGGGAACGAAGAGTCGTCGCCCGTCGCTCGTGATGTCGGGCGGGAAAGGCCTCGGCCCGGTATCGAACGAGCGCACGACAGCGAATCGATCCAGATCGATCTCGAACACCTTGTTCGCGCCCTCGCACGAGACGAACGCACGGTTACCGGCCGCAGTCCGCACGAGGAGCGACGGCTTCACGCCGACCGTTATCGTGCGATCGATCTTGCCGTTCGAGAGGTTGACCCTCGAGATCCGATCGGCATCGAAGTGGCTGATGGCGACGTGTGTGCCGCCCGGAAGGAGTGCGATGCCGATCGGACTATCGGTGAGCGGGAAGCTCTTGGTCACCGACTCGGTGCTGGTATCGATGATGGTGAGCGCCTGGCCGGCGGTGGAGACCAGGTACAGCCAGCGGCCGTCGGCAGAAAAGGCGATGCCATGAGGATGCTGAGGAACCGCAATCGACTTCGTCACCGCGAAGGGAAAGGGCTGCGGTGACTGGCGCTCTGAAGCGCAGAGCGCGATCGAAGCCGACATCAGCACCAGGCCAGCGGCCTGGCCGACAGCGCGTCTGCAGTTCCCGGTGGTACTCATGGCATGTCCTCGGATCTATTCAGTTCGCCCCAGAAACTTCCGCGCGGCGTCCAGCTCGGGCCTCGCCGGCTGATCGGCGTCGCGACAGATCTCGACGAGCGTCTTGTAGAACGTGCCGGCCTTCGTTCGATCGCCTGAGAGTTCGGCGGCACGAGCGGCGCCGTACACGCCACGGAACCGGTTCGGCTCCTTCTTGACGGTCTTCTCGAACTCCTGGAGCGCGGCGGCGGGCTGATTGGCCTCGAGCAGCATTTCGCCGAGCAGCTCACGAGAAGGTTTCAGCGGGCCCGGCGTCACGGCGCTCTTGTCGCTTGTGTCTTCGAGATCGGCCGCCGCGCGAAGCTCGCTCAACGCGTCGTCATGCCGGTTGTTGGCCCACATGACCCACGCCGACGCGGCCTTCCGCTGAATCTCCACTTGTCCCGACCAGTACGCGTCCTTCTTCTCGATGAGCACGTCGCGGATCGAGGCCAGGGCGTCGACGTCCTTCTGCGCGTCAGCGGCCCTACCTGTCCTGGCCCGGCCCAGGGCGCGCGCGAAGTACGTCATCGCTTGTATGAACGGCAATGGCGTCTCACGCGGCTCGAGCGAGGCGGCTTCTTCCCACTGCGCACGTTCGAGCGCGTAGCGAGCCGGCATGGCGGCCATCGCAAAGTAGCCCGCGAGGCCCGGCGCCGCAGCGCCAATCGCATTGATATCGAGTTTCTTGGCGACGTCCGGGATCTGGTCCACAACCTTCCGAGCCGCGCGGTCCTCGGCCATCTGGAGGTACGCATACGTCTCGTAGTCCATCGCGTGGAGCGCCTCGGCGTAGGAATGATCCCGTTCGGCCGCCTCTGCCGACTGGATGTTGCTGGTAATCGACTCCCGCCAGTAGCCGACGCGCGTGAACGTGTGCGACGGCATGTGGAGGGCATGCGGCGCCGCGGGGGCGATATCCGCATAGCGTTGCGCCGCACCGAGCGCACGATCGGCCAGCGCCGGCGAGTCGTAGGTATGAATGATGTAGTGCGCGAGGCCAGGGTGATCGGGCTGCTTGGCGAACAGCGGCTCGAGGATGCCGGCCGCCTTCAACTGGTTTGTGTAGGTCTTGTCAGTCGGAAGCGCGGTCTGATCGAGCGAAAGCGCGTAGAAGATCTGCGCCTCCGTGTCGTCCTTGTATTTCGACGACAGCTGCTCCATCGACTTCTCGTAGGCGAGCACGCGCGTGCGATTGTCGCGCGTCTCGAAGTCCTTGTAGAGCTCGGCGACGGCCGCAATGTAGTCGCGCTCGCGTTCCGTCTTGGCCCCGGCGGCCGCGCCCTTCTCAATCGCGGCTCGGCCCTTCCCAAGCTGATCGGGATTGCGGAAGCCGCCACCGAAGGGATTGCCCCAGTAGCTGAGGGCGATGCCCCAGTAGCTCATCGCGCACGCCGGATCTTTCGCGAGCACCTTGTTGTAGGTCTCGAGCGAGGCGTTGAACCAGAACGAGTGGAGCTCGGCCGTCGCACGGTTGAAATCGGCCTCGACCGCGGGGCTGCACGAGGTGCTGAAGTGCACCGTGCCCACGCGATCCGAGGGCGTTCCGCCGTGACTGTGCTGCTCCTGCGAAGCGGCCGCGCCGGCCGTCAGGCTGCACGCAAGGATGAGAGCAGGCGTCTGAATGCGCATGTGAACCTCCTGTTCCAGGCGCCTCGATTCTACCGCCGCGGACCTGGCATCTGTTCAATCTTCTGCTGCAAAGACCGCCACGTTCTGGCAGAGTGTCAACCGATGAGTATGACGACGAGCACCCTCTTCCGGTTTGCCATCGCTCCTCTCCTGCTGGCCGGATTCCTCGCCGACTCGGCCGGCGCGGCCCAGGCAGGCGATGAGGACCAGGTTCGCCAGGTGCTCGCCAGATACGTCGGCCTCTACCAGAAGACCACGCTCGCAGAGTGGCGCACCTTGTTTCTTCCAGGCTTCGTGGCGGCGTTTACCAATGACGATGGATCGGTGACAACCAGGACGCTCGCTGAATTCTATGACCGTCAGGCGAAGTACTTCGCCACCGGACGAGACATCCGCGAGGAACTTCAGAACATTCGAGTGACGATCGACGGGCAACTTGCGTCGGCGCACGCCGACTTCGTCCTGTTCGACAATGGCACCGAAAGCCGCGGCAAACTCATGCTGACGTTCATCCGCGACCGCGAGGCGTGGAAGATTCACTCGCTCGCGTTCACCTATCGGCTCGATCCGCCGGCCACCCCGAAATAAATGCATCGGCCTGCCCTTCCCCTCATCGGGTCACTTCTGGTCGCGGGCATCGTTCTCCAGGCGTCCTTCATCGCCTCGTCACGCGGCGGGACTGAGGACGAGGTCGTCATTGAGAAGAACGTCGAAGGGCGAATGCGGGACGGCGTGATGCTCCGCGCCGACGTCTATCGTCCCTCTGGCGGCGGCACGTATCCGGCCCTGCTCCAGCGAACGCCGTATTCCAAGAGCGATCCCGACGATCTCCCGGGTTTTCGACGGATCGCGGCACAGGGCTTCGTTGTCGTCGTGCAGGATACCCGCGGGCGATACATGTCTGACGGCGTCGCCCGGCCCCATGACGAAGCGGAGGACGGATACGACAGCGTCGAGTGGGTGGCGGCGCTGCCGTACGTCAACGGCCGGGTCGGCATGTTCGGCGGAAGCTATCTGGCGACCACGCAGCTGATGGCCGGCACGCTCCGGCCGCCGCACCTGGTCGCGCTCTTCCCAAGCAATTCCTACGCGAGCCGCTATGACATGGTCTTTCAGGGCGGTGCGTTCTATCTGGCCGACGGCCTGTCGTGGAATCTTGGACAGTCAATCGACGTTCGGCGACGCGTGCTCACGCCCGCCGTCAATCGTGACGGCCCGATAGATATCAGCGAACGCGATCGCACGCTGCTCAAAGAACACTGGAACTGGTTTCTGCCTCTCAAGGGCATGGATGCCCTCGAGCTGCGCCGATTTCACCCATCTTATTTCGATCTTCTGAGCCATCCGTCGTACGACGACTACTGGACGCGCTTCGACATCGCGTCCAGGCACGGCGAGTTCGACGTGCCGGCGTTTCATCTGACGGGCTGGTACGACTCGCTCTTGAACGGCACGCTGGGCAACTTCACAGGACTGCGGGCCAACGCGCGTACCGAGCAGGCCCGCCGCGAGCAGCGCCTGATCGTCGGACCCTGGACCCATGCGCGGCCGACACGCGAGAGCGTGAAGATTGCCGATATGGATTTCGGCGCCGGCGCCGGCGTCGATTCCGAAGGGCTCATGCTCGAGTGGTTCGGCGACTGGCTGCAAGGGCAAGCCGACGGCTCGCACGGCGGCGCCGGTCCGCATCTTCGTCATGGGAGAAAACCGACTGGCGCGATGAACACGAGTGGCCGCTGGCGCGTGCCGTCGTCCGCGAGCTATTACCTGCACAGCGGTGGACGCGCCAACGCCATGGAAGGCGACGGCACGCTCACGACGGAAGCTCCCGCCGGCGAGACGCCCGATCGGTTCACCTACGATCCGTGGAATCCTGTTCCCACCGGAGGGTTGGGTGGATACTCGCGCCTGCCGATCGACCAGCGCCCCATCGAACAGCGACCAGATGTCCTCGTCTTTTCGACGGCGACTCTGGACACCGCCGTTGAAGTCACCGGACCGGTCACGTTGAAACTGTGGGCGACCTCGTCGGCGCGCGACACGGACTTCACGGGGAAGCTGGTCGATGTCTGGCCGGACGGGACGGCTCGACCGCTCTGTGATGGCATCCTGCGTGCGCGCTATCGTGCCAGCAAGACCGCTCCCACGCTCCTCGAGCCGAACGAGCCGGTCGAGCTGTCGATCAATCTGGGAGCCACGAGCAACCGTTTTGGCGTCGGACACCGAATCCGACTCGAGGTGTCGAGCAGCAATTTCCCGCGCTTCGATCGCAACCCGAACACGGGGCACGCGTTTGGCGTCGATGCAGAGCTGCAGCGTGCGGAACAGACGGTCTTCCACGAAGCGGCTCGAGCCTCGCGGCTCGAGCTGCCGATCATCCCGACGCGCTGAGACCGACTAAGAGCCTGGAAGTGGGTCGGCTTGGATGCGCGTGGCTGCGTGAAGGCCTCCCCGCCGGCCGCACAGCCGAACTGACCGACTAGAGAGCTTGGATCGCCCGACTGAGCGCCGTCGTAGAGATCGTGCTCGGTCAGCGGAGCTGCGGGCGCTTCGCCATCGCGGCCCAATCGCTGGCGCGCGCCGAACGCGGGTCCGCGCGCCGGAATCACGCGCGCAAACCGAAGGAATCCTAGCGGCGTCGGGACATCGTCGTAGATCCCCTCCATGCCTCCGCGCATGAAATACGCCTCGTGCCAGAAGCCAGTGCCTCCCGAATCGCGCAGAAACCGCTGCCACCAGTCGCGATGCGGCGACGACCGCGTCCACGCCTCGAGGGAGGCATAGTCGCGCCAGTACTGGCGAAATCCGAGGTGCGGCGGAAACAACGAAAAAATCAGGTCCTCGTGCAACAGTAACCCATCCGGCCGATCGGCCACGGCCCGCGGCACACTGCTGCCAAAACCCAGCATCGTCTTGAGGCCGTAAAGCCGATTGACGCGCATGCCCAGATAAATCACGACGAGATCCGGATACGTCGACAAGTCGACCGTCTGGCGTTGGACTTTCGAAGGCACGGCGTACTCCTGACTCGGCTTCCCTAGTACGGCACGCCGGCGGCGCGCGCCGATCGGAGGGCCGATGCGTACCACTCCAGTTCGCTCGCAAATTTCGTGAATCGCCTCTCGAGCGCGGCATCGGTCGCCGCACCGCCAGGATCGAGCGTCTGAGCGACCTTGGGCACGGCGAAGAGGCTCGGAATGCTGGGCATGCCGAGCTCGCCGACGATGATCCGAAGCTGCACGGCGGCCCTGACACCGCCGAAGGCGCCCGCCGAGTAGCTCACGATCGCCGACGGCCGCCAGAAGTATTCCTCGAGGAAATGATCGAGCAGATTCTTGAGCGCCGCCGGCACGCTGTGATTGTACTCGGCGGTGACAATGACAAAGGCATCGGCCGTCGCGTAGATTGCTGCCAGCCGCTCCAGCACGCTCGGTGCCTCGCCGCGCGGATACTCCTTGTACATCCGATCCAGGAGCGGCAGCGGGTACTCGACGGGGTCGACGAGCGTCACCTTGTGGCCGCGCGTCGTGAGCTGGTGCTCCACGAAGCGCGCCACGCGGATGCCCTTCCGCTCGGAACGCACCGAGCCGAACAGCACGACTGTGTGAAGGCTAGGACTTGGCGCCGCCATGCTCCCTCGCCCAGCGGGCAATCTCGTCGAGCGTGGCGAACCAGACGCCTGGTTTCGACTTCATGTGTTTGATCAGACCGTCGAGCGCGGCGATCCGCGAGCGATGGCCGATGACGTGTGGATGCATGACCGCGACCCACAGTCCGCCTTCGTCGTACGCGACGTCGAACTCCGAACGGAACACCTGCATCACGAGATCCGCCGACGGGAGTGGTCCATTGGCGGCCGGACCGAGATATTGAAAGTCGTCGAGAATCTGTTCGACCGGCAGCTCGACGAGGCCCGTGGCGTCGCCGTTCGCCGCGATTTCGTATGGATCGTTGCTCCCTGAGAGCGAGCTGTCGTACTGGAATCCGGCTTCTCGAAGCAGCTTGAGCGTGAAGGGGCTGAACTGACCGTACGGCGCACGGAATCCCGTCGGCTTGTGGCCGATCTGCTCGGTCAGATACTGGATCGATAGCGTCAGGAGCCGTCGTTCTTCCGCTTCGTTGTTCAGCTCTCCGAGCGGTTCATGAATCCAGCCATGGACCCCGACCTCGTGCCGACCACGCGCGAGGATGTCCTTGATCATCTGCGGATGAAGCTGAGAGCTGACGGCCGGGACGAAGAACGAAGCGGCGATGTTATGCGTGTCGAGGAGTCGAAGCACGCGCGGGAGGCCGTCGATGGCGCCGTACTCCCGGAGCGCCAGCCCGTCGATGGCGAACTCGCCCTTCGCCAGCTGGGGGGTCGCATTGTCCACGTCGAACGACAGCGCCACCGCCACCCTGTTCCCGTCCGGCCACGACGCTGGCTTGAGCCTCCGGCCGACGCTCACGCGGAACATCTCCCGCCTGAGGCCATCGACGCTCATCGTCGTCCCTGGCAGCGCGTTGGGTTTCTGATGCTGCGCACCAGGATTCGCGGTGACGACCGATACGGCGGCACCCGTCGCGAGGATCAGTCGGCTCCAGAAACCGCGCCGGATCGATCGTCAATGTTTCAGCACCCATTTCGCTACATCCTCATGCGTCGCGAACCAGACGCCCGGTTTCGACTTCATGTATTGAATGAAACGTCCGAGCACGACCGCCCTCGCCCGGTGGCCGATGATGTGCGGATGCATCGTGAGGACGAACAGCCCGCCTTCATCGTAGGCCGCATCGAACTCTGCCTGGTACGCCTGCAGCACGAGCTCCGGCGACGGCAGCGAGCCGTTGTTGGTCGGTCCGAACAACGGAAAATCGTCGCGAATCCATTCGATCGGCAGCTCGACGATGCCGCTTGGCTGGCCGTCCATCAGGATCTCATACGCATCGTCGCTCGACATCAGGCTGCTGTCGTAGAGGAAGCCGGCCGCCTTCACCTGCTTCATGGTGAAGTCGCTGAACTGCCACGACGGGGCGCGATAGCCGACGGGCCGCTTCCCCATCGCCGTCGTCAGGTAGTCGATTGCCTGCGTCAGCAGGCGTTGTTCCTCCTTCTCGTTGTTCAGGGCCGGCAGCAGCTCGTGGATCCAACCGTGGACGCCGATCTCGTGCCGGCCACTGGCCTGGATGTCCTTGATCATCTGCGGATGAAGCGCCGCACTCACGGCCGGGATGAAAAAGGACGCGGGCACACCGTTCGCCGCCAGCACCTTGAGCACGCGAGGCAGGCCGTCGACCGCTCCGTACTCGCCGCGCGTGAACCCTTCGAGCCGCAGGTCGCCGCGTGACAGCACCGCGGATGCATTGTCCACGTCGAAACTCAACGCTACCGCAACACGCGCCCCGTCAGGCCAACTCGACGGCCGCAACCGACGACCAGCGCTCACGTGGAAGAACTTGGCCTTGAGATCGTCGAGGCTCCACGTGATGCCGGGGAATTCGTTGGGAGGGGGTTGTTGCTGCGCGGAGACGGTGGAAAGGACAAGTAGGAGACTAAGGACGAGGGCGGTGAGGATCAAGCGCAAGGACATGACGGGCTCCTTCGTCAGTTCTTTGTTCTTAGTGTTTAGTGCGAGTTCTGAATTCTTAGTTCTTAGGGCCCTCACGCCGCTTCGCCTGGCACGCACCCTGCACGAGCAGCCGTGGTGGGCGTCAGTCGGTTCGAGGATCTCATCGTCTGGCGAAAGGCCCGCGCACTTTCTGGCGACCTCTGGCAGCTTTCTCGACAGTCGCACTTCTGCAGCGACCGTGATCTCTGCACACAGATGACAACAGCCGCAGTCTCCACCATGGCGAATATTGCCGAAGGGTTTCTCCGACGAGATCGCAAGGACTTCGCTCGGTTCCTCCGCATCGCCAGTGCGTCTAATGGTGAAGTCCGCGCGCTTCTCTATGCGGCATACGACAGAGGCCGCATCCTCCATCGCGACGCGAGCCGGTTGATAGAGACCACCAACGAAATCGGCAGAATGCTCCGCTCACTCGAGCAATATCTGCGCACCAAGAACTAAGCACCGCACTAAGAACTAGGCACCGCACTAAGCACTAAGCACCAAGCACTAAGAACTTCGTGATCTCACCACCCCATCACATACGCATCATCTTTCGGGCTCACGCCGCCCATCAGGACTCCCGTCTGTGGATTGACCATGATCGCCTTCACCCAGCCCACGCCCTTCACGTCCTGCACGTCGAGCCGGTAGCCGCGCGCCACCAGTCCTTCCTGCACGGCTTTCGGTAGTGACAAGGGCGACGAGGAGTCTGCCCTCGATCGCATGCGGCTGATACGAATCGCGGAATCCAGTGCTGATCACGGCGTCGCTTTCGAGCGCCTGCTGGACGTTCATGCCGAAGTCCACGACGTTCAGGAAGAACTGCAGCTCGGTCTGCGGCTGCGTGTCGGCGCCCGGCGTGCCGAAGGCGAGAAATGGCTTTCCGTCCTTCACAGCCAGCGCGGGGTTGATCGTGTGCCGCGTGCGCTTGCCCGGCGCGAGCGCATTGACGTCCTGGGGATCCAGGTAGAAGTACTGCATGCGATCGTTCAGGAAGAACCCGTTCGGTTCGGCGACCATGCCGCTGCCGAACGAGCTCAGCAGGCTCGACGTGATTGACACCATATTGCGATCCTTGTCGATCACCGCGAGATACGTGGTCAATCCATGAGCGCGATCGCTGTGAGGCTCCGACGATCGCGATCCGGGAACCGGCGCCCACTCGACAAGCTCCTGCGCCGAGGGCTTCGCGCCGACGTCACCCGCCGGCGGCTCTCCATCCATCGTCCGATCGGGGTTGATCAGGCCGCGGCGCCTGGCGGCATAGTCCTTTGACAAGAGCGTCTGCATGGGAATCGGCGGCACGAATTTCGGATCGCCGACGTACTTGTTTCGATCGGCGAAAGCCAGCCGCAGCGATTCCGTGACGAGGTGGAGGTACGGCGCGCTGTTGTGCCCGAGCTCTTTGAGATTGAACCCCTCGAGAACATTCAAGGCCTGCAGGAGGACGTGTCCCTGTGAATTCGGCGGACACTCGTACACGTCGATGCCTCTGTAGTTCACCGAGATTGGCGGGTCTTCAACTGCCTGGTAGGCCGCCAGATCGGACGGCGTGAGAATGCCGCCGTTGGCCTTGAGATACGCCGTCGTCGCTTGTGCCGTCGTTCCGCGATAGAAATCGTCGCTGCCCAGCTTGCCGATCCGCCGCAGCGTCGCCGCCAGATCGGTCAGCACAACGCGCTCACCCATGCGAAGCGGCTCGCCGTTCTTGAACCAGATCTTCGTGGTCGACGGATAGTGCGCGAGCTTCTCGCGCGTCTCCTTGAGCGACCGTGCGAGCGTCTCCGTCACAGGGAATCCATGTTCGGCGATCTCGGCGGCGGGCTCGAAGACCTCCGCGAGCGGCTTCGTCCCGTACTTCGACACCGCGAGCGCGGCGGCGCCGACCGATCCGGGCACGACGACCGTCAATGGACCCTCGGTCGGGATGCCGCCCTTGCCCTTGTAGAAGTCGATAGTCGCCGCCATCGCGGCCGGACCCGTGCCATTGATGAACTTCACTTCGTTCGTCTTCGCCAGGTAGATCATGATGAGGCCGTCGCCGCCGAGCCCCGTGTTGTCCGGCTCGACGAGGCCCTGTACTGCCCAGGTGGCAATCGCGGCATCGACGGCGTTGCCGCCGCTTTTGAGAATCCGCAGGCCGGCTTCCGAGGCCAGTGGATGGCCCGATGCGACCATGCCGTGATCGGTCATCACGACCGGCCGCCACGTCCAGCCCTGACCCTGGCCGTCGGCGACGAGCAGTGCGAAGACGAACGCGACCACCGGTCCCGCTTTTCGTGTCATGGCCCACCTCATTTCCGATCCTCTGAATTGAGCGTGCGAAGAATAGCACGCCGGTGGCGCCTGCTGCCCCGCTTTGGTAGCATCTGCCCGCCTGGTTCACTGAAGGAGTGCACATGCAGAGGCGTCTTCGGACATTCGTGATTCTTTACGCCGTTCTCATCACCACGGGAATCGCCGGACAGACGCCGTCGCGTTCCGTCGATCCCCTCACGTTATCGAACGCCCGCGTCGTAGATGTGCGCACCGGCCAGATCCAGGAAGGCATGACCCTCGTGCTTCGCGACGGGAAGATCTCGAGCGTCGGCCGAAACGCCGCTGCAGGCGCGTCGCGTGTCATCGACCTTCAGGGGATGTATGTGGTTCCCGGCCTGATAGACGCCCACGCGCACATCGGGAATCTCGAAGGGGCGCGCCGCGCGCTGCTTTCCGGCGTGACTACGGCGCGCAGCGCGGCGACCGCGATGTACGCCGACGTCGCCATCTCCGAACTTGTCAGCAAGGGCATTGTCGCGGGGCCCGACATCATTCCCGCTGGTGTCCATGTTCTGCCCCAACTTGGGGAGGATCTCCTCGCGGACCCCCGGCTCGCCGACTTCGCCGACGGCGTGAAGACGATCGACGACATCAGGCGCGTCGTGCGCGTCAATCTGGACCGCGGTGCGCGCGTCATCAAGACCAGCGCGACGGCGCGCGCGGGCACGGCCGATACCGATCCGAGGACGACGACATTTCGGGAGCCGGAGCTGCGCGCGATTGTGGAGGAAGCCGGAGCGCGCAACGTGCCGGTGGAGGTGCACGCGCACGGCGACGAGGGAGCGATGCTGGCCGTCAAGGCCGGCGTTCGCAGCATCGAGCACGGCACCTACCTCTCTGACGCGACGTTGAAGCTCATGAAGGAGAAAGGCACGTTCTTCGTCCCGACCTACACGACGGTGGTTGACATCGCCGAGCCGGGCGGCGACTACGACGTGCCCGCGCTCCGCATCCGAGGTATGCACATGCTGCCGCAGCTGCGGCGTGTCATTCAGCACGCGCATGCGATGGGCGTGAAGATCGCGGCGGGTGTGGACACCGAATACGGCCCGCAGAGCCTGGGACGCATCACGCACGAGATCGCGCACTTCGTCGAGATTGGACTGCCCCCTCTCGCCGCATTACAGGCGGCAACGATCGCCGGGGCCGAACTCGTCGGTCAAGAGACGCGCATCGGCGAGCTCAAGGAAGGCTTCGACGCCGACCTGCTCGTGATTGGCGCGAGTCCACTCGACGCGATCGACGTGCTTCAGGATCCGCTGATGATCATCAGCAACGGGAGGATCGTGCTTGACCGTGTGAGTCCGGCGCCGCGCCCGTCTTCATCATCGAGCGGGCGCTGACGACTCACTCGTCCTTGAGCGACATGCCGAAGCGTTCGGCCATGCGATAGAGCGTCCGCCGGTCGATGCCGAGGACCTCGGCTGCGCGCGTGCGGTTGCCGCCGACGGCGTCGAGCACGTGTACAAGATAGCGTCGCTCGACCTCGTCGAGAGACGGCAGGCCGGCAAAGAGCGCCGTCTGCGGGTCGCCCTTCACAGGCCCTGACAGCGCGGGCAGATCGGCGGCCTCGACGACCGAGCCGCGACTGAAGAGGACGAGGCGCTCGATGGTGTTCTCGAGCTCTCGCACGTTGCCCGGCCAGTCGTAGGCAGTCAGCGCGCGCTGGGCGCCCTCCGACAGTTCGACGTGACGGCCGGCTCTCGTGCACGCGTTCTGCAGAAACCGATCGATCAGCATGGGAATGTCCTCGCGCCGATCGCGAAGCGGAGGCATCCTGATCACGATCACGCTCAGCCGATAGTACAAGTCCTGACGGAAGCGCTGCTCGGCCACCGCTTTCTCGAGATCGATGTTGGTCGCGGCCACGACGCGGACGTCCGCCTTCAGAACGCGATTCGCGCCGACCGGTCGAATCTCTCCCTCCTGCAGCACACGCAGCAGCTTCACCTGAAGTGCCGATGAGGTCTCGCTGATTTCGTCGAGAAAGACCGTGCCTCCACTCGCCTGCTCGAAAATGCCGCGCCTGTCGGACAGCGCGCCGGTGAAGGCTCCACGCGTGTGACCGAAGAGCTCCGAATCGAGCAGCGTCTCCGTCAAGGCGCCGCAGTTGATCGGCAGAAATGGTCGCGCCGACCGACGTCCGTGGTTGTGGACGGCGCGCGCCACCAATTCCTTCCCGGTCCCGCTTTCCCCGACGATGAGGACGGGCGCGCTCGAATCGGCGGCATGGGCGATCTGCTTGTAGACGGCCAGCATGGCCGCAGTCCGGCCGATCAGACCCGATGGCACGATCTCGCCGCGGATGCGAGACGGGTCGTCGGTCGGATCCTGATGGGCGAGCGCGCGATCGACGGTGGCTTTGACCTCGGTGATGTTGAACGGCTTGCTGATGTAGTCGTACGCGCCGGCTCTCACCGCATCGATCGCCGTCTCGAGCGTGCCGAACCCGCTGATCAGCACCACCTGCCCTTGCGGGTTGGCGCTTCTGAAAACCTTGAGCACATCCAGGCCCGAGTAGGTGTGATTGAGGTTGATATCCGAAATCACCAGATCGAACGGTCGCGCGCGCGCCAGCGTCAGCGCTTCTTCTGCGCTCTCGGTGAAGGAGATGTCCCGTTCCGGTCCCGCAAGCAGTTCCGCCATGAAGCGGCACGTCTCGCCGTCGTCATCGACAATCAGGATTCGCGGCATGTCGGTTCCGCCAGTTGAGTGATCTCCGCAGCGGGCAGGAAGATGGTGAACGTGGTGCCCGCGCCAGGCTCGCTTGCCACGCCGATGGTCCCTCCGTGCCTGACAATCACGTCCCGCGCGATGCTCAGACCGAGCCCGGTTCCGTGACCCGCCGACTTGGTGGTCACCCACGGCTCGAAGATTCTCGGGAGAAGGTCCGGCGCTATTCCCTCTCCCGTGTCGGACACCACGAGCTCGATGCCTGCCTCCGATGGCGTGACCTCAATCGTCAGCCGACCGCCCCGCGGCATGGCATCGAGTCCATTTGTGATTAGATTCAGGATGGCCAGCTCGAGCGCTTCGATGTCGGCCGTAATGACCGGAAGCGAGCCGTGCACGACGACCGACAGCGTGACGCCGAGCTCGCCAAGCCTGGGTCGGGCGAGGTCGGCCACGCGATTGAGGAGCGACGCCACATCGACCGACTTTTTCGCCGTCGAGCGCCGAGCGCGGTCCAGCAGCGTACGGACGACGGCGTCGACCTTGCCGATTTGCTCGCGAACGATCTCGAGACGGCGCTGCGTTTTCTGGTTCGACGCGACTTCCTGTTCCATGATCTGCACGTGCCCGTAGATCAGGTTGAGCGGCGTGCCCACTTGGTGCGCCACGTTCGCGGCCATCTGTCCGACCGCCGCCAACTGCTCGGCCCGGGCGAGCTCGCTCCGTAGATCGAGCATCCGGCGGTAGCTCTCGGCCAGCTCCTCGTTCTTCTGGCGCAACTCCGACGTCGCGTCCCTGATCCGATCCTGCAGCTCCTTTTCGAATCCCTGAATCTTGTCGAGCATCGCGTTCAAACCATCGGCCACGGCGCCAATTTCGTCGCCGCGCGCCACGGCTGCACGCGCGCTCAGATCTCCCGCCCCCGCGCGTCCCATCGTGTCGCGCAGCGTCCTGAGCGGCTCATGGATCAGGCGGCGGGCGAGCGCGTCGATCAGGAGGGTCAGAAGAAGAATGGCAGACGGGACGACCCACAGCGCGACCAGGCGCCCGCGTCGTTGCACCTGCTCGACGGGCGCCAGCGACACCGTGACGACGACCGCACCGAAGGTCCGATCCTTTCGCATCGCGGGCACCGCCATCGTCGCGAAGCCCTCGCTTCGAGGCGCCCAGCTCGGCTGACCCGTGCGGATCACCCTCGCGCCGGTGACCAGTGCCTCGCGGCGCTCGTCCGAGGAGGTGCTCGCCAGAACCGTCGGCTCGTTGTCGGCCATCGTCACGATCGAGATCGAGCGCAGGCCGGGCGCCGCCTCGATGAACGTGTGCAGGCTGGCGGTGATGTCGGAGGTCGCCAGCGGATCGGACCGGAGCTCGAACTCGTCGGCCACCGCCACCGCGGTCAACCTCGCGTTCTCGTGCAGATCGCGCTCGACCGTGCGTTCGAAGATCCGCGTCTCCACGTACGCCTGGACGCCGAGCACCACGGCCACGACCATCGAGACAAGAAGCGCGAGGCGCGTTCGGAGAGAGAGGGCGGTGATCAAGACCGCCACACCGGGGCGGTCCTGCATGGTGTGGCGATCCTCCACCGCACCGCGCAGAACCGCTCAACTCGAAGTGAGCGAAGGAGTTCAACGTCGCCTCTCGTCATCCTGCTCTCCTGGTACTTCCCTTGTTTACATCACGGATGCCGGACGGCGCAGACCCACGGGGCGGATCTGGCGGCCGTCAAGGGCGATGAACTCAATCTTACAACCTCGTTCAGGAAAGGCCCGGAGGGCAGACACAATGCGAAGACTTGTATCACTCGTTTCAGCAGGAGCCGCGGCGCTGGCGCTGGCCGGCACCGTTCTGGCGGCACAGGCGGCTCAGACGGCCAAGACAGCCAAGCCCGCCGCCATGCACTCGACGTCAGCGGTCGGGACCATCGAGAAGTTCGATGCCGACAGCAAGACGCTGACGCTCAGCACCTCGAAGGGCGCCATGACGTTCATGCTCGCGTCCAACGCCACCATCAATCTCGGATCGAAGGCGCTCCAGCCGGGCGATCTGGAAGCCCACAGCGGGAGCAAGGCCAAAGTGCGGTACACCGAATCGAACGGCCAGAAGACAGCCGAGTCTGTGATGGTCTGGTCGGGGTCGGCGACTTCGACGAAGAAGCCCGCGAGTAGTCAAGCTGCAAAATAGGCTGTCCCGCTGGGGCACGCCGCGCGGGTTCCGTTGAAGTGCCGGGGCCGAGCCACGAGCATCCACAGGCCCGACATCGTGGCTCGGCTCTCCTCTCTCAATAATTCCTGTCTAACTCATTTGGCAGCCGGTGCAGCTCCCGCGGTCAAGAGCGGCACGCGCTTGCCGCGTAGCATCTTGTTGAGCTCGGCCGTGCCATCCGCGGTGACTTTCTTCACGTTGCCAAGAATCGTGTCGAGACTGGCCGACTGCTCGGCAAATACTTTGTAGGACTGCTCGGTCGGTTTGCCGTCGCCCGTTTCGACGATCCGCTCGAGCGCCGCCAGCTTGTTGTTCAACCTGATCGGGAAATTCAGCGGATCCTGCCCGCTTCGGTTGCGCACCTGATACAGCTGTTCCTCGAGGTCGCTCAGCTGTTTCGCCAGTTGGTCGCCGGCCGCCGAAATTTTCGCGTCCTTCGCCTGATCGGTTCGCTGCTTGATCTGATCCTTGAGACTTCTGATGTCGATGACGGCACGGTTGGCCTCGCTCACGCGGTCACGAATGCGAATGGCGAAGTCGAACTGCGTCTTCAGGTCGGCCAACGACAGATCGGGCAGACGCGGATCCTTCCCGACCTCGAAGGCCTGCGTCATCGTCTGGCCGCTCGCTGAGACGCGCGCCTGATAACTACCAGGGACCGCCAGCGGGCCGCGGCCCGGCTCCGCGCCCCACAGGATCATCCCGGGAAATTCCACAGCGCCGGGATAACGCAGATTCCAGAGAAACCGATTGAGGCCAGCCTTTGTCGGAACGCGTGGCGCTGGCCGGCGACCGGTGATTTCCCGTCCGGGAGGCGGGTTCTTGTCCAGCTTCTCGTTTTCCTCGGCAGTGGCCGAAAAGGTTTGAATGACCAGTCCCTGGGAATCCAGGATGTCGATCGTGACCTTGTCAGCCGCCTTCGCCAGGTAGTAGTCGATTCTCGCCGCGTTGCGCTCGCCCTCTGACGGTCCCCCATCTTCGTCGAGCTCCGACCACCGTGTGGCCGTTTCCGGCTTGTAGAGATGCACGGCCTTGCTCGAGACCTCGGCCGAGAGTTGCCTGATGGGTGCGAGGCCATCGAGGACATAGAACGAACGTCCATGCGTCCCGATGACGAGATCGGACTCCTCCACCACGATGCCGTGGACCGGAGTGTCCGGCAGATCGAGTTGCAGCGACTGCCAGTTCGCGCCGTTGTCGAACGAGACCTGCACACCGTGTTCGGTCCCGACGTACAGAAGGCCGGCGCGCTTCGGATCCTCCCGAATGATCCTTGGGAAATGCCCCGTGGGAATGCCGTTGACGATGCGCGTCCAGGTGGCTCCGTAGTCGTCGGTCCTGAAGAGGTACGGCGCGCGATCGTCCATCTGGTACCGGTTCGCCGCGAGATACGCGGTGCCGGCTTTGTGCGGCGACGCTTCGATGATCGAGATCCGACTGAACTTCGGGAGATCGGGCGGCGTAATCTTCGTCCACTCCTGCCCTTCGTTGCGCGTGATGTACACCTGCCCGTCGTCCGACCCGGTCCAGATGGTCCCTTTCTCGAGCCTGGACGGCGCGATGGTGAAGATCGTCGCGTACATTTCCGGGCCGTTCTGATCCTTCGTGATGGGCCCGCCCGAGTCGCCGAGCGTCGTGGGATCCGCATACGTCAGATCGGGACTGATGCGCTCCCAGCTGTGCCCCTCGTTCGTCGTCTTCCAGAGATGCTGCGACGAGGCGTAGATGGTCCCGGGATCGTGCGGCGAAAAGACGATGGGGAACGTCCATTGCCAGCGTTCGGTGAGGTCGCGCGCCGGCATGCCCGAGAAGAAATCGGGCCAGATATCGACGTCCTTCAAATGACCGGCCCGACGGTCGTAGCGCGTCAGGAGCGCGCCCTGGCTTCCAGAATAGAAGATGTCCGTATTCTGCGGGTGCGGCGCGATGTAGCCGCTTTCCCCTCCGCCGACCGGATATAGATACGAGCCATTGCCATCGCTCGGCACGCACGCTGTCGAGTTGTCCTGCTGCGCGCCACACACGTGGTAGGGCTGGTGCTTCGTCGTGAACACGTTGTAGAACTGCGCGGTCGGAAAGTCGAGGTCGGTCCAGGTTTCCCCGCCATTCCACGACACCGTTCCCCCGCCGTCGTTCGCATTGACCATCCGCTTCGAATCGTTCGGCGCAATCCAGAGATCGTGGTTGTCCCCGTGCGGCACTTTCAAGAGCGTCGGAAATGTTTTTCCGCCGTCGGTGGACTTGAAGAAATCCGTGTTGAGCACGTAGACGACGTCGCGCTCCTTCGGATCCGCGTAAATCCTCGAGTAGTAAAACGCGCGCTGCCGCAGCTTTCGTTCGTCATTCACCTTCGTCCACGTCCCACCCGCATCGTCCGATCGGAAGACGCCGCCCTCCTCAGACTCGACGATGGCGTAGACGCGCTTCGAGTCGGCGCCCGACACGGCGATGCCAATCTTGCCGATGAGCCCGGTGGGGAGTCCGGGTGAGCGCGTGATTTCCGTCCACGTGTCGCCGCCGTTCGTCGACTTGAAGAACCCGCACCCGGGTCCGCCGCTCGAGAGCTGCCAGGGGCGCCGGTAGACTTCCCACAAGCTTGCGTACAACACGCGAGCGTCGTTGGGATCGATCGCGAGATCGATCGCACCCGTCTGGTCGTTCCTGAACAGAATCTTTTCCCAGGTCTTCCCGCCGTCTTTCGAACGGAAGACGCCGCGCTCCGCGTGCGGCGCATATGGATGGCCTAGCGCGGCCACGTACACCAGGTCGGGATTCGTTCGATCGATTCGGACCTTGGCTATCGCCTGCGTATCACGCAGACCGACATTGGTCCATGTTTTCCCGCCGTCGGTGGTCTTGTAGACGCCGTCACCTTGAATCACGTTGCCGCGGAGCTCGGTCTCGCCCATTCCGACATACACAATGTCGGGATTGGTCTCGGACACCGCGACAGCGCCGACAGAGGAGCTCGTGAAGGCTTTGTCCGAGACCGGCTTCCATGTGGTGCCACCATCGGTCGTCTTCCAGAGGCCTCCCCCTGTTGCACCGAAGTAGTACTCGAGCGGCCGGCTCGGACTGCCCGCCACGGCGATCGAACGACCGCCGCGGTTCGGCCCGATGCTCCGCCATTTCAACGCGGAAAAGAACGACTCTGGATAAGCCGAACCACCGCTGGACGCCGCCTGCCGGCGATCCATCCTGGTGGCCTCGATGACCGATCCGGCCGCAATGAGCAGCGCGACGACGACAACGCGAAGCGCGGACTTCGAGCAGTTCACTGACCGCATGGGCCTGTCCTCACCTGGAAAAATGCTCGTCGGGCGGCGACGAGGATCTACGGGGTCCGATGGTATCGCGCAGGAGGGTACCACCGTCGTCAACGCGCGGCAATCCGCGGCGGTTTCTTCGGGTCTGGCGCGTGACCCGCGACGACCGTCGTTTGCCGCCATCTCCGGGCCTGGAGTACACTCCGCGGAGTTGCGGCACATTCACCTATGACCCAAGAGGAAAAGCAGGCCGCGCGCGAAGCGGCGCGCATTCATCTCCTCGAGTTTCTTCGCATCCTCCGGAGCTTTCCCGACCCGCATCAGGTCAGCAAGCCCGTCTACGAATCCGAGCAGCTCGAGAAGGCGCTTCAGGCGTTCCACATGGAAGCGATCCGGTTCCGCATCTACAGCCTCGATCGGTTCGTCAACGATCGCAATTCGGTGGCCACAGCGGAAGCGCGTCAGACCTTCGGCGAGCTCAAGAAAGCCTTGGAGGCCGCCGGCTTCCAGACGCGCTGACACACGCGGCGCGGCGAACCCGACAGCCGGCTCCACCAGCTTCAGCACATGACGTCAACGCACGATGGCGCCCGTGGTCGTGTCCTCCTGCTCGCGGGCGTGCACTCGCCCCAGCGGAACAACACACGCGACCTTCACCTCTATCTCCCGCCGTCGTATCCGTCGTCTTCGCGGCGCTATCCCGTCATTTACATGCAGGACGGTCAGAATCTCTTCGATCCAATTCTGGCCTTTCTCGACGACTGGGGCGTTGACGGTGTCATGGACCGGGCGAGTGCCGACGGTCTCGAAGCCATCATCGTCGGTGTGCCGAACATGGGGACCGAGCGATTTGCCGAGTACAGCCCGTTTCCCGATCGGCGACATGCCGGCGGCGATGGTCACGCATACCTGCGGTTCCTGATCGACACCGTCAAACCGCGGATCGATCGGGAGTTTCGATCGCGACCGGAACCGGTGGCGACGGGAATCTTCGGCTCCTCGATGGGCGGATTGATCAGCCTTTACGCGTTCCTTCATTATTCCCACGTGTTTGGCTTCGCGGGCGTGATGAGCCCCGCGCTGTGGTTTGCCGGGCGCGCGATCTTCAGGGATGTCGAGGAGACGCCGTTCGTGCCGGGGCGGATCTATCTCGACGTCGGAACATCCGAGGGTCGCTTCGCGTTGTGGGACGTGCGGCGGATGCGGAAGCTGCTCGAAGCCAAGGGCTACAAGCGAGGCGCACTGCTTTCGTATTTTGAGGATCGCGGAGGACGTCACACGGAACGCGCGTGGGCGAAACGCCTGCCGGCAGCGCTGGCGTTTCTCCTGCCGCCGGCCGAAGACGCTGATCGGTGATGTCCCGGTAGTGGGGTCAGTTTGGCTATGCGGCTGCGGGTCGGCCGCGCAGCCGAGGTGACCCACTATCGCCAGCGAAAGATCTTGAGCGCCACGCCGAATCCCACCGCCCCCCAGACTCCCAGCACGAGCACCTGACGGCCAAGCGCCGCGAGAGACGCGCCGTCCAGCATCACTCCCCGGAGCGCCTCGTTCAGCGCGGTCAACGGCAGCGCGCGGATGAACGGCTGCATCGCCTCTGGAAAATTCGACGCCGAGAAGAAGACGCCGGACAAAAGCCACATCGGGAGCATGACGACGTTGAGCAGTCCGGACACGGCTTCGACCGTTCGCGCGCGACTGGCTACCAGCAGGCCGACGCCGCCAAACGAGGCGGCGCCGAGGAACGCGATCGCGGTCAGCGAGATGATCGATCCCCGCATGGGCACGTGAAACGCGAGGATCGAGAAAATCAGGAGCGCCGATACCTCCAGCCCGAGAAAGACCAGCCGCCCCAGCGCGTGCGACAGGAGATAGTCGCTTTTGCGCATGGGCGTGGCGATCAGCCGCTTGAGCAGCTTTCGCGTGCGCGCCTGCACGATGGAGAAACTGACGCTCCAGAGCCCGGTGCTCATGATGTTCATGCCCAGGAGCCCTGGGACGAGCCAGTCGATGTAGCGCGATCCTTCCGCGACGACCTCTTCGGTCCGGGCCGTCCAGCGATCGGCGCGTCCCGAGGCTCGCTGCAGGACGTCGTCCACCGTCATCCGCGCGAGGCGGCTCTCCGTCCTGGTCGGATCGTAGCGATAGGTCGGCGGGGTGCCAGGAATCACGACGAGCTGCACGTCGCCCTTGCGGAGCGCCGCCTCGACGTGATCCACAGGGAGAATCCGGACACTGACACTCGGCGACGACCCGAGCGGCGCGATCACCGCCTGCGCGGCAGGTCCATCCTGAACGCCGACGTACACGAGTTCGGGCCCACGATTGCGGAAGGCAATGCCGAGCGCGCAGGCCATCAGGATCGGAAAGGCAAAGACCCAGAAGACCGCCTCCGGCTCGCGCAGGAATTCGCGGACCCTGACGGATGTCAGCTCGAGAATCGGATGATGAGCGCCGCCACGATCCATGGCTCGGATGATCATCTGCATTCTTGGCATCGGGCTACGTGTCTCTCAAGTGCCGGCCGGTCAGCGACACGAAGACATCCTCGAGCGTCGCATGATGCGTCGTCAGCTGCGACAGCGCCGAGTCGCACCGGTCGAGCTCGTCGAGGAGCGCCGGGATCGCCAGGTGCACTTCCGACGCCGTCAGGGAGGTCAACCCGTCGTCGGTGTGCACGTCGCGAACCCCAGGCAGGCGCGCCAGCTGTTCACGCGTCGGAACGGCGCGCCCCTCCTCGACTCTGAATTCGATGACGTGCTCTGCGCCGAGGCTCGCGATCAGATGCTTCGGCGTGTCGAGGGCAATCACCTTGCCGTGATCGACCACGGCGACGCGATCGCAGAGCGACTCCGCTTCGTCCATGTAGTGCGTCGTCAGGAGGATGGTGCCGCCGTCGCGCCGGAACGCTTCGAGCAGCGACCAGAGCTGGCGCCGCGACTGCGGATCGAGCCCGGTCGTGGGTTCATCGAGAAACAGAAGCTCGGGACGGCTGACGAGCGCACACGCCACCGCGAGCCTCTGGCGCTGCCCGCCCGAGAGCTTGCTTACCCAGCTCGATCGCTTGGACTCGAGCTCGACGAGCTCCAGCACTTCCGACACCGACCGTCCCTGCCGGTAGAACGAGCGAAACAGTCGGATCGTTTCCTCGACGGTCAGCTTGTCGGCGAGCTGTGTTTCCTGGAGTTGAATGCCCAGCCGCTCGCGGAGCGCCTTGTCGTTCGTGCCCCACTGCATGCCGAGCACTTCGACGCTGCCGGCGTCGGGTTGCAGAAGGCCCTCGAGGATCTCGATCGTCGTCGTCTTGCCGGCGCCGTTCGGCCCGAGCAGGCCGAAGCATTCCCCGCGGTCGATTTCGAGATCGAGCCCGTTCACCGCGAGGACATCGTCGTACCGCTTGACCAGGCCCGACGCGCGGAGCGCGGTCGACGAGGCACTTGACGTAGACACCTGACGATTCTGACACAAGATCCTGCGCCGGCACGTGCAGTTACACCGTGCAATGCGCGCCGCGTTCGTTTGCGTCCCGTCGCCGCAGCTTATAGACTGAGAAGAGAATGACGGACACGTGCACCGTCATCATCGGAGCCGCCGAACTGCTGCCCGCGCTGAAAGACCGCTCGCAGTCAACGGGCGACGTGCTGACATTCGGCGACGATGAGACTGCCAGGGCCCTCGAAGCGATCATCGCGCGGCGACCCGCCGTCGTCGCGCTCGAACGCGTGTTCGCCGCCACATCTCGCGGCGCCGCGTTGATCGTCCGGCTGCGCTCGGATCCGACGCTCGCCGACTCAGAGATCCGGGTGATGTCCCACGACAGCGATTACGTTCGCGTGCGCCGGAAGGCCGGACCGCCCACGGCAGCCCCGGCTAAGCTTCAGACCTCGAAGACCGCCGCTGCGGCCGCTTCCAAGACGCCGCTCGATTATCGAGGCACGCGGCGGGCCGCGCGAATCAAGATCGCCGGGGCCGTCGAGGTGCGGCTCGATGGCAGCCAGGCGACGCTGATCGACATGTCAACGCTCGGAGCGCAGGTGGTGTCGCCAACGATCCTTCGGCCGAATCAACGCGTGAGGATGACGCTCCCGGATGCGGCGAGCGTGCGGATCAACGGGATTGTGGCGTGGGCCTCGTTCGAGCTGCCCCGTCGGAATACGCCCGCTCAGTATCGCGCCGGCATCGAGTTCCACGGAGCGAATGTGGAAGCGCTCGAGAGGTTCATCGAAGAACACAGGGAGCGGTGAACGCGGAACTACGAATAGTTCTTTGTTCTTTGTTCCTGGTGCTTAGTTCCTAGTAAGAACCAAGAACTCGCACTAAGCACTAGGAACTGAGAACCAAGAACTTCGTCAGTTCCTCGCCGCGCTCCCAAACCAATGCGCGACCAGTGAATCGTCCCGAATGATCGTGTCGCTCCGTTCCGATCCCGTCGAGACGATGGCCACGGGCACACCGCTCACCTCTTCGAGGCGGGCAATGTAGCGACGAGCTTCGGCGGGCAGCTCGGCGAATCGACGCACGCCGCTCGTCGGACGCGACCACCCGGGCAGCGTTTCGTACACGGGCTCACACTCCGAGAGCAGTTTCAAATCCGCGGGGAACTCGGAGATCGTCTTATCTTTCCACCGGTAGTCGGTGCACACCTGAATCTCGTCCAGCCCGTCGAGCACGTCGAGCTTCGTCAGCGCCAGACCGCCGAGGCCATTGATGCGGGCGGCGTAGCGGACCGCCACCGCGTCGTACCAGCCGCAGCGCCGGGGACGACCCGTAACGGCGCCGTATTCCTTTCCGCTTTCCCGCAGACGATCGCCCATCGCGCCCGACAGTTCAGTCGGGAGCGGCCCCTCGCCGACCCGCGTCGTGTACGCCTTGGCAACGCCGAGCACGCCATCGATGACGCGCGGCCCGACGCCGAGACCGGTGCACACGCCGCCGACCGAGGCGTTCGACGAGGTCACGAAGGGATAGGTCCCGTGGTCGATGTCGAGAAACGTGCCCTGCGCGCCCTCGAAAAGAACCGATCGGCCCTCGGCCATCGCGCGCGCCAGGAAGAGCGACACGTCGGTCGCCCAGGGCATGATCTTCGCCGCATCGGTTCGCAGCTGCTCGTAGACCGGCCGCCAGTCGGTCGAATCGCCGACGAGCCGGTTCCGCGCGCTGACGTTCTCGCGCACGAGATGTTCGAGCGCCGCGAGATCGGCGAGGTCGCAGATGCGGATGCCGCGGCGCCCTACCTTGTCTTCGTACGCCGGCCCGATGCCGCGCGAGGTCGTGCCGATCTTCCGTTCACCTCGCCGGGCTTCCGCCAGAAGGTCGAGATCGCGGTGATAAGAAAGGATCAGGTGCGCCTTTTCGCTGATGACCAGGCGATTCCCGGCATCGATGCCGACCGCCTTCAGCTCTTCGATCTCCGAAAACAGCGCGCGCGGATCGACGACGACACCGTTGCCGATGGCGCAGGTGACGCCCTCGTGGAGGATGCCCGAGGGAATGAGGCGCAGCACGAAGCGCTGGCCGCGCACGTAGACCGTGTGCCCGGCGTTGTGTCCACCCTGATACCGCGCGACGATCGAAAATCCTGGCGTGAGGAGATCGACGATTTTTCCCTTGCCTTCGTCACCCCACTGCGCGCCGAGAACGGCTATATTCATAGGCGTGCACATTCTACCTTCACGGTTCCATCTCCTGCACGTCGAACCATGATCAGCCTCGACGGTTCATCGCTGACGCTCGAAGCGCTGGCGCGCATCGCCGACGACTTCGAACCCGTTGACCTGACGCCGGCGGCCGTCGCGCGCGTCGGCGCGGCACGGACGCTCGTCGAGGACATGGCGTCGGGCGAGGCGCCGGTCTACGGTGTCAATACCGGCTTCGGTCTCTTCGCGGACGTCCGGATTCCCGCCGATTCGCTCGACAAGCTGCAGGTGAACCTGCTGCGGAGTCACGCCGCAGGCGTGGACGCGCCGCTGCCGATCCGGACGGTTCGCGCGACACTCGCGCTCCGCGCGAACGTGCTCGCGAAAGGCTACTCAGGGATCCGGCTCGAGACGCTGCAGGCTCTGCTCGCGCTGCTCAATCACCGCATCCATCCGCACATCCCGTGCCGCGGTTCGGTTGGCGCGAGCGGCGATCTCGCGCCACTTGCGCACCTGGCGCTCGTGCTGATCGGCGAAGGCACGGTGCTGGACGGTAGTAGCGTGAAGCCCGCGGCGGACGCGCTGCGCGCGGCTGGTCTCTCCCCAGTCGCGCTTCGAACGAAAGAAGGCATCGCGCTCATCAACGGCACCCAGCCCTCGCTCGCCGTGCTCGGCATGGCGCTCCTCGACGCCGAGCGCCTGGCCCGTGCGGCCGATATCGCAACCGGTCTCTCGCTCGATGCGCTGAAGGGGTCATTCAAACCCTTCGAGGCGCGGGTACACGAGGTGCGTCCTCATGCCGGCCAGGTGGCATCCGCCGCCAATCTGGCCGCACTCACCGTCGGCAGCGCCATCAACAAGTCGCACGAGCACTGCGGGCGCGTCCAGGACGCGTACTCGCTCCGCTGCGCGCCGCAGGTGCACGGCGCGGTGCGTGAGGGCTTCGGTCTCGTGAGGAAAATCGCGGAGGTCGAGGCCAATGCCGCCACCGACAACCCCATGGTCTTCGCCGAAACCGGCGAGATCGTCTCCGCCGGTAACTTTCACGGCGCCCCGCTCGCCCTGGCGGCCGATCTCATGGCGATCGGCCTGGCCCAACTGGCCACGATCAGCGAGCGGCGGTCCGAACGTCTCGTCAATCCCGCCTTGAGCGACCTGCCCGCGTTCCTGACGCGGAACGGCGGCATCGAGTCGGGCTTCATGCTCGTGCAGGTCACGGCCGCTGCGCTCGCATCCGAGCTCAAGGTCCTCGCGCACCCGGCGTCGGTGGACACGATTCCGACCTCGGCGAACAAGGAAGACCACGTCAGCATGAGCATGTCGGCCGCACTCAAGGCCGAGCGCGCCGTGTTCCTTGCGCGCCGGGTGCTTGCGATCGAAATGCTCTGCGCGTGTCAGGCGCTCGACCTGCTCGCGCCTCTCACGACATCGGCGCCGCTCGCGCGCGTGCATCGTCGCATCCGCGAATCGGTCGCCACGCTCGACGAGGACCGTCAGCAGACGCCCGATATCGAGGCATTGGCTGAGCTGATCGCCACCGGCGCGATAGAGCGCGCATGCGGGATAGAAGTCAATTAAAATTTTTTTTATTTTCAAATTGACAACGCTGCCCTCGCTTCTTAACTTCTACACTTTCGGATCCGGCCCGCGCCACCCCCGCGGTCTCCGCTGATCGATGTCTTCCACCTCCCGAGCCATTCGCGCACCCCGCGGTACGGATCTCTCGTGCAAGGGCTGGCCGCAGGAAGCGGCGCTGCGGATGCTGCTCAACAACCTCGACCCCGAGGTCGCCGAGCGTCCTGACGATCTGATCGTGTACGGCGGATCGGGAAAGGCCGCGCGCAACTGGACCTGCTTCGACGCCATCGTCTCGTCGCTCCAGTCGCTCGGGCACGATGAAACGCTGCTCGTGCAGTCGGGCAAGCCCGTCGCCGTCTTCAAGACTCACGTCGGCGCGCCGCGTGTCCTCATCGTCAACGCGATGCTCGTGCCGGCCTGGGCCACGTGGGAAAACTTCCGCGATCTCGAACACCGCGGTCTGACGATGTACGGGCAGATGACGGCGGGAAGCTGGATCTACATCGGGAGCCAGGGCATCGTCCAGGGCACCTACGAGACCCTCGCGGCCGCCGCCCGCCGCTCGTTTGGGGGCACCCTCGCCGGCCGGTTGTTCGTGTCGGCCGGCCTCGGGGGCATGGGTGGCGCCCAGCCGCTGGCCGCGACGATGAACGGCGCCGCCGCCCTCGTCATCGAGGTCGATCCGTCGCGCATTGCCCGCCGCCTGGCCACGCGCTATGTCGATGAGGCCACGGACGATCTCGGGGAGGCGCTCCGAAAAGTTGCCGATTGGCAGGCGCGAGGACTGGGACGGTCGATCGCGCTCGCCGCCAACGCAGCTGACGTGCTGCCCGAGCTGGTCGATCGGGGCATCGTCCCGGACATCCTGACCGACCAGACGTCGGCTCACGACCTTTTGAACGGCTACGTGCCGAATCGGCTGTCGCTGGCCGAGGCCGAGGCGCTCCGATCGAAGGATCCGGAGGCCTACGTCGAGCGATCTCTCTCGGCGATCGCCGAGCACGTGTCCGCGATGCTCGAGCTCAAACGCCGGGGCGCCGTGACGTTCGACTACGGCAACAATATTCGCGCGCAGGCGGTGAAGGCCGGCGTGCACGATGCGTTTCAGATTCCAGGATTCGTGCCCGAGTATGTGCGGCCGCTTTTCTGCGAAGGCAAGGGGCCCTTCAGATGGGCCGCGTTGTCAGGTGATCCCGCCGACATACACGCGACCGACCGCGCCGCGCTCGACATGTTCGCCGACGATGCCTGCGCTCTGCCGGTGGGTGAACCTTGCGTCCGAGCGCATCGCGTTCCAGGGTTTGCCGGCGCGCATTCTGTGGCTCGGCTATGGCGACCGCGCGCGATTCGGTCTCAAGCTGAACGCGATGGTCAAGAGTGGCGAGCTGAAGGCTCCCATCGTCATCGGCCGCGATCATCTGGACACCGGATCGGTCGCGTCGCCCAATCGCGAGACCGAAGGCATGCGCGACGGAAGCGATGCCATCGCGGACTGGCCGATCCTGAACGCCCTGCTCAATGCGTCGGCCGGCGCGACCTGGGTCTCGGTGCACCATGGCGGCGGCGTCGGCATCGGCTATTCCATTCACGCGGGCATGGTGATCGTCGCGGACGGCACCGACGCGGCCGCCGAGCGGCTGGAACGCGTGCTGACCTGCGACCCCGGCATCGGCGTCGTCCGGCACGCCGACGCGGGCTACCCGGAGGCCATCGCCACCGCCGATGCGCGCGGGATCAAGATCCCGCTTCGTCCCGGAAGGTCCGGCTCATGACCTCCGTCCGCTCGGGTTTCGAACGCCGAATTCTCGCCGCGCTGGATGCGTCGCCATCTCGCATCCCCGTGCTCCTCGGAGCGTGCGGCACCGGCCGCACACATCTGCTCCAGCAGCTGCGCGAGCGCCTGGGATCGACATCGAGCCAGTACGTGGACGCCGAGCGCGTCGCGACCACGCCCGAGAGGTTCCTGCGCTCGCTGACCACGGCATCGCCATTCGCGCACACGCTGCCCTCCGAGCCCGCGAATGCGCGCGAGGCGTTCGGCCAGACGCTCGCATTCTTTGATCACGCGCGCGCGAGCGGTGGCGGACCCGCGACCTTCCTCCTCGACGAGTTCCTCGAGTTGCGAACGTTCGAAAGCTTTCCGGGGCTCCGTCAGGTCCTGCGCGACCTCATGCAGGCGCTCGCGTCGAGCGGCAATCGCTTCGTCATGACGACGCGGTATGTGAGTCGTGCTCTGAGGACGCTGCGCGACGCGTCGCCGCGCTTCGAAGTGATCCACGTCACGCCGCTGACGCCGGGCGAGGTGCGCGACATGCTGCCCGAGCCTCTCAAGCGCACGGTGATGGGCGACGAGGCCGAGGCCGACTACATCTCCCGCGTGGTGCAGGCGCTCGGAGACGGACGCCCCGGCTACGTCCAGTCAATCGCGCGCGCGATGGTATCGATGTCGGACGGACACGGAACGGCCAATCCGGTCGCCGCTCTGACAGCGCTGCTCGCACCCGGAGGCGACCTCAAGGCGGAGTGTGGCTACTGCTACGAACTCCGACTGCATCGCGCCCGCGGCTACGGCGCGCTCAAGGCGATTCTGGAGATCCTCGCCGAGCAGGAACCCTTGACCCTGACGGAAATCTCTCACCGCCTCCGTCGGACACCCGGCTCGACCAAGGACTACCTGTCGTGGCTCGAGGATGTGGATCTCGTGACCGTCCGGCAGAAGCGCTACAGCTTCTCAGATCCGATGATGCGTCTCTGGGTCCGCCTCCACTGCCGGACCACTCCTCCGCCGCCCGACGAAGTCGCGCACGAAGTGCACGCCTACGCGCTCGCCCGACTCCCGCAGCCCGAGACCGCGATGGCACTCGTCGCACACGGGACCAGTTCGGCGGGGGGAGCGGAGGAGGAGAGGGCGAAGGGGAATTGGGGAATAATCGAAATCGATTGAACTGAGAACTGAACTTGTTAAGTTCTTAGTTCTAAGTGCTTAGTGCTTAGTCGGACGTGTCTGGGGCCTAAGAACTAAGCACCAAGCACTAAGAACTACTGTGACCGTCCCTGTGGCCCCTAAGTTTCAGTAACGCCAGTCGTGCGGCCTCTTGTTCGGCCTCTTTCTTACTCCTCCCCGTCGCTTCCGCCAGCGACTCGCCGTTGACGGCGACGGCAATCTGAAACTGCTTGTGGTGGTCTGGTCCTATCTCGCCCACGACGAGGTAGTCCGGGAGCGGCAGGTCGTGCGACTGCAGATGCTCCTGCAGCGCCGATTTGTGATCGCCTGAAAACGCATCCGCGCGCCGCATCTCCTCCATCGCGTCTCCAAGATGCAGCTCGATGAAGTCGCGGGCGCGCTCGATGCCGCCGTCCAGGTAGACAGCCGCAATCAGCGCCTCGAAGCAATCCGCAATCAGCGCCTGTTTGCGGCGCCCGCCGGTCTTCTCCTCTCCCTTGCCGAGCAGCAGATGATCGCCGAGGCGAAGACGCTCGCCGACGGCCGCCAGCGCCGCCGTGGACACGAGAGCCGCCTTCATCTTCGACTTCTGTCCCTCGTCGCAGTCCGGGAATCTCTTGAAGAGCGCATCGGCCACGACGAATCCGAGCACGGCATCGCCGAGGAACTCCAGGGATTCGTTGTCGATGACGCCCCCGCTCGCATCTTCGTTGGCGCGCGACGTGTGCGTCAGCGCGTGCTCCAGAAGCCCGCGATCCTTGAAGCGATAGCCGATGACGTCCTGAACCTCTTCGAACTCGTCCTTGAGCCGGATGAGCTGCCCACCCGGCACATCCACTCGATGCGCCTCGATGATCCGGAGCGCCTCGGAGACGTCGTTCCGGTGCACCGCGAGCCGCACCTCGCCCAGCCCGTCGATGGAAAGTGGAAAGACTGAATGCGGAATATCGGACGACATCAGCGACGTCACGCCGTGGCTTTCGAGCAGCGCGCGGACGATGCTGGCTTCGATGTCGGAGTGGGTGCGGAAGATGACGACGAGCTCAGTCACGGACGCTCCGGAGCATGTCGATCACATCACCTGCTCGATGGCCAGCGCGTTCAGATCGCGCTCGAGCGGCAGCGCCTCAATCTTGAGGAGAATGAGGGTGCGGTCGTCGTGCTGCGGCTCCCCCGCCGCGAACGTCGTGATCTCGCGAAGGATCCGCTCCCTCAGCTCGTCGGTCGGCAGATGCCCGTGTTCCTCGACGATCTGACTGAGGCGCGACTCTTCGAAGCAGTCGGACGCGGGGTTCATGGCCTCGCTGATGCCATCGGTGAAGAAGACGAAAAGATCGCCGGGGGTGAGCGGGATGCGCACCTCCTCGAGAAGCTGCTCGAACCGCTCTCCGTGATCGATCTTCAGTCCGACGACGAGGCCGTCGGGCGCGAGGATCTGGGCCCGCCGCGACTCACCCGCGGGCAGATGAATGAGAGGCGTGTGGCCCGCGCGCGCATAGGTCATCGTGGCGGTCGGGAGATCGATGACCGCATAGGTCATCGTGATGAAACTCTTGGTGTCGAGGTTGTCGGCGATGATGCGATTGGCCTGGATCAGGAGCTCACGGGGCGAATGATGGCTTTCGCTGAGCGCCAGCATCAGTCCCTTGAGCTCCGCCATGTAGAGCGCCGCCGACGCGCCCTTCCCCGAGACGTCGGCAATCAGGACGCCAAGCACTCCATCGCCGAGGGGAAACAGGTCGTAGTAGTCGCCGCCCACCTCGCGCGCGGGTTCGCAGATCGCGGTAATGCGGATGCCGGGCATCTCGAACCGGCCCTGCGGCAGGAGTGACAGCTGAATCTTGCGCGCAACCTTCAGTTCCTCTTCCAGCCGCTCCTTTTCCGCCTGCTGCACCATCAGGTTCTGGATGCTCGACGTCATCGCGTTGAACTGGTCGGCGAGCTCGCCGAGCTGATCGCGCGCCTCCACCTTGATCGGGCGGTCGAATTCTCCCCGCTGGACCCTGTCGGTGCCGACGAACAGCTCGTGCACCGATCCGGTGATGGACTTCGCCAGCGCGAACCCCATGATGAGCGCGAAGAACTCGATGACAAGAAACAGCACCGCGACGATCGCCAGGAGGAGCAGGAGGATCTGCCCGAAGCTGCGATTGCCGATGCGCGCCTGCGTGGACGAGAGCCGGTCGTACACGCGGCTGATGTTCAGGTCGATGGCCCACGTGACCGGAGCGGTGCGGCCCGTCTTCCAGTCCGTGTACTCGATCAGCGTGACCCAGCTGAAAAGGTCGGTCGCCGACAGCGCTCTGGCCGCCGGCAGCGCGGCCACCTCGGGCCGTCCTTCGGCCGGCTGCACGTCATCGCGACCGGTGAGGACGACGCTCGCGCGGCCCAGGCGAATGCCCGTCTCGTCGCGGACCCGCGACGCGATGGCGTCGTTCAGCGGAATGTCGACGACGACGGCGAACGGAGGAGCGGGGCCGTCGGGCAGCGCCACGCCGCGCACGTCGAGGCGGGTCGTCTGACCGAGCCCGTTGGGCTCGTTCGAGCGCGCGCGGGGCTGCGCGCCCGTCGCGTCCCCCTGCCGGAATGTAGGCGAGCACGCCGGCGAAGCCGTCGCAGGAGATCCAAGACGGCACCTCCGTCGGCGGCGGCAGATGCGCCCAGGATCCTGTGCTGATCGCCACCGGCTTGATGCCGCGGTCAGCCGGACCATTGCCCTTGCATCCCGTCACCTTCGACGTCGCCACGGCCAGAGAGGCGCCGGGATACTGCGCGCCGAGAGTGTTCTGCCGGCGCTCGACCACACGACGCCGCTCGTCGGGTTGCGTCACGTGCTGGAGCTCGTACGCCGCGGCGCTTGCCTGGGCTCGCGCCTCGTCGCTCAGCCTTCGCAGCTGGTTCTGCACGAGGTACGAGCTGACGTGGAAGAAGAGAAGAAGGCCGCACAGGATGAAGAACGCGACGATGAGGAGGGCCGGCACGACGCCCATGAAGACGTACGAGAGAATCAGCTTGCGTCGGACACGCCAGAGCAGGCGCCGGCGCGCGAGTCCGATGAGGCGAAAGAGAAAATAGCCCCCGCCGATGAGCAGCGCGATCGTGCCGACCTTCTCGACGACCTGCACGACGGTCGTCCCGCGCATGCCCGCGGCACCGGCGATGGCAGACAGGATGCGGAGCACAACGCCGAGCACGAGTGCGCGCCCGGGGAACGAGGACAGGAGCGCGTGCCTGATCGAAGCGGCTCGAGAGGCCGGCGTGGCGCCTGGAAACGACGCGCGAGTGGGTCGGCCGATCATGCGAGGGACTGACGCGGATTTGCGTCGAAAATCATATCAGATGTATCGTACCGACCGCGTTGAACGACTCGTGGCCGACCCGCAGGTGCCGCGACTCGAAACTGACCCACTAACCTTTTCTCGTCGCGCAACAACCAGATCATCTTCTCACGCGGTGACACTGTGAAACTGAGCGAACGCGCCCGATTCAGCACCATCTGCATCCATGCCGGACAGGAGCCCGATCCTTCGACCGGTGCCATCATCACGCCCATCTACCAGACCTCGACGTACGTGCAGGAGGCTCTGGGCAAACATAAGGGCTACGAGTACGGGCGGACGCAGAACCCGACGCGCAGCGCGCTCGAGGCGCAACGTCGCGGCGATCGAGAGCGGCAAGGCCGGGTTCGCGTTTGCGTCGGGCATGGCGGCCATCGGCGCCATCACGACCATGCTCCAGTCCGGCGACCACGTCGTCGTCACCGACAACACGTACGGCGGCACGTTCCGGCTCTTCGACAAGGTGCTGCGGAAGTATCAGCTGACGTTCTCCTACGTGGACACCTCGCGGCCCGAGCTCATCGAGCAGGCCATGACGCCGGCGACGAAGATGCTCTTCGTCGAGACGCCGACCAACCCGATGCTCCGCCTGACCGACCTGAAGGGCGCCGCCGACATCGCCCACCGGCACAACGCCCGGCTGGTCGTCGACAATACGTTCGCCAGCCCGTACCTTCAGCGCCCGATCGAGTTCGGCGCCGACATGGTGGTCCACAGCACCACCAAGTTCCTGAACGGCCACAGCGACAGCGTCGGCGGCATCGTCGTCGCCAAACGAGACGACGATATCGAGTGGCTGCGGTTCGTGCAGAACGCGGAAGGGGCGATTCTCGGTCCGTTCGATTCGTGGCTGGTCCTCAGGGGCACCAAGACACTGCCCATCCGGATGGTGCAGCACAATGCGAACGGCCTCGCGCTGGCCGAGTATCTGGCCAATCATCCGAAGGTGAAGAAGGTCTTCTATCCGGGCTTGAAGGACCATCCGCAGCACGCGCTCGCCCGCGCGCAGATGAACGGATTCGGCGCGCTGATTTCCTTCGACCTCGGATCGCTCGAAGGCGCACGAAGGGTCCTCAACCACGTGCGTTTGATGGCGCTGGCCGAAAGTCTCGGCGGCGTCGAAACCCTCATCTCTCATCCGGCGACGATGACCCATGCGTCCGTGCCTCCGGAGCGGCGAGCCGAGATCGGCATCACCGACGGCATGGTCCGCATTTCCGCGGGCATCGAAGATATCGCCGACCTCAAGGAAGACCTCGCGCAGGCCCTCGATGCGGTGTAGCGTTCGAGGCCGCTCGTTCGCCGCACTCTCAGGTTCCCCTCGACATGATTGAGTTCATTCAGGACGCGTTTCGCACGCTGTACAACGTGCCCGAGCTGATCCGCCTCGGCGGCATGGTCGGGCTCATCGCCATCGTCTTCGCCGAGACCGGGCTGATGATCGGGTTCTTTCTGCCGGGCGACTCGCTCCTCGTCACGGCCGGACTCTTCGCCGCGCGCGGCGACCTCAACATCGTCTGGCTGAACATCGCGCTGATTCTGGCGGCGATCATCGGCGACGCGACGGGATACTGGATCGGGCTCCGCGCCGGGCAGGCGCTCTACAGCCGGCCGAATTCATTTCTCTTCCGACGCGAGCACCTCATCAAGACCCACGCGTTCTACGAAAAGCATGGCGGCAAGACCATCGTCATCGCGCGCTTCATGCCGATCGTCCGGACCTTCGCTCCGGTCGTCGCGGGCGCGGCGTCGATGACCTACCGCAAGTTTGCGGTGTACAACATCGCGGGCGGGGTTCTTTGGGTGCTGAGCATGACGCTGGTCGGCTACTTCCTCGGCCGGACCGTGCCGAACATCGAGAAGAACATCCACCTGGTCGTGGCGGTGGTGATCTTCCTGTCGCTGCTGCCGGGCATCATCGCGTGGCTGCGGACGAGGCGCGCCTCATAGCTCCAGCGGCTGTACCGTCGTGGGCTGGACTGCCGCTCGCCTGCGGGTCGGTCGCGTGGAAAAAGTCGCTTCCGGCCCTGGATTCTGCGACCCTCGCAACTTCGTAAGTTGAGCGGCCAATCCGCAAGGATGGTGTTGGCGTTGCTGTGGCGCGAGCCCAGAAGTAGTAAGGCACTATCGGCGGGAGGGGTCAGTTTGGCTGAGAGCCTGCGTGGAGGAGCGTGACGGCGATAGTGGGAAAAAGTCGCCGCAGGCGTGATGGCCGCGCAACTTACGAAGTTGCGCGGGTCGCAAATTGCAGGGCCGGAGGCGAACTTTTTCCACGCGAACGACCCGCAGGCGAGCAGGCGAACTGACCCACGACCGCCGATCAGCTCCTTTCGGTCATGCTCGCCACCCAGCTGAGATAGCCGACGCTCCCATCGATAATCGACAGCACGACGCAGCTCCGGCACCTCGTAGGAGTGCAGCTCTGCGATTCGCCGCTTCAGCTCATCCAGCCGGCCCGTCGTCGTCTTGATCACGACCTGGCGTTCGCGGTCGCGCTGCACCTGCCCGTCCCAGCGGTAGGTCGAATCCATCTCAGGCAGCACGTTGACGCACGCGGCGAGGCGCTCCTCGACGAGGCGTTCGGCGAAGGCGGCTGCATCGGCGCTGGTCCCGAGGGTCGTGAGGACGATCACGGGGCTCGATCCACTCATGTTCCGGCCCTTTCATGTCGAAAAGACTTGTACTTTTCCCGCGAATCGGCTATTTAAGGCTTGTACTTTTCGAAATTCTGGGGTATTTTCTTGCAACCGGAGTCAGCTCCCCGATCTGTGAAGCCTCAGAACAAGCCCAGCGCTGAAACCGGCCGTACAGGCGGCCGCAGCCAGCGCATGATTCATTTTCTGCTCTTCTTCGTGGCCTGCGTCCTCGTCTTCGACGCGCTGGCCGGCGAGAAGGGGCTGCTCGCCATCCTTCAGGCCCGCAAGGAATACAGCGTCCTCTCGGACGATTTGGCGCGCGCGCGCGCCGAAAACGCGAGCCTCCGGGAGCAGGCCCGCCTGCTCCGCGAGGACCCTGCCACCATCGAAGCCATCGCCCGCCGCGAGCTCGGCCTCATCAAGCCCGGCGAGATGCTCTTCATCGTCAAGGACGTTCCCCCGACCAAGAAATAATTCGGGACCCACAGGCGGGTGGGGCTGTCCGCGGACAGGACCCGCCGGCGACGATCCTGTCCGAGTCACCTCGCTATTTCCCCGGAGCGATTCCCTCGTCAAAGACGGCCTCGATCGGCGGACCCGCCCTGGGATTGAACTTCCGCCAGTCGAGGCCGAGGAACCGCAGGATCGTCGCGGCGATATCGGCCTGATGTACGGCCGGCGACGAGGTCAGCTCTCCCCCGTGTGGCGTGTCCGGACCCACCACCGCGAGCCAGATGTCCTGAGAGCCCTGGATGTCGGCGTCGTGCTCGACCCAGTCGGAGGGCTGGACGCCGCGGCCGTGATCCGTCGTGATGACGATCGTCGTCTTGCCCTTGTAGAAGGCGGACGACCCGACCGTCTCCCAGAGCTCGCGCAGGTAGCCGTCGAGGACGTTGATGTAGTCGAGGAGCCGGTCGTAGCGGCGCGCGTGCGCCCAGTCGTCGGGCTCGCCGAGCGCGAGATACAGAAACCGGGGATGGTGTTTCTTCAGGTATTCGAGGCCGAGGCCGAACGTGACCGCGTCGCTCCGGCCCGTTTCCCAGAGCGCCATGATCTGGAACTGCAGCGCGCTCAGGTCGTTCATCCGCGGCGTCGAGTATTCCGCCGGCACCTTCTCGTAGCCGCCGTTCGTGAAGAAGGCGTTTTCCTCGGCGGACGAGATGAACTTGAAGCCGTCCCAGGATCCGATCGTCGCGACGTCCGTGTAGCCCAGCTTCAGCTCGCGGCGGACGAACTCCATCACCGTCGGGAACGGATAGCGCTTGAGATCGTTGCTGTCTATTTCCTTGTGCGGCTCGCCCGTCAGGATCTCGGCGTAGCCCGGGTACGAGAACCAGTAGGGATTCGTCACCGTGACGCTGCTCCCTTTCTCTTTGTTGCCGAGGACGACGCCCTGGGGCGCGAGCGTGCCCCAGAAGAACGGCATCAGGGCCAGGCGCCGCTCTTCCGGCGTGGCGCGCCAGAATCGTTCTCGCGCGCGGTCCGGGTCGTAGATGCCGGACTCCTTCTCGTCGCCCGAGACGATGGGGTCCATGCCGCCGAAGAGCTCCTGGATGCGCATGCCATCGACCGTGACGAGGATGATGTTCTCGGTGCGGGGCACGCGCTCGGCGCCGAAGGTCGCAAGCACGGTCGCCAGGAGGAATGCGACGACGGCAGATGATGCGAAGCGATTGAGGCGCACGACTCCCCTTCTCTGGATGATCGACGGCTAAGCCTAGCAGAGGGAGTGCACGATTGAGGTCGTCCACGTAGCTATCACCGCTGGGATGGGTTTCGCGGGCGACCTGGGCCTTAAGCCTTGACCCAGCGACTGCCGTGACCCGGTCCGGAGGGCGTGATATGATGTGAGGTCTTCTAGTCAGTCCTGACGCGGGGTGGAGCAGTCCGGTAGCTCGTTGGGCTCATAACCCAAAGGTCGGGGGTTCAAATCCCCCCCCCGCAACCATCTGTATTTGGACCAAGAGGTCGCCGGTATCCGGCGACCTCTTGCTGTCTCTGGCTGCGCGGGCCGGCGTAGACTGGCCGCGACCAGTGCTACGGAAAATCCTGACTCAGCGTTAGAAAGGACATCATCATGGCAACGTCCAACGGTCTCTCTCGTCGCACGTTTGTCAGACGCGTAGCCGGAGCAGCCTGGGCGTCGGCCTTGATCCAGACAGGTCGTGACCCGCTGTTGGCCGAGGCACTCGCGAGCCTTCGCGCTCACGCAACAGCGGCAAATACGGCCGACGACGCATTCTGGGACGATATCCGAGCCAAGTTCCTGCTCGAGCCCGATCTCATCTATCTCAACGCCGGAACGACGGGCGCGATGCCTCGAGCAATTCTGGAGGCGGAAGGTCGGTACCAGCGTCTGCTTGCGGAAAACCCGAAGATTCGGCAGCACTTCGAGTACGAGGTCGTGCCAACCATCGTCCGCAAGAAGGCTGCCGATCTGATCGGGGCGTCGCTTGAGGAGACGGCCCTCACGCACAACACGACCGAAGGACTCAACATCGTGGCGCAGGGGCTACCCCTGAAGGCCGGGGATCACGTCGTCATCACGGACCAGGAGCACCCCGGCCACCTGGAGCCGTGGCGGCTTCGAGCCAAGAGGGACAGCCTGGCACTGACGCTCGCGACAATCCCGACCCCGCTACCCAATGCCACCGCGTTCGTCGATGCGATCACGCGCGCCATTACTCCGCGAACAAGAGTCATCGCGTTTCCGCTCATTCCGACGACCGTCGGAATGATCACGCCCGCCAAGGCGGTCTGCACACTGGCGCGATCCAAAGGCATCTGGAGCCTGGTGGACGCCGCTCACGCCTCGGGACAAATCCAGTTCAGCGTGAAGGATCTGGGATGCGATTTCCTCGCCACGAGCCCGCACAAGTGGCTGCATGCCCCACTGGGGAACGGGATCTTCTACGCCCGGCGTGAGCTGCAGGACACGTTGTGGCCGCTGACGGGGGCGGCAGGTTGGGACACGTTCGGCGACGCGCGCAAGTACTCAGCCTTCGGCAACCGGTCGTGGGCAACCGCAATGGCTCTTGGCGACGCCATCGACTTCGCGCACGCCATCGGAATCGACAAGATCGAAGCCAGGCTCCGATCCTTGACGACGAGCTTCAGTCAGCGACTCTTGACGCTGCCCGGCATTGAACCGCTCAGCCCGAGTGATCCAGCCTTGCACTGTGGGATGTCGGCGTATCGAACCGTGAAGCTGAAGCCAGGCGACCTTGTGACCCACCTCCGAGACAAACACAGGATTATCGTGGGAGGAAGGGACGAGGGCTTCCGCGTGGACATCGGCTACTACATCAGCCCGCCGCAACTCGACCGAACCCTCGAGGTGCTGGATCGGGTGACTCGTGGCGGAATCCCTAGCTAAGCGGTCGGTCGACAAGCGCCGATCGGTTCCATCCATCAGTTCGTCGAAGTCGAGGCGTGAATCGGCGCCTTGATTGGCGTCCCCGCCGGTAGGAAGGTGAGCGTCCCAAACGCTTCCGGCACATGGTTGGGGTCGCGGTCACGGACACAGGTCGGTTGCCAGCAGAGAAACCGCCGCTCCGGATCCGGTCCGTCGCCGTCGATCCGGTACAGGTTGATACGCCACCGCGTGCCTGGCGCCACGCTGTCGCTCGATACCGACTTCAGGGGAATTCTCGCGGCCGCGTACCAGATCTTGGCCGGGGCATCGATCCGGGCTCGAGTCTCCCAACCTGAATCCCACGCTCTGCCCTCGCCACCTCCGTCGAGATCGATCGCCAAATCAACCCTGTCACCGGTCGGCGCAATCTCATACTCGCGGTAGTGGCGGATGTTCTTCCAGTCGTCGCCCAGAAAGATCTCCACCACATCACGGTCCCAGAGCTTGTCTCGATCGCGACCGTCCGCGGCGGGCGGGAACGTATTCAGCGATCGGTACGGACACGCGAACAGCAGGTAGACAGAGCGCATGTGTCCAGAACGCGCGGACCTCGGTGTCGAGGTCCGGGTAGTCCACGGTTCGAGAGCAGTCCTTCACAATCCTGGCAGTGCCGGCGTCCCGCCACGGCACGGCGCGTGGGTCGAGATGGAGGGCCGGTTCTCCAGACACGTAAGGAACGGACAGGCTTGCCGTGGGGAACGTGACCTCACACGGCGCCTGGGACAGCGCCGCCGGCAACGCGCCACCTGCAAGCATGGCGATGATCGGGACGCCAATTCGACTCATCGATGTGCGCATGAAAGGACCTCAGCGCCCGTCCGCGCTCGGATAAGATAGCGCCGCTCTGTACCACGTGCGAGGTGACTGCATGAATCGTCGAACCTGGTTGACATGGTTGGCGGCTGCTCCAGTCTACGGCGCGATCGCGGTGCGGGTAGCCACCAAATCGCTGGCCGCCGCAACGGGAGCACCTGCCTCAGGCGAGGTGTATCGCCGCCTCGGCGTGCGCCCTTTCATCAACGCGCGCGGCACGTGGACCTATTTGAGCGGTTCCCTGGTGTTTCCTGAGGTCCGCCGCGCCATGGACGATGCCGCTCAGCACTTCGTTGACATGTTCGAACTCCAGAAAGCCGCCGGCAGAAAGCTGGCCGAGCTGTCCGGCGCCGAATCCGGCATGGTCACCTCCGGAGCCGCCGGGGCCATGGCGGCGGCGACGGCGGGCTGCATGGCGGGCACCGATCCCGAAAAGGTGTGGCAACTGCCGGACACCACCGGCATGAAGAACGAAGTGATCATGCTCGGAGGACGGAGCGCCTTCGACAGCGCAATCCGCCTGGCCGGCGCAAAGCTGGTGGTCGTCGGCAGTGTCGACGACCTCACGGCTGCGCTCAACGAGCGCACCGCGCTGGTGTACACCACGTGGCTCGGCGAACGGCTGAAGGCGGCACTGGCCGTGACGAAGAAGGCGGCTGTGCCGCTGATGCTCGACGACGCCGCGGGCATCCCACCGATCGAAAACCTGACCTCGTATGCGCGAATGGGCATCGACCTGTTCTGCTTCTCAGGCGGCAAGGGCTTGCGCGGGCCGCAGTGCTCGGGAATCCTGCTCGGCAGGAAGGATCTGATCGACGCGGCGTTGGCGCAATGCAGCCCCTGGGAAGGCGCGGTCTGCCGCGCGATGAAAGTCGGCAAGGAAGAGATCGTGGGGGTGCTCACGGCGGTCGAGGCATGGTCGAAGCTGGACCTGGCCGCTCTCAACAAGGAATGGTCTCGGCGCGTCGAGCGCATCGCCACGCTCGTCCAAACGGTGCCAGGCGTCACCACGACGATCGCAATCCCCGAAGGTGGCAACAGCTATCCAACCTTGACCGTGTCGTGGGATTCGGACGCGTTCGGTTTTACCGTTGCTGACTGCGACCGCGAGCTGCGCGCGGGTGAGCCGCGCATCGAGGTGCTGACCAGCAGCAACCCGAGCATGGTGCCTGCAGCTCACGAAGGCATGCAGGCGGGTCGTAAACCGACCGAGCGGCAGCCCGATCGCCTGCAGATCATTTCCATGACGATGAAGGACGGCGAGGAACTGATCGTGGGGCGGAGGCTACGTGACATTCTGACGCGCGCGCGCAGGAAGATGAAGGCATGAGGCCGCTGACGCTCCTGTTGGCCGTCGTCATTGCCCTGGGTGCACAGCAGAAGGCGGTGGTGCCTGCAGTCGGGCCCGCACCCGCGGGACCGTACAGCCCCGGCGTCGTCGCAGATGGCTATCTATACGTGTCGGGTCAGGGCGCGGAAACCGCGGATGGCCAGATGCCGGCGACCTTCGAGGGACAGGCCGAGCAAACGCTCGAGAACGTGAAAGCGGTGGTCGAGGCCGCCGGCTTGACGCTGGACCATGTGGTCTACACGCATGCCTATCTGGAAGACATCAGGAACAGCGCGGCGCTCGACCGCGTTTACGCACGCTACTTTCCGAAGGACCCACCCGCTCGCGCGTTGATCGGCGTGGGACGCCTGCCAGGCACTCCGGTCGAAGTCAACGCGGTTGCGGTGGTGAATCGCGATGGCCGGACTCCGGTCCACATACCGGGGTGGGATTCAGGCCAGCCGTTTTCAGCGGGGATACTTACCCACGATCGCCTGTTCATTTCGTCGCTGCCAGGCCGAACCGCGAGCGGAACCACTCCAACTGACCCTGGCGCCGAGGTGGACGCCGCGCTCGACAACTTCAAGGCGGTCGTTGAAGCCGCAGGCCTGAGTCTGGCTCATGTGGTTTTCGTGAATCCGTATCTGACTTCGGCGATTCCTGCCCGTGTGATGAACGAGCTCTATGCAAAGCGATTCGAATTCGGCAACACGCCGGCCCGTGCCACGATCTCCGTGTCCGCGCTGCCGGCCGGACACATTGTGTTCACCGGCGTCGCCGTGCGCGATCTGTCGAAGCGGAGAGCCATCCGACCGAAGAACATGGCGCCCAGCCCGACCGCGAGCCCGTGTGTGTTCGCCGGAGACACCTTGTATTGCTCCGCCAAGAGCGGCTTCATGCCTGGCCCGTTCTCGGGAATCTATGCAGCCACCGTGGAGCACCAGTTGCGCCAGACGATGCGCAATCAGCTGGACAATTTCGAGGAAGCGGGCCTGACGTTCGCTGATGTCGTCGCTGCCAACGTGTATCTTGACAACGTGGACGACTTCTCGAAGATGAACGCTATCTACGCCCTATATTTTCCTGGTCCCGTGAAGCCCGCCAGAACCACGGTGCAACAGATTGCTCCGGGCACGCGAGACCCCGACTCGAGCGGCAGCTATCCCACACTGGAACAGGTGTCGTTCGTCGCCGTGCGCCACTCTGGTCGATGAATCTGCTGACGGCGAGCTCGCTCCGACCCCTCCGGCTCCACGGAAGACGCAGCCGACAAAGCGGGCACCGCCTCACGCCACCCCGCTCCACAGCGGCAAGTACCGGCCGTTGCACGACTGAAGACTTGTCGCGCCGCTTGCCGTGGGAGCAGCCGCACGATGCGCCGTAGCGCTTCATCCGCTCGAGCCGGCACTTTAGCATCGTCGCGCAAGGGCAATTCGTGAACGTTACGCTGACGGCGTGACCGCTGGCGGGGACACATGGCAAGCGATGGAGGGAACTACGGCTCACGGGGAGCCGTACGATTTCGGGAATTGGAACATGCGGGCCGAGATATGAACCTCCGGCGTGTCTATCGGGGCGCCCAACAGGAGGATCAGTTGTTAATCGCGGCCGATGCGGTCTCCAACAGCCCGCTGGCTCATCGCACTCCGAGTTCCTTCCATCCAAGTAATAGTTCCTCTACTAGCCGTGACGTTTCGTCCCGGATCCGGCGCTCCAGCCGAGCGAGGGTTTCCAGCTCCCTCTGCTGGCCTGAATAGGCCTGCGCTCCCGCAAGCTCCCTCAGAGCGCCACCGCCAAGTTGCACGCCGCCGTCGTAGACGACCTCTTCCAACTCCTGCACGGAGCCGAGATCGTCGACGCGGAGCTCACGGTAGGACCAGTTCCAGCTGCGAATCCACCAATTGCGCAATTGTTGTCCTTGCACCTCGACCTCTGGAATCACGAGGTCAGGACCGGCCGCAAGGATGTTGTGTTTCAGCCGTCCAACCTGCCTAACTCCGGCAATCACGCGAAGCGCTGGTTGGCTGGTGGGCGGCGGTTCGAGGCAGGGAAGGCCGCCGAGCTGCTGAACCTGCTTTGCTTCGACGAGCTCATCGTCGTCAGGTTCCGCGGATGGCCCCTGAACGCGGATCAGAATCTTGTCCGCCAGAGCGCCGCCCACACCCATGCGCAGCCAGCCCGCGCGAGCGACGGTCAGGTAGCCTGGCGGCAGGTCCGGTCGCTCTGTGTGCACGACGCGCGAGAGCGCGCCCATCCCTGCCACGACGGCCTTCACGTCCGCCTCACCCATCGGCTGCATTTGCGTCTCTCCCCACTCGAGAAACGCCGCGTGCGATCGCGGCGCTTGCGTGCGGAGGCGACCAACGATGGCCGGCTGCGGCGTCCGATAGTCCGGCTCAGCGAGACCTCGTCGATACCCTGCGAAGAAGCGGTCGAAAACCGCTTCGCGACTGCGGCTCCAATCGCGCCGACGGAGCGCTATGTCGACCGAGCCGAGGAACCGAACGATGTCCACCAGCGCCGGACCTCGCGCCGAATCGTCGAAGTCATCGAGGCCCCATGCGTCCTCGGTGACGGCGAATTGTTCGATGTGCGCGTCTCCGTGCAGACGTACGATCGGCACGTTGGGCAAGTCTGCAGCGAACACCTCGCACACGCGCGCGATCCAG
>CAVPJW010000003.1:0-616941 GCA_963705525.1 uncultured Acidobacteriota bacterium
GCCGCCGAGGGCGGTGGGCTCGCGATGGCGCTCGACGGGCTCCACCTCCTGGCCACTGGCGTGTGGGCAGGGGGCCTGGTCCCGCTCGCCCTCTGCCTCAGCTGGACGCGTCGCCTTCCGAGCGTGGCCGCTGCCGCGAGGGCGGCCGAGCGCTTCTCAAGAGTGGGTCTGGCCGCGGTGACGATCCTCGCGGTGACCGGGGCCTACGCCGCCTGGCAGCAGGTGGGCGGCGTGCCGGCGTTGGTCGGGACGGCGTATGGACGCTGGCTGCTCCTGAAACTGGTGCTGTTCGGAGCGCTCGTTCCCGTGGCGGCGCGGAACCTTCTGGTCGGCGCCGCCGGTCTACGGCGCCGGGGCCCGAGACGCCGGAGGCGGTGGTCGCGCTCCGGCGCAACGTGCTCCTGGAAGCGGCGCTGGTCGCAACGATCCTCGTCGTCGTGGCGGTGATCGGGCTCACGACCCCGGGACGGCACGACGAGATCGCGTGGCCGCTGTCGTTCCGCTTCGACTGGGCCGCGACCAAGGCGCTGCCCGGGGTCCAGCCTCGCGTGGCGATCGGGAGCCAGGTGGCGACCCTCGGTCTGGTGGCACTGCTGCTGGCGCTGGTGATCCGGCCCCGGCGCTGGCGCGTGGCCGCTCTGGGCGGGGGCGTCGCGCTCGCGCTCGGCGCCGTGCTCGCGCTCCATCCGCTGGCCGTCGACGCGAATCCCTCGACGTACGTGCGGCCCGCCGTGCCCTACGCGGCCGCCTCGATCGTCCAGGGCGAGGGCTTGTACCGGACGCACTGCCAGAGGTGCCACGGAGTTGCCGGCTACGGCGACGGGCCGGCGGCCGCGGGACTCGCCCGGCCGCCGGCGGACCTGACGGCCCAGCACGCGGCGGACCACACGGCCGGTGATCTCTTCTGGTGGCTCACCCACGGCATTCCGGGTTCGGGCATGCCGGGCTTCGCCGGCCAGCTCCCGCCCGAGGCGCGCTGGGACGTGATCAACTTCGTGCGCGCGCTCGGCGCGGCCGAGCGGTCGCGGGACCTCGGTCCGATTGCCACGGTGCGGCCGGTCGCGGTCGCTCCGGACTTCACGTTCACGACGGGGGTGGGCGAGGGACGCGCGCTGAGAGACTGGCGTGGCCGCGGGATCGTGCTACTGATCCTCTTCACGCTGCCCGGCTCCGGCGACCGCCTGGTGGAGCTGAACCGCCTCTCGGTCGCGCTGAAGCTTCGCGGCGGTGAGATCCTGGGCGTGCCACTCGGGGACCCGGGTGGCGTGTACCGCGCCCTCGGCGGCCGGTCCGTCTTCTTCCCGATAGCGATCGATGGAGCGGCGGAGGCCGGGGCGGCCTACATGCAGTTCCGGCGCGACCTGACGGCCGAGGGGCTCAGACCGGCAGCCGCCCCTGGCCCGCCACATGGAGCTTCTGATCGACCGCCAGGGCTATCTCAGGGCTCGTTGGATCCCGCGGGACCTCGGCCGCGATACGGGGACGGCTGGGGGCGACCTGGGGCTGCTGCTGGCCGAGATCGATCGGCTGGCGCGCGAGGTCCCGGTCGCTCCCCGGCTGCCGAGCACGTGCACTGAGCGACGTGAGTCCGCGGGGAGATGCTGAATGATGCGGCTCTGGAAGGTCGTGCTGCTGCTGAATCTCGCGCTCGACCTGCAGCACAACGAGGCGGCCTTCAATGCCGATCGTCCACGCCACGAACACGCAGGCGACGACGATGAGGCGCCTTCTCAGTGTGGGCTGCCAGGGAACTGGTTGGTCGGCCACGATCGCCTCCGCGACTACTTGCGGGCTACGACGGACTTCGCCGGCGGATCCGGCGGAACGACGCGCTCGATCACCACGGCCGCGTCACGCCCGGGCACGACGAGGCTCAGACGACCGGTCGCAAGGGCTTCGATGCGCTTCGGCGATCGCAGCGTTTCGATCTCGAGCCGGAGGTGACGGTTGATCTCTTCCTCGGCCGCCCGCTCCTGCTGCATCTGCTCGAGCCGATAACCGTGGCGCAGGAGCTCGAAGTGCTGCCACGCCGAGAGCAGCATCAGCGCCACGAGCGAGATCCCGATCGCGACCGACCGCCAGAGCTCCCGCTGCCGGCTCTCGTCGATCTCGCGAACGATCTGGTTGTTGCGAACGTCCTTCTTGATCGCGTATTCGAATGCTTCCATCAGACCGTCCTGTGGCCTGCCGAATCAGGCCAGCCGTTCGGCCGCGCGCAGCTTCGCACTGCGCGATCGCGGGTTACTTGCCACTTCCTCGGCGGTCGGCACGAGCGGCTTCTTCGTGAGGGTGCGGAGCACCATGCCCGCGCCGGTCGCCAGCCCTCTCAACGTGTGCTTCACGATGCGATCTTCGAGCGAGTGAAAGGTAATCACGGCGAGACGCGCGCCGCAGCGCAGACGCTCGGCGACGGTCACGAGAAACCGATCGAGCCCCTCGAGCTCGCGGTTCACCCAGATCCGCAGCGCCTGAAACGTCCGCGTCGCCGGATCGATGCGGCTCCATCCGCGACGGGGCAACGCCCTCCGGACCACCGCCGCCAGTCGCCCCGTCGTCCGAATCGGATCGATCGCCCGCTCGCGGACAATCGCACGGGCGATCCGCCGCGAGAAGCGCTCTTCGCCGTAGGTGTAGATCACGGTCGCCAGCTCGGCTTCGGTGACGCCTTCGAGCAGCGCGGCTGCCGTCGGCCCGCCCGTCGGATCCATGCGCATGTCGAGCGGCTCGTCGCGCTGAAAGCTGAAGCCGCGGCCCGCGGCCAGTTGCATCGACGAGACGCCCAGATCGGCCAGCGCGCCGTCGATCCGCGCGATCCCCTTCGCGTCGAGCACCTCGGCAACCTCGCGATAGTCGGCGTGGACCAGCTCGACCCTGTCGCTCCAGCTCGAGAGCGATTGCGCGGCGATGGCCAGCGCGGCCGGATCGCGATCGAGGCCGATGAGCCGCGTCGCGCCCGCTGCCAGGAGCGCCGCACTGTGACCGCCGAGGCCGACGGTGCAGTCCACGAAGACGCCGCCGCGCGCCGGCTGAAGCGTGGCGAGCACCTCGTTCGTCATCACCGGTTGATGGATCGGTCCCGTCGTCAATGAGACACCACGTCAGATGCCAAGGTCCGCGAGCGCGCGCGCATCGTCGTCGGTGAACGGATCGCGCTGCAGACTGCGCGACGAAGCGCTCGTGGTTCCAGACCTCGAGGTAGTTGTAGCTGCCGAGAACATCGACCTCGCCCGCCATGCTCGCGCTTTCGCGCAGCCGCGTATGGATGAGCACGCGGCCCTGAGCGTCGAGCTCGGCCAGCTGGCCGTAGTAATTGACGCGGTCGAGGAAGCGGAGTCGTGAGGGATGTGTCGAGGGGACCTGGCCGAGCTTGCGCTCGATCTCCATCCACACCGCCATCGGATAGAGTCGGACCGACTCACCCGTGACGCTGGTGACGAAGACGTCGCGGCCGTACTCCTTCTCTATGAGGGCCCGGAACGCATTGGGCACCTTGAGTCGGCCTTTGTCGTCAATTCTGGCTGGCGCGTTGCCCCGAAGCACGCCTTATACTCCACTATACTCCACAAAAGTCCACGGCGATACTAGAGGACCGGGGGGGTAGTGTCAATCGCAAAAGCAGCCAGCTCAATGGCTTACGCTAAATTTTCGCCACGTGCGAGAACGCTGCCCACTGAACTGCACGGAACTGCATGAGCCGACGGCCCTTGCAGCGCACGTGATAGCATCCTCATGACACTGCGAATCCTCCCGTCCGATCGCGCGCCGGCCTCGACGGGCGGCGCATCCCGACGGTTCCGCGACTCATGCTCCACGCCGCACTCATCGGATTTCCGGCTTCGGGCCAGACGACGCTGTTTCAGTTGCTGACGACGGGACGGGATGCCCCGCGCCCGGCGCACGGCAGGAACGAGGCGAACGTCGGCATGTCCCGCGTGCCCGACCCGCGGCTCGATCGCCTCACGGCGCTCTTCAACCCCCGCAAGCGAGTGCCGGCGGCCATCGAGTTCGCCGACACGGTTGGCCTCGCGCGGACGCGCAGGCGCTGCTCGATGTGACGGCGTTCCGCAACGCCGATGCGCTCGTCCACGTCGTCCGCGCGTTTCGCGATGAGTCGGTGCCGCACGCCAAGGGCTCGATCGACCCGGCGCGCGACGTGCAGGCGATGGAGGAGGAGCTCATTCTCGCGGACCTGGGCGTGGCCGAACGCCGGCTCGAACGCATCGCTCGCGATCTCAAGAAGGGGCGAAGCGCCGAGCTCGAGCGCGAGCAGTCGCTCGTCGCACGTTGCAAGACGGCGCTCGAGCAGGGCACGCCGCTCCGGACGCTGGAGCTGACCGGCGACGATCAGAAACGCCTGCGCGGCTTCCAGTTTCTTTCGGCCAAGCCGTTGCTGCTCGTCATCAACATGGACGAAGCCGACATCGGCCAGATGGCTCGCGCCACCGAGCACGTCGGGCTCGAAACGCTGGCCGCCCAGCACTCGGTCAAGGCTGTTCCCGTGTGTGCCCGAATCGAGCTCGAGATCGCGCAGCTCGGCGACGCGGATCGCGCGGCGTTCCTGACGGATCTCGGGCTGGCCGAGTCTGGTCTCGATCGCGTCATCCGGGCCAGCTACGACCTGCTCGGCTACATTTCGTTCTTCACGGTGGGCGAAGACGAGTGTCGCGCGTGGTCCATTCCGCGCGGTACGATCGCGCAGCTCGCGGCCGGCGAGATTCACACCGACATCTCGCGAGGATTCATCCGCGCCGAGGTCGTGAGGTACGATCGCCTGCTCGATCGCGGTTCGATCGCGGCCTGCCGCGATCACGGCGAGGTCGGCCTCGAGGGCAAGGAGTACATCGTCCAGGACGGCGACGTCATCAACTTCCGGTTCGCGACGTGATACGTTAGCGGCTCGACCGATCCAGCCCGGCCGTCGGTCGCCGGGCGCCCAATCTGCCATGTCCGTACGCACAGTCGTCGTTTGCGAGGCGCAGGTGCCGTTCGTCCAGGGCGGGGCCGAGAGCCATGCCAGCGAGCTGGTGCGTCATCTCCGCCGGCACGGCTTCGAAACCGAGCACGTGGCGCTCCCGTTCAAGTGGTATCCGAAGGAGGAGATTCTGGCGCACGCCGCCGCGTGGCGCCTGCTCGACCTCACCGAGAGCAACGGGCGCCCGATCGATCTCGCCATCGCCACGAAGTTCCCCTCGTACTTCGTGCGGCACCCGAACAAGGTCACCTGGCTGATCCATCAGTACCGGGCCGCCTACGAGCTGTGCGGAACGCCGTTCAGCGACTTCGCGCACACCGAAGAGGACGTCGGCCTGCGCGAGCGCCTCATGACGCTCGATCGCGCGATGCTCGCCGAGTCGAAGCGCCTCTTCACGAACGCGCGGAACACGGCCGGCCGGCTGAAAAAGTTCAACGGCCTTGAGGCCGAGCCGCTGTATCATCCGCCCAGGCTCGCGGGACGCCTCGCTCCAGGCCCGTACGGCGACTACGTGCTGTCGGTCGGGCGGCTCGAAGCCGTCAAGCGCGTGGACCTGGCCATCCGCGCGATGGCCCTCGTCACGTCGCAGGTCAGGCTCCTGATCGCCGGCGACGGCACCCAGCGCGAGAACCTCGAAACGCTCGTCCAGGAGCTGGGCATCGGCGACCGCGTGGACTTTCTCGGCACGATCGACGACGAACCGTTGGTGGAGCTGTACGCGGGCGCGCTCGCTGTGGTCGTACGCGCCGTTCGACGAGGATTACGGGTACGTGACGCTCGAGGCGTTCCTCGCGCCAAGCCGGTGATTACGGCGCGCGACTCCGGCGGAACGCTGGAGTTCGTCGAGAACGGGGTGAACGGCGTGATCGCCGAGCCGGAACCGCGCGCGATCGCCGCGGCCATCGACGAGCTCGCGTCGAATCGCGGGCGCGCCCGCGCGCTCGGCGAAGCGGGACGAGATCGCGCCGTCACGGTCACCTGGGACGGCGTCATCGAACGCCTCGTCGGATCATGATGCACACGCCATCGGAAAAGACGGTGGTCCGCCGTTGAGAAAGCTCATCATCCAGATTCCGTGCCTCAACGAGGCGGCGACGCTGCCGGCGACGCTCCGCGATCTGCCCCGCAGCATCCCGGGCATCGACATCATCGAGATCCTCGTGATCGACGACGGATCGACCGACGGCACGGTGAGCGTGGCGCGCAGCTGCGGCGTGAGTCACATCGTGCGGTTCCGGCGCCACAAGGGGCTGGCGGCCGCGTTCATGGCCGGCATCGACACGGCGCTGAAGCTCGGCGCCGACTTCATCGTCAATACCGACGCCGACAACCAGTATTCGGGGCAGGACATTCCGACGCTGCTCCGTCCCGCTCCTCTCGGGCGACGCCGACATCGTCATCGGCGATCGCAACATCCAGGCGCTCGACGGCACATGCTCGGCGACGCGCAAGCGCCTGCAGCGGCTCGGCAGCTGGGTCGTGCGGCAGGTGTCCGAACACGAAGGTGCCGGACACGACGAGCGGCTTCCGCGCGTACACGCGCGACGCGGCGCTCCGCATGACGATCGTCTCGGAGTTCTCCTACACGCTCGAATCGATCATCCAGGCCGGCAAGAAGAGGCTGGCGATCGCCCACGTCCCGGTCACGACGAACCCGCGGACGCGCGAATCGCGGCTGTTCAAGAGCGTCTGGACCTACCTCAAGGCGTCGGCGCGCCACGATCGTCCGCATCTACGCGATGTACGAGCCGCTCAAGGTGTTCTCGTACATCGGCCTCATCATCTTCGGCATCGGCGTCGCCATCTCAGCCCGATTTCTGTACTACTACGTCACCGGCACGGGTCTCGGCCACCTGCAGTCGCTGATCCTGTCGGCCGTGCTGCATGATCGTCGGATTCCAGGTGATGCTCATCGGCCTGGTCGCCGACGTCATCTCGGGCAACCGGAAGCTGATCGAGGATCTCCTCTACCGCGTCCGGACAATCGAGCTGGCCTTGAACGAGTCGCCCAGCGAGACGTAGCCGGCGTCGGCGGGCGTCGAGAGACGTAGAGGCAACGGCGTGGCCGAGGCCGGCAGCACATCCATTCTCATCCCCGCCTGCAACGAAGCCGAGAGCATCGGCCAGGTCGTCGGCGCGCTCGCGTCGATCGCGCGCTGGCGCGAGATCATCGTCGTCGACGACGGATCCTCGGATGAGACCGCGGACCGAGCCCGCCGGGCCGGCGCGACCGTCATCCGCCACCCGTACAACAAGGGCAACGGCGCGGCGGTCAAGACCGGCATCCGCCGCGCCTCGGGCGAGTACATCCTGATCATCGACGGCGACGGCCAGCATCAACCATCGGATGCGCCGCGACTCCTGGCGGCTCTCGGCGATTACGACCTGGTGATCGGCGCGCGATCCGGGTCGACACAGGCCACGCATGCCCGGCGGCTCGGCAACAATCTTCTGAACAGGCTGGCCGCATATCTCACGGGCCAGCCGATTCCGGATCTGACCTCCGGCTTCCGCGCGGCCCGGCGCGAGTACCTGCACGAGTTCCTGCACCTCCTGCCCAACGGCTTCTCGACGCCGACCACGACGACGCTGGCGTTCATCAAGGCGGGCTACAACGTGCGCTTCGAGCCGGTCGAGGCAAGGCCACGGCTCGGGCACTCGAAGATTCGCCTCGCGCGCGACGGCGTAAAGTTCTTCCTGATTCTCCTGAAGATCGTGACGATCTTCAGCCCGCTCCGGATCTTCCTGCCGCTCAGCCTCGCGTCGTTCTCGATCGGCGCCGTCTACGGCGTGTGGACCATCATCACGCAGCCGCACGTCACCAATTCGTCGGTGCTGCTCATCCTGCTCGCCGTCGTCGTCTTCCTCGTCGGTCTCGTCTCGGAGCAGATTTCATCCCTGCGTTTTCAAGCCAGGGAGTGACGGCGTGAACCCTACCGAGGCGGCACCCACCCGCCGTCACGTTGTGGCCAGCCCTGCGGTGGGCCTCGCGATCGCGGCGGGTCTCGTCCTGCGGCTCGCATTCGGCCTCGGGTACTGGACCGACGGGCCGCTGACGCACGACGAGGTCGAATACCTCGCGCTGGCGAAGAGCCTGTTCGAGGGACGCGGACTTGCCTATGCCGCCGACTCGACGAGCGGCACGTCAGAACAGATCGGTCGCGCGCCGTTGTACCCGCTGTTCCTGGCGGCGCTCGGGACGATCGATCGGCGCGTCGTGTCCGACCCGCCCGCGTCTCCAGCGACGGTGAAGGTCGCGCAGGCGGCGCTCGGCGCCGGCATCATCTGGCTCGTCGCCGCCATCGCGTCACGCGCGGCGGGCCGGACCGCGGGCGCGGCGGCGGCATGGATCGCGGCCATCTATCCGCCTCTCGTCTGGACGCCCGCCTACGTCTTCAGCGAGACGCTGTTCTCACTCCTGGCGTTGGCCAGCGCGACGATGCTGGATCGCGCCACAGAGCAATCGTCGGAGAGCGGCGATGATCGTCAGGCAGGGCTCTCGATCGGCTCGGGACTGCTCGCCGGCGCTGCCGCATTGACGCGCCCGACGATGCTCTTTTTTCTCGGCCTGGCCGCGTTGTGGCTCGTCCGCCACCGCCGATGGACGATTGCAGCCGCATTCGTTCTGGGCGCCGCCCTCACGATCGGCCCCTGGACGATTCGCAATGTGCGCCAGTACGGGCGATTCGTGTTGATCGCCTCGCAGGGCGGCGTCACGTTCTGGACCGGCAACCATCCGCTCTCGCCGGGCGAAGGCGATCTCGCGGCGAATCCGGCGCTCAAGCGCGCAAACCTCGAGCTCAGAAACCAGCATCCCGGCCTGAGCGCCGAACAACTCGAGCACGTCTACTATGCCGAAGCCTTCGAGTACATCCGACGCGATCCGGCGTGGTGGACAGGTCTCGAGGCGCGGAAGTTCTTCTATACCTGGGTGCCGATCGGACCGTCGTATCGCCTTCACTCCCGCCGATACTTCCTGGCCACGGTCGTCTCCTATGGGATGCTGCTGCCAGCGGCGATCGTCGGCTTCATGAGACAGCGGAGGATGGCCAGCCAGCCCCATGCGCTGTGGCTGCTCGCGGCGTCGTCTGTTTTGACCTGCCTGGTGTTTTTTCCGCAGGAGCGATTCCGCATACCCATCATCGATCCGACACTGGTGGTGTGTGCGAGCGCACTGGCCTCCGGCAGACCCTCGCCGATTCCCAGGCAACCGGGCGATCGCTCGCGGTCTCCAGAATCGGGCGCACAGTGACAGCCTCGCCTCGACGGCACGTCGTCGTCATGGTCACGACGTCGTATCCCCGGTACCCTGGCGACCGCATCGGCACCTTTGTCGAACCCATCGCGCACGGCGTCGCCGCGCTGGGCCACGAAGTGCACGTCGTCCTGCCCTGGCATCCATTGCTGACGCGCGCAGGACGCGAAGGCGATATTCACTTTCATCCGTTTCGCTATGCGCCCGTGGCCAGGCTGAACGTGTTTGGCTACGCGGACTCGCTCGAATCGGACGTGCGCATGCGGTCGCGCGCGTATCTTGCGGCGCCGTTTGCGCTCGCGGCGGGATGGCGGGCGGTCGGCAAGGTGGCCCGCGAGACCGGCGCGACGATCGTCCATGGACACTGGGTTATTCCAAGCGGCGTTCTCGCCTCGACGGCCGCCGGAAACCGGCCCGTCGTCATCAGCCTTCACGGCTCCGATGTGTACGTGGCCGAGCGTCTCGGTCCGGCGCGCCGCGCTGCACGCGCGGCGTTCGCACGCGCCGACTGGGTCACGGCGTGCAGTGACGATCTCCGAAACCGCGCGATTCTGCTCGGCTCGCCCGCAGATCGATCGGAGACGATGCCGTACGGCGTCGATGCGTTGCGGTTCCAGCCCGATGCCGGAGCCAGGGCGGAGCTTCGGCAGCAGCTTGGCGTCCACGATGGGCCGCTGGTATTTACCGCGGGACGATTTGTGAGAAAGAAGGGCTTCGAGCATTTGATCGACGCCGTCGCCGAGCTGTCGGACAGATGGCCGGGACTGGTGCTGGCCATTGCGGGGGGAGGCGACCTCGAAGCGGAGCTTCGCACGCGTGCGGCCGATCGGCAGGTGTCCGACCGCATACGATTCGTCGGCGTCCTTCCCCATCACGACGTCCCGAGCTATCTCGCGGCCGCCGATCTAGTGGTCGTGCCCTCGGTGGTAGATGAGGCCGGCAACGTGGACGGACTGCCGAACATCGTGATGGAGGCGATGGCGTCGGGTGCGTCGCTGATTGCCACGACAGCGGGCGGCATACCGTCTGTCGTCGCGTCGGGACGGACCGGCGTGCTCGTGCCGCCGGCGGACGCCGGCGCGCTCGCGTCAGCCATGGAGGCGCTCTTCAGAAACCCGGAGCGCCGCCTCGAGATGGGGCGCCTCGCACGGGAAGACGCGCGTCACCGATACAGCTGGGAAGAGTACGTCTCTCATCTGGACGAGGTGTACAGCAGGGCTGTCGAGCATCGGGCTGGCGCACGGTGATATCGGCGGCCGGTTGCCCGGCGGATCACGCGCATGTTAACGTTTCGACCGCTCCTGCTCTGAGCCTGTGAGCTCCGCGCTGATCCTGTTCCTTCGCCTCATCCTGATCGGTTTCCTGCCCGGAGCCATCGTCTTTCGGCTCCCCATCCTGGATCGCGCCAGACGGGCCGCTCTGTCCACGGAGGAACGCGCCTACTGGTCGGTGATGATCAGCCTGTCGTTCTCTCTGACCATCGGCCTCGGCACTCGCCATCGTCGGGCGCTATTCGTTCCCCAGAGTCGTGCTGGTCGATGCCGTCATTTCCGCTCTACTGATTCTGGTTGTGCGAGGCCGTCTTCTCTATCAGGAGCGCACGACTCGACCCAATCTCATCGCGTTCGTTCCGGTGCTCCTGGTCGGGCTCGGGCTGTGGCAGAACTTCCCTTCGTCTGAGTACATCATCGGCGGCAAGGATCCCGGCACGTACATGAACGAAGGGATCCAGATCGCGCAGCGCGGAACGATCCTGCCAACGGATCCCGTCGTGGCGTCGGTACCCGCCGAAGAGCGCCGCCTCTTCTTCCCATCGCATCGACGACCCACCTATTACGGCCTGCGGTTCATGGGATTTTTCATCATCGATCCCGCCCAGGGCACGGTGCTCGGACAGTTTCCGCATCTCTATCCGGTATCCATTGCCTTCGGCTATGCCCTGAACGGATTGAGCGGCGCGCGCCAGACGGTGGGCGTGTGGGCGATCCTCGGCGTTCTCAGCGTCTACTTCGCCGCAAGGAGATTGACAGGCTGGCTGCCCGCGGGCGCGGCGGCGACCCTGCTGGCGCTGAACATCGTCCAGGTCTGGTTCGCGCGCTATCCGAACGCCGAAGTCGTCATGCAGGCGCTGCTCTTCGCCGCGCTTCTGGCCGGCGCGCGCGCGCACGTGGACGGCGATCGCTTCTTCGGGCCGATCATGGCCGTGCTGGTTCTGCAGCTGCTCTTCCTGAGATACGACGCCGTGCTCGCACTGGGTGCGATGGGCGCGTCGCTCGTGCTCGGCTTCCTCGTGCGCCGCCGGTTGCCGTGGTCGGGCATTCTGATCCTGGGAGCCGGACTGATCCTGTGGTGGATGTATCTCACCGAGCGCATGGCGCCGTACTCGACCTACCCGCTGCGCTTCATCGACAACCTGGGCGCATTTCGATTCGTTCTGCTGGCGCTGATGTTCGGCCTTCTCGCCGCGGTGGCGGCCGTCGTCCGCTCGGACCGCATCGCGATTCGCACCGCCGCCCGGCTGCCAATCGTGATTGGGTGGTTGGTCGCGGTTCTCGCGATCTACGCCTATTGCTTCAGGCAGCCCGGCGGGCGCATCGCCTTCCACGACGCGACCGCGATCCACGCGTTCACGTGGTACTCGACGCGCGTCGGACTCCTCGCCGGCGTGATCGGCCTGCTCCTGCTGATTCGCCGATCGTTCTGGCGCGACCCTGCTTTTCTGCTCACCGGCATCATTTACGCCATCTTTTTCTTCTTCAAGCTGCGGATCGTGCCGATGCACTTCTGGGTCGCACGCCGATTCCTTCCGGTCATTCTCCCCATCGCGCTCGTGGCCGCGGCCTATCTTGCGTTTCGCGCTTTTGAAAGCGGGCCGTTCGGCGTGAGCGAGGTCTCCGAGTGGCGGCGCCGGAAATGGGCGCTCAAGGGTGGGCGGGCGGGACTGCAGGCCATTGCCGTTCTGGGCGGCCTGATTCTGATCGGGTGGATGGGCTGGCAGTTCGTCCAGGCGACGAACGCCGTGCGGCAGCACGTCGAGTACGCCGGTCTGATTCCGCGAATCGAGCAGCTCGCCTCGAGGTTCGGTCAGGATGATCTTCTCATCGTCGAATCGCGAACCGCATCGGACATGCACGTGCTGGCGCTGCCGCTCGCCTACATCTACGCGAAGAACGTGCTCGTCCTGAACGCTCCGCGACCCGACAAGCAGCTCTTCGGACAGTTCCTGGGTCACGCGCGGGCGCGCTACAAGGAGATCTATTTCCTGGGAGGCGGCGGCACGGATCTGCTCTCCCGAACCATCGCGGCGAGTCCCGTGGCCAGCGATCGCTTTCAGGTCCCCGAGTACGAGTCGACACGCAACCAGTACCCCACGCGCGTGCGCATGAAGGAATTCGACTTCGGCATCTATCGCTTCGTGAAGCCCGCCCCCTCGCCGCCGTGGTTCGCGCTCGACATCGGCACCCTTGACGATCTCAACGTCGCGCGGTTCCACGCCAAGGAACGCTCGGGAGATGTGACGTTCAGGTGGACGCACGACGTGTCGTACATCTCGGTCGTCGGCATTCGATCCGACGCGAGGCTCGTGACGCTCTGGCTGAACGATGGCAAGCGCCCTTCGACCATACCGGCCGCGCGTGTCGCCGTGTCGTTCGACGACACGCTTCTGGGCGAGGCGGAGGTGACCTCCGGCTTCAATCCGTATTCGTTCGCCATTCCACCGAGCGCGGCGCAGGTCGCATCGAATCGCGACGAACCCACGCGCATTCGCATTGCGGTCAATCCCTGGAATCCGAAGGATGCGCTGGGCACGAGTGACGACCGCGTCATCGGCGTCATGGTCGACCGCGTTGAAGTCAGGTAGTTGCGCGAAGGCCGTACAATGGCAGCGTTCCGTGCCACGCTATTCCTACATCTATGATCCCCGCGAACGCCGCCTCGTCGCGGCGGCCGACTGGGGGCTGAGCCTCCTGACCGCGCCGGAACGCATCCTCTTCTCTCCGGATGCGCCAAAAAACCCGGTGCGCATCCTGCTCTTCCGGCTCGAACGCATCGGCGATCTGCTGATGACGTTGCCCGCCATCGCGGCGGTTCGAGAGCTGGCGCCTGGCGCCGAGATCGACCTGGCCGTCGGCAGCTGGAATCGCGATCTCGGCGCGCTCGTTCCCGGCATCAATCGCGTGGAGACCCTCGACCTGCCGTGGCTGGCTCGCGACGATCAGGCCATGGGATTTCGAGAAGCCGCGCGTCGAGCCATGAGCTGGCGGGATCGCCGCTATGAGCTCGGCATCAATTTCGAACCCGACGTGCGGAGTCACGCGCTCCTGCGCCTGTCTGGCGCGCGGTACCGCGTGGGCTTCGACAACGGCGGCGGCGGTCCCCTGCTCTCCGCGCGCGAAGACTTCGACCAGAGCCTCCACACGGCCACCAATGCCCTTCGCCTCGTGGCCAAGGCCTTCGCCGCGCCCGTGGATTCGCTGGTGGAACGTCACCTGACGCCTTTCCGGAATTCGGGCCGGCAGCGTCTGACGCCTCCTGATCCGGCGCGGCACAGCGCGCTCGATCTCCTTCGCGCTCTGAAGCGCCCGCTCGTGGGAATGCATGTCGGAGGCGGACGTCCCATCAAGCAATGGCCGCTCGAGCGGTTTGCCGAAGTCGGCTCGTGGCTGCTCCGGGAACGAAGCGCCTCCATCGTCCTGACCGGATCGGCAGAGGACGAGGAGGCCGTCGGCCGCGTGCGCTCGGCGTTTCCGCCCGATGCACAGGTGCTGGATCTGAGCGGACGACTCGATCTGGTCACGCTGGCGGCGGTTCTCGAACGGCTGGATCTGCTGGTGACGGGCGACACCGGCCCGATGCATTTGGCCGACGCCGTTGCGGACGCCGGTCGTGGCCGTGTTCGGGCTGTCCGATCCGCGTCGGTACGGACCCCTCTCCGCTGGCAGCCGCGTGGTTCGCATCGACCTGGCGTGCAGCCCGTGCAACCGCGTCCGCCAGCCTCCACTCAGGTGCGTGGGCGGCACACCCGATTGTCTCGAGGGCATCGCGGCAAGGATGGTGTACGAATCGGTGCGGGATGTGCTCGATCACGTCGCATCAGCAAGACCCGACAAGGCGACAGGCTAGACCGTGAGCTCAGATCCGAGCGAACGCTCCTGGTCCGACGAGCCGACATTCCGCATCCATGGAGTGGACGGCACGCGCGACGTCGGACTCTGGGACTACCTGACGCCCGCCCACGCCGACGAATCCGAAGACCACGCCAACCGCTGGATCAAGTCGCTGCGAACCATGCAGGTGGATGGCCGCTCCCTGCGCGATCGGTTCACCTATCGAGGCGATTCGCTCTGGTGGTTCGCCGAGATCTACCTCCACAAGACGCGCGCCATCGCCGAGTGCTTCAGGACCATCTACGCACTCGACGTCCTCATCGCAAGCGAGCGCCTGGCTTCGATTCAGCTCAGGTCGGGTAGTCCCGCGACGGCGTGGATCGCCGAACAGCTGGCCCGCGCGCATGAGCTGAAATACATGGGGCCTCGTCGAATCCGGTATCGCTTCTGGCAGGAGGCGCGAAACACCCGCGTTCGCGGACAGTACTTTCACCTGCACGATTTTCTCAGAGGCAAGGGTGAAGCCACTCAGCTCGGCGGCTCGGCCACCGACGTCGCGTGTTTCATCCATTCGGCGTTCTGGCGGAAGGACTCGGAAGAAGACGTCTATGTGGGGCCGGTGCTCAACGAGTTGAGCAGGACGATCGGTGAAAGGCTCAAGGTCGTCGGCGTCGGTCCCGGCACGCAGTTCCGAGGCCGTGGATGGCGCCAGCGCGCCGACGATTACCGGCAGACCGCAACGGACGAGGATCGGATCATCCGCATCGATCGCCTCGCGGGCAGAACGGCCATCAGGCCGTCGCTCTCGATCTGGCGCGCGCGCAAGGCGACCGAGCGCGCGCTCCTCGGCAGTCCCGAGATCAGGGCGGCCGCCACCGTCCGCGACTGCGACATCTGGCCGATCGTCCAGAACCAGCTGAGAGGTCTCGCGTACCTCCAGTTCCCCTGGTCGGCGCGCGCGATGGACGAAGCGGGCGCCGCGCTCGACGCGCTCAAGCCCGGGGTCGCCGTCACCTACGCCGAGGCGGGCGGATGGGGACGCGCCCTGATCTCGCGGCTCGACGACAGGGCATCCCCGTCGTGGCGCTGCAGCACGGCTTCATCTACCGGCACTGGCTCAACTACCAGCACGACCCCGACGAGATGGCCGCGTCTTCGGCCAATCCCCAGGACGCCGGATTTCCTCGGCCGACGCTGACGCTGCTCTACGACGAGCTCGCGTTGGCCCATCTCTCGAAAGCCGGGCGGTTTCCACCGGACAGCCTCGCGGTGACAGGCAGCCCGCGCCTCGATCGGCTCGCGAGCTCCGCGCAATCGCTGGCCCCCGCCGATCGTGAGGCGGTCCTGACGCGCCTCGGCGCGCGCTATGGACAGCATCTGGTCGTCGTCGCGTCGAAGTTCTCTCAGCTTGGGCCGGCCTTTCCAGCGCTGGCAGCGGCGGTCAGCGGGATGGATGATGTGCTGCTCGTGGTGAAGTGCCACCCGGCCGACGAGCCCCACGCGTACCGGCACGCCGCGTCGTTTGCGCCGAACGTCCGCATCGCGCCGCCCGCCGCGGATCTGGGGCAGCTGCTCGCCGTCGCCCGCGTGCTCGTCACTGTCAACTCGACCGCGGCCATCGAAGCGATGGTGCTCGGCGTCCCGACTCTCGTGGTCAACCTTCCGAACAACCTCACGCCGTTTGTCGAAGGCCGACGTCATGAGCGGCGCGCTCCGCCTCGCGGAGATCGCCCCCGCCCTCAGAACCCTCCTGTATGATGAACAGCGCCGGTCAGAGCTGGCGGAACGCCGCTCGAGCTTCCTCGCCACGCCACGAGATCGGATCAGACGGGCGCGCCGCCGCCCGGGCGGCAGAGGCCATCCTCCATCAGATGAAAGGTCCCCGGTAACGTGCGCGCGCTGATTACCGGCGGCGCCGGGTTCATCGGCTCCCACCTGGCCGAAGCGCTGCTCGCGCACGGCGACGAGGCGGTGATCATCGACGACCTCTCGACCGGGTCGATCGACAACATCGCGCACCTGAAGGGCCGCCCGCGGCTTCCACTACACGCATCGACATCGGTCACCAACGAGCCGCTGCTCGCCGAGCTGGTCGACCAGTGCGACGTCGTCTTCCACCTCGCGGCCGCCGTCGGCGTGAAGCTGATCGTCGAGCAGCCCGTGCACACGATCGAGACCAACGTCCACGGCACCGAGGTCGTGCTGAAGCACGCCAACAAGAAGAAGAAGCTCGTCGTCATCGCGTCGACCTCCGAGGTCTACGGCAAGAGCACGGCGGTGCCCTTCCACGAGGACGCCGATCTCGTGCTCGGCCCGACGCCGAAGCACCGCTGGGCGTACGCGTGCAGCAAGGCGCATCGACGAGTTCCTGGCGCTCGCGTACTGGAAGGAGAAGAAGCTGCCGGTCATCATCGTGCGGCTCTTCAACACCGTCGGGCCCGCGGCAGACCGGACAGTACGGCATGGTCGTGCCCGACCTTCGTGCGCCAGGCGCTCGCCGGCCAGCCGATCACGGTGTTCGGCGACGGCACGCAGTCGCGCAGCTTCACCTACGTCGGCGACGTCGTGCGGGCGCTGCGTCAGCCTCGATCGACGAACCGCGGGCCGTCGGGCGAGGTCTTCAACGTCGGCAACGGCCAGGAGATCACGATCCGCGCCCTCGCCGAGCGGGTGAAGGCGCTGACGGGGAGCGCGTCGCGAGATCGTGACGATTCCCTACGACCAGGCGTACGAGGCGGGTTTCGAGGACATGCCGCGCCGCGTGCCCGACATCTCCAAGATCCGCGGGCTCATCGGCTACGAGCCGAAGGTCGCAGCTCGACGAGATCCTGGTGAGAGTCATCGACTACTTTCAGAAACGCTGACCATGTCAATCCCGCTCGGCCGTCGGGCGCGCGCCGGCGCAGAGAAGCTGCTCCTCGCCAACGCGCGGCCGGTGCGTCGCCTGCTGCTCATGGCGGGACGCGATCGCGCGCCGCGCCTGCCGGAGATCGTCCAGATCGAGAGCACCAACATCTGCAACGCCAAGTGCGTCTTCTGCCCGCGCGACGACATGCACCGGCGCCAGGGCGTCATGGACGATGGGGCTCTACCGGAAGATCGTCGACGAGTGCGTCGAGCTCGGCATCGAGCACGTCCGCATGCACAACTACGGCGAGCCGTTCGTCGATCGCCAGCTCGTCGAGAAGGTCCGCTACGCCAAGGAGCGCGGCATCCCCGAGGTCGGCATGATCAGCAACGGCTCGCTCATCACCGACGCAGGTCGCGCGCGGCATGATCGAGGCGGGCCTCGACGCGATCAACATCAGCGTGGACGCGTCCGGGCAGGGAGGTGTTCGAGTCGCACGCGCATCGGCCTGAAGTACGACAAGGTCATCGCCAACATCGAGCGCCTGCGTGCCGCATCCGCGCGCGAGCTCGGGCGCACGCGGCCCAAGCTGATTCTGTCGTTCGTCCGGCAGAACAACTCGGCCGACGAAGCAGGCGTTCATCGAGCACTGGCAGGCGCGTCGCCGACAAGGTCCACATCACCGACCTCCACAACTGGGCCGGCACGCTCAACGAGCGAGTCGGACGTCAACTTCCCCTGCTACCGCCAGTGGCTCACGTTCACGGTGCTCTGGGACGGCCGCGTCGCGCTCTGCTGCGCCGACTTCGACGGCAAGGTCGATCCTCGGCGACCTCAGGACGTCGTCCATCCGCGAGATCTGGAACAGCGAGCCCTACCGTGCGCGTCCGGCGCGCGCACCTCGAGAGCGGCGGCCCGGACATCTGCCGGGCGTGCGACCTTCCCCGCAAGGACTCCCCGCTCTGGATTACCAAGCTGGCCTAGAGGCCTGTCCTGGCTCCCCGTCTGGGGGCGACGGGCGTATACTGGATCCTGGTCATGCGCCCTTCCCGACTGACCATCGTCCTTGCCAGCCTGGTGCTGCTGGCGCCTCTGGCGGCCCATGCCGGCGACCTGCAGCTGCGGATCGAGAACGGGCGGGTATTCCTGATAGCTCACGAGGTGCCCGCGCGCCAAATCCTCGCGGAGTGGTCGCGTGTGGGCCAGACCAAGGTGGTCAATGGCGACAAGGTGTTCGGCCCGCCGCTGACCCTCGAGTTCAACGGCATCACCGAGCGACAGGCCCTGGAAACGATCCTGCGGTCCGCAACCGGCTACATGGCCGCAAGCCGGCCCGCCGGTTCGACCGGCGCATCCATGTACGATCGCATCCTGATCATGGCGTCCGGCGGAGGCGCCGCGCCGCCTCCGGCCGCGATGCCGCGGTCGCCTCAGCCCTTCATCCCTCCGCAGGCCGCACCGCCCAGCATGCAGCCGCAGCAGGGCATGGACGAGAACGAGGATCAGGGCAACGATCCGGCGAACTTCGTCAATCCGAACGCGCCGGAGACGTTCCCACAGGCGCAGCCGTTCAACCCGCGTGCGAATCCGGGCGGGCCCTTCGCGCCCACGCCGTTCCCGGGCCCGGGCGGAGCCAACGGGCAGCCGAACAACGTCAACATCCCGGCGCTCACGCCGGTCCCCAACACGACCCCCGACGAAGAGGAAGACGTCAGCCCGAATCCCTGGGGCGTTCAGGGTGGTTCGACGACGCCGGGTGTGATCAATCCGCCCCCGCAGGGCGATCCCAATCAGCGTCCGCCCAACTAGCCTCGCTTTCCAGAAAGCTCAGCCGCAAAGGCTTGATTGACAGGCCTTTGATCCTCGTCTACCCTACTGTGTCTTTTGGTCCGATACGTTTGGGCAAGGGAATGCAGCGTCCGCCAGCACGCCGCCTGAACTAACAACAGCTTTTCCGAGGTTTTTGCAAGATGGGTATGTTCGTGGTTTGTTCAAGATTCCCGCTCCCCGGCCGGGTTCTGCTCCTCCTATTGCTTCTGGTTCTCCCTCAAAACGCCTTCGCGCAGGTTACCCGCCAAGGAGAAACGTTCGAGGCCAGCAAGAACGGCCAGCAGCATCGATATCCTGACGCCGCATACGATCCGAACCATCAGCTCTATTTCGCTGTCTCCGGCAGATTTATCAAGGGCCGCTTCGTAACACTCGACGGGACTCCGGTGGGTACCGCCTCATTCCAGATTCCCCAGACGAGCGTGCTTACCATGGTGCCCCGTGTTGCATTTGGTGGCGCCGTTGACGGCGGCAATGGAGGATTCCTTGTCACGTGGTTGGATTCGCGACTGAACCCGAACAGCTCGGTGGTCTTCGGACGCGTAGTCGGCGTGAACGGCGACAATACACCGAAGTTCCTCACAGGAGATTTTCAAATCGGGAACACCACCGGCGCTTTCTCCGAATCCGGACCAGCGATTGCCTATGCCGGCGGCGGTCAGAACCGGTTTCTTGTGGCTTGGAGGAACAGTCCGAACGCCGAGATTAAAGCCAGACTGGTGGCGGCCGACGGCACGTTGATTGGCAACCAGATCGACCTGACCAGCACGACCGACAACGCGGAAATTCAGAGTTTGCCCTCCGTCGCGTACAACGGGGCCGGTGAGTTCTTCGTTGTTTACACGACTTACAAAGACGCTACCAACGTGGCAGGCGTGAAGGGACAGCGCATCAACGCATCGACGGGTGCTCTTATCGGCACTCCGGTGACCCTGGACAGTGCAGGTGCCACGTACGTTACAGAGGTCATTTTCGATGGCACTCAGTATTTCGCGGCGTGGGCTCGGACCCTGCCGAGCGGCGGTCGTGTCTTCTATGGGCGCTTCCTGGGTAGCGACGGTTCGCTGAACGGCAGCATCCTGGCTCTCGCAACTCAAGCGGCGTACGACGCGCTCGGTCTGGCGCGGAACCCCATGTCGGACACGTACTTTCTCGTTACACACGGCTCGACCGTTGAGAACGTCGGCTTTCAGATTTCATCAACAGGCGGGACGGAGCCCAAGGTCACAGTCACGCACACCACTGTTGAGTCGAGCGGCAATTTCAATCCGCGTATAGCCGCCACCGGCGCCCGACAAGAGTGGTTAGTCGCAACTGATCGTAGTTTCAATACACTCGTAGCGCAGCGAATCAAGACCGACGGTTTCGTGGGCGGTCCACCGCCTCCTCCGCCTCCGCCACCCAACTGCACCTACAGCGTGTCGCCGACGTCGATTTCGGCTCCGGCAGGCGGCGGGTTCTTCGGCGTCAATGTGTCGACAACGGCCGGCTGCGCGTGGACGGCGACCAGCAACAAGACCTTCGTGACGTTCAGCGCGGGGACAGCCGGCAACGGCGGCGGCATGGCAACGGCCGACGTTTCACCAAACACCGGCACCACAGTGCGCACGGCGACGTTGACCATCGCAGGGAAGTCGGTAAGCGTCTCGCAGTCAGCCTCCAGCGGTAGTGGTGGCGGCGGCGCCGGCACGCCCGCTCCGCTCCCAGCCAATCAGTGGGACACGGTTATCACGACGGTCGGCGACTTCAACGGCGATGGCGCGAGCGACCCAACGGTCTTTCGGTCGACGACGGCTAACTGGTTCATCCAGGGTCAGTCCTCCATCTCGTGGGGTTCAAACATACCAGCCGATCTCGACCAGCCGGTTCCTGCTGACTACGACGGCGATGGGATAACCGACGCAGCTGTCTTCCGTCGTACGACCAGTACCTATTCCATCCGCCAGTCATCGAACGGGCAGTCGATCACCAGAACGCTCGGATCGGCGGCGTTGTTCGACGTGCCCGTGCCCGCCGACTACGATGGCGACGGCAAGGGCGACATCGCGGTTTACCGGCGAACGACGGGTGAGTGGTTCGTCCTGCAGTCGTCGAACAATTACAATGTCCAGAAGACCTACAAGGTCGGCGTGGACACTGGAACCAAGGCGTTCGTGCCGGTCCCGGGCGATTACAATGGCGATGGCAAGGCCGACCCGGCCGTCTACCTGACGACGACTGGTCAGTGGTCGGTGCTGGGTGGATCGACGAACAAGCTGGTAGGCGCCGCAAACGTGGACATGCCTGTGCCGGCGGACTACGACGGCGATGGCAAGACGGACATGGCCGTCTTCAATCTCAATACGGCGATCTGGAAGATCGACTACTCGGGGCCGAGCGCGACCTTTAATCAGAACTTCGGCGCCACGGCGCTCGGTGATGTCCCGGTGCCGGGCGACTACGACGGCGACGGCAAGGCAGATGTGGCGGTGTTCCGCTCGTCAATCGGGTATTGGTTCATCAAGAATTCGTCTGGAGGGAACTCGGCCTTCCAGTGGCCCGCGAGCCCCAACACCGCCGACATCGTGCACCTGCCGTAAACAGGCTTCAGACTTCAGGCTACGACGGGCTTCAGACTCCAGCAGGCTTCGGCAGGCTCCTACAGGCTTCGGGCTTCAGGGGTTCGGAACCGGGAGCCCGTCTCCCGAAGCCTGGAGCCCGATGCCTGTTGCCTGTTTCTCACTCCGCCCGTAACGCCTGAATCACGTCCACGCGCGAGGCGCGCAGCGCCGGAACGAGCGACGCAACGATCGCCGCCGCCACGAGAATCGTCGCGGCCAGGACGATGGGCACCGCGCCCGGGATGCGAACGTCCTGAATGTAACGGTCCAGCACCCGCGCGAATGCGATCCCGCCCAGCGCTCCAGCCACGATTCCCCCGCCGGCAATCACGGCGCCGTCACCGAGAATCTCGAGCAGGAGCTGTCTCGGCGCCGAACCGATCGCCAGCCTGATCCCGAACTCGCGCGTTCGCGCGCTCACTGAAAACGCCAGCACACCCGCAACGCCGACGATGGCGATGAGCAGCGCGACGATGGCGAATCCGCCGAAGACGAACGCGTTCAGCCGCTCGGGCGCGAGCACTTCCGCGCGCACGTCCTCGAGCGTCGCGGCGCGCTCGACCGGCTGCTCGGCCGACAGCGTCCGCACGATCTTCGTAATCGGCGCCACCAGCGAATAGGGATCGGTCATCGCGTGGACGAAGAGCCGTCCTCCCCCTGGCTCCTGTGCAATCGGGTGATACACGGTGAGTGCCGGTCCCGGCACCACGTTCTCGTCGTCGATGTCGGGCACGAGGCCGACGATTCGTCGGCGGCTTGGTGCTGACGTCGATGAATGCCATTACCGGATCGGTCCACATCAGGTAGCGGTTCAATACGTCCTGGCTCCCGAACATACGCTGCGCCACGCTCTGGCTGACGAGAACGACCTGCTCGCGATCGCGGCGATCGTCATCGTTGAAATCGCGCCCGGCTATGATCGGGACACCGAGCGCGGTGAAGAACCCGGGCGAGACCATGCGAAAGCGCCCGCGCGGATCCTCTTCGCCGTTCGCCTTGGCGTATCCCTCTACCGAAAACTGAAATGCCGGAATGACGTTGCCCGCGTCTCGCCAGGGGACTACGGTCCCGACGGCGACGCGCTCGACGCCCGGCAGCTCTCCGATGCGGCGCACCGCCTCCTGATAGAAGCCGCTGATTTGCTCCGGCGTGCGCCCGTAAGAGACGACTGGCACGTTGATCGCGAGCACGTTCGTCATGTTGAAGCCGGTCTTGACCGACTGAAGCGAGAGCAGCGTCGTGATGAGCATGCCCGCGCCGGCGAGCAGGACGAACGACGCGGCGATCTGCGTGACGGCGAACGCGCGGAGGCGCCGGTTGGTGCCCGACGTGATCCGCAGGCTGCCGTTCGAGAGGCCCAGGCCGTTCGACGCTTCCGCCGACGGCAGCCGCGGCACGAACGCGAGGAGGACCGCGGCCGTCAGCGCGAGGCCCACGCCGACCCAGAGAAGCGTGGCATCCACGGTGAGATCGAGCGCGCGGATCGAGAAGCGCGCCGCGTATCGGGCCAGGATCGCCACCGCCGGCCAGGCGATGACGACGCCGAGGATCGCCCCGGCGCCGCAGAGCAGCAGGCTCTCCGCGAGAAGCGTCCGACGAAGCGCGCCGGCGCTCGCGCCGAGCGCCGCGCGGACGGCGAGCTCGCCCTCGCGCCTGAGCGATCGCGCGAGGATCAGGTTCGCGACGTTCGAGCACGCGATGACGAAGACGAGGGCCGATGCCGCCAGCAGCACCAGCAGGACGGTTCGCGCCGGCGCGGTGATCTGATCGCGCAGCCGGACGGCGTCGATGCGAAAGTCCGCATTCCGCGGATAGGCCTCGGGATGATCCTTGAGCGATCGCGCGGTGCGCCGTGCGCGAGCTCGGCGCGCGCCGTCTCGAGCTCCGCGCCCGGAGCGAGCCGGCCGAAGAGCTCCGTCATGCGGTGCACACGGCCCGTGGCCATCGTGGCCGACAGGTGATGAGGGCTGGTGACGATGTTCGCGATGATCTCTGTTTCCGCCGGATAGGGCACCGACGGTTCGAGCACGCCGATGATGGTCGCCGAGCGTTCGCCGAGCCGGATCGTTCTGCCGAGGACCGCCGGGTCGCCCTTGAGCGTGCTGTTCCAGAAGCGATACGTAAGCACCGCCACTCCCGCCGCCTGCGCCCCATCGTCTGCCGGCTGAATGAGGCGACCCAGGACGGGATGGAGTCCCATGACCTCGAAGAAGGATCCGCCCACCACTCCCGCGCGCACCTCGCGCGGCTCGCCGAGGCCCGCCATCGTGAAGTCGATCATCGAGAAGTCGCCGAAGGCCGAGAGCGACTTCACGCTGGCGCGGAGGTCAAGGATCTCCGGCACCGAGAACGTGGCGTTGTCCACGTCGATGCCGGGGGCGCTCTGACGGATGTAGATGAGGCGATCCTCGTCGCGATTGACGAGCGGACGAAGCAGCACGCCCCGGACCACGCTGAAGATCGCCGCGTTGGCGCCGATGCCGAGCGCGAGCGTGACGATGACGGTGAGGGCCAGGCCCTTGGCTCTGGCCATCGACCGGAGCGCGAAACGAAAGTCAGTGATGAGATTCATCGGAAGGCTCCGGCGGAAAACGGTCGGGGACGAGATTCAGCCTGATGTTGTGTTCGAGGTAGCGCCTTGGCGCCGGCCATGAGCAGCGTGAAGCCGCCGGTCGAGCCAAGCGCCTTTTCGACGACCTCGTCACCGCGTCCCGGTGAAGCCGCTTTCGCTGACGCTCACGAACGTCGTGCCGTCCCTTGCGTTCCGTAAACGTCCACTCGACCGTGGTCGTGCTGCCATAGCCGGACCACTCGACGACGATCCTCTTGTTCTTTTCAACGGATATTGCCAAGAACCTGTACGGACACCTTGTACATTTCCCAGGCCCACTCGACCGTGCTTGCCGGGTTCGAGCCGGCCACTACTCTTGGTGAACCAGAACTTCGAGGTGATGTCGGGATTGACGAAGGCCTCGAACACCTCCGCAACGGGCCTGCGAATCAGCATGGCCGCATTCGAGGCCGGCACTTTGGTCAACTGGAGACTGGTCATGGGCTCCTCCCGGTCTACGACGCGTTGCTGCGGTCGGACGATACAACCGACAAATTATTCTGTCAAGAACAATCATAAGTTCAGCGTTCAGGGTTCGGGGTTCAGGGGGTCAGGGTTGCCGGCGCCTGGAGTCCGAAGCCCCGGAGCCTGCAGCAGGCGCTTGAATCCTGGAGCCCGAAGCCTGGAGCCTGGAAGCCCGGTGCCTGAAGCCCGGAGCCTGAAGCCCGTTCCTTGCTTGTATCATTCTCTTCCAGACCAGCATCCCTCGTCGCTCGTCTGGCTATATCAGTGACCTCAACACTGTCGTCCTTTTCGTCGCGCTCCTGTCGAGCGCCGCCTCGGCCCAGACTCGACAGCCTGTCGCCGATCCCGGCAACCGCCTGGGCATTCTGACGCAGGCCTGGGGATCTCTGGCAAATGGACGGCCGTCCGACGCCGTCGAGCTGGCCGACCAGCTCCTCGCCATGCGCGCCGACGATCACGAGGCGATTTCGGTGAAGCTCGAAGCGCTGATGCGGATGGCCGACGTGAACGGCGCGCTCGTCGCCTACGACCGCTGGACCCATACCACGAAGCGCGAGGACCGGTCGCTCCTCGAAGGCATCGCGCGCGGCGTGCTCAGGGACATCGCCGTCAACGGACAGGAAACGCGCGTGCGTCTCGCGGCGCTCGAAGAGCTCGCGCGAGCGGGCGAGCCGGATCCGATATCGACGCTCGAAGCCGCGCGCCAGGGCGATCCGCGCGCGTACGGGTCCGACGCCGCGCTCGCGCGGCTCGGCGATCAATCGGCCGTCGCGCGTCTCGAGGCCGCGGCCCAGTCGCCGGACATTCCCGACAAGAGCGGCATCGCCGAAGCGCTCGGAGACGCCGGGTCGCAGGAGTCGTCGCCGGCGCTCGTCGGCCTCCTGAAAGATTCGATTCCCGTTACACGCGCGGCAGCGGCCGATGCGCTCGCCGAGATCGGCGCGACGGCCGCCATTCCCGAGCTGAGAGCGGCGCTCGCTGACGAGGCGCCTGAAGTGAAGTTCGCGGCGGCCGGCGCGCTTCATCGTCTGGGCGATTCGTCCGGCGACGAGATGCTCAATGCGATGCTCGCGAGCGAGGCGCCCGACATCCGGCTGCAAGCGGCCGGGGTCCTCTCAGACTCACCGACCACCGACTGGAGCGCGGTCGTCACGCCCCTCCTCCAGAATCCCGATGGGCTCACACGCCTGCACGCGGCAGAGCTCATCGGCCGGAGCGATCCTGACGCCGCCCGAGCGGTGCTGGTTCCCGCCGCCACTCAGGACCAGAGCGCCGCCGTCCGCGAGGAAGGAAGCCGCATCATCGCGAAGCTGTTCAAGGACGACGTCGCGCTCCTCAGGACACTTCTTCGCGATCGCGATCCGTGGCCGCGGCTGTACGCCGCGAGCGCGCTGCTTCCGACGCTGCGCTGACCCGCTGGGACCAGACCCGAAGTCTGGGCTACGCTTGCCCGATGCGATTCCGGGGGGCGTGGTCAGGTGTGTCGCGCCACCTGCGTGGAGGAGCGTGATCGACGTCAGGAGAAAAAAGCCGCCGGAGGCGTGATTGCCGCGCAGGTTACGAACCTGCGCGGGTCGCCGCATGTGGTTGCCGGAGGCGAGCTTTTTCCACGCGAACGACCCGCAGGTGAGCGGCACACCTGAGCACGACCCCCTATTACGACCCGCGGGCAGACGCCGCGCTGCTAGAATCCTTCCGCGATGGCTCAGGCGCTCCTCGACGCCCTCGGACGTCATCCGGGCAGAACGATCGCGGCGCTCGGCGTCGTCTTTCTGATCGCCTACGGATCGAGTCTCGTCGTCTTGCGAAAGCCCGACGGCCGCATCGTCGTGGGCGACGCCACCCATTACTTCGTCTACCTGCGATCGCTCGTGTTCGATCGCGACCTCGACTTCAGGAACGACTACAACGAGCTCCGCAGGCTCCAGGGACGAAGGGAGCGAACCGACTGGTCGGAGGCGCTCACGCCGACGGGTCGCGTGCGGAACCTCATGTCGATCGGGCCGGCGCTCGTCTGGGCGCCGGGGTATCTCGCCACCTGCGCCATCGTCCTTGTCGCCCGACTCTTCGGCAGCAGTTACCCGCTCGACGGCGTGCAGCGCGCGTTCCAGGCGAGCGTGGGCTTCAGCGGCGTGCTCGCCGCCGTCGTCGGCGTGTGGCTGACGTACCGGCTCTCGGCCCGATCGTTTCGACCATCCATCGCCATGCTGTCCACGCTTACGATGTGGCTCGGGTCGAGCGCCATCTATTACTCGGTCATCTCGCCCACCTATTCGCACGCCTCGTCGATGCTGATCGTGAGCGGATTCTTCCTGTACTGGGCCAGCACGCGAGCCGATCAGACCGCGTGGCGGTACGCGAAGGTCGGCGTTCTCGCGGGACTCTGCGCGCTCGCCCGGTGGCAGGACGGCATCTTCCTGATCGTGCCAGCCGTTGATGCGGTGGGGACGGCACTCGGCTCAACGCGGCCGGGCAGATTCAGGACAGATGCTGGCACACCTCGCGGCGTCGACCGCCGGCGCATTCGTCGCAGTCCTGCCGCAGATGTGGGCGTGGATGATTCTGTACGGCCAGCCCGTCGTCGTGCCTCAGGGGGCCGGCTTCATGGAATGGGCGTCGCCCGATTTTCTTGCGGTGCTCTTCTCGAAGATGCACGGGTTGATCTCGTGGACGCCCGTCGTGGCGCTGGCGCTCGCGGGGATTCCGCTGATCTACCGCCGCGACCCCATCCTGAGCGTCGCGTGCGCGGCGGCATTTCTCCTGGCCTGGTACGCTAACGCCGCGGTCGCCGACTGGTGGGCGGGCGAGGCGTACGGAGCGCGCCGGCTGGTCAGCTGCTTTCCGATCTTCACGCTCGGACTGGCTGCGTGCGCAGATGGATTGTCGGAAAGGCCCGCATGGCTTCTCGGCATCGCGGCAGTCTTCATTGGACTCAATTTCCTGCTGCTGGCTCAATATCAGGCGTTCATGCACGGGATTCGCGACACGCTGGTCTATCCGACTGGAGCCCTCTTTGTGCCGATCGATCTTGTGAAATGGCTGTCCAGCCTCTAAGCGCGGTCACGACACCACTCGGCGCACCATCAACTCAATCGTTCCGTCACAGGCCTGCCGCATGTCTGGTTTTCGTCATCGCGCTCCTCGTCTACGTCACGACGGCCGGCGGCAGCCTCACCTCGACCGACGGCCTCGTGACCTACGACTTGACGATGAATCTGGTGGAGCGGGGAACGATTGCGTTGTCGTCTTCGTCCGTGGCGGTGCAGGCGAGGCCCGGGCTCGACGGGCGCGCGTACTCATCGCTCGGAATCGGCCAGTCGGTTTACAACATTCCGTTCTATCTGGTCGGCCGGTCGGTGCAGCGCGTCCTTGGCAACCGGTTCGGCAAGCCCGACAGCCTCACCAAGGCCGCCGTGGCCATGGGCACGACCGTCGCCGCGGCCGCCTGCGTGGCGCTGACGTTTCTCTTCGCCTGGCGGCTGAGCGCTTCGTCCGTCGGCTGCGCTTCGCGAGCGCGTTCTCGTTGGGTTTCGCCACGATTCTCTGGCCGTACTCGAAGTTCGGGTTCAACATGCCGCTCGCGACGGCGTTCCTGCTGGCCGGGACGTATTTGCTCTGGACGGGTGTGCGCCTCGAGCGCCAACGGGCCATCGCCGGTGGCGGGGCGCTTATGGGATGCGCGTTTCTCACTCGTCACGAGCTGGCGCTCGCGATCGTACCGCTCACCATCTGGCTGGTGGCCGAGTCGAGGCGGGCGCCCCGTCTTCTAATCCAGCGGGTCGCGCTCTTCGCCGCTCCGGTCGGTCTCGCGTTATCGTTCTGGCTGGTCCACAACTACCTGAGGTTCGGCAATCCGTTCGATACGGGTCAGCTCATCGCGGGCGAGCGTTCCGTCGAGATGCTGCAGGATCCCGCGCGACATTTTGCCGCGCCAACGCTGGAGGGGCTGTATGGACTCCTCCTGGCACCGGGAACATCGCTCTTCCTCTATTCCCCGATCATCATCATGGGAATATCAGCGCTCGCCTGGATGCGCCGACCGGATCGATCGACGACCTGGCTCTTCGCCGGACTGATCCTGACGCTGCTCTTCTTCTTCGGTTCGCTCGAAAGCTGGTGGGCAGGCCGGTCGTATGGGTCACGCTATTTGCTCCCGACGCTGCCCTTCTTCTGCATCCCGCTGGCGCCGTGGCTCGTCGGCGCAGGACCTCGAGCTCGTCGAGTCTTCGCGTTCGCTCTGGCGCTGAGCGTCATCGTCCAGCTTCCGGGTGTGCTCGTCGATTACTCGAAGGTGAGCGTCGCGTTCGCGAATCAGTCAGCAGGCGTGACGCCGAGGGCCCGCCTGTTCTCGTGGGCGGCGGCGCCGATGGTGCTCAATACGAAAGCCGCGCTGACTGCGGCCCCTCTCAACGTCTCATACCTCAGCGGCCGCACGCCGCGTCCCGCCATCGATCGGTCGGCCGGACCCGATCGCCGCGACTTCGCGCAGCAGTTCGCCTTCAGCTTCGACTTCTGGTGGCTCTATCTCTTCTATCTCGGCGCCATTCCGGCGGCGATGGTATGGCTCCCGCCGTTCGTCCTGCTGGCGAGCGCCGCGCTGCTGTCCAGACGATTGATGAGGATGGCTGGGCCGGCTGCATTCGACCCATACGATAGAATCGGCAGGCAATGACCGACGGACCGCCCGGCATTCGCCGCGGGGAATACGCCCTCCGTGGCGATTACCATCGGAACGTTGACGCGAACTGGAGCTACTATCCCACCTACGTCGCGAAGCTGGCCTACGTGCGACGGTATCTGGACCAGATTCCCGACGGCACGCGCGTGCTCGACGCCGGGTGCGGCGAGGGCGTGCTCGTTGACGAGTACCGGCCGCGCCTCAACATCGTCGGCATCGATCAGGACTACGGCGCCCCGCACGTGACGAGAGCGTCGCTCCTCAGCCTGCCGTTCGCGTCGGACGCGTTCCCGCACGTGCTCTGTCTCGACGTGCTCGAGCACCTGCGCCAGCCGGATCAGCTGCCCGCGCTTCGCGAGCTCTCCCGCGTGCTGAGGCCGGACGGGCGATTGCTGGTGTCGGTCCCGAACCTCGCGCATCTTCAATCGCGGCTCCATTTTCTCGTCACGGGACGCTTCATTCGCACGGCGAGCGAAGAAAAGCATCCTGGTGACCGGCCCGCCAGCGAGTTCGTGCGGCTCTTCGACTCGGCCGGCTTTGTGGTGCTCGAGCGCAAGGGCATCTTTCCAACGGTGCCGCTTCTCGCCCGATGGATACGCCGACGGCCTGCGCGGCTCGAACCCCTCCACCGTTTTCTCACGGCGGCGCTTCCAGTCCCCGGCTGGTGCTTCCTGAATCTCTTCGTTCTCGAGAAGCGGCACGCGTGAGACGCGGCCGCACCTGACGCCCGTGCGCACGCGACTCACGAACCTCTTCAAGAACCTGACGGTCTACGGACTCGGCGATGTCGCCACGAACATCGTCAGTTTTCTGCTCCTTCCCATCTACGTCCGCCACCTGTCGCCCTCGGACTACGGCGTCATCAGCCTCCTGCTGAGCGTGGAGGTGGTGGCCAAGATCGTCTTCCGGTTCGGGCTCGACGCCTCGTTCATGCGGCTCTATTTCGATTGCCACGACCTCAAGGCGCGACAGCGGCTGGCCAGCACGCTCTTTCTCTTCCTCTTCATCGTCGATGGCGCGGTTCTGCTCGTCGTGCTCGCCTTTGCGGATCCGATCGGCCGGCTGCTCTTCGGCACGTCGGGCTATGCCCTCGTCCTCTCGCTGACGCTGGTCAATATCTTCCTGATGGGATTTTCGTTCATCCCGTTTCACGTTCTCAGAATCGAGGAGAAATCCGGACAGTTCATCGCCCTGACATTTGCGCGATCGGCTGCGACGCTGGTCGCGCGTCTCGTGCTCGTGGTCGGCTTCAGCATGGGCATCCTCGGCGTCGTCCTCGCCGACATCATCGTGTCGAGCGTCGTCACGCTGGCGCTCCTGCGGTGGTATGCGCCGCTCATCCGCCCGGTGTTCTCGCGATCGGTTCTGACCGATGCCTTGAATTTCGGGCTACCGCGCCTGCCGCACGGCCTGGCCCACCAGGTGATTGCGGTGTCGGACCGTTACGTCCTCCGTCTCTTCGTTCCGCTCCGCGACATCGGCATCTACTCGATCGGCGCGACCTTCGGTCTCGCGCTCAAGCTCGTCTTGAACGCGTTCGAGTACGCGTGGGCGCCCTTCTATTTCTCGATCATGAAGGAACCCGACGCGAAGGCGACCTTCAGCCTGGTGACGACGTATGGGGTGGCGGTGCTCGTGTTCATGGCGGCGGGCCTTTCGGCGGTGGCGCGGGACGTTGTCCGTCTGATGACGACGCCCGAGTTCTATGGAGCCGCGGAGGTGGTGCCCTGGATTGGCCTGGGCGTGTTGTTGCAGGGTATCTACCTCCTGACGTCGATCGGTCTCAACATCACGAAGAACACCCGCTACTATCCGCTCGCGACCGGCATGGCCGCGGCCGCCAGCGTGGGCGCCAACCTGCTGCTCGTGCCGCGGTTCGGCATCCTGGGTTCGGCCTGGGCCAACACGGTGTCCTACGCCACTCTCGCCGGCGTGTCGATGTGGTTTTCTCAGCGGGTGTACCCGGTGCGCTATGAGTACGGTCGCCTCGCGAAGATCGCCGTCTCGGGCATCGCCGCATACATGCTCGCGCGTGTCATCGTGCCTGCGTCGTTCCGGCCTCTTGCAGGAGCGCTGGCAAATGGAGCCGTGGTGGCGATCGCCTATCCGAGCGTCCTCGTTCTGCTCGGTTTCCACAGCGCGCGCGAGGCCGCGCAGCTCATCGGGCTCGCGGGACGGTTCGGCCGGAGGACAGTTCGCCTGCCTCAGGAAGAAACGTCAGAGCTTGCCGGCGAGATCGTCACGGCGCCCTTTCCGGACGAGACAGAACCGGCTGAGGAAGTCGTCGATGTCGTGAAGTCGCGTTCGGCCGGCAATGGAGCCGCCTAGGATGGACGCGGGCGAGCGGAAATCTCCGTCATTCGATCGAGTCCTCGTCCTGGCGCTGGCGCTCGGTCTGGTCCTTCGGTGCTGGGGACTGAAGTACGGACTGCCCCACGTCTACAACCCCGACGAGATCTCGATCATGTCCCGCGCGCTGGGCCTCGCGGAGCGCGGACTCAATCCTGGGAATTTCCTGTACCCGAGCTTCTATTTCTACGTGCTCGCCCTCGCGGTCGGCGTGCAGTTCGCCGTGTTCAGAGCATTCGGCGTGGTCGATTCCCTTCGAGCATTCGAACGCGCATTCTGGACCGATCCGACCAGCGTCTATCTGATGGGACGCGGCCTCTCGGCGATCGCCGGAACGCTCGCGATTGCGGCGACCTACTGCCTCGCCTATCGCGCAGGGGGCCGCCGTGTTGCCGGCATCAGCGCCGCGTTGATGGCGGTGGCCTACATTCCCGTGAGGGACGCGCATTTCGTCAAGCACGACGTCCCTGTGACGCTCCTCGTCGTGTGCGCCGTCCTGGCTTGCTGGTCGGTGCGGGAGCGCGGAAGGATGCGCGACTCGCTCACAAGCGGCGCACTTGCAGGCATGGCCTTCGCCACACACTATTACGCGGTCTTCACCCTGGCGCCGCTCGTCCTGTCGCACATTCTCCGGACAGCCGCGGAAGCACCACGAAACCCCTGGACAACAACTCTGCCGCGAACGTTCACGGATCGCCGGTTATGGGCCGCGCTCGGAACATGTGCAGCCGTCTTCGTCCTGCTCTCTCCATACGTAATCCTCGACTGGACGACGGCGCTTCGGGATATCACGGCCAATCGCGCGATCATCGTCGATCGCGCGCAAGCGACCTTTGGTCCGTGGGGCGCCGGTCTCGAGCACGTTCGATTGATGGCGACCCAGGGAACCGGCATCGTGTGGCTCCTCTTCGCCGCAGTCGGATTCGTCGCTGTTCTGCGGCGCAGTGTGCCGACGAGTCTGGGGTTGCTCGCGTTTCCGATCTCATTTTTTCTCTTTATCGCCAATGCCTGGCCGTTCGGCAGGACGGGCAATCCGCTCTATCCGTTCCTCGCCGTGCTCGGCGCGATAGGCATCGAACGGCTGGCCGGCTCAACCCGCAGGCCGGGAACGGCCGCTCTGACGTTGACCGTCGTGGCGATGGCTCAACCCCTCTGGTCCGCGTCGGTCTGGGATTTCCTCACGACCAGAACGGACACGAGAACTCTCGCGCGCGATTGGATCCAGGCGAATGTCGGCGCGGGCGAGACGATCGCCGTCGAGCCATACTCCGTGCCGCTGACGCCTTCTCGAGAGTGGTTGCGCGAGGTGATTGCGCGGCACCTGGGCAGCGTCGATCGCGCGGGGCATCGCCTCAAGGCTCAGATTGAGCTCGAGCCCTATCCCGTTTCGTCATACCGCCTGTACTATCTCGGCAAGGACGGCATGGATCAGGACAAGCTCTATCTCGATCCGGACGGCCAGCCCGGAACAGAGCCGCGATGGTTCGTGCTCAAGTTGTTCACTAGAGACGACACGAGTCCGCTCAGAGAGCGCATCCGCAAGTCAGGCCGGCTGGCGTACCGCGTCTCGCCGTTTCGATCGGAAGACGGGCGTCACGCGCAACTCCCCGACTACGACATCAAGCCGAGCCTCGACGTCACGAGGCCGGGACCGATCATCGAGATCTGGAAGCTGCCGTGAAGGGACGCCTTCATCCGGGCCTGTTGATCGTTCTGCTCCTGACGCTCTGTGTCTGTTCGTCCGCGCGCCACATGGATTTCGTGGGCGACGATGTGCTGATCATCGAGAAGGTGCGGGCTCTCAATGGCCTGGCGCACCCGGCGGAGTACTTCCGGTTCGGCTTCTTCAGTTTCTACCGACCCTTCACATTTCTGTCACATGCGCTCGACTGGCAGATCTGGGGCATTGATCCCCGCGGCTATCACCTGACCAACGTCCTTCTGCACGTTTTGAACACGGCACTCGTCTGGGCAATCGGGAGGCGCCTGATGCCGGCCTTCGGCGCCTCTATCGCGGCGCTGCTCTTCGCGGTTCACGCCTCCAACCACGAGGCGGTTTTCTGGATCTCGGGCCGCTTCGACCTGATGGCGGCCGCGTGCACGCTGGGCGCGTTCTGGCTGATGACCGGCACCGGCTGGCTGCGGTACGGGACGGGCCTGGCGGCGTTCGCACTTGGACTCCTCTCGAAGGAATCGGCGCTCGCATTCCCCATCATCGTCGCCGCAGACGATGTGTTCGTACGACAACTGGGAGCGCGTGAAGTCGCAAAGCGACAGGTGGGCATTTTGCTGGTCGTCGGCGCGTACGCCTGGCTGCGCTGGCGGCTCGCCGGGCTCGATCCCATCGGCGGCACTGGACGCGTGCCCAAGGCGCTCATTCTCGCGGTCACTCTTATTGCACTTGGATGCGCCGCACGGATCAGATGGCCGCGAATCGGCGGTTGGGCAAGGGGACGCGGGAGCCGCATCGTCAATTCGGTGAGTCTCGCATTCGGGGCGCTGCTCGTGATCGGTGCAGTGTTGCCAGTAATCGCACCCTTCGTCCGCGAAAAGCTCGCGTTCGCGGGTTTTGCTCTTTTCTATCTTCTATCGCCGTTCGCGTCGCCGCTTCCGGATCCAATCTTCTTAGGGGCTGGAACGTCGGTGTATTGGCTCGGAGGTCTCGTCTTGATCGTCGTGGTCGGCGCGCTTCTCTATCTGGTTCGACATCACGTGCTGCAGGATGGAATGGTTCTCTGGACCATCGCATTCTGCCTTGCCGCGCTCATTCCGGTTTCGAGCATGACGGAGGGCAAGCGGTACCTGTACCTCGCGTCGGTGAGCGTGGCGATTCTTGGCGGCCTGATCGTAACGTCGAACGACGAGCGCGCGAAGAAGGGGGCCGTGGCCGGTGTCCTGATTTTCGCCGCCGTGTCGGCCTGGCAGTTCACCCGAAAGGCCGAGGACTGGGTCTGGGCGGGCGCGATGACCCGGGAGGCGATTCAACTCGTGGATGGCGACCTGGCTTCGCGCTGCCGCGACGCACACGTCGTGCTGCTGACCGCCCCCGTCGGCCTGCGCGGTGTGTACACGCATCTCTATCGCGAGAGCTTCGCGATGCCGCGGGGGTGCGAGCCGGCAAGATTCACGACGATCGCGCGGATGGTGCTGAACGACAGTGCGCTCGAGGCGCGGTGGGACGGGCCGTCAACTGTCGAGATGCGCGCGAATCCCTATGAATGCAACTTCGTGCTGTCGCCGGATCTCAGACACTTCACGGTTCCCCTTCGAGCGACGAGAGACGTTCAGTTCACCACGCCCATCGGCGATGTCCGCGCGTACGCGGATGGATGGGCGGAGGTCGTGCGAGTCGAGCTCGGCCAACAGGTGAGACGTGAGGACCTCTGGCTCTACTACTTCAGCGACGGGCACTTACGGCGCCTCGACCCAGCGCCCTCGATGAAGCTGCGGTAAGATACCTTCGGCACTCGAATGACGTTCGTTCGACGACTGAGGGACCAGGTGGCCAGGCGGGCCCGGCGTTTCGCCATCGCCCGACACGCGCACGCGCGCCTTCGCAAGATCCGCTACGAACGAGCGCGTTCAGCGCTTCATCCGCGACGGCAGCGGTCGCGCCGATCGTCTCCCCATCGGCATCGTCTACGAGGCGACGATGCGGTGCAATCTGCACTGCGAGTTCTGCTACGTCGGCGATCTGCTCAACATCGAGGGCGAGTGGCGCCAGGAGATGCCGATCGAGGCGTTGAGGCGGGCGTTTCCCGAGCAGGACGGACTGCAGGTGAGCCTGACGGGCGGCGAGATCTTCGTCCGGAAGGACATCCTCGACGTGCTCGAGCTCTTCAAGGACAAGGGCTACTCCTGCGGGTATCTCACGACCAACGGCACCATCATCGACGAGCGGCGGGCCGACGCGCTGGCCGATCTCGCCGGCGCGGGCTTCCTCAAGCACATCAGCGTCTCGATCGATGGCCCCGGCGAGCTGCACGACAAGGCGCGCGGCGTGAAGGGCACTTTCGAGCGAACCGCGCTGGGGCTCAGGCGGCTTCAGGAGGCCGCGCGGAAGAAGGGTGCGCCGCTCAGGGTGAGCATCAACACCACCGTGGCCCAGGAGAGCCTCGAAGCCCTCGACCAGATGGTGGAGGTGGCTGAAGAGCTTGGCGTCGATGCCATCGGCCTGAATCATCTGATGTTCAGCACGCCCGATGAGGTCGACGAGACGGTTCGCCTGATCGGCGAGACGTCACGCGCCGTGATTGCGACCTTCGTCACCGACGACCCCGGCGTTCGCGCCGAACATGTCAGAACGAAGGTGGAGGCGCTCGGCCGCAAGTGTCGGGAGAAGAACATCCGCTTCGACATGCGGCCGAAGGTGTCAGAGCGGGTCCTCGAGAATTACTACGAGCCGGGCGCGAAGCTGGCAGGCCGCTGCCTGTATCCGTTCCTGCACGCGAGGGTGTCGTTCAGCGGCAAGGTGTATTTCTGTCCGTTCATCCGCGTCGAAGTCGGCGACTTGACGCGCTCGTCGCTCGAAGAGATTTGGAACAGCGAGCGCTATGTCGGCCTTCGCCGGCAGCTGCTCGAGCAACAGCCTCTTCCCCGTGTGCCGCCGCTGCTGCAAGGTCGAGCTCTCGCCGGAGCCCCTGCCTCAGTCGATCGAGTCGCCCATTCGTTCGCGCGCGATTCCCCTCGTGCCTGTGTCGTAGCGCGATCACCTTCCCCGATCCCCCGCATTCTGATTCAGCCACGCGACCGCGTCGTCCGCGTCGTCACGCGCCGCTCGAGAATCGCGAGTGTCAATCGGTGCATCGCGAGCGAGCCAAAGGGACGCGAGACCGTCGTTCCTGTCTTCTGGCCGGGCATCTTGAGGAGAAACGGCACACGATGATCGACCTGTCCGCCAAAGAGCGTCGGGGCGCGCCAGCCGTGGTCGCCGGTGACAAAAACGGCCGTGCGGTCCCACGTCCCTCGCGCCTCCATGGACTCCCGCAGCTTCCCCAGCGCCTGATCCGCGAGACGGAGATTGTCGAAGTAGCCGTCGGCGGCCGTGTTCATCAAGGTCAGCGAGCCGGTGGCCCGATCGTAAATCCACGGATCGTGCGGAACGGGAAGGTGCACGAGCGCCATGCCGATGGCGGGGTCGCCCGCCAGCGCAAGCGCGCGATCCATGATGGCGCGATAGGCCGCGATGTGCCGGCGCCGGCCGTAGCGCGGCGCAAATTCGGTGAGCTGATACCACATGCTTTCCGGCAGCGTCTTGCCAAACGCGCCGACACGCCGGCCGCACGTCGTGCAAGGTTGCCACGAACACACCGTGAGCCGCGCGGCGATGGCCGAACAGTACGGCAGAAACCAGCCGGCGAGGCCGGTGTTGAAACCAATCCGTCGAGCCGTCGAGAATATGTCCGCGTCCTGCCCCCACCTCTCTGAGCCCGGTGCTCCCTCGAACGTCACCATCAGCTCGTTCTCGCCCGTCACGAACGCCCGCGTGACAGTCCGTCCGGATATGTAGGACGGCATCGAGAGCTCGGTCTGGTGGCCGGGCGCCTGGGCCTCGGGCGCGTAGATCGCTTCGGCTCGAAATCTGTCGAATGACGGCAACCTCACAGAAGCCGGGCGGCGCTCGAACAGGGCGCGCTGCTCGAGCTCGTCGAAGACGATCCAGACGACCCTCAGCTGGTCGATGACCGGCAGGGGCGTCGCCCTGGTGTCTTCGGCGCGACACGCACGATCGGTCGTCACACCCCAGACGCCCTGGGCCATCGTCACGAACGCGAACGGCAGCATCGTCAGAAGCGCCACCGCGACGCCCCGCGCAATCGGCTGGTGCCATCGCCAAAGAAGCGCCGCACCAGCCGCCAGGCAGAGAACGGCCGCCAGCCATGACTGGTTGACGCTCATCGCCGACCACCACCGTTCGGGCCAGGTGTTGAAGTGAGTCCTGACGGCGTTGATTGGAATCGCGAGGATCGCGAGAAGTAACCAGCTGCCGATGGTCTGCGCCCGCTTACCAGCCAGGCGACGCGAGCAGCTGCGCGCCGGCGAGAAACGCCAGCGCCAGGCACAGGACATTCAGGATTGCCGCACCGAAATCACGGCTGCAGGGGAACGCGCCGATGGGATAGCTCTTCGAGAGGTAAAGAAACGGCAGCAGCTCGGCCCACACGCCGACCAGACAGAGATTGGCGAGCGAGAGCGCGATGCCGGCGTCCCTACGCATCTGGCCGCTGGCGCTTCGTCAGAAGGTACAGCCAGCGTTCGCTATGGGGCAATTGAACCGAGCGCGCGATCTCGAATCGAGCGGACAGCGCTCGCTCGAACTGCTCGCGGGTGAGTCCGGTGAAGAGCGGATCCCGCCCGCGCATCAGGCGGCGGAACATCGGATCGTCCGGCCCGACGTACTCGATGAGGAGTGCTCGCCTCGTCAGCGACGCCGCCAGAGCCACGATCTCTCCGAGCGGGACGCGCTCGGTCACGAAGAGATGATGGAAGAGCGCGAGCATCAGCACGAGGTCGAACGCGCCCGCCGCGCGCCCGAGAAAGCTGTCCGACTCGAGGTTTCTCCAACCGACGGCCGGACTCGGTCTGGCGAGGTTGACCACCAGCGGGAGGATGTCGAGATGCCCGGTCGTTGCCCGCCGCCAGACCGAGCCGACCACGACGGGATCGGCATCGAGCGCCACCACGGAGGCGCCGGATCGGGCCGCCAGCTCGCTGAATTGTCCGGTATTGCAGCCGGCATCGAGCACGCGGGCGGGTCGGCAGGTCTCCAGGCAGGCCTCCACGAACTGGCTCTTGGCCGTCAGCCCGTCCTCCGAGTAGTGCGTCTGCTGACTGAGATAGCCGGACCATTCCGATTCACGAGGCTGCGGCTCCACTCGACGGAGCGTCCCCTTCAGGCTCGACAGGATCCTTTCGAGGACGAAGCGCGCCCGTTCGGGATCCTGCAGCGTGGGCCGTTCGTACGTGTGCTCGGACCGCTCCGCGCGAGCGGAGAGCCCGGCTGGCAGCGACACGAGAGTCACGACCGGCGGCAGCAGCCGATCGATCGGGCCGAAGAGGCGGCGAGCCTCCTCGGGCTCGATGCCATCGCGCCGCGTCAGGAAGACCTGGTCGAGGGGAATGCCGAAACGCCGGTTCACGAGCAGCGGCAGAAGAAACGTGCGGACGAACTGCGCGTACGGCAGCCACGTGGCATCGCCGGGCGTGCGCCGCTCGAACGACAGCACGTCCACGAACACAGGCTCGGGACCCCGGAACAGCACGTTGAGCGGCGTCGCGTCCTTGAGGCCGAGATCGTGGGCCACGAGATCCGCCGCGAGATCGATCGTCAACCTCGCCGACGCCGCCAGCATCTCAGCGGGCCACTCGTGCGGATAGCTAGCAAAGGGAATGACGTCGTGTTCGACGACGGCACCGACCTCGGTGGTCTCGAAGAGTCTCTGCGTGCGAGGGTCCCGGCGGAGATCGTCTATCGCGCTCCCGTCGAGAAACCGGCTGCCAACGACGCGACCCCGGCCAATGGCCGATTGAACAGCCTGACAGCCGAGAGCCGTTCGCAGCTCTTCGACGGCGGCGGGCGAGACCAGGCGAAGGATTCGATTGTTGACGCGGCAGAGCTGGCCGGAAGGATCGCGAAACGAAAGCGCTAGCGGCTGGTCTCCGGGATCTTCACGCGTCATTCCGAACCCGGAGGTGCCTGCTCGTCTTTCTTCTTCTTGAAGGTGAATCGGCCGATGAACTTTCGGAAATAGAACATCACGCCGAAGAACCCGGCGAGAATGGCCTGCCAGAGCAGCGCGCCCGATCCAGGATCGATGTATGCGGACACCGGCCGCTCAGCGGCCCAGACCAGCAGCCCACACCACACCAGGCATTCGAGCGGCCGACGGACTCGAACCCGCACGCCACTGCGCACCATCTTCATAAGCAGGGTGATCTTAGCAGAACGGCGGCCGGCGTCGCCCCTTCGGCAAACAAGGTAAAATGAGCCGTTTCATGCTTGGCGCCCGCACCCTGCTCGTCAACCCGCCGCTCATCAACGGCGTCGCATTCACGCGACAGGGCCGTTGCCAGGAACGCGAAGAGACACTGGGGACCACGAAGCCGCCATATTCGCTGGCGCTCCTGGCCTCGCTTCTCCATGACCGCGGATACCAGGTGCGCGTCATCGATCAGACCGCCGAACGGATATCGACCGATCAAGTCATCGAGCGGCTCGAGCGAGAGGGATTTCATCCGTCGCTCATCGTGTTCTGCAGCACGACGCCGACGCTCGATGCCGACGTCCGGGAAATGTCGGCGCTCAAGCGCCGATTCGGCGCGCCGATGTTCTGCTTCGGTCCGCACGCGTCGTGCGCCCCTCAGCAGTCGATGGCGCGCGCGCCAGAGGTGGACGGGATGTTCGTCGGCGAACCCGAGGACGGCGTCCTCGCTCTGGCATCGCTTGATTCGACAGCGTCCATCAGCAGCGCGACGGTCCCCAGCCTGACCTTCCGATCGAACGGCGTCGTGGTTCCCCACCGAGGCACGGGGAGGTTACGCGGCCTTCGCCGACATGCCGTTCCCGGCATGGCACCTGTTACCGCTCGACCGTTACACGCTGCCTCTCGTCGGCAAGCCCTACGTGCTCGTCGAAACCAGCCGCGGGTGCCCCTATACCTGCGACTTCTGCGTCGTGCCGCTCCACCAGGGCCACAAGTTCCGTGAACGAAGCCCCAAAGCGCTCGTGGACGAAATCGAGCGCTGCGCTCGAGAGCTGAACGTCGAGTATCTTCTATCTCTGGGGCGACACGGTCACGCTCAACGCGAAGACGTTCTCGGCGTTCTGTGAAGAGCTCGATCGCGCGAAACCTTGGCATCCAATGGTTCGGCAACGCCCGCGCCGACAACCTGACCGATCCGGCGTTCGTCGATTTGCTGAAGCGTTCCGGCTGCTGGATGCTGGCGATGGGCATCGAATCGGCATCCGACGATCTGCGCCAGGACATGGCCAAGCGGCTCGAGCGGCAGAAGATCAGCATCGCGTTCAGGAATCTGCGGGCCGCCGGCATCAAATCGTTCGCGTTCTTCATCTACGGATACCCGGGCGACACGGTCGCGTCGATGGAGCGCGACGACGCGTTATGCGCTCGAGCTCGATCCCGACTTCGCGAACTTCTATCCTGCGGTGCCCTATCCGGGAACCGACCTGTACGAGAAGGTCATGCGCGAGCAACTGCTCGCGAACGACGACTGGACGCGGATGGAATACTCGTACTACCTGATGTCGGGCAACGGCCTCGACGAGCAGGTGGTCATGGGAGCCATTCGGAAAGCGAAGCGGCGATTCTTCCTGCGAGGCCGCTACATGCGCCGTCACGCGGCCGATTTGATCAGGCTCGCGGTCACCAAACCAGGTCTGGTCTGGCAGGCCTTCTCACGCACGCTGCTCGGGGAGTCCGTTCCGGATCTGCGCCAGGACTCGGTGGGAATCGCGTCCGAACCCGTTCGTCCGAAAGCCTGACGCCGAGGCCGGACTGCAGCCCGGCACCGGATGCCCTTCTACTACGATCTGGAATGAGTCTCCGAGATAGTGATCTGCTGCCGCGTCGGGCGGGTCCGTTCTCCCATGAGCTGAAGCCGTCCCAGCTCCAGGAGCTGCCGCAGGTAGCCGAGCGCTTCGCGCACGTTCATCTTGCTCTCGCCCGCCGTCCGGTTCGAGAACATGTACGGCACCTCGACCACCAGGCGCGGCCGTGATCTGACCAGAAGCTCCAGACAGATCTTGAAACCACCCGCCGAGATCTGCACATCTCGCACGACGTCGCGTCGGATGAGGAAGAATCCCGACGTCGCATCGTGCACGGGAGTCAGCGGCCTGGCCAGCCAGCACGCGGCTCTGGACATCGCCAGCCGCGACCACGGCCAGCCGACCGTCTGGCCGCCGGGCACGTAGCGGCTCGCGATGACGAGGTCGGCCATCGTCGCCTTCAGGATCGACAACATTGCCGGCAGGAGGCTCGGGGGATGGCTGAGATCGGCATCCATCACGCCGAGCACCGGACTCGACGCCGCGGCAAATCCCTCGATGACGGCCGTCCCGAGCCCGAGCTTGCCCTCACGATGGACCACCTTCACCGGAAACCGCTGCGCGAGATCTTCAGCGATATCGCCGGTGCCATCCGGCGAGTTGTCGTCCACGACCACGAGCTCGCCCTTGACCCCGTGGCGCGCGAACACGTCGCACGTGGTGGCCACCAGATCGGCCAATCGTTCCCGCTCGTTGTACGTCGGGACGACGATGGAGAGCGAGTACTCGGCGGTATGATGTTGTGGGTCGAACACTGACAAGATTGTCCAGCATCTCTCACCCTTTGCTCCAGAAATATTCTCGCCTTCCGACAGCGCTCTTCTGGGCGCTCCTTGCGGTCCTGTTGCTGGTGCGAGTCCCGTCGGTCATGCACCCGGCGGGCGGCGATCAGGGGCTCTATGCGTACGTCGGCCAGCGCATCGCCCATGGCGAAATCCCCTACAGCGACGCGTGGGATCAGAAGCCGCCGGCGATTCACTACGCTTACGCCGTCATGTTCGGCCTGTGGCCTCATGACGCGGTGGTTCCGACCGTGGACCTGCTGGTCGCGCTTCTGGTCTCGGTTCTCCTGATCCGGTGCGGCCGCGGGCTCACGGATTCCCCGCTTGCCGGTCAGATCTCCGCGCTCGTGTACCTGTTCCTGTCGAATCCTGCGTTCACGCGGCTCGGCGGTGTGCGGACCCACGCGCAGTGCGAGACATTCATCGCACTGGCGGTCACGGCGGCCCTGTCAATACTCGTCAACGGTCAGCCGCCTTCAACAACCGGATTCGACGAGCCCAGCGCTGCGACCGCCTCGCATCTTTGTCGCGGGGCTTCTCTTTGGGCTGGCCGCGCTCTTCAAGTACAACGCCGTCGTATACGCCTTTCCGATCATGCTGGCCCTGCTGGTGGCCACGCGCGCGCTTCGAATCGGTTCCGCCTCATGGCTGATGTGCGGGGCCGCTGTGGCGCCACTCATTGCACTCGTGTTCTTTGCGATGAACGGGGCCTTGACCGACTTCTATCAGGCAACGATCGTGTACAACCTGCGCTACTCAGGCGAGACCTACGCCGGCGTGGGGTCGTTTCTTCGCTACCTCGTGGCATTTCCGATCCGATTCGCGCGCATCGATGCGCTCTGGTTTCTGGGCGGGCTGGGATCGTCGGCAATCTGCCTCTGGCTCGCGTGGAAGCACCCGCGACTTTGGATCGTGCCGTCGTGGGTGGCGGCCGCGTGCCTGTCGATTGCGATCAACAGCAGTCGAGGACTGCCGCAGGTACTTCATCCAGGCGCAGCCGGCGCTGGCCCTTGCGGCGGGCATTGCTCTGTCGTTCATCTGGCCGCGCTTCGGCCGCATCTGGCTTTACGCCCTGGTGATCGTGCTCGCGGTGGCGACGCTTCGAATCAACCAGTTCGACAAAGCCGTCGAGTACACCTGGTATGACATGCAGGCGCTGACCGGTATGATCGGCAGGGACGACTACCTCGCGAGGTTCGGCGGGCAACGTGAGACGGACAAGTTCTCCGCGCTCGCGGTGTCGCACCTGGGAGACCGTCTACGGGCGAGCACCTCGCCGGACGACAGCGTGCTCGTGTTCGGGTTTTCCGGCGGTGCGTACGTGAAAGCGGAGCGCCGGAGCGCATCTCGCTTCTTCTGGAGCCGGCCGGTCATCGTCGGCTTCGGTGAAGGGCTGCCGGGTTACGGGACGGCGGGGCTGCTGGCAGAATTGACGCGCCGCACGCCCAGGTTCGTCGTCCTTCAGCGGCACGACTGGGACCCTGATACGGTCGATTCGGCGACGTACTTCATGAACACCCCCCAGCTTGCGGACTGGTTGAAGGCGGAGTACGAGAACGTCGGAAGCCAGGACTACTTCGATCTATGGGAGCGGAGATCGAGCTCGAAATGATCGCCACGGCTCAACACGCTTCGGCGCCGGACGACTTCACGGTGTCGGGTCGCCAGTTCGCGGTCTGGCTGGTCGCGATCGTGCTCCTCGCGGCGTTCCTGCGAATTGTCTACCCCGCCGCTGATGCGCCCTGGCGGCCGCCAGCGGGCGTCACGTGGCACGACGAGGGCGCCTGGGTGCACAACGCGCGCAACAAGGCGCTCTTTGGAGAATGGGAAGCCGATCGCTGGAATCCCATGTTCATCGCGCCCGTCTTTACGGGCCTCGAGTATCTCTCCTTCAAGTCATTCGGCGTCGGCTTCCGCCAGGCGCGGCTGGTTTCCGAAGTAGCCGGCGTGCTGGCGGTGCTCGCGCTTGGATTCGGCGTCGCGCGAATCTCGAACCACCTGGCCGGGCTGGTCGCGGCGGCGATCCTGGCCACAACCTTCGTGACGATCACGTTCGATCGTGCGGCGCTCATGGAAGCGACGATGGTGGCGTTCCTGGTGCTGTCCTGGTGCGCGTACGCGTGCGCGCGGGAGCAGCCTGTCCTGGGGTTGGCCTCCGGACTCCTCGCCGTTCTCGCGTTCTTCACGAAGGCTTCAGCGGTCTGCTTCGTCGCCGCGTTGGGGCTCGCGGCGATGCTGGACGCGAGCGGTTGGTGCAGGAAGAACGTGACACAGTCAGAAAGCGCGGGTGAGGACCGCCGGGTCGGGCTCCTGGCCCTGGGCGGGCTCGCGCTGGGAGGCCTCATCGCCCTGGCCGTCTTCGTCGGTCCCAACTGGACCGAGTACCGATTCTATAATTGGCAGGTATCGGTCACGAGGAAGCCCTCGTATACCGTCGGCGCAATTGTCGATCGCGCGTCCTGGTTTCCCATCATCCACGACTTCTTCACGCGACTGTGGCTGGTGACGGTGCTCGCGCTGTTTGGCGGGCTGGGTCTTGTTCCGCGCTTTCGCCGGCTGGTGGCCGGCCAGCGCCTGCTGCTCATGTGGATCGCCCTGGGCATCCTCGAACTGATCCTCCATGACGATGGGAACGAGCGGCGCTTTGTGCTGCTCATCCCGCCGCTCGTGGCCCTGGCCGGCATCATGCTCACGGCCGAGCGGCGAGTGGTGTCCACCGACATCGCGAGCATTCCGCTCAAGCGCGTGCTTGTCTGGAGCCCGGTGCTGCTGTTCGTCTTCTACACCGTCTGCGGCGCGCTCCTGCGGCTTGCCTGGATCTACGAAGTCCGGCCGGGCGTTCGCATGTCGGCCGCCACGGCCACGATCCTGGCCGTGGTCGTCCTCGCGTCGTGGCCGCGCGCTCCGCGCTGGCTTGCGCGCGACCGGTGGAGCGCACGAGCCGGGCTCATGGTCGCCCTCCTCGTCGTCGCCGGGAATCTGATCCAGTTCGCGCAGTGGGCCGCCGGCCGCACGTACAAGAACTACGACGCATCAGTCGCCATCGGCCAATGGCTGCCGCCCGGCACGCTCGTCCACGGCAAGCTCGCGAACGGCCTCGCGCTCGAAAACGGCATCCGGCCTCTCTTCGTCGGTCGCGGATTTGGCAACTACGAGGACCGGACTGCGCGGCGGCGACGTGCGCTACCTCTTGACGTATACCAGCCCGAGAATCGGATACGAGGGTCCGGTGATCACCGACGTGCTCGCGGCATCTCCGGGTTGGCGGATTGTCCGGGGGTTCGATGTCGCAGAAACGGCGGGCGGGCACGATCGAGCGGCCCTGATCGACAAATACCCGAACGACCCCGTGGGGACTGTGGCCGATGCGCGTCGTTGACAACCAGGCGATCAAGGCGCACTCCGACGTGCGTTTTCGATCGGAATACGACTACGCGCTGTTCGAGTATTACCGCAGCGCCAAGGTGATCGGCTTTCTCGAAGCGTCCGGCATCTCCATCCGCGGCACGATCCTCGATGCGGGGTGCGGCGGCGGCGGGATGCCGCTCTCACTCGCCGAAGAGGCCTCATTGGTGGTGGGTATCGATCTGGTGGACCGATTCCGCGACGCCGGCACGCGGCTGGCGAACGAGCGCCAGATTCAAAACCTGCGCTTCGTGCAGGCAGACGGCATCGCGCTGCCCTTCAAGGCCGGAACTTTCGACCTCGTTCTTTCGCATGCCGTCATCGAGCACGTGTCGGACGCGCCCCACTATCTTCAAGAGTGCGCCCGGGTCCTCAAACCGGGGGGCGCGATGTATCTCTCGACGGCGCCCTATCTCTCGTTCGCGGGCGCTCATCTGCCCCGGCTCAAGATTCCCGTTCCGCTCCACCTGCTGATCGGACGGCAGGCGGCATTCGGCACGTTCCGCATACTGGCCCGGAGGGCGCCGTGGACGCTCAGGGAACCCGCACACGAAAACTCGTTCATCAGGGCTGCACGAAAGAACGAGAAGAAGGAAGACGACCTGCTGGAAAAAGTTCGGGTGCGCCGTCTGCGATCTCAGATAGGCGCGGCGGGCCTCCGTATCGTGCGTGAAGAGCTCCACCTGACCTCCACGTTTCGCCGGGCCCCCGCGTCGGTGCTACGCTGGCTGCGCGACAGCCCACTGACGCAGGATATTGTGATTGGCAGCATGGACTACGTTCTCGCACATGCCTGAGGTCGACCGTCTCCGCCCCGAAGACCGCCGAGGCGTCGAGGCCCTGTACCGACGGGTGTTTGGCGGCGACGCCGCGGACGCAAACCGCCTGCGCTGGGACTGGCAGTACCGCCGCAATCCCAACAACCCGGACGAGTCGCCTCTCATCTGGGTGGCCCGCGAGGGGCCTTCGATCGTCGGTCAGTATGCGACGATGCCCGTCCGGCTGGCGTTGGCTGGAAGGGAAATCGCGGGCGCCTGGGGCATGGACGTGATGGTCGCGCCCGAGCGCCAGCGTCAGGGACTCGGCGAAGAGCTGTTCCGCACCTGGGATCGCCACGTCGGCGTCTCGCTCGGCCTCGGGCTGTCGGACTCGTCCTATCGGCTGTTCCAGAAGCTGAAATGGCCCGACGTCGGTCCGGTGCCGTGCCTCGTCAAGCCGCTGACGCGGCGTGCCCTTCGCCGACCCAACTGGCCGACCGGCGTGAACCGCTTCGTGTCCGCCGTCACGCTGCCGATCGTCAAGGTCGCCTCGCGCACCGGACCACTCAGAGCAGAGCTCGAGACCGTTCGCCGCTTCGACCCGGGCTTCACGACGCTCTGGGATCGCATCGGCTCGAAATTCGACCTCGCGGTGCGGCGCGACGCGCGTTATCTCAACTGGAAGTTCGTCGAGCCGCCCCACGTGCGCTACTCGATCGTGGCGCTCAAGCGGAACGGCGAGATCGAGGGCTACGCCGTCTACCGGCACGCCCGCGAACCGCGCGGCCGCGTCACGATTCTGGTGGATTTCCTCGTCGATCCCGCCGACGAGGCCGGTTTCAAGACGCTGCTGCGATGGGTCGACCGGGAGGCACGCCTGGCGGACTCCGACAAGATTCGGACCTTTGCGATGCACGCGGGCTTCCGTCGAATCATGCGGCGTTCGGGCTACTTCCAGGTGAAGTCCACGATGGAGTTCACCGTCAAGGTCAACGCGCTCGACGTCGGGCCAAAGTTCTACGACGATACGGACGGCTGGCACGTGACGCTCGGCGATTCCGACCAGGATCGATGACCGCTGCCTCTTCCGCGCGAGGACTGTCCCTCCTGGTCGGCATCGACACCGAAGGCGACAACCAGTGGGACCTGCACGCGCGCGAGCATCAGACGTTCGAGAACATCTACGCGCTGCCGGCTCTGCACGACGTGTTTGCGCGACATGGCGGGCGTCCCACGTACCTCATCACGCATCCCGTCGCGAGTGATCGCCGATCGGCCACGGTTCTTCGTGCGCTTCACTCACGAGGCGACTGCGAGATTGGCGCGCACCATCACGCCTGGGAGACGCCGCCCTTCGAACCCGATGACATCCGCCGTCATCCATATGCGTCGTCGCTTCCACTCGATCGCTTCGAGGCGCAGCTGGCGAGCCTGACCGAGGCGATCGGTCGCGCCGTCGGGACGCGACCCGTTTCCTATCGATCCGGGCGATTCGGATTCTCCGCCGCGCACGTGTCGCCACTCGAGCAGGCGGGCTACCTGGTCGAATCGAGCGTGGCGCCTCTCTTCTACGAAGCGCACAAAGGCGGTCCCGACTTCGTCGACGCGCCGCTCACGCCGTACTTTCTGGCTTACGACGACTCCCGGCGACCGGGGACGAGCGATCTGCTCGAAATACCGGTGTCGGCGGCGCTCAACCGGCGGTGGCCGGATATCGTCGCACGGGCGTACGCGCGTGCACCGTGGCCGTATACGACAAAGCGCGTCCTGCGAAAGCTGGGCATTCAGTCTGTCCGCTGGCTTCGCCCGTCGTATTCGTCACTGGCCGACATGAAAGCGCTCGCCCGGCACCTCAGGGACGTCGCCGTTCCCGTGCTGAACGTGATTTTTCACTCGAGCGAAGCGATCGTCGGCGGCAGCCCATACAACCGCACCGAGGCCGAACTCCAGGCCTTCCTCGCCCGGCTCGACCAATTCCTGGCATTCGCCGTCGGCGACCTGGGAGCGGTGCCCGCCACGTTCGCAGAATTCAGGCGTTCGTACTTGGCATCGGAGGTCGCGGAGAAACCGTTCCTCCCCACACTCGACAGTACCAACGCCGTCGTCGAATCCCGAACCGCGACGGGTTGATGCGCATTTGCCACATCACGCCGCACCTGCCACCCGATCAGGCGGCCAATGCCCTCCTGCCAGTCAATCTCGGCATCTGGGCTCGACGGTCGGGACACCAAGTCACCTTCATCGCTCACCCGGCGCGGGCGGCAGTCGATCATCCTGAGCGGCCTGGTGAACTGCCTGGTCCAGTCGTCTGGGTTCCTCGTCACGAGCGAGGCGCGGGGATCCTGGGAACGCTTGGCATCCGAGGACTGCTCGACGGTCAATCGATCGCCCGCACGATTACGCCTCTCGTCGAGTCGGCGGACATCGTCCATATCCACAGCAACGGACTCCTGGCGGAGATTGGGGCCTGGGTGGCGCGGCGTCTTGGCAAGCCCCATGTCCTGACGCTGTACGGCACGGAGATCTGGCATTACCAGCCCAGGAGGCTTGGACCCGATCTCTTCACGAAGGCCTACCATGGCGCTTCGGCCGTGACCTTCTACAGCCGCAAGCTGCTCGAACGTGCGACGGAGGTCGGCCTCGAGCGGTCATCGATGCACGTCGTGTATCCCCCCGTCGGCGCGGAATTCGTGGCCGCGGCGCCGGAGGAACGCGAGGCCGCGCGAGCGGCCCTCGGAGTGCGCGCCAGACACCTCCTGCTCAACGTCAAGCGGCTTCACCCACTGGCTGGTCAACGGTTCCTCATTGACGCGATGCCCGGCGTTCTCGCGGCGCATCGCGAGACGCACCTCGTCGTCTGCGGAACGGGGTCGCTTCTGGACGACCTGCTGGGGCAGGCCCGCTCCTTGGGGATTGAGGGCTCGGTCTCATTCGCCGGTCTGCTGGACAATCGCGTCATCGCGCAGTACGACCGGGCCGCCGACGTGTTCGTCCTGCCTTCGCTGCTCGAAGCGTGTCCGACCGTCGCCGTCGAGGCGCTGGCGTGCGGCACGCCGGTTGTCTCGTCCGACAATCCCGGCGGCGTCGAGCTGAACGCTCTCTTCGGCGACGATGTCAGAGTCGTGCCGCGCGAGAATCCTGGGGCGCTGGCCGGAGCGATCGTGCGCGCGCTCGACGAAAAACGTCGTGCGCAGCCGGCAACGAGCGCGATCATCGAGCGCGAATTCAGTTCCGAGAGCGTCGGCAACCGGTTCTTCGAGATTTACCAGACCTCGCTGGGCGGCCGGCAGCCTTCCTCACCATTGGCACTCGGAAGACGCTCGGACGATCGGTAGACGACGAAATCCGCGCGTGGGACAATGCCGCCGCGTTCTGTATGTGGCGTTCAGCATCGCGTGCGTGTGTCACGGCGTTCGTCGGAGCAGTGGCGGGCGGAGCGAGTCTCGTCATCGCCTTTGCGCTTCACCCGGATCTCAGGTTTGACATCGACCGCGCGTTGCCACGAACGGCCTCCGGTTTTTATCCCGTCGAACGATCCCTGAGCGATGATTTCAGGTGGACTGCGCGGCGTGCCGAGATCCGGCTGGTCGAGCTGGATCGAGATTCTCCATGGAGGTGCCTGCTGCGATTCCGCGGAGGGAGGCCGAGGGATTTGCCGACGGCGGTTGTTGACATCGCCATCGACGGCGTCACCGCGGCCAGACAGTCAGCAACCAACGAGTACGAGGACCTCAACTTCACGGTGCCATCACGGCCGCGCGGGACCGGCCTGACGCTGACGATTACGACGACACCGCCGTTCATCCCTGGCGCCGCCGACCGGCGCGAGCTCGGCATACAGGTCAACCGTCTCGTGTGCTCGCCGGCAGAGACCGGGGTCATTCCTCCGCTGCGCGCCGTGAAAACTGCGGTGCTCAGTGGCGGGATGCTCGGGGCGGCGCTGGGGCTCACGGGCCTCGCGTTCTGGAGCGCGATAGCTGTCATCCTGGCTATCGCTGTCGCACAAGCCGTTCCGTTCTCGACAAGTCCGGCCTTCTTCGGCCCGTACCTGGACAGGGTCATCTGGATCGCCGGCTGCCTTGGAATCTCCCTGCTGGCGAGCCTGAAGCTCGTACGGTTGATCAACCGGAAGGCGCTGACACGAGCGGCGGCGTTCGTGATCGTGTATGCATCGGGCGCGCTGTATCTCAAGCTCCTCGCATTGCTGCACCCGGGGAAGGCGCTCGTCGATGCGGTCTTCCACGCGCATCGGCTTGAATGGGTAATGCGCGGCCGGTTCTATTTCACGCAGCCGATGCCAGACGGGGTGCAGTTCCCCTATGCGATCGCCCTTTACATTGTTACTACGCCGTGGACGATGTTCACTCACGACTACGTGACCCTGCTCAGAGTCGTGGTGTTGGCGGCTGAGGCGATCACAGGCGCACTCCTTTACTTCCTTGTCGTCCGCTCGTGGGGCGACAGGACCGTTGGCGTCCTCGCCGTCATCCTGCTCAGCCTCTCACCACTGCCGTATGCGATTGTCGGCAACGCAAACCTGACGAATGCCTTTGGTCAGTCGGCTGCGTTAGCCACCATGATCGCAGCCACGGTCTGGCCGCTTCGGGCCGGCCAGAGACTTCCGGTCGTCGTTCTGGCGCTTCTGGCGAGTACGGCGTTTCTCTCCCATGTCCACACCTTCGGGCTGCTGCTGGCCGCGCTCGTTGCGCTTACCGTCGCTTATCGCACGTTCGGTGCCGCCATCGACGCGCCGGCACGATCAATCCTGCTCGCCACGATCCTGGCGGCCGTCTTCGCGATTGGCTCTTACTATGGTCACTTCGGCGACGAGTACAAGACACTCGTTCGAGTGCGGACGTCAACCGCGGCGCCGGCCATGGAGCAGCGTGGGAATGCCGACGCGGAATCCGCTCGCATCCTTCGAGCGAAGCAGGCACCGGGCGCAAGACAATCACTGTACGATCGGGCTCTTGGCGCCCTGACGGCCAGCGTCAAGTCTGCCGGCTGGCCTATCTGCCTTCTGACGATCATCGGGATCTGGCGCATCGTCGTGGAGGGTGTGCGCGATCGCCTTGGTCTCGCACTGGCGGCATGGGGCGCGGCGTATCTGATTTTCGTCGCGTTCGGTGTGCTGGCGCCGATCGACCAGCGGTTCGAGCGTTATGCCGCGGAATTCATCGGCCGCGTGAACTATGCGACGCTCCCGGCCGCGTGCGTGCTGGCGGCCCGTGGCGGGGCCTGGACCTGGCGGGCCGGGCTGATCCCGCGCGTCGTCTCAGCGGCGCTTCTGATCGGCGCGGTCGTCGTCGGTGGCCAGCAGTGGATCGGATGGATGTGGAGGTAGGGTGTGGCTTTGATTGACGACGTGAATGCGGCGATTACGAACGCGATGAAGGCGCACGACCCGGCCCGTCTGGGAACGCTGCGGATGCTGAAGGCGGCTCTGGTGAACCGGCAGATCGAAAAGGGCGGCGATCTGGACGCGGCCGAGTCGATCAAGGTCGTGATGGCGCTCGTCAAACAGCGGCACGACTCGATCGACCAGTTCACGAAGGGCGGAAGGACGGATCTGGCCGACAAGGAAGCCGCCGAGATTCGTGTGCTCGAAGGTTACCTCCCGCCGGCCCTCGACCCGGCCGAGCTCGATGCGATCATCACCACGGCCATCGCCGAATCGGGGGCCTCATCAGCGAAGGACATCGGGAAGGTCATGAAAGTGGCCATGCCGCGCCTGGCCGGGTCCGGAGTTGATGGCAAGGTTGTCAACGAAGCTGTGCGAAAAAAACTCGGGGCGTGACCAGAACCTTTCGAGGGGCCCGGACGTCTAACGGATCGAGTAGGCGATCACGGCCTTCTCATCCATCCTCCTTGGGTCCTCGTCCACAAGACGAGGACCCTTTTTTTCGTGCTCACACTCGCACTGTTCGAGATCGGACACTGTCCGCCGTCCAGGGTCCAACGTGTCGCTGTGTTAGGCTGAGTAGCGCGTGACAGCCGCTCTTTCTGATGAGTCGCGGGCGGCGACTGCACCTCCGCCACACACCCCGGATCGCCTCGCCCGCTCTGCCGGCCTGATCAGCGTCGCCACGATGACCAGCCGAGTGCTCGGCCTGGTGCGTGAGCAGGTCGTCGCCTACCTGTTCGGAGCCGGGCACTCGGTGGACGCCTTCAATGTGGCGTTCCGCATTCCAAATCTCCTGCGCGATCTCTTCGCCGAAGGCGCGATGAGCGCCGCGTTCGTGCCCACCTTCACGCGCTGCCTGACGCTCAAGGGCAAGGACGCGGCCTGGCGCCTCGCGAACTCCGTCCTGAACGCACTGCTTCTCGTGACGATGATGCTGGTAGTGGCAGGCATCGTGTTCGCGCCGGCGCTCGTGCACGCGTTTGCCGGTCAGTACGCGAGTGTACCGGGCAAGATCGAGCTGGCGACGACGCTGACGCGGATCATGTTTCCGTTCCTCGCGCTCGTGGCCGTCGCGGCGGCGTTGATGGGCATGCTCAACTCGCTCGGCCGCTTCTTCATCCCGGCGTTGTCGCCCGCCATGTTCAACGTCGCGACCATTTTGTGTGCCTTCGCGCTGGTCCCCTTGATGCCGCGCCTCGGGCTCCCGGCCATTGCGGCGATTGCAGTGGGGACCCTTCTGGGAGGCCTCGGGCAGATTGCGATCCAATGGCCGGCCTTGAGGACTGAAGGATTCAGATATCGCCCGATACTCGACCTTCGCGACGAAGGTCTTCGCCGGATCTTCATCCTCATGGGGCCCGGCCTCATCGGTCTGGCCGGTGTCCAGATCAATCTCTTCGTCAACACCGTCCTGGCAACGGGCCAGGGCGAAGGCGCGGTGTCCTGGCTGAACTACGCGTTTCGGCTGATGTACATGCCGATCGGACTCTTCGGGGTGTCGGTGGCCACGGCGGCGCTTCCGGCCGTGTCGCGTCATGCGGCGCGCGAGGAGTTCGACGGCATGCGGCAGACGTTCTCGAGCGCCCTCCGCCTGATGCTCATGATGAACGTCCCCGCCACGGCAGGCCTGATGGCACTGGCCACGCCGATCGTCGCGCTGCTCTTTCAGCACGGACGCTTCACCGCCGCCGACACCGCCGCGACGGCAAGCGCGCTCGTCTGCTATTCGATCGGCCTCGTCGGATATTCGGCCGTAAAGCTTGCCGTTCCCACGTTCTATGCGCTGCACGACAGCCGAACGCCGGTCATCGTCAGTGGCGTGACCGTGCTGATCAATGTGATTCTGAACGTCACGTTCGTTCGGTATCTGGGCTTCCGCGGGCTGGCGCTCGGCACTGCGCTGGCGGCGCTCGTGAACGCCGGACTCCTCCTCGTGCTGCTGCGCCGACGTTTGAAGAGTCTCGATGGGAAGCGCGTGGCGGTTGCGCTGGTGAAAATCGTGACCGCGTCCGCAGTCATGGCGCTGGCATCCTGGTGGATCGCGCAATGGTCCTCGAACACATTTCCAGGACCGGGCGCAATGCGCGGCCTGATTCGCGTCGGATTGTCCATCGGGGGCGGGTGCCTCGTGCTGGCGGCGGCGGCGCGTCTGCTCAGCATCGCCGAGTTCCAGCAGGCCGTAAGAGTCGTCACCAACAGGCTCAGACCGTCGACGCGCGAGGGCGCATGATCAGACGCCTTGGGCTCCATCCGACCGTCTATCTCCTGGCAGGCACGCATTTCGTCGTGGACGGTTTCGGCAACATGTATGCGCCGCTCCTTCCGCTCCTGATTCCCCGACTGGGACTGTCGCTCTTTGCCGCGGGCATTCTCGCTATGTGTTTCCAGATGGCGAACTCCGTCTCGCAGCTGGCGTTCGGTCATCTGGCGGACAAATGGCGGCCGCGTGTGCTCCTCCTGGCGGGCCCGGTCATCGGTGTTTCGGTGCTGAGCCTGATCGGGCTGGCCGGGTCACCTCTCGCTCTCGGGGCCATTCTCGTGGTGGGAGGGCTCGGCGGTGCGGCCTTCCATCCACCGGCGGCTGCCCTCGTCCACACCCTTGCCGGACGACGACCCGGATTTGCGATGTCGTTTCACATTACCGGCGGATCGCTGGGCTTTGCGCTCGGACCGCTGCTGTTTGCGCCGATTGTCGGACGGTACGGACTCCAATGGACGCCGCTCTTTGCCATTCCGGCGCTGCTGATTCTGTCGATGTCCTGGCGCTACGTTCCCCGGGTCGATCTCCATCTGCACAGCCGGTCGGCAGGATTTCGGGCGCTCATCCCGTATCGCCGCCCGCTGACGCTCCTGTATCTGATCGTCGTGCTCCGAACGCTGGCGTCGCTCAGCTTCGCGACGTTCGTCCCGGTCATGCTGACGCGGCGAGGACTCTCGGTCGGATCGGCAGGCGCCATCGTCGCCGTCTATCTGCTGGCCACAGGGCTGGGCGGTTTCGTCGGCGGGCCCGTCGCCGATCGGTTTGGTCCGCGACGGATCATCATGTGGTCGCTGGTGCTCGCGGTGCCATTCCTTCTGATCGCGCCACTGACGACCGGTCCGCTTTTCGTTGTTCTGTTGTCGGTGGGCGGATTTTTCCTTCAATCAACATTGCCCGTGAATGTGACGTTCGGGCAGATGATCGCGCCCATCAGTGCGGCGACCGTTTCGTCGCTCATGATGGGCTTCGCGTGGGGCACCGGCGGCCTGAGCGTGCCACTCGTGGGCCTGTTGGCCGATCGCATCGGCATCGAACGGGCTCTGAACGTCATGGCGTGCATGCCGCTCCTGGCCGCGGCCCTTGCCTGGCCGCTTCCCTCGAGCGGCGTGGAAACACCGAGCAGACCCGCCGAAGTAGGCGTTGCCGAGACGGCGTAGCCGCAAGGCCGAAGGCGATCTTTTTCCACGCGGCCGACCCGCAGGCACACAGGCAGACTGACCCACTACCTGCCGAGCGCTGTCGCGCAAAGTAGATCGACGTGTGTGGTACGATCGGTTGTCGTTCACCCCGGTAAGCGCACATGCCCCGTCGTCCCTCGTACAACCTGGCCTACACATTTGGCCCGGGACCGCTCTCGAGCGCCATCAAGCGCCTGATCTACCTGAACGTCGGGGCGTTTCTCGTGTCGCTCGTCTGGCGGCCGATCATCGTGATGTTCGGGCTGGTCCCGGCCGCGGTGATCGAAGAATTCCGCGTATGGCAGGTCGTCACCTACATGTTCCTGCATGGCGGTCTCTTCCACATCCTGTTCAACATGCTGGCGCTCTGGATGTTCGGCACCGAGCTGGAGCGGACGTGGGGCACGCGGTTTTTTCTCCGGTACTATTTCGTCACCGGCATTGGGGCGGGGCTGCTCACGATCGCGCTCGGCCTGCTGCCGTTCGACTTCGCCACACGCCTTTACTATTCCGTGACGATCGGCGCGTCGGGCGCGATCTTCGGATTGCTGCTCGCGTACGGCATCCTGTTTCCGGATCGGCCGATTTACGTCTACGCGATTTTTCCGATTCCGGCGCGCTACTTCGTGATGATCTTCGGCGCCATCGCCCTGCTCTCATCGCTCACCGACACCGGGGGCGGCACGGCTCACATCACCCACCTGGCTGGCCTGGCGGTCGGATATCTCTACCTGAAAGGGCGCAGGCTGCTCCATCTCAAGGGCCGACGCCTGGGCCCGATGGCCGAAGTGAAGTATCGGTACGTGAAGTGGCGGATGAACCGGCTGCGGCGGAAGTTCGACGTGTACTCGGGCGGCAGATCGGACGACTGGGACAAGAGAATCCACTAGCCGCTAGCTCTTCAGATTCCACGGAAGCCTGGCGCCGCCAATCGCGAGCGCCGCGAGCGCCCCGATCACCGGCAATCCGTAACCGTTGCTCAGAAACGACAGCGTGAAGAACGCGCCGCTGGCGACATGGAAGTTGATCACCATGAGCAGCGCCAGGAACGCGGTGAGCCGCGTCCAGAACCCCAGCACGAGCGCCATCCCCGCAGCGAACTCGCCGAGCATCACAAGCCTCGCGAAGAGCGGTGTGCCGGGAATTGCGAAGTGCTCAAGATACCAGCGGGACCACGACGGGGCCCGACTCAGCCAGCCGGCGAGCTCGCGCGACAACGGGCCGGTATCAAACAGCCAACCGATCTTGCTGAGACCTTCCGCAATGAAGAAGACGCCGATCAGAATGCGCAGCAGAGCCAGGCCGCGCGCCTCTGACGAGGCGCTGCCACCGCCCGACGATCTGGCCGCTGTGCGAGGCATAGCGCGGTAAAGAGGTCCTTCGGGACCTCCAGGATCAATCAGGACCTGTTCAATTCCCTCCCGTCCCCGTTGAACCTTCGAGCGTACGCGTGGCGCGTTGAAGGGCGGCGATGACCAGCTTCGCCTGGGCGGCGGCGCGGTCGAAGTTCTTCGCTTCCACGGCCTCGCGCACTCCCGGAATCGTCTTGACGCCGTAGCCGGTGTAGAGCCCCGGCGCGTAGATCGTGTGCTTGAACCATGGACGATCGGGGAGACCGCTCGGCTCGATCAGATCGCGCTCGGCCCGAATCATCCGCCGATTCAATTCGGAAAGATCCTGAGCGCTCGCCGACGCGCTGAGCAGCGAGTCGCCCCGGGTCTTCAGCCCCGCGCCGGCCGTGGCGAGTCCCAGAGCCGCCGAACGCAAGCCCGCAAAGTCGACCTTCGCGGCATCCGTCTCGGACCGTTTCTTCGCGTCCTTCTCGATCTCGTCCACGTACTCCGCGATCTGCTTGCCGTACGATTCATAGTCGAACGGAAGGAGGTCGGCCTCGGCCGAACGCATGACGGCAATGCCCGTCACCTGCGAGGCGGCCACGCTGTACTTGAAGCCCGGATCGATGTACTTCTTGAACCAGACCGGGTGATCGTAAATCGAATGGTACGTCCCGCCGGCCTCCTCTGAACCGATGCCCATGTCGAGCGACGAAACGCCGAGATGGTCGAGGAACCCGGTGTAATCGGATCCGGATCCGAGCGCGCCCACCTTCGGCGCCGCGAGCGGCTGTTCGCCGTCCTTGGGCGGACTCTGCTCGCGCGCGTGTTCCAGCCAGAGATCGTACAGTGTCTTCGATGGCTGTTCCGGATCGTTGACCGACTTGGCGACTTCGTAGACGAACGGTGTCAGCGAATGGACAGCGCTGCTGCTGAACCATCCCTTGGTCGCGCCGGCATCGCGGTTGATGTACAGGGCCACCTTCGAAGACACCTCCGAGGCCAGATCCTCAACCCACTCGGTGGACCCGAGAAGGCCCTGCTCCTCGCCGTCCCAGCTGACAAACACAATGGTCCGCTTGGGAGCCCAGCCCTTCTTCCGCAGCTCGCCAAAGCTTCGCGCGATATCCATCATCGATGCGTGCCCGCTGATCGAATCGGATGCTCCGAACGTCCACGCGTCGCGATGCGATCCGATGACGATCCACTCATTCGGGAATTGCGATCCCTGAATCCGTCCGGTCACGTTGATGAGACGACGCTGCCCGTAGTCCATCTTGAGCTGCATCCTCACCTTCGCGGGCCCCGGTCCGATGTGGTATGTCAGCGGCAAGGCGCCGCGCCACGCTTCGGGCGCCACCGGACCGGCGAGCTGCTTGAGGAGCTCCTGGCCATCGCGATACGCCATCGGCAGCACCGGAATGGCGGCGAATGTCTTGACATCGCTCATCGCCAGCCGTTCCACACCCTCCTTCGACGGCCGATTGGGAGTCGTGGGATCGCCGGGGTGAAGCGGCATGTCCATGACGCTCCCGCGCTGAATCATCCCCGCGCCGCGATAGGGCCCATCCGGATAGGCTGCGCCCTGGAAGTAGCCGTCCTCGTGCGGATCTGAGTAGATGATGCAGCCGATGGCGCCGTGCTCGGCGGCGACCTTCGGCTTGATGCCTCGCCAGCTGCCGCCATATCGCGCGATGACGATGCGACCCTTCACGCTGATGCCGAGCTTGTCGAGCGTCTCGTAGTCGGCTGGCACGCCATAGTTCACGTAGACGAGATCACCTGTGACATCCCCCGATGGCGAATACGAGTTGTAGGCCGGGAGGATGCCGGGCTTCGATGCGAACGGATCGCCGGGCAGCACCTCTTCTTCGACCTTCAGCTTCACGGGCGTGGGCCCGAGGATTTCGACGTTCCGCTCGAGCGGCCACGGGATGACGACGCCGTACTCGTACCGGGTGACTTCGAGACCGAACTCCCTGAACCGATCGCCGACATAGTCGGCGAGCTTGATCTCATAGGGCGATCCCGTGTGGTGCGGCTCGGCCGTCAGCACGTCGAAGAACGCCTCGGCCGTCTTCGGCGATGGCAACCCTTTGAACTCCTGCTCGCGTGTCAGCTCGGCCTGCGACGCGGCGTTCGAGAAACCGCGCAGCCGTCCACCGGATTGGCTCTGAGCCGACCCCACGACGGCAAGAATGACGACGGCAACGGCCGCTATGGCAACTCGATCACGACGCATCTGGGACCTCCATCACGTGACTTAAGTAGAGTGCTTAGTTCCTGGTTCTTAGTGCTTAGTTCCCGGCTCTTAGTGCTTAGTTTTCTTGAACGAGGAACCCAAACTGCTCTGAACATGGAACCATTGAACCCTGGAACCCTGGAACTGGAACCTTTCTAACCGTTATACGCCATCTGTCTGAGCGCCGCGATGCGCCGCGCCATCGGCGGATGCGAGGCAAACAGGTCGGCCAGCCATCCCTCGAGATTGTCCACCCGGCGGCCCAATGGATCGCCGATGCAGAGGTGCGCGCTGCCCTGTTTGATCAGCCTCGTCGGCTCGACGGCCTGCTCGATCGTCGCAAGCGCGGTCGCGAGGGCCAGCGGGTTGCGCGTGAGCTCGGCTCCGGAGGCATCGGCCAGATATTCTCGGCCGCGCGACACCGCCATCGCCAGAAGCCTTGCGATGATCGGCGCGAGGAGCACGGCGAAGATCCAAACCACGAGCATAATCACCGCCGCGCCGTTCTTCCGCTTGGACCGCCGTTCCGAACCGTAGAACAGGCCGCGGGAAGCCCAATCCGAGAGGAGCGCAATCGCCCCGACGAGCGCGGCGACGACCGTCATGACCCTGATGTCGTAGTTCCTGATGTGGCTCATCTCGTGCGAGACGACCCCCTGCAGCTGTTCGCGATCGAGCGCGTCGAGCAGTCCCTGAGTGACGGCGATCGACGCGTGCGCCGGGTCACGCCCGGTCGCAAACGCGTTGGGATCGGGATCGGGGATGACGTACATGGCAGGACGTGGCAGCCCGGCCGCAATCGACATCTCCTCCACGACATTCTGGAACTGCGTCATCTTCAGGCGACGTCCCTCGTCATCCGTGATCGAGAGGAGCCGGTCCACGGGAACGGCGCTCGTGGATCGCAGCACCGCCCGGTCTCCCGCAAGATAGCTCGCGACGGCCGACACTGATCCCACGCACAGGGTGACGATCGAGCCGAGGGGCACTGGCACGCCTTCGAGACCAAGAAAGAACCGGTCGAACCCGTATCCCAGCAGCACGAGGAACCCGATGAAGAGCGCCATCACCAGCCACGTTCTGCGGCGGTTTGAGGCCTGCTGCTCCAGAAGGTTCATCGTGCAGGCGTGCTACTTTCTCATCGATAGATCGACAGTCGGCACCTGCCGCTCGGCCGTGTCCGTAATCTCGAAAAGCTCGGCCCGCGTGAACCCGAAGTTCCCGGCAATCAGATTCGACGGGAAGGTTTCCTGCGCGATGTTGTAGCTCGTCGCAATGTCATTGTAGAACTGCCGGGCAAACCCCACCTTGTTCTCCGTCGAGGTCAGCTCTTCCTGCAGCATCTTGACGTTCTCGTTGGCCTTGAGCGTCGGATAGTTCTCGGCGACGGCGAACAGGCGCCCGAGCGCCTGCGTGAGCTCCCCTTCCTTGCGCGCGGCGTCCGCCGGACCGCTCGCCGACACGGCGCGGGCCCGCGCTTCCATCACCTGGGTAAGCGTGTCGCGCTCGAACTCCATGGCGCCCTTCACCGTGTTGACAAGATTCGGAATCAGATCGTGGCGCCGCTTGAGCTGCACGTCGATCTGACGCCATCCATTAGCCACCTGGTTCCGCAATCCGATCAGACGGTTGTACGTCATCATCACCCACAGACCGATGAGGGCGACGATGCCGATCGCAATGAGCAGAATCATCTCAACCTCCGCGTCAGAGAATGCCCCTGACGTACCCGCCGTCCACCTGAATCGTCGTGCCCGTAATGTAGCTCGCGCGTTCTGATGCGAGGAACGCAATGAGATCACCGAGCTCCTGCGGCTCGCCCAGTCGTCCCGCCGGAATTTCCTGCACCATTCGCTGCTCGATCGCCGCCGGCTCGACGCCTTCGGCGCGCGCCGTCGCCTGCGCAATCGCCGTCACGCGTTCGGTCCGCGTGTAGCCCGGCGCCACGCAGTTGACGAGGATGCGCTCGGGCGCCAGCTCGGTTGCGAGCGTCTTCGCAAAGCCGACGACCGCGGCGCGAAGCGCGTTCGACAGCATCAGGCGCGGCACGGGCTGCTTGACAGACACCGAGGTGATGTAAATGATGCGGCCGCCTCCCCGTCGCCGGAGATGCGGAACCACCGCCATCGACAATCGTACTGCACTCATGAGGGTCAGATCGATGGCAGACCGCCAATCGGCCTCTGTCAGCGTATCGAACGTGCCGGGCTTGGGGCCGCCGGCATTGCAGACGACGATATCGAGACCGCCGAAGTGCTCAACGGTCTGGCCGACGATGCGCTGGATGTCGTCGAGACGGGAGAGGTCGCCGACGATCGGCACGACCTCGGTCGAGCATTCCCGGCCGATCGTCTCGGCCGTGGCAGTGAGCTCATTCGTCGTCCGGGCGACGATGGCCAGGCGGGCACCGTCGCGGGCAAGCGATTCGGCGGCCGCGCGACCCAGTCCCTTGCTCGCCGCCGTGACGAGGGCCACCTTCCCGCTGAGCCCGGTTTCCATGGGGATTGGAATCTGCGGGATCTATTTGTGAAAGTAGTCGTCCGTATGGTCGAGCCAGTCGCGACGGATCGGGCTGAAGAGATCCAGCTCGAAGGTGTCTTCGAGCGCTTCGGCCTGGTGGACAATCCACGAGGGGATGTGCAGTACCTCACCCTCGCGCACGGTGATTTCTTCGCCTTCGATCAGGAATTTGAGCGCGCCCTGGAGAACGTAGGTCATCTGCTCGCTCTCGTGGGAATGAGACGGCACGAGACAGCCACGCTTGAGGTAGATCTGGCTGAGCATCTCGCGCTCGCCGGTGACGATCTTCCGCGACAACATTTCCGTCACTTTCTCGAGCGCGATCTCATCCCAGCGGTGGAGGCGGACAGAAGACATGTTCAGGGCTCCGGCTTCAGGCTCCAGGATTTCGGGCTTCGGGCTAAGGATTGCAGGCTCCAGACTTCAGGCCTCAGGCTCCGACGCCAGGGGTCCGGGCTCACGCCACGGGCGACAGGGTTCGGGCTGCGGATTATAGCACTCGGGCCGATGCTATAATTGGCGCGGATAGTGTGGGTTGGCGTCAGCACCGGCCGGAAGACGATGATTCCGGCGAATCCGAGGAGCTGAATGGACGGGTCGGCCGTCACGAACGGAATTGACGCCAAGGGGGGTGAGATCGACCGCGCCCTTTGCGAGTACGACGGCCTCACGCGGGACGATCTCCTTCGTGCCTACCGCTGGATGATCCTGTCGAGACGACTCGACGACAAGGAAATCCAGCTCAAGAATCAAAGCCAGATCTTCTTTCAAATCAGCGGAGCCGGCCATGAGGCCGTGCTGATTGCCGCGGGGCTTCACCTCCGGCCGGCCTACGACTGGTTTTATTCCTATTACCGCGACCGCGCGTTGTGCCTCGTCCTGGGCATCACGCCGTACGAGATGCTCCTCGCCGGCGTCGGCTCCAAGGACGACCCGGCCTCGGGCGGACGGCAGATGCCGTCGCACTGGGGAAATCGCGGCCTGAACATCGTGTCGGGCTCGAGCCCGACGGGAACGCAGGCGCTTCAGGCCGTCGGCTGCGCGGAAGCCACGCTTCTCTACGAACGAATCGAGGCCATCGAAAACCGGGACGCGCTCGTCCACAGCGACGAAATCACGTACATCTCGATCGGCGAAGGCGCCACGAGCGAAGGCGAATTCTGGGAATCGGTCAACACAGCCTGCACGCGGCACCTGCCGGTGCTGTTCCTGGTCGAAGACAACGGGTACGCGATATCTGTCCCGGTCGAAGTGCAGATGCCGGGTGGAGACATTTCTCGCCTGCTCGAATCGTTCCCCGGACTGCATGTCGCGCAAGTGGACGGCACCGATCTCCTCGCCAGCTACCGGACCATGGGCGAGGCTGTGACTTATGTCCGGGCGAGGAAAGGCCCTGCGCTCGTCCACGCCAAGGTGACGCGCCCCTACTCGCACTCGTTGTCAGACGACGAAAAGCTGTACAAGCCGCCGGCTGAGCGGGCCGCCGAAGCCGAGCGCGATCCGATTCGACGGCTGACCGAATTCCTGAAGCGCGAATCGCTCGCAACCGATCAGGAACTGGCCGCCATCAAGGTCGAAGTGGATCGCGAAGTCAGCGAAGCCGCGGATCGGGCGCTTCAGGCGCCGAAGCCGCAACGCGACACGGCGACGCTGTGGGTGTATTCGCCGGATGTCGATCCCACCTCGAATCTCTTCCTGACGCCGGCGGAAACGGCGGGAAGACCGGACACGATGGTCAACGCCATCAACCGGACGCTCAAGGACGAGATGGAGCGAAATCCGCGCATCCTGATCTTTGGAGAGGATGTCGCCGACTGCAGCCGCTCCGAGAATCTCACCCTGGTCGCCGGCAAGGGCGGAGTGTTCAAGGCGACGCACGATCTGCAGCGGACATTTGGCGAGGACCGCGTCTTCAACTCGGCGCTCGCCGAGGCGAGCATCATCGGCAGAGCAGTCGGCCTCGCTACCCGGGGGTTCAAGCCTGTCGTCGAAATTCAGTTCTTCGACTACATCTGGCCGGCGATGATGCAGATACGCGACGAGATGTCGATGCTGCGATATCGCTCGGGCAACTCGTTTTCGTGCCCGCTCGTGATTCGCGTGCCGATCGGCGGATATCTGCGCGGCGGTGGTCCGTACCACAGCCAGTCTGGCGAGAGTATCTTCGCCCACTGCCCCGGCGTCCGCATCGTGTACCCATCGACGGCGGTGGATGCAGCCGGCCTCCTGCGCACGGCCATCCGGTGCGACGACCCTGTGATGTTCCTTGAGCACAAACATCTTTACCGCCAGACGTACAACAAGGGCGTCTATCCCGGGCCTGATTTCACGATCCCATTCGCCCGCGCGTCGGTTCGCCGCGAAGGCACGAACGTCGTCGTCATCACCTGGGGGGCATTGGTTCAGCGGTCGCTCCTGGCAGCGCAGCAGGCGGAGCGCGACGGCATCAGCGTCGGCGTGATCGACCTGCGCACGCTGATGCCGTACGACTGGGACACGATTGCGCTTCACGTGCGCCGCACCAACCGCGTGCTCGTCGCGCACGAGGACCAGTTGACGTGCGGCTTCGGCGCGGAGCTCGCTGCGCGGATTGCCGATGAGCTCTTCGAGCACCTCGACGCGCCCGTCAGACGCGTCGGCGCGCTCGACACCCCGGTGGCTTATTGCCCCGATCTCGAAGAAGTCATCCTTCCGCAGGCGGCCGATGTGCTGCGGGCGGTTCAGGGACTCGCCCGCTACTGACGGTCACCGCCCGGCTCTCGCCGTCACCTCGACCAGCATGAAGTGGTCCGCGCCTGGCGCCACACTCTTGAGCGTCGCGCTCTTCAGTACCGATGGCGGCGGTGCCGGGAGGGTCGAGGTGCTCCGACCCGTATCGGGCATCGCCCCGCACATCGTGGGCACGTTTTACGAACCTCTCGCGTTTCAGCAAATCGAATCTGGACAGTATTTCGTGTTCGATCGACGCGCCCACACCGTGTACGGCATCAACGGCGAGGCGACACTGTCGAACAAGGTCGTCGAAATCGGGCACGAGCAGGGCCGCATCCTTCAGCCGTCGGCATTCGACGCGTCGCCATCCGGCACCTTCGTCGTCGCCGACGCGCCGGCGGGACGGGAGCGCGTGCAGGTGTTCACGGCGACGGGAACGCGCCTCGGCGGCTTTACCCTGCCCGGGCGGACGGCTGCGCGGGTGACGCTCGGAAATCTGGTCCTGAACGGGACCGGGTCGCTCCAGTTCACCGGTCAGTCGATCGTGATGAGTCAGCCGGAGAGCGGATCGCTCATCACCGAGTACTCGCTCTCAGGCACTCCCGTCAGGAGCATCGGGTTGCTGCGCGCCACGGGACAGGAACGAGACCGCGATGTGCACCTGGCCCTCAACAGCGGGCTTCCGCTCGTTGACGCGCGTGGCGGGTACTACTTCATCTTCCAGACGGGCATACCGCTGCTCAGAAAGTACGACCGAGCCGGCAGGCTGATCTTCGAACGGCATATCGAAGGCATCGAGATCGATGAGATGGTTCGAAAGCAGCCGACTGAGTGGCCCAGACGCAGCACGGGGAACGACGCGGAGCTGCCACTCGTGCCACCGAACGTGCGCGCGGCCTCCATCGATCGTCACGGTAATGTCTGGATCGCCATGGCGGTGCCTTACACCTACGTCTACGACGCCGACGGCGACAAGACGCGCGTCGTGCAGTTTCGGGCCGCCGGCGTCATCGCTCCAACCAGTCTCTTCTTCGCACCGAGCGGACGCCTTCTCGTCACCCCCGGCTGTTACGAATTCGTGACCGACGCCGCCCCACCCTCGCCCCGGAACGACCGGTCGCCTGCTCTCTCCGTGCGCTCGAATTAGTGCGGTCGCGGGTCACGACCCGACTTTCTGGTGTAAGAGTGTGCAGTCGTGTTTTCGGGCCGTGCTACGATCGCCTCAAGACCAACCCCAACAGTCGGCTGGCATGATCCCTTCACCTGGTTGTGCACGTCAGTCCGACCGCTTCAGTCTCGTCCTCGCGGTCGTTTCCCTTTTCACAGTCGTTGTCTTCGTGTCCCAACCGAACACGGCTGTGGGCGAGCCACAAACCGAGATTCGCCAGAACACGATCATCGGCAACGGCCTGACGGCCGTTGCCGGCCTCGCCGTTGGGCACCACACGCTCACCGACAGGCCGACTGGATGCACGGTTGTACTGGCGGAGGCCGGCGCCGTCGCGGGCGTCGATGTGCGCGGTTCGGCGCCGGGAACGCGCGAGACCGATCTCCTCTCGCCCATCAACAGCGTTGACGAAGTGCAGGCGATCGTCCTGGCCGGAGGGAGCGCATTCGGTCTCGATGCCGCATCGGGCGTCGTGAAATACCTGGAGGAGCGGGGCCTCGGCTATCCGACCCGCGCGGGGAAGGTACCCATCGTTCCGACTGCAATCCTTTTCGATCTCGACGTGGGCGAGAGCGCGAAGGTGCGGCCCGGCGCCGATTGCGGATATCAGGCGGCCGTCAACGCCACGGTCGGTCCCGTCGCCGAGGGCAACGTCGGCGCGGGTGCGGGCGCCACGATCGGCAAGCTCGCGGGTCGCGACCGCGCGATGAAATCGGGCATCGGGACGTCCGCGATTGCACTTCCGAACGGGCTCACCGTTTCGGCGCTCGTCGTCGTCAATGCGTCGGGGGACATCATCGATCCGGCGACCGGCAAAGTCATCGCCGGCATGCGCACACCAGACGGGCGCGGACTCGCGGACTCGCGGCTCTTCATCCGGGCGGGAAGCCCACGAATACCTGGCGTCGGCCTCAGCACGACGCTGGGCGTTATTGGGACCAATGCGCGGCTGACCAAGGTCCACGCCACAAAGGTCGCGCAGATGGCTCACGACGGCCTCGCAAGGTCCATCGCACCAGTGCACACGCCCGAGGACGGCGACACGATCTTCGTCCTCGCCACGGGAGCGAGGAACCAGACCGGCGATGTGCTCACCGTCGGGGCGCTCGCGGCCGACGTCGTCGCCGACGCCGTTGTGCGAGCCGCTCGCGCGGCAACCAGCATTCCCGGATACCCGGGCGCCCGCGATCTGGCCTCCCCGGTCAAAGCGAAGTAAAGTCAACCCCTCGCGCGTGATCTCAATTTCCAACCTGACCAGGCGGTACGGCGATCGGATTGCCGTCGAAGGACTGGATCTCGAGATCCGTACCGGCGAAATCGTGGCGCTTCTGGGACCGAATGGCGCCGGAAAGACCACGACGTTACGCATGCTGGCCGGACTGATCGCGCCGACGTCCGGCACCGCCGTCGTCGACGGTGTCCGCCTGTCTCGTCAGTCAGGTCCGGCGGTTCGATCGCGCGTCGGCTTCCTCACTGAGGCCCCCGGACATTGGGACCGCCTCACCGTGCGATTGAACCTCACGACCTACGCGCAGCTCTACGGCGTCGCGGACGCCAACGGGGCCGTGGATCGCGCGCTGGAACTCTTTGGCCTGGCCGATCGCGCGGCCAGCCTGGCTGGCGAGCTGTCGAAAGGCATGAAGCAGCGTCTTGCGCTCGCGCGCACCGTGATCCATGGACCGCGTGTGTTGCTGCTCGATGAGCCCACGTCCGGACTCGATCCGCTGACGACGAAAAGCGTGCGGGAGTTGATCGTGGCGCTCGGAAGAGAAGGTCGGACGGTGCTGATCTCGACTCACAACCTCGACGAGGCCGAGCGCGTGGCCAGCCGCGTCGTGGTTCTGCAGCGTCGTCTGATCGCCGTCGATACGCCCGCCGCCCTGCGGCAGCGATTGTTCGGACGACGACTGCAGATCTCGCTGACGAGCGCGGCCGACCGGTTCATCCCGGTCGTTCTTGCGCTTGGTGTCAAGGACACGCGGGCAACCGCCAACGATCTGTCGATCGAGGTGGGCGGAGCTGGTGTCGAAACGCCGGCCATTGTTCGCGCGCTCGTGGAGTCGGGGGCCGGAATCGAGTCCGTGCAGGTGGAATCGGCGCCGCTCGAAGATGTCTATCTGAGGCTGATCCAGTGAACGCGAGACGGATTCGAGCCTTGCTCGTCAAGGAGTTCGCCGAGACTCGACGGAATCGCGCGGCGCTCCTGCCTGTCCTGCTGACGGCGCTCGTCTGCCTGATCATGCCGTTTGGCGTGACGCTCGTGACGCCGATGGTCGCCGGCGAGCCGCTGTCGAGCGACCCCTCGATGCGAGCCGCGGTGAGAGAGCGGCCGGATATTTCGTCGGTCGTGCCGACGAACGGGCCTGAGGCCGGCGTGCAGGTTTTCCTGTTTCAACAATTCCTCTTGATGCTGCTGCTCATCCCCGTCACAGGTTCCATGGCGTTCGCCGCGTACAGCGTCATCGGAGAAAAGCAGAACCGGACGCTCGAGCCTCTGCTCGCAACCCCCATCACAACCGCTGAACTGCTGCTGGCCAAGACGATCGCAGCGCTTGCCCCATCTCTGGCGATCATGATCGCGACCTCCGTGCTGTTCTTCGGTGGCATCGCCCTTCTCGGCGCACCCGGCGTTTTGGCCGCGCTGCTCACGCCGAGAACCGCGGCGGTTCTCCTGGCGCTCGGACCGCTTGCGTCGCTCGTGGCACTCCAGCTGGCCGTGGTGGTCTCGTCGCGGGTCAACGACGCGAGAACCGCACAGCAGGTGGGTGTCCTGATCATCCTGCCGATCACGGGGCTGATGGTGGCGCAGTTCAGCGGCGTCTTCGTCCTGACGGTGCCGGTGGTCGGGACGATTTGCCTCGTACTGATCGCCCTGTCCTTTGCATTGACCATCGTCGGTGCGGCAGTCTTCGACCGCGAGGCCATCCTGACGCGGCTCGAATAAGCCTCCCGTTTCCCTCGAATCGGCGTCAAACCGTACAATGGCTGGGATGATTGATATCGGCGAGGGGCCGGCCATTGTCGTCGTGCCGGGCATCCAGGGCCGCTGGGAATGGATGGAACCGGCGCTCGGAGCGCTGGCGGCCCGCCACCGGGTGCTCTCGTTCTCACTCGCCGACGAGCCCGGAAGCGGCAGGGTTGTCGACCCCGCGCTCGGCTTTGATACCTACCTGACCCAGATCGACGAGCTGCTCGACGGCGCCGGCATTGAGCGCGCCGCCATCTGCGGCGTTTCGTATGGCGCCCTCATCGCGGTTCGATACGCGGCGCGGCATCCGAATCGCACGGACGGGTTAGTCCTTGTGACTCCCCTGCCACCCCGCTGGAAGCCCGACGAGCGGCTGGCGCGCTACTGTTCATCGCCGCGGACGTACTTTCCGCTCTTTTGTTTTCAAGCCCTGGGCCGATTCGTCTCGGAACTGAGCGTCACCTTCGACGCGTCTGCGGATCGACTGGGATTTGCCGCGCATCATGCCGGCGCCGTTCTCCGGGCGCCGATGTCCCCGGTTCGGGCGAGCGAGCGCGTCCGACTCGCGCAGGCGGTCGACCTCGCCGGCGACTGCAGCCGGGTTCACTGTCCCACGCTGATCGTCACCGGGGAACCGGGCCTGGACAAGGTCGTGCCGCCTCACGAGTCGACCCAGTATCTCAATTACATCGCGCACGCTGAAGCCGTGACGCTCCCGCGCACGGGGCACCTCGGCCTCCTGACGCGGCCGGCAGCATTTGCCGCGCTCGTCTCCGAATTCTCGCTCGCTCATGCTTAGAGACATCCAGGGACCGGCGGGAACGCTCGAGGCGCTTCTCGAAGAGCCGCAGACGATGACCTCAGCGTCTCCGCGCGCGGCCGTCGTCTTCGCGCATCCTCACCCGCAGTACGGCGGCACGATGCACACGAAGGTCGTGTATCAGGCCGCGAAGACCCTGAGCCGAATCGGCTGTGCGGTGCTGCGGTTCAATTTCAGGGGCGTCGGACGAAGCGCCGGGTCCTTTGACGAAGGCCGGGGTGAGGCGGAAGATTTTCGAGCGGGTTTGGATTTCATGTCGGCGCGCTACCCGGACGTCCAGGAACTATGGGCGGGCGGATTCTCGTTTGGCAGCTGGATCGCACTGACCATCGGCGCGACCGATGAACGCACGACCGCGCTCATCGGCATCGCGCCGCCCATTGCGGGCCACGATTTCAGTGCGGTACAGGAGAGCCCGAAGCCCAAGTTCTTCATCCAGGGCGAGTTCGACACGCTCTGTCCTCTCAAGACCATGCGCGAGTTCTATGCGCGGTCGGCGCCGCCCAAGGAGCTGATTGTGATCGACGCCGCGGATCATCTGTTCGAAGGCAAGGTCAGCCAGGTGGCCGAAGCGCTCGAGGATCTGCTCGGCGATTTCCCCGAACAACCTGTTCACGAGGTGTCATGAGCACGACTACATCGACGTCGGCGTGCAAGGGCGGATCGTGGCTGATCGATGCGACGCCCCCTGCCGAGGTCTTCACCCCGGAGAAGTTCTCCGAGGAGCACAGGCTCATCGCGCGGACGACCACCGAATTCCTCGCGAACGAGGTGGTGCCCCGGATCGAGGATCTCGAGAAGAAAGACTGGGCGCTGGCACGCCAGCTCGTCCGGCGATGCGGCGATCTGGGCCTCATCGGCGTGGACGTTCCCGAGACGTACGGGGGCGTTGAACTGGACAAGGTGTCGTCCATTCTCGTGTCGGAGCGAATGGCGGCCTCGGCATCTTTCGGCGCGACGTTCGGCGGGCAGGCCAACCTGGCCGTCATGCCAATCCTGATGTTTGGCACGGCCGATCAGAAGGCGCGGTACCTTCCACGACTCGTCAGCGGCGACCTGATCGGGGCGTACGCGCTCAGCGAGTCCTCGTCCGGATCGGATGCGCTCGGCGCCAAGGCGCGGGCGACCAGACAGGCTGATGGATCGTTCGTCCTGAACGGCGAAAAGATGTGGATCACGAACGGAGGATTCGCCGACCTCTTCATCGTGTTCGCCAAGATCGACGGAGAACACTTCACGGCCTTCATCGTCGAACGCGCGTTTCCTGGCGTGTCGACCGGCAAGGAGGAGCATAAGCTCGGGCTTCATGGATCGTCCACGACGCCGCTCATTCTTCAGGACGCAAGGGTGCCCGCCGACAACCTGCTCGGTGTCGCGGGCAAAGGCCATAAAGTGGCCTTCAACGTGCTCAATTGCGGGCGACTGAAGCTGGGAGCCATGTGCTCTGGCGGCTGCCAGATTGCGATTGGAGAATCCGCCCGCTACGCGGGCGAGCGCAGGCAGTTCGGGCGGCCGATCGGGGGCTTTGGTGCCATCAAGCACAAGCTCGGCGAGATGACCGCGCGGACGTACGCGCTCGAAAGCCTTCTCTACCGAACCGCGGGACTGCTCGATTCCTACCTGCAAACGTCCCGCGGGGCCGGCGAGGGCGAAGCGCTGCTCGCGGCGCTCGAGGAGTTTGCGATCGAGGCCTCCATCGCCAAGGTGGCCGGCAGCGAAACGCTCGATTACGTGCTGGACGAAAACATTCAGATCCACGGCGGCAACGGGTTCGTCAAAGACTACCCGGCAGAACGGCACTACCGCGACGCTCGAGTCAATCGCATCTTCGAGGGCACGAACGAGATCAACAGGGTTCTGATCCCCACGATGTTCCTGAGGCGCGGCGGCAAGACGAGCGATGTCCCAGCCGGCGGTGAGCGTGCGGTGACCGAACGACCCGTCCGCACGGACACGCTCGAAGACGACGGGCGACTTGTCGAGGTGCTGAAGCGGGCGGCTCGCGCCGCGCTGTCTGATGTCGCTCGCCGCTTCGGCGATGGCCTCGGCGAGGAACAGGAGGTGCTCTGTTCCCTGGCCGACGTCCTCATCGACGTCTATGCAGCCGAAAGCGCGGTGATGCGGGCCGCGTGCAGCACGACCGACTCGCCTTCGCAGGCGGCGCTCCATGCCGCAGCGGCCCGCGTGTTCGTCAGCGGAGCGGCCGTACGCTCAGAAAACAACCTTCAGCAGGTGCTGGCAGCCGTCCACGAGGGCGATGCTCTCGTCAAACGAATCTCCGAGCTCCGGGCCCAGATGCCAGTTGCTCCCATGAACGCGGTGCCGCTGAGGCGCACGTTGGCCGACGAGACAGTTGCCCGTAAGGGTTATCTCTTTGGCGCGTGACTCCTGGAAATTGGTCGCCACGCTGACGCTGGCCATGACGGCGTGCAGCGCTCCGCCCCCAGCGGACGACCCGTCAGGCTACGTTCGTGGGATGGCAGCCGCGCGCGCGGAAAAGGATGTCATGTTCCGCGGGGCCGCCGATTCACCCATTCCCGTCCCACGACGCGCGGAGCTCCTGCCGCTCGAATACTACGCGCCCGATCCTGATTACAGCGTGCCCGCGTCCCTGACGCCGGCGGGGCCCCGCGAAGTCATTCAGATGCCGACCTCGACCGGCCAGACGCGATCCATGGAACGCGTCGGCCGACTCTCGTTCACGCTCAAAGGCACGCCCTTGACGCTTGGTGCGTTCATCGAATCCGGATCGACGAGCGTCGAACGCCTGTTCGTGCCGTTCATGGATCGGACGAGCGGATCTTCCACGTACTCCGCGGGCCGCTATCTCGACCTCGACAGGACAGCGACCGGTCTCTACCTGATCGACTTCAATCGCGCCTACAACCCCTACTGCTACTACAACGCCACCTATGATTGCCCGTTTCCACCTCCAGAGAACCGGCTTGGTATTTCGATCGAGGCCGGCGAACGCGTGAAAAGGAGTTCTTAGTTCTTGGTTCTGAGTTCTTGGCTCCGCACTAAGAACCAGTACAAGAACCAAGAACTTACCTATTCCCATGCTAGCCGCGGTCGTCTTCGATTTTGACGGAGTGCTGGCGAACACCGAGCCTCTGCATTTCCTGGCGCTCCAGGAAACGATGCGGTCTACCGGCATCGATCTGACAGAACCCGATTACTACAGGCGCTACATCGGACTGGACGATGAAGATGGAATAAGGGCTATCGGTCGAGACAGGGCGCATACGTTCCAGACGAATGAGCTGCAGGATCTACTCGCACAGAAAGGACGAATCACCGAGCGCCTGATGCGCGAATCCGGCGCACTCTTTCCTGGCGCCGCGGAGTGCGTCCGGCGCATGCACGGCAAGGTGCTGCTTGGCATTGCGTCTGGCGCTCGGCGAATCGAAATCGACATCGTTCTCGCGCGCGTGGGACTTCGCGACGAGTTCACCTGCATCGTCGCATCGGGCGATACCGCGCGGCCGAAACCCGCTCCCGACCCTTATCTTCGCGCGGCCGCGCTTCTCGGCGTACCGCCAGAGACGGCCGTGGCCGTCGAGGATTCGCATTTCGGCCTCGAGGCCGCGCGCGTCGCTGGAATGAAGAGCGTGGCCATCACCAACTCGATGCCGGCCGGACAAGCTCGCCGCCGCCGACGTCATCGTCAAACACCTGGACGATGTGACGCTCGAGCGGCTTCGTGCGCTGACCATCGGTTGAAGGCCCACCGTGCTGTCTGAGTGCGCGAGATTGGACCTGCCTGACGCGCCCCCTTTCACGACCACTGGTGATTCATAATACGGGCGCACGGAGGCGCGACTGCATGACGGGTCTGAGGTGGACGGCGTGGATCTGGGTGCTCGCCGCAATGGTGGTGATCCTCGCCGCGGGCATGGGCTCGGGGTGGGTCCTGCGTCAGTACAACGACACGCTTGGCTTCGATGCGGAGGCGGGCCGGATCGCCCAGGTGCTGCACGTGAAGCCCGGGCTGAATGTCGGCGACATCAGGGCAGGAAGCGGCAAGTGGTCCGTCGATCTTGCGCGGCGGGTCGGACCGGGTGGACAGGTGTACGCCACGGTCGGACCCAATCCGGCGCACGAGATCTATCAGACCCTTGCCGAGGCGGACGTGAACAACGTCACGGTGATCACGCGGACGCCTGCCAATCTGCCGCGGCTGCCCATCGGCTGCTGCGATGCCATCCTCGTGCGGGCGGTGTTCCACGACTTCAAGGACCGGGCACAACTCGCCCACAGCCTGTTTCTCAACGCGCGACCAGGTGCGCGCGTGGCCATCATCGACTTCGACGAGGGAACGGCCGAACAGCAGAGCGGACACGGTATTTCGATGCAGATTCCCATCAAGGACATGACCGAGGCCGGTTTCGTCCTGACCGAAAAAATCGAAGACTGGGCGGGACACGCGTACTGTCTGGTCTTCACGCGACCGGCCGATTAGGCGAGCCGACACCGCGAGTCAGCGGTCTCCGCGGCCGGGACAGTTCGATCGTGCCTCGGCGAACCTGGCCTCTGCGCCAGATGGCGTACGCGGCCGGCAGCACGAGCAGCGTCAGAAACATGCACGACCACAGGCCGCCGACCACCGGAGCAGCCGTGCGCGCCGAGACGTCCGCGCCGACCCCCGATTCCCACAACAATGGCAACAGACCCAACACGGTGGTCGCCACCGTCATGACGAGTGGGCGGACCCGCCTCGAGGCGCCTTCAATCACGGCCGCGTCCACGTCCTCAACAATGTGAATGCGGCCCTCTCGCTGGTGCCGCTGAAATGCTTCATCGAGGTAGACGACCATGACGATGCCGGTCTCGGCCGCGACCCCGCCGACCGCGATGAGGCCGACCCACACCGCAGTGGACAGGTTGTATTTGAGCGCCGCCAGAAGCCAGACGCTGCCGGCCACCGCAAACGGGAGGGACAGCAGCACGAGCAGCGTCTGCGGCCAGCCGCGCATCGACAGATACAGCAAGGCGACGATCAGTACGAAAGTCAGCGGCAACACCGTCCGCATCCGTGCCTCCATCTCGGCCATGAACTGCGTACTGACCTGTCCATTGGAGGCGATATCCCGACGGAAGCTGGAGGCTCCGCGCCACGAGCGCTTTGGCGTCCCTGACCCACCCCCCGAGATCCCGCTGCGCGAGATCGATGTCGGCAAAGACGTAGCCCACGAGCACACCATTCTCGTCCTTGATCATCGGAGGGCCGGTGACCACCCGGATGTCGGCGAGCGCGCCGAGCGGCACGGCGGCGTTTGGCTGTTGCCAGCGATCGCTGGAATCCGCATCGCTGCGCGCGCCGCCCATGAACCCTGCACTCTGCATCGACGCGGCGTTGCTTCCAGCGGCCGACGTTGCCGACCGGCCGCCTGTTGATCCGCTCATGCCGCCCATCGACGCCGTGGCGCCGCCCACACCCGTCGGGCGCATCGCACTCGCCTCGGGACTCGACCCGCTGCCCGCGCCACCCGCCTCGGGCTCCGCAACGGCTTCGCTCGACGGCACGGGCACGAGGATGGCTCGGAGGGCTTCTGGGTCTGCGCGGTAGTCGGCCGCGTAGCGGAGGTTCACGGAGAAACGCGACCGACCGGCGATCACGGTCGAGACCGGCATCCCGCCGACGGCGGCTTCCACGACGTCGTTCACGTCGCGCACCGTCAGGCCGTAGCGCGCGATGTCAACACGGTTCGGGGTGATATCGATGTACTCGCGGCCCGTCTGGCGTTCAGCAAACGTGCTCCGCGTGCCGGGCACGCCGCGAAGTATTCCCTCGAGCGCGATGGACAGCCGCTCGATCTCGGCGAGATCGTTTCCGAACACTTTGATGCCCACCGGTGTGCGCACGCCCGTGGTCAGCATGTCAATCCGTGTACGAATGGGCGGCGCAATCGCCATCTGGTAGCCCGGCATGCGCAGCGCCTGGTCCAGATCGCGGGCGAGCTCGTCGAGTGCCCGGCGTCGCCGGTCGGGCCAGAGGCGACGGAGCGGCGATTTGAGCCAGTCCGGTGCCCACGAGTCATACCACCGCTCCACTGAATGCTCGGGCCACGCGTCGCGCGCCTTCAGCATCACGACCGACTCGATCATGTCGAGCTGCGCAGGGTCCGTGGCCGTCTCAGCGCGACCGACCTTCCCGTGGACGGACGCGACCTCGGGAAAGCTCATGATGACGCGATTCTGAACCGCAAGCGCCTGCCGCGCCTCTTCGATCGCAATCCCCGGAAACGTCGTCGGCATCACGAGGAGAGAGCCTTCGTCGAGCGGGGGCATGAACTCCGAGCCCAGACGCAGAAACACCGGGATCGTTCCGACCATGACCCCAATAGCCGCGACGACCACCATGAAACGCCAACGGACCATGAGCCTCACGACGGGCTCATAGATCCGGCCCAGCAGTCGAGTCACGGGGTTCTCTTCCTCCGTGCGAAAGCGGCCACGAAGGAGCAACACCATCAGCGGCGGCGCGAGCGTGATGGATAGGATTGACGCCGCGAACATCGCGAGGGTCTTGGTATAGGCAAGCGGTCGGAACAGGCGCCCCGCCTGCCCTGCGAGCGTGAAAATGGGCATGAAACTGACGGTGATGAGGAGAAGCGAAAAGAAGATCGGCCGTCCGACCTCCTTGCACGCATCCACGATGATGCGTTGCCGATTCGTGTTGGGGGGCGCAGCCGCGAGTCGGACGTGCGCGTTCTCGATGAGCACGATGGCGGCATCGGCGAGCTCGCCGATGGCAATGGCAATGCCACCGAGCGACATGATGTTCGACGTTAGCCCCAGATACCGAATCGCGATGAACGAGAGCAAGACCGACAGTGGCAGCACGATCATTGCGACCAGCGCGGATCGCGCGTGGAACAGGAAGATCAGACAGATGATCGCGACGATGATGGCTTCCTCGACGAGCGTGTTCTTGAGCGTTTCGATGGAACCGAGGATCAGCTCCGAGCGGTCATAGGTAGGAACCAGGCGCACGCCCTCCGGCAGGGCCAATGTGGCGACCTGGGTCTTGAGGGCGTCGATCACCCGGAGCGCGTTCGAGCCGATGCGCATGACGACAATGCCCCCCACGGCTTCGCCGCGCCCGTTCCAGTCGGCCGCTCCCCGGCGGATCTCGGGCCCGTACTGAACGGTCGCCACGTCCCGGAGGCGAATGGGCGCCCCACCCGCGCCGAGTGTCACTACACTCTCTTCAAGATCCTCGAGGGTCTTCACGTAGCCGCGACCCCGCAGCACGTACTCACGCCCTGCCAGTTCAAGCACCCGCGCGCCGACCTCAGAGTTTGCGTCGCGGACGGCGCGCGTGACATCGCCGAGCGTGAGACCGTACACGGTGAGTCGCGACGGATCGAGGACGATCTGATACTGGCGCTCGAATCCGCCAAGCGACGCGACTTCGGCCACGCCCGCGACCGCCTGGAGTGTTGGCCGCACCGTGAAGTCCTGTAGTTCTCTCAGCCGGGCGAGGTCCAGCCTGCCCGACGTATCTTGGAGGACGTACTGGAAGACCCAGCCAACGCCCGTCGCGTCTGGTCCCAGCACGGGAGACACCGCCGGCGGCAGAATCTGCTGCACGCGGCCGAGTTGCTCGAGCACGCGCGTGCGCGCCCAGTAGATGTCGGTACCTTCGCCGAAGATGGCATAGATGAAGCTCATGCCGAACATCGAATAGCCCCGCACGGTACGCACACCGGGCGTGCTCTGAAGCGCGCGGACCAATGGATACGTGATCTGATCTTCGACGAGGTCAGGGCTGCGCCCCATCCACTCGGTATAGACAATCACCTGCGGGTCGGAGAGATCGGGCACCGCATCGAGCGGTGTCTTGCGGACAGAGTCCACCGCCCAGAGACTGAGTCCGACGACGGCGCCGAACACCAGCCAACGATGCCGGGCCGACAGCTCGATGATGCGTTCCACCATAACGGCTACCGATGCTCCGCATGCGGATTGGTTGGCGGCGTCGGCGAACTGCTTTGCGGAGACGCCGGCGCGCTATGGGCGTGGCCAGTCCCCGCTCCGGAAGCGCGCAGCCGGCTCTCTGAATCGAGCAAAAAGACGCCCGACGCGACGACGCGCTCGCCGTCTGTCAAGCCGCTCTGGATTTCGACGCGTTCAGCCAGTCTGGCCCCGAGCGTGACTGGCCGAGGCTCGAAACGTCCTGGCGACGTCGCCACGAACACATGCTGCGCCAGCCCGGTATCCACGACGGCGTCACGCGGCACCGTCAAGACGCGGCGAGTCGTGATCCGGAATTCGGCCGTGCCATACAGGCCCGGTCTCAGCGCGCCGCTGGAGTTGGACGCGACGAGACGCACGCGGACCGTCCGCGTCCGCTCGGTCAACGTTGGATAAATGAACGCGACGCGGGCCGTGAGGGCCGCGCGGCCCGACCCCGGAAACGACAACACGGCGGGTGTTCCAATCGCGATGGCTCGAATGTCAGACTCCGGTACCTCGGCGAGGACCCACACCGATGACAGATCCGCCACCGTGATGAGTTCGGTCGACGGATCCACCGCGGTGCCGACGGAGATGCCGCGATGCACGACAACGCCGCTCTGGGGCGCCACCACGGTGACGAGGCGCATCGCCTCGCCCGTGCGTTCAATGGTCTCGATATCGGTCTCTGTCATGCCGAGTACTTTGAGACGCACGCGGCCGCTCTCGACGACCGCGCTTCTCAGGCCGCTCGCGGCCTGGCGGCGTGCGACGAGGTACTCCGTCTGCGAGGACAGAAGTTCCTGGGAAAGGATCCGCGCCAGCGGCTCGCCCGCTCGAACCCGCTGTCCCGTGGTGTTCACAAGGAGTTCTTCCACCCACCCGGCCACTCGCGTGTGGGCGTGCGAGATCCGTGATTCATCTGGAACGACCGTCGCGACCGCACGCAGGGGCTGTGACAACGTCTCTGCGTGGACGTTTTCCAAGCGAATGCCCAGTGACTCGATCGTTGACGCGTCCACGTCGATCGCGGCCCGCTCGTGCCCGGTGTGCTCTCCCACCGCAGCCGAGTGGTCGGCAGGATAAGCGGTGGTTGCTGATGTCTGCTCCACGTGCAGCGAGAAGGGCCACCCATTACGCACGTGTTGCAGCAGCAGGATGGCCGTCAGCACCGAGACCGTCGCCAGCACGCTGAGAGCCGCCACACGAAATCGCGAGAACCCTGGTGTGGTCGTCATGGCACGATTGCCTCGTACGTTCCAATGGCGCGGCCCAGGCGCGCCCACGCCAGGCCGAGCGTGACTTCAGATTCGATCACGTCCGACTGGGTGACCCACAACGCCTGCACTGCTTCGAGCACGCTGACGAGCGGCAGACGACCCGCGGCATACGCACCCAGCGCCGGGTCGATCGTGTTCCGCGCTCGTGGCAGTACTTCGTCTCTGAGGGAACGGAGACGCGTTTGTGCGGCATCAACCTGATTGAGTGCCGCCGCCGCCTGTCCTTCCACCATCCGCTGCATGGCTTCGAGCTCAGCATTGGCCATGTCTCGCATCGCCTCGGCTTCGGCTACGCCAGCACGAAGCTTGCTTCGCCAGATGGGCAGACTTACGCCGACCATCAACATCACGCCGGTCCCATCGGTCATCGTGTAGGAAGGACCCGTTCGGATGGTGGCCATTGGTTTGTACATGTCGCGCATGACCAGCACGTCCGCACTCGCGCGGGCGATCTCGGAACGACCGGCCGCGAGTTCGGGACGCTCGGCGAGCAAGGGCTTCAACGAGGACCACGCTGGAGTCGGTCGTACGAAAGCTCGCGGATCAAGTGGTGGCACCGCCTGATCCGCATCACGTCCCAGGCTCACGTTGAGCATGACTTCGGCGGCTCGTATCTCGCCGGTGAACGCGAGGGATAGACCCTCGAGCCTCGCGACTTCGACCTCCCCGCGCAGCACGTCGGACTGAGGGCCTGCCCCGCCAGCGTACCGGGCGTTCGCCGCTGACACGACCTGACGCGCGAGCGCGAGTTGCTCCTCGAGAACCTGCGCCGATTGGCGTCGCTCGTGGAGCATGAAGAATGCAGTGACCGCTTCGAGGGACACGTCGAGCGTGGTGCGGGTAGCATCCGCCCGCGCACGTTCCACGCCCGCCTCCGCCGCCTCACGACGATGCGTGCGAAGGCCCGACAACGGAAATCGCTGCTCGATCGCGATGCTGGCGTCAGCGCCTTCGAGCGTGAACGGCAGATGGTCGATCGAAGGCGACACCATCGGATCCTCGAGCGCCGATGCGATAGCAGGGCGCTCGACCGCTGCACGCGTCGCCGCGCGTGCCGCGTTGACCTCCGAGCGGCGCTCGCGAGCCAGACGCAGGACGTCTTCGACTCGAAGCGGCGAGGGCAGCGGTTCGATCGTCTGCGCCTCTACCTGTCCGCTCAGTGCAAGCAGGACGAACAGAATCGTCAGCGATCTGAGGCGGCGTGAATTTGCTCGAACCTGGAGATCGGCGTTCGCTCGCCGATCACGAATGCCAGTCGTCATGGACTGATCCTCCGACTAGACCTGCTTGTAACCCGCTGCTCGAACTCTCGGAGCTGCGCCTTTCTCGCGGTGCGTGCTCGCGTGCGTCACAACGCCGCGACGACCGCAGCTTCAGGAAAGACGCTGATGTGGATCGATGATCAGATCAGAAAGGTGACGTACAGCGTATGCAGGTCGACTGACTGGTGTCCGTGGGGAGGGCTGTAGGCCCGAAGGTCCGACGTGGATTGCAGAGTGCTGAGCGCCGAGACCGCGATGGCTGAAACGGGACCAACCAGCTTGATGATATCGATGCGGCCGCTGGATGCTTCGTTGGGCTGGGCCGGTGTCGCCGGATCTGGCGTCTGATTGCCAGCGCAGCATGAGAAAGTCGGAATGTGCCGACAGCTTTGCTGTTGGACAGGACAATTGCTGTGAGGCACTCCGACGGCGGCGACGCTCATCGAGCCGGGTACCAAAAAAGCGGCTGCCAATAGCATCACCATCCCGCGCCGAAGGATCGAGAACAGAGACATCAGCAGATCAGGAAGCAGGTCTCGTGCCAGTAGTCGAGGCGGCTGGTTTTCGGCTAGACACGGCCGGTGCGTGGCGACATCGCTGAATTCTCCGCACGTGTGCGGGAATTCCCACACCTCATTGGTTACTGCCAGCTCTTCAAATCGTCAATTGCTGTTGGCACATCTCCCGTGGAGACTACCGCTTCCTCAGAGATATCTGGCCGTGATCGTACCACCCCCCACAATCATTTGTGCCCTCGTAGGAACCGTGCATCTCCTGCATGAGATCGTCCATATCGAAGGTACCGGTTGCAGTCGAGCGACAGCCGCGCGACATCATCGAGCCCATCGGCATGGTCATCGTGAAGCTGCCAGTCTTGCCGTTAATGCTCCCGGTGACCATCATTGCGCCATCCGAGAAGCCAGCGAGGTGCATCGTGCCCGAGAACGCCGAACCGTGTTGGGTTAACTGCCAGGTCAGGGCTCCAGTTCCTGTGCCCGACATACCGGACCCCATCATCGAGCCGCTCGAATCGGACGCGGCGCCGACCCAGGTTCCGTTCAGGGTCGCCATCGAACTCGGGCCTGGCAGAGCAGCCGATTGCGAGCCGCACGCCGCAGCGGCGGCCGTGCTCCCGAGCATAAAGAGAACGAAGATCCGCCGGCACATGACAACCTCCACAGTGCTCGGCTATCTTACTGAGGCGAACTTGCGGTTGCGGTGACACCTGCCTGCGTTTCGAGCGCATGAAGTGCTCGTCGCAGCCGTTCGTCGGCCTCGACCGCCACGGCGTGCAGGTCGGAGTTTTCGCCCACGACGCCGAGAGCAGCCAGCGGTACCATCGCCGCGACAACGGTCTCAGTCGGCCCAGCCTCATAGACGATGACGTTACATGGCAGGAGGAGACCGATCTCCAATTCCGCCTGGAGGGCACGATCAGCTAGTGGAGGGTTGCAGGCGCCGAGAATGACGTACTTGCGGAACTCGCGGCCCAGCTTCGTCCGTAATGTCGCCTGCACGTCGATGGTCGTCAGCACTCCAAAGCCCTCGGCCTTCAGCGCTTCGGTTGTGCGCGCGACCGCCGCATCCCACGGTAGTGCGACGGCAATTCTGATTCCGTAGGTCGATCCTTGCATAACAGCTCCCGTGTAGAGACGCCGAATGTCACTGACGGTTACCCGCGGTCTGCCAGAGATTCCCCTGCAGAACCGGGCTGTGCGATCTTTTTGCAAGACCTGCACCATTCCTCCTTCATGAGGCCGGGAACATACTCGCCGGGTCTTAGCCCGGGCACGGTGAGGCGCACCTACAGCGGGACCCTCAATTCGAAGTACATCCCAGGTGTGGAACAAGAGCATCTATCCGGTGCAGGCAAGAAAATCCCACCGCGAGCAGCACGAAAATCTTGGCACCGTCCGAGTGAGTTGGCGCGGCCTCCCGCTAGCCGGTCTTCGGCGGGCGCACGCGCGGCATGTGAATGTAGTCCCAGGGTCGCGTCATCTCTCCGACAGGCACTTCGATCAATGTGGGACCGGTCCTCGCAAGTGCGGCGCGCAGCGCCCTGCGTAATTCTCCTGGATCCGATGCGCGCTCGGCCGACGCGCCAAAGGCCTCTGCGAGCCGGACGAAATCCGGGTTGCGCAGATCGACCGCAATCCTCCGGCCGCCGTACAACTCTTTCTGCATCCTGAGCACGTTGCCGAACGCCCCGTCCACAAAGACGACGATGACGATGGCAATCTTGTGGAGGACGGCGGTGGCGAGCTCCTGAACGTTGTACATGAATCCGCCGTCGCCGGAGATCGCCACGACAGCCTTGTCGGGATTCGCCACCTTGACACCCAGTGCCGTGGCGAACCCGTAACCGAGCGTGCCCTGATAACCCGGGGCCACGTAGGTGCGCGGCTTGTACACCGGGAACGCAAAGCTTGCGGCGTAGCCGACCTGCGTGAGCTCCTCGACGAAGATGCCATCCTCTGGCAGCTCGTCCCGGAGCGCGACGAGGAATTCGTGCTGCGGGCGCACCTTCGCGAAGACACCTGCGAATTTCTCCTTCAGCTGAACGAGTTCGTCTTGCCGCGACTCTCTCGGGTGAGACGACTTTTTCAACTGCTCGCCGAGCGCCGCCAACGCCAGCCGCGCGTCGGCCACAATGGCGACGTCCGGTGGACGGATCCGCGTGATTTCCTCGCGATCGATATCGATGCGAACGATCTTCAGTTTGTCGTCGACGCCCCAGAGCATTTGCGGCGGCTGGAGTCTTGTGCCGACGGCAAGGACCGCGTCGACATCAGCCCATAGTTCGTGCGCGGCAGGCCATGACTGCGAGAGGTAGTGCCGATCGCTGACAATTCCCTTGCCGCTCGTGTACGTCGACACGGGCGCCTGGAGGAACTCGGCGACGGCGAGAACCTCCTTGCCTGCATCTTCGGCCCCACTGCCAACCATGATCAGGAGACGCCGTGCGGCCGACAGCACACGAGCGGCCTCGGCCACAGCGTCTGGATCCGGTGCAGCCTTCGGCGGGAGATCACCGACGTTTTGTGGCTGTGCGATGTCGGCCTCGATGCTCAGGACGTCCATCGGTATTTCGAGCGCGACCGGCCGCGGGCGGCCGCTCCAGAGCCGCCGGAATGCTTCATTGACCAGTCGCTCGGTATCGGCCGGATGCTCGATGCGCGCGGCCCACTTGGTCAACCCGCGCAGGATCGCCAGCGAATCCGGAATCTCGTGGAGCATCCCGTAGCCGCGCCCGATCGTCTTCGAAGGGATTTGTCCCGTGATGCACAGGACTCGCGCGTTGTTCGCATAGGCCGTCGCCAGCGCCGCCGTCGTATTGAGCATGCCAGGCCCCGGCACCACGACGTAGACGCCGACGCCGCCGGTGGACTTCGCGTAACCAAGCGCCATGTAGGCAGCGCCCTGCTCGTGGCGCGTGTGCACGACGCGTATGGAGTCGCGTGCGTCGTACAACGCCGCGAACAAGGCATCGTTCTGATAGCCTGGCAGCGCGAAGAGTGTTTTCACCTGGTGACGACGCAGCATGTCAACGAGCGCCGTCGCGCCTGTGGTCAGTGCCATGATTGAGGTTTCTTCCGTCAGAGCGCCGTGTTGATCCAGACGGCCTTGACGTTCAGATAGTCGTCGAGCGAGTGCACGCCGAACTCGCGCCCGTAGCCGCTCATCTTGTAGCCGCCGAACGGCACCGCGGCGTCCACGACCGTTCTGCAGTTGATCCAGACCGATCCCGACTGCAGCTCCTTCGCGAGCCGATGGGCCGTGCCGAGATCGCGCGTCCACACATAGCTTCCCAGTCCATAGAAGGTGTCGTTGGCGCTCCGGGCTACCTGGCTCAGATCCTCGAACGGCAGGGCGGAAAGCACCGGACCAAAAATCTCCTCGCGGGCGATCGTCATGTTCTCCTTCACGTCGGCGAAGACTGTCGGCTCGACGAAATAACCCGTCGACAGCGTTCCTTCAGTGATGCGGCGCCCGCCCGTCACCGTGCGAGCCCCTTCGTCGACGCCCGCACGCAGGTATCCGGTCACGCGGTCGAGCTGCTGCTGGGACACGATCGGTCCGATTTGCGTTGAGGGATCGAGACTGTGACCCACCTTGAGGCCTCGCGCGAATGTCGCGACGCGCTCGACGAATTCCTGGTAGATGCGCCGCTCCACGAAGAGACGCGTGCCCGCCGCGCAAATCTGCCCGGAGTTCGCGAAACACGACATCGCGGCGCCGGGCACGGCGGCTTCGAGATCGGCGTCGGCGAACACGATGTCGGGCGACTTGCCTCCCAGCTCGAGCGAAACCCTCTTGAGGTTGCCGGCCGAACCGCGCACGACGTGCTGACCCGTGATGTGCGACCCGGTGAACGAGATCTTGTCTACGCCGTGGTGGGCCACGAGCGCGGCGCCGCACGTCTCACCGAATCCTGGAACGACGTTCACGACGCCCTCCGGGAATCCGGCCTCGAGAGTCAGTTCACCAAGCTTGAGCGGCGAGAGGCTCGCCTCCTCGGCCGGCTTCAGGATCACGGTGCACCCGGCGGCGAGCGCCGTCGCGAGCTTCCAGATCGCCATCCGAAGCGGCGCGTTCCACGGAATGATCGAACCGACCACGCCGACGGGTTCCTTCAGGGTGTACGTGAAGTAATCGCCGGCGGCTGAAGGCTCTATCGTTTCGCCGTGGATCTTCGTGCACCACCCCGCGTAGTACCGAATCGTATTGACGTGCTCGGCCGGCCCGCGGCCGAGCGCGATCGGCGATCCCATGTCCAGCACGTCGAGCATGCGCAGCTCGTCGAAGTGCTGCTGCACCAGTTCCGCCCACCTGAGCATCAGGTTGGCGCGTTCCGCGGGCTTCATGCGTCTCCAGGGGCCTTCAAACGCGCGACGTGCGGCCTGAACCGCCAGGTCCACGTCCGCGGCATCGCCTTCGGCGATGCTGGCGAGCAGCTGCCCGTCGGAAGGATTCCGGCTCTCGAACGTCCGGCCGGACTGCGATGGCAGCCAACGCCCGCCGATGAGAAGCTGTTTGGTCTTCCCGTCCAGGAATGCGGGCAATATCGCCGCGGTCGTCGTGGTGGTATCCATGTGATCAAGCGTCCCTTTGCCACGGGTCGTAGTACACCTGAGCGTCGGCGCCCTCCGCCGTGAGATCGGGCGCTGGCGCTTCGATCGCGGGAGCCATCCGGTGATACTGACCGCCGAAGAAAAGGAGCGGTCGATGCGGCTCCACACCTCGATGGAGCGCCGTGACGCGGCCGATCACAATCCAGTGATCGCCGCCCTCGAGTATTTCGTGCACCGCGCACCCGATGACGGCACCCGCGCCTTCGAGACGCACCAGGCCTTCCCAGGACACGAAGCGATGCGGCGGATGCGTCGCGTCCTTCCAGATTCCGGCAAAGTAGGTCGAGAGCGCCTGCTGATCCTCGCGAAGAATGCTGACGGAAAAGCCCGGCGCCTCGCGCACGAGCGCGGCCGTTCGCGCGTGCTTCCCCACGCAGAACAGCACGAGCATCGGATCCAGCGACAGCGACGTGAAGGCATTCGCCGTCATCGCATGCACCTCTCCTCGAATTTCGGTCGCGATGACGGTCACGCCCGTCGCAAACTGGCCGGCCGTTTGACGGAACTCGCGGACATCGATGCTCATGGTCACTCAGTCCTGCCGGTTCCGGCCTCGTTTTTGGCGGCTGCCAGGAATTCCCGGACACGTTCCATGTACTGCCTGCGATCGTGGCTCGACACCAGGGCCCCGGCCATCCGCACGGGATCGCCGAAGAAAAACCGCTCGTACAACACTTGCCTCGACCCGAACGCAGACACGGCGGTATCCCAGGCCAGTCGAAACAACGGAATCCGATCGTGAGCCTCGGCGCGGGCCGACTGGAAGTACATCCTGATCTCATCCGCCATCGGACCGTTGACATCGGCTTCGGTAGGCATCGCCACCAGGCCGCTCGCACCCATCTGCTGAATGATCTCGATCATCCGTGGATACAGGCGCGGATAGAGGTTGCGTGCGGCGTCGAGCGGATCCCACGCGGGCCTCATCACGCCGTATTCGTCCAGTGCGGCTTCGCTCTCAGCCGTCCGCAGAAACGCCCTCATGGTCTCCGCGTTGACCCAGATCTCAGCGAGTTTTTCCTGGATGTGCTGAAAGCCTTCGATGCCGATCGCATCGGCCATGAGCGAGGCGAGCCCGAGCAGGAACTCCGTCTTCGCCAGATTCTTCACCACCACCTGGTGCGCCATGTTCACGACGGCGCCCGTTCGCAGGTACGCCTGATTGCACCGCACGACATCACGGTACAGAAACACCCGCTCCCACGGCACAAACACATCGTCGAAGATCACGACCGAGTCGAGCTCGTCGAATCTCGACCCGAGGGGATGGTCGTAGTGCGAGCGGCCGTAGTCGAGACCTTCACGGCAGAGGAACTTCAGGCCAGGAGTGGCGCATGGAATGCAGAATCCGAACGCGTACGGCGCGTCCTCGTCCTGGTTCTTGAGCACCGTGGACGGAAACACCATCAGCTCGTCGGAGATGGGAAGGGTCGCCAGCATGCGACAGCCGCGAATGACGATGCCGGCGTCGGTCTCGTCTTTAACGCGGGCGGCCAGAAACGGGTCGGCCTGACGGGCCGTGTTCGTCGAACGATTGGCTTGAGGCGTGATCAACGTGTGCGTCAGGCACAGGTCGTGTTCACGGACGTACTCGTGGTACGCCCTGGCATTCACGCCGAAACGCGGATCGGCCTCGGCCAGAAACGCCGCGCCGGTCGCATACCCGGTGATGGCGCGGTTCAAGTAGTCGGGTGACCGGCCCATCATGCCGAATGTCGCGTCGGCCCAGATCTTCATCGCCCGGCTGACGCTCGTCAGCTCGTCGTGCGTCCTTGGCATCAGGAACGAGCGGCCGACCTTGCGTCCGGACGTCGGGGACTGATCGAGCATGTCCTCGGCGCGCCGCCACTGGAGATCGTAGAGGCTCGCGAGGCTGTAAACGCCGTTCTTCATCGCCGGATGAACCGTGACATCGGCGACTCGTTCGCCGGCGTACCACAAGCTCGGCCCGGATTCCTTCAGGCGCTGGAGCACATCCGCGCCGCGACGTGCTCCCCGCGCCGATGCTGCGTCCCGTGAGCCGTGCGCGGCGGTGTCCATCGGTTTCGAAGCCATGCGTTCCATCACAACCCGAAAAGCACCTGTGCGTTCGCTCCCCGCACCTGGTTCCGCAGGCCTGGACTGAGCGCGTCGAGCCGGGCCAGACATTCGGCCATGTGGCCATTCTTGTGTGGGTAGTCCGTGCCGTAGAGCACTCTTTCAGAGCCGAACACATCAACCGTCAGCTCGAGAGCGCCGTCCGTGTACGCGAGCGAGTCCGCGTACACTCGATGCGCGTATGTGCTCGGGCGAGTCTTGATCGTCGCGCGAACGGGCTCGTACGAGTCGTGCCACATGTCGAGGCGGCCCATCAGGAACGGCAGGCAGCCTCCCGCATGACCGCAAATCAATTTCACCCGCGGGTAACGGTCGAAGAAGCCATCCAGAATCATTCTCGAGACGGCCAGCGTCGTGTCGAACATGAAGCCGACAATCGGGATCAGGTTGTACCGCTGCATGTCCATGCGCTCGACCCCAGGCGGCGCCGTTGGATGGAGCAGCACAGGAAGGCCTCGATCGTCGATCGCGGCCCAGATCTCCGAGAAACGTGGGTCGGTCAGCGACGCGCCTTCGATGTTGGCCAGCACCATGACACCGACGGCTCCCTGGGCACAGGCACGCCCCAGCTCGTCGATCGCCCGTCGGGATACTGCCAGGGGAGCGACGCCATCCAGCGAATGCGCTCGGGTTGCCGGGATTGCGCCGCCGCCATGCTGTCGTTGATGCTTCGCGCGGCGCGCTCGCTCGCCTCGGCCTCTCCCCAGTACACGTTCGGGCACGTTAGCGACACGATGGCCATATCCACGCCGGCATGGTCCATATTGCGGATGCGGGCCTCGTAATCGAACATCTCCGGCGTCAGGGTCATGAACGGCGCGCCGGCGCGGTGGATGGCGCGGCTGCCTCCCGCCACGGCTTTCACCGTGAACGTCGCATCGCGCTCGAGGAGTTCCAGCCACTCCTGGCTGACCATGTGGGTGTGAATGTCGATGGTCTTCAATAGAGGGTCCTGTTCAGAAAAGCGTGCTGGCCACCGGCACGACCTCGCCGCTCGGAGGGCTGACGAGCCCGGCCTCTCTCGCCGACGCCGGCGCGCGTTTGTCGAGCGGCAGCTTGAAGAGCCGGCACGCGTTGCCGCCCAGAATCTTTCGTTTCGCTTGATCCGACAAGAACGGCAGATCGTAGATCACCGACGGCACGTCGAAGTCCCAGTGGGGATAGTCGGAGGAGTACACCAGCGTATTCTCCGCATTCATCATCTCGAACGATTCACGCATCATCGCCGGGCTTCCCGTCCGCTCCATCGGTTGCGTCGAGAAGTACATCTCCCGCATGTAGTCGCTGGGAAGCTTCTTGAGCAGCGGGCATTCCGACGTGCGCATCAGGTATTCGTTGTCCAGCCGCTGCATGAGAAACGGAATCCAGGCAAGGCCGCTTTCCAGCCACATCAGCGACAACTTCGGAAATCGCTCGGGAATGCCGTTCACGATCAAGTTGGTCAGATGGATCATGTTGCAGAACGAGAACCCGAGCGCGTGCGCCGAGATGAACTTGTTCAGCTGGACCATCGACTGCTCGTGCCAGTTGTAGGCCGCGTGAAACGCCAGGGGGAGACCCCGCTCCTGCAGCGCCGCGTACACGGGCGCGTACTCGTTGGCATGAACCGGTCGATACCGGATGCTCGTCACCATGAAGCCGACCACGCCGGGCGTCCCGCCAAAGTCCTCGACCATCTTCAGGCTGGCCACTGGATCGTTGAACGGCAGATAGATGAGCGTCTTGATCCTCGTGTCCTGGGGCAGGAGCACGTCCGTCAGCCAGCGCGAGTAGGCCCTCGCCAGCGCCACCTCCACGTCGACGGAGGGATGCAGGCTCAGATGGAGCATCGGCGTCGGGAAGAGCACGGTGTAGTCGATGCCCATCATGTTCATCGCCCAGATGGTGCGCTGAATGTCGTCGTGCTGACCCGACCCCGGCCCCAGATCGCGGGCATCCTGCAGCTGATTCCGCCCGCTCCGAAGGATGCGGCCGCTGACCTCCTGGTTGCCGACCTGTGCCGTCGTAATCGTCGTCGCCGCCGCTTTACCGCTCCGCTGAATCATCGCCTGGGCCCAGTCCCGAATGGCGTCGTCCTCTATGCGCGGAATGATCTCGTCCCAGCGTCGATCCTCGTAGTGATGAGAATCGACATCGACGATCGTGAACTGGGAAAACCCATGCGCGTCCGCCTGTGCTCGCGCGTTCGCCAGCAGGTTGCGAATCTCGATTCGTCCGCGGTCGTACAGGTCGCTCATTCGTCGCGTCTCTGCTCAGCGCTCCACGCCGGCTGCCCGCGGACCGTTGCCCCATGCCTGCCAGAGCGCCAGTTCGAAGGTCTCGAGATCCGCGGCTTCGAGAAGCGCACTGACTGTCCTCAGGGCATCGGTCGCACAGATCTCCCCGTGCCGGACGGGTAGGAACCCGTGACTTTCATCCAGCAACCGGCCGTAGGCTTTCACCGCAGCGGTCATGAGCTGCTGGACGTCAGCTTCGGTCAATGAGTCGGGATCGATGTTCCAGATTCGCTGCGCGGTCGTCTCGCGAGACGCGTCCGCGCCTCCCGGGCCGTCATGTGACGATGACATACACGTCGTCTCCTTCGACCTCGACCTGAAACGAGCGCAAGCGTCGAGAATTGCCGCCACAGAATCGGCCCGAGCGAAGATCGTATTCCCAGCCGTGCCAGGGACAGACCAGGTGCGGCTCGCTCCGATCGTACCGCTCGCCGAGCACCTGTCCGCCGGGCGCCACAACCGCGGTCATACGCGGGAAATAGCGGCCTTCGCAGACGGGCCCGCCCTGGTGCAGGCATCGATTCTCGTACGCGACGAACTGCCCCTCGACATAGAAGACACCGATCTGACAGTCAGCCGCGGGCACGATCTTCCGATCGCCGTCGCGAAATTCACCGACGGTACCGACCCGAATTCGGCCGGATGCGCTAGTCCCAGCCATAGATATCCAGCGTGCGTTCACCCCGCGCCAGACGGGCCGTCACGTCTTCTTCGGCGCGCTCCCGGGCCGCGGCTCGATCGAGCGTCTCGGCCAGCCGCTCTCGTGGAAGGGCCACGACGCCGTCCGCATCTCCGAGCAGGAGATCGCCAGGCGCGATCACCGCTCGACCGATCATGATCGGCTCGTTCACGGATCCCGGCGCGTCGCGATCCTTCGACGTCCCCCTGATGGAGATCCCTCGGGCGAAGACCGGAAAGCCGAGGCGTTCGAGCCGTTCGCGGTCGCGAACACAGCCGTCTACGACGAGCCCTCCAAGGCCGCGGGCAAGGGCGGCCGTCGACATGATCTCGCCCCAGTATCCCCATTCGAAGTCGTCGCTCACGCTGGCCGCGATCACATCGCCTGACTGCGCGGCGTAGATAGCGCGATGCAGCCAGAGGTTGTCGCCCGGCGCGCAGCGCACGGTCAGAGCCGGCCCACAAGCGCGGAATGAAGGCGCGACGGGTTTGATTGCCGACGGCAGCGCGCCTGTCCGGCCAGCGGCCTCGTGCAGCGTCGCCGACCCATAGCGGGCGGCGCTCGCGACGAGATCGATTGAGGGCCGCGCGTGAACGCCGCGGGCCGCTGGCTTCGTCGCGGCGTCAGCGCTCACGGTGGCTCCTGGTCTGCAGCTTGTGGTAGCTGTGCCGGCGACGGGCTTCGTCGAGCCGCATGCCGGCCTTGACCGCCGTTCGAATCTCCTCTTCCGCGCGCTGAATCTCCTCGGCCACCGACAGCAGTTCAGCTTCGCGTGACCGCGGAATGACGACCAGGCCGTCAGCATCGCCGCGGAGAATGTCTCCCGGCTCGACTCGAGCTCCACCGATCGCGATCGGCGCGCCGACCTCATCGACCTCCACACGATCCTTGCCCGTGCGCATGGAGTGGCTGCGGCTGAAGACTGGATATTCCAGATCCAGACACAGCTGAACATCGCGGCATGCGCCGTCGATCACGGTTCCAGCGATCCCCTTCGTGTGCGCCACCATCGTCAGAATGTCACCCCAGACGGTTGCGTCCTCGCGGCCGGCGTTGTCGAGCGCAACGACGTGTCCAACTGGAACGTCGTCGATGAAATCACCGACCGTGCCCGGAGGCGACCCGGCCGCGCGGTACCGCACGGTGAACGCCCGGCCGGTCAGGCGGAACGCTGCGTCCCTGGGTTTGATACCCAGGCACTGCCCCGTGATCCCGAGCCGATCGAGCGCGTCGCTGATCGTGGCCGTGTCGAGCCCGGCGGCGCGACGAACGGCGTCATCGTTCGGACTGCTCCTGCCAGACATCGTCGTCATGACCGCTCGAGCGACTGCTCGTAGTCGGCACCCATCACACGGCCGACCGGCGCGCCTTCGAGGAGCGCGGTCGTCATCGCGCGCTCGCGCCCCGCGAGGGCCTCGGCCGTGTCGAGGACGGGATCGATATCGCCGGCACTCACGAAGACAACCCCACTGCCATCGGCGATGACAAAGTCTCCAGGAGCGACTCGAATCCCGCAGACGTTGATGGGCTCATTGAACGCGGCCTCCACGATCCGGCCGCGCGCCGTTCGCGGCGTGACGCCCTTCGCGAAGACAGGAAAATCGACGGTGCGGCTGTCGTCGATGTCGCGGACAAGTCCGCCGACGATCACGCCGGCTACCGATCGCAGTGTCGCGCTCAGCGAGAGCATGCCGCCCCACCCCGCGGCTTCCTCGCCGCCGGGATGCTGGATCACGATGATGTCGCCGGGCTTCGCGGCTTCGATTGCGGACGTGCCGAGGTGGCGGACCGCCGTTGACGACGCCTTCACGGCGTCGAGCCTCACCGTCAACACGGGACCCGCGATCCGGCGAACCGTTGAGAGCCGCCCGATGCCCGACGCCACACCGCTCAATTCGAGTTTGTCGAGCGCATCCGACACGGCCGATGAATCCAGCCGTTCGAGCCGCTTCCGACGCGCCTCTGTCACGGTCGATTGTTGGGGATCGAGTGACATGCGTCTACTCCCAGTACGCGAATCCCATGGCGGTTCCGGTGCCGGCTTCCGATCGGTAGCACGGCACATAGTCTACGAGGTGAAAGCTGCGTCCCGCCTCGCGCATCGCACCAACGACGGGCAACCAGTTCTTGATTTCGCCGGTGCCCGCCTGGAACTGATTCTCAGGAATACCCGTCAACGCCGCTTCATCGCCCTGCTCCATCGCCGAGATCACGCGCCGGTCGATCTCTTCGTCGATCACGAAGTGGCTCAAACCGCCGGATGCGACGAGCGCAACGCGACTCGCCCCGTCCCAGCTGCGGATGGCGCGGCCCAGCGCATGACCGAGCGCCAGCAGGCGTCCCGCCGACGGCGAGTTTGGAGGCACGTTAGCGTTCACGATCACGGGGACCGTCGGTGGCGGCGCGTCGGCCATCAGCTGCCGATAGACGAAGCCGAATGCGTGAGGGATGCCATGGTCCGGATTGCCGTCGCGTGGCAGCCTTGCTGACTGCGCCACGTCGAAGCCCTCGGCGATGAGCGCGCGTATGACATGCCTGCCCAGATCAGGCGAGCCCGGATATCGCGCGCCTTCTGGTGGACAGTGGCCCTCTTCGGCCACAGCGATGCCGGGACCCATCCTGGCGCGCTCCTCGGCCGTCGCGGGAATGTTCGGAATCTCGCGCCCCCAGAACACGGTGACGGCGGGCAACACGTCGTCGAGAAACAACTCGCGCTGGTCGTTTCCGATAATCACGGCGGTATCGACGGCCGCGCTCTTGAGCCTGTCCGCCAGGGTCAGGATGGCCTCGCGGCACCGCGCGCTGCGCTCGCGCCATGCGTCAACACCAACCTCCGATGCGAAGCCTGGCGTTCGTGCGCGAGCCAACGTTTCGTAGTCGAACAACTCGCCCCGAAACGCCAGGTGCTTGTTCGCGCGGTCGGCAGTCACCCGGAGATCCCACTGTTCGGGAGGCGTCGAGAGCTGCGGGCTGTGCGAGGTCGCGAGACCGATGGTGATGGTAGCCATGCTGCGATTCTTTTTGTGCGCCCTATCAGTGCTGCGGCCGCCAGCGCGAGTAGTGACGCTCGACGCGCTGAGCGATCGACGACAGGACGATTCCAGCCACGGCAATCACCAGTACCCCGGCAAAGAGCAAATCGGTGGCAAAGGTCTGGCCCGCATACCCGATGAGGAACCCGATGCCGCGATTGCCCGCGAACAACTCGCCGACGACCATGCCGATGAGTCCCTGCGCAACGCCCAGCCGAATGCCTGTCAGGATGAACGGAACCGACCCCGGGAGGGCGACCGTGCGGAAGATCTGCCAGTCCGACGCGCAGTAGGCGCGCGCCGCCTTGATCAAGTCCGGATCAAGCGAGCGAACGCCCGCAATGGTGTTGACCAGAATCGGGAAGAAAGCCGAAATGAACACGATGAACACCTTGGACCAGGTGCCGATGCCGAACCAGATGATGATCAGCGGAATGAAGGCGATGCGCGGCGTCGCATAGAGGCCGTTGATGAACGGCTCACACAGGAGGCGCAGGCGCCGGTACCATCCGAGCGCGATGCCGAGCGGCGTCGCCATCACGACTGCCAGCAGGAATCCCAGCAGGAAATTCGTCCCGCTGTACGCCATGTCGCCGAGGAGCGTGCCGTTTCGGACCCCGTCCCAGAATCGTGCAGCGATGGCCGAAGGGCCGCTGAAGAAGAGCGGGGAGATCCAGCCGGCCGACCAGCAGGCCTGCCAGACCGCGAGCGCCACGAGCACCGACAATGTGCCGAGAATGATCGCATCGTGTCGCTCGAAGACCGTTGTGCGGGGCGGTCCGCCGACCAGCACCGCCGCAGATGCGGGCGGGCCGCCCGACTGGCCGACACGTGAGGTCTCGCCAGCTTCGATGTTCATGGCCGTGTCGCCTCGGATTGGCCCGGGATCGTCCTCGAGGATTCTTCCTCGATGAGGCGCCAGATCGCGTCCTCGATCTCGAGGAATCGCGCCTCTCGCTTCAAGGCCAGCGTGCGTGGGCGTTCGAAGGGTACGGCGAACGCCGCCTTCACGCGTCCCGGCCGGCCCGAAAAGACAACGACGCGATCGGCGAGAAAGATGGCCTCGTTGATCTGATGCGTAATGAAGAGCACCGTCTTCCTCGAGGTCGCCCACACTTTGAGCAGCTCGGCCTGCATGAACTCGCGCGTCTGCGCATCGAGCGCCGCGAAGGGCTCGTCCATCAGCAGCACCTCCGGATCCGTGGCGAGCGCACGGGCCAGGTTGACGCGCTGCTGCATGCCGCCGGAGAGCTCTGATGGGTAGCGCCGCTCGAAGCCTGCGAGGCCCACGAGGTCGATGTACTGCCGCACCCGCGTCGTCATGGTGGCCGCGTCGAAACGCCGCTGCATCTCCATGCCGTACTGGACGTTGCCGGACACCGTTCGCCAAGGCAGCAGGCTTGCGTGCTGAAAGACCACGGCGCGCTCGGGGCCGGGGCCCGCGACGGCTCTGCCATCGATCTTCACCGTCCCGATGTCAAACGGCAGCAGTCCCGCCACCACGTTGAGCATCGTCGTCTTGCCGCACCCGCTTGGGCCCACGATCGCCAGGAACTCGCCCCGAGCGATCGAGACGTTGACTTCGGAGAGCGCCGGCACGCTGGCGGCTTCGCGCGCGACCCAATACTGCTTCCAGAGGCCCTGCACTTCGAGCATCGGGCGCACGTCTGGGCCGACGAGGGCCGCGGAGGTGCCTGTCATCTCAGAGCCCAAAGGCCTCGCGCGTCTTGCGTTCCTCCTCGGCCTTGATCGTCGGGCCGAAGAGACGATCGAAAAATCCGTCCCGCATCAACTTCTTCACAATTCCGTTGTCGATAACCTGGCGGTAGTCGAACGCCTTCATCGCGCTCTGATTGTTCTCGTCGGCGCGATCGACGGCCGATTGGACGGCGCCCTTCAAGACGAGCGGGACGCGGTCGAGCGCGTCGATCGAGGCGTACATGTCGTACACGCGCGCCGTCTCGGCAGCGTCCTGCGGGTCGTAGTGAAGGAACGCCTTCACGGCGAAGCTCTTGTCGTCGTAGAAGCGTTTGATGGCCTCCGCATGAGCCTTGACGAGGAGCTCTGGCACGTGCGGATTGGCCACGACATAGCTCTTCTTGAACAGGTAGACGGTGGATACGAAGATGTCGTCGTAGTCGCTGAGGCGCGCGAGGCTTTTGAATCCGGCCGTTTCGAGCTTGAAGTAGGTCGGTGCCGTGAGGAGCGCCGCGTCGATCTGTCCGCCAGCAAGAATCGCCGCTCGGCCATTGGCGTCCACGCCGCTCGGAATCCATTGCACGTCGCGGGCGCCCATCCCGAACTTCGCGAGGAGCGACGTCGTGTAGTGATAGGTGGTGTCGCCGACGCGACCGACGCCGATCCGTCTGCCCGCCAGGTCGCGGACCGTCGCGATCCCTTTGCGTGCAACCAGCGCCATGGCGCCGCGGTTGAGCGAGCTCCCCATCACGACGAACGATGCATCCCGTGAGCTCACGATCATCGCCGGGTCGATGCCGTAGTTCGCCATCTGCGCCTCGCCGCTGACGAGCATGGCAATTCCGGCGGGGTGAACGCCGAAGACCAGGGTCACGTCGAGGCCGTACTTGTCGTAGTAGCCGCCATCCTTCGCCAGGTACAACGGCCACGATGCGCCGCTCCTCGTGGGATACGAGATCGTGACCTTCGTGCGAGGCTGGGCAATCGAAGACGTCCCGGCACCTCCTGTCGCCGACAGCGCAACGACCAGCGTCAGCAGCTTGCGGAAGGCTTTCATTCGATGTCCAGCAGACGCTTGACCATCTCGACCGCGCGCGACTTGTCGTACTGCTGATAGACGCTGCCCATGATGGCCGCAGGTTCTCCCGAATGAAGGCGTTCGTACAATTGCTGCCGGCCGCCGAACGAATCGCATGTCAGGTCTCGCGCCAGCTTGCAGAGCTTGATGCGATCGGCCGTCGAGATTCCCCTGCCTCCGTAATACCGCTCGACGACCTCGCTGAGCTCGGGAACCTGCAGGTCCTTCTCCATCGGCTGAAACACCAGTGAGCTCGTGCCCACGTGCTCCAGAATCGTGACCAGCCGCTCCGAGATCATCGCGGCGAATGCCCGCTGGTGCGTCATCGGCGCGGGCGCCACGTGTCCACCCGCCGTGGTGACGCAATCGACCTCGGATGCGCGCACGATGTTCTGAAAAATGCGGGCGTAAGTGATCAGTTCCCCAAGCAGCAGCTGCACGTTCGGGCGACCTTCCATGCCGCTGGTTTCCGCCAGCAGGTGGCCCGCGCCGATGAGCAGATCGAGGCGCGCGAGGAGCTGAATCGCTGCCGCGTACACGGCCCACGTCATGACGCGCGATCTCAAGAGCCGGCCCGCCGCGATCGGCTCGCGCGCCAGCATGACCCGCTCCCACGGAATCAGGACATCGTCGAAGATCACCAGCGCATCCTGCTCGTCAAAACGAGCCGAGGCTGGATGTTCGGACTGACCGCGGTTCAGCGTGAACGGTTCCCGGCAGATCTGCCGAACGCCCGGCGCATTGGCGGGAATCGTGAACCACAACCCGAAGTCGGCTTCGCGCTCGTTGAGCGGATACGTTGGCGCGATCTGCAGCTCGTTGCAGAGCGGGCCCAGCGTCACGAAGCGTGCGCCGCGCACTACGATGCCGTTGTCTCGCTCGGCGACGATGCGGAGACACCGATCGGGATCCTGTTCGGGCCTGAGCGACTTGTCCATCGTGGGATCGTGCAGACCGTGGCCGAGGCAGAGATCGTTTTCGGACGCCCATTGATGATGGAAGGCGGCGGCGCGCGCAAACTGCGGATTGAGCCTGTCGAGCTCGTCGCGCACGTCGTTGAACCCGACCGCCATGCTCGCGCAGAAGTCCGGATAACGGCCCATCATCCCGAAACTCTCGGCCGCCCAGATCTGGGCATTCCGCTTCCGCTTGAGCAGATCTTCCGCCGACCTCGGCATGAGGTAGGAGTACGACACGCGCACGCCGTTCTCGTTGACGAAGGTCATGAGGTCGCGCGTGTCGGGTGCGTGCTGCAGGTCGTAGAGCCGCGCGAGCTCCCGCGCCACCGGCGCGAACGCCGGATGAGACGGGACGTCCAGCACCCGTTCGCCGTTGAGCCAGACCTCACGTCCGTCCCGCAGCGACTCGAGGTAACGGGCGCCGTTCATGACGCCGGGGCCCATCGCCTGCGTCCGCGCACCTGCTGTCTGGCCCGTGGCTTTGGTCACGTGCGTCATGCAGCCACCTGAACATCCAGCTTGAACACCTTGCGGGCATTGCCTTCGAAGATCAATTGCTTGTCCTCCGCTGACAGCCAGTCGAATCCCTCGATGAAGTGGCGCGTGTCGTCCATCCATCGCCCCGTCTGCGGGTCCTTGACCGTGCCGATGCCGGGCCGCTCCGTGCCAAACAGACAACGATCGGCGCCCACGGTCTTGATCAGGAGCTCCAGTGCATCCCTCGAGTAGAGAACCGTGTCGAACCAGATCCGTCTGAGGCTCTGCGAAAAGCGCTCGGGCCGCCGGCGCAGCGACGATGCCTCGAAACGGCCGAGCTGATATGGCATCGCGCCGCCACCGTGTGACACGACGATCTTGAGCGCCGGAAAATCCTGGAACACCCGGGACGTAAGGAGCGACAGAATGGCGATGCTCTCCTCGTTGATGAAATGCAGCGAGTACGTCAGGCGCTCCGATCGGCAGCCGGCCGAGTGGATGTACGCCGGGACGTCGAGCTCCACGAGCTTTTCGTAGAGCGGATACCAGTACGGATCACCGAGCGCGGGAGTCTCGTGACCGCTGGCCTCGCCCGGATCGGGATTGAGCAGGCATCCGATGAAGCCGAGCTCCTTGATGCAACGCTCGAGCTCTGCGAGGCAGTTCTTGGGACTGACGCCGGGGCTCTGCGGCAAGCCGCAGACTCCACGAAACACACCCGGATAGAGCTTCACCTGTCGCGCGATGATCGAATTGCACTCCTCGATGTACCAGTGCACGAGTCTTTCCGGCCTCTCGCTGTGCATCATCTGGTACGGCCGCGGCGATATGAACTGCATGTCGATGCCCACCTCTTTCAATTGATCGAGGTGAGACTTTCCGCCGAAGACCGGCGTGTTCAGCGCCTTGACGATGTCGTCGTCGCTGACCCCTGTGGTGCCTCGTCCGTGCGATCCGCGGTGGGAAAGGAGCCCGGCCTTGTAGACATACAACCCGTCGGGCGCCGTCACGTGGGCGTGCACGTCTACGATCATGTCTGCCTCCTCGCGCGCCGTAGGGGCGCCGCTGCTCTCGCGGACACCCGGCCTGGCGGGACGCCTGAAAAACCGCGCGATCGAACAAGTCCAAGGTGACAGCACATCGACTGCCGGGCGCCGGAGGCGTCGCGCGCCTCGAGACGCTCAAGCAAATCGCGATGCGCCGCTACGACCCGTTCGGCCACCGCACGGGTCGTCCGCTTCGTCAGCGCGGGCTGCAGGACCCGGTGAAGCGCGGTCAGCTGGGCGACGAGCGCGCCGTTCCGCGAGGCCTCGGCCACGGCCAGATGAAATCCGCTGGCAGACTGGCTGAACCGATCCGCCGCATCCACAACCGACGCGGATTCGTCGACGAGCGCTCGCAGGCGGCGATGGTCGGCCGCATCGGCGCGAGTCGCCGCGAGCTCTGCCGAGGTCGCCTCGAGGGCCATCTGCGCATCGAGCGCCTCGCTCTCGGACACGCCGGCGAGCTTCAGTTGGACGGCCAGCGCGTCGGCAAACCGCGCCAGGTTTCCCTGAGCGACGCGGACACCGCCCCGCGCGCCCTGGCGGATCTCGACGATGCCGATGGCCTCGAGCGCCCGGAGCGCGTCGCGCGACACCATGCGGCTCACGCCGAACTGTCTGGCGAGCGAGGCCTCGGTGCCGAGGAAGTCGCCCGGACGAATCTGGTCGGAGAAAAGGGCGGTGCGAACCTGATCGGCGATGCGCTGCGAAAGCGACACCGCTCTGACCGGCACCCACGCCAGACCGGCGGCCGCAGGGCGCGCCGCAGGACCGGCACCGCCGGTGATCGGCGTTCGTCGGCGGCTGAGGCGCCGGCCGATTCGCAAGACTGGGCGACCGTCTGGCAGCGCACCCTCCGTGTGGAAGGCGTGAATTATATTATCTTCATATCAAAGGGCAAGTCCCAGCAGCCGGCAGGCGTCGGGCGCAATCCGTACCCACAGCCGCTCGCCCTTCGAAGGCACCTCCAGCCCCTGCACGCGAACGAGCAGCGACCCCGGCGCGCCGACGACGCGACACTCGACGAAGCTCCCCTGAAAGGTCACCTCATCGACCGTCACGTCGAACAGGTTGTCGCCTTCGTTCATCGATCCGCGACCGATGGTGATGTCTTCAGGCCGCACGACCACGGTCACCTGTCCGGCGGGCCGAGCTCGTCCCTCTCGATCTGACCGAACGGCCAGTCGCACGCTCCCGACGGCGATCTCGACCGTGCCATCCTCGCGGTCGCCGACAATCGTTCCCTCCAGCAGATTGGCCGCGCCCAGAAAATCAGCCACGAAACGCTCGCTCGGCCGCCTGTAAATCTCGAGAGGACTCCCCTCCTGGACGATGGACCCGCGATCCATGACCGCGATTCGGTCGGACATCGCAAGCGCCTCTCCTTGATCGTGCGTCACGAACAGCGTCGTCATGCCCAGCGCCTCGATGAGCGCCCCCAGCTCCCGGCGCATGCCATCGCGAAGCCGGGCGTCGAGATTGCTCAGCGGTTCATCGAGGAGCAGCAGCCGCGGCTTCGAAACCACGGCTCTCGCCAGCGCCACACGCTGCTGCTGCCCACCGCTCAGCTGCGGCGCCGGCCTGGACGCGAGATCGGCCATCTGCACGAGGCGCAGAGCATCCAGCACTCGTTCCCTGATGGCGTCTTCGGTCAGCCGCGGTCTCTTGACTCGGAGCGGATACGCCACGTTTTCAAACACCGTCATGTGAGGCCAGATCGCGTAGGACTGAAAGACCATCGCGATCGGCCGCTCGTACGGTGCGAGATGCACGCCGGTTTCAACCGAATCGACCATGTGACCATCGATGACGATCTCACCCGCGTCTGGCCGCTCGAGTCCGGCAATCGAGCGGAGGGTCGTGCTCTTGCCGCAGCCGCTCGGCCCAAGGAGCGTGTAGAACTGGCCCGACTCGACGCTGAAGGTCACACTGCTGATCGCGCCGGTCCGGCCCCCGGTGGTGTCGAAGGACTTGCTGAGCGCACGGACCTCTAGCATCGCCGCCATCTTCAGGCTTTCGACACGTCGGGCATCAGGACGCGGCGTCCAAGGAACGCCGCGACGAAGACAATCAAAATCATGACGAATCCGAGCGCGCTGGCTTCCGCCGCCCTTCCTCGCGCGTAGAGATTCCAGAGATGGACTCCCACCACGACATTTGCGGGGCGATAGAGAATCATGCCGACCGTGAACTCGCGGAAGCAGACGATGACGAGGAGCAGCCACGATGCGATCGCGGCCGGCCTCACAAGCGGCACGATGATCCGCCAAAGGGTCGTCGCCCACGACGCACCGGCAACGGCGGATGCGTCCTCCAGTTCTCGATGAATCTGGGTCATTGATGCCTGCAGCGTCCGCGACGCGACGGCCATCCGTCCTGCGTAGGCCACCGCGAGAATCCAGACGGTGCCGTAGATCGGAATCGGCAGATAGAGGTACACGAGGCCGATTGCGAACCCCATCACAATCACCGGAATGGTGATCGGCGCGAAGCAGAGAAAATCGAGAAGGCGGCGGCCCGGCGCCTTCGTGCGGACGATGAACCAGGCGGCGAGCGCCGCCAGCACGACGGCGATCGTGGCGCCGATGCTGCCCGCCATGAATGTGTTCCTGAAAGCAGCGCCCGTCACTGGATCCGCGAAGACCTCGGCGTACGATTCGAAGGATAGAGGACCCAGCACGCCGGCCGCCGAGCGTCCAGCCTCGGGAAACAAGCTCATGACTAACATCACCACCGCTGGACCTATCAGCGTCAGCGCCACGTAAGCAAGCGTCGCAATCAGACCGACCGATCGCCACCGGCCGATCGTGTGCCGCCGGCCGCGATACGCCTTTCCTGTCACGGTCGCATATCGTCCGGCGATTCGCGTTGTGCGGTGATACAGGCCCAGCAGCACGAAGCCCAGGACGAACACGGGCAGCACGCTCGCGGCCAGACGTCCATAGTCGGGCAGGACGCCGGCCGGGTTCATCGCAAAAAACATCCAGCTGCTGAAGACCTGCACGTTGCCGGGAGTTCCGATGGCCAGCGGCACCTCCACCATCTCGAGCGTCAACGTCGTCAGGACGATGATCAGTGACAGTGTGGCCGGCCTGAGGACGCCGAGCGTGATGCGCCGGAACGTGGCCACAGGCCTGGCACCCGACGTGTAGCTCACTTCCTCGAGGCTCGGATCCACGCTTCGAAACGCCGCAGTCATCAGGATGACGCCGAGCGGTACGAGCTCCAGGCCCTGCACCAGCACCAGGCCGGCAAGCGTGTGAATGTCGAAGGGACCGGGTGCCGACAAACCGAACAGCCGGCGGAGCTCCACGTTGACCAGTCCGGCGTTCGGCCCGAGCACGAACGACCAGGCGATCGCCTTGACGACCGTCGGGATGATCAATGGGCTGATGACGAGGACGAAGAGCGCGTTCGGAAACGGCACGTCGGTTCGCTCGATGAGCCACGCGAACGCGACACTCAGACACGACGCGAATAAGACCGCCGCGCACGTATAGACCAGCGTCGTCGGCATCACGGAGCGATAGAGAATGGGATCCCGGAAGAGCTCGACAAAATTCCCGATCGTCCACGCGGCTTGCGGCTCGAACGGCAGCGCATCCCGCGTATCGCGAAACGCGGTGACGATGAGGATCACGAGCGGGCCGGCCACGAGGTACACGACCAGCGCAAACGTTGCGGCGTAGATAGTCTTCTGGGCGCTGACAGGAAACCGCATCAGAGGGCCGCGACCGACGGCCGATCGCGTCGCCGCATTTGAGCTACCGGGCCTCGCCAAAGAGGATCGGCCTGACCTTGTTCGAGAGTTCCACTCTGGACTTGGCCATGGCCAGCGTCTCGAACGACACCTTGACTCCGGATTCTTCGAGCATGCGGGCCTGGCGCGTCGGCGCGCCCGGGCGGGCGCTGACCTCGAAGGCGCCAACATCCATGGCGGCTTGTCCGTCGCGGCTCGCCGACCAGAGTGCCCACAGCTTCGCGGCATTCGGATGCGGGCTCGTGTTCAGCACGACCGCGGCGTGCTGCGTCGCGATGGTCGGATCGACCGCGTGCCAGGCGACCGGCTCGCGATAGGTCTGGCTGCGTTCGAGCACGAACGCCGGTGAATGCACGACTAGGTCCCGTTCACCGCGGATGAGCATCTGCACCGCAACGACGGGATCCGGCACCATGGCGACCTCCGTCGCGCGCAGCGCGCGCGCGTAGTCGAGCGCCCACGCTTCACCCTTGATGGTCCCGAGCCCTGCCACCAGGAACGGCACAGTCAGCGTCGTCCCCGCGACGCGCTGCTTCCAGCGAGGCGTGGTCAGTTCCTCCCAGGTCCTCGGCAAGTCCGCTGGCCTCAACCGGCGGGTGTCGTACATCAACCCGTACACGAAGTTGGCGACTTTGAGCGCGCGGCCGCTGAAATCCGTGTCGGCCTCGGACAAACCGAAGGCCTTCAGCTCGTCCGACGTGAACGGCGTCAGCCAACCACGATCGTCGAGCGCCGTGACGCCCGCGTAGGGCCACCAGAGCGCATCGGCATCGCGACGACCCGCCCTGATTTCGGTGACGAGCCTCGCCGGCGCCTGATTGTCGGCAATGCCCGTCACCTTGATGCCAGGGAATGCCTTGGCGAATTGCTCGGGGAAATACTTGGCGACGGTGTCGGTGGACGGTCCCCAGAGCACGAGCTCGCCTTCGCGACGCGCGGCTTCATACAGCCGGCCTTTGACGTCGGCGGGATCGACCGCCGACGGTGTGTCTGCCGGCGACTTTGACGAACCGGGTTGGCCACAGCCGACCGCGATCAGCAGGGGCGCAAGGATTGACAGGAGTCGCGACTGGATCATGAATGGAACAGGTTCTACAGGTCCTTGTGGTCCTTGGATCCTCAAGGTCTGGTTCTTGAGGTGCTCCAGGTGCTGCTCCAGGACTTCGAGCAATCAGGACCGCACCTGAAACAATAGGACCTGAAGAACCTAAAGGACCCGAAGTTTACGTTACAAAGTCCGGCCTGTCATGAAGCGGCGGAACGGCGGTCGGCATCAGCTCGCCGGTCTCGATCGATTCCACGAGCGAGGCTTCATCGAACCAGCTCGGCGGCGGCTTATGACCCCAGAACGTCGCACGCCGCGCGTCGTTGATGTGCCACTTGATCGGCTGCCAGTCCGCATCGGCGATCAAATAGTCGCTCGTATAGAGCTCGATGCGATTGCCGTCAGGATCGCGGACGTACAGGAAAAATGCATTGCTCAGTCCGTGCCGCCCCGGGCCTCGCTCGATCGAGTCCGCGTACCCGGCCGACGCCAGCACGTCACAGGCCCTGAGGACGCTGGACGTGTCGCACACCCAGAATCCTCCGTGATGCATGCGCGGACCAACGCCGTTCATCAACGCGATGTCGTGCACGTCCTGCTTACGCCGAAGCCACGCGGCCCAGAGCCGGTCGTGCTCGGTCACGGTGTATTCGGAGCACTGGAAACCGAGAGTGCCGGTGAACCAGTCGACGGCGCTCTGGACGTCGGTAACCTGGCAGTTGAAGTGATCGAGGCGCATGATGTGCGCGCCACGATAGAGATCGAATCTCTGCAGGAGCCGCTCGCGCTGCTCCATCTGGTGATAGAACTCGATCGGCAGACCGGTGGGATCCTGAACGCGTACGGCCCGTCCATGATGCTCACACCCGTCGGGCATCCAGCGCACCGCGCATCCGCGCCGGGCTGTACAGGTCGGCAATCCGGTCCAGATCGGCGGCGTCGCCCACACGAAAGGCGATGTGTCCGACGCCGGGCGATTTGGCCAACCGCAACACCAGGCAGTAAAGGTCGCGTTCCTCGAGCGCTCCCAGATACAAACGGTCCTTGTCGCGAGCCGTTTCGACAAAGCCGAGCGTGTCGACATAGAACCGTCGCGCGCGTTCGAGATCGGTCACACGAAACTCGACATGTCCGGCCCGGGTGATGCTCAACATCGCGATCATGCGCTCTCGGTGTCCAGCAGGTAGTTTCCCTGCTCGCGTCTCGAATCAGGTCGGCAGACGCGTCGCGAACGATTCCCATCGGATCCTCGCCGCGTTTGACTCGATCGATCTCACGCGCGACCATCTTGCGCACCAGAATGACACCTCTGTCCGAGGTCGCAAGGTGGTCCAGCGCGTGAATCGCGATCGGCCGCTGACTGACGATGGCTTCCTTGTCGCCCGGCATTCGCTGATGCTCGTCTTCCGTCAGCTCCGACCAGAGCTTGCCCTTGTGCCGAGCACGCGGCGGCATCACCGGCTGGCCATCCACCTCCTGCACCCTGAGGAGCGAGTACATGCGAGTGTGCCGGTCGTCAATTGGCACGATCCACCCGATGTGGCCCGCCTTGCGAAACCCTTCCTGTCCTGTTCCGGCAGCGACGCTCGACACGATGCGGATATTGGGAACCAGAAGCTCGGTCACCCGCCGGAACATCCGACCATCCTCTAGACGGCGATCCTGCATCGAGCAGACACCGCGCTCCGTGGATTCCCAGGCGACGACGGGGCGTACGGCCAGCGCCGGGGAGAACTGTTCGCCGCTGAACCGGCTGTGCAGGACCATCACGTGAAAGGGATCCATGACGTTCTCATAAAGCTGCAACCAGTTGCACTCGAGGATCTCACCGCCGCCGAGTCCGTAGCTCGTGCCATCGGCGACGATTCGTCCCTCGCCCTGCTCGACGAGATCGTAGCGAGGCAACACCGGCATTCGATCGAGCGGTCCCATGTACGCGAAGATCAAACCGCCGTATTCCCGACAGGGATACCAGGGCTGCCGGACGCGATCCTTGTAGGTGCTGTCGGCCGGCTCGCACGGCTGATCGAGACATCGGCCTTCGACATCGAACAACCAGCCGTGATAGCAGCAGCGAATGCCGCCCTGTTCGGCTCGGCCGTAGTAGAGCGACGATCCGCGGTGGCAGCAATGCTCGTCGAGGAGCCCGGCACGACCCTGGCCATCGCGAAACAGAATCAGATCCTCGCCGAGCACTCGAACGCGCTTCGGCAGCTCGCCGAGCGAGGACAGTCCGACGGGTTGCCAGAATCGCCGAAAGAGCTCGCCGCCAGCCGTGCCGGGACCGACCTCCGTCATCTCTGCATCGTGGGGCGGTGTCGGACGCCCGTATCCAGTCATAGTGAACTCACGGAGTCACGGAGTTCTTTGGGCTTAGTTCTTTGTGCTAAGTTCGAGCTACAAACCTCGACTAGAACTAAGTACCAAGAACCAGGTACTACCTCCGAACTTCATATCACTCAATCCCAAACCTGGGTATCGCGTGCTCTCCGAGAGGGACGGCCACATTCTTGAGCTCGGTGTAGAACTCGAACGCGTACTCGCCGCCTTCACGGTGCGTTCCCGAACTCTTCACCCCGCCGAACGGCGTCGGCAGGTGACGGACATTGTGACTGTTGATCCACGTCATGCCAGCCTGCAAGCCGAGCGCGAGGCGATGGGCTCGGGTCACGTCACGCGTCCACACATAGGCGGCCAGACCGTATTTCACGTCGTTCGCCTGCTTCAAGGCATCGGCCTCGTCCGTAAACGGGATGGCGGTCAGAACGGGGCCGAAGATTTCCTCCTGCGCAATGCGCATCGAGTTCGAGCCGACGAGGAGCGTCGCCTCGAGATAATTGCCCTGGTCGCCGACACGTTTCCCTCCCGCGACGAGCCTCGCGCCTTCCTTCTGTCCGATCGCCAGGTACTCAGTGACCCTTGCGAAATGATCCGGATGGATCAGCGGACCCAGTTCAGTCGTCGGCTCGAGCGGATGGCCCACCTTCACGCGGCCCGCACGCTCCGCGACGCGAGCCGTGAACGGCTCGAAGATCTCCTGCTGGACGAGCAGCCTCGAGTTGGCCGTGCAGCGCTCTCCGTTGAAGCTGTAAATCTGAAAGACCGCGGCATCGAGCGCGCGATCGAGATCCGCATCGGCGAAGACGATCGCCGGACTCTTGCCGCCAAGTTCGAGAGACAGACGCTTGAGCTCCTGCGGCGCCGTTCCGCATCACGGCCGTGCCGGTCGTGGTCTCACCTGTCAGGCAAATCAGTGGAACGTCGGGATGAGAAACGAGCGGCGCGCCGGCTTCCTCGCCGTAACCCTGCACAACGTTGAAGACACCGGGCGGCAGATCCGCCTCGGCGACAATCTCGGCCAGCTTCCACGCGGTGAGGGGCGACCACTCGGCAGGCTTCAGCACCACGGTGTTCCCCGCGGCCAGTGCGGGTGCGATGCGCCATGTGGACAGCATGAGCGGCGCGTTCCACGGCGTGATGATGCCGCACACGCCGACGGGCACGCGCACCGTGTAATTGATCCAGTCCGAGTCGACCGGATAGGTCCGGCCGTCCATCGCGCGCCCGGCGTAGTCGGCGTAGAAGCTGAAGTTCTCTGCCGCTCGTGAGACCTGCGCGCGGACGATCCGCAGAACCTGACCGGCATCGAGGCACTCGATCACGGCGAGCTCGTCGGCGTGCGCCTCGATGAGCCGGGCGATCTGCAGGAGGTGGCGGCGGCGCTCGCTCGCCCTGGTCCGCCGCCATGCGCCCTCGAAGGCCTGCCTGGCCGCCTTCACGGCCTCGCGCACATCGTCGGCCTGGCCGCGGTGGACGCGTGCGAGCGACTGGTTGGTTGATGGGTCGAGCGTCTCGAAGGTCTCGCCTCGAATGCCGGGCGCGAACTTGCCGCCGATGAAATGCGGAATGTCCTGGCGCTGCAGTGTCCCGCGTACGCCCGCGATGAACGCCGCATCGATGGCGCCGGCCTGCTCATTGATCGTCATGCGAGCGATTCTTCGCGAATGTCGTTCTCGAGCACGCCCAGTCCCTCGATTTCGAGCCGCATCCGGTCGCCGGGGTGAACGTGGCTGATGCCCTTCGGCGTGCCCGTCAGGAGGACATCCCCGGGCTCGAGCGTCATGAAGCGGCTGATGTACTCGATGAGCTCAGGCACCTTGAACACCATGTCACGGGTGTTGCCTTCCTGCCTGAGCTCGCCGTTGACCCAGGCCTTGAGCCAAAGATTGTCGGGATCGCGGACCTCGTCGCGCGACACGAGGTACGGACCCAATGGGCCGAACGTGTCCCATCCCTTTCCGCGGATCGGGGGGCGGAACGTGTTCGTCACGAAATCGCGCACGACCAGATCGTTGGCAATGGTGTACCCGCCCACGTACTCGGGCGCGTCTTTCGCGGAAACCCGCCGGGCGTGGCGTCCGATGACAACCGCGAGCTCGACCTCGTAGTGCATGAACTGTGCGCCCGCCGGGTAGATCACCGTCCCGCGGTGAGGGAGTAGAGAGGTGTTCGGCTTCCAGAAGAGCGCCGGCTCTTCGGGAGGCTTCATGTCGAGCTCGGTTGCGTGATCGCGATAGTTGAGCGCGACGCCAATCACCTTGCCGGGCTGGACGGGCAGCAGGAACTGGACCTCGTCGGGATTGTAGCGGTCCCCGCCCGGCCCGATGAGCAGTCCGTTTGACAAGGCGCCGCTCACGATGCGTCCGCCAGCAAGAAATCGCGCTGTCTTCATCGTCGTCGATCGGCCTGAGACTAGGTTGATGCCCGAACGCGGTCCGGCGCGCCAACGCCGATCAAGCCGTACGCTTCAGCCATGCGGCGCAGGCGCGCTTCGATCTCCGGAGTGGTCGGCCCGAGTGGAAGCCGCCATTCCTTTTCGATGAGCCCCATCCACGCGAGCACGGTCTTCAAGGGAATGGGGTTCGTATCCCAGAAGATGGCGTCGTTGGCTTCGAGCAGGCTGAAATGCAGCTCGACGGCTTCCCGATGACGACCCGCCCTGGCGTGCTCGTACATCCTCACCAGCTCGTCGGGCAGCCAGTTGCCCGTGGCGGCGATCATGCCGCGGCCGCCCAGCGCGAGCATGGGATATGTCAGCGACTCGAACCCGCAGTAGACCGAGAACGCCGGACCGCAGCTCTTGATCGTCCACGAGACGACGTCGAGATCCTTGACGGAGTGCTTCACTCCGACGATGTTCGGAAACGTTGAGGCCAGCCGCGCCAGCGTCGAGACCTGAACGTCCACGGCCGCCCGGCCCGGAATGTTGTAAATGACGAGCGGCAGGTCCGGGACCGCCTCGGCGACGGCCCCGAAGAAACGGTACAGGCCCTCCTGGTTCGGCTTGACGTAGTAGGGCGCGATGATCAGGCCTGCGGCGGCGCCTGCCCGGCGGGCGCCCCGCGTCAGCCGCAGCGTCTCTTCGAGATTGACGCTGCCCGTGCCCGCGAGCACGGGCGTCCTGCCGTTGGCGAATCGCACGCTCGCCTCGATCAGGTACTCGCGTTCGTCGATCGACAGCGACGCGGGCTCTCCCGTGGTTCCGCCGACGCTGATGCCGTGCGAGCCCGCATCGATCTGCCGGTCGATCAGGCCTTTCAATCGCGCGGCATCGATCTGGCCGTTCGAAAATGGCGTGACGAGCGGCACTATCGACCCTTCAAGCACCGGAATCCTCCTGAAAGCGGGCTGCGACCTAAAGCTTATTCGATTTTCCCGAAGTCGGGTTCGTCCATTCCGGCAGCCGTCTTCGCATATAGTCTTAGGCCTTCCCGATGAAGACGACGGAGATTTCCCTGTTCGCCGAGGCCGCCGCCAGCGCCGAACCCGATCTGGCGAGCGCCGCGCTGATGATTGCGCGCATCGAGTACCCGAAGCTCGATCCGACGGTCTATCTGGCGCGTCTGGATGAGATGGGCGAAGCCGTGAAGACGCGCCTTGCCGCCGCAGATGCGCTCCGCGGTCCCGGACGAGCCGAGGCGCACGTGTCGGTCCTGAACGACTATCTCTTCAACGATCTGGGGTTCATCGGCGATCGCGATCACTACGAGGATCCGCGCAACAGTTTTCTGAACGAAGTCCTCGAACGACGGAAAGGCATCCCGATCACGCTGGCCGTCGTCTACCTCGAAGTGGCGCGGCGGGCGGGGGTGCGCGTGGACGGCGTGAACTTCCCGGGCCACTTTCTCCTTCGATGTCCCGGCGAACCACTGGCCCCTGGTGTCATCAGCGATCTCATCATCGACCCCTTCCACAAGGGTGCGCTGCTCACCGAGCGCGACTGCCGCGAGCTGCTCGAGCGCCATGTCGGCGACGATGCCGCGTTCGACGAATCGCTCCTGGCGCCAGCCAGCAAACAGCAGATTCTGACGAGAATGCTGCTCAACCTGAAGCGCACGTACGTCTCGATGCGATCGTTCCCACAGGCCCGCGATGTGACGGAGATGCTGCTGGCGGTGGACCCGTCAGCGCTTGCCGAGCTGCGCGATCGCGGGCTGATCGCGTACCACCTGCGCGACTTCGTGCCGGCCCTGCGCGACTTGCAGACGTACCTGAGGCTTTCGTCAGGCGCCAGCGCGGACGAGGAGAGCCGGAAGGAACACGAGCAGCTGTGGGAGCATGTGAAGACGCTCAGGAGAAGGGTAGCCGGGCTGAATTAACGGAGTTCTTAGTTCTTGGTTCTTAGTGTGGTTCTCAGTTCTTAATGCCTTCCTAAGAACCAAGTACTAAGAACTAAGAACTTCCAACGTTCGCGAGCTCCTGATAGAGATACGCCGACGCGATGATGCCGTTCTGGAAATTACCGAGATCGAGCTTTTCGTTCGGTGCGTGGGCGTTCTCGTCGGGCAGCCCGACTCCGAAGAGCACCGATGGCGATCCCAGCTGTTCCTGGAAGGTGGACACGACCGGAATTGATCCGCCTTCACGGTTGAAGACGGGCGCCTTGCCAAACCCGAGCTCGATCGCGCGTCCGGCCGCCCGCACGTAGGGATTGTCGAAGTCGGTCATCCACGGGCGCCCGCCGTGCATGCGCGTCAGTCTGAGCTGGACTGTCTTCGGCGTGACCTTCTTCAAGTACGCCTCGAACAGGTCACCGATGCGCTCCGGATGCTGATCCGGTACCAGCCGCATGCTCACCTTCGCCATCGCGACGGCGGGAATCACGGTCTTGGCGCCCTCTCCGGTGAAACCTGACAGCATCCCGTTGACCTCGAAGGTGGGGCGCGCCCAGATGCGCTCGAGCGTCGAATAACCGCTCTCGCCGAAGAGCCGCGGCGCACCCAGGCTCTTTCGGTACTTCGTCTCGTTGAAGGGGAGCCGCTTGAACTCGGCACGCTCCTCATCACGGAGCGGCTTCACATCGTCGTAGAAGCCGGGAATCTTCACGCGGCCTCCGCGATCCTTCATCTGAGCCAGCACCTGCGCCAGCACGAATGCCGGGTTGGCCACGGCGCCGCCGAAGGAACCGGAATGAAGGTCCGAGGCCGTTCCGCGCAGGTCGATTTGAAAGTAAGCCAGCCCTCGCAGGCCATAGCAGATCGACGGCACGCCGCGATCGAACATCGGGGAATCGGATATGACGACTACGTCGGTCTGAAGGTCAGACTTGTTCTTGATGACGAAGTCGTCGAGGTTCGTGCTGCCAACTTCCTCTTCACCCTCAAGGATCACCTTGATGTTGATGGGCAGCGAGCCGTTCTGCTTGAGGTGCGCCTCGATGGCCTTCAGGTGCATGAACACCTGGCCCTTGTCATCGGCCGCGCCACGCGCGTAGATCTCGCCGTCGCGAACCGTGGCCTGAAACGGCGGCGACTCCCAGAGCGACAGCGGATCCACGGGCTGCACGTCGTAGTGGCCGTAGAAGAGCATGGTCGGCTGACCGGCCGCATCGAGCCAATCGCCATAGACGACGGGATTGCCGGGCGTCTCGATGATTCGGACGTTCTTGAGGCCGATGCGACGCATCTCGTCGGCGCTCCACTCCGCGCATCGCCTGACGTCGGCGGCATGCTCGGGCAGCGCGCTGATGCTGGGAATCGCCAGGTAGTCGGTCAGTTCCGTGACGTATCGATCGCGGTTCACATTGATGTAGTCGATGACTTTGTCCATCAGGTCTCCAGGCGCTACGCACCAAGAACTAAGTACTAAGCACGAAGAACTACGTCCTTCACTTGATGCCGTGAGGCATCTCTATCGGCAGGTCTTCACGATCTCCCCATTCCTTCCACGAACCGAGGTACACCCGGACACGAGGATACCCAATCAGCCTGAGCGCGAGATAGCCGTGCGCGGCACGATAGCCGCCCTGGCAGTACGTGACCACCTCGCGCGACGGATTGAGTCCTGCCTTGTCGTACATCTCGGTGAGCTCGGCCGCCGGTTTGAACCGGCCGTCGGGCGCAATATTACGTGTCCACTCGATGTGGACGGCGCCCGGAATGGCACCGCCGCGCTTGGCGCGCACCAGTGTGCCCAGGTATTCACTATCGCTTCTGGTATCGAGCACGGTCACCTCAGAACGTCCGAGCCGATCGGCGACGTCGCGCCACGTCGCCAGATGCTCGGTGAGACGCTCGCCGGTCCAGGTCGTCGGGCTCGGCGCGGTGACCTCTGTCGTAACCGGCAGCCCGGCGGCCCGCCACGCCTCAAATCCCCCGTCGAGCACGCGGACGTTCGGATGGCCGAACATCTCGAGAAACCAGAATGCGCGCGCCGCGCGCAGGCCCGAGTTGTCCTCGTACACCACGACGGGCTGATCGGCGGTGACGCCGCGTGACGCGAGCAGATGTTCGACGATCCACAGGAATGCCTTGAGCGGTGCGGGATCGGTGTCGATGAGACTCACGCCGAAAAGGTCCAGATGGACGGCGCCAGCCAGGTGACCCTGCGCGAACGATTCCGCCGGGCGAAGGTCGAGCAGCGTGACGCGCGCGCCGGCGGCAATCTCGCGCGCCAGCTCCGGGGCGCTCACCAGGAGTTCCGGGTGCGCATAGCCGCGGTCGTCTGTAGTCATGTCCACAATGCGCTCAACGCGCCAGCCACTCGTCGCCTTCTCTCGCGGCTCGACCTTCATGTTCGAGCTTCAAGAGATGCGCCAGCACGTTCTCGCCGGCCGCCGTTTCGAGCTCGGGCGCCAGGTCCTGGTACACCGTGTGAACGATGTCGATTCGGTGCCGGCAGCCACGCTGAAGCGCCGCGACGATCTGTTCTTCCCGGCGCTGCCGATGATCCAGGCAGGCCTTTATGACCACCGCCGGCTCGTCGATGACGGGCCCGTGCGCGGGGAACAGTCGCGCCGGCTCCAGAGCCAGGACTTTCTCGAGCGACGCGAGATACTCGACCAGATTCCCGCCGTGGGACACCGGGATGACGACCGTGCCGCCGGACACGACCAGATCGCCGGAGAACACCGCGCCCGTGGCCGCGTGCCAGAACACGACATGATCCGGCGCATGACCGGGCGTGTGGACCGCGACGAGCGGCCCGCCCCCCCAGGCTATCGAGTCGCCGTCGCGCAGCGGAAGCCACTCGACGCTCACGCGCCGATCGCGTTCGGGCCACGGCAGCTTCGTGAACGTCGCATCTGGCCATCGGCCCGCGAGCGCCGGCGCACCCGATGCATGATCGGGATGAGCGTGCGTCACGAGCACTCGCTGAAGACCCGCTCCCGCGCCCATCGCCGTTTCGAGCGCGCTCAAGTGACGCGCGTCTCCAACGCCCGCGTCGACGAGGATACCGCTCGTCGCGTCGAGCAGGTACGTGTTGTTCCCTCGACCGGTCAGCGGTCCAGGGTTGAATGCGGGCACGAGCGTCGGATGCATGTCAGAAGCTGTATCGCACGGCGAGCCGTGCGTGCGAATCCCGATTGTACTGGCCGAAGAAGTCCGTGGGCTCGCCGCGGATCCACGTCAGGGCGGCCGTCACCCGCAGGTGCTGTCCCGCCGCCTGCGAATACTCGAACTTCAGCCAGCTGCCATCGCCATTCTGTCGCAGAGCGCCCTCGACCGCCAGACTCCGGTTGGTATCGATCGTCAACCCGGCACGACCCAGCACCGTGCGGGTCAGCCCTCGATCCGGCGCGAAATCCGCGAGCGTCCGCCTGATCACGACGACCTCTCCGGCATAGCCGCCCGCGAACGACCACTCCCCGACCTGACGTTCGGCCTGGATGACGTAGAGCATGTAATCGTCAGGCCGCGGAGACTCCAGCGGCTCCTGGCTCGTGAAGTAGCCCGCCTCACCCTTGATCGTGAACCATGGGAGGGGCAGCGCCGCATCGGCGCCATACATTCTCACGCTTGGATAGATGCGTCGCAATTCGAGGGCTGGCTGGTCGCTCGGAAGGATCTGTCCGTCGATGAGCGGCAGGTAGTTGGTGCCGTCAAAAACCGACAACGAATACTCGTAACGCGACGCCACATAACTCCATCGAACGCCGACCTGTGATCCACCTCGTACGTCGCTGCCGCCATCGACGATCGCCGCGGGCAGCGTATCGAGCGGCTGCCCCGCCCACCGCTGATCAAAGAACGGCGTGCGACTCGGGGTCGCACGCGGTGTCCACATCGCATCAATGGTCCCGCCGCCCCGCTCGGTACGTCATCCTGATGCCGGTGACGCCGAGGAACTCGGTATCGGTCACCTCGAGGTAATCGCGAGGCGCGAAGCGATCGGTCGGGTTGAGGATATCCGCTCGTCCCCAGCGTATGAACTGTTTGCCGAGATCGACCGTCAGGCCATTGCGCGTAACGACGGCCTCGAAGCGCCTGACTGCCAAAGCCGGCCGCGGAATGGTGCGATCCCACCAGCGGACATTCCATGCCCGCTCGACCTGATCGTGGGTGGCCATCCGCGCATCGAACGACCCGTTCAGCCGCAGCCATGGAAGCGGTCGCCAGGAGGGCTCGTAACGCGCCAGGGCCTCCGCGACGGCCCTCGTCGTGTCCCGGTTCGTGACCTGAGGATAGAGGACCAGGTCTGTCTCGACGAATCCACGCTGGGAGAACGTCTGGGCCAGGGCGGACGGTTCGTGCCCGATGACGATCGACAGCGCAAGCGCCGCACGAGCTGCGACACGCGTCACTGATCGCGCCGCAGTGACTGCAGGGTGAAGTCCTGCTCTTTCATTGGAATGTTGTATTGGAGCTTGTCCACCTTGAGGAGCGTCCGGCTCCTGCGGCCCAGATCGGACATCTCCATGACGCGCGCCGTCCAGATACCCTGGATGTTCTGAATGTCCCGATACTGCAGGCGCCGGACGACCTTGTCTTTGATGAAGTTCTCCACTTGCGCAAACGCGTAGTTGTCCTTGCGGATCCACACGAGGGATCTGGAGTACTGCGACGACTTGCTCTCGCGCGGCACGGACTGGATGCGCCAGCAGCTGACACCCTCGAGCGCCTCCTCGCCATCGAGCCGATATTCGAACTGATCGACGTCGCGCTCCTCGAGATCCTCGAAGCTGAAGTCCGTGCCGAAAAACCGCGTCGATCGATCCTGCAGCGCAATCCGGCGCTCCCGTGCGATCGCCGGGGTCCACATCCATTGGTCAGACGCGCGATCGGGATGATTGACGACGAGCAGCGCGACGCCCTTGACCTCGGCAGGTGCGGTGAACCGCAGCACCGCCTTGCTCTTTCCGTGCGATCCAATCCGATCGAACTGCCAGGCCTTGTCGCTGATCCTCCCGCTCGCATCGATCACCTGCAGGCTGCCTTCGTACCGCTGAGATCCGGCGTCGGTCCGACGCTGCGCCTCCTGAACGATCGCCTTGGCATCGTCGACACAAATCACGGGAGCCGACGCGCATAGCATCGAGAGACACGTGATCGCCGACGCTCTATTCATATTCGAGTGCCTCCACGAGCGTGCCACGAACGGCCGACTCTGCGGGCCAGAGCGCCGCGAGCAACGCGGCAATCATGATGGTGGGCAGGATGGCGAGCGCGATGCCCAGCGGAAACTGATAGTCGAGCCGCATGCCCGACAAGTCGCGCTGAGTGATCTGCAGCACGTAGTACAGGTTCACCGCGCCCAGCGCGAGCCCCAGAATGGTGCCAACCAGTCCGATGGTCGCCGCCTCCATCCATACCGTGTGGCGGATCTGCTGCCTGAGACCGCCGACCGCCTGGAGCACGCCGAGCTCGCGGCGCCGATCCATGATCGAGACCGTCAGCGTGTTGACGATGCCCAGGACAGCCACGATGACGGCCACGAGCACCTGGATGTAGGTGAGGGCGAGCCATTGATCGGTCAGCTTGATGATGTAGGCCCTGACTTCGTCGTTGCTCATGACGAAGAGCCGTCGATCGCGGCCGAGCGCATCCACGATCCTCGGGCGCGCGTCGGCGAGTGAGACACCCGGCTTCAAGTAGACACGAAAGATATTGGCGGTGTCGTCCTGCCAGAATCGCGCGAACACGGAGCGATCGAGAAAGATCGTGCCTTGCTGATCGGACCAGTCGCGGATGATTCCGATGATCGGCAGCTTCACGATACCTTCCGGCGCCGCGACTTCCAGCTGTTCGCCCACCCGCAGGTGCTGGAGGAGCGACAGATTCTCGGACACGATGGCACCCTCGCCCGCACCTGCTCGTTCGTACATCGTCTTTTCATCGCCCGCCACTGTGCGCCGATGGATCCGCCTGCCGATGCCGGCCATGTCAATGGCGACCACGAGCACGGGCGACCCGCGGTACGTGGTGCGGAGACTCCGAACCATCTGAACCTCGTCGACGCCCTCGACGGCGCGGATCCGATCGGCGACCTCCGGAGGATATCGGAACGTCCGGTCAGACAGGTTCTGAGAGCCCGCCACGAAAATGTCCGGGTTGAGCGCGTTGGTCAGCCATTCGACGATCGATTGGTAGCTCGCCTGGCCGACGCCGCCGAGAGCCACGACCTGTGCAAGCGCGAGCATCAAAGCCGCCACGGCGCCTGACGTCCGCCGCGGCGATTGGATGAGGCTGTCGGCGGCCAGCGCGCCCTCGACCGGCCGAATCCACTTCAGCACGGGACGAAGCGCCTTCGTGATCCACAGCGCCACGGTCGGCGTCATGAGGAGCGCCGCAATGATGGCCAGGAAGTAGCCAGCGTAGAACACCGGGCCAGATCGTCCGAAGACCAGGCAGACGGCCGACATCACAACACAGCCGAGCGCAATGAGACGACGGACGCGGTTCTCGCCGGCGGTGAGCACCTGATACTTGCCCTTCTGCAGGGCCTGCACCGGATCGACTCGCGCGGCGTTTCGCGCCGGAATCCACGCAGCGACCATGCTGGTCACGACGCCAACCGTCATGGCCAGCGCAACGAGCCGCGGATCGGCTGACACTTCCTCGGCTCGCTCCGCGACGCCGTAGACGCCCTCGAGAAGTCCTCCGATGTACCCGGCGATCGAGCGCGCCATCAGCGAACCCAAAAGCACGCCCAGCGCAGATCCCACGAGTCCCTCGATCGCGCTCTCGGCCAGGAAGAGACGCCTGATTTGTCCTCGCCGCGCGCCGAGCGCCCGGAGGATGCCGACCTCGGATCGGCGCTCCGTGACCGCAATGGCGAACGCGTTATAGATGATGAACATGCCGATGAAGAGCGCGAACAGGCTCGTGATCGTCATCGTCATGGAGTAGACGCTGAGCATCGACTGGAACTGCTCGCCCCGCGCGGACGGTTGCTCGACCTGGTAGCCCGGACCGAGGAGCGATTGCAGCGCCGCACGGCCTCGCTCGATCGACACGCCTTCCCTGAGCGCGAGGTCGATGCGATCGAAGCGCCGACCGCGCGCGAAGACGCTTTGCGCGGCGTAGATGTCCATGATGGCGAGGTTGCCGCCGAAGGCGCTCGTCATGCCGCCCGATCGCATGATGCCGCGGACGGTGAAAACCTTGTCGCCGTCAGCCGTTTTGAGCGTGATCCGCTCGCCGCTCGTCAGGCGGTTTCGCGCGGCGAATTCCCGCGTGACGATGATGGAGTCGGGCTGGGCCAGGAACACGAGCGGATCGTCGACGATGGCCTCGTCGCCGCTTTCGAGGTCGTAATCCCGCAGACTGCGATCCCCGGTCATGTCCACGCCGAGAATGAGCAGATTTCCCTGACCCTGGAGGCCCGTTGCGACAACGGCCTCGATGATCGGGACCGCCACCCGAACCTCAGGCACCGACTGGATGCGCTCGAGAACCTCCTCGCCGAATCCGCTCTCTCCTGCCGACACCTGGAGCTCGGTCGCGCCGGCGATCTTGTCCACCGTTCGCTGAAACGCGTAGAACACCGACCTGTTGGCGGTGTGCATCGCGACGAAGAGGGCAACGCCCAGCACGATGCCTGCGGTCGTCAGAATCGTCCGCAGGATGTGGCGCCGGAGATACGGCCAGCTGATGAGCCTGAGGAGGATCATCGCTCGCGGTCCTCGACGATGCTGCCGTCGCGGAGCGTGATCGTCCGGTGGCAGCTGTCCGCCACCGTCAGATCGTGCGTGACGATCAGGACGGTGGTGTTGAGCCGCTGATGCAGGTCGCGAACGAGGTTCAAGATGTCCGCGCCGGTGGCGGTGTCCAGATTCCCAGTCGGCTCGTCGGCCAGGAGAACCGGTGGATAGATCGAGAGTGCGCGCGCGATGGCGACGCGCTGGCGTTCGCCGCCGGAGAGCTCGTCGGGAAGGTGGTCGAGCCGGCTCCCGAGCTGGACGAGGTTCAGGAGCTCGATTGCGCGGGCGCGCGCCTTCTGGCGCGGCCAGCCGCGGAGATGGAGCGGCAGCGCGACGTTCTCGATGGACGACAGCGTTGGCAGCAGGTTGAAGAACTGAAAAATGAACCCGATCTTGTCGCGTCGCACGCGCGTGAGTTCATCGTCTGAGAGCCCGCCCAGGCGTTGGCCGTCGATCGTGATGTGTCCCGACGTCGGCCGATCGAGGCCGCCGATGAGATTGAGCAGCGTCGATTTGCCCGAACCCGATGGGCCGATGATCGACACGAGGTCGCCGCGGGCGATGACCAGATCGATCGCCGCGAGCGCGGTGACCTGCTTTCGACCGTCGAACCGCCGGGTCACGCCGGCGAGCTCGATCATGGGAGTGACAGCCGTCTGGGTGTCCATCGTGGGCCCGGGTTCCCTGATTGTGTGAAATGTTTCACAAGGTGTCAAACCCGGCGACCCCGGCCGGATTCCTCGGGGCTGCTCTTCGCGATGCGCCGCTCACGGCGGCGGGCTAGACGTGTCAACTCCCGCCGGCGTACCCGATCGTGATCTTGTCGCCGTCAACGATCACGGGCACCGATCGGCGGCCTTTCGAGATGGTGAGCATCCTGGCGAGCGCCGCCTGGTCCTTCGTAACGTTGAAGTATTCGACCGTGAAACCTTTTGCGGCGAACTCTTCACGCGCCGCGCTGGTGTAGGGTCAGGTGTCTTTTCCGAAGATCTGAACGGTAGCGGTTGTCACGACCCACTCCTTTTCTGGTCAGTTCTTGCGAGCGGCCAGGGACCTGCCTTCGAAGTCTTCGATTCTTCCCCGCACCTCGTCAGGAATGGGGACTGGCTTGTTCGCCGCATAGTCGTACATCACCTGCACGGACCTGGCGCTCGCCACCAGCTTCCGATCGCGCGCCTGCACAATCTCGTATTCCGCCGTGAAACTGGTCCGACCGATCGCCGAGACGCGCATCCGCACCTCCAGCAGGTCGCCGAAGCCTGCCGGCGCTCTGAAGTCGCACTCCGCACGCGCGAGGATCATTTGCGGCGCCGCGCCGCCTCTGCCTTGGAGCACCTGGCGCCAGTACGCGAAACGCGCGTGCTCCAGGTACGTCAGGTACACCGCGTTATTGACGTGGCCCATGCTGTCGCAATCGCGAAAGCGGACCTCAATCTGCACATTGAATCGGAAGTCTTCAAGTGTCACGCTAACTCTCCGCCGGCACAGGCTCGACAAGCGTCTTGATGTTTCGGAGGCCCGCCGCGCTCATCGCGAAGGCCACCAGCATGACGAGCGTCCCGCTGACAAAGGGATAGGTGATTCCGATGCGGTCGTAAATCAGTCCTCCCCACGCCGGTCCCACGATGCGGGCGAGGCTCGCGAGCGACTGAGAAACGCCCAGAACTCCGCCCTGATCGTCGCGATCGGACAGCCGCGAGATGATCGAGACGAGCGACGGGCTGTTGAACCCCATCCCGATCGCGATCGTCCCGCACGCGGCGGCCAGCGCGGGCACCGACCTGGCAACCGGCACGAGCGCCAGCCCCAAGGCGATCGTGAGGATCGCATAAGGGACGACACGGTTCTCGCCGAATCGGCGAGCCGCTCTGCCGACAATCACTCCCTGGACGAGCGCGAGGACGGTGCCGACGAACGCGAACATATAGCCGATCGTCGCGGCGGTGAACCCGAAGCGCCGCTCGCTGAAGAGCGCAAATGTCGCTTCGAAGCCGGAAAAGCCGGCGATCACGAGAAAGTAGATGGCGAGGAGCGTCGGCAGATGCGGGCGCGTGATCGCGCGCTTGAATGCCTCGACGCGCGACACTCGCACGGCGTGCATCGCCGTCCGGGACCGCGACTCGGGCAGCAGGAAACACGCCGCGAGAAAATTCGCGAGCGACAACGCCGAGGCGAAGAACGCGGGCGCCGCGTAGCCCCAGTGGCTCAGAAATCCTCCGACGGCCGGACCAAAGACAAACCCGAGCCCGAAGGCGGCGCCGACAAGACCCATCCCCTTCGCCCGGTTCTCCGGCGTCGTCGTATCGGCGATGAATGCCTGCGCCGTCGGGATATTGGCCCCGGCGATGCCTGCGCTCATCCGCGCGATGAAGAGGACCGTCAGGGATTTCGCGAGGCCAAACAGCAGATACGCTGCAAACGAGCCAAAGAGCCCGATGAGGATGATCGGCCGCCGGCCGATGCGGTCGGACAGCCTGCCCCAGAGCGGCGCAAACAGAAACTGCATGAGCGAGTACGACGCCGAGAGTAGTCCGACGGTCAGGGCGGTGGCGCCGTATGTTTCTGCGTAGAACGGCAGCAGGGGAATGATGATCCCGAATCCAAGGAGATCGATGAAGACGGTGATGAAGATGATGACGAGAGGCGACATCGAGAGTTTCTAGTCTACCCCAGGACCGCGCGGCGACGTTCGAAGGGGTTGACGCGCGGCCACAGCCGTGACTCAATAACGCGTCGTGTCCAGCCCGACTTTAGCCGTCGAAGAGTTTTCCGCGGAAGAACGCCGCATCCTCTCGCCATTTTTCACCAGTCTCGACGGTCCGGTGTTCGCGCTGACCAACCTGCCGGAAACGGTCAAGGGCGCGCTCTTCGCGCGGTACTCGCGCTCGGCCAAGTCGCTGCGGAGGCTTTTTCTCAGCGAGTTCGCGGGGAAGGTCGAACCGAGGAGCGACCTCGGCGGCGATCAAATCGGCGTCGAACGCGCCGAGAGGCTCTATGCGCGAGTCTTCGCCGAGTACGGCGACGATTCGGTCGCGCAGCTCGGCGGCGCGCATCTCGCGTGCGAGGGTGGATCGAACATCCTGACGAAGGTGCTCGAATGGGGCCGGCTGATGGCATATCTCGAGCAGTCCACGCGTTACGTACCGTACACGGATCGTCCTGGCGGACGCTGGAAATATCACATCCCATCCGAACTCAACGGTTCTCCGCTGCGTGATCAGTACGTGCGAACGCTCGATCACGCCTTCGAAACCTACGCGCGCTGGATCGAGCCGATGGAAGCGCATTTCCGGCGGCGCGTGCCCAAGACTCCTGAAGACAGCGACGGCGTCTATCGCGCCGCGATTCGCGCGAAGGCGCTCGATACGCTCCGCGGCCTTCTGCCCGCCGCGACGCAGTCGAACGTCGGCATCTTCGGCACGGGCCAGGGCTACGAAGCCCTGCTCCTGCGGATGAGAGCGCATCCGTTGTCCGAAGTCCGCGACTATGCGGATCAGATGCTCACGGAGCTTCGCAAGGTCATTCCGGCGTTTCTGACGCGCGTTGATCAGCCCGAGCGCGGCGGCCGCTGGAGCGAGTATCTCGCCGGCGCGCGCGAGGCCACCGCGCGCATGGCGGCGCGCATCCTCGGCGCGGTGTCGCCCGAGGCGGCATCTGAAGTTTCTTTGACCGAGTTCGATCCTGACGGCGAAGAGAAGGTGGTCGCCGCGGCGTTGTATGCGCAGTCAGAGCTCCCAGACGTTCAACTCCGCACGATCGCGCGCCAGATGTCCGCCGACGATCGCATGCAGGTGCTCGACGCCTACATCGGCCGACGCCAGAACCGGCGGCACAAGCCAGGGCGCGCGTTCGAACGGACGTCGTACTGCTTCGACATCCTCACCGACTACGGCGCCTTCCGCGATCTCCAGCGTCATCGGCTGTTGACGCTCGAGTGGCAGAACCTGTCGGCGCGGCACGGCTACACGGAGCCCGATGCCATCGGACAAGCCGGCGCGCTGGACGACTGGCGCATCGTCATGGAGCAGTCAGCCGATCTCTATGACGCCCTCGTCCGTGCTGGACTGAAGGACGTCGCGCCTTACAGCGTCGCGATGGCCTACCGCGTTCGCTTCTACATGAACGTCAACGCACGAGAAGCCATGCACCTCATCGAACTGAGGACCGCGCCACAGGGACATCCCGCGTATCGACGAGTCTGCCAGGAGATGCATCGACTGATCGCCGAGCAGGCGGGACATCAAGCAATCGCCCGCGCGATGTCGTTCGCCGATCACTCAGAAGTGGAACTGGAGAGGCTGAAAGCAGAGAGGGCGTCGGAGAGGAAAAGACTGGAACGACACGAACAGTAGTTCGAAGAACTAAGCACTGCTCTTATTTGATTCCATCGACAACATACAGATCCGACAGGAACTGTCTATAACCATACGTGTAGACCGCGCCGTCGCGCGAGAATTTTGGCAGACTCATAGTCGAAATGCCCGTGAGATCGGGTGGACCGAAGGTCCGAAAGAATTCCTTTCGGCCCGTCGCCAGGTTCAGTTTGTACACTCTTCGGGGCAACACGTCCTCCCGGCGGGTAGACGTCACGTATAGCGAATTGCTATCTCCGGCCCATTGGTACGGCAAGTCGTCGGCGTCGAGTCCGACGAGTGGCCGAGGCTCCCCGCCGTCGACCGGCCACAACAGCCATTGGTTTTCGGGCCTCCGCACCACGACCCACTTGCCATCAGGTGAAACTGGCCGGCTGAGGAAGCCCGCCGTTTCGGTGCCGCCGGGTGTGAGCGGGCTCGAACGTCCCCTCTCGAGATCGAAGATAGAACACCCCGGCTCCTTCTCGGACCGCAGCTGGCTGCAGAGGAGCAGGCGCTTTCCGTCTGGAAACCAGTTCGCCGTTGATGAGGACTCGATCGTTCGTGGCTCGCCGGGTCCGATCGGGAGGAGCACGATGCGAGGAGGGTCTGACAGAGGATACGTCACAGCCCATTTGCCGTCCGGTGACAACTCGCCGCCATAGCCTTCACCGAGGCGAACGGCGGGAGCGCCATCCGTGCCGCGAATGAACACGCTGTAGTTGGGCCCACCGCCTTCACCTTCCTCGTCGAACAGGATCGTCTTACCGTCGATGGAGATGTCGCGGAGCAGCGGATAATCCAGCCAGGCCAGATCGCGTTCCGTCGTCTCACCGCGAGGCAGGACCATGATCCGCCCACGTTGCAGCTCCGACGCCAGCAGCACGCGCCCCTCGCGGTTGACATCTTCCAGCTGCAATGAGGCGGGGACGATGTCCAGGGTGCGCAGCTTGCCGGATGGCGGGATGGCGAACAGCTTTCTTCCCGTGCCGAGCTGGGTCGCCGTGAACAGGATCTCGTTTCCCGGCAGTGACCAGGCTGTGCCTCTCACGCTCGCGAACTCCGCGGTCAAGACCTTCCTCTGTCCCGCGAGGTCCAGTTGAGCGACCACGCCTCGGTCATCGCCGGACGCTGGGTGTTCGACGTATACGATGCGATCACCAGCGGGCGAGACTCGCACGTCGCTGAGCCACTGGCCTGTCTCGTAGAGCACCTTTCCGATCGGATACTCGAGACGCCATCGTCCCGTGTCCGGTAAGAACCGTGAGATCGCGAGGGTTTTCCCATCGGGCGACCAATCGGCGGAGCCGACATTCTGGACAACTTCTCGAGGAGCGCCTCCATCGACGGGCGCCCGCGCCAGCGTGCCTCGTCGAATCCAGTTGGGTCCTGACGCCACCTTCACCAGAAGCGCCATCTCGGACGCGGATGAGATGCTCAGGACGCGGGCTTCGGGAATGCCAAGCGCGCGTTCGCCCAGACTTCCGGCGCGCGCGACGAACAGCTCGCCTGGCCGTCCCTCCCACGCGGCCGAATACACGACCGTTGTGCCGTCGGGCGCGAAGCGAGCCGTCTCGACATTGCCGCGACGAAACGTGATGCGGCGGTACTCCGGGGGCTCCGTCGGCTCAGCCCGCAAGAAATACCCGGCGATCGCGGCTCCTGCCAGAGCACTCGCGACGATGCCTGCTGCGCGGTACATCCATCGCCTGCCGGTGGTGCCACGACTGATCGCAACGGCCGACGTCGAGCCACTGAGACCTGAGAGCGCGTCCAGATCGAACGCGATGTCCTTGGCCGACTGGAACCGCTCGTCCGGGCTTTTCTCCAGACAATGCCGAACGATGCGCTCGACGCCGGGTGGAATCGTACGATTGGTTTCCGTCAGCTCCGGCGGTTCGGCGTTGAGGATCGCGCTCATGGTGTCGGCGGGCGTCTCACCTTTGAACGCGCGCTTGCCCGACAGCATCTCGTAGAGAATCGCGCCGAAACTGAACAAGTCCGATCGGTGATCCGTGGGTTGCGCCCGCACCTGCTCGGGCGACATGTACCCCATCGTCCCCATGATCAGCCCCGGTTCGGTCCCCGCCGGCGTCGTCTGCAGACTTGTCTGTTGCCCACCGACCGCGTCGGCCTCGGTCAGCTTCGCGAGACCGAAGTCCAGAATCTTGACGCGGCCGTCCTTCGTGACGAACAGGTTCTCGGGCTTCAGATCGCGGTGGACGATGCCTTTCGCGTGCGCGGCCGCCAGCCCGTGCGCGGTCTGGCGCGCGTAGTCCATCGCCTTGCGGACCGGCAGCGCTCCGCCGACTCAGCCGGTCGCGCAGCGTGTCCCCTTCGAGCAACTCCGAGACGATATAGGGCGCCTGCTCTGCCGTCGCGCCGATGTCGTAGATCGCGAGGATGTTGGGATGATTGAGGGCGCCTGTCGCGCGGGCTTCCTGCTCGAATCGCCGCAGGCGATCCGGATCCGCAGAGAACGCGACGGGCAGGACTTTGATCGCGACGTCTCGTCCGAGGCGCGGATCGCGCGCCCGGTAGACCTCCCCCATCCCGCCGGCGCCGAGCGCGGAGAGAATCTCGTACGGACCAAGGCGCGTGGCGGAGGTGAGGCTCATGCTGGCGGGCCTCATTGTAGCGTCGAAGCCGCCGAGGAGCGTGGCGCCGTCGCCGAGGTCTCGATCGGTCAGCCGGTTGAAACTGCGTCATCGGAGGTCGAGGCCTTCCGACGCGATGAGCGACTTTTTCCACTACAATGAGCGCCTCCAGCAACAGCGAAGCATGCCGCTAGCGGCCGGCACCCGCCTCGGTCCTTACGAGATCCTCGGCCAGATCGGCGCCGGCGGGATGGGCGAGGTGTATCGGGCGCGCGACGCGCGCCTGCACCGCGATGTGGCCATCAAGGTGCTGCCGACGTCGTTCTCTGCGGATCCCGATCGGCTGCGGCGCTTCGAGGGTGAGGCGCGGGCGGCTTCGGCGCTCAATCATCCGAACATTCTGACAATCCACGACATCGGGTCCGACGAAGGCGCCCCTTACCTCGTGTCGGAGCTGCTCCAAGGAGAGTCTCTCCGGGATCGGCTGCAAAGTGGCGCGCTCAAATCCGGCACGGCGGTCGATTTCGCCAAACAGGTCGCTCAGGGACTCGCGGCGGCGCACAAGCAGGGGATCGTGCACCGCGACTTGAAACCGGAGAACCTGTTCGTGCTGGAAGACGGCCGCGTCAAGATCCTCGACTTCGGGCTGGCAAAGCTCACCCGACCTGAATCTTCCGTCTCGGATGAAAGCCATGCCCTCACGACGCCCGCCGAGACCGAGCCGGGAGTCGTGATGGGCACCCTCGGTTACATGTCACCCGAGCAGTTGCGGAGCCAGCCCACCGACCATCGCTCCGACATCTTCTCGCTCGGCGCGATCCTCTACGAAATGCTGGCGGGCCGAAGGGCCTTCTCAAAATCCACGCCCGTCGACACGATCAGTGCGGTTCTCAACGAGGAGCCGGCCGAGCTCTCCAAGACCGTCGACGGCCTCTCGCCCGGTCTCGAACGGATCGTCAGGCGGTGTCTCGAGAAAAGCCCGGAGGCGCGCTTTCAGTCGGCCCGCGATCTCGCCTTCGCGCTGAATGAAAGCGCTGCCCTTCCTTCCGCCTCTCAGGCGATTGCTGCTCCCTCGGCGCCGGGCCGATCGACGAATCTTTCCCGAAGGTTCGCCGTCGGGCTGATCGCTGCCGCAGCCGTTGGCCTCGTCATCTTCATCGCTGGGAGAACGGGACGGTTGCGCCCCTGGATGGCCAAGGCCGGCGAGACCCGGACCGGCCGGATCGCGTCGCTTGCCGTCCTGCCGCTGAGAGATCTCACCGGCGATCCCCAGCAGCAATACTTCGTCGACGGCATGACCGAGGCCATCACCGCGAGCCTGGCGGAGATTCGGTCGCTCAAAGTCATCTCGCGCACCTCCGCGAGCGAGTACGCGGGCGCGAAGAAGCCGCTGCGCGACATCGCCCACGAGCTCGGCGTCGATGCGATCGTGGAGGGATCGGTCGCGCGCGCCGGAAACCGGGTGCGCGTCACGACCGAGCTGATCGAGGCGAACAGCGACACTCACCTCTGGGCGAAGAGCTTCGAGCGGGAGCTCGGCGACGTTCTCGCACTGCAGAGCGAAATCGCTCGCGCCGTGGCCGAGCGGACCGAGGCCTCACTGACTGCCGACGAGAAGAGTCGACTGACGCCAAGCCATCCGGTGGACGCGAAGGCCTACGAGGCATACCTCCTGGGTCGCTTCCTTCTGGATCAAGGAACGGAGGAATCGCTGAACAAGGCGCGCGATCAGTTCACGACCGCGCTCGAGATCCAGAACGACTACGCCGCCGCATACGCCGGGCTCGCCAGCTACTACGCGGTCCTGCCGTTCTACAGCGCGCTCTCCCCGGCCGAAGTCTTCCCCAAGGCCCGCGCCGCGGTCGAAAAATCTCTTGAGCTCGACGAAGGGCTCGCCGATGCCCACGCGTCACTCGCCTACATCCGTGCCTACTACGAGTGGGATTGGGCCGCCGCGGAGCGCGAGTTCCGGCGGGCTCTCGAGCTTCGGCCGAGCTTCGCGGATGCGCATTTCTCGTACAGCCGTTTTCTCGCGGCGGCCGGCCGCATGGACGAGGCGATGGCCGAGATCCGCCGCGCTCAGGATCTGGATCCCCGCTCGCTCTCTCTGAAGGCAAATCACGCGCTGCTCTCGTACTTCGCCGGTCACTACGACGAGGCCTTGAAGGAGCTCGGCGACATCCGCCAGCTCGACCCCGCGCTGCCGCTCGCGCACTGGGGCATCGGGCTGGTCTACGAACAAAAGGGCATGGAAAAGGAGGCGATCGCCGCGCTGCTCAAAGCGACGAGCCTCTCAGGAAGCCTCAACATGAAGTCGTCGCTGGGCCACGCCTACGCACAATTCGGCAAGCGGAAGGAAGCGCAGGAGATTCTCAAGTTGCTGAAGGATCGCTCCAAGCAGAGCTACGTGCCGTCCTACCATTTCGTCCTGGTCCACGCCGGTCTCGGAGAAAAAGACCTCGCCTTCGAATGGCTCGAGAGGGCGTATCAGGAACGCTCGACGGTCCTCGCCTATCTCCGGCTCGATCCGCGACTCGCGCCCTTGCGCGGCGACCCGCGCTTCGCAAGCCTGCTGGCCCGTCTCGGAATCGGCTCATGACCGAAGAACTAAGAACAAAGAACTAAGAACTACATCAAGGCCCCTCCCTTCGTAGCACCCTTCTCCATACGAACCGGGATCCCTCGAGGCGTCATCGACGACGACGACCTGGAGATCGTAAAGCGTCTGCCCGAGAGCGCTCTTCACGGCACGTTGGAGCAGCCGAGGCCGATCGTGAGTGGTGATGATGATGCTGAGCAGCGGACTACCTGCCGCGTTCATAGGTGGAGCGATTCGTGTCGTCTTGAAACGTCGTCGGCGCGCCGGAAGAATCGCTAAGAGTCGTCTTTGACCCAATACTTCGCGAACTCTTCCATGAACGTCAGCGACTCGAACGATTTCATGCGATCGAGGAAGAGCACGCCGTCAAGATGGTCGGTACTCGTGGAGGAGCACGCGCGCGGAAAAATTCTTCCCTCGGACATCGATGCGATTGCCGTCTCGATCCAGCGCGCGGATGTGCACGTCCACCGGACGGGACACGCGTCCGCGCACGTCGGGGATGCTGAGACATCCTTCCCAGTCGTCCGCCGTCCGATCGCCGATCGACACGATCTCCGGATTGACAACCACGATCGTCGGGGTGTCGGCCTCCTCGTGGTCCTCCGGCCGTTCGCCAGACGGATCGATCATGGCGACGAACACCCGCAGCCCTTCGTGCACCTGCGGCGCGGCCAGCCCGACGCCGTGATACTCGTGCATGGTCTCGATCATGTCATCGACGAGCTTCTGAAAGGGGACGCTGCGGATGACCGGGCGATCGAGAGTGCGTGCCGGCGAGCGCAGGACGGGGTGGCCCATGCGGGCGACCTTGAGAATGGACATGGATGAGAAGATTATATCGTTCAGACCCGCGACGCCTCAGCCTTGAGCCTTGGGTCTTGTGCCGCAGACCTTGCGCCTTGAGCCCTGAGCGACTGGCGATGCCCCACCGCCACGACGACCTGACGTTTCGTTTCTGCCCGCGCTGCGCGGCGCCCTTGAGTCTCAAGCGGCTCAAGGCCACCGAGCCCGAGCGCCTGGTGTGCGATGCGTGCGGTTTCGTCTTTTATCTCGATCCGAAGATTGCGGTCGGCACCATCATCCGTGCCGACGACGATCGCATCGTCCTCGTGCGGCGGGCCATCGAGCCCGGGTTCGGAAAGTGGGTTTTTCCAGGAGGCTACGTCGATCGCGGCGAGGAGGTCAGGTTCGCCGCCATCCGCGAGGCCCGCGAAGAGTCGGGCCTCGACATTCGCATCGATCGGCTCGTGAACATCTACTCGTACGCCGGTCGCGCGCCGATCGTCATCGTGTATGCGGCCACGGCCATCGGCGGGGTTCTCACCGCAGACGATGAAAGCTCGGAAGCCGATCTCTTCGAGGCCGAACGCATCCCGTGGGAGGACCTGGCGTTCCCCAGCACACGGGAAGCACTCAAGGAGTACTACCGCTTAGCCCAACGCGTCGGCTGAGGTGGCGCCATACGCCGCGAACCACGGCGTCGAGGCCTTGAGCCGATCGTTGACATTCCTGATGTTCGCCACGCCTTCCGATTCGAGCCACTTCCGGAACGCGGCCACTCCCTGCTTCGCGTAGACGGGGATGCCCTCTTTCCAGGTGGCCCGGCCGCAGAGCACGCCGGCGAACTTGACGCCGGATTCCGCGGCGAGCTCGAGCGATTCGGTGAACTCGGCGTTGCTGACGCCTGCCGACAGGTAGATGAACGGCTTGGTGGCAACCTTCGCAGCCTCGTTGAAGAGGCGCTTCGCGTCGGCTCGCGAATACGCGCCGGTGCCCGCAAAGGCCTTGGCGCCTTCCACGAACTTCATGTTGATCGGGACTTCGACCTTCATCACGTCAACCCCGTACCGATCCTTCGTGAACTCCGCCATGCTGCCCGTGACGATCTGCGGCTTCTTCTTCGCGAAATCGCCGCCCTTCTCGTCGCCGCCGGCGGGGTCGTAGCCCACGAACTCGAGAAAGAACGGAATGTCGTTGGCGCGGCACTCGTCACCAATGCGCTCGACGAACGCATGCTTCTCTTCGTTGATGGCCTTGGCCTCGAACGGCGTGTAGTAGATGAGCACCTTGATGCAGTTGGCTCCCGCCTCCTTCAGCCGCCGGACCGACCACTCGTTCAGGAGATCGGGAATGCGGCCGGGCCGGGTGTTGTCGTAACCGGTCTGCTCGTACGCCAGGAGCAGTCCGGCGTTCTTCGCGCGCTTCTTGGAGGCGTTCAGCCCCCACTCAGGATCCAGGAGGATCGCGCTGGCGTGAGGCGTGAGGACCTCGGCCACGGTCGACTTGAACTCGTCCATCATGTCGTCGGTCACTTCGCTCCCGCGTTCCTTGGCCAGAGCCTTCTTGAGCGATCCTCGTTGATCCATGGCGGCCGCCGCAATCACGCCTCGACCGTCGGAGACGGCCTTCATACCTGCCAGTTTGCCGGGTGTCAGCTTCACGCTCCTACCTCCTCCAAGCCAATTTCAGTCAATCGGGAACTTTGTATTGTACTACCGGGAACCGCAAGTCTTCCACGGAGGCGCTGGCAACGGCGGCGCTGACGAGGTCATCGATCGGCAGCGACAATTCCGCCGCCTCCACATCCTGCAGGCGCGCCTTGGTTTCAGGGTGCTTCGGAGTGAACAGGGTGCAGCAGTCCTGATCGGGGATGATCGAGATCGGAAAGGTGCCGAGGCGCTGGGCCTCCGCGACGATCTCCTCCTTGTCCATCCCGATGAGAGGCCGCAGGATCGGCATGGATGTCGCCGACTGGATGGCGATGAGATTCTCGAGCGTCTGCGACGCCACCTGGCCGATCACTTCGCCGGTGACTAGCGCGCGCGCCCGCATCTGGCGTGCGATCCGCTCGGCGATCCTCAGCATCAGGCGTCGGTAGACGATCACGCGCATCGGACCCGGCACCGACAGCACGACCTGCCGCTGCATTTCGCCGAACGCCACCTGAAAGAGCCGTGATCGGTGCTGGTAGGTGGTGAGGAGTGCACCGATCTCCTGCACCTTGTCCTGCGACGCCCGCGACAGGAACGGATAGCTGTGAAAGTGCACCAGGAGGACGCTGCAGCCTCGCTTCATCAGGCGATAGGCCGCCACCGGCGAGTCGATGCCGCCCGAGAGCAGACAGACCACTCGCCCTCCCGTGCCGGTCGGGAGACCGCCCGGTCCGCGTTCCTTGCCGAAGAAGTAGAACGCTTCGTCGGTCAGCATTTCGACGTGCACGGTGAGCTCGGGATCGTTCAGATCCACGCGCCAGCCGCGCGCACGCTGAATCGCGGCGCCGAGCATTCGCTCGATTTCGGGCGACGTCATCGGAAAGCGCTTGTCGGCGCGGCGGGCCGAGACTTCGAAGCTCGCCACATCGATGTGTTCGAGATCGCTGACGATCTGCGCGGCGAGCCTGTCGATGTCGAGAGGGGACCTTCCGGCGCGCGCAAAGTTGGCAATGCCAAACACGTGCGCGACACGTTGGCGGACCATGTCCCATTCGACGCCAGGACCGAGCACCAGTTCGATGCGGCCCATGAGCGACCTGACGTGAGGCACGTCGAGATCGCTCGTCGCGCGGCGCAGATTGCGAACCAGGTGCGCGATGAACCAGGGGCGATTCCGGCCCTTGAGGGCGATCTCCTGATAATGGACGACGATCGAGCGCATGACTGGCACGGTTCGGTCTTCGAGTCTACACGCCAAGCAGCTCGCCGGCGGCTTCCGACGCGCGATAGCCGCTCCTGGCAGCGCCCTCGATTGTGGCGGGAAGGCCGGTGTCCGTCCAGTCGCCGGCCAGCAGGAAATTCGGCACCGCAGTTCGCGTGCCAGGCCGCTCGGGCTGTCCCGGCGCGAGGGAAAATGTCCCGCGCCGCTCGCGAACGACGGTCGTACGGCGGATACGGGCCGAGCGGGCTTTCGGTATCGCGTCGCAGATCTCGCGGACGGCGACCTCGGTCAACTCCGCATTCGACAGGCTCACGAGATCGTTGGCTCCGCTCGCGACCATCGTGAGATGCGACGTGTCCCCGCCGACAATCAGGCGCTTGTCGAACAGCCACTGCAACGGCCGGCCCGGCAGGCCGACGAACGGCACGTCGAGAATGGGTCGATCGAGCCAGAGGTTGACGGTGGCCAACGGTGAGGAAGCCATCCGGGTTGCGCACTCGATGACTGGAGTCAGGCCGACTGTTTCGCCTTCGAGGAGGGCGCCGAGCGCATGCCACGGCACGGCGGAAATCACGACGGGCGCGATCACTCGCGCGGACTGCACGACGACGTGCACCGCGCGCCCGGACTCGATGACAACGCGAGCCGGCGCATTCAGTCGAACTTCTCCGCCTCGCGCCTCGATAAAGGCGCGGGCCGGCTCAGCGTACGCCAGATTGAGCGGCCTGGTCGGGAGGGCAATGGCGGCGTTTTCCCGATTGCCGCTGAACATCTCGGCAAGGACCCGCGCAAAGGTGGGAGCCGCGGCCGTGGTCGGCGACTGATTCAGGGCCGCGAGCGCCAGCGGGTCCCACAGCATTTCCCGGAGGCGATCGGTCTGGCGATTTCTGATCAGCCAGTTCTCGACCGTCTCACCGGGCGAGGCGGCGACGGCGCTTCCACCTTCGATCTGGTTCCGCGCGAGCCGCAGCGGCCGCGCCATGTTGAGCGCGGCGATCCGGTCGCGCCAATCGAGCGCCCGCCATTCTGCGATCCCGCCCAGCAAATGCCAGGGCGCCGGAAGAGGCGGACAGGTCAGCGTGCTCGATTGCCCGTTTCGGTCGATGAAAGGCACGGTCAAGGCGGGCTGAACCGCGACGTGATCCCCGGCTCCGATCGATCTGAGAAACCGAAATGTGGCGTGGTAGCACCCGAGGAGCACGTGCTGCCCGTTGTCAACCAGCTCGCCGGTCTCGCGGTCGGCGAACGCCGTCGCTCGTCCTCCGAGCTGCGGTCGCGCCTCGAGTACCGAGCACGCTCGCCCCGTCTCCGGCCAGATCGACGGCCGCACTCAAGCCCGCAAAACCCGCGCCGATGACGATGACGTCGAACACGGTGACTCCTTGACGGTAGTTCTTGGTGCTGAGTTCTTAGTGCTTGGTTCGGTTCTTAGTGCAGCCTGACTGTTCTTCCTAAGAACCAAGAACTAAGCACTAAGAACTTCGTAACATCGTCCTCGCCCACGTCGCTGCCGCGATGAGTGCGCGGCGCGGGCGCGGGACGCGAATAACCTGTGACAGCACGTCGTAATCGGCCTGCTCGATGCGCCTGAGAATGTCCTGATAGATCGCGCCCATGATCCGCGCCGCCACCAGACGCCGCGCATCCGTGCCCGGCAGCTCGCGCTCAGCCCTGTCATAGAAGGAGCGGGCCCGCGCGCACTGAAACTGAATGAGCGCGCGGGTTCGTTCGGTCGTCGCGTCCTGATTGAGATCCTGCTCCGTGCACTCGAAGCGAGCCAGGTCTTCGAGCGGGACGTAAAGACGGCCTCTTCGCAGGTCGGCGCGGATATCGCGCACGATGTTCGTGAGCTGCAGCGCCACGCCCAGGTCCACCGCATACGCGCGCGTGCCGCTGTCGGCGTAGCCGAAGATCTCGACGCAGATCAATCCTACGGCCGAGGCGACGCGAAGACAGGTACTGATGAAGCGCCTCGAACGTCTGATACCGAGTCAACCCCACATCCATCTCGACGCCGGCAATCACATCGTCGAATGCCTGACGCGGCAGATTGAAGCGGCGGATATAGGGTTGAAGAGTCTGTCCCTGACGCGTCTCGGGTCGACGGCCGTTGAAGCACCGGTCCAGCTCCTCGCGCCAGCCAGCCAGCTCTGCTTCGACTCCCCCAGCCTTTGCACCCTCCCCGAATCGCTCATCGACCACATCGTCCACGGCACGGCAGAAGTCCCATACTGCAATGATGGCGTTCCGCTTGGAGCTCGGAAGGACCACGAAGGAGTAATAGAAGTTGGTGTCGCGGCTCACGGGTGATACCCAAAGCAATGAGCAAAGAGCGACGAGCAAAGAGTCGTCAGCCAACGCGCAGCAAGCGAGGCGAAGACGGTCGACGAGGATCGCGCCGCACTTGTCGTTGCTCGGCACTCGCTGCTCATTGCCGATTTCGTTTCCACGTGATCGCCCGCTTCAGCATCACGGGTGCGTCGCGCGCACCGAGCGTCGGCCGGGACCTGAAGACATCGAATCCGTCGCGCTCCAGGCGTTCGAGAATGCGCATGCCGCCGAGCCAGGTGAGGCGCAGTTCGAAACCGAGCCTCCCGCTCACGCGATCGCCGATGGCACGTCCTTCCGCGAAGAGCTCGCGTGTCTTCTCGGTCGCTTCCGCGAGCGCTCGCCGCCAGGATGCGGTGAGATGCCGGGCCGTCAGATCGCGCTCCTCCGCACCGGCGGGGCGCCAGCATTCCTCCGGAACGTACAGGCGCCCGCGCGACCAGTCGACTTCGAGATCCTGCCAGAAGTTCGTCAGCTGCAGGGCCGTGCAGACCGCGTCGGACGGGACGTCCAGCGAGCGATCGTCGAGTCCGGCGATGCGAAGCACCAAACGACCGATCGGGTTTGCGGAACGTCGGCAATAATCGAACAGCTCGGACCAGGTGGCGTATCGAACGGTCGTGGTATCCTGACGAAACGCACTAATCAACGCATCGAAGAGCTCCATCGGCAGGCGACACGACCGAATGCTCGCTGCGAGCGCGGCCAGCACACACCCGTCGCCTCTTATCGGTTCACGATCCTGGCCACTTCCGTCCACCATCCGATGCAGCCTGGCCAACCAGTCGTCGAGGCGCGCGCGTCGCTCGTCCGGCGTCAGCGGCTCGACGACCTCGTCGGCAATGTCATCGGCGATTCTCGCGAATGCATAGACCGCTGCCACGTGCGGTCGCATCGTCTTCGGCAAGAGGGTCGACGCCACCGGAAAATTCTCGTAGTGAGCTCGCGCCAGACGTTCACAGTACGCATACTCGGCCGAGAGACCACCCGAAGATGCGCGGTCGATTCGGCTCATGAAGCCTCGTATTCTAGTGCGGGCCGCCGCTGGTTGACCACCGCGTGCGGCGACTGGATCTAACCGATGCGCGACGTTGTGGCGGGCCTGGCGGCCCTGGCCCTGCTCATTCTGGCCGCGAGTCTGGCGACGTCGTTGACGGTCTACCGTCGGCGCCGCGCGTCGATTCGATCGTCCGAGGGAGCACTGGGACGCACCGTGATCGTCGAGATCCCGGCGGCGGACGATCTCGTGCTCTTCACCGAAGACCCCGAGTATTTTCACCTTGGTGAGCGGGCGATCGACAAGCGCACGATTCGCGCCGTGCGACTGCTCGTCAACGGCGCCGCCATCGCGGCGGCCAGCCGGTCACCCGACAGCTCCGCGATCGGGTCCTCTTCAGACTTCGAAGACCGGCCTGACGGCATCGCGCGCGATCGCTGGGACGTCGCCATCGAGAGCGAGCGCGAGACGGTTCTTGTCGAATGCGGCGCCATCCGCGAACGCGTGTCGCAGGAGCTGGCTCGGAAGGTCTACGACGCGGTCAAGGCGGCGCTTGACCGCAACTACCACTCGACTTCGAGCGCCTGATCTCGATGATTGGCGGCTCGTGCCATCACAAAGAGCAGATCGGACAGCCGGTTGATGTACGCGAGGAGAATCGGATCGACCGGCGGCTGGTCGAGCGCGACCATTCGCCGCTCGGCACGCCGGCACACGGTGCGCGCGAGGTGAAGCGCGGCGCCCAGAGCGCTGCCGCCCGGCAGGATGAATCGCCGAAGAGGAGGAACGCTGGCGTCGTCCTGATCGATCCAGCCTTCCAGCCGCTCCACATCGGCGGAGGTCACGGCCGCCTTGTCGGATTTGTCGGCGACACGCGCCGTCTGGTCGGCCAGCCTGGCCCCGAGGGCGAACAGGTCCCGCTGGATCGCCGTGAGGCGCTCAGCCATGTCCTTGTCGCGGCCGAGGGTGCACGCGAATCCGATGAACGCATTCAGCTCGTCCACCGCGCCGTACGCCTCGACGCGCGTGTCTGACTTGCGCACACGTGTGCCGCCCAGAAAGGACGTCTCACCGCCGTCGCCGGTCTTCGTATACAGTTTCACGCTCGGATTATATAAGGGTCACGGGGTCGGAAGGTCTACGGGTCGAAGAGTGGCAGGGTCGCAGATGAAGAAACGAAAGCCGAAGCCGGCGCTTCCGTCTCCAACCGCCCGCCGATCATTCCGGCGCCGGCTGTTGACCTGGTACGGACGCCACGGCCGGAAGCTGCCCTGGCGGCACACGAGCGACCCGTATCACATCCTCGTGTCCGAGATCATGCTCCAGCAGACGCAGGTGGACCGCGTCCTTCCGAAATACGAGGAATGGCTGCGCCGGTACCCGTCGCTGACGGCACTGGCGTCGGCGTCCGAAGACCAGGTACGCGAAACCTGGTACCCGCTCGGCTACAACATCAGGCCCAAGAGGCTGCAGTCGATCGCCCGAGAGGCCGTGGCGAACTACGGCGGCGCTCTCCCGTCCGACGAGACGACGCTCCGCTCGTTCAAGGGAATCGGCGCCTATACCGCGGGGGCAATCAGGAGCTTCGCGTTCGGACATCGTGCGGCGATTCTCGACACGAACGTGTCGCGCGTCGTGCACCGCGTCTTCGTCGGCCGCGGCGATCACAAGCGCCACGATGCCAGACGCCACCAGTGGGCCATCTCGGAGGCGCTGGTGCCGCGTCGGCGCGTGTTCGACTTCAATCAGGCCCTCATGGACTTCGGCGCCATGGTCTGCGTCGCGCGCAAGCCAAAGTGCCTGGTCTGTCCGATGGCGTCACTCTGCGCCTCGTTCCCCTTCAACCCGGACGTGAACGGCGCGCATGACGCCTGACCGACTGCCGACGACCGTCGTCGCGGCGATCATCGAGCGCGAAGGACGATTCCTTCTGGGACGGCGGCGCGAGGGCACGCACCTCGCCGGCTACTGGGAGTTCCCGGGCGGCAAGGTCCGGCAGGGCGAGTCGCACGTCGAATCGCTCAAACGCGAGATTCGCGAAGAGCTCGGCTGCGGCGCCACGATTGGCGAGTTGATCCTCTCGACGACCTACCAGTATCCGGAACGGCCCATCGAGCTCCATTTTCTCCGTTGCGCGCTCGAGGACGAGCCACGGCCGGAGCTGGGCCAGGAGCTTCGCTGGGTGAAGCGCGAAGAGCTCCACACGATGCAGCTGCCTCCGGCCGACACCGAGCTCGTTCAGATGCTTCAAAACTCGAACTGAAAAGATTATTCGGCGCGGGTCAGGCTCAGTGCGGGCTTTTCTTTTTCTTATTGCTGCCGAAAAGCTTCTTGAAGACTCCGCTCAGGCCCTTCGCGGCCTGATTGGCAGGATTCTGATTCTGGCCCGCGGCTTGGGCGGGCTGCTTCCCCTGACTGCCGGTCAGCGATTGTGCGAGCGCATTGCCTGCCTCCGGCCCCAGCACCTTGGAGAACTCTGCGCCGGCCTTCTTGGCAAGCTCGTCCGTCACCCCCTGCATGGTCTGATCGACCACGGTCTGACCTGAAAGACGTGTGTAGTCGGCAGCCGCTGCTTGTCGAACGGCGGGTGGCGCCGTCCTGACGGCTTCCCGCGTGAGCGCCACCTGTAGGGTATAGAACGGGCGGTACTCGGCATTACGGAGATCGCCGTCGCACCCGACGCTGAGACGTTCGTTCACCCGGAAATCTGCTAACGCAAGCGTCACGTCGTTCGTCTTCGCTCGCGGAAGCATCGACGAATACGGATTCGCGGCGTACGCGACGTTCTTGAGCGTCAGATCGCTTCGGCAGTCCACCTTGTGGTCTCGAACCGCGACGTCGATGAGCCCGCTCATCGTGCCTGAGGTCGCCATGAGCGTGGGATTCGGAACCATCTGCGCCAGCGCCGCCGTTCCCACGTTCTCGAGGTACACCTTCATACCCGCACGCGGCGACCAGACTGAACCCTCGCCGTCTTGGGTGGGCGAAAAAGGCGCGGGTGCCGCCGGCGGCTCGAAGCGGATCGGCTGCGCCCAGTTGAAGAGATTGATCCGGCCTTTGAGCGAGACGCGCCCGTCGGCCGTCCGTCCGTCGACCGAGAATTTCGTCGGCGTCTCCCGTTCGTCCACCGGGCCGGCAATGTCTTCCGCAATCACGTCCACATCGTCGATGTAGAGAACGGACTGAGAGTTGTGGATGAGGCCTCCACCGGACTGACCGGGAAGGTTCTCCACCCACTGAATGCGCATGTCCTTGATGAGAAACCGTGGGATTTCGAATGCGTGCGCCGGGTTCGCGGGTTTTTCGTCGGTGTCGCGAACCCGAATCACACCATCCGGCGCCGCGGGACTTCCCCCGCCTATCTCGACATTGTCTTCATCGATCACATCTTCCCAGTTCCACCGGCCCGCGAGCGTGTGCTCCAGGTACAGCTTCGGTCCCTCGACTTCGATCGATTGAATCCAGTTGCCGGTCCGAATCTTCCTCCAGACGGAGAAATCCACGATCACCTTGTCGGCACTGAGCAGCGCGCCCTGCGTGTAGCGCCCGTGCGTTTCGATTTCGACATCGTGAGCCGTGGCCTTGAGATCCCAGACATCACCGCCCCACTCCGCCACCTTGAGATCGACGCCATAGGACGACGCCAGTCCTTCGATGGAGCTTGACGCCGCCCTCGGCAGCCATTCGTATTTGATGATCGGAATCGTCACGGCGATGAACACGACCGCGGCCTTCCGGAATCCGATGTACTTCCAAAAGTCCAGAAACCGCTCCGAGAGCTCGAACTTGAGTCCGAACCGCTTGCCGGCGGCCAGCATGCTCTCGAATTTCTCCCGCGAGGCCGATGCGGCCGATTCTGGGGGGTGCGGCCGGGATGCTTCGTCGCGCGACGACATGGGTGCTCCTGCGGCGACGGACTTGGGTCGGACGTGACCTGGAACGTCCATCTTAATGGAGACCAACCTCCTGTCAAATAGCACGTAACGGGAGGTCGGGGCGGACGCGAACTAGGTCCCCCTGGATTTTGAACGGTCGAAGCTCGAAGTCTTGCAGCCCCAACTTCAAAACGGCAGGCTGACGACCGTCGCCGGAAAGATGGCGGCGCCGTGCCGGACGGTCACGGCCGTCCCGGGGGCGACATGGTCCCGGTGGACGTAAGCGAGCGCGACAGGCCGCTCCAGAGCCGGTGACATGACGGCGCTCGTCACCAGCCCGACATCACGGTCTTCCGTGTAGATCCGATCACCGCGCGCCGCCGATCCGCTCGTCTCGAGGACGATACCTACCAGCCGGCGCGCAACGCGCCCATGCCCTCTGTGAAGGATGCGGACGATGACTTCCTGACCGATGTAGCAACCCTTCGTGAAGCTGATCGCACGCGACTCGATGCCGGCTTCCATCGGGATCACGTCCTCGTCCAGCTCCGCACCCCACTTGGGTCGTCCGTTTTCGACGCGCAACACGTCAGCCGTTTCGGCATCCACGCGCGGAAATTCGGTCGCGGGCAAGACGGCGTCCACCGTCTGGATCGTGGCGCCGGGCAGGTAAAGGGCGAAGCCCGGCACGCCGAGGTCGCCATCGCGCACGACCACGACGTCTGCATCCGCCATCCGCGTCGTTCGGTGATGATATTCGGACAACGCGCTGAGCTCCTCAGCGAATTGATGGTTTCCTGCCGTGCGCGAAATCTCGCGGGCGGCCCGGGGCCCGAACAACCCGACGCGGCACACGTCGGAAGACCGATCGCTGATCCGCACGTCCTCGGCAAAGATGGATCGATCGAGCTTGTCGCGCAGTCGCTGGGTGACCTCGCCCGGCACGTCAAGCCAGATCGCGTCCCTCATGGCGAGCACGCGCATGTCCGAGACCATGCGTCCCTGCGGTGTGAGGTACGCCGCATAGCAGCCCTGGCCGGGAAGAAGCGTCGCGATTTCGTTGGTCAGGATGTTGTGCAGGAGTGCCGCGCGATCCTGACCCGCGACGGCGATCAGGCCGCGGTCCGAGCGATCGACGAGTCCTGCGGCTCGGGTCAAGGCGGTGTAGTGGTCGCGCGAGAGCATGTGAGATATTCTCAGGACGTGCGCCATTTCAATCTTACCGTCATATTCATCGCAGTACTGCTGGGTGCGCGTCCGACGTCGCAAACGCCACTGACCACCCCCTCCACCCTGGCGGTCTTCGTGCGAGGCACGTCGGTCGGCACAGAGGACGTCGCCGTCAATCGCTCCGCCGACGGCTGGACCATCGTCATGTCAGGACGACTGGGGCCGCCTTTCAACATCATCACGCGCCGGCTGGAAATCAAATATGACGCCGACTGGAACCCGCGCGAGCTGACGCTCGACGCCGCCATCGGCGGCCAGCCGCAGCGCCTTCACACCACATTCCAGGGCACGTCGGCGTCGAGCGAAATATCCCAGGGAGGTCAGACCAGAACCAAGACAGATACTGTCGCGCGCGACACGATGATCCTCCCCACTCCGTTCTATGGCGCCTACGAGGCGATGACGGCGAAACTTCGGGACAAGACGACGGCGCCATTGGATCTGAAGGCGTATCTTGCGCCGCAGGGCGAGTTTCCGATCCGAGTCACGGCGATCGGCGAGCAGCGCATCCAGCTGGCCGGCCGGTCGATGCTGGCGCGGCGGATTGAAATGACAATCGGGAGTGAGGGCTCCGCATTTCCAGCGGAGGTGTGGGCCGACGAAAACGGACGCCTTCTCCGTCTCCAGGTGCCGTCTCAGGGTCTGGACGTGCTTCGCCAGGACATCGCGGCGGTCTCAACGCGCATCGAGCGCATCTCGAGGCCAGGAGACGAGCCGGTCTCCATCCCCGCCAATGGCTTTTCCTTGGCGGGAACGGTCAGCCGGCCGGCGCAGGCTTCGGCAACCCGGCTTCCGGCAATCGTGCTCGTCGGCGGATCGGTCAGCGCCGATCGCGATGAGACCATCGCGGGCATTCCCGTCTTCGGTCAACTCGCGGGAGGACTGGCCGATCAGGGATTCCTGGTGGTGCGATACGACAAACGAGGCCTCGGGCAGAGCGGCGGCAGGCTCGAATCGACCACCATCACCGATTATGCAGACGATGTCCGCGCGGTTGCGAAGTATGTGTTGAATCGGAAAGACGTGGACGACAAACGGATCGCGGTGATCGGTCATGGCGAGGGTGGCACGGTCGCGCTGGTGGCCGCCCAGAAACAGGATCAGATTCGCGCGCTCGTGCTCCTCAATACGTCCTCAATCCGCGGCGCCGAGCTCGTGCTCGAGCAACAGAAACACGTCCTCGAGCTGTCCACGATGTCTCAGGCCGAGAAGGACACGGCCATCGATCTTCAACAGAAGATCATTCAGGCGGTCTTCGATGGCTCTGGCTGGGAGGGAATCCCTCCCGACGTGCGACGCCGCGTGGATACGCCGTTCTACCGAAGTTTCCTGCTCATCGATCCCGCCGAGATCATCACCCGGGTCTCGCAGCCGATTCTCGCGGTGCAGGGAGGCCTCGACAAGCAGGTACTTCCCTACCACGGCGATCATCTGCTCGAGTTGGCCCACGCACGAAAAGGCAAGAACCGGATTGCCGATCTTTCGAAAATCGACAACATCAATCACTTGCTCGTCTCAGCCACGAGCGGAGAAGTGGCGGAGTACGACGAACTGAAGGATCCCGTCGTCAGCCCCGACGTGACCCAGGCTATTTCGGCATGGCTCCAGAAGGTGATTCCGGGATCGGGACGCTGAACGGCTACGGCTTTCCAAAGGTCAGTCTATTGAGAGCGACGCGGCCGTTGCTGATCACCAGCAGGACGTCCTGGAGCCCGGTCACCGTCTCGAGCGGATTCTTTTCGACAGCGATGATGTCCGCGTCGAGGCCAGGGTCGAGCGCGCCCGTGGTCTTGGCGAGCAGAAGACAGTCGGCTGCGACCGTGGTGGCCGATTGAATGGCTTCGAGCGGTGTGAGTCCTGCGTCGACGAGATTGGCCACCTCCTGAGAGATCCGCGTCACGCTGGTCGGACCGTAGCTCGTATCGGCGCCCGTGACGATCTTGATGCCCATCTTTCGCGCCCGCTGAATCGTGTCCTTCATCCTGGGCAGCATGTGGCGCGCCCGCATGTGTGCGATCGAGCCTTCGTAGTCGCCGCCCGGCTCGAGCAGGTCCACGAGCGTGGAGTACGTCGGGTCGAGGAAGGTGCCTTTCTCCTTCATCAGCGAGAGGGTCGTATCGGACAGGAACGTGCCGTGTTCGATGCTCCTGACGCCGGCCTTCACGGCGGCCTGTGCGCCCTCGTCGCCGTGCGCGTGCGCTTCGACGGGTATGCCCTTCGTCGCCGCTTCTTCGACGATCACGCGAAGCTCCGCCTCTGAGTAGACCTGCTGCCGCGGATCCGTATCGGGAGTGCCCGCGCGCTCCGTCCCGCGCGTCTTGATGACATCCACGCCGTGATCGAGATTGACGCGAACGAGCTGACGCAGTTTCTCGGCCGTGGTCACGCCGGTGACGAGATTACCGAGCGAGGGGTCGGCCAGGATGTCGTCACCGACGTTCGGCGTGACGAAGATCCCCGCGGCCACCATATCGGGTCCGGCGATGATGCCCTTGCGGGAGAGCTCGCGCAGGGACACGTCGCGAAAGGAACCCACACTGGCACTGCGCACGGTCGTGACGCCGGACTCGAGCGCGCGACGGGCCGCCGCCAGGTTGTCGAGGTGAGTATGGGCGTCGATCATCCCCGGCAGCAGATATTTGCCGCCGAGGTCGATGACCATCGCGCCACCCGGCGTGGAGGGGGTACCGAGTGATTCGATCTTCCCGCCACGCAGGATCATCGTCGCGTCTGGCGTCAGACGGCCGGTCCGCACGTCGAGCACGTTTGCGTGGACGAGCGCGGTGACTGGCTGGGGCAGGACACCGTCGGCTCCCCTCTGGTTTGGAGCCTGCGCCCCGAGGGCCGACACGGCGAGCACGAGCGACGCGGATATCGCAGAAACGAGGCAAAGGCGCATGAGGAGAACCTCCAGGACGAAAGGGAGAGAGATTGTAAGGCAGGAGCGCCAATCCAGAGGCGAGAGCCCTGCGCTACTCGTATCGGAGGGACTCGATCGGATCGAGGCGCGACGCGCGGAAGGCCGGCCAGAATCCGCTGAGCACACCGGCCGCTCCGAGGATCGCGACAGTGGCGAGCATGATGTCCGGTGACAGGACCAGGTTGATGTCGGTCTGCCCGGTAGGGTCGTCGAGCAGTTGCCCCAGGAACGGACGCGTTTTGATCATGAAGATGAGCAGGTAGGACAGGGCGATGCCCGTCACGCCTCCCATCGCCGTGATGGCGAGCGCTTCGAGGAGAAACTGCGCCAGGATGTGCCGGCGTCGGGCGCCAAGCGCCTTGCGAAGCCCGATCTCTCTCGTCCGCTCGGTGACGGACACCAGCATGATGTTCATCACGCCGACGCCGCCTATCATGAGCGTCAGCGTTCCGATGAACACCAGCACGAACTGAAGGCCGCCCGTAATGCCGTCAAGCATGCCGACAACTTCGGCCGAGTCGTCCATCCGGACCGCCCGCTCATCGCGGGGGTCGAAATGATGGCGCGCCGCGAGCACCTCGCGCACCTGCTTGACCGCGCGATCGTGGACGGACGGATTCAGGCTCTGCACAACCACGTCGTCGAGGTAGTCCTGAGCCCAGACCTGCCTCGTCACGGTATGCGGAATGAACACCGAGAGCTTGTCGGGATAGAAGTAATTTGAGATTTGCGCCTTGTTGGGCATCACGCCGATCACTTCGAACGAGATGCCGTTGATACGGATGGTCTCGCCAAGCGGCGGGATATTGGTGAAGAGCCTGCGAGCGACTTCGGAACCGAGAAACGCCACGCGGCGATGATTCTCGACATCTTCGCCGTTCAGAAAACGTCCGGTCTCGGCCGTCTCGCTGCGCATGGTCCCGTACTCGGGCGAGACGCCGCGCACACCCGCATTGGTCTGACGGGTGCCGAATGCGATCGGCAGCGACTCCAGATATTCAGGACTGACGAACTTGACGAGGCCGAGCTGTCGGATCGGCTCGATATCCTCGGCTTTGATGAAGATTCGCCGGCCGGCTCGTTCACCTCCGGCTTGAAGACTGGTCTGGCCGTTGCGCACGATGAACGTGCCGTCTGAGAACGCATTGCGGAAGCCGTACATCAGGGCACTGTGAAACCCGTTCCCATACGCCATCAACAGGACGACGGTCACGATACCCCAGGCAATCCCCAGCATCGTCAACGCCGCACGGAACCGATGCGCGGCGAGCGCGCTGGCCGCCTGCACCACGATTTCCCGGAACAGTCTCATGAACCCTGAACTCCCGAACCCTCAAGCCTTGGAATCCTGTAACCCCTGAACCCTATGTGTCGTACCTGAGCGCTTCCACCGGCGGAAGCGCCGCCGCACGACGCGCCGGGTAGGTCGACGCGGCGACGCCGATGATCGTCAGCGCTCCGATGGAGAAGACCACCGTCGGCCACGTGATCACCATTCCAACGAATCGCTCGGGCATGGGCAACAGGTTGATCAGAGAGCAGAGTGCGTAGCCGCCAACCAGCCCGAGAAGCCCGCTGAACAAGGTCAGGAAGAGGCCTTCGCTGAAGAACTGACCCTGGATGACTCGCGGTGTGGCGCCGAGCGCCTTGCGCACGCCAATCTCCCGTGTCCGTTCCCTTACCGCAATGAGCATGATGTTCATCACCCCAATGCCGCCCAGCACGAGCGTGATGATGCTCACGCTGATGAAGAAGTCCTTCATCGCCTGGATCATCTTGCTGAACAGCACGGACTCGAGCGCCGTGTTCCAGAACGAAATCGCCTCGGGGTCCCGCGGATCGAAACGGTGGCGCGGCGCCAGGATGTCGCGAATCTCCTGTTCGACCGGCGTGCGGCCGTCGATGCCAAACAGATTCAACTTCTTCTCACGCTCCAGGTGCTTCCGGAAGTCGTCGGCAACCCTGACGTACGGCGCCGCAATGATGGCAGAGAGCGAATCCTTGGTGTCGAACTCCCCCTGCAGCGGAAAATCGCGTCGCATCGCGGCATACGGCACGAACAGCCGCTCGTCGTCCTGGCCCGTGTAGTTCGAGTCCTGCTTCTTCTTCCGGACACGGCCGACGACGGTGTAGGAGAGGCCGTTCAAGGACAGCATCGAACCGACCGGATTTCGATCGGCGAACAGCAGGCGACTCGCCTCGTGCCCGATGACGACCACCCGCCGCGCGTCGCGCTCGTCGTCGTCGCCGATCAGGCGGCCGCGATCCACTTCGATCGTTCGAATCAGCTGAAACACGGGCCAGACGCCGCTCATCTGCAGCGAGCTGGAGTTGAAGGCGCTCTTGACGTTGACACCCGTTTTCATCAGCTCCGGCGACACGTATTCGATCAGCCGGGATCGTTCCCGGAGCTTGACCGCGTCATCGACCGACAGGCGGATCAGCCGACCCGATCGCTGGCCGCCTGCCTGGAGGCTGGTCCGCCCGTTCCGGATGATGACGATGTTCTTGCCGAGCTCGTCGAGGACCTGCTGGTTGCCGCGCTGGAACCCTTCGCCGAGCGCCGCCAGCACGACGATCGAGATGACTCCCCACATGATGCCGAACATCGTGAGGAAGCTGCGCAGCTTGTTGGCTCGCAGATTGTCGAGCGATTGAAGGATGGCGGCCCGCATGGCGGATGCTCGGGCGATGGGCAGCCGCGTGGCCGGCCATCTGGGGTGCCCGTCAGCTCGGCAACAGGAGCTTGTCGCCCGGCTTGAGGCCCTCGATCACCTGGGTCTTGTTTCCGTTGCCGACGCCGAGCTTCACCTGGACCCGCCGCGTGCCGTCCTTGCCGCGCGGATCGATGAGATCGACCGAGGCGTTGCGCGATGCGTCGTACAGGATGGCGGCTTCCGGAATGATGAGCGAGTCGGGATGCTCTTCGAGAATGATCTCCGCATTGGCTGTCATCATGGCCTTGAGCTCTCCGCCAGGATTGTCGATCGAGACTTTCACCTCGAAGTTGGTGACGTTGTCTTTCTCGACGCCCATCGGCGAGATCTGTGTGACCTTCCCCTGGAAGGTCCGATCCTTGAAAGTCTCGACGCTGATGCGGCACGCCTGACCGAGACGGACGCGGCCGATATCGCTCTCGTCCACCTTTCCACGCACGAACACGTGACTGATGTCTCCGAGCGTGATGACGGGCGTCGCTGCCGCGCCGAGATTGAGGATGGACGAGACCGGGCTGCCCATCTCGACCTGCCGCGCGAGAATGGTGCCCCTGATCGGCGCGCGAATCGTGGCGTTTGCCAGTTCCTCGGCCGCGCGATCGACGGTGGCTCGGGTCTGCGCAACGTTCGCTCTGGCTTCCGACACTTGCGCCTGGGCAACCGAAAGCTGAGTCTTTGCGGCTCGCTGTCTGTTCAGCGCGGTTTCATAGACGCCCTTCGCCTCGTCCAGGCCCGATTGCGCGATGAGCTTCTGCTCGAAGAGAGAATTGGCGCGCTGGTACGCGCGTTGCGCGAACTCGACATCCGGCCCTTCGGCTTCGATGGTGTTCTTCCTGAGCGCCGCCTCGGCCGCGGTCAGACTCGCCTCGGCGCCTTCCAGCGATGCGCGCGCCTCACGTAGCCGGGCGTTCAGATTCTCCTTGTCGAGCTCGACCAGCACATCGCCTTCATTGACGACCTGATCGACGTCGACATTCAGCACCTTGATGATGCCGTTGGCCTTCGACTTGATCTCGACCTTCGTCACAGGTTCGATCTTGCCGGTCGCCACAACGGACCGCACCATCGTGCCCTTCTCCGCGGTGGCAATGCGAGAGGCCTCGAACTCGGGAGCCGCGCCATCGAGGGTTTGAAATCCCCACAGACCCGCGACGATGGCGACAACGACGGCCGAACCGTACATGGCGTATTTCCGCGGCCTGCTCATCCTCCGACCTCCCCTGTCTGTCTTGTTACGTAAAAGCGGCCCCGGAAGTTCGCGTATGATCGTAGGATCTGGGGACGGACGACGATCATGTGGATTCTGAAATCGACCGGGAAAGATGGGAAGAAAACGGTCACGTTTCGGTTGACTTCCGGGGCCGTCAAGACAATCGGCCGCGCCCCGCGCGCGGATTTCATCGTGGACGCGGCGATGGTGTCGAGGGTTCACTGCCGGCTTTCGGCGACGGACACCGATCGCCTGGAACTGAAAGACCTCCGCAGCACGAACGGCACCTTCGTCAACGGCCGACGAGTCGAGAACGCACGGCTCGCGCCGGGCGACCTCATCCGAATCGGTCGCATCGAGCTGGCGGTTTCGAAGGAATCGAAGGGCGACCGAAAGAGCGACTGAACGCTCAAGCGCCGACGAGAAACGGGTTGGTCCGGCGCTCGTGACCGATGCTCGTGGCGGGACCGTGCCCCGGAAATACCTGGGCATCGTCGCCAAACGCGAACAGCACACGGGTAATCGAATCGATCAGCGTGGGGTAATCGCCGCCCGGCAGGTCGGTTCTACCGATTGAACCCGCAAAAAGCGTGTCTCCCACGAACAGCATGTTCCCGGAGGTTCCCACTCTGCCCACCTGGAGGCAGACTCCGCCGGGACAGTGCCCTGGTGTGTGATGAGGCTGGGCCTGGTAATGGCCAAACACAATCGCTTCGCCAGATCGGTAGAACTTGTCGACGGGAGGCGGCTGCTCAACCGTCAACCCGAACATGCGCCCCTGAATCTCGGCAGCCTCGTACAGCGGCAGATCGTCCCGGTGCAGATGAACCGGCACCTTCAGCACTTCGGTCGCCCGCCTGACCCCAGTGATGTGGTCGACATGCGCGTGCGTGAGGAGGATGTGTCGGACGTTCAGCTTCTCAGATCGGACGACCTCGAGCAGTTCCTCGACCTCGTCGCCGGGATCGATGACGACGGCCTCGAGGGTCTCTTCGCATCCAAGGACGAATCCGTTCTTGAAGAAAGGCGCCGCCGCGCGTGTTTCGAGAAGCATTGCGGCATAGGATAACGCGAATGGTTCTGGTCGCAGTCGATGACCTGATGTTCACCTCGAAGATTTCAGCGGCCGCTAAGGGCGTCGGCGCAGACCTGGTCTTCGTCCGAACGCCCGACGAGTTGCTGACCAGGGCCCGCTCGCAGACGCCGCGTCTCATCATCTTCGACCTGAACAGCGCGCGACTCCAGCCTGTTGCCACGGTCGCCGCGCTCAAAGCCGACAGCAGCCTGGCATCGATTCGCACGCTGGGATTCGTCTCGCACGTGGAGAGCGATCTCATCGCACAGGTGCGTACGGCTGGCATCGACGAGGTGCTCGCGCGATCGGCATTCGCCATGCGGCTGCCAGAGATTCTTGCCGGAGCGGCCGAATGATCACCGTCACCGATGTGCTCAAGGCACGCCGCCGGATTGCGCCGTTTATCAGGCCCACTCCCCTCGTCCGATCCGCTTGGCTGTCGGACGCCTCGGGCCGCGACGTCTATCTCAAGCTGGAGTCTCAGCAGATCACCGGATCGTTCAAGGCCCGCGGGGCTTTCGCCGCCACGCTGGCTCGGTTGGATCGCGCGGCGGGCGCACCAATCCGGTTCGTCACTGCGTCGGCCGGCAACCACGGACGCGCCCTCGCCTGCGCCGGCGAAGCGCTTGGTGTTCCCGTGACGGTGTTCACCGCAAAGGGCGCGCCGAGGACCAAGCTCGATGCGATCAGGCGGCATCACGCAGACCTTCGCGCCGTCGGCGAGACGTACGACGACGCGGAAACGCTGGCCAGGGAATTTCCACGAGAGAAAGGGCTGGAGTTCGTGTCCGCCTACAGCGACCCGGACATCCTCGCCGGCACGGGAACGATCGCGCTGGAGATCCTCGCGGATCTTCCAACTGTGGATGAGATCGTGGTGCCGATTGGCGGAGGCGGCTTGATCGGCGGCATCGCCGCCACGGTCCGGTCAATCCAGGAGTCGGTTCGGGTCGTCGGCGTCGAAGCCGCGGCGTCCACGCCGTTCACGGCCAGTCTGAACGCGGGCCGTCTCACCAAAGTGGATGTCCGCGACACCGTGGCGGACGGACTCGCCGGCAATCTCGACCCGGACACCTTGACATTCGACTACGTCCGGAAATTCGTGGATCACGTTGCCATCGCCACTGAGGACGACCTGTATCGCGCCGTTACCGGCCTCGTCCGACACGAGCATCAGATCGCCGAAGGTGCGGGCGCTGCAGGCGTCGCCGCGGTGCTGAATGGTCAGGCCGGCCGCGGCCGGGCCGTCGCGGTCGTCGTATCTGGATCCAATATCGATCTGGAGACGTTGATGGGCGTGCTGACTGCGACCGGGCACGCCGAAGTCTCGCGCTAGCGGCTTGGCGACGGTCCGGACTCCGAGAGAGGCGGGGATTCCAGTCCGAGCCCCCAGACCGTCGCCCCCACCATGTTCACGCCAATTCTCAGGTCCTTCGATGGCGGTGCATCGTCGGGAACGATGTACTCGAGCACGACTTCGGCGGCAATCCGCGACGCGAGACTCCGCAGCGTGCCCTCGAAGCCCGTACTGCCGAGCACCTGTTTATACTGACCACGCGTCCGGAGGGCCAGACCTTCCAAGGCCTGTTGCAGCTGCTGCGACGCGTCAGCCGCAGCGGCGCTGGAGTCGAGGCGCAGGCGGGGACGACGAAGGTAGCCTCCGGCTTTTGGCGAACGGGCTTCGATCACGTGCACCATCGAGTGGCTCGCCAGAACGGGCCGCGCCACTTCGCCAGGCGTTCGCCGGCTCTGATCGAAACCGCCTGCCGATACCACGACGATCATGCTCAGAGGGGAATTGCGTTTCTGGAGGTCCTTGGCCACCTGGATGATGCCGTCCAGCACGTGACTTTCCATGTCGGGACGCGCAAAGAGGCCATTGACCGCGCCTACCACATCGGGATGCTCGCTGTCGAAGCTCACGATGGTGTCGGGCACGTCACCGAATGTCGTCAGCGACACGTGGCGATCCTTGAGGCGCTCTGAAAAGCTTGCGACGGCCTCGCGCATCTTGATAAAGCTCTGTCGAGCCGTGTTACTCGTATCGAGAAGAATCGCGATCGGATAGTTGGCATGGCGGACATCCAGCGTCTCCCGCGTCACGCCGTTTTCCTCGACCACGAAGTCCGATGGCCCGAGCCCCTGCACCACGCCGCCGGCGGCGTCGGTTACACTCACCAGCACGAAACGGGTATTGAGAGGCTTCTGCGCCAGAAGCGCAGTTACTGGCAGGAGTGCCAGGCCGATGATCGCGATGCGATGGTTGTGAAACATGCTGTCCAGGGCGCGAGCACGATGGCCCGAAACCTGATTATCCATAAAACGAGGCCCGGAGGTCGTGGAATTCGACGGCCCGGGGGAACGCCATGCCGATGATTTCCCTGGCCGATTTCGAGAACGTTGACATCCGGGTCGGCAGGATCGCGACGGTTGAAGACTTTCCGCAGGCCCGTAAACCGGCCTACAAGCTGACTATCGACTTCGGGCCGGAGATTGGTGTGAAAAAATCCTCGGCGCAGCTGCCCGCGCGCTACACGAAGGATGAGCTGCATGGCAGACTGGTGCTGGCGGTGGTCAATTTCCCGCCGCGTCAGATCGGGCCGTTCATGTCCGAGGTGCTCACGCTCGGCGTGCCGGACGCCGACCAGCGCGTGATCCTCATCGGACCCGACAGGGACGTTCCCCTCGGCGGGAAACTGTTCTGACGCGCGTCAGCCGAGCTCACGCTCCCCTATCAGATCGAGGATCGCTAGCGCCAAGACCTTGGTCGAATTGACGAGGTCGTCGATGCCGCACCATTCGTCGGGTTGGTGCGCGAGCTCGAGGATGCCGGGACCGTACGCGATGCAGTGCGGTATGCCGCCGATTCGCGTGACGTGCTTGTGGTCGTACGTCCCGGGGCTGGCCACGAGAGTCGCCGCGCGCCCGAGCACCGTTTGTATCGCCCGGTCCACGGTCCGAATGACCGGCGAGTCGTCCGGCGTTCTGACGGGGTGCACGATGAGCAGGTCTTCGATCTGGTAGCGAAAGCCCGGTACTCGGGATGCCACCGCTTCGATGAGGGCGACCACCTCGGCCCGCGCCGCGTCGAATCCCTCTTCGAGCAAGAAACGGCGATCGAACACGGCCGTGCATCGATCGGCCACGCACGGCGTCTGAATGCCGTCCACGGGCTGACCTCCCTGGATAGCATTCACGTTCAACGTCGCATGGCGGGCCGCTTCTGGCACGACCGGAACGCTCGTTGTCCGTGACGCCAGCTGCGGCAGCAAGTCTTTGTGCATCGACTCGAGCAGCCGCGACATGTGGTCGATGGCGCTGACGCCGAGGAACGGCATGCTCCCATGTGCGATGCGGCCCTCCGTCGTCACTGAGAACCAGTACACCCCACGATGCCCGATGCAGATCCGATCGACGTTGAGCGGCTCGGGAATGATGACGTAATCCGTGCGAGACTTCGAAATCCGGCCAGACGCTGTCAGGAAGCCGACGCCGGCGAGGCCTCCGCTTTCTTCATCGACCGTTCCGCTGATTTCGAGCGTGCCGCGAAGGTGCGCACCGGCGCGTCGGACGGCCTCGGCCGCGTAGATCGCCGCCGCGAGGCCGGCCTTCATGTCGCAGCTGCCACGTCCGTAGAGCCGACCGTCGCGAACGATGCCGCCGAACGGATCGACGGACCAGCCGTCACCCGCCGGAACGACATCGAAGTGACCGTTCAGGTGCAGGACCGGACTGTTCGACGGTCCGCGCCTCGTGCCGATGACATTGATCCGTGGATGCGCTGAGGTGTTCTCGGGCCGACCGGTGGCTTCGACGTATTCAAGTGCAAAGCCGCAGCGTTCGAGATGCCTTCCGATGGCCTGAGCGCAGTCGGCGTAATGCTCGCCGGGAGGATTGACGGTCGGGATCCGGACGAGCTCCGCGGCGCACGAAACGACCTCGTCGGCGAGAGCATCGACCTCGTTCAGGATCCGATCGACGATGTCACCGGCCGCCCGGTGCGGATTCCTCATTGCGCGCGACTCATCTTTTGCGACTCGTTGCTCATTGCTCATTGCTCATTGCTGATTTCTCCGCCCCGCCTTACGATACCATCCTTCCAATCGGCCGCGAGTGCGACCGATCCGCCTTCTGCGAGGAGTCCGACGCCATGCGTGCTTGCTGGGTCATCGTTCTCGCCCTGCTTTGCCTGACGTTCGATGCAGGTGCGCAAAATACCGCGGGGCTGACAAGCGTCGGCGGCATCAAGGTCGGACACGTGACGCTCAGCGAGCGGCCGACCGGATGCACGGTGATTCTGACCGAGGCCGGCGCGACCGCGGGCGTCGACGTGCGTGGATCGGCGCCCGGAACCCGCGAGACCGATCTCCTCAATCCGGTCAACACCGTGCAGCAGGTGCATGCGATCGTGCTCTCCGGAGGGAGCGCGTTCGGGCTCGAGGTTGCCGATGGCGTGATGCGATACCTCGAAGAGAAGAACGTGGGATTCGATGTGCGAGTCGCCCGCGTGCCCATTGTCCCGGCCGCAATCCTCTTCGATCTCAGCGTTGGCAACGCGAAGATCAGGCCGACCGCCGACTGCGGTTATCGCGCGGCGCAAGCGGCCAGTGCAGGTCCCGTCGAGGAAGGGAACGTCGGTGCCGGCGCGGGCGCGACGGTCGGAAAACTTGCCGGCATGGATCGCGCGATGAAGGCTGGCGTGGGCACGTCGGCGATCGCGTTGCCGAGCGGTCTCGTGGTGGCTGCGCTGGTGGCGGTCAACGCCGTCGGCGACGTGATCGACCCGAGCTCGGGCCATGTCATCGCCGGCGTGAGGACGCCGGATGGCCGCAGTCTGGCTGATGTCCGATCGCTGATTCGTTCCGGCGTCTTCGATCAGCCAAAGGGAGAGGACACGACGATTGGCGTCGTGGCGACCAACGCGCGATTGACCAAGGCGCAGGCCACGAAAATGGCGCAGATGGCGCACGACGGCCTGGCGCGCGCGATTTCTCCGGCGCACACACCGTCGGACGGCGACACGATCTTCGCGCTCGCCACCGCGACGCGTGAAGGCGATGTCAATCTGAGCCTGATCGGCGCGCTCGCGGCCGAGGCCATGGCCGATGCCATTGTCCGGGCCGCGCGAACCGCGACCAGCATTCCCGGGTATCCGGCCTCCCGCGACCTGCAGCCGCCGGCGGCGCGGTGACGCCGATGCTCGCGTTCCTGATCGCGTACGCCCTTCTGCAGATCCTGATTGGTCTGTGGATGTCGCGCCGCGTCCGTGGATCGTCCGATTTCTTCGTCGCTGGCCGTGGACTGGGACCGGGACTGCTCTTCTCGACCATGCTCGCAGCCAACATCGGCGCGGGCTCGACGATTGGCGCCGCGGGGCTCGGATTCCGCGACGGCATCAGCGCGTGGTGGTGGGTGGGCTCGGCGGCGATCGGTTCGATCGTGCTGGCGCTCTGGATTGGACCGAGGATTCGCCGGGTGTCAGCGGAGCACGACCTGCGAACGGTCGGTGACTATCTCGAGCTTCGCTACGATTCGCGCGTGCGCGGTCTCGTCGCCCTGCTGCTCTCGATCGGCACGCTCGCGATACTCGCCGGCCAGCTGATCGCGTTGTCGTGGTTGCTGAACGTGGTGACCGGTTTGTCGAAGGCCGCCGGGTGCCTGGTCGGCGGCGTGGTGGTCACGACGTATTTCGCGGCAGGTGGCCTGCTCACGTCCGCACGAGTCAACGTCCTGCAGCTCTCGGTGAAACTCCTGGGGTTCGCACTCGCGCTCCCGCTTGCGCTTGCCGCGGCCGGCGGAGTGACTGGCATCCTGGCGGCCACGCCCCATCCTTCGTACTGGGACATCTGGCAGAGCGGCGGATCGGGGTGGAAGTACCTTGCGATGCTCGGCCCCGCCTTCGTGGTCTCCCCGGGTCTCCTCCAGAAGATCTACGGCGCGCGCGATGACCGTGCGGTGAAGCGCGGTGTGATGGCCAACGCCCTGGCGCTCCTGACGTTTGCCATCGTGCCACCCCTTCTGGGAATGGCCGCAAGGACGCTCCATCCATCGCTCGCCAATCACGAGCTCGCGCTGCCGTCACTGCTGATGCACGACCTTCCGCCAGTCGTGGGTGCGCTGGGCCTGGCCGCCCTCTTTTCGGCGGAGTTGAGCGCCGCCGACGCCGTGCTCTTCATGCTCTCGACGTCACTGTCTCAGGATCTCTACCGTCGGTTTCTCAATCGAGACGCCAGCGATGCGCGTCTCCTGACGGTTGCCAGGCTCGCCGCGATCTCGAGCGGAGCGATCGGCGTGAGCCTCGCGATCATGTCGCCGACCGTGATCAGCGCGCTGAGCGTTTTCTATACGCTCCTGGGCGTCAGCCTCTTCGTGCCGATCGTCGCCGGGCTCTATGTGAAACGCGTCCGCACACCCGACGCGCTAGCCGCTATCCTGACCGGCATGGTCGGCATGCTGGCGGTCGAGATCGGCACCTCCGGCCGAGGCATTTTCGGCTTGACCCCGGCAATGGTCGGACTCGCGTGCGCATGCCTCGGCTGCGCCACGAGTCTTCTCGTGAACCCCGAACCGCGAATGCCGGAACGTCAAACCATGAACGAGGGGCCTTGACCCATGACCGACGAACCGCGGGGTCTCTTTCGTCTCGAGGACCGTGTCGCCGTCGTCATCGGTGCAGGCTCCGGCATCGGCGCCGCCGTCGCCGATGGTTGCGCCACGGCCGGCGCGAACGTTCAATGCCTCGACGTCGACCTGTCGTCCGCACAGCTGACCGCAGAACGTATTCGCGCCGCGGGCGGATACGCCCAGGCCGGTCGGATGGACATCACGTCCGCCGCGGAGGTGGATGACGGCTTTCGCGAGATCCGGCGACAGAACGGCCGGCTGGACGTCGTCGTCTGCACGCCGAGCATCAACGTGAGAAAGCCGATCCTCCAATACACGGATGACGAGTTCGATCGCGTGTGGACGGTGAACGTGAAAGGAACTTTCCACGTGTTGCGGGCCGCCGGACACATCATGACCGCCGACGGAACAGGCAGCATCGTGCTCTTCTCGTCGATCCGCTCGCTGGTCGTCGAGCCGGGTCAGGCCGTGTATGCCGCGACGAAGGCGGCCATCGTGCAGCTCGTGCGAACGGCGGCGGCCGAGTTTGGGCCGTCGGGTGTGCGGGTGAATGCCGTCGCGCCGGGAGTCGTGGAGACTCCCCTGACGGCTCCCATCAAAGCCAATCCTGACTGGTACGGCGCCTACGCGAGCAAGAGCGTGTTCAACAGATGGGCAAGGCCCGAAGAGATGGTGGGGCCAACCGTCTTCCTCGCGTCCGATGCGTCGAGCTATGTGACGGGAACGGTGCTCTTCGCCGACGGCGGATGGACGGCCGCCGATGGTCGCTTCCATCCGCCGGGCATGTAGGACGCTACTCGCAGTACTTGTCGGTCACGCTCAATCCTCTGTCGATGATCGCAAATCCTTCCCTCAGCTCCCGCTCGTTGATCGACAACGGTGGATTGGTGAAGAAGGAGTTCCAGCGGACGAACGTGTAGAGCCCTTCCTGCCGGAAGAACTTGTGCAGCGCACCCATGGCTTCGGATGTTCCGTTGAACGGCGCCATGGGCTCGAGCGTCTTTCGATTCTTCACGAGCTCGACCAGACCGAACAGCCCGATCGATCGAACGGCGCCGACTGATGGATGGCGCGATTCGAGATCGGCCAGCAGCTCCTTCATGAGCCGGCCCATTCGCCTGGCGTTCTCGATGAGATTGTCTTCCTCATACACGCTGATGGTGGCGAGCGCCGCTGCGCATGCCAGCGGGTGGCTGTTGTAGGTCAGCCCGCCGTAGAACACGCGATCCTGAAAATGGTCGGCAATCTTCCGACGCATCCCGACCGCCCCGAGCTGCACGTATGCGCTCGTCAGGCCTTTCGCCATCGTCATCAGATCGGGCACGACCTTCCAGTGGTCGATGGCGAACCATTCGCCCGTGCGACCGAACCCTGCCATCACCTCGTCGCACGATCATCAGGATGCCGTGCTTGGTGCAGAGATCGCGGACGCCCTGCATGTAGCCGTCCGGCGGCACGAGAATCCCGTTCGTTCCGGTGACGCTTTCCAGGATGAAGGCCGCGATGTTCTGCGGTCCCTCGAGCTGAATGATCTCCTCGAGATCGGCCAGCGACTGCTGCGACCGGTTCCCAGCCGCGCTGCGACGCCGTGGTACGGATCGAGCACGTGGACGACGCCCGGAAGCCCGGGCTCGGTCGCCCACCGGCGCGGATCGCCGGTGAGCGTCAGGCTGCCGGCGGTTCCGCCATGGTAGGAGCGGTACCGCGCCAGGATCTTGTGACGCCCGGTGTAGAAGCGCGCGATGCGGATGGCGTTCTCGTTCGCCTCGGCCCCGCCGTTGGTGAAGAAGAACGTGTCGATGTCGCCCGGTGTGATCTCGGCCAGCTTGGCGCCAAGCCGGGCGCGCGGTTCGGTCGCCATGAACGGGTTGGCGTACGCGAGCTTCGCGGCCTGTTCCTGAATGGCCCGGACGACGCGCTCGTCGCCGTGGCCGATGTTGACGCACATCAGCTGACTGTTGAAGTCGAGATACTGCTTGCCTTCGGGAGTCCAGAAATACACGCCCTTGGCTCCCGACACCGGAATCGGATCGGCTTTGGACTGCGCCGACCACTCGAAGATGGTGTGTTTCTTGGTGAGGGCGACGATCTCGTCGCCGGTCATCGTCGCGGGCAGGGTTGACGTCGGCATCTCACGCCTCAATTCGGTTCAAGGGTTCAAGGTTCAAGGGTCTATCCCTTCCTCGGCTTCGATGGGCGCAGCTCAACGCGGCTGGGCAGGCTGCGGCGATCGTGCGAGACCAGATCGATCACCACCTGCGCGACATCGTCCGCCGTGAGCTTCCATTCGGTGCCAGGCTCGATCGTGTGACCGGCGAAGCCGGTCCGCACCGAACCCGGCATGACATAGCTGACTCGTATGTCGTCGTACCGAACTTCCTGCATCAGCACCTCGCTGAACGCGTTGAGGCCAGCCTTCGACGCGCAGTAGGCCGCGCCGCCCGGGAACGCGTTCTTCCCAGCCAGGCTGCTGATGTTGATGATCCAGCCGCCGCCTCCTCGCCGGAGATGCGGGATTGCGGCGCGAGAGCAGTAGAAGGCGCCCGTCAGGTTGATGTCGATGATGCGGCGCCACTCGTCGAGCGGCTGGGAGGCCACTTGGTTGAAGCCACCGACGCCGGCATTGTTGACAAGAATGTCGATCCGGCCGAATCGCCCGACGGTCGATTCCATCAATCGCTCGACCTGATCGTACTGGCTCACATCGGCCCGGACGGCAAGCACGCCGCCGGCGCCGGGGATCGCGCCGAGGTGCTGCTCCGCCTTCCGAAGCGACTCGTCATTCCTGCCTGCTATTGCAACGCCTGCGCCGCGTTCGGCCAGAGCGCCCGCGATCGCCAGCCCGATGCCGCGCGATCCGCCCGTGACAACCGCTATTTTTCCGGTGAATTCGCCGGCATCGTCATTCGCTCGCTTTCAAACCAGCCTATACAATATCGCAGGGATGCAGCACGTCGCCATTATCGGCGCCGGCGACCTGGGCGGCGCCATCGCCAGTCGTCTCGCCACGCGCGGAACCAGTCGAGAGATACGCCTGATCGACGAGGCTGTGGGCGTGGCTTCCGGCAAGGCGCTCGACATTCTGCAGGCGGGGCCCATCGCTCGATCGGACACCAAGATCGTCGCTCATTCGGCTTTCGACGCCTCCGCCGGTGCCGCAGTGGTCGTCCTTGCCGATCGGCCGGGATCCGGTGCGACCGAGTGGAGCGGCGAGGGTGCCCTCGCCATCGTGCGCCGCCTGCTGAACCAGGATCCGGATGTCGTGATCCTGTGCGCGGGACCGTCGAGTCGATGGCTGGTCGAGCGCGGCGTGCTCGAGGTGGGCGCCCGACGAAGGCGGCTGATCGGCACGGCGCCGGAGGCCCTGCGCTCAGCGCTCCGTGCACTCGTGGCCCTCGAGACAGAGAGCTCGCCGAAGGATGTGTCGCTCGCCGTTCTTGGCGTGCCTCCCTCTCACACCGTCGTGCCGTGGAGTGAGGCGTCGGTTGCCGGAGCACAATTGGCTGGCGCGATTGGAGCGCACCAGCTCGCCCGCATGGAACGCCGGGTGCCGGCGTTGTGGCCTCCCGGTCCGTACGCGCTCGCTTCGGCGACGGTTCGCGCAATCGAAGCCGTGCTGGTCGGGTCGCGTCAATTCATCAGCGGCTTCGTGCTGCTCGACGGAGAGCTCGGCGTGCGTCGCAGGGCCGCCGCTTTTCCCATCATGCTGGGTCCGGGCGGCGTCACGCGCATCGCCACGCCCTCGCTGAGCGGTTACGAACGGACTCAATTCGACAATGCGGTCGCCGGGAGTTGAATTCTGGATGAAACGCTTACCTCTCATCGTCGTCGGCCTGTCGATCGTAGCCCGAGCGGCGGTAGGGGAAACACCCGCCATTGATGCCGCGTCGTTTCTGAGTCACATCAAGTTTCTGGCGTCGGACGAGCTGCAAGGACGGGGAAATGCCTCGAAAGGTCTCGAGCGAGCTGCCGCCTACATCGCCCGTCGCTTCGGCGACGATCGGCTCGAGCCGGCAGGCGACACCGCCACGTTCTATCAATCCTTTTCCATACCAGCCGGTGTCGGCACCGACGGCGCGAATGTGCTCACGCTGACATCGGCGCCGACGACATCGACATTCCAGATTGGGGTGGATTACGTTCCGTTGTCGATGTCTCGAAGCGGCGCGCGGCCCGACGCCGCGGCGCTTCCCCTGGTGTTTGCCGGTTACGGCATTTCGGCGCCGGCACTCGGCTATGACGATTACACGGGCCTCGATGCATCGGGGAAAGCCGCGCTGATCCTGACGGACGAGCCCCAGGAAGACAACGCCCAGAGCATCTTCGAAGGCAAGGCCAACACAGTACACGCGACCATCACGCAGAAAGCGATGGTCGCCCGCGCACACAACGTTCACCTTCTCATCGTCGTGTCCGATCCTCATCACCCTGAAGCGCCATCGACCTTCGGCCGCTGGCTGAAGGACCCGCAGGCGGAGGAATACGGCATCCAGGTCGTCCGCGTCTCGCGCGAGGCCCTGCGCGCGACTCTGGGTGCGTCGTTCGATCTCGACGCGACGACACGCTTGATCGATGAGGATCTGAAGCCTCGATCACGCGAGCTTCCCGGGCTCTCGGCCGCCTATCAGGAGCATTTGACGAAGGTACGGCGTCGGGTGAAGAACGTCATCGGCATCCTGCCGGGCGCCGATCCGGAGCGATCGCGCGAGGCCATCGTGATCGGCGCGCACTACGATCATCTAGGCCTGGGTGGACGCGACTCCCTTCGCCCAGAGGAGCTCGGCCAGATTCACAACGGCGCCGATGACAACGCATCGGGAACATCGGCCATCCTGGAAATCGCGCGCGTTGCCGCGCGGACGAGAAAGGACTTTCCGCGGACGCTGGTGTTTGCCGCGTTCGCGGGCGAGGAGATCGGCCTCCTTGGCTCGGCGTACTACGTCGATCATCCTTCCGTGTCGCTCGATCGAACGTTCGCCATGATCAACCTCGACATGATCGGGCGGACGAAGGGCCGTCTTCTCGTCAGCGGAACGGACACGGCGCCGTCGCTCCAGGCCGACCTGGATGCCGCCGCAAACGGCCGCGACCTGGATATTCGCTCGTTCCGTGAGGGCTCAGGCGTGGGATCGAGCGACGACACGTCATTCGTGCTGCGGCAGGTTCCGTCGATCGGTTTCTTTTCGGGCTTCCACGCCGACTATCACCGGCCAACCGACGACTGGGACAAGATCGACGCAGAGGGTGGAGCCGCGGTCACCCGCCTCGCGCTCGATCTCGTGAGGCGGATTGCGAATCGGCGGGAGCCGATCTCGTTCGTTCCGTCACCCTCGGAGACAAACCCGCACGCCTCCCCTGCGCCTTCGTCGGGCGGAAGCAGCGGCTACGGACCCTATTTCGGTTCAGTCCCCGATTTCGCCGACGACCAGGAAGGCGTGCGATTCGCGGATGTTCGCGAAGGAAGCCCCGCGTCAAAGGCGGGGCTCGAGCGCGGCGACGTGCTGGTGTCGTTCGCCGGCACGTCGATCAAGACGCTCTACGACTTCACCTTCGCGCTCCGCCAGAAACGTCCTGGCGATCGAGTCGATGTCATCGTGATGCGGGAAGGACGCGAGGTCAGGGCGACGGTTGAACTCGGAAACCGGCCCTGACCAACGGGCGTGACTCAGTGCACGAGGGCGGCGCGATGGAGGGAGAGGCCGCCGGTGAAGTCCGTAAGACGATCGCGCAGGATCATCCGGCCGCGATGAAGCCGCGACTTGAGCGTCTGATCCTTGACGCGAAGGATCGCGCTGGCCTCTTCCGTGGAGAATCCCTGGATGTCGCGAAGGACGACGGGCGCGCGATAAATCGCCGGCAGATCGAGAACCTCTCGAACGAGCTTCCGCCGCAACTCGGAACGGAACACTTCGTCGTCAGCCATCGACGACCAATCGGCGACATCCCGCCGCGCGCGACCCGCTTCCGGGAATGCGGCATCGTCACTCGTGGATCGTTCGACTTCGGCCGGCCGCGTAAACTTCGTATTACGAAGTCGTGACATCGCCGTGTTGAACGTAATCCGATAGATCCAGGACGAGAGGGCTGCGTCGCCGCGAAACGCGGAGATCTTCTGGTAGACCTTGAGCAGCACGTCCTGAACCACTTCCTCGGCGTCCTCGCGGTTTTTCATGTAGCGAAACGCCAAGTGATAGATCTTCGAACCGTAGAGATTGGCCAGGTCGTCAACCGCGGAACCGTCGCCGGCCCTCAGCCTGTCAACCAGAACCCTGTCAGCATCGTCTCGCATTGGACCCGCTCCCAGCACTTGGAGGTAAGAACACCGCCCCCCGGACGGTTATTCCGGCGTGTTCTCGTTTCATAAATTATTGATAACAAGTCACTTAACAGGTTTGGCGCGACTGCAACCATGAGGAGCACGCCGGACTTCCACGCGCCCGCGGAAGTTGGATATGCTTGCGGGAGGTCACCGAGTCTGAGCGACAAGAGAGCCTGAAACGAGGGACATCACCATGCAGCAAACGGTCACCAGTTCTCGAGCGTCCATTGGAGTGCCCCTTCGTGACCCGGCGCTCTTCCGTCAGCGCTGCTATGTCGATGGCGAATGGATTGACGCCGATTCGCGCGACATCCTTGACGTGGACAATCCAGCGACCGCAGAAACCCTCGGCACCGTTCCTCGTTGCGGCCGCGCGGAAACGCGCCGCGCGATCGAGGCGGCCAGCCGGGCGCTTCCCGCCTGGCGGAACCGCACGGCCAAGGAGCGCGCCGCGATTCTCCGCAAGTGGTTCGAGCTGATGACGGCGAATCAGGAAGATCTTGCGCTTCTCATGACGACCGAACAGGGCAAGCCGCTGACGGAATCGAAGGGCGAAGTCGCCTATGCCGCGTCTTTCCTCGAATGGTTCGGTGAGGAAGCCAAGCGGATCTATGGCGACACGATTGCGGCGCCCCAGCGTGACAAGCGCATCGTGGTCATCAAGGAGCCCATCGGCGTCGTGGCATGTATTACGCCCTGGAATTTTCCGTTGGCGATGATCACGCGCAAGGCCGGCCCCGCAATCGCCGCCGGCTGCACGGTCGTACTCAAGCCGGCCTCCCAGACGCCATACTCGGCACTCGCTCTGGCAGAGCTCGCCGAACGAGCCGGGGTCCCCAAGGGAGTCCTCAACATCATCACGGGCTCGGCCACCGAGATTGGCGCGGAGCTGACGAGCCATCCGACCGTTCGCAAACTGTCATTCACGGGCTCGACTGAAATCGGCAAGGTGCTGATGTCGCAGTGCGCCAACACCGTCAAGAAACTCTCGCTCGAGCTCGGCGGCAACGCGCCGTTCATCGTGTTTGACGATGCCGATCTGGATGCGGCGGTCGAAGGCGCGATCGCCTCGAAGTATCGCAACACGGGGCAGACGTGCGTCTGCGCGAACCGGCTGTTCGTTCAGGGCAAGGTCTACGACGCGTTCGCGGCGAAGCTCATCGAGGCGGTCAAGAAGCTGAAGCCCGCGCCGGGCACGGACGCAGGCGCAACGCAAGGCCCTCTGATCGACGATCGAGCGGTCAAGAAGGTGGAAGAGCACATCGCCGATGCGGTCGCGAAGGGAGCGCGCGTCGCCGTCGGCGGCCAGCGTCACGAGCTCGGCGGCCGGTTCTTTCAGCCGACGGTTCTCCTGGATGTGAACCGGACGATGGCCGTGTCTCGCGAAGAGACGTTCGGCCCGGTCGCTCCACTGTTCAGGTTCGAGACGGAGGCCGACGCTATCGCGCAGGCCAACGATACGGAGTTCGGGCTTGCCGCGTATTTCTACGGCCGTGACATCGGCCGTGTCTGGCGTGTCGCCGAGGCGCTCGAGTACGGCATCGTCGGCATTAACACCGGACTCATCTCGACCGAGGTGGCGCCGTTCGGCGGCGTGAAGGAGTCAGGCATCGGTCGCGAAGGATCGAAATACGGGCTCGAGGAGTTTCTGGAAATCAAGTACCTGTGTATGGGCGGCGTGAGCTGATTCAGCTCGCGCACAGAGGAACGGTGGCCGACCGGCAGAAGACCTCGCACACGCCCTGAACGAGCGCGTCCTCCACATCTTCAATCGCAACTGGACGGCCGAGCTCCCGTTCGAGCGACGTCACGCCTCGATCGGCGATTCCGCACGGGACGATCAGCGAGAAATAATCGAGATCGGTGGACACGTTGAACGCGAAGCCGTGGCTCGTGATCCAGCGTGAGATTCGGACACCGATGGCGCCGAGCTTGTCGGCGCCCACCCAGACGCCCGTCAAACCCTTGATGCGGACGGCCCGCACGTCGAATCGCGCCGCCGCGCGAATCATGACGTCTTCGAGATCGCGGACGTAGCGATGCACGTCGCACCGGTCGGGCCGCAAATCGAGGATGGGGTAACCGACGACCTGGCCGGGGCCGTGATATGTCACGTCACCGCCGCGTCCGCTCTCGAAGATTTCGACACCGAGCCGGGCCAGATGTTCCGGCGCCGCCACGACGTGCGATCGGCCCGCGTCGCCCTTCACGCCGAGTGTAATGACGTGGGGATGCTGGAGAAGAAGAATCGTGTCGGGGATGCGATTGGCGCGCCGATCCTCGACGAGCTCCCGCTGAAGTTCGAGCGCCTCGGCGTAAGGCACGACGCCCAGCCGTCGCACGTTCAGAATCGATCGCCCGGTTTCGGTCTCGAGGGCCACGTTGCCTTCACGCCCCGCTGGGATCGAAATTCTCGAGTCCCTGTTTCACCTTGCTCAGGAACTGATCGGCCACCGCGCCGTCGATCAGCCGATGGTCGTACCCCAATGTCAAATATGCCATCGGCCGGATCGCGATCGCATCGTCCACGACCACGGCGCGCTTCTCCACGGCGCCCACGCCGAGGATCGCCACCTGCGGCTGGTTGATGATGGGCATGCCGAACAGCGCACCGAAGACACCCGGGTTGGTGATGGTGAACGTGCCGCCCTGAACCTCCTCGGGCTTGAGCTGCTTCGTCCTGGCGCGCGCGGCGAGATCGGCAATCGATCGGCTGAGGCCGAGCAGATTCTTTTCGTCCGCGTTGCGGATGACGGGCACGATGAGGCCAAACTCGAGCGCCACCGCGACGCCGATATTGATATCCTTCCGGTAGACGACGTTGTCGCCGTCCACGGAGGCGTTCACGACGGGCACTTCCCGCAGGGCATCGATCACCGCCTTCGCGATGAACGAGAGGAACGTCAGTTTGACCCCGGCGCGCTCGTATTCCGCTTTCTTCGACTCACGGATCTGCTGCACGCGCGAAAAGTTGATCTCGAAGACCGAATGGACGTGGGCGGAGGTCCTTCGGCTGAGGACCATATGCTCCGCGATCTTCCGGCGCATGACCGACATGGGCACGACTTCAACACGCTCACCAGGCTTGAACGCAGGCGCCGGAGCGACGGTCGCTGCCTTGGCTGCGGCACCGGCTGGAGCCTTTCGAACCGCAGCTTCTCCTCCGCCTGCGGTCGACACGTGACTGAGAATGTCTTCCTTGGTCACACGGCCATCGATTCCGGTCCCATGAATCTGGCTGATGTCGACCTGGTGCTCCTCTGCGATCTTTCGCACGAGCGGCGACGACTTGACCCGCCTCCGCTCTTCTCTCGATCCGTGACCGTTCCCGTCTGCGTCCACAGGAGGTTGCACCGGCGCGGCCTCCGGGCGCCCGGGCTGCGCCGACGCCGCGGAACGCGGAGCGGATGCCGCCGGGGCCGCGCTCACGGCGGGCTTGGCCGGCGCGCTCGCCGGCCGTGACGGTGGCTCTGCAGGTGCCGCTGGCTGATCGCCGGCCTGTCCGATGACCGCCACCACGCTGTTGATCGGGACCGTCTCACCGGCCTGCACCTTGATCTCTGTCAGCACGCCGGCCGCGGGCGACGGTATCTCTGCATCGACCTTGTCGGTGGAAATCTCGAAAAGCGGTTCGTCCCGATCCACCTGGTCGCCGACCTTCTTGATCCAGCGAACGATCGTCCCCTCGGCGATCGACTCGCCCATCTGGGGCATGACAACAGGAGTAGCCATGATGCTCCTTGGACTCTCAGTATTTGATCAGCTGCTTCGCCGCCGCTACGACCTTGTCGACGTTCGGCATGAACGCCTGCTCGAGCGGCGGACTGTAGGGCACCGGTGTATCGATCGACGTTACGCGCACGACGGGACCGTCCAGATACTCGAAGCCTTCCTCTGAAATGATCGCGGCAAGCTCGGCGCCAATGCCTCCCGTCCGGGTGGCCTCGTGCAGGAGCAGCACCTTGTTGGTCTTCTGAACCGACTTGAGTACCCCTTCACGGTCGAGCGGCGCGAGGGTCCGAAGATCCAGGACCTCAACGTCGACGCCATCCTCTTCCAACCGGCCTGCGGCGTCCAGCGCCACATGGACCATCGATCCGAACGTGACGATCGTCATGTCGCCGCCCGCCCGCCGGACGACCGCCTTGCCAATCGGCACCACGAAATCCTCGTCGGGCAGCACTTCTTTGATGCGGCGGTAGAGATATTTGTGTTCCAGGAAGATCACCGGATCGTCATCGCGAATCGCCGCCTTGATCAGGCCCTTCGCATCGTAGGCCGTCGACGGCTCGACGATCTTCAGTCCCGGAGTGTGGTGAAGGTACGCTTCCGGGTTGAGCGAGTGGAACGGTCCGCCGCTCACACCTCCTCCGCAGGGACCGCGCACGACCATCGGGACAGCCGCGCCGCATCGGTAGCGGCTTTTCGCCGCAAAGTTCGTCAGGATGTTGAAACAGCACGCGATGAAGTCGATGAACTGCAGCTCGGCCACCGGTCGGGCGCCCATGTAGGCGGCACCGATCGATGCACCGATGATGGCGGTTTCCGAGATCGGCGTATCGATCACCCGCGCGCGGCCGAACCGGTTCTGCAAGTCCCTCGGTGACCTTGAAGGCGCCACCATAGGTGCCGATGTCTTCGCCGATGAGAAAGACGCGCTCGTCACGCGCCATTTCTTCGGCAAGACCCTGCCGAATCGCTTCTAAGAACGTCGTCGGTTCCACGGTTCTAGGGTTCTAAGGTAAACTGCCACTTTTCACGAAGCGAATGGTGATTTCACAATCTCGACGCGCGGCAGATATTGCGTCCCGGTGCCACCGAAGACGCCCTCGGCAACGGTCGAGGGATCCGGCATCGGCATCTCGTCGGCGAGACGCGCCTCTTCCTCCGCGTAGCTCTTCGAGAGGCGGTCGATGTCGCGCAGCTCCTGTTCGGACACGCCCAGCTCGATCAAGCGACGCTCGTAGAGTGCGATCGGATCGCGAGTCTTCCATTCCTCGAGGAGGCTCTTCGACACGTACCGCATGTCATCGTGTTCCGCGTGTCCCTTCATTCGCATCGTATCGACGCCGATGATCGTCGGGCCTTCACCTGCTCGTCCTCGATCGACGGCCCTCTTCGAGGCGTCGTACACCGCGAGCACATCGTTCCCATCGACCATCTCGTGCGCCACGCCATAAGCCTCGGCCCGCTCATCGATCCGCTTGATCCTCATCTGCAATTCGATGGGCGTCGAATACGCATACTTGTTGTCTTCGGCGATGACGACCACGGGCAGCTTCTGCACCGCCGCAAAGTTCATCCCCTCGTGAAACGCGCCGGTGCTCGTGCCGCCATCGCCGATGTACGTCATCGCCACCGTCGCCCGGCCACCGAGGCGCCCGCCGAGGGCAATGCCCGTCATGACCGGAATGAGATCGCCCAGCATGCTGATCGGGCCGACAATGACCGACTCGCCCGAGTTGGGGTCGGGGATATGGGAGAAATGCAGATTCAGGTCGCGCCCGCGACTCGGCGATCCGCCTTTAGCCATGTACTGCGCGTAGAGATCGCGTGGCCTGACGCCGCGCGTGATCACGGACCCGAGGTTCCGTATCAGCGGCGCAATGCAATCGCCGCGCTCGAGGGCATAGGCGGACGCCACCGACTCGCCTTCCTGCCCCAGGCTTCTGTAGAGGCCCCCCACCACCTTCGACTGGCGGTACAGAATCGTCAGCCGTTCCTCCACGTCGCGCGTCAGTCGGACGTAGTAGTACAACTCGAGCAGCTGATTCCTGCTGAGCGCCGTCGAGGGCCGCGCGATCGCCCCGGCCGTGGGGGTCGCGCCGCCAGCCGCTTCGGTCTCTGAACGTCCAGGCATCTTCTAGATATGGATGGCCGCGCCGTGAGTCGCGTGTGCCGCTTCTCCGACGGCTTCGGCCATCGTCGGGTGCGAGTGGATGGTTCGGATGAGTTCCTCGACGGTGCACTCCATTCTGAGGGCCATCGTCGCCTCCGCCACGAGCTCGGTCGACCGGGATCCAATCATGTGCACGCCGAGGATTTCATCGTACTGCTTATCGGCCACGATCTTGACGAAGCCCTCGATCTCGCCGGAGATCTTGGCGCGCGCGAGCACGCCGAACGGGAAGGTGCCGATGCGGACGTCGAAGCCGCGCTCCCGGGCTTCGGCTTCGGTCAGGCCCACGCTGCCAATCTCCGGATCGCAGTAAGTGCAGGCCGGGACGTGATCGTAGTTGAGGGGGCGGAATTCCCTGCCCGCAATTCGTTCCGCCGTCCGGATGCCTTCCGCCGACGAAACATGCGCCAGCTGCGGATGGGCGCCGCGACCCATCGTAATGACGTCGCCGATGGCAGAAATATGTGGGACCGACGTGCGGTAGCCGTCGTCGACCTTTATGTACCCCTTTTCCATCAGCAGCCCGACGCCCTCGGCATTGAGTCCCGTGGTGACGGGACCGCGGCCGGTCGCGACGAGCAGGTAGTCCGCCTTGATCGTCTCGCGTTTGCCGTCTGCGAGCTCGACATCCATCTCGACAGCGTCTGACGTCGCTCGCGCGGCGGACATCTTCGCGCCCGTCTGGACATTGATGCCCTGCTTCCGAAACGACTTCGCCAGCTCCGTTGATATGGCCTCGTCTTCAACCGGTACCAGGCGCGGCAAGAGCTCCAGGATCGTGACGTCGCTGCCGAAGCGCCGGAAAATGGCGGCAAACTCGACGCCGACGGCGCCGCTCCCGAGCACGGCAATGGACCGCGGCACGTCGCGCAGGCCGATGGCTTCGTCGCTCGTGATGATCCGCTTTCGGTCGATCGTCACGCCCGGCACACTTCGCGGTGCCGACCCGGTCGCCACGATGATCTCTTTCGCGCGAAGCTTCTGATTGTCGCCGTCACTCACCTCGACGAACCCGCCGCCGAGCAGCCGCGCCATGCCCTTGATCCAGGCGATCTTGTTCTTCTTGAAGAGGAACTCGACCCCGCGCGTAAGACCCGACACGATCTTGTCCTTCCGCGCATTCACCTGATTCATGTCGATCCCGACGGATCCGGGCGGGAGTGTGATCCCCCATTCCTTCGCGTTCTGCGCAATCTTGAGGGCGTGCGCGTGTTCGAGCAGGGCCTTGGTCGGGATGCAACCCCAGTTGAGGCAGGTCCCTCCAAGCGCTTTCTGTTTCTCGACGACGGCGACGGAGAGGCCGAGCTGGGCCGCACGAATCGCGGCGACGTACCCGCCGGTGCCGGCGCCGATCACGACGAGGTCGAGGTCGATGGACATGGACTTTAGTAGTTCTTGGTTCTTGGTTCTTGGTTCTTCGTTCTTGGTTCTTATTGGCCCCGACCTTCAGGTCTGGGTCAGAAATCGGCTCTCACCGGTCAGCTCCTCGGCCGAGTGCAGAAAGCATCGTACCCTAGCGGACCGGTTTGAGGGGAGTCAAGCAGCGGTCCCACGACATTGTTACAATACGGCCCGTGCCGGCGACCGCATGACGACACGAACGAAAACGCTGCTCATCGTGGACGTCCAGGACGCGACGCGCGAGGCACTGGCCAACGGCCTCAGGCGTGACTATCGCGTGCTGCGCGCCGCCACCGGCGAGGCGGCGCTTCAGGTGCTCGTTCGCGAGGAAGTGGACCTGATGCTCCTCGACCTCGACCTGCCGGGCATCACCGGCTTCGAGCTGCTCGGGATCGTCAAGGAGAACTACCCGCTCATTGAAATGATCATCACCTCGTCGGCAAGCGACGTGGAGCTTGCCGTGCAGGCCATGAAGCTCGGGGCGTATCACTACGTCACGAAGGACGTTCCGCAGGACACGATTCGCCAGCTGCTGCTGAACGCCGTCGAGCACCAGGATCTCAGCCGGCAGGTGCAGGCGCTCACGGCACAGGTCGCCGATCAGGACACACGGGACTTCGTCGCCGGCTCGAGCCGTCAGACGCGCGAGATTCTCGATCTCGTCAATCGCATCGCCAGGCTTTCGGCCACGGTGCTCATACTCGGCGAAAGCGGCACGGGCAAGGAGTTGCTCGCGCGCCTGATTCACCGGGAGTCAATCAACCCCGAGGGGCCCTTCATCGCCGTGAACCTCGCGGCCATCCCGCGGGAGCTGGTCGAGAGCATGCTCTTCGGCCATGAAAAGGGCTCGTTTACCGGTGCGCATCGCCAGCAGCTCGGCAAGTTCGAGCTCGCCGCCGGGGGCACGCTCTTCCTGGACGAAATCGGCGACCTTCGCTTCGATCTTCAGGCGAAGCTGCTCCGGGCCATTCAGGAAGGCGAAATCGAGCGCATCGGCGGGGAGCGGGCCATCAAGACAGACTTCCGCCTCATCGCGGCCACCAATCTCGACCTCGAAAAATCGATCAAGGAAGGCAAATTCCGCGAGGACCTCTACTACCGAATCAATGTCATCCCGATCAAGCTGCCGTCGCTGCGCGAACGCATCGAGGACCTTCCGGAGCTGGCGCGGTTCTTCCTCCGACGGTACAGCGCCAAGTTCCACAAGCAGGTGGAAGGGATTGCCGACTCGACGCTGAAGATCCTGATGGCGTACTGGTGGCCTGGCAATATTCGCGAACTGGAGAATCTCATCGAGCGTCTCGTCGCGACCACCGACAAGGAATGGATCACGGACGAGGACCTGCCCTTCGAGTTTCACTTCGCGGACCTCGACAACAAGCCGCCCGGGGCGGAAGGCCTCTTCCAGGACGCCACGAACACGTTCGAACGCAACTTCATCCTGCGCGCGCTCGAGAAGTCCGGCTGGAACGTCACGGCCACCGCCCGCTACCTCGGCATTCCCCTGAGCACGCTCAAGTTCAAGATGGACCGGCTGGAGATCCGCGAGCTGGCCAAGCGGCTACGCGGCGCCTGACGGCCGGGTGCTGTGCTTGACAGGCGTGAGTCGATTCGTTCCGAGGCCCGAAAACACGCGGTTTCCGGGGGAGTACTGATTGACACTGGAAAGAGGCCCGGGCTAGGATTCCATCTCTTTGGACTCGTCCGCGACAGCCGCCTGCGCGCGCGGTGGTCATGCGGCAGATAGCAAGCGCGCTCAAGTCAGGGGGGAGCCGATGGCTGAAGCCCGCAGGATGGGCAAATCTGAGCTCTTCTCGCATTTTGCCGATCGCTTCGAGATCAAGCGAACGCAGGCGCGAGAGTACTTCGACGAGTTGACGGCGCTCGCCGAGAAAGAGCTGAAGCGTTCCGGCGAGTTCGTGCTGCCCGGAATGGTCAAGCTGGTCAAGCAGTCGCGTAAGGCGCGCATGGGTCGCAACCCGGCCACCGGCGAGCCCATCAAGATTCCAGCCAAGACCGTCGTCAAGGCGCGTATCGCCAAGCAGCTGAAGGACGCGGTCCTTCCAAAGAAGTAACATCGGCACGAGGGCGGCGTAGCGGTCGCGCAGGGCTTGTGACGTGCGCGTCCTGTCCGCCGCTGCGCGCTCTCGGACGATGTCCCGCCTTTACGTCGCAGAAATCCGGCGGCAGGATTGATTCGAATGCATCCCGTGCGCATACCGATCGAGTCGGCGCTCGATCTCCATGCGTTCAAGCCGCGCGATCTCCAATCCGTCGTGAACGAGTACCTGCGAGCCGCGCACGGCGCCGGTCTCCGCGAAGTACGGCTGATTCACGGGCGCGGTAAAGGCGTGCAGCGCGGCATGATTCAGGCGCTGCTCGAGAAGCACCCGCTCGTGAAGGAGTTCTGGGATGCACCGGAGTCGCACCTGGGTGCGACGGTGGTACGGCTAGTCTAGTTCTTTGTTCTTAGTGCTTAGTTCTTAGTTCTCAGATCACTCGAGAGAACCCTGGAACCTTAGAACCTCTTAGAACAACCCGGGCAGGAGCCGCCATCGAACGGTCGAGCTGTACCTCGCAGTACGAAGCGTCGCGTTTCAAGGTTTCTTCCTCGGTACACGGCGCGGATGACCAACGCGAGATCCGCGGCACCCAGGAGAGCAGCGTTCCACAGACTGAAGTGCCCGACGACAAAGGCCGCGTGGCTCACGAGGTACCCGGCATAGATCGGGTGACGGACGAGCCGGTACACTCCGGAGCGGACGATCCCGCGATTGGCCGGCACGAGTCCGAAGCTTCGACCGAGCGACAGCTTGCCCGCAATCAGAAACAGCAGGCCAGATATCGAGACGACGGCCGTGAGCGCATCCGGGGCGAGTTGGATTCCCAACGCCGGCCGCACGAGCGGCGGACCCGCAACCGAGACCGCCGTCACGATGCGGGTCTTCCAGCGCCGGTCCACGTCCGTCGCGCCGCGACGAGCCACCGTGAGGACCACCACCAAGAGCTCGCTGATCAGAAGGAGCAGCCCGGTGATCCGGCCGGTGGCGAGAAAGTCGAGTGCCACGCGATAGGCCAGCGCCAGCATGAGGCCGGCCAGCACGACCTTCGACAGCACTTCACGGGGATCGCGGCGGAGGCGCCGTTCGTCCTCGGGGCGCGCATCGTCCCTGTGGCCTGCGAGCGTGACGGCCCCGACGGGTGCGGTGGCGACAGGCATCAGTTGATGCTGCTGTTCCGAGATCGGCGGGCCTCGGCCCGACCGTTCGGCTGGTGACCCGGGAGATCGGCCTCGCCCACCTGCTCTTCGAGGAAGTAGCTGCGACAGGCGGCGTCGAGCAGTTCCCTGGTAATCGTCGGCTGCCGGTTCTGATATCGCGCGAGATCCTGGACCTGATCGAGGATGTCGCGCGGATGACACGCGCGCATCTTCAATCCGCGAGGTTGGTAGTACCGCCGCTGCAGATACTCGACCACCACCGGGTCAAACGCCAGGTTGCGCCGCTGGCAGTTCATCTCGAAGATGCGCGAGTATTCCTCGAGCGTCGGATCCTTCGCGTAAATCTTGTACGGGATGCGGCGCAGAAATGCCTCGTCTGCCAGGGTTGCCGGATTCAGGTTGGTCGCAAAGATGATGAGCACGTCAAAGGGCACTTCGAACTTCTTGCCCGTGTGAAGCGTGAGGTAGTCCACGCGGCTCTCGAGCGGCACAATCCAGCGATTGAGGAGGTCGCGCGGCCTGATGCGCTGACGCCCGAAGTCGTCGACGACGAACACGCCGCCGTTGGCCTTGAGCTGGAGCGGCGCCTCGTAGAACTTCGAGATCGGATTGAACGACAGATCCAGCATGTCGAGCGTGAGCTCGCCGCCGACCGTCACGACCGGCCTGCGCACCCTGACCCAGCGCTTGTCCCGAGGCGCCTCGGCGATGACGCTCTGCGCTTCCTCGTCCGATTCGAGCGAGACGTGGTTCACCGGGTCGAACATCGTGATGATCTGACCGTCCACATCGATCGCGTGCGGCATGAACAGGTCGCCGCCCAGCGCGCGCCCGATGCCCTCTGCGATGACGGTCTTGCCGTTGCCCGGAGGGCCGTAGAGAAAGACCGACTTGCCGGAATTGATGGCGGGTCCCAACTGCTCCTGAATGCTCGGGCTGACGACCAGATGCGAAAAGCCCGAGAGCACGCGCTGACGATCGACGTGTCCACGACGTGCGGCAAGGTTCTTCACGACCGCCACGTACTGCGACAAGGGCACAGGCGCCGGGCCGGCGTACTGATTCGCATCGAGGTATTGCCTGGCGCGATCGCGCCCAAGCTCCGTCAGGGCATACCTGAATCCCGCGGTTCCGGTTCCGACGGCTCCCCGGACTTCGACGAGCTTTTCCTGCCGGGCGTGCTCCACGAGCGTTTCGAGAATCGCATAGGGCAGCCTCAACCGGTCGGCGAGCATCGAGCCGGCCGCCTCGCCGACATACAGATGCTTCAGGAGCAGCTGGCTGAGCAGGTCTGCGGGCAGGCCCGTATCTTCCAGCCTCGCTGGTGCAGGCGGCAGTTCGATGCGCGTGTCCGACTCGTGTTTCGGCGGCAACTCAGCCATCGTGTGATCGACTCCCAACCCTGGTCAGTAACCTCTCTACTTCTTCATGTTGTTGACCAGCGGGAACAGCACGGTAACGAACTTGATGGCCGCCGGACCTATGGTCACGACCCAGATGGCCGGGAAGATACAGAACACGAGCGGGAAGACCATCTTGACGCCGGTCTTCGCAGCGGCCTCTTCGGCCCGCTGCCGCCGCTTCGTCCTGAGCGTGTCCGAGTGCACACGCAGCGATTGCGAGATGCTGGTACCGAAATCGATCGGTCTGCACGAGCATCGTGACCAGTCCGCCGATGTCCTCGACGCCGGTTCGCTCCGACAGGTTGCGGAGCGACTCGATGCGCGGCTTGCCGGCGCGAAGTTCGAGATTCACCAGGCGCAGCTCGTCGGAGAGATCCGGGTAGGCGAACTCCAGCTCTTCACCGACCCGCAGCATCGCCTGATCCAGACCCAGTCCAGCCTCAACGCTCACGACCAGCAGATCGAGGGCGTCGGCCAGCGCAAGCTGCAGCCGATGCTGCCGGCGCTTGGCCATGCGGGCGAGCACGATGCCTGGCAGAAGATAGGCCAGCAGAAGCGAGCCGAGCGCCAAAGCCAGGTTGGGCGACATGAGGATCGGCGTCGAAAAGAGCGCGAAGGCGCCGAGCGCACAGGCAATGCGAATGCCGAAGAACAGCGGGAGCGCTTCGTCGCCGCGATACCCGGCCTGAACGAGGCGCAGCCGCAGCTTGCCCATCTCCGACGGCGAGCGCGGGACCTTGTTCCCGACCTGCTTCAGGACCTTTGACACCCGCTCGTATCGCGGCGTCTGAATTTCACCCTGGCCGATCCGATCGCCGGTGATCTCCGCGAGGCGCTCTTCGAGCACCCCGCCCCGTCTCGCAAGGATCTTCATGCCGGTCGCCGCCACGAGCAGCGATCCGAACACGAACGCCAGGAGCGGCAGCATCATCGTCACGTTACACCTCGATCTTCACGACCTGGCGGACCCAGAAGTAACCGATCGTCTGCATCACGATGGCGCCGACGAGCATCATCTGGCCCATCCGCTCGCGAAACAGGCTGGCCATGTGTTCCGGATTGATGAACGAGAGCGCGACCGCGAGCGCCGCCGGCAGCGCCATCAGCACGTAGCCCGTCAGGCGGCCGTGCGCCGTGTAGACGCGCACCTGCCGCAGAATCTTGAAGCGCTCACGCACGACGTGAGCGAGGTTGTCGAGAATCTCGGACAGGTTGCCGCCCGTCTCGCGCTGAATCATCACGGCGGTGACGAAAAACCTGACGTCCATCAGCGGGACCCGCTCCATCAATCCCGTCAACGCATCCTTCAGGGGCAGACCGAAGTTCTGCTGATCGAACGTCTTCCTGAACTCGGGACCGCTCGGATCCTTCATTTCCTCGGCCGCCATTCCAAGAGCGGTCGTGAACGCATGGCCCGCGCGAATGGCCCGGGAGAGCAGGTCGAGTGCCTCGGGAAACTGCTCCTCGAACTTGCGGATCCGCTGGCGCCGCTTGAATCGCAGGTAGAGCGTCGGCAGCGCCAGGCCCACGAGGGCCGCAATCGCGGGCGCCCAGAACCACTGCACGAAGACGGCGACGACAACGCCCAGAACCACCGCGAGGAGCAGCGAAATCACCACGATGGCGCTCACGCTCACACGGATGCCGCTCTGCTCGATGAGCGTGGCAAAAGCCCACCCTCTCGACGTCTGCGACGCGAACCGATCCAGGAATGGCACCGGACCCTCGAGGGCCCGCTTGATGACCGTCGCATCACCCGTCGGCAGCGCTCCGGCGGCTATCTCCTGGATGCGGTCCTTGATTCGATTCTGCTCAATGGCGCTCGAAACCTTGGTCAGCGCAACGTACGCACCGACGACGCCGCCCGCTCCGAGCAGGAACATGAGGACAATCAGGACTGTGCTCGACATCAGCGAACCTCGGTGACACCTTCGAACATGTCCGGCGGCACATGAATGCCGCAGGCCTTCAGCCGCTCGCAGCATTTCGGCCTGACGCCGGTCGCGCGGAACCGTCCGACGACCTTGCCGTCCTGCGTCATGCCGATCTTCTCGAACAGGAAGATCTCCTGCATGGTGATGATGTCGCCTTCCATGCCGGTAATCTCCGAGATGCTCGTCACCTTGCGCGAACCATCGCTCAAGCGCGTCTGCTGCACCACGACCTGAATGGCCGATGCAATCTGCTGGCGCATCGCACGCTCCGGCAGGTTGGTCGTGCCCATCGCCACCATGGTCTCGATACGCGCCAGCGCATCGCGAGGCGTGTTCGCGTGGATGGTCGTGAGCGATCCGTCGTGACCGGTGTTCATGGCCTGAAGCATGTCGAGGGCTTCCTCGCCTCGCACCTCGCCGACGACAATGCGGTCGGGCCGCATACGAAGAGCATTGATGACGAGCTGCCGCTGCTTGATGGCGCCCTTGCCCTCGACGTTCGGCGGCCTGGTCTCGAGCCGGACGACGTGCTCCTGGTGGAGCTGAAGTTCGGCGGCGTCCTCGATCGTCGCGATGCGCTCGCGCTCGGAAATGAAGCTCGACAGCACATTCAGGAACGTCGTCTTTCCCGCGCCCGTGCCCCCGCTGATCAACGCGTTCAGCCGGGCCTTGACGCAGTGAGACAGGAAGTCGAGCATCGGCCGTGTGAGCGCTCTGAGCGCCACGAGATCCTCGGCCTTCAGGCGTTCCTTCGGAAATCGCCGGATTGAGAGCAACGGGCCGTCCACCGCGAGGGGCGGAATGATGGCGTTGACGCGGGAGCCATCGCTCAGGCGCGCATCGACCATCGGCGAGCTGTCGTCCACCCGGCGCCCCACGCCGCTCACGATGCGGTCGATGACGCGCATCAGGTGGCGGTCGTCCTGGAATGCCGCGGGCACCCGCTCGAGCACGCCGTTCCGCTCGACGAAGACCTGCTTGTGCGTGTTGACCAGGATGTCGTTGATCGTCCCGTCCCGGAGCAGCGGTTCGAGCGGGCCCAGGCCGAACACTTCGTCGAGGACGTCGCTCAGGATGTTTTCCCGCTCGGCCATGCTGAGCGGGGTGCTTTCTTCGCTGATGAGCTCGAAGAGCAGCGTGCGAATCTCACTCTCGGCGCGCGCGCGATCGGCCTGCGCCAGCGCCTCGAGGTTCAGGCGGTTCAGGAGCTTCTTGTGGACGCTGGCCTTGAGGGCGATGTACTGGGGCCGGACGGCCTCGGCGCGGACGATCTGCGCGTCACCCGGCCTTTTCGGCTGGTTCGGGGTGCCGGTGGTCGTCCCGTTGGTCACGACGGGGCTGCTCATCGCTGCTCTCCTCGGGTTACAAGCCCAGAACGCTGAAGAGCGCCCGCTTCTTTTCGGGCTCTCCGGTTGGATCAATTGATCCGATCAGTCCGCGCGTGAAACTGTCGAACTGAGCCGAGATCTCCGAGTGGTCCGTCAGGGCCAGCGGCACACCCGAGTTGAGCGCGGTCGAGACCGTCTTGTAGTCGCTCGGAAAGCTGTGATGAATCGAATAGCCGAGCGCCGTCTCGATCTGCTTGCCGCTGATGATCACCGCGTCAGACACGCGGTTGAGCAGAATGCGCACGCGCTCGCCTCCGGCGCCGAGCTGCCTCACACGATCGACGAGCCGCTGCGCGTTCCTGATCGACGGCACATCCGGATTGGTGACGAAGAAAATCGTGTCGGCCGCGTAGAGCGCCGCCAGCGCGCAGGAATTGATGGTGTTGCCGGCGTCCACGACGATGTAGTCGTGGGTCTTGGTGAGGACGCGGAAGAGCTCCTCGAGAGCGCCCGCGTCCTGCGCGTTCGGGCGATCGTACTGCTCAGAGGCGGCGAGCATTTCGAGGCCGGACTTGTGTTTGGCCACCAGCTCTTTCAGGAAGTCGCGGTCGAGCCGGTGCAGATTTTCAATCGCGTCAATCACCGTGTAGCGCGGCCGCACGCCGAGAAAGAGCGCAACCTCGCCGAGGCACTGCTTCAGATCGACGATGACCGTCGGGCGTTTCGTGAGCCGTGCCAGCTCGACCGCGCAGTTGACGGAGACGGTCGTCGTGCCCGCACCGCCCTTCGCGCCAAAGAACACGAGCGTCACCGACGGCTGGCGCTGCGCGGCCTGCACGGTCTCTCGACGCGCGGCCGTGCGGCGGATCGCGCCGTGGAACGCGTCGCCGTCCGGAGGCCACGCGAAGAACTCGTTGGCGCCCGCACGCATGGCCTGAAGGATCAGATCCGGGTCGGTCCCGCCCGCCACCGCGAAGATCGCCAGGTTGGACGAGCCCGCACGCAATCGCTCGATTGCCGACAGCCCAGCCGCTGCGTCGTGTCGAATGTCCACCAGCACGAGGTCGGGCGGCGTGGCTTCGATGCCGGGCCGGCGCTCCTCGAGGACGCCGATCGGCACGCCGCCGGATCGCAGCATCGTGGCGAGCTGGCGTCGAAATTCCTGATCGGCGGCGAGGATTTGAGCGGTTAGTTGGGCCATGACTCGCTGACTGCTGGGAGACGATTCGACCGGGGCGGACTCCACTCCCGCGACGGGCCGATTACGTAAATTGGCAACAAGCGTACCGCCATACCCAATCAGACGACGATCGACAACCTCTTCTGTTTCAAGAGCTTACCGTCCCATTCCGGATCAGGAGCGGCCGGCCGAGCGGGCCGACTAACAAGAACCACGAACGGGGCGACAGAACTGTAAGACAGGCCGGGCGGCGGGCCGTCGTCATCGGACCGAGACGAGAGCAGCTTCCGGGCGCTGGACGCGAGCGTCGACGGGGAGAGCAAGCCAGCCGAGGCCGCACGCTACGATGAAGAAGACGATCAAAGGACGGAAGAGCGATGACATTGAAATCGGTTCCAGGGTTCTATGGTTCCAAGGTTCAAGGTTCTGAGGTTCTGAGAGAGGTTCCAGGGTTCGGCGTATAGGAGAACCGTGGAGCTCCGAACCCTGGAACTTGGAACTTAGAACCCTGGAACCTTGCTGGCCTACTGCATTGGCGTGAGCGCACCGCCGCAGACGGCGCCGCATCGAGAATCTCGACTTCGATGCTCGCGATGTCCGGCGATCCCTGTTCACCGCTCACGTTCACGACTCGGAATCCGACAATGCCAAGATTGCTACCCGAGAGATTGGCCGTGCCGTCGCCGTTCATCACGACATCGTGGTCGTAGACGAGCCCGCAGACCGTCTGACCCGTCAGCGTCGAAATCGCGGCGGTGTTCAGTTCGGCGACGTCGGGCACGGCGGTGAGGAGGCTCGAGCGGTTGCCGTCCTCATCCGGCGATCCGAGTCCGGGTACCAGCAAGCATCGAGGTTCTTGAGTCCGGGCGTCGCGCCGTCTTCGCTCGTCCAGTTCGACGGGACCGACCGAAGCGCGAACCAGCCACCGTCTCCTGCCTGACCGGAGTGAAGCATGATGTGCGTGCTGTCCTTGCCGACGAACCAGGGCAGCGGATCGCGAAGGCCGAGCTGAGCGATCTGCCCGTTGACATCCTGGACCGTCCAGCTGTCCGGCGCCTGATCGTTGTCGATGCTGTCTTCGTCGATCAGCATCAGGACTGCGCTCTGGCTCTGGGCGTCGATCGGAATCGCCAGCCAGCCGAGAGTGCAGGCGAAGATCATGACCGCGGCCAGCGCGCGGGCTCTACGTGAAGACAGCATGTTCTCTCCTCGAAGTGATGCGTGCGCATTCATCATGGCACCTACGGAATCAGATCCTGCGAATCAGCTGTGCCGTTGTCGAAGTTCTGGTTGATCAGGCCGACCAGGCTGTTCAGCTCCGACAGCGTCACACCGGACGGCAGCGCCGAGCTATTGCCGCCGAGCACCGTGTTGGCGAGCGACAGCACCTGCGCGACCGTGTAGCCGGCGAGTTCGTTGCCCGGCGCGACTTTCAGCGCCGCGAGTCCCGGCGCGATCTTGCCGGCGTTCGAGAAGTCCACGTTGATCTTCAGCGCGAGCACCTGGCCCGCGAAGACCCCGGCCGACGAACTCGTCGGGTTCGTCTTCGAACTCGTCAGCTTGGCCGGCGTGCCGCCGGCCGGCAGGAAGTTCTGGACCGCGACCTGGCTGGTGAACTTGAGCGTGTAGCCGCCGCCGATCGTGATCCCGCTCGGATAGACTGAGACGAAGTTGTTCTTCAGGATCATGCCCGGGTTGTTGCCGTTCGGCGTCGAACCCCAGCCGCCCTGCGTGTAGGTCGTGTAGGGCAGCCGCAGATAGCCGAAGTTCACGTTGGTCTTGCTCTGCCCCTGCGCCAGGCTCACGGCGAGCGGACTCGCCGTCCACAGCGTGTGGCCCGCAGCCGTCGGTGGCGCCGAGACTGAATACGAGCCGCTCGGGAGGCCCGTGAACGAGTAGTTTCCGTTGGCCCCAGTCACGGTCGTCCCTGAGGCGGATCCGGACAGAGTCACGGTGACACCCGAGATGCCCGGCTCGCCGCAGTCTTTCTGACCGTTGTGGTTCAGATCGATGTAGGTGTAGCCGCAGATGCTCCCCGGCGTCACGTATCCGAAGTTGACGTTGGTCCGCACTTCCGCCGGCGCGAGGTTCACGGGAAGCGGACTCGGCGTGGACCGCACCTTCCCGGATGCCGTGGACGGCGCGCTCACCGAGTAGTTGGCGCTGTCGAGCGACGAGAAGGTGTAGCTGCCGTTCGACACCGTCACCTGCGTCACACCGGGTGCCAGCGTTATTGTCACGCCGCCGATGCCGGCCTCACCCGCGTCCTTCTGGCCGTCACCGTCAGAGTCGACGTACGCGAAGCCCGAAATGCTGCCCGGCACGTAGCCGAAGTTCTGATTCGGCACCGAACCGCCGGCTGCCAGCGTCGGCGTCAGCGGGTTCGTCGTGGACAGGCCCTTGTTCGCCGCCACGCCAGGCGCGGTGATGGTGTAAGTGCCGCCGTCGAGCGAGGAGAACGAGTACGCACCCGTGGCACTCGTCATCTGCGTCGCACCGGTAGTGGTCAACGTGATCGTCACGTTCGGTATGCCCGGTTCGCCGCTGTCCTTGATGTTGTTGCGATTCGAGTCAACATAGGCGAAGCCGGAAATGCTCCCGGGCACGTAGCCGAAGTTCACGTCCGTCTTGTGCTCGCCAGCCGCCAGCGGAACCGTCAACGGGCTCCCCGTCGTCAGGTTCTTTCCGGCTGCCGTGTTCGGGGCCGCGACTGAATGCGTTCCGGCCTCGATCGCCGAGAACGAGTAGCTGCCGTCAGATCCAGTGGTCGTCGTGACCGTGGGGCTACCGCTCAAGGTCACGGTGACGCCAGGAATGCCAGGCTCGCCGGCGTCTTTCACGCCGTTGTTGTTGACATCGACATACGCGAAGCCGGCGACGCCGCCGGGCGCGTAGCCGAAGTCCACGTGCGTCCGATCTTCACCGGCCGCCAGCGGAACCGGCAGTGGGCTCGTCGTGGAGAGGGCCTTGGCGGCGGCGACGGCCGGTGCCGTCACGCTGTAGCTCCCGCCGTCGAGCGAGGCGAAGGAGTAGCTGCCGTCCGCCCCGGTCGTCGTCGAATCACTCGCGTGACCGCTGAGCGCGATGCTCACGCCCGGGATGCCGGGCTCACCCGCATCCATGGTGTCGTTGCCGTTCGTGTCAACGTAGGCGAAGCCTGAAATCGCCCCGGGCACGTAGCCGAAGTTGTGGTCCGGCGAATGCTGTCCGGCGCTGATGCTGACGCTCAGCGGGCTCGCGGTGGAAAGCTGCTTGCTCGAAACCGTCGCCGGAGCATCCAGCGTGAACGAACCGGCATCGAGGCCCGTGAACGAATAGCTTCCGTCACCAGCCGTCGTCGCCGTGCCGCCGGGTCCACCGGACAGCGTGATGACGGCGCCTGGAAGGCCCGCCTCGCCGCCGTCCTTCTGGCCGTTGCGGTTCGCATCGACGTAGGCGAAGCCGGAAATCTCGCCCGGCACGTAGCCGAAGTTGTGGTCCGGCGAGTGCTCGCCTTCAGCAAGCGTGACGTTCAACGAGCTGGCTGTCGCCAGGCTCTTGCCGTCGGCCGTCGACGGCGCACTCACGCTGAACCCACCGGCATCCAGTCCTGCGAATGAATACGCGCCGCCGCCCGATGTGGTCGTCGTCGCAGAGGAGGCGCCGCTCAACGTGATGGTGACGCCGTCGATCCCCGGTTCGCCGCCGTCCTTCACGCCGTTGGCGTTCAGGTCGACGTACGCGAAGCCGGACAGTCCGCCCGGCACGTACCCGAAATTCACATCCGTGGCGTTCTGCCCTGCGCTAAGAACGACAGAGAGCGGGCTGGTCGTCGACCGCGTCTTGCCCGCCGCGGAGGCCGGCGCGCTTACGTTGTAGGACGCCCCAGGCAGATCGCCGAATGCGTAGCTGCCGTCCGCGCCCGTCATCGTCGACCCGCCCGGGCCGCCCGCGAGGCCAATGCTCACGTTCGGAATGCCAAGCTCGCCCGCGTTCTTGAATCCGTCCCCGTTCAGGTCCACGTACGCGAAGCCCGCAATGCTGCCCGCGACGAACGGGAAGTCCGTGATCACCGGCGTCGTGCTGCCGCTATCCACGGTCACCGTGGTCGTCGGCGGGTTCTCGGAGGAGAGCCCTTCGGGCGGCGTTACCGTGATGGTGAACATCCCCGGCGGGAGCTCGGTGAACTCGAAGTGGCCGGTCGTATCGGTCGTCGTCGTGGTGGTGTTGCCGTGATCGTCGGTGATCGTCACCGTCACGCTCGGGATGCCGGGCTCGCCGCTGTCCTGCGTCCCGTTCGGCGGATTGGAGTCCTGGAAGATCGTGCCGGTAATGGATCCGGTGTTGTCTTCTTCGTGCTCCACCCCGGGTGGCGGCGCGAATCCCCCGCAGATCCGCACGACACTATTGGTCGGGTCGAACTCCGTCGACGACGTGATGAGATCGCTGTAGTGAACGCCCTTCTGCGTCAGGTAGATACAGCCGTCCTCACCCACCTGGCTCAGGTCCCCGCGATACCCGCCCGACGCAAAGTCGGCGATGGAGGGCGGCTGCGTGTAGTCGTCCCCCGGGAAGTTGAACTGCGTCATCGTCCCGTCGGTGTTGTTCGTCACCACGAACTTGGGCGCCGTCGCATGGAACGCGATGCCGTCCGGCTCGCTGAGCATCGGCACTTCCTGCACGAAGCTGCCGTCACGGGACACGACGGTCATCCGCGACTCAGGAGACCGCGTGGCGATGAAGAGGAAATTTCCCGTCGGATCGAAATACAGGCCGTCGGTGAAATCAGCGCGCTCGGCATCGAGATGCGCGAATGTCGAGTGCGTGCCGTCGGCGGGATTCAGGCGAATGTACGTGCAGCCGTCCGTGAAACGGCAATCCGCAGAGGCGTACACGAGGTCGTGCGTGCCCGACTGATTGACCTGCGGATCGACCGCGATGCCGAGTGAATTGCCCGCAGGGCCCATGAACTGCACCAACGCGCCTGTCGCGCGGGTGACCTGTGCAATGCCGTTCTGGCCATCATTCATCGCAACGTAAACATGCCCGTCGGGATGATTGACGAGACCGCATCCACCCTGGGACTGAAGCACGACTTCGTTCGAGAGATCGCTGCCGTTCACCTGGGTCGAGGTCTGCAGATCGAAGACATGCAGACGCGTCCCCTGGAATTCGCACTCGGCCACCATCGGGTTGCCGTGTGGGTCGAAGGCCACGCCGCCCAGAATGCCGTCGGGGACGCCATCGTCGTCCACATCCCCGGTCAGGAGATTGTCGGTGACGCCAATCAGCTCCTGCGTGAAGCCTGACTGGAGGAACGAGAACGACACACCGGGTCCGACGGCGAGCGTGTGAATGTTGAACAGCCCTCCCGCGAGTACCACCGCGGCGAGAATCATGATCGATAGGCGACGCATTTGTGCAGTCATGAATGTCTCTCGTGTCCTTCGCGACCGCGAAAACCTGGTTGGCAGCATTGGTTCCGAGATCAGCCTGGGGAGCGGAACGGTCGGGCAAGAGGATTCCGACCGGGCTGCGACTGACTGAGCAAGCGTTGTGCCCGCAGGGATATGCCGCTAACTGATTGACAGAGAAGAGCCTGACAAGATTGTTCTCTCCTGGAAGGAGAGTCGGGCCACAAGACCGATGGTCCGCCTTACAGTTGTGTAAAGTTCACGAGGACCGACGCGCAGCGGCGCGCGAGCAACTGCCGAACGAAAATCTGACTAGCTCAACAACCTGAGAGGGAGCGGACGCGCATTGAGCGCGGTCCGGCCGATCAGAACCGGTCAGGGGCGCGGCGAATGTCGGATAGGATGCGCGGCCGTGACGCCTAAGCATCAGGCTTGACGTCTGGCGATCCGAAAGAACACCAGCTGCGCGGCTAGTCAAGCGCGCGATGCCTAACGTCATGATTCTCTGCCTCTCCTGCTGTCGCCCTGTTCGAGCCGCCTCATGGAACGATTTCGACGATGGCGAAGTTCCAGCGATCGCTGGTCGGAGCCGTGTCATTGATCTGGACCGACGTGCCGGCCGCGGCAATCGCCGCGGATCGCGACTGCACCCAGAACGTATCGCCGACCGACGTATCAACCCACTGGTGCACCATCGTTTGATTCGCACCAAGCGTCCTGGCCGTCGCCGTGTCCCAACCGTTCCCAACTCCGTAAACGAGTGCGTTCGCCTTCGTGGTGGTCAGCGACACGGACGGCGCGCCGTTCAATGCGCCGGCCGAGGCAGACCCACCGACACCAGCGGCCCCCTTGAACGTCACGACGGTCAGAGACTGGTGATACGTCGTCTTTGACTGAACCGACTTCACCTTGACGTCGGTCAGCTGGCTCGCGGCCGTCGCCTTCCAAATCTCGGCGGTGCCAAGCTGGGTGTTCGCACGCTTGACCAGCGTCCACGTCAACCCGGCTCCAGAAACCGTCACCGTCTGACCGCCCGAGGTCGGACCGTCCGAGGCGACAAACGCGATGAGCACTTCATTCGCGCTCGTAGTGCTGAACGCCGATGTCGTGCGCGTGCCATTGCCATCGGAGAAAACGACCTTGTCGACGGTCGGCGCGGCGCCCGACGAACCGGACGACACGACGAGGGCAACTGCACTACCGGGCGCGACTGGCGTACCGGCCGCCGGATTCTGACTGATGACCGATCCCGACGGCACCGTTCCATTCGATGCCGTCGTCACCGCACCGACCGCGAGACCGGCCGTCGTGATGGCCGTGCTCGCAGCCGCCTGCGTCATGTTGACCGTGTCGGGTACCGTGACAACCGGGCCTGACGAGACGACCAGAGACACGGCACTCCCCTGTGCGGCTTGCGCGCCAGCTGCCGGGTTTTGGCTGATGACGCATCCCGATGGCACAGTCGAGCTCGAGGCGCTGCTCACGACTCCGGTCGTCAGCGTGGCCGCGCTGATCGCGCTCGTCGCAGCGGCTTGCGTCATGCTGACGACATTAGGCACCGAGACCATCGGCGGCGGCGGGCCCGGTTGCAGAATTTCGACGGCGGCAAAGTTCCATCGATCGGTCGATGGAGCCGTGTCGTCGAGCGTCGCGACGGTACCGCTCGACGGAATCGGACTGATGATTCTGCTGTACCCAGAACGTGTCGCCTACCGGCGGCATGTACTGGTGCACCATCGCCTGATTCGCACCCACCGTCCGCGCGATCGGATTGTCCCAGTCGTTGCCAACGCCAAAGATCCAGGAATTGGCCCTGGTGGTCGTCAAGGAGATCGTGGGAGCACCAGTACTTCCGTTGTTCGACGCGGTGGCGCCAATTGCCCCCGAGCCATTCGTACCGGATGTATCGACACCCGTCATACTCACCACGGTCAGCGAGGATGCCGCCGACTTCGAGAGCGTCGCCGTGACGGACACGTTACTGAGCGTTCCCGGCGCGAAGGCTCGCCAGATCTCGGCCGTCCCGAGCTGCACGTTGCTGCGCTTGACCAACTGCCAAGTCAGGCCCGCACCGCTGACGCCAGTCACGCTGTTCGTGCCGGGCGAAGGGCCGTCGGCGCTGACAAAGGCGAGCAGCAGCTCACTTCCGGCCGTCGTCGAGAATACGCTCGTCGTGACGGTTGTGGCTGCGCTCGGCCGATGACCCCACGCGACCGCGTCCATCGGTGCTGTCGGGACCGGCGGAGGAGCGGGTGCCGGGACCTGGGAAACGGTCGCTTGCACCTGGCCGGTCTGAATGGCCACCTGACCCGCGCTCGCGGTGGCAGTTGCGTGGTTGGTGATCGACTGGTACGGCTTCACTTCGATGATGCTCTCCTGAATGGTGTTGGGATTTGTTCCCATGCCATCGGAGTAGATGATCACCGCCACGACCTCCCCGTATCCGGGCACGTAGTTCGCGTGGGCGTTGGCCGCATCGATCATCTGTTGCGCGTCGGCGCTGATTCCAAACTCCGGGTTCGGTTCACCGAGCGAGACCCAGACAGCCGTCTGAACGTCCTTGAAGAACGCGAGATCTGATTTTCCGGCGCCTCGAATCTTGTGATTCAGGACGTAGTTGACCTTGCCCCACGACAGACTGGCGACGTCGGCAGGAAGGTTACCGCCGATGGTTGAGTACAAAGTGCCCGGCTGATCGTGCAGGTCCACGTTGACGTGGTCCTGAATGCACCAGCCGGGATAGATGCCGTTAGGCAAGCCGGGCGCCGCACCGCTGATCGTCGTGTCCTGAGTGCTCATGACGCCCTGAAGCCACGCGCCAGTATTGATATTGGTTGTCACACCGGTTGGCAGGTTGGGAGCAGACCCGAGGTCGCTCGCCTGAATCGTATAGCTCCTGGTGCAGCTGAGCGATGTGCCAGGAGCGAGGCTTGTCGCCGCACCGCACTGGAACGAGCCCAACTTGTCGTCAGTGATCGTGAACGGACCGCTGAGCGTCACATCGCCGGTGTTCTGGATGACGTAGGTGTAGACGATGACCTGACCTGCTGTGTCGTAGGTCGTGGGGCTCGCGGTCTTTGTCAGCGAGGCACCTGGATTGGGGCTCACATAGCCGAAGTTGACGTTGGGCTGCGTCTGACCGGCGGCGAGCGTTACCGACAACGGACTCATGGTAAAGAGCGTCGTGGCGCCAGCCGAGGCCGGAGCCATCACGGAATAGTCTCCAGCGTTCAAGCTCGAGAACGCGTAACTGCCATCTGCTGCCGTGACGATTGTTCCGCCGCCTGCGAGAGCAATCGTCACTCCAGCAATACCAGGCTCGCCAGCGTCCTTCAGGCTGTTGTGGTCCGTGTCGAGATACGCGAAGCCACTCAGCCCACCTGGCACATAACCAAAGTCGACATGATCGCGCTCTTCTCCCGCGGCGAGCGCGACAGTCAGCGGACTCGCGGTCGCGAGCGCCTTGCCGTCGGCGACCGATGGCGCACCCGCGTTGTAGCTCCCGCCGTCGAGCGACGTGAACGAATAGCTGCCATCCGCAGCGGTCGTCCTCGAATCGCTCGCCTGGCCGCTGAGCGTGATGCTGATGCCGCCGATGCCAGGTTCGCCACCATCCTTGGCGTTATTGCGGTTCGCATCGACGTAGGCGAAGCCGGAAATCTCGCCCGGCACATAGCCGAAGTTGTGGTCCGGCGAGTGCTCGCCTTCAGCCAGCGTGACGTTCAACGAGCTGGCTGTCGCCAGGCTCTTGCCGTCGGCCGTCGACGGCGCACTCACGCTGAACCCACCGGCATCCAGTCCCGCGAATGAATAGGCGCCGCCACCCGACGTCGTCGTCGTCGCAGAGGACACGCCGCTCAGCGAGATGGTGACGCCGTCGATCCCGGGTTCGCCGCCATCCTTCACGCCGTTGGCGTTCAGGTCGACGTACGCGAAGCCAGACAGCCCGCCCGGCACATACCCGAAGTTCACGTCCGTGGCGTTCTGCCCTGCGCTGAGAACCACAGCGAGCGGGCTGGTCGTCGACCGCGTCTTACCAGCCGCCGACGCCGGCGCGCTCACGTTGTACGATGCACCCGGCAGATCCCCGAAGAAGTAACCGCCGTCCGCGCCCGTCATCGCCGAGCCGCCCGGGCCCCCCGCGAGGCCGATGCTCACATTCGGAATGCCGGGCTCACCCGCGTTCTTGAATCCGTCGCCGTTCAGGTCGACGTACGCGAAGCCCGCAATGCTGCCCGCGACCAACGGGAAGTTCGTGACCACCGGCGTCGTGCTGCCGCTGTCCACCGTCACCTGGGTCTGCGGGTTTTCGGACGAGAGCCCTTCGGGCGGCGTCACCGTGATCGTGAACGTGCCAGGTGGAAGACCGGGGAAATCGAAATTGCCACTCGCGTCGGTCGTGTCGGTGTTGGGGCCCGGAGGCACTACCGGGTTGCCATTCTGATCGGTGATCGTGACCGTCACCCCGGGAATGCCTGGCTCACCGGCATCCTGCACACCATTGTGGTTGGTGTCCTGGAAGATGGTGCCGGTAATAGATCCCGTGTTGTCTTCCTCATGCTCGACGCCTGGAGGCGGGGCGAATCCACCGCAGATCCGCACGACGCTGTTGTCCGGATCGAAGTCCGTCGTCGAGATGAGGTCGTTGTAGTGGACGCCCTTCTGCGTGAGATAGATACATCCGTCCTCGCCGACCTGGCTCAGGTCGCCGCGGTAGCCGCCGGATGCAAACACGTCGACGCTCGTCGGCAGCTGCGTGTAGTCATCACCTGGGAAATTGAACCGGGTCATCGTGCCGTCGGTGTTGTTGGTGACGACGAACTTCGGCGCGGTGGCGTGGAAGGCGATGCCGTCCGGCTCGCTCTCCATTGCGACATGCTGGACGAGTTGTCCGGCGCGATTCAGCACCGTCATGCGGAGTTCGGGCGACCGATTGGCAATGAAGAGATAGTTGCCTGTCGGGTCGAAATACATGCCATCGGTGAAGTCCGCGTCTTCACCATCGAGATGCCCGAAGACAGAGTGCGTGCCATCGGCAGGGTTCAGACGAATGTACGTGCAGCCGTCGGTGAAGCGGCAGTCCGCCGCGGCATAGACGAGATCGTGCGTGCCTGACTGGTTCACCTGAGGATCGACCGCGATGCCAAGCGAGTTTCCGGGGGGGCCCATAAAGGCCAGGAACGCGCCGGTCGCGCGGCTGATCTTCGCGATCCCGTTCGTGCCGTCGTTCATCGCGACATACAGATACCCGTCCGGATGATTGACGAGGCCGCAGCCGCCCTGCGAATTCAGAATCGTTTCGCTGGAAAGATCGTTGTCGTGCACCGGCGGCGGTGATGACTGCAGATCGAAGACGTGCAATCGTGTCCCCTGGAATTCGCACTCGGCCACCATCGGATTGCCGTGTGGATCGAAGGCCACGCCTCCGAGGATCCCGTCCGGAACGTCGTCTCCGTCGACGTCACCTGTAAGCAGGTTGTTCGTGACGCCGATCAGCTCCTGCGTGAAGCCCAATTGAAGAAATGAGAACGACACGCCGGGTCCGACGGCGAGGGTGTGGATGTTGAAGAGCCCTCCCGCGAGAACCATTGCGGTGAGTAACATGATCGAGAGTCGGCGGGCTCCTGCTGTCATGGATGTCTCTCGCGTTCGTGGAATCGGGGAGCGCTGGTTGAAGGCATCGGCCAAGGGCGACGAATTGCGGGCGGAATGGATCCGCCGAATCTGCTTGAGGCTCAGCAATTGGTATGCCCGGAAGGGCGATGCGCTAACTGTTTGAGATAAGGCTGTTAGCGGAAGCGTTCAACTGTGAGCCGCACTGGCGGTCACGAGATGGAGGGTCAGCCTTACAGTTGTGTAACGCGAGCGGCCGGCGCTCAGTCGTGCGTGGCCGAATAGCCGGGAGTCCGGACGACAGAGGGAGACGCGGCGTCAGTGAGAAAAATGCGGGATTGCCCGGTGCCGTCGGCGTTGGCGACCCACACATTGGTGCGACCGAGCGCCTTGTCATCGGGAAGCGCATACAGAAGGTGGTCGGCATCGAGCCATTCGACCTGGTCGTCGACGGGGCGAGGCTCGGCGGCGAGGATGGTATCCTGACCAGTGCGGAGGTCGAGCACAGCCAGACGCCACGTCGAGAATCCAAGGTTCGTCACGCGCTTCTTGAACGCGACTCTCGTCTCGTCGGGTGACAACGAAGGGCATTCGACGTTCTCCGCGATCACCGTCGCCTGTCGTTCGGCGGTCTGCCCTCGCACGAGATATGTCCGGCCGCCGGTGGCCAGCGTCGCGTAGAACTGGCTGCCATCATCGGTAAACGTCACGCCCCAGAAGTTGAAGTCGACCGCCCTGAAAGCCTGGCCATCCTTCTCGACGGCGAACTGCTCGAGGTTCCCGAGCGAGGCGCCGTTCTCGAGCGAGATCACTTCAGTCCGTGTGGAAAAGCCCGCGGTGGCGTAGGAATCGCCATTCACGAAGACGGTGAATGCGCCAAGGCGACCGTTCTCCGACACGCGCGTTCGGCTTGGAATTCCCGGAAGGCCGCTGGTTCGGACAATGTGAAAGGACTCGTCGAACGTCGAGACGGTGTAGCTCTTGAAGCCCGACCTGTCTCGGCGTTCAGGCACGTGCCGCGCCCCGCGCTGAAGATACACGCGCTCACACGAGAGAGGCGTCAGAAACGGTGTGGACAGATCGTCGAGCGCCGCGACCGCGGCTCGATGACCCGATCGCGCATCGCCCTTCACGAAGACGACATGCGGCTTTGCGGACACCGCGGCGAGGAGTTCCGCGCTCGCGGGCGGTTCGACCTTCGCATCACGCGCCGTGACTCGCCGTCGCGCCGAGACCAGATAGCTCGTGCTCACCAGAAACGCCACGAGCGCAATCATGATGAAGGTTCCGACCTTCGAGCGTGATGGCGGCTGCGACGACGGCACTGGTTCGTCAGAGGAGCTTCGATTCATTGCTCGATTGACTCTCGACACGTTTCAAGACAAATGCACCTGTGAGGGCGCCGCCGATCAGCGCGCAGCCAAAGAGGCCAGTGGCCGAGGAGGGCCCGAACCACATCCACAGAGCGCCGAAGACCACTGAACTGACGAGCCGCGAGAGACTCGTCGCGGTCGTCAGGAGCGCCAGCCCGCTCGTTCGCTGCGCGGGATCGACGATGGCGCTCGCCATCGCCACGAGGACGCCGTCAGTCGCCGCATAGTAACCGCCGAAGAGGGCGAGCGTGACCGCGATCGACGCCATCGAAACCGTCGGTAGAAAGAGCAGGCCGCAGACGGCCGCGGCAAGCACGTGTCCCGCGAGAAACACACGGCCGCGACCGAACCGATCGGCCAGGCGTCCGGCCGGAACCGCAAGAAGCAGGTAGGCAAGCGAGGTGCCGACGAAGAGAAGAGGCACCATTGAAGCGCCCATGCCGCTTCGCTGCTGCAGCTGCAGATACAGAAACCCGTCGCTGATGGTGACGAGCCCCAACAGGCTTCCGACGAATCGTCAGGGTGCGAAGCCTGACATCGGCAAGAAGCGCGAACGTGGACCCGAACGACGGGCGCGGCGCGTTCTCCTGACGAACAACCTCCGCTTCAGGCACGAACAGCGCCAGCACGCTCAGTCCGACGAGCGCCACGCAGAAGCTGATGATAAAAACGGCGTCGAACCCGTCGTGCACGCTCGCGAGGAGGAAGAATGCCGCCAGCGGCCCGAGCATGGCGCCACAGGCGTCCATGGCGCGGTGCACGCCGAAGGCAGTTCCCAGCTGCTCCGCGGGAGTGCTCAGCGAGATCAAGGCGTCTCGGGGCGCGGTGCGTATGCCCTTCCCCGTCCGATCGAGCACGATCACGCCCGCCAGGGCGGACCAGACACCACCCGCGAGAATGAGCGCGGGCTTGCACAATGCCGACAAGCCGTACCCCGCAATCGCCACCGTCTTGTGTCGATTCCACCGGTCCGAGATCACGCCTCCCGCGACGCGGACGAGCGCTGTGACCCCATGGTAGAGGCCGTCGATGAAGCCAAACTGCAGCGGCGACAGATGCAGGTAGAGCACCAGGTAGGCCGGCAGCACGCTGCTGACCATCTCCGATGAGATGTCTGTGAAGAGACTGGTCGCGCCGAGCATCCAGACCGTGCGACTCACGGCCGTCCAGATGGCCAGCCGCGCTCTCGTTGAACGGGCATTGGCGCTCCGGATGCTGACGACGTCTATTTGATACATCGAGAAAGGGACCCGGGTGGCCTGCCTGAGTGTTGCCGGGGCGATCGGGCAGGCACAAAAAAGAGCGGTCCCCACGGTCAGCAACCGCTTGGGGACCGCTCAGTACGCCTTATCGACCCTTGTCGTCCGCGATGTGAGCCCCGTTCGGGGCGTGTGACGCGCCCCGAAGGAGCCGGTTCTGACGAGGGACTCTTACTCGACGAGCCGGATCGCGCGCGGGAACGATCCGCTCGGTGCCGCCGACGCGTTACGATCGATGATGCCGCCAATCGGCACGACGCGAACCTGCACGTTATTGCCAGACAGTCCTTCAATGAAGAGCCCGATGAAGTTGGAGACGCGAAGCTGCGTAAAGTTCATCACCTGCTTGCCCTGATCGAAATACATCGGGTCGTAAGCCGGCACGACGATCACGCGCGGGCTCGGGCTGTGCGAGCTGACGACCTGTTGATGAGCGCTGTCCCAGTAGGCGCTCGGATCCTGCGCGATGAGATCGGAGATGCCCGCGGCCGTCTGGTTGTCTGTCGCCGACGGATCCGCGACCAGGGCGTCGCCGAAGTGCATCATGTCGCTGTCGCAGCTCGCGATGCTGCTCTGAAATCCGCTCGGCATTTGAATCGCCCAGTACATCGAGGGCTTGATCGTGTTGGTCGCCTCGATGGTCAGCGTCATCTGGAGACCGCGATTGGTCCAGGGGTTGTAGCCGGTGTAAGTGCCGGACGTCACCGTACGGAAGATGTCAGGCAGCACCGACGGGTTGGTTGGAAACGCCGAGAACGTGTCGTTCACGTCCCACGCCGGCGTCTGACGCTCCGTCCATTTGTCAGGCACCGCAAACGGCTTGACGCAGGTCACCGCGTTCGCGGGCGACGCTTCGCCGGTGGCCGTGGCGCTGATATCGGCGGTCGTCGTGCCGAAGATCGAGGCCATCAGCGTTGAAATCGGATTGCTGCGGCCGCCCGCACGGAAGACGCTGACACGCACCCAGTTCGGCCGGCCACTGGGATCGTTCGGGAACGTCACGTCGCCCGGGGTGATGGACACAGGACTGCCCATGACGTCGTTCGCCGAGCCGGTCGCGGCCTGGAGCGCGGACTGCACTGCCGGACCGCTCGAGCTCCTGTTGTTGTAGTCGTCGAAGGCGAGCGCGACGGCGCCGGCATGCGCGCCCGCATCGGCGGCGTTCTGTGCCTGCGATCGCGCGGTCATGAGCATGCCGACGTCGACGGCCAGCATCGACGCCGCCAGAAATGCCATGAACCCCATCCCAACGAACACGAGCGACAGCCCGCGTTCGTCGTGCTTCAGCCTCGAAATCATCCTCGCCATTTTGGACACTCCTTTGGGAACGCTCACGGCCACCACCTGCCGGAGAGTCACCAAGAGGAACCAGACTGCCCCGTGACTCGCGCCTTTTCGGCGGCGGCGTTACTGCTTCGGTTGTGATGCCGTCTGCTGCGCTGCTTTTTCCCTCTGCGCCCGATCGACCTCGGCTTCGTACTCCGCCTGCGCCGCCTTCAGCTTGGCCTCGGCCATCGCGATCGCCTGGCCGCGTTTCTCGTCGGCCTGACGCTGTTTCCGGTCGAGCTCGGCCTGCTTCTTCGCCTGGGCCGCCTGCTTCTTCGCGTCTTGTGCCTGTTGCGCCTTCAGCTTCTTCGCCTGTTCGGCCTCGAGCTGAGCCTGCTTGGCTGCCTCTTCCGCCTGTTTCCTGGCGCGCTCGGCTTCCTGGCGCGCCTGTTCGGCCTGGGTCTTTTCGGAAATCCTCTGCGCTTCTTCGGCCTGCTTGCGCTCGAGCTCGGCGGCCTCGGCCGCGCGCTTCGCGTCGATCTGCTGCTGTCTGTCGGCCTTCTGCTGCTTCTTGAGCTCTTCCTGCTGCTTCTTCAGTTCTTCCTTCGCACGCTCGGTGGTTTTCGCGTCGGACTTCGAAGACTTGGTGGACGTGACCGCCGCGTCAGTGGCTGGCGGGGTATCCCCCGCGGCCGCCGCCTTCTCTTCTGCAACCCACGGCGGAACCGGATTGGACGCATCGTCCGTCACGGAACCCTGCGGTTCAGTCGAGCTCTGCTTCGGTTCCGCGGCCTTGCTCGGTTCTGCGGCTTTGCTCGCAACGGTGCCGGGAGCAGCAGGCTCACTGGCCAGCCTCGGCTGGAGATTGGTCGGGCTTGACGCCGGCGCTGGCGCCTGCGGCAACGCCATCGCGCCACCCTGAGGCGTCGGGCCGAGCCACGGCGCCGGAGGCGGAAGCTGCTTCTTCGGCGTCCCCATGAACGGTTCCTGCAGGTTGGGGAGCGCGGGCGCGGCACCCGTTGATCCCGCACGCAGAATCTGTGGCGTGATCATCACGACCAGTTCGTTGCGCGACTTCTCAGCGGACTTGCTGCGGAAGAGAAGCCCAAGGATGGGGATATCACCAATCCCCGGAATCTTCTGAAGACTCGACGTCACCTGGTTGTTCAGCAGTCCCGCAATCGCGAACGTCTGTCCGTCGCGAAGCTGGACCTCTGTCTCCGCCCGGCGCGACTGCAGCGACGGAATGCGGAATCCGTTGGCCACGACGGCGTTCGCAAAGTCGAGCGAGCTGACTTCGGGCGCCACCTTGAGATTGATCAGGTCCCCACCGAGCACCGTCGGCGTGAAGCGGAGCCGGACGCCGAATTCCTTGAAGACGATGGTGACCGAGAGGTTTCCCGACTGGCCCTGGGCAACCGGATAGGGGTACTCACCGCCGGCGAGGAAGCTAGCTTCCTTCCCGTTCTCGGCAATCAGATTGGGCTCGGCCAGCATCTGGAACAGGCCCTTGTTCTGAAGCGCCTTGACGGTGGCTCCCAGGCTGTTCTTTTGATCGAAGAAGAACAGGTTCAGAAAATCGGTGAAGATCAGATGGTTGTCGACCATCGCGTTCTTCTGATCGAAGAACGGCGTGGCGAACTGCTGGGTCCCCGATGATCCTATGTGTTCTTTGTAACCATCCGAGAACAGATTGATGCCAAGCTGCGTCAGCGCGCTGCGGTTGACTTCGGCAAACCTGACGCGGAGCAGCACCTGATTGGTGGCGATGCCCTCCTGCTGACGAAGCAGGTTGACGACATCGTCCTTGTTGGCGACGTAGCCGGAGGCCACCTCTGCCGCCTTCTCTATCACGTACTTGCTCGAGACCGTGCCGGCAATGACGACGTCCTTGCCGTTCCCGGTGACCGTGATCGCCTCACCTGGGAAGAGCTGTCGCATCTGCTCGACGAGATGGCTGAGGTCGCGCTGGACGACGACTTCATAGCGCCTGATGCCGCCTGAGCGATCCCAGACGAACATCGAAATGGTGCCCGGCGTCTTGCCGTGCACGAGCAACTGCTGTTGCGTCGTGACGAGCGCGTCCGCGATGTCCGGACTCGTCAGCGACACACGCGCAATCGGCTGGCCGACGTTGACGACGGCCGAACGACCCACGAGCAGGTTGAGCTCGGAGGCTTCGGCTTCGGCGCCAGGACTGGACGCGGATCTCGCCGCGGCCACCGTGGTCACCTGCGGTGCCTGCGCGTGAATCGTGGACCCGTAATCGGACGCGAACATCACCATCAGAGCGCTGGCGCAGAGCGGGCTCAAAAGCCGGGCGGCACCAGTCGCATGAGCGGCTGACATGAAACCTCCTACCTGACGACCTCGCGCGCGCGTTTATCGCCGCGGATGATCTCGACACTGGGAAGTTCGGGTTCGGGCTGGGGTGCGGGTGCTGGTGCAGCCTTCGCCGTCGCGGACACGGGCTGCGGCGCGGGCCTGCTCATCGAGCTCAGAAGCACGGCGGGCCTGACGCCCGGCGTGGCCGGCGCGGAGTCGTCGAGCGGATTGCGAAGCGCCAGCTGAATTTTGCCTTCGGTACTGGCCAGCGTCAGGCGCTCAGATTCCGCGGGCGTCACGAGCAGCGTGACGACGTTGACGGGAATCGGCTTGCCCTTGTCTGTGTCCTCGATCTTCGTGCCGGCCGCGAGAACTTTGACGTTGGTCAACACCACCTTGGACGTCACGTCCTCCTGGTTCTTCGTCGGAGTCGCCGTGGCCACCACGTCCACTCGCGTGCCAGGCAGAACGTAGCCCGCCACGCCAATGACGTCGTTCACGCGCACCGACACCGCGCGCATGCCCGCCGGAATCGCTGGAGGAAGACCCGCGCCCGCGCCTACAGGTGCGAGCTTGGGTGGGAGAATCGGTTCGTTCTGGATGACCGGCGCGACCAGGCCGCGGCCCACGAGATCCGTCGGATTGTTGAAGACGCCCTGCGGCACCGAATTGGCCGGCCACTGGATCACCCGAAGGTCATCCGCGCGCAGCTCGGCGCCCAGCTCGAGATCGGCGGCCGCGACGACGACCGGCGTTGTCGGCAGGGACACCGTCTTGACCGGGGTGTTCTGCATGTAGCGATACGTGCCGAAGGCGAGGCCGAGACCTGCCGCCAGCGCGAGTGCGAACACGAGATAGATCCGGACGCGGGCCATCATGAGCCTCCCACGAAAACTGTCTGCCGCCGCCTACTCGTTTCTCATCACGATGCTGGCGGACATCGTCAACGGTGCCCCGAGCGTCGTCGCGGGCTGCACGAGCCGGGCGACGGGCTGGAGCATGATGAACTGGAACGGATAGCTGATCGTGACCTGCGACGCGGGCTCGCTCACGCCGTTGACGGTGATCGACGTCGCCGCCACCGAAACGCTGGCGCTGGCCCAGTTGGGCAGCTGGCCGTTTTGCATGTACTCGCGCGCGCGACTCTCGGGCGCGCCGCTGGCCGCATACGGAGTCACGGCCACACGGCCGGCTTCACGCGCGGCGTTGGTCAACACCTGCCACGTCTGATATGCGCGCCCGAACTCAAAAATGCCGACGGCCACCAGCAGCAGCATGGGCATCGTGATGGCGGCCTCGAGGAGCGCCGTTCCCTTTTCGTTTTTCAGTCGCCTCATCCGCATGGTGAGCATCCTTCCGTCAGAAACCCAACGCGGCCAGTACCGTGCCGGCCGCTATCGCTGGCCCGTAACAGAACCGATTGTTCGCGCCCGGTGCATCGACGGCCTGCTTGCCAGCCACGGGATTGGTCACGAGCTGAGCCGTCCGCTGAAAGGTGCCGTTCAATCGACCGCGGGCCGACGCGACGGCGATCGCGAGGACGCCCCCTGCGATCGCGCTGTAGAGAAACGCAAATACAACCCGCGACGGTCCGAGCAGCGCGCCGAGCGCCGCGACGAGCTTCACGTCTCCGGCGCCTGTCCCACCCAGGAGATGTCCGGGCAGCATCAACATCAATCCCACAAACGATCCGAAGAGCGCCGTCCCCACCGTCAGGCCCGTCGATCCGGCGGCCGCAAGCCCGAACCCCAGAGCGGCCAGCGGCATGGTGACGATGTTCGGGATGCGATGTGTGCGGAGATCAATGACCGCACCTGCCATGGCGCCCGCAATCGCTGCGACGACGGCGATTGGCTCAGAAGTTATTGACAACGGTCTGCCACAGAACGTTGTTGATCTGGTTAGCCATTGCGGTGATCGCCCCGATCGCCACCACTGCAATCAGTCCCACCAGCATGCTGTACTCGAGCAGATCCTGGCCCTCGTCGCTCGGGACCAGTCGTTCGAGGATCTTGGCGATCCGCATCCGCGTTCTCCTCTGAAGGTCTTCCCGTTCTTCGGAAAGCTGACACCTTCTTACGCGACAGCCGGGTCAGCCGTCAGTCGCGAGACTGACGACTGACACCAGCGGTCGAACCCTTGGAACGCTTAGATCGCGGCAGCGATCGCGTTGAACGCGCCGGTCACAGCCCCTCCGGCCGCCGTCACTGCACCCACCGCCAGAACGGCGATCAGCGCGACGAGCAGCGCGTACTCGAGAAGGTCCTGACCCTCCTCACGACGAGTGAGCGACGAAACGTAGGCAACCAAACGACCCATGATGTTTCCCCCTCCTGGTGCATCGCGACTGCGATGCGTTCGTGCGGCTGGCAGCCGCGATGTCCGGATACCGAATGCGGCGGTCTTTCTCGCCGCGTGACGACCAGACTCATCGCAACGAATATGCCGGGCCACGGCCGGTCGAAGATGAGACGCTGATAAGTGCACGGATTCACAGGGATTTGCGCGTGGCGTCCCGAGTAGCAGGCTGGTCGTCGTGTCTCAGGGATGCACTCGACAACCCGGTTTTCCCACCCACATTCGTAAGGCCCGAATCGAAATTGTCGGCCCGCGGAGGCGTGTCACCACCGGCAGCTCTTCAGCTCGGCGCTCGAGACCTGTAACCTCGCGGAATTTCTGACGATCGCACCAGTAGACGATGCGCGGTCGCCGGGCACATGCCTTGCTAGGTAGACGGACGGGTTGATCTAACCAGGGTGTCTCATGCAGTCCCGGGCACAACGTGTGATGGGCGAGATGGCGGGGTCGGTGCTCTGCTTCATCGCAGTACTCTCGGCACTCGTCGCAGTCGATCCGCGCGTGCGGGAACGCGTGATGCTGCTGTTCAACGAAGCCAGCACAGAAGGGCTGACGTCGTGGGGCTACCGCGCGAATCGGCTCGTCGAGGCGGTGATTCAGGCGGTTCGCGACCAGAGCATCGACAATGCGCCGCTGCTGATCTTTTCAGTCGTGGCCGCGGTCCTCGTCGTCTTCATGCTCCGCACCTAGTGACACTCCTCTCTGAACGGCGTCGGTGGACGACGACGGTCGGACCCGCACAGTCGGGTTGCGCGTGGCGCGGACCCAGAACCCGTTGACCGAGTCGAACGTGGCACTCGTCCTCGTCCTCGAACCAGACGCCAGGCAGCGGAAAATCCTCCGATGGGTCATCGAGGACCGGCTCTCGGCCGAGTTCATCGTGGCCGACTCGAAAGAGGCCGCCGTCACCGCGATGGCGTCCCGCATTCCCGATCTGATCCTCGTGAGTGCGCTCATCTCGCCTCGAGACGAGGTGGAGCTCGGCGACTACTTCCGCGAGCTTCACGGCGCCGAGCACATGCAGACGCTCACGATACCGCTGCTCGGGAACCTCGATTCGGAAGCGAAACAGGACAAACCGACTGGCTTCCTCAAGTCTTTTCGTCGAAAGCAAAAGCCCGCGAAACCGACCGGGTACGATCCCGCGGCATATGCGGATGAACTGAAAACGTACCTGCGGCCCGCACTCGAAGCGCGATCCGCGCGTGATCGGCGGCCATCCATCCCGGTCATTGACGCTCTTCCGGATACGGCACCGCCGGTCATCGACGAAGTGCCCGTCGAGCGATACGCGACCCCGAGCGCGATGGAGTCGCCGTTCGCGCTGGTCTCGCCCGTTGATGCTGTGGCGCAGGAGTTCGTTCAGCCCGAGGCAGTCGAGGAAGACCTCGCGCCGTCCGCGCTCTTTTCGCAGCCCGATCACGCAGAGTCCCTCTCCGATCCCGATCGCACCAACTCGATTGAGGCCGCCCAACCCGTAGACCCCCACATCGCCACGTCAACCGACGAGGACCAGAGCGCGGAGACCGACGCAAGCGCAACGCAAGACGCCGAGTTGATACGCGAGCTCGCGGCCTACGACACGAGGCCGGAGCCGACGCTGGAGATGATCCCCGACTACGAGGCCGACGCACCAGAAGCCCCGGATGCGCTCGCACCCATCCAGGTCGATCACGAGACGTCGCTGCCGGAAGTCGCGGCGGCTGTCGAGCCAGGGCAGATCGCCGCAGAGGCTATCGTCGAGCCAGACGCCGATCCCCTGAAGGCCACGGCGCTGATGGCTGCCGTGGCGGAGCGGATCGAGGTCGCAGAAACACCGGCCGACGACAACACGGAGCGCCGGGAGGACGTGTTCGATCCGTCATCCGATCCGGAAGTACTCCCGGATCCAGCGCCTGTGCAGGAAACGCCAACGCTCGAAGTCGTGGCCGACGAGTCGCCGGCGCTCCCCGCCCTCGTGGCCGACGATGTGCCCGGCGAGGAACCGGAGGCCGAACCGGCTGAGATCTTCGCGTTTCCGCCGATAGCAGATATTCCAGAACTTGATCCGATCGTCGAAGAGATCGAACAGCACCAGCCCACGGCGAGAGTGGCCGAAGAGCTCACGACCGCCGCGGAGCAGGACGAGCCGGAGGTGGAGGAGGCGCCGACGCCGCCGTTGGCCGAAAAGGTCGACGTGCTCTCGGCCTCTTCTGCTGCGAAGCTGCTCGAAGAGCAGCTCGCGGCGCTTCTGGCGAGCGACCTCGAGCTTGCCCCGCAGTTGATTCAGATCCCGCCCGACGAGGCGGAAGCGCCCGACGCGTGGGCGACGACTGACTCGGTCGCCGCCGTGGTGGAAGATCTGATTCGTCCGATGTCGGAGGCGGTTGAACCCTCGGAATCGATGGTCGTCGAAGTCGTCCAGGGCGCGGGCGACTGGCCGGAAGAACAGAGACGTGCGCTGGACGCGACAGCGCCACCCGTCCCAGACGAGCCCGTGAAGCCGGCTGAGGCTGTCGCCCAGGTCCAGCCGGTGACGCCCGCGCCGGAGAAGGCGCCCGTCGTCGAAGCGTGGTTGTCGCTGCCTGACTGGTCCAATCCATGGCCGGCGCTTGGCTCGTACATCAGCGTGTCGGTCCAGCCGCCGGCATCGGCGGCGGATGCAGCCGGCAAGGATGCGGCACCGGCAGCGCCGGTTGTCGAAGCCGCGTCCACCGCCGAGCCCGGTCCTTCGATCGACGGCGATTGGCTGGCGCGTGCGTTCAATGCGCTTCGCTCGGACATCCAACTGCTGCGACAGCCTGCGGCGCCGGATTCACCGCCGACCGCAACGGCCCAGCCTGCGCAGCGGACGCAGCCATCAAAGAAGGCCACGATTCAGAAACGCCGGCACTTGAAGAAACGGCCGGACAAGCGCATCCGCGATTGGGGCCTGACCGATGGCGTCTTCCTTACGGTGGACGCGTTCCTCGCGAGCGACGTCATGCCCCGATCAAAGGGAATGCTCGCCCACCCCGAGCAGGACTGGGCTGGCGGCAGTCGCCGCGGCTGGCTGGCGCCGTGGGTGAGGTCGGAAGCGAGCAAGCCATCGCTCGTTGAGCCGCTGCCGCAGACAGCCGCAGACGACTTGCGTGTGATTCTGAGCGATCTGGACCTGCCGGTTGCGGTGGCGTCGATGACCTACCCCACCGGTTGTCAGATTCAGCGCATTCGCATGAACCGGGGGAAACGGAGTCGCCGGTCGAAACCGAACGAACCTGTCATCATTCTCTCCAGGACTCATCGCAAGTCTGACGACAAGATCTCAGAGGAAGAGTCCGCCACGAGCGACACCGGCAACTGAGCGCCCTCCGCTCGGCCACCCTCGGTCTCCAGTTCGACTGATATGATGGCGCACGGCCCGCGGCGCCAGGCCGCACGGACGCCGGAGTTGTCATGTCGAATCGACGTTCATCATCGACCCAGCCATCGACCGGGCACGTGGTCTTCCGTCTTCGCTTCCTGATTGTCCCGGCGCTCCTCATCCTTGCGGGATTCTCCAGCGCGGGCGCGCAGGTCCCATCGCCCGAAGCGTTCTACGGCTTCAGGATGGGCACCGACGGTCAGCTGGCATCATGGACCGAGATCAAGGAGTACTTCCAGAAGGTCGACGCCGCATCGGATCGCGTGCAGTTGATGGAGCTCGGCCCGACCACATCGGGCGATCGCATGATCGGCGCGTTCGTCAGCGCGCCGGACAACATCAGAAACCTTGCCGCCATCGAGGCCGCGAATCGTCGCCTGTCAGACCCGCGATCGCTCTCGGATGACGAGGCGCAGCGCATCGCCGACACGCAGAAGGCCGTGCTCGCCATCGGGTGCAGCATTCACGCAACGGAAATTGGCGCCACGCAGGCCGCCAGCGAGCTCTTGTACCAGCTCGCCACGTCAACCGACACCAGCATCACCGAAGCCCTGACGAACACGGTCATCATTCTGATTCCGTCGCTCAACCCGGACGGCCATTCGCTCGTGGTTGACTGGTATCGCAAGAACAAGGGCACGCCGTTCGAAGGCTCCCCGATGCCCTGGCTGTACCACAAGTACGTCGGGCACGACATCAATCGCGATGCGTTCATGTTGAACATGACGGAGAACCGCACACTCGCGAACTTCTTCTACGGCGGCTGGCATCCTCAGGTGTTCCTGACGATGCACGAGATGTCGCAGCGGGGTCCGCGATTCTTCGTTCCGCCCAATTACGATCCAATCGATACCAACTACGATCCGCTGATCTGGCGGGAGGCGGGGCTGCTCGGGCACGCCATGGCCCTCGAGCTCGAGCAGGAGAATCGCTCGGGTGTAGTGTCGAACGCGATGTTCGACTACTACTGGCCGGGGTACGAAGATTCGGCGCCGCTCGGGCACAACACCGTCTGCCTGTTGACCGAGGTCGCCAGCGTCCGAATCGCCTCACCTGTCACGCTTGCTCCCGACGAGATCACAGGCTCGCCGCGCGGCCTTCCGGAAAATCGACCGCAGCTCAACTTTCCGAATCCATGGCCAGGCGGCACCTGGCGTCTGCGAGACATCGTTGAGTACAACCTGAGCGCGGTGCGCGGGCTCCTCGAAGGTGTGTCGCACTACCGGCGCGAGATCATTCGGAATTACTACGCGATGGGGCAGCGGGCGGTCGAGACCGGGCGGAAGGGTGGACCGTTCGCGTTTCTCATTCCGCCCGACCAGCACGATCCGCACGCCACCGCGAAGCTGGCCAATCTGCTGATCGATGGGCGCATCGAGGTGCACCGCGCCCTCGAGGCGTTCAGAGCCGACGGCAATCCGTATCCGGCGGGCACCGACATCGTGCTCATGGCGCAGCCGTACAAGGCATACGCGAAGACGCTGCTCGAGCGGCAGAACTATCCCGTCCGTCGAACAGCCGCCGGCGCACCCGTCGATCGACCCTACGACGTGGCCGGCTGGACGCTCCCCTATCAGATGGGCGTTGACGTGGTGGCTATCGATCGACGCTTCGAGCCTCCTGCGATGTCGAGGCTCGAACACGCCGATATCGCGCCCGCCCAGGTCTGGGGCGAGCGCCGGCCCAGGTACTACGTCGTCGATACAAAGGGCAACGGAGGCGCCATCGCCTTCAATCGCGCGCTCAAGGCGGACCTCAACGTCTCGTGGCTGAACGCGCCGGCGGAGCTCACCGGCTACACCTATCCTGCCGGATCGATGGTCGTGGACAACAGCAAGGGCGCGCAAGCCCGTCATCGAGCACGTGGCGAAAGAGCTTGGCCTGCGAGCCTCGGGCGAGAAGAGCAAGCCGTCAACAACGGCGCTCCGACCGATCAGGCTGGGCCTCTACAAACCGTGGGTCGAGAACATCGATGAAGGATGGACGCGCTGGCTGCTCGAACAGTACCGAGTTTCCCTTTCAGACCGTGGTGGATGCGGATATCCGGCGCGGCAACCTCCGTTCGCGCTTCGACGCCATCATCCTTCCCGATGCGCCCGCGGATCGGCTGATTGCGGGACATCCTGCCGGCACGATGCCACCCGAGTACATTGGCGGACTGGGTCAGGAGGGGGTGGAGGCGCTCAGACAGTTCGTCGAAGCCGGCGGCTCGCTGATCTGTCTCGATTCATCAGGGAGCCTGGCCATCGACGTGTTCCACCTTCCTGTCCGCGACATCGTGCGCGACGTCAGACCCGATCAGTTCTTCTGTCCGGGTTCCATACTGCGGCTGGATCTCGACACGGCGCAGCCGCTGGCGTACGGCATGCTCCCGCAGACAGCGGCGTTCTTTGCGTACAGCTCCGCGTACGACACGATGCAGCCGTCAATGACGTCCGGTGGGCACGACGGCAGCGCACCTGACGCCAACATTCAGGTTGTGGGCCGGTACGCGCCTCGCGACCTGCTGCTGAGCGGCTGGTTGCAGGGCGAGCCGGTCATTGCGGATCGCGCCGCGGTTGTCGAAGCCCGAAGCGGACTGGGCCGTGTCGTGTTGATTGGATTCCGGTCTCAACACCGGGCCCAGTCGCACGCGACGTTCCGCCTGCTCTTCAATGCGATTCTGACTTCTAAGTAGTTCTTGGTTCTTAGTTCTTGGTTCTTAGCGGTAGGGCACCTGGAGTGACTAAGAGCTAAGAACCAAGAACTAGGAACTTCACCGATCGTCTTCCCTCCTCCAATCTGGCACCAGCATTGCTCCATCGCCGGCTCAGTCGCCGCCCTGGCACGGCCATCGTGCGTCGTTGGCGGGGGGAGAGGAACCCAGCGTGCAGGATCTGATCGCCAGCCCGAAGGCGCGTGTGGCGGAAAGCTCGCACGTGTGGAAGGTCGGCGATCTCCTGGAAGTGCGGAAAGAGCGATGGCGGGTTCTGGGCGTCACGCATTTTCCAGCATGCACGCTGCTGAATCTCGTCGGTGTCGGCCGGATGAATGCCGGACGCGAGCGTGCACTGCTCACGCCCTTCGATCGACCGTCGATCGTCGACAAGGTGTTCCGGCCCGCCGTTGTTCGGCGTGGACGATGGATGCAGGCGCTCCGGGAGCGTCTTTCGACACTGTCCACGGACTTCCAACTTCGAGCGGCGGCCGATGCCCGCATCGATCTGTTCCCCTATCAGCTCGAACCCGCTCTCGCCGTCGTGCGCGGGCTCACTCCACGGCTCCTCATCGCAGACGATGTGGGGTTGGGAAAGACGATTCAGGCGGGACTGATCCTCGCCGAGCTGCGGCTGAGGCGCCAGGCGGAGCGCGTGCTGATTCTCACACCGGCGGCGCTCCGCTCGCAGTGGCAGTCCGAGCTCGCGGATCGGTTTCGGTTGGAAGCGGAGGTCATTGACGCGGCCGCTCTCGCCCGTCAGGTCGCCACCCACTGGCGAGGACTGAATCCCTGGGCCCTCGACGGCATTCGCATCGTCTCGATCGATTTCGCGAAACGCCCCGAGGCGCTGGGGCCGATCCTCGAATCGTTCTGGGATGTCGTTCTGGTGGACGAAGCGCATGGCGCAACCGCCGTCAACGAGCGCGCGGCCGCTGTGCGGTTGCTTGCGAGTCGAGCCCGCCGCCTGGTGCTCCTGACCGCCACGCCACATACTGGCCGACACGAGGCGTTCGTCGATCTCTGCCGTCTGGGACGGCTCGATGACGAAGAACCCATCGCGCTCTTCAGGCGAACTCGCTCAGCCGTCGGCCATCGAATCACGAGACGCGTGCGCCTCTTTCGTGTCAGACCGACGGCAGCCGAGCGCGACATGCACATCATTCTGCGCGCGTACATCCGTCGAGTGTGGCGGGGAGCAGGCGACGCGTCTGGCAGTCGGCTCGCGATGATCGTGCTCGCCAAGCGGGCCTGCTCGAGTGCGGGCTCGCTTCAACAGTCGGCAGAGCGGCGCCTCGCCCTTCTGAGCGGCGAACCGATTGCACGTCAGGCAGCGTTGCCTTTCTCCCAGCTGAGCGACGACGATCAAGCCGCGGACCGAGTGCCTGATGAAACGCTCGCTGCGCCGGGCTTCGAGGACGTCGGCGACGAACGAGACTGGCTGCTCCGCGTGATTCGAGCGGCCAATACCGCATCGAAGTCGGAGAGCAAGATCCGGTTCATTGTCAGGCTGCTTGGACGAACCACCGAGCCGGCCCTCGTCTTCACCGAGTATCGCGACACGCTCGATCGGGTCCTTTTGTCAATCGGCGACGGAACGAGCGTGGTGTCACTGCACGGCGGGCAGACCGAGGACGAGCGTCGGGCGGCATGCCGGCAATTCGTCGGCGGCGACGCCCGCGTCATGGTGGCTACCGATGCGGCGAGCGAAGGTCTGAATCTTCAGCGCACCTGCCGCCTGATCGTCAACCTGGAGCTGCCCTGGAACCCGATGCGCCTCGAACAGCGAATCGGGCGCGTCGATCGAATAGGTCAGACACGGGTTGTGCACGCATGTCACCTCCTGGCTCGAGGCACATCGGAATCAGTCATCCTTGGACGCCTCGTCGCGCGATGGGAGTCGGCAAGAAGGACGCTGGGCCACATGCCGGATCCGATCGGCAGGTTGACCGAAGGAGACGTCGCTCCTCGATTGATCGACTGGCCGACCGGTCCGTCCTCCCGGCTCGCGGATCTCTCGGTTTCCACGCACGCTCCACGAGCCGTTTCTGCGAGCACTCTCAGTTCGACCATCGATCTTCAAGGCGACGCGCGACTCGAAGCGCACCGGCTGACTGTGCTCAGACATTTGCGCGCGCGTCGTGGAGCGCCGGGTACCCGAGAGGCGCCGTCCGACCGAACGGGATTGATCCCCGGCCCGCCAATCGCGGCCGGACCCTGGATTACCACGTCACGCAAGAGTTCCGGAGGCCTTTGTCGTCCCGGGCTTGTTGCCATCTACCACGCGCTGGTCACAGACGGCAGCGGACATTTCATCGACGAAACGGTTGTGCCGCTCGAGGCCCGCCTGGTCGGTGCCCGATCTCCCCACCAACCTTCGGCGCTCCGTGATTGGCTTGTTCCGAAAGTGGCCGCTGTGGCGCCCGACTGTGAACGACTCGTTCGGCTGGCGCTGGCGGGTCGTGTCGATGTCCTCTGCAATGAGGCGGCGGCCCGCGCCGCCCGGGAAGCATCGCGCGAGAACGCTTTGGCGCGGTCAGGTTCGACGACGCGCTCCGGCCCGGTTCAGGCGGGTCTCTTCGATCGCAGGGCTGAAACAATGCTGGGCCAACTCGAGAGCCGGCATCAGGAACGACTCGCCGACAGCGCCCGTCGGCTCGCCGCGCTGGCGCTCCAGATCGACCGGCCGTTCGATGTGCAGGTCACCCTGATCCTCATTCTGATTTCATCACTGTCCTGAGGCCGTCGTGCTCGCCGGGATACACGGAGTCTTTCTCTCGCGCACATTTGCCGAGCAACGGTTTCAGGAGGTCTTTGCCGGGCGCATCGGCTCGTCGACGCTCGAGAGCGCATGGCACGCTTTCGGGCGGTGGCACGCCGAGCACCTGTCACGCCTATATCTTGTTTCCAGCGTTCGATCAATACACGACGCGGCGTGCGGTCTCGCCGAGTGCCTGATGTTTGACGTGGGCGCGACCGCGGTGTTGTCAGATGGCGTCCATGCAGTCCGGCTGCGCGCAGGCACAACGGTCGTGTGTTTGCTCTCTACCACTTATGGCGGCGATCTCGGCGTCCTGTGGCGCGTTGCGGTGCGGCACGCGATCGTCATGGGCGCGCGGTGGGCGTTCTGCTTCAACGGCATGTCGCTTCGCCTGATCGATGTCGAGCGGTCCTACTCGCGTGCCCATCTCGAGTTCGAACTCGAGCCGACGATGCGCGACCGCGAGACGTTCCGTGTGTTCTGGGGCGCCGTCCGAGCCGAGGCGTTCGCCCGCACGTCATCGTCGCCTGCGCTCATCGAAGAGATCCGTGATGCGTCGGCTCGGCACTCGGAGTCCGTTTGCCGGTCGCTCCGGACCGGCGTCCGCGACGCTTTGATCCAGTTGCTCCAGGTCATGGTCAATCAGACGCAGGCACAGCGGAACGGGGACCTTCGAAACGAGGTCGAGCAATGCCTGACGCTGATTTATCGAGTGTTGTTCCTGCTCTTTGCCGAGGCCCGAGGCCTGGTGCCTGTCTGGCACCCGATCTATCGACCGAGCTACACCGTCGAAGCCTTGCGCGACATCGTCGAGTCGTCCGAGCGGCCAACGGGCCTCTGGGATGCTCTCTCCGCGATGTCGCGACTCGCGCATGACGGCTGTCAGGCCGGAAGCTTGATGGTCGCTCCCTTCAATGGCCGACTCTTCGCTCCCGAACACGCGCCCTTGGCCGAGCACCTCGACCCGGACGATGAAGTTGTGCGGCGCGTGCTGCTGGCATTGTCAACCCGCCCTGTCGGAACGAGCGGACGTGAGCGGATCGCCTATCGCGATCTCGGCGTCGAGCAGCTCGGCGCCGTGTACGAAAGTGTCCTCGACTACAAACCGGCGTGGATTTCCCCCACGAGAGCAGAATCCATCGTGAGGCGCGACCCTGCTGGCGTTGTCCTGCGTCCGGACGGCGGTGGTCGGAAGGCCAGCGGAACCTTCTACACTCCGCGTTCCCTCACGGATTTCCTGGTGCGCCGGACGCTCGCGCCGCTCGTGAGCGATGCCTCGTCAGACGAGGTACTCCAGATTCGCGTGGTCGACCCGGCGATGGGGAGCGGCGCTTTTCTCGTCGCGGCATGCCGCTACCTGGCGGCTGCCTATGAAGCAGCACTCGTTCGAGAAGGACGGATCGGCTCCAGCGAGATAACGGACGAGGACCGCGCAGGTTTCAGGAGATTGGTGGCACAGCGGTGCCTCTTTGGCGTTGACCTCAACCCGACGGCGGTGCACCTCGCACGGCTCTCGATGTGGCTCGTTACGATGGCGAGGGATCAGCCGTTGACGTTCCTGGACCACCACTTGCTCGCGGGCAACAGCCTGCTGGGCGCATCGCGCGATGACGTCATGCGCCGCGCGCCGCCGGCCCGCACGGCGGCCCGCACCCGACCGTCAACGTTGTCGCTCTTCGATGACTCATTCGTCGCGGACACCGTGCGCGACGTCCTGCCTGTTCGAAGCCGGATGGCTCTCCAGGCTGACGACACTCTCGACGCAGTCCGCTCAAAGGAAGAACTGCTCAGAAAACTCAACCAGCCGGCATCGATCCTCGCGCGCTCTAAAGCGGCATTCGATCTCTGGTGCGCCTGCTGGTTCTGGCCAAACGGGGACGATGCTCCTGGGAAGGCGTTCGGCGAGCTGATGAGCGCGGTGCTGGGTCGCCAATCTGTGCTTCAGGGGCGAACGCTGTCGGCGTTCCTCTCGACAGCGCGGTCCGTCTCGACAGCCTGGCGTTTCTTCCACTGGCACCTCGAGTTTCCCGAGGTCTTCTTCGATCAGGACGGGCGGGCGCGGGCGTCTGGTGGGTTCGACGCGGTGATCGGCAACCCGCCGTGGGACGTCCTGCGAGCCGATTCACCCGACGGGGTTCCTCGGGACCGCTTGAAGGATGTCGTGCGCTTCGTCCGCGACTCCGGAGTCTACTCGTTGTCACGGGATGGCCACGCCAACAGCTATCAGTTGTTTGTCGAGCGCGCGCTGTCGCTCCTTCGAAATGGAGGACGTCTGGGCCTGGTCGTTCCATCCGGGTTGGCCCTCGATGCAGGGAGCACCCGGCTCAGAAGACAGCTCGTCGACAAATGTGACACCGACATGCTCGTCGGGTTCGAGAACCGTCGTCGCATCTTCCCGGTTCATCGAAGCATCCGTTTCCTGCTGATGACATCAACGAACGGCGCGGTCACCCGCAGCATCGGCTGTCGCTTCGGCGAGGATGATCCGGGTGTCCTCGATGCCGTGGCTGACCGTCGGTTGACGACGGTCGATGAGGCGCGCGCGGTCCAGGTCAGCCCGACGTTGATTCGCAGGCTGTCAGGCGAGTCATTGGTCATCCCCGATTTCCGCAGCGCGCTCGATGTGCGCATCCACGAAGGCGTCGCGTCCCGGTGTCCGATGATCGGCGCCCTGGAGGGTTGGAACCTCCGCTTCGGCCGCGAGCTGAACGCCAGCGACGACCGCGACGCCTTCTCGTCGCACCCCGGGCCCATCGCCGTTGTCGAGGGGAAGCAGCTCACGCCCTTCACCGTGGACTTGTCGAAGACGCGCCGATGGATTGAGGAACCTCGCGCTTTGGCGCTCGCAGGGTCGTCGTCACAGGTCGGCCGCGAGAGGCTCGCCTACCGCGACGTCGCAAGCCCCACCAACCGGCTGACGCTCATTGCCGCCATCCTGCCGGCCGGCGTCGTGTCGACACACACTGTCTTCTGTCTCAAGACGGAGGTCGACCGCGACATCCAGATTTATCTTTGCGGCGTGTTCAACAGCTACGTCGCCAACTATCTGATACGAGCGCGCATTTCCACGCATGTGACGGTCGCGAGCATTGGTCGGCTTCCGGTGCCACCCTGTGCGACAGGCACGCGCTCGCATGAGCAGGCCATCGATCTCGGACGCACATTGCTGTCCGCGCGCGGTGCTCACAGCACGGCGACAGCGCGCCTTCAGGCTCTCGTCGCCAGGTTGTACGGCGTCTCCCGCGAGGAGTTCACGCACATCCTGTCCACGTTTCCCCTGATTCCTGCCGTGGACAAGGCAATGGCGCTCAGCGAATTCGACCAGCTGGCGTGACATTCGGTAGCTCTTGCCACGCGGCCTTCACGCAGCCACACAGCCAGACCGACCCACGACCGAATATTCGCCCGAAGAGGCGACAAGCGCGCTTCTGGTAGACTGCCTTTCGTCGGCTGATACTGCCGGTCAGACCTTGGGAGGAGGGGAATTGTGGCGCTGCGACGTCTCGCCTTGTTCTTACTGATCACATCCATGTCGTCGGCAGCCGGCGCCGGGGAACTCCAGGACGACCTCAAGGCCCGCCGCGCGAAGCTCGTCGCCCAGCTCGGACCCGACACGATGGCCATCCTGTGGAGCGCCGAGCCCAAGACGTTTTCGAACGATGTGGCCTACGAGTTCCGCCAGGACGCAGACCTTTATTATCTGTCTGGCATCGATCAGGAAGACTCGACGCTGGTCCTCATGCCGGGCAACCAGACCCAGAAAGAGATTCTGTTCATACGCGATCCCGATCCCCGTCGCGAGCATTGGCGTGGGCACAGCCTGACCCTTGACGAGGCCAAGGCGCAGAGCGGCATCGAGACCGTCTACTTCGCATCGGCGTTTCAGCCGTTCATCGAGGCGATGTTCGACCGGCGAGCGTACGGCCTTCGACGCACGGCCGAATCCAATGAATACGACGCGTTCTTCGAGGCCGTCACGAATGGACGTGTGCGGCTGGCCCTCAGGTGGGATCCACCGGCGATGTCGGCCCCTCTCGACCGCGCGCAGCAATTCGGCAACACCATGCGCGACCGCGTGGCCGGGCTGACGATCGTGAATATCAGCGATGCCATCCACAACCTGCGGCAGGTCAAGACCGCGTACGAGCAGAAGGTGCTGGAGCGCAGCCTGGAGATCTCGAGCGAGGCCCACGTCGCGGGGATGCGCGCGGCGAAGCCCGGCGCGTTCGAGTACGAAGTCGAAGCCGCAATCGAGCAGGTGTATCTGGCAAACGGGGCGATGACGCCAGGCTATCCGTCAATCGTCGGAAGCGGCCCGAATGCCACCGTTCTCCATTACGAGAAATCGAGCCGGCGCATGGAGGCCGGCGACCTGCTGCTCGTCGATGCCGCCGCCAGCTATCAATACTTGATCGGCGACATCACCCGGACGTATCCCGTCAGCGGCAGGTTCACGCCCACCCAGCGCGAGATTTACTCGCTCGTGCTCTCGGCGCAGGAAGCCGCCATGAAGGCGGCGCGATCGGGCGTTCGGACGACGGCCATCGAGACGGCTTCGGAAGAGGTGATCAAAGCCGGGCTTCTGAAGCTTGGCCTGATCACCGATGCCTCGGGGGATCAGTTCCGGACGTGGTACACGCACGGGATCTGCCACTTCATCGGCCTGGACGTGCACGACACGGGCGACTATCGCAGGCTCCTCGAGCCGGGGATGGCGTTCACGATCGAACCTGGGCTCTACATCCGGCCGGAGTCGCTCGACAATCTGCCCAAGACTCCGGAGAACGCGGCGTTCATCGAAAAGGTGCGACCCGCGGTCGAGAAGTTCAAGTACGTCGGCGTGCGAATCGAGGATTCGTTCCTGCTGACGGATTCCGGATTGAAGCGCTTGTCGGTGAAGGCGCCGCGCACGATCGAAGAGATCGAGAGCCTGAAGCGCAGCAGCAACTGAGCAGAGGCTACAGCTTGTAGACCTCGCGCGCGGGCTTCAGCGGACGAAGCAGCCAATAGGGCCGGCGCGTGCCGTCAGGGCTGTGCTGACGCGCCGGCCGCGTCATGCCCAGCCACTTCTTGTACACCTCGTGCGCCTTTGCGCTGTCTACTGAAATGTCCCCGTACTTGTCGCCCGGCTCTGCGCGCTTGATCCGGACGGCCTGATGCCAGCAGTGCATTCCTGAGACCGGATCGGGGTGCACGGGGAAGGTCAGGTTCTGGTGAACGCCGACATCGGACCACCAGATCCGTGAGGTGTCGGCATCGCTCGAATCGTACGGACCGGCACCGCGCTGCCTCGCCAGCTTCCATCGATCAGCGTCGTGCTCGAGCCGGACGGTTGCCATCATCTGGCGCTGGCCCTGCTCGGCCAGCTTCCATCGACCCATGTGGTGACTGCACGCCACGACTCCGGGCCGGATCCCCTCGGTCACCCACGCCTTGATGACGTAATAGCCGGTTTCGGTCTCGACGCGAACCAGCTCGCCGGTCGCCACGGCGAGGCGAGCCGCATCACGCGGATGGATCCACAGCGGATTGGTGTGCGCGATCTCGTCGAGCCACTTGGCATTGGCGCTGCGGGTGTGGATCTGAACAGGGAGGCGGAATGTTGAGATCAGCGGGATCTGCCCCTCCTCCATGTTCTCGGGGTGGATGTGGCTCTTGATGTACCGCGGCACGGCGTACTCAGGCCATCCCCATTCGGCGAGCGTCCGGGAGTAGAACTCGAGTCGACCGCTCGGCGTGGGAAATCCGCGCATGATCGTTTCCCCCACCTTGACGCCGACGGGCCGTCGTCCGTCCGCGTCAGGGTCGGGCGTCGCAATCGGGACAATGTTCGGTGACGCCGGCTTGGGCGCCCCGGTGTACACGCGTCCGAACCGATCTTCGTGCACGTCCTCGAGCTCCTCGGAGGCGACGGGCTCCTCGTACACGGCGCCAATGCGTTTCCGGATTTCGAAGGCGCCGTATCGCCGCATGTATTCGAGCGGCGCGAGACTTTCTTCCTCGGCACGCTGCGGCAGCCCGGGAACCGAGTGATTGAAGATGTAGCCGTAGTACTCATCCAGCCCCAGGCGTTCACCCGGCGTCGCGAGCGACTCGGCGTATTTGCGGATGCCCAAGCTGCCGTCTGGATCGATCCTCCAGGTGAGCTCCAGCCAGAATTCGTTTTCCTCCCACACCTCTCCGGGATTTGAGGCCCTCGTATCGTTGCCGGCCGCCTGGCCCAGACGTTCGCGAGCCGCACGCATCACGGGTTGGCGAAAGCCGACCCATTGCGCGTCGTGCGTCTCGTACGAATGAAGGTCGTGACGCTCCGAGGCGTGGCCCATCGGCAGGACGTAGTCGGCAAAGAACGCCGTCTCGCTCCACGTCGGAGTCAGGGCCACGTGGCATCCGATGAGATCGGGATTCGTCAGCGCCTCGATCCAGGAGAACCCGTCCGGGTTCGTCCACACCGGGTTGTAGACCCGCGTGAAGTACACGGCGAGCTTCGCGCGGCCCTCCCTGAGAAAGTGAGGCAGGAGGAACGACAGCTCGTTCATGCCGAGCGGGTATTCCTGCGGCCATGTCAGCTCGTTCCATTGCGGCGGATGCGGCGGCACATGAATGGGCCTGGGGACGAATTTGTTCCATGCGTTGGGATAGGTGCCGCCTTCAGTCGCCACGGCTCCCATCAGCGCATTGAGGAGGAACAGCGTGCGCGCGACCTGCCAGCCGCCGACGTTCCCGGAACACGCGCTGCGCCACGTGTGTGTCGAGAGGCGCGTGCCCGCCGTCGCAACGATCCGCGCGACTTCCTGGATGACGGCCGCGTCCACGCCGGACTCCGCGGCGGCGTACTCGAACGTATAGTCCCGGTACAGCTGGCGCAACGCACGCTCGAAGTTCTCGAACGTCGCCTCGACCTCAGGGTGCGCCGCAGCCAGATATTCCTGCCAGTTCCACCATCGGCGCACGAACTCCCTGTTGTACAGCTCGTGCTGGATCAAGTGGTTGGCGATGGCGAGCATGATCGCCGCCTCGGAACCGGGGTACGGCGCCAACCAGTGATCGGCGTGCGTGGCCGTGTTCGACAGCCGCGTGTCGAGGACGATCAGCTTGGCGCCTCTGGCCTTGCCCTCGATGACGCGTTGTGCGTGCGGATTGAAGTAGTGGCCGGCCTCGAGGTGCGAACTGATCAGGAGCATCACTTCCGCGTTCGCGTGATCCGGACTGGGCCTGTCGAGGCCCATCCAGAACTGATAACCCGCGCGCGCGCTCGACGAGCAGATGTTGGTGTGCGAATTGTGGCCGTCCACGCCCCAGGCCGCGAGAATCCGTTCGGTGAAGCCGTCTTCCCCCGGACGTCCCACGTGATACATCACCTCATTCGGCTTGCCCGCCACGATCGACGCGCGGATCCGCGACGCCAGGTCGTCGAGCGCCTCGTCCCACGAAACCCTCACCCATTGACCTTCGCCGCGAGCGCCTGCGCGCTTCAGCGGAAAGAGAATCCGATCGGGATCGGTCACCTGGTTGAGCGTCGCCGGGCCCTTGGCGCAGTTGCGTCCACGCGACCCGGGATGTTCCGGGTTGCCCTCGAACTTGCGGATCTCGAGCGAGTCCCGATCGACGTACGCCAGGAGTCCGCAAGCCGACTCGCAATTGAAGCACGTCGTCGGCACCAGCATGTAGCTGCGCTCGACGCGCGTCGGCCACGATTTTGAGTCGAGCTCGACCCAGTTGTCCCACCGCTGTTTGGGTGGATATGACGCGAGATGAATGCCACTCGGACCCTGATAGAAGGTCTCACCCCTGGCCTCGGTGTCGGCCCGCGTCACCCGTTTGCGCTTGGTCGGATCGGATTCGCTCATCGTGTCTTCCACGTTACGCAAGCGGCACGGACTGGCCGGCCTGCACATAGGCGTGCTCGTGGGCCATCAATCCGGCCAGCGCCAGGAGCGCGGCGATCGGCCCCAGCAGGGGCGCCAATCCTGCCGCCACCATCGCAAGCGCGCTGAACCAGAAATAGCGGCCGAATTTTCCGTGGACCATCTCGCGGGCGGCGAGCTCGGCGTGCGCCGTCGCGTGCGCCACGGCCGTCTCGCTCCAGACCAGAAGCAGGTGCATCAGGCTGCCGGCCGCGACGATCCACGCGAGCGGTGTCGCCAGGCTTCCCCACCCGAAGCGCGACACAAGCAGCAAGAGCGCCGCTCCCCCAGTAAAGGCTTGCAGCAGCAGGTGCACGGGCTTCAGCGGGTTCTGCCAGAGATCGCGAGCCTTCGCCTGCGCGAAGAGATACGCGGTATAAGCCGCCGTCATCGCAGCGATTGGAATGCCGGCGAGCGCCAGCGCACCGGGCACCGCCGTCAGGTGCAGGAGACCGGCCAGCGTGTGCAGCGCGAGCACGATGGCGAAGCCCGCAATGATGAACGCGCCCCTTACCAGCCAGCTTCGCCACTGAGGGCGGGTATAGATCAGAAAGAACCGTTCGGGATGCTCGAGATCCCAGATGAGGAGGCCGCCCGTCGCCGCGAGAAACACGCCGGAGACGACAGGCGCGATGAGCGACCACAGCTTGTCGTCCGCGTCGAGCCATCCGGAAAGCACCAGGAGCGCCGCCACGAGATAGGTGCCGACGGCGAGGGACTTGGTCCATGTGTAGAGACTCACCTTCCAGTCCCACGGCGCCGTGTGGTGCACGTCGTACGAGAGAAGCGCGGCGGCCGAACTGGTCGTCCCGCCCGGATGTCCGGCCACGACATCATGAGGCCCGCTGCCCTGCTGCTCGCTCCACATGAAGAGCCCGCCCGCCGGGCGCCGGGCCGCGAGAGGGTCGAGCGTGGCCTGATGGGCGCCCTTGTAAAACAGCTTCGGCTGCGTGAGTTTTTCCGGCCTCCTCACAGCCACCGCTTCGCGCATGACGATCTGCGAGACCTTCGAGCGAGGGTCTTTGAGATCGCCCACAAGAATCGCCTGAGTCGGGCACACGACGACACAGGCCGGCTCGAGACCCATGTCGAGTCGATGCGCGCAGAAGTTGCACTTCTCTGCGGCGTGGTCTTCGGGGTTGATGAAGATCGCATCGTACGGACACGCGGCCATGCACGCTTTGCAGCCGATGCAGATCGACTTCGCGAAGTCCACGATGCCGTCGGGCCGCTTGAACATCGCGCTCGTCGGACACGCCGTGACGCAGGGAGCGTCTTCACACTGATTGCAGCGCGTGACCTGGAAGGCGCGGCGCGCCTGCGGGAACTCGCCAACGTCGACATACTTGACGTACGTCCGCGTGACCGACAGCGGCACCTCGTTCTCGGACTTGCAGGCCGTCGTGCAGGCGTGACAACCGATGCACGACGTGTGGTCGATCACCTTGGCCCACTTCGCCGGGCCGCCGGACGTGCTTCGCGGAATCGTCTGTACCATGGGGAATTCGGCTACGCGGACACCGCGACCAGAAGGCTCCCCAGCAGAACCAAAAGCACGATCATCGTCAGAGCCACGAACAGCCAGTCGCGGCCCGCGGCGTACTCCCCGACCGAGACCACTACTCGGGCCACGGGCGTTGCCATGAGCACGATCAACCCCGCCTGGAGGAAGAACGTCGCCGGCCAGCTGGCAGGCAGCCAGAGCGCAGACATCAGGCCGATAATCAGCAGGATGGTGCTTCCGATCGAGCCGAAATGAAGAACGCGGCCCAAAACGAGCTCCATACGCGATGCACCGCCGTTCGTCATCCTGCCCTCTTGAACATGAGGAAGGATACAAGAAACAGCACGACTGCCATCAAGACCTTGAGCCATCGTGCCGTCGCCTTCTCGCCGAAGTGCAGCCCCACCGCCGACCCCAGCCGGACGCCGAGGACGGCTCCCGCTGCGAGCGGCGGGATGAGGTCGCCGCGCCCATAGTAGATGACGGCGCCCGATGTGGCTGTGACGCCGATCATGAAGGCGCTCGTTGCGGCCGCCGCGCGCAGCGGCACACCGCACCACGCGTTCAGGACGGGGACCTTCACGATTCCCCCGCCTATACCGAGCAGCGTCGAGATGTTACCCGCAAAGAACGAGACGACAAGTGCAAGCGGCACCCGTTTCACGCGGTAGCTCACGATGCCGCCACTTTCCTCTTCGAAGTATCGGCCTCCGAGCCGGCCCGGGTCCGCCGCTGGATCGAGGTTCACGTTTCGCCGGTCCAGGCGCCCGAGCATCATCAGGCCAGAGCCGGCCGCGACGAGACTGAACATCACATGGAGTGCCCGCACCGACATCAGGCTCATTGTCAGTCCTCCGACGAGACCGCCCGCAGCCGTGGCAACCTCGAGCAACATGCCGAGACGAAGATTGATGAGCTGACGTCCGGCCGTGCCCGCCGACACGGCGCTCGACGTCGCGATGACCGTCGTCAGACTGATGGGAATCGCAAACTGGATCGGGATGTGCAAAAACAGTGTGAGGAACGGAACGAGGAACACGCCGCCGCCGATGCCGAGCAAAGCTCCAAGGGAGCCTGCGAGGCCACCCGCGAGAAAGATCAGAAAGACGAGCCCTGCCGAAACCGGGGGCATCAGGTCGTTGTGAAGGAACGCATGACCTTCGAAAATGTGCCGGTTATGTTACGCTGGTCGCATCGGGGCCGTAAATATCAACTGCCTCGTTTCGCCGGCGTCTGACAAGACTTCGCGAAAGAAGGAGCACGAACCGTGGCTGTTTCAGAGCTGACAACCGAGGAACTGCGTTCGGCGCTCGACACCCACAAGCCGCTGACGATTCTCGATGTGCGCCCGGCTGTCGAGCGCGCCGAGTGGTCGATCCCGGGCAGCCAGCACGTGGATGCGTACACCGAGCTGCGGCAGGGAGACCCGACGTCAGTCCAGAAGATTGCGGCCACGTTTCCGAAGAACGTACCCGTCGTGACGGTGTGCGCACGCGGTCGGACGAGCATCCTGGCGGCGCAAGTGCTGGACGGACTCGGCTTCCAGGCCTATTCGTTGCGGGGAGGAATGGCCGGGTGGAGCGAGGCCTGGAATACCGCGGAGATCCCTCTCCCATCGCCCGGGCTGCGGGCCATTCAGGTCCGCCGCACAGGCAAGGGCTGTCTCGCGTATATCCTCGCCTCTGGTTCAGAAGCAGCCGTCGTCGACCCGTCGATTGACGCGGCCGTTTTTCAGCGCATTGCAAAGGACAACGGGTGGAAGATCACCGCGGTCTTCGATACGCACGTCCACGCCGATCATGTCTCCAGGGCCTACGCGCTCGGCCGGCTCACGGGCGCACCGGTCTATCTGCCTCGTCAGAAGCGCGTCTCGCTCCCGTTCACACCACTCGACGACGGGCAGGAGATCAAGATCGGTGCGACGACCATCAAGTCCATCGTCACGCCAGGGCACACGCACGAGAGCACGTGTTATCTCTTCGGGAACGCGGCACTCTGTACGGGGGACACGCTGTTTCTTCACGGCGTCGGACGTCCCGACCTGAAGGCCGCGGGTGATGAATCGCGCGTCCGTGCTGGCCTGCTCTACCACTCGCTCGTCGAGCGGGTGCTGCCGCTTCCGGGCACTCTCGTCGTGCTGCCAGGCCATACCAGTTCCGCCGTTCCGTTCGATGGCGTGGCACATGTCGATACGCTCGAGCACGTGCGCAGCGCGATCTCGCTGGCGGCGTTGCCCGAATCGGAATTCGTTTCGACAATTCTCGCCAGAATTCCCGCCAATCCTCCCAACCACCTTACCATCGTCCGCATCAACGAAGGCGTCGAGTCGATGCCAACAGACCTGATCGACCTCGAAGCTGGCGCGAACCGCTGCGCGATACCGGGATAACAAGGTTCGGGGTTCTGACTAGTGAATCGCGGCATGGCAGGTCAGGACGACATCAAGAAGTTGCGCGGAGTTCTCAAAGAAATCGACACGTCTGTTCCCCGAGATCCGGATCGCATCGTCAACAAGGCAGCCGACCGTCGGGTGCTTCGGAAGGATCGACGCAAGACAGGTCCGCCTAAGAACTAAGCCCCAGGAACTTAGAACGACGAAGTTCGATAGGGCCCGTGCTCGTAAGGCTTGAGCACGGCATACAGCGTCGCCATTATTGGCGTCGGTACGCCGACCCTCTGTCCACGTCTCACGACGGCGCCCTGCAGCGCTTCCACTTCGATGGGCTTCCCCTGCTGAAGGTCGATCAGGAGTGACGATCGCGTGTCGGGCGGTATGGCATCCAAATAGGTAACGAGATTCTCGCGAATGTGGGGAGGGAACTCGATGCCATCGGCGCGCCCGACACGCTCGACCTCCGCCGATGCCTCGATGAGCTGCGCGCGAATTGCCGGCTCGGTGCGAAGCGGGCCGATTGGCAGACGTGCTGCGCCGGTGAAACCGGCGAATGGCGACAGGTACACAAACTTCTCCCAGATTGGACCCCTGGCATCGGCGGACGGCTCGACGACGATGTCCGCGTCAACCATGGCCTGGGTAATCCGCGCGACCCGGTCCGAGATGCCCGAACCCACGTTGAAGACCTCGCCGAACGAGATTCGGCGGTGCGTGCCCGTCTGCACGATCAGGCCTGGCGCCTCGAGTGCGGTCGCCACGTACGTCGCGCCGGCCAGTGTCGCCGACTCTCCGACCACGCCGGCGACTTCATTGGCGCTGTCGATTCCGTTCTGCAGCGTCAGCACGGTCGTCGACGTATCCGACAGGGGCTTTAGCATCGGCAGCGCTTCTCTGTTGCTGTAGCACTTCACCGCAAAGATCACGAGCTCGACGGGGCCCACCTTGGCCGGATCGTTCTCCGCGCGCGACTTGACGACGAAGTCGCCGAGCGGGCTTCTCACTGACAGGCCGCGCGCCCGGATGGCCTCGAGATGCGCCCCGCGCGCGATGAACGTCACGTCGTGCCCACCCTGGGCGAGCTTCGCGCCGTAGTAACCGCCGACGGCGCCGGATCCGAGGATGGCAATGCGCATAGGAAAGGGCTACGGGCTCCAGGCTTCGGGCTCCAGGTCGGGCTCCGGGTCGGGCTCCAGGCTCAAGACCCTGCCGCACGGCCCACAAGAATATAACGATCACAGAACGTTCGGCCGCATGTCAGGATCGGGAGTCCTGCACGTGCTTCTTCCGCCAGTAGAAGTACGCCGGCAGGCCAAGCGCGACAAGGCCCAGCCCTGTGATCGATTCGCCGGGCCGTTCGAACAATGTGTTCACCACGAGGATCGAAAGACCGAGAACGAAGATCGCGGGCACGACCGGATACCCCCACGTGCGGTACGGGCGCGGCACATCGGGTTTGCTGTAGCGCAGCTTGAAAATGGCGACGCCCCCGAGCACGCCGAAGAGCACCGACGCAAACGTGACGTACGTGAAGAGCTGCTCATAGCTGCCGCTCAGCGTCAGGAGCGCGGACCACGCGCACGTCATCACGATCGCGATGTGCGGTGTGCGATAGACCGGATGCACACGACTCGCGGCCTTGAAGAACATGCCGTCTGCGGCCATCGCATACACGACGCGCGACGCCGCGAGGACGCCGGCTGCATTACACCCGAAGGTCGATACGACAACCGTCGCGGCGACGAGGCGCGCTCCCCCGTCTCCGACGAGCGCGGTGACCGCCCGTTCGGCAATTCGCACGACACCGCGCATCTCGTCGAGCGACAGCGCATGGAAGTACGCGAGATTGACAGAGACGTAGATCGTCGCCAGGAGCGCGATGCCGAGAACCAGCGCTCGCGGCACATTGCGCACCGGATCCTTGATTTCACCCGCGGTAAACGCCACGTAGTACCACGCTTCTGTACGCCCACATCACCGCGATCATGGCGACGCCGAAGGCGGCGCCGGGACGCGCGATGTCGGGCATGACCGGCGTGAAGTGCGGCTGCACGCGTGACACGACAAGCGCGAGGATCGGCAGCGCGGCCAGCGCGGCGACCTTGATGACCGTGAGAAACGCCTGCACGGCGTTCCCGGTGCGCACGCCCACGTAGTTCACGGCGCCGAGAATGGCGATCGACGCCGCCCCCACGACCTGCCCGGCCGAGATTCGAAGCACACCCCACGGCATCGGCAGGGCAATCGCCTCGACCTTCGTCGACAGCGCGGGGACGAAGTAGCCGAAGTATTCCGCAAACCCCACGGCGACGGCCGCGATGCTGCCCGTGAGCACCACCAGCGCGCCTGCCCATCCGAACAGAAATCCCCATACGGGTCCGTACGCCTGCTCGAGGAACACATAGAGGCCGCCGGAGCGGGGGTACATCGCTCCCATTTCGGCGTACGTCAGGCCGCCCGCCATCGTGATGATGCCGCCGGCGATCCACGCGGTGATCAGCAACGCTTCAGACGGCAGCCGGTCTGCCATGATGCCGGTCGTCAGAAAGATGGCCGAGCCGATCACGTTGCCGACCACGAGCAGAACCGCGCTCGGAAGCCCGATGGCGCGGATCAGCTCGCGATCGTGATCTCCTGCGGCGGCTGCAGAAACGGCGGGAGGGCTCGCTGTGCGAGATTGGTTCATGAGCGGGCAGCCTTTCGCGCCCTGGCGAACAGGATGAAGCCGATGACCACCGGGATCAGGCAGCCCAACAGCATCTTGGTTTCGAAGACCACGACGCTGTCAACATCGGACGTGGGGATGAACGCCGCCGCGATGCCGAAGACGCTGGTGAGCAGTCCCACCAGCCCGGCCACCCGCGTCAACGTACTCACATCATTCAGCATCATCAACCCGGTGAACATATACACAAACGGCACCAACTGAATCACGACCGACGCCTTGAGCAGCACTTGATACGCCTCCATCACCGACGATCCGATCAGTGTCAGCGCGATCAAGAGCGCCGAGACGATCCCGCTCGTGAGGAGCGCCACGTACGGCGAGCCCCATCGCGGATGCACTCGGCCCAATGCCGCGGGCATGGCGTTGCCAATGCCCGCCACGAACGGCACGCGCGCGGATCCGGAGAACCATGCAGACGCGCCGCCCCCGATGGAGAACGCCAGCGCGAGCGCAACCGGCATCACGATCCATTCGGCACGCGCGCGGGTCGCGCCCTGCTCGACGGCCTGCATCACGCCCTGGATGGCACCCAGCTCGTGCACCGGCACGAGCAGGAGCAACGCGCCGGTGACGATTACGTAGGAGGTCAGGATGATCGCTCCCGCGATGTACACGGCGCGCGGAAGATCGCGCCCCGGATTCTCCATCTCGTCGCCCATCGTCGAGGCCAGCTCGAATCCGACGAACGCAAAGCACATGACGCTGAAGGCGGACAGAGTCTCCCATCCGAGTCCCGTGGCAAACGGCGGGCTCGCGGCCGTGCCCTGCATCCACGCCGATGCGCCCGCAAGGATGAGAAGCGATGCCGTCACGAGCGCGGCGATCGCTCCGAAGTTCTGCACCCACTTGCCCACCGCGAGGCCCCGGATGTTCGTCCCGGTCGCCAGAGCGAGCCAGCCGAACGCCACGGCCGATACGAACCATTTCTCGTTGACCAGCCCTGCCCATCTGGCACCACCGGCGTAGGCGAGCACTCCGGCGACGTACACGAGCTGCATCGGGATATAGAACAGGTTGTTGATCCAGTAACACCAGCCCGAAAGAAACCCGTGGACCTCGCCAAACTGCTGCCGGGCCCACAAGTACATGCCGCCTTCGCCCGGATACCGCCGCGCGTACGTCAGGACGCCCACCGCGCCCGTCACGAAGAACATCAGGAAGGCCAGCGTCCACATGACCATCGTCACGCGGCCGTAAATGGCGACGGGTGCGATGAAGCTCAGATTGACGATAGCGGCAACTTTGAGGAGAACGAGATCGCGCAGGCGCAGGGTGCGAGGGAGGGCATGATCGCCTGCGGCTGATGCCACGCGCGGACTGTATCACAGCCGTTTTTGATCGCTCCCGGCCATGCCGTTTTGAGCCCCGGATCGTCGGCCGCCCGTCCGTTTTCGACACGCCAGCGACACCTTGCGCGGCTGGCGACGGACAGCCTAGAATCGCTTCGTGCAGGGCTCTCGACACTCCGCCGGTCGGCTCGTGCGGAGGCTCCACCTGGCTTCGCGCCTGACCACCATCATCGTGGTCTTCATCGTGGCTGCGACGCTCGTGGCTGGCCTCATGGTGCGCGCACAGCGAGACGACGACACGGGTCCGGTCGATCTCATCATTTTGAACGGTCACGTCTACAAGGCCGATGGCACCGGCCAGTTCGCCGAGGCCGTTGCGGTGCGCGGCAACCAGGTCCTCAAGGTCGGCACGAACCGTGAGATCAAGCGGATGGGCCGTGCCCAGACCACGGTCCTCGACGCGCACGGTGGCGCGGTGGTTCCCGGCTTCAACGATTCCCACGTGCACTTCGTGTCCGGCGGACTCGCGCTCCGCGATCTGAACCTGCTGGACGCGACGACGTTCGAGGCGATTCAGTCCAAGATTCGCGATTTCGCACAGCAGCACTCCGACCGTCCCTGGCTTCAAGGGCGCGGCTGGTACTACGCGCCGTTCCCGGGCGGCCTGCCGACAAGGCAGCAGCTCGACGCGCTCGTTCCGGATCGTCCGGCGTACCTCGAGTGCTATGACGGGCACACGGGATGGGCCAACACGAAGGCGCTTCATCTCGCCGGCATTACACGTCGCACGCCCAACCCCCCGAACGGGATCATCGTCAAGGATCCGAAGACCGGCGAACCGACAGGTGTCCTGAAGGAATCGGCGACGGACCTCGTCACCAAGGTGATGCCGAAGGACACGCGGGACGATCGGCTGCAGGCGATCCGCGCGGGCATTGCTGAAGCGCATCGACTCGGTGTGACGAGCATTCAGAACGCGAGCGGCACGCCAGACGAGTTCGACCTCTACGATCAGATCCGACGTGAGGGCGATCTCACGCTCCGCGTGTACTCCGCGCTGTGGATCTCGCCGGGTTTCAAGGAACAGGATGCGAACCGGTTCGATCAGGTCTGGAAGAAGTTTCCCGACGATCCGCTGTTCAAGACCGGCATGGTCAAGCTCATGGTGGACGGCGTGATCGAGGCGCACACCGCCTACATGCTGAAGCCCTACGCGAACAAGGCGACGACGGGGAAACCCAACTATTCGGTCGCCGAGCTCAATCGCATCGTGAAGCAAATGGACCTGCGTGGCTGGCAGATCATGATCCACGCGATCGGCGATGGCGGCGTGCGGATGGCGCTCGACGCCCTCGAAGGGGCCAGCGCCGCGAATCCGCCGCCGGCTCGCGGTCGACGTCACCGCCTCGAGCACATCGAAACGATCGACCCGGCAGATATCCCGCGATTCGGCGCGCTCGGCATCATCGCGTCTCAGCAGCCGTACCACGGAACACCGACGGCGAATCAGATTGACGTGTGGGCCGGCAACATCGGGCCCGAGCGGGCATCGCGGGCCTGGGTATGGAAGAGCATCAAGGACGCCGGAGGCCGGATCGCGTTCGGCAGCGACTGGCCGGTCGTGACGCTCGATCCGCGTGTGGGCCTCAACATGGCCGTCAATCGCACGACGAACGACGGCAACCCCGAAGGCGGCTGGCTGCCTGAACAGAGGCTGACGATACCCGACGCGGTCGATGCGTACACGCGCGGGGCGGCGTATGCGTCATTCGACGAGCAGCGCAAGGGTTCGCTCGCACCCGGCATGCTCGCCGACATCGCCATCCTCTCCGGAGACATCTTTGCGGCTCCGCCCGAACGGCTGCTCGACGCCGTCGTGGACGTGACGATTTTCGACGGCAAGGTGGTGTACAGCCGTGAGGCTGGAACCACGACGGATTCGAACTAAGAACTGAGAACCAAGAGCTAAGAACTATAAGAGACCCCCATGACCGAACTCGATCGCTACAAGCAGCGCACCGCCAAGTCGCTCGCACTGCGCCAGCGCGGCCTCAAGTCCATGCCGCTCGGCGTCGAGAGCAACTTCCGTTTCTACGAACCCTACCCTATCTACATCGACCACGCATCCGGCTCGCGTGTCTGGGACGCCGACGGCAACGAGTACATCGACTACGCGATGTGCTTCGGCGCGCTGATGGCGGGGCACTCGCATCCAGCGGTGGTCCGTGCAATCGAGCGACAGGCCTCGCGCGGCCTGATGTTCGGCATGCCCAATGCGCTGATGCTCGACCTGGCCGAAGAGCTCATGCGTCGGTTCGGCCTCGAGAGGATCCGCTTTGGGAGCTCGGGCACCGAAGCCACGATGCATGCGCTCCGCGTGGCGCGCGGCGCAACGGGCCGCAAGCGAATCCTGAAGTTCGAAGGCGGGTACCACGGAGCGCACGACGCGGTGCTGGTGGCCGTCAAGCCACCCGCCGGCAAGAGCGGCGATGTCCGGCGGCCACTGTCAGTACCGGCGTCCAAGGGCATTCCGGATGAGGTCTCGAACCTCACGGTGGCCGCGACGTTCAACGACATCGAATCGGTCAAGGCGGTGTTCGCGCAGTATCCTGGTGAGATTGCGGCGCTCATCCTCGAGCCGATCATGATGAACATCGGCGTGTGCGAGCCGCAGCCAGGATTTCTGCAGGCTCTGCGCGACATCTGCACGAAAGAGGGCACGGTTCTCATCTTCGACGAGGTCAAGACGGGCTCGAAGCTCGCACCGGGAGGCGCGACAGAGTTCTACAAGATCCAGCCGGATCTGGTGACGATGGCGAAGTCGTTCGGCGGTGGGGCGCCGATCGCAGCATTTGGCGGCCGGGCCGACCTGATGGCAACCATCGAGCGCTTCGAAGTCTTCCACGCGGGCACTTACAATGCCGGCCCGCTCGCGGTCGCCGCGGCCATCGCGGCGCTCAAGGAAGTCCTGACCCCGGACGCTTTCCTCAAGGTCGGCGAGCTCAACCGGCAACTGGTCGAGGGACACGCGCAGATCATCAAGGAAACCGGGCTTCCCGCGCACGCTACTGGTATCGGTGCGAACGGCTGCGTGTACTTCACCCCGGATCCCGTGCGGAACTATCGAGACTTCCAGAGTGTGGACAAGGAGCTCTTCTGGCAGTACTGGTTCGCGATGCTGAATCGCGGGATCATTCCTGGCGGCCAGTACTACGACGAGCAGTGGACCGTCTCCGTCGCCCATACAGCGGCCGACGTGGACCGGACACTCTCGGCGTTCGCAGAGGTCGCGCGCGAGCTGCGGCCTAGCCTCTCACCCGCACGCTGAAGGCCGCGTACGCCTCCGGCGCCCGTGCATTCATCCACGTGATGTACGAGCCGGCCGCAATTTCCAGATTGCGGTACGCGGCGTCATCTTTGGTGACGCGCCGCAGTTCCGGCACGACGTCGCGCATCCGCTCCCAGACAAAGAGCAGCTCGCGGCCGCTCTCGAAGAAGAGCGCCTGATTGAGCACGCCGCTGTTGATGAACGAGGCCACCATCTCCCAATAGGTCACGACCATCCGATACGAGGCGTTCGCTTCGGAGCCGGGCGGACAAATCGCGTTCAGGTCTTCCACCGTCTTGACCTTGAACGACGACGCAAACCACGCCCGCGCCTGTCGGAGGCGGTCTTCACGGCGCATGTCGTACAGCTTCAGAATCAGGTTCACATCGTCGTACGTCGCCTTCCTGTCCATTCAGTCCTCCCGTTGGCTCGTCGGCCGTTGCTGGCCTCTCATTGCTCATCGCTCATTTGCTCATTGCTGATTTACTTTGCCGCTCATGGCTTCGTCGCTGGCACACCAATCGACGCAAGTGTCTCGCCCTTGGTCAGCGACGGCACGCCGCGCACGTAGAGCACGATGCCGGCAGCCGGCGCGTGCACGACGGAGATGGTCTTGTTGACGTAATCAGTGATGTGCCCGATACGGGTGCCATCCCCCACATAACTCCCGCGCGTGACCTCCGGATAGAAAATCCCCGTTTGGTCGGCCGCCACGTTCAACAGCTTCTCGATCCATACGGGACCTGCGACCGGATCGACTTTCCCCGGGAGCATCTTCAGAAATCGCATCACATTCAGGCTGCCGTCCACGAGCACGTCAACGTCCACCGGATCCACGGTCCCGGTGTAGCCGGCTTCGACCGTGATCGACGCCTTGCCTCGTGTCGTCGCCGTGTTCTCCAGGAACCGCGACGCGTTCGGATCGGTCGGACGATCAGTCGAGATGATGATGTGGCTCAGCCCGAATGCGAGGACCATCTCCCGCGACATCGCATCGAGCTTCTCATTGCCCGTCTTGGACCAGTAGCTGTAGGGGCGCAGGCTCTCGTCGAGGTCGCCGCCGTGAAAATCGATGAGGTGATCGCACCGCTCGATCACCTCCTTGGTGATGAAATAGGACGCGCGATCCGTCTGCGTCCCGTCGATCTTGCCGGGATACATGCGGTTCATGTTCTTCCCGTCCACCGGGTTGTTGTGCGGCACCTTCTGCTCGAACGAGGGCACGTTGACCAGGGGGACGATGATGACCGCGCCCGAGAGCTGGGCTGGGATCCAGATGTTCGGTCAGGTGCTCGAGCGCGATGATCGATGCGTACTCGGTGCCGTGTGAACCGGCGACGAGCGCCAGTACGGGACCGGGGCGCGCGCCGTTCGCGACGATCACGGGAATGCTCAGCGCGGCGTCCGAACCGGCCGGCACTTCGATCGCGCCGCTCGCCATCTGACCGCGCGCAGCGCTCGCCGTGCCGACTTTGAAGACATCGACGCCGGATTGCGCGAGGACCTCGTGGGTCGAATAACCGATGACGGATAGCCAAACGATGATGACCGACGTCCATCGAACCAGCATGGCGCCTCCCATGAACAAAACTCAGAGTCCAGTCAAAGGCGCCAGCTCGCTCAGCCGGCGCCGGCAATCGGCGGCGTTCCGAAACAAGATCGCCTGAAGCCCCGCCTCGCGCGCCCCCTCGACATTCGGCAGGTGATCGTCGATGAATACGGTCGCCGACGGAGCGAGCCCGAACCGCGTCGTCAAATGATCGTAGATGGCCCGTTCAGGCTTGAGCATCCCGATCTCGCACGAGGCCACCATTCCGCGGAACTTCTGAAGAAAGTCGAAGCGGCTGCGAATGTAGGCCAGCGACCGCGCGCGCATGTTCGAGAGGCAGTACAAACCCAACCCGGCATCTGTCAGACGTTCGAGGATCGCCATCGATTCAGGCATCGGGCGGAGGTACTCCATCGTCTGTACCATCAAGGCTTCGATTTCCCCAGCGGGTCGACCTGTGCGCTCGATGAACCGACGCGTCGCTTCCTCTTCGGTGAACGTGCCGCGGTCGAGCTCGTGCCAGTCCCGGTGCAGAAAGACCGCCTGCTTCACGCCAGCCCGCACGGCCGGATCGGGGAAGAGGCCGGAGAGTATGTCGTCCGGGTTCCAGGTGAGAAGCACTCCGCCCAGATCAAAGACGACGTGCTCGATCGTGCCCGGGGAATTTGGCAAAGCGTCTGACATTCTAGCGAATACAGGCTTCAGGCTCCCGGCTGCAGGCTTCGGCACAAGACTCCAGGGCCCAGGGGCAGGCCCTGGTTCGCTGAGGCCCCACATCTTGACCCGTGGACTACGAATCCTGAAGCCCGGGGCCCGTAGCCTGGAGCCAACTGGAGCCTGTAGCCTGGAGCCCTTCGTCAGCGGTATATTTCACTTTCTATGAGCAGCATCAGAATCCGCACCGAGATTCCGGGGCCGAAATCGCGCGCCGTCATGGCACGCCGTGAGGCCATCGTTCCCAAGGGCGTGGCACACGCCAACCCCGTCGTCATCGACTCGGCTCGCGGGGCCGTCGTCGAGGACGTGGACGGTAATCACTATCTCGATTTCGCCGGGGGCATCGGCACGCTGAACGTGGGGCACTCGGCTCCCGCAGTGGTTCAGGCCGTGCGAGACCAGCTCGACCGCTTTACCCACACGTGCTTTGCGGTGGCGCCGTACGAGAGCTACATCTCGCTGGCCGAGCGGCTGGCGCGCCTCACACCCGGCTCGTTCGCCAAGAAGGTCATGTTCGTCAATAGCGGCGCTGAGGCGGTCGAGAACGCCGTCAAGATCGCGCGCCACGCGACGCGCAAGGCGGGCGTTCTCTGTTTCGAGGATGCGTTCCACGGTCGCACGCTCCTGACCATGTCGCTGACCAGCAAGACCGATCCATACAAGCTCGGGTTCGGCCCGATGGTCCCGGACGTTCTGCGGGTGCCCTTCGCGTACTGCTATCGTTGTTCGTACAACCTCCGCTATCCGGACTGCCAGATGGCGTGCGTCGAGGCCATCGAGGATCACTTCAAGCGCTACGCCGACCCGGCCAACATCGCGGCGGTCATCGTGGAGCCAGTCCTGGGTGAGGGCGGATTCATCGTGCCGCCCAAAGGGTATTTGACGAAGCTCGCGGAGTTCTGCCGCAAACACGCCATCCTTGTGATCGCCGACGAAGTGCAGACGGGGATGGGCCGCACCGGCAAGCTGTTCGCGTGCGAGCACGACGGGCTGGAACCTGACATCCTGATCACGGCCAAGTCGATCGCCGGCGGCCTCCCGCTCGCCGCGGTCGTCGGGCGGACGGAGCTGATGGACTCGCCCGGCATCGGCGGGCTCGGGGGCACCTACGCGGGCAATCCGTTGTCGCTCGCCGCGGCGCACGCGGTCCTCGATCTGTTCGAGCGAGGCGATCTCCTGACGCGGGCCGAGCAGATCGGCGCGCGGGCCGAGGCGCGGGCGCGCACATGGGCCGCCCGTTTTCCGCTCGTCGGCGACGTTCGACGGCTGGGAGCCATGGTCGGGATCGAGCTCGTCCGCGACCGGGCCACACGCGAACCGGCCAAAGCGGAGACGAACGCCATCATCACGCATGCCCGCGAGCATGGCGTCATCATGATCTCCGCCGGCACCTACGGCAACGTCGTCCGGCTCCTCGTGCCGCTCGTGGTATCGGACGAGCAGCTTGATGAGGGATTGACCATCATCGAGGATGGCCTGAAAGCAACCTCCACCGGCATGCATGCGCCTGCGGGACAGCCCGCACGCGCCGCGTCCGCCGCTTCCTAAACAGCATCGGTTTCGCATCAGGTAGCCACGCCCATGAAGACCTACGAACTGTACATCGACGGGAAGTTCGTTTCACCAAAGTCGACGAGCATCATCGACGTCGTCAATCCCGCCACGCAGGAAGTGATCGCGCGTGTGCCCGACGCTGGATCGGCCGATGTCGATGCCGCTGTCTCGGCCGCGCGCCGAGCCTTCGACGAAGGTCCCTGGAAGGATTCGACGGCCCAGGAGCGCGGGCGCGTTCTGTTCCGGCTCGCACAGATCGTCAGGGACCGCACGGCCGAACTCGCCGAGCTCGAGACCCTCAACAGCGGCAAGCCGATCGTCGAAAGCGAATACGACATCGGCGACGTGGCCACCTGCTTCGAGTACTACGGTGGTCTTGCCACGAAGATCCACGGCGATGTGCTGCCCGTGCCGGACAACGCGATGAGCCTCGCTCTGCGCGAACCGATGGGCGTCGCCGGGCAGATCATTCCCTGGAACTATCCGCTGCTGATGGCGGCGTGGAAGCTGGCCCCGGCCATCTGCGCAGGCTGCACGACGGTGCTGAAGCCGGCCGAGCAGACGCCGCTCACGGCCCTTGAACTGGCGCGCGATTTCGAAGCCGCAGGATTGCCGAACGGCGTCGTCAACGTCGTCACGGGGCTCGGCGAGACCGCGGGTGCGCCGCTCGTCGCGCATCCCGACGTGGACAAGATCGCGTTCACCGGAAGCGCGGTCGTCGGCAAGATCATCATGAAGAGCGCGGCCGACACGCTGAAGAAGATCTCGCTCGAGCTGGGCGGAAAGTCGCCGAACATTTTCTTCGCCGACGCCGACTTCGAGGCCGCCGTCGACGGCGCGCTGTTCGGCGTCTTCATCAATCAGGGCGAGGTGTGTTCGGCGGGCAGCCGCATTCTCGTCGAACGGCCCATCTACTCGAAATTCATCGAAGCGATGGTCGAGCGGACCAAACGGATCACGGTCGGCCCTGGCATGAACCGCGACAACAAGATGGGTCCGCTCGTGAGCAAGGAGCAGTACGAGCGCGTTCGGCAGTACCAGGAGATCGGGAAGAAGGAAGCCAAGCTCGCCATCGGCGGCGGGCACGCAAAGGGCGCCGGCCTCGAGCGCGGCTTCTTCGTCGAGCCGACGATCTTCTATGACGTGGACAACTCCGATCGGATCGCGCGCGAGGAGATTTTCGGCCCTGTCGCCAGCGTGATCCCGTTCGAAGACGAGGCCGAGGCTCTGCGAATCGCCAACGATACCTTCTATGGCCTGGCGGCCGCCGTGTGGACTCGCGACATCTTTCGGGCCATGCGGGTCGTCAAGGGGTTGCGCGCCGGAATCGTGTGGGTCAACCACATGCAACCCACATACGTCGAAGCGCCCTGGGGCGGGTACAAGCAGAGCGGCATCGGCCGCGAGCTGGGCAAGTGGGGCGTCGAGGAGTACCTGCAGGTGAAGCAGGTGTACATCAACCTGAACGAACAGCCGATTGGTTGGTACTGAAGCGACATTGTCGGCTCAGGGCGCACCTAGCCTTGCCAGGAGCCGTTCGATCGAAGGAGAAAACATGACGTACTACGGGACAAAGGAACTCGCTGAGGGATTCCGCACGGTCAGACGCAACACGATCACGATCGCCGAGGAAATACCGGAGGACAAGTATGAGTTCCAGCCGGCTCCCGAAACTCGGAGCGTCCGCCGGCTTCTGACACACGTCGCGCTTTCGTACAGCATTCAGCATCAGATTCAGGCCGTCGAGCGGCGGACGACGCTCGAGGGATTCGATTTTCTGAGCGTCTTTCAGCGCCTGGGCGCTGAAGAGCAGAAACTGCGGAGCAAAAGCGAGATCATCGATCTGCTTAAGAGCGGTGGTGAGGTGTGGGGCAAGTTCCTCGACGGACTGTCTGAGAACTTTCTTGCCGAGTCGGTCGGCATGCCGGCAGGCATGACGCCCACGTCGAAGAGCCGCTTCGAAATGATCCTGTCGGTGAAGGAGCATGAGATGCATCATCGAGGCCAGCTCATGTTGATCGAGCGCATGCTCGGCATCGTCCCACACCTGACCCGGCAGATGCAGGCGCGCATGCAGGCGGCCGCCGCCGGCACGCGTCCCTAGTTCATCAGCCGCGCGATCATGGGGGCACGATCCGACCCGCCGCCTCGCTTCTCGCCCCGGACGCTGGCGTTCTTGCGGGCCCTAAAGCGCCACAACGACCGAGAGTGGTTCAGAGCGAGGCGCGAAGACTACGAGGCGCACGTTCGTGCTCCCGCGATCGCCGTCATCGAGCGGTTGGCGATCGACTTCCGATCGTTCGCGCCCGATCTCGTCGCGTCAACCAAGTCGTCTCTGTACCGGATTTACCGCGACACGAGGTTTTCCGAAGACAAGTCGCCGCTCAAGACGCACGTCGCGGCCGTCTTCCCGTGTCGCGGCCTTGCGAGGCACCAGGGCGCGGGACTTTACTTCGAAATCGCGCCGGGTCACGTGTGGGCGGGCGGCGGGATGTACGCGCCCCTCCCTCCTCAACTGCTGCTTGTGCGGCACCATCTGGCGGCAAACAGCCGGCGCTTCAGAGCCATCGTGGAGTCTCCGGCGTTTCGACGAGGAACAGGTGGACTCGACGGGGAACGTCTGCAGCGGGTGCCTCGCGGATTCGCGCCCGACGATCCGGCTGGCGAGTATCTTCGCTTCAAGCAGTTCCTGGCCGGACGAGAGTATCCAGCCAGCTTCGCCACCAGCCCGCGCTTCTACCCGGAGCTCGTGAAGTTGTATCGGTTGATTGCACCGATGGTCGGATTCCTCAACGAACCGCTTCTCTCCGCGGGCACGTCGACCCCGTCGGAGTTCCTTCCGGCCCCGCCTCAACGAACGCGAGCTATCGGCTGATTTGCAGGACGCGCTCCACCCGGTACTTGCCGGTCGCGCTGAGCGCCTTCAGCAGAAGTAGATTGGCAGGCTGCCCCACTTCAACGGTGTGCGCCGCGGGCTCGCGCGACCAGTCCGGTAGCTGAATCTCCTGCCCCACCACAATGCCATCGTCGTAGAGCGGCGCGATGAAGAGGCCCGACGCGTCGATGACATCGAGAGCACCGAACACGCGAAGGTCGCCGAACTCCTCGATTCGCGCATCGAGACCCACCGTTCGCGAGGGGCCGTTCATTCGGACCGTACGGGCGGCCGCTATTCCGACATCCGCGATAAACGGAGGCGTCGCTGTGCCCATCAGTACTGACGCGTTGCGGACGATCAGATAGAGGAGATTCGACTCGTTCATCGGAAGCAACTCGTAGCGCGCCACGTCGAACCGCTCGACTTCGCCCGTGGCGAGGGCTTCGAGCGCCGACCCAATCGCAACAAAATTGAGCCGCACGAGGGCCGGATCGGGATCGGGCGAGGGCCATGCGCCCGTTTCGATCAGGACAATCGGCGTACCCCACTTGGTCAAGTTGTCCCCGAACGCCCTGATCTCGAACTCGTCGTCGTACCGCGCGATCTGACCCGGCGCAAATGGTTCGAGCGCCTCACGAATGGCCGCGCACGTTTTCTTCGCAAGTGTGCGTCCGGGACTGTCGCTGCGAGCCTCGTCGAACGCAACCGCCAGCAGGGAGAATGACGCTGCCTTGCCGGTGCCGCCCGCCGACGTGCGCCAGTTCTGGTTGTGGAGATTGAACCCTAGTCGCGGGTTCAGTCGATCCCGGAGCGCCTTCAAGCCGCGCCCCTCCGGCGTCTGGAGCATCAACGCATCACGATTGATATCGATGCCCTGCGCATTTCGCCGGCGATACCGTTCCGCGCCGTCCGGATTGAGCATCGGCACGACGTGAACGGTGAGCTCCCGAAGGAGTGTACCTGACAATCGCCGAGTCCGGCTCACGGCGTATGAATTCGAACAGATCGAAGAGCGCCGCCGTGGCGGTCGGCTCGTCTCCGTGCATCTGCGACCAGAGCAGGACGTGAACGGGACCGCGGCCGAACCAGATGTGCGTGATCGAACGTCCCTCGACGGAGCGTCCGATCTCTTCGATCTGGAACATGGCGGGAGCGGATCTCGCCAGAACGCGCAGCCGCGACTCCACGTCCGCGTGACGAAGAAGCGGCGGCGACTGCTCGAGATGAACCGCGTCCCAGATCGCCGCCAGCGCCTGCGGCAAGGCCGCAGGATCCGGCTGGGCCCACGCACGAGCCGACCACGCGGCTGTCAGCGCCGCGAGGAGAATCGCGACCTTCAGGATTCGAGCTTGCCTGCAGCCCACAGGAGTCCATTCGCGAGCAGGTGCTGATAGTCCGCCTGGCTGGCGGTCTCCAGACCGTGACCGAGCGTCGTGCCGAACACGCGTCCCTTGCCGTACACATGAGTCCAGGCGACGACGTGATCCTTGTCAGACTCCACGCTGTGGACGGTCAGGAGTGCGGTCGAACTCGCCGGAAAGTCTATGTTCTGATACATCTCGTCGCCCGTCGTGCTCCAGCTGGCCGGCCAGAATCTGATGATCGGGTTGTCCGGCTCGACCTTTCTCGCAGTGAGCGCGCGAAAGTCGTCGTGCTTGCGCGTCCGCAGCCCGACGGCAGCCGTCCAGTCGTCTGAGTACTTGAACGAATGCGCGGCGCAATGAATCATCACGGCTGGCTTCCCGTCCCGGATGATGCGCAAGGCATTCACCAGCTCCACGGGCTCCTTCGTGTCGTCGAAGCAACCGTTGTAAACAACGACGTCAAAGCCATCGGCAAACGTGGCCGGTCGCATGGTCGGCGTCTCCCAGGCGATCTGCCACGTAACGTTCGCGAATCGGCTGATGCCGCTCGTCAACAACGGGGCGAGCGCCTTGAACTCGTGCCATCCGCCACCGGTGATATACAGGGCGCGTATCGGCGCCTCGGGCGGCGTCGCGCCCCTTGCGCCGACCATGAGCAGTCCCAGGATCATCGCGACGACAACGGTTTGCCTTTGAATCCTCATGCTTCCCCGCGGCTAGTTGCTCGCCTTCTGTCCCAGAGCGAGCAGATTGGCCAGCAGTCGATACGCTCCGGGAACACCGAATGGTATCTGCCGATGGAGCGCATAGGCAAAGTAGGTATAGCGACCCTTGCCGTAGGCGGCCGACACCCATCCTCCGCGCTGCGGAGGCTGATCGCGATCGTTGGTCGAGATCATCGCCAAGTACGCCGGATCCCACGAGCTGAAGAATTTGGACCCGCGCTGTTCAATCCATCCGGCAAAGTCGGCTCCAGTGATTTCGTTCGGCTGATGAAAGACGCGGTCACCGCCGGCGAGAATATCCACCGGCGAATCCTCCTCGACGACTTCCTCCGCATGGTCTGGCAGAACGGCCGGGTAGGGCGCGTAGCGAGCGGGATCGAATTCGTTGGGCGTGTTATAGAGGACGATCAGGTGGCCGCCGTTTCGAACGAAGTCGAGCAGCCGGTTGTTATAGGTGCGTAAGTCATCCCGCACGCCGTAGGCTCGCGTGCCCGTGACGATCGTCTGGAACTGGCCCAGGTCGAGCGCCGCCAAATCCTGCCGGCCCAGCAGCGTCACCTCGGCCCCAAGCTGACGGATGCCCGCGGGAATCTCGTCGCCGACCCCCATAACGTAGCCAATCGTCAGGTTCGCCGGCACCTTTACGCCGACACCCCTGATTCGACTCCTGGCGGGCTGATAGAGATACCGGGTTTCGAGGTCGCGATGCTCGATTCGCTGGTAGCCGCTCCGGTAGCTGGCTCCGTCAACGGTGGCCACGGCCGCGACCACGTATTCCCTGTCCTCGAGGGCCGCCGGTCGCAGTTCGAAATCGAACGCAGATTGCTCGCCGGCGCGATGAAACGTGAATGACGCGACGGGCGGCTCGACACGCCATCCCTCGGGCACCTCCAGCAGAAGCTCGCCGTGTTTTCCTGAGATGTCGTTGTTCACGACGTCAACCACCAGTTTCACCGGTCTCGACGCCTGATCGAGGGGAACGATGAGCTGTCGCGGCGTCAGGGTCAGAGAAAGGCCGGGCACGATCGCCAGCTCACGCGTGGCATAGCCATAGGGCAAGGTCGCTTCTCTGGCGTGAACGGGCACCTCGATGTCGACCTCGATTCCTTGCACGAGGTACGTCGCGTGCGCGCGCCAGAACGGCGGGCTCGATGGCATGAACGAGCCAGACTGATTCCGATCGAAGTCGTAATGGTTATCCGACAGCGATGTTCTCGTGAAATACGGTGCAGACGGCGCGGCGCCAGTCGGAACCGATGTGTGGGCGAGGAACGAGACGTTACCATCACGTGTGAGGATTGGCCATGGCACTACCCCCGGTGACGCAGTCCTTCCAGGGCCGCCAAGGATGAACGCCTTCGGCTGAACGTCGAGTCCGGCGCGATTGGTCAGGTTCATCCTGACATCGAACTTCTGATCGGGCACGACCGGGCTCATGGTGGCTGGAGGAGCGAATTCGGCGGCTCGACCCGAAGGTTCGGCAGCATCCGCAGGCTGCGCAAAGGCGGAGAACTCTATGCCGAGTGACGCGTTGATGGCTGAAACAACCTGCCGCTCCTTGATGCGCAGGAGCGCGCCCGCATTGTCGGGAGCGCTCACGGGTCCGATGAGCGCGCGAGTCTTACGCAACGCTTCAAGCAGCGCGGGAACCGCGGCGCTTGGATCACTTGCGGCAAACGCCTGCCGAGCGGTTTCGCAATCTCGCTGCAGCGCCGCGAGCGCCTCATGAATCCCAGCAGGCTCCTCGTTCCGCAGCGTCTCATAGAGTCCCGAAATCGTTGTATTGATGCCCTCGAAGAATGACGTCTCTTTCTGAGGCGCATCGACGAGACTCGCCAGCCGCCGGTAGTAGCTGTACGAGGAGCCCGGCCGCGATCGGACGATGCCCGCGTTCTGCGAACGCTGAAAGCTCAAGCCGATCAGCGAGAAATTCTTGAAGGAATCGCCAAGCCAGGGACTGTACTGACCTGAGTCCACGCGGATCGTCCAGTCTTCATCCTCACGAACACCGCCCATGTACAGCTTCAACGGTTGCCATGGCCGCACTCGATCGTTGATCTGGTCGGCGTATCTGGAAGGATCGCCTGCAACCCTGAAAGCCTCCTGCGCCACGAGGCCTGCCACCTGATGATTGGGATGGCCGTCGCGCTCGTTGCCCTGGAACCGCGCGACGAGCACGAGCGGGCGATTCATCCTGATGATCTGGACGACGTCGCGGAGGACGTGGTCGTGCCCCCACTTTTCCCACGCCTCGTCGAGGCGCTTCGAAAAGCCGTAATCAATCACGCTCGTGAAGTACTGGTCATCGACGCCGTAGTATTTGTCGGCCACGGCAAGTTCCTCCGTCCTGACCAGGCCGAGCGCATCGAAGAGCTCCGCGCCAATGGCGTTATCCCCCGCTTCGCCGCGCGTCAGCGTGAGCAGTGACGTTCTCGCGCCCAGTCCCCTGCTCAGCCACGTCAACATCCCACCGTCTTCATCGTCTGGATGCGCGGTGATGTGCATCGCGCTGGCCATCGTCGTGGCCTTCTGAATCTTCTGCCACGCACCGACCGCGCCACGGTCCACACTGGGCGGGAGATCGCGCGCCTTCGCGGCGACGATCGCGATGGCCGCAAGGAGCACAGTCAGAAGTCCGACGCGCATCATCGACGGGTTACCTTACCCAGACCTGAAGATCTGGGCTACCTGAGGACTTTCCTGGCTGCACCAGACCTCGATAACCGTAGCACCGATAACCGTAGCCCAGAGCTCTAGCTCCGGGTAGCGGCAGTTGCCCAGAGCTTCAGCTCTGGATCTCAATAGCGCAAACGAACACAGGTCGGCGTGTCGTCCCTCGCCGGAATGACCACGAACAGGTTGTCGTACTCCTCGGTGGCGATCGACACCTTCTCCGGATAGCCGAGCCGCTGGAGAATGTCGGGCAGGGTGTCGGAGTGGGCCACAATCAGGGCATTCTGTCCCGCCGGCAACGCGCGAACCCGCCCGACCACGTCATCAGGATCGCGCGACACGATCACCGGTTGAACCTTCAGCAGATTGGCGAGGGGTTTAGCCGTGTCTCGCGTGCGCTGAAAGTCGGTCGTATAGACCACAGCGATCCCGGCATCCTTCAGAATTTCGGCGAGACGCGTCGCACGAATGCGACCCGCATCATTCAGTCCCGCGTCGCGCGAGTCGTCCACTTTTTCGCCGTGCCGCACAAGGAATATCGCCTGCCCCGCAGACACCGGCGTCGCGTACCACGCCGCGATCAGCAGGCTCGTTAGCAGCATCCTTCTCGGTCGCGTCACACTCATGACTGTCCTCCGCGTGTTGCGGAATTGAGCTGGGCGTTCAGTAGAAAGAGCAGCGCTCCGGCGCCGAGCGCTGCCGCTCCGCTGACCAGTTGCGCCCGCGACGCACCCGCGAGAATGGCGAGCGAGACCAGAATGGCCAGTGCTGGCACGATCGGACCAAACGGAATGACGAAGGTTGCCGGTTGCACGATGCCTCTGAACCGCTCTCCTCGCAGAACCAGGGTCGAAGCGCATACACCAAGATATGTCACGAGCCGGGCCACGGCGCTCACCGATGCAAGCACGGCGAACGAGCCGGACAGCGCCAGGGCGAGCGCGACCGACGATGAGAAGACGATCGCGAACGAGGGGGTGCGGTAGACCGGATGAATTCGGCCGAACACCCGCGGCAGTTCTCCGTGCTCGGCGAGCGCGAAGAGCATGCGCGAACCCGTCAGCACCTGACCCGCCATGTTCCCGGTCATCGAGCTGACCGATCCAATGCCCACGATGAGTGCCGCGCCGCTGCCGGCGAAGAGCAGCGCGGCGTCCGCGACGGGTGTCTCGGACGACTCCAGGCCCGGCAATGTCCCGGTCGCGACGATCTGCGCAAGCGTCATCACCAGCGTGACGACGAGAATCGTCGTGACGAACGCAAACGGTATGTGCTGGCGCGGATTGCGCGCTTCACCAGCTGGCACCGAGACGACGTCGTATCCGCCGAACACGTAGGTCAGCAGGAGTGCCGCCGCCGACGCGTGTCCGATCGAGACGCCGGCTGTCGGTACGAGACGGGTTGGCACGATGAAGAACGCGCCGACCACGATGAAAAGTACCAGCGGCAGCAGCTTGCCAATCGTCAGCGCGTTGACGACCCACGCGCTCTGCCGGATGCCGCGGATATTGATGGCGGTCAGGACGAGCGTCAGCGCGACGATCAGCATCACACGGCCGCTTCCGGAGGAGAGCACCGGCCAATAGAAACCCGCCGCCAGCGCCAGGCCGTGCGACACGGCGGCCTGACTCGATGCGCGCGTGAACCACTGCATCCAGCCGATTTCAAAGGCGGCCATCCGTCCGAATGCCGCTCGAGCGTAGAGATACGGTCCGCCCGTGTCCTCGAATCGGCTTCCCACTTCGGCGAAGCACAGCGCGACAAAGAGCGATGCGACGCCGGCCAGCAGAAACCCGAGCGGCCCCCACGCGCCGATCTCTCTGGCCACCTGCGACGGCATCAGAAAGACGGCGGCCCCGATCACCTGATTGATGCCAATCGCCGTCAGATCCCAGCGGCCTAGCTCGCGAAGCAGCGCAGGCGCGGGACGATCGCCGCCGCGCCGCGGCGAATGGGTCATGGCGCGACGTTGTATCATGGAATGGCTTCCCCGATCTGCGGAGCAGGCCATGCCCATCGATACCGCACGCCCTCGTCAAACGCTTCCGGGGCGCTACTACACGGATCCAGCGCTGTTTCGCGATGAGCTCGAACGATTCTTCTGCCAGACATGGGTGGCGGCCGGACGCGCCGACGAGATTCCGAAGCCCGGCGACTATTTCCTCCGCGCCATCGGCGACGAGAGCCTGATCGTCGTCCGCGACTCTGAGCATCAGATTCGCGGGTTCTTCAATGTCTGTCGTCACCGCGGCACGCGAATCTGCACCGAACCGCGCGGCTCGTTCGTCGGACGCATTCAGTGCCCCTATCACGCCTGGACATACGGCCTCGATGGTCAGCTGCTTGCGGCGCCCCACACCGACGACCAGGGCTTCTGCAAGGAGCGGTATCCGCTCCACGCGATTCAAACCGAGATCTGGGACGGTCACGTGTTCTTCAATCTCGCCCCTCAGCCCGAGCCGCTCGAGAAGCAGCTCGCCGACCTTCCGGTAAGGTTCAAGGCGTGGCGCATGGGCGAACTCAGGTTCTTCAAGAGAATCGTGTACGACGTCAACGCCAACTGGAAACTCGTCGTCCAGAACTACAACGAGTGCCTGCACTGTCCGGTGCTGCATCCGACGCTTAATCGATTGCATCAATATCTTGGAACTGACAACGAACGGCCTCAGCCCACCTATGTCGGAGGGTTCATGGCGTTCAAGCCAGGCGTCGAGACGATGAGCATGGATGGCAAGCGGCGACGCGACTTCCTCCCGGGCCTCGACGAACACGCACGTCGTCACGTCGCGTACTACGCGATCTACCCCAACCTGTTCCTGAGCCTCCATCCCGACTACATGATGACGCACACGCTCTGGCCCCGCGCGGTCGATCGCACCGAGGTCGTGTGCGAATGGCACTTTCATCCGGTTGAGATGGCCCGCTCAGGGTTCGACCCGAGCGATGCGATCGACTTCTGGGATCTCACGAACAAGGAAGACTGGAGCATCTCGGAGCTCTCACAGCTCGGCGTCCGCTCGCGCGTCTACGCACCCGGACCGTATTCAGAACGCGAGAGCCTTCCGTTTGCCTTCGATCAGATGGTGCTCGAGCGGGAGCGCCAGGCACAGGACCAGCGGAAATGAAACGCCAGCGGCGCCAACGTCCGGGGACAACATGAGCCACGTCGGAACGCTCGAACAGATCTGGATCAAACGTGTCCGCCGCGGACCGATGGATCCTCAATCGCGCGCCACACTCAAGGCCGGGCGGGGCCTCGTGGGCAATGCCGACCAGGGTGGTTCCCGTCAGGTGACCATCATCGCGGCCGAACGGTGGAACGAGCTGATGCGGGATCTGTCCGCCGACCTCGATCCCTCTCGCAGACGGGCAAATCTGTTGATTTCGGGCATCGATCTGGCCCAAACACGCGACCGCGTGCTCGTGATCGGTCGGTGCCGGCTGCGCGTCGCCGGCGAGACACGGCCGTGCGAGCAGATGGAGCAGGCCCTTCCGGGCCTTCAGAGCCGCATGCGCTCGGACTGGAGCGGGGGCGTCTTCGCCGTCGTGTTGGACGACGGCGAGATCAGCGTGGGCGATGGGGTGCGATGGGAGGACGAATCCACGTCTACTGCCCCATCAACGTCTGCGGATTGACCGTCGTCGGCCGCCCGGCCGAGATCTTTTCGACATCTGACAGGGCGCGGGCCACCTCGTCGAGATTGTCCAACAACGCGATCTCAATCGTGAACTTCTTCGATTCGTTGCCCTTTAATACCGGCACGCGACCCGCCTGACGCTCGACGCTCCGATTGGCGGGAAAGCCCGTCCCCGGTTCGAGGCCCGTGACGTAGCCTTCTTCGACCGCCGTGGTGTTCTTCCAGAGCGTGAGGTATGGAAGCTGTTCGAGCGAGTACGTCATCGTCACGCCTCTGTCACCCGCGGCGTTCTGCAGCATGATGGTCGTGCGTTGGGCATCGTCCCCGTAGGGCACGATTGCGTAAACCTGCTCGATGTAACCGCGAGTCGGTGCATCGTAGTCGCTGAACCGTTCGAGATCCTTGGCGGCGTGCGCGTTGAATGGCCGGACTTCCTTCACGGCCCCGATGAAGCGGGTGCCCTTGCCAAGGATGGGCGCGCCGTAATTCACGTGATAGATCAGCTGCATTTCCTGATCGAGGGCGCCACGGTTCCTGACCTCGTCCTCGATGCGGACGTTCGTCGATCCGATCTCGGTTGAGATCTCGGTCCACAGCTCGAGCTTCGGGCCGTAGAACATCCGTTCGTCCACGCGGCCGCGAATGCGGATCCGATGAGGGGGCGTGCGATCGATCACGACCTCCACCTCGGACGCAGGAATGTTGGCGATCTTGCCGTGAAGCGTGAGCTGCATCTCCGAGACGGCGCCCGTGTTGGTGACGAACTTGTCGGGGCCCGGATGGCCGGCGAATTCCAGCCCGCACCGCACCAGCCATTCGTTGAATCCCTCGAGCCAACCCAGTCCCCCGCGGCTCTCGAGATTCATGTACTGCGGGTGCACCACTTCGCGCACCGGTGAATCCCAGCCGAGCCTCAGGTCGCCCTGCTCGACGCGCAGCACGCCCATCCCGCGCGTCGGGATCACCGTGAACGACAGCTTGCCATTGTTCACGACGATCAGCTCGACCCCTTCCTGCCGCCCGCCGCGCAACGTGAATTTCTTGATGGACCACCCCGGCGGCGACTTGAAGTCGACATCGCGCGGTGAGAGCTGCCAGTCCGCGACATGAACATTGCGCGCGGCGCTGATCAGCGTTTGACGATAGGGTTCGGCGTCTTGAGAGAGCATGGCGGAGGTGAGAAGGAGGAGGAGGGGGAACATGGCGACGCAGAAGAGGAAAGGCTACAGGCTTAGGGCTCAGGGCGCAAGGCGTAGCGAGAATTGCGGTCGGCTCACGGCCCGAGGTGAGAATTGGCGCAAGAGCCTCCGGCGAGGGCCTTAGGACCATTGGCTAGTCGAGGTCTTTCAAAGAATCCATCAGGCGTTTCAGCCCACAGATGAGCTCATCGCATTTCGAGTCCAAATCTGGGTGCGCTTGAGGAGTTATCAGCTCAACCGACGCGCGAGATCAATTAGGTATCTCGTTTCCGCCGCCGACCCCAAAGAGATGTTTACAAAATGCGCGTACTCGCGAACTGAGGATCTCGCGGATCCTTCAACCAGGTTTGCGGCTGTTGAGACGGCGGCTCTTCTGAGTTGTCCGACCAGGCTCGAATCACGACCGCGACAATTCTTGGTAATTTGATAGATGTCGAGGACAAGTGCGTCCGCTATTCTGAAGACGCGAAGCTTTCTGTGATCGCGACTCACATGGCGGACCGAGCAATCTCCGCGCCGTTAGCAGCCTCGCGCCCGGAGCCCTCCGGCCTACGCCCTAGGCCCTGGGTCGACTGAAATCGGTCTAGTCCCGATCCACCACATGACAAAACCGGCACGTGTCGATCTGCGCGATGCGATCGATACGGTGCACGTACGGCTTGTAGCGCCCGAGCTCGGCGTGGCACTGCACGCACTCGTACTTGCGGCTCAGCACTTCACGATGCACCTTCTCGAAGTGCGAGTAGCCAGGGCGAGGCTTGGCGATCGCCACCTGGAGTGCGTGACAACTCTGGCAGTACGCGGTGCCTGGATACGGCGCGGACTTGGCGGCTGCGGGAGCCGCGGGCCTGGCGCTTTCCGTCGCGGCGGGAGTCGAGAGTTCTCCCGCCGCGATCCTGCCAGCCATTCGACCGGTCACGATTGAGGGCCCGAGGAATGTCCCTTCCAGGCCGGCCCGTCCGTTGATGCCCCCGAAGCCGGTGAGCTCGCCCGCGGCATACAGACCCGGAATGACCTTCTGATTCCTGTCGAGAACGCGGCAGCTGCGATCGATTCGGACGCCGCCCATGCTCTTGCGCGTCAGCGGAAAGAATTCGACGGCATAAAACGGACCCTGCTCGATCTTCGGCGGGCGAGGCATATCCGTTGCCGAAAAACGGCCGTAGTCGGTGTCCGCACCGGCAGCAATCATGTCGTTGTAGCGCGCGACGGTCTCACGGAGCGCATCGGCCGGGAGGCCGACGACCGCCGCCAGCTCATCGAGCGTTTGTCCGGACTTCACGAGCGTCGGATTGCTCAGAATGATCCGCTCGACGCTCGCGAAGTTTCCCCAGCCGGACCCCTGGACGGTGAATGACTTCCTGCCGGGTGCGTCGAAGATCGCCCAGTACGTCGCAGGCTTCTGCTGAAGCAGCGCGGGGAATGTGACCTTCGTCGATCCGTGCTCGTTCACGAAACGGCGGCCCGAGGCATTCACCCAGATGGCCGTGCTGTTGCCCGAGTTCAGGCCGCGATTCATGCCCGGGTACCGAGGATCGGGAAGGCCGGTCGAATAGTTCCATTGATGATCGGTGTTGACGAGGACCGCGCCGGCGCCCTCGGCGACTTTGTGCCCTGACCCTGTCGAGTTGAGACCGGAACCGACGAGAAACCGGTCGGGAAACGGCAGCTCTCGCGGCCAGAAGCTTCGCACCATGTCGAGATTGCTTTGAAAGCCGCCCGTAGCGAGCACGACTGCCGGCGCCCTGAACTGCCGCACCAACCCGGTCCTGAGCTCCCGACCGCGAACGCCGACGACGCGGCCGCGCTCCACGATGAGGCTGGTGACCTTCACGTTCCATCGAAAGGTGATGTTGGGATTCCTGACGCATTCGCGATAGATCGGACTGACGAGGCCGACACCGCGATCGTGTGTCTGGTGAAACCGAGGTACGGAATTGCCGGCAGGCTGCGAGACACCATCGAAGGTCACGCCCATCGTGGCCAGCCAGTCGTAGATCTCCGCGCGGGAGTGATCGACGTAGTAGCGAACCCAATCGGTGTCGGCGTCCTCGCCCCACGTAATGAAATCGCGGAATGCGAGATCCGGCGAGTCGGCGATGCCCGCCGCTTCCTGCGTCGGAGTTCCCACGATCGAAAGGCCGCCCTGCGACATCACGGCGTGGCCGCCGAAGATCGACCACATTTCGACGATCGCGACACGCCGGCCGTGCTGGGCCGCCTCGAGCGCGGCCGAGAGCCCGGCAATGCCCGCCCCCACCACGATGACATCGGTCGGCCGCGAACGCGCCGGCTGCATCGCGTCGGTGGCGATTGGAAGCGTCAGGGCCGTGACGAGCGCGTACGCGACTGGAAGGCGGGGCATAAGAACAGGCTCCAGGCTTCGGGCTCCAGGCTTCAGCGGCAAAGCTTCAGCTCCAAGCGTTGATTCGGGCATTACCTGGAGCCGGCAGCCCGAAGCCCGTAGCCTACTTGATCAGATACAACGCTTCCTGCCTCGGGCGGAAGAATTTCCAGCCTTCGTCCGTCAGGTACGCCGGATCTTCTTCCATCATGAAGACCTTCTGGCCGTCCCATTCGGGCACCGGCGTCTGCGTGTTCAGCTCGATCGAAATGTATGAACCCTTCCTGAGCGCCTTCGGCTCGTCGTGGCGGCTGGAGGATCGGAAGTCGATCGCGGCGCCCAGTGCGTGGCCCTGATTACCGAGCGGATGACAGTAGACCTGCGCCTCGATGCCTTGCTGCCGCATTTCGGCCATGGTCATCTCGTAGACCTCGGCGGAACTCCGCCCCGGACGCGACGCGCGGAGCATCAGCGCGTCCTGCAGCGCATTGGTGTTCGCGAGCGCCTTCTTGAGCCCGGGCGGCGCGTCGGCTTCACCCGCGCCGAGCACGTACGCCATCTTCTGCCAGTCCGAGTGGAGGCCCATGTAGCTGATGCCGAAGTCCACGTGCACGAGATCGCCTCGCTCGATCACCACGGCTTCCTTCGCCACGGCGAGAAACCCATGATACGCGCCCTTCTCTCCGCCCTTTCGCTGCACGCGCACATCCGGCTGGAACCAGGTGCCGACGCCGAGGCTCCAGAGCCGATCGTAGAGCCAGCGACGAACATCGCCGGCCGTGGTCGTCCCCGGCTTGATGACGTCCGATGAGAGCGCCTGCTTGACGACCGCCTCGGTCAGCTCGACGAGTGTCGTGTAGTCGTCGAATTCCTCGGGAATCCGCGTGTCGAGATATTCCTCGATGAGAGGCGCCGCGCTGACGAATCGCTTCACGGCTTCCGCACCGAGCGCCTGCGCCAGGAACGTGTAGCCGTCGTGCGTGAGACTGTGCGTGACACCGCGATCGCCGCCGATGCCCAACGCAATCGTGCGCGGCTGGTGCGTGTCGAACAGAGACCGCAAGGTCTCTTCCGCATTCCTCGAATCGGGCGTCTCGAAGAATCTGGAGATCTGCTCTTCTCCGTAGTTTTCGATCGCGATCTTCTTGAGGCCGCTCTCGCCGGCATCGATGAACACGTAGACATCGCGGCGGCCCGCGTACGGCCTCGCCGGGACAACGAATTCGGTGAGCGGATCCGGGTGGAACTCCTCGTTCACGACAATCCACATGGCGACGTTCTGGTGGCGCATCATCGCAAGCAGCATGTCGTGCCGCTTGGCGAGCCACCGCTCACGCTCCGCTATCTGCGCGGACCATGAAAGGAGCGCGGGCGCACCACGGCCATCGTCACGGCCCTGAAGAGAAACCGACGCGGACCCGCCGACAAGAAACAGGATGAGCAGGACTCGTTGAATCAAATGGGGGACCTCGAAACGGGCTACAGGCTCCGGGCTTCAGGCTCCTGACTACGGGCTTCGGCTTCAGGCTCTGGCTCCACGCGTCGGAATCCGCCGGCGTCACACGACAGACGCCGCGCCGGTTCGCGCCAGCCACTTGGCGTACAGGTCGGGCCGCCGATCGCGTAGAAACAGCCGCCGGGCGTGAGAGCGGGCGCATGTCGTGAGATCGACGTCCGCGTAGAGGATCGCATCCTCTCCCCGCGGCGCCCTGGCCACGACGACACCGTCGGGTGCGCAGACAAACGATTCTCCCGCAAACGTCAGGCACTCTTCCTGGCCCACGCGGTTGCAGAGCGCGACGAAGTAGCCGTTCTGAAACGCGGCGACCCGCATCTCGCCCTCGTACAGGCCATCCGGCCATTCGCCCACCGCGCCCGCCTGCGGCACCACGACAAGGTCGGCGCCACCAAGGGCAAGCGCACGCATGTACTCGGGATAGTGACGATCGTAGCAGATGGCGACGCCGATCGGTCCGACCCGCGTGTCGTACACGGGCGCGCCCGTATCGCCGGGCGTGTAGTATCCCTGCTCGTGAAAGCACGCGTAGTCAGTGATGTGGATCATGCGCGTCTTGCCGACGAGCGTCCCATCGGCATCGATCACCGGCGAACAGTCGAATGCGCGCGCGCCGTCGCGCTCGAACAGGTTCAGCACGACGACAACGCCGAGCGCGCGCGCGCGATCCTGAAATGCCCGTGTGACCGGACCCGGCACGGTCTCGGCGCGATCGAGCCAGCCATCTCCGGCGGGTTTCTGCGGATAGAACGGTTCGAACGCCAGCTCGGCAAAGGCGACGAGCTGTGCGTCCGCCTTCGCCGCGCGTTCGAGTGCCGCCAGACCACGCGCGAGGTTTTCCAGTTTGTCTGGCCGGACGTGCTGCTGGACGAGAGCGAGCTTCATGGAGCTCCGTCTATCGGCCCAGGGCGTCATGGGCCCTCATCCACCGCGGAGGCGTGGCCATCTTCCGCGGCGGGTTGAAGAACGGCGTCTTGACCACCGTGGCGCGGACGCGATGTCGAACGGCTTCGACGGTGATCTCCATTTCGAGCCGGGAGCCCACCTGCGCGTGCGGCGACGCGATGGTGGCCAGCGCGATCAATTGTTTGAGCACCGGCGACCACGTCGTCGATGTCGCCTTGCCCACCTGGCGGCCATCCCGATAGACCGGCACCGCGACGCGCGACGCCGTGCTCGGCGCCTGCGGAGGAAGTCCGATCTGCTCGTAGAGGGCTTCGACCTGCGGCCAGTCAACGGCGAGCCCCACCACCTGGCGCGGCGGTCCCTGCTTATGCTCGCGGCGAAGGGCCGTGCGACCGATGAACGGCGCCTTGTCGAGCTGCACGAGCCTTCCCAGGCCCATCTCGAACGGCGAGTACTTCTGCGACTCGATCAGCGCCTTCTTGCTGCTGAAGAAATCTACTTCGATCAGGAGCAGACCGGCTTCGATCCGGGCGACATCGAGCGCGAGCATGCCGGCCGGGTGAATGTCGAACGCACGGCCGCCCTGCCATGAGAGCGTCCCAGACCTTGACGCCGTCTCCGGCATTCATCCAGATCTCGTAGCCGAGATCGCCCGTGTAACCCGTTCTCGAGATGTCAACCTTGACGCCGCGAATGGTGCCGGTGGTCACGCGGAAATACTTGAGGCTGTCGATGTCCGCGTCGGCGACCTGGCGCAGGACCTGTGCCGACGTCGGGCCCTGCAGCGCAAGCGCCGCGATCTGCTCGGAAATGTCTTCGATCGACACGTCCATGCCAAGGGCGTTCTGATGAATCCAGCGGAGACTGGGATCCGCGGCCGTCCACCTGAATCGCTGCTCGGCCAGCCTCGATACGGTCCCGTCATCGATGACCTTGCCATGCTCGTCGCACCACGGCGTGTAAAACACCTGGCCCACCGGCATCTTGGCGACGTCGCGCGTGATGATGCGATCGACCAGACGCGCGGCATCCTTTCCGGTAATGAGGTACTTGAAGAGCGGCGAAACATCGATGAGCGCCGCCGCATTGCGGATGGCGTTGTACTCGTGCTCGTGGTGCGCCTCATAGGCGCTGACGGCGTAATAGCCTGACCACTCCCGGTAGTTCAGGCTCTCGCAGAGCGGGAACGTGCGATCGTGAACGGCGGTTCCTATGGGCATTGACGTCTGGTTCTTCGTAGTTGGTGATTGGTTCTTGGCTCGTTCCTGTTCCTGGCTGTCGCCAGCCCTCGGATCTTCAGGTCTGGGACGCGCGACCGGTCATTATAGTCGCTCAAAGCCGACGGCCGAGAGCCGACAGCTAGCCCTTGAAACCTCGGCATCCGTGTGCCAGACTTCCGTCCCCTGAGATGATCCATCCGGCACAGCACGTTCACCTCTTGTTCCATGCGCTGGTCGTGGGCAGCGAAACCCGCAGCGCAGGGCTCAGTCGCGCTTCCTAGTCGCTCGACCTCGGACGGTAATCCGTTCATCGCTGACAGCCGCGAGCTGCCAGCGGATAGCTGAACCGAATGCAGAAATACGATGTGATCGTCATCGGCGGCGGCCATAACGGGCTGGTGAACGCGGCGTATCTCGCCCGCACCGGCCGTAAAGTGCTCGTGCTCGAACGACGCCACGTCCTCGGGGGCGCGGCGGTCACCGAAGAAGTGTTTCCCGGTTTTCGTTTCTCGGTATGCTCGTACGTCGTCTCGCTCTTGAGACCCGAGATCATCCGCGAGCTCGACCTGCCGCGCCACGGCCTGGAGATCCTGCCGCTCGACGGCACGTTCACGCCGATGCCGAACGGCGACTATCTCTGGCGCGTCAACGATCACGCCAAGACCCGACGTGAGATCGCCAGGCATTCGCGGCTGGACGCCGAAGCGTACGACGAGTACGGCAAAGCGATGGTCGAGATGGCGCGCTTCGTCAAGCCAATCCTCGACATGACGCCGCCCGATCCAACGTCGCTCGATCCGCGAGGCCTCCGGCAGCTGCTCTTCCTGCTCCGCCGTTTCCAGGCTCTCCCGGAGCAGGATCGCTACAACCAGGTCCAGCTCATGACCATGAGCGCGGTGGACTTTCTGGATCAGTGGTTCGAAACAGACGTCCTCAAGGCCACGATGGCGGCGTCCGGCATCATCGGCACGTTCCTGGGCGTTCGCTCGCCCGGTACGGCTTACGTGCTGCTCCATCACTACATGGGGGAGATCGACGGCGCATTTCGCTCGTGGGGGTTCGCCCGCGGCGGCACGGGCGCCATTTCGAATGCCATCGGGAGCGCGGCGCACGAGGCTGGCGTTGAAATCAGGACGAAGACATCCGTGGCGCGCATCGTCGTCCGCAACGGCAAAACGACCGGAGTGGTGCTCGACAACGGGGACGAAATGGCCGCCCACGTCGTCTCGTCGAGCCTCGATCCGAACCTGACGTTTCTCAAGCTGATCGAGCCGGGTGCGCTGCCCGACGAATTCCTCGACGAGGTGCGGCGCTACAAGTTCCGCGGCTCATCGGGCAAGGTCAACATGGCGCTCGACGCGCTGCCGGACTTCAGGAGCCTTCGCGGCCCCGGACCGCACCTGCGCGGCGCCATCTCGATCTCGCCCGGCGTCGAGTACATGGAACGCGCCTACGACGACGCAAAGTACGGGCGGTACTCGCGCCGGCCGTACATCGATATGGTGATTCCAACGCTGACTGATCCATCGGTGGCACCGCCTGGAAAGCACATCCTGTCGTGCTTCGTTCAGTACGCGCCCTACAAGCTCCGCGAGGGGACCTGGGACGAGCAGCGCGAGGCCTTCGGAGACACCGTCGTCAACACCATCGCCGAGCACGCGCCTAATCTCAAGAACATCATTCTTCATCGTCAGGTGCTCACGCCGCTCGACCTCGAGCGCGAGTGGGGACTCACTGAAGGGAACATCTTCCAGGGAGAGCTGACTCTGGAGCAGCTGTTCTTCCTGCGGCCGGTGCCAGGATGGGCGCAGTACCGAACGCCGATTCAGAATCTGTACATGTGCGGATCGGCGACGCATCCCGGTGGAGGCATCATGGGCGCGCCGGGCCGGAACGCCGCGCTCAAGATCATGAAAGATCAGAAACACGGCGGGCGACAACGTCCCCGACAGGAGCCCGCTCCGGCGCGGCCTGTGGTCTGAACGCCTGAGCCTGGAGCCTGAGCCTGGACCTGAAGCCCGAAGCCTGGAGCCTGGACCTGAAGCCCGAAGCCTGGAGCCTGTAGCCTGATTTCATGTCTCCTTCTCACGATGTCATCATCGTCGGTGGTGGCCACAACGGCCTCGTCGCGGCCTGCTATCTGGCGCGCGCGGGCCTCAAACCGCTGGTGCTCGAACGGCGGCCCATCGCCGGAGGAGCCGCCATCACCTCCGAGATCCATCCCGGATTCAAGTGCCCCATCCTCGCGCATGCGCTGGGGCCGCTTCGGGATGACATCTGGAAGGACCTCCAGCTCGAACGGCACGGCGTCGAGCGGCTCCGACCGGCGGTGCAGGTCTTTGCGCCTGCGCCCGACGGGCGTGCTCTCGTTCTCCATCAGGATCATCACCAATCGGCGGAGAGCATTGCCCGTCTGTCGCAGCATGACGCCGGGAAGTACGTCGAGTTCCGTCAGAGCCTCGAGGGAGTCAGCGGCGTGCTCGCAAGCATTCTGGGCGCGACGCCTCCGTCGATCGATCGGCCCTCGGCGTCGGATCTCTGGACGCTTCTCCAAGCCGGACGAAAATTTCGCGGGCTGCCCAAGAAGGACGCCTACCGGCTGCTCAGGTGGGGCCCGATGGCAGTCGCCGATCTGGTCGGCGAGTGGTTCGAGACCGAGCTCCTTCGCGCCACGATTGGGTCGCGTGGCATCTTCGGGGGCTTCCTCGGGCCGTGGTCTGCCGGCAGTGGAGCAGCGCTCCTCCTCGAAACGGCGAATGCCAACGGCTCGAACCGCGCCGCGTTCGTGCGCGGCGGCCCGGGAAGCCTGACGAGTGCGCTCGCTCAGGCGGCCACCGATGCGGGAGCGACGATCCGCACGAATGCGGACGTCGTGCGCATCCTGATCGACGAGGGCCGCGCCAGAGGTGTGGCGCTGTCGAGCGGCGAGGAGATGCTCGCGAAGGCCGTCGTCTCGAACGCCGATCCGAAGCGAACTTATCTGGGGCTGGTCGATCCGGTGCACCTTGATCCAGGCTTTGTCACGAAGGTACAGAACTATCGATCGGTTGGCACGGCTGCAAAAGTCAATCTCGCGTTGTCACGGCTGCCGCGCTTCACTGCGCTCGCGTCAACGTCCTCTTCCGGCGCATCTGGCGACGCTTTGCTGAGCGGGCGCATTCATATCGGCCCCGAGATCGATTATCTGGAACGCGCCTTCGACGATGCGAAGTACGGCGACGTGTCGGCGCACCCATACCTCGAAGCCACGATACCGAGTTTGCTTGATCAATCGCTGGCGCCTCCGGGCGCTCACGTCATGTCGGTGTACATGCAGTTTGCCCCGTTCAAGCTCAAGCAAGGCACGTGGCTCGAGAAGCGCGACGCGCTCGGCGATGTCGTCGTCAGGACGCTTGCCGAGTACGCCCCCGACCTGCCGGATGCGATCGTGGGACGGCAGGTGATCACTCCGCTCGACCTGGAGCAAGAGTACGGTCTGACCGGTGGGCACATCTTCCACGGCGAGATGGCGATCGATCAGCTCTACACCATGCGGCCTATACTCGGATGGGCGCAGTATCGGGCGCCCATCGACGGCCTGTATCTCTGCGGCGCCGGCACGCATCCGGGCGGCGGCGTCACAGGGGCACCGGGCGCAAATGCCGCTCGCGAGATCGTCAAGGATCTGAAGAGCGGCCGGCGTTAGGCGACTGCGGCATAGTCGTGCCACTGCACCTCAGCCAGGCATCACGCATAGGGCGATTCGACCGACGAGTCTGGCTCGGACTGGCCCTGGCCCTGCCGATCGTCGCTGGCAGCCTCTACGTGCTCCATCGATCGCAATCCGATGTCGCTCCCATTTCGGGATTCACCACGAGCGGCGCGCGCGCCGAGCGAACCGTCGAAGCGCGGTTTCTGGAACTGCCGTCGGCCGAGCGCGTCGAGGCCGCCCACGCCCTCCTGACGAAAGAGCCGCACATCGCAGGATCGCCACGCGATCGCGTTCTGGCCGAATGGACGCGCGATCAGTGGCAGGAGTTCGGTCTCGAGAACGTCGCGATCACGGAGCATCAGGTGCTCCTCCCGTACCCTCAGGACGTGTCGATCGTCATGACCGCTCCGACGATGTACCGCGCGACGATGAAGGAAGAGCCCATTGCCGGCGACGAATTCTCCGCGCGAGACGACGTGGGGCTTCCCTATCACGCGTACTCGATGTCGGGAGACGTGACGGCGCCGGTCGTCTATGCCGGCAGCGGCAATCCCGCCGACTACGACTGGCTCGCCGAGCACGGCATCGACATCAAGGGGCGCATCGCGCTGGTCCGTTACTCGGTGCCGTACAGCTACCGCGGCTTCAAGGCACTGACGGCCGAGCAGCGCGGCGCGGCGGGCATTCTCATCTACTCCGATCCCGCTGATGACGGCTTCAAAAAAGGCAAGGTCTACCCTGACGGCCCGTGGGGGCCGGAAAGCCACATTCAACGCGGCGGGATCGTCTACGATTTTCTTGTGCCGGGCGATCCACTGACGCCGGGCTGGTCGTCGATTGCGGGCGCTCGCCGGATCGCAGCAGCCGACGCCGTGTCGCTGCCGCGGATTCTGAGCGCACCGTTGTCGTACAAGGATGCGCGCCCGATTCTCGAGGCGCTCGGCGGCCCCGAGGCGCCGGACGCATGGAAGGGCGGGCTGCCGATCACCTATCGCGTCGGCGCCGGACCGGCCGTCGTGCAGATGCGCCTTCGGATGGACGACGAGGTGCGGCCGATCTGGACGGTAACCGGTGAGATTCGCGGGGCCAGCGAACCGGACAGAAAAATCATCGTCGGCAATCACCGCGACGCGTGGATCTATGGCGGCGTCGATCCATCGAGCGGGTCGGCGTCGCTCATGGAACTGGCGCGGACGCTCGGCAGCATCGTCAAGAGCGGGTTCCGGCCCAAGCGAACGATCCTCTTTGCGAGCTGGGACGCCGAAGAGTTCACGCTGACCTCGTCCACCGAATGGGGCGAACAGCATGAGGAGGAGCTTCGCAGGAATGCCGTGGCGTACCTCAACGTGGACTCGTCGACGAGCGGCTCGAAGTTTTCAGCGGCGGCCGTGCCGTCGCTCAACCAGCTGATCAAAGAAGTCATGGTGTCGGTGAGCGATCCGGCGACGTCGAAGCCGCTGTCGGTGGCCCAGGCGCCGGCGCCAGACACAGGCGGGACGCGCGAGCCGTCCTCAACGTCGACCGGCCCCATCGACAACCGGCTGGGGAGTGGATCCGACTACACCGTGTTTCTGAACTTCCTGGGCATCCCTGTGGTGGACATGACGTTCACCGGTCCGTACGGGGTCTACCACTCTGCATACGACAATCATCACTGGGTAGCTCGCATCGGAGATCCGGGCTTCAAATATCATGCGGCCATGACGAAGATCTGGGGCCTCATGGCGCTTCGTTTGGCCAATGCCGATCTCCTGCCTCTCGACTATCATCCATACGCGCTTGCCATCGGGCAGTTTCTCGACGCGCTCGAACGCGAGACGACATCGCCGGAGCTCAAGAGCCTGCTGACGCCGGCACGCGGCGCCACGGCTCGATTGGAGCGCGCGGCGGCCGACCTGGCGAGGAGAACGACGCGAGCGCTGGCCTTGCCCGCGACAGCCGAAGAAATGGATCGCCTCAACCGCGCTCTGATGCAAGGCGAGCGTGGATTTCTCGATCCGGCCGGCATTCCGGGACGCCCCTGGTACCGGCACCAGATCTACGCGCCGAAGTTCACATACGCGCCGGAACCACTGCCCGCCGTCGCCGAGGCGCTCGCCACAGGCGACGCGGCGCGGGTGCGACAACAAGTCGCCCGGCTGGTCGCGGCGCTCGAGCGTGTACCGTACAGCAATCAGCGCGAACTGAGCGCCCCGGGCGCTCGCTTGAAGAGGTCGTCACATGGACAGCGGCTCTCAAAAAATCACGTACGCCACGATGACCGCGGATCGGATGACCGATCTGCACCGCGAACTCGACGCGGCCATCGCACGAGTGCGCACGACGTTCGGCGCGAAGCACCCGATGTTCATCAACGGGCGGGCCGTCGAGGCCGCGGAGCAATTCGCGGACACGAGCCCTATCGACACGCGCATCCTGCTCGGTCACTTTCAGCAAGGTGGCCGTGAGCATGTGCGCGACGCGATCCGCGCGGCCCGGGCCGCGGCGCCCGGCTGGAGCGCGTTGCCCTGGCAGGACCGCGTTCGTCTGCTGAAGAAGGTGGCCAATGCCATCCGGGCGAGGCGCTGGGAGCTCTCCGCGCTGATGGGGTACGAAGCCGGCAAGAATCGACTGGAGTGCGTCGGCGATGTGGAGGAGTCCGCGGATCTCATCGAGTACTACTGCGACGAGATGACCCGGCACGGCGGCTTCGTTCAACAGATGAGCACGCTCAGCGAGGGTGAGCAGAACTTCAGCGTGATGAGGCCGTTCGGCGTCTGGGCCGTCATCGCGCCGTTCAACTTCCCGCTCGCGCTCGCCGCCGGACCATCTGGCGGCGCACTCGTCGCCGGGAACACCGTGGTCTTCAAGCCCGCCACCGCGACTCCCCTGCTCGGGCTCAAGATGTACGAAGCCACAGTGGACGCGGGGCTCCCGCCGGGCGTCTTCAACTTCATCACGGGGCCAGGCAGCACGGCTGGCCAGGAGCTCATCGACAACCCTGACATCGACGGCATCGTGTTCACGGGATCCAAGGAAGTCGGAATGAAGCTGATTCGCGACAACGCGACGCGGCCCATTCCACGACCGCTCATCATCGAGATGGGAGGAAAGAATCCCGCACTCGTGATGCGCTCTGCCGATCTCGACAAGGCCAGCGATGGCGTGATGCGCTCGGCCTTCAGCGCGCAAGGCCAGAAGTGCTCAGCCTGCTCGCGCATCTACATCGACAAGACCGTCCGGCAGCGTTTCGTGGACATGCTGGTTGAGAAGACCCGCCGAATCAAGGTCGGCAATCCGCTCGACCAGGACGTCTGGATGGGGCCGGTCATCAACGAAGCGGCGGTGAAGACCTACGAGGAGGCAGTCGCGAGGGCGCGGCGGGACGGAGGAAAGATCCTCACCGGCGGAAAAAGGATCATGGACGAACCGTTCAATCACGGATTCTTCGTCGAGCCCACTGTCATCGACGGCCTGCCCACCAGCCACCCCCTCTTCGGCGAAGAATTGTTCGTGCCGATCACGGTCGTCGGCGATGTGGATTCGCTCGACGAGGCCATCGAGCTCTCGAATCGCACCGAGTACGGGCTGACGGCGGGGCTCTTCACCGAGGACGAAAAGGAAGTGCAGCGATTCTTCGACGGCATTCAAGCCGGCGTGACCTATGTGAATCGCCGCGCGGGCGCCACGACGGGCGCGTGGCCGGGCGTGAATCCGTTCGGAGGATGGAAAGCCAGCGGATCGACGGGCCGCGGCACCGGCGGTCCGTACTACGTCCAGCAGTTCATGCGCGAGCAGAGCAGGGTGAGGATTAGGTAGGTTCAGGGTCCAGGGTTCAACTGATGCACATCAGTCGTCTCGCGACGCCCGCGGTGCTCGTCGATCGTCCCCGGGCAATCCGCAACATCGAACGCATGCAGGCGGCGGTGTCCGCGCGGGGATGGCGCTTGCGGCCGCACGCCAAGACACACAAGATTCCGCGCGTGGCGCAGTGGCAAATCGAGCGCGGCGCCGTGGGCATCTGCTGCGCAAAGGTGGGAGAGGCCGAGGTGTTCGCGGACGCGGGCGTCACCGACATCCGACTGCCCTACCCCGTTCATCCGTCAAAAGCCCCGCGCATCCTGGCGCTCATGCACCGAACGCACGTGTCGATCATCGTGGACCATCTGGCCATCGCGCAGGGATGGTCGGAGGCGATGACCGCGAATGGCCAGAGACTCGATGTGCTCGTGAAGGTCGACGTCGGGTTCCACCGATGCGGAATCGATCCGCTGGCTCCGGGAGCCCTGGCATTTGTGCAGCGCGTGGCCGGCCTTCCCGGTCTGCGGTTCCGTGGCCTGCTCAGTCATGCGGGGCACGGCTATGGGGCGGAGTCGCTCGACGCGCTGCAGCAGGCGGCACGTGACGAGGCTCGATTGCTCAATGATCTCGCTCGGGCGGCTCGCGGAGCGGGCGTCACGGTCGAGGAGTTGAGCGTGGGCGCCACTCCCACCGCGCGATTCACCCTTACGGAGCAGGGCCTGACGGAAATGAGGCCCGGCAACTATGTGTACTTCGACCGCTCCCAAGTCGCGCTCGGCGCCGGCACGCTGGACGATTGCGCGCTGACAGTGCTGGCAATGGTCGTGGCCAAACCCGCAGCGGATCGCATCATCCTCGACTGCGGCAGCAAGACGCTCACTACCGATCAGGGGCGGGGATTCGGCGCGCTCGCCGGCTACGGTTCGGTGTTCACGTCGCTCGACTGGAGCAGCGAGCCGCGCATCGACGAGTCGCTCCTCATCGAACGCCTCTCGGAAGAGCACGCGACCGTCCGCGTCCGCTCGGGCGCCACCGCGCTCGAGCCGGGCGACCTCGTGCGGGTGCTGCCCAACCACTCGTGCGTGGTCTCCAATCTCGTGGACTCGATTCAGCTCGTCGACGGCTCGGAGGTCGAGGAGGCCGTCGCGGTAGCCGCACGCGGCCGAATCGCGTAAGATACGTTGACTTCAATGACTGCGAAGACTCCAGCCGCAACGCGCGAGTCGATCGGCGATGCGCTCGGCATGATCGAGACGCGCGGCCTTGTCGGTTTGATCGAAGCCACCGACGCCATGCTCAAGACCGCGAACGTGCAGTTCGTGGGATGGCAGAAGGTGGACGCGGGACTGGTCACGGCGCTCGTGAGAGGGGACGTCGCGTCTGTGAAGGCGGCCACCGATGCCGGCGCCGCCGCCGCCCGGCGCGTCGGCGAGCTCATCGGCGTCCACGTTATTCCCCGCCCCGCTGCCGACCTGGAGCGGGTGTTCCCAATCAGCTGATCGGCTATTCGTCCTGCGGGTCGCCGCGCCGCGGCTTTCTGACGCGAGACTTCGTCCTGCCGCGCACGCTCGTCCGCGAGTTCAGATCCCTCAGCAGGCCCTCTTCGCCGATCTCCAGCAGCGGCTGCGTGGGATCGCGAAAGATGTCGAAGAACTGGCCGCTCTCGGTCCGCGCATAGATCTCCCGTCCATTGGTCAGGAGCCGCACGCGGCCACCGTCGCTCGTGGCCTCGAAGAGCCGTACGCCGAATCGCGAGCGCAGCGTGTCGAGCAGGACGCGAATCTTCTGAACCGAAAACCCCCGCTTGCGCAGATCGGCCAGCACGAGGAGCTCGAAGAAATCGAGCGGCGAGTAGCGCCGCTCAGTGAAGCCTCCGGCCTCGGTGCGCCGCGGACGAACCGCGGGCGCAAAGAGGCGCCGCGCGTCCCACCACTGAAGCTGCCTCGCGGTCAACCCGGTGAGAGCCGCCACCTCGCGCGCGCTGTAGCTCTTTTTCAGGCGCATATCAGCAGCCACTCGCTATCAGGCGTTCAGCCCACACGCTCCGACTTCGCTTGTGCCTCCGCCATCCTGGCTCCCGCGAAATCCTTGTCCGTCACGCCGCCCTCGCTGTGCGTGCTGTACGCCACCGTCACCCGCCGGTAATTGATCTGGAGGTCGGGATGATGGTCGGCCGCTTCGGCGCCGGGCACCAGCCGCGCGACGAACGCGATGGCCGCGGGAAAATCTGCGAACACAAACTGTTTCCGGATGGCGTTCCCTTCGAACGACCAGCCCGGGAGATCGTTCAAACGCCGCAGAATCTCTTCGTTCGGCAGGACTGACATGAGAAGCGTGCTTTCAGAAAGCTCCGAAGCGCTGCGGAGACATCAGCCCGAGCGCCGGGTCGTCCGAGCCCTCGGTGATCAGGCGCGCCACGAGGTCGCCCGTGAGCGGGGCGAGCAGGATTCCGTTTCGATAGTGCGCCGTTGCGTAGACGAGGCCCGGGATCTTCTGCGAGCGGCCGACGATCGGCATCTCATCCGGAGAGGCGGGTCTCAGCCCGACCCGCGCAGAACGAAAGCCCGCCTGCCACGCTTGCGGGACGAGCTCACAGGCGGCGTCCAGAAGATCGCGGACGCCGGCCACGGTCGCCCGCTCGTCGAACCCGGCGTCCTCCACGGTCGCACCGAGAAGGACGGCACCGTCGGGCCAGGGCACCATGTAGCAGCGCGCGCCCCAGGTGATGTGACGAAGGGATGCACCCGACCACGAGAGATGCAGGAGCTGACCTCGCACCGGCCGCACCGGCAGATTCGGCAGGCCGTCAACCGCCAGCCTGCCAGACCAGCTCCCTGCTGCGAGCACCGCGGTCTGAGCGCGAACCGTTCGGTCACCAAGATCAACGAGCACGTTCGATCCGTCACTGGCAATGGCGCAAACCTCCGCCTTCACGAAGCTTGCGCCACGACGGCCCGCCGCCGTCGACAATGCGTCCGACAGCGCGCCGGGCGCGACGTACGCGTGCTCTTCGATGAGCAGCCCGGCGGTGACGCCATCGCTGAGCAGCGGCTCGGCGGCGCGCACCCCCGCCGCGTCGAGCAGGTGCGCGCGCAAACCGCGCGCGCGATGCCGCTCGACTGCCGCGTGCAGCGCCGCCACCGCTTCGTCGGTCGTGGCGACCTCGAGCGTGCCGATGCGCCCGTAGGGCACTTCGACACCGCTCTCGGAGACGGCAGTGCGAACGAACTCGTCGTACATCGCAAGGCTGCGCACGCCGAGCTCGAGAAGCCCGGCGCTGCCGTGCCCTTCGATGTAAGGGGACAGGATGCCCGCGGAGGCTTGCGTGGCGCCGCCGGCCACGCCTCGGCCGTCCGCCACCGTCACCCGCGCGCCGCGGCGCGTCAGCTCAGATGCGATCGCGCATCCGATCGCGCCCGCTCCAATCACGAGGACGTCGCTCGATTGCGTCATCTCACTGGCGCTCGCTCTGCTCTGTCGTCTTCGCCGGCGGCTCGGGTCTCCCGACATCCAGGTCGTTCCAGTTCAGGATGGCGTTGAAGCCGAGGAAGAAGCTGCCTTGTGTCTGCCAGCGCCAGTACGGACGGTTGGCGAACATCACGATGTGTCCTTTGCCAAGGGGAACATCGACCGTCACCGCCTTGCTGGCCAGCGCCTGTCCACCCACGAGCACGCCGCTCAACAGCAGGTCCGTCGGATTGGATGGAAATCGCAGGATCACGCGAGGCCGCACGCTCTCCTGGCTCAATCCGAACGCCCGGGCGATGTCGCGGAACTGAGCGGTCTCGTCGGCCTGCGGCCTGTCCGGCCGTGCTCCGGTATCCGGTTCGGGATCGAGGCGGGCGAGCTGTTCGGGGACGGCATTGGGCGTGATGTTCTGACCGACGCCGGGAATCTGGGATCCGCCACTCAGAAACGAACGAATCTCGGCCGGCATCGACGGCCCGGTGCTGAGCACTGGGGCCTGATTGAAGTAAATCGGCAGCGCGTCCGCATCGTACCCATACGCGATGGGGCTCGCGTGATCGGAGACGAGCGCCTTCAGAACCGACCCGCGTACGAAGAGACCCGCCGGCTCCTCGACCGTCACCGATGAGGTCAACCCATACGCCGGAAAGATCGTCGTCGTCGATCCCTCGACGATGAGCGTTCCGCCCTGCTCGACGAACTTCGCGAGGTTGGCGAGTCCCTCCATTCCCATGCCGCCTCGAATGTCCTCGCTCGAATCCTGCACACCGAGGTTCGGCGTGAGCTCAGACTTGCGGTACGGAATCGGATCGCCGCTCATCGGCAACCCGTTCACCTGCGACTGCGGACTCCCGCCCACGTGCGGAAATACGATGACGTCGTATTTGGATCTCAGGTCGCCCGACCGCAGCTTCTGATCGCCGAAATACGTGTACGGGACGCCGAACGTATCGAACGCGAGGCGCACCCAGCCTTCGTCCTGCGTGCGCGTCCAGGCGTGCACGAAGCCGATCCGCGGGGTGTCGAGGTCGTGAGTCCTGACCGTGGGCATCGTGTCGCTCGCGCACGCCGTCAGCCCCAGAGACTGAATCGACGGATCGAGCACACTCCGGTCGGCGTCCGGCACGATGAACGATCCCCGGGCAAACGTGCAGCCTCCCGCGTCGAAGGCTTCTTCAGCGGCCAGCATCTTCACGTCCTTGTGACGGAAGCGAAGCGTGACCAGCGTGTTGTCGGTCGTGTGGTCGATCATCAGAACGCGTCCGGATCCGGCGACGGTTCCCGCCACGCGCGCGTCGCGATCGAGCAGCATCATCGGCTCCGCCAGAATCTTCACATCGTCTACCGCATGCGCGGTGACGTGACGGAGGAGCGGAAAGCTCCAGCCCGTGTCGTCGTATGGACGCGGGTTGGCCGCAGAGAAGTACTGCGTATCCATCAGGATATCGACGATGGTCCGATAGGGTTGATCCATGCGGACGACGTAGTCGCCGGCCGTCACGGTGATTCCAGACCCGGAGAACGCTCGCGTCGCCACCTGAACTTCGGCGCCCTGACGACGAAGCAGATTGACGAGCTCGGCCGCTTCCACCTTGCGGCGCTGCCCGGCCGGGATGACCCATGCATAGGGAGCTTCGGACTTGCCGCGCTCGATCGAGCGTTTGTTCTTCAGGTAGTAATTCTCGAGAAAGGTGTCCTTGTTCTTCGCCACGTAGCTCATCGCGAGGAGCAGCGCGCTCTCCTGGATATTCACGTTGTTCCGCGCACTCCATTTGATCTTCGGAAGCGGCGGGTTTCCGCGGTACCATTCACGGCTCGTCGCCGAGATCGGAAGCGTCACTTCGGATGCCGCGGGCCCGTAGCTCTGGACTTCGTAGAAGCGGCCGATGGCGTTGTGACTGTTCGCGATGAAGAACATGTAGTTCGGCACCCATCCGTCGTAGAACCCGTACGTCCACACGCCGGGAACGCCGCGCTTCGTCATCTCGCTCACTTCGTACTTCGAGAGGATCCACCACTCATCGACGACAAGGGGATCGAGCGAGACGTTGTACGGGCCGGTGCCCGTCGAGGTGTAGAGATATGGCACGGACTCGTGGAGGTCGTGAAACACCGTCGGATGCCAGTCCAGAAACGCGCCGAGCATGTTCTGCGTGAGCTTCAGGGCGAGGCCCATCGCGTCGCGATTGTTGTCGTGCGCGACGTACTGTCCCCAGTACATCAGCGGCGGCTTCGGCTTCCCCGTCTTCTTGCCGTAATAGAACGTGTCCACCTGCTTGTCACGCCCATCGACCTCGGACGCCGGCGTAAACACGAAGATCATGTTGTTGCGAATCGCGCGAATGAAGGGCGTCTCTTCGACCGCCAGCCGGAATGCGAGCTCCATCAGCATCTCGGGGCTTCCGGTCTCGGGCGAATGAATGCTGCCGCTCGCGTAGTAGATGGGTTTCCCGGTCGCAATGAGTTGTCTGGCCTGCGCTTCGGAGATCTTCCGTGGATCGGTGAGCTGCGCCGCGATCTGCTTGAACTTGTCGATCTGCTTGATGGTGGCTTCGTCGGCCACCGCGACGGCCACCATCTCGCGGCCTTCGTCGCTCTTGCCAATTGGAAACAGCGCGACGCGGTCCGAGGCCTTGTCGAGCGCCTGCAGGTAGCGAACGATGTCGGCGTAGTAGGTCAGCTCGTCCGGTGTTCCAGGAATCCGTCCGAAGAATTTCAGCGGCGACGGAACCGTGTCCGAGGCGGGCATGTGATCGACCAGCTCGGTCATGACGCGCGGATCGGCCGTGTACTCTTTGATCTTCGCCGCATAGTCGGCGTCCTGCTTCTGCCCGGCGGCTTGCCTGGCCGCACCACCGGACGTGGAATGAACGGCGAAAAAAATGGCCGTGATCAGGATTCTGGAACGCATACGAATCTCTGCACGTGTGGAAAGCAGCCGGATCGGATGTCCTCGGCTGTCCGGTGGATTCTACATTGCGGATGACGGACGGAGCGGACCGGGTTACCGCCGCCTGGGCGGATGGGGCGCGGCCTGCACCGGCCCGAACGGCCAGCCTGTATTCGCCGGCGGCACGTGGAAGCTGTCGTAGAAACCGCCCGGCGTATTCGGCAAAGGACCGGCGGTCGGGCTGTTGGTCACGAACCCGTTGTTGAGGAAGCGTCCGAAGCCCGCCGCGCTCTGGAAGGGTCGGGTGACACGCTGGTGGGCGGGCGCCGTTCCGAACCCTACCGCAAACGGCCATGGGACGGCGGTCGGGACAACGACGACTGTCGTTTGAGCCGGAGCAGTGGGCGACTCCGTGAAGGTTTGTTCTGCCGGCAAGGGCGCGACCGCCTCGGCGGGTGCAGGCGCCGGCTCCGGCAGCGGCTCTCGGCCCTGACGCAGCATCGCGACGATGACGCCGTCGCTGACGCCCGCCGCGCGAAGCTCCAGAATGCGGTCGGCGTCGAGCGTGAAAACGGTGCCGTCGGTTTCGATCAGGGCGACGAGGACTTCATCGCCCAGGCCTGCCTTCGACAGCTCGATGATGTCCCGCACGCTGACGGCCTCGGCGCTCGACGTCAGCAGGACGAACAACGCCAGAAGGCCCAACCGCCGAACGAGATTCTTCGGCTGCATCATCACAGGCCTCGTTTCCTGCTCTCATTCTCACGCACACCGGACCGGTTTTCAATCGAACTCGACCGTTCCGGCGGTTGCACATCCGGCTGAGCGTGTCGACAGGGAAGCCCCGATCAGAGGACACCCTCCGTCGCACGCAAGGGACAGTTCGCTCGGAGGGAAGGGCGATAACCATGCAAACCTGTTCAATTTAGCGAGATCGGCCGATGTCGCTTACAGGTACAAGGCTTGCTGAACTCCTGAGCGTAAGGAGATTTTTCATGGCCTCCCGTCGCCTCGGTTTCATCGTCGCCACTGTCGTTCTTGCCTGTGCCGCCGCGGCTGGGACGGGGGCCTACATGGCTCTCCATGGCAAGGGCGGCGCACAGCCGGTTGCGGCGACCTCGACTGCGGTCCCCTTGCCCGCCGCGAGGGAAGCGGCCTCAGTTGGCGTCGCCGAGACCGAGGAGGTCGTGGACGAGATTCAGGGCTCTCCGTCGGCCAGTGCCGCCACCTCGTCTCCAGTGTCTCAGCGGGAGTCCGCGAAGTCTTCGAGGCCTTCGGCGGTTCGCCGCCCAGTTCCGGCGCCGCCCGCGAGGCGCTCGCCGGCTCCGGACGCCCCTTCGCCGCGGGAAGCCGCGCCGGTCGCAGAGACCATTTCGGGCACGTCCGGCGAAATCGCGACCACGCCCGCGCCCGTGACAACGCCAACCACGGCTCCTGAGGCCACGACGGCTGGGGACGCCCCGATGTCAGAAACAGAAGCGGCGGCGGCGACCGAACCTGAGGAGCCGCGCAAGACATTCGAGGAGCTGATCGTCCCGGCCGACTCGGTCCTCGGTCTGCAGCTCGAAACGACGCTCACGAGCGAGCGCGCGAAGGTTGAAGACAGCGTGAATGCGCGCGTGACGCGCGACGTCCGCGTCGGTGACCATGTGGCGATTCCGGCCGGGACGAAGGTGATGGGCTCGGTGACGCTCGTGGACCGCGGCGGCAAGGTCAAGGAAAAGGCTCGCCTTGGCATTCGCTTCCACACACTGGTGCTGGCAGACGGCACGCATCAATCCATCAACACCGACACCATCTATCGCGAGGGCTCCTCGCCTGCGGGCGAGAGCACAGCCAAGATTGCCGGTGGTGCAGTGGCCGGCGCGATTCTCGGCGCGATCCTCGGGGGCGGCAAGGGTGCCGTCATCGGTGGCACGGCTGGCGCCGGCGGTGGCACGGCTGCCGTCATGGCCGGTGGTCGCAATCCGGCGACGGTGCAGGCCGGATCGACGATGACCGCTCGCATCGTCGACCCGGTCACGATTACAGTGGAACGAGAAGAAGAAAAGTGACCTGCAGTTCTTAAGTTCTTAGGACTAGTTCTTGGGCGGTTCTAAGAACCAAGAACTAAGAACTTCAGATTCTTCAGATCTTCCTCACCCTTCCGGAATCATCCACGGAAAGAGATACGCCTGGGCCATCACGATGAGGCCCATCAGCACGGCCAGCGCAACGCTGTGCCAGAACACAAACCGCAGAATCTTCCCCTCCTGTCCGATCTGACCCGTCGCCGCAGTGGAAACGACGATGCTCTGTGCGTCGATCATCTTGCCCATGACGCCGCCGGTGCTGTTGGCCGTGCAGATGAGAATCGGGCTCAGGCCGAGCTGCTGCGCGGTGATCTTCTGGAGGCTGCCGAAGAGCACGTTGGAGCTCGTGTCGGATCCGGTGAGCGCGACGCCGAGCCAGCCGAGCATCGCGGCGAAGAACGGATAGACCACACCCGTTCTGGTGAAGGCCAATCCCAGCGTGGCATCGGTCCCGCCAAATCGCGTAACGAATCCCAGTGACAGCATCAAGGCGATGGTGAGGATCGACCATCTCATCCGGATGAGCGTTGTACGCGCGACATCGAGGACCACCGCCAACGGCATTCTGAGGTAGAGCGCCGTGACGAGCGCGGCGAGCAGAATCGCCGTGCCGGTGGCGGACAACCAGTTGAAGGTAAAGCGCGCCGCTTCGGCCCGCTTCGCCTTGTAGGCTGGATCGCTCAGCCGCGATCGATCGGCGGCCGCCGGCTCCACGGGAAAATCGCGATAGATTCGTCGATGGAGGCGGGGAACATCGAAGGAAGGCGCGAGAATGGCGCTGGCCACCGGCATCTTGCCGCTGGACCAGTAGCGAGCCGCGCCGTCGGGTCCGCTGTTGAGGAGGGCCTTGACGGGCGCGAGACCCCAGGCCAGGACGAAGACGCTCAGGAAGCACCACGGCATCCAGGCGCGCACCAGTTGCGCGCGAGGCACGCTCGCAAGAGCCGGCGAAGCGATTCCCACCACGCCCGGCGCAAGATCCGATGCGCTTACGTCGCGCGGCCTCCACGCCCGGCAGAACAGAGCGAGCGCAGCCAGCGACACGAGCCCACCGACGATGTCTACGAGCTCGGGGCCAACGAAGTTGCTCCAGAGAAACTGCACGATGGCGAACGAACCTCCGGAGACGAGCACGGCCGGCCACGCGCCCTTCAGGCCACGCCAGCCGCTCATGGTCACGACGAGCCATGCGGGCACGAGGAGGGACATCAAAGGGAGCTGTCTGCCGGCCATCGCACTCAGCGACGCAACGGGAAGCCCTGTCACCGCCGCCAAGGTCAGGATCGGCGTGCCGATCGCCCCGAACGCGACGGGCGCCGTGTTGGCGATGAGCGACAAGCCCGCGGCGTGAAGGGGCGTAAAGCCGAGCCCCATCAGAAGCGCCGCGGTAATCGCGACCGGCGTTCCGAAACCCGCGGCCCCTTCGATGAACGCGCCGAACGAAAACGCGATGAGCAGGGCCTGAACACGCCGGTCTCCCGACAACCGCGCCACAGACGCCCGCACCACGTCGAACTGTCCCGTGCGAACCGTGAGGTTGTAGAGGAACACGGCGTTGACGACAATCCAGCCGATGGGAAGGAGGCCGTACGCGGCCCCGTTCAACGCCGTCACGAGCGCCGCATCGACGGGCATGCCAAAGACGACGACCGACACCACGATCGCCGCGATCAGGCCGGTGGCCGCGGCCCAGTGCGCTCGCCACTCGAGCACGCCGAGCGTCGCGAGCAGCAGCACAATCGGAATGGCTGCCACCGCGGTGCTCAGCCAGACTGACCCCAGCGGATCGTACGCCTGCACCCATTCCATCGCGGCAGCCCTCCTCGTGGTGTGACCGTGGGTCGCGGTCGAATCTTAGCCCGAGACTGCCGTTTTCCGTCCGTAGAGCTCTTGACAGTTCGAGGAGCGGCTGTCTGGATTCAGGGCGCCGTTTCGGCACTCTTCTCCGACGTCTGGTCCACAGCGTCGCCGGCAGGATCCGGCCAGGATGGGTTTCTTGGTCCTTCAGGTGTTGCCGTTCGCCTCAACTCACCGAACACTTTCGTCTGGATCTCCCGTGCTGCGTCGGTCTCGTAGGCGTCGAGGCTCCTTACGCCAATGCGATCGAACAGTTCCTGCATAGAGCGCGCATCGTGGACCTCCGGCGCTTCGAGGACTTCGAGCACGTGTTGCACCTCGTGCGCAATGACGGCGACGAGATAATCCTCGGGCAGGCCCCATCGCACGAGAATCCGCAAATACCGCAATCCGCCCGAGGCCCACATCGCGTGCAGGAGACTCGCCTCTCGACCCTGGGGTACAGAGATCGACGGCGTCACATACACAACGCCGCCGTGAACGGTAAGTTGTTCGACCAGCGCCCGTAAGGTCGGCGACCTCCCGGTCGCGATGCTGATAGCCTTGCGCACGGAAGGGTTGTTCGACCGCAGTCGCTCCTGGACAGCATCCTCGCCTGGTCCGGCGGCCACCACCATCGAGCCGCACCAGAGAACAACGAAGCAGACCCCAACACCGCAGACTCGAACTCTGGCCGATGCGGCGTCCATGCCTCCCCCTTCCGCGCGCCGACTGCGCGATCACGCGCGTGCGCGGGCGAGTCTGGAGAGGCAGGAAAAGGCGAACAAGCGACAAGCCGTGTGCGACACACGACACCCGGTCGAATGTCGTGCTTCGTCGTCAGGGCCGAATCGCGCGAAGATTCGTTCGAGAGTTCTTTTTGACGGCCGAGCGAGTTTCGTGGAGGTTCAGCGAGTGGTGGGACGAGGCGGATTGGCGCTCCAATTGAGCACGACCATCACAGGAAGGGCCGCCCGTTCCTCGAGCGGGATGTTGAACAGGAAGCGCTCACCATCGGGCGTCACCGCATACGACCTCTGGTTGAACGCAGAGAGGGTTTCGTATCGACCGCGAGTGGGCCGCGCTTCAAAGAGTGGCGTGGACTCGCCCTCGTCGAGCAGGTTCGCCGACTGATGGATGTCAACGGCCATCAAATGGCCGTCCGCCGACAGATAAAACAGCTCTCCCCCATCGCCCCGCCAGATCGGCTCCGTACCGCCCTGGCTCGAGATCTGTCGCCGGTCGGCGGCGTCCGGAAAGCGCTGGACGAATACCTCAGGCGTGCCGGAGGCATCCGAGACATACGCGATCCAGCGACCGTCCGGGGACACGCTCCCTCCGGTGTCGTTCTGGGGAGTCTGGACGAGCGCTGTCGCGTGAAAGTCGGAAAGGCGAACTGCCCAGATGTCGTAATCACCTTTCACCGACTTCAGTGCGTTGACAATCAACGTGTGAGCGTCCGGCGACCAATCGGTGGCGTTTCGGTCCTGTCCTGGCAGCGTGATCTGGCTTTCCGTTGCGGCACTGATTGCGGACGTTCTGTAGATCTCGTCGTGGTTCTCCCGAAATGAGCGAAAGGCAATCTCGGTCCCATCAGGCGACCACACGGGGACCGAGTCCGGTGCGGGACTCGTCGTCAACCGCAGGCTCGAGCCCTTCGCCACATCCATGATCCAAATGTCCCAGTTGTGGCCCTGCGCATCCGGACGTCCAACCGCCACTCGTGTGCCGTCGGCAGACATGACAGGATCTTCATACTTCGCGGGAGCGCCAAATGTTCCCACCCTGGCGCCCGATCGATCGCGCCACACGAGCTCGCTGATTGGGCTCGGCGCCTGCCGGTAGACGAGGACGTTGTTCAGGGAGAGCGCGACCGGATTGTAGTGATCGTCTTCGAGCTGCACACGCACTGCGCCTTCCTCGAGCACTGGAAACTCGTCGCCGGCGCTTTCCAGGCGAGCCACATCGAACGGCCGCGCGACCAGCTTTTCGTCTCGTGTGTACAGCAGATACCCTGCTGGCGCAAAGATCGCCCCCGATCCTACCGGCTTGATCACGACGCGACTTTCAGTTCGGTCCAGCTCGCCCACCTTGATCGCATGGTTCACGTTGACGGCGGCATCGGCGAGAAAGAGAAAATGACGTCCGTCCGGCAGAAACTGCGGCCAGAGGTGCGCCACCTCAAGATGCTCGGCGTCCAGAACCGTGGCGGGTTCGACGGGCCCACCCTGGGCGGACACGCGGTATAGCGGATCTCCTACACTTGTCGCAAACAGAATGACATCGTCTTGGTTCCAGGTGCCTCCTCGCCCAACACCAGCGGCGCACAAGGTCCGCACCTCACCGCCTGCGATGTCCAGCGTCTTCAGACGTCCGCGCGCGAAGAATCCCACTGCACGACCGTCCGGCGACCAGAAGGGGAAGTCGCCTTCTTCAGTCCCGGACAACCGCCGCCAGGCAGCTGAGTCGAGCTCGCGAAGCCAAAGGACACGCCGGCCATCCTGACCCTGAGCCGCAAACACGACGCGATGTCCGTCACGTGACACTGCGATGCCCTGACCGGATATCGTGCCCGGCACCGGCGATGGCAAGGCGAATCGAACGACATCGCGCGCCGACAAGGCGTCCAACCCGGATCGGGTGCCCGATGCAGAGACGATCCACCAGACAACACCTACGCCGATTGCGAGGGCCATCGCTCCGGCCGTGAGCACGCCGGCGGAGAGCGCAGACCTTGGGCGTGGTGCGGCCTCGAGTTGCAACCGTCGCGATGCCCACCAGGCATCGATCTCTGCGCGTTGGGCGTACACGGTGCCCTGACGGCCATGAACAAGACGATGGACCGGCAGGCCGTCATCTCGCTCCCAGCGTTGAACTGTCCTGACGTCGCGCTTCAGATACGAGGCAATCTCTTTCCAGGAATCGAGGCGCTCGGAGGGGTTGCCCTCGGAAGAAGTGAAGCCACCATTGGTAGGGTCGTTCATGGGCGAAGCGTCCTATTCTAGTTCCAGCGCCGCCTGCGTTTTCAGAGGTGAGCCTGCCGCGAATCCTGCCACATCGAGTCCAGGCTTGTGGCCCTGGTGCTTAATTGCTGGGACTTCTTCAAGAAGCTCGAGATGGCGGACAATGTGGTCGTCATCGCCGACGAGGCCTTTTTGCTCGGCGGCCCGACGCTTCGAAGAGAAATGAGCCTCGATTTCATCGACTTTCAGTTCTGATCTGACAAAGCGAGTGCGTATGTCGTCACCGAATTCTTCCGGACCCACCGGTCCGGACATGGACGCCGCCACATTCCGTCGCCACGGGTACAAGCTCGTGGACTGGATCGCCGACTACCTCGAGCACTCCGAGCGATATCCGGTGCTGTCACACGTCAAGCCGCGCGACATCGTCCGTGCCCTGCCGGCGAGCGCGCCGGAGACCGGCGAGCCGTTCGAACAGATATTCGAGGACTTCGAGCGCGTGCTCGTGCCCGGGCTGACCCATTGGAACCATCCGGGATTTTTCGCGTACTTCGCGATCAGCGCCAGCGCGCCAGGAGTGCTTGCCGAATTCCTGTCTGCCGCGCTCAATCAGCAGGCGATGCTCTGGCGCACATCGCCGGCCGCGACCGAGCTCGAAGAAGTCGTGCTGTCGTGGCTGCGACAGATGATGGGACTGCCTGACCAGTTCGAGGGCGTCATCTACGACACGGCGTCGATCGCGACGATGCACGCGCTCGCCGCCGCGCGCGAAGCAGCGGTGCCTGACGTGCGCGCCCGTGGTCTGGCGGGCCGCTCCGACGTCCCGCGCCTTCGCGTGTACTGTTCCGAGCATACGCATTCGTCGATCGACAAGTCGGTGATTCTGCTCGGTCTCGGGCACGAGGCGCTTCGCAAGATTCCCTGCGACGATCAGTTCCGCATGCGACCTGAGCTGCTGGAGTCGGCCATCACGGAGGACCGCGCCGCGGGACGGCTGCCAATCGCCGTCGTGGCAGCCGTGGGCACGACCTCCACGACGAGCATCGATCCCGTGCCCGACATTGCGCGTATCGCGCGCGCAGCGCGGTTGTGGCTGCACGTGGACGCCGCTTATGCCGGGGCGGCGGCCATCATCCCCGAGTTCAGGGGCATTCTCGCGGGCTGCGACGAGGCCGACTCGCTCGTCGTCAATCCGCACAAATGGTTGTTCACGCCCTTCGATCTGAGCGCGCTCTACTGTCGGCGGATGGATGTTCTGCGCGTCGGCGTTCTCTCTGGTGCCGGAGTATCTCCGGACGAGCGATCCGTCGAGCGTGAAGAATCTCATGGATACGGGGATCCAGCTGGGCCGACGGTTTCGCGCACTCAAGCTCTGGAGCATCCTGCGGTATTTCGGCACGGAGGGCATTCGGGCGCGGCTCACTGAACACATCCGCCTCGCGCGTCTGTTTGCGACGTGGATCGACCAGCACCAGGACTTCGAGCGCATGGCCCCGGCTCCCCTCAGCGTCGTGTGCTTCCGGTTCCATCCACGAAACCGCGCGCTGTCGGCTCAGGAACTCGACGCCGCGAACGAGCGCCTCATGGAAGCGGTCAATGCCACGGGTGAAGTGTTCCTATCTCACACCAAACTCGGGAACGCCTTCACCCTCCGTCTGGCCATCGGGCATCTGAGGACAGCCGAGCGACATGTCGCGCGCGCCTGGCAGTTGCTTCAGGAACATGCCGGCCTGATTCCATCCTGAAAACCCCTCAAACTGACGCGATCCACGGCGAGTGACGGCATTACCGGTCCGGACCGATAAGACGGCGTGCCTGACCAGCTGGATTATTCGCCGGTACGTCACTTGCAGCACCAGACCCCTATTGCCGAGGGTGCTCGACATCGGGTTGCTTCGAAAAGGAGAGCGTCATCATGCTGATTCGCAAGGGTGCCATCGTCGCTGCGTTTGTTCTGGCGAGCCTGATGCCTTCGACCGCGCGAGCCGATGGACTTTTTTCCGCTTTCATCGGGACGAACTTCGCCGGGGACACCGTCAACAACAAGGTCACCTACGGCGCATCCATCGGCTCGATGGGTGGAACTGCGGGATTCGAAGTGGACTTCGGGTACTCGCCTGACTTCTTCGAGCCTGAAGGCGCGGACCCGGCACTGACGGTCGATACCAACGTGACGACGCTTATGGGGAATATCATCTTCGGCGCCGGCAAGCCCGGTGCGGGCATCAGGCCATACGTGCTCGGCGGCGCGGGGCTGATTCGCACGAATGTCAATGGCGTCGGTGACATCCTCAGTGACCTGAGCAAGAACAGCTTCGGCGTGGACTTCGGATTCGGCGTCAACGGGTTCGTCAGCAACGGGGTTGGTATCAAGGGCGACGTGCGTTACTTCCGTTCGCTGACGGGCAGCGATGACAGCGGAATCCTTGGCGTTGACCTCGGCGATTTCGATTTCTGGAGAGGCACGGTCGGGGTGGTGTTCCGGTTCTAGCGCACGATTCAGTCTGCGACTCGCCACTGCTCGGTCCACCCGCGCTCGTCTTTCTGCAGCGCGACCACGCCGTGCGGGGGAAATGCCCCGTCCGGACCCCCCTGCCCGGCAGGGTCCTTGAGCAACCGCAACAATCGCGGCAGATGCGGCATGTGTCCAACGATCATGATGTCGCCCGATTCGGCCAGCAGACGGTCGCGGATCCAGTCCGGCGGATCCTCGGGTTGAAGTCCGCGAACGGCCACGAAATCCGCCAGAGGATTGCATTCGCGGCGGAACGCCTCGGCCGTCTGCCGCGCCCGCAATTTCCCGCTATGCCAGATGGCCGCCGGTCGAGCACCGAAACGGGCGGCCTCCAGCGCCATTCGTTGAACGTCCGCCCGGCCGCGCTCTGATAGCGGCCGCTGCGGATCCACATCCGGCGCCACCGCATCGCCGTGATGCACGAGATACACGACCATCTTCTAGGAACCTTGAAGCCTGTACATGAAAAACCCCGCATCACTGACGCGGGGCTCTTCACAGAAACGAACGGAGGCCTGGGTTAGTTCGCCACCGAAATCATCTTGAGGCCGGTGGCATTGATCACCTTGTGGCCGTCTTTCTCGCTGACCTCACCGGTCAGCTCGACAATGTGAGCCATGTGCGGCACGAGCGTCGCGTTGTTGTCTTTGGTCATGTCGCCGGTGACCATGTACACACCATCGTCGGTGACAAGCGCGACAGGGCTGCCCTTCTTGGCGCACGTCGTCGCGCAGCCGGCATGATTGGAGCCGACATTCTTGGCGTCCTTCGTGAAGCATGCCTGATCGACGAGTTCACCCTTGACCGTCGTCGCATCCGCGCCAAACACGGTGACGCCGAAGCCGGCGACGAGGGCCGCCGCGGCGAGAATCGAAAAGAACTTCCGCATGGTTGGAGTCCTCCTCCTGAATGGAGACGTAGGAAAGCCCTTGTTTATACCCGCGAGGCCCCGCCCGTCAAGCACGACGAGACCCATCCCATCCCTTGTTCCCGGGCCGGACCGGTCACCGGCGCCCGATATCGGAGCTCGCGTCCGAACCTTTCGACGCCGCCAGTTTCAGGAGCGGTTCAAGCGGTTCATCGACCGCCGCTTCCAATCGCCCCACCCGCAAGTCGTTGAGGACCGCCTGAAACCGATCCACGTCGCGCGCCGCCCCCATGAACTGGGTCTGCGCGCCCTCGAGGTGACGCCCGACCTTGCCAAAATGCTCCATGAACTGGTCGAAATGGGTCTTCAGGTCGCTCAGCAACTCTTCTACGCGCCTCGCCTCCTGCTGGATCTTCATGCCCCGAAAGCCCATCGCCAGGGCCTGGAGGTAGGCGTACATCGTGTTGGGCGACACCGCCACAACCCGCCGGGATCGCCCGTATTCGACGATCGTCGGCCGGCTCAGCACTTCGTAATACACGTTCTCGGCGGGGACGAACATGAGGGCGATCTCGAGGGTGGCCGGCGGCCGAATGTACTTGTCGGCAATCTCATCGATTCGCGCCCGAACATCCGCCGCAAACGCCTTGAGTGCGGTGTCGCGCGCGGCGTCGTCTGGCGCGTCGAGCGCTCGCCGAAAGTTGTCGAGCGGGAACTTCGAGTCGATCGGTAGCGCGCCGTTCGGCGTCTTGAGCAGGGCATCGACGCGCGCGCCGCCGATGTTCGCCTGCAATTCGTAGCAGTCCGCCGGAACGAGCTCGGACAGCATCTGATCGAGCGTGAACTCGCCGAAGTCGCCACGGAGCTTCGGCGATTGCAGCATGCGCTGAAAGTCGTCCAGGCTCCGGCTGAACTCCGCGATGCGCTCCGTGGTCGCCTTGAGATCGCCGAGTCGCTCGGAAACGGCGAGGAACTTCTCGTCGATTCTCGCGCGTGTTTCTTCGCGGGCGCTTCCGATGCGGGTCGCAAGGGTCTCGGTCGCGGTTCTCAGGCCATGGGAGAGCGTCCGGTTCATTTCACCAGTGGCGCCGTCGACGCGCGCGCCCAGCCCGCTCGCGACACGGTCGAGCTCGTCGGTCACCGCCTCGAGCGCCCGCGCCGCCTGATTGCTGTCGCGACTCGCACGCACCGCCACGATCATGGCAAACACGGTCGCCACGGCAATAACCAGGATCGCCATTGCCGCCAGGACGACAATCGATTGAGAAATCATCGTGAAGGCATTGTAACTCCCGACGCAAACACTCGACCGATCCGGCGCGCGCGACTCTTGCTTCTTGGACCCTGCGACCCTTAGGCTTTTCGACCGTTCGACCTTGCGACCCGTCGACCTTGTGACCCGCGACCTTCGTTATTTGGTTTCAACCGGCGTGATATCTAACCGGATCGGGTCGGTTCCGCGGAGGACCGTCAAGGCCGTGCGCACACCGATCCGCGTATCGGTGAGCATGCGATGCAGATCGTCGACGCCCGTCACAGGTTCGTCGTCGAACCGGATGATGATGTCGCCCTCGCGGAGCCTGGCGGTCGCCGCGGGACTCGGCGTCGCCACCGAAACGACGAGCAGCCCTCGATCCGCCGGAAGGTCGTGGAATCGGACCAGTCGACGATGGATTGGCGCCGTTTGACCGCCGACGCCGATGTAGCTCCGGCGAACCCGCCCGTCTCTGATCAGAATGCCCGCCACGAGGGTCGCGGTGCTGATCGGGATGGCAAACCCGATTCCAGTGCCCGGCAGGATCGCGGCCGTGTTGACGCCGACGACGTCGCCCCTCGCGTCCACGAGTGGACCGCCGGAGTTTCCGGGATTGATCGCCGCGTCCGTCTGGATAAGATCGTTCATCAGGCGGCCCGATCGCGAACGGAGGGATCGGCCAAGCGCGCTGACCACGCCAGCCGTGACCGTGTACTGAAAGCCGTACGGGCTTCCGATGGCGATCACGATCTGTCCGGGCCGAAGCCGTTTCGAATCGCCGAAAGCCGTCGTCGCCACCGCGCTCCCCTGCACCCGAATCACCGCCAGATCCGTATCGGGGTCGCTGCCGATGACGACCGCCTCGGATCGGCGGCCGTCCGCCAGGGTCACCTGGATCGCGTCGGCACGATCCACGACGTGACTGTTGGTCATGACCAGGCCGTCGGGGGTGAAGAAGAATCCCGATCCCGAACCGCGGGGCGCCCCGTCGCCACGCCGCCCTGGTTCAGCCTTCCTTCGCCCGACGTCGATGTTGACCACGGCGGGATTGACTCGTTCAACTGCTGCGGTCACCGACTTGGAGTACGCGTCGAGGAGCTCGGCGTCTGGAGCCTGAGGCCTTTCCGTGATCGGTTGGACCTCTCCTGAATCTTCGAAGTCAACGTCCTGGACTGCTCGCATGTGCTGCCTCATCTGAAAGGGAACCCACTAAACTTATGACTCGCGGAGCCACGGGAACGTTCCGTGTCAGGAGGACCGAATGAGAGCCGTGCTGGTCTGGGTGGGAGTCGCGGCGGGGACGGTGTCAGCGGCGGCTCAGGCGAGGCCCCAGCTGAGCCCGGCGGTTCGTCAGTTCGTCAAGGTGGATCAGCCGGTCACGGCGCTCGTCCACGTCCGCGTCATCGATGGGACGGGGGCGGCCCCGCGCTCCGATCAGACGCTGATCATGTCAGACGGAAGGATCTCGGCGATTGGCAACGGGGGATCGACCAGGATTCCGGCCGAGGCCACTGTCCTCGACCTCAGCGGCTACACGGTGATGCCGGGGCTCGTCGGGATGCACGACCACCTGTACTACCCGTCGCCAGAGGGCGCGGTGGCTCTCTATCCGGAGCACGGCACGAGCTTCCCGCGCCTGTACCTGGCGGGCGGCGTGACAACGATACGGACCACTGGGAGCGTCGAGCCCTACACCGATCTCGAAATCAAACGCTCGATCGACGAAGGCAAGATGGCTGGCCCCAAGATGCACGTGACCGGACCGTATCTCGAGGGTGCTGGCTCTTTCACGCCTCAGATGCACCAGCTCAAGGATGCAGACGATGCGCGGAGGACGGTGGAGTACTGGCTGAGCGTGGGCGTGACGTCGTTCAAGGCGTACATGAACATCACGGCCGACGAGCTGTCGGCCGCCGTCAAGGCCGCGCACGCAGGCGGGGCCAAAGTCACCGGCCATCTCTGTTCGATCGGGTTTCGCGAAGCCGCGGCGCTCGGGATCGACAACCTCGAACACGGCCTGGTCGAAGATACCGAGTTCTTCTCGGGCAAGGTTCCCGGCGTCTGCCCGTCTGGCGCGGAAGAGACGCGCAAGGCGGCCGAGCGGGAGATGGCCGAAAGCCTCGACGTCGCCGGCAGGCCCGTGCAGGACATGATTCGCGATCTCGTCGCGCGTCGCGTGGCGATCACCTCGACGCTTCCCGTGTTCGAGACGTTCGTTCCCAACCGCGCCCCGATCGATGCGCGCGTCCTCGACGCGATGCTGCCGGCGTCACGCATCGACTACCTGCGCACGCGCGCGGCCATCTCCGACGGTGCCGCGACATCGTTATGGCCGGCGATGCTCAAGAAGGAGATGCAGTTCGAGCGGGCCTTCGCCGCGGCGGGAGGCATGCTGCTGGCCGGACTCGATCCAACGGGTTATGGCGGCGTGATTCCCGGGTTTGGCGATCAGCGTGAGATCGAGCTTCTGGTCGAAGCGGGATTCTCGCCCGTTGAGGCGATTCGGATCGCGACGGCAAACGGCGCGGAGTTCCTCGGCCAGTCGAAGAACATCGGGACACTCGAACCGGGGAAGGCCGCCGACATCGTCGTCATCCACGGCGATCCATCGGCCGACATCCGCGATATCGAGAAGGTGGAGACCGTGTTCAAGGATGGGGTGGGCTACGACTCGGCCAAACTGATCGACTCAGTGAAGGGCCTCGTCGGCTTGCAGTAGGTCGCTCACAGCACGAGCACGATCTTGCCGAATGCCCCGGGCTCCATCACCGCGGCGTGCGCGCGCGCGGCTTCGGCGATCGGCAGCTCGCGTCCGACGACCGGTTTGAGCGTTCCGTTGGCCAGGCCGGCCACCAGCGCGCAGTGAATGCCGTCGGTCTCAGCGGGCGACAGCCCGCTGTACATCATGCCGATAATCGCGCCTTCGCGCTGCATCGCCAGGCGAGCGTTGATCTCGATCGGCCCGCGATTGCCGATGACGACGACCCGGCCGTGGCGGGCCAGCAGTCCCAAATCCTTGCCGAGATTGATGTGGGCCGCCATCTCGAGAATGACATCGGCGCCCCGCCCGCCCGTCATCGACATGAACTCATCGAGATAGCTGGGCGAGCCGTGATCCAGCACGTGTGTCAGCCCCTGATCCCTCAGGAGCTGGCGGCCGCGCTCGGAACCGCCGGTGCCGTAGACCCGCATGCCGTACGCAAGACCCAGCTGGACCGCCGCGATGCCGACGCCGCCCGTCGCGCCGTGCACGAGAAGCGTCTCGCCGGCCTGCGCCCGCGCGCGGCGCGCCAGCGCCTGATAGGCCGTTCCATAGGGCACGTTGACGGCGGCCCCCTGCGCGAACGAAACGTGCGGCGGAATCGCGTGGACCTGGTGCGCCTCGCACACGGCAAGCTCGGCGTACGTACCGGACCCGGTCCCAGGTGCGACACCCGCGACGTACACGCGATCGCCGACCGAAACGCCTGTGACGCCTTCGCCAAGCGCGTCCACCGTTCCCGCACCGTCGGTGCCCGGGACATACGGGAGCGCCGGCTTCGAAGTATAGGCCCCGGATCTAATGTAGGTGTCTACCGGATTGACGCCCGCGGCCCGAATGCGGACGAGGACCTGGCTCCGGCCGGCGCGAGGCGCATCCGCCTCCTCGAGCGTCAGTACTTCAGGGCCGCCAAATGCGTGAACACGAATGGCGTTCATGGACTGGCCAGTCTAACACTCCCCAACCCCAACCCATCTGCAAGAAACTCCGCCCCTTCCGTTCCAACACTAACGGCTGACCCGTGCAGACCACCTGAACGGTGGTGCATTGCCCAACGGCGCGGCCGATCGGAAGGGAGATCAATCCGGTGGCGATGCCCCCCGTTCGAATCGACCCGCGGATCTATCAGATCACCATTCTGAGCGCGCTTCTCATCTACGGAATCGGCTGGCTGGACTTCGACATTTCAGCGGAGCGGGCCGCTCTCCTGCTCTCGACGGCGTTGATCGCGCAGCTGGTCTGGACTCGCGTGACGGTCCTGCCGGCATTCGATCCCAGGAGCGCGCTGATTTCAGGACTGTCGCTCTGCCTGCTGCTTCGCACGAACTCCCCCGCGCTCGCGGCCGCCACGGCGATCGTCGCCGTATCGAGCAAGTTTCTGTTTCGGATCAATGGAAAGCACCTCTTCAATCCCACCAACATGGGGCTCGTGTCGATGATGGCGTTGACCGACCAGGTGTGGGTATCGCCCGGTCAATGGGGCAACGCCGCGTTCTTCGGATTTCTCATGGCGTGCCTCGGCGGGCTCGTCGTCAATCGTGCGGCTCGAAGCGACGTCACGTTTGCCTTCATCGTCGCGTACACCGCACTCGTCGTCGCTCGATCCTTGTGGCTGACCGAGCCGATCGCCATTCCGCTGCACAGGCTGCAGAGCGGATCGCTTTTGCTGTTCACCTTTTTCATGATTTCCGATCCGAAGACAACGCCCGACTCGCGTCTCGGCCGGGTCATGTTCGCCACTCTTGTTGCGCTGGGGGCGGCGTTCGTCCAGTTCAGGCTGTTCCGCACCAACGGCGCGCTATGGTCGCTGGCCGCATGTTCCCTCGTCGTTCCTCTTCTCGATCACGTGTTGCCCGGACGACGCTACCTGTGGCAACAGGTAGCGGCCGCTCCTTTTTTCGGAGGACTCCATGAAGCGCATCACTCTTGGCGCAGCGTGTCTCGTCGCGTTCTTCCTGTTGTCGAGCGACCGGCTCGCGGCGTTCTGCGGGTTCTACGTCGCGAAGGCTGACGCCAAGCTGTTCAACAAGGCGTCGCAGGTCGTCCTGGTGCGTGACGGCGACCGCACGGTCATGACGATGGCCAATGACTATCGCGGCGACCTCAAGGAATTCGCCATCGTCATTCCCGTGCCGACACTGATCGAGAAGGGGCAGGTCCACGTCGCCGAACGCGCGCTCGTCGAGCACCTCGATGCGTACTCGGCGCCGCGGCTCGTGGAGTACTTCGACGAGAACCCCTGTCAGCGGCAGATCTACGCGATGGCCTCGCCGATGGCCGTCGGCGCGGCACGGAAGGAGGCCGCTCGTCAGAACGCCGACAGTCTCGGCGTCAAGATTGAGGCGCAATACACCGTCGGCGAATACGACATCATCATCCTGAGCGCCACTCAAAGCTCAGGGCTCGAAACCTGGCTCCGCGAGAACGGCTACCGGATTCCAGCGGGTGCCTCGAACGTCCTGGCCAGCTATATCGGGCAGAAGATGCGGTTCTTCGTCGCAAAGGTCAACCTGACGGAACAGCAGAAGCTCGGCTACTCGTATCTGCGACCCATTCAGGTGGCTTACGAGTCACCCAAGTTCATGCTCCCCATCCGGCTGGGCATGGTGAATGCGGACGGTCCACAGGACCTTCTCGTGTATGCATTGACCCGCAAGGGTCGCATTGAAACGACGAACTACCGCACGGTGAAGCTCCCGAGCGACATGGACGTGCCGCTCTTCGTGAAGAGCGAGTTCGCCGCCTTCTACAAGGCGCTCTTCTCCGAGCAGGTGCGGAAAGAAGACATGCGGACCGTGTTCACCGAGTACGCGTGGGACATGAGCTGGTGCGATCCCTGCGCGGCCGATCCGTTGAGTCACGAAGAGCTCGGCAACCTCGGCGTGTTCTGGCTGTCGGACGGCGCACCGGAGGCTGGACCCTCACGCAGGCCGCGTATCCTTCCGGCTCCCGGCGGCGCACAGGACGTTTTTCTGACGCGCCTTCACCTCCGGTACGATCGCGAGCATTTCCCCGAGGATCTCGTGTTCCAGGAAACCGGCGATCGGGAGAACTTCCAGGGTCGCTACGTGATGAGACACGCCTGGACCGGCGGAGACACGTGCGAGGCGTCAGCGCGGTACAAGACGGAGCTCGGCAATCGCCGGGAACGCGAAGTGCAGAACCTGGCCAATCTCACGGGCTGGAACGTGGACGAGATCAGACGCAAGATGAAGCTGCCGCCGCCTGGACCCGAGCCTGGCGCGTTGGTGAAGTGGTGGCAGAAGATATGGGATAAGTAGGGTTCTACGGTTCAAGGTTCTAGGGTTCTGGAGGTTGTAGGGTTCGCCTGTCGAGCCATGACCATGAACCGTGAACCGTAGAACCCTGGAACCTACTTGATCGTAATCGCCCCGATCTTCGCCAATAGATCGAGATACTCGGTCACGGCCGCGAGAGGAATCGGGCTGAACTCCGCACTCACGGCGTCGCGAATCTCGCTGACCGTCCGCGTGCCGTCGATGAAGTTCACGAGCTCGTAACAGATGTCATCGGCCCGCGGAAGTTTCGCCACGGCCAGGGCCGACGCGCCCTCTCCGGCCTTTGCCACCACCCAGTCACTGCCGGGACCGAGCGGGCCCTTGACGGACGGCACCCGTGCGGGCACGCGCTTGTCGCCCGCTGCCGCACGACGCTTGTCAACCACCGACGACAACGGCGCCGTGCTCAACCCGAACGTCCGCCACGCATCGGCCAGTCGCGCCGACGCCTCTTCGAGACGTGGACCATTGGCCGGCATCTGAGCGGCGTCCATGAAACGGGAGAACGACCGCAGTCGCCGCTGCTCCCGCTCGATGGCGCGGGCCAGAAGATTGGCGGCCTCATCGCCCTGAGCGCCTGTCCGCCGACAGCGTCACGGCGCGCCGGCCGTCCTCGGCGAGTCGCTCGTGCGCATTCGCGATCGAGTACGACAGGAGCGGCTGCAGGTCGCCGCCCAGCGTGGCCAGGTAGTAGCCGCTCGCCGCGGCGATGAACATCGAGCGCTTCATCTTGGTCGGCTCGATGTTGTCGGCGCGATCCTTGTTCGTATGAATGTAGATGTCGGGCGAATCGCGCAGGTAAATCGTGGGGATCCCGAAACTGCCCTCCTGATAGATCCAGTGGTCGCTCCCGCTTTCGTACGGCGTGATGTCGGCCCAGAGAGCATCCTTCGATCCGCCCGCCGCGCGGATGGCGTGCTCGGCCTCGCCCGTCTCGGCCGCGCGATACGTTTCATCGATCGCATATCGCCCGAAGACCTCGGCGACATCGTCAGTGATGCTCGCAACCGACCAGGGCGAGCGCGTCACGTGCAGCACCGATTTCGTGATGAACGGATCGGCGCCAACCATGTCGAGGTGGATTGCGGCCTTGATTCGACCGGCGAGATCCGGGAAGCGCGTCAGATAGGCGATCGTGCCGGTCATCTCGGATGGCCATACGAAGCGAATGGTTCGTCGAGGTTTCGGCAGCCGGCTATCCGACATCAACGCCTTGAGCGTCCTGGCGATCTCGAGAATGGCCGAACAGCCGCTCGCGTTGTCGTTCGCACCCGGCTTCTGATGATCGAGGTGGCAGCTGTAGACGATGTCGCCGGCCGCCGGATCAGTGCCGGGGATTGTCGCCATCAACGTCTCATACGGGGACTCGTCGTCGTTCCTCGCTCGGACCACGGCGTTGAGCGTGATGCGCTCGCCCGCGGCCATGCGGCCCTGGAGGCGGCGCGCCTCGCCGAACGAAATCATGATCGCGAATGTGTTCCTGTGGCCCTGCGCGTCGAGATGTCCCCACCGCACCAGGTCGGTGTCATCGCGCCACCAGGCGGACGGCTGGTTGGAGTGATAGCTCACGAGCCCGGCGGCGCGGCGTTCTTCGACAGCGAGGCGATGGACCACCGCTGGCGGACCATCGGCGAGAACCAGCCGCCCCTTTACGTCCTTCCCGCCGTAATCCTCGGCCGAGCTTCCGCGCCCAACGTCGACGAGCTCTGCTGTGACGTCGGCGCTCTCGCTGTTGTCGGCCACCGCGAGGCCCATGTCCGGCACGCTCGTGATACGCCGTGGGCGTGGAGAGACTTCGCCGAGCTCCCCCGCCTCGACACGCCATCCCCGGCTGCCAAGGAGCGTCCCGAAGAAGGTCGCGCCGTCGCCGGAGAATCGTTCCACATGAATGTCGCTCAGGCCGTAGGCATCGAGTCGGCTCTTCACGTATTCAATGGCGTCGTGGAATCCGGGGGATGCCGGCACGCGATGAAACGCCGTGAGACGGCTGACGTGGTCTCGCGCGGTTGTTCCTGACAGTTCTTCATCGATGGCCGTCAGCGCGGCAGGACCCAGGAGCGTCTCGGCTGGTGTCTGAGCAATGCCACTCATCGTGAAGGTCGTGATGATCGCAACGACCAGCGCGCACAATACGGAGCGGAAATGTGACGACATGGCGCTCAGTATACCCAGAGTCCCCTCTGCGGCGTCGTGTACAATCCCTGCGCCATGAGGCAGAACATTTCCACGAACACGCCCTGGGAACCTCTCGTCGGATACTCGCGCGCCGTGCGAGTGGGGCCGTGGGTCATCGTCTCCGGAACAACGGCCACGGACTCGTCGGGCCAGCTCGTCGGCGTCGGCGACCCGTACGCGCAGGCCGTTCAGATTCTCCGTAACATCGATTCCGCGCTTCAGCGGGCAGGAGCGACACTCGGCGACGTCGTGCGTACGCGGATGTACGTCACCGACATCGCCCATTGGGAGGCCGTCGGGCGCGCGCACGGCGAGGTCTTCCGCGACATCCGGCCGGCCTCGACGCTTGTCGAGATCAATCGGTTGGTGTCACCCGAGATGCTGGTCGAGATTGAGGTGGACGCGATCGTCGAAGAGGCGTCGTAGACGATCTCAGTTGACGGCAGGCGGGCGCAGCTGCCCCGCGACCAGCGTGACGAAACCTTCGCGCTGAAACACCGCCCTGGCGTCGCGATCGCGAAGATAGTTGAGGAGCGCGCGAGCGGCCTCCTTGTTCCTGCCGTTCTTCATCACCGCAGCCTGATACACGATGCCAGGCGTCCGGTCGCGCGGAATTGCCAGCGCAATTGCCACCTTCTTGCTGCTTCGTGCATCGGTTCGAAAAAGAATGGCCGCATCGACCTTGCCAGTCTCCGCAGCGCTCAAGGCCTCCCGCGTCGTCGCCATCGTGACGACGCGCGGGCCCAGATCGCGCCAGATACCCACCACTTCCAGGTAACGGCGCGCATAGACGCCCGCAGGCTCGACCGATGGATCGCCAATCGCAATCCTGCGAAACGTCGCGGCCTTCAGCTCGGCACCCGACGTCAACGGCTTCGCTCGACCGGCTGGCACGACGATGACCAGCTGATTGGAGAGGAGTGACACGCGCGTGCCCGGCTCGAGCTTGCCGGCCGCATCCAAAGAACGCATCGTGGCTTCGTCGTCACTGACAAAGAGATCGACGGCCGCCCCCTCCATGATCTGGCGCCCCAGGACACCGGTCGCGCCAAAGCCGAGTGCGATCCCGTCTGCCTGGCCTTTGTCATACAAACGGGCGATCTCGGTCAACGCCGTCGCGAGGCTTGCGGCAGCAGATACCACGAGGGCAGGCGCACGGTCCGGGTTCCCCGACGTCGGACGCCCGCCGGTCAGCAGGAACGCAGTCACCGCGACTGAGACAATGGGGATTCGACAGCTTGCCATTCGTGATCCAACCTATTATGGTGCGGACGATCCTGCAAAACTCAGATTCACCGGTTCATGCGTGACCAAGCGCCGTGACGATGCGCGTCTCCCTGCTGATTCTAGTTCTATGCGCCCTGACGGCGTGTGGGCCACGTACGAGCCGCTTTCAGGTCGCGAACGCTCGCGTCCATGTCAACAACCTGGCCGGCACGATCGGAAGCCGTCCGCTCGGAAGCGATGAGAACCGACGGGCCCGCGAGTATCTCGTGGACCAGCTCTCGCTCTATGGCTTCACGGTTCGGCTGCAGGAGACGAGCGCCGTTCGACCGGAGATAGGCCTGACGGCGCGCGTCGTGAACATCATCGCCATCCGACCGGGTGGGAATCCCGATGCCATCGGGCTCATGGCGCACTACGACTCGAGCCAGCACGCGCCTGGCGCGGCAGACGACGCGCTGGGCGTGGCGGTGTGCCTCGAAGCTGGACGAATCCTCGCCGCGAGGCAGCGTCCGAATCGTACGTTGATGATTCTGCTGACCGATGGCGAAGAGACGGGCCTGATGGGCGCCGCGGCGCTGACGCGCGACGAAGATGTCATTCGGCGACTGCGCGCCTACGTGAATGTCGAGGCGATCGGGTCTGGTGAACCGAGCATGCTGTTCGAAAGCGGCCCGGGTCACCAGACCCTCGTGAACACATGGGCGAGGAACGCGTCCCGCCCTCGAGGTTCGTCCTATGCGACTGAAATCTACAAGCGCCTTCCGAACGACACCGACTTCACCATCTTGAAAGCCATCGGCATTCCGGGACTGAACTTTGCTGCTGTCGGCGAAAGCTTCACATATCACACCGCCCGCGACACGCCGGAGCGCCTTTCGATGACGACGCTGCAACGGCTGGGCGACAACGTGCTGGAGATCGCCGACACCTTCGATCGAAGCGACCTGGCTGACGACGGAAATGGCGACCCGGTCTACTTCGACGTGACGGGCCGGTTCGCCATAGTCCACTCGAGGCGAGCCGCACGAGTCTTCGCCACGATGATCCTCTTGCTGGGCCTCATTGCGTGGCTTCGCGTCATGGGTCATACCGCGCGGACCGAGGGTGAGATGCGCCGGCTGGTCATTACGGCGCTATGGGTGCTGATCGGTGCCGTGATCATCGCGGGGATGCTTTGTCTGGTGACCTGGGCCCTTCGAACCGCACGCGAGGTGTACCACCCTTGGTACGCGCATCCGCGACGATTGCAGGCGCTGCTCTGTATGACGGGACTCGTGGCCGGCAGACTCCTCGTCCACGCGACACGCCGTCTGCCGATCCGATTTCAGGGCTCGGCATCACCCATCACCGTCTGGGCGATGGCGCTTCCCTTCTGGCTGATCCTCGGCCTCGCGTCGGCGCGGCTGGCGCCGGCGGCCGCGTACTTCTGGATTGTGCCGCTCGCGGTCGTGGCGGTTGCGCTCTCGGTGCTGCCGCTCAGGCCCAAGATTGTGGCGGCGGCCTCGGCCGCTGTTCTCCTCGTGACGGCAACGCTCTGGATCCCGGAGTGGTGGAACCTATGGATGTTCGTGGTGGCCGAGATGGGCCGGCTGCCCGTCGTGACGCCTGTCGCCGTCTACCCGGCGCTCGTCATCGTCATTGGGGCGATGCTTGTTCCCCCAGCCTGGGCGGCAACGGGCCGAGCGGATGCGCCCGCGCCCGCCTTGATTCGCGGGACGATTGCGACGTCGATCACGACCGTGCTGCTGGTGGTCGCCGCCGCCGCTGCGTATGGCGCTCCCGCGTACACGCCGGACCGCCCGCTCCGCGGCGAGTTCAGGCTGGTGCAGTTTCCTGATCGCGCGCTCTGGGAAATCGGCAGCACTGAGCCATGGTTGGATTTCGGGTGGTCCGCCGGCGCGCCGCGTTCCTGGCGACCGTGGGCGCGTACGTCGGGGGACGCTTCGCCGATCGCGCCGCTTCGTCCGCCATTTCTTTTCCAGTCGTCGGCCCCCAGGGTCGCCGTTCCCGGCACAATCCGCGGCACCCAGGCGAAGGTGGACGGGCAGATCGAGCTTCGCATGATCGTCACCGCTCCCCCATCCTCCACGGTGTCGTTCGTCATGCCGATCGGCGTCAAGCCGGATCGGCCTTCGCTGCCCGGCATCGTGTCGAGAGGGCGCTGGAAGGCCGCGTTCAGCGCGCCGGGCCCGGAGGGCGTGGCGTTCAGCGCCAGGATCCCGGTCATCCAGGCACGGATGGAGGATGCCTTCGTCGTCATCCGGACGCCGCGGCTGCCCGGAGGCACAGGCTGGCAGGGGCTGCCGTCCTGGCTGCCAGTCGAACGGGTCGTCTGGAGCGCGAACGCCGTGTTCGTCGAACCGATCGAGGCGCACCTCGATCGCGCAGACGGGCCGGCCACGAGCCGCTGACGCGGCGGGCCCTCGCCGAACTACGTTAGAATACGTAGTCATTACGTTGATGAACGTAACCGCGGCTCACGGCGGGCCCCGAGCCCCGTGGCGGTCCCGATGACCAACCCCTTCGTTTATGGCGAGATCGTGCCCCGGTCGGCCTTCGTCGATCGCGTCGACGAGCTGAACCGCCTCGTCGTCGATCTCGTGGACGGGCAGAAGGTCTTCCTGATCTCGCCCCGCCGGTACGGCAAGTCCTCTCTGATCCGACAGGCTCTCCGCGCCGCCTCCGGGGCAGGCGCGTTGACCGTTGAGGTGACCGTCAGCAGCTACAGCTCCTATCTCGCCTTCCTCGAAGGCTACGCGCGAGCCCTGGTCGCGGCCCAGAGCCGCCTGGATCGCGCAATCGCGTGGCTGAAGGACGCGGTGTCCGGTGCACGGCCGGAGATCCGGTACGAGCCGGCGGCCGCCGGAGGCGGAACCGAGATGGTGCTGTCGTTCCCCGGCGTGCGATCCGAACGGGATATCGCACGGCTCGCGGCGGATGTCTTCGCGCTGCCCGGGCGACTGGCCGATCTGCGCGGTCGTCGAATGGCGATCGCACTCGACGAGTTTCAGGCCGTCGCCGGCTTCGACGGCGGCAGCGTCGAGCACTCGCTGCGCGCCGCGGTGCAACAGCAGCGCAAGGTCGGCTACGTTTTTGCCGGGTCCGAGCCGAGCCTGATGGAGCGGATGATTGGCCCGCGCCGGCCGTTCTACAAGGCCGGCCCCGTGCTCCGTCTCGGAAAGATTCCGGGCGACCAGTTTGCCCGATTCATTGAATCCCGCTTTACGCGGACGGGGATTCGGCCCGAGCCTGGCCTGGGATCGGCCATCGTCGAGCTCGCCGGCAACCTCCCCTACGATGTGCAGCGCCTGGCACATGAGACATGGGACGAAGTCTGGGCCAATCGCGGGCGCCGCGTCACGCTCGACGATCTGCATCGCGTGCTGACGCGCCTGCTCGGCGAGCAGGCCGTGTTCTTCGAAACGCTCTGGCAACGGCTGACCGTGGGGCAGCGGGCGGTGCTGCGCGCGGTGGTCCTCGAAGAGGGACGCGAACTCTTGTCGGCCGAGGCCAGGACACGGCACCGGCTGGGAGGTACGTCCTCGGTGCAGGCGGCCCTCGCCGCCCTCATCCGGGAAGATCTGATCGCACGCGAAGAAGGGCGATACGTCGTGATCGACTCGTTGATGCGCGAATGGGTGGCACGCCGGACTTTCTGACACGTCCCGACCATCGATGCTGAACAAACTGGGGCTGGATCGTCCGGAGCTGAGGGCGTGGGCGCTGTACGACTGGGCGAACTCCGCGTTCTTCACGACGGTCGTGACGGCCGTGTTTCCCGACTTTTACAGCTCGGTGGCGGCCGAGGGTGTCTCACGCGCCACGGCGACCGCCCGCTTCGCAGCGGCCACGACGATCGCCGTCATCATTGTCGCCGTGATGGGTCCGCCGCTCGGAGCGTACGCCGATCGCGCCCGCGCGAAGAAGCTGCTCCTGGGACTTTTTGCCGCGGCCGGCATCGGCGCGACCGCAATGATGCCGTTCATACAGGCCGGCGACTGGCCGCTCGCCTCGCGGCTCTTCATCATCTCGAACGTCGGCGTCGCGGGGAGCATGGTCTTCTACGATTCGCTGCTGCCGCACATCGCCGGACCGCATGAGATCGATCGCGTGTCGACAGCCGGCTACGCGCTGGGATACCTGGGCGGCGGCCTCCTGCTCCTTCTCAACCTCGCGTGGATTCTCTGGCCGGCCAGTTTCGGTCTATCGGGCAGCGAGGCCGGCGTTCGCCTGTCGTTTCTGAGCGTGGCGATCTGGTGGGCGGTCTTCACGCTGCCTCTCCTCTGGGTCGTCCCCGAGCCCAGACAGAACCATGACGACCGGGGGCAGTCGAAGCTCACGGCTCTGTCGGGCTCCTTCGGTCACCTCCTGAAGAGCGCCCGCGAATTGTTCGGTTTCCGGCAGGCATTTCTAATGCTGGCGGCCTTCCTTCTCTACAACGACGGTATCCAGACGATCATCAGGATGGCGTCGATCTACGGCGCGGAAATTGGCATCGATCGCAACGCCCGAATCGCCGCGTTCGTCCTCGTGCAGTTCGTCGGCATTCCGTTCGCGTTCGCATTCGGATGGCTGGCGGATCGCATCGGCGCCAAGCGGTCGATTCTGTTCGCGCTGGCGGTTTATGCGGGAGCCAGCGTCTTCGCGTACTTCATGACGACCGCCCCGGAATTCTTCGTGCTGGCCTTCCTGATCGCAATGGTGCAAGGCGGCACACAGGCGCTCAGCCGTTCGCTCTTCGCCAGCATGATTCCCCGTCTCCGCTCGTCCGAATTCTTCGGAATCTTCTCGGTCTTCGAAAAGATCGCCGGCATGCTGGGACCGGCCATGTTCGCGGCCGTCACGATCGCCACCGGATCGAGCCGCGGCGCCGTTCTCGCTATCATCGTGTTCTTCATCGCGGGCGCGGCGGTGCTGTCTCTGGTAGACGTCGAGAACGGTCGGGCATCGGCGCAGGTCCCGCAATCCACTCCCGTCTGATGACGATCCGACTGCCGGCCTGCCTGGCCCTCGCCGCCCTCGCCGGCCTGATCTCGAGCGGCGAACCGTCTGACCGCATGGCTGCGCGGCCCGGGCGCGTGATTCTGCTCTCGGTTGACGCAGGCGCCGATTGGATCGTGGATTCTCTGATTGCGCGAGGATCGGCGCCCGCCTTTGCCGCGCTCGCACGTGACGGCGCCGTCGCGGACGCGATGACCACGGTCCTGCCGACGCTCACGGCCCCGGGCCACGCGTCGCTTTGGACCGGTGCACCGCCAAGGCTGCACGGCGTCACGGGCAATCGTGTTCTTCTGCGGCCTCCGGCCGACCACACGCTGCTTGAATCCGGATCGGGCTTTGAGAGCGGAGCGCTCCGCGCCGAGCCGATCTGGATCACCGCCGCGCGCGAAGGTCGCCGTGTGCTGGTTCCACAGGCGACAGCGGGCGCGCCATTCTCGAATCCGTTTCCCGGCCGGCTCCTGCAATTCGACATCTACGCGAACTGCAGCGGCGACGTCGACCTGATTGACGGACGAACCACGGCCGAGGGGCCCGCCTTTGCCTTTCAGATCGCCTCGACAACCGTAGAGGTCGCACGCACCGCCAACGGAGATCTGAGCGCGCGGCTCGGTGAGCGAACGCTGGCCCTCCCCACGAAGCCGCGGCAGTTCACACCCGCGATTCCGATCGAGATCGACGGGCGGACCTCGATGGTTCGCATGCGTCTCGTGACCGACGACCCGGACACGGGGCGGTTCACCCTTCTTCGCGGTCGCGTGTGCGAGTTGACGTCGAGCGATCCAGCCCGCCTGCAAGTGTTCCGCCAGGCCGCGGGAACGATCGTCGGTGAAGGCGTCACAGGGTACTACGCCCGCGGGCGCCTTGGTCCGACGCTTGCCGATGGGGGGACCGGCGATGCCGAGCGAGAAGTCGCCGAGATTCTCGAGGCGAACCAGGAATATTTCGAAGGAGCGCTGTCGTTCGCCGCAGCCGAAAAGTGGGATCTTCTCGTGCTCTACTCTGCCGAACCTCGACGCTGTCCTGCACGCGCTCGCAGGCATGGTCGATGAATCGAGCGGCGTGTATTCAGCACCGCTTGCCGCGAAAGTCTGGCCGTGGATCGAACGCGTTTTTCGGCGAACCGTGGACGACTTCGTCTCGGATCTTCGAAAGCGCGCGCCTGATGCGACTCTGCTGATCGTTGCCGACCATGGTATCGAGGGTGTGTCACGTATCTTTCGTCCGAACGTCGCGCTTCGAAAGGCTGGCCTCCTGTCGATCCAGGATGGAAGGATCGATCTGTCGCGCACCAGTGTGGTGCACGTCGCCGGTCAGGGAGGCGGTCTCTTCGTGAACACGACCGACTCGAAAGGCGGGGTTGTTCCGCCGACAGACCGGGCACGAGTCACGCGTCTCGCCACCACGGCTCTTCTTGCCGCGCGGGATCCTGTCGACGGATCGGCGCCAGTCCGCGCCGTGATGGACCGGGATGTGGACGGAGCCGTGCTCGGGTTCGGCGGTGATGGCGCGCCCGACCTGGTTTTCGATCTGTCTCCAGGCTACGAGAGCTCGACCGCGCTCGGAGGCGACGAGGACGTCAGCTCCGGTCCTCGAACGGGCTTGGGCGATCACGGCGGCGCGCCGTGGCATCGCAACCTGCGGGCGATCTTCTATGCGGCCGGGCCGAAGGTCCGTCCAGGCCTCAAGCTGGGCGCGATCGACATCCTCGACGTCGCGCCGACCGTGGCACAACTCCTCGGCATCCCGGCGCCCGCCAACGCAACGGGCCGTCCTCTGCGCCTGAAGTGACCTAGTTCACGCGAGGCGCTTGCTCGACCGCGCCACGGCCAGCGTCACGATCGCCACGCCCCAGCCCAGCATGGCCAGCGCCTCGGGCCAGAACGTCTCGAGCCCCACACCCTTCAGGAAGATCCCACGCAGGATGATGATGAAGTAGCGGAGCGGGATGAGATACGTGATCGGCTGAATGACGGCGGGCATGTTTTCGATCGGGAAGATGAAGCCGGAGAGGTAGATCATCGGAGTGAGAAAGAAGAACGTCGCCGTCATCATCGCCTGCTGCTGGGTGTCAGAGATCGTCGAGATGAAGAGCCCCAGCCCGAGCGTGGTCAACAGGTACACCATGCTCATGACGAGAAGCAGCGTAAGACTCCCGCGAAGCGGCACCTGGAACCAGGCGATCGACACGGCGAGGACCAGCACGACATCCACCATCCCGATGGCGCCGTATGGCAGGAGCTTGCCGATGATGAGCTCGAGCCGTCCGAGCGGAGTGACGTTCAACTGCTCCAGCGTGCCGATCTCCTTCTCGCGCACGACCGCCATCGACGACAGGTTCGTCGTCACAGCGAGCAGGAGCAGCGCGACGACTCCCGGGATCATGAAGTCGCGGCTCTCGAGACGAGGATTGAACCAGATGCGTACGATCGGCGCGATGCCGGCCGGCCGGCGCGCCTGCGGCACGCGCACTTGCAGAACGTCGCGGCCGTAGTCCGATACGAGGGCCGTCGCATATCCAAGGGCGACGTTGGTCGAGTTGGCATCGGTGCCATCGGCGATCACCTGCACGGCCACCGGCTGCCCGTCTCCGAGGCGGTCGCCGTACCCGCCCGGAATCACCAGGGCGAGCCACGCATCGCCGCGCATCAGGAAAGGATCGATGTCCTTGATGCTGTCCAGCGACCCCACGAGGTCGAAATTGGCCGACCCCTCAAAGCGAGAGACGAGCTCGCGACTCGCGCTGGATCGATCCTGATCGACAACGACCATCGGCACGTTTCTGACATCGGTCGAGGCCGCGTAGCCGAGAAACGTGAGCTGAACGATCGGCGCCACGATGATGACCGGAAAGAGCCGCGGGTCTCCCTTGAGCTCGAGCAGCTCTTTCCACATCAGCGACAGAATCCGTCTTAGACTCATCAGGACGATCTTCTACGCCCACTCGCGGGCCAGCCGGAATGACGCGAGACTCAGAACGGCAGCCGCAAACACTGTCAACGCCACGATGTCATCCCAGAAGACGCCCAGCCCCGCTCCCTTGAGCACGATCCCTCTCAGCGCCACGAGGAAGTACCGCGCCGGCACAATGTAGGTGACGGTACGGACCCATGCGGGCATGCTCGAGATCGGAAAGATGAAGCCGGAGAGCATCAGCGTCGGCAGGAAGGACAGCAGCAGCGCCACCTGAAACGCGACCTGCTGCGTATCGGCCACGGTCGAGACGAAGAGGCCGAGCCCCAGCGCCCCGGCAAGAAACAGGGACACGGCAAGGAACAGCAGGGCCCACGATCCGCGCATCGGCAGCCCAAAGAGCACCATCGAGGCGAGGATGATGCCGAATGCCGAGGCCAGCGCAATCGCAAAATACGGGATGGTCTTGCCGAAGACGAACGAGAAAGCGCCAATCGGCGACATCCGAATCTGCTCCATGGTGCCGCGTTCCTTCTCGCGGACCACGGAGAGCGCCGTCGACACCACGGCGGTAATCATGGCGATGTACGCGATGAGTCCAGGCACCAAAAACAGCGTGCTCTTCAGCTCCGGGTTGTACCAGACGCGCGGCTCGACCGAGATCAAGGGAGCGCCACGGCTCGCCGGCGACGCGACGACCGTGAGCTCGGCCGAGACGGTCTTCAGAATCGCGAGCGCATAGTTCATCGCCGTCGTGGCGGTGTTCGCGTTGTCGCCGTTGATGATCACCTGAACCGGCGCCTCCTGACCGGTCCTGAGCAGTCGCCCGGTGCCTTCCGGCACAACCAGTACTGTGCGCGCGGTGTTGCGATCCATCAGGCGGCTGATCTCGGCTTCGTCGGTCACCGACGCGACCAGATCGAAGTAGCCCGAGTTGGTGAAGGCCGACAGAATCGCGCGGCTCTCCTCTGTGCGATCGCGGTCGTCGACCGCAAGCGCCACATGACGGATATCGAAATTGAGCGCGTATCCGTAGAGCAGAAGGAAGAACACCGGGACGAACAGGAGAATCAGGAGCGTGCGCCGATCGCGCAGGATTTGGCGCAATTCCTTGCGCGCGACGGCCAGGCTGGCTCTCATGACTTTCCTGCCCGTTCCGCGACGTCGAGAAACACGTCCTCGAGCGACGGCTGCACCAGCGCGAGCGATCGAACCCCAATCCTGGCCTCTTCGAGCGCGCGTTCGACCGATCGCGGACTCGAGACGCCTTGCCGCAGGACCGCGTGCACGGCCGTGCCGAAGATGCTCGTCTTCTCAACCTCGGGCAGCCCGTCGAGCAGCCGCATCGCATCAACGGGCCGGTCCGAACGGATTTCGATAATCGGGCGGTCGTCAAAGGTGCGCCGGAGCTCGCGCGTCGTGCCGAGCGCGGCGAGGCGGCCCGCCTGCATGATCGCAAGACGATGACAGTGCTCCGCCTCGTCGAGATAGTGCGTGGTGACAAGGATGGTGACGCCCGCACGCGACAGATCCGCGATCAGGCGCCAGAATTCCCGCCGCGACAACGGATCGACGCCGCCCGTCGGCTCGTCGAGGAAGACAATCGATGGCTCGTGCAGGATGGCGCACCCGAGCGCCAGGCGCTGGCGCCAGCCTCCGGCCAGATCGCGGGCAAGCGTGTGCTCGCGGCCGGCCAGGCCGGCGAGATCGAACACGAACCGGCGGCGTTCTGCCAGACGATCGCCAGTCAAGCCGTAGAGGCTGCCGAAGAACCGGATGTTCTGATCGACGGTGAGCAGTTCATAGAGAGAGAAGCGCTGCGACATGTAACCGATCAGCGGTTTCACGCCCTCCGGATCGCGGCCGACATCGACGCCGCCCACGACGGCCGTGCCAGACGAGGGCCTCAGGAGGCCGCAGAGCATGCGGATAGTGGTGGACTTGCCGGCACCGTTGGCGCCCAGAAAACCGAACACCTCGCCTCGCGCGACGGAAAACGTCACGCGATCCACGGCCACGAACCGCCCGAACCGTCGCGTCAGCTCGTGGACGACGATGGTATCCATTTCTTGATCCCTGCAGTTCTTCGTTCTGGGTTCTTGGTTCTTAGTTGCACCCTTCGACCCTGTGACCCTTCGACTCTGCGACCTCTTAGTTCGACCGTCCGACCGTCCGTTCCAGCCGCGCCTCTGCCAGCCTCACGCTTGCCAGCGCGCGCGTGCGGTCCAGCCCCGCCTGGAGCGCCGCGACGTCTGCATCGCGCACGTCAGTGCTCGTCGCGAGGCCTGCGCTGAACCGTTCGGACTGAACGCGCCTCGCCTCCTCGGCGCTCCTGACGGCGTCGCTGGCCGCGAGGACGGCCGCCTGCGCCGACTCCAGATCGCGGCGCCGCGAGCGCACGTCGGCTTCGAGCTGACTGTCGAATTCGGCAAGTCGCTCCTCGGCCGCACCGTGGCTCGCAGTCGCCTCGGCAACGGCGGCACTCACGCGTCCACCATCCCACAGCGACCAGCTCAGATTGACCCCGACATCCCATGAATCCTGCCAACTGGCCTCGCGCGGAAAGATCCGCGGATTGGGACGCGCGTAGTCATACCCGGCCAGGACCGAGAACATCGGTAGACGTCCGGCGCGGGCCGCGTTCGTTCGTTCGCCAGCGGCGGCGATACGATGCTCGTCAGCCTGGCGCTCCGGCCGCGTTTTTCTCGCCTCCAAAATGAGAACATCGATGTCGGCGAGCGGCGGCGAAGGCTCGTCGATACGGGCCTCTAGCACAACCTCGGTCTCCGCCGGCAGGTCGACAAGACGACGAAGGTCGGTCGCCGTGTTTTCGAACGTGTTGCGCGCTTCGATGAGGAGCCCCTGCTCGCGGGAGTGCTGCGCTTCGGTCGAGAGCACATCCGCCGGGGAGATCAGTCCCACGGCCAGCAGATTTCTCACATCGGCGAGGTGGGCCGCCGCGCGCTTGACCGCTTCGTCCACGACACGAACGGCTTCGGTCGCGGTCAAATACGCCCAGTACGCGCGCGTGATCTCCAGGCGAAGGTCGGCCTGCGCCGCGAGCAGATCGCTTTCCGAGGCGTCGGCCTCGGCCTGCGCCGCTCGCGTCAATGCGTCGGTTCGACCTCCTGTGTAGATCGGCCACGCAAAATCCAGTCGCGTTCGATAGTTGTCGGGCACATCCGGATAGATCACCTGAGACAGCCCGAACGGCCGCACGATGGCGAACTCTTCCACATGGTTGGTGCGCTGGTAACCGGCCAGCAGGGACACTTCCGGCATGTCGGCCGCCCGGTTGACGTCCACTCGGGCACGGGATTGATCGCGCCGATCCCTCGCTTCAGCCAGCCGGTGACTCGAGGCCAGACCGCGGGCGATCGCATCGGATAACGACAGGTGAACGGCGTCGAGCCGGTCCGACGACGGTTCGTCCCGAGCCTCTGCTCGAAGCGGCGCGACGAGAACACCGGACACGATCAGGAATGAAAGCAGCGCGATCCGCATGGGTTTCACACTCCGCCCGCCGTGAGGCGCGCGATGAATACGTCTTCAAGCGATGGTGGGATTTGACGGACATCGGACACCACGAGACCAGAGCTCGCCAGACGCGCCTTCACATCGTCCGGGCCCAGCCGGCTCCCGGGAGCGAGATGCACGTGCGCACGTTCACCGAAGAGCTGCACGTCGGTGACGTCGGCCAGTGAACCGAGCGCAGACTGCACCCGGTCGTACGGCTCGGCGATGACCTCGATGACCGTGCCCGGCAGGCTCGAACGGAGGGCTTCCGGCGTATCCAGCGCCAGGAGCGCGCCGTTGTGGATGAACGCGACGCGTGAGCACCGTTCAGCCTCGTCCAGATAGGGCGTCGTCATGACGATCGTGATGCCGTGCGAGAGGAATTCGGACAGAAGCTTCCAGAACTCGCGGCGCGAAACCGGATCGACGCCGGTCGTCGGTTCGTCGAGCAGGATGAGGTCCGGCTCGTGCACGAGCGTGCAGGCCAGGGCGAGTTTCTGGCGCATCCCACCGGAGAGCCGATCGGCGAGACGCGAACGAAAGGGCGTGAGCTGTGTCATGTCCAGGAGCCGTTCGCGCCGATCGTGGTACTGCCGGACGCCGTGCACCTCCGCGAAGAACGCGATGTTTTCGTCGATGCTCAAGTCGCCATACAGCGAGAACCGCTGTGACAGGTAGCCCACCGAATGGGTCACGGCTCGATGATCACCGACCGGATCCTTCCCGAATATCCGAATCCGCCCGCCATCCGTGTGGAGCAGACCGCACGCCGCCCGGATCGCAGTTGTCTTGCCGGCGCCGTCGGGACCGATCAGGCCAAACATCTCGCCGCGATCGACCGCAAACGAGAGTCCCTTCAACGCGACCGTTGCATCGAATCGCTTGGTCACGCCGTCGAGCTCGAGGATCGGCTGTGGGCTGCTCATGTCTGATCTCTCGGCGCGCGTTCGGTCGGTCGATCACTCTCCCTTGGCACTGGGGTTCGCCGCGGGCTGGATATCCACTTCGACCGGCATGCCCGGCTTCAGGACGCCCTCGCGGTTGTCGACCGAGACCTTGATCCGGTAGACGAGCTTGGAGCGCTCCTCCGCGGTCTGCACGTTGCGGGGCGTGAATTCGGCCTTCGATGAAATGAAGGTGACCTTTCCGGCGAGGCCCGATCCACCCGCGTCGGTGAAGACCGTGGCGGGTTGTCCGAGACGGATGCGCGGGACGACCGGTTCGTCCACGAACACCTCCGCCCACGCGCGATCGAGGTCGGTGACCACCACGATTGGCGTGCGCGGGGCGACGATCTCGCCGGCCTCGACGAGCTTCTCGGTCACGATTCCGGTGGCGGGCGAGAGGACAGTGGCATCCTGCACCGCCTTCTGGAGCGTCGCCATCTGCGCGTCGGCCATCCTGACCCGGGCATCGGCCGCATCGATCTCCTGACGCCGGGCCCCTGCGCGGAGCCTCGCCAGCGCTTCACGCCCGCCTCGCAGCCGCTCTTCCGCTGCGCGCACCCGTTCGCGGCCCACGTCCCGCCGCGTCTCCGCATCGTCTCGCTGCTTCTGCGAGCCGGAGTTGCTCTTGAGGAGCGATTCGAATCGCTTCAGATCCGATTCGGCGGATGCCAGTTCGGCGCGGGATGCTCCGAGATCGGCCTCCGCCGCGGCGACCTGGGCCTCGGCCTGTCGAATTTCTTCCTGGCGTGCGCCGGCTCTGAGCAGCGCGAGTTGCGCGGCGGCTTGTGCGCGCTCTGCGGCCGCGCGGGTGATCGCGAGCTCCGCGTCGCGCGTGTCGAGGCGGGCCACGACATCGCCTGTCTTGACGCGATCGCCTTCGTCTACCTTCAGCTCGAGAATGCGTCCGCCGACGTCCGGCGCAACCTGCACATCGGTGGCTTCGACGTGTCCCGACGCGCGAATGCGATCGCTCGGCGCGGCCTTGTCGCAGGAAACAGCCAGGAGCGCAAGCCCGATCGCCGGAAGAGGAATGGCCAATCGGCTGATGAAATGCGTCCGCATGAATCAATCATCCTTCCGCAGCCCACGGAGGGCGAACCGGTGCAGGCCGCCGATGAACTCAGACGGCTGGAGGAGCATCAGCGGGTTCTGCTTCAAGTCGTGCATGTGCTGTCGTGCCGGCTGACTCGCGAGGAAGAAGACCGTCGGCGCCACGAGCGCGAAGTAGGCCATGAGCGGAGGGACGGCCGCGAAGGTTCCGCGGCGCTCGCCGTCCTTCACGATGGCGGCCACGGACTGAAACAGGCCGCTAATCAGGCCGAGCGTTTCCGAGTCGAGCCGCGGGGCGCCCTCGGCAATCTCGCGCAGCATCATGGCCGGGAAGTACGGCCGCCGCTCTGCCTCTTCGACAATGGTGGTCAGGAACGCGGCGAGCTTGGCCTCCGGCGGCTGCGAGCTGGCGACGATGGCCTGAAGGCGGAGGCCGACGGCGCGGTACATCTCGCGCAGGATCTCGCGATAGAGCGCCTGTTTGCTGTCGAAGTGGTAGTAGATCATCGCCTTGTTGAGGCGGGCACGGCGGGCGATGTGGTCGATGCCGGCGCCGGCGAAGCCGCGGGCCGCGAACTCGGCGGCGGCGGCGGCGAAGATGCGGGCGCGGGAATGGGGCGGCGCGGGGCGTCGGGGCCTGGCCATTTATTAACTAAGTAGTTAGTTAATACCGCGGCACGGAACCCTGTCAAGACCGCACGAAAGGCGCCCCGGTCGGCTAGCTGACCGCCCTCAGAACCTCCGCCAACCGGCGCGCGACGACGACGTGTTCGCCCGGTTGGAGCATCCAGACCCCAATCTCCAGACGCGGCTCCGTTGGCTCGCTCGGCCGCACCTCTATCCGCGGCTCACCCTCGCGGAGCGCCTTCACGAAGCCCTCGCGCGTGAGTTTCACGACGCCCGGGTTCCACATGATCGCCGCGTGCGGCACCTCATTCGCGATTTCCGGGACGAACCGCTCGGCCTTCACGCCTGTGATGTCCTTGACGCTCTGCACGATCGTCTCGACCCGCTGGTCCCATTCCTTCCAGTCGGCGTCATGATCGCGCTTGAGATAGAGCTCCAGGGCCGTCAGAAATCCGACGATCTCCTCCTTGCCCACCTTCCCCATCCGCCCAACGCTGTCCGACCGTGGACTGCCGTTCGTGAACGCCGCGTCAATCAGATCCTTTCGCCCGATCAGCAGGCCCGAGCATTGCGGACCACGCAGGCCTTTGCCGCCGCTGAATGCCACGAGGTCGTAGCCCATCTTGATGAACGCCGTGAGATTCGATACAGGCGGCACGTCCGCGGCCGCATCGATCAGGGACGGCACCTTCGCGTTCCGCGCGATGTTCGCGAACTCTTCCCGCGAGACGGCGCTCTTCGGCGCGGCATTGTTCAGGTAGAAGAGCATCGCCGTCCGATCGGTGATCGCCGACAGGAGTTGATCGCGTGTCTCGACCTCGATCAGCGTGACGCCGACGTTTCGAATGGCGTGGTCGTAGCCGAACCGATGGGACTTCTGGAGCACGACTTCGTTCTTCATGCCGGTCGTGTCCGGGACACGGTGAATCCGATCCTCATCGCGACCGCACACGCACGCCGCGGTCGCGAGCGTCAACGCCGCCGCACAGCCTGACGTGACGAGCGCCGCCTCGCTGCCGAGGAGCGCGGCAATCCGCTTCCCTGCCGCTTCATGGAGCTCGGGGATCGAGACGAACTGCCGCGACGCCTCCTCCATCGCCCGTGCGACCTCCGGCGCCATCAGCGAAGCGCTGAGCGCGGTGTAAGTGCCCGCGGCGTTGATCAGCGGCCTCACGCCCAGATCGGAATACACGCCTCCCCCGGAGGCGCTCGGCGCGGTGCGCCCCGCAGCGCCCGCCGCTAGGCGGACGCTCGACGAGGATGCTGCCGCGATGCCGACACTCTGAAAGAAGAGGCGACGAGAAAGCCGACGCGATGTAGTCATGGGACTGCTCCTCGACAGAATCGTGATGCCGACCGACTCCAGCTCTCGCGGATTCTAGCCGAGCTCGAAGGGCATGATAAAGTTCGCCGCTGAGACTCGACACGTGCAGGAACGCACCCACGGCGGTTTCCACCGGACGCTCGCAGAGGACCACCCGTACGTCTTCATCGACTCGTGCATGCAGATGTGGCCGGACGCGGATTTCGCCAGCGCCCATCTGCACGGCGTCACCGCGTATGCCGTGACGGCCTGGGAGCCCCACTCAAGCTTCGACGCGGTGCTGGAAGAGATGATGTTCTGGCATCTCGTCGCGAGGCGTCACCCCAATCTCCTCATCGCCTGCACCGCCGAGGACATCCGGCAGGCGAAGCGCGACCGACGGGCCGCGCTGATCCTGGCCGCGCAGGACGGCGACTGGATCGGGACCAGGCTTCATCGACTCGAGGCCTTTCATCGTCTCGGCCTCCGCATGATGCTGCTTGCCTACAACCGGACGAATCAGATCTGCGATGGCACGCTCGACCGCACCGACGGCGGCTTGACACGTTTCGGCCGTCTCGTCGTGTCCGAGCTCAACAGGCTGGGCATCCTCATCGACTGCACGCACGTCGGCAAGCGATCGACGCTCGACATCATCAACCAGAGCAGCGACCCGTGCGTCTTCAGTCACTCCAATCCCAGTCAACTGGTCGCCAATCCCCGCAACATTGACGACGAGCAGATACGCGCGTGCATCGGTCGGGGCGGCGTCATCGGGCTGGTTTCCTGGGGGCCGCTCGTGAAGCGCCCGGGTGCGTCGGAGTGGCCGACGCTCGACGCATTCATCGATCTCGTGGATTACGTCGTGCAGATGTCGGGAAACACGAACCATGTCGGCATCGGCACCGACATGTCACTCGGTACCTATCCGGATCATCGGCACGATCCCTGGGGCGAACCGGACTATCCCGAAGTGAGCGGCGAGTACGGCCGGCTGATCACGGCGGACATCCGCTCGCCGCGACGTTCTCTGGACGGATTCTCCGACTACGCGGACATCGTCCACGTCGCAGAGCGCCTCGTCGCTCGCGGCTATCGTGACGAAGAGGTCCATGCGATTCTGGGCGGGAACTATCTCCGAATCTTCGGACAGGTCTGGCGCAGCTGAAGAAGCGCGGCCACCAGTGGTCGAAACGCGAAGGCTGCGGCTGCGCGGTGCTGCTAGGTCTCTGTGAGGTCCTTGAGGAGCTTCATGGTATCGGGACGATAGCCGAGGCGCTCGTAGAGTGCACGGGCCCGGTGATTGTCTTCGAAAACGTTGAGCGACATGAGGCGGTAGCGTCGATCGCGCGCCCACGCCTCGGCCGCAGCCATCAGCGCCCGACCCACTCCCCGGCCCTCGCCCTCCCGGGCAACTACGAGATCCGAGACGTGTCCGTGCGCTTCCCGCGTGAAGTAGTCGGTGGTGGTCTCGACGTGAATGAATCCAAGCGGCTGGCCGCCTTCTTCCGCCACGAACACCACGGACCCGGGCGGCGTGGCCACGAGCGCGGTCTCGATGGCCTTGGTGACCGCCTGATTCATCACCGACAGGGGTCGCCACGACGGCGGACCAAATTCAATCAGCCGCGGCGCCAGTGGAAGAATCCACTCGCGGTCCGACGAGGTCGCGCGCCTGACGATGATGTTTCCCACCTCGTGCGTCCCTGCTACCCGTTCTGACGCCAGACCGGTCGCGTCAAACAGGTCGGACCGCCCGCACCCTTCAATGAAATCTCCGCGCCCGTGAACTCCTCGACTGTGCATCCGGCTTCCTCCATGCGTGCGCGAGTCTTCGGATTGCCCGACAGCATCAGCACGTGACGCGGCGCGAGTGCCAGGACGTTGCAGCCCTGCGATCCGAACTCCTCTTCCGGAATCTCCACGAGCTCGATGCCGCGATCGGCCAGGAGCTCGTCGAGGGCCACCGGGACAAGCCGTCGATACACCACGGCCAGGTCATCGTCCAGCATGCTGATGAAGGACATCAGGTGAAGACACTCGGCCGGTCCGTTCCAATATGGAAGGGCGACATCGACCACGGTGACATCGAGCGGCTTCAGCAGGCGTCTGAGTGTGTCGACGCCCGCCGCGTTCGTTCGGAATCCACGACCCGCGAGCAGGGTGCGCCGGTCGAGCCACACGAGATCACCGCCCTCTGCGGTGGCGTCGCCATCGACAACACCCAGGATGGGCACGCGCCAGGCGGCGAGCGCGTCGCCGAGAGCCGGGCCCTCGCCGCGCCTGGCGAGCTTGCCGGTCTGGAAGATCACCATGCCCTCGTCGGTGATCAGCGCCGGATCGTGCGTATAGATGGAATCGAGGCCCGTGCGATCGTCGGGTCCGAGAGAGAGAACTTCAGCGCCGGCCGCCCGCAGGCATGCCGTGAAGTCGTCGTGTTCCGCGTCTGCTGATGCGAGATCGGGCGCCGCCGTATAGGCGAGCGGACGCCACTCGGCCGCGATCCGATCAGGCGAGCGGTACGCGTCCTGCGGCCGCTTGACGATCACCCGGCGCAGAGGCGCGACCATGCTGTGTCCCCCGTATCGCCGCGCGCTCATTCGCATGCTCCGATCATGGAAGACTTCGCACGCCGCGCTCATTGCGCCGACGGGCGTTCGAGAGGGAACACCTGCACTGGATACAACCGGGGCTTGTCGCCCATCGGGCTTTGAATCACCAGCCCCACAAAGCCTTCCACCGTGATCCCGTCGCCGCCGCCAAATTGCCTCTGCATCCGATCGTACATCTGCCGGAGCTCTTGCTCCGCAAGTTGCGGTGACGTCAGTTCGAACGATGCCAGGCCGTGCTGTGAGACCATGGTCGTCATCTCCAGGAACTCAGTGTTGTCCCGTTCGCGCTCTTCCCGGCACGCCGCAAAGACCAGGCGGCCATTCACCTTCCATCCTGGCATGTTGACACGGACCGATCGCACACCGACCGCTCGAGGAATCTTTGCCTTCGGCGACAGTCGAAACTCGAACGCGACACTCGCGCCCGGTACGGGCCGGACGTCCACGAATGCCTCTGTGTAGTACGAAAGCCTGACCTGGCCCTGATCGGTGATCGCGTGGATCCCGATCGGCCACGATCCACCCGACGACTGCGCCCCGCCTGACGATGCGGAGATGGTCAGCGCAACCGCAACCCAGACTCCTCGCGACATCATTTCGGGCCTCCTTGGGCTTCATCGGAGACGAACGACGCCAGCGCCGCAGCTATCCTAGCGAACTTCACGCGCGTTGACTTGCCCTTTCGCCCGCCCTAGGATGGCTCATCATTGGAAATGGAGCCGGAGATGAACAGGAATCGCCTGCGGAAACCAAGCGATGCAGCGTGGACCCGCCGCCAGTTCATGGGCGTGGGCGCGGCCGCGGGAACCGCCGCGGCAGTCGATCTGTCGGCGCTTGAAACGGTTGCGTCATCCGACGCGGCCCATGCCGCCGTGGACGCGGAACCCGCGCTTACCGAGGCGATGTACCGTGACAACATCTACACTCGGCTGCTCGGCGTCCGCCCCCATCTCCCGGCCCACGAGCACATTTCGCGCCTGAGCGGATCGCGCATGCCGCCCGAAGTGACGCGGGCGATGGCGGAGGCCAACGAATTCTTCGTCGACATGAACGACCTGACCAAAGCCGCCGGCGCCCACATCGCCAAGGCGCTCGGGGCCGAAGCGGCGTGCGTCACTTCCGGCGCGTTTTCGGGAATGATGCTCGCCGCCGCCGCATGTCTCACGGGCACCGATCAGGAGAAAGTGGAGGCGCTCACCGCAGGTGACGTGGCCCAGGCGCGAATGCCTGATGCAGAAGATTCACCGCTTCGATTACGACCGCGCCTACCGCGCCGCGGGCATGACCATCGTCGAGGTGGAGACGCGCGAGCAGTTCATGAACGCGATCAGCGACAAGACGGCGATGATCTCCGCGTTGACCGCCGTCGAGCATCAGGCCGAATTCGGTCCGCCCATGCCGAAGTCCCGCGCGCACGGACCCGGGCCCGAGGTCATGCTGCCCGCCGAGCTCATCGAGATCGGAAAGAAGGCCGGAGTGCCCGTGCTGATCGACCCGGCGTCGGACATACCGCCCACGGAGAACCTGACGAAGTACATCAGGATGGGCGCCGATCTCGTCGTCTTGAGCGGAGGCAAGGCGCTGCGCGGTCCGCAGTCGGCAGGTTTCCTGGCGGGGCGCCGCGATCTCATCGAGGCCGCCGCGTTGAACGCCTTTCCGAACGCCAACATCGGCCGCGGCATGAAGGTCGGCAAGGAAGAGATCGTCGGACTGATCGTCGCGCTCGATCGATTCCTGAAGCTCGATTATCCCGCGGTCATCGAGACGTGGGCCGTCAAAGCCCGTTACATCGCCGAACAGCTGCGCGGCATTCCCGGACTCACAGCCGAGTTCGCCATCAACACCGCGGGCTTCGCCGATGTCGACCTGAGCTGGGATCAGAATGTCATTGCCCTTGACGCCCGACGAGGTGAAGTCGCGCCTGAAACAAGGCGAACCGTCGCTGATCTACGACGGTACGACGGTGAGAACGCGCTGCCTGCGCGACGGCGAAGAAGTGCTCGTCGCGAATCGGCTTCGGCAGTTTTTCAAGGAGAACGCCGGTCGAAAGCCTTCAGCCGCTCTCTAAAGTGGGATTCAAACGGAGCCTGCCATGCTGACGCGAAGCAAAGCTCAGGAGGTGCGCGCGCGGGCGGCGGCGATGCTGGAGCGCGCGGGCATGACCATCACGAGCCGCGAGCGAGACGCCATCGAGGTGGCCGAGCTCGGGTTGAACGACCTCGATCGCACGGGTCTCGAGCTCATCGTCTATGTGAACACCGATCGCTACTGTGCCAAGGAACTCATCCTCTTTCCACGCCAGACATGCCCGGAGCACAGGCATCCGCCAGTCGGAAGCGATCCCGGCAAGATGGAGACCTTCCGCTGCCGCTGGGGCAAGGTGTGGTTGCACGTCGAGGGTGAGCCGACTCCGGGCCGCAACGCGCGTGTCCCCGCGGGCGACGAAACGCATTACACGGTCTTCCACGAGATCGAGCTCAATCCCGGCGATCAATACACCATCCCTCCCAACACGAAGCACTGGTTCCAGGCCGGCGACGAGGGCGCCATCGTGTCGGAGTTCTCGAGCACGAGCCGCGACGAGTTCGACATCTTCACGGATCCGCGAGTCGAGCGGATCACGAGAATTGTCGAGGACGAGTAGGTCGCAGGGTCTAAGGGTCGCAGGGTCACAGGGGTAAGCTTTCAGCTATCAGCTGTCAGCTCTAAGCACTAAGAACAACCCCTAAGAACTTCAAGCGTCAGTGAGCTAGATGATCGGCTCGACTCTCAATCACTACCGCATCGTCAAGTCGCTCGGCGCCGGGGGCATGGGCGAGGTCTACGCCGCCGAGGACACCAAGCTCCATCGCATGGTGGCCCTCAAGGTGCTGCCGGCTGCGATGGCCACAGACCCGGAGCGTCGCGATCGCTTCGAGCGCGAGGCGCAATCGGTCGCTGCGCTCAACCATCCCAACATCGTCACCGTCCATTCCGTCGAGCACGCCGATGGCGTGCATTTCCTCACGATGGAGTTGGTCGAGGGCAAGAGCCTCGCAGATCTGATTGGAAAGCACGGCCTGCCGATCGAGCAGTTCCTCCGGCTGGCGATTCCGATCGCCGATGCCGTCAGCGCGGCACACGCCCGCGGCATTACGCACCGGGATCTCAAACCCGCCAACATCATGGTGGCGGACGACGGGCGGGTGAAGATTCTGGATTTCGGGTTGGCAAAGGCCTTCGACGCGTCGGCGTCGAGTGTGGGCGTGACGGCGGTCCCCACCCAGCAGCTGACGGGCGAGGGCAAGATCCTGGGGACGGTCGCCTACATGTCACCGGAACAGGCTGAAGGCAAGTCCGTTGACCAGCGGTCCGACATCTTCTCGCTCGGCATTGTGCTGTACGAGATGGCGACGGGCGAGCGCCCGTTCAAGGGCGACTCGAGCATGTCCGTGCTCTCGTCGATCCTGCGCGACCAACCGGCGTCGGTCACGGAGCTCAATCGCGCACTGCCGCGCGACCTCGGCCGGATCATCCGTCACGCGCTCGTGAAGGATCCGAATCACCGGTATCAGACCGCGACGGATCTTCGGAACGAGCTCGAGGAGCTCAAGACCGACCTCGACTCAGGCGTCGCCGCGGCACCCGCAATGCTTCCGAAAGCCACAACCAGGTCTGCACTCATGAGTGGCGCGATCGGCGCCGCGGCTGCGCTCGGACTGGCCGGCATCGCAGCGTTCGTGATGGGGCGGAAGCAACCGGACAGCGTGCCCGTGCGCACACCGGCTCAGATCACGGTGACTCAACTCACCTCGCGTCCGGGAACCGAACTCTTCCCGTCTTTGTCACCTGATGGAAAGTGGATGGTCTACTGCGCCGGCCCATCCGGAAATCAGGACATCTTTCTCCAAAGCATAAGCGGCCAGAACGCGATCAACCTGACCAGGGACAGTGAGCTGGACGACGACGAGGCCTCCTTCTCCCGCGACGGAGAGCAGATCGTGTTCCGGTCGGAACGGCAGGGTGGAGGTATCTTCGTCATGGGACGTACCGGTGAATCGGTCCGCCGCGTGACGGACATGGGCTTCAATCCTTCGTGGTCGCCGGACGCTCGCGAGATTGTCGTCTCAACAGAGCCTGTGAGAGACAACCCCAATGGTCGAGGAGGAGTTGGAGAGTTGTGGACCGTCAGCGTGACCGACGGAACCAGGAAGCGGATCTACGAAGGCGATGCCGTCCAGCCTGCCTGGTCGCCCCACGGTGCACGCATTGCCTACTGGGGTCTCCCGCGAACCGGCGCTCAGCGAGATATCTACACAATTCCGGCGGCCGGTGGACCCGCCGTGAAGGTCACCGATGACGCTGCGGTGGACTGGAATCCGGTCTGGTCGCCCGACGGCCGCTACTTGTATTTTTCAAGCGACCGCGGGGGAAGCCTGAACCTCTGGCGTGTGCCTATCGATGAGCCGTCGGGTCGAGTCCTCGGACCGGCGGAAGCCATCACGACGCCGTCACCGTTGTCGCACACATGAGCCTCGCCGCGGATGGACGCCATCTCGTCTACTCCTCGCTCGATGCCAAGGGAGGCATCAGAAAGGTCGCCTTCGATCCGGTGAGCGGCTCGGTGAAAGGCCTTCCATCGGTCGTCACCGGGGGAACGTCTCGGTTCGGATCTCGCCGCAACCCTCACCGGACGGTCAGTGGGTGGCTTTCCACGGCGGCACGAGAGGGGACGACATTTTCGTGTCCTCGCCCGGACGGCTCCGATCTGAAGCAATTGACCACCGATGGTGCTCGGAACAGGAATCCGGTGTGGTCGCCCGACGGCGCGCGACTCGCATTCGTCTCCAACCGCGGCGCGACCTATAACGTCTGGACCATCAACCAGGACGGTAGCGGTTTGAGGCAACTGACGTATTCGCCGCTTGGATTCGTGAACGCTATCTGGTCGCCAGATGGCAAGAAGATGTCGCTGGTCGATGCGGAGGGCGGCGACAAGATCGCGATCTTCGATCCCTCCCAACCTTGGGCGGGACAGACCCTGCAGATGCTCCCTCGTTTCCTGGGGAACCCACCACTCTTCTTCCCCGTGGCCTGGTCGCCAGATGGCCAGTACCTCGCCGGCGCTCCAAGTCCGAGTGGCGTGGTCATCTTTTCCTGTGCCACGGGCGAATACGTGCGACTCAACGAAGCCGGAACTCCGACATCATGGCTGAGCGACGGCCGTCGGATCGTGTACGACGATGATGGGAAATTGTTCCTGATCGATCGACAGACGAAGAAATCGCGTGAGATTCTGGCGGTTCCCGGCGAGATCTTGACTGATGCGGCACTGACACGGGACAGCCGGACGCTCTATTTCAGCCAGTACGTGAGCGAGGCGGATGTGTGGATGGGGGAAATCAAGTAGTCGTCCGTTTTCAGTAATCAGTTTTCAGTAGCTATCAGCTGTCAGCCTTCAGCTATCACCCACCAGCGAGTGACATGGCTCGACTCCATCCGTGCCTTCATGCTCTCCTGACGGCGGGCATCGCGGCGGCCTGTGTCGTGTTCGCGCGTGTCACGGCCGCAGACCAATCCGCAAGACCAAACGACATCCTCGATCGCGCGAGCGCGTATGTCGCCCGCTACATGGACGAGCTCTCATCTGTCGTGGCCGAGGAGCGCTACGTGCAGGTGGCGAAATCGACGGGCATGCGCGTGGGATCGCCACCGCTCGGCTATGACACGAGCGGGGTCACGCCCAGTGTCCAGCCGCCGCCGAGCGCCGAAGACACCAACATCGTGCGCCGGGAGCTCCGTTCCGAATTCCTCTTCGTCCGGACAAACGGCAACGAGCCGTGGCTGCCTTTCCGCGACGTGTATCAGGTGAACGGCGAACAGCTTCGCGATCGCGACGAACGCCTCACCCGGCTGCTGCTCGATACGAGCGCATCGGCGATGGCCAGAGCCAAAGCCATCAACTACGAGAGCACGCGGTTCAACCTGGGAGAGGTCCAGCGCACCGTGAACCTTCCGCTCTATGCGCTGCGGTTTGTCGATCGCGCCAACCGCGATCGCTTCGTGTTCGGCCTCGGAAGCCAGAAACCCGTCAATGGCAGGCCGGCGATCGAAATCACATGCCGGGAGCGGCAGCGGCCCACCCTGATCCAGTCAAACGGCAAAGACCTGCCCATACGCGGGTCCGTCTGGGTGTCGCCGGACGATGGCCGGGTGCTGCGGACGCTGATGAAGACCGACGACAAGCAACTTCGCACGTCAATCGAGGTGACTTATGCCCTCGACACGAAGCTCGGAATACTGACGCCTCTGGAGATGATCGAACGCTACGACTGGAAGGGGTTGTCGATCGACGCCACAGCGTCGTACTCGAACTATCGGCGGTTTGCGATTACGGTGGACGAGAAGCTGAGGCAGTAATCAGTTTTCAGTTCGCAGTAGCTATTGGCTCTCAGCGTTTGGCTCTCAGTTTTCAGCTCGAAGAACTAACAACGAACTCCGAAGAACGGTGCCAACAGTTCTTCAGTTCGTCACGATACCTATCTCTGCCACCCACGAACCCGTCGCCACCGCGGGCGACTCCTGAATCCCCAGCAGAATCGCATTGCCCACGGGCGACTTGATCACTTCCACTTCGTCTCCAAACACATCGACGACACGAGCGATCGGCGTCCCTTCGCTCAGCGACTCGCCCGGCTGCTTGAGCGCGTAGAAGAACCCGCCTCGCGAAGGGGTCACGATTCGATACTTCTCGATGATCGTGTGCCGATCGACGCGCGCGGCGGTTCCGATCACAATTCCGAGGTTCTTCAGGAAATTGAGCGCGAACTCGGCCTGCTTGTCGTCCTGCTGACGGCTCATGACACCGCCGCCACCCACTTCGAGAAGAAAGGCGGGGATGCCCATCGCCGGCAGGTTGATGGTGATGTCGGATGAAAATATCTTGTCGCGGTCGCGCCAGAGCGTCGGGACACCGAACATCCGCGCGAGCTCTTCCATCCTCGCCACCGGCACGGTGCCCGTCACCGTGTAGATGACGAACGGGTGCTGCACAAAGTGATCACCGCCGGTGTGCAGATCGACGATGAAGTCCGCGTGATCCTTCCAGAGCGCGGTGTAGAGCGATCCGATCCGTTCGGTCGCGAACCGTGCGCGCCCTCCGAATGCGTCGCCGAAGTCCATGAGATCGTCGGGCGACGGATTGACGCGACGGAACGCCTGAAAGGCAGGCGGATTGGCGACGGGAATCAGCACGACAAGTCCCTTGAGCGTGGCAGGGTCGAGTGCTTTCGCGATGCGCTGAATGGCCAGGGCGCCACCCCACTCATCGCCGTGTCCGCAGGCAATCAACCAGGCCACCGGCCCGCGTTCCCGCCCGGCAATGACGATGACCGGCGCGGCGACCTGCGATCCGTCGGCATATTCAATGAGCGGGAGCCGTCCGCGCGTGACCTCTCCCGGTCGCACCTCGGCGGTACCGACGCGATCGGGCCACGATGCGGCTGCGGCGGGCGATCCGATGAGGCACGACACAAGGCCGAAGATTCCTCCCACGAGCGCCGGCCCTCGAGTCATCGACTATCCTCCCGATGTGAAAATCAGTCGAACGGTGATGCAGCCGCATCCTACAATCTACGGTCGCCACGCGCATGATCAATCGACGCGATTTTCTTGCCGGGGGGAGCGCCGCTGCGGCGGCGTTTCTGTTCCCCCAATCGAGCTCCCGCACGATCGAGTGGCGCGCGATCAGGTTCATCGCGCGCGAACGCGCCTCCGACATCGAGCGCACCGCGATCGAGGACGCCGCCGATCTGCTTCGCCACGCGATTGGCGCCCCAATTCCTATCCTCACAGAGAGCACATCGTGGGGCCCTGCCGACGTCTTCATCGGGGTCGGCGCCAACAAGTGGACCTCTTCATCGCCGGTGCCTGCCGCAATCGGCGCCTATCGAATCGAACGCAACGCGTCCCTCGATGGTCCGCGCATGGTCATCTCGGGCGCCGATCCCGAAGGCGCGCGCAATGGGCTGTACGCGTTTCTGGAGCGATGCGGTTTCTCGTTCTTCCGTGACGGCGAGGTCGTGCCACTCCTCCGGGGGCCGGCGACACTCGAGATGGCGCCGGTCAACGAGCTACCCGCCTTCCGCTGGCGCGGCGACATGATCTGGGACAACTACCTCGGGCCACGGCGCTATTGCGCCGCCGTCTGGGGCGATGCGGACTGGGAGCGTGCGCTCCTCTTCATGGCGCGCAATCGCCTGAACTTTCTCGAGTTCTATCCGCCTCTCGAATACATCCTGGCGCAAGCGTTCCCCGCGGCGAAGGGTCTGGGCGACGGTGCGGTCTGGAAGTCCGACTTCAAACACGCGATGGCGCAACGCGTACTCGCACGTGGACGGGCGCTCGGGATTCATTTCATGCACGTGTTGAACTACGGATTCTTCCCGGAACCGATTCGCGAGCTTTATCCGAAGCTCGAATGGGCGAACGGCCACCTCTGTGCCCACCAGCCCGAGCTCGCCCAGATGGCGGAGAAAACGTGGCGGACACTGATCGACGAGCTCGGCACCGATCACCTGTATGCCATCCGCCATCGCGGCGAGGAAGGCCAATCGTACAGCGACCCCTGCCGATCGGTGACCAAGGCCGACGGCTTCAACCAGGCAATCGGTGTGCTGAAGCGCATCGACGCCGAGTGCGACGATGACCGTCTGGACCTGGGGCGAGAAACTCCCCGATCTCTTCGCAGAACTGCCATCCGAGATTCGCGCCGCGCACATCCGCCACGGAATGGCGGGTGTGTTCGGCGACCGCGGCGAGGGCCGCGAGCAAGTCGATGGCGCGCCGACGTTGCCGATCGGCCGTCGATGGCTATCCGGACAGTTCACGGTGTTCGGCGGCAATGAGACGCTCGCCCAGACGCCGTGGAACGATGTGGACGCCCTCGCGCGCGACGCGCGAGCCGACCGCCTCAGCGAAGGCTGCGAGGGATATTTTCAGTGGCCCGAATGGAGCGGTACGTCGCCCTGGACGTCGAGCGCGATCGCGAGAATTGCCTGGTCGCCCGATCGATTCCCTGGACGGGAGATCGCGCTCGCGACTTACGCGAAGGCGCGGCACGGCGACGAGGCCGAGGCGTTCCTGAAGGGATTTCTTCCGCTCGTTCGCGCCGGGAACGCACGGATCACGAGCACACCGCGCAAGCGGCTGCTGGTTCCCTACTTCCTCGCGTCGAGTGAACTGGCGATCCTCAATGATGTGCGGACGGGTGCGCGAGCGGTTGCTGAAGCCGTGGTCCGCGCGCAATCGCCGCTCCTCGATCGGGACTTCGTCGATCTCTGTGCATGGGCGTCGGTCCGGCAGGCGCACGTCTTCGAAGCGGCCTCGTACCTCGCTCACCTGGAACGCGACAACACACGGGCCAATGACTTGCTCGCCCGCGCGGAGACCACATGGCGCGCGCTTCACGATCTTCTGGCCGAAGTGCCTGAGTTGTCCGTCATCGAGGCCGCCCGCGCGGCCGCGCGCACGGGACCATTGTCGGCGCGCGTGGTCGACTCGTTCTGGACCAGCGCATGCGACTTCTATGGCGGCTATCCGCTGGTCTTGTCGCCAGAAGCCATCGAGCTGGTCTATCTTGAACAGCTCCGGGCGTTGCGAGCGCGCCTCGAGGACGCCGCGCGCCGGGACACGCTCGCGCGCGCTCGACTCGCCCGGGTGGTTCTGGCACGACTTCCCCGTCAAATCGTGGGCTGACGCGGTGCGCAAGGTGCCGTCGGAGGATCCCGCGGCGTTCGAGCGTGAGATGAGACAACGATTGAGTGACGCGATCGGCAACGCGCGACCGGAACCGGCAACTACGGGACGTGTCCGACCATCCGTCAACTCACGCGTGAGTAGTCACGGTGCTTCCCGATTCGTCACGGGGTGCCTGGGTCTGGCCTTGCCGGCACCGTTCGAAAGCGCGCCGCGCAATCTCCCCGCACCTGTCCGACAACTGGCTACACGTCAAACCCCAGCTTCCGCGCCACCTCCCGCTGCCGCTTGTCCAGCGTGAGGAACGTCAGGCCGTCGGCTTCTGGGACGACGAAAAGTGCGCACGCGAGATGCCAGAGATCTGCGCCCTTCAACGATCCAAGTCCTTCAATCCTTCGAAACTCCTCTGTGAGGGGCCGATCCGGATAGATCCAGCTGACCGAGTCGAAAAGACGTGACGGATCGTCGGCGACGCCTTCACGGATCGCCGCTGCGCGCACCTCAGCCTCAAGCAGGTTCGCAGCAACGACCCGCTCACACCCGTCAAGGCGAGTGGCGACCGCCGCTGATCCAGGCTCGCCGAACGCGATGGCGATCAGGCAGGATGAGTCAACGTAGGCGAGAGTCATTCTCGCGAGTCGAGAAATCGTTTCAGGGCGCCGGGTTTTCTGACGAGGAGGCGCGAACCCGACGAAGACGACCGCCTCCGCGAAATCAGACCGCGGTCTTCAAGACGCTGCAGCACCTTCCCGAGTGGCTGCTTCTCGCGGGCGATCGGCGCAATCTCAGCCACCTGCTCGCCCCGATAGGCGATAATCACTCGTTTTCCGGCCCGCACTTTTCTCATGACCTCGCTGAATCGGGCCTTCGCTTCGTAGGTCGAATAGATGTCAGCCATTCCGAACTCCCAGACTCCAATTATAACTAGTCAGACTAGTCTGCACAACGGCGGGGCGCTCCCGGTTCCACCCTCGGCTCGGCAGCGTCGCGGGGCACGCTGGTGGTCTGTGCTCGTGACCGCACTGCTCTCGTCCGCCGCCTGCACCACTCCAGCCCCGCCCGCTCCAAAGACGGAGATTCTCTGGGACACCTGGGGCATACCGCACGTTTTCGCCGCCGACGAACGCGCGCTCTTTCGCGCATTTGGCTACGCGCAGATGGAGAGCCACGGCAATCTGATTCTCCGCCTCTATGGACAGGCGAGAGGGCGGGCCGCTGAGTACTGGGGCGAGCGCTACTTGAACGACGATGGGTGGGTGAGGACGATGGGAGTGCCAGCGCGCGCACGCGAGTGGTATGACGCGCAGTCGACCGACTTCCGCCAGGACCTCGACGCTTTCGCCGACGGCATCAATCGATATGCGAAGGATCATCCAGACCGGCTCGAACAGGAGGTCCGTGTCGTCCTTCCCGTAGACGCCGTCGATGTGCTGGCTCACTCGCAGCGCATCGTCCACTTCATGTTCGTGTCGTCGCCGGCCCAGGTCAGAGCGGCGAATCGCGAGATGGCCAGCCTGAAAGGATCGAACGCCTGGGCCATCGGGCCGAACCGTTCGGCCAGCGGCCATCCGCTGCTGCTCGCCAATCCCCACCTGCCGTGGTCGGACTTCTGGCTCTTCTACGAGGCGCATCTGACGGCTCCCGGCGTGGACGTCTACGGTTCGACGCTGGTGGGCTTTCCGATGCTGGCTATCGCCTTCAACGACTCGCTCGGCTGGACGCATACGGTCAACACCATTGACGCGTCGGACGCGTATCTGCTGACGCTGGCCGATGAAGACAGCTATCGGTGGGAGGGCGGCGTTCGGCGCTTCGAGACGGCGACGGAAACCATGAAGGTCCGGATGAAAGACGGCTCCCTCAAGGACGAACCGCTCATCGTCCGCCGCTCCGTGCATGGACCGATCGTGGCCAGCGGTGAAGGCAAGGCCGTGGCGCTCCGAGTTGCAGGACTCGATCAGCCGGGCATGCTCGAGGAGTGGTGGCGGATGGGGCGCGCGCGAAATCTGCACGAGTTCGAAGCTGCGCTCGAGACGCTGCAGATCCCCATGTTCAACGTCATCTATGCGGATCGTGATGGCCACATCCTGTACTTCTTCGGAGGCCGCGTGCCGCTGAGGCGCTCCGGCCGATTCAACACGTGGGCAGGCCTCATTCCGGGATACACGCCTGAAACGCTCTGGGACCGGACGCTGCCGTACGAGGCACTTCCCCGCCTGGTCGATCCGGCGACAGGCTGGCTCCAGAATGCCAACGATCCGCCGTGGACTGCGACCATCCCGGTATCGCTCAATCCCATGAAGTACCCGGGTTACATCGCGCCGCGGTTCATGCATTTTCGCGCGCAGAGCTCAGCGCACATGCTGTCGGACGACGCGAGCGTGACCTTCGACGAGCTCGTGGCCGACAAGCATTCGACGCGATCGGAGCTCGCCGACCGGATCCTCGACGAACTGGTCCTCGCCGCCCGCAGGAGCGGGAATGCCGGCGCGCGAAAGGCGGCGGACGTCCTCGCCGCCTGGGACCGCAGGACGGACGCGAACAGTCGGGGTGCGGTGCTCTTCGCCGCGTGGGCCCAGGCCGTCGGACTCACGGACACCGAAGGTGAAGGCCGGCTTCCCGTCTTCGCCACGCAGTGGGATCCGGACGACCCGACGGCCACGCCCCACGGGCTGGCGAGTCCCGCAAAGGCGGTCGCGGCCCTTCAATCGGCAGCGGCCAGCGTGCAGAAGTCGTATGGCGCGCTCGATGTGCCGTGGGGTGACGTCAATCGGCTGCGATATGCCGGCAAGGATCTCCCGGGGAACGGCGCGCCGGGCGACCCCCTCGGCGTGTTCCGCGCCGCCTACTACGCGCCGGGTCCCGATGGGCGGCCTCAGATCGTCGCCGGCGACACGTACGTCGCCGTGATCGAATTCTCGACACCGGTGCGCGCGAAAGGACTTCTGAGTTACGGTAACGCGACACAGCCGGGGTCGCCGCACATGGGCGATCAGCTCGAGCTCTTCGCGAGGAAGGAATTGAGGCCGATCTGGAGGACGAGGGGGGAGGTCGAGGAGCATTTGGAGAAAAGAGAGCAACTGACGCCGTAGCGGGATTGCTGCAGTTCTTAGTGCTTGGTGCTTAGTTCTTAGGGTTATCGCATCGCACTAAGAACAAAGCACTATGAACTCGCACTAAGAACTAAGTACTCAGAACCAAGAACTGTCACCATTGAGATCCTCATGCGCCCTGTGATCCTCTTTCTCCTGCTGGCGCTCGCCCCCGCCCCTGCCCTCGCGCAGACCGTTTCGCTCAACGGCGAGTGGAGCTTCCTGCCCGATCCCGGCAGGTCGTTGACGGTCACTGCGCTGGCGAATGCGCCGAACGCCAGGCGCGCGAAGGTGCCCGGCTCCTGGCAATCGCAGTTCGAGGACCTGCGCGACTACGCAGGAGTCGCGTGGTACTGGCGCAGCGTGGATGCCTCGTTGCCGGCAGATCGCGTGGCGCTCCTCAGGTTCGGCGCCGTCGACTATCGCGCCGAGGTGTACGTCAACGGCCAGCCCGCTGGCCGTCATGAAGGCGGGTTTCTTCCCTTCGAGTTGGATGTCACCTCGCTCTGGAAATCAGGCACGAACGTCGTGGCGCTCCGGGTGGTGGACGCCGGCGGATCGGCTCCGGAGGTGGAAGGCATTCGATTCGCGGAGATTCCGCATGGCAAGCAGGACTGGTATGTCCAGACCAGCGGCCCGTGGCAGGACGTGTCCCTCGAGCTGCGGCCTCCCACTCGCCTGGGCACCACGCACATCTCGGCTGCGGCGGACGGCCGTTTCACCATCGACGTGCCCATTGTCAGACGCGAGTCGACATCCGGCAACGACGTCCGCGTCAGCGCCTCGATCTCCGATCGAGTCGGCCGCAAGGTCTGGGAAGACGCGCGGGTGACCGGGTCCTCCGACCTGCGTGTGCAATTCACGTCCCAGCTGACGAACCCGCAGCTCTGGAGCCCTGAGGATCCGACGCTCTACAGGCTGCAGGTACGCCTGGGAACGTCAGATGCGCAAAGCCTGCGATTCGGATTCCGCACGTTCGAATCGCGGGACGGGCGGTTTCTTCTGAATGGCGCGCCGATCTATCTCAGGGGTGCGCTCGATCAGGATTTCTATCCCGACACGATCTACTCCATCCCTTCCGCGGAATTCGTGAAGGCCGAGATGCTCAAGGCGAAGGCACTGGGGCTCAATCTGCTTCGTCACCACATCAAGGTGCCGGATCCGAAATACCTCGATGCCGCAGACGAGGCGGGCGTGCTCATCTGGTACGACGTGCCGAATTGGGACACACTGACCGACGATTCGAGACGACGAGGACTCGAGACCCTTCGAGGAATGGTCGAGCGCGACTGGAATCATCCGTCGATCGTCATCCTCACAATCATCAACGAGGCGTGGGGCATCGACATCAAGAACCCCGTGCATCGCTCGTGGCTCCGCGAGGCGTATCAACACGCCAAGACAATCGTCCCGAGCTGGCTCGTGGTGGACAACAGCCCGTGCTGTGACAACTATCACCTGGTCACCGACATCGCCGACTTTCACCAGTACAACGTGATTCCCGATCACGCCGCGAATTTCCGCGGCATCGTCGGCGAGCTGGCCACGCGGCCGCCATGGCTGTTCAGCAGGAACGGAGGCGCGTCCGAACGAGGCGACGAGCCGCTCGTGCTCTCCGAGTTCGGCAACTGGGGTCTGCCGCGCATTCCTGCGACCAAACCCTGGTGGTGGGGCCGGATGTTCCAGAACAATCCGATCACTCAGCCCGAGGGCATCGAAGATCGCTTCAAGGCGTTCGGCTACGACTCGATCTTCGCCGATCTGACGACGCTGACCGACGCGACCGAGTGGCATCAGTTCCGCGCGCTCAAGCACGAAATCGAGACGCTCCGCGCCCAGGGCTCGATCCAGGGTTACGTCATCACCGAGTTCACCGACATCAACTGGGAAGCCAACGGTCTCCTCGACATGTGGAGACGTCCGAAGCTCCATGCGACGGAGCTGGCCAGACTGCAGCAGGACGATCTGCTGATGGTCCAGGTGGACAGACGGAACTACACCTCGGGCGAACGGGCGCGGGCGGCCGTCCTGCTCAGCCGCTACGGAAACCGGGGACTTGGAGACTTCGTCACGTGGACGATCGAGGGCACGGCGTTTGGCGGGCAGCTGGCGGTGCCGAAGCCCGCCGCAGGATCGGTTGTCGAGATCGGCACGATCGAGTTCGACGTTCCGCCGGTCGTGGTTCCCGAACGGCGGCGGCTTGTCGTGCGCGAGCTGAGCGGCACGACCATCGTCCGCGAGAACGACGCGGAGTTGTTCTTCTACCCCGCGTCGCCTCTTCTTGTGTCCGATGTCTTCGCGACCGTCCACGATCCCGCTGGCGACCTCCGGGCGCTTTCGTCGGCGATGGTCGACCGCGGCCATACGCTGCGCCCCGCCGGCGAAGGATCACTCCTCGTCTCTTCCGTCTTCGACGACACGGTGAAACGGGCGCTTCGATCCGGCGCCACGGTCGTTCTGCTGCCGGCGAAGGCACCCGTCACGATCGCACCGGGACTCGACATCGCGCCGCGAGCCGGGTCGAGCCTCGACGGCAACTGGATTACGAGCTTCCTGTGGGCCAGAAACGATCGCGCGCCCTTCAAACCCGTGGCATTCGAAAGACTGGCGGGCTTCGAGATTGAGACAGCCGCACCCGCACACGTCGTTCGCGGCGTGCCGCCTGAATACTTCCCCGATGTGCTGTCCGGGATCTTCTACGGCTGGCTGCACTCGAACGTGGCCACGCTCGTGCAGGCATCCGCCGGCCGTGGAAGGCTGCTCATCTGCACCTACGATCTCGCGGGTACGTACGGCCGCGATCCGTACGCCACTCATCTCTTCGAAGAGCTCCTGCGATACGCCGCGTCAGCCTTCCAGCCGTCGTTCAGGATTCCGGTAGAACCTTAGAACCGTAGAACCCTGGAACACTTGAACCTTCCTTCAGACCGTCATCACCTCAATCTTCCGTGCGCGAAGCGCCTTGACCGTCGCGACATCCGCGGACCGATCCGTGATCAGGCGGTGAATGGCGCTGACGGGGGCGATCGTGGAGAGGCTTCGGCGACCCAACTTGCTCGCATCGGCAACGACGGTGACTTCACGCGACACACTCAGCATCAGCGAGTTGAGCTGCGCCTCAATGACGTCCGGCGTGGACAGGCCAAATTCCACGTCCAGCCCATCGACGCCGAGGAACAGCCGGTCGGCGTGCAGTCCGCGCAGCGTTTGCTCGGCGTGCGGGCCCACGAGCGAGACGGCCTCGGCCCGGACCATCCCGCCCAGCACGATCATCTGAATCGCGCTCACGGGGCCAAGCTCGATGGCGATCGGCAGCGAGTTGGTCACGACCGCGAGGCCGCGTAGATTCCGAGCGCGAATGGCGCGGGCCACCTCGAGTGCCGTCGTGCCCGAATCGAGAATCACCGTCTCATTCTCACGGACCAGATCCGCCGCCGCGCGGCCGATGCGCACCTTCTCGCGATGGTGTCGCCGTTCCTTGACGGCGAGGGGAATGTCCTGGAGCGGCTCGAGGCCGCGAATCGCGCCGCCGTGCGACCGGACAATGCGGCCGGTGCGGGCGAGCGCCTCGAGATCGGAGCGCGCCGTCACGGTCGAAATGCGAAAACGCCTCGCAAGATCGTTGACCGTCACGCGCTCGTGCTCCTCGACGAGCTCGAGAATCTTCCGTCTGCGCTCTTCGACGAGCAGGCGGTCAGCCGACATCAGAAGGTTCCAGGGTTCCACGGTTCCAAGGTGCCAGGGTCCGGGAACGCTTCCAGGATGCCAGGGTTCGACTGTCGAATTCGAGAGTCTTGGAACCGCGGCACCGTCAGCGAACCTTGGAACTCTGGAACCATAGAACCCTAGAACCTAGTAGCTGCGGTACTTGGCGACGTCGATCCAGCGACCGCCCAGCATCACGCGATCCACTCGGCGAATCGCCGAGATCGTTGCCGCAGGATTACCATCCACCGTAATCAGGTCCGCGCGTTTGCCGACTTCGAGCGACCCAAAGTCTCGCTCGCGGGAAAGAAACTGGGCGCCGTTCAACGTGGCCGCACGAATGGCTTCGAGCGGTGTGAGGCCGCTTTCGACCAGCAGCTCGAGTTCGCGGAAGGGCGCTTCCCCTCGTCCCGCAAAGGGCACAGCCGTGTGACCGCCGAGGACGATGCGCGCCCCGCTCTGGTGCATCAGCAGCGTCAGGTGTTTCATGTTCTCGAAACCCTTGACCGCGAGCGCGACCTCGGCTCGCTTCGCTTTGCGAGGTGGCTGTGAGGCTCGAATCTCGAACACCGCGAGCGTCGGGTCAACGAACGGGTGCTTCTCCCGCACGATGTCGAAAAGCTCCTTCGCGCCTGGGCTTTCGAAATTCGCCTCCGACAGAATCTCGTAACGTCCCCCGTCGCGCGCGTCGTTGTCGAGCGAGGACCGACTGCCGATACTCCTCGGCTCGATGTTCGGAGATCAGGCATGACCCGAACGACGTAATGTGTTCCACGCCGTCCAGACCCGCACGGAGCGCCTCGCGGGCATCGAGAATCTCGAGGTGTGCCGTGCACGGCACGCCGTGCGCCTTGCAGACCTCGATCACCGCCCTGGTGCTCGCCATGGGCAGGCGGAAGTAGATCTTGATCGCCGTCGCGCCTTCACGGATGTTCCGTTCGGCGTAGAACCGCGCTTCTTCAGGATCGCGCGCAACCAAGGAGTCTTTGGAATAGGCGGGGTGCTCGCCATCGATGTGCGGCCCGCACAGGGACATCGCGGGTCCGCCCAAGCCATCGGCCGCGATCATGGTCTTGAGGGCATCGAATTTTTCCATCCACGCGCCGGGATCGCGAAACGCCGTGACGCCGTTCGCGAGCTGACGCAGGGCCAGCCTGGGCTCGTTCTCGATATGGAAATGGGAATCGACAAGCCCGGGCATCACCGTCCTGCCGTTCAGGTCGATGCGTTCGGCGTCTGCCGGAACGGTGACGGTTTCAGCATGCCCAACCGCTGAAATGCGCTCGCCCTCGATGACCAGCCGCGCGCCCGTCACGGGAGGCGCGCCGGTTCCGTCGATCAGGACGAAGTTCTCGAGCACGGTCACTTGCGCAGACGCCGACGGAACGCCCACAACGACGGCCGCCAGCATGGACACGACTATCCGTCTACTCATTCGCTCATTCCTCATTCCTCGTTGCTCGTTGCTCGTTGCTATCTGTTCTCGATCTTCAGCATCCGCGCCGCATTCTCCCAATACACTTTCTTGAGGATGGGCTCGGGCAGGCCGAGGCCATAGATTCGCCATCTGCCCTGCGGCGGCACCGGCGCCGGTGCGTAGTCGAAGTACTCGTCGTCGGTCTCGAGAAACCGGTAGTAGATCTCGTACAGCGCGTCGCCGAACACCTGCTGCGGCACGTCGGTTCCGTGCGGGATTGCGTCGGTGCCAAAGAGGATCCGATCCTGATACTTGTCGAAGAACGTCCGGGCCGTGCGCGGCTGGCGGCCGAGCTCGCCGATCCGTGCGCCCAACTCGACGTGCATGTTCGGAAATCGATCGAGGCACTCGCCGACGTAGCCGAGATTTTCGGCGTCGTTTCCCACGTGCAGCGTGACGAACGTCGTGCGCGGGTGCCGGGCCATCACCCGATCGCGTGCCTGAAGAATCGCCTCGTTGCTCGGAAAGTCTTTTCCATGGAACGACCAGTCCGGGTGGTTGTGCAGCTCCTCGTACCGCTCATTGAATCGATCGATCGGGAGGAAGAACGCCTCGGGATCCGAGACGTGGATCGCCACCGGAATGCCGAGCCCTCCGCAGGTCTCCCACATCGGATCAAACCGGGGATCGTCGATTGCGACGAGTCGGCCCATGGAAACGCGGTCCCTGAGCACCAGGCCGAGCACCTTGAGCACTTTCAGACCGCGCGCGCCGTTTCGATGAGCGCGTTCGATCTCCTCGGCCTGAAACCTCGGATAGGCCGGTTCGGCGGTCTTCGTCCACCACGGCTCGGTGAATGTGATGAATCGCCCAGGATGGACCGCGTCGTATTCCTTCACCGTCCGATCCAGACCGCTCCCCACGCCTCCCGTGAGGTTCACCATCGTCTTCAGGTTCTTCCGATCCATGACGGCAAGGAGATCGGCGGGGGGCATCAGGAAGGTCATCTTCTCGCCCGATGGCACGCCGCCCACATTGCCCGTCTGCCAGCTCAGGTGCGTGTGGAAGTCGACGACGGGGAATCGGGATCGCTCCACTTTCGTTTCAGCCACGTGCAGCATGCTGCGCGGTTGAAACCGGGTCAGCGGCAGCGACGTTCGGACCGGCGACGCCGAAACGGGTGTTTTTGGCCGAGAAGCGGGTATTTTCGGCTGAGGCGCCTCAGTCTGCCCTGCCCCTCGTCGGGCCGACCACGCCGCGCCGACTGTCGCGAGCCATTGCCGCCGACTCCACTTGTTCATCGAATCCTCTCCTGACGCTCTCGCCGCTCACTGCGGAATGATGGCGAACGCGTTGAGCGGAGAGGCCGTCGCTCCTCTGATCCGCAATGGATTGAGAACCAGCGGGAACTCGTACACCTTGCTCGTCGCCAGCGCTTGTCCAAGCTCCTCGAGGTTCATGTTCTCGACGATGTGGATGCCGTTTTCGGCGATCAGAATCCTGTGCGACGGAAACATCGTGCCTTTGTCGGTGACGACGTCGAACGTGAGGGTGTCGTCTCCTGCGAGAAACACCTTCTTCGCGGCCAGCCAGCGCGATGCACTCTCGCCCATCCCCGGCCGCGGTCCCATGAACTTGGCTTTGTCAGTGCTGAAGAACTTTCCATAGCCCGTGCGAATCAGCACGGAATCGCCCGCGCGGATCTCCACGCCCTGCGCCTTGGCCGCAGCCTCCAGATCCTCGCCCATGATTTCCTGACCCGGCGCGAGCGTGTCCACGTTCTTGAAGCGGGCGATGTCCAGGAGGACACCTCGATTGAGCAGCCGCTCCTTCGGATACGTTTTCGATGCCCAGCTTGAGGAGACCCGCCGCACTCTCGCTCGCCTCCGCGTCGAGGCCGCCGTACAGCTTGCCGTTGGCCGAAATGTGTCCGATCGCATCGATCGTCGGCGATCCGTGCTGGCCGCTGAAATACATCATGTCGCCGGCGAACGCGATGCCCGGAATCATGCCGGCCGTCGACTTGTGCGAGGCCGCGAGAGCGAGCGCGTACGGCGGATTGAATCCGAGGAGAGGCGACTGCGAATCCCAGATGAAGTTGAGCTCGACGATGCGCATCGACGTTAGTTCGGCCACGAGCGCCGCCGCGTTCGGTTTGGACTGCGCCCGCACCTGGACGCCCGCGACGAGGCCCATTATCAGCGTCATGACGAAGACGAACGCCCCGACGACACCGAATCTCTTCATAAGACCTCCACGTGTTGGTGGACCCAGGGCTGAAGCCCTGGGCTATTCAATTGCTCATCGCTCATCGCTCATTGCTGCATCAAATACACCATCTGACTCGACGACTGGAACGCCCAGTTGTACGCACGCACCGGGCGGTTCGCATCGATCGTCATCGCCGTCTGAAACAGTCGATCGAAGCGGCGCCTGAACCGGGCGCGCTGCTCCTCGTCGCGGGAAAAGTAGATTCCCATTGCGAAACTATATGCCTGCTCGGTGCTGTGTCGCTCGACACCCTGTTCCTGCGGATTCGACTCGTCGTCTCCCGCATGCTTATCGCCGAAGCAATCGACGATGTAGTGCATCTTGGAACCGTCGGCAACGAAGCCGCGGCGGTCGAGGAAGTCGCAGGCCTTGGTCACCATCGGCGGGATTCTGGAATCGCCGGTGAGCAGCCAGCATTCGAAGAGCGCGCTCAGCAGGATGGCGGTCATCCACGGCGACGTGGCGCCTTCAAGCATCGTCTCATTCGGATCGTAGAGAGCCCAGTTCTGGCGGAACGATCCGTCAGGAGGACGCCCATCCGGAGGATGGGTCTGATGCTGCTCGAGCGCATCGACGTATGCGATTGCTTTGCGCCAATATGTCAGGTCTCCGGTCAGCTCCCACCCATGGAGCACGCCGAGCAGGCCATAGGCCTGATGCCGCGGACTCCAGAAGAGCCTGCCCTTCTCCGGATCGGTGCCGAGAGGAGGCACCGTGTAGCGATCGGGTCGATAGACGGGATCCCAATGATGGAGGCAGAACGCCGCCATCACCTTTCCCGCGTCGAGGAAGCGGTCGTCACCCGTCATCAGATAGTGGATGTGCATCGCCCTGGGATACACATACTTCAGGTCCACGCCTTTGAGGGTGAAGAACCCGGCGTCGGGCCCGTTCATCTCGGTGTGTGTGCGCATGAAATGCGCAGCGTGATAGGCGGCGCTCAGAAACTTGACGTCGCCGGTCCTGATGTATTGCTTGTACCAGCACGTGGGCCGGTCGAAAAGCCAGTGGTGGTAGACATCGCTGTCGAGATACTTCAGGGACTCAGGAAAACTTCGTTCAACCTGTTTGTCGTATTCGGCGTAGCGACCCGACTGGCTCGTCGGCACCTGGGGACCGGCGACCCACGACGCGCACATCCAGTTGGACGGAAGCGTGACGAGGACGCGCGGTTCCTCGATGACGACGGTCTCGGCGGGCGAGCGTCGGTTGTCGAACGGGGTCCAGGTTCGCGCCTCGCGAGGCGACTCGTCGAATGCAACATGGACGCGTTTCTCCGCGTGTGTCGACCACTCGACCTCGAACTGCAGATGGACCGCACGCGCCGTGCCTGTTTGGCCGTCGATGCGCCAAGGCTCCAGCTGTTTGAAGCTCAGCGGGAGTTCACGCCCCGCCGAATCGGTCGCGCGAATGCGCGCCGGCTCCAGGTGGAAATCGGGTGGGAGTGGAATCGCGGCGTTCACGATGTCCCGCGTCCGGTCCGACGTGAATCGATGGAGTTCCAGGTCGAGGCTACGACCTGGCATGGATGGACGGGGCCGCTCGATGTCCGTTCGCCGCAGGCCCCAGGCCGCTGCGCCGATCAGGAGATTGCGCCGGGAAAGCGTCATGGGCGGGTAGAAATTGACTCCTTCGTTTATTTACGATAATCTACTTTTACTTTCGTTTCAACCGGCCTTTCAGGACAGGAGGCGCCGATTCCGTTGCCGCCATCCCTCGCCGACCTCATCGCGCGGCTCTCGCCGCAGGCGCCCCATCTCGCGGCGCTAGCCGGCGCCGACCAGCAGCAGCGCGGATACTCGCACACGCTCCGGGAGATTCTGCAACAACCTCTGACTTGGCGTGACACTTCTGTGCGTATGCGCCAGTCGGCCGCACTCGTCGCGGCTTCTCTCGCAGACGCCGGCATCGGGCGCGGACAGGGCGCCATCGTATTGATCGGGTCGGGCAGTTCGCTCTACGCTGGCGCGTCCGCGCGCGAATCGCTCGTGCGCGCATTCGGCGTGCATGTGCAGGGGACGGCGGCAGGCGACATCTTGACGCATCTGGATTCGGTGCTTCCTCCGGAGGAGGCGCTGCTCGTCATCTCGGTCGCGCGATCGGGCAACAGTCCCGAAAGCTGCGGCGCCCTCGACGCGTTGCTCACACATCGACCCCGGGCACGGCATCTCGTGTTGAGCTGCTGTGCGAAGGGAAAGCTCGCCACACGCTATGGCGGCGAACGACGCGTGCGGGCCGTGCTCCTGGACGAGGCGACCTGTGACCAGAGCCTCGTCATGACGAGCAGCTTCACCAATCTTGCTCTCGCATGCCGCTTCCCCGCCTATCTCGATCGTCCACAGTCGTTTGACGACCTCTCTGTCGCGCTGTCATCAACGGTCGAGCGCCTTCTGCTGGACGATGGGGAAAGGCTGTCAGAGGTGGGTAGCGGCAACATTCGTTCGGCGGTCTTTCTGGGCAGCGGCGACCGGTTTCAATCGGCGCGGGAATCCGCGCTCAAGATGCTCGAGATGACCGCGGGCCAGGTGGCGACATTTCCGGAGACGTTCCTGGGCCTCCGCCACGGTCCGATGAGCACGGTGCATGATGACGGACTGATCGTGTGTTTTGTCTCGTCCGACCCCACTGTTCGGGCGTACGAGATCGATGTCATCGCCGAGTTGAACGACAAGCAACTCAAGGCCCGCAAGGTCATCGTCGGCGAGTCCATTCCGAATGAACTGGCGCGAGAAGACGATGCAATCGTCGAGTGCGCGGGCCTGGCCGCCATCGGGGACATGCACGCGCCGCTCGTCGATGTCGTCGTCGGCCAGCTGCTGGCCTTCTTCCGTTGCCTGTCACTGGGATTGAAACCGGACACGCCGTCACCGACGGGCGCGATATCAAGGGTGGTGAGGGATTTCAAGATTCATCAGTAATCAGTTATCAGTTTTCAGTTAGCCAACACTCAGTCTAAGAACCAAGTCCTAAGAACTAAGAACTGCCACGAATGCAGAAAAGCGTTCTCGTGACCGGCGAACTAAACCCAGACCTCGTCCTGCAGGGGTACCAGTCGTTCCCTGCGCTCGGGAAAGAAGTACTGGTAGAAGATTTCGTGTCGACGCTGGGCAGCGCGTCGGCCATTTGCGCCGCCGGCCTCGCGAAGCTCGGAACACCCGTGTCGTTCATCGGCAAGGTCGGGGCCGATCTGTGGGGCGATTTCAGCCGAGACGCGCTCGCCGCCGAGGGCGTGGATGTTTCACTGCTGATCCGCGATCCCGCCGTCAAGACTGGGGTGACCGTTTCCGTCACGTCCCACTCGGATCGCGCGCTCATCACCTATCCCGGCGCCATCGTCGCGCTTGTCGGGACCGACGTGTCGGACGAGGTCCTTCGACGGTTCAACCATCTGCACATGTCGTCGTATTTTCTTCAGGAAGGCATGCGGCGCACGTGCCGCGATCTGTTCGCGCGCGCGCGAACGCACGGTCTCACCGTTTCCCTCGATCCCGGCTTCGATCCGTCCGAGCGCTGGGAGCGCGACCTGATCGACACATTGCGAGAGGTCGATCTGTTCTTTCCGAACGAAGTCGAGCTCGCCGGGATCACGGGGGAAACAGATCCCGAGCGTGCGCTGAACATGCTGACCAACAAGCGCACGAGAACGATCGCCAAGCTCGGACGAAGCGGATGCGCCACGCTCGACAAGGGCCGATTCGTCCACGTCCCTGCCTTCCAGGTCGAGCCCGTTGACACGACCGGCGCGGGCGATTCCTTCGATGCCGGCTTTCTTCACGCGTGGCTTCAGGATCGCCCGCTGATGGAGTGTCTCAGGTGGGGCGCCGCCTGCGGCGCGTTGTCCACGCGCGCATCCGGCGGCACGCCGGGTCAGCCCACCGCGGCCGACGTCGAAGAGTTCCTCAGGACCAGACCGTGAGCATCGTCGTCGGCGGCTTCAACACGGCGATCGAGCGCTTCGCCGACGGGAATCCGATGAAGCCGGGCGAGGTCGCGCGCGTCGATCACGTGCGCGTCTGGCCCGGAGGCAAGGGCCTGCACGTGGCACAGGCTGCCGCCGCGCTCGGCGGTCGCGTGCGTCTCGTCGGCATCATCGACGAGATGCACGAACGCTGGTTCGACGCGTTCCTGAAATCCCGCGGCGTGGAATTCCGCGGTGTTCGCGTGGCGGGTGACGTCCGTACGTGCCTGGCGATTCGCCATCCCGACGGTGGCATCACCGAGATTCTGGAGCCGGGCCCGACGCTGTCCGATGAGGAACAGCAGCGGCTCATGCGCGATTACGTCGAAAGCGCGAGGGCCGCGGCCGTCTCGATCCTGTCGGGCAGTGTTCCGGCAGGAATGCCGCAGGACGTGTACGCTTCGGCGATTGCCGGGCTCGCGCAATCTCAAACGCGGGTGCTGCTCGACGCGAGCGGCGAACGGCTGCGCCTGGGCATCGCCGCACGCCCGTTCATGATCAAGCCGAATCGCCGCGAGGCGGAAGAACTCTCCGGCCGCACCATCCGCACGACGGACGATGCGATTGCGGTCGCTCGCGAGCTCGGACGACGAGGCCTCCATCTCGTCGTGATATCGCTCGGTGCCGAAGGGCTGGTCGCGGCGTGGGAGGATCGAGTGTATTCAATCGCTCCGCCGGTGCTCAAAGCCGTCAACACTGTCGGCGCCGGAGACTGCCTGCTCGGCGGCATTGCCGTCGGTCTCGCGCGCGGTCTCGGTGAAGACGATGTCCTTCGGCACGGAGCGGCCGCCGGCGCGGCGAAGGTTCTCACCGAGGAAACCGGCATGCTCGATCCATCAGACTTCGAGCGCATCTATGATCAGATCCGCGTGACGCGCCACTGATGCTTCGCAAGTATCGCTGGTGGATCGGCGGTTTGCTCTTCGCTTCGACGGTGATCAACTACATCGATCGCCAGGCGCTCAGCGTCCTCGCGCCTCACTTGAAGACCGAGTTCAGCTGGGACAATCAGGACTTCGCGTTCATCATCATCGCGTTTCGCGCGGCGTATGCCGTGATGCAACTCGTCGCGGGCCCGATCGTGGATCGCATCGGCACACGGAAGGGTCTAAGCCTGGCGGTGGCCTGGTACTCGATCGCCGCGATGCTGACGCCGCTCGCCACGGGCCTCAGGAGCTTCGCGTTCTTCAGGTTTCTGCTGGGCATGGGCGAGGCCGGCAACTGGCCCGCTGCCACGAAGGCCGTCGGCGAATGGTTTCCGCGGAAGGAGCGCGGGTGGGCCGTCGCGCTCTTCGACAGCGGATCATCTGTCGGCGCGGCCGTCGCGCCATTCATCGTCCTCGGCATCTATCACTATTTCGGGGGCTGGCGCCCGGCGTTCTTTTTGACTGCCTGCCTCGGATGGATCTGGCTCGCGGTCTGGCGACGGAGCTACTATCCGCCGGACGAGCATCCGACGCTCTCCGCCAAAGAGCGCGACGCGATTCTGGCGGATCACCGCGAGGAAGAAGGCGAGGAACGTCAGGAAGCCGGCTCGGCCGGAACGACACCGAGCCGGCTGGGCCTGCTTCGCATCCCGCAGACGTGGGGCGTCGTCCTCGGCCGAAGCCTGACGGATCCGACGTGGTTCATGGTGACCGACTGGTTTGCGATCTATCTCGTCAGCCGCGGATTCAAGCTCGAGGACACCCTCGCCGGTTTCTGGGTGCCGTTTCTCGCAGCCGATCTGGGTAACTTCTTTGGCGGCGGGTGTTCGAGCGCCTTGATTGCGCGCGGATGGTCGGTGGGTCGTTCGCGCAAAACCATCATCGCGGTGATGGGCGCGGGCATGCTGATGCTGATCCCGGCCGCATTCGCAACGAGCTTCCCCGTCCTCATCGCGTTCTTCGCGATCGCGACGTTCTCGTACGCCGCGTGGTCCACGATGATTCTGTCGCTGCCGGCCGATCTTTTTCGGCGCCATGCGGTGGCGACGGTCGCGGGCATGAGCGGCGCCGGCGCCGGGCTCGGCACGATTGTCTCGACGTTTCTGATCGGGTTCATCGCCGATCGGTTCTCGTTCGTGCCCATCCTGATCGGTGGAAGCCTGGTGCCGCTGGTGGCGACGACTCTCGTCCTCATCCTCGTCAGGAACAATCGACATTCAGGGGGTTCTCTGGTCAGACACATCTGACGGCAGAGATTTAAGAGTTCAAGGGTTGAAGAGTTGGAGGTTCAAGAGTTCGAATGGCTGAGGACCATGTGGTGAGGAGAGCGAAAGAGAAGCTGGCCATCGAGATCTACCCGAGCCGTGCGGCGATGGGCAAGGCCGCGGCAGCGACGATCGCCGGAGAAATCCGCGATGAAATTGCACGCCGTGGCCAGGCGTCGGTGATCTTCGCCTCGGCACCGTCGCAGAACGAGATGCTGAGCGCGCTGCGGAGCGACACCTCAATCGACTGGCGCCGCGTGACGGCCTTTCACCTTGATGAATACGTCGGCGTGGCCGCCGATCATCCCGCGTCGTTCCGTCGCTTCCTGCAGGATCGTCTGTTCGATCACGCGCCCGTACGAGCGTTCCACGGACTCAAGGGAGAAGCGCCAGATGCCGCGCAGGAGTGCCGGCGTTACGCACAGCTGCTGGCCGAAAATCCGCCCGGTCTGGCCATCCTGGGAATCGGCGAGAATGGACACCTGGCCTTTATCGATCCGCCGTTCTGCGACTTCAACGATCCTGCCGACGTGCGGGTCGTCGAGCTCGACGAGACGTGCCGCAATCAGCAGGTGCACGATGGATCGTTCGCGAGGCTCGACGATGTGCCGCGTCTCGCGTTGTCGATGACAATTCCCTTTCTCATGCGAGTCCCGCGGGCAGTGGCCATCGTGCCTGGACCCGCGAAGCGGGCCGCGATTAAGGCCGCCGTCGACGGCCCGCTCTCCACCAGCTGCCCCGCCTCGATTCTGCGCACGCATCGTGATGCGACGCTCTATCTGGATCGCGAATCGGCCGCCGCGCTCGACGGCTTCGGTGGGTGACCATGACTGATCCTTTCGATCTGACCGGGCGAGTCGCGCTCGTGACAGGTGCAAGTCGGGGCCTCGGTCAGGCCATGGCGATCGCGCTCGCGAAGGCCGGCGCTGATCTCGTGATCACCGACAGCCGCGGCAAGCTTCAGGAAACGAACGATCTGATCGCGTCGCTTGGACGACGTGTCGTCACCGTCACAGCGGACTTCCAGCGGCCAGTCGAAGCCGTCGAAGGCGATCGCGGCCGGTTACGCCGGCGAGTTTTCCGGAGTCGACGTTCTGGTCAACAACGCCGGGACGATCGCGCGCGCGCCGTTCGAGACCTATCCGCTCGAGGAATGGAACCGCCTGCTTTCTGTCAACCTGACGTCGCCGTTCCTCCTCAGCCAGCACGTCGTCCCGTTCATGAAGAAGCAGGGACGCGGCAAGATCATTCACGTCGCTTCTCTTCTCAGTTTTCAAGGCGGCATCCTTGTCTCGGCGTACGCGGCGACGAAAGGCGGACTGGCACAGCTCACCAAGGCGATGGCCAACGAGCTCGCGCCGCTCGGCATCCAGGTGAACGCCGTCGCGCCGGGTTACATCGAGACCGAGAACACGCGACCGCTGCGTGAGGATCCCGAGCGCAACGTCGCCATCCGCCAGCGCATTCCGGCCGGGCGCTGGGGCCGTCCCGAAGACGTCGCGGGCGCCATCGTCTTTCTTGCTTCGTCCGCGTCCGACTATGTAAACGGTCACGTGCTCGTTGTGGATGGCGGCTGGCTGGGACGATGAACAGGCTCCAGGCTTTGGGCTTCGGGCTTCAGCACGACAATGCCTGCATCACGACGTGACTTTCTGGCCTCGGGTGCCGGTCTGGGTCTGTTATCCGGCTGGCATCGAACGATCGGTCGGCCCGACGTGAACACTGCCCGCTCCCCCATCGCAACCTATCCACAGCTCGAGACGCTCCTGCGACGTGCGGCGGATCGGCGCGTGTCGACGATGTCGCGAGGTCGAAGCCTCGAGCTCGACGCCTCGAAGGGCGCGTTCGCGTCCAATCTCGCCGGCCAGGATGTCGCGGTCGCACGGGGTCGCACCCAGAGCATCTCCGCGGACGGACTCCTTTGCTTCGCCGTCGACGCAAGCGAACCGCAATACGTCACGGGACGGCTCGATCTGGTTCCATCGGACGACCTCCGTCCCGGACTTCGCGCGACGGTGCTCTGCGACTCCACCATCATCGCAGCGCCGATGAGCGCGGCTCCGGAGTGGAGTCTCGCCGCCATCACCGATCCGCTGCCGCCGGTGACTGGCGTCAAACCGGGACGATCCATCGCGCTCGCCTCGTGGCTGATGCCGAAGGGCCGGCATTACATCACCGTCGCCGGCCCGCACTTGCGCGATGCCGGCGAATTCGTCAGTCTGACGCTCAAGTCCGCCGACCGGCCTGTCGAGAGCCCGCTATACCGGTTCGCCCTGATTGGCGATACGCACGTCCGATTCGCCGGGCGGCACGAATGGATGAACCTTAAGCTGGGCGACGTGTGCGCGGGCGAATTCGCCGCGACGCTGAGAGACCTGGCAGAGGAAGGCATCGCGTTCGCCATGCACGGCGGTGACATGACCGAATACGCGATGCGCGAGGAGTTCGCGATGTTCGCGGGCGTGCTCAAGTCGCAGCGGCTCCAGGTCTACGGATGCATGGGCAATCACGACGTGTATCTGCCCACTTCCCGACAGGACGCGCGCGAGCTGCTCGTCGATCACTTCCCCGGCGGCGATCTCGACTACGCGCTGAGCAAGCCGCCGATCAGGTTCGTGGTGATGGATGTGGAAATCGAGGAGCGCGCCGTCCGCGAGGAAAAACAGGACTGGCTGCGGAGAACGCTCGCGGCCGACCGCGAAACACCGACGGTGTTCCTGTTCCACTACGCCCCGTACAACCGCGGAGGCCTGTCATCCTGCGGCATCCGCCTCGAGGACTGGAGCAGCCTGGGCAAGGACGCGCTCCTGCCGATTCTGCGCGAGGCGCCCAATGTCTTTGCGACCCTGAACGGCCACGATCACTGGGACGAAGTGAACGTCGTCGATGGCATCACGCACATCCAGAACGCGGCGTTCGTCGAATGGCCGAATTCCTATCGCGTCTTCCGCGTCTATGTCGACCGCCTCGAGTGGGAGGTCAGGCAGGTGCGCAACCGCGGCTTCGTCCGCGAGTCGTTCCTCGTCCCCAAGGCCGTGTCGTGGATGATCGCAACAGCCGACTCGGATCTGACGGGTGAGGTCCGCCTCCGGCTGAAGGAGTGATCCGCCAGTCAGCATCAGGCAGGGGCCGGCCGCCGAATTTCCGGCGCCCAGAAGGCCGAAGAGACGCGGATTAGTTCACACCGCCGCTAAATCATCCGCACCGAACTCGAGTCAGCGCCCCGCTTGGCGCCATTTCCTCCGACCGCATTCGCGCGGCTGGGTGCGGATTCCTGAGGAGTCTCAGAGGTTTTCCCAATCTCACAAGACCCTGGAAAGGCAGGTGGCATTCTCGTTGCTTGATCATCCGCGGCACCATTGTCTGAAATGGACACTGACGTCCGAACGAACCCAGGACTGCTGAAGCTTGACCTCTACTGCAAGGGAATGAGGTTGGACGATTCCTGCTTCATCGAGCAGGATGGCGGGCGCAGCATCATGCGCACCCGCGCGGGACTCGGGAGCGGGCTGGAGGCCATCCTCCCGGGCGGACTGTGGACGAACATACCGGTCGTGGAGGCCTTCGCGGCCACGTCTCCCTACCTCCTCAAGAAGTCGAAAAACCGGTACACGATCTTCCGCGACGAGGAGCCTATCGCGACCATCGACCTGTCGCCCAAACCGCGCTGGTACGACTGCAAGACCACAACAGGCAAGCCGATGACGCGTGTCGGATCCCTTCAAGGGACGTACCTCGGCATCTACCCCGCCAAAGTCTGCGAGTACTGGCTCGCGAAGCCTGGCAAGGAGAACTGCAAGTTCTGTTCGGTGGGCCTCAACCTCGGCGTGGATGATGCTGAGACAAAGTCGGTGAACGAGGTTCTCGAGGTCGTCCATGCTGCGAGGCGCGAGTCGGGAATCACGTACGTGGACTTCAACACGGGCCACTACGAAGGGGACACGTACCTCGACATTCTCGAGCCGTACATCCGACGCGTGAAGAACGAAACACAGCTCCTCATCGGGATCCAGACGCCGCCCCACCATGATCTCCGCCGCTACGACCGGCTCAAGGAGATGGGCGTCAACCGCGTGTCATTCTGTTTCGAGATCTACGACCGTGAGCGCTTCGTCGAGGTCTGCCCCGGCAAGCATCGTCAGTACGGGCTCGAGCGGTATCTCGAGGCGGTCGAGTACTGCGCGAAGCTCGGCCGGAAGGGAAGCTTCGAGCCGTGGGTGAGCAACGGCGAGATCATCGCGGGGCTCGAGAAACCTGAAGGATCGATGGCTGCCATCGACTGGATCACGAGCGTTGGCGCCATCCCAACGGTGTGTGTTTTCCGGCCGCTCAAGGCCACCGACTACGAGAACGTCCCTCCGCCGAAGACGGAGGACATGATTCCGATATTTCGGCGCCTCTACGAGGCGTGCATGGAGCGGAACCTGCCAATCGGCGTGGCGCCGAACATCCATGTGAGCCTGGTGCTCCTACCCGAGGAGTGCCGCTGGTTCACGGATCGGCCTCGCAAGTACTGGCGGAAAGAGCTGAAGCTCCACGCGATGTCGCGCGTGTTTCGGTGGGGGTTCGATCGGCAGGTTCGCCGTGCCGTGGCTGCCCACTAGTCCACACCCCCCGCCGCGGCCTGAAACAGTTCAGGAATTCCCGGGCTCCAGCGCGTCTCTCAATCCGTCGCCCACCACGCTGAACGCGAGCACGACGACCGTGATCGCAACGCCGGGTGCGATCGCGGCGATAGGTGTGCTCCGCACCAGCTCGCGTCCCTTGCTGAGCATCGCGCCCCATTCCGGATCGGGCGGCTGAACGCCAAGGCCCAGGAATGACAGGCCCGACGAAATCAGGATGGCTGTGCCGAGCATGATGGTCGTCTGGACGAGAATCGGCGACAGACAATTCGGCAGAACGTGCGCCAGCAGGATCCGCGCGTCAGACGCCCCCTGCGCGCGGCAGGCCTGCACGTAATCGAGGGCCACAACCGATTGCGCCGCTGCGCGGGCGATGCGCGCGAAGGTCGGAACCGAGAAGATCGCGACGGCAACGATGGTGTTGCGCATGCCTTTTCCCAGAATCGCGAGCATCGCAATCGCCAGAAGGATGTCGGGGAAGGCGAGCAGCATGTCGATGAACCGCATGACGAGCGCATCGAGACGCCCTCCCTTGAAAGCCGCCACCACTCCGAGCCCTGCGCCGATGATGAGGCCGATGCCGACGCTCGTGACGCTGATCGTCAGCGACACCCGTGCTCCGTAGATCATCCGGCTGAGAATGTCCCGCCCCAGATGATCGGTCCCGAGGGGGTGGTCCCAGCTGGCAGGCTGGTAGTTGGCGCCGAGGTTTTGCGCCAGCGGATCGCTCGCGATCAGGTGCGGGCCAATGAGGGCCACGAGCCCAAACAGCGCGATGACGATTGCGCCGGCGACGGCGAGGCGATTGGCGAGGAAGCGTTGCCACATAGTATTTGTGAAGCCTAAGCACTAAGAACCAACAACTAAGAACTACATGGACACTGCACGCGAAGTGCTTAGTGCTTCGTTCTTAGTTCTTAGAGCGATCTCAGTCTCGGATCGAGCGCCCTCGAGAAGGCATCGACCATCAGGTTCGTCGTCACATAAAGCGCCGCCACGACGAGCACGGCGCCCTGGATCATCGGGAAGTCGCGCGCCAGGACAGCGTCCACCATCATCCGACCTACTCCCGGAATCGCAAAGACGCTCTCGACCAGCACCGTGCCGGCCAGAAGACCGCCGAAGCGCAACCCGACCAGGTTGAGAACCGGAAGCCAGGCGTTCCTGAGCGCGTGTCCGTAGATCACGAACCGTTCCGCGACACCTTTCGCGCGCGCCGTGCGGATGTAGTCCTGCCCGAGCACGTCGAGCATCGCGGCGCGCATCATCCTCGCGATGAGGCCCGGCCGACTGCGTGCCCAGCGTGACGATCGGCAGGACGTAGTGCCACGGCGTGCCGACGCCGATCGACGGGAGCAGGCCGAGCTGGAGCGAGAAGATCAGCATCAGCATCAACGCCAGCCAGTACGACGGCGTGGAGACGGCGACGAGCGTCAACCCGAGAATGATGTGATCCCAGATCCGGTTGTGTCGAACGGCGGCCGCGATGCCGGTGACGACGCCGATCATCGTCGCGAGCACGGTGCCGCCCAGCGCAAGCCAGAACGTGTGGGGGAATCTCTCGGCGATTTCGGTCGAGACCGGCGCTCCGGGTTCGAATCGAGATGCCGAGATCCCCAGAGAGCGCGTTCACCAGGAAATGCCAGAACTGAACGGGCAGCGGGCGGTCGAGCCAGAGCTCGTGGCGGATGCGCGCGACGACTTCAGGCGTCGATTCGAGGCCGGCGGCGAGCTGCGCCGGGTCGCCGGGAATCAGGTGGACGATCAGGAAGACAAGGAGCGAGATGCCGAAGAGCACCAGGACGAGCTGGAGGAAGGAGTCACGGAGGTGCCGCCAGAGTGAGCTCGTCACGAACCGAACTACTGGGATTCTCGACGCTGCTCCTCAAGCAGCAACTCCAGCTCGGCGAGACTCTCGAGATCCTTCGGCCGCCCCGCTGCGCGCTTCAGCCGAATCAACTGAGCGAGAGTGACGACGTCTACGTCACTGTCGAAGACGCGGAACGAGACCTGGTCCCGGAGCCCAGCTTCGCGAAGGCCCTCTGCGAAACGGAGAGCGGCAATCATGTTCTGCACGCGCTCCTTCACAGACCGCCGCGACTGCTCTCGAATAAGCGCACGATCGACATCCTTCTTGAACGCCTCAATCACAGGATCCTGCGCGAAGCGCTCGTCGTCCTGATCGCGTGCTCCGTCTTTGCTCTGCGGGGTATCCATGATTCTCATTGTGGACGTAGTGGCCCGTCGCCAGCAAGTCTCGAGGCGGGCTTCCATCGATCGCTTGAATGTAGAAACGGCTCTTGCCACTTGGCTCTGAACCAAAGAATGCGACAGCCCGACGAACTCTCTGGCGGGACCTCTCGCTCTACGATCGAGGCACATTCACCAAGATCTTCAACAACCACGCAGGATGTGTCCGTTCCCGGTTCCCAGCCTATATACTGAGCAGCCTGGATGACGCTGCCAATTTCCCCTGTGCCGCCCAGCAAAACCCCGGCAGGAACGGAATGAATGCGATGGCCGATCGTCCGAGACTGATCGGACGGCGTCATTTCTTGACGGGTGCCGGAGCCTTCGCGCTGCTGAGCGGGTTCGAAGCCTGTCGGCGCGCGGCTCGCCCGAGACTGCAGCTGGCGACGCTCCGCGCGAGCGTCGATCGCATCACGCTCATCACCGTGTGTACTCGCCCCTTCCGCGAGCAAGGTCCGCGGTTGGATGTCGAGAAAGTGGGCGCCAAGACGGTCGTGCACAATTACGGGCACGGCGGAAGCGGCTGGTCGCTCTCCTGGGGCTCGGGCGCCATCGCGACCTCAAATGCCCTTGCCACCGGCGAGCGAGACATCGCGGTGATTGGCTGCGGCGCGCTGGGGTTGACCACCGCGCTGCTGCTGCAACGTGCCGGCGCGCGTGTGACCATCTACGCCAAGGACCTCCCTCCCAATGTGCGCTCGTCGTTGGCGACGGGTGTCTACTCGCCCGACTCACGCATCTGCCTCGAGAAGTATGCGACGCCCAACTTCAAGCAGTCGTGGGAGCACATGGCCCGCCAGTCGTTTCAAACCTTTCAGAGTTTCCTGGGGCTGGCGGGAACACCTGTGGAGTTCGTCGACAACTACTTCGTTTCCGACGATGCTGTCACTGGACAGCCGGGCCGGACTCCAGACGGCCGGCCGGCATTCGCGGAACTGCAGCAGGAATTGACCAGCGATCTGATCCCGCACGCGACCACCTTTGAACCCGGCACTCATCCGTTGGGCAATCGGTACCTGCGAGGCAGCAGTCAACTCATGTTCAACCTGACGGAATATTCTCGAACGCTGCTGGCCGATTTCGCCGCCAACGGCGGCAAAATCGAGATCGCCGAATTCCACGCGCCGCATGAACTCGCGCGTCTGAAGGAAAAGACGCTGGTGAACGCCACCGGCTACGGCGCGCGCGCGCTGTTCGGCGACGAGTCGGTCATTCCGGTGAGGGGCCAATTGGCCAGAACGATCCCGCAACCGGACATGAATTATGGTTTGTTTTACCGGAATGTCGGATTCGTGCCGCGCCGCGACGGTCTTGTGTTTCAAGTCGTCGGTGAGAACGACTACTACGGCTACAACGACGACAACGTGGTGCCGGACCGCGCAGAAGCCGAACAGGCGGTCAAGACCATCGCCTCGCTGTTCGCCGCGTAGTTCTGTCCCCGACAGAATCGCGTTCGCATGCCTCGGTGTAGACGATAGGACACATGAAGGCGCCTCGCGGGCGCGCCCTGAGTCCTGAGCCCTAAGCCCCGAAGCTCTCTGAGCCCTGGGGCTTGAGCCTTGAGCCTGCTTAGCTCTTGATTCTGCCGATCTCTCCCACCGCGCGGAACGCCATGTTGATGGCCGCGTCCGTGTGCGGACTCGCGGCCGCGTCTGCATTGGCAATGGCGATCCTGCCGAACGGCTTGCGCGCGATGACGCATGGGCGCTCGTCCGGTGTGTCGAGCGCCCATTCCGGCGGATCGAAGAGGGTGTTGTAGGTGTAGGCGTAGCCGTGCGGCCAGCGGTTCACCGTAATGGCCTCGATGTCGTGCGCCGGATCGAACCCGCCGCCCGACAGCATCCGGCCGAGCTCATCGCGGATCTTCATTTCGAAGGTCGCAAAGGTCGTCGACAGAAGATCCATGCGGCCCATCCGGTGCTGATCCTTCTTCGAGAGGCCTGGGCTGCACGGCGTGCGCACCAAATGAAGCATGATCGGCTCGTCGGGAGTTCGCGGAGCCTTGTAGTCGCCAAGGCTCACGGGTTCCGAGAGGCTGATCATGTTGTGATAGCCACCCGGCGCGTGAATGTCGCTCACGCCGAGTTTTTGAAAGGCCCGCCAGTTGCCGACGAGCACGCTCGTGTAGACGATCGGCGCCTTGACGCCGTACGCGAGCGCCTCGCGCTGCTTCGCCGGAAGCTCGGGGCACAGGTACGGAATCATCGTGTTCCAGCACGCGAGAATGCAGGCGCGGCCGCGCACGGCTGCGGGCTTCCCGCCCCGGACGTAGGTGATCGAGACCTCGCGAGCGCTCTCTGCCTCGCCGACGTGCGCGACACGCACGACGGTGCTGTTCAGGCGAATGCGGACTGGCGACGCATCGTCATCCAGGCGCCCATACGCGACGCGCGTCGTCTGCACGTCTTCCATCGTCCGGCCTGGCACCGCACCCGGGATGAGAGACCGCACGAGCAGACGCGCGAGCGTCGCGTTCCCATCCGGGAAATGAATCGTCCGCTCGCCGCTCTCGGGCCGCCGTCCGTGCTGCCCTCCCGGCTCGCCCGCGAGCTGTTCCGGCGGCGTCGGCTCCAGATCGAGTCCCTGAAAACCCGGATATCCCATCTGCCAGCAGTACAGCGCGGGCACAGCATCGATCCCCAGGCAGAAGAGATCGTGCGTGCGCGACTGGAAAAACGGAATGACGCCTGGATCGACCTTCGCGATGTTCAGCAGGTAGTCGCGGTAGCTGATTGATGCCAGCTTGGCCTTCTTCGCCGGTGAATAGAGGCCAGGCATGTAGTCGCGATTGGCCTTGTCGTCGTAGAGCCGCGCGATGTCGCGCCGCGCCGGTTCAGAGAGCGGCGTGCGCGCCAGGAACTCCGGCCACGTCGGCTTGCCGACGTCGGCAACGAGTCGATCCTCGCCGAACGTTTCTTTGTCGAAGAAGATGCCTCGCGTGAGGCCCATCTTCTCGTAGAGCTCGCTCTCCTCCTTGTGCAGCGTATCGAAGCGCTCGATGTCGATGCCCACCTCGCGCACGAGGTCGGCTGCCATCCGGCTGTAGCGCGAAGGCGACTCGAGCTCCAGCGTGCCGCCGTTCAGGATCATCGTCCGGCCGCGCGACTGGAATTCGTTCCGCTTGGCGTGGCCGCCGAAATCGTCGTGATTGTCGAGCACGAGAACGCGGCTGTCCGGGTGCGCCTTGCGGAAGAAGTACGCTGCGGCCAGACCCGAAAGTCCGCCGCCCACGACCACGAGATCGAACGTTTCTCCGGTGAGCGCTTCCTCGCCGGACTTCAGCCACGACTGACCGTCGCGGAGCGCGTGGCCGATCTCCCACGAACCGTCGTGACTACCGCGCATACCCGTGAGTGACGGCGGGTAGTAGGCCGGATCGCGCTCGGGCGCGAAGGGCTGCTGCTCGAGCGCCATCAGCCACGACGGCGCGACGAACGAGCTGGTGACGGCGACGGAGACACCGTTCAGAAAGTCGCGGCGGGTAATGGAGGACATAGAGGTTCTTGGTTCTTTGGTCTTAGTTCTTAGGTCCAGAAAAGTCCGCCCGTTCAAAGGTAACCACGCCGATGGGCGACGGTCGCACGCCGGTCACAGCACTGCGCGTCGCAACGATGAAGTAGTTGTCGAAGAGCCAGACGGCGCCGGGATCCTCGAGGTACACGATTTCCTGCGCCCTCTTGTACAACATCTGGCGCCGCGCCGCATCGGTTTCCCGCATGGCCTCGGTAATGACCCGATCGAACTCCTTGTTCGAGTAGTACCCGTAGTTGTTCTCGTTGGTGGGATGGGTCTTGAAGATCGGGCGCAGGCCCCAGTCCGCGTCGGCCGTTGATGCGCCGGCGCCCATGATGAAAATCTCCTGCGTGTTCTGCTCCGGCTTGAGTCCGCTCCAGAACTGCACCATCGTGCCCCAGTCGTGCACGTCGATCGACGCGTCGATGCCCACTTTCTTCAGGTCGGACGCCAGCGCTTCGGCCAGCTCGACGCCCATCGCGTATCGTGGGGTCGTCGAAATGGTCGTCTTGAATCCCCGCGGATATCCGGCCTCGGCGAGCAGCCGTTTGGCTTTCGCTGGATCGTAGGAGATCTCGCCAAGCCTCACCGAACCGCGCATGATCGGCGTGAGCGGACCGGTCGATGGAAGCGCGAAGGTTGACACGAGATTCTTGACGATCGCCCGGCGATCGATCGCGTAGGAGATCGCCTGGCGCACCCGGGGATCGGTGTAGGGCTTTCGCGCGCAGTTGAACCTGAACTGCTGCGCGCCGACACTGACAGTCTTGAGGATCCTGATCTCGGGACTCTTCTCCAGCCGCGCCATGTCCGACGGCGGAACGCTGGTGATGGCGTCCACGTCGCCCACCTCGAGCGCGACGATGCGCGATGACGCCTCGGGAATGGGCCGATAGATGACTCGCCGAATACGGCCCTTCTCGCCCCAGTAGTCGTCGTTCCGTTCGAGCACCACCTCGAGATCTTTCTTCCACCGCACCACCTTATAGGGCCCGGTCCCCGAGGTGGCCTCGGCGGTCGTGCCAAATGCCTTGCCCTCCCGCTCGGCCACCGCGGGATTCACGATCGCCGCCGACACATGCGCCATCGTCGGTTCGAACGCGCTGAAGGGATACTTCGTGATGATCCGGACGTTCTGATCGTCCACCACCTCGACGCGATCGATCATGTCGAAGAGCGGCAGGCGCTTGTGATTCTGGACGGGATCGAGCACGCGATCGAAGTTCTTCTTGACCGAGAGCGCCGTGAACGGCGTGCCGTCGTGGAATCTCACGCCGCTCCGCAGATGAAACGACCACGTCACGCCGTCGCCGGCCACGCTCCAGCGATCGGCGAGGCGCCCGACGATCTGCATCTTGTCGTCGAACGCGATCAGCGTGTCATAGACCATCAGGATCACCTGATCCGACTGGTTGTCCGTGGTGTTGTGCGGGTCGAGGATGGTGGCGTCGGCCGGCGCCGCGAAGACGAGTGTGTCTTTGACAGTAGGCGTGGCGCCGCCCTGCGGCCTATTCGGACCTGAACACGCGGCCGCAGCGACGAGCGACGCCAGCAGAATCAGGAGCGATGCGCGAGGCACGGCGGGCAAACTGAGGCCCTTTGAGACCTTTCGACCCTGTGACCCTTCGACCCTGAGACTCTTGTTAAAAGTCGAACAGCCTCGTGTACTTGATGATGAACGATCGGCCCAGCTGATCGTACGACGTGAAGTTCGTGACGTCGCGCCGGTCGTTGTAGACAACGAAGAGTCCCGTGCCGCTTCGATTGAGGAGCGCGAGACGGATGTTCGACGAAACGGAATAGGTCTGGCTGTTGTACTGAATCAGCGCCTGGATGCTCGCGAGCGTGGTGAACGACCAGCTCACCTTCAAGGGAAGGAGCGTCGTCGTGAAGTCGCCGCCCGGCAGCTTGATGTCCTCGTGGGTGTAGCCAACGCTTGAAATGAACCGGTTGCCGATGCGCGCACCGACGGCCGTGTCAAACTTGACATAGTCGCCGTCGTAGAAGCCGCCGAAGGTATGCGCGAAATTGAAATAGAAGGGCGCGCTCGGGTTGCCGAAATACTCGCCGGTCCACTGATTGTAGGAGTAGAGCCCCGGCGGGATCACCACCCTGCGGCCGTCGGCTCCGATGTACACCGGAAACGGCACGACGGGCCGATCCTGATATCGATCGACCCGGTAACCGAATCGTCCGCCGTTCGACGGCTGAATCTCGAAGAAATGATAGTGGCCCTGCGAGGTCTGCACCAGGTCGTCGTCGATGTCGTAGTACGCATTCCAGTTCACGTGCGGTGAGAAGCGGCGAATCCACTTGATGTTCTTCGGCTGGTACGTCAGGAACGCGCGGGCTTCCGGTCGCCGGTACCCGACGCGCGGGACGAAGCCCACTTCGGCGTTGAAGTCGTTCCCGACCTGCGAATAGCCGATATTGCCGTTCCAGAGAGGATTCGCATAGATGTAGATCGCGCGTCCCGCGTAGTCGGAGCCTCCCTTGGCCGACGGCGAATCAGAGCGCGCGATGAAGGTGAACAGCTTACCGTTCTTGGTCATCTGCAGCGCCGAATCCAGCCCGTACGCATTGTTGTAGTCGTTCGGGGGCGCCGAGCTACCGGTGCCAAGTCGATTGACAAAGATGGCGCCGACGTTGGAACGGCCAAACTCTCGCTGCACGCGGGCTACGGTGAAGTTCGTGCTTGGCGCCGTCGTGATGCCCAGGTCGTTCTCGAACGTGTTGGTCTGCATGTTCAGCAGGCCGACATTGTAGGACCCGGCTTTGCCGCTGAGACGTCCGCCTCCGATGATGTCGATCGGCAACCCCGTTTGCGACAACCCGATGCGCCGCGAGAAGAATAGGTCGATCATCTGCGGCGATCCGAACTGGAAGACCGACGCATTTTCCAGAAAGAACGGCCGCTTTTCTGGGAAAAACAGCGCAAATCGCGTCAGGTTGATCTGCTCGTCGTCGGCTTCGACCTGCGCGAAGTCGGTGTTCACCGTGAAGTCCGCGGTCAGGTTGGGCTTCACACCCCACTTCACGTCGAGCCCGACGTCGCCGGAGGCATCGAGCTGATCGTCCTGCCGCCGGAGGTAGTCCCAGTTGAACTTGCTGGCTACGTACGGAATGGCCTTGATGTCGCGGCGGACCGGCAGGTCCAGACCCGTGAGCTTGGCGGCCTGCGACACCTGGTAGATGGTGTAACCGCGTTCGATCGGCGCGAGAAACACCTGCTCGTTCTTGCGGCGGATGATTCGCATCACGTTCAGACCCCAGGTCCGGTCGGTGCCCGGGCTGTACCTGAGGGTCTTGAGCGGAATGGCCATCTCCGTTTCCCACCCGCGATCGGTAATCTGCGCCTTCACCGTCCAGTCGCCATCCCAGTTGCCGTTGAAGCCGCTGATCTGTCCGCGCGTCGACCCACCGGTGCCGGCCCGCTGCTGTGTAAAGCCTCCGGTCTGGCCTTCACCCGCGACCTGCCCGTCGTACTCGATGCCGTACGGGCTGGTGCCGAAAATGAACGCATTCTGGCTGTCATTGAAAGTGTCGAACAGAATCTGGACCGAATCGCTCTCGGTCAGGTCGGAATCGCGCCGGCTCTGCGACACGACGATCTTGTCCGGCTCGGTATCGAAACAGATGATGCCCACGTAGATGTTCTTGCGATCGATCAGGATGCGGACCTCGGTTTTTTCAGTTGCCGGTGCGCCTTCGTCCGGGTCCTGCTGGGTGAACGTGGTGTAGGGCTCGACCGTCTTCCACAGCTCTTCGTCAACGCGACCGTCAATCACCGGAATCGGGCCTTCCGGGGCGAGGCGGCCGGCCGTAAACGAGAGCAGCGGCGGCGGGTCGGCGGCCCCGACGAGAGACGTGTCCGCCAGCAGGCAGCCCACCGAGGCGAGGACCGTCATCGACACGGTTCGGACAGCCGAGCGCCAACAGGAACAATCCACGTTCATCTAATGGGACTCCAAGGGAGAGTAGAACTTCTAATGATAACCCGAACATCCCGCTCGACCGTCGGCTCGCGCGGCGGGGATTTGTCTCCAAATGTCAGCGTGAAATGTCGTAAACCACACGCGCCGCTCAAGCCTGAACCCACGCGGCGCGTCCGTGTTCGAGATCCGCGACCCCAAACGCCCACGATCCTGGTCGGACCATGTGCGCACGGCAGGCATAGAAGATCACGCCGCGGCCCGGAGACCGGATCTCTTCGAGGACTTCGAAAGTCGTCGGACTGATCACCCGCGCAAGGCATTCGTGCTTCTCGACGTCGCTGAACTGACGGTCGAGGCCGACCAGCGGTTCGAGATAGCCGCCCACCGACGGACCCACGCGCCAGTAGTCCTCGATCATCAAGTACCTGCCGCAGCTGAGCGGCGCCCCGTCGAGCATCCCGAGATGACGCATCACGCTCATGGTGCCCGTGACGTTGGCTTCGAGCCACTGGCGCTCCTGCGCGTCACCGAATCCCAACCCCCCGACCTCCGCGACTATTCCCGGAATTCCGTGATGCTCGCCCGCGTGACCGAGTGAGGTCCGCGATCCCCGGGGCCCAGTGAAGAGCCGCAGCCGGTGCACGACCGGGAATCCAAATGCCAGCGCCATCCCCCGGCTCGCTTCGGTGATCGCGGGATCGGTGTAGTCCTCCGCAAAGCTCACGTCGGCCATGGTCGAACCCCAGTCGCCGACGTGATAGTCGATGAGGTAGTCGGACACCGTGAAGAACGCCTGGTCGATGACGCGGGTGACCTGATTCGAGATCCATTGATAGGTGCCGCCGAACGCGCGGTTGGCATCGGGCTCGTCGGAGTCGTCGATCACACACCGCGTCGCCGTGGCCATGGCCGATGGATTGGCGACGGGAACCGCGATGAGGTTCCCGCGAAGATCGGCGGGCGAGAGCCGCGTCAGCAGCTCGCGCAGAATCAGCACCGAGAACCATTCGTTCCCGTGCAGCATCGACAGCAGCAGCATCGTCGGCCCAGGCCGCACCCCAGCGACCACGTGGGCCGAGATGCCCACGTCGTAGCAGAGATCGCGCGTGGCGGGCACACAGACGACCTGTCGCGTGCCGGGCGCGACATGGCGACCGAACACGGTCAGCCCGTTGGTGGAGGGAGTCGTTCGTGCCAACGGCTAACGCACTTTCACGATGCCGCGGCCGCCGCTGACACTGAGTCTGGGGCGCTGGCGAGGATCGCCTCGAAGTCGCGCAGCGATTTTCCGATCGTGACGGGCTGCACCACCTGGCCCTGGACGACTTCAGTGGTCTTGTACCCGTTGCCGGTGATGCAGACGACGATCGATTCGTCGCGCGGAATGACGCCGCGCTCGATGAGGTCGACCGCCGCCGCCAATGTCGTGCCTCCCGCCGGCTCCGTGAAGATGCCCTCGGTCTCTGCGAGGAGCTGAATGGCGCCGATGATCGCCTCGTCAGGAACCATGGCGCCCCATCCGCCGCTCGCGCGCACGGTTTCAAGCACCTGGAATCCGTCGGCGGGATTGCCAATCGCGATGGACTTGGCGATGGTTGCGGGCTTTACCGGCTCTGGCACCTCGAGCTGCTGAACGAGGGCACGCACGACAGGAGCGCATCCCGCTGCCTGCGCGGCATGGATACGCGGCAGCTCGCCATCGACGAGGCCCACTTCCCTGAGCTCGCGGAACGCACGGCCGATTCGGGGCAGGAGCGTGCCTCCCGCCACGGGCGACACGACGTGCTGGGGGAATCGCCAGCCGAGCTGTTCGGCGATTTCGAATCCCATCGTCTTTGCGCCCTCTGCGTAGTAGGTGCGGAGATTGATGTTGGCAAATCCCCAGCCGTACCGATCGGCGATCTCCGTGCACAGCCGGTTCACATCGTCGTAGTTCCCGCGAACGGCCACGAGGCGGGGACGAAAGATCGCCGAGCCGAGGACCTTGCCGAGCTCGAGATCGTGGGGGATGAAGACGTAGCACTCGAGACCAAGCCGCGCGGCGTGAGCCGCAACGCTGCCCGCCAGGTTGCCCGTGGATGCACAGCTGAACACCGGGAACCCGAGCTCAACCGCGCGCGTCGCCGCAACCGACACCACCCGATCCTTGTAGGACAATGTCGGGTGGTTGACCGAATCATCTTTGATGTAGAGCTCGCGAACGCCAATGCGCTCGGCGAGTCTCGTTGCTCGAACGAGCGGCGTAAATCCCGACGACAGCCCTGTCCGTGGCTTGCCTTCGATCGGAAGAAGCTCCTGGTACCGCCAGAGATTTTTCGGGCGGCTCTCAATCAGATCGCGCGTCATCACGTCGGAGACCGCCGCATAGTCGTAGGTGACTTCGAGCGGGCCCAGGCATCGATCGCAAACCCACAACGCCTTCGCAGGAAAAGCTGTGTGGCACAAGTGGCAGCGGAGGCCAGTTACATGACTCATCGCATCCTCTTCACGCGCGACTGCCGACAAACGGCAGGCAAACGGGGCGTTCCGTTAGCTCGAGCCCCTTCCAGAGCGCATCAGCGAGCCGATCGACCGCCGCAAGCGGACAAGGCGCCAGCATCACGACCGCCGAACCCTCGGACTCAGGGCCCGGTTTCTGAAGCACCCGGTCGATCGCGACCGCGGAACTCGAAAGAATAGCCCGAAATCCGGGCTCGGAGTCCAGTTCCTCTGAGGTCCTGAGTCGCAGATACCAGGGGCCCGTGAAGGCGCCCTCGACCCGGGAAAACTCCATCGGCAGTGGCGCGAGCCTCGAGCCGTTGCCGGTATGCCGCAGAACGGCAAGGAGATCCGAGACTACCGCCGACGCGGTCGCCTCCCCTCCCGCCCCGGGCCCGGTCAGCGAAATCTCCCCCGTCAGTTCACTGTTTATGACGACGACGTTCTGCCCGTCGCGCGTCGCGGCAAATGGCGACGCTTCAGGGACGAGGGCCGGCGAGACCCAGGCCAGAACGGACTCGCCCTGTCGCTCGACCCACGACACCTGTCGGACGGCGCACGTCAGCCGAGTCGCCCAGGCGAGATCCACAGCCTTGATGGGTGCGATCGAGCGCGCAGGAATCTCTGCCGGACTGAGCCGCCGTCCGAGTCCGACGCTGGCCAGAATCGCCAGCTTCGCTCGCGCGTCAATTCCAGACAGGTCGTCGGCCGGATCCGACTCCGCGAACCCGCGAGCCTGCGCTTCGCGGAGCGCGTCTTCGAACGTCAGGTTCCCGTCGCTCATGCGCGTGAGGATGAAGTTGCACGTCCCGTTCAAAATGCCGGCGATCCGGTGAATGCGATCGCCCGCAAGACCTTCTCTGATGCTGCGAATGACCGGAATGCCGCCGGCAACCGCGGCTTCGAACGCCAGCTCGACGCCGTGCCGCCTCGCGAGATCCTCGAGCTCCGCGCCCGAGTCGGCCACGAGCTGCTTGTTGGCCGTGACGACCGACTTCCCCGTCGTCAACGCTTTCCGGATCCACTCCCCGGCAGGCGTCAACCCACCGACGACCTCGACGACGATGTCGACATCGGAGGAGAGCACATCCTCGAACCGCTCGGTCCACGTGACGTGGGGCGGAACCCAGTCAACCTTCTTCCGTCCGACATCGCGGTTGAAGATGACGGCGAGCTCCAGGTCGCGCGCTCGGCCGGTGGTCAACGACTTCGCGACAGATCGGCCCACGGTGCCAAATCCGGCGATCGCAACCCTGGCCTTTCTCATACGCCGTGCCCGTACCCGCGGGGCGCCACCACGGCATCCTCACCGAAGAATCGATCGTGCAGCCGTGTGATGACGGCGGGCATCTCGTTCTGATGAACGAGCAACGCGATCGATTGTCCTGGCGGCGGCTGACTGATCAGGTGCACCGGCACTCCTCGGAGCGCAGCCAGCACGTCGGCGAAGACTGCCGGATCCGGTCGAGCGCCTCCACTGACAGCACAGACGAGCGCCATGTCCGATTGCCAGGTCACATCCGCTACGGCGGAGAGTCCGTCGAGGATCTCCGCCAGGCGGCGGACATCCTCGATGGCAACCGACACGTGGAGGTCGGACGCCGCCATCGTCGTGACAGGTGTCGCGTGACGCTCAAATTCGTCGACAACTCGCCTGAGAAACTGCTGCGATCTGAGGGTTCCGCAGCACGTGATGTCGAGTACCGTCAGTGACCGCTTGCCGGCGAGGGCGATGACGCGCGTGGCGTCCGCACGGGACGATGCCGTGATCAGCGTGCCACGACTGCCAGGCTGCCGCGAATTGAGCACGCGGACCGGAATGTTGTGCTCGACGGCCGGTTCGATCGTCGCCGGATGCAGCACCTTGGCGCCGAACCTCGCGAGCTCGTAAGCTTCCCTGAACGACAGCAGGGCCACCGGGCGCGGTCGTGCGACGACGCGCGGATCGGCGGTCAACACCCCGTCCACGTCGGTCCAGATCTGTATTTCGCGTGCGTCGAGACAGGCGCCGAGAATCGCGGCCGAGTAGTCCGAGCCTCCACGGCCGAGTGTGGTCGTCGCTCCAGAAACACTAGCACCCACGAAACCACCGACGACGGGAACGTATCCATGTTCGAGGTACGGGCTGAGTTCAAGACCGACGCGCGCCCGCGTCTCCGCCATCAGCGGTCTGGCGTGCGAAAACTCATCATCGGTGACCAGGACGCGGCGCGCATCCACCCACACACCGCGGAGTCCCGCATCTTCGAGTGCGGCGGCGACGATCTGACTGCTCAAAAGTTCTCCGGCCGCGGCCACGCGATCCGAGAGCCTCACCGACAGTTCGCCCACGGTCACGATCGTGCCGAGGTCGTCGTCGAGATCATTGAGGGTCCTGCGCAGCCGTCGGATCAACGCGGACCGTCGAACCGGGTCGGCCACGGCCGCCGCCGCTCCGTGATGACGGTGCTCGATGTCGGTGAGCTCGCGACCTGCGGCGCCGCCTAAGCCGGTCGCCGCGAGCTCCGCCATGGCGAGCAGCCGATCCGTGATTCCGGCAAGCGCCGACACCACGACGACGCGAGGTGCTGAACGCCGCGCGGTGATGTTGATCAGGCGGCGAATCGCTTCCGCGTCGGCAACCGACGTGCCGCCAAACTTCATCACCAGCGGTTGCGCCCGATCAGTCAAGCCATCCCTCCGCATACATCAGCTCCGCGTTGAGCAGGGCGGCGCCAGCCGCTCCGCGAACCGTGTTGTGGCCAAGGACCACGAACTTCACGTCGAGCACCGGGCAGGATCGCAGTCTGCCGACGTGAACAACCATGCCACCATCCCGTTCCGCATCGAGTCGCGGCTGCGGCCTGTCCGACTCGTCGCGGTACACGATGGGTCGCGACGGCGCGCTCGGCAGTTTCAGCTGCTGGGGAAGACCGGAGAACTCGACGAATGCTCTACGCACGTCATCGATGGGCACCCTTCGATCGAACCCCACGGCGACGAGCTCGGTGTGGCCGTCGACAACCGGAACTCTCGTCGTCTGGGCGCTGATGGTGACGGCGTCTGGCTCCACGCTGTCGTCCAATAGGCGTCCAAGAATCTTCTGTGGCTCGGACTCGAGCTTCTGTTCCTCTCCGTCTATGGCAGGGATGACGTTGCCGATGATGTCGAGCGATGCGACGCCCGGATACCCGGCCCCCGACGCTGCCTGCAGCGTGGTCACGCTGACGACCCGCGGTTGAAACGGGCGGAGAGCCGCGAGCGCCATCGTGAGAAAGACAGTGGAGCAGTTCGGGTTGGTCACGATTGCGCCGCGCCACCCTGACTCGCGGCGTTGCGCCGAGAGCAGTCCCAGGTGATCGGGATTGACCTCCGGAATGAGCAATGGCACGCGCGCGTCCATCCGGTGGTTGCGCGCATTGCTGACGACGATGTGGCCCGCCCGCGCGAAGGCTTCTTCCACCGGCCCCGCCACGGATGAATCAAGGGCCGAGAACAGCAGCCGTGGCGCGACGCCGGGCTCGGGCCTCTCGACGGCGAGATTGCGCACGCCCTCGGGCATCACACGGGGCAACCGCCATGGCAGCTCCTCGTACAAACGCCCTTCCGATCGCTGACTCGCCCCCAGCCACGCAACGCGGAAAAACGGATGCCCGTCCAGGCGGGACACGAGCTGCTGGCCCACGGCGCCGGTGGCGCCGAGGACGCCGACGTCTATCGGTAAGGGTTCAGATGACATCAGTTCTCCAGAGCAAAAAAAAACCCGCCGACCGTTGGGTCGGCGGGTCCTGGTTGCTCGTTCTTGTCTGTCTGGCTTCTGGCTTTTCCGAACTATTTACGCGTCGAGCACGCGGACACCACCGACCGGGCAAATTCGCATAATGCGAATTCGCATGACCATGGCGGTGAGGGTGGTGGTCGTGCGCGTCACTAGAGGCAAGTATAGGTGCCCGCCCAAGGTCCGGTCAACCCCGGGTCTTGTAAACATTTGTCATTCCGCAAAGGGCTCAATGGCTGGCGTTCGGGCTGGATCGATCGAACATGACCTTTCCTCCCACGACCGTCATCATCACCCTGGCCTGCCTGATGTTCTCAGGAGCCATCTGACGCAGGTCCTGATCGATGACGACGAAGTCGGGAAGACGGCCCACGGTGAGCGCGCCCTTTCGCTGCTCCTCGAACGATGCGTACGCGGCCGTTCCGGTGTAGGCCTCGAGTGCCTGTTCGACGGAGATCTTCTGTTCGGGCACCCAACCCTGCGGCGTCTTGTCGTCGATCGTGCGCCGCGTGACGGCGGCGTAGATGCCTTCGAGGGGCATCGGCGGCGCGACGAACCAGTCGCTGCCAAACGACACGCGCGCATTCGCGTCAAGCAGCGATTTGAAAGCGTAGGTTGTCTTGATGCGTACCGGCCCAATCACTTTCTCGGCCCATCGTCCGTCATCGATGGCGTGGTACGGCTGCATGCTGGCGATGACACCGAGGTCGTGGAATCGGGGAATGTCGCCGGGCAGCAGATGCTGAGCGTGCTCGATGCGGAACCGACGATCTCGCGCACCGTCTTCCTGTTCGACCCGCTGGTAGATGTCGAGCAACGTCCTGTTGGCCCGGTCGCCAATCGCGTGCACCACGACGTGAAGTCCGGCCTTGTCGGCGCCGGAAATCCATGCGTAGAGATTCTCCGGTGTATTCACAAAGAAGCCGCGATCCTTCGGCGCGTCGGTGAACGGCTCTTCGAACGCCGCCGTGTGTGATCCGAGCGAACCGTCCACAAATCCCTTGAGCGCACCGATGCGCAGCCACTCGTCGCCACGCCCATCGGGTCCGTACTCCTTCGACTGGACGACGTCACGAAGACGCTCCCACGTCGCGAGCGGGACCGCGGCGTAGATGCGCGTCCGGAGTCGTCCCGCCTTGCGCGCGCGCGTGAATGTGGCGAGATCGTCCCAGGTTCCCATGTGATGAACTGACGTCACGCCCTGCTCTGCCACGTAGCGCATGGCAGCATCGAGCGCGCGGTCGCTCATCTCCGCCGAAGGCGGCGGCACGACCTTGTCCACCATCCCCATGGCGTTGTCTTTCAGAATCCCCGTGGGTTCGCCGCTCGCGCCCCGGACAATCGTCCCGCCTGATACGTCCTTCGTCGTCTTATCTACGCCGGCCGCCTCGAGCGCGGCGCTGTTGGCCAGAGCCATGTGGCCGTCGAGGCGATTCACCCAGACCGGATTCTGCTTCGTCGCCTCGTCTATCCATTCACGTCGAGGCAGCTCGCCGCCCCAAAGCTGATGGTCCCAGTCACCTCCGGTGATCCAGGTGCCGGAAGGTACAGTCGCCGCGAAGTCCTTGATCCGCCTGGAGAATTCTTCGGGCGTCTTCGCGTCGCGCAGCTGAACGGACGCCAGACGGAATCCGCCGTCGGTGAAGTGCACATGGGTATCGATAAATCCGGGCACGAGCATCCGCCCGTGCGCATCGACGATCGTTGCGCCGGCCGACATCCGTCGAATCTTGTCGCTCGTGCCGACTCCGACGATTTCGGCATCGTTCACCGCAATCGCCTCGGCCGAGGGATGGGTGCTGTCTCCCGTCCAAACCCGTGCATTGACGACCGCGAGCGTGACGCGCGCGGAGGAAACCGGAGCCTGTGCTGGCGGCGTCGCACAGCCATTCAGGAGACAAACAAAAACAACGCCGAGCGAGAGTCGCGTCATGACCATGGTGCATCCTCGCTATAATCTCCCTTCACGGTCAAGTGGGCCGCGGACGCGGCCCGCCCTCGTCAACTCCTTCTGCTCAGAGGCGCTTATGAAATCACGTGCTGGTCTTGCGGTGCTCGCCTGCGGTTGTCTCGCCCTCTTTGCGTTCGTGAACGGGTCCCGCGCTGCCGCGCAATCGGCCGACAAGAAGGCGCTCATGGGCGTCATCAAGCCGATCGGACCTTACTCACCAGGCGTTTCCACCGGCAACATGGTGTTTCTGGCCGGCCAAATCGGCATGGATCCTTCGACGAACACGCTCGTCACCGGAGGCATCAAGGCCGAGACGAAACAGGCGATGGAGAACCTCGGCAAGGTTCTGCAGGAAGCGGGGCTCGGGTATCAGAACGTGGTGAAGGCCACGATCTTCCTCGCCGACATCAAAGAGTTTGCGGACATGAACGAAGTGTACGGTTCGTTCTTCCCGGCGGGAGGCACGCCGCCGGCCAGGTCAACGGTGCAGGTGGCGGCGATTCCGCGCGGGGCGCACGTCGAAATCGACTTCATCGCGGTCCGGTAAGGAATTCAGGTCCGCCCTTTCAATGCCCGCGTTGGCCGCGCGCGCGGAACAAATCTCGCAGGCCCGTGTCAATAACCACATGGGCCGACCTCTCTGGGTTGCCGCGCATCTATTGGCCTGGCTCTCGCTTTCGAGCCAGGCCCTCATCTCACAGTCGGCCTCCGATCCCGACCGCGAACTTCGTGCCAGCTTAACCAGGATGCTCGATGACAATTGGCATCCGATGTTGACGGATCCGGAGTGGCTGGCACTACGCAGCCGTCTAGACTCGGAGCTCCAGTTCCGTCCAAACGGACCGCTGGCGATGCTGGCGAGAAGAGCCGCGGTTCGGATCGAATTCGCGCCGAATTCTCTGGTTTCACAGGAGCCCGGAACAGGATTCGATCTCGACACGCGCCCGTGGTTTCAACTGAAGATGCCGCTTCGGTATCTGGTCGAGATCGACGCGTCGGAGGACGGCGACACGTGGCTTCCGATCGCGGCCGCGTTCGATTCGTCACGCTGCGGCGCTTCGGTCGGAAGTAAAGACGGTCGGCTCGATTTTCGGCCCGGCATGCACCGTCTGCAGCTGCGAGCGCGCGTTGCCCTCCTCCGGTCGACGCCAGGTCCCGAGCATCCCGACAACGAATGCGTGTTCGCTGGAGGGCCGCCAACCGCGTCAAACACGTGGCCGCGCGCTCAGGGTCAACAGATCCTCGGGGAATATCAACAATCACTCGCCGGCATCTCATTCATGACAATCGCCTCAGGTGATCCGGATCCGCTCGCCAGACGCGCAGCCACGACGAGCGCTCATGCCATCGACCCGAGTCTGCCGCCAGTGCCTCTGGAGCGGTGGTTGAATCTTCAGCTCTCAGGTCATCCGGCCTGGAAGGGTCCATCTTTCTGGATGATCGGCTACTGCAATGTCGAGGAGGCGGAATGGTATCCGGGAGACTCAATCGATCAGACGTTCTGGCCGGCAGCCTCCGCGGCGCGACGACAGTACCGTTCCATATGTGCGACTGCGCTCAACGGATTCGACGATCGCGTCATCGGAATCCGGCTGAAGGTTGCACGAGTGCGCGAGGATACAGGGGAGTGGCAGTTCGAGCCCGCCTCGTTTCATGAAGGGTTCGTTGAGGACAATGTGGACGGCATCGACCTCAAGGCCCTGAGCGACCTTCCCACCGCCCTGCAGTTACCTCGGCGGGATTGGCCAATCACCGATCTTCGAGTGACTCCGATAGACGTTTCGCTGACGCCGACAGTACCAAAGCCGGGTGATGAGGTCCAGGTCAAGGTGCTCATCCGCAATGTCGGGTCGAGGGACGTGCGATGGGCGCACGGTTTCGTGCTGGTCGAGCCGTGTTGCGCACGTCAAAGCGTGGCGCGGGACTTTCTCGGCCCCATTCCTGCCGGAGAGACGCTGACCGTCGAACAATCCGTTGTTCTGCCTTCCGGAACGGGTTGGGTCACTGCTATGGTCTGGCCATGGCTACCGAACATGGCCACCGGATCCGGGTTCCGGCCATCGATGGGCGACTCGTTCGTCGAGGATGACTTCGTGGTCCTCGAAATCGGCGAGCCAATCCTTCCCCTGTGATCTTCAGACGGCTGTCGCTCGGCAATTGATATGCTATCGGGCGGTCGGCACCTGATGGAACTTCGCTTCATGGAGTGATTCGATGAAAGCTGCTATCACGTTCGCAATCGCCGCCGTTCTTCTATCGACGGCGGTCCCCGCTCAACAGTCTGGCGGCTCGACTCGTGTCACGCTGATTAAGATGCCGTATCGCGGCGAGCGAAACCTTCCGGACATTTCCGATGTGCCTGACTATCTCGAGGCCGGCGGAATCCAGAAGGTGCTCGAGGGGCAGGGCGTGACGGTAAAGCCCATGTCGACCGTAGCCCTCGGGCCCGAGCTGCAGAAGGAATACGGCGAGTGGAACCGCCTGGCCATCGCCGATGGCCAGCTCGCGAAGATCGTTGCGGAGGAACGCCGCGGCGGATCGATGCCCATCGGACTCCTCGCCAACTGCAGTGCGCTGATGGGCATGCTCGGCGGCCTCCAGCACTCCGGCCCGTCGTCGCGGCCGCTGCGCGTCGGGCTGGTGTTCATCGACGCGCACGGCGACTTCAATACGCCGGAAACGACGCTGAGCGGCATGCTCGGCGGGATGCCGGTCGCCATCTCGACGGGACTGTGCCTGAACAGGATGCGCCTCAAGGCCGGCCTCGATCCCGCCGTACCTCAGCGTCACGTCGTGCTGGGCGCTGTCAGGGACACCGATCCGCTCGAACAGGATCTGATCGATCGATCGGACGTGGAACAGATTTCCGTCGACGACATCCGATCGAAGTCGGCCAACATCCACACGCAGATGAAGCGCCTGTCGGACCTGACGGACGTCATCTACGTCCACGTCGACATGGACGTCCTCGACCCGAAGGAAGTGCCCGGCCACCCGCTCACCGTCCCGAACGGACCCACGAGCCTCGAGCTCGGCGCGGCCATCACAGAGATGTTCAAGTACGAGAAGGCCGCGGCCTTCGGCGTCGCGTCGACGCCGTCCGGCCAGCGCGATCCGAATGGGGTCTCGCGTCAGGCCGCCTACAACCTGATTCTTGGGGCGATCAAGGGCGTACAACAACGGGGCAAGTAACTCAGGTCAGTCGTAGAAGTCCGGCGCCTTCCTGAGCTCGGGCCACTGGACCGGCGAGTGGCCGTAAATTATCCACGCGTCTTCCTCTTTCGCCAGCGCCATCAGTCGATGGGCGCTGGCGCGCACCTGAACCTCGTTGGACGCGGCATGGAAGACGTCACGCTCGACCTCTTCCGGGCGTGAGATCGCGTCCCCCGTCAAGAGAACAGCGCCCGTTCGCGCCAGTCGTACCAGTAGAGAGAGATGACCTGGGGTGTGGCCCGGCGTCGAGAGGATTCTCACACCCGGCGCGAGATCGACATCGTCGTCCACGAGGTGATAGTGACGGTTCGCTGGCCAGTCGATGCGCCGCTCGTGACCCCAGGTACAGAGGTTGCGAAAGCTCGCGCTCGCAACCGCCAACCACTATCGCGGCGTTTGGAAAGCCGGTGAGCCCGCCGATGTGATCGATGTGCGTATGGGTGACGACGAGATGCGTGATGTCCTCAGCGGCGAGTCCGACGCGAGAAATCTGCGCGGCCGGCAGATTGTCGGAGGTCAGCTCCACCAGCCGGCCAAAATCGAGCCCATCCGCCGCGGCCGCACCGACCGGATCGCTGACATACCAGGGAGGAAACCCGGTATCGACAAGGATGTTTCTATCGCCGGCCCGAATGAGGAAACCCTGGATGCCGATGACGCGACGGTCCGAGAACACTTCGAACCGGCCGTAGTTCAGCACGAAAAGACGCATGTGCTCCGCAGATTCCGTGTGTGCGCGCTAGAACGTCGACGACTTCAGCTGGAATGTCGCTTCGAGCTCCTTGTCGGTCTCGCGGCCCGTCACCCGGTTCGCGATGTACTCGCCGACCACCGGGCCGTGCTTGTACCCATGGCCCGAGCCGCCGCCTGCCAGCCACACGTTGTCGAACTCCGGGTGCCGCTGAATGATGAAGTGTTCGTCCACGCTCATCTCGAGCTGGCAGACGCGCGTCTCGACGATTGGCTGATCCTTGAGCGCCGGAAAGCGCTTCGCGACGTAGTCCTTGGCCCGCTTCACCTGATACGGCGCCACGATGCGCTCGTCCGTGTCCGGATCGAAGGCGGTCAACTCTCCTGATGGGCAGACCTTCAATCCCCGGTAGTCGATCGACGGAAAGCCGTAGTAGCCGTTGGTCGATTCTTCGGAGTAGTTCGGGAAGTTGGGATACGTGAAGCGATCGTCTCCGGAAGGCGTGCCGAAATAGAAGACATCGCGGCGCGGCGTGAAGAGCTTCTTCGTCATCACGTCGGGAAAGACCTTCGCCAGCCAGGGGCCGCACGCGAAGACGAACGTCTGCGCGCCGAGCGCGCCGTGTCCAGTCAGCGTGATGTTCTCGAGGCGCCTTCCGGATCGGGCACCTGGCACGGCCTGCGCGATCATCATGCGCCCGCCCTTGCGTTCGAAGGCCTCGGCCACCGCGCGGCATCCTTCTCTCGCCTTCAGCACGCCGGTCGAGGGCTCGAACAGCGCGACACCGAGACCCTCGAAGCTGATCTGCGGATATCGCCGCGCCAGCTCCGTGTCCTTGATGACCTCGTTGTCGACACCCTCCTTGTCCAGGGTCGCTTTCGTCACCTGAAGGTCGTTGGTCCATTCCGGAGACAGGACCAGTCGCCCCGTCTGCAGAAACAATGTCTTGCCCCACTCCGCTTGCCTTGCCTTCCATCGCTCGAAAGCCTTCAGAACCCAGCGGGTATAGACGGCTCTATCCCCGTAGCCCGCGCGTATCTGACGCGTCTCGTCGCCGGAAGACGCGCGGGAGTTGCCCGGTCCGTACGCGTCCACGAGCGTTACGGTGTGGCCCATCTCTTTGAGGTACAGCGCCGTCCAGCCGCCAAAGGCGCCCGCGCCCACGACGACCACATCGGGCGACGCACCCCCTTGCGCTCTACGGCGAACGGTCCCGGCGACAGGAGCCGCATCAACCGATCGGGTTCCAAGAGCTAACGACGAGGCGCCGGCGATCTGGAGAAATGTGCGACGAGGGATGGAGGACATGACAACTGGTTCCTGGTTCTTGATTCTTAGTTCTTAGTGCGCCTTGGGTCCGGCGGCATGAAGTCTTCCAGGTCCACGCCGAGGCCGTCCGCCACGCGATTGATGTAGTTGAAGTAGCTGACGACCTGAACGGCGTCGTTGATCGCCTCATCGTCATGACCCGCTGCCCCCAGGCGCGCGATGTCGTCCGGTCCGACCGACGCGGGCATCTTCGTCAGCTTCTCCGCGAACTCGAAGAGCGCCGCGTCCGAGGCCGGCAGGTTTATCGTCCGCCAGTCCTGCTTGAACCGCGCCGCGAAAACCGCATCGTCGATCTCGACCCGGAGATCGTCGGCGTGGGCCTCGACTCAATAATGACAATCGTTCGCGCGTGAGACGACGATCGCGAGCATTTCGCGAGTCGCGCGCGAGAGCCTCGACGGGCCGTGCATGAGCACGATATAGAGGTTGATGCTCGCTTCGAGCTGTTTCGGCTTGAGGCCCTGGAGGCGGACGATGTTGTAGATGCGGCCGGCACGTTTGATGGCGAGGTCGTACTGCTCGCGTAGCCTTCGGTCGGCCTCGTCGTAGCCGAAGGTGCGTATCCAGGCGGTCATGGCCGTGTGCGCGCCAGGATCTCGATGCCCTCGAACTGGTAGCGTGTGACGCCCTCACGCTCGACCTTGGAGCTCGCCTTGCCCGAGGTCAGCGCCGCGAACGCGCGGGACACGCGGCCAAGGATTGCGGGCGGTGTCGTCGCCTCGTTGTGCCCGGGACAGACGCGATCGACCTGCCCTTCGAGCGCCGCCAGCCGCGCCGTGGAACGGACGTAGTCGTCAAGATTCGCATCGTTGGTGTGCGCGTAGAGCGTTGCAGGATAAATGGTGTCGCCGGTGAAGAGCATTCGGGCGGCGCGGTCCAGCACGCAGATGCTGTCGGGGGTGTGACCAGGCGTGAACAACACCTCGAGCCGGCGATCGCCGAGGTCGACGATCTCGCCGTCGTGGAGAAACCGTGAGGGCGCTATCGGATCGCGGCGGTACACCTTGGGATCGAAGCCGGGAGGCAGCGGCCGCACGACCGATTCGTCGGTAATCTGAGCCGACAGGTCGGTCACGCCGCGCGCCAGCCGTTCGCGCGAGAATGCGCAGTCGTACACCGCGACGTCTTTGTAATATTTGTCTCCACCCGTGTGGTCGAAATGCGAATGCGAATTGATGACCAGGACCGGCTTCGTGGTGATTTGATCCACCACCGCCTTGAGATTGCCGATGCCCATTCCCGTATCGAAGAGCACGGCGCGGTCGCGCCCTTCGATCAGGTAGGAGATCGCCTCCTCGAAGTGCCCGGGTTCATAGAACGCGGTCGTGCCGGGCGCGATGCGATAGACCTCGAACCACGGGCTCTCGACCGAGACGCGCTCGAGCGTCTTGTAGACCGGTCTCGGCAGCTCGTCCGACCAGCGGCTCTGCCCGGCGACCGTCATTCCCCATCCCAGAAAGCCGATGGCCACGCCGACGATCCGCCGCGTCATCGCGCTACTCGGTTTGCGACGTCGCCCGGTTGAAGACGACCTTGCCGCCCACAATCGTATAGAGCACCTCGGTTGAGAGAATCTCATCTTCGGGCACGGTCATGATGTCCTTGGACAGGATCGTGATGTCCGCCAGCTTGCCCACGTGCAGTGATCCCCTGGTGCTCTCTTCGAACGCGGCGAACGCCGCGTTCATCGTGTACGACTTGAGCGCCTGCTCCCTCGTCATGCGCTGCTCGGGATAGAAGATCGTGCCGTCCTTGAGCTTGCGCGACACACTGGCGTAGAAGCTCGGGATCGGATTCACGTCCTCGACCGGCGCGTCGGTGCCGTTGGACACGACGGCGCCCGACTTGATCAGACTCTGCCAGACGTAGGCGCCCTCCTGCGAGCGCTGGGGCCCCAGCCTGACCGGGACGAAGATCGCATCCGACGTGCAGTGCACGCCCTGCATCGAGGCAATGACGCCGAGCTGGCCGAATCGCGGAATGTCGTCAGGATTCAGGTGCTGGGCGTGCTCGATGCGCCAGCGCAGATCCTTCTTCTCGGGATTGGCCTTGAAGGCCGCCTCGAACACGTTCAGGACCTCGCGATTCGCGCGGTCGCCGATCGCGTGCACGCAGAGCTGGAAGCCGTGCTGGACCGCCAGCCTCGCCGTCTCGGCAATCTCTTCCATCGGCGTCGTGTTCAACCCTGTGCTCTGCGGAAGATCCGTATACGGCTCGAGCAGCCACGCGCCGTGCGAGCCGAGCGCTCCGTCGCTCATCCGCTTGATGCCGCGGACGGTCAACCTTTTCTCGCCGTAGTCGACCGTGCGGTACTTGTCGAGATTGGCCGCCAGCTTGTCGTTCGACTCGTTGAGCATCACCCAGAGTCGAAGCGGGAGCTTGCCTTCATCCGCCATCTTCTTCAAGAGATCGACCGTGGCGAACGAGCTCCCCGCATCCTGAAGACTCGTGATGCCCTTCGAAATCGCTTCCTGGGATGCCATCTCGATCGCGGCGTCGGGCGAGCATCTCGTCGCCGGCCGCCATGTCGATGACCTTGCCGAGGAGCTCCTGTGCGGTTTCCTTGAAGTACCCGGTGGGATTGCCCTTCGCATCCTTCACGATCTCGCCGCCGTGGGGATTGGGAGTCGTCTTCGTGATGCCGGCGAGCTCCATCGCCTTGGCGTTGGCAAACACCGCGTGTCCGCTCGCGTGCTCGAGGACCACGGGATTGTTCGGCGAGGCCGCGCTGAGCGACGCGTGCACGGGCACGCCCTCGACGGTCGGCACTGGCATCTTGTCCCATTTGGCCTGGTGCCAGCCTCGCCCGCGAATCAGCTCGCCCGGCTTCGCCTTCTTCGCGGCCTCGGCCACCATCGAGACGATCTCGTCGTAATTCCTGACGCTCATCAGGTTCAGCTGCAGTCTCGCATCGCCGACACCCGTGAAGTGACCGTGTCCCTCGATGAATCCGGGAATCGCGAGTTTGCCGCCGAGGTCCAGCACCTCGGTCGCATCGCCCACGTACGGCGCGATTTCCTCGTTGGTGCCTACCGCCACGATCGTGTCTCCACGCGCGGCGAGCGCCTGCACCTCAGGGTGTCGCGAATCGACGGTGACAATCTTGCCGTTCCGCAGGACGAGGGAGGCTGGCTCGACCTTGGCGCCGCAGGCGGCGACTCCGCAGGCCAGCACGAGCGAGAACGCCGAGGCGAGCAGTCGGGAAGAAGACATGGGGGCTCCTCAATGAAAGTTCTTAGGTGTTAGTTCTTGGTTCTTGGTTCCTGGTTCATTTCCCCGTTCCATCCATCAACTCGTACGCGCGTGCGACGCCGTGCGGGAACACGCCGACGTCCTTGATGTCCGGGAAGTGCGCGGCGTGCGCGCGCATGTCGATCTGCTTCGCGGCCTCCTCCCAGGGCACCTTCGCCGCGTGCAGCTTCTCGGCCTGCGTCCAGAAGTCCTTCAGATACTCCTGAAAGTATCCCACTCGATCTTTGCCTTTGAACGCCTGGCCATGGCCCGGCAGCACCACGTCGAAATCGAGCGCCTTCACCTTCTCGAGCGTCTCGACCCACTCGAGCGGGTACGCATCGCCGATATAGGAGATGCCCGCGGTCATGAGATCGCCGGTGATCAAGACACGCTCCTTCGGCAAAAAGACGACGATGTCGCCGCCGGTGTGGCCACGTCCGAGAAACAGCAGGCGAACCTCGCGGTTGCCACGAAAGAGCGTCATCGACTGCGTCATCGTTACCGTCGGCGCAACGGGCTTGACCGCAGCCGTCGCGGCCAGCTCGTTCTCCTGCACGGCGAGCTGTTCCTGCAGCTTCGTCCGTTCGTCAGGTTTCGCCGCGGCGATCTGCTGTTTCATTTTTTCGATCTGAGCGGGAAGGCCGCCGATGAAAAAGTTGTACGAGCGCCCGCCCTTGGAGCTGCCCGCCAGGATCATCTGCCGCGTGAACTCGTGGCCGATGATCTCGACATCTGCCGGAAAAATCTGATTGCCGTGAACGTGGTCGAAATGAAAATGCGTGTTGACGAGGAACTTCACCGGCTTCGGCGTGATGGACTTCAGCTCTTCGACGAGCGCCCACGCGGCCGCCGGCGAGATGTGCGAATCGACGACCATGACGTCGTTGGCGTTGATGATGATCGACGCGTTGCAGCCGACGGCGACTTTCCCCGTACCCACCGCGTGATACACATCGTCCTGAATGCGGTTGAACGTGAAGGCTTGCCCCTGATAGTCGGCACCAGGCGGCTTGGTGTACTGCGCCTGCTGCGCGATCACCGTCAAGGCGAGGATGAGGACCAGCACGCCGCCCACTGTGGTTCTGGTCGATATCGACGCGAGGATCCGTTTCGACACCATGTCGTCACTCCATGGATGCGACGGCGCGGCCGCCCGTCTGGCAGCCGCCAAGCCTATGTCGGCGCGCGCGCCCGTTTGTCGTCGTTTGTAATGCTGCGTCGCCCGCCTCGGGCCGCGGTCCCGAGCAATCGGCGGCCGGCACGGAGGCTATAAAGTAAGCGTAGACTATCCGCCATGTCACGCTCATTTCTGCTGGTTCTGCTCGTCACATTGACCACGACTCCCGCCAGCGGCCGCCGCGCCCCCGACACGATCTCGCTGGCCGACCTCAAGGACCGGATTGAGGGCGGATGGGCAGGCCAGATGATCGGCGTCAGCTTCGGTGCGCCGACTGAGTTCAGATATCTGGAAAAGACGATCGACGAGCCGCTCCCGGACTGGAAGCCGGAGAACGTCAGTAACGCGCTCGACCAGGACGACCTTTACGTGGACATGACCCTGGCGGAAGTCCTGGATGAGAAGGGACTGAGCGCTTCGTCTGACGATTTCGGCGCCACGTTCAAGAACGCGCAGTACCGGCTGTGGCACGCCAACCTCGCCGCCCGTCGGGCACTCAAGCGCGGCGTTCCCGGGCGCGAGTCGGGCACGCCACGCTACAACGCGCACGCCAACGATATCGATTTCCAGATTGAAGCCGACTTCATCGGCCTGATGGCGCCGGGACTGCCCGACGCCGCCACCGAGATGTGCTCGCGCGTCGGACGCGTGATGAACTCCGGCGACGGGATCTTCGGCGGCATGTTCGTGTCGGCCATGTACGCCGCGGCGTTCTTCGAGACCGATCCGCGCAAGGTCGTCGAGGCTGGTGTCGCCGTGCTCCCGCCTGCGAGCCCCTACGCACAAACCATCGCCGATGTGCTCGCCTGGTCGAAAGACACACCTGACGACTGGAAGGCCGTGTGGCAGAAGATCGAGAAGAAATGGAACACGCGCGAGCCGTGTCCTGAGGGGGCGCTGAAGCCCTTCAACATCGACGCGAAGCTGAACGGCGCGTACATCGCTCTCGGCCTGCTTTTCGGGCAGGGTGACTTCGGCAAGACGATCGAGATCGCCGCACGCGCAGGGCAGGACTCCGACTGCAACCCCTCGAATGCGGGCGGCGTGCTCGGCGCAATGATTGGCTACAGTAGGATTCCCGACGTCTGGAAGTCAGGCATCCCCGCCATCGCCGATTCGAAGTTCAACTACACGAAATATACCTTCCATACAATCGTCGACAGCACGATGGCGCGCGCGATCAAGCTGGTCGAACAGAATGGCGGACATGTTCAGGGAAACGTCATGACCCTCACCCGCCAGACCGCGAAGCCTTCGCAGGACACGTGGTGGGACGATTACGGTTCCCCAGCCGAGCGCATCGCCGTCGCCGATCCGCGCTGGAAGTTCACTGGGACGTGGGACCTCAAGGATGACACTCGCGTGGCAGCGACCAGGGGCGCCGAGGCGACAATCGAGTTCGAGGGGACGGGCGCGATCGTCGTCGGCACGTACCTGGTCACGGGCGGGCGCGCTGACGTCTACATGGACGGTGCGTTCAACAGGAGCATCGATGGGTACTCCGACGAAGAGGAGTCCAAGACGTCGGAGGCGCTCTGGCATGCATTCAAGCTGTCACCGGGCCGGCATTCGATCAGGCTCGTCGTTCGAGGCGAACCGTTCGAGAGTTCGCGCGGTTCGGATATCGTCCTGAAGGATCTGGTGGTCTTCCGTTAGGCCGCGCGGTGTCGCAACCGATCGAGCACGACGGCGGTCACGATGATGACGCCCGTGACGATCTCCTGTACCCAGTTCGAAATGCCAAGATGGGTGCAGCCGGATCGAATAAGGGTCATGAGCAGGGCGCCCACGAGTGATCCTGCGACCGACCCTTCACCCCCCGAGAGCGATCCCCCACCGATCACGACCGAGGCTATGACATCCAGTTCGAGTCCCTGAGCGACGGTGGGATCGCCAACTGTCAGCCTCGAGAACTGCATCAGGCCGGCCAGGCCGTACGTCGCGGACGCGAGCGCGTACACCACACCTTTCGTCAGTCCAATGCGGATGCCGGACAGCCTCGCCGTCAGTTCGTTCGATCCGATCGCAAAGACGTGGCGCCCGAATCGCGTGTACCGCAGGAGCGCACCGGTCATGAGCGCCATGACGACCAGTACCCAGACTCCTGGAGGCACGAGACTCCAGGATCCCGGCGCGACATCCGCGATTAGGTCGTTCAGCCACGTGAGCGGTGCGTCGATCTTCTGCTCGCCCGCCAGCCCTTTCGCGGCGCCACGGATGATGCCCATTGCCCCGAGCGTCACGATGAACGGGATGACGCGAAGCATGGCAACGAGCGAACCGATGAAGAGCCCGCATGCGGACGCCACGAAGATTCCACCGAGCGCCGCGACCAACGGCGTGGCGCCTTTCTGCAGGAAGGCGGCGATCACAACCGTCGTCAGGGCCACGGTCGATCCCACGGACAGATCGATTCCTCCAAGCACGATGACCATCGTCATGCCCAGGGCGGCCAGGCCGACAACGGTCGTCTGCCGCACCATCGTCTGCAGATTGTCGAGCGTGGCGAACGTCTCCGGAGAGAGCGCGGAGAAGATGGCGTAGATCACCAGCCACGCCGCAAGCGGTCCGGGCCAGCCCGACCGCGTGAGGGCCCGGCGAATCAACGAGGCCGGGCGGACGGCAGACGACGATTCGCGTGGGCTCGTCATGCCGAGTTCTGGAGCGATTCTGATCCGCCCGTCGCCTCGAGGAGGAGCGCGTCTTCGCTGAGCTCGGCGACGGGCCTGGCCGGACCGAGAACGCCGCGGTACATGACGGACACGGCGTCGCAGACGCCGAGCAGCTCGGGAAGGGAGCTACTGACCATCAGAACCGCCTTGCCCTCGCGGGCGAGCCTGTCGATCAGTTGATAGATCGCGATCTTGCTGGAGACATCCACGCCGCGCGTCGGTTCGTCCAAGAGAAAGACATCCACGCCGCTGTGCAGCAGGCGCGCGATCGCGACCTTCTGCTGATTGCCGCCCGAGAGCTCGCCGATGGGCTGAGAGACGTCGCGGCAGCGAATCGAGAGCTCCTCGATGTGGGGCTGGCAAGCCCGCGCCTGCTCTCGACGAAACACGAGCGGCCCCGGACCAAGACCGGACAGCCGGGCCATCGTCAGGTTGTCCGCGACGGACAGAGTCGGCGCCAGCCCTTCGAGCGCGCGATCTTCACTCACGAATCCCACGCCCTGAGCGAGCCGCTTGGACGGTGACGCCGGACCAGTCACGACGCCAATGCGGATGTCGCCGCGGCGGACCGGGTCGAGTCCGAAGATGGATCGAAGAAGTTCCGTGCGGCCGGCTCCGACCAGTCCGGCGATGCCGAGCACCGTTCCGCCGCAGAGCGTGAGGCTCGCCGAAGCCGGTCGCTGCCGGCCCGCCAGCTCCTTGGTCTCGAGCACGGCGGCTCCGGCCGTATGAGGCGACCGGGGAAAGAACTCTTCGATCTCGCGGCCCGCCATCATCTCCACCATCTCCATCACCGACACGTCGCGCGTCGTGCCGGCGCCCACCGTCCGGCCGTCTCTGAGCACGGTGAAGCGGTCCGTCACGCGACGCAGCTCTTCGAGAAAGTGCGAGATATAGATGACGGCCAGACCTCGACTGCGCAGCCGGCTGATGACGGCGAACAGACGATCGATCTCGGCTGCAGACAGGCTGCTGGTTGGTTCGTCGAGTATGAGCACTCGACAGGACGGCTGCGCGATGGCGCGCGCGATCTCGACCATCTGGCGCGCAGCGGGCGAGAGATCGCCGACGCGCGCCTCCGGCGATAAGTCGCGCTGCTCGAGCTCACCGAGCGCCTCAAGGGACCGTCGCCGCACTTCATGCCGACGAACGAGTCCGAAGATCGTTGGCTCCGCGCCGAGGAAGATGTTCTCCTCGACCGACAAGTGCGGCGCGAGGCTCAACTCCTGGTAGACCATCGCGACGCCGCAGTCGCGCGCCTCTTTGGGATTGCGCGGCCGGTATTCCTCGCCGTCGAGGAGAATTCGCCCTTCGTCAGGGTAATACGCGCCCGAGAGCAGCTTCATCAGCGTGCTCTTGCCGGCGCCGTTTTCGCCGACGACCGCGTGCACTTCTCCCGGCTCGACGTCGAGATCCACGCCGGCGAGCGCGACCGTCGGACCGAACGCCTTGCGCACGCCTCGAACGACCAAGCGGGGGGCAGGCACGAGGTCTCTTATGTCACTTGAGGTATTCGTCGAGGCTGGGATTGAGGCGCGCGTGCACGTCGGGTTGATTGGCGTTCTCCGGCGTCGCAATCATGGCGCCCGTGTCGACGCGCTTGTCGATGGGCTGTCCGCGAAGATGACGGACAAGCAGCGTGACCGACATGTATCCCATCTTGAAGGGATCCTGAAGGACAAGGCCCTGGATCTCGCCCTTGCGCAGCGAGTCGGCCAGCTTGTCCGAACTGTCGAAGCCGACGAACCTGATCTTCCCGGCGAGGTTGGCGTTCTGGAGCGCGCGCAGCATGCCGAACGTCGTGGACTCGTTCGGACAGAAGATCCCGTCGACGCCGCCCTCGGCCGCCTTGAATGCCGTCAGCAGGTTCTCGCTCGCACGAAATGCCGTTTCCGTGGTGACGCCGCCGTACTGGTTCGAACTGATGACCGTGATTCCCGGATACGCGGCAACGGCATCGAGAAATCCCTGTTCTCGCTTGGTCGTGCTCGCGGATCCTTCCTGGAGGCGAAGCAGGATGACCTTTCCCCGCTCGCCGAGCAGCCTGGCCAGATGGTCGCCGCCCAGCCGACCTCCGCGATAGTTGTCGGTTGCGACAAAACTGATCTGGTCGCCGCCGTCCAGGTCTGAATCGAAGACGAGCACCGGAATACCCGCACGCGACGCCGATCGGACCGACTGGCGAAGCGCCTTGTCGTCGAGCGGCGCGAGCGCGATGCCCGAGACGCGCCGTGCCCGGAAGTCGTCAACGACCTTGATTTGTTCCTCGCGGTCGTCTTCCCTCAAGGGGCCCTTCCAGGAGATGTCCACGTCGAGTTCGCGCGCCGCCTTCACAGCACCCGCGTGAACGGATTTCCAGAATTCGTGGGTCGTCCCCTTCGGAATGACGGCGAGGGTCAGTCGGCCCGAAGAAGGTGCCTGACTCTGACGTGAGCACGCCGACAGGAGGGCGAACCCTCCGAACACAGCCAGCACGGCGACCCACGTCCGCGATTGCGTGGTTGGCATCATCGACCCGTCTCAATCAGCGCGCGGCCGTTTACCGGATCGCGGCGGGCGCCTTCTGTCCTTCGGGGATCAACGTGACCCACGGCAAGGGATCTCGTATGGCTTTGAAGTCGGCTCGCGCCCTGTCGAGAAGCGCCGGCGAGAGCAGCACTTCAAGCGTCGACGATGCCAGCGTTTTCGCGGCCACCATCATGCCCTTCTCGCCAATCGTCATGCCCGTGCAGGCCACGATCTGCCAGCTGTGGCCTGGCGCGCCATATGTGTAACTTGCCACGGTCAATTGAGCTACCGGCACGAACCAGCTGAGATCGCCCACATCGGTCGACGCGAGCTCCTGCCCGGGCGCGTCGGGCATCGGCTTGACGGCTTCCGAAAGCGCGAGGTCGAACTTCCGCCCGAGCGGCTCCTGTGTCTTTTGCGCGAACGCCTTTTCGTCGTTGGAGAACGTCGGCGCACCCACCATCTTGAGGTTGCGATCGACGACTTCGGACAATGTCCGGTTCGGCAGCACTTCGTGCATGTCGGTGTCCACACGAATCGTCTGGAGCTTGGTGCGCGTCATCGCCGCAGCCGCTTGCGCGATCTCACTGATCCACTTGAAGTACTCCTCGACGTCGGCATGACGGTCGGCGCGTATGTAGTACCAGACTTCCGCCTCCGGCGGGACGACGTTGGGCTGGCCGCCGCCGTTGGTGATCACGTAGTGAATGCGTGCGTCCTGCTTGACGTGCTCGCGCATGTAGTTGACGCCGTTGTCCATCAGCTCCACGGCGTCCAGGGCGCTCCGTCCGAGGTATGGAGAGGTCGAGGCATGAGCCGGCAGTCCGGAGAAATGAAACTTCACCGACACGTTTGCCTTGGTGTAGTTGAAAGCGGATTCCGTCTCGTCACCGGCGTGCCAGGTGAACAGCGCATCGGCGTCCTTGATCAGGCCCTCGCGGAGCATGTACGTCTTGCCGATCCCCGTTTCCTCCGCGGGCGTGCCATAGAGCCGAATGGTGCCGCGAGCGGTGCCGGCCTCGATCTGTTGTTTCACCGCGATGGCCGCCGCCGTGCTGGCGGTGCCGAATATGCTGTGGCCGCACCCGTGGCCGGCGTTGACGTCCGGACGGGCCTGGCGCTCGGGCACGGCGTCCTGTGAAAGACCAGGAAGCGCGTCGAACTCGGCCAGGATGCCCACGATGGGATGACCCGAACCGTAGGACGCGACGAACGCGGTCGGCATGCCCGCAACCCCGGCGTCGATCGCAAACCCGTTGGCTCGCAGAACATCCTGGAGCTCCTTCGACGATCGGGTCTCCTGCAGCCCGACCTCGGCATACGACCAGATATTCTTGTTGATGCGCTTGAAGGTGTCCGCCTTCTGGTCGAGCCACGTGATTGCAGCCTTCTTGACCGCCGCATTCCGATCGTCCGACGCGGTTTGAGCGTGAACGAACCGACACCGACACACGACGAGAACGATTGCAGTTCGAACCGCCGCGCGGGCGGAGTAGACGGTCATGACAGGCTCCTGTGGTGCGGATTCTACATGACGCCCAGGATGGCGAAGATCCTGGTCGGTCCCCCGCTCCCGCCCATGACGTTGATGGGCGCCACGATGACCGTGAACCCGGTGGCGGGGAGAGCGGTCAGATTGGCCGCATTTTCAATGTGGTACACGTTGAGCGGCATCGTCACATGATGGGTCTCGAACGCGGCCGAGGCGCCGTAGTCGACGCTCGCCGTATCGATGCCGATCGCCGCCACCTTTCGATCCTTCGCGAGGTAGGTCGCCGCCTCCACGGAAATTCCGGGAAAATGCTTCACGCCGTTCCTGACATTCATATAGCGCGACGGCGTGGACCAGAAACGGTCCCAGCCCGTTGCCACCAGAACCGCCGCACCCTCGGGTATAGCACCCGCCTTTGATTCGAATGCACGCACATCGTCGAGCGTGAGCCGGTAGTCGTCATCGACCCCGGCTCTTCCGGCGACGTTGATGCACACGCCGGGACGCATCAGCCGCTCGACCGGTATGCGATCCGTCGTCCACTCACCGCCGAAATGCGCCGGCGCGTCCAGGTGCGTCCCGAAATGCTCTTCAGTCGTGAACTTGCCGGTGGCGTAGCCGTCCTTGGCGACCGTCGAGGTCACTGTGCGGTTGAACACGGGCGTGCCGTCCCAGCTCGGATCGGTCGCAGAGAGCGGATGACCGAGGTCGATCATCTTCGGCTGCGACTGCGCCTCAAGGGCCGCGGCCAGCACGATCGCGAACGCCGACGTGAAGAGGGTTCTCATGACGCGCATTCTACAGTCCGAGTTGCGCCTTGAGCCACTCCTGGCGATCCCGGCGAGCGTCCTGGTTGAGCCCGTGTCCGGCGTCGTACCAGCGCAGACTTGGGCTCGCTGGCGGCGGGGATGAACTCCTCGGCCTTCTCCTTCGGCACGTATGGATCGCCGCCCTCCCGAGGTGTTCACAAACGTCACGTTCCGGATCGTGGCGCCGCCGCGCGTCTCGCTGCCAACATCCCGGACGTCGAATGGGGCCGTGGCGTCGTAGCTGAACGTCGTCGCAGGCAGCTTGGGGAGGGCCCAGACACTCGCAGCGAGGGTGCCAGCCCCGACCGCGAACCCAAGTCCGCCGAGGACAAGAACCCGACCTTTCGTCATACGCCGATGCCTCCGAACCAGAAGACCGAATCAACGTCTAAATAGTTGTTCATCCAAGCCTCAGCCCGGCTGGGGTGTGCGAAATCCGGACGCCGACTGGGGCTATTCGCTCCCTGCAGTGATGGATGCCGCAGTGGTAAGGACCAACGCCGTGATTTCTGGGACGACCGAGTCGGCGCCGCGCGCCGCTCGGCCCGGCTACCCGCTTGATCTTCTTGGTGCCTCGACTGATATTGCTCGCATGAGACAGCGCTGGTCGATCGGTTGGGGATGGATTCTCGGAGTCGCCACATTGCTGGGGCTCTTTTCGGCCTTTCAGGCGCACCGGCTCGTCGCGCTCGAAACGGGCAAGCCCGCGTTTCGTCCGGCCCTCCTCCTGTTGAATCTGGTGTATTGGTACGCGCCTGCCTTGCTGACCCCGATCGTGATCCGCTTTGCGCAGCGCTTCCGCTTCGGCGCGCCCACGTGGAAGCGAACGTTGCTGGCTCATCTCCCGGCGCTTTGTCTCTTTTCCTTCGTCAGCTCCGCGTTGCTCATCGGGGCGCGCATGCTGCTTTTTCCGGACAAGACCTGGGCGGCATCGATGACGTTCTGGCAATTCTGCCAGCATCAGTATTTCATGAATCTCGACTGGTCGATGATGACCTACTGGTCCATCGTCGGTCTCACAAACGGCATCGACTATTACCGGGAGTCGCGCGAGCGGACCGTGCGTACTGCGCAGCTCGAGACGAAACTCGTCGAGGCGCAGTTCAAGACCCTGCAGGGTCAGCTCCATCCTCATTTTCTGTTCAATACCCTCCATGCCGTGTCCGCGCTCCTGCACAAGGATCCGGAAGCGGCCGATCGCATGATCAGCCGCTTGAGCGATCTGCTGCGGCTCACACTCGAACTGACCGGCGTGCAGGAGATTTCCCTCAAGCAGGAGCTGGAGTTCCTCGAGAAGTATCTCGAGATCGAGCAGATCCGTTTCCGCGACCGGCTGGCGGTCAAGTTCGACGTCGACCCCACCGTTCTCGATGCGCACGTGCCCATGCTCATCCTTCAGCCTGTCGTCGAGAACGCGATCAAGCACGGCATCGGGCCGCAGCTGCGCGGAGGCACCATCGAAATCAGCGCGAGCCGTGAAGGCGACCGGCTGCTGATGCAGATTCATGACACCGGCGGCGGGCTCTCCGAGAGCGCGTTGTCGGCACTTCAGAAAGGCATCGGGTTGTCGAATACCCGGGCCCGCCTCGAATGTCTGTACGGCCACGACCACCGGTTCGAATTCTCGAACGTGCATGGCGGGCTCACTGTGCGCGTCGTCATTCCACTCCACACCGATATTCGCCGAACCGAGCCCGGCGAGGCATCGAGAGTCGCATGAAGAGAATCCGCGCCCTTATCGCCGACGATGAACCGCTTGCACGGGAACGCATTGCGGGCCTCCTTCAGAGCGAGCCCGACATCGAAGTCGTGGGCGAATGCCCAGACGGCACGAAAACCGTCGCGGCCATTCAGCAACTGTCGCCGGATGTCGTCTTTCTGGATGTGCAGATGCCCGGCGCGACCGGTTTTGACGTCGTGCAGGCCGTGCGTCCCGATCGCATGCCGATCGTCGTGTTCGTGACCGCATACGACAAGTACGCGCTCAAGGCGTTCGACGTGCACGCACTGGACTACCTGCTGAAACCGTTCGACCGCGATCGCTTTCAGAAGGCCCTTCAGCGTGCGCGGGAGCAGGTGGAGCGGCAGCAGACGGGCGATCTGGGCCGACGCCTGCTCGCGCTCGTCCACGATCTGAAGCCGGCGAACCAGCGTCTCGATCGCCTCGTGATCAAGTCCGGAGGACGAGTTTTCTTTCTGCGAACGGATGAAATCGACTGGATCGAGGCGGCCGGCAACTACGTGCGCCTGCACCTCGGGAACGACTCGCACCTTTTCCGTGAAACGATGACGGCCCTCGAAGGCCGGCTCGACCCGCAGCGGTTCTTTCGCATTCACCGCTCGCGCATCGTGAACATCGAGCGCGTGCAGGAGCTGCAGCCCTGGTTCAACGGCGAATACGCCGTGCTGCTCAGAAATGGGACGAAGCTCACGCTCAGCCGTGGTTATCGGGAAAAGCTGCAGGAGCGCCTGGGGCGATCGTTCTGATGATCGTGGTCGGTGGGTTCAACGTTTTGAAGTGCCTCTTCTGAGAATTCGGATCCGCGTCGTCTCCGGCCACTGACTGTGCTCGTTGGCTTACACTGCGTAATAAACCTCACCGGCTGTATTTGACACACCTGACTCGCTAAACTGCCCGCGTCTTCTTCCGGACTTGTCCTCGGTACATGAACTCGTGCTTGGCGCGCCGTTTGCTGAACAATCCGTGCCGCTGGGAGCTACTTTTCACGTGGTTTTAGTGCCGCGCGATTCGCAGGGGTAGCTGCCGGCGGCTTTGCCGTCCGACCCGCACTTCGTCACACCGCAACGGACCGCGGCACCCACTCGCAATTCGCAGGAATGGTCGGAAATCAGGTATAAGCCTGCCATGCGCGTCCACGCTTCCTGGTCCCGAACCATTGCCGCTCTATTCATGCTCTTGGTCGCGAGCGCTCCGTCTGCGCGAAATCGAGCCCAGAACAATGACACGACGCTGGCGGTGACCTGCGGTCGCCTGATTGACCCCGAGTCCGGCGCGGTTCAGACGAACACCACACTGCTGATGGTGGATGGGAGGGTGAAGAGCATCGGACCGGACCCGGTTTCGTCTGCAACATCGAGACTCGACCTGTCGGGTTACACCTGCCTGCCGGGTCTGATCGACATGCACACGCATCTGTCGGACTCGTTTGCAAATTCGAAGGGACTGCGCGCGTACCTGACGCGCTCGCTCGACGAGGCCCGTGAGCTCGGCATCGAGCACGCGGCCGCCACCCTCATGGCCGGCTTCACGAGCGTGAGAGATCTCGGAACCTATATCGCCTGGAGCGATCGGACGCTGCGCGATCTCATCAACCGTGGCGACACGATCGGCCCGCGCATGCAGGTGTGCGGCTACTACCTGACGATTCGGGGCGGCGGCGGCGACCTGATGATCCCCGGCGTTCCGGAGAACGACATTCCGCCGCGCGCACGCATGGGTGTTGGACGGGGCGCCGACGATTTTCGGGCACGCGCGCAGGCCGCCATCGATGGCGGCGCCGATGTGCTGAAGGTGATCGCGTCGGGCGCCGTGCTCGCATACGGCGGCGTACCGGGCGAGCCCGAACTGACACCGGTTGAAATCGCCGCCGTGGCCGACGTGGCTCATCGAGCTGGCAAGCGGCTCGCCGCGCACGCGCACGGTGCCCGCTCGATCAAGGAAGCCATCCTCGCGGGCGCCGATACCATCGAACATGCTTCGTATCTCGACGATGAGGGCATTCGGCTGGCGAAAGAGCATGGCGTGGCGCTGACAATGGATGTGTATAACGGGGACTATATCGATTCGGAATTTCGGCGTCAGGGAGCCGCGCAGGAATTTCTCGACAAGAATCTCCAGACCACCGAGGTTCAGCGTGTTGCCTTCACCAAGGCCTATCGCGCGGGTGTGGCACTGGTGTTCGGCACCGACGCCGCCGTCTACCCGCACGGCCAGAACGCCCTCCAGTTCCGCATCATGGTCGAGCGGGGTATGTCGCCCATCGACGCGATTCGATCGGCCACGAATGTTGCCGCCCACTACATGGGATGGTCGGATCAGGTCGGCAGTCTCGCCCCGGGTCACTGGGCCGATCTCATCGCGGTGCGGGGCGACCCGCTGAGCGACATTACCCTCCTCCAGGATGTAAAGGCCGTCGTCAAGGGCGGTCACATCATCAAGCGACCTTAGATCGCTCAAGGCGAGGCGTGAGGGCGATCCGGCTCGCGTCCGCTCTTCATGATCCACCAGACGGCAATCGCGAAGGCCATCGCGACGGCAATTCCGGTGAGGCCAAAGAGCCAGAGCGTGCGATAGAGGATTGATTGTGTTTCGGGGTGGGCCTCCATTGTGAGAGGCGTCCCAGTAAGACGATCCTTCAGCGACTGCTCCCAGACCAGGATGTTGCCGCGCCGAAGGTTGCCGGGCGGCGCGTTGTGAAACCGGATCTTGCTCGGCAGATGAAACCGGAACGCGACGAGCTCATCTCCAGTCCACCCGAAGTCGCCCATCGAACGGTTCGCCGACGCGCCCACGCGTTGCCTGAAGACATAGACGTCGCCGCGGCGCTCCAGCTCGTACGCCGACCACGCAAACGGCGCCGATCTCGACAGCTGCCTGATGTTGTCGGTCTCCAGCCTGAGGTGCACGAATCGCCGTCCGTCGCGCCGGGATGAGCTGACGCGCACCACCCGAACGCCCGGCGCCTCATACAGCGCTCTGATGCGGCCGCGGTCGAGACGCGCGCGCGGGTTGACATCGAGATCGAGGCCTCGCAACGCGACCAGCGCCGCGACGGATGCGTTGACGTACACCGTCGCCGATCCATCGAGCGCAAGGTATATTTCCTCGTCGTACTCGTAGCGCGTGATCAGGCGGCCGCCGCGGCAGGCCGTCGAGGCGATGATGAGGGCCGAAACAGCGAGCACTGCAGCGACTCGACGCGCCGTCCGCGACACGACGGGAATGTTATACTGAACCCTGCTGCACGCCGCAGCCGGGTTTTCGACGGGCTGCACACGCATCGACGTTCGCCCCGCCACGATTCTGACCAATGGCTCCACGGAAGACGCTCTTCCTGATCGACGGCAGCTCTCAGATGTACCGCGCGTATCACGCCATCCGTGGGTTGACGGGACCGGACGGCCGCTCGACGAACGCCGTGTACGGCTTCGTCACAATGCTTCGTAAACTGATCACCGATCACAGGCCCGAGTTCATCGCGGCCGCTTTCGACCTGCCCGGGCCGACGTTCAGATCCGAGCTCGCAGCCACCTACAAGGCAAATCGGGCGCCCATGCCGCCTGACCTGGCCGAACAGATCCCGTGGGTCCATGAGGCATGCCGGGCGCTCGGCGTTCCGATGCTCACCTTCGCGGGCTTCGAGGCCGACGATGTGATTGGCACCATTGCCGAGCGCGCCTCACGCGAAGGCTTCGACGTGGCGATCGTCACGGGAGACAAGGATTTCTTTCAGCTCGTTCGCGACGGCATTCGCGTCTTCAATCCTCGCGACGAAGGCACCTGGTACGACGCCATCGGCGTGAAGGACAAGTTCGGGGTGGCACCGGAACAGGTCGTCGATGTCCTGGCGCTCATGGGCGACACCATCGACAACGTCAAAGGGGTGCCCGGAATTGGCGAGAAGGGCGCCCGCGATCTCATCGCTACGTTCGGGTCGCTCGATGCGCTGCTGGCCCAGGCCTCGTCTGTTCCCCAGAAGAAGTACCGCGAAGCGCTGCTGGCCAATGCGGACCAGGCGCTCCAAAGCCGGGAATTGCTCCGCATTCGAACCGATGTCCCGGTCGAGTTCACCGTGGAATCGGCACGGCACGGCGGTGCGTCGCGCGAGCGCGCGTTCGACCTCTTCAGCATGCTCGGCTTCAGGTCGCTCGTCACTGAATACGCGCCAACCGCAAGCACAACTGCCCGTGACTATCGGCTCGTGTCGTCGCTCGAGGATCTCGGCTCGCTCGCCGGACACTTGAAGCGAGCGGGCCGATTCGCCTTTCACGTGCTGGCCGACGATTCGTCGGTGATGCGCGGGCAGGTGATCGGTTTCGCGTTCGCGGACGCGGCGCGAGCCGCGTGGTATGTGCCGATCAGCCATGGAGGGCTCGAGTGGGGAGACCGGCTTGACCGCGAGGCGTCCCTCCACGCGCTCGGCCCCCTCTTCGAAGACGCCAGCGTGAAGAAGGTGGGCCACGATCTGAAGGCCGCCACCATCCTTCTTTTGCGGCACGGCATCAAGCTGGCGGGGCTGGACATCGACACCATGGTCGCGAGCTACCTGCTCGATGCCAACCGTTCCGGTCACGTGCTCGAAGACCTGGCGCTCGAGCATCTGTCCTACAAGGCGACGACCGAGGAGGACCTGTGCGGCAAGGGAGGACGAGCGCTCCGGCTCTCCGATCTGCCCATCGCGGCAACGCTCGACTATGCGGGCGAGCGGGCGGACCTGGCGCTGCAGCTCGCCGAACGGCTCGGACCGCGGCTCGTCGCCGATGACCTCGACAAGCTGTATCGGGAGCTCGAGCTGCCGCTTGTGCCCGTTCTCGTGGACGTCGAGATGGCCGGCATTCGGCTCGACGCCGCGGTCCTCGCCGCCCAGTCGCAGCACATCGAGCGCGAGCTGGCTGCGCGGAGCAAGCGGATCTTCGAGGCGGCCGGAGAGGAATTCAACATCAGCTCGCCGAAGCAACTCTCCGAGGTGCTCTTCGAGAAACTGAAACTGCCGGCGCTCAAGCGAACGGGCAAGACGCGGACGGCATCAACGGCCGTCGAGGTGCTGGAAGAACTCGCGCTCGTTCATGAGCTGCCCCGTCAGATCCTCGAGTGGCGCGCCCTCCAGAAGCTGAAGGGGACGTACATCGATGCGCTGCCCGAGCTGATCGATCCGCGCACCGGGCGCGTGCACACGTCGTTCAATCAGACGGTGGCGGCAACCGGCCGGCTCAGCAGCAGCGACCCGAACCTGCAGAACATCCCGATCCGAACCGAGCTCGGCCGGGAGATTCGACGGGCCTTCGTGGCCGATCCCGGCAATGTGCTCATCTCGGCCGACTACTCGCAGATCGAGCTCCGGGTGCTGGCGCACCTGGCCGAGGACGAAACGCTCATCGAGGCCTTCCGGCGCGGCGACGACATCCACGACCAGACCGCGCTGAAGATTTTCGGTGCGTCGAGCGGCCTCGATCCTCACGAGCTCAGGCGCCGCGCCAAGATTGTCAACTACGCGCTGCTCTACGGCAAGACGGCGTTCACGCTGGCGAAGGACATCGGCGTGACACAGCAGGCCGCGCAGGAGTTCATCGGCGCCTACTTCGCCGGATTCCCGAGAGTGCGCGCGTTCATCGACCAGACACTCGAAGGCGCGCGCGCGACGGGCGTCGTGAAGACCATGTTCGGCCGTCGCCGGATGGTCCCGGAAATCACCAGCCGCAACGGTCAGATCCGATCGGCGGCCGAACGCGTCGCCGTCAACATGCCGATTCAGGGAACGGCCGCCGACATCCTGAAGCGCGCGATGATCGACGTGCACAGCGCGCTCCAGCGCTCGTCCGCGCTCGCCGGGGCGCGCATGATCCTCACCGTGCACGACGAACTGCTGTTCGAAGCCCCGCGTGCCATCGCGCCTGACGTCGCGAGACTCGTGCAGGATCGCATGGAGCACGCGGTCGCGCTCGACGTGCCGTTGACGGTGGATGTGGGAACGGGAGAAAACTGGAAAGAAGCCAAGAACTGACGATGCGGTTCTTAGTTCTTAGTGCTTAGTGCTTAGCAGGACGTGGACAGCGTAAGCCTAAGCACTAAGAACCACGAACTAAGAACTACATGCGTCAGTTCCTAGTCCATTGCTGCTTGAACGACTCCCACTCGGCGCGCATGGTCGCCGTCATCTGATCGGCGTCGCGATTGGCCTCGCGGCTGGGGTTGAGCTCGCGAACGCGCTCGGGAATGATGGCCTGCTGAACCAGCCGGTCGAGATCTGAACGAAGGGTCTCTCCCTGCTCGCCGGACACGGCGGCGCGTACCCACCCGGCTGTCGCGGCTTCCCAGGCGCGGCCGAACTCTCCCGTACCGCGAAGGCCGACGACCAGCCAGTAGGACGCCGTCACCGACGTCGGGTCGTGTCGCAATTCTTCTTCCATGCGGTCCACGAGCCGCCGGTAAACGGCCGGACGCTCGGCCAGGGTGCTCGTCTGCGCCTGGCGATCCAGCGCGTTGGCCCACCAGTCGAGGATGCCGTCGCCGGCCGTCGACGGCAGCAGCGACGCGCGACTGAGGACGCTTTCGAACATCTCGGCGGCCGCACCGAACCGATCGTCGAGATACAGCGATTCTCCAAGGCCGATCATCAGCTGGACTCGATCGGCGGGCTCGAGCATCGCCTGACGCACCTGGAGCAGCGCCTCGCGCGCCGAGGCGAGCGCCGAGGAGTCGGCGTCATGCCGGTACCGTTCGAGATGCGAACGCGCGACCACGAGGAGCGCTGCATCCGCGAGGTCGGTGCTCTTGCGCGCCGTCTCCGCGGCCGCGATCGCTGCATCGTATCGTTCCTGGTTGTACAGCTCGCGCGCGCGCGCGAGAGACTCACGTTCGCCCGGAGTCGCGACGAGCGTCGCCGCAAGGATCAACCCGAGAGCTGCAACCATCGACAGGATGCTACCACAGCCGACGGATCACCCTAAAGATCTGCAATGACGAGGTTTGGAAGGCCTTTCGGCCATTTGCTACAATCAGCCGCCATGTCCGGCCTGGTCATTCTCCCGCGCGAACAACACTCGATCTCGCGACGCGACATCGATCCAGACGCACTCAAGGTGCTCTATCGCCTGAGACAGTTCAACCACGTCGCCTATCTCGTCGGGGGAAGCGTTCGCGATCTCCTGCTCGGACGAAAGCCCAAGGACTTCGACATCGGCACCTCGGCGCATCCGTACGAGGTGAAACGACTCTTCCGCAACTGCTGGATCATCGGAAGGCGTTTTCGCCTGGCCCACGTTCGCTTCGGGACGAAGGCCATCGAGGTCGCGACGTTCCGGAAACCGGTGCCCGCAACGGAACCGGACTCCGCGCCGCCGCCAGACGAGGCCAGCCACGCCCGGACCGACGACATCGATCGGCTCGTCCATCGCGACAACACGTTTGGCACGCCAGAGGAAGATGCCTTTCGGCGGGACTTCACGATCAACGGCTTGTTCTACGACATCGCGACGTTTTCCGTCATCGACTTCATCGGCGGGCTGGACGATCTGAAGGCGGGGCTGGTGCGCTCGATCGGCGATCCGAACGAACGGTTCCGCGAGGATCCGGTGCGCATGTTGCGAGCGATTGCGCTGGCCGCGCGACTGGACTTTCAGATGGCGCCATCGATCGTCGAGGCCATCGCGCGCCATCGCGAAGAGATCGCGCGAAGCGCGGCCCCCCGTCTCCTCGAAGAGCTCTACAAGATCCTTCGCAACGGCGCCTCGGAAGCGACATTCCGCGGGCTGGCGGAACATCGGCTGCTCGAGGTGATCGCGCCGGAACTGCAGGCGCGCTCAGGCGCCGCACTCTGGCGATCGCTTGGGGCGCTCGATCGCTATCGCCTTGGTTTTCCGGCCATTCCCGACACGCTGACGAACGCGGTGCTGCTCGGCAGCCTGATCGTGCCGACGGGACTCGAAGGCCACCGGATGGCCCAGGCGCAGTCCGGGGATCGGGAAGGTCCGCACACGGCGCTCGGCCGATTGACGCTCGCGCGCCGCGACGTCGAGCGCCTGACGCAGATGCGGGCGCTCGAGCGGCGGCTGGTCGACACCAGTCTCCCCGCGCGCGCGCGCCGCGGCCTCACCCACCGCAGCTCGTTCCAGGAGGCGCTCACCTGGCTTGAGATCCACGGAAATGCGCCGGACGCGGTTCAGGAGTGGAAGACGTTCCTCAGTGTGGCGGGCACCGTTCCCGTCGCCGCGGATAAACCTCAGCGCCGCTATCGTCGGCGACGGAGGGGACGACGACGGACGGGCGCTTCAGGAGTGTGAGCCCGCGGTTTCTTCGATGGTCTTGTAAGGCTTTGCCAGACCCATCATCGTCATCAACCTGATGACGGGCCACGCCAGATCGATTTCACTCGGCCGGAAGCTGAACTTCGGACTCCGCGGAAACCCGTGGTGGTTGTTGTGCAGTCCCTCGCCCCCCGTGAGGAGCGCGATGAACCGCAGGTTCGTCGCGGTGTTGTCGAAATTCCGGTAGCCGAGATGGTGACAGAGTCCGTTGATTGACGAGGAGAGCACGAAGACATACATCACCAGGTGGATGCCTGCGGCGAGCAGACCCCAGCCGATGCCGAGGACGAGGCAAAGCAGCACCGTGCCCACAACGGGACCGACAGCGCCGTAGTTGAAAATGAAGCGATCCCACGCATCGTCTTTGATGTCGCGCGCGTATTTCTCGACGACCTCTTTGTTCTTCGCTTCCTTGATGTAAAGGAAGACGTTGCCCAGTTGAACCGGCCAGAAGCCCTCGAGGGCCGGGCTGTGCGGATCGCCTTCTTCGTCCGTGAACGCGTGATGCTTGCGGTGAACGGCCACCCATTCCTTGGTCGAGATGCCCGTGGTCAGCCAGAGCGCGAACCTGAAGACCAGCGCCGCGGCCGGATGCAGCACCAGCGCGCGGTGCGTCGCCGTCCGGTGCAGATAAATGGTCGTGGAGAAGACCGCCGTCTGAATAACGAGCGCCGCCACGACGAGCGTGACCAGCAGTGAAAACAGCACTCAAAACCTCCGGTCGAGAAATCGACGGCCGCCTGAAACGTACAATCTTAACACGCGACGGCTGTCCGCTCCAACCGCGCGGCCCTTTACACCGCGTGCCCGGAATTCACCGGGGCTACCCCTGCTTGCGCTCGAATTCCTTCATGAAATCAACGAGCGCATCGACCCCGGCCTCCGGGAACGCGTTGTATATCGACGCTCGCATCCCGCCCACCGACCGATGGCCCTTCAATCCGTCGAGCCCGGCGGCCGTCGAGTCCTTGACGAACGCCTTCTCGAGATCTTCATTGAGCAATCGGAACGTCACGTTCATCAGAGATCGGCTGTCAGTGTTCGCAGTCCCCCGATAGAAGCCCGTGCCGTCGATCGCGGCGTACAGCTTGGCCGCCTTGCGTTGGTTGACTCGCGCCCGCGCCTCGAGGCCTCCGTTGGCCAGCAACCACTTCATCACGAGGCCATACACATAGATCGCGAAGACGGGCGGCGTGTTGTACATCGACCCGTTCTCCGCATGTACGCCGTAGCTGAGCATCGTCGCCAGCGACTTGGATGATCGGGCCAGCAGGTCTGTCCGGACAATGACAAGCGTCATACCGGCCGGCCCGAGATTCTTCTGGGCGCCGGCATAGATCAGCGCGTGACGCGACACGTCGATGGGCCGGCTGAACATGTCGGACGAGGTGTCGCTGACCAATGGGCGGTCGCCGACATCGGGCAGGCTCTTCCATTCCGTTCCGAAGATCGTATTGTTGGACGTCATGTGCACGTACGCCGCACCGTCAGTCAGCTTGAGCTCGTCCTGCCTCGGTATCCGGACGAAGTTCTCCGACTCCGTTGACGCGGCCACGTTGACGTTCCCGACGCGCTTGGCTTCCTTCAGGGCCTTCTGCGACCAGGCACCGGTCACGATGTAGTCGGCGGTGCCCCCGGGCGTCAGGAGGTTCATCGGCACCATGGAAAACTGCAGGCTGGCGCCGCCCTGGAGAAACAGAATCTTGTAGTCGTCTGAAATGCCGGCCAGCTTCCGCGTGTCGGCTTCGGCCTCGGCCAGGATGGCTTCGAACGTCTTGGACCGATGGCTGATTTCCAGAATCGACATCCCGACCCCTGGCAGCGAGAGCAGATCCCGCTGCACCTGCTCGAGCACGGGCACAGGCAGCACGGCCGGGCCGGCCGCGAAGTTGACGATTCGTGTCGCAGTAACCATGGCGTTTACCTCGCGATCCCCGGGTTCACTCAGATCTTCACCAGGTGCAAATCGAGAATGTCGGCGTTGCCGGCGCGAATCTTTTGAAGGCTATCGTCCGACGGCGCGCGATCGAGATTGATCCGGGCGATGGCTGCCTGAGCGCCGTCGAAAATGATGTTTTCGGTTTCCTGCACGTTCAGGTTGCCGGTCCGCAGATGCTCGAAGACGTGCGCCAGCACGCCGGGACGATCGTGATGGCGCACGACCAGCATGTATGTGGCCGGCGTCCGTTTGCAGAGATTGACCACGTTCGGCACCTTGCCGGTTTCCTTGTACGTGCGAACGATGCGCACGGTCTCGGCGGCGATCGCCTCCTGTGCCTGATCGGTCGAGGCGCCGATGTGATGCGTGCCGTAGACGTTCGGCAACGTCAGGAGCGCGTCCTTGAATTCGCCCGCCGCGCCCGTCGGCTCGCCGGCAAAGACGTCGAGACCTGCTCTGATGCCGCGTTCCCTGACCGCAGCTTCGAGCGCCTTATAATCCACGACTTCTGCCCGCGCCGTATTGATGAACATCGCCCCAGGCTTCAGACGCTTGAGAAGATCCGCACCGACCAGGCCGCGCGTGTCGGGCGTCAACGCCAGGTGGACGCTCACGACATCGGCTCTTTCGACGACTTCGCCCGCCGTACCGACAATCTCCAGTGTCTGCGTGCCGCCGTGATCCAGGCCGAGCTCGGCAGCGGCGGATTCGCCCGTCCGATGCTCGCTGCCGAATCGCCTGCTCCAGACTATCAGGTTCATCCCCAGCGGCTGTGCGCGCCGCGCGACCTCCTGCCCGATGCTGCCAAACCCGAGAAGGCCGAGCGAGCGGCCGTAGAGGCCCGCCGCCTTTGAATACTCCTTCTTGTTCCAGGTTCCGGCTCGCAGCTCGGCCACGTTGTCGGGAATCCGGCGATCAAGCGCCAGCATCAGCCCGATGGTGAGCTCCGCCACCGCGATCGAATTCTTGCCGGGACAATTCGACACATAGATGCCGCGCCTGGACGCCGCCGCGACATCAATCGTGTTGTAGCCGGCGCCGGCACGCACCACCAGAGAGAGCGACCCCCGTTCGAGCATTTCCTCCGTCACCGCCGTCGATCGGACGACGAGCACGTCGGCCTTTGTGTCGCCCAGTGCCGTGACCAGTGTCGGGCCGTTCAGGTCGGGCTGGTAGACCACATCGCAACCAGAGGCCTTCAACCCTTCAAGGCCGCTTTTCTCGAATTTGTCGGCAATCAGTACTTTCATGGTGTGCACATTACAGAACGTGACTGAGCAGGCCGTCACGGAGTTTTGGCTCGAACCACGTGGACTTGGGAGGCATGATGCCCCCCTGATCGGCCACCCGCATCAGATCGTCGACACTCACCGGGAACATCGAGAAGGCGACCGCCGCCCGTCCCTCGTTCACCAGGCGCTCCAGTTCGGACGCCCCGCGGATGCCTCCGACGAAGTCGATGCGTTTGTCGGTCCGGACATCGACGATCTTGAGTACCGGGTCGAGGAGTCCGTTCTGCAGCACGCTGACGTCGAGGCCGTCGATCGCGTCGCCGGCCTGGCCGCGGCCGTCGAGCACGAGCGTCTGCCACTTTCCCGCAAGATACATCCCCACTTCGCCCTTTCGCGCGGGGCTGCCGCCACCCGGCTTCACGTCGAATCTCTTCGCGACATCCGCAAGAAAGTCCGCCGGCGGCCGGCCATTCAGGTCTTTGACCACTCGGTTGTAGGGCAGAATCTGGGTCTGGTTGTGCGGAAAGGCAACGGCGAGCACCGTATTCGCCTCGGCCGACCTCAGGTGTTCTCTCGTGCGCGCGGCGCTCGCCGCGCGATGATGGCCATCAGCGATGTAGAGCGCCGGCACCGCGCCGAAGGCCTGCACGATGCCTTGCGCATCCGCCCCACCGACTCGCCAGATCGCGTGACGGACGCCATCGTCGGCCGCAAAGTCAAAGAGCGGCGGAGACGACATGAGCCGATCGACGTGTCGATCGATCTCGGGCCGGGCTCGATACGTGAGGAAGACTGGGCCGGTCTGCGCTCCGAGCGCAATCATGTGGCGCGTGCGGTCGTCTTCCTTGTCGCGCCGCGTTCTCTCGTGTTTCTTGATGAGATCGCGGTCGTACTCGTCGAGCGAGAAGCACGCGGCGACCCCGGTCTGCTGGTGCTTCCCCATGGTCAGTCGGTACAGATAGAGGCTCGGCGCGTCTTCAAGGACGAGCGGCGCCGTTCGTTTCAGCCTCGAAAAGCGCTCGGCCGCGGTCGAGTACACCTGTTCCGCATACGGATCGGCGCCAGGAGGAAGATCGATCTCGGAACGGGATACGTGCAGGAAACTCAACGGGTTACCCGCCGCCAGCGCACGGGCCTCATCCGTGGAGACGACGTCGTAGGGGACGGCGGCGACACGCGGGGCGGCATCGGGTGCCGGGCGGAGCGCTCGAAATGGGAAGACAGAAGCCATGGTTAGAACCGTAGAATGTACGGCGTATGGGCCGCGGTTGAAAAGTGCAAAGTTTTGAGCGGACCCTCGGGGCTACAAGGCGCGTCTATTGGGGATGTTCGAACACCGGCACTGCTCCGGGGCCCCGCCCAGGCAGCGACCGGCAGCCGATAAACAATTGAAGGAGTTCCACATGAAGCGATCGATGGTGTTTCTCGTTCTCATTCTGCTCACCAGCCTGCCGGTTGCGGCTCAAATACCGCAGCCCCCGGCCGCCAATCCCCTGACGGGATCCCTCAAGGGGATGTACGACAACATCAAGAAAAACCTGACGGAGTCGGCCGAGAAGATGCCCGAGGTCAACTATTCGTTCAAGCCTACTCCGGACGTCCGCAGCTTCGGCGAGCTGGTCGGTCACGTCGCCAACGCGAATTTCATGCTGTGCTCACGCGTGAAGGGCGAGAAGAATCCAAACGATGGCAACGATTTCGAGAAGAAGACGGCAAAGGCCGATCTTGTGAAGGGATTGCAGGACGCCGTCGCCTACTGTGATGGAGTGTACGGGTCGGCGACCGACGCCATGGCCATGGAGATCGTCAAGACGGGCGAACCGCCAAACCAGCGCGACGTCCCGCGCGCAAACTGGCTCATCGGCAATATCGCGCACAACAACGAGCACTACGGCAACATCGTCACGTATCTGCGGCTCAAGGGCATCGTCCCGCCGTCCACTGAGCGCGCGCAGCAGATGCGTCGCCCCAGCGCGGACTGAGCCGTCCGCCAAGTTGCCGGAAAAAACGAAGGCCGAGGCACGACGCCTCGGCCTTTTTCGTTTTCCGGTGGCTTCCGCCTGGACTCTACTGCACCAACGTCACTTGAATGAGTTTCTTGTATCGCACCGGCTGCCCATCCTTGGTCGCCGGGCGGTACTTCCAGTTCTTCGCCGCAGCCAGCACCAGTCCGTCATAGACCGGCGTCATCGGCTGTCTGAGGGTGGCCGACTCGACCTCGCCGTTCTCAGTCACGATGATCTCGAGCACTCCGCGGCCCGGCGTCACCTTGGGCACGACCGTGCGCGGCCACCGGGGGAACTCTTGTTTGACCGGCGTCGGAGGGACGACGTCGGGATTGTCGACTCCGTAAATCAGAGGCACAACTTTCACTGCGACCTCAGGCGCGGGAGCCGGAACTGGCTCAGGCGCCGGAGGCGGCGCGGCCGAGGCCGTGGCGAGCTCCAGAAAGCCGGCCGCGAGCGTGCGCAAATCGGCGAGGCCGGGCTCCTTTTCGACGTCGAGCGCCGGATCGTTCATGACCTCGAGCACCGCCTTGAACTGATCGGCCGCCGATTGGAACTCCTTGTGATCGAAGGCGGCCTTGGCCTGCGCGTACTGCTGCTGAGCGATGGTCGGCAACATCCGTTTGCGGACCTCGGTGAACGCCGTCCGGATGCGCGGAGATACCTCCGCCTCGGCCGGCTGATACATTGGTTCGGACGTCACCACCTCTTCGATCGCTCGCTCCGCGTCCGTCTTGCGCCCCAGTGCCAGCAGGCAGAACGCCCGATACTGATTGACTCCGCGGCTGTCCTCGGTTGTTGACGCGCCCTTCAGTCCGTCGAGCACGTTCAGCGCTTCTTCGTACGCCGCGGCTGCGTAGAGATCTTTCGCGGTCGTGAGCGTTGCGTCCTGGGCCAGCAGTCTCACCTGGCCGGCTACTCCAAGAAACAGAATTGTAACGAGGGTTCTTCGCTTCATGGCGTTCACTTTCGGAGATCCACGCTGAGACGCGTCGGCGCCGCGAGCGTGACCGTTGCGGCATGGTGTTGTTCAGCGAACTGCGGATTTCGGAAGACGATTTCGTGCGGGCCTATCGGAACCGACAGATTGCCGATCGGGGTTTCGCCGACCTTCTCGCCGTCGATCCAGACCTCAGCCCACGGAATGGCGTTCAGATGAATGACGCCCTTCGGCAAGTCGACCTTGAATGCGGCCACACGCCCCGGAGGAACCTGAACGGTTCGCGTCATGCGGAATGCGAGCGTGTCGTTGACGACCTCGATGTCGTGGGCCCCGGCCGAGACCATGATGCGGTCGCTCTGACTCGTGCCAAGCAGGCGGCCGCCTTCGAAGATCTGCACTTCCACGGGCGCCGACACGGCCACCCATCCTGAAATCGGAGCGCCCGAACCTGCCAACGGCACGAACAGCGATGCCGTCGTGCCCGGCTGAATCGTGACGCGTTGTCTGACGGTGCCGAGCGTGCTCTCGAGGAGGACATCGTGATCGCCGGTGGCGAGCTCCTCAACTGTGATCGGGGAATTGCCGCGCGGCTGTCCATCGATCACGACGCGGGCTCCGGCGGGCTCGGTCTTGACCTGAAGATGTCCGGTCTGAACCGTTGCGCCGCCGAGCTCGATGTATTGCGAGACCTGGCTCCCCGTCTGAATCGTCACGGGGATGACACGCGGCTCTCCTCCTGGGGCCTTGAGCTCCATCTGATGCGGACCCGGCGGCAGCGTCAGCTTGAGCGGTGTCGCGCCGCGGACGCGTCCATCGATCACGACTTCGGCGCCTGGAGGTCGGGACTCGACCGCAAGCACTCCGGCAGCCGCGGGCGGCACGGTCGGGGTCAGGTACTTGCGCGCCGAAATCACGACGCCTTCGCACAACGCCACGACGCCGAGAGCCGCGATGGCGATGCGGCGCCGACGTGAAGCGAGTGAACGCTGTGGGACGGGCGCGGGTTTCTTCACGGGCGGCGTCGGGATCGGTTCCGGCGAAAACAGGCGCTCGGGATCGAACGCGAATTCATTCTTCGCCGGTTCGGGCGGGAGCTGCGCGTGATGCACCGGCGTGGTCGGCATTGGCTCGACAAGCTCCTCGAATGCCTCCTCATCGTTGATTACAGGCTCGGTTTCGTGATGTGCCCAGACGGATTCCGGTTGCGGTGTCTCGAATACCTGCGCCGGCGCTGCATGGACCGGTTCAGGGCGCGGCGGCTCGGGCATCGCGGGTTCGGTTGGCTGCACCTTCACGGCGGTCGGTCTGGCCGCGACCGGGCGGACCGGTTCGAGGGGCTGGACGCGACTGACCGGCTCGGGCTTCGGCGCCGGCGTTTCTGTGCGGACCGGCTGCGTTGTCTGATCGTGGTAGCGGCTGAGGAACGACTCGAGCGCAATCGGAGCCGCGATATATCGACTCTCTTCGGAGAGCACGAGCTCGAGCGCGCTCTGCGCTTCGATGGCGGAATGAAACGGCTGACGATGATCCACTTGAAGCGCGCGCGCCAGCCACGTTCGAAGAGACGGAGCGAGCGGCTCGCGTTCACCGAGCGCCGACAGTTCAGTCGCCGCCGCGAGCACGTCAGCGATTCGGCGCGGATACTCGTCGTCTCGCAACGGCCGACCGAGAATCAACGACAGTGCGACGATCCCCAGTTGCGTCACGTCGGACCGGTGATCGAACCTCGGCAACCCGGCCGAGGCCGGCATCGCCACGCGGAATTCCTGCCACAACCGTTCGTGCGAGAAGTGGAGCTGCTCGAGCGCGGAACCGAGCACGTACTCGAGGACGACAAGTCGCGCGTGAGGCGTGACAACGATGCGTTCCGGCGCAATGGCGCCGTGCGAGACATCGCGGGCGTTCTGGTGGAGCATCGCGATGGCGGGTACGAGCTGCCGGATCAGAAACAGCGCCGCGTTGATGTCGAGCGGCAGCCCTTCTCGTTCGGCGACCGTCAGAATCTCTGACAACCGCGCGCCGGGCGTGTGTTCGTAAACCACCGCGAGCCCGCTCGGATCGGCAACGCGGTCGACGCGGCGCACGCGGCCGTAATAGGCGTGGCGAAAGTTCGCGAGGCGGCTCACGCGCTCACGAAGCGCAAATTCGAAAGACGGAACTTCGGTCAGGTCCTCGCGAAGGCACAGCATCTCGAGCGCTTCGCCGGCGCTCTTCTCGACAAGGAGAAAGCGATCACCGAGTCCGTCCTGGAATGACGGTGCCGACTGCGAGGCCGAGTGGGCGCGAGCAAGATCCATCGGGGAGCCTCAATCCGAAGTTAAGGGGTTGAACCACCGGGTGATGCACGCCGAGGCGTGCCCACTCGTACCTGGCCGGTGGGTGCAACGGCAGGACCAGCGCGCCAACCTGGTCGGTCATCAACTAAGTTGCTGTACCGTCATTGGTTGCTGGTCGTTGTCGCGGCTCGGAGTCCGGGTGACCAGAACTTCCCGGTTACAGGATTGGTGGGACGATGACCCTTTTGTAATCGGGTCGCTATGATAGAGTCGCGGACTTTCGGAGGTTTCATGATCAAGCGGCGATCGACCTGGCTCGCGTTATTCGTCGTCACGACGTGTCTGCCGGCTGCCGTCTTGTCGCAGCAGAGCGCTGATCGTCCCGATCTGGATGCGATCTACAGGATCAAGGCGGAAGGGTTCGAACGGTCGCAGGTCATGGACGTCATGAGCTATCTGACCGACGTTCACGGACCTCGCCTCACCAACTCTCCCAACATCAGGAAAGCGGCGGAGTACGCGACACAGAAGCTCGGCGAGTTCGGGCTCGTCAACATCAAGCTCGAGCCGTGGGGCCCGTTCGGGCCGGGCTGGGCGAACGAACGCTTCGAAGCACACGCGATCGCGCCGCAGGCCTATCCGCTGATCGGCTATCCACGAGCATGGACTCCCGGCACGAACGGCACCGTGACCGCAGAAGCCGTGATGGCGACCATCGATTCCGAAAAAGACTTCGATGCCTATCGTGGACAGCTCAAGGGAAAGTTCGTGCTGACGATGCCGATGCGCGAGGTAAAGGCAAGTTTCGAGCCTCTGGCCCATCGTTTCAGCGACACCGAGCTGACGAAACTCGCGGAGCAACCCGATCCTGCGCGCGCCAGCCAGCCAGGCTCGATGCCGGGCTCAGATCGCGTGGAGTTTTTCAAGAAGCGGATGAAGTTCTTTCTCGACGAGGGCGTCGCCGCACTTCTCGAGCCGGGACGCGGTGATGGCGGGACCTTTTTCGTCGGCGACGGCCGCCTTCGCGAGGCGCGTGAAGCCCCGGTCCCGACGCAGGTCGTCCTGGCCGTCGAGCACTACGGACGTATCGCCCGGACTCTCGCCAAGAAGATTCCGGTCACGCTCGAAATGACGATCAAGAGCACGTTTCATACTGCCGATCTCAATTCGTTCAACATCGTGGCGGAGATTCCCGGTACGGACAAGCAGGATGAGCTCGTGATGCTGGGCGCGCATTTCGACTCGTGGCACTCAGGGACGGGAGCGACCGACAACGCGGCGGGATCGGCCGTGATGATGGAGGCGGTGCGCATCCTCAAGGCCACCGGCCTGCCGCTTCGCCGCACGGTCAGGCTCGCACTGTGGACGGGCGAGGAACAGGGACTGCTTGGTTCCCGCGCCTACGTCAAGGAACATTTCGCCGACAGGACCACGATGGAGCTCAAGCTCGAGCACGCGAAGGTCGCGGGCTACTTCAACGTGGACAACGGCACGGGCGCCATTCGAGGCGTGTACCTGCAGAGCAACGAAGCCGTCGCGCCCATCTTCAGTCAGTGGATGGCGCCATTCGCGAATCTCGGCATGACGACGCTCGCCATCCAGAACACGGGCGGGACCGACCATCTGGCCTTCGATGCGGTCGGCCTCCCGGGTTTTCAGTTCATCCAGGATCCCGTGGAATACGACACGCGGACCCATCACTCGAACATGGACGTCTTCGAGCGGATTCAGGCGCGCGACATGATGCAGAACGCCGTCATCGTCGCGAGCTTTGTGTATCAGGCCGCCAATCGCGACGAGAAGCTGCCGCGCAAGCCGCTGCCGAAACCACAGTCTCCGCCGAGCTCGACCACCGCCGCCGGGCGGTGACTGACGGGTTCGATGTAACCTAGACGCATGGGTCAGACGCTCTTCCGCAAGGTCTGGGATCGACACGCGGCGGGGACACTGCCCACGGGCCAGACGCGCCTCTTCATCGGCCTGCACCTCGTCCACGAAGTGACGAGTCCGCAGGCCTTCGACATGCTGCGGGCCCGAGGGTGGCCCGTGCGCTACCCCGACCGCACCTTCGCCACGGTCGATCACATCGTGCCGACGACCAATCTGCGTCGGCCGTTCTTCGACGTGATGGCCGAAGACATGCTGTCCGCGCTCGAGCGAAATTGTCGGGAGTTCGGCGTGCCGCTCTACGATTTGAGCTCGGGACGACAGGGCGTCGTCCACGTCATCGGGCCGGAGCTGGGACTGACCCAGCCGGGTATGACCATCGCCTGCGGCGATAGCCACACCTCGACACATGGCGCCTTCGGCGCCGTCGCGTTCGGGATAGGCACATCACAGGTGCGCGATGTGCTCGCCTCGCAGTGCCTGCCGATGGATCCGCTCAAGGTGCGCCGCATCAACGTGAACGGTCGGCTGCGTCCGGGCGTCTATGCGAAAGACGTCATCCTGGACGTGATTCGGCGGCTGGGCGTGAAGGGCGGTGTCGGCTTTGCCTATGAATACGGCGGCGAGGTCGTGACGCGCATGTCGATGGACGAGCGGATGACGATCTGCAACATGTCGATCGAAGGCGGGGCGCGCGTCGGATACGTGAACCCCGACGACACGACCTTCGCGTATCTGGAGGGACGACCATTCGCGCCGAGCGGTGAAGCGTTCAACAGGGCCGTCGAATGGTGGCGCTCGTCGAAATCGGATGACGATGCGATATACGACGATACGGTCGTGTTCGACGGCGACGCCATCGAGCCGACGGTGACCTGGGGCATCAATCCCGGCCAATCGACGGGTGTGACCGAGCGCATCCCGCGGCCCGAGGACTTCCCCGCCGACGAGCGCGCGGGCGTGACCGAGTCGCTGGAATTCATGGGATTCCGTGCCGGGCAACCGATTATCGGCACGCCGATCGACGTCGCGTTCATCGGCTCGTGCACCAACGGGCGCCTGTCCGATCTCCGCGAAGCGGCTCGCATCGTGCGCGGCCGACACGTGGCTCCCAACGTGAAAGCGCTCGTCGTTCCGGGATCGCAGGCCGTCAGCCGCGCCGCAGAAGCCGAGCATCTGGATGATGTGTTTCGCGAAGCCGGGTTCGAGTGGCGCGGGGCCGGCTGCTCGATGTGCCTGGGGATGAATACAGACCGGCTTGAAGGTCGGCAGGTGTGCGCGTCTTCGTCGAACCGGAACTTCAAAGGACGTCAGGGCAGCCCGACCGGACGCACGCTGCTGATGAGCCCGGCCATGGTGGCGGCGGCAGCGGTCGCCGGCGAGGTCGCCGATATCCGGACGATTCTTGGGCAAGCCGAACAGTCATGACCCTGTCGCACCTCGTTCGCATCGATCGCATCGGGGGCACCGCGATTCCGATGCGCGGCCAGGATATCGACACCGACCGGATCGTCCCGGCGCGCTTCCTGCGCGCCGTCACGTTCGACGGACTCGAAGGCCATCTCTTCGAGGACGAACGCAAGACCGCGCTCGATCATCCGTTTTCGAACGCCGCGTACAAGGGCGCCTCAATTCTGCTGGTGAACCGAAACTTCGGCTGCGGCTCGTCACGGGAACACGCGCCTCAGGCACTCGTCCGCTGGGGCATCAAGGCCGTCGTCGGCGAATCGTTCTCGGAGATCTTTTTCGGCAACGGCGTCGCGCTCGGGCTTCCGTGTGTCAAGGTGAGCGCCGATGACGTGGACCGGTTGATGCGGATGGTCGAGGACGATCCGAAGCGGACCTTCTCGGTGAACGTGGCCGACCTGGTTGTCTCGAGCGGACGGGATCTTTCCGTGCGGGCCGAGATGCCGCACGCGGCTCAGGCCGCCTTCCTCGAAGGCGTGTGGGATGCCACGGCCCTCCTCCTGGAACAGGAAGACAGCGTGCGGGCCGTTGCCCGTACGCTGCCCTACATCTCGGGATTCTGAGCCCCCGCGGTTTTTCCGGGTTTTTCCGCGCGTCGGCTGTCCGCCCGCCCCTCGTGTTCCTGAGCCACGGCCAGGAATGCCGACGCCGCATGAGACAGCTGCACGCCCCGTCTGTAGACCAGACGAAGCGGGCGCACGCGTGAGACGTTCGAGACGGGCACCGCAACGAGCCGGCCCGTCGCGATCTCGGTGAGCGCGCACCGACGCGGCAGGAGGGCCACCCCGAGCTCCATCTCGACCGCGCGCTTGATGCCGTCCAGGCTCGGCAAGGCGATGAGAATATTGAGCGGGACGCGCCGAGTTTCGAACAGGCGAAGGACGCGCTCGCGCGCAGGCGACGGATCGTTGTGCGCCACGACCGCCTGGCGTCCGAACTCATCGAGGGATACGTAGCGACGGCCGGCGAGCGGATGATTCGGATGGAGGAGCATCACCAGTTCGTCGGTTCCGATCGCCACGGCTCCCAGGTTGCGCTCGGCTGGCTGAAACGTCAGCACGCCGAACTCGAGGCTGCCCTGCGTCACCTCGACGGCTATCTGGCGCGCGGGCACGCGCCGGACATCGACCTGAATGCCCGGATGACGCGCGCGAAAGCGCTCCACGAGCGGCAGCAGCGTGTGAACGGCCGCCTCGTTCGATCCGATGAGGACGCGCCCGCGCTGGAGGTCGCGGAGCTCGCGCACGGCGACCTCGGCCTCCTCGGTCAAACGCATGAGCCGCTGCGCGTAGTTCCGCAGGACGCGACCGGCTTCGGTGAGCGACCCGTCCTTCGCCGATCGATCGAAGAGGCGCTCCCCCAGATCGTCCTCGAGCCGGCGAATCGCCTGGCTCACGGCGGGTTGGGTCCGGTGGAGCTTCCCCGCCGCCTTCGAAAAGCTGCGCTCGGAAGCGACCGTGAGGAAGACGTTGAGCTCGCTCAGTTCCATAGCCGGTTCTGAACCGCGCACGGTATCATAAATTATGATTATTTAATGTTAATTATTATACATTTGACGGAAGGCCGCGCCGACCGCTACAACGTCCAGAAAGGGGCGTGGGTATGTCCACCAGCCGGGTACTGATCTTCGACACGACGCTCCGGGACGGCGAGCAGGCGCCGGGATTTTCGCTCCGGATCGATGAGAAGGTGCGTCTCGCTCGACAGCTCGACCTCCTGGGTGTTGACATCATCGAGGCCGGGTTCCCCATCGCCTCGGAAGCCGACGCCGAGGCCGTCCGCCTCATTGCCGCCGAGATCAGGAGACCGGTGATTGCGGCGCTGGCCCGATGCGCGGAGAGCGACATCGAGCGCGCGGGACAGGTGCTGGCCGGGGCCGAACGCTCGCGCATCCACACGTTCATCGCCACCTCTGATCTCCACCTGACCCGCAAGCTGCGCATCTCGCGAGAGGAATGCCTCGAGACGGCGGTCAAGGCGATCAAGCACGCCTGTCGATTCACCTCGGACGTGCAGTTCTCGGCCGAGGACGCCACGCGCAGCGATTTCGAGTTCCTATGCCGTGTCGTCGAAGCGGTGATCGACGCCGGCTGCTACGACGGTCAACCTTCCGGACACGGTCGGCTACTCGACGCCGGACGAGATCGGAGAATTCTTCCGCCGGATCCTTTCGACCGTGCCCAATGCAGACAAGGCTACCTTCAGCGCTCACAACCACGACGATCTCGGGCTGGCCGTGGCCAATTCACTGGCGGCGGTCCAGGCCGGTGTTCGGCAGGTGGAATGCTGCATCAACGGCATCGGCGAGCGCGCTGGGAATGCGGCGCTCGAAGAGTTCGTAATGGCCACGCGTGTTCGGGCCGATCGGCTTCCGTTCGAAACCGGCATCCGCAGCGAGCAGCTCTTCGCCTCGAGTCAGCTGCTGACGTCGCTGACCGGTGAATCCGTTCAGGCCAACAAGGCCATCGTTGGACGGAATGCGTTCGCTCACGAAGCCGGGATTCATCAGGACGGCATGCTGAAGGATCGACGCACCTACGAGATCATGCGTCCGGAAGACGTGGGCCTGCCGTCGAGCACGCTCGTGCTGGGCAAGCACTCCGGCAGGCATGCCGTGCGCCAGCGCTGCGAGCAGCTGGGCGTCAAGCTCGACAAGCTGCAGCTCGATCGCGTCTATCGCAGCATGATCGCGGTCGCGGATCGTCAGAAGACCATCTCCGACGCCAACCTGCTCGCCATTGTCGAGGAAGTGTGCGGCCATGCGGCCGTTCCGCACGCCGCCGTTGACGACCATCACCATGTGAGCGTCGCCGGGTACGGCCACGGGGTCTGACCCGATGCGGTCGCGGATCGTGCTTCTGCCCGGTGACGGAATCGGACCGGAAGTCACCGCGGCCGCGACGCGCGTACTCACCGCTATCGCCGAACGACACGGGCATTCCTTGGAATTCCGTGAATACCCGATCGGTGGGGCTGCGCTCAGGCTGCATCAGACGGCGCTGCCGGCCGAGACGCTGGCCGCGTGCCTCGAGGCCGACGCGATCCTGCTCGGGGCCGTCGGCGATCCCGCGTTCGACCATCTGCCACCGCAGTCGCGGCCCGAAAGCGCACTGCTCCGCCTGCGCCGCGAGCTGGGCGTGTTCGCCAACCTCCGCCCTGCACGCGTCTGGCCAGGGCTTGAGGACATCAGTCCGATTCGTGCCGATCGACTGGCCGGCACGGACATGCTCATCGTGCGCGAGCTGACAGGCGGCTTATATTTTGGTGAGCCGCGCCACCTCGACCTCGAGAACGAAAAGGCCGTCAACACGCTGCCGTACACCGGACCTGAGATCGAGCGGATTGCGGTGGTGGCATTCGAGGCGGCGCGGGTGCGCCGACGCCACGTGACGCTGGTGGACAAGGCCAACGTGCTCGAAACGTCCCAGCTGTGGCGGCACGTGGTGCCAAGAGTCGCGGCGAAATACACCGATGTGCGCTACGACACGACGTACGTCGATTCCTGTGCGCTGCGCCTCGTGCTCGAACCGAGCGCGTTCGACGTCATCGTCACCGAGAACCTGTTCGGGGACATCCTCTCAGACGAAGCGGGCGCGATCGCCGGATCGCTTGGACTCCTGCCGTCGGCGAGCGTCGGAGGGAGGGTGGGACTTTTCGAGCCGGTTCACGGCTCCGCGCCGACGCTGGTGGGAACCGATTCGGCCAATCCCGTGGGATCGATCGCGTCGGCGGCCATGCTGCTCGAGTACGGGTTGAACGCGAAACTCGAGGCGCAATCCATCGAGGCGGCCATCGGACGCGCGTTTCTGGATGGTTGTGCGACGAGAGACCTGGCGCGACCTGGAAGGCCGACGCTCGGTTGTGCGGCCATGACCGACGCCATCCTCGACCGACTCTGATCGCCGGGCGGCCGGTTCCCAACAACCTCAAGATCGATCGTGGCGTCCACTCCACTCCCGAAGGGCTCGCTGCCTTTCCCTCGCCTCGGGAATGCCGTCCAGCCGATCGACCAGCCAGGGCAGCCGGAATGTCCAGTTGGCCTCGGAGACGGTCGCCGGCTCGTTCACGCGATCGGACCATCCGAAGACGTCCTGCACCGGCAGGATGAGCAGATCCGAACCGGAGCCGAAGAGCGCGCGGAGCACCGAGTCCCGCAATTGCGGATCAAATGGTCGATTGACCGCCGCCGGATCCCCATCGGCCCATTCACCTAACGCGGGGACGGCGAGCAGTTGATGTCGGTCCTCGAGAGAGAGGCTCTCCCACCATGCGGCCATCGGCTCGGTGTCGTGCGTGCCGGTCGTCGCGACAGATGCCGCGGGATAGGTGCCGGGATCTACGAATGGCTGACCGGGCTGAGACCAGTACCGTTCCCAGCGCAGGATCCGATAGCCCGGCAGCCCGAATTTTGAGAGCGAAGATCGAACGAAGTCGGGCACGGTGCCGAGATCCTCGGCGATCACCTTGCCGCCGGCCTTGAGGAACAACTGCATCAGGCGTTCGCCCTGTTCCACCTGGTCCGGCTCCTCGAGCGGTGTGAAGGATCCCTCTCCCGTCTCGAGCGAACGCGCGTGGGTCCTGAAGTATCCGACCACGTGATCGATGCGATAGCCGTCGAACAGCGCGGCCGTCCGGCGCGCGCGGCGTTCCAGCCAGTCGTCACCTCGATCGCGCATGACATCCCAGCGGAACAGCGGCAGCTTCCAGTCCTGTCCGAGATCGCTGAAGGCATCGGGCGGCACACCGACCGACGCATCCAGCCTGAACTCGTCCTGTGACGCCCAGACGTCGGCACTGTCGGTGGCGACGCCGAACGGGACGTCGCCCAGAAGGGCCACGGGCGACACGCGGCGGACCTCCTGCCACTGCTCGTGCGCGATCCACTGGACGTATTGGTGATAGAGCCTCTCGCGGGCCAGTTCGCTCCGAGCGGCATCGATCGCCTCAATCTGCCGCTCGCGCAGCGGCGCATCCCATTCAGTCCACGCGCGATTGCCCTCACGCTGATGCACGGCTCGAAAGGTCGCGTAGTCGTCGAGCCACCACGATTGATCCTGCACGAAGTCTGCAAGCTGCCGTCGGCGCGCCGTGTCCTTCAGCCACTCCTCATCGACGAAGCGCGCGAACGCACGCTGGAGCGCCACGCGTTTCAGCGCGCGCACTTCCCTGTAGAGAATTCGCGGGGACGCGCGGACCAGGTCCAGAACGCGTCTGAGATCGGGGTCGAGTGCGGCTTCTCCTCCGGATGCCTGGAAATCCGCCATCCTATGGACGCTGATGAACTGCGGATCGATGGCCATCGCGCTGAGCGCGGAATAGGGCGACGTCTCCCCAGGCGACATCTCGTTGATCGGCAGCAGCTGAAGGAGGCATTGCGAGCCGCCGGCCAGCCACCGCGCGAAGGGTTCGACATCGCCGATTTCGCCAACGCCCCAGCTCAGACTGGAGGGAATGGAAAAGAGCGGAACGAGCACGCCCGCATGTCGCCCACCGGAAAGATGCAGGTTCATCGGTTGCGGCTGCATCAGGACATGACGGCGAACCGACGGCACATCGCCTCGATGCCGCGAGCAAACTCGTCGGGGCGGGGCAACAGGCTCACGACGATGAAGGCCTCGGACGGAAAGTCGAAGAAATATCCGGGGTGCACGAGCACGTGGTCGCGCTCCAGGAGGTCCACGACCATGGTCTCTTCCGATTCCGTGGCTGGCACCTGCACGACCGCGTACCAGCCGCCGTCACCGCGCAGCAACTGGCAGGAGGGATGGCGCGCCATCACGCGTTCCAGCTCGTGAACGTTTCCGACAATGCGCGCACGAATCTGCTGGCGCACGTCGGCGCCGCGATCGAGCAACTCCCCGAGCGCCAGCTGGACCGGCGTCGAAACAGACAAGTACGTGTCACAGATGATTTCGAGACGCTCCAGCGTGTCCTTCACGAGCCCGCCAGGGCCGGTCACCGCCATCCAGCCCAGCTTGAGCTGCGGCAGGCCGACCGACTTGGAAAGTCCCCCAAGACTGAACGCAAGGGCCGAGTCCTGCTGGAGTACCGAGGGTGGAGCCTCGTCACGCCAGGCATAGTCCGCAAAAACCTCGTCACCGATGAGGGTCAGAGATTTCGACTGGCAGAGATCCGCCACGCGATCCAGTTCCGGCCGGCTGAGAAACGATCCGGTGGGATTGTTGGGATTGACCACCAGCATGACCTTCGTCCTGGGCGAGATCTGATGCTCCAGGCTCTCGAAATCGAGCGCCCATCGGCCGTGGTATTCGAGTTCGTACGGCGTCGCCGCCACGGCGTCGAGCCTGGTGAGATGCTCGAAGAGTGGATAGCTGGGCCCAGGCACGAGTACTTCGTCGCCGGGATCGCAGAGCAGCTTGAACAGGAGCGCGTAGGCTTCGCTGGTGCTTGCCGTGAGGATCACCCGCTCGGGGCTCACCTCGATTCCCCGGCGCGCAAAGTCCGCGGCCACGGCGCGGCGCGCGTCCAGCAGGCCAAAAGGAGACGGGGCGTATGTGAGACCGCGCGCGTGGCCGAGTCCTTCGAGCAGACCAACCGGATAGTCCAGACCCACCTGCGTTGGATTCGATTCTGTCAGGTCGAGATATGTCACGCGCGATGCGCGCATCGCCGCCTGCAGCTTGGCGATCCGGTTGACGGTCCGCTCCGAAGGAACGCGGGACGAGAACATGGCAGGCGAGTTACGAGGCCGGACTTCGCGGAGGACTTGGGCTCGAACGGCCGGCGTGCCTGGGCGTCATCGCGGCGCCCACGATGTCGATGCGGTCGATGACATCGCCTTCGAGAACAGTATCCACGACCTCCATGCCGCGGGAGACCTCGGCGAATACCGTGTAGATGTGATCGAGACGCGGGTTGTCCACGAGATTGACGAAGATCTGCGCGTCGCCCGTATCGCGTCCCCGGGTGGAGATGCCCAGTGTGCCACGACGGTGAGACCGGCGGGCAACTTCGTCTCTCAGGTAGTCGCCGTCTCCCATGTACTCGTTGGCGCCGGGACTTCCGCCCTGGATGACGAAGTTCGGCACCACACGGTGGAATGTGAGGCCATTGTAGTAGCCCGCCCGCGCCAGGCTGACGAACCTGGACACCGTGATTGGCGCTTCTGCTGCCAACAGGGTCAGCTCGAACGTGCCCCTGCCGCGCATGGAGACGACGGCGGTCGCCGCCGTGTTGTTTTTGAACTCAAGAAGGGGTGTTTCGATCGACCTGGAAAGCGGTGCTGCGGAAACCGGATTCTTCGCCCACCCAGTCAGAATCGTCGCGGCAAGGTTCGCGACCTCGGGATCGAAATCCCGGAGGTACGGCTGGAGGTCCGCAGCCTGACCGGCGTCGCCGAGCTCCTGAACGCGCTTCAGGATCGCCACTCTGGGATCCCGGCTCGTGTCGCGATGCTCTCTCGTCACCCGTTCGAGGTTCGCCAGCAGCGCAGAGATTGCCTGCGCCTTTCGCGGCGAACCTTCGAGTGCCGTCGCCGCTGTCAGCACCGTCTGATAATCGCGACGAGCCAGTGCCGCGATGAAGTGTTCGTCGGCATCGTGTGCCTGCAGTTTCTGGAGTGCTTCGAGCGCCGACTGGCACACGTTATCGTTCCGGTCGGAGGCAAGCAGACGAAGCCGATCGGCGTCCTTGAGAGCGAGCGCAGCCTGCGCGGCATACATCCGGACCTGCCAAATCGGGCTGGCGGCGAACCGGTCCATGAGCGGACGTGCCGATTCCGGAAACTGTTTCGCAAGGGATACAAATGCATGTGCCGAGCGCTGCCATTCATCGTTTCTTGCCAATCGCTCGAGCACGTGCTGCGCCGCTGGTCGATCGGCGCACGATTGACCGAGAAGATCGAGCGCGAGCAGCACGACATGCGGATTCGCGTCCGAGCTTGCCGACACAATCGGCTGGCAGCCGGTCGCCTGAAGGCGTTTCCCATATGTCCTGAGCGCCTCGAGCCTGACCATGGGCGAGGAGTCTAGCAGGCCGCGATCGACAAGTGGAGCGCGGTCATCGACTGCGTCGAGACGTCCAAGGGCCGCCGCGGCAATCTGTCTGACCTGCACGTCCGGATCGCGGGTAGTGGAGTCGAGCGTGCCGCGATCGATGGCCCGCGCGTTGACCAGGGCACCGAGCGCCAGTCGTCTCACGACAGCCGCTTCAGAACTTGGTTCGTCCGGGCGCTCGACCGCCGCGCGAAGTGCGGCTGCCGTGCCGTCTGCTATCGGGCCGATCTTCTCGACACGTCGTGTCAGCGATTCAAGACCTCGAGCAGCGCCCAGACGGAATTCGTCACCATCAGTCGGATTGAGGAGCGCCGACCTCAGTCTGTCCTCGGCCCGGACTCGCCCACCGTCCTCCGGCGACGCGTAGCGCAGCCGCCCCAGTGACTCGAGCACGACGCGCGCGACGCTCGGATTGGCTTCGGCGTCGAGTCGTGCAATCAGCCGCTCCGCAGCGTTGGCGATGTCCCCCGGACCCGCGTTTTCCTGGGAAACGGCCTGTGCGAGCGCATCGGCTGCTTCGGCACGCACCGCCGGGGCCGCGGCCGCGAGCGCGCCGGCAATGGTCACGGCCACGGCGGGGCGCTCGAGCCTGCCCAGCGCCCTGATCGCGGCCACCTGCACGTCCACGGACGGGTCGTCGAGACTCGACTGGAGAAGCTCGAGATCGGACGGCCGCGAGGCGCGCCTGTCTTCGGCGGCAATTACCGCCTGAAGGACGGCGCTCGATCGCGGCGGCGCCGGCGCTCGTGTCTGTGGCGCAGGCGATGGAAGGTTCGCCGCCGTCAGGGCGAGTGACGCCGCGCCAACGAGGCGAAGGATCACGGCGTCGAGCTCTGCGGCTTCCGGGCGTGACCCGAGTATTCGAGCATCTGGGTCGTCAGGTCCTCCGGATACGAGATGCGGACGTCAGTGATCGCGCCGGTGTTGTCGGTCACGGCCTCGAGCCTCGGCATTACGAATCCCGTGTAGGACGGCAGGTTGAGCTTGTCTACCCGCGCGACGACCTCATCACGCAGCTTCGGATCGAAGTGCACGCCGTACGTCTCGACGAGTTTCTTCGCTGCCGCGTAGTCGCCCTCGCTCTTGATCCGCTGTACCTCTGAGAGCAGGCGCCCGACGCCGTCATGAAACGCCTTCACGTCCGTCATGGTGTAGTACCACTTCCCGTCCCGTTGACGGACTTCGATAGCTTTGCTGTTCTCGATCAGCCACCGGATGATGAACTGGCGGTTCTTCATGTGGTCCTCGCCAATCTGTGTGCCTTCACGCACCCGACTGAGCTGGACCAGCGCATTCCGCGTATACCCTTCATACTCGGTTCTGACAATCTCGTCCTGGTCGGCCGCCTTCACCAGGCCGAGCTCCGCCAGTTTGGGATCGGGGAAGAAATACAACGCCACCAGATCCGCCCTGCCCTCTTCAATCGCGGAGAACTGTTCCTTCAAGGCCTGCTGCGGACTGCCTTTCACGCTCTCGGACATCTTGCCCGAGGCGTGGCCGATGACCTCGTGCATGTTGACGAGGAGATCGCCGGCGGTCTCGGCCCACTTGTTGGCTCGCGCCGCCTCTTCGGGGGTCCACGAGAACTCGCTCCTGAATCCCGGCACGGTGGCGCGACCGTACGCTTCGTTCACGTTCGACAGCGAGACGGACTTGCTTCCATACCGCTCGCGGATGGCCTGATCGTTCGGGAGGTTGATGCCGACGGGCGTGATCGGACCCGAGTCGCCGGTTTCGATCACGACATCGATGGCATTCGCCGTGATGCCCTGGACGCCCTGTTTCCGATACTTTGCATCCCACGGCATGCGGTCTTCGAACCACTGCGCCTCGCGCGACAGCTTCTGGATAGCCTCGGTCTTCTCGTGATTCACGTAGTAGACGAGCCCCTCCCAGCCGCCCTTGATGCCGCGCGCGTCGAGGTAGACCTCGATGAATCCGTTCATCGTGTCGACGCTCGATGCCTTGTCCTGCACCCACGCGATGTCGTACTGCCGTCGATCCTCCGTCTCGCCTGTTCTGTAAAACTTGATGAGCGCCTGAAGCGCTTTGGCCGTCGCCTCGGGCGCGTACGGGAGCGCCGCTTCGAGATGCTTGACGATTTCTGAAATCTCCTTGTCATAGCGCCCGCCGATCCGATAGACCTCTTCGACGAGCTTGCCGTTCTGCTTCACCAGGCGTGAGTTGAGCGGATAACGCTCGGTGAATCCTGCCAGGTCCTTCATCCTGATGCCGCTGTACAGATTGTTGGCGCTGTCGGCGAGGATGTCTTTGCCTGGACCAGGAGCCTTGTTGGTCACGATCGGCTCGAACGTCGCATCGAAGAACATCGGCCGCAGGCGAGTCAGGAGGGCCGAGAGATCTTCACCGGCTCTTGTGGGGAACGTCGCTCCCGACTGCGAAGCGCGTGCCGCTGCCTGGGCGAACGCGTCCGGCGTGCACTTGAGAACGAACTTGCGCGCCGTCAGGTTGTTGTAGGGCCCCGTGTTGATCCAGAAGAGTTTTGTATAGCGTCTGATCTCATCGAGCGTCGCCGCATCGATGCCGTCCGGATGCGTGACGATGGCCTCGAGGATGTCGCGCATCTCGAGGTTGTGGGCATAGCGCTGATCGAAGAAGATGTCGCGCCCCGCGATTGCTGCCTGATAGAGGTGCCAGACGAGCGTCTTTTCCTTGAGCGAAAGCGCCCTGAAACTATCCGCGTAGAGCTGCACGACCGCCGCGTCATCGACACGCTCCAACAAATACTTGCGCTCCGCAGCCGGTTGCGCCGCCTCGCTGGCAGGTGCCGTCGCCGTGGATGGCGCAGGCTCCGGAGCCTTCGAGCAGGACGCCGCCAGGACTGCCAGGCACATCACGATGATCGAGTTCAATTTCATGTCAGGTCCTCAATCGATTAGGGCAAGAAATACACCCGCTGCTCCTAGTGAAGCTCCACCGTCGTCAACGGCTCCGGCGTCTGAACCGTCCACGCCTTCTCGCGCTCGATGGTGGCCTTGAGCGCGTCCATCGCGCGCGGCTCGCCATGCACCAGAAAGGTGGACCTGGGTGGTCGGCGGAAGGTGCCGAGCCACTTCATGATCTCCTGGGCGTCAGCGTGCGCCGACATCGAATCAATCTTCTCGATCCGTGCGGACACCGGAACGATCTGGCCGTGGATCTTGACTTCTTTGGTTCCGTCCACCAGCTGGCGCCCGCGTGTGCCTTCGGCTTGAAATCCCACGAAGAGCACGGTATTCCGCGGATCGGGCAGGGCGGCTTTCAGATGATGTAACACCCGCCCGCCGGTGGCCATTCCACTCGCTGACAGCACGATCGAGGGCGTGGTGGACGCCGTCAGTCGCTTGGAGTCCTCGACGCTGGCGATCGTCTCGAGGCGTGCAGTACAGAACGCACAAAGCTTGCCCGTGCCCGTCGAGAGGTCGCCGTCGAGCTCGTTCAGGCGCGCCCTGTAGTGTTTGAGCGCGTCTATCGCCATGGGGCTGTCCACATACACCGGCAGCCGCGGAATTGCGTCGGCCGCCTCGAGGCGGCCGATCCAATACAACACTTCCTCGACGCGGCCGATCGCAAATGCAGGAATGATCAGCTTCCCCCCGCGACGGACCGTTTCGCGCACGATCTCGGCGAGATGGGCTCCATTGTCGTCAGGTTCATGGACGCGATCGCCATAAGTTGATTCGCAGAGCAGCACGTCGGCCTGATCCACCGGGGACGGGTCCGGCAACACTGGTCGTCCGTAGCGTCCAAGATCCCCTCCGAACAGTACTTGCGGGCCGCCCTGAATCGTCACCCGCGCATAGGCCGACCCCAGGAGATGGCCGGCAACGATGTACTCCAGGGCGATGCCTGGCGCCACGTCGAGGCTCCGGTTGAAGCCGATGGGCTGAAGCTGCGAGATGGCGCGAAACGCATCGGCCTCGGTGAAGAGCGGCAGCGCCGGTGCGTGCTTCGAGTAGCCGTGGCGATTGGCCTGCCTGGCATCTTCTTCCTGCAGGCGCCCCGCGTCGGGCAACATGATCCGGCAGAGATCCGCGGTTCCACCCGTGCAGAAGATGCGGCCGCGGAACCCTCCCGCCACGAAGCGAGGCAAGTAGCCCGAATGATCGATGTGCGCGTGGGTCAGCACGACCGCGTGCACGTCGGCCGGTTCAACGGGCAGAGGCTGCCAGTTCCGCAGCCTCAGCTCTTTCAGTCCCTGGAAGAGACCGCAGTCGATCAGAATCCGCGTGCTTCCGACCTGAAGAAGGTGCTTGGATCCGGTGACGGTGCGGGCGGCGCCGAGAAAGGTCAGCGTACTGGTCAGTGGATCGCGCTCCAGGGTGACTTTATCAAATCTGCTAAGCTGATCCTAAAAGCTCAACAAAAGGAGTCGTTTCACGGTGGGTCGAACCAGATCGTTCGCCGGCGGAATCTTCGTCGCGCTCGCGGTGGTCGCCGCAACCCCGCCCGCGCGCGCGCAGCAGAAGCCTTTGTCGCTCGATGCGATTTTTGACCCCGACACGAAGGAGCGGTTCAGCGGCGCGCCCGTCACTGGGCTCGTCTGGACCGACGAGAAGCATTACGCCTGGCCAAAGCCTGAGACTCCTGGAAGCTCGTCGGTCGAGTGGCTCAAAGTGGAGGCGGCGTCGGGACGATCCGAACCGCTCTTCGACCGTGCGCGCATGGTGCGAGCCTTCTCAAAGGCTCCCGGGATGTCAGAAGACGAAGCCAACAGTCTTTCACGTTCGCCCGATCTCAATTTCAATTCAGACTTCACCGGCGCCCTGATCACGTTCGCCGACGATCTTTCCTTCTACCGCTTCGGAACAGACGAGGTCGTGCGCCTGACGTCGACACCAGACGAAGAGGAAGAGGCGACCTTCAGCCCGGATGGGCGCCTGGTCGCGTTCATTCGCAGGAACAACCTCTACGTCGTCGATCTGGCCGATCGCAAGGAACGGGCACTCACGTCGGACGGCAGCGAACGTCTTCTGAACGGCAAGCTCGACTGGGTGTATCAGGAAGAGCTGTACGGTCGCGACAATTATCAAGGGTACTGGTGGAGTCCGGACTCATCGCACATCGCGTTTCTCCAGCTCGATGAGTCTTCGGTTCCCTCATTTACGGTTGTCGATCACCTGCCGTACCGCCAGTCCCTCGAAACGTGGCCCTACCCCAAGGCTGGCGATGCCAATCCCAAGGTCCGGGTCGGCATTGTGCCGTCGAGTGGGGGCGCGGTTGCCTGGGCGGACACGTCCAAGTACGCGGCGATCGATTTTCTCGTGGTCGATCTCGGCTGGAAGTCCGACAGTTCAGCCGTCGTCGTTCGGATTCAGGATCGCGAGCAGACGTGGCTCGACCTCAACGTTGCGGATCGAGGCAACGGGCAGATTCGCACCCTGCTCAGGGAAACCACCAAAGCATGGGTCAATCGGAATCAGAATCCCTCCTGGCTCGCAGATGGATCGTTTCTCTGGCTGAGCGAACGGACCGGATGGAAGCACATCTATCACTACAAGGCGGACGGGACACTCATCCAGCCGGTTACGCAGGGACAATGGGAAGCCCGCACGCTGAGCGGCGTCGATGAAACCGGCGGTTGGATCTATTTCACCGGAACGGAGCGGAGTTCCATCGATCTCGACCTTTATCGCGTGAGGCTCGACGGACGCGACTTCACTCGCTTGTCGTCCAGGGCCGGGACGCACGCTCCCCGCTTCAGCCCGGCGTTCAGCGGCTACATCGACGTTTGGAACGACATCACGACGCCGCCTCAGACGCGACTGCACCATGCCGACGGCCGTGAATGGCGCGTCATCGATGACAACGTCGCCGCCGCGTTGAAGGAGTATCGGCTGGCGACGCCTGAATTCCTGGAGGTCAAGACGCGGGATGGCTTTGTCATGAACGCCATGATGATCAAGCCGCCCGATTTCGATCCCAAGCGACGCTATCCCGTGCTCCAGCTGACGTACGGCGGACCGCACGCGCCCGAAGTGCAGAACGAATGGTCGGGGACGGAGTACATGTATCGCCAGCTCGTAGCGCAACAGGGAATAATCATCTGGGTGTGTGACAACCGAACCGCCAGCGGGAAGGGCGCCGTGTCAGCGTGGCCGCTCCACCACCGCCTCGGCGAGCCCGAATTGCAGGATATCGAAGACGGCGTGGCGTGGCTCAAACTGCAGCCGTTTGTCGATGGATCGCGCCTCGGCATCCAGGGCTGGAGCTACGGCGGGTTCATGACGAGCTACGCATTGACGCACAGCACGAGTTTCAGGATGGGCATAGCCGGCGGGACGGTGGCGGACTGGCGGGATTACGACACGATTTACACGGAACGGTACATGGGTCGTCCAGAGTCGAACGCCGAGGGCTACCGCAAGAGCGCGCCTCGCTTCGCCGCGGCCAGTCTCCATGGCGCGCTGCTGCTGATTCACGGCACGATCGATGACAACGTGCACATGCAGAACACCATGCAGTTCGCGTACGCCCTGCAGCAGGCGGGCAAACGATTCGAGCTCATGCTCTATCCCAAATCGCGCCACGGCGTTGTGGATCCTCCCCTGATCAAGCACCTGAGGTTGACGACGCTCGCGTTCACCGTTCGCACGCTCGTTGCGATCGACGAGACGAGCAACTAGCCGGCTCCCCCGTCCGCGCATCCGCTGGTATACTCGGACAGATCCCCACTTGGTGCTTTTCGGAGGTCATGATGAACAGGTTGCTGATCGGCTTCGGTCTCCTTCTCGCGAGTGCGGCGCCGCTTCGCGCGGATGTCACGATTTCCTCGACGCTGGCCGGCAAGGGCATGGGCGACGCCGGGATGGCGAGCAAGTCGTATATCAAGGGGACGAAGATGCGGACCGAAACGGCAGGGCGCGTGACGATCATGGATGCAGCGACGAGGCAGATGATCTCGCTCAACCCGGAAAAGAAAGAGGCGGTCGTCTACAACCTGGCGGATCTGCAGGCCAACATGCAACAGATGATCGCTGGCGAGCCCAAGGTCACCATGACGCCGAACGGTCAGACCAGAACCATCCTGAACACACCGTGCGCGGGATACGACCTCGCCATGAGCATTCCCATGAAGATGGGCGACAACACCATGGCCATGAACATGACGGGCGCGATTTGGATTGCGAAGGGTGTGCCCGGCGCCAGTGACTACGCCGGCTTCTACACCGCGGCGGCAGAGAATGGACTGTTCTTCGGCAATCCGGACGCCGCCCGCGGCCCGGGAAGCGCGCAGCTCAAGAGCACCGTCGAGATGTACCGCAAGATCGCGGCGCTCGGCGGCATCGCATACCAGACGGAGATGCAGATGAAGTTCGACGCGGACGGCATGATGGGCTCCATGATGAACAAGATGGGTGGCGGTGGCCTGACGACGACCGTGACGGCTGTCTCGACCGAAGCCGTGGATGCCTCGATGTTCACCGTGCCCGCAGACTACAAGACCAAAACCAGGTGATCCTTGCTGACCGATTGCGTGAGGGGGACTCGGTCGTGGCGGCCGAGCTGCGGCCTCCCCGCGCCGAGCTCGCCGCAACCGACGGCATGGAAGCCTGGATCGATACGCATCACGCCGTCCGTACCCTCACCAGGCAGGGGACGTTCGTCTTCCTGACGGACAACGCCGTCGGCACCAGCGAGGAAGACAACCTCCGACATCTCATCACCAATCTCGGGACAGACGTGCCCCTCGAGCGCGTCGTCCCCTTCCTGACCGCCAAGCACTCGATGAGCTACTGCCTGTCCTATGCGGAACGGGCGCGCCAGCACGGCATCCGGTCGCTGGTCGTCCTCGGCGGCGATCGAACGGTCGGGCCTCCTCGCTCGGTCGAGCACGCGTGGCAGCTTCGATCGATCATCAAACGAAGCGGCGTCGATCTCTCGATGGGTGGGTGGGCTAACCCGTATGCGGACGCGGCGCGGCAGGTCGAGTACTTGATCGAAGCGAACTTCACCGCAGATTTCTATCTGACCCAGGTGGTCTCGCACCACAACCTGACGCCCGTGGCGCGCTTCATCGAAGAGGGGCAGCGCCGCGGGTTGACGAGGCCCGGGCTCTTTGGCGTCTTCTACTACCGGAGCGCCAACCCGCGGACGCTCAATCAGCTGAGCACGTTCCTCCCGGTGCCGGCGCAGGGGTTGTCGGAGGAATTCGGTTCGGGTGTGAGCGCCGATGAAGTCTGCGCGCGAACGCTCCGCGGGCTGCTGGACGTCGGCGCGCGGCATTTTTACATCAGCAACCTGCCGCTTCAGCAGGCTCAGTCCACGCTGAACAACATTCTGACTCGCGTTGGTCTCATCAAGGTGCAAGGATAGGAACACCATGGCCAAATATCTCGACTCTGTGCCCTTCTCGGGAATCATCCGTATCCGCGACATGATGTTCGGCCTCAAGGATCCGTATCGGCTTGATCAGGGCGACGTAAGCTTCGATGCGCCGGACAGCGTCAAGCAGGGCATGGTCAAGGCCATCGCCGACAACAAGACCCACTACGTGCAGACGACCGGGATACCCCGCCTGCTCGATCTCCTCGTCGAGAAGCTGCGAGCCACCAATCGCATTCCAGTTGCCGGGCCCGATGACGTGATGGTCACCAACGGCGGGATTCAGGGTCTCTACATGACCTGCCAGGCCCTGCTCGAAGAAGGCGACGAGGTCATCGTGCCCGATCCTGAGTGGCCGCCGTGCATGGGGAACGTCCTCGCCGCGCATGCCGTTCCGGTGCCGTGCCCGCTTCGCGAGTCGCTCGGCTGGCGCTACGACCTCGAAGAGCTGCGATCCAAGATCACGCCGCGAACGCGCGCCATCTACATCAACACACCGCACAACCCGACGGGTGGCGTGCTGACGCGCTCAGACATCGAGGCCATCGCCGAGATGGCCATGCGTCACAACCTGATGGTGATCGCAGACGAGGCCTATGAGGATGTCGTGTACGACGGCGCCGAGCACCTGAGCATCGCGTCGCTGCCCGGCATGCACGAGCGGACGATCTCCCTCTACACCTTCAGCAAGTCGTTCGCGATGACCGGACTGCGTCTGGGTTACATGTCGGCCACGGATCCGGTGTTCCGAGAGCGAGCCAAGAAGATTCTCTTCTACACGGCGAGCAACATCTCATCGGTCGTGCAGTGGGGAGGAGTCGGCGGTCTCGAAGGCCCGCAGGACTCGATTGCGGCATTCCGCACCGAGCTCCAGGCTCGCCGCGATCTCTTCTACAAGGGCATCGAAGAGCTGGGCGGCGATGTCCTGACCGGTCACAAGCCGAAAGGCGCCTTTTACGCCTTTCTCAAGGTCAACCCAGACTGGCGCCCGCCGGGCGCATCGACGGATCCGTCCGCGTCGCCGTCGTGGCAGATGGCCGAGTATCTGATCAAGCAGGGAAGGATTGGCTGCGTGCCCGGAGCCGACTTCGGCAGGAACGGCGAAGGATTCGTCCGCTTCTGTTTCGCGCGCGAACGCCGCGAACTCACCGGGGCGCTCGAGTCGATGCGGGCAATCTTCGGCGTAACGGTGTAGAAGGCAGGCTTCGGGCTACAGGCTTCAGGCTCCGAAGCGCAAACCTAGTAGCCTGACGCCCGGAGCCAGAAGCCTGAAGCCTATTTGAGATGGCGGCCGCCATCGACGCGGATGATCTCGCCGGTCACGAAGTCCGTGTCGATGAGGAAGAGAACGGCCTTCGCAATCTCACCTTCACCACCCCACCGCCCGAGAGGCGTCGCCTTTTCCACGGCGGCACTCTCGTCTTCAGTGGTCCCAGGCGGAGCCAGGATGGGTCCCGGCGCAATCGCATTGACGAGAATGTTGGCGGGAGCGAGCTCGAGGGCCAGCGCCTCGGTGAGGCCGATCACGCCGGTTTTGGCAACGTAGTACGTGAGAAACCCCGGGTAGCGTGGGCGGCCGCTTCGCGCGAGCCAGTCGGAGATGCTGATGATCCGTCCGCCTCCGGCTGCCCGCATGTGCGGGACGGCTGCGCGGGCGCAGAGAAACGCCGCCTTGAGATCCACCGCCAGGTTCGCGTCCCAGTCGCGCTCGCTGAGTTCGTCGAAAGGCTTCGACCTGTAGAGCGAGGCCATGTTGATCAGAACGTCAAGGCGACCGAGCTCGGTCACCGTGCGAGCGACGAGTTCATCGCACGCCTCGGCCTTCGTCACATCGGCCTGAAACGCCGCCGCGCGGCCTCCTTTTTCGCGGATCGCCCGAACGGCTTCTTCAGCTTCCGACTTCGATGTGTTGTATGCAAGCGCGACACTCGCGCCTTTCGCGGCCAGCTCGCGCGACACGACGGCTCCGATGCGCTTGACGCCCGTGACGAGGGCAACCCGGTCGCGAAGATCCATCAGTCGATTCGGGGCTTCATACGCTCAGGCGTCGATCTCGCCGACCAGAATCAACCCGAACCGCAGAGCCCCCGCGTCCTTGCCGTCGCGCGAAACCGGCACTTGAAAAACGACGCCTTTGTGCCCCGCCTCGTTCGTGTGCACCGTCATGGGCTCCTCGGACGAGACCGGCGGATCCAGGCTCCACGCCGCCGGGTGCGAACTTCCGATCGACTTGCCCGAGCGCTCGGCGAGCGGATCGTGCTCGACCGGCGCCGGGTCCGTGTCGAGCGTCGCCGGAGTCAGGAGCAGGAAGTCCCGGAAGGGAGACACGCCCAGATGATCGCCGTTGTTGGGCTGAATCCCGTAGCGCAGCGTGTACACCCCCGCCTTGATGTTCCGCCCGCGGATGTCGCTGTGCGGCGTCAACAGCCGAACCGCGCCGACAGTCGTGCCTTCAGTCACTGCCTTCCACGTTGCGGGGTCGGCCGAGCCCGCCGCGAGCGGCAGCGACTTGACCCACCAGAATTGAATCTTTGTCGCGCCGATCGTGACCAGCTGACCTCCCGGCGTCAGGAGAGCCTTGATCGGCTCGGCCAGCTCAGCCGGCGGCGGATCTCCGTGGGCGGTGACGATGGGATCCTGCGCCGAGGCCGGCGATGCGATCAGAACAGTCATAAAACACGAGCTGACGAATCGGTGCAGCACTGTCCTGGTCATACCCGTGCGAACGGTGGTGTCCGGTACAAAGAAATGGCGCGACGGTCTTCGATTCGTGCTCGAGACAACCCCGCACGGTCGAACGCCCGACGCGCCTGGAACGAATCTAGTATTTGAAGGTCCCGAAGAACGCCGACCGCTTGCCTGGGTCGCTCCAACGCGTCCCGAGGGCATTGCCCGAGTAGGCGTGCTCGTCGGTCAAGCCAATCGACGCCTGTTCGACCTCGGACAGCGGGTGGAACCACTGCATCGCGCCGCAGCCCGGAGTGTGTGACATGGCTTTCGTCACCGAGAGCGACGCCTGACCGGCCGTTACCTCGATGTGCTTCGTGTCGTTGGCAAACCGGATCGGCGCGGCCTGGACATCCACGACATCGCCCACCAGCCCTCGAGACATCGTCCGCGCGAAGGCGATGAGGGCGGAGCGCTGCGCCTGACTCGCGCGATCGTCCACGACGATCAAACTGCGCACGACCGTCGGCTTGTCGCCGCCGATCTCGCGAATCCCGAGGTTGTGATCGCCGGCGACCGCCGCCACGATGGACAGCCCGTCGAGCGATTGCCCATTGAACGATCCGCGATCGATCTTCCAGGCGAGGATCGCCTGGCGTCCGACCGTCTCCGCCTCACTGCCCATAATGCAGCCGCCGGTGAAGACCTCGGCGGTGCGCGCTTCCACATACGCCCCGGTCACTGTGCCGTTCGAACCCGCCAGCGCGGACCGACCGGCAAGTGCCAGAATTGCCGCCAATACGAGCGTTCGCTTCATCATGGGTTCCTCGCTATCCAAAGAACAGGCTCGGCTGTCAGTCGTCAGTTATCAGTATAAGACCGCCAACAGTATAACTGTGAACTGATAACTGAAACTCACCAAGTCTCAATTTCCCTAGTGCTTACAGCACTCACGGCCGCCGACGCAGGCATCGGCGTGGACGGGGTTCCCGTCCGGCCCAATGGCCTTTTGCGTGTGGGTGCACCAGTACGCCGTGGCGTCATAGCGGTCGTAAAAGGCCGCTTCGTCCGGGTCGGGTACCGACGTGACGTACATACCCTTGTGGCGCAGGTGCGCGCAATGGGTCGGATTCACGAGACGGGACGTCAATGGTGGGTGCTCCATAGCGTGCTTCGCTCCAGTCAGGACGACCGATCACACAGTCTTGATGCCTGCAGCCTGCAGGATCGCGCGCCTCACTGTCGTGCGCGCGATCATCACCTTGTAGGCGTTGTCGCGCAGCGGTTTGGCGCCCTGCACGGCCGCTTCTGCGGCGCCGGCGGCCACAGTCTCGTCGATCCGCTTGCCGGTCAACGCCGCTTCGGCCGCCTGTGAGCGCCACGGAATCGGCGCCACGGCGCCCATCACGACGCGCGCGGACCGCACCGTCTCGCCATTCATCGCCAGGACGACGGAAGCCACGCCAAGCGGCCAGTCGTGCGCCTGCTTGAATCGCACCTCGTAGGTCGCGCTCTTCATCTGCGCGGCCGGCGGCAGGATGATGTGAGTCAGCAGTTCCTCCGGCTTGAGCACGTTCTCGCCAAACATGTTCCGATCCGGCATCTCGAAGAACTCGCCTGCATCCACCTCGCGCTCTCCCGACGGACCAACCACTCGAAACCGTCCGGCATAGGCGATGACCGGCACGGCCAGGTTCGACGGATGAACGATGTGACACGGCCCTTCACCGAAGATCGCGTGATACTGGTTCTCGCCCTCGACCGCGAAGCAGCGGGCACCGCCCTTCTTGAGGCAATGAAACTCTTCGTTCCTGAAGTACCAGCAACGCGGGCGCTGCGTGATGTTGCCGCCCACCGTCCCTTGATTGCGAATCTGGGGCGTACCGACTTCAAGAGCGGCATGGATCAGCGCGGGATATCCTCTGACGGCGCCTGCGTGCTCGACGAGATCGGTCAAGCGCGCGGCGGCACCGATCCGCAATCCGCCATCGGGAGTTGCGGTGATCGTCGCGTCCAAGCCCTTCACGTTGACGAGCCGCTCCGGCTGCGCCACGTAGTCCTTCATCAGCCCGAGGACGTCCATCCCGCCGGCGATTGGCAGGAAGCGACCGCGCACGCCTCCTGACTGGCCGAGCGCGGCAACCGCCTCTTTCTCGTTGGCTGCGTTGACGTAGGCAAACGCTTTCACAGCGTTCCTCCTGTCCTCTCGCGCTCGAGCGCGTTGAGAATCTTGTCGGGCGTCAGCGGCAGGCTGCGTATCCGCACGCCGGTCGCGTTGGCCACGGCGTTTGAAATCGCCGCCGCCGTCGCAATGCACGGGGGCTCGCCCAGCCCGATGACGCCGCGGTCGGACTGATCGACGATGGTGATGTCGATTTGCGGAACGTCAGAGGGACCGCCGAGCAGATACCACTCCATGTTCGGGTTCACCATCTGTCCGGTGTTGCGGTCGAGAATCCGATCTTCGAACAGCGCGAAGTTGATGCCCATCACGATGCCGCCGTTGATCTGGCTTTCGGCCGTCAGCTTGTCGATGACGAGACCGCAGTCCTGCACGCAGACGATGCGCTTGACGCGGGTGATGCCGGTTTCGACGTCCACTTCGACATCGGCGAACTGCACACCGCTCGAGCCGCTCGACGAAAGCCCTTGCTCCCATTCGCCGTCGACCGAAACGGGTTCCGTGCCGAGCAGGCGGCATGCCTCTTTCCACGCCATGCCCTTCGACCCGTTGTCTTTCACCTGAATCCGCCCGTTGACCGCGATGAGCGTGGCCGGATCGACGCCGAGAGACGGCCCGACCTTTGCGCACAACGCATCGAGGGCCTTCTGGGCGGTGATGCGAATCGCCGGGGATACGGACGCCGCCGTCGTGCTGCCTCCGCTGCCGCCGCTGAACGGATAGAGCGAATCACCGATCTCCGGCTTGATCGCCGCGACCGGCAATCCCAGCGTTTCAGCGGCGATGATGGCGACGAGCGTGCGCGTGCCCGTGCCGATGTCCTGCGTGCCCGATCGCATCACGACGCCGCCGTCCGGCAGAATCTCGCAGTGCGCTTTGGTGCCACGGCCTCCGCCGCCCCAGCGATTGGCGGCGCAGCCCAGTCCTCGCTTGATCGGACCGGGTGTGGAATCGCCCGTCGGGTGCCGGCGGCTCCAGTCCATCTGCTTCGCCGCGATCGGGAAATACGTGCGCCACATAGCGCTCGGACCCTCTGGCGGAAGGTTCTTCAGCCGGAACTCCACCGGATCCATCTTGATGGCATCCGCGAGCTCGTCCATCAACATCTCTGTGATGTAGCAGCCCTGCGGATGTCCGGGCGCTCTCATCGCCCGCTGTTGTCCGGCATTGATGTAGACGTCCTTGTGACGCCGGCGACGGTTGGGGAATTGATAGACGTACGGGAGCGGGAACCCGGACCCTGCACCCGCGCCGCCGGTGCCCCACGTTTCCGCATCGAAGGCGGTCAACATTCCATCGGCGGCGACGCCCGCCTTGATGCGCGCGTAGGCTGACGGGCGATTGCCGCTGGCCAGGTGCTCTTCCTTCCGATCGAGCATCATCTTGACTGCCGCGCCCGCCTGCTTCGCGAGCTTCGCGCACAAGACGCCCTGCACGTCGGGACCGAACTTGCTGCCGAAGCCGCCGCCCATGTACTCCGTGATCACGCGCACATTCGTCTGCGGAATGCCGAGCGCTTCCGCGAAGCCCTCTTTCGTCCCGTGCACCGCCTGAGTGGATGCCCACGAGGTGAGCTTGTCGCCATCCCACTCACAGACGCACCCGTGCGTCTCGAGGCTGACGTGCGTCTGAACCTGTGTGTTGTAACTCTGTTCGACGACGTGCGCGGCCGCCTTGAAGCCGGCGTCGAGGTCTCCGTTCTCTTCGGCGCTCCCTTCCTTGACGTTGCCACCCTCGAACACGGGCGGAGCCTCGGGTCGCATCGCCTGCTCGATCGTCGCGAGGTGCGGCAGGATTTCGTACTCCACCTTGATCAGGCGGAGCGCATCGCCCGCCAATTCTTCGGTCGTCGCCGCCAGCGCCGCCACCTCGTCGCCCTGATAGAACACACGATGTCCGGTCTTGCTTTCCTGTGCGGGATCGATCACGGCAAGTGCCGCCTTGACACCCGGCGCTTTGAGCGCCGGCGCGAGGTCCAGCGACTTCACGCGGGCATGCGGATGAGGCGATCGGAGAATGCGCCCGTAGAGAAGGCCGGGGCGCGAGACGTCGTAGGCATATTTCGCCCGGCCCGTGACCTTGTCGGGACCGTCGAGCCGCTTCTGCCGAGACCCGATGAGCGTCGGGCTCGCTGGCCACTGATACTTCGTGTTCGCCACCGGTTTTGCGGGGCTGTTGACTTCGGGGACCTGTTCGTCAGCCACGGGTCACCCCCTTTGCCGCCAGCGCTGCTTCGAGCACACGCGTGTAGGTGCCGCACCGACAGATGTTGCCGTCGAGTCCGCGCCGGGCCTGCTCGGGCGTCGGATTCGGAGTCTTTTCGAGCAGGGCCACCGCCGCCACGACGAATCCCGGCGTGCAGAAGCCGCACATCAAGCCGTCTGTGTCGCAGAACGCCTGTTGAACCGGATGCAGGACCGTTCCATTGGCCAGACCTTCGACGGTGCGGATTTGCTTTCCCTGAGCCTCGATCGCCAGCATCGAGCACGCGTAGACCGTCCGCCCGTCCACGATCATCGTGCACGCGCCGCACGTGCCGCGGTCGCAGACGCGCTTGACGCCGGTGATGTCGAGCCGGGTTCGCACCGCATCGAGCAACGTCACGCGCGGCTCGACCTTGAGGTCGTGCCGCTTGCCGTTGATGGTCAGCTGAATCGGGACATCGCCCGGGCCGATCGGGCTGGGAGCGCCAGCCTGCGCCTCGGCCTCTGCCACCCCTGCAACAGTTGTGGCCAGGCTGCCCACTCCAACCGTTTTCAGAAAGTCGCGACGGCTGACGCTGAATTCGTCGTGCGGAGCCATTGAGAGCCCCCTCAGAAGGTGAAGTGACGCGGTGAGAATGCCAAGAATAGCCAACGTTTCGCGCCAGAGCAAGCGGATCCGGGCGAAACCTTCCCTTTAGACGCCGGAGGGCGAACGTGGGTCCGGATGAGGCCGCCGCGATTACACCGCATGAGGAGGCTCGCGCTCGAGGACCTGGATGAGCTCGGTGAGTCGATCGATTTCCTGACTGGCCGAGTGAATCACGGCCCGCCGCTCCTGAAGCGTGAGACGCTGCCAATCTTCATCGTCGAAGCGGACACGGCCCTCCGGGTCGAAATCGACCAGGCTTGCGTCCATCGTTTCGACAAACAGCTTCATGGATGACCTTTCGGGGAGTCTGTCGGGGCACGCTCAGACGCCTGCCGCCGCGGACGCCCTTTGAGGATCGGCCACGCCGACCACGATGCCGGTCATGCGGTCGGAATCGAGCGAGCCGGCGTAGGAGTAGTCAACATTGATGCCGGCCTGGGCGATGAGGGCGAGCGCGCGCCCGGCGGCGACGTGATCGTTCGGCACGACCACATACAGGACGTCCTTGGTGTCTACCGTGTAGTGACGCTCACGAAGCGTGCCAGCGGCGTGCACAGGATTGTCCACCACCATCCGGAGCGTGCCGCTCGCGTCGAGCGCCATGGCGTCGATCTTCACGCGCTCGTCAGCGAGGACGCGACAGACATCCGCCAGCGCACCCGGGCTGTTCGCCAGCCGGAGGGTTATCTCGGATCTGAAGGCCATGCGGGAAATCTACGGCTTTCGAGCGCGGACCGCAATAAACGAAGGTCCAAGGGTCTCAGAGTCGCAGGGTCGGAGGGGAGGTTTGAAGGTGGGTGTCAAGCGAAGTTCAAGAGTTACCCAGTAAAGGTAGAAAAGGTCGCAACGCCAAGGGAATGACCCTGAGACCTTGCGACCCTGACTTGCTCGTGGTCGTCCTGAGCTCCGCCGAAGGACGACCCTCGATGCGACCTGTCTTCTTCTACGCCAACACCTTGATCACAACACGGCGATTCTGCGCGCGGCCCGCCGTCGTGTTGTTCGGCGCGATCGGCTTGTCCTCGCCGTAGCTGATCACGCTGATCTTGTGCAACGGGATCTGGTGGTGCTCGTAGATGTACTTCTTCACCTGCTCCGCTCGCTCGAGGCCAATGCGCTCGTTGACGTTCTTGGCGCCGAGTGAATCGGTGTGACCCTCGATCTCGATGAACACGGTCTTCGGGTCGGTCTTCAGCTGGTTGATCACTTCGTCGATCCGCGCCGTTGCGGTCTCGGGAAGATCAGTCTTGCCAAACTTGAAGTTGCCCTGGTCCTCGCTGAGCACGACTTCGTAAATCAGGCGCTTGGACGCCTTGTCAATCGCATCGGCCTTCATGCCGACGGCGTTGGCTGCGTCCTTGGCCTCGGTCGCCGCCTTGCCCGCCGCGTCGGCACGCTGTCCGACCGCGTCGGTCTTCTGATCGACCTCGGTAATGCGCTGTTCGTTCTTACGCGTCCGCTCCTGGGTCTCCTCGAGACCCTGCGAGAGGGATTCGACCTTGGTGTTCACCTCTCCCACGCGGGTCCTGACATATTTCTTGCTCGCGCACGCCGTGGATCCTCCCACGCCGAGCGCAATGACCGCCGCCGCCAGCAACACTTTACGCATCTGATCCTCCTGAAGAAATCTACTAGTGCGCGCTACCAACCGGGCGTGTATGGCCCGCGAAATAACCACTCCGAGCACGAACGGTGAAGTCCTTGTCCCTCATCCTGAGCTCGAGCGGATGCCAGCCCGGAATGGCGCTCGGCTCGAACACGATCAAGTACTGATGCCGCAGTTCCGTCACGATTTGCCGCGCCGCGAGGCTTGCATGCGCCGGCGCGCTCGACATAAGCAGCGCACCGCCGGTCCAGCGCGCAAGGTCTGTCAGATCTCCGGTGAGCGGCGACGTCTCCGGATTCGCCACGGCGCTCTTTTCGCCCACGTGATCGAGCGGCGACACAACCGCCAGGATGTATACGGGCACGTCGATCGCGCTCGCCACGCCGGACACCTCGGGAGCGCTCATCTTGCTGGCCGTATCGACCCCATCGGTCAGGACCACCACCGCTCGGCGAAGACGGCCCCGTTCGACGACGCGCCGGGCCGTGGCTGCAATCGCGTCGCGGAGCGATGTGGCGCCGAACGGCTTCACCTGGTCGAGCGAGTTCAGCACGTGCAGCGTGTCCGATGTGAACGGAGCGATTTCCTGGAGTCCGGTATCGAAGGCGAAGAGCGCTACTTCGTCGGTTCCAGGCTTCAGCCAGCTCAATAGGTGGTGGGCCGCCTGGCCGGCCGCCGACATCTTGTAGCCGACCTGCATGCTGCCGCTCACATCGAGCAGGACCGCTAGCGAGATGGGCGACTCTTCCGAACGAAATTCCGTGATGGTCCGGGGCTGGCCGGCGTCGTAGAGTTCGAAGTCTCTCGACTGGAGACTGGGCACGAGCCGCCCATTCCGATCTCGCACCACCGCAGATACCGTCACGAGATCCACCCCACTCTTGAACGTGGCCGCCGGCTCCTGAGACTGACTCGGAGCCTGCCACCCGAGGACGGCCGCTACCACGAATGCGACCATCGGCACGGGCTTCCGCAAACCCATGAACACCCACCCTCCCTTCAACGTACTTGCCATGTGATGTAATTCATTGTAATAGAAATAGTTATCGCGCTTCACGGACACTGAGACGGGCGTCGTTTCCGCATTTTCGCGTAAGAATTACACAGTCTCCGAGAAATGGCTGGGCTAACGCGTGTAAAAACTGCCTGTGGGTTTCACTTTCGGCTGTTCGAACCTCTGACGTAAGATCTCCCCATGAATTCCCGTGTTGCTTCCTCGATTCGGGCGGCATCTCGTGTCGCCAACTTTACGTACGCCATCCGGAATATCGTCGCCGAAGCTCGGAAAGTCGAGGCCGACGGCCGCAAGGTGCGCTACCTGAACATCGGGGATCCGATACCGTTCGGGTTCCGGACCCCGCCGCATCTGATTGCAGCGGTCGAAAAGGCCATGCGCGACGGCCATAACGGGTATGTCGCCTCGCCCGGCATCCAGCCGGCCCGCGAAGCCGTGGCCGCCGACTTCACGGCGCGAGGCGTGCCGACATCACCGGATAGGGTCCTCATCACGTCCGGGACGTCGGAAGGGATCGAGCTCGCCCTCAGCGCGCTCGTCGATGCTGACGAAGAGGTTCTCGTCCCGGCACCCACCTACCCGCTCTATACCGCCGTGCTCGCGAAAATCGGGGCGCGTGGCGTCTATTACCGCACCGATCCCAATCGCGGATGGCAGCCCGACCTCGATCACCTGCGCAGTCTCCTCACGGCAAAGACCCGGGCGCTGGTGATTATCGATCCGAACAATCCGACTGGAGCCGTTTATCCACAGGCGACGCGACGCGCGCTTCTCGACTTCGCCGATCGCCACAACCTGGTTGTCCTGGCCGACGAGGTCTACGCAGATCTTTCGTACGAGGGATCCGTCGCGCCGCTCGGCACGCTCGACCTCGACGCGCCCGTTATTTCCTTCTCCAGTCTGTCGAAGGCATACCTGGCGCCCGGATGGCGAGCTGGCTGGATGGCGGTCGGGCGCACAGACCGACTGGATGACGTGCTCAACGCGATCAAGAAACTCGCGGACGGCAGGCTGTGCAGCACGGGGCCGATGCAGTACGGCATTGTCGCCGCGCTGACCGGCGACCGCTCGCACCAGATCGAGTTCAGGCGCGCCCTGCGCGAGCGTGCGGACGTCTCGACGACTCGGCTGAACGGCATCCCGGGTGTCACGTGCGTGCCCCCGACGGCGGCGTTCTATGCCATGCCCAAGGTCGCCCTTCCGCCCGGACGGACCGACGAGGATTACGTCGTGGGTCTTCTGCGCGCGACCGGTGTGCTGTGCGTGTATGGCTCCGGGTTCGGGTTGCCCGCCGCCGACGGCTTTTTCCGCGTCGTCTTTCTGGCCTCGCCTTCCGAGCTCAATGCCATTTATGACGACGTCGCCGCGTTCACACGCCAGTTTCTGGAACGATGAGCGACGTCACGACAATCGATCGACGCGCGCCTTCAGAGTGCATCTGCTGACGACATCGACGCGTCCCACGGCCCGCCATTTGGTCGAACCCCTGTCGTTGATCAAGAAACTCTTCAATTTTCGTTCGAGCGCATCGGTCGCCTACTGGTACGTCGTCCTGACGTTACTGATGACGTGGCCGCTCGGGCGAGGGCTTGGGCGCGATGTGCCTGCCGACCTCGGCGATCCGTTGCTCAATTGCTGGATCCTCGGGTGGGATGCCGACCATCTCCTGAAGTTCCTGTCAGGCCGCTTGAACGCTTTCACAGGGTTCTGGAATGCGAACATTTTCTTCCCCGAGCCTTTGACCCTCGCCTATTCGGAGCACCTGATCGCGCAGGCCTTCCAGATCCTCCCGTTCTACGCACTCACGCGAAACCTTCTCCTCGGTTACAACCTGCTCTTCCTGTCGACCTTCGTCCTCTCGGCGCTCGGCATGTATCTGCTGGTTCGCGATCTCACGGGGCGTTCGTTGACGGCTTTCGTCGCTGGACTTTTCTATGGCTTCGCACCGTACCGACTCGCGGAGCTTCCACACCTGCAGGTACTGTCGTCCCAGTGGATGCCGTTTGCACTGCTCGGCCTGCACCGCTACATCACCGGCCGGCGCCGAGCGCCCCTCGCATGGGCGACCGTGGCGCTCGTCGTCCAGAGTCTTTCATGCGGCTACTACATGTTGTTCTTCGCTCCGCTCTTCGCGGCCTATGCGCTTTTTGAGATCGCGAGGTGCAACCGGTGGCGGGACCCGTCGCTCTGGCGCGATCTTCTGATTGCCGGTAGTGCGGTTGTATTGATTTTGTGGCCGTTCGTCTCACCCTATCTGGAACTACGGCGCCTCGGGTTCCCTCGGCGACCCATCGAGGAGGTGTCGAAATATTCTGCTGATGTGTATGGCTATTTCACGGCGAACCATTCATCGCGCCTCTACGGGCACCGCCTCCGCGCATGGCCCAGACCCGAGGGCGAAGTCTTTCCGGGACTCGTGCCCATCGCGCTGGCAATCGTGGCGATGTGGACGGGTGGCGTTGACCTATTGCGGAGAACGCAAGCGAGCGGAAGCACACGCTGGCGCACAACAAGCGCCGCTATTGCCATTCTCGTGCTGGCACACGGCGTCCTGATAGCCGCCGTGTTGCTGACGGGCGGTTTCGGCCTCTGGCTCGGTCCGTTGAGCATTGGCGTCAAGAACGTCTGGCGCCTGATCCGGGACCTCGTGATCGGGGTCGTCATCCTCTGGATGTTGTCGCCGCGCGCTCGCGGGTTGCTCCGCGAAGCGTCGCGTTCGACGCTGGCGTTCTTCGCTTTCGGGATCGTTGTGGCGTTCTGGCTTTCCCTGGGTCCGGCACCCACTTCCCGTGGCATCCGGCTGGTCGGATCGGCTGCCTACTACTACTTCTACACCTTCGTTCCTGGATTCGACGGCATCCGTGTGCCGGCACGCCTGGCGATGCTGGTCGCCCTTTGCCTTTCCGTTGTAGCAGCTTATGGGGCGGCCGGCCTGGAACGCGGCGGCCGCCGCGGTCGAGTCATTCTTGCGGCGCTGGCGGCCGTGTTCCTCCTCGAAGCCACTGGTGCGCCGATCGCTTTGAACGGGACGTTTTCCTACGCGAACCTGGAGCCAACGCCGGGCCGCGTTTATCCAGCATCGCGAGCGCCCGCCGTCTACAAGTCGTTGAACGCGTTACCGGCAGACGCTGCACTCGTGGAGTTTCCGTTCGGCGTTGACGGGTATGAAGTGCGCTACATGTACTACTCGACGCTCCATTGGAAGCCGCTCCTCAATGGGTACAGCGGCGGCTTCCCGCTCTCATACTCAAGGAACAAAGCGGCCCTGAGCAGGGTAATTGAAAAACCAGACGTAGCATGGGCAGCGCTGGCCGCCTCTGGCGCCACGCATGTAATCGTGCATGAGTCGGCGTATCTCAGGCGTCGCAGGCGCATCGTCGGGCGATGGTTGCGAGATCATGATGCCCGCGAGATAGCCGTGTTCGGGCGGGATCACGTTTTTGAACTTTCCAGGCCCGGTGTGGCACTTTCGGGCCAGTGAAAAGGCCCCGGTTTTCCGGTTGCGGCCGAGACCCTCTCCGGAGAGAATCTAGCCCGTGACGTCGCTCCGATGGCCCAGCCTGGGCATTTCGTCCGCGCGCTTCGGCGATGCGGCGATCATTGCGTTTCTTCTCTCGCAGTTTGCCGATGGAACGCTCACTTACGTCGGTGTGAAGACCTACGGCAACTGGATTGAGGTCAACCCGCTTGTCGGTTCTCTGATGCTCGTACTCGGCCAGGGCGCCGCTCTCGCCACGGCAAAGATCTTCGCCGCGTTCCTCGGCATCGCCCTCCACCTCCGCCAGGTTCACGGCGCCGTTGCGGTCCTGACCGGCCTCTACCTCACGATGGCCATCGTCCCCTGGACGACGCTGCTGTTTTTCTGACATCCTCTGCAACGAGGATTCCCGTCATGCGTCACGATCCGCTCGGTTATCTCGCGACTGATCTGGCGTCGCTCCGAGAGCAGGGCCTCTTTCGCACGCTCCGCGTGCTCGACAGCGAGCAGAAGGCCAGGACGTCAGTTGACCATCGTTCGGTCGTCAATCTTTCATCGAACAACTATCTGGGACTGACCACTCATCCACGGCTGCGCGAGGCGGCGCTCAAGGCTACTCGCGAGCTCGGCGTCGGCACAGGATCCGTTCGCACCATCGCCGGGACCCTCGAGATTCACATGGAGCTCGAGCGGCGTCTTGCCGACTTCAAGAAGACCGAGGCGGTCGTCGTCTTCCAGAGCGGGTTCGCCGCCAATGCCGGAACGGTGGCCGCCATCCTGACCAAGGACGACGTCGTCATTTCGGACGAGCTCAATCACGCCAGCATCATCGACGGGTGCCGACTGAGCCGGGCCGAAATCAAGGTGTTTCCACACAAAGATGTCGACGCGGCACGCGCCGTCCTGCGGACGCTGCCAGCCGCTCAGCGCAAGCTGCTCATCACCGACGGCGTGTTCAGCATGGATGGCGATCTCGGTCCCCTTCCCGCGTTGTGCGACGTTGCCGAGGAATTCGGCTGCATCATGATGGTGGACGATGCGCATGCGAGCGGCGTGTTCGGCCGGAACGGGCGCGGCACGATCGATCATTACGGCGTCCACGGGCGCGTGGACGTGCAGGTGGGCACGCTCTCCAAGGCGATCGGCGTGCTCGGGGGATATGTCGCTGGCAACCGGAATCTGATCGAGTTTCTCTACCACCGCGCGCGGCCGTTCCTGTTTTCGACCTCACACCCTCCTGGCGTCGCCGCCGCCTGCATCGCGGGCCTTGACGTGCTCCTGGAAGAACCGGCGCTCATTGAACGACTCTGGGACAACACCAGATTTTTCAAGGAGGGCCTCCGCGCCCTGGGATTCAACACGGGCGCGAGCGAGAGTCCCATCACGCCGGTCATAGTGGGAGACGGGGCGCTGGCCATGCGTCTTTCCGACGAGCTCTTCGGCGAAGGCGTCTTCGCTCAGGGGATCGGGTTCCCGACCGTGGCGCGCGGAAAGGCACGGGTGCGAACGATCGTGACGGCCACACACACTCGTGACGATCTGCAGTTGGCGCTGGACGCCTTCTCGCGCGCGGGCCGGCGGCTGGGCATCATCTAGCCAGTTTCGGACCTCAACACTCCCGGTCCCACCATTCGTCACAGGCGGCGGCCTCGGTCGTGGCCCCCGTCCTCCCTGCCGCTCGGCCGACCTATAATGCGATCATGAACCGGCGGCGAACGCGCGCCGCGCGGGCGCGGGAGTTTCTGGCAACCTACACCCACGATCTGACCGCGCGCGATGTCCACCAGCTGTTCACGCGTGACACGCGCGAAGCCTACGCATTTTTCACACGAGGTACCGATTTCCACCTGCTGGCGGGACTCCCGTGGCGCAAACGGATCCTTGCCCAAATCCGACTGCTCTTTCTTGCATTCACGCTGAAACTTTCGCCGGCTCGTCGACTCATCTACGGGTTGGCGCTTATCTGTGCCACCATCGGACTCCTGCAGTCGTTGCAAGGCTTCGGGTTGGTTCGGCTGCCGGTGATTCCATTCCTCATCAGGATCCACGTGCCCGGACCGGTATGGCCAAGCTCAACGCTGTGGCTCATGGCCGGCTTCGCCGCGGTGAACCTCCTGGTGCTGCTCGAAGTCGCCGATCGGCTGTCGCTCAAGAACGACCTCGAGATCGCGCGCGAGATTCAGCTTGCGATGCTGCCGCACGAGACCTTCAAGTCGGCGGGGATCGAAGCATCCGGATTGACTCGTCCCGCCAACACCGTTGGCGGCGATTTCTTCGACATCCTGCCGTTGCCTGACGGACGCATCGCGCTCGCCCTTGGCGACGTCGCGGGAAAAGGTAGCCCCGCGGCGCTTCTGATGGCGCTCCTTCTGGCAATGCTGCGGACGCTCGTCGACGAACGACTCGAGCCGGCGGCGCTCCTGACGCGTCTCAACTTGCAGGTCGTGCGGCACGCGCCCGGGTCTCGTTTCATTACGCTGTTCTTTGCGATCTACGACCCGACAACCGGCCGGCTGACCTACGCGAATGCGGGCCATCTGCCGCCCATCATTCATCGCGTGGGCAAGCCGTTCACGCGGCTCACCGAAGGTGGACTGGCGCTCGGCCTGTTCGAATCGGCCACGTATCAGGCGTCCGCGACGAGTCTCGAGCCTGGCGATACGCTGCTCCTGTACAGCGATGGACTGACTGAGGCGGAAGATCCGGCGGGCCGCCCGTTCGACGAGGCCGGACTGGAGCACGTTCTGCAATTGCATCCGGACAGCAGTCCCTCGCAGTTGAGCCGTGTGTTGTTCGATGCGATCTCCACGCACGCGCAGGCCGACCGTTTTGCCGACGACCTCACGGTTCTCGTCCTCCGACGCGATCTCGTTCCGGTGTCCGCGCCGGTCGCGGCGGCTGTTCACGGAGGAGCGTGACTTGTGGCTCTTCCGCTTCGAACAGCCCCGATCGGCCTCTGCACCGCATTGAGTCTTTTTCTCTCCGTCTCCTCGGCACGCGCACAGGCTCCGGAGGTGGATACGACTGGCGTGGCCGATCTGCTCGGTCGCATCCAGGGCCTGATCGAGCAACACGCTGCCGATCGATATCTCGACCTCATCTACCCGACGTCCGATCGTGCGCGTGCGCAGGAGTTCGCGGCCAACCTTGAATCCGCCGCGACGCGCGTGGTCGTGCGCGAGCGCGATCGGCGGCCGCTGTCGGGGCCGCCTGCTGGGGAGGGCTATCGGGTGCTCGTGGAAGTGTTCACCGAAATGGGGCGACGGGGACGTCTCGAGACGTGGCGTCTGGACGTTCGCAAGATGACGGGCGCGAGTACGGGAGCCTCAGCCAGCGCCGGCCCCGAGTGGCGAATCCTCACTCAGGAAGTCTTGACGTCGCTCACCGGTCTCCATCGACTGGCGATCAATCCGTCGAAGCGGTACTCGGCGCGAAACCTGACGATCCTCTCCGAGGATCTTCAGCTCACGCTCGCGAATGGAACGGTGTTCCTGTCCGAAACGCCGGACGGCGTCACGGGTCTCGTGCTCCTCGGCCGCGGCGAGATGTCGTTCAAGCCGAGCGTCTCGACCGAACGCGGCCAGCTGAAGATTTTCTGCGGATCCGAGACTCTGCAGGCGCGATTCGATACCGCCTTCGTCCGGCTCAATCCCGGCGAGTTCGACGATCGCGTGTCTCGATCGGCACTGGTCGAGACCGCCGTCAACACGAAGGTGCTGCGGCGCGCTCAAGCCGTGTTCCACGACGAGATCGACAAGTCCTTCACGCTCGATCTGAGCGACCTGAGCCAGGACAGCTGGTCGCTCCAGCCTCCGCTCGGCGATTTTCTCGCCGAGGTGCGGACCCGAAAGTACGCCACCCTGACATATGCGCGCTCCAGCGCGGAATTCGAAGACATCTCACTCTTCGACCGCGTGCATCAACGCAACATCTCCATTTATCCCTCTCAGCAGAAGCTCGCCGTTCGCGGACGCTTCTACGGCGACGACGACCACGCCGATTTCGATGTTCTCGACTACTACGTGGACACCACATTCGATCCTGTCCGCGAATGGATTCAGGGCCGGACGCGGATGCGGATCAAGATTCGCTCGTTCATGACCGCGACGCTGACGATCAAGCTGGCGGAATCCCTGAACGTTCAGTCCATCTTCAGCGAGGAGCTGGGTCGGCTCTTCGGCCTTCGCGTCAAGGGCCAGAACAGCATCGTCGTCAGCCTGCCCACGACCGTGGCCGCTGACAAGGACCTGAGCATCACCCTGGCGTACGCCGGGCCCGCTCAAGGCGCAACCAGCCGATCGCGAGGCGCTCCAGACACAGGGTGTGCGGGAGTCCGGGCAGCTTCCGGTCTTCGCGCTGGCGAGCGCTGAGCCCAGCTATCTGTACAGCAGCCGCAGCAGCTGGTATCCGCAGGCAGGGACGACGGACTATGCGACGGCGACGCTTCGCCTCACGGTGCCGGCGGACTATTCGTGCGTGGCCAGCGGAGAGCTGGTCCCGGGTTCGCCGGTGACCGTCGGATCAACGACCGACGGCGCCAATGACGCGAGCAAGGTGTACGTTTTTCAGGCGCGGCGGCCTTTGCGATACCTCGCGGCGGTGATCAGCAGGTTCGTGCTGGTTACCTCGAATGTGCTCTCGCTCGCCAAGGAGGGCTCGAGCGGCAATCCATCACCGGGAGGCGGCCTCCAGGCGTCGATGGGGCAGATCGGACATCGGTCCGGCGCTCGACACCATCCGCGTGGCCATCGAGGCCAACCCGCGGCAAACGTCGCACGCCGCGCCTCTCTCCGGTCGCGCAAGCGACATCCTTCAGTACTACACGTCGGTACTGGGCGATTGTCCGTACCCGAGTTTCACGCTCGCGCTCATCGAGAACGATCTGCCTGGCGGCCACAGTCCCGCATACTTCGCGGCGCTCAACCAGCCGCTTCCGACAGCGGGATTGAGCTGGCGCTCGGATCCCGCGGCGTTCGTCAACTACCCGGAGTTCTTTCTCGCGCATGAAGCCGCCCACCAGTGGTGGGGTCAGGCGGTCGGCTGGAAGAATTTCCACGAACAATGGCTGAGCGAAGGGTTCGCACAGTACTTTGCCGCGCTCTATGCTCAGCACCACCGAGGCGATGAGCTCTTCGCCGGCATCATTCGTCAGTTTCGGCGATGGGCCCTGGATCGATCCGATCAGGGGCCCATCTATCTCGGCTACCGTTTGGGCCACGTGAAGAATGACGGGCGGATCTTCAGGGCGCTCGTCTACAACAAGGGCGCCGCCGTGCTCCACATGCTTCGACGCATGGTGGGTGACGAGGTCTTTTTCCGCGGGTTGCGCACCTACTATGCGAAGTGGCGATTCCAGAAGGCGGGGACCGACGATCTTCGCCGCACGTTCGAAGCCGAATCGAACCGTTCGCTCGAACGGTTTTTCGAGCGATGGATCTACGAGTCTCGCATCCCGCAGATCTTCTACACGTACCGCGTTGAAGGCAGTGACGTCGTCGTCCGCTTCGAACAGCCCGGCGACGTCTTCGACCTTCCGGTTACCGTCACCCTCACCTACGACGATCGCCGCGACGCGGACGTCGTCGTTACGATCACCGAACAGACGACCGAGACGCGCATCCCGCTGAACGGGACGCTGCGCAGCCTGTCCGTCAACCGCGACGAGGCGTCGCTCGGGGTGTTTGTGAGGAGAGAGTAACGGAAACCTGTAGTTCTTTGTTCTTAGGAGTTGGTTCTTAGCAAGGACCCCTCGAGCTGAAAGCTGATAGCTGAACGCCGATCGCTAATTCAGATAAATCGCTGCCACTCGCGGGCGGCCCTTCGTCTCGAACGGCTCGAAGACCAGAATGAAGCGCGTGCCGGCATGTTCGTAGACGCGCGTGATGCGATCGCCGATCGGACCTTTCTCGTGCGTCTGCGTACCCACCTCGGCGCTGCGTCCCAGAAGATCGGCGACGCGATCGACGCTGTCGCCGACGCGGATTTCCTTCCCATCGAGCAGCAAGAGCGCGGGCACTGAAATCGCCCGCGCCGGTACGCCAACGGGCACGGCGTCTGGAGCGCGTTCTTCGGCCTGCGCGGGCAGCGGCCGAACGGTTCGGAGCTCGCGCACGATCAACGATCCGACGATGAGCGTGGCGGCAAGGAAGCCGGCCGCAACCATCCACTCGACTGCGGAACCGAATCGAACGCGCGCGGCGTCCATGGCAGGACCTCCTTCGGAGGTTCGAAGGAACGAGGAGATCCGCACTCTAGTAGGGCTGTTTTCGGATGTCAAGATCGCCGCCGGCGGCGCCCGGCGACAAAAACCCGCGTGATAGAATCGGGAGGTTATGGACTCTGTCTCGTTGACGATAGACGGCCGGAGCATCACGGTGGAGAAGGGCAAAACCGTGCTCCAGGCCGCACTCGAACACGGCTTCCAGATCCCGTACTACTGCTATCATCCGGCGCTCGGTGTGGACGGTTCCTGCCGTGTCTGCATCGTGAAAATCGACAAGATGCCGAAGCTGCAGACGGCGTGCTCGACGCCGGTGGCTGAGGGCATGGTCGTGTACACAACGACCCCCGATGTCGTCGAAGCCCGCGCCGGGGTGTTCGAGTTCCTGCTGGTCAATCATCCGCTCGACTGCCCGGTCTGCGACAAGGGCGGCGAGTGTCCTCTTCAGGATTTTTCGTACGCCTTCGGGCCCGATCAGAGCCGCATGTCGTTTCCGCGGCGGACATTCGATGGCGATGGCGTCAAGGCCGACGTGGACTTCGGTCCCACGCTGATGCTCAATCGCAACCGCTGCATCCTCTGCACGCGGTGCGTTCGGTTCATGAAGGAAGTGGACGGCGACGCGCAGATCGGCATCGTCGATCGCGGCAATGGATCCGAGATCGCGACGTTTCAGGAAGAGGGCGTGCACTCCCTGCTGTCGGGCAATCTCATGGACGTCTGCCCGGTCGGGGCCATTACGACCCGGGACTATCGTTTCAAGTCGCGGCCGTGGGACAACCCTGAGGCGGTGGACACCATCTGCACGCTCTGCTCCAAGGGCTGCAACACGACGGCCTGGCTCAAGGCCAAGCCCGAATGGGCAAAAGGCGCGCGCCTGATCCGATTCACGCCGCGCTTCAACCCGGAGGTCAACGGCTACTGGATGTGCGACATCGGCCGGTTCGAGTACCACTGGATCGAGAGCAACGACCGCCTGCGTCAGCCGCTCCTCGGTGACGGCGACGAGAGTCACCGTGCGGTGCCGTGGGGCGATGCGATGGCCGCCCTTCGCGGCCGCCTGGCTGACGTCGAAGCGGCCGGACAGCCGTTGCAGTTCCTCACGTCGGCGCACGCGTCTCTCGAAGAGCTGTTCCTGTTGGGCCGCCTGGCTGAGAGCCTTGGCGGCGCGCCGCTCGCCGTCAGCTGGCGGCACAGGGAAAAGCAGCAGCCGGCTCCATCGAAATTCATGGTGCCACCCACGGACGCACCCAACGTTACGGGCGCGCGTGATCTTGGCCTCGCGGTTGGTCCGGGCATGGCGGGAGCGCCCGATCTCGAGTGGTTGCGGCAGGCGGTCGAGCAAGGGCGCGTCGGGGCGTTGTACGTGTTCGATTCGGGTCCGGAAGGATCGCTCGGTGACGTGAACTGGCTCGTCGAGGCCCGCGCAGCCGGCAAGCTGCCGCTCCTCGTCGTGCACGGCGTGCTCATGACACGCTTGACTCGCCTGGCCGATATCGTGCTCCCGGGCGCAACCTTCGTGGAGAAAAACGCATCCTATACAAACGACCAGGGCCGCGTGCAGGGCGCCACGGCCGTGCTGCCGCCTCCCGGTGAGGCGCTGGAAGACTGGCGGATCTTCGTGGCCCTGGCAAGGGTGCTGGGCATCGCGTGTTCGTACTCGAGCGCCAGCGAGATTCGGCGGGATATCGCGGCCAGGCTCTCGAAGCACGCGTCGTATCGCGATCTCGAGCACCTGGCCTTCTCACCCGCCGTCAGTGGACGGCACTGGCTGCAGACGTCGAATCCTTCCGAACGCTGGAAGTGGGATTTCCTGTTTCAGGACTTGCCGCCGGTCAAGTTCAAGAATCCCGAAGGGATCTCGCCAGTGGGCATCATCCGGCTCGACCCGGCGCCGGAGACATAGGAGATCAGGCGTTGGAGAATGTCTCGCTCCTTGCGGCGTTCGCGGCTGGAGTGCTGTCCTTCATCTCGCCCTGCGTGCTGCCGCTCATTCCCGGATATCTGTCCTTCATCTCCGGTGTCACGCTCGAAGAAATGCGGGGCGCGACGGCTGAAATCAAACCCGCCGAGGGTGCCCGAAAGCGCACGATCATCGCCTCGCTGGCATTCATCCTCGGCTTTTCGCTCGTCTTCGTCACCCTCGGCGCCTCGGCCAGCGCGCTCGGCCAGTTCGTGATGCAGCGGTTGACGCTCCTTGGCAAGATCGCGGGCGTCGTGATCATCATCTTCGGCTTGCACACGATGGGGATCCTGAAAATCGGCTGGCTCTACAGCGAGAAGCGGATGCAGACCGAACGGAAGCCCGCGGGCCCGATCGGCGCCATGCTGGTGGGCATCGCGTTCGCGTTTGGATGGACGCCGTGCATCGGCCCGATCCTCGCCGCCATCCTGGCAATTGCGGCCACTCAGGAGAGCATCGGCCAGGGAGTCCGCCTGCTGGCCGTGTATTCGCTCGGGCTCGGCATTCCGTTCTTCCTGACGTCCATCGCCATCAATCAGTTCTTTGCGGCCTTCGCACGCATTCGCCGCCACTATCATGCGATCGAACTCGCCTCCGGCGCCCTGATGGTCGTCATCGGCGTCTTGATCTTCACGAACCGTTTCACCATCATCGCCCAGTACCTCAGCCCGTACCTTCCGACGTACTAGTGGCCGACGACTCCCGCGTGGCGTCCGCGCCGCCTCTGATCCAGCCGGCGGTTGAAGGCCGCCGCGGAGGGCTGTGGCCGCGGCTGGCCGTCACTGCCGCCTTCTACGCCGTCATCTTCTGGCAGATCGACATCGGCTCGGTCCTCGTCCGGCTGTCCACGACGCGGATTAGATATGTCGTCGCCGGAGTAGTCGTCTACGGCCTCGGGCAAATGCTCTCCGCGTACCGCTGGTACCTGCTCACCACGGCGAGCCGCCTGTCGGTGCCGTACAAGCGTCTTCTGCACTTCTACTTCATCGGCATGTTCTTCAATCACCTGCTTCCGACCATCGTCGGCGGCGATGCGGTGAAGGCGATTCTGCTCTCGCGCGAGACCGGTTCACCCATGCAATCGACGGCAACCGTCTTCATGGAGCGAAATCTCGGGCTCTTTGCACTGCTCGCCATATCAGTGGTCGCTTCATGGAGCGCGCCGGCGACGACGCTCAAGGGTCTGAGTCTTCCGGCGGCGACGCTGCTGCTTTTCTTGGGATACCTGGCGGTGAATGCAGTGCTTCTGACCTCGCCGGCCTATCGCCTCGTCGATCGATTGCTTCGACTCACGCCGCTCGCGGGCCTCGGCCCGCGCGCCGTGTCGGTGTACGATGCGTTCGCGCGCTACAAGCGTGCGCGCGCCACGATGGTTGCGGGACTGGCCATCTCGATCGTCTTCCAGCTGATCGTGATTGTCGTGGTATTCTTGAACACCCGCGCACTCGGCCAGGACGTACCGGCGGCCGCTCTCGCGGTCTTCGTGCCGCTCATCTCTCTTGCCGGGATGATCCCGGTCAGCATCAACGGTCTGGGCGTTCGTGACGCGTTGTATCTGCTCTTCTTCGGCCGCCTTGGCCTGACCGCAGACGTTGCTGTGTCGCTGGCTTTTCTCTATCTCGCCGTGACCATCGTCGCCAGCCTCCCCGGAGGCGTGCTCTACGCGGCGCTCAGGAAGCCGGCGACAGATGTTCAAAACCCGATCGCCAACCGGAGCGCTCAATGACTGCACGGTGGCTGCGCGTCTCGCTCGTTCTTCTCGCCGCTGCCGTCGTCGCAGCTGCCGGCTACGTGGCCTTCAAACAGGAACGGCTCCGTGCGGCGACGGCTGTGGCCACAGCGGCGCTCGATGCCCGGACGCGCGAGCTGATGGGCAAGCTGGACGACGTGCGAGCGTCGCAGCAGAGTTACGTGGCAGCCGGACAGAACGCGGACTTCTGGACGGCGCGGGCCGACCGCGACATGGCGACGCTCGACACCCAGCTGAAGGCGCTCAATGAGAGCGCCTCGTCAGCCGCCGCCCAGAGCGCGCTCGACACAGCGGCAACGACGTTCGAGCGCCTGCGGAAGACGGACGGCCGTGCGCGTGGCTACCTCGATCAGAACCAGCGGCTGATGGCCTCCGATGTCATCTTCACCGAGGGAATCGACGGCGGGCGAGCACTGGCGGCCGCCGTGGAGGACGCACGGGCGGCCGAAGCTGATCGTCTGGTGGGCGAAGAGGAAGCCGCCCGTCGCACGGAGATCTGGGCCGCCGTCAGTGCGATCGCGGCGTGTCTCGTCGCGATGCTGATCCTGCTCCCGCTGCCTGGCCGGTCGTCAGCCGCAGTGGCCGAGGCGAGCGCCGAGTCATCGGCATCGGAAGGCACGTCCGAGCTCTACCTGACCGAACAACCACGAGCCGCCGCGCTGCGGGAACGGCCCGCAGCCGCGCCGGACCTGTCCAGAATGGCCGCGTTGTGCACGGAGTTCGGCCGGGTCGGGGAAACCGGAGAACTGGCCGGCCTGCTCGATCAAGCCCGCGACATGCTGAACGCGTCGGGTCTGATCGTCTGGCTCGCGGATTCTCTCTCCGGAACCCTGCGACCCACCTTGAGCTCCGGATATGGTCGAGACCAGCTGTCGCGCATCGGCGGGATTTCGTACGATGCGCAGAACGCAACCGCCGCAGCCTATCGCCGCCAGCAGGCCGAAACCATCCAGGCCTCCGATGCCGCAAATGCCGCGATCGTCGTGCCCATCCTCGCGCCAAGCGGCTGCCTGGGCGTGCTGACGCTCGAGCTCAACCCCAGCGTAGCCGCCACGGATCCGCTTCGTTCAACGGCGTCGATCGTGGCATCGCAGCTCGCCGGTCTCGTTGGCCCGGTGCCCAGCGCTCCAGACATCGCTCAAGCGCAGAGCTGACACGTCGCACCTCGCGCGATTACAACACGCGATTCAGGTGTACCCGCCGCCCGCGTCCTGGCTCGCCGCTCAGAGTAGCCTTGAGCGTCATCGGCATCTTGTCGCGAACAATGCCGATGGTCACTTCCGTTCCGTCATCTACGTCGCGGAGAGCGTCCAGGACATCCTCGCGATCGCTGACCGATCGCTGATTGATGGCAGTGAGAACGTCTCCGGCTTTCAAGCCAGCCTTGGCCGCCGGCGAGTCGTCTTCCTGCACGCTGGACACCAGAAGGCCCTCCTTGACGCCAAAGTACTGAGCGAGCTGCGGCGTCAGCTCCTCGACCGTGATGCCGAGACGAGCGCGGCCTCCGAAGATCGGACCGAGAGACCTTTCGACATCGAAGTTGAGGTCAGGAAGGCGTTCGAGTCGACCGAAGGGTCTCTCGAAGGCTTCCTCCGACCAACGGCCGGGTCGCCGATCGCGCGGGGTGACGGTCAGCTCGACTCGGCCTCCATCGCGCATGACAACGGCCTTCACACCCCGTTCGGCCGGCGTCTCGCGAACGAGACGCGTCAACTGCGCCGCGCTTCTGACCCGCTCGCCGTCGAACTCAACGATCAGATCTCCCGCCTTCAGGCCAGCCGCCGCGGCTGGACTCTCGGGCCGAACGTCGTCCACGACCGCTCCACCTTGCGTTGACAGCTTGGCCCGATCGAGGTCGGCCTGCGCGGCATCGCGCACGGACGCCCCGATTTCGCTCCTCGCTCCATCGAGGAAGGCGAAGGCTCGGCGGGCTTCGCCGTGCTGGCGAACCGTGGCCCGAACGACCGGGGCCACCGCCACCGCCCCGGCCAGAACACAGACTCCCAGAACGCTCAATCCCACAACACGAGATACTTTCATCTCAAGCCCTCCCGACACTGGGCCGGACGCTCCAGGCTCGCGCAGACGGCCCAGGCTGTTCAAAAGGATCAGACGTTGCCTCGTTCGAAACGGCCGGAGTGCACGGCCGCCGATAGGCGCGGGGTCACATGCACCGAATCCGTCTCGCCAGGCCGCAAGTCTCGTTCAACTCTGCAGAGTGCCGGGCTGACTGTGTACGACTCGCACGAATCTTGGAGCGCCTGTTCCAGAAAGTGCTACGCTGGCCTCGCCTGCCCTCAAAAGGCTGGGCCAAAGAGAGGGTCGCCGATGAAAAAGAAGAACGCCGGGCCGTCGTCCTCCGAATCGGGCGTGGAAGTCAGGCAGGAGATTCTCGACCATGCTGAGCGCGAGAAGGTGAAGTTCATGCGCCTGCAGTTCACCGACATTCTGGGCACCATCAAGAACGTGGAGATCCCGGACCGTCAGTTCGCCGAAGCGCTCGACGGCCAGATCATGTTCGATGGGTCCTCGATCGAAGGGTTCGTCCGGATCGAAGAGTCCGACATGTACCTCAAGCCGGATCCGAGCACATTCCGCGTGTTTCCCTGGGCGAACGAGTCGGGTGAGAAAGTCGCGCGCATGATCTGTGACATCTACACGCCGGACGGCGAACCGTTTTCAGGATGCCCGCGCACGGCGCTCAAACGCGTGATCGGCATGGCCGCCGAGAAAGGCCTCCTGATGAACGCCGGACCCGAAGCGGAGTTCTTCCTTTTTCAGACCGAGAACGGTGCGCCGACGACTGAGACGCACGACGCCGGCAGCTATTTCGACTTGACGCCCGTCGACCTCGGCGAGGACGTGCGACGGGAAATCGTCCGGGTGCTGGAAGCGATGGGGTTTCATGTCGAAGCCGCGCACCACGAAGTGGCGGCGGGCCAGCACGAGATCGACTTCCGCTACGACGATGTGCTGACGACCGCCGACAACATCTCGACGTTTCGATTCGTCGTCAAGAACGTGGCGATTCGGCATGGGTTGCACGCGACCTTCATGCCCAAGCCCATCTTCGGCATCAACGGATCGGGGATGCACACGCACCAGTCGCTCTTCTCGGGGGGAGTCAACATGTTCTTCGAAGAGCGGCGAGAGTGGCAGCTGAGCGAGATGTGCCTGAACTACATCGGGGGCATCCTTCGTCACGCGAAGGGCTTCTGCGCGGTCACCAATCCCCTCGTCAATTCCTACAAGCGGCTCGTTCCGGGCTACGAGGCGCCAACGAACATCGCGTGGTCGGAGAAGAACCGGAGTCCGCTTGTGCGAGTGCCGGCGGCGCGCGGCAACGCCACACGCATCGAGCTGCGCATGCCCGACCCGTCGTGCAATCCATACCTGGCCCTGGCGGTGATGCTCCGCTCAGGACTCGACGGGATCGATCAGAAAATCGACCCGGGGCCGCCCATCAACAAGAACATTTACAAGATGAGTCATCGGGAACGCCGGCACCTGCGCATCGACGAGCTGCCTGGCAATCTCACCGAGGCCCTGGACGAGCTGGAGAAAGACGATCTCATCCGCGACACGCTGGGCGAGCACATCTTTCAGCACTTCCTCGAAGCCAAGCGCGAAGAATGGCACGACTACATCAAGCACGTGTCTCCGTGGGAAGTCGAACGGTATCTGAGCATGTACTAAGCGGGCTTCGGGCTCCCGGCTGCGGACTACAGGCTTCAGGCTACGGACCACGGCTTCAGGCTACGGGCGCAGGGCTTCAGCACCCTCAGACGTAGCGCAGACCTTCCGCTCCGGGATGGAGCAGATCAGACCGTAGCCCAGACCTTTAGGTCTTGGATTCTGGGGGACAGCGTGCTGTCGTCCGGACAGGACGATTCGATCTCGCGACCTTCAGGAACAGGCCCGAAATCACCGCGTTTCGATCGGCACGCCTTTTGATGCCTGGTGTTGTCAGGTCGCGCCGGATCAGCGGGATGCGTAACCTTCAGGCAGGCGCTGGCACCGCCGCATTCCGTGTGCAGGGCTCACGATTCGCGCGCGACCGATTATTTTTCGTGCGGCCGATCTGCCCTCGCCGCGCGACGAGTACGGTACGGCGCCTTTCATTATTCTTCCTCATCCCGGGCGTACTCTCCGCGCGGTCTTTTCCCATCACCGATCGATCAGCCGTCCTGTGCTCGACGCCACGCCGAGGCGACTGAAGTACTCGTAGGCCGCGCGCGACATCTCTTCGATGGCCCGCTCCCCGTCTTCGTCGCGCTGCAACAGGGTCGTCATCACGGCCAGAATGTAAGGGCGGTTCTTCGCGAGGACGACGGCGCCTTCGGCTCGCACTCCTTCGAGTTCCCCTGACTTGCTCGCCACGTCCACACCCGGAGCGACACCACGCGCGATCGCGCTCGTCTTGGGTTTCTTGAGGATGCCGAATGCCTCGGTCTGCGCTCCGGTCGATAGTCCCCGGCCCCGATAGAACACCTCGAACAGCTTCACGAGATCGGCCGGGGTCGTCGTGTTTTCCAGACCTTTCCGCGCCGCGTCGGTATCCATCATGTGCCGGCGCAGCTTCGTCTGGCTCACGCCAAGGCTCTGGACGGTCCGATTGACGGCGTCCATGCCAAGTCGATCGATCAGCACGTTCGTTGCGGTGTTGTCGCTCACGAGAATCATCAGTGTCGCGTAGTCACGCAGGGACAGCACGGGCGTGCCGAGCTCCTTCAACACGCCGCTGCCGCCGACGACTCGCTTCGGATCGAGCGGCAACGTTTCGTCGAGCTTGAGGCTTCCGTCATCTGACCGGCGGTAAAGCTCGTAGAGGATGCCCAGCTTGATCGTCGACGCCGCAGGAAATTCCGTCTGTTCGAGCAGCTCGATCGTGTCGCCAGACGTCAGATCCAGGACTGAGTAGCCGACCGTGCCGTCAACGTGGCGGGCAATTTCTGTCAGTGGTCTGCAAATTTCTCCTTGAGTTGTGACTGGACGCGAACTGTCGATTGCGCCCTTGCCGTCGACGCCGAGCGCTGCGACAAGGACCGACGTTAAGCAGAGTCTTGCTTCGCAATTGGTCGGCCCGCGAACACCGGGATCGGCAGTGCACTCCGCGTCACGCTACTTGAATGTCGCGAGCCAGATATCGGCCTGCTCATTGATGCTGGTGAAATAGATCGTGCGGTTGTCAGACGACAACGCAACCCCGTCGAAGGTATCCGGGGAATGGACATGAGTTCGTGAGTCGCTGTTTGTCCGGTATCGGTAACGAAAGAGGTGTCCACCGTCGGAGGACAGTACCCGTCGGCTGTCGTTCAACCAGGCTTGTGCTTGTGCATTCCCGGAGGCCAAGAGTCTCGTGAATCGTTTGGATGCGAACGAAAACAGAAAGATACCGCGATTTGCATCACCCAATATGTGCGAGCCATCCGGAGACCACTTCTGGGGGAAAACATATTCCCGGGTTCGATGGCTCTCGAGAACTGTTGTGGGGTCTGAGCCGTCCATGGCTTGTCGGGCTCGAATATGAACCAGTTGTCCCTGATCGGCAACCATGCCTTGATAGACCATGCGCGATCCGTCCGGAGACCACTCCGGGGAAGCTACGCCATCGGGTGCGAACGTCAGCTGGCGAAGCTGGCTGCCATCCGGCCTGATTGTCCAGATTTGATTGTTGCCGCTTCGGTTCGAGAAAAATCCGATAACTTGGCCGTCGGGCGACCATGTTGGAAACCGATCATTGAAGGCGTCGTTGGTTAACTGTCTCTCGCCCGTACCATCCGATCGACTCACCACGAGATCCGACTGGTTCGCGACCGATGTGAACACCAGCCACTTGCCGTCGGGCGACACTGCTACCTGTTCGAGAAATCGCGACCCGCCCAGAACTGAGGTGGGAGCTCCGGCGCGGCCAGAATCGGGATCGAAGGAGGCTCTTCTGAATGCCGGCCGTGCGGCTGAGCGACGCGTATGCCAGGTGCCGGCCATCTGCAGCAATGCTCAGATGTCCGACGGACGCAGACGGTGCCGTGATCGCCTCGGGTTGTCCGAGAGCCCGCCCGGAATCCTCATCCACCTCCAGGCGCCACACATTCATGCTACCGCCGCGATTGCTGCAAAAATACAGATAGCGCCCATCCGGGGACCACACTGGATTCCAATCCACGGCGCGATCTGAGGTGACTGCCTGCGCCTCGCCGCCCTCGGCCGGGATCGTGTAGATATCTCGCTGGCCCTGAAGACCGTCCCTCTTCCGGCGACTGTCCAGTACGCGATCCTCTTGCCGTGCGGCGACCAGCTCGGTTGAACCGCGCTCTCATCCTGAGCAGAGATCTGATGTTGCTCACCCGAAGCCAGCGCGACAACTCTGAGACTGGAGTTCGATTGGCCGAAGACTCCAGGGACAGCCGTGCCATACACCAGCCGCGTTCCGTCAGGCGACCAGGCCGGTGTGTATCCGTTGTCGGTGATTCGGCGGATGGATTCGCCCGTGCGGCCCATCACGAAGATGCCGCCGCCTTGCCGCTCGGATCGAAATGCGATGCTCTCGCCATCGGGCGAGAACGCCGGCTGCGTGTCGTCGTCCGGCGAGTCCGGGGTGAGGTTGATCGCGTTCTGCCCGCCGACACTCTGCAAGTAGATGTCCGAATTGCCCGTTTGGTTTCCGTCGTAGACGATCCACTTGCCGTCGGGCGAAAGGCTTGGAAACTGTTCGCGTCCCTGCTGGCGAGTCAGCTGGGTAAAGGTGCGTGCACCCATTGGCTGAGTGGTGTTTTCAGATTGTCGACCGCGGACCCAGACATACGCCGCTGCCGACGCAATGCCAACGAGAACGGCGGCGACCGCGAGCACCCCGGCACGGGTCGACGTCGAGGATCGCGCCGGTGGGGTGGGCGCGCGAGGTGGGAGCAGCGCGCCTGAATCCAGATCCTGCTTCAGGTCCTCGAGCTCATTGCGCAGGTCCGCCGCTGTCTGGTAGCGGCGCGACGGGTCCTTCATCAGGCAGCGCCGGATGATTCTCCCAAATTCGGATGGCAGCGCTGCATTGAGCTCGGTGACCGACGTCGGCGTGTCCCTGATGATCGACGACAGCAGGGACACGTTGGCTGTCGCCCTTGAATGGCCGCTGCCCCGTCGCCATCTCGTACAGAATCACGCCGAGCGAAAAGAGATCGGTCCGGGCGTCGATGAGGCTTCCCTGCGGCCTGCTCCGGCGACATGTAGGCGACCGTCCCCAGGATGTGGCCCTTCAGTCGTGAGCGGCTCGGCCGCTATCGTCGTCGCACGATCGGTGGGGGTCTCGGCCACCTTGGCCAGCCCGAAGTCGAGCACCTTGATGCGCGTGTGGGCGGCTGTCGCCGACCATGACGTTGGCAGGCTTGAGATCGCGATGCGTGATGCCCTTTTCGTGAGCGGCGGCCACGGCGTCAGCCAGAGGAATGGCAACGTTCAGGAGCTCACCGACGGGCAAGCCAGTCGTTGGGAATGAGCGCGGCGAGGGAACGCCCTTCGACGAGCTCCATCGTGAGAAAGTTCACACCGTTCGAGTGTTCAACGGAGTGAATGGTGACGATGTTCGGGTGGTTCAACGCGGCGGCCGCGCGCGCTTCCAGCTCGAAACGGCGAAGGCGTTCCGCGTCACTCGGAAAGACTTGTCGGGGAGGACCTTGATGGCCACGTCCCGGCCGAGTTTGGGATCGTGAGCCCGGTACACCTCGCCCATTCCACCGCGGCCCAGCAGCGATTTGATTTCATAAGGGCCGAGTCGATCGCCGGCAGAAAGAGCCATACGCATTCAACGAGTCACGTCGATCGCTTCGTCACACAGGCGCGCTACACCGTAATCTTGACCGCGACCGCCGTCATGTCGTCGTTGGGCGGCGCGTCACCCCGGAATTGCTCCACGCGATCGAAGATCATGTCCACGATGTCCCGCGCACCCATGGCCCGCACGCTTTCGACGACGGCGACGAGACGACCGGAGCCGAACTCCTCGCCATCGACATTCATCGCCTCGGACACGCCGTCCGAACAGAACACGTAGGTATCGCCCGCGTGCAGCTGGTACGTGACTTCTTCGTAGGTTGATGCGGCGAACAACCCGAGCGGCAGGCCAGGCAGCATAATCTGCGCGCACGAATCACGGCAGACACGGATGGGATATGGAAGTCCCGAATTCGCGATGGTGACGTTCTTCTTCTTCAGATCGAACGAGGCGTAGCAGAGCGTGCAGTAGTACCCCTCGAGCTGCCGTTCGAAAAGGATCGTGTTCATCGCGCCGAGCAACCAGCGCCGGACTTCCCTGGTTCGGCGCGTATCGGCGCCGGAACGTGCGCGATCGGACGAGTTCCCCGGCGAACGCGCTGTACAGCGCTGCCGGCACTCCCTTGCCCGACACGTCGCCCACCGCGACCACGAGACTGCCTGGCAGAGGCGTCAGGAAATCGTAGAAGTCGCCGCCCAGCTCCCGCGCGGGCGCGAACTTCGCCGCGACGTCTACGCCCTTCATCCGGACGGGGAGCTCCGTCGGAAGGAGCGCATCCTGAACGCGCCGCGCAAAGGAGAGCTCCCGCTCGAGCCGGAGCTCGTTCGCGCGCACTTCCTTGTAGAGCCGCGCGTTTTCGATGGCGACGGCCGCCTGGCTGCGCCAGAAGCGTCAGGATCTCGACGTGACTCTTGTGGAAGGCGTCGACTTCCGGGCTCTCGAGGTCGAAGACGCCGATGCACCGATCCTTCAGAAGAAGCGGGATGACGAGTTCCGACTTCGTCTCGTCCACAACCTTGATGTATCGCGGATCGAGCGAGACGTCCGGCACAAGGACGGGCTCCTTGTGAAGCGCCGCGTAGCCCACGAGTCCGGCGCCCAACGGAATGTGCGGAACGTCCACTTTGTCGCCGTACCTGATCGCCAGCTTCATCTCGAGCTCGCTGGTCGTCTCGTTGAGCAGCATGATGCCGAAGGTGCGATAGTCGATCACGCGCCGCGCGAGCTTGGCAATTCGCGCGAGCAGCTCCTCGAGGTCGAGAATCGCCGCGACTTCCTTTCCGATCTCGGCCAGTGTTTCGAGCGTCGCGGAGTACTCCCGCTCGCGGTCAAAGAGCTTCGCGTTTTCCAGCGCGACTGCGACTTGTGCACCGAACTGGCTCAGGATGGCGGCGTCGCGGTCGGTGTACTGATCGACCGCGCGGCTCAGCACGTTCAAGGCACCGATCGTCGCGCCTTTCCGTCGGAGCGGCACAACGAGCTCCGAGTTGGAGCCGGGCACGGCTTCGACATATCGCGGATCCTTGTGGACGTCGTTGATGACGAGTTCCCGTTGCTCCGCGACAGCGGTACCGACGATGCCCTCGCCCACCTTGAGACGGCGCGAATGGGCGAACTCCTCCGGATACCCTACGGAGTAGGCCACGCGGAGCTCGCGCTTCTTCGCGTCGAGCAGGTACACGGCAAAGGCCTGGAATTCGATGAGGCGCGCGATCAGCTGCGGGATTTTCGGCAGCAGCTCCTCGAGCGTCAGCACGCCCGTCACCTCACGACTGAGTTCGAACAGCGTAAGGACGAGCTCGCGATCGGACGCCGACAGAGAACCGCCCGGCCGCCCGGGGGGCGCAGGAGTCTCAGTCACGGTGTCGTGGACTTGCGCGCGGCGTCGCCCAGCGTGTACTTGGTAATCCAGTCGTACTGCCGGCGCAGCCGGTCGAGCTGGTGGTAATACTCTGAGATCCCGTGTCCTTCGCGAGGGTACGTGACGAGCTCCACGGTCTTCCCCCGATCCTTGAGCGCGCGATAGAACTCGTACGACTGTCCCGTGGGCACGCGCTCGTCGCTTCCCCCGTGGAGAATGAGAAGCGGTGTCGTCACGCGGTCCACGAACGTGAGGCCTGACCGGGCCGCGTAGAGCGGGATCGTTTCGGTTGACGGCATGCCGCCAAAGAACGTGCCCAGGTAATTCGAGATGTCATTGGTGCCGTACATGCTGTAAAGATTCGAGAGCCCCGCCCCCATCATCGCGGCCCTGAAACGCGTCGTCTGAGAGACGACCCAGCATGTCAGATACCCTCCATAACTCCATCCCTCGAACGCGAGCTTGTCCGGATCGGCCACGCCGCGTCGGATCATGTCGTCAACTCCGGCCATGAGGTCGCGATAGTCGCCGCCGCCCCAGTCGCCGATGTTGGCGCGCATGAACGCCTCGCCGTAGTTCGTGCTGCCGCGCGGATTGGGATAGAGCACGGCCCATCCCTGACCGGCCCAGTGCTGGCCACCATCGCCGTAGCCCACCCTGAACGTGTTCGTGTATGCGCCGGTCGGCCCGCCGTGAGCCACGACCAGCAGCGGATATTTTCGGCCGGGCTGATACCCGACCGGCTTCAGCAGCAGGCCTTCGATGTCATGGCCGTCGCTCTTCCACGTCACGACTTCGGTTTCGCCCAGCGTGAAGGTCGCGGTCTGTGGATTGACTGTCGAGATCTTCCGCGGCGCGCCAAACGACAGATCGGAAACGTAAACATCCGATGGTGCGATGGGCGAATCCATCGTGAACGCGGCGAGCTCGGCCTGGCGATCGACCGCTCCGAGCGTGATCGTTCGATCCCGGGTCAGCTGCGCATATCGCCTGGTCACGAGATCGTACGAGAACACGTCCCGATACGCTCGCGTGCCGGCCGTAAAGAGCAGCCGTGAACCGCCATTCACCCAGAGGAGATCGGCCGGCGACAAGTCGAAGTCAGCCGAGGCATCTTCCATGCGGCGTTCAGCGACATGGTAGAGCATCAGATGCTGATTGCGGAGCGCGTGGAAGGGAATGCCGTCGCCGTTCGGTTTCCCTGGGTTCGACTGGGCGAGAAACGCAATCGTCCGGCCGTCTGGCGACCAGATGGGCGAAGTGTCGGGTCCGATGTCCATCGTGATCTTCTGGGTGTCACGGGTTGCGATCGTGAGCACATGAACGTCCACGCGATCGTCTCGAATCAGGCTCGTCGGCGCCGCCGCGAAGGCAATCTGTCTGCTGTCAGCTGACCAGCTCGGCTCGCCCCGGAGACTGAGCGACATGCTCGGGGTGAGAGCGGTCATCATCCTGGTTGCAACGTCCACGGCCCACAAATGAATCGGCCGGGCATCCACCTCGAACACCTGTGCATCGTCTCGTCGCTTGCGACGCGACGTTTCATCTTCAGACGTGGGTTCGCGAGCGGTGAACGCAATCTGTGTGCTGTCGGGCGACCAGGCGTAGGCCGTCACAGCTTCTGACAGATCGGTGACGCGCCAGGCTTCGCCCCCGTCCACAGGCATCACCCAGATCTGACCCTTCGGATCTTCTTCGCTCGGCGTGGTCGGGCGCACTGCCACGAACGCCATAAGGGTGCCGTCCGGCGACCACCGTGGGAGCTGCTCGCCCCGATCCCCAGACGTCAGCTGCCGAGGAACGGCGCCGGCGCTCGTAGCCGAGCGCCAGACGTGAGTTCGAGACTCCTGACGACCGTCCGGCCCCGGTTCCCAGCCACGGACCGTGAAGAGCACGGCCCGGCCATCCGGGGAGAGGACGGGTGCCCCGACCGCACGCAAAGCCATGATGTCATCGAAGGTTACAGGTCCCGCGGCCCGATCGCGCGCCTGAACAGGCGATGCGCCAAGGGCCAGAGAGAGCACGGCGGTCAACGTCAGTGTTCTCATGGACATGCCTCTAATCAACAGGCCGACGCCCCGGCCGGCCCGGATTATACTTTGCGGTCGCGTCGCCGATGCGCACCTAGGGCCCGGCTGCCTGGTGAAGACACCTCCGGGCCGTAGCTCGTGCTAGAATCGTCTGTTCTCAGGCACTACTACAAAACTCTCTCAAGGGAGGATGTTCGATGAAGCGCACTCTCGTGTTGGCCGCACTGGCGATGTTCGTCACTGCGAGCTTCGCCATCGCTCAGGACAAGAAGACCATGACCGCCGACGGCAAGGTCAAGACCGTGGCGGCGGACTCGGTGACCGTCACCGACAAGGCGGGCAAGGACTGGACCTTCAGCATCAACGCCGAGACCAAGGTTATTGCCAAGGGCGGAAGCCACAAGGCATACGACGCCGCGAAGGAAAACAAGCCGCTGATGGTGACCGACATCGTCAAAGAAGCTCAGCGGGTCCGTGTGAAGTACTCTGAGATGGACGGCAAGATGATGGCGTCCGAAATCAAGGTCATGTAAGCGTTCGGACTGCGACAACATCTGGGCAGCGGGATCCTCCCGCTGCCTGATCCCTCCAATGGACGCCCTGACGCTGCCGCTCGACTATGCGGCTATCGAGCGGATTCTGCCTCACCGCTATCCGTTTCTGCTCGTCGATCGCATCACCGAGTTCGAAGTCGACAAGCGCATCGTCGGCATCAAGAACGTGTCGCTGAACGAACGGTACCTCGCGCATGAGCCGGGCGAGGACCCGGTACTTCCGCCAACGATTCTGACTGAGGCGGTCGCTCAGGTTGGGGCGATCATGATTCTCGCCAAGCCCGAGAACCGGGAGAAGCTCATCTACTTCATGGGCATCGAGCGCGTCCGCTATCGCCGCACCGTCCATCCGGGGGACGTCGTCGAAATCGAGGCGACGGTGCGACGGCTGCGAAGCCGGATGGGACTCCTGCACGGAGTCGCGCGCGTGGGCGGCCAGGTCGTGTGTCAGGGCACGATGACCTTTGCGCTCGGACCGCGAACAGGTTTTGGAGCCGAGCCTCCGCCCATTTCCTGACCGCGCCGCTAGTTCGACCCTTCCGACGATTTCACGACGAGCAGCACGAGCCCGACCTTCGCCGCGCGAGAGCTCCATTTCGCCCATCGCGCCTGCGGCGCGAAGTAGCGCCACCCGTCCAACACCGCCGGCACCAGTACCATCGCGCCAATCCAGCGTTCGTCTATTCCGGTCGCGTCGGCCATTCCTCGCGTGTCGCGTTCGGGTGGACCGGCACGCGCAAACGCGACACCTGCATACCCGATCGAATTGAGCACGTTGAAGGCGAGCAGGCCCTTGGCGACAGGAGCCGACTGACTTCTGATGTCGGGCCGCCGGGTCAGAATCCACTCGCTCGTCCACTGCTGCATCCAGAAGCCCGCCGACGCGATCACGAATTCGCGCCGCGGCGATTGCGGTTCGTGTGTGATGGCAAAGAAGGGAATTGGGCCGAAATGGATGATCTTGATGCCGGGATCTGCATCGAACACCGCGCTGGCGATCACGTGACCCGTTTCATGGAGTCCCAGGCCAAGTCCCGCGCCGCCGAGAAATTCGAGTACCCGCACGGTTTGCGACGGCGCCGGTGGATTGCGGGGCGATTCGGGCTCGGTCTGCGCGCCGGCCGCGGTCGCACCGAGGACCAGGAACGCGAACGCGGCGGCCAATCCCTGCCTCAAGGCTTGCATCATCGCGACAATCGCACGATAGCGACGCCGACCAGTACAACGCCAGCCGATGCCACGGTCCGCAGATCGATCGGTTCGCGGAGGATGAGAACGCCGAGGATGACAGCAATCACAGGATTGACGTACGCGTACAGCGAGACCGTCGAGACGGGCAGGTGTTTCAGCGCATACAGATACGCGGTAAAGCCGCCGATCGCGGCGAAGGCTGACAGGTACAGGAAGGCGACCGACGTTCGCTGATTGAAGTGCAGGTCTCTCCATTCACCGCGCGCCGTGCCGGTCAGAATGAGCATCACTCCGCCAAAGATCATTTCGAGCGCGGCAACGCCCAGCGCATTGGCCTCGATGACGTGACGGCGAGAGTACGAGGTGCCCACGGCCCAACCCGCGCAGGCGATCTGCAACGACACCACGCCGGCGGCAAACGACCGATCAAAGCCGCCGCCCGCGCGGAGGCTGGGCCAGACGAGCCAGACGATGCCCGCGAAGCCGACAAGGAGGCCGACCGTCCGACGCAGCGTCAGGGATTCGCTGCCGGGCAAAAGCGCTTCGACGCCCACCATCCAGAAGGGCGACGTCGCGAGCACGACGGCCGCGAGCCCGCTTGGCACCCATTGCTCGGCCCACACCACGCCACCATTCCCCAGGAAGATGAACAGGAAACCCAGGACGACAAGTGCGGCCCAGCTCGACGTTCGGGGAAGGTGCTCTCCTCTGATGCGGAGAACGACGGCGAGCAGGATGCCCGCGGACGTCCATCGCAGGCCGCCCATCAAGAACGGCGGCATGGTTTCGAGGCAGATTCTGATGCCGAGGTACGTGGTGCCCCAGATCACGCACACGGCGACCCAGGCACCATAGGCAAGCCGGATCTCTCGCGTTCGAACCGTCACATGCGTGGGCTGAAACCGTGGAGGGTAAATGAGCGTACCGACCGGCGTCGATCTGCCCGGGAAGACGCGAGTCTACACCAGAACGGGTTCCGTCGAAATCCGGATGCAGTTGCGGCCGTCGTGCTTCGCGCGGTACAGGGCCGCATCCGCGCGTGCGATCAACGCCGACGGATCGAGCTCATGCGGGCGGGCGACGGTCAATCCGAAGCTCGCGCTGATCAACACCGTCTCGCCCTGCCATTGAACGGAGGTGGAGGCCAGACCCAGCCTGAGATTTTCCGCCACCTGCTTGCAACCCTCGAGAGGGGTCTCGGGCAAGAGCACCAGGAATTCCTCACCGCCGTAGCGACACTTCGTATCGCTGCTCCGGACAATTTCCCTGACCCTTCGTCCAACCATCGCGATCACGGCATCGCCGCAGAGGTGCCCGTACTGATCGTTGACCTGCTTGAAGTGATCGATGTCGAACAGGATCAGCGACACCGGCAGCTGGCTGCGCCTCGCACGGCGGAGCTCCTTCTCGACCTCTCCCATGGCGTGCGCGCGATTGAAGAGGCCCGACAGCCCGTCGCGCAGGCTGTTGTCGTGGAGATCGCCAAAGAGCTGCGCGTTCTTGATGGACACCGCCAGCAGCGCAGCGGCCATCGACAGCACGCGCTGAAGGGCGTCCGACAGCGGCTCGGGCACTTCCGGCAGGCCCATGACGCCGACGATCTCGTCGCCGACGGTCAGTGCAAAACATTTGTGTCCTTCTACATATCGGCCCTTGGACGCGACTAATCTTCGGGCGGACTGCTCAAGCACACGATCGGCGAGATGTTCGCGATGGGCGAGGAGTTCGCGGTCCGCGTTCAAGCCGAGGAGCGCGTCCCAGTGCCCTGGAGGGATTCGCGAGTTGCGGACCAAAACCCAGACGTCGTGATGCCCCGCCAGGTAGGACATGTGCTGCAGGAGCACGTCGCGTATCGACTCGAGATCGCGCCCCTGCGCGGCAAGCGCTTTGCTGAACGCGACCAGTCGTTCGAGCTCGCTCGAACGCTGCTCGGCCTGCCGCGCCGTGGCGGAGGCCGCCGCCGCCTCCGCCTTCACGGTCTGCCGCTTTTCCTGGAGGTGATAAACCAACACCATCACGAGAACGATGAGTCCGGGGATGAGGGAAAGACCGTAGGTGCGCTCGACATCGCGTGCGACATCGAGCAGTCGTCCGATCGGCCTCGCAAACACGACCACGAGGCCGATCGTCAGTCCCAGAAAGAGCCGCGCATCATCGCGGCCGAGAACCCGCATAGATCCTGCGGTGTGCGTGCTCGACGCTACTCGCTCTGGCCGAGGCGCGACTTCGCTGCAATGAGCTTTTCGACGGTCTGCTTCACGGCTGTCTCGGTGGCCTCGCCGAGGATCGTTTCGCGGAAGTCGGACGACCCCATCTCCACGCTGCCGAACCCGCCGGCGCCGCCGCCACCTCCGCCGCCGAGCAGGAGGCCGCTCCGGCTCGAGATGCCTTCGCCTTTGGCGCTCGCCAGAATCTCACCGGTCGTGGTGTCGATCACGCGGGCCGTAATGGCGACGTTGGCCTTGCCCTTGGACGTGCCAATCTTGCCGAGGCCAAATTTGCCGCCGCCCCATCCACCGCCGCCGACGCCCGTACTCTTGTTTTCCGTCCCGAACTTCGTGATCGACCCGACGATCAGATACTTGACGCCGAGCGCCTTACCCAGCTTGGCAACGGCCGCCGCCTCGGGATCGGCGCGATCGCTGTTTGAGAAATTCTGTTCGGCAAGAATCGCGTCGAGGCGCTTGCGCTCGATGACGCGAAAACTGCCGTCGTTGACGAGCTCATCGACGATCATGTCGGAGATGCCCTTGCCGATGTCCCATGTGCCTTCCCACCAATGTTGGACCGTCCCGTAGTCAAAATCCATCAACGCTACAGTTGGCCGGCTCGAATTCTGAGCCAGCGCGGGAGCGCTCGTGAATCCAATGCCACCCACGAGCGCCAGGACGACAGTCGTCAACACGATCATTCTGCGCATAGAGCCTCCAACAGGCTTCCAGACACCAAGAGATTCTTCGGCCCAGTGTACGTCATATCGACCTTTCCGAAGCCTTCCACAGGGTGCGCCAGGCCGCTGGTCAGGCTGTGCAGGACCGCGCACGACGGCGGTTGGTCACGCGTGCCCGTCAGCCACAGGCTCGCATTCCCTCCAGTACGGCATTGTGTTGCTCACCTGACGCGATCACTTAGAATGGGTCAGGCATACCGAGTTCAATTTTCCGGGCAGTCCGCGGCATGGTTGACGACCGCGCGGCGCCCTCAAATGGTGGCGCATGAAGGTAACTCCCAGGAAACCGCTTCCGCCCCCAGCCAAGGGTCCGAGCAAGGCCCTGCTGGGCGTGGCTTCTCTCATCTTTATCGCAGCTCTGGCCTATGTCCTCGTCCCAGGGGCCTCAACCGAGACCGGCAATACCGCAGCGACCGCCCAGGTCGCACCGGAGGCGCCGCCGATGGGAGCGGGCGAGGCCGTTCCCGCCGCGCTGCCGTCGGATCCGCCGCCCACAACGCCGCCGAAGAAGGGGGCCAAAGGTCCGCTGCCACCCCTTCCGATCGACAGCTACCCGGCCCCGCGGCCGCCCGACGTCATTCGTGCCGCCTATGAATTCGCGGCCCGCCACCCGGAAGTGCTGCAGGTACGTGCCCTGCTTCTGCGGCTGTGAACACATCGGCCATCAGGGCAACGACGACTGCTTCGTCGCCCAGCGCGATGCCGACGGCAACGTCACCTGGGATCCCCACGGCCTCAGTTGCACGATCTGCGTCGACGTCGCGCACGACGCCATGCTGATGAAGGCCTCCGGCGCCAGCGTCGCGGATATCCGCATGGCGATCGAGCGGAAGTATGGCGCCAGGTTCCCCACGAAGACGGTTACCCCGGCGCCTCCCGCCGACATGCCCTGAGTCGCTGATGTGACTCGACGGCCCGCCGGCGCCATCGGCATTCAGGAGCCACGTGGCGAGGCGTTTGCCCGGCTGTTCGAAGCGGTTCACGAAGGCGTCTACATCGGCACGGTCCGACCCGACGACACGCTGACGCTGGCCGCCAATCCACATCTCAAGCTGATCTTCGGCTGCTCACCGGAAACCCCGGAAGCGGAGGTGCAGCCGTTCAACCCCGAACGCTTTGGCGATCCGAGCGCTCGCCAGGCGTTTCTTGAGCGATTGAAGACCGACGGCGTCGTAACGGACTACTTGTTGCGACTTCGGCGCCTCGATGGCTCCGCGATCTGGGTGGAAGTCACGGCTCACACCGAGCCGGCTGACGCTGACGGCGGCATGCGGATCGAAGCGCTGGTGCGCGACGTGAGCGAGCGAAAGAAGCTCGACGACCAGAAACGCGATCTCTACCACCAGCTTCTGCAAGCCGAAAAGCTCGCGGCGCTCGGACAGACGATCTCCGGTGTGGCCCACGAGCTGAACAATCCGCTGGCGACAATCCTGACCTGGGCCGAGCGTCTCTCGCAGCGTCCGGCAGACGAGGCGATCAAGCGTGGACTGGAAACCATCCTGAGCGAGTCGGAGCGCGCCGCCAAGATTGTGCGCAACCTGTTGACGTTTGCCCGCAAGCGCCAGACCACGCGCGCGATGGTGGACATCAACCAGGTGCTTCGCGAAACACTCGCGCTTCGCGCCTACGAACAACGCGTCACGAACATCACGGTCATCGATGCGCTGTCGGAAGGCTTGCCTCAGGTGTTCGCCGACCCTTATCAGATTCAGCAGGTCCTGCTGAACCTGATCATCAACGCCGAGCAGGCCATGCTCTCGGCCAACGGCCGCGGCACACTCGTCGTCAGGAGCTGGTACGACGCCGAGGGAGACGCGGTCGTTCTCGAAATCAACGACGACGGGCCTGGCATTCCGTCGGAAGTCCAGCCAAAGATTTTCGACCCATTCTTCACGACGAAGGAAGTGGGCAAGGGTACCGGACTCGGCCTCACCGTGGTGTACGCCATCGTCCAGGAACACGGAGGGCGGATCAGGCTGGAGTCGCGGCCAGGCGAGGGTGCGTCGTTCGTGGTGGAGCTGCCGGCAAGCGGCCAGAAGCTCCGATCGAAGGACCTCGCCGTGTCAGAGCTCGGTCTCGAGGCCCTGGCCGGATCGACGGTGCTGGTCGTCGAAGACGAGCCCGCTCTGGCGGAAGCAGTCGGGGAAGCCCTGCGCGACGCCGGGTTCGTCGTGGATCGTGCAGCAGATGGGGAGGACGCGCTCCTGCAGGCGCGCGCCCGCCACTACGACCTCATCGTCTGCGATCTGAAGATGCCGCGGGTAGACGGTATGCAATTCTATCGGGCGATTGCCGCCGCGACGCCTGCTCTCGCACAGCGCGTCATCTTCGTGACCGGCGACGTCGCCGGCACAGACGCCGAGCGCTTCTTGGAAGAGAGCGGTTGCCGCTGGCTCGCCAAGCCATTCCGGCTCGGCGACTTGCTGCGCGCGGCCAGAGACGTCGTGCTCCGATAAGGCACGACCACAGCCGTCGTCGCCTGATCGCGGAGTGTGGCGCTCGCCACCATGTCGGTCTCGTTGAGAACGGCCGGAGGCGTCGCGATCTTGATCGCCTTCGGTTTCTGCTGGAACGCCAGCACGGCGGCCTTGATGGCGGCAGCCGCTTCCGCCGGCGCGTAGTCGGTTCCCAGCGCCTGACGCAGCCGCCGAATGGCGCGCGCGTGCAGCTGCGATACTCTGGATTCGTTGACGCCGATCTCGGTGCCAATCTCCTTCATGGTGACATCGCCGTAGTAGTAGAGCGCGATCACCTTGCGTTCGCGCGCCGGAAGCGAGGCGATCGCCTGACGCACGCGCTCGCGCACCTGCATGCGCTCGAAGGCCAGATCCGGTCTCTCGGGCTCCGAGGGCACGAGGGCCGGCGGCAGGCAGGCTTCATTGATATTGTCACCCGTCGCGAGCGGCGACGTGGATTCGATCGTGTGGATACGGACGATGGTGCGTTCAAGCCGCTTTTCGTCGGAGCCGACTCTCGCGGCGAGATCGGCGATTGAAGGCTCGTACCCAAGCTCGCGTCGGAGAGCCTCGCGCGCGGCTTCCAGTTCGCGCCGTTGACGGCGGACGCCGCGCGGCCAGGCGTCGCGCCTGAGCGCATCGATCATCGCGCCGCGGATTCGCCGTTCGGCGAACGTCTCGAATTTGATGCCGCGGTCCTCGTCGAACCGGCGCGCCGCGTCGATCAGGCCGATGACCCCATCCTGCACGAGGTCGCCCAAATCGATGGAATGCGGCATGGAGCCGGCCATGCGACGAGCCAGGGCCTCGACGAACGGAAGCCCGGCAACAATTCGACGGCTCTTACTGGCGGGTAGCGGGTGAACAGCGGCCATGGGTTCTCCTTGTGAACCTGAAACAGCCGGGCTTCTCGGCCCGCCCCCTCCAAAGGCAATCGAGGTACCAGTAACTCAGCCGCGCTTGCCCTCCAGCAGTCCTCGTAGTGGTGTTCCGAAGTAAGTGTTCGATTATCAGGCACTTAAAACGAGACACCCCGCGCTAATCGACCCGCGGGAAGGCCGATATCGATTTCGTGATCGTCAAGAGCTTGACGTTTTTCGACTCATGAGCGCCAAGGTCTTGACGCTCTCAATTACAATTTTGATGGATTTCTTACAGTATTGATGGGGTAGCGAGCCCGGTCAGGGGCTCCAAGGGTTACGACGAGGCGTCCGGTGTGCGCTCGGGGTGGGCGCCAAGGAGCAGTCGGATCTCCTTGGCGGTCCCCATGGCTTCCAAGGCGCTCGACACCACCTGTGATGCCCGCGCGCGGTTGACCTCGTCAGCGGCCTTCGCTTCGATCAGCTCGGCGTGCGCCAGGATGATGCCCAGCTGGTTATTGAGCCGGTGGAAGAGGAGCCTGAGACTTTCCGGCTCGTGCATGTGCCTCCGCTCCAGCAGTTCGTCAGCCGAAATGCGAACCATGGCGCGGTATCAGACCTGGTGTCCCCGGGGCTCCAGCGTCGCGCCTTTCGAAGGATACGAGGTCGGTTGCCGGTCCGGCGTGCGCCACAACGTGTCGATGAAGATCCGGACCGAACCGCCGGCAGTGCGCACGTACTCGATTTTGCCGCTGCCGATCCAGTTGTAGATGGTCCGACGGCTTACGCCGACGAGCTCGCACGCCTTCATGATAGAAATCGTCTTGCGTTCCTCCATCCGGTTTGTGCCCTCCCAAAAATGGTATCGGCAGTACGAGAGTCGTCTGTAGCAGTAGTGGCCTGGCGGGAGCCACCAGGCCTCGAACGGACTTGACGGTCAGTGGCTGCAGCGTCAAAATGCTGACACCCAATAAATGCCTGAAAACACGGTGCATCTGCTGCTCGTCGAAGACGAGGCTTCGCTCCGCGAAGCGGTCGCCGAGCGGCTCGGAGAGCACGGTTTCGTTGTCGAACAGGTCGCGACGGGGGAGGAAGCCCTCGATCGGCTTTCAGAATTTGCGTACGACATCCTGGTCACCGACATGCGCCTTCCTGGTCTCGATGGCGCGCGTGTGCTCCAGGATGCACGCGAGCGATATCCCGACATCATCAGCATCATCGTCACCGGATACGGAACGGTGCGCGACGCCGTCGAAGCCATCAAGCGCGGCGCGGCGGATTTCGTCACGAAGCCATTTCAGTTCGACGAACTGCTTCACGCGCTGAACTCGGCGCTCGAGCAACGCCGGCTTCGATCGGAAAATGCGTACCTTCGATCGCAGCTGGAGGAGCGATACCGCTTCGAAGAGCTCGTCGGGCGCAGCCGCGCCATGCGCGATCTGTTTCAGCTGCTCGAAACGGTGGCCGTGACGGGCAGCACGATTCTGATCGCGGGCGAGACCGGCACGGGCAAAGAGCTCGTGGCGCGCGCGATTCACCACAACAGCCCGCGGCGTGGTCAGCGGTTCGTTGCGCTCAACTGCGCGGCGATTCCCGAGACGCTTCTCGAGGCCGAGCTCTTCGGACACGTACGAGGCGCATTCACCGGCGCCGTCGGCACGCGCCAGGGCCGTCTCGAACAGGCGCATCGCGGCACGCTCTTTCTCGATGAGGTCGGGAACATGAGTGTCGCGCTGCAGACAAAACTGCTGCGCGTGCTTCAGGAGCGGGAGTTCGAGCGTGTCGGCGATGGCAACACGATCAAGGTGGACGTGCGAATCATCGCCGCCACCAACAGCGACCTCGCCAGGATGGTGGCGGACGGGACGTTCCGCGAAGATTTGTACTATCGACTGCACGTCATCCCGATCAAGCTGCCTCCGCTCAGGGAAAGAAAGGAAGACATTCCGCTCCTCGTGACCCATTTTCTGGAGAAGTTCAGGAGCGAATCGGGGATCGAACGCCCGGCCCTGACGGTCAGTCAGCAGGCCGTGCGCCAGCTGATGTCGTATTCCTGGCCCGGAAATGTGCGCCAGCTCGAGAATGCGATCGAACGTGCGGTGGCGCTCAGCGGAGGCCGCACACAGATCGAAGAAGCCGATCTGCCGCCCGAAGTGCAGAGCGCCGGTACTGGTTCCGTCGTGCCCGACTTCGCCGTACCCGATCAGGGCATCGACTTCGAGGCATTCGTGAACAACATCCAGCGCGAGCTGATCCGGCAGTCGCTCGAGCGCACGAGCGGCAACAAGGGCCGCGCAGCCAGACTGCTCAATATGAAGCGCACGACGCTCGTCGAGAAGCTCAAGCGCCTCGAGCGACCCTGATCGACGATGCCTCCACGCTACGCGTACTGGACGATCGTGATCGACGCCGTGCCGACGGCATTCAGGGCACGCGAGCGCGAAGAGCTCCTGCCGACGTTGAAGCGGCTCTCCAGGACGTCGCCAGATGCCCATCTGAAGTGGTCCGCATACGGAAGGCTCTGGAATTCTCCCGCCGAGGCGCATGCCTGGCGGCATCGCGCGAGGCCTCTGACGCGAAAGACGGGCCGCCCGCCTTTGAAGAATGGAAGGCGAGGGCCGACGGGTTGATGCTGCACCTCGTCCTCTTCCGTCCCAGGCCGGGGCTGACGACCGCCAATCGCCGTGACGTTGCGGCAGCGCTGCACAGGGCGCTCACGGCAATCCCCACGGTGCGCCAGGCGCGCATCGGCCGCCGCGTAACGCACGGCGCCCAGTACGAGGCCCGAATGCCGGAAGACCTGGAATTTGCGGCTCTGCTGTGGTTCGACGACCTCGCCGGACTCCAGGCGTACCTCATCCACCCCGCTCACGACCTCCTCAGTGCGACGTTTACCGCGTCGATCGCCGTCGGATTGATGTACGACTACGAGTTGCGGGACCCGTCAGAGATTGGTGAATGGTTGGAGGCAGATTCCGGATCCCAGGGCTGAAGCCCTGGGCTACGTCAGGCGAGATCGTCCCGATCGAATCGAAACCGAAGTCCGGCCTACACCGGCTGCAGCCGATCGTCAGGCGTGCCTTCCGGACGTGCGGTCATGAAGAATGATCCGACGATGTCCTGGAGCTGGCCGATGGTGTCGGCGGAGTTGACGGCGACGCGCAGATGCGCGCCGTTTTCGAAGCCTTTTGTGTACCAGGAGCACAAGGCTCGAAGCTTGTTGATAACCCACCGTTCCCGACCCTGAGCGGGTCGTTCTGCCGAGTCGGCACCATCGCCAGGTGCTCGATGGCGGAAACCGCGCGACTCATCGCAGCCTTCGTCGAGGAGCAGCGCGATGTAGTCGAGGAGGAACTGGCCTCGTTCGGCCCGCGTCACCGTCCGTGGCACGCGCCGGGCAAGGAGGTCTCCCACCTGCGCAAAAATCCAGGGATTGCGGAGCACTCCACGACCCACCAGAACCCCGCTCACATTTCCCGCAGCCAGCCGATCGACGATCTGTTCGGGCTCGACGCAGTCGCCGCTCCCCAACACGGGAATTCTGACGGACTGAGCGACTTCGGCGATCAGATTCCAGTCGGACCGGCCGCTGTATGACTGCGCTGCGGTCCGCCCATGGACGGTCACGGCGGCTGCGCCGGCGTCCTCGACCATTTGCGCCAGCTTCGGCGCATTGATTTCTTGGTCGTTCCATCCGGCGCGCATCTTGACCGTCACCGGAATCTTCACCGCGCGCGCCATCGCGTGAATGATTCGCCGCGCGTGCTCCGGCTCCCGCATCAGACTGCACCCGGCATTGTGCTTCGCGATTTTCGGCACCGGACACCCCATGTTGACGTCGACGATGTCGGCGCCCATCCCCTCGACGACCTGTGCCGCCGCAGCCATCTTGAACGGGTCGCCGCCGAAGATCTGGATCGAAACGGGACGCTCTTCTTCGGTGTACTCGGCGTACTCCAGCGTGCGATCGATGCCGCGGACCAGTCCTTCCGAGCTGACCATCTCGCTCACGACCAGGCCGCAGTCGCCGTGGCGTTTCACGAGGCGGCGAAACGCCGTGTCCGTCATGCCCGCCATGGGCGCAAGGCCACACGGCGACGGCAGCGTGACGTTCTTGATCTGGACGTCAGGCAAGCGTCGATCGTTCATCGCTGGGCCGACTCGGTGGTGGTGGCCGCGGCTTGCATTGACGCCGCGAGCCCCTGATCGTACGCCTTGTGCAGCTCTTCGTTCTTCCATTCGATGAGCGCCTGCGAGCGAAGCTTCGTCATGTACTTGATGAGCTCGCCACGCCGCTTCGCGGCGAACACACGGTCGGCAATCTGCTCCCGCGCCTGATCGAACGGCATGATGACCGCCTCGGTCACCGTTTCGAGCTTCACAAATTGGTACCCGCGCTTCATCCGGACCACGGGAGAGATGTCGCCGACCTTGAGACCCTTGATCAAATCTTGAAAAGATTGCGCGATCTCAGTCTGTTTGACGGGGCCAACAAGGCCGCTGTTGGCCTTCGACGGCGCGCTCGAGTACTCAGCGGCGAGCTTTTCGAAGCTCTCGCCGCCGACGGCCCGGGCGCGCAGCTGTTCAGCCTTCGCCTTGGCCTCGTCATCGAGCCCCACGTTGATGGTCTTTCCATCGCTCGCCACCTCGATGAGGATCTCGCGCAGCGTCACCTCGGGAACACTGGTGAACTCGGTGCGATGGGCGTCGTAGTACTCCCGCTCTTCTTCCTCGGTCGTGCCCAGGCGGCCCGAGACCTCGTCCTGCTGGAGCCGATTGATGATCATCTGGCGCTCCAAGGACTTCCGCAGGTCGGCCAGCGAAATATCCTCCTGCTTCAGCGCCGCCTGGAACTGATCGTCGGATTCGATCTTGTTCTCTTTCTTGATGCGCTCGACGATCTCCTTGAACTGATCGTCGCTCATCCGATAGCCCTTCTCCCTGCCGCGCTGCACCAGGAGGAGCTCGTCGACGGCATCGAGAATCAGCTGCGGGGTGATTTCCGCGACAGCACGCTTGAGCTCATCGCTGTCCTCCGCAGCGTTGATATTGCGCTGGCGCAGCGCGAGGACCTGGCGCTTCTCGAAGTCCGTCTTGGTGAGCACGTCGCCGTTCACCTTGACGAGGATGGCTTCGAGAATGTCGGCGCGGAGCGGTGCCATCAGAGCACCGCTCAGGATGACGGTGGCCACGACAATCTGACGGAAATTGCTGGACATAGATAGATTCTTTCTAATCAATATTTTAGCGCACATCCAGAAGCTGCCTCAACAAACGGCCGACGCGCGTGAAGATCCCCTCGTCCCCCCGCGGGTTCTCCTTGGCTGGCTTCAGGATCTCGTCCCGCGTGAAGCCGGGCTTGACCTCGCCGGAGGTGGCCCGCTCCGTCCACCACGACCTGCCTTGCGGGCCCTTCCCTGCCCCTGGTGCGTGGCCGCCTCGACGGCTGCTTGGCGCCTGACCGGTTCGGAGGTCGAGGCGCAGAATCGCAGGGGGCGCCAGCGTCACGTCCGGCCGGCGACGGACGACGGAGACGAGCCGCGCGGGATCGAGCTTGGCCTGAGGCCTGAACTTTAGGACGACCGCCTGCGCCTCGCGGTCGATGGATTCCAGGCCCAGCCGATCGGCGAGGATCCGGATCCGCGCGAATTCGAGGAGGTCGAGTGCGGACCCCGGCAGCGCACCGTACCGATCACGAAGCTCTTCCTCCAGCCGTTCCAGCTCCCTGTCCGATCGCGCCGCGGCGGCCTGGCGATAGACCATCAACCGTTGGTTCATGTCGGGAATGTAGTCATCGTCGATGCGGAGGTCGACCCGCAGGTTGACCGTCGCGCGGAGATCCTCCTCGATGTCTTCGCCCTTCAGCTCGCGTACGGTCTGCTCGAGCAGCTTCATGTACATCTCGAACCCGATCGCGTCGATGTGTCCGCTCTGCTCGCCTCCGAGCAGGTTGCCGGCACCGCGAATTTCGAGATCGAGCGCCGCCACCCGGAATCCGCTGCCCAGGTCGCTGAACTCCTTGATGGCCGACAGCCGCTTCCGGGCAACCGGGGTCAGCGAATCCTCCGGCGGGATCAGAAGGAAGGCATACGCCGGGCGATCCGATCGACCGACCCGACCGCGCAGCTGGTAGAGCTGCGACAACCCGTAGCGGTCGGCACGGTTGATGATGATGGTGTTGACATTGGGAATGTCGAGACCGTTCTCGATGATCGTCGTCGCGAGCAGGACATCGTGCTTCCGATCGATGAATTCGAGCATCGCCCGTTCGAGTCCGTCCTCGTCCATCTGGCCGTGCGCGACCGCAATCTTCGCCTCCGGTACCAGTCGCGAAATCAGCGCGCCTATCGAGAAAATTGACTCGACCCTGTTGTGCACGAAGTACACCTGACCGCCGCGCCCGAGCTCGTTGCGGATGGCGCGTGCGATGACCTGCTGATCGAACTTCAAGACGTTCGTCTGAATCGAGAGCCGGTCCTTTGGTGGCGTCTCGATGATCGACATGTCGCGAATCCCCACCAGTGACATGTTGAGCGTCCGCGGGATCGGCGTCGCCGACATGGTCAGGACGTCGATGCGCCGGCGAAGCTGCTTGATGCGCTCCTTGTGCGCGACCCCGAAGCGCTGCTCCTCGTCGACGACCAGCAGGCCCAGGTCTCTGAACCGGACGTCTTTCGACAGCAGCCGATGCGTCCCGACAATGAGATCGAGTCGGCCTTCGGCCAGATCCGTCAGCGTCTTCTTCTGCTCGGCCTTCGAGCGAAATCGGCTGACCATGTCGACCCGCACCGGGAAAGCCGCGAAGCGCTCGCGCAGCGTCTTCGCGTGCTGAAACGCCAGGACGGTGGTCGGAGCCAGAACCGCCACCTGCTTGCCGTCCACCACGGCCTTGAAAGCGGCGCGCATGGCGACCTCCGTCTTGCCATAGCCGACGTCGCCGCAGAGCAGCCGGTCCATCGGCGTCGGCGTTTCCATGTCCTGCTTGATGTCCGCGATCGCCGTCTGCTGGTCCGGGGTGAGCTCGTACGCGAAGGCTTCTTCGAATTCCCGCTGCCAATGGGAATCGGCGCTGAACGCAAACCCGGGAATCGTCTTTCGCGCACCGTACAGCTTGAGCAGCTCCTCGGCCATGTCGCGCATGGCCTTGCGCACGCGGGTCTTGGCGCGTTCCCACGTCGTGCCGCCCAGGCGATCGACCGGGGGCTTGGTCGCGCCCGTGTATCGCTGGACGAGATCCAGGCGCTCGACCGGCACGAACAGCTTGTCGTCGGCGGCGTAATGGAGCTCGACGAACTCCTGGACAACATCGCTCGCGGGTCCGACGGCGATCTGTTTCAGGCCGACGAAGACGCCAATGCCGTGATCAACGTGGACGACAAAATCGCCGGGCTTCAGATCGCGGAGATCCGAAAGAAACGCGCGCGCGACCTGACGTCGTCGCTCGACAGCCCGGTGCTCTTCCTCAAAGACATCCGACTCCGCAAAAACCTGAAGCGCCGCGTCCGCCAGGCGAAAGCCGCGCGACAACTCGCCGGTGGCGACAAGAACCGCCGCACCAGTCGTGGCCTCCGCCCGTTCGAGAGGCACGGCCGTCAGTTCGTATTGCGCCAACATCTCGACCGTGCGCTCCGACAGGCCCGCCGTGGCCGCCAGAAAGAGCACAACGTCACCCTGCTCGCGCAATCGTCGAATCTCGGCGACCCAGTCGAGCACACGCCCGTTGAACTGCGTGGCGGGCTGGCAGCCGATGTGGATCCGGTCAGGTCGATCGTCGGCGAGCTCCAACTCTTCGAGGCTCGTTGCGGAGGCGAGCCTCCGAGCGACTTCCTCCCAGCTCACGACGGCGCTTCGGGCTTCGAAAGCACGCGAGCCGCCATCGCCCGAGCCGTCGGCGTCGCTGCCAGTCAGGAGGTCAACGAACCGCTCGGCCTCGGCCCGGACATCTTCGGGTTCTGATACGAATATTCGCGGCGTGCTCCGGACCGTCAGGTAGTCGTCAACGGACGCGGTGGCGTCCTCGTCGACGACCTCGCGAAGCGGCAGCACCTGGACGTGCGCGACGGTGGTCACGGATCGCTGGCTCGCCGGGTCGTACAGGCGTATCGATTCGATGGTGTCGCCCACGAATTCGATGCGCGCGGGTTGAGCCTCCCCCGCCGGATACACATCGAGAATGCCGCCTCGGACCGAGAACTCACCGTGCTCGTCCACGGGGTCCTCTCGGCTGAAGCCGGCATCGACCAGCAGTTCGACGAGATCCGACATCGAGATGTCCTGACCCGTTTTCAGATCGATAGAGGCCTTGATCAGGCGGTCCGGAGGACTGACGCGAGGCAGCAGGGCCGACGCTGATGCCACGATAATGCGCGCCGTGCCGGTCGCCAGGGCATGCAGCGCGCGGGCACGAGCCGAAGCGACCCGCAGATGCGGATTGAACCTCCCCGTCGGATCGATCTGAAGCGTCGGCAACGGAAGCACGCTCTGCTCGACCGTGGCATCGTCCATCCCCTCGAGGGCGGCCAGGAAGAACCGGCAGTCGGCGGTCATCTGTTCGACGTCCGCGTCGTTCCTTACGATCACGACGGCTGCCTCGTCGCGCTCCGCGGCCGCCGACGCCACGTAGAGAGCCTTCGCGGCGGAGGACAGGCCCGACACGAGCGCGGCCCGGCGATCCATGCCGCTTCGAGTCACTGCGGACTTGAGCAGTGCGCGCAGGTTGAGAGATGTGGACGTTGACACGATGGTTCGGTGGCTTCGTGGCGCAAACCCGCGCGCCACACTGCGGGCTCAGCTGCGGCGGATCCTGGCTATCAGCGTGCTCGTCGAATATCCGCTGGCCACTGGGACGCGAACCACGCGCCCGCCGCGGGCCTCGACGATTTCGCGTCCAACGATCTGGTTGGCAGGCCAGTCCGCGCCCTTGACGAGCACGTCCGGCTGCAGGCGTTCAATGATCTGATGCGGCGTGTCTTCGTCGAAGATCACGACGCCGTCGACCGCCGCCAGCGCCGCCAGGAGTTCCGCCCGTTCCTGCTCAGGGACGATCGGGCGATCGGCGCCCTTGTGCGCCCGCGCCGACCGATCGGAGTTGATTCCGACGATGAGGGCATCGCCTTCGTTTCTGGCCGCGCGCAGGTAGCGAACATGGCCGGGGTGCACGAGGTCGAACACGCCGTTCGTGAACACCACGCGCTTGCCTCCCGCATGCCAGTTCGAAATGGCGTCGATTGCCTGCTCGGCCGTCCAGATTCTATTCGTGGACATCCCGCACTCCGGAACTCACACTGAGCCTCACAGAGGGTGAGAACGTCCAGCGATGGTGTGGGCGGTAGATGCCCACATCCTGAATCAGCGACTTCACGCGAAACGTGTACAAGAGACGATGGTAATCATATGGATACCCATCGCGCTTGTGCACGGCGACGTCGAGCTTGTACGTGCCGTCCACGAGATCCAGACTGTCGATTCTGAACGTGATCTGGCCGGTGCCCTGGATGCCCTCCGAGATGTACGCCTCGAGATCGGTATTCGTCCCGTAGCAGCACACGCCATCGGCATTGAAGATCCCGATGCCAAACACGAAATCGGTCGCCGGCTGCGACGCCTGAAGCATCATCGTCACGTTGAACGGCGCGCCCGATTGAAAGACGTGGCCTGGTTGGCCGTCTGGGCCGCTCAGGACGACATTCGTGATCTCGATCTCCCTCGATCCCCAGCGGCCCTCCGTCGCCTTGAACATGTCGGTGGGCGTTCGAGCCTCCACTGGGTCATTGGGCGCTTGCAACGGTGGAGGGCCGATAGCCGTGCCCGCGACCTCTCGCGTGTGCGCATCATCGGCAGCCAGGTATCGCTCCTCACTCTTCTCGACATCAGTGATGTACGCGCCGATCACTCGCTTCGGATCGCCATTCGACCGTGCGACGCCTGAATCGAGCCACAGCGCTTCGTCGCAGAAGCGTTCGATCAGGTTGAGCGCATGCGTCACGAGGAGGATGGTCTTGCCCCGCCTGCGGAACTCGGCGAACTTGTCGAGGCATTTGAGCGTGAATCCCTGATCGCCAACGGCCAGCACTTCGTCGATCAGGAGAATGTCCGGGTCGACGTGGATCGCCACGGCAAAGCCGAGGCGCATGTACATGCCGGAGGAATACGTCTTGACCGGCGCATCGATCGAGTCCTTGAGCTCGGCGAAGTCGACGATCTCGTCGAAGCGCCGCGTCACCTCCCTCTTCGAGAGGCCGAGCATGATGCCGTTGATGAACACGTTCTCGCGGCCGGAGATCTCAGGATGGAACCCCGCACCGAGCTCGATCAACGCCGAGATCCGGCCCCGCACCGCCACTTCGCCCGACGTCGGCTTGGTGATGCCCGCCACCACCTTGAGCATCGTGCTCTTGCCCGATCCGTTTCGTCCGAGGATGCCGTACGTGGCGCCGGGCTTCACCGAGAACGTAACATCCCTCAGAGCCGGAAACGTCTCGTCTGGCTGCAGATCGCGAATGAGACTGCCGGAGAGGATCGCGCTCTTGAGCGTCGCGAACTGGCGGCGATGGGCATAGCGCCGGTACACCTTAGTGACGTGGCTGACGTCGATCGCGTTCACACTTCCTCCGCAAACGAGTCGCGCAGGCGATCGAACACGAAGTATCCGAGCAGGAACAGGCCAATGGACATGACGCCGAGCAGAACCAGCCAGCGCCAGTGACCGAACGGGCCGTCGTAGAACAGGACTTCCTGGTACGAAATGGCCAGGTGCGTGAACGGATTCAGGTTGAGCAGCGCGTGCGCGAAGCCGGGAGCCTCATTCATCGGGTAAATGATCGGCGTCGCAAAAAACCAGAACGTCAGGAAATTGGCCAGCAGATCCTTCAGGTCGCGCAGGTGCACGGTCAGCGCCGACACGATCAACGCCAGACCGAGCGTCAAGAGCAGCTGGACGAAGACGATTACGGGGAACCAGATCAATTCTGACAGCCGGAGCGGCGCGCTGTAGTACAGCAGGAACATGACCAGGATGGGCAGTCCGAGGCAGAAGTGGACGAGGTTGGCCAGCACCGTGACGCAGGGCAGCACCTCGGCCGGGAACAGCACCTTCTTGATCAGGTTCCCTCCAGCGATCAGCACGTTCGACGATTCGAGGAGCGACGAGGAGAACCAGGTCCAGGGCAAGATGCCGCAGAAGAGGAACAGCGAGTACGGTTCAATCTGCTTCGGGTGGGTCCCGGGCAGGACGACCTTGAAGACGAACGTGTAAATGAGCAGCAGGAGCAGCGGATTGATGAACGACCAGAAGAACCCCAGAACCGATCCGCGATAGCGGGCCTTGAGTTCCCGGACGACCAGACTCTGGATCAGGCTGCGGTAGCGAAGGAGCCTTGCGAGATTACGAAACATCGGACGAGGCTCCCGGGGGGCGCCTCAAGCCACGAGTATGAACCGGTATTCGTGAGACGACCTGGAGCCGCATCATCGCTTTCATCAGCGCGATGCGCGCACGTTCATAGTCGATGTCCGGAGGCGGTTTCTCCAGTCGGGCCTCGGCTCGCTTCTTGGCCGCCTCGGCTCGTTCACGATCGAGCTCTTCCGCTTTCTCCGCGTAGCGCGCCAGGATGGTCACGCGATCGGGCAGGATCTCCGCGAACCCGAAGGCGACGGCGATGTAGAACTTCTCCTGCCCCTTGCGGTACCACAACTCGCCCACCTTGAGCGACGCCAGAAGCGGGGTGTGTCCCGGCAAGACGCCCAGGTATCCCGTCTCGCCCGGGATCTCCACCTCGTCCACCTGTTCGCGGAGAATCGGCCGATCCGGGGCGACGATCTCGAGCGTGAGCTGGGTTGGGAGGGACATTGGTAGTTAGTTCTGGGTTCTGGGTTCTTCGTTCTTGGTTCTACGCCGCGGCGCTCTTGGCGGCCTTCTCCACCGCCTCCTCAATCGTGCCAACCATGTAGAACGCCTGCTCCGGCAGCGCGTCGTGCTTCCCCTCGACGACTTCCTTGAAGCCGCGGATCGTGTCGGCGATGGGCACGTACTTGCCCTTGAGGCCCGTGAACTGCTCGGCGACGAAGAACGGCTGCGACAGGAACCGCTGAATCTTCCGGGCGCGCGCCACGGTCATCTTGTCTTCTTCAGACAGCTCGTCGATGCCCAGAATCGCGATGATGTCCTGCAGATCCTTGTACCGCTGCAGCACCTGCTTGACCTGCCGCGCCACTTCGTAATGTTCCTGACCGATGATCCGCGCGTCGAGAATTCTCGACGTGGACGCCAGCGGATCGACCGCGGGATAAATGCCGAGCTCGACGATGGCGCGCGAGAGATTGGTCGTGGCATCGAGGTGTGCGAACGTCGTGGCCGGCGCAGGATCGGTGTAGTCATCCGCCGGCACATAGATCGCCTGCACCGACGTGATCGACCCCTTCTTCGTGGACGTGATGCGTTCCTGCAGCTCGCCCATCTCCGTCAGCAGCGTCGGCTGATACCCGACCGCCGAGGGCATGCGTCCAAGCAGCGCCGAGACTTCGGACCCCGCCTGGGTGAAGCGGAAGATGTTGTCGATAAAGAGAAGAACGTCCTTCCCTTCTGCATCTCGAAAATACTCGGCAACTGTGAGCGCGCTCAGGGCGACGCGCAAGCGGGCGCCTGGCGGCTCGGTCATCTGGCCGTACACGAGCGACGCGCGGGACCCCTTCGAATCGTTGGGCTTGATGACCCCACTTTCCTGCATTTCCAGCCAGAGGTCGTTCCCTTCACGCGTGCGCTCCCCCACGCCGCCAAACACCGACACACCGCCGTGTTTGAGCGCGATGTTGTGGATGAGCTCCTGAATGATGACCGTCTTGCCGACGCCGGCTCCGCCGAAGAGGCCGATCTTGCCGCCGCGGAGGTACGGCTCGAGGAGATCGACAACCTTGATGCCCGTCTCGAACATCTCGAGCTTGGTGGACTGATCCTCGAAGCTTGGCGCGGTGCGATGAATCGCCCATCGCTCCGTCGCCTCGATGGGTCGATCCGGAAAATCCACAGGTTCTCCGAGCACGTTCATAACGCGTCCGAGTGTGCCGGGTCCGACCGGCATCGAAATCTGTTCGCCGAGATCCACTGCGCGCATCCCGCGCTGCATGCCGTCGGTCGCCTTCATCGCAACGGTCCGCACGAGGTTCTCGCCGAGGTGCTGCTCGACCTCCACGATGACGTCGAGCGGCTCACCGCCCGATGATCCGTCGGAGACGATGCGAACGGCGTTATAGATATCAGGGAGCGAGCCGCCCTCGAATTCGATATCCACGACGGGCCCGATGACCTGTACCACCTTGCCGACTCGTTCAGCAGTTGCCTGTTGCGCCATTCCCTCAGACCTTTCCAAAACCGACAGTCCGCTCAGCGCGCCTGCGACCCCGACACAACCTCGATAATCTCGCGCGTAATCGCGGCCTGCCGAACCTTGTTCATGTACAACGTCAGCCCGTCGATCATTTCAGCGGCATTCTTGGTCGCCGAATCCATCGCCGTCATCCGCGCTGCGTTCTCCGCCGCCGCCGACTCGAGCAACGCGCGATACACCTGAAAATCCACGTGAATCGGGAGAAGCCGGCTGAGAATTTCGTCAGGCGCCGGATCGTACAGATAGTCGATTGATGGCACCGGCAGCGCCTCGTCGCCCGCCGCCGAGGCGAGTTCAGCGCTTACACCAGAGAGGGTCGCCTGGTCGTCGCTGAGGCGGGCAATGGGCAGGAGCCGCTCGATCACGACTCGTTGATTCATCACCGACTTGAACTCGTTGTAGACCAGGTACACGCTTCCGACGCGCCCTTCAGTGAACTCTTCGACCGCGCAGCGGCCGATGGCCTGCGCGTCGGCGTACTTGAGCTGCGAAAAGATGCCGACGTCCTGATAACGAACGTCGAACCCCCGTCGAACGAAGAAGTCGCGGCCCTTTCGTCCGATCAGCCCCAGGGCAATCTCGCGGCCCTTCCGCTCGGCGATGAACGCGCCGGCGTTTTTGATGATGTTCGTGTTGAAGCTGCCGCACAATCCCTTGTCGCCGCTGATCACGAAGAGCAGCGTCGGCTTTTCGGCAAAGCCCTCGGGCATCGAGAGAAGCGGATGGGCGCCCGGGTGGGCACGCATGGCCAGACCGTTGACCACTTTGAGGAGGCCGGCCGCAAAAGGCCGCGCCGACACAATGCGCTCGCGAGAGCGGCGCAGCCTGGACGAGGCCACCATTTTCATGGCCTTCGTGATTTGCTGCGTCGATTTGACCGCGCGAATCCGACGACGGATGTCGATGAGGGACGGCATCGCTGTTACGCTGCGCTCTTCTCTGCCGCCGCGAACTGTTCGCCGAACTCCTTGAGCACCGCGTTCAACTGCGTCTTCAACCCATCGTCCAGCTGTTTCTTGTCGGCCAGCGCCGTGAGGATGCTCGAATGTCGTGTCTCGAGAAATCGATAGAGCTCTTCTTCATAGCGGCGCACGTCGCCCACCGCGATGCTGTCCAGATAACCGTTGGTGCCCGCGTAGATGACCGCCACCTGGTTTTCGACGGGCAGCGGCTGATACTGCGGCTGCTTCAGAATCTCGACGAGTCGGGCACCCCGGTTGAGCTGCGCCAGCGTGCCCTTGTCGAGATCGCTGCCGAACTGCGCAAATGCCGCCAGCTCGCGATACTGCGCGAGATCGAGCCGAAGCGTGCCCGCCACCTGCCGCATCGCCTTGATCTGCGCCGATCCGCCGACGCGCGACACGGAGTTGCCCACGTTGATCGCCGGTCGGATGCCCTGATGGAACAGGTCGCTCTCCAGGAACATCTGGCCATCAGTGATTGAGATGACGTTCGTCGGAATGTAGGCGGAGATATCGCCCGCCTGCGTTTCGATGATCGGAAGCGCCGTCAGCGATCCGCCGCCGAGCTCGCTCCGCATCTTGGCAGCTCGCTCGAGCAGGCGCGAGTGCAGATAGAACACGTCTCCCGGATAGGCCTCTCTGCCCGGCGGGCGGCGCAGGAGCAGCGAAATTTCGCGATACGCCTGCGCGTGCTTCGAGAGATCGTCATAGACGCACAACGCATGGCGGCCGGAGTCGCGAAAATACTCGCCGATGGCGCAGGCCGAGTACGGGCTCACGTAAAGAAGCGGCGCCGGGTCCGACGCCGCTGCCGCGACGACGATCGAGTATGCCATCGCGCCGGCCTCCTCGAGCGTTCTGACGACCTGAGCGATGGTGGACTGCTTCTGGCCGATCGCGTTGTAGATGCAGATGACGTCCTCGCCGCGCTGGTTGATGATCGCGTCCACGGCCACCGCGGTCTTCCCTGTCTGGCGATCGCCGATGATCAGTTCGCGCTGGCCGCGGCCGATCGGAATCATCGCGTCAATGGCTTTGATGCCGGTCTGGAGCGGTTCGCGCACGGGCTGCCTGTCTACGACGCCCGGTGCGAGGCGTTCAATTGGAGAGAACGTCTTGGCGAGGATGGGGCCCTTGCCGTCGACCGGCTGTCCGAGGGCATTGACGACGCGCCCGAGCATCTCGTCGCCCACCGGGACCGACATGATGCGGCCGGTGCGCTTGACGATGTCGCCTTCGCGAATCTCCTGGTACTCGCCGAGGAGAACCACGCCGACGCTCTCCGTTTCAAGGTTCAGCGCGATGCCGAAGACACCGTGTGGGAACTCCAGCATTTCACCGGCCATCGCGCGCTCGACGCCGTGAACGCGCGCGATCCCGTCGCCGAGCGATGTGACCGTGCCGACCTCGGCCACGTCAACGTCGGTCTGGTAGCTCCCGATCTGATCCCGGATGATCTTGGAGATCTCTTCAGCTTTGATATCCATCGTGGTCTTATCCTTCGAAATAACGCGAGCCGATCAGCCACCCGCCAGCTTGGTCTTCAAGCGCCCGAGGTGTGTCTTTACACTGCCGTCGTAGACCCTGCTGCCGATGCGCGCCACGATACCGCCGATGAGAGATGGATCGACGGAGGTTTCAACGGTGACTTTCCGTGCCGTTAATTGAGAGAGACTCCGTTCGATCGCCTGCACTCGATCGGCGGGAAGCGGCACTGCACTGGTGACCCGCGCCAGAACGACCTTCTGGAATTCTCGCAACCGATCACGGTACGACTCGACCAGGTCGGACAGCATCGCGATTCTGCCGCGATCGGCGAGCAGCACGAGCAGCTTCGAGACCTCGCTCGAATAGCCGGCGCGCTCAGCCAGAGCCGACACCACGGCCTTCCGGCGGTCCGCCGGTATGGCCGGATTGAACAACGCCTGGCGGAGCTCGGCGTTCGCGCCGAGGAGATCCGCAAACGAAGAGAGTTCGCGCTCGGCGCGAACGGGATCGCCCTCTTTGACGCTGACGTCGAGCAGCGCCTTGGCGTAGCGGCCAACGCCGGATCGACCTGTCACCTCGACTCCCCTGCTCTATTCACTGGACTTGACTTGATCCACATACCGATCAACCAGTCGCATCTGATCGTCGGTCGTAATGCTGCCCTTGATACGATCGGTTGCGAGGCCGACGGCGAGATCCGCCGCGTGCTGCACGAGCTCACGCTTGGCGAGCTGAAGCTGTACGTCGATCTCACGTCGAGTTTGTTCGAGCAGGCGTTGACGCTCGGCTTCGGCCGCCTGCTGAATCCGTTTTTCCTCGACCGTAATCTCTTGCGCGCCCCGCGTCTTGAGCGCTTCAATCTCGCCCGGAAGCGCCTGAATGCGGCGGTCGATTTCGGCAAGCTGCGCCGTGGCGGAGCGCCGCGTCTCACGCGCGTTTGCGAGCTCCTGGCTGATCTGGGCGAAGCGATTCTTCAAGTACTGCGCAAACGGAGACCGGAGGAGATACACGAGCGTTCCGACGAGAATGCTGAAATTGACCAGGCGCGCGATGATCGACAACATGCCCGGTTCATGTTCGGCTTCCGCCGTGGCCGCGTGGCCCGCGTCCCCGGCTGCCGGTTGATGCTCGGATGGCGCAGTGGCTGCGGAAGATTCCGGGGCGTGCGCCGGCTGCGCTCCGAGCCCGACGCCAGCAGCAATCAGGAGCAGCGACAGAAGAGCGAGCCCCAGCGATGCGCGGAAGGTGACGGTGACCTTGCGCCTTGTTTCACAAGCGAAATGACGGTGAGAACGGCTCACAGTTCTTCGACTCGAATCTGAATGGTTAGGAAACCCGACGGCCCAGCACGCGCTCGGTCACGGCAGCTGCAAGCCCCTCGGCATCCCGCTCGAGCGTACGTCGCGCTTCTGCCGCCTGCGCGTGTACGCGCTCTGCCGCCGACTTGATCGACGCTTCGGCCTCGGTACGCGCCTGCGCCAGAAGCGTCGAGCGCACGTCGAGCGCGGCGCGCCGCCGTTCATCCATGGCGCGGTAAAGCTCTGCTCGCGCCGACCGGGTCCGCTCATCGAACTCCGCGCCCGCCCGCTGCGCCTCGGTCGTCGCCTTTTCAGCGAGCTGTTGCGCCGACTTGATGGCGTCTTCCCGCTCGTGCATGACGCGCGTCAGCGGCTTGAACAGAAGCTGGTTCAGCACGCCGGCCAGCACGAGGATCATCACGACGACCCAGACGACGGAGAGGTCGGGAATCAACGCGCGTCTCCCGGATTGCGACGATAAGAGCCAGACAAAACATCAATTTATACCACCCGGCGCGCTCTTCCGACAAGCGCGCGGGACCGTGACTGCGGGCATTTCCCCTAAGTTGACCTACGTGACGACCACGCGCCGGGTCGATGGTTCGTCCACCCGACCGATCAGTGGGGCTCGAACACCACTTCCTGCCAACATTCGCGAGAGATTCGCGGCGGAATCGGCCGGCACCGCCACCAGCAGACCGCCCGAGGTCTGCGGGTCGTAGCAAAGATCCGCGATAACGGGATCGATTCCCGGAGCGAACTCTACGTGCTGACCGTAATGTGCGGCGTTCGTTTTCATTCCACCGGCGCGGTTAGCGGCCACGAGCTCCCGCACGCCGCCAAACACCGGGATGCGGTCGGCGTCAATCACCACGGTCACTCGGCTGGACGCAGCCAGGTTCCCCGCGTGCCCGATGAGCCCAAAGCCGGTGATATCGGTGCACGCGTGAACGATGGCGGGGCCCGCATGGCGGAGTACTTCAGCCGCAGCGCGGTTCAGCGTGATCATCGACGCAATCGCTTCGCGCATGACCGCATCCGGCGCGCGTCCGAACTTGATGGCCGTGCCGACTACGCCAGTCCCGATGGGTTTGGTGAGAAGCAGTGCATCGCCGGGCCGGGCCCCGGCGTTCGAGAACACACGGGAAGGATCGATCGCGCCGGTTATCGCGTATCCAAACTTGATTTCCGGATCCTGCACCGTGTGGCCGCCGAGGAGGGCCACGCCCGCCTCGCGCAGTTTCTCGAATCCTCCAAGAAAGATCTCGCGAATGACGTCGACCTCGAGACCATCCTTCGGGAATCCGGCGATAGCCAGCGCCGTCCGCGGCTCCCCTCCCATGGCATAGATATCGCTCAGCGAATTCGCCGCGGCAATCTGGCCGTACGTAAACGGGTCGTCAACGATCGGCGTGAAAAAATCAACCGTTTGAACGAGCGCGCTGCCGCCGTCCCACCTGTACACACCCGCATCGTCCGAGTTCCGGAAGTCGATCAGGACCCGGCTGTCATCAGGCAACGGAATTCCGCTCAGGACCTGAGCGAGCTCACCCGCGGCGAGTTTGCTCGCTCAACCTGCGCAGGAGACCATGTCGGTCAGCCTTCTCTTCATCCCTTTCCTCTGAAAAAAGGCCGCTGGAGGGCGGCCGGTGGTCAACGACGCTCGGTGAGGTGTTCGTAAAGGCGCTGCAGTTCTTCTTCAGTCGTGAACTCGATTTCGATCGTCCCGCCGACCCGGCGGCGGACGATATGCACACGCGTGCCGAGCACGAGCCGAAGCTTCTCCTCTGCTGCACGGGTGTGCACATCGGGCGCGGGCTTGCGTGCAGGCTGTTTCGGCGTCTGCGCCGCTGCGCGCCTGATGTAGTCCTCGGTTTCGCGCACTGACCACGTGTGGGAAATCACCTCGCGCGCCGCCTGACGCTGTTGCTGCTCGTCGGCGAGCGCGAGAAGCGCGCGCGCGTGTCCCATCGACAGCTGGCCGCCCGCCACTGCCGCACGGACCTCCTGCGGCAGCTTCAACAGGCGAACGTAGTTCGCTACGGACGAGCGATCCTTGCCGACGATATTGGCGATCTCTTCCTGCGTGAGATGGAACTCGTCGATGAGCCGCTGATACGCGGCGGCCTCTTCGACCGGATTGAGATCTTCGCGCTGCACGTTCTCGATGAGCGCCATTTGCAATTGTTGCTGCGCCACGGGCGGTACGTCGCGGACGACAACCGGCACGCGCAACAGGCCCGCACGCTGCGCCGCCCGCCAGCGCCGCTCACCTGCGATGATTTGATAGCCGCCGGGAACCTTCGCCGCGACGATCGGTTGAATCACGCCGCTGGCGCGTATGGATTTGGCCAGGTCGTCGAGCCGCGTCTCGTCCACATGCGCGCGTGGCTGAAACGGATTCGGTGAAATCAGATCGATGTCGATCTCAACCGGCCCAGTGCGCGGCTCGGGTGCATCGGGAATGAGCGCGCTCAATCCCTTGCCGAGTGCGGGCCTTTTTTCAGTCATGGCGATATCTCTCGCGATGCAGGTTCGGCTCGCGATCGGATGCGGCGCTTGGCTCGGGCGTCGCCGTCGTCGGTGGCGGTGTCACGCTGATTGGCTCGGCCGTGAGCCGGCGCGCGAGGAGTTCCCTGCCGAGCGCGAGATAGGCTTCGGCGCCGCGCGATCGAATGTCGTACACGATCACCGGCGATCCGTGACTCGGCGCTTCCCCGAGCCGCACATTCCTCGGAATGACCGTGTGGAAGACCTTGTCCTTGAAGAATTCGCGGACGTCGCGCGCCACCTGCTGTCCAAGGTTGGTGCGATCGTCATACATCGTGAGCAGCACGCCTTCGATGTCGAGGCCGGGATTCAGTCCAGCGCGGATGCGGCGAATCGTGCCGATGAGCTCGGCGAGCCCTTCGAGCGCAAAGTACTCGCAGTGCAATGGAATCAGCACGGCGTCCGCCGCGACGAGCGCGTTGAGCGTGAGCAATCCCAGAGACGGCGGACAATCGATCAGAATTTCGTCGAAGCGCTCGCGCAGTCCCACCAGGGCGCGACGCAATCGCGTTTCGCGATGGGGAAGCGTGACGAGTTCGATTTCCGCGCCGGTCAGGTTGCGATCGGACGGCGCGACGGTCAGGCCTTTGATGGTGGTGTCGATCAGGAATCCCGCGGGGTCGATCGGTTCTTCCGAGGTCAGCATTTCGTAGACCGTCCCGGACGGGGCGCGGCGGCCTCGCAGACCGAGCCCGCTCGTCATGTTGTTCTGGGGGTCGATGTCGACAGCGAGTACCCGACGTCCAGCGAGCGCCAGGGACGCGGCGAGATTGATGGCCGTCGTTGTCTTGCCAACGCCGCCTTTCTGATTGGCGATGGCGAGGATCCTTCCCATATTTGGTTGAATGACCAATTATGTCTTGGTCTCTGCTGCCGGAAGGATACGCTCCGCTTAGAGAGGCGTCAAGCAGGCTCGGCCGACAAAAGTTCGCGGTTATCGGTTCTCAGGCACAGCCTGTCAGGATCCGCGCGGTCGAGTGAGCCCTAGAGTGTTCCACGTGGAACATTCGTGAGTGCTTCTGGCTTCCGAAAAAGGGCCAGCCGGGCGCCCGACGATTCGAGCAGCAGAAGAGAACCTTCGCTTTCCAGGGTCGCGGCACCTGTCGAGGCGAAATCCGGTCCAGCGTCCCTCCGAAACATCGCCAACCTGCCACCAGGCTTCAAGAAGGCCTGTAACGTGAGGAGGATCTTTCGATCGAGCCGGACAGCCCGAATGGTGATGAGATCCATCGACTCGTGAAGTCGGGGATGCGTGAGGAGTTCTTCGAAGCGGGCCGTCAGCACCTCGGTGCCGCGAGCTGCAGCTGTCTGACGGCCTCCCGAAGGAAGGCTGCTTTCCGTGTCTTCGATTCGACCATGGTCAGGCGGACCGCCGGGGCCGCGAGCCTCATGGGAATGGCGGGGGAGCCACTGCCAGATCCGACATCCATCAATTGGCCTGCTGAAAGGCGCAGTCCTCGGACGGCCGCAAGGGGCTCGAGGAGTAACCGATCCAGTGTTTCCTCCGGCGCTGCATCAAGAGACAGGGAAGTAAGATTGATTTTCTTGTTCCACCGCTCCAGCAGCTCGTAATAGGTCCAGGCCTGCAATGCCAGTTCGGCTGAGATCGCCAGTCCAGCCTTCTGGGCCCGCCGGGTGAGACGGCCTTGGAATTCCTTAAAGGTCAAGATCGTGCGTCGGACTGGTTCAGAAAGGCGGAAATCACCGCGACCGCAGCGGGTGTCACGCCTGGAACCCGGAGCGCCTGGCCGAGGGTCTCGGGACGAATTGCGGTCAGCCTCTCGCGAACCTCGCGGGAGAGTCCGGGAATCCCCTCGTAGCGAAAAATCGAGGGGATCGGGCGCCGATCCTGATCGTGGCCTCGCTGCACCTCAAGCGCCTGACGGATGAGGTAGCCAGCATACTTGATCTCCGTCTCCAGGCTCGCCGCGTCAACGGCTCGGTTGAGGGCCGACAGCTCAAGCGGAATGCCCGCCCGCTGCAGATCCTCGATGCGCACACCGGGCTGGCAGAGATGGCGCTGAGCCGAACGCGATCCCGTCGGCGTCTTGACGGTCGACCGACGAACCAATTCGAGGTTTCTGTTCAATCGGCCACGGCGCTCCAGGAACTGGTCCCATCGTTCATCGTCCACCAGACCGACGGCTCGTCCGTGCGGCGTCAGGCGGAGATCCGCGTTATCGATGCGCAGGAGCAATCGATACTCCGCGCGCGATGTAAACATGCGATAGGGCTCGAGACATCCCTTGGTGACGAGATCGTCCACGAGGATCCCGATGTAGGCCTCGTCTCGGCCCAGTGTCAGTCCGCTCTTGCCCCGCACCCGCAGCGCGGCGTTGATGCCGGCGAGGATTCCCTGTGCCGCAGCCTCTTCATAGCCGGACGTGCCGTTGATCTGTCCCGCGAGGAACAGCCCAGGGACGCGCTTCGCTTCGAGCGAGGCGCCGAGCTCAGTGGGCTGGATGAAGTCGTATTCGACGGCGTACCCTGGCCGAAGGATCGTCGCGTCGTCCAGTCCCGGCAGCGTGTGAACAAGACGCTCTTGCACGTCGTGGGGGAGGCTCATCGAAAAGCCATTGACGTAAATCTCGCGGCTGTCACGTCCCTCGGGTTCGAGAATCACCTGGTGTCGTTCACGATCGGCGAAGCGGACAATCTTGTCTTCCAGTGAGGGACAGTATCTAGGGCCAATGCCCTTAATCTGGCCGTTGAAAAGCGGCGAATCGCTCAGATGATCGAGCACGATGCGACGGGTCTCTGCGTTCGTATATAACTGATAACAATAGACTTGATTGACGTTCACCTCGCCAGTCGTGAACGAAAATGGCGTCGGAGGCTCATCACCGCGCTGTTCCACGAACTGCCCTAGATGGACTCCTTTACTGAAATCGATGCTCTCTCGAAGCAACCGAGGCGGCGTCCCTGTCTTCAGGCGGCCCCACGAGAATCCCAGGCTCTTCAGAGACTCCGCGAGCACTCGCGATGGCGGTTCGTCGGCGCGGCCGGCTGGGCGACTGTCGCGGCCGACGTGCACCATGCCATTCAGGAACGTGCCCGTCGTGATGATGAGCGCGGAGCACGAAACGGCTCCACCATCTTCGAATTCCAGGCCGACGACGCGGCCATGGCCCACAAGAATGCGTCCCGCCCGTGCCACGAGCCATTCGATGGCAGGCTCCGACTCGAGCGCGGCCTTCATCCAGCATCCGTAGGTCTTCTTGTCCGCCTGCGCGCGCGGCGACCAGACGGCAGGACCACGACTGCGATTGAGAAGCCGGAACTGAATGCCCGTCGCGTCGATCGCCCGTGCCATCAATCCGCCGAGCGCATCGATCTCGCGCACGAGATGACCCTTGGCCGTGCCACCGATGGCCGGATTGCAGGGCATGTGTGCCACCGCGTCGGGCGACAACGTGCAGAGTCCCACGCGACAACCCAGGCGCGACGCCGCCCATGCGGCCTCACACCCGGCGTGTCCGGCACCGACGACGATGACGTCGAATCGATCCATGGGTGGATGAGAGTACTTCAGGCTCCAGGCTTCAGGCTACCGGAACCGATAGCCCTCCCGGTTCTTCCGAGAGCCAGCAGCCTGCAGCCCGAAGCCTTCTTATTTTCCGATGCAGAACCGCTCGAAGATGTGCCTCAGCACGTCGTCTGGCGTGCGGCGGCCTGTGATCTCTTCGAACGCCGCGCGGCTGTCTTGAAGGTCGGCCAGGATGAATTCTTCCGAGAGGGGACTCGTGGCGGTCGTCGCGGCGAGCGCGTGACGGATCGACTCATCCGCGCGTTTCATGAGATCGATGTGGCGGATGTTCGTGATAGCGGGGGAGTCGTTGACGTTCTCGCAACCTCCAACGATCGCGCTCACGAGGGGCGCGATCGCATGGATGCCGTCTCCTGTCTCGACTGAGACGCTGATCGCGCGGTCGTCCGTCGCCAGCCGATCCGTCGACCAGGCGGGCGGGAGGTCGATCTTGTTCACGACAATCAGACGAGCACTTGATAGAGTCGCGCTCAGCAACTGCTCGTCTGATCGATCGAGCGGCCGCGATCGATCGAGCACGAGGAGCACGAGGTTCGCGACCGAGAGAGCCTGACGCGCCCGTGCCACGCCTTCGGCTTCAACGACATCAACTGTGTCCTGAATACCCGCCGAGTCCACCAGATGGACCCGAATCCCGTCCATCTCGGCGAGATCGCCAACCAGATCGCGCGTCGTCCCAGGCTGGTCCGTCACGATCGCGCGCGGCGCACCGAGCAGAGCATTGAAGAGACTCGACTTGCCCACATTCGGCTTACCGGCGATCACCACCTGAAGGCCCTCGCGGATCATGCGCCCGCGGCGCGCGTCGGCGAGAAGCGTCGAGACCTGGCCGGCGATTGCCGTCAGCTCTTGCCTCACCTGTTCGCGCGTGACGAAGTGAAATCCTTCATCCGGAAAATCGATGGACGCTTCGAGGCGCGCGATGAGATCGAAGAGGCGCCGATCGATGTCGCCAATCGTCGTAGTCAGGGTGCCATTCAACTGATCGAACGCCGCGCGAGCCTGGAGCGGAGTGACCGCGTCGATCAAATCGGCCACCGCCTCGGCCTGCACGAGATCCATGCGGCCGGACAGAAACGCCCGAAGCGTGAACTCACCAGGCTCGGCCAACCTCGCACCGGCGTGCATCGCAGCCTTCAGGATTTCCCGCAGGACAACAGGGCTGCCATGCGCGCTGATCTCCACGACGGCCTGTCCCGTGTAGGAAGCCGGAGCGGGGAAGAACGTGACAATGACCTGGTCCAGGGGCCGTGCACGATGGCGCGGCGAGACGATGCGCGACAACGTCGCACTCCTTGGAGACAGGGGCTCGGTGCGATCAAGAAGCACCTGCGCTATTCGGCTCGCGTCCGGTCCGCTGATGCGAACGATGCCAAGGCCTCCGCGACCAGGAGGCGTCGCGATTGCGACGATGGTGTCGTCACCGGAGAACATGGAGAGGGCAGAACTGATAGATGATCGCTGAAGCCGGAGCGTTCCGGGCGAAAGCCCGATGCAGCCTACACAGCCTACAGCTTCCGGGCGGAAATGATGACCGTCTTCAGTCGCGCATCGCCGATGCTCTCCGACGCGACCGTTGGATCCTCGGCGACGGCCAGATGAACGATTCGGCGTTCGTACGGATTGAGCGGGCCAATCTGCTGTTCGACGCCGGTTTCCTTCGCGCGCGCGGCGAGAAACTGCGCCATCTTGCGGAGCTCCGCATCCTTGTCCTGACGAAAGCCGAGACAGTCGAGGTGAAGGCGATCGTCGCCGAGCTGACGGCGAAAGGCGGACTCCGTCAGGTGCTGGAGGGCGCTCAGCGCTTCGCCGCGCCGCCAGAGCAAGGCTTCGCCTCCGTCGCCGCGGAGGTCCACTCTGAGGCCGTCTTCCGCCTTGCTCACCGTGGCTTCGAGCGACAGTCCCATCGCTCCCGTCACCTTGCCAAGGAACTCGACAATCTGGGCGCTGACATCCGCAGGCTTCGTCATGGCTTAGCTCCACCAAGCTTCTTCAGCCGCCGCTCCGCCGCGGGACGCATCGTGCGGACGGCAGGAGGGCCGATCAGACGGTTGGTCACGTGCTGCTGGCCGATCGCCCACAGATTGCTGACCAGCCAGTAGAGCACGAGGCCGCTCGGGGCCCACAAGAACATGAACGTGAACACGAGCGGCATGACCATCATCATCCGCTGCTGCACCGGATCCGCCGTGCTCGGCGTCATCTTCTGCTGAATCACCATCGTGATGCCCATGAGGATCGGGGTCACATAGAGCGGATCGTGCACGGACAGATCGGTGATCCATCCAAAAAACGGGGCACCGCGAATCTCGATCGCGACGGACAGCAGCGAGTAGAACGCGAACAGCACCGGCATCGTCAGGAGCATCGGGACGCACCCGCTCGCCGGATTGACTCCCCGGGCCCGGTAGAGGTCCATCAGTTCCTGGTTCATCTTCTGACGTTCGGGATCGGTCGTCTTGAACTTCGCATAGCGATCCTGGATCGACTTCACCTCGGGCTGGAGTTCCTGCATCTTGCGCATGGAAACGACGCTCTTGTGGCGGAGCGGGAACATGGCGGCATTGATCAGGATGGTGAGGATGATGATCGACCAGCCGAAGTTGCCCACATGGCCGTTGATCCACTTGAGCGATCTCAGGAGCGGGACGACGAGCCACGAGAACCAGCCGAAGTTGATCGCGCGAACCAGATCCTTGTCAACCGCAGACAGAACATCGAAATCTTTAGGTCCGATGAAATAGCGCGCGCCCGTTGGCGGGCTCGGATATCGGGCGCTGTACGACACCAGGTGACGCTCAGTCGATCCCGCAGGCGGAAGCGGCACGGGCGTGTATTCCACCGTCAGGTTTCCGGGCCTGACGGCCGCCGACAGGAAGTAGTGATCATCAACGCCGGCGAAGGTCACGCTACCGCTATAGATGCTTTGCTTCGCCAGCGCGCTTGCCGACAACCGTTGAATCTTGTTATCGAGGTAGATGATGCCTTCCGGCTGCTGCGTGTAACGGCTCGATCCGTTCGTGGGGACGGTGGCATCGCCAAGCGCGGGACCCCATCGAACAATCGGATTGAGTGGCTGCCCGTCTTCGCTCACCTCGGCGCTCAGCGCGACCGTATAGGCGTTGGGTTCAAACGCATAGCTCTTTCGCGCGTGCAACGCTCCCGCCTCGCCGTATTCGAAGACGAGCGTCGCGGCGCTTTGTCGTGCGTCAATCGTTGACGAACCGCTCGTCACTTGAAAGAGCGCTCCGTCGAGCCGCGCTGTAAGATCCGGTTTTCCCAAATCGAGAGAGAACGGGCGCGGGTTCGTTGCGGCGAGCCCCATCGGCACAAGCTCGAGCGGTCGCTTGTGATCGTCGAGATAGTGCTTGAGCTTCCAGCTCTTGAGTATCGCGCCGCGATTGCTGAACACCGCCGTTACGGTCTGCGTTTCGACCGTGACGTCCTGCTCTGCGGAATCGGCCTCGATAGCCACGACCTGACTCGTCGCCGGCGGGCTGGCTCCGATCGAACCTGGGGTCGACGCGGGCGCGCTCGGCGCCTGTTCGGTTGCGACTGGGGCGGGAACCGTGGCTGTCGTCGTTTTGGGTTTCGGCGGCGTGGGCTTCACGAAAAACGCCTGATACCCGTACAGGACCAGGAACGAGAGGAACACGGCAAGGAAAACGCGCTTTTCCATGGAGGCTCAGACGGATCGGGACCGCTCGGGCTGAATCGGCGGCGCTGGAACGGGGTCGACTCCGGCGCGCGCAAAGGGATGGCATCGCGCCAGTCGAGCCAGTGCGAGAGCCGAGCCGCGAAGCGCACCGTGCGTCGCAATCGCTTCCCTGGCGTAATCCGAGCACGAGGGCGTGAACCGGCACGATCCCGCGAAGAGCGGCGAGAGCAGGATCTTGTAGATCTTGAGCGCGGCAAGGAGCGCAATCGTCAGAACGCTGGATCTGCCCCTATCGAGCGCGTGTTCGCCGACCACGGGCGAGGGCCGTTTGGAGTTCTGCTTCAAGGAGAGCGAATTTCGCACCAAAGACATCAGACTGCGGCACCACCACGACATCGACGCCAGGAGCGGGTTTCTGTTGCCGAAACGCCGCGCGGACGAGGCGCTTGGCTCGATTGCGCTGGACGGCGCCGCCCAGCTTGCGGCTGGCGGCCACGCCGAGACGCGCCACGGGCAGATCGTTTGGCAGGACGAACACCGTCATCAAGCGGCTGCGGATGCGAACACCGCGCTCGTACGCCTGCTTGAAATCGGCCCGCCGCTTGATCCGTTCTCCGGGTGTCAGCCGCTGGCTCCTCACGACTGGACTCGGGGGCCGGGCTGCCGAGTCACTCCGAGGAAACCGTCAGCCGCTTCCGCCCCTTGGCGCGCCGGCGCTTGAGCACCAGACGGCCATTCTTCCTCTTCATCCTCACGAGAAAGCCGTGCGTGCGACGCCGATGACGATTGTTGGGTTGAAAGGTCCGTTTCATGCCATCAATCCTGAAGCCGGACAAGGCAGGACACCTGCCGCCGGACACCACATTTTTCGAGCGAGAGAACTTTTAATACTAGCCAACGCCTGTGAGGGGTGTCAACGAAAGCATCCTGACTCGCGGCGAGCACTTCCGCGGCCGGCCGTGGCTCGCTGCGCGGAGAGCCACGGCCGGGGGACTGTGTTACAGTCTCGCCTTCCGCCCGCCACCGAACGGTTCCGGGGGAGGAAGTGGATGAATTTGGTCTCCTCCCAGAGATTTCCACACCTGTGGAAAAAACTGTGGAAAATCCTAGGAATCCAGCCCCTCACCTCCGGAGAACCCTGTAAAATCGGGCCTTGGCTCGCGGTAGGTGACCCGGAAAGCCCACGGAATGGCGCTTCTTGGGGGAATAGTGGGAAGCCCTGATTCAGTCACCTCCTGGTGACACGCCTCGAGCCAAAGCCGACATGGCGACCGCCAACATCTGGGACGAAGTGCTCCTCCGGGTTCAAACCAAGGTGAACCAGCACAGCTTTTACCAATGGTTCCGACCAACGTCGTTGGTCGACGACCAGGGCACATCGGTCACGGTTCGGGTGCCAAGCGTGCTCTTCCGCGACTGGCTCAAGAAACACTATTCGGGGGTTATTTCAGAGGCGATGATTGAGGTGAATCGGCCCGGCACGACCATCGCATTTGTGGCCGACGCCAGAGCCGAAGGTATGAGTGAGCCCGAGTTGCCGCCGGACCCCAACAGGGGAGCCGAACCGGTCGTGTCGCATTCAGCGACACCACACGGACTCAATCCCCGTTACACCTTCGATACCTTCATTGTCGGGCCCTCGAACCAGTTCGCGCATGCCGCCTGTCGAGCCGTCGCGGAGGCGCCGTCGCGCGCCTACAATCCGCTGTTCATGTATGGTGGTGTCGGTCTGGGCAAGACGCACCTCATGCACGCCGTCGGGCACTACGTGCTTCAGCACGGCAGAAATCTCAAACTCACGTACATCTCGTCCGAGCGTTTCATCAACGAGTTCATCAATGCCGTGCGCTACGATCGCGTGCTCGACTTCCGCGAGCGGTATCGCACGGTTGACGTGCTGCTTGTGGACGATATTCAGTTTCTCGCGGGGAAGGAAGGAACGCAGGCCGAGTTTTTCCACACCTTCAATTCCCTCCACGAATCAACGAAGCAGATCGTTGTGAGCAGCGACTGTCCGCCTCACGAGATTCCGACGCTCGAAGAGCGGCTGCGGTCACGATTCGGATGGGGTTTGATCGCCGATATCCAGCCACCGGATCTCGAGACCAAAGTGGCAATTCTGAAGAAGAAGGCGGAGGCCGAGGCCGTCCCCCTTCCTGACAATGTGGCGATGTATATCGCGGGGCGGATCAAGTCCAACGTCCGGGAACTCGAGGGATCGCTCATCAGGTTGATCGCATACGCCTCTCTCACCGGGCGTGAGATCACGCTCGACCTGGCTCAGGAGGTTCTGCGCAACGTCCTGGATCATGACGAACGGATTGTCACCATCGAGAGCATCCAGAAATTCGTGGCCGACTACTATCAGTTGAAGCTGACCGAGCTGAAATCGCGAAACAACTCCAAGTCGGTCGCCATGCCGAGGCAGGTGGCGATGTACCTGTGCAAGTCGCTGACCCACAAATCTCTGCCGGAGATCGGCCGCAGCTTTGGCGGGAAGCATCACTCCACGGTTATTCACTCGATTCGCAAGGTGGAAGAGCTTCGAAAGAATGATGCGGCTTTCAACAGCCTGGTTACGAATTTTCTGGAGACTTTTCATTGAAATCCACAGTTTCCACAGGGCTGGTCAAGGGGGGGCTGTGCCCGGGTTACGGACCGCTGTTGGTCCACAATGGCAGACCCGGTCGGGCTCCGGCGATCGACGAAAAACGCACAGTTTAAGCTGTTCCAGAAAAAGGAGTAATCGGCTCGCTCAACTTTTCAACACACCTCTTTTCTTATATAATTTTCTTACTCACTTTTTCACTCTTCCCGTAAGTACCGCGGGGCCATCCCAGCAACCGCGAATTGAGGTCAGCCAGCCATGGAACTTGTCGTCCGGAAGAACGACCTTCTGCGAGAACTGCAACTTTTCCAGGGCATCGTCGAACGCAAGAACACGATTCCGATTCTTGCCAACGTGCTGATGGAAGCCAAGGGAGGGGAGATCAAATTTCTGGCAACCGATCTGGAGGTTGGTCTTCGGAGCAAATGCGAAGCCTCGGTCTCGAAAGGCGGATCGCTGACGCTGCCGGCGAAGAAGCTCTACGAGATCGTCAAGTCGCTGCCCGAAACCGCCGAGGTGCGGATCGAGGAAGACAAGGGCGGCGTCAAGGTAGCCTCCGACAAGTTCGACTCGCGGATGCAGACGCTGCCGCGGGAAGACTATCCCGTCGTTCCCGAAGAGACCGGTTCGGGACAGGCAACACTGTCGCGCGCGTCGCTCCGCGACATGGTCGCCAAGACTCAGTTTGCGATCACTGGAGAGGACACGCGCTATTTCCTGAACGGCGCGCTCTTTGTCCTGAAGCCGGATGAAATGACGCTGGTCGCGACCGATGGCCACCGCCTGGCGCTGGCGTCGGTCAAGCGCGAGAAGACGAAGGGCGCCAAGGAATCAGATGAGGTTCGCGCAATTCTTCCCAAGAAGACGCTCTCTGAGCTCGGGCGCCTGCTCGCGGAAGGGGATGACGACATTCGATACGAGCGCGGTGAAAACCATCTATTTTTTGCCATTGGCAACCGGATGCTGATCTCACGCGTCATCGACGGACAGTTTCCGGCGTACGACAGGGTCATTCCAAAGGGCAACGACAAGTCGATCGAGTTCGATCGGGACCGCATCACGAATGCCGTCCGGCGTGTGGCGCTCCTGTCGAACGAGCGCTCTCGGGCCGTCAAGTTCCAGATCGAAAAAGGTAAGGTCGAGGTGACGTCGAGCAGCCCAGAATTTGGCGAGGCCCGAGAAGTGCTGGTGGTCGACTACGCCGGCGGACCCGTGCAGATTTGTTTCAATGCTCAGTACGTGCTCGATTTCCTGAACGTCGTCGATACCGACGCAGTGACGCTCGAGTTGAAGGATGAGACGAGCCAGGCCCTGATGAAGCCCGTCGGCTCAGGCCCACTCAACTACATCTACGTCATCATGCCCATGCGCATCTGACGAGCGACAGTGCGACTGACAAAGGACCAACGCCACATTGACCGAACTGGACAGGACGCGCCCCACGACTTCTGAACAGGATCCTCTCCCCCCACAGCCAGGGGAACCCCAGCATGTTCAGCAACCCGTCCCCGCTGCCAATGGCGGGAATGGCCGGGGTGTGTCCGGCGGGCACAGCGCAGAAGAGTACGGCGCGGACAAGATCAAGGTCCTCGAAGGTCTTGAAGCGGTTCGCAAACGTCCTGCGATGTACATCGGTTCAACAGGGGCGCCGGGTCTTCATCACCTGGTCTACGAAGTCGTTGACAACTCCATCGATGAAGCGCTGGCCGGGTTCTGCAACGAGATCAATGTCACCATCCATCTCGACAATTCCGTGACCGTGATCGACAACGGCCGCGGCATTCCCGTGGACGAGCACGCCAGCGGCAAGTCTGCCGCCGAAGTGGTTCTGACGATGCTCCATGCCGGCGGGAAGTTCGACAACGACAGCTACAAGGTGTCGGGCGGTCTCCACGGGGTGGGCGTCTCGGTGGTCAACGCGCTGTCGGAAACGCTCGAGCTCGAGATCTGGCGCAACGGTCAGGTCTTTCAGCAGAACTACGAGCGCGGCCGGCCGCTGGGCCATCTGGAAACGACAGGCACGACCAAGAGGCGCGGCACCAAGATCACGTTCAAACCGGATGCAACCGTCTTCGAGAGCATCGACTTCAGTTTCGACACGCTGGCACAACGGCTGCGCGAGCTGGCGTTCCTGAACGCGGGCGTGCTCGTGACCCTCGACGACGAGCGCGACGGCAAGACGCACAAGTTTCAGTATGAGGGCGGCATCACCTCGTTCGTGACGCACCTCAACAAGAACAGAACTCCCATCAACGACAAGCCCATCTTCATGCGAGGTGAGCGGGAAGGCATCGAGACCGAGCTCGCCCTGCAGTGGAATGACGGCTATACGGAGACGCTGTACTCCTTCGCGAACAACATCAATACGCACGAAGGCGGCACGCATCTCTCAGGATTCCGATCGGCGCTCACGAGAACGATCAACTTCTACGCGAGCAAGAACAACCTCGCCAAGGATCTCAGCGAGAGCATCAGCGGCGACGACATCCGCGAAGGGCTGACTGCGGTTATCAGCGTCAAGATTCCCAATCCGCAGTTCGAAGGGCAGACCAAGACCAAGCTGGGCAACACCGAGGTCAAGGGCATCGTCGAGGCCATCGTCAACGACAAGCTCGGATCGTTCCTCGAGGAGAACCCGTCGATTGCGCGCCGCATCATTGGCAAAGCCGTGGAAGCAGCGCGGGCGCGCGAGGCGGCACGCAAAGCCCGCGATCTGGTGCGCCGCAAGGGCGCGCTCGACAGCAGCACGCTCCCCGGCAAGCTTGCGGATTGCCAGGAGCGCGATCCGGCCTTGAGCGAGCTTTACATCGTCGAGGGCGAGTCGGCGGGCGGATCCGCCAAGCAGGGACGCGACCGTCGATTCCAGGCCATCCTCCCGATCAAGGGGAAGATCCTGAACGTCGAGAAGGCCCGGTTCGACAAGATGCTCGGCAGCGACGAAATCCGGACGATGATCGCCGCGCTCGGATGCGGGATCGGCGAGGAAGACTTCGACATCGGCAAGCTCCGTTACCACCGCATCATCATCATGACGGACGCGGACGTCGACGGGTCCCACATCCGGACGCTGCTCCTGACGTTCTTCTACCGGCAAATGCGGAAGCTGGTGGACAACGGTCACATCTACATCGCTCAGCCTCCGCTCTACCGCGCGAAGCGGGGCAAGGGCGAGACGTACATCAAGGACGATCGCGAGCTCGAGTCATATCTGATCAAACGCGCCGCGGAATCACGCACCGTGAAGTTGCCCGATCGTCGGACGCTGTCCGGCGGTGATCTCGAACGCCTTCTCCACAAGACGATTGCATACCAGAAGTACCTCAACATCGTGGAGCGGCGCGGACACGCGCGAGACATCATCGAGGCGCTCCTCGATCGCGGCGCGGATCGTGCGTTCTTCGCCGATCGAGCGCGGCTCACGGATATTGCCGAGGCGTTGAGCAGCGAGACTCGCACGGTCACCGTGCAGGCCGACGAAGAACACAACATGTTCACGCTCCAAATCGATGACCGATCCAACGGGTACCCCCGTCAGGACAGCGTTGGTTTGGCGTTCGTCACCGGAAGCGAGTACCGAACGCTCCTGCACACGCACCGCGAGATCAAGGACGAGATCAAGCTGCCGCTGGTCGTCACCTCCACCGGACAGGCTGATGAGACCGACGAGGCGTCGGCCGGTGACGGCGCGGCTACAGTCGAAGGCACGCAGGCGAGACCGGCCGGTTCTGGCCGGCGTCAGGAACCGGACGTCACGATCGAGACGATCGATTCGCTCGTGGACTATTTCATAGCGGCAGGCAAGAAGGGTGTCGCGATCAATCGCTATAAAGGCCTTGGCGAGATGAATCCGGAGCAGCTGTGGGAAACGACCATGAACCCGGACATCCGGACATTGCTCCAGGTTCGCGCCGAGGATCACACGGAAGCCGACCTGATGTTCACCACGCTGATGGGTGACCAGGTCGAGCCGCGCCGCAAGTTCATCGAAGACAACGCTCTGGACGTCAAGAACCTGGACGTCTGAGATTGCAGCGTCCGCTCGTTCCCACGGCTTGAAGCCCTCGGGGACCATTCAGATCACATGAACATCGCCGCCTCCAGAGTGCCCGTCAACATCGAAGACGAGATGAAGCGCTCGTACATGGATTACGCCATGAGCGTAATCATCGGGCGCGCGCTGCCCGACGTGCGAGACGGCCTCAAGCCCGCCCATCGTCGTGTCCTGTACGGCATGCGACTGATGGGTCTCGCGTCGAATCGCGGCTATCGCAAGTGCGCCAAGATCGTCGGCGAGGTGATGGGCAACTTCCATCCGCATGGTGACGCCTCGATCTACGACACCCTCGTGCGGATGGCGCAGGACTTCAACATGCGGTATCCCCTGGTGGACGGCCAGGGGAACTTCGGCTCGATCGACGGCGACCCTCCGGCCGCCATGCGGTACACGGAGGCGCGGCTCCAGGCGCTCGCCGAAGAGATGATGGCCGATCTCGACAAGGAGACGGTCGACTTCGTTCCCAACTACGACGAGACCACCGAAGAGCCCACCGTTCTTCCGACGCCGTTTCCCAACCTGTTGGTCAATGGTTCTGCCGGCATCGCGGTCGGTATGGCGACCAATATCCCACCGCACAATCTCCGCGAAGTCATTGCCGCGGTGATCTGGCTGATCGAGCAGGGCCGCGGTCTCGACGAAGCGGCGCCGTCGATGTCTTCCGATGAAAAGCGGCAGAAGCTCCTCGAGCTCATACCCGGCCCCGATCTTCCCACCGGCGGCTACATCGTCGGACGATCCGGTATCGCGGCCGCCTACCGGGACGGACGCGGCACGTTCGTGATGCGCGCGAAGTCGACGATCGAGACGTCGAAGAAGGGCGACAAGATCTCGATCATCGTCACCGAGATTCCTTACCAGGTGAACAAGGCGAAGCTGATCGAGAAGATCGCCGAACTGGTTCAGGAAAAGACGATCGACGGCATTTCGGATCTGCGGGACGAGTCCGATCGCGAAGGCATGCGAATCGTGATCGAGCTGCGGCGCGGAGAGGTCGCCGAAGTCGTTCTGAACAACCTCTACAAACACACGCCGCTTCAACAGAGTTTCGGCATCATCATGCTCGCGATCGCCGGCGGCCGGCCGAAGGTGCTGCCGCTCGTCGATCTGCTCGAAGAATTCATCGATTTCCGGCGCGACGTGGTGCGCCGCCGCACTGAGTTCGAGCTCCGGAAGGCCGAGGCGCGCGCGCACATTCTCGAAGGGCTGAGAATCGCCCTCGATCACCTCGATGCGGTCATCAAGCTGATCAGGGGGTCGAAGACGCCGGTGGAGGCGCGCGACGGCCTCATGCGCGAGTTCAAGCTCAGCGCGATCCAGGCGCAAGCCATTCTCGACATGCAGCTCCAGCGCCTGACGGGTCTGGAGCGCCAGAAGATCGTTGATGAGCTGATCGAGATCCTAAAAACGATCGAACGCCTCCGCGCCATTCTCGGAAGCGATCGACTCCTGATGCAAATCGTTGTCGAGGAGCTGAAGGCGGTTCAGCAGAAGTACGGCGACGACCGGCGCACGCAGATCATCGACGAGACGGGCGACATCCGCGTCGAAGACCTGATTGCCGAAGAAGACATGGCCATTACGGTCAGCAGCACGGGCTATATCAAGCGAACCGCCATCACGACCTATCGAAACCAGCGCCGCGGCGGCAAGGGCCGCATTGGCATGCGCACACGCGAAGAGGACTTCGTCAGCCACCTCTTCGTGGCGTCAACGCATGCGTACATCATGATCTTCTCGGATCGGGGCCGCGCGTACTGGCTGAAGGTCCACGAAATCCCGGATGTTGGACCGGGTGGCAAGGGCAAGGCGATTCAGAACCTCGTGTCTCTCGATCCGGGCGAGCGCATCGCGGCCCTGTTGACCGTCAAATCCTTCGACCCGGACAGATTCATCGTGATGGGCACCCGGAAGGGGAGCGTCAAGAAGACCGAGCTTACGGAGTTCCGCAACCCGCGAGCGAGCGGCATCATCGCGATGGGCGTCGAAGACGACGACGCGGTGATTGCCGTGCAGATGACCGATGGCCAGGGCGAGATCTTCATCGGCACGCGCGACGGCATGGCCATCCGGTTCCCCGAGAGCGACGTGCGCCCGATGGGCCGGACCGCCTACGGCGTGCGCGGGATCAGCCTCCGCGAAGAGGACCGCGTCGTGGCCATGGAAGTGGTCCGGACCGGCGGCACGCTCCTGACCGTGACCGAGCACGGCTATGGCAAGCGAACCGATATTGAAGAATATCGAGTGCAGTCGCGGGGCGGTGTCGGTATTATTAACATCCAAACGACGGAACGAAACGGGCAGGTTGTGGGCATACTCTCCGTCCACGACGACGAAGAGTTCATGCTGATTACACAGCAAGGCAAGATTCTCCGAATGGCCACGCGCGATATCCGAGCGATCGGACGCGCAACCCAGGGCGTCCGGCTGATCGAGATGGAAGGCGACGATCGGGTCGTCTCGACGGCGCGGCTGGCAGAAGGCGAAGAAGAGGTAAAGGAGGGGTGACATGTTTCGGCCGACAGTGAACCGGCTGGCGTGGACGAGCGCAGCTCTCGTTCTGGCGCTGGCGGCAATGGCTTGCGGCGGATCCCCTGAAGAGGCGGGGCTTCGGCAGTTCTTCCGGGCTGCCCAGTTGCGCGACAGTCAGACGCTCGCCAACTTTTCCGCCGCCACGTTCGATCCTCAGACCGACGGCATCGTCCAGAGCTTCAAGGTTGTGAGCGTGAGCGAGGAACAGCGCTCGCCCCTCAAGCTCAAGGAGCTCTCAAAGGCGCTCGACGAAGCCAAGGCGGCCGACGATGAGTTCTCGAAGAGAAAGAAGACCTATCAGGACGCCAATCTCGAGGCGATCGACCGTGTGCTCAAGGCCGAGAGGACGAATGCCAAGCTGAAGGGCAAGGACGCCGAAGTGCAGGCCGCATGGACGAAATGGCGTGACGAGGCGTCGCAGCACTCGAAAACGCTGTCCGACGCGCGCGCGGCGTTCAACGATGAGCGTCCGTTGGTCGAGCTGAGCCTCGAGAATCCTCGCGCACCGGTGGATGCGACGACCGTCGATGGCGACATGGTCAGCAAGGTCGTGACCACGGACGCGCAGGTCAAGATGCCCGATGGCCAGGTCGTGCCCAAGACGCTGATGATCACCATGCAGCGCGTCGTCGGAAAGGTCGGCGACAAGGACGTCACCGGCAAGTGGATTATTTCGACCATCAAGGGCGGAGGGGCCGCCGCCCCGACGAGCTAGGATTTCCCGTGACGGCGGGCGGCAGGTCAATGCTGCCCGCCTCTTTCCTGGCGATGGTTCGTTCGCAGCCCAGCTCGAGTAGCCCAGAATGACGTGACCCAGAACTTTACCTCCGGGATCCGCGCCTCACGCCGGCTCCAGCTTGGCGTATTTCGCCCGCAGCGTTTTCCTGCCCACCATATCGAATCGCACAACGAGCTTCATGTCATCGCCCAGGTCCTCGGCCTCGAGGATGGTTCCGAGTCCGAACTGGGCGTGCCGGACCTTGAGGCCGGGGCGGACGGTCAACGACTGGTCCTCGTTCTCATAGGCGAATGCGGGCTCGACGGTCTCGCGCGAGTGATCTCCGGATCGACCGTGGCCGCGAGGCCGATACGATCGACCCGTGTAGCCGCTCGATGGGAAGGTGCCCTGATAGAACGTGGTTCCCGCCGTCGGGATTCGCTCGATCAAGTCCGCAGGCACTTCGTCGAGAAAGCGTGATGGCCGAGTGGACTGGTATTCGCCGAACACCCTTCGCCGAGCCGCGCTCGTGAGCACGAGACGCGAACGGGCCCTCGTCATCCCCACATAACAGAGCCGTCGCTCTTCCTCGAGCTCGGCATCGTCCTCGCTGGATCGCGAATGCGGGAACAACCCTTCTTCGAGACCGGCCATCACCACGACCGGAAACTCCAGACCTTTCGCACTGTGCAGCGTCATCAACCAGATGCGCGCATCGCGTGAGCCCGCCTCTTCATCGACGTCGGACAGGAGCGAAATGCGATCGAGGAATCCGCCAAGCGTCGGCTCGGGATCGCGCGCTTCGTATTCCTTCGCGGCCGAGACAAGCTCCATCAGGTTGGCGATGCGCCCTTCGGCCTCTTCACTCCGTTCCTGCCTGAGGTCCTGCAGATAGCCTGTCTGATCGAGCATCTTGCCAATGACGATGGAGACCGGCTCGGACGAGGCGATTGCCGTGAGGTTGGTGATCAGATCGCGGAAGACGCGAAGCGACGCGAGCGCGCGCGCCGGAAGAAGGCGCGCGTCGATGGCCTGGCAAAGCCGGGCCCAGAGTGTGGCGGACTCCCCTGCTTCCCCTGAGCCGAGGCCCTGGGCAGTCGCCGGGCCTCGCGCCGGTTTCGGCGGTTCGAGCCCGTCCATGACGCCCTTGCCGATGCCGCGCGCCGGGACGTTGATCACGCGCCTCAGGCTGACATCGTCATGGGGATTGATGAGGAGTTTCAGGTACGCGAGCGAGTCCTTGATTTCCTTGCGTTCGTAGAACCGTACGCTGCCGACGATCTTGTAGTGGAGCCCGTGGCGGACGAGTGAGTCCTCGATCGACCTCGACTGCGAATTGGTGCGGTAGAGGACCGCCACCGTTGCGTCGACATCATCGGCCAGTGCCGAGCGCGCCGTGCGCGTGATGAAGTCGGCCTCGTCGAGCTCGTCTTCTCCCCTGAAGTACCGAATCTGGTCGCCGCCGCTCCTCTCGGTCCAGAGGCGCTTGTCTTTCCGGTTGCGGTTCTGTCGAATGACGGCCGATGCCGCATCGAGAATGATCTGCGTCGATCGATAGTTGCGTTCGAGACGAACGACGATGGCTTCGGGAAAGTCCTGCTCGAAGTCCAGGATGTTGCGGAGGTCGGCTCCGCGCCACTTGTAGATCGATTGATCGGGGTCGCCCACGACGGCAAGATTCCGGTGGCGCTCGGCCAGCCGGCGCACGAGAAGATACTGGGGGCGATTCGTGTCCTGATACTCGTCCACCATGACGAAGCGGAACTGCCCGGAGTACTTCGCCCGCACGCTCTCGGACTTCTCGAAGAGATCGACTGTTCTGAGGAGCAGGTCGTCGAAGTCGAGCGCGTTGGCTTGTGAGAGGCCCTTCAGATAGAGCGCGTGCACGCGCGCCAGGCGCTCGCCCCTGACACCGCCGGTCGAGAGAAACTCTTCCGGCCCCTCCATCCTGTTCCGCGCGTGGCTGATGGCCGAGAGCGCCGCCCGCGGCGACAGGAACCCGTCGTCAATGTTGAGGTCTTTGAGGACCTGCTTGACGAGCGCGAGCTGATCGTTCGAATCGTAGATGACGAAGTCGCGGGTGAGGCCGATGGCGGGCGCCTCGCGCCGCAGCAGTCGCGCGCAGAGCGAGTGGAATGTGGACATCCAGATGCCGGAGCAATCGCCATCGGATAACGCCTCGACTCGGGCCAGCATTTCCTCGGCGGCCTTGTTGGTGAACGTGACGGCGAGGATTTCCTCAGGGCGTGCGTGACCTGACGCAATCAGATGCGCAATGCGATGCGCGATCACGCGTGTCTTGCCCGACCCCGCGCCCGCAAGGATCAGCAGGGCGCCGTTGGTTTGGAGCACAGCCTCGCGCTGTTCTGGATTGAGAGACGACAGGAGATCCATGGGGGAACGCCACTTGTCGGCTCTTGGCACAAGGCTTGAGACCTGAGTTGGCCCTGAGCCCCGGGTCGTGCGCCTACAAGCAGCTCCTCATTCTACCGTGACACTCTTTGCGAGGTTGCGTGGCTGGTCGACATCGCAGCCCAGCCGCACGGCGATGTCGTAGGCGAGAAGCTGGAGCGGCAGCACCATGACGATTGGCGTCAGAAGCGCCGGCGCCGGTGGCACGTGAAGGATGACGTCCGAGGCCGGATCGAGGACGCTCGAAAGGGTCGTCTCTCCGCGTGTGGCCAACGCGATCACCGAACCGCCGCGCGCCTTGGCCTCCTGGATATTGCCAATCATCTTTTCGAATACGTGATCGGACGGCGCGATGGCTACCACCGGCATGCTTTCGTCGATGAGCGCAATCGGCCCGTGCTTCATCTCGCCAGCGGGATACCCCTCGGCGTGAATGTACGAGATTTCTTTGAGCTTGAGAGCGCCCTCGAGCGCAATGGGGTAGTTGATGCCACGGCCCAGGTAAAGGAAATCGCGCCGATCGTGAAACCTGGCGGCGATTTCTCGAACGGCCGGTGCGCACTTCATGGTTTCCTCGAGAAGGTGCGGCACTCTGAGGAGCGCTTCCATGTGTTCACGGGTGCGCTCCGCCGAGAGGTGGCCACGCGCACGGCCCAGGTGCAGCGCCAGCAGGTTGAGCGCGACCAGCTGCGACGTGAACGCCTTGGTCGAAGCCACGCCAATCTCCGGGCCTGCGCGCGTGTAAACGGTGCCCTCCGCCTCCCGCGTGACCATGCTGCCGACGACGTTGCAGATGGCAATGGTCCGCGCGCCGTTCTTCTTCGCCTGGCGTAGTGCAGCCAGCGTGTCGGCCGTCTCCCCCGACTGCGTGATGACGATCGCCAGCGTCCGGGGCCCCACGATGGGATGCCGGTAGCGATATTCCGAACCGTAATCCACCTCGACCGGCATCCCCGCCAGCTCTTCGATGAGGAACTTGCCGACGAGACCGGCGTGCCAGGAGGTGCCGCACGCCACGATCGCGACACGGTCCACGGTCTTGAAATCGGCCTCCTCCATGCTCACTTCTTCGAGAATCACCTGACCGCGGTCGAGCGACACGCGGCCGAGGATGGTCTCGCGCGCAGCGTTCGGCTGCTCGAAGATCTCCTTGAGCATGAAGTGGTCGTAGCCGGCCTTCTCTGCCTGAACCGGATCCCACGAAATCCTCTCGGTGTTCTTCGAGATGACTTTTCCGGAGTAGTCGGTGAACGTCACACCCTCGCGTGTGATGACGGCGATATCCTCGTCGTCGAGAAAGACGACGTCTCTCGTGTGGCTGAGAAGGGCCGGTGTGTCCGACGCCACCAGGAATTCGTGATCGCCGATGCCGACGACAATCGGTGGTCCATTCCGGACGGCGACGATCTTGTCGGGATCGTCCGCCGAGATGATGACGAGCGCGAAATGCCCCTTGAGCTGCGCAAGGGTTCTCCGAACCGCCGCCTCGAGTCCATCGCGCCTTGTCTCGGCTTCGACCAGATGCGCCACCACCTCGGTGTCGGTTTCCGTGATGAACTTGTGGCCCTTCGCAAGCAGGCTTCGCTTCAGCTCGAGATAGTTCTCGATGATCCCGTTATGAATGACGACGATCCTGCCGGTGCAGTCGCGGTGCGGATGCGCATTTTCCTCGGTCGGTCGCCCGTGCGTCGCCCAGCGCGTGTGTCCGACGCCGTACGCGCCGTCGTCCAACGGATCCGACTCGATCATCTGCTCGAGTCTGGCCAGCTTGCCTGCCGTGCGGCGCACTTCGATCGAGCCGTCGCGCACGACCGCCACGCCGGCGGAGTCGTAGCCGCGATACTCGAGCCGCCGCAGTCCGTCGAGGAGAACGGGTACGACGGGCTTGTCGCCGATGTAGCCGATGATGCCGCACATGAAGTGACGCCCGGCTTGCCTACTTCTCTTTCCGCGCTCGCGCCCAGCCCAGCTTGTTCACCTGCCGGCCTCGCGCAATTCCCAGCGATTCCGCCGGCACGTCTTCGGTGATGGACGATCCCGCGGCGACGTAGGCGCCGCGACCGACGCGCACCGGCGCGATCAGCTGGGAATCGCTGCCGATGAAGGCTTCGTCATCGATCGTTGTCTGATGCTTCCGTACACCGTCGTAGTTGCAGGTAATCGTTCCAGCCCCCACGTTGACGCGCGACCCTATCGTCGCATCGCCGAGATAGGCAAGGTGATTCGCCTTCGAGCCCGGTCCGAGCACCGTGTTCTTCAGCTCGACGAAGTTGCCAACGCGCGCTTCCTTTAAGACGACCGAATCCGGTCGAAGGTGCGCAAACGGCCCGACCCGCACATCGTCGGCAAGCCGGGCTCCGGTCAGCACCGAGAAGTTGTTGATGGTCACGCGATCGCCAATCGTCGAGTCCACAATGCGCACACCCGAATGGATCTCGCAGCCAGCGCCAATCGATGTCTGACCCTCGAGATACACCCCGGGGTGAATGACCGTGTCGCGGCCGACGGTGACGTCGGCGTCGACGTAGGTCGTGCGCGGATCCTCGATCGTGACGCCCGACTCCATCAGCGCATCGGTTTTCGATTGCCTGATCATGGTGCTCACTTCCGCCAGCTCGCGCCGGCTGTTGATGCCAAGGACCTCTTGAGGCGAAGCCGCCGTGAATCCTTCGATACGCCGACCCTGATGGACATAGGCGGCGACGATGTCCGTCAGGTAGTACTCGCCTTGAGCGTTGTGCGAGGCCAGCGACGAGAGGCCGGAAAAGAGCCCGTCGAGCGAAAAGGCGTAGATGCCGCTGTTGATTTCATGAATCCGTCGCTCTTCGAGAGACGCATCGCGCTCTTCCACAATCCGTGTGACGCGCGACCCGTCGCGGACGATTCGACCGTAGCCAGTCGGACGATCGACGATCGCAGAGAGAACCGTGACGGCAGCCTGCGTTGATTGGTGGCTGGCGAGCAATTGCTGAAGCGTCGACGTCTGGAGCAGCGGGGAATCCCCCGACAGGAGGAGCAGCGTTCCCTTCTTGTCTTCAAGAACGGGCCTGGCTTGGAGCAGAGCGTGGCCGGTTCCGCGCTGGGGTTTCTGGATCACAAAAGAGAGTCCACTCCAGGAATTCAGCGCCACCCGGACAGATTCGGCCATATGACCAACAACTAGCGTCGTCGACTTGGCTGAGAGTGGTCGCGCTGTCCGGAGGACGTAGTCGATTATTGGTCGTCCGGCCAAACGATGAAGCACCTTGGGGAGATCGGAGCGCATGCGAGTCCCCTTGCCCGCCGCGAGAATCACGGTGTGAAGGTCGGTCATGGAGTCGAGAGCGGACCAGGCGTTACCCAGACCTCCAAGTCTGGAATGATTGCACATCGTGTCATCGGCCGCTCTGGCCGAGGGACAAGCGAACTAGCGGCTGCGGCGAATCGGCCGGCGCCGATCCGAGCGGATGGGAGCGGCAGGCGCTTCGAGGGCAGCCTTGACGTCGTCCTCACGCCGAACGGCATCAAGGTCGGCGTCCTGGCGCGCAAGGGAACGATTCTCGGGATTGAGCGCGATGGCGCGGACCAGGAAGCCCGCGGCGCGTTCGATGTTGCCACTGAGCGCGTATGCAACCGCCAGCATGTAGAGCGCGTGATCGTTCTCGGGATCCCCGGAGCGCACCGACTCCAGGTGCGACACGGCCGCGTCATAGTCGGCGCGATTGAGGGCAAGCGTGGCCGCGTAGAGGCGCTCTTCGTCGGTCTTCGGCGCCGACTCCCGCGAGATCTGTTGACGACGGCAAATCGTGAGGTAGAGGCGAATGCGCTCGTGAAGCTCCTTCTCGTCCGGATACCCGGAGAGCACTGATTCGAGCACCGTGGCCGCCGCATCGTAGTCGTGCCGTTGCAGCAGACCCAATGCATGCTCGTAGAGCCGAACCGCCTCGGGGTTCGTTGGGGCTCGCACGGGTTCTGGACGTGGCGGAGACTTCGAAGGCGTTGAATTCTGGCTTTCGACCAAATTATTAGGTGATTTGGTGCGACGTGGCGGGGTCTTCGGGAGCTGTCGAGCCGAAGGGCGAGGGCGAGCCCGCCGCTGCTTCGCCATGAAGCCTCCGGGCACGTGCCGAGGGAATCGGTCAGGATCAGGCGAGTCCCGGCCGGTCTGAAGAGTTCGCGTAACTTAGCAAAACGCCTCAAGACGGTCAAGGCGGCGGGATCCCAATGTGGGTGTCTGACCACAAGTCGTTGAAGAATCGTCACAACTGGAGAAGGCGGGAATCCCGGAACTGGCTGAATTGAAGGGATTCTGGATGAACAACAACGCCCAGACCCAATCAGAATACGGCCAAGGCTGCGCAACCTCGAATTGGGCATTACACCGAAGACTTGGCCTCTTCGAGCATTGAATAGACCATGCGCGCGCTGATGCCGTGCTTCCTGGCCAGGTCACGGATAGCAGCACGTCGAGAGATATCACCATTCTTGGTCAAACAACCATATTGAACGTTCAGCAGGGCCGGGTCCACTGGCCCCTTGGCGGCTGCGACGGATTGTTTAGGGGCGAGGACGACCGTCAATTCCCCTTTGGGTTCGCCCTTGAACTGCTTGGCAACCTCATTTATTGGTCCAATAACCAAAGATTCGTGGATCTTTGTCAGCTCACGTGTAACAGCTACGATTCGTTCAGGTTCAAGCCTCACCAACTCCGCGATAGTGTCGAGGATTCGGCGGGGCGAGTCGAAGAAGATGACGGTTCTGGACTCCTGCAGCAGTGAGGCCAACCATAGTATTCTGGCTTTAGACCTAAATGGTGCATACCCGGCAAAGATAAAGCTGTCGGTGGGTAAACCCGATGCAACGAGAGCCGCCAGCACGGCGCTCGCCCCGGGAATCACTTCAATTCGGATGCCTGCGGCGCGGGCGGCACGAATCAGCGGAAAACCAGGGTCTGAAACAGTCGGCGTGCCGGCGTCCGATACCAACGCGATCGACTCGCCTCCGCGCAGACGCTCGATCATCCGCGGAATCCGCGCGCGTTCGTTGTGCTCGTGGAGGCTCGTGGTCGGCGTGGAGATCTTGTAGTGCTTGAGGAGGATGCCCGTCCGCCGCGTGTCCTCGGCGGCGACGAGGCTGACCTCACGCAGCACACGGAGCGCTCTGAGCGTGATGTCCTCGAGGTTGCCGATTGGCGTGGACACGACGAAGAGCGTCCCGGACATCAGGCTGAGAAGTATTGTACCATTGGGGGTTTGAGACCCATGCCTCAATCCGAGCCGTTCCCCCACTTCGTTGACGACTATCTGTCGTTCCTGCACGAGACGCAGCCGACGAACGCGACGCTCGACGGGGTGCACCAGCACGACGATCTGCTCGAAGACCTCGCGCGATCGGCCATCGAGGGCCAGGCGCAATCGCTCGCCGGATTTGCGAGGCGGCTGGACGAGATCGACGCGTCAGGCCTGACGGCCATCGAACAGGTCGAACGTCCCATGCTGGCGTCGAACATCCGCGGCCGAATGCACGAACTGGAAGAAGTGCGCACCTGGGAGCGGAATCCACAGTTCTACGCCGATGTCCTGGCCTCGAGCCTCGCGGCGCAATCGATCTTCGGCTATGCCCCCGTCTCCGAGCGGGCACGTCGCGTGCTCTCCAAGCTCCGCCAGGCCCCACGAGTTGTCCAGGCCGCGCGGGACAACGTCAAGGATCCTCCGGGCATCTTCGTGAAGGTGGGGCTCGAGACATTCCGGGGCGCCTTGAAGTTCATCGAGTCCGATCTGCCGCGCGCTTTTTCGGCACTCGACGATCTGCATTTGCTGGGCGATCTTGCCGACGCCTCGACCGAGGCCGCGCAGGCGGTGAAGTCCTACATCGAGTATCTCGAGCAGGAGATGCAGCCTCGCGCGCGCGCGTCGTTCCGGCTGGGCCGTGAGCGTTTCGAAAAGAAACTGAAACTGGACGAGGGCATCACCCTCGACTGCGATCGCCTGCTCGGCATCGCGATGCGCGAGCTCAAGGCGACGCAGGAGGAATTCAAGGCGACCGTTGGCCGCCTGAATGGGGGCGACCCGATTGAGTCGTGGCGCCGTGCCAAGGACAACCATCCGGGCAGTGGCGAGCTGATCGACGTCGCGCAGAAACAGGTTGACGACCTCGGCACGTTTCTCGAACGCCACGCCATCATCTCGATTCCCTCCGGCGAACCCATCGTCGTCGCACCCACACCTGATTTCTATCGATGGTCGTTTGCGAGCATGTGGACGCCCGGACCGTTCGAAGCCAAGCCGACTCGGGCGTACTACTACCTGACGGATGCGGATCCATCGTGGCCGAGCGAGCGCCAGGAAGAGCACCTGCGCGATTTCAACTACCCGACGCTCTGGTCGATTTCGATTCACGAGGTGTATCCGGGGCACTTCCTGCACTATCAGCACCTGCGACAGGTGGACTCCAAGGTCAGGAAGTCCATCATGTTCTCGCCGGCGTCGTTCGTCGAAGGCTGGGCGCACTACTGCGAGCAGATGATGGTCGAAGCCGGGTTCGGCCGTCAGGACCCGACGATCAAGGCGGGCCAGCTCGCGGAAACGTTGATCCGGCTCGCGCGGCTCGTCGTCGGCATCAAGCTGCACGCCGAGGATCTGTCCGTCGAGCAAGGCATGCGATTCTTCCGCGACGAGGCCTTCATGGAGGAGTCGAGCGCGCGACGCGAGGCCGAGCGCGGTACGTTCGACCCGACGTATGTCGTGTACTCGCTGGGCAAGCTGATGCTGCTCAAGCTGCGGCGCGATTACAAAGAAGCGCAGGGCAGCAAGTTCGCGCTGCGCTCGTTCCACGACACCTTGATCGGGCTGGGCACGGCGCCCTTCTGGGTGCACCGCAAGCTGATGCTCGGTGATCACTCGGGCGAGCTGCTCGAGTAGGCCTTCGGTTCCGGTAGCAGCAATGCCCCTCTACGAATACGAATGCGACGCCTGCGGGCATCGCGTCGAGATCATTCAGAAATTCTCCGACGCGCCGCTCGCGAAGTGCCCAGTCTGCGGCGAACCGGTCCACAAACTGATGTCGTCGCCGGCCATCCAGTTCAAGGGGACGGGGTGGTACATCACCGACTACGCCAAAAAGGGCAGCGGCGACGGATCGAGGTCGGAGAGTTCGACGACCAAGTCAGACAGCTCGACGAAGTCATCTGAAACGAAGAGCGATACCTCCGCGTCTGAAAAAAGCACCAGCGACAAGTCCCCGACCGAGTCCAAGCCCGCGAAGACGCCCACCTCATCGTCGAAGGAGTGAGCACGGAATCCCGAAGCTCCGACGTTGCGGATCGGCGTCGCGACAAACCGGGAGCCTTTGAATGTGCCTGGCGAGAGGTTCAGCGCTTGGCTGTCGGGATTTGGTGCTCGGCGCAGATCGAGGCGAGGTATTCGCGGAACGGTTCCGCGAGATCCGGGCGACGCAGGGCGAAGTAGACGACGGCCTTGAGAAACCCGAGCTTGTTGCCGGTGTCGTGCCGCACGCCCTTCACTTCGAACGCATAGATGGGGCGGTCTTTCAGCAGCCGGCGGAGGCCGTTGGTCAATTGAATCTCGCCGGTCCGATCGCTCGCAGTTGCCTGGAGCGCGGGAAAGATGTCGGGTGTCAGGATGTAGCGTCCGATTATGGCGAGATCCGACGGCGCCTCGCTCTTCGCCGGCTTTTCGACGAGATCGGCAACCCTGAAGATGCCGGGACCGAGCGACTGGCTGCGGTCGAGCGCGATGACGCCGTAGCTGGAAATGTCGCTCCTCGGCACGCGCTCGACCGCCAGCACCGGACCGCCCACTCTATCAAAGACGTCGATCATCTGCCGGAGTGCCGGCGGGTCCGCATCGATCACGTCATCGCCCAGGACGACGGCGAAGGGTTCGTCGCCGACCAGTTCGCGCGCGACGAGCACGGCGTGGCCGAGCCCGAGCGGCTCGCCCTGGCGGACGTACGCGAAATTGATCAGATTGGAAATCTTGCGGATTTCGTGGAGGAGCGCGGTCTTGCCGCGCGCCTCGAGGAACGTTTCGAGCTCGACCGAGACGTCGAAGTGATCCTCGATAGCGTTCTTGCCGCGGCCGGTGACGAGGATGATGTTCGAGATGCCCGCGAGGACGGCTTCCTCGACGCCGTACTGGATGATCGGCTTGTCCACGAGCGGCAGCATTTCCTTGGGCTGCGCCTTGGTCGCCGGCAGGAAGCGCGTGCCGAGACCCGCAACAGGAAACACGGCTTTGCGGACAGGACCGTTCACGAAACTGCCTCCGCCAGCATCGTACCTCAGGACCTCCGGTTTCCGGTACTGGTTTCGGGCGTTTGCGGTCGGATCTACAATTCCCTGCGGCCCTTGTGAGCTGCGTCAAGGGTCGACCTGACCGATTCGCCGCGTAAGGACGCGGCAGGGGCCTCCACCATCTTATGCTCGACGCCGCATTCGTTCGCGATCATCTCGATCAAGTGCAGACCGGCCTGAGGAATCGAGGGATGGCGGCCGACGCCGACCTCGAGGAGCTGAGCAAGCTCGAGACCCGGCGGCGCCGCGTCATCCCGGAGTTGGAGGGCCTGAAGCGCCAGCAGAACACCGCGGGCGACGAGATCGCGCGCGCGAAACGGATGGGCAAGGATGCGAGCGGCATCTTCGAAACCAACCGCGCACGGGGACAACAGATCAAACAGCTCGACATCGAGCTCGACCAGATCGAGCAGCAGCGACTGCGCATCCTGCTGACGCTCCCGAACCTTCCACATGCGACCGTGCCCATTGGAAGAGGCTCGGCCGGCAACGTGGAGGTCCGGCGTGTCGGCGATCCCCCCACCTTCGCCTTCACGCCGCAGCCTCACTGGGACCTCGGCCCCGCGCTGGGGATTCTCGACTTCGAGCGCGCCACGAAAATCTCCGGCGCGCGTTTTTCCGTGCTCATCGGCGCAGGGGCGCGCCTGTCGCGGGCGCTCATCGACTTCATGCTCGATCTCCACACCCGCCAGCACGGCTACGTCGAGATCGAGCCGCCGTTTCTCGTCACCAGTGCGGCCCTGACCGGGACCGGCAACCTCCCGAAGTTCGAGGCCGATCTTTTCAAGATCGCCGGCGACTGGGATCTGTATCTTGTGCCCACGGCCGAAGTACCGCTGACCAACCTCCATCGAGGGGAGATCCTCGATGGGCGCATGCTGCCGATACGCTACACGGCCTACACGCCCTGCTTCCGGAGCGAGGCCGGTTCGTATGGCGCCGACGTCCGCGGCCTCATCCGGCAGCACCAATTCGACAAGGTCGAGCTCGTGAAGTTCACAGAGCCCGAGCGCTCGTATGACGAGCTCGAGTCGTTGACCGCCGATGCAGAGAAGGTCCTGCAGTTACTGGGGCTGCCGTACCGGACGATGGCGTTGTGCACGGGAGACATGGGATTTGCGTCGGCCAAGACCTACGACATCGAGGTGTGGCTGCCGAGCCAGGAGACCTACCGCGAGATCTCATCGTGCAGCAATACGGAAGCGTTCCAGGCGCGGCGCGCGAACATCAAGTACAGACCCGGCGGAACCGGCAAAGCGGAGTTTGTCCACACGCTGAACGGCTCGGGCCTCGCGGTCGGCAGGACGCTCATTGCCATCCTCGAGAACTTTCAGCAGAAGGATGGCAGCGTGCGCATTCCAGACGTGCTCCGTCCTTACATGCGCGGGCTCGAGGTCATCGAGCGCGAGCCGTCTTCCTCCGGTCAATAAACCCAGGACCCATCAGGAAGGCGCTCGCCATAGACGCGGGTAATCCTCTGCGGCGCGGACGAATGTCTGTCGCTGGCCGGACTATCCGTTCATCAACGAAAATCATCGTTTTGGAGCGTTGACACGTCCCAATCCGTTCGCTAGCGTGGATCTGTTCGATCGCGTTCAAGCTATGTGCGCCGATACGCGGCGTCTCGATCCAGAGGATCGCGTCCCATTGTTGGAGTCCGAACGGAAGGAGTCTGGCACAACGGCTGGCGATACCGATCCAGAGAACCAGTGGCACGAGGATCTGAATCGCGAACTGGCCGGGCTGTTTGTCGATCCCCCCACGGCATCCGCACCGACTGGTCCGGCGCCTCGTCTGCCAACCAGCGCACCCAATCCCGTTAGCGAAGCAGCACAGGCTCCGGTTGTGGCGCAGGCGCTGTCGGGTCCCGGTCTGGTTCAACCTTCGGAGGTTGACGACGGGGACGAAGATGAACCCCTTCCTGAAGCGGTTCGACGTCCGCGTCTTGTGCCCGTCATGCGCGGCGGGCCGCCCGCGTCGCCTATCGTCGCGGAGGACCATGCGGGCAAGGACGCCGGCGCAGCCAGAAGCCCGATAGGTCGTGACGAGGCTCTAGAGGCGATGTCGCGCGAGCTGCGCGACCGCCTTCGCCGGCGATACGCCGCGGAGTACGAACGCGAGATCGATGAAGGCCGTGCGCCGGTGCTCCACCGGATGTCGACAGCGCTGACGTCAATCGCCGCATGGCCGCGTGGGTGGAATAGGCAACCGATTTGTGAGTCGGCGACAGCGGTGCCCGAAGCCCGCATCGTGATCAGAATGCCTGTGGCCGCAGCAAAGCGCGGCATCAGTCGAGCCTTCCGCTCCACAGTGTCGATGCCGCGGAGCGCATGGAAGGTGGTGCAAGGCAGCGCGCAGCGAGTCCTCGACCGCACGCTTGAGTTCATCGGCGATTTCCTCATGCCCATGCCAGAGACGTTCGACTGGCGAGGCCTCAGACGCGCCTTCGCGGCGCTCGGGCTGATGGTGTTCGTGCTGGTGAGCTCGATGCTGACCGTGATGCTCCTCCGCCATCCCGACGATCATCGGTCGCGGAGGGGCCCTGGCTCGACGCTGCCCTCGAAGCAGCTCTCGGTCGCGATTCCTTTGATGCCGAGCTGGAGCGGAGTCGCACATGAGCGGACTGCCGCCGCGCCAGACCCCGTTCAATCAACGCCAATTGCGAACGCCGTCGGGGCCGACGCGATGCTCGCGGTGGCCGAGGCCGTTCCAGACGCTGATTCGAGGCCGGGGGACGCGGATGAACCAGCACCCGTGCCATCAGAGGTGCCTGTCGTGGACGTTCGTGCGCCGACCGCCACGCCCGTCGCGGCCATAGGCACTTCCGTAGAAACGCGGGATTTCGTGTACACCGCGGACGATCGCGATGTCAGACCACCGGTTGTGCGGAGCCGCCAGGCCCGCGGCGATCAGGCCCAGGGCGTGACCGCTGACGAGATCATCGAACTCGAACTGATCGTTGCCGAAACCGGCGCCGTGGATTCTGTGAAACTGACCACGGACCTCCCGCGGATGGACCTTGCGATGATGCTCAGCGCCGTCAAGAACTGGCGATTTGATCCCGCCGTCCGTGATGGTCGGCCGGTGAAGTATCGCCTGCAGCTCCGCGTTCCGCGGATGCGTTGAGCCGTCAGCAGAGTTGGCGGCACGGGGTGCGAGCCCAGAGTCTCAGTTCTGGGAAGAAGAGGGCGCGGCCTGGTTCCGAGACGAGAAAAACGCACCGTCTCGGCCCAAGCCATCTGTGATTGAATGGGCCGCTGAGGCCAGTGACCCACGAGACGCTCGAGCCCATCGAAAAAACCAGCCCTGAGGCGCTCCGCGCGCTGCAGCTCGAACGACTCAAGTCTACCCTTGCGCACGTCTACGACCGTGTCCCTCACTATCGCGCGGCATTCGATCGCGCGGGCGTGAAACCAGAAGACTTGAGCCAGCTGTCGGATCTCGCCCGGTTTCCGTTCACGACCAAGAAAGATCTCCGCGATAGCTATCCCTTCGGCATGTTCGCCATCCCGATGTCCGACATCGTCCGCATCCATGCGTCGAGCGGGACCACCGGCAAGCCGACGGTGGTGGGTTATTCGAGGCGTGACATCGAAATGTGGGCCGGGGTGATGGCGCGATCGATACGCGCCGCGGGTGGCCGTTCAACGGACAAGATTCACGTGGCGTACGGCTACGGGCTTTTTACGGGTGGGCTCGGTGCGCATTACGGCGCGGAAGCCCTCGGGGCCGCCGTGATCCCCGTCGGTGGCGGCATGAGCGAGCGGCAGGTGCAACTGATCGTCGATTTCAAGCCCGACATCCTGATGTGCACCCCCTCGTATTCGCTCGCGCTCGCGGACGAGTTCGAGCGCCAGGGTCTCGATCCTGCGAAGTCATCGCTCCGCATTGGCATCTTCGGAGCCGAGCCGTGGACCGATCGCATGCGGGACGAGATCGAGCAGCGGCTCGGCCTCGAAGCGCTGAACATTTATGGTCTGTCTGAGGTGATCGGTCCGGGCGTCGCCCAGGAATGCGGTGGGACGAGGGACGGCCTCACCATCTGGGAGGATCACTTCTATCCTGAAATCATCGATCCCGAATCAGGCCGTGCTCTCTCGGATGGCGAGGAGGGTGAGCTGGTCTTTACATCGCTGACGAAGGAAGCGATGCCGGTAATCCGATACCGCACGCGAGACCTCACGCGGCTTCTCCCGCCCACAGCCAGGACGATGAGAAGGATGGAGAGAATTACCGGCCGGAGCGACGACATGCTGATCATCCGGGGAGTGAACGTGTTTCCGACGCAGATTGAAGAGATCCTCCTCGCGGAGTCGCGTCTGGCGCCGCACTACCTTCTCGAAATCCGGCGGGAGGATCGACTCGACTCGCTGGATGTGTTCGTCGAGCTGAGGAGTGACTTCACGACGATGGGTGCTGATGACCGCGCGACGATCGAGCGCGACGTCGCGCAGCACATCAAGGCGCTTGTCGGCGTCACGAGCGGCGTGCATCTCGTGTTGCCCGGACACGTGGAGAGATCGCTGGGCAAGGCCAGGCGCGTCATCGATATGAGGCCGAAGAATTGAGCGTCCCGATCGCAACCGCAGAACTCAACGCGTGGCCGGGTCTCGCTGGGTTTCTCGGTCGGCTATGATCGATCGCACTACGTGCGGGGATAAAGGCGACCAATACTCAACCATGCCGTCTGACAATCTGCAGGACGCCACCATCTCGCTGAGAGCGATTGGCGTCGATGAAGTGGATATCGAGCGATGGCGCGCGAAACGTCCTCACGTCGCGGGCCCGTTCGAGGCCGATCGGCGCGCGTTCAGCGAGTTCCTACTGGAGAACGGAAGACTTCTCAGCAGCCTCGCGCCGAAGCCACATCGCACCGATGCTGAGCAGGAGGCAGGCAGCAAGCTGAAAGCCGCGGCGCGGAACGCGCGGGACCGCTTTCTCGCCGAGCACGCAGACAACGTCTACAACCGACTGACGTCTGATCGCACACGATGTCGGCGCGTGGACGATCTCGCGTACGCAGCGGCGGACCTCGTCGCTGGCCTGGTGCCTTCGCGTGCGGAAGTTGAAGCTGAAACAGCGCAGATTCAGCGAGATAAGGAAGGCATTGAGATCGATCAGGGGATCTTCTTCTCACATGTGCTGGCGTCCGAGAGTGCGGGCAGGCATCTCTGCCATGCGATGCTTCAGCCGCGTCCAGGGAGTGCGGAGAAACTGACCGAACTGGCAGCGGAAGGTGCCGTGGATCTCGGTGCAGCGAGCGTCGAACGGCGGGGAAGCGCGTCTGTCGTGACGATGAAGAATCCGCGGCATCTGAATGCCGAGGACGCAACCACCATCGATGCGACCGAGACGGCCGTCGATCTGGCCCTCCTCGATCCGGCGACGGACCTGTGCGTGCTGCGGGGCGGGCCGATCGACTCCGCCAAGTATCAGGGTCGGCGCGTGTTCGGGAGCGGCATCAACCTCACACATCTTTATCGCGGCAGGATTCCGTTTCTCTGGTACCTCACGCGCGAGCTGGGGCTCGTGAACAAGTTCTATCGCGGTCTTGCAAGACCGGGCGTCGAGCCGTGGGAGCCGCTAGGCGATTCTGTCGAGAAGCTCTGGGTTGCGGCCGTTGAAGGCTTTGCCATCGGCGGGCACTGCCAGTACCTCCTGACGATGGATTCGGTGATGGCGGAGGAGGGCGCGTTCATGACGCTGCCGGCGAGGAAGGAAGGCATCATTCCCGGTGCCGCCAACCTCCGGTTGTCGCGGTTCGTCGGCGCCCGCCTCGGGCGCGAGGCGGTGCTTCTCGAGCGGCGGTTCGAGTGTGATAGTCCCGAGGGACGTCTCATCTGCGATGAGATCGTCAGACCGGGCGATATGGATGCGGCAATCGATCGGAGGATCGCGTCGCTGACTACGTCGGGAGTCGTGAGCGCCGTGGGGAATCGCCGGGCATTTCGGGCGACCGAAGAGCCGATTGACGCGTTCCGCCAGTATATGGCCGTCTACGCGCGCGAGCAGGCCGAGTGTCATTTCAGCCCGGCGCTCATTGGGAATCTCGAGCGCTTCTGGAACGCGCAGAATCGCAGGGCCTAACATATGAAACCCATCTCCGTCGGCGCACAGTTGATGAAGACCATCACGGTCGATCGCCCCCGCACCATCGACTTCCTCGGCGAGTCGTTGCGTGTCTACGCCACGCCCGAGATGGTGTGGGATGTCGAGAACGCGTGCCGTGAGCTGCTACTTCAATACTGCGAGTCGGGCGAGGACAGCGTAGGCACGGGCATTCAGCTCTCGCACAGTGGGGCGACGCCGCTGGGCATGACGGTGGAGGTGACAGTGACCGTGAGCGCGGTTGATCGGCGAAGTGTGACGTTCACCACCGCGGTGCGAGATTCGCTTGAAGCGATCTCGCGCGGCGAGCACACCAGATTCGTCGTCGATGTTGAGAAGGTTCGAGCCCGGGTTGCTGAGAAAGTCGCGAGAGCCGCCGTGCGCTAAGATCGAGCTTCATCAAATCGCGGAGTCCGGGCCGTAGCCCAGAGCTTTAGCCTGGGAGCAGCCGAGATCGAACCACAGCGTTCGTAGATCCAGGGCGGCTCGTTCAGCTGGCGGATTGCTTACAGCCCATGACGAACGACGACCCTACCACAGCCGCCGGCAACCATCTCGACCACCAAGGACAGATCGGTTCGTACAGAATCCTCCAGGTGCTGGGGGAAGGTGGCATGGGTGTCGTGTACATGGCCGAGCAGCGAGAGCCGATCGCGCGCCGCGTCGCGTTGAAGATCATCAAGCCGGGTATGGACACGAAGGAGATTATCGCTCGCTTCGAGGCCGAGCGGCAGGCCCTCGCCGTGATGGACCATCCGAGCATCGCCCGGGTCTTTGATGCCGCTGCCACTCAGACTGGGCGCCCGTACTTCGTGATGGAGCTGGTTCACGGCCGGCCGATCACGGAGTACTGCGACAACGAGCGACTCGGGACGCGCCAACGAGTCGAGCTTTTGATGCAGGTGTGCCACGCCGTGCAGCATGCACATCAGAAAGGGTGTCATCCACCGTGATCTCAAGCCTTCGAACATCCTCATCGCCCTCCAGGACGGGCGGCCGGTGCCCAAGATCATTGACTTTGGCATTGCGAAGGCGATGGACCGGAAGCTGACAGAGCGAACGCTTGTCACGGTGCTGGGGCAGACGATCGGAACGCCCGCATACATGAGCCCAGAGCAGTTCGACGCATCGGGATTGGACATCGACACGCGAACGGACATTTACAGCCTGGGAGCGATGCTCTACGAGCTCCTCACGGGCACGCGTCCGTTTGGTCCCGTGGAGCTCGAGCGACGAGTCCGTACCGGTCAAAAAGAAGATCCGCCCACGCCCAGCACCCGCTTTTCCCGTCTCGGTCCAGAGAAGGCCCACGTCGCGTCGCAACATCAGACAGACGCGCGCGCGCTCGAACGTGAGCTCAAGGGAGATCTCGATTGGATCACGCTCACGGCGATGGCGACGGATCGCACGCGCCGGTATCAGACGGCGAACTCGCTCGCGATGGACCTCGCGCGGTATCTGAATTGCGAGCCAGTTGTGGCGCGCCCGCCTTCCGCGGTCTATCGCATGGATCGCTTCGCGAGGCGTCACAAGGTTGGCGTCTTCTTCACGGCCGCCGCCGCGCTTCTTCTCGTAGGCGTCGCCGCCGTCACGACCATCCAGGCACAACGCGTCGCGCGCGCGCGGGACCGCGCGGAGCTCGAGGGCGCAAAGGCCCGCTCCATTAACACGTTCCTGCTGGATGTCCTGGGCTCAGCGGATCCCTGGCAGCGAGGCGATCGCGGGACGACCGTCGTCGACGCTCTTGGTCAGTCCGTCGCCAGGATTGGCGAGTCGTTCAAAGGGCAACCCCTCGTCGGCGCCGCCGTGCGCCGAACGATTGGACGCACGTACGTGTCACTCGGTCGTTACCGCGAGGCCGAGCCCCTTCTCGACTCCGCGCTCGCGCAGCGGCGATCCCTCCTGGGAGAATCTCACGTGGACACGCTCGAGAGTCTTCAAGACCTGGGAGTTCTTCGTCGGGCTCAGGGACGCTACGGCGAAGCGGAGACGCTCGCACGCAGGGTCGTCGAGTCGCGACGCCTCAATTTGACAGGTGACCATTCCGATGTCGCATCGGCTCTCAGCGAGCTCGCGACCGGTACCTGACCCTCGAAGGGAAGTTCGCCGAGGCGGAACACGCTGAAGGGGAAGCCCTGGCAATGAGGCGCCGGCTTTACGGGAATACGCATCGCGACGTGGCCCAGAGTCTGTTCAACCTGGGCACGGTAGCCAACGAAGGGAAAGGCGACTACAAGAAGGCCGAAGCGCTTCATCGTGAAGCGCTCGCCATCCGGCGCGACGTGCTTGGACCGAATCACGTCGATGTCGGCCAGTCGCTCAACGAACTGGCCGTGATGCGCTTGAAACAGAACGACTACGCGGGGGCCGAGGCACTTTACAACGAAAGTCTGGAGATTCAGCGAAAGATCCTGGGCGAGGAGCATCCGGAGGTTGCGACTGTGATGGAAAACCTGGGCGGAGTGTATTACCTCCAGGCGAGATACAACCAGGCGCTTGAACTCCTGCACAAGGTGCTTGCGCTGCGTCGGAAGATGCTCGGTGAGAACCACACGGCGGTTGCCAGGACGCTCCATAACATGGGCGCCGTCTACGCGGGTGCGAAAGACTACGTGAACGCCGAGAAAGCCTATAGCGACTCGATCGTCAGGCTCAAAGCGACGTTGGGGGCGGATCATCCAGACGTCGGGACTGCGCTCGACAACGTCGGGCGGTTTCTCCGCGCAAAGGGCGATCTCCAGGGTGCCGAGAGGACATTTCGCGAAGCCCTCGACATCCGTTTGAAAAAGCTCTCCACCGACAACCCCGTTGTGGCAACTGCCCGTTTCAATCTGGGGTCCGTCTTGATCGCCACCAGGCGCTACGAAGAGGCAGAGCTCCTGCTCCTCGAGGCGCGCAAGGGTCGCGAGGCTGCATTCGGAACCGAGCACTCCGACACCAAGGCCGCGACCGAGGAGCTGGCGAAGCTGTACGAGGCGTGGGGGAAGCCGGACAAGGCGGCTGAAGTGCGTCGGCATCGAGCGCCGTAGGGCGCTTGCCTCATAGTGCCCAGACCTTCAGGTCTGGGAAACCGTCATTTCAATTCGATTAAGACCGCGCGCGGCTGTCCCTCGACCACTTCGTCCGACCGCTCGTCACTTCCCGCCTGCGCGTACACGACATCGCCGAATTGCCTCTTCACCTCGCCATTCCGTCCCATCTCCTGCGACCTGATCGTGCCGCCCTCGAGGAACACAATCACCGCATCGTGCGCGTGATAGTAGGGCCCGATCCGCTGGCCGCGCGTCCACGTCGCATCCCACACCGTGACGCGCGGGTTGTCGATCACCTGCTTCGCGCCTTCGCGAGGGAACAGACCGGGTGTGGCGTCCACCGAGCCGACCGAGCGCGTGACCGAGTCTTTCAGTTCGACCATGATGGCGCGCCGTTCCTGATCGCTGATCCCTTCTTCCACGTGGACGACGCCTTTGGGATTGAAGCGGATGAATCCCAGCGGCACCGATGCCGTGTTGGATGTGCCGTCCCGCTCGGTCACTTTCACGGTGCCCTGCACGAGCGTGACCGACAGATACTCGACCGGGTGCTCGTGCAGAGGCGTGGGTTCCCCCTTGTGCCACGTGGCGTCCCAGATGATGGCGCGATCGTTTTCAAGAATCTTGATAGCGCCTTCGCGCGGGAATCCCGGAGGGAGCGTCTGCGCGATGGGCGAGCACTGCGAGCGCGACGATCAGTAGAAGCGCTGTGAAGAGGTTACGAATTGGAAGTCGCATGTTGGAGCCTCTGATTTTGGCGGCCCCCAGCTTATACCTCTCGAGGGGTTGTAGACGCCCGCGCTCGGGTCGTGTGCCGGAGATAGGCATTAGAATGAAGGTGCGGAGGGATGGCCGAGTGGTCGATGGCGGTGGTCTTGAAAACCACTGTAGGGGAAACTCTACCGGGGGTTCGAATCCCTCTCCCTCCGCCAAACCCTCGCGGCGCTCGGATTTGCGCGGCGGGAGCCGGCTTCAGGCATCGCGCGGCGCGCGCGGCTTGCTGCGAGGTAGCACGAATCCCTCTCCCTCCGCCAAACCCCTCGAATCTGTTTGAGCTACAGGGCGGAGGAAGACCTCTCAGTCATTCCCTCGAGTCCTCCCGGGGCCCCTGTATCACTGCCTGAAGAACACGATCAATTGCGACACGCGCGGTGAGGTCTGGAGTATCGGGCAGGATGTTCCATGCAGTGAACACCACGACGAGATCCTGGTCAGGCAGGACCAACAGCCATTGCCCGCCAAAACCCGAGCCGCCCCACGCCAAGCGAGATCCGTCAGGCCCATAGTGATAGAGCCACCACTTGAAGCCGTACTTCACCCCGGCGGTCGAGGTGGACACGCTCGGCGAAACGGATGCTTTGACCCAGTCGGGATCCACAATTCGTCGACCATCCCAGATGCCGTTTCTGAGGAAGAGGTAGCCGATTTTCGCGAGGTCGCGCGGCTGCAGATAAAGTCCTCCCTCCGTGTCGACGAGTCCCAAAGGCGTTCGCTTCCAGTAGTACTCTGTGACATGGAGAGGCGCGAACAGATATTGCGCCGCATATTCTTCGATGTCTTTGCCTGTCGATATTCTGAAGATGTGTGAAAGTATTTGAGTTGCGCCGCTGTTGTACTGAAACGTCATGCCGGGGTCTTGCGCCATTGGCCGATCGACCGCGAACTTGACCCAATCCATGCTTGCTTCCATCAGGATGCCAGAATTCTCAGGGTCGTCGTAGGCAAGATCCTCCTGCCAGTCGAATCCCGCCGTCATGGTGAGTAGATGGCGGATCGTCAAACGTCGCTTTCGGTCATCGACGTTCGCTACTTTGGATGTATCGAAAAACGTCAGGACTGGGGTGTCCAGAGAAGGGAATTCCTTTCGTGCAGTCGCGACGCCAATCACCACCGATGTCACAGTCTTGGTCACTGATTGCAACGTGTGCAGGTCGCCGCGATGATAGAAAGGATGCCACCACGGATTGAAATAGTTGTATGGCCCAGACGGATCGTGGGCGTTGAGCGCACCCGGCTGCTTCGCCTCTTCACCGTAAATGCGATCGTAGTCGTGCTCGTAGGAACGTTCGTACGCAACCTTGCCATGGCGGATAACCAGGAGGCGGTCAACGTAGCCGTACCTGCGAGCGGAGAGGTCTGCATCTAAATCGGCCAGCACTCGTGGCTCGAGGCCCACAGCGCGGGGCGTAGATGAAGGCCAGTCTTGCGCGGGCGATCGACTCTGGCTCATTGCGCAGGGAGTCAAGAGCAAGGCAATTGAGAGTGCGAAGTATGCTTTTCGGATTTGCATAGATGCCTCGTGGTCAACCGGCCGAGGCCGCTTCGAATCGCGCAAAATCTAAAGGGCCCGCCAAAAGACTTTTTGGCATGAGCGCAGATCACAGTAGAGTAAAGGATTCCTCAACATTCTCCGTTGCATGGAGGTTCTGAGATGGTTGCGAATCGCGATGCTGGTGCATCAGAGACGGGCATCGAGGCTCTCTACCGCGATCGAACCCGCCGCTCCCAGGCTCTGTTCGAACGATCACTGAGGAGCCTCCCCGGCGGTGACACCCGATCGCAATTGGACCATCGCCCCTATCCAGTGTTCATGTCCGACGGAGACGGTTGCTACCTGCACGATGCGGACGGCAACGTGTATTTGGATTTTGTAAACAACTACACGTCGCTGATTCATGGCCACCGGAACGATCCCGTGATTCGAGCCGTGGGCGATCAAATCAACAGAGGGAGTGCCCTCGGAGCGCCAACCGAGGCCCAGATCTCCCTGGCGGAGACACTCTCGCTGCGCATTGATGGCGTGGAAAGCCTCCGTTTCTGCAATTCCGGGACGGAAGCGGTGATACTGGCCGTGCGTGCCGCACGGGCTTTTACTGGGCGGACGAAGATCCTGAGGATGGAGGGCGGCTATCACGGTTGTTCCGACACGATGCTTGTGAGCGTCCACTCCGCATCGGGAACGGATCAGGCTGATGGGCATTCGAGCGGTGCGGACATACCCATGGGGGTTGCGCAAGACATCGTGGTGACGCGGTTCAATGACGTCGCCATGTTCGAGCGTGTCTTCCAAGAGCACCGTCAACAATTGGCGGCTGTCATCGTTGAACCGATGTTGGGGTCTGGAGGCATGGTGCCAGCGACTGATGAGTTTCTGCACTTGCTGCGAAGGGCAACGCAATCAGCAGACGTGATCCTGATCTTGGACGAAATCCTGACCTTCCGGCTGGCTTGGGGAGGGCTCCAGTCAAGATATCAACTAAGACCCGACCTCACCACGCTCGGAAAGATCATCGGGGGAGGGCTACCGGTTGGCGCTGTGGGCGGGCGGAGCGACGTCATGGCGCTGTTTGATCCGCGGCGACCGAGTTTTCTCTACCACGGCGGCACGTACAACGGGAATCCTCTGACGATGGCCGCGGGACTAGCCACACTAGATCACTGGCGGATCCCCGACATCGAGCGCCTAAACGACCTCGGGGATTCTTTGCGACAGAGACTAGCCGCCGTAATGCGCCAACTAGGAGTGGCTGGACACGTGAGTGGCTTGGGATCCCTCCTCCAGGTGCACCTCGACGATGCGCCAAACGCCGAGAGCGGCAGCCCCGCGCCGCGATACGCATCCGCGTGCTCGCTGTTGCATCTGGCACTACTGAATCGCGGCATCGCCACGGCGCCACGCGGCATGTTCGCGTTGTCGACCCCCATGACAGAAGACCACATTCAGACGGCCGAGAAGGCGTTCGGTGAGGCGATGAATGAGGTTCGACAAACCCTCAGCAATCAACGTGCGGTTGTCTAAAGAGGCGGGTTCGAGAGCCACGGTCCCGCATGGCGTGCAACCTGCCGTAACTCTATGCCTGAGCCGACAAGCCGAGCATCTGCCGCGCTTCCGTTGGTGACGCGATCTCTCTGTTCAGTTCCCGCGCAATTCGAACTGTCCGCTCGACCAGCTGCGCATTGCTTCTAGCTTTCTCTCCCCGTCGGAAATAAACATTGTCTTCAAGGCCGACTCTGACATGGCCTCCCATTAAGGTGGCCAGCGTCGTCATCGGAAGCTGAAATGCGCCGATACCGGAGCACAGCCAGATGGAATGAGGTGGCAGCTCTCGCAGCAGATCGACAACGTTTTCCACGGTGGGAAAGCTCCCCGTTTGATAACCCATGACCGTTTGAATCCAGTACGCTCCTCGAGCAACCGCTCCTGGATCAGGTCACGGAGAACCCAAGCTCCGCCAGTGTGATAAAGCTCCAGTTCCGGCTTGATGTGGCGCAGCTTCATTTCATGAGCGAACTCACGAATCTGCTTGTACGAAAACGGTACAGCACTCGTCTATCTCTACGCCTGGTCGCGGATGTGGGAGTGGCGGCCGCCGTTCTTTCAAGACAAACCGGCTCATGTCCGGGGTCAGGTTCAGGGAAGCCATGTCCGGATATGCGCCGAGACATGACAGTCGCTCCTCCATCGAAACTCCAAATCCCGCGCCCGTGGTGTTGTTGACGATGATGTTCGGACATCGCTCTCGAATCTTCGCATTCACCTCTTGCCAGTTCGCGACTTGCGTGGCTGGTTTAGGAAGGTCATCCGGATTCCTCGCGTGCACATGCACCATCGCGGCGCCGGCGTTGTAGGCGGCGTGCACCGAGGCGGCGATCTCGTCTGGAGTCTCGGGTATGTTTTCGTTGTACTCCTTTCCTTGAACGCCACCGTTGCAGGCGCAACAAATAATCAGGGGCGGCATTCCGTCGCGAACTCGATCATGAACGCGTACGAATCCTGCATACGCCCAGCCCGGAGCCAGCGATTGTCGCATCATCAACCCCCGTCAGCCTTTGAGCCTACGGCTCAGTTCGCCGATTCGATTTCTGATTGACCAGGCCAAAGATCGGATACAGCGTCAAACCCAGACAGAGTGCGACGCCCGCAATAAGTGCGCTCTTTGGGCTCGCATTAATCGCACCGGCAACCACGCCGATTGATGAAACGACGAACACCATCGGGAGCAGTAGTGGCACTTTGTAAACTCGTGTGAGCTCGCTTCGAGTCCTGCGTAGCACGAGCACTGCGGCGGCCGTGAGGCCGTAGAAAACCCAGGCGAGTAGAACGACCGCCGTGAATAACTGCTCGTATGTCCCAATTGCAACAAGTGCCGCGGCAACGACACCCTGCGCGATTGTCGCGTTGACAGGGGCTCGCGTGTGCTCGCTAAGAGAGCCGAATGCACGAAAAAAGAGACCGTCGCTGGCCATGGCATAGTAGACGCGCGGGCCGGTCAACACCATACCGTTCATCGAGCCCAAAACCGAAGTAGCTATGAGAGCAGAGAGGATTGCTGCTGGCGCTGGCCCATAAACCCGATCCAAGGCAACAGCGGCTACCATGCCGGCGTTACGGATCTCGTCATGGCTCAAGATGGAGTAGTACGCCAGATTTGCGCCGATATACAAAGCGCATATGATGCCGATTCCCAATTCCAGGCTACGCCGCAAGTCTCGGCGGGCGATTGATCATCTCGCCGGTGGTAAACGAGAGGACGTGCCAGCCTTCATAAGCCCACAGCACGGCGACCAGCGCGGCACCCGCGCCCCATAGAGTGACCCCGGGTCGGCTGTCAATGGCGGCCCGATGTAGCAGCATGGTCGGTGAAGTTGAGAGCAGCATCCCGATCATCGCCGTGATGCCGAGCAGCTTCACAGCGGCGAAGAGGTTCTGAATCGTCTTCCCCACTCGAATGCCTCGCGAGCTTGTTAGTGTCAGGCATGCAATCGCGATCACACTTGCGGTCGTCTGACCTTTCTGAGTCAGCGGCATCAGCTGACTCACGAACAGGCTGAAAGCCACCGATAGCGCAGCAATCGAGCCTGAATGTACCAACGTGATAAGAGCCCAGCCATAAAGGAAGGCCACGAGTCTGCCGTACGATTCATTGAGGTACACATAGAGACCGCCTGCTTTGGGAAAGACGGTACCAAGCTCAGCTATGGACAAGCCTCCACAAAGGCTGAGCAAACCCCCAAGGATCCAGATCGCAAGCACTTGCCTGAGCGATCCGAGTTCTCGTGCGATGCTGCTCGGAATGATGAAGATCGCTGAACCGAGAATCGTCCCGACTACGATGGCCACGGCGTCCAGGAGCCTGATCTCGTGCGCGAGCTGACCCGGCCGAGAGGCGTCGATCGATGTTTCAGCCATCAGCGCCGGAACCTTGCACGTTCGATCGCGACAAACCTGGGTCGGCTGGCGGCGACCGGAGTCCGAATAAGTCGTGACACGGAGCTCGAAGTCCTGGCGATTTCCACGTCGAGATAAACTTCGTGCCGGCGCACGCGGCCGTGGCCGCCATCGCGACTCCTGTAAGCAATAGAGCGAGGGTACGAATCGTCGAGTGTGCCTCCGCCTATTTGTGCGCGGGAACGGCCTCCATGAGGAGCGAGAGCGCCTTCTTGAAGCCGTCCTCGCCCGCCCTGGAACCTTTGTAGTGTCGCAGCCGCACGACCACCATGTCGTGCGACGGAATCACCAGCGTCACCTGGCCGCCAGCGCCCGCGAAATAGTAGGCTTCCTTTTCAACCGGGTAGTCTCCGGTTCCTGCTCGAGCTTCGCAGTCCTGACAGGGGGCGTTGATCCAGATGAACGCGCCATACACCGGCTGATTGTCGGCGGCCCATGCCGGTGCGACCGTCGTGGCGAACTTCACGAAGTCGCTCGAGATGATCTGCTCGCCGTTCCAGAGACCATTCTGCAGATAGAGATTGCCCAGACGTGCCCAGTCACGTCCGGAGGCGAGCTCGTAGCCCTGCGTCAGGAAGTTCCCGAACGGATCCGTCTCCATCACCATCGTCCTCATACCGATCTTGTCGAAGAGTGCGCGGCGCGGGAATGACAGGTATTCCTCGCCGCGCTTTTCGACGGCGAGGCGCGTCAGATAGCTGGTGAGGACCGGGTCGGTGTTCCGGTAGCGCGCAACGGTGTTGGGCGGCCACTGCTGCGGCCGCGTGGCCGCGTAGTGGAACGAGTTGACGCCGCCCGTGTAGAGATAGACGTGATCGGAATACGTCCCGTTGGGATCGAAGTCCGGATCGTCGGGTGACTTGATGCGAATGCCGCTCGACATGTGCAGCAGGTCCTGGATCTTGATCTGCTGACGAGGATCGCCGGGCGACTGCCATTCAGGGATCGGCGCCGGCTGATCAAGCGCGTAGACGCCTTGCTCCATCAGGATGCCCATCAGCGTGGCTATGAGACTTTTTCCCATCGACCAGTTTTCGAGCGGCGTCTGGGCCGTGATGTTCGGGCCGTACCGCTCGGCAATCAACCGGCCTTTCCACGTCACGACGAATGCGGCCGTGAGGCTTTCCGCCGGACTGAAGGCGGCGTCGACCGCCTGATTGAGTTTGGTCTGATCGATGTCTGAGGGCAGCGGATCCTTCGGGAGCGCGTCGCCCATCGGCCACGGCGTCGTCGCGGCGGGTGGCAGCGTGCTCTTCACTTTGATCGGGGTGAAGCTCAACTTCGCGTCGCCGATCGGGAGCGTGACGCAGCCCTGGTCGCCCACGTATTTTGCCACGCGCGTCGGGCCGTTGGGTACGCTGACCGAGACCGTTTTCGCGGTGCGATCCACCACCGGCTTGCCGAGCTTCGCGCGGATGTCGTACGGCGCGGTGAAATAGCCGACGTTCTCAACCGCGAAATCCAAATCGAGGCCCGTCACGAACACCGCCGAGCACATCGTCTTGGCAAAGCCGGACGCGTGGTGGACAAGGGGATCGCCCGGCGGCGGCTCGTACGGCGTATCGAGCTCGAGCGCTTTCGCCCGCGCGATCATGGCCTCGCGTGGCGACATCGCCGGCGCGGCCGCGGGCTTCTCGGCGTCCTTGGCGGGCGGCTGACCGCACGCCGTGGCGAGGACGCTGCCGATGGCCAACGCTATGACGCGTCTCTTGATGAGGTGGAAAGCCGAATCCGTCCCGGAGGTGGTCACGTGGAATCTCCTCTCAGCTGAACCGTACAGCCTATGTGATTGCGCCGGTGTGTCAATCCGAACGGTGGATTCACACCGCTCTCCGTAGCAATGGCGTCGGGGCCACGAAGCTGCCGGCCGGGCGCGGTCGATTGTGACAAGCCGCCGTGCAGCCGGCAAGAGACGCGATGGTAGTATTCGTGTGTCTTCGACTGGGGGGCAAAATGTGCGCCGCTCTTGGCTCGAAACCCGCTCCTTCTTCCAATCCGTGAATCTTCCGCGCTCGTGCGGACCCTATCCTCGAGGTTCCTATGAAAACCGCTGTATTGGTGCTGGCTGCGTTGATGGGACTCTCGGCCGCGGGCGACTACCGCCAGAACTCTCAGGATTGCTTCGTGAAATACCCGAATATCCCCGGCGAAACATTGCTCGAGAATGACAGGCTGGTCGTCCAGAAGTTCGTCGTGCGGCCCGGCCAGTGGGAGGGGATCCATACGCACCCTGGCAACCAGCTGTATGTCCACATCAAGGGTGGTAAGTGGGCAGTCCGCTATGGTGAGAAGGAAGACGTCTCCGTGCTCAGAGGATGGGTCGATCGGCTGGTATCCAAAGGTGGAGCTCAGCCAACAGCACCAGTCCGGCAACGTCGGAGAGACAACCATTGAGCTGCTGTGGATCACATTGAAGCCGTGTGGCACGGCCGCGGCGCTCTAAGGCAGCGCGTTAGTGGCCACTTCGACGCGCCCATCATACGATGCGATGATCAAGTCAAAGCGAGATCCCGCCCGCAGTAGGATAGGGGCCGCCACCGATGCGACTCTCATTGGCGCTCGGCGCGCTCACTTGATGATCTGGGTCTTTCTCGCCTATCTCGCCATCCTCGTCGCGCTCGGATTCCTCGCCGAGCGTCACACCAAGAGCCTCGAAGGATTTCTCCTCGGCGACCGCAAGATGGGCCCGTGGCTCACCGCGCTGTCGTACGAATCGACGGCCTACAGCGGCTGGTTGATGCTCGGCTTTCCAGGCCGCGCGTTCAGCCGCGGGTTCGCGGCGATCTGGGCCGGCGTGGCGTGCGTCATCGGCGATTCGCTCAACTGGATTCTGGTTTCGACGCGTCTCAGAAACGAAACCGAACGACTCCGCGCGCTCACGGTGCCCGAGTACCTCGAGCGGCGCTTTCCGAAGCCCGATGGTTACGCGATTCAGTTGGTGGCGTCCGTGGCTCTCAGCCTGTTCATGCTCATCTACCTCTGGGCGCAGTTCGTCGCGGCCGGCAAGGCGATGATGACCGCGCTCGAGTGGGGATACATGCCCGCAGTCATCATCTCGGCCGCGGTCATCATTCTTTACACCTTCCAGGGCGGGTACCGCGCAGTCGTGTGGACCGACGCCTTTCAGGCGGTGATGATGCTGGTCGCGCTGCTGATCCTCCCACTCGCCTGCGTCTGGAGGATGGGCGGATTGGACGGTGTGCACGCAGCCCTTGCGCGAGCCTCCGCGGAAGCCGCAGCCTCCACGTCATCGCTCGCCACGACGAGCTCGCACCTGAACAACTGGTTCGGCGGCCTCGTCGGTCTGTCGCTTTTCACGTGGCTCTTCGAGGACGCGGGCTGGGCGCGGGGTATCTGGGCCAGCCGCACATCTCGGTGCGCTACATGGCAATTCGCGACGCCAAGGCGCTCGGTCCCGCGTTCATCCTCTCGATCCTTTTTCGCGATACTCGTCTGCGCTGGCGCGGTGGCCGCCGGACTCGTTGGCCACGGCACCTTCCGGTTTGGCGACGTGCTCATCGCCGGAGACGGGCGGCCGGCGCTTCACGATCCTGAAGCGGTATTGCCCGAGCTGGCGATCTTGGTGCTCCCGCCGTGGCTGGCCGGTCTCGTCGTCTCCGCCATCATGGCGGCGATCATGTCCACGGCCTCTGGCTTTCTGCTTTCGGTGACGAGCTCGGTGACGGAAGACGTATACCACCGCCTCGTGCGACCCGCTGCGGGAGAGCGGGAGCTGGTCTTGATTTCGAGAGCGGTCACGTTGTCGCTCGGCGCGGCCGCGCTGCTGCTTGCGCTTGCCACCGATCCGCTGGATCCACGATCGACGGTGTACAAACTGGTCCTATACGGATGGGGTGGACTCGCCGGCGCGTTCTCGGCCCCCGTCACGCTCGCACTCTTTTATCGGGGCATGACTCGAGCGGGCTGTCTCGCGGGAATGATCACGGGGACGCTGACCGTGCTGACATGGCGGAACGTGCCCGCACTCTCGAGCGTGGCGTACGAGGTGATTCCGGCGATGACGATCTCGGCGCTCTCGATTTTCCTGGTGTCGCGCCTGACGCGCTCGACGGAACGCGATGTCAAGGAGCTTGCATGACGACGTCATTCCCGCTGCTTTTCTCCTCACAGCCACTCGGCTCGGTGACGCTCAAGAACCGCATCTGCCTGAGCGCTCACGCGGAGAGCCTCTGCGAAGGCGGCGTCCCCACCGAGCGCGCGCTCCGCTATTACGAAGCCCGGGCCCGCGGCGGCGTCGGCGTCCTGATGTGCTTCGGTTCCGCCAGCGTCCATCCGGCCAGCGCGGCGCGGGTCTGGAACGGCGTGGAGCTGTTCGAGGATCGCGTGATCCCCTATCTGTCGGTCTTCTCGAAGACGATGCACGCGCACGGAGTTCCGTGCATCGCGCAGATGACGCACAAGGGCCGGAGAGGACACAGCGAGGGGAACGACTTCCGTCCGCTCTACGGTCCTTCTCCCGTGCGCGAACCGAACCACCGGGAGACGCCGCACGAGCTCGACCAGAAGACGATTGCGGAGATCGTGAAGGCGTTCGCCGATGCCGCGTTCCGGCTGAAGGAGGGCGGCTTCGACGGCTGCGAGGTGATGGCCAGCGCCTGTCATCTCGTCGATCAGTTCTGGACGCGCCGCGTGAACCGCCGCGACGATGAATACGGCGGAGACCTGACATCTCGCATGCGCTTTTCAGTCGAAGTGCTGCAGGCGATCCGGGACCGCGTGGGACCGTCCTTCGTCATCGGCATCCGGATGACGGGCGACGAGATGCTCGAGGGCGGTATCGATCGAGAAGGCGCGCAGGAGATCGCGCGCAGGTTGGACGCGCTCGGGATTCTGGACTACTTCAACATCGTGGGCGCGAGCTGCGAGACGTACACCACGGAGTCGCTGACCGTGCCTGACATGAGCTTTCCCGTCGGACTGTTCGGGGGGCTCGCTGCATCGATCAAGGCGGTGGTGACGAAACCCGTGATCGCGACGGGCCGCATCAACCACCCGGCGCTCGCCGAGCGCATGCTGCGAGATGGACAGGCGGATCTCTGCGTGATGACGCGGGCCCTCATCGCGGACCCCGACCTGCCGCGCAAGGCTCGCGACGGACAGCTCGACGACATCCGGCTCTGCTATGGCTACAACTCCGGCTGCATCGATCGCATCTACATGGGCAGGGGCGTGACGTGCGTTCAGAACGCGGTGGTCGGTCGCGAGAGTGAATGGTCGGACCTGGCGCCGGCGGAGCGCGCGCTCAAGGTCGTGATCGTCGGTGGCGGTCCAGCCGGACTCGAATGCGCCCGTGTCGCGCGGCTTCGCGGACATGCCGTGGTGCTCTTCGAAAAGGACCGCGAGCTTGGCGGGCAGACCTTGATCGCAAAGAAGGCTCCAGCGCGGCAAGATTTCGACGGCGCCACTCGCTATTCGTCGATGCAGTGCGCGAAGCTCGGCGTCGACGTGCGCACCGGTGCGGAGGCCGATGCGTCGGCCATTCTCCGCGAATCTCCCGACATCGTCGTTCTCGCTACCGGCGCTCGTGCATTGAGACCCGACATCCCCGGAGTCAAGGAATGCGGCATCAGTGCCTGGGACGTTCTCGCCGGAAGGGACATCCTGGGGACGAGAGTGCTCGTCATCGACGAGGAATACGGTTTCCAGTCATCGTCTGTCGCGGAGTATCTCCTCGATCGCGGCAAGCAGGTGACGATGGTGACGTCGGAGAGGACGATTGGCAGCTTCCTCGGTGCGACATCGGCGCCGCCGGTGTTCCAGCGGCTTTTCGCGAAGGGAGTGACGATCCATTGTCATCTGAGCGTCGCCCGACTCGAGCCTGGACGTGCCATCGCGACGAACGTCTGGAGCGGACGTGAAGAGGTTCTGGCCCCGTTCGACGCCTTCGTGTACGCGTACGGAGGCGAGGCCGTGAACGACCTCGAGGCCTCTCTGGCCGGGCGTGTCCCGCGCCTCGAGCTCATCGGCGACTGCTTCGCGCCGCGCACCCTTCAGCACGCGATTCTCGAAGGGCACAAGCTCGCGCGGGGACTCTAAAAGGTTCCACGGTTCTACAGTTCCTGGGTTCTACGGTTCTAGGGTTCGACTCTTTCTGAACAGTGGAAGACCGTAGAACCTTCAGGACCGTAGAACCTTTAGACCTTAGAACCATGGAACCCAAGAACCTGTTATGATCCGCGCTTTTGAGGGAGACGGAAAATGCCGGTATCGATTCTGGACAGGCTGAAGCAGGGCGTTGTGCTCGGCGACGGAGGGTATCTCCTCGCGCTCGAGAGCCGCGGCTACGTGCAGGCGGGCCCGTTTACTCCCGAGGTCACCATCGAGCATCCCAACGCGCTGCGGGCGCTCCATCAGGAATTCGTTCACGCGGGCGCCGAGGTGCTCCAGGTGCTCGCGTTCTACGCCAGCGAGAACAAGCTCGCGCAAATCGGCTACGCGAATCGGCTGGGTGAGATCAACCGCGCCGCGGTGCGCATCGCGCGCGAGGTCGCGGGCGGAAAGATTCTGGTCGCCGGGGATATCTGCCTGACCTGGAAGTACGAGGAGGGTAGTCCTTCAGCGGCTGACGAATGCCGCCGCCTCTTCGACGATCAGATCCGGTTTCAGATGGAAGAAGGCGTCGACTTCTTCATCGGTGAAACGTTTCTCCACGTCGGCGAGGCATTGATCGCGCTCGAGCGGATCAAGAAGACGGGACTTCCGGCCATGGTGACCCTGGCCTTCGAAGGTCCGAAGACGCGCGATGGGAAGACCGCCGGCGAAGCCGCTCGTGCCCTCGAAGGAGCCGGCGCCGACATCGTGGGCACGAACTGCTTCATGGACCCCGCGCACATGCTGCCGATTGTTGAGCAGATGCGAAAAGCAGTGTCCTGCCATGTGGCCGCCCAGCCGGTCGGCTACAAGTGCACGGACGAAGTCCCGTTCTTCCCGGGCCAGAAAGGTTTTCCCGATCGCCTCGATCCATATCAGCTCACGCGCTATGAGCTCGGCGACTTCGCCGGTCGCGTCCGCGACCTTGGCGTGAACTTCATCGGCGGCTGCTGCGGCTGCCAGGGCTCGCACATCCGCCAGATGGCCCGAGCCCTCGGCAAGGTGCCGGTGGAAGATCGCGAATGGCAGATCGATTACGCGCACCCGCAGTCGGCGACGGAGGCGTACAAGAAGTTGAGAGAGGCGTGAAGTCCCGGATATCACGCCCTGCGTGATCGCCAGCTGGAGACCGTTCAATCGTCCGTCATTGTCCGAGCCACATCATCCAGACACGCAGGCCGTCCCAAGCGATCGCAACAACACCCGCCATCGCGACCATCGCGCCGAGACGTGACCGCACGCTGATGGCGCCGAGCGCGTACGCTGCCAGCCATACCAACATCGGCGTCGCTGCGAGATTCGCTCGGAGCTCGACCGAGGAGAAGAAGCCCAGCGCCGTTGCGAACAACCAAACAATACCCCACGCCGCCAAAATCAGCGTGAGACTCTCGCGGCGGCGGGATCGCCCAAGCAGCAGCGCGCCTGCAATTGCCGACACCAACAGCGCCAGGCCCGGCAAACCGTAGTCGTTCGAGAACTGATCCTCGGTAATCCAGCGCCGAAACTTTGTTGCCGGTGTCGCCACCATCGATGTTGTCGACGCCTCATCCACGCCAGAAATGACCCGCGTGAATGTCTGCCGAAAAAGGGCGGTGAAGTGCGAGTAGTAGACGACGTACGAGACCGCACCTGCGGCGACCGTCGCGACGAGCAGCCAGATGCCAAGCCGTCGCTCGAAGACGGACCCGAACACGACCAGCATGCCGACCGCCATTGCGAGGATGAGCACACCGACAGCAAGCGTGCTGAAATGCGAGAGGAACGCAAGGGCGAACAGCACACCGGCCGCGATGAGCGCCTTCGGAGACACTGAGGATCCGGCGGCGTGCCAGGCGACCACTCCCATCGCTGTGCCGAAAAGGCCCTGCCCGAACAGGTTCGTCAGATTCGCGTGTCCGAGCGCCATGGCGGGGGCGCGCGTGACGGGCCAGAGCGCGGCGCCGAGGAGCGCGGCCCTCGGATCGTTCCACTGACGCCGCGCTGCCGCATAGATGAGGATGCCGATGCAGGCATCGGCGGCGAGAGCGAGGCCGCGCAGTAGATTCGCCAGCTCCTCTGTGGACGGGAACCACGACCAGAATGGTTGAGCGGCGACGTACAACCCGATCGCATAAGGGAACTCGAAGCCAGGGCTGGGCGTCAACGACGTGAAGAAATAGACGCCGCGATGCACGAGTTGCGCGCGATGCACCTGGAACACGGCATCCGTCCGCGCGATCTGCGGATGCGTGAAGAAGGCCAGCTTCAGCGCACTCAGGCAGAGAACGAGTCCAACGGCGGTGGACCATTCGGGCAATCCCGCGATGACTGGCCGACGCCATCGCACGACGCCGACGACGGCACCGACGACGGCAACGCCGACACCGATCCGAAGTAGCCGCTCGACATCGTCTCCCAGAAACGCGGCGTCGAGCAGCAGCAGCCAGGCGAATCCGGCGATCACGAAGCTCGCCATGAGCATGCCCAAGACGCGAGGCAGGCCGCACCAGAGCACCCCGCAGACCGAGAGCGCGATCGCGAGTCCGAACCTTGCCAGCGCCGGCCAGCTGGGGATGAAATAGCCCGACGCTGGCTCGAGCCGCACGGCATTCACCATGATGCCAAGCGAGCGGCGATCCTTTGGCGACGCGACAAACGTGTCGGGCACCTCAATTTTGACGAACGCTCCCCGACCAGGACGACTCCGTAGATCGACTGAAATGCGATCGCGTCTTCCGGAGATCTGCGACTGACCGGCAGGGGCATCGTCCACCAGAAGATTCACGGTCGGGGGCGGCGTGCCTGCCGGTCGGGGCGCCGCGACGTTCAGTGTCAACCGGTAGTCCTGAGATCGACTGAGATACGGGACCGCCACGCTGGAAGTGGCGCCCGTCCAGCTGAACTGACGACGGGTCTGTGCATCGATCTCGGCTGGAAAGAAGCCGTCGGTTTTGAACCATGCGCGGGTTCGGCCGGTCCAGCCGGCTCCACCGATCGGCGCTCTGAGCGTGGGCGGTGTCCACCATCGTGCGCCGGCCATGAGCAGTGTTGCCCCAACGAGCGCGCAGACGATGGCGGTGGCGCAGGCACCTACGCCTGACCGAAGAGCCTCTCTTCCCGGTCGAGAAGAGGCGGTGCTTTCTGGGAACATGAAGAGTTGCGGCGAGGGTACCACAAGGCATCAGCCGTGAAGGCCAGGCACGCTGTCAATTGCGAGCGGGATTGGCCGAGCACGGACTCCATGGCGGTCGACCCATACTTATGGTAGTATTACATGATTATGGTAAGGATCACCTTTTCATTGGACGACGCGACCGTCTCCCAGATTCGACAGACGGCCGCGCGGCTTCGCAAGCCACAGAGCCACGTGGTGCGTGAGGCGGTGGCAGACTACGCGGCCCGGGCCGATCGGCTCAGCGAGCGCGAACGCCTGCAGGCGCTGGGCATCCTCGAGCGGCTGCGCGAGGCGAGGGCCACACGGCCAGCCGCCGAAGTAGATCGCGAGCTGCAATCTATCCGGTCGGCGCGCCGCGCCGGTGGACGACGGCGGCCTGCATGATTGTCCATGTGGACACCTCGGCGCTGGTCGACGCATTGACCGGCCCACGCCGATCACTCGACAAGCTGATCACGCTGACCGACCAGGGCCATCGGATGATGCTCTCGACGATTGTGTTGTACGAGTGGCTCCGGGGCCCGCGCACCAGAGCCGAACTGGCGGGGCAGGAGGAGCTTTTTCCGCAGGACGCGGCCGTCGCCTTCGGCACCGGGGAAGCGGCGCTGGCGTCCCGGCTGTACAAGCAGGTGTCGCGAGCACGAGGTCGCGAAATCGACCTTGCAGTGGCCGCCTGCGCCATCGCAAACGGCGCGGCGATCTGGACGCTCAATCCACGCGATTTCCGAGACGTCCCGGACGTGCGCCTGGTCTGAGGATCCGGTCAGCGTGTAAGTTCGCGAGGCGCGACTGTGCTGGCGCCGACTTCATCGCGCTCTGATCATGGCCTCGTCAACCGGCCCGCCACCTCCTGAACCCTCCCCGCGCTACATCCCGCCTGTTGCGCGGCCGCGACACACAGCGCTGCATCATCACGCCGTCCCAGCGTCAACGCCGCAGCGGCGAGTTCGAGCAGGGTCTCACCTGCAGAACATCCGTATACATAGGAAAAGTTGAACGCGTCGCGCTTCTCGAAGAGCCTGAGCGCCGTGTCGAAGAGCTCCGAGCTGCCGCTTGCCCGCACGAGGCCTGCCTGTGCCTGGACGACCAGATGCCCGCCGCCGAGCGCCTGCGGGCGGCCACGAAAGTGGGCCAGCGCCTGATTGAACGCCGCCTCGGCTGCCGGTCGGTCGTCCTGCAGAAGTGTGGTGCGACCCAGATAGCAGAGCGCCACCCCGCGCTGGGTATCGCGGTACATGTGATCAGTCTGCTCGATGTGATCCAGCGCGGCGAGACACTCCCGGCGCGCCTCGTCCAGCCGGCCCATTCGCCTCAGCGTCTCGCCGACGAACGCACGAGCGCCAACGCTCGGACGCCTGCCCGGTGTCGGTGTGTTCTCCACCTCCACGGCCTTCCGAAAAGACCAAAGTGCCTCGCCAAGTCTGTCCATTTCGAGATGCGTGGATCCGAGGGCAAGCCAGACGAAGCCGTGATCGGGATCGAGAACTGCAGCGTGCTGGAGCATTTCAAGGGCTTTCTCGAAACGGCCCGCGCCGAGAAGGATGCCGCCAGCAAAATAGGGCGCCCACCCGATGCGTCCATCGAGCTCAATCGCCCGACGCATCTCGTCGAGCGCGTCGTCGATGCGCCCCTGTCTCCAAAGCGCATATCCCAGCCATACGTGAGGATCGGCGAGATCAGGCGCCGCCTCGATGGCGCGACGAGCGTAATCGGTCGCGGCGTCGAGTTCGGCGGGATCGGTGGTGAACGGGAACCGCATCGCGTGCGCCGCCGCGATGCCCGAGAGCGCCGATGCATACACGGGGTCTCGATCCACGGCCCGCTCGAACAGCTCGAGTGCGTGGGACATCGATCCTTTTTCGAGCCGCTGCCAGAGACGGAGTCCGCGCGCGTACGATTCATACGCGCTCAGTTGCGGCGTCTGCGGCCGGCTCTGGTCTGCCGGCACTTCGAGATTGAGCGCTCTGGCGGCCAATGAGGAGAGGCGATCCTGCATCTGAAAGATGCTCTCGAGGCTCCCATCCACCTTTTCGGCCATGACGACGCGACCGGTGGCCACCTCGGTCAGTCGCGCGGTCAGGCGGACCGTCGCGCCGATCTTCTGAAAGCTTCCCGACAACACCCAGCGGCAACCCAGTCGCTGCGCGATGCCAACGGCATCGTCGGCGCCTTCGAGCCGTTCGACCGCTGCGCGGGCTCTCAGCAGTTGCTCGCGACCCACGACTCGCAGGCCATCGACTCGTGAGAGATCAGTCGTAAGGCTCTCGGCCATTCCGCTGCCCAGCCAGGCATCCGTCGAGTCCTTCGACAGATTCTGGAAGTCCACGATCGCCAGCGTATCGGGCAACGCCGTGCGCACCACGTCGTCGCCAGGGTTCTGGAGATCACCGAGCATCTCGGCCGCCGATGCGTAACGTGCCGTGCGGTCGCGTGCGAGTGCCCTGCTGAGTGCATTCGAAATGGCCGGAGGTACGGTGTCAGCCGGCAACGGGACCGGATCGCGTGTCAGCACCGACAGGATCCTCTCTGTCGGCGTCTTGCCTGGGAATGCCGGTTGACCCGAAAGTAGTTCGTACAGGACCGCACCCACGGCAAAGACGTCGGTCTGAGCGTCGAGCGGCTGACCGTTGATCTGCTCCGGCGCCATGTAGCCGAGCGTGCCGAGGATGGCGTGGTCAGCCGTGAGGTTGGTTTGGGTCGGTGGCGCGACGTCGAGTGACAGCACGTGCTTGGCGAGACCGAAGTCCAGCAGCTTCGCAAGGCCGCCAGATGTCAGCATGATGTTTTCGGGCTTTACGTCGCGGTGAATGATACCGGCCGCGTGTGCATGACCGAGCGCTTCGAGCACGGTCGTGACGATGCCGAGCGCATCCGGCAGTGCCAGCCGACCGTGGGCGAGCTTCTGTCGAAGTGTCTGGCCGTCCACATACTCCATGGCGATGAACAACCGGCCGTCGTCTTCGCCGGCTTCGTAGAACGTCGCAATGCCTGGATGTTGGAGTTGTGCGCAAGCATCGGCCTCTCTGAGCAGACGCGATCGCAGCGCAGCATCCGGCTGATCGGGCAGCAGCTTCATGGCTGCCGTCCGGCCGAGAGCAAGATCCCGCGCGAGATACACGGTGCCCATTCCGCCGGCGCCGAGCGGCTTCTCGATTCGATAGTGTGAGATCGTCGTGCCAATCATCGGGTGGCCGGAATGGTTCGATCGGGCTCAGGCCTGACGACGGGCGTAGTCGCGGACTGATGTCAGGCGCACCGGAAATTCCTTGAGAACCGAGTCCATCTGGATCGAGCAGCCTCGCGCGGTCGCCAGCGCGAGTCCCGCGAGAGATGCCTGGAGCGAGTCCGTGGCCGACGCCAGCTGCGCCTCGAGTGCCGCCTCGGGCACGTGCTGGACGTCAATCGACCGATCGAGTTCTTCCTCGAAGATCCTGACTACGTCCATCTGGCTGAGGGCCTCTGGCCCACCGAGATCGATGCTGCGGTTGCGCGCCGCGGGATTGTCGATGGACTCGGCGGCGAACTGGGCCACATCCAGAAATGAAATCCAGCTGGTCTTCCCGAGACCGGCGCCGAAGATGCGCGCCCGTCCTTCTTTCGGCTCGAATCCGAGATGTGGTCCCAGCCAGATCTCCATGAAGTTCGTCGGCCGCAGGATTGTGTACGTGAGCGCCGCCCTTTTCAACCGCTCTTCGACCTCGCGCTTGGCAGCCTGCAATGGAAAGTCGGCCGGCAGATCGGCGAACGAGACATAGACGAAGTGTTGGACGCCAGCCCTCTCGGCCGCCGAAATGAGCGCAAGCTGGCCGTCGCGATCGACCGACTCGATCGAATCTCCCGCGTTCTTCGAAATAGTGGAGCTGGCGGTCGAGATGACAGCGCGCGCTCCCGCGCACGCAGACTGAAGCGAGACGGGATCCTTGAGATCGCCTTGCGCGAGCTCCACACCCATTGAACGCAAACGGGTGATCTTCTCGGCGCTGGAACTCGGCCGCGTCATTGCCCGAGTCCGGTGGCCGCGTTCGGTCAGCAGGCGGCAGATCTCCGCGCCAAGCAGGCCGGTCGCGCCAACAACGAGAATCATGGCGTCTCCTCGTTTCGAGCGGGTTGCTGAGTGCGGTGTGTCGAGCGGTTCAGTGAGGAGCTATCTTAGCGGATCCGCGGTAGAATCCCCTTCCGTCTCCGGGAAGTTCGCCGCCAAACCAGCCATCACATGGTCAGGCTCCTCGCCTTCGTACTGAGCCTCGCCGGCCTGCTTCTGACCTTGCTGTGGATCATTCAGCGCCGGATGATCTACTTTCCGATCGCCGATATTCCCACCCCTGCGCAGGTAGGTCTGCCTCGAGGTGTAGAGGTGAGCTTCAAGACCAGCGATGACCTGACGCTGAACGGATGGTTCGTGCCGGCGCGAACGGCCGACTCCAAAACCATCGTGATCGTTTTCAATGGCAATGCCGGAAATCGCGCATTCCGTGCGGACCTGGCTGCCCGTCTCTCAGACGCGAGCCTTGCCGTGCTCCTGTTCGACTATCGGGGGTACGGCGAGAATCCCGGTTCGCCGTCGGAAGGTGGACTTGCGCTCGATGCGCAAGCCGCCCGGCGCTATGCGGAATCACGCGCCGATGTGGACAAACGCCGCATCGTCTATTTCGGCGAATCGCTGGGCGCCGCGGTCGCGATCCGGCTGGCCGTCGAGCATCGCCCGCGAGCTCTCATCCTCAGGTCGCCGTTCACGTCGCTCGTCGACATCGGCCGATTTCACTATCGTTTCCTGCCAGTCTCGTGGCTGCTTCGCGATCGCTTTCCCTCGCTCGACTGGATCCGGCGACTGGACTGTCCCCTGCTTGTCGTCGCCGGAAGCGACGACACCATCATTCCGCGAGCTCAGAGCGAGCGCTTGTTCGCCGCCGCTCGCGGTCCGAAGACATTGGTGACAATTGACAGCGCTGATCACAATGACGAGGAGCTGGTGGCCGGAGCCAAGGTTGTCGCGGCGGTGACTCAGTTCCTCGAGTCGCTTCCGTGAGCAACCCGGTGACGGCCTCTCGGGGATGCGCTCACGCGAGTGACACCCCGCTCAATCTCCGACTGCGCCCTTGAACTGATCATCCTCATCCGCGAATAGCACGTTGAAGCTCGTCAGCGAACCGTAACAACCGCTGATATACCCCTGCAGCTTCACCTTCACATCGTCCGGCAATTCGGCCGCGTTGACCTGCTGTTCGAGCGTCCGGAGACGGTTCCGCAGCATGACGACCTTGTGGAAGAAGGTCTCGATGGGCCACGTCTTTTCCTGCAGGCCCGGGGTTCCGGGACGTAGCACGAACGTGCCGCCGCGCCATTTGTCGGATGGTGCGACGGCCGAGATGCCGCACTCCTCGCGAATGATTCGCCGCAGCACGAGTTCGAGATCCACATTACTCTCGTCGACAGTCATGAGTGGCGCAATCCTTTCACGGTCGGCAACGATGGGGAAGGGCTCGTGGGAAGATGAGGAATTGCGACGCGGTGATCGCGACGCTGAACCAGACTCGACGCGTGCGGCGGATGGGTCGACTCTGGGACCGCCACGATAGTTGTGCTCGCTGTGACAGAAGCCGCAGTCGACGCGGATAGGCTGGCCCTCAGGATCCGCGGCGATCACGGTGTGCATGCGATCGGCCTTGCACGCGCGACAGTAATCCTCGATCGTCTCGCCCGCCCGGTAGCGTCGGCCACCTGCAACCATGGCTGGAGTCTACTCCACGTACGTCAACGTTCGCGATGATTGAAAGCGGTTGCAGTTTTGCGGCCGACAGGTGCACCATCTCCCATTCGACCAGGGTTCACACAACTGATCGTCCCAAGGAGCCACCTTATGCAGCGTCGACGGTTCTTGATCCTGGTGGTAACTCTGATAGTCGCCGCACGGGCATTCTCGACGCTTTCCGCGAAACAGGTTGCGTCAGTGCAGCCGCGAGCGGGCGCGAAACACCACCTCGCTCTCGTCGGCGGAATGCTGATCGACGGATACGAAGTGCCGCCCGTTCACCACGCGGCGATCTTGATCGAAGACGACAAGATCGTCGACGTCGGTCCGGCCAGTGAGATCAGGATTCCGGCGGACGCCGAGGTCATCGATACCAGCGGTCGGACGATGATGCCGGGGCTGATCGATGAGCACGTGCATCTGAACATTCTTGGTCATGGTGACTACGACCGGTGGGATCCGTGGATCCTCAAGAATGGGTACACCGAGAAAGTGATGGAGATCTCGGCGCGACAGCTGCTGATTGCCGGCATCACGACAGCGGTGGATCTTGGCGGTGGGTTGAAGGAAAGCCTGGGCGTTCGCGATCGGATCAGGCGAGGAGAGACTCCGGGCCCCCATCTTCTGGTCTCGGGTCCGTGGGTCACGCGCTCGCTCGGCGGCTATCCACCGGAGATGGCGTCGGGACAACGGCTCGTCGATACGCCCGAACAGGCGGCTCAGGTCACCGAAGAGCTCGCGAACGCAGGCGTTGACGTGATCAAGGCCTACATACAACTCAAACCGGCGCACTACAAGGCGATTACCGACGCCGCGCACAAACACAACATCAAAGTGCATGCGCACGTGTATGCCGAAGGCGACGTGCGGAATGCGCTCGAAAATGGGGTGGACGTGCTGACGCACGTGGGCTCGGCCGGCACGACGCCGCCCTACAGCGCCGACCTAATCCGAGTTATCGTCAACGCAGGTCGCCCGGTCGTTGTCACAGCGGCGCACCGCTCGTGGGTATTTCCGGACACCGTCGCTTTCCCCGAGCGCCTGCAGGACCCGCAACTGCGCCTGGACTTCGCTGCGATTCCGGGTCTGTATGAGGAGGTTCAGAACTCACTCAAACATTTTCAAGGACTGTCGTATTTCGATCGGACCGATCGCGAGATGTACTTTCGCGAACGCGGCCTGAAGCAGTTCATCGAATCCGGAGCGATCATGGGCATGGGCACCGATTCGGGAACGCCGATGAACTTTCACACCGAGGCGTTGTGGCGCGAGATCAAGGCGCACGTCGACATGGGAATGTCGCCGCTGCGCGCCATCATGGCGTCGACGAGGGTCAACGCTCGGATTGTTCTCGGACTGGAGGATCGGGGCACCATCGAACCGGGCAAGCTCGCGGACGTGATCGTGGTCAACGGTAACCCGCTCTTCGACATCGTCGCGCTGTCGCGTGTCGAGGTGGTCGTCAAGGACGGGGTAATTCACAAGGGCAAGCCGCAGGCCCAGCGCCGTCCATCACAGTGAATAGAAATGCCGTAGACTGCACGGATGCCACAGCTGACTGTCGAAGGGTACGGAACGTTCGAGGTTCCTCAGGGAAAGCGCCTGGTGCTCGCCATCGAGCGCGACGCGCAGGTTGACATCCTGCACGCATGCGGCGGCAACGCACGGTGCACGACGTGCAGGGTCGAGTTCATAGACGGAGAACCGGCGCGCATGACGGTCGCCGAGAAGGAGCGACTCGCGGCCAAAGGCCTGTCAGGCGTCAGGCTCTCGTGTCAGATCATCTGCGATCACGACATGGCGCTCCGCGCGATCAGCAGGCTCGAAGGGTCGGGCCGCCCCGATCCCGGGCCTCCACCCGCAGAGGTGATCACGCCACCCGCGGAGTGGGTCACGTAAGGCGGTCGCTCAGTTCGACGCGAAACAGTAGAACAATCCGTCTCCGCCGGTCCCGCGCAGATTCTCCTGGCTGCATCCGCTCGACGCGTGTGCGGAGTTCCACGAAGTGGGATTTGCGCCGCCGCCCTGACGATCGTGATGTCCCACCTGCGCGCTGCCGGCGGCGCCGGAGGTCCAGTTTCCACACGTGAGATTCGGCTCCGCGGGGAACGCGGTGCCGTCGAGCTGCGATCCGGTCAGGATGTCGTGACGATTGGGTGTATCGCCCCGGCCGTTGACAACCTCGCCTTTTTCGTTCAGTTGGGTGTCCTTGGTCAGCTTGTTCTTGTCGCTGTGAAGGTCGGCGACATTCTCCGCGATGCGCACGCCTCTGGCATTCGTCCAGGGGCCGGACCCGATGCGATCGCGCGCGTTGACGGCGGGTTGGCCCGAGGCCGCGCTCGTGCTCAGGTAGGCATGCCAGGTGTGACTGCCCGCGCCCGCCGCCTGAGCCAGCATCTGGCAGTGACGGTCGGCGCCCGCGAGACCGCCGAGGTCGGCGCCCTTGCCAGGGCCTGCGCTCGTAATGAAGAACGTCATGGGATTCGTCTGGGCGGCGCCAAGGGCCAGGCCCGAGAGCGAGACGACCGCGGCGAGTCCGATCGATCGAAAGCTGGTCATGGGATCCTCGTTTCAGTGAAAGGACACTCGTGCATTGGACGCGCGAGAGCAATGCCGGGGTGCCGATTCTATCGGAACAGGCCGGCAGCCGGAGGCAACGGATCGCGGCCATCGGCACCATTCCGCCGGCGATGTTATCCTCAGGCAGCATCATCTTCATCGAGGAGCCGACATCATGTCAGTTCGACTTCGCCTGAGCTTCCTGGCGATTATTCTCACTGCGATCGGCGCCGTTGCGCAGGCGCAGAGTCCGGCCGACCGGGTGCCGTTCTCGTTCCCAGTGGAGCACATGCACGCTATGGGCGCCACTTGCAAAGGCGAGCTGACCGTGGACAAGTGGGTGTTCAGCTACAGGTCGAGCGACAAGCCTGAGGATAACCGCGACTGGAAGATGTCGGAGCTCAAGGCCGCCGAGTCGAAGAAGCCGGACGAGCTGATTCTGAGAACCCGCGAGTCGGGCGCGAAAACCCTGGGCCAGGACAAGAACTACAAGTTCAAGGTGCCGGGCGGGATCGACAAGGCGGTCGTCGACTACATGAATGACAGAATTAACTAGAGTCGAAGGGTCTCAAGGGTCTCAGGGTCGCAAGGTCTCAGGGTCTAAAGGGTCTGCTACGCGTCAGCGTCGAGGCCGACGACGAGTCCTCGAAGCCGCTCGTTGGGCACCGGCGTGCCCATGAGGCTCACCCCGTATCCCACCACCATCGTCGCCGCGAGACCGATCGGGGCTTGATAGAAAAAGCTCCAGCCGGTGCGGAACATCACGAGTGATACGGCAACGGTGCCTGCCACCGCTCCGGTCACCGCACCCGTCGGTGTCGTGCGCGTCGTCAGCGCGCCGAGAAGAAACACGCCAAGCAGCGGGCCCGAGATGAAGCTGCTTACGCGGTTGTAAGCGAGCGCGAGCTCGCCGAGACGATCGGCAAAGAGGGCCAGCCCCGTCACGAGGCCTCCCCAGAGAACAGTGCCCACTCGTCCGACGGACGCGTAGCGTTCGGCGGTTTCGGCCGGACGGAACAGCCGCTGGTAGAAGTCGACCGTTGTTGCTGTCGTCAACGAGTTGATGCCCGCCGACATCACGGCCATCGACGCGGCGAAGATCGACGCGATGATGAGGCCGGATGCGCCGGCAGGCAGCTCCCGCACCGCGAAGAACGGCAGAATGGCGTCCTCCGAGTTCAGGCCGGCGAGGTGGGCCGGGTTGTAGTGATAGAAGACGTAGAGCGCCGTCCCGACGAGCATCAGCAGCAGCGTCACGGGAACGACGACGATGGATTGGAGGATGACGGACTGGCGGCAATCGCGAGCCGATCGCGTCGTGAAGAGGCGCTGCAGCACGGCCTGGTCCGTGGTGAGCGGCGCGAGACAGAGCACAGACCCGCCGATGAGGCAGGCCCAGATCGATGTCAACTCGTTGGGATCCGTGCTCAGGTTGAAGAGCTTCAGCCGCCCGCCTTCGCTGGCAGTTCTCACGGCTGATTCGATGCTCACATCCAGGCTGCCGAGCGACGCCCAGAGAATCGCGACCAGCCCCGACATCACCGTTGTGAATTGGATGACGTCGGTCCAGATGACGGCTCGGATGCCGCCCAGCGTGGTGTAGAAAGTCGTGATCGCTCCCATCAGCAGGATGCACTGCCAGACTGGAAGTCCCGTCACGAGGCTGATGACGAGCGACGGCGCATAGAGCGCAATGGCGACGTGCATCGCGCGCAGCACGTGGAAAAGCGCACTGGCCATCACGCGCACGATGAGGTTGAAACGCCGCTCGAGATACTCATAGGCCGTATAGAGGTTGAGTCGCGAATAGAACGGCACGAACACCAGAATGACGATGGGCGCCATGAGCGGGTACGTCGTGGCCCAGAAGAGCTCGAGGTTGTGTTTGTATGCCCAGGCCGGTGTCCCCATGACGGTGATGGCGCTCAGATCCGCTGCGATGATCGAAATCCCGGCGGCGAGCCAGGGCATGGATCGGCTGCCCAGGAAATATTCGCTGGCTGTGCTCTTCCGTCGGTAGAACGAGCTGCCGAAGCCGGCAACGGCGACGAGATACAGCACCACGACCGCGTAATCGAGGGTCGAGAACTCCTTCATACGCGCAACCGATGGGTGCGAATCTTTCCCTGGCCATCTTCGATGCACCAGTGCGTGGCCAACACGTCGCCGTTCATCAATCGCACCAGCGACGGCTGGCCGAACCTGAGCGACGAGAACGTTTCGATCATGCCGCGCCCGGTTCCGCTTGTCTGCCCGACGCCGCCGTAGATGACACGCTCCGCCGTCACGTTCCAGCGATCGTGTCGAAAATCGACGAGCCTCACGACCAAGCCCACTTCACCCTCGCGGTGAGCGTGGATTGACAGCAGCAGGTCGTCGCCAAGCCAAAGCAAGCTCGACGCCTGCGCCATGTGGCCTGTGTCAATGGGCGCCGACCATTTCCGTCCATCGTCACGCGACACGACGACGTGGTTGGTATGACTCTTCTCGGTGCGATAGTCGAATGCCCACGCGATGGCGACGAGGCGTCCCGGCTGCATTTCGACGATGCGCGACTCGAGTGGTGTGAGATTGCACGAGGGGGCTTCAAAGAAGGTGTGGCGATCGTCCCAGGAGCGGCCGCGATCTCCGCTCCTGAGCAAAACACCGATCTGCCCGGAGGGATTACTCCCATCAGGCATCCGGCAGAGTGCAGCGACAGCGACCAGGTCGCCCGAACGAAGCTCGATGGCTGGACCAGACAGCTCGAGCAGTTCCGGCCGACTTCTCACGATGATCTGGGGTGTCGTCCAGGTGCGCCCGCCATCGTCCGACCGGCTGACGATGTCGTCTCCTGGCAAGAGGCCACGCGTCGCGGCGATGCCGATCGGCTCGTTCGGGTTGTGACGATGGAATCGGTATCCGAGCGCGATCAGCGTCCCATTCTTGAGAACAGTTGGCTTCAGGTAGTCGCTCGTTGCGGTGCCGCTTGGCGGCTTGTCCTGCAGCGGACCCTCGAGAATCCACGTTCTGCCGTCATCTCGTGATCGGGCGATCCAAGTGGTGGCGTCCGCCGCCTCGAATGCCTCGGCGATGACAAAAAGCGCGAGGAGATCGCCCGAGGAAAGCTGCACGAGGCCGGGAAAGTAGCCATGCCGACTCCGCACGTGCGGCATGAGGTTCTCGTAGACGACGTGCCCCTCGATGTAGTCGATCATTTCGGGGGTGTCACGAGGCGGCGCGTTCGGCGGCCGCCAGCGTCGCCTCGATGTCGGCGTCGCTGTGGGCGGTTGACAGATACCAGCGGCCATCCGGGAGTACGAGCACGCCTTCGTCGAGGAGCGCGAGAGCGAAGTCGCTGTAGCGCTTCCTGTCGGCCGCAAGGGTGTCGCGATAGGTTCGTGCTGGTTTGTCCATGAACGCGAGTTGAAAGACGGGACCGCCGCCCTGGGTGATCACGGTGTGTCCGTGGGACGAGAGCAGGCGCCGAAGGCCGAGGCGGAGATGTTCACCGCGGCGCCACAAGTCCGTGAATACGGTGCCACCCTCCGCCGCCAGCGTATCGATGGTCGCTTTCGCCGCGGCGAGCGCGAGCGGGTTACCGTTGAGGGTGCCGGCGTGAACGACCTTGCCCGCGTCGATCAGCGACATATATCGCTCACGACCTGCGAGCACGCTCAGCGCCGCACCGCCGGCGACGGCCTTCGCGTATGTCGCGAGATCCGGCGTGACACCGTAGAAACCCTGCGCTCCCTGAAGCTGCAGACGAAATCCCGTGATGACCTCGTCAAAGATCAGTAGCGCTCCGTGCTTTTCGGTGAGCGAGCGTAGCTTTTCCAGGAAACCTGCTGTCGGCGGGATGCAGCCGCTGTTGGCGAGCAGAGGTTCGCAGATGAGCGCCGCGATGTCGGCGCCGTGCTGCACGAAGGCGCGTTCGACGCCAATCTCGTCGTTCCATTCGACCACGATCGCGTCATTCTGAGGACGCTGACCCGCGGCGACAGGTATTGCGAGCGAGGCGCTGTTCTGGATCTCGTCGAGTGAAGGGTGGTAGCCGACGAGGACACTGTCATCCCAGCCGTGATAGTGCCCCTCGAACTTGAGATGCTTCGCGCGGCCCGTCGCGGCCCGCGCGAGACGGAGAGCGACCTGCACGATCTCCGTGCCGCTGTTCGCGAACGCGATTCGATCCGCACAGGGAATGATGCCGGTGAGGAGCTCCGCGACCTGAAACTCGAGGTCGTGCTGGGCGCCAAAGGTGAGTCCGCGCTCCAGCTGGGATTGGATGGCTTCAACGATGACCGATGGCCGATGCCCGAGGATCAGGGGTCCCCACGCCAGCCCGTAGTCCAGACAGGTGTTGCCGTCGACGTCGGTGACGCGGGCTCCGAAGCCCCGATCGAAGTAGAGCGGATACGGTCGGGCGTTCTTTCGAAGACCACTCGAGACGCCGCCGGCGAGTGAACGCTGCGCACGTTCGAAGCGGGCGAGTGACGCGCGAGTCTTGGCGCGGACGTTCCGCTCGCGGAGAGCGGGAGAGAATGGGGAGGTGTCCGAGATCATCAATTCGGTGAGCCTCGAGTTCGCGGCCCTGCAGTGCTGAGCTACGTGAGAAGTCCCGTCAAAAAGAACATCAGCTCGCCGGGCTCGACGACCGGGAGCTCCCGCCTCAAGACGACCATCCCGTTGCCCGGCGCACGATAGGTCTCGAGGACATTGCCATCGAGACTGTGCAAACGGCCAAGCTCGTCGCCCTTCTTCACCGGCTGCAACAGCTCGACGTTCGGCACGAAGAACCCGCGCGCCGTCGAGTCTATGCCGACGTCGAGATTGCCGTCGCCGAAGAGGTGGTGCGTCACCGGGGCTCGATCAGGCTCACCCTTCAAGATCTCCAAATGGCGCATGAGATTCGTCACGCCGCGCGAGTACACCAGCAGGTCTCCGCTGTCGATGCGACCGCCTCCGTGCGCCTCAGTGTAGAGCCACGGAATACCGCGACTCTCGGCGAATGACACCGTTCGCCCCGGTGCCGTCGTCGGATGACCCCAGAGCACGCTCGCACCGAAGTTGAGTGCCGCCGCCTGTGAGCGTTCGTCCGCCGCGTTGTAGCCGATGAGCATGGGCATCGACCAACGGGTGCCCGCGCTGTGCAAGTCCACATAGAGATCGGCTCGCGCGATGACCGAATGGCCAAGATGGTATGCGAGCGCGGCGGAGGGACTGCCCACGGGATCGCCAGGGAACACGCGAGCAAGATTTGCCCCGTCCAGCGGACTGGCGCGCGTCCCCTGCCAGAAGGCGGGAGGATTGGCGACGGGCACCGCGATGAGGTCGCCCGCCATCGTCATCGGATCAATCGCGCTCCAGACCTCCAGAATGGCCCGGACTCCCTCGTATTCATCGCCATGCACGGCGGCAGTGACGACCAGCGTCTTGCCAGGTCGATGGCCCCGCGCGATCAGCACGGTGACGTCAGTCGTGCGGGACGACAGCCCGGTTTCGAGTGTCACCGTGTATTTCTGGCCACGGCCAAGACGATCGTGATGGAAATCAGGTGGGTTCATTCGAGGTTGGCACTGCAATCGGACGCGCAAACGTGCAAGAATTTTCCATCAACGGCTGCAGGACAGCGCATGGCTCTCGACAAGCATGGTGGCCGGGCTCTCGTAATGGCCTGCACACTTGGCCTGGTTTGCCCACGAACGGCATACACGGAGTGGAGTGCGGACACCGCGCGCGACGCCGGCGTCCAGGGATCGATTCAAGGCTTGCCCGTGAGTGGCACGCGGCCGCTCGAATCCATCATCGATCGATTCTCGATTTCGCACGGCGCCAATCTGCTTTTGATCAATGCCGTTGTCCGCCACACCGATCGAGGATCGTCCGGAGACCGGGTGCCGCGCTGGATTCTGCTGGGTCGGTTCGGAGTTGGAGGTTCGATTCCTCACGCCGAGATACGGTTCGCGGCGCTACCATGGAGCAGTACGAATGGGGATCGGTCAGCCTGCAGGGCGCCGGCGCGCTGGAGCGTCGCGTGACCCAGCGAGTCTATCTTTCGGCAGAATACAAACTGACGCGAACCGTTCAGCATGTCAGCATTGTCGGTGGGACGGCCACAACACCGCTCTTGACTCAGCATGTTGCTGTCGGCGTTACCGTGCGAGCGGGACGCTTCGGAACGTAACCGGTTCCATCGCCACCCATCAATAGACCAGATACCCACCATCAACAACGAGCGTCGTCCCCGTCACGAACGAAGCCTCATCCGAGACCAGGAACGCGACGGCTCGGCCGACCTCTTCGGGCGTGCCGCGTCGGCCGAGCGGCGTCGTGCGCAGGTAGCGCCCGCTGACGCCCGCAGCCGTCAAATCATTGACGACGTGCTCGCTCGCCTCGGTGAGGATGTCGCCGGGCGCGATGGCGTTCACGCGGATTCGGTGCGGCGCGAGCTCGAGCGCCATCGATCGCGCGAGCGACACCTGGGCGGCCTTGGTCGCGCAGTAGAGCGCCGCGAATTCCTGCGCGGCATAGGCGCCGACCGACGCAACGTGGACGATGCTGCCGCCGCGGCCGGCCGCGATCATTCTCCTCGCGGCGGCCTGCGAACAGTAGAAGGTGCCCTTCAGGTTCACGTCGACGATGTCATCGACGTGCCGGGAGTCGCTCTTCACGATCGATGCCACGGCAGGCATTCCAGTGAGGCTCGCGTTGTTGACGAGAATGTCGACCGTGCCGAAGCGCGCGACCGTCTCATGAACCAGCCGTTCCGCAGCCTCAGGATCGCGAATGTCGAGCGTCAGCGTCAGGACTTCATGCCCCGCGAGCTCGGCAGTGGCGCGCTCGAGCGGCTCGCGGCGACGCTGGGCGAGGACGAGACGAACACCGCGTTCGGCCAGCACGCGCGCGATGCCGAACCCGATGCCGGTGCCTCCGCCCGTGACGATGGCAACCTTGCCCTCGAGGCTCATAGGGGATCCAGCGGATAGATCGGCCGCTTCAATCGTTTGTACTCGAAGCGATTGACATCTGCCGCCGCGAGTCCAGGTGTGTCCACTTCAATGATACGGCGTGCAATCGGAGCATAGGCCGCGCGATAAGCGATCGCCGCTTTGACGACAACGATCCTCAAGCGTGTCGGCTCGATGCCCAGAGCCCTTAGCTGTTGGAGGTTCCACATCGGAATGCGGCGCTCGGTGAGCACCACCGTGAGATCGCCCGTGTCGATGACCGCCGTTCGCCCCTGATCGTCGACGACCCCGTCGCGCATCGGGCCGATGTTGGTGAAGATGCCGTCAGTCAGCGTCCGGACCGTGCCTTCAATCTCTACAGGGGGTCCGTGGAGGTCGTCCATCTTGCCGCCAACTTTCAGTGTGACGCGCTGACGAACGCCTGCGGCGAGCGCCAACGCGACCGCTTCGGGATCAGGCAAGAGGACCAGCGCACCGCGCGCGCCCTGCTTCAAGAGCTCCGCGAGCAAGATGGTGCCGTCGCCGGGTGTTCCGGCGCCGATGTTGTCCCCGATATCGACGAGCACCGTCAGCCCCTCTGGCTCTGCAATCGCCGCTCGAACGGCCTCTTCGGGACCGGGAAGACTCGCCTGAAATTCGGCGCGCCGTTTCCAGACGCTCGTCGCGATGTCTTCGGCCGTCGTCCGCGCCAGGCTGGCGTCATCCCGTGAAACGGCCAGCACGGCGAATCCCGCGTCTGGCACATCGCAGTAGGGGAATCCGGCGGCGACCGTCACGGACACGATCCCTGGCAAGCGCTCGCGTTCGTGTGCGCACGCGATGGCGTCGGCCATCGGCACACGATCCGTCTGCTGCAGGAGGATATGGGGTAGGAGCGGCCGTCGTGCCAAATGCATGCGCGGTTTCAGGCCTTCGCGTGCGATGCGATGCAGAATCCCGGCGGCCTCGAGTCCGCGCTCGGCCTGGTCGATGTGGGGATAGGTATCGTAGCCCACGATGGCGTCAGGCCAGCGCACCATTTCCTCTGTCAGGTTTGCGTGATAGTCGAGCGTGACCACGACCGGCACATCCGGGCCGATCCCCGCGCGAACCCTCTTCAGAACCTCGCCGTCGCCGTCCGGAAACTGCTCGGCCACCATTGCACCGTGCAAGGACAAAAGCACGCCGTCAGCACCGCTCTTGCGCAGGCGGTCGATCAGCCAGCCGCAGAGCGTCTCGAAGGTGTCCGCCGCCAAAGCGCCGAGCGGCATTCCCCAGGCCATCATTGTCGGCACGATCTCATAGTCGAATCGAGCCGCGCCTTCGATGAATCCACCCAGCTCCGAACACGTGCCTTGCCAGTGATCCAGGATCTCGGCGCCGAAATGGAGGTCTTTCTCCCTGAACCGATCGATGGTCATCGGTTGTCGGCAAAAGGTGTTCGATTCGTGGACGATGCCGCCGATGGCTACGCGCATGACGACACCATGGCGAGTAGACGAGCTTCCAGCTCGCCGTGATCGATCAGTACTTGCTCGTAGCGCAAGGCCGCTCGAGCGACTGAATCGGGATCCTTGAAGCCGTGCCCGGTGACGAGGCAGACGACGACGTCTCGAGACCCGATCAGTCCTGCAGTTGTCGCCTTGATGAGACCCGCAAGCGCCGTGGCGCCGGCAGGCTCTGCAAAAATGCCCTCGAGCTCGAAGAGCATCCGCTGCGCGCTGAACACATCATCGTCGCTCACGGCGAACCCGCGTCCGCCCGACGCGCGGACGTGTCCAAGCGCGAGGCCGGCATCGATATCAAAAGGTACGGCCAGGCCGCTGATGGTGGTCGTGCTCTGAACAGGCACGATCCGGTCGTCCTCGCGCTCGAGCGCGGCCACGACGGTGGAACATCCTTCGGGCTGGACGGCGTGGACACGCGGCGCCCGTGATCGAAGGCCGGCAAAACCGCGACAGACGGCCGTGATGAGGCCTCCACCGCCGACCGGGACGAACACGTGCTCGACCGGCTGGTCCAGGTCCGACGCCAGCTCGCGCGAAATAGATTCCACCCCTGCCATTCCCTCCGGGCAGTAGCGGTAGGCGGAAACGACCAGCGGGACGTTGCGCGATCGGGCCAGCGCCTGCAGCCCGCTGAGCACGCGTTCGGTGATCACCGGGGACGTCGCGAAATCGCGAACGCGAATGACTCGGGCGCCGTGCGCCAGCATCTGCTGCAACTTTCCGTCTGGGACGTGCTGACTGACCACTATGGCGCATCGGACTCCACAGCGCGCGCAGAAAGTGGCGAGCGACGAACCGGTGTTGCCGGAGGACGTTGCGACGCAGGCCCTGGCACTCGACTCGAGGATACGCGCCATTTCGGCGGCGACGAAGCGGTCCTTGTACGACCCTGAAGGGTTCGTGCTTTCGAGCTTGAAGAAGAGACGCTCGCAGCCAAGGCGATGCCCGATCTGGGCGCTCGCCAAAAGCGGCGTCCGGCCTTCTCCGATCGTCGCTGGACCTGTGGCGGTCAGAAGATGATGTCCCCTTGTCCGATCTGACGAGGGAGGAAACCGCCGCGAGCCTGTGTCAGCGCCGCATCAACGTGACGCTGTCCTTTCCTGATCGTGAAGAGGCCGTGGCCGGGGAAGAGACCCGCGGCATCGAGGCCGCTCAGCTTGGGGAGATCGCATCTGTATCCGTGCATGCTGGAGTCGGCGGCATTGATCACGCCGAGCACGCCACCGTAGAAGACCACGTCACCGCTGAACAGCCACGTCTCCCCTTCGATCATCGTGCGAAGCACGAACGAATCGTGGCTGTGCCCGCGCACGTGAATCGCTTCGAACTCGAGCCCGGCGGCATCGAAGGTCATGCCGTCGCGCAGACGACGATCCACAGGGCAGGCAGGCAATCGGAAGTCCTGCGGGTAGATGCCGGCCTCTTGAGCCTCAGTCAATCCGAGCTTCTCTTCGTCGCCACGCTCGAGGGCGTCCGCGGTCATTTCTGGCGCGGCCACATGACAGCCTGTCGCCTGCTTCAGCGCGGCCGAGCCGGCGCAGTGATCCGGATGGCAATGCGTCAGCAGGATGGCCCTGATGGTTTCGGAACCGAGATCGCGCGCGAGGTTGACCAGCAGACGATCAGTGTGGGTGCCCCCGCCGCTGTCGATCAGCACGATGCCGTCCGGACCCTTGAGCGCATAGACGCTGCAGTCGAAGGAGCCGGACAGACCGAACTGCAGGCTCCCGATCACCGCCAGCGAGTCCGTGACGCGCATGATGGACGGAAGGTATCGCAGGGTGTTCGGGCAGTCAATGCGCCCTGCGCTGCCCGCATGAGTTGACGCCTCGCCGCTCTTCCGATATCGTCGCGGCCACCGATGAAACCCACAGGAATCATTCCAGCCATTGGCACACCGCTCGGTGAAAACGATCGCGTCGATGAAGCCGGACTTCGTCGCCTGACACGCTACCTGATCGGTGGCGGCGTGCATGGCTTGTTCGTGAACGGGTCGATGGGCGGCTTCGCGTTCATGACGGACGCGGAACAGATACGCGCCATCGCGACGGTCGTGTCAGAGACGAACCGAGCCGTCCCGGTCATGGCCGGATTGGGAGAGACCAGCACGAGCCGGGCCGTCGCTCAGGCGAGGCGGGTGGCCCGCGAGGGCGCTGACTTTCTGACGGTGCTGCCGCCGCTCTTTTTCCTCACCACACAGCAGCATCTCATCGCGTACTTTTCAGAGATTGCGTCGGCGGTCGATCTCCCGATCCTGCTCTATGACAACCCGGTGCTGACGAAAAACCCGATTCTTCCAGAGACAATCGCCACACTCCGCGCGAGCGTTCCTCACATCGTCGGCGTCAAGGAAAGCAATCAGGACTGTATCAACATGCAGACCCTCCTCCAGCTGGTGGGAGGCGATCCGGGATTCTCGGTGCTGACGGGTAGCGAATTCCTCGCGTTCGTGCACTTGCAGATGGGTGTCGATGGCTGCATCGGCGGCTTGTACAACGTCTGCGCGCATATCGCGGTGGAGCTGTTCCGGGCGTTCGAGGCGGACGATGCGCCGACCGCGAACGCTCGTCAGCGGGATCTCATCGAGACCTGGCAGATCTTCCGCCACGGCGCCATCTGGGGCGCGTTCGATGAAGCGCTCCGCCATCTCGGGATCTGCCAACGCGCCACCGGTGCGCCATACATTACCGCGGTCACTAGTGAGGAGCGCGCGAAGATTCACGCCATCCTCGATCGATACGCGAAGCCGTACGCGGCGGCGTTGTCGAGCCAGACCTGACGGTCTGCCAGACTCTGAAGGTGTGGCCTACGCCTGCCGACGACTGAGGTTCGGCCCGCGCCCATTCCGTCCCTCGGTCTGCCAGACCTGACATCTGGCCGGTTACACCTGCTGGGACATTACCGGAGAGCGATCGACACGCGATCGAGCGTCGGATAGCGATCGCCATTGGCCGATGTGAATGTCGCGCGGTATTGAAAGGCGCGATCGGTCGGCAGCAGCGTGAAATGCCCATCCTCCACGCTTCGCCACGGCAGCGTGGGAAGCCCTTCCAGGGTCGCGCCCGACCGGACTACGAATCCGAGCGTCGTGCCTGGCGGAGCATCGGCCTTCGCAACCAGTTCGCCACGGGCCGCGCTCGACGTCCACTGAAACGCGGACGAGTCGTAGGTCTGCTCGAAGCGCCTGTGGTAGATGTGGCCCATGTCCTGATCCCACATCCAGTGCGATCCGATAGTGGGAAGTTCAACGACGCGGGGATGCACGAAGCGGTGCCCGTCGTTGTAGAAGACCTTCGAGTCCGTGTGGTGATCGCCGTCGCGCGTGTGGCATGACACCGCGACATCGAGGCGCCCGTCGCGATCGAAATCGCCAGCCAGCGCATCGTGGGCGGAGTCGGTCATGAAGACGGTCCGGTTTCGCGTGGAGAAACCGTCAGGACCTCCCCAATAGAGATAGGACGGGAGCGCCTCGCGCGTGAGCTCGCCCAGATAGTGAGGCGAAAAGAGATCCAGGTAACCATCGGCGTCGAAATCGGCAACAGCCATGCCGATGGGGCTCGAACCCGGCAGCCACTGGGCATTCGACTGAGCGAAACCCGCCGCGCTGCCCCAGAAAATCATGAGCCCGGTGTCGTGATGCCCGGCAATGCGGTCTTCGTAGCTGCTGACGATCAGATCGAGGTAGCCGTCGGCATTGAGGTCGGCGGTTTCATCTGAGATGGCGGCCGGCACATCCAGCAGGCTCTGTCGCGCCAGTTCAAATCCCTTCGGTCCGCCCCAGAGAATGTGCACTCGGTCTTCGACGTACGACACGAACCCGATGTCGAGCCAGGTGTCCTTGTCGAAGTCGGCAATGATGCAGCCCGACGTGCGGTCCGCAAACGGCAGGCTGACGCGACGCGCAGGATTGAACCCCGCTGGTGAGCCGTAGTAAATGACCAGCAGGTCCGGCTTGTCGGGTGCGTCGAATGCGCCGAGAACGAGGTCAAGATACCCGTCGCGATCGAGGTCGGCGACATTGCTCGATCCGAGCATCCGCTCCCGAAGAACGGTCCGTCGCGTGCTTGGACCGAAACTGGCCGCGCTTCCCCAGAAAATGTTGGCCCCGGCGGTGGGATCCGACCGTGCTCCCTCGCCGGAGTGCTGCGAGTTCAGGGTAATCAGATCGGGATAGCCGTCCACGTCGAGGTCCGCGGCACTCGCCTCGTACCCGCTGCGAAACGGAATCTCCCATCGATTCGAACGCTCGAACCCTCCGGCCCCGCCCCAGTAGACGAGCAGCGGCACGTATTCGCCGACCGATCCCTCGAGACTGTTGCAGAAGACGGCTCGCGCCGGACGCGATCCTTCTTTCGGCGCGATGGCGATGGACACGGCGCCGTCGGTCTTGACGCCTTGACGGCCGCGCTCGAGCTGTCTTCCGCCCGCGCCGAAGAACACGACCGAATCCGCTCGATACGTCTCGCGGCCGCGAGAGACCGCGACGACAAGATCGGCTCGTCCATCATCATCCAGATCACCGATGGCAGACGAAGACGCGAACGGTACGTCGAGACCCATCGTGCGCGCGGCGCTGAATCCCTGCGCATCGCCCCAGAACACCTGCACCGCTGGAGAGTCCGGCCGGCCTGGATCATCCGCACGTGTCGAATCTGGAGACGCGGTGAGCACGAGATCCGGATGATGATCGCCATCGAGATCGCCCACGCTCACGGCGGATGCTCGGGGCGCGTCGAGCGTCGCGGCCGCCCCCCAGCCGCCTCCCCTTTTTCCCGGAACCACATACACCTGATTGCGAATGGTCAAGACGATGAGATCCGTGAGCGAGTCGCCATTCAGATCGGCCGCGGCGAGGCGCGTCGCGCCATCGCCAGGAGCGGAGTAAACAACCGGATCCACATCCGCCTCGTCACGCTGTGGCGCCGCACGCAGTCGGTGGATGGATCCAGAACGGGTCAGCACCGCGACGGCGCGCTTTCGCTCGCCGCCAAAGTCGCCGGCTGCCAGATCCACGGCGTCCGCGATCCCGATGTCCTGGACGCGGCCGAGCAGAAAACCATTGGCGCTGCCCCAATAGATACGCACGATCTGACCCGGCGGCTGACCGGGCAGCCACCGCGGCCCATTGAGCGTCACGATGTCGGGCCAGTCGTCGTGATTCAGGTCCGCCGTGGCAATCGCGACGGCGGCCTGCACCGGCAGCTGACCGTTGCTCCGCCTGGAGGACCAGCCGTCGCTGCCGCCCCACAGGATCGTGACGAAGCGCCGGGTGTGCTGCAGGCCGCTGTCGTTTGGACAGAACACTGCATCGAGGAATCCGTCTTTGTTCAAGTCGTCCAGCACGACACGCGTGCTGCCTTCGACCGCGAGCGCGTACTGGCCGAGCTCGCGGCCCGGGCCGACCGACGCGACCGAGGCGGCGACGAAATTCGTGAAATCGTGGGTGCTGTTGAAGATCAGATCGAGATACCCGTCCTGGTTGAGATCGAATCGATGGATTGTGCGGACGGATCCGTCGCGGCTGACATAGAGATTCTGTCCGGCGGCGTCGAGCGTCCCATCCGCAAAATCGTCGAACGAGTCTTCGACCCAGGTAACCGGCATGCCTTGCCCGCTCGCGCCGACGCGCCATGCGACGATGAGAACGAGCGCGATCCGCCACAGAACGCTGGGGCTCTTTCGGAGGGCCATTCGCCTATAGTAACGGTTAGTCCAAGAAGGTCGCAGGTCGAAAGGTCGCAGAGTCACAAGGTCCAAGAGTCGGAGGCGGTGACATGGAGCGGCGGGAGTTCGTATCGTCCATCGCGACGCTGGGGGCAGGCACGGTCCTGACTGACGCCGGGCGATCCAGTGACACTCGTCAATCCAGGAAGACCGCGCCGGGCATCGACGATCCGGTGACGGATCCGGCGCTCGAAGCGGCTGAACTCCGCCGCGAGAAGACAGGACAGGTGACCACGTTCAGCCTCGAGCGTAAGAGCAAGACGATTCTGGTGCCTCGCGGCGCACGGCTCGATGTGGGCGCAGTGAAGGGCCAGGGCTACATCTCGCAACTCTGGGTGACGTTCCCCGGATGGTTCTGGCGTCACTGGGACACGACGGCCGCGATCAACCAATCGATTCTTAAGACCCTGATCCTCCGCATCTACTGGGACGGCGCGTCGAAGCCCGCCGTCGAAGCGCCGGCGGGCGATTTCTTCGGTGCAGGCCTCTGCGAGGTCGCGAGCTTCGCCTCGCGTCGATTCGGCACGTCGAGCGGCGGATTCTTCTGCAAGTGGCCGATGCCGTTCCGCACGGGGTTCCGGATTGAAGTCGAAAACCGGGACGCCGACGTCGACACCGAGATCTTCTGCAACGCGCTCTACCAGCTCACGGACTCCATGCCCTCGTCGCTCGGCTGGTTTCATGCGCAGTTCAACACGGGACGCAACGACGGACCCTCACCCGTCAAGATTGCCGAGGCTACCTCGCGCGGTCACTACGCGGGTTGCGTGGTGTATCTCCAGGGGCAGGATCGGAACTATCTCAGCTTTCTCGAGGCGCCCGAGTACGTGTATGTGGACGATGAGTGGGAGAATCCGAGGATTGTGGGAACCGGCCTCGAGGACTATTTTCTTGGGGGCTGGTACTTCCGGGAAGGGCCGTTCATCGGCCCCTATCACGGCGTGCCGGTGAAGGATGCGCTGAACGCCAGCGTCGCCATGTACCGGATCCACGAGTCGGATGTGATCCGGTTCGAGCGTCGGATGCGATTTGCGTTCGTGAACCCCTGGGCGCCCGAGCGACTCAAGCCGTTCGCGCATTCATCGGTCGCGTTTCTCTATCTGGACACGCCGGCCGGACAAGGGGCCGACCTTCCGGCGGCCAGGGATCTCCTCTGCTGGTACAGAATCAGGAATACGGATCATCAGGCGATACCGTAACAAGAGTTCCAGAGTTCAAAGGTTCCAGGGTTCAGGGTTCAAGGTTCAAGGTCTGAGGGAGCCAGACATGACGCCCATGACAAAGAACGTCCCGTCGCGTCTCGCGATTCTCGGTGCCATCCTCGTCGCGTCGGCCGTACTCGCGCTGGCGCAGACACCGGTCAAGTTGCCCAAGAACAAGTACACGCCCGAGCAGGACGTTCAGCTCGGCCGCGAAGGCGCGGCCGAAGTCCGCAAGCAATATCCGATCATCAACGATGACGAGATTTCGAGATACCTCACGAAGCTCGGCAATCGAATCGTCGCCGTCGCTCCGAAGGAGTTCAACAATCCGATCTATGAATACTCGTTCACACCCGTGAACGATAAGGAGATCAACGCCTTCGCGTTGCCCGGAGGTCCGATGTTCGTGAATCGCGGCATGTTCGACGCGGCCGCGACCGAAGGCGAGGTCACCGGCGTCATGGCTCACGAACTGTCGCACGTTTTGCTGCGCCACGGCACGGCCAACGCCACCAAGGCGCAGAATCCATGGCTGCAGCTCGGTCAGATCGCCGGGGCCGTGGGCGGTGCCGTCGTCGGCGGCGCGGCTGGATCGGCGATCGCACAGGGCAGCCAGTTCGGCCTCGGCACGCTGCTTCTCAGGTATAGCCGGGACTTCGAGAAACAGGCCGACATCCTGGGCTCGCAGATGATGGCGCGCGCCGGATACGACCCGCGAGATCTCGCGCACATGTTCGAAACGATTCAGGAACAGTCGAAGGGGGGGAACCCCCAGTGGATGAGCAGCCATCCGAACCCCGGCAACCGAACGGCGTACATTACTCAGGAAGCGAGCACGCTGACGGTGGCCCCTCCGGTGACGGACATCGCCGAGTTCCAGCGAATCAAGGCGAAGTTCGGGGCTTTACCGCTGCCGAAGAAAGCCGGATCGGGCGGCGCGGCCAATCCACCGAAGTCGATCGGCACGATCGGCAAACCCGTGCCCCCGCCGTCCACGCAGTTCCAGACGATTCGAGGCGGCGGTCTGTTTCAGGCGAGTATCCCGACGAACTGGACCGCCATCTCAGCGGGCAACTCGGTGAAGTTCGTGCCCGAGAACGCCTACGGCCAGCAGAACGGCGAGGACGTCTTCACGCACGGCGTCCAGTTCGGCGTGGCGCGCGCCACGACGCGTGATCTTCGCCAGGCGACGCAGGCATTCCTCGAATCGGTTGCGCAAGGAAATCCTGACCTGCGCGTCGCCGGGGATCAGCGGTCCGTGCAGATGTCCCAGCGCGGTGCGCTCGGCACACCCCTCGTCAACCGATCGGCGCTTGGAGGCACGGAGCGCATCAATCTCTACACCACGTTTCTGGCGGACGGCAATCTCTTCTACTACCTCACGGTCGCGCCGGAGAACGACTTCGAGTCGTATCGCGCAACGTTCAACCGGGTGGGGCAGTCGATACGGATCACGGATGTGAAGTGAAACAGCGATGAGGATGAGCAATGAGCCGTCGGCAGTCAGCTATTAGCCATCGGCGATCAGGTGTCGGCCGTCGGTTTTTCGTGCTGAACCCAGGAACTGACTCATGAAAAAGCTTCTTCTCATCCTCAGCCTGCTCGTGCCGGGAATCGCGGACGCCCAGACGCTGACTTGCGATCTGACAGCGTATCGGCCGGCTCCGGGGCTCACTGCCGCCGTCGATCGTGACGTCCTCGCGGTCTCGTGGAAAGGGGCGCCCGGGACGGAACTGCGAGCGCAATTTGCGATCGAAAGCCACGCCCCGGTCCTGCGCGAGCTGGCTGTGAGACGCGCCGGCGGCGCATGGGGCGTCCTCGGAGAACACCTGCGGCCCGAGTTTCACGTCACGACCGGGGTGCGCCGGATGTCGGAGCAGCAGGCCGAGCCGCTGCGCGCGCTCGGCATCGACATCACGCCCGACGTGATCGAGAAACACAAGTGGTATGCATTCTGGGACGCGCCGCTGAACGTGCCGGGCCTGAAGGAGGGCGAGAAGCCAATCAACTTCGGTCTGCCGCGAAGGCCCGAAGAGATCCGCAACGCCGCCGCCTCCTTCACGACTTCATCCTGCAGCGTGAAGATCGACGGTGGACGGCTCGAGGCGAGCTTCCCCGGTCTCTCGATGGGCATCTTCGCGGGGACGCTCCGCTTCACGGTGTATCAGGGTACCAACCTGATTCGGATGGAGGCGATCGCCAGGACAGACCAGCCGTCGGTCGCGTACAAGTACGACGCGGGGCTGAACGGCCTCTCGACGAAGATCATGCCGCGCGTCGCGTGGCGCGACACTGCTGGCGATCCGCAGCACTATCAGTTCGGAGGCGCGAAGAACGACACCGTCGTGCCGGTGCGGGCCGACAGCCGCGTGCTGACGGCCGAAGGCCCGAGCGGCTCGCTGGCCACATTTACGCCGCCGCACACGTTCTTTTTCACCCGCGAGGTCGATACGAACCTCGGATACGTCTGGTATCGAAAGGACGAAGGCGGACAGTTCGGCATCGGGATCAGGCAGGCGGATCATGAAGAGGTGAAGGAGTACGCGGCGAACTTCGCCCTGTTCAACGCGCCGCCCGGCACATGGCAGCGGATGGCCGTGTACTTCTACGCGAGCCCTGAGCTGGCGGAAGCCACACGCAAGGCCGTGCTCGCGTTCACGCATGACGACACGTTCAAGCCCGTCGCCGGTTACAAGACGTTCGTGAATCACTTCCACCTGAGGTTCACCGAACGCCTCCGCGAGTCGGGTTCATTCGACACGCCGCTCCAGGATCTCGCCGCGATGAAGGCGCTCGGCCTGAACATCATCGGCCTGAGCGACTTCCACGGCGACCTGCACGCCAACGATCCCGGGCCTCTCCGGTTCAAGGACGAGAAGGACTACTTCGAAGGATGCCGTCGCGCGTCCGACGCGGACTTCCTGGTGACCCCGTGGGAAGAGCCGAGCGCGTACTTCGGCGGCCACTACAACATCATGTGGCCGAAGAGAGTGTACTGGTCGCTGGTTCGATCGTCTGCTCAACCCTTTTCGGAGAAGGATCCGGCATACGGCACCGTCTATCACACAGGAAGTACCGACGATGTGCAGCGGATGATGGACGCGGAGGGCGCGTACTGGTATCACGCGCATCCGCGGACGAAGGGCACGGCGGGTTACCCGGACGCGAGCTTCGACAAGGCGTGGGTGAAGAACGATCGATACCTGGGCGTCGCGTTCAAGCCGGGGATGGGCATGGACCTCTCAGAAGAGAGGCTGTGCGAGTGGCGGTGCTTCGACGCGGTCGATACGATGAACAATCTCAACGCGGCATCCGGGCTGAGGCCGAAGTACATCATCGCGGACATCGACACGTATCGGAAGGGCCCCGAGGATGACACCTACGCGAACTTTCCCGTCAACTACGTGAAACTCGATCGGGTGCCCGGCCCCGACGAAGACTGGACGCCGATTATGAAGGCGCTCGGTAACGGAGACTTCTTTGTGTCCACCGGGGAAGTGTTGATCGGGCGTTACGCCGTCGAAGGCTCTGGTCCACACCGCACGATCAAGGCAGACGTCGAGTGGACGTTCCCGCTCGAGTTCGTCGAGGTGGTCTGGGGCGACGGCCGCAGGATCGATCGCCAGGTCGTCCGGGCGACGGATCTCCCGAGTTTTGGCAGCAAGCATTTTGAGATTCCGTTCGACGCGACGGGAAAGGCGTGGGTTCGGTTCGCTGTCTGGGATTCGGCAGGAAATGGTGCGTTCGTACAGCCGGTGTGGCTGAAGTAGAAAGACGAGGAACGCCAATGACTGATGAGATGCAATCCGAGCCCGCACCCGAGCCGCCGCCTCCTCCTGGCAATCCGCGCACGGGTCCGCCCTGGGAGAGTCAGCGCGCGGCGATCGACGCCTTCATCGCGACCGCGCGCGGCGTGCTGCTGGAGCCGACGATGTTTTTCGACACGATGCGCCGCGATGGCGGGCTCGGGCCACCGCTCGCCTACGGCGTGATTGGTATCAGTGCGGGCATGCTCGTCTCGATGATGTATCAGACCGTCTTTCATGGGTTTGGCATGCCGTTCGTGCCATTTCAGCTGCGCGATATGGCCGTTGGTGTCGCCGGTATCTTCGTCTGGGCGATTGTCGCGCCGATCCTCGCGCTGGTCATACTCTTCGTGAATTCGGCCATCTATCACGTTCTCCTCATGCTGTTCGGGGGGGCGCGTCAATCCTACGAAACCACGTTCCGCGTGACGGCGTATGCGGCGGGCAGCACGATCCTCTTGAGCATCCTGCCGATCTGCGGCGGCCTCATCGGCAGCATCTGGAACATCGTCGTGTCGATCATCGGCCTAGCGCGCGCTCATGAAACAACTACGGGAAAAGCTGCGGCGGCCGTGCTCGTGCCGATGCTCCTCTGCTGCCTGATCGTGATGTTCTTCTTCGCGGCGTTCGTGGCGCTGATCATGGCCGGCGTGAAAGGGGCGAACCAGTTGTGAGGCTGGCCTGGCAACGCCTGGACGACCACGACGTCGATCACGAATTGATCTGGGCGTGGATCGTGCTTCTCGGCGCCATTGGGGGCGGATTCTGGCTCAGCCGTTTCGGGCTGCCACCAGTCATCTGCATGTTCCACGCTGTGACGGGCTTTCCGTGCCTCACGTGTGGTGCGACGCGAGCAGCGCTGCTTCTCGTCGAGGGAAACCCGGCGGGAAGTCTCCGCATGCATCCTGCCGTGCCCGTCGGATTGCTGATGGCGAGCATTTATGTGCCGTATGCGCTGACCGTGTCGACGGCGCGCCTGCCTCGGATTCGTCTGACCCTGACCCCGGAAGACTGGGTGTGCATCCGGTGGGCGGCCGCGCTCACCGTCGCATTGCTCTGGATCTACCTCATCGCTGACGGACGCTGATCCTGGACCTTCGTCTGTCGCGCTCGGCTCGTGTCTCCTTGCTATGATGGGGGTGCTCCTCGAGACTCCAGTTCCCCGGCCAGCCGCGAGCGGTTGGCAGGCTTCGACGCGGGCGGCGCGGTTCCAACCAGATGGAGACGTTCTGTGTCCGCCGATAGCAAGGATCGCGGTGCTCCGCCCCTGACGCAGACTCCGGGTCCAGCCGGGGCCGATCCCATTACCCACAGCAAGCTCGAGCCTTCGGATCACGCGGCCGATCTGCCGTCGTGGGGCGGGCTCGAACGTCTCGAGCTCATCGGGAGCGGCGGATTCGGCCGCGTGTTCAAGGCCTGGGATCCGACGCTCGCCCGCGCGGTGGCGCTCAAGCTGATTCACATTCCCGAACCCGACGCCGCTTCGTCTGTGCTGCGCGAAGGCCAGCTCCTCGCGAGACTTCGCCACAGGAACATCGTCACCGTCTTTGGTGCCCAGCAGAAGGACGACGAGATCGGCATTTTGATGGAGCTGGTTCGCGGGCGGTCGCTCGCGGATATCGTGGAACAGGATGGACCGCTCGGATCCGATGAAGCTTCGATCATTGGCGTCAGCCTCTGCCAGGCGCTCGCCGCGGTGCACGCCGCCGGGCTCGTGCATCGCGACGTCAAGGCTCGAAACGTCATGCGCGAGGCGGGCGGCCGCATCGTCCTCATGGACTTTGGTGCAGGTCTCGATCGACGGGAGATGCGGGAGCCGACCGGCAGTCACATGCTGACGGGCACGCCTCTCTGCATGGCGCCCGAAGTGCTCCTCGGGCAGCCTGCGACGCCGGTCAGCGATATCTACAGCCTGGGTGTGCTCCTCTTCTATCTGACCACCGGTAAACATCCCGTGGAAGGGAAGAACCTCCGGGAGATCGTCATCGCGCACAGCAGCGGACAGCGTACGCCGCTCACCGACCTTCGACCGGACGTGCCGACGCGGTTCGTGCAGGTCGTCGATCGCGCGCTCGCGGCCGACGTCGACGATCGCTATGCGAGCGCGGGAAAGATGATGCGCGAGCTGCTCGACATTCTGCCCGCCGGTGCCACGTCATCTGTCCCGGCCGACGAGGTGGCAGCGATTTCGGGAAGAGGATCTGGCGCATCGGAGAGCGGCCACAGGTCGCGGCCGCTGGTCGATCGGGTGAGTTCGAGCGCAACGGCGACGGTTGCCGCTCCGTCACTCTGGCCGCGCGACTGCTGTCGTGGACGCTTGTGTCCGTCGCTGTCATCCTCGGTGTCTGGGCGCTCGGGTTTCTGTCGTCGATCGCGTTCAATAACGTCGCTGGCCCGCACGAGCGATTTCTCTAAAGAGACGCCTGTGGACTGGTTCGTCTGGGGTGTGCGCGCGCTGATTGCGCCGGCCGTCTACATGGTCGTCGTAACGGTTCCCTTGATGTTTCTGTCCACATGGTGGCACGTGTTCGCGAGATTCTCCTCGCGTGCGCAGGCTTTCGAAGCGAGGCTTCGTCAGTGGGTGAAAGTGTTCCACCTCGACGATCCGGTCCTGATGGGCCAGGTACTCTTTACGCTTGAGGTCATGGCGCTTCTCCTCGTCGTGATTCGTTTTGGTGATCTCATCCTGAGCGCCGCCACTTTCGTCGCAGATGCCGATCCAGAAATCTGGCTAGGCTCTCGCCAGACAATGTCGACGAGCAAATCCTGTATGGGCGCGTCCTTGACATGCTCATTCTTGCCCTGACTGGTCGCTTGGTATTGGATACTTCGAATACGTCGGCGCATCGGTGCGGAGCGTGGGCGTCCCAGCGTCGTGTTCGGCCTGATCATTCTGGCCAGCTTCATTCTGCTGCTGGTCTTTCCGTACCAAATTATCTGGCACAGCTCGTTCGAGCGGGTCACCTTCGAGGAGAGTCGCTGCTATCAGATTGGAGAGCATTCCGGCGAAGCTCCTGATCTATTGCCCCGACATGCCCAAACCGAAGAATCGAGTCGTGTCTGCGACCGATCAGGCCCTCAAACGTGAGCAGGTTGTTGAAAGCATCTTATACGGCACCGACAGCGCGATGATTTCCGCCGAGCTGCAGATTGAAGTCGGCAGAAATTAGAGGTGAGCATGCGAGCGCGAAATCTGGCCGTTATCGCGTTGGGCTGCTGGCGATCCTGGGCTGGCCCGTGATGCGTCGGCTCAAAGAGGGAGCAAGGGTTGGCTCGAACGCCTGAGCGGGCCAGGTCCGTTCGACGGCTTTGAATTCTGGTCGCCGACGATTCTCTGCTTCGATGGCGATAGTGTTCGCTGGCTCTACGAGAAGGGCGAGGAGGAGGCGATCTGTGTGGATGCCGGAGTCGGCTGGTTTGAGTCCGAGTTCCGGCCGGAATTCAGAGGCCGGACGGACGCCAATATCTTCGAGGTCGGGGTCTACTACGACCTTCACCCTGCGCTGGCCGTCGGAGGCGGCATCGGGTTCGTCCGGTTCAGTGGGGCCGGCTTCGAGGACCTGACGCGCCTGACACTCACGCCCGTGCGCGTGACGTTGCGGCCTCTGGCGATCGGGCGCTCTCGATCGGGTCCGATATCACCCTGGCGGACTTTGGTGCAGGTCGATTTCCGCGAGTACGTCTCTGCCGGCTCGAATCACCGGCGCCGATTTCGGGGCACCGCAGGTTCCGCTCGATGAAAAATGGGAGCCCATTGGCTACGTGAGCGTTGGCGTCGATGTCTACGATTTTCTTCGCAGAGGACGTTGAGGATCGCCCTCGCCCAGCCTAGAATACGGCTCGCTGGACTTGATCGGCGTTGATTTGACAGAAGGGGGAGGGGATGGGCAGCCAGGATCGCACTCGTCGACTGTATACAGGTGGCGCCTTGCTGGCGCTGCTCGCTGCGCTGGGGATTGGACAGGCGCTCATCGAGCTTCGCGTTGCGGCTCAGGCCGGCAAGCAGTGCGCCGATGTTCGAAGTCGATCCCTTCTGGCCCAAGCCGCTTCCCAATCACTGGCTGATCGGCTCGAGCATCGGCGTGTCAGTTGATGCGCAGGATCACGTCTGGATGATCCATCGCCCGCAGACACTCAACAAGGCCAACGAGCTCGGCCTTGCCAGCCGGACCAGTGAGTGCTGCGAGTCGGCGCCGCCCGTGCTGGAGTTCGACCAGGCCGGGAACCTCATCGGCCACTGGGGTGGATCGGGGCAAGGGTTCGAATGGCCGGAGTCGAACCACGGCATCACCGTGGACTACAAAGGCAACGTGTGGATCGGCGGCAACGGCGGCGGCGATTCGCATGTCCTCAAGTTCACGCAGGACGGCAAGCTCCTGTTGCAGATCGGCAAGGCCAACGCGCGTCGTGTGAGCGGCAGCGGCGATAACGCGAAGTATGCGGGCGGCAGCAACGATCTCGCGAGCTTCGGCCGCGCCGCGAAGATCTTCGTCGATCCGAAGGCGAATGAGGCCTACATCGCCGATGGCTATCTGAACAAACGAGTCATGGTTCTCGATGCCGACACTGGCTTTTACAAGAGACACTGGGGCGCGTACGGCAACAAGCCCGACGACACCGATCTCGGCAACTACGATCCGAACGCGCCGCCGGCGCAGCAGTTCCGGAACCCCGTGCACTGCGCCGAACTGTCCAACGACGGGCTGCTCTACGTCTGCGATCGCGTGAACGATCGCATTCAGGTGTTCCGGCCGGACGGGAAGTTCGTCAACGAGCTGTTCGTGGCGAAGAAAACGCTGGCGTCGGGGTCCGTCTGGGATATCGCGTTCTCAAAGGATCTGGAACAGAAGTTCATCTATCTCGCCGACGGCCACAATGAAAAGGTCTACATCATCGAGCGAGCCTCGATGCAGGTGCTGACCAGTTTCGGCGACGGCGGTCGTCAGCCGGGCCAGTTCCATGGCGTGCACAGCATCGCCACGGATTCAAAGGGGAACATCTACACGACGGAAACGTACGAAGGAAAGCGAGTGCAGAAGTTCGTGTTCAAGGGCATGGGACCGGTTGCGAAAGAGAATCAAGGCGCGCCCTGGCCGCAATCAAGGTAGCGAGGAAGGCTGGTCGGGCTTGAGATCCTCGAGCCCGATTTCGAACTCCTCGTATGTGCCCGTGAATCGTCGGAGTTTGATGTCCCAGATCGGATACTCGTCGTAGAAGACGTCGCGCGGATCCTTCTTGTAATAGTGCGGTTCGTACGCCGGCTGGAAGTCGCGCTCCACGCGGTCCTTTGCACGCGCGACCACCTGTGTCGGTGTCCTCACCGAATGGTGTCTGAGGATCGGCGTGCGCGAGAGGAAGGCCCCGGTGATGTTCGCCGGCAGAATGCTCTCCTGGCCATCCTCGTAACGACAATCCCCGCCATCGAGATACCCTCGATACTCGAACCAGTGTCCGGTGTAGTACGGGAGACGCTCCGTTATTGGCAGCGCTGCGTACTGCGGTAGCCAACATTCCCTCTCGAAGTCCCACTTCTCTTTGTCGCCCGGGTGCAGCAGATGGTGGCACGATCGCATCTTCAGGAGCGTTGCGCCTTCTTCCTCCATCGCGCGGGCGATCTTGAAGGGATCGTGGTACCAGATCTCGTCGGCGAGCGTCACGTATACCCATGTGTCGAGGCCGAAGCGTCGGCGTTTTTCCTCGAGGAGCGGCTGATACATCCAGTGGAGGCACCCCTTCGCGGGTTCGGGAAAGAACAGCCGCTGCCTGAAGACGGTGACATTGTCGAAGGATTGAAGAATCTCGAACGTGCGATCGGATGAGTCATCGAGCGCGATGATGGGAACGTCGAGCCGGCGCCAGTACGTCAGCGTCTGCTCGATGAAGTCTTCCTCGTCTTTCGACATCATGAGCCCGACGATGGGGCGGGGAGGGCTGCCGGGGTGCATCACGCAGATTCCGACGTGCACAGTGTTGCACACGTCGGCGATCTGCGCGCAATCGATCGATCTCGGGCTGAGTTGGAGAAGGTGTACGCGGACCCTACAGCGCCGGGAAAAAGTTACGCGGTTGTCCTCGTCCCGTCACCGTCACGGCTGAGGCGCATGCATGCCGGCCCCGACGGTCTCGCCGTGCGGAGGCGCACACGTCTCATTGGCGTAGAGGACGATTGACATGGCGCGCTCGTGCTCGACGAGCGCATCGCGCAGACTTCGGAGCTGATCCAGCGCATTTTCCAGGCACTCTTCCGTGCTCTGATGCAGCTGGCCGGTGTACAGGGCTTCGTGACAACGCGCGCATCGTGTATCTGTGGACATGAGACCCCCGGCGCGCGTGCACAGTCAGAGGCTGAGCCTCGCGCGCTGGGGAATGGATAGAGCACGAGGAATGCCACCCGTGCCGCAGCAAGGTCAGGCGTTCTGGCATTCCACTCAGGCTCAACCGAGGACCTTCAGGATCGCCTCGTCGGTCAGGACCGGGGCAGTGTCGAACGACAGCAGGTCCGTCCAGTTCTGAAACCAGCGCCCGAGCTGCACCGGGTCGCTGGACCACCGATGAAGCGCGTAAAATGACGCCGGGAGCGCCGATGCCAACACGACGACAGTTCATGGAGACCACAGGAGGCGCGCTCGCCGCGTCGCTGGCGATGTCGGGTTCGCCACTTCAGGCACGCCAATCCGGCTACGAACTGATCGTGCTCGCCACGAACTGGGGCTTTGCAGGCAACTGGAGTCAGTTCTGTGCGAAGGCCGCCGAAGCGGGCTACAACGGAATCGAGGTCTGGTATCCGACCGATGCGGCCAACCGCGCGGACCTCTTGAAGGCGGTCAACGACAGCGGCCTCGGGCTGGGTTTTCTGGCCGGCAACTCGGAAAGAGATGTCTCGAAGCACCTGCAACGGTTCAAGGAGATGGTCGAGGCCGCGGCGTCGCTGAAGCCGCTCTACATCAACTGCCACGCCGGTCGCGATCACTTCGCCTTCGATCAGAACAGCCAGTTCGTCGAGTTTACCGCCGGGGTCTCCGAGCGAACGACAGTGCCCATCTATCACGAAACGCACCGGTCGCGGATTCTCTACTCGGCGCCGGTGACGCGCATGTTCATGGAGAAGTATCCGGGCCTGCGGCTCACCTTCGACGTGTCCCACTGGTGCAATGTCCACGAATCGCTCCTGGACGATCAGTCGGAGACGCTGGACCAGGCCATCAGCCGCACCGATCACATTCATGCGCGTATCGGGCACGCCGAGAGCCCGCAGGTGAACGATCCGCGCGCGCCGGAATGGAAGGCCGCCGTTGATGCGCACTTCGCGTGGTGGGACAAGATCATCGACATCAAGAAGAAAGCCGGTCGGCGGATGACCATCCTCACCGAGTTTGGACCGGCCGATTACATGCCGACGATTCCGTACACGCGCCAGCCCGTCAGCAATCAGTGGGAGATCAACACGTTCATGCTCGCGACGCTGCGCAAGCGCTATTCTTGAACCTCGCCGTGTGGCAGCGGTCTGGACGGTTCGGTCGATGTGCCGGAAAACCGGCATCGACAGAGATTCGCGACGCGCGCGCGGAAAAATAGGCGATGGTTGCGAACTATTCCGAGCCATTCACCCGGCTGCCGCCCTGCCGCTGAGATACCTCACAAACACGAACACGCCGAACACTCGAAAAACACGGCTTTTTTACGACGAGCCCATTTCTTCGTAGTCCATCCGCCGGTGGTACGTCAGTTGCTGCTGCGATCGGTACCGTTGTTGGGCATCGCTCCGTCGAGAAGGCGGCCAACGGAAGAGGTCGAGGCCACTATGAGCGCGATGACATGTCGATGGGCGGAAGTCGGGTTGTATGACAGTTGCCCGGTCTGGCTGGGCGGTCACGATCGACAGTGGTACTGCCTGCGGAGCGATGCCCGAAGACCCGTGTGCGAGCACGAATGCGTGGACTGCCCGAGATGGGAACCATGGGCGCTGGAGCGTGGATCGCGTAATTCAGATCGATCTGCTGGCAGAGCCCTCGGGCGGAAAGATTGAACGAAGATGCGTTCGCGCCGGGTCGACGACGAGAAGATACCGCGTCTGAGGCGGGAAAGTTTGGTCGGTAGTCATTCGTGAAGAAGGAGGACATCATGACAACCATGCTAGAGGAGAGAAAGGAGACGAGGGTCCCGACTCGTGAGTGGTTCACGGTTCCGTACTTCGGCGAGCCTTTCATGTTCCGATTCATGGAGGACCTGGAGAGGGCGTTCGATGACTTCGCTGTCGGGACGGGGGTCAGAACTCCACGCTTCGAAGAAAGACGCATGGCGATGTGGACGCCAAAGATCGAAGCCTTCATGAAGGAGGGCAAGTTCATCGTCCGCGCCGAGCTGCCGGGGCTCAAGAAGGAAGACGTGAAGCTCGACATGACCGAGGAGGCACTGACGCTCGAAGGCGAGCGCAAAGTTGAGAAGGAAGAAAAGCGCGAGGGATATTTCTTCGCGGAGCGGACTTACGGCAATTTCTACCGCCGGATTCCGCTTCCCGAAGGCGCCAAATTCGAGACGGCCACTGCGGTCTTCAAGGACGGGATGCTGGAAGTGACCATCCCGGTTCCCAAGGTCGAGCTGCCCAAGGCCAAACGTCTCGAGATCAAGCCGGCCTGACGAAGTTTTTCCAGTCCGGAGGCGCCGGTAGAACAACGCCGGTGCCGGAGGGATCGGGGCGCGGTCGTACGCCGCGCCCTGTCTCTTCAGCGCCCCTTACGACGTGCCTCTCGCCGAGGCAGGCAACACGCTGCGCGCAAAGGAGGCGACATGTCGCTGCTCACTGACTTGATCATCGTGTTTCTTGGGTTCGCCGGGTTGTACGGCGCCTCAAGCCTGGCGGTGCGCACGTATCGGCGGTATCGAGGAACACGGCTTGTCACGTGTCCTGAAACGTCGGAGCCGGCGGCGGTATCCGTGGATGCCACGCACGCCGCTCTCACAGCCGCATTCGGCGGGAAGGAGCTGCGATTGACGACGTGCTCTCGCTGGCCGGAACGCAAGGGCTGCGGCCAGGAATGCATCCGACAGATCGAAACAGCGTCAGAGGGCTGCCTCGTTCGGGAGGTCGCGAGGGTTTGGTACGCGGGCAAGCGATGCGTTCTCTGCCGGAAGTCTGCGGGCGAGATTAGGTGGCTCGAACACCCGCTGGCGCTGATGGCGCCGGACGGATCGACGACGTTCTGGAAGAACATCCCGGCGGAAGATCTGCCTCGCGTGCTCGCGTCGCACCGGCCCGTGTGCTGGAACTGTCACATCGCCGAATCGTTCAGAAGCCTCCACCCGGATCTCGTCGTAGACCGTCCGGCGATGGTGGCGCATCGCGCGCATTGAGTCGTCACAACAGTGTTCCTCGCAGCACAACCGTCGCGACGCTGAAATAGATCACGAGGCCCGTCACGTCCACCAGCGTCGCGACGAACGGCGCCGACGAAGTCGCCGGATCGAAGCCGAGGCGCCTGAGCAGAAATGGGAGCAGCGATCCAATCAGCGTGCCCCACAGCACAATGCCGATGAGTGCCAGTGCCACCGTGATGGCGACGAGCAGCCAGTGCGGACCGTAGATATCGGAGAACGCCGACCAGAGCGTGATCCGGAGAAAACCGATTGATCCCAGGATCGTGCCGAGCGACAATCCAGCCAGCACCTCCCGGCGCATCACGCGCCACCAATCCCTGAGCGCAAGTTCTCCGAGCGCCAGCGCGCGAATGACGAGCGTGGACGCCTGTGACCCCGAGTTGCCGCCGCTCGAGATGATTAACGGCACAAAGAGGGCCAGGACGACGGCCCGCGAAATCTCGGCTTCGAATGCGCCCATTGCGGTGGCCGTCAGGAGCTCTCCGAGGAAGAGAGCCGTCAGCCATCCTGCCCGCTTCTGCACCATGCGGCCGAATCCAATTTCCATGTAGGGCTCGTCGAGCGCCTCCGATCCACCGATCTTCTGAATCTCGCGCGTGGCGACGGCTTCAGCCACGTCCAGCACGTCATCGATCGTGACGATGCCGATCAGCATGCCGGCGGTGTCGGTCACCGGCAGCGCGCTTCTATCGTATTGACGGAACGTCGCGACTGCCTCCTGCTGATCGTCGGTTGCTTTCAGCGCGACGAATCGTCGATCCATGAGGTCGCTGACCCGACTGTCGAGTGACGTCAGCAGGAATTCACGGATGCGGATGTCATCGATGAGCAGCCCTTGTGGATCCACGACGTAGATCACGTTCAGCGTCTCGCTGTCCTGACCGTGTTCGCGCACGTAGTCGAGGACTTCCCGAACCGTCCAGCCCTCCCGCACCACAACATAATGCGGCGTCATCAGACGGCCGACGGAGCGTTCTGGGTAGCCCAGGAGGGTGAGTGCCACCGACCGTTCTGCCGGAGTCAGCAGTGACAGGAGCTGTCTCGTGGCCGCCGCCGGCAGTTCCTCCAGGAACATGGTCCGGTCGTCGGGGGCCATGTTGTTGAGGAGTGCCGCGATTTCCTCGTGAGCCATCGCCTTCAGGAGCGATTCCTTGGCGTCCTGCGAGAGGTACTCGAAGACGGCCGCGGCATCCTTCCTCGGCAGCACGCGGAATACGACGACCTGATCTTCGATGCTCAGGTCTGTCAGGATTTCCGCCAGGTCGCTCGCGCGATTGCGCACCATGTCCCGCAGGCGCGTGTAGTCTCGCGCGCGAAGGACGGCGACCAGCTCGTCGGCCGGTCGGGCGATCTGGCGGATCATTCCCAGCGCGTCTTCGCGCTCGGGTCCGGCAAGTTGTTGTTCCATTTTCGTAAGGGCTGCTCTGACGACGTCGTGGTGGTGCACGTGAGGGCCGACGGCCTTGGTCGCGTCGAGCCACACGCGGTGAATCAGATCGAGATCGCGGGGCGTAAGAGTGGGCGCGTGCGCACCGAGCTGATAGGTGTCGGTGCGGCCGCTGCGGTGGTAGATGACGAGCCTGACTTCGCAGGCTTCCGGCTTGTCGGCGTGTTCCCACGCCTCGCCGAGGAGCCGCGCCTGGTCATCGGCCGACAGGCTGACGGATTCGCCGACGAACACTTCCGAGGAACGCAGCCTGATGGCGCTGTTGATGACGGCCTCGAAGACGTCATGCGCCGGCACGATCAGCAGGCGCACCGGCCGGCGGTACCGCTCTGCGACGGCCACAACCTGGGAAAACAGGTTGCGCTCGTACGGAGTGGGATCGTCGCTTGTAGCTTCCTCGTGAGTGACGTCCTTATCCAGAAGCCGGACGGTCATCACGATGACATCGCGGTCGCCTGGGGCCTGGACGGCTGCGGTGACGTGTGCGAGCGCGTGTGGGTTTCGAACCGGGACGAGCAGATTGCCGGGGCGCGCTTCGACCTGACCGAGGGAGAGATCGGCAGGCGCGAGCAGTTCGAATGCGTCGAGCTCCTGTCCGGCATCGCGCTCTTCCTGCTCGCGGGTGAAGAGCAACGCAAGACCGAGGACGAGGCCCGCCGCGGTGATCGACGGGATATCGCCGCGAAGCAGCATTGTCCCCATCACCGTGCTGACGATGGTGCCGGCACCGATGAGGCCGATCGGGATTTCTCGGTTTCCGATCGTGACGTTGAAGGGCGCCTTGAACGGCCGTCCTTCCGGGTGCGTGCGTCGGAACCGGATGAGCACCACGATCTTGAAGAGCAGCGTAATGGCCAGTCCGACCGCATAGGCTCTGGCCAGCCACGTGATGCGACCGCTGCTCGCCAGCATGACGAGCACCGACGCCGTGACCGAAACGTCGAGCGCCCGGGCGCCGGTGCCGAAGCGCGGATGGAGCGAGGCCACGCGCTCGGGCAGCACCTGCGCGATCGAGAGTCGCCTCAGGGTTTGCGCGGCGTCGTTCAGCGCCGCGTGAGCCGCCGGACCCAGCATCAAGAACGCTGCTGCCGCGAGGGCCAGGTTGCCGAGCGCCCGCAGCCAGGCGGGTCCCATGAAGTGCTGAACGAGGCCCGTCAGGGGCGCATCCATCCAGAGACGCTTCTCAGCGCCCGGCACCAGCACTTCAAAGAGCAGCGTCGGGACGACAATCGCGCACACGCCGAACAGGATGACGAGCCGCGCCGTGCGTTTCAACGCAGGGACCCGCGGAGGTGGAAAGTTGTGAGCCTCACGCGCGAGTCCGTCTCCGCCGCCTAGCACGGGAAGGACGAGCGCGATGCCCAAAAGGCACAGCGACAGGAAATCGGCTGGCGACTGAGCCGCTGAGAGCGGGCTTCGCAGGACTTCAACGAAGAGCGGTGCGTTGGCGACTCTCGCCGAGCTCAGAACCCCCCAGCCGATCAACACTGCGAGAATCGTGACGCTGGCGCCGACGATTCTGGATATCGTGTCCCTCGAGAGGTCGATCCCCATCCGCATGCGAATCCAGATCGCGCCGACGAGTGCGACGGCGAAGACCGTCGAGAGCTCTTCGAGCGTGAAGTGGAGGCCGAGCTGCTCGATGGGCACGACACTCGCCGCGATGCCCGCGATGTAGTGCCCGCAGACGACAGACGACAGCGCGGCGAACAGGAATCGTTCGGCGAGGAAGCCCGCGGCCGTCACTCTGGCCACGCGGGGTCCAAAGGCCTGCTCGGCGCGACCGATGAGGCCGCCCGGGAGAAAGAGAGCCCAGGTCTCGATGTCAATCGCGCGAACGAACACGCTGGCGATGGCGGCCGCGAGGACGAACCAGAACGTCAGGCTCTGCAGGGCCGGATGGGCGATGCCCATGACGAAGAACGCGGCCAGTCCCAGCTCGGCAATCGCGAGGGGACCCGCCTTGCCTACCGAGATCAAGGTGAGGAGCGGCGTCGACGAGAGGAAGACGCGCGTCCTGCGAAGCGGCGGCGGCGAAGGCGTGGAAGCCATCGTGAACGGGGGCCGGCAAATCATAGCTCGCCGCCAGTCGCGGCGGGTGTTACAACGTTGTTACCACGCCGGATGTCGTATTTCAGTATCATCCACACGCGTCGCGCGCCGATCGAACGCCCCACGATCGCGGCGTTTGTCCCCACTGACGATCAATGAGCCAGACACCCGATCCTGCGACCGAGCTGGTCGCCGTGCTCGACATGGGCGCGAGCGCGATTCGTCTGGTGGTTGCCGAAATCGCGCCGCACAAGCCCATCCGGGTCGTTGAAGAAGCCTCTCGCGGGGTGCTCCTCGGTCGCGACACGTTCTCGTCGGGGGTGATCCGGGCACAGACCGTCGATGCGGCTCTTACCGCCCTCGAAGGGTTCAAACGGATCATGGACGGGTATGGGGTGGCCCGGGTCCGCGCTGTTGCGACGAGCGCCGTGCGCGAGGCGCGGAATGGCGACATGTTCCTCGATCGCATCGAGGGCCGCACCGGCATTGCCTTCGACATCATCAACGAGGCCGAGGAGAGCCGGCTGGTGTTCCTCGCCATGCGGAGCGCACTCGGACGCCACCCGGTTTTCAAGGGCGCGTGGGCGCTGCTCGCCGAAGTGGGTGGTGGCAGCACCAGCCTGACGCTCCTCCGACGTGGACGGCCGAATCGATCCGGCGTCTATGCGCTGGGCTCAGTGCGCCTGCGCCAGCAGCTGGACCTCCGCCGCCACAGCCACGAGCTGCAGGTCGCGCTCCTCAAGCGCTCGATCGCCAACGTCATCGAAGAAATCCGGCTCGAGATTCCGCTCTCCCGCATCACGCACATGATCGCCATTGGCGGCGACGTCCGATTCGCGGCTTCGCAGATCCTCGAAGGCGATCTTGATGGCGGTGTGAAGGAGATCCCGCGCAAGACGTTTCTCGCGTTCTGCGACGAGATTGAGCGACTCGACGCAGAGAGCCTCGTCGAACGGTTTCGGCTACCGGCGGTCGAGGCCGAGACACTCGTTCCCGCGCTCCTGGTCTACCGGACGCTCCTGTCAGAAACGTCGGCGCCCCGGCTGGTCGTCTCGGACGCGTCGCTCAGAGCCGGAGCGCTACTGGATCTTTCAGATCCCGGAGGAGCGATCCGCTCCGAAGACTTCGTGCAGCAGGTGCTGTCGAGTGCCGATGCGGTCGGGCTCCGCTACCGCTTCGACCGGACCCACGGCCACCACGTCGCAAAGCTGGCGACGCGGCTCTTCGACGAGCTGAAAGAAGAACACGCTCTTGGTGATCGCGAGCGGCTGCTGCTGCAAGTCGCCGCGCTTCTCCATGACATTGGCATCTACGTGAGTCTTCGCGCCCATCACAAGCACTCGCAGTACCTCCTCATGGCGTCCCAGATCTTTGGCCTTTCCGACGAGCAGACCGCCATCGTGGCCAACATCGCGCGCTACCATCGCCGGGGATTGCCACAGGAGAGTCACCTGCCGTACATCGCCCTCGATCGCAACGATCGCCTCATCGTCAACAAGCTGGCCGCGATCCTCAGGGTCGCCAACGCGCTCGATGCAGAACACCTGCAGAAGATCAGCGATCTCCGGCTCGCGCGGCGCGACAAGGTGTGGGTGCTCGAAGTGGACGCGACCGGCGACGTGACCATGGAACAGATGGCCACCGCCGCCCGCCTGGACATGTTCATCGAGACATTTGGAAGGCAAGTCGTCGTCAGGCCTGCCGGGATGCCGTCGTGACCAGGATCCCGAAAGATGGCGCGGCGCGCCTGTTCATCAATCGCGAGGTGTCGTGGCTCGCGTTCAACGAGCGTGTGTGGGAGGAGGCGGCCGATCCGTCGACGCCGCTCCTCGAGCGCGTGAAGTTCGCCGCGATTACCGCGTCCAACCTCGACGAGTTCTTCATGGTCCGCGTGGCCGGGCTTCAGCACGCCATCGCGGAAAACGACCCCTCCACCGACCTTTCGGGCATGACGCCAGCACAGCAACTGGCGGCCATCCGCCAGAAAGCACACGCACTCGTCGAGGCTCTGTACCGAGTCGCGCTCGAGGAGCTCATGCCGGCGCTCAGCGCGCACGGCATCCGCATCCTTCGGTATGACGAGCTCGGCGACGGCCAGCGCGCGTCCCTGGCCGCGTTCTTTCGCGACTCAGTGCTTCCGGTCCTGACGCCGCTGGCCATCGACCAGTCGCGGCCGTTCCCCCTGCTGTCGTCGTTGACACTGAATCTCGCCCTGCTCCTCGACGCCGCCCCGGGAGAAGACGAGCGCCGGTTGGCCATCGTTCAGGTGCCGTCCGGGCTCGCGAGGCTCGTTCCCTTCGGCGAGCGCGCCCAGTTCGTTCTGCTCGAAGAAGTCATTCGCGCACACCTGCCTCAGCTTTTTCAGGGCCAGCCGATTCTCGAGGCCAGGGTTATTCGGCTGGCCAGGGATGCCGAGCTCGAGTTCGATGACGAGGGCGGACGCACGCACCTCGAGCAGGTCGAACGGGAAGTTCGCCGGCGTCGCCGAAGCGACGTGGTTCGTCTGGAGGTCGAATCGGCCGCGTCCGAGGAGCTGCTAGGGCTGCTCAGCCAGCGGCTCGACCTCGAGTCAGACGATCTGTACCCCGTGCCGGGCCCGCTCGATCTTCGCGTCCTCATGGGCCTGACAGAACTGCCGGGGTTTGTCGAGCTGCGCGATCCGCCGCTCCAGCCGGTCGGCGTGCTGGCGGAAGAGCATCAGACTGATCTCTTCTCGATCCTCGACGATCACGACGTGCTGCTTCACCATCCATACGACGCGTACGATCCGGTGATCGGACTCCTGGATCAGGCGGCGGATGATCCGGATGTCCTCGCCATCAAACAAACCCTCTACCGCACGAGCTCGGGCTCTCCGATCATCGCGAGCCTGCAGAGAGCGGCCGATCGAAACAAGCAGGTGACCGTTCTCGTCGAGCTCACGGCGCGCTTCGATGAAGAACGGAACATCCAGTGGGCGCGCGCTCTTGAAGAAGCTGGCGCCCATGTCATTTACGGTGTTCGCGGCTACAAGACGCACGCGAAGATCTGCCTGATTGTCAGGCGCGGCCCACACGGCCTCCGCCGTTACATCCACCTGGGTACCGGCAACTACAACGAGCGCACGGCACGCGCCTACACCGACTTTGGATTGATGACGACGTCACAGAAGATTGCCGAGGATGCGACGGAGTTCTTCAGCGCGATTACGGGTTATTCGGATCCGCCGCGGCTGAAGGCGCTGTCGATGGCGCCCACTGGACTGCGACGGCGGTTTCTCAAGCTGATCGACCGCGAACGGCGCCGCGCCGAAGCGGGTCAACCCGCAGAAATCGTCGCCAAGATGAACTCGTTGATCGACGAAGAGATCATTCACGCGCTCTATGCGGCGTCGCAGGCCGGCGTGGTCATCCGGCTGAACGTCCGTGGCATCTGCGCGCTCCGGCCCGGCTTGCCCGGCATCAGCGCCAACATCGAGGTCGTCTCCATCGTCGACCGGTTTCTCGAACATGCGAGAACGTACTATTTCCTGAACGGCGGCGACGACGAGGTGTACCTGGCCAGCGCGGACTGGATGACGCGCAACCTCGACAAGCGCATCGAACTCATGTTCCCTGTGCAGGACGGATATCAGAAGGCCAGAGTTGTGTCGGCGCTTCGCGCGATGTTCAAGGACAATGTGAAGGCACGCCGGCTTCTCGCCGACGGCACCTACCGACGCGCAACTCGTGCGAGAGGGGAACAACCCTTTCGAGTTCAGCAGCACTTCCAGGAAGAAGCCCGGCGCCGGGCGTCGCTGGCGCGCGAGCTGGCCGGAGTGACGTTCGAACCCGAACGCGGGGACCCGTCGCGCTGACGCGAGGCCTGCTACGATAGCGGCATTGGAGAGTTCTCACTGGGCCTGGAGGATACTGATGAGTCAGACGTTCCGCACGACCGGATTGGTGCTCGTTCTGTCATTCGTCGTGTGCGCGACCCGACCGCTCGTGGCGCAGCAGACGGCATCGCAGTTCTACCTGTCATACCGCGCCGCCTTCGACAAAGCGATGAAGATGGAGGAGCTCCTGCCCTACATGGCGAAGAATGCGCGCGCTCAGATGGAAGCCACGCCCGCCGCCGATCGTCCCAAGATGTTCGGGATGCTCAAGATGGTCGCCCGCGTGACCGACCTGAAGATCCTCAAGGAAGTGAAGACGCCCACGGGCGGCGCGACGTTGACCGTCGAGGGCCTCGATCCCGACAAGAAAAAGACGACGGGGACCATCGACATCGTGAAGGAGGACGGTGCGTGGAAGCTGGACAAGGAAAGCTGGTCCGCCTCGTCATAGCCTGCATCATCCTGGCCGTGCCGTCCTCGGCGAGTCCGCAGGGCGGCACGGCTTCGGGCTCCATCACGGTCAACGGCAGCACCGCTCCCCTCACCTACGTCTACGCGTCCGCGCAGCCGGGATTCTTCGACAAGAGCAAGGAAGACATTCGCGTTCTTGCCAGCACGGTCGCGCTCTCCGACGAGGCGAGGCGCGACGTCTTCGAGCTGATACACCTCGCGCGCGACGGCCAGGCGACGGCCATTGAGATTGTGATCGATGCCGATCGGCAGCCGATCAGCGGAGCCATCTTCGCCAAGGCGTTCGAGGGCATGGTGTCGGCCACGGGCATGCACCTCTTCGAACCGGAGAAGTTCGAGCAGAAATGGATCTCCGGTCGCCTCAAGATGGAAAGCCCGCATTCGTTCCAGGACGTGACGTTCGTCTACGACCTCACGTTCTCTGCGCCGATTCCGCGTCCGCCGACCGCTGATGAAGTCGCCGCCGCGCTGGCGAGTCCACCGGGGCAGGCCGCTTCGCGGCATGTCGCCGCAATCCTGGCTGGGCGGCTGCCGGCATTTGTCGCGACGCTGACGGCCGCCGCCGCGTCCGACTACAACGGTGGAGAGGGGGCTGCACGCCTGGCATCGCTCAAGGCGGAAACACCGCCCGACAGCCATGTCGTTGGTCTTGCGATGACCGCGGATGGGCAGGCCGTGGCCACAGTGCAGGGCCTGCGCGACGGGATCATCATCGAGTCCACGTTGATGCTGGAGCTCGAGCAGGGCGTTTGGAAGGTGGGAAAGTAGGGAAGGCGGATCTCCAGGTCTCGCTTCGCACGCCCGATTGTCACTCTGCTCTTGTCAGCGCGAGCACGGCGTAGGCCGTCGCTGCGTCGCTCATGAAACGGCCAATGTCCGTCGAGAGATCGCGGGGCGCTCATTTGGCGACTCGACGCGCCAACGTCCTTCAGTGGCATCCTGACTGCCGGCCAGCCACGCGAGGCTGCACCAGCTCTGACGCCCGTCCATGTACGCCGCGGCGGCCTTCCTGTTCCATGTGCGCGACGGCTCGGCTGCCGTCGAGCCAGACGTGGCGAATCCGCGTGCGGCCAGCGCTGCGGCGAAGATGATCGTGGAGCACGTCAACCACTTCATGATCACCGGAGAATACCAGAAGGCGCGCACGGTTGGAGCAGGACGGGCTCGGAGTTAGACTCACTCGACGAAGCCCCACTGACGCGGAGAACCACGATGCCGAGGATGCTGCGAGTCCTTTTCTTTTCAGGCACCTGCGCATTGGCGGCGCTGTGTGCGGACGCCCAGATCTCTCTTGACAGGCATCCATTTGGTGCCGACGACTGGGCCGGCCTGCGACGCGCGACAGCCGTTGCCGTGACGCCTGATGGCTCGACGGTTCTGTATCGTGTCGCCGTTGGTGGCCTCAGGGATCCCGATACAATCGAGTGGCGGCTGATCGACACGAGCGGCGCGAATCCGCGAAGACTCATGCTGCCGGATCGCTTCACACCCGCCGGGTTCACGCGCGATGCCGCCTCCCTCTACGGGATCTACGAGGTCAACAAGATCCGCCAGTTCGCGATCTTTCCGCTGGCCGGCGTGAACGCGAGTCAGACGCCATCAGTCATCGTTGCCCTGCCTCGGGGCGTTCATTCCGCGTCGATCTCGCCGGACGGCGCACGGTTCGCGCTCCTTGCATCGCCGCAGGCGGCGGATCCGCTGGCCGACACGCGGACGATTATCGAGCCGGAACAGACCGGCCTCTTTGTCGTGAGTGCCGACGGCACGGGGCTGACGAGATGGTGTCCCACCCTGGCGAACATCGCCGACTCCGTATCGGCGCCGTCTGCGGGAGGATCGACGGCCATCGAATGGTCCCCGGACGGCACGTCGCTTGCCGTCATCTCGCAGACTCCGAAGATCGGCTTTCACGACGTGAAGTCGTTCATCGACATCTGTTCGGCTGCGGGACAACGGCGCGTTGCGGAGGTGCCGAACGTCGCCAATGGCATCGCGTGGGGAAACGGCGGAGCGTCGCTGGCGTTTCTGAGCACGACGAATTCCGTCGTGACACCCGATCACGTGTGGACCGTGCCGTCGGCTGGCGGAACCCCGGTTGATCGCACACCCGATCTCGCGGGTTCGGCGATGGTGCTCATGGGCGATCCGCGAGGCAATATCTGGGTGGTCGTCGAACGCGGCGTCCAGAACGAAATTCACACATTCGAGGCCGGGCGGTTGACGCCTGTCTATCGGTGGCCTGAAGGTGTGACCCTGGGGTTGCCTGTACTGTCGCGGCTCAAGGAAGCCCGCGAGCAGCTGGTCTTTACGGTTGCCGATCCGCGGCACGCGCCCAATGTGGCGGTCGCACGGAACAAGGAGCTGGTCAAGATCACGTCAGAGGGCGACGAGGCGCTGGCGAAAGTCGATCTGGGCGCCGTGCGGGTCGTGAACTGGACGAGCAAGGAAGGCATCAAGCTGGAAGGCATCGTGACCTTCCCGGCGGGCTACCAGGACGGCCGTCGCGATCCGTTCCTCGTGCTTCCGCATGGAGGACCTGAAGGCAACGATCCGCTGTTCTTCGATGCGCTGTCACGCCTCGTCGCAGGCATGGGTTACGTTGTCCTGCAGCCGCAGTATCGAGGGTCGACCGGGTACGGCGCCGACTTTCTCGAATCGATCTATCAGCATTTTGGCGATCGCGCGTATAGAGACGTGGACAGCGCGACGGACTTTGCCGTTGCCGAGGGTTGGGCCGATCCCGATCGCCTCGCGATCTTCGGGTGGAGCGCCGGGGGATTCATGACGTCGTGGACGATCACCCAGACGAGTCGATATCGCGCGGCAGTTGAAGGAGCCGGCATCACCGACTGGGCCAGCTTCATCTGGACGAGCGACGTGCAGCAGATCGATTACGACGCAACCTGGCCGGAACAGGACATCGCGACGTACCATCGATTCTCGGCTGTGATGCAGGCCGACAAAGTCACCACGCCCCTCCTGATCCTGCACGGGGAATCCGACCTGCGGGTCCCGCTCTATCAAGGACGGGAGTATTTCGAGGCGCTGCTGGCGCGGGGGAAGGTCGCGCGGATGGTCACATATCCGGGCTCCGGTCATTTTCCCGCCCGCTGGGATCAGCGCCGCGACATGGTCCGCGAGATCGAGGCGTGGCTCACGCGGCACAATCCTCCAGGCGGCGCCAGACAGAGCGGCAGATGATCGGAAGGTCGCTGTTCGACGCGCGGCTCGAGCTCGTCGAGCTCCCACAGCCAGTGCGGGCGCAAAGCACTCACCACATCATCGTTCGCCTCACGAAGCACTCCGACGGATCGTGGCCGGCCAGGGGCGATCGACCGGTTCACCTGTCCTATCACTGGCTCGACCGATCTGGCGCGACCGTGATTCACGACGGCGTGCGGACGCCGATTCCCGACGGGATTTCCCTGGAAGAGCCCACGCCTCTCGTCATGGACGTCCAGACACCGCCCGCGGCGGGCGACTTCCGTCTTCGCCTCACGCTCGTGCAGGAGAATGTCGCGTGGTTCGAGGATCGCGGCTTTCAGCCGCTCGACCTGGACATCGCCGTCTTCGAGCCCGATCGCGACGGGCTGGAGGAACGGCGGCTGAAGCGGTCGTCCGCACGCTACCGCCGCATCCTGGAAGACCGTCGTCGGCATCGTTCCTACCGCACCTGGAGCGAGTACCTCCGCTGGGCGATGGTCAATCACGAATTCCACGCGCCGTACGGCGACGGCGACCGGCACGTCCTGGCCATGCTCGAAAGCCAGGCCGATCGACTGGCTCGTTCGTATCGATCTCGCGAGCAGCATCGGCTCGTGTCCGTGATCATGCCGGCGCTCAACCGGGCGTCGATCATCGGCGAAGCGATCGGTTCTGTCGTCGAGCAGTCCTATACCAACTGGGAGCTGATCGTGATCGACGATGGAAGTACTGATGGAACGGCGGCGGCGGCTCTCGCGTCTGGTGATCAGCGGATCCGCGTGATCGGTCTCGAGAAAAATGTCGGTCCGGCCGCGGCCCGGAACGCCGGGCTCCGGAGTGCGAGGGGCTCGCTGTTCGCGTACCTCGATTCCGACAACCTCTGGATGCCGGACTATCTGCTGGTGATGGTCAACGCGCTGATGGATTCACCACGCCGCTCCGGCGCGTACTGCGCCCAGCGTCTGACCGAGCGGTTGAAGAACGAGGTTGCCGACGGCGTCCGCTTCGGTCCCTTCGGCCGAGCGCTGCTCGAGAATTTCAACTATGTCGATATCAACGCACTTGTCCACGATCGCGCGGCGCTCGATCGCATCGGCGGCTTCGACGAGCGCGTCGACCCTTCTGAGGATTGGGATCTCGTGCTTCGTCTCTCTGCCGAGCGGCCGCTCCTGGCGGTTCCGGCACTGCTCTCGCATTACCGATACGACTACGCGCTCTCGCCGCAAAGCGATGTGGGCGATACGGCCAGGGCCGTCGAACAGATCCGCACGGGGCTCGCGTCGCGATCCTTCAGGCTGCCGCTTGCCGGAAGGGCGCCGGTACCTCCTGAGGCAATCGATTACAGATTCTTCCCGGCGGGTGAAGTGCGGACGCTGTCCAGACCCGGCCGGTTCGCGACGATCATCGTGCCGAGCTTCGAAGCGCCCTCATACCTCGACGCCTGTCTTCAGGCAGTCTCCGCGTTTACAACTCCCGGCACCTACGAAGTCGTGGTCATCGACAACGCGTCGGGGCCCGAGACCAGAGCAGTTCTCGGCACTCATCGTCGTAACCCGGCCATTCGCCTAATCGAGAACGAACGGAACTATGGCTTTACCTACGCGGTAAACCAGGGGATTGTCGCCGCGCGTCCTGACAGCGACGTGGTGCTCCTGAACAACGACGCGCTCGTCACGCCCGGCTGGCTCGAAGCGCTTCGTGAGGTCGTGGAGCTCATACCTGATGCCGGCATTGCCCTGCCCCGGCAGGTCATGCTGCCCGGCACCAAGACGATGAAGGTTCACGTTCCGGACGCGAACGTCGGGAACGAGCTCGACGTCAACCTCTCGGATCATCACGCCAATGTGCTCGATCCCAGCCTCGATCCCGATCGCGGTTTTGTCGAGCTGACCTTTGCCCCATTCTTTTGTGCGTATATCACCCGCGAGTGCGTGCGGGCGGTGGGACTTCTCGACTGGGAAAACGGACGACACTACGGTTCCGATCGCGTTTACTGCGACCTGGTGCGAGACCAAGCTGGCCTGCGCCTCGTGTACACGCCGCACGCCAAGGTCTATCACTTTCTGCAGCGGGCGACAGCAGATCTCCAGGAGCGACGACGCGAGGAGTACCGCGAGGTCTACGTCGAGAATCGATGGGAAGGTGCGCGGCCGCCGCCGCTCGTCCTGCCGGAAGGTGGCGATGAACCCGTTCGCTCGAGCTTCGTCTCCTCTTCGAAGCGCGATCATCCGCTTGACCTGCTGGCTCTTGCGCTGATCGATCTCAACGGCGTGTCCCCCGACGATGGATCGCTGTTCCCGAATCATTTTGAACCACCGAGCAGCGTCCGGGAACGACGGGCGATCAGATTGGAGGGGTGCGACTGGCCCGCGCACGCGTTGACGATGGTCGGCCTCTGGCGGCTGAAGCAGCTGCGTGAGGCGATCGAGACGGTGGTGTCCGACGGCGTCCCGGGTGATGTCGTCGAGACCGGGGTCTGGCGGGGCGGGGCGAGCATCTTCGCCCGGGCCACGCTCCGGGCGCTGAATGTGACTGACCGAACGGTGTGGTGCGCCGACAGCTTCGCAGGGCTGCCGCCCCCTGATGTGACGCGCTATCCGATTGAGGAAGGCGACACACACCATCAGGTGGAATACCTCAAAGTCGGCCTTCCCGAAGTGAAGCGCGGCTTCGAACAGTTTGGTCTGCTCGACGATCGAGTCAGGTTTCTTCCTGGTTGGTTCTCCGAAACACTGCCGCACGCGCCGATTGAGTCGATTGCCGTCCTCAGGCTCGACGCCGACATGTACGGCTCCACGATCGAAGCCCTTCGACATCTCTACCCGCGCGTGTCGCCGGGAGGATTCGTGATTATCGACGACTATGGCGCGATTCAGGCTTGCCGTCGGGCCGTGGATGACTACCGGGCGGAGAACGGCATCGTCGCTCCGTTGCAATTCATCGATCGGAGCGGACGATTCTGGCAAATACGGAAGAGATTCACGAATGAAGAGCGGGCCACCGTCGCCGCCGCCGACCGTGCAGCGCCGGAACCCGACCCTGACATCTGGCCCGGTCACGAGCGCTGGGAAAACAGGCAGCGGACCGAACAGGCGAGACGCCGCTTCGACGCCGGCGACGTGGCTGCTGCGCGCAGTCTGGCCATGCAGGTGCTCGAAGAGGAGCCCAACAACCTCGCTGCCGCTCTGGTCCTCGCCGACATCGAATTCCCCGGGCCCGATTATCTCGCTGCCCTGCGCGATATTCACGCACGTCGAAAGCCGAGCGCATATGTCGAGCTCGGCGTGTTCAAGGGAGATTCGCTGAATCTCGCGAGTCCGGCCTGTCGAACAATAGCTGTCGATCCGCGACCGATGATGGAAGAGGGCTCGTCAACGAATGCCCGCATGTTTCGAACGACGAGTCAGCATTTCTTTGCCAGCGGCAACGCCGAGCGCTGGCTCGATCACGGCTTCGATCTCGCCTTCATCGATGCATCGCATCGTTTCGCCTCGGCGCTCCTCGACTTCATGTGTCTGGAGCGGTTCGCGCGGTCCGGAGCCGCAATCCTGATGCACGACACCATGCCGTTCGACGAACGCATGGCCTCGCCGGTGCGTTCGACGACCTTCTATTCGGGTGACGTCTGGAAGGTCATCCAGGTGCTTCGAGAGCTGCGACCCGATCTTGCGCTGTACACCATCCCCTGTGCGCCGTCTGGCCTGACCGTGATCGAGAATCTGAATCCGGCATCAACCGTGCTGTGGACGCACTACAGCGACACTGTGGCCCGGTTCGAGAAAGCGCCATTCACAGACTTCATCAGCCGGCGCGAGACGTTGCTCAACGTCGTCCGGCCGTCCGGCGCCAATGCCTCCGGAAGCTGATTGGCCGGAATGGAGTCCACGTCACCGCAGTACGCCGAGTTTCGACGCAGAACGGACGCGTTCACGGCCGAGGCGGCGCGGCGAGGACTCGGGGACGTCAGCTCCTATTTCTGGTATCACGCGGTCGACCTTGGAGAGGGACTGATGACGCCTGGATCGTTCGATTACAGGCATTCCGTTTCGCACTTCCACTCTCCGGCGGATCTCGGCGGTGCGATTGTGCTCGATGTGGGATCGGCGACGGGCTGCTTCGCATTTGAATTCGAGCGCCGCGGTGCCGAGGTGGTTACCTAACGAGGCGTGCCTGTTTCAGGTTCTCCGGAAGCTCGGGTTTCGAGACGTGATCATTGCGGATCGCCACCCGATAACAGTGCAGCCGATCGGGTTCACGTATGAGGCGGCCGTCGTCCACGCCGTGCGGTAGCGGCGGCCGAGGACCGTTCCGCAGCGATGCCGGCTGCCTATCGGCGTGTCACCAGTTTCTGCGATTCGAGAATTCCGACCAGCCGATCCACCCATGCCGTGTCGATGTCCAGCCCATATTCGAAGGACAAACGATCCGCAATGCCGCTCGTGGACAGGCGGCCGTTCATGAAATTGATGGCCTCGAAGGCAATCAGGTCGAACGTTGGTTCGGTAGCGAGCCCCCCGCCACCGCCGCCACTGAATCGCTGAGACTGCTCGTCGATCCACTTCTGGTCGTCCGCGGTGACACCCTGCCACGCAGACGCATCGAGCGGCAGCAGGATCAAACGGTGAGGCCCCGTCGTGGCGGGCCTCGAGGAGGTTGCGGGTGGTGAGGGTTTCGCGGGCGAGAGCCCGCTCTCGGACAGCGCCCGCTGCAGACTCTCGACAGCGGTCGGGTTTCGAGAAATCAGCTCTCGCGCCTCCGCCGTAGCGGCCAGGGCCATCTTCCCCCCCAACCGTCTCGCATACTCGGACGCTCTTGATAGAGCGCCCAACGCCCTCACTCGATCCCAATCCGCATCCGATGCGGCTGCCATCCACAATGCCGCGGATCCGGTAATCACGCCTACGCGGCGAAACTCGCTGGCGTCCGTCTTGTCGATCGTGTCTTCACTGGTGTGGTGCGTCCAGTCCGGGTCATGGCCGAACATCGAGGAGGGCACGCCGAGGCCGAGCAGCACATCGTGATCGCTCCCCTGCGCGTAAGGGATCATCTCGGCTGGCCACAGATTGCGGGTGCCGTTCGGCGCGACGAGAGACGCCTCACGTGTCTGCTCCAGAAGATCTTCGAGGAGACCATCGAGGAAACCCGGCACGGAGTCGGGTGTGCGCGTCATGTAGAAGCGCGAGTTCGTCTTGACCGTGTCCTCGCCAACCATATCCAGGTTGAGATTGGCGACGACGCACGGCGCCGGTGCGATGCCAGGGGTGCGCGGATCATCCCACGCGCCACACGCACGAGCCTCGGGATGCCTGGTGAAATAGGCGATCGTGCCCATGTACTCCGGCACCCACATGAAATGAATAGTCGCGCGGGGTCTCGAGATCTTTCCGCTCGAGACGAGAGTTTGCAGCGCGCGCGCAGTTTCCATCATCAGACCCGATCCGCTCGCATTGTCGTTGGCGCTCCACTTCGGGTGGTCCAGATGCGCCGTGAGGAGGATTTCCCGGGTCGGATCGCTGCCCGGGATGAACGCGTGGACGAGCGTCAGCTGTCCGGGTGCGAGCGTGGCGTCGATGCTACCGCGGACCTCGACCGGGCCGCTTCGCATCAGCGCCTTGAGTTGGCCGTACTGCGTGGCCGAAATCTGAAAGCCGCCGCTCGTCTTGTCCAGCTCGCTCGCCAGCGGCCAGATCCCGTTGTACCGCACCATGTCCGGATGGTCTGGACGATCGAGCGCGGCTGGATAGATCACGACGCCGACGGCTCCGCGCGCGATGACGGCCTGGCGGACGACGTTCGCCGCGTAGCCCGACGCCAGGGCCACCTTCCCACGAACGTCGTGCCTTTCGTAGTCGCGATCGCTCAACCCTGGCCCGACGTCCACGAGCTCACCCAACCATGTGCCGCCCTTCGAATACGTAGACACGCACATCGGCATATCGCTGTTCCGGCACAGACGAAACGGAACAAACGACGGTGTGGCGGCGCGTTGCACCCACAGCTCGCCTCCCCGCATGTCCCAGCCCATCGGCGACCAGAAGGTCTGATAGCGCGTCGCACCGTCCGACGCAAACTGTTCGATTCGGGCGTCCAGGCCCGCCGCACGCAGTGCGGGCAGGACGACGCGTTCGGCGACGCTCGCCATCATCGGACTGCCTTGAATGCGGTGATACTCGACGATGCGCTGTGTGTTTTCTCGAGCGGCCTCGCCGGACAGCTCGCCGACGACCTGCGTGAAGAGTTCGTGCGAAACGAGATGCCCGCCGGCAATGGCCGGCGAGAGCGGGAGAAGCGTAGCCAGCAGCGCGAGGAAGACTCGAGTTCTCATGATGGGCACACTCTAGCAGAAGGAAACGGCACGGACCGACGCCGGGTCACCACCGACGAATGGCGAGACCCTTGATTCTGGGAAAGCTGCGCGCGTCGCGGGTTGCGACCTTGTACTCGAGCCAGACGGCCGTCGCCGCGATGATCAGGTCGTGCGCGCCCACGGCCGTACCCGCGGCGCCGAGATCAGCGGAGAGCGCGGAGTGGACCCGGGCGATCGCGAGATCGAACGGAATGACTGGCACGAGCGAGAGAACCCGATCCACGTACAGTTCCGCACGAGCCCGGCTGACACCCTTGAGCCGATGCACGCCGTGAAGAAGCTCTGACGCGGTGACCGCGGACATGGCGATCTCGTCCGGCTCGCGCTCGGCGAGCGCCCGGAGATCCAGCTCGCCTCGTTCTGCCGCGATGAAGACGCTCGTATCAATCAGCGTTCCCATCGGTCAGGGGGGACGGCAGGACGGTTCAGCGACTTGACCACCGACTCGACTTCCCGCGCGTAGGCCTCGTCGGTCCGACGGTCGGCACCGAGCGCCGCCGCCAGATCGGCAACCGTGCAGCGCGCTGTTCCATAGGGCGCAATCCGGGCGACGGGCACGCCGCCGCGCTCGATGACGTATACGGCACGCGCTTCGCGCACGCGATCGACGAGGGCGCCGAATGTCTTGGCGGCCTTCGTCGCCGACACCACCCGTTCGCCCGGGGCCTCGGGGGTCGCCGGGGCTGAGGCGATGGATCGTTTCTTCTTACTCATAATACGTATAATACGTAAACTGAGTCACAAAGATCAAATCCTGGATCCTCTGCGGACAGCGCGATCCATCCGCACGGTCGCAGTTCGCTTATGATTGGAAGCGTCACGCACGTTAATCCGAGGTGATGCCATGCCGAGGCGCGCGCTCGTGGGTTCCCTGGTTCTCGCCGTTGCCGTGTACATCGGTCTGGTGGGCCTTCCAGGGTTCGCGCGGCAGGCCGTGCAGCTTGATCTGATCAAGCTGCCGCCAGGATTCTCGATCGCGGTCTATGCCACCGGTGTGAAGAACGCCCGGCAGCTCGCGTTGAGCCCCTCGGGCACGATCTTCGCGGGATCCATGGCGGCCGGAAACGTCTACGCGCTGCAGGACCTCGACCACGATCAGAAGGCCGAGAAGGTCTTCACGATCGCGCGCGGCCTCAATATGCCGAGCGGCATTGCGTTCCGTGACGGCGCCCTTTACGTGGCGGCGGTCAGCCGCGTGCTCCGGTACGACGACATCGAAACACACCTCGCCAACCCCCCGAAACCCGTCGTCGTCTACGACAAGTTCCCGACGGAGACGCATCATGGCTGGAAGTTCATCGCGTTCGGACCAGATGGCCTCTTGTATGTGCCGGTCGGGGCGCCCTGCAACATCTGCGAGCCGAAGAGTCCGTACGCCTCCATTACCCGGATGAAACCGGATGGAACGGGTCTCGAGGTGTATGTGTCCGGTGTGCGGAATTCTGTGGGGTTCGCCTGGCATCCAGAATCGAGCGAGCTCTGGTTCACGGATAACGGCCGAGACCTGCTGGGCGACGACGTGCCGCCGGATGAACTGAACCGCGTCTCGGCCGCGGGTCAGCACTTTGGCTATCCGTACTGCCATGCGGGCACGGTGTCCGATCCCGAATTCGGAAAGGATCGCCCGTGCAGCGAATTCGTGGCGCCGGCGCAGCTGCTGGGTCCCCATGTGGCGGCCATTGGCATGCGGTTCTACACGGGCCAGATGTTTCCGCCCGAATACCGGAACCAGATTTTCATTGCCGAGCACGGATCCTGGAACCGCAGCACCCCGCTCGGCTATCGCATTTCAGTCGTGACGCTCGACGGCAACCGCGCGGCGAGTTACAAGACGTTTGCGGAGGGCTGGCTGCAAGGCTCCAAGGCGTGGGGACGCCCCTCTGACGTGCTGGTCATGCCGGACGGCGCGCTGCTCGTCGCCGATGACGAAGCGGGAGTGATTTACCGGATCAGTTACACGAAGGCCGCGATGAGCAATTAGCAACGAGGTCATCGCCCATTGCTCGACGCCAATAGCTAGACACAGGTCAGATATTGTTCCGCATCCATGGAGGCCGGGCCTTCGCGACTCGGCGATAGACAGGACAGCTCTTTTCATGCGCTCCCGGCAGATAGCCGGTACTCAACAGAAATTCCCCGGTGATTTCCCCGCCCGTAAAGACGAACGTCTTCTTGAAAAGCTTCACCCATTGATCCCGACCGAGCGGATGATGCGCGTCCAGCCAGTCGGCAAACGACCCGTCAGCTGATCGCATTTGCCTGAGACGACGCGCGTTTTCGATGACCGCGTCGATCTTCAGCCGATTGCGGATGATGGAGGCATCGCGCAGGAGGCGAGCCCGATCGCGTGCGCCAAACCGCGCGACACGATCGACGTCGAATCCGCGAAACGCGTGGCGGAACGCTTCCCGCTTGTTGAGAATCGTGAGCCACGACAGGCCCGCCTGATTGATCTCCAGCGTCAGCCGTTCAAAGAGCGCCGACTCGTCGCGGACGGGGAATCCGTACTCCTCGTCGTGATAGGGACCGTGAATCGGATGGCCAGGAGCGACGGAGCAATATGACGCCATGAATCCTCGCTGATTGAGCATATGACGATAAGCCCCCGTTGTGGTCTTGACAACCAGCAGAGCACGACTACACTCGTCCTTCCGTAGCAGTGACGACGTCAACAGGAAGGGGCGGTACACGTGTCTGACATGACGAGGGACGAGGGAGCGGAGCAGGGCGGCGGGCTGTTCGACGAGGCTGGCGATCTGGGAGGCATGGGCGGCGGCATGACCATGCCGATCGAGGCGGTCGCCGCACCACCGGCGCCCCCACGGCCGCCTGCCCGGAAGAAGGCCGCGAAGAAGCCGGCCCGGAAGGCTGCGGTGCGCAAGAAGCCGGCGAAAAAGGCTGCGAAGAAACCAGCCAGGAAGAAGGCCAGGAAGCGCGCGCCGCGCAAGGCTGCCCGGAAGGCCGGACGCAAGAAGGCGGCTCGACGATCCACGAGACGACGCCGGTAAACAGGCGGGCCAGGCTTCCCGGCTTGGCCTCCGCCTGCGATTCGCAGGTCGAGCGCGTTACCGCTTCGACTCGTTCACGTTCGATACCGATGCGTTCGCCCTGGTGCGAGACGGGACGCCCATCTCGCCCTCGCCAGCCGTCGACCTTCTCGCGATTCTCGTCGCGAGGCCTATCCCGACCGGAGACTTCATGAAGCACATTGCGTTCGTCATGCTCATCGCCATGAGTTCGGCCTGCACCAGGCAGGCCGATGCGGGGAAGAATAAGGACCAAGACGTGGCCGCGTGGGAGCAGCAGGCCCAGAACATAACGATCACGCGCGATGACTGGGGCATTGCGCACGTTCGCGGCAAGACCGACGCGGACGCGGTCTTCGGCGTGATTTACGCGCAGGCCGAAGACGATTTCAACCGCGTCGAAACAAACTACCTGAATTCGATGGGACGTCTGGCCGAGTCCGAGGGCGAGTCGCAGGTGTTTCGCGATCTACGCATGAAGCTCTTCATCGACCCGGGAGAGATGAAGAAACAGTACGAGTCGAGCCCGCCGTGGCTCAAGTCGCTGATGAACGCATGGGCGGACGGGCTGAACTACTACCTGTACACACATCCGCAGGTGAAGCCGCGCGTCATCACCCGCTTCGAACCCTGGATGGCGCTCACCTTCAGCGAGGGCAGCATCGGCGGCGACATCGAGAGCATCGACCTCGTGCAGCTGGAGGCGATGTACGGCGGCGGGTCCAGGTTGCAGGCGACCCCGGAAGAGGATGTCGGCGACGCCGAGCCCAGCGGCTCGAATGGCATTGCCATCGGTCCGTCGAACACCGCGTCGAAACACGCACTGTTCCTGATCAACCCGCACACGTCGTTCTTCTTCAGAGCCGAGGCGCAGATGACGAGCGACGAGGGCTTGAACACCTACGGCGCGCTGACGTGGGGCCAGTTCTTCGTCTACCAGGGATTCAACGAGCGCGCCGGCTGGATGCACACCTCGAGCGGCGTGGACAATATCGACGAGTATGTCGAAACCGTCACGAAGAAAGGCGACACGAGCTATTACAAGTTCGGCAGCGAGGAGCGTCCGGTGACGGTCAGCCGGATGACCGTGCCGTACAAAACGGCAACCGGCATGGCGCACAAGGAGTTCACTGTCTACCGGACGCATCACGGGCCGGTCGTGCGGCAGCAGGACGGCCGGTGGGTGAGCGTGAGGCTGATGCAGGAGCCCGTGAAGGCCCTGACGCAGTCCTATTCACGAACCAAGTCGACGGGGTACAAATCGTTCAAGCAGACCATGGAGTTGCACACGAACTCGTCGAACAACACCGTGTTCGCAGATGCCGACGGGAACATCGCGTATTTTCATTCCAACTTCATCCCCAGACGCGATGTGAAGTTCGACTGGACGAAGCCGGTCGACGGCAGCAATCCCGCGACTGAGTGGGGCAACCTCCTGTCGATCGACGAGACGCCGGGTCTTCTCAACCCGGCGAGCGGGTGGCTCTACAACACCAACAACTCGCCGTGGTCGGCCGCCGGACCGAACAGTCCGAGGAAGGCCGATTACCCGGCGTATGTCGAACGCGGCACCGAGAATCCGCGGGGCGTTCACGCGATCAGAGTCCTCGAGCACAAGAAGGACTTCACCCTCGATTCGCTGATTGCCGCGGCGTACGACAGCTACCTGCCGGAGTTCAGCGTGCTGATTCCTTCGCTCGTTCAGGCGTACGATGCAGCGCCTGCGTCGAATCCGCTCAAGGCGAAGCTCCGCGAACAGGTGGATGCGCTGCGGAAATGGGATTTCCGTTGGTCGCAGACGTCCGTTCCGACGTCGCTCGCCGTGTACTGGGGTGAGGAGCTCTGGAAGCGCTCGATGCCGGATGCGCGAAAAGCCGGCATCTCGCCATACGAATTCATCGAGACGAAAGCGTCCGCTCAAACGCGTCTCGACGCCCTCGCGTCGGCGAGCGACAAGCTGGCCGCCGACTTCGGAAAATGGGCGACGCCGTGGGGCGACATCAATCGCTTTCAGCGTCTCACCGACGACATCGTCCAGACGTTCAGGGACAACGGGCCGAGTATCCCGGTCGGGTTCACCTCGGCGCAGTGGGGTTCACTGGCGTCCTACGGCGCGCGCGCGTACGAAGGGACGAAAAAGAGATACGGCACCGGCGGGAACAGCTTCGTGGCCGTGGTCGAGTTTGGCGACAAGGTGCGCGCGAAGGCCGTGACGGCCGGGGGCGAGAGCGGCAATCCTTCGTCGCCGCACTTCAACGATCAGGCGATGCGATACAGCACGGGCGACTTGAGAGAAGTGTATTTCTATCCAGATCAACTGAAGAGCCACACCGAACGGGAATACCATCCAGGGCGCTGACCGATTTGAACCCTCTGCCGCCAGGGTCCCATCCTGACGATGGTACAATCCGTGCCAGGAGGAACCGCGGTGGAGCAGGACCGTTCCTCTATCAAACTGACCTACGACGACTACGTGCTGTTTCCGGACGATGGTCTCCGCCACGAGATCATCGACGGGGAGCACTACGTGACGGCGTCGCCCGCGACCAGGCATCAGCGAATCTCCCTCAGGCTGGCCTACTTACTGCAACGCTACCTGGAGGAGCATCCAATCGGAGAGCTGTTCGTAGCGCCATTCGACGTCATCCTGTCACGGTTCGACATCGTCGTGCCGGATCTGATCTACCTATCGCGTGCCCGCGCGCACCTGTTGACGTCGAAGAATCTGCAGGGTCCGCCTGACCTCGCCGTCGAAATTCTTTCATCATCGACACGACCCCGTGATGAACGTCTGAAACGCGAGCTGTACGAGCGGACCGGCGTGGATGAATACTGGCTTGTCGAGCCGGATCACGACGCGATGGTCATCTTCCGAGCGGAAGGAACAGGATTCGTAGAGCCCATCCGAGTGACGCGGGGCTCAGGACTCGCGCTGACCACGCCACTACTACCTGGCCTCGAGCTCACACTGGATCGGATCTTTTCCTGACCCGGGCGTGTTCCCGCACGAGACACGAGAATGGTTCGGATGCGCTGACTGAACCGCCTTCGTCAACCGAGGCGTCGTCCGACGGCAATCTTTCCGCCTGCCCAGGCGGTGGGCATGGCAATGGCGACGAGACCGAGCGGATACCAGAGTGGCCCCAGCGACGGGCCCGCGTTCCAGGCGACGACAGCGCCCGCAACGCTCAGTAGAAACGCCACTGCACCGAGCGCCAGCGCGTGCGCCATGGGCTTGTCGGGCGCGAGCCGTGCGGCGATGTAGCCTCCAGCGACCCCGAACACGATGCGATACGCCGTGGCGAGGAGATACAGCGGATCGGAAATCGGCTGACCCCACGGCGCAAAGACATGGGCCGCGTGCAGGACGATGTCCACGAATGTCGTGCCGATGATGACCGCGAGCAGAGCTGCGACGACGGCGCCGGCGCGGCGAAGAAAGGAAGGAGGTGTCGTCACGCTCGCCACAGGAGCCGACATTCTATGTCGCTCCCGCTGATCCTGCGAGCGCAAAGCGGGGAGGATCGACCGCGAGCTATTACCAGGTCAACGTTGCCGACACGCGGAATTCCTGCTCGGCGATAGCCGGGCGGATCGTCCATGAAGTCGATTGTGTCGATGGCGCGGAGTACACAACACGTCTACCACTGATCCTGTGGTCAACCAATAGCCCAACGAGCGCGCCTGCACCCGCACCGAGGGCGCCACCGAACGCCGCGGTGCCGATGACATCGCGCGTGCCGTTGTAATCAGGCCCACAATCACTTTCGCACTTGAGGCCAGACGCTATGCTGCCGAGAAAAAGGGCGCACGACAGGCCCCCGGCAATAGCACCGTTTCGGGCCCCATTCTTCAGCGAATCGGGCGCCTCGATAGTGCGCACGTCTTTGAGCGATATTGACAGCTTCCCCGTTGCAGAATCCAACTCGAGGATCGACTCTGCCATGGACAGGACGGTTCCGTTCATCTCGTTGCCGTCGAACATTGTCACCGAGACGGTCTGACCGGCATGCACGCGGGGAGTGCTGCTCAGACCGCTGTCACCGGTAGACTGCGCTGTGATCGAAGTTGGAAACCCGAACAGGCAAAGTGATAACAGCCAGACGATCGATCTGAACGGAACCCGCCGTCGGTGCGCAGACGGCGTCTCTGAACAGCCCCGCCACCGTCCTGCGGGTGACATGTCTTTTTTGAGGAGCAAGGCGCGTGCCTTATGGAAGCGCGCTTTTTCTCAGCAAACCGAGCGGTCAAGGTATGGTCTCCGCCAGCTGGCCACGCAGTTTTCCTCGCCACTGTCGAAAAGTCCCCTCCGCCATTTGACACGGACGAGTGATTCACGGTGACGTTTGCAGGTTTCCTCGGTTGGCCTCGGGCGCCTGCTCTTTGGTAACGACAATGGCGGGTGCCGTTCAACTCGACCGACAGGCGAACCACAAGCGCGCTATTCGCGGTGCTAACGAGCTCACGACAACCACCGCACGCGTCCGGTCTTCAGTTCGTAGACAGCGCCCACGAGCTTCATGACTCCTTCGGCCATTCGAGCCTTCCCTTCAGGTGAATCGCGCAGCTGGTGCATGGACCAGCGCACGTTCGCTTCCACTGCGGCGGCCAGCTGCGCCTGAGGCGTCAGGTCAGTACTGACGTTCTGCAATCCTGGCAGGATGCTCTCGAGCAGCAGCGCAAGCCGTGAGCGGCTGCGCACGCCTCGCGCTTTCATGTCGAGCGCGGCGTGCACGGCGCCGCAGCCTTCATGACCGAGCACGACGAAGAGCCGCGTGTGCAGGTGCACCGCGGCGTACTGCAGCGTGCCCATGACCTCGGGTGAGATGACGTTGCCTGCGATCCGCACGATGAAGAGCTCTCCGAAGCCCGCGTCGAACACGAGCTCCACGGGCACACGCGAGTCGCTGCACCCGATGATGGTCGCGTAGGGCCGCTGGCCCCTGGCAAGCCTGGCGAGCACGTCTTTCTTGAAGGCGGGAAATCGTGTCCGACCGCTCACGAAACGCCGGTTCCCGGCGACGAGCCGGGCGAGGGCTTCATCGGCGGTGTAAGAACGGCGGCGTGCGAGGCGAGTGCGCGCTTTCATCGGGGATCTGAGGGCCCGATATTCTACGCCGCCGGCCTCGATTCGACCCACCCCACATTTGAGACCACTCGGTCACGATGGCATTGATCGCTCTCCGCATCTCTGCCTAGAATCGAGCTCCATCTGCTCAGGAGGAAACCTGCTGTGTCCGACTCATCGTTGCCGCAAGGCGGAGTCCACCTGGAGAAAGGCAAGGGGAGGTCTTTCTGGCTCCTTACCGATCTGCACACGTTCAAGGTCGTGGGCGAGGACACCAACGGCGCCTTTGCCCTCGCAGAGCTCACCGCAGGGCCTGAACTGGGCCCTCCGCCTCATATCCATCACAAAGCCGACGAAAGCTTCTACATCCTCGAAGGCATCTTCGACTTCTCGCTCGCCGGCCAGGCGTTTTCAGCGGCTGCGGGATCGTTCGTGTATCTTCCGAAGGGTGTCGTTCACACCCATCGCGCGGGCGGGGGAGCGCCGGCGAAGGCAATCGTCGTGCAGACGCCGGCGGGCGTGGAACGGTTTATTGAGGAAGCCGGAAGGGAAGCGACGGATCTCTCGCAGCGGCCCGCACCGCCCGCTCCAGCTGATTTCGCGCGCATCGTCGCAATCGCCCAGAAGCACGGCATTGAAGTGCCCCCGATGTAACCATCACTCCGACCGCAGGGCTTGAATCGCGTCGACGCGCGACGCGCGCGCGGCCGGCATCAGCGACGCGACGAGCGCCGCGACGATGAGAATGGTCGCCGACACGGTGATGGCAAGGACACTGGGCATGTTCAGGCTGCCGAGGATGACACGTGCCACTTGCGCCAGCGCGAGCCCGCCGAGAACACCGGCCACGATTCCGGCCAACGCGATGACGGCGCCTTCGCCCAGCACCCGTCCCAGCAGGTGACGCGGCTCGGATCCGATGGCCAGCCGGATGCCGAATTCGCGGGTGCGCGCGCTCACCGAGAACGCCAGCACACCGGCGACGCCGACGACGGCAATCATCAACGCCACGCCTGCAAAGCCGCCGAACACCAGCGCGTTGACGCGATTCGGCGCGAGAACCTCGGCGCGCACGTCGTCGAGCGTTGCCGCGCGTTCGACGGGTTGATCGGCCGACAGCTCTCGAATGACCCGTGTGATGGTTGGGACGAGCGAATACGGATCCACCGATGAATGGACGAAGAGCCGCCCGCCGATCATCTCCTGTTCGAGCGGGTGATAGACGGTCATCGCGGGCCCCGGCACGACGTTCTCATCGTCCACGTCGGCGACGATGCCGATGATGCGGCGAGGGCTCATGCTGACGTCGATGAATTTCATGACCGGATCCGTCCAGAGCAGGCGACGGTTCACGGCTTCCTGACCCGGAGAACATCCGCTTGGCGATGCTCTCGCTGACGATGACGACCTTCTCGGCGTCGCGGCGGTCGGCATCGTTGAAGTCGCGTCCCGCGATGATCGGCACGCCCAGGGCGCCGAAGAATCCCGGAGAGACAGTCCGGAAGCGCGCGCGGGGGTCCTCTTCGCCGTTGGCCTTGGCGTAGCCCTCAACTGAAAACTGCGCTTCGAAAAACCCGCCGTCGCGCCAGGGAACGAGCGTTCCCAGGGCGGCGCGGTTGACGCCGGGTATGGCCGAGACACGGCGCAGCGCTTCGACGTAGAAGCGCGAAATCTCCTCGGGCTTCCGGGTGTAGTCCACCACGGGAACATTCACGGCCAGCACGTTCTGCGTGTTGAAGCCGGTTCGAACCGACTGCAGCGACAGAAGTGTCGTGACGAGCATGCCGGCGCCGGCGAGCAGAACGAACGACGCGGCGATCTGCGTCACCGCGAAGAGCTGCAGCCGGCGACCGGTGCCGGACGTGAGGCGCACGCCGCCGCTCGAAAGTCCCAGGCCGGACGAGGCGTCGGCCGATGGCAGGCGAGGGACGAATGCCAGCAGCACCGCGGCCGTCAGCGCGAGTGCGACGCCGACCCACAACAGGGTGGAATCGACGGTGAGGTCCAGCGCGCGGACCGAGTAGCGTGACGCGTAGCGCGCCAGCACGGACACCATCGGTCGCGCGATCAGCACGCCGAGCACGGCCCCTGCGCCGCAGAGCAGCAGGCTTTCGGCGAGGAGCGTACGCCGCAGCGCGGCCGTATTCGCGCCGAGTGCTGCCCGAATCGCGAGTTCGCCTTCGCGGCGCACCGATCGCGCGAGGATCAGGTTCGCGACGTTCGAGCAGGCGATCACGAAGATCAGCGCCGATGCGGCGAGCAGCACCAGCAGCACCGTCCTGGCGGGCGACGTGATCTGATCGCGGAGCCGCACGGCGTCGATGCGATAGTCGCCATTCGACGGGTACGCCTCGGGATACTGTTTGACGATGGCTCCATACGCCGTGCGGAGCTCGGCCCGTGCCGTCTCGAGATCCACGCCAGGCGCCAGGCGGCCGAAGAGCTCCGTCATGCGATGCACGCGGCCTTCAACCATCGTCGCGTCCAGGTGATGCGGGCTCGTGACGATGTTCGCGAAGATCTCGGTCTCTGCCGGATACGGAACCGACGGCTCGACGACCCCGACGATGGTTGCCGTGCGATCGCTGAGTCTCACCGTCTTGCCGATGACCGCCGGGTCGCTCTTCCACGCGGTGGTCCAGAAGCGATGCGTGAGCACGGCCGCGCCGGCAGCCTGAGGCCCGTCGTCGCTCGGTCCGAGAAGTCTGCCGAGCACGGGTCGCACGCCCATCACCTCGAAATACGAGCCGCCCACGACGCCCGAACGCACGATGCGAGGCTCGCCGAGACCGAGCATCGTGAACTCGATCACGGAGAAGTCGCCGAACGCGCTGAGCGACTTGACGCGACCCTGGAGATCCCGCAGTTCCGGAACCGAAAAGTTGGCGTTCTCCATCTTGATGCCCGGCGCGCTCTGGCGGATGTAGATCAACCGGTCTTCGTCGCGGTTGACGAGCGGGCGCAGGAGCACGCCGCGGACGACGCTGAAGATCGCCGCGTTGGCGCCGATGCCAAGAGCCAGCGTGAGGATGACCGTGGCCGCGAGGCCCTTGACCCTGGCGAGCGAGCGCAGGGCAAATTTGAAGTCGGCGATGACACTCATGATCGGTCGCTCCTGCTCTTTCGGGCGCGTGCCGGCGCCGTGCGCTTCTTCTCTTTGGACTGCAGATCGCGCAGCACCTCGTCGAGTCGGTCGAGCCGGGCCTCCCACATCTGACGATGCCGGTCGATCCATGCGGACACGTCTTCGAAGGCGGCGGGCTGAAGCCGGCACGGGCGCCACTGCGCCTCGCGGCTCCGCGCGATAAGGCCGGCGTTCTCGAGCACCTTCAGGTGTTTGGAAACGGCGGGGAGGCTGATGTCGAAGGGCTCGGCCAGCTCCGTCACGGATGCATCGCCGGTGGCCAGCCTCGCGAGGATGGCACGACGGGTGGGATCGGCGAGGGCGGAGAACGTCGGTACTGAGGTGGTCGGTCTGCATCTGCATGTCGGGCCTGGACTGTAGTTAATTATTAGGTTAAATACAGCAAGGGCGCCAGCGCTGTCAAGAGTCGATCGCGTCCCGTTCATTTCATGTTCGCGGGTGTCAGGATGGCCATGAACCCACCGCCTGGCGCCATGTGGATCGTGAGGTGTCCGGCCGCCTGCACCGTGTCGGTTGACACGGCGACATGTGTCGCCACCTCTCCGGCGTCGGCGGCGTCGGCGAGGATCTGCGCGTCGTACTGTCCGGTTCCGAGGAAGCTCAGGGGAACATCAAGGTCCCGCGCGTCCCAGTTCGTCATGCTTCCGATGTACCAGGTGTCGTTCTTCCGGCGCGCGATCGTGATGTACTTTCCGACTTCGCCGTTCAAGACCTTGGTGTCGTCCCAGACGGTTGGGGTCCTCTCGATGAACTCGAAGCCCGGCTGGCCTTCATATGCTTCGGGGTAGTCCGCCACCATGGTGAGCGGCGCCTCGTACACCACGAACATCGCCACCTGATGAGCGCGCGTCCCCTGTGTCATGGGGGCGATGTCCCGCACCTGAAACTTGCCGCGGGCCGTGTTGCGGAAGCCGCCCGGTGTGTAATCCATCGGCCCGGCCAGCATTCGGGTGAAGGGAACAGTCACGTCGTACTCCGGCGTGATGCGTTCGCTCCACTTGTTGTATTCGAGGCCCATGACACCCTCGCGGACGAGCTGATTCGGATAGGTGCGGCGCAGCCCCGTGGGTTTGTACGCGCCGTGATAGTCCACGACGAGATGATGTTCCGCCGCCTTGCGGGTCCACTTTTCGTAGAGATTGACCATCTCCTGATCGTCGCGATTCATGAAGTCCACCTTGATGCCCGCGACTCCCCACTTTTCGTACAACGCCATCGCCTCGTCGAGCTGACGATCCAGGGCCTGCCATTCCACCCAGAGGATGATCTTCACGCCCTTCTCCCTGGCGTGCTTCATGATCGCGGCGATGTCGATGCTCGGCGACTGTGTGGTGATGCCGCCCGGGAGTCCCGCATCCTGCGCGGACCAGCCGGCGTCGATTAGCAGATACTCGATGTGATGCCGGGCGGCAAACTCGATGTAATGCTTCATCGTCGGCGTGTTCATGCCAGGCGTGAACGGAACGCGCTCAGCGTAACTGCCCGACCACCAGTCCCAGACGGCCTTCCCGGGCGTGATCCATGAGGTGTCTGCCAGCGCCGAGGGAGGATTGAGATTGAGGATCAGGTAGTTCGCCTCGATCAGGCTCCCTGGTGTCGGCCCCATCATCACCACGCGCCAGGGTGTGGCCTTGGGCGCGGTTCCCGTCACCGGCTGCTCTGTCGCCTGATACTCGCTCCAGACGAGGTTTCGCGCGACGGCTTCCTTCCGCGGAGGACGAGAAAGTGTGGTGACGAGCGCATTGGCCACGCCGGGAACGCCGCGCACGTACATGCCGGCGTAGTCCGTCAGATCGGCTTCGAGCAGCGCGACCCAGGGTCCTGACGGCACCTCGACCAGAAGCGGGACGTTGATGATCGACGAGGGCTTGATCTCAGACAGGCCGACGCGCGTGAACTCGGCCTCGTTGTGCGTGTTCACACGCCCCATGTTCAGCGCGTACGCCGACACGTCGCTCGCGAAATAGAATCCCGTGTCTTCGGATGCCAGCGCGAATGTCTGAATCGCGTCCTGCTTCGGCACGACATAGCGAAAGGCGACGCCTTCGTTGTACGCGCGGAAGACCAGGTCGAGTCGCCTGCCGGACGCCCGGCGCTCCTGCATCGAGACGGTCATCTCGTTGTAATTGTCCGGGACCGCTCGTTTCGTGCCGAAGCGATGTCTCCCAGGTCGCCCTGTGCGAGTCGCGTCGCGTATCGACGATGTCGAAATCCTGGTCCAGCGCATTCGCACCGAAGAAATCGAGGCCCAGCGGCGAATCGGTCAGAATGGCCGAGCCCTTATAGCTGATGCGGTAGTACGCGCGCTCTCCCTGCAGATATGGCTGCGGCAGCGCTTTGACCGCCAGCGAGACGGCGACGTTGCCGTCAGGTGACGCGACCTCGACCGGTTCCGCGCCGGCCGCGCCGCGAGTGGCGCTGGAAGGCTGAGTGAAAAAGAGGAGTGTCGCGAGCATCCAAAGCTTGTGCGGCATGGTCGTCTCGCGGGTGACTATACCTCATGAAAAGTTGACTTGATCGGATTGGCAAACACGCGATCAGCGTCAGGAGACGGAAACCCAACCCAGGCTGAACATCGAGGTGGAGGGCGGGCCTGTATTGATGGCCGTTAGGGTCGCGGACTGACCTGGGGGGCCAGCTCTTTGTACATGATCGTCGTCGGCTCGAGCTCGGGCGTCAGCGACCCGCGCGCGTAGCGGGGAATGACGCCGACCGTGACGTAGCCAAGCGATCGATAGAGAAGCTCGGCGTGTCCGCCGGTCCATGTGTCGAGCGTGAGCAGCGTTCGGCCGGCCGACAGGGCGGTGGCTTCGAGCGCGACCATCAATGCCCGGGCAATGCCGCGGCGCCGGGCAGTGGGATGGACCAGCAGCTTTGCCACTTCCGCGCGGTGGAGTTGATTAGGCGGCACGGACAGGTCGAGCTGCACCGTTCCCACGATCCGTCCATCCAGCCGGGCGACCACGACGCGCCGCGTTCTCGCGCGCACGCCAGGCAGCACCGTCTCGATCCAGAACGCCCGGGCGTCGTCGAGGGAAAATGGGACGACGAAGCTCACGCCGGCGCCGACGTAGACGACGGCACGGAGGACTTCGGCCAGCATGTCGATGTCTCGATCGAGAGAAGGTCCGGAGAGATCGGGCCGCCACTCTTCAATCTGAACCTCGGCCGGCGCGTTCATGCGTCACCGGTCGAGAACCAGTGCGGCGTGAGGATCGCCGCAGGAGGGTTCAGCGTGTCGTTTTGGATGGCGCTGAGCCCGGCTTCGCCTGAGTCAACGCATCGTGCTCGCGGAGCTCCGCGAGGCGGTTGAGCGCCTTGACCTTGAGTGCCGCTGCGTCGTTGGCAATCGACGATTCGGCGGCCCGTTCGAGTTGGGGGACCCTGCGATCCAACGCGGCGATCAACTCGTCCAGTTCGCGCGCGATCTGACGTTTCTTTACCGCCATCTTTGGGTCCTGCTGCGCGCTGCATGGCTGCGTGAATCATTCCAGATATCGCCGCACTTCGTGCAGCGCCAATAGCTGGCGGAGTCGGGATTCTTGGCGGTTGTCGTGATCGAGGTCGACTGGCATGCCGGGCAGTTCGTGGGATTGGTCACCTGCGAAGCCGCCGATCCTGTCGGAGCGCCGCGGGAATCGAATGAGCGCATAGCCCTCTCTTGGGTTGTGCTTTGGTGAGGGCTGGAGGCCGGAATGGCCGCAGAGCTCAGGAAAGCGGGACTACATCAAGTATACGCTGTCGTCCGGCAGGGGACCGAAATACGCGACGTCTCCCGCTGTGCTATACTCCCTTATCGGATCTTCTTCCGCGCTCTGCCTTCTGTAGGCGTAACGAGCCTTTCCTGACTCGCTTCTCCTCAAGTCCTTAGCTACGAAACAGAATCCGTCGGAGCTCGTGCTCCGTCCGCATAGTGCGCGCCGAGTCGGCGCCACATGTCTACACATATTTCAAGCCTCGGGCGCATCGGAAACGCTCCAGGCGCCCAGGAGCATTGCTCACATGTCGTTTTCGGAACTCGGGCTCGCGCCCTCTCTATCTGCACCGCTCGCCCGGTTGGGTTATCAGCAACCCACACCGGTGCAGTCTCGATCGATTCCTCTCGTGCTGACCGGCGTGGATCTCTTGGCGCGCGCGCAAACAGGCACCGGCAAAACCGCTGCGTTCGGACTACCGATGATCGAGCGCCTCGTCGTGCGAGGGAATCGAACGAAGACGCGCAGTCCGCGCGGGCTGGTGCTCGTGCCCACGCGTGAGCTGGCGGTCCAGGTGCGGCGCGCGCTCTCCGTGTATGGAGCGCCCGTGCACGTGCGCGTGACGGAGATCTTCGGGGGCATCCCGATGGGCCCGCAAATACAGGCGCTCAGGCAAGGCACGGACATCGTGGTCGCAACGCCGGGTCGGCTCATCGATCACCTGCAGCGCCGCACGATTGACCTGTCGGCGATCGAGATCCTGACGCTCGATGAAGCCGACCGGATGCTCGACATGGGATTCCTGCCGCCGCTTCGCCGTGTGCTCGCGGCGTTGCCGCGCGCGCGCCAGACGCTGCTCTTCTCGGCGACGCTGTCGGGAGACGTCGAACGCCTCTCTGGCGAGTTCACGCGCGATCCCGCGCGCGTCGACGCGTCGAACGGGCACGTCGTGGCGCCGACGGTGACGCATCGGCTGCATCCCGTCGCGTCCGACCAGAAGCGGGCCTTGCTCGTGCATGTTCTGACGCAGGCGCCGACGGGGCAGGCGCTGGTCTTCTGCAAGACGAAGCGCGGCGCGGATCGCGTCGGCGACCATCTCGAGCGCGAGGGCCTCAAGGTCGCGGTGATTCACGGCAACAAGGCGCAGGGCGCCCGCAGCCGCTCTCTCGCCGATTTCAAGTCCGGCCGTGTGAGCGTGCTCGTCGCGACCGACATCGCCGCACGCGGCCTCGACATCGCGCAGCTGCCGCTCGTGGTCAATTTCGATCTGCCGCTCGTCGCCAAGGACTATATCCATCGCGTGGGCCGAACGGGACGCGCCGGGATGACCGGGCGCGCAATCTCACTCGTCACGACGTCAGATGCGTCACTGCTGCGCGACATCCAGCGGCTTCTGCCATCGCCAGTCGAGCGTGTGGTCGTCGAAGGATTCCAGACGGCGCACGCCCCGGCGGCGCCCGCGAGACCGCAGGGACGCAGCCTCGATCGATCTCGCCATGCCGGATTTCCAGCAACCGTTTCTATCCGCGCGGGCGCGGAATACTCCACACGGCCCGGAACAAGGTCCGCGTTCTACCTCAGGCCTGGCCACTCAACAACCGTCTAAGCCTGGCCCGCGTAGCCCACTCGGCTTCTGAGCGGGCGAAGCGCTCGCCTGCATCATCGCTAGTGCCCGAGATGTTCCAGCGCATTGCGCATCGGAGCATTCGAGATCTGGAGGATGCCGTCAAAAGGCAAGTCCAGTTCGAGAATCAGGAAGATCGCGCCGGACACCGACAGCGCCGACAGCATGAGCGCAACAATGACAGTCGGGTTCGGGGGCACGCTGAACCGCGACGCGGAGCAGGTCACGCGCCTCTTTAGTCCCAGGCCCGTAATTGGCCAGCACGTGGTCCAGGTAATCAATCCTGGCCGACATCTGAATCACTTCGTTCTTCTCGGTGTCGTACGCGCTCTTCGTCGAGGCGACGAGCAGTCCGAGAACGAGGGCCGCCATCGTCGCGACCGATCCCATTCCGACCCTGACCGCGTCTTTCGCGTCATGACTCAAATGGTGCTGGGGAAGCGCGGCGCGCAGGCGCATGCCCAACAGGGTGGCGCCGAAGAGGATCCCGAACACGGTTGCGGCGTGGCAAGGGCATTCATCTGGACCTCGGTTCATGTGGTTCGCGTTGCCGCGTGTACGCGCGCGTGGTCATCGCTGACCTCCGAACATATCAGGACTGCGTAAGCCGCTCGTCGTCAAATGTCCCGATGCAAGACAGCCGATGACGAGCGCCGCAGCAAGACACTGAATGCGGATTATCGTCCGCGGCTTTCGCCTGCGTGATGGCGCCAGGCGAGCCGAGAGCTTGCCTCTGCCAGCCCCCACGCCAGCAACGCTCCGCCGAACACGATGCCCCATAGCGCCGGAGGAATGGCAGCCTGTCCCAGGAGTTCCGACGTAAACGGCAGGAAGGCCGCGGCGATTTGGATGCCGATGCCAACGATGACGGCGGCATGCAGATACCCGTTGGGAAGCGGGCGCATCCAGGTGTGTCTGGATGGGTAGGTGAGCATCAGCTGGCCGATGGCCATGAAGTGAAATGTGACTGCTCGCGCGACGTCGAGAGGGTACCCCAACCAGGGCACGAGGCCCAGGACGCCCAGTGCGAGGGCCGCTTTCATGCTGCCTGCTCCGACGACGAAACGGACCGAGGGTCGGTCGAGCAACGGCGAGTCGGTCTGGCGCGGCGGGTGTTGCATGACGCCCGGCGTTCGGTCGAACGCGAGTGCCAGGGCGGGCACGCCGTCGGTCATGAGATTGATCCAGAGGATTTGCGCCGCGGTCAGCGGCAGCATCAGCGCCCCGGTTTCGTCGCGAAGGTCGAGGGCGAACGCGAGCACCGCGCCACCAGCCACCAACAGCACTTCAGACAGATTGGTTGAGAATAGAAATCGGAGAAACTTCTGGATGTTCTCGTAGATGCCGCGGCCTTCCTCGACCGCGCCGACGATGGTCGCGAAGTTGTCATCGAGCAGGATCAGGTCCGCCACCTCGCGGCTGACATCCGAGCCACGCTGGCCCATTGCCACACCGACGTCCGAGCGCTTGAGCGCAGGCGCATCGTTGACGCCGTCCCCGGTCATCGCGACGATCTGACCCTGCGCCTGCAGTAGTTCGACGAGCAGCAGCTTCTGCTCCGGCCGCACGCGTGCGAAGACGTTCACTTCGTCGAGCGCCTCGATCAGGGAAGCGGTCTGATATTCGTCGAGGTCTTCACCAGTCAGCACCCGCACTCCCGGGATGCCGATCAAGTGCGCGACCGCCAGCGCGGTCGCCGGATGATCGCCCGTGATCATGATGACGCGGATGCCGGCGGCCAGGGCCGTGGCGACGGCGTCCGGCACCTCGGCCCGTGGTGGATCCCAGAACAAAACGAGGCCGAGCAGCGATAGGTCCTCTTCGGTCTCGCCCTCGGCCCACGCGACCGCCAGTACCCGAAACCCCTCGCGCGCGTAGGCATCGGCCTTCTCCGCCCATGATTCGCGGTCCTCGATCGAGAGTGTGCAACGGCTGAAGAGAATTTCGGGCGCGCCCTTGAGATAACTCACTACCCGCTCACCCTCTCGCACCGTAACACGCGCGAACTTCCAGGTGCTGTCGAACGGCCGTTCCGAAACGAGCGGGTGCAGCTGGCGCAGCCGCGCGATGTCCACGCCGTGGACGGCTGCTGCATGGCGCAGTAGACCGAGTTCGAGCGGGTCGCCCGCACCAGTCATCAGGTCCGCGTCGTTCGCCAGCACGATGGCCGCGAGCGCGCGTGACAGGTCGGACACGTCGAGCGAGCGGACGTCCATGCGGCTTTCAGTCAGCGTGCCCGTCTTGTCGGTTGCGATGACCGTGACCGATCCGAGCGCCTCGACGGCGGAGAGTCGCCGAACGACTGCGCGGTGCCGCGCCATGCGCTCGACTCCAAGTGCCAGCGCCACCGTGAGCACTGCGGGCAGTCCTTCCGGCACTGCCGCGACGGCTAATGACACCGCAAAGATGATCATCTCCGGCGCGTGGCCGAGCCCCTCTGCCACGATGCCGAGGACGCCGAGCGCGGCTGCGAGTACCAGCACCCACCGTGCGATCTGGCGACCCAAGCGATCCACCCGACGTTCGAGCGGCGTCTTTGCGGCCTGGATATCGCCGAGCATGGTGGCCAGACGGCCCATGGCGCTCAATCGGCCAGTCCGCGTCAGCACAAGGTAGGCTTTGCCGCGGACGAGCAAGGTGCCGCTGAACGCTTCGTCTCCATCGCTCTTGTCAACGGCGATGGATTCACCCGTGAGAATGGATTCATCCAACATGGCGCCGCGAGCGTCGATCAGCGTCCCGTCTGCAGGGACGCGGTCGCCCGCTTCGAGGCGCACCCAGTCGCCGGGAACGAGGGCGCGCGCCGGGAGACGGACGAGTTGGCCATCGCGGAGTACCCATGCCTGCGCTGCAGCCAGGGCCTTCAATCGATTCAAGGCCGCCTCGGACCGCTGTTCCTGGTAGAGGCCGAGCGCCGCATTGAACAGCAGGATCAAACCGATAGCCGTCGCTTCGATTGGCCAGGCATGCGCACCCTCATAGGACCAGAGACCGAGATCAAAGGCGAGGGCGAACAGCAGGATGTAGATCAGGGGACTCTGGAATTGACCGACGAACCGGTGCCACAGCGGATCGGGAGCCCGCTCGGGCAGCGCATTGGGCCCGACGCGCGCGAGTTCTTCGGTCGCTTGAGCGGTGGATAGTCCGTTCATCGGGTCGCCATCGATCCAGCATGGCATACCGCGGTGAGATCGGGAAAACGCGGAGATCGCGCGTTCGGGGAGCAGACGATCGCATCACCGACAGCCGAGCAGTCCCATGGCCAATCTGCTGGTGGTGGAGTCGCAAGAAGACAAACCTGTGGGGGGCGGTTCCGAGCTGGCGGAGATGCAATCGGAGGGCGGCGCGGCCGGCGCCGTCCACGGCGCGCTGCAGGCCGGGTCGCTCGCGACCACGTTTACAGCCTCTCAGGGCCTGCTGCTGATGATCCCCAACATGTACAAGATCGCGGGGGAGCTGACGCCCTTCACGATGCACGTGGCGGCGCGAACACTCGCCACGCACGCCCTGTCGATCTTCGGCGATCACTCCGACGTGATGGCCTGCCGCCAGACCGGGTTTGCGCTGCTCTGTTCCAACTCCGTCCAGGAAGCCCACGACATGGCCGCCGTGGCGCACGCGGCGACGCTCGAGACGCGGATTCCTTTCTGCATTCTTCGACGGCTTGCAGTCCCAGAGCACCAGATCGAGGAGATCGGTGACGACGACTTGCGCGCGCTATTTCAGAATCGTCGATTTTCGCTCATCGACTGCGCGGGTTGACGCCCGATCGTCCCGTTCTCCGCGGGACGGCGCAGAATCCCGATGTCATCTCAGGGCGAGAAGCCGCGAATCGTTTCTACGACGCGTGCCCGGAGATCATCGAACGGACGATGCGATCGTTCGCGACAGCTGACGGGCCGGCGCTACGGCCTGTTCGAGTACGTCGGCGATCCCGCCGCCGAGCGCGTGATCGTGCTGATGGGCTCGGGCGCCGAAACCGCCGAGGAGGCCGTCGAGCCTCTGATGCCGCGCGGCGGGAAGGTCGGCGTGCTGAAGGTTCGGCTCTACCGCCGTTCTCGCGGAGGCGTTCTTTCGTGCGTTGCCGAGGAGCGTGCGCAGCCTGGCGGTCCTCGATCGCACGAAGGAACCGGGAGCCATCGGCGATCCGCTCTATCTGGACGTATGACCGCCCTGGCGGAAGCCCACGCCGAAGGCGTCTCGCCGCTCAGCGCCTCCGCCGCGGGTCATCGCCGGCCGCTACGGGCTGTCGTCGAAGGAGTTCACGCCCGCGATGGTGAAGGCGGTCTTCGATGAAGCTCGCCAAAGAGCACGCCCGAAGCGTCATTTCACCGTCGGCATCGTCGACGACGTGACGCACACGTCGCTTACGTGGGATCCGTCTTTCCGGACCGAAGTCCGAAGACGTGTCGGCGTCGGTGTTCTACGGTCTGGGTGCCGACGGCACTGTGGGCGCCAACAAGAACTCCATCAAGATCATCGGGCAGGAAACGGATCTCTACGCGCAGGGATATTTCGTGTACGACTCGAAGAAATCGGGCGCGATCACCGTTTCCCACCTGCGCACGAGCAAGCGGCCGATCCGCTCGGCGTACCTGGTGAATCGCGCCAGCTTCGTCGCCTGCCACCAGTTCGAGTTCGTGGACAAGATCGACGTGCTCGAGCACGCGGCGCCCGGGCGCCGCGTTCCTGCTGAACGCGCCGTTCCCTGCCGACGAGGTGTGGGATCATCTGCCGACGGAGCTGCAGGAGCAGATCATCGAGAAGAAGATCCGTTTCTTTGCGATCGACGCGTACGAACTCGCGAAGCGCGCCGGCATGGGCACGCGCATCAACACGATCATGCAGACCTGCTTCTTCGCCATCGCAGGCCTGCTGCCGCGCGACGAGGCGATCGCGCACATCAAGAAGTCCATCGAGAAGACGTACGGCAAGCGCGGCCCGGAGGTCGTGCGGCGCAACTGCGAGGTGGTGGATCAGGCGCTCGCGCACCTGCACGAGATCCGAGTGCCGGACGCGGTCAGCTCGACGCCGCACGCCGGCCGCCGCTCGTCGTCCGAGCGGGCGCCCGATTTCGTCCAGAAGGTGACCGCGGTGATGCTGGCCGGCAAGGGCGATCTGCTGCCGGTGAGCGCGTTTCCGGTGGACGGCACCTGGCCGGTGGCGACCGCGAAATGGGAGAAGCGGAACATCGCGCTCGAGATCCCGGTCTGGGACTCGAAGGTCTGCATCCAGTGCAACCAGTGCGCGCTCGTCTGCCCGCACGCCGCGATCCGCGCGAAGGTGTACGACGAGAGCGCGCTCGCCGGGCGCGCCGCCGACGTTCAAGTCGACGCTGTACAAGGGCAACGAATACAAGGGCCAGCAGCTTCACGATCCAGGTGGCGCCGGAGGACTGCACGGGCTGCAATCTGTGCGTCAACGTCTGCCCGGCCAAGGACCGCACCAATCCGAAGCACAAGGCGATCGACATGCATCCGCAGGCGCCGCTGCGGGACAGCGAGCGCGTCAACTACGACTTCTTCCTCGATCTCCCCGAGGTGAATCGCACCGAGCATCGTGCAAGCTCGACCACAAGAGCTCGCAGTTCCTCGAGCCGCTGTTCGAGTACTCGGGCGCGTGCGCGGGCTGCGGCGAGACGCCGTACTCAAGCTGCTCACGCAGCTCTTCGGCGACCGCCTGCTGATCGCGAACGCCACGGGCTGCTCGTCGATCTACGGCGGCAACCTGCCGACCACGCCGTACACGACCAATCGCGACGGCAGAGGGCCGGCGTGGTCGAACTCGCTCTTCGAGGACAACGCGGAGTTCGGGTTCGGCTTCCGGATGGCGCTCGACGCGCACGTCGCGGCGGCTCGCGGTCTGCGTCCAGCGCCTCGCGCCGCAGATCGGCGACGGCCTGGCCACGGCGCTGCTCGACGCCGATCAGTCGAACGAGGCCGGCATCGCGGCGCAGCGCGAGCGGGTCGTGGCGCTGCGGCGCCAGCTCGCCGGGCATGTCGATCGCCGAGGCGCGCCGGCTCGAAACGCTCGCCGACTACCTCGTGAAGAAGAGCGTGTGGCTCGTCGGCGGCGACGGATGGGCGTACGACATCGGCTACGGCGGGCTCGATCACGTGCTGGCGAACCGGCGCGACGTCAACATCCTCGTCCTGGACACCGAGGTGTACTCGAACACCGGAGGCCAGGCAGTCGAAAGCGACGCCGCTCGGCGCCGCCGCCAAGTTCGCCGCCGCGGGCAAGCCGATCGGGAAGAAGGATCTCGGTCTGCTGGCCAACATGTACGGGCACGTGTACGTCGCGAAGGTGGCGTTCGGCGCCAAGATGGCCCAGACGGCGCAGGCGTTTCTCGAAGCGGAGTCGTATCACGGGCCGTCGCTGATCATCGCCTACAGCCACTGCATCGCGCACGGCTACGACATGGCGCACGGCGCGTCGCAGCAGAAGCTGGCCGTCGACTCCGGCGTCTGGCCGCTCTACCGCTTCGATCCGCGGCGGCTCGTCAAGGGCGAGCCGCCGCTGCACCTCGACTACGGGCCGCCGAAGGCGAGGGTCGCCGACTACCTGCGCAACGAGTCGCGCTTCCGCACGGTCGAACGCGCCGATCCCGCGCGGTACAAGGCGTTCGTCGCCGAGTCGCAGGCGGCCGCCGAGCGCCGCTACGCCGTCTATCAGCAGCTCGCGGGGATCACCGTGCCGGTGATTCAGGCCGCCGCAGGAAGAGCCGGCGCACCCGACTCCAAGGAGGAGTGATGGATCTCAGCACCACGTACCTCGGGATGCGCCTGCCGCATCCGCTGATCGTCGGAGCGGGCCGCTCGGCGACGATCTGGACACGCGTCAAGGCGCTCGAGGACGCGGCGCCGTCGCTGGTGGTGCTGCGCTCGCTGTACGAGGAGGAAATCACCGGCGAGCAGATGGACGCGTTCTTCAACGTCGAAAGCCACAGCGAGTCGTCAGCCGAGGCCGAACAGCTTCGCGCCGGACCCGAGTCTGGCGCTCGGACCGAGGAGGCCCTCGAGCATCTGCGGCGGATCAAGCACGCCGTCCGGTATCCCGGTGAGGCGTTCTCTCAACGGCGTGACGCCGGGAGGCTGGACCTCCTACGCCAGGCTGCTCGAGCAGGCCGGCGCGGACGGCGTCGAGCTGCACATCGATCACGCCGCAGCGACAGGAAGATGAGCGCGGCGGAAGTCGAAGCAGGCGATCGACATCGTGGCGAGGTGAAGCCCGCGTGAGGTCGCGGTCGGTCTGTCGCTTGGTCTCATCGATGAGGAACTTCGGGAAGATCATGCCGCCCGCCTCGTGGTGCGGATGGGGCAGCGGCAGGAAGCCCGCCGGCCAGAGGTTCTGGGCCTTGATGGTCTCGGGAGTCATGGAGGCGAGACTCTCCCAGGTGACGTTAGCGGGGAGCTTGACCCGCACGCCGTCCTGCACCGCCTTGCCTCTCGACATCATCACGCCGGGGGCGGCGCGGTCGGCCAGGTCGTAGCGGGCAGCGAGCAGGTGCCGCACCTGTTGCCGCTTGGCGAACGTCGGCTTCTCCTGCTGAAGACGCGACACCAGCGCCGCGAAGGTTTCCGGCGCCGCGCTCTGCGCGGCGATGACAACCGCTCCGCACGCGAGTCCGACGGCGCCGCCCATGAAGAGCGATTTGATCCTTCTCTGGACGATGTCTTTCACAGGCATAGAACCTTCCTTGAGTCCCGGTATCTATGATCTGATTGGTACACCGTTGCGCAAACCCGCGGACTTGCTCGGTCGAGATCAGCAGCGACGTCGTGGAGATAAGGCGGCGAGCCCTTGATTCCGCGCAGCGGGAATGTCTTGATCGGGCGGCACGGTCGGCCAGGTCGTAGCGGCAGTGAGCCGTTGAGTTCGCACGCAACAAGCGATCCGGAATCGGCGGGGTGACAAGAACGCACCCGACTGCCGGCGATCAATAAATCTCTAGTGCCGATGCTCGAACGGGTAAAGGCACTGCTTGGCCTGGAGACTGCATCATACGTTCCGTCCGGACGACCAACTGAAGCCTCGACGCTTCGGCTGGCCAGCCGCTGACAATGCCGAAGACCAATCCGGGGGGATTGCGACTGAAGCGGGCTGGGTGCGGGAATTTCGGCATCGAACCGACGCGTTCGCCGACAAACCGGCGGCTCAGACGAGTTGGTTCGGCGCCGGCTACCGATTCTGAGACTCGACAAGAGTAATTTCGGGGGCAATCGTAGGGACCGCCTCGCATTGTTCCCAAAGCAAACGATAATCATTCTGTGCGACGAACGGGTCTCGCGTCGTTCGTTGTTGTCCTGCTGGTGGCACCGTCGCAAATCTCGGCTCAGGCGCTTCAGTCTTTCGAGGACCTCGCGCTTCGGGTCAACATCGACGATCACCTTCGCGTCGAGGATCGGTCGGGAGCCAAGGCCACCGGGCGCCTCACGCGCCTCACGCGCGATGTGATCGCAGTCCAGACCGAGACCGGCGAGAAACGTTTCACGCGCGACACCGTTCGCGCGGTCGCCGTGCGCGGCTACGCGCTCCGCAAGGGTGCACTCATTGGGGCCGGGGTGTTCGCGGTCCTTGGCGCGGTGGCGAACTGCTCGCACGAAGGTGGTGCGGGCTGCGCCATTGTTGGACTGCTCGGTGGCGCCCCGATCGGCGCGGGTGTCGGACTGGCTATCGCCGCTCTCATCCCTCGGATGAAGCCTGTCTATCGCGCGTCAGAGGCCGTCGCTTCCGTTCAGCCGTCGCCGGCCGCCAGCGTTCAGACCAGCTTGCTCGAAGACCTTGCGCTTCGGGTCAACCTCAATGATCGGCTTCTGGTCGAGGACGCTTCGGGGGGCAGGGCGGCCGGTCGTCTGACGCGCCTCACGGCCGAAGAGATCACACTCCAGACCGACGCCGGCGAGAAGCACTTCACGAGGGAGACCGTCCGGCAGGTCGCGGTGCGTCGCCAGCCACTCCGCATGGCTGTGCTCATCGGGGCCGGCGCGGGGGCCGCCACAGGCGCAGTGATCGCTTGCACTGGCCCGAACCACGAAGAGTGCACAGACGCTTCGATCATGGCCGGCGCATTAGGTGCGGGTCTCGGACTTGCCGTTGGGGCGCTCATACACAAGACGACGGTCGTCTATCCCGAGCCGGAGAAACGGACATTTGTTAGGCCTGCAGTCTCGCGCGCCGCCGTCGGCGTCCAGGTCAGCCGACGATGGTAGTGGCAGGCTGGGTTGCGGTTTTGAACCTTTAGTCAGGAGTAAGCCTCGCCGCCGATGGTCGCCGTCTCGATCTGGTGATCGAGATCTTGTCGTTGATGTGGCTGGCGGAAAGGTTCTTGGGAAAAGCCTGAAGACGTCCTCATGACACTCGTTCGACGCGTCATGTTCGTGGCCGTCATGACCGGGTCGCTGGCGTGCACCCGCAGCTCGGCGCCTGCGCTCACCGCGCTCGAACAGCTCGGCAAGTCGGTGTTCTTCGATCAACGGCTCTCACTCGCCGAAAATCAATCGTGCGCCTCCTGTCACGGTCCCAAGGTGGGATGGACAGGAGATGTTCCTCTCGTCAATGCCGGGCCGGCGGTCTATGAGGGCTCTGTCAAGGGCCTGTTCGGCAACCGCAAACCTCCGACCGTGGCGTATGCCATGGCACCGGTGCTTCACACCGTCGTGAAGGACGGCGAGACGCAGTTCGTGGGTGGCAACTTCTGGGACGGCCGCGCGACGGGCGAAAGACTCGGAGACCCGATCGCGGATCAGGCACAAGGGCCGTTCGTGAACCCGGTGGAGCAGGCGCTGCCCGACACCGGCTGCGTGGTCCGACGCGTATGCAGCGCCGACTATGCGGCCGCCTTCGAGGCACGGTACCCTGGTAGCTGCAGCATCGCGTGGCCACCGGACGTCGATGCTGCGTGCAACGTTGCCGACGGGTCCCCTCCGGATGGATCCACAGCACCGCGCAACGTCCGATCGGGCCTACGATCACATCGCAACGGCGGTGGCTGCGTACGAGCGCTCGCGAGAGGTCAATCCGTTCTCGTCGAAGTTCGATCGGTATCAGGCCGGCGAGGCTGCGCTCACGACCGAAGAGAAGACCGGGCTCGACCTGTTCGTTGGCCGAGGCAAGTGCGCCAACTGCCACATCCTCGACAAGGGGCCCGACGGGCAGCCCCCGCTTCTCACCGACTTCACGTTCGACAATCTCGGGGTGCCTCGAAATCCCGAGAACCCGTGGTATCAAGCCGGCGCGCTCAACCCTGCCGGTGCCGCGTGGGTCGATAGCGGCCTTGGCGCGTTCCTCGCCACGCGGCCGGAGTGGCGCGGGTTCGCGGAAGCGAACCTGGGCAAGCACAAGGTCCCAACGTTGCGGAACGTGGACCTCCGCCCGACCGGAACGTTCGTCAAGGCCTACATGCATAACGGCTACTTCAAGACGCTGAGCGGCCTGGTGCACTTCTACAACACACGCGATGTGAAGCCCGTCTGCAGCGAGTCACTCATGGAACGCGAGGCGATCGCCCGCAACTGCTGGCCCGCTCCGGAGGTCACGGCGAACGTCAACAAGGATGAACTCGGCAACCTCGGCCTGAGTCAAGTCGAGGAGAACGCCATCGTCACGTTCATGAGAACGCTGTCAGACGGCAATGCACCGGTTACGGGACAACGGTGATCCTCCCCCTCGCGCGATGGCTGCGATGCTGAGCGGCTCGGCTGAAGCCAGGCCGTCACGGCGGCCGGGTCGCACTGGCTGTCTCATGCCCTCACGCGCGGCCGGCCTTGGTCGATTGGCGCTCGCGCTCATAGAAGCGCCGGGCCTTGGCGCGATTGCCGCAGCTCTGCATCGTGCACCAGCGGCGGCGCTGGCTGCGGCTCGTGTCGAGGAACAGCCAGCCGCAGCCGGCGGCGGCGCATTCGCGGACGTGGGTCACGTCGGCGGAGGTAAGGAGCTCGGCGGCGGCGAGGACGATCGGCCAAAGCAGGCGCGCGACAGCGGCGTCGGGAGCCACCGCCGTGCCCCAGACATAGTCGACGCCGCGCACTTCGATGCGGCGCGAGCGCAGCGCCGCGGCCAGGAAGGCATTGAGCCGCCGCAAATCGCGGTCGGCCGGCGCGACGTGCTGGCTGGCGGCGGTGAACACGCGCGCCAGCACCTCTCGCAGCCCGCGCGCCCGCGCCAAGGCCCGCGCCGCGACCCTCCTCCCGTCGCGCTGGCCCGCACGCGCCAGCAGGCCCGCCTCGGCGGCGGAGACCAGCCGCGCCTGTCGCGCCCACGCCACCAGGTCGCCAACGTCGCCGAGCTGGTCGGCGCGGCGCTCGGGATCGGTACGCCAGTCGATGGTGTTGACGAAGTCGAGCGCGACGTGGCCGCCGACGAGATGGAAGCGCTGGGCTTGCACCACGCGCCAATAATAACCCCTATTGTCGACTTGACCGGTTATGCGAACGACACATACTATCTAACCGTATAGAGCCTAGAAGAAGGTTAGCCTGGTGAGTCTGGTGAGTGAAGTCGATGTCGACTGTCAACGTCCGGCTGCTGCTCGCGTTCTTCGCCATCTACGTCATCTGGGGATCGACGTATCTCGCCATCCAGGTCGCGGTCGAGACGATTCCGCCGCTCGCCACCGCTGGCGTCCGCCACCTCGTCGCCGGCATCGTCCTCTATGCCTGGGCGAGGGCGTGGCGCGCCCGCGTCACCTGGACTGAATGGCGGGCGAGCCTGGTCGTTGCCGTGCTGTTCTTCCTGATCGGCCACGGCACGCTGCACTGGGCCGAGCAGATCGTGCCGTCGGGCATCGCCGCGCTCCTCCTCGCCACCGAGCCGGTGTGGATCGCGATGCTGATGCCGGCACCCGGCGCGTCACGCTGGAGCGCTCGCATCATCCTCGGCCTGGCCGCCGGTTTGATCGGCGTCGCCCTGCTGGTGCCGCGCGAGGCGCTCGCCACCGGCTGGGGACAGGGGACGCAGCCGTTGTGGGGCGCCGGCGCGATTCTGTTTGGCGCGCTGTCGTGGGCGGTCGGTGTCCGCTACGCCGCCACCGCGCCGCTCCCTGCCGATCCGTTCGTGCGCGCCGCGACGACGCTGCTGTGCGGCGCAATGCTGCTGCTGACGGCGAGCGCGGCCACCGGCGAGATCGCGCGGGTCGACGCCCAGGCGGTGTCGCTGCACTCGCTGCTCGGCCTCGGCTACCTGATCGTCTTCGGGTCGGTGCTCGCGTTTTCCGCCTACACGTGGCTGCTGGAGCGCTGCTCGGCCACGCTCGTCTCCACGCACACTTACGTCAACCCGGTGATTGCGGTGTTCCTGGGCTGGCTCTTCGCCGGAGAGGCGGTGACGCCGCGCGTGCTCGGCGCCACCGCCCTGATTCTGGCGGCCGTGCTGCTGCTCAAGTCGGGCGCATCGCCGTCGCCGCGCCAGGCATCGCGCACCGCCTCCGCCAAGGGTTATGACGTGCCCCGAATTAAGCGCGCGATCGAGTCGCGGTGAACGCGGCGCCCGCGTCCCGTAGCCCGTAGCGTGCAGGTCTCGGTACGCAATATACTTAGGAATCTCGTCGCGGTGAGGTGGCCGAGAGGCTGAAGGCGGCGGTTTGCTAAACCGTTATACGGGCCAAAACCTGTATCCAGGGTTCGAATCCCTGCCTCACCGCCAGTTAAGTTTTCTAGCCATTGATCCTTCCGTGGGGAGACTCTCCCCGTCTCCAAAATGTCTCCAAAACTCTGTACGGCCAACGGCTGATCCAGCAGGCGAATCGCGCTGTCCAGCGCCGCTGGAGTCAGGTGCATGTAGCGCTGCGTCATGCCGAGTTCGCGATGACCGCCGAGCTCCTGAATCGCCCTCGGCGGCGCTCCGCGCATCGCCAGGTGCGAACAGAACGTGTGCCGCACCGTCAGGATGTTGTTGACTGTCTTCGCCGCCTTCGTGCTCAAGCGGCCCTTGAGATGTTGCACGTCCTCGCTTTTGATCGCGTCGAGCCTCTTGTGACCCACTGCGGGCACGAGGTGCACGCGGAGGATCATCTCCTTCGCCGCAATCTCGCTCGGTTTCTGCCGATTCGCCCGCGGGTGGCCGTCGAGGAATCTCGCCACGACTCTCGTAGGGTGGGAACCTCCTTCGGTGGTGCGTTGTCCTGCGGCGGCTTCATCAATCGCTCGAACAGCACGCGGTGTCGAGATTCACGCGAAGGCGAAGGGATCATGCCGTACGAGTGGGGACCCTCGCATTTCCCCGAGCGGCAACGACTCGGGGCAGCCGAGGGCGGTCCCTGACCTGCCTGCGTCCAGCACGCGGGCTCTACCTTTCCGATCTCGGCGCAACTTCCTCCGGTGCGACTCTCAAAAGTTGTCTCTGACAAATCGCGAAGCTGCACTACAATATCTGCCGAACTGACGAGTACGCCCAACATCTTGCGGCGTGCTTCGCCAGCCCGCTTCGCGGGGCGCAACCGCGATGGTTCAAGGAGGACAACGTGGCGAAGAGAGCAGTCAAAAGAGCGGTGGCAAGACGTGCCTTGAAGAGGCGCGCCGTGAGGCGTGCCGTGAAGAGGCGCGTGGTGAGGAAAGCCGTGAAGAGGCGCATCGTGAGGAAAGCCGTGAAGAGGCGCGCCGTGAAGCGTGCCTTGAAGAGGCGCGCCGTCAAGAGGGCCGTGAAGCGCCGCATGGTCAAGAAGGCCGTCATGCGTCGTGCCGTCAAGCGTGCTGTCGTGAAGCGCGCGGTCCGGCGCGCCATCGTCGCCCGCCTGCTCAGCGAGTCGGGCGGTTTGAAGGAGTAAGCACGGTGATGCAACGACTGGGAAGACACGCTGTTGGACTCCGCCCTCCCCCTGGACATCGAGGATAGGTGATATTGGGGCCCAATCGTGGCGCGCGACCGCCGCCGATTCGGCGCACCATCAAGTCGGTGGCGGTGTTGTCGTGTTCCTCGAGCGCGGTTGGATACCGGCTCTGGAATTCGAACCCTGCTCACCAGATGTCGCGCGCCATCACCGAGTTGGAAAACACGCGCTCGTAGGGTTCGAATCCCTGCCTCACCGCCAGATTTCCACGGTGTAATCCTTCCTCCATCACCGACGGATCCAGCCGCTCGCCGCCGAAGGCTTCGACAAGAACAGGCCGCCGTATCTAGTTGAGCGGGCTCTCATCGACGGGCCGTTCGTCGATGTCCGAGTAGCGATAGACCATCCGGAGCGCGGACGATCCAAGCAGCCTGAGCTGTGCCGTCGTCTCGAGCGAGACGGGCATCAGTACCCCTTCGATCCGTTGATATCGTCGCACCACGTCGACGCGGGTGACTCAGAACGATGGACTCTTCGCGAGTCGCCCCTCGACACGCACGAGATCGCCATCGATCGGCGTCAGGAACATCTGTCGACGATGAGGGAGCGAGCGTTTCGCAGCGGCAGCAGGCTCCACCACGGCAAGACCTTCCTCGTTGACGCGCTCCGCGCTGGAGCCGATAGTTGTCGGTTGAAATCGCCACGTGCGCCACGCCTCCGCGCTCGGTGAGCCGTCGTTCTTCGTCGAGCAGCGATCGCAGTACGCGAGCGCGGATGTAGCCCGAACCGCCCTCGGCCGTCACCTCGTAGACCAACCCCGATGCCACGGTGAAATTGGTCTGGACATCGAGCCACGCCCGTTGTCCAACGCCCGACGCCTCCAGGCGTCGCGACGCGCGGTACTGATGGGCCATCGTGGGGCGCGCGAGGAATTTTTCCATCGCCGCCATGGCACCGGGATCCACGCGTTCGGCCGCGGAAAACGGCGCGGCGAGTGCCGACACTGTGAGCGTCGCTGCCAGGGCGCCGCAAGCACGGCGACGAGCGGCGCACGGGACGAACGAGCGGCCCATTTGATCCTCCCGTGAACTGGAAAAAGACCGTCAGCCAATCTTGCAGATGCACGCCGACTAACATGCGCGGCGCAGTCCAGCTCGGCACTATCTCTTAAACAATTAAGAGATAGACCCAGCGTATCTGCGCGCATCCGTTCAAGCAACTAAATAATTAAGAGTTCAACCGCGAGCCGGTCGGTCACAAACGACGCAGGGCAGGAAGTTCCTCGCGTCGCACAGCTGATTTTGCGACTGGTTCCAAAGTTTGGGCTTCGAAGCCAAGTCAGGGTAGCGTGGGGCCGACCTGTGTCTCCGCGAGGGTGATGAGTGCAACCTCGATCGTTCAAGGCGCGTCGTTCATCGATCGGTTGCATCGCGCTGCTCTCCCTTTCGATAGCCGGCCCGGTGTCGCTCCGAGCCGCGCAGGATCCATCAACGCCGCCGACGTCACTCGAGCAGGCACTTCCCAACAACGCCTCAGGGGAAGAGATCTATCGTCGGACATGCTCCACATGTCACGCGACTGACGGCCGTGGCTCTTCGCAGAGCGTCGTCGGGTTCGCGCTGCCGCTGCGAGAATGGACACAACATCCCCGATTTCACGGATTGCGCGGTGAACACGGTCGAGCCGATGGCCGGCTGGATGGCCGTCGCGCATCGAGGCGGGCCCATTCGCGCCCTCGATCGACACATGCCGGCGTTTGGCGATGCGCTGTCGGGCGATCAGCTCGAGCGCGTCATCAAATACATCTGGGCGTTCTGTCAGGACTCGTCCTGGCCGCGTGGCGACCTGAACCTGCCGCGCGCCTTCTTCACCGAAAAGGCGTTCCCCGAGAACGAAACCGTCTGGACGACGGGGATCACAACCTCCGGCGCCAAGGCCGTGACTAACGAGCTGGTGTACGAGCATCGCATCGGGTCCCGCAGCCAGTACGAGGTGAGGTTGCCATTCGGCGCGCAGCAGTCCGAGCAGGGTGGGGAGTGGAGCCGGGGCATCGGCGACGTCGAGCTCGCAGCGCGGCGCACCTTCTACGCCAATCTCGACCGGGGCAGCATCTTCGCCGCGGGGGCTGCGGTGGTGCTGCCAACTGGGAAGGAGAGCGAAGGGCTGGGAAACGGGTTCTGGATTTACGAGCCCTTCGCCATGTGGGGACAGTACATCGGCAGAAACGGATTCCTCCAGGTGCACACTGGATTCGAAATCCCCTCGGACCACAGCCGCGGCGACAACGAAGGCTTTCTCCGCACCACGTTCGGCTATACGTTCGCTCAGGATCAGGGCTTCGGGCGCACCTGGTCGCCGATGCTCGAGATGCTGGTGGCCAAGCCTTCGGGCGGAGAGACCGAGTGGGACGCTGTGCCGCAGATGCAGATCTCTCTCAGCAAACTGCAGCACATCCGCCTCGACGTCGGCGTCCGCGTGCCGCTCAACGAACGCGCCGATCGGAAGCCGCAACTGCTGACCTACTTCCTCTGGGACTGGTTCGATGGTGGCCTCTTCAGTTTCTGGAAGTAAGGGCGTCCGGTGACCATGCGGATTCACCGACCCATCTCGATAGCCTGCGCTCTCTGGCTGGTGTCGTTCCTCATCGGCTCACCGAACCCGCGCGCCGTGGCCCAGCCCACGCAAGATCGGCCCAGCCCGCACCAGGATCTGTCGCTCTTCACCCATTCGGACAACTGCGTGGCGTGCCACAACAACCTGATCTCCTCTTCCGGCGAGGATGTGTCCATCGGGACGACGTGGCGTTCGACGATGATGGCGAACTCCGCGCGCGATCCCTACTGGCATGCGGGCGTGCGGCGCGAGACGATCGATCACCCCACGCATTCGGCCGCCATTCAGAACGAGTGCTCGGCATGCCACATGCCGATGACCCAGAAGATCGCGCAGGCCGCGGGCGGCCAGGGAGAAGTCTTCGCGCACCTCCCCATCGCGAGTGGCGACACATCGGAGCTCCATCGGCTCGCCTCCGACGGCATCTCCTGCACGGTGTGTCATCAAATCGGGCCGGACAACCTTGGCACGAGGGAAAGCTTCAACGCGAACTTCAAGCTGCTGCCCACGCTCGCGGATGGATCGCGCGTCATCTTCGGGCCGTACCGGATCGACGCCGGCCGCAAGACCATCATGCGCTCGGCCACCGGTTTCGTACAGGCCGAGGCCAAGCACATCAGGGAATCGGAGCTGTGCGCCTCGTGCCACACGCTCATCACCGAAGCGTTTGGCCCGAACGGCGAGGTCATCGGCTCGCTGCCCGAGCAGATGAACTACCAGGAGTGGCAGCATAGCGCCTTCAGCACGGAGGAGAAGAGCTGCCAGTCCTGTCACATGCCGGACGCGCCCGGCCCGGTGCGCGCGGCGTCGGTGCTCGGCGACACGCGCGACAAAATGGCCCGACACGTGTTCGTCGGCGGCAACGCCTTCATGGTGCGCATGCTGAGCCGCTATCGCACCGAGCTCGGTGTGGCGGCCTTGCCCGCCGAGCTCGAAGCCACGGCGCGTGCCACGATCCGTCAGCTCGAACAGGACACAGCCACGCTGATGCTTTCCAGCCCACGGATGAACGGGAACACGCTGAGCTTCGACATTGACGTTCGGAACCTGACGGGCCACAAGTTCCCGACCGGCTATCCGTCTCGTCGCACGTGGCTGCACGTCACCGTGCGCGACGGCCGCGGTGCACCGGTCTTCGAGTCGGGGGCCATTGACGAAACGGGAGCGATTCAGGGCAACGACAACGACGCGGATCCGAAGCGGTACGAGCCGCACTACGAGGACATGACTCGCTCCGATCAGGTACAGATCTACGAACCGATTCTCGGCGATCGGACCGGCGTGCCGACGACGGGCCTGCTCACCGCGACGCAGTACCTCAAGGACAATCGACTGCTGCCGCGGGGCTTCGACAAGGCGACGGCGCCCGCGGAGATTGGCGTTTATGGAGAGGCCGCTCGCGACGGAGATTTTGGAGGCTCCGGCGACCGCGTTCGGTTTGCCGTGCACGTGCCGGCCCAGGGGCCGTACACCGTCGATGTGGAACTTCGCTATCAGACGATCGCCTACCGGTGGGCCCACAACCTGGACGGCTACGATGCGCCCGAGCCAAGAAACTTCGTGTCCTACTACACTTCGATGTCGTCGAGCTCTTCGGTCGTTGTTGCCAGGGCCTCGACCCGACTCGATTCACCGGAACGGCCCTGAGGCAGCGCCGGCAGCCGCCTCCACCACGCATCGACGACTCGGGTAGAATATCGGGGACTGGCGGGACCTTCCGCGGGCGAAAGAGCGTGCAACTCGTCCGCCTCACCGTCAGTCGTGTCGATCGACCGACCCCGCCTTCCCCGGTAGCAACCCATGCCTGAGATCCGCGCAGGACAGATTACGGTCTTCTATCTGTTCGACATCGCTGACGCGGTCGATCTCGCGAAGCTGCCCGCGCTGATCGGCGGGACGGCGGTTCCGGCGCGCCTCGCACCCAAACCCGCAACACCCGCATACATTCAATATCAGGATCCGCCGCCGCTCTCGTTCGAAGGCGAGATGGTGGGCATGGGGAAGATCAATGGCTTCCACGTCCGGGTCCGCGTGTACGACTACGGCATCATCTCCCTGGCATTGAGCCGTCCGTTCGAAGGCAGCTGGGTGGAGCTCATCGCGATCGGCCAGAGCGTGATGGAGAACGCGGTGCTCGAGGATCGCGCCGACCAGTGCAGCCGCGAGCTCGTCGATCGCCTTCGGCCGGCGCTTGATAGTCCGCGGCCCGCTCGTCTATCGGAAGACTACGTGGTCTTCTCGGTGCACGAGTTCGCGCGACCGCTGACGTCCGACGTCTTGCTCGAGACGTACGGCGACGAGATTGCGCTCCTGCTCCGGGGCGAGCGCGTCGCGCTCAGCCGGCAGGAACGGGAAGAGGCGCTCCGGCATCGCATCTCGTATCTCGCGAACGATCTGGTCATTCCGACATGGAGCTCCGCGCTCGTGTACGACACCGAGGCCGGCGCGCATGCGGCGCTCGAACTGCTCGAGTACGCGAACTCGCAGCTGCTCCAGTTCCGGTACTACGACGATCTGCTCGACAGCGAGCTCGGACGGATTTATCCCGAGGTCAAGGCGCCCAAGTGGCACGACGAATTTCTGGGTCGTCGCCACACGCGAGCCGCGCACCGCGTCCATTCGCTCTTCATCGAAGTCAACGAGCTCACGGATAAAACGGAAAATGCGCTGAAGATCGTGGGCGACGTCTACGCCGCACGTCTATATACGATCGTCGCCGCGCGTCTCGGTCTCGAGGCCTGGAAGGCCAGCGTGCAGGAGAAGCTCAAGACCCTGGACGACATCTACCGGTTTGCCGTGGAGCAGGCCAGCATGTCGCGCGGCACGTTCCTGGAACTCACGATCGTGCTGATTCTGATCTTCGAGCTCGTGCTGCTGCTGCTGGGGATTATGAAGTGATATCTGTCGGCTCAAGGCTCAGGGCGCAAGGCATAAGGCTCCGGGCTGCTACGTGCCTGAGCCCTGAGCCCTGCGCCTTGAGCCAACGATGATCGTTCCCCGTCTCCGTTTCGCCCCTTCGCCGACGGGCTATCTCCACGTCGGCGGCGCGCGGACCGCGCTTTTCAACTGGCTCTTCGCGCGTCGCCACGGCGGTGTCTTCATCCTGAGAATCGAGGACACGGACGCCGAGCGATCGTCGTGGGACATGGTGACGGGAATCGTCGAGGGACTGCGCTGGCTGGGTCTCGATTGGGACGAGGGCCCTGACGTCGGTGGGCCCGACGCTCCGTACTTTCAATCGGAGCGGCTCGATCTGTACCGCGCCACCGCCAGCCGCCTTGTCGAGTCCGGTCGCGCGTATTACTGCTATTGTTCGCCCGAGTTGCTCAAAGAAAAACGTCAGGCGGCCGAAGCTCGAGGCGAAGCATGGAAATACGATCGCGCATGCCTGGCGCTGACCGACGAGCGACGAGCGGAGCTCGAGGCGAGCGGCGCGCCTCGGGCCATTCGCTTTCGCGTTCCACACGGTGTCACGCGCTTCGACGATCTCGTCCACGGCCCGATCGAATTCGACCGCTCAAATATCGAAGACTTCGTGATCCTCAGATCCGACCGGCATCCCACGTACCACCTGTCGGTGGTGGCAGACGATGTGGCGATGGAGATCACGCATGTGGTCCGTGGAGACGACCACATTTCGAACACGCCGAAGCAGGTGCTGCTTTACGACGCGCTCGGCGCGGAGACGCCGGCGTTCGCACACGTCCCATTGATACTCGGACCCGATAAGAAGCGCCTGAGCAAACGGCACGGCGCGACATCGGTGATGGAGTATCCACGAGCGGGATACCTGCCGGAAGCGATGGTCAACTTTCTGGCGCTCCTTGGCTGGTCGCCCGGCGGCGATCGAGAGATCTTCACGCGCGATGAGCTGGTCAGCGTCTTTGCGCTCGAGGGCATCAGCGGCGGGAACGCCGTGTTCAATCCGGACAAGCTGGACTGGTTCAACGCGCAGTTCATCCTCCGGATGACGCTCGACGAACTCGGGGCTCGTGTTCGTCCGTGGATCGAGGAGGCTGGACTCTGGACCGACGATCTTTCCGGTGCGCGCAGTGGATGGTTCGCGCGCGTGCTCGATCTCGTCCGGCCGCGCGTTCGCCGCCTGCCCGATTTCGTCGAACAACTCCGGCCATTTCTCGACGAGCGCGTCGATTTTGAGCCCGAGGCGGTGAAGAAGTACCTCACGCTCGCCGGCCTGGCGCCCGTCGTGGCCGCTCTGCGGCGAAGCCTGTCGGAGGACGATCGATTCGATGCCGCATCGATTGAAACGCTGTTGCGCGCCGTCGCCGAAGCGCATGGCATCAAGGCGGGTAGCCTGATTCACGCCACCCGCGTCGCGGCGACCGGCAGGGCCGTGAGTCCAGGGCTGTTCGAGGTCCTTGCGCTCCTCGGTCGCGATCGCACGATCGCTCGTCTCGCAGTGCTGGAAACGTATCTCGCCGCGCTTCCCACCCAGTAGTTCATTCCCAGTTCGATCACGCGCACGGGCGGCGGTCAGAGCGCCCACTCATTACTCATTGCTCGTGTAACACCTGTGTAACGTTCATGTAACGTTAATGACGCGACCGGAATACTTGCCGCTTCAGGAGTCCCGGAATGAACAGATCTAAGTGGTGGCGGGAGGGCGTGTTAGCGGTGCTGATGCTGGGGTGGGCCGTCGGCGCAGGAGCGCAGACGGAAACGGCGGGAATAAGCCCCGCTTTCGACGCGATCGTGCAGGCCGCATGGCAGCGCGCTCAGACGCCTCCGCAGGATCAGACGCTCCCCCAGAATCCTCCGCAACAAACGCCTCCGCCACAGGCGCCTCCAGTACCTGAGCCCCTCGTCTGGGGCGCGCAGTCTCCGCTCGGCGATGGTGGATTCAAGGACGGCGTGAAGATCCTGGGCGGTGACTTCAAAGCCCTTTTTGCGTGGCGGAACGCCATGTGGCTCGCCGGCGGCGGCGGCCTTGCCTGGGCGGTTTCTCCGCTGGACGATGACATCAACGACAACCTGGCCGATTCGAACTGGTTTGGACCCGGCAAAGTGCTCGGGTACTCCTGGGTGCAGATGGGCGGAGCAGTTGTGACGTTCACCGTCGGCAAACTGACCCATCATCCCAAGGTGTCGCATCTCGCGGGAGATCTGCTGCGCGCGCAGATTCTGGCGCAGGGGATGACCTACGCCATCAAGTACACAGTGCAGCGCGAGCGCCCGGATGGTTCGAGCGGCTATTCATTTCCATCTGGGCACGCCTCGGTGACGTTTGCGACGGCGCGCGTCCTCACGCAGCATCTCGGCTGGAAAGGCGCGGTGCCAGGCTATCTTCTCGCCAGCTACGTGGCCGCGTCCCGCCTGCACGAGAACCGTCACTTCCTGAGTGACGTGGTCTTTGGGGCCGCGATCGGCATCGTCGCCGGGCGGACGGCCACGCGGCCCGGCCACTCGTCGTGGACGTGGACGCCGATGTCCGCGCCTGGCGGTGGCGGGATTCTGGTGCAGAGGACCTTCGGCGATCCGGTTGCACCTTAATGGCATCGCGCGGCGCAGTGATCCACGCGCGTTCCCGTCGTGCCATACTCCTGTTGGCCGTAACCTGCCCGTGCCGGCTATAATCAGCGGTTCAGTCTACCGGACGAGTTGCCGACCTTACTGGGAGGTCGTCCAACGGTAGGACACATGGCTCTGGACCATGGTATCGGGGTTCGAATCCCTGCCTCCCAGCCAATCCCTTCGAAGAGCCCGAATGCCTTGTAGAGCAAGAGATTGCGCGTTCTTGTCTTGGCTTCCTTCTCGAGCGTGTCAAGGCGCGTTGCGCTGTCCGGACTTCACGAACGTCAACGTCGTCAACGGGTTGCCGCGCATTGGCAGGAGTTCGAATCCCAAGGAGGTCATTCAGCTCAAACGTTCGGCGAATGCGTACCTGAATCCCGCCTCGTAGAGTAGATTCTGGCGATGCCCCCTTTCGTAGGCTCCCGACTCGGTAGGTACGACATCATCGCGGCGCTCGGCGCCGGCGGCATGGGCGAGGTGTATCGGGCGCGGGATAGCCGCCTCGGTCGTGACGTCGCGCTCAAGGTACTGCCTGCCGGCGTGGCCGCGGACGCGGAACGACTGGCGCGATTCGAACACGAAGCCCGCATCGTCGCCGGCCTCAACCACCCGAACATCGTCACGCTCTATTCGATCGAGGATGAGGACGGCGTAAGGTTCCTGACGATGGAGCTGGTCGAGGGTCAGGGGCTCGATCGACAGGTGACACCGGGCGGGCTGTCCATCGCGCGGGTCATCGAGTTGGGCGTCGCGCTCGCGGATGCGCTCGCGGCGGCGCACGACAAGGGTGTGGTGCACCGCGATCTCAAGCCCGCGAACGTCATGCTGACGAACGACGGGCGAGTAAAGGTGTTGGACTTCGGACTCGCCAAGCTGGCGGACGCGAGCGGCAATCTCGCGGCCGCACAGACCGCGACGATGGAGTCGCCGGTATCGGTTGCGGGTCAGGTCGTCGGCACGGTACCGTACATGTCACCGGAGCAAGTGCGCGGTGAGCACGTGGACAGCCGGACGGACGTGTTCGCGCTCGGCATCATGCTCTACGAGCTGACGACCGGGCGCCGGCCGTTCGAAGGCGCCACGCAGGGACTGATTAGCAGCGCGATCCTTCGCGACTGTCCCAGATCGCTTTCGAGCGTGCGGGCCGACGCTCCGGCCGATCTTGATCGCGTCGTCGCGCGCTGTCTGGAGAAGGCGCCGCTTGCGCGTTTCCAGACCGCGCGTGACGTGAGCAACGAATTGCGGCGAGCGGGAACGACCGGGGATGCCGCCGCGCCGATCTTCAAGCCGCCACCGGCGCCTTCCACGCCGATGCTCGGCCGCGAGGAGACACTGGACGCCGCCGCGAACCGCGTGCGTGGCGGCGAGCGCCTGCTCACGGTGACCGGGTATGGCGGAACCGGCAAGACGCGCTTCTCGATCGAGCTCTTCCACCAGTTGGCGTCGCAGTATCCCGGCGGCGCCGCCTTCGTGTCGCTCGCGTCAGTGACGGCAGCCTCGTCGGTGTTGCCGACGGTTTGCGTTGTTCTGGACATCCCCGAGGCGCACGGCCGCTCGGCGCTCGATGCCCTCTGCACGGTGATCGGACAGCGCCGCATGCTGATCGTACTCGACAACCTCGAGCAGGTGATCGATGCCGCCGAAGAGATCGCGGCACTCATCGCGCGATGCCCGGCGCTTCAGGTAATCGCGACGAGCCGTGCGCCGCTCAAGATCGGCATCGAAACCGAGTTCAGCCTGCCGCCGCTGCAGCTACCGGCGCCGGACATGACATCGCTCGACGCGCTTCGCAACTGCCCGTCGGTCGCGCTGTTCCTCCAGCGTGCCGTCAAGGTGAAGCAGGACTTCGCGCTGACAACCGCGAACTCGGCGGTGATCGCCGCAATCTGCCGGCAGCTCGACGGCCTGCCGCTCGCGCTGGAGCTCGCCGCGGCGCGCGTGCGCGTGCTGGATCCGGCGGCATTGCTCCAGCGTCTCGATCACGCGCTCGATCTGCTGACATCCGGCGATCGCGACCTCCCGCTCCGGCAACGTACGTTACGCGCGACGATCAGTTGGAGTTACTCGCTGCTCGACGCAGGGGAACAGCTGCTGCAGCGCCGGCTATCGAGCTTCCACGAAGGCTGGACACTCGAAGCGATGGAGCAAGTCTGCTACTGCGATGACGAGCGTCATCGCGCGCTCGACGAACTCAACTCGCTCGTCGAGAAGGGCCTGGTCCGCGTGGTGGGCTCGGGCGAACGCTATGCGCTGCTCGAGACGATCCGCGCCTTCGCGGCGGAACAGCTCCACGCGGGTGGCGAGGTGGCTGCCACCCGGCAGGCGCATGCGGACTACTACCTGCAATTCGCGGCTGGAGTGGCGGCAAGCTTCCGCACAACGCGGCAGCTCGAGGCTGTGCGCTCCGCCCGCAACGAGAACGCCAACACGCATGCCGCCATCCAGTGGCTCACCGCCGGCGCCCGATCAGGGGACAAGGCCGCGCTCGAGAAAGGTTTGCTCCTGTGCGGCCACTTGAACTGGTTCTGGCATATCGGCGGGCAGCATTTCACCGCCCGTGTGCTGCTCGACGCGCTGCTCGCGCTCGCGGATGCTCCGCCGAGCCGTGGCCGCGCGCTCGCGCGCATTGCCGCCGGGATGGCCTCCACCGCGACCGGCGAATGGGAGCGCTCACTCGGCGAGTGGACCCGCGGGTACGAAGACGGCAAGGCGATAGGCGACGCGGCAGTGGCGGCCGAAGGCTTGATGGGTGTGGGCTACTGCTGTCTGAGCCTCGGGCGGATGGAGGACGCCGGTGCGGCGCTCGATGAGGCGATGGCACGAAGTGCCGGCGGCGTCTGCGACTTCCTGCAGGCGATCTCAATGACGATCAAAGGGATGCTGCTTTTCGTGACCGGCGGCCTTGAAGCCGGCATGGTCCTCATTGAAGAGGCGCGTCGGATCCAGGAACGCCTGAACGATCGTGAAGGCGGCGGCATGGCGCTCAGCTTCCTGGCCCAGATGTCGTTCGCGAAGGGCGATCTCGCAGGTGCGATCGCCCTCTACGGCGAGGCGCTCGAGTCGCTCGCCACGATCGGCGATCAGCCCGAGGTCGCGCGTGTGCACTGCGAGATGGGCTGGACCGCACTCGCCGCCGGCGATGCGCCTGCGGCGCAACGCTCATTCCGCCTCGGCGTGCTGGCGAACGAAGGAGTCGGCAGCTCAAAGGGGACCGGCCTCGCGCTCCTTGGGCTTGCCGCTGTCGAAGCTGCCGAAGGGCGCTCGGAGCGCGCCGTCGCGATCGCCGCGGCCGCGCACGCATTGAGCGAGCGCACCGGCGTTGTGATCGAACACCCGATGGACCCGGGAGTCGTCAATCGCATTGATGCGCTCAAGGCGTCGATTCCGAAGGGCAGGCTGGACGGGCTCGTGTCGAACGCGAGTGTGCTGTCGCCGGCGGCGGTACTGGCGATGATCAGCCCCGTCGTCGGTGGAGAGTCTGGCCTGCTTAGGTAGGAGGATTGAACCACTCAAGCGGCGTTCTGCACGAACCAAGTTCGAAAATCGTCCCTGACACCCAGCCATTCGACTCGCCTTCGGCTTCGCTCATGGCTGCTCGGCCCATCTTCAGGCCACCGCGCGCCTCTCGGCGCGACTCGGCTCGAATCCCTGCCTCCCAGCCAATCTCCTTATTCACTCTCGCTCAACGCGTTAGGTTCTGTCTGCTCCGCGTGTTTGGCCGCTGCTTGATCGAGGCGACTTTCGCCTTTCCCTGAAAGAATCTTGAAACTTTGTCGGTATCATCGACGCAGTGGCGCCGGTCGTGTCGAATGATTTGCCGCTCTCGAGCTTGCCGGCGGCGACCTGGAGATGCTCGAGCTTCTGATTGTCGTAGCGCTCCGCGGTCCGGAACCTGCCGACCGGAACCCCGCTTTCGTCGCTGAACACGAAGACGTCATCCGCCTTGTTCTCGCCAGCGGCGTCGAGGTGGAGCCACTTCAGAACTGCGAGCAGTCGTGGCGTGGCGATCGGAACCATACGGGTCCTGCGGCTCTTGGTCGTCTCGCCGCGAAGAACGATCAACTGGCGACTCCAGTCGATGTCGTCGAATCGGAGCGCCAGCATCTCTAAACGAGGGCCTGAAGGTACTGGACTTGAAAGAGGGCCACACCGTCACATTGGCTCGGCTTCAAGACGAGTCGAAAGACGGCGGATTCGCCTCTGACCGCTTGGGCCTAGGCGGATTCATGTGATGGGCATGGCGGGCCGGGCCGCACCCCTTCCGACTTCACGCGCCAAGACCATCAGGAGCCCAGCCACGCGTCAGCGCCTGGACGCACCATCGGCGGGCGATGCTCGGTCGACAACCCGATGGTGCGGCAGGTGGGACGGGATTGGCCGCGTGTGGAGCGGGACGTCAGGGTGTAGCAGGCGCTCGCCGTCGTACACGCGGTAGTGCCCCGCCGATTCGAAAGGCTGGCCCTCGAGGGGCACGTACCGGGCGAGACGCGGTGAGTCCCCGACCGTGACGGCAACCAGCGTGCCCGGCACCGGCTCGTGTTCGGGCACCTGCGGGCTCGACAATTGGAGAACGCGATCGGCGGTGAGCCCGCGTCGCAACGCGGGATCGAGATAGAACACCAACGATCCCGGGCGTTGCTCGACCATCCAGAGCTCCGGCGGGAATTGCGCCGAGCGGTTGATCGTCTGGGCCAAATCGCGCGCCGTCGTGATGGTCGCTACCGGCGGCACCAGTATCGCGAGTGACACGGCGAGCGTCGCCGCGGTCAGCGTGGCGCCGAGCGCTGCTGCCTTGTCCAGTCGACGTGCCGCCAGACGCGCAGCGATCCACCAGCCGCCGGCGATGGTCAGGGCCACGACCCACATCCACGCCACGTGCGGAACCGGGTACTTTGCGGGCGCGAACACGAGCGCCGCGGGCAGGATCTATTGCGCCGACGCCGGCCTGCACGACGCGCATCCGCGCAAACCAGCGAGAGGGATGTTGTTCTCCCCGCTCGAGCGACGCGAGCCACGCCACCGCCGCCAGCAGAGCGATCGCTGGGAACACCGGCAGCGCGTAGGTGAGCAGCTTCGACTTCGCCAGACTGAGGAACAGCGTCCCCGTCAGCAGCAGGCTCCAGCCGAGGCGCGTGGCGCCGCCGAACCGCTGGTCCGTGGCGTTGTCCCGCGCGCGCGATCGGAGACGGGCGAGCGAGAACGGCGCATAGAGATTCCACGGCAGGCCGCCGCCGAGAACGACTGGCAGGTAGTAGTGCCACGGCGCCGTGCCGTGGCGCTGCGTCGTGGTGACGGCCCCGAGCACATGACGCTCGAACAGGTAGTACTTCAAGTAGCCAGGCTGCGCGTGTTCCATCGCCAGGAAGAACGGCGCCGCGACGGTCGCGGCGAGCGCGAGCGCCAGCACACCGCCAAGGACGACCACGACACTGACGCGGCGCTCGAGGAGGCACACGGTGGCGTGCGCCAGGCCAACGATCACGACCCCGGAGAGCCCCTTGGTGAGCATTGCGAGTCCGAGACACCCGCCGGCGGCCAGAGACCAGGCGAGCACTGCGACCGCGCGATGGCTGCGTGCAGCGCGCCAGAAGGTGATCAGCGCTCCGTTGGTGAACGGCACGAGCGCAAGGTCGTGCAGCGGCATCTGCATTAATCCGATGGGCAGCGCCAGCGTCGCGTAGAATATGCCGGCGAGCTATCCGCCCCGCCTCCCGAGGATCGTCCCTGCCAGTAACCCCGTGGTGATCGCACCGAGCAGGCCGAACGCCAGCCCGGGAGCCGGTACGGCCGGCTCGGAGAACCCCAGCACCCGGAGCGAGCCCGCCAGCGCCCAGAAGAAGAACACGGGCTTGTCGAGAAACGGTTTCCCAAGAAACCGCGGCGTGATGTAGTCATCGCGCTCCACCATCTCCTGTGCGATGGCCGCGTGGAGGCCCTCGTCCGGATCGATCAGCGGGTGGTGCAACGTGAGCGGGAAGATGAAGAGCGCAACGCCGAGGAGGAACAGGGAGGCGAAGAGAGCCCGTCCG
>CAVPJW010000004.1:0-1677479 GCA_963705525.1 uncultured Acidobacteriota bacterium
GCGTTGAAGGTCTGTGGCGTAAGGGTAAACGAGCCCGAGTGGCAGTCACAATGGCACGACTGGCTAGCGCCCTCTTTTCGCTCGCCATTAGTACTTTCGGGCTAGATGGATCGGCCATGCCAGGAGCGCACAGGAGCCTGAAACGCGTCGACCGACAGTGGCATTCCCTGCTCGACATCGGCGACCTCAAAACACAATCGACGCACAGAGTGGGGCTCCCTGCCGAGGCTCACGCCCAAGGTTCCGACCGGCACGTCGCGCTGACTGGCAGCAGCGTATCAACCGAGTCTGACAGGTCCGGTCATACGCCCGATCTTCGCCACTTGCAGACTGGCGCGTCGGTTTCCCCGTCGTGAACAGGAGTGCGATAAGCTTCCCGCCCGAACCTGCCTCACAAGACCAACCGATGAGCGTGGAACGCCTGGCGCGATCGGTGGGACGCTTTCCCGGAGCTCGAATATGACTTCTGCCATTCCACCGCCTTCACCGGACGCTCCTGGCCACGAGCCCCACGCGTCCCTGATGAGAGTCGCGCGCGTCCTCAACGAGGGCGTCATGGGTCTTCTTGCCCTCATCGCCCTTGCGACGGCTCTGGGCCCGTTGGTCTTCGACGTCAGCCCTGGCGTTGAACGTGCACTCACCGTCGTCGAGTGGGCCATTGTCGGCACGTTCGTGGCGGAATTCTTCATCCAGTGGCGCGCTCGCCCACGACCGCCGCGCGTGGATCCGGAGCCCGTGGAGAATCGTCGACGCGATCACCGTGCTCGGGCCCGTGCTCGCGCTGCTTCCTCAGGTGTCGGACCTCGCTCGCGGCTCGCTGATGCTGCGGATGCTGCGCGTCGGAAGAGCCGTCGCATTCGGCACACGCGCGGGCACCGTCGCGGTGCGAACACCGCGTGACATTGACTACACCATGCGCGGCGCAACACCGACTGTCACGGTCGTCACCGAAGGCGACCTGCGCCCGATCGGTCCGATTGGGCAAGCTTTCTTGCCTGGACTCGCGAGCCCACCACGTCCTGGTTTCACGTGTCGAATCTCGATCGCGATCACTTCTACGAACTTGCGCGCGCCGCAGGAGTGCTCGGAGCTGGAGATCGACCTCGCCCTGGACGAGGACGGGCACGCGAAGCTACGCGAAGGCGCACACCACGCGACGCTGATCCTGAATATGCCGACGGTGACGGAAGTCGGCTTTCCGGACGTCCATCGAGACCGCCTCCTCGCCGTCGTGACAAAAGAAGGGATCCTCACGGCGACCACAGGCTCCTTCGATCTTCACGCCAGCGTGGAGCATCTCTCCCAGCGGACGACGCTCCCTGACGTTTCCATTTGCCGCCCGAATCGCCTGCGCCCTCCTGTCGGTGGCTCGCGAGCGCAACCTGTTCATCGCTCAGCGATTCGACGAAGAGGCGCATCGCCTCGAGGCCCTGGAGGGCGGCACGTCTTCCTGCGCGAGACCTTCCGGCTTCGCCGCGAAATCTCGACCGCTGCCCTCGACCTCTGGCACCTCAAGGGCATCGTCCGGGCACTTGCAGACGGAAAGACGACGCTCCGCGGGATCGACCTGAAGGAAGAAAAATACCTCGACGATCTCCTCGCGGAGACGGACTCCCTTTACGAAACGGTCAATAAGAGCAAGGAAGAGATCAAGACGCTCATCGAGCTGCACATCAATTTCAAGTCCTTCGAGATGAACGCGATCCTCAAGCTGCTCGCCATCGTCAGCTTCCTCGGGTTGATCCCGACGGTCGCCGGCGGCCTGCTCGGGATGAACCTCGCCGGGAATCCGTGGCCTGTCACGCTCGGGCAGGTGACGTTCGGCATCACGATGGGGATGGCAACGGCGCTCTACGTGTTTGCCGTGAAGGGATGGCTCAAGTAGGTCACCCCGCGGGATCAACTTTCGCGAAGACCGACTCTATTTCGGCGTCGGCGCCGGGTCAATTTTCTATTTTCCTTCCCGGTCCACGAGCCGCACGGCTCCACCCGGCAACCGCCCCTCGCGGAGCAGTGCGTCATAGATCAACCGCTCATCCTCCGTCAGCTCGATATCCGTGCCTCGTTCTTCAATCACATGGCGCATCGGAATGACACTCCATGGACCGCCGATCACGTCGGGCAACTTGCCGGTTTCGCGCAGGTGGCGCGCGGCGCCGTGCTTGGCGTAAATAGCGGCCGTCAATTTCAGCTCACGCTCCGTCAAATCAGACATCTGGCAGCTCCTTCAGGATTCCTGAACGCATGGTCGCCCGGTTATCACGAGAAACTTCTGGCGGTTCCGCAACCGATCCGCGCAAGGCTAACGAATCTCTCACGCCCCGGTTACTGGAAATGCACTCACATGAATGACTCTCCCTCGCGCCACGAGCGCCGCACCGGCCACGTCAGTTCCGCTGATCCGCACATCGTCCCCCTCACCCGCCGCTGGGAACACTGACGCGGGGCTCGACACGACGGCGGCCGTGAATGTCGCCGGTGCCGGTGCGACATCAACCGCCTGTTCCTGCCGGTGATCGATAGCGTCCACGGCGTAGCTCCGCACCAGCTTCGGCGACAGCTTGCGCCAGGTGCTCGCGGCGTCGAAGAGTTCGAGTCCCGCGGGACGGCCGTTGATGAAGAACATCGCGCCGACTTGATGCTCGACAGGCGAGAACGCGCCGACGAAGTCCTCGAGCGGCTTGTCGACCTTGTCGTAAATCGCGTCCATTGCGGAGGTCTTCGACGAAGCCTGCATGCGCGCGGATTTGTCGGCAATACGGTCCCACACTGCGCCTTGATTGGAGATGCGGCTGCCAGTCCTTTGCATCGACGCGGTTACGTCCCGCATCTTGTGCGGCGCGCCCTTCGGCAAATTGCGTCCGCGGCGCCGCAGCGAAACCTCTCGACACGCGGTTCCATCGTCCCGACTCCACGCACGACACCGGAATCACCGTCGTCTGCCGCGGCGGCGCGAGAATCGTCAGATTCAAGACGCGGTTCTGCTTGGCGCCGATCAGCTCTTCGCCGTCGAGAAGCAGGACCGGGACATCGCCGGTCACCTCGACCTTGAGCACCGAGACCTGTCCGGCTTCGCTGACCTCGGTGATCTGCGCCCAGCCGTGCGCGAGCGCCTCGTCGAGCGTCGCGTACCCTGCGTCTCGCTCCTCAAGATCCAGAATGGGGACAACGGACAGGTTCTCGAACTTGGATGACTCACCGAATGTGATTTTCTGAACAGTGTCGACGACCGTCTGGATGGCTGCGTGTGTTGTCATTCCTGATCTCCTGAGCCGAGCGCGAATCGCGGGCTGACATCAGTGTACGGCTGAGCTATGACAGGAGGGGTCAGGCCCGTCGCAATTGCTGCGGCGAGACATCTCTTTAATTACCGTGCGGCGGCCTGCGCAAGGCGAACACACGGCGAAACATCTGCCAACGAGAGGTACTCGACCTGGAGGCGGCGCACGGCTCATCGCCATCGACCACGAATGGCGGTTGCGGAGGTTAGACTGCGACCTTCGCGCTCTGGAGGCTCGATGGGTCGAAACGCCGAACTGATACGACAGTGGACGCTGCTCCGGCAGCTCGCCGCCCGACGGACCAACACGATTCCGAAACTCGCGGAAGAGCTCCATGTCACCACGCGCACGATCCGGCGCGACCTCACGGCGCTCCAGACCGCTGGCTTTCCGATCTACGACGACATCGTCAACGGCACGAAGTTCTGGCGGATGGATCCGAGAGGGATGGGCGCGCTGGCCAGGAATGGGCTCACGTTCTCCGAGCTCTGCGCGCTCTATTTCAGTCGCGCGCTGATCGAGTGCTTCGCGGGAACGCACGTGCTCCGCGATCTGCAGAGCGCGCTCGACAAGGTCGAGGCGGCGCTCTCGCCCGCCATGAAGAGGTTTCTCAATCGGCTGCCGCGCGTGATCACGGCGAAGGCGCCGCAGAAGAAGCGGCAGGACACGGAGACGTATCAGACGACGGCGCGACTGCTCGAGGCGTGCCTGGCGCATCGCGCGGTCTCGATGCGCTATCACTCGCTGGAGAGCGGGCGCGAGAAGACGCTACGTCGTGCACCCGTACCGGCTGGTGCACGCGCAGGGCGGCCTCTACCTCATCGCGTTCGTGCCGGCGTACTCAGAGGTGCGGACGTTTGCCGTCGAGCGGATCCGGCGCGCCACGCTTCAGGAGCAGACGTTCGAGCCGATCGCCGAGCTCGACTCCGATCCGTTCCGGAACTCGCTCGGCGTCCATCGCGGCCCCACGTGCAAGGTGCGCCTCCGCTTTCACCCGCAGGTCGCGCCGCTGATCAAGGAACGCACGTGGCACGCGTCACAGCAGTTGAAAGACCGCTCCGACGGTTCGGTCGTGATGACGCTGGAGGTGTCCGACGACTACGCGCTCCGGAGCTGGATTCTGGGCTTCGGCCGATTCGTGCGCGTGCTCGCGCCAAGCGCTCTCGCGGACTGGGTTGAGGAAGAACTCGATCAGGCGCACCGGCAATACACTGACGGTGCGGGCATGCCTGTGGTGGACCCCGACCTGCAGCCGGCACTGCCCTTCTTATTCAGCCGGATCAGCAGCTCCTGACGGCTCGCGGAGCGTACGATGAGCATCGATTGCCGTTCTACTTGGAGTGTCCGTCACGTACCAGTCGCGCCTGATATCAATCACGCTCGGCCGCTGCTCCAGTCGCACGCTTATCACTGAATAGCCGGGCAACGATGACGAGCTTTCTGAATACGTTCGCTCGGTAGACGCTCGATCGGAACGTCGCGCGGAATCTTCGGACGCGACGGTAGACCCAGAAGAGGTCGTCAGTTTCGCTGAGTAGTAGGCCTTTCGCGTTTCCGAAGATATCGAGGAGGACCTCCATGGTGCCTTCAACCGTACCAGAATGTATGGAGTGGTCGTACCCGTCGATGTCACTGAGCGATTGATTCAGACGATGTGGGACGCACTCGAGCGCGCGCCATTGGTGTGTGATGCCGTCTTCGAACGCGATGGCCGCCGCCAATCCAAGTTCGAAGGGCATGTTGAACCGCGGCACTCGGAAGGGTGTCCGAGAGACCTGAACCCTGGACAAGTCATGGATTGAGAACGGACATGATCGTACAAGGTTGTAGAGCCGGCGAAGTCTATCCGTCGATGACGGTACTTCGAGAACGCATCGCGGGTTCAATCCAAGCGCTACGAGCCCTGCGATCAGAGCCAGGAAGAGTGTTTCGTGTTGTGGATCGAAAGGAACGTTGATGAAGACATCCGACGGCGAAACGAATGGACGTTTCGGCACGCGTGAGGCCGAGGACTACTTATGCCGGCGACTTTTTCGGGCAAATGCGCCGCGGTTCTTCGCAACAGACTTTGGGTTGGTGAATCGAGCAGACGAGGATTCACTCTTGATAACAAACGACTTTACTCTTCGTAGCTCGTTGGATCGCAGACGATACTTCTCGGCTGTTTCCTGAATGGACAGAGGCTGCGCCGATATCGAATTCGCGTGAATCGTAAAGCGTTTTGCCATTTCCGTTTCATGATAGCACAGCCATTGAAGCCGCATATCACGCGCAACAGTGTTCTCGTGGTGCTGATGCGGAACGGGATAGGACGCAGAACACGGAAGCGCGCTAGACGCTTCCAATTCATGCGGACACAATGATCAAAAACTTCACCCTGCCGCCCGACAGAGCCGTCGGTACAACTTCCAAGCCCAGAATCCAGCTCCGGAGCAGCGCATGACGCTTCGCCGACATAGCCCCACTCGTTGACGGATCGGTCAGCGGCTCATCGAGAGCGAGTTTGCGACCCGACCTGCGCCTCCTGTATCATGACGTTGACATCCAGAGCGGCTCACGGTCGGTGAGCCCGGCAACCTGCAGGACACGCAAGGTGCCATCGCGCAACCCGGCGCGGATGTGGTCACGAGTTGTGACAACCGGTGTCCAGCCGACGAGCGTCGGCTCTCTGGGTGTCTTCCGATCGATCAGGAGGACACCATGCCGAAGCAGCCCGCACCCACGTCCATCGTGGAACGACTTCGTGAACAGGAAATCGAGAAGTGTCTGCAGGACCTCAAGGCGTCCTTCGAACGGCCTCGTACAACGAATCTCAAGGCCGCTCAGGCGGCGCCACTCCTGCATACGCCGGATCCGACGACGATTCGTCACACCATCGCGCAGTGCCCGCTGCCCGCCACGTGGCGCCTCTGGGACATTGCGACGTACCACCAGCTTACGCCGGCCGAACAATCCATCATCGTCAAAACGCGCTCGATTTCCCTCCGGCGCAGCCTCGGGCTTGTTTCGCTGCAGTGGGAGATCGCACCGGACGATGGGTCTCTGGCGCCGATGCTTCCGGCGGAGTCCGGTCAGCCCGTCTGGAGATTCCAGCGTGGCTCACCTCATCACGTCCATGCCGAGCGTCGCATCGACAAGCACGTCGTGCATATCGATGCCGCGATGGCCATGAAGTCCGGTCCCGGGCGCGGTTATTGTGGAAGTGCGCATCTTCGTGGATGGCCGGTTTGCCGGTCGGGGCGGGTGCGCCGGGTGCTCGCTCGGCGGTGGGGGCTGCTCGTTCCCCGCGATTGCGCGGATCAGTCCGCGCCGCGTGATCGCCGTGCATCGGGATCCACGGCGTGACGTGCCGGAGCTCGTCGGCATGAAGCTCCTGGCGGAGCTCTGGGAAGCATAGCGAAGAGTGGTTGACGAGGGGCGAGCTGTGTCCTATGCCGCGCACACGCGAAGGATGGAAGCGATCCTCCGGAGCATGGCTCGAGGCACGCTCACTTCGCGTGCGGATCCTGGGCGGTTCTCCGGCTGTCCCGGGCGCAGCCTCTCCGTCTGTAGATCCGGACGCCTCGCACCTCGCCCGCGAGTTCGAACTCGTCGTCCAGGTACTGCTGAAGCCGGGGGTAGCGGCTTACCGGGTAATGGTTCCACCGATAGATGCCCGCTGGCGCCGTGTCGACGATGAAGGTGGTGGCGCTGCGTCTCAGGTCGCTCATGAGCCATTCCCAGTGTGCCTCGACGACCTGGCCGTCCGGTTGATCACCACGGCGAACCGCCTCGAGATTGCCGGCGACGTATCCGGTCAGGCGTGCCTGCGCGAGGACCGCAAACCGCGACGCCGCCGGCATATCGGCGTAGTAATAAATGATCGGCGCGTATCCCCAGACGAACAGTGTGCCCCGCGCGTAGCATGAGTCTGCGCGCAGAAACCGCGCGATCTCATCGAACGCGGGATCCCGCTCGGGGTAGACACGATTTGGTGTGAGATACAGCCATGTGTTCGCCAGCGTGAAGCCAACGACCGCACAGACCGTCCAGGCAATGAGCAGCCGGCGGGGGCCCAGGCGACGACGAAGGACCTCCGTCGTCCAGGGTGCCGCCGCCAGTGCCAGCGGTGCGTAGAGTTGAATGAAATAGTGCGGATACAAGCGAAGCCCGAGAAGTATTGCCGGGATGGACGTCGCGAGAAGCCCCCCGACCAGCACCGACCGGTACGACCACCACTCGGCGGCCCACGATCGCCAGGCCGCCCACCAGAGTGGCGCGGTCACAATCGCGAACGGCAGCGCGTAACTAATCGCACGCTCGCCGGCCTCGCGCGCGGTGATGGGGTTCTGCGCGTAATGAAGATTGTTGGCGACGGTCCAATAGAGAAAGTCATCGCCTGCCCCGCGTGCCGCGAACCAGGCCCAGGTTGCCACGAGCGGCACGACGACCCCCACAGCGAGCGCGAGCAGGGCCTTCGCGGTCGTACCGGGGATTCCCTGCGTACGTCCCGCGATGACGATTCCCGCCGCGAACGCGAGCCCCCATGTGGCAGCCTGGTAACGGAACAGGCAAGCGACCGCAATCAACGCGCCTGCCCCGGCGACGCGCCACGGACTCGTCGCGTCCCGCTCGTCCCCGAGCAGCGCCACCGCCCACGTGGCCGGCAGGAGCATCAGAATCTCGGTGTTCGCCGACAACATGTCGTGTCCGATGAAGGCGGCACTGTAAAGAAGGAAGACGACGCCGGCCACTACGCCCTCGCGGCGATGGCCGAAGAAAGCCGAGACGGCGTACGCGGTGAAGGGGACGGTGACGAGAACGGTCAACAGATGCACCGCGAGCAGGCCGCGGCCGAAGAGCACCTGTGCCAGGGCGTAATACCCGTAGAGCAGCGGGGGCTTGTTGTCGACGAATTGCGCGTAGAGAAGCCGGCCGCGCATCATCTCCCACGAGCCAACGATGTGCGCCGACTCGTCGAGGTCGATCACGTCGATCACGAGCGACAGCCATCGTGTCGCGAGGCTCAAGACCACGAACAACAACAGGCGCTGCCACGCCGTCGGTCCTTTCCCTTGCTCTTTTCCGACGACCTGACGAGAATTGGCTGCAGACCGCGGCCTAATCCGCGCTGTGGTCGGGGAAGGGCTGAGCAAGAACCGAGAACGGGCGTTCACTAATTGCTAGACGGTACAGGAGGTTGACTATGGCAAGAACAACTCACCGAAGCAGGTCCGGTAAGAAGCTCTACGCGGTCCGCGATAGCCAAGGCCGTTTCAAGGACATTCAGTCATATAAACGGGCTCATGGCAAAGACATAAAGCTCCGGAGCAAGAAGGAGAAATAAGACGAGCGCGGATGTCCGCGATCCCCTCGCTCGTTCCGCGCGATCATTACGCCGCCCTCGCGCGCTGCACCTACTTCAACCAGGCCGCCCTGGGGTTGATCCCCGTATCGACGATCGATGCGATGGATACCTTCCTGAAGCAGACGGCGCAGTTCGGGAACCTCTATCTCAGCGACGACCAGGAAGCTGCGATCCTCGACGGCGTCCGTTCGGCCGGCGCCGAGGTGCTCGGAACCTCACTCAGTCGGGTGGCCGTCGTGGCAGGCGCGAGCGAGGGACTGGGCCAGGTGACGTCGCTCGTCGAGCCCGAACATGGGACCGTCCTGCTCGTCGGATCAGACTTCCCGAGCGTGACGTACCCATGGCTCGCAGCCGCCGAGCGCGGTGGGATCTCGCTGCGGTTCATCGACGACCGCGCCGACCGGGACCTCACACAAGACCTCGTCGATGCGGTCGATCCGGCGACGGTGGTCGTCGCATTCAGCGTGGTCCAGTACGCGACGGGCACGCGGGTCGACGCCAGGCGAGTGGCAGACAGGGCACACGAGGTCGGTGCACGCGTCGTCGTGGACGCGACGCAACTCGCTGGTGCGGGCGTCGTTGACACTATCGGCTGGGGTGTGGACGCGCTGGTGACGAGCGGCTACAAGTGGCTGTCGTCCCACGGAGGCGTGGCGCTGCTGGCCCTCGCGCCAGATCTGGTGCACCGCATCCCCGGCCTCGTCGGCTGGAAGGGTACACACCACCCGTTCGCCTTCGATCCGCTGGCACTTCGCCTGGCAGATGACGCGCGTCGGTTCGAGCTCTCGACCATGTCGTACGTGTCTGCCATCGGGCTCGAGTCATCGATCGCGATGCTCTCGTCGCTGGGGTTCGAGCGCATCGGCGAGCATGCGCGGCGCCTGGCGACGCACCTCATCGATCGGGTCGCCGAGCTGGGATGGCGCCCGTTCCGACCACTGAGCGATCCATCGGCTTCGTCGCACATCGTGTCACTACGGCACGCCGATCACGATCCGGGGGCGACCGCGGTTCGTCTCGCGGCCGAGTCCCGGATCATCTGCGGCGGTCGAGGGGGCGGGCTCAGGATCTCCCTCCACGCCTACAACGACAGCGACGACGTCGATCGACTCGTGGAATCCCTGAGGCGTCTCTAGCCTCCGCGCTCAGAACCGGATGCGCGCGCCGACCAGAATCGGCAACGACCAGCGCGAGCTCTCGCTGTTGATATCACGCAGGCCTTCCTCGACCAGCCAGTCCACGTCCGACAGCCCGCCCATGAAACGGAGTTGCGTCTCGGCCATCACCTCGAAGGGACCCACGCCGATGAGGAGGCCGGCGGTCGGACCGAGGCTGAACGCCCACGACTTTTCGAAGAACTTGCCGTCCTGCGCGGCAAGTCCCGGCGTGACATCGACGGCACGCCGACGAATGTGCCGCGGATGTCCTGGTGCCGGTTGAGGCCGACGAGGTAGCCGACAAAGGGCGTGAAGCGCATCCGTGCGAAGAACCACCGCTGGCCGCCCTCGAAGCCCCAGTACTGGTACTAGGTGAAGAGGACCTTGAGCGGGACCTGCGGGCGTGCCCACCGTGCCAATTTGGATCGCCTCGTCCTCGTCCGACTCACTCGAATACACGAAGTTGACGACGGCCTCGGTGCGCGGGGTGGTCCGATAGCCGACGCCCACCTTGAACATCCCGATCCGGCCGTACACCTCGTCGAAGGTCGTCTCGTCCAGGTTGATCGGCACGCCGTTGGTCGTGCGACCAGTGGCTTCCTGGATCATCTTGCCGCTGAACTGGTTGTCCACGCCCGAGCAGGACCGACACGGTGAGGCGGTTTCGCAGGGTCTCGGCGGCCGCGGGCTGCCCGGGCTGCACGGAGACCGCCACGGCTTCGGTCCTGGTGAGGTCCACGCGATCACCCGGCTTGAGACCCTCGACGATCTTGGGGTCGGTGGAGTCCAGGAGCCGGCGCGTGTAGGGCGTTCCATTGGGTCCGGTAAAGGACACCACCTTGTTGACAGGGTCCCACCCGGTGATGGTCACGGTGGTCACCCGTTGCCGGGTTCGCGTGGCACCCGGCAGATCCCCGGGTGTGGCCACGAGCGCCGGTTCAAGCGTCCGGTCAACCGCCGGCTCGCCAGCGGGCTTCAACCGCAGGCTGACGTGATCGTAGAAGGTGGCCGTCACGGCGTCGCCAACCTGGACCTGCTCGAACCGCGTGGCACTGGGCGGCACGTCCAGAGTCACCACGTTGCCCCCCGCTCCCCGGATCGTCACGGTGCGGGCCACGTGGTCGACGGCCTCCACCGTGCCGGTGACCGTCATCTCGCTCGCCGCGTCTCGGGGCTGCGCGGCCAGGATGGCCGGCGCCGACATCAGCATTCCCACGCACATCACATATGGAAGTAGTTTCGTTGTCATTGCAATTCACCTTCGGGCGCCGGAATATTTGGGAAACCGGGGCGCTGTAAGCCGGGTGTCGCGGGAATCACTGCCGGGTGCACGTCAGGCGCAGTAACGCCACTGCAACGTGTGTCGACGGTGCAAGAGTGGAGCCGGCGAGGGCCTCTGCTGACTTTGAAGGACTTATGTCGTGTTGTTGGGGCATGTTGAACCCGGGCGTGCGGCCCGCTCCTCCGACATACTGGACGGGCTCCGATATTTCGGGGCTGCGCCCCGTCGGCGTTATGGCCTTCCGTCGGAGGCTACCTTCACCTCATCTGGTGAGCGATCCCTCCCGTCCGGACCGTTTCCGGTCCATTCGGGCCGGGCAATTTCCTGCGATCGCCTCGTCACTGCCTGGCCCACGTCTTGCTGAGTTCGCGGCAAGACCCCCAACGGTGATAGGCTGTCTTCACAAGATCCAGATTCAGCGCGAACCCCGTCGCCTTGATGTGCCCCTTGGAATTGACGTATAGAGAAGCCAGACACCGAAACAACCCGTCAGCGAACCGGCTGCTCGATCGCGGTCAGCACGACGCGCGAGCGGTCATGTCCTTACCGGAAAGAACTGGAGAAGCGCCATGTCCGACAGAGAAGACGTGAGAAACGATGACCGTGATCCGCTCGATCCCTCGGCGGCGGTGCCCTCGGAGATTCCGACCGGCCTCGACCGCCGGAAGTTCATCATGCGCAGCGCCGTGATCTCAGCGGCCGCGGTGATGAACGGCTGCACGCGATCGGAGACCGAAAAAACCGCGCCTCCGCCAGCACCCGAAGCCGCACAGGCGCCCGCAGCGCCCGCGGTCCCGTTGTCTGCCGACCTGGACGTGGTGAAGAAGGGGCAGGGACTGGTGTTGACGACCGTGGACGAGTTCTACAAGGTGGGCCCTGGCCCTTCCAGTTCGCACACCATTGGCCCGATGCGCATTACCTACGATTTCTACCAGCAAGCCACCAAACTGCCGGCCGACAAACTCGCCACGGCGACGAAGCTTCAGGTGAACTTGTTCGGAAGCCTCAGCGCGACAGGCAAGGGACACGGCACGGAACGCGCCGCGCTCGCAGGGCTGGTCGGGAAAGAACCGGCGACGGTCGACCCGAAATTTCTGGACGGCCTGCGCGACAATCCAGACCAGGTGTTCCCGGTGAAGCTCGGCGACAAGTCCATCGATGTGAGCCTCAAGGACGTCATCTACGATGCCACCAAGGGCGACTTCAAACACCCGAACACGATGACGGTCAAGCTCCTCGCCGGCAACGAGGTGTTGCTCGAGCAGGAGTACTACTCAGTGGGCGGCGGATTCATCGAGTGGAAGGGGTACACGCCTCCGAAGAAGAACCCGCCGAAGTACCCGTTCAGGACGATGAAAGAGCTGCGGACCCACGCCGACGACAACAAGACCACGATCGCCAAGGTCATGCTTGCCAACGAGATGTCGATTACGGGCAGATCGGAAGAGGAAGTGAACGCCTTCATCGACAAGATCATCAACGCCATGGTCGCGACGGTGAAGTCGGGGCTGTCGATGTCGGAGGACGACGTGCTGCCCGGCCCGATCAAGCTGCACAGCAAGGCCGCAACCGTTTACAAGCGCGCCATGGACGAGAAGTATCAATCGGACCGCGGTATCGGCACGCTGTCGGCATTTGCGTTGGCGGCATCCGAAGAAAACGGGCGCGGCCACCTCGTGATCACGGCTCCGACCGGCGGTTCAGCCGGCGTGATGCCGGCGCTGGTCTATGGGCTCCTCGAGGTCCGGAAGATCGATCGGCAGAAGGTCCGTGACGGCATGCTCGCGGCTGCGGCAGTCGGCTACCTCTGCAAGCACCATGCGACGCTGTCTGCGGCCGAGGGCGGCTGCCAGGCAGAGATCGGCGTGGCGTCGTCGATGGCTGCGGCATTGACCGCTACTGTGTACGACGCACCATCGCTGGTAGTCGAGAACGCGGCCGAATCGGCTCTGGAGCATCACCTGGGCATGACATGCGACCCGGTCGCCGGTTACGTGCAGGTTCCGTGCATCGAGCGCTGCGCCTTCGGCGCGGTCAAGGCCTGGACAGCCTACGCGATCGCCAGCAACGAGATCGCGTCCAGGCACCGTGTCAGTTTCGACGAGACCGTGATAGCGCTGGCCCAAACCGCGAAAGAGATGAACAGCAAGTACAAGGAAACAAGCGAGGCTGGTCTCGCCCTCTCCGTCGTGCTCTGCTGATCGAATTGGGGGCTCCTCGCTCGAACCCGGCTTGGGGATAGTTCTCCGAGGAGCCTCCATTGCTTCCCAGCGATGGCTCGCCACGTCATGGGCCACTCCGTGGCGTGGTGAGTGTCGCAATCCCATTACTTCAATCAGTTTCGGCATGGCTCCGGGAGGGAGATTTAACGTGTCGATATCCCGCGCACTCATCAAGGCTTCCGTCGCATTGGCGTTGACGTCAGTTCCGTTCCTCACGACCTCTGCCTCCGGGCAGTCTCCTGCAATCGTACCGTCGACAACGGCAGATGCCCCGGCGCCGGCAGCGAATGCCGCGCTCGATACCCCACCGGCGGTGACGGATTCGGCGAGTACTTCCATACAGTCGGCGTCCGCTGCCGCACCCCAGACAACTAACGATCGCTATAGAGATGGCATCGTCATCTGGGAAACGCCCGCAGACGCCAAGGTGCCTTTCCTGTTGAAGTTCAACATCAATACCCAACTCCGATATCTCAACACCCAGGATAGCGACGAGACGTTCACCGACCACCTGGGTGTTACTCGCGAGGTTCATACGCGCAACGACATCACGGTCAATCGCGCCATGTTCATCCTGGGCGGCTACATTTTCGACCAGAGGGCGCGATACAGCTTCACCGTCTGGACGTCCGCCGGGGCCGCTTCGATTGTTGTAGCCAGCAACATTGGCTGGCAATTCAACAAGGCCATCGCGATTACCGGAGGTTACACTGGCGTTCCAGGCAGCCGATCGCTGGTGAACACGTTCCCATTTTTTACGGCGACCGATAGGAGCATGGCTGACAACTTCTTCCGCCCCGGGTTCACCCAGGGAGTCTGGGCGAACGGAGAACCCGTGAAGGGGCTGAACTATTTGACGTTCGTCGGCAACGGTCTCAATACCCTGAATATCACGGCAAGCAAGATCGATACGCATCTGCTCTTTTCCAGCAGTGTCTGGTGGGAACCGCTGGGGGCCTACGGGGAACCCGGCAAATCACGCAACATGTACGATGATTATTTCGCCTCCGACAACGTTCGCATTCGTATTGGTACCGCGTATACGCGATCCCGGGAGGACCGTTTTTCAAATCTCGATCAATCAAGTCCCGAGAACACGTCACTGTACAATTCCGACGGCGTGCTGTTCTTCTCGACCGGGGCCTTTGCGCCGGGTGTAACCGTCGACCAGGCCACGTACAGGTTGTGGGCGATCGACGGCGGCATCAAATGGGCCGGGCTTGCGGTCAACGGACAATACTTCATGCGCTGGCTGAATGACTTTGACGCCGACGGACCGCTTCCGCTCGCATCCACATTCGACCGCGGCGCTGAGCTCTCGGCAGGTTTTTTTGTCGAGCCGAAAAAGTGGATGCTGTATGCCCGCGGATCGTGGGTGCACGGGCAGTTCGGCGACTCGTATGAGTATGGTGGCGGGGTAAAGTGGCACTTCCTTCCGACCGAGCGACTCTGGCTCAGCACGGAGCTCTTCCGGGTCAACAAAGCTCCTTATAGCGGGGCCTTTACTCCGTATACCGCGGGGATGACGGGCTGGGTACCGATGGTCCAGACGGTCCTCGCCTTTTGACGATCATCAGTCCAGATTCGACTCTTGCAGCTTAGCGTCGTTATCGTCATCATCTGGGGCGACGACATCGGCCAGTCCGATATCAGCGCCTACTCGATGGGTCTGATGGGCTTCAGCACGCCCAACATCGACCGCGTCGCCAAGGAAGGCATGATCTTCACCGACTACTACGCCGAGCAGAGCTGCACGGCCGGCCGGGCGTCGTTCATCACCGGCCAGTCCGGCCTGCGCACCGGCCAGACCAAGGTCGGCATGCCGGGCGCGGCGCGTGGCCTGCAGAAGGACGACCCGACGATCGCCGAGTTGCTCAAGGCGCAGGGCTATGCCACCGGCCAGTTCGGCAAGAACCATCTCGGCGACCGCAACGAATACCTGCCCACCGTCCACGGGTTCGACGAGTTCTACGGCAGCCTCTACCACCTGAACGCCAGCGAAGAGCCGGAGCTGCCGGACTACCCGAAGGACCCGGCGTTCCTCGCCAAGTTCGGCCCGCGCGGCGTGCTGGACTGCAAGGCCTCGGCCACGGACGACGCGACGGTGGACCCGCGCTTCGGCAAGGTCGGCAAGCAGGTGAGCAAGGACACCGGCCCGCTGACCAAGAAGCGGATGGAGACGGTCGACGACGACATCGCCGACCGGGCCGTGGACTTCATCAAGCGGCAGAACACGGCCGGCAAGCCGGTCTTCGTCTGGGTGAACTTCACCCACATGCACTTCCGCACGCACACCAAGCCGGAGAGCATCGGCCAGTCCGGGCGCTGGCAGAGCGAGTACCACGACGCGATGATCGACCACGACAAGAACGTCGGCACGGTCCTCAAGGCGCTCGACGACCTGGGCATCGCGGACAACACCATCGTCATGTACTCGCACCGACAACGGCCCGCACATGAACACCTGGCCGGACGCGGGCATGACGCCGTTCCGCAGCGAGAAGAACTCGAACTGGGAAGGCGCCTACCGCGTGCCCGCGATGGTGCGCTGGCCGGGCCACATCAAGCCGGGCACGGTGTCCAACGACATCGTCGCGCACCTCGACTGGCTGCCGACGCTGCTGGCCATGGCCGGCGATACCCGACGTGAAGGAGCAAGCTGCTCAAGGGCAACAAGGTCGGCGACACGACCTACAAGGTCCATCTCGACGGCTACAACCTCGTCCCCTACCTGACCGGCCAGGCCGCAGAAGAGCCCGCGGAAGTCGTTCTTCTACTTCAACGACGACCAGCAGCTGATCGCGCTTGCGCTACGACAACTGGAAGCTCGTGTTCACGGAGCAGCGAGGCCACCGGGCACGATGCGGATCTGGGCGAACCCGTTCACCGCCCTGCGGCTGCCGAAGATCTTCAACCTCCGCATGGACCCGTACGAACGGGCGGACATCACGTCGAACACCTACTACGACTGGCTGATCGATCACGCCTTCCTGCTCGTGCCGGCGCAGGCCTACGTGGGCCAGTTCCTGGCGACGTTCAAGGAATTCCCGCAGCGGCAGAAGGCGGACAGCTTCAACCTGGATGACGTTCTTCGGAAGCTGCAGCGAAGGCAGCGGGTCGCAAGTAGCGCCGACGTGGCGAGCTGCGGCTTCGATCGCGACTCGTGGCCGGCCGCAGCGTCCGCGTGCAGCACGCAGATACGGGAGGAACTGACCATGAGAACCACACGCCGATCGAACGCCTCATCGCCGCCGCGCTCGTTGGCGCGCTGCGCCTTCACGACGACCGTCGCCCGGGCCGCCGACCCGCTGCCGTCGTGGAACGACGGCAAGGCCAAGCAGTCCATCATCGCCTTCGTCGAGAAGGTGACGAAGCCCGGCTCGCCGGACTTCGTGCCGGTCCCCGAACGCATCGCCGTGTTCGACAACGACGGCACGCTCTGGAGCGAACAGCCGGTGCCGGTCCAGTTCTACTTCGTGGCCGACCGCGTGAAGGCGCTCGCGCCGCAGCATCCCGAGTGGAAGACCAAGGAACCGTTCGCCTCGCTGCTCAAGGGCGATGTGAAAGCGGCGCTCGAAGGCGGCGACCACGGGCTCATGGAACTCTTCATGGCCACGCACACCGGCATGACCACCGACGAGTTTGCGCAGCTCGTCAAGGACTGGATCGCCACCGCGAAACATCCGACAGACCGGCAAGCGCTTCCTCGACATGACCTATCAGCCGATGCTCGAAGTGCTCGCCTATCTGCGCGCGAACGGCTTCAAGAACTTCATCGTCTCCGGCGGCGGCATCGAGTTCATGCGCCCGTGGACGGAGCAGGCCTACGGCATCCCGCCGGAACAGGTCGTCGGCAGCAGCATGAAGACGAAGTTCGAACTGCGCGACGGCAAGCCCGTGCTCGTGCGTCTGCCGGAGCTGAACTTCAACGACGACAAGGCCGACAAGCCCGTCGGCATCAACCAGCACATCGGCCGCCGGCCCATCGCCGCGTTCGGCAACTCCGTGGGCGACCAGCAGATGCTGGAATACACGCAGGGCGGCAGCGGCGCGCGGTTCGAGCTGCTCGTGCTGCACGACGACGCGGCGCGCGAATTCGCCTACGGCCCCGCGCGCGGACTGCCGGACGTCAAGTACGGTTTCTTCACGCCCGCGCTGGAAGACCATGCGAAGAAGGACGGCTGGACCGTCGTCAGCATGAAGGACGATTGGAAGACCGTCTTCCCGGCCGCGCAGTCCGAGGTCACCGCCATCGACATCCTGCTGGAGCCGGACGCCACGATGCTCCAGCATGCCGCCGCCAACAACGCCCGCCTGCTCAAGGTCTTCCCGAAGGGCTTCGCCCTGGATGCGACGCACACGTCCGCACATCACGATGCTCCAGTGTTTCGTCCGCACGGCGGACCTCGACAAGGTCTATGCCGCCGCCGGAAAAGGTGCTCGCCGCCGCCAACGTGAACGCCATGAAGCTGGAGGCGTTCAAGTACTACTACGCCCCGGCCGGCGCGGTGGGCGTCGCGGGCATCTGCGCGAAGCCGACGCCGGAAATCCTCAAGCTGCAAGCGGACATCATTGCCGCCGCGAAGCCGTTCATGGTGGAAACCGGCCCCATCGGCGCGTTCACCGCTCCGCACGACGATCCCGCCATCGACGCGGCCATCATCCAATACGTGTCGACGTTCGTGCCGAAGATGACCGGCGAGAACTTCAATCCGCACGTCAGCACCGGCGTCGCGCCGACGGACGTACCTCGACAAGATGCTCGCCGAACCGTTCGAGCCGTTCACCTTCTCGCCCGCGGGCGCGGCCGTTTACCAACTCGGCGTAGGATTCCGCCCCGACCCACGCCGCCGCCACTCCGATGAGGCCGTCCGCGCGCACGCCTGAGTGTCATCGTCATCGCTGGCAACGCCTCGCTATCTACCTGTTGATCCTCCCCGTCACGTGCTCCGGGTGCGGTTCCGACAAGACGCCTCCACCGGACCGTGAACGGCGGGCAGCGGCGGCGCAATTCATCCCGGATAGTGCTCGCCTCAGCGCCACTCCCGGGCTCGCCGAGAAGGTGATTGAAAGGCCATTCGGGCTGTTCCGGTTCGTGAACCAGGCATGGACCCGCGCAACATGCGAGGCGCTCGCGCGGGAGGTTCCGATGCTGCCCACCGCGCGACTGCACGGAGACGCACACCTCGAGCAGTACGCGGTGACCGCGACGACGCGCGGGCTGGACGACTTCGACGACTCCGCGCGCGGGCCCGCCGCAATCGATATCGTCCGGTTCCTTGGCTCCCTCGAACTGGCGGCCAGGGAGCGTGGGTGGGACGGCGATCTTCGCAGGGTCATCGACGCGTTCTTCGAAGGCTACCGTCATGGACTCGAAGACCCGGCCTACCTGCCTCCTGACTCCACGGTGGTGACGCGGCTGCGTGTCGAGGCAGCCAGGTCACCGGAGGCGTTCCTCGAGTGGGCCCATTCGTTGATGCAGCCGCTGACGCCAGCCGAACGCGCGCAACTCGACTGGACGAGATTCGAGACCTACGCGTCGAAGACCAGTCCTCAATTCACTCCGGCGTTTCTGCGAGTGAAGCAGCTCGGCTGGCTTCGGGTGGGAATCGGCAGCGCCCTCGACCGGAAGGTCCTCGCGCAGGTTGAGGGGCCCTCCCCTGCCCTCGCGGACGACGTGATCATCGAGGCAAAGCAGGTTCGGGCGCGACGCGTTGAGACCTGCGCGAGCGTGCCGCTGACGTTCGAGCCGTTTCGCGTCGTCGAAGGGCTGCGGCGACTCGGCCGCATCGGGCAGCGGTTGCTCGTGGCCCTGCCGGCACGGGAGACCGCGGCGCCTGGCGATCGCGGCTGGTGGGTGAGAGCCTGGGATCCATCGCTGCACGAACTCTCCATCCGAGACCTCGCGTCGCCGGACGAGCTCCGCGACGTGGCGCTCGACGTGGGTGTGCAACTCGGCAGCGCCAACTTCGACGACTACGAGGCGAGCGTGGCTCAACGGACGCGGGTACTCGAGCGCGTTGCCCTTGCGCGTCTCGAGGCGCGCATCCGGCGGGTGGCGCATGACCTCACGCTCGCCCTCCTCGACGCGTGGCAAGAGATCAAGAAGGGCTGAGCACGAGCGTAGAAATTGTTCCCGCGAGATCGGTGAATCCCTGAAGGTCTTGTGCGGGCACATTCGGCTGGCTCTGGCGGCGGTGACGACCGACACGCACCTGTACCGCCACCCGGCGAGATAGCATAAGATTGGAATCATGACTATGCGTCTCGCGCGTGTATGGCGGGTGACGGGTGTGGCGGTGCTGCTCGCGGCAGCGGGCGCGTGCGCGCCGCCCGCGGCGCGTGAACGGCCACTCAAGACATCACCCGTTCAGGGTGGTCCGGGGACACTCGCCGACGCGCGGAAGTTTCTGGAAGGCCGCTGGGCCCTCGAGTCGTTCGAAATCCGGCCGCCCGGAAAGGAACCGATCTTTCCGAAAGGCACGGGCGTCCTGAATTACGACGACTACGGCAACCTGCGCATGGAGATCCGCGCCGACGAGGCCGCGTCGGACATGCTGCGAGCGGCCGGGATTGCCATTAGTGACGGCGTCATCTCGACCGAGGGGCGGACCGCCATCGATCTGCAGAATCACACGCTCACCTACTTCCTCGAAGGCCAGCCGTCGTCGATGACCACGGGTGGCGGCCCGCTCGCGCTGAATCGGCCGCGGCACTGGGAAGTCACCGCCGACACGCTCACGCTGACGACCAAGGACGACAGCGGCGCCCCGCTCTCGATCAGCAAGTGGAAACGCACTCAGTAAACCGACAAGGAGACGCCGTGCGCACCGCGACAATTCTGATCACCGTTCTGCTCCTTGGCGGCCCTGCGTGGGTCGGGGCGCAGGCGGGCGGCGCGACGACGGGTGCGCCGGAGGTCTTCAGCGGCACGGCGAACGCAAAGAATGCGTCGGGCGCTGTCTCGGGCACGCTTGAAGTGCGCCTCCGCCGGTACACGCCGGACTTCGATCGCACAACCGTGGAGACGGCGCTTCGTCAGGGTGGCTACCCGGGATTTCTCACGGCCCTCCGGAACGCGCCCGAGGTCGGGCAGCTCGTGCTCGGCGGAGGCGAGCCGTACACGATCCGATATGCGCGAGAGAAAGTCGACGCAGGTGGCCGCACGATCGTCCTTGTGACCGACAAGCCCGCGTTCTTCCTCGGCGGCGGGCGTGCCAATGCCAAGCCTCGCGCGGGATACGAAGTGGCCGTGATCAAGATTCAGGTAGACGGAACGGGACAAGGCAGCGGGACGATGGCGGGGGCTGCGCGCGTGCGTCCCGATGGCGATGGCGGCGTCCTGCTCGACGACTACGCCGAGGAACCCATCGCGCTGACCAACATCACGCGAAAACCGTCGTAACGGAAACTCTTCGCAGCTCACGCTGCCCTGCAGCCAACTTCCAGTCGGTCGGCGGACACTCCCTTACACTCCTATTTTCTACGCCTTCAAATGCGAACGGTGTGTTCGCTCTCATCGATCGAGTGCATGCCGCCGCGCGGTTTGGGTGCTATAGTGCGCGTCCGGACAGTTCGGCTGACGGGCCGCTGGCGAGAAACGGGAGACATACATGTCGCGCAAGCGTGTCGGCGTTGCGGTCTTCATCTTCGCGATCGTCTGCGGTCAGTCCTTCCTCACAGCGAGACAGGCGCAGGGTCAGCCGACTTCGATCGAGATCGCGTTCGTGGCCAATGCGGAGGCCGGGCACGGTCGCCCTGCTGGATGTGGCCTCGCGCTCGCTCGTCGGCACCATCGACATCAATCCGGCGCATGAAAAGGCCGAGGGCCCGGGCGCTCCGAACTACGCGCAGGACACGGATATCTCACCCGACGGGCGAACGCTCTATGTCTCGCGCGGCTATCTGGGAGATGTGGCGGCCTTCGACCTGGCGAGCGCGCGCCTCCTGTGGGAGCGGAAGCTGAACACGGGACGCGCCGATCACATGACGCTCACGCCGGACGGCAGGAGCCTGTTCGTCTCGGCGCTGATGGACAACAGGGTCTACAGGATTGCCACGGCCACGGGCGAGATCACCGGCCATCTGGTGACCGGCGTCTATCCGCACGACAACAAGGTCTCGAAGGATGGCCGTCGTCTCTATAACACCAGTCTCGGCCCCATCGCCACTCTCCCGCGCCCCGCCAGCGCGCCGCCGCTGACGGAGACGCCGGGTTATCCATTTCAGCTGACCATCGCCGACGCCGGAACGCTGGAAATCCTCGAACAGGTGAAGCTCGACAACGCCATCCGCCCGTGGCACTTCACGCCGGACGAAAAGGGACTCTACGCGCAGCTCTCGAACGAGCATGCGGTCGTCGCCTACGATCTCGCCGCCAAGAAAGTCGTCCGGCGCCTCGACCTGCCGGTGAAGCCCGGCATCACGGTGAAGGACTGGGACTTCGACGCACCGCATCACGGCCTCTCGCTTACAGACGATGGTGCGACGCTCTGTCTGGCGGGACGCGCCTCGGACTATGCGGCTCTGGTCAGCGCGCCGGACCTGAAATTGATCGCCACGATTCCCGTCGGCGATGCGCCCGGCTGGTCGGAGACCGCCCAGCATGGCCGCGTCTGTCTCATCGCCAACACGCGCAGCGACAACCTGTCGATCATCTCGATCGCGGATCGCACCGAAATCCTGCGGCTGCCCATTGGCAACGGCCCGAAACACATTACCGTGGCGCAGATCCCGGCACCAGTGATCGCGGAGTTCAAGGCGAGGCCGTGATTGGGAGTGGCCGCGGCGGACGCGAAGTCTGTGTGATTACCTTGCGCGGTTCTGACAGGTAGGCGTAGGATTCCGTCTCCGCCGCCGATAAGCTTCGCCGCCCATTGTCGTCGACGATTTGGAGGTCCAGATGGTGCCGATCCTGTCGCTCGGGATTCCCGTCCTTCTCTCGGCCGTGATTGTCTTCGTCGTCAGCGCGATCATTCACATGGTGCTGCCGTACCACCGGAACGATTTTCGGAAACTCCCGAAGGAAGATGACGTGCTGAACGCGCTGCGGCCCTTCAACATCCCGCCAGGCGACTACGCGGCCCCGTGCGCCGGGTCGCCGGATGCGATGAAACAGCCGGAGTTCGTCGAAAAGATGAAGAAGGGCCCGGTCTTCTTCATGACCATCGCACCGGCCGGCCCGCCCTCGATGGGCACGAGCCTGCTGCTCTGGTTCCTCTACTCGGTCGTGGTCAGCGTCTTCGCGGGCTACATCGCGGCCCGCGCGCTCGGGCCAGGCGCAACCTATCTCGCCGTGTTCCGCTTCGTCGGCACCACGGCGTTCATGGCGTATTCACTCGCGCTTCTCCAGAATTCGATTTGGTACAAACGCAACTGGGGCACGACGTTCAAGTCGGTGTGCGACGGTCTTTTCTATGCGCTCCTGACGGCGGGCACGTTCGGCTGGCTCTGGCCCCGGTAGCGAGCGCGGCGGCTATAAGGATGTGCGGCATCAATACCCGCAACGCGAAGGGTGGGTGGGTTTCCGCGGTGCGCTCATGGCATGCTTCTCACTTCTCCGGCTTCTCGTGATGCCCGCCGAACTGGAAGCGCATCGCCGAGAGCAGTTTGTTCTGGAAGTCGGCGTCGCCGCGCGACGAGAAGCGCTCGTAGAGGGAGGCGGTGAGAACCTCGGCCGGCACGCCCTCGTCGATCGCCGCGAGGATGGTCCAACGGCCTTCGCCCGAATCCGACACGCGTCCCGAGAAGCCCTTGAGTTCCGGTGATTCGAGGAGCGAGATGGCCGTCAGGTCGAGCAGCCACGAGGCGATGACACTCCCGCGCCGCCAGAGCTCGGCGATGTCGGGGAGGTTCAGGTCGTACTGGTAGTGCTCGGGGCTCCGAAGCGGTGTCGTCTCGGCGTCAACCTCTCGACCGTTCTTGCCGACGTTGGCGTGCTTCAGGATGTTCATCCCCTCGGCGTACGCCGCCATCAGCCCGTACTCGATGCCGTTGTGGACCATCTTGACGAAGTGGCCGGCGCCGTTGGGTCCGCAGTGGAGATAGCCCTCTTCGGCGGTACCGCCGACCTTCTCGCGCCCGGGCGTCCGCTCGACATCGCCCCGGCCGGGGGCGAGGCGCCTGAAGATCGGGTCGAGATGCTTCACGACGTCCGGCTCGCCGCCGATCATCATGCAGTAGCCCCGCTCGAGCCCCCACACGCCGCCGCTCGTGCCGACGTCGGCGTAGTGGATGCCCTTCGCGGCCAGCTCCTTCGCCCGCCGGATGTCGTCCACGTAATACGAGTTGCCACCATCGATCAGGATGTCTCCCTTCTCCAGGTGTGGCAGGAGATCGGCGATCGCCCGGTCCACGACTCCTGCCGGCACCATCAGCCAGATCGCGCGCGGTTTCGCGAGCTTCTTGACGAGGTCCGCTTGCGAGGAGGCGCCGACCGCCTTCTCCTTCACGAGTGCCTCAACCACTTTCGGTGACATATCGAACACGACACACTCATGGCCGCCGCCAATCAGCCGGCGAACCATGTTCGCCCCCATCCGTCCGAGTCCAATCATTCCGAGTTGCATGACGTGTCCCTTTCCCCGTGAAGCGATGACGACGGAGTGCTTAATCTTAAGTCCTTCGTTGGAAGAACAGGTTCGAGCCGATGCGCGTTGATCTTGAGCAGCCGCAGCCGTTATAGTCCAGACTCTTAGGGTTCCCATGCCACCGACTGGCATCTGGTCCCCGCTGGCATTACGTGTGCTTTGCAACTGAAGGGTTTGATTCAGGAGTTGTTCTTCGACGAGGACGCACATGACCGCAGAACATGACCGACTGGAACAGATTCGCACCAAGGACACGCCGTGGCGGAAGTGGGGACCCTATCTCTCGGAGCGGCAGTGGGGAACCGTGCGCGAGGACTACAGCGAAAATGGCGATGCCTGGAATTTCTTCACGCACGATCACTCCCGTTCCCGGGCGTATCGCTGGGGCGAGGACGGCATTGGCGGGATCTCGGACGACAAACAGCGCCTTTGCTTCGCCCTCGCCCTGTGGAACGGCAAGGATCCGATCCTGAAGGAGCGGCTGTTCGGACTCACCAACAGCGAGGGGAACCACGGCGAGGACGTCAAGGAGTACTACTTCTACCTCGATAGCACCCCGACCCACTCGTACATGAAGTGTCTGTACAAATATCCGCACGCGGCGTATCCCTACGCCGACTTGATCGAGACGAACCGGCGGCGCACCCGCGACGAGATGGAGTATGAGCTCCTCGACACCGGCGTCTTCAAAGAAAACCGCTATTTTGATGTGTTCGTGGAGTACGCCAAGGGAGGGCCCGAGGACATCTTGATCAAGATCACGGCGGCCAACCGGGGACCGGACGCCGCCGACCTTCATCTGCTGCCGACGCTGTGGTTCAGGAACGACTGGTCGAAGTGGATTGCCCAATCCAATCGAGCTGCCGAAAAGCCACAGCTCAAGCAGATCGAGGCGACCTCGGGCACGACCGCGGTCGCAGCCGCTCATCCCCTGCTCGGTGAGTTCACCCTCTTGTGCGAGGGCGATGTGCCGCTGCTCTTCACGGAGAACGAAACCAACCACGCACGGCTGTTCCCCGGCGCCAGGAACGAGAGCCCGCACGTCAAGGACGGCATCAACGACTGCGTGGTACAGGGCAACACGGGCGCGGTGAACCCCGGCAAGCGGGGCACCAAGGTCGCTGCGCACTACAAGATCAATATCGGCGCCGGTCAGAGCAAAGTCATTCGCCTGCGGCTCTCGAACACGCTCTCCGGACCAGAAGGGCCAACCCTTCGGAAAACCGTTCGACGATCTCTTCGCGGACAGGCTTCGTGAAGCCGATGAGTTTTACAAGTCGGTCACGCCGCCATCGGTAAGTAAGGACGCGGCGAACGTGATGCGCCAGGCCCTTGCCGGCATGTTGTGGAGCAAGCAGTTCTTCTTCTTCGACGGCGACAACTGGCTGGACGAGCACCACTCCAACCCTCTCCATACCGGATATCGAAACGCCCGGAACTCGGAGTGGTACCACATGCTGAACGAGGACATCATCTCGATGCCCGACAAGTGGGAGTACCCCTGGTACGCGGCCTGGGATTTGGCTTTCCACACGCTCCCGCTCTCGATCGTCGACCCGGACTTCGCCAAGGATCAGATGAGTCTGATGCTCCGCGGCTCCTACCTGCACCCCAACGGTCAGATGCCCGCCTATGAGTGGAACTTCAGCGACGTGAACCCCCCGGTCCACGCCTTTGCGACCCTGTTTCTCCATCGCACCCAGCAGGCGGTGCATGGCGAGGTGGACGTGGACTTCCTCAAGTCGACCTTCAACAAACTCCTGCTCAACTTCACCTGGTGGGTGAACCGCAAGGACCGCGACGGCAGGAACGTGTTCGAGGGCGGCTTTCTCGGGCTCGACAACATCGGCGTGTTCGACCGCAGCGCCCCGCTACCGACCGGCGGCCACCTCGAACAGGCGGATGGCACGGCGTGGATGACGCTCTTCAGCCAGAACATGTTGGAGCTCGCGATCGAGCTCGCCGCGCACGATCCAACCTACGAGGAGATGGCCTTCAAGTTCGGCGAGCACTTCTACTACATCGCCGCGGCGATGAACCGGCACGGGGCGGACGGCATGTGGGACGAAGAGGACGGCTTCTACTACGACCTGCTGCGGCTCCCCGACGGCAGCGGGCAGCGGCTCAAGGTGCGCTCGATGGTGGGGCTCCTCCCGCTCTGCGCCACCACGGTGATCGAGAAGTGGCAGCGGGAGCGCCTCCCGAGGGTGATGGCTTACTTCCACGAGCGGCTGCGCCGGATGCCCGAACTTTGGGAGACGATGCACCCGACGGGCCAAGGCCACCTCGGCGTGGCCGAGCGCGGGATTCTGGCCCTGGTCAACCCGGAGCGGCTGCGCCGGATCCTGACGAAGATGCTCGACGAGAACGAGTTCCTGAGTCCCTACGGCATCCGCGCGCTCTCCAGGTTCCACAAGGATCACCCCTACATCTTCCATGCGGGTGGCCAGGAACACCGTGTCGACTACCTGCCGGCCGAATCGAACACCGGCATGTTCGGCGGCAACTCCAACTGGCGCGGCCCGATCTGGATGCCGGTCAACGCGATCCTGATCAGAGGGCTCCTGAACTTCTATCTGTACTACGGCGACAACTTCAAGATCGAATGCCCGACCGGTTCAGGGAAGCTCATGAACCTCTTCGAGGTGGCCAAGGAGATTTCGGATCGCCTCACGCGGATCTTCCTGCGCGATGCCAACGGGCGCCGGCCAGTGTACGGTGGCGCGAAGACGTTTCAGGAGGACCCCCACTGGCGCGACCATCTTCTCTTCTACGAATACTTCCACGGAGACAACGGGGCGGGACTGGGTGCGAGTCACCAGACCGGATGGACAGGATTAGTCGCGAAGCTGATCCAGCTCTTCGGCATGCTCGATGCGAAAGAGTTTCTTGTGGCCGGCAAGGGTGGTGCCTTCGCTCGTGAAATGTCCGAGGTGAGGTGAACCTGGATTGAAGGCTGAGGCCGACATGCGGAGTCCGCTCTATCCCTCGCTCTATCAGATCAACACACGTGTCTGGCTCACGGAGCTGTCACACGCTCTGGGCCGGAGGGCCACGCTGGACGACATTCCGGATGCCGAACTGGATCGCCTTGCCAGGATGGGCTTCGACTGGATCTGGTTCCTGAGCGTCTGGCAGACGGGTCCGGCGGCGCAGCAGGTGTCACGGAGCAACGCCGGATGGCGCAAGGAGTTTCAGGACACGCTGCCGGACTTGCGTGAGGAGGACATCGCCGGTTCCGGGTTCGCCATCCAGAACTACACCGTACATCGCGATCTGGGCGGGGCTGCCTCGCTCGCACGCGTGCGCCAGCGGCTGCAACAGCGCGGGCTGAAGCTGATGCTCGACTTCGTGCCGAACCACATGGCGCCGGATCACCCGTGGATCGACGAGCATCCAGATTACTTTGTCCAGGGCAGCGAGAGCGACCTGGCGCGCGCGCCGCAGAATTACTGTCGTGCGCACACGAAGAAGGGGCCGCTGGTGCTCGCTTACGGCCGCGACCCGTATTTCGACGGCTGGCCCGACACGCTGCAGCTCAACTACGGCAACCCGGCATTGCAGCAGGCGATGATCGGCGAGTTGGAAAGAATCGCCGGGCAGTGCGACGGCGTGCGCTGCGACATGGCCATGCTGGTCCTGCCCGATGTGTTCGAGAGCACCTGGGCCATCCGCGCCGACCTCTTCTGGCCGAAGGCCACCGAGACGGTGAGGAGCAAATATCCCGAGTTCCAATTCATGGCGGAGGTCTACTGGGACCGGGAATGGACGATGCAGCAGCAGGGATTCGATTACACCTACGACAAACGGCTGTACGACCGTCTGCGCGAGGGGCACGCGCGGCCGGTGCGCGAGCATTTCCACGCGGGACTCGACTACCAGAACAAGATGGCGCGCTTCCTGGAAAACCACGACGAGCCGCGGGCGGCCGCGACGTTTCCACCAGGCATGCACCAGGCGGCGGCTGTCGTCACGTTCCTGTCCCCAGGTTTGCGGTTCTTTCATCAGGGACAATTCGAAGGACGCCGGAAACGGATTTCTCCACACCTCGGTCGTGGTCCGGCCGAGCCGGCCGACCAGCAGCTGCAACAGTTCTACGAACAAGTGCTCGCTGTGCTGCGACAACCGGTCGTGCGCGACGGCCAGTGGCAGTTGCTCGAGTGCCAATCGGCCTGGGATGGAAACTGGACCTCGGACTGTGTCGTGGCGTTTGCCTGGCAGGGTTCAGATGGTGAGCGCTTGCTGGTGACGGTAAATTTCGCTCCCAATCAGAGCCAGTGCTACGTCCGGTTGCCGTTCGCCGATCTCGATGGCAGTCAATGGCAGCTCCAGGACCGCCTCGGAGGCGCCGTCTACGACCGCGAGGGCCGCGACTTGCAGGATCGCGGACTGTATCTGGATGTCCCACCGTGGCAGACTTCCGTGTTCGCCCTGACCCGGAAACCCGCCGGATCGTGAGGAGGCCGGTCCATCGGCCCGCCCAACTTCAATCGTCCCAGGGATGCACGCGTCAAGGAGCGGCCATGATGAACATGAATTCCTTCACCAGAACGATGACGTATGTGGCGCTCCTGCTGAGCGCGATGATGCTCAGTGGTTGTGGGGACCTCGCCACCGTCGACGTGACGAGTCTGCTCCTCCCCAGATTTCACCGCTCGGAGGTGATTGGCTTTGTGGCCGGTTTCGGAACGACCTTCGCCGCCGTGCCCGACTTGATCGGCATGATCAGACGGCGGTCAAGCAAGGGTATCAACCCGACGATGGCTGGCATCATCGGAGTGTTTCAAATAGCCTGGATCTATTACGGCCTCCTGATTGCGTCTCGACCGGTGATTGTCTGGAATATGATCGGCGTGGCGATCAATTTTCTGACTGTCGGGGCATACCTGCGTTTCTCCCGCCGCGAGGGGCACCGGCGCCCGGACTGAACGCCTCGGTCAGCGGCGTTCAAATGGCAAAGCACGATCGCATCCTGGCCGGGCGGATGTTGGCTTTTGGGTACAACCGCCGAGTCGTCCTTCAGGGACTCTCGTTCGACGTGCATCGCGGAGAGATCCTGGGAATCGTGGGACCGAATGGCTGCGGCAAGACCACTCTGCTGCGCACGCTCCTCGGCTTGCTGAAGCCACTGCACGGCGAGGTGGAGCGGCAGCCGGGGCTGACGATCAGCTACGTGCCGCAGCGGGATCGCATCGACTCGACCCTCCCGGTCACGGCGCTCGAAGTGGTGCTGATGGGACGCGCCGCCAGGGCCGGGCCTTTCCAGCGCCTGCACCGTGCGGATCTCGACGCGGGACGGCGCGCACTCGCCCTGCTCGGGGCCGAACCGCTCAGCCAGCAACTGTTCAGGAATCTGTCGGGAGGACAGCAGCAGCGTGTCCTCCTGGCGCGGGCGCTCGCCGCCGACCATACCGACCTGCTCGTGCTCGACGAGCCGACGGCCGGGATGGACGCGGCAAGCGAGGCAGCCATCCTCGACTTCCTTCGTAATCTCAACCGAACCGAGGGCGTGACGATCCTGATCGTCACCCATCTGCTGCCGATCGTGCTCAACCTCGCCACCTCGATCATGCTGCTCGGCACGCACAGGATCCTTCACGGCACCGTTGACGAGGTGCTCCAGGAGGAGCATCTCTCCGAGTTGTACGGAGTGCCGGTGCACCTGGGGGTCGTCGCCGGACAGCGGACGCTGGTCGTGGGACGGCGGGAGGCGGTCGATGTTTGAACCCGTCTTCATGCGCCTGGCGCTGATCGCGTCGGTCGCAACGGGTGCCTCCCTCGGAATCATCGGCGTCTATCTCGTCATCAGGCGCGTTGTCTTCCTTGGCCTCGTGCTGGCGAACGCCGCCACGATGGGAGCGGCGGCGGCCGGAGTCTTCCACTGGCCTCCCGAGATCGCTTCGGTCGTGATGGCCATTGCCGCCGCCCTGGGGCTGGGACTGGTCCAGACCCCGCGCCGGGTATCCGCTGAATCCCTGATGGGGTGGGCGTATGCGGCCGCCGCATCGACGCCTGTGCTCATTCTCGCCACCACGTCGGCGCCCGACGCCGACACCTTGCACATGTTGTTCGGGAATCTCCTGGCGGTCAGCGTCAGCCATGCCGTGGGGCTGGTGATCGTCGCGCTGGGCATCGGACTGGCGCAACTGCTCTTCTCGCGCCGCTTTCTGCTGGTGACCTTCGATGCCGAGGCGGCGCAGGTCGCTGGCGTCAACGCGCGTCTGTGGTCGCTGGGATTGAATCTCCTGGTCGGCGTGACAGCCGCAACGGCCGTCCATGAAATCGGCGCCCTGCTGACGTTCGCGCTGCTGACACTTCCCGCGATGGCGGCGTTGCTGGTCACAAACAGCATGAAGGCCACGTTCATCACGGCCGCCGTGTTGGGCGCGACCCTGCCGTGTCTGGGCCTCGCCCTGTCGTTCTACTTCGACCTGCCAGCCGGTCCGGCATCGGTCGCACTTCTGTCGGTCAGCGTTCTGGTGGCGGCCGCCGTCGGGTTCTTTTTGCACGAATCCTAGCCCGCCGACTCTCGGGGCCCGTCGAGCGTGAGCAGAAGCGCGCGCAGCAGACGCACGAGCTGACTACGCTTTGCGACCGAAAGGCCGGCGAGGATCCGCTCCTCGTTGCGCAGGTGCGCCCCCACGGCCGTGTCGATCAGCTTCCGGCCCTTGTCGGTCAGCACGATCTGCCGCCCGCGCCGATCTTGCGGGTCTGACGTTCTGCGGATCAGCCCTATCGCCTCGAGGCGGTCGAGCCGTTTGGTCATGCCACCAGTCGTGATCATGGTGGAGCGGCTGAGCGCGCCGGGGGTGAGCCGGAAGGGCGCACCCGAGCGGCGCAGGGTGGCCAGCACGTCGAAGTCGCCACCGGCGAGGTCGTACTCGGCGAAGACGCGATCGAGCTCGCGCTGGGCGAGGACTGCGATGCGGCTGATGCGGCCGATGATGCCCATCGGGGCGGAATCGAGGTCGGGGCGCGCTTTGCGCCACTGGGCGGTGATGAGGTCAACGGCGTCGCGCGAGGCTGGCATGCCCGACAGTATAGCTTCCTGGGAAGCTACTTGACAAAGCCGTTCCTTCAAATATATCTTCCCAGGAAGCTATATCGCAACATTGCCTGACCGCGTCCACCAGGAAGCACGACACGAAAGGAGATCGTCATGGCCACCAGCACCGCCGCTCCTGTCGCCACCACCCGCATGCTGCACCGCCCCGTCCGCACGGGCCGCGCCTATTGGGGCCCGGGCGACCAGTACACCTTCCTCGCCACCGGCGCCGAGTCGGGCGGCGCCTACTTCGCGATGGAGGCGCTCGTGCCGGCCGGCGGCGGCCCGCCTCCGCACATCCACCGCCGGGAAGATGAGGCTTTCTACGTGCTGGAGGGCCGGATCGAGTTCCTCCTCGGCGAGAAACGAATCACGGCCGGACCGGGCGACTTCGTGAACGTGCCCCGCGGCAACGTGCACTGCTTCAGAAACAGCGGCACGGAAACAGCCCGGTTGCTGCTCACGTTCACGCCCGCGGGCATCGAGGGATTCTTCGAGGAGTCACTCGAGCCGGCGCGCCCCGGCGAAAAAATCCCGGCCGATAACATCGACGAGGTCACCCGGCGCTACGTCGCCGCGGCGCCACGGTTCGGCCTCGAATTCGTTTGAATCACTCCACAACAAGAGGCCGCGTGGACCGCGCGGCCTCAGTCCCCTCGTCAGACCGCGTCGAGTTCCCACGTTGCCGCCCGTGCTCTCTTATGGGACACGGGGATCCCCGCCCTATGAACCAAAGTTGAATACTCGGTTTTCACGACCGGATATAGTAGAGGGCTCGCGATCAGCCATCGGTTGTAGCTATCAGCTCTCAGTGATCAGCCGGCGGCGATGGCGTCCGACTGACATTTCATCCACCAGGAACAATCACCATGGCGAAGAGACAACGTCGCAAGCCCGTCGCGAAGAGACGCACACGGGCGGCGACTCCCGTGCACAAGGTCGAGCGCCTCACTGTGCGCTATCAGGAAGGCAAGGCGCTTCGCTCCAAGGTCGCGCGCAACAGCCACGCCGAGTGGCGGCCCGCACCCCGTCGTCCGGATCCGATTGATCTGCTCGAGCGATCGAGCGTCGGTCGACTACCGGATCTCGTGCCCATTCGCTACGGCCGGATGCTGCAGTCGCCGTTCACATTCTTCAGGGGCGCGGCGGCCATCATGGCGGAGGACCTCAGCACCACGCCGGTCTCTGGTATTCAGGTGCAGGCATGTGGCGACTGCCATCTGCTGAATTTCGGTGGATTTGCCACGCCCGAGCGCCTCCTGATCTTCGACATCAACGACTTCGACGAGACGCTGCCGGCACCCTGGGAGTGGGATCTCAAGCGACTGGCGACGAGCTTCGTCGTGGCCAGCCGCAGCAACGGCTTCAAACCGAAGGCGGCGCGGGAAGCTGCTCTGACGTGCGTCGCCGGTTATCGCGAGCACATGGCGGAATTCGCCGCGATGCGGGCGCTCGAGGTCTGGTACACCGCGATCGATGTGCGAAAGGCGATCGAGGCAATCGGCGACGCCGAGCGTCGGATGCGCATGAAGAAGCGCATTCAAAAGTTGGCTAGCAAGAACGTAGCCGAAGACGATTTCCCGAAGTTGACCCAGGTCAAGAAAGGGCGACCGGTCATCAAGGACAACCCGCCGCTTATTTTTCACGCACAAGAGCACGGTACGAAGCAGTTCCAGCGACGCATCCAGGACGCCTTCAAGCAGTACCGCGAGACGCTGCCCGACGATCGCCGGGTCCTGCTCGATCGGTATCAGATCGTCGACATTGCCATGAAGGTCGTGGGTGTGGGCAGTGTCGGCACTCGCTGCGGCGTGCTGCTCATGATGGCGGCGCATGACGACGCGCTCTTCCTGCAGGTGAAGGAGGCGCGCGTATCTGTTCTCGAGCCGTACGCCGGGAAGAGTCTTTATTCCAATCGCGGTCAACGCGTGGTGATTGGTCAGCGCTTGATGCAATCGGCGAGCGATATTTTCCTGGGCTGGACGAAGACGGATGTGGCGCACTTCTACATCCGGCAACTCCGCGACTTCAAACTCAAACCCGCCGTCGAGACCTTTGACCAGCCGACGATGAACGACTACGCGTCACTGTGCGGCTGGGGATTGGCGCGCGCCCACGCCAAGGCCGGTGATGCCGAACGGATCGCCGGCTATATGGGCAAGTCCGATTCCTTCGACGAGGCCATGGCCGATTTCGCCGTGGCGTACGCCGATCAGAACGAGCGAGATCACGCGGCGCTGGTGGCCGCGGTCCGAAACGGGCGAATCAAGCCGCAAATGGAGCGTTGACGACCTGGGACGCTAGAACAAGATCCCGAACAGCTTCCTCAGCAGCTCCTCGAGCGACATCGGTCCTGCAGCCGTTGCACCGTGTGCGACCGCAAGCGGCGTGAACGCGTACGCCATATTGGCAAGAAAGCCCAGGCCGCCGACGCGGTCCGGATGGGTGGGAATCCTGTTACCGGACGATGCGGTCTCCCCGGCGGAATCCTGAGTCTTGCCTCTACTACGGTCGCATGATTGCGTCACGACCGGTGAAGACCGGGAGCGGTCGGCAGGACCTTTCTTTGAGCTATAGTGAGCGCACCGAGCCGCATCACACTAACACCTCGAGGCCATCGTGATAAACGCGCTGATCGCCGTACTCCTCTCGCTCACGTCCGGACTCTTCCAGCAGGAGTTGCCGCACGCGTTCCCGCGCGACGGCGCGACGCTCGTGACGGAGAACGAACGCGTCGCCGTGTGGGATGTTACCTGGATCAAGGGCAAGCCGAGTCCCATGCATCAACACAGGTACGACCTGGTCGGCGTCTACTTCGTCGGATCGGCCATCAAGGTCACCATGCCCGACGGCAAGACCATCGACAACACGATGAATTTCGGCGACGTGATCTTTCAGAAGAAGGGCGTAACGCACATCGAGGAAGGCATGGACGAGGCCAATCCGCGGCGTGCCATCCTGATCGATTTGAAAGATGTGATCGTGCCGCCGTTTTCGAACCGGTCCGGCTTCCCCGCCGCCTTTCCCAGAGACGGTGCGAAAAAGCTCATCGACAACGAACGCGTCGTCATCTGGGACTATCGCTGGACGCCCGGCCAGCCGACGCCCATGCACTTTCATGACAAGGACGTCGTGGTGGTCTTCCTGGACGAGGGCGACCTGAAGTCCACGACACCCGACGGCAAAAGCGTCATCAATCACAACAGCATGGGGATGGCCCGAGTCAATCCGGGCAACCGCACACACTCCGAGGAGCTCGTCAAAGGTGCGGCGCGCGCCATCGTGACGGAGTTGAAGTAGACGGGGGGCGGCTGAGATCTCCCAGCACCGCTGGCGCGGCTGGTGGCGGACCGCAAACCCGCCGACGCAGGGGTTGCTCACGCCCCGGCTCCACGGCCGACGCATCGGTCAAATCGCCGATGACCTGGCGACCTGACGCATTAATGGTCAAGGCCCAGGATCACGATGTAACCCTGGAAATCCCTCGGCCCGGCACCATAGCCGACAAGGATGCGGCCATCCGGAGACACGCCGGTGATGAATCCGGTGTTGACCCACCGGTCGAACGCCGTCGGCACTCCGTGCGCCTTCAGATAGTCCTTCAAGTATGACGGCGAGCGATCGATCCAGAGCACGGATTCGGACTCGAGGCCGAAGCTGTGCGCGCCGCCGATGACGCGGCCATCTTCGCTCGTCGACAGCATGATGCCGATGGCTCCCCCGAGCCGCGGCCGCGGCACGGGCACGCACTGAACGCCGTCGCGCGCCGTCCAGATCCACGCGCTCTGATCAAGCGTGCCTGTGAACCGGCAGGTCTGCCCGACAACGATCGACCCGTCGCTGTTGGTCGCCTGCGCCTCTCCCACGAAACCGTCAGGACCGGTAAAAATCTCCTGCTGGCCGTTCACCCATCGCGCACCTTGCCGCGGGCCAGTGCTATGTTCCTGCCAGCCGACAACCACTTTCCCGTCGCCGGAGACGCCGTTGGCGCGGCTCGATCGTCCGGCGACCGTGCTGCCGAGATCGACCATGCCCGTCGATTCCTCCCAGCGGAATGCCCGCGCGATATTGCAGCCGTTCCACGCCAGGCCGACGATCACCTTGCCGTCGGCGCTCGTGCCATACGCCGAGCTGAGCAGGTCGTCACACGGCGCGGCGTTCGGAGCAATCGAGCCGAGCAGGCGCCATTCCGTGGCCCGCTGCCAGATTCCGGCCTGTCTGATCCCTCTCGCATCGTTGGCGGTTCCCGCGATCGTGCGCCCGTCGCGGCTCGATTCCACCGCGACCTCGCCGCCCATATAGATGTCTCCTGTCGTCGGCATCCAGTAGAACGCGCCGCCGGATCTGAGGCTGCCGACGACGACCGTCCCGTTCGCGTTGACGGCGACCGGCAGGGTGCCAGGGGGAAGCTCGATCAGGAGCGTCCGGTCATCCGCGCGGATGGCGGCCGGCAGGGCGAGCAATAGGATTGCGATCGATCGCCAGATGATTTTCATGGTTCCTCGAACAACTGCTGACACCGCGAGATGGGCCCGTCGGTGTGCGACGGCATTTCAGAACCGCACGACTGCTCCCGCCAGAACCTCGACCTGGTGCAACGTGCTCTGACAGAAGCCGAACGGATCACAGAAGGTGCCCGCGTCCTCGTCGTTGAGCATCGTCGGCTTATATCTGAAATGCGCGCGAAAACCCAGGCCATCCCACGGGAAATACTTGAATCCCCCGCCGAACGAGAGCATGAGTTTCGTTTCCGATTTGAGATCCTCCGCACTGAAGAAGGTTGCGCCCACGCCGGCAAACGCGAACGGCTGCAGCCTCGCGTTCGCTCGACCGAAGTGGTAGACGGCGCTGCCCTGCAGTTGCCGCACGGTCATCGTGAACAAGTGCGCCGTCCCGGCCGCTGTTCCGATTTCTTGAGCGGATTTCTGCTGCGTGAAGAGCACCTCTGCGGCCCAGTGCGGAGTGAACAGGCGCGCCGCCTGTGCCCCCCATGTCAGGCCGCCGCGGATGTCGAGTTGATTGAGCTCAGGCGCCCGGTGATCGAGATCCGCTGACGGCGTGTAACCGACGAGCCCTGACACCTCCCACGACTGGCCCTGCGCCGCCGACGGCGCGGCGACCCCGAGCATGATCAGGACCACAAGTGTCAGATGACGCATCGCATCTACTCCGTTCGACCGAGAATCACTCGACATCTTGCGAGTATGCGGGAGCTAAGGCTCGCGCTAGCCAACCCGGAGGATTCCACATTCCGCAGTGGGTCGGGACGGCGGACGACGCGATCGCCCATATCCGCGGCCTGCATGCGACATGGCGCGTGCAACAACAGGCCTGAGCAGAAGGATCAGTTGGTGGCCGGATGCCAGGAAGCGTCCGGGTTGAACACGGTGATCTGCCGAGCGGCAGTGTCCGTTGACGGGCCGAGGTCCTTCTGGCGGACGATGCCGTCCTCGCCGACGATGAACGTCATCACGCCCGTCACATCGTACTGAGCCGGCCAGGCGACGAGCGCGAAGCCGCCCGACATCGCCCCGTCGACGATGAAATTCCTGGCGCCGCCCGGCGCCGCCGGTCCCTGTTCGGTCAGGATCTTGAAGTAGTAGCCGTGATAGGGCGAGCGCTCGGTGCGATCGGTGCCCAACGGGCGTCCCTCTTCCGCGGCCTGGGCCACGAGGTCGCCGAGCGGGCTCCTCTTCTGTCCCCGGCCGGCGGGCCAGTACAGGCCGTTTTCCTTGCCGGCATCGCTTTGAAAGACTGGGGCATACAAACCGGCAGGTTTGCCGTCATGGCCCTGCAGGGCATAGCGCCGCTGCGCCGTCACGTAGGCGTGGCAGCTCTCGATCGTCGCGAGCTCGTTTCGGCCGATGCGGCGCGCGAGCACTTCCTCCCTGCCCTCGGCCGTATCGAATCGCCAGCGACCCGACTCCTTCACGAGCGGCACGGGGAACGGCCAGTCCTCGTGTCCGATGACGAGCGTCCTCCGATTGGCGCCGTCATCGACGAGTTTCGTGTGCTCCGCGGCGGCGACCGTGAACACGTCGCGGTTCATCCGCGCCGTCGCCGGATCGGACGACCCGAGCAGCTCTTCCCCGTCAGGACCGAAGATGGCCAGCAGCCCGTCGACACTCCCCTTCCTGGCAGCGTCAACGAGCGCCTCAACCGCCTCCTCTGGCGACGCGAAGGTGAGAGGCTTCGCGGCCTGCGCCGCGAGCGTGCTCGAGGGCGCGCCGACGCCGACCGACGCACACAGGCACACAAGCGCCAGACTGCGCTGCAGCCCACCGCGGATGTCCAGCCGTTGCCTTGTGGTGTGATCGTTCACGTGCTCGAGCTTTTCAGAAAAGCGTCACCGCCGGCGTCCGCCGCCACTTCGGCCGGAACTGCTCCGGCTCTGCCGGCCGCGGGAGCTCGACGCGCGCTGCGAACTCCCGCTCGAATAGCCGGAGAAGGCATCGGAGCTTCCGGCGCGTTCTTTGGCGGCCTGTCCCCGGCTTCCATCGCCATATCCGCGGGCCTCGGTGCTGCCTGTCCGCCCGGTCCGCTGCTCCGTTGCGCTCTGAGTCGTCGCGGATGATCGATTCTCGGACCGTGTCTGCTGGCGCTCGGTGGACTGCTGCCCATCACGCTGATAGTCGCCTCGCTGCTCGCGCACATCCTCGGCCCGGTCGCTCCGGTTCTCGTACAGATCTTCGCGATGGTCCTGCCAGTCGTCGCGCGCGTCCTCGCGATGGTCATAGTAGTCGTCCCACGCGTCGTTGTACATGTAGGCGCCGCCGTACCAGCCGTAGGGACCGTAGTAATAGCTGTTGTCCATCGCGGCGCCGATGGCGATGCCCGCTCCAAATCCAATCAGACCGGCGAGCGCGGCATCGCTCGAATCGTTCGAGCTCTCTTTCTCAACGACGACCGTGGTCGTCGTCGCGGGAGCCTGCGTGTAAACGACCTGCGAGTTGTATTGCGGCACGTAGACGACCTGCGGATTCGCCGGCTCGATGACGATGATCTGTTCACCCGTTGAGGTGGTCTTCGTCGACACCTTCTGCTGTGGCGTCGTCATCAGGGTGCCGGCCTGCTGGGCCTTCTGCCTCAAACGCTGAATGGCCGCGAAGCATGAGGTCCGATCCGCGGCGAATGCTCCGCCGAGCTGTGTGGTCCACGCGATCTGCGAGGCCATCTTGTCGATCACGTCGGGGAAGAGGACCAGTGCGACGAGGCTGGAGTCGAAGCCCGCGCGGACGGCAGCGTCCTGGAGCTGAGTGCCCGTCAGCGTCTGCGTCTTCAGCCACTGATGGAGCTCGGTCACTTTCGCGGGATCGGACGCGCTCATCAGCATCTGCGCGAGCAACGGATCCGGATAGAGGGCAATCGGCGCAAAGAGGTCGTCGAGGCTGGTGAACTGCCCCGGCGCCTCAGCGTGACCCGGGATGGCCAGGCTGGTTCCGCCCGGGGTCATCATGAGCACGACTACGACGGCAATGGCGCGCATTCCGTCAGTTTATCACTCCTGCACCGCGTCGGGATGGGCGGCGAGATACGCGTTGACCGCCTGGTCGATGGTCGCGAAAAACGATCTCTCGCCAAAGTGGGTGAAGAGTCCGAACCGCTTCAGCTTGTCCTTGACCGGATCTTTCATCTCGGCGAAACAGAGCTCGATGCCGGCCTCATGCAGCTGTTCGTCGAGGTCGCGCACCGCATCAGCTGACGTCACGTCGACACTGGTGACGGGCTCTGCGGTGACCACCACCCAGCGCACGCGCCTCGGCGACATCGCGATGGCCTCGAGAACGCGCCGGTTGAACAGCTCCGCATTGGCAAAAAAAAGAGGCGCGTCCCAGCGAAAGAGCACGAGCCCGGGAATCAGCCGCGCATCGGGGTACCGCGTGATGTCGTGGTAGCCCTCGCCATGCACTCGCCCGAGCACGGCGGAGTGCGGCCGCCACCCGTCCCACAGAAATTCAATGACGGCCATGACTATCGCGAGCGCAATACCCGGAATGGCGCCGAACACAGCAACGCCCGCGAAGCAGACGATCGACAGCCAGAATTCCCACCGCTGGATCCGATAGATGCGGCGCAGATCTGTCACCTCGATCAAACCGATGGCCGATGCAATGACCACCGCGGCCAGCGCCGCGTGCGGGAGATTCTGAAGCAGCGAAGGCCCCAAGACCAGGAGCAACGAGATGGCGAGCGCGCCGACGACCCCGGTCAACTGAGTCCTCGCACCGGCCGCTTCAGCCACGGGCGTGCGGGACGAGCTGCTGCTGATCGGAAAGCCCTGGAAGAAGGCCGTCGCAAGATTGGCGACGCCAAGGCCTACCATCTCCTGATTCGGGTCGACCTGGACACGCAGGCGTGCCGCGTAGGTTCGCGACAACACGCTCGTGTCTGCGAACGAAACCAGCGCGACCGCCGCTCCTCCCACCACAATTGACGAGAGATCACCGATGTCGACGAATGGAAGACGCGGCGACGGTAGGCCTATTGGCAACTGACCGAGCACGGACACGCCAGCGCGACCCGGGAGATCGAACGCCGCGACCACAACCGTGGCCGCGACGACCGCGATCAGGATGCCTGGAGTCTTCGGCCAGCGCTTGAGCACCAGAATGAGCGCCAGCGCGCCTGCGCCGATCGCAAGCGCGGCAAGATTCGTTTCGCCTCCAACCACCTTCGAAACGATGCCCCACACCTGGCGGAGCGGCCCATCGGCCTTGACAGAAAATCCCAGAAGCTTCGGAACCTGGCTCAACAGCACGGTGAGCGCGATGCCGTTCATGTAGCCATAGCGGATCGGCTTCGACAGGAGCTCGGTCACAAATCCCAGGCGCGCCAGCCCCGCAGCCAGGCAGATGAGGCCCGAGACGACGGCCATCATGCCCCCTACGGCAACGGCGCGTCCGGGATCGCCTCCTGAAAGGGGCACGACCACCGCCAGGATCACCGCAGCAAGGGCCGAGTCGGGACCGAGAACCAGAATCGGGCTGGGACCGAAAAGCGCGTACGCGAGCAGAGGCACGATGGTCGCGTAGAGACCGTTGATGCCAGGTATGCCGGATGCCTCAGCGTAGGCAATGCCGACCGGCACGAGCATCGTCGTCATTACGATGCCGGCAACGACGTCGTGACGAAGCCAGGACGAGTCGTAACGACGGAGCGTCGCCAGTCCAGGAAGCCAGCGCATGAGCCCGGTTTGGGCGGGGCGATCGAGTGGCGGCATCGGAGTCCGGTGTCTAGAACGTCCAGAAGAACGTGAGACGGAAGATGGCGTCCTGATTGCGCCCCGGGAAATTCACGGGGTCGGGATCATGGGCATAGTTGGCCAACTCCAGATTCGGGCTCACCCGGATCGCCGGGTGCAGATACCACTCTCCTCCCACGATCCAGGTCGTAAATTTCGATTGGGAGCTCATGAGCCAGTAGTCGATGTCCTCAGCGTCGGGCAGGCCCGTTTCGGCGCCGCCAAGGCCGCCCTCGACACGATCGATCCGCAGAAAGAGGTCCGCCTTTTTCGGGAGGACGTCCCACACCGCAAATCCGGACCAGATGGAGATCGTCTGGCTGGGCGCGTCCACGACACCCGAGTGCCGCTCCTGCCAGAGGAATTGTCCGCCGACGCGAACGGCATCGGCCCGAAATCCGGCGAAACCCTGCGCAGTCTGACGATCTCTCCCGGCCGCCCGGTTGCTGTAGCTGTAGAAGCCTTCGACGGCGACTCCTGGATTCCGCTCGAAGCGACCTTCAAAGCGCACAATCTTCCCGTCGTCGGTCTCCGAGCCGTTGCCTGATTCGTTGCCGAACTGTCCTGCGTAGTTGAGACCGTCAATGGCCACGGGGCCGCTGAATGTGAAGCCGAAATCACGCGACGAATCGATCCGGTAAAGATCGGCGGGCGTCTTCTCGATGTGCCGCAGCCCCCAGAATCCCTCCAGCCAGTCGAAGGTCAGGCTCGGCTGAATGCCGAGCGTCACCTGCTGCTTGCCTGCATAGGTCCACTTCAAGTACGCGTCCTTGACGTACGGCACGAGATCGCCGTCGGCGAACTGGCCGTCGCTGTTGGCCTCGAGCCTGAATCGGGTGCTGAGCCTCTCGTTGTACGCCAGGTCATACGTGAGGTAAAGGCGACGAAACCAGAATCCCTGCTGTCCCTGGACCTCGGTGGGGTTGTCGCTGCTGATTCGATCCTGATGCCATCTGTAATACCAGTAGTAGTCTCCAAACATCAGACCGCTTATCCGGCCCGCCGGGAATCCCGATTCCGGCTTCGGCGTTTCGTCCGGTTTCGCGAAGTGCTCACCCGGCAGGCCATGCTTGAAGTTGTACAGATTGACGGCATTCTCGCTGTCGAAAACGACCGTTTCGCCGTGTGGTCCGTAGCCGAAGCGCGTGATGGCCGCACTGCCATCAATGTCAGTGCCGCCGCTGTTGATGAAAGCATCATATTTCGACCACTCTGCGAACACATAGATACGGCCGTCCTTCGCCACCTCGTTGTAGAAGATCGCCTGGGCATTGGCGCCGCGTGGGAAGGCGGAGCTGAACAGAAGTACGGCAACAACCAGGAAACGCTTGCGCGCTGACGTCACGGTGGGTGGGCCGATTATGTCGTAGCACATAGGCAAAACACGAGATCGATTGCGCGGGCGGCGCCGCCACCTCCTCGCAGGTCGTGGGTCACTTGGGCCGCTTGCCTGCGGGTCGGCCGCGTGGAAAAAGATCGCCTTCGGCTCTGCTTCATGCGATCCGCGCAACTTCGTAAGTTGCGCGGCCATCACGCCTGCGGCGACTTTTTTCCCCTGACGCACATCACGCGGCCTCTACGCATGCAAGCGGCCCAACTGACCCACGGCCTGCTCCAGGCGATAGTGGAAGGTACGCGCAGGCCTGGCGTATCATGCTCGGCGTCCGGAGTCCTTATCAACCTGTCAGGAGGAGAAACGTGAAGGCATCAAAGCTCGTTGCAGCCGGTGTCGTCGTCGTGGTCGCGGTGGCGATTGGATTGGGTGTGTCCAGGGTCGCGAGCGCACAGGCCATGGACAAGGCAGCCGTCGAGACGGCGCTGATGGCCAACGAACAGAAGGTCAACGACGCGTTTCAGAAGAAGGACATCGCCACCTTCAAGAGCCTGGTGGCGGCGGACGGGGTCACCGTCGACATGGGCGGCATCACGATGGGCATGGCCGATATCGAAAAGATCATCGCCGGGACGAACGTCACAGAATTCCAGATTTCGGACATGAAGGTACATTGGTTTGACAACAACACGGCGGTCGTCGTCTACAAATGGACCGGGAAAGGCACGGCCATGGGCCAGCCGGTACCGAGCCCGACCTATGCGTCGACGGTGTGGGTCAACAGCGGCGGAAAATGGATGGCCCACTTCCACCAGGAAACTGTCGGCATGGAGATGGGGAAATAGCGGCCCTGGAGGCGCGGCGTCGGGCAGAGCTCGCCGTTCAGCGCGCGGTGCGAGGCGGGAGCGAGCCGCGCATCAGCGTCGTCATCCCGACCCGAAACCGCGCCTCCCTGCTCGATACCTCTCTGGACAGTCTCAGCAGGCAGACACTCCCTGCATACGACTTCGAGATCATCGTCGTCGACGACGGCTCGACGGATGCTACTGCTGACGTCTGCCAGGCGTGGTCGTCACGCCTGCCTCTGACTCGCCTCGCGATTCAGCACTCCGGCATTGCGGCCGCAAAAAACCTTGGGGTCTTTGCCGCCCGCAGCCCGATCCTGCTGTTCTTTGACGACGATGACGTCGCCGATGGAGAGCTGCTGGCCGAACACCTGAAGACGCACGTGCAGTACCCGGCGGAGCACGTGGCGGTTCTGGGCTATACCGACTGGGCTTCGTCGCTCGACATCAGCGAGGTGATGCGCTTCGTCACCGATATCGGCCACCTTCTGTTCAACTATTCGCATCTCACGGACGGCCAGCGGCTCGACTTCACCTATTTCTGGGGAGGCCGCGCGTCCTGCAAGACGTCGCTGCTGAGGCGGGCCGGTGTTTTTCGCGAGGAGTTTGAATTTGGCTCCGAGGACATCGAGGCCGGGTTCCGCATCTCGAAGCGTCTGGTCGAGCAAGGGCTGGTCGCCGACGGGCTTGCCGTCATCTTCAACCGCCACGCCGTTCAACACATGAACCGCCCGATCACCTTCGACGAGTTCTGCCACCGATGCGAGAGGCAAGGCAAGTCACAGGCGCAGTTCAGTCGCCTCTACTCCGATTCGTTCGTCAACGAGTGGTGTGGGACCAAGGACGCGCTCGCTCGCTGGCCACAGGTCCAGAGCTTCCTGCCCCAGCAGATTGCTCGGGTCCGCGAGATCGAAGCGATATTGAAGGGGCGCGCGGCTGCCGAGCACGATCAGGCGCTCGTCACCGAGCTGCACGCACTCTACGGTTGGACGTTCGATGCGTTCAGGATCAAGGGAATCGCCGAGGAGATGACCGCCGACGTTCCAGCGACCGTTGAACCATTCGTTGGGAGCACATAGCAAACGATGGCGCGGATATTAGCGATTGGCCTCGACGGATTCGAGCTGTCGCTCGCGCGCAGGTACATGTGCGAAGGTGTCATGCCCGCTTTTGCGCGTCTGCAGGAGCGCAGCGCGCGGTTCCTGCTGGATCACGGTGAGGCCAAATATTCTGGCCTGACGTGGGAGCACGTCGCCACGGGTCAGCCGCCCGAGTTGAACGGCCGCCACTCGGCGGTCACGTTCGATCCCGCCACTTATGCCGTCAGGCAGGAGCCGACCTGGTTCACGCCATTCTTCGCGCGGCTCTCCTCGCGCGTGGTCATGTTCGATCCGCCCTATTGCGACATCGCCAAGGCGCCGATGGTGCGCGGCATCACGCACTGGGGCGCGCACGACCCGGGCGTCGCGCCGTTCGAGCGTCCGGCCGGTCTCTTCGACGAGATCGCGCAACGCTTCGGGCCCTACCCAGCCGACGATCATATCTATTCGATCTCGTGGCACCAGCCCGAAGAAACGCGTCGCGCCGCCGAGGCGCTCGAGCGCGCGGTGCGCGTGCGAGCACACGCCGCTCAATGGCTGCTCGCGGAACGCCTCCCCGATTGGGACCTGGCACTTGTCGTCGTCAGCGAAGGCCATTCGGCGATTGAACCGTTCTGGCACGGCGTGGACGCGGGCCACCGGCTGCATGCGCTGCCCTCCGCGCCGATTGCCGCCAGCGGGTTGAAGTCCGTCTACGTCGCCATCGACGCCCTGATCGACGAGCTTTCGGGCGCATTCCCGGACGCGGACCTGATGCTCTTCGCCATGCACGGCATGGGGGACAACAACGCCGACGTCGCGAGCATGGCGCTCCTGCCCGAGGCGCTCTACCGGCATCGCTTCCACCGCTCTTACATGCGCGATCTGCCATGGGCTGGTTCGACTGTCGAGGGCGCGCCGCTCCTGGCAGAACACGAAAGCTGGCATCAGGTGATGGAGGATCGGATTCCGGCGCTCCCGGTTGTGATGGCCGCAGGCGACGTCGTAACGCCGATCGATATAGAACACGTCAGCATCGACTGGAATCCGGCGTCACGCTATCGCCCGTTCTGGCCGGACATGGACGCGTTCGCGTTGCCGTCGTTCTACGACGGCCGTGTGCGCATGAATCTCCGGGACCGCGAACGCTACGGGCGGGTTCCGCTCGAGGAGCTACCAAGCGGCGGTGCGCAATGTCGTCCAGTTGCTCGGCGAATGCCGCGACGCGTTCACGGGCGAGCCCGTCATCGAGGAGGTGCTCGCGGCCCGAAAGCCGCCGCTCGCGATCGGGCCGACGGAAGCCGATCTGTACATCCACTGGCGCGGCTCGCCACTCGCCCTCATGCATCCCACACTTGGGACGATCGGTCCGGTGGCGACTCGCCGCACCGGCGGCCACACGGGTAAATGGGGGTTTCTCTTCGCGGCGGGTCCTCGCTTCGAACCCGGCGATCGCGGTGTGGTCTCCTCGTTCGATGTCATGCCGACGTTGATCGACATGCTCGGCGAGAATCCGGCGGCCATTGGCGTCAGCGGCACGTCCCTCTGCACGTATACATGTGCTGCACGTAAACTGTGCTAAAAGTCGAAGACGCGGCCATGAAGACCAATATCACGCTGAAACTCGATGCGGACCTTCTGCGGGAAGCGCGTGTCCTGGCGGCGGAGGAAGGTCGGTCCGTGAGTGCACTTCTGGCCGAACGATTGGAGTCGCTGATTCGCGATCGGAAGGCGTTCGACCGCGCCGAGCGACGAGCGTTGCGACGCCTGCGCCAGGGCTTGGACCTGCGCTGGACGCCTCCGAGTTCACGAGACGAGCTCCATGAGCGATAGGTGCTTCGTCGACACCAACATTCTGATGTACGCGCACGACTCGAGTGCCGGCGTGAACACGAGCGCGCGAAGGCACTCGTCGAGGACCTGTGGCGCGACCGTTCCGGTGTCCTGAGCACGCAGGTGCTTCAGGAACTGTGCGTCAACCTGCGGCGCAAGGCGGGCCGGCCGCTCGACGCCAAGGCCACGCGTGAGCTCCTCACGGATTACTTGAGCTGGCAAGTCGTGATCAACAGCGCAGAGTCGATCCTCGAGGCGCTCGATCTCGAAGTCCGGCACAAGATCTCATTTTTGGACGCCCTGGCGATCCAGGCGGCGCAATCCGCAGGCGCGGCGGTGCTCTACTCCGAAGATCTATCGGATGGTCAGCTGTACGGTACGGTGCGCGTCAGGAACCCCTTCGCCGAGGATTCCTAACCGGGCCACCTTCACTCGCGAGCGATTCCCGGAAGCCAGCGTCGCGATCGCGGAGGGACGCCTGCGCTCTTGGGCTACAATCCCCGGTCAAACCGACCGTTCAGATCAACACACTCAGATGGGAGAACTCATGCGCCCTACGGTCACGCGATCGATGTGTGTTCTCGTCCTCTCCTTCATCAGCAGCGCGGCCCTCGCGCAGGACACGCCGCCGTACTCATCCGCGCGACCGTTCGGGACGCTGCGCCAGCAGGCCGCCGTGCAGCAGGCCTGGCTGAAGGAGCGCCTCGAGGTCAATCTGCCGCAGGTGATGCGAAGCCAGGGCGTCGACATGTGGGTCGTCGCGATGCGCGAGTACAACGAGGATCCCGTGTTCCGCGCGCTGGTGTCGGCGACGGCGTTCGCCGCCCGACGTCGCACGATTTACATCTTCTTTGACAGGGGGCCCGAGAAGGGCGTCGAGCGTCTTGCCCTTGGTGGCTCGTCGATGGGAGGACTCTACGAGGTGTATCGCGCCGAGCAGCCGACCGGTACCGAGAGGAAGGCCGAGCTGTGGGGCATGGATCAGTGGCGGCTTTTCGCGAAGCTGGTCCGCGACCGCAACCCGAAAGCCATCGCCGTGAATATTTCGCGCGATCACAATTTTGCCGATGGCTTGTCGGCCGGTGAATGGGAGCAGATGCGCGAAGCGCTCGGCCCCGATCTCGAGCGGCGCGTCGTCCGCAACCCGCGGGTCGCGATCGACTATCTGGCTCTGCGCGTGCCAAGCATGATGCCCACCTACCGCAGACTGCAGACCTTCGTGCACGAGATCATCGCGGCGGCATTCTCGAATCTCGTCATTACGCCCGGTGTGACAACGACCGACGATGTGGTGTGGTGGATGAGGCAGCGCGTCAACGACCTCGGCCTCGGTACGTGGTTCCAGCCGTCGGTCGAAGTGCAACGAAAAGGCGTCAAGGCCGCCGATCTGGACGACGGACCCGTCATCGAACGTGGCGACGTTTTGCACTGCGACTTCGGCATCACAGCGATGGGGATGAACACCGACACGCAGCACATGGCGTACGTGCTGCGTGACGGTGAAAGCGATGCGCCCGAGGGATTGCGCCAGGCGCTGGCGAATGCCAACCGCCTGCAGGACATCCTGCTCGAGCAGACGAAGGTCGGCAAGACCGGGAACGATGTGCTTAAGGACGTGCTCAAGCAGATGAAGAGCGACGGCCTGGACGGCACGATGTACACACATCCGATCGGGGATCACGGGCACGCCGCCGGTCCGTTGATCGGACTATGGGACTACCAGGACGGCGTGCCGGGCCGCGGCGACGTGCCGGTGCTCGCGAACATGTGGTTCTCGACCGAGATGCAGGTCACCACGCCCGTGAAGGAATGGAATGATCAGCGCGTCATCATGGCCGTCGAGGAAGAGGCCGAGGTGACCAGGGATGGCGTGATGCGGTGGGTGCTCCGCCGCCAGTCGGAACTGCACCTGATCCGCTAGGACCGAAGAACAGGATCGGCGGTCTGGCGACTCGCCGTGACGTGTCAGTCGCGTCGGTCGGTGCGTTTTCCCTCGTTGGCTTCGAGATGGAAGCGCTGAAGCACGTGATGGACAACCGGCGCCAGCATCACGCCCGCCAGCACGAGAAACACGACACCGGCCAGGAGCGCGTACAGCCCGGCGAGCCACTTGCCCGCGGTGGTGCGCAGCGGATCGACGGGTCCCATTCCCCCCAACAACATGGCCGCGTTCAGGAACGAATCAGGCCAGGCAAGCCCTTCGACCCAGTGATAGATCGCCATACCGAGCGCGAGCGTGCCGAAGCCCAATGGCACCAGCGCCACGCCCCGGGACACCATGTGTCCGGCGAGATGCCAGGGCCGGAGCTCAACCTTCCCGACGATCTCTGGATCGGTCAACGTGTCCTTCGTCCCGATTCCGTTAACCACGCCCAGCGCGATATCCAGCCTTGACGCTCTTCTGGCCCATCTGTTTGCCTGTCGGTTCACCCATTCGTGTGTCTATCCGTTCCTGGGGCAGCGGTTTCCGGTGATGCTTCCCAGGGGCGTCGACTGGTCCCCTGCCAGGGCGCGTCGCAGAGGACGGCGTCTTCTTCCCCGCTGCTTGCGATCGGCCCTTCAGCGCGGCCTTGCGAACGGCCATGAGTTCCCTCCCGTGAGATTTCGATCGCGCACGTCTGTGCGGCTTGGAACGTTGTCCCGGCTAGTGTACCCGAGTCCCAGTAAGGTCAGCGACATCTCGCGCGCCTGGCCGGGCGACGGTCGCTAACCGCGGCTGGCACGGCCACTCTCCGTATGTCCACCGATGGTGCCGGCGCGGAACGTCTCGTCCCACGACACGTGCGCGGTCATCTGCATCAGGACGAAGAGCGTCAGGATGGCACCGACCGTGATCGCCAACCCCGTGAAGCCCTCGAAGAAAAACGCGTAGCTGAACAGCACCAGAAATACGACTTGAGCGGCGCCCGCGCTCAGCAAAGCGCGACGCATGCCCGTGACCAGGCGCAAGTAGCTGACGACGAGGAACACGCTGACAGACGCGGCCGTGGCAAACGCGACGTGCACGGTAACGTGATCGACCATGTAGGCCAGGAGCAGATGGAACGCGAAGAACGCGGCCGCGATGAACCAGTAGTGCATCGGATGGAGCGTCGTCTCCGAAGTCACGCCCACCATTACCATCACCGCAACAAAGAACAGCAGCGATACCGGGGCGAAGAACGTGACGCGTGCGGCGAAGGGACCGGGGTTCAGCTTCTCGGGAAGCTCCATCCCGATTGCCTGGCCGGAAATCATGTTCGCGAAGGTCCACGTGAGCGCCCAGCCAGTTGGCGCCGATGTCATCTGGCTCGGCGAGACCGTTCCGGCGGGGAAATCGATCTCCCGGAAATTCGTCCGTAGCGCCAGGCTGAAGTCGCGCACCTGCGCGACGCCGGTCCCGGCAAAGGCATAGGTCCACGTACCGAGCCCTCGTGATCGGTATTGGACGTCCAGCGTGACGACCGCCCCCGGCGCGGCATTCACGACGGCCGTCATCTCCTTTGATACGTCGCCGGCTGGCGCGGCGGGACGACCGTCGACCGCGAACACGAAGTCGTCGTAGAGCGCGTCCTCGGCAGGCAGCGGGAGGCGTATGTGAAGTTCGCGCACCTCAGCCTGCGGATTGCGAAACGTGAAGGTCCCCTTGAACGCGACGGTGTACGTCGCATACCACAGCAGCCCCTTACGCCGATGTTCCAGGTCGAGGTCGACAGTCGCACGTGTCGATTCGAGGGCGACCGGCACCGGCCGAAGCACGTTCTTGCTCACCTTGTTTCGAACGACGTGGCCCTCCTGATCCTTGGTTTCCTGGACTTCGGTCTCGACATCCGGACGGAGAATCCAGGCATCCGGGGCCACCTGACGATGGGGCCTGCCCCACAGGAGCTGCACTTCGCGTTCGAGACGACCGTCGAACTCTCCGCTGCGAGCGACGAGCGACGAACCGAGGACGGCCCAAGCCACTGAAGTCCCCAGAAAGATCAGCGCGATGGCGGCCAGCCGACGAAAAGTCACGGAGTCCTCCTTTTGAAGATCGCGGCGCCGACCTGGCGACCGGCCGATCCCTGTGGCACAGGATGGCGCGAGCGTGGGCTGAAGTCTTCAGCGCACGGTGACCATTCGATGAGCAGTGGATGATTCCGAGGCGGATTACGTGGCGGGAGGCTTCGGACGGCTCGTCAGGCCCCACGCGAGCGCGAAGCCAAAAGCGGCACCCTCGAAACCGCCGAGCATGGCGCGTGTAACGGGGCCGAAGCCGGGCTCGCCGATGAAGTGACCCAGGGGCGCCAAAACCAGTTCCGAATCGCGAGACAACCGGGCGATGTCGTGCACGAGGCCACCGACAAGAGGTCGGCCGGACAATGTCAGGGCGATGGCTGCGGCGGCGCACGAGGCACCTACAACAGCGCTCGCGCCCAACCGTCGCCACCCGGAAGGCGCCGCCAACCCGCCACCAGGCGGTTGAGGCGTGGCCAACGCGTACCCCAACCCGCCCGCGGCACCCAGCACGAGCCCATCGATCCCGCCGCCTTCATAAGGAAGGTGCACGCCAAACAGCCCGCCTAACAACGCGCGGAGCAAAAAGTGCGCGGTCAATGCGACCAGTGCCCCGGAAGCCGCGCCGCACACGACAAGCGCGAGGCCCCGCCGCGAGCGCGCGAGAACTTCGGCTGCAGCGAGACCCGCGCCGATCCCAGCGGCCCCCACGCCGCCAGCCAGTGCACCAATCGCGGCGAGCGCGAGCGATGACTGCGGGCGCGCGCTGGACATCGGTGCCATATAGAGGGCCACGCCGCCGCACACGCCAGCGGCGGCCCCGCCGAGCGCGCCGGTGCTCGCAGCGCTTGCCCATCGGCGTGCGACCGTTCGTCTCACGTCCGAGATCCGCAGGCGAACGAGCGCAAGCACTGCGCGCGCGGCTTCAGGATCGCTGAGCAGGGGCACGGGACCTGCGCCAGGCACGTTCCAGCGTGCGTCGCGCATCAGCGCAACGGCGGCCGCGTGTCGGGGTCGCGCCACGATGAGCGCCATGGCATCGGCAGTGCCCAGGACGTGGAGACGCTCGGCAACATCCCGGGCCTCGTCTTCGGCGCGTGGGCCGGCCTCGGCGGCGGCCGTCAGGCGATCGACGAGATTCGCGAGGCTCTCGCGGGTGGCCGGTGCCGGCAGCGGCGCAGACGAGGCCACCTGCCCTTCGTCGGTTTCTGCGATCACCTCGGACCAGACAAATTGATAACCATGGCGAGACACCGTGCGAATGAAGCGCGGCTCGCGCGGATCGTCGCCGAGCGTACGCCTGAGCGTTCGGACGGCTTGTGACAGTGCGCCGTCCGACACGACGACGTCGCTCCAGACCTCCTCGAAGATGGCCTGCTTGGACACCGCGTCGTGCCGGCGCACGACGAGCAGCAGCAGAAGGTCGAGATACTTCGGGATCAACGGAACGGGCGTCCCATTTCGCACCAGCAGCCGCTGGCGCGGCGAGAGCACGAACTCGCCGAATCGAAATCGGACGGGTGGAGTCACGAAACGCAAAGTGTATACGAATCCCTTTGCCGGTCCCTCCAGCGGCCCGTCCCAGCCCTCGCAACCGCCATTCGCGTCATTCCAGTGGCCGCGCAGCCGAGCCCGGCCTAGGCTCAGGAGACATTCATCGATGAACGAGGGAGGTGATTCGATGCGACGTACTACGCTGGTTCGCTGGCTGACGTTCTCGTGCGCCCTTTCGACCATGGCATTCTGCATGCGTGAGATGGCCCCGGCGCTGCTGGCGCAGACCGCCACCACGAAAATTCCCATCACGACATCGTCTGATGAAGCCCGACAGCTGTACGTCAAGGGCCGGGACCTCACCGAGAGACTGCGCGCGACCGATGGGCGACAGTTCTTCCAGCAGGCGATCGCGAAGGATGCCAACTTTGCCATGGGTTATGTGGGGCTGGCCAATGCGGCCGGTACCAACAAAGAGTTCATCGATGCCGTCAGCCGCGCGGTCACGCTGATCAACGGCGTCAGCGAGGGCGAGCGGCACATGGTCCTGGGCCTCGAAGCCGTCATGAAGGGCGACCCGGCCGGCCAGGAACGCCACTACACGGAATTGGTGCGGCTGTACCCGAGCGACGAGCGTGCCCACAATCTGCTCGGTAACATCTACTTCGGGCGCCAGGAGTACGAGAAAGCCGTACAGCATTACGACAAGGCCATACTGATCGCGCCCTCGTTTTCTGCGCCCTACAACCAGGCCGGCTATGCGTACCGTTTTCTGGAGAAGTACGATGAGGCAGAAACACTCTTCCGGAAGTACACGGAGCTGATTCCGGACGATCCGAATCCGTACGATTCATATGCGGAGCTGCTCATGAAGGTGGGCCGCTTCGACGAATCCATCAAGAACTACGAGAAGGCGTTGTCCATCGATCGCAACTTCGTCGCCTCGTACATCGGCATCGGGAACGACCATCTGGCAATGGGGCAACCGGCGAAGGCACGTATCAGCTTCACGACGCTGGCATCGGTGGCGCGCAACACCGGAGAACGCCGGCTGGCGCATTTCTGGATGGCCGCGTCCTACGTGCACGAAGGCGCCACCACCAAAGCCATCGAGGAGCTCACCAAACAGTACGACCTGGCGAAGGGTGAAGGCGACGGTGGCGCGATGGCAGGCGACCTCGTTCAGATGGGCGACGTGCTGCTCGAAGCCGGCCACCGTGATCAGGCGCTGGCAAAATACGCCGACGCAGTGGCAACGATGGAGAACGCGGCAGTCCCGGTGGAAGCGAAGGAGGCCGCGCGGCGCAACAATCTGTACAAACAAGGTCTGGTGGCCGTCGCGGCCAAAGACCTGTCGACCGCGAAGGCCAGACACGCCAAATACGTGAAGCTCGTCGCTGTGAGAAAAGTGCCGTTTGAGATTCGTCAACAGCACGAACTGGCAGGCGCGATCGCGCTGGCCGAGAACGCGAACGGCACGGCCGTTCAGGAGCTGACGCTCGCAAACCAGCAGGACCCCAATGTGCTCTATCTGATGGCCCTGGCGTACCGCGGTGCCGGCGACGCGAAGCAGGCGCGGGCGTTCGCGGAAAAAGCGGCGCACTTCAACGGGCTCAGCTTCAACTATGCGTACGTCCGCACGAAGGCGCTCGCTATCCTGGGTTCATGACTCGGCAGCGACCCGAACAGCGACTTGTTCCCCTCGTGTGGGTCATCGACCGATCGTGCAGCCGATATCGAGACACATCCGTCGGGTCAACCGGATCCGGCGCCGCTCGGCCAGCCGCAGCTGGAAGTCGATATCCGGACCCGTGATGTCGAAGCGGGAATGTATCACTCACGACCGGGTGTTGGTCCGCCTATACTTCGAGAGAGCCAGACAAGGCCTGGTACACGACGACGCAGCCCACGTCCAAGCATGCGCGTTCCGCTACCCGCCTCGGCGCTGACCACCCGCTGATGCCCACTGCGACTATCAACGGACGATCCCTCCACTGGGCGGACGAACACTATGAAGGCTTCTGGGCCAGCGCCGAGCGCGGGGACTGGGAGCCGCACACGTTCCGAACGCTCGATCGCCATCTGAACCCCGACGCCACCGTCATCGACGTCGGGGCACACATCGGCGTCATCTCGCTCTATGCGGCCACGATCGCGAAACGGGTGATCAGCCTCGAACCGGATCCGATTTCCATCGTCAGAGCTTCGCCGCAACCTCGCCGTGAATCCCGGCGCTGGCAGAACGCATCGTAGTGATACCTCGCGCACTGAGCCCGTCGCGAGGCTCGATGACGCTTGGCTCGCTGACGACAGGCGGCGACTCGATGTCGAGCACGGTGTTCACCTCGTCCGCAGACATCGTGGACCGTGGACGCGGTGACGCCCGAGGATGTGGCGGCCGAACTCGACCAGCGATGGGCCGCTCTTCGTGAAGATCGACATCGAAGGCAGCGAATACGATTTGGTTCCCGCCGCACGGCCATTGTGGGACAGGAACGACGTTACGATTCTTCTGTCAACGCACCCACAGATTCTCCGGCGGCCGGTCGCGACGCACGCCTGCGTCATCGCACGCTCGAGATGTTCAGGGCGCTGAAGGATTTCGACCGAACACCGCTTGGATGGAAAACATCAGGGCCGTTTGGGGCGGGCCCTGGATTCGATCGGAGAACGCTGGCCGACACTGACTGCGAAGACGCCTCGCGACTGGTTGTTCGTCAGGTCGTCGCACGAGGCACGCCGAGCGTATCGACGATCGGCGCGAAGTGCTGCGCATAGGTAATCATCCGGCTGATACGACCCTGGGCGTGGAGCAGCCGCGCACGTCGCTCGTAGCGAAGCGCTCGACCGCAGGTGCCGGGACCGCGAGCGGCACACGCGTGGTGTACAGCTCTTCGCGACCCAGTTCCGCCAACGGAATCCGCAGCAGCTCCGGGCCGGCCTGCTTGTGCAGGCTCAGATAGATCTGGTCCAGCGCGGCGGCCTTTGCCGACACTTCATCCTGCGACAGGTCGAACCGAAATCCGCGGGGCGCCAGCGCCTGTGGCACCCGCTGCACCCGATACTCGTCGACCGTTCCCGACATTTCATAGACGAGCGGGAGCTCATAGACCGCCGCATTGCCATCTCCAAGTGCCGCGAGGACCAGCGGCAGCGTGATGTCGTGCACCGGGTTGTAGAACTCGAGCGCGTCGCACACGATCTCGGTCGGCCTGAGCTCTTCGAACGCGGTTCGGAGGTCTCCCACGATCTGCTGAAAGAAGGCCGCATCGCCGTCGAGCAGCGCCTGATAGAACGCCTTCTCCGGATAGCCCATGTAGCGGACGCGATCGAGCAGACCAATGCTGGCGAATCCGCGGCGCGACTGCGCCGTGCGTTCGGGAGGGCCGCCGTCGCTGACGATCAGGATGGCCACGGGCGGGTGCCGCTGCAGGAGACCGAACATCGCCAGCTCGTGCCCGGGATGCCCGAGCACCACCACGCTCCTCGCGGACGGATTCTTCAGGGGATGGATATCATTCATGAAAACGTGAGCAGACGACGGACGTGATCCCAGTACCAACTCATCAGCGGGCCTGCAGAGCCGGGACGATAGCCGCCGCGCGGCACTCCAGGGTTGGCCGCCGCCAGATCGGGATGCTCCTCGAACAGCCGATCGGTGTAGCGGCGGCGATGAGTCCAGAAAAGGCCCGCGGTGCAGCGCATGCAGTCCGCGAGCTCACGATTGTGACTGAAGGTCCCCGGGTCGCCCGTAAAATTGCGCGAGATCGCATCCTCGCCGTCAATCGCCGCGATGCGGCCGGCATCGGCCACTCGAATCAGGAACTCCCAGTCCTCGTAAACCTGAAAGCGTCGATCATAACCACCGACCGTCTGCCAGATGTGGCGCGTGAACGCCGTGCCGGTGGCGAAGATGTAATTCGCAAAGAGCAGGCGAGACCGGTTGTATGCGGTCGCGTGGCGCTCTTCACCGAGCAGCACGCCCTCCGGAGTCAGTGTCTGGCGTCGTATCGGTGTGTACACGAGATCCGCACCTGTGTCCGCGAGTCCCACCAGCAAGGTGCGCACGTGCCCTGGCCCGTAAAGATTATCATCATCCAGGATCGAGATCGCCGGCGCGCTCGAAGCGGCGATTCCGACGTTGAGCGCTCGGGGGCGGCTGATCCGGCGACCAAGCCTGACGTGCACGAGCGCGGGCAGACGTGGGCCGACCGACGCGATGACACCGTCCAGCGTGCCAGGGCTCATGTCGACGAGGACCGCCTCGAAGTCTCGACTGGTCTGGTGCGTGAGGCTTTCGAGCGCCTCGCCGACCCGATTCGGACCGAGCGCGCGAACGATGACCGCGAGCCTGGATGCCGGGAAACCCTGCTCCATCGTTGCGCCATGATACCGCGCTGCTCCCGACCGAGCTCTTCCGAGGCATCGTCCGGATGTTGGCGGTCTTCATCGCGCTTGGCGCGATGAGCCATGTCGAAATATAGTCAACCGAATCACACAGGGTCGAATGACGGCCGGGGGACACATTCGCCCTCAATGACATCCTCCGAGACGAGAACCTGCGATGCAACCTGTGAAACCACACGACGTGACTCGGCGAGACTTTCTGCAGACGACCGCGGCCGGCGCCGCCGCCTTTGCGATCGCCGGGACTGACGGTCTGCTCGCTTCACCAGATCAGGACGCCGTCGTCGCCGAGATCGCGAAGCAGCACGACGCGACGGTGCAGATGCTGCAGAAATGGATCGCCCTGCCGTCGATCGCCGCCGAGAACCTCAACTTCCCGCAAGGCGCCGAGTACATGGCGCGCCTCGCGACAGACGCCGGCTTCGACCGCGTGGACGTGATCCCGACCAAGGGGAAGCCGGGCGTCTTCGCCACGCTCGATGCCGGCGCCGCCACGACGCTGGCGCTCTACTTCATGTACGACGTCAAGCAGTTCGATCCGAAGGAATGGAGCTCGCCGCCGCTCGAAGCGCGCATCATCGATCGCCCAGGTGTCGGAAAGGTCATGATCGGGCGCGGGGCCACAAACACGAAGGGTCCGCAGATGGCGTGTCTCGCGGCGCTGCACGCGTTCAAGGCGGCCGGCAAGAAACCGCCGGTGAACCTGGTGCTGGTCTGCGAGGGCGAGGAAGAGATCGGGTCGCCCAATTTCGGCGAGATCGTGTTCAAGCCGGAGGTCGAGGCGGCGCTCCGGAAGTCCGTGGGCATCATCATCCCGCTCGGCAATCAGGATCTCGACGGCTCGGTCGAGGTGAACCTGGGTGCGAAGGGGATGATCGAGGTCGAGCTCGTGTCGTCCGGAGAGAAATGGGGCCGCGGTCCCGCCAAGGACGTCCACTCGAGTTACGAGGCGCAGATCGACAGCCCCAGCTGGCATCTCATCCAGGCGCTCAACACGCTCGTCGCGGCCGACGGCCACACGCCGGCCATCGATGGCTTCTTCGACAAAGTTGTGCCGCTCAGTCCCGAGCTCAAGAAGATCCTCGAGGAGGCGATCCCGAGGCGCGACGAGGCCATGACCAAGAAGGCGCTCAGCACCGAGCGCTGGTTCAAGGACGAGTCGTGGCACGATTCGCTGGTGCGCCTCGTGTCACAACCGACTGTCAATATCGAGGGACTCGTCGGCGGGTATACGGGCCCCGGGGGCAAGACGATTCTGCCCCACCGCGCGGCTGCCAAGCTCGACATCCGGCTCGTCCCGAACATGACCGCCAAGGGCACCTACGAATTACTCAAGGCTCACCTCGCCAAGCGCGGCTTCGGCGATATCGAGGTCAACATGACCGGCGGGTACGACTCCACCGAGACGCCGGCCGACTCGAAGCTCGTGAAGGGCATGCTCGACACCTATCGCAAGGCCGGAATCGATCCGCTGCTCTGGCCGCGGCTCGCCGGCTCGTGGCCCGGAGTGACATTCACTGGTGCGCCGCTCAAGCTGCCAGCGGGACAGTTCGGACTCGGCCATGGCGACGGTGCGCACGCACCGGACGAGTTCTGGCTGATTGAATCGGCGAACCCGAAGGTGGCCGGCATGGACGGCGCCGTCAAGTCGTTCGTCGACTTCTTCTACGCGCTGGCGTAAAGAAGCAAGGCTATCGCGCGAGCGAACGCGTCGAGCATGCATCGGCACTTCTGCCTTGGAGCTCGGGCTCCGACGAGGCGACGCTGTCGCATTCCTCTGCGGGCGCTTGCGTTCAGGACACTCTTGAGTTAAGAACGCCATCATCATCCATGCTTGATTGCGCACGCAGGTTCCGTCCTGCGATTTCGTGGGCGCTCTCGTGGGCACTTCTCGTTGGGATCCCCGCGGCAGCCGACGGCCAGGGGCAGCAGCCCAAGCCGCTCGCCCATCCCACCACGGCCGACCTCGCCAGCGGCGCGAAGGTCTTCACCACCTACTGCGCGCGCTGCCACGGATTCGACGGCACGGGCGGCTCGGGACCGCCTTTGACACGCCCCAGGCTTCGTCATGCCGCCGACGAGGCCGCGATCCTCGACATTCTCGTCGACGGCATTCCCGGCACCTCGATGACGTCCGCATGGATGCTGTCGGAACCGGAGATGGCGCAAGTGGCGGCGTTTGTTCGATCGCTCGGCCAGCGCCCGGAAGAGCCGCTGCCAGGCAATCCCGATCGTGGGCGCGCCGTCTACGCCCAGTCCGGCTGCGCGGTCTGTCATATCGTCGCCGGCGAGGGCGCATCGCTGGGCCCTGACCTCTCTGAAATTGGCCTTCTCCGCGGCTCGGCATTCCTGCGCGAATCAGTGCTCGATCCGGCCGCCGCCCGGCCGGATCGGCCGGTGCCGTACGAACCGTACGGGTATCCCGCCTACATGGCGGTGCAGGTCCAGCCCCGGCACGGCCCGGCGGTGAACGGCGTGCTGATCAACGAGGATTCCTTCACTATCCAGCTCCGTGATCAGTCCGGGCGCTGGCACTCGCTCCGTAAGATCGACCTTCAGCGCCTCGACGTCGCGCTGCGCACGAGTCCGATGCCCAGCTATCGCGAGAGCCTGGACGAGCAGCGGCTGAACGATCTCGTCGCCTACTTGATGACGCTGCGAGAGAGGCGCTGATGCGCGCACGAACGAGACTGATCGCGAGCCTGGCAGCCGTGGGCGCCGAAGCCACGCTGCTCGCCCAGGTGCCGTACTCGCGGATCGCGTCGGCCGCTCGTGAACCAGCCTCATGGCTCACCTACTCCGGCACCTACGACGGCCGGCGCTTCTCTCCGCTGGCCGAGATCACGCCCGCGAACGTGACGCGCTTGCGGCCGGCGTGGGTCTACCAGATGCAGGCGCCCGGCCAGGTCGAGACGACGCCGCTCGTGGTGGACGAAGTCATGTACGTGACCGAGTCGCGCAGTCAGGTGGCTGCGCTCGATGTGCACACCGGGCGCACGCTGTGGCGGTACGATCCGCAGGTCCCGAAGGAGGTGCGCACCATCGGCTATTCCCCGGTCAACCGCGGCGTCGCGCTGCTGAACGATCGCGTGTACGTGGGCACGCTGGACGCGAGACTGGTGGCGCTCGATGCCGCGTCGGGCGTCGTGCGCTGGGATGTGCAGGTGGCCGACAACGCGCTGGCCTACGGCATCACGTCGGCACCGCTGGCCGTGGACGGGAAGATTGTGATCGGTGTGAGCGGGGGTGAAGCGGGCATCCGCGGATTTCTCGACGCCTACGACGCGACGACCGGCGCGCGCGTGTGGCGCTTCCACACGGTGCCGGCTCCCGGCGAGCCGGGACACGACACCTGGAGCGGTGACAGTTGGAAGACGGGTGGTGCGCCGACCTGGTTGAGCGGCAGTTACGATCCGGAGCTGAACCTGCTGTATTGGGGCGTCGGCAACCCGGCGCCAGACTGGAACGGTGACAATCGACTCGGCGACAACTTGTTCAGCTCGTCGCTGATCGGCCTGGACGTGCGGACGGGCACGCTCCGGTGGCATTTTCAGTTCACGCCGCACGACACGCACGACTGGGATGCGAACCAGATTCCGGTGCTCGTGGACGCGGAGATCGGCGGGCGGCCGCGCAAGCTGGTGGTCACGGCGAATCGCAACGGCTTCTACTACGTCCTGGATCGGACGTCCGGAGAATTTCTGAACGGCCGTGCGTACGCCAAACAGACGTGGGCGAGCGGACTCGATGCACGAGGACGACCGATGGTGATTCCTGGCACCGAGCCGTCGGAAAAGGGCACGCTCGTCTGGCCGAGCCTGCAGGGCGCCACCAACTGGTTCAGCCCCTCGTACGACGCGGGGAGGCGGCTGATCTTCATTCCCGTTCGCGAGATGGCGTCGCGGTACTTCAAGGCCGACGCCGACTACGAACCTGGCGCACCATTCATGGCCGGCGGTGAAGTCATCGAATCGCCCGGCGAAGCCTACGGTGCAGTGCGCGCGCTCGACGTGCTCTCGGGGGAACAGCGCTGGGAGCATCGGCTGCTCTCGCCACTCTGGGCCGGCGTCATGGCCACTGCGGGTGGTCTGGTGTTCGGGAGCACGAACGAGGGCAACGTCTTCGCGCTGGATGCCGAGAGCGGCCGGCCTCTCTGGGATTTTCAGACCGGCGGCCCGTGCGTGGCCAATCCTGTGTCATTCGAGATCGACGGGCGCCAGCACGTCGCCACCGCCTGCGGCAGGGCGCTCTTCGTGTTCACGCTGCCGTGATCACTCCGAACCGTCGGCCCGACTGATGTCGGCGGATCGGTCGTCGCCATCGCGTGAGACACGCACGCGCCACGGGTTGCAGCAGACTTCGCAGTCCTGGATGAAGCTGCCGCGGACGTCCGGTTCGACGTAGAGCTCGACCTCTTCGCCGCAGTAAGGGCAGGTGACTTGGAATTGGTCGTCCATCACCCTCCATTCTGCCACGCAACTTCTATCCCCAACGGTTCTAGGGACGCTCGACCAGGACCGCGTGCTTCTTCAGGATCTCGCGCAGCTGATCGTGCGGAATGGCATAGCGCCGCTGATAGTCGGCGCCGGTCATGGTCTCCGCGGCGACCATCGCGTTGACGATGGCCTCCTCGGTCGCGCGGACCGTGGCGAGAAACAGCGGATCGATCGCGTCGGACTGAACCCGCTGAATGGCCGCAGGCGCGCCCGGCATACCTTGCGCGCTGTTGCCGGCGTCGGCGCCGGAATTGGCGGTCGAGAACGCAATAAAGATGTCGCCCGATCCGTTGCCGTGGGTCGATCCCAATCGCCCCATGCCGAGGCTCACGCGCTTGACGACGCGCTTGAGTTGATCGGGTGTAAGAGGCGCGTTGGTCGCCACCACCACGATGATCGAACCCTGCTCCGGATCTTCCTGAAGCGGCGCGGCCGATGCCATCGGTGAATCGCACACCGGGATTGGCTCGCCGCTGAAGTTTCGCTGCGGCGGATCCAGCCGTTTCGCGACGCACGGCTCGGCCCCCTTGATTTCCCGCCCGACGGGAATGCCGGCGATGCGCGCCTCCGAGCGCGCTCCGTAGTTGCACTGCACCAACACACCGAGGGTCCACCCGCCCTGGTCGGCCGGTAGCGCCCGCGACGATGTCCCGGTCCCGCCCTTGAAACCGTTGCAGTTCATGCCGGTGCCGCCGCCGACGTTGCCTTCGGCGATCGGTCCGCCCTTGGCGGCGTCGAGTGCCTGCAGCGCGTGCTCCTTCTTGACGTGCTGGCCCTTCATATCGTTCAGCGTTCCGTCGCTCGTCTCCGCCACGACCGGATACCAGAATGGTCCGCTGGCGTTGCGCTTCACCATCCACTCGACGGCGGCGTCCCGAACCACGCCGACGCTCAGGGTATTGGTGATGAGGATGGGCGTCTCGAGGACGCCCGACTCGTCGACCCAATGTGTGCCCGTCATGTCGCCGTTGCCATTCCCGATCGCGAACGCGGCAAACACTCCGCCATGGGCATCCTTGCCGCGCGGGTGCACGGCGGTGACGCCCGTGCGGACGGGCCCCTGTCCGATGATTCGCGGTCCTTCGCCTGCGATCAGCGTCGCGTAGCCGACCTCGACGCCGGCAACGTCGGTAATGGCGTTGTTCGGTCCAGGCGTCCCGTCGAACGGCACGCCAAGATCCCGCGCCCGGGACTTGCTCTGGGTGCCGGCCGAGATGACGAAGAGGCCACTGAGAACGAATGGTGCGAGCATTCTGCAGAGTGTCATGTTGGTCATGCTCCAGTTCGGTGAGTCTATTACCGTTCCCCGAACACGTCGATCCCGATCATCAGATTGCGCTACACTCCAGCCGCCGTTCACCTTTTCTCTTGGGCGTCGTGTTGTTGCGGCGCGCTGGAAATGGGCCAAGACTCTCAAAAACGAGTTGACAGCAGTACAACATCGCCACCGGGGCGAAGGAGGATGCAAATGTCAGTTGCCAAAGTGTCCGAGATCAGCGCGACCTCTCCGAAGAGCTTCGAGGATGCGATTCAGCAGGGCCTTACCCGGGCCGCCACGACGCTGCGAAATATTCGGGCCGCGTGGATCAAGGAGCAGCACGTGCGCTGTGACAAGGGCCGCATCGCGGAGTATCAGGTGAACATGATGGTGACGTTCGTGCTCGATGACTAGTGCAGAGCCTCGATACGCACAGCCCGGGGGGGCGCGGAAGTCGCCGTCCGCTACCCTTTTGCGCTCCCCAGCACTGTAAGCGAGCCCTCGCGCGCCCGGCCTGGGCTCGTGAGCATGTGTCTGAATGCTGGTCGAACCGATCGCGCGGCTCGATGCTGCCCTCTTAGTCGTCCACGTGGTCGCCAGCGATTTCCGGTCAGAACTTGATCCGCAGATCAGCCACGAGCGGCAGATGGTCCGACGCGATTAGCGTGCGACGCGTGCGCGGCAATTCAAGTTTCAGCACCTCCACCTTGGCGCCCTCATAGTAGATGTGATCCAGATGCAGAAGCGGGAAGATTCCCGGGTAGGTTCGGCGCCTCTTCAGGTGCGCGAACAGATCGATGCTGTGCAGGGATTGTGACAGCATCGTCGTAGCCAGTCCACGCGTCCATTCATTGAAGTCGCCAAGCACCACCTTGGGACCGAGGACGCGGCGGTCACGGACGATCGCGGCGAGACGAACCGCCTGGTGACGACGCTCACGAAGCGACGTGCCCAGATGCACGTTGTAGAGGTGCACCGTGTGATCGCCGACGGCCAAATCGGCCCGCTGGCAACAGCGAGGTTCTCGCGCGTTCCACGACAGATCATATTGGGAATGCTGCCTGATCGGCAGGCGGCTGAGCACGACGTTGCCGAAGAGGTGTCCCCGCAGATGTCGCGCCGGCGCCATCGCCCAGCCCATGCCGAGCGCCGCGCCGAGCTCCTCGGCATGTCCGGGGCTGGTGGCGCTCGATCCCACGACCTCCTGCAGCGCGATCACGTCGGCATGGATGTCCTCGAGCACCGCGGCCGTTCTCGAGACGATGACTCGGCGATCGAGGCCCCGACAGCGGTGGATGTTGTAGGTGGCGATCCGGAGATCGATGTGGGCTTCACCCGGGCGGTCAGGCTTCACTGTTGTCGCTCCAGGACCCAGGCAGGTTCGTACTCGTACATGACCGCCGGGTGAAGAACACGACAAGGACGAACCATGTCGCGAAGAGGAAGCCGGCGACGGTCAGCGCCAGGACGAGCCACGGAGTCATCGAACGGCAGTATAGCCTTGGCCAATCCCTGGCCGCCGGTGTGCGTCGCGGCAAGGCGCAGGAGGCGAGCTTATTACCGTTCCACCGGCAGGTCTGGCCGGACTCTGTGTCGCCGCGGTTGGTTTGACTCTCCAGGCCGCGACCACTAACATCCTCCGCCAGGAGAAACACCACACGTGGACGGTCGAAGCGTTTCGCATTACAAGATTCTGGACAAGCTGGGCGGCGGCGGCATGGGCGTCGTATACCGCGCGGAAGACACGACACTTGGACGTACGGTCGCCTTGAAATTCCTTCCCGAAGAAACCGCCAACGACAAGCAGGCGCTGAACCGGTTCATGCGGGAAGCGCGCGCCGCCGCGGCGCTCAATCACCCCAACATCTGCACCATCCATGAGATCGGCGAGGATGACGGTCAGCCCTTCATCGTCATGGAGCTGATGGAAGGTCAGACGCTGAAGCACCTCATCGAGGGCGCGCCGCTCAAGCCGGACATGCTCCTCGATCTGGGCATTCAGATCGCGGGAGCGCTCGAAGCCGCGCACGCCAAAGGCATCACCCACCGCGATATCAAGCCCGCCAACATCTTCGTCACGAATTCCGGGCAGGCGAAGGTCCTCGACTTCGGCCTGGCGAAGGTGGCGCCGAAACGGCGCCGCGAGGCGGTGGCGGTGTCGAACGATGCCACGGCCCTTGGCCTTTCCGGCGATCACCTGACGAGCCCCGGCTCCGCGCTCGGCACGATCGCCTACATGTCGCCCGAGCAGGCGCGCGGCGAGCCGCTCGACCATCGGAGCGACATCTTCTCCTTTGGCGCCGTGCTGTACGAGATGGCCACCGGAAAGATTGCGTTCAGCGGGAACACGTCGGCGGTGGTTTTCGACGCGATTCTCCACGGCACACCTAAGTCGCCGGTGCGGATCAATCCCACCCTGCCTCCGGAGCTGGAGCGCATCATCAGCAAGGCGCTAGAGAAGGATCCGGAGATGCGGTTTCAAACCGCCTCCGAAATGAAGACGGACCTGAAGCGGCTGAAGCGGGATCGCGACTCCGGATCGCGCGTGGCGGGCAAGGGCGCCGCCGCAGCGGGCGCCGAGGTCGCCGCGCCGGCGCCACAGGCGCAGAAGTCGGTTGCGGTCCTCTATTTCGAGAATCTCGGCGGCGGCAAGGAAGACGAGTATTTCCGCGACGGCATGAGCGAAGACATCATCACCGAGCTGTCAAAAATCTCGCAGCTTCGCGTCTTCCCGCGCTCCGAGATGCTGGCGTTCCGCGACAAGCCGGTGACGGCGCCCGAAGTCGGCCAGAAGCTCAACGCGCTCTTCGTGCTCGAAGGCAGCATTCGCCGCGCCGGAAATCGCCTGCGCATCACCACGCAGCTCGTCGAAAGCGCGACGCGACACTCGGTCTGGGCGGAGCGCTACGATCGCGAACTGGAGGACGTCTTCGTCATCCAGGACGAGATCGCCCGGAGCATCGCCCAGGCGCTCCGCATCACGCTCTCGCCGCAGGAAGAAAAGACCATCGCGCACAAGCCGACGGACAATCTGCAGGCCTACGACTACTACCTCCGCGGCCGCAACTACATGCGGCGCGAGAACCTCGACTTCGCGCTGCAGATGCTCGAGCAGGCCATCAAGCTCGACCCTAACTTCGCCCTCGCGCACGCCGGCGTGGCCATCCTGTGCGGCCGCATCTACGAGCTCCGCGAGCAGCACGATCGCTGGATCGAGAAAGGTCTGGCGGCGTGCAATCGGGCGGAAGCGGTCGATTCGCAGCTGCCAGAAACACTCGCGGGCAGAGCACGGCTGTGTTACGCGCAGAAGAACTACGACGACACCATCCGTTTCGCCCAGCAGGCGATCGCGCGCAGGCCGGACTGCGAGGACGCGTACGACATCCTCGCCCGCGGTTTTTTCTCTGCGAGCCGCTACAAGGACGCGGCCGACATCGCCGATCGCGCCATCGAGGCGAGCGGCGAAGACTACAACGTCTACATCCCGCTGGTCATGTCGCTCGAGCGCCTCGGCGACCGGCAGGGTGCGACCCGGCTGCGCAACCGGCTGTCCATCGCGCTCGAACGCCAGCTGGATCTCGTTCCCGACGACGTGCGGGCGCGGATCCTGCTGGCCGGAAACTACGCGTTCATCAACAGAAGCGAGGACGCCGTCCGGCAGCTGCAGACCGCCGTCACGCTGCGCCCCAATGATTCGAACGTCCTCTATAACGCCGCCTGCACGTACGCGATCCTCGGGAAGAAGGCCGACGCGCTGGAGACACTACGGCAGGCCAAAGAGGCCGGCTACGGCAACTGGCAGTGGGCCGCGCAGGATCCCGACCTCGAGTGCCTCTACGACGAGCCCGAATTCAAGGCGCTCTGTCAATCCTGAGAACAATGCGGACCGACGTCAGGCTGGTCTGCATGCCCTTCGGACCGGCCTTCGCCCCATCGCTGGGTCTCAGTCTGCTCAAGAGCACACTGTCGAGGCACGACATCCCGTCGGACGTCTTCTATCCTTCCATCCGGTTCGCGGAGATCGTCGGCCAGCATTTCTACAGCGGGATCGCCGTCGAAGGCCGCCCGTCGCAAATCGAGATGGCAGGTGAATGGATTTTCTCGGCGGCGCTCTTCGACCGGCCATTGCGCGACGACGATCCCTACATCGAGGACGTTCTTGTCGGCCACGCGAACTGGGTACATCCGTTCGCCGCCAGACAGGCCTCCCCCGCGCTCATTCGGCGCATCGCGGCCGCCAGGCGTCATGTCACGCCGTTCCTTCACTGGTCGGTCGAGCAGATCCTCGCGGGAAGGCCGCGCGTGGTCGGTTTTACGAGCGTGTTCCAGCAACATGTCGCCTCGCTCGCCGCGGCGCGCCTGCTCAAACAGACGGCACCCGATGTCGTGATCGTTCTTGGCGGCGCGAACTGCGAAGGCGTCATGGGCGCCGAGACCGTGCGTCAGTTCCCGTTCGTCGACGCGGTGGTGTCCGGAGAAGGCGAAGTCATCTTCCCGCAGCTCGTGACTCGTGTGCTGGCCGGCGAGTCGCTGGAGGGGCTCCCCGGCGTGTTCACGCAGGCGTCGATCGCGTCAAAGTCAGCGCGGGCGAATCGTCTCTCGAATGCGCCAACGGTCTCTCGCATGGACGATCTGCCCTACCCCGACTACGGCGACTACATGCGCCAGTTCAAGGCCAGCCGCCTCGACCGCGACTGGATGCCCACGCTCTATTTCGAGACGTCGCGCGGCTGCTGGTGGGGCGAGCGGCAGCATTGCACGTTCTGCGGCTTGAACGGGGCCACCATGACCTATCGCAGCAAGTCGGCGGCGCGCGCCGTCGACGAGCTGGCGGCGCTCGTCGCCGACTATCCCGGCTGCGACGTGCAGGTGTCGGACAACATCCTCGATCTTCAGTACTTCAAGGACGTGCTCCCGGAGCTCGCCCGGCGTCAACTCGGCGTGAAACTGTTTTACGAGACCAAGTCCAATCTCAAGCGCGACCAGATCCGCCTGTTGCGGGATGCGGGCGTCCTCGAGATTCAACCGGGCATCGAGAGCCTGAGCGACAACGTCTTGAAGATGATGAAAAAAGGCGTCTCGGCCCTTCACAACATCCAGCTGCTCAAATGGTGCAAGGAGCTGGGCGTCGCGCCCCTCTGGAATGTCTTGTGGGGCTTTCCGGGAGAGTCGCCCGACGATTACGCGCGGATGGCCGCTATCGTGCCGCTTCTGGCGCACCTGCCGGCGCCGCAGGGGTTCGCAGGACTCCGGCTGGATCGGTTCAGCCCGAATTTCGTTCGCGCGAACGAGATGGGCTTCAGCGATGTGCGGCCCCTGGCGGCCTACCGTCACATCTATGGTTTTCCAGACGAAGTGACGTCGAACATCGCGTACTCGTTCCACTATCGCTACACTGATGGCCGAAACGTCGAGCCATACGTGCAGCCGCTTCTCAAGACGTTGCGACGCTGGCGGCGAGTCGGGTCCGACTGCGATCTCCTCAGCCTCCGGCTTGACGACCGCTTGCTGGTCTGGGACTTCCGCCCGGTCGCGCGCGCGCCGCTCACGATTCTCGCGGGCATCGATCGCCTGCTTTATGAAGCCTGCGATCAGATCAGCGATGTGACGCGGCTCGTGACAGCGGCGCAATGCTGCGACGAATCCGTGACGTTCGGCGACGTTGCCGACCGGCTCGCGCCGCTCATCGAGAGTGGGCTGCTGCTGAAGGACGGGGGGCGCTATCTGTCTTTGGCAATTCCCGTCGGTGAGTACGTTCCCTCGCCGGCCACGCTCGGTCGGATGGACGAGGCCATCCGGGGCCGGGGCTTGCCCAGAGCCGCCGTGAATGCGTATCTTCGTCCGCAGTTCTCGAAACGAGTCCATCGTCGTTCAGCCGCGAAGGCCGAACGACTTACCTAGAGGAGAGGCAATGGCAAAGAAGGCTGCAAAGAAAACCAAGAAAAAGGCGAAGAAGGGCGGAGCCAAGAAAGGCAAGAAGAAGACCGGCATGGTCTTCTAAGAGGCCGACGCCCGCAGACGACCACGTCTGCGGGCCTCAGTCTATTGAAGGCCCTTGACCACGTATAAGTCCATCAGGTACTGCCCGAACGAATACAGCAGGTGACGGCCGTCCGGCGTGATCTGCGCCGACACGAGTCCCGCGTATCCGGCTCGATCGGTCGGGGCCAGATTCAGCACGAGCTCGCGGCGTCCATTGTCCACGCCGAGCCGCCAGATCGACCAAGGATTGTCCCGCTTGCGGACGGCAAACACCCCTTGGCCATCGGCCGTCCATCGCACCACCGTATCGCCAGGCTGCGCGCCCTTCAACGGCTGCACCGTTCCGTCGCCGAGCGAGATCATCGTCGACTCTCCCTGATAGTCGAGCGCGACGACAGTGCGACCATCCGGCGAGATCGGAGCGGTGTAGGGCGCGAACGTGTAGCCCTCCGGCGAGACCGCACGAGGCGTTCCATCTTTGAGGCCCTGCAGGTACAGCTTGGTCGGGTGGCCTTGCTCGCGGCCCGAGAACACCACCGACTGGCCGTCCGGCATCCACGTCACGGCGCTAAAGTCGACGATCGGACCTCGCGCGAGAAGGGACGCCTCACCGGCCCCTGTGGGCAGAATGGTCACCGACTGCGGCGTCCCCACCGTCAATGCCGCAACCCGCTGCCCGTCTGGCGAGAGCGATCCCGCGGACCCCTCGCCCAGGCGAACCGCCGAGGCGCCGTCCGACCTTCGAATGTAGACGGAATATCCATAGCCGCGGCTCCCCTCGCCCTGTTCATCGAAGATCACGGTCGAGCCGTCGGCCGAGATGTCCGTTGCGGCCGACGCGTCGAGCCACGACAACATCCGGTCCGCCGTCTGCAACCCATCGCGATAGGCCATCACCAGGCGCAGCCGCCCATCTGAAATGAGCGCCTGCCCGTTCTGGTCGACATCGAGCACCGTCGTTCGGCCAAGCGACTTGATCAGCAAACGCGGTTTACCGCCGGGTTCGATGGCCCACAAGGATGTGTTCTGGCCGACCTCGGAGGCGGAGAACCATATTTCATTTCCTCGGGGCGCCCAGGCGAGGCCGGTCGCGCTGGTCCAGCCCGCCGACACGACTCGCTTCACGCGGTCGGGCCCGATCACGCAGATGTCTCCACGGTCGTCCGAAGGCGCCGGGTGCTCGGTGAACGCCACGGTCCTGCCGTCCCGGGACACTCTCACGTCCGCAATCCCGCCCGCGGTCTCATACAGGAGCGTTCCGGCCGGATATTCGAGCCGGAACTTCCCATCGTTCAGGCGAATCACGGCCAGCCCGGCGCCGTCTGGCGACCAATCCGCCTGCACGACGTCTTTCATGATCTCGCGAGGCACTCCGCCAACGATCGGCACGCGTGCGAGCGTCCCGAGGCCCGTCAGGCCGAAGAGTCGCTGCCGATTGATGGCAATGGCCATCTCTCCCGTCGACGACACCGACAGAAGCGTCGCGGCGCTCACATCGAGCGATCGGGATTCCGGGTTCTCGAGGCGCGTCGAGAACATGTCGAGCGGCGAGCCGTCCCACGACGCACTGTAGACGACCGTGTGTCCGTCGCCAGTGAAGCGGGCCGCATCGATATATCCATGCCGGAACGTGAGCTGGCGATAGTCGGGCACGGCGATCATCGCGGTCCGCCCGCCAAAGAACCACGCGCCGGCCATGGCACTCACGATGGCGACTGCGGCGAGAGGCAGGAGCCACCACCGGCGACGCGGGGCGGCTGCCGCCACGGCGTCGGTCGAAATACGGCCGCTCGCGATGGCCCCCAGGTGAAGCTCGATGTCTCGCGCCGACTGAAACCGGTTCCGCGGATTCTTCTCGAGGCATTGACGGACGACGAAGGCGGCCAGCGGCTCGGTTTCCGAGAGCGCGTCGATGCCCTCCGGCTCGCCAGTGAGAATCGCGTGCATCGTCTCGATATAGTTCCGTCCACTGAACGCGGCACGGCCCGTCAGCATTTCGAAGAGCACCGTCCCGAACGAAAAAATATCCGATCGGTGATCGACGTCCTCGCCCGAGGCCTGTTCGGGCGACATGTAGTCGACCGTCCCGACGATGGATCCGACCTTCGTCAGACCGGAAATCACCTCGCCGGTCGTGGCCTCCGATGCCGACGTCACCCGTTTCTTGGCAAGACCGAAGTCGAGAATCTTCAGGTGATCGTCGCTGGTGATGAAGACGTTCTCGGGCTTCAGATCGCGATGGACGATGTGGCGATCGTGTGCGGCGGCGAGTCCGCTCGCGATCTGCCGCCCATACTGGATGGCTTTCGCCGCGGAGATCCGGCCGCGCTTCAGCCGGGCCCGCAGCGTTTCCCCGTCGAGGAGTTCGGTGACGAGATAGGGCGCGCCCTCATGCTCACCGACGTCATAGAGCGCAATGATGTTGGGGTGACTGATGGCGCTGGTCGCCTTCGCCTCGAGCTCGAATCGCTGAACTTCGTCGGCGCCGCCCATCTTCCCGCCGATCACCTTGAGCGCGACCATTCGGTCGAGGCGAGTGTCGCGCGCGCGGTACACGTCGCCCATGCCTCCGCTGTCCAGCGTGCTGATCACTTCGTAAGGGCCGACGTTGGAGCCTTGAGCGAGTGGCATCGAGAGGCTAGGTCACCTTGCCGACCGTCCAGAACCCCCAGGCCAGATCCGGATCGAGAAAATAGGAGTACGGCATGTAGCAGTAGCCTCCGGCGCCCCACGAGGATCCCCAGGAGTTGCGGACGATGAAGTGCCGCGAGTCCTCGAGATAGCCGACGACGAGCATGGCGTGCCCGCCGAGGCGTCGTTCGCGTGGAGACGGCAGCGGGACCACGCCAGTCTCCTTGACCAGCTTGCTCTTGAATGTCTCGTGCACCGCGAATCCGGCCGTGAACGGCTGCCCGGCCGCAAGACACACGCGCATGGTCCGCAGTGATTGCTCCAGGCGCGCGTAGCGGATCGCCCTGTGGTCCTCGGCCCTCACGTAGCAGTGCTTGGGTGGACACCGCCGAAATCGCCTGACGTCATAGGGCCACATGCGTTCTGTACACACACCGTGGCGCGCGACCGTCTTGTATCCGTCACGAAGCGACACGGGCTCGTTGTGGGCGATGCAGCCCTCGATGGCGCGCTCGTTGTAGTAGATGAACAAACGGGATGGAGAAGGATGGCGCGGATCGTGACGATGACGCTCCTCGAACCACACGGCGGCGGCGATCGCGTTTGCGGAGCACGAGTTCAAATGATGCTGGTTGTACACCGGCGGCATGTGGGGCCGAAGATCGACCTGTCTCGGAAGCTTCGCCTTGAACCGGGGCGGTTCATAGAGGTAATCGCGCGAATCGCGGCGGTCTTTGGCGGTGCCGTAACCGAAGCCTGTGAGTCTCATCGTATGTGTGGCCAACTCCGCCCGCCAGGCGTTCGATCACGCCGGACCGGGCGCAGGCCCTCGATCATGTCGCGCCGACTATAGCCCAGCACGCGGACGGTCGAACAGGAGATGTGAGAGGTGGCGGGATAAGGACGAGTGCGGTCGGGACAGACGAGATCTGTACGTCGCGGGGCACTCCGGCGTCGGCCGGAGTGCCCTCGGACGAGGTCCGCTACTGTCCGACGTACTCCGCGTTGGTGATGCGGAGCGCCGTACGGGTGAGGACCAACCCGGGTCTGAGGTCGTACACCGACATTTCCTTCCCGTCGACCATAAACTTGAATTCGGGATCGACGACGACGCGCACGACGCGATCTTTCTCGTTCCGGATGAGGAGCGTGGATCCGGAACGCTCGACGATCTTCCCGCGATCGACGATCAGCGTGCCAGCCGTGTACGCCATTCCGGGCTTGCTACCTGAGGCCGCCGGCACCACCTTGGCAATGCTCGCCTCGGTCACCACGACGTCCAGTTTATCGCCCGGCTTGAGCGTCTTCAGCTTCTCGACGAACTCAGGCCGGAGCACCGCCCGCGTCACGAGCGTGCCGTCGGCCTTCTGGACGACGAATGTCCGGCTTGCGGCGTCGGCCGTCACCACCGTGACCGTTTCCAGCGTCTGCTTCTCAGACGTCGCGGACGGCATTTCGCCGGGTGCGGCGGTGGTACTGCTGCCCCCGGAGAAGAGCGGATTGGCCTCACCCTTCTTATGGGCCGACACGGCAATCGACTGGTAGTAGCTCACCTCGACCATGTCCCCCACCTTGACCTGCGGGAGATTCTTGACCTCCTCACTCACCCACCCGGACACTTCGCCTCCCAACGGACCGGCGAGCGTGATGTGTCGCGTCGCGAGGTCGAGCGCCTTCACTTCCGCGGTCATCATGACGAGCTCACCGCGGGTGATTTGCGACGGCGTCTGCGCGTACACGGACACGACACTGGCGACGAGCAGCGCCGCCAGCGCAACGATGGATCCTGAACACTTAGCCATACGGTTCTCCTTAGCTTGATTGCACAAAACGAGATGGGCGCCGCCGAGCATGACTCGTCGATTTGGATAATGACCTTGGCGCGATGCGCGAGGATGCCGGCCGTCTTCGTCGCCCTTGCCTATGCCATTTGCCGAGTCCAGCATACCCTCATCGACCGGTGCGATGCTGGACCAAGGTCTATTTTCTTTCTTGAAAACCAAACCGAACAATTGCCCCCACGCCAATTGCCTTCAAATGGGCCCCCCGGAAGGGCGAAGAGACCGCGTGATGGCCCCCTGCCGTTGAACCTGATGCGTGACCTGCCATCGGAGAGTATTCGTGAGGCTGCCTCCTGACAAGTTGGACTTTGGTATTACGTCAGGACCGGCCGGATTCTCGGCACGTGGTCAAGCTCGAGCCTTCACGCCCTTGGCGAGGGCGAGGCCGTCGTAGGCCGCGCTGACAATGTTGACCCTGCGCTGGTCCCAGCGGCCCGCCTCGACGTGCGTGTGCACGCGAGTCCCTCCACCTTGATGGCACGGAGTCACCGTTCAACGCGGATCATCGCTGAATAAGGATAGACTGCTGCCAGATGAAAGCGGCCTGCCACGTGCGGCGCGGTGTGTCATTGCGCTCGGCGCTCTTGATTGCCGTGGTGTTGGCCGGCGCGATCGCCTTGACCGTCCATGCTGCGCAGGGACAGCACAGCGATCACGTCAAGACCGAGCCGCCAGGAATCCTGATTCTGGCCGTTGACGATTTCTCGCAGCCGTACGTTCGTCTCTTCACGGACAAGTTTGTCCAGGTCACATCGTCCGCACCGACCGTCCCGACGGTGTATCTCGAGTCGCTTGACGCCGTGCGCTTCGAGCACGCGGGCTACCTCGAGGAGTTTCGAGACTGGCAGCGTCGCAAATATGCGGGGAGCCGCATCGACCTTATCGTGGCGCTGGGCGAAGATGCGCTCGCCTTTCTCGCACGCCAGCGAGGCGAGCCGTGGCCGAACGCCCCGGTGCTCTATGTCGAGATGGGTAGCGTCAAGGTCGACACGCGCCAGGATCTTCCGCAAGCCAGCGGAATGATTCTCGGGGAGTACTTTGAGCCCGCGCTGGCCACGGTCAAGACCATCCTGCCGGATACTAAACACGTTGTGCTTGTGTACGGCACGTCGGAGGTCGATCGAGGCCGGATGGGTGGCTTCGCGAGTACCGGTACGAGCCGCCAGGCTCGACCTGGAACCAATCGAATGGGTTGGCCTGACGATGGAATCGATGCTGTCCCGGGCGGCCCATCTACCCGCGCAGACGGTTGTGTTCCTCCTGACGCCGTCTCTCGATGCCGCTGGACGCGCCCATGCGGTTCGACAGAATTGCGAGCGCCTGGCTGCGGTAGCAAACGTCCCGGTCTTCACGCTGGGGGCGCACGACCTCGGCTGCGGCGCCGTCGGTGGCCTCCAGCGGGACTGGACGCTCGTCGGCCGCATCGTCGCCGAGGCGGCTCTGGCTCGACTCGCTGGTGGACTGCCCGAAGTGACGAGGGTGCCGATTGAGCGGTTCAGCACCCTCGCGTTCGACGAGCGCCAGCTTGAACGCTGGCACATTCCGGAAGGACGGCTGCCTGCAGGCAGCACGATCCTCTTCCGCGAGTTCAATCTGTGGCGAGATCGGCGCTCTCTTGTGATCACGGCGATCATCGTGACCCTGGCGCAGGCGCTGCTCATCGTCGGCCTGGTCGTCGAGCGCCGACGACGGCAGCGGGCGGAGCTGGAGGGCCGACGCAGTCTGGCGACGATGGCACATCTGGATCGGAGAGCCGCGATGGGAGAGCTGGCCACGTCGCTGGCGCACGAACTCAATCAGCCGCTCAATGCGATTCTGCAGAACGCCGGCGCGGCGCAGATGATGTTGACGTCGGCATCCGGTCCGCCTCCCGTGGACGAAATACTGGACATCCTGAACGACATTCAAAGCGATGATGCGAGGGCTGGAGAGGTCATCCGAGGCATGAGTTCATTTCTCCGGAAGCAGGAGCTCGACGTCAAGGCCCTGGAGGTGAATTCGCTGGCACAGGAAACCGTCGCGCTCGTGCTTCCTGATGCGGCTGCGCGAGGAATCCACGTCCATCTCGAGCTGGCAGACGGCTTGACACCGATTCAGGGGGATCGCGTTCACTTGCAGCAGGTGCTCCTGAACCTCCTGATCAACGGCATGGATGCAGTGGGCGACCTGCCGCCCGATCGTCGTCGTCTGCGTGTCCGGACCGCGCAGTGGAACGGTCAGGTTGAACTCGGCGTGAACGACCGCGGCGCCGGTATCGAACCGGATCGTCTGTCGCATATCTTCGAAGCGTTCTACACGACCAAGGGGAAGGGCCTCGGGATGGGCCTCTCGATTGCGCGAAGCATCATCGAGGCGCATGACGGAGACATGGGTGCCGAGAACAATCCCGAAGGCGGCGCAACCGTGTGGTTCCGCGTTCCCGCAGGGACCGAATCATGACCGTCAACGCCGGCGCCAAAGCCGATCGTCCGACTGTCCACGTCGTGGAGGATCACGAGTCGAGCCGAAGAGCGACTGCGCGAGTCCTGCAGGCCGCCGGATACGCGGTGCATCAGTACGCGTCGGCAGAAGAGTTTCTCGCCGTGATGCCGGCCGGTCCTGGCTGCCTTGTGCTCGACCTGCAGCTGCCCGGCCCAAGCGGTCTCGACCTGCAGGAACAGTTGGCCAAGGAGACCGACCCGATGCCTGTCGTCTTCCTGTCGGGCAAGAGTGACGTGCCCAAGACCGCGCGGGCGATGAAGGCCGGGGCGATCGATTTCCTCACCAAACCGGTGAGCGGGAATGCTCTCCTCGAGGCCGTCGCACGGGCGCTGGTCAGGGACTCCGAGGACCGAATTGTCCGAACACGCCAGCGGGAGGCACGAGTTCGATACGAGCGCCTGACGCCGCGCGAGCGCGAGGTGTTTGCGCACGTGATCAGCGGCCAGTTGAACAAGCAGGCCGGATTCGATCTTGGCACGACCGAGCACACGATCAAGGTGCATCGGCAGCGCGTGATGCAGAAGCTCGAAGCGGACTCCGTGGCCGATCTCGTCCGCATCGCCGCCGACCTCGACATCGCGCCCGTCGGCAAGGTTCGATGACACTAAGGTGCAATGGTCGGTCCACGGGCTATTCGTTAAGCTCGTGACGTGACCAAACCGACCCCCGCAGGGCCCCTCGTCGTCGTCGTCGAGGATGATCCCGCCTCGCGCAAATCACTGGAGCGAGTGCTCCACGTGGGAGGATTCGACGCGGCGATGTTCGCGTCGGCGGAGGAGTTCCTCTCCTCCACGCGGGACTCCTCGGCCATTGGGATGTTGCTCGACCTGCAGCTGCCGGGCCTGTCCGGAGTTGACCTCCAGCGCCGACTGAGGAGAGAGGGCTCGACACTGCCCATCATCGTGATCACAGCGAACGTCGACACCCGGATCCGCGAAGAAGTCGAGCGGCTCGGTTGTCTCGCTTACCTGTCCAAGCCCTGCGACGGCCGCACGATTCTCGCTCTGCTCCGCTCTCTCGTCACCGACACCGCACCGCCACGCTAGGTGGACGACTGCCACGGGCCGCGAGCGGGACCAAGGTGAATGCGCACTTTCCGCTCTCACGTTCGCCTGCGTCCTGATGACGAGTCTGGCGGTCGCACCGGACGCGCGGGCGCAGACGACGGAATCAGATCCGGCTCCGGCGCGCGGCAAGTTCGAACCCGATCCGCTGCCGCCTCCCGCAATGCCGTTTCTCATCCCGGATGCCCCGCTCAACGCCGAAGACAAGACCCAGATCCGCTCGAAGCGGTTCACGCTCAAGCTCGGGCTTGTGCTGATCGCGGACTACACGGCGTTCAGTCAAGACGAGGCGAATCTCTCGCAAGTCGGCACGCATCGGAACGAGTGGGATGACCGGGCGGCGCGACTGATGTTTCGCGGCGGCCTTGGCAAAGTGAACTACCTGGTCGCCGGCGAGTACAAGGGCTTCGACACCGATCCGGAGACGACGTGGCAAGTCACGGATGTCTCTCTCACGTTCCCGCTCGGGGGACCGAGGACGAAGCTCACGGTCGGCAAGACCAAGGAGACATTTGCCTACGAAATGGTCGGCGACGCCGCCAACCTGCCGCCCCAGGAACGCGTGCTCAATCCCTTCTTCGTCTCGCGCAACATCGGCGTGAAGCTCACACGGGTCATGGGCAAAGAGCATCGGATGACGGCGTCGGCAGGCGTGTTCAACGACTGGTGGGTGAACGGCGATCGATTCTCCGATAGCGGAACGGACGTCACGGCCCGTGTCACGGGACTGGTGTGGGACCAACCGGATGGGACACATTTCCTCCACGTCGGCCTTGCGACCCGCTACGCGGGTGCGGACCACGACACGATGCGCCTGAGGGCCCGGCCCGAATCGAACGTGACCGACTACTACCTGGACACGGGCACGCTGTCCGGCGACCACGCGCAGCAGCTCGGGTTCGAAACGCTGTGGAACCAAGGGCCGTTCTCGATTCTGGCGGAGTACAACCGTGCGTGGGTGGACGCGCCCGCATCCGGAGACCCCGAATTCTCTGGTTATTACATCACCGGGAGCTGGGTGCTGACGGGCGAAACGCGTCCGTATGACCGCACGGTGGGCTACGCGCGCCGCGTCATGCCAAAGGGCCGGTGGGGGGCGCCAGAACTCGTCGCGCGGTTCTCGCACGTCGATCTCGACGACGGTGTGGTCCAGGGCGGCACCTTCGACAAGACCTATCTGGGCATCAACTGGTGGGCGACGCGCCGATGGAAGTTCGGATTTGGCTGGGGACACACCTGGCTCGATCGGTTCACCAAGACCGGGGTGACGGAGAGTTTTCAGACGCGCCTGCAATGGGTCTACTGAGCGGCGCGACCCGCTGATGCGGACGCGCATGGAAACTATCGACGAACACCCTGAGCCGGCCTAGCGGGCAAGCGGGACGATCTTCGATCGGAGCAAGGCGCGATCTCTCGTCACGAGCGGCAGCTTCTGCACCACGCTCGTTGCGGCGATGAGCTCGTCGGCCGGGTCACCGCGGATGTCGAGGCGCGTGCTCATTCGCGCGATCTCCAGGGTCAAGGGCCAGACGTGAACGCCGGCCAGCACCCGGACCACAGCGGGATCGTCCAGATCGACTTCGATCCGGCCGAGCTGGGCGAGCTTGGCAATCTCCCACAACACGATCGCCGAGATGCTCCAGCGATTGGCACTGAGCAGCCGTGTCTCGCGCGGCCGGAGCGCACCGGTCATGGCATACAGCAGGACGTGCGTGTCAACGTTCAGCATTCCAGTCGAGCCCGGTGGACAGGATGTCGCCCTTGATCCGGAGCTTGCCTGTCAGGGATCCGATGAGGCTCCTCGAGTCCGAGGCAAACGGTATCAGTCTCGCCACCGGTTTGCCCCGCTTCGTGATCAGAATCCCGTCCGGGTCCACTTCGTCGAGGAGGGACAGGCACTGCTCCTTGAATTTGGCGGCCGCAATGCTCTTCATAGGCACATTATGAGACTGGTCATCTTAAATGTCCAGTGGTCCCCCCGGCTGGCGGAAGGAATTCAGGCCTTCGGTTCTCTGAGCATTCCGGCCTTGACGTGCAAGCCGGGCACCGACATCGTGATGTGGTTCCCCACGCAAGAGAGACAACATGACGTACACCGTTCAGACATCGACACCACCGAAGACGCCGACCCCGATCGGCCCGTACCATCACATCGCCAGGGTCGGCCCGTTTGTGAGCATCGGCGGAACGGCCGGGGTCAATCCGTCAACGGGTCAACTGGCGGGCCCGGATGTGCACGCGCAGGTCATACAGATACTCGACTCGTTCGCGGTCATGCTGGCGTCGGTCGGATCCGATCTGAGTCATATCGTGCACGTCAACGTCTTCCTGAAGAGCATGCAGGATTTCGACGACATGAACCGCGCGTACGTGGAAAAGATGGGAGCTCACCGTCCGGCCCGGACGGTGATTGGCGTCAACGAGCTTCCCAAACCCGGAGTGCTCGTGACCATGAACCTGACGGCCGTCACGAGGGAATAGACGGCGAGCCGAAGATGCCGGCGGGTTGAGCGACCCGCCGGCGGCCTCGGGTTTCAGTCGTCCTGGTGCCCGTGTGACCGGCGCAGGTATCCGTGACTGTTGCCGTCCTGGTCGTTGTAGACGCCCACGATCTCGCCCAGATCGTTGATGCCGTTGGCGTCCGTCAGCGACGCGCCCGGAAAGTCGATCGCCGTGAATCCGTGGGATGTTCGCAGGAACCCATGCTCCCCGGTGTCACCGTCAAAGAAGACGCCGACGATCCGGCCAAAGACATTGATCCCGTTGGCTCTGGTGACGAGGACGGTGTCGCCCGGATAGTCGATCTGCGTGAAGACCCCGCTCTTCAGTAGAAAGCCGTGGAAGATACCGTCCGGGTCCTCGAGTCGGAAATAGAAGCCGACGATCCTCCCGAGGTCATCCATTCCCTGGGGCCTCGTCTCGGCCGAGCCAGGGGGGTCGAAGGTGTGGAAGCCGTGTCCGTCCCGGAGGAACCCGTGATTGACACCATCGGTTCCACTGAACTGGCCGACGATTCGTCCGAAATCATCGATCCCCTTCACCCGTGTGTCGCTCGCGCCTGGCACGTCAATCGTGCTGAACCGGCCGTGCCGCAACACATAACCGTGGCCGATTCCATCTGCACCTACGTAGACCCCGGCCACGTCACCCAGATTGTTGATGTCATTACCAAAGGTGAATGTCGCTCCAGGCGCGTCGATCAGCGTGAAGTGGCCGCGCCGGAGCAGAAAGCCGTGCCGGCTCCCGTCCGCATCCCTGCAGTTGCCGACGATGTCGCCGACGTTGTTGTTGCCGAGCGCCTGGGTGAACACGGCGCTGGGGCAGTCGAATGACGTGTAGCTTTGCGCTGTTGCGGTGGCCGCAACACCGAGAGACAGCACGGTGGCCACGAGCGCGATGGGCAAATAGCGAATCGGCTTGAATGGTTCCATGGTCCATCTCCTTGGCGGCAACCTTGCCGCATCGAACTTCTGAGCTGACTCCTGCCGAGGCTTCTGAGCGAATTGGGTTCGTGATTCGCTATCACTGCTACAGTAGGCTCGGTGGCGCGCGGAGTCCTTGGAGAGCGATGGGATTTCGATGGGTTCCGGGTCGTGGATTCCTATGAGGCTTCGCTTCGGTAAGGTACGGTTCGATGCGGACGCCCGACAGCTCTGGTTCGGCTCGGACGAACGCCATCTGTCGGGCAAGGCGTTCGAGCTGCTGAAGCTGCTGGTCGAGCGGCGTCCGGCAGCGGTCTCCAAGTCAGACATTCAGGCGCATCTCTGGCCCGAGACGTTCGTCTCGGAAACGAACCTGCCGAGCCTCATTGCCGAGATCCGGAAAGCGCTTGGCGACCATGCGCGCCGCTCAACGTGTATCCGCACGGTGCACCGCTTCGGTTATGCGTTCGACGCCATCGTGATCGAGGACACGGTCGAAGACGGAACGGCCTCGCGCCGAGTCGCCTCGGTGCCGGTGCGTCACTGGCTGACCGGGGAACACGGCCGAACGGCTTTGATCGAGGGAGAGAACGTGATGGGTCGTGAAGGGTACGCTATCGCGTTCGATTCGCCGACCGTCTCCCGTCGTCACGCCCGAATTACGATCGACGAGCGGGGGGCGGTGCTCGAGGATCTGGGCAGCAAGAATGGCACGTACTTGAAGGACGCTCGACTCACGTCACCCGCACGGCTCGTCGACGGCGACCAGATTCGCGTGGGCTCGGTGCGGTTGACCTTCAGAATGGTCGACTCGCTCGCGTCGACGAAAAAGGATTCTTTGTCGGGACAGCGACGCTCGAGTTCGAACCAATGAAGCGCTCGCTCTCAAGATCAGTCTTTTTCGCCGATCTGCTGGCAATGAATGCGAAACACCACGGGAACCGGTTCAGTTCTCATTCGATTTCGCTTCCCCGGTATCGCCGCCGCCGTCAGGCCGATCCGCTAGAATGATGGCCTCCCAGTTGTCGGTACAGAATGGCTCTTTCGGCCGGCGCCCGCCTCGGCCCGTACGAGCTCATCAGCCTCACCGGCGCAGGAGGCATGGGCGAGGTCTACCGCGCCAAGGACACGCGGCTCGACCGCACGGTCGCGATCAAGGTGCTCCCGGCGCGCACTGCGGATGATCCCGAACAGCGCGAGCGACTCGATCGCGAGGCGCGCGCCATCTCCAGCCTGAATTCCCCGAACATCTGCGCTTTATTCGACGTCGGCCATCAGGATGGCGTTGACTACCTCGTGATGGAATATCTCGAAGGGGAGACACTCGCGGATCGCTTGAGCCGCAAGGTCGGATCTCAAAACGCGCCACTGCCGCTGAAAGATGTCTTGCGGTACGCGATCGAGATCGCGGGCGCTCTCGACAAGGCACACCGCGCGGGGTTCGTGCATCGCGATCTGAAGCCGGGCAACATCATGCTGACGAAGTCGGGCGCCAAGCTGCTCGACTTCGGCCTGGCGAAGCGGCACGAACCCGAAGCCCGTGTTGCTGCGGAAAGTCTTTCTGCGCCGTCGACGCGCACGGGTCCGCTGACAGGCAAGGGAATGATTCTCGGCACGCTGCAATACATGGCGCCCGAGCAGCTCGAAGGAAAGGCGACTGACGCCCGAACCGACATCTTCGCGCTCGGCGCCGTGATCTACGAGATGGCCACGGGGAGAAGAGCGTTCGAGGCCACGAGTCAGGCGAGCCTGATCGCCGCGATCCTCGATGCCGACCCGCCCGCGATCTCGACCCTGCAACCGATGACGCCGCCCGCGCTCGAACATGTGGTCAAAGTTTGTCTGGCCAAGGATCCCGATGAGCGGTGGCAGGCCGCCGGCGACGTCGCCCGCGAGTTGAAGTGGATTTCCGAGGCGAGCTCGCAGGCGGGCATGCCCGCGCCGGTAAAGGCCCGCGCGAAGCGCCACACGGCGTACCTGAGCGCCGCGACGGCTCTGTTCGCCTTGACGGCTGGGGTCTTGGCATTCGTACATCTGCGCGAGACGCCCGTCGAAACCAGTCGAACCCGCCTGTTCATCCTGCCGCCAGAACACGTGGCCTCTCCGGTCTACAACCAGATCGAAAGCCCACCGGTGGTGTCGCCCGACGGCCGGCAAATTGCCTTCGTCGCCCACGCGATCGGAGGCTCAGATTCTGTCTGGGTACGGCCACTCGATGCCCTGGTGGCGCGAGTACCTGCCTGGTACCGATGGGGTCGCGGCCTCGAGCTCGCGCCCGTTCTGGTCACCCGACAGCCGATCGCTGGCGTTTTTTGCGGGCGGCCAGCTCAAACGGATCGCGATTGCCGGTGGGCCCCCACAGGTGCTGTGCGAGGCGCTGGACGGACGAGGCGGAACGTGGAACGAGCAGGGCACGATCGTGTTTGCGCCGGATGGCTTTGGCGCTTTATCTCAGATCTCCGCAACGGGCGGCGCCGTCACGCCCGCGACGAAGCTGGCCCCGACTGAGACCAGCCATCGCTGGCCCATGTTCCTGCCGGACGGTCGTCACTTCCTCTATACGAGTCGGACCGAGAACTCGTCGGGCGCCGAGGTGGCATCGCTGGATTCAGCAGATGTCCGGCACGTCCTGAACAATGAAAGTGGCCGGTTCAATGTCGCGTATGCGAACACGGACCAACTGCTCTTCGCGCGGGTCGGGACCATGGGCGGCGGGACACTCTTTGCGCAGTCCTTCGACCATGCCCGACTCGCTCTTGCTGGTCAGCCGGTGGTCATCGCCGAGCAGGTGGCGATGGATGGTGGAGGATTGGGCGCCACGTTCTCTATCTCGACCAACGGTGTGCTGGTGTACCGACAAGAGGCCCCTCCGGCGAGCGTGCAACCAGTCTGGTTCGATCGAACAGGCAGACGGCTTGGGACAGTCGGGCCACCTGCCAATCAGTCCGACCTAAGCCTATCGCCCGACGGAACGCGCGTCGCTGTCACCCGAGAGCTCGCACAACGCGGCCTCGCGGACATCTGGCTCCTGAGCGTCGCCAGCGGCACCGCGTCTCGGTTTACATTCGACTCGCAGAGTGGTGGCAGCATCTGGTCGCCAGACGGCCGGCTCATCGCCGTTGGTACGTATAGTGGCCTCGTCCAAAAAGCTTCGAGCGGTCGGGGCGAAGCCGAAGTGCTTGTCACCACTGGCGCTCTTGGCGGCGTTCCCACCGATTGGTCCCGTGATGGGCGATTCATCGTCTATGCCCACCAGGATTCCGGGAGCAAGATGGATCTTTGGGCACTTCCGCTGTCTGGCGATCGGGAGCCGATCGAGCTGGTGCGCACGGATGGTTGGGACGGACAGGGCCAATTCTCGCCGGACGGCCGCTGGCTCGCGTACACCTCTGACGTGAGCGGGCGCGTGGAGGTCTACGTCCAGGCCTTTCCTGCCGCGGGCGGCAAGTGGCAGGTTTCGGCGAGTGGCGGAACGCAGCCCCGCTGGCGAGGCGATGGCAAGGAGCTCTTCTACATCGGTGCTGACAACCAGTTGATGGCAGCGACGGTGAAGCCGGGAGCGGAAAGCTTCGACACTGGTGTCCAGCAGCCACTGTTCGGCATACGCGTCGCTCCCGGTGACTTTTCTTCCTTTGCTGTGACCCCAGACGGCCAGCGGTTTCTCGTCAACACGGTCGTCAACGACCCGTCGCAGCCGATTGTCGTAGTGCTGAACTGGGCGGCGGCGCTCAAATAGTTCTCGAGCCGGGAGGGCTGACATGACTCGCGTCCTCCGATCGGCGGTCGTCGGCGTCGTCTTACTCTCTCTTCTCGGGCTCGCGCACAACGGCTCGGCGCAGACCGGACTCGGCCGCCTGATCGGCACGGTCGCCGACCCGCAGCGAGCCGTGCTGCCAGGGGTCCTGGTGACGGTGACGTCTCCAGCGCTCATCGGCCAGGAGACGACCGTCACCGAAGGTGATGGTCGATATCTCTTCCCTGCGTTGCCATCGGGCGTCTACATCGTGACGTTCGAGCTCGCGAGTTTCCAGACGTTCACCCGACAGAACATCGTCATCACGCTCGCGACCACCATTACTGTCGATGCGCAGCTCGATTCGGCGACGCTCGCCGAGAACGTTGTCGTCACGGGTGCGTCGCCGCTGGTCGACTTGACGACCCAGAAGGTGGGCGTGCACTTCGGCGCCAAGGTGCTGGCCAGCGTGCCGTCCGCCACGGACATGTGGGCGCTCCTCGCGCAGACGCCGGGAATCCGGATGCTGGATTTCGACGTCGGCGGCAGCCGGAAGAGCACGCAGTCACAGTACCGAGGGCTTCGGCATCAGCGATCAGAACCGGATTCTCTCGGATGGCGTCGATACCACTGAAGGCCTCGGCGGGGCCGGGATGTACGCGGACTACTATGCGAACCAGGAAGACTCGGTGAGCGCGGTCGGGAACGATGTCGAGATGAACACGCCAGGCGTCGTGGTGTCGTCGACGGTCAAGAGCGGCGGCAACGAGCTGAAAGGGTTCTTTCACCTGAGCTATGACGACGCGCGGTTCGTCGGCAGCAACCTGGACGCCGAGCTCGTGGCGCACGGGGCCAGCCAGCAGGGCGTGCTGACATTCTGGGAAGGGCATGCCGATCTCGGCGGGCCGATAGTGAAGGACAAGGTGTGGTTCTTCGGCGCGATTAACGACTTCACGCTCGACAAAGAGGTGTCAGGGGTTCCCCGCGCCGTCGCAACAGATCTCGGTTTGTTCAATGCCTACACGACGAAGGAAACTTACAGGCCGAGCGCCAAGGACACGCTGATCGGCTACCTGCAAACGGGACAGAAGCTCAACCCGAACTTCGGGGTGTCGGTCTTGATGAGTCCCGACTCATTGGCCCGCAAGGACGCCCGGTGGTGGGTGTACAAGGGCGAGCACCAGCGCGCCTGGACGAACCGGCTGTTTACCGAAGCGAGGGTTGGGGCTCACAAAGTACGCGGCAGATTCACGCCGAGCGTCGATCCAGCCGAACATCCACATCGAGAGGATTTGGCCACCGGATTCGTCAGTGGCGCATCGAGCGACTATGTGGGCGAACGCAGCAAGCCCCAGGTGACCGCGCGGGCCACCTACTTCCGGCCGGGGCGTGCGGGCAGCCACGACTTCAAGTTCGGGTTCGAGTATCTCTACGACGGGTACCGGTTCGGCTACAACGGCCTCGCGGGCCCCATCCGGTATCAAGACCGCGACGGTCAGACCAGTGAGATCGTATTCCGCGATCTGGGAACGCCGAAGACGTTGAACCGCACGTGGACGGATCCCGAGGAGCAGAACTTACGCTACGCGCTCTACGCGCAGGATCGATGGACGCCTGGCGATCGGTTGACGATGACGGTTGGAGTGCGGATGGACTACCAGAAGCCGTCCAACGGCGACGCCACACGGGATCCGATCCTCACGGACTTCTTTTCACCGAAAACGACACCAGGCCGAACCTTGCTCACGACCGCGGACGTCGCGCCGAGAGTCGGCCTGGCGTACCGGGTGGACCGCCAGGGCAAGAGCGTCTTGAAGGCCTTTTACGGTCGCTATTACCACAATTTCGCGGATTCTGTTCACCGGCGCCAACCCCGGGGGATTCAATACCCAGGTCTGGGAGTTCAACGATCAGAACGGCAATCGAGTCTATGACGGCGTGCAGGAGCTGGGCCGGGAAATTGATGCCTACGGGGCGACTCGACCAATATCAACTCAGGGCTGAAGACGCCCTACACGGACGAGATCAATGCGTCGTTCGAACAGCAGTTCTGGGGTGAATCGTCGGCGCGGGCCACGTATGTCCGGAAGATCACGCGACGCGCCATTCCGATCTATACGGTTGGCTACGCGTACAACTGGATCGGCCACTTGACCGTGCCAACGACCGCGACGGCGGAGAGCGATCAGTTCGGCACCGAGACGTTCCAACTGGTCGACATTCCGGAGTCGCTGCACGGCCAGGGGCTCTATCGCTTCGACAGTATTCCCGGAGGGGGATCGACGTACGACACGGTGGAAGTCGCGCTCGAGAAGCGGTTCACTGGCCGGGACTTCATCCAATCGAGCTTCGACTATTTGTGGCGAGACGAGATCGTCTCACTCCTCAATCCGAATCCGGCATAGACCCGACTGCCAGGGCACGACCGAATGGCAAGGCCGGCTGCTCGGCCACTGCACGCTCGCGCACGAGTTTGGTGCCGCCGTGAATCCCGGTATCAGAGTGGCTACCCTGTACGCCCGTTCCGTCGCCACTGGTCTGCCTGGGCTGGGCGACGTCACGGTCGACGTCGAAAGGCGCAGCAGGCACCGCTCGGGCACGGTGACGCTACTCGATCTCCGCGTGGACAAGGCCTTCCACATCGGGCGCTACCAGCTGACCACGATGTTCGATCTCTTCAACGCGCTCAATTCGAATACGGTGACGGGGTTCTCGACGAACAGCGAGAACTTCGGCCTCGTGTTCGAGACACTGGATCCCATAACCGCGCAGGTCGGCGTGACGTGGGAGTTCTAATCAATCACGATGAACGGTCGGCGCATCCAAATGATGAGGCCAATTGAGCGCGGAATTGCTGCTAGACTCCAACCCGGCTCACCCATCCTGGACGACGTCTACTGAACGCCCCACGTTTCGCAAGTCCAGTCATTGAACTTCCCCGTTTATCTGCGACTGGGATCGATCCGCGCATCCTGATCGAGGGTGGCCGCAACACGATCGTGTATGAGCAGGACGACGCCGTGCGCGAGGGCGTGTTCCGGTTGTTCGCGACGAACCACTCGCCGCAGTCGGGCGCGGGAAGCTTGCGCGACCTTCTGTGCTGCCTTCCCCGCCTGGTTGCCCCGGCCGCACTCGGATATCAGAACATCTTCCGCGTCCTCATCATGCAGTTCATCGACGCTGTACTCGTTCGACGTGCGTTCGGTCAAGAAGACCTGCGTCCACATCGTCCACCCGGACGGACGCCTGATCCCGTTCGATACCTACAATCTGTTTTACCGCGACGATCTGGAGAAGTCGCGGCTCGCGCCACTCAGGTCGCGCGCCGAACATGCAATGGACGGGAGGACCCTGTGAAGCGAGTCATGGCGATCGTGCTGATTGCGGTGCTGACGGCCGTCGTCTCGGGCATCGACGCCGCATCGCTCGGAAATGAAGACCAGGACGCACGGAAGGAGGAGGCGCGCCGACAGACGATCACTGCGCGGATCAACGACATCGCAGTTGGGTCCATCGTCAAGATCGAGGAGACGGACGGCAAGAAATTGAGCGCCGCCGTTGTGGAAGCGACGCCGGACGCGCTGACGATCATACGCTTGGAGGGAGCGACAGTGAGAACCCAGACGATCGCCAGCAACAGCATCAAGAAGATCGAGGTCGTTCGTCGACGCGCGGTCAGGATCGAGCGAATCGATGGCGAGACATTCAAAGCCGAATTGGAGAGCGTGACGCGCGAATCGATCACGGTCACGCCCGTGTCGGGAAAGAGCCGGGCAACCGAGACGATCGCAATTGGGGAAATCAGGAGTATCGAGCCGATGCCCAATCATCTTGCACGAAATGTGCTGATCGGTATCGGGATTTTCGTCGGGGTGTGGTACTGGAATCACCCTCTCCACGGTATAGCGGTCGAACTGATCCAGCGCCACAAAGCCCTGGCCGACCGATGACGCCGGCTGGCGGTCTGGTACAACGAGCCGCAGCCAGCGCCGGTCGTCGATACCGAGTGTCGAACTACTTGTACATCGTACCCAGGACCGCGCCAGCGTCCGCGTCTTCCACGACGGGCGTGGTTTCGAGCGGCAGAAACTCCGACCATTCGGCTACCCAGGCATAAAGGGCCTTGGCGTCCGTCGTCTCGACCACCGCGCAGCCCTTACCGCTCATGCCGTGCCAGCGACCGATCAGCTTGACTCCTGCCGGCGGCATGCCGCCGGCCTTGAGGAACCGCGCGACCGCCGGTCGAAACGTCGCAGCCGGCAGGGACCAGGACACAAGAAACTTCATATCAGCCATCCTCCTGGCGGCGGAGTATATCCTGTCAGGTGGTGATAGCCGGTGAGGCTTTCGGGGACGCGAGGTCTGTCAGAAGAGGCCCGATTCGTCCGACGCGACCGGGGCATGGACTGATGGCGCGGCGATGCCAGCGACCAACTTGGAGAGTCGGTGCTCTTCCTGCCGGACCAGTTCCCGAACTGCCGCATTGTATTCGTCCAGCGTCAGGTCCGGAATCTTTCCCAGGAGAGAGGCGTACGGCACGCAGCGCTTGACGACGGCTTCAGTGGATTCCTGTTGCGCGAACACCGGAGAGGAGATCAACGCCGTGAGTACCAGGCCGAGTAGCGCTTTCTTCATGACCCTCCGTACTGAGACAAATCCCAAATCGAACCAACCGAGGCGCGGGCGCCTCATGTAGATCGTAAGCGGCCTCCTGGGAAGGGAAAATAGCACTGCCGGGCCAGCCCGTTCGGGCGATGGTAGACCCCGCCCATACGGGCGATACGCTGTCGCGTCATAATCAGCTCTCCTGTTCCAATGGTCGGCCGTCCTTCTCCCGCACCACGCGGCGCACGCCGCTCAGGGATGCCCCTGCATCTCCATGAGACGGTCACCCGGACCGCGGAGGCATACGAGTGGATACCCAGGAGGAGGCTCTCACACGCACGGCCTATCACGAAGCCGGGCACATTGTGATCGGGCACATCCTGGGGCTCGAGCACAGTCACGTCTCCATCGTGCCGAACGGCAACGTGCTCGGTGAAGCCCGGCTGGCGCGTCCGCTCGCCTGGCCCCGTGGCGCGCGAGCCCGCCAGACGTTCGCGGACAATCACGCGACGATGTTGTTACGCAGGTGCGGCGGCGGAACGCCATCGATTTGGTTCGATCACCGGAAGCGACGCGGACGATCGCGCGCACGCAGAGGCCCTGATCCTCACGCGGTCACACCACCGCCCGTGTCCCTCTGCACGCGACCGCCTGGTCACGAAAGTCGGCAGGAAACTGGAAGCCCGCGCCACCCTTCTCGTTCAGCAGCATTGGGGCGGCATCGACCGCGTCGCCAGGGCGCTCATCGCGAGTCGGGCGCTGACAACCGACGACCTCCGCCCCTTGCTGAAAGACACGGAGGAGCTTTCGGACTGGGCCATCACGAGCTTCGTCGTGGCGGGATCCTGGGTCACCGTGTGGCGGACCCGGCTTCGAATTCCGATCTACTGTCGTAGCGGTCCACAACAAACCCGGTAGCGTGTTTTTCGACACTCACAGGCCATGCGACGTCCCTGAACGGATCATTCCTCGACGGGACCACGAGAGCGATACTTTCGGATGGCCTGGCGAAACAGCCTGCTCGGGCCGACGGCCGGTCGTTCTCGAGATTCATTCGTCTCTGACATCACTCACCCGCTCGCGGACACCAGGCTTCCCGCGGCCGTCGACAGACCCTCATTTGGAATCGATACTGGATCAAGCGGAGCTCCTCTAAGGACCGTTCGACCGGCCTTGGATCTGCTCGAGACCGCGCGCCGATGCGATAGAATCAGCGGCGCATGACCTCCGGGCGGCCTCGCTATTCGGTCGTCATCCCCGTCTACAACAGCGCCTCGATCGTCGGGGAGACAATCGAACGAACGCTCGCCGTCTTCAGGCATCTCGGCCAATCCTGCGAAGTAGTCCTGGTCAACGACGGCAGCACCGACCGAGCCTGGCAAGTCCTCGAAGAGAAAGCGCTCACGCACCACAACGTCGTCGCAATCAATCTCCTGAAGAATTACGGTCAGCACGCCGCGATCCTGTGCGGGTTTCGACAGAGCTCGGGCGATTGGGTCGTCACGATCGACGACGACCTGCAGAATCCGCCCGAAGAGATTGCGCAGCTGATTGACGGTGCGAACCGCGGCCACGACGTGGTCTGCGGCCGTTTCCGGCAAAAGCACCATCCGCTCTACAGACGACTCGCCAGCAAGATCATCGGCCGCCTCGATCGTCACGTGTTTCACAAGCCCAAGGGACTGGCCCTCACGAATTTCCGCATCGTCCGCCGCGATGTGGTCGATCGAATCATCGCTTACCCGACGGCTTATCCTTACATTCGCGGCTTGATGCTGCTCTGCTCTACCAATCCGGCTGATGTCTGGGTCGAGCATCAACCGCGACCCGGCGGCGGCACCAGCTACACCCTCACAGGATTGCTCAGCTTGGTGGCCCGGATCGTCTTCAGCTATTCAACACTGCCTGTTCGCGCGGTGCTGGCATGCGGAGTGTCGCTCATCTTTCTGAGCGCGCTGGTCGGTTTGTCCTTGCTCGTGCGTGTTTGGACGATGCCACAGTCAGCGATAACACCGTGGCTATGGCTCTTCACGTTCATCGCGCTGCTGAGCGGCGTGACGATTACCGCCGTCGGCATCGTTGCCGAGTATCTGGTGGGTCTCGCGCGTCAGGGTCGGCCACACTATCACGTGCAGCAGGTTGTAGGTGCCGATCGTCGAATGGCCCCAGACCCCAGGAGCGATGATCGGCAAGAGGTGATCAGATCTGTGCGACAGGGGTTCTGCTCGGCAGGCCGATAAGTGCCCGGGCCTCGTCGGCCGACGCGGGCTCGCGCTCTGCGGCACGGGCAAGCGTCACGAGTCTCGCGACCAGCGCGGGGTTGGTGGCGAGCTGAGTCTTGCTGGCATTCATGTACAGGTTGTCTTCGAGGCCGACACGCACATGGCCACCCATGGTGATAGCCAGCGAGTTCATTGAGAACTGATAGCGCCCGATGCCGGCCGCGGCCCAGGTTGCACCTGCGGGCAATGCCTGAACCAGAAACGCGAGGTTGAGAGGCGTCGCGCTCAAAGTACCGAGCGACCCGAGCAGCAGATTCAGATAAATCGGGCCGCCCACCACACCGCGCTCGATCAGATACTTCGCATAGTCGACCATCCCGGCGTCGAAGACTTCGAGCTCTGGCAGAATTTCACGCGCCCGCATCTTCTCAGCCAGCCGCGCGATCATCGTCGGGTCGTTGATGGACGCCTGCTTAGGAAAGTTCATGGAGCCGAGCGTGAGCGAGGCCATATCGGGCTTCAGGTCGTCTGACAGATCCAGTACTTCGGCGCGCTCCTCGAATGTCTTGAACATCCGACCGCTCGTGGAGACGCACACAATGGAATCCGGACAAGACTGGCGGACGGCTCCGACAATCTCTCGATAGACCTCGAGACGATAGGTCGGCGTTCCGTCGGCGTCTCGTGCGTGCAGATGAAAGATCGTCGCGCCGAGGTTCTTGCAGCGTCTGCAGTCCTCCGCGATTTCCCGTGCGCTAATTGGCACGTACGGGGAGTCCCGCTTCGTCGGGACCATGCCCGTCAACGCCACGTTAATGACCAGCTTGGAACCAGCCAATGCTCGGCGTCCTCAGGATAGAGTCCTTTGGAGCGACATTCTCGCACGAAGACGTCGCCCACTGCAGCCAAAAGTCCGGTCGTGGCATACTCTCGAACGCTCATTCCCATTACCGCGGCCCACTGGCGATCCTTTCGAATTTCATGGCTAACTCGCCTCTCCAGCCGGCCCGGATCTCGCAACCTTCCTGGTGTCGTGGACCGACCGCGGATCGGGAGTCAGCCGGACGCTCTGGGCGGTCGCGGTAGGTAGGCATTCATGCCGACCAGACTGACACAAGTCCGACTATGCAAACCCCGCGTGCATATTGAATACGTTGCGAAGATCATTCGTGAAGGATGGTAGATGAAACAGCCCGTGCTCATTCTCGGAACGCGGCTGCTTGCAGTTGAGGTGATGGACCTTATCGGCGACATGCCAGACTACGAAGTCGCGGGGTTTGTGGAGAACATGAACCGCGAGGTCTGCGGCCAGACGCTCGAGGGATATCCGATCTTCTGGGTGGACGACGTGCGCAAATGGGCCGATACGCACGTCGCCGTTTGTGCGCTCTCGACGACACACCGGCGACGATACGTCGAGCAAGTCTCGAGTCTGGGCCTGCGGTTTGCGACCTTCATTCATCCAACGGCGCGGGTTTCGTCGCGTGCCACTCTCGGTGAGGGTTGTTTCGTCAGCGCAATGGCGACAATAGCCACGCACGCCACGCTGGGCCGAAGCGTCTTCGTCAATCGCGGAGCCTTGATTGGACACCACACGACGATTGGCAACTACTGCACGATTCAGCCTGGCGCCAACGTCGCCGGCGCCATCACCATCGGCGAGGGAACCTATGTCGGCATGGGTGCGATCGTGCTCGAGCGGCACACCATCGGCAAACATTGCGTGATTGGCTCCGGCGCGGTGGTGACCGGCGACTTGCCCGATCGGGTCCAAGTCGTCGGTGTTCCCGCCAAGATCGTCAAGACCGGGATCGAAGGCAAGTGAATCTGTCTTCGACCTGATGTGCCCATGATGACGCACGAGGACGACCCGTCCGTGAAAGCCAGCCGTCGAGGTGTCGCCGCGCGCCTCGACACGCCGCGTGTCGCCGTTCCTCTGCTTCTCGTCCTCGCGATGGCGCTGCGCCTCCACAACCTGAGCGAAAGTCTGTGGTTCGACGAGGTTGTGTACTCGACGCATTATCGAACTCCGAGTGTCGATCGACTTTGGGCACTGGTCATGAAGATTCCAGGCCCGCCTCTCTATCCGGTCCTAATGTACTCCTGGGTGTCTCTCGTCGGCGATCACGAGCTGATCGTGCGACTGCCGCCTTTATTATTCGGGCTTGGATCGATCGTCCTGACTTACTTCATCGCGAGGAGATTTCACAGGCCGTTCATGCCGCTGCTGGCGGGACTTCTTCTTTGCTTCTCGCCCGTCCACGTGTGGTATTCGCAGGAAGCGACTCCGTACGCCATGACGATGTGTCTGCTGCTCACGGCCGTATTCGTCTGGCCTCGGTTGAGAACCCTGCCGTTCTCTCTGGCTGCCTACGCGGTCTACAGCGGCGCCCTGCTGATGGCCGTGCTTACTCATTACTATGCGGCCTTCTTCCTGCTGCCCTTCACCCTGCTCGCATGGCGAACAGACAAGCCAATACGCCAGAAGGTGTTCCTGACGCATGCGGTGGTCGCCCTGTCGGTTGTCGCCTGGCTTGCCGTTCGTTACGCAAGCGGCCGCCTCATAACCTCGCCGCCGTCGCTCCGTCCATTCACACTGCTCGAGTGGTGGATGCTTTTCTTCCACTGGTTTCTGCAAGGCAATTCGATCTGGACGACGCTCCCGATTTACCAGTCTCTGACCTATCTAGTGAGTACGCCTCTGCTGCTCGTGATGCAAATCGGCGCGGCGATCCTGGTGCTTCGCGGCCTCTGGCCAGATCGAGAGAAAGAGTCGCAGCTGCGGACGATGGAATTGACCCTTTACCTCGTCACGCTACCGGGCGTTCTCTACGTGCTGACGATCCTGGGGCTGAGCCACTTGTACAGAGAACGGTACGTAGTGTTCACCATTCCCTTCTTTGCGCTGGCGCTCGCAAGGGGTGCAACAGGGTTTTCGAGGGCAACGGTCAGAAAGGCCGTAGCCGGCGCCGTCGCGATGGCCTCAGTCGCGTCGTATGCCGCGTTCCTCGTCAAGGATGGGGCTTGGACCGTCTACAGACCGAACCCCGATTGGCGGCGCGCCGCGGCGTTTGTCCGTTCATTGAGCGATCGACCCGAACGCGTGATCATCATGGGCGGGGTGCCGCTGGACGACTTCGACTACTACCTTCGCAAGGAATGGCCGGATGGCCGACCACGCCTGCTCGGATACGCGTCTGATCGGTTCGAGCGTCTGCAGGCGGAAGGGCAACTCACGCAGCTCGTAGTGGTCAGGAACAGGTACTGGCGGGGCGATGGCGACAATGTCCTCGATAAGGTCATGCACGATCAGCGATTCCGCTTCACGACGCTCAATTCGTTCAATGGCGTAGACCTCTACATGTTCGTGCCTCGAAACACCGAGACGCCGATGGCTCAGTAGCCAGCACTCATCCACGCGCCGCTATTCAGTAATCACCTTGTCCGACCATTGAACGAGTCCGACGAAGATCGCCGGATTCGCAAACGTCGCATTCTTGCCCGTCAAATCGGCCGAGGCGACCAGCCCCAGGCCAGGAAACGCGAAGAGCGATGCCAGAAATCTCCGCCTCATGCCATCCTCCCAACCCAATCTGCAGCGACGTCGGAATCTGCATACTTGGCGCAGCCGCCGACGCAAGCCGACGGAGAATAGTCGACGCGCGCGGAAAAGTCCCCGGTCCAATCGCGTTACGTGCGCTCACTCATCTGTGAAGGGCGACGGCGGAGAGCGGCGAGCGTAGCCTGCGATAGAATGCCAGAGGATATGGAAACGGCCACCGATTTTTGTCAGGTCGATGACGCGGGACAGCTCTTTATCTCGCCCGTGATTCAGCAGTGGCCCGCGGTGTCCGCGCACAATATCGACACGGTAATCGACCTCGAAGGCGGACTCGACGATGGCGTTCCCACCACCCCCGGAGGCTGTCTCTATATCTACTTCCCTATCTACGACGACAACCTCCCCAACCTGGCGCGTCTGCAGGCGGTCGCTTCACTCGGCGCCGAGCTCATCCGGGGCGGGCACCGTGTGCTTTGTCATTGCAGCATGGGCTTCAATCGGTCGGCGTTGATGGCCGGCGCCATCATGAATCGGCTGGGCATGCCGGGTCGTCAGATCGTCGACCAGCTTCGCCAGCGCCGACCGGGCGCTCTGTTCAACGAGACGTTCGCGGCTTACCTGAATTCTCTCGTCTCAGAGACGGGTTCCTAGCACGGTTCGTCAGCTGGATCGAGTGCCGTCACTCGTTGCGCGTCATCCGGCCAGCCACCGCCCAGGAACTGGTCGATCGACCGAAAGACTAAATCCCGCGACTCAATCCATGGCGCGTGACCGGCGCCCGCCACGGTCACGAGCCGTCCGTTCGGCAGCCACATCGCCCACTCTCTCCCACCACCATAGGGTGCGCTGCGATCGCGCAGGCCGTGGATCGTCAGCACAGGTACACGAACCTCGCTGAGCCGCTCCGCGGTGAGCTCGAGGCGTTGCAGCGACGGCACGATGAACTCGATGAAGTATTTGAGCGCGCCGCGCTCGTTGGGCAGATCGCACCGGCCCCAGTCGGTGCGAGGCGCATCGTCTGGATTCGTGACGTACAGAAGCCGCAGAATGGACCATACCTTCCGGCAGAACTCCTCGGGATCGTGCGCTGGCCGCTCCTTCTGCAGCTCCGCGAGCCGGCTGAAGACACTTCGTGAGGTTTCATCGACCCAGGAGAGGTGGGGCGGATACTGCTTGCCGTACTGCGGCGGCGAGGCCCCGATCTGAACGATGCGGCCGACGTGGGCGGGGTTTTTCAAGGCAGCCAGCACGACCGTGACGCCTGCGTACGAGTGCCCGATCAGATCGACGGTTTCGGCGTCGAAGTGCCGCCGCACCACATCGAGATCATCCACATCCTGCTCAACGCCCCTGGTGAGCACCGAGCGCTCGGTCGTCGCATCCGATCTCCCGCGATTCCGGAGGTCGTAGAAGACGAGCGCGCGTCCGGGCGCGAGGCGTTCGAAATCGTCGACCAGGTGCAGGCCGTTCGGAACCAGGACGATTCGGGATCCATCGCCGCACGATTCGTAGAACAGACGGACGCCGTCGCCGAGGGTGACGAAAGGCATGGTGATCCTCGAAGTTCTTGGTTCGAATACAAGAAAAGAGGCCGCCGGATACCCGGCGACCTCTCAATCCTGCACGACAGATTCGAATTGCGATTACTTCGGCTGCGGAACGATCCGAATATACGGACGCGGAGATTTCCATCCGTTCGGATACACCTTCTTCGCATCATCGTCCGACACGGATCCCGCGATGATGACATCCTGCCCCTGCTGCCAATTGACGGGCGTCGCGACCTTGTGTTTCGCCGTGAGCTGCAGGGAGTCGATGACCCGCAGCACCTCATCGAAGTTCCGTCCGGTCGTCATCGGATACACGATGAGGAGCTTGACCTTCTTGTCCGGTCCGATGACGAACACGTTGCGGACCGTCTGGTTGTCCGCGGGCGTCCGGCCTTCGGATGTACCGGCCGTGCTTGCCGGCAGCATCCCGTAGGCCTTCGAGATCGAGAGGTCTGTGTCGCCAATCATCGGATAGTTCGGCGCGTGGCCCTGCGTCTCTTTGATATCGTCGGCCCACTTCGCGTGCCGATCGACCGGATCGACGCTCAACCCGATGATCTTGGTATTGCGCTTGTCGAACTCCGGCTTGAGCTTGGCCATGTAGCCGAGCTCGGTCGTGCACACCGGCGTGAAATCCTTGGGATGCGAGAAGAGCACAGCCCACGAATCGCCGATCCAATCGTGGAACCGGATGCGCCCTTGTGTGGTATCGGCCTCGAAATCTGGTGCGGTCTCACCGAGTGACAGTGCCATAACTCCTCCAGTCGTGCGTGTGCAACAGAAATGCTAGTGTGAAATCGAGCGTCACCGCAAGTCCCTCCAGTCCCGCCGTTTTTGTTCGGGAGGATCGAGAAAGACGCGGCTCCACTACGCGATCGCTAGGAGATCGTCACCGTCCGCGGAAACTGCGCGTTGTCTTCGAGAAACGTCTTCTTGTCGCCGAGCTCCTCTTCGGTCGGTTGCACGCCGCCATTGACATCGGTCACGCGCGACGTCAGCTTATGCTCGCCTGGTGTGGCATCGTTCCACGAATAGGTGAAGAACTTCCACGAGTACTTGCTGCTCGTGGCGGTATCGAACGTGGCCGGTCGCCAGTCGCCCTGATCAACCCTTACCTCGACCGACTTGAGCGGCGTGCCGTCGTTCAGTACGACGCCGAAAATCTTGTAGTCGTTCCCGGTCTTCGTCACCCGGGCGATGAACGACTTGATCCGCAAGTGGGTGATCGCCGTCTCCACCCACTTCGTCTCGCCGTTGATGACCTCGCCCTTGAGCGTGCGGTACCAGCGCACCTGATACTTGCCGACATACGGCTCGTCCTGGATGTGAATCTCGGAGAGCCACTTGACGTTGGCAACCCCGTACCAGCCCGGAACGACCAGGCGCAGCGGCTTGCCCTGGTTGCGCGTCAGCGGTTCACCATTGAGCGCGTACGCAAGAAGCGGATCGGGCGACATCGCCTTGTCCAGCGTCAGGCTGCGACCGAACTGCTGGTTGACCGGAAACTTCTGCCCGCGGAAATCCAGTTCCTCGTCGCCGCGATCGGCGCCGAAGAACACAACCTCGCGCGCCTGAGGCGTGACGCCAGCCTTCTTGAGGAACGTGCTCAGGGGAACACCGGTCCATCGGCCGTTGCTTATCAGGCCCTGGATGGGGTGTCGATTGCCCGAGCATTCGAACCCGGCCACGACGTCGGTTCCACCCATGGCGCGCAGGTCGTCAATCGAGAACGAGCCGGCCCGCTCAACGAGACCGGAGAGCTTCAGACGGAAGGTCTGGGCGTCAACGTCCGGCTGACCGTAATGCTGGACCGTATAGAACTCATCCTTCGGCGTGAAGACCTCTTTGATCTTGCGAACGTCGATGATCTGAACGTCCGTGCCCATCTTGAGGGGCAGGTTCTCCGGCATGTCCGCGAACGGAATGACAATCTCTTCCGCAGCCAGAGTCGGAAAGGCCCACTCTGGTATTCCAAGGATACTGACGCCGGCAAGAGCCGCACTTCCCTTGATCATTTCTCGACGAGTTGGATGATTAATCATTGTGAGTCCAGTTCAATGGTCCACAGGCCAATGGCGTGGATCCGATTCATACCACGATCTGCCGGGCTTGGGCCAAGAATCCTTCAAAAGAGGAACGTTCGCGAGGCGGCCACGACCATGGCCAGCGTGAGCACCGCGATCGCGCACTCTCCCACAACGCCGACGGCCAACGGCCGCCAACCCTGATGCGACAACTCCCTGATGTTGGTCTTCAGTCCGACGCCTGCAAAGGTAAAGAGAAACGCCCATCGCGACAGGTTGGCGATATCGGTCGTTTGGGCCTTGGAAAACACGCCGGCCGTGGCCAGCACCGCGAACTTCCCCGCCGCGTCTGAAAAGAGCGCGCCCGCAGCCGTCGCCTCGGCCGTGTTGTCCACGGCCAGACCGACCCAGAGTCCGTACGCGTGATCGGTCATGCCCAATCCTCGGCCCACGAGCGGAAACACGAAGAGGCTCACCGCACCCAGGGCCAGGATGGCCGCAATCGCATACGATGCGTCTTCGTCGTCGGCGTCAATGGCGCCCTTGGCCGCGATGATCGCCGACACGCCGCAGATGGACGAGCCTATCGCCCGGCCATACGCCGCGAGCGACTGTTCGGTGAACTTACCAGCGTAGCCCACTGCGCCCAGCAGCAGGACACCGGGCAGCGCGCCAAGCAGCCGCGCGGCAAGCGAGCTCGGTGCGCTCGCGCCCGACGACGTCGCCATCGATGTCACCACGGAATGCCCGATACGAGGCCGAGCTTGATCAGGACGACAGCCACTGTTGCGAGGAGGACCGCCCACCAGTCACGAGAGCGTTTCATGAGATGCGCCCGGCCCTTGAGTGTGGCGACACAAAAAAGCCCAGGAGTCGATGCGGCTCCTGGGCGGTTCTTTGGGCTGGCGAAAACTATCACGCGGCAACAGGCCGGTCAAGCAGCTGTCGGCTCCCCGCGGCCGGCTGGGATAGAATCCCCCAAAGTCCCTTTCCACGATCGAGAGATGTCATGAGCCACGCCACGAGCACGATGGATCGGACATTTTCCTTCGCCGCGGAGCGGCGCTCTCTCAATCCGGGAGCCGCAGGCATCGGCGTAGCGGCCATCACTCTCTGCGCGCTCTACCTCGGTTCGGCCGTGAACCTGAGGCAGGCCCTGCTCTTTCTGGTTGGCGTCGGCGCCGGCACGGTCCTCTATCACGCGGCGTTCGGGTTCACCTCGTCGTGGCGCCTCTTCATCGCCGACGGACGCGGTGCGGGACTCCGCGCGCAGATGCTGATGCTGGCCGTTACCTGTGCCGTCTTCTTCCCGGTCCTCGGGGCGGGACACATCTTCGGTCAGGCCGCGCGCGGGTCTGTCGCGCCGGTTGGTGTGTCTGTGATTGCCGGCGCGTTCATGTTCGGCATCGGTATGCAGCTTGGCGGCGGTTGCGCGTCGGGCACTCTGTACACGGCTGGAGGCGGCAACACCCGGATGCTGGCCACGCTGATCGCGTTCATCGCCGGCTCCGTCATCGGCACGGCGCACATGCCCTGGTGGACCGCGACGCCTGCCTTGAAGCCCATCTCGCTCGTGTCGACTCTTGGCGCCACGACGGCCCTCGTGGCGAGCTGGGTTCTCTTCGGGGGGCTCGCGCTCATCACGATCGTGATCGAACGAAGACGTCACGGCCGCCTGAGTGCCTCTTCCCCCAACCGGAGCGGCTGGCGCCGAGTGCTGCAAGGCCCGTGGTCGCTCGTGGCGGGCGCGCTGGGCCTCGCGATGGTCAACATCCTCACGCTCGCCATTTCGGGTCGGCCGTGGGGCGTGACGTCCGCCTTCGCGCTCTGGGGTGCGAAGGCGCTGAGCGCCGTCGGCGTATCCGTTGCAAGCTGGCCTTACTGGACGGCTCCGGCGCAAGCGGCGGCGCTCAAGGCCAATCTCGTCCTGGACGTCACGACGGTGATGAATGTCGGGATCATGCTGGGCGCCCTTGTCGCCGCAGCCGCGGCGGGAAAGTTTGCGCCGGCCTGGAGAGTTCCGGCGCGTTCGCTTGCGGCGGCCGTGGTTGGAGGCGTGATGCTCGGCTACGGCGCCCGCATCGCCTACGGCTGCAACATCGGGGCGTACTTCAGCGGCATCGCCTCGGGAAGCGTGCACGGATGGCTGTGGCTGGTTTCAGCCTTCGCCGGCAGCATCCTCGGGACGCGCCTCAGACCGTTCTTTGGATTGCGTGTCGAGCGGCAGGCGACCGCAACGGACAAATAGTCTCTTCCCTCTCCCTTACCCGAGCTGCGCCGGATGCTTCAGATGCCATCCGGTCGCTTCCTGATAGGCGCGCGCCAGCGCGGCCATCCGAGCTTCGCCGAACAGCTGACCGACGAATGTGAGGCTCGTGGGATTTCCCTTTTCGTTGAACCCGTGCGGCAGGACGATGCAGGGATGGCCCGTGAGGTTGGTGACAGACGTGTTGAGCGTGGCCACGGGATTTGGCGTGTAGTCCGCATAGTCGAACGGCACGACATACACGTCGATGTCCGACATGACGCGAGCCATCTCCCGCATCAGGAGCGCGCGCATGCGATTGGCGTTTACATATTCGGTGGCCGGCAGAAGTCGCGCGGTGTTGTGGTGTGCGACGCGATCCTGCCGCGCCAGTTGGGCGGGCTGGGTCTCGATCGGATCGTGAAGCGCCGCGCTCGCCTCGCCATAGAGAACGGTGACCAGATCGACGACGACGTTTTCGGGGAGGGCGACGTCAACGAGAGTGACGCCGAGGTGTCGAAGGGCCTCGAGCGCAGCTCTGTCGTTCGCATCGACCTGGGGAGTCTGGTTGGTGTTCGAGAAGGCCGCTTTGAGGTAGCCGACCCGCAGTCGCCGGACGTCGAGATCCGCGTTCCAGTTGAATGGCACGTCCACGACGGACAGGTCGTGGCCGTCCGGACCCTGAATGGCCGCCAGAACCATCGCGCAGTCTTCGACGCTTCGGCACATCGGTCCGATCTTGTCGAGGCTCCAGCTGAGCGCCATCACACCGTGGCGACTCACCCGGCCGAAGGTCGGCCTCAGGCCGGTGACGCCACAGATCCCAGAGGGCTCGACGATCGATCCGCCGGTCTCCGTGCCAATCGAAAACCCGACGAGACCACCAGCGGTGGCAGAGGCCGGTCCCGCCGACGATCCCTGCGATCCCATGGAGAGGTCCCACGGATTCTTGGTCTGGCCTCCAAACCAGACGTCGTCGAGCGCTAGTTCGCCCGTGGCAAGCTTCGCGATGAGAACCGCTCCCGCATCCCGCAGACGTGACACGACGGTCGCATCGACATCGATCGTGCGGTTCTTGAACGGCGCGGCTCCCCAGGTCGTGGGATATCCTTTGGCCGCACACAGATCCTTCACGCCGTACGGAATGCCGTGGAGAGGCCCCCGATACCGCCCCGTCGCAATCTCGCGGTCCGCTTCCTTGGCTTGCGTCAGCGCGAGCGCGTCGGTCACCGTCACTACGCAATTCAGTTTCGGATTGAGGCGCGCGATGCGCCCGAGATACATCTCTGTGAGCTCGACCGACGTCATCTTCCTCGTGCGCACCAGTTCGGCCAGATCAGCGATGGGCCAGAATGCGGCGTCCTCGAGGCGCGCCGGTAGTCCCTTCCAGGTGGGTGTGCTGTACCTGACGGGCTGCCTGGCCCGATCGATGTCCATACCTGGAACGATCGGATTGAAGTAAAGCGGCGGGCCGACGCTGTTATCGAGCGGCACAGCGCGGACTTTCTTGTAGAGGTCGAGCGTATCGGGCATGTCCGCCAGCATCCGATCCAACTGCTGGCCGGTAAACTCGAGACCGGCGACGGCCGCGGCGGCCGACAGCATGTCCTTCGTGATCGCCGGCGATGTCGCGTCCTGGACCTTCGCCCAGAGAACGCCGGGGAACAGCGTGGCGCCGAGGCCAAGGCTCGAGAAATAGGAGAGAAACAGGCGGCGGTCGGATGTCAGGTTCATGGTTCGTTACCATACATTATGCTGGCGCCACGGACTCAGGGCGTGTTGGCGAGATGCATGGCTTCGATCTGATTCTCACGCTGACTGCCGGGCTCGGCGCCGCCCTGGCGTTTGGATATCTGACCGAGCGCCTGGGCTTGTCGCCGCTCGTCGGATACCTCCTGGCGGGAACGCTGGTAGGTCCCCACACCCCCGGTTTCGTCGCCGACTCCGCGCTCGCGGATCAGCTCGCTGAGATTGGCGTCATCCTGCTGATGTTCGGCGTCGGCCTGCAGTTCCACATTGGCGAACTGCTGGCGGTGCGACGCATCGCGGTGCCGGGCGCGATCGCGCAGAGCACGATTGCGACGGGACTTGGCGCGGCGGTGGCTCGCGCGTTCGGCTGGGGCTGGTTCGCCAGCATCGTCTTTGGCATCGCCCTGGCGGTCGCGAGCACGGTCGTCCTCGTGCGGGTCCTTGCCGACAATCGCGACCTCCACACGCCATCGGGACACATCGCCGTTGGCTGGCTGGTCGTCGAGGATCTCCTCACCGTCGTCGTGCTCGTTCTGCTGCCCGCGTTGGCCACAGAGAATGCCTCGGCGTCGAACATCCTGATCGCGCTGGCTGTGACGACGCTCAAGGTGGCGGCGCTGGTCGGTATCACGATCTACATCGGCAACCGCGCCATCCCATGGCTCCTCAACCGCATTGCCGACACACGATCGCGTGAGCTGTTCACGCTCACCGTTCTGGTCGTCGCGCTTGGCCTTGCCGTCGGTTCAGCGATAGCGTTCGGCGTGTCGATGGCGCTCGGCGCATTCCTGGCGGGAATGGTGGTCGGGCGTTCTGATTTCAGCCTCCGTGCGGCGTCCGAAGCGCTTCCCATGCGCGACGCCTTCGCCGTCCTGTTCTTCGTATCGGTGGGGATGCTGCTCGATCCGAGGTACCTGATGCAGGCACCCGGGTTGATCCTCGCCACACTCGCCGTCGTGATGATCGGGAAACCCCTCGTGGCCTTCGTCATGGTCCTGCTGCTCAAGCACCCGGTGCGGGTCGCGCTGTCAGTCGCTGTTGCGCTCGCGCAGATCGGCGAGTTCTCATTCCTGTTGTCAGCGCTCGGCAAGCAACTGGGCATTCTCGACTCCGCCGCCATCAATACCATCGTCGCGGTCGCGATCATTTCGATCGTGCTCAACCCTCTTCTCTACCGCGCCGTGCCGGGCGTCGATCGCTCAATCGCCAACCATCGGCGATTGTCAGGATGGCTGAACCCGGCTCGGGCTCAGAGTGCAGCCGCCGAAGGGCCGCCGGTCGATCCCGCGCATCGTGCGGTGATTATCGGCTACGGTCCCACGGGACGAACGGTCACGCGACTCCTCCGCGACAACGGCATCGAGCCGGCCGTCATCGAGCTGAACATGACGACCGTCCGCGAGCTTCGGGACCAGGGAATGTTGGCGGTGTACGGCGACGCCAGCCACCGCGACACCTTGAGTGCCATCGGCATCGATCGAGCCGCGAGCCTGGTGATCAGCGCGGCTGGACTGGAACAGAGCGCCGAAGTCATTCGAGCGGCGCGCGAGCTCAACCCTTCGATCTTCGTGCTGGCGCGCGTGGCCTACCTGCGCGACCTGCGCGAGTTGGGAGAGGCCGGTGCCGACATGGTGTTTTCCGGAGAGGGCGAAGTGGCGCTGGCCTTCACCGAGGCCATCCTGCATCGGCTTGGCGCGACGCCCGAGCAGATCGACCGCGAGCGCGCGCGGGTGCACGAAGAGCTCCATCGACCGGGCCCGGCGTGACGAATGAACCGTCTGGTGCACAGACTGCCTTTCCCTGCCGGGTTCCGGTAGAGTATCTGGACATCACATTGGAGGTGCTGTGCAGCGCATCACCGAGGCTCAGGCCGGCACGCCTCGCACCCGCACGCGTCGGTGGTTTCTGCAGCTCGGCACCGTGCTCACCGGAGCCTTGGCGGCCTGCCGCCGGGCGCCGACGCCGGCAGGAGGTGGCGCGACGCTGCTCGGCCGGCCCATCACGCCATACGGACAGCGGTCTCGATTCGAAAAAGCTCTTCGTGTCTTTCGTCAATCGACGACGAACTCGAACGAAGCCGCCAGCAGCTTCACGCCCCTTCAGGATCTGTACGGCATCATCACGCCGTCGTCGCTTCACTTCGAACGGCATCATTCCGGCGTGCCCGACATCGATCCCGGTCAGCACCATCTCCTGATCCACGGCCTGGTCGATCGACCGCTCACCTTCTCGCTGGATGAGATCAAACGGTTTCCGTCCCGGTCTCCCGTGCATTTCCTCGAGTGCTCGGGCAACAGCAACACGGAATGGAAGACGGCGGCTGAAAAGGACGTGCAGCACGCTCACGGGCTGACGAGCTGCAGTCAGTGGACGGGCGTTCCGCTGGCCCTCTTGCTCACCGAGTGCGGTGTGCAGCCAAATGGCACGTGGATCCTTGCCGAGGGCGCCGATGCGTGCAAGATGACGCGCAGCCTCCCGATGACCAAGGCGCTCGATGACGTGCTGGTGGCGTATGGGCAGAATGGCGAAGCGCTTCGTCCCGAGCAGGGTTATCCGCTGCGCCTTCTGGTGCCGGGCTGGGAGGGCAACATCAATGTCAAGTGGCTGCGGCGATTGAAGGTCGTGGATCAGCCCTATATGACACGCGAGGAGACCTCGAAGTACACCGACCTGCTCCCCGACGGCACAGCGCGTCAGTTCACGTTCGTCATGGACGCCAAGTCCCTGATCACGCGTCCGTCGGGCGGTGAGCGGCTCCCGGCGCCGGGAGTATACGAGCTCACCGGACTCGCATGGTCCGGCCGGGGCACGATCACGCGCGTCGAGTACACAGTCGACGGCGGAGCCACATGGGCGGAGGCGGAACTCGAAGGGCCCGTCCTGCCGATCTCGCACACGCGATTTCGCGCGACATGGCGCTGGGATGGACGCGAGGCGATCCTCCAATCCCGATGCACTGACGATACGGGCTATCAGCAGCCGACACGCGCGGCGCTGGTGGCGATTCGGGGCACCAATTCCAACTATCACTTCAACGGCATCCAGAGCTGGCGGGTCCAGGCCGATGGCACCATACAGAGCGCCGATGCATAACTGGTGCGTCATCACGATCTGCTCGGCCGCAGCGGCGATATTCGCATCGCCGAGCGCCGGCGCGCAGACGGTACGGTTCGGACTCGGTCACACGCCGACTCGCGAAGAGGTCGTCGCGCTCGACATCGCCATCGGTCCGAATGGAAAGGAACTGCCTCCGGGCAGTGGGGATGCGTCCTCGGGCAAGGCCGTCTATGACCGCCGCTGTGTGGTCTGTCATGGCGCGACGGCTCGCGAAGGACCGCAGGACATTCTCGTGGGTGGCCGAGGCACGCTGACCACCGCCAAGCCCGTCAAAACGATCGGCAGCTACTGGCCGTACGCGACGACGCTCTGGGACTATCTGAATCGCGCGATGCCGTTCGACCGGCCGGGCACGTTGACCTACGACGAGGTCTACGGGATTACGGCGTATCTGCTGTCTTTGAACGGCATCATCGGAGAGCACGACGTGATGAACGCGGAGACGCTGCCGCGCGTCAAGATGCCGAATCAGAGCGGCTTTGTGTCGGACCCGAGGCCGGATACGGACACGAAAGTCGAAGGGTCGAAGGGTCGAAAAGTCGCAGGGTCGAAAACGGGGAACGACAAATCACGATGAGGTGGGATGGTGCAGACGCTTCTGATCGCAGCGGTCGTGCTCGGCGCAGGTTCGACGATTTCTCATTCGCGGCAAACCGCCATGTCACGACCTGAGGCGCATTCATTGTTCGGCCGGCCGTTGTACGCGCCGACGTTATCGCCGGAGCAGAAGACCAAGCTCGAGCAGGACCTTGCGCAGGCGCAGGCTGATCTGAACAAGGCGCCATCAGACCCGGCGCGCATCGTCTGGGTGGGCCGCCGCCTCGGCTATCTCGGCCGCTATCGCGACGCGATCACGACCTATACGAAGGGCATCGAGGCGCATCCGAATGATGCGGCGTTGTACAGGCATCGCGGGCATCGCTACATTTCGATTCGGGAATTCGACAAGGCGATTGCCGACTTCGAACGCGCCGTGACGCTCGTGAAAGGCCATCCCGACGAGGTCGAAGCCGATGGTGCACCGAACAAGTTCAACAAGCCACGGAGCACACTCCAGTCGAACATCTGGTACCACCTTGGCCTCGCGTACTACCTCGAGGGCGATTTCGAGCGCGCGCTGACCGCCTACGTGGAGTGCATGAAGGTGTCGACGGTGAATGACGACATGCTCGTGGCGACGAGCGACTGGCTCTACATGACTTACCGGCGACTCGGCCGCGAAGCCGAGGCGCGAAAAGTGCTCGAGCCGATCACCGAAAAGATGGACATCCTGGAGAACGACACGTACCACAGGCGACTGCTGATGTACAAAGGGCTCGTCCCGCCCGACGCGCTGCTCAAGACGGAAGGGGCAAGCGACCTCGACATCGCCACTCAGGGTTACGGCGTCGGCAATTGGTACCTGTATAACGGGCAGAAGGACAAGGCGAAGGCCATTTTCGAACGCGTCCTGAAGGGGTCTTCCTGGTCCGCGTTTGGCTATATCGCGTCAGAAGCCGACCTCAAACGAGGACTGTAGGAGAGACGACATGCAGCGACCGACGATGGTGACACTGGTGAAATCACTCGGAGTGCTGACCTTTGGTGCCGCATCATTCGGGGCGGGACTCGCCGCGCAATCGGCGGCCGCACCCGCAACGTTCGTCAGTCCCGGCGGCACGGAGCTGCGGGTGCTCCTGGATAAGCAGGCGCTCGGTTCTGCGGATGTGGAAGTCGGCGAACTGACGTTCCCCGCCGGAACGGATTCAGGCGAGCACGTGCACGGATCAACGGAGATCTTCTACGTGGTCTCGGGAGAACTGGAGCACACCGTCAACAGTAAGACCACCGTCCTCAAGCCGGGTATGGTGGGCTTCGTCAAGCCGCCCGACATGGTTCGACACAAGGTCGGCCCGAGCGGCCCCACAAAGGCCGTGGTCATCTGGGTCCCGGGCGGCGAGGTGGCTCGCGTCGTTGAACGCTGGCAGTCGAGATAGCCAGACGTCCGCTCGCCGCTCTCAGGAGAACTTCACCAGATCGCCGATGGCGATCGCCCGGCCCTCTTCGATGCTCTTCCGGGCCGCGATGCCGGTGAGACACGCCATCGCGCCCGCGCGCGAGTCGGGCGGTGTCAGATGCGCCGGGACGTCCTTTCCCCGGAAGAGGATCTCCTGCATGCGCGCATCCCCGCCGCCGTGGCCGCCGAGCGCCCGCGGCACATTGACCTTGCGCCGTTTACCGAAGCTCTTCGTCAGATAGATCTCGGAGGGACCCTCGACCGGCCAGGGCTGGCGCTCGTAGCTCCGCACGTCAAGGCGACCTTTCTCCCCGTTGAATGCAATCCGATAGCCTTCGAACGGCATGAACGCATTGACTGAGTACGTCATCGTCGCACCGTTCGTATAGCGAACGAGCGCCGTCATCGAATCGTAGATGTCGATGTCCTCGCGGAACACACAGCCATCGCGGAGATAGCCGTCAGCGGATTCGCAGCCAACGTACAAGTCCATCATCTCTTCGTCTTTCGTGATGTCGAAAGCGAAGCGGCACTCCGCCTTGTGCGGACAGGGGCGGCAATTCGTGTGGCGGAATGTCCCGTTCTTGCCGTACACCGTGAGGGCGCCTCGGGCGGTGACATCGAGCGGCTCGGCGTCGAGCCACCAGTTCGCCAGGTCGAAATGGTGGCTGGCCTTGTGCACGAGGAGCGTGCCGCTCCGATTGCGCAGCCGGTGCCAGCGGCGGAAGTAGTCGGCGCCGTGGATGACGTCGAGATACCAGCTGAAATCGACCGAGATCACGCGGCCGATCTCGCCCGACATGAGCGTCTCCTTCACCACTTGATGCGCCGGAGCGTATCGATAGTTGAACGTCACGATAATCTTCCGGTTGTTCCGGCGTTCGGCATCGAGCACCGCCTGGCACTGCTGCTCGTCGATCACCATCGGCTTCTCGGTCATCACCGAGAGTCCGCGATCGAGACCCCGCACGATGTAATCGCTGTGAAACGCGTCGACAGTCGTCACCATGAGGGTGTCGGGCCTGGTTCGGCCAATCATGTCGTCGAAGTCGGTGAACGTCGGACACGTCAGTCCCATCCGACGCTTCGCCACCTCCACGCGGCGAGGATTGATGTCGCAGAGCCCGACGAACTCGATCAGGTCCGAGTAACCGCTGACGAGATTCCGCCCCCACATCGTGGAGCCTCGGCTGCCGGTGCCCACGAGCGCCAGCCTGCGCTTCGTACCCTGCGCGTTCACGGAGAGCGGCGTGGCGAGCGGCAAGAGCGATGCCGCGCTTGCCCCAAGGGCCGTCTGCACGAATTCACGACGGGTGACCTGATGTTCCGTAGACATGCGCCTCCTCCTACTGCCGCAGGTCGTAGAGGGGTCTATTGTCTCCCCTCGGGTCAAGTTGCTCCATCGAGCCCTAACGTGGCAAGTCGAATGGACCGAAAGAGAAGCATCGTGTCGGCCAAGTCATAAGAATGAGAGGGAAAAGTATGCCTCGACTCTCCGCCGCTGCCCTCTTGGGTGTCTTGCTCATGGGGTCAACGACTGCATCGGCCCAACCACGGCAAGTCCAGATCTACACCTTCGTGATCGACCACGGGCTGACGCTCGCATCCCGAACCGACGCGAACGGCGAGACCATATCGGTCGCGTCCGGAAAGCTCCGATCGGTCAGCGGCAACCGAAAAAACTTCGATAATCAAGGCACCGGGCATGTCACGTTCTGGAATCGCACCGTGCCCGATCCGTTCTTCGCACCACTCGGCTCCCGCGCTGCGCTCATCGTCTTCAACTTCGACCCGACGATGAACCCATCACGCGGATATCTCGGGCAGATTGAAACACCAGCCGGACCACGCACGACCATCGGCGTGCTCCAGCAGAACGCCAACGGCAAGATCATCGGGCCGTTTCCGTTCATCCGCGGCTCGTGGGTGATTCTACTTCCGTCGACCATCAGTGGCGCCAATCCCGACGATCTCGTCATCCAGGCCACGGTTGTCCTCAACCAGAACCCCTTGAATTTGGGATCGTCCGCGCTGAATCTGATCGCCCACGCCGCGAACCCTCCGTTTGCGAGCGACGCCACACCCGGGGGGATGCATCTCCTGGACGCGGCGACCGCGATCGGTTCGTTCTACGGCGAGACGAATATCGGCGGCCAGACCGCGCCTGTGCGAGCGTTCTCGTCATCGCTCTTCCCAGCCATGTGGGCTCACCTGCTCGCGATGCCGGCTGGCGCCAACGACTTCACGGTCGTCGCGTGCTGGGATCTCGTTGCGACGACAACGCCAAAGAACTGCGCGGTGTCAGGTGTGGGCCCCGCGCTTGGCAACACCGCCGGTTTCGCAACCTACGCACCAGTGGCCACCAGCACGAGGCTCACGCTGAACCGAACACTGGTGCCCTGACGGCCAGCTAAAACCAAGGAGAAGGTTCACCGTGTATCAAACGTGTTCATCGATGCTGGTTGTGTCTCCCCGCCTGGCATTCTCCACGTTCCTTTCGATTCTGGCAGTCGCCGCGCCCCTCTCCGCGCAGAACAGACAAGTGCAGACGTTCGGTTTCGTCATCGATCACGGATTCGCCTTGAGCTCCAAGACCGACGCCAACGGCGAGACGATATCGGTGTCCTCAGGCAAGCTGCGCCCGCTCGTGCACAACGCGAAGATCTTTGCCAACCAGGGCAAGGGGCGTGTCACGTTCTGGAACCGGACAGTGCCCGACACGTTTTTCAACGGGATCGGATCGAAGGCCGCGCTCATCGTTCTTGATTTCGATCCGATGAACAGCAATGTGAAAGCGTACCTCTCTCGGATCGAAACGCCGACCGGCGTCAAGACCGCCATCGGGATCCTCTTTCAGGACTCGAACGGCAAGATTACCGGACCGGCGCCTTTCGTCCGGGGCACCTGGACCATGTCGCCCGGCACCATGTCCAACGGGACGAATCCCGACGACCTGGTGATCAAGGGGACGATTGTGATCTACCAGTCGACGCCGCCCAGTCTTGGAACGGGCGTCCTCAATCTGCTTCCCCACTTCGCGAATCCCCCGTTCGCGAGCGACGCCACGGCCACGTCGATGCACGTCGTGGACCCGAATACGCTGATGGGCTCGTTCTACGGTGAGACGCTGTTCGGAAAGACGCGCGCCGTGCGGGCCTTCTCATCCAACCTCTTTCCCGCTCTCTGGGCCCATCTGGCAGTGGTTCAGACGAGCGCCTCGGAGGCGCTCCTGGTGGCGTGCGCGGACCTGGTCGCCACCACCACGCCAAAGTTCTGCACGGTATCCGGCGCGGGATCGACAAGCCAGACACTGGCCGGCTGGGGCTTCTACGCCCCTGGCGCCACCACCACGAGTCTCTCTATTGAAACGTTTCTTGTGAAGTAACGCGGGAACAGATCAGACGCTGAGTCCGCTCGAACGCGGACTCAGCTTGGCCTTCTCGACGGGTGTCGGTCGGCGGGCGTATCGCGTAACGAGTCGGAAGCCAATCAGGACCGCAACGATCGCCGCGTAGATTTGAGGCCGCTGGATATCGGCTTTGACCAGCCACCAGTAGTGCACGACGCCGGCGATCGCCGACAGGTAGATCAGCCGGTGCAGGCGTTGCCAGCCTCGCCCGCCCAGACGTCGAATCCATCCCGCAGTTGACGTCAACGCCAACGGCGCCATCAGAACGAAAGCCGTGAATCCCGCCGTGATGAACGGGCGCTTGACCACGTCCTTGACGATGTCGTCGAACGCAAAGAACTGATCGAGCCAGATATAGGTGAGAAAGTGCAGGCAGCCGTAGAAGAACGCGAAGAGCCCGATCAGCCGTCTGACTCGAATCAGTTCCAGCCACCCAGTGAGCCGCCGAAGCGGTGTGATGGCCAGCGTTGCCACGAGACACCGGAGCGTCCACGTTCCGGTCTCCTTCGTGATGGTCTCGATCGGATTCGCGCCGAGACCGCCGTTGACGGCTCCCCAGAGCAGCCAGGCGACAGGGCCCAGCCCTACCAGCACGAGCGCCGGCTTCACCACCCATCGGACCAGACGCGTGCCCGTCATGAGACTCAATAGTTCTTGCGCAGGTCCATGCCGGTATAGAGCGAGGCGACCTGGTCCGCGTAGCCGTTGAACATCAGCGTCTTCCGTTTGAAGAACTCGCCGAGCCGCCGCTCGCGCGCCTGACTCCAGCGCGGATGGTCGACTTCGGGGTTGACGTTCGAGTAGAAGCCGTACTCAGAGGCATTCGACTCCTGCCAGGTGTTCAGAGGCTGCTTCTCGACGAAGCGGATCTTGACGATGGACTTGATGCTCTTGAAACCGTACTTCCAGGGGACGACGAGGCGAATCGGCGCGCCATCCTGATTGGGCAGCACTTCGCCGTAGAGCCCGACGGCCAGGAGGCTCAGTGGGTGCATCGCTTCGTCCATCCTCAAGCCCTCGACATACGGCCACTTCAACACCGCGCGCTGTTGTCCCGGCATCTGCTTCGGATCGTACAGCGTCGTGAACTCCACATACTTGGCGCGTGACGTCGGTTCGACCCGCCTGATGAGATCGGCAAGAGGAAATCCCACCCAGGGGATGACCATCGACCACGCTTCGACGCAGCGGAGACGATACACGCGCTCTTCGAGGGTCGCGGGAACGATGTCTTCCAGATGATAGACAGCGGGCTTCGCCACCTCACCCTCGATGGCGACCGACCATGGCTTGGGACGGAGTGTGCCCGCATAACGAGACGGCGAGTCCTTGTCGATGCCGAACTCGTAGAAATTGTTGTACGTCGTGATGTCTTCGTAGGGCGTCCATGTCTCGGTCGTCGTGTACTTCGTCTTCTGGACGTTGGGCAGCTTGGCGCGTCCACTCCCTTGAGCCTCCGCGACGGGAGCGAGTGCAGACACCGCCGTGCCGACGAAGCCTGCGGCCCCGAGACGGATGAACTCCCGTCGTCGAACATACAAGGCACGATTGGTAATTTCAGAGGATCGAATGTCAGGGGTCTTCCGAATGAGCATGGAACCTCGCTATGCCTGAGGACACCAGACGTCGCAAGACGGGTCGCTACTCATTGGATGCATGACGGCGCGTCTCCGATTCAGGCGGGGCCTGGCTTTCCTTCTATGGTCGTAAGGCCATCTCCGGCACGATCTTACGCCCTCTGTGGACTATTACGTCCGCCGGGGAGGAATGGATGGGCCAGAGGAGTTTTCCTAGCGGATTTCGGTCCAGTGTCGTCCCGCGGCGATCTGCCGGTCGAAGCAGGCCGCTGCGCGCACGGTGGCATCCCGAAAGGCGCCCGGCGAGGCGGACGCCACGAGCTCGAAGTCGGAGGGACACGTGAGCCGCGCGGGAGCAGGACCGACCAGGTGGTCGCCGAAGTGCATCGCGGCGCCTTCCTTGACCCATTCGGGCCGCCCCTCGAGCAGCGGCGACGTCACCGTCCGCGCGATCTCGCGTCGAAGCACGCGCTCCAGATCGCCGCGGCTCCGCAGCACGCTGACCGGCAGGAGCTGAACTTCGCGCCCGCTCGTCGTCGCGCCGACCCACCAGGGTTGCGTCGAGTATCGACGGAAGCTCTCGATGCTTGGGTGGAACCTGATGGTCAGACGGCCAGGCTGCTTCATTCCGGCGCGCGCCACGACCTCGCCAACGATCGCCGTCACGAGGTGCTCGATTTGAGGGCGCTCGGACTCGGCTCCTTCAGGGAGCGCAATGCTGATCGCACTCGTTGCCGGCACTCGGACCGCCGGACTCGGCGTTGAAGCCGCCATGGCCATCATGTTCTTCGTCGCGGGCCCAATAGCCAGCCCGGGAAAGTATCGGGTGAGAATCGTCTGTGCGCTCTGGCCCTGCTCCGCGAGGCGCGCCGAGCCCATCACACAAAGCCCCACACCGTGTCCGGCGCCGTGACCCGCAAAGTGGTACGTGGAACCCATCCGCCTGACGTCGAACGCCGCGCTCTTGAGCAGGCGCCAGTCGAGCGCCTGACCGATGACGAGGCGGAGATCCGACCCGGATATTTCGGCGGGCTGCAGACCGTCGATGATCATGCGAGCCACGCGCCCGGAGCCCGTGCGCGCCACAATCCGAAGATTCGTAACGCGATTTCCGCGATAGCCGGAGGCGTGCAGGGCTCGTGTGAGATCCTCACTTGAAATGTCCGACTCCCACGCGGGCTCGGAGTTGCACGCGGGATCCGGTTTCGACACGATGAACGGCAGATCCCGAGCTCGCGGCCACACCGCGGAGGCCCGCTCCGAGTAACCACCGCACGACGCGCTATAGAAGACCTGAGCCGGCTGGCCGTTGAACAGCAGCACCCTCGAGGCCGTCGCATCCGCACTCGCCCGGGTCGCCGTGGTCGCCAGTCGCAGCACCTGGCAATGCGTGGTGTTACAGAGATCGAATCCGTCGGCGGCGTGGCGAGTTTTGTTGGCCAGGGCAAACGTGCGCGCGGTGATGGCAAGCGTCTCGAGGGCCGCCGGATTGCTCCTGGCCGCGGCTTCACCGGCGACGACCTGGGCCACATAGTCCTCGAGCCCGATCGTCCGCACCTCGTACCCGCCGCCGGGCCTCGGCGTTCCCACCCTGATCGACGAGATGTCCACGGGATCACCGGCCGCACGCCGGCGCGACGTGTTCCCATCCTGTCCGTGAATGGGCTGCGTGACGAGCACAGTCGCGGCGACGAGCAACGCCAATCGATACCCTTTCATCAACTCCCCAATCCCAGAAACGACGATACGTCGCGCCAGATTTCTTCCAAGCTGTTCGTCAGCTGATGCCCATCATCCACCATGTGGAGCGTCACGTTCGGGCGCCCGGCCGCAAAGGCCTGGACAACGGCGGGATCGATCGTGTCGTCTCCACGCCCCTGAATAATCAGCGTTGGAACGGCTATTCGTATCGGCACCGATTTGTATCGCTCGGCATCCTCGAACATGGCGTACTCGAGGTGGCGCATTTCCCCAAGTGCATAGTGAAACACATCCAGGCGATTCGTGTCGCGCCACGAACGCACCTGCGGACCAATCTCCGGATCGGCCTGCAGATCTACCTCGACAGCAGGAGCCAGCAGCACGAGGCTTTCTATCGGACGTTCGAGGGCGGACTTGTCATGTTCGGCGGCGCGGCTCGCCACATGAAGCGCGACGAACGCGCCGAGGCTCGATCCAATCAGCACGACCGGACCTTCTGGCGCGTCCTGAATCTCATGCTCCATCTGCTCGACCATCCGGGTGACGGTGAGCGTCGAGAAGTCCGGCCCGTTGAGATCAGGGCACTTGAACACGAGTCCGAGACTCTCGAATCGCGAAGCCAGGAACACCGCCTTGGATGACTGTGGGGAAGAGGCGAACCCGTGCAGGTAGAAGACCGACGGCCGGGCTGTCACGCGGGACGACCCTCGAGACGAGGCCGCGCAAATCTGTGCAGCCGCGCGAGACCGGCTGAAATCCTGAACACGGCAGGCCACGGCCCAAGTAGAATCGGCGTGCCCGGTTCTCTACCAGGAGGTTCCATCGTGCGCTCAAGGACAATGCTCGTCGCGTTGACCCTCATACTCCTTCAGGTGACGTCTATGCCCGCTCAGAAACAGATTATCGGCACTCCCCCAGCCTCGGGACTGCCTTTCAGCCCGGCCGTCAAGGCGGGCGGCTTGATCTTCGTGGCTGGCACCCTGGGCACCGACGCCCAGGGCAAGATTGTCGGCCCCGACGTGAAGGCACAGACCAAACAGGTGCTCGACAACATCTCGGCCGTCCTGAAGTCCGCAGACTCCAGCCTGGACCGGGCCGCCTCCGTCTATGTGTACCTCAAGCACGCCTCGGATTTTCCGGCGATGAATGAAGTGTACAAGACATACTGGAAGGCGGACCTGCCCGCGAGAACGACAGTCGAGGCCAGTCTCGTGCTGCCCGATGCGCTCGTCGAGATTTCGATGATCGCGATACCGAACGGCGCGGAGCGCCGCGTCATCCAGCCGCCTGACTGGCTTGCCTCGCCCAACCCGTACAGCTACGGCATCAAGTCGGGCAACACGCTGTTCCTCTCGGGCCTGGTGTCGCGCAACGGCAAGGACAACTCCGTCGTGCCTGGCGACATGCCCACGCAAACGAAAACCGTGCTCGATAACGGCGGCGCCATTCTCAAGGCCGCCGGAATGAGCTACAGCGATGTCGTCAGCGCGCGCGTCTACATCACCGATACCGCGCTCTTCCAGGATATGAATACGGCCTATCGCACGTATTTTCCGAAGGACCCTCCGGCCCGTGCGACGGTGCGTGCGCCGCTCATGGGCGCGCAGTATCTCGTCGAGATCACGATGGTCGCGGTGCAGGGCACGGACCGGCAGGCCTTCGTGACACCGAACGCGGATGGAACCCCCGGCCAGCCCAATCCCAATCTCAGCTCGGCCATTCGCGTCGGCAATCGCTTGTATGTGTCCGGCATGCTTGGAAACACCGACGCCACCAAGGGCGATGCCAAGGCGCAGACCGTCGAGACGCTGGCGCGAATCGGGCGGACCCTGAAGGCCGCGGGCTTCGACTGGTCGCACGTCGTCGACGGCATCGTGTACCTGCCGGACCTCGCGAATTTCCCGGCCATGAACCAGGGCTACCGGGAAACCTTCACGAAGGACTTTCCGGCCCGGGCGACCGTCAGCGCCGGCCTCGTAGCCCCCGACGGGATGGTGGAGATCATGTATACCGTCATCAAGTAGGCTTCAACCTTTGCGCTGCTGCATTCGTCTAAGACGGGTGTTCCAGAGTTTCTGAAGGAGCACCCATGCAGCTTCGGCATGCCATCACGTCGATCGGCGTTCTCATTCTGACCGCGGCGACGGCGTCGGGCCTTGGCCGCGTTGCCCGGTCGCACGCCCCCGACTCCGTCGCCGGCACCTCGCAGGAACAGGCGTCCGCGCGAGACTTCACGTGGCACGGCCAGCTAGCCGACGGAAAGACTTTGGAGATCAAGGGCGTCAACGGATCGGTGCGAGCCGTTCCGGCGAAGGGGGCGGAAGCGGAAGTCGTCGCTGCACGTCGGGGCCGGCGGAACGATCCCGACAGCGTCAGGATCGAGGTCGTCCCGCACGCCGATGGCATCACCATTTGCGCCGTGTATCCGGACACTGACGGTGAGCACAACACCTGCGAGCCCGGTGCCGGCGGCCACATGAAGGTGAACAACAACGACGTCAAGGTGGATTTCACGGTGTCGGTGCCCTCTGGCGTCCAGTTCGTGGGCCGGACCGTGAACGGCGACGTGTCGGCGGAACCCTTGACGGCGAACGCCGAGGCGTACACGGTCAACGGATCCGTGCGCGTGGTCACGTCTGGATATGCGCAGGCTGAAACGGTCAACGGTTCGATCACGGCCACGCTCGGCCGGAGCAACTGGGCCGACACCTGCGAATTCCGCACCGTGAATGGCGGCATCACGCTCGACCTGCCTGCCGACCTCGCGACGCTCGTCAGAGCCGAAACCGTCAACGGTGAAATCTCCAGCGACTTTCCGATGACCATCACGGGTCGATTCAGCCCGCGCAAACTGCGCGCCACGATCGGGTCGAGCGACACAACACGTCGTGAGCTCGAGCTCGAGACGGTGAACGGCAGCATTCGTCTGCGACGCGCGCCGTAACGAATTTCTGGCACGCGGCCTGGAAAAGCGCGAAGCGTGCTGCCCTGTAGCCCGAAGCCTGTAGCCAGACGCCTGCAAGGATCAGTGAGTGCCTTTCAAGCCGCCCTTCTGATACAGTTGATGGCTGTTGTCCGTCAGGAGGAGCATTGGAAGGACTCATTCGAGCCTGGGGGAAGATTCTCGCCGGCCAAGCCCCCTCGCTCTCGCTCGAAATCACGCGTGAGTGTCCACTTACCTGCCCGGGCTGTTATGCATACGGCAGCGATCATCTGGGCGGCGGAGTCACGCTGCGGCAGGTCCGCGATCTGAAGGGCCAGGCGCTTGTCGACGGCGTGATGAATGTGATCGCCCGCCACAAGCCGATGCATCTCTCGATCGTCGGCGGCGAGCCCCTTGTCCGCTATCGCGAGCTGAACGACATTCTGCCCATGCTCGCCGACAAGGGTATTTACACGCAGCTCGTCACCAGCGCCGTTCGTCCCATTCCCGTGGAATGGGCATCGCTCAGACGACTCCAGTTAGTCGTGTCAATCGACGGGCTGCAGCCGGAGCACGACGAGCGGCGGAAGCCGGCGACCTACGAGCGTATTCTCAAACACATCGAGGGCCATCACATCACGGTCCACTGCACCGTCACGCGGCAGCAGGTGAACCGGGACGGGTACCTCGAGGAGTTCACCGACTACTGGTCCCGGAACACGAATGTGGACCAGATCTGGTTCAGCCTGTACACGCCACAGGTCGGTGAGATCTCCACCGAGCGGCTGCGCGCCGCCGACAGGAAGCGCGTGGCGGACGAGCTACTGATCCTCCGCGTGAGGTATCCGAAACTCGTCATGCCCGTGGGCCTGATCAACGCGCTCGTCGATCCACCGCGCACGCCCGAAGACTGCATATTCGCAAAGACGACGACCTGCGTGTCAGCGGATTTCGAGACACCGATCACACCCTGCCAGTTCGGTGGGAATCCGGATTGCGCGAATTGCGGATGCATTGCATCAGCGGGGCTTGCCGCGGTCGGTCGTCACCGGCTGCCGGGTGGCCTGCGAGTCGGCGCGATCTTCGAGGCGTCATTCCGCGTGGGCGCGACGGTGAATCGACTGCGAGGCGGACTTCCCCGGGTTCCGTCTCAGCCGGCGTCGAGCGACGTCCCGCCAACCGTCGCCTGAGCGCACGTCGCGCCTCCCTGCTGACGATGCTCGAGAGCCGAGACCTTCGGACGTTCGCAGCGTTCCTCATGCCTCGCGGAAGTCTCGCACTCGATCGCGTGGTGACCGCGCTCGCTCTCGCGGGCATGCTCCTGGCGCTCCGCGCCTCACCCACCGCCCAGGCGGACCTTCAAACCAAGGCGCTTCAAACGTTTCAGGATCGCGTCAAGGGATACGTCGACCTGCGTACCCAACTCGAGCAGCAACTGCCGCAGCCCGCGATCGGCGACTCCGAGGCCGTCGAGGCTCACCAGAAGGCCATCGTCCAGGCGATTCAGCAGGCGCGCGCAAAGGCGAAGCCGGGCGACCTCTTCAGCCCGTTCGTGGCGGACGCCTTGCGATCGATCATCAAGACGGAGTTCAGGAACCGTCCGCGTGAAGACTTTTACGATATGCTCGAGGACATTCCGAAGGCGGTTCGAATCGACGTGAACCAGCCGTATCCGGCGGGTGCGCCGCACGCGACGATGCCGCCTCTCCTCATCGGCAAACTTCCGCCTCTCCCCCCCGAAGTCGCCTACGCGTTCATCGGACGCGCCCTGATTCTGCGGGACGTAGAGGCGGATCTCATCGTGGACCTTGCCCCTAACGCGCTGCCCCGGCGACCATGAACCGCACCCTGGCCCACCGCTCCCATCGCCTGGCGGCGTTCGCGGCACTCATCGCCGTCGCCGCGACGGTCGCCGCTCAGGAGCTTCGTCTTCCGCTCAAGGCCGATTCGGTTCGGTTCGCGGTGATCGGCGACAGCGGCACGGGCGAAACCCCGCAGTACCGAAGTCGGCTCGTGGATGGCGAAGTACTGGAGTGTCTTCCCCTTCCAGTTCGTCATCATGATGGGCGACAACATGTATGGCGGCCAGAAGCCGAAGGACTTCGAGAAGAAGTTCGAGCTGCCCTATAAGCCGCTCCTCGACGGCGGCGTCCAGTTCTATGCAACGCTCGGGAACCACGACGAGCCCGACAAGGCCATGTTCTACAAGCCGTTCAACATGGGCGGACGTCGCTACTACACGTTCGTCAAGGGTCCCATCGAGTTCTTCGTGCTGGACAGCGACTACATGGATCCGCCGCAGGTCAAATGGGTCGAGGAACAGCTGCAGCGGTCGAGCGCGGAATGGAAGATCGCCTATTTCCATCATCCGCTGTACTCGTCTGGCGCACGGCACGGTTCCCAGATGGACCTTCGCGGGCTGCTCGAGCCGCTCTTCGTGAAGTACGGCGTCAACGTGGTCTTTTCGGGTCACGATCACTTCTACGAGCGCATCAAGCCGCAGAAGGGCATCTACTACTTCGTCTCTGGCGGCGCCGGAAAACTTCGCGAAAAGAACATCAGGAAGACCGACATGACCGCGGTCGGCTTCGACACCGACCTGCACTTCATGATCGTCGAGGTGGCGGGCGCCGAGCTCCATTTCCAGACGATCTCGCGCACCGGTCAGACCGTAGACGCCGGCGTGCTCTCGAAGACCCCGCCAACGACCGTTTCGCAAGCCGGCGGGTAGTCGCGCGATGACTCGATCCTGGCGGCCAGGTCGTCCGATCTTCCGGCGCCTTTCCGCGCTCAGTTTTTTCCTGCTCATCGGGCCGGCCGGCAACCTGCTCGCCCAATCTCAGCGCGTGTCACTGCGGGCGGGAGTGCTGCTCGACGGGCGAGGTGGAATCCAGAAGGACGTCCGTATCGAGATCGAAGGCGACCGCATCGTCCGCATCACACCTGGTCCAGGCGTGGCGGCGTACGATCTCGGCCGGCTCACCGTCCTTCCGGGACTCATCGACACGCACGTCCACATCGGCTATCACTTCGGGAAAGACGGACGGGCGGACACGAGCGGTGAATCACCCGCCGAGGCGGCTCTTGCCGGCGTGGAGAACTCCTGGCGCACACTGACGGCCGGCGTGACGACCGTGCAGAGCGTCGGCGCCGAGACCGACGCCGAACTCAAAACGCTGATCGAGCGGGGTGTGGTGCCCGGACCTCGCATCCTGACCTCCCTCGGGTCGCTCAGCGAAGAGACCGGTTCGCCGGATGCGATTCGGCGCTACGTGCGCGGGCGCAAGAGCGCAGGCGGCGACCTCATCAAGATCTTCGCATCGAAGAGCATTCGGGAAGGTGGCGCGCAGACCATGAGCGACGCGCAGCTCGACGCCGCGTGCGGCGAAGCCCGAGCGTTGGGCCTGCGCACGCTCGTGCATGCGCACAGCGCGTCGGCCGTCATCGCTGCGGCCCGGGCCGGCTGCACACAGGTCGAGCACGGCGCGTTCGTGTCGGACGAGGCGCTTGCCCTCATGGCCGAGCGCGGTACCTACTTCGATCCGAACATCGGGCTCGTCCTGCAGAACTACCTGTCGAACAAGGCGCGATTCCTGGGCTTCGGGAACTATACCGAGGAAGGCTTCACCTACATGGAACGGGCCGTGACCTCCAACATCGCCATGTTCAAGCGGGCGCTGGCAGCGCGCGGCCTGAAGCTGGTCATGGGCACGGACGCCGTCGCGGGTGCGCACGGGCACAATGCCGACGAGATCATCGTGCGCGTTCGTGACGGAGGCCAGGCTCCACTGGATGCGCTCGGCGACGCTTCGTCGCGCGCGGCGGAGTCTCTGGGCATGGGCGATCGGCTGGGTGCGATCGCGCCCGGCCTGACGGCCGACATCATCGCCGTGGACGGTGACGTGCTCAAGGACATCACGGCCCTGCGGCGCGTCGTCTTTGTGATGAAGGGAGGCCGGGTGGTGCAAAACCTGGCCGGCCCGGAAGCCCGGTAGCCCGCCTGGTGGCCCAGCCTAGCGCACGTATCCCAGGCTCTTCAGTCGCTCCAGCGTTTCCTTGTCGGGCGTCTCGACGGCGCCCGTCAGCGCGCGATCGCTGGCGATCGACCGCTCTTCCTGCAGCGCCGCAAGGAGTCGCGACTCCAACGGATGATCAGGAAGCCGGGCGTGCTCGCCCGGATCCCGCCTCAAATCATAGAAGCCCGTGAAGCCGCTCTCTGGCGCGCCGCGCATCCAGGGGAACGATTCGAAGAATTGCATCTCTGTCGAGCCCTTCGGCGGAGCGATCACGAGAAGCTTGAACGGGCCCTGCTCGAGCGCAAGCTGCGGCGGGCCATACATCGTCGCTTCACTGAATCCCGCGAGATCCCAGTCGAGATCCGGATTCGCAATCGCCGGGCCAAGATCGCGCCCCATCAGCGACGAAGGGATGTTCAGTCCCACAAAGCCGAGGACTGTAGGATAAACGTCAATCAGGCGCACCAGCTGCCGGACGCGAACCGGCCGTTTCGACGCGCGCGGATTGCGGATGATGAGCGGGACGTGCGAGACCTCGTTGTACAGCGAGTGGCCGTGCTCGTAGCCGCCCCGGTCAAAGAGCTCCTCGCCGTGGTCCGCCGTAATGATGACGATCGTGTTATCGAGGAGTTTGCGGTCCCGCAGCGCGTCCATCAGGCGGCCGATCTGTTCGTCCGCGTAGTTGACGCCGGCATCGTACAGCGCGATGACGTGCTGCTTGTCCTCGTCGGTCAGCGTCGGCAGGAGCTTCAGAATCTGTTTCCGCGTCCCGACGCGATTCGGATCGAGCTGGCCGTGGTAGGGCACGTCAAACTTCGCGCGGTTCGCCTCGGGGGATTCGTAGGGAAGGTGCACGTCCATCAGATGGACGTAGGCGAAGAACTGCGTCGCTTCGTGCCGATCGAGCCAGCGGAAGAGCGCGTTCATCAGAGTCTCGCCGTTGGCGCCGTAGCGTTCGTAGTACTCCCTGAACCCCTGCGCGAGGTTTTTCGCGCCAGAGATGAAGGGATTGGTTTGCAGGCCAACGGTCCGATATCCCGCCTCCTGGAGCGATTCGGCCAGCGTCGTCGCTTCGGCCGGAAGCGTCTGGTTTGACTTGACGGCGCCGTGGACGTGGGGGTAGAGGGACGTGAACAGGCTGGCCATCGCGGGGCGCGTCCAGCCGCCCTGCGTCACGACGCGCTCGAAGACAATCGCATCCGATGCCAATCTGTCGAGATTGGGCGAAGTGGGCCGCGCGTAGCCGTACGTGCCGAGATGATCGGCCCGGAGCGTGTCGATGACCACGAGGAGCACGCTGGGATCGCCAGGCTCGATCCTCCGGGTGCCCCGAGAGCATCCGGGGACGAGAACGGCCACAAGACCAAGCAGTGCCGCGCTGAACCTGAGGCAGCTCATCCGGCGACGCGCGTGACGGTGGTGGCCTCGCAGGCGGGAGGTCGACGTGCGCTTCATGCGCGAAGCATCATTCCTGGCGGTCTCTGGATGCGCGTTCCGTCGTGTGCACGGGAACGCGCGCTCGGCTGGGCAATCAATAGAAATCGTGTGAGTCTACCGCGATTGGCGGCAGGCCGTCGAGCCTCTGCACCCGCTCGGCTCGGACCGACGTCGCGCCTTCTTCGCTCTGCAGCATCCCTTCCACGAGCAGAAACGGCTGCTCGATGATCGTCAGCCGCTCGCGCGCGTAGAGGTCCGGGCGGACGATGATGTTGGCAATCCCGGTTTCATCTTCGAGTGTTAGAAAGACGAAGCCCTTGGCGGTGCCTGGCCGCTGGCGCGTAATCACCGTCCCTGCCACCCGCACACGCCGGCCACGCTGCGCGCGCGGCAGGTCGGCCGCGCGCAGCACGCCGCGGAGTGCCAGATCGGATCGTCGGAGCGCCATGGGATGCGGGCCGATCGTGAGACCTGTGCCGGCATAGTCGGCCTGGATGCGCTCGGTGAGGGACATAGGGGTGAGAGGACTCTCTGAAGTTCTCAGTTCTTTGTGCTTAGTGCTTAGTGCCAGTTCCTGGTTCTTAGTGCTTAGTTCGTGCCGAGTGCTCAGTTCGTTCTTAGTGCCTGGCTCCGGCTGTGTCTCGTCGAAGAGCTCGCCCGCCGGACGGACCGCTCTCTCCACCTGCCAGAGCGCATCTCGGCGATGAGCGCCGAAGGCCTGAAGCGCGCCGATCTCGGCCAGGGTCTGCAGTTCTTCCCGCCGCAGGCGGGTGCGGGCCACAAGATCGTCCGCCGACGAGAACCGCCGGCGCATCACCACGTCACGCCAGTCGTGCGCGCAATTGTTGCAGAAGCAGGTACACGCGACGGGACCGGCTCGTTCGACCGGATGCGCGGCGTCTCGATAACTGACTTCGAGCATCGAACGATCATCGCAGCCGCACTTCGGACACCGTTCCGGACCAGGGAGCGCACCGCTGGCCGGAAGTGCCGTGGCAATGGCGCGGCCGCACTCTTCGCGAAGTCCGTTGACGTACCGGAGCCCAAGGCGGACCGTGCCATCCGGCTCGATCGTACATAGCCAGTCGGAGCGCTCCACGTCGATCGACGCGAACCGCACGCCCCGTCGTTGGGCATCCTTGACGAGCGTCGCGGGATGATAAAACCCCATCGGCTGGTTGTTGAGCAGGGCCGCATAGAACGCGGCCGGATAATGCGCCTTCAGATACGCACTGGCGTACGCCAGCAGCGCAAAGCTGGCGGCGTGCGACTCGGGGAACCCATACAAGGCGAACGAGGTAATCGACCGGACGATCTGCTCCGCCGCCTCGTCCGTGATTCCTTTCCGGGCCATTCCTTCTCGAAGCTGCACCTCGATCTGCTTCATCCGTTTTTCCGACCGTTTGAAGCCAAAGGCTCGACGCAACTCTTCCGCCTGCCCGCCGGTAAATCCCGCCACGACCATCGCAATCCGGAGCAGCTGCTCCTGAAAAAGCGGCACGCCCAGCGTGCGCGCGAGGATGGGTTCGAGACAAGGATGCGGATACGTGACCACCTCGCGGCCGGCGCGCCGATTGAGATAGGGATGCACCATCTGACCGACGATGGGCCCCGGGCGGATGATCGCCACTTCGACGACGAGATCGTAGAAGCGCTCGGGGCGCATGCGCGGCAGCGTCGCCATCTGGGCCCGCGATTCGACCTGAAAGACCCCGATGGTATCGGCCGCCTGCAGCATCCGATAGACGTCGGGATCGTCAGGAGGGAGATGCGCCAGATCCAGCGGCTGGCCCGGCAGAATTCCGTCGCCGCCGGATCCCTGACTCGAAAGAACCGGTGCGCTCCTCAGGCGTGTGCCGTTGATCAGCTCCAGCGCGTCCTGGAGCACCGCCATCATGCCGAGCCCGAGCAGATCGACCTTGACGATGCCCATGTCGGCGCAATCGTCCTTGTCCCACTGAATGACCACGCGACCCGGCATGCTGGCGTTTTCGAGCGGGACAACGCTGTCGAGCTGTCCCTGGCTGATCACCATGCCGCCCGAATGCTGCCCGAGGTGCCTCGGCAGGTCCTGCATGCGCTGCCACAGATCGGCAAACAGCCGAATCGTCGGATCCTTCGGCGACAGGCCGACCTCGTCCAGATGGCGCGTGAGCGTGTCGCCAGGATCCACGAATTCGAAATGATTCATGACCTTGGCGAGTCGATCGATCTCGGTCGTGTCGAGCCCGAGCACCTTCCCCACTTCGCGCGCGGCGCTCCGGCCCCGGTAGGTAATGACGTTCGCCGTCATCGCCGCACCCAGACGGCCATACTTTTCGTACACGTGCTGAATGACACGCTCCCGTCGATCTCCGCTGGGCAGATCGAGATCGATATCGGGCCACTCGCCGCGTTCTTCCGACAGGAACCTCTCGAAGAGGAGATCCATGCCGACGGGATCGACGGCCGTAATCCCCAGGCTGTAACACACGGCGCTGTTCGCGGCCGACCCTCGCCCCTGCACGAGGATGTCCTGCTGACGGCAGAAATTGACGATGTCCCAGACGATCAGGAAATAGCCGGCGAGATCGAGCTTGTCGATCAGATCCAGCTCGCGGGCGATCTGCCGGCGCGCGCGATCGTGATAGGGACGATATCGTTCGCGTGCGCCGACTTCGGCGATCTTGCGGAGAAAGGACATCTTCGTCTCGCCGGGCGGCACGGGATAATCCGGAAACCGGTAGCCGAGATCGGCCATGCTGTAGGAAAGCCGATCGGCCAGCTCGCGCGTCGCCTGCACGGCGCGTGGCAGGTCGTCGAAGAGCGCGGCCATCGCCTCCGGAGACTTCAGATATCGTTCGGCATTCGGCGCCAGCCGGCGCCCGGCGGCATCGAGCGTGGTCTTGTGGTGGATGCAGGTCAGCACGTCGAAGAGCGGACGCTCGTCCGGGCTGGCGAAACGCACACCATTGGTCGCCAGGATCGGCACCCGGAAGGCCTCCGCCAGATCGATGAGCGTCTGGTTGTCTTCCTCCTGATCTCGCAGCATGTGACGCGCGAGCTCGACATACACGCCACTCCGCCCGAACGTCCCGACGAGCCGATCGAGCAGACCTCCAACCCCGTAACGCCCGGCTGAGAGCAGTTCGCGCCCGGCCAGTGCGACAAGGCCGCGCGTCGAGCCATCGATGTCTTCGAGCCGCAAGACTCCCGCGCCTTTGGGGGCCTCGATTTTCATGCGCGTGATCAGGCGACAGAGATTGCGGTAGCCTTCCTGCGATTCGACGAGGAGGGGGAGAAGCCAAGTGGGCGTGGGAGTTCTTAGTTCTTGGTGCTTAGTTCTTAGTGCGGGCGCCGCGATCGAGAGCTCGGCGCCGATGATCGGCTTGATCCCGGCATGTGTGGCGGCGCGATGAAATCGTGGCGCGCCGTATACGCCGTCCCGATCGAGCAACGCCAGCGCCGGATAGCCCAGATTGGCGGCGTGATCGACCAGCGACTCAGGAAGCGATGCGCCCTGGAGGAAACTAAAGGCCGACGCGGTGTGGAGTTCGAGGTAGGGCACGAGGAGTTCTTGGTTCTGGGTTCTTAGTTCTTTGTTCTACTAAGCACGAAGCACCAAGAACTAAGACTACTGGTTCTTAGTTCTTAGTGCCCTCGTCAATCGATCGTGCCCTCGATGGCCCAGCGGTTCAGTTCGCGATCGCGGGACACGCGATAGACCCCGCCATCGCTGAGCTCCACATCCCATTCGTCGTGATCCCACGATCGCACCGGCGTCCGTGGCCGCCACCACGCTCCTGACGTGCGCCAGGGCCCGATCGCACAGGCCACCATCCCGCCGCTCATGCCACGGCGGTCGGTGGCGATCCGCACCGGCCGATCCTGGGACACGCTGACTCTGGCCGGGATGGGCAACCGGAACCGGCGGACGATCAGCGGGCGCGTCGAGCGGGCCGACTCGAGAAGCACACGCGCGGGCGGCATCCTGGTGTCAGGCTTCCGATCGACGGCGTCCAGGAAATTCACCATGTCGAAGGCCCCGGGTCGATGGGAATCCACGAGCCGGGGTGCGCCCACGCGCGACTCCCCCATCAATGCCGTGAGCCGTGCCAGGAGCGTTGCCAGGGCTTCTGCTGATGGACGCGCCCGTGTGAGGAGCGACCATTGCCACACGCGGGCAGGCGTGGGATCGATGGCGATCTGGACGCGATCGATTCCGGCCGGCGGAGGATGCGACTCGAGATCGAGCAGCGCCAACGTGCGAAGGACGCGCGGATCCCGAAGGGGCGTAGGAAGCTCGAGACGCCGGACGTGCTCGGCGCGCGTGACCAGGCGCAGCGCGACGTGGAGCGTCGCCGCTCCGCGATCGCGTCGTTCGAGACGATCGCAGACCGCGTCGAACAGTCGTCCCAGCACGAACGACAATGGCTCGAGGCCTTCGATGGGCCATTCCAGATCGAGAGCCGCTTCGAACCGTTCTTCGGGCACCGACGCGACGAGTGGTCGACCGTCTTCCCCTCGGGCCAGACGCTGCCAAACGAGCCCGGTTTGTCCCAGTCGCTCCGACAACCCGGACGCGGGCAATCGGGCGAGATCGCCGCACGCCTTGAGTCCCCAGCGCCGCAGGGTCGTCAGCGTGTCGTGCCCGACTTCCGGGGCATCGGGGCGCGTGCTGATCAGCACAAACACACGTTCGAGCACCTGTAGTGGAATACGCGCCAGCGCCGCGGCGTCCTCTCCATCGGGCACGATCGTCACGCCTCGTCTGCCGTGCGCCAGCAGCATGGCCGTCGCACGACCACCGGCGATCGCCACGTCCAGATCGATCCCGCGTGCGATCGACTCGCGTCGAATGGCCTCGCCGATCGCGGCAGGGGTTCCAAACATCCGCCGGAGGCCGCTCACGTCGAGCGTGACGACATCAGGCGCATGGACCTCGATGCGCGGCGAAAAATCGCGCGCGACGCCCGGCAGCGCCTCAGGTGCGACCGATGATGCCGGGGAACGGAGACAGGCGAACATCCTAGAGCCCGCGTGCATGCACCACGCGCGGCTCGATCGCGGGTGGAGAAAAGATGCGCGGTCGGAGAACGACCTGGGGGCGTGCCGTTTGCGACAGCGCGACGGTCAAGCCGCCGGCGCTCCGTGCCGTGGGTTCCACTCCCATCAACAGGCACACCGTTTCGGTGCCTTCGATCACGCGCTGGAGCCGCATCCACGTGGTGAACGGCACGCGCTTGATGACCTGCGCCGGCAGATCGACGAGATCCAGCGCCACGAGTCCGAAATGTCCCGTCTGCAGCACGAGATTGAGCGCCTTGAGCGCGCGGTCGAGAGCCGTGTGGAAGCCGCCCCATTCCTGCGCCAGGCTCGCCCGCGCCGACGACATCGCCTGCCCGCGAATCCAGAGCAGGTGCGCCAGATCGATCCCCGCCGCAGCCGCCGATTCCGGGTCGAGACTGTCAACCGTATCGACGATCGCCACGAGTTCACCGCGATCGATGGCAGCGGCAGACGATGACAGGAGAAGGCTGGTGCGGCCCGATGATCGCGGGCCGACGAGATCGGAAATCTGTCCACGCGGCCAGCCGCCTTTCAGCTGAAGGTCGAGTTCGGAAAGGCCCGTTGAGGCGCTGGGCCAGTCGTCGTGCGCGACTTTTCGAGTGGTCAGCGTGTGATCGAGCTTTCGATCACCCAGTAACGTTTCGAGGTGGGCCCGAGTCGTCTGTGTCATCGCGACTTTCGCTTTTTGTTCGCTGCCGCGAACTATAGCGCAGGGCTGGATCCGGATCAAGCGCGAACTTGTGGAAGAACGTCCGTGAGCGGCGTGTTTAAGGGGGAAGTAACTGACACGTGATAAGATACGGCTCTCCCCTCCTCGCTTGGCCGAATCCCTAACCGCTGACGCCCCGGCGGACGAGCCCGCCAGTTCCAGCCAGCGCGTGTTTCGCCGGCTGGCCGCCGCCCTGAGGTATCGCGATTTCCGGGTCCTCTGGTTCGGGGCCTTCACCTCCAGCGTGGGCACCTGGATGCAGAGCGTGGCCGAAAACTGGCTGGTGCTCACGGTGACGGGCTCGGCGTTCTTCCTGGGCCTCGACGCCTTCCTGCAGCAACTTCCCATCATGCTTTTCACGCTGATCGGCGGCGTCGTCGCCGACCGGCGGGATCGGCGTCGCACGCTGCTGACGTCCCAATACATCCAGATGGCCAGCGCCTTCACGCTCGCGGCGCTCGTGTACTTCCAGGTGGTTCACATCTGGCACATTCTGGCGCTGTCGTTCACCACGGGTTGTGCGCAGGCGTTCGGCGGACCCGCTTATCAATCGCTCGTCCCCTCGCTCGTCGAAAAACGCGACCTGCCCAATGCGATCGCGCTCAACTCCATCCAGTTCAACCTGGCGCGCGTCGTCGGACCGCTGCTTGCCGGCGCGGCGCTGGCCGCCTTCGGGATGGTGTCGTGCTTCGGCCTGAACGGCCTGTCCTTTCTGGTCGTCATCGTCGCGCTGATGTCGCTGCACGTGAAACATGTCGCGCCCCTGTCGACGCAGAGCATGCTCACCGAGCTCCGCGGAGGCTTTTCGTACGTGCGCGGGGAAGGCAGCATCATGGCGTTGACGGTGCTCGCGGCGGCCACGACATTTCTGGGATTTCCGCTGCTGACGTTTCTGCCGCTCTTCGCGCAGCGCGTGTTCCACGAAGGGGTCGGCCAGTACAGCCGCCTCATGGCGTTTTCCGGTGCGGGCGCCGTGTGCGGGGCACTGCTCGTCGCGTGGCTCGGCCGATTCAAGCGAATGGGACTGGCGGCGCTCCTGGTGCAGCTGCTCTTCGGGGCGCTCGTGATCGGATTCTCGCTGTCACGCGTGCTGTGGCTCAGCTACCTGCTGCTGTTCCTGTGCGGTGGAGCGCTGGTGATCGTGTTTTCACTCATCACGTCGCTGGTGCAGCTGATGGCTCCCAATGAAATGCGGGGGCGCGTGATGAGCATCTACATGGTCGCGTTCCGGGGCGGGATGCCGCTCGGCAGCCTGGCGAGCGGATATTTTGCGAGCCTTACGTCGGCGCCGCTGGTTCTGACCGTGAACGGGGCGTTGCTGATGGTCGTGGCCACCTACTTCGTCATTCGCAACCATGGCATCAAGGAGTGCGAGTAGCGTCGGGGGTGCTCGTGCTTGACACCGACGCGTCGGGATCGTAACTTCCTTACCTTCGCGGACCTGATCGGTCGGCGATTCCAACCAAATAACAATGATTCGTACTCTCTTCGTGCTCATGCTTGGCGTGCTCGCCTTCGCCGATCCGGTGGATGCGCAGCAGACGCGTCAGGAAGACATCGAAAAACAGCGCACCGAAAAAGCCAAGTCGCTCGAGCCTTACAAGCCCGGCAAGCTCGAATCGATTGCGCTGTACATGGAAGACAGCCGCCTGCTCGAAAAGCTGCAGGGTCCGAACGTCATCTTTCCGGTGTTCGGTCTGGGTGGCGACACGGCCGGGGCAGGATTTGCGGGTGGCATCCTGGCACGGCACAAGATCTTCGGCGACCACGGATCGCTTCGAGGTCTCGGCGCCGTGTCGATTCGAAGCTACTACTTTGTGGCCGGTCAGCTCGTGTTTCCTCGATTGGCCGGCGATCACCTCGAGCTCGGCGTGGGCGGACGCTATCGCTATTACCCGCAACAGGACTTCTACGGCCTCGGTCCGAATTCGACCGAGGACGAGCGCAGCGACTACCTGTTTGAATCGACCGACTACAGCGGGTGGGCAACCGTTCGGCCGACGTCGTGGTTCCAGGTTGGCACGCGCATCTGGAGCCTGCAAAACCTCCGAATCGGCACCGGCACCGACTCGCGATTTCCCTCGACCGAGGAGGTCTTCACACCGGTAGAGGCTCCCGGCATCAACGAACAGCCCGATTACCTGCAGAGCGACGGCTTCATCGCCATCGACTATCGCGACCAACCCGGCAACCCGAGAAAGGGCGGCCTCTACCGGACGACGTGGAGTCACTACGACGATCGCGATTTCAACCGATACAGCTTCAACCGGTTCGAGGCGGTCCTGCAGCAGTACATTCCCATCTTCGATCGCAAACGGGTGTTCGCGTTCCGCGGCTCGATCATCACGACAGATCCGGTCGGTGGCCAGGCCGTTCCTTTCTACTTTCAACCCTCACTTGGTGGCGCCCGGTTTCTGCGTGGCTATCCTGACTTCAGATTCCGCGATCTCAATGCCGTGACGCTGACGGGCGAGTATCGGTGGGAAGCGTTCGCGGGTCTGGACATGGCGCTTTTCTACGAGACGGGAGAGGTCGGGCCCACACGTCGTCAGCTCGACTTCAAGAATTTCAAGCACGATTATGGCATCGGGTTCCGGTTCAACACGTTCCGCGCCGTGTTCCTGCGCTTCGAGGTGGCGCGCGGCGACGAAGGCACGCGGCTGTTCGCGGCGTTTTCCAACGTCTTCTGACGGAGCCCGACATGGAGCGAATCAAGACACGAACACCATCGCAGCGCGTCGGATTGTGGTTGAGAGCCGCCGGCACCGGTGGAGTCCTCTCGATTGGCCTGCTGGCCTGGACCCTTGTGGCGCGCGGAGCGTCTCCGAAGTTTTATCCCGACGACCCGATCGCCAGCGATGCTGAACTGCAGGACGCCTCGGGCGTCAAGCCGGTGAAGATCGCCGATCCGTACGACTTTGCCGAAAACAGCTTCTTCGGCGCCGGCGATCATTCTGCGCCTCGGGCGATGAACATCAACACGCTCGACGAAGTGCCCAACTCGAGCTGGTTCACCAATCGCATCGGCACGAAGCCGATGTCGATTGACGAGATTGTCAAGGGGCCTGACAAGGGAACCGGTCCGGCAGATGGCCCATGGACTATCGTCGCTGGCAAGACGGAAGGCATCACACCGGGCATGACCATTCGCGACAGCGCCGGCGACATCTACTTCATCAAGTTCGATCCTCCGACCAACCCGCAGATGGCGACGGGGGCCGAGGTGATCTCGACGAAGTTCTTCTACGCGCTCGGCTTCGAGGTGCCGGAGAACTACATCGCAATCATGCGTCGAGAACAATTGTCGATTGCCGACACCGCCATGGCCACGCGCGTCGGCGGCGAACGCGTGAAGATGGAGGACAAGGATCTCGACGTCCTGCTCAAGAAGGCCGCGCGGGACGAGGACGGCAGCTATCGAGTGATCGCCAGCAAGGGACTGTCCGGAAAGCCGATGGGCCCGTTTCGCTATTACGGCACGCGGCCCGACGATCCGAATGACATCTTTCCGCACGAGCACCATCGCGAGCTGCGTGGCATGCGAATCTTTTCCGCCTGGCTCAACCACGATGACTCGCGCGCGATCAACTCGCTCGACATGCTCGTCGCGCGCGATGGCCGCAGCATTCTGCAGCACCATCTGATCGACTTCGGCTCGACGCTCGGGAGCGGCAGCGTCACCGCGCAGAAACCGCGCGCAGGCAACGAGTACCTGTGGGAGGGACGCCCGACATTCCTCACGATGTTGACGCTGGGCTTCTACGTGCGGCCGTGGATCAAGGTGAAGTACCCGGACATCCCGGCCGTCGGCAATGTCGAGTCCGACTTCTTCGAACCGGAAAACTGGAAGCCCGAGTATCCGAACCCGGCGTTCCTGAACACGAGGCCGGATGACACGTTCTGGGCAGCCCGACGAGTCGCCGCCATTTCAGAGGACGCCATCAAAGCTGTCGTGCATGCGGCCCGGTACTCAGATCCGGCGGCAGAGACCTACCTCGACGACGTGATCAGCGGACGGCGAGCCAAGGTGATCGCGTACTGGCTGACCGACGTCAATCCGCTAGTGGATTTCACGATGGATGCTACGGGTGCGGTTACGTTCGGGAATGCTGCAGTGGATGCGAGCGTCTCAACACCCGCGTCTGAATACAAGGCGACGTGGTTCGCCTTCGACAATGCTACCGGATCGGCGACACCGCTCGGCGGCGCGGTGACGGCGGCACAGCCGAAGCTGCAGGCTCCAACCGAGGCGACGCAGGGCGACTACGTGCTGCTCGAAGTCGGCGCGGTGCACAAGGACTACGCCGTCTGGTCGAAGCCGGTGAAGGTGTACTTCAGAAAGACCGCGTCAGGCTGGCAGACAGTCGGCCTCGAGCGCTGGCCGGATATGGCAGAGCCATCGTCGGAGAAGAGCAAATCCTGAATGCTCTGTCGCGGCTACTGACCTGCCGCGGCGCCGACAGCCGGTTTGGGTGAGATGGTCCAGCTGACCGGCACTTTCGTCGGTGCGAAGCACACGCGATCGTCGCACGCCTGATAGCGCACTGTCCCCTTGATCGTCAACGACGGTTGTTTCTTGAGGCTGTCGCGAAACTCCTGCGACGTTCCCAGGGTCACGTGCTGGACGATGCGGAATGATTTCTGATAGACCTTGACGTGTTCGTTGAGGGGCGCAAAGAAGAAGTCCTCCGCCGGCGGAAACTCAGGCGGCGGAACGGTGAGCGACGGCTGCGCCTCGATCTGCAGCGAGACAGGAATGTAGTTCTCGTTGCCTGGCGCGTACACGTGAATCCGCTCGCGCGGAGTGATGTCAACCGCCAGCGCGATCCTGGCGCCGGGCTCCAGAACGGCTTCGGCGACCGACGTCGCGATCTCCAGATGATCGGTGGTGGTCTTGGTGGCCTTTTGCTCGGGCGCGGCCTTCCCGACGGTCCCCGGCGCCTGCTGCGCCAGAGACACCATCGGAGCGGCCGCAGCAAGCCCAAGGACAATCGCAAACGATGGGTTCATGATCCTCATGCTGTCATTAGACTCCAAAACAGAGGCGATCGGTACGGGACGAGGGGGTAATGCCCCGGCTGGAGGCCAGCCATGATCGTGCAGAGACGGCCGGCGGATCTCGCGCTGATCACTCAGCCCGATCACGCGACGCTCTCGGCCGACCTCCTCGAAGCCTGGCGGGACGCCGAATGGCGCGGCCTGGAGAACCGCGTCGACATTCTGCTGGCGATTCGTGGGCACGACAACGGCTGGCGTGAACCGGACGCCCTGCCCACGGTCGATCCGTCAGGGCGACCGCACGATTTCGTCGGCGCGCCCAACCACATTCGCCAGGGTGTCTGGCCGCGAGGCATCGCGCGTCTGCGAAACTCCAGCGCCAGCGCCGCGGCGCTCGTGGCTCAGCACGCCCTCACGATCTATGGACGCTATCGTGGAGACGCCGCATGGGCGCCGTTTTTTGAGTCGATCACCCTGCTGAAAGAAGCCCTTCTCGAGGAATGCGGCCGGACCGACGCGGTGGCGAGGGATGCGCTCGAGTCCGATTACCGATGGCTGCATCTAGCGGACACGCTGTCGCTTGTCTTCTGCAACCGCTGGACCGACCGATTCGATGAGATGGGTTACCGGATTATACTGACGGGCGATCGAATCGAGGTGACGCCGGACCCGTTCGACGGGCGGACTGTTCCATTCCGCGTGCGTGCACGGGTCATCCCCGATCGCCGCTATTTGTCGGATGACGATCTTCAAGAGACAGTCGCCCACACGCCAGATACCTGGATTGCTGGCATGGCCTCAGGATCCCCGTAGCGCTCACGACGCAGAGGTTCCGCGTTGAGTCCGCCTTCTCGACAGGCGCCGCGTGTCCTCGTCGTCGAAGACGACCGCGACATCTCCGGACTCATCGAGCACTACCTCCAGAAGGCCGGCTACCGGGTCGACGTGGCGTCATCCGGCGATGGCGTGGTCGCGCGTGTTCGCCAGGAGCCGCCGGATTTGCTGCTCCTGGACCTGATGCTGCCCGGCATTGACGGTCTCGAGATCTGTCGGGCGCTCAGGGCGGACCGACGGACCGCGGCCGTGCCGATCATCATGGTCACGGCGCGCGCCGAAGACTCGGATCGCATCGTTGGTCTCGAGCTGGGCGCCGACGATTACATTTCGAAGCCCTTCAATCCCAACGAGCTCGTGGCCAGGGTGCGTGCCTTGCTGCGGCGCGTGCAGGTCCCGGTCGACGCGGAACGCGTCGTGAAGTACGGCGTCCTCGCGGTGGACTTCGACCGGCACGCGGTCGTGTCGAACGGGCGAGAGGTGCGATTGACAGCCAAAGAGTTCTTGCTTCTCGAATACCTGCTTCAACACCGCGGGAGGGTGCTCTCCCGCGATCTCCTGCTCTCGGACGTCTGGGGATATCGCTATACCGGCGGTACGCGAACGGTCGACGTGCACGTCCGACGACTCCGCGAGAAGCTGCCGCTGCTGCAGGATGCGCTCGTGACGATCAAGCAGTTCGGCTACAAACTTCTCGAGCCGGCCCCGTCGTGATGTCGGCGAAGGCTGTCCCATGAAGCTGGGTTTCCGGACTCAGACGTTTCTTGCGGCATGCGCGGCCGCGGCGATCGGGCTCCTCGTCGCTGCGGGCCTCATTTCGCTTGCGGTCCGGCGGCAGATGAACGCCGGCATCGAGCGAAATCTCGCGGCCGAAGCGCGGCTCGCGGCCGAACTGCTCAGTCATCGTCAACTGCCCGCAGCGATCACCGAGCTCGATGATGAAGCCGACCAGCTGGGCACCCTGATTGGCGCGCGCGTGACCTTCATCGCCGCCGACGGCCGTGTCGTTGGCGACTCGACCGAGGATGGGGCGGCGCTCGCGGCGCTCGAGAACCACGCCGGGCGGCCGGAGGTGGTGGACGCGCGCCGGAGCGGCACGGGCATCAGTCGACGATACAGCTCGACGGTGAAGGCTGACCTGCTCTATGTCGCGGTGCCCGTTCAGCACCCGTCGATTGCCGTGGTGCGGTTGTCACTGCCGCTCACCGACATCGGGCGGCAGCTCCAAATCGTCCGCAATATTGCGGCGGCGAGCCTTGTTCCCGCACTGGCCGCAGCCATCGTCTTCGCCTTTGCATTCTCCTCCCGCCTCGGGGGCCGCGTGCAGACCATCGCTCAGCGGGCCAGGCGATACGCGCAGGGTGACATCGGTGACTCGCCGGTTGACACCGAAGACGATGAGCTGGGCACAGTGGCACGGGTGCTCGATCAGGCGGTCCGGCAGTTGAACGGCCGCATCGCCGACCTCGCGCGAGATCGGGCCCGCATGGAAGCCATTCTGTCGGGGATGGTCGAGGGCGTCCTGGTGGTCGACGAAAACGGGCACATCCAGCTCGTGAACGGCGCGGCCCGGCGCATGCTGATGCTGGACGAACCGTTCGACCATCGTCACTATCTGGAGGCGGTCAGGCACCCCGGCGTGGCGGCACAGGTGGGCGCCGCGCTCGATGGTCTGGCACCGCCGGGCCTTGAACTGACGTTCGCGGCCGACACGCGGCGTTTCGTCGCGCGTGCCTCGCCGGTGCGGTCCAGCGCCGGACGCGGCGCCGTGCTGGTGCTGCACGACATCACCGACCTCCGCCGTGCCGATCAAATCCGGCGGGACTTCGTGGCCAACGTCTCTCACGAGCTGCGGACACCGCTCACGGCGATTCGCGGATATGTGGAGGCGCTCCTCGAGGAGCCGCCGGATCTCGAGGATCGGCGTCGGTTTCTCGAGATCATTTCGCGTCACAGCGATCGCATGGAGCGGCTGGTCAAGGACCTGCTCCGCCTTGCCCGTCTCGATGCCGGACAGGAATCGCCCGAGATCGAAGTCTGTGATGTCCGGGCGCTGCTCGAAGGCGTCGTCATCGAGCTGTCGTCAGCGCTCGAGCGAAAGGGTCAACGCGCGACCGTCGTCATCGAGCCAGGCGCCGATCGCGTGCTCGCGGATTCGGCCAAGCTCCACGATGCGCTGCGCAACCTCGTTCAGAACGCCTCGACGTACTCCCCTGAGAAGACCACCATCGCGCTCGAAGCCGCTCCAGACGAGGCAAGCGTTCTGTTGCGAGTGCTCGACGAAGGCCCTGGGCTGCCTGAGGAAGACCTCGTGAGAGTCTTCGAACGATTCTATCGAGTGGATCGGTCGCGCGCCCGCGACCCTGGAGGCACCGGACTCGGCCTCGCCATCGTCAAGCATCTCGTAGAGCTGCACGGCGGACACGTCGACGCGGCGAACCGGGCCGGTGGCGGCGCGATCTTTACGATTACTCTGCCGAACGAGGCTGGCGATCGGGCAGAACGTCAGGGCACCGTATCGCGTTCCGCACCCTGAAGGCGTGTCTCTGAGTAACTACGACCAGCCGAACGCGCGACCTATGAGGTAGGTCAGGGCGGAGATAGCCGCTGCGCACGGAATGGTGAGGATCCACGCCCACACAATCCGTCCTGCGACTCCCCACCGGACCGCCGACAGGCGCCGCGTCGCGCCCACGCCGACGATCGCGCCCGTAATCGTATGCGTGGTGCTCACCGGCACACCGAGCGCCGTGGCCGTGAAGATTGAGATGGCACCCGCTGTTTCTGCCGCAAAACCTCCGACGGGCTGCAGCTTCGTGATCTTCGCGCCCATCGTGTGGATGATGCGCCATCCTCCGGAGAGCGTGCCGAGTCCGATGGCGGCATGCGCCGCGAGCACAACCCAGAAGGGAATCTGGAAGATGGAGATATAGCCGGCCGCGAAGAGGACACCGGCGATGATCCCCATGGTTTTCTGCGCGTCGTTCGTGCCGTGACCGAGGCTGTAGAGTGCTGCGGACACGAGCTGGAGCCGGCGAAACCACTGGTCCACGCGCGATGGCAGTGCGTTCCGCAGGAGCCAGAAGAGACTCGTCATGATCAGGAACGCCAGGACGAGCCCGATGATGGGCGCGAGGACAATGAAGATGAGCGTCTTGGTCCATCCGGAGGCGATGATGGCCGAGAACCCGGCGCGGGCCACGGCGGCGCCGGCGTATCCGCCAATCAACGCATGCGACGAGCTCGTGGGAAGCCCGTAGTACCAGGTAATCAGATCCCAGACGATGGCACCGATCAGCCCGGAAAAGATCACGGCAAACGTCACGACAGAGATGTCGATCATTCCGCTGCCGACCGTCCTGGCGACCGCCGTACCAAACCCGAATGCCGCGAGAAAATTGAAGAAGGCCGCCCACATGACGGCCTTGCCCGGCGACAGCACACGCGTCGAGACCACGGTCGCAATCGAGTTGGCGGCGTCGTGAAATCCGTTGATGTAGTCGAAGACGAGCGCGACGAGGATCAGCGACGACACGAGGACGAGGTGAAGATCCATCCCGGTCAGGCGTGCTTGACGACTACGCTCTCGACCACGTTGGCGACGTCTTCACACCTGTCGGTGGCGTCCTCCAGAAAGTCCAGAATTTCTTTCCACTTGATGATCTGAATAGGATCGCGCTCCTCATCGAAGAGACGCTCGAGCGCGGTCTGATGCGTGCGGTCGGCTTCGTTTTCGAGCCGGTTGATTTCGACGGCTCGATCGGCCACGTGCTTTCGGCCCTCGAGCGCGACCATCGCCAGCCGCACCTGGTCGGTGGACTCGAGGATGATGCGGGCCAGCTCCCGCGCTCCGAATCGCACGCGGTCGATCTTGTAGATCCGGACGACGGTGGCCGATGCGTCGATCGCATCCATCACGTCGTCCAGGGAACGCGCCAGCGCGTGGATGTCTTCGCGATCGATGGGCGTCACGAACGTGCGGTTGAGCCGCTGGATGATGCTGTGGGTCAAGGTGTCGCAGCGGTGCTCCACCTCTTTGATCTCGTCCGCCTTGTCCCAGACCGGCGGATCCTCCGCCAGCATCTCCTGGAGGAGGCGCGCACCGCTTCTGAGCTCACCAGCGAGCGCCACGAACTCGTCGTAGAACTTCTCCTCGCGCGGGATCAGGCGAAAACGAACCACGGCACCTCCAAAAAGTGCCCGAATCTTAGCAGATTTAACACGTTCGTTACATTGCTGTTACATGGTCCTTTGGTGTGTTTTCACCGGCCACGCCGGACATTTAACAGGGATGTAACGCGGTCGAAACCGCGTCGACATCGGGGGACGGCACCATGTGGGTGAATCCGTCGGCGAGGGCCACCGGCGGTAAGGAGGTCTCATTTGACACGTCAATCGACACTCTGTGGTCTGATGCTCGCCGCCTGCATCGTTGCCGGGTCGTCCCCCGCGCTGGCGCAGGTCACTCCCGCGGCGCCATACACTCCACCCGACGACACGCCGGTGATTCGCGTCGGCGCCACGATCTTTGCCGACTACACCTACACCTCCGAGCCCGAGGTCAAGGACGCGAATGGCAACACGGTGAGCACCAGCGCGTTCAACGTGGCTCGCGCTTACATCAACGTCACCGGGAACATCTCGCACCTGATCGCGTTCCGCGTGACACCAGATATCACGCGCGAGTCGGGCGTTGGTCCCTCCGTGAGCGGCAGCCTCGTCTACCGGCTCAAGTACGCGTATGCGCAGTTCAATCTCGACGACTGGATGTCGCGAGGATCGTGGACCAGGTTCGGCATCCAGCAGACTCCGTACGTCGATTACGCAGAAGGCATCTACCGGTACCGGTTTCAGGGAACGATTTTCGCGGAACGCGAGGGTTTTCTCAGCTCCGCGGATGCCGGGGCCTCCTTTCACGCGAATTTCCCGAAAAACTTCGGCGACGTGCACGTCGGTGTCTACAACGGGGAGAATTACGTCAGGCCGGAAGCCAACAACCAGAACGCGTTTCAGATCCGTGGAACGTTGCGCCCGCTGCCCATGGCCGCGACGCTGCGCGGTCTTCGTTTGACGCTCTTCTACGATGCGGATCGATACCAGAAAGGCAACCCGCGCGAGCGGTTCATCGGCGCCGTGACGTTCGAGCACAAGTATGTCAACGCCGGCTTCGAATATCTCGATACCACTGATCAGAGCCTCGAGATCAACCCCGAGGTCAACGCGGAGGGCTATTCCGTCTGGTTCACGCCGAAGTCGTCCAAGGGTATTGAAGGCTTGTTCCGGTACGACAGCATCGAACCCAATCAGAGCCTGAGCGGCCACAAGGACAGGACCATCGCCGGCGTCTCGTACTGGTTCCCGCATCAAGGCAACGTCTCGACGGCCCTTCTGCTCGACTACGAGCAGGTCACGTTCGACAAGTTCGCCGTAGAGCCGCCCCGACAGCAGCGGCTCGCCCTTCACGGCCTGGTCAATTTCTGAAACGCGCAGTGTGGAAATGAGGAGGAGACTCATGCGTCAACTTAGACCCGGGCTCGTATCGCGCGCGTGCGCCACGTTGATTGGTTTCGCGGTGGTCGTGGCGACTGCAGGGGTCGCAGCTCAGAACGCGCAAATCAATGGCGCCGGCGCGACGTTCCCGTATCCGATCTACTCGAAATGGTTCGCCGAGTACAACAAGCTGCATCCCGAGGTGCAAATCAACTATCAGTCGATCGGTTCGGGCGGCGGCATTCGACAGATTACCAATCAGACGGTCTTTTTCGGCGCGACCGACGGCCCGATGACCCCCGACCAGCTCATGGCGGCGCCCGGGAAGATTTTGCATTTTCCGACCGTCCTCGGTGCCGTGGTGCCCATCTACAATGTTCCGGGCACCAACAGCGAAATCAAGTTCACTGGACCGCTTCTCGCCGACATCTTCCTGGGGAAGGTTCTCAAATGGAACGACCCGGCCATCGCCGCGGTCAATCCCGGAGTGACCCTGCCGACGGGTGACATTACGGTGGTGCATCGGTCCGACGGATCCGGCACGTCGTACATCTGGGTGGACTTTCTGGCCAAGGTCTCACCAGAATGGAAACAGAAGGTCGGCGTCGCAACCTCGGTGAACTGGCCTACAGGAGTGGGTGGAAAGGGCAACGAGGGCGTCGCCGGGCTGGTCAAGCAGACCCCGGGATCGATCGGCTACGTCGAGCTGATCTACGCGCTGCAGAACAGTATCAGCTACGGGCCCGTTCAAAACATGGGCAAGGAATTCGTGAAGGCCGACGTCAACTCGGTCACTGCTGCAGCGGCCGCGGCCGCGGGCGCCATGCCCCCGGACTTCCGCGTGTCGATTACCAATGCACCCGGTGACCACGTTTATCCCGTGTCATCCTTCACGTGGATCCTGCTCTACGAGAATCCCAAAGACAAAGCGATGGCAAAGGTGTTCGTGGATTTCATGAAGTGGATGCTCACGGAGGGTCAGAAATACGCCGCCGATCTGGGCTACGCCCCGCTCCCCGCGGAGGTCATAAAGCTGGAAACGGCCGCGCTGGCAAAGATCAGACTGAACTAGGGCCGTCGAGTGAAACGCTTCCTGCAAAGGCACTCCGACGCCCTGTTTCGCCTGGGCACGGGTGCGGTGGCTCTGATTCTGGTCCTGATCGTGGCGGGGATTGGCGTGGAGCTCTATCGCCAGTCCCTGCTCTCGATTCAGAAGTTCGGGCTGAACTTCTGGCGCACCGACATCTGGGATCCCGTGTCCGGCGAGTTTGGCGCGCGGCCGTTTATCTGGGGCACGCTGTACTCGTCGATCGCGGCCATGATCCTGTCCACACCGATCTCGCTCGGGATCGCCGTGTATCTGTCGGAGCTGTGCCCGGCCAGCCTGCGTCGGCCGCTGACCTTTCTCACCGAGCTCCTGGCGGCGATTCCATCGATCGTCTATGGCCTCTGGGGCATCTTCGTCCTCGTCCCGGCCGTCAGACAACTTCAGGTGCACACACCTGATTTTCTGAGACAGCTCCCGCTCTTCACTGGTCCGCCGCTCGGCGTGGGCATGATGTCCGCCGCCATCATTCTCGCGATCATGGTCATTCCATTCTCGTCGTCTGTCGCGCGGGAGGTGCTGCGATCCGTGCCCGTGACGCAGCGGGAAGCGGCCTACGCACTCGGCGCCACTCGATGGGAAGCCATTCGGGCGGCCCTGTTCTATGCGCGGACCGGCATCGTGGGCGCCGTCATGCTGGGATTCGGGCGCGCGCTCGGTGAGACGATGGCCGTGACGATGGTCATCGGCAACAATCCACGAATCTCGTGGTCGCTTTTCGCTCCGCAGTACACGATGGCGGCGGTGATCGCCAACGAGTTCACCGAGGCAGCCGACGATCTCTATCTCGCGGCGCTCGTGGAGATCGGCCTCGTGCTGTTTGTCGTGACGCTCATCGTGAACAGCCTGTCGCGGCTGCTCATCTGGTCGATGAACCGACAGCAATCCGCCGCGCCGAAGAAGCACCCGACCGCGACCGTGCCCGCCGAGGAGGCTGCATGAACTGGCACCTCTGGTGGCGGCGAACGAAGTCTCAGATCGTCGTGGTCTTGTGCGGCCTGTCCGTACTCGTCGCCCTGCTGCCGCTCGGATTTGTCCTGTTCTTCGTGATCGCGAGAGGCATCGGGTCTCTCAACCTGGCCTTCTTCACCGCGATGCCCAAGCCGGTCGGTGAACCCGGCGGGGGCATGGCGAACGCCATCATGGGAACGCTCATCATCACGGGTCTCGGCGCCACCTTCGCGGTGCCTATAGGGGTGATCAGCGGCCTGTACGCAGCGGAATATGCCGGCACTCGCTTCGCCAGCGTAGTGCGCTTCGCGGCCGACACGTTGAATGGCGTGCCGTCGATCGTCATTGGCGTGTTCGTGTATGGCCTCGTCGTCCTCCCGTTTCACCAGTTCTCGGCGTTCGCGGGCGGCGTCGCCCTCGGAACCATGATGATTCCCATCATCATGCGGACCACCGAGGAACTGGTTCGACTCGTGCCGATGTCGCTCCGTGAAGGCGCCCTTGCACTGGGCGCCACCAAGGCTCACGCGGTTTTCACGGTCGTGCTGCCCGCGGCGTTGCCTGGCATCGTCACGGGTGTTGTCCTGGCGCTGGCGCGGATCGCCGGTGAAACGGCTCCCCTGCTCTTCACGGCGTTCAACAATCGTTTCTGGAGCACGAAGCTGGGACAGCCGATCGCGTCGTTGACGGTGCAGGTGTTCACGTACGCGATCTCGCCCTACGACGACTGGCATCGGCAGGCGTGGGCCGGCGCGCTCGTGCTCGTCACCCTCGTTCTTCTCTGCTCGATTCTCGCGCGCGCGGCCACGCGGCGTCTGGAAAGGATGCACGTAGGCTCATGAACGCCGAAACTCTGGTCGACCCGGAACGTGAAAAACCCCGGGGGTTGCCGAGTCTGAGTCAGGCCCTGCCTGACTCCGGCACCCGACCGGACAGTGCCGCCATCAATGAGACGCCGGTCGCCATCGACGTCAGCGACCTCTCGTTCTTCTACGGCCAGAAGCAAGCGCTGCACAACATATCGGTTCGCCTGCACGCCAATCTGGTCACGGCGTTCATCGGGCCGTCCGGGTGCGGGAAGAGCACGTTCCTTCGCACGCTCAACCGGATGAACGATGTCATTCCCGGAAGCCGTGTCGAGGGACTGGTACAGATTCACGGTCGCAATATCTACGGGTCGGACGTGGATCCCGTGGATTTGCGGCGGCGTGTTGGCATGGTGTTTCAGAAGTCCAACCCGTTTCCGAAGTCCATCTTCGACAACATCGCCTATGGGCTTCATCTGAATCATCTGGCGGCGAGCAAGAGCGAACTCAGCGCGCGTGTGGAAGAGAGCCTTCGAGAGGCGGCGCTCTGGGACGAGGTGAAGGATCGCCTTCACGAATCGGCTCTGGCGCTTTCCGGCGGACAGCAGCAGCGCCTGTGCATCGCGCGTGCACTGGCCATCAAGCCAGAGATTCTGCTGATGGACGAGCCGGCATCGGCTCTCGATCCCATCGCGACGCAGCGGATCGAAGAGCTGATCTTCCGCCTGAAGCAGGAGTACACCATCATCATCGTCACGCACAACATGCAGCAGGCCGCGCGGGTGTCCGACGTGACGGCCTTCTTCTGGCTCGGAAAGCTGATCGAAGTCGCGCGAACCGAGCAGATCTTCACCAACCCCGGCCAAAAGCTGACGGAAGACTACGTCACGGGCCGCTTCGGCTAAGACCACTCATGGAACAAGCCAACCACACGCCGACTCATTTTGTCGAAGAGCTGGCCGAGCTGAAGCAGGCGCTTCTGGCGATGGGCGGCAAGGCGGAGGAACGCGTCAGCCTTGCCATTCGAGGCCTCGTCCAGCGCGATCCCGCGATGATCCTCGACGCCAAGACGGGGGACGAGGCGCTGAACCGCGCGCAGCTCGACATCGACGACCGCGCGTTCAAGCTGCTCGCGCTCCATCAGCCGATGGCGGTCGATCTCCGCTTCATCGTCGGGACGGTGAAAATCAATGCCGATCTCGAACGGGTCGGCGACTTGGCTGTGAACATCGCCGAGGCGGCGGAGCGATACATCAGACATCCGTCGGTCAAGTCGCTCATCGACCTCCCTCGGATGGCCGACCTGGCGCAGCGGATGCTGCGGGATGCCCTCGACTCATTCGTCAGACAGGACCTGGCCATGGCGCAGCTCGTCCTGGGGCGAGACGACGAGCTCGACGGGCTCAAGAATCATGTGTTTCGCGAGCTCCTGAACCACATGCTCGCCGACCCCAAGACGATCGAGCCAGGCCTGGACCTCATTCTGGTATCCAGACATCTGGAACGCATCGGCGACCACGCCACCAACATCGCCGAAGACGTCATCTTCATCTTCGCGGCGCGCGACGTCCGGCATCAGGGCCTCGATCAGGGCGTGCCCACCTAACGGGCGGACCACGCCGATCGGGGCAATACTGCTCGAATCCCGCCGGCCATTCCGCCTCAATTAACGATCTCGTCACCTCATCGTCGCACGCCGATCACACCGGGTCGGTATCGTGAGCCTTCGAGACCCGAAGGCAAACGAATGATGCGTGACTTCCGTGAGGTGCACATGACGCGACGACACGACGGTTACCGGCTCTCGGCTGCTCTGACCATGGGTGTGCTCATGCTCCTGCTGGCCGCATCGCCGGGGTTGGCCCAGACCGACGCCCGGATTTCCGGCACCGTACGCGACCAGAGCGGCGCATTCGCCGGCGGCGCCACCGTAGTCGTGAGAAACGAACGGACGGGTCATGAACGAACCGCGACGACGGATGACAGTGGCTACTTCCTGGTGCCCGGCCTGAAACCATCGACCTATGTCATCCGCGTCGAGAAGGACGGCTTCGCGGCAATCGAGTACCCGGGCATGCCCCTCGTCATGAACCAGGAGCTGGCGCTGGACTTCGAGCTCAAGCCGCAAGGCGTGACCGAGCAGGTCACCGTGACAGCCGCCTCGCCGGTGGTTGATATCAGCTCCGCGCGCATGGGCACCAATGTTATCGAGCGCGAGGTCAAAGATCTGCCGATCAACGGCAGGCAGCTCTCACAGCTCTACCTGCAGGCGCCGGGCTCGCTGAACACCGGGACGGGGACCTTCGGCGACATCCGCTTCAGCGGAAGGGCCGTCGAGCAGAACGCCGTGCGGTACGACGGGATTGAAGGTACGGCCATCATCGACGCCTCTCCGGGCAACCTGAACGGTGAGCTCGCGTCGCCGTTCCGGCTCCAGTCGAGCCTCGAAAACGTTCAAGAGTTCCGCGTCGAGTCGAACAGCTACCCGGCCGAGTACGGCACAGGGACCGGCGGGCAGGTCGCGGTCGTCACGAAGTCGGGCACGAACGACTTTCACGGATCACTCTTCGAGTACCACCGGGGCGATGAACTCGATTCGAAGAACTTCTTCGATCTGCAGAAAGGTGAATTGAAGCTCAATCAGTTCGGCGGGTCGATCGGTGGCCCGATCAAACGCGACCGGACATTCATCTTCGGTAGCTACGAGGGCTACCGGCTGCGTTCGGGCGTCAACTTCGTGGAGGCTGTGCCGAGCGCGGCAGCCGCGGCACGAGCGGTTCCGGCCGTTCGCCCGCTGCTCGATGCCTTCATGGGACCAGGGGCCGTTATTCTGCCCGGCGCCTCGGCAAACCCTGATTTCGATATCGCCCAGCTTCAGGGTCTGTCAACGGTGGACGAAGATGCATTCAGCGTTCGGCTCGACCACAAGGTCAACCAGAACTGGTCACTCTACGGACGATATTTCCACGACGATGGCAGTAATTTCGCGCCGGAAGGCGTGACAGGACGGACCGCCCAACTCGAATCGCGGCCATCGAACGCCGTCGTCGCCCTGCAGGGTGTTCTCTCTTCGTCGATGCTGAACGAGATCAAGGTCGGGTACAACAAGGCCGATACGGAGATCAACGGCCTGGCACCCACCGTGAACGGGATCGACCTCTCGAATCTCATCATCAATACGAGCGGCAGCGTGGCGAATACCGGAATCTCCGGCCAGGGTTCCACGTCGGGCATTGCGATTCCAGGTGGCCTGCTGCGCCAGAACAGCGCATCGAACGGCCGGGGCGCGCCCTACCATCCCTACTCGTTCTCGATTATCGACTCGATGAACTGGGTGAAGGGTACGCACAGCGCCAAGTTCGGCGGCGAGTTGAGAATGATTCGGATGAAGACGGATCGACTCGGCGGGACGACGTACACCTATTCGAACCTGAACGACTTCCTCGCAAACAAAATCCAGCAGATCGCCTATCTCGGAGACCTCAGCGAACCGAGCGTGTTCAACAATGGCGCGACGGGCGAGCGGAATGCGCAGCAGCAGTACTACATCTTCTTTGCGCAGGATGAGTGGCGGGTTCGGCCGAGCCTCACGTTGAACTATGGCTTGCGGTGGGAATACTACTCACCGCTGCGCGAAGCGAACGATCTGAACGTGCAGTTCGACATCAACAATGGCGTGCTCTTGCCGTCCAGTCAACCGTTCTTCAAGTCGGCCAAGGACAACTTCCAGCCGCGAGTCTCGTTCGCGTGGGCGCCAGGCTCCGCGAAGACGGTCCTCAAGGGGGGCTTCGGCGTCTACGTCGGACCGGGACAGACCGAAGACCAGATTCAGCCCATCGAGAGCGATCGCATCGCGACGTCCATTTCCACGGGAGCGTTCCCGGTCGATCCGGCGATACTGCGCGCGAACTTCACCAATAACCCGAACAATCGCTCGTACCAGCCGCGCGCGTACTCGCCCGACTACCGGATTCCGGAAAAGGTGTATCAATACACGATGTCCGTGCAGCGCGAGTTGCCCCACCAGCTGGTCGTGACGGCGGCCTATGTTGGAAGCCAGGGTCGCAACCTGTTTCTCCGCAACTTCACGAACCGCATCATCAATGTGCAGACCAATGCGGACCCGACCAAGAGTGCGGTCGTCACCCGGCAATTCGACATCGTGAACGGCAGCAGCATCCAGAGACCGTACGCGGAGGTGGATTTCAAGACGAGCGGTGGGTCGGACAATTACAACGCGTTCCAGCTTCAGGTCGGCCGCCGGTTCAACAGCGGGCTCACACTCAACTCGCAGTACACGCTGGCTCGCAGCTACGGCAACACCGGAGGGTCGAACGACGCGCTGACCACGGGAAACCCGTTCGACTACGACTATGACATTGGCTACAACCTGTTCGACGTCAGGCAGGTCGTTCAATCTGAGCGTGCTCTACTCGCTGCCCTTCGGTCAGGGTCGCCGGTTCATGGGCGACGCGGGCGGCTTCACGCAGGCGCTGCTCGGCGGCTGGGACATCGGGGCCATCGTCAACGCGCGCAGCGGACTGCCGGTTGATGTCCGCGTCGTACGACCAGACGTTGTCTATGTCGATGCGGCCGGCAACGTGTTCAGCAACCCGGCCGCCGGTCTCACCGCGGTCATCAACACACCCGGCGGCGGCGTCGTCGCGCAGCGTCCGACGGCCGAACCTGATTCCCGGCGTCGATCCCTACATTGAGGATGGAGGGACCGTCTTCCTCAACCCGGCCGCGTTCAGCATTCCGGCACCGGGTGAGTTCGGCAATCTGCAGCGCGGTTCGATTCGCGGGCCCGACTTTAGGCAAATCGATCTCCTGCTGTCGAAGCGATTCGACATCCAGGCACGTGCGAACGTCGAGTTCCGGATCGAGGTGTTCAATCTGTTCAACAGGAATAACTTCGCCAACCCGGTCGGAACCCTGCCGAATGCGCTCGGCACGGGCACGAACCAGATTCAGCCAAATCAGCCCTTCACGCCGGCGGCAGCGGGAACGTTTGGCAAACTGACGAGCACGGTGGGACGAACGGTCGGCCTTGGCACCAATCGCCAGGTGCAGCTGGCGCTCAGGCTGAACTTCTAATTAGAGTCTAAGGGTCGAAGCGTTTTCCGCTTCGAAGAGAATCTCGGAGACGGCCCTCACGGGGCGGCTGGCAGGCGGCCGCCCCTTTTTCTTGTACGCGCGGCGTCAGCCGTGTCCAAGGCTAAAGCCCTGGGCTCCGACGGTGGTAGGACGACAGCGTCATGCTGCGTGGACGCCAACCTCATGCGTGTTCGTGTTCATCGCGCATCTGGCCAATCGCGTCGAGCTGGCGCTTGAGTGCGAGTCGATCGAGCTTGTCGAGCCGGAGGCTCGTGAAGATCTTCAGCCGCGCGTCGAGCTCTCTGAATGCGATCGTGAAAGCGCGCGCTTTCTCAGCGTCGGTACCCTCGACGGCGGCGGGATCCTGAATGCCCCAGTGCGCGGTCATCGGCTGTCCCGGCCAGATCGGGCACACCTCTTTGGCGGCGTGATCGCAGACGGTGAACACAAAGTCCAGCGGAGGTGCGTCGGGCGACGCGAACTCATCCCAGCTCTTGCTCCGCAGGTGTTCGGTCGGCAGATGATTCCTCCGGAGCACGTCGAGCGCGAGCGGGTGCACCTGCCCCTTGGGACGGCTCCCCGCGCTGAATGCCACGAAGCGACCATGACCCAGGAAGTTGAGCAGCACTTCGGCCAGGATGCTGCGCGCGGAGTTTCCGGTGCACAGAAACAGCACGTTGAACGGTCGATCCTTCATGACGATCTCCTTCACGCGCAGCAGGTCGGACCGCAGCAGCTGGCCTTCTCGGGCTTTCGTGCGCGAATGAACGCGCTCGCCACGCGCCCTTCGACCTGAGGCGCGATCTTGTCAACATCGAGGCCGCTCTCGGCGAGAAACGCGCGGGCATCCTCGACCCGGTACACTCTCCACGGCTCGACCTCCACATCCGTATAGCCGGCCGCCTTGAGCTTGGACTCGTACTCGCGCTCTTCGAGCGCACCCGCCACGCAACCGACCCACAGTTCCATGCTGCGACGAACCTCCGCCGGGACCTCGCCGCGAACGACGACATCGGACACGGCAAATCGGCCGCCGGGTTTGAGCACGCGAAACGCCTCTCGCAGCACGGCGTCCTTATCCGGCGAGAGGTTGATGACGCAGTTCGAGATGATGACGTCCACCGATTCGTCCGGCAGTGGAATGGCCTCGATTGTCCCCTTCAGAAACTCGACGTTCGTCGCTCCGGCCTTTCGCTGGTTTTCGCGCGCGAGGGCCAGCATCTCGTCGGTCATGTCGAGTCCATAGACCTTCCCGGTGGGACCAACGCGTTTAGCCGAGAGCAACACGTCGATGCCGCCTCCCGATCCCAGGTCGAGGACCGTCTGGCCCGGTTCCAGCTGCTGAAGGGCCGTCGGGTTGCCGCAACCCAGCGACACCGCAACCGCCTCGCTCGGGAGACCCGACGTCTCCTCTTCGGAATAGAGACCCGATGTGATGGGATCCGGCCCGCAGCACGTCGACGGCCCGGGTCCGCAGCAGCCAGCCTTGCCTGCCGACTTCGCGATGGCGCCGTACTTCTCCTGGATGACCGCCTGCAGTTCCTGTTCAGCCATATCTTCGGCTCCTGTTTATATGCGCGTTACCGTATATAGACAGAGTATCGCCGGCCATGATATATTTGTCAAGACGAATATATGAAAAAGCAACTGACCGACATGGAACGGGTATTCAAGGCTCTCGCCGACTCGACGCGGTTGCGCATTCTGGGCCTCCTCCTGACCGGAGAGGTCTGCGTGTGCCATATCCACGAGAGCCTGAAAATTCCCCAGCCGAAGGCCTCGCGTCACCTTGCCTACCTCCGACGCTCGGGGCTCGTGGACGCACGCAAAGAGGGCCTCTGGGTGCACTACTCTCTCGCGGTCTCGTCCGATCCGGTCCTCGCCACGATCCAGGACGCCGTCAGGCACGGCCTCCGGCATCTCGACGCCGTGCAACACGATATCGATCGGCTGCAGAAGAAGACCGGCTGCTGTCTCCCGGCCGATGACGATGCGCGGACGTTCGCGTGCTGCGCGGGAAAAGAGAATCAGGCGCGTTCGGCGGCGAGCGCGTGACAGAAAACCGGCTTCAGACCAGCTCGAGTTCGGTCCAGCCGTCCTGCCGCAGTTGAGACACCTCGAGCTGGAACGAGCTCAAGGTGCGCTCGACGCGGTGCCAGTCGTCGTAGCGCACCGCCTTCACGACGCGGTCGTCGTCACGCTCGAGCACTTCCCAGCCCGTGCCGGGAACGCTCGAAATCTGGAACCGCCGGGTGCGACCATCACGCGAGAGTGCTTTGGTGAAAATCATGGCTTCTATTTCCGTGAAAAAGGACCTGCATTCTGTCAAACAACCGGCCCCTTGGATGTAAATTCGGTGTAACTCCTCGTTCAGGCTCCAGGCTTCAGGCTCCGGGCTCCAGTCTTCAAGAGCTTAGACTGGGCCTCGCGGCCAGCTTGATGACCGAAAACACGGCGCCCTGCGGGTCGCGGACGGCGGCGAGCCTCCCTACGCCAGGGATATCCGTCGGAGGTGCGACAACGGTCGCGCCCAGAATCTTCGCACGATCGGCTGTGGCGTCACAGTCGGTCACCGCAAAGTACGGCATCCAGTATGGTGGGACACTCGCCATCTCAGCCGGCATGGCATGCATGCCGCCGGCCTGCTGATTCTGGTTCAGGAACACCGTGTACTTCCTCGAGCCGAACTGCTGCTCGCGCGGCTCCCATCCAAAGACGGCCGTATAAAACCTCTGCGCAGCGCTCGTATCATGTGTCGCCAGTTCGTTCCAGCAGAGAGCACCCGGCTCGCCTGCGACGCGCAAGCCGATGTGCCCACGGGCCTGCCAGACCGCAAAGGTGGTTCCGGTGGGATCCTGGACCATGGCCATGCGGCCGAGGTCCATCACATCGAACGGCGGCATCACGACCGTCCCGCCGGCCGCGGTGACCCGCTTCGCTGCCTCATCCGCATTCTCGACGGCCAGGTACGACAGCCAGTGCGGCGGCACTCCCTGCGTGCGATGCTCCTCCGTAAGCTCGTAGAGTGCCCCGACATCCTTTCCACTCAACCGCAGGAGGGTGTACACCATCCCGGGCCCGGCAGGCACATCGTCGGTTATCCAGCCGAAAAGATCCGAATAGAATTTCTTCGCCGATGCGTGTTCCGTCGTTCCCAGCTCGATCCAGCAGAACGTCCCGGGTGCATGCTGCGCGATCTCGGCCATGGGAGTTTCCCTCTGAGATACCAGCTGAACCAGCCGCTATACTGGCGTTCACCAGTACTCTACCTCACTTCTCCGCATCAGAGCTCGCATGCCGATTGAACTCGTCGTCTTCGACATGGCCGGCACAACCGTATGTGGTGCCGACGCGGTCACCGGCGCCTTTCGCGACGCGCTCGGTTCCGTCGGGCTTGAAGTTGACGCGCGCACAATCGCGACCGTGATGGGGCTGGCAAAACCAGTGGCCATCAGAACGCTTCTCGAGCAGGCGGTAAGTCGACCGAATGAGCCTCTGGATCGGGCCGTGTCTCGCGCGCACCACCATTTCGTGCGGCGCCTGGTGGAGTTCTATCGCTCGTCCGCAGATGTGCGCGAATGCGATGGCGCGTCGACCGTGTTCCGGCTGCTTCACGACGCGGGCATCAAAGTCTCGCTCGACACCGGATTCAGCAGAGACATCGTTTCGGTCATCCTCGATCGCCTCTCCTGGCAGCGCGACGGCCTGATCGACGCGACTGTCGCGAGCGACGAAGTGTCGCGAGGCCGGCCGTTTCCCGATCTCATCGAGCGCGCCATGACCTTGACGGGAATCGAGGATGTCCGTCGTGTCGCCAAGGTCGGCGATACGCCGGCCGATCTGCAGCAGGGATCAGCGGCCGGTTGCGGTGCGGTCGTCGGCATCACCGGCGGCACGCATACTCGGGAAGAGCTTCGCCGGCATCCCCACACGCACCTGATCGATTCGCTCCGAGAGCTGCCGCCGCTCGTGATCGGAATGTGATCTCCCGAGTGGTGGACGACCTCGAGCCGTTACGACACGTAGATCTCGAACTGACTGGCCGTCGATCGATCGAGCAGCCCATAGAAACCCGCGGGAGTGCGCCGCAGGAAGCGAACCTGCACGAGCCTCGTCAACAGCGCCTCGCAGGCGGTACGCTCGAGGCCGAACAAGCGGGCTGCCTGCGGGAGTGTCAGCCAGAGGCCTGGCATATCGAGGTATTCGCTGCAAATGCGCGTCATCAGCGGATCGCCGCCGCCCGTCGCGCGCGGTGTGCGCAGGACTTCCGAGTCGTCCATTGCTGCCGGAGCATCCGATTTCATGCGGCCCATGATCCGTTTCGATAAAGCGTGATTGCGATATCCACATTGGCGCGAAGCGCTTTCTTGATGGCGCCCCAGTTCCTGTCTGATCTGAGCAGCGTCTTCCACGAGTAGAGGTGTTTCGGTTTGTGAAAGTCGCTGTTGGCCACGTACGGGTAGTGCTTGAGGCTCGTCACCGAGAACAGATCGTCGCGGTTGGCCGCCTCCCAGAGGTCCACGAGCTCGGCCAGATCCCGGCGGTGGTCCCAGAGGTAGCACGTGCTGATCTCGATCCGCCTCGTCGTGCGATGGTGCGGATGACAGGCGATGCTGATGGCGTCCTGGCGACGGATCTCCCGCAGGATGTGTTCCGGGTCCTGGTCTGCGGTGATGAATCGCTTGATGTCGAGTGCGATGATGTGCGCGTTTTTCCGCGCGCGGATATGGTTATGCGTAATCTCGGCGCCCGCCACGACGAACATGCCGTACTCGCGCTGGGCCCTTTGACCCTCGCGGGCAATCTCATCGAGGTACTCGGCAAAGTTGTCTTCGGTGAGCGAGAACCGGCGATACCCGAGCGTCGCAAGGCGTCCGGCCCTGGCCAGCAGGTCTTTCTTCCTCAGGATGTGGTCCGTAATGGCAATGACATCGAATCTGCCCGTTCGACCGTACAGGTCCACGACTTCCCGCACCGTCAAGCGTCCGTCGCTCCACCGTGTGTGCACGTGGAAGTCACAGAGCAGGAATGGTTCATATCCGGGCATCATCAACTCCTGATGTCCTGGTGTGTATCGTCGGCAGGCTGATGCCGAATGATCTCCGACACGAAGTTCCGGACATAGAGAGCCGCGACACGGCCGCGTCCCAGCGCCCGGTACCGACGCGCAGACGTGTGGACATAGCAGGCTGATGACAGCCGAACGAGCCCGACGGCGGCCAGCCGCCGGCCGAGGTTCGTGTCCTCGCCGTGAAAATCGATGGTGACGTCGAAGCCGCCGATCTGCTCAAGAGCCTCGGTCCGCACCGCAAAGTTGCCACCGTAAAGAACCGCGCCGAAAGCAAACACGTGCTGCACGAGCGCGTGCGTCAACGGCGCGATCGTCAGGTCGTAGGCGCGGACGGCGATGCGACTCGCCGCGTCCCAATCGTAGAAACGATAGGACCCGCTCACGGCAACGGTGTGCCGATCTTCGAATGCCCGTTCAACGGACTCGAGCCAGCCGAAAGGCGCCCGGCAGTCGGCGTCGATGTAGGCCAGGACGTCGCCCCTCGCGACACGGCGGCCCTTTTCGCGGGCGCGGACGAGACCTTTCTCGGGTTCTTCTACGACTCTCACGCCGGGGATCGACGCCGCAACGCTGGCCGTTTGATCGGTGCTGGCATTGTTGACGACCAGGATTTCGTCAGGAGCACGGGACTGAGCCAGGAGGGAGTGGAGGCACGAGGCCAAATATCGTTCTTCGTTGTATGCACAGACAATGACGCTGAATGCCAGCGTCATCGTCTGTCACCTACCCAGGTTCGGTACGAAGCGAGTGCTTGGAGCCTCGCCATGAATTCAGCATGCCAGAGTCCTGTGACGAGAGGATCTCCGGCGGACGACGAGCATGTAAAAAGCCGCTGGAAGGCCCTCCGAACAGTCTCGATGCGCTATGCTCTCGGTCGGGAGTCCTGGAGGCCACATGAACGCGCGCGCCATTGTGTGTCTAGTCTTCACGTCCGTGCTCGTTGCCACATCGGGGTATAGCGCCGATCGGCGCACGGAGAACGTGATTCTGATCACCCTGGATGGCGCCCGCACTGAGGAGGTGTTCGGTGGACTCGATCTCGAGATCCTGAAGTCCACCACGAAGGGTGCAGTCGAAGAAACTGAGAGCTACAAGAAGTACTGGGCGGCAACGCCGGAAGAACGCAGACGAAAGCTGATGCCGTTCCTGTGGGGCACGCTCCTGGCCCAACACGGATCAATTGCGGGCGACGCCTCACGCGGCAGTCGCGTCACGGTGACGAACAAGTACAAAGTCTCGTTCCCCGGGTACGCCGAGATCCTGACTGGCCAGGCTCACGATCAGGACATCGTGGACAACACTCCGAAGATGTCGCCGCAGCCTACGGTGCTCGAGTTCCTGAAGGAACAACTCCGACTCGATGCCTCTCAGGTCGCAGCCTTCGCCTCCTGGAATACGTTTCACGGCATCGTCCAGCATCGCGACGGAACCATCGCGGTGAACGCCGGCCTCGAGTCGGTCGCCCCGACGATGGGGCTGCCGGAAGAGCTGGTCCGCCTACAGTACGAGACGCAGACGCCGTGGGATGAAGTCCGCCACGATGCGTACACTTTCCGCTTCGCGAGGCGCTATCTCGAGACACACACGCCTCGTGTGCTCTACATCGCCTTCGACGAGACAGACGACCTGGCGCACGACAAGAAGTACGACCGGGTGTTGGCCGCGTACGAGCGCACGGACAGCTATCTCAAGCAGCTCTGGGAGTTTCTCCAGTCGTCCGATCGCTATCGCGACCGCACATCGATCCTCCTGACGACCGATCATGGCCGCGGGCGAACGGCAACGGACTGGCACGAGCACGGCGGAGAGTTTCCCGGCTCGGAATCCATCTGGTTGGCGTTTGTGACCCCCGACAGCGATCGGCGGGGGCCCTGGACAAACACCGCCCCTCTCCACCAGAGTCAGATCGCCGCGACCCTTGTCCGTTTTCTGGGGTTCGATTTCCTCGACACATACCCTCAGGCCGGAAAGCCCATCGACGCGCTCTTCGCCAAATAGGCCTCAAATCGGTCCAAACCGCGTCTTTCTCGGCCGCGGGAGCCGCCATTAACCTAGATTTAACTCGCGGGTCACGCCGTCGAAACATCGACGGCGTACGTTCACTCAAGGGGCGTTCGGCCAGCGGGCGCGGCGCTCGGAGGAGAGAGCGTGAGTCAGACCCGGGTCTTGATCGTGGAGGATGAGCAGGACATCGCCGGCCTGATCAAGCACACGATCGAACGCCGCGGCGACATGGAGGCCGAGATTGTCGCCACGGGCGCGGCCGCGCTCAAGTCCATCATGGAAGCGCCGCCCTCTCTTGTGATCCTGGACCTCAACCTGCCCTTTCTCGACGGGCTCGAGGTCTGCCGTATCCTGCGCTCCCGGTCGGACACGGCACGCCTGCCGATCATCGTGCTGACGGCCCGCACGAGCGAGGCCGATCGCATCGCGGGCCTCGAGCTGGGAGCCGACGACTATGTGACCAAGCCATTTAGCCTCGCCGAGCTGATGGCGCGCGTTCGCGCGGTCCTGAGGCGCGGTCGCTCGGCTGACGCGTCGGTTGCCCCGATGGTTTATGCCGGCAAGCACCTCGCCGCCGATTTCGATGCCGTCACAATTGCCGTGGACGGAAGCCCCGTCAGGCTGACCCGCCGGGAGTTCGAGTTGCTTCGATATTTGGTGGAAAACCGCAACCGTGTCTTGTCGCGCGACCGGCTCCTCGAAAAAGTCTGGGGCTGCGACCGGATGGTCGAGACGCGGTCCGTCGATGTGCATGTCGGCCGTCTGCGGGGCAAACTTGGCAACGCCGGACGGCAGATCGAAACAGTCGTCGGCCTGGGTTATCGATTCGTGGAATGAACCATCGCGTCAGGCGAGGGGCGCTCTCACCTTGAGGGCTCTCGGATGCACGCGAGCATGGACCGACGACGGATACGTCATGACTTCCCCATCCAGATGCACGGTCAAGCCTGAATCGGATCCAATAGTCGCCTCTGTCACGCGAGCGGTGGTCACGACACCGGGCTCGGTGATGAGCGTCCCCCTGAACAACCGCGGCACGCGCCGAATGATCGCCCACCTGGAGACACCGTGCACGACGACAAGATCGAGCTCACCATCATCGAGCGAGGCCCCGGGGGCAATGCACGCGCCGTTGCCATATTGACGCGAATTGGCCAGAACAATCATCCAAGCCGAATGAGACGCACTGTGCTGTCCGATGGTGACGACATAGTCAGTCGGCCTGTAGGCCAGAACCTCGCGTGCGGCAATCGCCAGATACGAGACGAAGCCTCTCTGCCTGGAGTCGCGCTCGGCGAAGCGAGCCGCGATCAGGGCATCGAAACCGATGCCCGCCACATTCACGAAGAGTCGACCGGCGACTTCGCCGACGTCGATGACACGATCGCGACCGGTGAGGGCCAACGCGAGCGCCTTGCGGTACGTCATCGGAATCCCGAGATCGCGCGCGAGTCCGTTGCCGGATCCAGCGGGAATGATGCCCAGTACGGCCGGGCCGAACGCGAGTGCGGACGCGACCTCGCTGACGGTGCCGTCGCCGCCCCACGCCCAGACCATCGAGGCGCCGCGCGCGACCGCGCCACGAGCGAGTTCGGCCGCGTGGCCGACGCCCTCGGTCAGAAAGATCTCGTGGTCGATCCCGGACGAGGTGAAGAAGTCCGACGCGAAGGCGGCGCGTTCGCGGGCGATTTCGACAGTCTGCCCTCGCCCGGCAACGGGATTGACGATGACCGCCATCCGCGGGTGCGACCCAAGCGCGATCGGCGCCGAGGGTGACGCGATGCCCGTTGGGCTCATGGCGCAATCATGCGAGACGATCGAGTGGGCGGGAACCTGATCGCGGGGGCCGGGAGCCTGTCCTTGACCTACTTCCCGATCATGCGGAGCATCTTGGGCGACAGAAACCAGCGCAGCTCGCCTGGACCGGTCGGCGGCAATGCTTCGAGATCGATCCGGCAGATCGCGCCCTTCTTGAACTCGATCGGACGCTTGGCGCCAATGAGCCGCGCGGCCAGCTCGCCGACGCCGGGTTCGTGTCCGACGGCGGCGATGCGTGTGCGACGGGCGTGACGCGACAATTCATCGACGAACGCCGCATACGTCCCGCCGGGAGCCAGCGCCTCGGTGTTGACGACCGGGGGCTTCGACGAGAGGCCGCTGGCCAGGGCATCGGCCGTCTGGCGCGCTCTGACCAGGGGGCTCGTGAGGATGACGTCGAACGCGATATCGAGCTGGGCCAGGCCCTTGGTTTCTTTGCGAAGACGCGCGATGCCTCTCGAGGTCAGCGGTCGCTTGGCATCGTCTGGAAATTCGTCTCCGCGTTCGGCGGCCAGGCCGTGGCGGATCAGATAAAGTTCGACGCTGTCGGCCATGTCGGTCAGTTGGTCGTGCCCAAGGCGCGCGACGAGGACCGATCGGCGGCCGTGCTTCGTCTGGCGGTGCGGGGTCGGATAGAGAGCACCCGAGCCGGCTCGGGTCGCGCCACGTCCAGCGCCTGTTTCAGGGACGGGACGGCCACGTCGCAGATCTCGGTGAGCCCTTCACGAGCGCCGACGTAGGTGGCGTGGATCAGCCGGCACTCATCTTCCAGCAGGCGAATCACGCGATCCACTTCTGCCATGTGCCGGCCGGACTTCGAATCGATCGACGCCTGCACCGATCGCGCGCATTCGGTGAGCACCTCGAGGTCGTGAAGGCGGCCGAGGGTGTCCTGGGTCGTCTTGAGCAGCCTGATCGACCGCGTCGAACGCGCCACGTTCGACTCCTGCACGAGCTCGAGCGCATAGCGGAGCTTCTTGACCGCCAGCCTGACCGCGTGCAGGCGATCGGGAAGGTACAGTGCGCCGGCGCGGTCTATGGCCGCGCGAAGAGCCTCAGCGCGTCGCGCGACGCGCGCGACCAGCACGGCACGCCACGCGGACCAGTCACGAGTGGGTTCCTTGCTCTCACCCTCGATCGCCTCGTTGATGCGACGGCAGAGCTTATCGATGTCGATGGACTCCACGCGCTCGGCCATCGATTCACAGGCGGCCTTTCGGTCGGTGATCACACGCTCGCGCACGTACTCAATGCCAACGCGGGCGGCGGGATGGACGCCCTGGATTTCCGTCAGCACCTTGAGCGCGACATCCAGCTCCCGGACAGTTCCCAAGGCTTTGGTGATCCGACGGAAGCGTCGCCGGAGTTTCTGGAGCCGGGCCGGCTTTCCACCGATCAGAATCGGCAGGATTTCGCGGATTCTCCTGGACGCCACACGCGCCTGATGCAGTGCTTCCTCGTCGCTGGCGATGTCCGGCCACGCCTTCGTGAGCGCCTGAGAACGCTTGCGCCAGAGGGTCTCCCGACGAGGTGGAGGCTTCATGGTAGGATGAACCCGACGTGTGGCCCGGCCCTGCAGGGTCTGCGAGCAGTCGCGGCTGCTCATTATATAGTGAGGCAGCGGACTTCAACGCATTAAGCGGCCTCCCCATCTAACCCCAATCTTTACATGCGGATAGCGGCCATCGACATCGGCACGAATTCGGTCCACATGATCGTGGTCAACGTCCGACCCGACCTGTCGTTCGAGGTGATCGACCGCGAAAAAGAGATGGTCAGGCTCGGAGCGGGCGGCCTCGGTGGACGCGCGCTCACCGAAGAAGCGATGAGCGCAGCGCTTCAGGCGCTGTCGAAGTTTCGACGTCTCGCCGAATCGCATCAGGTTGACGAGATCCTGGCGGCGGCGACGAGCGCGACACGCGAAGCCGAGAACGGCGGCGAATTCCTGGCGGCAATCGAGCGCGAGACCGGCATTCGACCTCAGGTCATTTCCGGCGTTGAAGAAGCGCGACTCATCCACCTCGCGGCGGTGTACGGCGTGGACGTCGCCGGCGAATCGGCGGTGGCCATCGACATCGGTGGCGGAAGCGTGGAGATCACGCTGGGAACCGGCACCCAGGTGCAGCTCGCGCAAAGCTTCAAGCTCGGGGTGATTCGCCTGACGGAACGCTTCGTGCGGACCGATCCGATCAGTGGCAAGGACGAGCGGAAGCTCGTCAAGCACGTGTCGTCGGAGATTGCCGATCATGTGGGGCGCATCGTGTCCGCCGGATTCGATCGCGTGATCGGCACCTCCGGTACGATTCTCAGCTTGGGCACCGTGGCTGCGACCGAGCAGCGCGGCAGCGTGCCCAACGACACTCGCAACCTTCGAATTTCTGCGAAGCAACTGCATCGCCTTCGCAAGACCGTCGTCGATCTGGGCCTGCAGCAGCGCCTCAAGATTCCCGGCCTGGATCCGCGCCGGGCCGACCTGGTCGTGGCCGGTGCGGTGCTCCTCGACACCATCATTCGCGCGCTCGGGGCGGACGAGTTCACGCTCTGCGACCTCGCCCTGCGCGAAGGCCTGATTCTCGACTACATTCAGCGCAACCGGAAGCAGATCGCGCAGGTCGAGCGCTATCCGGACATCCGGCGCCGCAGCGTGATCGAGCTCGGCGATCGATGCCGCTACTGGCCCGAGCACGCCAGCCAGGTCGCGAAGCTGGCTCTGGGACTCTTCGATCAGACGCGGTCGGTCCACCAGTTGACCGACCACGAACGCGAGTGGCTCGAATACGCGGCCCTGCTCCACGACGTCGGCGTGCATATCAGCTATCCGAGACACCACAAGCATTCGTACTATCTGATCAAGAACGGCGATCTCCGCGGGTTCGAGCCGGATGAGATCGAGGCCATCGGGCTGATCGCCCGGTACCATCGAAGCGCGCCCCCGAAGAAATCGCACGACGGCTACGGGAAGCTGCCCGGCAAGACCCGTCGCACGGTCAAGGCGCTCGCGGCCCTCCTGAGGCTGGCGGAGAGCCTCGATCGCAGTCATGCCCAGGTCGTCTCGCGCATCGAGCTCCACGATCGCGGCGAAGACTATCTGCTCAAGCTCAGGACGGCGGGCGATGCCGAACTCGAGGTCTGGGCCGCCACCCGTCAACTGGAACCTCTCGAAGGTCTGCTCGGAAAGCCGGTGAGAATCGGTGCCGATGGAAACGCTCATGCTGACCAAACTCACGACGCCGCACGAATACCCGGGGAAACTGTTCGTCGTCGAGGGCATCGACGGGTCAGGGAAGACCACGCAGCTCGGCCTGCTGGCAAAGTGGCTCGACGCCGCCGGGCACCGCGTGTTCGTGACAGAGTGGAACTCGTCGGCGCTGGTCAAGGCCGCCACGAAAAGCGGGAAGAAAAAGAACGCGCTGACGCCGATGACGTTCAGCCTGCTGCACGCGACAGACTTCGCGGATCGGCTGCTCTACAAGATCATTCCGCCGCTGAAGGCGGGAATGATCGTGCTCGCCGATCGCTACGCGTACACCGCGTTCGCCCGCGATGCCACCCGCGGCGTCGACCGCAACTGGGTCCGGGAGCTGTACAGTTTTGCCGTCAAGCCGGATCTGGCACTGTATTTCCGCGTGCCGATCGACATCTCGCTCGACCGGCTCCTGGCGCGACGCGTCAAGCTGAAGTTCTACGAAGCCGGCATGGACATGGGCTGGAGCACGAACCCGACCGAGAGCTTCAGGCTGTTCCAGGGCAAGGTGCTCGACGAGTACGACCACCTCGTGGACGAGTTCGGCCTGAGCGTCATCGACGCCTCGTCGAGCATCACGGAGCAGCAGCGGATCGTGCGGCGCATCGTTTCGCAGCAACTGGAGACCGAGAATGAGCGACGAACCGGAACCACTGATTGACGGGGCGAATGGCGGCATCCAGCCTGGCAAGTACTACGGCCACGGGCTGCCGTACCTGCCGATCGAGGGGTATCCGGGCAAGATCATCGCGATCGAAGGCACCGACGGCGTCGGACGCATCGACGCAGATCCGTCTGCTGCGCGAGTGGCTCGAGGTCCAGGGCTACGGCGTCGTCGAAACGGGGTGGACGCGGTCGGAGCTGATGCAGCCGACCATCGAGCTGGCCAAGTCCAGCAACACCCTCAACAAGCTGACGTTCGTCCTGCTCTACGCCACGGACTTCGCCGATCGGCTCGAGAAGGAGATCATTCCGGCGCTCAAGGCCGGATTCATCGTGCTGGCCGATCGCTACATTTTCACGGCGCTCGCCCGCGCCGGCGTCCGCGGCGTCGATCGGCCGTGGCTGCGAAGTCTCTACGGCTTCGCCATCGCCCCGCACCTGGTCTTCTACCTCAAGATCGACGTCGACACGCTCATCCGGCGCGTCCTGCGAGTCGCGGAGGCATGGACTTCTGGGAATCGGGCATGGACTGAAGACGGGCGACGACATCTACGACAGCTTCCGGACCTACCAGAACAAGCTCCTGCGCGAGTACGGGTCGATGGCCGACGAGTTCGATTTCCGCGTCCTCGACGCCAGGCGCGACGTGGACGTCATTCAGGAAGAGCTTCGCCGCCAGGTGCAGGCCTTCCTGAACACCACGGATTCACCACCGGAACTGGTGGAGAACGCGGCGCGGGCGTGAGGCGGACGAGCATCGCATGACGCCCGGGACGCAGTGGACGACTCTGAGGGCACCCAGCTCGGACGCCGCAGCTTCGGACACTGCGGCCATCAAGATTCAGGTCGACTCGCTGACGTTCTATTACGGCCCGAAGCGCGCGCTGGACAATATCTCCATCACGATCCGCTCGAACCTGGTCACGGCCTTCATCGGCCCGTCAGGGTGCGGAAAGAGCACGTTTCTCCGAACGCTGAACCGGATGAACGACATCATTCCGGCAACACGCGTCGAAGGAAGAGTGCTGATCGACGGGCGAGACATCTACGGCTCGTCGATCGACGTCGTCGACCTTCGCCGTCGCGTGGGGATGGTCTTCCAGAAATCGAATCCTTTTCCGAAGTCCATCTTCGACAACGTCGCATACGGCCTCCGCATCAACGGCATGGCGCGCGGGCGAACGGAGATGGCCGAGCACGTCGAAGAGAGCCTGAAGCACGCGGCGCTCTGGGACGAGGTGAAGGATCGTCTGCATGAATCGGCGCTCGCACTGTCTGGAGGACAGCAGCAGCGCCTGTGCATTGCGCGCGCGCTTGCGGTCCGGCCCGAGATCCTCCTGATGGACGAGCCCGCATCGGCGCTCGATCCGATCGCGACTCAGCACATCGAGGAATTGATCTACAACCTGAAACGCGACTACACCATCGTCATCGTCACCCACAACATGCAGCAGGCGGCGCGCGTCTCCGACCATACGGCATTCTTCTGGCTCGGTAAGCTGGTGGAGTTCAACCGCACCGAACAGATCTTCACCGCTCCGGCCGAAAAACTGACTGAGGACTACGTAACCGGGCGCTTCGGATAGGCGCACGCACAGGAAGCACGGGACACCACAATGGAGCGCGTCATCCCGCACTTTCAGGAAGAACTGGCCACGCTCAAGGAACGTCTCCTCACGATGGGCGGTCTCGCCGAAGAACGGGTGCGCGCCGCGGTCGAGGCGCTCGCGCGGCGGAATTCTCAGCTGATCGACGAAGTGCTGGCCGGCGACGAGCCGATCAACCAGCTCCACATCGAGGTCGATCGCCGGGCGTTTCAGCTGCTCGCCCTGTATCAACCCATGGCCGTCGATCTCCGCGCCATCGTCGCCGCTCTCAAGATCAACACCGATCTCGAGCGCGTCGGCGACCTCGCCATCAACATCGCCGAGGCCGCCCGTCGTTACGCCGAGCACCCGCCGGTCAAGAAGCTGATCGACATCCCCCGCATGGGAAACATCGCGCAGACGATGCTCCGGGATGCGCTCGATGCGTACGTGCGGCGTGACACGGCGCTGGCCGCCAGAGTCCTCAATCGAGACGACGAGCTGGATGCGCTCAAGACGCAGATCTTCCGCGAGCTCCTCACCTTCATGCTGCAGAACACCGCCACCATCGAGCCGGCGCTGGACTTGATTCTCGTGTCGCGCCACCTCGAGCGGATCGGCGACCATGCCACCAACGTGGCTGAGGACGTCATCTTCATGGTTTCCGCCCGCGACGTGCGGCACCATAGCGGTGAATTCGAGCCCGCGAGCTGAGGGATCGAGCGTCGCTCGGCGCCTTGTCGTCAAGCTCCACTGCAACTTACAATAAGCTCGATTTCGGTCCGCGGGTCGGCACCACCGATCGGGCCGGCAAGGCTGGCGTATGGCTTCCGACGAAATCTGCGTTTTCTGTCGGACCCGGCCGGTGGATCCGAAGTGGCGCCCGTTCTGCAGCCAGCGCTGCCAGCTTCAGGATCTGGCGCGGTGGGCCGACGGCACGTATCGCATCCCGACTCACGAAGATTCACCCGCAGATGACGACGCACGGGACGACCCGGAGTGATCGCCTTCCGACCTCGCCCACTATGGCAGACACACTCACGCTGACAGACAATCGGACCGGCCGGCAGTACGAAATTCCCATTCAAGACGGCGCCATCCGCGCGACGGACCTCAAGCAGATCAAGGTCTCGGCCGACGACTTCGGGCTGATGACCTATGACCCGGCCCTCTTGAACACCGCATGCTGCCGGAGCCAGATCACGTACATCGACGGCGACAAGGGGATCCTCCTCTATCGGGGCTATCCCATCGAGCAGCTGGCCGAGCACAGCAACTTCCTGGAGACGGCGTATCTGATTCTGTTTGGCGAGCTGCCGACCGATGCCGAGATGCAGGCCTGGGTGCACGAGATCACCATGCACACCATGCTGCACGAGAACATCAAGAAGTTCATGGAGGGCTTCCAGTACGACGCCCACCCGATGGGGATCTTTCTGAGCACGGTCGGCGCGCTCTCGACGTTCTATCCGGACGCGAAGCACATCTTCGACGAGACGTCACGGCTCAAGCAGACGCATCGGCTCATCGCCAAGGTGCCCAGCATCGCAGCCTACGCCTATCGACACAGCATCGGACGGCCGTACGTCTATCCCGACAACGATCTCAGCTTCTCGGCCAACTTCCTGAACATGCTGTTCAAGATGACCGAGCTGAAATATCACTCCAACCCGGTGCTCGAGCGCGCGCTGGACGTCCTCTTCATCCTGCACGCCGACCACGAGCAGAACTGCAGCACGAGCGCGATGCGCAACGTGGGCAGCTCTCACGTCGACCCCTACTCTGCTCTCGCCGCCGCTGCCGCGGCGCTCTATGGACCTCTTCATGGCGGCGCCAACGAGGCCGTCTTGCGGATGCTCGGCGAGATCGGCTCGGTGTCGCAAGTGCCGGGGTTCATCAAGCGCGTCAAGGCCGGCGACGGCCGGCTCATGGGATTCGGTCACCGTGTGTACAAGTCGTACGACCCCCGCGCCAAGGTGATCAAGCAGGCCGCAGACCAGGTGTTCACCGTGACGGGCAAGAATCCGCTGCTCGAGATCGCGCTCGAGCTCGAGCGCATCGCGCTCCAGGATGAATACTTCGTCTCCCGCAAGCTCTATCCGAACGTGGACTTCTACTCGGGCCTCATCTATCAGGCGATGAGCTTCCCGGTCGAGATGTTCCCCGTGCTCTTTGCCATTCCCCGAACGGCGGGATGGATCGCGCAATGGGAAGAAATGCTGCTCGATCCCGAGCAGAAGATTGCGCGGCCCCGGCAGATCTACACGGGTCCCGAGCCGCGCAACTACGTGACTCGGGAGCGAAGAAAGTGAACGAAGCCTCGCGCAGTGTGCGATGCGCGCGCGAACGGATCGCCCGCAAGCTCCCGGTGTTTGCAACTCTCGCCGCTCTGACCGCGTGCCTCTCGGCCGCTCCGCCTGCTCCGAAGCCGCTGTTCGACGGCGGCAAGGCGTACGAGCACCTGAGACAGATCGTGTCATTTGGCCCACGGCCTTCCGGATCGAGCGCGCTGGCGGAAACCCGCCGCTACATCACGCGCGAGCTCTCGGCCATCGGCGTCCAGCCTCAGGAGCAGTCGTTTGACCCCGAGACGCCGAACGGCCGTCTGCACATGGTCAACCTGATTGTGACATTCAAGGGACGGCAGTCCGATCGCATTCTGATCGCCGGGCACTACGATACGAAACTGTTTCGGGAATTCAGGTTTGTCGGCGCGAGCGACGGGGGTTCGAGCGCGGCGTTTCTGATCGAGCTGGCGCGGATCCTGTCAAAGCGCCGGAACCTCTACACGATTGAGCTCGTCTGGCTCGATGGTGAAGAAGCGGTCCGGCGCGAATGGGCGGATCAAGACCACACGTATGGCAGCCGCCACTATGTCGAGCAGGCGCGCCAGAAAGCCACGCTCGCCAGCCTGCGCGCCATGATTCTCGTGGACATGATCGGCGATCGCGACCTGACGATTCAGCGTGAGACGAACTCGACGACCTGGTTGACCGATGCAATCTGGACCGCCGCACGGTCCCTCGGCCACGACGACGCCTTCCTCGACGGCTCGCTCCGCACCGAGGACGATCACATCCCGTTTCTCGAAGCGGGCGTGCCGTCGGTCGATATCATCGACTTCAACTACCCTGCCTGGCACACGGAGAACGACACGCTCGATCAGGTCAGCGCCCGCAGTCTCGAGACGGTGGGCAATGTCCTGCTCGAAGCCCTTCCCGCCATCGAGAAGCGCCTCGCAGCAAAGCCCGGGAGCTGAGAAGAACGACGCTTAGGCGGAATCGACGAGGGAGCGAATCTCGGTCTCGGTCAGGACTCGAGGCGACGCCTTCGCGCGGGTGAAAATGCGCTCGACCAGGGTCTCGGTGGCCGTGATGCCGCGCCGCTCGAGCCAGAACACGACATTCGAGCGGCCGGACATCGGCCCCACGTCAATCTCTTGCTCGCGACCGACCATGCGCGCCGGCACACCCGAGTAGACCATGTCCATCAGCTCGGGATCCTTCTTCCGGAAGGCTTTGACGATGGCCGCCGCGTGCACGCCGGTGGCGGTCCTGAACGCATCCCGCCCGATCACCGGATAGTTCACGGGCAGCGGAACCTCGCAGTAGCGCGCGACCGTCTCGCAGTACTCGCCGAGCCGAGTGAGATCCCGTGTGAGATAACCCATCAGCACGAGGTTGACCAGCAGGAGATCCATCGGGGTGTTCCCGACGCGCTCGCCCATTCCGAGCGCGCAGGCATGAAGTCGCGTGGCGCCCGCGTCCGCCGCAGCCAGACAATTGGCAATGGCGACATCGCGATCGCGATGCCCGTGCCAGTCTATTTCCGCATCCGCGCCCAGATCACGCACGACGCCCGCAATGAACTGAACGACTCGAGCCGCGCCCCTTGGGGTCGCGTGGCCGACGGTATCGGAGACGCACAAGCGTCTGGCGCCCGCGCGGATCGCCGTTGTATAGAGACGACGCAGGGTCTCGGGATCGGCCCGCGTCGTGTCTTCCGTGACATACATGACCGGCAGCCCCTCGCGCACGGCGAAGCCTATCGCTTCCTCCGTCTTTCGTTCGAGGTACTCGACGGTCCAATCCTCGACGATCCGGCGAATGGGGCTCGATCCGATGAAGGCACAGCATTCAATTTCGAGGCCCGTCCGTTGTGAGATGTCCACAATCGGACGAATATCATCGATCATGGTGCGAGCCGCACAGTTGGCCTTCACCTTGAGCCGGGCGCTCACAATCTCGCGCGCCAGGCGTTCGACGTCGCGCGCCACGTGCGGGCCGGCGCCGGGCAAGCCGATATCGGCGGTATCGATGCCGAGCGCGTCGATGAGGTGCAGGATCTCAATCTTCTGATCGATCGACGGCATTCGGACGGACGGCGACTGCAGCCCGTCGCGCAGCGTCTCATCGTCCAGCATGACGCGAGGCGGCGCGGGGTCGTCGCCGAGGCGATTCCAGTCGTAGATGGCGGTCTCGCTCATGGCCGTTCAGGCGGGCGGCGATTGTGGCGTGCTTTCCTCCGCGCCTACGTGGCACGTGCGGGTCGGGCGAGTCGGAAGACCCCCGCGCCCAGGGCGGCAACCGCTGCCGCGCACAGGCTTGCGATGAGCGCACCGCGGGTCGTCGCAGGCTTCATGATTTCGTCGATCCCCACTGCGGGCCCGCGGCCGCTCCGGTAGAGGCTCTGCTTGAACAGATAGAGCCGGGCCGCCGACTTGATTTCGTGGTCGAACACGCCGTTCCAGACGACCACGATGAGGGCGATCCAGAGCAGGGCGGCCAGGCGGGTCAGCCCGCGGCTAGCCCTTCGCATACCGTAGCACCATCGCGGTCACGTCATCGCTTTGCGTGGCGCCGGCCGCAAACTTCTTGACGTCCGAGAGCACGGCATTCAAGAGCTTCGTCGGATCGTCTCCGGTGTGCACCTCGATGCACTTGAGGAGCCGTTCTTCGGTGAATTCCTCACCCGCCACATTCAGCGCCTCGGTGACGCCGTCGCTGAAGACCACGATGAAGTCTCCGGGCTCGAGCTGCAGGGATTCGTCCTCGAAGGTGGCGTGCTCGAAGAGCCCGACGATCAACCCGCCCTTTTCGAGCCGGCGCACGCCCTGCTTCGTCATGAGCAGCGGTGGATTGTGTCCGGCGTTGCAGTACGTCAAGCGGCCGTCCGGGAAGAGCATGCCGTGGAAGATCGTGGCAAACCTTGACTCGATGGCACGCCTGATGAGTGCCTGGTTCACGCGGCCGATGGTTTCGGCCGGCGACGTGCCAGTCGAGGCCTGCGCCGAGAAGATCCCTTGAATGACCGCCGTCAGCAGCGCGGCGGGAGCGCCTTTGCCGGCGACGTCGCCCAGCGCAAATCCGAAACCGCCGGATTCGACGTCGATGTAATCGAAGAAGTCTCCCCCAATGGCGCGACAAGGCAAGGACTCCGCCACTGCCTCGAAATAAGTGCCGGTATGCCGCGATTCGGGAAGGAGCGCGCGTTGAATCTCGGCCGCGATCCTCATCTCCTGCTCGATGCGCGCCTTCTCCATGTTGTCGCGATAGAGACGCGCGTTCTCGATGGCCACGGCCGCCTCGGTCGCCAGCGTGTCGAGCGCGGTCCGCGTCGCTTTCGACAGCAGCGACCCGCGTTCACGACTGTCGAGATAGAGCACGCCGATGCGCTTCTGCTCGGGCGCAGCCTCGGCGCGATCCAGATAGCGGACGAGGCGCAGCGGCACGCACAGCACGTGCCGGATGCCGAGCGCCACCGTGCCCATGTGGACGTTGGCCAGGTCTCCGTCGAGGAGGTCCGCGACAATCCGCTCCTCGCCCGTGGCGAACACTTCCTCGGGAATCTTGCGGCTCGTCTCGAACGTCTTGCCGGGCAGCGTCACGCGACCCCGTGCGCGCGCGAGCTTGAACTCGAGCTCGCTCTGCGCGTTCGCGAGCATGATGAAGCCGCGCTCCGCACCTGTGACCTCGATGGTCGAATCCATGACGAGCGCGAGGACCTCATCGAGCACGCGGCCCGATCCGAGCGCCCTCAGCCCTTCGAGCAGCGCGGAAATCTGCCGCAGGTCTCCAACCGCCGACGTCGTCGTCCGTTCGATCGACGGTCCCACGTCGTCGATCAGGAAGACGAGCTCGGCACCGCCGCTGCGACCGATGCGAATCTGATCCCCGTGCGTAAGCGCCTTGTCGCCTGTAATTTGGTCGCCATTGACGAAGGTCCCGTAGCGCGATCCGCGATCCTTCAGGACGTACTTGTCCTCGTCCTTGGTGATTTCGGCGTGATCGCGGGACACGTCGCTGCCGACCAGGCGCAGATCGTTGCCCGTGCGGCGGCCAATGGCGAAGGCGGTCTTGTCGATCGGGACGATTCGACGCCCGAGCGCGTCGGTGACTTCGAGTCGCGCTTCTGGCATAGGAAAGTGAGAGTCTGCGTGAGTGCGCTTGCGACCGCGATGATAGCTGATTCAGAAGAGAGGGCGCAACCGACCGCGCGGCCGCGCCTATCGACGCGGTCGCACCGCCAGGGCCACGCACAGTCCCGCAAGGACCAGAATTGTCAGCAGAACCGCGCCCGGTACTCTGACACCCCGTATCTGAATGAGCACGTATTCGACGATCAGGAGCACCACGGCAACCAGCAGCCACGCGAGCCGGCGAGAACGCGCACGGCCGGGCGCCGGGACACGCGCCTCCGGTGTCGATGTCGGCGCGCCGCACCGGAAGCACACCAGCGCCTTGTCCGCGATTTCGGTTCCACACTGGCGACAGTTCATGAATCGGCAGCTCTCAGGCCGTATGGGCCCGGTCCGAGTAGTCGGTGTGGTGCGTGTCGCCGGGTGTCGAGCGTTGGATCAGAGGACGCACGATGGCCATGACCGCCAGGACCAGTCCGAATGTGCAGACTATCGTCGCACCGGTCGGCAAGTCGAGCAGCAGCGACAGGTACACACCCAGCGCCGACACGACCGTTCCCATCGTCCAGCCAATCGCGAGGCGGCGGCCGACATGGTCCGAATAGAGCATCGCCCCCACCGACGGCACGATCAGATAGCAGAACACGAGCAGGACCCCGGCAATCGCGACCGATGAGGTCACCACGAACCCGAACGACGCGTAGAACAGAAAATCCCAAAAACGAATCGAGAGCCCCTGCCGGGCCGCTTCGCGCGGGTTCATCGAGATGAGGAGGAAGTTCTTCCGGAATATCCAGTGGAAGAGGCCGATGCCGCCGTACAGCAGCGCCGTCTCGCCAACCTCGGGCCACGACACCGCCAGAATGTTCCCGACCAGCATGTCCTTGAGATGTTCGCTCTCAGACGTCGCCTTGCTCATCGCCAGGATGGACGCCGCCGATGCCACCGCGTAACAGATGCCGATGATGGCTTCCTGCGGGATCCGCGCTCGATGGCCACGGATTGTCGAGAACACCGCCGCGCCGATGAAGGTGAAGCCGAGGCTGACCCAGTAGACCGACGGCGCGTGGGGGTCCCCAGCTGTGAATGGCAGCAGGAGCGCGATGGTCCCGCCGAGCGCGGCGATCTGCGCCAGCGAGAGATCGACAAAGATGACGCCCCGCTCGACGACGTGGACGCCAAGGTATGCGTGAATGCCCGTGAGAATGAGGCTGGCGACAAACGGCGCCGCCAGGAACTGGAGAATCGTGGAGAGATCCATTCGACCTACTTTGCGCCTGTCTGCTTGATCGCCGCGACCAGCAGGTTGATGTCGTAGTCGAAGAGCTTGATGTAGTCAGTGATTTCGGCTTCGCCGCCGACCGATGGCGACATGACGAGCACGCGGCCTCCAGTCTCGCGCGCGATCGCGTTGGGCGTCTTCAGGTCGAAGTACGGCTCGACCATGATAATGGTCACGTGCTGACGCTTCATCTCCTGCATGAGATCCAGCGTGTGGCTCGGCGACGGAGGTATCCCCGGTCGCGGCTCGACGTACCCCATGACATCGAGACCGAAGCGCTCCGCGAAGTTCGGCCAGGATCGATGATACGTCACCACCTTCAAGCCCTTGTACGGCGCCATCGCCGCGTCCCATCGCTTCTGCGCCTCCGCGAGCCGCCGATCGAAGTCCGCATACCGACCGGCGAAATAGGCGGCATCCGGCGGGCTGCTCGCCGTCAGCTTCTTCTGAATCGCCTGCGCGATGCGGCGGCCGTTGTCCGGATCGAGCCAGTAATGAGGATTGCCGAGCGGGTGTACGTCGCCCATCGCTCGTGTGATCTGGCCTGTCGGGATCTCCAGGATGCGGACCGTGAGCGACGCGTCCAGGTAGCCGTCCGCCCCGGGCTGGATCTTGGCATTCCGGCTCTGCTGAATGAGCGGGGGCAGCCAGCCGATCTCCATTTCACGGCCGACGACCACGAGAAGATCGGCGCCGTGCAGCTTCAGGATGAAGCTGGGCTTGGGCTCGACGAAATGCGGATCCTGGTAGCCCTTTGCGATGGCATCCACCTTGACGCGATCCCCTCCGACCTCTCGTGTCAGCGCCGCGAGATCTTCGGTGGTCGCGACCACGTTCACGGCGGCGTCGACCGGCACGGCACCGAGAACCGCGGCGAAGGCGAGCAACCGAGCGAATCGAATGAAGCGTGTCACAGGTAACCTCTCAATGAATCGCGATCAGCACGAGAACCCTGGCACCTTTTGAACCCTGGAACCGTAGTACCCTTGAACCTTTGAACACTTTAGAACGCGTGCGCACCGTGCGCTCCGATCGAGAAGAGGAACTGGAAGAGGAACTCGTTCGCCGTTTCCCCTTCGGCGTAGCGAATGCGTCGGTATTGACCGCGGATCTGGCTGAACTCGCTGGGCCAGTACGTCACGAGCCACGACATCCCTTCGTCGTGCTGCGAGTCATCATCGGCCCGGTCCGAGTAGTCGAAGCGCAGGCCGCCGAACCAGCGTCGAGCGAACTGATAGTCTCCCGACACATAGCCACCAACGCTGCTGGCAACGCCGGCAAGCAGCTCTTTCCGGCTCCAGATCATTTCCGTTCGTGCCATGAACCTCTTGTAGATCGCGCGCCTCAGCGGACGGTATCGATAGGTCAGGTCGAACCCGATGAGGCGTGTCGAGTAATCCGACCCCAGCTCGTTCTTGCCGTACGCGATCGAACTGCCAGCTTCGAGGTTCGACCCTTCGGTAATGTCCTGGTATCCACGAAGGCGCCCGACGTATGTCAGATCACTCCTGGTACTGGAGGTGAAGACCTCCGAGTCGCCCCGATAGACCTCACCCGTAGCCTCCAGGAAGAACCAGGGATTCGGCACGAGACGCGCGACAGACAGCCCCGAATCGGAAATGCCCTCGTCGCCGCCCACGAGGTTCTCGGTGACGAGCGGCCGATCGGTCCAGGGCAGCACGTGCGTGTGCATCGTGTTCACCTTGCCAAACGCCGCGCGCATCTTGCCGACCTTGACGTTCAGGCCTCCCGGTACTGTCGGGAATGAAATGAAGCCTTCCTCAATTTCGGCGCCCTCGGCTCCGAACGACAGGAAGAAATCGGCCCTCGCGTACGGATCGACCACGGCCTGGAACGACGCCTCCGCTTCGTGCATCTCGAGCGCCGGCTGCGGGTTGACCGTGTTGCTCCCGGCAGCGCCGAGAAAATCGCCGATGACGGCCACGTCGGGATTGAAGATCTTCGACATCAGGTTGACGTTGCCGTAAACCGGCAGCGCACCCGAGGGCCCACCTGCTCCCTCTGCTCCCGTGGGCACCTGTGCGCTGGTGGGTGGCGCGCTCTGCGGAGCGGCGCTATCGGGTGCCTGAGGCGCCGCTTCTGCCACGGCCGTCGTCGGTTCCGCGGGGGTTGGCGACGAAGCGGGTGGCGCCGGCGTCTCGCTCCCCTCCTTCGACGCCTCGAGACGCGCGAGTCGACCTTCCAAATCGTTCAGCCGATCGCCGTACTGCTGACGCACGGACTCGAACTCTTGTCGCAGCGTCGCGAGCTCGGCTCGAATGGCGTCAGCTGCCGCACCGGTGTCGGGCTGCTGGGCTCCTGCCGGTCTCGCCATCAGACACCACGCCGCAACCATCCATGACGACCGCCTCAAAAACGTTCGCATAACCAGACCTCCCGCTCGCCGTGATGCGCTGGCGCGTCGTGGCTCATCACCCGCACAAGTACGGATGACGACCAAACTGGCCCGGATCGAAGCCCGCATAGTGCCGGCCCCGACGGACGACGCGACTCTCTAGCGAATCAGTCAGGCAGGTGGCGATCGGCCGGTTGTGCGCGGAGCGACGAAGAGGTCAACGCAGACATCCGGCGCGCCGTCGAGGCGATGAGAAGACGCCGCGGGCAGTCCACCGGTCTCCTTGGATTCAACGCCCGACGCGTACTGGGTCAGCGCGCACGAACTGCAGTGAGTTCTCGACTTCTGGTGGCAGGCGAAATCGTGGTGGCTGACGGCCGCGCTAGCGGACAGCATTCCGTAGAATGCCAGCGCGGCAACGGCGAACCAGCGGCGCAGGGGCCGCGAGCTCGCTCGGAGGGACATAGGCCCATTATACGCCCCATCCTGGGGGGAGTCTCGAAGGTGCCCCACGGTGGCTCGCTCCCCGCCTTGCTCATATACTCGCCCTGTGATCCCGCTCCGCGACGTCATCCCGTCTCGCACGGTGCCCGTCGTCACAGTCGGCCTCATCACAGCCAATGCGGTGGGCTGGTGGATCGAGCTCACGGTATCGGACAGCCGATTCACGGAATTTCTCGGCACGTATGGCCTCGTCCCGGCGCAGTTTGCCTGGGCCTCGGTCGTCACCGCGATGTTTCTCCACGGCGGGTGGATGCACTTCCTTGGAAACATGCTCTACCTGTGGATCTTTGGCGACAACGTCGAAGACCGCATGGGCCACGTCCGCTATCTCTTCTTCTACCTGCTCTGCGGAACCGCGGCGACCCTCGCCCATGTCGCCAGCGCGCCGAGCTCCCTTGTTCCGACGATCGGCGCCAGTGGCGCGATCGCCGGCGTCATGGGCGCCTATTTCGTCTTGTACCCGCGCTCGCGAGTCCTGACGCTCGTGTTTCTGGTGGTGTTCTGGGAGATCGTGGAAATCCCCGCCGTCGCCTTTCTGGGCGTATGGTTCGTTATGCAGCTTTGGAGTGGTGTCGGCTCGATTGCCCTGGCGCGGAGCGCTGAACCCGCAGGCGGGATTGCATTCTGGGCCCACGTTGCGGGGTTTGCGGCGGGGATACTCGGCGTGATGGTTTTCAAGCGACCCGAACGCCAACGCGTCGAGTGGTGGAGCTGAGCGCCGGCATCAGGAGCGGGAGCGAATCTCGCGCGACACCTTCGCGAGCTCGGTCGCGAGCTTTTCGAACTGCTCTTCGAAATCCTGCTCGCTCATCGACGGCTTGCGGGCCTTGAGCGCTTCAATCTGCTGCTCGATGATCGCCCGGCGACGGTTGAGGGCCGCCAACTCGCCGTCGGCGCCGAGCGCTGCCGCCTCCGCATCGAGAAACACGGACCGCGCCAGCGCGCCATCAGGACCAGGCGCGCCCGCTTCCTTGCCGAGGCCATCACCCGTATCGTCGAGGAGCGAGCGTTCGGTCGAGAGCTGTCCTCGCTGTTCGTACCACTGTTTCACCGACGCGCTCGCGTACGCGAACGCCTCCCAGACGGAAATGCGGCCGTTCTTGTCCGCGTCGGCGGCTTCGTTGTCGAGCGCATCGATGAAGTACTCGGGGAAGACCGTCTCGTACCGCTGAGCCACTGAATCGGTCGCGGTGACGACGATGCGGCCCGGAGTGGCGAGGCTTTGAAGAAATGGAAAGCTGGCGCCCGTCGTATCCACGACGACGAGCTGCCCCGGCAGTCCTCGGAGGAGCGTGCTCCACCCGGTCTGGTCGATGTCCGGTCCGACGATGTTGAACTTGGCCGCGTCGCCGTCGAACGTACCGTGGCCGATGAGAACCACCAGCGAAAAGTCCTCGGGCTTGAGCATGGCCTTGAGATCGGTGAATGTCTTTTTGATCTGATCGCTCGTGGACCGCTGAACTCCGGGCTCGACCTGTTCGGCCAGCACCGTCACGTGGTCCGCAGGAAATCCGAGTCGGCTGGTCAGGGCCGACACGAGGCTCGCGCGCCAGGTGTTGTAGCTCTCAACGTACTTGGGTTCGCCGGCCGCGCCGATGACGACCACGGCATAGCGCTCGGCCGCAAAGACCGCGTTCGAGCCGAGGAGGACCGACGCGGCGGCCACCAGGCCCCGGACCGCGCTTCGTTTCATCGCAGGCCCCAGCGCCTTCGGAGAGTCCATTCTACGGAGAGCAGCGCGAGAACGATCGCGAAGGCCCATGGCGTGTTCCAGAGGTCTCGCCGCTCGACGACGCCGCGCTCCTGCCGCGAGGCTCGGAGCGGTTCGACGACTCCCGCTGCATCGCTCGCGCGGAAGTACCGACCGCCACTCGCAGCCGCTACACGCTGGAGCAGCTCTTCATTCAACCGCGGATCGGCAAATTCCGGATCGGTGCCCCCCACGAGCAGCCAGCGTTCGGACGTGCCGAGGCTGGTCGAGCCGCGGTGCGCCTCGGTTTCGATGCGATAGATGCCGGCCTGCTCGGGAGTGAAGGACGCTGCGTAGCGTCCGGCGCGCGCATCGGCCAGCGCGGGCTTGAGCTCGCGGACATCGCCTCCCGGCAGCGTAATCCGGCTGGTCACGGCCGCGTCTGCGACCGCCCTGAACGCGCGGTCGGCGACTGTCGATTCGACCGACACCGGCTCGCCCGGCACCGGCGCGCTCGGCAGCACGAGCGAGACCGGATCGGGTGCGCTCGTCGACAACCATCGCGCCGCCTGGCGCCAGAATATCTCGTAGCTGCGGTCGCTCGATGGCATGAACATCTTCCATCGCCACGCCGCCTCACCCGCGAACACCATGGAACGGCCTCGCCCGTACCGCTGAACCGCGACGATCGGCCGTGTCGATCCGTCTTCGGTCGGTGCGATAGCCAGCACTTGAGCACCCGGCCGGGCGTTCCCCAATGGGAAGCTCGACGCCAGCGCCGGAAGCGCCGCCCATCGTCGCCGGTTTTCCTCGACCGGACGCGTGAGGCGCATGAGCGGATGATGTTCGCCGTCGCTGGTCAATATCAGGCGGTTGATGAGCGGGCCTCCCGATTCGAGCGACGTCAACGAGACACCGTTCCGATCGCTCAGCTCGAGAGGCAGCACATCTTCGAGCGGAGTACCAACCAGGCCGCGCTCGGCAAACGATTGAGCGCCCAGCACGAGCAGCCCGCCGCCGCGCTCGGACACGAACTCCGCGGTCATCTCCAGCTGATCTTCCGAGAAGAAGTCTCCCTCGATGTTGCCGAAGATGATCGCGTCGTAGACGAACAGGGTTTCGCGCGACGCCGGATAGCCCCTCTGCAGCGCCGCGGATCTGGTAGCGTCAGCCTGGACGAAATAGGTGTTCGCGCCCTGATCGTTCCGGCCCTTGCGGACGACGGCATCGACCTCGATGCCGGAATCGAGAGCCCATGCGCGCCTGAGGAAGCTGTGTTCGAAGCCTGGTGCGCCTTCGATGAAGAGCACGCGTCGTTTCCTGCCGGGCGGACTGACCAGAAGGCTGCGCCGGTTGTTCTCGGGAGCCACCTCTCCCGGTTCGGCCGGAATCTCCATGGTCACCAGTGTGGCCGACGAGGGATTCGGCGAGACCGTGAAGACCTCATGAACCGGCGATCCCTCCGAGACGGGCGTGACGCGACGTGTTTCTGCCAGGCGGCCATCAGTCGAGACTCGAAGCTCGAGCGGCGCCGCGCCCAATCCGTGACCGACCGCCGTCACGCTGAGATCGACGACCGAATCGCCAAGCGGCGCATCACCGATAGCGACACCTGTGATTTCTCGATCGCGTTGAACGACCGGGGAACCCAGCCCGATGGTGAAGACGGGCGGCGCACCCGGATCGACGTTCGACGCAACGTCCTGCGATCCTGTGTCTCCCCCGTCGGAAATCACGATGATCCCGGCTGTCGACCGCCCGCCGAGACGCGACCGGAGCTCGTTCAACGCACCGCTGAGGTCGCTTCGGCGGGCCTGTGCCGTCAGAGGTCGGTCGTCGGCCTGCGCGAGCGTCTCGCCGAACGTGTAGACCTCCACGGGAAACTGAGGAGACAGGCGCGCCCGGAGATCGCTCAAGAGCGCAGCCGCTCGTTCTTCCCGCGTGCCCCCGTCGGCGTCCTTGATGCGCATGCTGCGCGACACGTCAACCAGGATTGGCACCACCGCGTTACTGGACGCGCTCGGCGGCAGAGGCATCGTCGGGCGAAGGAGGAACAGGGCCAGGAGCATCAGGGTGACGCCCCGCAGTGTCGTCAGAACCGCCCGCTGAACCTGTGTGATGGGCACGACCAAATGCGCGTATGTCGCGTAGGCCAGGCCGCAGACGGCGGAGATCAGAAGGATCCACGCCCACGAGGGGATCGGATAGGCAAATTGCACGGGCTAGTGTTTCCGGCGGTTGGCGAGGGACTGAAAGTACTGTTCGACGAGCTGACGATAGGCCTCCGGAGCCTGATCGTCCGGTCCCGCGTTCAGTCGATCCCGGGCTTCTCGCTCCTGCAGGTTGGCCGACAGAGATTGCTCCGCGCGTTCGAGCGCTTCGGTCACGCCCTGACGAAGGACATTCCATTCGGAGAAGTCCTGCTTGAACGCCTCGGTTCCAGGGGCGGACAGACTCCGCTCCCAGTTTTCGGGAGTACCGCCAAGTCCCTCGACGTTGGCGCGACGCAGCTGCTCCATTAGCTGCTGTGCCTCACGCAGGCGCTTCGAGTACCTCCTCTTCCAATCGGGCCAATTCTCCGGCGCCACCGCCGCCCGTTGACCCCTTCTCGCCGACGCGCCCCTCTTTGCCGGAAGAGTCGGGGGCGCCCGACTGCTGGCTTCGAGTTCCCGCCTCGCCCTGCGGACGCTCGGCCCGCATGTCCGCCAGCTTCCGGTCGATCTCGTTCAGACGATCGCGCAGCTCCCTGGCGCGAGCCAGCTGCTCGGCCAGCTTGCGCGACTCCGCATCACGAGACCCGCCCGCAGCTCCCAGCTTGTCGGCAACGCGATCGAGCACGCGGGCAAGCTCCTGCTCGGCAGCGACTTGACGCTCGACCTCACTGTTCTCTCCGGTGGGCTTGTTCGATCCGTTCGCAGCCGACTTCCCGTCGCTCTTCGACTCGCCTGCCGCAGATTGCCGCAGACCTTCGGCGGACTCGCGCATGCGCTTCGACAGCTGCTGCTCGTCGAGCTCTTTGTTCACGTCGTCGAGCGCCGTGCGGTCGCTGTCGCTTCCGGCATCAGAGGATTGAGACAGGTCCTTCACGCCTTTTTCGAGCTTCGCCGCGCGTTCGGCGAGCCGCTCCTTGTCGCCGGCGACACGCCGCGCTCCGTCACTCGACGGTCGACTGGCGCCCATCCGCTTCATCTCTTCGGCGACCTGCCGCTGACCCTCAGCAATCTGCCGCGCCTCGAGCTGAAGATCTCCGGCAGCGCGACGGAAGTCGTCGGGCTGACTGCTGGCCATTCGGCGCTCGAGATCTCGCAGCTTCTCGAGGGCTCGACCACCCCGCGCGCTGGCCTCCGCAGGAGCCTGCCGGCGCAGCTCGCTGGCGGCGTTCCGCATCTCCTCGGTAATGTCACCCATCCGCTTGCTGCCCGTTTCGCCTGCCCCTCCCTGCTGACCCTGGCTGGACTGCTTGGACTGCGATTGCTGCTGGCCAAGCGATCGGGACAGCTCTTCCGCCAGGCGGCGCAGCTCGGACTGATCGCGTGTCAGGCGCTCGAGCTGACGCCTGAGCTCTTCGGTGCTCAGGTTCTTCTGTCGTTCGGCGAGATCCCGCTGCTGCTGGTTGAGCTCGTCCTGCCGACGGGCCAGCTCACGAATTTTCGCGAGCGCTTCGTCCTGCTTCTCGTCGTCTCGCGTTTCCGAACTCGTCGGCGTTTCATAGTTCGTCTGCTGCTGGCGCTGCAGCTCGCGATCGAAGAGGGAGGAGAGATCTTGATCGGCTCGACCCGATCCGCCACTGGCGCCGTTGGCCTGCTGCCGAGCCACCTGCTTGCGCCTGACCTCAGCCTGCGCCTTGAGAAGCTGGTTCAGGGCGTCCATTTCCGGCGGCAGGGCATCGGCAGTCTTCAGCCGCTCGAGGGCCGCCTCGGCGCGGCTCATGGCTTCGACCGCGCGCCCCATTGGGTCGTCCTTGGCGGCCGTCTGAGCAGAATCGCCCTGGCCGGGGCGGGGCCGTCTCCAACGAAGATCGGTCTGTGGCCGGCTGTACTCATCCGAGGCCGCGGCCACCCGGGCCTTGAGCTCACCCTGCGCGCGCGCCACCGCCTGAATGTCCGTCTGCGATCGTCCGGACGATGAACGCCGGTCGAGCTTCCAGGTTGCGACGATGATGTCCTTTTGCGCGCCCACGAGATCGTCGAGAGCTCCCCCGCCGCCTCCGCCCATCGAAGCCTGGCTCTGCGCCGAAACGAACTCTTCGTCGTACGGCTTGATCTCGATGAAAAAGATGTCGCTGCGAGATTCGGCCGGCCGCCGGCCTTTGCTGACGTCACGCGCCCGCGCGTAGTACGTCACAAAGTCCCCTGGCGCGACACTCAGCTCCTCGAGATACAGCGTGTAGGAACCGTTCAAGGTCAACGCCGATCCCTTGGTGCGGAAGGCAGCGGTCTTCTCGGGTCCGCCTCGCACCGAATACACGAGATCGAACTGACCGAGGCCGTAGTCGTCGTCGGCGCGTGCCTCAATCGCCACCTCTTCGAGACGCGTCACCTGTCGATCGCCGGCGGGCCGGATGATACGGACGTCAGGTGGCCGATCGTCGAGCGTGCGAATGAAGTACTCCGTGTCGCCCGGATTCTCGAGGCCATCGCGATCGGCCAGTGCCACGCGATACGATCCGTCGCCGCCGATGAGGATCTCGCCGGACAGGACATCGCCGCCCAGCGATGTGAGGGCGACACGAGACCCGTCGGCGAGCTTCAGCTCGCCACGATTCACCGGCCGGTCCGACCGGACTCTGAGCTCGACGCGCGTGCCCGCCGGTCCGTATACATCCCCGCCATCCTCTTCGACTCTCGGAGCGAGGCCGGTCGCAGCCGGATAGCGATACTCGAGATCGATTCGCGCGACGCGCGGCGGACGGATGACTTCGACGCTGTATTGATCGGACGCGCGCGATCCTGCTGTCACCTTGTACTTGAACGAGTCGGTGACGGATTCGAGGAAGGCCGCGTACTCGTTGGACCGACCGGCGCGTTTCATTGGAATGCGCCGGGGGCGCTCGCCCGTCAGCTCGAGCACGGGGACGGCGGTCGGCGTCGCGCCGGACAACCGGGCGTGAATCAGGAGAGGCCGGCCCGCCCGGAGCCGCAAGTCACCCGGCTCGACCTGTATCGCAAATCGCGACGGGAAGAGATACGCGCCTGCAACTTCGAGGGCGCGATACCCCGGCTCGCGGCCTGAATAGAGAACCGCCAACAGAACGCCCACGCCAAGGCCAGCCCCCATGGCGGCGCGCCGGATGAGTCGCGAAGGGATGACGCGGTCGAGATCCAGACGGCTGACTTTCGACAAGGCATCGGCGATGAGTGGCGCGAGGAGGACGCTGGCCCCAGCCGGCTGATGAGTACGGCCACCGAGTTCCACTGCGGTCGCCAGACCATCTTCCAGTTCAGGGCATCGCTCTTCGATCAGTCTCGCTACGGTTCGATCGTCGGGCCGTCGGCGGAGTGTCCAAATGAACCATCCGCCGCAGGCAAGGAGCCCGACGGCGGGCACGAGAAACAGGATCACGACGCCGGGTTCCCCGGGCGCGGCGATGAGATATGCCACGAGGGCCGCGAGTGCCAGGCCTGCGCCCGCCAGCACGGCCTTCGTCATCGCCGACAGGCCGCTGAGGGTCCGCCAGCGCGTGCGAACGCGTGCCAGAACCGCAGTCAGCTGGCGATAGTCGTCGTTCATCCCATGCACCCTGTCCGTTGGTCCGCGCTCACCCCATCCGGCCGCCGAGAAACCCCTCTATTACTAATCCTACGACCATCAGGAGGAGTCCGTACCGCCAAAGTCGCTGGCCCTCCTCCTGAGTGCGGGCCGAGGCCTGGGCCTCGACGGCCGCCGTCGCGTTCAGCCGGGTCATGGCGGCGGCAAAGCGCTCGGAGGTCAACCGCGTCGGGTCTGACTCCTGGGGATCGACGTTGGCCACCACTCTACGGCCGGTCTGAGCCGCACCCGACACCGGCGCCACGCTCGCTTCAGGTATCGTGTGCACACCGGGCAATTTCGGCGTATTCGGCGGAAGCTCCGCGACGAGCACCTCCCGGCGACGATCTCGCGCCTCGGACAGATACCGCGCGAGCTCGTGCACGAAGGGGACGAACACGGGGTGCAGCGGAAAGTCATTCCACCGATTGTTGAGATCGGAGGCAAAGAACACGAGTCGGCCCTTGCCGACCACGCAATCGACCAGCGCGGCGCTGCCGTCGCTGAAGCGCCCAATGACGCGACCACCCGCCTCGTCGGTCACTCGGACCGCGCGTCTGAAGCGCACGCTGCTCAGGTTCGTCGCCGCCGCTCCAAAAGCCTTGAACACGGGGTGGCGCGCGTCGACGGGCGCAAGACTGAGTGGCTGCGCGGCCGGCGGCGCGGGCGGGCCGATCCGCACTCGCCCGGAGAGAAGATCGCGAATCGATTCCATATCGATATCCGGTCCGGCCGCCAGAAACAGGCCGCCGCCTGCCGAGACGTAGGACGACAGAAGATCGACGCTCTTCCGATCGAGACCTCGCGTTCCAAGGAGGAGCACGAGCGAGTAGCGCGACAGCTCGGCGCCGGTCACGTCCGACAGCTTCGCCGCGCTGACGTGGCGTGAACGGAAGCGGCTCGACTCACCGCCGATGAGGAGCGCTCGATCGAGATAAAAGGTTTCGTTGTCGGGACTGCCGCTGCCGGTTACCAGCAGCAAGTCGGACGGCTCCGCCGGATCGAGCAGGACGTACCGTGTGTTGTCCGCCTCGAATCCCTGCGCGTCGTCGATGGCCACGGCCGCCACGCCGCGTGACGGCAGCATCGTCTGAAAGTGGATCGCCGCGGCGATTCCGCCCTCCACCTGAAACTGCGTGTCGGCGACGGCACGACCGTCGATGGTGAGGTGCGCCTTTCCGCTGCGAGCGGCCGCGCCGAAGTTGCGCACGAGGGCCGTCATGCCATCCGGATCCGGCCGCGCTTCAACGACGGCCAGATTAGCGGGCGCCTCGGCGACATCGACGACGTCAACAGGCACTTGACCCGGAATGCCGCCGCGATCGCCGTGGGCCCAGCCGCTCTCCTGGAGGTCCGTGACCAGGACCACCCGGCCCGGCGCGCTGGCGAGCACTTCTCCGGAGCGACCGAGCGCCACGCCGTACCGTGTCGCGCCATAGCCGGTCTCCAGGCGGTCGATGGCGCCCAGAATCTCCGCACGATCGGTCGTCGGCGGCACGATCACCTCGGCTTCATCGGCGAAGACGATGAGCGCGACGCGATCGCCGGACGGCGCCGACCGTACCGCCGATCGCGCCAGCTCCTGCGCGCGCGCGAACCTGGCCGGCGGCGACATGCTGAACGATCGATCGACCGCCACGACCGTGATGCGGCCGCTTGTGCCGGTGGCCGCCGCGAAGTAGGGCCGCGCAAAGGCGAAGGCGAGAAGGATGACCGCCGACACGCGCAGCGCCAGCAGCAGGAGCTCGCGCAGCTTTCGGCGTCGAGCCTGTTCGACAGGCGCGCGGCGGAGGAAGCGAACGGCGCTGAATGCGACCTGCTGTTCAGTCTGGCGTTTGAAGAGGTGCAGGAAGACAGGGATCGCCGCCGCGGCCGCGCCGATCAGAAACGCCGGAGCAAGAAAGGACAGCATGGGCACGACCCGGTTGTCGGCTCAGTACGAACGCCCCCTGGTGGAGAGATACGACATCAGCGCAAAATCGAGCGGGGTGGATGTGTCGAGCAGGCAATAGTCGATGCCCACCACCCTGAGCTCGCGCTCGTACAGCGCAATCAGGTCGCGGACTTCGCGCAGATAAGTGTCCCGGACAAGCGCGGGCACGGCAATCACCTCGTCGTCGCTCTCCAGGTCGCGGAACCGTGTCGCGCGCTCGAACGGAAAGGTGAGCTCGTCCTTGTCGAGCACATGAAACACGACCACCTCTGTCCCTTTGAAGCGGAAGTGCTTCAGACCCTCGATCACCTTGTCCGGCTCGTCGAGGAGATCTGAGATCAGGATGACAAGGCCTCTTTTGACGAGCGCCTCAGCGAGCTGGTGCAGTGGCTTGGCGCAGTCGGTCCGCTGTCCCAGCCGCAGCTCTTCGAGGGACACCAGCAGCGCGTGGAAGTGGCCAGGCCTGGCACTCGGCGGCAGGATTTTGCGGATCGTCTCGTCGAATGCCATGAGGCCGACGGCATCACGCTGACGATTCATCAGATACGCGAGCGACGCGGCGAGAAACGCCCCGTACTGAATCTTGGAGACGCCGGTGGACATGTACCCCATCGACGCGCTCACGTCGAGCAGAATGTGGCACTCGAGGTTTGTTTCCTCCTCGAACTTCTTCACATAGTGCCGATCCGTTCGCGCGTAGACCTTCCAGTCGATCGTGGACAGGTCGTCGCCGGGCATGTACTGCCGGTACTCGGCAAATTCGACGCTGAACCCTTTCATGGGACTTCGATGAAGGCCCGAGAGAAAGCCCTCGACAATCGTGCGGGCCTTGAGCTCGAGCGACCCCATCCGCGCGATGACGGTGGGATCGAGAAACTGGAGTTCGCCGGGGCGTGTCAGCGGCGCCATCGGATCAGAGACCGCTCCTCGGTACCGGAACGGCGTCGAGCAGGCGCGCGATGATGCCGTCGGAATTCACGCGTTCCGATTCAGCATAGAAGTTCGTGATGATGCGGTGCCGCAGGATGGGATACGCGAGCGCTTGAATGTCCTTCACCGACACGTGATAGCGTCCGTGCATCATTGCGCGGGCCTTGCTGCCCAGGATCAGGGCCTGCGACGCGCGCAGCCCGGCCCCCCACTTCACCCATTTCTGCACGAACTCGAGACCCGCGCCCCGGCCCGGGCGGGACGCATCGACGAGGTGCACCGCATAGCGGGCGATCTCGTCGGAGACGAGCACCTGCCGGACGATCTCCTGGAACTCGAGCACATCGGCTCCGCTCAACACGCATTCGGGCACCGGCCTCGACGTGCCCGTCGTCGCCGTGACCACGCGCACCTCGTCATCTTCGCTGAGATAGCTCATCACGACGTTGAACATGAATCGATCGAGCTGCGCTTCCGGCAGAGGATACGTGCCCTCGAGCTCGATGGGGTTCTGCGTGGCGAGGACGAAGAACGGCCGCTCGAGCTCGTAGGTCCGACCGGCGGCCGTCACGTGATACTCCTGCATGGCTTCGAGGAGCGCGGCTTGCGTCTTGGGCGGCGTGCGATTGATTTCGTCCGCCAGAATGATCTGGGCAAACACGGGCCCCTTGACGAATCGCAGAGAACGGCTGCCCTCGACTTCGTCGAGAATCTCGGTGCCCGGTGATGTCCGAAGGCATCAGGTCCGGCGTGAATTGAATGCGCTTGAAGGACAGGTCGAGAATCGCCGCGAGCGTCTTGATCAGGAGCGTCTTGGCCAGACCGGGCACTCCGGTGATCAGACAGTGGCCACCCGTAAAGAGGGCCATCAGCACCTGGTCCACAACCTCGTCTTGTCCGACGATGACCTTGCGCAGCTCGCCGAGAATGCGCGCCCGCCCTTCGGCGAGGCGCTCGGCCAATCCACTCGTCGCCAGCTCCATGTGCTCCCCTTCGACCGTCACGACCCTTCGACCCTGTGACCCTTCTAGTGCGTGAGCGCGTACAGTATTTCGTTGATCTCCATCCGATACGCTTCGGCCGTGTACCGAATGTAACCCGGATACTCTTCGGCGTTCGACCATTCCCAGCCGTCGCCCATGTCGGTATTCCAGTTGATCAGCACCATGGGCCGGCCCGCATCGTCGAGGATCGCCCGCAGGTGCGGCACGAATCCGCCTTTCTCCCACGTGCGACCGTTGAAGAACGACCCGAGTCCCGGAATCTGAGGATAGGCGTCGATCTTGTAGAAGCAGTTGAAAATCGGATGCGGCGGCGTCAGCTCCACGATCTGGCGTTCCGGAAACACGCGCTTGAGCTCCTGCACCAGATTCTCCCATTCATACGGTCCATGGAAGTCATCGAATGTCGCCGTGCCGCCTCGGAGGAGATATTCGCGAAGAATCGGCACGTCGGCGTCCGTGAGGTGCAGGTTGCCCGGCTCGACGAAGTAGATCCACGGGTGCAACCACAACTCCGGATCGTCCAGCGCGAGCACAATCGGATCGTTGACCTTGATCGCCGTGACGCTGCGCAGTCGCCGAGAGAGGTTCTGTTCGGCGGCTGGTGCATCGATCGCCCACGGTTCGCCCCAGTATTCGAGCCTGAACCGTCCTTCCGTGACGTAGTGATAGCGAATCCGGACGAACGTCCACTCCAGCCCGGCGAATCGCTCGTCGCCAGTGTGGGGGATCTGCGCCCTGAGGCCGGAGAGCACCGGAGGCGCAACACACCTGACAGGGCGAGCACGATCATCCAGCGCCGGCCGATGCTCACCTGCCCTCCTCGACCAACTTGAGCAGCAGTTCCTGGGCCCGCTGGTAGGACGGGGCCACCTCGAGCGCCGCGAGCGTCTGTTTCTTCGCATCGGCACGTCGTCCGGCGAGGAGATAACACTCGGCGAGGTCGCAGTGCGCTTCGGCCGCGTCCACCGGGCCGGCCGCCAGCGCAGCGCGGAACTCGCGCGACGCCGCTTCGACGTCCTTCCGAGTGAGCGCGATTCGCCCGAGCATCGAATGCGCGTTCGCGTCGAACGGATCGATGGCAATCACGCGTTCGAGCGCGGACCCGAGACGTTCCCGCTCGGTCTCAGGATCGAGGAGCGCGACGAGTCGGCGGGCCGCTTCGATGTTCGCGTGGTCGTACGAAATGAGCGCCTCGAGCTCGGTCTTGGCGCGCGCCTTGTCGTTCTGTTCGAGCGCCATATCGGCGAGCATGGCGTGCGGGCTCTCCTTGCCGGTGGCCATCGGCACGAGCTTCACGGCCCGCTCAAACGCCTGCGTCGCCCCGCTCGCATCCCCCGACTGACCGAGCGCCTGCCCGAGCGCGATCTGCACCGGGTAGCTGTCAGGCTGACTCGCGGCAAAGGCGCGCAGCTTGTCGAGCGGCGCGCCGGCGAGTCCGTCGGGCGCACGGAGCGCCTTGGCGAGCGGACCAAAGGATCGCTGCAGAGCCTCGTCGAATGTTTTTTGCAGCGCATCGAGATCGACACCGAGGGCCGACTTGATCGCCACATCGGTATCCACGCCCTCACCGTATGAACGCACGAGATTCTGGAGCGCTGGCTCACCATGCGCGGTGACGATGTGGTCAACCAGGAGTGAGGCCTCGTAGTACGCCAGCGAGATCGTCTGCGGGTTGGTGAATGCCGCGTTGAGATCGCGGAGCTTGAGAATCTCGCCCCGGTCCATCTTCTGCGCGAAGGGGATCTCCATCTCCCGTCCCCATTCGCTACGCGCGCGCTTCTCCTCGTACACGGAAATGCCTTCCGTCAACCATCGCGGAACGCGCTGCTTCGACATCTGCAGCGTGATGACGTGGGCCATCTCGTGCCAGAGCGTCGCTCCCCAGTTGAAGGTGCCGGGAGGCCGCGCCCGCGGCGAATCGAGCGTGACGACGCGGCCGAAGCACGCGCCGAGCGCGCCGATCATGCCGGGGAGCCCGACATTTCTGACGGCAAAATCATCGTGCCGCGGAAACATTTCGATGAGGATCGGTCCCACTGGCTCGAAGCGATAACGAGCCGAGAGTGTCGCCAGTGCCAGCTGCGCCAGTGGCACGGCATATTCCCGCATCACGCCGGTTTCGTCAGGGTGAAACCGCACCTGGAGGTCCCCCTCTTCGATCGTGTCGAACGTGGCGAGGTTGTCGAGTAGGCCCAGCAGGTTGTAGGTGACCACATCGAAGCGATCGGCCTCGAACGCCCGGTCCAGGGCCTCGCGGGCGCCTTCTTCGTCACCTGTCCGCAGGAGGTGGAGGCCAATATCTGCGTGGGCACGGACATTCTCAGGATCGAGCTCGATTGCCTGGCGGGCCAGCGCAACGGCCTCTTCGAACCGGTAGTTCCTGGCCGCCTGGTCACCGGCGACACGGTACACCTCCCCATACGTCGGGTTCACCGCCAGCGCCTTGGCCACCTCCGACTGGAAATCGGCCTGACGTCCCTCGAGATTGGCCATCGCCGCAAGAAGCGCGTGAGCCTCGAGCCTCGAGGGGTTGATGGCCAGGACCTTGTCGATCGCCTGCTTTGCCTCGGCCCGACGACTCTCATCGAGATGTCGCTCGGCGACAAACAGGTAGGCTTCCACGTAATCAGGATCGCGCGCGAGAACGCGATCGACCAGTCCGCTTGCGAGCGGCGGATTGTCCTCGACCGTCGCGCGCGCCAGACCCATCATCGCCGGGACGTAGTTCGCGTCGCGGGCGAGGGCTGCCTGGAAGGATCGGGTCGCGTCCTGCCGGTTGTACTTCTCGAGGAACAGCTCGCCCCAACCGGTATTGATGGCCGAATCGTTCGACATGATCGACGCCGCCAAGCGGTAGTACGCGTTCGCCTCCTGGAATTGGCCGAGCGCGCGCGCCGCTCGTCCCGCGCGCGCGATCATGAACGCATCCCGGGACGAGTCGCCCGCCTCGACGATCGCTTCGAGAGCCGGCACGGCCTGTTCGCGACGTCCGAGCGTGATGCGGAGAAGGCCCAGCTCGAGAGCGGCGTCGCCAGTCGCGTCCTCGCGGGCGAGCTCGCGGAGCATGGATTCGCCTTCGTCGTAGCGGCCGTGAAGAATGTGATCGCGCGCGCGACCGAGTGGGCTGTCGTTCGCGGAACGTGAAGGTTGAGCCTGGGCCTCGACCGTGTTCGCGCGAAACACGTCGAGCCGCATGGCACTGATGGCCGGCCACGCAAGCCAGAACCCCAGCGCGACCGACAGCAGAGCCAGCATCATCGCTCGATGTTGAAGCAACCGCGCTGCCAACCGCGGTCGCCATGCGACTCTCTTTTTCATGGGATGTTCGTATTATAGCTGAGCGCCCAGAGCCGTTAGTCTTTGGACGCCAGTCACTTGGATTCGGTCTCGGAGCCAGTTGTGAAAGGTGGATCGCCATTCGCTCCGTGGAGCGGCGCCGGTCGCGTCGCTCATCGCCGCAGGGCACGCTCCTCGACTCGAATGCGCTGAAGAAGAAGCCAGCCGAAGAGCAGCAGCGCCGCGACGCCGGTCACGCGCGCGCCGACGATCAACGCAAACGATCCAATTTCGGCGAGCACAGCCACGTAGTTCGGGTGACGCAGGTACCGGTATGGACCGCCGGCGCGGATTGGGTGTTCAGGCAGGACGAGCACTCTGAACGACCAGAGGACGCCCAGCGTGCCCACGGCCCAGAACTTCAATACCTTGGCGAGACCGAAGAGCACGAGGCCCGCCACCAGCGCTCGAGGTGAATTCACGCCTCGAATGGCACCCTCACCGGCCATCGCAATGAAACACACCGGATACACCCACCGCATCATCGGATACACATCGTCGGACGGCTCGGTTGCGCCGCGGGCACGGAGCACCCGCTCGTTGTGCCGTGCCAGCTGGAGCTCTGCGAGCATCATCAGGAATACCGCGGCGGTTGCGGCGAGGACGACGGCCATGGATCGCCTAGGCGGCTGAATAGGCGTGCCGCACATCGCCTGCGCGGGCGATGACGCGATCAATGAGGCCCGGCGCCAGCCTCGCGGCCGGCTCCGCAACCGACAGTGCCACCGGTGAGCTGACGAGAAACCGAAGGCTGCGATTGAAACGGTACTTGCCAGCGAACGCGGAGGCGCGCCACGAGGCAAGCTGCACATGTGGATCTGGAAGCCGCGCCTCCAGGAATTCGACAGCCGCGCGCGCCGCGAGCATGCCGCCTTCGATGGCAAAACGCAGACCATCTCCCGTCATCGGATCGATAAAGCCCGCCGCATCACCGGCGAGCAGCAAGCCTCGAGTGCCTGCGCCCACTGCATCAACCGCGAGAGGGCCCATCACCGTTGGCTTCGCGATGAGACGCGCGCCGGCGAAACGGTCTCGCAACAACCAATCCGCCGCAAGCATCCGGTCGACCACCTGAGCCGGATGGCGAAGCATGCCGGGCCGTTCAGCGAACTCTCCGACCAGGCAGACGTTGGTGATGCCACCCGGGATGGGGGCCACGCCGATGTATCGATCACGACGAATGTGCATCTCACCAAGACTGGACAAGCCGCCGACGCCCTCGTAGTACGCGCCCACGGCCCATCGTCGGGGTCGGGCCGGATGTCGGGCCAGGCCCAGCGAGAACGCAAGGACCGATCGTCGTCCGTCCGCGGCAATGGTGAGCCGGGCCGATTGCGCTCGAGGGTGACCGGAGTGGTCGTCCAGGAGCACACCGGTCACGAGGTTGCTCGTGGAGCCACAGACTGGCCCTCGCGCGACCACGCCGGATTGGAACTCGGCTCCGGCTGACACGGCGGCCTCGAGCAGTCTCGCGTCGAAGTCCCGACGAACCAGCGAGAAACCCTGGACGCCGGCGGGATATCGCCCTTCGATCATCGCGCCGCCGTCCCCACTCACGATCATGCCGTCGATGGGAAGCGCGCCATCGACTGCGCGCTCGGCAATGTTCAACGCCCGCAGAAGCGCGACAGTTCCTGGATTGATCGTGTCGCCGCACAACTTATCGCGCGGGAACACCGTGCGATCCACGAGGCGCACACGGACACCCGCGCGGGCCAGAACCAGCGCGGCGATGGATCCTGCGGGACCGGCGCCGACGATCAGGACGTCGAGGTTCATGGGACGGCCTCAGGCCGTTGCGCCCAGGACGAGCGCCGAGTTCTTTGATCCGAAACCGAGGCAGTTGCAGAGCGCGGCAGCGGGCGAGGCGGGACGGCCCGTGTTCGGAATGAAGTCCATGTTGCAGCTCGGATCGAGCTCGACCAGATTGATCGTCGGCGGCAGGAAATGTCGGGAGAGCGCCAGGGCCGTCGTCACAACGCCGGCTGATCCGCTGGCGCCCTGAGGGTGGCCAATCATCGACTTGGTCGACGAGCCGGGCACGCGGTCCGCGCGATCTCCAAGGAGCGCGCGCACCGTGCGCGACTCAACGGCGTCGTTCAGGACGGTCGACGTGCCGTGATAGTTGATGTATTCGATTTCTTCGACTCGCCGCCCGGATCGATCGACCGCCAGGGTGAGTGCGCGGATGATTTCTTCTCCATCGGGAGCCATCTGCACCCGGTGGTAGGCATCGCACGTCGAGCCATACCCTTCAACCGTGGCATAGACCTTCGCACCTCGGGCCCTGGCGCGCGACTCGCGTTCGAGGACGAGCATCCACGCGCCTTCCCCAAGCACAAACCCGTCTCGTCCTCTGTCGAAGGGCCGCGAGGCTTCCGCCGGACGATCGTTGTACTTCGTCGACACGGCACGCATGCGCGAGAAGCCGAACAGCATTCCCGGCGTCACGCAGGCGTCCACGCCGCCGGAGAGCATCACGTCGGCTTCGCCCATCCGAATCAGGTTGCAGGCGTACCCGATCGCGTCGGTCGAGCTGGTGCAACCGCACGACATGACATGGCTGATGCCGTGCAACCGCAGAGAGATCGAAATCTCGCTCGACACCATGCCGACGATCGAGATGGCGATCGCGTACGGCGTGACCTTCCGGCCTCCCTCGACGAAGTAGTCGTAGTACTGCCGCTCGCCGACATCGATGCCGCCGCCGCCGCTCCCTATCAGCACACCCGCGTCTGGATCGCCGGCGCGGAGGCCCGCGTCTGCCCATGCTTCGCGCGCCGCGATCACCCCGATCAGCGCCGCCTTCGAATAGCGCTTCGGATCCGCTCGAGACTCGTGTTCTGAATCGGCATCGCCGTCGAGTGCCGGGACGTCGTCCATCGACACGCCAGGCACAGCCGCGGCGACGCGGCAGGGGATGCCGCTCACATCGAATTCCGTCACCGCTCGCGTACCACTACACCCGCGACTCACGGCTTCCCAGAAGCGCTCGCGGCCAACCCCGAACGGCGATACTACGCCAATCCCAGTGATAGCGATGCGCTGGTGGGCGGAAGGAGTTGAGCCGTTGTGGCGTCCCATGCACGCTCGACGCGGGGCGAGGCAGGCTGGTTCACCACCGCTCCTTCCTATAATACGCGTGATGCCCGCCGGACCGCCGCCGTCCACGCCCTTCGCGCGCGCTTTCGCCTGGGTCGGCGGCGCGGCGTTCATAGCATCGCTCGCATACACGGCCTATTTCTACGGCGTCGTGCTGGGCCGTCTGCACAGCTCAGGTGACACTCACGGCCCGGCGCGCGCGATTGGGACGAATGTTCTGCTGTTCACGGTGTTTGCGCTGCATCACAGCGTGGCGGCGAGGTCGTCGTTCAAACGGTGGGTCACGCGACGAGTTCCGGCGGAGCTCGAACGCTCGACGTACGTCTGGCTGTCGAGCATTCTCCTGGCGCTCGTGTGCCGCGTCTGGGACCCGGTGCCGGGGCCTGCCCTCTATTGGGCGACCGGTCCGTGGAGCTGGGTGGGGATGGCGATTCAGCTGGCCGGCCTCGGACTGATTGCGCGCACCGTCCGTATGCTCGACGCGCTCGAACTGGCGGGCATACGACAACTCGATGACGCGGATCGCAACATGCGGATTCTGGTCGAGGGACCTTATTTGTGGGTGCGCCATCCTCTATATCTGGGATGGATCCTTGCGGTGTTCGGCACGCTGCACATGACGCCGGACCGTTTGCTGTTCGCGACGATCAGCTGCGCGTACCTCGTGGTCGCGATTGTGTGGGAAGAACGAAGCCTCCGGCATGCGCTCGGTGACCAGTACGAGTCGTACATGCGCCTGGTGCCGTGGAAGCTGGTGCCGTTCCTGTATTAGTACCTTGCGTGGCACCACCCGAAGGCTGACGTGCGCCAATCATTGCTACTAGAATGAATCGAGTCGCCGGTACAATTTGGCCATGGCCGAGTCCGTCACGCCCTCATCGCCGCCGCTCCCTGGCGAGCTGCCCGTCCTTCCGCTCAAGGAGACGGTAGCCTTTCCGCTGACGATCCAGCCGCTGGCCGTCAATCGGCCGAGCTCGGTCGAAAGCATCAACGCGGCGCTCGCCGGTGATCGGCTCGTCCTGCTGCTTCTCGACGATGGAGGCGCCGACGAGCCTCAGCCCGAGCACCTGCGGCGCATCGGCACCGTCGGCATCCTCCGGCAGATGGCGCGCGCGTCAGGCACGGTGCACGTGATCGTCGAGGGCATGGCGAGGGCGAAAGCCGACAGTATCAGCCACTCGGGCGGAATGCTTCGTGCGCGGATTACGCCGCTCCCGGAACGCGTCGACAAGTCGCTCGAAGTCGATGCGTATGTCCGGCGCCTCCGCGAGTTGATCGATCGGGCCCTGTCACTGTCGACGGGTCTGTCACAGGAGCTGCGCGGACTCGTCATGAACATCGACGACCCCCTGCGTCTCAGCTATCTGCTCGCGTCGATGATCGATATGAAGGCCGACGACAAGCAGAAGTTGCTCGAGTCGGACGATATCCTCGCCAAGCTGAACGCGGTCACGAGCGCCCTCAACCGCGAGATCGCCCTCCTCGAGCTGAAGAGCAAGATCGAGTCACAGACGCAGCAGGAGATGACCGATGCGCAGCGTCAGTACTATCTGCGTCAGCAGCTGAAGGCGATCCAGGAAGAGCTCGGCGAAGGCCAGGCACCGGAAACCACGGAGCTGCGCAAGAAGGTCGCGGATGCCAAACTTCCGGAGTCCGTCGCGGAGGTCGTCACGCGCGAACTGGATCGTCTCGACCGCATGACACCCGCCTCACCCGAATACCAGATGATCCGGACGTACGTGGACTGGATCCTCGACGTCCCCTGGACCGCTTCCACTGAAGATCGCCTCGACCCCGTCGAGGCGCGCCGCGTACTGGACGAAGACCACTACGACCTCGACAAGGTCAAGGAACGCATCGTCGAATACCTGGCGGTGCGCAAGCTGAAGGGCACGATGAAGGGCCCGATTCTCTGCTTCGTCGGCCCGCCGGGCGTGGGCAAGACATCACTCGGCCAGTCCATTGCGCGCGCCATGAACCGGAAGTTCGTGCGGATCTCGCTCGGAGGAATTCGTGACGAAGCCGAGATTCGCGGTCATCGCCGCACCTATATCGGATCGATGCCGGGCCGGATTATTCACGCGCTGAAGCAGGCCGGCTCGATCAATCCCGTGTTCATGCTCGATGAGATCGACAAGGTGAACGCGGGCTTTCAGGGAGACCCCGCCGCGGCCCTCCTCGAGGTGCTGGATCCCGCTCAGAACAACGTATTTCGTGACAACTATCTCGAGATTCCCTACGACCTCTCGCGCGTGCTCTTCATCGCGACGGCCAATCAGCTCGGCACGATTCATCCGGCGCTCCTCGATCGCATGGAGATCATCTCGCTCTCCGGCTATACCGAGGAAGAAAAGATGCACATCGCCCGGCGCTACCTCATCCCGCGCCAGCTTCAGGAGCACGGCCTCGCGCCAGACGCCGTGACGATTGAGGACGATGCCCTCCGGGAAGTCATTGCGGAATACACGCGCGAGGCGGGTGTGCGAAGCCTGGAACGCCAGCTCGCCGCCATCGCCAGAAAGATCGCCGCGCGTGTCGCGACCAGACCCGCCGACGCGACGTCTGTTGCTACCCCCGAAATCGTCCGCGTCGCGCAGGTCACCGAGTTTCTGGGTGCTCCACGCTTTCGACGCGAGGCGGCATTCCGGACCTCGCGACCCGGCGTCGCCACGGGCGTCGCGTGGACGGAGACCGGAGGCGACGTGCTGTATATCGAGGCGAGCCTCCTGCCCAACGGTCACCAGAACATCGTTCTGACCGGTCAGCTCGGAAGCGTCATGCAGGAGTCGGCCAGAGCGGCCCTCAGCCATATTCGATCGCAAGCGGCGACGCTCGGAATCCGTCACGATTTCATGGAGCACCGGGATCTCCACATCCATGTGCCCGCTGGCGCCATTCCCAAGGATGGTCCGTCCGCCGGAGTCACGATGGCGACCGCGATTCTGTCCGCGGCCCGCTCCCAGGCTGTCCGTCCAGACCTTGCGATGACAGGCGAGATCACGTTGAGCGGACTCGTGCTGCCAGTCGGCGGCATCCGCGAGAAGGCGCTCGCGGCAAGACGGCACGGTATCAAGACGTTCGTCCTGCCCGCGCTCAACACACCGGACCTCGATGATCTTCCGCCGGAGATCCGCCGCGAGATGACGTTCGTGCCGGCCCAGACCCTCGAAGACGTTCTGGCCGTTGCGCTGCCGCCGACCGCCCATCGCGCCGACGGGAGCGAATCGGAAATGCCCGACACGGCGCCAGCCGCAAGCATCGGGTCGTCGGCCCAGTCCTGACGCGTGGCCGACACGATTGCGTTCTACATTTCGGGCCATGGTTTCGGACACGCCGCCCGGCAGATTGAGCTGATCAACTGCCTGCTCGAGCGGCGCCCGGCCGTGCGCGTTCAGATCCGGACGTCCGCGCCTCGCTGGCTCTTCGATCTTACGATTCGTGGATCGTTCTCATTCGAATCACTCGAGTGCGACACGGGCGCCGTCCAGCGCGACAGCCTGCATCTCGACGACGAAGAAACCGTACGGCGCGCGGCCGCGTTTTACGGGCGACTGGACGAGTTCGCCGAACGGGAAGCAAGACGGCTGAAGGCCGAATCCGCCGCGCTCGTCGTGGGCGACATCCCGCCGCTCGCATTCGAAGCGGCGCATCGAGCCGACATTCCGGGCATTGCGATAGGCAACTTCACCTGGGACTGGATCTATTCGGGCTACCCAGAACACGTGAGCGGCCATCCGGATCTCTTGACCGGGATCCGCAACGCCTATCGCCGCGCGTCGCTGGCGCTGCGATTGCCCATGGGTGGCGGCTTCGACGTCTTCGGGCCCCTCGTGCGGGACGTGGCATTGATCGCCAGGCGTTCCAGGAGAACGCCGATCGAGACACGAAGCCGACTTGGCTTGCCCGCGGACAAGCCCGTCGTCCTGATGTCGTTCGGCGGACATGGACTGAAGGAGAACGATCTCCCGTCCACCGACGCCGTCCGCCGGTTCACTGTCGTCACCACGAAACGCAAAGGCACGGCAGCACCACGAGGCGACGACGCGGCAATGCACCTGGACGAGGGCCAGATGTACGCCGACGGGTATCGCTACGAGGACCTCGTTGCCGCCTCCGACGTCGTCGTCACGAAGCCGGGGTACGGTATCGTGTCGGAGGCGATTGCAAATCACACGGCGATCCTGTACACCTCCAGAGGTCGATTCATCGAGTACGACGTGCTGGTGGCCGCGATGCCTGCTGTTGTGAGGTGCCGGTTCATCAGTCAGGAGGATCTGCTGGCCGGCCGCTGGGCCGAGCACCTCGACCGACTTCTGGCTCAGCCGCAGCCGCGCGAGCGGCCCGACACCAGCGGCGCCGAGCAAGCCGCCCAAATCCTGCTCGACTATCTGTAGCGAGGACGGACCATGATTTCTCGACGGCGATTTCTTACCACGACATCGCTCTCCGCCGGCGCATCGCTCATCGGTCATGAGGATGCTGATGCTGAATCGCGCTTCCAGGCAGCCGCGCAGGCGCCGTCGATAACCGGTCTGACCTCGATGAAATCGCAGGCCGTTCCGATTTCAAGTGACGAACGGCGTGAGCGGATCGAAAAAGCGCGCCGCCTCCTGACCGAGCATCGGATCGACGCGCTGATGCTCACGGGAGGGACGTCCCTCAGATATTTCAGCGGCATTGGATGGGGACTGAGCGAGCGGCTCTTCGCCATGGTGCTCCCGGCAAAGGGCGAACCGTTCTTCGTGTCGCCGGCCTTCGAAGAGGATCGTGCGCGCGAACAGATCGCGCGGGGACCATTTTCCGGCTCGTCTGCCGACGTCCGCACGTGGCAGGAAGACGAGAGCCCCTACGCGCGCATCGCGCAGGGTCTCGCCGAGCGCGGCATCAGGACCGGCACGCTCGGCATCGAGGAGACGGTCCGGTTTGTCTTCAGTGACGGAGTGAGCCAGGAAGCGCCAGGACTCAGGATTGTGAGCGGTACGCGGGTCTCGGCGGGCTGCCGGATGACGAAGGATGGGCACGAGCTGGAGCTGATGCGACTGGCGTCGCGTGTCACGCTCAAGGCGTACGAAGCCGCGTATCGTGCGCTCAAGGAGGGCATGACGCAGGACGACTTCGCCGATCTCGTCTCGGCGGCGCACGACAAGCTCGGCTTCGAGGGCGGTGCCGGCGTGCAGGTCGGTCCGTACTCGGCCCTTCCCCACGGCTCGCTCACCCCGCAGGTGATCAAGGAAGGCACCATTCTCCTCATCGATGGCGGCTGCAGCGTCGAGGGCTATCAGTCGGACATCAGTCGCACGTTCGTTCTCGGCAAGCCAGCCGACAAGATGAAGAAGGTGTTCGAGATCGAACGGCGTGCACAGGACGCCGCCCTCGCCGCCGCACGGCCGGGCGTGGCGTGCGAGGTCGTCGATCGCGCCGCGCGGCAGATCATCACCGACGCAGGCTTCGGCCCCGACTACAAGTTCTTCACCCACCGCGTCGGACACGGCATGGGAATGGATGGCCACGAGTGGCCCTACCTCGTGCGAGGCAATACCTTGCCCCTCGCGCCGGGGATGGTGTTCAGCGATGAACCGGGAATCTACATCAGGGGTGAATTCGGCGTACGCGTCGAGGACGATATGGTGATCACGGAGTCGGGAGCAGAACTCTTCACGCCGCAGAGTCCCTCGCTGGAAGATCCGTTCGATGTGGTGACGAAATCAAGCCAGGCGTGAGCTCAGATCGGCTCAAGCCCTGCGTCTCAGGCGCTAAGCCGACAAGTGGCTTGTAGCCTGTAGTCCGCAGCCTGAAGCCTGCCTTTTTTCAGCTCTTCTCGCAGATCACCAGCGACCAGATCCTCGGGAAGTTGACCTTCTCGATGGACAGCGGCTTGAGTTCCGCCTGCGCGAGGAAGGCCGGAAGATCCAGATCCGATTTGAAGCCCACATGAACGGTCAGCGGCGAAATGAGCCGTTCGATGTGCGAGAGGAGCGGGTTGGGACTGCGGAAGTGATTCAGGAAAATCGTGCGGCCGCCGGTGCGGCAGACGCGTCGCATTTCACGAGCGACCTGAATGGGATCGGGCACGACGCTGATGAGATACGGCGCATACACGATGTCGAACGATTCATCGGGAAAATTGAGGTCCGCCGCGTCCATCTGCAACAGCCGCATGTTGGTCACGCCGTGCTGGGCGATGCGGTCGCGCGCTTTCTCGAGCATCGAGTCCGACAGGTCCACGCCGGTCACGGAGCAGTGGGGCGGATAGAGCGGCCCATTGATGCCGGTACCGACGCCGACTTCGAGCACTCGATCGCCAGGCTGGAGATTCATGCGGTGGATGGCGTCGAGCCGGCCCGGATGAAGTGTCCGGCCAAAGATAAGGTCGTAAACCGACGCAAGATTCTCGTAGACCCGGGCGACGAAATCGTTCTCGACAGCGGTCACAGATAGTGCTCGCGTCGCCGCGTCCGCGGACGTGATGATTTCGTCGGTTCCTGGATCGTCGTAGTTGAACAACGCCATTACAGCCTCCGCGTGGTGTCACCGGCTATTGGGGCCTAATCGGTCGGCCTGGCCCTGACGCTCACTGTCGGCCATCGAGTCTCGTTCGGCACTATAGACCACTCGCCGGGGCCGAACAAGCCTGTTAACTTGTGCCTCGCACTCGCCCCGCCCTCCCCTGCAGCCTTTAGACGAGGGCCTCGAGCACCGATAACGCGGCCTCAACGTTGCCCGCGGGCGCCGACACCTGGACGCCCTGCACCATGGCCTTCAGCCGCTGACCCAGCTCACGCGCGATCTCAACGCCCTCGGCCAGCGCCCGTTCTGGCGAATCCGCCCGATGCATGCGACGAAGCACCTCGTCGGGCACGCGGACGCCCGGAACCTCGTTGGCGAGGAACTCAGCGCTCCGAGCGCTGTCAAACGGCCACAGGCCGGCGATGACGGGCACCCGACAGCCCTCGACGCGCCGCAGGAACATCTCGAGATCCGCGAGATCGAAGATCGGTTGGGTAACGGCGTATTCCGCTCCCGCGGCGACCTTGTACTCGAACCTCCGGACCTCCTCGTCCTGATTTACTGCGCCCGGGCTGGCTTCGACGCCGATGTGAAACGCCGTCGGGCAGCCGATGGCCTGTCCTCCGATGTCCACGCCATTGTTCAGCCGTGCCACCACGTTGGTGAGCCCGATCGAGTCCACGTCGTACACAGCGGTGGCATCCGGATAGTCCGCCACCCGTCGCGGTTCACCGGTAACGATCAGCAGGTTGCGGACCCCCATCGCGTGCGCGCCAAGAAGGTCCGACTGCATGCGGAGCAGATTGCGGTCGCGGCACTCGAATCGCAGCACCGTTTCAATCCCCGCGTGCTGCTCGATCAGCACCGCCATCGACAGCGCGCTCATGCGCCCAGACGCCTTGGGCCCGTCGCCGATGTTGATGGCATCGACCCCTCTGATCTTCAACACACGGGCCCGTTCGAGCGTTTTGTCCGCCTGATGTCCTCTCGGTGGAAGGAGCTCGACGGCGACCACGAAATTCTTTCGGGAGATGGCATGGGCGAGTCGGGACTTCTGCTCGACCGACACAACGGCAACCTGAGCCTCCACGGGACGGTCTGGAGCGGCGGGCTCCACGACCGGCCGGACTGCCGGAACCGCCGCTCGAACCGCGAGACGGATCTGCTGAATGTGCTCCGGCGTGGTGCCACAGCAGCCGCCGACGATGCGCACGCCGTGCTGGACGAAGCGGCGGGCGTACGAGGCCATGTATTCCGGTGAACAAAGATAGATGTTCCGGCCCTCGACGTCTCGCGGCTTGCCGGCGTTGGGCTGGGCCGACAGCCGGAGCGCCGTCACTCGAGACAACCGTTCGATGGTCTCGAGCATCGGGGCGGGCCCGACGCTGCAATTCACACCGATGACGTTCGCACCGCGCCGCTCGAGATCCGGCCCAAACTTCTCTGGCGGCGTTCCGTCAAGACTGTCGCCGTTCTCCTCCGTCGTCATTTGCGCCACGATCGGAAGGTCGCACAGGCTCCGCACGGCCGACATCGCCGCACCGATTTCGTTCACGTCGCGGAACGTCTCGAGGATGAAGAGATCAACTCCCCCTTCGAGCAGCGCCTGCACCTGTTCGCGGAAGAATTCCTCGGCTTCGTCGATGCCCGTCTTGCCCCATGGTTCGATACGAATGCCGAGAGGACCGACCGACCCGGCCACGAAGACCCGATCGCGGGCGACCTGTCGGGCGATCCGCGCCCCCTCGAAATTAATGGCTTTGACCTGATCGGCCAACCCAAACGCCGCCAGCTTGATCCGGTTCGCGCCGAAGGTGTTCGTCTCGAGAATGTCGGCCCCAGCCCTCAGATAGGCCTGGTGAACCTCGCCAACGAGATCCGGCCTCGCAGTGTTCAGCGCGTCGAAGCAGCGATTGATGAACACACCCTTCGCGTAGAGCATGGTGCCCATAGCGCCGTCGCACACGAGGACCCGTTCATTGATGGCGTCGAGAAAGGATTGCATCTGAAGGACTTATTTTAACATCAGGTCTCGAGCCGATTGCACGAGGCGGTCGCGGCGTCCACGAGCACATACGAACGGCCGACCAGATCGAGGCCGATCGACCTGACGCCCTGCCGCACTTGGTCCGTGAAGGCGTGATGATGGCCAAAGAAGTGGAGCCGAGGACCCATGGCCTTCAGGATCTCGTTGATGGGCGTCTTCCCGGCATCGACGCGTCGCGACGAGGTCGCCGAGGGCGTGACAAGGTAGGGTCGCGGCGCTTCGTGGCTGAGAAAGACGTCGATCGCTCGCAAGGCCTCGCAACGAGTCACTTCTTCGTGCACGAAATGGCGTCTCTTGTCATCCCGCCGATCCGCGCGTCGCGATGGCGGCAGCTCGTGCGCCGCGCGCTCGTACCAGCTTGGCGCAAGTGTGCCGCCCAGGCCGGCGATGACGAGACCATCGATCGTCATCCGAACGCCGTTCGGCACAAAGGTGAGATTTGTCGTCGATCGTCCGGCCTCGCACTCCGCGACAAAGTCGAAGTTTTCGTTATTCCCCTTGATCCAGTAGAGCCGTGCCGTCGGCGTCGGATAGCGGCCCGCGTCATCGGCCACATCACCAACCGACAACCAGAACGGGACTTCGGGATGACGACGCTGGACGCGGTCGAGAGAGGCGAAATCACCGTGGATGTCGCCAACGACGCCGAAGAGCACGGGTCAGCCTCGCGTGGAGATCGACGAGGCAGCAGGCGGATGATTCGCTGGAGCCGGAACCAGGAGATCGGCTTTGTCCCAGATGAAATCCTTCTTGTTGTACACGGCCAGCTCGTAGTCCTTGCCCATGAAGATGGCCGAGACGGGACAGGCCTCCTCGCAGTAGCCGCAGAAGATGCAGCGCGTCTTGTGGATCTGATAGGTCGATGCGTAACGCGGACCCGCCATGACGGTGCCGTCGTTCTCGGCGGCTTCGAGATAGATCGCATCGGCCGGGCAGGCGACGGCGCACAACCCGCACGCTACGCACTTCTCGAGGCCGTTCTCGTCCCGCATGAGCACCTGTTTCCCCCGGTACTTCGGAAACATGGGCACCTTCTGGTCGGGGTAATTGACGGTGATCGGCTTCTTGAAGATGTGCTTGAAAGTGGTGGCGAAGCCAATGATCCAGGGACGCAGGAAATCCATAAGCCTCACAATCATAACATCTTCCAGTGCTCCTCGTTTGACAGCCCCACCCCGGGCCGCTATAGTCGATGGGGCGGCGTTCGGCATCGACGCTTCCGGTCGCTCCTGAACTGCCTGTGGGACAAGAGCCGAAGTTTCTCTCCGCCGATCAGTTTCTCCTGACCACTCTCATCGTCAAGCTTGCAGGCATGGCGCTGCTTGCGACGATGCTGGTGCGGTATCGACGGTTCCGCCACATTCTCATCTTCGAACGCCGGGCCTGGCACGATCGACTGATCTTCGCCGCGAGCGTCGGCATTCCCGTCGCGGCGGGCGTCATCGCGCGCCTGCTGCTCGGCTACAACGCGGCGGATCTCACCCTCGAAGGCGCCGTTCGTCGTCGGTCTCATTGCGGGGCCATACGCCGGCGCGCTGGTCGGCGGGCTCGCGGGTCTTCCAGCCCTCGCGCGGGACAGTTCATTGCGCTGCCATTCGCCATCGGCTGCGGTTTCGCGGGCGGCGGACTTCGCGAGGCGTGCCCCAAGGAAGAGATCTGGCATTTCTCGCCGTTCGTCTTCACCGACCTGCCGCGCCATCTCTGGCAGATGCCTCCGCAGCTTCCGAGATCGAACTGGCAGGTCGTGCTGCTCGCTGCGCCCGTGGCGCTCGAGCTGCTTCGACAGATGCTCGGCCTCCGCTTCGGCCCGCACCGGCTCTTCTATCTGGGCTCGACCGTCGCCGCTCGATGACTGTCGATCGTGATCGTGGCCACCGTGCTCGTGCGTGGCCACCCCGATCAAGATCTGGAACAACGCCCGCATCGAGCATCGTCTCCAGGAACAGGAAAAGCTCCTGCTGGCCGCCAAGGTCGAAGCGCTGGCGAGCCAGATCAATCCGCACTTCCTCTTCAACACGCTCGACGTCGATTTCGTCGCTCATCCGGTCGCAGCCCGACACGGCGCGCATGCTGATCATCAAGCTGTCAGGGCTGCTCCGACGGCTGCTGCGCAGCCAGCGAGCACTTCGTCACGCTGCGCGAAGAGCTCGAGTCGATCGACGAGTATCTCGACATCGAGGTGGTCCGTTTCGGACCGCAGCTGCGCGTCGAAAAGGCACATCGATCCCGACACCGCTCGACGTGATCGTGCCGAGCATGATCCTGCAGCCGCTCGTCGAGAACTCGATCAAGCACGGGCTCTCGCGGAAAGTCGGCGGCGGTCAGCATCACCATCCGGAGCCGGCGCGAGCACGGCCACGCGGTCATCGAAGTCGAGGACGACGGGCTCGGCATGACCGAATCGAACGGCTGAGCAACGCCCATGGGCGAGCGGCATCGGGCTGGCCAACGTCAACGAGCGCCTGCGGGTGATTTACGGCGTCGGCTACCAGCTCAAGCTTCACGAGCGTGCCCGGCCAGGGCACGTCAGCACGCATCGAGATTCCGGAGCTCGTCGTCTCCGAGCAGAGTCACGGCGTGAGCGTCGAGTCTTCGCGTGGTCGTGGTCGACGATGAGCAGCTCGCGCGCGACGAGCTGTGCTTTCTGCTCGAGCAGATCGGCGGCGTCGATATCGTCGGCCAGGCCGCCAACGGCCTCGAAGCGCTGAGCGCCGTCGAGCGCGCTGAGACCCGACCTCGTGTTCCTCGACGTCCAGATGCCTGGATTGAGCGGGTTCGAGGTCGCCCGCCGCCTGCTCGAGCGCCGAGTCCCCGGCCCACATCGTCTTCGTGACCGCGTTCGACCAGTCACGCCATCGAGGCGTTCGAGGTCAACGCCGTCGACTACCTGCTGAAGCCCGTGGAACCGCGCGCGGCTCGAGCAGGCGCTCGAGCGGGCACGCCAGCGTGTGTCGACTCGGACACAGCCGCTGCGACGACCGCCTCGAGCGGCTCGTGCAGACTGATGGCCGACCGCCAGAGCCGCCGGGAGCAGCTGGCTGTCAAGGTCGGCGAGCGGTTCCTGCTGGTCCAGGCCGATGAGATCATTTACGCCTCGCTGAGCGACGAGTCGATTAACATAGTGACAGGGCAGCTGGCCGGAACGTCCAACTACCGGACGCTCGACGAGCTGCAGGCTCGGCTCGATCCGGACGGTCTTCTGGCGCGTCCATCGGTCGCATCTGGTCAACATCAACAAGATCAAGGAGATAGTCCCTTGGTTCAGCCGGAACTACATCCTGAGGATGAAGGACGCGAAGGCGACGGAGATACCGGTCAGCCGCTCGCAGACCAAGCGGCTCCGGGAATACCTGAAGCTCTGAGCGAGCCTCGGCAGCCGGATTCGGCGTCCGGTGCCCTTCGGGAAGGCGGCGATGGACCATCCGGTATCAGATCCGATGCTGGCGCCGTTTCAGGCCGAGGCTCCCGCCTGAGGCGGTGATTCGAGCGGTCGCGGGCCCGTCGCGCTGGCTTGTTGTCCGGGACGAACTGATCGCATGGTTCAAGACGCTGGCCTCGGCCGCCGTCTACGCCACGCTGATCGTCACGTTCGGCTTCCAGGTGGCGCGCGTCGAGGGCCAGAGCATGGCGCCGACGCTCGCCGACCAGGATCGGCTCATCGTCAACAAGCTCGTCTATCGCATCGGCGTCGCCGCGGCGTGGCGACATCGTGATGCTCTACTACCCGCTCAATCCCGGACAAGTCGTTCGTCAAGCGCGTCATCGCCGAAGAAGGCGACACGGTGCGCATCGTCGACGGCCGGGTTTACGTGAACGACGTGCCGATGCACGACGACTACGTGCCGGCGGAGTATCGCAGCCACGACGACTGGGGACCGCAGGTCGTTCCGGAGGGCTACTACTTCGTGATGGGCGATCACCGCAACAACAGCTCCGACAGCCGGCACTGGGGCTTCGTGCCCGAAGAAGTACATCATCGGCAAGGTCCAGCTGCGCTGGTGGCCGGTGCCCACCGCCCGGGTCTTCTAGCCAGCTCCGAGGAGACGCTCCATCTCTCGGTCACACCCCGCATCTGCGGAGTCCAGAGCGGCGGCCGCGGGGCGCGCGGCCGCCGATCGACACGCCAGCGTCGCGACGGTTCTCCGTCGCGTCTTCATCCTCAATGTTGCCGTCGCGGCCGCTAAGATTTTCTACGGGCTCTCGAGCGGCGTCATCAGCATTCTCTCCGACGGCTTTCATTCGCTGACCGATACAGGCTCCAACATCGTGGGCCTGGCGGGCAACCGCGCAGCCGGTCAGCCGCCAGATCAGGAACACCCGTACGGACACCGCAAGTTCGAGACGATGGCGGCAGTCGGGATCATGACGCTGCTGGCGCTGGTCCTGGCGGAGGTCGTACGGGCGGCCGTGACGAGACTCGCGAGCGGGTTTCGGCCGGAAGTGAAGCCGGCGGGCTTCGTGGTCATGCTCGTGACGCTGGCCATCAACCTGGTGGTGGTGAAGTACGAGCGCCGCGAGGGTAATCGCCTGTCGAGCGAAGTGCTTCTGGCGGACGCCATGCATACGCGAAGCGATGTTCTGACGTCGCTCGCGGTCATCGGCGCGCTGGTCGGGGCACGAGCCGGCTACCCCATCTTCGATCCGCTGGCGGCGCTGATCGTCGCCGGGTTCATCGGCTACGCGATTTATCAGATCGCGCGAAGCGCGATTTCCATCCTGAGCGACCGAATCGTGTTCGCCGAGGACGACCTGCGGACCATCATCGATAGTGTCCCCGGCGTGCTCGGATGTCACAAGATCCGGAGTCGCGGCTCAGCCGATCACGTCTTCCTGGATCTTCATATCTGGCTGAAAGGCAGCTTGAGGCTCGACGAGGCTCACGCCGTGTCCCACGTAGTGAAGGATCGGCTGATGGCTCAGTATCCGCAGATTGCCGATGCAGTGATTCATATCGAACCGCCGCCGAAACAGAGTTCTTAGTTCTTAGGGATTGGTTCTTGGTGCGAGTTCAAGGTTCTTGCCGTGGAGACCGGGAACTCTGAACCTTTGAACTCGCACTAAGAACTAAGAACTAATCCCAAAGAACTATTTCCTGCGTACGTAAGTCCCCGTGCGTCCCCCGGTCTTCTTCATCACCCTGATCTCGCCGATCACCATCGTCCTTGTCGACGGCCTTGACCATGTCGTAGATCGTCAGCGCCGCGACGGCGACGGCGGTGAGCGCCTCCATCTCGACACCGGTCTGCGCCGTGGTCCGCACGCGCGCTTCGATCTCGTATCCGTCGCGCGTCGGCGTCAGCTCGACGTCGACGTGCGTGAGCGGCAGCGGATGACAGAGCGGGATGAGCGCCGCCGTCTGCTTGGCCGCCATGATGCCGGCGAGCCGCGCCGCCTGGAGCGGATCGCCCTTCTTCACGCTGCCGGCCGGATCAGCGGACCTGCTTCAGCGCGTCATCGTGCGATCGAATCGACCGCGCGCGATCGCTTCGCGGGCGGTGACGGGCTTGTCGCCCGACGTCCACCATCTCGCGCCTGCCCCGTCGTCGACGTGCGACAGCTGCCGTCGACCGCGTCTATCGCTCGCCCTCATCGACGTCGACTCCCCCTGCGCCAGATAGAACGACAGGCTTTCGAGCGAGACGGTCAGATCGACGCTCTTCAGCTTGACGTCGGCGGGCACCTTCAGCGCGCCCGGCGAGAAATTCAGGATCGCCTTGATGCCGGCGCCGACGACCAGGTCGACGACGGGCTGCGCGGCGGCCGCGGGCACGGCGATCACGGCGATCGCGATGCCGTTCGCGCCGCGCAATGCGTCTTGAGCTCCTTGATGTCGTGGATCGGCACGCCGCCGCGCGACTCGCTGTCCGATCTTGTCGTTGGCGTTGTCGAAGAGCGCGGCAATCTCGAAACCCTTCCTGACGGAAGCCGGGATAGTCGGCGAGCGCCAGACCGAGGTTGCCGGCGCCCATGATGGCGACGCGCAGCTTGCGATCGAGGCCGAGAATCTGCCGCAGGTGCCGCTTCAGGTCCTTGACGTAGTAGCCGACGCCGCGGACGCCGAACTCGCCGAAGTACGCCAGGTCCTTGCGAATCTGCGCGGCGTTCAGGTGGAACTGCTCGGCGAGCGCCTGCGAGGAGATCGTCTGGACGCCGGCCGACATCGAGCTCGTTGAGGCAGCGCAGGTAGACCGACAGCCGGTTGGTCGTGAGCTCGGAGACCTGTTCGGGCGTCTGTCTTCGCTTGTTCGTCGATTTCACAAGCTGTCTGCTGATTGCTAGCTCGATCTTGGCGCCCGACTGGCCGCGAGACGATTGCCGGCGGCCCTCCGGCCCACGGTGCCTCCAAAAAATGGGCTAAGATGCCGCGCATGACACACGCGGCACCCGGCGACCGCACGCCTCGAAAGCCCGACCCGAGTTTCAGCCGTACGTCCCGGCGTCACAGTCGCCGGCCGAATTCACGGTCAAGGCCATCGTCCTCGGCGTCGCTCTTCGGCCTGCATCTTCGGCGCGTCGACGGTCTACCTCGGCCTGCGCGCCGGGCTGACGGTGAGCGCCTCGATTCCGATCGCCGTGCTCGCGATCTCGGTGCTGAAGAAGCTCGGCGGCTCGACGATTCTCGAGAACAACATCGTCCAGACGATCGGATCGGCCGGCGAATCGGTCGCCGGCGGCGTCGTCTTCACGATTCCCGCGCTCATCTTCCTGGTCGCCGCACGGCCCCGGCTACTTCAACTACTTCCAGATCACGATGCTGACCTTCGCCGGCGGCATCCTCGGCGTGCTGATGATGGTGCCGCTGCGGCGCGCGCTCATCGTCAAGGAACACGGCGTGCTGCCCTATCCCGGAAGGCACCGCGTGCGCCGACGTGCTGGTCGCCGGCGAGCGCGGCGGCAAGCTCGCCGCGATGGTCTTCAGCGGGCTCGGCGATCGGCGCGCTGTGGAAAGTCGCTGTCGTGGATCTTCAACCTGTTCCGCACGGAGATCGGCTACTCGACGCCGCGCACCAGCCAGTTTCCCGAACGCGACGCTGAACGTCGACATCTCGCCCGAGTACCTGGGCGTCGGCTACGTCATCGGACCGCGCATCGCGGGGACGATGTTCGCCGGCGGCGTGCTGTCGTGGCTGGTGCTGCTGCCGCTGCTGTCGATTCTCGGCGCGTACATCACCGATGCCGTTTCCGCCGATTCATCCCGAACTTCGCGAACAATCCGGCGACCGGCCTGCCCTTCCTGATTTCCGAGATGAGCCCCGGGCAGCTCTGGAGCGCCTACATCCGCTACATCGGCGCGGGCGCCGTGCTCGCCGCCGGCCTCATCACGCTCGCGCGCACGCATTCCGACCATCGTCTCGTCGGCGCGCGAGAGCTTGAAGGACTTCGGCGCGGCGGACGCGCTGGCGGCCGCCGTTCGCACCGAACGCGACATCCCGATGACGGTCGTGCTCGTCGGCTCGCTGCTGCTGGCCCTCTTCCTCGCCGTCGCGCCGGGCATGCCGACGCAGGGCAACGTCCTCGCCGCGGTCCTCGATCGTGATCTTCGGCTTCTTCTTCGTGACCGTCTCGTCGCGCATCACCGGCCTGATCGGCATCCTCGTCGAACCCGATCTCGGGCATGACGATCGCCACGCTGATCCTGACGTGCCTGCTCTTCGTCGCGCTCGGCTGGACCGGCGACTATGTACGCGCCCGATCGCGCATCTGCGTCGGCGCGGTCGTCTGCATCGCCGCCGCCAACGCCGGCGCGACGTCGCAGGATCTGAAGACCGGCTACATCGTCGGCGCCACGCCGTTCTACCAGCAGATCGGGCTTGATCATCGGCGTGCTGACGTCGGCATTCGTCATCGGCATGACGACGCTCTACCTGCACAGCGTGATTCGGCATCGGCTCGCAGGCGATTGCCGGCGCCGCAGGCGACGCTGATGGCGACGATCATCAAGGGCCTGCTCAGCCAGAACCTGCCGTGGGGCCTCGTGCTGGTCGGCGTGTTCATCTCGGTGACGCTCGAGCTCTGCGGCATCCACTCGCTGTCGTTCGCGGTCGGCTCCTACCTGCCGATCGCGACGACGGCGCCGATCTTCGTCGGCGGCCTGGTGCGCGGGTGCGTCGAGCGGCAGGACCGGCGTCAGCGCAGGAGTCGGAGGTCAGCGCCGGCACGCTGTTCAGCTCGGGACTGATCGCCGGCGGCTCGCTGACCGGCATCCTGTTCGCCGTCCTCGTCGGCACCGGCATGATTGCGCCGTTCCAGTCGATCGGCAACATCCTGCCGTCCCTTCACGCCGCGGGGGCATCGGGGCAGATTGCGAGTGCCCTGCTCTTCCTTGCGCTGGCCATCGTCGTCAGTCGGGCTGCTCAGAAGCGACTGAGTTAAGAGTCGCCCATCCGACGAGCGCAGAACGGCGTCTAAGAAGTCACATGCGGCGACGTCTGATTCTTCCGCTCTTTGCGCTCGTGTTGGCAGCTTCCGGCGCCGCGGGCCAGTCTGGCACTCGTCGCGCCACCACACTGGCCGCTCTGGCGACCTATCCGGAATTTTTCAATGGACAGCAGGTCGTCGTTCGGGGCGAGCTGACCGAACAAGGCAGGACGCTCACGCTCGGCTCAGCCGACAGCCCCGCCACACTCTACGTGATCGTGAAGAACGGGCCTGCGGCGACCGGGGCAGTCGAAGTCCGAGGCGAGTTCTTCGACGCCAGCCGGATGTCGCCGGACGATCCGCGCCTCACGGGCGAAACGCTTGGAGGGCTCCTCGAACCGGCCGGCGATCGCCACTTGAAAGCCGGCGAGGTATTGCTGCTGATCGCGCGCAGCGTCACCGCCGCCGAGCCGCCTCCAGCGCCGGCTGTCCGGACTATTGCGCTCGAGCCCTCGCGATACGTCGATCAACGCGTCACCATCAGCGGACAATTTCGCGGCCGAAATCTCTACGGTGATGTGCCTCAGGCGCCCGCCCTGAGCCGCTGGGACTTTGTCCTCCGATCGGCCGACGCGGCCATCTGGGTGACGGGCATTCGGCCGCGTGGCAAGGGCTTCGACCTCGACGTCAGTGCGCGCGTGGACACGAACCGCTGGCTCGAGGTGAGTGGTGTGGTGAAGTCGGCTCGCGGCCTCGTGTGGATCGAGGCCACTCAAGTCGCCCTCGCGATGCCGCTGGTCGAAACCGACGAGGCACCAGCGGCTGCTCCAAGCATGGGCCCGGGCCCCGAAGTCATTTTCAGCGCGCCGACCCAGGACGAGGCTGACGTCGCGCTCGACACGTCGATCCGGATTCAGTTCTCCCGCGACCTCAAACCGGAGAGCGTAAGAGATCAGGTCAGGGTGAGCTATTTGCTTCCGGAGTCTGCCGAGCGGGGCGAGCCAACCGCCCCGCCGATTCGATTCACGGCAAACTATCTGACGGCAAACCGCGTGCTCGAGATCAAGTTCGCACAGCCGCTCGAGCGCTTCAGAACCTTGAAGCTCGAGTTGCTCGAGGGCATCACCGCCATGGACGGCGCGACCCTCAAGCCCTGGACGCTGACTTTTCTCCTCGGTGGCAGCTGAGACGCTGAGACAACGGCGGCTGCCTCACGCTGGCTGCCCGGTCCACCACCGCCGGACCGATCGGAACGTCAATACCGCAAAGATCGCCAGGATCGTCATGGCGATCGCGACGACGACGAGCGCCGCCACAGGATGCGCGAGCGCGAGATAGCTCAAGCCCAGCACGAAGACATCCTCCGCTAGACTCAGGATCCAGTTGGTAAACGGCTCAGGGCTGGTGTTCGCGACGGCGCGCGTACCGCTCTTCGTCGCATGGCTTCCAGCCGCAACCGATCCACCCAGGAGTGCGATGAGCCCTTTCATCGTCGGCGAGGCATCGCCGAGCGTTGCGACTGCCACCAGCGCGCCGCCGACCGGACGGATGAAGGTGTGCAGCAGGTCCCACACGGAATCGAGCCATGGGATCTTGTCGGCGACGAACTCGACGACGTACATGACGAGCGCGAGGCCGATGATCAGATTGTTATTGAAGATCTGGAACTGGGGCGGCAGCTCGACCCAGTGATACCGCGACGCAAGGCCGAGGATGGCGACCGTCGCGTAGAGATTGACCCCGGCGCCAAGGGAAAATCCCAGAGTACAGGCCGAGAGTGACGAGGAGGTCCATGGTGAACTTCTGAAGTTCTTAGTTCTTGGTGCTTGGTTCCTAGTGCGAACTATGCATCAAGAACGACGAACTGTGAACCAGGAACCGCGACCTAAGAACTAAGCACCAAGAACCAAGAACTACGTATCAGTTCTCACTTCTCCCAGTACGAGCATTTCCTCGATCCGTGATCGCACTTCCTGCACGATCGCATCGCGCTCGCTGGGCGAGCGGCCGGCCGTCGGGACAGGCTGGCCGATGCGGACGCTCACGAGCGCCGGCCTCACGATGGCGCTCCCCTTCCGCATGGCCGAGCGTCCTCCCTGGACAGCCACGGGCACGATCGGCACCTGCGCCTTGATGGCCATCAGAAAGCCGCCCTTCTTGAACGGCAGGAGCTCGCCCGTCCGGCTTCGCGTGCCTTCCGGAAAAATCAGGAACGAGTTGCCGGCCTTGAGCGATTGCGCCGCCGTCTCGATGGCGCCCATCGCCTGCTCCCGATTGTGACGGTCCACCGGCACAAAGCCTCCCACGCGGAACGCGACCTCGAGGATACTCAGGCTGCGAAGCTCGGCCTTGTAGAACACGTGCAGGCGAGGATGGAGCACCGTGAACAGCAACGGAGGATCGACGTTGCTCTGATGGTTCGCGCAGTAAACGGCCGCGCGATCGCGGAGGAGATGCTCGGCGCCGGCCATGCGGTAATGGATGCCGAGGATCGCCATGGCCGACCGCACGCCCCCGTGCCCCAGCACGTAGAGGATTCCCTTCCAGCGGAAGAGAATGGCCAGCACCATGCCGATCGGAGCCGACAGGCCAACGTAGACCACCAGAAACAGATAAGCCGCCAGCGAACGGATGGCGGCCACGACGGTCTGCAACGCGTTCGACATACGTCGTTCGGAGGGACCAACAAAAAAAGGCCTGAACCGGCGTCCCGGTTCAGGCCTGCTGTCTACGATTCCTGTCGTCGCCGACGCTAGGATGCGCGAGCCGCCCGGCGGGCCGGCGCGTGCGTCGAGGTCGCCTTCACGACTTTGGCCCGCGACGCTGCGCGGGTCTTGTTCGTGAACGACCGCTCCAGCGCCCGATCGACGCGCTCCTCGACGGCGCTCGCCTTTTCTCGAATCACTTCGGAGACTTCCGAGATGACGAGGAACTTGGCGCGATCGAGCATGCGCTTCTCCCTGAACGACAGACTCTTCGATCGGCTGAGGAACGTCAGGCTCTTGAGCACGTCGGCCACGTCGTAGATCGACCCGCTGCGCATCTTGTCCGAGTTGTCCTTGAATCGCCCTTTCCAGTTCTGGTGGTCGTCGATCTTTCCGTTGCCGAGCGCGTCGAACAGCCGCTCCACCTCTTCGTCACCGATCGCACGTCGGAGCCCGACGCCGTCCGCGTTGGTGGTCGGGACGAGCACGGTCGTATCATTGGCCATGATCCGAAGATGGTAGAAGCCACAAGTCGTGCCGAGAATCGTCTTGTCCTCGATCCTTTCAACGACGCCGAGACCATGATTCGGGTAAATGACCTTGTCGCCAACCTGGAATGTCACGGTATCCCCTCGTTTCCGGAGTAGGTAGTAAGAGAAAGGGCCGGACGCGGTGTGTGCAGCTTCTTAGTATAACGGACAGACGCCCTTCCATCAACGGGCAAATGCCGGAATTGCCCATGTTTCGGGCCTTTTTGCCCGTTCGCCGCCGTTCTTGGCCAGGTCGACCCGCGCGATGCCGATCGACCCGCCAAGTCTTCTTACCTCAAGCGTATATGAGGGTTAGCGACCGAGCCGGTTTCTGCTAGGATGCGGTTCTCGCTATTGGGAGGGACGCCGATGTCACGACACCGATCGCAGAGCCGCTGGATCGCCTTCATCTCCCTTCTCCTCCTGGCCGTCGCCGCGGGCGGCTGGCTCAGACCCCAAACCCAGACGGCGTCGCCAAGCCTCGCGCCTTACGTTCCAACACCCCAGGACGTGGTGGACCGGATGCTCGCGCTTGCCGAGGTGGGACCGAAGGATGTCGTTTATGACCTCGGCTGTGGTGATGGACGAATCGTGGTGACGGCAGCCCAAAAGTACGGCGCCAAGGGTGTCGGTGTGGACATCGATCCGCAGCGGATCAAGGAGTCGGAGGCTAACGCGCAGGCGGCCGGCGTGTCCAACCTCGTTTCGTTTAAACTCCAGGATGCGCTGACGGTCGATCTCTCCCCCGCCAGCGTCGTGACCCTCTACCTCCTTTCGTCCTCGAATCTCAAACTGAGACCGATCCTGACGAAGCAACTGAAGCCCGGTTCGCGAATCGTGTCGCACGCATTCTCGATGGGCGACTGGGCCCCGGTCAAAACCGATGAGTTCGTGGACGGACGAGGAATCGCACGAACGCTCTACCTCTGGAAGGCGGATGGGACCGTCAGACCCTAGAGGGTGGGTTCAGAGTTCAAGGTTCAGGATCCAATTCGACAGGAGGTGGGTGTCCATTAACTCGTAGGAAAACGACCGGCGCGGCTCTTCTCCAGGACTATTCACAGGAAATCGTGCGTTTTTGGTCTGGCACTGTTCGTGCTCTTCGCGCCACCGCGTGCCACCAGCCTGGGGAGGATCCATGCGCTCTGCTTTTGTGGCCGGCTGGGTCGTGACGTTGGCGGCGAGTTCATGGGCGTGCGGCGGCTCGTCGGACAACAACCCGAGCAGTCCGACCCCGGGAGGTCAGCCCGCTCAGAACTTCATTTCGATTCTGGGAGAGCGAGGCGCCCAGTCGTTCAGCCCGAATCCGTCCACGGTCCCCATGGCACAGACGGTGTCGTGGCGCAACACCGACCGTGAAACGCACCACATCGTGCTCAACGACGGCACGCTGGATACCGGCGATATTCCCGCCGGCGCGACGAGCCCGGCCCGCACCATCACCGTCAACGGCGCGAACTATCACTGCACGATCCATCCGACGATGGTCGGGAGCATCAACCAAAATACCGGGGAGCCTCCGCCGTGCGTCGGCCAGTACTGCCCGTAGTCGGGCCTTTGCCGGGGACGATCTAGCGCGTTGTCAGCATCGCGCGCGCGGCGTCGATCACGCGCGTGGCACTCGACTCCTGCACTCTCCACGTCCCCACGTACTTCCACGCATCGTCCACTTCGTAGCCGCCAAGACGAAACTCGCCGACCGTGGGAATGTAGCCGCAGTAGGCGTTCGTATACCCGAGCAGCCACGTCCCTGGATCCGATGCCTCCCGCCGAATCTCCTCACCGACGCCAAAGAACGGCTCTCCGGCGATGCCCATGAGAGTCAGCGAACCAACACGGAGCGCTTGAAGTTCGCAGTGCACCGGTTCGAGAGGCTGTTCTCGCCGTGCAATGCGGAGAGCCAGCCGGCGCCAGTCGTCCATTGCGCTGGCCACCTTCCTTTGGATTTCGGCCCGGCGTCGCTCTTCCGGTCGAACGACCTGCTCCATTTGCGCCGCGATGTATTCCACGTCTTTCTCGGTCGGGATGGGTTGATGCGGAAGGTGAATGCGCACGCTGTGACCTGACAGCTCGTCGACGACGACCGGCTCGAGCTGATCAAGAGCGGCGGTAGCCGCCTCAGACAGCCTTCGGCCCTCGGTGTGCGCGCGAGCGACTCCCTCGAACGCCGTCCTTGGCGCAATGTCCCCAGCGCAACCGTTCAGGAACATGGCCATCGTGCGTGCCTCGCGTTCCAGTTCATTACAGGCGATGGAAGGAAAATCGCCGCTCGCCAGAAGCACATCTCCACCAAGCACGTAGGGATGACACGCGTGCGACAGCAGGACGATCCGCTGTCGCGACGTCTCGATGCACGCGAGGTGCAGCCGTTCTGGTCTTGGCTTTTCGGGCGCCACCCCCAGGACGACGCCTCGCGGCGTTTGCTGACGCCGGTTCACACCGAGCGCATATGCGCACGAGCCCATGGCCAGACCTGCGGGCGCTTGTGCCTGAGATGCCTCTTCAAGAACCGCTTTTATTGCGTGGAGCAAGAACTCCTGATATTGCTCGCTGACCAGCGGGCAACCTCTGACCAGGATGACGCTGGGGCCCGAGTGGGTATGCGTGGCGGAAAGGAGGACATCGTGTGGTCGCAGCCCGAGTCGATCCGCGGCGAACCGGCGGACGACCTCCACGTGCAGCGCGGCAAAACCCAGGACGTCAGCGGTGACGACCGCGACGGCGCGATTGCCAAGGCTGGCAACCATCGCGCGCACGTGCATCGGTTCGGCAGCGCCCGTGGACAAGCCGAGCCTCGCAATGAACCCTCCGAGGCTCGTCCCGACGGGCGGGGTAATCTCGCGCCGGGCGGCTCCGGCGCGAAACGTCGCGGCCATCAGCTGTCCACGGCTCGTCCCCACTCGGGATCCTGGATGACGTGATCCCCCAGCAAGACAGACAGGATGTTGTCTTCAGGATAGGGATGGCCTCGATGCTGGCGATACGCCTCGGCATGGCGCACGGGCGTTTCCGCAATCGTCGACGCCCTGCGGCCCAGTTCTCCCGACCAGCGTTCGACCGCCTCGAGGTATTCATCTACACCATGGTGGGCGCGCAGCCAGGCGCGCTGGCTCTCGTGGCAGGCGAGCATATCGATCTTCTCGGTGAAGAAGTGGCCGATGTCGACGTAGAACTGCGGCCTCACCTGACGGCCAAAGATATCCGTTCCTCCCACGGGATGGGCATAGAACAGATACGGGATTCGTGCAATTGCTCGAGCCCGCCCGAATCGGCTCGTGTCGTAGTTGGGCGTGGGCGCCGTAAAGCACGCATTGCGAACGAGGATGCTCGTGTTTTCGTGGTCGAGCAGATAGTCGTGGGGCGGATGCGTAATGACGATCAGGGGATCGACCGACCGCAGGAGAGCCGCGACCCGCCGGCTGGCCGTGTCGTCGACGAATATCGAGAAGTCGTCGAATCCCCACGAATGATAGACGGCGCCGATTCGGGCACAAGCCGCCGTCGCCTCGCGCCGCCTGATGCTCCTGATTTCGCCGGGCAGGTGATCCGCAGACCCGCAATCGCCCAGCGTCAACGAGACGACGTGAATTTCACATCCCAACGCCCGGAGACCGAGCAGCGTACCCGCGCACATGATCTCGACATCGTCGGGGTGTGCCCCGACGGCCAACACCCGTTTGCCGCGTACGTCCATCAGATCACTCCGGTCCGCGCCGACTGCTGCGGCTATCTCATGTCGATGGCGACGTCCTCGGCCACTCCGCCCATGATGGTGTAGGTGCCGGGGACCTCCTGCAGGATCGATCCGGGCACGAGGGTGTTGACGGGACCGTGTGCGACGAGCCGCGCGATGAAACGCTGCCAGCTCACGCCGCCGCCGAGATAGCCGTCGAGCCAGAAGCTGCGGTCGCGCGCACCGAGAATGTCTCTCGGGCCGATCGAGTTTGCCTTGGGCGGCACCCACGACCAGTCTCCACCGAAGGAGTGCAACGCGTTCTGCATGATCGTCATCGGATGAAGCTCGACCAGGCGCGCGCCTGACTGCTTGTATGCGTTCAGATCGGTCCCAAACTCGAATCCCAGGTGCGCCTCCCAGAACGCGATGTGCCCGCACCACCCGATGCCTCCGTAGCAGACGTCGGCACCGCCCGCATCCTCAATCATCCGGCTGTAGTGTCCAATCTTCTCCCGGGTCGGGAAATGAATCTGCTCGAGGGGAGGACGGAGATCGGCATCGATCAGAGAAAAGAAATTGGCCATCATCGCCCGCTGGAAGGACCCGGGCCAGTCGAGCGGCGCCGTATTTCCATGTTCGTCGGCGTACTCGTCCATATTGAACGTCGTGACATGGTGACACGGCAATCGGAGCTCATTGATCAGGCCCGCCGCGAACGCATACTGCGGCATGGGTCCGACCGGAAAGATCCCGACAAACCTGCGGCCCTCGTCGAGGGCTCGACGAATGCGGCCCACGATGTCGAGCGCAAACTCGAAGTAGAACGTCGAGGGGTCTTCAACGATGCGAATCTTGAAATCCGGATTCTTGTGGCGCGTGATCTCGCCCTTTGAAATGCGGCGCACACGCTCGCAGGCGATCCGATCGCGGAACGGAATGAAGCCGGACAGCTCGTAGGAAAACCCGCTCATTCACGCGACTCCCTGATGGAACCAATTGTTGTCGTCGATTGACACTCTGGGTTACTCAACCTTCATGCCTGGGTGGTCAGTCGAATCGGCAACCCCGCTTCCACCGATTCGCGGCACGCCGCCATCACCCGCATGACCGCGAGAGATTCCTCGGGCGGACACAAGTCCGGCGGCAGCCCGAGGCTGACCTGCCGGGCAAAATATCTCAACTGTTCGACGTAGGCGTCGGTCTTCTCCACGGGCACTTCGAAGGGCGCCTTGCCCGCTTCGTAGAGATGCACTCGCCGTTCCGCCGCCGCGCGCTCTTCGATGTTCCCCACCACTCGCCAGTCGTAATCGATCGTCGCAGTCGAACCTGATGCCCGCAGTCCCATCCGGAACGGCCAGCCGGGCGGCATCAGATAACTCGCTTCGATGTGCGCCAGGGAGGTGGCATAGCCGAGAGTGGTCACGACGTGGTCCCACGAGCCTGTCGCCGATCTCAGGCCTCGAGCGGAGACTATCTCTGGGGGTCCCAGCAGCCAATGCACGAAGTCGATGTCATGAACCTGCAGGTCCAGCAGGCAGCCGCCGCTCTTTGCCGGATCGCGAAACCAGCTTCCCCAGGGGGGATAGGTGGCCAACCGCCACGCGCTCACGGTCTGCACCTCGCCGATGCGCCCCGACTGGATGGTCTCTCGCACGCGGACGTACTCGGGCCAGAATCGCAGCACCTGCGCAATCATCAGCGTCACGCCCTCGGCCCGGACGACCTGGAGCATGCGCTCCGCGCTCGGCACGTCGAGGGCAAAAGGCTTCTCGCAGAGGATGTGTTTGCCGGCGCGCGCAGCGGCGATGACGAATTCTTCGTGCAGGAACGTTGGCACGCAGATGATGACACCGTCGATGGATCGATCGTGCAGCAGATCCGCCGGGCGATCGTAGATCTGCAGCCGAGGGTAGCGAACGAGAACGCCTTCTCCGCTGCTCGAACGCGTCGCGGCCACAATCGCCGCGTCTGGAATTTGCTCGGCCGCGGAGAGATGGGTAGTCGCGATGTGGCCAAGACCGATGATGCCGAGACGAATCATGCCCCGCCGCCCCCACCTGATGCTGGTCGAGCGGCAAGATGACGCCGTTCGTCGTAGATCTTCTGAACCGCTTCGGCAATCGACATCGTGTCTTCGGTCGATCCCAGGAGCAGCCTGTGCTCGAGCCAGACGGTCTCACGACACGCCTGTTCGGCCCGGGGACAGGCGTCGGCGAATGCGGCATAGTCGATCTCGCGGTCGTAGTGGCCGCATGTGATTGGACACCCGCGTGGATAAAACGCCTGATTCAAGAACATCGGGTTGCGGTAGAGGGGATGCGCGTATCCCTCGAAACACGGCACACCCTCGCTCGTCAGCGCGGCGACAAATCGGTCGCGCGGGATGCCGAAACGCAACTCGTCGAATCTGAAGATGTAGATGTGATAGGTGTGATTCGTGGTGTCGGGTCGGACCGCAAGCGGCTGGACTCCCGGGATCTCGCGAAGTTGTGCACTCAGCAGCCGGGCGTTCTCGACGCGGCGGGCATTCTGCTCATCGAGCCGCTGAAGCTGCTGAAGGAGAATGGCCGCCTGGAATTCGGTCAGGCGGTAGTTCCAGCCGAGGCGATGGTGCTCGTACCACGGTCTGCCCGCGTCGCGGCCGAGCCAGAGATAGGACTCACAGAGAGAGGCCACGTCCTGTCGGTTCGTGGTAACGAGGCCTCCCTCCCCGGCCGTCATGTTCTTCGACGCCTGGAAGCTGAACGTTCCCGCATCGCCCATGCTGCCGAGGCCCCTGCCCCTCCAAGTGCCGCCGTGCCCGTGCGCGGCATCTTCGACGACTCTCAGGCCTCGCGTGGCGGCCATGTCCAGGATGGCGCCCATGTCCGCTGCCTGACCCGCAAAGTGGACCGGGACGATCGCCCTGGTCCTCGGCGTCAAGGCATGCTCGACACTGCGCGCATCGATGTTCAATGTATCGGCTTCGACATCGACGAAGATCGGCACGGCATTGACGGCAAGCGCGGCGCTGGCGGTGGCGATGAATGAGTAGGCTGGAACGATGACCTCGTCGCCGGGCCCGACGCCCAGAGCTTTCAGCGCTATCTCGAGCGCCGCTGTGCCGTTCGCACAGGCGATCCCGAACCGGGCACCCTGCCGCGCAGCGAAGCGATCCTGAAATTCGGCGACTCTCGATCGAGTCTGCCCAACGGCCGGTTCCTGCAGCTCGACACCCTCACCGTACGAGAAACGCCACCATTTCCCGCTGTGCAGGACGTCGAGCAACGCCCGTTCTTCTCGGGAGTCCCAGATCGGCCAGGAGGGAAAGGGTCGGGTTCTGATCGGCTCGCCACCCAGAAGGGCCAGCCGGCTCACGCGCGTCTCCGTCGCCAGACCACGCCAGATTGTAGATCCTGTGGGCCGGACGTGGCGACGTTCACGACACGGCGTCTGACATCACGACGACCAGCGCCACTCCTTCTCGGTTGTCCTCGTGGCAGATGGGTTGTCGCGATGTCCCAGGGCAATTCCGGTGGCAGGCGTCCACGAGGGAGGATCGCTGGCGGGAAACGAGTCATTAAGGGCTTCAGAGATCGGATCGAGACGCGGAGTCGGCGAGGAGGCCTCTCTCCTCGCCAGCCATGCCTGGAGCAGGCTGAGGTCATCGCGACCCGTGGCCGCGCGATAGGCGATCACGGCAGCCGCGATGGCCATGGCCGCTCCACCGAGCGATTTGCGACGGAAGCCCACCGCGGCACACAGAACCGTAGGTGAGTTTTGCAACCCGCGTACCGACGGAGCGCACCGCCCAAGGGATGCTGCTGTCCGGAATTGATGCGCTGCCGCGCCTGCGCCGTGATGCTTGCGCCTGGATTTCCCTAACCAACTGGAATGAGAGATGCAACCTGGATCCCCAACCCAACAAGGAGCTATGGGCATGAACCAGGACATCCTCGAAGGCAAATGGAGACAACTGAGCGGCGACATCAAGCGGCGGTGGGGAAAGCTGACCGACGATGACGTGGACATCGCGAAGGGCGATCTGGACGTCCTCGCGGGAAAGCTTCAGGAACGATACGGCTATGCGAGAGATCGGGCGCGACGCGAGATCGAAGACTTTGTCGCCGTACAGGACGAAGAGTAGGCTTGCAGCAGACGGGCCATCGCCCGCGACACGGGACGGAGCCGGCGTCCAGCCGGCTCCGCCAACGCGTCAGTTGTGAGTTTCCGCGTCGGGTGAGCGATCCTTGCGCCTGACCACTCGCGCCTGGCCGTCGAGCTTGTGCTTCTTCAGCTTGCTGTAGAGCGTCGGGCGGTAAACACCGAGGATCCTCGCCGCTTCCCGCTTGTTGCCCCGCGTTCTCTCGAGCGTCTGCAGCAGCACGAGCTTCTCGATCTCCGCGAGCGTGCAGTGTTGAGGCGCAACAAAAGTCGACGCCGTCGATTGATCGGCGCGATGCATGGCTTCAGGCAAATCTTCGATGCCAATCTCGTTCGTCTGACTCATGATGATCGCCCGCTCCATGACGTTCTCCAGCTCGCGCACGTTGCCTGGCCATCTGTAGCCCTGCAGCAACCGCCTCGCATCCGCGCTGATGGTCTCCACCTCGCGCTGGTGCTGCTTCGACAGCTTCCCCAAGAAGTGCTCCGCAAGAACCGGAATGTCTTCGGGTCGCTCGCGAAGCGGAGGAACCGGCAGGCTGACGGTATTGATGCGGAAGTACAGGTCTTCTCTGATCTTGCCTTCGCTGAGCGCGGCTTCGATATTGATATTCGTGGCGCACATCAGCCGGAAGTTCGGACGCACGATGCGTGTCTGACCAACCGGACGAAATTCCCGCTCCTGAAGAACGCGCAACAGCTTGGCCTGCAGGTGGGCCGGCATCTCGCCGATTTCATCGAGGAGCAAGCTGCCGCCGTCAGCCATCTCGATGAGGCCAATCTTGTCGGAGACGGCGCCGGTAAACGCGCCGCGCCCATGGCCGAAGAGCTCAGACTCGATCAGGTCGGACGGAATCGCCGCGCAGTTGATCTTGATGAAAGGCCGCGCGGATCGCCTGCTCAGCTGATGGATAGCCTCGGCGACGAGCTCTTTCCCCGTACCGTTCTCCCCGTGAATGAGGACGCTGGCATCTGTCGGAGCCACGGCCTTGATCATTTCGAACAGCTGCAGCATCTTGGGGCTTCGGCCCACGAGATTCGGAACCAGGACGCGCGACTCGAGCTCGGCCCTCAACGCCCGATTCTCGGCGGACAGCGTCGCACGCTCCGAGGCCTTCTCCATCAGCGCGAGCACGACGCTGACCTCGATCGGCTTCTCGACGAAGCTGAACGCGCCGGCCTTCATCGCCTCCACCGCAGTCGTCACGCTTCCGTAACCCGTGACCATGATGACCTCCGTCGCGGGCCTGGCCTGGCGGAACCTCTTGAGTAGTTCCAGCCCGTCGACATCCGGGAGCCGCACGTCCATCAGAGCGAGATCCGGATGCCAGCTGTCGCGAATCTGCTCCGCGGATGCACCATCGGACGCCGTCCTCACATCGTATCCATGGTGCTCGAGAAGCAGCTTCAAACATTCAGACGCATCCCGTTCGTCATCGATGGCCAGGACTTTCGTGGGGTTCGCCATCTGTCCGTCGGCTCGAATTGTCATGGAACACCCCTCAGCCTCATATGACTGCGTATTGTAGTTCCGACACAGGGCCTCTTGAGCCGCCTCGTCGCGGCCCCTGAACGTCCTCGCGGGCTCAATAACTTAGCGCACGCGCCGTATCAGAAGTTCTCGTGTGCCGTCCGATATCACGTCACCTCTGCAGTTTGCGTGCCGCCGAGGCCGCACGACAACGAATAGTAATCTGTTGCGACAACAGCTGCCAGAATGGAACAAGGAGTGAGGCTTGTGCCCTCACTCCTTGAAGGGAGCGGCTAGTTCCCTCGCTTGATCGCGAAGGAGGCAGGCACGGGATGATTCCCGATGGTGATCATCCCAGCAATCTCGACGCCAAGATCATCGGGACGACTGATCGAGCGACGCAGGGATACGGTCATCGGCACTAACGGCAGTCTCTCGTGCCTGTTCGAACGCCTCGCGTCCTTTTCGAAACGCGCCGCGCCCGCGCTGCATGAGATCGACCACGCGCAACGACGCACGGTTGTACGACTCAGCGGCGTTTCTCTGAAATTTCTCCGCCGACGTGCCCAGCTGACTTCGCAATTCGGAGCCGGTTTTGGGCGCGAGCAAGAGGCCAAGTCCGGCGCCGACAAGCGCGCCGGCCACCAGACCGGTCAGAAAGGCCCGGTTGTGGCCATTATCGAGACGATCTCCGTTGGAAGACATCACTACCTCCTGATCCGTTAACCGGCGCGTCGGGACGACCGCGACTGCATCACATTCATCGCAGCTCGAACACCTCGAGCCAGCCCGATAACCGGCCACGCCTTCCTCAGAAGTTCGTGGCGCACAATCGTGCCGGTTCGTTCGACTCGTGTCTGCAACCACTGCATGGATCGCTCGACGGCATCAACCTGCGCATTGACGCGCTCCAGTACCCGTTTGAAGTCATCGGTGGTTTGATTGACCCTGGCCACCAGCGGCACCATCTGATGCCGTTCGAATTCATCGAGCCGCCTGGTGAGCGATTCCCACCGCCGGTATGCGACGTAGCACACGATCACCACAATCAGCAGCTGGAGAACGTTCACGATTGCCACAATTCCCAGGAGCAGATTGGTCGTGCCGAGGCTCGGGTCTGTCATGTCAGGTCCAGGGAAATGGTGCTCGCGCGCCACACATTCATGGGGAATCCTTTCTGGCCGGTGGTCCGGAAGTCGGGTATGCTAAAAGCAGGCCAGTTACAGATGCTATGAGAGTCGGCGCCAATCCATCGATTCTCCGGTGGGTGTCACGTCTCTAGGGTCTCTGGATGTAGCGAATCCAGTCACACCTTCCACCTCATTGCGATAAGTCCGCAACAGGCCTTCCGTCAATCACCGTACCATCCGGCCGGCCGTTTTCTTGCACTCGTGACGTCGAGTGTGGTGTGTCGAGCGAGCGCTTCCTAATCGTACACATGACCAGTTCGCCAACCGATGCCATGGATCCGCCGACCGATGAGGCCGACAGCACCGGGAGTTTTCGACGCGAACTGTTCACCATCGAGCAACTTGAAGTTCACGCGAAGCACCTTGGTCAGCAACACCATGTTGGCACTCCGCGTGGGCGGCTCACGCCTTCGTTACTGCTGCCCCGTCTCGAGGACAGCGCGAGACTGCTGGAGGTGGCGTATCGGACGCTCTCGGCGCTCGCGAGCGGCTCGGAAGTATTCGCCTCCGAGGAATGGCTGCGAGACAACTACCACATTGCCCAGGACCAGATCCGGGAGATCCGACTGGATCTCCCCCATCGCTACTATGTCCAGCTGCCCAAGCTCGCCGACGGCCAGTTGAGCGGGTATCCGCGAGTCTATGCACTCGCGCGCGAGCTCATCTCACATACCGAAGGTCAACTGGACGCGGAGAACCTGACGCGCTTCGTCGAGTCGTATCAGACCGAGGCGCCTCTGTCGATCGGCGAAGTGTGGGCCGTGCCGATCATGCTGCGGCTCGTGCTCGTGGAGCACCTTACTCATCTCGCCACCGAGACGGTCACGGCGCGGCGCGATCGCGATCGGGCTCGAGCCTGGGCCGCGCGACTTAAGAAACAGGATCCTCTGATCGGCCTCGAGCGCATGCTCGATCGGCGGTCTTTTCGCTCCGATCGACTGACCCCCGCCTTCGTGGTCGAGCTCCTGCAATGGCTGCGAGACCAACCGACGTCGCAGACCACGGCCTGGCGCTGGCTGGAAGACCAGCTCGGCCGGCGCAACGAGACCATCGAAGATCTCATGCGCAGCGAAAGCCAGCGAGAGGCCGCTCGCCAGCTGGGGATCGGCAACGTCATCAAGAGCATGCGCTTGCTCTCGTCGCTCGACTGGCCCGCATTCTTCGAAAAAGTGAGCCTGGTCGAACGCGTGCTTCGTGAAGATCCTGCCCGTGCCTATGCATCCATGGATTTCGCCACCCGCGATCGGTACCGGCAGACCATCGAAGAGCTCGCCCGGCGCGCCCGGCGGGGCGAGTTGGACGTCGCCCGGCACAGCATCGCACTGGCCGCAGATTCCCAGGCAGAGGACGCACGCGAGCGACACGTCGGCTACTACTTGATTTCACGCGGCCGCGCGGCGTTGGAGCGGAACATCGGGTATAGGCTGCGGATTCCGACGCTCGTTGGTCGCCTCGCATTCCGCCACCCGTCAGTCGTATACCTGGGTGCCGTCGGCTCCGTACTGGTACTGACGATCGCCAGCCTGCTCGCCTACGCCGAGCGCCACGGCGCGTCGAAATTCGGCCTCATCGCAGTCGCTGTTCTTTCCCTCCTGCCCGCCAGCGAGCTCGTGATCAACATCGTCAATCGCCTCATCACCTCCACCGTGACGCCTCGGCCGCTGCCAAAGCTGTCCATGCAGAACGGCATTCCCGTCGAGAACCGCACGATGGTGGTTGTGCCGACCATGCTCTTGTCCGAGGCGGGAATCCGGGAACTCATTCACCACCTGGAGATTCGGTTTCTCGCCAATCGCGATCGCCACCTGCATTTCGCCATCCTGAGCGATTTCGGTGACGCGCAATCCGAAGACATGCCCGAAGACCAGGCGCTGGTTGATCTGGCCACGCAGGAGATTGCCATACTGAACGAGCAGTACGGTTCCGAGTGTTTCTTCCTGCTTCACCGCGGCCGTCAGTGGAACGAACGAGAGCGCTGCTGGATGGGGTGGGAGCGCAAGCGCGGCAAGCTGCAGGAGTTCAATCGACTTCTGCGAGGGGCCACCGACACCAGCTTTCGCGTGCAAATCGGTGAGCTGTCGCTGCTGCCGTCGGTGCGCTATGTCATCACGGTGGACACTGACACGGAGCTCCCTCCCGACGCGGCCCGCCGTCTGATTGGCGCACTCGCCCATCCGCTCAACCGACCTCGCTTTGATACGCAATCGCACCGGGTCGTGGATGGATACGGCATTCTCCAGCCTCGCGTCGAGGTCAACCTCGTCAGCGCGAACAAGACCGAGTTCGCCAGAATCTTCTCGGGACACGTCGGGCTGGATCCGTACACGACGGCGGCGTCGGATCTCTATCAGGATTTGTTTCACGAAGGCATCTACACCGGGAAAGGCATCTACGACGTCGATGCGTTCGAGGCCGCCCTGGCCGGGCGCGTTCCGGACAACACGCTGCTCAGCCACGATCTCTTCGAAGGCCTCTACGCGAGAACCGGGCTCACGAGCGATATTCACTTCACCGACGATTTTCCAGGCCACTATCTGACCTGGGTGGCCAGGCTTCATCGGTGGGTCAGAGGCGATTGGCAAATCCTGGGATGGCTGGCACCGACCGTGCCTGATGCTTCGGGTCGCCGCGTGCGAAACACGTTGCCGCTCCCATCACGCTGGAAGATCTTGGACAACCTGCGCCGCAGCCTGTTGCCGCCGGCCCTGCTGGCGCTTCTCGTGGCCGGCTGGACGATGCTGCCCGGCTCGGCCGGCTTGTGGACGACACTGGCCCTTCTGGTCCCGGCCTTCCCCGCCTATGTGGGGCTCGGGGTGTCGCTGACCAATCGCATCCGCGGTGTGCCGTTCAGCCGGCATCTCCGTTTCGAGCGGCGGGATCTCGCCATCAGCCTGAAGCAAGCGCTCTTGTCGATGGCCTTTCTCGCCCATCACGCGGTCGTGATGGGCGATGCCATCGGACGCACACTCGATCGGCTCTTCAGAACGAAGCGACAGCTCCTCGAATGGGAATCGGCAGCCGAAGCGGCGCTGCGCGCACCGAGCGATCGGTTTTCCGTCTTCCGACGCATGTGGCCGTCGATCGCGATCGGCGCATCGGTCCTGGTGGCCGTGCTGACCGGTCGACGCGACGCTCTCTGGTGGGCCGCGCCCGTCGCGTGCGCCTGGATGGTCGCGCCGGAAATTGCGTTTCGGACGAGTCGACAGAAGCCTCGGCGATCGTCCCGGCCGACCGAGAGCGAAGAACGCACGTTCAGATCCATCGCCCTTCAGACATGGCTCTTCTTCGATGAGACGTTCAGTGCAGCACACCACTGGCTGGTCCCAGACAACTATCAGGAGGATCGCCGCGAGAAGCTGGCGCCCCGAACCTCGCCCACGAACATCGGCCTTCAGCTGCTCGCGACCGTCGCCGCGCACGACTTCGGCTACGTGACCCCGTCGGACATGGTGAACCGGCTCGATCGTATCTTTGCGACACTCGATGAGCTGCAACGGTACCGCGGGCACTTCTACAACTGGTACAACACTGAAACCCTGGCGCCGCTCGTTCCCACGTACGTGTCGACCGTTGACAGCGGGAATCTGGCCGCGTGTTTGATCACGATTCGCCAGGCGCTCCGAGAAATCGTCAGGGACACGCCGCTCATCGACGCCCGTTTTCTCGCAGGCGTCGGCGACATGGCCACACTCCTCGAGCGGGAGATCGATCGGCTGATTGCCGTCGGCGGTCGCACCCATTTCGCCGCCCGTCGGATGAAGCGAGAAGTCGCCGTCTTCCGGCACCGGATCGAGAACGCCCCGCGGGCGCCATCAGGCTGGCTGTGGACCCTGCAGGAGATGGCCGATCGGATGGGTGTGCTGCAGCTCCTTCTCCATGACCTCGAAGACGACCTGGACGAAGGCGACAAGGATGGGTTGCTTGACGATCTCAGGCTGTGGCTCGAACGATGCACCCGAGCGATTGGCGAACGCCGAGGCGATCTGACGCTCTATGCGCCCTGGATTGGCCAGATCCCGCATGACGGCGAGGCTGAGGGCAGTGAGGCCGCCGACCCCACCCATGAATCGGCCGGCATGCCTCCCCTGGGCGACGTGCCCAAGTGGTCGGATCGGCTGACGCATTCGGTGGCCGGGCACGCGCCTGTGCCGGTGCCGTTACGCGAAGCGCTAGCCCGTGCGCGTGCCGCCGCCGCGCGCCTTATCGAAGCCGCGAACCGCATCGATCAGGTGGCCGAGCGTTTCATCAAAGACATCGATTTCGAATTCCTGTTCGATCAGACCCGCCACCTGTTCTCGATCGGGTACAGCGTGACCGACGGCCGTCTCGATGGCACCTACTACGACACGCTGGCATCGGAGGCGAGACTCGCAAGCTTCGTCGCGATTGCGACCGAGAAGGCGCCCTACGAGCATTGGTTCAAGCTCGCCCGGACTCTCGCGCCCATCGGCTCGACGCGAGTGCTGCTGTCGTGGAGCGGATCGATGTTCGAGTACCTCATGCCGCTTCTGGTCATGCGGTCGTACCCGCACACGATGCTCGATGAGACCTACGAGGGCGTGGTGCAGCGCCAGATCGAGTATGCGGCCATCCGAGGAGTCCCCTGGGGCATCTCGGAATCGGCGTACGCCGCACGAGATCTCGAGGGGAATTATCAGTACCGGGCCTTCGGAGTGCCGGGGCTGGGTCTCAAACGAGGGCTGGGCGAGGATCTGGTCGTCGCACCTTACGCGTGCCTGCTTGCCGCGCCGATTCGCCCGCACGATGTGGCGCGTAACCTTCTGCGCCTGAGCACGGAGGGCGCCCGCGGTCGGTGGGGTCTGTACGACGCCCTGGACTATTCGACCGAACGTGAAAACAGTCAGATGCCGGGCACGGTGGTGCGAACCTTCATGGCCCATCACCTGGGTATGGGTCTGGTCGCGCTCGGCAACTGCGTACACCACGATCGCATGGCCGACCGATTTCACGCCGACCCGCGGGTACAGGCCGCCGAGCTGCTGCTCCAGGAACGCGTGCCGCACCCGGTCCCATTAACGAATGCTCCGATCGAGCAGATCAGCCAAATCCCCACGACGCGGAACCTGACAGCGCCGGCGATTCGCAGGTACACCACGCCGCACACGCACGGGCCACGCGCGCACCTGCTGTCGAACGGGGCCTACACGGTGATGCTCTCGAACGCGGGAGGCGGCTACAGCACGTGTCACGGCCTGGCCCTGACGCGATGGCGAGAGGATCCCACCACTGATGCATGGGGCACGTTCTGCTATGTCAGAGACCTGGGGTCTGGCCGCTTCTGGTCAACGGCGTATCAGCCTACCGCCGTCGAGCCGGACGAGTACGAGGTGACGTTCGCGCCCGATCGCGCTGTCTTCCACCGCCGCGACGGCACGATCGAATTGCACACCGAGATCGCGGTCTCGCCGGAAGAAACCGTCGAGCTCCGCCGGGTGTCCGTCACCAATCATGGACCGGCGACGCGTCAACTGGAGATCACCAGCTACGCCGAGGTGGTCCTGAACAGCCAGGACGCGGACCTGTCACATCCGGCGTTCCAGAATCTTTTCGTCGAAACCATGACGATCCCCGAACGCGACGCGCTGATCTGCTGGCGGCGGTCGCGGTCGGGCGAGGACCGCCGGTACCTCATTCACGTGCTCGCGGGACGAGGGTGGCTCGGTGTGCCGACTGAGTATGAGACGGACCGCGCGCGCTTTCTCGGGCGCGGCCGGACACCGCGATCGCCAGCCGCGATGATCGGAACCTCAGCCCTGTCGAACACAACAGGCGCGGTTCTGGATCCCATTGTCAGCCTGCGGCGGCGAATCGTCCTCCCGCCGGGCGTCAGCGCGCGACTCTCGTTTACGACCGGACTTGCCGAGAGCGAGGAGGCGGCGCGTCGCCTCATCGAGCAGTACCACGATCGCCGGAGCGTGGCACGGGCGTTTGCGCTGGCAGGCACACACAGCTCGATCGAGCTGCGTCAACTGAACATGAGCCCCGAGCAGGCACATGACATCCAGCGACTGGCCGCTCGGCTGATCTACGGCGACGAGCGGCTGCGTGCCAGCACTGCCGTCAAGGCAAACCGGTTGGGCCCCCGGCACCTCTGGAAGCATGGCATCTCGGGGGATCTTCCCATCGTGCTCGTGCGCGTCACCGAGCCGGAACACGTGCCCCTCGTTCACCAGGTGCTCAAGGCTCACGAATATTGCCGACACAAGGGGTTCAGGTTGGATCTCATCGTCCTGAACGAGCACGATACGAGCTACCGGCAGGATCTGCAGGAGCAACTGAAGCGCGTCATCGAAATCGGGGGTGCGCCCATCGAAGCGCCAGGGGGCGTGTTCCTGCGCCGAGCCGACCTCCTTGTCGATGAGGAGCGGGTTCTCCTGCACGCGGCCGCCCGCCTCGAGCTGCAGGGCGTGCGCGGATCGCTCCATGAGCAGCTGCAGGTTCCATTCGTCCCGTTTGAATATCCGCCGCCATTTCAGCCGTCCGCAAGCACCGGGCGGACGGACTCGACCGAGGTACGGGGATCTGTCGAACCACCACCCGCTCTGCCCTCCACCCTTCTCTTCGCGAACGGTCTCGGTGGATTCAGCCCGGATGGACGCGAGTACGTGATCGGCGTATCAGACACGACACAGACGCCGGCACCCTGGAGCAATGTGATCGCCAATCCGGCGTTCGGTTTCACCGCGACGGAGGCAAGCCCCGGCCACACCTGGTCGGAGAACAGTCACGAGAACCGCCTGACACCATGGCCGAATGATCCGGTCACAGACCCGGTCGGCGAATGCGTGTTCATGCGCGACGAAGAGAACGGCGCCGTCTGGTCTGCCACGCTGCGCCCCGCGCCAGATGGTGGGAATTACGAGATCCAGCATGGGCAGGGATACACCGTATATGACCACACCAATCACGGGATCAGAACGAAACTGGCGGTCTTCGTGCCGGTTGGCGATCCCGTCAAGATCTCGCGGCTGCGTGTCACGAACACCACCGGCCGGCGGAGGGCGATTTCCGCAACGGCATTCGTGGAATGGGTGCTCGGCGAAACACGAGCTCGAACGCGGCGGCACATCACGACCGAGCTCGACGAAGTCACCGGCGCGATATTCGCGCGGAATTACTTCCGTGAATACTTCGCCGATCGAGTCGCATTTCTGGACGTCAACCGGGCAGACAAGACGTTCACCACCGACCGCACCGAATTCATCGGTCGAAATGGCTCCATCGGCAATCCGGCGGCGCTCGGTCGGACTCAATTGTCGGGACGCATCGGTGGCCGCTTCGACCCGTGTGGAGCCTTGCAGGTCCGGTGTGAGCTCGAGCCTGGCGAGAGCCAGGAGTTGATCTTTCAACTCGGCGAAGGGCGCGACGTGACCCACGCGCGCCAGTTGATCGAGCGCTATCGAGGTCCGTCGGACGCCGGAGCCGCCCTCGAGTCCGTGAAGCGCCGGTGGGACGAGCTCCTGGGGACCGTCCAGGTGCGGACGCCGGACCCGGCCCTCGATCTGATGATGAATCGCTGGTTGTTCTATCAGACGCTCAGCTGTCGATACTGGGGCCGCTCGGCGTACTACCAGTCCGGAGGGGCGCTTGGGTTCAGAGATCAACTGCAGGATGTCCTGGCCCTGCTCATTGCCTCACCGGCCATCGCCCGCAGCCATATCGTCCGCGCCGCGGGACGTCAGTTCGTCGAGGGAGATGTTCAACACTGGTGGCACGAGCCTGGCGGTGAAGGAGCTCGGACGAAATCATCAGACGATCGGCTGTGGCTGGCCTATACACTCGTGGAATACGTCAAGGCGACAGGCGATCGATCGATTCTCGAGGAGCGTGCGCCATTTCTCGAAGGCCGTGCGCTCGGGCCGGCCGAGTCCGAGTCGTACGAGCGTCCATCGGTATCGGCGAAGTCCGGCTCGATTTACGAGCACGCGGTCCGGGCGATCGATCGTTCCCTTGCCCTCGGCAGCCACGGACTGCCCCTGATCGGAAGCGGCGACTGGAATGACGGGTTCAACCGTGTGGGCGAAGGAGGCAAGGGCGAGAGTGTCTGGCTCGGTTGGTTTCTGTATCCACTCTTGAAAGAGTTTTCCAGTCTCGCCGGCCACCGATCCGATACCGAACGGGCTCACAAATATCTGACGGCGGCAACGAATCTGAAATCGGCTCTGGAACAGTCGTGGGATGGCAAGTGGTACAGGCGAGCCTACTTCGACGATGGGACGCCGCTCGGCTCCGGACAGAGCGTCGAATGCCAGATCGACTCGATTGCGCAGTCCTGGGCGATTCTGTCGGGTGCCGGCGATCCGGCGCGGGCCCGCATTGCGATGGATTCGATCGAGAGACTCCTCGTGAAGCGAGACGAACGCCTCGCGCTCCTGCTGACGCCGCCCTTCGATCAATCAACGGCTGACCCCGGCTACATCAAGGGCTATCTGCCGGGCGTGCGTGAGAATGGCGGACAGTACACGCATGCGGCAATCTGGGCACTGCTCGCCTTCGCCCGACTTCAGGACGCGGACCGGGTCGCGGAGCTGCTCACGATCCTCAACCCGATCAACCACGCCGCGTCGCTCGAAGATGCCGAACGCTATCGAGTCGAACCGTATGTAGTCGCCGCGGACATCTACTCCGTCGCACCGCACGCGGGGCGTGGAGGATGGACATGGTACACAGGGTCATCGGGATGGATGTACCGCGCCATCCTCTCGGGAGTCCTTGGCGTGACGCTCGAGGGTGAAAGCATTCAGATCAACCCATGCGTGCCCCGAGCGTGGCCGCATTTCGAAGTGACGCTGCGCTTGGCAGGAACCGAGCACCATTTCATCCTTGACAATGCGTCCAACCCGGACGGGGTGACGCGCATCGAGCTCGACGGGCGGGCTCTATCTGGTATCGCCGTCCCGATTCTCACCGATGGGCACAGGCACACCATTCACGTGATGCTGGGTTCGCGTGAAGTGGAATCTGTTTCAACCCCGGCAATTTCGAGCTAAGTGGGCACGAGTCGTGCTTTTCAAGCTTGGAGGAAGTCATGCTCAATACGATCGCCGCCATTCTCCTGATCATGTGGCTGCTCGGTATGGTCAGCGGCTACACGCTCGGTAACTTCATCTACGCGCTGCTGGCGATTTCTCTGGTGCTCTTCCTCGTGGGAGTGATTGGCGGGCGTCGAGTCGCGTAACGCTCGGCGAGGTACTATCTGCAGCAATGTCACTACGCATTTGCAGACAACAAGGCGGCGGATGACGCAGTCCATGGACTACGCCATCCGCCTATGTAAAAGCCGGCGCTCAGTAACCGATTGAGCGCGGGCGACTGCACCCAGCAGGCACACTCCCGCCAATTGGCGTCCTATACGGGAGCACGCCCCTGGATGATCCGGATCAGCACGACCGCCACGGCGATGAGAAGTAAGAGATGTATGAAGCCGCCGAGCGTGTAGGAGCTGACGACACCCGCCAACCACAACAGCAGCAAGACTACGAAGATCGTCCACAGCATGGTTGCGCTCCTCAGTGCCGTCTGACACCTCGCAAGAACCGGACCAGAAGACACTCCGTGCGCGCGGCGCGGGAACTACAGCTTTTTCAACGCAAAGGTGCGGTTCGCGAGGCTGAAGGGAGAACCCGGCTCAACTGTACGGCGGACGTGCAGCAGGCACTCTCTACACGGTGTCGGCAATCGATGCAGGCCGACCACGACAACACGATGGCTGACCAGTCGCTGGAGTGGAGAGGGATCGCGAGCTCAATCAGGCACTGGCATTTGGATTGCGACGGCCATGGTCCAGCTGATTCGAGATTCTGGAACCACTTTCAGGAGTGCATCATGAGAAGAACACTCAGTTCGATCACGATTGCGATTGCGATTGGAATGCTTACCGCGCCAGTTGCCATCGCGCAGACGCCGGATGTTTGGATGACGGTCAAGACGAAGATCGCGCTGCTCACTACCGAAGGCGTGAGCACCATGGACTTGAACGTGGATACCGTTAATGGCGTGGTGACGCTGCACGGCAAGGTCCCCACTGAAGCCGAAAAATCGAAGGCTGGGACGGTCGCGCGGGGAATCAGCGGCTCAAGGACGTGCAGAACCTTCTCCAGGTCGTGCCTGACGCGAAGCGGGACGCTGTCGATGCCAAGGACGATCAGATTCTTGCCGATGTCAAAGCGTCCTTCGCCGCCGATCCGACGCTCGACAAGAGCGGCATCAAAGTCAGTTCGGTGAACGCAGGTGTCGTCCTCCTGTCAGGGCGCACGGCGTCGCATGAGGTTCACCTCAGGGCGATTGAAACGGCCTATCGGGTAAAAGGCGTCAAGCACGTAGCGACGGAAGTGGAAGGGCCCACCACCTGACCGGTCGTGAAGCGCTTTCACGGGGGCTCCGAGTGATGGCCCGCTTCGCACCGGGGTCGGTGCAGGATGAGCCCGACACTGGGAGCCCCGATCGTTCAGGACATGACAAGCGGCGAGTCGAATCGTCCTCGAAGGACCGTGCCTGCCGGCAGCTTGACGTCCTTCCCCTCGGTCGCCAGGATGGTGCCGCCCCCGCCGATCAGGATTCCCGCCAGGGCCCCCTTCAGCCCACCGATGATTCCGCCGACGATCGCACCGACTCCCGCACCCGCCGCGATCTTGCCGATCTCACCCTCGAGCCCCTTGCTCTCGAGCGCTTCAGTGACCGACCCCCGCATCGAATAGGTTCGCCCGTCAACGCTGATTTGGTCGAACATGACCGTCAGACTGCCCTTCCGATCGGTGTGAGACGCGCGATCAACCGACGTTACGACACCGCGAAGCACTGAGCCGGACGGCACGACGATATCTTCGTTGATTCGAGGTTCCACCAGAGTCGTGGCCTCGAATCGATCCTCGACGTTGGCCGTGTCGGAATTGAGCTCGCTCGAGAGGCGCACGTCCACTTCGGTCCCGACCGGCACCTCATGAGACGTCCTCTCGGCGCGCGAGGCTGCGTGAGCGAATGTCGTCCCCGGAATCAACATCAAAACCAGAGCCATTGCCTGGAATTGCTTAACCATTGGCACACCCCCTATCGACAGATTCTTGATAATGGCGCGCACAGCGCGCGTCGGCCTCACAATCCGTACGCGAATCCCCTGGCACCTGAAGGGAACCTACGTACTCTCGGGACGGACGCCGTGCGCGGTGACAGTCTGTGCAAGATCGACGCCCTGGTTGCAGCTACCGGAGACCGCACGCCAGAGTTCGACAGTAGAGCAGGGATGTGTGTCGAATCTCGACCATCTGGTGTCTGGATTCTGGTCGGCCAGAGTGCGCGCAGTCGGCCTGAAAAGAAAGACGAGCATGGGCCTCCGTCTTGCAGACTCGTTTCGCTCAACGAATCAATGCAGACGTCGCTTATTCGGGAGGAACCATGGCAGCACAATCGCTGAACGAACTCTTCATGGAAGAGTTGCAGGACATGTACGACGCTGAAAAGCAACTGACCCGCGCTCTGCCGAAGCTGGCAAGGGCAGCGCAAACGCCAGAGCTTCAGGAAGCATTCACCACGCACCTCGAAGAGACACGCGGGCACGTCACGAGGCTCGAGCAGGTTTTCGAAGGTCTCGGCCAGAAAGCCAAAGGCAAGAAATGCGAGGGCATCGAAGGCATCATCGAAGAAGGCTCCAAAGCGATCGAGGAGCTGAATGGCGCGGTCCGTGACGCTGCCCTGATTGCCGGTGCACAGAAAGCCGAGCACTACGAAATCGCGTCGTATGGCACGCTGGCGCGCTTCGCAGAGCTACTCGGACTGTCGGACGCTCACGACCTGCTCGGCCAGAACCTTCAGGAGGAGAAGGCGGCGGACGAGAAGCTGACTGAGATCGCAGACAGCTCGGTGAATCATGAAGCCGAGTCAGACGATGAAGAGCCCGTGGGCGGCTCGGTCCGCTCCTCGGCTAACAAGGGCCGGTCCACGACCGGATCGCGCAGGTAACGCCTGAGCACCCGACAGGGGGTCGCCTCTCTGGGGCCCCCCTGGGGTGCCCCCCTTCTGAACGGCCCTTCCTCGGCTCACCGCTCCTGTGAGTTGCGAGGATCGGCTTCTCCGGCCCTAAATAACCCTCTGGCCTGCCTGTGGCATGGAACATGATGTTCACAGGTGCGGGACGCCGACCGGCCGGTATCGTCCTCTATGGAGCAAGACTGTACTCATGACTGAAGGCGCGGATCCCGGGGCACGATCGACGATCGAGCGAGCCCGCAGATGTTGGATGAGAGCTCCGCTTCTCAGTACCTGGCATCGATCGTCGAGTCTTCTGACGATGCGATCGTCGCCAAGGATCTGAACGGCATCGTCACGTCATGGAACCGCGCCGCGATGAAGCTCTTCGGCTATGAGGTCGCGGAAGCCATCGGTCGGTCGATTCGAATCATCATCCCGAGCGACAGGCAGGCAGAGGAAGACCTGGTTCTCGCGCGAGTGCGGCGAGGCGAGAGTGTGAACCATTTCGAAACCATCAGGCAGCGGAAGGATGGCACGCTCATTCCTGTCTCGTTGACTGTCTCTCCCATCCACGATCGGCATGGCAACGTGATTGGAGCATCGAAGATTGCCCGTGATATCAGCGAGCGGCGCCTGGCCGAGGCGATCATCGATCGTGCTGCTCGACATGCCTCATTCCTGGCGGATCTGAGCGGGGCCCTGACCGAATCGGTGGTGGACTACGAGCAAATCCTTCAGACGGTCGTGAACATCACCGTTCCTCAGATCGCCGACTGGTGCACTGTCGATGTCGTAAAAGAAGATGGGCGCATCGCGCGGCTGGCATCCGCGCATGCCGACCCGCGCGAGATCGAAGTCGCGACCTCGATTCGAGCGCGCTATGAGGACACCAGCTCCCCCACCAGCCCCGCATCGGTCATTCGCACGGGCCAGACGTCCTTCATACCTCACATCACCGACGACATGCTGGTCACCGCCGCGCGCGGCGACGAAGAGCGCCTTCGGCTCGTTCGATCGCTCAGGCTGTCGTCGTATCTGTGCGTGGCCATCAAAGGCCGGAGTGGCGTGCTTGGCGCGCTGTCCTTTGTATATTCTGCATCAGGACGACGCTATACGGACGCCGACCTTCGACTGGCGGAGGACGTCGCGTCGAGGGTGTCGCTCGCGATCGAAAACGCAGAGGCCTATCGAGCAGCTGAAACGCGCCAATGCGGTGAAGGACGATTTTCTCGCGACGCTTTCCCATGAGCTGCGCACACCGCTCAACGCCATTCTGGGCTACGCGCGCATGTTGAGCAGCGGCGCGCTCGCCAAAGAACGCAATCAGCAGGCGTTGCAGGTGATTGAAAGAAATGCGACGGCACTCGCGCAAATCGTCGAGGACGTTCTGGATGTCTCCCGAATCGCGTCCGGCAAGGACAGACTGCACGTCCAGTCGGTGGAGCTCGAGCAGGTGATGCGGGAGTCGCTCGAGACGGTGGCGCTGGCGGCGGAAGCGAAAGGGATTCGCATTCAGTCAATCATCGATCCCGCAGTTGGCGCGGTCTCAGGCGATCCGGACCGGCTCAAGCAGGTCCTGTGGAATTTGCTGTCGAACGCCGTGAAGTTCACCTCGCGCGGCGGACGGATTCAGACGCGTCTGCAGCGGATCAATTCACAGGTGGAGATTGTCGTCAGCGACACCGGCATCGGCATACCGCGCGAGCTTCTGACGAACGTCTTTGAGCGCTTCCGCCAGGCTGAACCCGGCACCAATCGTCGCCATGGCGGCCTCGGCCTCGGACTGGCCATTGCCCGTCACATCGTGGAAATGCACGGAGGCACCATTGAAGCCTTCAGCGATGGCGAAGGCCACGGCGCGACGTTCCACGTGAAGCTTCCCGTCTCGATTGTCCATACGGACGCCTCTCGGGATCGGGAACGCGTGCATCCGATCGTGGAGACGCCGACCGACTCGGCGCCGGTCCGACTCCTGAACGGGATTCGAGCCCTGGCTGTGGACGATGACGAAGATTCGCTTCGCATGCTGCGTGAGATTCTCGAGCTGGCCGGCGCCGACGTCCACGTTGCCCGCTCGGCAGCCGCCGCCCTTCGTGACCTCGAGTCCTGGAGACCAGACGTGCTCCTCGCCGACATCGGCATGCCGGAGGTGGACGGCTTCGAGCTCATCGAACGGATCCGCCGGCTGCCGGATCCGGGCTTGCGCGACCTTCCCGCCGCAGCGCTCACCGCTTATGCCCGGTCCATTGATCGAGCGAGAGCGCTGGCGAGCGGATTCGAACTCCATCTGTCGAAGCCCATCAACCCGGCAGAGCTCACAACGGCCGTCGCGGCCCTGACACGACGCCGGTTCCGAAGAGATTGATCTGACTCAGCTGCCGTGGACGCCGAGGGACTCGCGAAGTTCCTTGGCACCCTCCAGGTGCTGTTTCACGACTGGCAGTGTCGCCTCGATCCATTGTCTGACCTTGGCGCTCTGAGCCGTGTGACTCTCGTCTTCGTGGCAGCTTTGTTGCTTGAAACCCTGTCGGAACCGCAGACCGTGGAGGTGTTGACACAATGGCCCAGGTAAATCGATGCGCCCATCCGGGCTGTCAATGCACAGTGGTGGCTGGAGGGCCGTTCGGCAAGTACTGCAGCGAGCATTGCCGCTCTGCTGGCGAGATCAGCGCGGAGGTTCGGTGCGAGTGTGGCCACGCACCGTGTCGCCAGATGTAGGAGACATCCTCATTTGATGCATGCTTCACGAACACTCGACGCCGACGAAGCAGCGGCGGCGGACGAGCGCAACCGTCGCCGCGCGGTCCGCATGGCCGATCTGCGACGTGCGGCCGCCGAGTACAGGACCATTTCCACGCTGGTGGTTCTCGTCGCGTTGTGGTGGGCCAAGCCCGTCATCATTCCCCTCGTCTTCAGTCTGCTGATCAGCTATGCGCTTGAACCGGTCATCGCTCAGCTCGAATCGTGGAGGGTGCCGCGCGTGGTCGGTGCGCCGGCGATTCTAGTCGGAGTGGCTATCGCCGGCGGTCTGGCCGTCTACGGCCTACGGGGAGAGGCGTCGGCCTTCGTCGAGCGCCTGCCGGAGGGCGCCCATGCCATCGGCCAGGCGATTCGGGACTCGCGACGCACGACGACCGGACTGGCGGCCACGATCGGCCAGGCGACGCAAGAACTCAACGCCGCGGCATCAGCGGCGAGTCCCCTTGGGGGTCGCCGCGTGCTGCCCGTCCGCATCGAGGAGCCCGCCGTCAAGTGGAGCGATTGGCTCTGGCAGAGCTCCTGGAGTGCCATCGAACTCGGAATCGAACTCTTTGCCGTGTTCTGTCTCGTGTACTACATGCTGGTGAGCGGCGATACCTACAAGCGCAAGATCGTGCGCATCGCCGGGCCATCGCTCTTCCATCGAAAGCTGACCCTCCAGATCCTCGCGGATATCAATCGCCAGATTCAGAGCTTTCTCTGGGCTCGAGCTCTCATCAGCGCGATGGTCGGATGCGCCATCTGGCTCGCCTTTCGCCTTCTTGGTATGGAGAACGCCGGCATCTGGGGAGTGCTCGCCGCTGTGCTCTTCACGATTCCGTTCGCCGGTCCGGCCGTGCTGATCGTCTTCGGGGGCTCGCAGCGTTCATCCAATTTCGTTCGATCACCATGGGTTTGACGGTCATCGGGATCTCTCTGACGATCGCGACCCTCGAAGGGAATTTCATTGCACCGTGGCTGATGGGTCGAGCCGGCCGAATGAGCACGCTGGCCGTGTTTGTCAGCCTGATGTTCTGGGGCTGGATCTGGGGCATCTGGGGCCTGCTGCTGGCCGTGCCCATTACGGGTTCAATCAAGACGATCTGTGCACATCTGGATGGTCTTCAGGACGTGGCCGACCTGCTTGGAGAGTGAATCCTTCCGCACGTCCCGAACTCCCTTGTGATAGGTTCAGAACGTCCAGGCCGGTTCGCCCGTGTGGCCACATGACCATCACTGAAGCTCCCCGTTTGCTCATCGTCGAAGACGAACCCGATTCCGCGGAGTGGGTCCGTCTGCTTCTGGAAAGCAAAGGTTACGACGTCAAAGTCGCGCTCGACGGCCAGTCGGCCGAGAAGACGAGAACGCACTGGCAGGCCGACGTGATTCTCATGGACCTCTCGTTGCCCGACGCCAACGGCCTCGATCTTCTGAAATCTTTCAAACAGACGAATCCGGATTGTCAGGTGGTCGTCGTGACCGGGTATGGAAGCATTCCGAAGGCGGTTGAAGCAATGCGCGAGGGCGCCATGAGCTTTGTCGAGAAACCGCTCGACGTGGACATGCTCTTGGCGATCCTGGACAAGGCGCAGGAACGCGTCGCACTCTCGATTGAGAACCGCCGCTTGCGGGACGATCTCGAGAATGCGCGCACGTTCGCCAAGGTCGTGGCCCGCAGCGATCGAATGAAGCAGCTGTGCCAGATGGTGAGGCGTGTCGCGCCGAGCGACGCGAGCGTGCTGATTCACGGTGAAAACGGCACGGGCAAGGAATTGATCGCGACGGCCGTCCACGAGTACAGCAAGCGGGCCAGCGGACCTTTCATCAAGATCAATTGTGCCGCAATCCCGTCGGACCTCATCGAATCGGAGCTCTTCGGCCATAAGAAGGGGGCATTTACCGGCGCGATCTCCGACAAGGTAGGGCTGGTCGAAATGGCCGCGGGCGGATCGCTCCTGCTCGACGAGATAGGCGAGATGCCCGCGGCGTTGCAGGTCAAGCTGCTGCGGGTGCTGCAGGAGCGAGAGTTCAGGCCGGTCGGAGGTAGTCGGCAAATTGCCGCGGACTTCAGGCTGATCTGTTCGACCAATATCAACCCGGATGCCGCAATCGATGAGGGCCGCCTCAGGAAGGACCTCTACTTCAGGATCAATACCTTCACGTTGGCCATTCCGTCACTCCGTGAGCGGCCTGAAGATATTCCGTTGCTTGCTGATCACTTTCTCCAGCAATACGCGACCCGTTACGGCCGACCCGTGCAGTCGATTTCGAAGAAGGCCGGCGCGGTCCTGACGGGGTATCAATGGCCGGGGAATGTGAGAGAGCTCGAACATGTCATCGAGCGAGCCGTCATCATGGCGCAAGAGACGGAAATCGGGGTAGAGGATCTGCCCGCGCCAATGAGCGCACGTGCCGATCTCGCATCGACCTTTGTCATCCCGCCTCACCAGACGCTGGCCGAGCTCGAGAAAGCCGCGATACTGCAGACTCTCGAAAGAACGCAGGGTAACAAGCGCGCGACAGCGAGTATTCTGGGCGTCTATCGACCGACCTTGTACAGCAAGTTGAAGAAATACCGCATCGAAGATCAGACTTCGGCATACAGAACGAGACAGGCCTCTCCGACAACTCGCGTCGCAAACCGTTCTGAAAAGAAATCGTCCGCCAAGCGTTCCAGCTAGCGTCCTACGGCTGAGCCACGACAGGTCTCGTCGCACCTCCGCCACCTTCTTCGCCGGGCTATCTGCAGGTTTCAGCGCATTCCAAGCTGTGGCATTTTGCGTCCGACTGGCATTTCGATTGCTCAGATCCGGCAACGGAGGCTCTTAACAATATGGACGCCATTCACACGACGAAATCCGCCGTCATCTGGGGATTTGGACGATGGCCACTCGCTGTGGCGACGGGCGCATTGCTCTGCTGCATCATCGTGGCCTGCGATCGTGGCAGCGACCCGGGTACAACCGTGTCGGCGAGGGAGTCGGAGCAGAGGGTCACCCTGAAAAATGCCCAAGGAGAAACGATCGGCACCGCGATTCTGAGCGACGACTCCAACGGCGGAGTCCAGGTGCGGCTCGACGTCAGGAATCTCCAGCCTGGGAGGCATGCGTTTCACATACACCAGTTCGCCAGGTGTGAGCCGCCGACTTTCGCGTCCGCGGGCCCGCATTTCAATCCGGACGGCAAGAAACACGGTCTGGAGAATCCCGAGGGGCCTCACGCGGGCGACATGGACAACTTCACCGTGTCCGCTGATGGCACTGCCAAGGTCACGTTCACTGACGATCGCGTCAGTCTCAGAAACGGTCCGGGTTCCGTGTTCACCGCGGGCGGCACCGCTCTCGTCATCCACGCCAAGGCAGACGACATGAAAACCGATCCTTCCGGCGACTCCGGAGATCGCATCGCCTGCGGCGAGATCCTGCACGCGGGCTGAATCGGGTAGGCGCCTCTACGTGCTTTCGTTCATCGAGGCCGCCAGCCCGGCACATCCGTTGCTACCTCACCGGCAGGAGGAATCGGATGCTGACAATCCTGCTCGTGTTGGTTCTTTTGATGGCGATCGGGGCAGTGCCGGCCTGGCCGCACAGCGCCAGTTGGGGATACGGCCCGAGCGGCTCTTCTGGGTGTGATCGTTGTGGTTCTTCTTGTCTTGCTTCTGACAGGTCGGATGTAGGCGAGGCCGACACATTCATGCGCGGGCACTCGGATTGCGAATCAGTTTGAAAGGGAGGTGTCTCACGTGGCTGGGTTGCTTGCTCCGTGCCCGTGAGAATCGACCTATGCCTCACGAATTCAATCCATCAAAGACGCGAAAAACAGAGCATGGCCGGTTTTCCCTCGAGCGATGGAGCCAGTGGTTCTGCGGCCTCACCGGGCATCACGGGATGGTTCAGTTCGAAAAAACAAGAATATCGATGCGCTGTGCGGAGTGCGGGTACGAATCGCCCGGCTGGAATCTGACCACAACCGGAGCTCGCTGCCGAGCCTGCGTCCGCGTCAAACCCGCGTCGTGCCATCGCCTACACTGGCATGGGTTCGAGACAGCTTCAACGAAAAGGGTTTCAGTTCCATACAGACCGCCTCGAGCGGGTCAAAGTTATCGTAGGTTAGCGCTGAGTGCCATTGTCCTCGACTGAGAATTCGGGCCGCCAGCGATTCAACTCGAGGCGGCCCTTGTTGTTGACTACGATCGCGTGCGTCGCTTGGGTCTGGACGGAACCTTGGCACCCTTGTCGCGAGCCTCTGACAGACCGATCGCGATCGCCTGCTTTCGACTGGTGACCTTGCTTCCGGAGCTCGACCGAAGGGTCCCCCGCTTCCGTCTACGCATCGCGCTCTCAACGCTCTTCGACGCTGCCTTCCCGTACTTTCGTGTGTGACTGTTTGCCATTCCGCTTCTCCCCGTTCTTGTAGGTGGTGAGCTGAGCCGCGTCGTTGCGGCTCTTGCCGGCCGTTTGCCAGCAATGTTCAGTCCGGAAATCGATCTCCGACGTAGTCGGCACGGACCATGCTCTGACTCTCGGCGGGAGGTCTATGCATGGGATCTGACAAGTTGCGTGTGCGACTGAAGCGCTACTGCCTTTCAATGGGCGTTCTTGCGTTGTCCGGTGCCCTCGGCGCACTTCTGGCGACGGGCTGCGGAAAGTCGGTCGGTGAGACCATTGACGATGCCACGATCACCTCACGCGTGAAGACGGCCTTGCTCAACGACCCTGATGTCGGAGGGCTGAGGATCGACGTCGATACCTTCAAGGGTATCGTAACGCTTTCCGGACGCGTCAAGTCCGCGGGAGAAGCGAGCAAGGCGATGGGAATTGCGCGAAGGACACCTGGCGTGGCGGACGTCAAGTCAACGCTCCAGGTCCTTCCATCAGGCTCTGCGCTGAATACAATCGACAAGGCGATCTTGCGAATGCGATTGTCCTAGGACCGAAGCGGCCGTGTGCTGCTCACGGAGCTCGAGTGAGCCGTCCGCGGCCGCGGTTCGGCCCACAGGGCACACGCGACTCATCCAACGCGTGGCCCATGTCTCAGGCTGCGCTCATCTCCCCGAATTTGACCAGATCGTCTTCAGAGAACGTCGGACAGTTGAGTGGATCGAACCGCTCGAATTGCTTGCATCCTCTGACATCGAGGCGCAGCGCCCGCGCGTCGGCGTCTACCAACGCCTCGTAGATCGGGATGATGAACCGTCGCCGCGCCGCCCAGCCGCGGCCCTCGACCACGAGATGGCTGACGCGGCGCGCAACGGAGTCGATGACAAATCCGTCAAGAATCCCCAATGTTTCGCCGGCCACGTCACGAACGTCAAATCCCCCCAGGCTCCTTGCTTCGTGCGCCACCTGATGCGCGGGAAGGTATCGAAGATTCGATGTGCCTGGCATGGTGTCTCCTTCCTCGAATTGCCGCGTGCGATGGAGATAACAGCAAGCTGCATACCATCTATTTGCAGTTCGGCGCGGAATTCTGCTCCATTCTTGCAAATCGGAAGCAGGATGAGATGCTGGCTCGTGATGACGATCCTCGTCGTCGCCAGCGCGCTGGATCTGACGCACGCGAGTACGCTTCGCTGCTGGGAAAGTGGTGAGCCGGGTTCTCGATTCACGTTCACCGGCGGCGGGTTCTCGATACGGAAGCCGAATGGAGCTCGAAGACGGAGTTACCCAAATCCGCACTGACGGATGCGAACTACGTCTTCGAAGCTTGTGCTCAAGAGGGCAAATACCGGAGGATGTCGATCACGCCGCGACGCCGAGATACTCGCCTCATCGACGGGAGCCTCCTCCTCATTCCGCGGAAAGGTCCGTTGCGGCTCGAAGGCCGCCTCGCCAAGTCTCCGTCGTTCTGGGTGCGATGGGTGGACGTGGTCTGGGAATACCAGGACATCAGCGGCGCCATGATGCCGGTGCGCGTCCGATCCAGCGCCAATGTCCGGTTCTTCGGTCTCTCGACCTTTGAGATGACATATGACTACGAGGCCATCAACGGCCAGCCCATCGTGGTCGCGGCCGCGCGCGACCACGAGCCGAACGGTCTCGTAACTCCCTCCAGACATCCGTAGCGGAAGTACGAAATCAGCATCGATCGTCCCGGCGCCCATGTGTCTGGAATCTGGTCCACTTGCAGCGGATTGATGCGCCTTTTTGGCGCGGAATCACGCGTGGCGTGGAGGCGCCAGATATCCCTCTCGCGGGCGTCGCTTTTTGGCCCCCTTTCTGCATCATCGTCTTGGGCCGACCCACGTCTCAGGTGGACAACAACCAGAGCAGACGACCGACGCAGGCGGGGCCGGCAGGTGGATGAGACTCACGACCCCGGGATACTCTAGACCGCGACCAGTGGTTACAGGCCCTGCAACGCAGACCTCGATCGAACCTGCCCTCGAGCGGGCTGACACGGACGTCCGCACCGGCTCGTCATGGATTTCACACGGCGCGGCGATCGCGGTGAGCGTGATCGGCGTGTTCGTGCTCGCGGGATGGGTGTTCGACGCCGTCGCTCTCAAGAGCGTCGTTCCCGGCCTGCGGGTGATGGTCCCCAACACGGCGCTCTGTTTCCTGCTGGCCGGTGTCGCGCTCAGTCTGACTCAGCGAGATGGTTCGGCGCACAGCCTGCGCGTGGTCGCGGCTCGATGCGCTGCCTGGGTGATCATTCTGTTTGGCGCGGCTTCGCTCGTCGAATACCTCCTCGGCATGCGTTTCGGCCTGGAACGATTCATCTTCGACCCGCCATCTGAAGAGGGCCCATACGCCGGACGGATGTCACCCCAAACGGCGCTGAATTTTGTCCTCGTCGGGTCGGCGCTTGTCATGCTGCGGTCGCCGTCCCGCCGGGCGGGAGCAGTCGCCGACAGTCTGTCGCTCAGCGTCATGGCCATCTCGTGGCTCGCGCTTGTCGGCTTCGCGTATGACATCTCGCGGCTGTACGACGTACCACGTTATCCGGGCCTCGCGCTTCATTCTGCGGCGGCATTCTTCATCCTGAGCACCGGGCTCGTCTGTTCGCATGGCGACGCGGTCGGCGGCCGATTGATGAGCTCCAGCGAGTCCGGCGGCCTCCTGCGGCGGTTCATACCACTGGCGCTGGTGCTTCCTGTCGCGCTCGTGTGGATCCGGCGGGCGGGGGAACAACTGGGATGGTATGACCGACCGTTCGGGCTTGCGCTGCTGACGATCGCCTTTACGGTGGCGCTGATCGGCGTGATCGGATCGAACGCCCGAGCCCTTCATCAGATGGAGCGAAAGAGAAGGCTGGCCGAGGTCGCCCTTCGCTCGGCGCACGACGAACTCGAGAAACGTGTCGCCGAGCGAACGGCGGAGCTGGCCACCGTGAATGAGACGCTGCATCGCGAAATCGTCCAAAGGAAGGAGGCGCAGGACGAGCTCGCCACGCTTCTGGCGAGGGAACATGTCGCTCGTCGCCGGGCGGAGGAAGCCGACAGGGTCAAGGAAGAGTTCCTCGCGACGGTCTCGCATGAGCTCCGCGCCCCGCTCAACTCAATCCTCGGTTGGATTCATCTCGTCCGCGAGAATGCGCTCGGCGATACGGGGCACGAGCGTGCCATGGCGACCATCGAACGGAGCGCTCGCGTGCAGAAACAGCTGGTCGAGGATTTGATCGACGCTTCCCGCACGACGAGCGGCAAGCTTCATCTCAACATGCATCCCGTCGAGATCATGCAGGTGGTTCAGACGGCCGTCGAAGCGGCACGGCCGACGGCGTCGGCCAAGAACGTCTCGATCACACTGGATATCCTCTTTCTCGCCGGGGTCGTGATGGGCGACGCGGATCGCCTGCAGCAGATTATCTGGAATCTTGTCGCGAACGCGATCAAGTTCACGCCGGCGGGAGGCAGCGTCCATCTGTCAGCACGACGCGTCGAATCAATGATTGAAATCGCCGTGAGCGACACTGGACCGGGCATCGAGCCTGAGTTCTTGCCTTTCGTTTTCGATCGGTTCCGCCAGGGAAATGGATCGATGACGCGGACACACGGCGGGCTGGGCCTCGGTCTATCGATCGCCCGTCATCTCGTGGAGCTGCACGGGGGAACGATTCGTGCCGAAAGCGAAGGCGGCGGCAAGGGTTCAACCTTCACGGTGTTGCTTCCCGCCTCCGTGAGCGCGCCGGGCGGTAGCACTGGCGTGACCGTTCGCCACGACCGGGGGTCCGCGCACGAGTTGCCGTCATCGATTCGCGTGCTCGTCGTGGATGACGACTCGGATTCGCGGGAACTGGTGAAAACGATCCTCCAACACTCGGGCGCGCGAGTGGACGCCGTAGCCAGCAGCGCCGAGGCCACCGAACATCTGATGAAGCGTCAGCCCAGTGAGCAGTTCGATGTGCTGGTGTGCGATGTCGGCATGCCCGAGGAAGACGGCTATACGTTCATGAGGCGCGTGAGAGCCTGCGAGAAGCCGGAGATCCGGACGACTCCCGCCATCGCGCTCACGGGGTATGTCGGGCCTGAAGATCGTGCACGCGCCACGGCCGCCGGATTTCAGCTGCACGTCGCCAAACCCCTCGACCCCGCGCAGCTGCTCGCGGCAATTCGGTCACTAGTCTCGGGGCGTCCCTCGGCTGACGCGGGCTCGTGACGAGAGAGGCCATCGGTCGAGTGTATCGACCGATGGCCACCGCACATGTCCGTGTCGCGACGGGGCTCTACACGCAGGTCTTTGCAAGCGTCTTGATGGACTTGACGCCCAGAAACGGCACGAACCCGACCGGGCCTTCGGCCTTGCCTTCGGTGTGACGCTCGCCGGTCTTCTCTCCGTTCACCTTCGTTTCTGTCTCGGACTTCGTCTTGATCTCGCTGTCGTCGCTGTCCGCCGCCTTGCCCTTGATTTCGACCCGGTAGCCCACACGTTCATCGAGATCGTCCCGATCATCGTCCACCAGGCGGTACCGCATCGAGATGCCCGACGCCCCGGTCACGTCGGTCAGGATGAATCCCGTCGAATCTTCGTCGCGTTGCAGGCACCCGATCACCTTCACGTCCCTCCCGTCTTTGATTGTGACGGTCGTTCTTGTCTTGGTTTCACTCGTCTGAGTCTGAGCCGAAATCAACGCTGCACAGCACGCCATCAGGGCCGCCGTCAGAATACGTTTCATTGGTCGCCCTCCATGAGCTTGACTCAACAGTCACACATCCATCGAGCAAGGCATGTGCCAGCCGATGACGATGAGCTGGATGGGCTCCCTTCTTGCATCTGTTGACGCATTGCGATCTGGACTGCCGCTCGTCATCGCTGTCGCCGTACTGCCTGATCATCGTCTCGGCCTGCCGCGCCGAGCGTGCACCGGTGTCTGCGGTTTCTGAAAGCCGCTCGCGGCCACTTGAGAGCGGGCAGGGCTCCCCCGTGGTTCACGTGCAAATGAGAAACGTCGACTTCCACGTGAGCGAGCGGATCGTCCTGCACATTCGCTCGCTCGTCGGTGAGCTCGCGGCCACTCGCGCCGGAGCGCCTCCGACATTCGACGATAACAAGTCGTTTGTTCTGACCATTCATTCCGGGGAGATTGCCCTCACAGCGGACAGTCTCACCGACATGATGAATACATTCGTGCTGAAAACGCCGGACTCACCGCTCAAGAACCTGCGGATCTCCATCGACGGCAAGCAAGTCAAGCAGACGGGCGTGCTCAAGAAGGGCGTTCCAGTTCCCTTCGCTCTGGTGGCCGATCCAGGCGTGACGAGCGATGGAAAGATGGTCTTGCGCCCGGACAAGATGAAGATGGTCGGTGTTCCAGCAAAGGGCCTGCTGCAGTTCTTCGGGCTTCGAATGGACGACCTCGTTGACCTTGAAGGCACGAACGGATTGGACGTCGAGGGTAACGATCTGATCGTGGACCCGGGAATGCTGTTACCCGCCCCGAAGCTTCGCGGAAGGCTGATCGCTGTGCGCATCGAAGGCGATGCGCTCGTCGAGATATTTGGCGGAGGGGCTCGCGGTGACACTTCACCCCCACCGGTCGCGCGGGGAAACTATATGTACTACCGTGGAGGCACGCTGAAATTCGGCAAGCTCGTTATGGCCGACGCCGACCTGCGGATCATCGACATGGATCCGTCAGATCCCTTCGACTTCCATCCAGATCGGTATACGGAGCAGCTCGTCGCCGGCTATTCGAAGACCACGAAGGCTCTCGGGCTCGAGGCGTTCATGCCAGATTACGACTCACTCGCTGTGAAGACGCGATCTGCCACCCAGTGAACCGCAGCCCCCACTCTCAGGCCGTTGACTTGCGCGCCGCGGCGGCGCTGATGCGCGGATACCAGGTGGATTCGGCGCCGCCGCCGTAGTTCGAGATCACGACTTCGACGAGATACGGCCGTCCTTCGCGTGTCGCCTGCACGCCTCGCTGCAGCGCGCCGGCAAGATCGCTGGCGCCCGTTACGCGCTCACCCTTGACGCCCTGGCTTCCCGCCAGACCGACGAAGTCGATGTCGGGATTGCCGAGATGCATGCCGTGATAGTGCCCCGTGGCCGCCATGCGTCCCTTGTACTCGGCGAAGGCCTGACGCACGGTCTGGTAATTTCGGTTGTTCCAGACGATGGTCAGCACCGGCACTTCGTACCGGACCATCGTCCAGAAACCCGACGCGCTGTACATCACCGAGCCGTCGCCGATGCAAAGCACGACCGGTCGGTCGGGTGCGGCCAGCTGGGCGCCAATTGCCGCGCCCACTCCCCAACCGAGCGAGGTGCCGTTCGATCGCAGGCGCATCTTCTCGTTCTCGCGGTAGCCGAACCGCATGAACTCGTCCTTGCCAGTGAGGTTTTCCATCGCCACGATGGCGTGGGCGTCGATGGCTTTGTCCAGCTCGTAATCGAGCCGGCTCGGGTGGATCACTGCCTGATTGAACGTCTGGCGCGCCGCCGCCTCGCGCTCGGCTCGCTTTGCCGACACGGCGGCCGTGATGACGTCCAGTCGATTCCGGCGAATCGTGTCGAGCCGCTCTTTCGTCGCCAGCGACCTGACGGCATCGATGAGCTCGCCGAGCGTCTGATGAACGTCGGCGACCACCGCCAGGTCGAATGGCTGCGTCCGGCCGAGCATTTCCGTGTTCATGCCGACAACCGCATATCGCGGAACGCTGCGGATCTTGTCGGGAATGGACATGCCGCCGGGATCGCGCGCGCCACACTGCACGATGAGATCGTGACCGCCGAAGGGGAACGGGCGGGCCGCGTCGCCAAGCCCACCGATGTACTGCGGGTGGTGCACCGGGAAATTGCCGAACGCCTGCTGCCCCGTCGCTGCCGCGACGCCAAGAAGCTCGGTCAGCTCGACTGCGCGCGCCTGCGCACCGGTCTTCCAGATTTCGTCGCCAAACACGATCGCCGGACGCTCCGCCTCGATCAGAAATCGCGCGAGCTTCTCCAGCTGGTCCGCAGCCGGTCGAGGCCGCGCGTCGATCATGAAAGTGTCGCGCGGCCAGATTTCGCCGGTCACCTTTTCCGCCAGTGCCTCGCGTGCAAAGGCGACGTAGACAGGACCGCCCGGCGCGGTCCCCGCCAGCTTGAACGCGCGACGCACGGCAATCGCGGCCGAGGCGCCCTGGTGAACTTCCCAGGACAGCTTGGTGAACTGCTGGTTGATGTCGATCTGATTGAAGCCTGCCGAGGGCGCCAGGTGAAGATCGTCGCTGAAGGCGGTCGTGTCGTTCATCCCGGCGGTGACAAAGAGAGCCGAGCCGTCTCGATGGACGTTGAACATCTGGCCGCCCATCTGGCCGGTGCCTGCCACAGCGTGTACGTTGACGAAGGCAGTCTGGCCGCTGACCTTGTGGTAGCCATCGGCCATCGAGATCACGACGCCCTCGTGGAGCCCCATGATCATTTCGAGTTCGGGCCTGTCTGTCAGCGCATCGTAGAACGCCGTTTCGAGCGAGCCCGGATTTGCAAAAATGTATCTGGTGCCGGCGGCCTTGACCTGCTCCGTGATCAGGTCGCCTCCGGTCCCCGAGAGAGAATACCCGGCGGATTCTCCACTCCCCGCTCCTTCGGTCGTTCCCCGTTCAGCGGCCTCGACCATCGCCCACGCAGACGCCGTCGTCAATCCCGTTGCCACCAGGCGCTCGAAGAACCCGCGCCGCGACAGCCGCCCGTCGTAGTAACTCTCGAGGATAGCTCTCATGTCAGGCCTCCATCGGAAAACACGACCGCGCCGCGCGCCTCATCGACCGATCGAGGCGCGATGGTCCTTGATCCATTGATCGACGACGGATGCGGCATTCGTCGCGGCCGTGCGCCATTTGCCGCCGCCAGCTCCGGATCCTTGCAGGCTGATGCTGTCGCCACTGGCCGTCAGCTTCAGCCGCAGCACGCCCTTCTTCTGCTCGCTCGTGTCCACATGCGGTGTACCGGTCACCGGGCTGCTGCTCGTGGTGACGACCACCTCGCCCGTGTCCTCGTCGCCGCGTTCGAGCACCTCGACGACGACCGACGCCTGCTCGCGGGTCTCGATGACTTCCAGCCCCGGTTTTCGGCGGAGCGCCGCCTGGAGATCCTTGACCGAGTCGGACCGCCCCTTGAACATCGGATCCGACGTTCCTGACTGCGGTGCCGCTGTGAATACGAAGACCTTGACGGGCTCGGCAGGGGTTGCCTGGCTTCCCGCCGCGGCGAGCAATGCGTTGAGAACGAATGCGATGATCATGGGTGCCATCTTAACCCAGCCCTCGATCGACACGACTCGTCCTCGTGGGGCGCTCCAATCTTTGCAACTGTTTGTCTCCGCGGAGACGCGCCGCTTTACACTGCACGAGTGCGTTTCGACCCGGCTCGTCGTTTCGTGCTCGGACATCTCGCCGGAGCCACCGTCCTGGTTGCTTGTCGGCCTCTGCGGTCGCTCGCCGCTCTGGCGGCACCGCCCTGGACCGTGCAGCCGGATTTGCCGCTGTTCCTCGCGCCTGACGATCCAGCCGCGTGGCCCCAATTCCGCGAAGCACTCGCGCAATGGCGGACTGCCGAACGCGCCGCGCTGAACTACGACGATGGGCTGTACCGTCGGGAGGACTTTGCGCCGTGGGTGTCGCGATGCTTTGCGTGCGGTTTCCTGATGGTCAACGACGAGCGCCTGCTCGATCCCGCCATGGGCCGCTTCACCGCCGATCGTCTGCTGGACGAAGCGGAACGCGACTTCGGAGGATTCGACGCCGTCGTGCTCTGGCACGCGTATCCGAGAATTGGATTCGACGATCGAAATCAATACGACTTCTACCGCCATCTGCCAGGTGGACTATCGGGGCTGAAGGAGCTGGCCGGCCAGCTTCACCAGCGCGGGATCAAAGTGTTCGTGGACTGGAACCCATGGGACAACGACACACGCCCCGAAGGGCGAAGCCATGTCGCCGCGCTCGCGGATCTGGTCGCCGCGATTGACGCGGACGGAATCTTCCTCGACACGCTTCCGAGAGGAGATGTGAGCTTCAGGCCTTCGCTCGACGAGCGGCGCCGGGGAGTGGTGCTGGAGTCAGAGCTGGCCTTGCCCACCGCGGACATCGCCGCACATCACATGAGCTGGGCCCAGTGGTTCACGGACAGCCAGGCCCCTGGGGTGCTCAGGAACAAATGGTTCGAACGTCGCCATATGCAGCACCAGATCAACAGATGGGACCGCGACCACACTTCTGAGCTCCACACCTCGTGGATGAACGGGTCCGGCATGATGATCTGGGAAAACGTCTTCGGATCCTGGAATGGCTGGTCGCCGGGCGACCGTTCGATTCTTCGATCGATGCTGCCCATTCAGCGGCGCTTTGCCGCCGTCTTCGCGGGCGAAGGATGGATGCCGCTCGTCCCCGTCGATCGACCCGGCACCTTCGCCAGTCTGTGGGAAGAGAACGGCATTCGGGTCTGGACTCTGGTCAATCGCAGCGACAGCCGACAGCAGGTAGAGCTCGTGAATCCGGAACGCCGGCCGGGCGAATCGTGGTTCGATCTCGTCAGCGGGCAGCCTGTCTCGCAACCGAGCGCCGCGCTCGACAGCCGCGGCATCGGATGTCTGCTGGCCGCCCCCGTCGGCCGGTTGGGGGCCGATTTCAACAAGTTCCTCGCATCGCAGGCACGACTCGCAAGCCGACGCGAAACCCAGCGCACGATCCCGCCCCGCGAGACCGCGCTTCGCCATGTGCCTCTGCGACGCGGTAATGGCGTACCAGCCGGAATGATCGAGATTCCGTCGGCCACGTTCGTCTTGAAGACATCCTTTCGGTTGAGGGAATGCGGATGCTACGACAGCGAGGTGGTCCCCGACATCCGCAACGAGCTCCATCGCCGCGCGACATTCGAACGCCGCGTCACGCTTCTCCGCTACGGCATCGATCGAACGCCGGTGACCAACGAGGCGTTTCGCGACTTCCTGAAGGCGTCCGGCTGGCGGCCTCGTCATGCCACGAACTTTCTGAAGCACTGGCCAGACTGGAGGACGCTCAGGATGCCACCGGGGAAAGACGACCACCCGGTGGTCTACGTCGATCTCGAGGACGCGCGTGCTTACGCGACATGGGCTCGCAAGAGCCTGCCAACCGAAGAAGCCTGGCAATACGCGGCACAGGGTCCGCAGGAATTCACCTGGCCCTGGGGCAACGAGTGGCGCGAAGGTGTATCGAATGCGGGGCGCGAGGAACGCGATCCGACTGGCGCGGTCGTGGGCCGGAATGGCGACACGACGTCAGTGCACGCGTTTCCCGACGGTGCGTCGCCGTTCGGGGTGCTCGATCTCTCGGGGAACGTTTGGGAGTGGACGGAAAGTGAACGAAGCGACGGCCGGACGCGGTTCGCCCTGCTCAAGGGCGGGAGCTACTACAGCAGAACGCGCTCGGACTGGTATGCCGATGGCGGAGCAAAGCCCAATGACTTCGTCGCGAAGTTTCTTCTCTCCTGGCCGGGCCTGGACCGATGCGCGACGATCGGCTTCCGCTGCATGGTCGGCCTCGACGAGGCGTGACGACGCGAGTAGGGACCACGCCCGCAGTTCGTAGACAGCAGTAGCCCAGACCTTCAGGTCTGGGCGGGCGACTTCAACTCGCAAACGTAGCCATGAGCGCCACCGTCTGTCGCGCCGCGAGCACGGGATCGAGAGCGGTGTCGGCGATGTTGCTGATTACTTTCGTGTGATTGTGGTCGACGACGCCGGCCTGCGCCCAGGTGCGGCCGTGCAGGCGTGTGACGTACGCCGAGAATGTATGGTGGCCGTTGCCAGGCCGTTCTCCGATCACGTGCACGATGGCCGCCGAGTCCTGCGCAGACAATCCGCCGAAGAGCGTCTCACCAATCCTGTATCCCGCGCGGACGCGACCGGTCGTGACGACGAAATGCTCCGGCGCCGGTTTGAACCCCGCGGCCAGCAACCCGCGCCTCAGCTCGTCCAGATACGGCATCAGATGACCCTTGTCCGTGAGCGCAAAGGCGTTCAAGCCGTCTGAGATGACGATCCCGACATCGTAGCGACCCGCCTGTGCCTGCCCCACCCGTTTGGCCCGCGACAACGACGTCTCATCCAGCACTTCGCCTGACGGGGGGTGGAGAATGTAGTCGCTCCGGTCGCGACTTCGCGTGACGACCGGTACCGCGTCTGGGAGGCTTGCGGCGAAATCCGCTGGCAGTTCCGCTCGAATGCAGATCTTCGAGTCTTCGTAGAGTTCCCGTACGCGTCGATCGAGCGCGGGGTCGAGATCCCAGATCTCAGCCCCGTGGCTCGTCGCGATGAAGACACCTCGCGCTCGCACTCGTGCGATGGCACTGTCGGCATCGGCCAGAATGTCCTCATCCGGCCTCGCATCGCCCTTCGCCCGCCTGTATTGCCGATAGACCCAGCGAGGATCGCCGAAGTGCTTCGTGGGTTTGCCCTGCTCGTCGATGACGCCGAGTCTCTGAAAGAACGCCCACATTCTGTCGTCGACTTTGTAGCCAAACTTTTCCCGCACCCGAACGTGATCCTGGAAGGCCGTCGTGAGGTACGACAGCATGGGATCGTTCTTGGTCGGAAGCGCCATCAGATACGCGGGGTTCGCCGGCATGATCTGATCGATGCACCAATCGAGATCGTCGAGCGACACATCCATGTGAAGCGTCGAGCAGATGTCGAGCCCGATCGGCAACCCATGAAGTTTCCCCATCACGGTGTCTTCGAGGCAGACGCGAACCAGTTGCTCTTTGGTACGGAAGACTTCAGGACCGATGAACCCCGCGACGTCGTTCAAGTGCACCCACGGTTCCCCCGGATTGCCCGAAGCTGCTCTCGCCCTGGCTACCTTGGCCTTGAGAGCCCGGGCGAACCCGTACTTGCGGGATTCGTGGATCACCATGTCGAATCCCTTGCCGTGGCCGTTGGTGCCGTCAGCGCCCTGGCCCGTCTCGAAGTACAGGCCATAACGCCCCGTTCGTTCGGCCGCGTGGGCCGCCATCTTCTCGACACTGATGTCGAAGACGTGATTGGCATCGGCCACGCCTGCCAGGCTCTGGAACCAGAGTGCGGTCGAGCCCGGATAGTTCTGCTCCACCTTCGCCTGCACGTCGATGTGCGCCAGGACGCACTGCGGCAGCACATCCTCGATGCCGAATGTCACCAGCAGGTCGCGAAGGGCCAGCTCGATTCTGGCGACCTGATCCACATCGCTCGACACCGGGTTGGTGCCCAGCACCACATCGCCGACGGCATACGACCAGCCGTCCAACACTTGCAGGACGATGTCTTCGGGATCGTCGGTCGGCGAGTTCGGCTGGATGCGGGCGCCCATGTAGCCCCGGGCGCCCACGTTGGATCCCGGGAGCGGAGTGAAGACTTTGCGTCCCACGGCGACCAGCTCGTCGTTGGACATCAGCTTCACGGCGCAGGCAATCACGTCGCTCGCAAGGCCCGGCATGATCGCCTTGATCTCGGCCTCAGGTCGATCGATCAGAAACCGCGCGAGCCGGCCCATCGTCCAGTCGGCGATCGTGGCGCGCCGATCGAAATCAAGCACATCGTCGGCGAACGCTACAACGGGATCTTCGAAGATGGGATGCGCGGCGAGAGCGGCGAGCGTGGTATTGCCGAGGAGCCTCCGGGCGTTCTCGCGCGAACTCTCGTCGGCCGCGGCGAGGCCTTGCGCGCGATCGCCTTCCTTGAATGAATTCGCCGCGCCCAGCACCTGGCGATATCGCGTCACGTCGAAGCTGCCGTGCACGCGACGCAGCCAGCCGAAAATGTCTTCACCGGACTGCGGGACTGTGACGACAACGTTCGTGGGTTGATCTGTGGCGGAAGGAGCGGAGCGCAATACGGCGCCGTGGCCGAGCCGGTAGGCGACGCCTGCCCCAAGGGCGCCGGTCAGAAACGATCGTCGTTTCATGCTGCCCTCGCTGACCGGAGGTTACGCTTGGCGCGGACAGAAGGCAAGAACCGGGTCGCTACAGGGACCGCAGGGCGCGCATCGGATCGACCCGCGACGCCCTGTGCGCAGGAACGAATCCGGCGATCACGACGACGACTACCAGCCCGATCACCACCGCCGCCATCGTGACCGGGTCGGTCGGCGACACGCCAAAGAGCTGCGACTGCGCAAGCCGCGTCAGGTAGTACGCCGTCGGGAGCCCCAGAACGATCCCCAATCCAGCCAGTGTCGCCACCTCTCGGAGCACGAGGCCGATGACGTCGCGTCGGGCCGCGCCGAGCGCCATCCGAATGCCAATCTCGCGGGTTCGGCGCGCGACGGTATATGCCATGACGCCGTACAACCCCACCGCGGCGAGCACGGTTGCCAGCAGGCCGAAGGCCGCCGACAGGCCCGCGATCATCCGTTCGTTGACCAGAGACTCGGTGATCTGCGTTTCGACCGTCTTGACATCGTAGATAGGCATGTTCGCGTCGAGACCCTTGACGCGTTCGCGAACCATGTTGGTGAAGCCTGCCGGATCGTCGGACGACGTCCTTATATAGAACGCCAGTGCGTCGAGCTCCTCCTGCTGCATGTAGGGAATGTAGACGAAGCGCTTCTCTTCTTCACGCAGGTCGGTCGATTTGGCATTCTTCACGACGCCGACAATCTCGACCCAGGCGGTCTCGCGGCCCCACATGAACCGCCGACCAATCGGATTCTGATTCTGAAAAAAGTACCGCGCGAACGTCTCATTGACGATGGCCACCGGCGGCGCGCCCATCACGTCCTGCTCGCTGAACTCGCGTCCTCTGGCCAGGGCGGTCCCGAGCGCACTGAAATAGCCGGGCGAGACGGCATTCACGCTCGGATTCATGTCTTCGGTCTCTTTCGCCTCGTAGCCCTCCACTTTCACCGTGGAGCGCCACTCATTCCCCGTCAGCACGCCAATCATCGCGCTTGCGGCAGCGCGCGCGCCAGGCAGGGACGCAAGCGCTTCTCGAAGCCGGCGAAAGAAATCGAGGCTGTTCTCTGGTCTGTAGCCGCTCAGTGAGGGGTCAACAGAAAACGTGAGCAGGTGGTCGGGCTTGAAGCCCGGGTCGAGGTGCCGAAGGTTGTAGAGGCTGCGCGCGAAGAGTCCGGCGCCGGCCAGGAGTAGTACCGAGAGGGCGACCTGCGCAACGACGAGGCCCTTTCTGAACCGGACATGGCGCCTGCCACCCGATGCGCCGCCGCTCTCTTCCTTGAGGGCAGGCGCCAGCGCGGGCCTGCTGAATTGAAGCGCCGGAGCCAGGCCGAACAGAAGCGCTGTCAGAAGCGACAGGCCGAGCGCAAAGCCGAGCACCCGCAAATTCAAGTCGCTCGACAGCGACATCGACGAGTCCGGCGGCATCATCACTTCGATCAGGAGGCGGCTCGTCCACATGGCGAGCAGGACGCCGACCGCTCCGCCGGCTGCAGCCAAAAGCACGCTCTCGACGAAGCGCTGGCGGACGACGCGAATGCGGCCGGCCCCGAGCGCCAGTCGAATGGCCATTTCCCGCTCCTGCGACACCGCCCGCGCCATGACGAGGCTCGCGATGTTGGCGCACGCGATCAATAGCACGAGGCCAACCATTCCCATCATGAGCAGAAGCGGCGTCGCCGTCGCGCGGCGCAGATCGGAGACGCCCTTGTGGCCGGGCAGCACCAGGAGCTTCTTCGTCAGGAAGCGCTGGCGGAAGTTCTCGGACGGGCTGTCGATCCCCTTGATCTCTTCGGCGTTGATCTGGCGGTACAGGACATTCATCGACGCGTCGGCCTGTTCTCGAGACACGCCCGGCTTCAAACGGGCAAACACGTTGACCCATTTCGTGCGCCGCTCCTGGAGGTCGTCCCAGGTGGGCGTCATCTGGGCCTTCATCATCAGCGGCACGTAGATGTCGGGGTTGGCCGATGCTTCGACGCTCCGAAAGCGCGACGCGCTCACCCCCACAACGGTCATCGGGTGGCCGTTTACCGCGAGCGTCTGGTTGAGGATGGTCGGGTCGCCTCCGAAGCGTCTGAGCCAGTAGCCGTAACTGAGCATCACGACCGGATGGCCGCCCGGCTTGACGTCGTCATCCTGCGTCAGCGACCGACCGATGGCAGGGTTGACGCCGAGCACCTGGAAATAGTTGCCGGACACGAGCTCGGCGCGCACGCGCTCGGCTTGTCCCCGGTGTGCGACCGTCAGCGCCAGAGGGAATCGCGCAATCACCCCCGAGAACACCGTGTTCCGATCACGGAAGTCTCGATACATCGGATAGGAAAGGGTCTGGTCGTTGAAACGCCGACCCTGGAACGCGCCCGGGCCATCAAGGAGCACCAGTTCCTCCGGATGAGCGACCGGCAGCATGCGGAGCAGCACTTGATCCAGCAGGGAGAAGATTGCGGTATTGGCTCCGACGCCGAGCGCGAGCGTCAGCACGACGATGAGCGTGAATCCTGGCGACTTGGTCAGCGCGCGGAAGGTATGGCGAACGTCGGACAGCAGGCTGTCAATCATAGCGCCTCCATGAGGAGTGGGGTGCCGACCGCACGTGGCACCATGATTGGACGTCGGACGCGATGTCCCGGTTGGGGCCGGAACCTGCTACTGCATCGATCCTGACTCGAGCTTCTGCTTGGCCAGCGGCCTCGCAAACGCATTCGTCGGGTTGTGGGCGTTCGAGGCCATCACCTTGCGGTAGTATTCGAGCGCTTTCGCCTGGTCCCCAGACTTCTCGTACGTCTGCGCGATCAGGCTGAGGATGAAAGGATCGCGCTGGTCCGCCTTCTGGAGCTCCGCCAGGGCGGTCGAATAGTCTGCCGCGTAGAAGGCCACGTAACCCGCGAGGTACGGGTAGAAGGGCGCCTGTTCCGGGTTGCCGCCCTTGTCGAGCAGGGCTTTCGCCGCGGCCATGTGCTTTCGGGCGTCGTCGTGCTTCCCCCGACGCGCATTGATGCGCGCCTGCGCGTGCTCCCACCGAAAATCCCAGAGATCGCGTTCCGCCTGCGTCAGGTCTGTCTTGCGAAGCGCCGTGTCGTGGCCGCTCTGGTAAAGACGAAACGCCTCGTCCACGCTGCCCGACTCGAGACAGATGCGCGCCGACTCGTTCGCCGTCTCGGCAGCGCCCGTGAAGTTCTGCATCGCAAGCTGCGCGTCGAACACCTGCTGCTCGTACTGGGCTGCCTCCTGACACTTCCGCTCGAACGCGTACGACATCGCCATGGTCCGAAGCGCCTGCGACTTCGCGTCGGGTCGCGCCAGTTCGATGGCCTTCGTCAGGTGCTTGCGAGCCTCGCCGTACTGACCGCCAAGATCCAGGGCCACACCCATCGCCTGATGCGCCTCGTAGAGATCGGGCGCGGCCGCGAGCGCCTTGCGATAGAGCGCCATGGCCTCGTCGTGCTTCCCCTCTCCGAGTAACGCACGACCCTGCTTGACCATCTCCAGCGGATCGGAGGCCGCCGGCGACTGCCCAGCCGCATGAAGGTTGAGCGAGACCACGGAGATCGCGAGTGCCACGAGCGCGACGCGTGTGATGGAGGATGTCGGATGCATGCTCCGATTATCGCACAAGGGTTTTGCGCCGCGGATGGAAAATGGTCCGCCGAGGCCGGGTCCGCTCGTCAGAGAACGGATCGGCGCAATTGAGGGAACACCTTCGAGACCTTGTTCAGCACATAGTCTCCGTAAGTGCCGCTGAAGTCGTGCACGCTGGCACCATCCCAGCGATCCTGACGGTCGCGCGCCACGAGCTGTGCGTCGGGCAGATCGATCGGTCGAATCTCGGCGTTGAAGTTCGGATCGAAGAAGAACGGATACGAGAGCCGATCGCGTCGGGCGATATTGTGCACGCGGTGAGGCGTGGACTTGTAGCGGCCTCCCGTCATGCGATCGAGCATGTCCCCGATGTTACACACGAACGAACCTGGGATCGGTGGCGCCGGAACCCAGCGCGAGCTCGACTTCACATGCAGACCGCCGGCATCGTCCTGCTTGAGAATGGTCAACAGCCCGTAATCGGTGTGCTCGCCGACACCCCAGCGAGGCTCCGCATCTGGCGGAACGTCGGGGGGCGGGTAGTTGAAGATCCGAAAGAGGACCAAGGGGTCGCGAGTGTATCGATCGGCAAAATACGATTCTTCGAGACCGAGACTGAGGGCGATCCCCGCGATCAGACGATGTCCCACGGCCGTGAGCGCGTCCATGTACGCCAGCACGGCCTGGCGCATCTCCGGCATGTTCGCGGGAAAGAGGTTCGGGCCGTGCAGCGGCGTTCCTGAACGCACAAGGGGATGGTCGGGTCCGAGCTCAGCGCCGAAGTAAATGCCCTCCTTGATGTCCGGCCTGCCCGATGTGAGCTCGCCCCCCACAGGGAAGTAACCGCGCCACGCGCGACCGCCGAGGTCCATGGCAATCGTCATCTTCGCATCGCGATCCTGTGCGAAGAATCTCCGACTCTCCTGCTCGACTCGCTCCTGCAGCTCGTCGCTCACCCCGTGGCCGACGATATAAAAGAAGCCACAGGTGCGACAGGCTTCTCCTATTTCTCCGGCGACTCTGGATTTCTCCGGGGTCCCTTCGACGAGCGGACCGATATCGATTAGCGGTACGTGGGAAAAATCGGAGACGGGTGTGACCATCCGCACATACTACCCGACCACGACGGTCCCACGGACGGCCGGACCGGCGACGAACAAGGAGGTTGACATATATTTTAGTTTTATCTAAATTAAACGCAATGACTGGATTCTCGGTTACCAGCGATTCAGTTCTCGGTCGTCGGGGAATAACTGACAACTGAGACCTGACGACTGACAACTCATTCAGCATCCCCCATGCTCGCCTCTTCCGCGCTCGCGGCCATCGCCTCGCCACGACGCCGAGAAATCCTGCGGCTCATCTGGGAGCAGGAACTCGCCGCCACCGACATCTATCGCGCCATGCCCGACGTGACGTTCGGCGCCGTGTCGCTGCAGCTGAAATCTCTCGGCACCGCCGGCCTCGTCGACGTGCGGGTCGCCGGGCGCCATCGCTTCTACAAGGCACGACGGACGGCGCTCGGTCCCGTCGGTGCGGCCCTGGAGCACATGTGGCGCGACGCGTTGTGGAGACTGAAACTCGAGGCCGAGCTCGACGAGACTCGCCGCGGGCCCCGCGCGAAACACCGCCGTTCGACACGAAAGAGGAACAACACATGACTGCGCTGCCGTTTCGCCTCGATCGCACGATCGTCATTCGGGCAAGCCGGGACACCGTTTTTCGTTTCTTCACCGACAACGACCGATGGGCCGCGTGGTGGGGCGCCGGTTCGACCATCGACGCGCGCGACGGCGGCCGGATGTTCATCCGCTATCCGAACGGCGTCGAGGCGTCCGGTGAGGTGCTGGAGGTCGTTCCCCCTGAGCGCATCTCGTTCACCTACGGATTCGTGAGCGGCACACCCATGCCGCCTGGCGCGTCGCGCGTCACGATTCGCCTCGAGGCGCACCAGGACGGCACGCGACTCCGGCTGGCGCATGAGTTCACGGACGCCGCGGTCCGCGACGAACACATCCAGGGCTGGCGGTATCAGCTGTCCGTCTTCGGCAATGTGGTGACGGATCAAATCAACGCGGGCGCCGCCGCGCTTGCGGATGGGTGGTTCACGGCGTGGTCAGAGCCCGATGCCGACACTCGCCGACAGATCCTGCAGCGTGTGGCGGCGCCCGGCGTGGCCTTCCGCGATCGCTTCAGCCTGATCGACGGCATCGATGAGCTCGTTCCTCATCTCGGCGCGGCTCAACGCTTCATGCCGGGCCTGCGGCTCGAGCGAAACGGAGACGCGCGCCACTGTCAGGGAATGGTGCTCGTGGACTGGATGGCGCGAGGCGCCTCGGGAGACGAACGTGCGAGCGGCACGAATGTGTTCGTGCTCGGGCTCGACGGACGCATCGAGTCGGTCACCGGCTTCTGGGCGCCGGCGAAGCCCGCCGGCGTCTGAGCAAACCGGGCAGCCGCTCTACGGCGTGGTATAGGTGATGACGAGGCGCGGGGCCATCGAGGGAGTGTTCTCGTACGTCTTGGCAAATTTGCGGCCCCACGCGCCACCGGTCCCCCGCAGAATCAGCGCCAGCGCGTTGCCCGACGCCCAGTCGGCCCGTTGCACCAGCGCCTGCACCAACGGCGCCAGCTGCTCCAGCTGATACCACGTATTGCCCGTCCACTGGATATTCGAACTGTGCGCGACCCGCGGCGTCAGCAGCGTCCGGTTCCCCGGCAGACTCCCCGCCGCAAATGCCGCGCTGTTCCCCGAGGCTTCCACCGCGTATTCAAACGCCATCGTCTGCCACTGCGTCGCCGCCGCATTCACTTCCAGCCGCGCGGAGGTGACCGTGACATTGCGAGGCAGGGCGACATTCACAAATCGCAGCCCGGCGTAGCTGCTCGTCGTCGACGACCCGGTGCCCAGCCAGACGCCCGTCGCCCCAGTGGCCAACGCGGTTCCATCCTGATTAACATCATCCGCCCCCGCGGCAATCTGCACCGTCACCGTCACCTGCGTTCCCGTCGGCACATCGTCATCGACGATTGTGCCCTGCCCGGTGCCGTCCACAATTGTCGCGTTGCTTGGCCCACTGAGGCCCACCGTGAACGTTTCGCTGCTTTCGACTGCCGTGTCCGTGACAACCGCCACCGCCACTGGTTGCGTTGTTTGCCCCGGCGCAAATGTCAGCGTGCCGCTCGTCGATGTGTAATCCGCTGGCGCTATGGCAGTGCCGTCCGCAGTTGCAAACCCCACCGTCACCGTCTGCCCGCTCGCGGCCGACAACGTCACCGTAAAGGTCGCCGTCGTGGTGCTGCCCGTCCCTTCGGTGACCGACACGTCGTTGATCGTGAGAGAGGGAGTCGGATCGTTGTCGGTGATCGTGCCCTGCCCCTGCCCGTCGCCCAGCGTCGCGTTGGTCGGGCCGCTCAGGTTCACGAGGAATGTTTCGTTCTGTTCATCCAGCAAATCGCCGAGGGCGGGCACGGTCACCGGCTGTGTCGTCACACCCGCCGCAAAGGTCAGTGTGCCGCTCGTTGTCGTGTAATCCGCACCCGAACTCGCCGATCCGTTCGCGGTCGTGTAGCCCACCGTCACTCCCTGCCCACTTGCGGCCGAGAGGGTCACCGTAAACCCGGCGCTGACGCTTCCGCTGTCTCCTTCTGTCACCGTCACGTCATTGATGGTGATCGAGGGCGGCGGGTCGTTGTCGGTGATGGTTCCGATGCCCTGAGCGTCTCCAATCGCGGCGTTGGTCGGGTTGCTCAGATTGACGAAGAACGATTCGTTGGCTTCGTCGAGCGTATCGCCAAGCACGGGTACCGTCACGGTCTGGCTCGTCACGCCGATTCCGAAGGTCAGCGTCCCCGATGCCGCCGTGAAATCGGTTCCGGCACTTGCCGTCCCGTTGGCCGTCTGATAGCCGACCGTCACCACCTGACCGCTCGCCGGCGACAGGGTCACCGTGAATGTCGCATCCACGCTTCCGCCATCTCCCTCTGTCACGGTCGCGTCGTTGATGCTGAGACTCGGCGTATCGTCATCCACGATCGTGGCTGCGCCCGTGCCATCCGCGATTGTCGCGTTGCCGGGATTGCTGAGGCCGAGGGTGAAGCTCTCGCTTCCCTCAGACGAAGAATCAGTTGCAATCGGTACCGTCACCGGCAGCGACGTCTGGTTCGGCGTGAACGTCAACTGTCCGCCGGTGGTGGTGTAATCGATGCCCGCGGTTGCCGTTCCAGGCGCGGTTGCATAGTCCACCGTGACCGTCTGGCTGCTGGCGGCTGAGAGAGTCACCGTGAACGTGGCCGTCGTTGTCCCGCCTGTGCCCTCGGTCACCGTCACGTCATTGACGGACAGCGTCGGCACGGGTGGTGGACCACCGCCAGAATAGGTGACGACGAGTCTGGGTGAATTTGCCGCACCTCCCTCGTACACGTTCACAAACTTGCGGCCCCATGCCCCACCCGTTCCGTGCAGCACGAGCGCCAGAGAATTTCCAGTACTCCAGGTTCCCTGATTCACGACAGCCTGAATCAGCGCCGTCAGAGACTCCAGTGAATACCAGGTCCCCGATACCCACTGCACATTCTGACTGTGAGTCACACGCGGCGCGAGCAGCGTCCGCTGCGACGGCTTGCTCGTCGTCGAGAACGCCGCGCTGTTGCCTCCAGCCTCGGCCGCGTACTCGAAGGTGACTCCGAGCCACTGCGTGGCTGCGGCCCGCACGTCGAGCCGCGCTGCCGTGACCGTTGCGTTGCGGGGAATCGTCACATTGGTGAAGCGCAGGCCCGTGTAGCTGGCGGTCGTGGAGCTCGCATTACCGAGCCACACCGAGGGACTATCCGTTACAAAGCTTGTCCCGTTCTCATTCACGTCGTCGCCCGCGGCTGTCACTGCGTACGTCGCGGTGACCGACCCCACTGGCCCGTCGTCGTCCACGATCGTCCCGACGCCGGTGCCATCCGCAATCGATGCATTCGTCGGGCTGGTCAGATTCACGTTGAACGTTTCAGTTCCCTCAAAGGTTGTATCGCCGATCACTGGCACGGTTACCGTCTGTGTCGTCTGCTGGGGCGTGAACGTCACTGTTCCGGAGGTCGTGGAGTAGTCTCCAGGAGCGGCCGCCGTCACATCTGCGGTTCCATACGTTACCGTTACGGTCTGCGCGCTTGCAGACGAGAGTGTCACTGTAAAGACGGCTCCGACCGCTCCGCTGTTTCCTTCTGTCACGCTCACGTCACCGATCGACAAGGATGGCAAGGCATCGTCATCGTCGAGGATCGTCGCCGTCCCCGTGGCTGTCGCGATGGTGGCGTTTACCGGAGCGCTGAGCGTCACGTTGAACGTTTCGTCGGGTTCGTCCAGACCATCGCCGAAGACATCGACACTGACGATCTGCGAGGTACTGTTTGGCGGGAACGTCACGGTCCCGGACGCCGACTGATAGTCGCTGCCCGCAGTGGCGCTTCCGTTGCTCGTTGCAAACTGTGCGGTGACTGTCTGGTTGCTTGGTGCAGAGAGAGAGACCGTGAACGACGCCGGCGTCGTACCGCTGTTCCCCTCGGGCACCGTCACGCTATTGATGACAAGTGTGGGAAGAAGAGGTGCGCCGTCATACGTCGCAACGACGGTCCGGGCAGCCCCTCCCGCGGCCGGTGCCACCGAAAAGAACGCCGTCGATTGGCCCGTAATGGCTTGGGTCGAGATGCCAGCTGCCGCTCCATCGACGGTCACACCCGACAGCGTCTGACCGCCGAACGCGGTCGGTAGCGTCATCGATTGCGCCTCCGCGCCCGCCGGCACCGCCACCTGGAATGTCAGGCGATTGGTTGCTGGCGACCATGACAGCCCTGAGATAACAGTGGCGACCCGCGCTTCGTTGTAGGCAAGCCAGTGCTGGACGGTCCAGAGCGGAATACCCGCGTTGGCGGCAATGTCGAGCGTGCCATCGACCCACGGCTGCACTCCGCCGAATGGATAGTAGTCAGCGTGGAACTGAGTTGTAATCGCCGAATACTCGCCGTTCTGGCTGGCGTTGACGAGCTGCTGAGAGACGACCAGCGCGGCTGACGCGCTGAGGTTCTCGGTGTAGTCTCCGGTCTCGCGCACCAGCTGCTCGTCGATGAGCGACGTGCATTGCTGATAAACCGCGATGATGGTCCCCTGCTGGGAGATGAAGCGCATCGGCAACGCGGACCCATTAATGAATCCGTGCCCCTGCGTCCCGTTCGGATAAGTGACGGCCGGTCCCCAGGTGTAGAAAGATGTGTCCATGCGGATGCCGTGCTGGAGCATTGTCTGCGCCGGCCCGACCCATGTTGGCCACTCGATCTGATGATGACGGACGGTCGGGCTCCACTGCCCCCATCCCTGGGTGGAGAACCAGGATTCGACTGTCGAATATCCCTGCTCAACGGTCGCGTTGTCCTGATAGAAGTAAGGGTGGAGACCGACTTCGTGCCCATTCGCTCGCCATGTCGCTACCTGCTGCGATGTGACCGCGTCCACGAAACGAGATAAATAGAAAGTGAGGCGTCCTCCTCGTGCCTGGACGGCGGACAGAACCGACGTGTAATTCGCCGGTGTGTGTGTGTGACCGTCGCTCGTGACGATCATCAGAGTCTTGTTAGTGCCCGGAAAGTACCAAAGCCGCGGCAACGGCAGCTGGTCGGCAAGCAGCTCCCGCACAACGCGGCTGAAGAGCCGCATGTTGATGTCCGCGTGCGGTAGATTGATACGATCCTTGTCAATCGCATTGTGGAACAAGTCGACGGTCCGGATCGGCGGAAGACCATCGCGATCCTGGCCGCCGTTGGCCGGATCGCCTTGCCGCGTATAGACGACGCTTCGAGCGAGATCAAATGCCCATGTTGCCGTGTGTCCGAAACGCACGACAGCCGGATTCGTCGGATTGGCCGTGGGAGTGTTCTGGTTCGAGTAGAGGGTCGCAACGCTCGTCGCGCCGTTGGCCAGCGTGTACCGATCGGCCAGGCCCTTGAGCGGGAGAGTCGTGGCCGTGAAACCCGCTCCGATCTGCGTCGCATTGTTGATCGAAAGATACGGATTGTTGAGCGTGTTGCCCGAGAACACGATGCCCAACGTCTGCGCGAGTTTGATGTCGGGCCGCATCGCGATCAGCCGGCCGCCTCCAGCGACGTAGTTGTCGAACATGGTCGCTTGCCCGGGGGTCAGCGAGGTCTCGACCAGGACGACCAGTGAAACTCCCGTCAGCGTTCCGCTCGCAACTGTCGACAGATCGGAAGTCGAGAAACTGTTGACACCTTCGGCCCGGAGGATTTCCGCGAGGTACCCGCCAAACAGATTCGGAGAGGTGCCGTTGACGATCAGAAGGATGGTCGGAGCGCCACTCTGGCCCGCGGTGCGATCGCTTCCGCCCCAGAACAGAGTGACGATGACGAGGATGGCGACGAGAGCACTGCCGCGTTGCAGACGCCGTCCGGATGCGAAGGGGACGCAATGGCTGTCCGTGCGCATTTTCCCGTCCGTCTCCCACCAGCTCATCAGTAACGCTCGAACATCGTCGATCAGACAGAACGACCGATTCCTGTCTGTCCCCCGAATTTGCGGACCGCTAGTCAACTCGAGACGATGTCGGTGGCCACGCTGGGAAGCGGCCACCTGTTGATCGAATCCTGAAGAGTTTACACCGTTATACGCTTCGTCATGCCTGGGATTAAACGGACTGGAGGCGAGACCCGACGGAGCAGCGGCGGGCATGTTTCCAACGTCATTCGCTTCTGTAATTTATTGATTACGCTACAGTTGTAGGGTAACTATTAGAGTCGTGACCGACCCTGTTCGTCTTCCACGGAGGCCACCGATGGCCCGATCCGTGAGCGGCATCTGGTACTTTCTGGCTACCCTTCTGGCGGCGAGCGGAGCCGGGTCGGTCATCGCGCAGCAGATCACTGGAGGGGGGAATCTGAGCCGACTCCCGGCGACGTTCGTCGGCGATCTGCCGTGTGCGGATTGTCCCGGCATCCGCTATCAGCTCAATCTCCTGTCGGATCAGTCATTTTTCCTTCGAATGACGTATAAGGACAGGAATCGAGCGGTCGACGATATCGGGTCGTGGACGATCTCGTCGGATGGCCACACGCTTCTTCTGCACGGTGGTCGCGAGGCGCCGGAGCAGTTCTCCATCAGAGACGCGGACACGCTTCGCAAGCTCGATGTCGAGGGGCGGGAGATTCAGACCTCGCTCAACTACGACCTGAAGCGCACCGAGCCGTTCCAATCCTTCGAGCCACGCCTGCTGATGCGGGGAATGTATCGATACGTGGCGGACACCGGATCCTTCACCGAGTGCCTGACGCGGCGCAAGATGGGGGTTGCCCAAGAGAGTGCGAATGCCGCGCTCGAAGCCGCGTACTCGAAGACCAGGCAGCAGCCGGGCGAACCATTGCTCGTCCATGTGGAAGGACGTCTCGTGGAGCGGCCGCCCGTCGAGGGCGGCGGCGTTCAATCGATGCTGGTGGTGGAACGGTTCATCAACATCTGGCCGGGCGAAACCTGCGGGGTCCCGTTCTCTCGCCCCCCGCTCGAAGGCACTTACTGGAAGCTGACGCGGCTCGGCGAGCGGGCCGTCGTCCCTGGTCAGCGCCAGCGCGAAGCCCATCTCGTGCTCGAGTCCGCTTCCCATCGCCTCAGCGGTTCCACCGGGTGCAACCGTCTGGTGGGCTCGTATCGCCTCGACGGGCAGTCGCTCCGTGTGGGACAGACCGCCACCACGCGCATGGCCTGCGACGCCAATATCGCGGCGGTCGAGCAGAAGTTCGCCAAGGCGCTCGACGCGACTCGCACCTGGAACATCAAGGGCGATCACCTCGAGCTGTATGACGCGAGCGGCGCGCTCGCCGCGCGGTTTGAAGCGCGTTTGATCAAGTAGCGCGAGCGGTCCTCGCGGCTCAGAGGTGCTTTCACGTAGATCCTGTCCCCGACCCGCGCCTGGGAAACGCCGCACGGGTCGTCGCGGGCTCAATCACCAGAAACCCCACCACGCATCCCACGGCCACGGCGGCGAACATCGCTGCCACGGCCACGTGCGAGCCCGAGGCGAATACTGCGGCTGCCAGCAGCAGACCGGCGACACCCCAGTCCGACCAGTAGCGCCACGCGGCGGTGTTCCTCATCTCAGTCCCAGTCGCCCGTCGATTGTAGCGATAGGTAAACAGCAAGTGCGCCCGCAGGGTTCCGTTGAGCGCCGCGGCCACGACGAGCGCCACGAAGAGCCCCAGAATCACCGGACCCGGCATCGACTTCCTCGCGAGCCACACAAAGCATGTCATGAGCGCGTACACGCCCATGACCGCGAACTGATGGATCTGCCACCAGCGGACTTCGTCGCGCGACGCATGAGCGACAGTCGCGGGCGACAGGGGCACAACGGCGGCCGGCTGTGGACCCGGAGTATCGCTGCGGAGCTGTTCGAAATCTCGGACCAGATCGTCGGTGGACTGATATCGCTCTTCACGCCGCTTGCGAAGGCACTTCCGCACGATGCGATCGAACTCGGTCGGGATGGCCGAGTTGCGCTCTACGAGCGAGAGGGGTTCCGCTTCGATGATCCGCGCAGCTGTCGAGGTCGGGGTCGCTCCTTCGAATGGATGAATCCCCGACGCAAGCTCGTATGCCATCACGCCAAACGCAAAAATGTCGGTGCGAAAGTCCACATTCCGCCCGTCGATTTGTTCCGGCGACATGTAGGCGGGTGTTCCGAGAATCGATCCCGCTCCGGTCAACCGGGTCGTCGAGGTCTGTCCGGAATGCTGGGCGGCTTGAAACCGCGCGAGGCCGAAGTCGAGAATCTTGATCGTGCGGTCGGGACAACGGATGGCGTTTTCCGGCTTGAGGTCACGATGAACGATGCCTGCCGCGTGCGCGACGGCGAGCGCCCTCGCAATCTGCGCCGCTGTGTCGATCAGGTGTGGCACCGGCAGCGGTCCGGCATCGAGCTCGGCTCGAAGCGTCTCCCCCCTGACATACTCGAACGCGATGTAAAGGTTCTCGCCGATTTCCTCCAGCGCGTAGACGGTCGCGATCCCGGGATGCGAGAGCGCCGCGGCCGCGCGCGCCTCCTGCTTCAACCGTTCGCGGCGGGACGGATCCCGAGCAAAGGGCGCCGGAAGGGCTTTGAGGGCCACAGGCCGTGTCAATCGCGTGTCCTCGGCAAGGTAAGACGACGCCCATGCCGCCCTGCCCCAGGACCTTGTCGACGCGATAGGGCCCGACCTGGCCGCTTTCAACCAGTGCGCTCGGAGACGCGTGGGCCGCCGCGCCCTCACCGTCAAAGGCCGGTGCACTGATGAATCCCCCGGCACCTTGATGAGCGGCCAGCAGCGACTCGACCTCGTCGCGCAGAGCCGCATCGCCTGCGCAGGCATCATCCAAGAACAAGGTTCGCTCGCGCGGCTCGCGCTCCAGGGCCGCCTCGAAGACGCGGGTCACTTGCCGCCAGCGCTCGGGATTCACGATCGATTCCCTCGGCTGATTTCCCGGTGGAGCCACGCGCGCGCCACGGCCCATTGCCGCTTCACAGTCGCAGGTGAGATGCCGAGGGCCTCAGCGGTTTCCTCGACGGTCAGCCCTCCGAAGAACCGGAGTTCGACGAGTCGCGCGCGGCCTGGATCGAGGGATTCGAGCCGGGTCAAGGCCTCGTCCAGCGCGACAAGGTCCACTGCCGGTTCGGTCGCAACCACCAGCGATTCGTCATACGTGATGCGAATCCCTCCTCCCCCGCGGCGGGCGGTCCGCCGCGCACGCGCCCGCTCCACCAGAATCTGACGCATCAGGTTTGCGGCAATGGCCATGAAATGTGCGCGATTCGCCCAGGCGAGGTCCTTCTGTTTCACGAGGCGCAGATACGCTTCGTGGACGAGCGCGGTGGCCTGAAGGGTCTGCCCCGGCCGTTCCCGACGCATGTACCGGCCGGCGACCTGATGGAGCTCCTTGTAGACCAGGGGTAGCAGCTTGGAAAGTGCCTCCGGATCGCCCTTTTGGGCCGTCTCCAGCAGCTCGGTCACATCAGCCATCGCGGCTCAGATTATCCGGCCGGCTCCCGCGACCGACAAGGGTTTCCCGGTCGGGCGGTGAGCCGGCTTGCCGGCTCTTATCGCATTACAGGATGAGCGGGCCGCGCTGATCTTGCGGCGCCAGGAGGAGGTATGCCGGAATCTGTCGTGACGTGGAAATCATCCCAAGTGAGCCAACCCGGCGCGCACGTGCGCGAGCACCGCAGCGTGCTGGCTGACTCCGAAAAGCGACTCCTGGTCTGGCTCGCACGGAGACTGCCTACGTGGGTCAGCCCGGATCATCTGACGCTCGTCGGGCTGTCCGCCATGGTCGTCGCAGGGCTCGGCTTTGCGGGGGCGAGCCTGGGGGCCTGGAGCCTCTTGATCGTCGTCCTCGCGCTGGCGGTGAACTGGTTCGGCGACAGCCTCGATGGCACCCTCGCTCGCGTCCGCAACCAACAGCGGCCCCGCTACGGGTTTTACGTGGACCACGTCGTCGACGTGATGGGGGACCAGCGCGCTCCTGGGAGGCCTGGCCTGCTCCGGCCTGATGACCCCTTTGCTCGCGGCGAGCCTGCTCGCCGCCTATCTGGTCGTGTCGGCCGAATCATATCTGGCGACGCACACTCTCGGTGTCTTTCGCATCTCGTTTCTCGGCATCGGCCCCACTGAGCTTCGCATCCTCCTCGCTACAGGTGCGCTGTATGCGCTGCACAAGCCGCATGTCACGCTGCACCATCTGGGGACGTTCCTGCTGTTCGACGTCGGCGGCGCGTGTGCCGTCGTCGGATTGGCGTTCACCTTCCTGGTGGCGGCCGCGCGCAACAGTCGCGCACTGTACGTCGCGGAGAGGCTGCCCCGCGAGTAGTGCCGCTCGAAATCAGCGAGGGCATGTGACAATGCGAACGGCGCGAACCGCCGGGCGTCGACCCTTAATCTTCTTCGGCGTCGGGGCGCTGGGACTCGTCGTGCAGATCACCGCTCTTTCACTCCTCACGCATCTCGCCGGCTGGCACTACCTGCCCGCGACGCTGCTAGCTGTTTCGCTGGCTGTCCTTCACAACTTCGGCTGGCACCAACGCTGGACGTGGTCCGATCGCCCCGCCGGCGCCCTTTCGGCACGATTGAGGCGGCTCGGGTGGTTTGCCGCGACGACGGGTGTGATTTCCATCGGTGGAAACCTCGGTTTGATGGCTCTCTATGCCGGTCGTCTCGGCATCCCGACCGTCGCCGCCAACCTCGCCACCGTCGCGTCCATGAGCGTCGTGAATTTCTTCGCGTCAGAGTACTGGACCTTTCGGGCCCGCAGGCCTAGACGACCAACCTCACGTTCGACGGCGATCGGAGCCGCGCTCCTGTGCTGTCTTGGCGGAGGATCCTTGGCGGAAGCCGCCGACTTGCGGCCCGAGACGATCGCCGCGTGGGATCGATACGTCCTGCTGACGGAACGGCGGATCGACAAGGAGTCCGGCGACCCGGGCCGGGTTCATGACACCGAGTGGTCGGCAGCCGATCGCCGCCTGCTACTGTCGGGCGGCATTCCGGTCGTGCAACTGGAATCGCACGACGACGGCGGTCGGGCGATTGAGGTGCCGTCGGGATCGATTCATCACTGGCGCGGAGCCATGCTGATCCCTCACGTCACGCTCGACCAGGTTCTCGACGCCGCCCTGCATCCGGTGAAGCAGGAAGATGTCATCGACCTGAAAGTGCTCGCCCGGTCGGTGGACTCACTGCGCCTGTATCTCAGGTTGGTGCGCGACGGCATCGTGACGGTGACCTATGACACCGAGCATGATGTGCGCTTCGCGCGGCGTTCTCCGACCCTCGCGTCGTGCCAGAGCATCGCCACCAGAATCGCGGAATTGGAGAACGCCGGAACCGGGTCCGAACGGGCGCGCCCGGTCGGTCAGGACCACGGCTTTCTCTGGCGGTTGAACGCGTACTGGCGCTACGAGCAGGTGGATACGGGCGTGACGGTCGAGCTCGAGTCCATCACGCTGGGCCGCGATATGCCGATGCTGATCGGGCCGATCGTGCGCCCCCTCGTGAACCGGGTCGCGCGTGAGTCGTTAAATCGCACGCTGGAAGGCTTCAGGCGACGGTTTCCCGGGAACTAGTCGTGTCCGCTATACTGGAGGGATGCTCGCGCTCGAAAAAACGCCGCTGAGAATCGCCAACCCTCTGCGCCGCAACGTCGCCATCATCGCGCACGTCGATCACGGCAAGACGACGCTGGTCGATGCGCTGCTGCACCAGAGCGGCACTTTCCGGACTAATGAGCGCGTCGCCGAGCGCGCGATGGACAGCAACGACCTCGAGCGGGAACGTGGCATCACCATTCTCGCCAAGACCACCGCCGTCTGGTACGGCGATACGCTAATCAATATCGCCGACACTCCGGGCCATGCGGACTTCGGCGGCGAGGTCGAACGCACCCTGTCGATGGTGGACGGCGTCCTGCTCCTCGTGGACGCCTCGGAGGGCCCGCTGCCCCAAACGCGGTTCGTCCTGAGAAAGGCCCTGGAGCGCCAGCTGACGCCGATCATCATCATCAACAAGATCGATCGGACCGACGCACGACCGCAGGAGGTCCTCAACGAAATCTACGACCTCTTCATCGATCTCGACGCGAGTGAAGACCAGCTCGATTTTCCCGTCCTCTACACGAACGCCCGAACCGGGACCGCCACGCTCGACGTGGCCACCGCGGGACTCGATCTCAAGCCTCTGTTCGATTCCATCATCGACCACGTGCCGCCACCGATGGGCGATCCGGAGGCTCCGCTCCAGATTCTCGTGGCCAACCTGGACTCGAGCGATTACCTCGGCCGCATCGCCGTGGGACGCGTATTCAACGGCAGGGTGCGAATCGGCGATCCGGTGGCCGTCTGCAAGATCGATTCGGCGGTCCAGACGACGAGCGTCACGAAGCTCTTTGCGTTCCACGGCCTCAAACGCCTCGACATCGACTACGCCGCCGCCGGCGACATCATCTGCCTGGCCGGCATCGAAAACATCACGATCGGTGACACCATCACGGATCCCGAGCATCAGATACCCATCCCTCCCATCGCGGTCGACGAGCCCACCGTTTCGATGATTTTCGGCGTCAACACGTCGCCGGTGGCGGGGCGCGAGGGCCAGTTCGTCACCTCGCGGCACCTGCGCGATCGGCTCGCGCGCGAGCTGCTGGGCAACGTGTCGATCCGTGTCGAAGACACGGACTCGCCCGAGCAGGTCATGGTCGTCGGCCGCGGCGAGCTGCAGCTGTCGATCCTGATCGAGATGATGCGCCGCGAAAGTTACGAGCTGCAGGTGTCGCGGCCCGAAATCGTCACCAGAATCGTCAACGATGCGGTCATGGAGCCGGTTGAGGAGCTCGTGATCGACGTGCCCGAAGAGTTCCAGGGCATCGTCATGGCGCAGGTCGGCACGCGGAAAGGCATCGCCATGAAAGTCGTGAATCACGGGAGCGGTCGGGTCCGGCTCGACTTCCGGATCCCGGCGCGGGGACTGATCGGGTTCCGCTCCCAGTTCATGACCGACACGCGCGGCACCGGCATCATGAACCACATCTTCTCGGCGTGGGAGCCGTGGCATGGGCCAATTCCCGCCCGAGCCACGGGCGCGCTTGTCGCCGATCGCGTGGGCGCGGCCACGGCCTATGCGATTTTCAATCTGCAGCCCAGGGGTGAGATCTTCATCGAGCCGGGAACGTCGGTCTACGAAGGCATGATCGTCGGCGAGAACGCGCGTGAGAACGACCTCGACGTCAATGTCACCAAGGAAAAGAAACAGACCAACATGCGCGCCTCGACGGCAGATGAAGCGATTCGCCTGATCCCGCCGCGTCAGCTCGGTCTCGAGCAGGCCATCGAGTTCATCAACGACGATGAACTCGTGGAGGTGACGCCGACCAAGATTCGCCTGCGGAAGCGGGTGCTCGCTGCCAACATGCGGCCGAAGCGGATCTAGCGCCTCGACTTCCGTCGCGACTTCACGGGCGCGCCGTCGGCTTCTCTGGCAATCATGACTTCCGTCGCTTTGATGATCGCCAGCGCATCGTCACCCCGCCGCAGCTTCAGTTCCTCGATGGCATCGCGCGTGATGACCGCTGAGAGCACCTGATCGCCGATTCTCAGTCGCACCTGGGCCATCAGCCCTTCGATGCGCACCTCGTCCACGAAGCCGCGCAGCCGATTCCGCCCGCTCAACGCGACGATGAGGCCGGGCGGTCCGGGCCGCCGCGCGGAGCCGGCTCGCGCCGGCTGATACCGCGCCAGAAGGCGCTCGATCTCGGCGTCCGAGACGCGATGATGGCCGCCGGCCGTCTGCGTCGTGCGTACCTCGCCACGGTAGATCCATTGCTTGAGCGTCGAGTACCCGACACCCAGACGATCGGCCGCGGCGCGAACGGTCAGAAGAGCCATGACGAATCTCCCCTCATGTGGTCTCCATCGGATTCACGAGCCGGCATGAATGTGTCTTGATGACCAGCCAGACCTTGCCGACCGCGAGCCAGGCGCAAGGCCTCGCAGGCACTCGGCGTGAGGTGCACTTCGAAGCGCCCGCCGGCCTGAACCACGGCAATCACCGTCGCGCCTTCCTGTGCGAGCGACTCGATGACGCCAGGCAGGATGTTGCGGGCGCTCAAGCCTCTGGGCTCTTCAGTCGCTAGCAGAATATCGCCGGCGCGAATCGCGACACGCACGATCAAACCGGGCTGCACGTGCGACAGCGGCACTTCGAGTTCTGTGGCTGCCCGCTCGAGACGACAAAGCATAGTCCCCGCCTCAGGGCGAGTGAGCAACAACCGTGCGTCGAAGAAGTTTTCGAATCCGGCCAACTGCGCCACCGATTCGTGCGCGGGCGCCTCGAGCACGTCGCGCGGAGTTCCTTCTGCCTCGATCTTGCCGTGACCGAGGACGATGACGCGCTCGCCGAGAGCGAAGACCTCGCGGTGGGCGTGTGTGACGTACAGAATCGGGATCGCGCGCGCGGCGTTCCAGACACGCAGATCGGCCATGATGCGCGACTTCGTCGGCAGGTCGAGCGCCGAAAGGGGCTCGTCGAGCAGCAGCACACCGGGATCGGTCACGAGCGATCGCGCCAATGCCGTCCGCTGGCGCTCTCCCCCCGACACGTCGTCAGGTCTCCGCTCCAGAAGATGGGTGATGCCGAACGAGTCCGCGATGGCCTGGGTTTTCTTCCTTCGGATGGTGGCGTCGAATCTCGCGAGGCCGTACTCGATGTTTTGCGCGACGCTCAGATGAGGAAACAGCGCCAGCTGTTGAAAGACATAGCCGATGTTCCGGACCCGCGCGGGGACGTCCGTTCCGGTTTCAGAGTCGAACACCACGCGATCGCCCATCGCAATGCGTCCATGATCGGGCCGCGCCAGTCCTGCGAGGCATCTGAGGAGCGTTGTCTTTCCCGCTCCCGAGGCTCCAAATACCATCGTAATGCCCGAGGGCACCGCGACGTTGACATCGAGTTCAAATCCCGAGGCGAGTCGTTTGCGAACGGTGGCGGCCAGATTCATGCAGAGGGTGCGACCGACCAGGGTTTGCGTGCCACAGCGTACACGACGGCCAGCATGGCGAATGAAGACACCAGCAGCAGCAATGCCGTCTTGTTGGCGACCGCATAGTTCAGGCTCTGGACTTCGTCGTAGATCGCGATGGAAACCGTGCGCGTGATTCCAGGCAGGTTGCCACCGACCATCAACACCACTCCGAATTCTCCCAGCGTGTGCGCAAAGCTCAACACCGCACCGGTCATGACTCCTTCGGCAGAAAGCGGCAGGATGATTCGCCCGAAGGTCTTGAGCTTCGAGGCACCGAGCAGCGACGAAGCGTCGATGAGACTGGTGTCCACCGCGGAGAATGCCGTGGCGATGGGCTGCACGGCAAATGGCAGGCTGTAGAAGATCGACGCAATGACGAGCGCCTCGAAGGTGAACGCCAGGCCTTGGCCCGTCCAGGCGGTCCACGCCCGTCCGATCGGACTGCGGGAACCGATCGCGACGAGCACGTAGAAGCCGAGCACCGTCGGCGGAAGAACCAGCGGCAGCGCGATGACGGACTCGACCAGAAACTTCCAGCGCCAGCGGGAGAATGTCAGCCAGTAGGATACTGGCAGGCTGACGACCAGCAGGATGCCGCAGACGATGGCCGCGAGCCTGACGCTGAGTGCGATGGCGGTCCAGTCCATCAGGGAATGCCGAACCCGAATTCTTTCATCAAGGCGATGATCTCAGGACGCTTGAGAAACGCGATCAGATCGCGCGCGGCCTGTTTGTTCTGCGACGACGACAGGACGATGACGGCCTGTTCAATCGGCGGAAACATGGCAGGCGGCACTTCGTAGACACGTCCGGCTGCCTTGAGCGCGGGACCACGCGTCAACGACAGCGCCAGGATCCCCACGTCCGCATTGCCCGATTGCACGAATTGCGCGGCCTGAGAAATGTTCTCGCCCAGGACGAGCTTGTCTTTCACACGGTCGTAGAGCCCCTCGCGCTGCAGGAGCGCGACGGCCGCGCGACCGTACGGCGCATGGTCGGGGTTGGCGATGGCGATGCGACGGACCTTGGCATCGAGGAGGGCGGGCAGGCCTCTATCGATGTCGATCGCGCCATCCTTCGGGGCCCACATGGCCAGACCGCCGGTGGCGTACTCCGCGAACGTCCCCGGCTCTCCCCATCCCGCCGCCTCCAACCGCCTCGGATAGTCGATATCCGCCGAAAAAAAGACGTCAAACGGCGCGCCGTTCTGGATCTGCGAAAAGAAGTTGCCCGACGATCCGAAGGTGAGGACGACCTTCTGTCCGCTCTCCTGCTCGAACCGTGCCGCAATCTCCGGCAGAACCGTTTGCAGGTCGGACGCGGCCGCCACTCGCAGGTCCTGCGCGTGGGCCGCGGCCGCCTGCAGAAACACGAGCGCGACGAGAGCCCAAGGCCGCCTCCCCCGTAACATCATTTCCCCCTCAGTTGTTCTGTCGTCGCCCCTTCGCCCCTTCGCCCCTTCGCCCCTTCGACGAAGGATTGTACAATCATCGATGGAGTCAATTCAAACCGTATTAAGCCGATTTGATTCACATATAAGTCCGATCGTATGATCCTCTGCCTTTGGAGGATCTGTGACACATCTTCGGGCGTCCCTCCTCGCGTGTCTGCTGATCGTCGCGGGCGCCTCGAACCTTGCCGCGCAGGTTGCGCGCGGCCAGCTGACCGGGATCGTTCGCGATCCGAACGGCGCCCTCGTGCCGGGCGCAACGGTCACAGTCACAGCGGTCAATACGAACCTCCAGCACACGGTGACCACCTCCGGCGGCGTCTATGCCGTGCCGGGCCTGGTGCCAGGCCTCTACACGCTCGGTGTCGAGTTGAGCGGATTCAGGCCCTTTCTCCAAGACGGCATTCGCGTGACAACGGGCGAAACAGTGAGGCTGGACGTCGACCTTCTCGTGGGCGATGTCAGCGAGTCGATCACGGTCACCGCCGACGCTCCGCTGCTGCGCACCGAGACCGGGAGCCTCGGCCAGGTCATCGGTGAGGAGAAAATCGTGGGGCTCCCACTGAACGGGCGGCTGTTCATCACGCTCGCGGCGCTCGTGCCTGGCGTGGCGCTCCCGCCCGGCTCGCTTCTTCCACGCATCAACGGCGGCCGCCCACGCACCAACGAGTACCTCGTACGACGGCATTTCGGTGCTGCAGCCCGAGCCCGGACAGGTCGCGTTCTTCCCGGTGATCGACGCTATCCAGGAATTCAAGATCGAAACCAACAGTCCGCCCGGCCGAGTTCGGGCGCTTCAACGGCGGCGTCGTCAATCTGTCGACGAAGTCGGGAACGAACAGCCTCAGGGGCACGGCGTTCGAGTTCTTCCGCAACGAGGGACTGAACGCCCGCAACTTCTTCGCGTCGGGCAGTGCACCAAAGCCCGATTACCGTCGCAATCAGTTCGGCGGCGTCGTCGGCGGTCCCGTCATCAAGAACCGCACGTTCTTCTTCGCCGACTACCAGGGTCAGCGACAGTCCATTGGCCGCACGGTGATTTCAACCGTGCCGACGCTGCTCCAGCGCCAGGGCATCTTCACCGAGTCGATCGCTGGCCGCGTGCCGGCGATCTACGATCCGGCGACGACGATGCCAGGCGCGACCGGCGGCGTCACGAGAAGCCCCTTCGCCGGCAACCGTATTCCGACCGATCGAATCGATTCCGTGGCGTTCGAGCTCCTCGCTCGGTATCCCGAGCCGACCGGTCGAGGCACAGCCAACAACTACCGCCGCACGGACAACGAAATCGACGATCAGGATCAGTGGGATGTCCGGCTGGATCACAGGATCACGAAGCCGCGACCAGGTGTTCGGCCGCCTGTCGTACTTCCGTGACGGCTTCACACCAGTCACGCCGCTTCCCGAAGGCAGCGGTGTGACGACCGGAACGCTGGGACCACAGGACACCGACGGCGTGGTCGTTCGCCTCCAACTATCAGCGCACGATCTCCGACCATGTCGTCAACGAGCTTCGGATCGGAGACACCCGCCGATCCGTGGACCGTTCGGCCACCGAGCTCCCGGGCTCCGCCTCGTCGGAGTTGGGTTTGCCGGGCATTCCAGCGAGCGCGAGATTTCCCAACACGCTACCGACGTTTCTGATCAGCGGGTTATCAGCAGCTCGGCTCACCGCCCAACACGGCATCGAACTTCAGTACCGGCGTCACCGAGATCGCCGATACCCTTACGTGGCTCAAAGGTCGGCACACGATCAAAACGGGCCTGGATTGGCGGTGGGAGCGCCTGAACGTCGTGCAGCCGCCATCGCCGACGGGATCGTTTCAGTTCACGAGCCTCTTTACGGATCTTCCTGGCGTGGCCAACACGGGAACGCCGCTCGCCAGCTTCCTACTCGGCCAGGTGCAGACATTCTCGATCGACCTTCAGGAAGCGCAGATTCAGAATCGCGCGCACTTTCAGGAGTACTTCATCCAGGACGACTGGAAGGTCACGAACAGCCTGACGGTCAACGCAGGGCTGCGCTACACGCTGAACTTCCCTTCTACCGAGAAGGGCAATCAGGCTGCGGTCTTCAATCTCGACACCCGTCAGATGGAGTACCTTGGCCGGGACGGCAATCCGGAAGCGGCGAGAGAGCTCCACAAGAACAACTTCGGCCCGCGGCTCGGCATCGCCTGGCAGCTCAGCGACAAGATGGTGGCGCGCACCGGCTACGGCATCATCTGGATCGAGCAGGCCGGCATCACGACACCGTTCACGACACCGGCATTTCCGTTCCTTCAGACGGTGTCGCAGAGGACGCTCGACAATATCAAGCCGGCATTCGTGCTCGCAGCCGGCCCCACCGTCGCGCCGATCCCCCTCAACGCGGATGCCGCGCTCGGCCAGGGAGCTTTTTCGGTCGATCGCGATCTCGGGTCTGGGTACGCCCAGCAGTGGAACGCCTCTTTCCAGCGGGAGCTCACGAATAACATCTCGCTGGAGCTCGCGTACGTGGGCTCGAAGATCACGCGCGTGGGCATTCCCGACACGAACCTGAATCAGCTGTCGGTGGACCAATTGGCCCTCGGTCAGGCGCTCCTCAAACGAGTCCCCAACCCGTATTTCGGCGTCATCCCGCGGTCGTCATCACTCGGTGATCCGACGATCCCGATGGCGCAGCTCCTGAAACCATTCCCGCAGTTCACGACGATCAGTCTCTATCGCAACAACGTCGGCACCACGCTGTACAACGGCTTCGAGGCAAAGCTCGAGCAGCGCCTGTCAGGCGGGCTGTCCTATCTGGTGAGCTATACGCGATCCAAGCTGGTGGACGATGCCTCGTCGGTGTTCGATGCGTCGATTCTGACCGGGCCCATTGCGAACTATCCGGTCGCCGACAGCTACAATCGCGCTCTCGAACGCGACTACTCGACGGGCGATATTCCGCACGTCTTCGTGACGTCGGTCGTATGGGATGTCCCGCTCGGCGCCAATCGAGCGCACAATCCCGGCGGCTTCGTCGGCGCGATTGTGAACGACTGGACGATCAACGGGATCGTCACGCTGCAGTCCGGCGTCCCGATCGCCGTGACGCAGTCCACCAATTTCAACGCCTTCGCCGGATTCGGCACGCAGAGGCCCAATCTGGTGGGCGATCCCGAGTTGCCGGGCGATCAGCAGAGCACGGCCGCCTGGTTCAACACTGGCGCCTTTGCGATCGCACCACAGTTCACGATCGGGTCGGCCGCGCGGAATCCCGTGCGTGGTCCGTCGTACAAGAACGTCGATCTGGCGCTCATTCGCCGAATGCCGGTCGGTGGCAGGGGCGATCTGGAATTTCGCGTCGAGGCGTTCAACTTGACCAACACTCCACCGTTCGGCGCGCCGAATGGCGTTTTCGGCACGCCGGCGTTTGGCACCATCACCACGGCAGGAGACCCCCGAGTCATTCAGCTCGCCCTCAAGTTCCTGTTCTGAGGTCCGCGGGACGGCCCATGCGCTAGACTGTCGGGGCTCAGGCCAGCCGAACACCACGCTTCGATCAACCGACGCCACGTCGGTGCCGCTCGATGCGGATGAGGTCACGAGCCGGATGACTCGACCCACGACTGTCCGCTGGCGCGTCCTCGCGCTGATCGTCCTGGCCAGCTCGGTCTCCTACGTTCTCCGATTCAACATGTCTCTGGCCGGCCAGCCGATCATGAAGGACCTCGGCCTGTCGGAACTGCAGTTCGGCCTGATCCTGTCCGCGACTGGCTGGGGCTACGGTCTCTTCCAGCTTCCCGGAGGACTCCTGGGTGAATTCGTGGGTGCGCGTCGCGGGTTGACGATCATCATGATCGCGTGGGGGATCCTGACCCTTCTCACCGGTCTGGTGCCCGGTTCGATTCTCGTTCCGCCGCTGGTGAGCCTGCTGGCGCTCATCGTGTTGCGATTCCTCCTGGGAGCGGCTGAGGCGCCTTTCTATCCCGTGTCCTCCGGACTGTCGGTGGCGACGTGGTTTCCGCCATCGCAGTGGGCGCTGCCAAACGGCCTCGGCAGCACGGGACTGACGCTCGGGGCCGCGGCCGCAGGCCCCGGCTTCGTGTGGCTCGTCGCCAAGCTTGGCTGGAGAGAAGCGTTCGTGGTCTGCGCGCCTATTGCCATCGTGGTCGCGGGGTTCTGGTGGTGGTACTACCGCGACGAACCGGGCGACCATACCAGTGCAAACCAGGAAGAGTTGGAGCTCATTCGCGCCGGCCGGACCGCATTGGCAGCGGACGCGAACGATCGGACCGGATGGAGGCGTGTGATCAGAAGCCGCGACATCCTCCTGGTAACGATCAGTTATTTCTGCATGAACTACGTCTTCTATCTTTTCTTCAACTGGTTCTTCTATTACCTGACGGTGGTGCGGCATCTTCCGGACCAGGTGGGCGGCAACTTCACCGGTGCGCAGTGGTTGGTCGGCGCCGTGACGGCAACGCTCGGCGGCATCGTCTGCGATCGTCTCACGGTGCGATACGGCCCGCGTCTGGGCTGTCGATGGACGGTCATGGCAGGCCTGCTGCTCTCAGCCCCGCTTCTCGTCGCGGGAGCGCTGACCGAGGATCCGACGATGGCCATCGTCCTGCTCTGTCTCAGCTTTGGGTGTGCCGAGCTCACGGACGGGGCATTCTGGGCGGCGACCATGCGGATGGCCGGCAAGCACGTCGCGGCGGCGACAGGCGTCCTGAACACGGGAGGCAATGTCGTGAGTGGCGTCGGCGCGGTCCTCGTGCCCATGACGGCCGCGGCGTTCGGCTGGGTCGCCGCGGTCTCAACGGGCGCCGTGTTCGCCGTGATTGGCGCGCTACTCTGGATCTGGATCAAGGCGGATCAGGTCATCGACGTCTGACTGTATCGACAGGTTATGGAACGGTCCTCTGCCACCGAAACCCTGACGCACTGGTCAGGGTTCGACCGCATAACCGTCGGCGAGAAGCGTCTCGCCTTTGACCTCGACCGGCGCCTTCCCGTTGACCACTAGCCGGTAGGTCTTCGCCCCGTCCACACCTGCAAACCGCACGCGCGTCGTCTGCCCTGGTTGCGCGGTCTCCACGTCGAAACTCAGCTCCGCGTCGCCAACTCGCAGATTCTTCACGTTGGCCGCATTGAAGCCCACGCCCTGCCGGCGCGCCACGTCGACAAAGGCATCGCCAAGAAGGCCCGACATCATCTCGACCGTCGTCATCTGACTGCCGGTGCCCCAGTGAATGCCTGTCAGTGCGCCGGGCTCGTTGTCGTGCCCCATGTGGGCCCAGTTTTCCCAGGGCGCCACCGCGAAACCGGAACGTGCGGCGGCGACGGCGCGCTCGAGATAATCGAGCCGTCCATTGACCTTGTAGTAGTCGAGCAGGAGCGCCGCCAGGTAACACTGACGGGCGTCGCTCCATTCCGCGTCCGTGTTCTGCGTGGTCGTGCCGCCAAGAAGCTTCGGAGACAGGAGCGGGTGATTCCAGACCTGCTGCGTCAGCAGCAGGTAGTCCACGACGCGCTCGCCCGTTTCGAGCAGCTCAGGCCTGTGCGTTGACGTGTACAAACTCAAATAGGCCTGCGCCGCCTGCATCGTGGACAGATTGTTCTGCGGATACTGCGACGTCCATCGATCGTAAAAGTCGAAGGGCTTGCGGGCGCACGACAGAAACGTCTCGAAGTCGTACCAGCGCTGCCTGGGCAGCACCTCGCGCGTGATGAAATCCTGCGCGCGAAGCGCGGCATCCCGATATGTCTGCTCCGCCGACACGTCGGCGAACGTCGCGAGAAAGAGCGCCGATCCGGCCGTCTCGGCGTTGAAGTCCTTGAACTCGGATCGCGGCGTCAACGACTCGTCAAACCATGAGGGAATTGCCCCTGAGGATTGCTGCGCGTTCACGAGGAACGCGGCGTACGGCGCCAGAAACGCGAGAATTTCCGTCTTTCGCTCAGGCACAAGATCCGTCGCCCACCGCAGCATCCAGTAGCCCGTCCAGGACATGCAGAACGTGTGGTAGTCATCGACAAAGCCGGCCCAGCCGTCCTCGCGGAGCCAGGTGTTCGTATCATGCAGATAGATGGTCGAGAACGCGCCGCCGTTTCGCGGGCTCGTCAATGCAAGGTTCAGCACCTGCTCGGCCTTGCGCTTCATGGTCGCGTCGTTGGCCTTCTGCGCGTAGAGATACCATCCGTAGGCCGTGCGCAGATTCTGGAACCAGGAGTTGAACCACGCATCTTCCTTGGGGGCATCGTCCCACTTGCCCCAGGGATTGCGGTTGCTGGTCAGCGCGCCGCAGCGTTTTCCGCCGCAGTCCGACTCCCAGTATTTTTCGTCCGCGTATCGCGTCCAGGCTTCACGCCGCCAATCGTCAAAGAGAAAAAGCTCGGGACGCTTGACGTTGCGCTGAAGATCGAGAGCCGCCAGCAGGCTGGGATGCCCGAACTTCTCCCACATGAGGTCGGTGACGCGGCGATAACCGAGGCGCTCTGGCTGAGCCGACGCGAGAATCCAGTAGTGATAGGTGACGGGGCCGGAAACGGTGAGCGGAACACCAGCGGTACGTTGAAAATAGCTGTGGCCCGTCGGTTTGCCGGACACGGCTCCATAGGAGAACCAGGCGCGGCCCTTCGGCACGACGGAGAGGTCGAGCGCGGTCGGCTCGGCTGAGAGACTGTCAGCCGTCAGCAGATCGAGGCGCGGGATGATCGCTGCAAACACACGGCCCTGCTGGAACTGCACCGCGGGTGATTTGTACGCCCAGTGCGCCGTCAGGTGGTCCTGAGCGGCCTTGATGTTCTGGCTCCAGACGAAGTCCAGGGGACCTGCAGCCGGCGTGTCGGTGTCTCGCGTCTTCGGCGCAAACGTCAACCGGTCTTCGACCGACGCAACCGTCTTGCCTGGCCTGGGCGTGTATCGCATGCTCACCGAGATCGCATCGGCGTCCGGGCCCAACTGCAGCTGCCGCTCGTACGTGCCCTCGGCGCATTGGCCGCGCACGATGAGCCGTGGCTCGAGCCGCTGGACCTCGACGACGCCGCAGCTGCTTGAACCGCCCACGACGACAACGGGGCCGCTCGTGTCGAGCGCGTCGACCCAGCTCTGGCCATCCAGGATCTGCACCTGCTCTCGAACGGTCGCTCCGGTCCCGGAGATCGTTACCTTGATCGTCGGTCCCGCCAGCGTAACCGGCGCCTGAGCATGGACCCGGTTGTTGAACGGTCCGTTCAGTGCGAGCGTCAACAGCAAGATGTGTTTTGTGCGCATATGTGACGTCGGGAAGTATAGACCATCGGAACAACGCTACGATGTGAGGCACGTGACCAACGCATCATCCTCTGACCGTTCGGCCGGCCTGCGCAGGTCATCTCGAGCCCCAGACGATCAGCTCGGATTTCAACTATTCGCCGTCATGACGGGCATCGCCGCGCTCGTGCTCTTTTCCGAGCGGCATTTCATCCTCGAGCTTCACCGGGGGCTCATCGGCATGCCGGTCGTCGTACCAGTGGGCCTCGCCTTGCTCATGGCCTGGCGACCGTCGAGCGTTCTCATCTTTCTCGCCTACTGGACTACGAATACGTACTACCTCCTGCTCGGTTTCCCGGAGAACAACACGAACCAGACATTGACGTTCTTCGCCGGCCTCGCGGTGTTGGGCGCAGCCGCCGCAAGCATGCGCCGCGAACGGACCCTTCGCATCTCGGGCGCCACGCTCTTCAGAGAGTTCTCACCTGCGGTCCGACTGTGCGTCGTGGGGCTCTACTTCTGGACCATCTGGCACAAGCTGAATACCGACTTCATCAACCCCGATGTCAGCTGCGCTGTGCGACTCACCTCCGACATGTTCAAAGAGTTCGGCGTGGAGACCTTTCCCGACGGCCTGGCGGCGCCGGCGGTCGGCCTCACCCTCCTGGCGGAGGCCGCGCTTCCCGTCGGCCTTCTGTTCAAGCGCACCGAGCGTATGACGGCGCTCTTCGGGCTGCCGTTCCACTGGCTTCTCGGCGTCGCCGGCTTCTACGGATTTTCGGCGACGATGATGGCGTTCCTGCCGCTGTTTCTCGCGCCGTCTGCCGGGCGAGCGTTCTCTGGCTGCGCTGCGCACGTCACGTTCAACCGAGTCGCGCTCGTCGCGTACGTGGGGAGCCTTCTCGCCGCGGAGCTCGTGTTCGGGGTCGATGCCAGCCGAGTCGGCAAAGTTCTGTGGCTCGCCCTGCCGGCAATTTCAGCCGTGCTCTGGTACACCAATCGCGGACCGGCACGAACCGACGACACGCCCGTGCCCGTCTGGCGTCTACTCACCGAGCCGCGCCTGCTGTACATCGTGCCGCTGGCGCTCTTTCTGAACGGCGCGAGCCCGTTCCTCGGTTTCAAGACCGAGTACAGCTACGCGATGTACAGCAATCTGAGGACTGAGGGTGGGACGACAAACCATCTGCTGTGGCGAACGCCGCTTCGCCTCGCGAACTATCAGACCGACCTCGTTGAAGTGATGAGAGGCAGCGATCCCGTACTCTTCAAACGGCTCGGAGGCCGTCCAGTCACGCGTTATGAACTGACCAGCACGCTCTGGTCCATCGTCAAAGAGGAAAAGCGCGGGTCGATTGCACTCGTGCTGGAGTCGGGGGGACAACGCCGAACCTATCTGGCAGCCGACAACGAACCCGCACTTTTTGTGCGGCCCTCCTTTCTCGAACGGGCATTATTGAGGTTCCGCCGGATCGTTCCGGCCGAGAAGGGCCGATGCGAACACTAATCACCGCGGGCGGACGCTAAGACTCCAGGTTGAGCGCCTTCATCGGCTCGATGTGACGCACGCGCCGGGCGGGAATGTAGCAAGCCGCTCCAGCGACGACAATCAGAATCAGCGGTACAGCGACGAACGTCGTGATGTCGGTCGTACCGACGCCGAAAAGCATCGACGACAGCACGCGGGTCGCGAGCGTCGCACCGACAAGTCCGAGCACCATGCCTGCCGCCACTAACCGCAGACCGCTCGCCATGACCATGCGGCTGGCTTGCTGGGGTGTTGCCCCGAGCGCCAGCCTGAGTCCCAGCTCTCGCATCCGCTGCTGTACCGAGTACGCCATGCTGCCGTACAGACCGACCATGGCCAGAATGAGCGCGGCGCCCGCGAATATCCCGAGGAGCCACGAGCGGAATCGTGGTTGCCCCAGCGTCTCAGACACCACCTGATCCATCGGGCGAATTGGCGGAACAGGAATCGTGCGGTCCATGCTCCAGACGGCGTCTCGCAGGCTTGCGCTCACCTGCTCCGGCGGCAGCTCCGTACGGACGACGAGCGCCATCGACGGCCAGGGCATTTGCAGATGCGGCACGAACATCTGGGGCTCGGAGACCCGGTCGAGGCCGAAGTGTCGCACGTCACCAACCACGCCGACGATCTGGCGAGTCGCCGCCTGTCCCGGCATGATCGCCAGGTCGTGCGTCAGATACCGGCCGATCGGATCGGCGCCCTTCCAGTAACGTTCTGCCATGGCTTGATTGATGATGACGACACCAGGTGCGCCGCTCCGATCTCGCGCATCGAACCAGCGACCGCGTTTGAGCGGAACGCCCACGGTGGCGAAGTAATCGGGTGAGACGACATGAAGTGGCGCGGCCGGCCGCTCGCCCACTGGAAGCATCGCCTGGCCCTCAATCGAAAACGTGCTGTCGTCGACGAAGAACCGCGCGCGCGGATCCAGCGGAAGCCCCAGCGTGGCGCCCGCCGATTGAATACCCGGAATCTGCTGGATTCGGCTCAGGAGCTCTTCGAAGAACGCCCCGCCCGCACCCGCGGCCGCGCGGCTCCGCGAAAGTTCAATGCGATCCAACGTCAGCAGCGCCGACGAGCGGAAGCCCGGGCTCACATGCCCCAGTCGAACGAAGCTCTGAATGAGGAGACCCGAAGCGATCAGGAGCACGACCGACACCGCCATTTGGCCCATGACGAGCACCTGCCTCGTCCGCTGACTGGCTCCGCTGAGCGTGCCGCGCGCGCCAGCCCTCAGCGTTTCCTGTTGGCGCGATCGGCCCAGCTGCAGAGCCGGCGCCAGACCGAAGATCAGGCCCGCAACCGTCGCAATCGTGACGGTAAAAGCAACCACCTGCGCATCGATCCCCACCTGATCGAGGCGAGGTATCCCCTCGGGAGCCAGCTTGAGCACGAGGTCCAGACCCCACACGGCCAGAAGCAAGCCGACTCCACCGCCGACGATTGACAGCACGAGGCTCTCGGTGAGGGCCTGGCGGATCAGGCGCGCCCGGCTCGCGCCCAGCGCGCCACGCACCGCGATCTCGCGCGAACGCGATGCGGCGCGAACGAGGACCAGGCCCGAGACGTTGGCGCACGCGATGAGCAGCACGCCGGCAACTGCCGCCAGCAAGACGTACAGGGCAGGACGTATCGTGCCAACGACGACCTCGTGCAGGGACGCGACGGCTGCTCTCATTCCGTGGTTGGTGTCTGGGTATTGGCGTTCAAGAGCCGCGGCGAGACCCCTCATATCGGCTCTCGCCTGCGCCAGCGACACGTCGGTTTTCAGGCGCGCCACGAGCGACAGAATTCTGTAACTACGGTATGACGCGGCCGGAATCGCCGGATTGGGCGGTTCGGTCGGTGAGATCCGGAGTGGCACCCACAACTCGGTGCCCGCCACGGGAAAATCGAAGTCCTTGGGCATGACGCCCACGACCAGCGTTGAATTGCCGTCCAACGCAATCTCCCGGCCCACGACCGCGGCATCACCGCTGAAGCGCCGCTGCCACAGGCCGTATCCCAGCACGGCGACGCGTCGGGCGCCGGGCCGATCATCCTCGGTCAGGAAGGCACGTCCGAGCGGCGGATGGACGCCCAGCACATCGAACAAGTCGTACGAGCACGTCGCAGCCAGGACTTTCTCCGGGTCGCCACCCGGTCCCGAGATGTTCACGCTCGGGCTCCAGTAGGCGGCTATTCCGGCAAACGCCCGGTTTCGGTTCTTGATGTCGAAATAGTTTGGGGGCGAGACACTGGACTGAGTGTCAGTAGCGTCCTGCACATGGAAGACGCGCACGAGATCGCCGGCATGTGGATAGGCCAACGGCCGCAGGACCACCGCATTGATCACGCTGAAAATGACGACAACGGCACCGATCCCGAGGCCGAGCGTCGCGAGCACCACGCCCGTGAAGAACGGGGCTCGAACGTATCCGCGAACCGCATACCGGAGGTCATGCCAGAGCGAATCCAAAGGCACTCCTTATTGATGGCGAAGCAAGACAGCTCGAGCAAACCGCGTTCCACAAGAACAGTCGATTCTGCGGGCGCTTCAGCGGCCTGTTGTAGCGAGCTGGACGCTTGTGGGAATCCGGTGTTCGATTTCGAAGGGCACCCGCTTCATCTGCGGCGCAAGTCGATCAGTATTTCCCGAGCCGCGTTGTGCCCCGAAGCCCCCATTACCCCACCCCCGGGATGCGTGCAGGCGCCACAGAGGTACAAACCCGAGATCGGAGTGCGGTAGTTCGCCCAGCCCGGCACCGGCCGCATGAAGAACAGCTGGTCGAGACTCATGTCGCCCTGGAAGATGTTGCCGTGCGTCAACGCGAAATCGCGTTCGAGATCGAGCGGGCTAACGACCTGCCGATGAATCACGGCGCCGGGAAAATTTGGGGCGTAGCGCCCCATGATTTCCGTCACGCGATCGCCGAACTTCTCCTTCTCCGTGTCCCAGGTGCCCTCGGCAAGCTCGTACGGCCCGAACTGGCAGAAGACGGACATGATGTGCTTGCCGGACGGCGCAATCGAATCGTCGTATACGGTCGGAATGACTGCCTCGAGAAACGGCTCGGACGACCAGCGTCCGTACTTCGCCTCGTCATACGCGCGCTCGATGTAATCGAGCGACGGACAGATGTCGATGGTCGCCCTGTGCTGGGGTCCGGGGCCCGCCCCCGGCAGCGCCGTAAAGTCCGGCAGCTCTCCAAGGGCATAGTTCACCTTCACCGATGAGCCGCTCACCCGGAAGCGCCGGACCTCGCGCGTGAAGTCGCCGGGGAGCTCGCGCTCGGCGTCCAGCAGCTTCAGAAATGTCACCTTCGGATCGGCGTTCGACACCACAACTTTCGCCGCGATCTCCTCCCCGTTCGTCAGCGTCACGCCGGTGGCACGCCCATCCTTGACGAGAATGCGCTCGACGGGTGCGCTGCACCGAATGTCGGCGCCCTTCGCGCGCGCCGACGCGGCGATGCTCTCAGACACCTGCCCCATTCCGCCGCGAACAATCCCCCAGCAACCGCGCATGCCGTCCACTTCGCCCATCGCGTGATGGAAGAGCACATACGCCGTGCCGGGAGTGCGCACTCCGGCGAATGTGCCGATCACCGCCTGGCTTCCCAGAAGCGCTTTCAACTCGCCGGATTCGAACCACGCATCCAGGAAGTCCTGGGCGCTCCCCACCATGAGATCGATCTCGCTGAAGAGATCCTTCTTCAACCCGCGGGCGAGCCGGCCGATGCGGAACAGATCCATCAGGTCGCGGAGGCGCGACGATGTGGGATCGGGTGGCGTCATCAGCAGAAGCGGTTCGATGAAGTCGGCCAGCCGGTTGATCGTCCGCTCGTACTCTTCGTAGGCGTCTGCATCACGCGCCGAGAACTTTCTGATCTCGTCGCGCGTCTTGCGGGCGTCGTTCCAGACCATCAGATGACGTCCGTCCGGAAACGGCTGGAAGTACGGCGGATCCTGCGGGTAGACGGTCAGGCCGAACTTCTTGAGTTCGAGGTCGCGGATGACCTCGGGGCGAAGCAGGCTGAGGACGTACGCGGCTGTCGAGACCTTGTAACCGGGCCACGTGTTCTCAGTCACCGACGCGCCGCCGACATACGGCCGTCGCTCGACGACCAGCGTCGCGAGGCCCTTCTGCGCCAAGTAGGCTGCGGTCACGAGGCCATTGTGACCTCCACCGACGATGATCACGTCATAGCGTTGGGGCATGGGATCGCTCGACTGGTGCAGGAGAATTGGTGAACGGTGCCCGAAAGAAGCTGGCGCAGCGTAGTGCACTCGGTGTACACAGTCAACGGAGGTGGGGGGTAACAAAATTCAGTTCTTGGTTCTTGGTGCTTAGTGCTTAGTGCTCACTAAAAACTAGGAACAAAGAACCAGGAACTATTTCGACCCCGTCTATGTCCTCTCCCAAAGCCACGCCGCTTATCCGCGGCCTCAGTCCCGTGGCCGCCGTGGCGCTGGTCGTGGGAAACATCATCGGCGCCGGTATCTACGTCGTGCCCGGGTCGCTCGCCGCCGTCGCGGGACCGCTCGCGCTGGTCGCATGGGTCATCAACATCGCAGCGTACTTCTGTCTCGCGGCGGTATTCGCCAGCCTTGGCGGAGCGTATCCGGTCTCGGGCGGGCCGCAAGTCTACACGCAGAAGGCCTTCGGCGATTTCGTCGGCTTCGAGATGGCGTACCTCTACTGGCTGAGCGCCGTGATCGGCAACGCCGCGTACACCATTTCGTTCATCGGATACCTCGGCGTGTTCGCGCCCGGCGCCGCGGCGCCGCTTCCGGCGTTCCTCGTGGCGCAGGCGCTCCTGTGGTCGTTCACGCTTCTCAATATCGCCGGCGTCAAGGTGGGCGGCCAAGTGCAGGTGGCCACCGCAATCATCAAGGTCATCCCGCTGGTCATCGTGGCGGTCGCGCTGCTCGGCCACGGAACGGCCGCCAACCTGCAGCCGTTCGCGCCTCACGGCTGGACGGCACTCTTCCCCGCCATTTCCCTGGTTTCCTGGCTGCTCATGGGCACCGAGACCGTGACCGTCCCGGCGGAAGAGATCCAAGGATCAGGCCAGACGATCCGCATGTCGGCCTACGTGGGCTTCTCCATCATCGCGGTGCTGTATCTCGTCTTCAATTTTGCGGTCGTCTGGGGCTTGCCCTCGAGCGAACTGGCTGGCAGCTCCACCCCGATTGCCATTGCGGCGAGACGCTTCCTCGGTCCCTGGGGAGAGACGATGGTCGTCCTCGGCGCGATGATCTCGGCGATGGGCGTCTTGAACGGATGGATTCTCGTCTCGGGTCGCCTGCCCTACGCCGCCGCCCGCGACGGACTCGCTCCCCCGAGCCTCGCGCGCATCAATGAGCGGACTGGAACGCCGATCGCCGCCCTCGTCGTGTCGTCGCTCGTGCCCGCAGTCTTTCTTTTTCTTTTCTTCAATCAGACGCTGCTCCAGGCCTACAACTTCATCGCGCTGGCGTCCACGGCCATGGCGCTCGTCGTGCTCGGCGCGAGTTGCGCGGCCCATTTTCTCTTGATGAGGCGCGAACCGGATCGCTTCACCACCAGGCAGCGCCGAAGAGGCGACGCGTGGGCGGCTCTGAGCTTGGCGTTTGTGATCCTGATGCTCGCGGGGGTGGGCGGTACGGCGATTGCCCTGACGCTGATGACGGCCGTGGGGCTCGTCCCGTACTACTTCTGGATGCGGAAGCGGGTGGCGAATGCCGCGGTCACGGAGCTTCGAACCGTTCCGTGAACCAGCGCGTGAATTCCAGCACCTCGACCTCCTGCGACGTATAGATCCCCTGCTGAAACGCGCGGGAACTCACACCCTGCTGCACCGCTTCGCAGACATTCCAGTCCTGTCGCGAGACGAGCGTGATGAAGTCGATCGCATCGCTCGAATCGAAGTCCTCGCGCGCCATCGTCGAAGGCTCGAAGAGCCATTCGGTCACGATGCGGGTCCGCGACGGACTGAGCGGCCAGACGACGCGAGTCTGCGCGTAGTCGGGAAAGAGATTGAGCATGAGATTCGGGAAGATGGCCTCGCCGTAATATTTCCGCTGCTCTTCCTCGTCGAGCCCCGTCAGGAGGGGCCGTTTCGTGGTTCCGGTTGGCGTGAACGTCACGGCGCCGTCACGGAAATACGCGACCTCCTTGTCCACCGCGTCCACGACGCCTTTCCGGTAGAGCGGTACGAGATCGCAGAGCTCCGGATGCACGCCCGGACAGTGATAGCACTCCTGATAGTTCTCCATCAGGATCTTCCAGTTCGCCTCCACGTCATGGACGACGCGCCGGTCGCTCTTGAGCGTGGCCAGCGGGTAGCGGTGAATGCGGCCGGGAATCGGGCCAAGCTCGGAGGCCAGCGATGGGGCCCGATCGCCCGCCAGGTTGATGAAGACGAATCCCGCCCAGGCGTCGATCGCAACGGGATGGAGACCGAAGTCCGCCTTGGACAGCTGATCGCTCTCTGACAGATTGGGTGTGCCGATGAGCCGGCCGTCGAGGCCATACGTCCAGGCGTGGTAAATGCACTGGACGGACCCCTTGAGATGCCCTTCGTCGGCCGCACAGAGGCGCGCGCCCCGGTGCCGGCAGACGTTGTAAAAAGCCCGGAGACGCCGCTCTTTGTCCCGCAGCACGAGCACGCTTTCAGTGCCGACCGTGGCGAGAAAGTAGTCGCCAGGCTGCGAAAGACGCTCCTCCCGACCGACACAGAGCCACGACCGGTAGAAAATGCGCTCCCACTCCTGATCGAGGACCGACGGCTCGTAGTAGTACCGCCCGGCGAGGGTCGGCTCGAGGTGTCGAGCGCCGCCTGTCTCTTTCATAGCTTCTCCCTGGGGGCCGGATCTTACTACGATGGGTCGGCGTATACTCTCAAGCTGTCGAACTCAGCCGCCATGACGATCGTCGAGCGCACCGCCGGTGACGTGACGATTCTGGACCTCAACGGCCGCCTGATTCTGGGCGAGGGCGACGTCATCTTCAAGAACGCCGTCGACGCGCTGGTACGCCAGGGCCACAAGAAATTTCTCCTGAACTTCGCGGACGTGACGTTCCTCGACAGCGCCGGTGTCGGCGCCGTCGTCTGGAAGTACGTCACCCTTCAGAAGAAGGGCGGCATGTTGAAGCTGCTCAACCTGACGACGCGAAGCCATCACATCCTGCTCATCACGAAGCTGCTGGGCGTCATCGACACGTTCGAATCCGAGGCCGAAGCTCTCCAGAGCTTTCGAGAGTGACGGACGTTCGGTGGCTCCTCCAGGCCTGTCCGTCAGTGCACATGGCGTCCGCGCGTGGGTAGTGGAACAAGGCTCGCCAATGACGCCGTGGCGATGCCCGCGACGAGCGCCGCCTGCATCATCCAGACAAATCCCACACCAAACCATTGAAGGTGTCCGATGCCGACCGCGACGACGATGCTGACGGCAAGCCCGATTAGCGTGCCTGCCTGAGTCGCCCAGGGAACGAACATCGCCATGAAGAACAGGACGAAGAGCGGCGCGACCAGCAGGTTGACCACCTTGTAGCAGAGCTCGATCAGGTTGCCTTCAAAGCGGCTGACCAGGATGCTGAGAGCAATGGCCGTGATCCCCACCGCCCCAGACAGCCACCGCACGAGCCCGACTGAGTTTTGAGGCTGCGTCGAACCCGCACCCTTCGTCCTCAGGCGAGCAATGAAGTCCTCGGCTATGACCGCACAGGTCGAATTGACTCCCGACGAGAGGCTCGACATCGCTGCAGAGAGAATCGCCGCCATCACGAGGCCAGAGAGTCCGGGCGGGAGCCCTATGAGCACGAACTGCGGAAAGAGACGATCGGCTGATTCGACGAGGTTCGTGCTGCCGAGCGACGAGGGCCGCGCGGTGAAATAGGCGAGCACGGCGAAACCCACCATGCTCAGGAGCCCCGTGATGAGCACGTCACTCACGTACGTCGTCAACATGCTTCGCCGGGCGGCGTGAATGTCGCGCGTCGCGAGAAACCGCTGCACTGCGAGCTGGTCCGATCCCGCCGTGCAGACGTGCCACGTGAAGGCGGAAGTGATTGCACCAACCAGCGACACGCGCGCCCTGAGATCGAATCCCCACGCCGCGGGCTGCCAGTGAGGGGCCCAACCAGTTGGCCACCAGGCCGTCGGGCTTCCCAGCTTGACGCTGACGACAAGGATTGTGACTAGGGCGCCAAGAAACATGATGACGCTCTGGAGGACGTCGGTGAGCACGACGGCGCGTATGCCGCCGGACGCCGTATAGAGGACCGTGACGACACCCAGCGCGACGCAGACAAACGGCACGGTCCAGTCCGCCAGGCCCAGAAGCGGCGCAAGGACCGTGCTCGACGTGGCGTACAGAATGGCGGCCATCCAGGCGAAGCGCATCAGCAGGAACATGCTCGATCCGACCAGGCGGGTGCTGAGCCCGAAGCGAGTTTCGAGGGCTTCGTAGGCGCTGGTGATCCGCAGTCGCATGATGTACGGAATCAGCCACCAGCCCACGACCAGCGCGATGAACGGATACGCCAGCATGCCGCCCAGAAGCATCGGGCCGTGCTTGATCATCTCGCCCGGCCATGCCAGATAGGACAGCGTGCTCATGAGCGTGGCGAAGAGCGACAGGCCAACCGCCACCGGATTCATCCGCCGGCCGCCGAGCAGGTAGTCTTCGGTCGATTCGGTTCTCCTCGCGTAGAACGCGCCGATCGCAAGCATGCCGGCGCCATACGCCACAACGACGAGCCAATCGAGTGCGGTCACTAGAGGTTCAGGCGGTTCGCAGGAGATGCGAACGCGCATATGATAGTCGCCGCTTCACATCCGCCACCACAACTCAGAATGATCCTGGAACAACGAGGCCTGATTTACGACGCGACCCATCGTCCGGCACCCGATCGCGTGGCGTTTTTCGGGAACCTCTGTCGATCGGAATCGGGCACGCTGTTCGCGGCATTTCAGGTCGGTTCCGACAAGCACGGGCCGGACTCTACGGTTCGCGTCTGTGGATCGAGCGACGGCGGGCTGAGGTGGCGGGAGCTTGATGGCCGATTCGACACCGTCCTCGGCGGCATTCCAGGCTCGCTGAGCGCCCCGGCACTGGCCGAAGTCTCCCCGGATCGACTGGCGCTGGTCGCCACCTGGTTCGATCGTCGGGATCCCGCTCGCCCGCTCTTCGATCCCGTCACGCAGGGGATCCTGCACTCGAAGCTCCTGATCGCGTTTTCCGCCGATCATGGTCGCAGCTGGTCTCGATGGCAGGAGCTGGCCACACCAGGGCTGTCGGGTTGTGCGACGACCGGGCCGATCGTCAAGTGGTCGGACGGGACGATGGCGGTGGCGTTCGAGAGCTTCAAGGAGTTCGACGATCCGCGGCCCGGCCGCCACGCGGCGTGGATCATGGTGTCCAACGATGGAGGCCGGACGTTCTCCGAGCCGCGGCTCACCGCTCGGCACCCCGAGCACGCGTTGTACTACTGGGATCAGCGTCTCTGCTCGTCCAAGGCGCCGGGCGGTTTCGTCGCCCTCTTCTGGACACACGATCTCGTGCAGAAGCGCGACCGCAACGTTCACCAGTTGAGCGCGCATCTCACGGGAACCACAGTCGCGGGCGGACCGATTCGCGAAACGACGCTCGCCGGGCAGATTGCGGCGCCCCTGGTGCTTCGAGACGGACGACTGTTGGCGTTCGTCGTCAACCGCGATCGCCCGGGCACGTTGACGCTCTGGATGTCGCCCGACGAAGGAGCGACGTGGCCCGAACGCGAACGTCTCGTCGTTCATACGCAGGAGGAGCGGGCGGCGGTCTCGCAGGGGCGTGAGAACATCGACTTCAACCAGTACTGGGAAGACATGGGGAAATGGAGTTTCGGGCATCCCGTGATTCTGCCCGACGACGATGATCGTGTGATGCTGGCGTTTTATGCTGGTGAGCCCGGGTGCCTGAGCATCCATTGGGCCAGAGTCCGAATCGACCAACGAGGAGGGTCGGACCGATGAACGTTGCCGACGTCAAACACCACCTGCGCGGACCCATGGTGCCCGTGCTGACGAACCTCAAGCCGGATCTGTCGATCGATCACGCAGCGATACGCGAGAACGTCGAATACGTCGTGCAGCGCGGCATCACCACCGGGTCGGGCGTGCTGCTGGCGGCGGGCGCCGGCGGCGATTTTCCGCTGCTCTCGCTCGACGAGCGAAAAGCGGTGGCCGAGACAATCGTGCAGGCCGCGGCCGGTCGCGCCCCCGTGGTGGTCGGTGCGCAGGACACCAACGTCAATCACATGATCGAGATGGCCCGCTGGGCCGAGCGAATCGGTGCGTACGGCATTCAAATGTCGTCCGGCTTCTACTATCCGACCAACGACGAAACCTGCCTCAGCCTGTTCCGTGCCGTCCACGACGCCACTCGCGACATCGTCGTCATGGTCTACAACACGCCGTGGGAAGGCTTCGATATGTCTCTCGACCTGGTGGGGCACATCGCCAAGCTGCCTCGGTGCGCCGCGCTCAAATGGTCAACGAACGCCGGTGTGCTGGCCTACCAGCGAGGCGTCGCGCGCTTCTCCGAGCGCATGGCCGTCGTGGACAATCAGGGGCTTCACATCGTGAATCATCTGCTCGGTGGCACGGGCTACGTGACGCACCTTGCGACCGTCTGGCCCGAAGTCGAGTTGGGAGTGTGGCGACAACTGGAAGCGCACGACTATCGAGGGGCGCAGCAGCGCATCATGGAGGCGGTGTGGCCGTGGCTCGACGTCCACGGCCAGCTCTGGAAGGTCACCGGTGCGGAAAGTCCTACGGTGAAGGCCGCGCTCGACCTGTGCGGACGCCCGGGCGGTCCGAGCCGGCTCACGTCGCGCGCGGCGAACGACGCGGAGCGAGCCATGCTCCGCGACGTCCTGCGCGGAATCGGCGTACCCAACCTGCGCTAGGGACTTCAGTGCGGGACTTCAGTCCGGCACTGCAGATCATCCGCGGCAACGAGCGGCGATCGATCGAAACTATCCCCGGACGTACTTGTTGAAGAAGTCCACGGTCCGCTGCCACGCGAGCGTGGCAGCCGCCTGATCGTAGCGGGGCGTCGTATCGTTGTTGAACCCGTGCTGCGTGCCCGGGTACTTGTACATCGTGTAGGTGACGTTGTTGGCCTTGAGCGCGGCCTCGTAGGCCGGCCACCCGGCATTGATGCGATCGTCGTTCTCCGCGTACTGAACCAGGAGCGGCGCCTTGATCTTCGCGACTTCCTCCGCCGCCGGCTGCCCGCCGTAGAAGGACACGGCCGCGGCCAGGTCTGGCACGCGTGTGGCCAGCATGTTCGCGATACCGCCGCCATAGCAGAAACCCACCACACCGATCCTGCCGGTGCACTCCGCGCGATTCTTGAGAAACGCCGCGGCGGCGACGAAATCTTCGCGAATCTTTGTCTGGTCGAGCGTCGCGAAGGCCTCGCGGGCCTTGTCCTCGTCTCCCGGATAGCCGCCGAGCGACGCGAGCGCATCCGGCGCGAACGTGACGAAATCGGCGAGCGCGAGCCGCCGCGCCACATCTTCGATGTGCGGGTTCAGTCCGCGATTCTCGTGGACGACGAGCACGCCGGGAAGCTTGCCGGAAGCGTTCGCCGGCCGCACGAGGTACCCTCGGGTCTTGGCCGATCCTTGTGGCGACGGGTACTCCAGGTACTCCGTCGTCAGGCGCTTGTCGTCGGCGGGCACCTGCTGGGCCTCCGCGAACTTCGGCGTGAGCGCCTCGAGGATCATCGCAGCCGTCATGCCTCCGACGGCAAACTTCCCTGCCCGATCCAGAAATCCGCGCCGATCGATGGACCCATGCACGTATTGATCGAAAAGGTTCAACAATTCCTGATCGAAATCGCTGGCGGTCTTTTTCTCCATCGGTCACCCCCGAATCGACCGAGCATACCTGCGATGGCGGACGTTGGCAATCGAAGGAGGTATACCGGCACGCCTTGACCTGATCCAGTCGCGCCTCTAGAGTACGTGCACATGGCTCAGGGAAGCGCCAATGACCTGCGACTCCTCGTTCGATTGATCCGACGGGACGTCGCCGGCATTGCTCGATGCCGCGCACCAGGAGTTTCGCTGGACCGGATCGCGGATCTCTCGGTGGCCAATGGCCTGTCGGTTCCGCTGCTCCGTGCGCTCGCCGGTTCGCCGATGGCACAGGAATTATCGCCGGAGCGGCTCGAAGCTCTGGATTTCCGTCGTCAACGCCAGGAGCGACGGTCCCGTATCCTCCTCGAAACCCTCGCTCGGTTGCGTGATCGCTTCGCGACGGCAGGACAACCTTTCATTCTGCTGAAGGGGCCTTCACTAGCGTCTCGCTTCTACGGAGATGGCGCCGGGCGGGAATTCGTGGACCTCGACCTGCTCGTGCCGTCGGCCGATCGGCAGCGCGCCTGCCGGCTGCTCAGCGCAACCGGCTACCGCCGCCGATCTCGGCTCGTTCTGACCGAGGGCGTGACGGCCTTCTTTGTTCACGGGTTCGACTACTCCGCCGGCGACGCCCACGTCGACCTGCACTGGTGCCTGGCGCGCCATCCATCCGTCGCTCTGGAGGAGAAGAGCATTTGGGCCCGCCGACAGAGCTGCGACGTGGAGGGCCGCGCATACGCGACGTTGTCCGACGAGGATGAGGTGGTCTTCAGCGTGCTGTCCCTGCTTCGCGATATCGAGCGCGGCCGGCCCAAGATCAAGAATGTCGTCGACATCATTCAGATAGTCGCCTCGCTCGACGCGGCGATCGACTGGGAGCGCCTCTTCACGAACAGCCACCGCGTCGGGACGTTTGGTCCCCTCGTCAATGTGCTCGGGTTCTCGCTGGATGCGACCGGCGCTCGCGATCTCGCGCCGCGCCTGTCTTCCGAACTGGCCCGGCATGCCGCACGCCGCGTGCCGGTACGCCCGACCGGTTCGCCGCTTCAGTTCGCTCCTGCACGCCTCGGATTGGGCAATCGCCTGTGGTCGGCACGAACTCACGACGCGAGCCCGATCGGCTGGCTGTTGTGGTGGAGTGTGTCCCTTCCCTTCCGCCTCGCGGTTCATCGTCGACCCGAGCGGCCAGGTTTTGTCGCTGAGGGTTCATCGCCGGCGCAGGATGACCAGGCCTCCGTCATTTCCGAAGCCGCAATCCAGCCATGAGGTTGTTCATCATCTCGACGTAGGGCTCGGCCCAGGAAAGATCCGGGGGGACGCCCGCGTCGTACAGCTTCTTGTACCGTTCATACTTCCAGACAAGCTCGCGCCGCGACGGGTTGGATCGCAGCGTCGTGATGGACGCGAGAGTGCGGTTCATGACGCTCAATGGCTCGTTGAGCGCCTTGACCGACCGGGGATGAGCGACAAACCATCGGCTGGCCTCGATGTGATTGTCGATGAGCGTCGACATCTCAGGACGCATGACGATTGCATAGTTGTTCGTCGTGCAGCGCCACTTCGGCTGGGTTTGGGGAAAGATTTGTCTCCGCAACAGGCTGAGCCGATGCGGCAGCGAAATCGGCACCTCGATGAACCGGCTCGGCCAGTAGTACCCCGAGCACAGCACCTCCACCTGCGTCTCGAGCACCGTCGCCAGATTCGGGGCAAACCAGTCGTCATCGTCCGAGGGTACGACGATCGCGCCCGCAGGAATCTGGTCTCGCGGAATAGAGACCGCCCCAACGACGCGCGCTAGGTTGAGCTGCGCAATATGCTTCAGCTCCGACCGGAATGCGTGATACGGGATGTCGAATGTCTTGTTCCACAGGGCGACGACAGAACGCAGCCTTTCGGGAATCTGCGCTCGCACCTCGGCTTCGTTGTCCCAGTCGGTCGTCCGTCGAACCACGAGATGGATCATCGCGCGAGGGCCAGCATGCGCGCGACGACAGCCGGGCGGGCCGCAATCGTCTCGAGCTCCCAGCGCCGTGCTTCCTCCAGCCGGGCGGCCATCACTTCGCGGCAGTTGAAGATGCGATTCAGGGCGGCCTGAAGATGCTCCGGCCGGACAGGCTGGCGAACTTCCGGCACGAGCGGCACGGCAACGCCCAGCTCCTGACACCGTTTGGCGAGCGCGGGCTGATCGCCGAAAAACGGATACGAGATCATGGGCGTGCGGTGATAGATGGCCTCGTGTGTCGAGTTGAGCCCCTGGTGCGTCACCGAGAGCGTTGCGCCTCGGAGCGCCCGCCATTGATCGACATATCGTTCGATTCGCACGTTCGGCCGCGCCATCAATCGGGCGCGATCGAATGGACCTCGGTTGCCAAGGCTGACGACGGTCCTGGTGTTGGATGTCGCTGACAGCGTGGCAGAGATCGTCTCGATGAGGGACAGTGCCTCCGCCTCGAAGTACGTCCAGATCACGGTTCCGAACGACACGTAGACGCAATTGGTCCCGCCAGGATCGAAGAGAGAGGGCGAGGTCGCATCGGCGGTAAAGTCGTCGGATGAAAGAGACCCAAAAAACGCGATCGGTTCGAACGGCGCGCGCTCGTCGTCTTTCAGAAACTGTGGCGGCTCGCAGTACACGTTCAGGTGCGGGCTGACCGTCGTGACATAGGCAAATGGCGTGGCATCGGGCATGCCGTGCCGCTCGCGCAAGATCCGGACGGCCTCCCGGCACTCGTCAGAAATCGTGACCCGCGGATCGGAATTGAGCGACCGGAGCGTCGGTTCAGGGGCCTGATTGTGACCCGCGCAGATGTTGACTCGGGGAATACCGAGGTGGTGCGCCACCACCACTCCGACGACGGCGAAGGTGTCGTGGACGACGATGGAAGGACCGAGACGCGAGACTTCACGGACGATGTCCTCGCCGTAGCGGCCGGCAAAAGTGACGTACCGGCTCGGGAGCGGTATGGAGGTCCGGTCCGCGCTCGCGAGCGGACGGCCGGCGAAGAGATCGACGAACGTGCCGCCGGCGCGCTCGACCTCAGCGCGGTACGCCAGGCCCGTGAAGACGCGCGTGTCGACCCCGGCGGCGGCCAACCCGGAAATGATCGGGCGCAGTCGCTGGACATGACCGCGGCCGCCCATGCAGAACACCGCAGCGATCATCGACATTCGGCTGCCAGCCCGCGCGCCAGCTCGCGAAGCAGCGCCGAGGGTTCCTGTGCCCGGGCGGGGTTGAGCCGCGCCCGCATGACTGCACTCTTCGCGACGGCCACGATCCGCCAGAAGAGCTCGTGTTCGAGCGCGTCGCTCACGCCGCCGCCGGTCGCGTAGGCGGCTCGAAATGCGGCCCACCGGTCCCTCAACCTGCTCCATCGGTACCACGTGCGCGCGAGATCGAGCGCGACCGGGCCGACCTCGACGCGTTCATTGTCAATCAGGCGAAGTCGGCCTTCGCGGTCGACCACCATGTTCTCCCCGCAGAAGTCCGTGTGGATGATGCCTGTGCGGGCCTCGCCCGGATCGAGCTGCGCCATCGCCGACGCGATGCGCATCGCATCTTCGTGGCCCAGTCGATCGAGCCGCTCGAGCTCGACCACCGCTCTGGTTGTGTCCTCGCGCCAGGAAGCGGTACTGCGCCACTGGCGCGTGGCGGGCTCATCCGCGGGGGCGAGGGTGTGGAGTGATGCGAGCATTGTCGCCGCCTCGGCCAGCAGCCCTTCGCCTGGCAAGCCGCCTCCCACCACATCGCCGTCAATCCATTGCTCGAAGACCACATTGCCGTGGCAGGCCGTGACGGGGGCAAAGCCATCAGGCAGGAAGCTGCGAATCGTGGCAAGACGCGCAGCGGTTGCCTCGTCTTCAAGGCGACGAGCCTTCAACGTGACGCCGGACGCAAGATCGATCCGGTACGTGAAGCGATGAAGATCGGCCGAGCGGATGTTCGAAATGCACAGGACGTTGCGGGCCTCGAGCCGTGCTGCTGCGAGAGCGCGTTGTACGTCGGGATCCAGCGGATCACTCACGCAATGCACCCTTCGTCGGACGGAACGAGATCGAGCGCGCGCAGGAACGCCGTGGCGCCGTCGCGGTAGGCATCGCGACCCAGACGACACAGGAAAAATGATAGATGCGCGGAGGCCGGATGCGAGTGTTCAGGATTGACGGGCGCCGTCGCCCAGTCAAGCGCGGCGTCTTCAAAGATCGTGCGCGGCCTTGACGCCGATCGGACGCCATAGTGGCACGCGTCGAGTCGCGCCATCCCTTGTTCAGGCGTAAGTGGTTCGAGAGCCCACGTCTCGATCGTCCGATCGAGCTCAGGGAAGATGACCTTTGCAATCGGGGCCGCCCTCGTCACGGCGACGGCAAGACGGCGCGCCAGCTGTGAAGACGACAGCGCGAAATCGAGTCCTGAGGCGTCGCTTTGATCGGTTCCGACCCCGGCGTCGAGTTCTGCCGAGTGCAGGAGCGTAGGGCGCGCCGGCAACCCATGTCGCAGCTGAGGGAAACGGGCGAGCGTCCCGGTTCGGAGCGACACCATCGTCGGCACGCCGCACGCCACGGCAGGTCTCTGACGAGTGTCGACGAACACGCGGTCGTTGGCGAGGAGGCTCGCTCGCTCGGATCGCAGAGCGCTGACGAGCAGCGTCGTCTTTCCAGACTGCTTCGGCCCCGGTAGCAGGACGGCTCGGCCGCCCACTGTGAACGCGGCCGCGTGAAGATCGATCATGGCGCCCTGAGCGAGCATCATGGCGGCAGCCGCCTCGCGCACTGCGCGCATGACGGCGATGCGTGCGAGGCGATCGCCAGGTCGCGCGACGATCTCGATGCTCCCTCGACCGACGCGATAGACGCACCGCAGTTCGTCGTATGCGATCACCGTCTCTCGTCCGTCAACCCAGCCGGGCAACTCGACATTCTGGCTGTCGAGCAGAAAGCACGTCACCGGACGAACGCCCGCACCGCGCCTGCGGTGATCAAGGGCTTCCACCACCGATGGCGTGGTCGTCAGACGCACGGCGATCCGTGCGTGACCGGGCGGGGCGATGTCGAACCAGGGAGTGAGAAATTCCGTGAGCCATCGGACCGATTCGGGATCGTCGGATTCGAAATCGATCGACGCCGGGCCGAAGCGGTAGCCGACGCGGGCGCGAGTCGGGTTCTCTCGAGCGAGCGACACGGCGCTCACAATATCACCGCACGGCGTGAACTGATGTATCTTCCTGTCATGCACAATGCGACCGATCGCTGCCGGATATTCCGAGAGCTCCACAAGGCTGGTTGCTTCGTCATTCCAAACCCGTGGGATGTGGGCAGCGCACGCCTGCTCGAGCAGCTGGGCTTCCGAGCGCTGGCGACCACCAGTTCAGGTTTCGCGTGGACGCTGGGACGCGCGGACAATGCGGTGTCAGTTGACGAGGCACTCGGCCATGTTCGATCGATCGCTCATGGCGTCGGTGTTCCAGTGAATGCGGATTTCGAGGGAGGTTTTGCCGTCGAACCCGAAGGCGTGGCCGCGAATGTCCGGAAGGCCTCCGCCACCGGCCTCGCCGGACTCTCGATCGAAGATTCGACGGGGAACGCCTCGGATCCTCTCTTCGAGTTTGGCCTGGCGGTCGAACGTATCCGCGCGGCCCGGCGTGCCATCGACGAGAGCGGAACGGGAATCCTGCTTACCGGTCGATCCGAAGGATTCATCGTGGGCCGCCCGGATCTCGGGGAAACCATCCGGAGGCTCACGGCCTATGCCGAGGCAGGCGCCGATTGTCTCTATGCACCAGGCATCCGCACCGACGCAGAGATTCTGGCAGTCGTCAAGGCCGTCGCACCCAAGCCCGTCAATGTCCTGGTTGGAAGCGATTTCACGACGGTCCGCGCGCTCGCCGATGCCGGTGTTCGAAGAATCAGCGTGGGCGGCGCTCTGGCGCGCGCCGCCTGGGCGGGATTCCTGCAAGCGGCGCGTGAGATCGCCGAACACGGCACGTTCACCGGCCTCGCGCGCGCCGTGCCATTCGCCGAAATCAACAGCGCCTTCGCACAGCACTCGTAACGGTTCTCCGGTCGCCGTCGGTCGCTTCAGGAGGTATGGTGTCCAAGGGCTGGCAAACAGATCTGGCACGATGGATCGAGGCCGGCCTGCTCGATGAGGAAGCAGCGGCGCGGATCCGTGCGTTCGAGATGGCGCACCCGCGATCCTCCGGGCTTCGGTGGCCTGTCTGGATTGCGCTCGCGGCCGGTGGGCTGATGCTTGGTGCAGGTGTTCTCCTCTTCGTCTCCGCGCACTGGGACACGCTGTCACCGCTTGTCCGGTTCGCGCTCATCGTGGCACTCGTCGCGGTCTTTCACGTGGCCGGCGGCATCGCCGCCGACCGATTCCCGGCCATGTCCTCCACCATGCACGCCGTTGGAACCGTCGCACTCGGCGCCGGCATCTTCCTCGCAGGGCAAGTTTTCAATCTGGACGAGCACTGGCCCGGAGGATTGATGTTGTGGGCTCTTGGTTCCGTCGTCGCGTGGACCGCACTTCATCAATCGCCGCAATTGGCGCTGTCGGGACTCCTCGTGCCAGCGTGGCTGTTCAGCGAGTGGTTGGTCGCGACGACGACCAGAACGTTCGATATCGATTCCCGCGCCGCTGACGTCGCGGCATGCGGCACATTTCTATTGGCTGTGACCTACTTCACCTCGCCGCGCGGAGACCAGAGCGAGCCCCGGCGGCGGACTCTGATGTGGCTGGGCGGGTTGTTGCTGCTCCCGGCCGCGCTCTTCCTCGTCGGCGCCTCCGCATCGTTTCTGACGTCACGCTCGGCATTTCTCTCGATCGGCCTTCGCGCCTTGGGTTGGACGGTGGCCATCGGCCTGCCGTGGATCGTTGCCATCGCCACTCGAGGAACGGCAGCCTGGCCAACGCTGATCGTCACCGCGTGGATCCTGACGCTGCTCGGACTGCGGTCAATTGCCGGAGATCTTTCGTTGTATGTGTGGTGGGCTCTCGGGGCCATGGCGCTCGTGGCCTGGGGCGTTCGCGAAGCTCGAAGCGAACGCATCAACATGGGCTCCGCAATCTTCGGGCTCACCGTCGTGGCTTTTTACTTTTCCCAGGTCATGGACAAGCTCGGACGTTCGCTCAGCCTGGTGGGCTTCGGCATTCTGTTTCTCGCGGGCGGCTGGGCGCTCGAGCGCGTGCGCCGACGTCTTGTTCAGCACACGCGGGGGGGATCGGTATGAGTCCGCTCCTTCGCCGAAGCCTCCTGGTTGCTGTCGTGCACGTGGGCATCGTGGCGAGCCTGGGTGCCAAGCTCGTGATAGACCGCGCCATGCGGCCACGGGTGTGGGCCAGGGCCGCACCGGTCGATCCCAATCTGCCTATTCGTGGACGCTACGTCAGCCTGAGGATCGAGGCCGTCGTGGGGTCGGGCCTGGTCTTGCCGCGACCACAAACTCAGACCAATCCCAATGGCACGACGTGGACCTACCCGGCGCCGCCCATTCCCGTTGATCTAGACGTTCACGATCAGCGGCTCGTCGCCGTGCCGTCATCAGGCTCGAGCCGTGTGTACGCCCGGCAGACGAGCCGGGATGGCGAGACCCTGGCCGAAATCGAACCCGTGCTCGCCTACTTCATCCCAGAGCACGTCGCTGATCCTTCTCGACGCGCTCCAGGTGAAGAACTGTGGGTCGAGGTCACGATTCCTCGCAAAGGTGCGCCGCGACCCATCCGTCTGGCGATCAAGAGAGACGGCGTGTTGACGCCGCTCGACCAGTAAGCGCCGTCGTCAGAAACTCTGCAGACATGGAAGACCTGACCGGCAGGCAGTTCGGCCCCTACCGCATCACCGCGGCGATCGGTGAAGGCGGCATGGCCGCAGTGTACCGGGCCTATCAGCCGGCGATGGATCGCGCCGTGGCGCTCAAGGTCCTGCCGCGCCGCTTCGCCAGCGATCCGGAGTTCATCGCGCGGTTCCACCGCGAGGTCAAGATCATCGCGAGCCTCCAGCATCCCCACATCCTGCCCGTCTACGATTTCGGCGAGGCCGACGGGTATCCGTACATCGTAATGCCGTACATCAAGGGCGGCGCGCTCAGCTCGATTCTTCAAGGGCGACCGCTTCCTCTTCCTCAGATTCGCCTCCTCGCCTCACAAGTGGGCGCCGCGCTCGATTACGCCCACCGCCACGATCTGATTCATCGAGACGTCAAGCCCGGCAACGTCCTGATCGACGAGAGCGGGAACTGTCTGCTCACCGATTTCGGACTGGCCAAGACCGTTGAAGGATCGGCGACGCTGACAAACACCGGAATGATCATGGGGACTCCAGCCTACATGTCGCCCGAACAGGCGCTCGGGCAGCGGCTGGATGCGCGAAGCGACATCTATTCTCTCGGCGTGGTCCTGTACGAGATGGCGACGGGCCGGACACCATACAGCGGCGACACACCGATGGCCGTGGCCATCAAACATATTCACGATCCCCTTCCTTCTCCGCGTTCGATTACTCCCGCACTTGATGAAGGCGTCGAGCACGTCATTCAGAAAGCGCTGGCCAAGCGTCCGGGCGATCGGTTCGAAACTGCGGGTCAACTTGTCAACGCGCTGCAGCTCGCGATTCCAGCCCATGCGCCGGCTGCCTCGGCTACCAACGCGATGACCGTCGCCGAAACGGCTGCCCGACCAGCCCGCTTTTCGAATTGGGTCGTCGCCGCCGGCCTCGTCGTGTTGCTTGCGGCGGTCGGTGGAACGATCGCCTACGTCCGTGGAATCCCAGCGAGGCGCGCGTCGTCACTGGCCAGCGAGCCGTCTGCCACGACGTCCGCGGCGGCGCCATCGGGGCAACTTCAGAAAGTGTGCTTCGTGAGCGTCTTCGAACCCACCGGGGGCACGATGGACGACTTGACGTGGCAAGGCATTCAATCGGCCGTGGCGCCATACGGTGCACGGGCCACGTATGTCGTAGCAACCAGGCCGGGAGAAAACAGCCCGGAACTGCATGTGCTCGAGCAGAAGATCAACGGATTCATCTCGGCAAGTTGCGATCTGATCGTCACATCGGGCTTCAGCGTCGGCGATACCACTGCGGCGCTTGCCAAAGCCAATCCGCGGCAGCGGTTCCTGATACTCGACTTCGCCTACGATCCGCCAATCGAGAATGTGTCGGCGTACTTGTATGCGACCGATCAGGGAGCCTTCCTGGCCGGCTACGTGGCGGCAGCGGTCAGCCGAACGGGAAAAGTCGGCACCTTCGGCGGCTTTCAGTTTCCCACCGTCGAATCATACATGGATGGCTTTGCGCTGGGCGTCGCCCACTACAACGCGAAGCACGGAACACGCCATGAAACGATCGGATGGAATGTGGCCACGCGTACCGGCTATTTCGCCAATGAGTTCTCGCTGAAAAGCGCCGGCGAGGCAATGGGCCGGCGGCTCCTGTCTGAAGGAGCCGACGTGATCTTCCCGGTCGCCGGCTTCGCCGGAGTGGGCGCCGCCGACGCAGTTCGGGAACATGGGAATGCTTACATCGTGGGCGTGGACACGGACTGGGCTGAAAGCTACCCGGAGCACGCGTCACTCGTCCTGACGAGCGTCGAAAAGCGCTTCAACCTCAGCGCGATTTCCGCGATCACGGCATTGGCCGAGGGAAGGCACGACGGCGGCACGCACGTCGGCACCGTGGCCAATGGAGAGGTGGGAATCGCGCCTTTTCATCAACTCCATGGTCTCGTCTCGTTGCAGGTCGAGGAGGAGGTCGGCCAGCTCAAGACGGACATCATTAGCGGGAAGCTCAAGACACGGCCCTGATCGCCGGCACTTGTCGTAGCATGTGCTGGCTTCAAGACGTCTTCGCGCGTCGGCGGACAGAATCGCGGTAGCATGCTGCTGCGACTCGGAAGGACTGGAGCAGGAAATGGTGACAGCAGTACTTCGGTTTTGCAGCCCCGGCCGCCGTCTTCGTCGCAGGATTTCTGGTTGGCGGGGTACATTCGGAACCCGGCCTGAATCTGCACGCGCAGTCCAAGGCGCGGGTCTTCGAGCTCCGCACGTACACGGCCGCCGATGGCAAGCTCAGCAATCTCGAGGCGAGGTTCCGCGACCACACGGTCGACATCTTCAAGCGGCACGGCATGACGAACATCGGCTACTGGGTGCCTCAGGATGCGCCAGCGTCTCAGAACACTCTCATCTATATCCTGGCGCACGAAAGCCGCGACGCCGCCGCGAAGAATTGGGACGCATTCCGCGCCGATCCGGAATGGAAGAAGGTGGCGGCGGAATCGGAGGTCAACGGCAAGCTCGTGACGAAGGTGGATTCGGTGTTCATGGATCCGGCGGATTTCTCGGCGATCAAGTAAACACGCTCTCTCGAGGAGGCGGGCCATGAAGCGGATCGCGGTGGTCGTGTCGCTGGGACTCGTTTTCGTCGTGTGTACAAAGTGGACCAGCCAGGCTCAGCAGCCCACGGGACAAAGCCAGCCGGGCGCCGATGATCCCCGATTCACCGGCATCTCGACGTCGCTCGACGCGAAGGACCTTACCGTCGCTCGCCGCCGGTTCGAGGCGGGCGCAAGGTCTGCCTGGCATACCCACGATCGCGGCCAGCTCTTGATGGTCGAAGAGGGACGCATGCGCACGCAGAAGCGCGGCCAGGCGATCAAGGAACTTGACGTCGGCCAAAGCGACTACACGGCGGCCAACACGGCCCATTGGCATGGAGCCGTCCCGGATCGTGCGCTCGTCCAGATCAATGTGGGCTTCGGTGGTGAAACGAGATGGATGGAAAAGGTCACCGATGCCGAATATCAAGCGGGAACCAAGAACTGACAAACCATGCACCATTGCCGACTTCGTCCCATTCTGCTGGTTTCCGTCGCACTGGTGTTGGGGAACCTGCCCACTGCGGCCCAGTCACGCGACGCGATTCGTTTGGCCGTTGATGCGACGGATGCGCCGCGCAAGATCCTGACAGTCCATGAAGTCGTTCCCGCCACAGCCGGGCAGCTGACGCTGTACTACCCGAAGTGGATTCAGGGCGTGCATGCGCCGATCGGGCCGGTCATGAACGTCACCGGCCTGAAGATCTCGGCAGGCGGCTCGACCCTGCCGTGGAGACGCGACGCGCTCGACATCTTCACCTTCCACGTTGATGTGCCGCCGGGCGCGAATGCCGTCGAGATCTCATTCGACTATCTCGTGCCGGCCGGCGCCGCGGGGGCGGTTGGCGGCTCGGCCACTGGCAAGTTCATGGATCTCAACTGGTATCAGGTGCTGCTCTACCCAGCCGGTGCTCCGGCGCGGCAAATCACGGTGGAGCCTCGACTGACGCTGCCGTCCGGCTGGAGATTCGGCACGGCCCTCGCCGTCGACTCGCAGTCGGCAGCGGCGGTGGCCTTCCAGCCGGTCGCGCTCGATCGCCTGCTCGATTCGCCGGTCATTGCCGGCGAATTCTTCCGCGTCTGGGACATCACGCCTCCGGGAGAACCCGTCCATCACGAGATCGACGTCGTTGCCGACAGCGAGGCCGCGCTGGCGATGCCGGCAGAGGTCCAACAGGGTCTGACCAACCTCGTCGCCGAGTCCGGGAAGCTGTTCGGCGCGCGCCACTATCGCACGTACCACTTCCTCCTCACGCTGAGCGAGCACACGGCGCACTTCGGCGTCGAGCATCACGAGTCGAATGACAGCCGGCTGCCCGAACGCGTGCTCATCTCTCCCGGCGCCGCAAGAGAGATCGGCGGCCTGCTCGCGCACGAGTTTGCGCACTCGTGGAGCGGCAAGTTCCGCCGGCCGAAGACCATGGCGCCCGACGATTTCCAGACGCCGCTCAAGACCGATCTCCTCTGGGTCTACGAAGGCAACACGTCATTTCTCGGCGATTTGCTGGCGGCGCGGAGCGGTCTCTGGACCACCGACGAATATCGTCAGGCGCTTGCGGGCTACGCCGCCTCGCTCGGTCCCGGTCGTCCCGGCCGCACGTGGCGCTCTGTGCTCGACACGGCGGTCGCGGTGCCGGGCGTCTTCACAGGCGGTCCTGACACGGGAGGATGGGGAAACTGGCGCCGCGGTCTCGATTACTACGAGGAAGGCGAGCTCCTCTGGCTCGAAGCGGCGACGGTCATTCACGAGCAGAGCCGCGGCCAGCAGTCGATCGACGATTTCTTCCGCGTCTTTTACGGCGGACCGAACAACGGCGCCGAAATCAAGACCTATACATTCGATGAGCTCGTGCAGACGATGAATCAGGTGGCGCCGTATGACTGGGCGAACTTCTGGAACACGCGACTGACGTCCACCTCAGCCGAAGCACCCACCGGCGGCATCGAAGCCAGCGGCTGGAAACTGACGTTCACGCCCGACTTGCCCGCACCCGCGCGGGGCGGTCGCGGCCTGTCGGCCAGCACCTTCACGCTGGGACTCAGTCTCTCTTCTGACGGCCACGTGAACGACGCGATTTACGGTGGACCCGCGTTCAAGGCCGGCGTGACATCGGGTATGAAGATCGCGGCCGTGAACGGCCGCGTGTTCACACCCGAGATTCTTGAAGACGCGATCAAGAGAATCGGAGAGGCCGCACGTCCGATCGAACTCCTGGTGATCGTCGACGACTATTACAAGACCATCACCATTGACTACAAGGACGGTGCGCGCTACCCGCACCTCGTTCGGGACGAAGGCAAGCCCGACTACCTCGAAACGCTGCTCAAGCCCGCAGCGCGATGACCGAGACTCGGCCTACTGCTTTTCGTAGACGCCCACGGTCTCGACCGCCTGTCCCTTCGCGTTCGTGCCTTTGCTTGTGACGGTTCGGGTCTTGCCATCTTCCGAGACGACGTTGGTGCCGGTCTGAACGACCTTGCCCATGCGCTTTCTCGTGAATTCGACCGTGTGCGCGTTCACCAGCTTGAGCGCGGTCTGATCCCAATCGGGGTTCCCTGTGACCGCGTAGTCCTTGCCATCGTAGTTCGCGGTGAACGAAAAGCTGGTGGCCTTTCCATCGGCGCTGGTACCGGTCGTCGTCACTTTGACTCCCTGACCGGCGGCCTCATACACCGATGTCTGGCTCTGCGGTGGGGGGCCCGGACTGTACCGCGACTTTCCGACGTTGAGTTTCCAGGTTCCAAGAAACGCCTCGCCCTCGGCCCAGGCTGCCTGCTGCGCAAGAGCCAGGACGCCCACCAGCACTGCCGCTACGAGCCAGCCCGCTCTGCCGGCATTTCTCAGCATCCTCATGTTGACACTCCCTCCCGGGTAACTCCGAGTCAATGGAAGCGCGCATTCTAGCAGAAAGCCACGGCCAAGAGCGCCTCGTCCCGCACGATTCGTGTGACGATGGCGACGGCGACGTAGTATCGTCCGTGCGTCCGCACGTGGTGTGCCACCCATTGGAGCCTGGATGAAACGGATTCTGCTCGCGACTCTTCTGGTTCTGCTCAGCGTGCCCGCATCCGCAGAAGTGCCGACACCCGAATCGTTCTTCGGCTTTCGCATGGGCACCGACAAGAAGCTCGCGCGCTGGGACAAGATCGTCGAGTACCTCGAGCTCGTCGCGAAGGAATCCGACCGCGTCCACGTGCGCAGGCTCGGCCCTACGACGCAGAACAATCCGTTCATCGTCGTCGAAGTGGCATCGGGAGAGACAATGCGAGACCTCGAGCGTTACAAGCGGCTCGAGCGGCGCCTGTACTTCCAGGACGGCAGACCGACCGACGCCGAGCGCGACGAGATCTTCGCATCGGGCAAAGCCGTCGTCCTCATCACGACGAACATCCATTCGGACGAGATCGGCGCGTCGCAGATGTCTGTCGAGGCGATCTACAGGCTGGCCACCGAAAACTCGCCGTACGTGCGGAAGATTCTCGACAACGTGATCTTCCTCCTCGTGCCATCGCTCAACCCGGACGGCCAGATCATGGTCACCGACTGGTACAACAAGTATCTCGGTACACCGCACGAAGCGAGCGAGCTGCCCTATCTCTATCACTACTATGTCGGCCACGATAACAATCGCGACATGTATCTCTTTTCTCAGAAAGAGAGCCGCCTGATCGCGGAACTGCTCTGGCACGACTGGTTCCCTGCGATCTGGCTCGACGAGCACCAACAAGGCGCGAGCGGCGCGAGGATCTTCACGATGCCGGCCACCGATCCGATCAACCCGAATGTGCATCCGCTGATCTACCGGCTGAACGGCATCTACGGACAGCAGCAATCGGCGGCGCTCGAGGCCGAGGGCAAGATCGGCATCATCTACAACTCCACGTACACGAACTTCTGGCAGGGCGCGATGGCGTGGTCCGGCTGGTGGCACAACCAGGTGGGACTCCTCACCGAAGTCGCGAGCGCCCGCGTGGCCACTCCGATCGAACAGAAGATGGCCGATCCCGCCAAACCTCCGGCGGCGGGCCCGGAGCCCGACTTCATGGCGGAGTACCGGTACCAGATGGAACATCCCGACGAGCCGCTGGCGCCTCCGCGCGACATCCGCCCTCGCACGGAATACCCGAAGCCGTGGCTCGGCGGCAGGTGGACGCTCCGTGACATCGTGGACTACGAGCTGACTGCCACGTTTGCGCTGCTCTCTTCGGCGGCCGATCGCCGCGAAACGATGCTCCGTGAGATCTACGAGATCAACCGTCTGACGATCGAGAGCGGCTCGAAAGGGATGCTCGCGCCAGGCTCCAACGCGTACGCGGCGATCATTCCGGCGAGCCAGCACGATCCGAACGAGGCCGTCGAGCTCGTGGACAAGCTCCTCATCGCGGGCGTCGAGGTTCACCGGGCGACAAAGGATTTCGAGCAGGATGGTGAGCGCTACGCGGCCGGCAGCTTCGTCATTCCGTTCGGACAGGTATTCGGTCGGTACGCGAAGGACATCCTCGAAAAGCAGACCTATCCGGAAGTGCGCCGATCGCCGGGCGCACCGGCCGAGGCCCCTTACGACGTGTCGGCATGGTCGCTCGGCATGCAGTTCGGCGTGAAAACTGTGTTCGCCAAAACGGCGCTGCCAACCGACCTTGCGCTCGAGAAGATCACGGCTACCCCGAAGCCCGTCATCGCCGCCGCGAAAGCGCGCGACGCATTTTCCTTTACCTGCGCTGGCGCGGACAGCGCCCGCGTCGTCAATCGTCTCCTTGCGGCGGGCGCCAAAGTGATGATGAGCGCGGATGTCGTGCAGGCGACCGCGACGAGCAGTGCCTGGAGCAAGGCGACCAGCGGCTATGACGTCCGCGACGGTGAAACTGCAACAGCACGCCCTTCATCGGCCTCGCCCGTGCGCATGCCTCGCATCGGACTGTATCAGTCGTACACGGCCAACATGGACGAGGGCTGGACGCGGTGGGTACTCGAACGGTACGAGTTCCCATTCACGCTGCTCCACAACGCGGACGTGAAGGCGGGAAAGCTCCGCGATCGCTTCGATGCCATCATTCTCCCGGACGACAAGCCCAAGGACATCCTCGAGGGCTTCGACTTCGCCAGCATCGTCCCCGAGTATCGGGGCGGCATCGGCGATGCGGGCTGGCGCGAGCTGGCCGCCTTTGTCGACGCCGGCGGCACGCTGGTCGCGCTGGGTGAAGCGTCGGATCTCCTGATCGAAAAGATGCCGCTGCCGGTCAAGGACCTCAAGCGCAACGTGCCGCGCGATCAGCATTTCGCGCCCGGCACGATCGTCAATCTACAGGTCGATACCTCGCATCCGCTCGGGAGGGGCATGCCGTCCGAGACGTGGGGCTACTACGTGAATTCGCCGTTCTTCCAACTGACGGAGGGTTTTTCATCACAGAAGGCGTCGGTGGTCGCCCGCTATCCCAACGCGGGGGTCAACGCCTCCGGCTGGCTGCGAGGCGAAGACATGATGGCGGGCCGCGCGGCCGTCGTGGCCGTCGAGATGAATCCGGGACGCGTCGTGCTGTTCGGCATCCGCCCGCAGCATCGCGCGCAGACGCACGCGACGCTGCCGATGTTCTTCAACGCGTTGTACTGGTCGGCCGAGTAGGAGGGATGATCATGTTCCAGGTCCTGTTCGTCGTGGCGGCGTTGCTCCTGCAGCAGCCCGCGTCGGCGCCCTCTGCTGTTGCCCATCGCTCAATCTCGTCTCCCGCGGCGCCGGCGCTCGACTTCGATTTTTACAAGGCCAATGTGGAGCCGATGTTCCTCGTGAAGCGGCCCGATCACATCCGCTGCGTCACGTGTCACGCGCCCGCGGCCGGCCTTCTGAGCCTCCAGGTGCTCCCGCCGGGTGCGTTGTCGTGGACCGAGGAGCAATCGCGGAAGAACTTCGAGGCCGTGCAGAAATTCGTCGTGCCGGGCAGCCCGATGTCCAGCCGGCTTCTTCGCCACCCGCTCGCGCGGGAAGCGGGCGGCGATCCGTTTCACGGCGGCGGCAAGCACTGGGTGTCGCAGGACGACCCCGAGTGGCGGATTCTCGCCGCCTGGGTGCGGGGCGAGACTCGCGAGCCGGCCGCCCGCTCGACGGCGGTTCGGATCGTGCAGACCAATTCCGCCGGCGATACGACCGACCTCATCGATCCGGCGACGAACAAGATCGTCGGCGTCATCAATGACGTCGAGATCCCGCACGGCGTCACGAGCGCTCCAGACGGCAGCCGACTGTATCTGACCGACGAGTTCCTTCACACCGTGGATGTCGTCGATGCCCTGACGCTCCGCGTTGTCAAGCGCGTTCCACTCAGCGGGCGGCCGAACAATATTTCGATCACACCCGATGGCCGGAAGGTGTACGCGGGAATCGCCCTGGCGCCAGGCGCCGTAGATGTGATCGACACGACTACCCTCGTCAACGTGAAGAGCGTGCCGGTCAAGGGCGCGATTCACAATGTCTATGTCACGCCCGATGGCAAGTATGCGGTGGCCGGATCCATTCCCCAGCGCACCATCAGCGTGATCGACACGGCCACCGACCAGCTTTCGTGGACGCTGGAGCTCAGCGCCGGCATCCGACCGATGGCGTTCGAAAAGAATCCGGACGGGTCCACCAGGCGCGTCTTCGTCCAGCTCTCCGACTTCCACGGGTTCGTCGCGGTCGACTTCGCCACCCGCAAGGAAGTCGCGCGGATCGAGCATCCGCCCATTCCAGGCGTCGAGGAGCACCGGGATGGCCTGCAGGCCGCCCCGGCGCATGGCCTGGCCGTGTCGCCCGACGGGAAGACGCTCTGGTCGACGAGCAAGGTGTACGGCTACGCGTACGTGCATTCCCTGCCCGACCTCAAGGAAGTCGGCCGCGTGTTCGTCGGCCAGCATCCCGAGTGGCTCACGTTCACGCCCGACAGCAAATACGCATATGTGGCGGCTGCAGGCGACAACGCCGTCTACGTGATTGACACCGCGACGCTCAAAGAGGTGACGCGGATTCCAGTGGGCCAGGTCCCGAAGCGCAACGCGACGGCGCTCCTGCGGACGAACTGAAGACTCGACGACGGTAGCCTGCTCGGACGAAGGAGGAGAAATGAGGCGCGCGGTTCAACTCTGTCTGATGCTGATGACCCTTGGCGCCAGTGCCGGAACCGGGCAGGCGCCATCACAGCACATCACCGTTCCCACCATCGCGCCTCGCGCGGAGGACGTGGCAACGATCGACGGCATGATCCGCGCGTGGTACGAGGTTGTGACGGTTCCGGCAGGCCAGCCTCGCCAGTGGTCGCGGGATCGGACACTCTACATGCCCGACCTCCGTTTCGTCTCCATCGGCGTCAAGGACGGACAGCCGTCCGTGCGGACGCTGGATCATCAGTCCTACGTCGATTCGTCCGATCCCTTCCTCGCGAAGGGATTCTTTGAGAAGGAGATCCACCGCGTCACCGAACGCTTCGGCCCGATTGCCCACGTGTGGAGCACGTACGAGTCGCGCCTCACCGAGAACGGTCCCATCATCGACCGCGGCATCAACTCGATCGAGCTCTTCTGGGACGGCAAGCGGTGGTGGATCGCCAACGCGGTGTGGACCGACGAGACCAAGGACAATCCCATCCCGCCGAAGTACCTGCCGCCGCAGAAGTAGCGCAGAATACCGTCGCAACTTGCGCGAGCCGGCCAGCCTCAATTGCCTCGGGCGGCGCGAGAATTGCTTCGCACCATTCGTGCGATCGCGCAGGTCTGTTTTCGGCGATCGACCCGAAGCGCGACGAGCACCACGGCGAGACCGGCGGCCGTCGCAAGCCACGCCCATCCGATGATCGACGTGTCCGTCAGTCGATTTGGTAAGAGAAATGCCAGGATTGTCGGCAAAGAGCTCGAGAGCAGCATCAGAATTGGCCCTCTGGCGGAGCTCATAGAACCCTAGCGAGGAGCGTGCCAGCGGCCGCTGAGGCTCGACCAGTGGGCGTGTGACGCTCGAGCCGCTGCTCCCGGATGCCTTATTGCGAGCAGCGTTTTCCGCGGATGTGCGGGCCGGCGGTTGCACGCACTGCGAGATCGTGGATGAAACCAACGGACGCGTTCGGGGGCACGTGACGAAGCGGAATGGCCTGCCCTATACCTGGATGGTGGACTTGATTGCCCCCACACCTTGCTGGGAACGTCCACCAGCCGTCAGCGTGCGCGCCACCGAACGCGGCGAGTTCGAGTTCACCGCCCGGCCACCCGGCGAATGCCTTCCTGGCGTGATCTACGTTATCAGCCGCCCCCCGGCGAACCCTTCAAGCCGACGTTCTATTCCGGCACGACCGATCGAGACACCGCGACACCGGTCGTGATCGGAGAAGATTCTGTGCACGAGGGTCTCGACTCTGCACTCACCGAAACATTTGCTCCAGATAACGATGAGCGCCGCCAGAGATTCATCAGGTAACCACTGCAGATCACACCGTTCGGTAAAGAATCATCGTCAGTCCACGCGCACACCCGGGTCTATAATCGACTCGATCAATCGATCAGCGCAGCCCGGGCTTGGGCCTGCTTCGTCGCTGCGCACGGAAGGAGCGAACGTGTGACAGACGCTGATCGCGTCAAGTACCTTCGAATCGCCCTGATGCTGGTAGGTGTGATCTTCGTGGTCGGCATCTATCCCCTGACAATTGTCTGGCCGTCCGGCTGGTCGTGGCACACCGGCCAATCCGATTACCTGCAGATGATCCTCGGCATTTATGCGACGCTCGGTGTCTTCCTGATCATGGCCGCGCGCAATCCTCTCGCCCACCGAAGCCTCATCTCGTTCGCAGTCTGGTCCAGCATCGTGCACGCCGTGATCATGGTCGTGCAGTCGGTGACGGAGCCGGGTCAGATGGGCCATCTCTGGGGCGACGTGGCCGCGCTCTTCGCCGTCGCTATCGTGCTGATGGCGCTGACACCGAAGGCAGGAGACGCACGAGTCGCCGCCTAAGAACTAAGAACCAAGAACCAAGAACTTCCAATCGTTCACCCTCCCCATGAACATCGACCGCCTTCGCGCCGAGACCCCCGGCTGTGCCGAGCGCACCCATCTGAACAACGCCGGCTCGGCGCTCATGCCCGAGCCGGTGATTCGCACGCTCCAGGATCACATCACGCTCGAAAGTCGCATCGGCGGATACGAAGCCGCCGCGGTGCGGCTCGAGGCTATCGATGAGGCCTATCAGGCGGTCGCGGGTCTCATCGGTGCGAGGCCCAGGAACATCGCCTTTACCGAGAGCGCGACCATCTCGTTCGTGCAGGCGCTCTCGTCTATTCGCTTCAAGCCGGGCGACGTCATTCTCACCACGCGAAACGATTACGTATCCAATCAGATTCAGTTCCTGTCCTTGCAGTCACGGCTAGGGGTGCAGGTCGTGAGGGCGCCGGACGGGCCTCAGGGCGGCGTCAACGCCGAGGCCATGCCGGATCTGATCCGTGCTCATCGTCCGCGGATCGTGTGCGTGACCCACGTCCCGACCAACTCAGGCCTCGTGCAGGACGTCGCGACGATTGGCAGGGCCTGCCGTCGCGAGGAGGTCATCTACCTCGTTGATGCCTGCCAGTCTCTCGGACAGATACCTATCGACGTGAACGACCTGCACTGCGATTTCCTGTCAGCAACCTCTCGCAAGTTCCTGCGCGGCCCTCGGGGTGCGGGATTTCTCTATGTGTCCGACCGGGCTCTGGATCTTGGTCTCGAGCCGCTCTTTATCGATATGCAGGGCGCCGAGTGGATTGACGAGAATCACTATCGCGCCGTCCCGGACGCCCGGCGCTTCGAGAGCTGGGAGTTCGCATGGTCGCTCGTCCTCGCGACGGGCGAAGCAGCGCGATATGCCATGGCGCTTGGCATCGATCAGATCCACCGGCGCGTGCTGTCTCTGGCCGATCGATTGCGCCAGGCGCTGTCCGCCGTTGAAGGGGTGAAAGTCCTCGATCGCGGTGCCGTGCTCTGCGGCATCGTTTCGGCGTGGATTCCGGGTCGGGACCCCCGCGACCTGGTGGCCGAACTGCGAAAGCGTCGGATCAACACGAATGCGCAAATCCGCGCGTATGCGTTGCTCGACTACGATCAGAAGGGCGTGACGACGTCGTTGCGCCTGTCGCCGCACTACTACAACACCGAAGAGGAAATCGATCAGGCCGTGAGCGCCATTCGCAGCCTGATGCCGAAGAGCGCCTAGGTCTCCCGCGTGATATCCTCTCCTTCTCTTATTGCTCTTATTGCCCGAGGAGATTTATGGTCCTGACCAAGCCCGAACTGATTGGTTCGTTGCAGCACGAAGTTCACATCCTTCTTCACCTCGCGAGCAAGATCGACCGCGCCAAGCTCGACTATCGGCCGACGCCGAAACAGCGCAGCACGCTGGAGCTCCTGAAGTACCTGAGCTTGATGGGGCCCGAGCTGGTGAAAGCCATCAAGGCCGGCACGTTCGACCCGGCCGTCTGGACGGTCGCCGAGAAAGCCGCGAACGCGCGGGATTTCGATCAGACCCTCGCGGCAATCGCGGCGCACAAGGACGCCTATGCGTCGCTACTGGGCAACATGTCCGATGCCGACTTCCGTGCCGAGATCGACATGTTCGGCAGCAAGACATCGCGCGGAGCCGCGCTGGTCAACTTCGTGCTCTCGGGCTGCGCCGCTTATCGCACGCAGCTCTTCTGCTATCTCAAGGCCTGCGGCCGCGACGAGCTGAGCACGATGAATCTCTGGGCCGGCGTGGACGCGCCAGCGCCGGCCTGACAAGAAGACAGCTTGGGCTTCGGTCCTGAGAACTAAGAACGAAGAACTAAGAACCAAGAACTTTATTGCTCCGCATGCACGTGATGGACGACCTCGAAGAATCGCGCGACGTCGATCATGTCCGGCCCTTCGTACGAGATTGTCTGGCCGTCGATGCGACGAACGCCGTGCATCAGCGTCAGGACTTCGGTCATCACCGGATCCTCGCACCGGAGCTCGAGCGTCACGGGCCTCGCGAGCTTGAACGGTTTAATCGCTGAGCGGCGCTCGACGCCCCGCTTCACGCCCGCACGAATCATCTCGCGCGCCCGTTCGGGATGGATCATCTTCGCGGCATTGAACCCAATCGCGTCCTTCACCACGGCGGTCTCGATCGGCCCGAAGATCGCCTGGGCCTCGCGCGCGATCACCTGGTCGCCTGAGACGAACACCACGGGCACACCGAGATCGCCGGCCGTCGCCCCGGCGAATCCCGCTTCGGGCACCTTCCGGCCATTGAGCGACACTTCGACGGAACCGGTGAACGTGTGCGCCAGGATTCCCGGATCCTGGCCCTCGCTGGCGTGATAGCCGACGAACGCCACGGCGCCAAATGTCTCGTCGAGTCCGTGGACCATGCCAAGCGGGCGCGGCCACCCTCGAATGAGCGTCGCGCGCGCGTCGAGCAGCTCGAGATCGATGTTCTGGGCGTTGCCGTGCGAGTCGGACACGACCACCTCGGTCGCGCCGGCATCGTACGCCCCTTCGACAGCCGCGTTCACCTCGAGCGTCATCAGACGACGGTATTTTTCGTACTCCGAGCCGGTCCCGCTCGATTGCTTCGAGCTGACAACGCCGTCGATGCCTTCCATGTCAGCCGAGATGTAGACCTTGAGCGGGGGCTGAGCAGTTGCAAAGGCTGGGACCGCCAGCAGTAACAGCACCGACATGAGCCGGTTCCAGATCGACATCGCAGTCGGTTCCTCCGGATGAGGCGCGTGATGCCAACACACACGCCTGAGTTGGCGTCGTCAGCATATGGCGACTCCCCGGGCGATGCCAGTGAAAGCGCTCCGGGAACCAGGACGCGGGCCTCACCGTAAACAAGAGGAAAGTCGAGTCCAGAACAGGAGTTGAAGAATGACCCTCGGAATCCCAGGCGCGAGTATGGTCGTGGCGTTGCTCGGCGCTTCAGTTGGACTGGCACAGCCCTCGAGCACCGTCGATGTGAAGGTCACGCAAAAGTATCTCGTGCCGGTGTGCCTGGACGGTGAGCCAGTCAAGTCCGGTGAACGACGATGGCCGCTCGCCGTGGGACAGCATTCCATGGGGTTCACGATGCAATCCAAGGGGACACCCGGCGTCGCAACCGTGTCGTTCTCGGCGGAAACGAATCACCGTTACGAGGTCGAGGTGCGAGCGCCTTCGCTGAGCTTCTCGTCGAGAGTCTGGGAGCGCGGCGAGTGGAAGCCGGTCGTGCGGGATCGAACGGTCGATCGGATTGTGAGCAGTGAGCCGCTCTGGACAGCAAGCGGCGGCGCCGGCAAGTGATGCACGTCAGACGAGAGCCATCCCAAAATTGCGGCGCGGAACTGGAACGGTCGTGGGCAACGACCGTTCGGCACCGCGCCGCCACTCCATGAGGGTTTCAGCGTCTCACGGCACTGCGATGGACGGTATGACAGCCGTCATACGAAGGGGTAGATCTCGTCCGTTGATGATCCTCTCCTCATCGCGTGATGAGCCGGCTCCGTTCGCTGAACGACAGGTGCTGTTTGGCGGTCACAGATGGTTCCGCCAGAAGTGTCTGGGTGAAGCCAAAGGCGCCGAAGGCGATTTCGCCCCCCGTAGGCCAGTTCAATCGAATTCGCCAGCTGAAGTACGGCCGGTCGAGGTAGACCTTTTGCCCAACGACCGCCTGGCGTTCGATTCGATCGATGGACAGCGGGTGAAGCGCCATCTGAAAACCAGCGCTCCCCCAGTCGATCGTCATCCGCGAATCGGTCACGCCGTGAAACGCTAACATCGCCGGCGCCACCTTGAAGCGGGCCTCATCCTTGATTCCGCAGATCCATTCGACGATGAAGTCGATGTCGAGCACGAGGTCCGACGTCCAATCGTCCTCGTGGGGATCACCCACACGAAAACTGAGCCCCCAGACGTGGCAATCGTGCCACGACAAGCGGTCGAAGTCCGCGTGCGTGTGCCTCGCCTCCATTCGCGACCTCAGTATCTAGGAGAGCCACCAGGCCAGGCCAAAGAGAATCGCGATGATCGAGCACGAGACGATCCCCTGAATCACCGAGAAGCAGATCGAGGTCCCCAGCAGCAGCATCATGGCCCCGCAGTACACGGGAGACAACGTCCGTATCGTCGCGTCCTGTTCGGACGTCGTCGTGAGGATCGCCATACCGATTGCCATCGCGAGCAGGAGGAGGATCGAGAAATTGAGACTGAAATATTCGCGAAAGTCGAGAAGAGACGGATGAAGCCCCAGCACGCTGACCTTCTGTTCCCGCATCGCGCGGGTCAGTTCTGCCATCGCCGGATCGTGGCGCGCCGCGTGTGCACCCTGCAGGAAGCCCGCGAGGTGACCCAACCCAAATATACCCATCGCGATCAGTCCGGACAGGAACAGTCGGCCAGTCATCACGTGAGCGTCGTTTCTCGCGACTCCGGTCGCGTGATCCACTGACACCAGACGGGGGTTACTGCGGCAGACCGACGCGGCGGAGGAGCTCCTGGAAGCGCGGATCGCCTCTAAGGCTGTCGAGCCGCGGCTCGACCTTGAGGAAGACCAACCAGCTCGAGCGCTCGGCGTAGGCTTTTTCCAGAAACTCGAACGCGCGATCGTGCTCGCCCAGGCCTGCCTCGATGACGGCCAAGAAGTAGGGCGCAACGTATCGATGCTTCGAGAGCTCCGTCAACTCCTCCAGAAGGCTCGCAGCGCCGGCGCGGTTTCCGGACGCGGCGTGCGCGTGGCCAAGGGCCGCAAGAAGAAACGTGCTGCGTCCAGACCCGGCAATCGCTCTTTGAAACTCGGCGATCGCCTCCGCATACATCCCCTTCTGTTCGTACGCCTGGCCCAGCCAGAGGTGCGCGATCGTGAAGGTCGGATCCATCTCGAGTGTCTTGTGGCACTGCTCGACAGCCTGGTCGTACTGCCGCGCCATGTAGAACGTCCACCCTACGAACGCATTGATGACGAGCGAGAGCGGATCGAGCTCCTGCGCTCGCTTGATCTCGGCTTGAGCCTGGGCGAACGACCCCATCGCCGTGAGATGTTCGGCGTACCAATGGTGCGCGGTTGCATAGTCGGGGTTCAGCGCCAGGGCTCGTTTGAACTCGCGCTCGGCCTCCAACCAGTTCCAGTCGTGATTGAGTCTGACGTACGCCAACGAATTGTGGGCTTCGGCAAGCGAGTCGTCGATCTCCCGGGCCTTCATGGCGGCCACGTTCGCCTTCGGGAAGGCCTCCTCTGGCGAGAGATAGCTGTACCAGCCAAGAATGAAGTAGCAGTCAGCGATTCCCGTGTAGGCCAGCGCATAGCGCGGGTCTTTCGCGATCGCCTGCTCGAAATAGTCGATCCCTTTCTTCAATCCCTCTTCGGTCCGCTTGTTCCAGTAATAGCGGCCCTTCATGTACAGCTGATACGCCTGGGCGCTTTCGGTGAACCGCTTGCTCAGCTGCTTCTTCTCATCGCCGCTCAACCGGAGCCGCAGCTTTTCTGAAATCTCCTTTGCGATCTCCTCCTGCACGGCGAAGATGTCGGCGAGCTTGCGATGGTACTGCTCGCCCCAGAGCTGCCATCCGCTGACGGCATCGACCAGTTCCGTCTGGATGTTGAGGCTGTCGCCCCGGTGAGCCACTCTTCCCGTCAGCACTGCGCCGACGTTGAGATCGCGGCCGACCGTTTGAGGATCCACGTCTCGCCCCTTGTAACGAAACGCCGTGCTCCGCGGCATCACGCGCAGTTTCGGCAGGTGCGAGAGACTGTTGATGATGCTCTCGGTGATGCCATCACTGAGATACTCGGTGTCGGGCTCGGCGCTCCTGTTCTCGAACGGCAGAACCACAAGGGAATCGATGGCCTTGGCGGGCCGACGCGCCCGGGAGGTCCCGCGTCCTGAATCCGAATCGTGCCTCGCCATCCGGCCCGAGTCCAGATCGCGCTTCAGGCGTTTCAACTCGGCGACCAGATCCGAAGCCGTCTGGTACCGCACCTTGCGATCCTTTTCGAGCGCCCTGTTGATGATCCGCGCCAGGTCCGGCGGCAGGTCCGGATTCACACGCACCGGCGAGGTCAGCGGCCGGTTCAGAATCGCATCGTGGATGACGGCGGTGCTGTTGCCGGAGAAGGCCTGACGGCCCGTGGCCATCTCATACAACACCGCGCCAAAGCTGAAGAGATCCGTCCGCGCGTCGAGGTCTTCACCGCGAGCCTGCTCGGGCGACATGTAGGCCACCGTGCCGACCACAACCCCCGGGCTGGTCAGATGCTCCTCGGAGGTCTCCAGGGCGGAGAGGCCCGCCGCTTCGGCCACCCGCCGCGGCGGGGCGAGCTTGGCGAGCCCGAAGTCGAGCACCTTGGCCTGACCCCGCTCGGTCACGAAGATATTCGCCGGCTTGATGTCCCGATGAACGATGGTCTTGGCGTGGGCGGCGTCCAGCGCATCAGCGATCTGGATGCCCAGTTCCAGTACCTGCTCGACGTCGAAGGGCTTGTTCGCAATGCGGTGCTTGAGCGTCTGGCCGCCGAGGAATTCCATGGCGATGAATCGCTGGCCGTTCGCCTCGCCGATTTCGTAGATCGTACAAATATGCGGATGATTCAGGGCCGACGCCGCGCGAGCCTCGCGCTGAAATCGCTCGAGCGCCTGTCGATCGCGGGCCAACGCATCGGGCAGAAACTTCAGGGCGACCTGACGGCCGAGATTCACGTCTTCGGCCGCGTACACCACACCCATCCCGCCCCCACCCAGCTTTTCCAGGATGCGGTAGTGGGAAATCGTCTGGCCGATCATGCGACCGCACAATCGTCAGCGGCGCCGAACGGGCGAGCGACAATGGCTCCGGAAAGAACGACGAGGACGGCCGCACGGCGCGTGAGGCCACACAAGCTCTCCACAGGCCCTCCTGCACGACGACGCCTTCCGACCCTGACTCTGTTCGAACGAAAGGGGGCACATTCTACCATCGGATTCACAAGCGCAATGGAGCCTGACACGTGTCGGGAATTATTTCCCTCTCCGGCATTTCGCTGCCGGGCGGAGTCGGCATCCTGACAGGGCCGGCAATGCCGGTCAAGGGACGCTCACGAAGGGAACGATCTCGTTTCTGCGCTGCCTGCTACCGGTGACCTGGTCGGTGCATACTAGGCTTCCTGCGGCCGAGCCCACCTGACTAATGAGGAGATCGAGATGCGTCGCACATGGATCGTCGGATGCGCGTTTCTGTTGTCGGCCTCGGGTTGTGCTCAGCCAACGGTGCCCGCAGACACGCTGCTCCCCTACATCGAATCCATCAGGGCGATTGATAACCACGCCCATGTCGTTGCTTCCAGCCCGGGACAGGACACCGGCTACGATCAACTGCGGTGTGACGCGCTCGCGCCCGCGCTGTCGCTTCCCCCCGCGAACCTTCGCTTCGGAGACGACCTGTCGTCGGCGTGGAAGGCGTTGTACGACGTGTCGGGATCGGCGGCGACCGACAGCCTCTTGACGAAGCTCAAAGACCGCAAGGATGCGGCCCGCAAGGCCCACGGCAGCCAGTATCACGAATGGGTCCTTCAACAGGCCGGCATCGACATCGTCCTTGCCAACCGCGTGCGCATGGCCGCCCAGCTGGGCGCACATTTTCGCTGGGTGGGTTTTGCGGATGCGCTGCTCTTTCCGCTCGACAACTCTGGAGGCAAGGCTCGGAATCCCGACCGCCAGGCCTTTTTCGGCGCGACGGAGCAGTTGTTGAGAGAGTATCTCCAGGCTGTCGGCGTCGAGAGCCTTCCGCCGACGCTGGACGAGTACGTGAACCGCGTGATTCAGCCGACGCTGGAACGGCAGAAGAAGGAGGGCGCGGTCGCGATCAAGTTCGAAGCGGCGTACCTGCGATCGCTCGATTTCGAGCCGGCCGAAAAGGGCGCGGCCGATGCCGTCTACGCCCGATTCGTCGGCGGGGGCCAACCGAAGGCCGACGAGTACACCCTGCTCCAGGATTTCCTGTTCGCCTCGATTGCAGCCGAGGCCGGGCAGCTTGGTCTGCCCGTTCACATCCACACTGGATCCGGCTGCGGCGAGTACTTCATCGACAGCGGCGCCGATCCCATGCTGCTGTCGTCGGCGCTGAACGATCCGCTGCTGCGGAAGACGACCTTCGTCCTCCTGCACGGGGGGACTCCCAACGAGCGTCACCTGGCAAGTCTGATTCTGAAACCCAACGTCTACACGGACATTTCTGTTCAGGGGCTGGAACACTCACCGGCCGAACTGGCGCGCATTCTCCGCCCGTGGCTCGAGATGATGCCGGAGCACGTCATGTTCGGGACCGATGCGGGACCTTTCGGACCTGGCGCTGACTGGGAAGAGACGACGTGGATGGCCAGTCATCGCTCGCGGCGCGCGCTGGCGATCGCCCTGAATGGAATGGTCAAAGACGACGTGATCACAGAGGCACGCGCCAGAGAGATCGCCGAAGGTGTATCCGGAAGAACGCCGTTGCCCTCTATCACCTCGGGCCGTCGTAGCGGTGACGCGACCCTGCGTGTTTCTCTAGTCGAACGGCTTGCCAGTGACGATCGCCTGCCACGCCCTGGCCAAGCGCTCCGTCGGAAGCCACGAAACCGGCGCGGTCGGCGCCTCGGCGCCCACCACTGGCTGAAACGTCTTCGTGCCGGGATCGCCGAAGTAGCCGGACGAAGCGGCCAGCGGCTTGAGCGGGCCACTGGGATGATCGGCGTCGGGAAGTCGCTTGGCGATCATGTCCTCGAAGAACATCGCGGCGTAATCGCGCGATCGGCCGACGTCGTGGGCGATCGCCGGCTCCTCGGCGAGGCCCCAGAGCGCGCCCGCACGGCGATTGAGCGCAAAGATTCCCTTGATCGCGTCGTTGCGGAATGCGAGATCGTTCTGGCCGATGAACATCATGCCGGGCACGTCGCGCCCGGCTGGAGGCGCGAGCGCGGTGTAGTAGACGTTGCCCTTGTTTACGATGAAGGCCAGCACCCGCTCGGGCTTCCACATGGCGAACTCGTAGTCGAACTCGCCGCCGGCCGACATGCCCCACAGCAGGAGCGGTGCACTCGCGAGCTCCTGATGGCCGCTTCGCGCTGCGAAACGCCCAAGCGCGTCGATGAGCGCCTGGCCCGTGCCTTTCGAGACGTCCACGTACGACTCGAGAAACATCTGGTCATGCGGCTTGTCGGTGAAGCGGCACCCGACGAGCGCCACCTGGTGCTTCGTGGCGAACTCGCGCCAGAACGGATCGTCCACCTGCCCGCGGCCGTCGCCGTTCGAGCCGGGCACAAGGACGGCAACAGCTCGGAGCCGAGCAGCGTTCTCGGGCCACCACAACCGGAACTCGGCGACCTCATAGTTCGCCCCTGGCGGGGCGGCTTCATCGAGCGACGACGTTTGCGCGCGTGCGAGCGTCCCGAGGGCGAGCCAGACGAACAAGGCGCCGAGCAGATCACGTCGATTCGTCACAGTTGCGCATCCCCGGCGCGCCGCAGCAAGACGACGCCCAACAGGCCGGGCATGATCCATGGAACGGCCGGGATTCCTGCGATGAGACCGGGACGCAGGTACCACGGAGAGGTGGTGGCGGACACTTCCGGGTACGACACACCTCTCATGACCAGCAGCAGAACGAGCGTCAGACTCGCGGTCACGTAGCCGCGAGCCGCGCTGCGCCCAAGCCAGCGCGCTTGTCCAAGCGACGCGGCGAATGCCGCCGTCGCGATGTACGTCAAGACGCAGGCGGCGAACTCCAGCACGCTGTACATCTCGCTGAGCAAGGACGCGGAAGGGGCCTCCTTACCAGGCAACCCTGCGACGGTGCTTGCGACACTCATGCTGATGCAGACGAGATACGCCGCTCCGGCGGGTATGCTCGCGGCAAATCCGACGGTCGAATAGAAGCACTCACCGGCGTCATACAGCGATTCCTTCAAGGCGACGAATCCGCTCGCGACCACTGCCGCATTGGCAAGGAGGACGAGAAACCGCATGTGGTTTTCCACCACGGTTGCCTGAAACGGTGCCCCGAGTCCAACCCACAAGAGCGAGATGATCGCCCACGGCATAATCAGAAGACCTCCGGCCAGTACGAGCCTTCGCCCCGCTGCCGCACCGGAAGCGACCACGCGCGCGCCAAGGATCCACGCGGCGATCACGATCGCGGTACACAGCGCCGCTCCAACGGCTTGATGGACACCCGGGATTCGAAGGGCGCGCACACCCACGACGACGATAGCGACAAACGGGAGTGTGCAAAGAAAGAGGTAGCTGACACGTCGAGCGGCCCGGTTCATTCCTGTCTCCTCTTCACTGCGGTTTCACCACACGTCTCTTGGTACGGAGAGCCTAATGCCCTCTAGAATTTCGCCGCCCGCGTGGCCAGCCAGACCGTGTGGTCACCGCACTTCGCATCGTCGGCACGATGCGCTTCCACTGAAAAACCATTCGCGGCCAGCAGCGCTTCGTACTCTGAAGAATCAAGGCTCGAGTGATACAGCGGTTCGCCGCAGAACGAACCGACGGCCTCCCCCTCAGAAGGGCCGCTCGTGAACATCAACGGCGCGCCCGGCAGCACGTGCGCCGCGAAACGCGGAAACATCGCCCGCTGATCGTCTCTGGGCAGATGAAAGAGGCTGTCCCAGGCCAAAATGCCGTCAAATCGGCGGCCCATCGCCAGATGCCGCATGTCCGCCACGAGCCATTCGGATGTCGGAAACCGCGCGCCGCACATCTCGATCAGCGTCGGCGACGAATCGATGCCGACGATGTGACACCCCGCGTCGATGATGTACCGCGCTATCGGTTCCGCCATGCCGCAGCCCACGTCCAGCACGGTCCCCGAGGGCCGGACGTGGCTCAGGAACCTGTCGAGCCACGTCTTCTCCTGGAGCGAGCGGCTCCGCTCGCGATCAAAGTCGCGCGCGTGCCGCTCGTAGAGATCGATGATGTGGTCGCCGTTCGCGCGACCGTCCATATTGACCGCCACTACACTTCGCGACGGGGTTCAGCCGGCGCGGGAACGTCGGTGACCTACTGAAGCGAGCCGCGACAAGGCTACTTCCATTCGGTCAGTGTGGGCTTGTAGTTGTCCTTGGCGTCCACTTCATACTCGAACATGGTGCAACCGTGTTCAGACGCTGCCACTTTGGTGATGCCGAGTACAAAATACACTGCGCCTCCCTCCCTTTCCAGTCAGGAATTGCCTGCCGTCACACGATGTCGAGAGTGCCAGCGAGACACCCATCAGGACCGCACATACTGGCCCGCCGGACCACGTTCGGCTGGAGGTTCATGGACGCGCTTCGGGACGCGCGCCGCCATCACGCCTCAGGGCAATTTATCTGGGAGTGCCGACGTTCGATTTGGCATAATCCCGTCGGGCGACAGCCGTTTTCGCTCGGGCGCGCACTCAAGCTTCCCCCGTGGGAAGAGCCCCATCGCCCGGACATTGAAGCGCACCTGCCTTGTGTCACGATGCCGCGTGGCCATCAAGACCCGGAGTCTCCGGCCGATGCCCTGGAGTACCTCGCCAGACCACTCCGAACAATTCGGGCCGTCGAGCTGTAATGATGTCGTCACCTTCCTTTCATTAGCTTTTCATGAACCTACAATTACGGCTGCCAATAGTGGATAGGAGTTCTTTCATGCGCTGGCGTCACCTCGCGGTCGGCTCCCTGATTCTCTTTTTCACGTTCTCCCGCTTCGTCGTGGCGCAGCCGGCCCAGACGCAGCCGGCTGCGCAAGCGAACGGCCGCGTCGTTGTTACGCTGACGGTCGAAAGTCTTCGAATCCCGGCCGTCGAGGTTGAGCTGTTCAGCACAACCGACGCCAAGGTGATGGCCACTACGACGAGCGATGCGCTGGGACAGGTCGTCTTTGCAGACGTGCCGCCGGGACCCTATGTTGTACGCGCCAGGCGAGAGGGATTTGCAGACGTGGAGTCCTCGCCGTTCAACGTCGGCGCCGGCTCCACAGAGCAAGTGCTCATCGAGATGCGGTTGACCTTCGTGCGTGAGAGCGTGGTGGTGGCCGCATCCAGCTCCCCGACTGCGAGCATTCAGCCGGTCGCAGTGAGCGATGTGCTCTCGGGCGCGAAGATGGATGTCCCGCCGCTGGCGGGCGATGACTTCCAATCGCTGATGGGGGTCCTGCCGAGCGTGATCCGCGGACCCGAGGGTCGCTTGCGCATCAAGGGCGGTATCCGACCACCGGGGCGCTGCAAATGAGCAGCGCCAGCCTCAACGATCCGTCAACGGGCGACTTCGATCTCGCGCTCCCGAGCGGCGCCGTTGAATCAGTGGAAGTCCTGGCCAATCCATTCGCGGCCGAGTACGGCCGCTTCTCGACCAGCGTCACGCAGGTCACAACCAAGCGAGGCACGAACGAGTGGACGACCAAGTTTGGCAACCTCTTCCCGGGATTCGGCAAGGGGTTCGTGAACAAGTTCGAGCCGCGCCTCTCCGTTTCCGGACCGATCAAACGCGACCGGCTGCTCTTCGGCGAATACCTCCAGTATCACTACCTGCGCACTCCGGTCAAGAGCCTCCCGGGCGAGCCGGAGCTCGGCGTCGATAGTTTCGACTCGTTTACGAGGCTGGACGCCGTCCTGTCGTCGCGCCACACGCTGGGCATCGGTGTCGTGTACTTCCCCCGCAAAATTCTCAATCCGACACTCTCGACGTTCAGACCTCCTGAGACGACGCCAAAGTTCACACAGAACGGGTACTCCCTCGGCGGCGTCGACCGATTGATCCTGTCAGGCAACATGGTGCTGGAGTCCACGCTGGCATGGCGGCGGTTCGAGGTGGACGAGCATACAAAGGGCACGGCGCCAATGGTGTATGCGCCGCAGACGCAGAGCGGGGACTACTTCAACCGCGAAGAGCGCCACGTGCACAGCGTGCAGCTGGTGGAGGCGCTCAGCGTTTCCAAACAATGGGCCGGCGACCATGTGTTCAAGGTGGGCGCCGATCTGCAGCACTCGGGTTTCGACGGCGACAACTACAGCCAGGAACTCGACGTCGCGCGGCTGGATGGGTCGCTGGCCGAGCGGACCACGTTCGCGCCGAGCCTGACTCACCCCGACATCACCGGCACCGAATTCGCGCTGTTCGGACAGGACCGGTGGCGCGTCAACGATCGACTGATGTTCGAGCTCGGCATACGTTCGGATCGCGATGATGTCGTGGAGAAGGTGAATTTCTCGCCGCGCGCGGGCATGTCCGTCAGTCTCCTGCCAGGCGGACGCGGGATCCTGCGCGGCGGCATCGGCAAGTTCGCGCAGCGGACACCGCTCAATCTTGGCGCGTTCACGCTGCTCCCGGTCGCGACGGTGACGCGCTTCTCGGCTGACGGGACGCCTCTTTCCGACCCGATCACCTTCACGCATGTCGTCGGTGACCTGCAGACGCCCGAGAGTGTCGTGGAAACGGTCGCGTGGGATCAACGATTTGGCCGCCGCGTTTTCTTGAAAGCTGCCTATCTCCATCGAAACGGCTCGCACGACGCGATCGTCGATCCGGATCCGGCGGCTGGAACTTTGACACTCTCATCCGATGGCGAGTCGAAGTATTGGGAGTTCGAGCTCACCGGGCGCTATCTCGGAGGCGAACACCGCGACGTGACGGTCTCGTACGTCCGGGCGCACGGCACGCGCGATCTGAACGACTACGACCAGTTTTACGGCAACTTCAAGAACCCGATCATCCGGTCGAACGAGGATTCACTCAATCCGACGGATGTACCCAACCGCCTGCTGGTGCGTGGATCGCAAGGATTACCTGGCAAATGGGTTCTTATCCCGCTCTTCGAATGGCGAACCGGATTTCCGTGGTCAGCCGTCGACGAATTCCAGGATTTCGTGGGCGAGCGGAATCGGACTGGGCGGCTGCCGACCGTCGCGACGTTCGACTTCACGCTGGCGAGGCCGTTTCACGTCAAGAAGTATCAATTCGTCGCCGGCCTCAAGGTCTACAACGCCTTCAACAATGGCGGCGAGCGGGACGTGCAGAACAACGTGACCTCGCCCGACTACGGCAAGTTCTACAACCCACTCTATCGGTCGATTGGGCTGCTGCTCACGTCGAGCGTGCCTTGATAGTGCCCGCCGTGACTGCGGGTCAAAGGCGCCGGCCGTCAGAGCCTCTGAAATCAGGCACACGAGCTGAATGACCGTTCAGGTTTGCCCGCATCGAATGGCTGCGAGCGGGCCGCCGAGATCCACCTTCACACCGACGCGGGCAATCCGACGGCGCCACGATGTTGAGCGGACGCAGAAATCCTCGTCCGGAAGTCCAGTTGATGAATTGTTCGGGATTGCCGTTGAACAAATTAAATCCGTCGACGAACACGGCCTGTGGGCGTTCAATCTCGCGACTCGCTTCAGTCGACGCTGGCGCGTCGATGCCCTGAAGCGAGTCGCGACGGGTCTACTTCCATTCGGTGAGCGTGGCTTTGTAGTTGTCCTTGGCGTCCACTTCGTATTCGAACATGGTGGCAACCGTGTTCAGACGCTGCCACTTTGGTGATGCCGAGTACAGATAGATGGCTCCGCGAAAGCTCACCCCACCGCCCTTCGACAGCGTGCCCACGCCCTGGCCTATCCACGTCGCCAGTTCGCCGCCCTTCCCCATGTAGAGGCCCTGGCCCGTGCCGAACAGGGTACCGTCTGGCCTCAGTTCCGACTCGTAGGTGCTCGTCTCCTGATACTCGACGCCGAGCAGTTTCCCTCCTCCGCGCTGTGTGCTTTCCATTCGCGCCCCGCCGGCGCTCGAGGGCAGCACCCGCCGAAGGACAATCTTCCCTGTTGCGCTTGCGAGCTTGTCGCCTACCATCGCTACCTGCCTTTCACTCCATCAATTGCCGACCGTCACACGTCTCACGATGTCGGGAGTGCCATCGAGGCACCTGTCAGAATGGCACGCACTGGCCGCGGGACCGCGTTCGGCTGGAGTTCACGGACGAGTCGGCTCCGAAGAGGCGCGCAGTTTTTCAAGAGAAGCAAGCATATCCTTGATTCGGTCCTTCTTGACGAACGGCGTGCGAAAAAACCGTCCGACCGTGGCATTGAAGACGACCGGGTCGTCGAACGGCAGCATGTGACAGGATCAGGGAGTATGCCTTCTTGGGTGCCCGCGTTCAAGAAGCATGGTGCGCAACTACGGACGCGCTACTCGCCTGCCGGTGAAGAGGTCTTTCCAGACCGCAGTGACTGAAAGTGACGTTCCCATCGACCGCGCACCTCGTTTTCGGTGAGGCCGAGATCGTACGCCGGCGAATCAATCGGCTGCGCGCGTTCAACTCGCACCATCACAACCTCTCGAATCACATTCATGCGCGATCCACGCTCCTTGTAAAAGGCGATTGCCTGGTCGTAGAGCGCGCCGGATTCGAGAATGGAGGCGACTCCTTTGAAGCGGTACCCCTTGCGCACGAATGGATCGACGACGTTGACCTCGACGCTGGGGTTCTGCCGGAGATTCGCGAGCGTGCCCGGTGAGCGGATGTTGGCAAACACGAGATGATCGTCGTCCCACACGGCGGTGGTGCCCTTGGGCGAGAGATTCGGCGTACCGTCGGAGCAGACCGTGGCGACGAAGCCAAGGCGCTGCTCCTCGACCACTCGCTTCATGTCGGCGGTGAGAATCGCCACGACCCGCCTCCTCTCATGTTGCTCTGAGTCTTGTGGAAGAATCGTCCGAACCGCCAGCCGCTCGTCAACTGCAACCCGGGTTTGTCAGGCTCCGTACGATCGACTTGCGCAGCCGGCCTCGAATTGATCCGGTGGACCCCACCCCTAGTACGGCGCGAGCGCCATTACGCGTCGTGCAACCGCCAGCCAGAGCGTGGTAGCTCCGACAGGTACTTGCAAAAAGCTGCTAGCGAGCAACCCGATCCCGCCCCACACGGTCGCGGCATGAACACGGCGACGGCTGACCAGGTCGTACATCGCAACTGAAGTGACAAGGGCCACAATAACCGGGGTTGTAAGTGTGCCGATGGTCGGAATCCGGCCCAGCGCTGGCCCCAGGAGCCCAATCGTGGCGAGCACGATCACTCGCTTGTGGACCTGCGGTCTCCGGCGCATCGCGACTGCGACGCAGGCCAGCACCGTGAAGGCCGCCACGTCCATGAAGAGCCCGAAGAGAAAGGCCAGCGCCGCATCTCCCTGGCCGGCCCTGAGGTCGCGCGCGGTCGCCCACACGGACACGGCAAACCCTGAGGCGGTCATTGCAGGGATCAGGATCACACTCATCCAACCGAGCCGTCGATGCCAGCTCATCTTGCGTGAAAGAGCCAATATCGTCTGCACGACGAGCAGCCCGATCCACGCGAGGAAGAATGACGCATGTACGTGAACCGTGAGATGGGCGTTGAACGTGCCGTGCGTGGCGGGAACAAAGAAGGTGCGCCAGAACCCCGCGAGGACCACCGCGACCGAGACTGACGCGAACCCGAGGAAGTAGAGGCGTACGACGCCTCGGCTGTTGAGCCATTGCTCCTTCACAAGATGCTCTCCGGGCGTCGCTGCGCCGCGCTGCTCGCCTTTTTCGCCGAGCGCGACGCCGGGCTTGGATCGGATGCCGAGCACATCCTGGCCACATGGCGCTCTTTGAGTCGTGTCGATGAGCGCGAGGCCGCCGAGGCGGCCTTCGCGCGTGTTCCTGGATCGGTCCCCAGGCGGTGCTTGGCAGCCCTACATTTTTACAGAGGTGGCGTGGCTCGCCACACACAGCCATTGCCCGTTCGACATCTTGACCCACGTGTCGGTCCAGCGCTCGTCCACGGTGACCGCCTTGCCGGACCCGTCCGTCCCCTTGCCTTTCAAACCTCCGGTCGCGATGGCCGCATCGCCAAAGACGCTAACCTTCACATCGTTGTAATCGACGCTGTCCCATTTCATCGTCTTCGCCGTCGCTAACGTCCCGGCCTTGTCGGTCACTTTACCTTCACTCGATGTGCTCACGAAATTGTCGGCGAGCAGCGGCGCGATCAGGTCAGGATTATTGGTCTTTTGCGATTGAAGCCACTTTTGCTCCAACGCCGCGACGGCCTGCTCGGTGGCGGTGGCCTGCGACCACGCCGCACTGACCGACAAACCCAGACCGAGTAAACACGCGGCTAAGGTTCTCTTCATTGGCTTCTCCTTGGTTGTGTTGAGAGATTCCCGTAGATTGGCTCGAGCGCGCGCCATTGGATACCCAATGGACAGAGATGTCAATCTGGAAGCGGACGGGCTTCAGCTCGAGTGATCGCAACTCGATGATCGGAAATTTCTGCAGGCGCACGTGGTGCGCCGAACTACCGAGTGACCATGGTGAAGCACTGAGACAGAATCCGTCTCAGAGCGTGCTTGCCGCCTGCCGAACTTTCAGAAATGCCGCGACGAACAAGCATCCGAGCAGGAAGTCCGGCACGCCCGGCAACACCTGACCGATTTGAATCCGGCCTTGGCCGTAGAGCGCGACGAGGCTCGTCACGTAGAAGCCTTTTTCGAGGACGGCCGGGAGCATCATCGGTCGCAGGCGCACAGGTTCACGGGCGATCAGCAGGAATCCGACTTGCCACGCGAGAGCGACCGCCAGGAAGCCGAAATAGAAATCCGGGTGCGTGACCGGCGGCGGATACGAACGTCCCACCAGGTCGAGGGTAAAGAAGAGCGGCGTCAGCACGGCAATGCCCCACACGCCGGCCGCGAAGAACACGACTCTTGCAAATTTCATAGGCCACCTCCGACGCGGGCTGAATGACGCGTCCGTTCAGCAGCTCGAATGACCAGAACTCCAGGTGGTGCCGGCCACCCCGTCGCGGTTCGTCAGCAGCACGTTGCTGCGCGCCGACCGATCAGCCGCGAGTCGGTGTCGTCACTCTCCCGCCGGTTTTTCCGACGCGATCGACGTCCTTGAGTACATGCCCATCGGGTGGCCAGACGGATCGGCAAACAAGCCAATGGCGCCGGTTCCATCTGGCAGGTTGAAAGGGAACCCCGGAGCGACGGTCGCGCCGAGCTCCGTTGCCTTCCTGCAACTTGCCTGGATGTCGGTCACTTGGACGTAAACCACGCCGTTGAACGCACTGATCTGACCGTCGGCGACTCGGATCGTCCCGATTGCCGTCGCACCGGCGACAATCTCGACCGCCAGGTCAGTCCCCTGCAAAGGGTTGAAGTTCCAATCGAAGAGCTTGCCGTAGAAGTCCTTCGCCTGCGTCAGATTGGTCGCTGTGATGTCGAACCAGGCGACGCGGCCAGGGCCAACGTCGGCAGGAAGCGACTTGGAGGGCTTTGATTGCTCCTGGCCGAACATGAGGCCAACAGCCAAGATCACCGCGAGAATCGCGTATCGCATCGGCATTCTCCCATCGTCCATCCCAACGATCGGCGCTTCACCCGCGAAGGCGCCGACTTCCCTCTCGCGACCTCTTGCGTTGGCCGCGCGCCTTCGTCGGGGGCAAGCGATGGAATGGACTCCTTCTGCTGTGCGGCATCATTGTGCCAACGGTGAATCGGCCTCGTTGAGGCCAAGGCAAGGAGGAGTCCGCATGGAGCATACGACCATCGCCGTCGATCTCGCAAAGTCGGTGTTTCAGGTTGCCGTGTCGCATCAGCCTGGCCACGTCGATGAAGAACGGCGGCTCTCGCGCGATCGGTTCCTCGCATTCTTCGCACAACGACCGCCGGCGACGGTTCTTTTGGAGGCATGCGGGTCCGCCCACTATTGGGCCCGACAGCTCCAACCCCTCGGGCACGCGGTGCGGCTGCTCGCACCGCACGATGTGCGACCGTACGTGCGGCGCAACAAGACGGACCGCACCGACGCGAAAGGGCTCCTCGAAGCCAATCGGAACGAGGAGATTCATCCCGTGCCTGTCAAGACCGTCGCGCAGCAGGCCATCGCCTCATTGCATTGCCTGCGTTCCACGTGGCTCGCGACCCGAACGGCGCGGCTCAACACGATTCGCGGCCTGCTGCGGGAATTCGGCATCTTCATTCCTGTCGGGGCGCACCACGTCGTGCCAGTCATCCGTACCCTGCTGGCCGAACCGACCACCGTGCCGATGCTCCTGCACACGACGCTCGCGGCGGCGTGTGACGAGATTGACGGGCTCGAGGCGAACATGCGCGCGGTCGAGCGGCAGCTCACAGCGCTCGCGGCCGACATGGCGGATGTGACGCTCTTACAAACCATACCGGGCGTGGGCCTGATTACCGCCACGGCGCTGGTCGCGCTGGTGACCGACATTCGACGGTTTCCTTCAGGTCGGCATTTCGCGAGCTTCTTGGGACTGACGCCCCAAGAAGATTCCACCGCGTTACGCCGACGGCTCGGGGCCATCAGCAAGCAAGGCGACGTCTATTTGCGCATGCTCGTGACCCACGGCGCCCGATCACTACTGTGGCACGCGAAGACGGCGGCACACCCGACGGCGCTGCAATGCTGGGCGGTGCAGGCCGAGCGGCGTCGCGGCCACCATGTCGCGGCTATCGCCGTCGCCAATAAACTTGCCCGGATCGTGTGGGCCGTGTGGACGCAGCAACGCCCGTTCGCGGCGGATCACCGACCCAGGTAATCGGGAATTCCGAAGATCGCTCACCCGGAGGACTGCACCGAGCGCATCGCATCATGGCGCACCGGTCGGACCGGCGCGGGGCAACGCCGATAACTCGGCTGGCCATCAAGGGCCGTGCAAGCGATTGGCTCCCCGCGCGCGGATTTCCATGATGGCCCGGAGCCAATACGGCTCCAACGGACGAGGCCGAAGATACGACTGCAGTCCGACCTTTCCGCAGCCATCCGGGTGGCGAACAGCCACGGCGCTCTGCGCGCTCGCGTCGCGGCGTGCGTGGGATGCTTCTATGCAACGAAGGACCAGCCTTCGTTGCTCATCAACAAGAGAGGAGACTACTGACCGTCGCCCTTAACCTGTTTTCTTCTTGACGGAGGAGTCCAGATACGCTTGTTAGGCCGCCGCCTCGCAGGCCGCCTTCGCTGGGGCGCAGAGAGCGCACTGACCGTGACGTAGTATCCGTCCGGATCGCGGAGTGAGAACTCCCTCGTTTGAGTGTTCGGGTTCACGTGGGGCTCCTCTTCGAACCGGGGGACGAGCGCGCGTGCCCTCTTCAGTGCCAGATCGAAATCGTCGACGCGAAAGAACAAGAGGAGCCCATTGCCAGGTGGCGCCTCGTCCGGACTCATCAAGGAGGGATGCTCATGCGCGCCCCACTGGTGGAGGCAGAGCAAGACGGTTCCATCCGTATCCAGAATCTGACCAAAGTGGTCATGGCCCGGAGGCGTCTCGGGCTGGCCAAAGAGCGACTGGTACCACTTGAAGCTGCCGCGGCACATCGCTCACGCCGATGATCGTCCACGTGCGTTTCATCGCATTTCCGCTGCCGGCCTTACGTTCGACCCCGTGCTCTCACTGTTGTTTCGTCTCTTGTAGGCGGTACGCGCTCCCCCGGAGGGGCGCCTTATAGGTTGTCAGGTACGTGGGGCCCACGAACACGCCGTTAGACAAAGGGTGGTTGCCGTTCTTCGACCACTCTGCGGTGCATTCACGGTGGAGAGCCGTCGCGCCAGCGACGACGACGGCGTGTACGACCTTGTCTCCTGGCGCGAAGAGCACCTGTGTACCCGAAGTCGGGTCTTCCCGTACCTCGCCATGAGGTGTCGCTGAGCTCTGGATCTGCAAGTCGTCCAACTGAATCTCGCCATGAAACATCCCTGCTGCGTCCTTCACGAGTGTCACCTTCCCGTACTCGGCGTGGTGCCCGCGCGCGCGCATGTAGGCGACGTACTCCCGGTCCGGGACCCAGATCCCCAGTCCGAGAACCGCTCCCAAGGATGGGAGGACAATGGTGTCGAACTTGTCCTTTCCGATTTCGTCAGCGAGTCCCGACGGGTCCACCGGCGCAAACCAGAGCCCGATCCCCCCATCCTCCGTGAGCACCGGCGCCTTGCCGTCGATGAGAAATGCCTTCTGCCTGGTGATCTCCACGAACGAGAATGCCCATTCCGCGTGGCCGGGATGTTCCTTCAAGTACTCCTGGACTTCAGGCATCTGTGCGTCGTGTGCAAGTACGAATCGAAGTCCAGCCGGCAAGGACAGTCCCGGGGCCTTCGGATCGAAGAGCACGAACGTGACGATCTCCTCTGGCTCCTGGATCTCCCAGGAAGTTGTTCCGCCGGGGGGCAACTGCTGCGCCAGGGTGGGCGATGCAGCCCCGACCAGGACAAGAAGCGCAACGAGAAGGCCCCGCGAATGATGTCCATACCCCAACGATCGTCGAGACGCCCGCGTGTTCGGCCGCGTCATGGTTTTTCGCTCACGGCAAAGTCGAACGCCTCACGCAAGAACGGCATGACCGTGCGCAGGTCCTCTGCGGTCCGGACAAGGACGACATGTGAGACGCGGTTCCCGCTTGGCCCGATCTTGATGAAGCACGGCGCGCTCACCTTGCGACTGAGGTGAACCACCACGCGAAGCGCATCCCGCGTTACCGTCAGGTCCGCAAAGATGCGCGTCGTCCGGAATAGCGCGTACCGGTCACGTGTGACTACCTCCACCTCGCCGAAGCTCCTAACCGTGGTCTCGAGTTTCCGGTAGAGATCGGTGAGTGCCGGTGGCCTATTCTTGAGTAAGGTCGCGGCGCTGCCGACCCCGCACGCGTGGCGTTGATTCACCTGACGAAAGGTACGATCACAGCGCGGACATGCCCAACTCATAAGGCTCTATGCGCCGGCCGCAAACCGAGGTTAGGCGGCTGCTCTCGTCCCGAGGGCGGATGGCGCCACAGAATCGAGAACCAGTACAGCACCAGCCACGACGAGAGCCAGGTCAGCCCGAATCTCAAGGGCGAACGCCGCCGAACTTCCAACGGCGGCCCAGAGGATTGGCAATATGTTGACTACGCGGGACACACCGGTCGACGCTACCAGGAAGCCCACGGTGATCAAGACTGTCGGGCACGGCACGGCGAACAAGGGCAAGCGCGGGTACTTCAAGCCGAAGCCAAATCCCAGGAACGGATAGACCAGACCATAGAGAACAAGACCTCCACCCACAACCCCTCGCAGATTCAAGCCGACAGTCGTCGTTCCTCTCGCAGAAACAGCCAGCCACGCGAAGAGAGCCGCTTGGACGGCAAACAGGCCGGCGAAAGCCACCGCAGCTGGATTGATGCTTCGAAAGAAGAGCCAATGGTACGCAATGGCGGACCAGCCCCAGTGCACTGCCAGGAGTGCAAATGCAGCCCGTCCATCGAGACGGCCACTCCGCAACCAGCCAAGCCCCATCACCGCCGTGACCACCCAGAGGACAGCAGCGGCCGGCCAGAGCAAGACGTTGTACCGGCCAAACACGTCCAAGAATGCTTCGTGTGTGAACGGTAATTCCATTTCAGGTTGGCCTTCTTCAGCGGCCTAACGGAATGCGGCTCAACTGCGGCGGTGCTCTCCAATGTTACGGATCAGCTACCGGAGACGCCGTCGTCGTCGGGTGCAGCCGCTGTCAGACGGCAGTTCCCATACGACCGTCCGGCGCGAGCGGTGGCATCAGCGGCCGTGTGAGAGTAACCGAGTAGGACGAGCCGATAGGCGCATCACCGTGTCACGTTCCCGCACCTTGATCGGTTCGAATCCGCGTGCGTCGTACATGGACCGCGGACCGCGGAAATGGCCTGCGTCGCTCTCTTCCGGCTTGTTGTGAGGATACGCCTCGATCCACGCGCATCACACCCGAAGCATTTGACCTTCACGGATTCCTCCTCATTCTCCCCGGGAAGGCCGCATTTCGGACAGTTGAGGGAGATTGGCGATCCACCGATTGTTTAGCCTCCTGCTGCCGTCGCGGCGGTTTCGATCAGTGACGCCACCGCCTGCGGCTGCGAGACGTAGACCGCATGGCTACCCTTCACCTCGACGACCGTCGAGCCGGCGCGTTTGGACATCGCACGCTGTGCGTCCGGCGGGATCATGCGGTCATCCGTGGCCACCAGATACCAACTCGGCTTCGTCTTCCACGCCGGCTGACTGATCTTCCCGCCGAGCGCCTCAACACCCCACGGCACTTGGGAATCCGCCATAAAGGCGGCGGCGTCAGGGTTGACATCGGCCGCAAAGGAGGCCGCAAACTTCGCTTTGTCCAGCAAGAGAAACCCGTCCAGCGGCGGCAGGATCGGCGGCACGGGTGCGCCAGGCGGCGGGTCTTTGATCAACGCGGAGACCGATTCGCCCTCGTCTGGCGCGAACGCGGCGATATACACCAACCTCGCGACTTTCGGATGATGACCCGCCTCGGTGATTACGACGCCACCGTAGGAATGGCCAACGAGGATCGCGGGGCCGTTCTGCGCGTCCAGGGTTCGGCGCGTGACGGCTACATCATCCGCAAGCGAGAGTGTCGGGTTCTGAACAATTGACACCGCGTATCCATGTTTTCTTAGGGCCTGGTAGACACCTTCCCATCCCGATCCGTCCACGAAGCCTCCATGCACCAGCACGACGTTCTTGATCACGTCCGACATTACCAACCTCCTGTGAATTCGCAACCAGCGGGGTGGCCCGGCAGATAGCAAGCTGAGATCAATTCCACGTTATGAGCGTGGCGGTGGAACCGAATAATGAAGGTGGGCGATGCGCCAGCCGCTGGCCGTCCTCTCATACCCGTGACTCTCCCAGCCCTTCGCGGTGAGAGACTGTCCATCGGTTCGCGTGGCGGCGTACTCAAAATCGTAGACGAGCCAGGCCACATCACCTGCGACGACGATGCTGACGTTGCTGGCCTGTAGATTCCGCTTCGTGAAATCCCTCTGCATGTTGGCGTACATCGCTTTCACGCCGTCCCAGCCCTGGAAGCGGCCGAAGGGTGTCACCACGAGGACATCCGGGCTCTGCAACCAGACCTGCGCGGCCAGTGAGACGTCAGCCGCGTTGAGCGATTGCACGTACGTATGGAAGACCTGTTCAATATCGGCGCGGTCCCGGTTCTTGTCGGGCGTGCGACGACAGCCAGGTGCGGACGCTAACATCAGGACAACCGCGATCCACCCCATCCATCTCTTTCTCATGTGGGACCACACAGTCTACTGAACCGAACGGCGAGATTGTCGGGAACTGTGCCGTGGATCGCCGTCCGGCACAAGTATACGATCGTGTATTGAATCGGCGCCGGCCCTTGAGTCTATCGCCGCTACGCGATTGTGGATAGCAGCGCGCTACAGGAGGCGGCTGCGAAAATCGACGCGGCGGCACGGTGACGATGGAAGATACGGTGGAAGGTAGCCCTTGTCGAATCGGATCGACCCATCGAGCGTTTCGTCGTAAGCCATTGAGTTCAGGTGGTGCCGGAGGAGGGAATCGAACGTTCACGGGCGGTTAGCCCACGGGATTTTGAGACGAAAGAAGAAGACCTAGCGGAGTGTTGTCGTATGAGTTGGTGTCGCCACAACGGCCCTCGCGATCAAGTAGCATCCGGTCGTGTGCGGCTCAGTGTGGCGCAGAGTCTCCAGATTCCTTCAAGTGAACCCTCCAGATTTCTGCTCCGGCGCTTTGGGCACGGGGCGTAGTCCTTTCATATCTAGGCCCGAGTCGTGCTCAGCGGCGACCTCGGCGCCTCAAATCAACGGTCCGGAAATTCGAATACTTTGCTTTCCCCGTGATCGAATGGCCCTGCCGCTTGGCGCCTTCATCATACTTTTCTTCCATCTCGGCGGGGACCCAGAAACCCAACGTTTGGTCCGGCCGATAGGTGACCGTGATTCGCGCGTTCGGAAGGGCGCCTCGAGTTCTCGGGCCCCAGTGGCGTATTGAAACGGGGAGAAGTCCTCCGGTGATGAGCTCACTGCGGATGACGCAACCGGTGCTCGGATCGATCCAGAAACGCCCGCTGGTGTTCAGCTCGCTCCCGCCGGGAGTCGCGATGAAGGCGGGCTTTCTCAGGTCTTCGTAGTGAATCACCCACGTCAGCGTTCCTTCGATGGTCTCTTCGCCAGCCTTCTCGAAGGAAACCCGCTTCCGATTGATTGGTCGGAGGAATGCGAGTGCGAAGGTGGGCAGATTGATCGTGCGGTACACCTCGCCGATGTTGTACCGAGCGTTTTCCTCGCCGATCTTCATGGCCTGCTCGACGACATCACTGGAGGGCTGAGAAAGGAGCTCTTGAAAGCGCATGCGGCCGTCCGGCACCGGGACGCCATCAACCTCAAGCACATTCCGGAACGCAAACCATGATTCATCGGGCGGTAGCTGAAAGATCAAGTACTCGGAAACCAACGTCTGCGTGCTCAGGGCCACGTCGTCTTCATCGCTGATCCGCTGCTCATAGCGTTCCTCAGCCAAGACGCCCGAAAGCAGGTGGTCTTCGTACTCGACGACATAAGCGTGCGCACGAAGCAGCACGTCTTTCAGCGTGAGCGTTTCCGCCGCCGCTTCATGCAAGCCCGTGGCGACCACGGCGAACGTCAGCAAGATGTCACAAAGAAGCGGCGATCTGTATCGGTGCCGGGCCAAACGGGCAATCGCGGCCGCAGTCTTGCCACTCGGCCGGGTGGTTTGAGTCCGAGATGCCTCACCACCGCAGTGAGCAGGCGATCGGCGAGTGACGAAGCAAATGAGTGAAGGAGGGCCCATCGGCGGCCGCGCGGGTCATGCCGCAGGGTCGATGATGACACCTCAATCGTAGGGATTGCAATCACGCTTCTTCTATTCGTCGGTGCCGTATCCGATGCGCTTGCTAGGTGCGTTGAAGTGCCGACTGCGCTACGGCACCGCAGGCTTCTCAAGGCGGATGTGTCGACGGCCTCGCGAACTCCCATCGCTGTCCTTCGTAAGACGCACGATCGGTGAGAGACGCCCCAGCCTGGCCGGAAGATCACGATCCGTAGTGGGGATGAGCGGGTCGCTTTCGAACCAATACTCGGGAATGAACCATTCGGGCCGGCCCGGACCGAAGACATGTACGTGAATGTGGGCGGGGGTCGTGAGCTGTGGATAGGGCCCTGGCTTTATGGTCCGAAACTCGTATCGACCGTCGGCGTCTGTGCGCACCCAGCCATAGAGACGAGGGTCGTAATGACTTCCGTCACAGGGACAAGACCAGGGACAGTCGAAGGCGTCGGATGGTATTTCGCGTGGTCGTCGCCAATCGCAAGTGATTCAGATCAGGCCCGTCGTTGCGTGCCTTATCGTGGTGCCGGAGGAGGGAATCGAACCCTCACGGGCGGTTAGCCCACGGGATTTTGAGTCCCGCGCGTCTGCCAGTTTCACCACTCCGGCTCTGAGAACTACGGCGGCGAGATCACAATCTTATCAGGTCGCCTCTCCCGCCGGCGCCCCGAGACCGTGAAGACCGGGCCCCTGGCACTGTTGAACGATCAGCGATGCCGCTCGACGGCCAGCTCCTGCAGCCGAGGCTCGAGTTTCGCCGCGAGCTCCTGAACCTCACTCGCTTCGCTGAGCAGTCCCAGGATGGCAGCACGAAGCGCGCGAAGGAGCTCGTCACGATCGAGCGAGCGGACCAGGGCGCCGACAAACCGATCGCGTACGTCGGCCGGGAGATCGTCGAAGCCACGGCCGTAGCGCGCAGGCAGGCCGCGGCGACGACAGGCGAGGCTGAGAGCGTAGTCGCGAACGCCGCTGATCCAGTATTCGGCCTGCCAGTATTGAGCGCGCTCGATGCACAGGCGCGCGCGTGTCGCGTGATGCACGGCGTAGCCGAAGAGCTCATCGGGTGCCGGAGGCCGGGCATGAGGCCTCTCGATGGCACGGCCGAACAAGAGCTCGAACTTCGGGCCGATCGATCCGAACTCAGAGGCCGGCGTGAACGACAGGTCGAACTGCAGGCACCCCGGGAGCAGGAACACACGATAAATGGTCGCGCCGTATGGCAGATCGAACAACCGAACGGCGTCGAATTCGACGACGAGCGTGCGCGTCCAATCCTCGAGGACGTCGACAACCGGCACACCGTCTTCGACACCGAACGTGAGGTCGAGATCCGACCAGCGATCGCCCTCGCCAAAGGCGAGCGATCCGACGACGGCGCCGGCGATCACCCTTCGGTCGGCTGACGCCAGCTCGAGAGCACGCCTGCGAACGCGTTCACGATCGTCGATGCTGAACATGAGTCAGCGGCAACGCACCGCGAGCGAGGGCGAACCGACCTTCATTCGTTCCTGAGCGCGATTGCCGGATCGATCCGGACGAGGCGCCGCGAGATACGTCGCGGCGAAGGCACCACGAGCAGCAACAGCACACCCACAACGGGCCGAATCCCGTCGTTTGCTGCCCATCAGGTGAATCAGCATTTGCAGCCCAGATCGGTCGAATGGCCCAGCGCGATCTTCCACCGCCCGTCTATCTTGACGAGCACCATGCTCTCGACGAAGGTGCCCTTCCACTCGTGCTGGTCGGGAGTGCCCCTTCCCATGAGGCGCCGGCCCGCATCGCTATCGGCGAAGGTGAATATCGCGTCAAGGCTGAGCGTCACCCAGGCGACGTCGCCGTGGACGCGTGTGACAAAGTCGTGGAGATTGTAGGTGACGCGTGCACCAGCCTTGTCCGCCTCGCTGCGCCAGGCCGACGCGCCTTGGACCGCAGTTGGATGGCCCCTTTCGATCCACTTCGCGTCCGGCGCGAGAAACTCGACGCTCTTCGCGGGATCGTTCTGATAGGCGGTCTCATATCCGCGGACCGCCGCTTCAACCTCGGAAACTGCCGGGTCAACAGCCTGGGCGGGAGCCGGTCGGGTTGACCCCAGTACCACGAGGCACAAAACTATCTGCACGCGAAACCGCAGCATCGAGAACCTCCTTTGTCGGGCGCGTGGGGACAATGCGTAGAACGTTAGCATAGCGATCGCCGTGGCTCACTTACGAACCGGAGTTCCCCTCGCCGCATCTGGTCTCGTGGGCGGGTTGTTCGTCGTGACGGCTGCCGTTCGACCGGAACGACTCTTCGGCGAGCTGACGCCAGGTCGCTCTCTCGTCGGGTTCCGCGTGATCGTTCCGTGACTCCTCTCTTTCCTAGGAATGTCGCCAAAGGAACCTCAGCTGCAGATTTGGCTCATGCGTGTATGTCGCTCAGCCGCCGGAGCATAGATGACTGATTGAAGGATCGGGCGCCGGAACACAACTTGCAGCCTCCGGGGTATGGAGGGCGGCATGTCGAAAAAATTTGTGGCCCTGGCGGTAACACTCGGGATCGCGGCGATCGTCGTCACTGGGCTCATGGCCGCGACGATGATCCAGGCGGCAACGGGCGGGTCGGCGTTCCGCTTCGCTTCCGATGATTCGATCATTCCGCGCTATCGAGAAGTGACGCTCCCCGCCGGGACGGTACTCCCGGTTGCACTGGACAGCTACGTCGCCTCCGACAGCAGCCGAATCGAGGATCCGGTGCGCGCCCATCTGCGCCGTTCGATCGAGCTCGACGGCGCGACCGTGTTCCCGGCTGGCAGCACGCTCGTCGGACACGTGACGAGCGCGCGTCGATCGGGGCGCGTCCAGGGTCGGGCGTATCTCGCATTTCGATTCGAATCACTCGCGACGCCCAGTGGATCCGAGCGCGTCGATATTCACACGAGCGCCGTCGCGCTGCAGGCTCGCGCTACCAAGAAAAAGGACGCGCTCACGATCGGCATTCCAGCCGCAGGTGGCGCGGTGATCGGTGCGCTCTTCGGCGGGAAGAAAGGCGCCGCCATCGGCGGGGCCGCCGCGGGTGGAGCCGGAACAGCCTACGTCCTTTCCACGCGCGGCCGTGAGGTGCGACTCGGACCCGGAGCCTTCACGTCGGTCCGGCTCAGCGAGCCTGTCACGGTTCGGGTGCCCCTCAACCGCGTCGCCGCGTCCTGACGCCAGCATCCCACGACGGCCGAAAACGGCGGGAGCGGCTCGGCGCGACGTCCGAACGCTCTCGCCGCCTGCGAACTCACTTTCGAACGATCCTCGAGACCAGCACCAGCACAACCAGCCCATCCGATCTAAACTGTCGCCGCAATCATCGTGGCAGACGGCGACCTGACGATCACGGGCATGACCAGGCAATACTTCCGCGGCTCAACATTCGCGCGCCGAATCCTTGTCGTCACGCTGGGACTCGCCCTCACGGGCGCGGCTGCGATCGAAAGCCGCTCAAGCTCCCAGGCAACCCGGTCGACGCCGCCACCCATCGCGATCACACACGCCACCATCGTTGATACGGATACAGGAAGGGAGAACGAGGATCAGACCGTCATCGTGGTCGGCGGCCGAATCGCCGATGTGAAAGATAGCGCGACGGCCACCCTTCCCGAGGGCATCAAGGTGGTGGACGGACGCAACAAATTCCTGATCCCCGGTCTGTGGGATATGCATGTTCACGGGAACAACGAGCCGTGGTTCGCGAGTCTGTTTCCGCTGTATCTCGCCAATGGCGTGACGGGCATCCGGGAAATGTTCGGCCCACCGAATGCCAACGAGTATCGGGCGGCCCTGGGCGGGATGAGCGCGGCGCATCCGCATGTGTACCTGGCGAGCCCGATCATCGATGGACGTCCAAAGGTGTGGCCAGACTCGATCGAAGTCACCTCGCCGGAAGAGGCGCGCCGTGTCGTGGATGAGCAGCAGCGGAACGGCGCCGACTTCATCAAGGTTTACGGCCTGCTTTCTCGTGAGACCTACGTCGCGATCATGGACGAAAGCAAGCGACTTCGCATTCCCGTGGCAGGCCACGTGCCGAGAGCCGTCAGTGTGTGGACCGCCGCGGCGGCCGGCCAGATGACGTTCGAACATCTCAGCGGCGTCGTCGAGGCCTGTTCGAGTCGTGAAGAAGAGCTGTCGCGAAAGCTGGCGACGACCAGTTCAGCCACCGAGCGGAACCGGTTGTATCTCGGGTTCGCTCTGAGCTACGACGATGCCAGGTGTCAGCGGCTGTTCGAAGTCATGAGGAAAGGCGGCATACGGGCCGTGCCGACTTTGACGGTGGATCGCGCGTTCGGGCATATCAGCGACGACCAGTTCACCCATGATGCGCGACTGCGATACTTTCATGGAAAGTTCCGCGACTGGCTCACGGCGAAAGACGACTTCCGGCTGAAGGACTACACGGCCGAAGACTACGCGCTCGAGCGACAACTACTCGAAGAGAAGCAGAAACTCGTCGGCAAGATGTACAAAGCCGGCGTGCCGATCCTGGCTGGGACAGACACCGGGAACCCGTACTGCTTTCCGGGATTCAGTCTTCACGACGAACTCGCCCTGCTGGTCGAATCCGGTCTGACGCCGATGAGCGCGCTGCAGGCAGCGACTCGGAACGCGGCCCGGCTGATGGGTGCGACCGACAGGTACGGCTCGATCACGCGAGGCAAGGTCGCCGATCTGGTCCTGCTCGATGCCGATCCACTCGCGGACATTCACAATACGACGAAGATTTCAGCCGTGTTTCTGGAGGGTCGGGAATTCGACCGCGCCGCGCTCGATGCGAGCCTCGAGGCGGCAGCCGGCGCGCCAACCAGGTGACCTCTTTCCCGGGTGCCTGCCGGTCCGCAAACACCCGACGTTCAGCACCATCCGCGTATCTGAATACGCTTCCTCACCATCCGATCTAAACTGTCGCCGCGACGAGCCCATCCATGCACCCACGACTTCGCCTTCAGCAGCACGCTCCGCTTGCCTTCGTTGCGATCCTGGCTTGCCTCCTCGGTGGTTCGGAGCTTCGCTCGCAAGTGCCATCGGCCGCCTTTCGCGTGGTCAATCCGCGAACGGAATTTCTCGAGGCGCCCCTCGGGCTCGACGAGCGACAGCCACGACTCAGCTGGGAGCTCGCCTCGTCGAGGCGCGGTGAAAAGCAATCGGCGTATCGCATCCAGGTGGCCACATCCAAAGCCGCGCTCGATGCCGGCCGCGCCGACCTCTGGGACACCGGTATCGTGGCCTCGGATCGAACGACCAGCATCGCCTACAACGGCAAGCGACTCGCGAGCCGGCAGCGCGCTGTCTGGCGCATCACGGCGTGGAATCGCGACAAGACGGCGACTGCCTACGCCGACTCGTCGTGGGAGTCGGGTCTTCCCGACGAAGAATGGAAGGCTGACTGGATTGGATTGGCCACGCACGATGTGTCGGAGGTTCGCGAGCGCCTGAGCCGCGCGGCGCTGGATCTGGGCGCCCTGGAACGAAACGGCCGCGCAGCCGTATCCGCAGCGCGGATTTTTCCGGATGACCATCGATGTGCCTGCCGAAACCATCGCGCGCGCGAGTCTCCTCATCACTGGCGACGGCGAGTTCATCGCGAAGCTGAATGGCGCGGATCTCGTGATGCCCGAAGCCTACCGGCGAGACTGGACGCACGTGTCGGATGTCGATGTCTCGACACTGCTGGCGGCCGGCAGGAACGTGCTCGCGGTCGGCGTGACCAACAACGAGGCGAGCGCGGGTCTCCTCGTGCAGTTGCGCGTGCAGTTCGCATCGGGGTCCACCCGGGACTGGAGCGCAGCCGGTGACTGGCGAGCCTCGACCTCACAGCCTGCCGACTCGTGGACCGCAAAAGACTTCGACGATGGCGCGTGGCAGAACACGGTGAGCGTGGGTCGATATGGCGAAAAACCCTGGGGGGAATTGACGCTGCCCGACTCCCCTTCTCCGAGTCCGTATCTCCGAAAGGCGTTTCGCATTGCGAAGCCTGTGCGCCGGGCGCGCGTGTACGCAACGGCTCTCGGTGTCTACGAGTTGCATTTGAACGGCGCGCTGGCGAGCACCGATCTGTTCGCACCGGGGTGGACGGACTATCGCAAGCGCATCCAGTATCAGACCTACGACGCCACATCGCTCCTCAAGACGGGCGACAACGTCATCGGCGTCGTCCTCGGCGACGGCTGGTACGCGGGCGCCATTGGCTGGGAACTGCAGCGTCACCACTACGGACCGTACCCGCTCGGCTTCCGCGCCGAGCTTCACGTCGATTACACGGACGGCACGACTGACGTGATCCGGACTGACGAAACGTGGAAGGGCGCGTCCGGCCCCATCATGATGTCCGATCCCCTCGCGGGCGAAATCTACGACGCACGCAAGGAGCTCACTGGCTGGAGCGCGCCGAGGTTCGACGATGCGAGCTGGAAGATGGTGGAGCGCGTGTCACCTCCCGGGGCGCCGGTCGTCGCGCAGGCATCGCAACCGGTTCGGCGCATGCTGGAGCTCCCGGCGAAACAGATCGCCGAGCCGCAGCCGGGCACCTACATCTTCGATCTCGGCCAGAACATGGTGGGCTGGGTGCGGCTCAAGGTCGATGCGCCGTCAGGCACGGCCGTCCGTCTGCGGTTCGCGGAGATGCTGCAGCCCAACGGCACGATCTACACAGAGAACCTCCGGCTCGCGAAAGCGACTGACACGTACATCGCGCGCGGCGGCGGCCAGGAAACCTTCGAGCCGCATTTCACATTCCACGGTTTTCGCTACGTCGAGGTGACGGGCTATCCGGGCAGGCCTTCGCTCGACGCGATCACCGGCATCGTCATTCATTCGGCCACGCCCGAAGCGGGCACGTTCGAGACGTCGTCCGCGATGGTCAACCAGCTGCAGCACAACATCGTCTGGGGCCAGCGCGGCAACTTCCTGTCGATTCCGACCGACTGCCCTCAGCGGGACGAGCGGCTCGGCTGGATGGGCGACGCGGAGATCTTCGCGCGCACGGCATGCTTCAACATGGACGTCGCGGCCTTCTTCACCAAATGGGTGCAGGATGTCGAAGACGGCCAGTCCGTCGAGGGCGGATTCCCTGACGTCGCGCCACGCCTGGTCGCGACGAACAACGCGGCGCCTGCCTGGGGTGACGCCGGCGTGATCGTGCCGTGGACGATGTTCACGTGTTATGAAGACCGGCGGATGCTCGAGCGCCACTATGACGCGATGCAGAAATGGATTGCGTACATTCAACGCGCCAATCCTGACCTGCTCTGGCGGAGCCATCGGAACAACGACTACGGCGACTGGGTATCGATTGAGTCCGACACGCCGAAGGACGTGCTGGCGACGGCATTTTTCGCGCAGAGTGCACGGCTCGTCGGTCGTGCCGCCCATGCCATTGGCCGCGAGAGCGACGCCGCGTATTACGAGTCGCTCTTTCAGAAGATCAAGACGGCCTTCAATAACGCCTATGTGGACGCCGAGGGACACGTCGAAGGGCGGACGCAGACGTCCTACACGCTCGCGCTCGAATTCGACCTCCTGCCCGACGACAAACGAGCGGCGGCGGTCGGCCACCTCGTCGCGGCGGTGGACGAAAAGAACGGCCACCTCTCCACCGGTTTTGTCGGGGTTCGCCACCTGTTGCCCGCCCTGACCCACGGAGGGCGGCTCGACGTGGCCTACCAGCTCCTCAACAACGATACGTTCCCTTCGTGGGGCTATTCGATCAAGAACGGCGCGACGACGATCTGGGAGCGCTGGGACGGCTGGACCGACACGAAGGGCTTCCAGACGCCGACGATGAATTCGTTCAATCACTACTCATTCGGGTCGGTCGGCGAGTGGCTGTACCGCGTGGTCGCCGGCATCGATACCGATCCGGACACACCCGGCTATCGGCGCATCGTGATTCACCCGCGCCCGGGCGGTGGGCTGACGTTCGCTCGCGCGACCTATCGCTCGATCCGAGGGCCGATCGCGAGCGGATGGAAGAAGGCCGGCGACCAGTTCGAGCTCGACGTGGAGCTGCCGGCCAACACGACCGGCACCGTCTACGTGCCGGCCGCGCATGGCTCAGCCGTCCAGGAGTCCGGACAGCCAGCCGCGGAGTCGCAAGGGGTGAAGTTTGTGCGGTGGGCCGACGGGTTCGCGGTGTACGAAGTGGGATCGGGCAGTTATCATTTTCGTTCGGTTGTGGAGTAGTCCAGATGCAGATCATCGACTCCAGGAAGGTCTACCCGGTCATCGTCATCGGCAGCGGCGCTTCGGGCGGCATGGCCGCGTGGAACCTCACGAGGAAAGGTGTTGAGGTGCTGCTGCTCGATGCGGGCGGCAAGTTCGACCGGAAGGATTTCTGGACGCACGTCAGGCCCTGGCAGGCGCGCGAGCGGGGCGCCCGAGGCGAGAAGCCCGTCGACTTCTTTCTCGACGTCAAGGAGCAGCCCTACCTGACGCCCGAGGATCGTCCTTTCGATCTCGTGCGCGTGTGGGGACATGGCGGCAAGACCAACGCGTGGGGTCGCGTCAGCCTGCGCTACTCGGAGATGGACATGAAGGCCGCCGATCGCGATGGCTGGGAGATCCCGTGGCCGATTTCCTACAACGACCTCGCGCCGTACTACGACCAGGTCGATCAGCTCATCGGGGTCTGCGGCGGAACGGACGATTCCGAGGTGCTGCCGGGGAGTAAGTTCCATCAACCGCCTCCCGGACCCCGCTGCGGCGAGCGACTGCTGCAGAAGGGCGCCGCGAAAGTCGGCATTCCGATGGTCGCCGGACGGCGCGCGAACATGACGCGCCCGACGCGCGGCTTTCCGGCGTGTCACTACTGCGGTAATTGCGGAGTGGGCTGCGACACGGCGTCGTTCTTCAACTCCGCCGACCACCTTCTCCCTTTCGCGCTCGAGACGAAGAAGCTCGAGATTCGATCGAACGCCGTCGCCGCGCGGATTCTCGTCGACGACAAGGGGTTGGCCAACGGGGTGCAGTACTTCGATCGCGCGAGCGGCGCCGAGCAACGCGTCTACGGCAAGGTTATCGTCGTCGGCGCGAGCTGCGTCGACTCGACCCGCATCCTGCTCAATTCGAAGTCCGAGAAGTATCCCAATGGCATCGGCAACGGCTCGGACGTCATCGGCCGCTACCTGTGCGAGCAGATTCGCCTCAACGCGAAGGGATATTTTCCTCAGCTCGTCGGAACGCCGACGCGAAACGACCGCGGCATCGGCGGCGAGCATCTGTACATGCCACGATTCAACCATCGGCCGGACAGGAAGCGCGACTACCTCCGCGGCTTCGGCGCCCAGTTCTGGAACACCGGCGCGGCCGTCGAACGGCGCGCACCCGGGCAGCGAGCTCATACCGGGATTCGGCGTCGAGCTCAAGCGGGAGATCAAGCGACGCCATCCGGCATGGTTCGAGATCCATCCGTTCGGCGAAGTCCTGCCCTACAAGGACAACCGGATTACCGTTGACGAGTCGAAGACGGACCGCTACGGCGTGCCTCTCCTCAAGATCGACTACCAGATTCACGAGAACGAACAGAAGATGGCCGTGCACATGGCCGACACGATCGAGGAGATCGTCACATCTGCCGGCGGAGTGCTCGTCGACTATCACCGCGGAGAACTCGACAAAATGGGATCCGCGATTCACGAGCACGGAACGTGCCGCATGGGCGCCGATCCGAAAAGGTCTGCGCTCAACGCCTTCAACCAGATGCACGAGGTGAAGAACGTCTTCGTCGTCGATGGATCGGCGTTCCCCAATGCGAGCGAGAAGAACCCGACGCTGACGATCCTGTCGATGGCGTGGAGGGCGAGCGATTATCTGGCGGAGGAGATGAAGAAAGGGAATCTGTGACAATCTGCGACGCTTGAGTTCTTAGTTCTTGGTTCTTAGTCTCAGTTGATAACTGACAAGCCGATGAGCTAATACCCGCGAGTGAGACCCATATGACCCTAAATCGACGCGAAGCCGTCAAGAGAATCGTCACCGGCGGGATCGGTGCAGCCGCGCTGCCGCTCTGGTGCGACACGTTGAGCGCGTTTGCGGCCCAGCATGCCGACGAGGTGCATGCGTCGCTCGCGTCGTTCGCACCTGGCACATGGGCGCCCACTGTGCTCACACCCCACCAGAACGACACCGTCATCGTCCTGAGCGAGCTCATCATTCCGCTGACCGAGACGCCGGGAGCGAAGGCCGCGCTCGTCAATCAGTTCATCGACTCGGTGCTCGAGAAGGGCGACAAGGAGACGCGCGCCGAGTTTCTCGGCGGGCTCGACTGGCTCGACGCGCACAGCAAGGGAACGTCGGGCAAGGACTTCGTGTCGCTGTCGGGCAGCGAGCAGCAGGCGCTCCTGATGCCGATTGCCAAGGCGGTCGATGCAGGCGCGAGCAAAGATCAGGGAGCCCAGTTCTTCCAGGCCATGAAATCGCTCACGATCGCCGGCTACTACTCGTCGGAGATCGGCATGATGCAGGAGCTGGGCGACGATGGCCAGATGTTCCTGCTCGAGTTCAAGGGATGCACCCATCCCGAACACCAGGTGTGAATGGAGGCCGTCGTTCTGAATCGCCGACCGGAAGGGTAAGGTGATCGAAGAGGCAGGTAGATCGCCGGAGCACCGGCGATCTACCACGCTGTCTCTGATGTGAGGAAGAGACGAGGACTACTTCGCGGATTGGATTTCGATCTTCGTTGCTGTATTCACGCTGCCCTCGGCCGTGTAGCTGACCGTGACTTGCGCTCCGCTCTTCGTAGCGAGGCCTGCGACGTCTTTCTCGCCGCCAACGACTTCCGTTTGATCGGTGTACGCAAACTGCATCTCGGTGCCGTCTGCAGTCTTGATTGCGAGCGTCTTCGCATCGGAATCGACGCGCAGAAGCTCTCCGCTCGCCGATACGGCGTTATGAGAAGCCTGACGGGCAGGTTCCTGAGCCGCCTGAGCTGTCAAGCCGGGTGTGGTCGAAACAATCGTCGCGGCCACAAGAAGAACACCAAACCATCGAGCACTCTGCATAGCTAGTTCCTCCCGCCCGTCAGAGTGCAAAGAGCGTGTCAGTTGATGCAGGCGCGCTAACTCGCTGAAGTGATGGAGCATGCCGAAAATCGGCGGACGAGCTGGATATTTTCGGAGTCGTACAATCGAGTAAGTCTTGCCGTGCGATGTGTCAACCTTTCCGACACGCGCACGAAGCCTACCGTGCTACACTACGATCTCCTCACGATCGTCGGAGCGACCCTATCAACTGTTTTCAGCTCAGCTGGCGCATCCCACCGAATGCGGCGCGGTAGTTTCTCGCCGCCGGCCCACGGATCAGTCGGAGATGTCGCACCATCCCGGGCGGTGAGATCTGTTCGCCCGCATTCTCGACTCATGCACGTCAAATGAGAATCCCTCCGCGGTCCTGCAATTCCCGTCCGGTCGATCGGGTCAACCAGCAGACAGCAGCCGTTCGAACTCTTCGAATCGTCTTGATGTGCCTGCCGGTTTGCCTTGGCTCGTTTCCCTCTCCAGTGCTCGCAAGCGGCGCCTCAAATGCGGCTCCCGCCGGTACGACACGTCGGGGGGCCAGAGGCGTCGGGCTCGACACCGTCGCAATTCAGGCGATCGTCGATGATTTTCGGGCGCGTTTGGCCATCCCCAACGAAGTTCAGGTAGCCATCATCCCCAAGAACCCACGCGTCGTCTCGGTGGAGCCGCTGAGAGACCGGACCGGTCCCTTTCAGCTGGCATTGGAAGATGGTTTTCTCGATATGCTGAGTGAAGACGAGCTCAGGGCCGCGATCGCTCACGAGCTTGGCCACGTCTGGATCTTCACGCACCATCCCTACCTGCAGACCGAACGATTGGCGAACCGGGTTGCGCTGCGCCTCGTCAGCAGGGACAGCCTGGGGCCCGTCTACGAGAAGATGTGGAAACGGATGGGTACCACGGGTGACCTGACTCAGTTTCTGGGCGCCAAGCCAGAGCCAACTGCTTCGCTTTCCGCACGCTAACGGATAAAGTCCTCTCGATTTCATCTCAGCTGAGCCGAAGACGGCCTGGCACATCCGGGAGATCGGGCCAGCATTGCCGCGCTAGCTCACGAACACCATGACTTTCCGCGGTTTCACGTACACAAGGTCGCCCGACTGAATGTCGAGCCTTTCAAACTCGTCTCGTCCCAGCTCAGCGCGAATCGCCATACCGTCCCGGCTCGCAAGTTCCAGTCGGGCAACGGCCCCGGCTTTCAAAACCTGGTTCAACGTGGCCCAGAGCCCACCGCCTGTGTCCGTGCGACCAACCTCGAGTTCGTGCGGCCTGGTGTAGGCGGCCGCGGGGCGCGGGGCCGACTCGTTGAACACGGGGTACTCGACGGCTAGTGGACCAACGAATCCGCGACCGGCCTCTACTCGACCATGAAACGTGTTGACCGTTCCCAGGAAGCTGATGACGAACGGCGATGCCGGTCGCTCGACGACATCGTCGGGAGTTCCCTCCTGCTCGATTACGCCATGATTCATGACCGCGACGCGATCGGCCAGCTCCAGCGCTTCCTCCTGATCGTGGGTGACGAACACACTGGTCAATTGGATCTCACGATGTAACCGGCGCAGCCACTTGCGTAGCTCCAGGCGAACCTTGGCATCCAGCGCGCCGAACGGTTCGTCGAGGAGCAGCACCTTGGGCTCGACCGCCAGCGCGCGCGCCAAAGCCACCCGCTGCCGCTGCCCGCCAGAGAGCTCGGAGGGCCGCCGATCGGCCATGAAGTCGAGCTGGACGAGATCGAGGAGCTGCCTCACGCGCTTCGAGATCTGGCCGTCGGAAAGGCGTCGACTTCGCGGTTGGACGCGCAGGCCAAAGGCGATGTTGTCGAACACCGTCATGTGTCGGAAGAGCGCATAGTGCTGAAACACGAAGCCCACGCCTCGATGTCGGGCGTTGCGATTGGTCGCGTCCTCACCCTCAAGGAGCACCGATCCGGAGTCTGCTGATTCGAGTCCCGCGATGATGCGAAGGAGCGTCGTCTTTCCGGAGCCCGACGGTCCGAGAAGGGCAACCAGCTCTCCCGAGCCGACCTGGAAGCTCACGTCGTTGAGCGCGACGAATCGGCCGAACGTCTTCGTCACATTGCGGACTTCGATTCCCATTTGTTCTCTCCGTTGACGACCATCGCACTCCGTCGATGCGCACGCCGCTCGACGATGGCCTTGAGCACCAGGGTCACGAGCGCCAGGCCGGCGAGCAGCGAGGCGACCGCGAATGCAGCTTGAAAGTTGTATTCGTTGTAGAGAATCTCGACGTGCAGCGGCAGCGTATTGGTCAGACCCCTGATATGGCCTGAGACGACCGACACGGCACCGAACTCACCCATCGCCCGCGCCGTGGTCAAAATTGCGCCGTAGAGCAAGGCCCACTTGATGTTCGGCAGCGTGACGCGGAAGAAGGTTTGCAGGCCGCCGGCCCCGAGCACGCGCGCCGCCTCCTCTTCCTCCGGACCGGTGGCCTCCATGACGGGAATGATTTCGCGTGCCACGAATGGAAGCGACACGAAGACCGTGGCCAGCACGATGCCCGGCACGGCGAAGATCACTTTGAAACCGTGATCGAGCATCCAGGGACCGGCAAACCCCTGCCGCCCGAAAAGGAGGACGAACACCATGCCGGAGATCACGGGCGAAACGGCAAAAGGAAGATCGATCAGCGTGATCAACAATTGTCGTCCGCGAAATTCGAACTTGCCAATGGCCCAACCTGCCGCAAGGCCAAACACCACGTTCGCCGGAACGGCGATGGCGGTCGCCAGCATCGTCAAGCGTAGAGCCGCAAGCGCATCAGGAGTCGTGACCGCGGCAACATAGGCGTTGAGCCCGTCGGCGAACGCCTCAGCAAAGACGACCCCGAGTGGAAACACCAGGAACACCGCGATGCCAATCAGCGCGATGGCCGTCAGAATCCATCGAACGACCTTCGGCTCCGTGAGATGCTCTTCGACCCTCTGGCGTGGCCCGACCGAAGCCGTCGGTGTTTCGAGAGTGAGGGTTGCGTCAGCTGGCGACACGACGGCTGCTCCAGCTCTGCAGCGCGTTGATGCAGAGCAACATCGCAAACGAAAGAAGCAGCATCACGAGCGCAATCGCCGTCGCGCCCGCGTAGTCATACTGCTCGAGTTTTGTGACGATCAGCAGTGGCGCTATCTCCGTCCGCATTGGCATATTGCCGGAGATGAACACGACTGAGCCGTACTCGCCGACGCCGCGCGCGAACGCCAGTGCGAATCCCGTCAACCACGCCGGAACGAGGTACGGCAGGATGACCCGGACAAAGACCACGCCGCGATTGGCTCCGAGGCTCGTTGCAGCCTCTTCCAATTCGGGATCAAGATCCTGGATGACCGGCTGCAGAGTGCGCACGACAAACGGCAGGCCGATGAAGATGAGGGCGACCGTCACCCCCAGCGGCGTGAAGGCCACATTGATTCCACGGCGGGCAAGGGGCTCCCCCAGCCATCCGTTTGGTGCGTAGATGGTGGTCAGCACGATGCCGGCGACGGCTGTCGGCAGCGCGAACGGCAAATCAATCAACGCATCGACAATGCGTCGACCCGGGAACGAGTACCGCACGAGAACCCAGGCAAGCAGGAACCCGAAGAGCGCGTTCACCAGCGCGGCCACGAGTGAGGCGCCCAGGCTCAATCGATAGGATGCGACGACGCGAGGATCGCTGATCGTCGCCCAGAGAGCGGCCATTGTCATCGTGGCCGTTTTGGCCGGCAACGTCATGAGGGGGACGATGACGATGAGGCCCAGGTACAGGAGCGTGAACGCGAGAGTGGGCCCAAAGCCTGGCAGAACGCGGCGACTATTCCGGCCGGTATTCTTCATCGGTATCAACTAGCGGCTGCCGGGCCGGTAAATCTGATCGAAGACAGCGCCATCGGCGAAATGGGCTTTCTGCGCCTGTTGCCAGCCGCCGAAGACCTCGTCGATGGTGAAGAGATTCATCTTGGCAAAGGACACTGAGGGCGTAGCCCCGGCATTGTCGTCGCTGCGACGGTAATAATGCTTGGCCGCGATGTCCTGCCCGGCCGGCGTGTACAGGAACTGCAGGTAGGCCTCGGCGAGAGCTCTGCTTCCGTTCCGGTCCACAACGGCATCGACAACCGCCACCGGTGGTTCGGCGAGGATGCTGACGGGGGGCGAGACAATCTCGAATTTTCCAGAGGCCGCTTTCAAGGCGAGATACGCCTCGTTCTCCCATGCGAGCAGCACATCGCCGATCCCCCGCTGGACAAAAGTGTTCGTGGCGCCACGGGCGCCCGAGTCGAGCACGGGCACGGCCTTGAAGATGTCGCTGACAAACTGCCTGGCCTTCGTATCGCTGCCGCCCGGTTTTCGCAAGGCGTATCCCCAGGCCGCCAGGTAGTTCCATCGAGCGCCACCCGACGTCTTGGGGTTTGGCGTGATGATTTGAAGACCCGGTTTCGTCAGGTCTCCCCAGTCGCGTATGCCCTTCGGATTCCCCTTCCTGACGAGGAAGACAATCGTCGATGTGTACGGCGCGCTGTTATGTGAAAGCCGCGTCCGCCAGTTGGGCTTGATGAGGCCGGCCCGGGCCACCGCATCCACGTCGTAGGCCAGAGCCAGGGTCACGACATCCGCCTCGAGGCCATCGATGACTGCACGGGCCTGCGCCCCGGAACCGCCATGCGATTGCCTGATGGTCACGGTCTGCCCTGTCTTGCCCTTCCAATACTTCGTGAATGCGTCGTTGATTTCCTGATAGAACTCACGCGTCGGATCGTAGGAGACATTGAGCAGCGTCTGCGCATGGACTGCACTCGTCCACGCGGACAGCGTCAAGCATGTGATTGCAAGGAGTGTGACTCGTCGGTTCATCGTTGTTCTTTCACAGGCTCGGCTGCAGGTTGAGCTGCAGTCGAAACACGATTGCGTGCTCTGTCGCGCGGCGGTCGACACCTTCATCGTCGAAGGCTGTTCGCTCGTACGTGAGCACGTACTTGACGTAGTCACTCAAGTACCACGCCACGCCGACACCAACGGCCGTCGCCACCCGGCTGGCATTGGGGGCCGCAAATCCTTCCGTGAAGGCAAGCCGGTCCACCTCGAGGCGGCTGTACCGTGCGATCATCTGAAGCGCACCCCAGTGACGTGCTGCTGGATTGAAGGGCCGCTTCGGAATCACGCCGCGTTCGCTTGTCGCTTCGCCAGTCACGACGAAGGAGCCCGTGACTCCCCACGCGCGGTTCGATATGTCGGTGCCCGCGACGGTTATCGTTCTGACCGCTTGAGTCGATACCGCATACTCGGCGAAGGTCCCGAACGATTTGTAGTAGTAGAACGCTGAAGGTGATACGCGGGCCCTCTCTCCACCGGCCGCGGCTGCGGGCACGTACGAGAAGAATGTCTGCTGCGCGGCGGTCTTGAACGACGGCAGCGGTCCAGCCTGCCGTCCCCAAGACCCCGCAACGGCGACGCCCGCCCCTCGGAGCCCTGCGTGCCGACTCGAATGGAACGGTCGCAGCAGCACGCGGCCGACCAGATCCTTTTCGTCATTCGTATCGAGATCGCCGTTGTTGGCGTCGGGCACGCCGTTGAAGAGCGCGCCGACATAACTCACAATCCCTCGCAGATCGCCCTGCACCTGGACGCCGACGTCGCGATTCGGCACCAGGTTCGTGACGAGCGTTCGCTCGGGAAAGAGCACGGCGTAATCCGAGTACAGCTGTTCGAGTCCGATCGGCGTCTTGTCTTTGCCGACCCTGATTCGGAGGGACCTTGACAGTCGCGTATCGAAGTACGCATCGAAGAGCACCGCCGAGCCGTTGCCAAAGTCGGGCATGAGACGGAACTCGAAGTATTTCACCGCCCGACCCTGCAGGATGGGCCTGGCCCGTCGAAGCACGAGCGTGTCGGTGATTGCATTCGCGGGATCGTCGGGTGCGAAACGCCCGTCCATTTGAAGGAGCGCGCCGAATTGCAGCTTGTTGTCGTCGGTGTCGCTCTCGACGGACACACCATTTTTCCATTTCACCGAGAAGCCGCGTTTGTCCGCGGCCTGCGTGTCATCCTTCGGCGGCGTGGCCTGCGCGCGCGCAGGGACAGCCGTGGATGTCAGGATCGTGGCCACGAACCACGACAAAAAGAGAGCGGATCTGCCCGATGTCATGTCCTGTTCCGCCTCATCCATATTTTTTCTATCTCTAGCGACATAATAGGGATTATGTCCAAAACAAAGGGTAGCGCTCAGCTTGGCCGGCGTCCTCGGCCTCGTTTCTTGAGAATCCGGCGGTTGCGCTGCAGGAGGTCCTCGAGCGTCGTATGGTCGAGGATGTTTGCCGTGGAGTTGCGCACGTCGAGGAAGAGGTCGAACAACCCGGCATGGCGGCGGTCGGTCCGGACCCGGAACGCGAGCTCGGCCATGTCCCCGAATGGCGCCAACGGGCCATCGATCGTGCGGACGACCTCGCCCACCACGATTGCGTCTGGAGGCCGCCTCAGGCGGTATCCACCCTCTCGGCCGCGCTGGCTCGTCACGAGTCGGGCATTCTTGAGCGTGACCAGGATGCTCTCGAGGAACTTCTCCGGGATTTGCTCCTCCTCTGCAATGGAATGAATCCTCACGACTCCTCCCCGGTAGGCGCTTGCGAGATGCATCAACGCCTTAAGCGCGTACAACCCCTTGTTAGAAATCTTCATTCCCTATAGAGTTGCTAGGCTAACGTCCAGGAGGGGTGTGAGTCAAGCTCATGCCTGGGTTCTGAACTGTCGATCAGCACCTGTTGTGGCATGATGCAGGAGCTCGGCGACGATGGCCAGATGTTCCTCTCGAGTTCAAGGGATGCACGCATCCCGAGCACCAGGCGTGAATCAGCGCGATGGAGGTTCTTGACGTGGCGACACTCAATGGCGACATGAAGTTCTCGACGGAACCGCGATGGGCGCGCGCAGGAGCCGCGGCCGTCGCGTTCGTGGCTCTTGTGTTTCTCCTGGCAGGACGCGCACACATGTCTCAAAGCGAGCCAAAAGATCAGCAGAAGGCTCAAAAGGACAAGACGCAGAAGGAATGGGAGATTCACGACATGGACCGGCCACAGCCGGTCGTGGTCGAACCGGGGACGCCGAGTATGCCGGACCGGCCGGGCCGTCCGCCCGCCGACGCGAAGCTGCTCTTCGATGGTTCCGATCTGTCCAAATGGGAATCGGCGAAGGAGAAAGGCCAGGCGGCACAATGGAAGATCGCCGCCGGCGCGATGGAAGTCGTCAAGGGCACGGGCGACATCCAGACAAAAGAGTCGTTCGGCGACTGCCAGCTGCACGTGGAATGGGCAACGCCGACCATTTCCAAAGGATCGGGACAGGATCGCGGTAACAGCGGCATCTTTCTGATGGGATTGTACGAAGTCCAGGTCCTCGACTCGTACCAGAACAAGACCTATCCGGATGGACAGGCTGGCGCCATCTACGGGCAGTTCCCACCGCTCGTGAATGCGGCACGCCCGCAGGGAAAATGGCAGCAGTACGACATCGTCTTCCAGGGACCACGGTTCAGCGCCGACGGTAAAGTGACGCGCCCCGCACGCATGACGATCTTTTACAACGGCGTCCTCGTGCAGCTGTGCCGAGAGTTGACGGGCCCTACGGCGCACAAGGCTCGGCCGCCGTACGCGGTGCATGCCGAGAAGCTGCCGCTGAAGCTCCAGGATCACGAGCATCCGGTGCGGTACCGGAATATCTGGATCCGGGAGTTGCAGGGGCTTTAGCCCTGGCTTTTCCGCGCGGCCCTCACCCACCAGAGGCCCGGCACCAGATACCACGCGCCAATCACGAGAGCGAGGACGCGCGGCGAGACCTGCAGCACGTCCAACGCGATCGCCGTCAGGTAGCTCGAGGCCGACGAGACCAGCGTGAAGAGCATCAGCTCGACGGCGAACACACGCCCGCGAAAACGATCGTCGGTCTGGAACTGCAGGAGGAGCGTGCTCGCGATCCAGAGGAGCGATCCGAACGCGTGCGCGACAACGGCGACGAGCGCCGTCAGCCAGAGCGTCGGCGTCACCGACATCAAAGCGTAGCAGGCGCCGATCGCCAGAAAGCTCGGTGCCAGCCTGCTCCTCAGCGTCGGCACATCCGCGCCCAGCGACCGCGCGAAGAGCGCGCCGACTCCGGCGCCGATGCCGCGCGCGGCATACAGCACGCCGATGCCCGCGGCGCTCGAGCCGGCAATCGGGAAGATGCGCTCCCCGTACACCGTATAGAGCAGCAGCATCCCGCCCGCGATGGCCCAGCTTCCCTTCACCCCGATGTACGCCGCCAGGCTCGGATGGCCGCGAACGTAGCGGTACCCCTCGCGCAGATCGCGCAATCCCGGCGGCGCGGCATGTTCCAGCTCGCGCCCGGCCTCCGCGATCCGACTGTGCTTCACCTGGAAGATCGCCGCCGCTGAAATGAAGAACGACGCCGAGTTGACGATGAACGCGGCATCGCGGCCGAGCGCGGCCGACGTGAAGCCACCGAGCGCGGCACCGATGGCGAGCATCGCCGACCACGTCGCGCTGGCGAGTGAATTTGCGGTGAGGAGGTCTTCCTTTGCCGTGACACCGGGAATGACGGACGTTCGAGCCGGCTCGAAAAATCCCGTCGCCGCGACACTGAGGGCCGTAATGGCGTAGGCCATCCACACCTGATCGCGATGCCTGACGAGCAACAGGCCCAGCATCAGGACGCCGCGAATGAGATCCGCGGCGATCATCACGCGGCGTCGATCGAAACGATCGACGATGACGCCGGCAAAGGGACCGACGATGGCGATGGGCGCCGCCTGCACCACCATCATGGTGGCGACCGCGGTCGCCGACCCCGTCAGGCTCAGGACGAGGTCGTACACCGCGACGGCGTTGAACCAGTCGCCCAGCTGGCTGACCAGCTGGCCAATCCAGAGCAGGCGCAGGTTGCGGTTGCGGCGAATGAGCGCGATGTAGGAAATGAGGAACCCCGGACACGCGAGCCGGGCGGGGCCAGGGCCCCGCCCGAACCAGGACGTGATGTTCGACGCGCAGGCTTACATGCTGGACGTTTTCTTCTGATCGGGCCACGACGCGTAGGCGTAGATCATGTCCACGATCGACTGCTCTGCTTCCACGATGCCCGCGACCTTGCCGTTCCCTTCAATCACCACGTACTCATCGTCGGAATGCGCGCGGGCGCCGTGGCCAAGCGCGCCGCCGCCGGCGGGCAGGCCGAGCCTGCGGGTGTACTCCCACTCGGGCGAGCTGCCCGCATTCCGCGGCCAGACCTGCGGATCGATGTTGTGCTTCTTGTACATCGCGAGCGTGGCCTGGACCACGGGCTCCTTGACCGACGTCTGGGACCACTCGTCGCCGCCACCCAGTTGACGCACCTCGATGTCCCCGTATCCATTCTTCTCGAGGTGGGCTTTGAGCAACGCGAGCTGCTTCTGGATCTCCTGGTTGGGCACCAGGCGCGAGTCGCACTTCACGGTCGCCTTCTCGGGCGTGATCGTGGCGCCGCCCGGTCCTGTATAGCCGCCCCAGATGCCGTCGATGTTCAACGTCGTATCGAACATCAGGTGGTTCGCGGCTTCCTCGACCGACCAGTTGTTCATGAACACCTTGGTGTTGGTCTTGTCGGTGAAGAGGTCGTCCTTGTGCTGGGCGAGGAGCACGCGCATCAACTCACGCTCTTCTTCGTTCGGCGGACGGATATCGTCCTTCCATCCCGCGATCAGAATCTCGTTCTTGGCGGGATCGAACATCGAGCGCAGCACTTCGACCAGGCGCCATGCCGGAGCGTCGAGTATGGCCTTGCGGCTCGAATGGATCGGCATCTTCTGGGGACCGCGGCCCCAGCGGCTGCCGTTGGCTTCGAGCTCGAACGAGAGAATGCCCTTGCCGCCGAGCGCCATTGATACGCGGCCATCCGCGCCCTGCGTCGGGTCGAGGTTGAGCAGACAGCTCGCGCCCTTCAGCCGATCGCGCCATGGATCGAGGACTTCCCGGAAGTTGGGACTGCCCTGCTCCTCCGCACCGTCGCACGTGAAGTAGACATTCACCGGCAGCTTGCCGTTGGCTTCGACGATCGACTCCATCGCGTTCAGGACGAACCGGTTCGGTCCCTTGCTGTTGATGGCGCCGCGCGCGACGATCACCTCAGGAAAATTCATGAAGCTCTTGATGCGCTTCGCCTCGAGCGGCGGGCTCGACCAGCGGGTCTCGTCCCATGGCTGCGTGTCGTACATCATGTAGACGACGACGGTCTTCGGCGCGCCGACGTCGTAGTGGGCGAGAATGCCCGGCCAGTTGGGCTGTGTCGTGGGCACGAGCTGCACGTCCTTGCAGCCCAGCTTCTTGAACGACTGCATCATCAGATCGGCCATCTCCTTGACGCCCTTGTCCCACGAGCTGACCGAAGGCTGCCGGAGATCGCTCTGCACCGCCGCGATATGCGCTTCCTTGTTCTTCGCGATGAGGTCGTGCACCTTGCGGACCTCGGCCGAGCCCAGCACGTCGGCCATCTGCGCCGCGCCGGCCGCGCCCACGAAGTCGAAGACCGAATATGCCGCCGCGCCGGCCGCTCCGCGGGCCGCCAGATCGAGGAATTGTTTGCGGGTGAGATCCATCACGTCCTCCTTGCTGGTACTCGAGACAGCCGATTGTAGCGGAAACGCCGTCGTTTCTAGAACCCGAGCTGCGCGAAGCGTTCACGCGCGCCGGCCCACGCGTCCTGATCGGTGGGTTCGTACGTGTCCCCCGGCAGGCATCGTGCGATCGCTGACCGCGCCTCGGAAGTATTCGCGAATCGGCCGTTGGCCAAGGCCTGGACGACAAGATTGCCGAGGGCCGTGGCTTCGACCGGACCGGCGCAGACCTCGACCATCGACGCGTTGGCGGTCGCCTGATTGAGAAACGCATTCTGCGACCCCCCGCCGATGATCCGGATTCCGCGAATGCGTGTTCCCGTGACCGTCTCCAATCCTCTCACCGCCTGCGCGTACCGAAGCGCCAGCGACTCGAGGACGACCCGCGCGATGGAGGCCGGTGTTGCCGGCGCACGCTGGCCAGCCTCGTGAAGCGCGGCGGTGACCGCCAGGACCATGTCCGGCGGATTGAAGAACCGTGCGTGATCGGGATCGATGAATCCCTGGAATGGCGGCGCGGCCTCGACCTCGTCCATCAGCGTGGCGTAATCGGTATGGATGCCGCGCTCGGCCCACACTCGTCGGCACGAATCCAGAATCCAGAGGCCCATGATGTTCTTGAGCAGCCGGTTCGTCCCACCCACGCCGGCTTCGTTCGTCAGGTTCTGCGATCGAACCACCTCGGTGACGATCGGCCGCTCCGTTTCGAGCCCGAGAAGCGACCAGGTCCCGGAGCTCAGATACGCCCAGCCCGATCGAATCGGCGCTCCGACGACCGCGCTGGCCGTGTCGTGAGTGCCGGACGCGACGACGCGCACTGGAGGAAGATTCAGCTCCGTCTGGAGGGACTGTGACAGCTCTCCGAGAACGGTGCCCGGCTGCACAATCCTGGGCATGACGTCGAGCGGCAGGTCGAGCGCCTGGAAAATCTCCGGCACCCATTCACGCCGCTCCGCCGACACCAGCTGTGTCGTGCTCGCCATCGTCACCTCGCCGGACATCGAACCGCACAACAGGTGATGGAAGACGTCGGGCATCATCAGGAGTCTCGCGGTGGCGGCCGGCCACTCACCATGCCAGCGCTGGGCCTCGAGCTGATAGATGGTGTTGAACGGCTGGACCTGGATGCCCGTCATCCTGAAAAGATCCGCCGGCGGTACGCGCGCCAGGACCCGCTCGATGCTGCCTTCAGTGCGTTTGTCGCGATAGCAGACGGGCTCTTCGATGAGGTGTCCGGCCGCGTCATAGAGGCCGTAGTCCACGCCCCACGTGTCCACGCCGATCGAGCGAACCGACGCGCGACGATGGCCCAGCTGCTTCAGCCCGTGCTTGATCCCGTCGAAGAGCGCGCGCGTGTTCCACCGCTCGCGGCCCGCGTGGTGGACGGGCTCGTTCGGAAAGCGGTGAACTGTCTCGAGGGCGATGCTGTCCCGCTCGAAGCAGCCGACGACGACACGGCCGCTGCTGGCGCCAAGATCGACGGCGACAAAGCAGGGTTCCAAGGTTTTGGGGTTCTACACGATCCCCGCGCTCGCCGGGCTTGCCGCGCCGCGCTCCTGCGCCTTGAGCTCGCGGTAGCGGCTCGCGCGGTAGACGGCGATCGGATCAATCGCTCCTTCGCTCCGGCGACGCGCCATCGCAAGAATCGGCGAGACGTTCTCGTTGAACGCTTCCTTGAGCGTCGCGAGCGCCATCAGCGCGTCGTTCGAATCCTGATAGCTCTCGAGTGCCCGCCTGTCCACGAGCAGCGCCTTGATGTACGCGCGCTGCACTTCCATCGCACTCGACGTCAGCGCCTCAAGGGGATCGGTGACGTTGTGCGACTGGTCCAGCATGTACGCGGGCGAGAATCCGGCGACGCGTCCGAGCTCGGCATCCACGAGCTCGTTGAACACAAGAAACAGCTGAAACGGCGTGATTGAGCCCGAGTCGAGATCGTCATCGCCGTACTTGCTGTCGTTGAAGTGAAATCCGCCGAGTTTGCCGAACTGGATGAGCCGCGCCACGATCATCTCGATGTTGACGTTCGGCGCATGGTGCCCGAGATCCACGAGACAGCGGGCCTTCGGCCCGAGCTGTGTGGCCGCCCAGTAGCTGACGCCCCAGTCGTTTATGACGGTCGAGTAAAACGCGGGCTCGTACAGCTTGTGCTCGAGGAACACCTGCCAGTCGGCCGGCAGGCCGGCGTAGATGGCCCGCATGCTGTCCAGATAGCGATCGAGCGTCCGGCGAAAATGCTGCTGGCCCGGAAAGTTTCCGCCATCGGCGATCCAGACGGTGAGCGCTTTCGATCCGAGGGCCTGGCCGATCTCGATGCACTCGAGATTGTGCTCCACGGCTTGCCGCCGCACAGCAGGGTCCGTGTGACTCAGGCTGCCAAACTTGTACGAGTGCGGCTGGTCGGGTTGATCCTGAAAGGTGTTGGAGTTCATCGCGTCAAAGCCGAGGCCGAGCGAGACGGCCAGCTGCTTCAAACGACCGCGGTCAGCGGGACGGTCCCATGGAATATGAAGCGAAATGTTCGGCGTGATTCTCGTCAGCTGGTTGATGACCGCGCAGTCGTGCAGTTTCTCGTCGATGCCGCGCGGTTCCCCGATGCCGGGAAAGCGGGCGAAGCGGGTCCCGCCCGTCCCGACGCCCCACGACGGCACAGCCACGCGATATGCCTGGGCGCGTCCGACGAGCCACTCGACGTCGATATCGCGGCGCGACAACTGCTCGCCGAGCGATTCGAAGTCGCGCTCCAGATCGGTGGCCAGGCTCGCGTTCTGCTGCTCAACGAGTGATGGAGCGATCTGCGGGCGGTCGATCATAGGTGGACCTCGACAGCGATTATGTCGGCGCAAGGCTCACGGCGCAAGGCGTCCTGTCCGAGTATCATGTATGAACCACCGGCGAAATGGCGTTAGAGCGAGGGACACGACTAGGACCTTACGAAATTACCGATCGCGTCGGCGCGGGCGGCATGGGCGAGGTCTATCGAGCCCACGACCCGCGTCTCGGACGCGATGTGGCCATCAAGGTCCTTCCGCAGGACCTCACGAGAGACCCGGACCGCCTGCGGCGTTTTGAAATCGAAGCCCGCGCCGCCGCGGCGCTCAACCATCCCAACATCCTCGCCGTCTACGACATTGGCGAGGACGATGAGACCCCGTTCGTCGTCTCTGAACTGCTCGAGGGTCAGACGCTCCGGCGCGCGCTTCTCGAAGGACCCGTGCCACTTCGACGCGTGCTGGACTACGCCCGCCAGATCTCGGCCGGCCTCTCGGCCGCCCATTCGCGCGGCATCGTGCACAGGGATCTGAAGCCGGAAAATATTTTCCTGACCACGGACGGGCGCGTGAAGATTCTCGACTTCGGGCTGGCCAAGGTGACGGCGGCCGCCAGCGGCCAGGAGCTCGTCACGACGCTCATCCACGGTCCTTCTACCAGGATGGGCGCCGTGCTCGGGACCGTTGGATACATGGCGCCCGAGCAGGCAACCGGGAAGCCGCTCGATTTCCGCTGCGACCAGTTTGCCTTCGGCATCGTCCTCTACGAGCTCCTGAGCGGACGTCGAACGTTCGAGCGCAGCACGTCGGTCGAGGAGCTGGCCGCGATCATTCGCGACGAGCCTCGCCCGCTCGCGGACCTGAACCCGGAAGTCCCCCTGCCTCTGCAGTGGCTCATCGCGCGATGCCTTGCCAAGGACCCGCTCGATCGCTATGAGTCGACGCGCGACCTCGTGCGCGATCTCGACACGATGGCGACGCACCTGGCGGCAAGCCCCGTCCGTGCGGCGGCCCCGGAGCCTGCGAGCCTGCCGGTCCCGAGGACGGCTCTGATCGGCCGCGACGCCGAGGTGGAAAAAGGGTCGCAGCTCCTGCTCCGCGACCGCGTACGCCTGGTCACCTTCACGGGCGCCGCCGGGACGGGCAAGACGCGTCTCGCGCTGCAGCTCGCCGCCGACCTCAAGACGCATTTTCCGGCCGGCGTGTTCTTCGCCGGCTTGTCGGCGACGATTGACCCGACGCTGGTCGCGAACGCCGTGGCGCAGGCTTTCGGCGTCAGGCCGACCGCACAGACCTCGATCGTCCTGGCTCTGCGCGATCGGATCCAGCAGCTCACGGCGCCGGCGCTCCTGGTTCTGGACAACTTCGAGCACCTGATCTCCGCAGGCCCCTTCGTCGCCGAGCTCGTGGCTTCGAACGCCCCACTCAAGATCCTGGTGACGAGCCGCGAGCCGCTGCGCGTCTCCGAGGAACACGAGTTCCCCGTGCTGCCGCTGGCACGCCCGGATCCAACGCGCTCCGCCCCAGAGATGCTGGCGAAGAACCCGGCCGTAATGCTGTTCATCGAACGGGCGACGGCGTCGAAACCCGACTTTTCTCTGACCGGCGACAACGCCCGCGCCATCGCCGAGATCTGTAATCGGCTGGACGGCCTGCCGCTGGCGATCGAGCTCGCCGCCGCCCGGGTCAAGACTCTCCCTCCCAATGCGATGCTCGGTCGCCTTCAAAGCCGACTGCAGATTCTCACCGGAGGCGCGAGGGACCTTCCCGCACGCCAGCAGACGCTGCGCGGTGCGATCGCCTGGAGCCACGACCTGCTGACGGAACCGGAGCAACGCCTGTTCCGGCGGCTTTCAGTCTTCGTCGGCGGGTGCACCTTCGAAGCGACCGAAGCGGTCTCGGATGTCCGACGCGATCTGGGCATCGACGTCATCGACGGCATCGATTCGCTCGTCAACAAGAGTCTGCTCCAGCTCTCCGAGCAGCCCGATGGCGAGGCTCGACTGACGACCATGGAGACCATCCGGGAGTACGGGCTCGAGCAGCTGGCCGAACGGGGTGAAGAGGCGCTCGTCCGAAAGGCCCACGCTGCCTACTATCTCGTGCTGGCCGAGGAAGCCGCCACGAACATCGAGGGATCCGATCAGCCCATCTGGCTCGATCGGCTCGATCGCGACCTGGACAACATCCGCGCAGCCCTCGACTGGTTGACCAAAACCGAGAACGTTGAATGGGGCCTGCGCCTGGGTGCGGGCCTCCTGCGGTACTGGGAGCTGCGCGAGCTCTTCGCGGAGGGCCGTGAGCGCCTGGACTCGCTTCTCCGCGTGCCGGGCGCCGCGCAACCTTCGTCGGCCAGAGCGAAGGCCGTCTTCGCAAGCGGGGTCCTGGGATCCGGACAGCGCGACTTCGAAGCCACGGAACAGCTGTTCAAGGAGAGCTGCGAGATCTACAGGAGCCTCGGCGAAACTCGCGGCGTGACTATCGCGCTCAACGCCCTCGCGAACACGCGGACGCATCTCGGCGACCATCTCGGCGCGCAGCAACTCTTCGAGGAGGCGGCGGCGCTCTCGGAGGAAATTGGCGATCGCCTCATGCTGGCCCGCGCCTTGAGCAACCAGGCAAGCATGCTGAAGGAACAGCGCGCCTATGACGAGGCGCAGCGCCGGCATCAGGAATCGATGACGCTCTTCCGGGAGCTGGGAGACGAGACGGGCGTCGCCTGGTCGCTCCACCATCAGGCCGACATCGCCCGTGAACTGGGCGATCGCGCGCAGGCGCGCATGCTCTACGAGCGAGCCCTTGCTGGATTCGAATCGCTCGCTGATCCCTGGAGTGCCGGCACGCTGCGAATCGACCTCGCCAGCCTGGCGCTGGACGAGGGCAACCTGGCCTCAGCGCTCGAGCGCCTTCGGGAGGCGGTCGACGATTTCAGGCAGCTGGGCGGCCACAAGCGCGGCCTCGCCCGCGCGCTCGAAGGCTATGCGCGCGCCGCGGCGGCGCAGGGCAGAGCGGATCGTGCGATGCGGCTGGCGGGCGCCGCGGCGGCGCTCCGACGATTGGTCGGGACGCCGCTCCTCGCGACGGAGCAGCAACTCCTGCTCGTTCATCTGCAGTCCGCCCACGATCAATTGACTGCGTCAGAGCGCTCGCGCGTCTGGATGGCCGGCTGCACTATGACGATGGAAGAGGCGATCGAGTTCGCGGTGGAGAATCAGGGAAGCGGCTAGCGGAAGGGGTCTCACTCCTCCGTGGTGGGATCGATGAGTTGCCGCACCGCCGAAATCCGGTTCGCCGGAAATCCGGACTTCACCGCGTGCTCCCGGATGGTCGCTTCGTCCGGCGCCAGATACACGCAGTACAGCTTGTCGTCGGTGACGAAGCTGTGCAGCCATTGAATCTTCGGACCCAGATCGCGCAGGGCCTTGTTCGACTGAGCGGCCGCGGCCTTCAACTCGGCCTCGGTCATCTTGCCGGCATTGGGTATCTCTCGTTCGATTATGAACTTGGGCATGGCGGGCTCCTCAGGCCCGATGTGATGCTAGCATGACCGCGCGGCGCTGCACATCTCTCCAACAGCAAACTCAGCGCGCCCAGGTAGGCCGAGGCTCGGTCGTCGCGTGCGGCGGCCAGTCCCTCGGCCTGTACGCCGCTTCCCAGAACATCCACTCGTATCGGCTGCCCTGCCGATAGAGGTCCGTCATCTGCCGGCGCTCGGCGACGTCGGCATGCTCCGCAACCTCGTCGACGATTGCCAGCACCTCGTCCACCGACTGGCTGTAGCTGGCAGATGCGTACGATTCGATCCAGAGGCGATAGCTCGCATCGGGTGAGCTGCGAGGTTTGAGATCCCGGCCGAGCTCCCGGTAGATCCAGTAACAGGGCAAGAGCGCCGACATCGCCTCGCCGAACGATCCTCGATAGGCGGTCGCCACGATGAAATTCGTGTAGGCCAGGGCGTCTGGTGGCGGCTGGGCGCGCGCCTGCACGTCGGCCGACACGCGATAGTCCGCCAGAATCGTTCGATGAAGCCGCATCTCCTCGTCGAGCGATTCCTGTGCGTGCCGCTCGAGGAGATCGGCCCATTCCTTCTTGGGCGCCTTGGCCGCAACCACGCGAAGCGCCACCGCGAACTCGCGCAGGTAGAACGCATCCTGGAGCAGGTAGCTCGCGAACACATCGTGCGGCAGCGACCCGTCGGTCATCCCGCCGATGAACGGATGCCGGAGGATTTCCTGATAGATGTCGCGGTTCGCGTCCCACAACTCGTGCGTGAACGCTCCATCTGGAGGCCGGGCGCCCAGCCACCACGCCGTGACGAGGGCCAGGATCAGATGCATGCGTCAGTCGACCCGCAGGGCGACGATGGGATCGACTCTCGTCGCGCGCCTCGCGGGGATCACGCTGGCGAGAAATGCCGCGACGGCAAGAAGGAACGAGACGCCGGCGAAGACCATCGGATCGAGCGGACTGACCTCGAAGAGCAAACCTCTGATGGCGCGGGTCACGAGGACCGATGCCACCAGCCCGCCGAGGACTCCGACAGCGACGAGCGCCATGCTTCGGCCGATGACCAGACGCATGGTGTCGCGCGATTCGGCGCCAAGCGCCATGCGGACACCGAGCTCGCGCGTGCGCTGCGTGACGCTGTAAGACACGACGCCGTAGATGCCCACGACCGCAAGCAGCAGCGCCGAGACGGCAAACGCGCCAAGGAGCAGCATGCTGATGCGCGGCAGAAACACCGACTGCGACACCACATCCACCATCGTTTTGGCATCGTAGACGGGCTGTTCCGGGTCTACGGCCAGCACTTCCCTGCGAATCGCATCGATGAATCCCATCGGATCGGATGACGTCCTCACGATCAGCGCCATGCCCGGGAAGGGCTGCTGGAGCGACGGCAGAAACAGTTCCGCTCTCGGCTGACTGTCGAGGCCGTAGTGCTTCACGTCGCCAACGACGCCCACGACCTCACCCTTGCCGTGGGGATTCTCGACCACCCTGCCAATCGGATCCTCGCCAGGGAAATATCGCCTGGCCATCGTCTCGTTGATCACCATGACGCCCGGTGCGCCCTGGCGGTCGCGTTCCTCGAGGAACCGGCCCTTCAGTAACGCAATCTTCATCGTCTCGAAATACCCCGGTGACGCCGCCCTGATGTCGGCACGGGGTTCCTCACCCGATGGCGGCGGTGTCTTCCCTTCGATGGTGAAGGGCAACGCGAAATCGATTCCCACGGGATACATGGGAAGCGAGCTCACCGCGGCGGCCGAGCGCACGCCGGGAATCGCTCTCACGCGATGGATCGTATCCAGAAAGAATCGGGTGCGCTGGAGCCCGGTGGTGTACTTCGTGGTCGGCAGGTAGATCTGCACCGCAACGAGATTCGCCGGTTCGAAGCCGGGCGAGACGCGCATGAGCTGCGCGAAGCTCCTCGTCATGAGTCCGGCGCCGACGAGCAGCACGAGCGCGAGGGCGACCTCGATCACGACGAGCGCGCCGAGCAGGCGGTTCGAACTGGATCCGCTCGTCACCCCGGAGAACGCCTGGATCGTGTCGCGCAGTCCCGCGCGCGAGGCTTGAAGCGCCGGAACCAGCGCAAAGACGATGGCGACGATAATCGAGGTGACCGCCGCGAAGAGCAGCACACCGGCGTCCAGACGCACGTCCTGCATCCGCGGGAGGCTGCCCTGCGGAAGCGCATGCACGAACCTGACCCCGGCCCACGCGACGAGGAGTCCCAGCACGCCGCCAACGGCTGACAGCACGAGGCTCTCGGCAAGCACTTGACGAATCAGCTGCGCGCGCCCCGCTCCGAGCGCCGCGCGAACGGCAATCTCCGTGCGGCGCGCGGACAGGCGCGCGAGCATCAAGTTGGCGACGTTGGCGCAGACGATGAGCAGAAGAAAGCCGACGGCGCCCATGATCAGCATCAGCGCCGGCCGCACGGTCGTCACGAGTTGTTCCTGCACCGCCATCACGCGCGCGCCCCAGCCGGCGTTGCTGTCCGGGTAACTCGACCCAAGCCGCGCGGCGATGACCGTAAACTCGCGCTGCGCCTGTTCCTCGGTCGTCGAGTCGGTGAGGCGGCCAATGACGTTGAGGGCTCGCGCCTTCCGCGACCGCCCGTGCATGTCGTTGGGATCGAAGGTGAGCGGCGTCCAGATGTCGATGTTCCCGCTCGGCGGAAAATCGAAATCGCCGGCCATGATGCCGACGACCGTGTAGGGTTGCGCGTCGAGCTGGATCTTCTGGCCGATGACGCTGGTCGATCCGCCGAAGTGCCGCTCCCAGAACGCCTGCCCGAGGATGGCCACGTGATCGGCGCCTGGTGTGCCCTCGTCGTTCGTGAACGTCCGGCCCAGGACCGCGCGCGAACCGAGCGTCTCGAACAGATTCGGCGTCACGCGCACGCTGGGCACGTCGAGCGGTTCACCCTGACCGGCAAACGCGTAGCTCACATGGCGAAAGGCCGCGAGCCCCTTCACCGTGACCGACTGTTCTTTCCAGTCCAGATAAGTGGGCGAGGAGACCAGATCCGACGTGCCGTCGGGGTTCTGCTCGCGCATGACGACCAGGCGGGAGGGATTCTCGTACGGGAGCTGGTTGAGCAGCACCGCCTTGATCACGCTGAAGATGGCGGTGTTGGCTCCAATGCCCAGGACCAGCGTCGCCAGTGCGACGAGCGTGAACGTCGGTTGCCGTAGCAACGTTCGCACGGCGTAGCGCAAGTCCCCGATCAGATTTCCCATCGTCTGCTCCTAAGTATCCGTCCTATTGATGCGCGCTGGCCGTGTCCAGCTGGGCGTCGAGCACAGCGAGCCTCTCGGCTCGCGGGTTCAACGTGAGCGCGGCCTGACGCTCCTGCTGAGCACCGGCTTTGTCCCCACGCTCCTCGAGCACTTCCGAGAGAAGGTAGTGACCGAGGACCTCCGGATCGCCACGATACTCGTACTTTCCGGACAGGTATTCGCGCGCGGCCTTCTCGAGCCGGTCCATCAGCGATCGATACTCCTGATCGTTCCCGAGCGCCTTTTGAGCCCGGGCCTGATAGAACGTTCCGAGATGCGCCTTGCCGTAGCGCTCGGCCAGGATCTCTTTCAGATATTTGTCAGCCTCGGCGCGCTTCTTCATCTCGGTGTTGAGACGCGCAAGATCCCAATAGAGGTGCGCGCGAAAGTCCGGCGTCCTGGGCGCCACCTCGAGGTTGGCTGGATAGTCGAGCGCGGCGCTCAGATAACGCGATGCCGCTGCCAGGTCGCGCCGTGCCAGCGCGAGGCTGGCGAGGCGGCGATTGGCCTCGACCCACGCCTCGTGAATGCCATAGCTCCCCTCCCAGCTGTGAACGTGCCTCGATCGCAGGATCGACAGGGCCTTCGTCAGCTCGGCTTCAGAGCCGGACTCGAGCAACAGATCGATCCGTCGAGCCGTGAGGTCGTCGCGACCCTCAACGGCCTTGACGCGCGTGTCGAGGTACGCGAGGCGCTCGGACGAGGGCACGCCCTTCAGTTCCGCCACCTGATCGAGCTCGAGCAGGCAGCGGGCATCGGTCGGGTCAAGATCCGCAGCCGTGCGGTAGGCGTCCAGTGATGCGGCGAAGTTCCTGTTCAGATCGCGCTCACCGTATCCGATGTTCCGCCATGCGAGGGCAAGGCGGTCATCGATGGCGACCGCCTTCCTCCACTGCTCGAGGCCTTCGGCGCGCCGGCCCTTCGAATAGAGCAGGTTGCCGAGGAAGAGCTGCGCGTGCGCATCGCGCGGGTTCAGACGGATGGCCTCTTCGAGGGCGGCCCGCTCCTCCAACCGATGAGGGTTCGTGTAGTTGACCGGTCCGTGAGCCGCCTTCTCGAAGTACATCCTCGCGTCGGCTTGCTGTCCTTGCAGGCTCCTGAAGTAGCCGCGCAGGTAATTGAGCGTGGGCGGGACGGCCTGGTCGTCGAGACCGCCGGACGCATCCGCAAGGACGGCATCGGTCTCGTCATAAAGCCCGGCTTCCGCATACGCCGTTGCGAGCTCCAGATAATTCTGCGGAGATCCCCGCATCACTGAACGCCACTCCTGGGACCACTCGACGCCGTCTGTGCCCGTCGTCTTGAGCGCCAACGCGCGTTCGTAGCCGCCCATGAACTGCATCGGATCGCGGTCGAGCGCGCGATCGGCCGCTGCGAGCGCCTCGCGGTTCCGGCCCAGATGCCGGAGGACGGCCGCCTCGAGCGCCGGCAGATCGGCAAACCGTCCGTTCCGAGCTTCCGCATCAGCCAGCTTGTCGAGCGCGGCGTCGAACTGCCCCCGGCGAATGTCGATGCGCGCGATATTGAGATACGCCGCTGCGGCGAAGTCGTACGTGTAGGTGGCTCGATAGAAGTTCTTGTACGCCGCGTCGAAATCCCGCAGCCCGGCGTAGGCCAGGCCCCTGCCGAAATACAATCGGGAATTGTCGCCGTCACGTTGAAGCGCCGTGTTCAGGTGATCGAGTGCCTCCTGCCACTCACCCTGTTTGAGTCGCAGGAACCCCATCGCGATGTTGGCGCGCGTGTCGTTCGGATCGCGCGTCAGCGCCTCCTGGTAGTAAGTGAGTGCTTCGTTCCGACGAAGGAACTTGTCGAGCCAGTCGCCCGACAGCACGAGCTCGTCGGCGGTCATCGCCTTTGGATCGCCGGGATCCTTGAGACCGGCCGGCAGGTCGATCTTCGCGGGCGGCCGCTGCTGAACGTCTATCTGCAGATGCCCTGCCGCATCGTAAACGGCCAGGCGCAGATCGAACACCGTGACGTCGTTCGGCACGCTCATTTCAGCCGTGAACGGCTTGTCCGGCGACACCGTCACGACCGCTTCGCGCAGGACCGCGTGGGTTCGCGTGTTCTCGAGCACGATCTTCACATCGCGCGCAACCGATGTGGCGTACACCGCGCCGAACGCCATGCCGTCGCGCACGTCCGTGTTCACCGCGAAGTCGCGGCTCGCGTTGTGATAGCCCCGCGTGTCGCGCACGGGATACCAGTAGTCGTGGGCCGTCTTGACTTCGTTGGGCCACAGCCAGTGAAAGTCCGGCTGGTTGTCGCTCCATGCGCCGGCCTGCGGCTCGAAGTACGCGCCGCCGCCGTCAGACAATATGTCTTCCCAGATACGACCGGACGGCCCCGAGCCCCAGGTCCAGAGCTTCTTGCCCGGCATCACGTGATGATCGGCGACGTGGATCATGCCGCCGTGCGCGCGGTGGTCGTACGTGCCAAACCAGTCGGAGGGATTGTCCACGGCGAAGTACGACGCCGCGTTGGGGGAATTCTTCCACCAGGTCAGGTCCACGCCGTTATTCACCGGCCAGTTCCAGAACTCGTGCTTCCCATGCCCCGTCACCATGTCGCCGGGATACTGCGCCTGCGCCCATTCGTTGGCATAGGTGGCCGAAGTTGACCAATACTGAAAGGATTGCGTGTAGCTGGTCGGGTTGATGAAGACGTAGTCGCAACGCAGGTAGCTCTTGCCGGGATAGATGGTCATGCCGACGAGCCAGCGCATGCGATACACGGGCTCTGTTTCGCCGACCCAGACGGTGGCACTCCCGTCGTCATGACGCACGATCCGGTGCTCGACGGGCATGAACCCGGAAGGACGATGGCCGCGCGGAAAATTCCATTCGATGCCACCCGAGATCCAGGCGCCCGTCAGGCTGATCAGTCCGGGCTTGATCGTCTTCTGCCAGTAGAGCCATTCATAATTGTTCGTCTTGTCGATGGCTCCATGGATGCGGCCGCCGATCTCCGGCAGGACCAGCACCCTGATGTACTCGTTTTCGAGAATGACGCCCTTGTAGACCTTGTCAACCTTGCGATCGATCAGGACGTCATTGAGGGCGTAGGGATAGATGGTTCCGATGGGCGCGGTGAACTGAGGATGGATCTGAGGCGGACCGATCTCCCACGTCGGAATCGTGATGGGCTCCTCCCGGACTGACACCTGAGCCGACGCCTGGTGGACGCCGACGACCAGGAGTCCGACCGCCATCAGGACACGAATCCTCATCCATCACCTCCGAACAGTCGTCATTCTAACTCTCGTTCGGACGTCCGGAACTGGGACGGGTCGTCCCGCCCTCGGACGGCAGATTCGGTGGTGGCAAGAGTGAGCCCGACGCCTTTCGTGCGTCGCATGGCCGCAGAAGCAATGGCTTCGCTAGTCACGAAATGGCTCGCTCCTTGCTTTTCGCCCATTGCTCGTTGCTAATTGCTCATTGCTAACTGCTCATTCTCCACAGGAACCCCATGACCACTCTGCTCCAGGATCTTCGCTACGCCGTCCGGATGCTCCTGCGATCTCCCGGGTTCAGCTTCGTGGTCGTCGCCACACTCGCCCTGGGCATCGGCGCGAACACCGCCATTTTCAGCCTGGTCGAAGCGATGCTCCTCAGGCCCCTGCCCTTCGCCCATCCCGAACGTCTCGTGATGGTCTGGGAGCGAAACTACAAGCGCGATGGCAGCGAGCGCAACGTCGTCGGGCCGGCCAACTTCATACGTTGGTCCGAACGGTCTGGCAGCTTCGAGTCGCTCGCGGGCTTTGCGCCGTACAACACGAACCTCACCGGCAGCGGCACCGCAGAACGTCTGACAGCCGGCGCCGTCACCGCGAACCTGTTTTCGACGCTGGGCGTCAATGCGGCAATCGGGCGGGTCTTCCTTCCGGAAGAGAGTCGTCCTGGCGCGCCGGACGTTGCGCTCCTCAGCGACGGCTTGTGGAGACGCCGCTTCGGCGCCAATCCGGCCATCGTGGGTCAGACCATCACGCTCAACAGCGAAGTCAGAACGGTCGTGGGAGTTCTGCCGCCGAGTCTGCAGCTGCCGGCGGACGCGCAGGTCTGGGTGCCGCTGACGATCAACGAGCAGTTCAGGGGATGGTCTGGCCGGTGGCTGCAGGTGGTCGCGCGCCTGAAGGACGGCGTCTCGCTCGAGCAGGCGCGCTCAGAGATGGAGGCGATCGCCAAACGCCTCGAGCAGGAGAGCCCTGATGCCGATGCCGGCTGGGGTGTCACCGTGGCGCCGCTCCATCGCGATCTCGTCACCGATGTGAGACCCGCGCTGCTCGTGCTGATGGGCGCAGTCGCTCTCGTGCTCCTGATTGCCTGCGCCAATGTCGCCAACCTTCTGCTGGCGCGCGGCGCGGTTCGCGAGCGTGAGCTTGCGATTCGAGCGTCGCTCGGCGCGAGCGCCACGCGCCTGGCTCGCCAGCTAGTCACGGAGAGCGTCGTGCTGGCGTTGATTGGCGGGAGCGTCGGCCTGCTCTTCGCCTCGTGGGTGCTCGATGGCCTCCTCGCGATCGCACCGGATGCCATGCCGTCGCTCGGCCCAGTCGGCCTCGACATGAGCACGCTCTCGTTCACAGCCGGGCTCTCAGTGCTGAGTGCGCTCGTCTTCGGCCTGGTCCCGGCTCTGCACATCTCGCGGCCTGCATTGAGACAATCGCTCGCAGAGGGCGCGCGCACGGCCGGAGTCAGCCCCAGCCGTCAGCTCCTGCGGGACGGCGTAGCCGTCGCACAAGTGGCGCTGGCCCTGGTCCTTCTGGTCGGCGCCGGGCTGCTCGTGAAGAGTTTCTGGCGCCTGACACACGTCGATCCTGGATTCCAGGAGGATGTGCTGTCGTTCCAGTTGTCGTTGCCGGGCGCGAAGTACAAGGATCCCGCCTCACAGACCCGTTTCTACACGCAAGCCATCGAACGCATTCAGGCGCTGCCCAACGTCACGATGGCCGGCGCCATGAGTTGGCGGCCTCTCGGCATGGGATCGGCGACGTCGTTCTCACTGCCTGATCGCGCGACGCCGCGTCCTGGTGACGAGCCGGTGGCCGATGTGCGCATGGTGACGACGGACCTGTTCAAGACGCTGGGCATCTCTGTCCAGCGGGGCCGGGTGTTCACGGACCGCGACACCGCCGAGAGCCCTCAGGTCGTGGTGGTGAGCAAGGCGCTCGCCGACGAGTATTGGCCTGGGCAGAATCCGGTTGGCAAACGGATCATGATGGATTGGGAAAGCATGCTGAACGCCGAAGTCGTTGGCGTCGTCAGCGACGTGCGGCTGAGATCGATCGACGCGCCCGCACGCGCCACGCTGTATTGGCCGATCAGCCAGGTGCCCAATAACTTCATGACAGTCATGGTGCGATCAACGGGCGATTGGCGGCAGGTGGTGCCTTCGATCCGGCGGGAGCTGGCCTCGCTCGATCCGGAAATTCCGATGGCCGAGATCATGCCGCTCTCAGAAGTGGTCAGCGACTCTCTCAAGCAACAGCGGTTTCTGCTCGTGCTGATCGTGGCATTCGGCACCGCCGCCCTCTCACTTGCCTTTCTGGGGCTCTACGGCGTCATGTCGTATCTCGTCAGTCAGCGGACGCGCGAGTTTGGCGTGCGGCTGGCGCTGGGTGCGACCGCGCGCGACATTCTGTCGCTCGTGATCAGACGGGGAGCCCTCCTGACGTCCCTCGGGCTCGCGATTGGCCTGGCTGGCGCGCTCTCGCTGGCAGGCCTGCTGGCCAGCCTGCTCTTCGAGGTGAGCGCAACCGACGTCAGTGCATTCGCCACAGTGCTGTCGCTTCTCGCCGTGTTCGCCCTCGTCGCGAGCTATCTGCCCGCGCGTCGAGCCGTGCGAATCGATCCGATCGTGGCGCTGCGCAGCGAGTGAGCCGCACGCACCGAAGCTGGACCGTGGACGAGGTGTTCGAAAACGAGTGGTCCGCGCCGCGATCGACGAAAGCTGGACGAAAGCGCTTCCCTTCCGCGTGTGTCAAATTGCAACGCGAAAATTCGTTCACGAGAAGGCCCGTTCCGGCGCGGCAGCCATGCCGATAGACCGATCGTATGCGCCGGCTCGCGGTGATCGGCTTGCTCTGCTCAGTCCTCATGGGGTGCGACGATGGGGGATCGGCAGGATCGCCCGCGGCGCCGTCTAATTCCAACTCCCAACCGCAGAACTTGTCGGGAACGTGGACGGGCACGATGACCTCGTCCAATTTTCCGACGCAGCAGATCACGCTGCAGCTCACCCAGTTTCAATCAGGCGTGACGGGCGTCTATCGCTTGTCGCCGAAATCCGATTACACAGGGTCGGTTGGAAGCGGCAGCATGAACGGAATGGCGTTCACGGGCACGCTGTTCTTGAACGCCGGATCGCCATGTCAGAGCCACGGCGAGTTCTCGGGCACCGTGACGGACACGGAACTTCACTGGACGAGCAATGGGTTTGTCGGGGTGGCGGTCTGCACGATTGGCCCGGCGCCCAAGAACCTTCCTCAGCGGGTCAGCATCGACGCGCGGAGATAAGCGGCCAAAAGGCCCTGGGCGCCCTTCGATCCTGACCAATGCCCCACGACGGTTGGAGCGGTTGTCACAGACTCAGGGGGACCTGAGCTTGTCGAAGGTACGACCTGAGCTTGTCGAAGGTGCGACCTGAGCTTGTCGAAGGTCGACTACGCCTGCGGAACGGCGATGGCGCGCGGGTCGGCGACGGTGCCCGCCACGCGAGGCCTGACGAACGAGGCGCCGGCCAGACAGCGAGTCACCTGGATCAGGAATCCCAAAACCGCGACCTCGGTGAGCATCACCGGTCGTCGCAGAGTGGCCATCTGCAGCAGGGCGGCCACGAGCAGGAGCATCAGGCAGAGTCGGTCGAGTTTCATCCCACCCCATCAATTGGCAAGGTGGGGGCCATCCGGATCCCGCAAAAACATTAGGAAAATTGCGAAGGGGTTTATCGAAGTCTGTCTGCGAACGGAAACTAGGTCAGACCGCAGGAGAAGATGAGATTAGAACAATTCTGGCGGTTCAAGGTTCAGCGTTCAGGGTTCACGGTTCGGCGCACGAGCCTCGTTTCTGACAATCTTGTAAGCACTATTTGGCGTTGTGAAAGATGATGCCGAGCGTGAACCGGATGCCTGAGTGGACACGCCCCACGCCATGTCTGACGTTTACCCTGTAATAGCCTCGCGACCCTGACACCGGCCGGATGCGCGTCGTGAAGATGACGAGCTCGCCCTGCTGGCCGGCAATCACGTCCACGGCCGATTGGGCACGCGGTCGCTGTTCGACCAGGACGAACTCTCCCCCGGTGTAGTCCTCAGCCGGCGATCCCAGGAACACGACGGCCTGCAGCGGGAACGCGACGTCTCCGTAGATGTCCTGATGCAGGCAGTTGTAGCCGCCTGCCTCGTAGCGCAGGAGAAGCGGCGTGGGCTTCGACTGACCGTTCTCCGCGCAGCGTCGATGGAACCCGTCCAGCGTCGGGGGAAATCGCTCGGCCGATCCGAGCGCGGTCATCCACTGATTGGCAATCGATGCAAGCGGAGGAAAGAGCGACTCACGAATCTCGCGCACCACGTCCGGAAGAGGATCGGCAAAGTACTTGTACTCGCCCTGGCCGAATCGATGACGCGCCATGTCGACGCGGCTTCGGAAACGCGCCTCGTCGCGGTACAACTCGACGAGCGCTTTGCACTGGGCTGGATCGAGGACGGCGGGCGTCCGCGCAAAACCGGCAGACGATAGAGACGATGAGAGGCCGGGCCAGTCGAGTGCGGCGAGTCGATCGGCGAGCGCCATGGCTCGCCACGGTATCACGCGCAGGAGGGTCCGGCTATCCGAAGCTTGCCGTCAGAGTGGCGAGGCTCGCCTCGATCGGCTCGGGCCTACTTCGCACCGGCTGCTGAGCCGATGAACTGCGTCACGTCGCGCTTCAGCTTCTCGAGCGACGGCACGTGGATGTACATCATGTGCCCGGCCTCGTACTCGCTCGTCACGACGTTCTTTCTGAGGCTCGGATCGAGACTCATGTGCGCGATGGTGTACTTCGTCGCGAAGTAAGGAGTGGCTTGATCGAAGTACCCGGACGCGATGAACAGCTTCATCGATGGGTTCTTGGCAAATGCGCTCCGGAGCGCCTCACTCGTGTCGGCAAACTTGTTGTCCGACCCGAAATCCCAGTCCCTGAACCCGCCTCCGAGAATGTAGTAGACCGTGTCCGACTTGAAACCGAGCGATGTGCGCACGTAGTCATAGAACATGGCCGTATACGGAGGACGGATGGCCGCCATGGCCGGATCGAAATCCGGCGACTCCGAAACCGCCGCGGCATTCAGTCCCGTAAAGCGGCTGTCCAGGCGTCCCACGGTCCGTTTGCGATCGCGCAGCAGTTCCGCATTGAACTGCGAGAGCTCGACGCGCAGATCGCAGTTGTCGATGAACGTCTTGCTGAGTCCCGTGAACCTCGCCATCTGATCGATGGTCGTGCGCCGCTCGTCGGCCCCAAGCTGATCGCCCTTGCCGAGCGCCAGCGTATATTCGTTCGAGGCCCAGCGCTCCGCCTCCGTCAGAACCTGCCTGAGATCGGTGAATTCCGCCGGCAGTTTCTTGTGATACCAGGCCGTGGCCGCATAGGTCGGAATCAGCAGGATGTACGGAAGATCGTTTCCCTTCGTGAATTCGGCCGTCTGGAAATTGAGAATCGACGAGATGAGGACGATGCCGTTGAAGGCGATGCCGCGATCGATAAGATGCCCGGCCAGCCCCGCGGCGCGCGTCGTCCCATAGCTCTCCCCTACCAGGAAGAGCGGGGAGCTCCAGCGATCGTGCCGCGTCAGATACATGCGGATGAACTCGCCGACCGACCGGATGTCGCCGTCGAGCCCCCAGAATTTCTTGCCGAGCTCAGGCTTTAACGCGCGGCTGTACCCGGTGCCGACCGGATCGATGAACACGAGATCGGTCTGATCGAGCCAGCTATGCTCGTTGTCCACGAGTTGATATGGCGGTGACGGCATCCATCCCTGGTCTTCCATCCTGACCCGCCTCGGCCCGAGTGCGCCGAGGTGCAGCCACACCGACGATGAACCGGGCCCGCCGTTGAATGAGAACATCAACGGCCGGTTGGCCGCGACCGTCGCACCGTCCATGGTGTACGCCATGAAGAACATCCGCGCCTCGGTCTCACCCGCGTCGTTTCTGATGGGCATGAAGCCCGTCGTCACGGTGTACTTGATCGATCGTCCTTCGATTCTCGCGTCATGATGTGTGACGACGAGCTTGTCGTCGTCGACAGGAGTCTCGGGCTTCTTCTCCTCGGCTGCCGCAGGCGATGCGGACGGCGCCTGTCTCCGTGTCGCGATCAGGCCGCTCGGAAGAAGCGTGAGCAGAATTGCCAGCACGAACATTCGGTAGCGGTTCGCCATGACTGTCAGTCCGTGTTTGCCATCGAAGGCCGACCCGAACGTCGGCAGCGCCACACACGAAGCTCCTCAGTCGGTGTAACCTTAGCACGACATCTCCGTCAGAGGACTCGGCGCGCGGCCGAGAAGGACGCTCGGCCGCTCAGCGAACTCGAACCGATGGGAATCCGTCACAGTGGTGGTCGAAAGGAGCCGCAAGTGACCCGACGTGCCTTGATTCTGTGCCTCGTGGCCATGTGCATGGTGGCGCGCACCGCGTCCGCGCAGGTCGAGAAATTCCAGTATCGAGCCGAGCGCGTCCAGCCGGGCATCGTGTATCACTACGTGAAGACGAATATCGACGGCACGCATCCCGAGTGGATTTCCATCTACGTTCCGAAGAAGGATCAGATCGTATCGTTCAAGTTCCACCCGAAGGATCCTCCTGCTGCGCTGGTCACGGCAGATATGGACTGGGCCACCTTTTCGGTCAAGCGCCTCGAGTCGCTCCATGTGCTGGGCGACGGCAGCCGCAAGACCATGGCCGTCCTCGACTACAACGACAAAGAACGCGCCGTGTTCACCGCGCTTCCGGGTCTCAACAAGCCGGATCCGGAAAAGACGCCCATCGCATTCCTTCCGTTCCACATCTACAACTTCGACCTGGCGAGCCTCAACTTCGCGTTCCGCCACCTGCTCCAGCCCGACGGGAGCTTCAAGGTCGGGCTTGCCGATCCGACGTTCAAACAGGATGGGCCGGCGTTCTTCTACCGTGGTGAAGTCGACGTTTCCTATTCAGGCGACGAGCAGCGCGGCGGTGCCCTCTGCCGCAAGTACCGCATCAACGGACCAGGTCTCGAGAATCGTGGAGGATTCATCTGGGTTCACAAGGCCGCCGGGTACGTCACCGACATGGAGATCGACCTGCCCGACAATCCCGACTGGCAGACCTTCAAGTTCAAGCTGGAGAAAGTCGAGCGCATGACCCCTGACGCCTGGGACGCGTTCATGACGTCGCAGCTCCGCTAGCACATGCACCGTTCGCTCTGGCTCGAAGAAGCGATTGCGCCCGGGCTCGAGCCGGAGCCTCGACTCGCGGGCGACATCCGGGCGGATGTCGCCATCATCGGCGGCGGTTACGTCGGCCTGTGGACCGCCATTCGGATCAAAGAGCTCGATCCGGCGTCGGATGTCGTGCTCGTCGAGCAGGACATCTGCGGCGGAGGTGCGTCGGGCCGGAACGGAGGGTTCGTCCTGTCGTGGTGGGCCAAGTTCGCTACGCTGATGGCACTCTACGGAAAGACGTCCGCCATCGACCTCTGCCGCCGGTCCGAAGCAGCCATTCAGGAGATCGGATCGTTCTCGGCCGCCCATCAAATCGACGCGCATTTCGTCCAGGCCGGCTGGCTGTGGACGGCGACGACGTCGGCGCAGATTGGCGCGTGGGAACGTCCGGTGCGACTCTGCGAGGAACTCGGCCTCGATGCATTCGTGCGGCTGGATCCGGCGGAGGTCGCGCGGCGTGCAGGCTCCCGTCGGCACCTTGAAGGCGTGCTCGAACGAAGCGGCGCGACGGTGCAGCCCGCCGCCCTCGTGCGCGGGTTGCGCAAGGTGGCCCTGTCACTCGGTGTTCGCCTCTTCGAGCAGACGACGGTCACGTCGTTTACGCGCGATTCACCGGTCGTGCTGACGACGCCAGACGGCCGACTGACGGCCGACCGTCTCGTCATTGCCACCAACGCATGGGCGGCCAGTCTTTCCGAGCTCGCCCGGTCCATCGTCGTGGTCTCGAGCGACATCGTCGCGACTCAACCGATCCCGGAGAAGCTGCAGGCGATCGGCTGGACCGGCGGTGAAGGCATCACCGACTCGCAGCAGATGGTGGACTACTACCGGACGACGAGGGACGGACGAATCGTGTTCGGGAAAGGAGGGTGGGGCATCGCGTATGGCGGGCGCATCGGACCCGAGTTCGATCGCGATGCAACCCGGGCTCGCACGGTCACGAGCGATTTCCATCGCCTCTACCCGATGCTCGCCGAGGTGCCGATCGACCGCGACTGGTCCGGCGCCATCGATCGTTCGGTCAACGGCCTGCCTGTCATCGGCCACCTGGGAGGCCGCACACACATCTGCTACGGCATCGGATGGAGCGGCAACGGCGTCGGTCCGTCAGTCGTGGGAGGTCGAATCCTGGCAAGTCTCGCACTCGGCCTGAGGAACGAGTGGAGCGAAATGCCGATCGTCGATCGTCCGTTCGGCAAGTTCCCACCGGAGCCCATTCGTTATCTCGGAGCGCACATCGTCAGAGCGGCCGTGCAGAGCAAGGAACAGGCTGAGGCGCGCGGCGACTCGCCAAGCCGCCTGTCATGCGCCCTGGCGCGCCTGGCACCGGAAGGCCTCGAAGGCCACTAGCGCACTACTTCCCTCCTCCGGCCATCACGCTGGTATCGCGGGTCAGGCGATGCGCGAGCAGGATCGGGATGGCGGTCACGGCCACGACAAACACGGCCACGACATTGGTGACCGGGCGCTGCCTCGGCCGGATCAGCTGCGCGAACATCCAAATCGGCAACGTCTGCTGCTGCCCTGCGGTGAACGTGGTCACGATGACCTCGTCGAATGACAATGCAAAGGCCAGCATGCCGCCGGCCACGAGCGCGGTCGCGAGATTCGGGAGGACAACGTACCTGAACGTCTGCGGGACCGGAGGCGCCCAGATCCATCGAGGCTTCGACGTGGGAGCGGGACATCCGACGATATCGGGCCAGCACATTGTTGTAGACGACCACGATGCAGAAGGTGGCATGGCCCAGGATGATCGTCCAGAAGCTGAATGGGACACCCATGAGGCTCATCGCCGATCGGAGCGCGATGCCCGTGACAATGCCAGGCAAGGCGATCGGGAGGATCAACAGGAATGAAATACCCTCGCGTCCGAAGAATCGACCGCGATGCACCGCCGCCGCGGCGAGCGTCCCCATGACCAGGGCGACGGCAGTCGACACGCCGGCGACGCGCAGCGAGAGCCCAAGTGCATCCCAGATGTCCTGGCGATTCCACGCGACGCGGAACCAATCGAGCGTCAGGCCGGGCGGCGGAAAGCGAAACGACGCCTCTTCGGTGGTGAGGCTGTAGAGGAGGATGACGGCGAACGGCGCGTGAAGGAACGCGATGACGCCCGCAACCGCCGCGCGCAGGCCGAGCGGGGCGCCGTCAGAGCGCATCGAACGCTCCTACCTTTCTTGCGGCCAGAAGATAGACCGCCATGATGGCCATCGGTATCACGGTAAACGCCGCGGCGAGCGGGATGTTGCCGGCGGTTCCCTGATGCGCGAGGACGGCCTGGCCGATGAACAGGCTCGAGTTGCCAAGGGTTCCTGGCACGACAAAGTCGCCGAGCGTCAGCGAAAAACTGAAGATCGACCCGGCGGCGATCCCCGGGAATGCGAGCGGCAATACCACCCGCCTGAAGGTCTGTCCGGGGTTCGCGCCGAGATCGGCGGACGCTTCAATGAGCGATGTCGGGACGCGTTCGAGCGCGGCGGCAATCGGCAGAATCATGTACGGCAGCCACACGTAGACGAACGCGAGGAACGTGCCGAGCGCGGACACCGACAGTGACGGTCCGCCTATGACGGGCAGACTCAGGACGGCGTCGAGCAGCCATGTCAGGTGAAGAACCGAGGCCAACCAGCTCACGATGCCCTCTTTGGCCAAGATCAGTTTCCAGGAATAGACCCTCACCAGATAACTGGACCAGAGAGGCATGAGGACGGCCAGATAGAGCATCGTCTTCACACGCGGCGAGGCGTACCGGATCATGTAATACGCGAGGGGCAGGGCAAGGACCGCGTCGGCGATGGTGACGAGCGCAGCCATCACCGCGGTGCGTACCGCGATGTCGATGTTGGATTGAGACAAGAGGTCGCGGTACGTCGCGAGACCGATGCGTTTGACGACGAGGCCGGTGAAGCCATCGAGGTGATAGAAACTCTGCAGGACCAGCGCGGCGAGCGACCCGAGATAGACGACGCCGAGATAGAGGAGCGGCGGCCCCAGAAGGAGCGCCAGGGCAAGCCGAGGGCGCAGATGGAGGAACGTGGAGAGTCGGGTCACCGCGGCCCTGGACACCGGCGGGTCCGTCATTCGCGTACCGGCCGATTGTGCTCGCGGGACCAGACGAGCCTGACCCGGTCGCCCACCTGGCGCGAGCCGCTCGCCGGCGCCACGTCGTGGTTCTGTTCGACGACCGTCAGTGTGGCGCCGAGATCGAGCGCGATCACATAGCGGGTGTGCATCCCCAGATACACCGCTTCGGTGACGGCGCCGGCAACTGATACTTGACCGTCAGGAGCCGCGTATTCCGGCTCTTCGATGCGGATCTTTTCGGGGCGGATCGAGATAGCCTGCGCCGATCCGGAGACGGCGCGGGCCGCGTCGCCGCGCAGCAGGTTGGACACACCGAGGAAGTCCGCGACGAACGCGGTGCGTGGATTTTCGTACACCTCAGCCGGCGCCCCGATCTGTTCGAGATGGCCGTGGCTGAATACGGCGAGCCGATCGCTCATGGCCAGCGCCTCTTCCTGGTCGTGTGTCACGTGCACGAAGGTGATGCCGAGCTGCTTCTGGAGCGCCTTGAGCTCGACCTGCATCTGCTGGCGGAGTTTCAAGTCCAGCGCGCCGAGCGGCTCGTCGAGCAGCAGGACTCGCGGCCGATTCGCGAGTGCGCGCGCCAGTGCGACGCGCTGACGCTGACCACCTGACAGTTGCCCCGGCCGCCTGGCACCGACGCCGGGCAGCTGGACGAGCTCCAGCATCTCGGCCACCCTGCGCGCACGCTGGTCCTTTGCCACCCTGCGGATCATCAATCCGTATCCGACGTTCTCGGCGACGGTCATGTGAGGAAAGAGCGCGTAGTCCTGAAAGACGGTGTTCACATCGCGCTCGTAGGGGGGGAGCCGGGCGGATTCGGTGCCGTACAACTCGATCGTGCCGCTGGTCGATCGATCGAAGCCGGCGATCAAGCGGAGGCAGGTGGTCTTCCCCGACCCGGACGGTCCGAGGATCGCGAAGAACTCGCCGTCGACGATGTCGAAGCTGACATCTTCGACCGCCGCGATGTCGCCAAAGCGACGGGTGACGCCAGAGAAACGCACGGCGGGAATTGCGCTCATCAGAACTCGATTAGTGCAGCTCCAAGGTCTCAGAGTCGCAGGGTCACAGGGTCACAGTGTCGGGTCTCAAGGTCGAGGTCCCAAAGTCCGAGTAAACCTGCGACCTTGTGACCCTTCGACCCTGCGACCGACTGTTATCTCCCCCCTATGACTGCGATGTAGTTTGTGACCCACTCGTGGTACGGGACGCACTCGCGCCCCTCGCCGCACGCAGCCACCGGCGTGCGCCAGAAGGCGATGCGATCGAAGTTGCCGATGCCGTTCGTCTCGCATCCGTGCTCGCCCAGAAGCGCGTTGCCCTTGCAGGCATCCGGCGTGACCGGCACCGATCCGAACCATGCGGCGAGGTCGCCTTGCGTCTTCGCGGACAGCGAGTGCTCGAGCCACTTGTATGCGCAGTTCGGATGCGCCGCATTAACGTGGAGCATCGTCGTATCCGCCCATCCGGTCGCGCCCTCGACCGGAATGACGCTCTCGACCGGCGCCTTCTTGCCGACGAGCAGGTTCACCTGGAACGGCCACGAGCTCGACGCCACCACTCCCTCGTTCACGAAGTCGTCAACCTGCACGCCCGCATCGTGCCAGTATCGGCCGACGATCTTCCGCTGCTGGCGCAGGAGGTCGATGGCCGCCTGGAACTGCTTGCGATCGAGCGCATACGGATCCGTGATGCCAAGTTCGGGATGGTGATATTTGAGATAGATCGCAGCGTCGGCCACGTAGATCGGACCATCGAATGCCTGAACGCGTCCCTTGTTGGATTTTCCGTCGGCCAGCGTCATCTCCTCGAAGACCACGTTCCAGCTGGTCGGCGCCTTCGGAAACACCTTGGTGTTGTAGAGCAGCACGTTCGATCCCCACTGATAGGGCACGCCGTAGTGCTTCCCCCCGATGGTGTGCCACGCCGCGTTCTGAAGTCGCGGGTCGATGCGCTGCCAGCTTGGAATGAGTGCGGTGTTGACTTCCTCCACGCGTCCGCCCGAAATGAGCCGCAGCGTGGCGTCGCCGGACGCGGTGACCAGATCGAAGCCGCCCTCGTTCATGAGCGCGACCATCTCGTCGGACGTCGCGGCCACCTTCATGCTGACCTTGCAGCCGGAATCCTGTTCGAAATTGGTAACCCAGTCGTACTGCTTGTCCGTTTCGCCGCGCTCGACATAACCGGCCCACGCGACGATCGAGAGCGCGCCCTCCCCGTTCCCCACCTGCGTGCGAGGCCCGCCTGTTGTCGTCGGGGCACCACCCGCCAGTGATTCGGGACTCCTGCCGCACGCCGTGACCAGCAGGCACGCCAGAAACCCGGCCGCGAACGCCCCACGCGCCAAACCGAGATCGATTTTCATCCCCACCCTCCGCTGAGAGATACCTGACTGGATTGGGGCGCATTCTCTTCCATGCGCGGCCAGCCGGCAAGCCTCAACCACGGTGACTCGCACCAGCGGCCCGTTGATTCTGATCTTGACGGACTGCGCAATCGCTGTAGACTCTTTCGTCCGACAAAGGAGGACACATGGCGCACTATTTGATTCAAGCGAGCTACACAGCGGATGCCTGGGCGAAGATGATCAAGAGTCCAGCCGACCGCGGCGCGGCGCTCAAGGCTCTCGTGGAGAAGCTGGGCGGCAAGGTCGAGTCGTTCTATTTCGCGTTCGGCGACTGCGATGTCGTCGCAGTTCTGGATTTCCCGGATCAGCTTTCAGCCGTCGCCGCCTCTCTTGCGGCCGCCTCGGCAGGACACCTGAAGGGCCTCAAGACCACCCCCCTCGTGTCGAACGCCGATGCGATGAGTGCCATGAAGAAGGCCGGATCGGTCGCGTATTCGGGACCGAAATAGCGGTCGATTGAAACGTCGCGCGCACGCCTCTAAACCCAAAACCCGCCAACCTTTTCCGATCGCCGCCCGTCTAAGGACGCGAGGGCGGCGATCGGAACCGTGACGAAGCGCGTACTCTTTCCTTCGATTCTCCTCGTCGCAGTCGTTCCCGTGTCAGGGGTGGCCTCGACTCCAGGAGACACTCGCGCGCGGTCCGCGATTGCCGCGACTCCGCTGGGCGCCGCCACCGCGGTCCAGGTGGATGGCAACCTGACGGATGCGGCCTGGCAGTCGGCGCCCACACTGACCAACTTCGTCCAGCGCGAGCCCAATGAGGGCGCCGCGCCATCATTTCAAACCGAAGCACGAATCGCCTACGACGCCACTAATCTCTACGTTGCGGTACGCGCCTTCGACACACGACCCGCGCTCCTCGTTGGACACCTCAGTCGTCGGGACGAGAATTCGCCGTCCGACTGGATTCGCGTCCTCATCGACTCCTACCACGATCGCCGGACGGCATACGAGTTCGCAGTCAATCCTGCGGGCGTGAAGCAGGACAAGTACTGGTACAACGATCGCGACGAAGACCTGAGCTGGGATGCCGTCTGGGACGTACAGGTGGCGCGCGACGAACAAGGTTGGCGCGCCGAGTTCAAGATTCCGTTCTCGCAGCTCCGCTTCGATCCCAAGTCCACGACGGAATTCGGCTTGGCGCTGGTCCGCCAGATCGGCCGCTTGAACGAAACCTCCACCTGGCCGCTCCTCGCTCGAAGCGCCAATGGATACGTCTCGTCGTTTGGCGAGCTCACCGGCCTTCGCCTGAGCGCGAGCACGAAGCGACTGGAGCTGACGCCGTACGTGGTCTCACAGGTCGTCACGGATCGCACCGAACCAGACAACCCTTTGGTGACGCCAACCGATCCAGGTGCCTCGGCGGGCGTTGACCTGAAGTACGGCCTGACGCCGGGCCTGACCTTGACGGCCACGGTCAATCCGGACTTCGGCCAGGTCGAAGCCGATCCTGCCGTGGTCAACCTCACGGCATTTGAAACCTTCTTTCCCGAGCGTCGCCCTTTCTTCGTCGAGGGTGGCGGCATCTTTCGCTTCGACATCAACTGCAGCGACGACGTGTGCTCGGGTCTTTTCTATTCGCGGCGCATCGGCCGCGCACCGCAGGGGGACGTCGAGGCGCCGGACGAGGGATACATCGCTGCGCCGACGCAGACGACGATCATCGGCGCGGCGAAGGTGACGGGGCGGGCACGAGGCTTCTCCATCGGCGCGCTGAACGCCGTCACCGCTGAAGAAACCGCCGTCGTCGCCGACGGGCTGCAGAGTACGGAGCGCGGCGTCGAGCCGCTGACGAGCTACTCGGTGGTGCGCGCCCGGCGCGAGTTCACCAACCAGTCATCGCTCGGGTTCATGGGCACGGCGACAAACCGGCAGATTACGCCCGACCTCAACACGCTGGCCGGACAGGCCTACACCGGCGGCGTCGACTGGGACTGGCGTCTCCATCCGAATTACTCGCTCGCGGGCTACTGGGCCGGCAGCACGATTCACGGAAGCGCCGAGGCCATCGACGAGCTCCAAACCAACAACGTGCACGCCCTTCAGCGGCCGGGATCCGGACTCGATTACGATCCTACGCGCACCTCGCTCAACGGACACTCAGGGCTCGTGTCGCTCAGCAAGATCGGCGGCGAGCACGTTCGCTTCAACAGTAACGGCGGCTTCAAGACTCCCGGATTCGACATCAATGACGTCGGCTTCCTGTTCCGCGCCGATGAGCGCTTCATGAGCAACTGGCTGCAGTGGCGCAATCAGCGGCCCAGTCGTTACTTCCGCAGCTACAGCGTCAACTTCAATCAATGGCGCGGGTGGAACTTCGACGGCGATCTCATCTTCGGCGGAGGGAACATCAACGCGCACGCGGTCTTCGCGAACAACTGGCGGACGGGTGGCGGATTCAATCTCGAGGATCGCCTTTTCGACGATCGCCTGACTCGTGGCGGGCCCGGCGGATACCAGAACGCAGGCTGGAATCTGTGGCAGTACGTCGGCACGGACGATCGCAAAGCCGTCTCCCTGCAGTCGTTCCAGAACTACCGGTCCGACAGGCACGGGTCGGAGCGCTTCTCCGCCGAGCCCCGCCTGACCGTCAGGCCATCGTCGGCGCTCTCACTGAGCGGCGGAATGCGTGTCGAACACAATATCGACGATTCGCAGTGGATCGAGGAAGTGGACAGCCCGGATCCACATTACGTCTTCGGCCACCTCGAGCAGACAACGCTCGGCGTCGTGGCACGGGGCAGCTACACGATCACGCCGCAGCTCTCGATTCAGATCTACGCGGAACCATTTGTGTCGGCCGGACACTATACGAGCTTCAAGGAGCTCGTGGATGGACGCGCGGATCGCTACGAGGACCGCTACGCGCCATTCACCTACGCGGACAATCCGGACTTCAATTTCAAGTCGTTCCGCACGACCAACGTGTTGCGGTGGGAGTTCCGTCCCGGGTCCACGCTGTTCGTCGTCTGGCAGCAGGGTCGCGAGAACGAAACCGAGAACGGTGACTTCCGTTACCGGCGGGACTTCAGCGGCATCTTCGGCCTGCCGTCGAAGAATGTGTTTCTGGTGAAGATGGCGTATTGGATCAATAGCTAGGCGGTCGGAGGTTAGCGATCAGCATACAGCTCTAACTTCTCAGCCCCAGGCTCAGCATCCTTGAAAGCTGACAGCGGATAGCTATTTCAGGAACATTCCTTCCATTCCCCTCGTCCAATCGGCGAAAGCCATTGAGCAATCTCCTGCACGACCTGCGGTATGCCGCCCGCCTGCTGCTCAAGAGTCCCGGCCTGTCGTTCGTCATCATCCTCTCGCTCGCACTCGGGATTGGCCTGAATAGCGCCATCTTCAGCCTGGTCAACGGCTTCCTGTTCCGCCCCCTGCCGGTGGACCAGCCCGATCAGATAGGGGTGGTCTTTACCAAGGACCATCATGGCGACTATCTTCACGGGCTGTCGTATCCCGACTATGTTGACCTGCGCGATCGATCCGGCGTGGCCGCCGGGGTGGTGGCGACGGTCCCGCTCCCGCTCAATGTCGCCAACGGACAGGACTCCGAGCGGCTGTGGTGCGAGCTCGTCTCGGGCAACTACTTTTCCGTGCTCGGCGTGAAGCCGGTCGTCGGGCGGTCCTTTCTTCCCGAAGAGGACCGCTCCGAAGGCGCCAGCCCCGTCGTCATGGTGAGCGAGCGATTCTGGGATCGCCGGTTCGGCCCGGGTCGAAGCCTCGCGGATGCAGAGCTCACCATCAACGGCCACGCATTTCGCATCGTCGGCGTCGCGCCGGCCAGCTTCACCAGTACCTTCTACGTGGGCTTCGTCGCCGATCTCTGGATTCCGGCCTCGATGCACAACATTGCGGCGCCGGGCAGCGAGGGGCTGCTCACCGACCGCAGCGACCATGAGTTCCGCGTGCTGCTCCGGCTCAAGCCCGGCGAGTCCATCGAGCGCGCTCAGACGGGCCTGACGCTGGCGGCAAACCAGCTCGCGACGTCCTATCCCGACACGAACAAGGGCGTTGCCCTGACGCTCTTTCCGGAGCTTCGGGCGCGCCCGGAGCCAGAAATCTCCGGCACACTGCGACTGGCGGGCGCCGTGTTCATGGGCGCCGTCGGCCTCGTCCTTCTCATTGCCTGCGCCAACGTCGCAAATCTCCTGCTCGCCCGCGCGGTCAGTCGTCGCCGAGAGATTGCGGTCCGGCTCGCCCTGGGCGCCAGCAGGTCGCGTCTCATCCAGCAGCTCATCACGGAGACCCTGCTCCTTGCGGTGATCGGAGGCGGCATCGGGCTGCTGCTCGGCGCCAAAGGAGCGCAGCTCCTTGCGCGGATACAGCTCCCCACCGACATTCCGATGGCCCTCGATCTGTCGCCGGATGTGCGGGTGATCGGCTTCACCATCGCCGTGTCGCTCCTGACGGGGATTCTCTTTGGCCTCGCCCCGGCGTGGCAGGCCTCGTCGCCCGACATCGTGCCGTCTCTCAAGACCGATACCGCGACGACCGGGTGGAGATCCGGAAAATTGCGGCTGTCGAACGCCCTCGTCGTTGCACAGGTGATGCTTTCACTGCTGCTGCTGGTCTGCGGCGGTTTGTTCTACAGAAGTCTTCAGCACGCGCGGTCGATTGATCCTGGCTTCAACCCACGGAATGCGCTCCTCGGAGCGGTCGATGTCGGACTGCAGGGGTACGACGAAGCCATGGGCCGACGCTTCCAGCGCCAGATCATGGCGCGGCTCGCGCAAATGCCAGGCGTCGAATCGGCCACCATGGCGCACTACATTCCGCTCGATTTCCGTGTCTCCGGAGGCGACATCACGATCGAAGGCCGCGTCGTCGAGAAGGGCACCGATCGTGTCGGGGTGATGTGGGCGCTGGTGGACGACCACTATTTCCGCACGATGGGCAGCCGCCTCGTCGCCGGGCGCGACTTCACGGCCAGAGACGATGAGCAGGCGGCGCGCGTGGTGATCGTCAACCAGGCCATGGCGGCGCGGTTCTGGCCGGGCCAGGATGCGATCGGCCGGATCGTGCACCTCAATGCGTCGGACGGTCCCGCGGTGACGGTGATTGGGGTCGCGAAGGACGGCAAGTACCGGAACCTGGGCGAGGCGCCCATGCCGTTCATGTTCATGCCGCTCGCCCAGAACTACAGGGCCGACGTCCAGTTCGTGCTGCGTACTGTGGGCAGCCCGATGGCATCCGCGGATGCGCTGCGCCGCGAGGTACAGGCCATCGATTCGACGCTCGCGGTGTACGGGGTCCGCCCCGTAGAGGACCTGATCTCCGGACGGTCGCTGCTGCCTGCGAGACTCGCGGTCGCGCTCCTGATGATCTTCGGATCGCTCGGCCTCGTCCTGGCCGTCGTAGGACTCTACGGTGTCGTCGCCTATTCGGTGAGCCGGCGCACTCGCGAGGTCGGTATCCGGATGGCCCTCGGGGCCGCGCGCGCCGACGTCGTCCGCATGATCGTCCGACAAGGGCTGACGCTCGCGTTCACGGGCATCGGTCTCGGGATCGCCGCGTCACTCGCCCTCGGGCCCCTGCTCTCGAATCTGCTGTACGGGATCAATCCTCGCGACACTGTCACGCTGTCGGTGATTGCCGCCACGCTCGCGGCCGTCGCGCTGGTCGCCAGCTACCTACCCGCTCGTCGCGCTTCCAGGATCGAACCCACACGAGCGCTCCACTACGAGTAGGAAAGGCTGAGCGGCAGCGACGGGGGACTTCCCCGCTGCGCCACAGTGACTTAGACTGTTCGTTCGAACGGTGCAGGATCCTTTTTCTCGAACGTCTTCAATCGCGCTCGTTGTCAGTCTGACCACCCTGCTTGGTGCCTGCGCACCGGAGTCCGGCTCGGGCAAGCGCGGCACGCACGCCTTCACGATTCTCGACGCCGATTCGGCGCACATCCTTCCCGTCGGGCGTCAAACGCGCCTGAACATGACGATCAGGAACGACGGACGCGAAGCCTGGGTCCCCGATCACGGCTTCCACTTGTCGTATCACTGGCTATCAATCTGGGGCGCGCCGAAGGTCCGCGCCGGTATCTGGACGTCCATTGTGGAAGTTGTGCCGCCGGGCGGCAAGACGACGCTGGACGCCCGGCTGCGCATGCCCGACAAATTGGGGTTCTATCGGCTCCAGTGGGACATGGTGCAGGAACAGGTCACATGGTTTTCGCAGGTGGATCCGCAGCCTCCGCCGACGTGGATCGTCCTCATCGTCCCTGGAGTCGATGCGCAGTTCAGCGTCTGGCCATCCATCACCGTGCTCCTGGTCGGGCTCCTGCTCGTCGCCAGCCCGATCGGCGCGCGGATTCGGGCCATCCCGGCAGCCTTCGCCGTGCTGGCGGTAACCGACGTCGTCTGGTGCACGGTGTCACTGCTCACGAAGCAGACCGCTGTCCTCGGCGAAGCCAACGTCGTTCCTGACGCCGGATATGCAGGCGTCGCGCTCTCGATGTCTGCGCTCTTTCCGGTCGCCATGATGCTCGTTCTGCCGACCCGCTGGCGTCCGTGGGTGGTCTGGCTCGTGGCCCTGATTGGAGCCGTGGTCATCGAAGCCGACCTTCTCTACTTCCGGTTCTTCGGTGACGTGATGTCGGCATCGGCAGTGATCGCCGCCGGGCAAACCGGAAAACTCGGCGGTGAGATTCGAAGCCTGGCGACCACACAGGACTTGTGGCTGTTCATCGATTTGGTGCTGGCCATCCCGCTCGTGGTCGCGTTGACGCAGCTGCCGCGCCCGGAGCCGGGCGGCGTGTGGGCTCGACGGATCGTGATGGCCATCGGACTCATCGCGCTCGTCCCCGCAGCCCGCGTCTGGATCGCGCGCAGCGAACGAGGCGACCGGCTCGATCAGGTCTTCCGGCACATCTTCGTGGTCGAGGACTACGGCGTCATCTGGTACCACACGCGCGATGTTTCCGAGTACCTGCGGTCCGGGTTGCTCCGCCCGCCCCTGAGCGAGGCTGAATTCGAGAATGTGCGCGACTGGTTCAGCCGGCGGGCGCCAAGCAGGGCGGGCACCGGCCCCTTGTTCGGCGCGGCCCGCGGGACCGACGTGATTGTCGTACAGGTCGAGTCGATGCAGCGGTTCGTCATCGGGTTGAAGGTGGGCGGTCAGGAAGTGACACCCACGCTCAATCGATGGATGTCCGACAGCCTGTGGCTGTCGAGGGTGACCGACCAGACGAGCGAAGGGCGAACCTCGGATGCGGAATTTGTCAGCCTCGTCTCGCTCCTCCCGCTCGACCACGGCGCCGTCGCGTTCCACTACGCGGGGAACAAGTACGTCGGCCTTCCGACCGTGCTCAATCGAAACGGCTATCACTCGATGTCCGCCGTCGCCTTCGATCCGGACTTCTGGAATCGCCGCACGATTCATCCTGTATACGGCTTCTCCGACAGCCTGTTCACGAAGGACTTCAGCCCGGGCAGGCAGATTGGCTGGGGGCTGAACGACCGGGATTTTCTCATCCAGATGGTGCCGCGCATCGTCCGACAGCCCAGACCATTTCTCCTCTGGGCGATCACGCTGTCGCTCCATCATCCGTTCGAGGAATTTCCATCAGAGCTGAAGGAACTGAAGCTTGGCGAGTGGGAAGACACGTCGCTCGGGAACTACCTCCACTCGATGCACTACTTCGATCGGGCCATCACCGAGTTCGTCCGTGCGCTCGCCGATCAGGGAGTCCTCTCACACACCACGCTGGTCGTCTTCGGCGATCATAACGCCGGCTTCAAATGGACGGACGACATGGCGCACCTCCTCGGATTCCCGAATCGGCGCCTGGAAGAGTCGCTGAACGATAGCGTGCCCGTTTTTATTCGAGTGCCGGGACAAAACCCACCCAAGGGCGAGATCAAAACACTGGCGGGGCAAACCGATCTCGCGCCGACACTACTGGCGCTCCTCGGTATCGACCCTGCTCCCCTGCCCTATATGGGCCGGAACATCCTCGGCAACCCCGAGCCCGGCCCGCTGGCTCGCCCCTACGGGGACTGGATCAGCAACGAGTACCTTCTCATGGCGGCCGGCGCGAGGAGCAAGCGCCACCAGGCGTGCTACGACATCGGAGAAATGGATCGCGTCGATGTCCAGCGATGCGCCGCCGACGATGAGGCTGTGCGACGGCAGCGGGAGGTGAGCAGTCTCGTGATCCGGTACGATCTTCAGCAACGGCTTGCGGAGGCGGGCGTGCAGGGTGAGCGCAAGCGGACGACCGGCGGGCCGGACTGAGGCCTTGTGGAGCCGATCGCCGACCAGCGATTCGGCGACTCAGTCCCCGGATGTCAGCGCGCGATGAATGAGCGAGTGAAAGTGGTGGACGCCGTTCTCGCGCTTCACTGAATATCGACCACGGTCGTAGGTTGTGGATCGGAGTCCCTGCTGGACGCGCTCGCAGATCGCCATGTCCTCTTTCTGAACTTCGTCGGCGAACATCACGGCCTTCTTCGCCCTCTCCTGCACCTCGGGTGAGTCCGCGTTGTGGAAGAACCACTCGAACACGGTCAGCGTGCGCTCGGCGCCCAGGGGCAGAATGACATTCAGCTGCAGGTTGTCCGGATAGATATTCAGCATCAGGTTAGGAAAGATCCAGAGATACAGCGCTTCTGTCTGGTCGCTGGCCGCCCCGTACAGACGATCGGCTTCAGTGCCGGGCACTGCGCGGCGAATCGGCGCCTGCTGCTGGGAATATCCCCCGTGCGTGACGATGTGATACCGGGCGTAGTCGAGCTCGCGGTTGAGCGAAGGATGTACCAGCGGAATGTGATATCCCTCGAGATAATTGTCGACGTACGTCTTCCAGTTGCATTCGACAACGTAGTCCCGCCGGATGAGGTGCGTCATCTGGTCGATCCGGAATCGGAGGGCCCGGCCGGGGATGTCCTCGAGCGATTCTGCCAGCGGACGGCTTTCGGTCGCGAGGTTGACGAACACAAACGGCTCCCAGAGGCCCACGCCGAGACTGGGCAGGCTGAACGCACTCTTATCGAACCTCTCGACGCCCTCGAACTCCGGCGCGGTCAGGAGACGGCCGTCGAGACCGTACGTCCAGCCGTGATACCGGCACTGGAGCGACGTCCGGCACCCGGCGCCCTGCGCGACGGGCCCCGCCCGGTGCCGGCAGACATTCGAGAATGCGCGCACGCTTCCGTCCCGATCGCGGACAACGACGATCGGCTCGCCGAGCACTTCGCTGGTGAAGTAACTGCCTGATTCGGAGAGCTGGCTCGTTCGCCCGACGATCTGCCATGTGCGCTGGAAGATCAGGCGCCGTTCGAGCTCGAGCACAGACGGATCGGTGTACAAACGCGCGGGAAGGGTCGAGGCGCGCGCCAGCTCCGGCTCGAAGTCGAATTGGAGTCGGTCCATGGCGCGCGCAGGATGGTCGCGATCAGACCTCGATCGGCGTCTACATGGACTGGCGCCGCGACGAGGGCGGCACCAGCTTCTTCATGCGCAGGTAGGTGACGATGTTGCCGTAGTGCTCGCTGTCGTGAGTGACGTTGAACTGCAGTGCGCTGGCCGCTGTCCAATCCTGGTCGAAGACCTTGGCCTTCTGGAGCCCCGTCGCGTCCGTCATGGCCGAAAACGCGCCGTCACAGTAAGCAATTGAATCGTTGATCGCCTTGACCAGGTCGGCCTTGGCGGTCTTCTTCTCGAAATCCTCGGCGACTGGATTCTTCTCGCCCTTGACGGCGCTGCAGACGGCGTAATGCTCGTTGGCCAGATGTCCGATGAGCTGGCCGAACGTGCGCACGTCCGGCGTCGGCTTGAACGCGTAATCCGCATCGGGCATCTCGGCCGCCGACTCGGAGACGTTGCGTTTGATGCTGTCCCATGACGACTTGATGATCGTGCTGTACGACGGCCCCTGAGCCAGGGCGGGTGCGGCCAACGATGCCAGAACGATCGCGCCGAGGATGCCAAGTACGTTCTTCGGATGACGGGTCATGGGCTGCTCCTTGAAGCCTCGTATCTTAGCGCCAGCCCCCATCCCGGGCCAACTCGTCAGTGCTGGCCGAGCGGGAATCGACCGCGTCGAAATCCGGTTGGATTCGCCCCCTGGTCAGGTGCAGAATACCCGCTCGAACGGGTTTCCCGGCTTCCAGAGACAGAACGGAGCGGGCCATCATGACCCGGGAAGAAATCACGGCACTGTTCGATCGCCGACAGGCGCTCTGGCGCCGGCGCGACGCGGCGGCGCTCGCGCAGGATCACTCTGCCACATGCGTCGTCGAGAGCCCCGCAGCCGGAACCGTCACGGGCCGTCAGGCGATCGAGGAAGTGTACGCGGCATGGTTCAGGGCGTTTCCCGACCTCGAGATGCATTTCACCGACGTCCTCATCGACAACGATCGTGCCGTGCTGACGGCGTTCTGTCAGGGTACGAACGTCGGTGGATTCATGGGCCTGCCGGCCAGCGGCAAGCGCTTCAAGTTTCCCGTCGTCCTGATTAGTACGCTCGCGGGCAACGAGATCGTGCACGAGAGGCGGATCTACGACTTCACCGGCATGCTCATCCAGATCGGCATGCTGAAGGCGAAGCCGGCATAAGGGGTTCAACGGTTCCAAGGTTCAAAGGTTCTTGGGTGCGCAACCGCCGTTTCGCGATCGGACCGTCGGCGCTCTGCTATCCGACCTTGCCCGCGCGATTCCCGATCGTGAGGCGCTCGTCTATGCCGATCGCGGCCTGCGCCTGACGTTCGGCCAGCTCGAGGACGAAGCGCGACTCATCGGACGCGGCCTCATTGCGTGCGGTGTCGAGCCAGGCGAACGCGTCGCGCTCTGGGCGACCAATATTCCCGAATGGATCGTGCTCCAGTTCGCGCTGGCCAAGATCGGCGCGATTCTGGTCACGGTCAACACCGCGCTCCGCGGATCGGAAGTCGAATACCTGCTCACACAGAGCGAAGCCGGCACGGTCGTCAGCATCCGCGGCTACCGAAACCTCGACTACGTTCAGACCCTGCACGACATCGGCGCTTTTTCCTCACGCCTGCCACACCTGCGCCGCGTGGTCTACATCGGCGACGACTGTCCCGCCGACGCCGTCGCGTACGCGTCGCTTCGAGAGCTGGCCGCGGAGATTCCCGTTGCGGACCTGGAGCGTCGTCAGGCGGCGGTCGAGCTCGACGCCGTGATCAACATGCAATACACCTCCGGCACCACCGGGTTCCCGAAAGGTGTGATGCTGTCGAGTCGCAACATCGTCAACAACGGATTCTGGCTGGGCCAGGGGCTGGGATTCACGCCCGAGGATCGTTTATGCCTCTGCGTGCCCCTGTTCCACTGTTTCGGATGTGTCATCGGCGTCCTGGGGGCATACACGAACGGCACGTGCCTGTGTCCCGTCGAAGTGTTTGACCCGCTCAAGGTGCTCGAAACGGTCGAGTCCGAACGCTGCACGGCACTCTACGGCGTGCCGACGATGTTCCTTGCGGAGCTGGAGCATCCGGAGTTTTCGCGCTTCGACCTGACGTCGCTCAGGACGGGCATCATGGCCGGAGCACTGTGCCCAGAGACCTTGATCCGGCGCGTCATGACCGACATGCACGTGCCGGAGATCACGATCGCGTACGGGTTGACCGAGACGTCGCCGGGCGTCTCAATCGTGCCGCGCCACGACACCGTCGAACACCGGACTCAGACAGTTGGGAAGATCCTCGAGGAAGTCGAAGTCAAGGTGGTCGATCCAGCCAGCGGAGCCGAAGTCTCTGCCGGAATGCCCGGAGAGTTGAGGGTTCGCGGCTATAACGTCATGCTCGGCTACTACAACAACCCCGCCGCGACTCGCGCGGCGCTGACCGATGACGGATGGTTGTGTTCGGGGGATCAGGCAGTGCTCGGCCCAGACGGCTATCTGCGCATCACGGGCCGCATCAAGGACATCATCATCCGCGGCGGCGAAAATATCGCGCCCAAGGAAGTTGAAGACCTGCTTCGGCTCCACCCGGCCGTCTCAGACGCGTACGTCTACGGCATCCACGACGACTGGTTCGGCGAGGACGTCGCGGCTGCGATCCGCCTGAAGCCCGGCGCCGAGGCCACGGAAGACGGCATCCAGGAGTTCTGCTGTCAGCGACTCGCTTCGTTCAAGGTGCCGCGCCACATCCGCTTCGTCTGCGACTTCCCGATGACCGCCTCCGGCAAGATTCAGAAATTCAAGCTGCGCGAAGCGCACGAGCAGCTGCGCGCGGTCGAACGCCAGGCCTGATCGCGATTACGGCCGTCCTGCCGTCGTGGCTTGCGGGGGCGCGGCCGGAAAGTGCCCTTCGTACCACTTGATCGAACGATCGATCATGTCGATGACATGCTTCGGCTCGCGCAGGCCGTGTCCCTCGCGCGGGTACCGGACCATGACGGCTTCCACTCCCACGTCCCTCAGCGCAATGTAGAACTGTTCGGCCTCCGCGATGGGCACGTCGGCGTCGTTTTCGCCATGAATGAGCAGCGTCGGGGTCTTCGCCTTGGCGACGTGTTTCAACGCGGATCGTTCCCACAGGACGTCCATCAAGTCGCCCTGATGCGGGAAGACGCCAAATTCCATCTGCTCGTACTGATTGTAGTACGTCATGTAGTTGTAGCTGATCAGGTTCGTGATGGCCGCCAGCGGAATCGCCGCCTTGAACACACTCGTCTGCGTGATGAGCCAGGCGCTCAACTGGCCGCCGTAGCTTCCGCCTTCGACCCCCAGCCGGTCGCGATCGATCCAGATGTTCCGCCGCATGGCCGCGCTGAGGCCGTAGAGCACGTCCTGCGCCTCGTTGCCGTTCTGGTCGCCAAACACCGCGTCGGCGAAGCGCTGACCATAGCCGGTTGATCCGCGATAGTTGACGAAGAGCGTCGCCCACCCGCGGGCCGCATAGACCTGGCTCTTGAAGTTGAAAGCCGGCCCCTGCTGTCCGTGAGGTCCGCCGTGGATCATGACGATCAGGGGGTGCTTCGAACCGTTCGTCATGCCCGCGGGCTTCGTCAGGAACGCCTCGACGTCGTACTTGTTGTCGTTGCTGATGAACGTGAAGGACTCGACCTCGGCCAGGTGCTTTCCGCTTAGCACGTCACGATTGAGACTGGTCAGCTGTTTCGCCGGTTCCTGGCCAGTCTTGAGGAAGAGCTGCGGCAGATCCGATGTGCCGGCGAACGTATAGGCAATAGACCCGTTCCGGCTGACCGAGATGGCGCCCACACTCCCGCGATCGGCGACCACGCGCTCAGGCGTGCCGCCATCGAGCGGCATCCGGTAGAGGTGCGTCTCGCCTCGTTCCTGCACGTTGAAGAGGACGCTCGCTCCATCGGGCGTCCAAATAGGGTCTTCCTGCCGATTGTCGATCGCCGCACCCAACTCGCGTCTGTTGCGGCCGTCGGCACCGATCACCCAGACGTGCTCGTCTTCCATCGTCGTCTCGAGATCCGTCAGCCCGCGCTTCGTCCCGAGATAGACGAGCGTCTTGCCGTCAGGCGACCACCTCGGCACGTATTCGGCGTTCTCTGTCGCTGTCAGCCGATCGATCGCCCCGGTGGCCACCGTGACCGTAAAGAGGTCGTAATTGAAGAACTGATCCTCGTTCGGCTCGCGATTCGACACGAACGCGATCTTCGATCCGTCGGGTGACCAGTCGATGGAGTGTTCGTAGTGCGTGCCGTCGGTGAGCTGGCGCACCTGTCCGGTCGCGACGTCTGCAAGCAAGATGTGCAGCCGGCGATTGTCGTTGAAGTGCGAGAGACCTTCGGCGAAGTCCGGCTTGTACAGATACCTGGTGATCACGATCGGATCGCCGCTGGCGTCTTCGGTTTCGGGGCCTGGTAGCGCGTGGATGAACGCAATCTGGCGGCTGTCGGGCGACCAGGCGACGTCATTGCCCGTCGTCGGCAGCGGACTGTTGGTTCCGAGCTTCGGCGCCAGGAAGCGCCGGCCCGTCCCATCCGCATGGGCAACCATCAGGCCTGACTTGCCCGCTTCGCTTCCCGCGAAGGCGATCCACTGCCCATCGGGTGACCACTGCGCGTTGGCGGTCGCCTCCTCTGCGCCTCCGAGCCTCCGCGTCTGGCCGTCGGCGACCGTCATGATCCAGATCTGCGGATAGGGACGCCCGGTGCCGTTGTTGTTCATCACCGTGTACGCGAGGCGTGTCCCATCGGGAGAAAACGTCACCGAACCGACCGATCTGAGTCGCGTCAGATCCGCGGCTTGCAGCCGATCGTTCTGGGCGAAGCTCGAGCGTGCGGCGACCAGAACGCAGGCGAAAATCATGAGGATGGTGGTCGCTTTACGAAAGTGCACGGGTTGCCTGTCCTTTCCGCCGGCCGTCGAATGTCTCGTCGGTGTGCAAGGTTGAGCATCCACGATGGACACCTGAAGCGGACGATCTCGGTGGGTGGCGATTGTAGCAGAAGCCGTAGAGGCCACAGCACTTATGCCGTGCAGTCAATTTTCAGTCGGACCGATAAGCCGGGGCGAGAGGTCACAGGTTCACTCTCGATTCCGTTTCGCAACCGTGCGGGGCGAAATCCGAGCGCTCCCCAGCGCCTCGATGACCCGAATGAGCCACGTGACATGCATGATTTGACGTACGACGCCCAGCGAGAGCAGCAGGCCCGGCCCGACCCCACCGATCTCGAACGCCGATTCCGCATCATGATCAAGTCCCCGCTCAGAGCGGGCATCCTGCGGTATCTCGTTTCCCGAAAAAACAAGCCGGTCGAACCGGAATTGCTGATGCAGACCTTCGGCCGACTGCGTCAGGACGTGGAGAACTGCCTGCACCAGCTCATAGAGCTCGGACTGATTCGCAAGGTCCCCGGACCCACGGTCAGCTACACGATGGCGCCGCTCGGCCGCGGTTCCCTGGCGGCGGCCGTCGAGCAATTTCTCGAACGCCCGACGCCGAGCGCGGAGGAAGAGTCTCCTTCGGTGCAGCGTTTCCGCGATCTGATCGGACGCGACGAAAAGATGCTGGTCGTCTTCGAGTCGATTCGGACGGTCGCCAAGTCGGATATCGCCGTGCTCGTGCTGGGTCCAACCGGCTCGGGCAAGGAAGTCGTCGCGCGGATGATTCACGAGCTCAGCCGCCGCCGGAACGCCCGCTTCCAGGCCTTCAATTGCGCCGCATTGCCGGACTCGTTGTTCGAGTCGGAGCTGTTCGGGTATGAAAAGGGCGCCTTCACCGACGCGCAGGTGCGGAAGATCGGACGCCTGGAGCTCGCGCACGAAGGCACGCTCTTTCTCGACGAGGTCGGCGACCTCTCGCTCGTCGCCCAGGCGAAGCTGCTGCGCGTGCTCGAAGAGCGGCGCTTCGAGCGGCTGGGCGGTCATGCGCAGATCGAGGTGGACTTCCGCCTGATGTCGGCCACCAATCGACCGCTCGACCAGCTCGTTCGCGAAGAGCGCTTTCGTGAGGATCTCTTCTATCGGTTCAACGCGTTCATCATCCGGCTTCCGTCGCTTCGCGAGCGGCAGGTGGACATTCCGCTGCTGGCCGATCGTTTCCTGGAACGCTACTGCGCCACCAACGGCCTCCCAACCGGCAGCAAGAATTTCTCGCGCGAGGCCTTGGACCGGCTGCTCGGCTACCACTGGCCCGGCAACATCCGCGAGCTCGAGAGCACCGTGGCACGCGCGGCGCTTTCTGCGCCGGAACCGACAATTCGAGGAACGGACGTTCAGTTCCTGCACTCCGACGAACCTCGTCCGGAGTCACCCACCAAGCTGGTATCGCTGCGAGAAGCAGAGCGATTCCACATCCAGCGGATCCTCGACGCCGTCGAGTGGAACAAGAAGGCCGCGGCGGACATCCTCGAGATCAGCCGGGGCACGCTCTACCGCAAGATCATGGAGTTCCAGCTCGAGGACCAGTCGGCCACGCAGAACCTCGCGCCGACTGCGTGATGAGGATCCGATGATCTGGCTCTGGGAACGAGAAGACGAGCAACTCTCCTGCGAAGTACGGAAGGCCGACGAAGCGGGCGCCTATGACCTGACGGTGACGCGCCCGGACGGATCGGAGGAGCGCCAGCGCTTCGAGGATCCGTCGGCGCTGCTCGAGCACACGGCCGGCTGGCGAGAGTGGCTTTCGAAGAAAGGGTGGCGCCCCGTCCGCCCGTGGTAGCGCTTTGGCATCGACTCACTTCCGGAACCGATCATGAATCTTCTCTACGTGACGACAGACCGCATCAGTGTTGACGAGCTGACGGCCGACAGGCCCGAGCAGGCTCCCGAAATCCATCTCGAATGCATCGGCTCGCTAGGCGACGCGAAGACGCGACTCGAACGCCCGGACGGCATCGACTGCGTGATCGTCGATCAGCGGTTGCCCGACGGTGACGGGCTATCGCTCATCCCTTCGCTGCGCCAGCGTGACCCGCATCTCGCCGTCGTGGCGGCGCTCCGAACCGATGGCCGCGTCTCGCCGCTGACTGCTCTCAGGGCCGGCGCGGACGACTATCTGACCAAAGACGAATCATTCGCCGCGCGTCTGCTGCCCACGGTGGAGGTCACGATCCGACGCCGGAGCCAGAGCGCTCGCAGCCGCACGTCAGCCCGCGTTCTGTACGCGGGCGAGATCGATTTCGCGCGACAGCATCTCACCGATCCAACCGTCACGCTGGAGATCGTGGCGGCCGCGCATGGAGCGGACGGCCGGCTGCGGCTGGAGCCCGACCAGGTCTCGCCCTCGGGGAGCGGGGCCGTCGACCTCATCATGCTCGAGTTCGGCTTTCCGGGCGTGCAGGTGTTCGAGCTGTTGAAAGAAGCCCTCGCCCGCAATCTGCGCACTCCGATTGTCGTTGTCATCAAGCCGCAGGAAGAGGATCTCGCGAGGCCTGCGTTGAAGCTCGGCGCGTCAGAGTGGGTCGTCAAGTCTGAGGCCTCTTTCCAGGCGAGCGTCGGCCGCCTGCTCAACCTGGCGGACCATCACGCCGGTTCCAATGCAGAAGGCGCCGCGACCACGCCCGCGAAGTCCGAAGATGCCGGCGCGCCGCAGCAGTCGGATGCCACCGACACCAAACGTCGTTCGCGGGCGGAAGCCGAACGCCGGTTTCACCAGCAGCTCGAAGCCGAACAGGCGCGGCGCACCGAGGTGGAACGTTCCCTCACGGCGGCTCAGGCGCAGGTCGAAACGCTCACGCGCGAGTTGGCCACCCGCTCCAAGGGCGGCGACGCATCGAGCGTCCGGGAGGACGAGTACCGGCGCCTGACGATCCAGCGGGACGAGCTTGAGCGCCTGGCCCACGAGTCGGAATCGCGATTCCAGGAGCTGGCAGCCGCGCGGCAAGTTGACAGGGACACGCTGCACCGATCGCTCGAAGAGCAGGCCGGGCGATTGAGGGCCGCCGAATCGTCGCTGCTCGAAGTCGAAGCGCGCGCCCGAGTCCTGGCTGAGGCCGAAGCGCGTGCACAGACGATCGCCGCTGAACGACAGGCCACCATCGAGCAGCTCGAGCGGCGCATCAGCGAACAGGACGACGCCGTAGCCGATCTCGTGCGGCAGGAGACCAGCAAGCACGCCGCGCTCGAGGCGGCGTTGGCGAAGACGACCTCCGACATGCAGTCATTGAGCTACGAGCACTCGTCGGTTTCGCGCAAGAGCGCGGAAAAGTTCAGAGACGAAGAGCTTAGGCTCACACAACTCCTCAGTGAAGAAGCCGCGAAGCGAGCGGCCCTCGAAGTCGCGCTCGTCGAGGCGCGGTCGGCGCTGGACATGGCCAACCGCGAGCTGCTGAGCGCCGCGTCGCTCATCGAGGGTCCGCTCGGCGTCGTCCGCTGCACGGCTGACGGAAACATTCTCGAGGCCAATCGGGCACTGGCCATTCTTCTGGGCTGGGCCAGCCGATCGGAGCTCACCGGGGCCAGCATGGCCAAGGACCTTCTCGTGGACGAGGCGGAGTTCCCGCTCATGGTGGACGCGTGCCGACAGGGCACGCTCACGGGCTGGGAGATGAGCTGGAAGCAGAAGGACGGCAGCTCGATTACCGTCCGCCTGTCGGCCACGCTCGACAGCGGCGATACTCTCGCGCTGACCGTCGAAGACGTGACGGACACGGAGCTCCTCGAGCGGCAGCTTCGTCAATCGAGGCGCATGGAAGCCGTCGGACGACGAGCCGCGGAAGCCGCGAGGACGTTCCACAGCCTCTTCGGGACCGTGTCTGAACATCTCGACAAAGTCGCGGCCTCTCTCGAGCCCCAGCCGGAACTGCTGGCCGAGTGCACGCGCGCGCAGCAGGCCACCGTGCGCGCGAGAAACGCCGCCGAGCAGCTCCTGACCTTCAGCCAGCGCCAGCTGGCGACCATCGACGCCATTGATCCGAACCAATTGCTCGGCCAGGTCGAGCCGGTGCTTCGACGCGTGGCGGGCGAACAGATTGAAATCGGCATCTCGCTCGGCTCGCCGCTCGGCTGGGTCGACATCGAAAGCGAGCATCTCGAGCGCATTTTCCTGAGCCTGGCCATGAGCAGCCGCGAAGTGATGCCACTCGGCGGCAAGCTGCAGGTCGAAACGGCCAACCTGTTCGTCGATCGCAAGTACGCCAGCCGCCGGTTCGGGCTGAGGACCGGACCGCACGTGCTCGTCTCGATGGTGGTGACGGGCTGCGGCGTGGAGTCGATCGGCCAGAACGACACGCTCGACAAGACCGGCTTCGGCCTCGAAACCGTGCGAACGCTCGTCCGCCAGACGGGCGGACAGTTCTGGGTGGAGATGCCGCAGTCCGGCGAAGTCCGGTTCAGCGTCTGCCTTCCCCAGAGCCAGATCGATCGGCGGCGTCGCGGCCGCGAGACCCTCGTCTGGACCGAGCCGGGCATTTCGTCCTAGGTTTCTAAACGGATCACGCGGCGAGGTCGCGCGTTCGACCGGAGGAGTCCGCATGACAACAGCAACCCACCTTTCTCGACGTGTCGTGGCGAGCGCGGCAATCGCGGTGGTCCTGTGGGCCATGTCGGGCACGCTCTCGGCCGGACAAGAGGCTGCTCCGGCGTCCCTGACCCGAGCATTGGCCGATACGGCCATTCAAGGTGCGCTGACACACATCGATCAGCACGCGGAGAGCACGTCGGCGTCGCTCGTCGAACTGGCGTCCATCGTGTCTCCCTCTGGTCAGGAACAGCGCCGTGCGGAGACGGTCGCGGCGCGGATGCGCCAGATCGGGCTCAAGGACGTCCGCGTCGACGACACGCCGAACGTGGTCGGCATCATCCCCGGGCGATCGAGCCGTGCGCTGGTCTTCGTGTCCACGCTGGATGACCTGCCGACCGTCGCCGAGCAGCAGAAGCTGGCTCAGACGCCCCCACGAGTAGACGGCACGCACGTCGTAGGCCCGGGCACGAGCACATCGGCAACGACTGCGGCTCTGCTCGCCGCTGCTGAGGCGCTCGTCGCGTCTGGCCTCGTCCCCGAGCACGATCTGGTCTTCGCCGCGGTCGCCCAGGAGGAGACAGGGCTCGTCGGGATGAAGCACCTGTTCGAGCAGTACCGCAACCAGGCATTGGCCTTCGTCGATGTGCTGGGCGATGGCGCGAGCATCAACTACGGCGCCATCGCGATTCATTGGTGGAAGGTCGAAGCCGCAGGCCCTGGCGGGCACACCCTCAACGGCGGACTGCCTAATGTGAACCAGGGAATCGCCCGAGCCGTCGATCGGATTCTCGGGCTGCCCCAACCAATCAAGTTCAAAGATCAGCGGACGGTGATCAACATCGCCGTGCTGAACAGCGGATCGGTCTTCAATCACAAGCCCGAAACCGGATGGTTCTCGCTCGACATTCGATCGCTCGATCCGAAGATCGTGACGTCGATCGAACGCGATGTGCGGGGCATCCTCGAACGTGCCGGATCAGAGACGCAAACCAAGTTGACGATGGAGCCGTACAGCCTCACGGCAGGTGGTCAGATCAGTGGAGCGCGCGACTCGGAGCTGGTCCAGACGTCGGCGGCGATCGCCCGGCATCTCGGCCTGGAACCGAAACTGAGCAATGCGGGATCGGCCAACCTCAATGTGCCGATCGGCGCAGGCTCGCCGGCCATCGGCATCGGGGGGGAGCGCGGTGGGCGACGAGGATCGCAGGACGAGTGGGCGGACATTCCCGCCATGCTCCGCGCCGCCAAGCACATCGTGCTGCTTGCGGCGACGCTCGGTGGCGCCACGACTCCCGTCGCCTCGTCCTACTGAGCGAGCCGCGGATTCAGGCGGTCTCTTCCCAGAACCGCGCGAGAAGGCGCACGGCTACGTGGCGCCTGTACTTCGCTGTCGATCGAATGTCGTCTATCGGCGCGATCTCGGATGCGAGCGTCTGACTCGCAGCATCGAGCGAGCCGCCGGCCGCAAGGATTTCCTCGGTCTTCCTCACGCGAATGACGGTCGCGGCGACGCTCCCGAGCGCAATGCGAGGCCGCGCGGAACGTACCGCTGCCATCATCACCTTGGAGATGGCCTGCGCCGATCTCGTGCCGACCTTTCTGAACCATTGGCGGCCCTCGATAGCTGGAATCTCCACCCTGACGATGAGCTCGTCGGGCCGCCTGACGCTTCTTCGATACCCCGTGTAGAAGTCGTTGAAGGCCACGCGGCGTTCGCCGCCGGCTGACCGGAGCACCACCGCGGCGTCGGCCACCGCAAGAACAGGCAGCGTATCGCCGGCGGGCGATCCGTTCGCGATGTTGCCGCCAAGCGTTCCGCGATTGTGAATCTGCATGCCTCCGACCTCGCGGGACGCCGCCGCCAGAATCGGAATGCGGCGGGCGACCAGCGGAGATTTCATGATCTCGGTGAATGTGGACAGCGCGCCAATCGACAGCACGGCCCCGCGCACGCGGATGCCTCGCAACTCGTCAAGGTTCCAGAGGTTGATGAATCGACGGCCGGGCAGGGTTCCTGCGTTGAGTTCCACGTAGACGTCTGTGCAGCCCGCGATGGGCATGAGTCGTGGTTCATCTCGGAGAAGACCGAGCGCCTCTTTGAGCGACGAAGGCTCGAGCAGCGTCAGCGGTCGGATCGCCGTTCTCATCGCCCTCTCGAGCGCGAACCGGCACGGCGCGCCGAACGCGCGGCCTTCGCTGGTTGTCCGCGGGGACTCTTCCGCGCGCGTGCTCGTCCGGCCGGGCGGACCCCGGCGCCTCTGGCCGCTTCGATCGCGCGGTAGATCGCCGTGTAGCCGGTGCAGCGGCAGAGATTACCTGCCAGACCTTCTCGGAAAGCCTGGGGACTCGCGTTCGACCCGAGCGCATGCGCGGCGACGATCATCCCGGGCGTGCAGATGCCGCACTGCGCCCCACCTTCATCGACAAATGCCCGCTGCAGGCGCCCTGCGCCCTTCAGGCCTTCGATGGTGGTGACGCGGCAGCCGGATGCCTGGGCGAAGGGTACGAGACACGAATTCACGGCGACATTGTCGATGAGGACCGTGCACGCGCCGCACTCCCCTTCTCCGCATCCTTCCTTGGTTCCCGTGAGCCCGCAGTCCTCGCGAACCACGTCGAGAAGGCGCTTCATCGGGTGCGCGCCGATGTCCACGCGGCGACCGTTGAGAATGAACCGCATCAATGAGCCCGGCCGCGAGAGGGCTTCGACGCTCCGGGTGAGCGTCGCTTGGCGCGCGTAGGTTGGCTGACAGCAGCAGTCCCGCCGCGACGAAGCTTCGGCGCGTCCAGAAGCCGTTCCGGCGTCGCCGGAATCTCCCGGACATCGAGACCAATGTGCCGGAGCGCGTTGGCGATCGCCGGCGCCGGACCGTCAATCGGCAACTCACCGACGCCCTTCGCGCCGAAGGGGCCATGTGCGTAAGGATTTTCCAGAATGGCGACGTCGATTGGCGGCGTGTCGAGTGTCGTGGGCAGGATGTAGTTGGTCAATTGAGCGTTGGCCATCCTGCCATCGCGCATCACGACCTCCTCGAGCAGTGCGTATCCCACTCCCTGCGCGGTGCCGCCTTCAACCTGGCCGGCGGCCAACACCGGGTGAATCGCCCTTCCGATCTCGACGACCGCGGTGACCTTTGATGGCACCACCTGAAACGTATCCGGATCGAGCTCCAGCTCGGCGACATTGCATCCCCAGGCGTACGTGCCATAGGCGTCCCCTTGATACGTGTCATCGTTCCAGTTGAGCGCCGGCGGCTTCTCGTACTCCCTCGTGATGACGAGGCGTCCATGACGCGTGAAATATTCGGAGGGCGTCATGCTGCCAAGACGGGCTTTGAGATCCTCTGCGCACCGTTCAAGGATTCTGCCGACGACCATGCACGTCCGGGAAGCGACGGTGGGTCCGCTGTCCGGGACGCGAAACGTGTCCGCCGGCGCGACGTCCACCTGCTCGTAGGGAATCCCGAGCGTGTCCGCCACGATCTGGGCGTGCATCGTGCGCGTGCCCTGGCCTATCTCAGTGCTCGCGACGAGAATCCTGACGCCGTGTTCGGTCAGTTCGAGCGCCGCCCTGGATGCCAGCTTCTCTTCGCCGCCGCCTGTGAATCCGGATCCATGGAAGAAAAGCGACAAGCCGATGCCGCGATGCGTTCCTTCAAGCGCCCGACGTTTTCGCTCGAAATCGGTCCTGCGGACCGCTTCTCTGAGCACGAGTTGCGCGCTGCAGTCGGTGCCGAGCCACTGCCCGGTTGCCGTGGTATCGCCCGGCCTCAACGCATTCACGTCGCGCAGCGCAACCGGATCCATGCCGAGGCGCTCGGCGATCCTCTCCATGTGCACTTCAGCGGCAAACTGCGTCTGGGGCGCACCAAATCCCCGAAACGCGCCGTTCGGCGGGGTGTTCGTCCTCGTGACCCGGCCGCGAATGCGCACGTGATCGCAGCGATATGGCCCCGTGGCGTGAATCGCGCCCCTGGACAGCACCACCGAGCTGAGCGTGGCATACGCGCCACCGTCGAACAGCACATCGATGTCGAGCGCAGTCAGGCGGCCATCGCGCGTGACGCCGGTCTTGTGGCGAATCACGCCGGGATGCCGTTTCGTCGTCGCTTCCATGTCCTCGATGCGGTCGTAGATCAGCTTCACCGGTCGCCGCGACTTGAGAGCCAGGAGCGCGGCGTGGCCTGCAATCATCGACGGGTACTCTTCTTTGCCGCCGAACCCGCCGCCCGTCTCCGTCTGGACCACTCTGACCTTGTCATCGGGCAGCCCGAGCAGCACCTTGAGCGCGCGATGAACGTAGTACGGGCACTGCAGCGAGCCGTACACCGTCACGCCGTCTTCGGAAGGCACGGCGATCACGCCGTTCGGCTCGATGTACAGCTGCTCCTGAAGCCCGACGCGGTATTCGCCTTCGACGATGTCATCGGCGAGCGCGAAGCCCCGATCCAGATCGCCCTTTGCGATCTCGATGGTCTTGAACGCCGTCGACGATGTGCCCGGATCGAATTCAGGCGTGCGACGACGGTAGGCAATCTTGACGTCGGCCGCGAGCAGACGCTCTCGATCCTCGTGCGCGAGCAGCAGAATGGGTTCTGCAAAATGCTGAATGTCGTCCTGCGCGAGTGCCGGCTGATCGTCTTCGATGAGAGCCACGACGTTCCTGCCGGGCACGTCGCGATGGTCCACAATGGTGAAGCCGGTCGTGTCGAACGCGAACGTAATCGACTCGATCTCGCCGGCCGCAATGGTCGAGCGGATCGTGCGGCCGTGAAGCATGCCGGGCAAGGCCATGTCATCGACGTACTTGGCCGTGCCGCGGACCTTGCCCCAACCCTCTTTGCGAGAAACGTTCCGTCCAACCGAGCCCATGTCTCGAATGCTGCGGCGCTAACGTCGTGAGCGCGGCATGTTAGGCTGGCCTCGAGTGCAAGTCAATTTGACGATGGGAGATTCGCATGCCCGTGAGCCTCTCCGACGATTCAATCCGGCGCGTCAAGACACAGTTGGCTCGGGGCCGCGCGCGGACCAACAAACGACCGGACCGCGTGGCACGGCAGCCGGTCCATACGGTGTATGGAGGCGCGCACCTGTTCCGCCATGATTTCGTTCCACGGCTCGGAGCGGCTGCTCTTCGCGTGCTCGACGAGTACGCACCCGATGCGGCGAGCTTCTCGGAGGCCATCGGGCGCTCGCCGGATCGCCTGATGACGGCCGTCTACGATCGCGTCAGGGACAAGCTCGGCCGCGAACCGGTCGAAGACTTCCGCATCGACTTCGAAGACGGCTACGGCAACCGTCCTGACGATGAGGAGGACGGACACGCCGCCTCGGCGGCCCGGGAAGTGGCTCACGCGCTGAAGGCGGGTACCCTCTCACCGGGAATTGGCATTCGCATCAAGCCCTTCAGCGAGGAGCTGCAGGATCGCAGCATCCGCACCCTTGACATCTTTGTATCGACACTCGCAGGCCTGACACAAATACCCTCGGCGTTCGTCGTCACTCTGCCCAAAGTGACCTTTCCCGATCAGGTCGCCGCGCTCGCCGACCTCCTCGACACCTTGGAGCGTTCCGCCCATCTCGAGAGCGGCTCGCTCAATCTCGAAGTGATGATCGAAACACCCGAGTCGGTGATCGGACCGGGAGGCGCGAGCAGCCTTCCGCTTCTGGTCGACGCGGCCCATGGCAGGATGGCTGCGGCCCATTTCGGGACATACGACTACACGGCGTCGCTCAACATCTCGGCCGCCGAGCAGCGCATGGGACACGCGGCCTGCGACTTCGCCCGCCAGACGATGCAGGTGGCGCTCGCGAATAGCGGTGTCTGGTTGTCCGACGGAGCCACCAACATTCTGCCGGTCGCTCCCCATCGCGTCCGCGATCATCAGCCGCTCAGTGCCTCCGAACGCGCCGAGAACAAGGCGACCGTTCACCGGGCCTGGAAGTTCCACTATGACGACGTCATGCATTCACTCGTGAACGCGTACTACCAGGGCTGGGATCTCCATCCGGCGCAGCTTCCGACTCGCTTCGCCGCCGTGTACATCTTCTTTCTCGAAGGCCTCGACAGCGCGAGCGATCGGCTCCGCAACTTCATCGGCAGGAGCGCCCAGGCGACTCTCGTAGGCGATATCTTCGACGACGCAGCGACGGGGCAGGGGTTGTTGAATTACTTCCTGCGAGCCCTGAACTGCGGCGCGATCTCAGAGTCTGAAGCCGTTGAACGGAGCGGCCTCACGCTCGATGAACTCCGAACGAGGTCGTTCTTAACCGTCTTGAAGAATCGAAGGAGTTCGTAGACGCTCGTAGTTCTCGGTACTTAGTTCTTGGTTCTTGGTCAGCCCCTAAGAACTCAGAACTCAGAACTAAGAACTACTCAGATCCTTCTTCTCCGTACGGTCCCCTCAATCACTCCGTACGGCTCTTCGGTCGGCAGGAACACCTCGTTCGGATTGTCCAGGCCGAACGCGGTGAGATCGACCAGAAGATGATGTTTGTTGGGAAAGGTGAACCGGATTTCCTCGAGGGCCTCGCAGTTCTCGAGCGCCGCCTCGGCCAGCGCGTACAGCGTGTGCTGAACCGACTGGCTTTCGTGGAGCGCGAACGTCTCGAGAAGGAGCTGACGAACGGCCTGCCACGTGGCATCGAACGGCTGGTTGATCGACCCATAGAGCCACGATGTGGTCATCGTGGTTGCCAGAATGCGATCCGAGGTGTCGGCGAGGGTCGTGAATCGATCGCGCAGAAAGCCCGTGAACGCCGAGCGCGAGCTCTTGAGAAGCAGCAGATTCCGGAACCCGGCCTCGAGCCGGACGCTGTTGCGAGTGCGCACGACGCGCGTCGTCCGCTCCTCTCCTCCCTGCTGGACGAACGCCTGCTGCAGCGCCTTCTCGCCGACGATCACTGGCTTCCAGGGCCGCGCGGCGATCTCGATGGTCGCGCGATTCAGCGCCTCGTCACCGCGCACGAAATGCTCGGAGAGCGCGAGGGCGAACGACTCGATGGTGTCCAGGCGCTCCTCGCGAGCCAGGGCGTAGACGGTGTTCTTCATCGTGTCGGTCGGGAGCACGAGGCTGTTGTCGCCGACCGTATACGCCGGTTCGAAGTCGCCCTCGAATCGGATCTCAACGGTCAGGTCTCTCAGGTCGTGCCGGTCGCCCTTCCGAAGCACCTTGAGCAGCCGGATCCGTGACTTGCCGTACTGACTGTCTGCCAGGGGATGAAACACGATCAACTCCCGCGATAAGTCGAGTACCCGAAGGGGCTCAGGAGCAGCGGCACGTGGCAACGCGCCGTGTCGTCGGCGACCTCGAATACCACTTGCACCTCTGGAAAGAACGCCCGTCGATCGTCATGCGCGAAATACTCGGCCGTGTCGAAGCGCAGGAGATAGGTGCCGCGGCCGAGCTCACCAGCACTCCCCGTCCATGTCTTGACGCGACCATCCGCGTCGCTCCGGCCTTCGCCGACCACGGCCCAGCGTCCATCGCCGGTCTTCTGTTCAAGACGGACGCGCACGCCCGCGGCCGGCGTGCCGCGCGCAAGGTCGAGGATGTGAGTCGTGATGGGCATGGTCACGTTCCTGGATCAGCTCTTCTCGTTTCCGAGTGACAGGACCAGTTTTTCGAGCCGCAGCCCGGCGATCTTCTGTTGTTCACCTGCCGCTATGCGAAGCTCGGTTGACGAATCGTTCGTCAGGCGGGCGCCGAGCATGGCCAGCATTTCGTCGGCGGTCTTGCCGGTCGCGCACACGATGAAGATATGGCCAAAGCGTTCTTCGTAGCGGCGATTCGCATCTGCGAGTGCAGCCAGAACGGCGGTATCAGCGTCCTGAGCCTTCGCTTGTTCCTGAACGGCCCAGGCCTCCGCATGCGCGTTGCCCGGGTCCACCCTCGAACGCTCGCCGATTCGCGGATGTGAGCGAAACGCCTCGAGCCAATCGCCGGGCATCAAGTCCTGCCAGGCGCGATCAGCGCTGCCCAGCAACTCGCGACCGTTCGCGAACGGTCTGGACTCGACCATCCGCTTCGCCCAGCGCGTCGATCCACCGCAACTGACAAAGCGCAGGAATGCATCGTCGGCCTCGAGTGCGTTGAGGCGCGCCACGCCCAACTCCGTCACTCCAGGGCCGCCCTCACTCCGGAATCCCCATCACGCGAAGACGTCCGACGCCGCCGTCCGGAAAGATGTTGAAACGAACGTGAGAGCAGGGACCTTGCCCGGCGTCATTCAACTCGAAGAAATGCCGCGTATCGGGCAGAAGGTTGGTCATGGGCAGCACGGTCCGCCACGGATGTCCATGGACCAGCACTTCCGCCGTGGACTCGCTGCGCGCTTCAGTCGCGTCGAGCGAGCAGCTGCCCGGCGCGTTGCCCTTGAAATGCGTGGTGTCGATCTCCACGCGGTTCAGCAAACCAGATCGACCCAGCTCGATGATGACCCAGTCGTGCCCGGGCCCTCGACGCCTCCTGGTTTCCCAGCCGTCCGACATGCCGCGCGCCGCCCCCGGCATGATCAGGTTGTTACGGGACCCGAAGAACATGTCGCTGGCAGCCACCACCAACCCGCCGTGCTCGACGGCCGCGAGATCGAACTCACGCTGATGGCTGCGCGCGTCCCACTCCGGCTGGGCTCGACCGTAGATGCGCAGACGCGCCACGCCGCCATCTGGAAAAATGCGGAACCGAACGTGCGTCCAGCGACGGTCGGAGCTGACGGGAAACCGATTCTGGGTATCCCCCGCCAGCGGCGTCCGCGGCAGAAGATTGTACCAGGCCACGGACGGATCGATCAGGTCTGCGGCGGTGGGATATCCGCCGATGGCCGTCGCGTCGATCAAACAGGCTTCCGGATAGTTGCCCTTGAAATGCGCGGTGTCGACGAGCACGCCGTGGATGACGCCCGGCAGGCCAAGTCGCACGATGCACCAATCGTCTCCCGGTTCGCGGCGACGCCGGGTCTCCCAGCCGTCCATCCATTTGCCGCGTTCGGTATATCGGCCGTCGATGAACACGGGCGCGTCATCCAGGACGAGCCGTTCCTTCGGCGCGAAGAACTCGTCGTTGGCGGCCACGACGGTGGTCCCGAGCCGCTCGGACGCGAGGTTGATCAGATCGGTGAATTCATTCATGCGCGACGCTCCAGAAGCACACCCTCCGGACGGGCTGCAAACGACCCGCGATCATAGACCTTCATGCCTCGCACGAACGTCATTTCCACGCGGCCCCGAAGCGTCTGGCCGTGATAGGGCGTCACCGGATGCCGCTGGTGCAGATGGTGCTGATCGACTGTGACCGCGGCGTCGGGATCCCAGGCGACCAGGTCGGCGTCGTAGCCAACCGCCAGCCGACCTTTTTGACCACCCAGACCCGCCAACTCGGCCGGGCGATCGGACATCAGTCGCGCCAGGTCCTCGAGGTCGAATCCGCGCGGCTGGGCCATGGTCCAGACTGCCGACAGGCCCACCTCGAGCGACGCAATGCCGCCCCACGCCGCGCGAAAATCGCCGGAATCGAAGCACTTGAGCGAGGGCGGCGACGGAGAGTGATCCGATGCAATCAGGCTGATGAGTCCTTGACGAATGGCCGTCCACAACGCTTCGCGATTGGACGCCGAGCGGATGGGCGGTGCGCACTTGAACGCGGTGGCGCCCTGCGGAATCTGATCTCCATCGAAGAACAGGTAGTGCGGGCACGTCTCAACCGACACCCGCACGCCCCGTCGTCGGGCCTCCGAGATCGTCGGCAACGCCTTCGACGAAGAGAGATGCACAATGTGAACGGCCGCGCCTGCCTGCAGGGCCAGCGTCGTGATCAGATCGATTGCGGCGTCTTCGGCCTCGTCGGGCCGCGATGCAAGGTAGTTCGCATAAGCGCGCGGTTCGCGCGCGAGTCCGCCCGAGGCGAGCTCGATCGGCTCGGGGAGCTCGGCGTGCACGAGCAGGACGCGCCGGAGCGCCGCGAGAACACCCAAGGCGGCCTCCAAATCGTGACGGTCGACATGACGGAATTCGTCGACGCCCGACGGCACGAGAAAACATTTGAACCCGAGAACACCAGCCCGGGCGAGCGGCTCCAGTTCCTCGACGTTGCCGGGCACGACACCGCCCCAGAAGCCGACATCCACCCAGCATCGTCCCTCCGCCGCCGACCGTTTGGCCGTCAGGCCGTCTACGGTCGTGGTCGGCGGTACTGAATTGAGCGGCATGTCGACGATGGTCGTCACGCCGCCGGCGGCTGCGGCACGCGTCGCCGTGTCAAAGCCTTCCCACTCGGTTCGGCCCGGTTCATTCACGTGCACGTGCGTGTCAACCAGGCCGGACATCACCACGAGCCCACCGACATCGATCAGCGGAACACCAGCCGGTGCGGGCTGGCGAGCGGATAGTCCGGCGATGCGGCCGTTCTGAACATGCACCCAGCCCGGCTGCAAGCCATGAACCGCCAGCAGGCGATCGGTTTTCAGAACGAACTCAGGTCGTTCGGTCATTCGTCGCCGGTCCGTGCCGTGCCTTCCTGTCTGATACGCGGAGCGAATCCCGCGTCAAAGCGCGTCCCGAGAACCAGCCGGACCACGGCGTCGTAGCTGGCAATCCCCTCCTGGACCCGATTCGCTCGAAGGAATCGATCGTAGACGACGCGGCTGGCTTCGCGTGCTTCCGGGGAAGTCTCTCGCTCGAACTTCCTGGCAAGCGCATCGAGGTCGGCCTTCGGGCCTGCCTCGAGCTTTCCCGCTACGCGACGACGCGTGTTCTCGTCGAGCGCGTTGTCGAGCTGCAGATAGAGGGACGTCCACGCGCTGTACCGCGACGCGATGTCTCCACGCAGGCATGTCAGCCAGCCGACAAAGTTGGCCTCAGACTCGTCTGCGTAACCAGCCAGGTGCGCCCATTCGTGAGCGACGACGAATGGACGTTCGAACGGCAGGAGATCGTGTCGGACCAGCACTTCGAGGAAGAACGGATCCGTCATTCCGTCCACCGAGGTCCATCTGAACCACGGACTGAGGACCGACCACTTCGGCCGGCCGGACACGGCGGCCCGGTGGCCGAGCATCTTCTGCGCGTCTTCGAAGGCAGGGCCGAGGGTGGTGCGCAGGTCCTCGAGCTCGGGCCACCGGTCGATCTGCTGGGGACGCCGGAGACGGTTCATCGTCGTCACGGTGTCAGATGCCAGCGTTGCCAGAGCGCTCGTCGTGATCCGCGTCGCGTCGAAATCGAGCTTCGTCGTCAACGGCAGCCGGCGATAGTTGAAGCCCCAGAGCACGAGGAAGAGAAGATACACGAGGGCCGAACACGCCGCGATATTCCACGCGCTGGAGAGGAGCATCCCAAGGCGTCTCCGTCGCGCGGCCCAGAGCCTCACGAGCAGCAGAAAGACGGCGGCTACCGCAACCAAGCCGACGAGATCGAACAACGCGAACGGAACCGCGTTCGAAAACGACGTGACTCGCTGCTGGAGATCCAGATAGATGCCGCGTGAATACCGGTGTTCGACCAGCGCCGGATCGAGCGGCATGACCGCCGCGAGCGCGGCCAGGCCCACAACCGACAGCTTCAGGACCGTTCGCAACACAGCGGGAGTGTACCCCACGTAGCAGGACCGGCACATCCCTGTGGTGTGTCGGCTTGTGGCGCGCCAGCGGGTCGATCGTGCGTGGAAATCTTCACCCTATCAGCTCGGAGGATGCGTCGAATCGTTCACCGCCGTGATCAGGCGAACGCGGCGTTGCAGCGTGAAGAACGACCAGGCCCATTCGCCGAAGACGACGACACGATTGCGAAAGCCGACAAGCGATCGGATGTGGACGAAGAGCCAGACGAGCCATCCGATGAACCCCGAGAGGTGGATCCTGCCGAGATCGGCAATGGCGGCGCCCCGACCGACGGTGGCCATATTGCCGTAGTCCTTGTAGCGGAATGGCATGTGCGGCTTGCCCTCGATGGCGTGCACGATATTCGATGCCGCATGCGCCGCCTCCTGCATGGCGACCTGCGCGACGCCCGGCAGGAGCTTTCCGCTCTCGTCGGTAAAGGCCGCGGCATCGCCGACGACGAACACCTCGGGATGGCCGGCCACCGTGAGGTCGGGCTGTACGACAGCCCGACCGGCCCTGTCGAGCATGACACCCATGGACTTGCAGAGCGGCGAGGCCTGAACGCCGGCAGCCCAGATCACGGTCTCGGCTTCGATGTCGCCGGCGTCGGTGTGCACACGACCTGTCTCGACGCCCGTGACTCTTGTCCGTTCGCGAACGTCGACGCCGAGCGAATCGAGCGAACGCCGCGCCGACTGTTGCAGATCGTCCGGGAAGGTCGAAAGAATCTTCGGCCCCGCCTCGACAAGGACGATGCGCGCGGTCTCCGGACGGATCCGGCGAAAATCGCGCGCGAGTGTGTGGCGCGCAATCTCCGCAAGCGCGCCCGCGAGCTCAACGCCGGTCGGCCCGCCTCCGACGATGACGAACGTCAGGAGTCGCTGCTGGCGACTCGGATCGTCTTCGCGCTCAGCGGCTTCATAGGCCGTCAGGACGCGGCGTCTGATCTCGAGCGCATCGGCGATGGTCTTCAACCCTGGCGCGTCCCTCTTCCATTCCGTATGGCCGAAATAACTCTCGGTCGCGCCGGCCGCCACGATGAGAAAGTCATAGTGAAGCGTGCCCCGATCGAGCACGACACTCCGGGCGGCGAGATCGATCGAGACCACCTCGGCCATCAAGACGCGCGCGTTCGCCTGGCTGGAAAGAATCCAGCGGATGGGCGAGGCGATATCGCCCGGAGACAGCGCCGCAGTGGCGACTTGATACAGGAGCGGCTGGAATACGTGATGGTTGAAGCGATCGATGACGGTCACACGAACGGGCGCGTCGGCGAGCCGGCGCGCGGCCGACAGACCTCCGAAACCGCCGCCAACAATGACGACAACGGGCATGAGGGTTCTAAGGTTCCATGGTTCTACGGTTCTAAGGTTCTGGGGTCCCAGGGTTCTTCAGAACCTTGGAACCCTGGAACTTTGGAACCCTTGAACCCTTGTAGAATACCCCCATGCCCTTGTCATCCCGAGAGTCGGTTGTTGATACCGCGTGTCCGCTCGACTGTCCGGATTCGTGCAGCCTGGCTGTCACGGTGGCCAGCGGCAAGATCACCAGGATCGATGGATCGACGCGAAACCCTGTCACCGAAGGATACATCTGCGCGAAGGTGCGGCGGTTCGGCGATCGGATCTATGGCGAGTCGCGGCTGCTCTACCCCGCCGTGCGTAAGGGACCCAAGGGCAGCAGCCAGTTCGCAAGAGTCAGTTGGGACGAAGCGCTCGGGATCATCGCCGATCGCATGATCGAGATCCGCGACACGTATGGATCCGAGGCGGTGCTGCCATTTTCGTACGGCGGATCGAACGGCTTGCTGACGCAGGACACGACCGATGCCGTGCTCTTCCGGCGATTCGGCGCATCGCGCCTCGCGCGGACCGTGTGTGCCGCGCCAACCGGCGCCGCCAGTCAGGCGATGTACGGCAAGATGCCGTCGCCGACGTACGAGGATGTGCAGCACGCCCGATTGATCGTCCTGTGGGGAGCCAATCCTTCAGCGTCCGGCATTCACCTCGTCCCGCACATCCGCCGGGCCAAGCGCCAGGGCGCCATGCTGGTTGTCGTTGATCCGCGGTCGACGCCCCTCGCCCGCCAGGCGGATATCCATCTCGCCGTGCGGCCCGGGACGGACCTGGTGGTCGCCCTCGCTGTCCATCGTCATCTGTTTGAGAACGGGCAGGCAGACGAGGCGTTCCTCGCCACACACGCGACAGGCGCCGCGGAGCTCCGGGATCGGGCCCGAGAATGGACGTTCGACCGCGCCGCGGAAGTGGCCGGTATCCCAGTTGACGACCTGGCGCAGTTCGCCGATGCGTTCTCCCGCTCATCCCCCGCCGTCGTGCGTTGCGGCTGGGGTCTCGAGCGCAATCGCAATGGCGGAAGCGCCTCGCTCGCGGTGCTGGCGCTGCCCGCCGTTGGTGGAAAGTTCGGCGTGCGCGGCGGTGGGTTCATGATGAGCAACTCGAGTTCGTGGGGCATCAATCGGTCCTGGGTGACCGAGGATGAGCCATCTACTCGCCTCGTCAACATGAACCACCTGGGCCGCGCACTTACAGAGTACGAGACGCCGCCGGTCAAGATGCTGTTCGTCTACAACTGCAATCCGGCCGTCACGGTGCCCGACCAGATGCGCGTCATAAAGGGCCTGGAGCGCGAGGACCTCTTCACGGTGGTGTTCGATCAAGTGAAGACGGACACGGCGTCCTACGCCGACATCGTCCTGCCCGCCACGACGTTCCTCGAGGCCTACGACTTTGCTCGAGCGTACGGCCCGATCAGCCTGCAGCTTGGACGCCCCGTGATTGATGTAGTCGGCGAGTCCCGCTCGAACACGGACGTCTTCGGCGACATCCTGAGCCGGCTGGACCTTGCACGCGACGGGGATGCGACGGCCGAGCCCGACATGCTCCTTCGGATTCTGGACGAATTGCCCGGCGAAATCGGACAGCATCTCAAGGACGATCAAACCGCGGTGCCACCCTGCGGCCGTGCACCGGTTCAATTCGTGGACGTGATGCCGAGGACGCCGGACGGGCGGATCCACCTGTTTCCGGACGCGCTCGACTCCGAGTCGCCGGCAGGCTTGTATACCTACCTGCCCGACCCCGGCACGGCGAGGTTCCCGCTGGCGCTCATCTCGCCGGCGAGCGATAAGACAATCAGTTCGACGCTTGGTGAGCTCGAGCAGCGGAGCGCGCGGCTCCTGATGCACCCCGAGGACGCGGCACGGCGGACTCTCGCCACCGATGATGCCGTGCGCGTGTTCAACGAACTGGGAAGCGTGGAGTGCGTGGTGAAGGTGGACCCGGAGGTTCGACCCGGGACTGTCAGCCTCGCGAAGGGCATCTGGCGAAAGAGCACGTTGAACGGGATCACCGGAACGGCCCTGGTGCCAGATACCCTGACGGACCTCGGCGGCGGCGCCTGCTTCAATGACGCGCGCGTCGAGGTCGTGCGGGTGCGTTCCGCACCCGCCAAGGTGTAGGAATTACTGCGCTTACTCGCCGGTCAGGGAGCCTGAGGTGCTCGCCGGCTGAACGGTCACCCGATGGATGGAGGTCATGGGTAGTCGGCCTCGACCACCACGGCTGATTTGACCACCGCGGCGGCCGGCCGTGCGAGCCTCCTCGGGAGTCCACTCATGTGCCGTGCCCTTTTCGTGCGCGGCACGACCGCCCTTGCTGGCAATTTCCCGCTGCTTTTCCGGCGACATCGAGGCAAAGCCCCGTCGCTCTTTTCGAGTCGGATTGACGCTCACGCGTTCTGGATTCATGCTCGCCTCCTGGGTCTCGTCCTCCGTGTCCCGGTCCGCGTCACGGCCCTCTCGAAGGTCGGTGAAGTCGGCCGCGATGGAGGTGCTCCACAACAGAACGCGCGAACGTTCCATCTGGAATGCGGATCGAGGCTTCAAAGTGCGTGCCACGAACGACGCGAGGCCCGGGGCGGAGAAACTGCCGAAAACTGGCCTAAACCCGGCCATTCAGGGAGAGCGGCGGGCTGACCCCCTCCCGGTGTCCTGCAGTCGTTTCTTACACTCCAAGGGTAAAAATGACAAACGATGCGGTTGGAACTCTGCGAGAGGACTGATCTAAAACTGATCGCTATGCCCTGGCGACCCGCGCCGCGGCCCCGGCTCGTGGTCTGAAATACTCGCACGTGGCGCAGTTCCGGACATCGAAGTAATAGCCCACGACAGGGAACAGCATGGGATGCGAGCAAAACAGAAGCTCGCCGTCTTCGATCGTGGCGTGGAATCCGATATCGGGTGGGAGATCAGGCGTCCGTCGGCTGTACCAGCAGGCGCGGTGACGCGCCTCGGGTCCTGTGTCGTCAGGGTTCATTTCTGTCACTGCTTGGCTTGCTGTGGCACGTAGCCGGGCGGCAGCGCAGCGCTTTCGCCAAAAAAGAACTCCTCCATGTGCTTCGCTATGAGCTCTTGTGCCTCCTTCTGCCACGGCATGAGACGATACTCGTTCAGGATCATCTTCATCCGATCTTCCCAGAGCTTCCAGGCGTCCTTCGAGACGTTCTCGTATATTCGCTGGCCGAGCTCTCCCGGCCACGGCGCCTCGTCGAGACCCGGAAGATCCTTCTGAAACTTGGCGCAGCGCACGATCCGGGCAGCCATCGGCAGCTCCTTGATGCGGCAGTCGCCGCCACGGGACATGTTAACCCAGATTCAGAGAGCTTCAGCCGCCCACCTAGATGCGAGACACGAATTCTCAGACCGTTGGGCGCGGAGGATCGATGCGTCGGCGGGTTTCCGCGACCAGCTCGTCGATGAGAGGCAAGACCCGCTCGGTCGCCAGCATGAAATGGTGGTCCGTATTGGGCGACACCGTGATCAAATCATCGGGAAAATCACCACCGAGGATCCCGCGATCCAGGTTCTCCAGCTTCAGACGGGCTAATGCGCTACGCGTAGCCGCGGCATCGGAAAACACCAGATGCAGGGATGTCAAGCGCTCCCGGGCATCTCTGAACCGCCGCGCGAACACGTCAAGTCCCGGCTCCTCGGCGAACGGTCGGACGATGTCGGCGGCCGCTCTCTGAAGCACGCCGATGTCGGTCTGAAACTTCCGCAATATCTTCACCAGGTGTTCCTGAATTGTCAGCCACTCGTCGAGCGACGTGGCCGACTCGCCGCACTGCTGAAGATCATCGATCCACTTGTCAGGCCGGTCCGGCGCGAGGCCAGCAATCAGACTCGAGAGGAAACAGGTGTCGAGGCTCAGGTTGCACTCGAGCGACAGGAAGCTGTCGATTCGCGGAGCTTCGTCGGATGGCGCCAGCAGCACGTCGTAGCACAGGTCGGCCCCCAGCGCGAAGCCCACCATGACGATCATCGAGGGTTGAAGGCGCTGAGTCATGTCCTTGAGCCATTCCCTCACGATGGTGACGTGATCTTCCAGCGAGAGTGACAAGCGCTGGCGGCGATCCGGTTCGCACCCGTAGAGTGTCGGACTCAACCCGCGGTATGGCAGGCACTTCAGGATCGCCTCAGAGTCGCGGTAATCCAAACCCAGGCCGTGAATGAAGAACACCAGGACATCTGACGACACCTGGTTGTCTATGTAGTGCAGATAGTCGCCTATGATTCGAGGGTTGAGCGTCGCGCGATTCAGCTTGCGGCACACGCGCTCGGTCAGCACGAATCGCTGCTCGATGATCTGATTCACAGTCTCCGCGCGGGCAGCGGTCCCAGGCCTATCGCCGTCCCGGGACTCGTCAGGTGCTGGGGATCCGCGAACTCCGTCGACGCCTTGCTGGCATCGTCCGGACTCGATATCCCCGCCGCAACTTCGCGAGCCCGAAATCGAGAATCTTGGCGCGCCCACGCCGCGTCACGAAGATGTTCGCCGGCTTGATGTCGCGATGGATTGATGCCCGCCGCGTGCGCCACCTCGAGCGCATCGGCGATCTCAATGCCGAGCCCAAGAAGCGACAGGAGGTCCATCGGTCTCCCGGCAATTCTGTGCTTCAGCGTCTCGCCATCGAGGTACTCCATGACGATGAACGCCTTGCCGTCCTGCTCGCCGATGTCGTAGATCGTGCAGATGTTCGGGTGATTGAGCGCCGACGCCGCCCTGGCTTCGCGCTGGAACCGCTCCAGTGCCTGGCTGTTGTGCGCGAGCTCCTCGGGCAGAAACTTGAGCGCCACATGGCGGTCGAGACGGGCGTCCCTGGCCTTGTACACCACGCCCATCCCCCCGCCGCCGATCTTCTCGACGATGCGATAGTGCGAGACGGTGCTGCCGATCAGTGAGTCGGGTTCAGACATCGGCATGATGATGTTAGCGCAAGTCCGTGAGAGACAATCCGCAGGGCTGAGGCCCCACTATCGACGCACCACCCGAGGCCGACCCCAGTACAATTGCGACAGCGTAACGAGGAGGCATTCGCATGCGCGTCGCTCATCGCATCTTCATCATCGGGCTTGGAGCGGTAGCACTTGGCGGGTTCCTGTCAGCCACCTCCGGGTCACCCGCTGCGCAGTCGGCCTCGCCGTACGGCCCGGCAGGTACGCCCGTCGAGCTCGGCCTGGCCGGTTACGCCAAGGTGTTGTGCTCGGCCGTGTTCGTGTCGGGCCGGGACGCGTCCGAAGCCGCGAAGAACAGCGGCTTTTTCATGATGCCGCCTGGCCAGGCCGACAACGTCACGTGGTCGATCGACCGCGATCAGAAGCTGGTGCGCATCTCGCTCAACGGCATGACGCGCGAGGCCAGGTTCTACGGCGATCAGGGCTGCATCATCCAGCAGCCCGGAAAGACCGGCATCTTCTTCACACCTGTGCCCGTGAAGACGGCCTTGCCAGCCGCCATGAGCGAACCGTGGCCGATGGGCGATCGTATGGACGACAGCTCGCTGCCGCCGGAGATCGACCCCGCCAGGCTTCGGGCCGCGACAGATGCGGCGTTCGCCGATCCCGAAGCGCTGACCGCCGGTTTCGTTGTGGTCTACAAGGGACGCATCATCGCCGAGCGGTACATGCCCGGCATCACAAGGGACACGCAGCTCGAAAGCTGGTCGATGGGCAAGAGCATCACCGCCACGCTCTTTGCGCTGCTCGTCAAGGACGGCACGTACACGCTGGAACAGCCTGCGCCGGTTCCCGAGTGGCAACAGCCCGGCGATCCCCGCGGGAAGATCCGGAACATGGATCTGCTTCACATGAGCGCGGGCCTCAAATTCCTCGCAGGGCAGGATCCGGATTACACCGAGGACAAGGGCTACCCGGATCACATGTTCATCTACACCGGCGCGGTGGATGCGTTCCAGTACTCGGTAAATCGCCCGCTGCAGTTCCCGCCGAATACCGAGGGTCGCTACCGCAATTGCGATCCGCTGACGATCGGGTATCTCATCAAGCTCGCCCTCGCCAAGCGTGGCGAGGAATATCTGACGTTCCCACAGCGCGCGCTGTTCGACCGCATTGGCATCCGACGACAAGTGCTCGAAACCGATCCCTACGGGAACTTTCTTCTGACGGGATATGACTACGGCACGCCACGAAACTGGGCGCGTCTCGGCTTGCTGTATCTGCAGGACGGCGTTTGGCAAGGACAGCGGCTCTTGCCAGAGGGCTGGACACAGTTCGTCAGCACGCCCGCACCGGCCTGGAAGAAGCCGGTGTACGGCGGCTTCTTCTGGATCAACGGCGACGGTGACTGGAACATTCCGAAAGACGCCTACTTCATGGCGGGCGCAGGCGGGCAAAACGTGTTCATCATTCCCTCTCACCAGCTTGTTGTCGTGCGGATGGGACATTTCAGGGGAGCGGCCGCGGGACATAAGACGCTGAACACCGCGTTCACGCACCTGATGGCGGCGGTGCCGAGGCGGGAATAACGGCTATCAGCGCTTGACCACCTCGATCCGCCGATCGATCTTGAATCGCAGCTCGCCGTGGGCCGTCCGGATGGCGTGTTCGACGGCAGGCGCGTCCGCCCCTTTCGCGAAGATGAATCCCAGATAACTCGCCCCTTCGGGCAGCGGCACGAGGGTCTGATCGACCTTCGCGGTGATCCGGACGTCAGTCACGCCCGCCACGTCGCGCGCACGCTCGAGGCCTTCAACGCCCCGGTACACGCCACGTTGCGGGATCGGCACCATCATGACGCCCGACGCCGCCGATTCGCGCGCATAGGCCGCCACCGGCTCCCCCACCGCGTGTCGCAGCAGGAGCTCTTCGAAGCTAATCGTTGGGCCATCGGCAGCACAAAAAGCCAGCGCCCGCGCACACAGTCCACCGATTGGACGCGCCGCGACCTCGAGGACGGTCACTTGCCCGTTCAGCATGCGGCACTCGGCGTGAACCGGACCATGGATGAGTCCGATGGCCTCGACCGCCCGCTCCAGCTCCCCCACCAGGCATTTCACTGCAGATGGCGGCAGGCGCGTCGGAGTGACATAGATCGTCTCCTCGAAGTACGGGCCGTCGAGCGGATCGGGCTTGTCGAAGATCGCGAGCGCACGAAGGCGCCCTCGTTCGAGGAGCCCTTCGACCGCGACCTCGGTTCCGTGGATGAAGCCTTCGACAAGGATCGCGTCATTGATCGGATCGCGGAGGGCGCGGACATCCGACTGGCCGAGCAGACGACGTACACGATGGAATGCCTGCACGAACTCGCTGGGGGTATCGACCCGAATCACGCCGCGGCTTCCAGAGAGTCCGAGGGGCTTGACGATGCACGGGTATGAGAGCACTGAAGCCGTTTCGTCCGCGTCGGAATGGAGAGCCAGCTCGCGAAACCAGGGCGCGGCGAGGCCGGCGGCGCTCAAGGCTTCTCGCGTGCGCCGCTTGTGTCGGCTGGTCTCGGTGGCGGCTGGAGGGTTGCCGGGCAGGCCGAGGGCCTCGGCCGCACGCGCTGCGATGACTGTCGGGCGATCGCCGAGCGCCAGGACGCCAGAGATCGGCGCATCCTTCGCCGCCGCGACGATCGCCTGCACGGCCTCATCTTCTTCGTGAAAGCGAATGGCAACCGCGCGATCGCGCCACGGGTCATCCAGCTGGTGGCACCGGTCGGTCGCGAACACCAGTTCAATGCCAAGCGACTCGGCCGCTTCACCAAAGCTCCGCGTTTGATACCCGGTTGTCGTGGAGAGCACAAGAACGCGGCTCACTCTTCGACCTTTGGACCCTTCGACCCTTCGACTTCTAAATGAGAGCCACCTGCTCTCCCGTGGGCTCCGCTCAACAGTACCAAGGTTCGTTCAGGTACGGCACGGTGGCGCGATTTGGTGCCGCTCCGGTTGACCGGCGACGCGCCAGTCCCGCGCGCTCGTAGGCGAGCGTGGTGATCGCTTCGAACACGTCCAGGCGATGACCGCTGGTCTGTCGGGCCACCAGCGCTGCGACATCGCGATGAAGGGCGTCCAAACGGGAATCGGCGTGGCGCCAGGGATACATCAATGAGCCGGGCTCGAATTGACCGATTACCGACTGCACATCGGGGCGCTCGAGCAGACAGGAACCCGAAGGCAGCAGCAACCGGATGGCAAATTGAATGGGAGCGATCGCCTCGACGAGTCCCAGCTCCTCCGCCGTAGTCAGCAAATCGCAGAACCCCTCGAGCGTTGTCCACGGCGTGAACGGTACGAATGTGGGAGCGAGCGCCAGGTTGGCGGCGCGACAGAGTTCGACCACGTGCGCGACATCTTCACGTGTGTGGCCCTTTGCGAGGATCGTCAGAATCCGATCGTCGAACGATTCGACCGCGCTCGTGACGAAGAGACATCCCGTTCGGGCCAGGGTGGGCAGGCGATGGGCATGTTCCAGGAGGTGCTGCACCTTGATGGTGACGTCATAAGTGACGCCTGGAAACGCCCGCGCGAAGTCCTCGACAATCCTGACCGCGTGTCCAACGCCGTTGAAAAAATCCGGATCGCCGAAGGTGATGTGCCTCGCCCCCTGCTCAACCTGCTGCCGGATGTCCTCCAGCACGACGTCCTTCTGCACGACTCGAAACTGCCCCTGGTAGACAGGAACAATGGGGCAATGACGGCAGACGTGTTTGCAGCCGCGGCTCGCTTCGGTATACCCGACCGTTCGACGCTGGCCGTTGCCCAGTTCGAGCGCCGCATATCGCGCGAGGGCCGGCAGACCGACTCGCGAGGGAACGAGGAAGCGGAGACGCGGAAGAGCGGCCACCGCAGGACGGTCGGAGTCGGCAGGATAGCGATGAGCAATGAGCGATGAGCGATGAGGATCGCCATCAGGTGAAGGTGAGCGATCGGATCGCGCAGTCTCGACGCGCGACACACAATCGACCAGGTCCTGCTCGAACTCGCCGCCCAGGACGCTACGGACACCGATCGATTCGAGGAACGGCCGGTTGAGCGACGCGTACAGGCCATAGCAGCAGACGTGCGCTTGCGGTTGCTCGCGGCGAACGCGTTCAATCAGCGGCAGAGCCAGCCTTGCAGCCGTGTGCATCGGCAGGTAGAACGCCGCCAGCCTGGCTTCGCCGATCACTGCGCTCGACAGGCGTTCCCGGCTGGCATCGACGCAGACGACGTCATGGCCTGCAGCGCGGAGCCACGCCGCCGGCGATGCGAGGCCAAAGGGCTGGCGGCCGAGCTCGTAAGTGGATATCAGGAGAACGTTCATGGGGAATCAGTCGAAACCAGTCTAGCCTACGACCGAGCGCTCTAGGCCCGGCGCGATTGAGAATCGCCTCGGCGACGAGGTATGGTACCCACGAACGGAGTCCGCCATGGCACTCGACGAATACCGCGCGAAACGTGATTTCAAGAAGTCGCCGGAACCATCCGGCAAGCCGCTCAAATCTCGTCCTCGGTCCAAGCTGTTCTTCTGCGTCCAGAAACATCTGGCCAGTCATCTGCACTACGACCTGCGCCTCGAGCACAACGGCGTGCTGCTCTCGTGGGCTGTTCCCAAGGGGCCCTCACTCGACCCGTCGGTGAAGCGGCTTGCCATGCACGTTGAGGATCACCCGATTGAGTACGGCGAATTCGAGGGTGTCATTCCGGAGGGCTACGGTGCCGGTCTCGTGATGTTGTGGGACCGCGGCACGTGGTCGCCCGAAGCGACCGACGTCGATCAGGCGCTCAGAAAAGGCGACCTGAAGTTCACGCTCGACGGCTACAAGCTGAAGGGATCGTGGGTCCTGGTGCGCACCCGCGGCGGCAACGGCCGAAGCTGGCTGCTCATCAAACACCGCGACGACTGGTCCGGCGATCTCGACATCGCGGAGTTCGCGCCTCTCAGCGTGAAGAGCGGCGGCGCGTTCGAAGACATCCTCGCGGCGGACAACCCCGCGGTCTGGCACTCGAATCGACCGGTCAAGAGTGGCGAGACCGGAGAGCTGCTCGCAGGCATCATCGAGCGTGCCGCGAAGATCAAGGCGGAGCGCGCTCGTCCTTCGGGCCCCAGATCCAGGCGAGCAGCATCTGGACGCTCGACCGCATCGGCTCCGCATCCCAAGGCGCGCAAGAACGCTCGCCGCTGACGGCCCTTCCGCGACGCTCAGCGCAGCAGTCTTTCTGAGAGAACGGACCACACCGCGAAGGCCAGCCGCCTCCGATGATGGCGCGCGATGTCATCGCGCGACCAGAAGTCGCCTTCGACGAGCTCGCAGTCTTTCGGGAGCGATCCCACCTCGAGCGGCTCCTTGTGCTCGCCCGCATAGCGCGCCAGCGTCTCTGCCGGAGGCCGCGCGGTGTTGACGACCACGACGTCCACGGGCCGGCCAATCGCCTGCGCGATCTGTTTCGCCGCATCGCCAGCCGTGAAGCCCCGCATGCCGCGACCCTCGGTCAGGAGATTGGCCACGAGCACGATCGGACCTCGGACCGATGCGAGCGCCTCGCGTACGCCCTTGACGAAGAAGATGGGAAGCAGGCTGGTGTAGAAACTCCCGGGCCCGATGATCGCCGCTTCGAATCCGCGAATCGCGGCGGCGACGACAGGATGAATGCTGACATCGGGCTCGAGCCAGATCCGCTTGACATCGTGGCCTCGCGACTGTCCGGCGTCCACCTCCACTTCGCCGCGGGTTTGGGAACCATCGCTGTATTCGGCGCAGACCGTCGCCGACTCGACGCTGACCGGCCAGACGTGGCCCTTGCAACCCAGCAGGTTGCTCAAGCCGTCCACCGCGGCCAGGAAATCGCCGCTGTATCGTTCCATCATCGAGAGCAGAAAGTTGCCGCCCGTATGACCCGCAAGGCGCCCGTCTGCCAATGTAGGCAGGCGGGACAGCAGGAGCTTCCTGGCTTCCTTCTCGTCCCGCGCCAGTGCGAGCGCGCATTTGAGGACGTCACCCGGCGGCAGCACTCCCAGCTCGTCACGAAGCTGCCCGGAGCTCCCGCCCGAATCGAACATGGTGACGACAGCGTTGATGCTGAGCCAGGGGTTGATTCTGAGCCCGCCCAGGAGACTCGGAAGGCCCGTGCCGCCGCCGAAACACCCGACATTCAAGTGCCGCAGACGCATCGAGGCATTGTAGCCCGTTCTCCCGCACGGCCGGGGTCGCTGACTCGAGACACGACTCGCGTCTGAACCGCCGATGCGCGCCGTGAGTACAATTGATCGCATGACAGACAACGCCTCGACGAATCGAACCGTCGACAGCCTCCTCGACGATCTCCGCGGCGTTTTCGGCACGCGGCTGCGCTCGCTCGTCGTCTATGGAAGACACGCGGTGCAGCCGACTCCGGGCGTGGGAGATCCACGCGCGACAGGTGCTCCGCCGGACGCCATTCATACGCTTGCGTTCGTGGACTCGTTGACGCTCGACGATCTTGGCGGCTGTGCCCGGTTTTCCGCCCGTTGGTTGCGGAGGGGCCTCGCGATACCTCTGATCCTGACGCCCGAGGAGTTCGCGCGCTCGCTGGACGTCTTCACGCTGGAGTACGACGGCATCATCGCCGAGCATCGAGTCGTGTTCGGCGACAATCCATTCGGCAACGTGCAGGTGGCGAGCGCGGATCTGCGGAGGGCCTGCGAGGTTCTCGCCAAGAGCCACCTCGTACACCTGCGAGAGGCGTACGTAGAGGCTGGAGCCCAGCCCGCGCTCGTGGCGCGCGTGATTGCGGCTTCGGCTCCGCCGTTCCGGGGGCTGCTGGCAAGCTTCGCCCGTTTCAAGGGCGCAGCAGTTCGAAGATCCCGATGCGCTGGTTCGCCACGCCGAATCCGTCGGGCTCTCGCCAGACGTCGTTCGACGCGTTATCGAGATCGACGAAACAGTCGGGATGCCGGCGGGCGACGCGACCGCCTTGTTTCCCGCCTATCTGGCCGCCGTCGAGCGGCTGGCGAACGCACTCGATTCATGGGCGTGAAGATCGGCAGGCGCGTCCGGGTCGTGGCCATTCTTCTGGCCTTGATGTGCCTCTCCGCCGGCCTTCGTGCGCAGAGCCTTCCGGAGCTCACGCAGCCCGTGAATGACTTCGCGCGGGTCATCGACGCGGAACATGCGGCACGCCTCGATCGCGTAATCCGCGCATTGCAGCAGAAGACCGGCGACACCGTCGTCGTGGCGACCGTCCCGACCATCGAGCCGTTCAGCGACATCAACGAATACGCCGTCAAGCTTTTCGAGAATCACGGAAAGGGTATCGGCCAGCGGGGGAAGGACAATGGCATTCTCGTCGTGGTCGCGATCCGCGAGCGCCGCGTCCGTGTGGAAGTGGGTTACGACCTCGAGCAGTTCGTCACCGACGGGTTTGCCGGCGAGACGAGCCGGCAGCTGATGGCCCCGGCGTTCCGAAACGGCGACTACGGCGGTGGACTCGAAGCCGGCGTGAACCGCCTCATTCAGCGCGTCGCCGAGGGACGCGGCGTGCAGTTGCCGGGCGCGCCGGCGGCACCCGCCGCCCGCGCGCCCGTGTCGTTTCACATCTCGCCCGCGACGATCCTGATTCTGATCATTCTCTTCCTCATCATCAGCAACTCCATGGGCCCCCGGAATCGCATTGGCCGACGACGCCGCTGGGGTGGCGGCACGTGGAGCGGATGGAACAGCGGCGTCGGGCCGTTCGGCGGAGGTGGAAGTTTCGGCGGTGGCGGCTTCGGGGGAGGTTTCGGCGGATTTGGCGGCGGCCGAAGCGGCGGCGGCGGTGGTGGGGCGAGCTGGTAGCGCCGACGGCGCGCGCACGGTTGACGGAAGGCTGTCCGCGTTGGAAGATCGATGTTCAGGCAGAAAGGGTGGCGGTCACATGCGCAGATTTCGCTCTGAATCGCTCGGTATCGCGCTCATCGTTCTCGGCGCAATCCTGGCATCAGGATGCTCCTATAACACCTTTACCCGTCAGGAGGAGGCCATCAACGCACAATGGGCGCAAGTGCAGAACCAGCTTCAGCGACGAAACGATCTGATCCCGAACCTGGTCGAAACCGTCAAGGGCTACGCGGCGCACGAGCAGGGCGTCTTCCAGGCGGTCGCCGACTCACGTGCCCGTCTCGCCGGAGCGCGGACTCCGGAAGAGACCATCGAAGCCGCCAACGCCCAGAGCTCGGCGCTCGCGCGCTTGCTCGCCATCGTTGAAAACTATCCCCAGCTCAAGGCCAACGAACAGTTCAATCGCTTGATGGATGAGCTTTCGGGGACGGAAAATCGCATTTCCGTGGAACGCATGCGGTACAACGAACGAGTGCAGGAATACAACACGAACCGTCGGCAGTTTCCTGCCAATCTGACGGCAAGGCTCTTCGGCTTCAAGGAACACCCGTACTTCCAGGTGCCAGCCGAGGCGCAGCGCGCGCCCAAGGTCAGCTTCGACAAGACGCCATCGTCCTAATGAAACGCGCAGGAACCACTCCTCTGCTCGACTGGGAACGACTCATCTGGTCGGGACACGCCGGCCCGTGGGTCGGTTTCTCACATCAGGGCGAGCGCTACATCGTGACCGACTTCAGAGTCGTGGCGCTCGATCGGGCCGGCCAGCCCCGACGTGAGCTGGCGCTTCAGGATGTGACCAGGGTTGAACTGACCGAGAGCATCGTTCAGCGTGTTCGTGGCAGAAGCTCCATCATCATCGGTTCGAGACGGCCTTCGGACGAACCGCTGACGCTCAGGGACGTCCGGCAGGGGCCGCAGCTCGCTCTCGTCCTGCAGCTCCTGATGACCGAAGCCTTCCAGAACGAACTGAACGACGGATTCCTGTCGAGCGCGCTCGGCAAGCAGTCGTCGAATCTCTTTGGGCCAAACCGTGGGCTCGTGTTCGCGCTTGCTGTTCTGGTCCTGATCGTCGCCTCGCTGATTCGCCAGGGCCTGCCTGGCGTTCATCCTCCAGTCATCGCCTCCATGGCCGGTGCTCCGAGACCGGTCGATCCGACCGATCGCGCAGCCGTGATGCGACTGATGGAACAGGACGTGATGGTGTTTGCCCGTCAATCACTCGGGCCGCTGAAGGGCGGCGCGGACCGCATCACGTGCGCGACATGCCACGGCCGCGACGGCGCCGCGCGCGACTGGAAAATGCCGGGTGTCCAGTCGCTGCCGGAGCCGGAGATCAGAGCGGCCGGACTCGAACTCTACAGCTCGAGCGTGGACGCCCAGGTTCGAAACGCGATCTACGGCTACCTCGCCGAAGAGGACAACCAGGGCAAGGCGGCTTACATGCGCGGCGTCGTCATGCCCGGGATGGCAAAGCTTCTCGGCAGGCCCGCCTATGACTTTACGCAGTCCTACGACTACAATCGGTCGCGCGGGGCGCTCGGCTGCTACCACTGTCATGAGGTCACGACGAATCCGCGCGCTCGTGACCACTGACTGGAGTTTCGCGGCGCCTCTGTGCTTGAATGTTCCGTCACATGAATCGTGAATGCGAGGAGATCGATGGCGATCAAAGATGCTTTGCTGCCGGAGTTCGATCATGAAATGGGCACCACGCGACGCGTCCTGGAGCGCGTTCCCGACGACAAGATGGTGTGGAAGCCGCACCAGAAATCGATGAGCCTGGGCCGGCTGGCGACGCATCTCGCCGAAGTGCCCGGCTGGGTAGCGGGGATCGTCCAGGAATCGTCGTTCAACATGGAGTCCGGCAAGTACGTGCCGGCCGAGCTGAAGACCCGCGAGGAGATCCTGTCACTCTTCGACAAGAACGTCGCGAACGCCCGCGGCCAGATTGCCTCGCGCACCGACGCCGAGTTCATGGCGCCCTGGACGCTCAAGCGCGATGGCCACGACATGTTCACCCTGCCGAAGGCCGGCGTCTTCCGCAGTTTCCTGCTGAATCACCTGATCCACCATCGTGGCCAGCTGAGCGTCTATCTGCGCCTGAACGACGTCGCCGTTCCCTCGATCTACGGTCCGTCGGCAGACGAAGGATAGGGCCATCGGCACTCGCCTCGCGGTCGCCACGGCCAGCGCCTTGATCTTTGTGGCGCTGGCGATACTCAACTGCGGCGGTTATCGCTACGGCGCATCCGATCAGGCGTTCTACATTCCGGCCATTCGTTTCGACCAGAATCCCTCGCTCTTCCCGCGGGACAGAGCGCTCCTCAACGGGCAGTCGCGCCTCACGATCTTCGATGAGGCCATGGCCGCGCTCGCGCCGCGCGATGCCGACGGTCTGCCCGGAATATTCTTCGCGGCGTTCCTGCTGGGCCTCGTCCTTCTCTGGCTGGGCATTCGATCGATCGGCGGAATCTTCTATCGGTCGCCGTGGACCATTGCGGCGCTCGGTCTGTCGCTCACGCTTCGCCACCGTATCCCTCGAACCGGCGCGAACACACTCGAAGGCTATTTGCACCCTCGAATGATTGCCTTCGCGCTGGGGGTGCTGGCCCTCGCGTCGATCATTCGCAAGCGCCCCGTCCTGGCGCTGGTATTCCTGGCGCTCGGCGGCCTGTTGCACCCGACGACCACCGCCTGGTTCTTCGTCTGGGCCGCCGCGCTCGCCGTGGTCACCCTTCATCAATATCGAGGCCTCGCCCTCGCGCTCATCGCCGCCGCGGTGGCCGGCGTGGCGTGGCTGACGATGAACGGGGCCCTGTCGGGTCGCTTCGCGATCATGGACGAGGTGTGGCTGAGCGTACTGGCGAGCAAGGACTACATCTTCCCGACGGACTGGCCTGCGGGAACGTGGCTGCTCCATCTCCTGACGGTGGCCGCAATCTCGGGCGCATACGAGTATCGCCGGCGGACTGGCCGTCTGGTCCCCGGCGAAACCGGTCTAGTGGCCGGGTGTCTGGCGCTCTTCATCACATTTCTGCTCTCGCTGCCGTTCATAGCCGCCCGCGTCGCCCTGGCAGTCCAACTCCAAACGTCGCGCACGTTCTGGATGCTCGACTTCATGGCCACGGTCTATCTCATCTGGATGCTCTGCGAGATGCCGGCGGGACGGAAGAGCGCACCATCCATCAGCATCAGCCGACGGCAACGCTGGGCGGTGTGTCTGCTCGCTGTCATCTCGCTGTCGCGTGGGCTGTGGGTCACCTTCGTCGAACATCCAGGACGCCCGGTGATTGAGATGGGTCTTCAGGCCGGGCCGTGGAACGACGCGCTCCAATGGATCGCCGCGACGCCGCCAGATCGGCACATCCTGGCCGACCCCGGACATGCCTGGCGATATGGCACGAGCGTGCGAGTCGGCGCCGTGCACGACGTCTATCAGGAAGAAGTCAAGGATTCGTCGATGGCGCTCTACTCGCGCGACGTCGCCGTCCGCGTGCTTCAGCGCATCCGCGATGCCGACGACTTCCCTCACATGACGAGCGAATCGATTGTTTCGCTGGGACAGAAGTACGACCTCGACTATTTCGTCACCGACCGCTCGATGCCGCTGCCGGTCGTGTATGACAATCGTCGGTTCAAGGTGTACGCGCTGAAAGGTCAATGATGATTCCCCTGCGATCGAATCCTCCGCGATTCGCACCAGTTGTGCTCGCGATTCTGACGATTGGTCTCGTCACCAAGACGGCGCCCCTCGCCCAGTCGCCGCCCGAGACCGAATACCCGATGGCGAAGCACGGCGGAAATTACATGATCAACTACTACTTTCCGCCGGCGCCCAGCTCGACGCCCTGGGCACCGAGCTGGTCTCCCGATGGAAAGTCGATCGCCGTGGCGATGAGCGGGTCGATCTGGAAGGTCGACGTCGAGAGCGGCGACGCCGAAGAGCTCACGGCCGACGGCCAATACCACTCCTCGCCCGACTGGTCTCCCGATGGCCAATGGATCGCCTACACGGGCGACGATGGCCAGAAGTCGATCCAGCTGCGGGCCTTGAATCTCTCGACGGGCGTGAGCCAGACGCTGACCGACGATGAGTTCGTCTACGCCGATCCTGTGTTCTCTCCAGACGGCGATCGGCTGGCCTATGTCAGCACGAGGCCCGGCGGATACTTCAACGTGTACGTCCGTCCCATCAAGGACGGACACTGGGCCGGCCCTGAGGTTGCCATCACGAAGGACCACGACTTCGGCCGCGACCGGCTCTACTTCGGCAATTGGGACATGCACCTCAGTCCGGCCTGGCTCCCCGACGGCCGCGAGCTCCTCATCGTCTCCAATCGGGACGCACCGCTCGGCTCGGGCAATGTCATCCGAGTGCCCGCGTCCGCGGACGGCATCACTCAGGCTCGAACCGTCCTCGCCGAGCAGACCCTCTATCGCACGCGTCCTGACGTCTCCATCGACGGCAAGCGATTCATCTATACGTCCACGAGAGGCGCTGCTGATCAATACCTGAATCTGTATGTGCAGCCGACGACTGGCGGCGAGCCGTACAAGATGACCTTCTTCGACCACGACGCCTTTCACCCGAGATGGTCTCCCGACGGCGAGTGGATCGCGTACGTCACCAATGAAGAGGGGCTGCCGCAGCTCGCGCTGCTCGAAACCTATGGGGGCGCACAGCGCACCATCCACATCGCGCGGCGCAAGTGGAAGCGGCCGGTGGGCACGCTGAACGTCGAGATTCTCGACGCCGCCAGCATGCAGGCAACGGCGGCACGCGTGCACCTCACGGCTAGCGACGGCAGGTTCTACGCGCCGTCTGACGCCTATGCGCGCGTCAGCGCCGCGAGAGACAGGATCTTCCACACCACCGGCCGCTTCTCGGTGGACCTGCCGGCGGGACCCGTGAAACTCGTGACGGTCAAGGGATTCGAGTATTGGCCCGAGTCGTCGGCGATGGATGTCCGGCCGGGACAGTCGAATGCCGTGACAATTCGCCTCCGGCGCATGAGCGACGTGTCGGCCGACGGGTGGTTCAACGGGTCAACGCACGTCCACATGAACTACGCGGGCAATCTTCACAATTCATTCGCCAATCTCATGATGATGTCCGCGGCCGAGGACCAGGACATCGTCAACGAACAGATCGCCAACAAGGACAACCGGGTGCTCGACTATCAGTATTTCGTCAAGGGTGGAGGACCGCACCCCCTGTCGACCCCGGAACGACTGGTCGTCGTCGGGCAAGAATACCGACCGCCGTTCTATGGGCATGTCTTCATGTTCGGTCTTCGAGAGCATCTGATCTCGCCGTTCACGACCGGATACGAGGGAACGGCCATTGAGAGCCTATATCCAAGCAACACCGACATGTTCCGGAAAGCCAGGCAACAGGGCGCGACCGTCGGGTACGTGCATGCATTCCCGGGTGAGAAGGATCCGCTCGAGGGCAACCTCGGCGGCGCCAAGGGTTTCATGGTCGATGCCGCGCTCGGCACAACTGACGCCGTTGAGTGGTCCGAAGCGGGGCGAGCAGGCTTTTTCCCGTGGTATGCGGCGCTCAACAACGGACTCCATGTAACGGCCGTCGGCGGCGAAGACTCGATCAGCAGTCTCCACGACACCAAGCTCGTCGGATCGTCACGGACGTTCGTCAGAACGGACAACAAACGCCTGGAGATGCAGGGCTGGTTCGATGCGCTTCGACAGGGACACGCGTTTGTGAGCTCCGGACCGCTCGTCGAGCTGACCGTCAACGGCAAGATCGCCGGTGACGAGGTGACGTTGACGGCTCCCGGCGATGTCGACGTCGCTCTGCGGGTCCGATCGATCGTTCCGCTGGATCATGTGTTTCTGGTGGCCGGTGGTGTCACCGTCGCTGAGGTTCCGCTCTCTGGGGATCGGCGAACTGCAACCCTCACGCGCTCGATTCGCTTCGCGCAAAGCGGCTGGATTCATCTGCGAGCCGAAGGCAAGCCGTCGGAGCGGTTTCCGCTCGACACGACATACGCGCAGGCGTTCACCAATCCCGTCTGGATCACAGTCGCCGGCCGTCCCGTCAGGAATCGCGATGCGGCCGACTACGGAGTCAAATGGATCGACAAACTGCAGAAGATGGCCGAGGACTGGCCAGGCTGGCGCTCAGACCGTGAAAAGGCGCACGTCTTCGCGCAGTTCGAGGAAGCGAGACAGGTCTACCTCACACGTCGCGCCGAGGCAGACCCGTCTCAGTCCCGCTGAACCTATGGCTCGCCGTTCCCGCTGGATGTGGCGGGCCTCAGCGTTGGGTAGGTGATGCCGAGCTGCTCGAGATACGTCTTGTACTTCGTGGAATCGAAGTAGTACTTCTTCATCGCCGGCCGCCACTCCCCCATCGACTTCGTATTGAGCCAGGTCGCCGGCGGATCGTCCTTCGTGATGAACGGGATGTACTTCTGGTCCTTCGTCTGGACGTTCTTGAAGTAATCCCAGGCCTGCTGCACGAGCGCCGGCCTCGTGACGAGATCCAGCATCGTCATCGCCTGCGCCTTGGCGCCCGCCGTCGCTCCCTTGTGGGCAATCGGCGTCGCCATCGCCACCGCATCGGCCCAGTTGTGGCCGGGCAGGTCGGGGATGTTCGACGGGTACTGCAGCGTGATCGTGGGCACGGTCCACGACACGTCGCCGATGTCGTCCGACCCTCCGCCACGACGGAGCTCTTCCTTGATGGGCTCGCCGATCTTGGCGAGCTCGGTGGCGAGGCCCTTGGGCTGCACCTTGAGTTCCGTCTGAAGTCCCCTGGCCAGCCGCTGATCGTCGTCGCTCCACTCGGGCAGCCCAATCTTCTTGATGTTCTCGTTCATCGTCTCGGCCACGACCTTGTTCATGTGCTCAGGCCAGGCGGCGCCGAGAATGCGCGACGAATAGGTCGTGTTCGTCATGAGCGACGCGCCCTGCGCGATGTTGTTGCCCGCGTCCCACAGAGCCTTGATGTGCGGGTAGTCGGTCTCGCGGAAGTAGTACCACACGGTCGCATTTTGAGGCACGACGTTCGGCTGATCTCCGCCGTTCGTGATCACGTAATGCGACCGCTCCTCGATGCGAAGGTGCTCTCTCCGGAAGTTCCATCCAATGTCCATCAACTCGGCGGCGTCGAGCGCGCTCCTGCCGCGCCAGGGCGCGCCGGCACTGTGCGCGCTCTCGCCCTTGAACTGGTATTCGATCGACACCATGCCATTGCCCTCGCCGCCTCCCCAGGTCACCTGGAAATTGTCGCTGACGTGCGCAAAGAGGGCGACGTCCACGCCGCTGAAGTAGCCGTCACGAACGAGCCACGCCTTTGTCGCCAGCAACTCTTCGGCGACGCCCGGCCACAGCTTGATCGTGCCGGGCAGCTTTTCGCGTTCCATGATCTTCTTGATCGCAAGAGCCGCCGTCACGTTGACGGCCTGTCCGGCGTTGTGGCCTTCGCCATGCCCAGGCGCGCCCTCGATGATCGGATCGTGATAGCCCACGCCTGGCTTCTGCGACGCTTTGGGAATGCAGTCGATGTCGGCGCCGAGCGCGAGAACCGGATGGCCCGAACCCCAGGATGCCATCCAGGACGTCGGGATCCCCGCGATGCCCTCGTCGACCGTGAATCCGTTCTTCTTCAGCAGGTCCGTCACGTACCGCGACGTTTCCACTTCCTGAAATCCCAGCTCGCCAAAGCTGAAGATCTGATCGACCATCTGCTGCGTGAAGTCCTTCATCCCATCGATCTCGGCGATGGCTTCCTTCTTGTACCCTTCGAGCTTCGGATCGACGGCCGCCGCGACCGGCTGGCCCTTGGTTGCAGGCTTCTGCGGCGGCGCGGCAAGAAGTCCCGCCGCCAGCGCGACCACCACCGCACTCGATGCGATTACCCCCACACGCTTCATCATGGCCTCCCTATCAACGCCGTGGAAACGGACGCCGCGCTTGGCGACGTGGTCGAGCTTCAAGGTTGACCGCCGGTCGCCGTGCTCGTCCGGACGGTGGGATACGAGATGCCGAGCTGCTCCAGATAGGTCTTGTACTTCGTTGGATCGAAATAGTACTTCTTCATCTCAGATCGATACTGCGCCATGATTTTCGTGTTGAGCCACGTGGCCGGCGGGTTGTCCTTCGTGATGAAGGGAATGTATTTCTGATCCTTGGTCTGCACGTTCTTGAAGTAGTCCCACGCCTCGGACACGAGCGCCGGCTTCATCAGGAGATCGATCATGGTCATGGCCTGCACCTTGGCGCCGGCCGTCGCTCCCTTGTGCGCGATCGGGGTCGCCATGGCGATGGCATTCGCCCAGTTGTGGCCGGGCAGGTTCGGAATGTTCGACGGGAACCTGAGCGTGATTGTGGGCACGTTCCAGGAAATGTCTCCGATGTCGTCGGAGCCGCCGCCCCGCTTGTCCTCGTCCTTGATCGGCTCCTCGAGCTTGTCGAGCTGGGTATCGAGGCCCTTGGCCTCGACCTTGAGCTCGGTCTGGAGGGCCTTGGCCAGCGTCTGATCCGCGTCGCTCCATTGCGGCAGGCCCACGCTCTTGATGTTGTTGAACGTCGTCTCCGCGACGGGTTTGTTCATGTGTTGCGGCCACGCCGTGCCGAGAATGCGGGTGGTGAACGTCGTGTTGGTCATGAGGGCCGCGCCCTCGGCGATCTTGTTGCCCGCATCCCACAGATCCTTGATGTGCTGGTAGTCGGCCTCGCGGAAGTAGTACCAGATCGCCGCGTTCGGTGGCACGACGTTCGGCTGGTCACCGCCATTGGTGATCACCGAATGTGAACGCTGCTGGATGCGAAGATGCTCGCGGCGAAAATTCCAGCCCATGTCCATGAGCTCTGCGGCATCGAGCGCGCTCCGGCCGCGCCATGGCGCGCCGGCGCTGTGGGCGCTCTCTCCCTTGAACGTGTACTCGACCGAGACCAGTCCGTTGCCGGATCCAGAACCCCACGAGACGGTCAGGTTGCTGCCCACGTGCGTGAACAGCACCACGTCGACGTCGCTAAAGAACCCGTCACGCACATACCAGGCCTTGGTCGCCGACCAGCTCCTCGGCCACGCCGGGCCACAAGCGAATCGTCCCGGACAGTTTCTCCCGCTCCATCAGCTTCTTGACCGCCAGCGCGGCGGTCACGTTGACGGCCTGGCCGGAGTTGTGTCCTTCTCCGTGGCCCGGCGCGCCCTCGATGATCGGATCGTGATACGCCACGCCGGGCTTCTGCGACGCCTGCGGAATACAGTCGATGTCTGAGCCGAGCGCGATCACGGGTTTCCCCGATCCCCATGTCGCCATCCATGCCGTCGGGATGCCGGCGATGCCCTCGTTCACCGTGAAGCCATTCTTCTTGAGCACGTCAACGAGGTAGCGCGAGGTCTCCACCTCCTGAAAACCCAGCTCGCCGAAGCTGAAGATCTGATCCACCATCTGCTGGGTGAAGTCCTTCATCCCATCGATGTCAGCGGTGGCTTCGCGTTTGAGCCGTTCGATTCGCGGATCTGCCAGCGCGGCGGCCGCATTGGCTTTTGCCGCGGGCTTCTGTTGAGGCGAGGCAGCAAGCGAGCCGGCCAACACGACCGTCACGAGGCTGGAACAGACGATGGCTGCTCTTTTCATGGAATCCCTCCGAAATCGAAACGCCCGCTAGTCTAGCGCAAACCGGCCCGTCTCGATGGTCGACCCGGCCGCCGATGGACTACACTGGATGTTCCTCGCCGATGCAGGCTCCTCCCGGCCTCGAGCCCTTCACGACTACACCGCGCCTCCGCACCGGTCATCGCATGACGCTGTTCACGTGGGGCCGGCCGCGCTATTTTCCGCGCCTTCCGCCCGCGCGTCCGCGGTACTTCGATGTGGCACCCGACGCGCGCGTCCTTGCGCTCTGCCACTGGCAGCCGCGGCCGTGGGAACATCCCACCATCCTGCTTCTCCACGGTCTCGAGGGGTCGAGCTCCGCACACTACATGCTGGGCATCGCCGACAAGGCGCACGCCAGCGGCATGAACGTCGTGCGACTGAACCAGCGTAACTGCGGCGGGACGGAACATCTGTCCGCCGGCCTCTATCACTCCGGACTGACCGCCGACCCGGCCGCCGTCATCCGGCAGCTCATCGATGTGGACGGGCTCCCGTCGATTTCGATGGCCGGCTATTCGCTGGGAGGCAATCTCGCGCTCAAGCTGGCGGGCGAGTATGGTTCTGATCCGCCGGCCGCGGTCCGATCCGCCATCGCCGTTTCGCCGACCATGGATCTCGCCTCGTGCGTCGACGCGCTCGAGCGGCGCGAAAACGTCATTTACGAGCGACATTTCGTCCGGAACCTCAAGCGGCGCATGCGGCGCAAGGCTCGTGCATTTCCCGGACGATTTCCCCTGGACGCCCTGCCCGGCGTCCGCACGGTCAGAGACTTCGACGATGCCTTCACCGCGCCTTATCACGGCTTCGCCGGCGCGGCCGATTACTACCACCGGGCGAGCGCGCTTCGCGTCATCGATCGGATCACCGTGCCCACGCTCATCATCAACGCCGATGACGACCCCTTCGTGCCGATCGAGGCCTTTCAAGATCCCGTCGTGACGCGAAGTCCCAGCGTGCAGGTCGTCCTCACGCATTTCGGGGGGCATTGCGGCTTCGTCACCGACGCCGCGCGGGGAAACGACGGGTACTGGGCCGAGCGGGCGATCGTCGAGTTCGTGCGGCGCCACGGCGCGATCGAACGTTGATCGCGACCGAGTGGCGTTCACCCGAGATTCAGCCGCTCGATCAGCATCCGCGCAAACTCGGGCCCCTTGCCCTCCTCTTCGTGCTTGAAATACACGAAGACGTCCTTCATCGACGCGGCCAGCGGCTGAATCGTCCCGGCCCATCGTGTGAGGTCGGCCGGCGTATACCCTTCATCGCGCAGCCGGAAGTAGCCATAGTCGGCGGTGCCGATCGCGGGCGTTGACATGCGTTCGCTGTCCGCCACGCACAGCGCCACGCGGCGTGTGCGCAGTCGCTCGAAGATTTCGTCATCGAGCCATGAAGGATGGCGGAATTCGAAGGCGGCCGGCGCGGCGGGCGGAAGCTCCGCCAGGAACTCGTCGAAGATCGCGAGATCCTTCTTGAAGGTCGGAGGCAGCTGGAACAGCAGCGCTCCCAGCTTGTCGCCGAGCGTGCCCGCGACCCCGCAGAACGCTCGCACGAGATCGCCCGTCTCGCGCAGCTTGCGATCGTGCGTGATTCGCCTGGGCGCCTTCAGCGTGAGCTTGAATGGGCTCGGTGTCGCGCCGGCCCATCCTGCGACGATCTTCTCGTTGGGAAGACGGTAGAAGGTGTAGTTGATTTCAACGGTCTGAAACCGTGCGGCATAGTAGGGCAACATCTTCGCAGCCGGCAGATCCGCCGGATAGAAATTGCCTTTCCATTCGGGGTAGTTGTAGCCCGAGGTCCCGACCCAGATCATGGGTATCGCTGAAGACGAATGTGAGACGAGGCAGGAGCGGCCCGGGGTCACGCTGGTCGCATGACCCTGGCGCGCTCACTCGACGACCGTTACCAGCGAGGCTCGCGTCGCTTGCCGCCCGAAAAATCGCCGCCGTCGTAGTCGCCACGACCGCCGAACTTCCGTCCGCCCGGACGACTCCCGCCACCGCCACCACCGCCGCCTTCTGGACGCGGACGCGCTTCGTTGACGACGAGTGGCCGTCCTTGCAGCTGATACTGATGGAATTCACCGATGGCTTTCTGAGCGTCCTCGTCTGTGGCCATCTCGACGAATGCGAACCCGCGCGCGCGGCCGGTGGCCATGTCGCGCATCACGCGCACACTCTCGACAGCGCCGGCTTGACTGAAGAGTGTGGTTAGTTCCTCGTCCGTGGCGCTGTACGGCAGGTTGCCGACGTAGAGTCTACGGCCCATGCGTCACTCGCTCCTGACAGCATTCGCGCGATTGATGTGAGCGCCCCGCCCGTCGCGCCGTGGGCGTGCACTGTTCCGGAACTCACTGGAAGGGGGGGCGACCAAAGAAGACAGCGGCGGCCAAACGGCGGGGTGTCATCGAAAAAGTGTGCGGGATTATAGCAGAACCCCGGGGACCCCCGGGAAGGGTCAAAGATGGGCCCTTTACGGCCTGTTTTCGGCGGGTTAGAGTGACGTGAAATGAGTCGTCCGGCTCCCCGTTGGCGGTTCTCCGGTGGTGTTGTGCTCGCGATCGCAGCAGTCGTGGCCTGCGGTACCAAACCGGACCTCCGGCGTTATGAGCTACGGGGCCAGATCATCGGCGTCGATGCCGCGCGCCAGGAAGTGCTGCTCAAGCACGAGGCCGTTGAGGGGCTGATGTCGGGCATGACGATGCCGTTCAAGGTGCAGAAAACCGTTCAACTGGCAGACCTGACGCCCGGGGATCTCGTGAAAGCCAACCTCGAAATTCGAGGGAACGACGCGTCGTTGTCCCAGGTCTCGAAGACCGGCACCGCACCCATCGAACAACCGCCTCCTGCTTCCACGGCGTCTTCCGGGTTCGAGCTGCTCAAGCCGGGCGAGCAACCTCCGGACACCGCATTCATCGATCAGAATGGACGCGTGCGCCGTGTCTCGTCGCTTCGCGGGCGTGCCGTCGCGCTGACCTTCATCTACACGCGTTGTCCGATTCCCACCTTCTGTCCGATGCTGGATCGCCAGTTCGCCGCGATCGCTGAATCACTGCAGGCCTCGCCGATTCGGGACCGTGTCCACCTGATCTCGATCACGTTCGACCCCGAGCACGACACGCCCGCCGTTCTTCTGGAGCACGCGCGCACGCTCCACGCCGATCCTGCTCGCTGGAGTTTCCTGACCGGTGACCGCGACGAGATCGACCGTTTCGCCGCGCGATTCGGTGTGACGATCGTGCGAGGCACGAGTCCGGACGACATCGCCCACAACCTGCGCACGGCGATCATCGATGCCGATGGCAAGCTCGTGAGGGTCTATCCCGGCACTGAATGGACGGTGGACGAGATCACCGCAGAGCTCGAGAAGGTTCTGGAGTCCTAGCGTTCCAAGGTTCTAGCGTTCTCTCACAGGAACCTTGGAACCCGGTACGCGAAGACGTTGAAGGGTAAATTCCCGCGGAATCTCCGTCCATTTGTCGCGGCCGCTGTAGTAGATCGGCTTGCGGCCAAATCGTGCGCGGTATTCACGATACCGCTGGCGGAGCCGATCGATGCGCCGATCGGAGGTCACGATCGAATGGTGCGCCTCGTCGAGGAGTAACCGCTCCACTTTCCAGATATTGCCCTCGCCCAGCCGCCAGTCGTATCGTCCGAGCCGTCCGAGATCCACAAGCGCAAATCCCTTCAATCGACCCGTGAAATCGACGTACGAATCCACATAGCTCATGGCCAGCGAACGAACGGTCGGGAACACGGCCTTGCGGCCGTGCAGTCCCGGATCGCGCGACCGCGCGATGGATCCCCACCGGCCCGCGCGCCGGTACACGAAGAGGACGTGATCGAGCTGATCGATCGACTCGAGGCTGACGACGAGGGGCGGATGTCCGTGCTGCTCCATGATCGTGGCGGCGGTGAGCGCAGCCTCGAGGCAGTGGGCACACCAGTGCTGCACCACGCCGCGAAAACTTCGTTGCGTCGCACGCCCCGGGGGCGGTTCGGTGTTGTACGGCAGCTCGTTCAGGAAATGCTGAACCAGATTCGGCGTGCGCAGGCGCCGTACGAGGCGCCGTTCGGCTGGCGTGAACGCCTCGAGCGGCGGAGGTCCGTCGAAGGGACTCAGTCGATTCAACGAATCTCAACCGGAAGCATCAATCGAGGTCGAAGTCCCTCGTCGGTTTCGTAATGGGCTCCTCTTTGGCCTGACGGAGCGCCTCCTCGAACCGTTTCGAGAGCGCATCTCCCCGCGTGCGCTCGGACTGCACGGACTGCTCGAAAATCGCGTCGCGTCGCGCAGCCTGCTCGGCCAGGATTTTCTGCGCCTCCGACAGTTCCGGCTTGTCGCTTCGCTCGGGCACTCGATGATCGACCACGCGCCGAAGGTTGAGATCCACAACCAGTGTGGCCTCGCAGCAGGGACAGACAACCTCGAGCTCCGACTTCAGTTTGGTCATGATGACGTTCTCCAGGTCTCGGGATCTCTCTCCTCGGTCGATCCTATCAGGCCAAAGAGGGTTCCAGTCTAGACCATATGGAAAGACCGACCTCGGCTTTGCATCTGACGCGGGTTACTCTGTGCTCGCGACAGCTCGGAGCAGAACCGCATACAAAGGAGGTCGGTCGTGATGCAGTCTACTACCATCATTGCGTTCGATCAGCACGCGGCGACGACGGTCGCCGCAGTCTTGCTCCCGGGACACCGGACGCCGGCGCTCCATCCGCTGACGTCTGACACGCCCACGATCCTGCGCTTCGTCTCGCGTCTGCAGCGCCAGGGCACCGTGGCCTGCTGCTACGAAGCGGGGCCGTGCGGCTTCGAGCTGCAGCGGGCGCTCACCGCCCCCCGGATGCCGTGCGACGTGATTGCGCCCGCCCTGATTCCTCGACGACCCGGCGATCGGATCAAAACGGATCGACGCGACGCCGGCCAGCTGGCCGTGCTGTATCGCGCCGGTGCGCTGACCGCCATTCACATTCCCACCGAGCAGGAGGAGGCGGCGCGGGATCTCCTGCGGGGCCGCGAAGACATCCGCGCCGACCTGCTCCGGGCGCGGCATCGTCTTTCCAAATTCCTCCTCCGCCATGGCCGCCGGTTCACCGCCACCAAGAAGGCGTGGTCCAAGCGCCATGACGTCTGGCTGCGGGCCCAGGCGTGGCCGCTGCCGGCCTTGGATCAGACCCATCGCGCCTACCTGCGCGCCGTCGATGAAGTCCTCGCCCGACTCCGTGACGTCGAAACCGATCTGCGTGCCCTCCTCGATCTCGCACCGCTGCGCGCGCGCGTGCAACGCTTGCGCTGCTTTCGCGGCATCGATGATCTCACCGCGCTGACCATCGCCGCCGAACTCGGCGATCCCCGTCGCTTCGCCACGGCGCCGAGTACCGATGGCGTTCGTCGGGCTGGTCCCGTCCGAGCACTCGAGTGGCGCGAAACGCGCGCAGGGCGGCATCACCAAAACCGGCAACGCCCATCTCCGCCGCGTGCTCGTAGAATCGGCGTGGCACTATCGCCATCATCCGTTCGTCAGCGCCACGCTCCGCGCGCGGCAACGCGACGCGCCCGCCGACGTGATTGCCCGGGCGTGGACGGCACAGCAGCGGCTCCATCGCCGCTATCAGCGGTTCGCCGCCCGCGGGAAACCCAAACAACACATCGTCACCGCCGTCGCCCGTGAGCTCACGGGCTTCGTGTGGGCCGCCTTGACCCAGTGATCTGATCGGCCGACGTCGAAAGGAGAACCCTCGTGAGTTCTATGCGATAGATGACTTCGGTCTCGAACTCGCGCTTCTAGAGCGAGGCAGCTCCCGACGGATCATGGTCATGCGGTACCCAACCCGCGAATATCAGAGTGATTCATCGTCGTTGCCGCTCGGCCGATCAGATGACCGCGTTAACAAAAAGGCCCGCCTCTCATCGTGAGGAGCGGGCCCGGAACACACAAACGACGAACGATTCTACCGGCTCATTGACACCGGTCTTTCCATATCAGAACTCGAGAACCCCAGAACCCTGGAAACCATGGAACCCTAGAACCATCTACCGTCTCTTGACCGTCCCCCACTCGATTCTGAACGGTTTGTCGGCCGCACGACCGACGATCAGCACGCCGTTCACACGCTGGCTGGCGGGGTTGAATCGCTGACCAAAGCCCGCCACGAACGCATCGAGCGGAATCTGAAAGCGCTCGCCTGCCTGAATTGTCGACCGTGTCACTCGATAGTGGTCATTGACCCAGACCTCGACATCGCCCCAGTCCTGCTCCGTCTGGTTCTCGACCCATACCCAGCGGCCTTCGATGCGAATCGGGTCGGGCTTGGCGGCGCAGGCCGAGAGGATCAGGCTCACGGCAAGGGCCGCGGCAGAGCAGCGCGCGCTTTTGATCACGTGGCGAGTTGTATCACACACGGGACGGGTCGAAGGGTCCAAGAGTCGAAGGGTCGCAGGGTCACAGAGTCGACAAAGTCGAAGGGGCCGCCGGGCACGTTGCGCTCGGGGCGACTACGAGATCTCGAGCGCCGGCTCGCCGCCTGTGGATGACTCGCTCTCCGTCGGACGCCTGCGGTACGCGCCCTTCAGCCTCGCGATAGATCCGGGCCGGCACCTGGTGGATGTTCCACGCGAGGCCAACGAGGCCCATCAATCGGATTGCGTAGTAGGTCGGATCGAATTCCCACCAGTAGAAACCGTTGCGTGCGGCGCGCTGATAGCGGTGGTGGTTGTTGTGCCACCCTTCACCAGCCGCGAAGATCGCCGTCAGGACGTTGTTGCGCGAATCGTCGGGCGTCGTGAACCGGCGGCTGCCAAACAGGTGATTGACGGTGTTGATGGCGAACGTCGCGTGCGCGAGCGTGACCGTCGGCACACAGAAGCCCCACACGAGCCATGGGAGCCCTCCCGCGAGGTACATGCCCAGCGCGAGCATCAGCGGCGGCACCCCGTAGAAGCGATCGAGCCATCTCACCTCAGGGAAGACGGAGAAGTCTCGCAGCACGGGGTTCGTGACTTCCAGCCGATCGTGGCGCGCGTCGTTCAGGAACCAGCCGACGTGCGCGTAGTAGAACCCGCTGACGGCAGGACTGTGCGGATCGCCTTCGTGATCGGCGAAGCGATGGTGGTTGACGTGGTGACCCGCCCACCAGAGCGGACCCTTCTGCATGGCCGCCGTGCCGATGAACGTCCACACGGCGCGCGCGACACGGTTCATCTGAAACGCCCGGTGCGCGTAGTAGCGATGGAAGGACAGCGTCAGTCCGATCGCCCTCAGGAAATGAGAGGCGGCCCAGAGGCCGAGGAACGACCACTCGAAGGGCACGAGGAACGCGAGCACGCTAGACGCCTGCACGATCCAGAACACCACGGCCGACAAGGAGGCTCGAGACACGTTCAGATCTCCCGGAGTGCCCGCGCGATCGGCATTCTTGCAGCCCGGATGGCGGGAAGGAATCCACCGACCATGCCCATGACGGCGGCAAAGAGCAGCCCGCCGACGAGAAGCATCGGGGTGATGCGGAACTTGAAGGCGACTTCGCTGAAGCTTGTCCAGTTGGTAGTGCCCGTCGACAGGCCATGCACCGGCAGCGCGAGAAGGCAGCCAATGACCCCGCCAACCAGCGCCAGAGCGACCGACTCGGCGATGAACGCGGCGAGAATCCGCCAGCGCGGAAACCCGAGCGCTCGGAGCGTGCCGATCTCGCGAATGCGGAATGCGACGGCCGCATACATCGTGTTCATCGCGCCAAACACCGCCCCGACCGAAAGAATCGCCGTCACGAAGAGTCCGAGCACGCTGATGGCGGTCGTCAGCATCTGCGACTGTCCGGCGTAGTATTCGATCTCCCTCCGCGCGCCAATCTCCAGTCGATTGTCGGCCGCAAGCGCGGCCTCGAAGGAATCGAACGCCGACGGATCGGTCAGGCGGACGGTCAGCGACTGATAGTCGCGCCGCTGGAAGGCCGGCATCATCAGGTTGACATCCCCCCACGCCTCCGATTCGAACGACGCATCGTCGGCGGTGAAGATGCCGACGACCGTCCAGCTGGTATTGCCAAACCGAATCGGACTGCCGACGGTCATCCCACGGAATCGCTGCGACGCCAGTTTCCCGACGACAAGTTCAGCCAGGCCGGGCGTGAACCGCCGGCCTTCGACGATGCGAACGTTGTCGCGCACCTGGAAGGCTCGGTCACCAACTCCCCGCACCGGGACATTCGCCGGCTGGCCGTCGGAAATCCTGGGAAGCGAGACGATCACGAGCAGTTCCGGTGTGGCCAGCGCGCGGCCCTCCGCGTCGCGCGCCACCTGGGGAAGCGCCTCAACGAGGGGGACATCGGCTCGGGCCACCCCACTGACAGTTTCGGACGTCGCCCCGCGTCGCAATACGATGGCGTTCTGCGGCGAGCCACTGGCGACGAGCGTCGCCCGAAATCCGTGCGCCAGGGCCAGCGTAATGACGAAGGTCGCGACGACCATCGCGATGCCCAGTGCGGTCATGGCGGCGGTGCCGCGTCGCACGAACATCGACCGCAGATTGTAATGTGCGATGAGTCCCATCAGCGTACGTCGTCCGGGGAAGGGCCGATAGGCAGCGTCATGCCACACGCCTCAGCGCATCCACCACCTTGAGCCGCGCGGCCATCGTCGCCGGAATCGCGCCCGCGATCAGGCCAATGACCGCGGCCAGGCCGAGCGCGGTCGCCAGGTTCCTCCACGAGACGAAGAACCCTGGCACGATGCTCGAGAGCACGGTGAAATTGTCCGACGACATCACCAGACGCGCCAGCGCCGCGCCGAGGACTCCTCCAACGAGCGCAATGAACAGCGCCTCGCCGGCGATGAGCCAGAAGATCGTCCTCGCCGGAAAGCCGAGCGTGCGCATGACGGCGACTTCCGTGGTGCGCTCACGAACCGACATCGCCATCGTGTTCCCGGCCACGAAGAGCGTCGTGATGATGACGGCCAGACTGATGCTGCCGAGCAGCATGTTGAGATTGCCCATCATGCTGACGAAGCTCGCCTGAAACGCCTTCTCTGTCTCCGTCTTCGTCTCGTACGGCGTGTTCGCGAACCGCTGATCGATCGCACCCGACACGCCTGGCGCAATCGCAGGATCGGCGAGCTCGGCCACGTACCATCCGACCATGCCGGGCGTGACCGATCGTTCGTCCAAGTACTTCCAATGGAACATCAATGTCTGGTTGTCGAATCCCCTGACGCCGGGCGAGTAGATGCCACGAATGGTGAAGGCAAAGTCCTGTCGCCCATAGATAGGAATCCCGACTTTGAGGACCACGCGATCGCCGACTTTGAACCCGAATCGCCGAGCCAGACCGTCGCCGACGATCGCGCCGGTCCGATCGGCGAGGAACGCCTGCTTGTCTTCGGGGCTGAGCACGACCTCCGGGTACATTCGGAGGTAGCTCTCGGGGTCGATGGCAAACTGCGCGAAGAAGTTGCTGGGATCCTTGTAGATGCCCCCGAACCAGCTGGCCCAGGTGAGGTCCCGCACGCCGTCGATTCCCTTGATGACTTCGTAGTGGCTGACCGGCATGGGGAAGATGACCGACGTCGAGCGCACGGTGACGATGCGCGTCGAGGACGTGCTTTCGATCGCTGATTGAAACCCGTCGAGAATCGCGCGCAGCGACGAGAACAGGAAAACGGCAATCGCCACGCTCAGAATCGTGAGCGCGGTGCGCCGCTTGTTGCGCCGCGCGTTCTTGAAGAGGAGCGAGAAGTATTTCATCTGCCCGTCTCCAGTGCCTGCTGCTCGACGAGCGACCCCTTCTCGAGGTGCAGCACGTGGCTGGCCCGCGCGACGGCATGAGGATCGTGGGTAACCATGACGACGGTCTTCCGGAATTCGGCGTTCAGCCGCTGGACGAGCGTCAGCACGTCGGCCGCCGACGCGGCGTCGAGATCGCCCGTCGGCTCGTCGGCCAGAAGAACCGTGGGGTCTGTGACGATGGCGCGCGCGATGGCCACGCGCTGCTCCTGACCGCCGGACAGCTGGCGCGGGTAATGGTCGGCGCGATCGGTGAGGCCGACGATCTCGAGGCCCGTCATCACATGCTCGCGCCGCTCGCGCTTGGACAGGCTTGTCAGAAGGAGCGGAAGCTCGACGTTCTCAAATGCCGTGAGGACAGGAATGAGGTTGTACAGCTGAAAGATGAACCCGATGTGTCGCGCGCGCCACGCCGCCAGTGCACCATCGGACAGCGTCGTGATGTCGGTGCCCGCGACGGAAATGCTGCCGCCAGAAGGCCGATCGATGCCCGCGATCAAATTGAGGAGCGTGGACTTCCCCGACCCCGACGGTCCCATGAGCCCGAGGAAATCGCCTTCCGTGACGTCGATCGTCACATCTGCCAGGACGGGAATCTCCAGCGCATCCCGTCGGTAGACCTTCGAGACGCCGCGCAGTTCGATGAGCGCCATCGCGCTATCGCTGCCCCCGAACCTTCACGAGCCCGCCGTCGGTCACCCCTTCGGGCGGATTGAGGATGACCGCCTCGCCGGGCGCAATCCCCGACCGGACCTCGATCTGGTCGAGACGTTCCGTGCCGAGGCTGACCGCTCGAGACCGCGACGTGCCATCGATCACGACCCATACGGACGTCTGTCCCCCGCGCGTGACCACCGCCCGCTTCGGAATCAGCACAAGCGGTCCTTCATTCGAGGCAGCATGCTGACCCGCTGCGGTCGCCGCTCGTTCCTTGAAGGTCACCGTCGCCGTCATCTCGGGTTTGACGCGAGCGTCGGCATTGACGATGGTGACACGCGCTTCCACGATGGCTTTGGCGCGATCCGCGGCCGGGAAGATCTGCCGCAGCCGACCCTCATAGGACATGTCGGGATAGGCCTGAAGCCTCACATCGGCGGCCATGCGCGGACCGAGCTTCGCGACGTTCGTCTCGCTGATCTCGGTCTGCACTTCGAGATCCGACAGGTCCGCTATCTTGGCAATCGCGCCGCCATCGCGCGTCGCCTGCCCCATGACGCCGAACGGCGAGACGGTTTCACCGACCTCCGCTCGCTTCGCGATGACGACGCCGTCGAATGGGGCTCGCACGTTGGTGTTCTCAATCGCTTCTTCGGCGACACGGACGCGCGCCAGGGCGCTCGCGAGCGCGGCCTGAGCCGATTCGACACGTGCGGCCGACACCTCGGCCGCGGCCTGCGCGCCGGTGACCGCCGCATCGGTGACAATGCCGTCCTTGCGAAGCGCCTGGAGGCGATCGAGATTGCGGCGATCCTCGGCGAGCGACGCCTGCGTCTGGGTCACCATCGCCCGGGCCTCGTCCACGGCGGTCCGCGAGGCGACGAGCTGCGCATCCAGATCGGCGTGCTCGAGGCGCGCAATCACCTGACCCGCTCGAACCGTGTCGCCCTCTTCCACGCCGAGATACCCGATGCGTCCACCGACTTTCCCGCCGACGTCCGAGCTGCGCCGCGCAACAACGTAGCCGCTCGCGACCAGAACCGGAAGCGCCGCACCCGCGTCTCCGGGTGTGGTTGGAAGGCGCGTGGCCCTGACAATCTCAACCTCCGGTGCGCGGCGGGCGGCAAGATACGCGCCCGCGTAGGGGTACAACCCGATGGCAAGCGCCGCCAGGGCGGCCGCGATTGCCCAGGGAAGCCAGCGACGCCGAGGCCCATCGTCCCGGCGAATGCGAAGGCGCGACAGATCGGTGACAGGCATCCCCAGCGCCGAATCAATTGTCACAGGTTACTGAGCGTGGAAGCAACGGCCGCGCTGACGTTCGGCGGCGCGACGGAAACCGGCTGGCCAGCGCGCCAGTCAGCCTTCCTCTTCGTACTCTTCTTCGCCCGCCGGCCCCAGACGCGTCGAGGGGCGCAGTGCTTCGCGATGATCGTAGAGCGGAATGTCGCGCACGTGAAGACTCACGCCACACGCGGGCGATTTCTGATCGATGACGACCGTGACCGGACTGCCTTCAACGCCTTCGCGGAACGCTACGCGGCAACCACAGGCGAGGCGGGCGTGGGTGAAACCCTTGAGCATCGTGACGCCCCTTCTGGTCCTCGGACAACAACTACCGAAGAATCATACTACAGCACGCCAAGGATCTCCTTCTCGAACTGCTCCTTGGTGGCCATGCCTGTGTGCTTCTTGCAGATGTTTCCGTCACGTCCGATGAGAAACGTCGTGGGAATGCCCCAGATCGGCCCGTACGCGCTCTGAAAATCGTCCCGATCGACGCCGACCAGCACGGGGTAGTTCATCTTGAACTGATCGGCGAACGGCTTCAGCTTTTCCACTGGATCATCGACCGAGAGCCCCAGCACGAGGAGCCCCTTGTCCTTGTACTTCGTCTGCAGCTCGACGAACCCGGGAATCTCCAGCTTGCAGGGCCCGCACCACGTCGCCCAGAAATCGAGCAGGATGACCTTGCCCTTGTGCGCCGCGAGGTTGACGTCCTTGCCGTGCATGTCCTTGAGCGTGAAATTGAGATTCGCCGGCTTCTGCTTTGCGTCGCAGACACCAGCCGCTTCCGCATCGGACACGCGAACAGACGGCAGCGTCAGCAACACGGCCGCAAGCGCCGCCGCTGCCGCTCCGATCCATCGCCACGCCATCGACTCGATCCTTTCTCTTTCAGGACGACCGTCCGTCCGCTCACTTCGTGCAGGTTCGTACGTATGATGCGAGGTGCTCGAGCTCCGGCCTGGTTTCACGCGCGACGAGGATATAGGTCTGCCCCCTCTCGGACCACATCAAGGCTTCGTGACCCATCACCTTGATTTCGTGGAACGCCTCGCGCTTCTTGGGAACCACGAACAGCGAGACGTCGCGCCCCTGGTGTCGGTACATCAAGTGCGCCACGTCGCCGTCCGAGTAGCTGCAGCGGCGAGCGGTAATGAGCTGAAGACCCTCCTGGGACGATCCCGGCGGCACTCTCATCTGCCAGCCATATCGATCGGCCAGCCGCGCTTCGATCTCGCGAGGCTCGATATTCACGGGAGCGCCCGTCACCTCGAAACACCGCACGTGATCGACCGTGAGCTGGGCCGCCAGCACCGTGGCCGAGCGGTCGGACAGCCAGAACGCGAGACCGCCCGCCGCGAGCATGACCGTGGCCGCGACGGCCATGGGCAGCGCCCGGGCCTTGACACTCGGCGGAATCCATCCCGTCACCTGACTACGCAATTCGGCCGCGCAGCGCGAGTGAAGCGCGGTGGGGGCGGACGTGCGATTGAGGGTCTTGCAGCGAGCGCGGAGGACGTCGCGAGCAGTCGATTCGGCCTCCACCCGGTGCCGGCAGGGTGGGCAGGTGGCAAGATGGGCATCAACCCGAGCGCGGTCCGGGGGGGAGGCCTCGCCGTCCACGTATCGGGTCACCAGATGTTCAACTTCGCGACAAGTAGCCATTCTGCCTCTATTGCTAAGACGCGCCACCAGGAGTCCAGGTCCCGCCGGACCGGCCCCTAACGCCCCCGGCTGACCACTTCCAGCCTGCGGAACTTGTCCGTGCGGGCCGTCAGCCGCTCGTAGAGCAGCCGTCGCCCCCGCGAAATCCGCGACATCACCGTGCCAACCGGCACGTCGAGCATGCGCGCGATGTCCGCATACGAAAACTCCTCGACATCGCGGAGCCACACCGCTTCACGAAATGGCGAGGGCACGGCGTCGATGGCGACCTGGAGATCGGCATCGAGCGACTCCCTCATGAGGATCTGCTCCGGCGTCTCGATCTGGCCGACCAGGTGGGCTTCGCTCCGCTCGACCAATTCACTGTCCACAATGGTTCCGTCGCGCGCTGCATCGCGCCGACGATTTCGAAAGGTGTTGTGGAGAATCGTGAACAGCCAGGCTTTGAGGTTGGTCCCGCGCTCGAAACGCTTTGCGAATCGGAACGCCTTCAGATAAGTCTCCTGCACCAGATCTTCGGCATCCGCCGGATTGCGCGTGAGGCGCATGGCCGTTCCGTACAAGGCATCGACGTAGCTCAAGGCCTCGGCCTCGAACGGGTCGCGCGGCCGGTCTGGCACGGTCGAAGGCGGCTCTCGTCGAAACAACATAGGCTCGACGCGCCGCACGACGGAAACCCGCCAGCGGCGTCGATTATTCCTCGGCGCGCCGCCGGTTTCCCGCTGCGACGCACGAGCGGGGCTCCAGCCACGCCCGACGTTCAGTATAGGTCAGGTCGCCGGATTTCTACGGCGGGCCGGACGGTTCCGCCGTGCGCGTCACCCCGAGGTGTCGCTCTGCCCTTCAGGCGGGACAGGGCGAGGCGGCCGAGCACAGCGGCTCGCCGCAAATCGCACGATTTCGCGGACTCCATAGAGGCCAGGTCCCCGGCACACCTCTTGCTCGGCGAGGTTCCAACCATTGCAGCAACCGTCTGACCCACAGTAAGATCGAGGGCATTCAAGTGCGAAGCCGCCCTGCCCTGCTTGACTCCACGAGGTGACCCATATGCGCACGCGCTCCGCACGCGGCGCTCTCGCGCCTTTGGCCGCTCCGCTGCTCGTCGGCCTGTTCCTGGTTTCGAGCGCCCAGGACGTCGGCGCGCAGACGCCGATCATTCCTTACTACGGGAAGAACCAGATTCACTACGACACGTTCGAGTGGTTCACCTATAAGACCGATCACTTCGAGATTTACTACTACCCCGAGATCGAGCAGCATCTGGAGCGCGTCGCGTCCTACGCGGAGAGCGCGTACCAGAAAGTCAGCGCCGACCTGAAGCACGACCTCGCGTTCAAGGTCCCGCTCGTCATCTTCAAGACGCACAGCGAGTTCGAACAGGAAAACATTATTCCGGGTGCGGCCCAGGAGGGCGTCGCCGCGTTTGCCGAACCCACGCGGTCGCGCATGGTGCTGCCGATCGACGAGCCGAGCGATCTCCTCTACGGCCTCATCGTCCACGAGCTGACGCACATCTTCGAGTTCGACATCATTCCGCAGGGCCTCATCCGACGCGGCGTCCCGCTCTGGATCAATGAAGGGTTGTCGGACTACGAGCGCGGAGACTGGCAGTCGAGCGACCTCACTACTGTACGCGATGCAGCTGTCGCTGACATCGTGCCGAAGATGAGCGAGCTCGAGGGTTACGGCGATTTCTCGAACCCCCGAATCATCTACAACCTGGGGCACGCGGTCTTCGAGTTCATCGAATCGCGCTGGGGCAAGGAAGGCATTCGCCAGTTCCTCTTTTCGCTCCGCAAGAGCGTCATCGGCGGGTCGGACGACGCGTACGAGGAAGCGCTCGGGCTGAAGCCCGACGAATTCGACCAGCAATTCGAAAAATATCTGAAGGACCGCTTCAAGCCGTTCCGCGACAAGGAACGGCCGGCCGACTACGGGCGCGATCTGGCGCCCAATCCGTCCAAGACGAAATATGTGAGCGTCATTTCGGTTGAGGCCTCGCCTTCCGGCGACCTCATTGCCGCGATGACCGGCAACCGCAAGGACCGGGAACTCGACATCGTTCTCCTGTCGGCGACGGATGGATCGGTCGTGCGAAATCTGACCGAGGGGTTCGACAAGGATAAGGGCTTCGCCTACATCTCTTATCCTGCAGACCCGTCCCGCTTCAACGCGATGCCGTGGATGTCGTGGGCGCCGAACGGCGACCGGCTCGCCTATTTCGTGAGGACCGAGAAGGAAAAAACACTGATCGTCCAGAACGTGATCACGCGCAAGGTCGAAGAGCGCGTCGAGATGAAGCAGGTCGACGAGCCGGAGTCGCCGGATATCTCGCCCGACGGCCAGACCATCGCCTTCTCTGCGCTCAAGAATGGCATCAACGACATCTACACCGTGAATCTCGCGACGCGCGAAATTACCAATCTCACGAGCGACGACTTCGCGGACTTCGCGCCCACCTATTCGCGAGATGGGAAGTACCTCATTTACGTGGCACGGATCAGCGGCAACCACAAGCTCTTCCGGTACGATCTCGATACCAAGAAAAAGACGCAGCTGACCTTTGGGACACACGACGATGGCGGCGCGCAGTTCATCGACGACTCGAGTATCGTCTTTCCGTCCACGGCGACGGATCCCACGGTTCCCATCACGCCGGAGATCGCGCGAAACGGCAACATCTACAACATCTGGACGCTCAACCTCACGACCGGCGCCCTCAATCAGTACACGGACACCATCGGCGCCAATGCCTCCCCGGTCGTGCTGTCCGGCGGCAAGACGACGCGCATCGCGTTCGTGACGTATTACAAGGGCGAGTTCGGGCTCCACACGATTGAGCCGAAGGAACCCCTGCACTCGGTGGCCTCGGCCGACTTCGGGGCACCGGGCCCGATCATCGATTTTCAGGCGCCTCTCCAGCACACGATCGTGGCCGACAACAAAAAGAAGAAGGGCACCTTCGAGAAAATGTTCCTCGACGGGCGCCCGCCCGTGGCCCTCGGCGTGACGAGCGGCGGCGACGTCTTCGGCGGCACGCAGATCTCCTTCAGCGATGTGCTGGGGGATCAGCAGTTCAACTTCTTTGCCGCGTCGGTGTCGCAGTATCGGACGCTGGCGTTCCAGTACGTCAACCTGGCCAAGCGCTTTCAGTGGGCCGGGCAGGCTTACTCGCAGACCCTCTTCTACTACGGGAACTACGGCGGCGTGTTCTACGACCCGGCCTACAGCGGCTTCATCGATCGCGATCTCGCGCTGGCGACGAGAACGGTCCGCGGCGGGAGTGTCGTCGGGAGCTATCCGTTCAACCGCTACGCCCGCGTCGAGCTCTCTACCGGCGTCTTCAATTTCGACGAGAGCTACAGCGATCCGGCGCTCGAAGAATTTTCACAGGACTACCAGGAATCGGTGTACGGAACACAGATCTTCCGGAACGGTACATTCGTGCCCTTCACGGCGGCATTCGTCCAGGAGACAACCGTCTTCCGCGAGTTCGGTCCGCTCGCCGGCAACACGGTGAGATTTGCCTACGAAGTCGCCCCCAAGATCGGCAACACGCTTTCCAAGCAGACGCTCGATCTCGACGCGCGGTATTACATGCGGATCGGCGGCTCGGGACTCCTGGCGACGCGATTCCGCGGATTCAAGAGCTGGGGCGACGCGCCGGACTTCCTGTTCTTCGGCGGCAACTCCGAGATGCATGGCTACGACTACCTGTCCTTCCTGGGCCAGAACGCGTTCTTCGCCGACGCTGAACTGCGCTTCCCGCTCGTCGAGGCGATGCTGACGCCGATCGGCGTGCTGGGCGGCATTCGTGGGGTCTTCTTCTTCAACACGTCGCTCGCCGGCTTCGACGAACAGCCGTACAAATACTTCGAGAACAAGGATCAGCTGTATACACCAGTCATCGGTTACTCGGTGGACCCGGTCACCGGCATACCGGCCGAGGTTTTCGGGCCGCCGACGACGATCTCCGGCTTCAGGCTTCAGGACGGACGCGCGTCATACGGGATCGGCCTCGAGACGTTCGCGTTGGGATTCCCCGTGCATTTCGACTGGGCGTGGCGCACGCTGTTCAACAAGCAATGGGAAGACGCGCTTTTTGCCTCGTCCGGAGGAAGCGCGGCGTTTCGGAACGTGCAGTTCCAGTTCTGGATCGGGTACGACTTCTAGCCGCCGATGCGTCGTCGATCATCGAGGCCGGGTGACACCGACGCGCCCGGCCCGCTGAAGCCATGCCCTGCTGTTCGCGCGTCCTGACGCTCCTAGTGGACTACCTCGAAGGCCGGCTGACTCCGACCGTCCAGGCCGGCCTGGAGCGCCACCTCTCGGGCTGCGCGCGCTGCGTGGAATACGTCGACAGTTATCGATCCACAGTCTCACTGCTGCACTCACTGACGGAGAACGACCTGCCGCCCGAGCTGCGACATCGGTTGACGGCCTTCATCGATCACGCCGCGCGCAATTAGACCTTCGACCCGCGAACCACCGAACCGCCGAACCATCGGACTCTGGAACCTCGGAACCCTGGAACCTTGGGACCCTGGAACCCTTACAATCTCCCCATGTCCCTGACGCCAAAGCGCGCTTCCGAATCGGCCACAGAAATGGTGCAGGTCGTGCTGCCGAACGATGCGAACCCCCTCGGGTTCATCCTCGGCGGCACCGTGATGCATCTCATCGACATCGCCGGCGCCATCGCCGCGCATCGACACACACGAACCCTGCTCGTTACGGCGGCCGTCGATGGCCTGCAGTTCCTGCATCCCATCAAGGTCGGCGATCTGATCCTTCTGAAGTCGCGCGTCACGTGCACGTTCACCACGTCGCTCGAGGTCGAAGTGGACGTCTTCTGCGAGGAAACGCTGACGGGCGTGCGCCAGCTGACGAGCCACGCCTACCTGACGTTCGTCGCCATCTCGAAGGACGGCGAGCGGTTGAAGGTACCGCCACTGCTCGTTGAAACAGACGAGGAACGACAGCGCTGTGAAGAGGCGGGACGACGGCGGGCGGAGCGGTTGGAGAAGCGGGCGCCGCGAACGGACCGTTAGCTGCCGGCGAGGACCGGTGGCGGGTTGAGCGCCTTCAAGCGCAGGACGCTGCGATCGAGATCGATGCCGACGCGGTACTTGCTCAGGAACCCGTGTCCGACGATTCCGCCCAGCTGAAAGCCGAGCAGAACACTGGGCGTCCGCAGGTTGAGCACGACCACGGGCAGGTTGCGGAACACGATCTCTTCGAATGCGAGATTGACGCCCGGCATCAGGAAGGCGTCTCGATCCCAGCCCGACGCGCCGAACACCTTGAGCGGGATCCTGCGCTGCGTCCCGTCCCGGTGAAGCGCCGTGGCGGTGTCCATGCTGATGGAAATGACCTCGCCGCCGGTGTCCACCACGAAGTTCGCCGGAAGCGAGCCGTCAACGGTTCCTCGGACCATGGCGAGGCGATGCAGCCGCAGCGGCAGTTCGAAGTCCGCGGGCTCCTGCGCGACGCTCCGACCGATCGTCAGCAGGCGCTTGCCGTAGTCGATGGTCATCGACAGTCCGAGCGCCAGCGGTGAAAAGCTCTCCGGCTCGCGGATCGGGATTCCCTTGAGCGGCGGGTTCTTGATCAGGCACGGCACGTTGGCCAGTTTGAGCGTCCCGATTTCCAGCGTGTCGAGACGGCCGAGTTGAAGGCCCCGCAGCCCGACCTCGCCAATCCCCGCGCTCAGCGTGAAGACAATCGGCTCCACGCCAACCTTCTCGGCGGTCTTGTTGGAGATCGTCGTCTGCTCGGAGCCTGTGTCGAGCACGAACTCCAGATCGGAGCGGTCGTTCGCGCGCGCCTTGACCACCACCTTGTCCTTGATGAGCCTGAACGGAACGGTGTGGAGCATCTGCTGATTGGCGCCGATCATCTCGAACGGCTTGCGCTCGCCAAACGATCGAAGAAACCGGATCTCCGCCCGCGACCACGCCGCTTTTTCGCTGCGGTCGCGATTGGGAAGCAGGTTGACGTAGTTGCTGAACGCAGTCGCGGCCTCGTCGAATCGGTGCATCCGTTCGTAGATGGACCCGACGGTGTAGTGGATTTCGGCGTCGCGCGGCGCCGAGCGCAGCGCGGCCTGCGCTTCGTCCAGCCCACGTTCGAGCTGGTTGCGCGCGGCGAGGGAGCGCGCCTGGCCGTGACGGGCGCGCGCCTGCTCGCCATCGACGGCGAGCGCATCGGCAAACGCGCGCTCGGCCTCTTCGAAGAGACCCGAGGCCCACAGCGAATCACCATGCAAGGCCAGCGCTTCGGCGTCACGCGGGCGCGCCTTGAGGACGGTCTCGGCTTCGGAGCGCGCACGGCCGAACTCGGCGAGGCGAAGGAGCGCCTTGACGAGCCCGATGCGGGCACGCAGGCGGTTGGCGGCATTGTCGGTCTTGACCGCGCGCTCGAGCGCGTCGAGCGCCTCGAGGTAGCGGCCTTCTTCGAGGAACGAGGAGCCGAGCTGCAGCTGGATATCGGCCGCCGCCGAATCGATATCGACCGACGCAAGGGGAACGGCCACCAGTGCGGCGGCCAGCGTCGAGACAGCGAGAAAACGTCGGGCGATCTGCCCCATCCGCCCTCCGCGATGCTGCGAACGGCCCAACGCGCAATCGCGCGCGTCATGGCCAGAATGCGACTCCGGATCTCAGTGCGTGTACTGCTCGATCGGCACGCCGTCGTACATCTCGTCCACGCGAAGAATCTGCGTATCGCGGCTGTAGCTGCCCAGCTCGTAGTCTTCGCTCATGATGAGCGCCTTGACCGGCTTGGTGGGACAGACTTCCGAGCACAGCCCACAGAAGCTGCACCGCGACAGGTTGAAATCGAAGTAGTCGAGCACCTTGATCTTCTGACCCGGTTCCCGGTGTCCGCCGAGCGCGATGAGATCGTCAGGACAGGCCTTCGCGCACTGGTCGCACACGATGCAGGTCTGCGCGCCGGTTTCGGGCTCGACCTGCAAACGGAGCACGCCGCGGAAGCGAGGCGCCACGGGACGACGTTCGGCGGGGTACTGGAAGGTGAACGCCGGCTGCGGCGTGTACCGCAGGGTCACCCACAGGCCCTTCAGCAGATCGACGAGGAAGATTCGGCGAAGGAAGGCGATCACCCGCGCGCCTCCGTCAGCACCGGTTCGGACTCGCCGACCTTGATGACGCGCTCGCGCCGCAGGACGGTGTTCTCCTTGCGAATCTTGTCCTGGAGACGCATCAACCCGTAGAGGAGCGCTTCAGGACGAGGCGGGCACCCGGATACGTAGACGTCCACCGGGACGATCTTGTCGACCCCCTGCAGCACGCTGTACGTCGGAAACGGCCCGCCCGCATTCGAGCAGCTGCCCATCGAGATCACCCACTTGGGCTCCGGCATCTGATCGTAGAGGCGCCTGAGGACGGGGGCCATCTTCTTGGTCACGGTGCCCGCCACGATGAGGAGGTCGGCTTGTCGTGGAGACGCGCGAAAGACTTCGGCACCGAACCGCGCGATGTCGAACCGCGAGGCCGACGCAGCCATCATCTCGATCGCACAGCAGGCCAGGCCAAACCCCATGGGCCAGAGCGACGACTGGCGCGCCCAGTTGAGGATCTTATCCACATTGGTGGTGATGAAATTGTCTTCGAAACGATGTTCGATCAGGCCCATTTATTGACTCGTGTCGGTCGCAGGGTCGGCTAATTGCTAGTTGCTCATCGCTGACCCGCTACCTCTGATAATACCCCGCATTGATGCCGATGTAACCTGCCCATTTATCAGGGGTTTCGTCCAGCGTGAAGATGGCTTCGACCGGGCAGGCGGGCACGCAGGCGCCGCAATCAATGCACTCGTCGGGGTGGATATAGAGCATTTCCGCAGTCGCGAACTCGGGTTCGTCTTTCCGCGGATGGATGCAGTCCACGGGACACACATCCACACACGCCGTATCTTTGGTCCCCACGCAGGGTTCGCAGATGATGTACGCCAACGGCCACGCCTCGCTTCCCCTCGCACTCTAAGGCCCGGCTGTAAAGCCTGTCAAGGCACGACCGATCCCGTAACTCCTTGAAGACGTGAGACGTCTGTCACGATCACGAGCGTGCCTGATCGAAGACGCTGGTACACCGCATCCGGAAACGGCGAGACCAGCGTGACGCTCCCCCACACGCGCCCCTGGCGGACCAGCGGCCCGCGCGCCATGCGCGGGAACGTCCCGCCGTACAGGCGCGCCACGCGCGACCGATCCCAACGCGGCACCGATCCGAATGCCTCGAGCAGCTCGGCGGGCCGAATCGTCCACGCGCCAGCGGGCGGCGGCGGCTCAGAGGCTCGACTGAGTCGCGCGGCGACGTCTTCGATGCGCGCGTCGGCAACGTAGGCGCGGTACGCGTCCGACGGCGCATGGAGCGGCGTGAACACGCGGGTCAAGGACGGATCGAATCGTCCGAACAGCGACTCGTCGAATGGCGACGTCGCCAGCGCCAGCACCATCACTATCCAGAAACGCATGAGACGACTGCCTCACCGGTTGCCCTGCGGCGCCGATTGAGATTGCGAAGGCTTCAGATATTCGTCGAACCAGGCCATCATGCGGCGCAGCAGGTCCAGAATGTGCGCCCGTTCCTCGAAGCCGTGGGGCTCGCGCGGATAGATGACGAGATCACTTCGCACGCCGTACCGCTTGAGGGCCCGGTAGAACGCCTGGCTCTGACCGAGGGGATCGACCGGGTCTTTCTCGCCGTGCAGAAGGAGGGTCGGCGTCCTGGCACGGCTGACGTAAGTCAGCGGCGAGCTCTTCGCAAAACCCTCGGGCCGCTCGTAGGGCAGGCCGTAGAACCATTCGTCGTACGCCGGATCCTGCTCGGTGCCGTATTCGGTGGCGAGATCCGACATCCCTGCTCCAGCAACCGCAGCGCGAAACCGGTTGGTTTGTGTCACCGCCCACGCCGCCATGTAGCCGCCGTACGACCAGCCGCCGATCCCCACGCGATCGCCATCCACGACACCGGCCTTGACGAGATGGTCAACGCCGGCCATCACGTCCTTGAAATCGTCGCCTCCCCAGTCGCCCCGATTCATTTCGAGAAATGCCTGGCCGTACCCGCTCGAACCTCGGATGTTCGGCGACAGCACGACGTACCCGCGAGCGGCAAGAAGCTGTCCCCACGACTGAAAACTGTCCGACCAGCGGCCGGTCGGGCCACCGTGCACCAGGACGACGAGCGGCGGCCGGGCCACGGCGGCGCCCGACGCGGGTTTGAGCAGCATGGCTTCAATCTCCACTCCGCCCGCGCTCCGGTACTTGATGATCTCCGGCGCCGCAACGCCTGCGGGCTGCCACGCCGCATTGATGCTCGAGGCCTTTGCGACTGAGCCGTCGGTGCCGCGCAAGTACACCTCCGGCGCCCGCGTCGTCGTTTCTCCTACGAAAGCGATCGTTCCTTTGGACGACACCGCGACGGCCGACGGCATCACGTCGAGATCCGAGAGCCGCTCGACGCTCCCGTCGATCCGCACAACCCACTGCCGGGCCGTGAATCCGTCTTCGACGACGGCAAGGAGGGCTCCGTCGGATCGCCACGCGTAGGAGGTCACAGGGCGATCGATCCGATTGCCGGTCAGGTTGGTGGCCGCACCCCCGCTGATCGGCTGGATGTAGAGGTCATGCGGTGAAGGTCCGTCCACTCTCGCACCGAGAAACGCGACGGTTCGGCCGTCCGGGGAAACGCTCGCATCTCCAATCGGACCCTTCGAGGTGCCAATCCATTTGGTGTCGCCTGTCTGAACATCGATGCTCGCCAGACGATCGGTGAACTGGTCCGATCCCGGCTTGTCGTTGACGATCGCCAGAAGTGGCCCGCCATTTGGCGGCCACTCGATCTCCGAGATCGCGCCACCTCCTGAAGTGACCTGTCTCACGGCGCGCGTCTGCAGATTCACTGCCCAGACTTGCGGATGCGGATCATCGCGATCAACCACTCGCTCGTCGTCTTTTGCCTTCTCGAGCGCCTCGCGCTCCGGTGTCGGCGGAACCGCGGCAAGAAAGGCGATCGTCTGCCCGTCCGGCGCCCACGCGAAAGCCTGCACTGCGGACTTGGAACTGGTGAGCGCAACCGGCTCTCCGCCGGCGAGCGGCAAGAGATAGATCTGCGCGCGATCCACTCGGTCCGACAGGAACGCGAGCGTCTGACCGTCAGGCGACCAGCGGGCCGAACGATCCGACTTCTCGGAAGTGGTCACTCGCCGCGCCTTTCCGTCTTCGCAACGTCCAGTACCCAGACGTCTCGATCACGACCCTGGGCTTCAGGTGGACCGGCCACCGTCATGGCGAGCTGTGATCCGTCGGGTGAGAAACGGAGGTCGGCGATCGACCGGCGGTCGATCGCCTGCTCAGGTGTGAGCTGAGCGGCCGCAATCCCACCGTTCGCGATCCACAACAGACCCGCCAGAACCATGTGTCGTCTCATGTTTCGCTCCCGGACGGTTCATCACAGGTACTCGACAACTAGCCCGGTTGAAAGGCTCCGGTCATCGTGATTGAATGAGGCCTCTGACACGCGCCACCGTTCGATGGAGGATCCGATGCCGAGCCGTTTTCTGCGCCCCGCCGCCGCCACGCTCATCGTCATGTCGGGCTTGTGGTGGCTGTCACACACCGTGCGGGGGCAGAGCGACCCGCTCGATCGTGCCAGGGCCCTCACCCGCCAGTCGCCGCTCATCGACACGCACAACGACTATCCATGGACCTTGCGGGACAAAGGGGCACGCAACTTTGCCAACCTGGACATTCGGCAATCGCAGCCGACGATCATGACCGACATCCCGCGCCTCAGAACGGGCGGTGTCGGCGGGCAGTTCTGGTCTGTGTACGTCCCGGCGAGCCTTCAGGGGCAAACGGCCGTGACGGCCACGCTCGAACAGATCGACATCGTCCATCGAATGGTACGGAGGTATCCGGACGTCTTCGAGCTGGCGTCCACGGCAGACGACGTCGAGAGGATCTTCAAGGCCGGACGGATTGCTTCGCTCATGGGCATGGAGGGCGGACACTCGATCGATTCATCGCTCGGCGCCCTTCGCATGTTCTACCAGCTTGGTGCGCGCTACATGACGCTGACACACGGGCGCAACGTCCCCTGGGCCGATTCCGCAACGGACAAGCCTGAGCACGGCGGCCTCACCCCATTCGGCGAAACTATCGTCGGCGAGATGAACTGGCTCGGCATGCTGGTCGACCTGAGCCACGTCTCGCCCGAGACGATGGAGGACGCGATTCGCGTGTCGACAGCTCCGATCATCTTCTCGCATTCATCCGCACGCGCGATCTGCGATCATCCGAGGAATGTTCCTGACAACATCCTGAGCATGCTGCCGAAGAACGGCGGCGTGGTGCAGGTGACCTTCGTCCCCGATTTCATCTCTGGCGAGGTCGCCGCCCATTCGAAGATGCAGGACGCAGAGGAAGCGCGGCTCAAGACCGAGAACCCCGACAACGAGGCCGCTCGCAAGGCTGGCTTGGACGCCTGGAAGGCGGCACATCCTGCGCCGCCCGCCACGCTCGCCCAGGTCGCCGATCATATCGATCACATTCGCAAGGTCGCCGGCATCGATCACATCGGCTTCGGCGGCGACTTCGATGGCATCACGACGGTCGTGCAGGGCCTCGAGGACGTGTCGACGTACCCCAAGCTGACGGCCGAGCTGCTGCGCCGCGGGTACACCGACGAGGACGTCAAGAAGGTCATGGGGATGAACCTGCTGCGAGTGATGCGTGCCGCCGAGAAGGACGCGTCGCGGCTCCAGAAGGAGCGTCCCGCGTCTGCCGCCGTGATGACGTCCAGCAACTGACGGTTAGAACGCCACCTGAAATCCCAGACGCACCGTCCGGGGGATCGTGGGATGCGTGTGAATGTCGTCCACGCCCTCGAGTGGTTCACCCTGCAGGCGTGACGCATAGAAGTAGTCGATGTCGCTGTCTTTGGCGTCGAACAGGTTGAAGATGTCGAGCGCCACGCGCACGCGGTCGGAAATGGCGTAGCCGATCTGGCCGTTCACAAGACTGGTGGCATCCGAGCGAACGCTGTTGTCCTCGATGAGCGGACGCGGGCCAAAATAGCGGAGCCGAACACTGCCGAATACCCGGTGCTGTTGATCGATCGACATGCCCGCCGAGACGACAGTGTCCACGGCGCCCGAAATGCGATCGCCGGCCGGGTCGTCGTCCGTGAAGCGGGCGTTCGACCATGCCGCATCAAGATCGAACGTCAGCCACGGCTTCAGACTCACGTAGTTGGTCCACTCGACACCCTTGCGACGGCTTGGCCTGCTCGCTTCGGTCGTGCCCGCGTCACCGACAAAGAGCAGCTCTGACTCGATGCCCAGGCCCCAGATGGCCACGGTGCTCTGAACGTGGGGAATCGCGACTGTCCGGACGCCGATTTCCGCTCCGCGCGCCCGCGCGAGCGGCGTCACACGCTGGACCGGCTCGCCCGTTGTCGGATCCACGGTGATCGTGGCGCCGCGCGCATCGTTGCTGTGAAATCCGTATCCGCCGTTGACATAGACCTCCGTCTTTCGCCATGGACCAAACGCGACGCCAAACTTCGGACTGACTAAACCCGCAGTGTCTTTGCCCGAGTTCAAGGCGTTGTCATTGTCAACCTTGAACCGATAGATGTCTCCCCGCAGGCCCACCTGCGTGCGCACTTTGGTCGACAACTCGATTTCGTTCTGCGCGTAGAACGCCACCGAGGTCTGCAGCACCGAATCCTCGCGGACGGTGGACAGGCGTCGGCGCGCGCTGGTCTTGTAAAGCCCGACATTCGAGATATCGTCGTTCCGGAGCTGCACACCAAACAGGTTTTCGACGCGACGTCCGGCCCATCGAGTTTGACGACGATGTGACGCGCGGAAGCCGGCGACGAAACGCTTGTCGGCCTGTTCGAACTGGTCGCCGTCGACCGGGTTGTCGAGGAAGTACGTGAAGTTCGAAAAGAGGTTCAACTTGTAGGCGAGGCCGTATGCCGTCAGATGGGACACGCTGTTGGCCTGAGCACGCTGGTAGTCCGCGGAGACGCTGTAGCGGTAGGTGCTCCCGCCATCGCTGTTGTCGATGAAACCAAATCGGGAAATGACGGCGGACTGGATGGCGCGATCGGGCACCTGATCGGTTGAATTCCAGGTCCCGTGTACCCATCCCGGTTACCGAAAAAGCGTTCCGCGAGTCCCCACGGCTGTAGCCGAGGACCGCATTCACCTTCTCGTAGTCGTCCGGGAGCTCCCACGGACCGTCGTTGTGATTGAGCTCGAGCGCATAGAGCAAGTGTCCCGACCCGACGGACGGTGAACCGGCCCCGAGAAACCTTCCCCAGCCTTCCCCGCCAAAGCTGGCGCGGACGATATTCCCATCGAGCACGTTCGCGTAGTTGATGTTGGCCGATCCTGCCGCCGAGAAGTCGCCCTGCTCGGCGAAGTACGGACCCTTGTTGTACTGCACGCCGCTCACGAGCTCGGGTATCAGGAAGTTGGCATCAGCATAGCCGTGGCCGTGCGCATGTGTGGGCATGTTGACCGGCACGCCTGCCACGAATGTCGAGAAGTCGGTGCCGTGGTCGAGATTGAACCCTCGCAGGTAGTACTGGTTCGCTTTCCCCTCGCCGCTGTGCTGGCTGATGATCATCCCTGGGACCGTCTCCAGCACTTCGCCGGCCCTCATGATCGGACGCGTGTCGAACTGCCTGGCGGTCACCGCACCTTCGCTCGCCGCGTTGGCCAGGCCGACCAGGTTCTCTTCCGGGTTTGGCAGTTCGGCGAGGTTCCTGAATGTCAGCTTCCCCGTCACCGTGACATCCGCGTGGAGCGCCAGGTGCAGGACGGCGTCCGCCGTGACGTTTTGATCGGCCAGCGTGATGCCGCGCCGTGCACCAGCAAAGTTGATCAGATCGAATGTCAGCTCGTATTGACCGGGCTTCAGCGCCTGGAACGCATAGGCGCCCGCCTCGTTGGTGGTGGCGCTCACGCGAGATCCCGCGACCTTGTCCAATAACTCGACCATCACGCCCGGTAGTACGCCGCCCGTTTCGTCGGTCACCCGACCGGCCAGACGCGCGCCCTGAGCGAGTGCACCTGAACACAGACCAAGGCACACGACCGTGGCGAACGCCGCAACCGCCGCAGTGCGATTCAAGGGACGGGGCATGTTCTCCGGTTGTTCAATCTACGGACAATCGGCAGTGTCGGATTGAATCCGCCACTTTAGGTTATCGAGGCGATGTCAGGAAATGTGACGGGCCGCCGGCTGGCGTGACCAGCGGGCAACGCCCGGTGATCGGAACGCGGATTCTGTGATGAACTCTTTCAGAATCAATCACTTCGACATGAAAATGTCACAACTTTCCACGTCGTCGTTACGTCCAATCCTCCAGTTAGCCGAACCAGCGCTGCAGCGTGGGCGGATCGAGTCAACCACTCGAGATGAGTCGCGGAGGTCGCGATGCGCCGCTCTGTCTGTGCCTTGGTATCGATCGTCGCCACGCTCGTCCTGCCATCTGCAAGTGAAGCTACGGAACGCTGTCTCGGACTGAGTCATGTGCGCGCGGTCGATCGATCGAGCGCACGGCTTGTCGAGGAGGGCTACAAGCGGTCACCGACCCTGCAGCGACTGCTTCACGCGCTCGAATCGAACAAGATCATCGTCTACATCGAGCAGCGGCCGCTGAAGGCGCAGGGCGTCGGCGGATTCCTGGCTCTCGTCGAAAACCCGGCGCTGCCCTTCGTCAGGATCGTGCTCGATCGGCAGATGGCGTCCGACCCGCTCCTAGGACTCCTCGGCCATGAACTGCAGCACGCGCTGGAAATCGCGCAAGGGAATGTGAAGACCAGCCGCGAGCTCGAGCGCCTGTACGACGCGATCGGCTCGGACGGGGTCGTGAAGCATTCGTACGACTCACTGGCCGCCCGGCGGATGGGCGAAGCCGTAATGCGTGATCTGCTCAACCATGCGGACCTTGCGAGAGCCGCCGGAGATCCGGAACCCGCGCGCACCCGTAGCTGATAGCATGATGGCAGCAGACGATGGCTGCCATCGAAAGGAGCGACGGCGATGCGCAGGCTGGTGTCCTCGGTAGTAGTGTCGGTCGCGGTGATGGCCGGAACGGGCCTGGTTGCCCAGACAAAGTCTCTTTACGACCGGCTGGGTGGCAAGGAGGCCATCACGGCCGTGGTCGATGAGTTCGTCGGGCGCGTCGCCGCCGACAAGCGCATCAACGCATTCTTCGCGGCGACAGCCGCCGATCCGAAGCGCCTGGCGGCCTTCAAAGGCAAGCTCATCGATCAGATCTGTGAGGCGGCCGGCGGCCCATGCAGGTACACGGGCAAAGACATGAAGACGGCCCACCAGGGCATGGGCATCAACAGCGCCGAGTTCGATGCGCTGGTGGAAGACCTCGTCGGCGCGCTCAACAAGTTCAAGGTCGGCGCCGACGAGCAGAAGGGATTGCTCGGGGTGCTCGGTCCGATGAAGAGCGATATTGTGGAAAGAAAGTGACTCTTGATAAACTCTTCGACTCTTAAACGGACAGACTCGCAGTCAGTAGTCATATACCCCCCTTCCCACCTTCTTCCCCAATCGTCCCGCACGTACGTGTTGAACGAGCAATGGACAGGGACGATACTTCTCGCCGAGTGAGCGGTGCATGAATTCCAGCACAGCCAGACGCGTGTCGAGCCCGACCAGGTCGACCAGCTCGAACGGCCCCATGGGGTGATTGAGGCCGAGCTTCAAGGCCTTGTCGATGTCGCGCGCGGAGGCGACGCCCTCCTGGAGCATGAAGAAGGCTTCATTTCCAATCATCGCGTTGATGCGGCTCGTGATGAAGCCGGGCGACTCGCGCACGAGGACGGTATCCTTCCCCATCCGGTGCGCGACGTCCTCGACGGCCGCGAGCGTCTCCGGCGCGGTCTCGAGGCCCCGCACAATCTCCACGAGCTTCATCTTGTGAACCGGGTTGAAGAAGTGCATGCCCGCAAAGCGGCCGGGTCTCGAGAGCACCGCCGCCATCTCCGTAATGCTCAGGCCTGATGTGTTCGATGTGATCACGGCGGAAGCGGGCGCCAGTGAATCGACCTGTCCCAGGAGATCCGTCTTGAGATCGATGCGTTCGGGCGCCGCTTCGATGACGAGATCCGCCTGGCCTACCGCTTCGCTCACCTCGGTCGTCGTCCGGAGTCGAGCGAGCGCGGCGTTCCGATCGACAGCCGACAGCTTGCCGATCTCGACCGCCGACGACGCAATCTTCTCGATTTGATTGCACGCTTCGTCCAAGACCAGCCTGGAGATATCGAAGAGAGTGGTATCAAAGCCGCCCGCAATGCCGGCATAGGCGATGCCGCGGCCCATCGTGCCCGCGCCCAAAACCGCGATCCGCAGAATCATCCCGTGAGTCTCGTCATCAGCCCGAAGCCAGGAGTCAGGAGTCCGAAGCCGAGAGGCCGCGGATCTCCAATTCTGGTCACGGATTCAGATCCACAAAAACGCTCTTCACTTGCGTATAGTGCTCGAGGGCATGCGCGCCTAACTCGCGCCCGAACCCGCTCTGCTTGTAGCCGCCGAACGGCGCGGCTGTATCGTACACGTTGTAGGTGTTCACCCAGACGGTGCCGGCCTGGAGGCGCCGCGCCACGTAATGGGCCTTCTTGATGTCCTTGGTCCAGACGGCTGCCGCCAAACCGTAGCCCGAGGCGTTCGCGCGGGCAATCGCCTCGTCCACATCGGCAAACTCTATCGCAGCCAGAACCGGCCCGAAGATTTCTTCTCGCGCGATTGTCATCTCGGGTGTCACGTGTGCGAAGACGGTCGGTTCGAGAAAGAAGCCCTTTCCCGTGCCGATGTCCGCACGACGGCCTCCCGCGACGAGCGACGCACCCTCCTGCTTTCCGATCTCGATGTAATGAAGCACGCGGTCGAGCTGCGACTTCGACGCGATCGCTCCGAGCCTTGTCTTCGGATTCAGCGGATCGCCGGGTGTCATTTTCTGCGCTCGTGCGGCCACCTTCCCGACAAACTCGTCACGGATGCTCCGATCGACGAGCAATCGAGATCCGGCGGCGCACACCTCGCCCTTTCCGTAAAAGATCCCGGTGGTCGCGCCTCGCACGGCGGCCTCGAGGTCGGCATCCGGCAGCACGATGTTCGCCGATTTTCCTCCCAGCTCGAGCGTGATGCGCTTGAGAGAATCGGCGGACCCCCGCATGATCTCCCGACCGGTTGACGTGTCGCCGGTGAACGCAATCTTGTCGATGCCGGGATGCTCGACAATCTGACGTCCCAGGGTTGCTCCCGACCCGGTCAACACGTTCAGCACTCCGGGAGGCAGCCCTGCCTCGATCGCAATCTCTCCGAGCGCGAGAGCCGTGAGCGGCGTCTGACTCGCGGGCTTGATGATGACGGTATTCCCGCACGCGAGCGCCGGGCCCACCTTCCACGTCGTCAGCAGCAGTGGAAAGTTCCACGGCACGATGGCGGCAACGACGCCAACGGGTTCGCGGAGCGTGTAGGTCAGGTAGTTGCCCTTGACGGGAATCGTTTCGCCATGGATTTTGTCGGCCCACCCCGCGTAGTACCGAAGGCATTCGGCCGAGGCGGGAATCTCAATCTGCCGCGACTCGAAAATCGGCTTGCCGTTGTGCAGGGTTTCGAGCCGGGCGATTTCATCCGCCCGTTCGAGAAGTGCGTCGGCCATCTTCCAGATCAGAAGTCCACGCTCGCGCGCGGACATTCGACCCCATGGCCCGTCGAGCGCTGCGCGCGCAGCCGCCACCGCCCGATCGAGATCGTCCCGCTCAGCCGACGCCACGGCCGCGATCGTCTCTTCCGTGGCAGGGTTGATGACGTCGATCGTTCGGCCCGCGGATCCTGCGCGCCACTCGTTGTTGATCAGGAGCTTGCCGGTGATGACGGAAGTGGAGGTCATGTTGTTCAGAACGGAAATGGCACGGGGTTCAAAAGAACATCGCGCCGGGATTGGCTGCCAGTTTTAGTTGTCCGTTGTTCGTGTCACCAAAACTAAGAACTAAGAACCAAGAACTAAGAACTTCAGAAGCCTCATTCCCCCGTAAACCGCGGCGTTCGCTTCTCGAGATTCGCTCGCAGCCCTTCCTTCGCATCCTCGCCTTCGAACAACAGCTGCTGCAGCTCGCGTTCGAGCGTCAGGCCTTCGGCGAGGCCGACATCGAGGCCAGACTGCACCGCCCGCTTGATCCTGCCGACCGCTCGGCTCGCGCGCTGTGGCGCCGTGAATTGCCTGGCGTAGTCGAGCAGCACATCCCGGAATGCGCGGCCCGCCAGGCGATCTTCGTCCCACACTTCATTGACGAGGCCCATCTGCAGCGCCTCGTCGAAGGTCATCAGGCGGCCCGTTGCCATCAGCTCGATGGCTCGCGACTTGCCGAGCAGCCTGGCCAGGCGCTGCGTGCCTCCCGTGCCGGGCAGCACGCCCAGCATGACTTCGGGCAGGCCGATCTTCCCGGCACCGCGACGGCCGATCCGCAGATCCGCGGCCAACGCCACCTCGAGTCCCCCGCCGACGGTATGACCGTTCAGCCCGGCGATGACCAGTTTCGGCGTCTGCTCGAACCGGTTGAGCGTCTCATTGGCGTGCAGGCAGAAGTAGTACTTCCACTGCGGGTCGGCGTCGGCAAGCATCTTGATGTTCGCGCCCGCGCAGAAAAATCGATCGCCGGATCCGGTAAGGACGATGGCGTGCACCGACGCGTCCATCCTGGCGACCAGGATCGCCTCGTCGAGCTCGCGCATCATCTCATAGCTGTAGGTATTCGCCGGCGGGTCGTTCAGCTCGAGGAGCGCGACCCGATCGTGAACCGAATACAGGATCTTGCTGGAAGACATGAGGCCTATTCTATCCGGCACCGTGACGTCACTGCGCGGTCTCGCCAGGCCGAAGCTCGAGGACCTCAACGCCTGCTGGCTCCACAAGCGAGCGAAACGCGGCGACCGTTCCGGTCAACGAGGGGAACGTTCCGAAGTGCATCGGGATCGCCTGGCGCACTCCCAGCATCTGGCAGGCGCGGGCGGCCGCCGCGGGTCCCATCGTGAAACGATCGCCAATCGGAAGCATCGCGATGTCCGGGTGATGTAGCTCGCGGATGAGCGTCATGTCGCCGAAGAGCGCGGTATCCCCGGCGAAATACACGCATGGACCCGCCTCCATCGCCACGACGAATCCCGCCGGGTTCCCCAGCGTCATCACGTCGCCGTCGACGGTCACGCTGCTGCTGTGGAGCGCGGGGACCATCGTGATCGTCACGTCCCTGACGCGGATCGTGCCGCCAATATTCATCGCGTGGAGGCCCCGCAAGCCTCGACGCTCCAGCCAGCGACACATCTCCAGGTTGGCGACCACACCGGCGCCGCTCCGGCGAGCCACCGGTTCGACATCGCCGAAATGATCGGCATGCGCGTGAGACGCCAGGATGAGATCAACGGCCTCGAGATGCTTGTATGCGTCGGGACAGGCCGGGTTGTCGACCAGCCAGGGATCGAAGAGCAGCCGGGTGCCGTGGGGCGTCTTGAGCAGGAACGTGCTGTGCCCCAGCCACGTGATGGCGAGACGGGAAGGTATCGTCACGAAGCCCGGATTCTACTCCTCCGTTCTCACGTATTCGAAATCGATAGGTTGGCGATTGATGCCGCGCTGAGGTGGAGCGATGTAGTTGGCGAAGAGCCCCGGCTGGTAGACGGGCTCGGTCATGATGCTCAGGAGATATTCCTTGTCCGCAGGCGACGGCAGCCACTCGTGCTTGCGGCGAGCCCACTCCTCGGCTGACAGGGGTTGTCCGGTGACGTCGCAGTGAAAGTTCGAGTACATCCCGATGCCCCTGTTGAACTTTCGATCCGGCAGCCTGAGGCGGTCCGACATTCCGTAGCGCTCGAAGATCCGGTTCCAGCGATCGACCCCCGACTGGCAGTCGTCCACATACCAGTCGCGCAGCACCTCGTTGAGCGCGTTGCGCATCGGGACTTCTCTCGCCATGGCGTGGCCGTTTTCCATCATCGGGAGCCGGTAGAAGGCTTCCGTGATGCGGTGATCCTCGAATTGATCCTCTTTGGCCCGGCCCTTCAACCCGTTGGCAAAATAGGACGCCGCATTGCTGGAGACCTCGCTGCCGTGGAGATCGAGGCTCTGGCTGAACCAGAAATTGAGGTGCTTCTGAATCGTCGGGAGATCGATCCCGCCGAGCTTGCGCACATCCTCAGAGTACCCGGACTCCTTCATCAGCTGACAGGTCCGCTCGATGATCCGCGCGACCCCGGTTTCGCCGACGAACATGTGGTGGGCTTCCTCGGTGAGCATGAATCGCGTGGTGCGCGAGAGCGGATCGAGCGAGCTCTCGGACAGCGACATCAACTGCGACTTGCCGTCCCGATCCGTGAACATCGTGAACATGAAGAAGTCGAGCCAGGTCTCGATCGGCTCGTTGAACGCCTCGAGAATCCTCGGTTTGTCCCGGTTGCCGCTCGAACGCGCCAGGAGCTCCTCGGCCTCGTCTCGCCCATCACGCCCGAAGTACGAGTGCAGCAGGTAGACCATCGCCCAGAGATGGCGCCCCTCTTCGACGTTCACCTGGAAAAGGTTGCGCAGGTCGTACAGGCTTGGGCAGCGGCTCCCCAGACGCCGCTGCTGCTCGACGCTGGCCGGCTCGGTATCGCCTTGCGTCACGATAAGGCGGCGGAGCTGGTTGCGGAACTCTCCCGGCACTTCCTGCCAGACGGGCTGACCGTAGAAGTCGCCGAACCCGATGCGGCGATCGTGCGTCGGCTCGGCGAGGAAGATGCCCCACCGATATTCCGGCAGCCGCACGTACTCGAAATGCGCCCACCCTTCCGCGTCGACGCTGACCGCGGTCCGCAGATATACCTGATGATGCTGCTGGAACCCCTGCGGGCCCATGTCGCGCCACCACTCGAGATACTTCGGCTGCCAGTGCTCGAGCGCACGCTGCAGTCGTTTGTCGCTCGACAATCCGACGTTGTTCGGGATGCGTTCTGCGGAGATCACTTACGTCCTCCTCCAGTCAAAGTCGGGTCGTCCCTTCGCACCGTACGATTTGAGCGCGCCATGTTCGCCGACGGCGTTCGGACGCTGGAAGATCCAGTTCTGCCACGCCGAGAGCCGGCCGAAGATCTTCGTTTCGAGCGTCTCCGGCCCTGGAAAGCGCAGGTTGGCCTCGAGGCCGGTCAACGCATCGGGTGACAGCGTCGATCGCGCCTCGATCGCCTGTCGGACCTCGTCGTCCCAGTCGAGCTCGTCCGGCGCGAATGTCACCAGTCCGGCGTCCAGGGCCTCACCCGCGTCGAACGGCCCGCCGTGTTCGATCACCTGCGCCACCCGCGCCGGCTCGCCGAGAAACCGCACGGCCAGCCTCGAGAGGCCGTTGCTCATGGGATAGAGACCCGCATTGACTGGCGTCAACGCGATGGCTGTCGGACGCTCAGGATCGTCGAGCATGTATGAGCGATCCGCGGCAAGCGCGAGCTCGAACAGCGTGCCCGCGAACGCCGAACCGGGCTCGACGAAGGCGAACAGGCTTTTCGCCGTCAGGTCGAGACGCTTCAACGTGCGCTTGATGAAGTGGATGATCTCGCGGACGAGCCAGTCTGTCTGATGCGCCAGGAGCGTGCGATCCACGGCGATCGCGTCGTCAATGTGTCCTTCCGCCCGAAGGATGACCGTGCCGATCTCCGGCTCGTTGAATCGCAGGCGGAGAATCGCATCGTCCAGTTCACGGAACGCACGGAGCGCCCAGAAATCGGCACCGGCGGCGAGAATCGCGGCCGGCGAATCCGCCTGATCCCCCGCCGTGCGGATTGTCAATTCGGCGACCCGCTGCGGTCTGTTGAGCGCGAGCGTCACGTGTCGGTACGTCACGCGGTCGGGACCGACCTCTGGTGTGAGTGGACCGAGCGCGATGCCAGGACCGTGGGCAGGACGATCCGATGACTGAGCGAGCTCGTGCGCGCGACTGCTGACCGCGTCGGCGAAGCGGCTGGTCGGATAGACGGCATCCACCAGGCCCCACTCGACCGCGCGCCGGCCCTTGATCCCCTCGGTCAGGGTGCTGAAGAAGTCCGCGCGATCTCGGCGCACCTTGCGCTTGTCCACGACCCGCGTCAATCCACCGGTCCCTGGTAACACCCCCAGAAGCGGCGTCTCCGGCAGGCTCACCGACGAATTGCCATCGTCCACCAGAATGATCTCGTCGCACGCGAGCGCCAGTTCGTAGCCGCCCCCCGCGCAGATGCCGTTCAGCGCGGCCAGAAACTTGATGCCCGAATGCTGGCTCGCATCTTCCATCGCCAGCCTCGTTTCGTTCGTGAACTTGCAGAAGTTCACCTTGAAGCCATGGGCCGACATGCCGAGCATGAAGATGTTGGCGCCGGCACAGAAGACCCGCTCCTTAAGACTCCGGACTACGACGACGTGCACGTCCGGGTGTTCGAAGCGAATGCGTTGAATCGCATCGGCCAGCTCGATGTCGACGCCGAGGTCGTACGAGTTGAGCTTGAGCCGGTAGTCGGACCGAAGGCCGGCGTCCTCCTGCACGTCCATCGAGAGCGTCGCGATCGCCCCGTCGATGTCCAGTTTCCAGTGCCGGTAGCGGGTCCCGTCGGTTTCGAACTCCACGTGCGTGGTCAGCGTGTCTTCCATGGCTGGGATTATCGACGCCGCGTCCGAGGCCGTCAATCAGATGTTCCGGGCGTCTCCGGACCTTGCGTGATTTGAACGATCGTTCAAATTATACTGTAGCTCAGCGAACCGTTGAACCCTGAACGATGAACCCTGAGCGCCCCCTTGACATCCTCAAATCGGCGGCGGCCGCCTTCCGGCGGCATGGTTATCACGGTTCGAGCGTCGGCAAGATCGCCGATGCGCTCGGCATGACGAAGGGCAGCCTCTACTATCACTTCAAAGACAAAGAGGCGATCCTGCTGGCCTGTCACACGTACTCGCTCGACGCGCTGCTCGCTCTCCTCGCCGACGTCGAGGACAGTTCAGCGCCGCCCGATGTGAAGCTCGAGCGGCTGGTCGCGGGGTTCGTGCACACGATTCTCGACGAGCTCCACGGCACGGCCCTGTTTCTCGACCTGGACGCACTCGGTCGACGCAACCTGCGACAGGTTGTCAAGCGTCGAGATCAGTTCGATCGCGGCATGAGGCGCGTCATCAGGGACGGCATTCGCCAGGGCGTGTTCGCGCCGGTCGATCCAAAGCTCGTCAGCTTCGCCATCCTTGGCGCGGTGAACTGGATCCCGCGCTGGTTCAAGCCGACCGGACGGGCCCACTCTGACGAGATCATCAGGACGTACAGCAGTTTCTTCATTCAGGGGCTTCGTTCCCGCAGCAAGGCCCCGAGGACTGTGGACAGAGGCCGACGCCGCCGACATCAGAAAGAGCGCCCTCGACGCCGGGTCGCAAAGCCTGGTGTACCATGAGCAGGATGCCGTCCACCGACACGCTGACACCGCAGAAGCCGCGCGAGCCAAAGCCCGAATGGCTGAAGGTCCGCGCGCCCGGCTCGGCCGGCTATCTGCGCCTCCAGGGGCTGATGCGGGAGCTCAAGCTTCACACCGTGTGCGAAGAGGCTCGCTGCCCCAACATCGGAGAGTGTTGGGGCTACGGGACGGCGACCTTCATGATCCTTGGCGACCTGTGCACCCGCGCATGCACCTACTGCGCGGTCGGGCACGGGCGGCCCGGGGCATTGGACCCTGCAGAACCGATTCGGCTTGCGCACGCCGTCAAGACGATGGCGCTCGACTACGTCGTTGTGACGTCCGTCGATCGCGACGACTTGCCGGACGGCGGCGCCTCCGTGTTCGCCGAGACGATCCGCCAAATCCGACAGCTCGTTCCGTCCTGTCGCATCGAAGTGCTGATTCCGGATTTCCAGGGCCGCGACAAGTCGCTGCGAGCCGTGCTCGACGCCGGCCCGGACATCCTGAACCACAACACGGAGACCGTTCCCAGACTGTATCGAGCCGTGCGATCGGGTGGACGATATGCGCGCACGCTCGAGCTCCTGGAACGCTCGAATCGGTACGCGCCACAGATTCCCACCAAGTCCGGCGTCATGGTGGGCCTCGGCGAAGAGTGGCCGGAGTTGCTCGCCACTTTTCGCGACCTCCGCAGTGCCGGGTGCCGGATTCTGACGATTGGGCAGTATCTGCGTCCCTCCGCCGACCATGCGCCGATGACCCGGTACTATCATCCGGATGAATTCGCGGCGCTCAAGGCGGACGCGCTCGCGCTGGGATTCGCACACGTCGAATCGGGCCCTCTCGTCCGAAGCTCCTACCACGCGCACGAGCAGGCGGACGCGGCCATCCGCACGCACTCGGACTCCGATCGGCCAGCCGCCGGCTGAGCAGACGGCTCGTGCTCCTCGAGACAATTCGTCGTGACATCGTCGCATGCGGCCGCTGCCCTCGGTTGCGCGCGTACTGCCAGCGCGTCGCACATGAGAAGAAAGCCGCGCACCGAGATGACGAGTACTGGGGTCGGCCCGTACCCGGCTTCGGCGATCCCTCGGCTCGGCTGCTGATCCTCGGGCTGGCGCCCGCGGCGCACGGCGCCAATCGAACGGGGCGCGTATTCACCGGGGACGGCTCGGGCGATTTCCTGATGGCGGCGCTTCACCGGGCCGGGTTCGCCAATCTCACGACGTCCCAGCAGAGCGATGACGGGTTGACGCTGTCAGACGCCTACATCGCGGTGGCCGTGCGGTGCGCACCGCCTGGCAACAAGCCGTCGGCGACTGAGCTCGCCAACTGTCTGCCACACCTTCAGCGCGAAGTTGCCGCGCTCGGTGGCGTTCAAGTGGTGGTCGCGCTTGGAAGAATCGCGTTCGATGCGTACTGGAAGATCGTGGCGGATGCGACTCGGGACCTGGAGCGGGCGCAAATGCCCTTTGGTCACGCGCGCGTGTATCGACCACCAGGCGTGCCGGCCGTCGTGGCGTCGTACCATCCCAGCCGGCAGAACACGAACACGGGGCGCCTGACGGCGCCCATGTTCGACCTCGTGTTCAGGAAGGCGAAAGCGCTGCTTACCCCTGCTCGTCGGGCCTGACGCTGACGGGATTCAGAAACGGCATCATCTGCCGCAGGCGGGCGCCGACTTCCTCGATGAGCTGATCCTGTTCCTTCTGCCGGGTCGCCTTGAACCACGGACGCCCTTTCTCGTTCTCGGCCACCCACCGGCACGCGTACGTCCCGTTCTGAATCTCTTCGAGCATCTTCTTCATCTCGGCCCTGGTCTCGTTCGTGATCACGCGAGGCCCGCCGGTATAGTCCCCGTGCTCCGCGGTATCACTGACCGAGTACCGCATGTAATTCAAGCCGCCGCGATACATCAGATCGACGATGAGCTTGAGCTCGTGAAGACACTCGAAATAGGCAATCTCGGGCTGATACCCGGCCTCGACCAGCGTTTCAAATCCGGCCTTGATCAGGGCGCTGACGCCGCCGCAGAGGACCGCCTGCTCGCCGAACAAATCGGTCTCGGTCTCTTCCGCGAACGTCGTTTCGAGCACGCCGGCTCGCGTGGCGCCGATGGCTTTCGCGTACGACAGCGCCAACGCCTTGGCCGATCCGGTCGCATCCTGGTGGACAGCGAGGAGCGACGGCGTGCCGCCACCCTCGACGAAGACTTCGCGCACGCGGTGTCCGGGCGCCTTGGGCGCAATCATCGCGACGTCCACGTCGGCGGGCGGCTGGATGGTGCCGAACCTGATGTTGAACCCGTGCGCGAACATCAGCATCTTGCCGGCGGTGAGATGCGGGGCGATCGATTCCTTGTAGACGCGCGGCTGCGTCGTGTCGGGCACGAGCATCATGATCACGTCGGCCCACTTCGCGACGTCGGCGATCGAGCGGACTTCCAGCCCGGCGGCCTGCGCCTTTCCTCGAGATCGACTGCCCTCGTGCAGACCCACCTGCACGCTGACGCCGCTGTCCCTGAGATTCAAGGCGTGAGCATGTCCCTGCGAACCGTAGCCGATGACGGCCACGTGCTTCTTGCGAATGAGCGCGATGTCTGCGGAGTCGTCGTAGTAGATGGTGGCCATGGGGAGATCCTCGCTAGGCTTCAGACTACGGGCTTCAGGCTACGGGCTACGGGTTTCAGGCTACAGGCTACAGGATCACGTTCCGCACAGGCGGGGCGGAACTCCCTTCAGGTGCCACGCTTCGAGAGCTCAAGCCCTGAAGCCGGGAGCCTGCAGCCCGGAGCCTACACAGAATAAGAAATATTGTCTTCGTCTGACGCCGTCTCGGTGGTCGACGGGCCGACGGCGTCCGACACGGCCGAGCCGCGCGCCATGGCGACACGCCCGGTGCGCGCCATCTCGATCACGCCGTACGGCAGCAGCATCTCCAGCATGCCGTCGATCTTGTCCTCGGATCCCGTGATCTCGATGATGAGCGAATCGGTCGCCACGTCCACGACACGCGCGCGGAACACGTTGACGAGCTGCATGACGTGCGAGCGCGACTCAGCATTGGCGGCCACCTTGATCATCGCAAGGTCCCTCACCACGCTCGGCTTCGTCGTCACATCATCGACGCGGAGAACGTTGACGAGCTTGTACAAATGGGCTTCAAGGCGTCGCGCGCCGCCCTCGTCGGTTTCGACGACGATAGTCATCCGCGACACGCCCGCGATCTCGGTGCGCCCGACCGTCAACGAGTCGATGTTGTACGCCCGCCGTCGAAAGAGCGACGAGACCCGGTTCAAGACTCCGGGACGGTCCTCGACGAGCACGATGATCGTCCTCAGCATGAGTTGGCCTTCCTCCAATCGGCTACACGTCCGCGCCCGTCTCGGCGAGCGGCGTCGGCGCGGGCCGGCGGATCATCTTGTCCAGATCGGCGCCGGCCGGCACCATCGGATACACCGAGTCCTCCTGCTCGACCTGAAAGTCGAGCACGACCGTGCCGGCATGTTCACGGGCGCGGAGGACGGCGGGCGCGACTTCGGCGCGCCGGGTGACGGCGGCGGCCGTCAGCCCGTAAGCCTCGGCCAGCTTGACGAAGTCAGGATTGACGAGCGGCGTCGCGGCGTACCGCTTCTCGTAGAAGAACTCCTGCCACTGCCGCACCATGCCGAGATAGCCGTTGTTGATGATGGCAATCTTGATGTCGATGTGTTCCTGGGCGATCGTCGCCAGCTCCGCCTGCGTCATCTGGAATCCGCCGTCGCCCGCGACGACCCACACCTCGGCTTCCGGCCGCGCGAATTTGGCGCCAATTGCCGCGGGGAGCGCGAATCCCATGGTGCCCAAACCGCCAGACGTGATCAACGAACGAGGCTCGTTGTGCTTGTAGTACTGGGCCTCCCACATCTGATGCTGACCCACGTCTGTCACCACGATGGCCGACCCCCCGGTCATGTGCCAGAGATCGTTGATCACGTGTGCCGCGTACAGGTGGCCGTTGTCCGGAAGGTTCTGAATGTCGCGAACGGCGGCATCCCCCTTCAGCTCGTCGAGGTATCCCAGCCAGTCGGATCGATCGCCGGCGGCGACGCGTGGGAGGATCGTTTCGAGGATTTCACGCAGGTCTCCGACGAGCCCGGCGTCCACCTTGACGTTCTTGCCGATCTCGGCGCCGTCGATATCGATATGGAGCTTGCGCGCATTGAGTGCGTAGGTCTTGAGGTTCCCCGTGACGCGATCGTCGAACCGCATCCCGAAAGCCAGGAGGAGATCCGCCTCCTGAATCGCCGTATTCACCCAGGCCTCGCCGTGCATGCCCATCATGCCGAGATTGAGCGGATGCGACGCCGGAATACCGCCGATGCCGAGCAGCGTCATCGCAATGGGGATGTGCGTCTTTTCCGCGAACGCGCGAAGCACGTGCGACGCGCCCGACAGCATGACGCCGTGGCCGGCGAGGATGAGCGGACGCCTCGCCTGATGAATCAGATCGAGCGCGGCGTCGAGCTCCGCCGGGCGCGGACGATGATCGGGTCGATAACCCGCCATGCGCGGCGCGGCGCTCTCCCAGTGAAACTCCGCCGATGACTGCTGCGCGTCCTTGGTGATGTCGATGAGCACGGGACCCGGCCGGCCCGAGCTCGCCACGTAGAAGGCTTCCCGCACGGCCGGGGCCACATCCTCCGCACGCGTCACCAGATAGTTGTGCTTCGTGATGGGCAGCGTGATGCCGGTGATGTCGGTTTCCTGAAACGCGTCGGAGCCGATCAACTTGCTGCCGACCTGACCGGTGATGCACACAATCGGCGAGGAATCCATCATCGCCGTCGCGATGCCGGTTACCATGTTGGTCGCACCGGGCCCGGACGTGGCGATGGCGACACCGACGCGTCCGCTCGCGCGCGCGTACCCGTCGGCCATGTGCGTCGCGCCCTGCTCGTGCCGCACGAGGACGTGATGAATCGGAAACTCGAGCATCGCGTCATACGCGGGCAGAATGGCGCCGCCGGGATAGCCAAAAACGGTCGAGACCCCTTCCCGCACGAGCGATTCCCACAGGATCTGCGCGCCGGTTCTCTTCGCCATCATCAACCCCACACTCAGGTTCGAGGGTTCAAGGTTCGACGGTTCTACGGTTCCCAAAAGAACCCTGGAACTCTGGAACCATGGAACCCTTGAACAATCTCATCCCGTGACCGCTCCCGCCGCCGCCGACGAGACGAGCCTGGCGTACTTGGCCATCACGCCCGTCGCAAATCGCGGTACGGGCGCCGTCCAGCCCGCCAGCCGCCGTTTCAGCTCCTCGTCGTCCAGCTCCACGCGGAGCTGGCGGCCCGGGATGTCGAACACAATCATGTCGCCGTCTCTGAGCGCCGCGATCGGACCGCCAACCGCGGCTTCAGGCGCGACGTGTCCGGCCATCAACCCGTGCGTGGCGCCGGAAAATCTTCCGTCCGTCAGGAGCGCCACCGAGTCGCCCAGTCCGGCGCCGACGATGGCCGCCGTGACCGCGAGCATTTCTCTCATGCCGGGACCGCCGCGCGGACCCTCGTAGCGAATCACGACCACGTCGCCCGGCGCGATGCGGCGCGCATCCACAGACGCAAAAGCGGCCTCTTCGGATTCGAACACGCGCGCGGGACCTCGGTGCGTCCAGAGCTCGTGCCCTGCCACCTTCACGACGCAGCCGTCCGGCGCGAGGTTGCCCTTGAGTATGACGAGGCCACCCCACGGACTTATCGGCCGTGACAGCGGACGAACCACCTCCTGACCGGGATGCTCGACGGCCGCCTCCGCCTCCTGCCCGATCGTCTTCCCTGTCACCGTCAGCGCCTCGTTGTGGAGCACGCCGGCGTCGCGAAGACGACGTGCCACGAGAGGGATTCCGCCCGCGCGATGGAGATCGGTGGCGACGAACCGGCCGGAGGGCTTCAGGTCGGCCAGCAGTGGCACGCGCGCGCTGATGCGATCGAAGTCGTCAATGGCAAGCGGAACGCCTGCCTCGCGTGCGATGGCGATGAGGTGGAGCACGGCGTTCGTCGATCCGCCAGTCGCGGCAACGGCCGCGATCGCGTTTTCGATGGCGTCGCGCGTGATGATCTGCCGCGGACGAATATCACGCCGCACGAGATCCATCACGATCGTACCGGCGCGCCGGGCGACGGAATCCTTCTCGCCGTCCATGGCGGGCACGCTGGCCGTTCCCATGGGGGAGATCCCGAGGAATTCCGACACGGTCGCCATCGTGTTGGCAGTGAACTGGCCGCCGCACGCGCCTGGCCCGGGACAGGCATGGTCTTCGAGATCCCGAAGCTGCACGTCGGTCATGCGTCCCGCGGCGCGGGCGCCCACCGCTTCGAAGACATCCTGGATCGTGACGTCGTGGCCCTCGAATCGACCCGGCGCAATCGAGCCGCCGTAGAGCATGAGACCGGGCAGGTTGAGGCGCGCGAGCGCCATCACCGTGCCGGGAATCGTCTTGTCGCACCCGGACAGCGCGATGAGGCCGTCGAAGAGATTGCCGCGAGCCACGAGCTCGATCGAGTCCGCGATGACTTCGCGGCTGATGAGCGAAGCCCGCATGCCTTCGCTCCCCATCGTGATGCCGTCGGAGATCGAGACCGTGTTGAACTCCATCGGCGTCCCGCCGGCCGCGCGGATGCCCTCTTTCACCGCCGCGGCCAGCCGCCGGAGGTGGTAATTGCACGGACCGATTTCGATCCAGGTATTTGCGACGCCGATAATGGGCTTGCGCAGGTCCTCGTCGGTGAACCCGACGGCCTTCAGCATTGCGCGCGCCGGAGCCCGGCTCGGCCCTTCCGTAATCGCCTGGCTCCTCGCCTTCCCCGTCGGATCGCTCATGACAGCCGTCGTCCTTCCCCGTCGGTCGCATCGCTGGGCGGAGGTGCGCCTCCGGTTTCGGCCTTGGGTTCCACGACACCCTCGCGCTCCCTCCAGCTGGGATAGGAACCGAGCGTTCTGAGCGAGCGCGCAAATTCGGCGAGATGGACCAGGGCGCGCGCGCAGGTCAGATCTTCCCGGGCCGCCGAGACATCCACGTAGAAGTTGTACTCCCACGGGCGCCCGCGAATGGGCCGCGATTCGAGCTTCGTCAGGTCGATCCCTCTCAGCGCGAAAACGCTCAATGCCTTGAAGAGCGCGCCGGGCTCGTTCTTGCCAAGCTGAAAGACCACCGTCGTCTTGTCGGGATCGCCGAGAGGCACGGCCTTGCGCGCCACGATCAGGAATCGCGTGATGTTGTCGTCGTAGTCCTGGATGCCGGACTTGAGGATCGACAGATCGAAGACCTCAGCGGCCCGTTCTGACGCGATGGCCGCCGCATCCTGCAAGTCCCCGTCGCGAATCATTTTCGCGCTGCCCGCCGTGTCGTACGTCGCGACCACTTCTCGATCGGGAAGCGTTCGGAGAAACTGTTCACACTGCGCAAGCGCCTGGGGGTGCGAGTAGATGCGGCGGATTCCCTCAATCCGCGATCCCGGATGCGCCAGCAGATGGTGGACGATGCGGTGCTCGACTTCGGCCACGATGGGCAGCTCGTGCTCGACCAGCAGGTCGTAGTTGTGATGAATGCTGCCGCCGATGGAGTTCTCAATCGGGAGAATGCCGTGGGTGGCCTTGCCGCCCGCGACCGTCGCAAACACTTCCTCGAAGGTCTCGCAGGCCTTGAGGTCCACTCCCGGCTTGAACCTGAGCGCCGCCGCCTCGCTGTAGGCGCCTGGCTCACCTTGATACGCGATTCGCACGAACACACCCCATGCGACCCTGGCTGGGTCGGCAACACACCCCTCGCGGCTCGGGCCCTCGAAAGCGGGCTGGTGTGGTTATAGCCCGCGGGATGGACCCGATGCAAATTTATATTTCTTAGTATTCAATAATATTATTTTATATATAGGACTCAGGGGGCGCGCCCGGACGGGTCGCGGTGCGCCGCGGCCGGTAGACATGCGTGCTCTGACCAAAGAAGACCTCTGCGGCCTCCATCAGGGTCTCAGACAGCGTGGGATGGGGATGAATCGAGAGGCGGAGGTCATCGGCCGTGGCCCCCATCTCGACGGCGAGGACGCCTTCGGCGATCAGCTCCCCGGCGCCGGCCCCCACCAGGCCCACCCCCAACACGCGGCCGGTTTCCGGCTCGAGCACCAGCTTCGTGGTGCCATCCGTTCGATCGAGAGTCATGGCGCGGCCGGAGGCGCCCCACGGGAATTTGGCGATCTCGACCGCGCGCTTCTCCGCCGCGGCCTGAGCCTCGGTCAATCCGCACCAGGCGATCTCCGGATCGGTGAACACGACGGCGGGAATCGCGAGCGGTGCGAACACCGACTTGTGGCCCGCGATGGCTTCGACCGCCACGCGTCCTTCGTGCGACGCCTTGTGCGCGAGCATGGGTTCGCCGGCGACGTCGCCGATCGCGAAGATGGATGGTTCCGCGGTCCGACGCTGGCCATCAACCGTGATGAATCCCCGTTCGTCGCGTTCGACGCGCGTGCGCTCGAGGCCGGGGATTTGCGAGTTAGGCTTGCGGCCCACCGCGACGAGCACGCGATCGAACAGATCTTCGGACACGGTGCCCGAGGATTCGAACGCGACGCGAATGCCCGCAGCCTCGTCCGTCATCCGCGTCACGCGCGTGCTCAGCATGACGCGCTTCGCCACCTTCTCCATGCGCCGGGCAAGGATGGCGACGAGGTCGCGGTCCACGCCGGGAAGGAGGCTGGGCATCATTTCAACAACAGACACCTCGGTCCCAAGCGCCGCATACACGGTCCCCAGTTCGAGGCCGATGTAGCCTCCGCCCACGACGAGCAGCGTGCGCGGGATGTCGGCCACGTCGAGGGCCGAGGTCGAATCCATGACGCGACGGCTGTCGGGCACGCCCGGGATCATCGAGGGTCGCGAGCCGGTGGCTAGAATCAGATGGTCGAAGGAAGCGGTCTCTTCGCCGGACGCGCCGCGCGTCCGAAGTGTGTGGGCATCGACGATCTCGGCGAGGCCCTGGACGAAGCGGACCTTCCGCTGCCGCGTCAGTTGGCCCAGCCCGCCGGTCAGCTTCTGCACCACTTCGTCTTTCCATGCGCGCAGTCGCGCCGCGTCGATCGACGGCGGTCCGAAACTGACCCCCCAGGCCGAGGCGTGACGCGCCTCGTTCAGCAAGCCTGCCGACATGGAGGAGCGCCTTGGACGGGATGCACCCGCGATACAGGCACACGCCTCCAGGATTGATCTCGGGATCGACGAGCGTCACGCTGAGGCCGAGATCTGCGGCCAGAAACGCCGCCGCATAACCTCCCGGCCCGGCGCCGACGATCGCAACAGCGGTGGATGGGGTCGCCATGAAGGGTCAGGCTCCGAGCGCACACATCTCAGGCTCAGGACAGAACGACCTTCGCGAGGCTGAGATCGCGATACGACCCGGCGGCTACGAGAGCCGGGTCAGAAAGAACGGCTGTTCCAGCGCGTCGACGATCCACCGCACGAAGCGGATGGCATCGGCGCCGTCTATCACGCGGTGATCGTACGAGAGCGAGAGCGGCAGCACGAGTCGCGCCTGGAACTGACCGTTCAGAAACACCGGCTGCACGCTCGCGCGCGACAGGCCGAGGATGGCCACCTCCGGCGCATTGACGATCGGCGAGAAGAGCGTGCCCCCGATGCCGCCAAGGTTACTGATGGTGAACGATCCGCCTTCCATGTCCTGAAGCGCGAGCTTCCGCGAGCGCGCCTTCTCGGCCGCCTGCGTCAGCTCGACGGCAATCTCGATCAGGTTCTTCCTGTTGACATCGCGAATGACGGGCACCAGCAGGCCGCGATCCGTGTCGACGGCCACGCCGATATGCGTGTACTTCTTGAGAACGATCTCCTCGCTCGCCATGTCCACCGACGAGTTGAACTGTGGAAACACGGCGAGCGCTTCGGCCACGACCTTGACCGCAATCGCCGTCACCGTCATGCTGCCGCCGGCCTCTTCCGCCCTCCTGGCAAGCCGCTTCCGAAGCTCCTCGAGATTCGTGATGTCGGCACGCTCGTGCTGCGTCACGTGCGGAATCGTCGCCCAGGCCTCACTCAGATGCTGCGCAGTCTTCCGCCTGATCCCGCTCATCGGCCTGCGCTCGATCTCGCCCCACTTCGTAAAATCGGGCAGCGGGACCGGCATCGCGGGAATCACGGACACCGCTCCAGTGCCGCTGGCGATGATCGTCTTCGCGTGCGCTTTGACGTCCTCGATCGTGATGCGCCCGCCTGCCCCGCTGCCGCTGACCAGTGCGACATCCACGCCGAGCTCGCGCGCGAGGCGGCGGACCGATGGGGCCGCCGGAGCAGACGACGCGGGTCGCGCCGGTCGTTCAGAGACCGGTCGAGGGACGCTCGTAATGTCAACGACTTCGCCACGTCTCGAACGCGAGGCTGATTCGGCGACGGGAGGATCGACGTCCGGCGAGGCCACCGGCGAGACAGCGACGGGACCCGCGGCCGTCTTCTGTGGCACAGGAGCGGCCACGCTCGTCTCGCGCGCGGCCGAGGGCGTCGCGCCAGCGCCGGCCGATCCATCGACCACCAGGATGACCTGTCCGACGGCGACCTTGTCGCCGGCCTTCACACGCAGATCGGTCACACGTCCCTCGGCAGAGGAAGGCACTTCGAGGGTCGCCTTGTCGGTCTCGAGCTCCAGGATCGGTTGATCGCGCGTGACGGCGTCGCCCGCCGCCACGAGGACGCGCAGCACGTCCCCGCCCGTGATGTTCTCGCCGAGTTCCGGCAGCCTGACCTCGACGCTCATGACGTGGCCGGGTTGGACTTCTCGGAATTGATACCGAGATCCTTGATCGCGCGCTCGACGACAGCTGCCGCCACCTGGCGGTCCCCCAGCAGTTCCGACAGCGTCGCAAGGACGACAAACCGCGCATCGACCTCGAAGAAGTCACGGAGCGCGCTTCGCGTTTCGCTGCGGCCGAATCCATCCGTGCCAAGTGCACGCAGCCGGCGCGGCAACCATCGGTCGATCGAATCGGGAAGGGCCTTGACGTAATCGGATGCGGCGACGAACACGCCCGGGGCGTTGGCCAGGCACTGAGTGACATAAGGAACGCGAGGCGTAGCGCCGGGATGGAGCATGTTCCACCGCTCGGCCGCGTGGCCATCGCGATAGAGCTCGCCGTAGCTGGTGACGCTCCAGACATCGGCCGCGACGCCGTATGTCTCGAGCATCTGCTGCGCCTTGATCACTTCGGGAAGGATCGCCCCGCTGCCGAAGAGTTGCGCGCGAAGCGGCAGATCTCGCGGCGACTGGGAGAGCCGGTACATCCCCTTGAGGATGCCCTCACGGCAGCCTTCGGGCATCACCGGCATCTCGTACTGCTCGTTCATCACCGTGAGGTAGTAGAAGATGCTTTCCTGCTCGCGATACATGCGGCGGATGCCGTCCTCGATGATGACCGCTATCTCATACGCGAAGGCGGGATCGTACGAGAGCACGTTCGGCACGGTGTACGCCAGCAGATGGCTGTTGCCGTCCTGGTGCTGCAGGCCTTCTCCAGCCAGCGTCGTGCGGCCCGAGGTTCCACCGAGCAGAAACCCGCGTGTCCGACAGTCGGCGGCGGCCCAGATGAGGTCGCCGATCCGCTGGAAGCCGAACATCGAGTAGAAGATGAAGAAGGGAATCATGTTGATGCCGTGCGTCGCGTACGCCGTGCCGGCGGCGATGAACGACCCCATCGACCCGGCTTCCGTGATGCCCTCCTCGAGAATCTGGCCGTCGGTGGCCTCCTTGTAATAGAGCAGCGTCGCATGATCGACGGGCTCGTACAGCTGCCCGACGTGCGAGTAGATGCCCACCTGACGGAACAGCGCCTCCATACCGAAGGTCCGCGCCTCGTCTGGAACGATCGGGACGATGAGATTGCCGATGTCCTTGTCGCGAAGCAGCTTCGACAGCATGCGCACGAACACCATCGTGGTCGAGGCCGTGCGCCCTTCTGTGCCCTTGTGGAACTCGTCGAACACCCCCTCGAGCGGTGCGGTCAGCGGCTCGCACTTGACAGTCCGCTTCGGCGTGTAGCCGTTCAGCGAGCGCCGCCGCTCGCGCAAGTATTCGATCTCGGAGCTGTCGTCGGGCGGGCGATAGAACGGCGCCTGTGCAATCTCCGCGTCCGATACGGGGATGCCGAAGCGCGTGCGAAAGGCCTTCAGCTCTTCCTCGTTGAGCTTCTTCTGCTGGTGCGTGATGTTCTTGCCTTCCCCGCTCTCGCCGAGGCCGTATCCCTTGATGGTTCGCGCGAGGACGACGGTCGGCGATCCTCGATGCTCGACCGCCGCCTTGAACGCGTTATAGACCTTGATTGGATCGTGGCCGCCGAGGCTCATCTTCTTGAGCTGTTCGTCCGACAGATGGCGGACCATCTCGAGAAGACGCGGATCGGCCCCCCAGAAGTGCTCGCGGACGTACGAGCCCGACTCCACGGCATAGCGTTGATACTGCCCGTCAACGATCTCACCCATCCGCTTCACGAGCAGGCCGTCGTGGTCTTTGGCGAGCAACGGATCCCATTCACGTCCCCACAGCACCTTGATGACGTTCCAGCCGGAGCCGCGGAAGATCGCCTCGAGCTCCTGGATGATCTGGCCGTTGCCGCGGACGGGCCCGTCGAGCCGCTGCAGGTTGCAGTTGATGACGAAGATCAGGTTGTCGAGCTTTTCGCGCGCGGGCAGCGTGATGGCGCCAAGGGCCTCGGGTTCGTCCGTCTCGCCGTCGCCCAGGAACGCCCAGACCTTCGAGTCCGTCGGACGCTTGAGGCCGCGATCCTCGAGATAGCGGTTGAACCGCGCCTGATAGATCGCCATCAGGGGGTTGAGTCCCATCGACACCGTCGGGAATTCCCAGAAGTCGGGCATCAGCCAGGGATGCGGGTAGGAGGACAGGCCGCCATTGCCCTTCAGTTCCCGCCGGAAATGCTCCAGCTGTTCGACCGACAGACGTCCCTCGAGAAACGCGCGACCGTAGATGCCAGGCGAGGCATGCCCCTGAAAGTAAATGACGTCGCCATCGTGGTTGTCCCCCCGGCCCCGGAAGAAGTGATTGAAGCCCACCTCGTAGAGAGTGGCTGCAGAGGCGTAGGTCGAAATGTGCCCGCCGATGCCCTCCTCGGACCGATTGGCCTTCACGACCATGGCAAGAGCGTTCCAGCGGACGAGGCTCTTGATGCGACGCTCAACCTCGGAGCTCCCTGGCATGGGCGACTGGTCTTCGGCACGAATCGAATTGATGTAGGGGGTGTTGGCGGTAAACGGCAGGCTCACTCCGTTCATACGGGCGTGAATGCTCAGTTCCTGCAGGAGCCGGCCCACGCGGGCGGGTCCGCCGCTCTGGAGTACATAGTCGAGCGAATCGAGCCACTCGCGAGTCTCGACGGCGTCGAGATCCGCAGCGTCCTTGGGTGCCATGTTTCGCATCGGAATCTCTTTCAAGGCAGCGACAGGACCGACCCTGGTCTGCCGTCCGGCATTTCGGCTAAGTCAGCCGTCGTCTGTAGCGACCGACGGGTGGAGCAACCTTTTATTTTAGCCCTTCCCGCCTCCCCGCAACACCCAGCCAAGCTTGGCGGCATCGATGTTGCCCCCGCTCATGACGCAGACGACGGTCTTGCCCGCGAGTTGCGACCGCATCTTCCAGGCCGCCATGAGCGCCGCCGCGCCGGCCCCTTCGGCGAGGTTGTGCGTCAGGCGCAGCGCGAGTCGCACGCCTTCGGCGAGCTCATCCTCGGTGAGCACGACGATGTCGTCGAGGCCTTTCTTCAGGATGCCGAACGGCAGGTCGAAGGTGACGCGGGTGGCCATGCCTTCCGCAAACGTGTCGGCCCGGTCGCCGACCACTCGGTCGGGCCCATGCCACGATCTGGCGAAGGCGTCGGCGCCGGCCGCCTGCACGCCGATGACGCGCGCCGAGGTCTTCAAGCCGCTCCGGACCGTCACAAGGCCGCAGGCGCCGCTGCCTCCGCCGATCGGCACGAAGATCACGTCGACCTCGGGCAGCTCTTCAAAGATTTCGAGGGCATAGGTGCCTACGCCGGCAATGAGGAGCGGCTCGTTCGCTGAATGGATGTAGCGCAAGCCACGCTCGGCGACGAGCGCCTCGACGTGCTCGCGCGCCTCGTCGAAGTCGCGTCCGTGTTCGAGAACGGTCGCCCCGTAGCCGCGCATGTTGGCATTCTTCTCAGGATTGTTCCCGAGGGGGACCGCAATCGTGCAGGGAACCTGTCGTCGCTGGCACGCGAACGCCACTGACTGTCCATGATTGCCAGTACTCGCACTGATGACGCCGCGTCGCCGATCCTCCTCCCCGAGCGTGCCCACCAGGTTGACGCCTCCGCGGACCTTGAACGCGCCCGTTGGATTGTGGTTCTCGTGCTTGACGAATACGCGGCAGCCGAACTCACCGGCCAGAAGCGGATGAGGAATGAGCGGCGACGCGCGAAGGGCCTGATACACGCGCGGTCTGGCGGCATACACGTCGAGCAATGTCGGAGGGTTCATGAATGCATGTGCTCCCGTAGCGTCTGGACCGCCCGATCGGGTCGGTCCGTGATCAACGCGTCGGCGCCCCACGCGAGCAGCCGCCGCATGTCTTCGAGCTCGTTCACCGTCCATATCTGCACGACGAGCCCTCCGCGATGGGCCGCGCGGATGAACCTCGGCGAGACCACGGTGGTTGCGCCATATCGTTCCGGCACCTGGAACGCCACGTAGGGCCGGTCGCGGATCGGCCAGCCGATCCGCGACCCATACAGCGCCCACCTCACCTCTTCAAGGGACGCGCTGGTGGCCAGAAAGGGTTCGAGATGCCTGGCCTCGCGTATCCCCGCGGTCTCGAAGCACCCGATGCACACCTGCTCGACAGCGTCGGTCTGCCTGACATCTTCGATCACCGCACGAATGAGCGCGGGAGCACTTGTCTTCAGCTCGATGATGAAGCGCGTCTCGCGGTACCGGACGAGCACGGTCCTCAGCGTGGGTACGCCGATGCCACGTCCGCGGAATGGATACGCGCCTTCAGCCGAAAAGCGAGCGCCGGCATCGACGTGCGCGAGTTCCGCTGCCGTTCGATCGGCGATCGCCCCGTGGGCGTCGGTCGTGCGGTCGAGGCCGGCATCGTGATGCACGACCGCCACGCCGTCGCGCGAGAGATGGACGTCGAGCTCCAGCCCGTCGGCGCCCAGCGCGAGGCCGTTGTCGAAGGCTGGAAGAGTGTTTTCAGGTGCCAGCGCGCTGCCGCCGCGGTGCGCGTACACCAGCGGCCTGGTGGAGGACACCGCCGGATGAGCCATCGATCGCTGTCGGTATCTTGCCACAGGACATCGCCCGACGACGATGCTCGAGCATATCCAGAGCCGATTGCATGGATGTGACGTGCACGAACCGAAGGGACCGATCGCGTCGATCGCCTCTAACCTGCGTGATAGAATCGCGATATGAACGCGCAGTCGAACTCAGTTGACAGGATCAAGACCCTCGGAGGCCTGCGGACCGCGCTGGCCGATCCGACCGCCGGCCTTATCCGACATCGGTCGGTCAAGGAAGAAATCAGGCATAACCTGATTGCCAAGCTTCGCCTGAACGAGGCGCTCTTCCCCGGCATCATCGGCTATGACGAGAGTGTGATTCCGCAAATCACCAACGCGATCCTCTCGCGTCACAATTTCATCCTGCTGGGCCTTCGCGGACAGGCGAAAAGCCGGATTCTTCGCGGACTCGCCGATTTGCTCGACGATGTCGTCCCGGTCGTGCCGGGCTGCGAGATCAACGACGATCCGTTTCGTCCGATCTGTTCGGCCTGCCGTGCGCGCGTCGCGCGCGAAGGCGACAACACGCCCGTCGCGTGGCTTCCCCGCACCGCGCGCTACGTGGAAAAACTCGCCACGCCAGACGTCACGATCGCCGACATGGTCGGCGACATCGATCCGATCAAGGCCGCGCGATCGGGTCTCCAGCTCTCTGATGAGATGACGATGCACTACGGACTGCTGCCGCGGTCGAACCGGGGGATTTTCGCCATCAACGAGCTGCCGGATCTGGCCGGGAAGATCCAGGTGGGTCTCTTTAACATCCTGCAGGAAGGCGACATTCAGATTAAGGGATATCCGGTCAGGCTGCCCCTCGATGTGCTGCTCGTCTTTACCGCCAACCCGGAGGACTACACCGCGCGGGGCAAGATCATCACGCCGCTCAAGGACCGCATCGGATCGGAGATTCGGACGCACTATCCCGCAAGCCGCCAGCATGCGATGGACATCACGAAGCAGGAGGCATGGCTCGAGCGCGCGAGCGGCACCGAGGTGGCCGTGCCTCCTTACGTGCGGGAAGTCGTCGAGGAGATCGCGTTCCAGGCGCGGGGAGACCGCAAGATCGACAAGCGATCGGGCGTCAGCCAGCGGCTAGCAATCACGTGTCTTGAGAACGTCGTGTCGAACGCCGAACGCCGGGCGATCACCAACGGCGAAGGCTGCGCGGTGGCGCGCGTCACCGATGTGTACGCGGCACTGCCGTCAATCACCGGCAAGTTCGAGCTCGAGTACGAGGGCGAATTGCGGGGAGCCGATGCGGTGGCCCGCGATCTCATTCGCGCGGCCGTCGCCAATGTCTTCTCGGAGCGGATGCAGACATCCGACACGAAGTCGATCGTGGAATGGTTCGATCTCGGCGGCTCCCTCAAGCTGTCCGACATGGCATCATCGGCCGACGTTCTGACCGAAGCGCGGAAAGTGCAGGGGCTCGTCGAGCTCGCCCGCCACCTCGGCGTGCCCTCGAACGCCGCCCCACCCATCGTGGCCGCCGCCGTGGATTTCGTGCTCGAAGGCCTGCACGCGGTGAAGAAGATCAGCCGCAACGACGAACGCGGGTATCACGCGGCGGAGCCCCCACGCCGCACGAACCGGCAGACCGAGCCGGCGCTCGACGAAGGAATCCTTCTGCCGGGATCGAAGAAGAAGTACTACAACTGAGATGAAGTACACGTACACGAAGTTCGTCGGCGATGATCTCTCCGATCTCGATCTCGAGGAACTCGTGTCGCGCCTGTCCGACCTCCTGCTGTCGAGCGGTTTCCGCAACCCTTACGGCTCATCGTCCGACGAGGATGAGGACGACCGGACCATTCAGGCGCTGCACGATGCGATTCTCGAAGCGCTGATGAGCGGCGGATTGCTCTCGGACGAGACGATCGAAAAACTCCTCGGCGATCCCGCCGACGCCGACCAGTCGGGCACGAGATCCGCGCTCGAGGAGCTCATCCAGAAAATCATCGAGAAGCTCGAGACCGAAGGCTTCATTTCCACCGCGCCCGACCAGAGCGGCGAACGCACCCGCCGCCAGGGCGGCCACGGCTCCGAGCAGGACGAGGCGTCTCCGCCCGTGACCTTCGAAGTGACCGACAAGAGCCTGGACTTTCTGGGTTATCGCGCCCTGCGGGATTTGCTGGGCTCGCTGGGCAAGAGCAGCCACGGGCGGCACGATACGCGCGATCCCGCGACCGGCATCGAAGCGCTGGCGGCGCCCAAGCCGTACGAGTTCGGCGACACCCTCAATCTCGATCCAAGCAGCACGATCCTGAGCGCCGTCCGCCGAGCCTTGAGTGCGGGCCGGCCCATCGCAGGCAAGGACGGCAGCCTGGACGTGGACTATCAGGACCTCATGGTCGCGCAGGGCGAGTATCAGAGCTCCTGCGCGACGGTGCTCATGCTCGACTGCAGTCACAGCATGATTCTCTACGGCGAGGACCGGTTCACGCCGGCGAAGCGCGTGGCGCTGGCGCTCTCCAACCTGATCCGCCTTCAGTATCCGGGCGACGCGCTCAAGCTCGTGCTGTTTCACGATTCCGCGGAGGAAGTGCCGCTTCAGCAACTCGGTCGTGTGCGCGTCGGTCCCTACTACACGAATACGCGCGAGGGCCTGAGGCTGGCGCGGCGGCTGCTCGAAAAGCAGCGCAAGGACATGCGGCAGATCATCATGATCACCGACGGCAAGCCGTCGGCGCTCACACAGCCAGACGGCCGGATCTACAAGAACGCCTTCGGCCTCGATCCGTTCATCGTGGCTGAGACGATTGCGGAGGTTGGCGCCTGCCGCCGAAGCGGCATTCTCATCAACACGTTCATGCTGGCCCGCGACCACGATCTGGTCAGCTTCGTGCGCCGCGTCGCGCAGATCTGCCGCGGAAAGGCGTATTTCACGACGCCGTTCACGCTCGGGCAGTATGTGTTGATGGATTACATGGACAAGAAGACGCGAACGATTCACTGAGTGGGTCATGCTGCCGCCCGTTATCCCGATCTTCCCGCTGCCGAACGTGGTGCTCTTCCCCGGCGTCTTTCTGCCTCTTCACATCTTCGAGCCGCGCTATCGGGACATGGTGCGAGACGCGCTCACCGGCGATCGCGTGATTGGCATGGTGTTGCTTCGCCCGGAAGGGCTCCAGGACTATGAAGGACGGCCGCCGGTCTACCCCATCGGATGCGCCGGCCTCATCACGCATGCAGAGCGGCTTCAGGATGGTCGCTTCAACATCATTCTGCGAGGGCTCGAAAAATTCCAGGTCGTTGGCGAGGAGCACGACCGGACGTACCGACGCGCACACGTCACGCCGCTGCCCGAGCCCGCATCGGACGCCGAGCGTCGCGGGATCCGAGACGAACGGCGAAAGCTCGAGGCCCTGCTGAAGCTCGCCACCGAGCACTCGGGCACCGATCCTCGCGTGCCGTCTTCAGTGGCCGACGAAGACCTCGTCAACGCGCTTGCCCAGTACCTGGAACTGGAGCCTGTCGAGAAACAGGCGCTCCTCGAGCGCGAAGGACCGCTCGCGCGCTGTCAGTCGCTCGTCGAGCTGCTCGAGATGAAAGTGATGGCCGCCCGCAACCCGATGTCCCTCGATTGGGCGCACTAGCCGGACGTTCCCACCGGAAACCGCTCGCAAAGCACCTTCACAATCGCGTCCCCGTGGAACCGCCCGTTCTCGATGAAGATCGGCGCGGTGTTCTTGCCCGTGATGGCTCCGCCGGCGATGAAGAGATTGGGAACGTTCGTCTCGAAAGTCTGGGGGTCGTGCTGCGCGACGCCATTACTCTCATTGACGACCACTCCCGCAGAGCGTAGTAACGCGAAGTCCGGATGGTAGCCCGTCAGCAGCAGCACGTTGTCGGCGTCGAGGTCCCGCGCCGTTCCTTTCGCGTCCACGCGAATCGTTCGGGGACCAATCTCGAGAATGCGGGTATCGAAATACGCCTTGACCGCCCCCTCCTTGATTCGATTCTCGATGTCAGGCTTCACCCAGTACTTGATGGTCGACTTGAGGGCCGAACGGTAGTGAACGAGCGTCACGAACGCGCCGGCTCGGTGAAGGTCGAGCGCCGCCTCCGCCGCCGAATTCCCGCCTCCAACCACCACGACGCGTCGTCCATAGAACGCATGCGTTTCACTGAAGTAGTGAGACACGTGCGGAAGATCTTCACCCGGCACCCCCAGGCGATTTGGATGATCGTAGTACCCGATGGCCAGAACCACCGCACGGCACTTCCGTGTCGTCTCCCCGTCGCTCGTCACGCCGGTGACCGTGAAGGAACCATCATCGCTCGGACTGATGCCGCGGACGACTTCCCCGTAGTGAATCGGCAGCCGGAAGATGTCCTGGACGCGACGGTAGTACCGCAGCACTTCGTGGCGCGTTGGCTTGTCGTAGGGCGACACAAACGGCACGTTTCCAATCTCGAGGAGATCGGCGGTCGTGAAGAACACCATCTGGGGCGGAAAGTGAAAGATCGAATTGACGAGGACACCCTTCTCGACGATCACGTAATCGAAACCGGCCTGCCCGGCCGCAATGCCCGCCGCCATTCCGGCGGGTCCGGCCCCCACGATGATCAGATCGTGAACGGTCATATGTCGGTGGTCCCGCGAACGTGTGCGGCCACCATGGTCGGCCGGCCGCACATCCACATTGCCCAGCATCTTGACACAATCGAGCGTCCGTCGGCCCGGACCGAGCGGGGTAGAATGCGTGTCGTCCAAGGAGCCCTCGCCATGTCACATCCTCACCGCTTCGTGGTCGTCTCCATCGCTCTCGTGATCGCCACCCTCGCCGTGACAGGTGCGCAGGGGCGTCGGCCGATCGCCGAAACGGACCTGCTGAAGTTCGTCTGGGCCGCCGATCCGCAGGTGTCGCCCGACGGCAAACAGATTGCGTTCGTTCGTGTTGTGGTGAATGAAGACGAAGATCGATATGAGCACGCCATCTGGACCGCGCCCGTCGACCGATCGCAGCCACCACGCCCCCTGACGACCGGCGTGCGGGACACCGCGCCCCGCTGGTCGCCGGACGGCCGCTGGCTCGCATTTCTTCGTTCCGTGGACACGGATGGCAAGCCGCAGCCGGCGCAGTTGTTCGTCATGCCGACCGATGGTGGAGAGGCGCGCGCCGTCACCAACCTTCCGAAGGGCGCCGCCGAGCCAGTCTGGTCGCCCGACAGCCGAATGGTGGCGTTCCAGTCCACGACGAGTCTGGAGGATCTGGAAAAACAGCAGGCGGAATCCCGCAAAGACCAGCCGGGCTCCACCGAACCGAAAAAAAAGCGCGAGAGCGACGTCCGGATCATCACGCGTGCGGTGTATCGATCGAACGGCAGAGGCTATCTCGATGCGGAACGTCACTCGCACATCTGGACGATAGCGATCCCTGCGGAAGGCGAGTCTCCAGCACCGACGCAGATCACCCGCGGGCAATTCGATGAGAACGATGTCGTCTGGAGCCCCGACGGCGCGCGGTTGTTCTACACCTCAAACCGGGTCGATGAGGCGTACTACCTTGCCCAGGACGCCGATCTGTACGCCGTGCCATCGACGGGCGGCGAGGCGCAGCTCATTGCCTCGATCGACGGCCAGATCGCCAATCCCGTCCCGTCGTCGGACGGCAAACGCATCGCCTTCATCGGCACCCTGTCCGGCACACCGCTTCGTTCGTACAGCGAGGCCGACCTCTTCGTGACGGACAGCACCGCGGGAGCCACGCCCGTCAACCTGACGACGGGATATGACTTCGACATCGATGGCGGCATCGGCGGCGATCAACGCGCGCCTCGCGGGACCGCTCATTCGACCGCGATCTGGACGAGCGACGGCAAGGGCATCATCGTCGTGACGAGCGCGCACGGCAGCGCGAATTTGACGCGCATCGATGCGGCGACAGGAGCCGTGTCCCCGATCACCGATGGCGCACGTGATGTGATCTCCTACACGGCCAGTCGCGATGGCAACAGGCTCGCGCTGCTGGTGTCCACGCCGACCAGTGTTGGTGACATCTTCACGACCACTCTCTCCGGGTCGTCGTCTACGCTCGAACGCGTGACGTCGTTGAACGACAACCTCTTCGGCCAGCTCGCCGTGAGCGAGCCCGAGGAGATTTGGTATACGACCTTCGACGGGCGGAAGATTCAGGGCTGGATCCTGAAACCTCCCGATTTCGATTCATCGAAGAAATATCCGTTCATTCTCGAAATTCATGGCGGGCCGCACGCCGCATATGGGAATACGTTCACGCATGAGTTCTCGTGGCTCGCGGCCCGTGGTTACGTCGTGCTGTACACCAATCCGCGCGGCAGCACGTCATACGGCCAGGAATTCGGCAACCTCATTCAGTATCACTATCCCGGTGACGACTATCGCGATCTGATGGCTGGCGTCGATGAGGTCCTCAAACGCGGATACCTCGATGCCAAGCGTCTCGGGGTCACCGGCGGGAGTGGTGGCGGCGTGTTGACGAACTGGACGATCACGCACACCAATCGATTCGCCGCCGCGGTCTCGCAGCGATCCATCGCCGACTGGTCGGGCTTCTGGTACACCGCCGACTTCACGCTCTACACGCCGACCTGGTTCAAAGCCGCGCCGTGGGAGGACACCGACGACTTTCGAGAACGATCTCCCATCACACACATCGCCAGCGTGATGACGCCGTTGATGCTCGTGGAGGGCGAAGCCGACTTGCGCACGCCTCCGTCCGACGGCGGAGAGCAGATGTTCCGCGCCTTGAAGTATCTGAAGCGTCCGGTGGTCATGGTCCGGTTCCCCGATGAAACGCACGAGCTCTCTCGATCCGGAAAACCCTGGCACCGCATCGAGCGGCTGCGCCACATCGCCGGCTGGCTCGACAAGTACCTGCTGGGGAAAGACGCGGGAACGTACGCGCTTCCAGAATAAGTAGAACGCCGACCAAGTCGGTCGGCTTTATCCAACCTGGACAGCCGTGGTGCCCGGTCGGCGGGGACAAATGCCCGCCCACTGGAAAACCAGCAGGAAACAGCCGAGATTTGGCTATGATCGTGCCCGAACTCAGACTGGCCGTCATCCGTCCTGTCCCGTTCGGGACGCGGCTGGGCGGCACCCGAGTGTCCTGTCGTCAAGGAGAGCGATGCGTATGCACGCACCGATCAAGTACGTCGAAAAAGGCGTGAGCGTAGCGGCCAACGGGGCCTGGTCCGTCTTTCAGTTCCTGAACAGTTTCAACCAGCGGCCATCGTTCATCCCGAAGTGGTCGGAGAAGCCCCTTCTGAAGTCGTACGAGAAGACCAAGCCGCCGCTCGGCTGGCCCCGCCAGACCGATTCGCTCTGTCCCGTCTGCGTGCGCGAAGCTCGTCAGGAGATTCTCGACGGCAAGAAGGATGTCAGCATCCTCCTGAACGAGAAGGTCGGCGAGATCAAGGCGACCATTCTCGAACGCGACGGCAAGATCCTGATGGTCAAGGACTGCCCGATTCACGGCCACTTCGAAGACGTCATGGCCATCGACACCGCGTTCTTCAAGCACCTCGAAGAGGTGTTCCCGGGACGCGACATCCGCGCGCACAACGACGAGACGCTCCACAACCACGGCAGCAGCACCATCAAGCACGGACGCGGCTCGGTGCTCACCGTGGATCTGACGAACCGCTGCAACATGATGTGCGACCCCTGCTTCATGGACGCGAACCAGGTCGGGTTCGTCCACGAGCTCTCGTGGGAAGACATCCAAATGGTGCTGGACAACGCGATCAGCATCAAGCCGCGGCGCCAGATGTCGGTGCAGTTCTCCGGCGGCGAGCCGACGATCTCGCCGTATTTCCTCGACGCGGTGCGGTATGCGCGCAAGGTGGGCTACAACAGCGTGCAGGCTGCCACCAACGGCATCGAGTTCGCCAAGAGCCCTGAGTTCGCCAAGGCCGCCGCTGAGGCGGGGCTTCGCTACGCTTACCTGCAGTTCGACGGCATCGGCAACGCCGCCAATTCGCATCGCCGCGTCGGCAACCTCTTCGACGTGAAGCTGCGTGCGATCGAGAATTTGTACAACGCCGGCGTCGACATCGTGCCGGTCGTCACGATCGTCAACGGCGTGAACAACGAGCAGGTCGGTCGGATCATCGAGTTCGCGCTCGACAACCCGAAGAAGATCAACTTCCTCTCGTTCCAGCCGGTGAGCTTCACCGGCCGTGACGAGGAAATCACCGACGAGCGGCGTCACGCGCAGCGCTACACGCTGTCGCACCTCGCCCACGACGTGAAGAACCAGACCGGTCTGGGCGAACCCACCCGCGACTGGTTCCCCATTTCCTTCATGGGCACCTTCACCGACTGGGCCGACGTCGTCCATGGACCGGACACGCAGTGGGGTCAGCTGACCTGCGGCTGCCATCCGAACTGCGGCGTCGGCATGGGTGTGATGATCGACAAGGAAACGAAGGAGGCCGTCCCCGTGACGGCGTTCCTGAAGGCCGAGCAGCTGGCCAAGGACCTCGCGAAGGTCAACGACGCGGCCCGTGGCAAGTTCCTGTCGGTCGTGGGACTCGCCCTCGCGGTCGTCCGCAACTATGACCCGTTCAAGTCGCCGACGCACTTCAAGCTCACCGACCTCTTGAAGAAGTTCGACAAGACGTTCGGGGCGACGAAGAAGGCGCAGTCGGGTGGCTACGGCAAGGTCGAAGGCGATCGGACGGCGGACGACATCGCGAAGCGCCGCGCCGACCGCTGGAACTTCCTGTTCATCGCAGGCATGTGGTTCCAGGATCTCTTCAACTACGACTTCCGCAGGACGGAGATGTGCATCATCCCGTACGCCACGCAGCAAGGCGAGATTTCGTTCTGCGCCTACAACACGGGGATCGGGTGGCGGAACATCATCGAGAAGATGCACATGACGGCCACACTGACGAAGTGGTACGAGGAGCACGGCCGCCACGAGATCTTCGCGGGCGGCAAGAGCGTGCAGCTCGAGTCGAAGAATCATTCGCTGGCGCTCAACCCGGTCGCCGTGGCGGCGGGTGAGCAGCAGGACCTCGTCCTGGCCGGCGTCGCACGCAACGCACGCGAGGAGAAGATCGCCGCGCGGGCGCGAACGCACGAGAAAGACCTCGAAGGCAGCCTGAAGGACGCGGCGCACCACCGCCAGATGGAGCAGCTCTACCGGCAGCATGTGCTGAAGGAGGCACCGGCCCCTCCCGTCATTCAGATTGCGGGACTCAAAGGCACGCCGAAGCCCGAGCCGACCACCGTCGGCTGATTCAGGTCCCATCAAGAAACAGAAAGGGCGGGTGGATGTCCACCCGCCCTTTTTTATTGGGTACCGTGAGGGCCCGGAGAATCGTCAGCGTCGCGTGCGTGGCGCGGGACCCGGGCGATATTCGACGCGGACGTTGCTGATCACCGCAATCGGTCGGCCGGGAGCCGAATACGTCGAGTCGCCATCCAGCCGCCCCACTGCGAGCTTCTCACCCAGGATCGACACCTCGTTCTCGACCTGCGGAATCGTGATCGTGACGCGCTCGGTTCCAGTCGGTGCGACGGCCTTGAACCCGCCCGGAAGCGCACCTCCAAGGATGCGGTCGACGAGATCCGTGGCCTTCCTGAACTCGCTTTGCACCACGGCGCGCTCAATCAGCGTATTGTCCATAGCCAGGACGCCGATCGTGGCGGTGTAGCGAGCGTACGCCTGATTGGTCCGGACTTCGGTTTCCGAGTAGGTGTGGCGGTTGTGAAGATCGAAGAACAGCTTCGTCGTGCCGCGATGGGGTGGAAGCTTGATGAGAACGCCCGCCTTGGGATCCGCGCCGGTAAGGATGTCGCAGAACGACCGCTTGGTGGACGCGCCGATTCCCAGCACAGAAGGGCATATCATGTCGGCGGCGACGGTCTTGACGCTGGTCGTGGGGGTGGTGGCCTTTGTTGGTGGGCGTTTCTTCGTCTGCGCATCGGCAAACGACGCGCACGCCACGACCAGAGCGACCGCAAGCGAGCAGGCGCGCATGCGCTCAGTATAACCGCCGCGTCGACGATGATGTAGCTGCAGAGAAAGATGAGGCGATCAACGCGTCAGACGTCGGCGAGGCAGGCGACGGCATCCTTCGCCGATTCCATCGGAGGGGTGACGCTTCGGAGCCTCACGAGCTCGAGGAACTCCATTCGCGTTCTCGCATTGTCGCGGAACGCTCCGAGCATCGTGCTCGTCACGGCGAACGAGTTCTGCTTTTCCACGCCGCGCATGGACATGCAGAGGTGCGTGGCTTCCATCACGACGGCAACCCCCAGCGGCGCGACCTTCTCGCTGATGGTCTCGGCGATTTGGGCGGTCAGCCGCTCCTGAATCTGCAACCGCCGGCTGAAGATCTCGACGAGCCGGGGAATCTTGCTGAGGCCGATGACGCGATCGCGCGGGATGTAGGCCACGTGACACTTACCGAAGAACGGCAGCAGATGATGTTCACAGAGGCTGTAGAAGTCGATGTCCTTTACGATCACCATCTCGCTATAATCGACCGTGAAGAGCGCGCCGTTCAGCACCTGATCGACGTCCATGTCGTAGCCGCTCGTGAGGAACCGGAGCGAGCGCTCGACGCGGGCCGGCGTATTGACGAGCCCTTCCCTCTCTGGATCCTCGCCAAGCTCGACGAGCATCTGTCTGATGAGTTCCTTCATCATCGGGTCATTTTACCTCACATGGATGCTGTCCTTTTCGGGCAGGAGTGCACCAGGCACGGCCTGCGGTGCGGTCGTTTCAGTGGCGGCGCCACAGACGACTGCCAGCGTGCCGTCACCTGCGAACGACGATCCCGATACGCTCTATGCGCATCGCGCGGATCCGGCGAGCGCCGCACGCGCAGCCGACATCTGGACCGCGGCAATTACACGGAATCCCAAGGACTTCGAAGCGGCCTGGAAACTCGCACGCGCCCGGTATTGGCTTGGCAGTCACGTCGCGCCCGATCAGCAGAAGCGGACGCTCGAATCCGGGATCGACGCAGCCCGCCTGGCGATCGCGGCCCAGCCGTCGAGGCCCGAAGGACACTTCTGGCTGGCGGCGAACATGGGCGCACTGGCTGAGTCGTTCGGTCTGCGCCAGGGCATCAAGTACCGCGGTCAGATTCGAGAGGCGCTCGAAACAGTGCTGAAGATCGACCCGGCGTTTCAAAAAGGTTCCGCCGACCGCGCACTGGGCAGATGGTACTTCAAGGTGCCGGGACTCTTCGGCGGCAGCAACAAGAAATCAGAAGAGCACCTGCGACGCTCGTTGACCTACGATCCCCACAGCACGGCCTCGAGGTATTTTCTCGCGGAGACCCTGTACGACATGAATCGAAACGCCGAGGCGCGGGCAGAGCTGCAGAAGGTGATCGACGCACCGCTCGATCCTGACTGGACACCGGAGGATCAGGAGTTCAAGCAGAAGGCGAAGGTGATGCTGGAAAAGATCGGGAAGAAATAGCGAAGTTCTTAGTGCTCAGTTCTTTGTGCTTAGGGTGCCAAAGAACGAAGCAATGAGCAGCGCACCAAGAACTGAGCACCAAGCACTAAGAACTACTGGTATTCATAAAACCCCCTTCCACTCTTCTTCCCCAGCCTGCCGGCCAGCACCATTCGCTTGAGGAGCGGCGGCGGTGCATAGGCAGGCTCGCGAAACTCTTCGAACATGATGTTGGCGATGTAGTACGTCGTGTCGAGGCCGACGAAATCGAGCAGCGTGAACGGTCCCATCGGATAGCCACATCCGAGCTTCATGCCCTTGTCGATGTCCTCGAGCGAGCCGAGCCCATACTCGTAGGCGCGGACCGCCTCGAGCAGATACGGCACCAGCAGTCGATTCACGATGAAACCCGGGCGATCCGGCGCGGTGATCGGCTCCTTCCCCAGCGACTGCGCAAACGCAAAGACGACCTTGTAGGTCTCGTCGCTGGTCGTCAGGGCGCGGATGACCTCGACGAGCTTCATGAGCGGCACCGGGTTGAAGAAGTGCAGCCCCGCGAATCGATCGGGCCGCTTCGTCGCCGCCGCCAGCTCGGTAATGCAGAGCGACGAGGTATTGGAGACGATGATGGTGCCGGGCTTGACGGCGGCTTCGAGCGCCGCGTAGGTGCGCCTCTTCTCGTCGAGGTTTTCGACGATCGCCTCGATGACGATGTCGCAGTCCTTCATTGCGGCAAAGTCCGTGACCCCTGAAAGGTTGGCCAGCGTATGCTCGCGAACCTCGCTCGCGACTTTCCCTCGCGCGACGCCGTCGCTCAGGAACTTGTCGATGCGGCCCAGCCCCTTCTTCAACACCGCATCATCCACTTCGCGGACGATGGTCTTGTAGCCAGCCTGAGCCGACACCTGGGCGATGCCGGCGCCCATCAATCCGCAGCCCAGTACTCCGACGGTTTTGATTTCCATATCAACTCCTGTCGATCGACAGTTTCAGAGTTGAAGGGTTGAAGAGTTCTACAGTTACAGACCGTAGAGAGTCCGATCTGAAACCCTGACTGAATCTTCAACTCTTTAGACTCTTGAGCTCTTCAACTTTCACTTTTCGACATCGATGAGCGCCGCGATTCCCTGTCCTCCGCCAATGCAGGCCGTGGCGATGCCACGACGCCTACCCCGCCGGCGAAGTTCGAGAAGCAGCGTCAGGATCAGACGCGTACCGGTCATGCCGAGCGGGTGACCGAGCGCGATGGCGCCGCCGTTGACGTTCACCTTGTCGCGATCGAGGCCGAGCTCCTTCTCGACCGCGAGGTACTGCGCCGCAAAGGCCTCGTTGACCTCGATGAGATCGATGTCGTCGAGCGACAGCCCCGCGCGTTCCAGCAACCTTCGAGTGGCCGGCGCGGGACCCATACCCATTAGAGACGGCTCGACGCCGACGACGGCCCAGCCGGTCAAGCGACCGAGCGGCTTCAGCCCTCGCCGTTCAACCGCCTTGGCGGACGCGAGCAGAAGCGCCGCGCCGCCATCGACGATGCCGCTGGCGTTGCCTGCGGTCACGCCGCCTTCCTTGGAAAATGCCGGCGGCAGCTTCGCGAGCGTCTCGAGGGTCGTGTCCGGGCGCAGATGATCGTCCCGGGAAAATACGTCCACGCCTTTCCTGGTCTTGATCTCAACCGCGACGACCTCTTCGGCGAGCCGTCCTTCATTCCAGGCGCGCGCGGCGAGCTGCTGGCTCCGAAGCGCATAGCAGTCCTGCTCCTCGACGCGAGATGCCGTACTTCGCCGCGCAGTTCTCGGCGGTGCCCGCCATCGTGCAACCCGCACTGCGTGTCGAGCAGACCCTCCCAGAGCGTGTCTTCGAGCTTGCCCTGTCCCAGCCGGAGGCCGCCCCGCAGTCCGCGAATGACGTGCGGCGCCTGACTCATGCTCTCCATGCCGCCGGCGAGCACGATCTCCGCCTCGCCGAGCAGGATCATCTGTGCACCGCTCACCGCGGCTTGAATGCCCGATCCGCACAGCCGATTCACCGTGAGGGCCGGCACCTCGATCGGCAGCCCCGCTTTGAGCGCGACATGACGGGCGCCGTAGAGGGCGTCGGGACTCGTCTGCAGGACGTTGCCGAAGACGACGTGATCGACCCATTCAGGCTCCACACCGGTCCGTGCGAGGGCGCCGCGCGAGGCGATGGCTCCCAGCTCGATCGCCGACACATCCTTGAGCGCGCCGACGTACGACGCCATCGGCGTCCTGGCGCCCCCCACGATGAACACATCCTGAGACATGGACATGGCTCCCTTGCTTCCGCCTTCCGATGGATCAGCCTGCCGTCTTCCGGGCGTCCCGAATCGACCTGGCGATGCCGTCGCCCGTTTCGGTCGTGCCGAGACGGCCGCCGGCGTCGGCCGTGACACGGCCAGACAGCACAGCGTCCTTGACAGCGTGCTCGACCGCCGCGGCTTCCGTTCCGAGGCCAAGGAACTCCAGCATCAGAGCCGCCGACAGGATGGCGCCAATCGGATTCGCCACGTTCTTGCCGGCAAACTTCGGCGCCGATCCGTGCACGGGCTCGAACATCGACGTGCGTCCCGGATGCAGGTTGCCGGACGCCGCCATGCCCAGCCCGCCCTGAAGCGGCGCGCCCAGATCCGTGATGATGTCGCCGAACAGATTGTTCGTGACGATGACCTCGAACTGCGACGGGATCCTTCACCAGGAACATCGCAAGCGCGTCGATGTAGACGTGCGTCGCGGCGATGTCCGGATACTCGGCTGACACTTCCTTGAACACGCGCTGCCAGAGCGCGTGGCCCTGCGGCCATGGCGTTGCTCTTGTCGGCCATGCACACCTTGCGTCGGCCCGTCTGTCGCGCGAACTCGAAGGCGTGCCGGACGATGCGATGCACACCCTTGTAGGTGTTCACCTCTTCCTGGATCGCGATCTCGTCGTCGGTTCCCGCCTTGAAGCGGCCGCCGATGCCGACATAGAGGCCCTCGGTGTTCTCGCGGAACACGACGAAGTTGACGTCCTCGGGGCGCGCGACCCTTGAGCGGACACAGGCGCTCGTCGAGCAGGCGCACGGGACGGTAGTTGACGTACAGATCGAGCTCGAAGCGCGTGCCGAGCAGGATGTCGCGCGCGTGCCGCTTGTCGGGCACGCGCGGATCGCCGAGCGCGCCGATGAAGATCGCGTCGAATTCGTCGCGCAGCATGGCGTAGCCGTTGGGCGGCAGCGTGATGCCGGTCTGCAGGTAGTGGTCCGCGCCCACGGCAGCAAGTCGAGATCGAACGAGCGGCCGAACACGTCGCCGACGGCCCGGAGGACCTTGACGGCTTCCGCCGTGACGTCCTTGCCGATCCCGTCACCGGGGATGACGGCGATTCGCATGATTAGTCGGCCGTACGAAACATCACGCCTTGAACCGTCAGACACGCTCGATCGCCAGCGCCATGCCCATCCCGCCGCTGACGCAGAGCGTCGCGAGCCCGCGACGCGCTGACGCCGCTCGAGCTCGTGCAGGAGCGTGACGACGATGCGGGCGCCGGTGCAGCCGATCGGATGGCCGAGCGCGATGGCGCCGCCGTTCACGTTCAGCCGCTCGGGCGCAATCGGCACGTCGCGGAGCACCGCGAGCACCTGCGGTGCAAACGCTTCGTTCAGCTCGACCAGATCGAAGTCGTCGAGGCCGAGCTGCGATCGCTCGAACAGCTTTCGCATCGCCGGCACAGGACCGATCCCCATGATGCGCGGGTCGACGCCGGCGCTCGCCCAGCCAAGAATGCGCGCGCGCGGCGTCAGCCCGCGCGCGACCGCCGCGCTGCGGCTCGCCAGAACGACCGCCGCGCCGCCGTCGGTGATGCCCGAGGACGATCCCCGCCGTGATGATGCCGGGCTGTCCCTCGACATCGCCGAAGACGGGCGGAAGCTTCCGCAGGCTCTCGATCGTCGTATCGGGCCGCGGGTGCTCGTCGCGCTCCACCACGGTCGGCCTGCCCTTGGCGTCGGCGACCGTGACCGGCGCGATCTCGCGGGCGAATCGACCCTCCGCGGCTGCGCGAGCCGCACGCCGCTGACTCTCGAGCGCATACGCATCGGACTCCTCGCGCGTGATGCCGTATTGACGCGCCAGCACCTCGGCGGTCTCGCCCATGATCAGTCCGGACAGCGGACAGTGGAATCCGTCGCGGTACATCGCGTCCACGAGCGGGAAGTTGCCCATCCGTGGCCCCACCGCGCGTCCTCGGAATCGAGCAGATACGGCATGCGGCTCATCGACTCGATGCCGCCGGCCAGCACGAATGTCGATTCGCCCAGCTGGATCTGTTGAGCGCCTGACACGATCGCCTGCAGGCTCGACGCGCAGGCCTTGTTGATCGTCTGGGCAGGAACCGAGACTGGAATGCCGGCGCGATGACCGACCTGCCGCGCGGGATTGGGACCGGAGCCCGCCTGGCGCCCGTGACCAATCAGAATGTCGTCGAGATCGGTCTCCCTCGAGGCGGGATCGCTCGAGAGCGGCCCGCGCCGCCACCGCGCCGAGCTCGGCGGGATGGACCGCGCGAAAGGCGCCGCCATATCGCCCGATCGGCGTTCGAGCAGCGCCCAGGATCACGACCTCAGGATGTGCCATGACGGATGACGATCGCCGGCAGGCGCGAACAGTGACCTCGGAACGGTTCAGACCTCCGTCGGGTCAATCTGCGCGCGCTGCAGCTTGCCGCTGAAGTCCACGTAGACGGATTTCCACTCCGAGAAGACATCGAGCGCGGCAGTACCTGCCTCGCGGTGTCCGTTGCCCGTCGCCTTCGTCCCCCCGAAAGGCAGGTGCACTTCGGCACCGATCGTCGGCGCATTGACGTAGAAGATGCCGGTGTAGAGATCCCGCATCGCCGTAAAGGCCGAATTGATGTCCTGCGTGTAAATGGACGCCGACAGCCCGTACTGGACGCCGTTGCCTATCTCGATCGCCTCTTCGAGCGAACCGCACGGGATGACCGAGACAACCGGACCGAAGATCTCGTCCTGCGCGATCCTCATCTTGGGGCTGACGTCGGCAAAAACCGTCGGCTCGTGGAAATAACCGTTCTTGTGCGCGCCCTGGTCGAGCGCATGTCCGCCGGCTGCAAGTGTCGCCCCCTCACGTTTGCCGATTTCGACATACTCCTTCACAGTTTCGAGCTGACTTGCACTGACCACCGGACCCATCTGAGTCGACGCGTCGAGCCCGTCGCCGACGCGCAGCGTGCGCGCCCGCGCCACGAACTTGTCGACGAACTGACGGTACACGTCGCGGTGCACGACGACGCGGCTTGCCGCGGTGCAGCGCTGGCCGGCAGTGCCGAAGCCGCCCCAGAGGCAGCCGTCGACGGCGAGGTCGATCGAGGCGTCCGACATCACCATGATGACGTTCTTGCCGCCCATCTCGAGGTGCACTTTCTTGAAATCCGGTGCACCCCGCTCAGACACCGTGCGCCCCACGCTGGTCGAACCGGTAAACGACACGACTCTGACCGACTGGTCAACGACCATGGCCGTGCCGACTTCGTCGCCCCCCCCGGTTACCAGATTCACGACGCCGGCCGGAATCCCGGCATCCTCGAGGACCTTGACGAAATTGACCGCCGAGAGCGGCGTCAACGTCGCCGGCTTGAACACGACCGTGTTTCCGCAAATCAGCGCGGGAATAATCTTCCAGGACGGAATCGCCATCGGGAAATTCCAGGGCGTGATGATCGAGCACACGCCCAGCGGCTGCCGCACGGACATCGCAAACTTGTCGCGCAGCTCCGATGGCACCGTCTGCCCGTACTGGCGCCGGCCCTCGCCGGCGATGAAATAGGTCATATCGATGGCTTCCTGGACGTCTCCCCGCGTCTCATCCAGGACCTTCCCCATCTCGCGGGTCATCTCCCGGGCAAACTCCTCTTTCCGCTGAATGAGGAGTTCGGCGGCCCGGAACAGCAGCTCCGCCCGCTTGGGTGCCGGCACGAGACGCCATTTCTCATAGGCGGCACGCGCGGCCTCGAGCGCCGCCTGCACATCCTTGCGCGTGGACCGCTGGAATAGCCCAACCAGGTCGTCCGTGTTCGCCGGATTCTTGTTTTCGAACACTTCCCCGGAGGCTGCAGGTACCCAAGATCCGCCGATAAAGTTGTTGTACGTGGTCACTCGCGTGTTGGTTGTCACTGGCATAACCCCACAAGAGTGCCGTACTTAGCGAGGAGGACGCAAGCCGCGCCGACCGGCTGGCGCCCTCCGGAGGAAGACAGACGGCAACGATAACGACAGGTGAGAACGGGACCATCGTCGACGAAATGATTCACTTTGGAGCCGGGTTCTTCGAAAAGCACATGACCCTCAGATTGAGACGCCAAAACCCAAGGAATTTGGCGCATCTTTTTCGATTTGTGAGTGGCGCGATTCTTGAATGGTTAAGGGGTGTCGGAGGAAAAGGCATGATCGCGGCACCTGACACCACCACTCGCGAGAAACACGTCGCCACCACGCAGCGCGTGGTGATCGTCAACGGCAACGGTGACGTGCTCGAGCAGCTTGAAACGGTGCTCGATGCGGGCCACTACGACGTCAGTCTTCGTCGAGTCTGTTGATCACGCGTACTCGCAGGTCAAGCGCCTGCGGCCGAACCTCATCATCCTCTGCGTGCACATCGAAGACCTGGACGGATTCCAGGTTTTGTCGATGCTCAAGATGGACGAGGAGACGGCCGATATCCCGGTTTTGACCTACACCACGGAATATGAAGGGCAGGACGTCGAAGGCCAGATCCCACGGCGGGCCGAAGACGATTCGCTCCTGCGACGACCGAGCCTGCGGATGAACTGACCGCCCCTGCGCGGGAATGTCCGACCCTCACGACCACGGGCGTGCCGCCGAGCGAATCGAGATACTGGGCGATCTCGCGGGCGAGGTGCAGATCCTTCAACCCGTATCAATCAAAGAAATCAGCGTCACGGGAGCGCAGGTCGAATCGACGTTCCCGCTGCACGTCGATTCGCTGCACGAGTTCCGCCTGATGCTCGGCGGTCAGCCGGTCGTCGTCCACGGAATCGTGGCGCACTCGAGCATCAGCGAAGTGGAAGCGGAGCAGGTGCTCTACCAATCAGGAATCCAATTCGTCGAAATGCCCCCTCGCATTCGAGAGGTGGTCGAGCGCTTCATCGAGGCGTTGAAGGCGGCGCGGGCACGGTCTTGATATCCCCTTCGGCTCGCGAGGGATTGACGTAGGCGGACACCAGGCCTTCGTGGCCGCCGGATCCGACGGCCGCCAGCCCGAAGACATAGTCGTCGATCGAGACGTTGGACAGGACGGCCTCGGTCGCTTTGCCCACATTCATCTCGTGTTCCCAGTCGGGCGACCAGGCTCTACGCCAGAAGACCCGATAGCTCGCCGCACCGTCAACCGGCATCCAGCGAAGCCGCGCATCATAGCCGCTCGCCCCCCGATCGAGGAGCGGCTGCCCACGGTCGTTGACGACGACGGGCGACATCGGCGCCAAGGCCAGGTTGGCGAGCGCGGCGGCGTTCACGCGCACGTTGCGCGCGAGATACGGAAAGGACACCCCGTCGATCGTGTCCTCGACCGCATGCTGGCGCGAGTAGTTCTCGTTCGCTTCGGTGATCCTCACAGCGGTGAATCCGCGCTGATTGAACGACGTGTGGTCGCCTCCGCGGCCGAAGCGGTCGTGCCGCGCGATGAGCGTCACGCGGTGTGAAGGCACATAGCGGGCAGCCTGTCGTGCGACATACCGCGCGAGTTGCCTGGAGGTCGAATCCTCCGGTCCTTCCGAAAACACGCGAACGCCCTCACCGTCGTCGATGCCGTTCCCTCCGTGTGAATTGCCGACGATATCGTTGTTCAGCACGGCGACAATCGGCCAGCCCTCCGCGCGAGCCTTCTGCGCGTGGAGATTCGAGCCGACGAGCCCCTGCTCTTCCCCTGCGAACAGGACGAAGACGATCGTCGCATCGAAGTCCAGCCCGCTTCCCGCGAACACCCGCGCCAGCTCCATGGTGAGGGCCGTGCCACTACCGTCGTCATTGGCGCCCGGCGCGTAATTGTCGGAGGACGAGAAATCGAACGACGCGGCGGCGCCGGTCGTCGTCACACGACGGGCCAGGCTGTCGTAGTGCCCGGAGACGTAAATCCGTCGCGGAGTCCTGCCGGGCAATGTCGCGACGACATTCCTCAGTTCCACATCCCGGGTAATGCGATCGCCCTGCTTAGCCACCTGGTAGCTGTCGAACGTCACCTGGAGCCGGCCGTAGCCGGAAGCCGTCAGTTCGTCGAAGATCCATTGGCGGGCGGCTCCGATGCCCTTGTCGCGCGAATCGGTCGACGAGAGCGTGTTGCGCGTTTCGAACCCTTGCAGGCGGCGGAGGATCGATTCGAGGCGCTCCGGAGAAATCTGCTCCAGCAACCCAACGACTCGCGGGTCCAGGTCTGCGCTCTGTGCCTGCGCCGACGCCGGATGACTTGAGAGTACCGTGGCGATGAGTGCGAGTGTTGCCAGCGCTGCGCGCATCGTTGTCGGCTATTTGACCTTCAGGTGCTCGAGGTAGTCGCCGGAGGCAATCCGCTGCGCCTTGCCGAGCGGGGCGTTGTAGAAGTACACCCACGCGGGCTCGACGCGCCCGTCTTCAAAGGTCACTGGAGCCTGGACCCGCGTGTACAGACTGCGTTCCGGCTCGCTCGGGCGATATCCCTCGATCTCGTCGAGGATCGACAGGACCAGTTCGGGATCCTGCATGTCGTGGACCTCTCCCCAGACCCGTCCGTCTGGAGACGGAACAGCGGCGGGATAGATGCCCAGATCGAACAGGGCGGCTTGAATCGTGCCGCGACCGACGAACGACAGCTTCGGATCGACGCCCGCCCCCGGGCGCCGGCTGAATCCCGTCCTCAGCGTGCCGTAGAAGAAGACGCGCTCGGCCATGTTCAGAACCGTGAGGACGAAGCAGAGAGCAGACCCGCAGGTTCGCTCGGAACGTTCGGTGCGGACTAGCGGCTGGGGGTGACGGGCAGTTTAGGGGCTCGGTCGGAGCGAGTCAAGCGCCCGCGTGGTCTAGTTCTGGTGATCGTGCTCTTTGGCCATCGCGTCGAAGAGCTGCACCGGAACGGAGAACGACATGACGACCGTCTTGCCCGTTCCGCTGAGCTGCAGCGACTGCAACAGCACTTGAAGCTCGGGCTTCGAGCCAGCCTGCAGCTTGGCGAGCGCCATGAAGCCGCGGATGACATCCCGGAGATTCTGCGCGGCTGCCTCGTCGCGCGCCTCGGCCTTGAGCACGCCGCTCAGGCCGCCGTTGATCCGTCCGGTTGCGGATACCCACGTGATTGGGGGAATCTGGCTCGCGACGCCCTCGGGCAGTCTCGCTTCACTCGCCAGGGTATCGAAGCGGCCAACGGCCCACGCGTTTCCCGGATCCAGTTCGGCCACCATGCGCATCAGTTCGGCATTGCCCGTGATGCTCTCGCCGCCCCTGGCCAGGTCGATTGCCTGGCGCACGAGCTGGTCGCTGCCAAGCGCCACCAGGCCCGCCTCGAGGAATGCCATCGCGAGTTCTTCGTCGTCTTTTCCCGCGTGGGTAACGATCCGCTTGCCCTTGTACTCCTCGACCATGCCGCCGTGTTCCTTGGCAAATCCCTCGAGCCGCACTTCGTCAAAGCGGCCGCGCGCGAGCACGAGGCCCTTGCCCTTCGACTTCTCGTCCGCCGATTCCTCATCGCGCGTCATGCACGCGACCACCCGATCGATGTCGGTTTCGATGTTGATGCCCGTGCGCTCCTGAAACTCCTGCCGGCCGCCCTTTTTTTCCTCTGGTTCGAGGTCCTTGAGGCGCTGCCGGAGCTCCGAACTCATGACGTCACGAACGTCGGCGTACGCCAGCACCGTGGCGTCGCGGGGCACGTAGCGGAGTTCGTCCGGTCCGTTGGCGCGAGTTCCGAGACCCATCTGAAAGCCGGAGTAGTAGGCGACCGACCCGACGCCGATCCCGACGACCAACGTGAGGAGTGCGCCGGCCAGGAAATAACGGGTGCCCTTGGTCATAGCTGGATTTCGAACCTCTAGAAGGATATACGGCCCTTCGCCAGAGGTGGTTCCCCACGGCGGCCGTCGGGCCGGATCCTGGGCCTATTGTTCGAGGACATACTCGCGGCGCTCGACGAGCATGGCGGCCAGGGCAAGGGATACCGCCCAAATCGCGCACAGCCACAGGATGGCAACGGGCGCGGACGGATAGTCGCGGAAAAACGACTGCAAGAGGCCCGTCAGGCCCTCCTGCGGCATCGCGTGGGGCACGAGAGCATGGAGATAGTACGCGATGGTCACCTGTTTCAGATAGCCGGGGAACAGAATCACAGCCTGCTCCCAGCCAAACGCGAACACCAGTCCGGCGATGAGCGGCCGTTTGAGCCGGGCCCCGACGAGGGCGAACAAGGCGCCGTACACGGCCAGTCCGAGGCCCAGCAGCCCGAGGTCGGTCAGGAGCGCCGGAAAGGCCCGGCCGATGGAACCTGTTCCCAACGATGCCACCAGGAAGAACACAAGCACGACGGATGGAAGGACCACCAGCACGGTGCAGGCGAGATAGGCGAGGTACTTCCCAACCAGCACGGCGCCCCGGGGGACCGGTCTCGTGAAGAGGTACGTGATGGTCTTGTCCTCCACCTCGTCGGCGATGAGGGCTGTGCCATAGAAGACACCGAGAATGGGGACGATGAATTTCAGGTAGAGAAACCAGATCATGATGCCGAAGATCGCATCGCCCCCGACCCGGACGCCGTTGACGCGGAGTGAAGGCACACCGAACGTCTCGAGCGCGCGGAACACCAGCGCAATGGCGACGGGCGCGCCGACCACAAGCGCCATGAAGATGGTGCGCCGTGACCAGAGCATCTCGCCAACGCAGAGGTCGAAGACCCGCATCGCCGAGGTCAGGAAACTCGAGGCGGGGGGACGTCGCGACGGCTCACTCACTGTTTCACCAGATACTTGAAGACCGCCTGGAGGTTGTCGTCCGGCGATGTGACCTCGTGCACCACTCCCAGTTCTCCGCTGGCGGCCAGCCGCGTGAGTCTCGCGTAGAAGAGATCCGGCCGCCCCGTCTCGACGGTCACGGCTCCGTCTTCGAAGCGAAGACTGATGAGATCCTCGTCTTCGACAAACCGGCGCGCGAGGGCCCGCGGATCGTCGGCCCTGACGTGCACCGAGTGCGGATGCTCGTCGATCAGATCGCGAATCTGGTGCACGTTCCCCTCGGCGAGAATCCGGCCGTTGTTGATGAGCAGAATATTCGAGGTCATCGCCTCGATTTCGTGGAGGATGTGGCTCGAGACGATGATGCTCTTCCCCGCTCGCGCCCAGTCCTTGACCAGCCGGATCGTCTTTCGGCGCGCGATCGGGTCCATTCCTGACAGCGGTTCATCGAGGATCAGGAGATCGGGGTTGTGGACGATCGCCTGGGCCAGTTTGATCCGCTGACGCATGCCCTTGCTGTACGCGCCGATTCGCTTGTTGGCCGCGTCGACGAGGTCCACGATCTCGATGGCTCGCTTCGCGGCGGCCAGGGCCGCCTCGTCGCTCAACCCGTTCAGCCGGACGAGCGACCGCACCCACTCGAGGCCGGTCATTCGGTCGTAGAAGGCGTCCTGCTCCGGGCAGAACCCGATCCGCACGAACAGCCGTTGATTGCCCCACACCGGCTCGCCCAGGACCTGGAGAGTGCCCTTGCTCGGCGAGAGCTGGCCCGTGATGAGCTTCATGAACGTCGACTTGCCTGCGCCGTTCGGGCCGAGCAGGCCCGTGATGCCCGCAGGAATCTTGACGCTGACGTCGTTGATGCCGATGACCTGGCCGTACCACTTGGACACATGATCGGCGACAACGACTGGCGCCACGATCGCCTCGCTCATGTGACGACCTCGATCCCGCGAACGCGCCGCTCCAGAATCAGACACGACAACGCGATCAAGATTCCCAGGATGCCAAGCGACAGCACGAGCGGAGTCTCGTATCTGAGCGGCAGGCGGAAGATGGCATCGCCGACCTGCGACAGGTTGGCGGTCACCGAAATCCACGATGCGAACGTCCGCCCCGTGACCGCATAGACGACACCGTAGATCGCCTGGGTGAAGAACATCAGGCCCGTGTACATGATGCCCACGAACCGGCTGCTGCGGGACATCGACGAGAGAGCCAGCATCGTAAACGACGCCAGCAGCACCGTAATCAGCGAATAGACGGTGATGGCGGGCACGAGAAACAGATTCGCGCGAATGAAGCCGAAGTTCCCGCCGAGCGTCGCCTGCACGATGAGGAGCAGGATGGCGGGCACCCAGGTCACGATGATCAGAAAAAGCGCCAGCACACCTACCTTGCCCGCGATGTATTCGAGCCGCGTCAATGGCTTCGAGAGGTAGATCTGCAATGCGTTGGCGCGCCGATCGTTGGCGATCAACCCGGCGCCCACATAGATCGTCACGACGAAGATGAAAAAGCCCTGCTGTTCGAGGAATTCACGAAAGGTCGCCGGCGTAATCGCCAGAAACGACGCGTTGGAGAAATTCACCGCCAGGTAGGCCTGCACGGATCGCACGACGAACGGCGTCCACGAGAACAGCAGCAGGAACAGGAACGACCGCTTCCTGATCATGTTGCGGACACCGTGGCCGGCAATCACCAGCCAGGCGCGGCCGAGCACGTCCCGTGTGCCGCGGTATCGGCGATAACCCTGGTCGTGGATAGGCATCGTTCAGCGTTCGGCGGGCTCGACCACGATCACTCTTCGCCGACGGCTCGTGCGAACACGTCCTCGAGCGTCGGGACGCTCGGACGGAGGTGCCTTACCTGCACGCCGTGTTCGGCTGCCAGGCGGAACAACAACTCCGGACCCTGAGCATCCGGCGTGAACACCCGCATGATGTCTTCATCCGTCTCCCGACACTCGAGCCCGGCTTCCCGCAGGTGGCGAACGAACTGCTCCTCGTCTCCCTTGATCCGCAGCTCGTACACGCGACCGCCCGGACCCTTCAGCTGGTCGATCGGTCCCTGCGCGGCAATCGACCCCTTGTCGAGCACGATCACGTGGTCGCAGGTGGCCTCCACATCGGGCAGGAGGTGAGACGAAAGAATCAGGCTGACGCCCTTGTTGCGCGCGAGATCGCGAATGAGATGCAGCATTTCCTCGCGGCCTTTCGGATCCATCCCATTGGTGGGCTCGTCGAGAAAGAGCAGGCCGGGATCGTGGACGAGGGCCTGCGCGAGCTTGATGCGCTGCTTCATCCCGGTTGAATACGTCTCCACGTTGCGATAGCGCGCCTCTCCGAGGCCGACGTAATAGAGCACCTCGTGCGCGCGCTGCATGGCATCGACTTCCGGCAGCCCCGAGAGCTGACCACAATATGCGACGAACGACACGGCATTCACGCCCGGAATATGCGCATCGTTCTCGGGCATGTAGCCCAGCTGGGATCGAATCTCGAGCGGCGATCGCGCCACGTCCAGTCCGAGCACCTCCATGCGTCCTCGGTCCGGTTTGATGAATCCCAACAGAGCCTTGAGCATCGAGCTCTTCCCCGCTCCGTTGGGTCCGAGCAGTCCGACGGCGCCGCGTGCGAACGTGGCCGACACGTCGCGAAGCGCCCAGGTCTTGCCGAAAGTGACGCTGACGTCCTGCAAGCGGACCACCACATCGGGCTGCGGGCCATCAACAGCAGGCGGCGGAGTCCGGTCGAGAGGCGAAATCTGATCAGGCATCCACTCTGGTATACGAAGTCATGACGACGGCTGTTCGGCGGCGAAAGTTCCCCTCAGGCCCAGCTCGTCGGCGCGCTCACGCATCGACGCGATCACGTTGGCGATGTGCTCCTCGAGCGGCAGCCCGAGCTCCTCGGCGCCCTTCCTCAAATCCTCCCGCTTCACGTTCCGGGCAAATGCCTTGTCCTTCATCCGCTTGATCACCGAGGACGGCTCCAGGTCGAGCACGCTCTTCGACGGGCGCACGAGCGAGGCGGCGGTAATGAAGCCGGCCATTTCATCGCACGCGAAAAGCGCGTGCTCGAGCAGCGACCCGCGAGGCGTGTTCGTATGATCGGCGTGGGACAGAATGGCGCGGATCATGGCCTCCGGGAACCCGCGCTCGCGGAGAATCTCGGAGCCGCGAATGGGATGATCGACGAGGTCGGGGTACCGTTCGTAGTCGAAGTCGTGCAAAAGCGCGACAATGCCCCAGACCTCTTCGTCCTCGCCGTACTTTCTCGCGTATCCGCGCACCGCCGCCTCGACGGCGAGGGCGTGCTTTCTGAGGCTCTCGCCTTTGGTGAACTCCGTCAGCAAGGCCCACGCCGCGTCTCGATTGAGCTCCATCCGGTGTTTCACCCCTCGACGGCTTTACCGCCAGAAATTCAGGAATCCCGTGATGATCAACGCGTTGGTGAAGTCGATGAAGAACGCGCCCACCATGGGCACGACCAGGAAGGCTCGCGGCGCCGGGCCGTATCGCTCCGCCAGCGCTTCCATGTTGGCCATCGAGTTCGCGGTCGTGCCGAGCATGAAGCCGCAGAACCCGCTCGCGATGACGGCGCCCTCGTAGTCGCGGCCGACGATCCGCGGAATCAAGAACAGACAGGCCAGCGCAATCAACGCGACCTGGCCAATCAGGATAATCGTCAGGGGCAGCGCCAGGCCGACGAGCTCCCAGAGCCGCAGCGTCATCAGTGCGAGGACCAGAAAGAGCGATAACGAGACGCTGCCCAGGTCGTCGATCGTCCGTTGCGAAAGGCCAAACACGCGGGTGGCGTCATCCAGGTTCCGCAACCCTGCCGCGACAAGCATAGCGCCGATGTAGGCAGGCAGCGTAAAGTTCAAGGCCGCAAAGCCCTTGCTGACCCACGATCCGAGCCACATGGCCACGAGAATGAGGACGAGACTCTTGAGCAGCGCGTACGTTTCGCGATCTTCCCCATGCGGCGCCGAGAGCGCAGGCTCAGGAAGGTGAGCCTCGATAACGTTGCCAGCGGTTGCCGGCAGATCGAGATGGGCGGGGCTTCGTCGCCGGGATCGCAGATGGTGCCGTTCGATCAGAAACGTCCCGATGGGACCCCCCATCAGACCTCCCGACACGATCCCAACCATCGCGGCCGCAACGGCCAGCGTCGCGGCGCCGGGCACACCGGCCCGCTCGAAGAGCGGTGCGAACGCCAGCCCGGTGGCGGGCCCCCCTGTCAGGGTCACGGATCCCGCCAGGACACCGAGCAGCGGATGCTGGCCAAGCGGCACCGCCAGGGCGATGCCCAGAAGGTTCTGGCCGACTGCCATCACCGTCGATGCCAGAAAGAACACGATCACGAGCGGACCGCCCACCCGCAGCAAGCCGAAGCTCGCGCCGAAACCGATCGACGTGAAGAAGGCAATCATCATCGGCACCTGGAGCGTGGTGTCGAACCGAAACAGTTCGACGTGCCATTGCCTCGCCGCGGTGGTAGCCGAGGCCACCAGCAGGCCGCCGATCACCGGCGCCGGAATGTTGTACCGTGAGAGCGGCGGAGCGGCGCGTTTGATGCCGTAGCCGATGAACAGAACGATGCCCGCGAAGGCAATGGTATTGACGAGATCCAGGACCAGCAACGATCCTCCATGGCGCCGAGCACCGCATCAACAGATGCTCCCGTCGAACGACGGGTCCGATGCTAATTCAAGGAGATGTGAATGACCAGCCCCTCAGCGAAGGCCGCCACCAAGGACGCATCCGGTCTCGACACGGAGTTCTCCCGAGGTCTCGGCCTGTACGACTCCACGATGGTCGTCGCGGGCGCAATGATCGGGTCGGGCATCTTCATCGTGTCGTCGGAGATGGCCCGCCAGATCGGCAGCCCTGGATGGTTGCTCGGCGCCTGGATCGTCACGGGGCTCCTGACCGTCACCGCGGCGCTCTCGTACGGAGAGCTCGCCGCGATGATGCCGAGGGCCGGCGGACAATACGTCTACCTGCGCGAGGCGTTCTCGCCGCTCTGGGGATTTCTGTACGGATGGACGCTCTTCCTGGTGATTCAGACGGGAACGATCGCCGCGGTGTCGGTCGGCTTTGCCCGCTACTTCGGCGCGCTGGTCCCATCGATCAGCGAGGGCCAGTACATCATCGCCCCCATTCACGTCTCGAGCGGGTATGCCGTGTCGTTGTCGACGGCGCAGCTCCTCGCCATCCTGATGATTTCGCTGCTCACGTGGACCAACACTCGCGGTCTCGAGTATGGACGGGTCATCCAGAATGTCTTCACGACGACCAAAATCGGCGCGCTCCTGGGACTCGTCGTCGTGGGAGTTTTCCTCGGCTGGAACCGCGGCGCCGTGAGCGCCAACTTCGGCGACCTCTGGTCGGCCCGCGGCTACAGCGACATCGTTCCCGGCCTGACTGCGACCACCGCTTTCGGACTCTTCGTGGCGATCTGCGTCTCCCAAACCGGATCGCTCTTCTCGGCCGACGCGTGGAACAACATCACGTTTACAGCAGGCGAGGTCAAGGACCCGCGCCGCAACGTTCCGCTCTCGCTCGCGCTGGGCACGTTCATCGTGATCGGACTCTATATCCTGGCCAATGTGGCGTACCTCGTAACCCTCCCACTCGCAGCGATTCAGAATGCGCCGTCCGATCGCGTCGCCACGGCCACGCTGGAAGCCATCTTTCCCGGAGCCGGCACGACCATCATGGCCGTTGCCATCATGATCTCGGCCTTCGGCTGTTGCAACGGCCTGATCCTCGCGGGCGCCCGGGCGTACTACGCGATGAGCCGGGACGGCCTGTTCTTTCGATCTGCGGGTGTGCTGAACAGCAAGCGCGTGCCAGCGTGGGGACTGACGATTCAGGGATGCTGGGCGGCGGTCCTCGTCCTGGCTAGGACCTACAACCCTGCCACGGGCAGCTATGGGAACCTGTACAACAATCTCCTCGACTACATCGTCTCCGCCGCGCTCATCTTCTACATCCTGACCATCGCGAGCATCTTCCGGCTGCGACGGACCGAACCCAACGCGGAACGTCCATACCGGGCGTTCGGCTATCCGTTCGTGCCGGCGCTGTACATTGTTGGCGCGGCCGTGCTGCTGATTGTGTTGTTCGCGTACCGCCCGGCGACAACGCTGCCCGGACTCGGCATCGTGCTTCTCGGGCTGCCGGTGTATTTCCAGTGGCGGAAGGATGCGAACTGAAGGGGCGAGCGTTTACGCGCGCGGCGAGGACGATGGCCACGCATAGTTTCCGGCCATCTGTACGGCGCGCTCGATGATCGCCCGCGCCTTCGGGGTGAGGCGATACTCATCGAGCGAAGCGGGGTCGGCGTAGACCGCCGCGTCGGCATCTGAGGCGTGCTGGAGGCTCCCGCCTATCGGTCTGCACAGATAATCGATCAAAACGAAGTGATACCGGACGCGGCGGTCCTCGTCGAGCAGGATCCGATCGAAGACATCGATGACCGGTCCGACCTCGACGACGAGCCCGGTCTCTTCGAGCATCTCGCGAGCCAGGCCGGCCTCGAGAGTCTCGCCGACTTCGAGCGTACCACCGGGAAGGCTCCATTGCCCCGCCAGCGGTTCGAATCGGCGGCGGACGAGGACGATTCGTCCCTGGTGTTCGATGACGGCGCCGACACCGACCACGGGGCGTGATGGATAACTGCGAGAGCGACGCGGTGGCTCCGATCCATCGCGCTCGCCGTCTGAATCGGGCGGCGCCACAACTGGATACGACACGCCTCGCTGCCGTGCGATGCGCCCGTGCTCGATCAGAAAATGATCGTAGCCGGCGCTGTGCCTGATTTCTCCCGTCTCACACCCCTGCTCGCGGGCAATCCATTCGGCGTGCATCCAGCCATCTTCGACGAACGCCATGGTGCGCACAGTACGCCGACCCCGATCGGGCAACGCGCCTGCAGTCTCGCCGAACACTCGCGCCAGCCAGGTTCCCTGTCCGACGACTCCCGCCCACTCGGCTCCGCTCTGCTCGTTGACACAGTCCTCGCTGTAGAGCGCCAACAGTGCGGCAACGTCACCACGATTGAATGCGGCGAACCACGCGCGCACGATCTCGAAGCGTTGAACGTCGGCTAGGTCCGCCACGTCACTTGGCCCCAAGCACCTTGACGATGACACGTTTCCGGCGGCGACCGTCGAACTCCGCGTAGAAGATCTGCTCCCACGGCCCGAGATCGAGCGCGCCGGCGGTGATAGGCACGACGACCTGATGACCGACGATCGTTCGTTTGAGGTGCGCGTCGGCATTGTCTTCGCCTGTTTGATGGTGCTGGTACGGCAAACCCGCGGGCGCCAGCTTCTCGAGCCACGCTTCGATATCGGCAATCAGCCCGCTCTCCCAGTCGTTGACATAAACGCCGGCGGTAATGTGCATCGCCGAGACGAGCGCGATGCCTTCCCTGACGCCGCTCGCAGCGACAATGGCGCTCACCTCGTCCGTGATCCGGATGATTTCCCGGACCTTCTTCGTGTTGAACCAGAGATAGTCAGTGTGAACGATCACAGCACACCTCTGGGACGGCGCCGCGCCTAAAGCGCGAGACTCGCGGACGCGTTCAGCGTCAGGCTCGACGTCTTGCCCTGTCTCAAACGGCGAAGGCCCGTGGCGGCAATCATCGCTGCGTTGTCGGTCGCCAGGGGCAGGCTGGGTATGTAGACGGGCAGACCCGTAGCCCGGCCTCGCGCCAGCGCATCGGCTCGCAGGCGGCTGTTTGCCGACACGCCGCCGGCAATCCCCACGGATCGGGCGCCGGTCCGCCTGGCCGCGTCGAAGACGCGATCCAGGAGGCCCTCGACGACGACACGCTGGAAGCTGGCGGCGACGTCCGCAGCATTCACAAGGCCTGGGGACGCGCGCACGTAGTGGACGACTGCCGTCTTGAGGCCGCTGAAACTGAAGTCCAGGTCGCCCTTCACATCGGGCCGGTTGCGGTCGGCGTGCGTCATGCGCGGCTGCGTGAGTCGCACGGCTCGATCGTTCCCCTGCGTCGCCAGCCGATCGATGACCGGACCTCCGGGGTATCCGAGGTTCAGCAGCTTGGCCACCTTGTCAAAGGCCTCACCCGCCGCGTCGTCACGCGTTCGACCGAGGAGCGTGTAGACGCCAGGAGACGGCACCTCGTAGAGACTCGTGTGCCCTCCAGACACCACCAGAACAATCGCCGGCAGCTCCAGCGTGCCGTGCTCGAGGAACAGCGATTCAATGTGCCCCGCCAGATGATGGACACCGATGAGCGGCACATTCAGGGACATCGCGACGGACTTGGCGAAGGCAATTCCGACGAGGAGGGAGCCCACGAGCCCGGGGCCCTCCGTCACGGCCACAGCGCCCAGATCGCGCCATCCCGTCGCGGCCTCCTTCAGGGCCTCCTCCACGACTGCGCAGATGTCACGGATGTGCTGACGCGACGCCAGTTCGGGCACGACGCCGCCCCAATCCCGATGAATCGCGGCCTGCGACTGCACCACGTTCGATCTGATCGACCAAGGCCGCGTGTCCAAGGAGGTCTCTTCGACGACCGCGGCTGCGGTCTCGTCGCACGAGGTTTCGATCCCGAGGATTCGCACGGCGTGGCTCACCGGGACACGGCCGCGTGTTCGGCGGCTTCGCGCACCGCGAGGGGAAGCGAGGCGTCGTACGGCGGCCTGCAGATGCCGACTTCCGTGATGATGGCCGAGACGAGGCGGTGCGGCGTCACGTCGAATGCCGGGTTGCGGATGAGCGCGCCATCGGGAGTCAGCCGCGTCGAACCGAAGTGCGTCATTTCACGCTCTGCTCGTTCCTCGATCGGGATCTGCTGGCCGGTCGGTGTGGCGAGATCGATCGTCGACGTGGGCGCGGCCACATAGAACGGCAGGTTGTGTTCCTTCGCCAGCACGGCCACCGTGTAGGTCCCGATCTTGTTCGCCACGTCGCCGTTGGCGGCGATGCGATCGGCGCCTACGATGACGAGATCGATGTGTCCGTCACGCATCAGGGAGCCCGACATGCTGTCGGCGATGACAGTCGTCGAGATGCCATCGCGGATCAGTTCCCACGCCGTCAACCGAGCCCCCTGAAGAAACGGTCGCGTCTCATCCGCGAGCACGGTCAGCGACTTGCCCTGTTCCACCGCCGCCCGGATGACACCGAGTGCGCTGCCATAGCCGGCGGTTGCCAGCGCGCCGGCATTGCAATGTGTCAGGACCCGCGCCTGATTCGGCACCAGCGCCGCACCGTGTCCCCCCATCGCTCGACAACTCTGTACGTCTTCGTCGTGAATGCGCCGCGCTTCATCGTCCAGCCGATCGCGAATTTGATCGACAGACGCGCCCTTCGACGCTTCGGCCGCAAAGGCCTGCTTCATCCGCTCGACGGCCCAGAAAAGATTGACGGCCGTAGGGCGAGTTGCGGCCATCAGCTCGCAGATCTTGTAGAAGTCGGCCGCGAGCTTCTGGGTGCCCGTCGCCTTGCTTTTCCGGACGCCAAGCGCGATCCCCATGGCCGCGGCCACTCCGATGGCCGGCGCGCCTCGGATCACCATGGTGCGAATAGCCCGGGCGACCTCCTGGGCCGTCTGACAGCGAACGAAGATCTCGGCCGTCGGCAGCTTACGCTGATCGATCATGACGACGGCGTCGCCATGCCATTCGATGGTCGGGAGCATGAAGAAAATGATACTGCAGCGGTGACGTTTCTCAGGAATCTCTTAGAAAGCTCGCATCGAACGCGCTCGGCAGGAGATTCTTCATCGTCGTGTGCTCGACGGCGCCGGTGAGATTGGTCAGCACGACCTCGAGATTGCCGCCGAACTCCCACAGGATCTGGCGACACGCGCCACAGGGGGGTGTCAGCGTGCCGGTGTCGGCCACGACCACGACTCGCACAAAGTCGCGATGACCCTCTGACAGAGCCTTGAACATGGCGACCCGCTCGGCGCACAGTGTCAGGCCGTAGGTGGCGTTCTCGATGTTGCACCCGGTGATGATCTGTCCCGCGCGCGTCTGAAGCGCCGCGCCGACCTTGAAATGCGAGAAGGTCGCAACCGCGCGCTCCCGCGCATCTCGCGCCGCGCGGATCAGGGAGTCGAGTGAGAGGTCAGAGGCGCTCAATGATGCCCTCCAGAAGCGCGATGAATTCGCCGCGAACACGCTCGGTTGTCTCCATCACTTCGCTGTGCAGGAGCGGCGCGGGCAGAATGCCAGCCGCCATGTTCGTGATGCAGGAGATGCCCAGGACCTCCAGACCCATGTGTCTGGCCACGATGGCTTCGGGCGCCGTCGACATGCCCACGGCATCCGCGCCGATCGCACGGAGATACCGGATCTCGGCGGGTGTTTCGTAACTCGGGCCATGAAGCGCCGCGTAAATCCCGTGCTCCAGACGAAGACCCAGCGGTGCGGCAGCCTCAACCGCCAGCGCGCGGAGCCGCCGCGAGTAGACCTCGGTCATGTCCGGGAAGCGAACGCCGAAGCGCTCGTCATTCGGACCAATGAGCGGGTTACTGCCGAAGAGATTGATGTGATCGTCGATCAACATCAGCGCGCCGCGCGAGAACTCCGTATTGATGCCGCCGGCCGCATTCGTGAGCACGAGCGTCTTGGCGCCAAGTGCGCCGACCACTCTGATCGAGAAGGTCACCGCTCGCAGGTCGTGGCCTTCGTAATAATGACTTCGTCCTGCCAGGATTGCCACGCGGCGTCCCTTCACGAGCCCCACGACGAGGCGGCCCTCGTGGCCAAGTACTGTCGCGACCGGCCAATGAGGAATATCACCGTACGGCAACGATACCGCGTCGGACGACGAAGAGGCGAAGGCGCCAAGTCCAGATCCAAGAACCACGGCGATCTCTGGCGGGTCGCCGATCCGTGTGCGCACGAACTCGGCCGCCGCGCCGACCTGATCGAAGTACGACGTCATAGCAGGAGCCCCGCAATGGTCGCGCTCATGAAGTTGGCCAGCGTGCCAGCGAGCATGGCCCTCACTCCGAGCCGAGCCAGATCGTGACGACGTTCTGGCGCGAGCGCGCCGATGCCGCCGATCTGGATGCCGATAGAGCTGAAGTTGGCGAATCCGCACAGGGCAAACGTCGCGATGGTGAATGACTTGGGATCGAGCGAGTTCCGGAGGGGTCCGAGCTGAGAATAGGCGACCAGCTCGTTGAGCGCGACACGCGTGCCGAGCAGGTTTCCGATCGCCGGCGCATCTTTCCAGGGCACTCCAAGACTCCACGCGATCGGCGCGAACACCCAGCCGAAGATGCGCTCCAGACTGAGACCCGCCAGCCCGAGCAGGCCGTTCAAGGCGGCTATCAGGGCGAGAAACGAAATGAGCATCGCTCCCACGTTGAGGGCGAGCGCAAGCCCCTCGCTGGTGCCGCGGCCGGCCGCATCGATCACGTTGACGTCGTGCGTCTTGATCGCCAGTCGCACCGCGCCCATCGTCTTCGGAACGCCGGTCTCCGGCACGAACATCTTGGCCATCACCAGCGTGCCGGGCGCCGTCATGATGACAGCCGTCAGAAGATGACGGGCTTCAATCCCGAAGAGCACATAGGCGGCCATGATGCCGCCGGAGATATGGGCCATGCCGGACGTCATCACCGTCATCAGCTCGGACTCGGTCATCTCGGGCAGATACGGTCGAATCGTCAGCGGCGCTTCGGTCTGTCCCATGAAGATGCTCGCCGCGACGTTCAGCGACTCTGCGCCGCTCGCCCGCATCACCCGCCGCATCATCACGGCAAACAGCCGCACGATGACCTGCATGACACCGAAGTAGTAGAGGATGGCGAACAGCGCGGCGATGAAGATGATGGTGGGCAGGACCTGGAACGCGAAGATAAAGCTGTAGCGCGCGCCTTCCTCACCGAGCACGAGGGTCATGATGCGGGGCCACGCGGCCTTGTCGCCCAGCGGACCGAAGACAAAAGCCGAACCGACGCCGGCAAACCCGAGCAGTCGATTGACGCCGTCGCCGAGCGTCCTGAAGACCTGCTGCCCCACGGCCGTCCTCAGGACGACAATCGCGAAGATCACCTGGAGGCTGAGGCCCCAGATCACGGTGCGCCGATCGATGGCCCGCCGGTTCGCTGAACAGAGATAGGCGATGGTCAGGATGACGACGGCACCAACCAGCGCCTGCGCGCGCGGCATGCCGCCAAACCGGGCGAGCCCGAAGCCGATCAAGCCGACGGCCAGGGCGACCGCACCGAGGGCGGCGTCGTGTCGGTCGAATCGTAACCACCCGGCCGTTGCGGTCGTGTCGTTCATGGCACTCCTCACTGGACCTCACCAAGAACGAGGGGTTCCGTGGGGACCGGCTCGTCGCCGATCTCGATGGCCGACGCCGCCAGATCGTACGCGGCGCCGAGGCGCGACCTGTCGCGATAGTGCAGCTCGAGGATCGGATCGCCTGTCATGATGCGCTGACCTCGTTCGGCCAGAACCACGACGCCGACGGCGGGATCGACCGTGTCCTCCACCGAATCTCGACCGGCACCGAGGTGGAGGGCTGCCCGTCCGATTCGCTCGGCATGGAGGCCCGTCAAGGATCCGGACCGGTCGGCGATCACCAGTCTTCGTTCCGGCGCGGCGGGCAGCCGGCTGTAGTCGTCGACGATGCGCGGATCCCCGCCCTGTCGCGCCACGATCTGCCTGAACTTCTCGAGACCTGCTCCCGACGACAGGGCGTTCCGGATGCGCGCTTCGGCATCATCGATGGATGATGTGAGCCGCGCGAGCACGACCATGCGTGCCGCGAGCGCGACCGAGAGATCGCGCAACTCGGGATCCCCGCCACCCTTGAGCGTCTCGATGCACTCGATGACTTCAAGGGCATTCCCCACTGCCTTCCCGAGCGGTGCGTCCATGCGAGTCAGGAGCGCGCAGGTGCGCACGCCGGCTTCGGTGCCGATCGACACGAGCGACTCGGCCAGACGTCGCGCATCGGCTTCGGTTTTCATGAACGCGCCGCGGCCCGCCTTCACATCGAGGACCAGCGCGTCGATCCCCTCAGCGATTTTCTTGCTCATGATCGACGCCGAAATGAGCGGAATGCTCTCGACCGTCGCCGTAACATCACGAAGCGCGTACAGCTTCTTATCGGCGGGCGCAATCTGACGCGTCTGCCCGATCAGACAGCAGCCGATCTCGCCGAGCGCCGCCCGAAACTCTTCGAGCGAGAGGTCGATGCGAAAACCCGGGATTGCTTCGAGCTTGTCGAGCGTACCGCCGGTGTGACCCAGGCCACGGCCGGACATCATTGGCACCACCACGCCACATGCCGCGGCAAGCGGCGCAAGGATCAGGGATGTCTTGTCACCCACGCCGCCGGTGCTGTGCTTGTCCACCTTCGCGCCGCGAATGCCCGCAAGATCTACCCGCACGCCGGAATCCACCATGGCCGTGGTGAGCCACGCGGTCTCCTGGGACGTCATGCCCCGCAGGAGGATGGCCATCAGGAGCGGTGCAATCTGATAGTCGGGAATCGTGCCGGCGGTGGCGCCGGCGATGACGTAGTCGATTTCACCGCGGTCGAGCGGCAGTCCGTCCCGCTTCTTCTGAATGATGTCAACGACTCGCATCGAAGGCCGTGAGTATAAAGGATTGCGCGACCGGGGCGTGGGATGCATGGGCCACGCCGTCCGTCCGATAAAAAGGACACGGTCTGATCCATCGACCCGTGTGTCCAGATTCATGCTCAAGCCAGCCGACAGACCCGACACGTCAAGCGCATCCGGCTCACTTGCAGCCCGTCTCGATGCCGACTCGACGGCACGCCTGACAGAATTTGCACGCGCCTGCAAAGCGGCGGCTCGGGCTATTTCGCTTTACCCGCCGGCTCACCCGGCCATCGGCAGCTCCCTGGAGCGCCTTTCGGACGCGGTGGACCGGGCGACGATGTCGGGCGCACTGGCCCTCACGGTTCTGCCAAGCGAACTCCAGGCCGATGGCCGGAGTCCCGATCGTCCGGACGAGGCCATTGGCGAACTGGCGTCCATGTTGCACGGCCAGAAGATCGGCTTCCTCACCATCCACCACCGTGTGACGGCGGATACGCTGCGCGCCTTTCTTGCCCTGTTGGCGCGATCACCAGAAGACATCACGGCATTGGGGGGAATCGGCGAGCTCTGGCGTGCACAGCGGGCCGAGCGCATCGAGGTTCGTGAAATCGATTATCGGGACGTGCTCAAGGAACGTCGGTCCCGACCCGCCGCATGGGAGGACATCGTCGCGCGGTGCTACCGAGGCGAACGCGTTCGCGACGGCGATTCGACCGCCGTCTTCGTTGACGCCGCGACCGATGTGAGCCGACTGACCGACCTTCTATCGGCCGTCGCAGAACACAGCCGGCAGAACGGCGGCGAGCGTACCGGTGCCGCGTGTCTGCGACTGCTCGCCGACATTCTGGACGCAGCCTCGGCTGGCGACGCGAGTCAGGTCGAAGCCGTACTCAAGAACATGGCGAGCGCGATCTTAAGCCTGCCGCCAGAAGCCGTGTCCCAGGTGCTCCGAAGCGGAGAAGCGGACGCGGCCGAACACGCCGGAGTTCTCCAGGCCGTCCGTGAACGCCTGAACGACGGCGCCATCGCGTCATTCGTCGGTCGATCGGTGGTCAATGAACAAACCGGGTCAGCTCGCCTTGCCGAGGCATTTCAAACTCTCGTGCCTCAGTCGGAGGATCGGCATCGGCTGGTGCAGCTGGCTCACGATCAGGTCGCGCAGTCGGAATTCGGGCAACAGGATGGATTCGACTCCATCTGGCAGAACGTGGCGTCGATGTTGACGTCGTATTCGGATCGGCCGTTTGTGTCGCACGAATACAGTCGCGAGCTCACGCACGCAAGCAGCCAGGCGATCGACGTCGATCAAGTCACCGATGATCCGCCAGAGCGCATCTCGACGTGGCTGGGTTCGGTCAGCGACTCGGCCGTTCGAGCGCTCGATCTCGAGCTTCTGCTCGACATGCTGTCCGTCGAACAGGATCCCGAAAAATGGAGCGCGATTTCATTGATGGCCGCGGCGCACATCGACGATCTCGTGCTGATCGGTGACTTCGACGCAGCCGTGCGCCTGGTGCGCGGAGTGGCGATCTACACAAGTGTTGAAGCGGTCGATCCGCGCCGACCGGCGGCGCAGCAAGCCGTCAAACAGGTGGTGAGCGGTCCCCTGACGCGTCATATCGTGGGACATCTCCGCACGATGGACGACGTTTCCTTCGAGCGTGTGAAGGATCTCTGCCTGGCGCTCGGCGCCGGGGTCATCGAACCACTGGCAGAGGGGCTCGCTCAAGAGGAGCGCGAGCGCCCGCGCAAATGGCTGACGGACCTTTTGAAGAGCTTTGGCCCATTGGGCAGGAGCGCAGTCGAGCAGCTCACGCATTCCGAGAAAGCCGCCGTGCGGCGCACGGCGATCCTGCTCCTCCGGGAATTCGGAGGGCGCGACACACTGCGCGAGCTCGAATCATTGCTCGATGATCAGGAGCCACACGTGCAGCGAGATGCGATTCGCGCGATCATCGCGCTCAACACCGACGAGGCCTATGCCGTCCTCGAGAAAGCTTTGTCATCCGGAAAGGCCAGCTCTCGTAACGCCATCATGCAATCCCTCGGATCGATGCGCGATGAGCATGCCGCCCCGCTCTTCTCTTACATCGTCAGTCATGTTGATCACAAGGGTCCTCTTCGCAGCGTCTACCACCGCGCGGTTGAGGCGCTGGGATCGTTTGGCGACGAGCAGTCTGTGGACGCCTTGAAGGAAGCCTTGTATCGAGGCGAGTGGTACGCGCCGCTCCGGACGTCGGCACTTCGGCAGGCAGTCGCATCGGCCCTCGGCAAGATCGGCACACCGCGAGCGCTGGCAGTCCTCGAAGAGGCAGCCGGCCGTGGACCACGCGGTGTGCGTACGGCCGCGCGGGGACAGCTGATGGGGCGCCAGAGGTCGTAGCTCATGGAACATGGACGGAACAGGAACGAACCCGGCGTGCCAGACGAGGTGTCGCGCGCGCAGTTGGCCGACGACCTGATCAGGCGCTTCGGCGCCACGATGCGGTCGGTGCAGCTGTACTCACCTGGTCATCCGCTCGTTGCTCGCAACGTCGAGTCGCTCGCCGAGACGCTCAGGGCGCTTCACGCGGTGGAGCCCTGCGTCGCGATCGGGCTCATCGAGTCAGAGATCATCGTGGCGGATATTCCGTTACCGAGGGCATCTGAAGTGCTGGGCGATTTGTTCAGACGCCTCGAGAAGAGCGGCGTGGAGCGGATCGCGATCGAAAAGGGCGTTTCGTCCGAGGAACTCCTGGAGTTCGCGCGGCGCATCGCGTCGATGGAGCGGATGCCTGTGGCCAGGCAGGGTGACGGCCTCAGCACCTCCCATATTCGTGTCGGCCGGATCCAGGCCGAAGAGCCTGGCAACAGCGCCTCGGACAACGCTTCGATTCGCAAGCTGTACGACGAGGCGGTGTCAATGGCCAACCTTATCTGGGAGGCGACCCGGCTCGAGGGAGGCCCCGATCCGGCGACGGCCCGGGCCATGGTCGACGGACTGGCGCAGGCGGTCGTGCAGCACCGCACGGCGCTGGTCGCCCTGACCGCGCTGCGCGACTATGACAACTACACGTTCACGCACATGGTCAACGTCTCCATCCTGACCATGGCCCAGGCGCGAAGCCTTGGCGCTGACGGATCGCTGCTTCGGGAGTTCGGCCTCGCCGCCTTGATGCATGACATCGGCAAGGTCAGAACGCCGATGGAGATTCTCAACAAGCCCGACCGTTTGGACCAAGACGAATACACGATCATGAAACGCCACACCATCGACGGCGCGGAGATCCTGCGGCGCACGCCGGAAATCCCCGCACTCGCACCCGTCGTGGCGTTCGAGCATCACCTGCGGCTGGATGGAACAGGTTATCCCGAAGGCGTGCGGCGCGCCGCTCTCAACCTCGGGACGATGCTGTGCAGCATTGCCGACGTCTACGACGCCATGAGGTCGCAGCGAAAGTATCAGGGGGCCTTCCCCAGCGATCGCGTCCTCGCCGTCCTTCACCGCAATGACGGGCAGCATTTTGATCAGAATCTCGTTCGGCGGTTCGTGCAACTCATGGGGATCTACCCAGTGGGCAATCTGGTCAGACTGAACACCGACGAGATCGCGGTGGTCATGCAGGTGCACGCGCCCGATCCCTATCGACCCAAGGTGCGCATTGTCATCGGACGGAACGGTCGGCGACTGGAGCTCCCCGTGGACGTCAATCTGTGGGAAGCCAGGACACACGCCGAGGTTCCGCACACGATCTCTGCCCCCGTAGACCCCTCTGATTTCGGCCTCGATCCTCTCAGCCTGATGAATTGAGTCGCGCTATACTCACGACTGCCGTGACCGACGCACTCCGTGCCTGACTCTCCCACCCGCGTACGCGTTCCACGTTTCACCGCGATCGCCGCAACGGTCGCCATCGTTTTGGCATTCGGTGCGTACATCGCCGGTGATGCACCGCGGGTCAGAGCCTCGACCGCGAGCGGGGCGTCGTTGGGAGCAGAGCTCGTACGAATCGAAGAGATGATGCGGACTGGAGACCTCGAGATAGCGAGGATGCAGGAGGACACAGTCGTCCGCGGTCGAACGCATCAGCGATTGCAGCAGATGCACCGTGGCGTGCCGGTGTTCGGCGGAGAGCTCATACGACAGATGGACCGGCGGACCACGATCAGCGTGTTCGGGCGCGTATACGAAGGGATCGATCTCGACGTCGCTCCGATCATTTCGCCATCCATGGCCGGTTCGACTGCCCTTCGCTCGGCTCCGGGTGGAGCCGCGGCGGACACGCCGCAGCTGATCATTCTTCCGACAGCGGCCGGGTACGTTCTGACATATCAGGTCAACGTGCGGGCACCGCTCGACCTCACGACGTGTTTCGTCAACGCGCGGACAGGCAGGATCGAGCGCATCGACTCGCGCGTGCGGCAGCAGTCCGCGGTCATAGGCCGGGGCACGGGCGTGCTCGGTGACCAGAAGAAGATCAGCACGACCTCCGTGGCGAGTGGTTTTCAGACCGTCGATCGCCTGCGCCCGGACCTTCTGTCCACATTTGATTTTCGAGGGAGTTTGTTCCGTCTCAATCTGTTCCTGATCACCGAGGCGACATTCGATGCGGATCTCGCCCAAGATTCCGACAACGACTGGGGTGACGGCGCCGTCGTCGATGCCCACGTGTACCAAGGGTGGGTCTACGACTACTACTTCAAGCGGTTCGGGCGGCGCGGCCTGAACGATCACAACCTTCCTGTGAAGGGAATCGTTCACCCGCTGGCACGCGAGGATGCGGCGTTCTACAGCCCCCAGACGCGCGCCGTCTTCATCAACAACGCGTTGTATCTCGGCGACGGCGTGATGGTGTACGGCGATGGAGACGGACGGGTGTTCGATTACCTGTCGGGAGGTCTTGATATCGTTGCCCACGAGCTGACCCACGGTGTCACGGATTTCACATCGAACCTCCAGAACCGGGACGAACCCGGTGCGCTCAATGAGGCCTTCTCGGACATCATGGCCGCGTCAGTAGAGTTCACGTTCCAGGCTGCCGGGTCTGGTCGCGGTCAGGCTGACTGGGTGATTGGCGAGGACGTGACAAAGCAGGCGCCGGGGTACGTCAGGTCCCTCGCCGATCCGCACGCGAATGGCGATCCGGATCACTACAGCCTGCGTCAGTTCATCGGCACCAGCACCGACAACGGCGGCGTGCACTTCAATGCCACCATCGTCGATCACGTATACTATTTGGCGGTCAACGGCGGTCGAAATCGTGTGTCCGGGATAACCGTCGCCGGCGTTGGACTCGCGAATCTCGACCGGATGGCCTCGATCTTCTATCGTGCCTTTGGGTTTTTCCTCGTTCCCAGCTCCACTTTCGCCGATGCACGGGCTGCAACCCTTCGAGCGGCCGAAGAGCTGTATGGCACGAGCAGCCACGAGTTCGTCCAGCTGAAACTGGCCTGGCAGGCGGTGGGGTTGAACTGATGCGCACACTTGCAGCACTCGGGCTCTTGACATTCTTACTGGGTCGCGCGGCTCTGTCGGCTCAGGCGCCGTCACAGCCACCCGCGCCCAAACCCACGACGCCTCCAGCCGCGGCCGCGAGCGAGGAGCTCGCGTGGACCGACGATTTCTGGCTGACGCTGAACGGGGCAGTTCAGGTAACGACGCAGAGCTTCTCCCAGGCCGGCACGTTCGAAGAATTCCAAGAGACTGGATCGTTCAACGCCGATTACAAGACGAAGATCGCGCCGGGATTCGATGCCGGTCTGGCATACCGTATTCATGGCAACTTCGGCGTGGGCGTGGCAGTCTCGTTTGTTGATGGTAAGGCGGATGTGGACGTCGATGCGCAGATTCCACACCCATTCTTCTTCAATCAGCCTCGGCCTGTGAGTGGTCAGTCGTCGGCAAAGCGTCGAGAGACCGGCATTCATTTTCAGGCCGTCTACGTCGTGCCCGTGAACAAGACTTTTCACATCATGCTCTCGGGCGGACCAAGCGCCATCATCGTCGAGCAGAATGTGGTCGACGATGTCGCCTACACACACGAGTTTCCGTATGACGCGGCAACGTTCGACACTGCCGTCACATCGCGCGTCAAGAAGACGGTGCCCGGTGTGAACGTGGGCGCCGATTTCACCTGGAAGCTCAACGAACGATTCGGCGTTGGAGGCCTCGTCCGTTACGCGTGGGCGAACGCGGATCTTCGCGCGTCGGATCGGAACTCGGTTTCGACCACAGCCGGCGGGCTCGTGACCGGCGGCGGCCTCCGCGTCTTCTTCTGATCCGCATGCGGCGAAACGCCTCCGGGTTGCTTTCCGGCCCGGTTTTCTCAGCGCGGGTATTGGCCGCAGTCCGACGGATTCCCCCTGGGCGCGTTGCCACGTACGGAGATATCGCCGAACGCGCCGGGCGACCGCGCGCCTGGAGGGCCGTGGGCAACATCATGCGGAACTGCCACGATCCCGGAGTGCCCTGTCACCGGGTCATTGCCGCAGCCGGACGCCTGGGCGGCTATGGCGGCAACCTGATGCTCAAGCAGGAGCTGCTCCGCGCCGAAGGTCTCCGAGTCGTGAGAGGGCGTGTCGAGGGGTTCGGGCGGGTCCGGTGGAAGCCAAAGAGTCGGTAGGGCTGACGTCGAACATCTGTCCGCGTAATTCGTCTTCTTAGTTCAGTGCCAGCAGCCCGGCAATCCAGCGACCAAAAGCAACGCTCGATGGCACATTCCCCGTCTAATGCCATGGAAGGTTCGACGTTGGGAATCGATCCGCGAGCCGCGGAACGCGAACTCGTGGACCGATGCTGCCGTGGCGACATGGCGGCGTTCGAAGAAGTGTACCGGCGCCACTCGGGTCGGCTCTACAACCTGGCGATCCGGATGGTCGGGTCGGCTGCGGATGCCGAGGATCTCGTTCAGGAGATCTTTTTCCTCGCGCATCGCAAGCTGCGGATGTTCAAGAATGAATCATCACTGGGAACATGGTTGTATCGGCTCGGCGTGAATCAGTGCCTCGACTTCTTGCGGAAGCGGAAGACCCGGCGAGAGGAAAGCCTGGAGGACGACGTGGTGGTGACCGACCGCATCAAGACGGTTCAGACGATCGGTCGCGTGGCCCCGACCGCGCTGGATCTCGAGCGGGCGATCGCTGCCCTTCCGCAGGGCTGCCGCACGGCGTTTCTGCTCCACGATGTCGAGGGTTTCGATCACAACGAGGTCGGCCGGCTGCTCGGCATTTCGGAAGGCACTTCGAAATCGCAGGTACATAAGGCGCGACTCCGCATTCGGACATGGCTGACGGGTGCAACGCCGGTGGATGCTGATTGATGAGTGCGCATTCTCAGATGACGCCTGACGTCATCAACGAATACGTGGATGGGGCCCTCGATCCGTCGCAACGAGCAGCGGTCGAGGCTCACCTGTCCACCTGCGCAGAATGCCGCGCCCTGGCCGACGACTTACGTCAGATTGTGAAGGGAGCGTCGACTCTCCCGGCCCTCACACCCGATCCATTGCTGTGGGCGAGGGTCGCCGAGCATGTTCGCAAGGCCTCTCAACCGATACCACGACGGTTGTGGCGCGCGGCGATCCCGCTTGCAGCCGCGGCCGTTCTCATCTTGCTCGTCGTGGCCAGGCAACAACTGTGGCAGACGCCGAGTGAGCGGACCATCGTGCCCGCCAAGGCTCAGTCGACGACACCTGCTGGATCCGAATCGAATGCGAAACTCGTCCAATCGGTAGAGAGCGAGCTGAGATTGGCCGAGGAACACTACGAAAAGGCGATCGCCGGACTGGAAGCCATCACCAGCGCTGGACAGAAAACGCTCGACCCAAAGCTCGCGGCGACGCTGCAAAAAAACCTGGCCGTGATAGATCAAGCGATTGGCGAGAGCCGCGCCGCACTTCGGGCGCAACCGGACAGTCGGCCGGCACAGGAGAGTCTCTTCGAAGCATTCAGGAGCAAAGTCGCGCTCCTGCAGAACACCGTGTCGCTCGTGAATGAGATGCGCAAGGGCAATCAGGCCGAAGCCGCGCGCATCGTCGGACAGCTGGCTCGATGACCACTGAGGTGCAAGCCGTTATGAATTTATTCCTGATGCAGTTACAGACAACGATCACGCGACACGGACTCGTGAGAAGTTTGGCTCTCGCGATGTGTCTCGTCACGAGCGCCGGCTGGGCGCAGACGTCCGGATCCGCGATGGGGAAAGGGAACGACGAATGGTTCCATCGGTTCGAGGAGCATCGTCAGGGCCCGGAACAGACCGAGCGATTCACGAAGACCATCAAACTCGGTCGCCAGGGCTCTCTGGATCTCGCCAACATCACGGGTGACATCGTCGTATCGCCGAGTACGGGCGACGACCTGACGATCGATGCGGTCAAGAGAGTCCGGTCGCGAGATGACAACGCGAAGCAGTGGCTGGATGAACTGATCATCGACGTGCTCGAGCGACCGGGCCGGGTGGAGGTCCGTACGACGTATCCGCACCGGCGGGGACCGGACGGATTCAGCGTGGACTACACCGTCCGCGTGCCGATCGACGCCGCCGTCTCCCTGCGATCGGTGTCGGGGGACATTCGCGTGTCTGGCATCAAGGGCGAGGTCCGCGCGGAAACGGTGAGCGGAGACGCGCGAGCGCTCGACGTCACAGAGCTCGTGCAGGCGAAGTCAGTATCCGGCGATGTTGAAGTCGCGAATGCGTCGTCGGAATCCCAGCTCATCGCGTCGACCGTGAGCGGCAGCCTCATGGCGCGGAGCATCAAGGCCCGAGGTCTCGAAATCGAGACGGTGAGCGGCGATCTCAGGCTGGAAAACGTGACGTGTGAGAGAGCCCGCGTGCATTCTGTCAGCGGCAACCTCGACTACAGCGGGCCGCTGGCGAGGAACGGGCGCTATGACATGAACTCGCATTCCGGCGATGTTCGCCTGGCCGTCGGATCGGATATCGGGTTCGAGCTCGATGCGAGCACCTTCAGCGGAACGATTCGCTCCGACCTGCCGCTGACCTATCAGGGACAGCGCTCGTCCACGCGGGATGATGAACGCCGTGAGGGACGCGACTCGCGATCGATTCGGGCGACGTTCGGCGACGGCAGCGCCAGCCTGGAGCTCCGCACGTTCAGCGGAGACATCGTGATAGCGAAGCGCTGAGCTTCGACCAGACATCCCCGCATTGTCGGCGGTTTCTGTATAATGATGGCTGGAATGCCTCGGAACGCTCCGAGGCGCCACAGGAGGCCCACAATGACCCGCTCGATGCTTGTCGGAGTTGTGGTCGGTGTGCTGACCGCCGGCAGTCTGCTGGCTCAGCAGTCGACCAGCACCGGTTCGATCTCACTGGGGTCGGTGCGTCTCACACAGAAAGTGATGGCCGACGGCAAGCCCCTGGCTGCGGGCACTTACATGGTCAGGCTGACCGCCGACGAGGCCAAGCCGCCCGCCACGGGCCAGACTCCGAGTCTGGAACGCTGGGTGGAGTTCCTGCAGGGCGGCCAGGTCAAGGGCCGGGAGGTCGTGAGCATCATCCCCGACAGCGACATCGCGCAGGTGGCCAAGGGACCTCGGCCCGCGAAGGGCGCGGCCCGTGTGGAGATGCTCAAGGGCAACGACTACCTGAGGCTGTGGATCAATCGCGCTGGTAACAATTACCTCATCCACTTGCCTCCAGCCGACTCCGCGGCAAAGTCCTAGGCGTCACAAGCCAGAGGGGCAGTGTCCGGGGGCCTCCCGGGCCTGCCTGACGCCATCTCGACCCGGCAGAATGCCTCCAGCCGCTCGGCTTGGATTGGCGTCGTGGTTGGCAGTCTTTGGTCTCCTCGCGGACCCAATTCGATCCCTCAAAGTAGCGAATTGGCAGACAGAAGTCTCTATTTAGGTTGATATTCTCGCGCGTGTTCCAGACTGTCGCCTCCCATCCAGGTCTTCTTCCACCCCAGCAGTAGATTCTTCAAAATATTGTATAGGCGTTCTTTTAAGGATTCCTCCAACGGGAGGACATCCGTTCAAGAGGACGACCCATAGCAAATCGAAACAGTGAACGTTCGAGGCACAGCGCTTGCGTTTACATCCTGTTACACAGGCAACGTGCTCCCACAGCACACGCTCGTCGGCTGTCCCCGCCAGGACGGATGTCGTGCCACGACTCCATTCGATTGGAGAGTCTTGTGAATGATGCCCGACTCGCTGCCGCGGTTTCCCTGGATCTCGACAACAAGTGGTCGTACCTCAAGACTCATGGCGATTCGGCCTGGGAGGCCTTGCCGTCGTATCTCGACTTCGTCGTGCCGCGGATTCTGGGATTATTGAAAGAAAGGAACCTGGAGATCACGGTCTTCATCGTGGGTCAGGACGCCGCGATCGAGGCCAATCGACCGGTGCTTCGATCAATCGCTCTTGCGGGGCATGAAATCGGGAACCATTCATACCATCACGAGCCGTGGCTCCACCTCTACAGCGAGGATCAGATCGACGAGGAGATTGAGGACGCAGACCGGCACATCGAACTCGCGACTGGAAGGCAACCCATCGGGTTTCGCGGACCGGGTTACAGTCTGAGCCTTGCGACCATCCGCGCACTGACACGTCGTGGGTATCTCTATGACGCGACGATTCTTCCGACGGTGATCGGTCCGCTGAGTCGCGGGTACTACTTCATTCACTCGAGGCTCACTCGATGTGAGCGGCTGCGTCGCCAGCGACTGTTCGGAAGACTCAGCGATGGGCTCAGACCGAACCGACCCTATCAGTGGCAGACGAGCGCGGGAAGCATCGCCGAGATTCCCATCACGACGATGCCGTTCTTTCGCATACCTATTCACGTGAGCTACCTTCTGTATTTGAGTTCGTTCAGCGTCAGGCTGGCCAGGGCATATTTCGAGACGGCGCTTCGACTGTGCCGCGCAACAGGAAACCCTGTGTCGCTGCTCCTCCATCCCCTTGATTTCCTTTCGCTCGATGAGACGCCGGAGTTATCCTTCTTCCCGGCCATGGCGCTCCCACTCTCGACGAAGTTGGAGATGGTCAGCCACGTCGTCCGTCGGCTGCAGGCCGACTTCCGCGTCCTCACCCTGCAGAGGATGGCTCAGGAAGAGGCGCTCCTCCCAGACTGCGCGCGGATGCTGCCCGAATCGCGTTCCTGGCGCCTTTCGACTCTTAAGTGAATCGTCAGCCTCTCGCACCAAGTCGAGAGCCGATGGGTGAACGCCGATTGGCTGCCGGAGTCCTGGCGGCCGCGGCGGCAGCTCTGACGGTCTATCTCGCCTATCTAACCGTCTATCCGCAGGTCTTCATCGATGAGTCCTGGTTATCCAATGCGGCGTGGACCTGGATCACGACAGGGGTCAACTTCGATGCGATCCACAAGGGATCGATGGACCAATTCGGCCATCCATGGGTACGCCGCGATTTTCTCGGCACCATCCCTTGGGCCGCGTCGTATGCCATGTTCGGGCTCGGTCTCTTTCAAGGACGGTTCGCGTCGTGGTGTTTTGGTGTCTTTCTGGTCGCAGGCGTCTACGCCGTGGGCCGCCGTGAATACAGTCGTCTGACAGGCGCCACCGCTGCACTCCTCCTCACACTCTGCGCCCCCTTCTTCCAGGCCAGCCACTATGTACGGCCCGAAATCGTCCTCGCCACAGCGGTTGTTGGCGTCTATGGACTGGCCGTCGTCGCGCTTGACCGAGATGTCCGGTGGATCCACTTTGCGTGTGGTCTATTGGTAGGCCTCTGTCCCGACATCCACCTGAATGGTGTGGTGTTCAGCCTGGGTGTCGCGGCTCTTTATCTCGCTCATTGCGGCATCGGGATTCTCCGCCGCAGCGGCCCGCGCTGGTGCGCAGCGGGGTGCCTGACCGGCTTTGCGTATTATGGAGCGCTCCATATTCTGCCGAATCCCCACGCTTATTTCGCGCCGCTCACCTTCAACTTTGGTGGGCCGCACAAGCTGCCGCTGCAGACGCTGCAGCTGTCCGATGTCTTAGTTTCCATTCGAGGAGAGCTGACGCGTTATCACTTCTATCCACGCAGCCTGGACTTCGCGATGCTCGGCGCGTCGGGCGTCTACCTGGCGGCACGCCGCGGTCTGGCGGATCGACGTCTGCTGATCTTCGTGGGCGCGGTTCTCACTGGTTTCGTACTCGTCGTCGGGAACAAGAGCGACCTCTACGCCATTCTTTTCTACCCATTTTTCATTCTCGCCGCTGCCGAAACGCTCATCAGCCTCATTCGTACGTCTCGGGCCGCACAGCGTGTCTTCGTCGCGTCACTTCTTGGATTCTGGATTTTCAGCTCAAGCGTTCACATTGCGAGACCGATCTATACGAACCGGGCTTATGACTACTACGCGATCACTCAACGCATGAGACCGGTGATTCCCAGGGGAGCGCGAGTAATGGGGCTCCCGCACTGGTGGCTTGGGCTATCCGAGTTCGACTATCGCTCGAGCATCGGGCTGACTTTCTATCATGCCTACAATGGCCTCACGCTCACCCAAGGCCTCGAGACCATCAAGCCCGACATCGTTATCGTGGACACGGCACAGCGGTGGCTGTTCAGAGAGGGCACGGACTTCCCTACCGGCTTTGGTGACGACGCCTATGGCCTTCCACGGGTCGAGTTCGAGGATTTCCTTAAGCGCCGGGGGACACGCACACTCTCGTTCGCGGATCCCTGGCACGGCGATTTTGAAGTCTTCGCGATTCGCTGGCACTAGCGGAAGGGCCAGGTTGTGACCGACACCGCTCGTCACCAGCGGTGTCGGCCACGCGTCCTTCGGGATGAACCTCAGGGACTGGTTTAGTTCGGAGCGTGCACGCCGTTGCCGCCGTAATTGCGATTCTTGCCGACGGCAATCGATTCGAAGTGATACGCACGGCCGCTCGGGTCGATGTACCCCGCATCGTTCCTGCGGGAATTGAGCACTGCCGAAATGAACTGCCGGATCGATCCAGCCGCCGCGTTGGTAGATCCCTGACCACCGTAAGGGTTCGTATACAAGGTGGTCTCCCCTCCGGCATTGGCGATTTGCGTATTGTTGAAATAGAACTCGCGTTGGACCCCATTGAACGGCGACCGAGGATCGTCGTACGGAATGGGCGTGGTGATCTGGCCAAAATGCGTTGCGGCGTCGCACTCACCGCCACGGGCTTTCTCACCGTTCTGATTCATCCAGCACACATCGATAGAGCGGCCGACGCCGTCCGCTTTTGAAGGATCGTAGAAGCGGCTTGGCGAGAACACGGCGAAATGTGGGTCAAAGTAGAGAACCTGTTTGCCCGCGCCCGAGTAGATGTAGTTGCTGCTGATCCAGTCCTCATAGAGACCCTGGCTGAACTGCGACCATTGTCCTGCCGGCACGAGGATGTTTTCCTTCACGCGGTTGATCGTCGGCAGAGATCGCAGTCCTGGTCCGCTTGGCGCGTTCGGCGGGCTGAACGGGCCCACGCCGATGAACTGGAACCCGCTTCCCACGGAACCCTCTGAGAACCCGCCCGGCTGTCCAAACACCACCATCTTGGTGACGATGACTTTCGTGCCAATGGCACCGCCCGATCCGTCACGACACTGAACCGCATAGAGCAGCTCGTGCACGTTGTTCGTGAATGCATCCTTGCTGTGCGTTCCCTGGTGCGCCTTCATGAAGAAATCGCACGTAATGCCAAGCGCGCGTCGCTGGGAACCGCCATTGACAACCGATTCGTCCATCCGAACGTTGTTCTCCCACTCGATCTTGTGCCCCACGTGATCTTCGTGGCGCATTCCCATATCGCTGCCGATTCCGTGGGCCGCGTTGTAGACATCGAGTTGCTCGTTGCCATAGCCGAAGAGCACTCCGCCGTACATCGCCTTGATGTCGGCCAGAAGCACCGATCCGTTCGGATCGCGACCGTGCTCGTGGCCGAAGGTGCACGCGTTGCCGTTTTCGGTAGCCGTCGGCGGGTGCCACGTCGGGTATTTCTTCCCGTCCGGACCAATGGCAAAGTAGCTATCGTGAAGAGCCTTTGAGCACGTGTCCCATTTGCTCGGTGCCCACATGCCGAAAGAGTGGGCGGCCGTGCCATCGGCCGGCGGAGGTGGGGGCGGGGGCTGTGTCGCCGCGGCCTCGGTGATTGTCACAGACTGGCCTGCGACCACCAAAGATCCAGTTCTGGCACTCGTCGTCGCGTTCGGCGCCACGGTATAGCCGACTCCGCCGGGACCATTCCCCGCAACACCGTTGTTGATGATGATCCATGCGTCACCCGTGCTCGCGGACCAGGAACAATTGGCGGCAGTCACCACCGATACTGATCCAGTCCCTCCCCCCGCGGCGAAGCTGGTCGCGGTCGGAGTGACGGTGTACGAACAGGGGTTGGGAAGCGCGGGAATGCCGGTTATTGCGCTGTTAAGGTTGTAGATGGCCCTGTTCAGGTAGCCCTTCACCACAACCGGAAGCGCTGGTGACGAATCCCGAATGGTCGCCAGCTGTCCGACCATGGCAGTCAGTTGAGCCACCCTTGCATCGGCAGCGGCCCGAAGCACTCCCATCGTCACGGCCAACCCGAGGGCCAGCACCAACGCAGTGACTAGCGTGCGTGTTCGCCTCATGTCTCTTTTCCCCCTCACACTCGCCTGGAAACGATCGGCAAGTCCCCGGCCCCTTGGGGCACGGTGTTGTCTGGAATCCGAGCGCGGCCAAGAATCGACCGGGCGTGTCGTCGTTCGGTGAAAGGGAAGGCAAATATGAGGCCCCAGCCGCCTGCCGCACAAACGATTCAAATACCGCGACTTGCGTGGCTGAGTTTGGGTGACGCACTTTCCGATTGATTACGGTTTCTGAGCCCCGATTTCAATTTTGATCCGGCCTTCACAATTCTGCTTCGGCGCAGTTGTCGTCTCGCTGCAGGAGGAAAGAGCTCAGTCACGTCATCCCATTGAAGAGTTGGTGCTTGTAGGAAGGCTGGTTCGAGCCGCTACGCTGAACTCGTCGATGGCCTTGGTGGCCAGCGCGAATGTCTCGTCCCATGACTGGCAGACTTTTGACCGCCAACGAGACGTTTTCGAGCGATCAATCGCTCAGAATGCGGGCAGATTGTTGTGACTGAATCAGCTGACCGAAACACATTAGGATGAACTCCACGACTGCACAGAAATGTCATCGATATCCCACGACCTCGCGTGCGGACGCGACCATCGGTTCTTGCTTCCACCTTGCCACCTGCCACGGACTGCAAGTGCCGAGGAAACGTCTGACCGCGTGATTCATGAAGCTCCTGATTGTCTCGTCGTGGTTTCCGTATCCGCCTGACAACGGCAGCAAGCTGCGCGCGTACTCGCTCTTGCGGGAGCTCTCCAGGCACCATCGCCTGACGCTCCTGTCGTTTCGAGAAGAACAGAGCGACGAAATACCGGAACCTCTCGGGAACTTGTGTGCCGAAGTGCGGATGCTGCCCGGCAATCCGTTCAAACCGCAGCGGCCGTTGAGCTCCGCGGCCTTCTTCTCGCGGCTCCCCCGATCCTATGCAGAGACTTACAGCCCCTGCATGCAGTCAATGGTCGACCAGTCACTGCCTGAACATGATGTCGCTGTGGCCTTCCAGATCGGATCGGCGTTGTACTTCCGCGGGCGATTCGCTCGGCCACGTCTGCTGGAGGAAATCGAATTGGGTGTGCTGAAGGCACAGTACGTCAACGCCGTGGGACCCTGGAATCGTGTTCGCCAGGGAGCGACGTGGATCAAATATTCCCGCTTCGTCAGGGAGCTCGTGAGCGAGTTCGATCGATCCACGGTGGTGTCGGAAATCGAGCGGGATCACCTCGGGAGGGCCGGCTGCGATCTCGCGAAGGTCAGAATCCTGCCGAACGGCACCGATATCCCGGAGGTACTGCCGGCGGTTGCGAGGCAGATGGCAACCCTCATCTATCCGGGCTCGCTCACGTATTCAGCGAACCTCGACGCCGTCCGGTTCTTTCTGTCTGAGATTTGGCCACTAATCCGACAAGGAGTCCCTGACGCAAAACTTGTCGTGACAGGTTCGATCGAAGGGGTTCCGATCGAGCAGTTGCCGCATCGCGAGGACGTCGTGTTCACCGGGCACCTTGCAAGCATTGACGAGCCGATTGCGGCGAGCGCAGCCTGCATCGTGCCGTTGAGGATTGGAGGGGGGACCCGATTGAAGATCCTCCAATCCATGGCCCTGGGTACACCCGTGGTCTCGACCTCGAAGGGCGCTGAAGGCCTGGAGTTGCGCCCCGATCACGATATCCTTATCGGCGACACACCAGATCAATTCGCCCTGCAGGTGCGCCGGTTGCTTTTCGATCCCCAGCTTCGCGATCGCTTGTCGAACAATGGACGCCACACCATACGCCAACACTACTCCTGGACTTCGATTGGCGCCGAGCTCGAGCGCATCCTGCAGGAGACTGTCGCGGCATTCCGCTCTCGCCCTGCGAGGTGAGCCAATTGAAGCGCCCTTGTCTCTGGTACACGGTCCTCCTCATCACGATCGGCCTTCTGCTCGTCACTTCACTGCCGTACATCTACGCCGCTCACTCAACACCGGAGGACATGATCTACACGGGCCTGATGTACGACGTGCCCGACCACGCCCAATACTGGTCATGGGTGACGGCTTCCCGGGATGGCCTGTTCATCAGCAACACGATGACGCCCGAACCGAATCCACCCATCTTCATGAATCCCATGATGTGGGTCCTGGCACGGATCCAGGTTGTGTTCGGCCTGTCGTTCCCCGTGCTCTTTCAGTGCTGGCGCGTGGCCGCAACCGTCCTGCTGGTCGGGGCACTCTGTGCATTTCTGAACTCGGTGATCAAGGAGAGCGCGCCGCGCCGAACCGCCGCGATCATTGCCGTGTTTGGATCGGGTCTGGGATGGATACTCGTCATCGCGAAAAAGCTTCTCGGTGCCGGGGACGTGCCGTTCCCGATTGACCTCTACACCGTCGAGCCCAATACATTCTGGGGTCTTCTCGCATATCCATACCTCCCGCTGGGACAGGCATTCATCCTGCTGACGATCACGGGCGCGTGGCTGGTCCGCCGCGGCGACCGACGTTGGGCATTTGTGCTGACGGGCCTCAGCTCATTCATTCTGGCGCTCACACATGCCTATGACCTCATCGTGGTGTACACGGTGCTCGCCGCGTTCGGCCTGTGCTGCTGGGTTCGCACCCGGACATTCCCGACGGAGCTTCTTCTCGTTGGAATCGTCGTCGGCATGTGCTCCGGCCCCGTCGCGCTCTATTACCGCGCCCTTACCGCACACGATCCGTTATGGCGCTCGATCCTTGCGCAGTATGCAAACGCAGGAGTCTGGACTCCGCGCCACATTCACCTCGTGATTCTGATGGGGGTGCCGATGATCCTGGCCGTCATCGCCCTCCTCCGCCCACGGTGGGATGACGAGTCGTTTCTGCTGGTGGGTGTCTGGGGCATTGTCGGAACCGTTCTCATATACATTCCCGCGGTGTATCAGATCAAACTACTGGCGGGCTGGCAGTTCCCTATGGCCGTGCTCGCGGCGTACGGTTGGCACGACCGTTTTGTTCCGCTTCTGGATCGCCTATCTGAACGACTATCTCTTCCGCGTCTCGGATTCGGCGTGAACCTCGCCACGGCGACCTTGATTGTGCTGATTGTGCCGACGAATGTTTACCTGTACGCCTGGCGTCTGGTGGAGCTTCGCCGTCATCAGTCGCCGTACTACCTGCATCACGATGAAGCCGCCGCACTCGACTGGCTCTCGAAACAGGGCAAGTACCGGGAGACCGTGCTGGCTCCGCCGGCCATCGGCCAGTTCGTGCCCAACTACGGTCAGTCCCGCGCCTATCTGGCTCATTGGGCGATGACCAACCGCTTCTACGAGCGGTCGGCAAACGTCGCCCGATTCTTCTCGAGTGAAACCACCGACAGCTGGCGCGGCCAGATGATGGCTCGGGAGCGTGTGACAATCGTGTTGCGATCGGGAACGCCATCCGAACTGGCAGCCATGTACGATCCGGCGGGATCGAGCCTCTTCGAGCAGGCTCTGGATCTTCCACGCGCGCAGATATTTCGAGTACGGCCGGTTGACACATCCGGCGTCTCCGATCCGCTTCGACAGAAGACGCCGGTTGCGATCAGGCCAGAGCCCCCATCGGCCGCCACTGAGATGCGCCCATGACGCAGATGGGTCGACTGCGATTCTACCTTCGCGGCAAGACCACGAGTCTCTGGCGCTATGTGGTAAGTGAATCGCTCCAGGGCCTGCTGGCGTGGATTCCGTCCATCGTGGGCATCGGTGTCCGTTCTGTGGCGTACAAGCTCATTCTCCATTCCGACGGTCTACCGGCCATCGAAGATCACGTGCGAATTTGCCGGCCGGAAGACGTTTCGCTCGGGGCCGGTGCGTATATTGACCATGGAGTCTATTTGCACGGTGGAAGCGGCGGGCTGCGTGTCGGCGCTCATTCATGGATCATGAGCGGATGCCGGCTCCATGTCTTCAACTTCAGGAACATCGCGCACGCAGGCATTCATATCGGCAGCCGGACGTTCGTTGGAGAAGGAACCGTGATGAGAGGCCAGGGCGGCATCACAATTGGCAACAACGTTCTTTTTGGGCCACGGGTTCAGGTTCTCGCCGTCGACCACGTCTTCACTGACACGAGACGTCCGATCATGGATCAAGGAATCACGGCTGTCGGCATCACGGTCGAGGACAACTGCTGGATTGGAGCCGGGGCGATCCTGCTTGACGGTGTCACCATCGGACGAGGCTCGTGTGTTGGAGCGGGGGCCATCGTCACCAAGTCGATACCGCCGCACAGCCTCGCGCTCGGCGTACCTGCAAAAGTCGTCCGCAATCTCCTGGACAATCCTCTCCCGCCACCAACGAGCCCCATCTTCTATGGCGGGCTCGAGGATCTTGACGACAACTGACGACCTGCGTTCAATGCGCGTCCTCTTTCTCACGGAAACCGTGCCGTTCCCGCTCGACAGCGGTGGGCGCATCAAGACCTGGAACGTCATTCGAATGCTGGGCGCTGAACACGAGGTCCACTGTCATTCGTTCGTGCGACGTCCGCAAGATATGCGCCTGGCAGACGAAGTGAGGAGGATTTGTACTGCTTCGACGCCATATCTGATGGAGCGATCGCCAGCACGGGAGGCCGTCTACGGGATACGCAGCCTTCTGAAGAACGTCCCGTTCGTCGTGGAGCGTCACTTCGACGGCTCGATTCTCGAGCGCCTCCGGCGTGAAGTCCTCCATATGTCTTTTGATTGCGTGTACTGCGATCACCTCAGCATGATCGAGTACGGCCGACGTCTCGGTCTGCCGATTGTGTATGACGCGCACAACGTCGAGTTCGAGATTCTCAGGCGCCACGCCGCGACAGCCGGCGCCTCGCCCGTTCGGATTCCTCTCGAGATCGAATGGCGGCGAGTCCGGGCGTACGAACGGCTCGCTCTGGCCATGAGTTCTCTGGTCTTCGCCGTGAGCCAGCAGGACGCCGCGGCGCTTGCGGGGCTGACGAACGACCCTCCCCAGATCCACGTCGTCCCCATTTCAATCGATGTCAAGTCGATGACGGGGCCGGGTCCGCTCGAGACACGGCCACATCTTCTCTTTGTCGGTGGCCTGCACTGGCCTCCGAATGCCGATGCCGTTCGCTATTTCCTGAATGAGGTCTGGCCGGCCGTCCGCCAGGCAGCGCCCTCAGCGCAGTTGACCGTCGTTGGACGAAGCGAGAACGGCCCGTCTTCGAACCGCGATCCCAACGTGCGCTACACGGGCTACGTCGACGACGTTGAGCCGTTTTTCCGAAGCAGCCGGGTGATGATCGTTCCCATTCGCGCGGGCAGTGGTATGAGGGTCAAGATACTCGAAGCGTTCGCGCGCGGAATTCCCGTGGTGTCGACAGCGATTGGCTGTGAAGGGGTTGAAGCCATCTCGGGCGTGCACCTTGCCGTGGGCGACACGCCGGGCGAATTTGGCTCTGCGGTTCTCGCGATCTTGGCCGACGACCAGCTCGCCGACCGGCTGCGCACCAACGCCCGGGGGCTTGTGGAGAGCCGCTACGATACCGCCCTTGTAGAGCGTTCGGTGCTCGGGGCAATGCGGAATTTTCAGCCTCTGAAGACGTAGCGGCACCCGTCCGCAGCGCAGTAACGGACGACAAAAGTCTGGAGTTTTGGCGACCAAGGGCAATCCGGACGCGGGCCCTCTCTGTGCCCCCAGCCGTAAGGGCGAATGACCAATCTCGGTTCATCAATATTTATGTTAAGCTGAATCAGTAGTTTACGGGCATACACCACCACGTGTCATCTGGTCAGTCTCGCCGCTGACAATTCCGTAATCTCCTGCTGCGAAGGCACATCGCTTGCTCATCTATCAGGGAATTCCGGCGGAGCTCCCCCCGCCCCAGGTGTGGTGTAACCGGCCGACGAGAGAGGACCTCTGTATCGTGACTGCACTGCGAGCCGTCAGCAAACTGCCCGTCGCCGCTCCGCGCGGGCTGTCGATCTGCATCCCGGTCTACAACGAGGAAAACGCCGTTGGAGAGACGATCGAGCGCTGCTTAGCCTGCGAACCAGCCCTTCGCGCGGTGGGCATCGAGGAGTGCGAAATCATCGTGGTAGACGACGGGTCGAAGGATGGTTCGGTCGAGCAGGTCCGGAAGTACCCACAGGTACGCCTGGTCCAGCACCCGGTCAATCGTGGCTATGGGGCTGCCCTGAAGACCGGTTTCGGCGCCGCGCGGTATGACTTGATTGGTTTTCTCGACGCCGACGCGACATATCCACCGGAACAGTTCCCTGCGTTGTGCCGGCCGATCCTCGAAGAGAGGGCAGATCTCGTGGTGGGCTCCCGGATGGCCGGGAACGACACCGAAATGCCGCTCATCCGCCGAATCGGCAACGTCTTCTTCGCCAATGTCCTGACATTGATCGGTCGGACGGCGGTCAGCGATTCGGCCAGCGGCATGCGAGTCTTCCGCCGCGAGGCGCTGGGCATGCTTTCTCCTCTTCCGGATGGCCTGAATCTGACGCCGGTCATGAGCACACGCGCCGTGCACGAAGGCGTGAGAGTCGCCGAGGTGCCCATCCCGTATCGGGAGCGAGTCGGCGAGTCGAAGCTGAGTGTGGCCGGCGATGGCTTCCGGTTCTTGACCACAATCATCTGGACGGCCCTGGCGTACAACCCCGTCCGCATTCTCGGCATTCTGGGGCTCGCCGGAGTCTCAGTCGCGGGCGCCGTAGGTCTGGGACTCTTGTGGGCTCGACTGCAGGGAACGGCCGCGTTGGGTCCGCTCGGCATTTACGCGGTCTTCGGCGCGCTTGTGTGCGGCGTGGCCGGCGTGAGCATGTTTGCGCTCGGCGCTTCGTTCAACTATCTCGTCTCGCTCTTCTATCGCAGGCCTATCAGGCAGGGCCTGCTCAAGAAACCGCTGTTTCACAAGCCGATCGAGCAGGTCTTCCTCCCGGCGGGCTTTGCAGCATTCGGGCTCGGACTGGCCATTTCGCTCGTGAGTCTGGTGCTGTCGTTCCGAGGATGGCCCATCGATCGGTTGTGGCTGTACTTGTCCGGCTCCGCAATGCTGGTCCTGGTCGGTCTGCAATTGGGATTCTCCTGGCTGCAGATGTCTGTCCTGCGTGAGATCAGCGATCGGGAACTACCGAGGGAGTAATCAATAGGTGAGTGACACATCAACCGACCAGAAGACCGAACCGCGCAACGTTGGGACGAAGACCCGTATCATCCTGACGCCCGCGAAGTTTCCGGATACCGACGCAATCGCACGCGCCAGCGCGGCCGCTCGCAAGGAAGAAAGCCGCGTCGACGTCATGCTTGTCAACCCACCGTCGCCCGATGGCGCGGTGTGGATCCGATCCCAGCACCGCGTTGGCCGCCGCTCGCGCGAGAACATGATTTGGCCGCAGGTGTCGTTGGCCCAATTGGCCGCGCTCCTCTCTCCCACATACAGCGTGCGGGTTATCGATGCGATTGCCGAACGCATGGACTGGAAGACGTTCGAGGGCATCCTCCGCTCCGAGCGCCCGAAGTACTACGTGACGCAGCTGACGGCCCCAACGCTCCAGAACGATCTGTACGGGACCTTCCTGGCGAAATCATACGGCGCCACAACGATGGCGTTCGGCACGCACATTACGCCGATGCCTCGTGAGACACTGCGACCCTATCCTTCGCTTGATTTTGGTCTCCGAGGCGAACCGGATCTCACCCTGCGCGATCTCGTCGATCACCTCGAAGGAAAGCAGTTCGAGCGTCCAGCGAACATCGAGGTGCTGTTCAGCAAGCACGATCCGACGTACAAACCGGTTGAGCTCGCTCGCGACAGCACGAACCTCGACCTCGGTTTCATGAAGGGATTGGTCTGGCGGCGCGGCCAGGAAGTCGTGGTCAACGCCGATCGTCCCTTCATCGCGGATCTCGATGATCTGCCGATGCCGCTGCATCACCTGCTGCCGCTCACGAAGTACCGAATCCCCCTCATCAAGGGGCCGTACACCTTCATCGTGACCAGTCGCGGCTGCCCGGCGGGATGCACGTATTGCATCAAGCACGTGAGCTATGGGCCAACCATGCGTCTCCGGTCGCCCGCGAAGCTGCTGGAGGAGATCAAGCTGCTCGGTGAGCTGGGCGTGCACAACATTCACATGTACGCCGACTTGTTCACGGTCAACCGGGATCAGGTGGTGGGTCTCTGTCAAGGCATTCTGGATGCGGGTCTGAAGATCAAATGGACCTGCAATAGCCGAGTGGACTTCGTCGATCAGGACATGCTCAAGCTGATGGCGCGTTCCGGCTGTTACTACATTGCCTGGGGTCTCGAATCGGGTAATCGCGAGATCCTGGCGCATGCGCGCAAAGGCGTCGACCCGGAACGAGCCATGAAGTCGCTCCGTTACGCGCGAGAAGCCGGGATCCGGAACTGGGGCTACTTCATCATCGGGTTGCCAGGCGAGACCGTCGCGACCATCAAGCAGACGATCGCGTTTGCCAAGGCGCTGCCGCTCGATATCGCACTCTTCCACATCGCGGCGCCGTACCCAGGCACGCCGTTCTTCGCCGAGGTCGCGAAGAACAGATGGTTCCGAGCGGGCACCAGATGGGAAGACGTCGACATGGACGAATCGACCGTGCTCGACTATCCCGATCTGAGGGCCGAGCAGCTCGAGTACTGGCAGAAGCGAGCGTTTCGTGAGTGGGCGATGCGCCCGGGTCCGCTGATGACGTATCTGCGGATGCTTCTCACGGATGTCAGCACGGTGAAGTCGGCGATCAACGTCGGGCTGCAGCATCTGGGCTGGGCTCGCAGCTCTTCCTGACACTCATAGAGGGACCCTGGATGACCCGTTTGCGTGTGGTTCGATGGTCGACTGTCTTGAGCTTGGTGGCGATATGCCTCTTTGCGCCGATTGGCGTCCAGACGCAGGGTGCCAGCGCGCCGATTCTGCTGGTCGTTAACAGCGGATCTTCCAATCCCTACGGACCGTATCTCGCCGAGATTCTCAAGGCCGAGGGGATCAATTCGTTCAGCACGGTCGAGCTCTCAGCGATCACTCCATCGACCCTGAACGCCGCACAAGTGGTGGTGTTGGCCGAAACGGCGCGTCAGGCGCGCGAGACCACGATGATCGAGAACTATGTCGCAGGCGGCGGCAGACTCGTCACGATGCGCCCGAGTGCGAGCCTCTACACAAGCCTGGGTGTGTCGGCCGGAGCCGGCGCAACGGCCGAAGGTTATGTCGGGATCGACACCGGCAGCGTGACGGGTGATGGTTTCACTGCGGTGACGCTTCCCTTCCATGGAACGGCTGACCACTACGACCTGACACCTGGAGCATCCGCGGTCGCTCAGTTGTACGGCGGGCAGAGCACGCCGGCTGGATTTCCCGCCGTGGTGCGCTTCGGGAACACCGCGACCTGGTCCTACGACCTTGCGCGCTCAGTCGTTTATGCGCGACAGGGCAACCCCGCTAATGCGGGCGTCGATCAGGATGGACTTCCCCCGCTCAGAACCAACGACGTGTTCTACAACGCCATCGATCTGGACCGCGTGAGTATCCCGCACGCTGACGTGCAGATGCGTCTGTTCTCTCGGATCCTCACCGATCTGTTGTCCGATGCGATGCCGGTCCCCCGTCTGTGGTATTTCCCCGGGACGGCCCGGACATTGATGGTCCTGACGGGCGACTCGCACACGTTCGACCAGAACGCGCATCAGGCTCTCATTTCGAGCGTCGAGGCTCATGGCGGGCGGATCGCGATCTACTTCGCGCGATTCGTGCCCTATCCGGCAGCCGGAATAGCGCAGTGGAGGCAGAACGGTCACGAGGTCGGCCTGCATCCCTACGCCCAGGCCGACAATCAGAATCTCCAGGCGGGCTTCGTCGCCGGCGAAAACTGGTTCGCGGTTCAGGGCTGGGGAGCGCCGAGCCGCACGGTGCGCAACCACCAGATTGCCTGGGAAGGGTGGGTGGACGCTGCGCAGGTCGCCGTCAATCACGGCATGGGGCTCGACGACTCGTTCTACACATGGGGACCGCCGGTGATGTACCAGAACGGCACCCAGGCGCATGGCTATATCAACGGCAGCGGCCTGCCGATGCGTTTCATCAACCAGTCTGGCCAGATCATCCCGCTGTATCAGCAGGTGACCTCGCTCGTCGACGAACAACTGGTCGTAGGGAGACTATTCGGAGCATTTGTCCTCGAGCGCCGCGCTGGCCGTGTCACACCAACTCATCGACGACAGCCAGGCGGGAGGCTACTCCGCCATTGCGACACAGTTCCACGTGGACTACTACACGTTCGGCGGGGTCCAGCCCTGGGTTGACGGGACCATGGCTTACGCGCAGAGCCTCGGGATCCCGATGTGGACGCCGGAGCACTGGCTGAACTACAACGAGTCGCGCGCGGCGACGCAGATCTCGGGGCTGTCGTGGGCGCCTGCAGCGAGAGAGCTGACCTTCACGGTCAGCGTGCCGTCGGGAAACGATGCTCTGTCGTTCATGCTGCCCAAGGTCTATGACGGGTTCGCTTTGACGGGCGTCACCGTGAATGGGTCCGCCGTTGCAGTGACAGAACGGGTGATCAACGGACGCGCGAGCCAGTTCTTCGATGTGTCATCGGGCACACAGACCGTCGTCGCCGCGTACACAACCGAGTTCGACAATCCTCCGAATGCCGTCGACGATGGAGCGATCACCAACCAGGGTTCGGCCGTCACCATCCCCGTTCTGGCGAATGATTCCGATCTGGACAACGATCCTCTGATCGTCAGCGGCGTGACCAACGGCACCAGCGGATCCGTCGTCGTGAATCCGGATAACAGCATCACCTACACGCCGACTCCGGGAACCTGCGGTTCAGACTCATTCACCTACACCATCAGCGACGGTAGGGGCGGCACGGATACGGCAGCGGTGTCCGTCTCCGTGGTCTGCTTGACGGCGACCCTGACTCACACGACCACTTCGGACTTCAGCACTGCGTGCGCGGTTCCGGCGGGTACGATCGTGACGCAATCCGGCGATGGCGAGGTACAACTGGCGGGCAGCTTCGAAGACGATTATCTGGCAGCGTCGCTCGACCTGGCGAAATGGACCTCCGGAACGTGGAGCGGGGGGACCTACACTCCTTCGATCAACGGAGGCATTCTGTCGGTGGCGGGCGCCAACGGAGCCTGGGTACGGTCTGCGACGACCAAGACCGTCGGCACATTGCAGGCCACCGCGCAATTCACGGGCGCACCGTGGGAGCACGTTGGCTGGGCTGGCCTCGACTTCGCTGACAATCGTTATCTGATCTTCAGCACGTTCAACAGCACGACGCATCTCTACGCACGAAGCAACGGCGGGACTGGAGAACAGACCACAGACCTTGGCGCGCTGCCGAGCGGGTTCCACTCGTACCAGATTGCTCGCACCAACCTGTCACCCACGAGCGACCAGATCAGCTACTACATCGATGGCGTGCTTCGCGTGCAGCACACCGTGCCGACGCTGCCGGCGTTGTATATCTATCAGTCGCACAATGGTGGCGCGTCTCCGGCGCTCGACGTCGACCGGATCACCGTTTTCCCGGACTACCTTGCCAGCGGCACGTTCCAAGGCTGCACGATGGATGCGCAGCAGGCGGTCACGTGGGGTGCGGCTTCCTGGGTTGCCTCCACGCCTGCGGGGACGAGTCTCCAGGTGCTTACTCGCACGTCCACGGATGCCTCAAATTGGAGCGCGTGGTCTTCGCCTCTCACGGTGAGCGGCGAGAACATCTCGAGCCCTGCCGGCAGATACCTCCAGTACTCGCTCGAACTTGCCACCACCTCGACGCCTTCGACGCCCGTCGTGCAATCCATCTCGATCGGTTACGCAGGAAGCGGTATACAGGCGCCGACCATGTCGATCAGCGACGCCACCGTGACAGAGGGCGATTCAGGCGCGCTCAACGCGGTGTTCGATGTCACGCTGTCGGCCGCGACCGGAAATACCGTGACCGTAAACTATGCCACCGGCGGTGGCACTGCCACTGCCGGCTCGGACTACACGAGCACGAATTCAACCCTGGTCTTCCCGCCCGGAGCGACGAGCAGAACGATCGCCGTGCCCGTTCTGGGTGACGCACTCGACGAGCCAGACGAAACGTTTTTCGTAAACCTCAGCGGGGCGCTGAATGCGACGCTCGCCGACAGTCAAGCCCAGGCGACCATCATCGACAACGAGGCGACGCCCTCACTGTCCATCAATGACGTCACCATAACCGAAGGTAACAGTGGCAGTGCGAATGCAGTGTTCACCGTGAGTCTGTCGCCGGCCAGCTCCCAGGTCGTCACCGTCGACTATGCAAGCGCAAACGGTACGGCGGCCGCCGGAACCGATTACACGGGTGTCTCGGGGAGTCTGACATTTTCATCTGGCTCGACCAGCCAGACGATCAGTGTGCCCGTACTCGGCGACACGCTTGACGAGCCCAACAGAACGTTCCTGATGAACCTGAGCAATGCGGCGAACGCTACGGTCGCCGACGATCAGGGGCAGGGCACGATCGTGGACGACGATGCTACGCCCACGATGAGCATCAATGACGTGACGATGACCGAAGGCAACAGCGGCAGTGTCGATGCGGTCTTCACCGTGAGCCTGTCGGCCGCCAGCGGCCAGGTGGTCACCGTGAATTACGCCACCGCCAACGGCTCCGCAACCGTCGGCTCGGATTACACCGGAACCGTGGGCACGCCGACGTTGACGTTCCCGGCTGGCTCGGTGAATCAGACGATCGTCGTGCCGATCCTGGGCGACACGGTCGATGAGCCTAACGAAACCTTCGTCGTCAACCTGAGCGCTGCGGCCAATTCCATCATCACCGACAGCCAAGGCCAGGGCACCATCATCAACGATGATCTTCCCTCGCTGACCATTGGCGACGTCAGCGTGACGGAGGGTAACAGTGGCGGCGTCAGCGCGGTCTTTACCGTCAGTCTGTCATCGGTCGCCTCACAGGTCGTCACGGTCAAGTACGCCACGGCAAACGGCACTGCAACGGCCGGTGCGGACTACACAGGCACATCCGGCACGCCGACATTGACCTTCCCGATCGGCTCGACTACTCAGACGATAAACGTTCCGATCCTGGGTGATACGCTCAACGAGGCCAACGAAACCTTCTTCGTGAACCTGAGCACGCCTGTGAATGCCAGCATCGCCGACAGCCAGGGTCAGGGCACGATCATCGACAATGACCCCGCACCCTCGCTGGCAATCAACGACGTGACGGTAACAGAGGGCAACTCCGGCAGCATCAATGCGAACTTCACGGTCACTTTGTCGGTGGCGAGCGGCCAAGCGGTGACGGTCAACTACGTGACCGCCAACGGCACGGCGACGGCCGGCGCGGACTACACGGGCACCGTCGGCACGCCGACGCTGACCTTCCCGGCCGGTTCGACCAGCCGGACCATCACCGTCCCGGTCCTCGGCGACACGCTCGATGAGCCCAACGAGACCTTCGTCGTGAACCTGAGCGGCGCCGTCAATGCCACCGTGGCCGATGCCCAGGGCCAGGGCACGATTACGGACAACGATGCCACGCCCTCACTCACCATCAACAACGTCACGGTGACGGAGGGTAATACCGGAAGCGTCAACGCGACCTTTACGGTGGCACTCTCGGCGGCCAGCGGGCAGATCGTGAGTGTGAACTATGCGACGGCCAACGGCACGGCTGTGGCCCCGGCGGACTACACGGCTCAGAGCGGTACGGTGAATTTCCCGGCTGGCTCAACCAGTCAGACCGTTTCGATCGCTGTTTTGGGAGACACTCTGGACGAGGTGAACGAGACCTTCGTCGTCAACCTCAGCGCCGCGGCAAATGCCACGATCTCCGACAGTCAGGGTCTCGCCACGATCAGCGACAACGATCCGCTCCCCAGCCTTACCATCAACAATGCGAGCGTCACCGAGGGAAATAGCGGCACAAAAACCATGGTCTTCACTGTGACGCTCGCGCCCGTCAGTGGCAGAACCGTGCAGGTGAACTACGCTTCGCAGAGCAACACCGCAACGAGCAGCGGGACGCTGGCGGACTTTGTCGCCACCTCGGGCACACTGACGTTCAACCCCGGCACCACCACGAGGACAATTTCGGTTCAGATTGTCGGCGACACGCGCGTCGAGGCGAACGAATACCTGCTGATCAACCTGTCCGGCGCGTCCAACGCCGGGGTCGCAGACAGTCAGGGCATCGGAGCGATTCTGAACGACGATTAGTAACGGCGGAAGTTGTGGGCCGCTGAAGCCTTGGCAGGTTATTTGGCGGCCTGACCGACACCAAACGACTGGCCGGCCACCTGAATGGTCCCGCCCCGCTGATTCGTGGTCGGGTTCGCCTGGACCGAGTAGGTCACGGTACCCTTCCCGACCTTGCCGCTTCCACCGGACGTCACTGCGATCCATGGAGTCTGGCTGACCGCCTGCCACGCGCAGCCGGCAGACGTCGTGACACCGAACGATCCGTTTCCGCCAGAGGATCCGAAGAGCTGATAGGTTGGCGAAATGCTGTAACTGCAGGAGGTGGTGCCAGCCTGAGAGACCGTCAAGACCTTGCCCGCAACGGTAAGGGTGCCGGTGCGGGCCGCTGAAGCATTCGCCGAGACCGTGTAACCGACCGAGCCGTTGCCGGTGCCGGTTGAACCACTCGTCATCGAAATCCAGGCCGCATTGCTCGTCGCCGTCCAGACGCAGCCCGGCGTCGCAGTAACGGTCACCGATCCGTTCCCACCGGAGATCCCGAATGCTTGACTGTTCGGCGCAATGCTGTAACTGCAGGTGCCAGCCTGAGAGACGGTCAAGACCTTGCCGGCAATGGTGAGGGTGCCGGTCCGAGGCGCTGAAGTATTCGCTGAGACCGTGTAGCCGACCGAGCCGTTGCCGGTGCCGGTTGAACCACTCGTCATCGAAATCCAGGCCGCATTGCTCGTCGCCGTCCAGACGCAGCCCGGCGTCGCAGTAACGGTCACCGATCCGTTCCCACCGGAGATCCCGAATGCTTGACTGTTCGGCGCGATGCTGTACGTGCAGGACGGCATCGTGGCTGGATAAGAGACCAGTGCACCGAACTTGAATCGCCGGATCGAATAGAAGGGCGTGTCAATGGTGACCGACGACGCCTTGTGGAACCCATCATTGAAATTCACGCCGCCGATGTTCCCGACGTTGTAGGTGCTATCGATGACATTCGGGTGCCACGTTCCTGCGCTTGCGTCGTAGTAGCTCGCGCGAACGGCAAGACCGACCGTCGTCACCTGCTCCCACCGGACGCGAATGATATCTCCCGGTTCCGGTATCTCTGTTCCGCCAATTGACGCCGAAGGCATCGGCCAGCGCTCGAGGATGTGCGGTCCTATTCCATCCCACGCCTCGAGCACCAGGTCGACCTGCCCGCCGCCGTTCGCGAGCGGGATGACTTCCAGGTTCTGCTCCCGGTTGATTTCCTTACGAAAACCCACCATCGGACCGAAGTAACCATTCGGCTGTCTGGGAGGTGTACCCTTGGGCCAATCCACTTCGATTTCCGCCCACCCGCTTGTGAGATCGGGCACCTTGTCCATGTTGCGGCCCGACTGCACCCTGTGTGTATTGGAATACAACCCGCGCACAGGATCGAGGCGCAAGTCGTTCGACCACGTCGTCCAGTCGATCTGCCACATCAGTCCACCGCTCGTTCGATAGTCCTGCTCTCTCACGTTCGCGACGGCTCGAACGTCGGGCCCGGTTGGAAAGTCGTTGGGTTCCCCGGGACGCGACTGGCCCAGGGTACCCCAGTCGTCGAGGAATACTTCGAGCGGGTCAGGGCTGTTCGTGTCGAGCACACCCATCGCCACCCGGTCGTACGTTTCACCCTGCATTCTTCCCTGGTGGTACCAGCCGTAAAAGCGGCCGTCGATCAGGAAGGCAAACGCGCGCTTGACGCCGGGGCCGTGCTGAGTGTGAAGGCCCACTTCGAGCGTGAACCAGCGATCCTGAGGAATCGCGACCTGAACGTTGAACTCGACTCGGCCGTTGTCAAAATCCTGATGTCCGACCGCGTAAAGGGCACCACCCTGCTTGACGCGCAGGAACCACCCGTAGGTGTTGGGAGAAGAAGGCCAGAAGCCCGCAATTGTCAGGTATTCGGACGAGCCAAGCTTGGCGACGGTGGTGGCCGGCACGTAGATGCTCGCGCGCTGCCACACCCAGGTGCCGGGTCGTTCCTGCCAGGAATGAGATCCCGCCGCGTCACTGAAATTCGAGCGAATTTGCGCGCGGCTCCCGCTGCCGCTGGTGGCGGTCCTGACGGCAAAGGCGCCGGTCGATACGTGCGCAGCACTCTGAGCAACCTGCGCCCCGCCGCCCGACGATTCAGCGGTCACCTGCCAGGAATTCGATGCGCCCTCAAATGTCTCGAGGACTGGGCTGGCTGCACCCACCCGGCTCTTGGGCAAGAAAACAATTGCACCGACAAGTGCAACGAGCGACAGTCGAACAAACCTACGCATGTTCTGCTCGCTCAATTGCGTCGCCCTTCACGAGGACCTCGATTCCGGCGGGCCAGGGCAGACTGCGCCGTGTGAATAGTGCCCCCACGGCTGCATCTGAAAGCTCGAGACCACCTCAGCCGTAGTCCTTGATTATAGCGCCGCACCCTTCGCGAACTGCCTGGCCCGATGAGTGCTGCGGCTGATAGTCGGGGTCTGTTCGACCCATCGCCAGGATCGCTGGATCTTCGCCCTGGGCTTCGCTTCCGTGCGAGACCGGACGCACTCGCTCCAACCGTAATTGAGACAGCCGATTACAGACTCAGGAGGGTTGCCGCTAGAAGACCGCCTGCACGAAACCGCGGGCATGACGCGGTTTCGTGCAGACCGGATGTCAGGAAGGAGTAGGTGTGGTCGAGCCAACGCTGCGCAGGCGCAGCTCGATGCGGACCGCGAACGTCTTCCTAGTTCGGCGCGTGGACACCGCTGCCACCGTAGTTTCGATCTTTGCCAACGGCAATCGATTCATAGGGATACTCGCGACCATTCGCATTGATGAAGCCCGAATCGGTGCGGCGCCTGTTGTTCACCGACGCGATGAACTGTCGAATCGAACCCGCGAAGGCCGTCGCACTTGCCTGCGCGCCATACGGGGTCGTGTACCAAGTCGTCGCTCCACCGGCGTTTTCGATCGTGGTGTTGTTGAAATAGAACTCGCGGTGGACGCCATTGAACGGCGACCGCGGATCGTCGTACGAAATGGGTGTCGTGATCTTGCCGAAATTGGTCGCCGAGTCGCATTCATTGCCTCGCGCCCGCTCCGAGCCACCGCTTTCCGACATCCAGCACACATTGATCGAGCGGCCTACACCGTCCGTCTGTGATGAGTCGTAGAACCGGCTCGGTGAAAACACCGCAAAATGCGGATCGAAATACAGAATCTGTTTCCCTGCCGTCGTGTAGATGTAATTGCTGCTGATCCAATCCTCGTAGAGACCATTACTGAAGTCCGACCACTTGCCCGACGGCACAAGAATGTACTGCCGGACGCGGCCGATCGTCGGGATCGACCGCAGCCCCGCCCCGCTCGGGGAATTGGTCGGGCTGTACGGCCCCACGCCGATGAACTGGAACCCGCTCGCGACCGACCCTTCCGAGAACCCACCGGGCTGCCCAAACGCCACCATCTTGGTCACGATCACCTTGGAGCCGATGCCGCCCCCGGAAGCGTCGCGACACTGCATCGCGTAGACCAACTCGTGAACGTTATTCGTGTACGCATCTTTACTGTGCGTCCCCTGGTGAGCCTTGAAGAAGAAGTCGCAGTAGACATCGACGTACCGCCGGTTGGTCGTCGAGCCAATCGACTCTGCCATGCGGACGTTGTTCTCCCACTCGACCTTGTGTCCGACGTGGTCCTCGTGGCGCATGCCCATAGTCGAAGTGATGTTCCTCGCGGCGTTGTAGACGTCAAGTTGTTCGTTGCCGTAGCCGAACAGAACTCCGCCGTAGAGGGCTTTGATGTCCGCAAGCAGATTAGACCCGCTCGGATCGCGGCCGTGTTCGTGGCCGAAGGTGCAGGACTTTCCGTTCTCGGTCGCTGTCGGCGGATGCCATGTCGGATACTTTTTGCCGTCCGGACCGATGACGGAATAGCTGTCGTGGAGGGCTTTCGAGCAGGTATCCCATTTCGTTGGCGTCCACAATCCATAGGAATGCGCCAGCGTGCCCGACGGGGTCGGCGTAGGTGTCGGCGTTGGAGTTGGAGTCGGCGTTGGAGTCGGCGTCGGTGTCGGTGTCGGTGTCGGCGTCGGTGTCGGTGTCGGTGTCGGTGTCGGCGAACCAGAAGAGTTGCTCAAAATTGAATTCGCCTCGAGGTAGCTCATGACCTGACGGCCAGAACCCCAGCTGCCGGAGGTCGAGGAAAACGACGTGTTGCCCGTGTTGATCCACTTCACCCAGCTGCCCGCGTTCGTAAAGAAGAGCAGATCGCCGCGGTTATCGCCTGAAAATTCAGCCGGCAACACCTGCGCTCCTGCCGCCCTCGTTCCCAGCTGCTGACTAAAACTGCCAAGGCCGGTTGTATGGCAACGGACCCACTGCCCGGTTGCGGTGACATATGCGAACAGATCAGAAATGCCGTCACCATTCAAGTCGAGCACGGCAATCTGGGCGTTCTTGGGAAGCAACCCGTTCTTGTACCACTGAAACCCAGCCCCCCCATCGTCCAGTCCCATGTACGATTCGCCGGTGCTCGACTTGTAGAAGAGCAGGTCCCCTCGTCCGTCGGAGTTGAACGCCGCGCGGAACACTTGCCACCCGGGTGCAGCGGTCACGTTATTGAACGCGAACCCCAGGCCCGTCGCGTTGACGATGGCTTTCCGCGCAGCGCCGGTCGTTGGGTTATAGAAGAAAAGATCGGACCGGCCATCGCGATTGAAGTCGTTGACGATGAACTCATAGCCAGTCGGTATCGTGCCCCGGCTGAAGACATTGATGCGACCGGCGCTGTTCAGCCCTTGCAGCCAATCGCCGTTCGCCGGGTTGTAGAGAAACATGTCGTGCAGGCCATCGCCATTGAAGTCGGCAACGGTAGCCTCCATGCCTGCTTCGAATGTGCCTCCGCCCGATTGCGCGAAACTGCTGCCCGTGTTCAGCAAAGTCGACCAAGTGCCGGCCGAGGGACTGTATCGAAGGACATCGGTCAGATTGTCAGAAGAGAGCTTTCCTGGAATGGTTGCCAGACCCGCCGACCAGGCGCCCGTACGGTAGGTGAATCCCGAATTCGTGGTCTGCGCCATCGACCAATCTCCGGAAGCCGGCGCAAACAGGAACACATCACCTGACGTATTGCCGTCAAATCGAACCCACTTGTCCGAAACCGTCGCCCGAGGGCTTGACACGAGCATGAGAGCAAATGCGGCCATCGCCGCCAGAAATCCACTGAGAGACACAGATCGATTCACGAGCGACCCCTTACGCTGATGGGGAGCGCACAAGCCGACACTAAGCGTCATGCGGTCCGCAGATTGTGTGCTGATGCGAAACCGTCCAAAAGACCGGGACGGCTCGACGACTTCGGCAGCCTTTGAGCAAGGCGAGTGCCACGAGCTAACTAACTCAGCTAAACGACTTTGGAGGGACGAGCGTGCAGAGGAGAGACGCGAGAACCCGAAGAATCCGGAGAAAATTTCGTTAGCGGACGCGAGGTCTGCTGGCGGGTCGTCGCGCCTCGATGGGAAATGAGTCGTCGCGTTGATGCATCGAGCACCACACGCGTCTTGTAACTTTTACACGATTACATGATTTTGCACACGCGATCGTCGAGCGCGCCGGTGCGCTCACTTCGCGAGCATCATGCTCTTCAAATTGGTCTTGTCGATCCGCGCCGTGACGACTTGACCCGGCTCTCCGAGTGCGCGAGCCGGCTGGCCGTTGATGGTCATGCTAAGCGCGCCCGCGTCACCCACTCTGATGATGATGGCGTCTCGCGCGCGGAGGACGGCCTGCTCGCCGGTGTTCATCAGCCGCGAACCCACGCGCTCTCCGTCAACGGTGACCCCCACCCATGACGGAGACTTGGATCGAAGCTCGATGGTGAATTCCTCGGACTCGCCTGCTGGGCGTGGGTCCGCTGAAGCTGGTTTCTGTGGCGGGCTGACCGCTCCCACGGTTCCCACGGCCGAACCGGACGCGACGGGACGGGACGGCGGCCACTTGGCGCGATGCCGATACGGCAACCTGACGGCTTCCACCCATCCACAGGTACAGCAGGATCGCCACGAAAACGACACCGGCCGCGAGCCACACCGCCATCTGCCGCAGCGGAGCCGCGCGAAACGCCGGCGGTTGGGGCGCTGGCGCGCGCCGCTCGACCGTGGGTTTCATCGCCGCGGCACGAACCCAGTCGGCTGGTGCGGGCAGGACGAACTCGGGAAGGTTCATGGCGCGGCTCGGATTGAATCGGAGCGTCTCGGGAGCGGCGTTCGTCACGCCGTCCGCGCGCTCGGGCTGACTCTGCGGGTGATCGGGGCGCGCCGGAATGGGTGGCGGCAGGGCGACCTGCGGGGGGACGATGCGCGCGACGTGATCCGCCGAATTCCCGGCTCGAACCGATTCGAGCGCACTCGTCAGCGACTCGATGAACGCTTCGAGCGTCGCCGCTGTCTCCTGTCGACGCAACTTGAGCCCCTCGCTCTGCTCTCGAAAAGCATCAACCTCCTGACGCGCGGCGTGGAGGATGCCCTCCGCCTGGGCCCGCGCGCTTCTCAGAATCTCCTGTGCCTCCTGCTGAGCCTTCTCGCGAATCTGATCCGCCATGGTCTCGGCTGAGACCAGGACGTGGTGGAGGGATCGCTCCTTGTCACGGTGCTCGGAGAGCAGCGTCTCCATCCGCGTCAGATCACGCTGCAGCCGAGTGGCCTTGAGATCGGCCGCCGTGACAAAGGCATCGACCTCACGCCGATCGTACCCGCGCCAGGCTTCACGGAATCGTCCGGCTGACTCGTCGGCCGTCTCGGTCATGGCACTCTCTCCATCCTCACTTGAGTTGCGGGAACACCGTCGCGGCCCGCAATTCGTTCTGCGCCTGCGAGAACAGCATCATGGCACCCGCGGCGGCCGCCGAGGCGTCTGCGGCACGCTGCACATTGTTCGACGCCACGGCCTGAAAACGGGCGCGGAAAGCGTTCTGGGCAAGCTCGGCCGCCTTGATGAGCAGTGTGTGCGCGGACTGCAGTTCCTGCGGAGGGACGATCAGGCCGAGTGTTCTCCGCGTCTCACCCCATCGCGCCCCGAATTCGGTGAGCACTTGGGCGGAGGGACCCGTGAACTGCTTGATCGCCGACAGCTTCGACTCGGAACGCTCGAATTCACCAAGGCTCCGCTTGGCCGCGCGCTGATACGACTGGTAGGACGCCGACCGGAGCGTCCACTGATCGCGCGCGAGCTGGAGCTGACGGGCCGACTGCAGGCTGGCCTGCACGGCGCTCTTCAACGCAATCACGGTGTCGGGCCTGCGCCTGCCCAACCGTTCGTCGCGCTCCGCGATTTCGACGAGCAGCACTTCGACTTCACGGACCTCCGCGTTCCGTGCCCGGAGATCTGCCTTGCGCAGCACGGTTCTGGACATCTCTGTGTACGCGCTGTCCGTGCGCCGCTCGCTGTCGAGTTCGCGCTCGACAATTCGATACGTGTCGTTGGCCCACCGAGTCGGCAGCGCCGGCGCCGGCCGACGAAGCACCGCGGCGATCGAGGCCATCAGCGACATTCGTTCGGCCGGGATTTCGACGAGCCGGGCGACCTTGAGCGCCGACTCGAGCGATTCCTTCTGACTGGGCGGCGGTAACAGCGGAAGCACCTCGACGTCAGGCGCGGCAGCTTCGAATGTCAAGTCGAACTCGCTGACGCCCGCCGCCACCCTCAGCTCGGACACGGCGCCGTCGAGGAGCTCGGAGATCTGTTCGATGTCGGCGCGACGGTATCCGAAATGATCGCGCGGCCACGCTTTGAGCTCACGGCGGACGGCTTCGACCGTGCTGAGGCGGACCTTGGGATCCTGCATCGAGGGAATCTCGTTCAGCGTGCGGGCCACGCGCGTCGCCAACGCCTCGAACTCGATTTCGCCGCGCGTCGCAATGTACGACGTTGCGCGAGCCGACTCCGTATAGCGGTTCGTGCGCTCCCAGTCGATCACGCCGGACGGCAGGGACACCACATGGAGCGCCGGTTCCCCCGGGTCAGACGCCATCGGGAGCGAGAAGATGACCTGCTCGCCCACGCGGGCGTACTCACCGTAACTCGGAACGGCGGAGCCATCCTTGAGGAACAGCCGAAACAGCTGATTCCCCGTGGTGGCCGACTTGAACCCGAGTGCAAACGAGCTGGCATTGGTGGCGCGAGCGGGCGACGCGGGTTCAGTCACAGGTTCTGGATCACGGCTGACAATCCGGACATCGCGGGCGGGCACCAGTGCGACCCGTGCAGTTTCCCTCGCGGGGGCAGCGATCCCGGCGGGAGCCGCACTGGCTTGCGCCACGGCTGGAGCCACGGCTGGAGCCACGGCAGGGAAGACGACCCGGAGCTCGTGGGTTTGGTCGTTCTGGACGACGCGATATGGCAGAGGACGGGCAAGATCGATAACGACGCGGGTGACGAGTGGCGACCGCGTAAGGACGGAGGTGCGTACTCGCCGCACGGTGTTCAAGTCGCCCGGAGTGATCCTGGGAATACTGGGAGCGAGTTTCGGGAAGTCGAGGATCAGCCGGACGGGCTCAGTTGCCAGGCTCACCGATGACGGGACCAGACGCCCGTTCCCCATCAGCGTGATCGTCGGGCCTTCGGGCATCGAGGAAATCTCGAGGCCGCTCAGCTCGGTGGCCGCGCCGCTGCGACCGGCCGGAGGCGCGGGCGGCGGCAGCGGTGCGACCGCAACGGGAACGGCGGACTGACGCACCGGCCGTTGAACCGCGCGCGGTCGGGCAATGCCGGCAACCGATCGAAAATGAGGAATGTTTGTCGGCCCGCGGTCCGCAGCTGGTGCTTCGCCGGACGGGCGAGGGTCAGCCGGACGCGAGCCCGGCTCGAGCCGTCCGCATCACGGATGGTCTCGACTGCACAACGGATGATGGTTCCGGAGGCGATCCCGCATTGTGCGTTCGACGCCGTTCGGCGCCGCGGTCTTCCAAAGCTCGACAAGAACGGTCAATGGATCAGGAGCGGAGGTCGTGACAAACGCAACCGGGCCCGTCGTCTCGATCAAGAGCGACGCGCCGGTGGCGGTCGGGGAGACGGATATGCGTTCGATGACGTACGGGTCCGAAGGCGCGGCGCCTTCCCCCAGGCGAGCCAGCGCGAGCACCGCCAGCAGCAACATGGCCAAACAATGGTTTACGAATCTGCACTGTCCTGACGACGGGTAGAGCGGGCCCGCTCGTCGCAACAGGCACGCCGTCCTCAAGCTACACCAATCTTTCAAGGACACATTTCTCCACGAAGAGAGTTTTCTGCAGACTAGCCCCCACAGGCTTGGACGTCAAGCCGAGAACGCGAGCGCGCAACGTCGTTTCTGCGACCCTGGCCGCAACGCTTGTGGGTGCTGGGATCGGCGCAGGCGGGCATCCTTTCACACTTCGGCATTCCCTTCTAATCCACGCTGGCACTATATGTTATCGTCCGGCTTGGCATCGACTTACAGTTCTCGTGCTTGACCGGTTTTGCGGGCGGATGTTAGAGTGGCCGTTCCCCAGCGACATTCCATGAGCGATAACCTCGATTTCATCGGGATCAGCCCTGCCATCCGCACTCTCGAGGATGACATCCAGTGTGCGGCACGTTCCGATGCAAAAATTCTGCTCACGGGCGAGAGCGGTGTCGGCAAGGAAGTCGTCGCGCGACTGATTCACGCGCGCAGCCGCCGGAGCCGGGCGCCGCTCGTCACCATCAACTGCGCCGGCCTGCCCGAAACGCTGCTCGAATCGGAGTTGTTCGGGCACGTGCGCGGGAGCTTCACGGGCGCCTACCGCGATCGGCAGGGCCTGCTCGAGCTCTCAAATTTCGGCACGGCCTTCATGGATGAAATCGGCGAGATGAGCCTGCGGATGCAGGGACTGCTGCTCCGGTTTCTGGAAACCGGCGAAATCCAGCGCGTCGGTGGGACGCGGTCTGAACCGCGACTCGATAGCCGCATCATCACGGCCACCAACCGCAATCTGACCGAAGGCATGGCAGACAAGAGCTTCCGCGAGGATCTCTATTACCGCCTGAACGTCATTCACCTGAAGATTCCGCCGCTTCGCGAACGCCGCGAGGATATTCCTCTCCTGCTCACGCATTTTCTGCGGGCCTTCAGCGATCAATACGGCGTGACCCCCGCCGCGCTCGCCCCGGAGGCGCTGTCACAGCTGATCGGATATCACTGGCCCGGCAACGTCCGCGAGCTGAAAAACGTCGTCGAGCGGCTCGTCGTCAGATTCCGGGACGGCGTGATTACGCGCGGTGATCTCCCGTCCGAGATCGCGCATGCCGGCATCCGCAATGAAACCGAGGCGCCCGCGGTCGTTCCGCGACAGGCCTCCGACGTGCTCTACGAACGCCTGGCGATCGGTCACGAATCGTTCTGGTCGGTGGTGTACTCACCGTTCATGTCGCGTGACCTGACCCGCGACGACATCCGGAAGACTGTGAGCCGGGGGCTCGAACAAACAGGCGGGAATTACCGACAGCTCGTCGAATTGTTCAACATGGAGCCTGACGACTACAAACGCTTCCTGAACTTCCTGAGGAAGTATCAGTGCCACATGCCGTTTCAGCGTTTTCGGGGATCCGCGTTGAAGGCCGAGGCGGCGAACTCGCTAGACACCGCGGACTTCGAATCGAAGCAACTCGCCTGATCACGACTCCACCAAATCAGTGATCGTTGGACCTTGCGCTCAACGAGCGTGAGATGGCTTCAGCCGCTCGCGCCACGCCACCGGCGAGGGTGTCCGCGGGCTGGCTCGACGGCGCGAACGGCGGCGTGGACGCCTGATTCACGTCCGGCAGGCTGTGCTGTTGATACGTTTTCGACGCGACCGTCTCGATTCGAACGGTATAAGCGATGGGAAACTGATCGAGCAGCGCTGCGATTGCGGTCAGGAGTGCCGGTGCAATTCTGTCCTCATCCTCGGCAGTCAGCGATGAAACGAACCGAATTTCCACGGGCCCTCGCTCTCTTCGGTTAATGCGTTACAAAGCTGCAATCCGTGTTCCGAAGAGCGCACGACGCAAGCCCATCAGCGGAACCCCCATGAACGCGCCAAATTCATAGCTGTGACAATTGCATTTCACAGCTTTGCACACGAGCAAACGCGCTCAAACTCCGCAGGCGCCCCCACAAAATTCTGCCTGAGAGATACCTCCAATCCATTTCGTCCAGACCATAGGCCTCAAAGCAAGTCTCAGCCGCTGATGAAAAATCCTGCAACGGCTCGGCCATATCTCGCCAGAATTGCACACTCTCTCACTGCTTGGACGCATGCGGTAACCAATTAACAGACCGCTCGCGCGAGCCGCGGTCCGATGCGAATCGATGCAAGTTCATGAATCTCAGGCGCTCATGAAAGCCTGAGGCAGCGGCCGTCCACACGCGTGTGAGGAACGGGTCCCGCGTGAGGCTGTGCGGCCTGGCGAACATGATCGGCGCTAGACTGCAGATAGCTGGCAATGAGAACGCGCTTGTCGAACTGCCTGATTGCGTACGCCTTGGGGATCTCGTGGAGCGTTCTCGGATTCCCCTCTTCATCCGCGGGGCAGTCGCCAGATCAGGTCCTGGTTGTCGTGAACCAGAAGAGTCCCGCCTCTTCGCAGATCGGCGCCTATTACATGCAGCGACGCCATCTACCCGAGGGCAACCTGGTTTCACTCTCGATCTCGGAGAGCGACGAGATTACGCGCGCGGAATTCGAACGGCAGATTCAAGCACCGATCGCTTCGTGGCTGGGTAGCAAGTCGGCGTACGACCGCATCGTCTACATCGTTCTTTGTAAAGGCGTACCCCTCAGAATCGTCGGCACGCCCGGCCGGAATGGCTCCGTCGCCAGCGTCGACTCCGAGCTGTCGCTCTTGTACCGTCGATTGGTCGGCCGAGCCATTTCGCCGGACGGGCGCGTCGACAATCCGTACTTCCTGGGCGAGGCGGACGTTGACATCGCTAAGCCGTTCACGCACGAAACGGACGATATCTACCTCGTCACGCGACTCGACGGCTTCACCGTCAAGGATGTAACGGACTGATCGACCGAGGCTCGTCGCCGTCGTCCGATGGAGTATTCGTGCTGGATCAGAAAGCCGGGTCGGACGACATCGGCAATCGGTGGCTGCAGACGGCGGCGCAGATCCTGAGCAGGCGGATTACCACGGACCGAGTCGTGCTCGACTCGACGAGTAGTGTGGTGCGCGACGTGTCCAATGTCCTGGGTTTCTATTCCTGGGGTTCAAGCGATCCAGCTCAAACTGAACGCCGGATTCCTCTCGCGTTCGCCCCGGGAGCGATCGCAGCGACCTTCGTGAGTACGGACGCGCGGACATTCACCGAACCGCCCGTGAGCTGGAAGCTGGGAACGTGGGGAAATCGAGCGAGCTATTATGCTGACTCACCGCAGTCTTTGACCGGAGATCTGATTCGCGCGGGCGTCACCGGCGTCGCGGGGCACGTCGCGGAGCCGTATCTCGATGGCACCGTCAGGCCGCAGATTCTATTTCCCGCTTATCTCGCTGGATTCTCGCTTGCCGAGTCCTACTATCTGTCACTGCCTTACCTCAGTTGGCAGACCACTGTCGTCGGCGATCCGCTCTGTGCCCCGTTCAAGAAACCGGATGTCTCGCCGACAGACGCGGACAGCGCGATCGATCCAATTACCGAACTACCGACGTTCTTCGGGGCGCGCCGATTGGAAGTCCTCTCCGAGAAGGGACTCTCGACTGACGCGCTCAAGCTGATGCTGCGCGGAGAAGCGCGACTCGCAAAAGGCGATGCAGGTGCCGCGCAGCTTGCGTTCGAAGATGCGACCACCAAGGAAGAACGACTCGTTCAGGCACACGCCTACCTTGCGTTGTTCTTTGAACAGGCCGGAGACTACGATGGCGCGATCGCACGATACCGTCGCATTCTGAACACCACTCCTAACGACGTGCCTGCATTGAACAATCTCGCCTACGCGCTCGCAGTCCGGAAACACGCGCCATCTGAAGCGATAGGGCTCGCAAGGCAAGCGTATTCGCTCGCCCCAAACAATGCGGGCGTCGCCGATACGCTCGGATGGATCACTCATCTTCTTGGGAACTCACAGGAAGCGGTGCGTTTGCTGGAAGAAGCCAAGAGGCGAGCACCGGCAAATAGTGAGATCCGCCTTCATGCGGCACAGGTATACATGGCACTTGGCCAACCCGTCCAAGCTGGGCAGGAGTTGAGCAAGGCTCTTGAACTGTCACCGCCTCTCGAGAAGCGCCCGGAGGTCGCTGAACTTCGGCGAGGACTCGCAGGAGTAGAAGTAGGCGTTGCAACCGCGCCGAGGCGTCAGTGAGGCCGCTCGCGTCGCGCTTGTACGTCCTCGAAAGCAGACACAAAAGTCGGACCCCCGCGCGACTTTTAGCTCCGTCGGACGATGTGTAATTGCAGAATTGTAATCGTCGCAAATTGTTTGCATGTTATTGATTTTTCTGGACCTGCCGAGCTTGACAAGAAGCTCGTGGAAGCATATTAATCACCCGTCAGGACTAGTGCCATTTTTGATCCGTTGAAAGCTACCGAGCTAGTGTACGAATCGGGAATACGCGGGACGCCCAAGGAGGCCATATGAGCCGGCGGTTATTGTTCGTCGCTGCTGCAATTTTCATCCTTACGAAAGGAGCGCCGGCAGAGGCCGTCCCCATTGCGGCCACTGACTTCGACACATTGGCTCTCGGAGTGCTGGTTGCGTCGAGCACGGACACGTTCGACACGGGGTTCGCGCCGCAGCCGACCACAGGGACGATCGAGGACAATGTGTACCTGAATGGCGCGCTGTACACGTACACGCACACCATCACACCGACGCTGAACAACATCAGCGAATTTTTTACCGGCTTCGCCGTCCAGGCATTCAACGGAATAGCCGGTTTTAGCTTCAGCGACGCGGATAATCGAGGCTGCAACAATGCTAATCTCGCGACGTGCTTCAACGTCGACCTCGCGGGAGACGGATCGATCCACTGGTTGACGAACTTTCCCGTCAACCACCAGGGTTGGGATCACAACGAAGAGATCACATTCTTCTTCCAGTCAACGCTGGCTCCCGGTCTCGCAGTCGCTGACTACGTCCTGAAGCAGCCACCAAACAAGACCGGTGTCGGACAAAGCTTCGCGCCGACAACGCCAGTGCCCGAACCACTCACGCTGGTCCTGCTGGGCATCGGATTTCTTGGTTCTGCGTTGGTAGCCAGGCGACGGCGCTACAGGATCTGAAAAAACCTGAGAACCGGTCCGAATGGGGGCAAGGGCATCGTCCCTCGCCCCCTTTTTATTTCTGGGTGGACCGTCCCAAACCGTGTGTCCCCAGCAGTCCCTCCGAATCCGGTGAGCGCCTACGTGGGCACCACCTCCGAGTTTGTCCACCAACACTTCAGAGACGAGAGCGAGCGTTCAGGCACACTCGCAACGTCGAGGTGAAAAGCTCATGACGCGGTTCGCGAGGCGGCTTATCGCAGCGATTCTCGTGTCGGTCGCAGCTGCTATCACCGCGTCGTGCTCACGCGATTCAGATGTGGCCAAGCGTGAGTATGTTGCAAGCGGTGATTCCTACCTAAAAGAAGGCAAGTATCAGGAAGCCATCATCGAGTATCGAAACGCGATCAAGCTCGATCGAGCCTTCGGAGACGCGCACTACAAACTCGCAGAGGCATTGGTAAGCGCAAACGAGCCGCAGCGAGCGATCCTCGAATACGTCCGAGCCGCCGACCTCCTCCCCAACAGATCAGATGTCCAGCTCAAGGCCGGTGCCTTGCTCCTGCTCGTAGGTCGGTTCGACGAAGCGAAAGCCCGGGCGACCCATGTGTTGCAACAACACCCCCAGGACGTCGATGCTCAGGTGCTGCTCGGTAACGCCACCGCAGGATTGAAGGATTTCGATCAGGCGATTCGCGAGATCGAAGAGGCGATCCAATTGGCACCGGACCGAGCCGGGATTTATATGAATTTAGGTGCCGTTCAACAGGCGAGAGGCAATCCCTCCGATGCTGAAGCGGCATTTCGCAAGGCTATCCAACTCCAGCCGCGATCCATCGCTCCATATCTGGCATTGGCCAACTACTTCTGGTCGACTAACCGAGTGGCCGAGGCTGAGCAGATCCTGACGCAGGCGTTTCAGATCGATCCGAAGGACGTCCGGACGAATCGTGCGCTCGCGGCCGTCTATGTCAACACCAATCGCGCGGATCGAGCCGAGCAACACCTGAAAGTCATCGTCGGCGCCTCGCAGGAACCCGGGCCCAGACTCGCCTTGGCGGATTTTTACACGCGTGCGGGTCGGTTTGACGAGGCAGTCGCGCTGCTCTCATCCTTGGAAGGACAGAAAAGCGCGTTCGAAGCCGTCACGGTTCGTCTGGCGGCCATCCAATTTGGCCGTAATCAAAGGGCCGAGGCTCTCAAGAGTCTTGATCAGGTTCTCAAGACGAATGCCACGAATGTTGAGGCGCTGACTCTGAGCGCCCGTATTCTTCTGACAGAAAAGCGTATCGACGAGGCCAGGCAGCGCGCGAAGGCCGCGGTTTCGGCCAACCCGGGATCGGCCGCCGCCCAGTTCGTCCTCGGTCTGACGTACGTCGCGAGCGGAGACGCGGACGCCGCGCTGCGAGCGTTCGACGAGGTTTTGAAGATCAATCCGCGGGCGACTAATGCGCAACTCGAGCTCGCGAAGATCCACCTCGCTCGCGGCGACGCCAATCAGTCGGTGCAGCTTGCGGAAGCCGCGATGCTCAGGCAGCCTGACAATCCCGTGGCCCGACTGGCGCTCGTCCAGGCGTTGATCGCGCGTCGCGACTTTCGTCGTGCGCAAAACGAACTGAACGATCTCACGAAGAAGTTTCCGCAGTCCGCCGATGTGGTCGCGACGGTTGGACGTCTTGATCTTGCGCGGGGAGCTCCCGCCTCGGCACGGCGGTCGCTCGATCTTGCCTTAAAGCTCGACCCCGACAACACTGATGCGTTGACGGGGCTCGTGGCGCTCGAACTCGCCAGCCGGAGACCGCAGGAAGCACGGGTCCTCATCGAGGGACATCTGAGCAAGGCACCAACGAACACGGCCCTGCTGATCCTGGCGGCGCGAACCTACGCAACCCTTGGGGATTTGCCGAAAGTCGAGCTCATGCTGCAGGAGGCCATTGAAGTCGAACCGGCAAACCTTCAGGCCTACGGGATGCTCGGCCAGGTGTACCTTCGACAAAACAAACTGGACCTGGCACGCGCCAACTTCGAGAATCTGTCCCGAAAGCAATCGAACCCGGTGCCGTCGATGACGATGGTCGCGATGATCCGGGAACTGCAGGGACAAATCCCGGCGGCCAAGAAGGGATACGAAGCGGTGCTGGCGATCGACCCGCGAGCGCCCGTTGCGGCCAACAATCTTGCGTGGATCTACGCGGAGGAAGGGCAGAATCTCAATGCCGCCCTCCAGTTGGCGCAGACGGCGAAACAGCTGCTTCCTGACAGGCCCGAGGTCGAGGATACCCTCGGATGGGTCTATTACAAGAACAACCTGGCGCCGCTCGCCATATCGCTATTTCGAGCCTGCGTGGAGAAGGACCCGTCCAATCCCCTTTATCATTACCATCTGGGCCTTGCCTATCTGAAGACGGGCGACAAGGCGAAGGCCAGGCAATCTCTGGAACGAGCACTCAAGCTCAAACCCGATTTTCGGGGAGCCGATGACGCCAAGAAAGCGCTGGCGGAGCCGTAGGCCATGACACGTCATTCGCGACTCGCAGCGGGTGCTCGGATGCGACTTCGAGACATCTGAGCGGGGACAGCATCAATGGAAGCCCGTTCCGGGCGCGTGCTCGATCAGCCGATTGCGCGGCCATTCGGCGCAAGGCTCAAGCTGCACCTTCAGGACCGTTTGCTTCTGGCGATCGTGGCCATCGAATTCGTGGTGCTATACCTGCCCACCCTGGCATGGTTGTTCGAGCGTTGGACGACGAGCGTCTGGCACAACATTCACGGCCTCGTCATTCCGTTGGTGGTGGCTTACTTCGTATGGAGGGAACTTCGCCACATCGGAGACGCTGACGACGATGCGAGTGCGTGGGGATTCCTATTCCTGGTGCCGGCCCTCGTGTTGCTGGCGCTCGACGCCGGAATGCACACGCAGTTGCTGTCTGCCGCGTCACTCATCCTGGCGTTGCCGGGCCTGGCCCTGCTCTTCCTCGGCAAACGCCGAACCCGCGCCATCGCTCTCCCTCTGGCTTTCGCAACGTTGATGCTGCCGGTCCCACTGGTGCTCATCGAAAGACTGCAGTTGGGCCTCCGACGGCTCGCTACCGGCACGGCGGCGTCGGTGGTTCACCTGGTAGGAGTTCCGGTGTTCGCCGAAGGAACGACCTTGCACCTGCCAGGCGTCTCTCTACTCGTGGGCGATGGATGCAGCGGGTTTTCGACTCTCTACGCTAGCGTGGCTGTTGCGGGATTGACTGCATACTCCTCGTCGGCTGGCACGCGCCGACGTCTGCTCGTGGTACTCGCCGCCGTGCCGCTCGCGATCGCCGCCAATCTGGTCAGAGTGACCGTCCTGGCGCTGCTCGTCGTCTGGCAGGGACAACGCGTCCTCCAGACCTGGCTTCATCCGGTCTCCGGCATGGTCACGTTCATGGTCGTCGTCCCGCTCATTGTCTATCTCGGAGAACCTTCCTCTCGGGGCCCGAGATCCTATGATTTCGCCTCGATTCAGTAGTGTCACGATCGGTCTGCTGGGAATTGCGCTGGTGCCCATCGTGATTCACTCCTATGTCGGTCGCGTACAGTCGGACGGCCGCACGACTCGAGTGATCAGTCCGTCGCTGGTTGGCCTGACGTCGGAGCCTACCGACCGAAAGGAGCGCTGGGTCAGAGACACCTATAGCAGCGATGACTGGATAGAGCGGCGTTATACGAATGGACGGAATCAGCTGACCTTGTTCGTTGCGCGATCCTACGACTTCAAACGCCTTTATCACCATCCGGAGCTTGGGGTACTGCATGGATTCGATTTCACGGATGGCGGTACCGTCCATGTACCAGCGCGACCAGATGTACCGATTCATCTGCTTGAGAGCTTGCGAGCCACGGCTGGAAGCCGGGCAATCTATACGCTCGTCTATGGCACTGAATTCGTCGATAACCCATACGTTTTCCAGATCAGGACGGCATTCCGATTGCTTCTCCAGCCCCGAAAGCCGATGACGCTATTCATGGTGCACGATGCGGGTTTGCTGCCGAGCGGTGCCCTTGTGGATGGGCTGGCGACCCGGCTGCTGTTCCAGGCGCTAGACAGCTTTCAAGCTCAGCGACCCTGACATCATGGCGTTCCGTCCTGTCGTCGGATTGGCCATCGCGCTCTTCACCGGGTTTGCCGCACAGGCATGGGGTCAGACAGGTGAAGAGACGGACCTCAGACGCCCGTTTCAAGGTTTATTCGGGGCCGATATAGCCACACCTCGCTCGAGGGGGCTTGACCTCACGTTCTCCCTCAGCGGAGCGTACGACCACAACGTTTTGGACGCCGACAACGAGCCCGCTGATCCTCAGTTCTTTCAGAAAGACGCGTTCGGCCTCGGCTATGTAGGTCTGCTGCTCTGGCGAAATTCCCCGTCGTTCTCGTTTAGCGCCGGCGGTCGCGCAGGAGTCCGGTACGTTCCGTACTCGAGCCACTATTCGACGGCGAGCTACCGTGGCTTTGGAACGATGTTCGGCAATCTTGGACCGAGGACCCGAATCGCCGTTCAGCAAGCGGTGAGCTACAGCCCTTACTACCATCTGACCACGCTCCCGTACGGCTTTGAGGGTTCCTTCGGTTCGCAAGGAGGCGGTGGCGCCCTCGGACCGTGGGTGGGAGGTGGATTGTCGTTCGTGGACGACGACAATCTTGCCGCGCTCGATCAACGCGTGTTTCGCTCCGCAACGGAACTCGTCTTCGCCCGGGATCTGAGTCGCCGATCGTCACTGATGCTGCAATACAGTTTCCGGCCGTCATGGTTTCCCAATGACGACCGCTTTCTGCAGCGACACCTCGGGAGAATTCGCTACGTCTACTCCTTGAACCAATACACGAGATTGCACGCAGGGTACGGATATCGTTCGGCGGACTATGATCTCGGCGCGCAGAACGATCCGTTCGAAGCGCACGAGATCGATCTCGGGTTCGATTTTGCGCGGGCCCTTTCTCTCACGCGCCGGACGACGCTCGCCTTCGGCACCGGCTCACTCTTGATGATGCAGAATCAATCCGCTCCAGGTCGTGGTGCGCTGTTCCGATTTCTGGGAAATGCTCAGCTCGCGCACCAGATGGGCCGCAGTTGGATTGCCAGCCTTGAATATCAGCGTGGCCTGCGATTCATCGACGGTTTTTCCGAGCCCCACTTTGTGGATTTGTTCAGAGGCAGCCTCGACGGATATCTGAACCGGCGGCTGCAGTTCAATGCGATAGCGGGTTATTCAGTGGGCAGCCTGGAATTCAGTTCGACCGGAAGGGCCTACGAGAACGTCGTGGCTGGCGCCAGGCTTCAGGAGGCCTTGAACCGACATTTCGCGTTGTTTACCGAGTACTTCTATTACCGCCACACCTTTCAGCAAGGCGTCGAAATTCCGACCGGATTCCCGCCCGTACTCGATCGCCAGGGTGTCCGCATAGGGATAACGGGGTGGATTCCACTGATGCAATAGCCCGCGCTTGATCCACATGACTTGCATACTCGGGGTTTCCGCCTTTTATCACGATTCCGCGGCCGCGATGGTCGTTGACGGCGAGATTGTCGCCGCCGCCCAGGAAGAGCGATTCAGCCGGAAGAAACATGATGACCGGTTTCCGACACAGGCGATCCAATACTGTCTCAAGCAGTCAGGAATGTCACCTGCGGACGTCGACTACGTCGGGTTCTATGACAAACCGTTTATGAAGTTCGAGCGGCTGCTCGAGACCTATCTCTCTTACGCGCCAAGGGGGTTCAAGTCGTTCTTGTCGGCGATGCCGTTGTGGCTGAAACAGAAGCTGTATTTGCCGCGAGAGATGAGCAGGGGTCTCGGCGGCGCGTATCAGAAGCAGTTCGTTTTCACCGAGCATCACGAATCCCATGCCGCGAGCGCATTCTTTCCATCTCCATTCGAAGAGTCCGCCATTCTCACACTGGACGGCGTCGGCGAGTGGGCGACGGCGAGTTACGGTGTGGGTCGTGCGAATCGGATTGAGCTCAGCCACGAATTGCGATTCCCACATTCCCTTGGCTTGCTTTACTCCGCTTTTACTTACTACACGGGATTCAAGGTCAATTCGGGCGAATACAAACTGATGGGACTGGCTCCGTATGGCGAGCCAAAGTACGCGAGCCTCATTCTCGACTGGTTGATCGATCTCAAGGATGATGGGTCATTTCGCATGGACATGGCGTACTTCAACTATTGCGCCGGTCTCACCATGACGTCGTCCAAGTTCGACCAGCTGTTTGGCGGCCCTCCCCGCAAGCCCGAATCTCCCCTCACCGTGCGCGAGATGGATCTCGCGGCATCAATCCAGGCCGTCACTGAAGAGATCATGCTGCGTTGCGCCCGGCATGTGCACGCCGAAACGGGACTCGACAGGCTGTGCCTGGCGGGTGGTGTCGCGCTCAACTGCGTGGGAAACGGCCGCATCCTGCGCGAAGGACCGTTCAAGGAGATTTGGGTTCAACCCGCCGCGGGTGACGCAGGCGGCGCATTGGGTGTGGCGCTGTTCATCCATCATCACCTGCTCGGGAACCCGCGAATCCCGAAGCGGCTGGATTCACAGCGCGGTTCATTGCTCGGCCCTGCATATGCAGCCGAGGACATTCAGGCATTTCTGGATCGCGCGGGCGCGATCTACCGGCTGTTCGAAACCGATGACGACCTCTGTGGCTACGTCGCTTCCCTCCTCGCGGAGCAGAAGGTCGTCGCCTGGTTCCAGGGCCGCATGGAGTTTGGTCCGAGAGCTCTGGGAGCCCGTAGCATCATCGGAGATGCTCGAAATCCCGAGATGCAGTCCGTCATGAACCTGAAGATCAAGTTCCGCGAATCATTCCGCCCGTTCGCACCCTCCGTTCTCCAGGAACGCGCGTCCGACTTCTTCGAGCTGCGTCCGAGCGATGAGAGCCCGTACATGTTGATTGTCGCTCCGGTGCATCGCCATCAGCGGATCGATCCCAACGGCAACGAACGCACGCTTTCCGGCTTCGACAAACTCAAGGCCCCGCGGTCGACAGTACCGGCAGTTACCCACGTCGACTACTCGGTGCGAATCCAAACGGTCGACTCCGATCGCCATGGCCGCTATTACAGGTTGCTGCGAGCGTTCGAAGAGAAAACCGGCTGTCCGGTCATCATCAACACCAGTTTCAACGTGCGCGGAGAGCCCATTGTCTGCAGGCCAGACGAGGCGTATCGATGCTTCAGAGCCACAAACATAGATGCCCTGGTGCTTGAACGATTTGTCCTTCTCAAAGATGAACAGTCCTCTGCGACTGCCACGGAAATGAGTCAGTATCTCGCGCAGTTCGAGCTAGACTAGACGATGGAGGGAGATAAGCTCGTCGGTATATGAGTGTCGTTGAGATCAGACGCAATCCGAGCCCACGCGATCTCCGGTGGTTCGGCCTAACCCTGTTCCTGGTCGCTCTCTGCGCCGGCAGCGTGATTTCGTGGAGGACCGACTCGTGGCGAGTCGGCCAGATCATCTGGGGCGCAGGGGCGGGTTTCGCTCTTCTCTACTATCTGGTGCCGGGCCTCCAGCAGTCACTCTACGTCGGTTGGATGTATGTCACCTATCCGATTGCGTGGATCGTGTCGCACTCGATTCTTGCCATCATCTTCTATCTGATCCTGACCCCAATCGGCATCCTTATGCGCTTCGTCGGGCGTGACCCCTTAGAAAAACAGTTCGACAGCTCGAGTCGGACCTACTGGGTGTCACGCCAGCGTGTTCCGGAATCTGCCCGCTACTTCAAGCAATACTGATGGAGATACATGTGAATAGTCGGTCAAACGGCACGGAAAGCGATGACTTTGCAGGCCGAGCAAGTCAGCCGCGTCGGGGGTTGATGCTGGAAATGACGACATTTCTCATCGAGAACAAGAAGTGGTGGCTGACTCCCATTGTGCTGGCACTTGTCATGGTGGGGGGATTGCTGCTGCTTGCGGGAACCGCAGCGGCGCCATTTATTTACACACTGTTTTGAGACAGCCGGATAGCAACGAGTGGCTGACAAGGAGGAACACGCCCGATATCAGGAGCGCGCGCACCACTCGAACGCCGCGGGATTCCGTCGGTTGAGTACGCGGGGTTTCGTCATCGCGGCGGTTGTCCTGGTGGTTGCGGCGCTGTTCGGCCGTGACGCCGGAACAGCGCTTGTCGTCGAAAAGACGGTCGATAACCCGGACGCTATCGTGTCGTTGGCGAGCCATGATTGGGAAAGATTGCCCGCAGCAGCAGAAATGGCGCAGCGGTTTCCGTCAAGCGTGGTGGTGCTCACGGAGCCTGTCCAGGTGACGCCGTTCAATTGTTACGATTGTCCGCGGCGGGCTGACTGGTTGAGTCGACATGGCGTGTCACCTGACCGAATCCATATTCTGACGGACAAGGTTTGGAACACGTATAGCGAAGCCGACGCCATGCTGCGATATGCGCGACACGAAAAACTTGACGGTCCGATTCTGGTCGTCACATCCCGGTACCACACCCGCCGGGCATTGGCGACTTTTCTGCATGCATTTAACGGTACGGGAATTGACATCGGCATTCTTCCGGCGACCGAGAGCGCCAGCGCCTGGTGGAAGAACGGTCGCGACCGTCGGTATGTGGCCTACGAATGGTCTGCACTCCTTTATTACAGTATTCGCTTCGGAGTTTCTCCGGCGATACCCGTCAACGGGACGCAGGCAGTGCGGGGAGTGACGCCGATTGCTCTTGGCGCGACCGAGACGACCCGCGCTTCACGGCCACGCACCCTACGAGAGGCCTTTCAATAATCATGATCAATCTCACTGCCGCAGTTTTCGCGTTGGAACTCATGTCATCCTCCTTGTCCCCGAGCTTGCCCGGCCGACTCACAGTCGTGTCGAGATCAAGGGGCAGTGCGCTCGGGCACGTTCAGCAGAAGCCTGCGACACCCGTGGCCACTGGGCCGACCACGACCGCCGCGTCTCCATCGGCGCTCCCGGCGGACTACGTCATAGGGCCTGAGGACGCGCTGACGGTGAGTTATTGGAAAGAGAAAGAGCTTTCCGCGGATGTCGTGGTTCGTCCGGACGGCATGATTTCGCTGCCGTTATTGAACGATATTCAGGCATCCGGCCTGACTCCCGAGCAGCTCCGAGTTCGAGTATCCGAGGCAGCCAGCAAGTACGTGACGGAACCGAACGTGACCGTTGTTATCCGGCAAGTCCATAGTCGCAAGGTCTATATCACGGGACAGGTGACGAGACCCGGCTCATACCCTCTCGCCGGTCCGACAACAGTGCTGCAATTGATCGCCACCGCGGGAGGACTGCAGGAGTATGCAGATCGCGAAGGCATTGTTGTGATCCGCACCGACAAAGGTCAGCAAATCAGTTACAAGTTCAACTATAAACAAGTTATGAAGAGGCAGAAGCTCGAACAGAACATCGAGCTCAAGCCTGGAGATACGGTGGTTGTGCCTTGATCAACTGCACTTGGGCAGCGCACTCGCGCGGCGGTTCGGGATGCTGAAACAGTCAAGTCTCGTCGCATCGGACGCGTAGACCAGGGGTGGCGATCGTGTTGCCAGGAAAAACATATCGTCCCGAAGACCTCGTCCGTGCCGCGGTCGCACGAAAGTGGCTGATCCTGCTGCCGCTCGTGTTCATCTCCGTGGGCACCGTAGTGGCGGCACGGTTTGTTCCGAATCGTTACATGTCTGAGGCGCTCATTCTCGTCGTACCACAACGCGTTCCTGAAACGTACGTGCGGTCAACCGTGACAACGCAGATTGAAGATCGGATCCATTCGATCAGCCAGGAGATATTGAGTCGAGCACGGCTGGAACAGATCGTCAAGGATTTCGGATTGTACTCAGAGGAACTGAAGACAACTGCGATGCAGGACGTGGTCGATCGAATGCGGCTGGACATCACTGTGAACATTCCGATCAGGACCGGCAGGCGTGACGACGGCGGATCATCCTTTCGCGTCGGCTACACATCGTCAGACGCCCGCAAGGCAATGCTGGTGACAGAACGGCTGACGGCCTTGTTCATTGGTGAGAATCTACGAGATCGGGAAGTCCAGGCAGAAGGAACCGACCAGTTTCTCGAGACGCAGCTGGAGGAAGCTCGGCAGCGGCTCCTGGAGAATGAAAGGCGACTCGAAGACTACCGCAATCGATATACCGGGCAATTGCCCAGTCAGCTGCAGACGAACCTGCAGGTGCTCCAGCAAACGCAGACGCAACTGCAGACGACTATCGACTCGTCAAATCGGGACCGCGACCGAATGCTGGCGATCGATCGACTCATCGCAGACTTGGAAGCCGTGCCTCCAAGCCAGGCTCCTACGCCCGCACCTCGACCAACCCGCGCGGCAACCGCAGCCCGTGGTGAGATCGAGGAGCCCTTGACCGAAGGCACGGCTGCTGAGCAGCTCGAGGCGACGCGTAAGGAGCTTCGCGACATGCAGCTTCACCTGAAACCCGAACATCCGGACGTCCTTCGGACTCAAAGACGGATCGAGGCGCTCGAGAAGAAAGTGGCTGATGAAGCGCTGAAGGCACCCTTGTCGCCAACCACGCCGTCAACGCCCCTCACGGCGGACGAGCGCGCACGTCGGAATCGACTGAGCGAACTTCAAGCTGAGAAAGTCCAGCTGAGCGCTCGTTTGACGAAGGTGCAGGCGGAAGAAAACCGGCTGAAAACTCTTATCCTGACGTACCAAGCGAGAATCGAAGCCACTCCCGCCAGGGAATCTGAACTCGCTGTCGTCACGCGCGACTACGAAACACTGCAGGAACGGTACCGAGCTCTGCTCACGAAGCGAGAGGACGCCAAGATCGCAGCGGATCTCGAACGCCGGCAGATCGGTGAACAGTTCAAAGTCATCGAACCGGCACAGTTGCCTGAAAGGCCAGTCAGCCCAAACCGGCCATTGATCAATCTCTTGGGGGCGCTGATCGGACTGGGAGTCGGGTTCGCCTTTGCCGCCGTCGCCGAGTACAACGACTCCACGATCAGGACGCAGGACGACGCGTTGGTCGCCCTGAAACTGCCGGTCCTGGCGATAGTGCCCGCCATGGTCACAAAGGCCGATCGGCGGAAGAGGAGGCGCCGCGTTTTTTCGATCGGCGCGGGCATGCTGATGGTGGCAGGCCTCGTAGCGCTCGCTTGGGTCATTCCCTTCTGGAGACCCCGCCTATAGATCTGCGCCAACCGAAACTCTCCTCGAGCGTGGGTGTGGGTTGGCCGCCCTCGCATTCTGACGATATCGCAAGCCACGGACCCTACGTCATGCCGTCAACGAGCAGCGAGTCCAAGCGTGATTTTTCTGACGAGCGAGGGTCGAGCAGTCCTGGTACTGTCGAGCAGGCCGAATCGTTGGGGGCAGGATTTGACCTTCCAAGAATGCCCATGAGGAAGGAGGACGCGGCCCTCAATGCTGTTGCAGTTCGTCTTGCCCTCTCCACGAAACCGTTGCTGTTCGTCGTGGTCGACACGGAAGAGGAATTCGACTGGCACGGGCCGTTTTCTCGGGCGAATACGAGTGTTCGCTCTGCGCGCCATGTCGAACGGGCACAGCGAATTCTTGAGAAGTATCAGATTCGGCCGACATACGTAGTCGACTTTCCTATTGCCCACCAGCCGGATGGCTACGGACCAATCAAGGCTATCCATGACTCGGGAGGCTGTAGTGTGGGCGCGCATCTCCATCCGTGGGTAACGCCCCCCTTTGATGAAGCCGTCACGGGTACCAATAGTTTTGCGTGTAACCTTGGACCGTCTCTCGAGCGCGCGAAAATCGAAACGCTCCTGCAAGAAATTGGCGATCATCTGGACGTGCAGCCACGGATCTATAAAGCGGGCCGTTACGGATTCGGCTTCTCGACCGTGACCGTGCTCGACAGCCTGGAGTTTGAGGTGGACATGAGCATCAATCCATCCTCTGACTACTCGGCGCAGGGCGGACCCAACTTTGAAGATTTCGATGCGGCGCCATTCTTCTTTGGGCCGAAGCGGCGGCTGCTGGAGATTCCGTGTACAGGCGGTTACGCAGGGATTGCAGGAACATTTGGTCCTGCAGTGCATCGGTATGCGTCTCGACCACTCCTTCGGGGCGCTCATGTCGTCGGCGTCCTGGCCAGGCTCGGAATCGTCAACAAAGTCATGCTCTCGCCCGAAGGATATTCGGCCGCGGAGCTGCAGCTGCTGACGCGGGCCCTCATGGCGCAGGGGGTCAGGACCTTCTCGTTGACATTTCACAGCCCGTCACTTGAGCCTGGACACACTCCGTATGTTCAAACAACTGGAGACCTGAACCGATTCTTCGACAGGATCACTTCGTATTGCGACTTCTTCTTTGGTTCACTGAGTGGCGAGACAACCATTCCTCATCTGTTCCGGACACGAGTCGGTCGGGAGGTTTCTGGTCCGAGCACGGCTCCGACTCCGCGCGAGTAGACACAGTCATGAAAGTGCTGGCAATCTCACCGCTCGATAAGGACGCCACGGTCACACTGGTCGAAGACGGCGTCGTGACATACGCGGCGGCCGAGGAGCGGTTTACGAGGGTCAAGCTCCACGCCGGATTCCCCTGGCACGCGCTGCAGAATGCGTTCGAGCAGACGGGGACGACACCCGACGAGATCGAGACGGTTGTCTACCCCTTCCTGACGTGGCAGGAAGAGACGAGTTTGTTTCAACGCAACTTATCGAACGAACGAGATTTTCTGGACGAGGTGGAGTCGCCCAGACTCAACGCGCTTATTGCGCAGGCGGCGGAGAAGGTCCCCGCTCGGACCGGCAGGATACCTGGCCTGAGTACGCCGAACGAACGGATGGAAAAGGGCGTGCTGAAGAATCTGGCCTATCGACTTCTAGCCAGTGAAAGCGTCATCTCCAGAAACGTTGCGAAACGAGGATCCGAGCATTGGGGCGACAACGCAAAGGCCTTTCACTATCAATGGCAGTTGGAGCTTGAAACGGCGCTGGAGGAACTCGGGCTTCGACAAAAGCTGAAGCGTCTCGAGCATCACGTGTGCCATGCCGCGAACGCTTATTACTCGAGCGGCTTCGACGACGCTCTCATTGTTACGCTCGATGGCTACGGGTCCGGCCTCGCCGGTAGTGTCAGTAAGGGAGTGGATGGGGTCATCACAAGGATTCACTCGCTCGAATATCCGCATTCACTGGGGACATTCTACGAGACGGTCACCTCCGGGATTGGCTTCAAGCCCAGTCGCCACGAAGGAAAAATCGTGGGGCTGGCAGCCTACGGCGATCCGACGATTCTGCGGGAGGTGCTGCTGTCGCGGTTCCAGCAGGAGGACGGCACGTTTCGCATCCTGGAAAGCAACAATGTGTTTTTCAGCAGGCGGCTCGCGAGCCAATTCCCCAAGATCGATGTGGCGGCAGCCTACCAGCACGTCCTCGAAGTCATTGCCCATAAATACATATCGTACTATCTCAAACTGACCGGGCTTCGGCGTCTCGTGCTCTCAGGGGGCGTCGTGGCCAACGTCAAATTGAATCAGCGCCTGCGCGAGATACCGGAAGTGGACGAGATTTTCGTCCATCCGAACATGGGCGACGGCGGGTGCGGCACTGGCGCGGGATTCCTGCAGTTCATAGGCAACAACGCGCTGCGAAAGCCGATCGACGACGTGTTCTGGGGGCCTTCGTTCACCGACGCGGAGATGACCGCCGCTCTTCAAACTGCGGAACTTCCCTTTGTCAGGTATTCGCCGATCGAGCCCAAGATTGCGTCTCTCATTGCGGCCGGGAAAGTCGTCGCGCGATTCGACGGGCGGATGGAATACGGACCGAGGGCCCTCGGCAACCGCTCCATTCTCTACCACGCCAGAGAGCCGGAAGTGAATCAATGGCTCAACCAGCGGCTCGGCCGAACCGAGTTCATGCCGTTCGCACCCGCGACGTTGTATGAGAAGCGGCATGACTGCTACAAGAACATCGATGGCGCGGATTTCGCCGCCCAGTTCATGACGATCACATTCGACTGCACGGAGGGGATGAAGAAGGTGTCACCCGCAGCCGTCCATGTGGACGGAACCGCCCGCCCGCAGCTCGTCACGAAACATTCGAATCCGAGCTTCTACCGAATCCTTCAGGACTATTACACGCTGACTTCGATTCCGTCGGTCATCAATACGAGCTTCAACATGCACGAAGAGCCGATTGTCTGCACGCCGAATGATGCCGTGAGGGCGTTTCTGCTAGGGAATCTCGACTACCTCGCAATGGGAGATTACCTGGCGGAGCACCCATCAAGGCGAGCACAGCGCCCATGATCGTCTTGGGGATCACGGGCAGGCGTCGTGATGCAGCGGCAGCACTGGTCGTTGATGGCAAGCTAATCGCTGCAGTCACCGAGGAAAGCCAGGTCAGGGTGCCACGGGTAGGGTATCGCGTTGCCGGGGGCTTCCCATTTTTTGCGACGACCGCATGTCTGCGTCGTGCAGGCATCACTTTCCAGAACGTCGCGGTCGTAGCCAGCACTGATCATCACCTCCACGCCAGTTTCGGGAATGCAGCGGACGTGGCGTCATTCGTCGCGTCCCAGGATTTTCCGGTGGCTGAGCACGCTGACGTCGCGAACTGTCTGCGACACAAACAACTGGTAGTTATCAGCCCGACGCGTGCCCACGCTGTGCAGGCAGCGGCGAGTGCAAACGCTGACAGATCGCTGATTGTCATCCTCGATCCTGAGCATTACCTGGCAGGCGAGGTATTTTCACAAACGGACGGCATCGTCGTCCCACGAGGCCCGATCCGCGGCGCTAAAGACCTGTTCCTTACGATCGCGACCCTAACCCGGCTTCTCGGATGCGATTCGAGCAGTCAACTGGACGGGCTGAGTGGTCTGGCGACGCTTGGCGACGCTGAGCTTGGGCCGTCCTTCGAGAGTGCGCTGTCATGGAGTCCCGACTCCGGCATTCGTGTCCAGATCGCGGCGCTCACAGAAAGCTGTCAACATCCGGTCGGCGACTCGAAGGCTCTCGCAGATGCTGCAACGCCGAACGTCCGAGTGCAGGAGCTTCGGAGTAACCTCGCCGCGAGCTTTACTCGCCGCATACATACGCTGGTCCAGGAAATGCTGTCGGGCTTCATGGAGGAATCCGGCCTCAGTCAGCTGGTCGTCGGCGGTAGCTTGTTTTCCAATGGGTACTTGAACGCAGCGCTCCGGAATCAGTTCGGAAGCTCAATTCAATTCGCGCCAGTGCCAGAGGCTCCCGGCTGTGCGATCGGAGCCGCATTGGCAGCGGAAAATGTTCAGACTCGGTTCGCGATCGAGCATCTCTCGCTCGGTCCGCAGTTCTCGGAAATGCAGGTCAAGGAAGCGCTCGATAATGCCCGCCTCGATTACATCTATGAGCCGAGCTGGGATCGCCTTCTGAGCAGGGTCTCCAGCTTGTTGTCACAGGGAAAGGTCGTGGCCTGGTTTCAAGGTGCGATGGATTTCGGACCTCGTTCGTTGGGCAGCCGCAGCATTCTCTCCGATCCATCAAATCGGTACGCCAAGGACAATATCAATCGATACCTGAAGGGGCGCGCTGAGGATCATCCCATCGCGGTGTCGATGCCGGAGTCAATTGCCACACAATGTCTCGAAACAACTCTCTCCTCTCCGTACATGTTGCTCAGGGCCACGGTCAAGGCGGAATGGCGTGACCGTTGCCGGGCCGTCTTGGACGCGCGACATTCGACCTCCATCCACACCGTCTCGACGAACGAATCGACAAAGCTGTCGGATCTCCTCGACATCCATTTCAAGAAAAGCGGTGTCCCCGGGCTCATGAATACCACCTTGAGCGTGCCACCCGAGCCGACCGCATGTACGCCACGAGATGCGATTCGCACGACGTTCTCAGGCGCGATAGACGCTCTCGTGATGAATCGCTTTTTGGTCATGAAGGACTACTGGCTCCTGAGGAGCGACGATGCCCGCTGAGTCCTCGGTCGAGGCGGATCAGGCCCACGATCGGACACGTCACAGAGTGGTTGTATCCTCCGAGGCGAACGAGTCGGAGTGGGACTGTTATGTAAATCAGCATCCAGACAGTACTGGTTATCACGCCTGGCCTTGGCGGGTCGTGTTCGAACGGGCGTTTCGCCACCAGACTGAGTATCTCATTGCCCGAGCCGGTAGCGGGGTGGTCGGAGTGTTACCACTCGTAATCGTCCGAAGTCGCCTGTTCGGCACCGCAGTAGTGTCGCTGCCCTTCGTGAACTATGGAGGGATCCTGGCCGACGACGAGGCTACGGCGAGAGCCCTGCTGGAACGAGCAGCGCAGATTGCGAAGCGATACAACGCATCGCATGTCGAGCTCCGGCATACGCGTCAACAGTTCGAGGAGCTTCCCGCCAGGCGCCACAAAGTCTCGTTGATGCTCCGCCTTGCGCGGGATACCGAGACTGCCTGGAATCTGCTGGATCGTAAGGTCCGTAATCAAGTCCGAAAGGCCCAGAAACATGACCTCACGACCGTGTGCGGGCGAACTGAATTACTCGAGGATTTCTACGCTGTCTTCGCGCAGAACATGCGCGACCTGGGAACGCCGGTCTACGGGCGACAATTGTTCGAACAAGTCCTCGAGCAATTTCCCGAACATGCGCGCATTTTCGTTGTCAGGTCCGAGGGCAAGTCAGTCGCCGCGGGGTTGAGCTACAGGCATCGCGGCACGCTCGAACTGCCCTGGGCTTCTTCGCTATTCGAGCATCGGTCACTCTGCGGCAACGTTCTCCTGTACTGGACAGTGATTGAACACGCGATTGCGACAGGCGCTGTCAAGTTCGATTTCGGGCGCTCGACTCTCGGGGACAGCGCATTTCACTTCAAGAAACAGTGGAGAACAGACCCCTACCCGCACTGCTGGGAATACTATCTGCTGTCCAAGGCCGAACCTCCGAACCTCAGCCCTTCGAACGCCAAATTCCGCCTTGCTATTGAATTGTGGAAGCGGCTTCCGGTCGGGCTCGCGACGCTTATTGGCCCACGGATTGTGCGGGGGATCCCTTAGCGACTATGGCAACGGTGGTCGGAGACAGGATTGATTCCAGGTTCACTGCCGGGGACGATTCGGGAGTGGCGAGGATGGCGTCAGCTTCCGACCAGACCGCGGGGCCGCTGCGGATCGGATACATCGTGCATGCCCTTAACGTGGGCGGGCTGGAACGTTGTGTCGCGCGGTTGGTGAATCAGCTGGATCGATCTCGGTTCGTCCCCGTGGTGATTTGTCTGGACAGGCGAGGCGACGCCGCGAATTGGATTGAAGCGGCGGATGCAAGAATCCTCGAGCTCAAGAAGAAACCGGGCAACGATGTCACGGCCGTCGCGAGACTGGCCGCGGTTTTTCGCGACCAACGAATTGAAATCGTTCACTCTCACAACTGGGGCACATTGGTTGAGACGGCCATCGGCCGTCGGTGGTCGCAGGTTCCGGTTCACGTGCACGCCGAGCACGGAACGGTCGCAGGAGCCACGGATCGCACTTCGTGGAAGGTTCGGCTGCGAACGCAGGCGATGCGCTGGACCTTGCGCACCGCGGATGCGGTCGTCGTCGTGTCCGAGGCTGTGCGACATCGTCTTCAAGACATGACCGGCTTTCCGCCATCGCAAGTTCGCCTGATTCCCAATGGTGTCGATCTTCCCTGGCATCGGTCGGATGCAGACGACGCCCAGCGACTGCGACGACAACTCGGCGTCAGTCCGAGCGACACTCTCGTGGGAAGCGTAGGTCGTATCGCGAGTGTCAAGGACTACGGCAGCGCCATAAGGGCCCTCTGCGAGATCGCCGCGAAGGGTCTTCCAGTGCACCTCGTGCTGGTCGGTGAAGGACCGGAGCGAGAATCGCTCACGATGATTGCGCGTTCGCTCGGGCTGGCGGATCGCGTCCACTTAGTCGGACAACAGCTGAATGTGGGCGCCTGGCTCCGCGCTATGGATGTCTATCTCAACTCGAGCCTGAGCGAAGGCATGAACCTCTCGATACTCGAAGCCATGGCGGTCGGTCTGCCCATGGTCGTCACAGATGTCGGTGAGAATGCACAGATGGTGGGCGGGAACAATCCTTGCGGACTTGTGGTGTGTTCGGCGGACTCCGGCGCGCTCGGGGCTGCCCTGCTTCAACTCATCACAAACCGCACCCTGCGAGACGGCTTCCGTGAGAATGCCGTCAGACGACATATCGATCAATACGGCGCCGAGCGGATGGTCCGACGATATGAGGATTTGTACTCGCAGCTCGCGAGAGACCGGCGGGTGCGCCGAATGGAGTCGCGGTGAGCCTGACAGCCGCTACGTGGATTCTCCTGTTCGGAACGCTGACGATCCTGTCGCTGCGCAGAGCGATATTCGGGTTCTCCCTCTACCTTTTGACATTCTTCGCATCACCTGACCTGTGGTGGTGGGGTAAGGCCACATTGGCAGGGCCCCGATGGAACCTTTACGCCGGAATCATACTGTTGAGTGCAGTGTTCCTGCAGTGCGCCCGCTCGGGGCTTGGTGATACGCGCTCACTCAAGCGCGTCGGCAAATACCTGTTAGCCATCCTGGTGAACGCGACGTTCGTCCATCTCGCGCTTGCGCCGAACATCTCCATCAGCGCCGTTCATTACTTTGCGCTGACGAAATTCGTGCTTCTGTTCTTTCTCGTGGGACTGGCTGTTCGCGACCGCGTTGATCTCAAGATCGCCTTGATGTCGATTGTCCTCGGCGCCGGCTACATCGGCTTCGAGGCGTCTGTGAACAACCGGGGCTCGATCCACGGTTCACGAATCGAAAACATCGGTGCGCCAGGCGCCACGGAGTCCAACCTGCTGGCGTCTCTGATGCTCACGGCGCTCCCGATTGTCGGAAGTGCCATATTCGTGGGTGAGAAGCGTACGAAGCTGGCAGCGATTCTCGTGGCACCGCTCGTGTTGAACCTGATACTACTGTGCAACAGCCGCGGTGCATTTCTCGCGACGATATTCGCCGGCTTGAGTTTTCTGGTGCTCGCAAGAGGCCGAATCCGAAAACACATCACGATTGCGTTGATACTGGGTTCGGTCGCGACGTATTTTCTCCTCGGTGATCCAGATATCCTATCGCGTTTCGCGACGACCTTTGTGAATGCAGAGGAACGAGATCGGTCGGCTGGCAATCGCCTGATTTTCTGGTCAGCTGGCCTCAAGATGGTGCGGGATCACCCGCTTGGTGCCGGCGGTGATGCGTACAAGAGGATCTACGCAGAGCGATATCTTGCCAATGAAGGTATCCAGGAAGAAAACCGCGCGGTGCACAATGGGTTCATCAACGAAGCTGCTGAGTGGGGCATTCAAGGATTGTCACTGCGTCTCCTGTTTATCCTGAGCTCAACCATCGTCGCCTTACGGCTGATGTCCGCACGCCTTCGTGTCTCGGACGTGTCGACGTCGTTTCTTTGCGCGGCCCTTGTTACGTCCATCACCGGTTTCCTGGCAGCATCGATGTTCATTGATAGCCTCGATAGCGAATGGGGATACTGGATCCCGGCTCTGATGGTGGCCATAGACCGGGTTGCTCGCTCTGAGGCGCCAGAGGCCGCTGCGACGGCCGGTTCGGCTGAGCGCGACCCGTCACTCAGCAACGCGCCAAAGGGAACGCTGGCTCCGAAGATTGCTGCCAGGCTAGCGCACGGACTGCGCCGACCATGAGCCAAATTCGATGATGCCTGCTTCGTTGGCAGATAGCCGTCGGCCGCACTGGCCCGCCTTTCGAAAATGAATACCGGCTTCACGAACGACCCGTCGGGGCCGATGTGGAATCGTCGACGCAGGCGATTCGAGCGACCGAATCACTGATCCGATGGGCAGACTCCAGAAGCTTCGTCGCATGCCCCTGAAAGAGGCCCGGCACCGAGCCTCGGAGCAGTGGATTCGGCTAGCGGAATGGGCCGAGTATTCGGGCCTGAGCCGGGCTCGCCATAAAGACCTGGCCGGGCTGCCATCGACACTCGGCGTACGGGCGCTGGAGCTGGTGCCGGGATTTCGGCCAGCCAACATCGCAGACCTGCGGAAACGCTTCCCGAATCTTCATGAGGAAATCGCCGCTCGATCCGCTCGCCGCGCCGGGCGCCTGCTCGAAGGGAAATGGCAGCTGCTCGGACGAGAAGTCGATCTCAGCGGACGGCTCGCGTCGCATGCCGATCCAGTAACGGAACGTGTGTGGCCGAAGCATTTCTACGCGCGCATCCAAGTGTACGACCTGCCCGATGAACTCGATGTCAAGTATGTCTGGGAACTCAACCGACACCAGTATCTAGTTGAGCTCGCGCGCAACTGGGTCTTCGCCCACGAGTCATCCGCGGCGAGCCGCGCACGGGACGTCATTCTCGATTGGATTGATCAGAACCCGTTATACGAAGGAGTCAACTGGGCGAGCGCCCTGGAGGTCGCTGTTCGAAGCACCTCCTGGTTGTGGACGCTTGCCGGGCTCGCCGATTGGCCGGAATGGTCCCTGCCAGAGCTGGAGCGAATCAGCAACAGCCTGATCGACCATGCCGGCTATCTGCATCAGCACCTCTCTATCTATTCCAGCCCCTATAATCATCTCGTCGGCGAGGCCACGGCGCTGTACTTGCTGAGCCGACTGTTGCGCGACTATCGCGACGCGACACTCTGGGGAAAAAAGGCTCGCGCGGTGCTCGAACAGCACGGACCCACGCAGTTTCATGCTGACGGCTTCTGTGTCGAACAAGCGTCCAGTTATCATTTTTTTACGCTGGGCTTCCTCGCAATGGCGTGCCTCGCCGCGCGCGCAGGCGGCATGCCGTTCACCCAGCTCGAACGCACCGCGGCGCAGGCATTCACCGCGGGCGCCGCATTCAAACCACCCGATAACCGGTGGAGCGCCATCGGCGACCTGGATTCCGCGCGCTCAATTCCAGTAATCCCGGACGACTGGTGGGACTTTCGGTCTTTCTGTGCGCTCGGCGCGGCGATGTTCGATCTGGCCGCACTGAAATCATTGTCGACAGATGCTGGCGAAGAGGCGTATTGGCTGCTTGGCACCGAGGGCATCGACCGGTGGAACAACATCGAAGCGGCCCCAGCCAGGGCTGGGACCGTGCTTCCCTCGTCGGGCTACGCGATTGCCGGCGCGAATCAAAACGCTTCGGACTGGGTCTTGTTTGACGCGGGTCCCATCGCGGACGGTCTCCATGCCGATGCGGTTCCGTCAGTCGCGCATGGGCATCTGGATGCGCTCCAGCTCATCCTTTATCAGGCAGGCAATCCGATTCTCATCGACTCCGGTATTCCCTCCTACGCGGCCTCGCCTGAATGGGTAGAGTATTTTCGAGGGGCTGGAGCGCACAACACAATTGAGGTGGAAGGCGTGCCGTTGGCGCGGACGGCCGGACGACTTGCCTGGTCTCATGTGAACGGCAAGACACGGCTGGATGCCAATCTCACCGAGGAAACCTCGCTGCTGCATGGCCGGCTGGACATGCGCTCAGCGGTGATCGACCGGCACGTTCTGCGACTGGCGGGAAGAGGGGTGTGGGTGGCCGATCACGTGCGCACGTCGCATCCGCGCGTGATTCGCTGGTTCTGGCACCTGCATCATAGGACGCATCCGGCGACACCGCGGTTTGACGGGCACGTCCACGTCATCGCCCTGAAGAGCGGCGTTCTGGCTGTCTGGCCAGCTGTGGCTGGTTTCGAGATGAATGTGGAAGCATCCTCTTCGGACAACCCCGTGGCGTGGGTCTCTGACGCATACGGATGCCTCCAGCACGGCTACCGGGTTTGCTGCACTGTGACTCAGTCCATCGATTGCTGGCTGTTGACGTTTATTGGAAAGGCGTCGAGCTCGGCGGTGGTGGCCGCTCAGGGCGAGGTGGTCCATGGCGTGGCAGACCTAACCGAATTGCGTGAGGTCCTGCAGGAAGTTGCCGGCGCGGACCTCGTCTGGTGTATCCGTGAATCTGACGGATGGGATTCTGTACGTCGCCGGCGTCGATGCGCGTGCGACCACCCGCGACTGGGCGCCGATTCGTGGCGTCGGCAACTGGACCGCGGTCAAGCGCCGGCTTCCTACAAGTTCAGGGGACCCATGAGCCTCAGCGCCAGCGGACGGATGCACCCGTCAGGAACTGCCTCGACGCTCTCCCCGCGCCGAATCCTGGTGCTCAGTTCGACCTTTCCGTCGAATATCCAACCCATCCACGGAGTCTTCGTAAAGGAGCGGATTCGCAGCATTGCCTCGATGCCGGGCTACAGTTTCCTCGTCATCTCGCCGGTTCCCTACTTTCCACCCATTCCCGCTTTCAAGAAGTGGTATCCGTACTCGCAAATACCGAGGCGGGAAGTCATCGATGGCCTGCCAGTCATTCGACCGCGATATTTTCTTCCCCCGAAAATCGGTGGATTCCTCCACGGTGACTTGATGGTCGCCAGTCTATGGCGGACCGTCGAACGGGCCTCCCGCGATTTCGCTTTTGATCTCATCGACGCCCATTTCGCGTATCCCGACGGCGTTGCCGCGGCCCAGCTGGCGCGTCGTTTCAGAAGACCCTTGGTCATCACCTGTCGAGGCGAGGACATCCTGACCCTTCCGAAGATACCGGTGGTCAGGGGCAAGATTTGCCGGGCGTTACAATCGGCGACCAAAGTCATTGCGGTAAGCGGAGAGATTGCCTGCGCCTTGAAGGATCTCGGTGTGGAGTCCCGGAAAATCGAAGTCATTCCCAACGGTGTTGACACCGAGCGCTTCCAGCCGCTCGGGAGCGAAGAAATGCGGCGCCGGTTGGGCCTGCCCTCCGACCGGCGGATCGTGCTGTCGGTAGGCTACCAGCTCGAACGCAAGGGCTTTCACATTCTCATCGACGCGGTGCCGGCCATCCGCGACAGGTTTCAGGATGTGCTCGTCGTGATCGTCGGTGGGCCAGCCAGGTGGGGCCAGGATTACTCGGCGGAGATCGAGCGGCGCGTTCAGGACCAGCGCCTTGAAGACCATGTTCGGTTGGTCGGTGCTCGCCCACCCGAGGAATTGCCCGAATGGTACAGTGCCTCCGACCTGTTCGTGCTCTTGAGCTCACGGGAAGGTTGTCCGAACGTGCTCCTCGAGGCGCTTTCGTGTGGATTGCCGGCGGTTGCCACCGCCGTGGGCGAGATTCCGGAAATACTTCGAGACCGGCGCCTCGGCATTGTCATCCCGAAACGTTCCGCGGACGTCGCCGCGCGAAGCATCGTCGAAGCGCTGTCGACGCAGTGGAATCGTGAAGAAATCAGGAGGCTCATGGAGCCGCATTCCTGGCGACGCACTGCTACCGAGGTCGAACGCGTCTTCGGAGATGTACTTTCCGAGCATCGAGGACCCGGCTCATCGTCGCCTGCGTCCCTGTAAGCGGAAACGGCGGAGGACAATTGCGGTGAAGCAAATCTTCATGACCAAGAACCCGCTGACAGCGGCCACGATCACAGCCGAGGATGTCCCGACGCCCGAATGCGGCCCAGGACACGTGCTACTGCAGAATCGGTATTCCCTTATCAGCGCCGGAACCGAGTCCGCCGCCGTGCGCCGAACGGTCAGAGACATGATCGTGAAGGGCCTGACCGCGCACGAGATTCGGTCGAGCGTAAAGGACATGCTGTTCGCCGAAGGCCTTCGCAAGACTGCCGAGCGCGTTCGGTTTGAAACGAGCAAGTGGACGCCGCTCGGGTACAGCGGCTGCGGCGTCGCCCTCGAAGTGGGCAGCCAGATCGAGGGAATCCAGATAGGCGACCTGGTGGCCTATGCGGGAGCAGGACACGCAGAATGCGTCCGCGCTGCAAAGAACCTGTGCGTCCGTGTGCCCGATGGCGTCGCGGCGCGCGAGGCGTCCTTCGTCGCGCTGGGTAGCATCGCATTACAGGCGGTCCGCAGAGCCGACGTTCAAGTCGGCGACATTTGTGCGGTGATCGGCCTGGGTCTCGTTGGACAGCTCGTCAGCCAGCTCCTGCAGACTGCGGGAGCGCGCGTATTCGGCTCGGATCCCGTGCCCGGACGGGTTGACCTCGCTCGACGTCTCGGAGCGGAGTACGTGTCACTTACCAACCCGCAGATTCCTGACGAGTTCCGCCGAGAGACCCAGGGACGTGGGGTGGATCGTGCGATCATTTGTGCGTCCGGGGGACGCGACGTGGTCGACCAGGCAGTCGCCATGCTGCGGGATCGCGGCCGCATCGTCGTTGTGGGCATGATCGATCTGAACGTGCCGTGCGAAGAGGCTTATCGAAAAGAGCTGGATCTCGTCATCTCCAGATCCTACGGACCCGGTCGCTACGATCATGCCTACGAGGAACACGGAACGGATTACCCCATCGGCTACGTGCGATGGACCGAGCGGCGCAACATGGAGGAGTTCCTCAGGTTGGTCCAGGCCGGCAGGGTGAAGGTGGATCCGCTCATTACCCATGATTATCCGTTGCCGGAAGCCGACCAGGCTTATGCGATGCTGGTCAACCAGCCTGCGACCAGTCTCGGCGTCGTGCTGAGGTACGGCGAGGCGGACGTGCCGGTGACTCGCACGATGCGGCTGAAGGCCTCCCGCTCCAGCATGAGACTGTCAAGGCCAATCAATGTGGCCGTCATCGGCTGCGGCTCTTTTGCCCGTCAGTTTCACTTGCCAAACCTGCGGAACCATTCCGACCTGAACCTTCGACTGCTCGTTGCGTCGACGGGTCACAACGCCAAGGAAATGGCCAAGCGTTACGACGCGGAGCATTGCTCGACGAGCTTCGATGAAGCGCTTTCCGATCCGGCCGTCGATGCCCTGTTCGTCCTCACGCGCGACAATCTTCACGCGGGCATGACCATCGCCGGCTTGCAGGCTGGCAAGCATGTCTTCTGCGAGAAGCCGCTGGCGACGAACGAAGAAGAGTGCAGGCTGTTCGAAGAACGATCGTGGGCGGAGTCCCCGCTGTGCATGGTGGGTTTCAATCGGCGTTTCGCTCCTCTGGCGATTCATGCGAAGCGGCGCATCGAACGACGCCGCGGCAACTGCATGATCACGTACCGTGTGAATGCGGGATCGCTGCCGCGTCAGAGTTGGATCTTTGATGCTGCCCACGCAAAAGGACGTATCGTCGGCGAGGTCTGCCATTTCGTGGATTTGCTCGGATGGCTGCTCGACGCCGAGCTCGTCAAGATTTTCGCTCAATCGACGACGCCGGCGGCGTCGCTCGCGTCGCTTGAGGACGTCACCACGGTGCTGACGTTTTCGGACGGATCCACCGCGACGCTCCTGTACACGGCAAAGGGAACGGCCACATTTTCCAAGGAGCGGCTCGAGATCTACGACGACGGCCAGGTGATCGTGCTCGACGACTATCGCACCCTCACCATACGGGGACGGAGCCGTGGGCAATTCAGCCGCTGGCGGACCGACAAGGGTCACGCGCAGGAGATCGCGCACTTTGCGCAGGCGATTCGCGGGGCGGAACCCCTTCTCGTCACCCATGAGGATGGCGTTCGCGCGACAAGAGCGTGCCTCAAGCTCTATGAAAGCGTTCAAACGGGACTCGTAATCCCGATGGACCCGCCAAGCGGGGTGGCCGCAGCGGCCCAATGACAAAAACGTTATTTCGAACGGACGTTCTCGAGCTCCAGCTCGACTACGTTTTTTCTGCGTGAGTGGCCCCCCAGATAGTATTCTGACGCAACATGGATGTACGGCATACAGACACGTCGCCGGTCTTCATCATCGGTTACGGCAGTTCCGGGACGACGATTTTCTCGCAGCTGGTCCGCCGCTATCTCAAGATCAGTTTCGGTACCGAAAGTCAGTTCATCCATCGCTACTTCAATCGTCTACACACCTACGGGGATCTCCGTGAGGACGGCAATCTTCGACGTCTGATCGCGGACATCGGATCTGAGCGGTGCTTCAGCCGCTGGGCCAAGTTCGGTTTCGCCGTAGACGAGAACCGGATTTTCGACAACGTGAAAGCGAGAACCTATCGGGGCGTGCTCGAGTCGTTCTTCGGTGCGCTCGCCAGCCACCAGTCAATGACCCGATGGGGAGATAAGACGCCAGAAGACGTTTATCACCTGGACGTCGTCCGGCAGCTCTTTCCGGACGCGAAGTACGTGCACCTCGTTCGTGATGGAAGAGATGTCGCACTGTCGGTATTTGGACGATACTTCGGGCCGAAGAATGCCTTCTGCGCCGCGCGCGTTTGGAAGGACGCAATTTGTCGCATTCAGCAGTTCGCGAAGACGGTGGACCGCGATCAGATTCTCGAGGTCCGATACGAAGACCTGCTAAGCGATCCGGCTACGGTGTTTGCCAGGCTCATTCAATTCCTGAAGATCGCCGATGACGATAACCGTCTCCGAACTTCGATCGAATCAACTATCAAGGGCGACTTGAAGGAATCCAATTCGTACAAGTGGAAAACGGGATTGACGGCAAAACAGCGACAGATTTTCGAGAGGGTCGCCGGACACGAACTTCGACAATACGGCTACGAAACCGATTCACCCGCGGACGACCGCGTCACGATCATCGACAGAACGTACTGGGTGGTCGACGATCGGATCCGGCGATGGTTGATCCCGGCATACTGGCGCGACAACACCTACCGTTTCGGGCTTCGGGTCAAGGACGCGAGGATGGCGCTGCGATCCTGGTCCAGGCGTGCTCTGTAGGCGCGCGCGATCGGTCCAGTCTCGCTCGAGTGCGCGGCGGGCCGGGATGACACAGAGGGCAGGTTGGATTCCCAAGGCGCACATCATCGATGGCCGCTTGCGCTCTGGATTGGACAGCTGGCCATCCCGTTGCTGCTGCTCGGATTCAGCGTCGCACGCGAGCTCCGTGGATCAAACCCAGGTGTCCTGATTCGGTCGGGCGGTCTGGCCGCGGTTCTTTGGATTGCCGTGGTACTGGCTGTCGTCTCGATGGCGCGAGGCAGGCGCTGGATTGAGCGGCGGCGTTACCACCTCTCCCTGCTCATGGTCATGTCGGCTGCGTCGCTGGCAATCATCGGGGAAGCAGCAGTCAGAGCCATCGGCACGAAAGACCAGGACGGGAATTTCTTCGTCCGCGGTCATCACCTGCATCCGTACCGCCTCCCGGTCAAGCGAATACAGGCCGCGGTATCGGCCTATCGTCGGGCAACGACGACGGTGTTGCAAGACGACCCTCAACTAGGCTGGTGTCCGAGACCCGGCAGCGCGAACGCGCTCGAGTCGTACAACGCGGATGGTGTCAGGGTTGCTTTCATCGGCAGAACCTACGCGGAGCAGCCGACCCCCGGGACGTTGCGCATCCTGACATTGGGCGACTCATTTACGAAGGGCGCGGAAGTCGCCTACGACGAAACGTGGGGTGCGCTGCTCGAAGCCGGACTCTCGGCGCGTGGAGTGCGGTCGGAAGTCATCAACCTTGGAGTCGCCGGCTATGGAATCGATCAAGCGTTCCTGCGATGGAAGCGCATCAGCTCGCGATTCTCGCCGCACCTCGTCATTTTCGGCTTGCAGCTCGAGAACCTTCGACGAAACGTGAACCTGATTCGTCCTTTGTACAGCCGGCTTGCCGACATCCCATTCGCCAAACCCCGTTTTCTGCTGTCGAACGACGTTCTGTCGCTCGTCAACATCCCGACCGTCGCCCCCGAGAAGGTGGCCGCGACGGTCGAGCACATCGACACGTGGCCGCTCGTCAAGTACGAGGCCTATTACAACGCAGCGGACTTCAAAGCGAGACCGTGGCACGCAAGCAGATTTCTGAGTTTCGTGGAAGGCCTCGCCCGCGAAGGCGCCGATGATAACCTCGAGTTCGACGCGTCATCGACCGAATCCCGCCTGGGATTGGCGATCCTCGACCAGTTCAAGACCAGCGTCAACGCCACTGGCGCGGCATTCGTGCTGGTTCACCTTCCCCGACGGCCGGAACTCCGTTTTCTTCGCAGGCGAGGGACACTTCCGAACGGCGATTTCCTTCGGACCATCGAGAATCGCTTTGATCTAGTTGAAACTGCCCGAGCGCTGCTGAAACGACGCGTCGATTCAGGCGCTATTCGCTCCGAATGCGCACTACTCTCCACGGGGCAACGTCGTCGTGTCGCAGGTTCTCGTTCCAGAGCTGGAACGGCGCGCGAGTCGAGCGAATCCGCCGAACGTCTCCCCTGGAGTCAGATGAGCGACTCGCTCGAACGGTCTGCCGGGTCCAAACTGTACCGCTGCCAAGGCAGGCGTGGAGCGCGCGGCGCGCGACGGTCCGTTTATCCTCGGTCGGAGGCTTCTTTTCTATTGAGCGCGAACAGCGGACGTGTAGGTTTCGACAAGCTGATCATGGAGCTGTTCGCACAGAGACTGGATCGAAGACGGTATCGCCGGAAATGGCTTGGCCTTGACTGACGAGCTGTAGACGCCCTTCACGAATTCGTCCTTGAACGGCAAGCCGACGAATCTGAACATTCGAGAGAAAGACTTCTGCGGCTCGAGTACCAGATCTTCATACTGGACGAGCAGGACATCACGTCTCTTCTCGAGTTGCAGATCGAAAAACAGGGAATTTCGCAGATACCACATCATCGCGTTCGCGGCATGGAGCGACATGTCATCTCGATAGTGGCGCCGCACGAGGTCGAATTTCTCCTCGGTGAGGCCACCCGCCCGCCAGCCGGCTTTCTCGAGATTCCCGCTCGCAAGATGCCCCAGACTGTCACGACCATTGCGCCATCTCGCCGACACGGAGTTCACCGTATCCTGGAAGCTGCGAAAAATCCATATGGCTCGCGCCGCTTCAAATCGTTCGAGGAGCTGCAGAGCCCGATGCGATTCACAAATTGGCTTCAAGACCACGACCGGAAATCGGCTTTCCCGCAGCCGTTGGGTGACGATATCGTCGTCCTTCAGCAGCACTCGATCGAAGAATCGAGAGCTGCCCTCGCTGTACGTGATGATGTCTGGCGATCGTTCGAGAACGACGAGCGGAAGACGCGTTCCAGATCGCTGTGAACCCAGCACAAAAACCGGACGCGTTCGAGGAGCTTCCGCCCTGAATAATGGCGTCGTACCATCGACGACCATGCTTGATGAGCCGCGGTATTTTCTGTCGGACTCGCTGATGCAGTGGAACCGGGAGGGCCATGTCGGGAATCCCAACGAAGTGGACGTTGATCGACGGGACTTTCTGTTCGGCAAATTCTGACATACAGAACGCGACCGCCACAAGCAACCTACGGCCCTGCGTGAACGTCCGGGTGCGCTGTTGCGTGCTTCCGACGCGACTGATAACCTGCCTCTGTGCCCGCCACGTCATCCGTTGCTGAGTCAGACGGCCAGCGCTCCGTCCGTGCCCGAAACACGTCAGGTGTCACCGCCGTCCCTCCTTCGCTGACAACCGCCCTTGCCAATCGCGTCGCACGCTCTCTGGTTCCCCCCGAAATTCAGGGTTGGAAACTGCCGGAGGCGACTCGGTTTCTCAGCACACTTGTCGAGGTCCAGGATCCAGACCCGATGGTCTGCCCCGCGCCGATTTTCCTGCTCAGTGCAGGCTGGCGATCGGGCTCGACGCTCTTGCAGCGCCTCGTGTGCTCGGACCCCGGCACGCTGATCTGGGGAGAGCCCTTCGAAGAGTTCGCTCCAGTGCAACGCATGGCGGCATCCATCGAGCACCTCGTCCCGGACAGCCCTCATCTTCGATGGTCGATAGACCAGTTCGACGGTTCGATGACAGAGAATTGGATCGGCAACCTAAATCCTGGCGTTGGACGACTTCGACACGCCCATCTGAACTACATGGAGAGTCTGTTCGGGGAGCCCGCTGTTAGCCGCAATTTCAGTCGCTGGGGGGTCAAGTTCGTGCGCCTGACTGCGCGGCACGGGCGCTATCTGCAATGGCTGTATCCGCAGGCCAAGTTCGTCTTACTCGTCCGTCATCCCCTCGACGCCTATCAATCGTACAAGGGTAAGCATTGGTATACCGTTCGCCCGTCACATCTGGTTGACAGCGCGTTCCGGTTCATGAGCCATTGGCGTCTTCTCGTCGAATCATTTCTTGCTGAACGCGAGGCCCTCGGCGCACAGCTTGTCATCTATGACGATCTCATCGGCAGAGACGAGACCGTCGCGCAACTGGAAGAGCATCTCGGAATGCCGCTCGATCGCCGCGTCCTCCGCTCGCAGGTCGGCGGCCGAACCAGAACCGATCTCAAGGTGAATTCGCTGGACCGACTGGTGTGCCGCACGCTGACAGGCGATCTCTGTCGCGCTCTCGGATTCGGACCCCGCTGACATATCGGCGTGGGGCCGTTTCATTCACGCGTCCCGGCAATGAGCTTGATCAGCTCTTTGACGGCAGGGATGTGGGTCGGCCGATGCTTGAGAGCCGACCGGAAGTCGCGAGAGGCCGCCACGCGCTGACCCCGACTCGCCAGCCATCTGCCGCGGCTCGTGTACCTGTTGGCCCAGGCGCGATTGGCATCGCGCCGGCTGACGACACCAGGGTGATCGCGCAGAAACCGCTCTTGAATCAGAAAATTCGCCTCGAAGACGAGGCTCTTGTCTTTCGTCATCTGGTCTGGCCACTTGCGGTGTGCCATGAGGGGCTCCGGAACGAAATCGAAGGCGTAGTAAAGCGAATATCGCAGCCACAGGTCGAAATCTTCGGATCGCTTCAACGACTCGTCAAAGACTCCGAACCGCTCGATGCAGTCCCGCCGCAGTACGGCACTGCTGTTCGTCACGAAGTTTTCTACCAGAATCCTGCCTGAAAGCGCTGCGCCCCGGCGCCGCTCGACACGTCTCGTCGGAATTTTGGCGCCGTGTTCGTCAATCACGTCACGTTCGGAGTAGACCACGCCGACTTGTTCCGACGCCTTGAACAGTGGCAGCTGGCGCTCGAGTTTTTCTCTATACCAGAGATCATCCGCATCATTGAACGCAATCAGCTCGCCCTGCGCCATCCGGATACCGGTATTTCGCGCGGCCGCTGCACCTCTGTTGCGCTGATGGTGGTAGCGGAACCGAGGATCGCTCATGAACGGTCCGAGCGCGTCCTTCGTCCCATCTGTTGAACCGTCGTCGACGACGATCAGCTCGAGGTGAGTGTAAGTCTGTTGAAGGACCGACTGAACCGACGACGCGAGGAACCGCGCCATGTTGAATGTCGGAATGACGACACTGACGAGTGCTGGTCGCACGGATCGATGGATTATCGGATCGAAAGCGCTGGACGATCCTGACCGTCTCTGTCCGCACACCACGTCTCGGTGCGCGACTCACTCATTCCTTACACGAAAGACCGTGACGACTTTCCCACCATCCGGCAGCAGTTTCGTCTGAAATCTCCCAGGAACCCCGACAGCGTTCAGACACCGGACGAGCACGCGGGTCAACAGCGAGGGCCGAGGGCGCAAGCGAGCTGTTTCCTGCCATGCGGGCGGCAGCTCTTGCACCCTGGGCCGCTCGAGAGCGACGAACCCCCGCCGGATGTCGCCGGGGCTTTGCGCGACCTGCGCGGTAGGAGCGTACAACGTGTACTGCTTGTATGTTCCCGATGTGGCGCGCTGCTCAAAGAGATGAACGCCAGTCGAGCTTGGTATTTTCATTCCCGAGTACACCGCGATGAACGCGGCGTAGTGCGGCGACACCCAGAGCGTTTCATTCTGATGAGACCGCTGGAAATCGTAGAGCATCCGTGGAATCCGATACCAGCGCGACTCTGCGGTGACGGCGACCGCGGCGATGCCGGAAATCAGCAAGCCCGCGACCACCGACCGACGCCAACGCCACGCGTCCATCCAACTGACGAGGCACAATATGGCGGGCCCCGTGACGCATGCATAAAATCTCGGATCTCTGGGAAGGGTGTACTTGGGGAAATAGGCAGGGAAGAAAAGCAACAGCAGGAGGAGACACGCGGTCCATATTCGCAAGTCACCGCTGGCGGTGTCGCCACGCAGCGTCATCACGACAAGGAACGGCAGAAAGATGATATAGAACGCACCGAATTCCTCGTTCGTCACGAACATGAGGGCGGCGTCGACAATAGAGTAGTTCGATCGCCAACGCCCTGTGGGTTTCGGGCTGGGAATCCACGTACCCGAGCTTTCGGTTGAAACGGACTCCTGCATTTCGACAATATCATCCAGTTGAGCCGTCGCCGCATGATACCGATAGAGCGCATCGCCCGTCTGGACATGCCAGAAAACGCATTCCACGACAAAGATCATCAACGCGCCTGCGCAAAACAAGACCGCTCGATCGGGCGACAGTCGCTTCCCAATCGCGATCAAACCGAGCGGCACGAGTGCGAACAATGCCGTCTCCCGGCAGAGATAGGCCCAGCCCAGCGCGAGCCCTGCGTAGAAGATCGTGGAACGCGGCGAGGAAGATCTGAAATGCAGCAGAAAAAAGAAGAGCGACAGCAGCTGGAAGAATCCAACGACGATATCGACGTACACCGTCGACGAATAGAATATCTCCAGGGGGAAGAACGCGAACAGGATCGCGGCGGCTCGGGCCACCCGACGTTCGAACAACACCAATCCGAGCCGAAGCACGACAATGACTCCAAGCAACGAACAGATCATCGAATAGACGACACTGGCAATTTCGCTCGACCCCATGATGCTCATGACTCCGGCCATGGGGAGCCAATGTCCAATCCGTCCGATCCACGTCGTGTGTTCTCCGAGCGGGATCTGCTGATGCGTGACGAAATAGTTCGCGTAAAAGATGTACACGCGGTCATCGCGGCCCTGCAGGCCGAAAAAGAAGACGAGCCGCAGCGCCACGGCGAGCGCTATTAAACCCGCCATCCAGACTGCGTCTCGGCTGGCGCGGACATCCGATGAGCGTCCTGTCACGTGACTCGCAGCCGTGATGGGAACGACTTTGGAAGGCGACGCAGAAGTTGTCGAGCTAGCACGGGTAAAACTCATCTTACTGTAGTCGATTACCGCGCACGCCGCGATCGGGCGCGGGGCCGCGTCTCATATCTGCACACGGCAGATCTTTTGAAAAGAGAGGCTAGAATCTTATGCGCTCGGTCGCCGCCGCGATCCGACGGACCGAACGTCGGCGATATGGTCGAGTCGCGCGGGAGAAGCGATCCGAAGCTCGGGCATAAGCATGATGACAACGCGGGACGTAGCGGACGCACCCACCGGTGCGACGAGAAAAGAAGGCTTGACCGTTGACCCGATGGCGCGGCGACCGTCGCTTGCTGAAGGGCTTCCGATCATCTGGGTCGTCGGGATGCCGCGATCCGGCACCACATGGATCGGAAAGATCTTTGACAGTCATCCCGACACGTTGTACCGCCACGAAGCGGACAGTGTCGGACCGATGAAAGCCCTTCCGAGAATTCTGGACTTGAACGAGGTCTCAACGTATCGAGAAACGGTCCAGGACTTCGCGCTCAACCTGCCGCGAATTCGAGCGGTCAGGGTATGCGCGAAACTGCCGGTGTTTCCGAAGAGCTACTACTCCGCCATTCAGTTCGCGGCCTGGCAATTATGCGCCCGCGCTGCACAAATCCCGGGCAGGCTGTCCGCAGAATTGCCGGTGCCGCAATTTGCCGACTACCGGCGGGTGCCGCAGATTCGTCTCGTGTGGAAATCAATTGCGTCGTTCGGCCGGCTCGGCGCGATCACCGAAATTCTTCAGCAATGCCGGACGATCGTGCTCCTTCGACATCCATGCGGGATTGCCGCGTCCAGAGTCCGCGGCCGCCACGAGGGCCTCGCCACTTCGACGGCGCGGGGTAACTCGGATCAGCACGATCAGCTGTTTCAGTTGCCCTATGCCACGTCCCGCGGACTGACGCTCGAAGAGTTCAAGCGGCTACAGCCCGTCGAGCGGGTCGCGTGGCGGTGGGTTCTACTCGTGGAAAAGGCGATGGCCGAGCTCGGCAACTCGGAACGATTCGTGGTCGTAAGATATGAAGATGTCTGCGCGGCCCCGATGGAGCGGGCTCGGCGGCTCTTCGAATTTGCCAATCTGAGCTGGTCCGCCCAGACCGAACAGTTCGTTCGTCAGAGCACGACCGTCGAGAACAGGTCGTATTACAGCGTCTATAAGGATCCCGCGCGGGCGGCGAACAAATGGCGCGAAGAGCTGACGCGGGATGAAATCAACCGGGTCATGGCGATTCTCGAAAAAAGTCCAGCAGGCAGGCTGTACGAGAACGTGTGAGCTCCTACGCGTCGCGGGATTGGTGCTGAAGCAAAATCCGACGAGAAACGTGCGACATCGTCCGTCCGGATAACTAGTGGCGTAGTGTCGGACTCTGCGCCGCGTACTCGTAGGCACCCACATCAAAACCAGCTTGTTGCGGCCTGGGGACGCCATCGCGATCGGCGCGGACGACGGTGACGGTCGTGCCGGCGTCGATGGCTCGCGATTTCGGCGCCAGATGATAGTCGTCTGCAGTGACGTCGACGAACGCGGATTCGCCGACGCTCAGGCACGTGGACGCCAGGAAATTCCCGTGACTCGATCCGAAATCTCTGGGGAGCGGTCCGAGGATCAGGAGATTTCGCGAGTCGATAACCGTGCGTTTCTTGCCGCCTGACAAGACCTGAAACGGGACTCTGACGTCCTGTCCCATCGTGATATTGAAGATTTCGACGGGCGGCTCGGACTCGTGGACACCGCCTTTCCCCTTTTCATAGGAGCTGGGATCGCCCACGTTGTTCTCGGTGCGAATCGCCGTCGCGGTGCGATAGATCACCGCATTGAGCAGCTGCATCTGCGCCGGACCTCGCCCCGCACTTCGCCCGCGCAGGCGAAAGGCAATGTTCGAATCGTACGTCGTCACCCGATCGAACCACACCTTCACGTTTTCCTTGATATTCCACGCCGACGGCAGCGTAATCCCCGTCGACACCGGCCCATTCTTCCACCCATACGCCACCGTGTCGGTCACATACAGGTTCGCGCGCGGCGCCAGCTCCGACGCTTTCGTGTCGAGGGCTTCCTCCCCCGGCATCGCGCCGGCCGGAAACCCGTTCCGCCCCTCCGGCTCCTCGTCCAGCAGCACCCGGTTGTACAGCCGGCAGTGCTCAATCCGCACGTTGTTCCACCCCAGCTTGTTCCGATCCGGGTCCACCTGCACTGCGTCCCCCGACACCGTATGGATTTCCGTGTTCCGAATCGTCAGGTCTTCCAGCCGCCCATCGCCCCCCGTCACGCCGTGCGCGTCGCACCGCGGCCCCTTCCCGCACATCACCCCCTCGTTCGGCCCCCAGCGCAGCGCGTGATGAATCAGACAGCCGTCGATCAACACGCCGTCCGCTTCGTTCACCTGCACCAAATCGCGCGCCGCCCGCGTCACCTCACAGTCGCGAAGAATCGTGTGGTCCGCCCACGTCGTCACGCCCCCCTTGAAGATCCCGCCTAGCTCCACCCCCCGATTCAGACTGTAGTCCGCGTCGACGATGAATCCTTCAAACGTGATGTAGGGATGCCGGATATACACCACGCGTTGCTTGCTGATCCCCGTCGGCAGCACGATCTTCGCTTCCCGCCGCCGGCTTGCCCGGATCGTGATTCGCTGTTGCTCGGACACCCCCCCGCGCACCGTTTCCACCTGTTCCGTATACGTCCCCGGCTGCACCGTCACCACATCCCCCGGCCCGGCGCATTCCAGCCCCTTGCGAATCGTGCGAAACGGCGCCTCGGCCGTGCCTCCCGCACATCCCTCATTCGCGTCCGTCCCGTTGACGGCCACTAGCCATTCCCGCGCGGCTGCCGGCCTCGGCCCCGCCAGCACCATCACCGCCAGCGCCACCGCCCAGCTCCCGCCCCTCCTCACCACCCCACCTCTCATACTCTCCGCCTATTCTCTCCCCGACCTCGCCTCGTCACACACGCTGTGTTTGCGCGAAGCATCTGAGAACGTGGCTCCAGAAACAGCAAACGATGTGGATGCAATCGAGTGTTCCCTCCTTATCGAACCTGCACAGCGCGGGCCATCCGCGAACGGGTCGGGAAATGGATGGTTGTCATCGTCCTCACGGCGCTCATAGGCGCCGACATCGTAAAAAGACCCTTGAGGACGCGGAACGCCATCTCGATCCGACGAAACCTCTCGAATTTCCACACCCGCGTCGATCGCCGGCGATCGGCTGTCCAGATGGTAATCGTCGACCGAGACATCAACGAACGACGACGCGGAGGTGCTCAGTCGATTCGAGCCGGGAAAGTTCGCCGGGAACTGTGTCAGCGGTTCTGGCAGCGCACCAAGGATCAGAAAATTGCGAAGGTCGATCCGCGTTCTCACCGGTCCTCCAGTGACGAGTTGAATCGGAGTCGGCGTGTCCTCGCCGATCGTGACATTGAAGATTTCGACCGGCGGCTCGGGCTCGTGGACACCCCCTTTCTCCTTTTCATAGGAGCTGGGATCGCCCACGTTGTTCTCGGTGCGAATCGCCGTCGCGGTGCGATAGATCACCGCATTGAGCAGCTGCATCTGCGCCGGACCTCGCCCCGCACTTCGCCCGCGCAGGCGAAAGGCAATGTTCGAATCGTACGTCGTCACCCGATCGAACCACACCTTCACGTTTTCCTTGATATTCCACGCCGACGGCAGCGTAATCCCCGTCGACACCGGCCCATTCTTCCACCCATACGCCACCGTGTCGGTCACATACAGGTTCGCGCGCGGCGCCAGCTCCGACGCTTTCGTGTCGAGGGCTTCCTCCCCCGGCATCGCGCCGGCCGGAAACCCGTTCCGCCCCTCCGGCTCCTCGTCCAGCAGCACCCGGTTGTACAGCCGGCAGTGCTCAATCCGCACGTTGTTCCACCCCAGCTTGTTCCGATCCGGGTCCACCTGCACTGCGTCCCCCGACACCGTATGGATTTCCGTGTTCCGAATCGTCAGGTCTTCCAGCCGCCCATCGCCCCCCGTCACGCCGTGCGCGTCGCACCGCGGCCCCTTCCCGCACATCACCCCCTCGTTCGGCCCCCAGCGCAGCGCGTGATGAATCAGACAGCCGTCGATCAACACGCCGTCCGCTTCGTTCACCTGCACCAAATCGCGCGCCGCCCGCGTCACCTCACAGTCGCGAAGAATCGTGTGGTCCGCCCACGTCGTCACGCCCCCCTTGAAGATCCCGCCTAGCTCCACCCCCCGATTCAGACTGTAGTCCGCGTCGACGATGAATCCTTCAAACGTGATGTAGGGATGCCGGATATACACCACGCGTTGCTTGCTGATCCCCGTCGGCAGCACGATCTTCGCTTCCCGCCGCCGGCTTGCCCGGATCGTGATTCGCTGTTGCTCGGACACCCCCCCGCGCACCGTTTCCACCTGTTCCGTATACGTCCCCGGCTGCACCGTCACCACATCCCCCGGCCCGGCGCATTCCAGCCCCTTGCGAATCGTGCGAAACGGCGCCTCGGCCGTGCCTCCCGCACATCCCTCATTTGCGTCCGTCCCGTTGACGGCCACCAGCCATTCCCGCGCGGCTGCCGGCCTCGGCCCCGCCAGCACCATCACCGTCAGCGCCACCGCCCAGCTCCCGCCCCTCCTCACCACCCCACCTCTCATGCTCTCCGCCTATTCTCTCCCCGACCTCGCCTCGTCGCCAGAACGAAGTCACATCTGACGCCACCCATATCGGCACAACTGACCTGTGAGTTCGAGGGCAAGCAGTGAATTCGAGGGGCGAGCAGAACCGACTCTCCAAAAAACGTTGGTGTAAGCTGTACCATCCAGGGCGGCGTGGCGCGAAAGCCCCGCCACTGGATGTGAGCAGCGACAATGGCTCAGATTGCCACATCCCTCCGTCACACGATCGGAGCTCAAAAACGGCGGGCGCAGAAGAAATGGCTCTTCATTCGAGACGGATTCTTCGGGCCTCTTCCTGCCCCCGAGAAGTGGGTGTTCGTGGTCGGCTGCTACAACTCCGGCACAACGCTCCTTCACGACTTGTTGGCCAGGCACCCTGCGGTTGGAAGCATGCCAAAGGAAGGCCAGTTCTATACTGACGAGCTACTGCTTCCGATGTCGGTGGGCCTCCCCAGACTCTGGTCGCTCGAGCCGGAGCGGTTCAGACTGAACGAAAGCTCAGGAAGCGGCGTCAACGTCGCGCGTCTCAAACGACAGTGGGGCGCGCACTACAATGATCCGACGCGGCCGATCCTTCTCGAAAAATCTCCGACCAATGCCGCGCGCACCCGGTGGCTCCAGGCGCATTTCGCGAATGCGCATTTCATCGGCATCATTCGCGACGGTCGCGCCGTTGCGGAAGGAATCCGACGGAAGGTAGGTCATTCGCTGGAAATCGCCGCCACGCAATGGGTGCGTTCCAACGAGATCATGCTGGAAGACTTCACCGCGCTCGAGCACAGCATGCTAATCCGCTACGAGACGTTCACCGATCGGCCGGATCAAATGTTCACCGACATCCTGGATTTCCTGGGGCTGGCGAAAGCCTTGCCTTCAGTGGAAGGGCGGGAGTGGCGCGTGCACGAGCAGGTATCGGTAATCCGGAACATGAACGATCGTTCGATGTCCCGACTGACGTCACAGGATCTCTCGGTGATCGATGGAATTGCCGGAGGACTTCTGCGACGGTTGGGATACACACACTGAAGGTCGATGGGCACGCGCGCGCCTCGATCTCCGTCGTTCCCGGTCCGAGCAACTTCGCTCAATCGGTTGCAGGCCGCTGAATGATCGCCGTTACCAGCAGATTCCCCAATACCGTTCCGGATCGACATCGCGAACGTCGACAGCGCGAGCCAGATCAATGAGGAACTGGTGGCTGTTGAGCTTTTTCGCAATTCCAGAGAACTCGGCTGCCCGGTTTCCGAGGACCACGACGTCGCTCCAGGCGATCACGTCGTCCAGATCCTGAAACAGCAACGACGCGATGTGGGGGATGCCCTGCTCGATAAACTGCTTGTTTGCCCCGATCAGCCGCGCCAGCATGACGCTGCTGTCGTAAATGCGCAGCTCGCAGCCTTTGCCCAGGAGGTTCTCCGCCAGCAGGACGAGTGGGCTCTCACGCAAGTCATCGGTCCCCGCCTTGAAACTCAGTCCAAGGATACCGATTCGATTCTTCTTCAGGCGGAGTATTCGTTGCAGGGTTCGCCTGATCTGGAGCTCGTTGCTTCGCAGGATGGAATCGAGGACTGGAGCCTCTAGATCGTGCTGTCGAATGTGGTACGTCAGCGCTCGCAGATCCTTCGGAAGACACGAGCCGCCGAAGGCGAAGCCTGGCTTCAGGTAGTACTCGGATAGATTGAGCTTCTTGTCGCGACAGAGAATCGACATCACCGTCCAGCCATCGATATTGCACGCCTTACAGAGATTGCCGATTTCGTTCGCGAAGGTGACCTTCAAGCCATGAAAGGCGTTCGTCGCATACTTGACCATCTCGGCCGTCGGAATGTCGGTATGAAAGACCGGCGCAGACAAGAAATGCACCATGCTCGACACGACACCCCCGCTGCGCTCGTCGAATTCTCCGATCAGCGTGAACGGCGGATCGTAGAAATCCTCCAACGACGACGCTTCGCGGAGGAATTCCGGATTGATGCAGAGGCCTATGTCGATTCCAACTCTCTTTCCCGACTCCTGTTCCAGCACCGGCAGCACCTCTCGAAAGAGTGTGCCAGGCAAAACCGTGCTTCTGACGATGACGACGTGATACGAGCCTTTCGAACGAAGCGCCGCCCCGATCTCCCGAATGGATCTGACGAGATACTGAACATCGAGGCTTCCATTGTCCCGGCTCGGTGTTCCCACACAGACGAGAGAAGCCTCGGACGCGGCTACGGCCCCGTCGGCGTCGGTCGTCGCTCGAAGTCGGCCTGAAGTGACGACTTCCCGGATGAGATCGTCGATCCCTTTCTCGACGATCGGCGCACGGCCCCGATTGATGGTATCAACCTTGGACGGGTTTACATCGACGCCGATCACGGCATGGCCCTCCTTCGCCAGACAGGCTGCAGAGACGCAGCCGACATAACCAAGTCCAAAGACACTGATTTGCATGACGCGGCTCTCGAGTCAGGATGGGTTCATCGAACGCCTGTCGATCATCTGGCGGCGGGCTCCTGCTGCCCGGCGGGAACCCCGATTCTCTTCATGCAGATCTCGGCAAACTGACGGCCGACTCGTTCCCATCGAAATTGAGAGTCGACCCAGTCGCGCGCCTGGTTGCCCATCTGCCGCCGCCGCGCGGTGGAGCGCAGGAGCTCGGCGACGCGGTCCGCGAAGCTGGCGGGGTGATCTTCGATGAATAGATGTTCGCCCGACCGGACCGGCAAACCCTCCGCGCCGAGCGTCGTCGAAACGACGGCCTTTGCCATGGCCATCGCTTCGTAGATCTTCATCCTTGTACCACCACCTACCCGTAGTGGCACGACAACGACAGCCGCTCGATTCAGATAAGGCCGCACATCGTCCACCCAGCCGGTCAGTGTGACGTTCGTAGTCTCTCGCGAGATCCGCTCCATCGTCGGGGAAGGATTCCGTCCGATGATTACCACATTCACGTTCGGATGTTCCTGACGGATCAGCGGCAGTATTTCCGTCAAAAAGAAGATCATGCCGTCTTCGTTCGGCATCCAATCCATCGATCCGCAGAACGCGATTGACTCCTGCTCGTCTCCCGCCGATGGCGTGTAATAGGTCGTATCGACTCCGGTGGCAATCGCGTCGACGTTCGTCAGTCCGTACTGACGCTTCATCTTCGTCGCGTCCTCGGCGGATACGGCAATCACACCGCTGAACCGTCTGCATGATCGGCCTTCGTATCGGCGCATCTTGCGCCACTGGAGCAACCAGAACAACCGGGCGAAGGGATTCGTCGCGATTCGGTAGTGACGCTCGACGATATCGGACTCGACGTTGTGCTGAAAAAGCACCGCCGATCGATGTCGAACATCGATCAAATAGAAGCGCCGACTGCACAAAGTCGCAGACCACGATATCAAATGGCCCTCTCGGCGTCCAGTGTGTCGAGCACGGTTCGCTCGAGCGCGATCGAATAGTCGTTGAGGGCAGCGATGGGGTACCGCGACAAGCTCCTCAGCAGCAGACGACCGTAAAACCGCCAGCTGTAGCGTGTCACTTCCCGCCGTTCCACTCCGATGAAATCGTCAGCGACGCTCTTCAGTTCCGATCGATAGTCTTCGGCTTCTCTCCGGGAGACGTTGCTGATCAATATGATGTGGAAGTCACTCTTCAGTTGTTCGAGAATCTTCGACGTACGAATCTTGCCGCCTGTATCGGCCGGGAAGAGAAATTTCTGCGAGAGAAAAAGCATCCTGGCTCGATCGCCCATCTGAATCTTCGTTGTCCCGGATCAACGCTAAGGCCGAGGCCCGAGTGAGCTGTCCTCGCGGTTTCCTCACAAATCTGGAAATCGAGGGGCCGATGTCCTGAATCGTTTCACGCGTCAGGATGCGAACTTCGGTGAACCAGGAGAATCGCAAGAAGACGAGGTACGCCACGAGGGCGACGAATACTTTTTCGCCCAAGAGGAAGAGCGGTGAAATTGTCGGCCAACGGCTTCTGGTGATGCCCTCGGCGACAAGCACCGCGACACCGAGCGTGGTCGCACAGATAGTGGCGGGGAGCTGAGGTTCAAGAAGTTCGGCCCACCGTAGCCCGGTCGCACGCTTCAGGATCGTTTGCATCAGCACGGACATCACAAGAGACACGCACAGCACGGCGACTGCGACTCCGCTCACGCCCACACGCGTTCCGATGAGGCAGCCCACGACAATCATGATGACGTAGAGCAGCTGGATTCCGACCTCGGCCCAGATCCAGCCCTTCGCCTGAGACGCCGAGCTCGTAAACAGATAGACGAGCTTCAACATCCCGGCGGCACAGAGGATCTGAAACGGCAACAATGCAGGGAGCCACTTGTTGCCCAATAGAACTCGAAACAGCTCCGGCGCGGCCAGGATGAGCCAGGTGAACATCGGATAGCCGAGAAGACTGACGGCGAGCAGCACTTTCTGATAGGCTCGCTGGAACCGTGCGTGATCGTCCTGAATGAGGGAGAAAATGCGAAAGGACACCGACGGGCCCGACGCACTGAGCCTGAGGATGATGCGGTTCACGAAGGAAAAAGCCTTGTCGTAATAGCCCAGGGCCGACACCCCGAGCGTCCAGCCGACGATCAGATTATCGACATTCGTCGCCAGATAGTTGAACAGCTGCCGCAGATACGTCCCGAGGCCAAACGACGAGAGTTCGCGAAAGGCCGCAACTGAAAAGTGCCAGCGCGGACGCCATCTCGCCAGGTAGCTCGCCGATACTGCCGCCGAGATCCCTCCCAGGAGTTCTGCGTATGCAATGCTCCAGAAGCCAAATCCCAGCCATGCGAGCACCATGCCGGTCACGTTCGTCGTCATCAGATCGACCGACAGCACCGTGGTGGACTGTTTGAACAGCAGGTTCCGGGCGAGCAGACTGGTGGGCACCGAACCGATGGCACTCACCGCAAACGTGAGCGCGACCACGGGCATCAGTCGACTGACGTTCGAATTGCCGTAGAACTGACCGAGCCACGGAGCGCTGGCAACAAGGGCCAACCCGACGACAGTGCCGGCCACCAGGTTGAAGATGAACGCCGTGGACACGTGCTCGGATCGAAGGTCTTTTGTGCGTACGATCGCGGCATTGAGACCGGCGGCCGTGAGTCGCTTCGAGAGCTGCCCAAAGAATATCGCCGCCGCCGCGATGCCGAATTCTTCGGGAGACAGCAGGCGTGCCATCACGACTGCGGTCGGCAGCACGACGACCGCGTTGAGCCCGAGCCGCACATAGCCCCAGGCTGTTCCGGCAATCGCCACCTGTCCGTACGAGTGCCGCTTGGGCGGCGCGTCGATTGTCGTGTCCATTGCGTGTCTGGTCAGCCGTTCACGGCGTTCGGGTGGACTCCCACCGGCACGGGTCAAAGCACTCGGGAATCCGCCGTAGTAAGACCTCGGACCCGAGCACAGGCGTACATGGTACGATACTCACTGAAGTCGACGACACCGGCACGTCCAATCGCGTCGCGATCGCTAGCATCACAACGGCCGCAATGTACCTGTCTTTCGTCATCCTCTCGTACAATTCTTCGCAGCATCTCGAGACCTGCATTCGTTCCGTCCTGGACGATGGCGTGGACCGAGACGCGACAGAGGTGTGGGTCGTCGACAACGGCTCGACAGATGGGAGCGTAGAGATTCTCGCCAGACTCCAAAGCCAGTATCCAGGGACCCTCAACGTCATCCTGCTCGATCACAATCATGGAACCACCGCGTCGCGAAACCTCGCACTGCGGCGGACGACCGGTCGGTACGTCGTCGTCATGGATTCCGATGTCCGGCTCTCGGCGGGTTTGGTCGCCGGGCTCATCTCCAGACTCGAAGAGTACCCTCGGTGTGGCATCATCGCCCCCCGCCTCATCTATCCGGATGGACGCCGTCAGCTGTCCGTCGATGTGTTCCCCACACTCGGTCATAAGCTGCGGCGGTTGGTCAGCCTCGACGCTATGACGCGATCGGCACGCCGGGGCGACTCCGACATTTTGCGTTCGGTGGATTACGCCATTTCAGCGTTGTGGTTGATGAAGCGCAGTATCCTCGATGCAGTCGGTCTGTTGGACGAGCGAATCTTCTATTCGCCCGAGGATGTGGACTTTTGCCTGCGCGTGTGGAAGGCGGGGTTCGTCGTGTTGTACGAACCCGCCTTCCAGGCGGTCCATGCGGCGCAGGAGGTATCACGCAGCTTTCCACCAAGTCGATTCGCCGTGAGCCACGCGCTCGGCCTCCTCTATCTCTTCCGGAAGCATCGCTACATGTTCAGCAGGCGACGCCTGTATCGAGAGATTGGGCGTCGCACGGCCTGAGACAGCGGCCGGGAAAATATCGAAGGCGCTTGGTGCCGGCGCATCGTGCCAGTTTCGTCCGCGAACCGAGACGCGCGATGCGTGAGGCGGTCCGGTCTGGCGTACATGCGATGGACGAGCCGCTACGCGAATAGACTCGACCATCGAAACCTTCAATGCTCCCATCGCACGGGTTGGCTGACGAGATGCGGCTCCGAGCACGTGTAGCTCGCGAGTTCCCGTAGTCGGTCCGGCTCCAGTTGTCCGGGCGCGGTTCGAACATACCGTTCAAACCACACCGCAGCGGCGGTCAGGATCGCCCGGTCGTGATCCACAGCTGAGTCGCGCGACACGGCGGGCTTGGGAAGCGGAGCATGCACGGTCACGTTGATGGCCCTGCCGGCACGATCCCACTCGGCGACGACGGGCACCAGCGGCGCACCTGACAGGCGGGCCAACACGGCCGGTCCCCGCTGGAATCTGAGAGTCCGACCTAGGCACGCGATGTCCAGCGTGCCGACACCCTGGCGACCGTCTCCGGCGATCAGGACGATGCCACCCGATCGCAGCCAGTCGAGCGCCCCCTTGAGAGCGGCACCCCGGAGCAGGGCGTCGCCCAGCGCCTGGTAGATTTCGATGCCTGGCGGCGCTTCCGGCAGTTTCTTCTTGACGATGAAGAGGGCGGGAATCGAGAGGCCATGGAGCCCAGGCGCTACCGCGAGATAGGGACCGAGATGCCACGCCAGTAGAATGACGGGCTCGCGCCGGGCATGACGCTCGCGCAGATAGCCTGCGCCATGCCAACGGACTAAAGCACTCAGCTGTTCGAATCCTCCGTGCTTGGCAAGACGCGCGACCACCCGGTTCTTCGAGGCCAGCCACCGGCTGGCGCGGACGATACGGCGCGCCTCCCGTAGCGAAATCCCGTCGAACAGCCGGGCAACGTCGTCAGGAGGGATCACCTGCGGCGACATCGCACCCAGGACACGACCTATCAGGCCCGCGATGGCGAAGGCAGCCGTCGGATGGTGCTGGATAAACCAATACTGCAGCGCCGTGGGGCCCATATTGGACCACGGCCACGGCTGAGCTTCTTCTGATCCCTCAAACGGCTGAGATGACGTCTGAGGCTCGTTTGACGAAATCGGTAATCGGCTCACCAGTCGCCCTCGAAATTACACTTTTGATCAAGGCTCCGCTTTCAAGAATTTCTTGTTCTATTAGCGTGCGTTTTCGAACAGAATCCTGAGGCGCGCAGCACTTGAAGATCGACGTTGCACTTGAGAGCGATATCCGAAGGGACATAACGCCCACATCCTCGGTGGCTCATTGTAACCGTGTCGGACCGCCGCGCAAGAGCAAGGGCAATCGCTCGAGGCTTTCGGCTCAAGGAGGACCAAGACGTTGGGCAACGAGATCGTAGCCAGGTTGCAAAGACTGATTTCTGAAAAGGTCCACGGCAATGGATCCGCCGAGCCGATTGCAGCGAGCACGCCTCTCTTGTCATCAGGTCTGAACCTGGATTCCATAGCAGTACTGGAACTGATTATGGAGATCGAATCGGAGTTCGGCGTGGAATTCCGCGATTCGGATATGTCGGTCGAGCTCTTCCGGACCGTCGGCTCGCTGGCCGCGGGCGTTGAAGAGAGGCTCGCACAAGGGCGCAGGGATCGTCGTCAGCAATGAGCGTTTCGGGAAGGACGATTGTGGACGAGGCCGCGCATCCGTCTAGAGAGCTTGGACTCGGCGAGATTCTCGAGATCGCCACTGGCTTTCAGAAGGCACAGGTTCTTCTTGCCGCGAATGAATTGGGTGTTTTCGGTCTTCTCTCTTCCGGCAGCCAGACAGCCGATGAGATCGCGCGAATACTCAAGATAGAGTCGCGAGCCATCACCGCTTTGCTCGACGCCTGCGTGGGTCTGCGACTTCTCCAGAAGTCCGACAGAGGCTATCACAACTCACGCGCGGCCAGTCTCTTCCTGGGCTCCGATCGGGAACCGTCGGTTCGTCCTGTCCTACGGTTTTGGAGCCGGTTCGGCTACGGACCGTGGGGACGTCTTCTCGACGCCATTCGTAGCGACCAACCGCAAACCGACCACTCGGCCAGGTCCCGGGACCTGTTCGAACACCTCTTCCAGGACGACGGCGCGTCCCGAGTATTTTTCGAGGGGCTTGCGGGAATGGCGTACTGGCCAGCGCTGAGGATGGCCGAGCTCCTCGACTTTTCGACGCGACGACATCTGCTGGACGTGGGAGGCGGGTCGGGAATCTTTAGTGATGTCATTGCGAAGCGCCATCGCCATCTGCGGGTCACGCTGTTCGACCTGGCCCCGGTCGGTCAGATCGCGTGTGAGCGCTTCCGGAAGAGCGATGCGGCCGATCGCCTGACGACCGTTGTCGGCGACTTTCACAAGGACACGCTGCCACGGGATGTGGACTGCGCGCTTGTGTCCAATGTGCTTCACGACTGGTCGAGCGAGGAGTGTCTCGCGCTGCTCAGGAAGATTCATGCTGCGCTCGATCCTGGTGGTCAGGTCATCGTCTACGATTTCATGCCGACCGAGGGTGAAGTGTCGCTGGCGACGGCGCTCTTCACCCTGACGCTCGCGCTGGACACCCTTCGCGGACGGGTGTACGAGGCGGAAGAGCTCCACGGATGGTTGACGGCGTGCGGGTTCCAGCGGATTCAGCGGCAGCCCATCACGAGTGACACTTCCGTGATGACGGCAGTCAAAACTTGACGCCGCGCCGGTACATTGCACCGATGCCCTCCCTTCAGCAGGCTCTCTATCGTCCACTCGAGAAAACACCCGAACGTCATGCCTTGGCTTTCATCGACGTTCATGGGCGGTTTTCATGGCTCACGTACGTCCAGCTGTTCGGCCAGGCGGCCGCAGCGAGCCGGCTACTGGCGGATGCAGGTCTCCATCGAGGCCAGGTTTGTGTTCTCGTCCTGCCAAGCTCGGAGCTTTCCGCCACGCTCGTGCTCGCGACCCTGCTGACAGGTGGCATCCCGCTGCTGGTGGCGCCGCCGTCCATGCAGGGGCTCCATTCGAGTCTCGCGGACATTCTCACGCGCGTGATTCAGTTGTCTCGCGCGGCGCTCGTCGTGAGCCAAGAAGACGTCCGACAGTTCATCGGTCGCATCGATAGATATCCCGGGACCAAATGGCTCGTCGTCGACGAATCGACGGACAAGGGCGAGGCGCCGATTCCACCGCTCATCAAACGACCGCAGACCGTGGTCGCCCTCCAATTGACATCGGGCACGACAAAGTATCCGCGCATCTGTGTGTGGGAACACCGCGCGGTCTCGGCGGCCCTCGACGGAATGGCACGAGCCATGCTCTTGTCGAGTGAGGATCGATGTCTCAATTGGACGCCGCTTTACCATGACATGGGTCTCGTGAACAACTTCCTGCTCTGCCTTACTCGTGGGGTGCCGCTGGCGATGTTGAAGCCGACCGACTTCGTGCGCCAGCCGAGTCTCTGGCTGAGAGGCCTCTCGGATGTCGGCGCGACCATGACATGGTCGCCCAATTTCGGGTTTGCGCTGGCGACGCAGCGCATTCGCGATCACGAGCTCCAGGGCATCCACCTGCATCATGTGCGGGCCTTTTGGAATGCGGCTGAACGTATTCACATCCAGACGATTCGGCAATTCATCGAGCGGTTCGCCTCGATTGGTGTGCGGCCGGACGCGGTAAGGACCAACTACGGCTGCGCCGAGAATGTCGGCGGAGCGACCTTCAGCGATCCGTCAGTTGGAATTCTGGTTGAACGAGTCGATGAGCGACTCCTGCGCGAGCGCGCCGTCGCCCGAGTCGTCGCGGAAGAGTCGACGGAACGCCCGATCGTCGACATCGTTGGAGTTGGTCGGCCGGCGCCGAACATCCGCATACGCATTCTCTCTCGATCCGGGAAAAGGCTTCCGCAAGGCCGCGTCGGAGAAATCGCGTTGCAAACGCCGTCACGGATGAAGGGATATCTGGGTTTGGCTCGCGATACACGAAAGGCCATCTCTGGACGTCTGCTCCGCACGGGCGACCTCGGCTATGTGCGCGGCGGCGAAGTCTTCTGGGTAGGTCGCCTCCAAGATCGCATCACTCTTCGAGGACGAAAGCTCGATGCCAGCGACTTCGAAAGCGTCCTGCTCCGAGTACCTGGCCTCCGGGACGGATGTTTCGCGGCATTCGGGGTCGATGACGCGCAACAGGGTACTCAACGGGTCGTGATCCTCGCCGAATCGAATGGTTCCTCCCTGCGTCGGCCGACCGAGATCGTCGACGATGTGAAGACTCGGGTTCGGATCGAACTGGACGTTGCGGTCGGCGAGGTGATATTAGTTCCGCCAGGCACGCTGACGAAAACCTCCAGCGGCAAGCGCCGTCACCGATACTTCTTGCAGCTCTACCGTGAGGGCCGATTTCACAAGGCCGAGGAGATACTGTGCGAATCCTCTTGATTCAACCGCGAACCAACCGGCACGTGTGGGGAGGCGACGCCATTTTCGTGATCGAGCCGGTTTGGGCCGAGTACTTGAGCGCGGGCTTGCGCGACGCCCATGACGTCCGGCTACTCGACATGCGAGTCGATGACACACCCTTAGAATCGGTCTTGAACGACTTCCGTCCGGATGTCGTCGGGTTTACAGCCTATACGGTCGACGTGAATACAGTCATGCAGTTGGCGGCCGACACCAAACGCTGGAATCCGAGGATTCGGACCGTCGTGGGAGGGTATTTCGCGAACAAGAACTACTCGCAGTTCCTTGCGATCCGCGGTAGACGTCGTCGTCCCGGGCGAGGGCGTCAACACGCTGCGGGCGCTTATCGACACCTGGGAGAAGCATGGCCTCGAGGCCGAACTCAGACCGGTCGCGGGGCTGGCACTTCGGCGTGACGGCCGCATGGAACTCACCACCGTACGGCCATGGCCATCTCTGGATAGCTACGCGTTTCCCGATCGCAGTCTCACTGCGACCGTTCGGGATCGCTATTTCGATCAGTGGATGAAACCACTGGCAGCGGTGACAAGCTCGTACAGTTGTCCGTTTCGGTGTGAATTCTGCTGTCTCTGGCCGACAACCGAGGGCAAATATCTCGCGAGAAGCCCCGAATCGCTCGTCAACGAGATCGCCTCCATCAAGGAGGAAAATATTTGGTTTACCGATGATGAGGCTTTCATCGACGCCCAGAGAATGGACACGATCGCCAGGTTGCTCGATGAGCGCGGCATCAAGAAGCACTATTTCTTCATGACCCGCGCGGACAGCATCCGGCGAAACCCGCAACGGTTCGAAAGGTGGGCGAAGGTTGGATTACAGCGCGTGATGGTCGGTTTCGAATCGATCCGGCCCCGGGATCTCATTGATTTCAACAAGGATGCGACCGTCGAAGACAACAACGAGGCGATCGCGATCCTTCACCAGAATGGCTTGGATATTCGCGCCAACTTCGTCTTGACCCAGGACTACAATCGGGAGGACTTCGAAGAATTGGAGCGCTACGTCACCCGAATGAACCTTCCGACGCCGCTCTACTTCATCCTGACGCCGTTTCCGGGCACGGTCACCTACGAAAAGGTCCGGCACGAAATCTTCGTCGCGGACTACGACTACTACGACCTGCTCCACACCGTGCTGCCGACGAAACTCCCGCTGCGCGAGTTCTACGCGGCCTTTTCGAAGCTGTACGGCGCCGTGCCGCCGCTGGCACGCGGCATCGCGGGCTATGGCGAGAGCCTCGACGAGATCGTGGTCCGCAATCTCCGCAAAGTCGTGGAGAGCATGCGGCAACATAGCCACGAGCAGAGCTGATGTGAAACCGCGGTCTGTGCCATGGATCTCATTCTGTTCAACCCTCCGCGGTATCGGAGCGGCCGCCACCATAAGTTCAACAATGCTCTATTGTGGCTGGCCTCGTATCTCCGCAAGCGGAGCCTCGACGTGCGAATCGTTCCGCTCAACCACGAAGGATTTGCCGAGACGGTCCGCGAAGAAATCGCCCTCCACAAGCCCCGGTTCGCGGCGATCTCGTGCAAATGGTGGGATACGCTTTACTCGTCGAGCCACATCGCCTCCCTCATCAAGCAGTCCGACCCCGACATCACAACCATATCCGGCGGGCCGACCGCCACGTTCTTTGCGAAGGAGCTCGTCGACGGCGGGTATTTCGATATCGTCGTCAGGGGCGACGGCGAAGAGCCGCTGCATCGCCTCCTGACGGACCAGGCTCCGGTGAACTGTGTCTTTCGCAATCAGGGGACGCTGCAGCCGATGCGCTCCCAGTACGTCCAGACCGAGGAGGATCTGCAGCGGATTACGCTCGTCGACGACCTGGAGGAGGTGCTCTCGGACACGAGCGTTGTGAGCAGCTATATCTGGACCGGGAAGGGCTGCACCGAAATGTGCGTGTATTGTTCCGCAAATGCGTGGAACAACATGGAAAGCTTTGGCCGCGCTCGGTTCATTTACCGGCCCCTCCCCGTCATCGAACAGGAAATCGAGATTCTCAGCAAGTACCCTGGATCGAGCCGAATCATCTTCGATTTCGACCCGCACCGCGGGCCCGTGCAGGAGAAGTACTACGTCGAGCTGTTCTCGCGACTCCCGCGAAAGAAATACAATTGCTACTTTTACAGCTGGTCGCTTCCGAGCCAGAAGCTCGTAGACACGCTGGCGGAGACATTCAATTTTGTGGAGCTCTGCATCGACGTGCAGACATGTTCGGAGCGTCTCAGGCGTCTTCTGGGAGATCAGCGCTTTCTCAAGGCGTTTTTTTCCGACGAGGCGCTGGAGGATGTGCTGAACCATTGCCACCAATACGACAACTTCATGATTGACCTGAGCACGCTGATGGGCTTGCCGTTTGAACAGCCGGCGGATGTCACACAGATCAAGGTGTTTTCCGATCACTTCTATGACAAGTTCGAAGAACTCCGCTATCCCTACGTCTCGCCGATGAACGTGGAGCCGGGATCCCTCCTCATGCGGCACCCCGACCGCTATGACATGGTCCTCCTCCGTCAAACCTTCTCCGACTTCATGCGTTACACGAAGCGCAGTTTCGAAAACAACATCAACTGCTATCAGCCCGAGGACTACTCGGACGGCGTCTTCCACCCGCTGGGGTCGGTGCCCAAGGACGACTACGAGAACGGCGACATGTTTCGCGTGTACGAAACGTGGAAAGAAGTGCAGGCCAACGTGGACCGTCGATCCAATGAACGCACTTTGACCAGAGCCCGGGCATACATGCGGTTCGGACTGATCAAGGCGGGCATCCGCGGCGGCATCGATCGACCGACCTTCGGCGACGGGGAAGCCGAGTAACGACCAGCATCGTGAACCGCTCGCAGGACCGATTGCGCCGCGCCGTTCTCGCCGCCGTCATGGCGTGCAGTGTCGCGTTCGCGCTGAAGCTCGTTCCGGTCGGAGTGCTCACAGGTGGACACCCGATTGCCACGCTCGACTATGCCCTGCATTTCGCGAGAGCTGCTGCAGTCAGCAGCTTCGTCGCGCGCTGTGGAGCGGTCCACGGCTACGATCCGCATTTCATGGCCGGCTACCCCACGGGCACCGTCTTCGACGTCAACAACAAGGGAATCGAGCTCTTTGTGGCGGCCCTTCACGGAGTCGGCGTCGCCGTCCCTACCGCATTCAACCTGTTCGTGTTCATCGCCGTCGTGCTGCCGCCGGTGGTGATGTGGGCGGCGGCGCGGATCTTTGGCTTGTCACCCTGGGAACAGGTGGTCGTGGCGGGGTCGGTGCTGGCCTTGTGGATCCTGGACCGTGAAGTCTCGAAGACCTGGCGGATTGGCGTGATCGCGTTCGGAACCGAGATGTACTGTCTTCCGTTCTCGCTCGCCTGCCTGTACCGCTATTTCGGATCACGTGCACCAAAGTGGTCTCTCGCGTTCCTGGGTTGCAGCGTCGTGCTGTCGATTCTGCACCCGCTCTCGTTTCTGAGTTTCTACGGTCCGCTGATCGTCTGGCTCCTCTGGCGCAATATCCGTGAACGTGCGGTTTGGATAGCGTTCACGATTTTCAGCATCGTCGTACTGGCGACCAACTGGTTCTGGATCGTCCCGGTCGTACAGCAGATCGGTCTCAAAATAGAATCAGGACGGCACTGGATTGGAGACCTGAAAGCTCTCGTCAGGGATGTGTCCGCGGTCCGCTCATCGGGTCTCAGGCTTCTCGTTGTCGTCTTGGGAATCGCGGGCCTCGCGACCTGGTCCCGGAGCGGTCTGAAGGATCGTGTGCCTTTCCTTGTCGTTCCAGTCGCGGCGCTGACACTTTTGGGTTATGTGGCCGGTGAACTCCCCTTCTTCGATGAGATGGAGCTCTACCGCAACAACCTGGTCGCGGCCTTCCTGCTGACGCTGCCGGCAGCGGCGTTTCTCTGTTCGATCGTCTTCACGGGACCTCACGCACGCGTCCGTGTCGTGGTCGCCCTCGCAGTTGTCATCTTCGTTATGGGACTGCACTTCACGGCGCGGAACCCGTTCGAAGTCATCGCCGGCGTTCGAGACGACGTGCCGTCGTATTCCCTCGAACCTCTCGGGCCAGACGAGATGGCGACGCTTCACTGGCTCAAGGGGAATGCGTCACCACACCAGCGCGTGATGATCGAGTTTTGGCCACTCGGGGCTCTCACTCCGTGGTACACGGGGCTCGAGGTCATTGGCGGCCCGTACCAATTGGTATGGTTGCAGCACAACTTTGCGAACTACGCCGCCTTGAAATACGGCGGTGAGGGACTTCGCAACGTTGAGAGGATGTTCGGTCGAAATGTGGAAGACTTCTCGCCAGAGGAGCTAGACAGATACCTGGACGCCTTCAATGTCGGTACCGTGGTCGCCTACACCCAGGAATCCAAGCACACGTTCGGCCGCACCGAGTGGCTGGAGCGCGTCACCGACATCGGCGACTTTACAATCTATCGAAACACGCATGACTCAAGGGCCGTCTTCGCCGGCATGGCGACCGTCGACGCGGTCGAAGGCGGTCTCGACGTCAGCAACGCGTCCTCAGGTCCGCTGACGCTGAAGTACCATTGGGCCCCCTACCTGGCGGCCTATCCGCCGCAGGAGCTGGTGCCTCGTCGCGTGCTCGATGATCCCGTGCCGTTTATCCATCTTCCCAGCAACCGCTATCCGAGGTTCGTCATCGCTCAGCGCGGTTGCGACTCAATGATTCACGCCACATCGGCCGCGACGCTCGACTCTTCTCTTCCCGGCTCGGGCAGCGCACTCAAGTAGCCTTCCCGCCGAAGATGGTCGATGATCTGCTGCGCCGACTGCTCGGGCATCGATTCCCCCGTGTCAATGACAATCGACGCATCTGTCGGTACCTCGAACGGATCTGAAATCCCCGTAAAGTGCGGCAGGGTGCCGGCGCGCGCTTTCGCGTAGAGGCCTTTTCGATCGCGTTGCTCGCAGACTTCGAGCGACGTCGAAACATAAACCAAGATGAACCCGCCATACGGTTCGATCTGCTGGCGTACTTCCTTGCGAATCGCGTCGTAGGGCGCAATCGGCGCACAGATGGCGATTCCATGATGTTTCGTGATTTCCGAAGCGACGTACCCGATCCGGCGGATGTTGATGTCGCGATGCTCCTTCGAAAATCCGAGTTCCGACGAGAGGTGTTTTCTGACAATGTCCCCGTCGAGGAGGGTCACAGGACGACCGCCAGCCTCGAGCAGCTTCACGAGCAGCGCGTTGGCAATCGTGGACTTGCCTGAACCGGAGAGACCGGTGAAAAACACCGTGAAGCCCTGCTTCACTCGAGGTGGATGAGTATTGCGCAGCTCCTTGACGACCTCGGGAAACGTAAACCATTGCGGAATGTCCGAGCCATCCGCCAGTCGGCGCCGGAGCTCGGTTCCCGAGATGCTCAGCACGCGCGACCCCTGCGGCATGGCATCGTCTGGATAGTACCGATCTTCATCGGCGACGTACACCATGTCGCGGAACGGAACCATTTCGACGCCAAGTTCCTCCTGATGCTGACTGAGCAACGCCTGCGCGTCGTACGGCCCGTAGAACGCGACGCCTTTCGAGTCCTTCCCCGGTCCGGCATGATCGCGGCCGACAATCAGGTGAGTGCACCCATGATTCTTGCGAATGATTGCGTGCCACACAGCCTCCCGTGGGCCCCCCATCCGCATCGCCAATGGAAGGAGTGACAGCCGGGCGGAATCCTTCGGATAGGTCTTCAGGATCGCCTGATAGCAGCGCACGCGTGTGTAGTGATCCACGTCCCCGGGCTTGGTCATACCGACGACGGGATGGATCAGAAGATTGGCACCCAATTCCGCGGCCGCCCTGAGCGTGAGCTCCTGATGTGCGCGGTGCATCGGATTGCGGGTTTGGAACGCCACTACACGAGACCATCCCGCCCGGGAAAACGTCTTCCGCACCTGGGACGGAGTGAGCCTCAGCTCTCGATAGTCATAGTGTACCGGCTTCTGCAGGCCCCGGACACGACCGCCGACGAGCACTGCTGGAGGTTTCTTCAGGAGCGAAGCGACACCGGGATGTTCCACGTTCGTCGTCCCATACACGGCTTGCGCCTCCGCCAGAAGATCCGGCTGCCACACTTCCTCCACTTCGAGCGCCGCCAGCATGACGCCCTCCGGGTCGCGCAGGGCCACGCGCCCGCCTGGCTTGAGCTTCTCGGCAAACTCGGCCGCCACGTCGAGCGTGATCGGGATCGGCCAGAGCGTGCCATCCTTCAGCCGCATCCGCTCACACACCGACTCGTAGTCGGCGCGCCGCATGAACCCGGTGAGCGGCGAAAAACCTCCCGTCAACAGCAGTTCGAGGTCGCAGAGTTGTCGAGGGGTCAAATCCCACGATGGCCAGGATCTCGAGGCCGCGTGGAGCTCCATCGCGGCGTCTCGGTCGACGATCAAGTCGATCATCGTACCGCCATGAGGGCCGATCAGATTCTCAGCGGGCACGGGACTACTCCTTTGAAGGGGCTCTAGGGCCCGAACGGAAAGAAAAGAGGCGCGAGCAAGATCGTGATGGTCATCGCGAGCAGGTCGAGCGGTACGCCGATTCGCACGAAGTCCGAGAATCGGTATCCACCCGGTCCGTACACCATCAGATGGGTCTGATAGCCCAGCGGTGTCGCGAATCCGGCCGACGCCGCGATCGCGACACTGACCGCGAACGGCATGAAGTTCACGCCGAGCCCCGAGGCGGCCGCGCGTGCAATCGGGAAAGCAAGCGCCGCTGCCGCATTGTTGGTGACGATCTCGGTGAAGACAAGCGTCAGCGCGTACACCCCCGCGAGGACCGCCCACGGCCCGACGGGATGAAGCACCGAGATCATCTCCGACGCCAGAAAGGGCGCGAAGCCGGTGCGTTCCATTGCCTGACCGATCACGAGTGATCCGGAGATGGCGACCAGGAGTGAAAGATCGACACTCTTCCGGGCACGCTCTGCCGAGAGGCAGCCCGTGATTCCCATCAGGGCCACGCCGATGAGGACGCCATTGAAAACGCTGACTCGTGTGTAGTTCTCGGCGGCGACGACGGCGATCATCCCGATCATGATCGCCAGCGCGACACCGGCGCGACGATGCCTGGCCGGCTGTGAATCGGCGACGGGAGAGAGCAGCAGAAAATCGCGATTGTTCCTGTGCCGATCGAGAAACCGCGGAGCGGCCTGCAGGAGAAGCGTATCGCCGGTTTTCAGCACGATGTCACCGATCTTGGAAGCGATTCGTTCGCCGTTCCGGTACACTGCGATGACCGCCGCGTCGTACCGATTTCGAAATCGTCCTTCGCGAACGCTCTTTCCAGTCATCGGCGACGTGTCGCTTAGCACCGCCTCGACCAGACAACGGTCGTGTTGCGACGCCGTAAGCTTGGAGACCTGATCGGTTGCGGGAATGAGTCCGCGAAAGCGCTGGAGGTCGACGACGGATTCGACGACACCCACGAACATGAGTCGATCGCGGCCCCGCAGAACGTGATCGGGCCCTACTGCGACGAGTGATTCCGTGTCGCGTTCGACTGCCGAGAGGTACATGCCCGGAAGATTGCGAAGGCCAGCGCCCTCAATCGTCTGGCCATCGATGACACTGCCGGGCTCCACCAGCATTTCGACGGTGTACTGGCGGGGATCTGCGACCTGCGAGCGAAAGCCCTGGCGGGTCGGAAGGAGCAACCGCGATGTGGCCAGGACATAGAGAACGCCGGCGATCGCGACGGGTAGACCGACGGCGCCGATCGTGAACATGCCCATGATCGGCATGCTCGGATCCGTCTTTCGCGCCTGCACCATCAGGGCATGTACGACCAGGTTGGTGCTCGTGCCGATCAACGTGCAAAGGCCGCCGAGGATAGCGGCATAACTCAAGGGGATGAAGAGCTTCGACGGGCTCAGTCCGGTCTTCTTGCACCATTCGCGGATGACGGGTATGAACATCGCCACGACGGGAGTATTGTTCAGAAACGCGCTCACCGCGACGACCGGCACCATGAGCCGCACCTGCGCATCGAACAGTGACCGCGGTCGTCCCAGCCAGCGTTCTATGATCAGCCCGATGCCCCCCGTTTCAGCCAGCCCGGCCGCGATCACGAACAGCGCCCCGACCGTCAGGACTCCTTCGTTGCCGAACGCCGCGGCGAGATCTCGCGGAGAAGGAAAGCGGTCGGAGACCGTGCTCAGGCTCACCAGGACGAGCGCGCCTCCCATCAGAATGACATCGGGACCGGCGAGATTGCGCGCCAGGGCATTGAAGACCAGCCCAACGACGATGAGGGCCACCCAGGCTTCCCAGCTCATCGTCCGTCGAGACGTGTTCGCTGGCGAGCCCGATGCATCAATGCGTCGAATTCGTTTGCGGGAAGGGAAATCGATCCGAACATTTCTGCGTGACGTGTGCCCTCGCCGTGGTAATCGGAGCCGCCCGTCACCGCGAGACCGTAGGTGCGGGCCATCGCAAGATATCGATCGGTGACGGCGCGAGAGTGGTCGCTGTGATATGCCTCGATCGCGGTCAGACCGGCATCTACCAGGCTGGGAATGAGCTCATCTCGATTGAGCGTCCCAGGGTGTGCCAGCGCGGCGATGCCGCCCGCCGCATCGATAATGCGGATGACCTCCGGGGGCGAGGCGCCCTGGCGGGGAACATAGGCAGGCCCGTCGTCGGCGAGGTACTTGTCGAAGGCTTCTTGAACGTTCTGCACATGGCCGGCCTGCACGAGCGCGCGCGCAACCACGGGTCGGGCAATCGCCTTTCCCGAATTCACTCCACCCTGAGCGGCCAGGAGCGCGTCGATGTCGATGGGCGCGCCAAGCTGACTGAGCTTCTGAGACATAAGGCAGGCTCGTCGCAAACGATCGGCACGGCTCTCCGTTAGAAAATCCCCGAGCTCACGCGACTCGCAATCGAGAAAGTAGCCCAACATGTGGACGTCCTTCCCGTTGTGCACCGCCGTGATCTCGATGCCGGCGACGAACGTGAGCCCCGCGGCGCTGGCGAGTCGCATCGCGGCCGGCACCGACGCCACGGTGTCATGATCGGTGACGCTGAAGGTGCCAATGCCCATCGTCTGAACACGGTGCACGAGTTCTTCGACGGTGTGCCGTCCGTCCGACGCCGTCGTATGCATGTGGAGATCGATCATGCTATTGATGAGACGTCTCTTTGGCCGTCTGCGCGAGTCGGACTCGCTCCCAGAAGCGTATTAGATGCAGAAATGCTTCCAAGTCAGATCCGGTCAACTGTCGAGGTGCCTGCCACGTCGTACCGTCGACCGTTAGTATTCCATCACGAAAGTCGTAGATCACTTGAGTGCGTTTTGTCCTGAACGCAATCTGCCGAGGGCGGGCCAGCGAGCCCAGGTATTGAAAGATCGTGGCGCCGGGCGCTCTGTCCTTCAAGCGCGGGCCAGTCGGTCCTGAACGGTCACTGAGGGCCTTGCGAAGGGCACTGCGGAGATCGACCTGGCAAAAGGGCTCCTCAATCAAAAGAGGGAGACTCGCGACGATCAGGGGAATTCGGGTCTGCGCTTCGTTCAACGCGTAACCGTGTCCAAGAAATCCCTCCTCAAACAGACTTTCACCATGGTCGCCGGTGACTATTACCCCCACATTGCCGGAAAGTCGTTCGCGGAGGCTTGACAATAGTTCGCCGACCGCCTTGTCAACATTGAAGACAGTGTTGAGATACATCGAGCGCACCGATTTGACTTCGGTCTGCCTGATATCGCCCTGGCGAAGAACGCTCGAATCGAGCAGTGGACGGATGCCCCCGTGGTGATACGGAAAATGCGTGTCGTGGAAGTTGACATAGAGAAAGAGAGGACGCTCAGACCGCCTGGTCGCCAAGAAGCTCTCGACGCGCTCGAGAAGGACACTGAACGGGATGGCCAGACTTCCGGGGGTGCTGAATGTCGTATAGCGGCGATTCCGATCCGTTCGAGCGTCGTACGAGACATCGGCGCGCTCGAAGCCAATTCCGAAGTCAGGACTCCCAAACGACTCGTCCTGCGCCGAGAAGTACGCCACTTCGTACCCATTGGCTTTGAAGTCGTCAATGAGACTCGTGGCGCCCCGAAGTTTCGCGAGACTGCCGGAAAACAGATGATATCGGGATTGAACCGTGTAACCGTTCATGGAGTACGCATGTAACGACGATACACCTTGTTGAGCGAGCTCGTTTAGGACGGGTGTGACGGGCTTGCCGTTGAGAGTGGCGCCAACGACGTCTGCTCGAAAACTTTCGAGTACGAGGAGCAGGATGTTGGGTCTCGACGACCACGAACCCGCTGTGGCCGAATCTTCGATATATGCCGGTCCGGGCGGAAGGTCCCCACCGATGCCGTCCTCGTCGAGAGCATTACCCGGAATATCCACGGCGTATGGGAAGACCTGTTTGTTCCGGGAGTCCGGATCCGTAGGGATACTGAGCGCACCGAATCCATCCCCGTCAAAGTCGGTCAGGCGAGCAAGACACCAGCCGATGACCTGTACGCTTGGCTTCCGTTTGAGACCCTGATCAAGGACGTCGCTGTACATGCGAAACGCCGGTACGGACACGAGTCCGACGAACACGGGCACAGCAGACAGCGCAATCAATCCGCGACTCGTCGATGGGGCAGTCGATTCGGATTCGCGTGCGTCGCGGGAATAGCGCTGAAGAATGAACACGGCTGCCGCCGTCAGCAGACACGCTCCGACAAGGACCATCACAAGCCTGAGAAGATGTTCTGAAGAGACCGCGAACAATTCGGAGGGATGCTGACCCGCGAGCTCGAGCATGAGGGAAAGATCCCGCGTGTCACTCAAATACTCGATCAGGCGATATGAAATGAAATTCGCGGCTAGCAAGGGACCGACTCCCGCAGTCAGCGCCAGGAGGCGGCCGGCAGCGGATGCCAGGCGGAGACGCGAGCTCATCCAGAGACCCAGCACGATCAACGGAGCGATGAACGCCGCGTCCGCGAGCAGCGATCCCGCGAGGAAGCCGATGATCTGCGGCAATTTGGTGGCGTGGTCGACCGAGAGAAAGCCGCCTGTGAAGTACCCGCGCTTACGCTGAAGCAGTGCCGTGTCCAGAAGCGTGACCAACGAGGCCCCCCACGACGAGAGAAACAGCCATTCCACGACCAGGCGTGGCATTCGGCGATTGAGGGGGACCCCGTGTTTCACGGTCTCGTCCTGGCGGCGCTTCGGCGCCAATCTCGTCACGTCTGACGAATACTAATTGGCGGCGTTCATCTAATGAGAAAGCTGGGATCGGTGGAGAGCCTCGGGTTGCCGTGGTTGCAGCTGAGCTGGATCACTTTCGGCCCGATCTGCCGATTCGCCTCGCCCGTTGCGATGCTCGACCGGAAAATCATCCCGCCAGACGAGGACGAGAGGCTCAAACGATACTCGACCTCCAGTGCCGCTGCAAACACGCCGTGCGAGCCTTCCGTGATTCCCCAAATGGCCATCATCTGCCATCCGTGTCGAGGCCGCGTTGCGATCGGACGAACGTCAGTTGCTCTGTAGGATTTCACAGCATCGAGTGTAAGAAGTACCAGGCCGCACGGTCCACCACCGTTCGGAACCGCATGAAAAACTGCGCATCGCGCAGTGGAAGGATTCTTGCGGACGTTCGCCTTCAGCAGTTCAGCCGGCTCGCTCGAACGCGACCGGTAATCTCGATCCACACCTGTCTTTTTCGTACGGTATACGCGGCAACGGTCGGATCTCTGTGCGCCAGAGCGGCTTGCATGGAGTTGCGACCATGCAAACGCGAGCGGTCGTCTGCAGATGGATATCGTAACAAGAATCTGGAGGCTGGTTTCAGTGGCCAAGAATGTAAGCCCGCTTGCAATCTCGTCAGCGCTGATCGTTATCGTGCTGGGTTCCGCTCGCTGGGCGTCGGCTACCGAGTGGATCGTCGCGCCGGGAGGTAGGGGTCCTGGGACGGCCAACGCGCCATTCGGCTTGATTCAAGACGCGCTCAATGCTGCCAAGCCCGGCGACATCATCACAGTGAGGCCCGGGACATATGCGGAGTCGCTCAGAACCGTCCGAAGCGGCACTGCCAGCGCGCGCATCGTGCTGCGGAGCGCAGAGGGACGGGGATCGGTGCTGCTTACCGTCCGATCCTGGGTGCTGCGGGTCGATCACGCGTACTTCACGGTCGATGGCCTCGTGTTGGACGGGCAGTACGGAGACGCCGACCTCGTTCAAGTGAACGACGGGGCTAACTATCTTGTCCTTCGCAATTCGGAGCTCCGGCGGACTACGCGCGACTGCGTGGACATGGAATCACCCACGGGCGTACTCATCGAAGGCTGTCTCATTCATCACGCCTTGAACTCCAAAAACGGTCGGATGGACGCTCACGGCATTGCCGCCGGCGCCGTGCACGACCTGACCGTGCGAGACACCGAGGTTCACACATTCTCAGGGGATGGTTTTCAGGTCGACCCTTCACGAAGATCGCCCGGGTGGAACAATGTGACAATCGACCGCTGCCGGTTCTGGTTGGCGCCCTTGAGTAGCCCGGAAAATGGGTTTCGGGCCGGCGTGGTCCCGGGCGAGAACGCTGTGGACACGAAGACACCGCCGTTTGGACCGAGAGCCGTGATGACAATCCGCGACACGCTGGCCTGGGGATTTCGTGGTGGCCTGATCGCCAACATGTCTGCGTTCAATCTCAAGGAGGACGTTGACATTTCGGTAGACCGTGTCACGGTCTGGGATTCGCAAATCGCGTTTCGGCTGCGTGGTCCGACCAGTTCGGCTCCGGCAGGCGCCTGGGTCATGCTGAAAAACGCGGTCATTCATGACGTGCAAATGGCCGTCAGGTATGAGAACAACCTCGAAAACTTCAGGTTGTGGAACACCACAATCGGAAGGAATGTGGCACGACCTTTCGTCGAGGCCGAGTCACGCGGGAGCGTCATTGACGCAAAAAACGTCCTGCTCCAGAGCACTACTCTGCCACCGGAAGCTGCCGGACCCGGCAGTCTCACGGTCGGAAGTAATTCGTTCGTCAATGCTGCGGCAAACGACTATCACCTGGTCTCCACATCGCCTGCTGTCAACTACGGCGTCGCGGTCGCGGCCGTGCCCACTGACCGAGACGGTCTTGCACGGCCGCAAGGCGCGGTGTTCGACGCGGGTGCGTACGAGCTTGCGAGCGGAGGGGGTTCGGGAGGCGCTCCGCCTCCACCGAGTGACACGAATCTATACGCCGCCCGAGCTACCGCGCATTTCGGAGCCTGGCAGACCGTCCAAGATCCGACGGCCGCAGGGGGCTCGCGTCTGTCGCACCCTGACGCCGGCGCACCCAGGGTGTACCCCAAAGCTAATCCGACCAACTACTTTGAACTCCAGTTCGAAGCCGTGGCAGGACGCCCGTATCACCTTTGGGTTCGGCTGAAGGCCGATCGGAACCTGCCTCAGAACGATTCGGTCTGGGTCCAGTTTTCCGGCGCGGTTGACGCAGCAGGCACTCCGATCTATCGAACTGGAACGAGCATGGCCGGCGCAGTCACGCTCAAGGAGTGCGACGGGTGCCCCACATCGTCCTGGGGTTGGCAGGATACCGCCAGAATAGGCGTTGGACCGGCCATCTGGTTCGAATCGACCGGTACTCAGACCATCCGGATTCAAACCCGAGAGGATGGTGTCTCGATCGATCAAATCGTGATTTCAGGAAACGCGTATCTGAACCGCGCGCCGGGGTCGAGCACGAATGACACGACCGTCCTGAGCGCCGTCCCCTAGGGTGAAATTCCCTCAGGACGATGCTCAGTGTGCCGTCAAAGAGAAGGGGTCGGACGCGAGGTCAAAGACCTGCTCGGGCGCTTCGCCAATCACGTTGCGCAGCGAATCGAACGAAAAATCTGCGAGCAGACGCGTCACCCGGCCTTCCGTCTCGTCGAGATTCCAATAGTGCCGGAATCGACTTAACAGGCCCGCAGAGAGTCTGGGTTGGTCCGGATCGAGCTCCCACGGATGCAAGTAAAAGAATGCCGGCCGTCTCTCATGATCGTTGATTCGGTGCATTCCCCAGCGAGTCCATCCATACGGCAGAATGCGGAAGTATCCTCCACCGGCGACTGGCAGGTTGGCAGCGCCGACTCTCACGGTAGAGCCCGGCACCTCGATTAGGTACTGCCCGCCGCGTTTGAACCGATATGGATGCCGCGGCGACTGCGGGATTCCGTACCGATCGTGATGAATCGGAAAGATGCTGGCATCGTAGCTGTATCCTTCCTCCATCAGGACGTCCAGCGCCCACAGAGACCGCCCGGTCACTGAATAGCTCGGGGCCCGGAAGCCAGCCACCGGGACGCCCGCAGCGGATTCCAGCACCTGCTTCGCGCGCCGGACATCCTCTCGAAACGCGAGCGGTGTCTGGTTGTAAATCAAACGGTGTTCGAATCCATGAGAGGCAATCTCGTGACCCTTGGCGGCGATGCGCCTGATCAGCTCGGGAAACTGCTCCGCGACCCATCCCAGTACGAAGAATGTCGCATGGACGCCGGCTTGCTCGAAGATGGCCAACAATCGATCGGTATTCTCGCAGACGCGACTCTCCATCCTTGCCCAGTCGGCGCGCGCGACGATGCCCTCGAAGGCGCTCACGTGGAAATAATCCTCCACATCGACTGTCATCGCATTCACGACCGTGGCGCTCTCCCGCATCGTGATCGCGCCTAAGCGCCTCGTCTCAGGATGACCGTCTTGATCGTCGAGAACAGAATGAAGAGATCGAACGCAATCGACATGTTCTTGATGTAATACAGGTCTGTACTGAAGCTTTTTGAGCGCGTCCTCGACGCTGGCGCCATAGGTGTAGCGGATCTGAGCCCACCCCGTGAGACCCGGACGGACCACGTGGCGCTGACCATAGAACGGAATTTCACGCGACAGTTGACTGACAAACTCCGGTCGTTCCGGTCGCGGACCGACGAGGCTCATGTCCCCGATGAGAACGTTCCATAGCTGCGGCAGTTCGTCCAGCCGCGTTCGCCTTAGGAACCTGCCGACCGTCGTGATCCTGGTATCCGTCGCCTGTGCCCATGTCGCTCCCGTTTCCGCCTCGGCATCCATCCACATGGAACGAAACTTGTGAACGGTGAACACTCGACCATGCTGGCCGACACGCTGCTGGTGATAGAGGCATGGCCCTCGCGAGGAGAGCTTCACCGCGATGGCAGTGACGATCATGATGGGCACGGCGAGGAAGAGCCCTATTCCCGCAAAGTAGACATCGATCAGCCGCTTGGCCGCCGTTAGCGTTCTCGTCTTCCTGAAGCCGTCCGAGAAGATCAGCCAGCTCGGGCGGAGGTTCTCCACTGCGATCTTCCCCGTATAGCGCTCGTACACGCTCGCAAGATAGTCGAAGTGCACGCCGGACAACTTCATCTCGAGCAGTTTGTCTACCGGGAGTTTTCCTCTCGCATCCGCGAGACTGACAACCACCCGATCCACGGCTTGAGCTCTGACGATCGCCGGGATGTCGTCGATGGTGCCGATGACCGCGGGATTCAGGACGGGCGTACCGACCATCGCCGGATCCGGATCGACGAACCCGACGATCTGCACGCCCAGTTCGCGACGGCGATCGTGGAGTTCTCGCACGAGCTCCACTGCTGCCGGGCTCCTGCCGACGAGCAGCAATCGCTCGCGAGGGCCTGTCCACTGGCTGAACCATTCGAACGCGAACCGCCAGCCGGCGACGACAAGAATGACGAGCGTGGACGCGATGAAGAACACACCGCGGCCGACGACGAGATCGGGAAACCAGAAATAGATGACCGCGAGAAGAAGAGACGTGGCGCCTAGCGCCTGCACGCTTCGAACGAAGAGCTCTCGGCGATCGGCGAGGATGCGCAGATCGTAGAGATCGGCATAGTACAGGCAGACCTGGCAAACGACCGCGATGAGAATCGACTTCTGCAGTCCGCCTTCAAAGGTGAACAGTATCCAGCTTCGTTCGCTGAAGCGAAGTCTGGCGCTCAGGACGACGGCGGCGACAATCAGGACGTGCTCGCACACAATAAGGCCGAGCGTCCGGCGCGTCAGATTTCCTCCGGTCAGGGTGTTCAGCATGAGCCGGCCCGTGTCAAGTCTGGAACGCGAATGAGACTACGAGATGGTAGTGGCGTAGTAGTCCCGGCCGTTCTTGCCCGGGTTGGGAACGCCGTCTTGGGCGCGATTCAACACGAGGCCGGCGATGCGGTCGCGACCCACCGCGTCAATCGCGCGCTGGATGAATGCGTACGGGGTCCTCCCCGCCTGAATCACCAGAACCGCGATATCGACCATCGCCGCGAGGACGCTCGCATCGGCGAGGAGCACGACCGGTGGAGTATCCACGATGACCCAGTCGAAGGTTTCTGCGGCCTCCTGAATCACGTGCCGCATCCTCTCCGACGTGAGGCCGCCGAGCGGATTGGGATCTGGGTTGCCTGCTGGAAGAACGGCAAGCAGAGGCGAAATCTCAACGAGCGCAAGGCTTGGCTCCGCTTCCGATTTCAATCCATCGCTCAAGCCCGACCGGTTCTCCGCCTGAAAGATTTCGTGCATCGTCGGGCGCCGCAGATCGGCGTCGATGATCAGCACGCGGCGGCGATACGTCTCGCTCAATGTCAGCGCGAGGTTGGCGGCCGTCAGGGTCTTGCCTTCCCCCGCCAGGGCACTCGTGACCATGACGGTCCTCACGCCGCGGTCGGCTTGCGCCTGATGCAGGACCGCCGCTAGACGATGGTATTGCTCGCGCGCGGCCGGCCGCATTCCCTGCGCGGTCGCGAGTTTTTCTTTCCAGACCGGATGCAGACGACCGACGGCGCCGGCTCGGAACAGCTGGGTCTCACGCACGTGCGAAGACGTCGGGCGCGTCTTCTCGACCGGAGCGGCGTCGCGCGGAGCACTCGGGAGCGAGGGCGCCCTCGTCTGAGTCTCGGTTGGGGCGATGACGAACTGGTTCAGCGTGTCCTCGGACGGATCGAGTCCACCGGGAACTCGCGCCTTGATGCCGGCACGTTTGAGTGCCTCGTCGATGCGACTCATGAGCCTGACCGTTTGAACAGCGAAAAGCGGCGTCGAGCCGGCGGGGTGCTGAACATCGGACGCTCGTCTGAGAGCGCTCCGGCGTCGTGCGCTGGAGTCGCCGAGCCGGCGGCGTGAGCGGGCGCGCTCGAGCGCGACTCGCTGACAAGCCGGAGGCGGGCCGACTGCTCAGTGCCATCCGGGCGCAGGTCCAGGTCGTTGCACACCTCGAGAACAATGTCCTGGCCGACGGGCCGGCGATCCATAGCGAACCCGCTGACGAGCGTATTGTCACAAATCACGTTGATCAAGCGAGGAATGCCACGGGAGCGGTCGTGGATCACCAACACGGATTCGCGCGTGAAGATGCGGGTGGGTTCGCCTCCCGCGCTCCGGACGCGCGCGGCGATGTAGGTGGCTGTCCCCTTCAAATCAAGCGGACGGAGATCACAGCGGAGCACGACGCGCTGCTTCAGCTGACAGAGCGACGGATCGTTCAAGCGCTCGGCCAGCTGCGGCTGACCGACGAGGACGACGGCCAGGAGTTTCGTCGTCGAGGTCTCGATATTGGCCAGCAGTCGTATCTCTTCGAGAAGGTCGAGCGGCATGCTCTGCGCCTCGTCGATCACGAGTGCGCACGCGCTTCCAGTTTCCCGCCGGCGGAGCAGCAATCGCTCAAACTCAAGCAGGAAGACGGCCTTCGACCGCTCCGCATCACGGCTCAATTGAAACGCTTGCGCGAGGTACTCGAAGAACTCCGGGCGCGTCAGTGTCGGGTTGTTGATGTAGACGTCGAGCGCACCGTGTTGCTGCTCTGCGCCAAGGGCCGTTCGAACGAGCGTCGTCTTCCCCGTCCCGGCCTCGCCCGTCACCACCATGATGCCCTTGCACGACGAGAGGCCGTACTGGAGATTGCTCAGGACTTCGCGGTGACTGTCGGTCACGACGAGGAACTTTGGATTCGGCGTCAGCTCGAAAGGCGGCTCACGAAAACCGTAGAACTGCTCATACATGCAGCGGCACCGTACGGCACACGAAGGCCAAAGCTCAACAGTATGTTAGGGCCCGTTGTCCCTAACATACTCCGTTAAGCAGGAGTGGAACGGGCACTTCTCGCAAAATTTTTCAGGAAAATCCGGGAAGGTCCGAGATCACAATTTTGTAATTCCGGGAGGGCGGGCGACGGGCGAGAACCTTACCGGTACTCTTTGAACGGCAGCTGGCAGTTGTGCTTTCTGAGGAAATTCAGGAACCGCTTGTAATCGCGCTGCTCCATGTTGAACATGCGGGCGACGATCTTGTAGTTGCCGCGCGCTTCCTCGAGACCCTTCCTGACGAGGTCGCGCATGTTGGACCGCGTGATCTCCCGCTGCATATAGAGCGGATAGACGGCCGTCCAGAACGACTCGCGGTCCTCGACCAGCCGCTTGAACAGGTCGTCGGCGACGGTGCGGCGCCGTTCGCGCTTGGGACGAAGCCCGATGCCCTGCTGAGCGCGCACTTCCAGCGGAAGATCTTCCGGTCGGACAACCTCCTGCCGTCCGGTGACCACGAGCCGCTCGATGACGTTCTCGAGCTCGCGCACGTTGCCGGGCCACGAGTAGTCGTACATGAGTTTCGACGCTTCGGGCGAGATCGATCGCACGACGTGTCGGTTGTCCCTGGTGAAACGCGCCAGGAAGTAGTCAACGAGGATCGGGATGTCCATTCGCCGCTCGCGCAGCGGCGCCACGGTCAGATGGATGACGTTGAGGCGATAAAAGAGATCTTCCCGGAAGGAGCCCTGGGCGATCATCTCGCGCAGGTTGCGGTTGGTCGCCGCGATGACGCGCACGTTGACGCGACTCCCCATCCGATCCGCGCCGACTTTCTGAATCTCGCCGGTCTCGAGAAAGCGAAGAAGAAGGCCCTGCATGCGCAGCGTCATCTCCCCGATCTCGTCCAGGAACATCGTGCCTTCGTCTGCAATCTCGAGTTTGCCAGGCTTGTCGCGATACGCGCCGGTGAAGCTGCCCTTGACGTGCCCGAAGAGATCCGATTCGAGGAGCGTTTCCGGCAGCCCCGCGCAGTTCACAGCCACGAACGGCCGCTGGGCGCGATTGCTGTGCGCGTGAATGCCGTGCGCGACGAGTTCCTTGCCGACGCCGCTCTCTCCGGTGACCAGAACCTTCGCGTCCGAACGGGCAATGCGCTCGATTTCCTGCTGGAGCTCCAGAATCGACGGACTCGACCCGATGAGTTGCACCTGACCGTTGTTTCTCATTCCCTCAATCCTTGCACTTCCATCCCTTGAGACCGGACCGTGCGCCGAGCCTTTCTAACTCGCCGCCTTGGCGAGAAATCGCTCGAGATGCTGACGGCTCTGCTCATCGAGCGATGTGAACACCGCGCCAAACCCCGACGGCCGCTCCGGAAAGTCGGCCGGCGGAGGATCCGCGTGGCGGCACACCGTGATTTCCGCTTCGAAGGTGTCCTGATCGAGCACGCCCTGAAGGCGGCCCTTCGCACCGACGCGGGCCGGCGCTTCCGATGACAACAGGACGCCCGACAGGCTGACATCGAGGAGCCTGACCTGAACCTTGACCTTCAGTCCGAGCTCGTGACCCGCGGGCAGGGTCACACGGGGGCTCCGTCGTCGTTCAACGAATTCTGTCGCCATGGCCTAGTGTTGCGCTGGAGGCGCACCGCTGGCGGTGAGCCAGGTATCGATCCGGTCGAGCATGCCGGCCGGCAATCGCAAAAACTCCACTCCGATCAGGTAGCGCGGCTCCCCTCCAGGCGCGGTCGCGGCCGTGACGTGTCGGACACGCATCTCGGTCTCGCACCGTTCATCCGCGTGAAGGACCACGACCCGGTGAATCGAATCCACCGACAGGGACACGCGCGATTCGATGAGGGCGCCGTCCCGGGCGACGTTCCGGAGTGTCAGCGGCGTGATCGTTTCGAAGGTGCCCCACAGCTCGCCGACGACGTCGAATCGTGCACGGCCTCGTCGGTCACCCAGCTTTCGTCTCGACATACGTGTTGTCGGAACAAACTGACGCGGTCACCGCTCTGATGAGGCCGGCGAAGGATGTCGCCATCGAGCGCTCACGCGGCGCACGTGCACCGCCGTCCAAGGGGCTCGCAAAGTCACCTTGGCGCCTGCCTTTTGGTGCAAGGAAGCCGCCACTCAATACGGATGGGGCTGATTCCTCTAAAAATGGCCTGTCAGCAATGACTTAGCGGTTTCACGAGCGACCCGGATTATAGCTCAGGTGTTCCAGAATCAAACGGATCCAGATCGATTAAGCCGAAAATCGCAGATTAAAGTCTCCCTCATGATGCTATTTCGGCGCGGCAAGAGAAACTCTACAGCCCTTCCTCGGACCAGGTGTCGGTGGACCGAATGCCTGAGGCGAGCGAGCCCCAGGCAGCATGAAATGCGCGGAAATGCACGAAATGTCACGGCCTGGTCTTGACAAGCGCGCAACGGGGATGTAAAGACGGAGCAGGCACACAACACCATTCGTTGCGAGTTTCCAGCAGCCAGACGGTTTCGACCGTCCCCCAACTGAACATCTGTGCGTGAGTCGGGGCCGTCCGAGAATACCTGATGCCTGGGCTGGCTTTACAGATGTCTGCAGGTTCGCGCGTTGACGTGAGAAGGGGGATTCTTGTCCAAGATTCTTGTCGTCGATGATGATCAGGGATCGCTCAAGGGAATGGTCGAGCTCCTGAAGCGATCCGGCTATGAGGCGAGTGGCGCAGCCGACTTCGACGAAGCCAAGCGCGTCTTGGCGCTCGACCCGCCCAACTTGTTGATCGTCGATGTTCGGCTCGGCGCCTTCAACGGTCTCCACCTCGTCGTCAGGCAGCGATCGCTCTACCCCGATCGTCCGATCATCGTGATCACCGGCTTCTACGACTCGGTGCTCGAAGCCGAGGCCGAAAGGGCCGGCGCCGCGTACGTGGCCAAGCCCATCGAGCCGGCCGTCTTCCTCGAGATGGTGGCGAAGCTCCTGCCGGCGGAAGCGCGCACGGGGAACTAGTGAACTTCGTCAGTTCTTAGTTCTTGAGTGCTTAGTTCTTAGACGGCCATTACGTCGAACTGTTCATGGTGCAGGTGGACGTCGGGCCGCACCGTGACGTCCTTCCCCAACGCCTGCTTCAGATCGCGGAGCACGCCGCTCTCCTCTTCCTTCAGCGCCCGCGCGATATCGGGATTCACGCGCAGCACCAGGCTATGGCCGTTCAAGTCGGCGCCGAGCTTTTTCACCTCTGCGAGAATTTCGAAGCAAATCGTCGCGCTCGACTTGATCACGCCGCTCCCGGAACAGTAGGGGCACGGCTCGGTAAGGACGCGTTCGAGGCTCTGTTTCACGCGCTTGCGCGTGATGATGACGAGGCCGAAATCGGACACCTGCAGCGCCTTTGAGGGCGACCGATCCTTGCGCAACTCCTGGTCGAGCGCCTGAAAGACACGCTGCCGGTTCTTGCGCTCTTCCATGTCGATGACGTCGAGCACGATGATCCCGCCCAGGTCGCGGAGGCGAATCTGGCGGACGATCTCCTTGACGGCCTCGAGGTTGGTCTTGACGATGGTGTCTTCGAGCCTGCCGGTGCGCTTGCCGACATAGCGGCCGGTGTTCACGTCAATCGCGACGAGCGCTTCGGTCTGGTTGATCACGATCGATCCGCCTGACTTCAGCCACACCTTGCTCCTGAGCGCCTTGTCGATCTCCGCCTGGACGCCGTACTCCTCGAAGATCGGGAACGGCTTCGAATAGAGCTTTACCCTCGGGGCGAGGTTCGGCATGAAGCGCTCGATCAACTCGACCACGCGCCGGTACTCCACCTCGTTGTCGATGCGAATCGCCGAAAAGTCGTCGGTCAGAAGATCACGGAGCAGCTTGGCGACGAGGCTCTCTTCCTGGTAGACGACTGCCGGGGCGCGCGACGACTCCGCCTTCTGTCTGATGCCGTTCCAGATCCTGTTGAAGTATTCGAGGTCGCTGACGATGTCTTCCTTGGGACGACCGCCGGCGGCGGTGCGAATGATGATGCCGCCGGTGAACCCGTGCTGTTCGCGAAACTCGCGGACGATGCCGCGCAGGCGTGAGCGTTCTTCCCTGGCGTCGATCTTCCGTGACACGCCCACGTGATCGACCGTCGGCATGAAGACCAGGAACCGGCCGGCCAGCGTGGCGTGCGACGTCAGCCGGGCGCCTTTCGTGCCCAGCGGCTCCTTGGCGATCTGGACGATGATCTCCTGGCCTTCCTTCAGGAGGTCTTCGATCTTGGGTTCGGGTCCGCGCTCGCGCTCGCGTTCCTTCTTCCCGCCGCCGTTTCCGGGCTGCCGCTCGTCCTCGTCATCGTCGGCGCCGCCCAGTCGTTCAAACTCGTCGATCGTGTCAACAACATCCGAGACGTAGAGGAACCCGTCCCGCTCGAGCCCGATATCGACGAAGGCTGACTGCATCCCTGGAAGCACCTTCGAGACGCGGCCTTTGTAGATGTTCCCGACCACGCCACGCTGCCGCTCGCGCTCGACGAAAATCTCCGCCACCAGATCGTCCTCGATGATAGCCACCATCGTTTCGTGGCCATTCGAGGAGATGATCATCTCCTTGCTCATTCGTCAAACTCCACCAGAACGCGCGCGACGAACAGCGCCTGACAATCACGACCGTCCAGCACACGATACTCATCAGAACGATGAGCGGGATGTTGGCCATCGAGGTCATTTGCAGTGTCCCATCATCCGCGTTTGGAAAATCTCAGGGCTTCGCCGGCTGGCGCAGGTCGCGTCCCGCACCGCACCCGAGGAGCCCTCAGTTGGTAAACCTGCGCATGCGAACATTGAGGATCAGCCCGAACCCAGCCAGGGTCGCGATCATCGAGGATCCTCCGTAGCTCATCAGCGGGAGCGTCAGCCCTTTCACTGGCGCCAGTCCCGCCGACATCGTGATGTTGTAAACCACCTGAAACGTAAAGCTCGCCAGGATGCCCAGCACGAGGTACGTGCCGATCCGGTCCTTCGCGAGCCGTGCCGCGTCGAGTGCCCGCACGATCACGAAGAGGTACAGCGCGAGCGCGACGAGCACCCCGGCAAATCCCTGTTCCTCCGCCAGCACCGAGAAGACGAAGTCGTTGTGCGCAACGGGTAGAAACCGCAACTGCCCCTGCGTACCGTTTCGGAAGCCCTTCCCCCACAGCCCGCCCGAACCGACCGTGATGCGGGCCTGAATCTGCTGATAACCGGCGCCCTTGGCATCCTGCGACGGATTCAGGAACGTCGAGATGCGGGTCTTCTGGTAGTCCTTGAGCGCAAAGCGCCAGGCGACGGGCGCGACCAGGACACCGACCAGCAACAGGATACCCAGAATCTTCATGCGCATGCCGGCAAGATACGCAATGGCGAGATAGACAGGGATGAGCGTCACGGCCGTCCCCAGGTCGGGCTGCCTGGCTATCAGCAGCAGCGGGAGAAGCGTCAAGCCGCCCGCCATCACGAGGTCGCCGTTCGACGGCGCCGTCCGTCGAAGCTCACCGAACATCTTCGCCAGCACCAGCGCGACGCCGATCTTCGCGAACTCGGACGGCTGCAGGTTGAACGGCCCGAGCGGAATCCAGCGCCGTGCCCCCATCATGACCGCCCCGAGAAACAACACATACACCAGCAGGGCGAGCAGGGCCAGGTAGACGAGGTGCGACTTGTCGGCGAACGATCGATAGTCCACGAGCAGACAGACAACCATCGCGATGAGGCCGAGCGCAATCGCATACAGCTGCGTCATGAAGAGGTGCGAGTTCGAACTGCGGGTGGGATCGCCCGTGATGCTGTAGATCATCGTGACGCCGATGCCGCAGAGGGCGAACACGGCGGCGATGAGCAGCCAATCGATGTGGAAATACAGCCGGCGTTCGAGCATAAGTCCCTACGGTTGCGACGCGACGAGCATCGGGCGGTCAGTCGTGGCCGCAATGGCCGGTCCAGTCGGGGTCTGTTCCGGGAATGCCGGCAGCGGGCGCCCTTCCTTCTTGGCAAAGTATGTTTCCATCACGTACTTCGCAATCGGCGCCGCAAGGTATCCGTGCTCGGCGTGCTCGGCGAGAATGGCGCCAGCGATCTCCGGGTTGTCCCGCGGCGCAAAAAACACGAACCAGCCGTGATCGCGAAGGTCTTTGTCGGTCCGTCCCGCCGCCTGCTTGCCGCCTTGAATCGAAATCACCTGCGCGGTGCCGGTTTTTCCGGCCACGTCGTACCCCGGGATCTTCCCGCGCACGCCGGTCCCGGCGCCGTTGACGACCATCCACAGCCCATCGTGCAGCGCCGAAATCGTCTCGGGTCTCATCCGGTTGACGGTCATGGGTTCGGGCTCCGCGACCGTCTTCCAGCCGCTGCCCTCGTCCACGGCTCGGAGGACATGCGGCCTGACGCGCGTGCCGCCATTCGCGACAGTCGACATCATCACGGCCATGGAAATCGGCGTCACCGAGACCTGTCCCTGACCGATCGACACCGAGATGGTCTCGCCCGCGTACCACTTCTCGCCGGTCTTCGCACGCTTCCACTCGGTGGACGGCACGATGCCTTCGATCTCATTGGGCAGATCGATGCCGGTCTTCTCACCCAGCCCGAGCGCCGTCGCCCACTTGTGCATCCGATCGATGCCCACCATGTTCCCCAGCGTGTAGAAGTACACGTTGCAGGACTTCTCGATCGCGTGCCGCATGTCCACCGTGCCGTGGCCGCCTGCCAGGTGACACTTGAAGTACCGTCCGTAGAAATACGCGCCGCCCGGGCAGTAGACCTTGAAGTCCGGCGTGACGAGCCCTTCCTGGAGCGCCGCGGTCGCCACCGCGATCTTGAACGTCGAACCGGGCGAGTAACGACCCTGAATCGTGCGGTTCTGCAGGGGCTTGAGCTTGTCCGCGTTGAGCGCCGACCAGGTCGTGCGATTGATACCCGCGGCAAACGCGTTGGGGTCGTACGCCGGCAGACTGACCAGGCTCAGGACCTCTCCAGAGCGGGGATCGAGCACCACCGCCGATCCCCAGTAGCCGAGCGCCTTGAAGGCATCCTCAGCGGCTCTCTGGAGATCGTAGTCGATCGTCAGCTGCACGCGGCGGCCCTCGATCGGAGGAGTTTCCTCGAGCGTTCGGATTTCGCGTCCGACGCTGTTGACGACCACGCGGCGCGCGCCATCCTCCCCCATCAGCAGCTTGTTGTAGACCTTCTCGACGCCGGACTGACCGATGATCGCGCCGCTCGCCACGCCTTCAACGGCGAGCTGGGCGTCGCTCACTTCTCCAACGTAGCCGAACAAATGCGCCGCCAGTTCGTCTGTGGGATACCGGCGCGTGGGGACTCGCTCGACGATGACGTCGGGAAGTTCGAAGTCAAGCCGGCGTGCCGTCACCGCCGCCACCTGTGCGAGCGATGCATCTTCGATGACGACGAGAGGCCGATAGGCAGGTTCGCGCCGGTGGCGTTCGACAAGCTCGCGCAGGCGTTGTTCGTCGACACCCGCGACGGCGGCCAGCATGCGCACCGCGCGACCGAGGTCTCTCGTATGCTCTCGCACGATGGAGATGTTGTACGCCTGACGGTTCTCGACCAGGACACGTCCATCGCGATCGAAGAGCACGCCTCTCGGCGCCCGAAGCGCCAGCGTCCGCTGGTGGTTGTTTTCCGCAAGCTCCTGAAACTTCGCGTGTTCGACAACCTGGAGGAACCAGAAGCTCAGCGCGAGAATCGAAAAGAGTACGGTCACGCCGCCCTGAAGCGCCGACAACCTGGACTGAACAGTCTTGCGATCTTCTGCCACGTCCTAATCCCTCAACTTGCGTGTGACGCGAAGGCCACGATCCGATCGGCGGCGGTCCCAGGCGCCTGGCAGAAACTCGCTCATCTGAAATGTCAGCATCCCAACCACGGCGTTCCCCGCCGACTGGCTGAGTACCGCCGTGTAGGGAGCGCCGTAATTCCTCAGGTCGAGCAGCACGTAGAGTCCCAGAAAGATGGCCGAATGAAGCACCGTCGCCGCAAAGAACACCACGAACCGCGTGTAGGGCCGCGCCACGATGAACTGGGTCCCGAGCACGCCCGCGATGAAGCCTACGACCGTCTTGGCGAGCCCGCCAATGCCAATAATGCCACTCGACAGGGCATCCTGGGCGAGACCCGCGATCGTCCCCGCCATGAGCCCCGTGACGGGCCCACCCACCAACCCCAGATATACGACAGCAACCAGCACCAGGTCCACTGCGGCGATGCCGCGGATCACAAATCGAGCCATGGTGGTCTGGAGCGCCAGCGCGATGGCGACCGCCAGGAGCACCCACCCGGCCCTCACGTGCCACCCTCGCTCTCTTCGGAGCTCGACGGCGTCGTCACGACCAGCACCTCCTCGAGGGCCGTGAAATCGACGGCCGGCCTGATCTCGATCAGGGCATAGGCCCCGGCTCGTCGCTCGAGGCGCTCCACCCGGCCGATCAGAAACCCCTTGGGGTAGATGCCATCGATCCCGGACGTGACGACGGCGTCACCGATCTTGATGTCTGCGGTGTCCGACACGTACTCCATTCGCAGACGCTCCTCTCCGCCGCCGAGCGCGACTCCCTGCGCGCGCGATCGCTCGATCAGCGCGCCGACGGCCGCGTTCCGGTCGATCAGCAATTGCACCTTCGCCGCCCTCGCGCTCGGAATGACGATGCGCCCGACGATGCCGGCCGGAGCGATCACCGCCATGTCGGGACGAAGTCCGTCCCGCGTGCCTTTGTCGATCGTCATCGTCCGGAAGTCGGGCGTGGCCCCGGCCGCGATCACCGACGCGGCGACCATCCTCAGCTGCGATCGGTCACGGAGATCCAGAAGCTTTTCGAGTTGCGTGCTGCGATCCGCGAGCGCGCGCTGCTGCTGCATGCGCACTTCGAGCTCGTTCAACTGGTGCCTGAGCGCCTCGTTCTCCGCGCGGACATTCCGAAGCGCCACGTATCCGCTCCACGTGCGACGCACGCCGCCGACCGCCGACGAAACGAAGCGCTGGATTTCTGAAAAGACGCCGAACGTCACCGCCGACAACACCGGCACCTGCGAGCGCGGACCGGCCGGCACCTGGGCGGAGATGACGATGATGTGGAGCACGATCATGGTAACGAAGAGCACTCCGCTTCGTCGCCGGATGGTGAGGGGGGGCATGGGGGACTTCGGAGGTCGGTTACCAGTAGTCAGTTTTCAGTTGCAGTTCTCAGTTCTCAACAAGGGAACATCCGACTCAGCAGGTCGGCAGCTGAGCAATTGGGGGAGGCTACTGACCGACTGACAACTGATGACTGACTACCGAGAACTGACAACAATCTATGTTCTTCTCTAGTCTATCGAGATCTTCCGCAGCAGATCGAAGTCCGACAACATTTTCCCGGCGCCCAGCACGACCGAGGACAAGGGGTCCTCAGCCATGGCGACCGGCAACCCGGTTTCCTCCCGCAATCGCTTGTCGAGGTTCTTGAGAAGCGAACCCCCGCCCGTCAGCACGATTCCCCGGTCCACAATGTCAGCCGACAGTTCCGGCGGGGTGCGCTCAAGGGCGACGCGCACGACGTCAACGATGACGTTCACCGTCTCAGCCAGCGCCTCGCGGATCTCTTCGTCGGTGATGGTAATGGTCTTCGGCACGCCCTCGATCAAGTGGCGTCCCTTGATCTCCATCGTCATGCGTTCCTCGAGCGGGAACGCCGAGCCGATTTCGATCTTGATGTGCTCGGCCGTGCGTTCACCGATCAGCAGGTTGTACGTCTTCTTCACGTACTGAATGATGGCTTCGTCCATCTCGTTGCCGGCGACACGGACCGCTTTGCTGTAGACGATGCCGGCCAGTGAAATCACGGCGATGTCGGTCGTCCCGCCGCCGATGTCGACGATCATGTTGCCAGACGGTTCGGTGATGGGCATGCCCGCTCCGATGGCGGCGGCCATTGCTTCCTCGACCAGATAGACCTCGCTCGCCTTGGCCCGGTACGCGCTGTCCTTCACGGCTCGCTTTTCGACCTGCGTGATCTCCGACGGGACCCCGATGATGATGCGAGGCCGCACCCAGACATTCCGGTTGTGCGCCTTCTTGATGAAGTACGTCAGCATCTTCTCGGTGACCTCGAAGTCCGCGATGACGCCGTCCTTCATCGGCTTGATCGCCACGATATTACCGGGCGTTCTGCCCAGCATCTCCTTGGCCGCGGTGCCGACCGCTTCTACGCGCCCTGTGATCTTGTTGATGGCCACGATCGACGGCTCGTTGACGACGATGCCCTTGCCGCGCGCGTAGACGCACGTATTGGCCGTCCCCAGATCGATCGCGAGGTCGCTCGAAAACAGCGAGAAGATTGACCGAAGGCTCAACCAGAACTCCTTTCGACGCGGTGGATCAGGAGGCCGCCACGGGCGGCCTCGCGACCCGCACTCCGTTCTTTCCGTTTTCTTTCACTTGATACATGGCGCCATCGGCGGCCTTGAGCAGGTCCTCGGCGTTCAATGCCACATCGGGCAGCGTTGCGATGCCCACCGAGGCCGTCAGATGAATCTCGAGCTTGTCGACCGCCAGAAACGGGTGCGCCGCAATTCGTTCGCGGATGCGCTCGGCGACCGACATGGCACCGTCGGCGCCCGTGTCAGGCAGAACGACGACGAATTCATCTCCGCCAAACCGTGCGACGAGGTCAGTTTCCCGGGCGCTGCGCTTGACGACGCCCGCCGCTTCGACGAGCGCCCGGCTCCCGCACAGATGGCCATGGGTGTCGTTGATCCCCTTGAAGCCGTCGAGGTCGAGGAACAGCAGCGAGAGCGGCCGGCCGCTCCGCGAGGCGCGCTTCGTTTCACGGCGCAGCGAATCATTGAGGTGTCGGGAATTCCAGAGCTCCGTGAGATCGTCAGTCACTGAAAGAGCCTCCGCGCGTTTGACTCTCATGGCGTTATCGATCGCGATCGCAGCCGCCTCGAGAAATGGCTGCAGCGACCGGAGGACCGACGCCGCCATTCGTGGTTCGTCGATCGACGGCTGCGGATCGAAGGCGATAATCGCGGCGCCTGAACGGCTCCGGCTCCTGAGCGGAAAGCCCACCACCGTGCCCGTCGGTCCACCCTCGACTCTGGGGTCTCTGCCGAGGTCGGCCGTCAGGAATTCTTCGCCGTAGGTCAGGAGCCACTGTCCGACGGTCTCGACGTGCGAACCGAGGGCGACTTTGGCACCCCGATCCGCCAGGACTTCGAGACGGCCTGCATGGTCCGTGGCCACCAGGGTCCAGACCGGCGCTCCAACCCAGCCGGCCGCGTGGTCGAGCACGGTTTCGGCTGCCCGCGCAGGGTCCACCGTGGCACTGGTCTTTCGAATGAAGTCAAGGAGGACCTCACGACGCGCCAGCCGGGCCCCAAGGAGCCGCTGAACCATCCGGAGACGCGAGGCCAGGTCGGCTGCTTCCGGTGCCGACGAGGTCTGGCGGCCTGAACGCGCTGAGAGAGATCCGACCGGACGAACGCCTGATCGCCTCGGGCGAGACTTAGACCGAGCCGGGTGAACGAGTCGAACGGGTGCGGGCATCGACCATCGGAGACCGACGACGGGCTGATCTTCCTAAGTGCTTCTCTGCAACGCAAATATACCACAGCGGGTCATGCCGTCCCGGCGCGCCGGGCGCGCCTGTTCGGGACTCGTGCCGGCCGGTCTTTGGCCGGCTGACCAACCTTCGCCGCTGCAGGTAACTGCTTGCGGGCGCGCAACTTCTTGGCGTACGATCAGAAGTCTCGGGCTCGTTCGCGCCCCGTCGGTCTTCGTCCTCCGGAGAACCGCGCCCCCGGATGCAGGCGGGCGCATCCTAGATATCGGGAGATGCCCTCAAGATGACCATGCTCGACCGGATGCGGCGGCACAAGAACTGGCTCAAGTGGAGTCTGGGCCTCGTGTGTCTGACCTTCGTCCTTTTCTACATCCCTGACTTCCTCCGATCGGGGGCTGCCACCCTCGCCGGGTCGAACGACACCATCGCCCGCGTCGAAGGCCGCGATATCACGGCGGGCGATTTCCGCCGGACGTATCAGGCCCAGCTCGCGATCTACCGGGGAGCCTACGGCGGGTCGATGAACGAGCGATTGCTCAAGCAACTGGGCATCGATCAGCAGATCCTCCAGCAAATGATCGACGAGCGGGCGGCGCTCGCCGAAGCAGAACGTCTAGGCCTCCAGACGACTGATGGAGAAATTCGCGAGCGCATCTTCCGGATGCCGGGCCTGCAGGAAGGCGGGCGTTTCATCGGCGAGGATCGGTACCGACAACTCCTCAGGATGCAGCGGCCGCCGATCACACCCGGCGAATTCGAAGACAATCTCCGCCGCACTGTCGTCGTCGAGAAGTTGAGGGCGGCGCTGACCGACTGGATGGCCGTGCCCGACCAGGAAATCGAGCAGGAGTACCGTCAGCGGAACGAGAAGATGAAGCTCGACGTCGTCTCGATCTCGGCCGACAAGTTCCGCGACAAGGTGCAGGTGACGGATCAGGATCTCACGGCGCGCTTCGACGCGCACAAGTCGGACTACCGCATCGGCGAGAAGCGGAAGATTCGTTTTCTGCTCCTCGACGCCGATGCCACCCGGGCGCGCGTGAAGGTCACGCCAACCGAGATCGAACGCGCGTACAACGACAACATCGAGCAGTACTCGAGCCCCGAGCAGGTCCGCGTCAGCCACATTTTGTTCAAGACACAAGGCAAGAACGAATTGACCGTCCGCGCGACAGCCGAATCCGTGCTCAAGCAGGCGCGCGGCGGTGCAGATTTTGCCGAACTCGCGCGCAAATATTCGGAAGACGATGCGACGGCGAAGGTTGGCGGCGACATGGATTACATCGGGAGGGGTCGGACAGTGCCGGAGTTCGAGCAGGCCGCTTTTTCGGCGCAGCCGGGCACCATCACGGACCTTGTGAAGACGCAGTTCGGACTGCACATCATCAAGGTCGTGGACAAGAAAGTGGCGACGACTCGACCGCTGAGCGACGTGCGTCAGCAGATCAGCGAGCAGCTGATCGCCGATCGTGCACAGCAGCAGGTTGCCGAGCTGGCGGCGACGCTCGAACAGGAGATCAAATCACCCAAGGATCTCGACCAGGTCGCCAAGGCCCGAAGCCTCACCGTGCAGGAGTCGGGCTTCTTCCAGCGCGACGAGCCGATTGCCGGCCTGGGCTTTGCTCCTGAAGCTGCGGCGCGCGTGTTTGAGCTGAAGGAGGGCGAGGTCAGCGGCGCGGTGCGCGTGTCGAGGGGCCAGGCGTTTCTTGCGCTCGTCGGGAAGCAGGCGCCCTACGTCCCCAAGCTCGAAGAAGTGCGTGATCGCGTCCGCGAAGACGTCGTGCGCCAAAAGGCCAAGGACCTGGCCCGGGAGCAGGCGGTGACGGTGTCCGCCGAACTGAAGAAGGCGCCGGACTTTGCGAAGGCGGCGAAGGCCGCGGGGTTCGAGGTGAAGACCACGGAGCTCGTGGCGCGTCAGTCCGCGATTCCTGACATCGGCGTCAGCGATGCCGTCGATCGCGCGGCGTTCTCGCTCGCGCAGGGAGCGGTGAGCGATCCCATCACCACCGATAACGCGATCGCGATTGTCAGGGTTGTCGAGCGCAAGGACGTCACGCCGTCGGAGCTTGGCGACGCGCGCGAGCGCTTCAAGGCGGAGCTGCTGGCCGAGCGACGGAACCGCTTCTTCAGTTCCTACATGGTGAAGGCCAAGCAGCGGATGAAGATCGAGGTCAATCAGGAGACGCTGAACCGTGTCCTCAACGCCACGTAGACGGTTCCAAGGTTCTGGGGTTCCAGGGTTCTGGGGTTCCAGGGTTCCAGGGTTCGAATAGGGAACGGAAACGAAGCACTACGAACTTCTCAGCACTCTAAACCATTAGAACCTTGGAACCCTAGAACCGTTTAGCGCAGTACCGTGAACGGCATCAGCGCGAGCGGTTCGCCGCGCGCGAAGAGCCGCATCGGCGCCGTCAGCGCCTGCACCGCCTGCCGCTCGGCCGGTGAGAGAAGCACATCAAGGCCCCGGCTGATCTCCCGCATCCACGTTTCGTCCGAGCCGCCAAGCTGCTCCGACACCACTTCGTACCAGCTGCGTCGCGGCGGGTAGATGACCAGCTCCACCTCTGAGTCGACGGGGATCCGGGCCCGCTGCTTGGCAATCGCCACGGCGCGCCCGAGGCCCCCGAGCTCATCGACGAGCCCGATCTGGCGGGCCTGACGGCCGGTCCACACGCGGCCCTGCGCGACGGCGTGAATCTTCTCCGGGGTGCTATGGCGCGACTGCGCCACTTTGCCGACGAACTGGTCATAGAAGGACTGCAGCTGCTCCTCGAGCTTGGCCCGCTCCGATTCGTTGAACGGGCGCACGGGCGAGTTCATGTCGGCGTTCCGGCCCGTGGCCACTGACTCGATGTTGGCGCCCAGCTTCTGATAGACGCCCCCGGTGACGATCTTCCCGCCGAAGATGCCAATCGACCCCGTCAGCGTGCCCGGATCGGCGACGATGACCTGGGCGGGCATCGCGATGTAATAGCCGCCGGACGCGGCAAGGTCGGACATCGACGCGACGAGCGGGCGATCGGGACGCGCATCGCGCGTCACCATCAGCTCGCGCCACATCACGTCCGACGCGATGGTCGATCCGCCGGGACTGTCAATGCGGAGCACGATCGCCTTGACCTTCGGATCGCTGCGGATCCGCCGGAGATACTCGACAAACGTGTCGGACCCCACGACCGGTCCGTTGACAGGGTCGTATCCGCTCCTGCCCGACACGATGATGCCGACCGCATACAAGACGGCAATGCGGGGGCCTTTGTTCAGACCGAGGGAGGTCGGATCGATCTGGTTGTAGTCTCGCGTTTCGACCAGCCGCTTTTCTGCTCCGTTGAACCGGACCTTGTCGTCGAGCTGATCCTCGTAGGCCGTGTCGTCGACCAGGCCCGCCCGCACGGCGGCGTCCGCGAGGAACGGCCCTTCGTCGAGCAGCGACCGCACCTCGGCTTCGCTCTTCCGTCGCCCGTCCGCAATCGCGCGAACCATCTGATCGTACGTGTCGCGATTGAGCGACTCGGTCATTTCACGGTGCGCCGCCGTGAACGTCTTCTCCGTCATCTGATTGGTCGCCGTCTTGTAGTCGCCGATGTGATGAAGGTCGGGGTATGCCCCAATCTTGTCGAGCGTGCCGCGGAGGAACAGCTCGTAGGTGGCGACTCCGGCGAGATCCAGCGTGCTCGTCGGCATCAGGAAGATCTTGTCGCAGGCGGTGGCGAGGAAGTATTCGCGGTCTCCGCCGTATTCGAGGTAGGCAACGGCCGGCTTGCCCGATCGCTTGAAGTCGGCGATCGCGGCGCGAATTTCCTGAATCTTCCCCCAGTACGGCACGCCGATGCGGGACGGTGCGACGATCAATGCGGAGATGCGGGGATCCACGCGCGCCTTGTTGATGTTCTCGACGAGCGTTCGCAGGCTCGGCGGTCGCACGTTGCCGATGAACGGTCCGACCGGCAGGTCTGGCGGAAGCTCAGCCAGCTGACCGCCGATCCTCAGGACCAGCGTCGAGCGCTTCGGCACCGACGGCTCGCGTCCCACGAGGAAGTAGAGCGCAACGAGGCCGAGCGTGGACACGACCGACGCCGTCCCGATGAATGCGAGGATGAGTCCGAGTCCGCGTCGCAGAGCCACGAGGCCTCCTCAGGGTTTAACGGTTCAGGGTTCACAGTTCAAGGTTCAAAGTTCGATAGCTGATAGCTGACAGCTAACAAGAAAAGTATAGCGAGATCCTGTCTCTCGGCACTTCCCGGCGCCGGCGATAACGGCGATCGGGCCGGCGGCTTGCCCCAGCGGCCAATGAGGATAGAATCGCGGTGACTGGCGAAGTGAGGAGTCCACATGGAGCGACGCGGATTTCTGGCGGGCCTGGCGGGAGCCGGCCTGGGTAGTTATTTTTCCCGCGCGGGCACGGAGCCGGGTGCCGCGCGCAAGGCGCCGGATCGCCACCTCGACCACATCGGGCTCGAGGTGTACACCGTTCGCGACGAGCTGAAGAAAGACTTCGAGGGGACACTCGCACGAGTCCGCCAGATCGGATATGACGAAATTGAGTTCGGGCCGTTCCCGACGCCGGATGTGTCAGTCGAGCGCATCAAGGCGGCGTTGTCGAAGACGGGCCTCTCTGCGGTCTCGGGACACGTCAGCCCGCCCAGCCTCGAGCGCGGCTTCGAGGCCATCGTCGATCAGGCGCGGACCGTGGGACTACGCCACCTGGTGTGCGCGGTGCTGTGGCCGGAGACGCCCGCCAACATCGGCGACTATCACACGTTCGCGACGATGCTGAATCGGGCGGGCGCCACGGCGACCGCCGCAGGCATCCGGTTCGGATTCCACAATCACGATCTCGAGCTCGCACCGATCGACGGGGTCGTCCCCTACGACGTCATCCTCGCGGAAACCGATCCGCTGACCGTATTCATGCAGATGGATCTCTACTGGATGACAAAGGCCGGCGGCGATCCCCTCGCGTACTTCGCCAAGTATCCGGGACGATTCAAGTCCGTCCACGTGAAGGACATGGACGGTACTCCCGGCAAGGGCATGGTGGACGTGGGCGACGGCACCATCGACTTCGCGCGCATCTTTGCGCAGCGTGAACAGGCGGGCATCGAGCACTACTTCGTAGAGCACGACGAGCCGCGATCGCCGTTCGACAGCATCAAGCGCAGCTATGAGTATCTGCGCAAGCTGACGTTCTAGGAGGTTCCCGGGTTCCAAGATTCGCCAGGGTTCTGGCGAACCGTCGCGGGTGTTCTATAATCGCTGGGACCGGTTACTCATCCCCACTGCGGAAGTGGCGGAACTGGCAGACGCGCAAGCCTCAGGAGCTTGTGGCCGCAAGGTCGTGGAGGTTCAAATCCTCTCTTCCGCACCACCCAGGTCATTCAACCGATCACCGTCAATCAGCGACGAGTCCTAACTTTGCCTGGCCTGCATAGAACTGAGCGATCATCCCACCCACCGCGCGAGCGCCGTCGGTCGTGAGATGCCCGGTCTTGTCTGCATAGTCGGCACAGCTCCTGACCACGGGGTCCGCACCGCGAATCACGTCGCCTCCGAGCACACGCGCGATGGCCTCGTCGATCGTTGGATGGTTGAATGACGCCCTCACCGCGGCCGTGCCGGTCGCGCCCGGGGGGCACAGCGTATGGTTGGGTCCCCCGACGACAGGCTCCAAGACGATCCGGCGGACCGATGGATACTTCCCGCGGATGGTCGCAATAACATTGCGGATGTCCTGCTCGAAGACCGCCACGTCGGTTTGATACTCATCTCGCGTGACGTCCATGACGATCCGTTCCGGTGCAAGCGAGTTTTGAGCGCAGGCCGACGACGGCGCGTTGGACCAGCCGGCATAGCCAGGATCGGCCCAGCGCCGCGCCACTCCGCCACTACGAGCCACCAGTTGCCAGGCGCCCTCGTCTATGCCTTGCTCAAAAAAGGGATACCAGTTGCGGGTTTGGCTGTACCCAATGATCTGCGCGCAGGTGAACGACCCCGGCTGGGGTTGCGGCGACGCGGGCGTGGACGGTCCGGTACTTCCGCCGCAATCCAGGAACCACGTGGTGGCCAGCAAGACGACGAGCCCGCGCGCGGCCGCTCTTGGCAGCGCACCCTTCCTCTGGTCACGCATCGCAGACACTTTTCACGATCTCCTTAGCGAGACACCACGCGGCGGAGGCGTCACACGGCCATCCAATGACGGCAGGATTCTCTCCTGGCACCAACGCCATGACGGAAGATGAGTGTTTAGGATAGATCGTTCGATCTCGCCGCGTGCGAACATGTGCGAAGTCTTCTGTGATCGTACGTGATCAGACGTGGACTCGTCGAGCGCCATCGAGGAGAATGCGCACGAGAGTCCACGTCCGTGGAGGTGTGACGACGGCCCTATCGAGCCTCAGGAGCTTGTGGCCGCAAGGTCGTGAAGGTTCAAATCCTCTCTTCCGCACCAGAAGTTGGATCGACGTTTCCAGCGTCGTCGTCGCGCGGCCTATCCGGTCAAACTCTCGTACAGAACCCGCAGCGTCTCCTCGCAGCGCGAGCAGCGATAGGTGCTCGCGTAGTCGAGAGGCTCCAGGGCCTCCATGCGGTGGCCGCGACGACACAGATACCCGACCAGCCGGGCAGGACTGCCCATGACGAGCGCGTGCGGGGGCACGTCGTTGGTCACGGTTGAACCCGCGGCAATCATGCAGTACGGCCCGAGCGTCACGCCGCAGACGATCGTTGAGTTGGCGCCGATCGAGGCGCCACGGCGAACGTACGTCGGCACCACGTCCCAGTCGGTCGTAAACGAACGCGGCGTCAGGTCGTTGGTGAACGCGGCGTGCGGTCCGACAAACGTGTCGTCTTCGAGGATCACGCCGTGATAGACCGACACGCCGTTCTGGATCTTCACACGATTGCCGATGGAAACTCCGGCATCGATGTACACGTCCTTGGAGAGATTGCAGTGCTCACCAACGGTCACATTTTCACGGATGTGCACGAGGTGCCACACACGTGTGCCCTGACCGAGCTCCACTGAAGGGTGAACCTCGGCCGAGGGATGGATAAACACGTCCTGACGCTTCATGACGCTGGGAACGGGCATGCTTTTCATAGTCGTCTCGTATCAGTCCGCGCCTTCCAGTACCAGCCTAGGCGCGCTCGCCGTTGGAGGGAGCAATCAGGGTGCCACTGCCCCGCTTCCTGAGTGGCTTGACTCCTGCAGAAAATGGCCAAAAGAAGGCGTATTCTGTGTTCAATAAGGCGCATCTCGAATCGCCACGCATCCCAGCGATGACAAAAGTCGCCAGAATCAACGACTTTTGGATGTGTCGACGCCCGGGCCGATACGAGAACTGGCGAAACTCAAACGCGAAGGCCGCTCCCAAGAAACGAAGCCCGTGACCACGCTTGATACCAAGAAAATCCTGACCCGAAACACAGCCTGGAACTATGTGGGATTCGTCGTGAATCTCGCGACGAACCTCCTGGTGTTTCCATTCGTCGTCCACGGACTGGGAGACGCGGCCGCCGGCATCTGGCTGCTGCTCAGCTCTGTGACCGGCTACATGGGCCTTCTCGAACTCGGGATCGTGCCGTCACTCAGTCAGACGGTGGCAAGCGCGCTCGGCTCGCGCGATCAGCCGGCCGTCGACCGCGCAGCCTCCACGTCGCTCGTCATGCTCCTGGGCCTCTCGGCGATTCCGCTGGCCCTCACCGCGTTCGTCCCGGTGCTGACTGGACTCCTCGCCATTCCGCCCGGAATGGAGCGGGAGTCCGTCATTGTGTTTCGCGTGGCGATTATCGGCTTCGCTCTTCGGATGCCTCTCGCGATGTTGCAGGCGTTGCTCCTTGGCAGCCAGCGACAGGATCGCTGCAGTCAGTTGTGGATACTCATCGGGCTGGCCAAGTGCATTGCAGCCTTTGTCGTCATCAGGGCCGGTCATGGGCTCCTCGCACTGGTCACCGCCGAAGCAACGATTCACCTGGTTGCAGGGTTGTTTCAGTACCGCTGGGTTTCACAGGAATTACCCGATCTGAAGCTTTCCTGGAAGCTCGCCAACATCGATGTTGCGAGAAAGGTGGTCGGCTTCGGTGGTGCCCTGCTGGCGATCGGCCTGTGCTCTCTCATCATCGAACAGACTGATCGATTGGTGATAGCTTCGTTCCTGCCGCTGGCAGAAGTCACGTACTACTCTGCCGGTTGGAAGATCTACATGCTGGCGTACTTCGTCACGACGACACTCGTCCAGGCGCTCACTCCGATCGCGGCGAGCCTGCACGGGCGGGGCGATCGCGCGGCGCTGGCTACCCTCTTTCTCAGAATGACCAAGTACGTCTCGGCATTGGCATGGCCGCTCGTCTTCACGCTGTCGTTTTGCGCGGAGTTCCTCCTGAAGATCTGGATGGGCGAGTCGTACACGCGCGCGGCCAGCATTGTCATTGCGTTGGCGATCTCGTTCGCCGTGACCGCCTACAATCACGCCGGGTATTCGATTCTCACCGGCACGAGACGGATTGGCCCGACGTTCTGGATCAACAAGCTTCCTCAAGCCGTTCTCAACCTGGCGCTGAGTCTTCTGCTCGTCCGAAGGATGGGCATTCTGGGCGTCGCCCTCGGAACCCTCGTGCCGGCGATCGTTCTCCAGTATCCCCTCCTGCGTTTCATGCTCCGAGAGCTCGACGTCAGCTGGCACACGTTCTGGTCGAGCGTCGTGAAGCCAACCGCCATCCCGGCGTTTCTGGCGTTCGCTCCGCTGGCGGCTGCCTACTGGACTATCGATCGGCAATCGCCGTTCATGCTGGTCGTCGCGATCGTCTGCTCGTTGATATATGTCGGGTGCTTCTGGAGATGGTCGCTGACAAGGACCGAGCGGGCGGTACTTCTTGTCGAGACGAGGAATCTCCGCCAGCGACTCTCGCCTCAGTCCGGTCCGGCGCCGGAAATCCTGCCCGGGAGCTAGCCGGCCGGAGCCCGGTCAGCAAAATGTTTCGGTGCCCTTCGGCGATGTGACGGCCAGCCCGGCCAGGCCTTGCTCTCGTGCGGCGCTTGCCCTCGTGCTGATGTCGGACGATGCGAGAGGTGCCCTGTCGTCCTTCAGCCAGGACATGTAGAACGATCCATCTATCTCGGTGATCAGCTGCATTCTGTTCAGATGATCCAGTAGTGATGGTGAAGGACTTCGCATCAGGAGAGTCCAGGTGCCATGGATTCTCCTGCGCCTCATCACCCTCGCGCCCCAGCGCCGTTTGAACGCGAAAGAACCGCTCGTGCACCAGGCGTGGCTGGCACCGAGATCCACCTGCCGGGCTCCGCGTCCGTGTGCCCAGGTCATGGCGCTCCAGAGCAGGAAGGCGTTGATGCCCTGCTGCCACAGGTGCTCGCTTGCCTCCAGGACACCCTCTTCGATCAGATAACAGGTCTCTCCGGCGATGTAGCACAGCACTCCGGCTATCGGACGATCATCCTCGGTGATGAGAATCAATCCTCCTCGCGCGAAACTCTTCCGGTGATCCTGATAGGGAGTGACCAGCACCAAATCGTCATGCCTGCGCCTGACGAATGGCAGATACATGTGGTCGCGGAAATAATCGAAATCAGCCGGTGATTCACTGAAGCGGTAGCTCAGGCCAGCTCCTTGGCATCGATTGATCAGGCCTCGCAGGCTCTTTGCGCGCTTGCCAGCAAGCAGCTTGTCCAAAGGCTCCGGGAGATCGAGGACCTGCTCGACCCAGGTCGGCACGCTGATTGTGATCGGAGCACTGGGCGACCAGGAGGAACGGTTGGCCAGCTCACACACAACGAGAGCCGCACCGTCTGCGAGCCACTGATGAGCTTGTTCGCCAATCTGCCACACGGTTACCCTGCCCAGAGGGCGCTCCGCGACTGGCGCGACACCGAAGAGGAGGCGCCGGATTTCTGAGAGGCCATGGCTGCTTCCCACGAAAACGACCGCCCAGCCCGCCCCTGACACCCTGTAGGCGGATAATCGAGGGAAGTCCCGCAGCGACCAGCAGGCATCGCCGGTATGACGAGCGGCGGATTGAGCGAGGCCCTGAAGAAAGGGTGGTGGAAGCCGATAGGCTTCCATGAGCACACTGTTGCACTGGTCGGTAACTCTATCCAGGGCGAAGTTAAGCCAGACCTTGCTCCGCCTCAACATGGCGCGCCTGGGTTGTGCCGGCTTGACCTTCTTTGCGCGATCGGCACGATGCATCTTACTGCCATCGCGGTAGCACGCCTCAGGCGACGCGGCACCAGCCGCCCGGGAGATCGCCTGTGAGCGGACTCTTCGGCGTTCTCGACAGCCGCGGCAGCCCGCCAGGCCGCCTCCTCGCCCGCATCACCGAAAAACTTTCGCATCGTCCCTGGCACGTCGTTGATACCTACACGGACGAAGCCGCCGGCGTGGGATTAGGCCGGATCGGCATCGGCATCTTCAATCAGGAACGGCAGCCGCGGTCGAGCGAAGACGGCAACATCGTCGTCTTCCTGAGCGGAGAGTTCTATCGCACCGCGGGCCTCCGCCGGGAGCTGGAGGCCGCCGGGCACCACCTGCGCGACGAGACCGACGTGGAACTGGCGCTCCGACTTTACGAGGCCAGAGGCGACCTGTTCGCATCGGATCTGGAAGGAGTGTTTCTGCTGACGATCTGGGACAGGACGCACCAGGCGCTGATCATTGCGAACGATCGGGCCGGTCTCTGTCCGCTGCTCTACGCTCACTACAAAGGCAAGCTGGTCTTCGCGCCCGAGATGAAGGCCATCCTCTGCGCTCCCGATTTCGCCAAAGAGCTCGACTTGATTGCCCTGGCCGAATACGTGCGCTTTCAGTGCCTTCTCGGCGACAAGACATTCTTTGCCGGACTGAAGGTCCTGCCGAGCGCCGTCTCACTGCGTTACCAGCTCGAGACTGATCGCCTGACGATTCGGCCCTATTGGGACGTGTCTCGAATACAGGAATTTCCCGCGACGGTGAGCTTTGATGATGTCGTCGACCAGACGGGTCGGCTCCTCAAGGCGGCCGTCGACAATCTCACTACGGGGAACCATCGGTTGGGCGCCTACCTCAGCGGAGGTGTGGACTCGAGAGCGATCCTCGGATTGATCGATCCCGGCCTTTTTCCAGTGACCACTATCACGTTCGGCCGGCGTGACTCGCGCGACGCGATCTATGCGCGGAAGATTGCGGCAGCGGCCGGCACGCGTCATCACTTCTTCGAGCTGGCGGACGGGGAGTGGGTGAAAGACTACGCCGATCTCCACCTGCAGCTGACGGAAGGCTTCCACAGCTGGATTCATTCACACGGCATCAGCATCCTGGATCGGGTCCGCTCTTTGATAGACGTGAACCTGACCGGGTTTCCAGGCGCTGAAATCAACTGGGAAGACCCGTCTCTCTTCGGGGCTCCGGACGACCACGCGTTCTGCTGTCATCTGTTCGACCTGCTCTGCCAGAAGACCACGTGGCCGTCGCTCAATGAAGCCGAGCAGAGACTCCTGTTCGCACCTGAAATCGCCCAGCAGATGCAAGGCCTGGCTTTCGATTCCCTCCGTACCGAACTGGCCAAGCTCTCACACATGTCCTATCCGCAGCGGGCGGCCCACCTGTCGATGATGTTCGATCGGCGGATGTATCAGTATCACACGGTGTTCCACAGAGCCTTTATCGAGGAGCGCTTCCCGTTCTCGGACTATGCGTACGTGGACTTCATTCATGCCGTGCCCCCGGAGATGCGGTTCCAGAGAAAGCTCCGGCGCGCCGTCATCCTCAAGATGATGCGTCCTCTGGCACGTATCCCGTACGACAAGGACGATCTACCGATCACGAGTCATGAGGTATCTCGACTCATCGCCAAGCTCGTTCGGAACAGCAAGTCGTACGTCAACGCGCATATCGCCGCGGTGTTTCCCAGCTACACGACTCTCTATGTCGATTACGAGAGCTGGCTGAGGCACGAGCTGCGGGACTGGGGCGAGGGGATTCTGTTCGGAAATCGGACGCTCGAAAGGGGTCTCTTCAGCCCGGAATTCCTGCGTTCCTTGTGGCATCGACATCAAAGCGGGCTCGAGCCCAACATGGTCGGCAAGCTCGCGCCGCTGATGACGTACGAGATGATGCTACGAACTCTGTACGATGACCTTCCATCAACGAACAGGCTCGCGGACAGCAACGACGCGAGCTTGACTGACAGGCTCGATCGACATGTTGGCCAGACAGATCTCATGCAGCCGGCCATGGCCGATCGAGGAGCAGCCGCAGCATCATCTCGTAGGTCATGATGGGTGCGATGAAGCCGATCGTCCACGGCTCGCGCCCCGATTGATGGCGAGCGAAGAGCGACCTTACGGTGTCCATATTGAATACGCCCCGCTCGGTAGTCGTGCGATCGAACAGAATCGATTCCGCCCACGACCGTAGCTCCGTGCGCAGATACTCCTCATAATCCGCGTAAAGGGTCGCCCGGGATTCAAATATCGGCGCGATGTGGCGATTGACGCGGCGCTTCGCTCGAATGATGAACGCATGCGGCGTCCTGATCAGGCGGCGCGTCGTGGGCAGAAATTCATCATTGTCGTAGGGAATATAGGCCAACCGTGGAATTTCGCGCTGTATCAACGCCCTGAAGAGCATCCGGTGTCCCCTGACCCGGGCAGGCAGCGAATACAGAAAATCGAAGAGGTCGTAGTCGAAGAACGGAAATCGATATTCGATGTGCGATCGCCCGAAGGTAATCATGTTGAATGTCAGTCGAAGGCAGTGGTTGCTGACATAGAAATAGGCGGTTCGGACGTCGGGCCGGAATCCAAGATAGTGGCGGAATTCTTCTTTGAACGAATCGAACGCGAGACCACACGTCTGGCCTGACATGCGCTCTCCGTACAACGTCTGCTCGGTCGCCTCGTCAATCGACGGCCACGTAAAGGTCTGGTTGAAAAGGCGGAACATGCGGGCCGTCAGCGCGACATCGTCGACGGCGTCAATCTGCAGCGGCTCGATCAGATCGGCGTGTCCCATGATGGTCCCGCCGTCCCATCCGGTGAGGTTCACGTCCATGAGCTCCCGGGCGCGGTCCAGGGTGCTCATTCCGTGGGCGTGAATCCAGCTGTGAAATCCCTCGGTCAGGTTGAGGTGATCGTCGACGCATTCCTTCACCCAGGATCCGTTCGGAAGATCGATCCAGTGGTGCGAGCTGCCGGCTGCTTTCGCGGTCAGCCCTGCATAGTGGACATCGCGACAGCCGCGCGCGCCGTAGGTGAGAGACGCGATGGGCCGGCGCTCGGTCAGGCCAAGAATGGTGCGTGAATCGAGGCCGCCCGACAGATACACACCCGGCCGGTACTGATCGCCAGACATCCGCAGAATCGCCCGGCGCAGCAGACGGCCCGCTTCCTCGACGGCTTCGCCAAAGGGGACATCCGGCCGGAATGGGATCTGCCCGTAGTCCCAGTATTGCCTGCTCTGCCAGGCTCCGAGGCCGAGGTCGTATTCGAGAACGCTCGCCGGCTGAAGGAGACGGATGTCTTCAAAGAACGTGCGCTGACCCAGAAGATGCTGAAAGCGCATGTACTGCGTGAGGGCGACGAGGTCGAGCCGTCGCTCGATCCCCGGATCGCACAGGACGCCCTTCAATTCCGGTGCAAAGGCGAGGTGGCCGCCGGTGTCGCAGTAGTACAACGGATACAGTCCAAAGCGATCGTTCGCAAGGAGGACTCGCTGTTTGGCCAGATCGACGATCGCGGCAAGGAACACGCCGTTCAACCGCGCCGCGAAATTCGAGCCGCGCTGGTTGTAGAGATCGAGGACGAGCGGACCCTGCTGCGCCTGCGGAGCGGTCACAGGTTGGTCATCGATCTTGTAGATTTCGCCGACCAGCATCACCGCCTGGGTGGCATCGCTGTTCCAGAACGGTTCGGTACCGCGGTTGAATATCCCGATGCCGATTCGGCCAATGTCGAATCGACCGCGTGGATCCCTCAGCCGGACACACTCGTGCCAGGCGCGATGCGCGAGAGACCGAGACATGGCGTCGACCAGAGGTCCGACCGCGGGCTCGGGGGCCGACCCAATCACGCCGAAGAGGCCGCTCATGCGAGCCGACACCCCCTCTCCCGAGGGGCGTTCACCGCGTCACTCACGGTGTGGAGGGCGCCGCGCGGATGAGCGATGCTGCAGTGACGCCGAATGCTCGGATACGAGGTCAATGCTAGAGCGGCGGCACGACTGTCATTTCCGGACAGCTTGACGGAGGAGGCGGATACCCCGATTGCGTAACGCCTTTGTACATCTCGTCGGCGACCAACGCATATCCCGCATCGTTCCCGTGCATTCCGTCCGGCGCGTAGAGGGCCACGTCGTGGATCGCAGGATTGCAGAGCAGGTCGACCACGACGACGTTCTGGGTCGCCATCGGATTGATAGCTTGAGTTGAGAACCCGACCGACAGCTTCTGGATCAGCTGGCGCACTGGCAGTGGAGTCCCCTGCGTGTAGACGGCCGAAGCCAGATTCGGAAGGTTCGCGACGACTATCTTAGCGGATGGTGCCCTAGCGCGCACACCGCTCACCAACGTCTCGTAATCACGGCGGAACGATTCAATCTGTGCGTCGGCGAACCCGTTCGGGTCAGAACCGGCCGCGCCTCCAAGATACGGCCGAGACAATCGCATTGACGTCGTTCAGACCACCCAGGATCGTGATCAGGGTCGCGTTTCTCGGTACCCGGCCCATTTCATTGTCGAGGTAATTGGCCGGGACGTGACGCCCATACCGAATCCCCAGCGTTGGATGTCCGGACCGATCACCGCACCCGATATCCCGAGGTTGTTGAGCGTCGCGCCCAGGCGCCTGGCGAGCACCGGCACCCAACCCGTTCCGCCTGGGCAGGACGGCGAAGTGCAAGGCACGCTTGCGCCAAGACCCACGGAGTCGCTCGCCCCGATTGCTGTATAGAAGACTCCGTTGCCCGGCGTCGGTCCGGTGGGGCTCCCATCGCTGCTGCCTCCACACGCGTACAGAATCAATCCGCCCGACAGGGCGCCGGGCAGGATGACCATTCTGGTCAGGGTCTTCAATCGATTCACCATTGGCTCAATCCACTACCGTTCCGACTGATTCACGGCGTTGACAGATTCCCTCGTTCGCTCGTCCACTCCGTCGTCGCGGTCAAAGAGCCGTCGCATCACCTGTTCGATGGTCACAATCGGCATGATCTTGCCGATCGTCCAGAGCTCGCGACCATCCAGATGGCGATCCCAGAGGTCGCGGACGGCCGCGGGATCGAACCAGTTACGCGCGAGCGTGCGCTTGCTGAAGAGCAGCTCCTCGATCCACGGCCGGAGATCGGTTCTCAGGTATTCCTCGTAGTCAGCATACAAACGCGTCGGGGGCGGCTTGTGCCGAATTTCGCGCCAGGCTCTGGACGCACGGCGCACGACGCGGTACAGGTTTCGGACTCGTTCGCTCGGGTGCGGTGGCAGACCGTCTCGCTCGTACGGTATCGAGCGAGCGCTCGCGACTGCCGATGCAGCATTGCCCGCATCAACCAGGGCGATCGCCGAAGCGTCTCGGGCAAGGAAAAGAAATAGCTGACGACCGCGTCGTCCTTGAACGGAGCCCGGGCTTCGACGAAACCTCGTGCGACTACCTGCATGTACAGTGTTTTGCGGCGCTCGTGCTGCTCGATGTAGAACGCATCTAGGCGAAGGCTCGGAGCTGTAATGGCCGCGTGTGGCTGAACTCCTGGCAGAACGATTCGAAGGCGACTCCCCGCAGTCGCGCGCCTTCGTCGAAGCCGTAAGCCGGGCCTCTTCTTCGTCGGTCAAACCGGGCCACGTCACATGTCGGCAGAATGCATCGTACATGACTCTGGCGAGCGCCTCCTCGTCAGTGACCGCGCGGTACTGGGCATCGCGCTCGTACGAATCCATGTATCCACCGAGAATCGTGCCGCCTCCCCAGCCTGTAATGGCCACGTCGGCTCGAGCGCGGATCCGCTGAAGGGTAGCTGATCCAGTGAGCGTGGATCACGCTCTGGACCGCATCCGTCAGCGCAAGATACTGTTCGGCACACGACCGGACCCAGTTTCCGTCCGGGAACGGTTCCCATTCGTGGGGACTGCCGGCCGTCCGTGCGAGCGCGCCGCCAGCTTCACGTCGAGCGAGTCGCGGGCTCCGTACGTGAACGTCAACAGACGGCCGGGATCGCGAACGAACGCCAGGATGCTGCGCGAGTCGAGCCCGCCTGAGAGCAGCAGCGCAACCCTCCCCGCGTCCGTGCGCGCTTCGACCGCGGATTGAAAGAGCCGCGAACAGCCTTCGAGCGCCTCTTCGGCCCCGACTCCGTTCAACGGCTGAATCTCATCCCAGTCCCAGTAGCGCTGGCTTGTCAGGTCCCCTCCTGCGAGCGAAAGCGCAGAATCGTTGCAGGTGGAATCAGGCTCACGTCGCGGACCCAGCTTCGCGACCCGAGAATCTGCTGAAAGCGAAGGAATTGTGCGACAGCCGTCTCGTCGGGAACCGCTGCGACCTCCGGCACGGCCAGAGCGGACCACAGAGAAGGCGCAACGACCAGCGTCCGACCCTGGTGATAGAGATAGTGCGGATAGAAACCGGTGCGGTCGTTGACGAGCTGGAGCTCGCCGGCCATGGCATCCCAGATTGCGATCTGGAACGTTCCCGACAGCGTCGTCAGGCCTTCAATACCCTCACGGCAATACAGCTCGAGTGCGAAGCGAGCCAGGTCACCTTCGAAATCCGCTACGCACTCCTCTTCGATCTGCTTCAATCGATGACCATGGTGAAAGAACTCACCGATCATCCAGAGGGTGAACCGCCCATCGGCAGAGCGCACCGGGTTCTGTTCCCAGTGAAAGACGCCCAGAGAGGCGGTTCCGATCGCACCCGCGTTCGCCAGCCGCCAGTGGTTTGTCTTGACGTGAGGCGTCACGCGCAGTCGATCGGCCATCGTGCCGACACCCTGATCGGTCCGCGAACCCGGCGGTGCGAAGTAGGCAAAAATGCCGCTCATAACGCGTTGGGAAAAAGCAACGGACGGCTACGACGTGAAATACCCGGTTCCAGGCCCCATCATGACCGACAGCATCGCCAGCCGCCTCGCCGCGCGACTCAGGATATGCCCATCGGCGGCGGCTGATTCCGCACGAATCAGCTCGTCTCTCAGCTCGGAGATCCACGCGGTAATACTCGGCTCCTTATAAGCGTCGGTATGGTGGCCTTCCATCAGGTGCACCGTGATCTCCGACGCCAGGCCACCCCAGCCCATGTCGTGATCGTAGGCCAGACCATCAGGCTGAGCGCTTCCTCGAAACAGCGCGAGGCGTCCCGGGTACGGTCGCTCCGGCGTGTAGTCGGCCACGGGCGGTGGCGCAAGCTGCGCCATCACGTGTCCCAACTGGGGCGACAGTCGCCGCCCCAGGCGCGTCAGGCGCTGGCGTCCGTGCCGCGCGACGAACCCGAGGCGATCGCGCCAGCCCAGCGAACGGAAGTGTCGGAGGTGATACGCAACGCGATCGCGCGGGTTCGGGAGACGAACCGAGCCCGGGAGAAACATTTCAAAGATGGTCAGCGCCGCAACCTGCTCGCCGGCATCTCGCAGCTGTTGAGCCATTTCGAATGCGATCAAACCGCCCAGGCAATATCCACCGAGCAGGTACGGCCCGGTCGGTTGAATCGAGCGGATCTGAGCATTGAGCCTGCGTGCAACGGCGGCCACTGCCTCACGAGGAGGCAATTGCATCGCTCTTGCGTCATCTGGAAACTTGAACGAGTAAACGGTTCGATCGGCGCCAAGATGCCGAGCAAGGTCGGCGAAAATGAAAGGATTATCCCCAGCGCCTGGAACGCAGAAAAATGGTTTTCCTGGTCCATCCAGTCCCAGTGGGACCAGGAGCCAGTCAGGCTCTGCCACTTGCCCAGTCAACCGAGCGGCTAACTCCGCTATCGTAGGTGTTTGAAAGAGCGTCGCGACGTGCAGCGGCTTCTCTATGTGCTCGGACAGGCGGGCACAAAGACGAATGGCCAGCAGGGAGTGGCCGCCGAGGTCGAAGAAGTTATCCATTACCCCAATTGGGCGCACGTCGAGCAGTTCTTCCCAAAGCCGGACCAGGCTCGCTTCCAACTCGGTCCGAGCCGGGACCACGTCCCGGGCGCTGTCGAGCTCGACCGCCGGCAGGCGGTTGCGATCGACCTTGCCACTGGGTGTCAACGGGAACCGATCGAGTTTCTGGACGAACGCTGGGATCATGTAGTCGGGCAGGCTGTCTCGCAGGAACCTGCGCAGGTCGCCCGCGGTGATCTCCCCCTCCGGAACGATATAGGCCATGATCTGGTAGTCAGTGGCGTTGGTACCTTGAGCCACCACCACCGCCTGCCGCACGGCCGGGTGACGCTCGAGCACGTTTTCGATTTCTCCGGGCTCGATGCGATGGCCCCGGACCTTGATTTGATGGTCCAACCGCCCCAGATAGTCAAGCCCACCGTCGGCCCTCCAGCGCACAAGATCACCGGTCTGATACATCCGCGCGTCTGGCGTGACTCCGAACGGGTCTGGCAGGAAACGCTCGGCGGTCAACTCCGGCCGGGCGTGATATCCGCGCGCCACGCCAGCGCCCCCTATATACAGCTCGCCAGGCACGCCCATGGGCACGGGCTCGCCGCGCGGGTCGAGCACATAAGTCCGAACATTCGCTAACGGACGACCCACGCTGATGGTTGACGGATCGGTGATCTCTGCAGCCGTGGACCAGACGGTGGTCTCGGTGGGTCCGTAAACATTGAAGAGCCGCCGACAACGCTCCAAGAGCCGTTTCGCCAGGTCCGACGTGAGGGCCTCACCACCGATCAGAATCGAAAGGTTCGGACTTCCTTTCCACCCTGCATTCAGCATGATCCGCCAGGCCGTAGGCGTCGCCTGTACGAATGTCGGTCGCCAATCGTCCACAATGTCGCTCAGTCGCTTGGCATCCAGAACATCCGCGCTCGACGTCACAAAGATGGCCGCACCACACGACAGAGGTCCAAAGATTTCCAGGACCGATGGATCGAAGGACAGCGTCGTGAGGGCGATCCACCGGTCCTCGTTCGTCATCCCGAACCGCTGGCGGTAGGCATAGAGCAAGCTCACAGCGGCGCGATGCTCGATTACCACGCCTTTTGGCCGGCCCGTGGAGCCCGACGTATAGATCACATACGCTTCGTCGTTCGGGCCTACCGCTGGAAGCTCTTGAACGACCGCCTCGTCGACCAAACAGTCCTCCAGATACACCACGCCCATCCTGTTGGGCTCTACAAGTTCTCCTGCCAATGTTCGCTCGGTGAGCACCAACGTCGCGCCGCTGTCTTCGACCATGTACGCCAGGCGTTCACGTGGGAAACTCGGATCCAGGGGCACATAAGAACCGCCCGACTTCAGGATGCCCAACAGCGCCGCCACCATTCGCACGGAACGATCGACGGCGATCGCAACTCGCGAGCCCGGCACGACGCCGCGTGCAACGAGGTGGCGGGCGACGCGGGTCGCCAGCCGATCCAGCTCTCCGTAGGTCAATCGATCTTTGGCATCGACGACGGCTACGGCGTTCGGCGAGGCCGCCGCGTAAACCTCGAACTGACCATGCAACGTCAGCGGACCCGGTACTGGCGTCGCCGTGTTGTTCCACTCATCGATCAATTGGCGCCGCTCAGGCGGCGCCAGAAAAGGAAGACTTGTGATTTGAGCATCGGGGTTCGCGATGATGGCTTCAATCAGGTGAGCCCAATGCCGGGACATACGCTCGATCGTCGACGTCTCGAAGAGATCGGACCGATACTTGAAGCTGCCGTTCAACCGACCGTCGAGTTCCACCAGTTCCAGCGAGAGATCGAATTGCCCTTCCTGTTGCGGCATCGAATACTGCTCGAGACGGAGACCTGCCGTGGTGACGACACCCGGTGACTCAGTCGGCAGAAAGAGCGCGAGGAGATCGTTCGAGCGCTGGGGTGTCTGGAAGTTGAACAGCACGTCGAAGACAGGCGCACGACCTGGTTCACGACGCAGCCCCAACCGTCGCACGAGCAGAGCGAAGGGATAGTCGGCATGCGCAAGCGCGCCGAGAGCCGTCTCACGAACTCTGGAAATCAGCTCACGAAACGTGGGCGCGCCAGACAGATCGGTTCGAAGCGGAACGGTGTTGACGAGATCGCCGACAAGCGCGTGAAACTCCGGCCGGCTCCTCCCAAAGGTTGGCGTGCCCACGAGGACGTCTTCCTGACCGGTATAACGAAACAACAACGTCTTGAAAGCCGCGAGCAACACGACGAACAGAGACGACCGCTCCGCTGAGGCCAGCGACTTCAGGCGTTCTAGCGAATCTCCGCACACCTGCCACATCAGCGTCTTACCGGCAGGAGCAGATTCCGAAACCTGCGATCGATCGTGTGAGAGATTGAGCGGCTGAGCACCTGCCAGGCGATCTCGCCAGTAGCTCCACAGCCGATCTCCCTCCGGGCCCTCGAGGAGACTCGCCTGCCACCGCGCAAAGTCGGCATACTGCGCTCCCGGACGCGGGAGGGTTGCAGACCCACCGGTGGCGTGAGCCTCATAGAGCACTCTGAATTCGTCGAGCAGAATCCAGGTCGACCAGCCATCCACTGCAATGTGCGGCCAGACCATCAGCAACACGTGATCCTCAGGAGATCGCGTGAACAACCGGGCGCGCATCATCGATCCGTGCTCCAGATCGAATGGCCGCTGGTAAGCCGACCTGAGAAGACGCCAAAGCTCCTCGTCCGCAATCCCAGGAACTTGATCGAGTTCGAAGTTCACATCCTGGTGACCTACAACTTCCTGACGCAACTCGCCATCCGTGGCCGGGTAGGTCGTCCGAAGAATCTCGTGCCGGTCGACGAGCGCCTGGAGCGCCGCCCGAAGAGCGACGAGATCGACGAACGATGTGATCCTGGCTGTGAACGCCACGTGATAGGCCGCACTGTCCGGCGCCGCCTGCTGAACCAACCAGAGCCCGAGCTGAGTCCACGACAGTGGCGCGGAGTGCTTTTCTGCCGCGCGAAGCCGCCGAAGCATCACGAGCAATTCGTCGCGATGCTCGCGCAATTGCTCACGAAGGTCGGCGGTCAGCGCGCCCTCGGGCGCACGAAAGCGCAGGCGGTCACCCTCGGCTCGGATCTCGATGCCCAGCTCGCTCAGCCGATCGTTGAGTGTTTCAGCGGTGATCAAATCTCTCCCTCCTCGACGAGCAGCGGCCCCGAGGCCTGCGGCGGCACGCCTTCCATGCCATCGACCTGGCTGGCGATTTCGCCGGTGATGTCGCGAACGCTCGCGCCTTCCAGAAACCGCAGCAACGGCACCGAGACGCCGAATGAGTTCTCGATTGCGGCGCGAAGCTCGACGGCCATCAGCGAATCGAGACCCAGCGAAATCAGCGGGGCATCCATTTCGAGCGCATCCACCGACACGCCCATCACGCTCCCGAATTCGGCGTGAATGCGTTCATCGAGTGGAGCGCTGATGCTCGCGGCGTCTGCGGCCCGGTCGGGCTGCACTCTGGCACGCGCATCGGTCGGAGTTGCACCGTCCACCAACCGCGTAAGAAATGGCGCACATCCAAGTCGCCCGTACTGCCGCCGCCACTCCTGCCAGTCGATCGGCAGAACCACAATGTGAGCCATCTGTGAAGCGATGGCACGCTCGAGCGCCGCGATTCCCTGACTCGGAGCGATGGTCCGGCTCACCTCACCGCCGCGCCGCTCGCCCGCATCGAAACGCGCCACCATCCCGACATCGCCCCACATGCCCCAGCCGACGCTGCGGACGCGCGTGCCGCCTCCCACCCGATTGAGGGCAAGGGCATCGAGGAAGGCGTTCGCAGCCGCGTATGCGCCTGCAAAAGGCGAACTGAGGACCGCTGATGCGGAGGAAAAGAAAACAAGATGACGCAACCCGGGATCGCACAGCCGATCAAGCAGCCACGCGCCTCGCAGCTTCCCGGCGAACGCCTGGCGGAAAGATTCCGCCGTCTGCTCCTGGAGCGGCTCGTACTGGGGCACCCCCGCTGCATGAATCACCCCGCGCATGGGCACACCGCTCGCAGAGGCGGCGCGAAGAACTCGGCTCACATCCTCGAGCGATCCGACATCCGCGGCTTCGATCCGCACAGAAACACCCTTCTGCTCCAGATCGCGCACCGTTCGAACGGCACGGGCCCGGGGGTCAGATGGCTCGAGTGCATCCCAGCGATCGCGTTCGGGCAGGCCCTTGCGCCCGACGAGGACGAGATGTCGCACACCCCGATCCGCCAGCCATTCGGCAACCACCAACCCTAGGCCACCGACGCCGCCGGTGATGAGCCAGGCACCGTCAGAATCGAGATCGAACTCTTCGCCGACTGGAAGCAGCGGACGCCTGACGAGCCGCGGGACGTGCCACCCGTCTCGAAATGCGAGCTGGTCCTCTTTCTGCACACCGCCGAGGGCGATGTTCAATTCGTGCGCGACCGTCGCGACAGGGAGCGCGCGATCAAAGTCAATCAGCCCTCCCCAGGACGTCCCGCATTCGATCGCCAGACTGCGGCCAAGCGCCCAGAGTGGCGCCTGAGTGAGAGCAGGCGGTTCATCGCGAACGCTCACCGCTTGCCGAGTCACGATCCACAGCCGGGCCGACTTTGATCCCACCTTTGCAGTGAGTGCTTGCGCGAGGTGCAGGATGGACGCGCATCGCGTGAGCACCGTGTCCTCAAGATCGTTCACGTCGTTGGCGTCGACCTCGTCCGCCCTGGTCATGTAGATGATGTGACCCGGTCCGGATCCTTGGGTCTCGACGAGACGCTGCACGAACTCATCTGCGTCAGCGCGGCTGATTGGCTGCAGCCGGTCGCCGTGGCCGACCACCGCGCACTCGGCCGTCAGTCCCGACCCGCGCAGGTGGCTCTCGAGTGATCGACCCGCTGAAGAGTCCTCACAGATGACAATGACGGCGGCCTGAGAAGGTTGGACTGAGGCTTCACGCTCACTCGCGACTCGCTCCCACTCCGTCGTGTAGGTCCAATTCTCGACTTCATCAACCGTCGCCTTGGCAGCCTCGAGGAATTGCAGACTCGCGCCGAGCGTTTCGGCAATGAGCTCGCCTCGTTCATCGACAACGCGCACGTCACCGACAATCGTCTGGGGAGTTTCACGATGGGACTGGCGAACTGCCCAGGTGCGGAAACGCCCACCTCGGGCGGGGCGGTACACGCGAATCTCCTCGATGCCTCGTCCTACGAACGCCCCTGCCGGCGAATTCCCTGGTCCGAGGGCGGCGGCAACCAACACGTGCCCGCACGCATCGGACAAGGCCGGATGGAAGACGTATCGATCGAGATCGTTTTCCACGCACTGCGGGGGCTCTACGATGGCGCAGGCTTCCCCGGCGCCGATCCACAGGCTCCGGGTGCCCTGAAACGCAGGCCCCCAGTCGTTTCCCTTCTGAGCCATTTGCTCGTAGAAGGTACGGCCCTCGAGGGGATCGAGACACCGTGCCCGACAATCGTCGAACTGTTTCTCGCCAATCTGGGTTAGCGCCTCCTCGGTCAATCGATGGGCCCGGCCACTCATATGCTCGACGAAGCGATCCGGTGGGCCTGATGCCGGCCGACTGTGCACCACGAATCGCAGATCGTCCGCGCGTCCTTCAAGAGTCACTTGCACCCGAACATTCGAATGCGGCGCGAGCACGAGTACTGACTTGAAATCCAGGTCGTGGAGAGCTAGGGGTTGCCAGCCGAACCGCTCTGTGGCCGCGGCTAGCACCATCTCTGCGTACGCGGTGGCAGGAAAGACGGCTCGATCCTGAACGCGGTGGTCAGCGAGATAAGGAAGGCGGCCGAGGCCGACCTCTGTTTCCCAGACGGCGACGTCCGGGCGCGTGGCCAGGACAACGGGCTTCCCAAGGAGAGGATGTGTCGAACCAGAGCCCGCGCCTTCTCTGCCGGACCTGCCTTCTCGAGATCGCTCAATCCAGTGCCGCTGACGTTCGAATGGCGAGAGCGGCAGCGCGACACGATTCCGCGGAGCTTCACCGTTGAAAGCTGACCAGTCGATCCGCACTCCGCGCACATGCAGCTTGGCCGCCGATTCACACATCGCCTTCCAATCGTCCTGGCCTCGCTTCAAACCCTCGACCATCACGAGCGGAGTTCCGGAGAGGATCCGCTCCGCAAGGCCGATCAGCACCGGTGAGGGCCCGATCTCCAGAGCGATGTCGATGTGATGGGCTATCACCTGCTGGATTCCGTCAAGAAACTGCACAGCGGCTCTGGCATGTCGGCGCCAGTAGGCTGCCGTCAGGTCTGTCGCGTTCAGCGGAGCTCCCGTGACGTTCGAGATAAGCACGCAGGACGGTGGACGAAAGGAAACCGTGCCGGCCAGTCGCTCGAACTCGTCGAGGATCGGATCCATCAGCGGCGAATGAAACGCGTGAGAGACGGTGAGTCTCGTGTGCCGGATATTCCGCTCACCAAGCGTGACCAGCAGCCGGTCGAGCTCCTTCGCCGCGCCGGAGACGACGGTGTGTCTTGGGCCGTTAACCGCGGCGACCGCCAGCGTGCGCTCGAACCCGGCCAGTGCCGATGTCACCGTTGCTTCATCGGCGAATACCGCGGCCATGGCTCCATCACGCGGCAGCGATTGCATCAGACGTCCACGGGTGGCAACCAGGCGCAGTCCGTCCTCGAGACTCATCGCACCGGAGACGGTTGCCGCGACGAGCTCGCCCACGCTATGTCCCATGACCAGGTCTGGCACAACGCCCCATGACTTCCACAACTCGGCGAGGGCGTACTCGACCGCAAAGAGAGCGGGTTGCGCGTAGATGGTGTCGTCGATCGGTTCGGAGCCGAACAGGATGTCGAGCAGGGGACGATCCAGGTGAGGCTTGATGAGCTCCGCGCTTCTCTCACAGATCTGTCTGTACACGCGGCTCGACTCAAACAGGCCTCGCCCCATTCCCGTGTACTGAGAGCCTTGTCCCGTGAACAGGAATGCGAGACGAGGTGTGCCCGATACCTTGGCCGTCCCGCGAAACACTGCAGGCGCTGCGCCCTTTTCGACCCAAGCGGAGAGCGCTTTGTGAGCCTGTTCCGACGAGGAGGCCACAACCGCGAGGCGCTCCGCCAGCCGCGCTCGTCCGACGTTCGCCGTGTAACAGACATCCGCAAGCTCGTCGTCCTCGGTCGTGGTCAATCGCCCGGCGTACGCGTCGGCGAGGCGTTCGAGGACCTGTGAATGCCGAGCCGAGATCGTCAGCACGTGCGCCGACCGTTGCGGCACGTCGGACTGTTTCGCCTCCTGCGCGGCGATCGGCGGGTCGGCGACAATCACATGCGCGTTCGTGCCGCTGAATCCGAAGGAGCTGACGCCCGCACAGCGCCGGCCGCCGGGTTCGATTGGCCACGGCGTCAGGCTGGTGACGACCTCGATCGGGGCAAGGTTCCATGGAATGGCAGGGCTCGGCTGCTTGAAGTGAAGATGAGCAGGAATGTTCCCGTGCTGGAGTGCCAGCACCACTTTGATTAATCCCGCGATTCCTGAAGCTGCCTCGGCGTGACCGATATTCGTCTTGACCGAACCGACGAGCAGCGGACGATCGGCTGAATGTCCCGAACCGAGTGCCCTCGCCAGAGCTTCAATCTCGATGGGGTCTCCGAGCGATGTGCCCGTGCCGTGCGCCTCGACGTAATCGACATCGGACGGCGCGATGCCGGCATCCTCGAGCGCCTGAACGATCAGCGCCTGTTGAGCCGGCCCGTTCGGGACAGTGAGGCCGCTGCTCCGACCATCCTGATTGACTGCCGATCCGGCGATTACGGCAAGGATGCGATCGCCCCGCGCACGCGCATCGGACAACCGCCTGAGCACCACGACGCCGCAGCCTTCCGATCGCACGAACCCATCCGCGGCGGCATCGAACGTCTTGCACCGCCCGTCGCGGGCCATCATTCCCCACTCAGCGAACAGCTGACTCGCGTCCGGTTTGAGGACGACGTTCACACCACAAGCAAGTGCAAGCGTGCAATCGCCGGCATTGAGGCTCCGGCAGGCCAGGTGCACCGCAACGAGTGAAGACGAGCACGCCGTGTCGAGAGCGATGCATGGCCCTTGGAGTCCCAGCGTGAAGGAAATCCGCCCGGCAGCGGCGTTCAACGCATTCCCCGTCGCCACATAGACATCGGACAGTTCGGGCGCGAGCTCATCGATGAGATCGCCATAATCGTTTGTCGTGATTCCAACGAAGACCCCCGTGCGGCTCGCCTGTAACTCGTCGGGCGCCTGCCCCGCGTCCTCGAGCGCCTGCCAGACCGTCTCGAGGAGCAGCCGTTGCTGCGGGTCCATCGATCGCGCTTCTCTCGGCGTGATGCCAAAGAATGCCGGGTCGAACTGATCGATGCCGTCGATGAATCCGCCATAGGGCATGTTGGCGTCCGCCGCGGCGTCAAGTCGATCGGACGGAAACAGTCGGATCGCATCGCCGCCCTCCGACAGGAATTGCCAGTACTCGCCGGGGCTCGTCACGCCGCCCGGAAAGCGGCACGCCAGACCGACAACCGCAATCGGCTCCTTCTGTCGTCCCGCAGACGACTCCAGCCGTTGCTCGAGCTCCTTGATGCGCGCCAGCGCGCGCTTCATCAACTCGCGACGATCGGCCGATTCTGGTTCTGCGCTCACGAAGACGATTTCTCCAGGTGGTCGGACAATAGCGAGGCAAGCTCGTCTTCCGACAGCTGATCGAGTGACGGATCGCCGGGTGGCGGGCCGGCCGCGGACGGAGGAGCCACCGAGCTCACCAGGAAGCCGGCAAGTGCCCGGACCGACGGATAGTTGAAGGTCAGCGTCGAGGGCAGCGACTGCCCCATCTCCCGCTCCAGCCGGTTTTTGAGCTCGACCGACATGAGCGAGTCCATCCCCATCTCGAAGAGGCCCCGTTCGGGAGGCACGGCGGTCGACTCGGCCATCTCGAGGATGTTTGCAACATGCATCTGCACTCGCTCGACGGCGATCTGAAGACGGCCGCGCTCATCGAGAGCCGCCATGCGGTCCACGAGACGATCGGCTTGAAGAGGCTGGACCGCCTCGATCACTTTCAGCCCCAGCTCTTCGAGGAACGGGCGAGTGCGTTTCACCTGATAGGCGTTCTTGAGCAACGTCCAGTCGATCGAAGCGATGGCGCATTGCGCGCGATCGCTCTCAATAGCCGTGCGCATCGCTCCAAGCGCACGGTCGGACGTAATGGTCTCGAGACCGATCGCCGCGTAGTGGCGCCGATTCTCTTCCGACGTGTGCCGCATCTCTTCCCAGAGCCCCCAATTGATCGACAAGCTTTGAAGTCCGGCGTGTCGTCGAGCGTGAGAAAGCGCATCGAGCATCGCGTTCGCCGCCGCGTAGTCGCCCTGACCGATGCCGCCGACGAGCGATGCCGTCGACGAGAACAGCACAAGGTGCCGCAGCTCGCGCGGTGCATGACGATGGAGCTGCCAGGCGCCACCGGCCTTTGCGCGGAGCGCGTCCGTCAGTTGTGATGTCGTGAGATCGAGGAGTCGCCGCGACCCGAACGTGGCCGCCGTATGAACGATTCCTTCCAGCCGCGGCCACTCGGTGCCGAACCGGGCCATGATCCTCGCAATCGACGTCGAACCCGACACGTCGGCCGTCTCGATTTCGACGCGTGCTCCACTTTCCCTCAATCGATGCACGCCCTCGAGGCGCCGCCCGGTTTCCTTATCATCCGTGCCGGTTGCCACGGCGGCGAGTTCGGTTCTGCCCAGCAGGACCAGGTGGCGCGCGCCGCTCCGCACGAGCCAATCCGCCACCCGCAGTCCAAGTGCGCCCAGGCCACCGGTGATCAGCCAGCTCCTCTCACAATCGGGCGCGAACGTCCTCTTCGCCGTCGGCGCCCGTTGGACCAGTCGTGGCACGTATCGCCGACCCTCGCGGTACGCGACTCGGTCTTCCACGCCGTCGCCCAGGACCTCACACGCGATGGCGTCCGCCTGCACGACGGCCGGCGCTCCCGGATCGAGATCGATCAGTCCGCCCCAGGTCTCGGGTTGCTCGAGCGCCGCCACCTGGCCCAACCCCCAGAGCGCCGCATGGTCGACCCGGGCCCCCTCCCCTTCGGCAACCGGCTGTCCACCTCTCGTGACGACCCACACGCTCGGCCGCTCTTGCGGGTTGACATCCCGCACCGACCGGAGCACGTCGCAGAGACTCGCGCACTGTGCACCAGCGGCGTCAACCGGATCGTCGGGTTGCGCTTCATCGGCGATCAGCACCACGCGTGTATCGACCCGGACCGTGCGAGCGCTGGTCGAGAGCGCCGCAAGATCGATGTCGGCGGAGCGATCCAGTCGTAACGCGATGTCGCCCTGTTGCTCGGCGCGCGCGGCGATAGCAGCCGCGAGTTCCGATTCCGGCGATACGAGAATCCATTGCCGAGTACTGCCGACGTGAACGGGGGCCACGACTTCTGATTGCGCCCTGATCACGACCTGCCCGACCGAGGTGTTGCCATTCGACCCGGGAATGATGGCCACATCGGTGAAACCCAGATCTCGAAGCTCGGCCTCCCATTCCTGCGCGCCGATCAACGGGTAGTCGCGGCGATCGGTAAATCGCCACCAGCCTTCCGTGAGACCGAACGTCAGATCTACCCAGCGCTGTGGCTGTGTCCCCTCCACAAGCACCAGCAGGCCGCCGGGCGCGAGCAGCTCACGAAGGTGCTGGAGCGCTGCGCGCAGATCTGCCGCGGCGTGCAGCACGTTGGCGGCCAGAATCACATGGAACGAATGCGGCTGCAGGTTCTGGCTCGGCCCGTCCTGTTCGACGTCGAACTGCCGATACTGCACGAACGGGTAGTCGCGGTAGCGCATGCGAGCGCGCGCGAGAAACGCCTGGGAGAGGTCGGTAAACACGTACTCCGTGCGATGCCGATTGAGACGCGGCAGCACCGTCGTCGTCGTGCCTCCCGTTCCGGCTCCGACCTCGAGTACCCGGAAGGTCTCGGCCGCCGGCGTGTTCTTTTGCACTTCGGCCAGCACGCCGGCCACGAAGGCATTGAAAGTTCGGGCAAACGGCGACTGCTCGTACAGGCGCGTGAGGATGGCGGGATCTCCAAAGAGCAGATCGAGTGGATCGACCTCACCGCGCACCGCCTCGGCCAGTCGAGGAGCGCAACGGCCCAGCAGCTCGAGCTCGGCGCCGAATTCGGGGAACTTCTGCTCGAGGTCCTGCTGACGCTCGGCAAGTCGTGACGATTCGAGCAGGTCGGCACTCGCATCTCCGCTCGACGGAATCCAGCTGACGAGTCGATCAAAAAGTCGTCGATGCCGCTCGGCCACAAGGGACCGCGCGTTCTCGATACGCTCGGCAGCCGGGCGTCCGACCCCGCTGGAAATGCCAAACGTGGCGAGTGCGGCACGCGCGTAGTCGGTCGCGAGCGCCTCGAAAGGAGGCATCAATGCCGCGTATCGGGCGAGGCCTTGATCGGCCGCCAGTCGCGCGAACTCGCGCTCGGGCGTCTCATCGATCGCGCCGGTGGCACCGGCCTGCTGCCCTGGCAACGCCGCCTCCCGCCAGACGATGTCGTAGAAGAGCGAGGCGAGATCAGCGTCTCGTTCGAAGGCAGGCGCCGGCGCCAGATGAAGGGCTTCGATGTCGAGCACCTCGACCCCTTCCTGATCCTGTACGCGAATCCGAGCGCGCAGATCGCTGGCGGGGCCTTCGAGCACGACGTGCACCCAAAGCGTCGAAGATGGTTTGCCGAGAATTCTGAAGTTCGTGATTCGCGACAGCACACGAAGCGCTGGCTGATCCGATAGCCCGGCAGCGGCCGTCGCGACCGTGATGGCATCGAGAATCTCCGGAGACCAGTCCCTGGCGGAAAGGTCAGGTTCGAGCCGCAGCCTGGCCAACGCTTCGCCCGACCGATGCCAGATGTGTTCGATCGGACTCGTGCCGCGATCGCAGTCGATGCCGAGCTTCCCGAGTTGAAGGCGATACTCCTCTCCCGTGAGGTCTGCCAGGCTGCGAGCGATGACGGCGTCCGAATCGAAAGCCGATCGCTCGATCGCCAAAGCGACGCGCGGCGACTGTACTCGCGCGTGGAGCACCCACTCAGGCTCGGTGGCACTGGCCGGTGCCGCGAAGATTTCAACGACGGTCGCCTCCGGCTGCGAATGAACACAGCTCTGAAGGCTCACAGCCCCGCGATCGGCGCGCAGCGGCGCGAGCAGTTCCACCTCGCTCACCACCACCGGACGCGTCCCGGTGACGGCTGCGATTGCCGCTCGAGCCGCCTCGATGAAAAACGGTGCAGCCACGAGCGCCACACCGTTGACCCGATGGACCGTGAGCGCACCCGGGGATTCCGGATCGAGCTGACATTCGAACATCGGAACGGCAGTCGCGAGTCGTGCTCCAGGCAGCGTGGTGTCTGCCTTCCCGGTTGCCGGGCGCCGGACGGCGGACGGTCCTTCCGCCACCCAGTGAGGCACATGCTCGAACGGATACGTCGGAAGCGCCACACGGCGTCGGTGATGGTCTTCGTCGAAGGCAGCCCAGTCGACCCGCACGCCCGCAGCAAACAGGGCCGCAAGGCTGTCGAGACAGTCGGCCCACTCGCTTCGGCCCCGGCGGATCGATGGAAGCCACAGCACCTGAGACGAGGCCTTGGGCTGGCGCGCAAGGCCAAGCAGGCTCGTCCCGGGCCCGACCTCGAGAAAGACGTAGTCACGCTCGGGCAGGCCGGCCATCGCGTCGGCAAACCGGACTGGCTCCCGAAGGTGTCGCCGCCAGTACGCGGCATTCATTTCGCCACTGCGCAGTTCGCGTCCGGTGAGGTTGGAGATCAACGGCACAGCAGGTGATACGTACTGAACCGTTCCGGCAATACGCTCCATCTCGGCTAAAATCGGATCGACAAGCGGCGAGTGAAACCCGTTCGAGATGCGAAGGAGTCGCGTCTCAATACCTTCACCGGCGAACTGCTGGCGCAGTTGATCCAGGTCGCCGGCATCACCCGACACGACGACCGTATCCGGCGCGTTCACGGCGGCGATCCCGAGGCGCGGCAGCGCCTGAATGTGCCGCAGCACGTTCTGCTCGTCGGTGAATGCGGCGGCCATCGCGCCGCCGGGCGGCACCGACTGCATGAGACGGCCGCGCGCCACCACGAGCCGCGCCGCATCCTCGACCGAAAGCACACCGGCCACCACCGCGGCGGCGAACTCGCCCAGGCTGTGTCCGATTACGAGCGCCGGTTCGATTCCCCATCGCCGCCACATCGTGGCAAGTGCGTACTCGACGGCGAAGAGCGCGGGCTGGGTAAAGGCCGTCTGATCGAGCAGATCGCCCTGGCTGCCAAACACGATCTCCCGGAGGGGAACGCCGATTTCGCCATCGACGGCTGCCGCACACCGATCAAACGCCAGTCGAAAGACGCTCTGCGAGTCGTACAACTCGCGGGCCATGCCCTGGTACTGCGCTCCCTGGCCGGAGAACAGGAAGACGATCTCGGGCGGGCCATGATCTTTGTCGGCGCTGGAAAACACGTGTTCACGAGCCTGTCCCTGCTTGTACGCGGCAAGGCGTTCCCGCAGTTCATCGATCGTGTCCGCCGTCGCCGCGAGGCGACGCGGCATCTGCGAGCGTCCCGCATTGGCGCTGTGACAGACGTCACCCAGGCTGATCGACCCAATTCCGTCCAGACTCGCGATGAACCGTTCCACCGTCTCACCGAGCGCCCGATCCGTCTTGGCCGAGAGCGTAAGCACGTGGCGAGGTCGATCGGTCTCGGTTTGCGGTTCTTCAGCCGCCGGCGCCTCTTCGACAACGATGTGCGCGTTCGTGCCGCTGAAACCGAATGAGCTGACGCCGGCCAGGCGCCGATTGAACCCCTCGGGCCACGGCTGACCGCCTGATGGAACGACGATCGGCAGGCCGGCCCACTCGATGTGAGGATTGAGCGAGCCGAGGTGGAGATGCGGAGGCAGCCAACGGTGCTGGAGGGCGAGGATGACTTTCATCAGGCCCGCGACGCCGGCTGACGATTCGAGATGGCCGATGTTGGTCTTCACCGATCCGATCGCAAGCGGGCGCCCCTGGGCTCGCGACGCCGCGAATACTCCGCCAAGCGCCCGCACCTCGATCGGATCGCCAAGAGACGTGCCTGTGCCATGCGCCTCGACGTAGCTGACCTCGGCCGGACCGACGCCGGCCGCGGCCAGTGCCGCGCGAATGACCGCCTCCTGCGACGGGCCGTTGGGCGCCGTGATGCCACTGCTTCGTCCATCTTGATTGATGGCGGAACCGCGAATGACGCCCAGGACGCGATCGCCGTCGGCGATCGCGTCCGATAGCCGTTTGAGGACCACGATTCCGCAGCCTTCGCCGCGCACAAATCCGTCGGCTCTTGCATCGAACGCCTTGCAGCGGCCATCCGGCGCCATCATGTGGCCCTTGGAGAGCAGGATGGTGGTCTGCGGGCTGCAGATCACGTTGGCGCCGCCGGCGAGCGCGAGAGCCCGCCTGGCCGAGGATGAGGCTCTGACATGCCAGGTGCACGGCGACCAGCGACGAGGAACACGCCGTATCGACCGTCACACTGGGCCCCTGCAGCCCCAGCACGTAGGACACCCGGCCCGAGGCGACGCTCGGCGCATTGCCGGTCGCGACGTACGCGTCGCGCAGGCCCGCGGAAGCCGCGACAAGACGATGGTAGTAGTCGCTATTGCAAAGACCCACGAAGACGCCCGTCTGGCTGCCGTTGAGGCTCGAAGGATCGATGCCTGCATGTTCGAGTGCGTCCCAGGCGACTTCGAGCAGGATCCGCTGCTGCGGATCCATGCTGGCGGCCTCTCGCGGCGAGATCCCGAAGAACGCGGCGTCGAAGCCGCGAATGTCGTGGAGGAATCCTCCGTACCGGCTGTTCATCTTCCCGGGCGCGTCCGGATCCGGATCGTAGAAGTCCTCGATCTTCCAGCGATCGACGGGCACTTCAGAGATCGCATCGCGGCCCTCGGAGAGCAGCGTCCAGAATTCGTCCGGGCTCGTCGCGCCGCCAGGGAAACGGCAGCCCATGCCGATGATGGCGATCGGTGAGTGAGGCGATCCCTCGGCGGCCTTGAGGCGCTCTTCGAGTTCGAGCGCCAGCAGCGCCAGTCGTTTCGGGGAGAGCCGAGTGATGCGATCGACAGCGGTGCTCATCTAGACATTCCGTCCGACTCGCTCCGCCAGCAGCCGGTCCACGTCCTCATCCGACATGTCCTCAATCTCCGTCACGACGTCTCCTCCAGCACCTGAGCCGTCTGTGTCGGCAGCAGGTTGCGGAGCCATCGGTTGCGCGGCTTCACCGCTCGAAAGCCGATTGAGCAGAAATCCCACGAGCGTCGAGAGCGTCGGATAGTCGAAGAGCAAAGTGGCCGGCAACGACTCACCAATCTCCCGCGCGAGGACGTCCCGCAGCTCGACCGCCATGAGAGAGTCGAGCCCCAGCTCATGGAACGGCCGGTGTTCGTCGAGCTGACGATCGGCGGCAATGCCGAGCACTTGTCCCGCCGCCCGGGCCACGTGGTCGTGGACGATCCGCTTCCTCCGGGTGATCGGTGCATCGGCGACCTGGGTTCTCAGCCCGTTGGTTGCGACAGCCGTCTGCGGTTTCACCGTGGCGCGTGGAGCAACACCAGTGAGCTCCGAGAAGAGTCGGGGCACATTCCCGTTGGCCTGTGCCGCGAATCGAGCCCAGCCGACGGGCGCAATGACCAGCTGCGGCTCTGGTCGTCCGAGCGCAATTCGCAGCGCTTCGAGACCCGACCCGGGTTCGATGAGTCCCATGCCCTGCTTCGCCGCCCGGTCCGCAACGCCGTGCCGCTCGCCCGCCCCGATGCGGCTCCACACGCCCCAGTTCACGCTCAGGGCGGGCAGGCCGTCCCTCTGACGCTGATACGCCAGCGCATCGAGAAAAGCGTTCGCGGACGAATGATTCGCCTGTCCGGATGTCCCGAACACCGAAGCGACCGAGGAGTACATCGTGAAGAAATCAAGCTGAGCCGCTCGCGTCAAACGATCGAGAGCCCAGGCGCCAGTGACTTTCGGGGCGAACACCTGCTGGAACTTCTGCCAATCTTGCTGGAGCAATCCGGCGTCGGCGAGCACACCGGCCGCATGGACCACACCCTTGAGAGGAGGACGGCGTTCGAGCGCTCTCTCGAGAACGCGGCGAAGCCGCTCCTCATCGGCGACGTCACAAGACGCCACCTCAATATCAGCACCGGCGGTGCGCATCGAGTCCAACTCGGCCGCGACTTCCTCGCTTGGAGCGCTCCGCCCGATGAGCACGAGATGGCGTGCGCCTCGATCGACCAGCCAGCGTGCTGTTGCGAATCCAAGGCCCGACAGGCCGCCCGTCACGAGATATGTCGCCTGCTCACGAATGATTGGCGCCGATGGATGGGCTTCACCTGGCACGCGAATCGCGACCTTGCCGACAGTGCGGCCCGAACCCAGCGCTCGCAGCGCCTCGACCGCCTGAGACGGTCCGTAGATGGCCACCGGCAGCGGCATGGGCGCGTCGCCAAAACGCGCGACCACGCCTCGAAGAAGCGACGCGATCGACTCGGGCTGGTCGCGAGCCGTCTCGCTCCAGTCAATGAGGGAGTACGCCACGTCAGGCCGCGTCTCGGCCATGCGCTCGACAGACCAGGCGTCCTTCTTGCCAATCTCCAGGAATCGGCCGCCACTCGCCAGCACTCGAAGGCTCGCCGGGATCGCGTCGCCTCCAAGCGCATTGAGGACGACCGTCACTCCCTGACCTTCGGTGGCCGCGCTGATTCCGTCGACAAACGCGGTCGATCTGGAATCAAAAACGTGGCGGACGCCAAGCTCGCGGAGCAGATGTCGCTTCTCTTCTGTTCCGGCGGTGGCATAGACCTCAGCGCCCGCATCGTGCGCGACGCGGACGGCTGCCAATCCGACGCCCCCGGCCGCCGAGTGCACGAGGACTCGATCGCCTGCCGTGAGACGTCCGATCTGCTCCAGCGCAAAAGCCGCCGTGACGAAGGCAATCGAGAACGCCGCCGCGTCTTCGTAGGTCCACGTCGCCGGCTTCGGCACGACGAACCGTTCGTCGGCAACGACGCGCGTGGAGAGCGCGCCGGAGGCAATCGCAAGGACTGGATCGCCAACGGCGAGGTCTCTGACGCCCGCTCCCACCGCGTCAACGATACCGGAGCACTCGAAGCCGAGCGGCCCAATCGCGGCAGCCAGCGTGCCCATCGCGTTCAGGACATCCTTGAAGTTCAGCGCCGCGGCCTTCACGCGAATCCGGACCTCGCCCGGCTGGAGCGCCAGGGGCGACTCGACCGGACGCCATGCGAGCGTGTCAATCGATCCGCGGCTCCCGATGACCAGCTGGACAGGCCCACCAGTGGCGGTGTCCGGCGCGTCGCACCTGACGAGCCGCTTGACGTAACGGAGGCCCTTCCGATATGCGATCGCCGATTCGCTCACCGGATCCTGCAGCTCACTCGAGCAGGACATCCAGATCACGGGTCTCGTCCATCGGGTCAAGATCGACATGCACCCAATGGATGCCAGGCTGTTCGCGCTGAAGGGCCGTCACGAACCCACTGATGGTTGATTGTGTAATGTCTTGTGGATCCGCCGACGTCACAGCAGAAGCGCCTCGGGTGACGATCCAGCAGCGGGCTTCCGGCTTGCCGGCGCGAACCAGCGCCTGAGAACACTCCAGCAGACGGCCCATCATGAGTCGCTGCTGTTCCATCAGCGCTGCGCTACTTTCGTCCGCAGGAGCCATTCGGTCCGCAACATAAATCAGGCGATCGCAGGTTGCCAGGACGTCGAGTGAATCGTCAGAGGTGAGGAGAACGGCTTCTCCGTCGCGAGCGGCGATGCCTTCGGCGAGACGACGCGATCCATCAGAGCTCGCTGCATGTATGACGGTGCGGCGGACGGAGTTCTCCGTGTCCGCGAGGTGACGACTCTCACTGGCCAGAACGACTGATTGCAGCGCGCGAATGCCGGATGCCGACTGGCTGCCCCAGACTGCGGTGGCCGACTCGAATCCTTCTTCGGCGAGCACACGCACCCACTCTGGCGCCGACAATAGCGGCGAGGCCGAACGCCTGGTGTGATCGGCAAATGCCCACCAGCCTGGTGTCAGACCAAATGTCAGATCAATCCAAGACTGCGGCCGCACGACCTCGACGAGCACCAGCAGTCCACCTGGCGCCAGCAGTCGCCGGACGCGCCCGAGCGTCGCTGCGAGATCCTTGGTTGCATGCACGACGTTGACGGCCAGCACGACATCGAACCGTTCGTCGGCGAATCCCTGACCCTCCGGATCGCGCTCCAGATCGAGGACTCGACTCGTGAACGCCGGCCAATCCTCAAATCGCTTCGCAGCTCTCGCAACAAAAGTCGGCGACACATCCGTGAACGTGTAAGAGGCCGCCTCACCACCGACCTCTCTGACGAATTCCGTGGTTGACGCCGTTCCGCCTCCGATCTCCAGGATCCGGCGACCCCGCAGTCCGCCTCCCAACGCTTCCAACAGCCCGCGCTGAACGGCGCGATTGAAGAGCCGCGCCGCCGGCGAGTGTCGGTACAGCCGCTCGGCATCGGAACCGTCGCCGCCAGGAAACAGCAATTCCAGCGGATCGATCTCGCCCCGCAGCGCTCCCGCGAGATGCTCGCCACATCGTCCGAGCAGGGTCGCTTCGGCGCCGCACTCGGGAAAGTCGCGGTCGATCCGTGCGCGAAGGGGCTCCGTTGCTGTCAGCCCCAGAGGCCGGAGCGAACGCCATCCAGAGCCATCACGCGCGATGGCCCCCGCTTCTTCGAGGATGTTGAGGAGCCGCTCGAAGAGGCGCTGATGCCGTTGGGCAATGCCGAGTTTTGCGCAGAGCGCTTCGGTTGAAGCCTCGGCTGTAGAAGCCGTCCAGCCGAGCTCCCTGAACGCGCGCTCCACGTATGCGGCGCTCAGCGCCTCTACCTCCTGGTGCCCGATCTCGTATCGGCGAATCTCTTCGGCTGCAGCGCCGGAGTCGAGGGCCGCGCCGATCGTGCCGCCGACCTGCACCGGAGACACGTCCCGGCCTGACAAGGGCATCGGCCGCCAGACCGGCTCATAGAACCACTCTCCGATTGGCGGTGCGAAGCTGGCCGCCGGACGCAGGCTCAGTCCTTCGAGGCGGCCGACGCCGGTGCCCCCTTCATCGAGAAGATCAATGTCAACGGTCAGCGTTCGCTGATCGCTCGAAATCGACCGCACCGTCGCGTGTATCCAGCTACCCGTGCACGCCTTCGGCGTGAGAATCGCGCTCTGAAGCGCGAAGGGGAGGTACGGGTCCGCGGCACCGACAAGACCATCGAGTGCGGTGGCCGCCACTTGAATGGCGCCATCCAGAAACGTTGGAGACACGACGTCAGATCGCGGCGATGAAACCGTCTCGCGCACTCGTCCGAGCGCCTCGCGATCGCCTTTCCACAAATCGGTGACGACCTGGAAGGCCGGCCCCAGGTCCAGTCCACGCTCGGCCAGAGCGGAATAGTGTGCCGAGGGCGACGGTCCCTGGGTGCACCGCATCCGGATCGCTTCGAGCGACACAGGTGTCGAGACAAGGCTGGCAGAAGGTTGCGTGGACACGCGTGCATCCGCATGCCGCACCCACGCTGTCGGGTGATCCGCGACCGGACGGCTGTAGATGGCGGCCGTGGATGCCTCGCCTGCTGGAGTGAACAGGATCTGAACCTGAGTGATGCTGTCGCGCTCGAGTGCCAGCGGTTCGGACAGGACCAAATCGGTCACGACGACATGAGGACTTTCAAGCCAGACTCCGGCATTGGCGCGTATCAGTTCGATCAACGCCGCGGCCGGCGCGATCACGCGGCCACCGACGGAATGATCGAAGAGATACGCATGCGTCGCGGCCGAGAGCGAGACTTCGAACGCCGTGCCGGTGAACGCAGGCGACTCGACCCGTCGCCCTCGGAGTCCATCCTCGCCGTTGACCGGTTGCAGCCGCGATCGAGACGAGGTGTCGAGCCAGTACCGGCTCCGCTCGAAGGGCGTGAGCGGAAGGGCGATGCTTCGCCCACTCTGGTGCCGGTGAAAGCCGTTCCAGTCGACCGGGACTCCGGCGACGTACAGCGCCGCCAGGCCTTCGAGCAGATTGGTCCAGTCCTCCCGACCCTGCCGCAGTGATGCCACGAATCGTCGCTCGGGCGAATCCAGAATGCGTGTCGCCAGCGCGACGAGGGTCGGGGCCGGTCCGACTTCCAGGAACACATCGATTCTGCGATCGGCCAACGCGCGAATGCCGGCTTCGAAGCGCACGGTCCCGCGGAGATGGCGGCACCAGTACTCGGCGCTCGACAGGTCGTTCTGCTGCGCCAGCCGCCCGGTCACATTCGATGCGATCGGTATGCGAGCCGGACCAAACGTCACAAGTCTCGCGATGGCCTCAAACTCGGGAAGGACGGCATCCATGGCCGGCGAGTGAAATGCGTGCGACACGTTCAGAGCGCGTGTCTTGATTCCGATCTCTTCTGCCCGGCCGACGACGGCGGCAACCGCGTCGCGTCGTCCGGAAATGACAACATCGCCTGGCCCGTTGACCGCGGCAACGTCGACGCTCGATTGAAATGGGCGCACCAAATCGCCCACCGCGGTCTCGGTGGCGCGCAATGCGACCATCGCGCCGTCGCGCGGGAGACGGTCCATCAGGGCACCGCGCGCCGAAACCAGTCGCAAGGCATCTTCGAGTGAGAGGACTCCCGCGACACACGCCGCGGCAAACTCGCCGATGCTGTGGCCAATCGCCGCCGCAGGCTGCACGCCCCAGGACATCCACAGGCGCGCGATGGCGTATTCGAGGGCAAAGAGCGCCGGCTGGGTCCAGCGCGTGTCATCGATCGATTGGTCGGCCCGGCGGCCGAACATGACATCGAGAAGCGAGACGTTTCCATCCCGCGCGAAATGGCGATCGCATTCGTCGAGAATCTCGCGCACCAGCGGATGCCGTTCATAGAGCTTCTGCCCCATGCCCGCGTACTGCGACCCCTGGCCGGTGAACAAGAAATGCGACTCTCGGAGCATCGGGGCCGCTGACCACGCCATGCACAACCTCGCGGCGCGACTCGCCGTCAAGGAACGCGCCGATCCGGCTGCGCAGCTCATCGCTCGTCTTCGCCAGAATGGCCACGCGGTGCGAGGGTCGGGCGCGGCCAATGTTTGCCGTGTAGGCGACGTCACAGAGCGGAGCGGCGGGCTGGTCATCGAGATAGGCACCCAGATCGGCCAGGCGCTGGCGGAGATTACCGTCGCTCCGGCCTGCAACGGTGACGATCTCGATCGAAGGTGAATCTGGGAGCTCACGGTCGGCTCGAACCGGGGGCTGCTCGACGATGATGTGGACGTTCGTGCCGCTGAAGCCGAACGAACTCACAGCGCCGATGCGGGGACCGTCGCCCGGCCATGGACCCCGCTCCGTCGCCACCTTCACGGCCATGTGGTCCCAGGCAACATGCGGATTGGGTCGCGTGAAGTGAAGATGTGGCGGAAGCTCGCCGTGCTGGACCGCCAGCACGAGCTTGATCAGGCCGGTCACTCCAGCAGCCGCTTCGAGGTGGCCGATGTTGGTCTTCACAGAGCCAATGAGCAGCGGTCGATCCGATGAGCGTTCTTCGCCATAGACCGCGGCCAGCGCCTGCACCTCGATGGGATCGCCAAGCGGTGTGCCGGTGCCGTGCGCCTCGACGTATGAGACTTCCCGTGGCTGCACACCGGCATTTGACAACGCCCGTCGAATCACGGCCTCCTGAGCTGGACCGTTCGGCGCCGTAAGGCCGCTGCTCGGACCATCCTGATTGACAGCACTGCCGCGAATCACCGCGACGATGCGGTCCCGATCCGACAGGGCGTCCGAAAGCCGCTTCAGCACCAGGACGCCGCAACCCTCCCCGCGCCCGAACCCGTCGGCCGCCGCATCGAATGTCTTGCAGATGCCGTCAGGTGCCAGCATCCGCGACTTGGAGAACAGCACGTCGGAGTCGGGCGTCAACATCAGGCTGACGCCGCCGCTCAGGGCCATTCTGCATTCACGTGCGCGGAGGCTCTGGATCGCCGAATGAATGGCGACGAGTGATGACGAGCAGGCGGTGTCGATCGACACGCTCGGCCCCTGCAGGCCAAAGACGTAGGACAACCGTCCCGACGCCATGCTGTGGGCCATCCCCGACGCGAAGTACGCATCGACGCGCTCGGCCGGCTGCTCCCGGAGGAGCGTGGCGTAGTCCGAGCTGGCCATGCCGATGAAGACGCCGGTCTCGGAATTGACCGAGCGAGTCGGGCGCGCATCCGGCGTCCTCGAGCGCTTCCCACGCGACCTCGAGCAGCAGGCGTTGCTGAGGGTCGAGCGTCACGGCTTCCCGCGGCGCGATGCCGAAGCAGTCAGGGTCAAAAAGGTCAACACTGTCGAGGAACGCAGCACGTCTTACGTAGGTCTTCCCGGGGGTGTCCGGATCCGGATCGAAATAGCGATCGACGTCCCATCGGTCCTTCGGGACTTCGCGAACCGGACATTTCCCATCGAGGAGCAGACGCCAGAACTTCCCGGGAGTATCAGCTCCACCGGGAACACGACAGCCGATGCCAATCACGGCGATTGGCTCGGCCGAGGCGTGCTCGAGGCTTCGCACACGCGTCTGCAGCTCCTCGACGGCGAGCAGCGCCCGCTTGAGCGGCGAGAGATGGGCAAAGCGTTCCGGAATGCTCACACTCTCACCTCAGAGGTCCCTCAACTTCGCATCCACCAACGCGGCCACACTCGCATCGTCCAGATCCTCGAGATCCGCCGCGAGTTGTTCGACCGAGGCAGAGGTGCGCCCGTTCGATGGGGCCGGCTCCTGCGGCGCGATGAGCGCCGACAGATGAGCGGCAATATCCGCAATCGTCGGATGATCGAACACCAGCGTCGCCGTCAGCGGCCGGTTCAGCTCGAGTCCGGTCGCCAACCGATTGCGCAGCTCGACCGCCATGAGAGAGTCGATGCCCAGGTCCATCAAACGCTGATGCCGTCCGGGCACCTGATCGCGCCGCAGTCTCAGCACCCGCATGACCTCGTTTCTGACAAACTCGCTGAGCACTTCGAGGCGCTCGCCGGCTGCGCTCCGAGCCAACACATTCGACAAGGACTCATCCGCTCCGGTCATCGTGAGCGAGGCCGGGCGCACTGACTGCGGCTCCGCAGAACGACCGTCGGGCCGGTGGTTCGAAGAGCGTCGCCGGCCACCTGGGCCACAACGACGTGCTGGCCGAGAATCGTCGCAGGCGACGAATCGGTCGGCCACGAACCGGTGCGCTTGAACCCCGCCTCTTGCAATGCCTCCTTCCAGATATCCGGTGCCAGGAGCGGATGATCCCCGCGCCAGCGATCCTCGAATCGCTGCCAGCCCGCGATCAGCCCCGTCGTCACGTCGAGCCAGATGGGATGTTCGGTGGTCTCGAGCGCCACCAGGAGACCTCCAGGGGCGAGAAGCGTGTGCACACGCCGCAGAACGGCGGACAGGTCTCGCGTCGCGTGGAGGACATTAGCGGCCAGGATCAGGTCGTAGCTGCCTGCCGCAAATCCTTGCCCCTCGAGATCGTTCTCGATGTCCAGCGTCTGATATCGAACGAACGGAAAATCGACGAAGCGCTCTTCGGCCCGCGTGAGGAACCACGGACCAACATCGGTGAATGTGTACTCAGTGCGTTCAGGATCGAGCGAGGGAAGGATCGCGGAGGTCGCGCCACCCGTGCCCGCGCCGATTTCGAGCACCCGCAGCCGGCCGTCGGGCGGCTGCAGCGCCGTCGCCGTGCTCGCAATCGACGCCGCGATTCCGTTGAAGTATCGGGCAACAGCCGATCGTTCGTACAATCCCTCGGCGAGAGTCGTGCTGCCGTCCGGGAACAGCGTATCGAGAGGGCTGGCGCTTCCCTTCAAGACATCGACGAGACGACCCGTGCACGATTCGAAATACTCGAGCAGTTCTGGATAGTCGACAAAGCGATCCTTGACCTGCTCGACCAGCCCGGCGGGCGGTTGCGAGGGAAACGGCTGTGAGGCGACAAACGTGGCACCACGCGCTTCGAGCCGCCCGCTGACCACGAGCTGTGTGAGCCAGCGTTCCATCAAGCGGCCGAACGACGGCGCGATGCCGCACCGTTCGATCAAGCGGTCAATGGTCCACGCTTCGCCGGCCGAGGCAAATGCGCCGAGGTGACGGAGCGTGCTCGCGATAATTGTCTCGGACAACTCGCCCAGCGCCGACCACTTCGACGCGAAATCCGGCAGATTGAGATCGAAAGGCGCCGAGTTCGCTTGTCGGCTTGCCGCGTCGGCGATGCGCGTCCAGCGTTCGTCTGATCCCCAAGCGGGATGGCTGGATTCGGCGCTCGAGGGCGAGTCCTCCACCCAATGACGGCTGCGCTGGAACGGATACGTCGGCAATGCGACGGCGCATCGCCGGGACGAGCTGCGAACGTTCTGCCAGTCCACCGTTGCACCCTCTGAGTACAAGCGTGCAAGCGAAGACAGCAACTCGCGCCAGTCCGTACCGTTTCCGGTCATCGACGGCAGCCACGTCATGGAGCTGAGCGCCGTCGATCTGCCGTCCGAGTCCGGCGAGCGTCGCGCGCGGCCCGATCTCGACGACATGCGTGAACCCCGCGCTCGACAGCCAGGTGACAGCGTCGGCAAATCGAACCGCGCCGCGGGTGTGCTGTCGCCAGTAGGCCGCCGACGGCATCTCGCCGCCCGAAAATGGCCTGCCCCACACGTTGGACACCAGCTGAATCCGCGGAGGTGAGTACGGCACTTTCGACGCGCGCGCCTCGAACTGATCGAGCATGGGCTCAATCTGCATGGAGTGAAAAGCGTGAGAGATTCGCAGCTGGCGGTTGTCGATGCCGCGGCTGGTGAATTCGCTGCACACACGATCGACGTCGGCGGCGACGCCGCTGATCACAACGTTGGCAGGACCGTTGACCGCAGCCACGTCCAGCGTGCTCGCGAATGCAGACAGTGCCTCGCGCACCGCGGCTTCGTCCGCGAAGATCGCGGCCATGCGACCTTCTCGCGCAAGCTGGGTCGTCAGGCTGCCGCGGGCGGCAACCAGGCGCAGCGCCTCCTCGAGATCGAGCGCACCTGACCAGCACGCGGCGACGTACTCGCCGAGGCTGTGCCCCAGAACTGCTGCCGGTCGGATTCCCCAGGATCGCCACAGCTCGGCCAGCGCGTATTCGAAAGCGAAGAGGGCAGGTTGCAGGTACGCTGCATTCTCCAGGCAGCCCGCTGCCTGGTCGCCGAACAGAATCTCGGGAATCGGGAGATCGAGCTCGCCGTCAAGACCCTTGGCGCAGCGATCGATCGCATCGCGAAAGACGGGGCTGGACGCGTACAGCTCGCGGCCCATTCCGTGGTACTGGCCGCCCTGGCCCGAGAAGGCGAACGCGACGCGTGGTTCGGGCGGAGGCTCGTACTCCTCGACCTCGCGCGCCGAACGCTCGGTCCAGTCCTCGAGACCGATTGCCAGTTCGTCAAGGCTCTCTGCGACGATCCCGAGACGGACCCCGAAATGCCGCCGGCTTGTGGATGCCGTTCGACATAACGTGGCCAGCGGCAGATCCGGATCGTGCCGCAGGTGTTCGATGTATCTGCCTGCGAGCTCATGGAGCGCGGCATGGTTCCGCGCCGACAGCGGCAGCAGATGCGCGCCCTCCGGTTCCGGATCGGCAGGGGTCGTCCTGGCGGGAGCCGACTCAACAACCAGGTGCGCATTGGTGCCGCTGAATCCAAACGAACTCAGACCCGCTCGCCGGGGCCGATCATGCTCCGGCCAGGGTGTCGGCTCGGTCACGACTCGGACCGGCAGTTTGTCCCAATCGACGTGCGGATTCGGCGTATGAAAATGAAGGCTCGGCGGCACCGTTCCATGGTGGAGCGCAAGGACCACCTTGATCAGTCCCGCAACACCAGCCGCCGCTTCCAGATGGCCGACATTCGTCTTCACCGATCCAATGAGCACCGGACGGGCAGCGCTCCTTCCGGCGCCGAGCGCGCGGGCGATAGCGAGCACCTCGATCGGATCACCGAGCGACGTGCCCGTACCATGCGCTTCCACATAGTCGATGTCGGCCGGCATCAGTCGAGCATCGGCGAGCGCGGCCGCAATCACAGCCTCCTGCGCTACGCCATTGGGCACAGTGAGGCCGCTGCTCCGGCCATCCTGGTTCACCGCGGATCCGCGAATGACGGCAAGCACGCGGTCGCCATCGGCCATCGCATCCGACAGCCGTTTGAGCAGCACGATCCCGCAGCCCTCGCCTCGGACGTAACCATCGGCGGCCGCATCGAACGTCTTGCAACGGCCGTCCGGACTGAGCATGCGGGCCTGTGAAAAATTGATGGTCAATGCGGGAAGCAGGATCACGCCGACGCCGCCGGCAATTGCCAGACAGCTTTCTTTCTGCCGGAGACTTCGACACGCTTGATCGACGGCGACCAGCGAAGAGGAGCACGCCGTGTCCACCACCATTGCGGGACCCTGCGTGCCAAGGAAGTATGCCAACCGGCCGGCAATGACGCTCAGCGCACCACCCGAGGCCATGTATGCGTCGATCGATGCGGGATCGCGACAGAAGCAGCAGCTGGAAATAGTCGGGAGCCGCCGCGCCGATGAAGATCCCGACCGGTTGCGCCATCAGCGCGTCAGGCGACTGGGCGGCGTCCTCCAGTGCCTGCCAGGCGACTTCCAGGACCAGCCGCTGCTGTGGATCCATGCTCGCCGCTTCGCGCGGAGACACGCCGAAGAATTCGTGATCGAAGCGATCAATCGCGTCGATGAAACCGCCGGAGCGCGTCGCCATCTTGCCGGGGGCCGCAGGGTCCGCGTCGAAGAAGTCGTCGAGGTTCCAGCGATCTGCCGGTACTTCACGGATCGCATCGACTCCCTTTTCGAGAAGGGCCCAGAACCGGTCGGGATTGTCGGCTCCACCGGGGAAACGACAGCCCACTCCAATGACGGCAATCGGTTCGTGCCGCTCGGCATCCGCTGCATCGAGCCGGGCCCGCATCTCGCGCAGCTCGACGAGCGCGCGCTTGACGGGAGACAGTTCTTCGCGAGAATCCGCCATATCAGTTCGCCTGAGACCGGGTCCGGCCGAGCGCATCGAGCTCGGCTTCGAGGAGAGCCTGGGCTTCCTCCTCGGATAGATCGTTCAGCTCGCGTCCATCACTTCCCTCAACGTCGGACGTCGCGCGGGCGCCAGGCCCGGCTACTCTCGAGATTGGCAAGACCCAATGAGCCGAGCAGAAAGTCGGCCAGCGTCGCGAGCGTCGGATAGTCGAAGGCCATCGTCGCCGGGAGCACGAGATTCAAGTCCGCCTGCAGGGCGTTCCGCAGTTCGACCGCGAGCAGAGAATCGAGGCCGACTTCCCGGAATCCGAGCCGCTCGTCGATGACGCGATCGGCCGGCAACCCGACGAGCTTGAGAATCCGTCCACGCACGTGGCGCATCAACGTCGGACGCCGATCCTCGTCTGGCAAGCGGGCCAGCTCGGTGGCAAGCGCGGGATCGTGTGCAACCGTCACCGAACGGGCCGGCTGGTCGGCCGCGTGGAGCACTGTGGCCAGGAGCGCGCGACGCACCGGGTGCCGCGCGACATATGCCTGCCAGTTGACGGGGACGGCCAGGGCATGCGCTTGATCGAGCGCCGCCACGTGATTGAGCACCGTGTCGGCGTCGGCGTCCGAGAGCGGCCGAAAGCCCTCCGCCGCCCAGCGTTCGCGATCGAGGTCCCCCAGCCGGGCGACCATCCCGCCGCGCTGCCAGGCTCCCCAGCCGATCGAGAGCGCGGGAAGCCCTTCGGCACGTCGAACGTGTGCGAACCCGTCCATGAATGCATTCGCCGCCGCATAGCTCGCCTGTCCCGGAGATCCAATGACTGAAGCCACCGACGAATAACAGACGAAGAAATCGAGCGGCAGCCTTTCGGTCGCGCTGTGGAGATGCCACGTGCCGAGGACCTTGGCGCCCAGGCCCTTGCGGAAATCGGGCCAAGCCTGACGCGCGAGCATGCCGTCGTGAAGCGCGCCGGCGGCATGCACGATCCCTCGGAGCGCTGGTCGCGTCGCTCCGAAGCTGCTGATCAGACGACGCACATCTCCGGCCGAAGTCACGTCGGATCGTTCGATGTCGACCGTCGCGAGTCGCCGCAGTTCGTCGACCGCTCCGAGATTGTCGGGCAGCGACCGCCCAGTCAGCACAAGGTGTCGGGCACCGTGGTCGATGAGCCACCGCGCCGCGTGCAGACCGAGCGCGCCGAGTCCTCCGGTGACCAGATAGGCCCCATCGGCGCGCAGTCGTGCGGGAATGGCGCGCCGCTCCGGAGCGAGGACGACCTTTCCAATATGGCGCGCCTGGGCCATGAACCTGAAAGCGGCAGACGAGGCGTCGAGCGGAAAGACTCGCCGAGGCAGCGGCTGCAACTCTCCACTGGCGCACAGCTCGAGCAGGGCCTTCAGCCGATCTCCGACGGTTGCAGGATCCCTGTCGATTACATCGCCCAGGTAGTACACCCAGTACGCCACGTCCGGCCGGCGCGCGTGCACGCGTGCCGTGTCCCACACCCCGGTCTTGCCGATCTCGATGAAGCGCCCCGCCGGCGCGAGGATGTCGATGCTTCGCGGAATGAACTCCCCCGCCAGCGAATTCAGCACGACGTCCACGCCGCGTCCGCCGGTTGCCCGCCGGATCTCATCCGCAAATTCCGTGCTGCGCGAGTCCGCGACATGCCGCACTCCGAGACGACCGCAGGTAAGCTCGTTTCTCCGGAGAGCCTGCGGTCGCGTACACCTCGGCGCCGATGCGTCGGGCGATCTGAATCGCGGCCAGGCCCACGCCACCCGCGCCGGCATGAACGAGCACTCGCTCGCCGGCCTGCAACTTGGCCAGCTCGACGAGTGCGGCATCCGCGGTGAGGAAGGTGATCGGCAGCGTCGCGGCGTCGATCGCGTCGAGCGCTGGCGGAAGCGGGGCAACGAGCGACGCCTTGGTCGTCACAAAGGTCGCAAAACATGCGGAGCCGACTGCGGCCACACGATCACCCGGTTTGAACCCGACCACCTCACGGCCGACTTCGGTGATCTCGCCAACGCATTCATTGCCAAGCGGACCCGCCTCGCCCGGATACATGCCAAGAGCATTCAAGACGTCGCGGAAGTTCAGTCCGGCTGCGTGCACCCTGATCTGAACCTCACCGCGCTCGGGCGTCCTGGCGCTGCTGTTCGACGAGCCGCAGATTGTCGAGCAAGCCCCGCTGCGCGATGTCGAGCATGACCGGCGCAACGGCTGTCGATCGATCGGCCGGCACGGGGCACACTCGTGGCGCGAGCCAACGGCCCTTGCTCCAGGTCAGCTCGCGTTCAGAGCCGTGACGGAGCAGCTCGTCGAGCAGCACGTCGTTGGTGTTGTCTTCAGACGCCGGAAGATCGATTCGCCGGCAATCGATCTCTGGAAACTCGAGATCGATCACTCGGCCGAGGCCCCATGCGAGGGACTGCACGGGGTTTGTCTCGTCATTCGGTTCAGCGGCCTGCGCCGACCGGGTGACGAGTGTGACACCCTCGATGGCACCCGGCGCGGACGCGATCGCCTGCATCACGTGAAGCGACGCGGCGCAGATGTGTTCGAACGCGTCCTCGAATCCTGCCTCCGCATCGCCGGGCCAGCTGGCATCGAGGCTCCAGAGGTGCAGCACGCGTCGCGGCGCCTCTGTTCCGTCGACGAATTCGGTGACCACTTGACGGACCGCGGCGGAATCGGTGGGCGCCGCCACGGCTGCATCCGGCATGTCGACGACGGGGTCTGGCAGCACGAGGCGGTATGTGTGACCCGCTCCGGTCAGTCGCGAGGCGAGCTGGCGCCCGACCCCGCCACGATCGGCGAGGATCAGCCACGCGCAGGCGGCGTCGACTGACGTGCGACCTGCTCGCCGACTGGCAGCCACTCGATCCGCTGGACGACGGAGGTAGACCGACCACCGACGTCGATAGACCCGGCGGCGTATGGGGCAAGGACGAGACGCTCGATTTCCGTGACAAGATTTCCCGCTTCGTCGCGAGCCACGACGTCGGCATTCCACGACAGGCCATCGGCGGCCTGTGACACTTTGATCCTGACGATGAGTTGTGAGGCCTGGCGGCCGCGATGACAGATGCGCCCGAACGCAACCGGCACCAGGGTTGTTGGCGTTCCTGAAGCCTTCGCTGTGATGGCCCCAATCCCCTGCATGCACCCATCGAAGAGCACGGGATGGAGCCCCTCATCGGAATCCCAATCGCTGGCCGATCCTGGCAATGTGACATGCACGGTTGCTTCATGGTCGTGAAGTCGCGATCGTCTCGACGCATTGGAAGGAGGGCCCGAAGTCGATCCCTGCCTCTCTCAGTGAGGCATAGAAGGTCGCGGCATCGAGAGTCGTCGATGGTGCCTGCTCAGCATCGCCGGCAGAGGGGCTCGCGTCTGGCGCACGGTTCGAGCGGTACGCGACTCGCAATCGCCCGGACACATGCTTCACCCACGCTGCAGCAGAGTCGCCGCGACTGACAATTTCAAAAATGGCCGTGCCGTCCGGCTGTGGTTCGATGCCGATCTGAACCACGCGATCGTCGGTCGCGAGCACGAGCGGTCGATGGATGTAGACGTCTTCGATCGCGACCTCCGGACCGAGCGCACGCGCTGCCGCCGATTGAGCGATCGCCAGGAAGCCCGCGGCAGGGAATAGAACCTTGTCCGGCAATTCGATGGTCGGCGACGTAGGCCGGCCGTGCGGCGTTGACCACCACTTCAAACACACGGCGACTGTTCCAAGGCGTCTCGACCTCGCGGTCGATCAAGGGCGCAAGCGCGGCCGAGGGCGCTCGGCCGCCAGCGCGCGTGTCGGCAAGTAGCTGAGCGGCGTCGAACTCCGGCGCCCAGTGAGGCTGGCGATCCCACGCATAGGTGGGCAAACTGACAACCTCGGCGCGCGGAAGGAGCCGCTTGAGATCGACCGGAATACCCGCGACGTGCAGAGCGCCCGCGGTCGCACGGAGGGCTACGCGATCGTCACGCCGGCGGTGCAACGATCCGATGACGAGCGACGGGACCGAAGAATCGAGAGTGCTCGCAATGTAGCCGCCCAGAACCGGATGCGGCCCGACCTCGACGAAACGAAGATGCCCGGCTCGAGCGAGCGTCTCCATCGCCGCGTGGAAGTGCACGGTCTCGAGTGCGTTTCTCTCCCAATACGCGGCGGTGAGCGATTCTCCAGGCTGGATCTGCCCGGTCACCGTAGAGACAAACGGAATCCTTGTGGGCGCAGGCACGAGCCATGTCAATGACTTCGCCAGCCCGCGGCAGACGTCGGCCATCTGATGGCTGTGAAATGCGTAGCGCACGTCGAGCGCCTGACACCATGTCCCCTGCTTGACGAACTGTCGCCGACATTCCTCGATCGCATCGATCTCGCCGGAAAGCACGACTGCCGACGCCGCGTTCACCGACCCCAACGAGAGGCGTCCGTTTGACGCGGACACGATCGCCTGCGCCTCGGATCGGCTGAGCGAGGCGGCGAGCATCCTCCCTCGATCGGTTGCCGCTTCCATGCTGCGGCTTCGATTGAGGACGATGCGGACCGCGTCCTCGAGCGTGAGGGCTCCTGCGATGTGCGCCGCAGCGACCTCGCCGGCACTGTGGCCGACGACGGCAACCGGTTCGATACCCCATGCGCGAAACTGCGTGGCCACGGCGATCTGCAGGGCGAGGATGGCCGGCTGCGCGACGGAGGTCGAAGACAGACGCGATGACGTCTCGTCGCGTGCAAGTTCATCGAACAGCGACGGTCCGCCGTGCTTTTCGACGAGCGCGGCGCACTCGGCAAATGCGCGCCGGGCCGGATCCTCCGATTGGATCAGCATCCGGCCCATGCCAGCCCACTGCGAGCCCTGGCCCGAGAACACGAACACGGCGGCCGGCTCGGGTCCCGAGACTGTGCGCCCATGGAGGACGGTCCACGATCGCTCGCCGTCCAAGTGGGAGCGCAATCCCTTGAGAAGCTCCTCACGCGTCCTGCCCACCACGCCCAGCCTGTGCTCGTGGTGGTGGCGCCTCACTCCGGCGGTGAAACACACGTCCTCGAGCCGCGCATCGGCAAGATCACCGCCCGACGAGAGCGCCCGGGCGTACTGCTCCGCTGCGCCGGCGAGGGACGCCGTGCTGCGCGCCGACAACAGGAGAAGATGTGCACCGACTTCAACGGCGGTGGCTGTCGTCACCGGCAGCGTCGGCGCCTCCTCCACGACCACGTGGGCATTGGTGCCGCTGAAGCCAAAAGAGCTCACGCCCGCGAACCGACGCTTGCCACCTCTCGGCCAGAGCGCGCCACCGGGCACGATCCGCAGGCGCGTTTCATCGAACGACAGCAATGGATTCAGATGATGAAAATGCAGCTGCGGCGGAATGCGATCGTGGCCCAGTGCGAGCACCGTCTTGATGAGTCCCGCGATGCCGGCCGCGGCTTCGAGATGCCCGAGGTTTGCCTTCACGGCACCGATCAGACACGGAGCGGCGTCCGGCTCCCGGCCGATAATCTCATCGAGCGCTTCGAACTCGATCGGATCGCCGATGACCGTTCCGGTCCCGTGCGCCTCCACGTAGTCGATGTCGGCCGGCGAGACGCGGCCGTTCTCGAGTGCCTCTCGAATGACCGCTGCCTGCGCTGCTCCGTTCGGTGCAGTCAAGACGGTGCTGCGGCCATCCTGATTGATGGCCGTCCCGCGGATGAGCGCGAGGACGCGGTCACCGTCCGCGAGGGCATCGGAAAGTCGACGCAGCACGACGACGCCGCAACCTTCGCCGCGCACCCACCCGTCCGCGCTCTCGTCGAACGGTTTGCATCGCCCGTCTGGCGCCATGAAGCCCCATTTGGTCAGCGAAATGGTCCGATCCGGCGTAGAGTATCAGGCTTGCGCCTCCGACCACGGCCAGGTCGCTCGTCCGAACACGAAGGCTTTCGCAGGCCAGGTGAACGGCGACGAGGGAGGACGAACATGCCGTGTCGACGACCATGCTGGGACCACGAAGGTCGAAGTGATAGGAAATCCGGCCGGCCGCAATGCACGGTGCCGTTCCGACGGTCGAATATGCATTAATCGCACGGCGATCGGCGTGGAGCGCCTGCAGGTAATCGGTGTTGTAAATGGCAAGAAACACCCCGGTCTTGCTGCCTCGAAGAACCGCGTTCGACTGCCCGGCGTCCTCGAGTGCCTCGCACGCGACTTCGAGCAGCAGCCTCTGCTGGGGATCGATGGCGGCGGCCTCGCGCCCGGAAATTCCGAAGAACGCAGCGTCAAACAGGTCCACGCGATCGAGGAAGCTTCCCCAACGCGTGTTCATCTTGCCGGGACGTGCCGGATCGGCATCGTAGTAACTCTGGACGTCCCAACGCGAGCGAGGAATTTCGGTGATCGCATCGACGCCGTCGGCGAGAAGACGCCAGAATGCCGACGGCGAGTCTCCGCCGCCGGGAAAGCGACAGCCCATGCCAACGATCGCGATCGGATCGGCGCCGATCAGGTCGCTCGCTTCGTAGGCCTGCTTCGCGGCCAGCGCCAGCCTCGCCACGGAGTGGTGGATCGCGTGGTATTCAACGATCCTCCTTGCGGCCAAGCAGAGCAGCCAGAGCCTCGTCTTCCGAGAGTGCGCTCGTGACGAGGTTGGAGGTATGTGGACGCTCCGGCTCGGACGCTACCGATTGCTCCGGGAAAAGCCGTCCGAGCAAGTGCTCCGACAGAGCCTCGATGGTTGCGTATCGCCACACAAGCGTCTTTGCAAGCTTGAGGTCCAAAGCGTGCTCGACACGACGATGGAACTCGAGTGCCATCAGCGATTCAAGACCGAGCGTTCCCACGGGCGCCTGGCGAGTCCACGCGTTCAACCGGCAGCCGGAGGATGCCCGCAAGCAGGCCTTGCAGTTCCTGCTCCAGAATTGCACGTCGCTTGGATGGCGCAACGACAGCAAGACTCGCCAACAGATCGCCGGCATCGCGACGATGCCCTTCGTCTCGTGTCGTTGATGCGAGATAGCTGAACAGCATCGGTTCCGACGAAAACCGGTCACTTCTTGCCAGTCTTGACGCTGTCGACCGACATGACGATTGCCCGGGCCATTCCTGCACCGAGCACCTCCTCCAGTGCATCGAGTCCCTGCACTGCATCGAAGCTCCCGATGCCCTCCTGTTCGAATTCTTCAAGCGGACTGGCGACCACCTGTCTCTGATGCGAGACCCACACCGCGCCAGCCACCCCAGTTAATGCTCGTGCCGGTTCGTCCGCGCGCAAAAAGAACTTGCATCAGCCCGTCGAGGAACGCGTTCGCTGCGGCATAGCTCGCCTGCCCTGACTGTCCAAACAGCGCTCCAACAGAAGAGCAGCACACCAGGAAATCCAGCTGTTTGTGCTCGAAGTACTGCTGCAGGTTCCAGGCCCCCCCGGCCTTAACGCGCACCACGTCCCCAAATTCTTCGAGTGTCGTGTGTTCCAATAACCTGTCGTGCACGACTGCGGCAGCGTGGACCACCCCGCGAATCGCCGGCCCCTGTTCGTCGAGATCCGCCAGGGTGAACTTGACCGCGTCGGCATCACCCACATCGAGCGGCACAACGCGCACGCTCGCCCCGTCACGCTCGAGCGCCTCGACCGCTCGCGCGCGACGTCCGGTTTCCGACTCGGGATCGAGCGTCGACCATTCCTCGCGCGGTGGCAGTCCACGTCGTCCCACGAGCACGAGGTGGCGCGCGCCGCGCTCGACGAATCGGCGAGCGAGCGCGAGTCCCACTCCGCCCAAACCGCCTGTAATCAGGTAGGCGGCATCGGATCGAATCGCGACTGGACGAATCAGCGTCGCAGTCGAGGGTTTCAGTCGCGGAATGAAGAGACGCCCCTGCCTGATAGCGCCCTGCCGCGCCGGTCGGTCGGCAAGCACGTGCTCGACCACGCGGCCGGCGGTCGCGGCATCGAGATCCACGACGTCGACCGCACCGCCGGCGATGTCTGGGTATTCCTCCCAGACGACCCGCAGCAAACCCCAGAGCGCCGTTCCTATCGGGTCGACCGCACTGGATCCGGCGTCCACCGCTTGCGCGTCGCGCGTGACGATCCACAACCGGGGCGGCTTCGAACGTTCAGCGATAGCTTTGACGATGTGGAGCAGATTCGCCGCGGCGTGTTCGAGGGACTGCTCGACATCTGCCCATGGCGCGTCGAGGGCCGTTCGCCAGGCTGGCGTGACAAACACCACGGCGTCCAGGTCGGCATCGTTTTTCACCAGCCGCGCGATATCGTCAACGCCCCCGCGATCGGTCGTCGCGTGTTCGACCACGACGCCGCGTTCAGCAGCGGCTGTTGAGAGTGAACCGCCGGTATCTGGATTGTCCGCCACGATGAGCCAGCGAGACGCTCGCTCGCTGGCACGACGATCGGAGGATGTCTCCTCCCAGGAAAATTCGAACACACGCTCCCTGCCGGCCTCGGGTGGCTGAGCGACGCTGCGGGTTCCTCTCGTCTCGGCCCCTCGCGTCGGCGAGCTCGTGCCGCTCACCCAGAATCGCTTCGCGCTGCCATGGGTACGTTGGCAAGGACACGAAGCGCCCAGCCGACATGACTCGCGCCCAGTCCGGCTCAAAGCCGTCAGCGTAGAGCGCCCCGAGTTGAGCGAGAAGTGTCGTGTGTTCGGGCGCATCCCGCTCCAGGGATCCGATATTGAGACTACTGACGCCAGCATTTGCGCATCCGTCCTCGATCGCCGGCCGCAGGAGTGGATGAGGACTCAGTTCGACAAAACGGCGATGACCGTCCGCGAGCAATCGGGAAATCGTCTGCGCAAACAGCACCGGCTGGCGCAGGTTCTCAGTCCAGTAGTCGGCGCCCATTTCTTCCCCGGTGAGCACCTGACCGCGAACGGTGGAGTAAATCGGAACAGACGAGCGGGTCGGGCGGAGTGGTTCGAGTTCGCGCCGGAGCGTGCCGAGCAGCGGATCGACCTGCGAGCAATGAGACGCGACGTCCACGCGGATGGCCCGGCAGAAAACTTCCGCGGCGTCGAGATCTTTGATCATGCGCTCGACGGCCTCGGTCTCACCGGCCACAACGGTCGTCCGCGGGCTGTTGGACGCGGCGACGACGACATCGCCATCGTAGCGAGCCAGCCATTCCTTCAATTCCTCGACCGAGAGGTCCACGAGCGCCATGCGTCCGCGGCCCGACAGCTGCTTCATCAGAGACGACCGCACGCAGATGATGCGGGCGGCATCGTCGAGAGTGAGAGCACCGGCGAGATGAGCCGCCGCAATCTCTCCCATGCTGTGGCCAGCGACCGCATCGGGCTCCACGCCCCACGCGCGCCAACGGGCCCCGAGTGCAACGGACATGGCAAAGAGCGACGGCTGGATGACATCGATCGTCTCCAGGCTGCCTGGCGCGGCGTTTCGAATGACATCCACGAGCGACCAGCTCACGTAGCGTCGAAACGCTGCATCGCAGGCCTCAAGCGCCTGGCGGACGACCGGATCTCCCGCAAAGAGTTCGCGGCCCATGCCAATCCACTGCGATCCCTGCCCGGGAAACACGAAAACGAGTCCGCCCGTTTCCTGGCGTTTCAAACCGGTCCGAACGAATGGCGAGGCTTCGCCGTGGACAAAGCGCCCGAGACTCTCACGAAGGCCGGCGCGTGAGTCGCCAACAACGGCGAGACGATGCTCGAGATGGCTTCTCCGCACGGCGCTCGACCAGAGAACATCGTTCAATCCGACGTCGGTGCCAAGCAGCGAGTCGTACCGGCTTGCGAGATCGCGCAACGCTTGCCCGCTTCGGGCGGACAACACGAGCAACTGCGCCGGTTTGGTCACCTCGACTGTGACATCGGGACTGGCGCCGCTGCCCTCCTCGACGATCAGGTGGACGTTTGTGCCGGACCAGCCGAACGAGCTGATGCCGGCGATACGCGTGCCGCCGTAGGCTGTCCAGGAGCGAGCCTGCACCGGCACCGACAGAACGGGCTCGGTGATCACGTGCGGATTGAGGCTGGTGAACTGCGCCAGGGGCGGCACCGTCTGGTGTTCCAGGCTCAGGACCGTCTTGATGACTCCAGCAATGCCCGCCGCGCCTTCCAGATGACCGATATTGGCTTTCGCCGAGCCAATCGCGCACGGCATGTCACTCGCTCGATCGCGTCCGAGAACGTCGACGAGCGCCTCGGCCTCAATCGGATCGCCAAGGGGCGTGCCCGTCCCATGCGCTTCAACGTAGGAAATCCGGGATGGAGCGATACAGGCGTTGGCCAGAGCACGTTCGATGACCCGACGCTGCGCCACCCCGCTTGGTGCCGTGATGCCGTTCGTCCGCCCGTCCTGATTCACCGCCGAGCCCCGGATCAATGCAAGGATTCGATCGCCGTCCGCCCGCGCCTGTGACGCTCGCTTCAGGACGACGACGCCGCAGCCTTCGCCGCGCCCAAAACCATCCCCCCGCGCGTCGAACGGTTTGCAACACCCGTCGGGCGCAAGCATGTACATTCTCGAGGCCGCCAAGGAGAAATGCGGTGTCAGGATGAGATTCACGCCAGCGGCGAGCGCCGTCACGCATTCTCCGGCGCGCAGGCTCTGACAGGCGAGATGCACCGCAAGGAGCGACGATGAACATGCCGTGTCAACCACCATGCTCGGTCCGCGCAAATCGAAGAAGTACGAGATCCGGCCGGAGAGGAAATTGTGAGCCGTGCCAGTCGCCGTAAACGGGCCCATCTGCTCAGGATCGGCAAAGGTCAGCCAGGTGTAGTCGTTGCTGTGGCTGTGTGCGCCGACGAACACCCCTGTCTCGCTGCCCGCGATATCCTGCAGCGTCACGCCGGCGTCTTCCAACGCTTCCCAGGTCACCTCGAGCAGCAGTCGCTGCTGCGGATCCAGGCTCTCCGCCTCTCGCGGGGCAATCTCGAAAAAGGCCGCGTCGAAGGAATCGACGCGGTCCAGGAAGCCGCCGTGACGCACGCTGATCGTGCCCGGCTCCCCTGACTCTGAGTACAGCGCATCCGCATCCCAACGATCCGGCGGAATCGGCCGGATTGCGCTTCGGCCTTCGAGCACCAGTTGCCAGAACGCTTCAGGCGAATCGGCGCCGGGAAAGCGACACGCCATGCCGACGATCGCGATCGGCTCGATCCGATCGTCGTCGGTGCGAGGCTTCTGCAGCTTCTTTTCCAGAAGGGCGCGCCGTTCGGGAGAAAGGCGATTCAGGCGGTCAGACAAGTCAGGCATGTCTTTCCTCCGAACCGTCACCTTCCACGGCCAGCAGGTGCCGCACTTCCTCATCCGTCATCGACTCGATCTCGGCGAGTGCCGTCTCGAGCTGATCGCCGGCAGTCTCAGCCGGCTCTCGCGCTTCGATGGCCGGCTCGGTGCTGTTTCCTGTCAGCAGCTCGATCAAGTGAGCCGCCAGGTCTCTCACGGTCGGATGGTTCCAGACGAGAGACGAGGCGAGCCTCAACCCGGTGTCACGCTCGAGCAGATTCCGCAGCTCGAGAGTCATGAGCGAGTCGAGTCCCAGCGAGCGAACAGGCGCGCCCAAATCGATCCGCTCGGGATCGGTGCGCACGACTCGGCCGACTGCGGCCCGCACGTGGCGTTCGACGAGGCCACGTCTGGCTGCCGCGTTCGGCGCCGCATCAATTTCCTTTCGCAGCTCGGACCGCCCCGAAGCGGCGGGCACTGAAGCCAGGCTCCCCAATCCGTCGAACAAGTGATTCCCGCGTCCGCCCGGCGCCCGCTCGCGCCAGCGGTCGACGTCGAAGCGCATGGCCGCCGCGACGCTTTCGCCACGTGACAGCAGACTCTCCAGAGCCGAAATCCCTTCGGAGGGGCTCAAGCTGCCAAGGCCGAGCGACTCCAGGCGCGCTCCCCGGGATTCGTCGCGAGACGCGAGACCGCCGCCGCTCCATGGTCCGAATTGAACGCTGACTGCCGGAAGCCCCCGGTGCCGTCGATGGTGAGCGAGGGCGTCCATGGACGCATTCGCGGCGGCGTAGTTGCCCTGTCCCGCAGATCCAAGAAATCCACTGACCGACGAGAACAGAACGAATGCATCGATGGGATCCGCGAGCGTCAGCTCGTGAAGATGCCAGGCGCCCTCCACCTTGGGGGCCATCACCTTCTTCAACCGATTACTGTCCAGGTGTTCGATCAGGCCATCGTCAAGGAGTCCGGCGGCATGGAACACGCCGCGGAAGGGTTTCGCCATGTGTCGCGCCTTCTCAACAAGGCGCTCGACATCCTGGCGGTTCGACACATCAGCCTGCTCCACTTGAATCGTGGCACCGCGCTGTTCGAGGGCTGCGAGAGCCGCGCGCGCCGCAGCGTCTGGTGAGCGCCGACCGGTAAGCACGAGAGAGCGTGCGCCGCGGCGCACCAGCCACTCAGCAGTAGTGAGTCCCAGAGACCCCAGACCGCCGGTGATGATGTAGGTGCCCGCCGACCAGTCCAGGACGAGGTCGGGCGGACCATCAAGTCCTGCGTCTCGACGAGATCGATGACGAGCTTGCCGATGTGGCGGCCAGCCGCCATATCCTTGAAGGCGTCCACTACTCGCGCGGCAGGATAGGTCTGGCACGGCAACGGCTCGATCCGACCCTGGTCGGCAAGCACCATTACCTTCCGGAGGAGCTCGCCGACAGTCGCAGGGTCTTCTCGCGCCATGCGATCGAGATCAACTGCGTGATAGGAAATGTTGGCTCGAAAGGCGCCAAGACCTACGGATCGATTCTGGTAGATATCGCGCTTGCCGATTTCGATGAATCGCCCGCCGGAGCGAAGCACCGACAACCCGGCGTCGATGGCATCACCCGCGAGCGAATTGAGAACTACGTCGACACCTTCTCCATTGGTGGCTTCGCGCACTCTGTCGGCGAACTGCGTCGAATGTGAATCGAACACATGCTCGATGCCAAGTCCCCGAAGGTACTCGCGCTTTTCTTCGGAACCCGCCGTGGCGAGGACCTCAGCACCCGCTCGTCGCGCGATCTGGATGGCCGCGAGGCCGACGCCGCCCGCTCCCGAATGAATGAGTACACGCTCGCCAGGCTGAAGCCGCCCGAGCCGGAGGAGCGAGTAGTGAGCCGTGACGAACGCGATCGGAATCGTGGCCGCGAGATCGTCGATCAGATGCTCGGGCGCGGGAGCGACCAGCCGAGCATCGGTGGCGACGTGAGAGCCCAGGCAGTTGAACGCGAACGCAACGACTCGTTCGCCGACTTCGACGCCGCTCGTTCGCTCGCCGCACCTGATGACACGCCCGACGCATTCAATGCCTAGAGGTCCAGAGCCCGAGTCGTATCCGGGATAAATCCCGAGGCCCGACATGACGTTCATGAAGTTGAGGCCGGTTCGACTGACTTCAATTTCGACTTCATGGGGCGCCAGGCCTCCCGGATCGAGTGGCACGGGCTCAATGGACTCGAGAAGACCAGGCCGAAACGAAACGAACCTGAAACGCTCGTCCACGCCACGCCGTCTCGATGGAAGAGACCTGGCAGAAGGCTGCCCCAAGACACGGAGTCGCTGAGCGAATAGCTGTCCGCCACGAATCGCCACGCTGTCGCTCTCACCAAGCGATGCGAGAGCGCGGCCAACGGCCGCGACGTCACCGCGATCAGAAGGATCGAGGTCGAGAGTGATGCAGACAATCTCGGGATGCTCGGCACGAACCACCGAGGCGAGTCCCCACGCCGGCGCTTGTACGATGACGACGTCCTCGGTTCCCTCAACGTTCTGCGCGCCGCTGGTGACGATGACGAGGCGTCCGCCGCCTCGATGGGCGGAAATGGCTCGAGCCGCATGCAGAATGCTCGCGAGTCCCAATTCACGCGCCCGGGCAAATGCTTCTGGCGTCGCTTCCGAGCCGAGATCGAGATGCCACGCGTGCACGACATTCAGCGGCCCGTTGGATTGGGAGGCCACCGACGCGAGTACCGCCGCAATATCGCCCTGATGCGCGGCTGCGAGTCGTGTTGCACGACCTCGCATCGGCTCGGGAACGAGGGCGAATCCGATGCTCGTCTGGTCGTCGAACACCACCCAGGCGCCCGACACGTCCGCGGGATCGGCTGCGGGCGCGGCACCGAGATCGAGACGCTCCCACACGAGCCGATAAAGCAGCCGATCGATGCCCTTGTCCAGTCTGGCCAGGACGACGCCATCGGCGCGCATGAGCAGTCGACCGTCGGACCCGAACAACACCATGTCCGCCACATGGTCGCCTGATTCGGTTCCTCCGACACTCGGGCGAACCCGACAGACCATCTCCTCGTCGTGCGAAGGCCACTCGACAATCTGAAGTCCGCGGATCTCGACGGGCACCCACGTCTCTTCCGGGCCCGCATCGAGTGACAACACGACCGACTGCAGGCACGCGTCGAATGACGAGACCTGGGAGGTCCAGTCAGGCCGGGAAGCCTGACTCGTCTCAGCGGCGATTCGGGTCCACACCCCGCCGTTCCGTTGGCTGGCAGCCGCGATCCGCCGAAATCGGTCGCCGTAGTCGAGCCTGCGTCGCTGAAAGATCTTGTAGACGTCGTCTCCGCTCAACGTCGAGCCGTCAAAAGCGTCCGGCCGAATGTCTTCGCCCGCCGATGCGCCCGCCCGACGCCCAGCCGTCGCCGTGCAGTGCAAGGTCCACCCGTCGGTTCCGTTGCCTGGCCGTCGTGAGTAAATCCGCACGGTCGTCTGGAGCCCGGCGGGTCGATCGGCCACGATCTGAACCTCGTATCCTCCCTCGTCGAGAGCCAGTGCCTCGTGAACGATGAGGTTGTCGACCCTGAAATCCTTCGATCCCAGGGCTGTCAGGGCCTCCGCAGTCAGCACGGCGAAGAGTGCCGCTGGGGCAACGGTCGATCCTGACACTCGATGCGCTGCGAGCATCGGATGGCTTGCCGTGCCTATCAGCGTTGTCCAGTAGCTGCGCCCGACGACGTCGGCCGGCGTGATGTCTGCCGCGGAAGCCAGGAGACCTCGAGCGTGACCGTTCGATGAGCCCAGCCGCGCATTGCGCTCGTTCCGGTGATCGGTCCAGAAGCGCTCGCGCTGCCACGGATAGGTTGGGAGCGAGACGATGCGTCCGCGCTGGGGATGGAGCGCCAGCCAGTCGGGATTGCAGCCCGCTTCATACAGCGCTCCGAGCGATTCGAGCATCGCCCGGCGTTCATCGCAGTCCCGGCGAAGCGACGGCACAACGCAGGGAACAGCCGCGCCGCCGGCCCCCGCGACTGTGTCCGTGATCGCTGGAACCAGAAGCGGATGCGGACTGATCTCCACGAAAGCGCGGTGCCCGTCGCGCACGGCCGAGCGACACGCCGCAGCGAATTGCACCGGCGACCTGAGATTCTTCGACCAGTATCGTGCGCCGAGCTCCCGTCCATCCAGCAGATCTCCCGACACTGTGGAATAGATGCGGTGCTGGCTCTCGCCGGGGCGCAGACACGTGAGGGACTCTGTAAGAGGATCGAGCAGATCGTCCATCTGCGGACTGTGTGACGCCACATCGACCTTGACTGGCCGGCAGAAAATCCCACTTGTCTCGAGTGAAGCCAGGAGTTGCTCCACCGCGCGCGGCTCTCCAGAAACCACGGTTGAGCGGTCGCTGTTGATCACGGCCACAGAGAGGCAATCGGCAAATGGTTCGAGAAGCTGCTCTGTTTGGGCGGCGGGCGCCTCGATGAGCGCCATTGCTCCCTGACCGCGCTTCCGCCTCAAGAGAGCGCTTCGCGTGCAAATGATGCGCGCAGCGTCGTCGAGCGACAACGCACCCGCGATGTGGGATGCCGCGACTTCACCCATGCTGTGCCCGATGCACGCGGCAGGCTGAATGCCCCATGACATCCAGACGCGAGCGAGCATGACCTGCAGGGCGAACAGCAGGGGCTGCACCACGCCGATGTCATCGAAGTCGCGCGCGTCTCCCCGTTCGACGACCTCGCGAACCGAAAACCCGCTGAACGCGCGAATCGCGGCATCGCACGCGTCCAGCGTCTGTCGCGCGGCGGGCTCGCTCGCGAGCAGCTGGCGGCCCATGCCAGCCCATTGCGATCCCTGTCCGGGGAACACGAAGACCGTCTGAGGCGGTCCGTCAGCTAGCCCCGATGGCAGTTCGCCCCCAACCCGGACCGCAAGCTGCGATTGAAGTTCTTCAGCGCTCGTCGCGACGACGGCCAGGCGCCGTGGGTAATGCGTCCGCCGCACCGAGGCCGTGAACGAGATGTCCTGGAGAGGCGTCGTCCGCCAGTCGAAGGATTGCCAATGCGCGGCGAGCGACCGCAACGCGGCATCCGAATTGGCGGAGAGAGGCACGAGGCAGCATCGCTCGCTGGAAGATGTCGCGTCGGGCACTTCCGGCGCCTGCTCAACCACGACGTGCGCGTTCGTGCCGGTGATGCCGTATGAGCTGACCCCAGCCAGACGTCGTCCACGGACTTCCGGCCACTCGGTTTGCTCGGTGCAGAGCGCGAGTGGCAACGTGTCCCATGCCACCGATGGCGTGGGCTCGACGACGTGCAGACTCGCCGGGATTACACCCCGCTCCAGCGCTAACGCCACTTTGATCAGCCCGGCAAACCCTGACGCCGCCTCAGAGTGTCCGATGTTCGACTTCACCGATCCGACGAGGCATCGCCCATTAGTTCGCCCGCCGCCGATCACGTCGGCGAGCGCGCTCAGCTCCACAGGATCACCAATCCGGGTCCCCGTGCCGTGTGCCTCGACGTACTGAACTTCTCGTGGGTCGATGCCCGCGTCCGCGTACGCAGCCCTGAGCATCTCGGCTTGCGCGGCCGTACTTGGCGCGACGAGCAGACCGCTCCCCCTGCCATCGTTGTTGACCGCACTGCCTCTGATCACGGCCCGGACTCGATCTCCAGATGCTTCAGCCCGTGACAGCCGCTTCAGGATGACCGCGGCCACGCCTTCGCTCCGCACGTAACCGGCGGCATGACGGTCACCGAATCGACAGACGCCTTCACGCGACAGCAGTCCCGATCGTGAATAGCCGACCGAGATCAGCGGTTCCAGAATCAAGTTGGCCGCGCCGACGATGGCGAGAGAGCTTTCGCCCGATCGCAGGCTCTGGCACGCCAGGTGAATCGCGACCAGCGACGAGGAACACGCCGTATCGACCGTCAGGCTCGGACCGCGCAGGTCGAGCGCGTATGAGATTCGTCCCGAAGCCGCGTAACGGCCTGTTCCGGTGGTTGCATACAGATCGATATCTGTTCCTGGTGGAGCCGCCAGCCGTTCGTAGTCATCCGTCCACAGGCCGACAAAAACGCCAGTCGCGCTGGCCGCGAGCGCCGCCGCGGAAAGGCCAGCATCCTCGAGCGCCTCCTGCGTCATCTCGAGCAGCAGCCGCTGCTGGGGATCGATGAGATGTGCCTCGCGCGGCGAGATTCCAAAGAAACCTGCATCGAAGAGATCGACGTCCGTCAAGAACCCGCCACGCCGGGTGGCGATCATGCCGGCGGAGCCTGGCTCGGTGTCGTCAAAGATCCTGGGATCGAAACGATCGGCGGGCATCGGTCCAATAGCGTCCCGCCCTTCGATCAACAACTTCCAGAAGGCTTCAGCGCTTGGCGCGCCGGGAAAGCGGCACGCGAGACCGATGACCGCGATGGGTTCGTGGCCGCCTTCTTCCGCCGAATCGCCATGAAACGCGCGCAGGGGCACCATCAGCCTCTTTGCTCGGCCCGCCCCGTGAGGCTCATCGCGCCGCCATCGACCGCGCGATCGTCGTGCAGCGCCCGATCGATGTTCGACAGGAGCTGCTGGCGTGAGTCGTGGATGAAGAAGTGGCCGCCGGGAAGGAGACACCGTTCAAAAGTTGTCTGCGTGCACTCCGACCACCGATCGAGATCTTCAGTGCTCGTCGTGGCATCGTTTGACCCGCCGAATGCGGACACGGGACAGGGAAGCGGCCTGGCCGGAGCCCAATACGCCTCATTGATCTGCAGATCGGCGCGAAGGGTCGGCAGGAACATCGCCATGAGCTCTGGCTCTGCGAGCACGGCTGCGGGGATTGGCCCATAGCGCCGCTGAACTTCACAAAGGAGCGCACTCTCGTCGAGCGACGCGATAGGCGGTGCAGTCGCATGCAGTTGCGGGGCGCGCCGCCCGGCAGCGAAAAGGTGGACAGGCGGGCGGCCGGCATCCTCGAACCGGCACGCAATCTCGTACGCGACCGCCGCTCCGAGACTGTGGCCAAATACGGCGAATGGTTGATCCAGCAGAGGCCAGAGGGCCTCGGCAAGAGCATCGACCAGGGGAGACATCTCAGTAATCGGACGCTCCCTCACCCGGTGATCGCGTCCCGGCGGAACGACCGCACAGATTTCGACGTCAGCCGGCAAATGTGCTCGCCAGAGGCGAAACACGGCTGCTCCGCCTCCGGCGTGCGGCAGGCAGATCAGACGGGCGCGTACGGGGAGAGGTCCCCCCGAATAACGAACGATCCAGCGATCCATCAGGCCCGTAACGGTCGGAGTAGTCCAGGGAGCGATCCCGCAGTCAGCATCATGTTTGCAGCATACGGGCCATCGGAGGGTCGAAGACCCGGAGAAGATGGCCACGGCTCTGGGCTTTTCCTCACGCCTTGTTTCTACAGCCGCCATGCCAATAAGTAGTTGATTCCAAATTGGTTAGTCTCGACGTTCGACGTGGAACTGGTTCGGATTCCGTGGCCGGACTGGCGGTGGCGCCTAACATAAAGATCGTCAGAGCGTGCATGCCGCATCGGGTGGACCGGTTCAGCTATGATCTTGGCGACAGAAGGCTTCCTATTGAAAGACTTCGGCCAAATGAGCCCTCGGCCGAAACCTCACAAGGTGACGTCGGATGAGCCTGGGATAGAAGCCGACTGGTCGCCTCCGAGGCCGGCGGGTATCGTTGAGCTCAATGGATAAACAACCAGAGTTGACCGTCCGTTGGCGAGCCGAAACTGAACAAACCTCAGCCGGTCTTGGAGATCCAGGCTGGCTGACCGGGTCGGAGCTCGCCTATCTGGCGGGACTCCACTTCGAGAAGCGGAGGAAGGACTGGCTTCTGGGGCGATTGACCGCTAAATCGCTGATCCGCGAATTGCTCCAGATGCAACTCGGGCGTCCCGTTTCCCTTCGGTCCATCGAGGTCGGGCGCCAGACAAGCGGCGCGCCGCTTGCGCTGAGCGGCGATGATGCGCTCCCCTGGCTCACCGGCCAGCCCTTGCCAGTTGAACTATCCATCAGCCATAGCTACGGTGCGGCGCTCTGTGGCGCCTTCTGGCGTCCTGATGATCCGAGCCATTGCGCACGACTCGGTGTTGACCTCGAGCGGATCGAGTCGCGCTCCCCTGATCTCTTCCGCGACTACTTCACCGCGTCTGAACATGACTACCGAACGGCGGGCATCGACGGAACCTGCGACGAGCGGGCAACGATGATCTGGAGTGCGAAGGAATCGGCCCTGAAGGCTCTCAGGAAAGGACTGAGCGTCGACACCAGGGCCGTCACCTGCCTGCCCCTGCCCGATGGGCTTGCCACGGACACGATCAGACTGGAGCCAGCCGCCGCATGGAGACCGCTGCAGGTCTCATGCGCGCCGTCTCTCTCATCTTCGGTGGCGCGCGCGACCGGACGTTGGTGCAGGCGCGACGATTTCGTGCTGACAGTTGTCGTCGCCTGGACCAATGAGCCGGCGTCAGCGACTGAGGCCGTCTAGCCTTCGCCACATCATGCGGATTCTGTACGCTGTTCATCACCTGCCCCCGCGCCACACTGGCGGCGCAGAGAATCGCGCATACCGCACCGCGCGGTGGATGGCGGCGCAGGGTCATCAGGTCAGCGTCATCTGTTTTGAAAGGCAGGTCCACACGGACTGGAGCGATTCGGTCGAGCATGGGATATCGATACGGCGTCTGTCCCTCGACCGCTTCATCGATGCATCCCGCATCGTCTGGACCTTCGACGAGCCGCGAGTCGAGGAGCATTTCCGCGGCGTGCTCCGCGACCTCCAGCCCGAGCTCGTTCACGTGATTGGCGGCTATCTCGTCACAGCGGGCGGCATCCGGGCAGCGCTCGCGGCCGGCGTGCCCGTCGTGATCACACTGACGGATTTCTGGTTCATCTGTCCTCGAATCACGCTGCTCAAGGGCGACGGCTCAGTCTGCCCGGGCCCTCCCGCCGATCCAATGGGCTGCGTGCAATGCCTGGCCGAAGAATCGCGGCGATATCGCCTCCTGACGGAATATCTCCCGGCCGTGAGCGTGTCCCTGTGGCGCCATCTACCGCCGCATCCGCATGCTCGCTCTCGCGCGCGACTGATCGACCAGCGGCGAAATGTGCTTCGCGAGGTGCTCCTTGGGTGCCGCGTACTGATTTGTCCGTCGGAATTTCTGCGGAACAAGTATGTGGAACAGGGAGTCCCGGGCGACAGGTGTGTGGTGATGCGCCAGGGACACTCACTTGGGAAGGCGCCTCCGAAGGCGCGCCCGATTAGACCCTTCACGTTCGGCTATTCGGGTCAGATCAAGCCGCACAAAGGCGTGGATCTCCTGCTCGAAGCCGCCGCCCGACTGAGCCACCGGGGGCTGAAGTTCAAGGTGGCGATCTACGGCGATCAAAGCGAGACTTCCGGCTTCGTCGAGGCGCTCAAGGCGCGTCACCAAGGCGACTGGCTGGAGTGGCGGGGAACGTATGAAGCCGATCAGACCGCCGAGGTCATGTCTGGCATCGACGCGCTGATCGTGCCATCGCGCTGGTACGAGAACAGCCCAAATGTGATCCTCGAGGCGCAGGCCATGCGAGTGCCGGTCGTCGCCACGAGGCTTGGCGGCATGGCGGAACTGGTCCGCCACGACGTGGACGGCCTGCTCTTCGAACTGAACGACCCAGAGGACCTGGCCCGGCAGCTCGAACGTCTGATCGCCGAGAAGGATCTATCGAACCGATTGTCGGCAAGCGCTCCTCAGCCGAAACCTCTGGAGACCGAGATGCTCGAGCTTTCACATCTCTACGCCAGGATCTCCGACACCGCCGGTGCCGAGCCGTGACCCGATCGGCCACGCTCCGCACGACCAGGTCGGTGACCCCCTCGGGTCGAGACCGATACTCGCCATGAGAATCGGACTCGACGTCCGGTATATCTCGCACGGCGTCACGGGCGGGGTTGCGGCATACGTCAGGCATCTGGCCGCAGAACTTCCGCGCGTCGGCCAGGAACACCAGTTCTTTTACTACGCCGACGCCAAGGCTCCACTGGAACTGGTCGACGTTCCATCCAATGTCACCGTGCGAACGTTGCCGTGGCGATCCGGGCTCAGCACTATCTGGAACGACTATCGAATCGGCCGCTGGATGGAGCGCGACGCCGTTCACGTCGTGCATGCGCCGGGCAACTACGGACCATCGGTCAAATGTCCCCTGGTGGTGACGCTGCACGACTCCATCAATCTCTTTCCGTTCTCCGAGCATCTCCGGGGATTTGGCAAGCATCCGTATAAGGTCGCGCTCATGATGTACCTGAGCCGGCGGACCCAATCATCGTTGAGGCGAGCCTCGCGGATCATCGCGGTCAGCGACGACGCGCGGCGCGATATCGCACGGCGCTCGTCCTATCCAATCGATCGCATCGTAACGATTCACGAAGCTGCGGATGCCATCTTTGAAGTAATCGATGACGATCGAGAGCTGATGTCGTTGCGGGACCGGTTTCAACTGTCAGACCGATTCATTCTGGCTGACGGGATCAAGAATCCTGACGCTGCGATCGATGCGTATCGGGGACTACCGGACGGCCTTCGTAATTCGATCGACCTTGTCTTCTTCAGCCGCGAAGCAGCGCCTCGTCCAGCGGTGGCGGAGGCGCTCGATGATCCGCGTGTCAGGTTCTTCTCGCGCCCGAGCTCTCGCGAAATCGGCGGTCTGATGAATTTGGCCGCGGTCTTTGTGTTTCCGTCTTTCTACGAGGGATTCGGCATTCCGCTGGTCGAGGCGATGCGCTGTGGCGCACCGATCGTGGCTTCTACGCGAGGCTCCATTCCTGAAGTTACCGGAGGCGCCGCGCTGCTCTTTGCCCTTGAAGAGCCGGCCGCTCTCGTCCGTCACCTCACCGACATCCTCGGCACTCCCTCACAGGCGCAGGCCCTCCGTGCAAAAAGCCTCGAGCGGGCCCGGGCCTTCAGCTGGACCAGAACAGCCGAGCGCACGCTGGACGTTTACGCTGACGTGATAACGAAAGCGACGGTCAACAGGTGAACATTCTGTACGTCAGCGACTCGACGACCGTCAGCGGAGCCGAAATCGTCCTCTTGAACTATCTCGATCAGCTGACCGCGCCGGACTATCAGACGCGCGTCTTTCTGAGCCGGGCGAATACCAGGCTGATGAAAGCGCTCGATGCGAAACATATTCCGTATCACCCGACCGATGCGTACAGCCGCCGGATCGTACGAACGACCGCCAATCCATTCGCGCTATCGCACTTCGCCGGGTCTCTCTACCGGACGTCGCGCGAGATCCTGAATCTCATCCGGACCCACGATATCAATCTGATTCATGCCATTTCCTATCCGGCGTCGCTCTACTGCGCGCTGCCAGCCAGGCGCGCGCGGGTGCCTCAAGTCTGGCACGAGCACAACATCAAGCGAATCCACTCGATCAATCGCCACTTGTACCGATGGGTCGCCTCCTCCTGCGCGTTTCTTGTCGGGCCTTCAGATGCGGTGACGGGCAATCTCGCCCGTGCCGGGATTGCCCCGAGAAAAACTGCGGACAATCTACAACGGGATCGATCTGAGAAAGTTCAGCCGGATCGAGAGGGATCAGGACGCGGTGCGCCGGGACCTGGGACTGTCGTCCCAACAGCGCATGGTCGGCCTGTTCGGCCAGATGCTGCCGTACAAGGGACAGATGACGCTCGTGCGCGCGGCGCCGGACATCCTGCGTCGTCATCCGGACACGGCCTTTCTGCTCGTCGGCGCCCGCGAGAATCCTCCTTACGAAGCTGAACTCGAGCGCGCTATCGCGGCAGGAGGCGTCAGGGACGCTTTCCGTTTTACGGGTTGGCGCGAGGACGTTCAACGCATCATCCAGGCCATGGATGTCGTGGTCGTCGCGACGACGACGCCTGAGCCCGCGGCGCTGGCGCTCATGGAAACGATGGCCATGGCGCGGCCGATCATCGCGAGCCGTACGGGTGGCACGCCGGAAATCGTGAAGGACGGCGAAACGGGGCTACTCTTCCCGCCTGGCGATCCGTCAGCTCTCGCAGAGCGCATCTGCCGCATCCTCGATGATCCAGGTTTCGGAGAAAGGCTTGGCCTGGCCGGGCGATCGCGAGTCGAGCGCTACTACAGTCTCGAGGAACACATGAGGACAGTCCGGCAGCTCTACGCCGAAGCGACTGGGCGCATCGATCCTGCGCCTCCGGTCCGATCCGCCAGAGCCGACTCATAGACGGCGCAGAGCGCGCGGCTCTTGGCCAGCCAGTCATGATGGCCCTCGGCGTAGGATCGGGAAGCCCGAGCGAGATTCCTTCGCAGGCGGGCATCGCGACACACCTGTATCAGCGCATCGGCGGCGTCCTGATCTGACACTGCCACGAGCAGGTCCTGACCCGACACCGCCGACAGGCCCCGCGCCACCTGCTCGGTGGTCACCACTGGAAGGCCCGATGCCATAGCCTCCAACACCTTGTTTTGGATCCCGGTGCTGTAGACGAGCGGCGCCGCGAGCACTGTTGCGGCATGAAAAAACGGGCGCAGGTCCTCGACGAATCCCGTAATGACGATCCTCGGATCCTTGGCCAGCGCACTGATGATCTTCGATGGGTCTTTGCCGGCGATGATCAGGCGAGCCTCTGGAAGACTCCGCCAGACGATCGGCATGATGTCGCGTACGAGATGCAGCGCAGCGGCCGCATTGGCGTGGTAGCTCATCTTGCCAGTAAAAAGGATGGTGTGATCACCAGAAGGGCCGGCGCCTGGTCTGAAATAGTCGAGATCAACGCCGTTGGCCACGACGACGACCTTGGCGTGACAGGCCGCGGGCACGGCCGCGACGAGTGCCTGCCGGTCCAATTCCGACGTGACCACGGTGCGCTCGAATTCGATGACGGCCCTGGCTTCAAACGATTGCGTGCGCGCCAGCTCGAGCCTGGCCACGAGCCGCTGGCTGAAGGTCGGCGCGTGCCTCGATGCCTGCGCAAACAGGTTCGCGATGGAGTCGACGGCGTCGAACACACGCGGCAATCCTTCGAGTGCCCAGGCCAGGCGCGCGGCCCGCATGTGCTCGATGTGAGCGACCTCGAATCGTCCTGACCGCGCGAGACTCGCGAGGCGGCGCTCGGCGTCCGGATGCCTCGAGTAGGCCGCCTGCAGGGGATCGCGACCAGCAGCGGCCGCGAGCACATTCCGAAGCGTGCGCGCCCGCGACACGTCGAACACATCCACGGCCTCGCACAAGTCGCGCAGCTCGCCGAGCGACGCCCAGCGATCCTCGGGAGGTCTCAAAGAAACGAGGTGGATGGCGTGGCCAAGGTGCACGAGCGACTTAAGCCAGTTGTACGGACGGACGCGAATCCGTGAAGGAACGTACGGTGTGATAAAGAGGATTCGCATGGTCGGCCAAGGCCGACCGCTATCCTACACTCGTTAGGAGGGAGACGTGGCAGTCCGGGCGACGCCGACCGGCATTCCCAAGGTGAGGCCAAACCATCGAAGCACGGCCTTCATCTTGACCTTCGACTTGACCGGTTCCCGCCGGAGTTGCTTGAGGCAGCCCGCAAGATACACGAGGCTGATCAAGAGGGCCTCGGGCATGCCGTAGTTCTTGCGATAGAAACGGAGGCGCGTTTCGATCAGGTGCGCCAGCGATGTGTCCTTGGTCTGCTCGCTGCTCTTCCCCTGATAGTGAACCATTTCGACGGCGGGCAGCGCATAGATCTTCCAGCCGGCTTTGCGTGTCCGGTAACACCAGTCGAGTTCCTCGCCGTACAGAAAATACTGCTCGTCGAGAGGACCGATGGCGTCGATGACGGCTCGCCTCATCATCAGACAGGCGCCATCCACCCATTCCGCTTCGCGGGGCTCGCTGCCGGACGGTGGTGACGGCTCGTCGCCGATCACCGCCTTGATCGCACGATTCACGTTCTTCGACTGGCGAATCTCGGAGAGCAGTGTGGGGAACGCATACCCACACGACTGGAAACTGCCGTCCGGATAGAGAATCCGTGGTCCGCAGATGCCAACATCCTGATGGTCGTTCATGAACCGCACCATCTCGAGCAGGGTCGGTGGCGGCAGCACGGTGTCAGGGTTCAGAAGGAGGACGTGCTCGCCCGATGCCCGCCGGATCGCCACGTTGTTCGCAGCGGCAAACCCCCGGTTGTGTGGATTCCTGATGAGGATCGCCCGCGGAAACTCGGTCTCGACCATCTCGGCGCTGCCGTCCTTCGAGCAGTTGTCAACGACGAAGACCTCCGTCGAGACAGCCTGCCGTTCGAAGACGGCATTCAGGCAGGCGCGAAGGAGGTCCCGCGTATTGAAGCTGATGACGATGATCGAAACGTCCGGCATGGATTGTCGTCTGCGCTACGAAACAGCGACCCAGGGCTCTTCGTACCCGTTCGGGAAGCGGAGCTTCCAAATCCACGCGCTCGAAATGATCGATTCGAGAGTGGGAAACTTCGGGCGCCAGCCGAGCTGCTTTCGAATCTTGTCGGAGCTCGCGACGAGCGTCGCCGGATCGCCCGGCCGCCTTTCGCAGGATCGAATGGTCACGGGCCGGCCGGTCACGCACCGTACCGTCTCGATGACTTCGAGGACGGAGTAGCCGCAGCCGCTTCCGATGTTGAAGATGTCAAAGCCAATCGCGTCGATCTTGCCAAGGGCCAGGAGGTGCGCCTGCGCGATGTCCTCGACGTGGACGTAGTCCCGCACGCACGTGCCGTCTCGGGTCGGATAGTCCAGGCCGTGAACATTGACCGCGTCCCGGGAGCCAGAAGCGGTATCCAGGATGAGGGGGATGAGATGCGTCTCGTGCAGGTGTGCCTCGCCGCGTTCTTCAGATGCGCCCGCGGCGTTGAAATAGCGGAACGCCACGGTGCGCATACCGTACGCACGGTAGTACCACTGGAGACACCGCTCGAACATCAGCTTCGATTCCCCGTACGCGTTGATTGGAATCTGCGGATGACTCTCGGTAATCGGAGTTGTCGTGGGCTCTCCGTAGGTCGCCGCCGTTGATGAAAAGATCATCCGCTCGACCCCATTGCGGCGCATCGCTTCGAGCAGCACGAGTCCCTTCGAGACATTGGCATGAAAGTACCGGCCAGGATCGGTCACCGACCAGGCCACCGTTGTTTCGGCCGCGAGATGGATGACCGCGTCGTAGCGCTGGCCTCCCAGGATCCGATCGAGCAACGCCCCATCGCCCAGGTCGCCTTGCACGATGCGGGCGCGACGGGGAATGGCGCCCCGGTGCCCCTCCTGCATATTGTCGAGGACGGTCACCTCATGGCCCTGCTTGACTGCCAGCTCGGCGACGATGCTGCCGATGTATCCGGCTCCGCCGGTGACGAGGAGCTTCATCCCATCAGCTCCTGGCATCAATCTGACCGCCGATTGGAAGAGCGCTCGTGGGCAGGGCGTCCTGGAGGTCGCTGCATTTATTTAGGGTCAGCAGGCACAGCAGGTGTGCCGCAACCATGCTGACATCTTCGATCGTCTGCACGTTTGCCGACCGGATGACCAGACTGTCTCGAGCCAGGTCTCGAAGCCGACGACCTTCGCTCCCGGTGATCCCGATCGTGACGGCACCGTGACGATTCGCATAATCGATTGCACGAAGCACGTTTGGTGATGACCCGCTGGTGCTGATGCCGATCACGACATCATCGGGACGTAGCAGCGCCTTCAGCTGCTCGACGAAGACGTCTTCATACGCCAGGTCATTGCCAATAGCCGTCATCGACGAAACGCTCTCGGTGAGGGAAAGCGCACGCAAGCGGCGCGGCCGCGACGGATGGCTTGTCAGCTTTGTCAGGTCGGTGGCGAGGTGGCTTGCCGTGGCGGCGCTGCCCCCGTTGCCGACACAGTAGATCGTGTTGTCAGTTTGATAGGCGGCATAGATCGCCCACGACAGGCGATCGAGCGCATCGGAATCGAGACGGTTCAGGACTCCTACCAGGCTTTCCAGGTATTGACGAGTCGTAGACATATTTGGGTTCAGTTCGCCGGCGTCGCGATTCGACGGCCGCTTTTTTCAGTACGCGCCTTCTGCTTTGAACACCACGCCGACCGTTCTGAGGAGGATCGAGAGATCGAGCGATGGGTTCCAATGATCGATGTACTGCATGTCCAGCTCGACTCGTTCCTCGTACAGACCTGGTCTGCCTTCCAGAGACCTGCCAGAGCCCCGTCAGTCCGGGCTTGACGGACATCAGCTTGGCACGTCGATCACCGTACCGGACAAGCTCCTCAGGCGTGATCATCCGGGGACCAATCAGCCACATCTGGCCGCGGACGACGTTCCAGAGCTGTGGGAGCTCGTCGAGGCTGTACTTGCGAAGAAATCGACCAAGAGGAGTGACGCGAGGATCGTTCTGCAGCTTGTAGTTCACGATGAACTCCCGCTTCAGGACGGGATCGCGTTCGAGCAGCGTGTCGGCGTCAGTCACCATCGTCCGGAACTTGAAGGCATCAAACTCATGTCCGTGCCGGCCCACGACCCGGCGTCTGAAGATCGCCGGACCCGGAGTCATCAGCCTGATTGCTATCGCGATGACCAGCAGCGCCGGAAGGAGCACGAGCAGCAACAGGAGAGCGATGGGCGGCTCGATAAGATCCTTGACCCAGAATCGGCGCTCTGCGTGGCGACCCGACGCGGCGGTCGTCCCGACACGATGACGACTTGCGGCACCGACCACATTCCCATGACCGGCATTGACGATCGCCAGTCGTCCCCGAGCGGACGAGGTCTTGCGGGATGTGCCAATCCCGACCGGTAGAGCTGGCCCGGGGGCAGGCTTCCTGCCCGGCAACTGGGGTGGATTCCTCAATTCCGACGACCGATGACTCACCTAACTGCCTCCAAACGGTTAGCGTTGCGGACAGGCCGAACGCCGTGTCACCGCGTTTGCTACTGCACTGGATGGGCCAGGATGGCCCAGCTCGTCGATATGATATTAAGATGCTTATTTTCAAATATTTAGCTCGTCGGAACGAAAAGCGGAGTCCAGTCTGCCGGCGAGGAGTGTTCCGCACTCGGCAGGGTAAAGTCTGCCTTTTGACTACTTCTGATCGGCCGGAAATTCGCTTGTCGTCAGGCTCGAAGCCTGGCGATATTGGAGGCTGACACCGCCGTGACCCAGTCGCCGCTCCTCACCGCCCTCGCTCTGCTGCTCGCAGTCGCGTTCGTCGGCCTCGCTGTGTTCAACATCCGACGGGCGTTATTTGCCTATGTGGTTCTGGGATGCGTGCCCTTTTTGAAGATCATCTCGCTGTCCGGCAGCGAAGTTCAGCAGGCGATTCTGCCGGTCGAGGCGATGGCATCCGTACTCATCGCCGTCTGGTGGCTCTTCTATCGCCCCCACACAGGCCGGCCCCTGGTGACCCAGGGGTTTGAAAAGCCCCTGCTCTTGCTGATACCGGTATCGCTGCTCTCGATCGTCAGCGGTTTCCTCTGGCCCGATCCGGCGATCGCAGAGGACCACATGAAGCTGACCGTGTCGCTTGGTCAGGTCATGCTGATTGTCTGGCCGGTCGGCACCTACCTTGTCGCTTCTCATTCGGTGGATAGCACGAAATGGATTCGGCGCGTGCAGCAGACAATCCTGGTCTTGGCGCTGCCGGCGATAACGTTGCCTTTTCTTCCAGAGGCGGCACAACCTTATTGGCCCTATCTGGTCTTGAGCGTCTATTTCAACCTGGCCGCCGCGCCGTTCTGCTTCGCACGGGTTTTTTCTGAAACCTCCCCATTCAAGAGAATCCTCCTGCTGGCTGTCGCGCTATCGCCGCTCTTGTACGGCATCTCAATCGGGAAGGCCTTCCTGTACGCCTACGTTGTGATCTCGGTCGGAACGATTCTGCTGTTCCGGGCACGCACGCTTCTCATTGGCCTCCTGCCTCTGGCCGTCGGAGGATACCTGCTCCTCGTCTCGCCCGGAACCGCTCACCTGGTTCCCGAGCCGATCCAGAAGCTCCTCGACACGGAGCGAGCCCAACAGAGCTGGGGTGGCAAGTCGGGTCGGGTCCAACTTGCCATCGATGCGGCGGGCATCTGGAGCCGATACCCGGTTCTAGGGGTGGGCGCCGGCAATAGCTGGCCTTATATGAACAGGTATTCGGCGATCGACACGCCTCACAATCAATACATGAACATCCTGCTCGAAATGGGCATCGCCGGGCTGTTCTGTTTCGTTCTGTTCATTTGGAAGGCCTTCTGGACCGGCGTCGAGGTGTTCAAGACCGCTCGAGATCCATTCCATCAGTCTTTTGCGCTCGGGTGGCTCGGTCTGTTTGCCGGGATGGCCATCGGGTCGCTGACCGGCGACTTCATGCTTCCCAGCATCAGAAACGGCGGACTGGAGATGTTCTCCGGTTTCTATCTCCAATGGGTTCTGCTCGGGATCCTGGTGGCGATCAAACGCATCGAGTCGAAAAAGGGTCGACTTGCCCGGGCAGCGTGAGGCAATCGTCTGTGAGGAAGACACCCGACCGTTTGTAGTCTTGGCAGAGGGGACAACGTGATCATTTCGCGGACACCGTTTCGAGTGAGTCTGGTTGGCGGCGGCTCGGATTTTCGTGAATACTACCGCGACAAGCCCGGCAGCGTCGTAGCAACGGCCATCAACAAGTACATGTACGTCACCGTCAACAAACGGTTCGACGATACCATCCGGGTCTCGTATACAAGGACTGAAATCGTTGAAAAGCTCGACGATCTCCAGCATGCGCTGATCCGCGAGGCGATGCGCATGGTCGGGGTCACGCGCGGCATCGAGGTCACGACGATCGCCGACATCCCGGCGGGCATCGGACTCGGATCGTCATCGACGCTGACGGTGGGAGTGCTCAATGCCTTGCAAGCCTACATGGGTCGTCATGTCAGCGCCGAGGAGCTGGCCCAGAAGGCATGCGAAGTCGAGATTGAGATCCTCAAGAAACCGATCGGCAAGCAGGATCAGTATCTGGCGGCGTACGGCGGCCTCCAGCATGTCAGCTTCGAGCCAGACGAGACCGTTCGCGTCAATCCGATTATCTGTTCGCACGAGACGAAGCGGAGCCTCGTCCGCCATCTGATGCTGTTCTATACGGGGATCGACCGTGCGAGCAGCTCCGTGCTTCAAGAGGCGAAGAGCAAGATCAATTCGAACGGCCGCACCAGGGCCTCGCTGGACGAGATGGTTCGACTGGCGGAGTGTTTGCGTCAGATGCTGCGCAAGAATGAATTGAACAGCATCGGCGAAATCCTGGACAGAGGCTGGGCCCTCAAGAAGAACATGGGCTCCAAAGTGACCAACGGCGTGCTGGACGGATACTACGACCTGGCCCGCGAAGCCGGTGCGGAAGGCGGCAAGATTCTGGGCGCGGGTGGCGGCGGCTGTTTATTGCTGTTTGTCCGGGAAAACCGCCAACGCGAAGTCATGGAGGCCATGAAGTCCACACGATTGACCCCCATCGAGTTCGACTGCGAACCGGAGGGCAGCAAGATCATCTACGTGGGCGGATAAATGCGAGCGACGATATCGGACGGGAGTTAGTGGCGGGCCCACAATTGGTAACCGCCAATTGTGACCACGAGCGTGTAACGAGCTCTCAGGACTTCCTCGGGATAGAGATCGACCCACCTGGCAAACTGGCCCCGCAGCACGTAGGGCGGATTCTCTCGCGCCACAAAGTCATACGCCGTCGAAGGTGATGCAGCTCCGAACCAAATATGCCGCACCGCGGCCGGCAGGAGCGAAGCGGGCGGAAAATGGATGTGGTGATCGCTCAGAAACCCCATCTCGGGCTCCCAGCTTTCGATCAAGGCGTCGGATGGCACGTTGTCATTCAGATACGCCGCCATCGCTCGCGGCGCATTGAACGGCGGCCAGAGAACCTCGCGCACCGTCACAGCGAGCGGGATGCCGATCATGGCGATCAGCCAAATCCGCAGGCCTGTCCCGAGTCCAAGCCTGCGCGATGCAGGCAGGTTCCCGCGCCCGGCGCCCGGAGCGCCGCTCACGGCCTCGATCAGATCATCGAAGAGAACCGAAACGAATACGCTCGTGATGGCAAGGCCTACGAACGCGTATCTGATCCAGCTCACCGACGCCAGCACATACCAGCCGAAATTGGTCGTCGCCAGCGCCAACAGCACGGCCCAGCGCAGTCCACGGATCGACCGCTCAGATGCCAGGACACAACCGTAGATGAGAGCGGGAATCAGCCAGCCAAAATAGGTCTTGAGGCTCAGGAGCTCCCTTGCCGATCGAGCCATCAGACGGGGTGAAAACGCCGCCGCGGCACCCGCTGTGGCCTCTCGAAGCAAGGCGTAGTTTTCGCTGGCCGTGGCGGGACCCAGGTACACAATCAGGCAGACTTGCCAGATGCCGAAGCATCCGCAGGCCACCGCCAGGGGCACGAAGAAGGCTCGCAGTCGAAGCGCGCGATAGTAGGCTACGTCGGCCAGCCAGCAGAGGCCCATCGTGGGCACCAGCATGATCAGAAGCTGGTATTTCGTCACTATTGCCAGTCCGAAGAGCACGCCCGCCAGAATCTCGTCTCGCAGCCGGCGCTCCCGCCAGCTGTGGAACCACACCAGGAGGCCGAGACAGAGGTACAGAAATGCAGGAACCTCTCCGAGCACCTGTCTTCCGTAGGCGACGAAGGTGACCGCACGGGAAGAAACGAGCAGCGCGGTTGCGACCGACGCCGTGCGGCCGCCTCCGAAGAACCGGGCCAGATTGAAGAACGCCAGGGTCGCCGCCAGCATATACAGGACCATGACGATCCGGGCTTGCAGCAGCCCGATCCCGAACATCTTGAACGCGGCCGCAATCGGCAGCATGACCGTGGGACCCACGCCGAGTGTGGGACCATAGTGACGGAATCCCTCGCTGCTATAGTCGGCATACACTCCGAACCGTACCAGCGTCTTTGGTACGTGCAGGTGTGATCCCTCGTCAAACCACGTCACCGGAAAACTGGTCAGGTTATAGAAGGAAAGTACGACTCCAGCGAGGACCAGCCCGAGCAAAGCGATTCGTCGGCGGGCGGGCGTCCCCGTGATCGGCCAACTCAGGTCTCTCTCATCCTGGGTCGGTTCCGCGCGACGGTTCTCGTCCTGGTTCGGAATCAACGTGCTTTGAGGGCGTAGGCGGGAGCATCGTCCAAGGCCGGCTCACCAACCTGCAATTCCGCTGTGCCGGCCTCGCCGGCCATCATGATGTCCGCGGCCTCGCGCGCGTGGCGCGTCACCGACTCGCCGTTCGTCAGCGCCGGGTAGATTTGGGCCGTCGTCGCGAAGTAGAGGCCGGCGATCGGGGTCCGCACCGGTGGAATCTGATCGGTCGAGTTCATCGGATGGAGCGGGTCCACGAACCGCTCGCGGTGGACGAGAAAGAACCGAACCCATGATCGATCAAAGGCGGGAAACATCCGCGAGAGCGTCGAGAGCCACACGTCCTTGATTTCGTCGTCAGACTTCTGGAGCCAGGGGCTGTCGGGCGCCGTGTATTTCGGGATATAGACCAGATGGTGTCCGCCGACCAATGCGGGATCGATATAGCTCGTCGTTTCGATGATTCCGGTGAAAGGAATCGAATCGTCAGTAATGTTGACGGTCCAGTAACCAGACAGCGGTCTGTCGAGCACGACCAGAGGACAGACGAGTCCGAGGTATTTGGACTTCGCGAGGAACTCATGGTACGAGGAACGTGCGGCCGGAATCAGGCGGCGGAAAACGGGCGTCTGCATCGTCACCACGACCGGTCCGGCATTCCACAGGCGATCGGCCAGTCGGAGCCCCGTCACCCGATCTCCGTCGACCACGATCTCCTGCACCGGTGTCTTCAGGTGAATCGTTCCTCCCGCCTGTGTGATGCGGGAGGCCATGGCCTCCATCAGCGTCGCGTATCCACCGACTAGATGGCCGGCTGACTCCTTCTGGTCCGCCCCACCTCTCGTGGATTTCATGCGTACCAACCGCGCCCACATGTATGTGGCCGGAGTGTTTTCGAAACCGCCGTCGAATTTCGCCCTGAGCAGACGGTTCCAGAGCTTCTCATAGGTGCCGTTGCCGCTCCATCGTCGGAGCCATTTCTCGACGGAAATGCCTTCGAGATCGTGCCAGTCGCGAACAAGCTGAGCGCGGAGTACGGTCAAGCCCAGCCTGAATCGTTCCAACAGAGTCAACGGCTGGAAGCGCAGGAAGTCGATGAGGTTGTTCATCGAGTAGATGCGACCGCCGTGGTAGAAGGCCGTTCGCGTCTGATTGAATCTAAGCTGGCCGGTCAGGTTCAGCTCGGCACAGACGTTCCACAAGTGATCGTCACTCGGCAGAATTGCATGGTAATAGCGATCGACGGCTGTGCCATCGGGCAGGGTCAGCGGACCCGCCAGGCCCCCAAGCGTGGGGGATGCTTCAAAGATATCGACGGCAACGCCCTTCTTTGCGAGGAAATACCCCAGGGTGATGCCCATGATGCCGCCGCCGACGATTCCGATTCTCACTCTTTGCAGTACTCCTCAGGCGCCAGGGTGACAGAATTGCGCATGGCTGAAACCCCGCGCCGCGCGCTGCCGAACCTGGGGGGCCCCTGGCTCAACAGATTCGCAATGCGCTCGCCGGCTTTTCCATCGCCAAAAATGGGCGGACGTGCCGCCGGGGGTGCAAACGTAAACCACGCGCTTCCGATCTTATCGGCGTCAGCACCGACGAGCTTGTTCCACCCTGCCGCGATCGTTTCGACCCATTCCGTTTCGTCGCGAAGCGTCAGGCAGGGGACGCCCAGAAAGTAGGCCTCTCTTTGCACACCGCCTGAATCGGTGGCGATCAGCCGGGCATTTTCCTCGAGCGCGATCATGTCGAGGGCGCCCGCGGGTTCGAGCAGCCTGACGTGGCTCGCGAATTCCGCACCCAATCGACCGAGGGCCTCCCGCGTCCTCGGATGGACCGGGAAGATCACCGGCTCCGAAACGCCGTTGAGGGCCTTGACGATCTGGCCGAGTCGAGCGGGATCGTCGGTGTTCCCGGCTCGATGGACGGTCACGAGCGAATACCGACCGGGCTTGACGCCCACGCGACCGAGGATGGTCGATCGCTCGCGGGCACGCAGCCTGTTGGCGAGCATCGCATCCAACATGACGTCGCCCACCCAGACAGCGCTCTCGACGATCCCCTCCCGAGCGAGATTTGCCATCGCCGCCTGGCTCGCACAGAGGTGCAGGTCGGCAAGACAATCCGCCACGAGACGGTTCACTTCCTCCGGCATGGTCAGCTCGAAGCTTCGCTCGCCGGCCTCGATATGCGCGGACGGGATCTGGAGCTTGCTCGCTGCGAGCGACCCGGCAAGGGTCGAGTTCGTATCACCGCGGACGACCACGACGTCTGGGCGTTCCTTTTGAAGGATGCCTTCGAGTGCCGCCAATATCTGGCCTGTCTGTCGCCCATGCGTCCCTGATTTCACCTCGAGGTTGTAATCCGGAACCGGGATATCCAGCTCGTCGAAAAATGTCTGAGACATCAGGTAGTCGTAGTGCTGTCCGGTATGGACGAGGATCTCCTGATGAGCGCTTCTCAAGGCTCGACTAACTGCCTGAGCCTGGACGAATTCGGGGCGGGCGCCGACGACCGAGAGGATCTTCATATCACCCGCGCGCGACGGGCTCATGAACGCGACTGGAATCGCCCGAGGTGAAGGGTACCAGGTGGACGCGATCGAGGAAAACACTCAACTGAAAACGCAGATGTGCGGCTATCGTGCGGAGCACTTTCGCCTTTGAGACGCCGGCCACCCTGGAGTGCAGCACCGCCGGGTGTTCGGCGACCGTGAACCCTCGCCTCATCGCCTTGACCATCAGCTCAGTGCCCGCGAGAAATCCATCGGATGCGAATGAAATCTCGTCGATCACGCGTCTGCGATAGCAGCGGAAGAGGGCCGTGTAAGTGTGAATGCGCCTGTCCACGAGCACTCGATAAAGAATGGAAGACCCACGACTGAGGAACAACCTGAATGCCGGCACGTTCTCCACTCCACCATCAGGGTGGTACGGCGATGCGGTGACGATGTCTATTCCCGCCGTAAGTCGATCGAGAAGCGGTGGAATCTCACCGAAGCCGTAGGTCGCGTCACTGTCTGTCGTCAAAACCACATCACCGGTTGCGACTCCAAACCCGGTCCGAATCGCCGCGCCGAGTCCCCGATTCCGCCCATGACGCTCAATCCTGACCGAGACGCCGGCCAGATCGACATCGCCGAACGCCTTCCGAAGCTTTTCGAATGTCGTATCGCGACTCCCGTCGTCAACGAAGATCAACTCCACCTGCCGCGACCGGGCGAGGCCCGCAATGACCGGCCAGAGTTCCTTCCGGAGCCGGTCAATGCCGTCTTCCTCATTGAAGCAGGGGATCACGATCGAGAGCTTAGTCATGGCTCCACGTCATTCCTGACACCTCAGGAGTTCCTATCTGTTGACCGCGGCGGGGCCCCAACGTCCGCCTCGCGTCTTCTGAAAAAGGATCACCCGATTTCCTGAGGATGTTCTTCGGCGGGCGCCCTGGTCGTCATGTAGTACGACTCATACTCGGGCCGGTAATACCGAGAGTAGTAGTGAGACTGATGGTGAAAATCGACACGATTCAGCACCGCTCCGAGGAGCTTTCGCTTGGCGGACGCCAGCTCGCCCAGCGCGATCTTGGCGGCATCCTCACGGGTGAAGTCCGCCGCAACGACAAAGAGAACGCTCGACGCTTCGTCGGCGACGATTGCCGCATCGGCGACAGCCATGACGGGTGGGGAGTCAAGGACGATCCAATCGAAATGGCTGCTCAGTGACGCCAGGAGCGTTCTGAAGCGCGATGACGCCAGCAGTTCCGATGGATTGTCGGGCGGCCCTCCTGCCGAGATGATCGAGAGACCCGCGATCTTGGTCGGTCTGACGAGCCGATCGCTCGTTTTCACTCCAGACAAGAGCTCTGAGAGACCCGGCTGCAGAGGAAGGTCGAACGTACGGTGCACAGTGGGCCGTCTGAGGTCTGCATCGATGAGAAGCACGCGCTGCTCTGCCTTGGCGAGCGAGGCCGCGAGATTGGCCGCGACGACAGACTTCCCTTCGCGCGGCCCCGTACTCGTGACCACGATCGAGAAACCACGCGATCCATTCGAGGCGGACAATACCTTCGTTCGGATGCGTCGAAACGCCTCGCCGAAATGAGACGGGATTCCATTGCTGAGGCCCGGGTGGCTGTCCGTCTTCGGCACACACGCAATGAACGGGATCTTGAGGGCGGACACGACCTGATCGGGGGTCCGCACGCGGCGATCGAAATACTCGAGCACCGTGACCAGGCCAATTGCGAAGCACAGCCCTCCTCCGAGCGCGAAGAGGACCGATTGAACGCGTTTGGGCCGTACCGGCCACCGCGGCACTTCGGCCCGGTCGATCACCCGCACGGTCGACTTCGATTGGTCCACGCTGAGCCCCGCCTGCTTGGTCTGTCTGAGAAGGCCATCGAAGATCTCGTGGTTGCTGGTGGCCTCCCGCTGGAGCGCGCCGTATTCGATGCTCATCCGACTGAGATTCATGGCCTCACGCTTCTGCTCCTCGAGCGCGGCGGCCAGACTCTTCTCTTGCGTTTCAGCGGCCAGGTAATCGCTTTGCAGTGACTGCACGAGCTTGTCGATCTCGGCCTGGAGCCTGAGCTCTGTTGGACGAATCGTCGATCTCAGCCGTATCATCTCCGGATGCTGGTCGCCGTACTGTTCAGCCAGACTCACTTCCTGTCGCTGCAGATCGGCAAGCTGTGACTTCAGTTGCTGTACGAATGGATTCGACAAGATGGGTCCAAAACCGTCGAGGGCTTGCCGGTCATTCCTGATAGCCAGCAACTGCTTGTAGCTGCCTTCCTTCGCAATGCGATCGGTCTTGGCCTTCGTCACCGCGCTGTTCAGCTCGCTCAGCTTCGCAACGACGATGTTCTGCCGGTCCTCGAGCGACCCCGCATTACGGCGCTCCCGGTACTCTTGCAGGGCCGCGTCGCTGGCGCTCACCTTCTGACGCTGTTCAGCCAAACGATCAGCCAGATATTCACTGGTTCCTTGCGTCTCAGTCGATTGTCGCTGCAGCGTCTGATCTATGTAGGCTTGCGTGAGCGAGTTCGCGAGATCCGAAGCAAGCTGCGGATTCGTCGATGTGAAGGTGACTTCGACCAGCCGCGTATTGAGAACCGGCTCGACCAGGAGCTGGCTCTTGACGGCGTCAATTATCGCCGCCCGGGCGGCTGCCTCGCTGCGCGGAACGGGCTTCTGAGAGACGGCCTCGTCTTTCTTGCTCTTGCCGATGAGGGAAGCGAGCCGGTTTTTCGCTGATGCCACGAGCCCCGCGATGCTGAATCCTTTGGGCTCCTTGCCCGTGTACTCGGGACGCTCCCACAGCTTCAGGTTCTGCGTGACGCGCTCGGCAAGGGCGCGGCTCCTGAGGATCTCAAACTCGGTCTCAAAGTAGTCGCGACCCTTCGGGTTCGCGTCGCGCGTTGGATCTGGAATGGATGCGATCACCGAACCGCCTGGATCCAGGAGCAGCCTGGTGGTGGCTTCATATTCGGGCGTCGCGCCCGCGGTGATGAGCGCAGCCGGTATGAAGACAGCAAGAAACGCGGCTACCGCGGCCCACCGATGCCGGTGGAGGATCCCGAGGTAGTCGCCAAGATGCTCTTGAGATGCCTCACGCGACGGTTTCGGCAGGCGAAACGTTTCGGGCACGCCGCGCGTGAACCGCGGTTCGGCACCGGGCTGGCGTTCAGATTCGGGCTTGACGGGGCGATCGAGCATTAGAACAACCTCGCATGCACCATGATCGTATCGCCCGGCTGCACAACATCGTCCAGCCCGACTTTGATCTCGGTTTTCTTCCCGTCGACAATCCGGATGATCTTGATACGACCCGTTGACCCCAGCCGCGTCACACCGCCGGCCAGCGAGATGGCCTGAAGCACCGACATGCCCTTTTCCATGGCCATCGTTCCAGGCCGGTTCACCTGGCCCAGCACAAAGATCTGCTCGGCGCGCGGAATAAATACCGTATCGCCCTTCTTGAGGATCGCGTTCTGAGACAACGTGCCGCTTCTCACCTCGCGAACGCTCACCCTGAGGAGCTCAGTGGCCCCGTCATGGCCAGGAAGGGTCGGGCCTTCCACCATTCGCCCTTCGGCGGGCCGCACGACGACCAGTTCGCCGCCTGCGCTCTCTGTGAGAGAGCCTGCTCGCGCCAAGGCCTCGAGGAGCGTCATGCGACCGGTAATGGTGATGATCCCTGGCGTCCGCACTTCGCCGATGACGAAGATTTGCTGACTCTGATACTCCGCGACGGCTACCGTCACCTGCGGATTTCTGAGGTAACCCTTGAGCAGCCGATCTCTCAGGTCGGTCTCAATCGCCGGGGCCGTCAAGCCATTTGCCTCGACACGGCCGATCAGGGGAAAGCTGAACCCACCGTCCGCCTCGACCCTGAAACGGCCAGACAAGGATGGCTGCTGCCAAACCGTGATGTTGAGCACATCATGGGGCCCGACGATGTACTCGGGATCCTGTTGGCCGGCCGGCACGACCGGGGCATCCTGGGAAGCCTCGGCGGCCTGGGCGCGCGGTCCACCCCGACAAATAAAAGCCAGACACAAAGGCAGACTGCTGAACGCATTTGCTTGATCCTTGATTCTCTGGATACCTGGATACCTGCTCGAAGCGAAGGCCTGTCGTTCCGCCGCCTCAGTACCCTTGCTCAAACGGGATCGGCCGATCCAGCCTCAGATAGCGACCCGAGCCGTACGTCATGAAGAAGATGATCCGTGTTGCAGTGTAGGCCTGCTCTCCCGTCTTCTCGACATGCTCGAACGTCGTCCCTATTCTAATTCGCTGTTGAATCCGATACCCCAGACCGCCTCCCGCCGAGAAGTAATGATCCACGAGGCCAAGACCGCCGGGTAGCCCGGCGTATCGATAGTCCAGGGCGCTGTAGCCACCAAACGTCATCAGCTCGATGCGATCCCAGAGTCTCTTGTTATAGTTGCCGTCGAAGCCGGTCTGCACGAAATAGCCGAGGCTCGTATCGAATGAAAACTGTACGTCCCGGCCGAAATGAAGGGTCAGGATATCTCCGCCCGCGCTGACGTGGCTCAGATGACCGTTCGCGACCCAGCCGTTGAAGTCGGCCACGCCCGACGCCTTCGACGTGAAATGTCGGTAGCCGACGTAGCCGTTCCCGACGAACCACGCAAGCTTCGAGAATTCCATCCCTCCCATGATCCGGAGGCTATCCCCGTCTCGTTCAGGAGAATAGACGAATCGGTCCTGAATGAAGTCGACGTTAGCGGAAAATGACGTCAGAGGCGTGATCAGGTAGCCGACGCCTCCTACGTACACATTTGTATCGCGGTTCAGTTTCTCTTGCAGACTGGAATCCTGATAGACCGCCGAGGCGTCATAGTTGATCCGATTCCAGTTGGCCCCGCCCGTCACCGAGAAGCGATCGGTCAACCACGTGGACGCTCCCGCGTTGAACTGATTCTCCACGCGCAGCGATCGTTCGCCGATCTCGAATCCGGTGGGTCTCGCATTGGTGCGGCGAGCAGAGTATGAGACGTAGGGACGAAACGGATTGTCTGCGAGGCGAAACCCGAAGTTATAAGCCCAGTTGTTCGCACTCTCGTTCGAGTGCTCCTGGAGATGGACGAACTCGGCAGCGGCCTGGCTGTTGAAGCGCGCCTTACCCGCGGTGTAAAAGGCCTCGGCCTGTGGCACCGCGTACGTTTCATAATCCGAGACCCCGCCCGGTTCCCGGCTGATATTCGAATCATAGCCAGTCGAGAATACGACTCCGGGAGTGAAAGCGAACGAGCCATATTGGAACCGCGCTTCGTCGGCCGGATTCGGTTCGGCATCGATACTCTGAGCAAGTGTCGCCGCGGCAGGGAGGACTGCCAGTGCCAGTGTCGCGAGGCCGAGCCGGCAGATCTGTGTCGCATTCATGCCCTTGACTGCGCTGCATCGATGAGGCCACCCTCCCTAAACGCCAATTATCACTATAATTATCACATTATAAATGACTTAACTTGGCTTACCACGATTACGCATTGACACCACCCCAGAGGAAGACTTCCTCACACGTGCAAAAAGTCGCCATTTTAATGCCAGAGCTGGTTCAGTCAGCCAATTGACCGCCGATCAGGCCCATTGTTCTGGGAGGGTCATTATCTTCCTGGGCTCGTTTCTGAGGGCATCCTTCGCTCGACTCTTCGCGCGACCGGCCGCCTTTTGCGGCGCCTCTTTTGCTCCACGCTTCGTGCCCTGCTTCGCAGCCGTCGTCAACGCTTTGATGTCGGGGCCGACCGTCGGCTGATCGAGCGGACCGCTGATGTGAAGCGGCACAGCGACCCAGCCCGATGAGTCGGCGAGCGCGTCGAGCACGTTTGCGCCCACGCCGTCGATCTTCAGCCCCTGCCGCGGTGTCGCAAGACCGAGATCGATATCGACTGCGCCCTCGAGCGCCGCCGTGCCTTGGAGATCCACGCGCGCGCTTTCACTCTCGAAACGGAACGGGGCGAGCGTCAGAACCTCGTGTGCGAGAGAAAACGACGCCGCGGTTGCCTTGTACGGCGACGCGACCAGCGTCGGCTTTCCCAGAATCTTGTCCACTGTCCGCAAGGCCGGGATCGACGGAAGCGTGCCGGCCGAGAGCGTCATCCTGCCGTGCGCCGTCATCCCTGCCGGCGCCGGACCGGCGCCCTGGGCGGTCAGTTGCAGCGCACCGGGTCCAAGCCCGCTGGTCGCGCCCACCATCTTGTTCAGGTCGATCGCCTTGCCGCTCGCCTCCATCGTGTACGTGAACGGCGCCGGATTGAAATCAAGGTGCATCGTCGATGAAATCTGGCCGTAGTCGGTCGTGAGGCCAAGCGACGGCATGTCGACGACAGCGTTCGCCAGCTGCAGCTGTGCTCTCGCGTCTCGAACGGCCAGCGTTCCGAACGTGCCTTTGGCGAGCCCGATGGTGCCGTGCCCCGAAAGGGCCGCCAGCGATTGGAGCTCCGGATTGACCTTCAGGTCGTTGAGCGTGATGTTCAATTCCTCGAGGCGCGTCACGTCTTTGCCTTGGTGAAGCGTCAACGTGCCATCCACGACGGACAGTTCACGGAGATCGAGCGCCAGGCGGCGCGATTCCGCCGACGATGGCTCTTCCGCGCCCGGGCCCGGCGTCTCCTGCTTCCGGGGTTCGGCTTTCATTGGAGGTTTCTCGTGGCTCGCGGTTTCAGAAATCTCAATCTGCGGCCGCTCGAAGATCGCCTTGTCGATGGCGACGGTTCCCGCGAATAGCGGAGCCAGGCGATGAGCAAACACCATGCGGTCGAGCGTGAGGTGAAACTCGCGTCCCTCGACGGTCGACGAAGCTTCCGCGCCCTCGAGGAAGAGTCCGTGCACCAGATTCAGGCGAAACGCGCGCGCGGTGACCCGAACACCCGTCGCTTGGCGGATCTGGTCCACGAGGATCTGACCGAGTCGCGGCGAGTCGAAATCGTGGAAGAGGATGAAGACACCAAGACCCAGAAGGACGAGCCCGAGAATCAGGATGACCTTGATCGCGGTCTTCACAGGGGTTTCCTCAGGCTTCCAGACTTCGGGCCAGGCCCGGCTTCAGGCTTCAGGGCTTCGGGATCTCAGGGCTTCGGGCTCCAGGCGTCGGCATCGCTCATGGCTCATGGCTCATTGCTCATTGCTGTCAGTATCCCGTCACCATGTTGACGCTCACGAGCCGCGGCGCGACGCGGGCCAGCTCCTGGCCGCTCTTGTCGTAAACGATCCCGGTCACGTGATGGAGGCCCGGCGGCGCCATGTCGGTCGGCCACGACGCCGTCGCACGCCTGAAATGGCCCTCCGCTGAAAACTCCTCGATGGTCCCGTCGTACTCGCCGAGCGTCTTGCCGCTGAGATCGGTCAGCACGAAAGCGACCCGGCCGACTCGATCCGCATGGGTCGGCGGCAATGCCATCTGCCCCGTCACCATCGCACGAGTCTGCTGCGTCCAGGCGGTATCACAGCGCATCGGCGCCATCACGGCTCCACACTGGCGCCAGTAAGCCTTCTCGAACTTTTCGACGAGCTGCACTTTGCCAAGGCTCGCGGGCTGTTGAACGGACAATGGACTGCCGAACGCGAATGTCCTGAACACTCGAGGCCCGCCATCCGAGTAGCACAGCTCCGCATCGAGCGCGATGACAGTGCCGGTCGCTGCGCGGAAGCCGGGAAAATTCGCCCACGGCAGCTTGAACTCTACTTCCGAACCAGTGGAGGTCCTTCGTGCCGCCACCTCGACGCCAATCTTCGGAATGGCGTCGAGGTAACCGGGGCGGAGGCAGAAGCGGGGCTGCAGTTGGTCATTCTTGTATGCGGTCCAGTAGCAGTGAACGGCGCCCTTGCCCCATTCAGTGTTGCGGAACTGCTGGTCGCGACGCGTGTCGAAATACCACTCCACCGCGTCGCCTTCCCACAGCTGATCGTCCGGGGCGTTGTTCGCCGGCTTCTCATCGAGCGTCCGGAGGCCGGCATAGAACGCCTCGTCATCCCACATGTAGAAGAACTGAGCCGGACGATTGTGCACGTCCTGATTGAAGTACTCGACGGGCGTCGCGAACGCATTGCTGAACTCGGTCAGATCCCCGTCGATCTTCATGCTCGCAGGCGCGCGAGTCGCCACACCGCGCACGCCGTCCTCGAGGCCGCTGGCGGCCTGTCTGGCGACGCCAGATCGACGTGACGGACCGGCTGACGCCGTCAGACCAACAAGGACGATCGCCACCATCGCGGGCGTCAATGCGCCTCGGGCGCGAGCGATCCAGACCCCCGCCTCTCTCATGGCTTCTCCTCCTCGATTCGAGGCTTGATACTATAAGTCACCGGTGCGCACTCTCAACCGCCGACGGTGCCTGAAGATGCTGGGCGTGGGCGCGGGGACGATCTTGTCCGCGTGCGTCGCCGCGCCGGGAGAAGCCTTCGAACGGCGCGGTCCGCGGGTCGCACAGGGGCACATTCAGTCGCGGCTGGGCCTGCAGCTCTTTACCGTGCGTAAGCTGTTGGATCAAGACCTTGAAGGCACGCTGGCGGCCATTGCGGCCATCGGGTACCGCGAGGTCGAGATGTTCGGCTTCGGCGGCAACGCGTTCATCAAAGATCCGCTCTTCGGGCTCACCGCCGCCAACTTGCGGCGAACGTTCGAGCGACATGGCCTGGCTGTTCGGTGCGCACAAATCTCGGCGCGGATCGCAGAAGTGCGACCGATCGCCGACATCGCCGCCACGCTCGGCATCCGAAATCTGATCGTCGCGATGCCGGCGGAATTTCTGACGATCACGGCGGCCGGTCCGGTCGTGTCCGCGGTCAAGGACGCCGATCAGATCGAGCAGATCGCAGAGGGTCTCAACACGCTCGGTGAAACCTGCCGATCGAACGGCCTGCGCCTTGGCTACCACAATCACCACATGGAGTTCGCAGCGCTCGGACCGACGCGTGCCTACGATCTGCTGCTCGCGCGGACGGATCCCCGGCTGGTCTGGATGGAACTCGACGTCGGCTGGGTGAAAGCCGGCGGCGCCGACCCTGTGGAGTATCTGTCAAAGTACGCGGGCCGCTTCGTGTCCTGCCACTTGAAAGATTTCGCTCCCGATCGTCCATTGCCGCCGGGCTCGTCGGCACCGATTCCGGACATGTTGCGAATGGTGGCGCCGGGTGACGGCCAAGTGGATTTTGCCGCCGTGCTTGGCGAGATGGATCGGCAGGGAATCGAGCACGGATTCGTCGAGGCTGATCTGCCCGACGATCCGCTCGATGTCGCGCGCCGCGGGTTCAGCTACCTGACGAACCTGAAAACGAAGGCGTGACGTTCGAGAGGGCGGGATCCGCGCGCGTCAGGTGCGGCTGTTCACGACCGCGGACAGCGCCTGACGATCGAGAGGAATCGGCTCCAGCCGGGACACCAACTTCCGCGCGGATCCCGGATCCTTCAACCCAGTACCGGTCAAGAGACAGAGCACCCGATCTTTTCCAGCAATCTGCCCGGCTCTGACAAGAGCACGGAGCGCCGCCAGAGTCGTCGCGCTCGACGGTTCGACAAAAACACCTTCCGACGAGGCCAGCAGGCCTTCCATCTCGAGCGTTTCAGCATCAGACACCGCGATGGCGGTTCCGCGAGACTCGCGCACCGCCGGCAATGCCACGTGCGCATCGAACACCACATCGTCGGCGATCGCACCGGAAATGGTGTCAATCGACGGCCATCGGCACGTGAGCGCGTCCTTGCTCGAACGTCCCTGCTGAACCGCCTCGACGAAGGGCGCGCAGCCCGCAGCCTGCACACCCACCAGTCGCGGCAGCCGGTCGATGAGGCCCAGCGCCTGAAAGTCGAGACACCCTCGCCACATGCTTCCGAGATTGCCGCCGCCACCGACAGGCACGATGATCCAGTCTGGAAGGTCGAAGTTCGTCTGTTCGGCAATCTCGTAGGCGATGGTCTTGGCGCCCTCGAGCGTGAACGGGTTGTAGATCGCCGCGGTCGAAACCAGATACCAGCCGAATTCTCCGCACGCCCATTCGAGCAGATCGAAGATGGCTGCCGGTGATGGGTCATCGATCCTGAACACCTGCGCGCCATACATCTGAGCCTGCAGGATCTTTTCATCCGGCGCTGTCCGCGGGACGAAGATTTTCGCGTCGAGACCTGCACGTGCCGCGTAGGCGGCCGCGGCCGCACCGACGTTGCCGGACGACTGCACCGCAACGGTTTTCTTCCCCAGTTCGATCGCGCGCGAGACGCCGACGGCCAGCATCCTGTCTTTGAAAGAGCCGGTGGGATTCCTCGTCTCGTCCTTCAGCAGCAGGTGGTCGAGGCCGAGTGCGCCGGCCAGGCGTGGAGCGTCGAGGAGCGGAGTCTGCCCCTCACCGAGCGAGATGACCGCGCCTTCATCTGAGACCGGCAGGAGATCGAACCAGGCCCAGAGCCCCGGCAAGTCCGCGCGGCGCGGCGACGTCCTGGAGTTTCGAGATTCGGCCCGACTGGGGAGGTTCACGTTGACCTTCAACGGGCCATCGCATCGGGCACAGCGCCGTTCCGCGTGGCTGGAGCCAAGGAGGCTGCCGCACCATCCGCATTCGAACGTGAATTTTTCGGTCATGCGCGTCCGCGCCGGACTTGCACGTAGATCGGCACTCCGAGGAGGAGTAGACCCAAGCCCATCAACGAGCTGCGCGGCGATTCGATGAGGGTGTTGACCACGAAGACCGACGAGACGAGAACGAAGACGATCACCGTGTACGGATAGCCGAGCACCTTGTACGGGCGGTCCCACTCGGGATGTCGCCGGCGGAGCACGATCACCGAGAGCACGACCATCGTAAAGAAAATCCAGTTGGCGAACTGCCCCATCGTAATCAGGTGCTCGTAGCCGCCCGTGAGAGTGAGGACGCCCGCCCAGATCGAGAGCGCCCAGATCGCATTCGACGGTGTCTCGTACTTCGGGTGGATCGCCGAGAGCGGCGCAAAGAAATTCCCATCGCGCGCCATCGCGAAGAAGACGCGCGGTCCCGCCAGGATGTTGGCCGAGAGCGCACCGAATGCCGAACACAGGATCGCGATCGTGATCAGTCGAGCGCCGGTCGGTCCGATCATCACCTGCGTCGCCTCGGCGGCCACACGCGACGACAGCGCGATGCGCTCCTGGCCGAGCACGAAGATATAGGCGAGGTTCACGGAGACGTAGATCACGATCACGACGAATACGCCCACAAAGATGCTGCGGGGCACGGTTCGCTGCGGATCGCGCATCTCTCCCGCTACGAAGCCCACGAAGTGCCAGGCATCGTAGGCAAAGAGCGTGGAGATCATGGCGACGCCGGCAGCCGCGAGGACACCGCCGCTGAAGTGTTCGGGAAGCAAGGGGAGGAAATGCGCGGTGTCTCCTCGACGGGTGATGATCGCCAGACCCACCAACGCCGCCAGCCCGGCGACCTTGAGCAGCGTGAAGACGTTCTGCACTCCGGCGCCCTGCTTGACGCCACGCGTGTTGATGAAGGCGAGGCCGAGCAGGAGAACAATACCGAGCAGTTTCTCGCTGCCTGGCGACATCGAGACAAATTCACGGAGGTACAACAGAAAACCGGTGCTGAGCGCCGCGATCGAGCTGGGGATGACGACGAGCATGATCGTCCAGCCGTAGAGAAACGCCCAGAACGGCCCGTAAGCCTCGCGCATGTAGACGTAAAGGCCTCCCGACTGCGGCAGCATCGTCCCAAGCTCGGCGAGCGTGAGCGCACCGCACAGCACGAGAAGTCCAGAAAACACCCAGATGCCGATGACGAAGCCCGGCTCCGGCACCTGTCGCGCAATCAGGCTGGGGACGACGAAGATGCCGGTGCCGATGACCGACCCGACGAGCAGCGCGGCGCCGTCGAAGAGGGTCAGCTTGCGAGGCAGTTCTGCCATTTGGGAGAAGGATGCGGAGACTCGCGCTCTCGGTCAGTCGACGCAAGGCCAGGCGGAGGTTAGGTCTCCCTATCCGGCAAGTCAAGGCAGGGGTGCTGTTGCAAACGATTACAATTCTGCGGAGACGTGGCCGACGGTTTCCTGTTGCACCACCCGATCGGGGTCCCTATAATCGGAGGCCGTCCGCTTCCCCGAGGTCGGGGCCGATTTGGCGGAGGAATCGTCCGCATACCCAGGAGCGACCCATGGTCTGGAAGAAGCCTGAGTTCGTCGTCGTCGCAGTCACGATGGAAGTGACCGCGTACGTCGCGACCAAGTAGCCTGGTCCGGGGCGGATTTCCAAAGATCCGCCCTCGTTTCTCGTGCACCTGATTCTGCTCGGAAGCGCCGCGGGCGGCGGCTTCCCCCAGTGGAACTGCTGGTGCCCCTCCTGTTCAGCCTCACGGAACGATCCCTCATCGGCACGGCCTCGCACACAATCGTCCGCCGCAGTCAGCTCCGACGGCGATCGCTGGTTTCTGCTGAACGCCTCGCCAGACATTCAGAGGCAGTTGTCGTGGCTTCACGCCGCTGACAGTCCGTCGACGCCGCGGCATGTTCCATTCGAAGCCGTGGTCTTCACCGACGCGGAGATCGATCACACGCTGGGCATGGTGCTGCTCCGCGAGGCGCGCGACCTCTCGCTCTTCGCCACGATGGCCGTCGAGTCCATTCTCGAGCACGACTCGCGTTTCCTGCCGCTGGTGCGCGCGTTCGCCCAGGTGCGGCTGACGCACCTGACGCCGAACGAGACAATCAGCCTTCCGTCTCGAGATGGATCCGAAAGCGGTCTGACGGTTGAGCCCTTCGTCGTGCCCGGCGGGCCGCCTCGCTTCGCCGCAAAGGACGAAGCGGGACATACTATCGGATTGATGATTCGGGAAGAGTCCACCGGCCGGACGTGCGGGTTCGTTCCCGGCTGCGGAGCAATCGATAACCAGCTCCTCGAACGACTGGCTCGGGCCGACGTCCTGCTGTTCGATGGCACGTTCTGGTCGGATCGCGAGCTGATCGATCTGGGTATCAGCGACCTGTCCGCGCGCGACATGGACCACGTGCCGATCGACGGCGCCGGCGGAAGTCTCGAGCGCCTCGCGGAGCTCCCGTGCAGGCACCGTATCTACACGCACATCAACAACACGAATCCCATTCTGCTCGAAGGCTCCAGAGAGCGCGCGGCGGTCGCCCGCGCGGGGATCACCGTCGGCGTGGACGGGCTTCGCATCACGCTATGAGGTAGAGATCAGCTCATGACGACCAACCTCCAGGCTTCGGTTCTGGCTGCGCCGCCACCTGCTCCGCTTCCGCAGCTCACGCGACCGCTCGAACCGGATGCCCTGACGGCATCGCTCCGCGCATTCAGCACGTCGTATTACGCGAATCACCCGTTTCACCAGCTGATGCACGACGGTCGCCTCACGCGCCGCCAGCTGCAAGGCTGGGTTGCCAACCGGCTCGCATACCAGCGAGCCATCCCTCGCAAGGATGCGGCGATTCTCTCCAACTGCCCGGATGGCGACGTGCGGCGCGAGTGGATGCAGCGAATCATCGACCACGACGGCGTCGAACCGGGAACAGGTGGTATCGAGATGTGGATGCGGCTCGGCGAGGCGCTGGGTGTGCCGCGCATCGAGATGGACGACGAGCGGCACGTTCTGCCGGGTGTGCGTTTCGCGACCGAGGCGTACGTGACCTTCTGCAAGACGAAGCCCTGGATCGATGGCGTCGCCTCGTCGCTCACCGAGCTCTTCGCACCCGACTTGATGCGACGGCGGCTCGAAGCCTTCCCGAAGCACTATCCCTGGGTGAACACCGAGGGGCTTGCCTATTTCAACAGCCGGCTCACTCAGGCTCCGCGGGACAGCCAGCAGGGGCTTCGTCTCGTGCTGAAGCACTGCGTGACGATCGAGACGCAGACGCGGGCATTCGAGGCACTCGCCTTCAAGCTCGAGCTGTTGTGGGTGATGATCGACACGATTCACCACGCCTATCTCGAGGGCTGAATTGGCGGTCACCTCCACGACGGTGCCCGTTCTGTGGAAACTGGCGAAACTCGATTTCGATCGGGTGCGTCAGCAGCCAATCCTGCAGTATCCGGAAGGCGTCGTGCTGCTCAATGACACGGGCGCCGCGATTCTGGAGCTCTGCGATGGTCAACGGACAGTGAGCGCCATCGCCGGCATTCTGGAGCAGCGCTACCAGGCGGAAGTGCTGATGGACGTGATCGACTATCTGTCCCAGCTGGCCGACAAGGAGCTGATCAGTGGCGGATAGTCGTCCGACGACACTCCTCGCTGAGCTGACGTACCGCTGTCCGCTGCATTGTCCGTATTGCTCCAACCCGATCGATATGACCCGCACCGATCAGGAGTTGAGCACGGCGGACTGGAAGCGCGTGTTCACGGAAGCGCGCGAGCTGGGTGTTCTGCAGCTCGGTCTGTCCGGCGGAGAGCCTCTCGTTCGCTCGGACATCGAGGAACTCGCGGCTCACGCGCACACACTCGGACTCTACACGACGCTTGTGACCTCGGGCGTCGGTCTGACGCCGACTCGCGCTATGAGGCTCAGGGACGCCGGCCTCGAGCACATTCAGATCTCGATTCAGGATTCGGATCAGGCGGGCGCCGATCGCATCGCAGGCATGAAGGCCGTCCCGCAGAAATCCGCCGCGGCCGCCGTGGTCCGTGAGCTCGGCTTCGCATTCTCCATCAACGTAGTCTTGCACCGCGGGAACATCGACCATCTCGGCGACATCATCGACCAGGCTGCCGCAGCCGGCGCTGACCGGCTGGAGCTGGCCAACACTCAGTACTACGGATGGGCGCTCGAGAATCGCGCGGCGCTGATGCCTACCGCCGGGCAAGTGGCCGCCGCGCAGGAGATCGCCGATCGCGCATCGATCACGCATCGGGGAAAGATGCGCATCGTTTACGTGCTGCCGGACTACTACGAGCGACACCCCAAGCCCTGCTACGGGGGATGGGGTGCGCTGTATATCCTGGTGACGCCCGACGGTCGGGCGCTCCCGTGTCACGGCGCGACTCACATCTCGACGCTCGCGTTCGACAGCGTGCGGAATCATCCGCTGCGGTGGATCTGGGAAGAGTCTTCGGCGTTTCAGTCCTTTCGAGGCGACGCGTGGATGAAGGAGCCCTGTCGAAGCTGTGTCCGGAAGGCCATCGACTTTGGCGGGTGCCGGTGTCAGGCGTTTGCCTTGACTGGCGATGCGACCAACACCGATCCGGTCTGCACGCTGACGCCGCTCCGCGCGATCGTCGACCAGGCCATCGAACAGACGACCGAGCCGCCACCCTACCGATATAGAGTCACCGCCCTCGAGGCCGATCGAGTATGAGCACCTCGGAAACTGGTGGGCAGATCGTGCGCTTTAACGGCTTCGAATTCGAGCCGAGCTCCGGCGACCTGCGGCCGAACGGCGGATCCCACAGGGTCCGGCTCGAACCGCAACCGGCGAAAGTGCTCTCATGTCTGATCGAGAAGGCCGGCCAGGTCGTCACTCGCGACGAGCTGCGGCAACGCGTCTGGCCCGCCGACACGTTCGTCGATTTCGAGCATGGCCTGAACTATTGCATCGCGCAAATCAGGAACGCCCTGGGCGACTCGGCCACAGCTCCGCAGTTCGTGGAAACGCTGCCTCGACGAGGCTATCGGTTCGTCGCGCAGGTCGACCCTCCTGCCATCGTCAGGGACCCAGCCGCCGCTCCAGCCCTCGATCCGATCGGAAAGACGAGACCCTGGACGAGACTGGCCGCTCTTCTCGCGACTCTTGTTGTGATCGCGGCGGTTGCGGTGTGGGCCGCGCTGACGCTCGCGGGCACCACGGGGCGTGACGTCCCGAAGCTCGCTGTCGTGCCATTCGACAACGAAACGGCCTGGCCTGAGGGCGACGGGGTCGCGGGACGCCTCACCGATGCCGTCGTGGCGCGGCTCGCGGCCGATCCCGACCGGCTTGGGGTCATCGGCAACGCCGCGATCCTGCGCCAGCCCCGAGCCACCCGCGATCTGAAGCTGATTGCACGGACGCTCGATGTGCAATACGCGGTGCTGGGACAGGTGCAGCAGAACGGCAACGGCCTCCGCGTCATCACCCACCTGATCCGAACGAGCGACCAGACGCACCTCTGGGCATGGCGTTTCGAGTCTGGTCGCGAGGACGTGAGCGAGCTCGAAACGCGGCTCGTCGAAACCGTCGCCAGCGCGGTCTTCGACCGGTTGGGTGTGAAGTAAGGCTTGTCTTACCTTATCCTTACCTCTTCCTCATCGCCGGCCTGTTGTCCAGGAAGCGTCAAAGACGTATCACGTAGCGAGACACGTGGCGCGACGGATCGCCCGGCCCGCCCGCATGGAGGATTGCATGACGCGAATACCCAGGAGGACGCTTCTTCTCTCCGGTTCAACTGTCCTGGCGGCGGCCCGGCTGAAGGCCGCCCTTGCCGACGATCGCCAGGGTGGAACGATGGCTCCCGCCGCGGCGGCGGGGAGCGTGGATCCCTCATTCCCCAGCCAGCCGCCTGAACTGGTGCGCGAGATGGTCGCCGTATCGCACGGCAACTTGGCGCGCGTCAAAGAGCTCGTCGAACAGCATCCCACTCTCGCGCGAGCGGCCTGGGACTGGGGCTTTGGCGATTGGGAGGATGCTCTCGGCGCGGCGTCGCACGTGGGGAATCGGCCGATCGCGGAGCTCCTCCTGGCGAACGGCGCACGCCCGACCATCTTCTCGGCCACCATGCTGGGCCAGCTCGACGTCGTGAAGGCCTTCATCGCCGCCTCACCCGGCGTGCAGCGGACCCACGGCCCTCACAACATCACGCTGCTCGCGCACGCGAGATTCGGCGGTCAGCAAGCCGCGGCGGTCAGGAGCTACCTCGAATCCCTGGGCGATGCGGATCCGCTGCCGAAGCTGGCGCCGATCACCGAGGCCGAAATCGCCGCGCTCCTGGGCACCTACTCGTTCGGGTCCGGCGCGAACGATCGGATCACGATCGATATCGACAAGGGGCAGCTCGGGTTCGCCCGTCAGAATGGCACACGGCGATTGCTCTTTCATCTGGGCGATCGACAATTCTTCCCGACGGGCGCCGAAGCGGTGCGTATCCGTTTTGGAATGGAGAACAATCGAGCCGTCATGCTGTCGATTCACGATCCGGACGTCGTGCTCACCGCCCAGCGCATGTAGCGATTTCGATCGAGCTCCTCGCGGAGACGGGTCGCGCGAAGACTGGAAACAATGTACAGTGAGCGCGACCTTCTCTTGCGAGGCTTATGCAGTCCATCGATCAGTTCCTCGAGCACTTTCAGCTGCAGCACCACGCGACCTGTCAGCTTGTCGCGGCGATCCCCGAAAAGCACTTTACGTGGCGCCCCGCTCCGTCTCACTTCTCGCTCGGAGAAACTCTCGTCCACATGATTCAGTCGGAGATCTTCTGGCGCCGTCTCATTCTGTTGAGCGTTAAAGGCGAGGGATACGATCCGTTCAAGCTGACCGGGTCAGGAGAGACGCGGATGCGGACGTTCCGCCCGGCGAACCTCGAAGACGCCCGCACGACGAAATTTGGATCGACGTTCGCGGAGTGCCTGGAAAGCTGGCGGAAGATTCACGCCAAGACATGTGACGAGTTCAAGGTGATCCCGCCAGAGGCTCTTCAGACCGTCACGGTGGAGCATCCGCTCCTGGCGCACCGAGGAATGCTCTGGAGCTTCCTACTCCTCATGATCGAACACGAGGTGCACCATCGCGGGCAGCTGTCTGGCTACATGAAGCTGCTCGAAGTAGACCAGCCGGCGTCGATCACGGGATGAGGCAGGAGCGTCCCAGTTACGTCCCGCCAAAGGTATCGCACGCCTGAATCTGGCCCGACTCGAGGCCGCGCCGGAACCACTGGACTCGCTGCTCCGAGGATCCGTGGGTGAATGCTTCGGGATGCACGTAGCCGGTGCTCATCCTCTGAATCCGATCGTCGCCGATCGACGCGGCCGCGTTCAGCCCTTCTTCGACGTCGCCCTGTTCGAGAATCGACCGCTCGGCGGTTGAATGGCCCCAGATGCCCGCGAAACAATCGGCCTGAAGCTCCAGGCGCACTGACAGCTGGTTTGCGCTGTCGGGGCGGCGCTGCTGCATCTGTCGGACGCGCGGCTCGATGCCGAGCAGCGTCTGGACGTGGTGGCCAATCTCGTGCGCGAGCACGTACGCCTGGGCGAAGTCGCCCGCTGCCTCGAAACGCTCGCGCAACTCGTCGTAGAAGCCAAGATCGATGTAGACCTTGCGGTCGCCGGGACAGTAGAAGGGCCCCGACGCCGACTCGGCAAACCCGCAGGCGGACTGGATCGCGTCGCGAAAGAGCACGAGTCTCGTTCTTTCGTACTTATCGGGAATCAGCTGCTGCCATGTGCGCTGCGCGTCGTCGAGCACGAAGGACACGAACTGGACGCGGCGATCTTCTTCGGGTGACGATGCCGCGGGCGGGCCCGAGGAAGGGCTGGCGCCGGTATCGATACCCTGCTCGAGGGCCGGACCAAGAAGTGACAAGAAGTTGGTGCCGGTCGCCCAACTGACGACCAGAAGAAGCAGTAATCCGCCGATGCCGATCGCTCCACCTCGCCGTACGCCACGGCCACCCGACTCGCCCCGGCGATCCTCGAGGTCCTCGCTTTGTCCTCCTGGCGTCCAGCGCATATGGCCCTCCGTCGTTCCCGGCTGAATCGATCGGCACGAATCCGGACAGGATCACGAATCGCCTCCCGGCCACGTGTGGGCAGTAGTATAGAACGCAGATAGCGGCGGCACCCGCACGATTCGTCATGCAAGGCCTCTGGCGGCGTCTTTCGCCTCTCGTCGGCGCACTCATCCTCCTCGCCACGCTCTGGGTCCTCCGAAACGAACTGCAAACACTGACGTTCCGGCAGCTCTCGGAAGCTTTGAGCGCCATTCCGATTTGGAACATCATCGCGGCCTTCGCGCTCACCGCCCTCAACTATGCGGTGCTCACCGGTTACGACCAGCTCGCCTTCAAGTACCTCGGCCGCGCGTTCCCGTGGTGGCAGATCGGCGTCGCATCGTTCGTGGGCTATGCCGTCGCCAACAACGTCGGCTTTGCCGTGCTCTCAGGCACATCCGTTCGCTATCGCTTCTATTCCCGATGGGGCCTCACCGCTCTCGAAGTCTCGCGCATCGTCGTCTTCTATTCAGGAACGTTCTGGCTGGGCCTGCTCACGCTCGGTGGTTGGAGCCTTCTCCTGAACCCGCCTGCAGGCCTGCAGTCCACGCCCTTCCACCAATTGGTTCTTCCGATTGGCATCGTCCTCCTCGCCGCGTCGCTCGGGTACGGCGCCGCCCCGTTCTTTGGCAAGCAAGCACTGCGAGTCGGCCGATTCGAAGTGCCCATTCCGTCAGGACGATTGGTGGCCGGGCAATTTGCGCTGTCGATTCTCGACTGGGGACTCGCCGTTGCGGTGTTATGGGTGCTCCTGCCCGCCCCGCGAGTTGCGTTCTCGCAGATGGCCAGTGCGTTCATTGCGGCGCAGCTCCTCGGCCTCGTCAGCCATGTCCCGGGCGGCCTCGGCGTCTTCGAATCGCTGATGCTCATCCTCCTGAAACCGTCGGTTCCGGCCACAGAGCTGATTCCGGCGCTGGTGGCGTTCCGAGCCATCTACTACCTCCTGCCGCTGGCCCTGGCGCTGCTCGTACTGCTCGTCGACGAGTCGTATCAACGGCGGCACCAAGTACTCAGGTGGGGCAACGCGTTCGGCACTCTTGCGGTCTCCATTGCGCCCAAGCTCTTCGCGGTCTTCACTTTTCTCGCGGGCGCGGTGTTGCTCTTCTCCGGAGCCACGCCCGCCGCCAGGGGCCGGTTGACGCTGCTCGAACGAACGCTGCCCTTGCCGATCGTGGAAGCCTCTCACTTTCTGGGAAGTCTCGTGGGTCTTGGTCTCCTGTTCGTCTCGCGCGGCCTCGCGCGGCGCATCGATGCGGCGTGGCTGCTGGCCACCACTGGGCTCGCCATCGGGATCGTCGTCTCGCTGCTCAAAGGTGCCGACTACGAAGAGGCGGTGATCCTGGCCGGCCTGCTCCTGGTGCTGCTGCCGGCCCGCAACGAATTCGACCGAAAGGCGAGGATGTTCGATCTCTCGTCGCCTGCCTGGTTCGGCGCCGTCGCGGCGGTCGTCGCGGCGTCAGTCTTCCTGGGTGAATTCGCGTTCAGGCACGTGCAGTACTCGAACGAACTCTGGTGGCGTTTCGAGTTCGATCAGGAAGCGCCGCGGTTTCTGCGCGCCACTGTCGGCGTCACGGTCGGCCTGCTCGCCGTCGGCCTCCGCCTTCTTTTGAAGCCCGCCCCGCCGGATGTGCCGCTGCCTTCGGCGGACGATGTCAAGGCGCTTGCGCCTGTCATCAACGCCCAGCGCAAGACGGCCGCGTATCTCGCATATCTCTGCGACAAGGCAATCCTCTGGAATGCAGAGAAGACAGCCTTCCTGATGTATGCCGTTCAGGGAAACACGTGGGTCGCTCTGCACGATCCGGTCGGACCAGCACCAGCCGGGCGGCCGCTCATTCGTCAGTTTCTCGAGTACGCCGACGATGCCGGCGGCGTGCCGGTGTTTTATGAGGTCGGCAAGGACTGGCTGCATCACTATGCCGACTATGGCCTGACGTTCGTGAAGCTCGGCGAGGAGGCGCATGTGCCACTCGCGGACTTTTCGCTCGAAGGCGGGGCGCGCAAAGGACTTCGTGCAGCTTACCGACGCGTGGAACGAGAAGGCGTGCGATTCCGGGTCGTGCTTCCCGATGACGTGCCCGCGCTCCTGCCTGTGCTTCGCGAGGTGTCTGATGAATGGCTCGCGTCGAAAGCGATGGCCGAAAAAGGATTTTCTTTAGGGTTCTTCGATGCCGATTACCTTGTCCGCTTTCCGGTTGCGCTGCTCGAGCGCGAGGGCCGCGTGGAAGCCTTCGCCAATATCTGGCCCGGGCCCGACCTCGAGGAGTTGTCTGTCGATTTGATGCGCCATCGCTCGGCGGCTCCGCCCGGCGCGATGGAGGGCCTCTTCGTGCACGTCATGCTGTGGGGGAAGACCCAGGGATATCGATGGTTCAACCTGGGGATGGCGCCGCTCTCAGGACTCGAGGCCTCCGACCTTGCTCCGCTCTGGATGAAGATCGGTCGCTACCTCTTCGAACACGGCGAGGCGTTCTACAACTTTCAGGGACTCCGTGCCTACAAGGAGAAGTTCGACCCCGTCTGGGAACCCCGATACCTGGCGTATCCGGGTGGATTGTCTTTGCCCAGGATCCTCACCGACGTCTCTGCCCTGATCGCCGGCGGTTATCGCCGCATCTTCCTCAGAAACGCGGGACCGAAGCCGAAGCCTTGAATTCGGCGGCCATAGGCGAAGCCGAATCAGGCGCCGACGATGGTCGGCCGCCTCGATGATCCACAGGCGACTGGGTTGACGTGCGCGGGTCATCACGCGTTCGACTTCAGCCAGCGGAACGAACTCGTCGTGCGTCGAATGAAGGGCGGCCAGCGGCAGCGGCGCCACACGGTCCACGATTGATCGAGAGCTGAACTCGGGCTCGTTCGGTGTCTTTCTCGTGAGGTAGATCACTACATCGCGCCAGTGCCAGGCAAGCTCGTTGAGGTCGGGGAGGCCGAGGCCGATGACCCCCGCGATCGCGGTTTTCATTTCTCCGCCCGTTGCGGCGAGCACAGAGAGTCCGGCCCCTTCGGAAACGCCGATCAGAACGGGTTTCTCGGCAGATCCTCGCGCGGCGAAGTTCACGATCGCGCGGTAATCGCCCGGTACATTCTTTTCGTTCAACGTGCCATCGGCCGTCGTAAAGCTCGAGAGATACGCGCGCGAGTTGAACCCCACGACGAAGAACCCGCGCGACGACAGGAACTCGGACACGTGTGGCGACAGGTGGATCCATCCACCGTCACCGCTCGATACGATAATGGGAATTCCTCCTCGCTGGCCGTAGATCTCGAGGGTGTGCGCCTTGCCGCGTAGGTCGAGCGTCTCGGTTGAATGAATGAAGCCGGACCAGAGCGGCATGGCCGCCAAGGCTAAGCTCATCCAATGGTGTGTCATACTTCCCAGTCGCCCAGGAATGTCCGTCAGTCGGACACGACGCGGCGTCTACACTTCAGCTTGTGTGCAACCTCGGGTCATCGCCAGGCAAACTTTCTTCGATCGATGAGCATCGTCTGTTGACCTGCCCTGTCTTCGCCATTAGGCTTCTTGAGCAAGGTGAAAAGTCGTGCAGCAATGTCCCTCCTGCGGTTCTCGTTCGGCCATGAGGTCGCATACGCGCGGTCTGGAAAAGGCCTGGAAATACCTCACGAAGAAGCGCCCATACCGTTGTCAGTCGTGCGGTTGGCGCGGATGGCGGCGTCCCGACGGACGCAGAATCGAGCCTCTTCAGACCGTGCAACCAAACGTGAGCGTGCAAGTCAAGACGGACCGCCGGCGAGCGAGTCAAAACTGACGCCGCGGCAACGCGCGGCGCCACGCCAGACGCCGAAACCTGACGAGCCCATCCCAATTCACCCGGCTCCTCAGTAATCTATCAATTCATCGCGCTCTTCCGACAGAAAGCTGCCAGGTCCGCTCCCAGAGACACCCTACGCACAGCATGCCCGGATCCACCGCTTGTCCGGGCGAGGTGGGATACCATTTCGCCGAACCGACACACCATGCGGCCTCGCTCGCTCGTCCGACTCGGGATCACGAGCGCCACACTGTGGCTGTCTGGCGCCTCATTGCATCTGGTGGGCTGGGACGGATGGCATGCTGAGGTTGTCGGCCTGTTCCCTTCACCCCGGCTTGCGCTGCCAGCCATTCTTCTGGCCGCTCTGCTGCTCGCCGCGATCGTGCTGGTTGCCCGAACAACCGGCCAATCCGATCGGATCGACACCATCGTGTCACCCCTCAACTGGCTGATTCCGCCGATCGTGCCGTTCGTCCCGGGCGTCGCGACGTGGATGCCTCTGCTGATGGTGTTCGCGGGCCCGATGAAGTGGTGGCTCCTCGCAGTGGCCGTCGCATCATGCGTCGGTGGCGTCAGGTGGCGAACGGCACCCGACATGTCCGGCATTGGCAGACGGCTCGTCTTCACCATCAGTCTGGCGATTTTTCTTGCGGCCGGATGGCGCGTTACAACGACTCTCGGACCGACGGGCGACGAACCACACTTCCTGGTGCTGACCCAGAGCCTGCTCGCCGATCACGATCTCCGGGTCGAGAACAACTACGAGAATCGAGATTTTTCCGCGTACTACCGGGGCAACCTGAGGCCGCATCTCGGCCGCGCAGGCGCCGACGGTGCGCGCTATTCGGTTCACGCGCCTGGAACCGCCGGACTCGTGCTGCCCGGCTACGCGTTGGCGGGCTACCACGGTGCCGTCGCCACGACGGGAATCGTGACCGCGATCGTCGCGACTCTGATCTATGTGGTGAGTCGAACGATCGCGGGACCGTCGTCAGCTCTGCTCGTCTGGATCGCCACGGCATTCGCAGTGCCGCTCGGCGTCCACAGCTGGATGGTGTATCCGGAAGTCCCGGCAGCGCTTGTCACGGCGTTGGTCGCGCTCTGGCTCGTATCGTCTCCCCCAACGGCGGCGTGGTCGTGGGTGTGGCGAGGACTTGTGCTGGCCACGCTGCCGTGGATACATCTCAAGTTCCTCCCGCTCATGATCGCCGCGGCAATCGTGTTCATCGCGCGAAGCGGCCGGCGTCTACGATCGCTGGTTCTCGTTGGACCCATTGCCGTGTCGGGCCTCCTGTGGCTGGGTGTGACCTATTCGATGTACGGGCTGCTCAACCCGCTCGCGCCTTACATGACGGGGGGAACCGCAAGCGGCGGGCAGGCGGTCACACACGCGAACGGCGCTCTAGGCGTATCGGTGGGCATTCTCGCATTCGGGGCGTGGACACTCGCTGGAAACATTCCTCAGGGCGTCCTGGGTCTGTTGCTCGATCAGGAATATGGCCTTCTCATCCTGAGTCCTGCTTTTGTTCTGGTGGTGCCAGGGCTGTACGTTGGACTCAAGAAACCGGAAGAACGCGGACTCGTCGTGACCTTGGCCCTGCTATCCCTGATTCTTGTCCTGACGGTGGCGAGCTTCGAGATGTGGTGGGGCGGCGCGAGCGCACCCGCACGGTTTCTCGTCCCCATCGTGCCACTCGTGGCACCGATGTCGGCCATAGCGCTCCGTGAGTGGCGAACCGATGTTGCGAGATTGATTGCGTCAGGGCTGGCGCTCGTCAGCGTCACGATCTTTGGCGCGATGGTGATGTGGCCATCGCTCCGGCTGATGTACGACGATCACGACGGATCGGGGCGACTCGTGCGCTGGCTGCAAGGCCCGGCACCACTGACTGCCGTACTCCCGACGTTTGCGAATCAGGCGTGGACAACCCAGCTACCCACAATCATGGCGTGGCTGGTCGCAATCGCGGCCAGTCTTGCGATCGTCACAAGCGTGGGGCGGATGGTGCGCCTGTCTCCAACATCGTCAGTCGTGTCGGGAGTCATCGTCCTTCTCGGACTGGCAAGTGTCACGACAGCGCCCTTCGTATCAGAGGATCGTCGTGAGACAGAGGTCAGGTTTGGACGCCAAGACATGATGTTCGACTATCGAGAGCCTCTGCGAGCTCTGGCTGTTGGCCAGTGGCGCACCCTGCGGAGCCAGTCCTTCTTCGAACGTTCGGCGCTGACGATCACAGTCCCGGCATCTGACGAGCGGACAGGTCGGGAGGTGGCCGGCCCTTTCCTTCTTCCACCAGGCCGATTCGCTCTGGAGGCGGGCATTGACGATGTTGATCGGAGTGGAGAGATTCTGGTGATGTCACGTCAGAACGGCGGCGTCGTAGCCAGCGGACCGCTGTCAGGAAATCGGGCGGTGACGGTCCCCTTCAGTTTGGACGCGCCGGAATCGAGCGTGGTGATTGCGGCGAGCAGCTCAGCGCTGGCACGCTCTGTGAGACGCGTGACGATCACGCCACAATCGCTTAGCGGCAGCGGAACGGACGACCGCAACTAGAATGAATATTTGATGGCTGTCCGACGGATCGTTATCGCTGCCGTCTTGCTTGCTTTCTGTGCTGGTCGTGTCGCGACGCACCCCCTGCCGCAGAGCGCCGCTCTTGCCACTTCGGATCGATCGGTCTGGGAGGGCGTTTACACCGATGCCCAGGCCACGCGGGGCGAGGTGGTGTATCAAGCGGAATGCTTCCGCTGCCATCCTGCCGGTCCCATGACTGGGACGAATTTCATGTCGATCTGGAATGGCCGAACGGCTTCGGACCTCTTCCAGATGATGAAGAACACGATGCCTCAGGATGGGCCGGGCAAGCTCGAACGACGGCTGTATGTCGATGTCCTGGCCTATACCTTCAAGGCCAACGGTTTTCCGGCCGGCCAGAGCGAGCTCAAGAACGAGGCCGACACGCTCAAGCACGTCCGAATCGAGCCGAAACCACAGGGTCAGTGACTGCTGGTCGACCGAGTCGGGTCAGACGACCGATCGGCGGCACCTTTATGGGCTCGATGCGCGTCCAAACTGCGTGACGAAGCGACGAGTCTAAATTCAACAAACCCAAGGCGTGGCCGGGCCCTGGCCGTGTGAAAAGGTGTCAGTGCAGTGTTGCGGCCCCGGGTTGACGCAGCCATAATCGCTCTTGTCCACCTGATGAGTGTGTCGTGTTCGAATCGCTCTTCGAATTTCTGTTCAAGTTCCGGCCACAGGTCTTTGCTGAAGGGACCTTCAGGTTCAGCCCGTCCGCCGCGGTGTTCGTGGCGGGCGTTGCCGCCGCCGCCGGCCTGACGGCGACGTTCGTCACGTACCGCCACATTAGGCGTCGCACGCGCGCCGACCGCATCGTCCTCATCGGACTGCGGACGGCCCTGCTCGCCACGGTGCTCTTCTGCCTGCTGCGGCCGGTACTCGTGCTCAAGGCCGCGGTGCCGCAACAGAACTTCCTGGCCGTCGTGCTCGACGACTCACGCAGCATGCGTGTGGCGGATCGCGACGGGAAGCCCCGCAGCGAATTCGTCGAGAGTCAGTTCGCCGGCGCGAACAGCCCGGTGCTCTCGGCGCTCTCTCAACGATTTCTGCTCAGGTTTTTCCGGTTCTCCTCGTCGGCCGAACGGCTCCCCGAAAGCGAACGTCTCACCTACGCCGGCACGGAAACCCATCTCGGTGAGGCGCTCCAGCGTGTGCGCGAGGAAGTATCGGGACTGCCGCTGGCCGGCATCGTCCTGGTCACCGATGGCGCCGACACGAGCCAGGCCTCCGTGTCCGAGGCCCTTCTTGCTCTCAGAGCCGATCGCATTCCGGTGTTCACCGTCGGCGTCGGCCGCGAAACCATCTCCCAGGACATTCAAGTGAGCCGCGTGGCGACGCCGCGATCCGTGCTGAAGGGCACGTCGCTCGTCGTCGACGTCATCCTCAGTCAAGCCGGTTATCGAGGGAAGACTGTTCCGCTCAACGTGGAGACCGATGGCCGGATCGTCACCACGCAGGACGTCACGCTCCCATCGGATGGCCAGCCGGCGACCGTGCGCGTGCGGTTCACGACGGCGGACGCCGGAGCGCGCGTCTTCCGGTTCCGCATCCCGCCACAGCCTGACGAGATGGTGACGCAGAACAACGCGCGCGATGTGCTGATCGAAGTCGAAGACCGGCGCGAGAAGATCCTGTACTTCGAAGGCGAGCCTCGATTCGAGGCGAAGTTCCTGAGACGCGCGGTGAACGACGACAAGAACCTGCAGCTTGTCGTCCTGCAGCGCACCGCGGAGAACAAGTACCTGCGGCTCGAGGTGGACAACGCCGACGAGCTGGTCGGTGGATTTCCCAAGACGCGCGAGGAGCTGTTCAAATACAAGGGTCTGATTCTCGGGAGCATCGAGGCTGGCGCATTTACGGGTGATCAGCTGCGAATGATCGCGGAGTTCGTCGATCGCCGTGGCGGCGGCCTGCTGATGCTCGGTGGGCGCCGCGCCTTCGCGGAGGGGGGCTACGCAGGAACGCCGGTCGCCGAGATTCTTCCGGTGGCACTCGATGCATCGGCCGCCAACGGACCCGCCTTCCTTGCGCGGCTCGCTGTTCGGCCCACACGGGTCGGTGCGACGCATGGCGTCACGCAGATTGCTTCTTCCGAGACCGAGTCGGATCGCCGCTGGAAGGATCTGCCCGAAGTCACCAGCGTCAACATCGTGCGCGAAGCGAAGCCGGGAGCGACGGTCCTTCTGAACGGCGCCGATGAGGGTCGCCGGGAACAGCCGGTTCTCGCCTACCAGCACTACGGGCGTGGCCGCACGATCGCGTTTCCAGTCCAGGACTCGTGGCTGTGGCAGCTCCACGCGCGGATTCCCGTGGACGACATGACCCACGAGAACTTCTGGCGCCAGCTCCTGCGGTGGCTCACTGACGGATCGCATGGCCCCGTCCTCAGCCAGACCTCGGCGGAGAGAGTGGAACGTGGCGAGACCGTGACACTCGAAGCCGACGTGTCCGATCCGGCCTTCGTCGGCGTCAACAACGGGCGAGTCTCCGCGGATGTCACGAGCCCGTCGGGCCGGGAGATCCCGGTGGCCCTGCAGTGGACCGGCGAGCGCGACGGCGAGTACCGCGGAACATTCATCGCCGACGAGGATGGCATCTATCGGGCGAAGGTTGCTGCTGAGCGTGCGGGCGCGGACCTGGGCGCGGACGATACCTACGTCAGGGTGGCTCCGAGCGACAACGAGTATTTCGATCCCGCGATGCGGGCGCCGCTCCTCAAGCGCATCGCCGAGGAGACCGGCGGGCGTTTCTACGAGAGTTCCCGCGTGGCCGGCCTGCCCGAAGATGTGAAGTACAGCGGACGCGGTGTGACCACGATTGAAGAACGCGAGCTCTGGGACATGCCCGGCCTCCTGATCCTGATGCTGGGTCTGTTGATCACCGAATGGACGTACCGTCGCGTGCGGGAGCTCGCGTAGCGATGTCAACCACAGAGAGTCGTCGGCGGAGTCGGCGGGCAGCGGCTGTTCTTGCCGCAGCAGCGCTCGTCGTGGGTGCGGGCCTGGCGGCCGCCCAGGTCACACTGCCCTGGCCCTCCGACGATCAGGAAAACGAGGCGCGGCAGGACGCCGCATCGTCCAACGTTCCCTATGACGGTCGCTTTGTGTTCGTTCGACTACGCTACGAACCAGGCGGCGGCCGCCGTTCAGGCTTCGGCGGGTTCGGCTTTCGTCGGGAGCCGCCGTGGTCGCACGACTACCCCCGGGCGGAACGTCATTTCATGAAGATCCTCAAGGAGCTCACCTATCTGACGCCGTACATGGAAGGCGGGAACATCATCACGCTCGATGATCCGTCGCTCTTCAACTTCCCCATCGCGTACATGTGCGAGCCGGGCTACTGGACGCTCACGGATCAAGAGGCCGCCAACCTTCGCGCATACCTGCTCAAGGGCGGCTTCGTGATCTTCGACGATTTCCGCGGCTACGACTGGGACAATTTCCAGGCCCAGATGGCGCGCGTGCTCCCGCAGGGTCGATTCGTCGAACTCGACGCGACGCATCCGATCTTTCATTCCTTCTTCGAAATCGGCTCGCTCGAGTTCGTCCAGTACGACGATCGCGGTCAGCCGATCTTCTATGGCATCTTCGAGGACAACGATCCGAAGAAGCGCCTGATGGTCATCGCCAACTACAACAACGACATCGGCGAGTACCTGGGAATTCTCGGACACCGGATTCGTGCCCATCGATCTCTCGAACGAAGCGTACAAGTTTGGGGTCAACTACGTGATGTACGCGATGACGCATTAGGACAAGGTCGAAGGGTCGCAGGGTCAAAGGGTCAAACGTTTTGGGATGGCGGGCAGGGACCGCTGAAGCTTATTGCCGATGGCGGACGGCTAATGAGAGTGAGGAAATCGTGACGCGGGTTGACAATCAGATCATGGAACTCCAGTCGGCAGATGATGTGGCGTTGGCGGATCGGATGAAGGAGGGTCGCGATCGCATCGTCGCCGAGCTGCGGAAGGTGATCGTCGGACAGGACGATGTCATCGGCGAGGTCCTGCTGACGCTGTTCGTCGGCGGGAACAGCCTGATCGTCGGGGTGCCCGGCCTGGCCAAGACGCTCCTGATCCACACGCTCGCGCAGGTGGTGGACTTGAAGTTTGCGCGCATTCAGTTCACGCCCGATCTGATGCCGTCCGACATCACCGGCACCGACATCATCCAGGAGGATGCGACGACCGGACGACGCCAGATGGTCTTCGCACCGGGCCCGATCTTCGCGAATATCGTGCTCGCCGACGAGATCAACCGTACTCCACCCAAGACGCAGTCGGCGCTCCTCGAGGCCATGCAGGAGCATCGCGTGACCATCCAGGGAAGAACGTACGAACTTCAGGAGCCGTTCTACGTCTTTGCGACGCAGAACCCGATCGAGCTCGAAGGCACCTATCCTCTCCCCGAGGCGCAGCTCGATCGATTCATGTTCCACATCATCATCGACCATCCGCCTGAAGACGAAGAGTTCGAGGTCGTCCGCACGACGACCGCGACGATTGATCCGCGGTTCGATCGCTCGGTGACGGGACCGGATCTCGTGGCGTTCCAGCGACTGGTCCGCAGGGTTCCAGTGGCCGATGCCGTCATGCGGTATGCGTTGTCGCTGGTCCGCGCGAGCCGCCCGAAGTCAAAGCATGCTCCCGAGTTCGTGAAGAAATGGGTCGCGTTCGGCGCCAGCGTCCGGGCGGCGCAGTACCTCGTCCTCGGCGGCAAGGCGCGGGCCCTGACCAGCGGGCGCTACCATGTGAGTTTCGAGGACGTGAGGAGCCTGGCACACCCCGTGCTCCGCCACAGGATTCTCACCAACTTCCACGCGCAGTCCGAGAGCGTCACAACCGATGCGATCGTGGATCAGCTGCTCGACGCGGTGCCCGTGCCGCGTTCCGGGATGTAGAGGGAGCCGTGAGCCGAGCCGACGCGCATGCGCTGCTGCCGGGGGCGAGATTCGTCGACCCCCGCGTGCTGGCGAGAATCTCCAGCCTGGAGCTCCTGGCGCGGACGGTCGTCGACGGGTTCATCAACGGGATTCACCGGTCGCCCTATTTCGGCGCGTCGGTGGACTTCGCGGAGCATCGCGGATACTCGCCTGGCGACGACATCAGGCGCGTGGACTGGCGGCTCTTCGGCCGAACCGATCGCTACTACGTCAAGCAATACGAGGCCGATTCGAACGCGAACTTCGCGGTCCTCCTCGACGTGTCACGCTCCATGAGCTTCGCGAGTCAGGGACTGTCCAAGCACGACTACGCGCGCTACCTGGCCGCCTGTCTCACGTACTTCGCCCATCGACAGCGCGATCGCGTCGGTATCGTGACGTTCGATCACGACGTGGTTGATCGCGTACCGTGCTCGGCCAAGCATCTCGATCTCGTGCTGTATGCGCTCGAACGATCCATTGCCGCGCGCGCGGGACATCTGGGTCAGGCTCTAAGTGTCATCAGCGAGCACTTCACGCGCCGGGGTTTGCTGGTGTCTGATCTCGGATCTTTATGAGGACCCCGACACTATCGTCGACGCCCTGACACCGCTCAGATTCCGCGGCAACGACATCATCGTGTTCCATATCCTCGACCCCGCGGAGATCGATTTCACGTTCGACCAGGCGGCGAGCTTCAGGGATCTGGAGAGTGGCGATGAGATTCCGGTGATTCCGGAGACGTTCTCGGTTCGCTATCGATCGCTCATCGAAGAGCACATTCGCGCGCTCTCGAGCCGCTTCAGTGAGAATCGCATCGACTACGCGCTCTTCAACACGTCGGTCCCGCTCGACCATGCGCTCTTCCGATACCTTTCGACGCGGGAGCGTCTGAGCCGCGTGCGGTAGCGCGAGGTCCGGCACAGCCATGTCTTTTCTCGCACCCGCGTTCCTGGTCGGCCTTCTCGCGATCGCGGTGCCGGTCCTCATTCACCTCATTCAGCGCGAACGGCTTCGAACCGTCGAATTTCCCTCGCTGATGTTCCTTCGACGGATTCCGTACCAGTCGGTTCGCCGGCGTCGGATCCGTCACTGGCTGCTGCTGGCGATGCGAGTCGCCGCCCTGGGCCTCATCGTCGCGGCCTTCGCGCGGCCGTTTGTACGGGGGCGCCAAGCCGCGGCGCAGTCGTCGTCGAGTGCGCGGGAAGTCGTCGTGCTCCTCGATCGCTCGTACAGCATGGGGTACGGCGCCCACTGGGATCGCGCCCGGCGCGCGGCAGGTGATGTCGTCCGAAGCCTCGCTGGAACCGATCGCGTCACGCTCGTGCTCTTCGGCACCAGCGCCGAAATGGCGGTTCGCTCGACTACCGATCGGGCCCCGGTCCTCGCTGCGATCGAATCGGCACAAATCGGCGCCGGCGCCACGCGCTTCGGTCCGGCCCTCAAGCTGGCACAGAGCGTCCTGACGGAATCTCGCCTCGGGCACCGGGAGGTTGTTCTGGTCAGCGACTTCCAGCGTGCGGGATGGAAGCGCGAGGATGCACTCAATCTCCCGCCCGGTACCGCGTTCAAGCCCATCTCTGTCGCCGAGCCTCGGACGACAAATGTGGTGCTGCTCGCGACGTCCCTGACGCGCGGGTCCTTCGCCGGACAGGAACGGCTGACCGTGGCGGCGTCGCTCGGTAATCGCGGATCGACTCCGGTCCATCCCTCAGTCTCACTCGAAGTCGAAGGCCGCACGGTTCAGACAGAGGAAGTGGATCTCGGCGCGGATGGATCGGGATCTGTCACGTTCGCGCCGATCACGTTGCCGTCTCAGGGCACGCGCGGAACGGTGAGAGTCGGCAAAGACCTCCTGACTCAGGACAACGCGGCCCATTTCGTCGCCGCACCGGCGCAATCGATCTCGACGCTCATCGTCGAACGCCCGGATGCCGGACGCGACGCCAGCCTCTATCTCAGGCGTGCGCTCGGAGTCGGACGTGCACCTGTCTTCGACCTGAAGGTCGTCTCCCTCAATCAGCTCCGAGACGACGACTGGCTCGGACGACAAGTCGTCGTTCTGAATGATGTGCCACTCTCGACCACGCTCGCCGCCCGGACGCGACGCTTCGTTGAGAGTGGTGGCGGCCTGCTCGCTGTCTTTGGCGACCGCGCGTCCTGGCCGGACGAGGGCGCGAGCGCGCTCGTCGGAAAAATCGGACCCTCCGTCGATCGGGTGAGCGGGCAGCTTGGATCTCTTGCCAGCCTCGACTACAGCCACCCCGTGTTCGAAGTCTTTGGCGCACCGCGAAGCGGAGACTTTTCGGTCGCGCGATTCTTTCGGTATCGCGGACTGACGATGGCCGACGGAGCTGCGGTGCTCGCCCGCTACGATGACGGCGGTGTCGCGCTCGCCGAAAGTACGCTCGGGCGCGGCCGGGTGATGATCTGGACCTCGACGCTCGACAACTCGTGGAACGATCTGGTCGTGAAACCGGTCTTTCTGCCGTTCGCACACTTGCTGGTGAGGCACCTGGCGCATTTCGAAGAGCGGCCACCGTTTTCCATCGTGGGACAGGTCGTCGATCTGTCGGCATTCGGAGCTCCATCGACGCCGAGCCCTGCGCGCAAGGCCGCACCGGCAGGCAAGGCCTTCGAAATGGCGCTGACGCCGTCCGGGCGGCGTATTGCCCTCGCCGAAGGCGATCACCCGGGCGTCCTCGAGCTCACGGAGGAAGGGTTCTACGAGCTCCATTCACAATCGGATGGATCCGATCGGACCGTGAGCCTGGCGGCCAACGTGGATACCGCGGAGTCGGATCTGACATCGGTCGATCCCCAGGAGCTGGCCGCCGCGCTGACAGGACGAGGCCGCTCGGAGGTTCCTGCCGCCGAGACCGCCGAGCAACCGGAAGACATGGAACGCCGGCAAACGTTCTGGTGGTACCTGCTGCTCGCCGGCCTGCTGCTCCTCGCGGCTGAAACGATTGTCTCGAATCGTCTCTCGAGGCGAGAGCTCGAGCTGGGTTATCAGGCGCCGGTTTCCAAGTGACTGAGGCAGTGGAACCGTCTATCCTCGATTGAGACGCGATGGCCATGATCAATCTCCGCACCCCACGGCATCCTGAGGAGTCAGCTGCGCCACCCATCGACCTGATGGATCTGATCCGCCAGGTGCGCCGCCGGTGGCGGGTCAAGGTAGCTCTGCGCGGCGCCGCGGGTGTTTTCGCGCTGGGCATGGCCGTGGCACTCGCATCGGCCTACGTCCTCGAAGTCACCAGATTCAACCCGACCGCCATCATTGGCCTCAGAATCCTGACGGCCGTCGTCTGGGCCGTTCTGGCGTGGACTCTCCTGATTAAGCCGACGGTCCGCAGGGTCAGCGACGAGCGCGTCGCTCTCTACCTCGAAGAGCACGAGCCCTCGCTCCAGGCGGCGCTGGTCAGCGCCGTGGACAGCTCGCGCGCCGCTCGCGCAAGCGGAACCACTGGGAACGGCAGCGGCGGAAGCGGCCCCTCCGATGCGCTGGTCCGCCGCCTCGTGGAGAAAGCCGTTGAGCGCTGCGCCGCCGCAGACTTTGGTCGAGGGCTCGAACGCGGCGAACTGCGACGGTACGCGGTGGCGCTCGGCGGCGCGTTCCTCGTCGTCGCGGCCATCCTGCTCCTGGGCCCTGCGTATTTGCGCCAAGGCGCGTCTGCCCTTCTCTTCATGTCGCAGGATGTCGAGGCCGCAAGCCCGTATCGGATCGACGTGAAACCAGGGAATGCCACCATTCCACGAGGCTCGGATCTGACCATCACGGCCAGCCTCGTCGGGTTCCAATCGGATCAGATCGAGCTCGTGTTGAGAAAAGCGCCAACGGCGCCTTTCGAGCGTCTGCCGTTCGTTCGCAACAACGAGAACGGCCCGCTGCAGGCCAGGTTGTTTCATCTGTCGAGCTCGGCCGAATATTTCGTGCAGGCATCCGGCGTTCGCTCGCCTCTTTTCGAGTTGAAGGTCGTCGATCTGCCGTATGTCGAGCGCCTCGAGCTCGAATACCGTTTTCCGGACTACACCGGACTCGCTCCCGAGAAGAACCTGAACGGCGGCGACATCGTCGTGCTGACAGGCACCGAGGTTCGGCTGAGGGCGATCCCGACGATACCTTCGCCGAGCGGCCGGATTCTCCTGAACGACACCAAGTCGGTGCCGCTGACGCGGCAGCAGGACGGTTCGCTGACTGCCAGTTTCGTGGTGGACGGAGACGGCTTCTATCGCGTCGAGCTCGAAGGCCCGCATGGCGAGCGCGTGACCGCGTCGCCTCAATACACCATCGACGCGCTCACCGATCAGCCTCCTTCGATCGTCATTCTCAAACCGGGGCGCGATACGCGCGTGAGCCCTCTTGAAGAGGCATTCGTCCAGGTGCGTGCCACGGATGACTACGGCGTTCGAGACTTGCGTCTGATCTACTCGGTGAACGGCGGCACGGAAAAAACATTGAGGCTGTTTGGTGGAGGCCGCTCGCTCGGCGAAGTCACGGCCGGCCACACGTTCTACCTCGAAGAGCTGGGAGTCGAACCGGGCGATTTCGTGTCGTATTACGCGCGCGCTTTCGATGAGACACAGGCACGGAGCGGCCAGGGCTCGGCCAGCGACATGTATTTCATGCAGGTTCGTCCGTTCAACAAGGACTTCAAGCCGGCAATGTCGCAAGGTGGTGCGGGTGGGGGCGGCGATCAGGTGGGGGCCCTGTCCGAACAGCAGCGGCGGATCATTTCAGCGACTTTCAATGTTTCCAGGGATCGGAAGTCATACACGGCGGACAAGCTTCGAGAGAACGCGGTGCTCATCGCACTCTCGCAAGCGCGCCTGCGCGAACAGGTCGAGGGACTCGTTCAGCGCATGACCAGCCGGCTCGTCGAGCCCGACTCCGCATTCGACAAGATCGCCGAACTGCTGCCCAAGGCGGTCACCGAGATGCGCGCGGCCGAAGGCCAGCTCCAGGCACGGCGGCCGGACGACGCGCTCGCGCCGGAGCAGCGAGCTCTCCAATACCTTCAGAAGGCCGAGGATGAATACGAGTTGCAGGTCAGCGTCAGCCGCAACGCTGGCGGCGGCGACGGAGGCGAAGGATCCATGGCGGAAGACCTCGCCGATCTCTTTGACCTGGAGATGGACAAACTGGCCAATCAGTACGAAACGATGGAGCGCGCCGAGCAACAGGGCGCCGACCAGCAGCTCGACGAGCTGATGGAGCGCCTCAAAGAGCTGGCGCGACGTCAGGAGCAGGAGACGGAACGACAGAAACGACGAGCCAGTCAGGGCCAGGGCGGCCAGGGGGGCGGCGACAGCCAGCGAGCGCTCGCCGAACAGGCCGAGGAAGCCGCACGACGCCTCGAGCGCTTGTCTCGCGAGGAGTCACGCCCCGACCTGGGCGACGCGGCCCGGCGCCTGCGCGAAGCCGCGGACGCCATGCGGAGAGCGGCCGCGAATGGCGATTCCAGCGCCGCGGCGCAGGCCGCCTCGGCGCTCGAACGCCTCCGCGATGCCGAACGTCGCGTCGGGCGCAGCCAGGCCGCCCGCGGCGAGCGCGACGTCAGCGACGCGCTCGCGCGCGCCGAGGAGATTGCGAAGGATCAACGGGAGATCAGCGAGCAGGTCGGCCGGCTCTCCGACGCCGATTCGGATAAGGACGAACAGGTGCGACGGCTCTCTGAGCGGAAAGACGCCCTCGAAGGCAAGGTCGGCGAGCTCGAGCGTCAGCTCGACAAGACGGGCGCGGATCTTCAGACGAGTCAGCGAGACGCCGCTCGAAAGCTGCAGGAGGCCGCCGGTTCGATTCGCGACAACAAGCTGAAGGAAAAGATCAGGTACTCAAAGGGCGTGATGCGAGAGGGTTCGCAGGAACAGGCGCAGAGCTTCGAGGAAGACATCGAATCGAACATTGCGAGCCTGCGCGACAAGCTGGGGCAAGCCTCAGCCGCGATGGGAAAATCCGAGGGCCAGGCGTTGACGGAAGCACTGGAGAAAGCCCGCGAGCTCACGAGAGGGCTGGAGTCGATGGATCAGCGGCTCCGCGATCGCGCTGAACAGGGATCGAGCGAGAGCGCGGGAGCTCCCTCTTCCTCCCCGGGCAAAGGTCAGCCGTCTCAGGGCCAGTCCGCGCAGGGCCAGTCGGCTGGAGGGCAGAACACCGGCGGCCCGCGCGAACAAGGAGGCGGAGGTGAGGGAGACACCACCGGGCCCTGGAGTCCCGGAGGCGGAAACGGTTCGCGGCGACCCGGCAACTTCACCGGTGAAGAGATTCGTCAGTATCGAAGTGAAATGCGCGAGTGGGGATCCCGCGGCGAGGAACTGCGCCGTCAGCTCAAGGCCCAAGGGGTTGATGTCGCCAATCTCGACGACATCCTTCGCGCGCTGCGCGCGCTCGACACCGATCGTGTCTACAAGGACGCCGCCGAGCTCGAACGACTGCAGACATTCGTCGTGGAGGGCTTGAAACGATTCGAGTACGACCTGCGGCGACGGATCGAAGCGGGAAAGGAGTCGCTTTTCCTGTCCGGCTCCGACGAATTCCCCGGCGCGTATCGAGACCTCATCGAAGAGTATTACCGCCAGCTGTCCCGCCCACGTCCCCGGTAGCGGGCTCGTCCGGGCACGGCGCATTGCTATAGCCCGACCGGAAGGGCGTCACGATACCGCCCACCGGATCGAAGCGATGGCGCCAGACACACGCCGTATCGTTCGCCAGCAAGTGAATCGAGATGGACGGCATATCGGACACCGTCTTCACAAAATGAATGTCGCCTTCTGGTGGGAGCAGCGTATAGAACTGCCCGGGCTCGATCGTGTGCTGACGAGCTACCTCGAGCCGCGCGCGACCCGGGTTTGTTCCATCGTCGAGACGACGATAGATGGTTTCGTCCTGCCGCCCGCGATAAAGACCTACAAGTCCCCAGGCGAGGTGATCGTGAACGGGCGTCGCCGCTCCCGATGGAACCACGAGCGAGAAAAGGCAGAGAGAGCCGTCCTCGGCACGGTAGAGCGCGTACTGTCCGATCCCTCCGCCCATGCCGCTCGTGAGCATCGGGCGTCGCGTACTCGTCCGGCAGCCAGCCCTCGGCCGCAAGCAACCGGCCGAAGGCGGGCCGGAGCGCCTCCACGCGCGCAGATTCATCGCCCGGTACCTTCATGAGGCGCTGAGCCTCCTCAATGAGCGCGCGAATTTCCGCCGTATCGACGAGAAATCCGAAGCGGTCTCCACCACGATCGTGTCCCAGGTCGCACATACACCGTCCTCGTATCCGACAGAATACTCTTCAGCGGATACCGACGCCACGACACGGGGTTAGAATCAGGTCATCGGGATTGGTATGTCGATCCATCCTCGATTTCAGGGAACGCCGATCGCGTGGCTGCTTGCGATTGTCGCGACGGCCAGCGTCGCGTCCGCGCAATTCCAGCCCGAGTGGGGCTGGTGGGCGCGAACCCCGCCACGGTTTCCGACCGCCGCGAGCTTCGACGGATCGTTCAACTTCTGCCGCGTGATGTACGAGAGCGTCAGGCGTGAAGCCGGTGGCATGGGCTGGTGGACCGACTACCCGTCCGCCGACGTGAACATGTCGATCCGCCTGTCCGAGCTCACAAAGGCGCCGATCAGTCGCGCGCGCGGGGGCGAACCCAATCACCTCGTCGTCCGACTTACAGACGACGCGCTCTTTCAGTGTCCGTTCGTGATCCTGGAGGACGCGGGGACGGCGTCATTCAGCCAGAACGAGGTGGCGCGCCTGCGCGAGTACCTCCTCAAGGGCGGCTTCATGTGGGTCGACGACTTCTGGGGATCGGACGCCTGGGACAACTGGATCACGGAGCTCGGCAAGGCACTCCCGCCAGGCGAGTTTCCAATCCGAGACTTGCACCCCGACCATCCGGTGTTTCGAACGCTCTTTCAGGTCGCATCGCTGCCTCAGATCCCCTCCATTCAGTTCTGGCGCAGGAGCGGCGGCGGCACCGCCGAGCGCGGATCTGATAGTCCTTATCCTGAGATTCGTGGGATCAGCGATCCCAGCGGACGACTCATGGTCCTCATGACGCATAACACCGACATCGCCGACGCCTGGGAGCGTGAAGGAGAGGATCCGAGATTCTTCTATCGCTTCTCGGTGGAGGGGTACACCGTTGGGATCAACGTGCTGGTGTATGCGATGACGCACTAGGAACTAAGAACGCTGTAGTTCTTGGTTCTTGGGTTCTTAGTTCTTAGGGGCTGTATCAAACCTCGAACGGCCTGCTTCGTTGGCTGGCACCTGGCTATTTCGTCGGCACGCGCGACGGAGGCGCGTGGCGGTGTAAGGCTCATACGTGCCTGTAAGGAGTACTGGACGCGCTGCACGGCGCCCGTTGCCAGTCTGCACTAAGAACTAAGAACCAAGAACTAAGAACTACACGGTTCTCAGTTCTTAGTGCTCCCGGCGACCCGATCCAGAAACGCGACAATCTGGTGTTCGATGCCGCCCCACACCGGCGACCAGGGAGCGATCACCTCGAAGTGCGCGGCATCGGGAAAAATCACGGCGTCCGCCCGATCGCCGCTGGCCTGCGCGGCCGCCGCGTAGCGCTTTCACGTGATCAGGCGGCACACTCCCGTCGGCCGCACCCGTCAAGAGCAGCTGCGGAACGCCGAGCGGCAGCAACTCGCGCGGTGACGCCGCCCGGTAGCGTGCCGCAAGCAGCGATGGTGCGCCGCCCAGGAGATCCGAAATAATGCCGGGCGAGCACGCGCGATTCCCATCGTCGGAGAACGCCTGCAGATCGCCAAGCCCACCAAGGCTGATCGCACCTTTGACGGGCAGCGGATCGTTGGCGTGAATCTCGCTCGTCGGAGGAATCCTCGGCCGGCCAGCGGCCCAGAGCGCCAGATGCCCGCCCGAAGAGTGTCCGACAAGGACGACGCGATCGAGGTCGAGGCGGCGGGAGCTCGCGATCTGTCTCAGGTAGTCGATTCCCTCACCGACATCGAGAAACGTGCCTGGCCATCCCCCACCGGCTTGCCCGACCACACGATATTCAATATTCCACGTCGCCCAGCCTCTCTTCGTCAGGGCTTCCGCGAACTCGTCGAGATACTGCAAGGTCGCGATCGTGGTCCAGCAGCCGCCGTGAAGAACGACAAGAACAGGATGAGGTCCGGGACCCTCGGGCACTCGGAGATCGCCGAACTGCAGTCGGTCGGCGCCGTACGAGAGACGCGCGTCCGCGCGACGAGGCGGACGACTGAGAGCTTCCTGCCCGCTGATGTAGTCGGCTCGGCCGCTCATCGCGGCGCACGACGCCATGATCGCTATCATTAGCGTCAGGAGCATCGGACGGGCCATCTGGTCTTGTCTCAATTGAAATCCTTCTGCTTCAGCCAGATGGCATTCAGGGAGACCCTCCATCCGCGGCCCACCAAGATCGGACGGTTCTGCTCGTACGGCATGCAGTAGCGGCATGAAGTGCGAGCGACTTCCTGCACGTTCGAAAAGACCTTGCGGTGATCCTCGAGGTCACCGTCGATGACGATCAGCGTTCCACCGTCAGGCCCAGGTCCCCAGAACCAGTAGTTGTTGTGCGGCGAGATGACCGCGGGCAGCTCGTACGTTCCTCGGAAGTACTCGAGCGCGCCGGCCTCACCATAGTTTTGCGCGAACACACGCGCGGACGCCTGTTCATCCACCGGAAGACTCAGGTATACCTGCGAGATCGTGCGAGCCAGGTCCTCCCAGCCGAACATGTCGGCAAAGTGCTGCGGAAGGGCGCCCATCTCGTGGCGTTCACCCGAGGAGGGCTTGATGCCAAGCGCGCGCGAATACTTCATGAACGCGCCGACCGGCAGTACCGGCAGGGCCATCGGCGCCAGCAGAGTCCCACCCGCGACCATGACCGCGAGCACAAGCGAACGGACACGCCGGGCGCTGCCGGTCAGTTGCTCGAGCAGCACCGCACCGCCAGCGAGGAACATGGGATAGATCGGTGTGAAGTAGTACGCCTTGGAGCGCTGGAAGACAAGCAGGGCCATTACGGTCAGGAAACACCACCCGAAGAGCTGATAAGGATGTCCGCGGCGACGCCACAGAAAATATGCGAGCCCGCCGAACCAGATCGGCACTGTCAGCGGGTGCATGAGAAGCACCTGCGCAGAGAGGAATTGTCCGAGCGAGAGGGATGCGATCTTGTTCTCCTGCGCGTTCCTGACGAACTCGACGATGGGCCAGCCGTGCCTCACCTGCCACAGCACATGCGGGGCGAAGAGTGCGAGCGCCAGCGCTCCGGCTATCCACGGCCAGCGAGTAGCCAACTGGCGACGCGCCGGCGACAGAAGCAAACCGACAAGAATCCCGAGACCGAGAAAGAGCATGCTGTGCTTGTTGAGGAGACCGATCCCTGCCAGGGCGCCGAAGAGAAGCCATGGTTTCGCACCGCCACCATCCACGGCCAGCACGACGACGTACATCGCGGTTGCCCAGAGCAGCACTTCGGTGCTGTTCATCGAGGCGATATGAAAAACAAAGAGATACTGCGGAGCAATCGCCACGCTGATCAGGGCGACGGCCTGCGCAAAGCGATCGCCTCCGAGGCGGCTCGTTATGCCCGCCGTGACGACCATGACCGCGGCGCCCGTCGCAATCGGAATGACTCGGAGGGCAGGCAGCGACTGGCCAAAAAGCGCTCTGCCGATCCAGGTCAAAACCGCCACGAGAGGAGGATGATCGACATAGCCCCAGGCGAGGTGCCGGCTGCAGGCAACGTAATACAACTCGTCGCGAAAGATTCCGTATTGCCCGATCGTGAGCACCTGAGCCAGCGTCCACACCCCGACCACGGCGGCCAGCACCCCGAGATCGACTCTCCGCTCGCTCACTGAAGCCATGTTCGTGGCGCGTTGCGACAGTTCGCTTAGAATACTCAGCCTACAGACGACCGAACTCAACCTGTTGTTCCAGAACGAGCTTGACACGCGCCGGACGCCGGTGGTACAGCCCATCGACATGAGCATGAGCAGACGCGAAATCATCGCCACAGGAGGCGCCGCCGGCCTCGGACTGCTTCTCCCGACGGGCTCGGCGGAGGGCTCGCAGCGCGTCGTGCAGAAGGGACGACTCAAGCAGTCCGTGTCCCGCTGGTGCTATGAGTCCATCCCCACTCGCGAGTTTTGCCGGGCCGTCTCCGAGATGGGATTGACGGCCATCGATCTGCTGGAAGAGAAGGAGTGGCCGATCGTGCGCGATCAGGGCCTCACCTGCTCCATGGGATACGGGGGCGGCGGGACGATCGAAAGCGGCCTCAACGTACGCGCCAATCACGACACCATCGTAAGAAATTTCGAGAAGAGCCTGCCGCGCGCGAAGGAGCTTGGGGTCCCCAATGTCATCACGTTCTTCGGCAGCCGGCGCGGCATGTCCGACCGGGAAGGCATCGACATCTGCGTTGCCGGGCTCCAGCGCGTCAAGCCCATCGCCGAATCGACCGGCGTGATGGTGTGCGTCGAGCTCCTCAACAGCAAGGTCGATCATCCCGACTATCAGGGCGATCACACGCCGTTCGGCGTCGCCGTGGTCAAGGCGGTCGACTCGCCGAAGATCAAGCTCCTCTACGACATCTACCATATGCAGATCATGGAGGGGGATCTGATTCGCACGATCCGGGATAACCACCAACACATTGCGCACTATCACACCGGCGGCGTGCCAGGCCGCCACGAGCTCGACCAGACGCAGGAAGTGAACTGGCCAACCGTGTGCGCCGCTATCGCTGACACCGGGTTCGCCGGCTACGTCGCGCACGAGTTCGTGCCGACACGCGATCCGCTCACGTCGCTCCGGCAGGCGGTCAAAGACTGCGATGTCTGAGAGCATGAGCGCGTTCGTTCTCCCACAACACCGAGAGCATCTCGATCCTCAGGGCAGCGGCCGAACCCGCCGCCACCGCGGATCCCTCTCGACCGAGGGCAGACATGACTGACAGGACCTCCCGGCGTGAGTTCATGAAGCGCGCGGCCGCGACGACGTTCGCGTCCACGACCGTGCACAGCATTCTGGAGGCGAGACGGCCGCCAGAGCAGGTCGCACCGAGCGATCGAATCCGCCTCGCCACGGTCGGCATTGGCGGTCAGGGGACCTACGACACCATGAAGGCGCTCGAAGTGCCGGGTATCGAACTGGTCGCGGTTGCCGATGTGTACGACGGACGCCTGACGCGTGCGAAGGAACTCTTCGGCGCCGCCGTCAAAACGACAAGAGACTACCGCGAGGTGGTCGCCATGTCCGACGTTGACGCCATCATCGTCGGCACGCCGGACCACTGGCACGCACAGGTGTCCATCGACGCGATGAATGCCGGCAAGGACGTCTACTGTGAAAAACCGATGGTGCAGACCGTCGAGGACGGTCAACGGCTGATCGAGGCCCAGCGGAAGACCAACCGTATTTTCCAGGTCGGCAGCCAGCGCGTGAGCTCGGTCGTGTATGCGAAGGCGCGGGAGCTGATGCAGTCGGGCGCGATCGGATCGCTCAACATGGTCGAGGCGTGGTGGGATCGCAATTCGGCCGTCGGGGCCTGGCAATACACGATCCCGAGCGATGCCTCGCCGTCGAACATCGACTGGGATCGATTCATCGGCCACGCGCCGAAGAGGCCGTTCGAACCCATCCGCCTCTTCCGGTGGCGGAACTACCGCGACTACGGCACCGGCGTGGCCGGCGATCTGTTCGTGCACCTCTTCTCGGGTTTGCACTTCATCGTCGGCTCGCTGGGACCGACCAAGGTCGTGACGACCGGCGGGCTGCGCCAGTGGAACGACGGTCGGGATGTCCCCGACGTGATGCTCGGCCTCTACGACTATCCCAAGACGAGCGCCCATCCCGCATTTACGCTCGCGCTCCGTGTGAATTTCGCGGACGGCACCAATGGATCGGGCGAAAGCTCCGGATTCCGTTTCGTCGGACCGGAAGGCGCGATCACGATCGGCGACGAGGGCGTTTCCCTCTCCCGCTTCACAGCCCGTAAGGCGCCGGAATATACGATTTCGACGTTCCCGGAAGCCGCACAGAAGTCTTTCCTCGCCGACTATCACGCGAAGTATCCACACGCACTCTCGGAGCTCGAGGTCGGCCGACGGGAACTGTTCTCGCCGCCGGGCGATTACAGCGACTCCTACGATCATTTCGTCAACTTCTTCCAGGCGATTCGTTCCCGCAAGCCTGTCGTCGAAGACGCCGTCTTCGGGCTGCGCGCGGCCGGTCCCGCCCTGCTTTCGAACCAGAGCTACTTCGAGGCGAGACCGGTGACGTGGGATCCCGAAACGCTCAAGGCTTCCTGAGATTCTCCGGAGGGACAATCGGTGATATCACGAAGGTGGTTATTCGTTCTGTTGCCCGCGGTCGTCGCGGGTGCGTCGGCCAGCCAGGTGCCGGCGGCTCCCCCGATGCGGCGGCTGCTGTATGTAACGCACTCGGCGGGGTTCAAACATTCGGTCCTTCCGACCAGCGAGGCGGTCGTCTCGGACATCGGCCGGACGTCCGGCGCCTTCACCGCGACGGTGACCCAGGACTGTTCGCTGATTTCAGCCGACAGCCTGAGGCAGTACGACGCGGTCTTCTTCTACACCACCGGCGAACTGCCCATCAGCGATCAGCAGAAACAGGCGCTCGTCGATTTCGTGCAGAACGGCAAGGGATTCGTCGGCGCGCACAGCGCCACCGACACGTTCTACAAATGGCCGGAGTACGGCGAGATGATCGGCGGATACTTCAACGACCACCCGTGGCGGCAGGAAATCACCATCAAGGTCGAGGATCAGAACCACCCGGCGACCAGGCACCTGCCCGCGACGTTCAGACTCTCGGACGAGATCTACCAGTTCAAGGACTGGTCGCGGAGCAACGTGCACGTGCTGCTCAGCCTCGACACCTCGTCGGTCGATTTGAAGAACGAGCGGGTCAAGCGCACGGACGGCGACTTTGCGCTGGCCTGGACGAAACCTTACGGGAAAGGCCGGGTGTTCTACACGGCGCTCGGCCACGAGGAGTTCGTCTGGCAGGATCCACGTTTTCAGCAGCACCTGCTTGGCGGGATCAAGTGGGCGATGGGGGTGGAGTAGATCGAAGTTCTTAGTTCTTAGTGCTTGGTTCTTAGTGCCCCACGTCAGGGTGTCGCGCAATGAATAGCGTCAAGGTGCGGCTGAGCGTCATGATGTTCCTGGGGTACTTCATCTGGGGCGCATGGTACGTGACGCTCGGCACGTATTTGAGCTCGACGCTCAAGTTCAGCGGGACGGAGATCGGGTTCGCCTACGGCGCGACGTCGCTCGCGGCGATGATCTCGCCGTTCTTCGTCGGACTGATCGCCGATCGGTTTTTCGCGACCGAAAAGATCATGGCCGTGCTGCACCTGGTCGGCGCGGGCGCGCTCTGGTTCGTTTCGACGCTCGACTCGTTTGGGACGTTCTACCCGGTCTTGATCGCCTACACGCTCTGCTACATGCCGACGGCGGCACTGAGCAACTCGCTTTCCTTCCATCATCTTGGCGATGCGGCGCGTGATTTCCCCCGGATTCGTGTCTGGGGCACCATCGGCTGGATCGTCGCGGGACTGGTGGTCGGACGCCTGGGGCTCGAGGCCTCGGCCGTGCCGCTCAAGATCGCCGCGGTGGCATCAGTGGTCATGAGCCTGTACTCCCTCCTGCTGCCCCATACGCCCCCACCGAAGGCCGGGACTCACGTCAGCGTGCGGTCGATTCTCGGTCTCGATGCCCTGGCGCTCGTCAAGGAACGCACGTTCGCCGTGTTCGTGGCGGGCTCGTTCCTGCTGTGCATTCCGCTGCAGTTCTATTACGCCTTCACCAATCTGTTCCTGAACGAAATCGGCGTCGCCGAACCGGCGAGCAAGATGACGCTCGGCCAGATGTCCGAGATCGGATTCATGCTCGTCATGCCCTGGTTCCTGATACACCTTGGCATCAGGCGAACGCTGCTGGTTGGCATGGCGGCATGGGCCGCGCGGTACCTGCTCTTCGTGTACGGCGACAGCGGATCGCTCGCGTGGATGCTGTACGTCGGCATCCTGCTGCACGGCGTGTGCTACGACTTCTTCTTCGTGACGGGTCAGATCTACGTGGACCAGCAGGCCAACGAGAAGATTCGCGCGGCCGCGCAGGGACTGCTCGCGTTCGTCACGCTCGGCGTGGGCATGTTCATCGGCGCCTGGGCATCCGGGCGCATCGTCGAAACCTATACGTTCACCGCGGCATCAGGAGCCGTGGCCCATCAATGGGACCGCATCTGGATGGTGCCCGCCGTGGCGTCGGCGGCCATCCTGCTGGTGTTTGCGCTGCTCTTCCGGCCTGCGGGAGCGTCGGCCGTGGTGGAGCCGGTAGCGGCACCAAAGCCTGCCCGGGCGTCGAATTAGATCGCGTCGGCTGTCGTTCGAGGCTGGCAGGTCAGATCCGTCCCGCCTTCAGTTCGTCAACCAGATAGTCGCAGCTGCGCGCGGCGAGCGCCATCATCGTCACGGTGGGGTTCTGGCAAGCGGAAGACGGATAACCCGATCCGTCCATCACGAACAGATTGCTGACATCGTGCGCCTGCTGCCACTTGTTGAGGACCGAGCTCTTCGGATCATTCCCCATGCGCGCCGTGCCGACCTCGTGGATCGCCAGACCCGGCGTTGACATCTCGCGCGCGCGCTGAATGTCTTCGGCGCCGACGGCCTCCAGCATTTCAACCGCGGTATCCACAATGTCCTTGCACATCTTCCGCTCGTTGTCGCCGTACGCCATGCTGATGTGGAGCACGGGAATTCCCCACGCGTCCACCATGTTCTTGTCGAGCTCGCAGTAATTCTCGTACCGCCCGAGGCACTCGCCAAAGCCGCCGAGCGTCATCTGCCACGGCCGGCTCTCGCGAATCGATCGCTTGAACGACGCGCCGAAGCCCGGCATCGCGTAGGCGTGCCCCCACTTGATGTAGTCGGCCGAGCCCTGAAACCCATAGCCGCGAATGAAGTCCGGGTGCTTCGTGTCGATGTTCCGGAATCGCGGGATGTAGATGCCGTTGGGCCGGTTGCCTCTCGAATCGGGAATGCCCCTCAGCACCGGCAAGATGCCGGTCGTCTCCTCGCACATCACGTGATCCATCAGGTAGTGCCCGAGCACGCCGCTCGAGTTCGCAATCCCGGCAGAATGTGCCGGCGACTTCGAGTTCAGCATGATTCGCGTGGACTCGAGCGTCGACGCGCAGAGTACCACCAGCTTCGCCTTCACCTCCCGATGCTGACGCGAGATCCGGTCAACGTAATACACGCCGCTGCACTTTCCGTCGTCACCAGTGACCACATGGCTGACCACCGCATCGGGAATGAGCGTCAGACGTCCCGTCGCCGCCGCGGCCGGCAGCGTGCTGGCGGGGCTGCTGTAGTACGACCCGGTCGTGCACCCGCGCGAGCACGGACCGCAGTAGTGGCACTTCGGCCGTCCGTTCAGGTCTTTCGTCAGGACCGCCGTGCGCCCGATCGTGAGCGTGCGCCCGAGCTTCTGTTTGATGGCCTTCTTGAGCAGCTGTTCGCCACAGGTGAGCTGCATGGGCGGGAGGAACTGACCATCGGGAAGCTGCGGCAGGCCCTCGGCCTGTCCGCTGACGCCGATGAACTGCTCGACGCGGTCGTAGTACGGAGCCAGCTCGGCGTACGAGATCGGCCAATCGACGCCGAAGCCGTCTCGCGACGCAGCCTTGAGATCATAGTCGCTCAGCCGATAGCTCTGCCGGGCCCACATGATCGACTTGCCCCCGACGTGGCGGCCACGGATCCACGTGAACGTCCGATCCGGTGGAGTGGTGTACGGCAGCTCCGTATCCTTCACGAACAGGTGATGCGTGTACTCGTCGCACTGATAACAGAGCTTCTGAATCGGCTGCTCTTCCTGCGACGCGCGCGGGCCGAGCCGTCTCCCGCGGAGCGGCATGTCCGGCGCAATCTTGTGTTCGTGGTAATCGACCGCCGGGTCCAGCTTTCGACCGGCTTCGAGCACGGCAACCTCGAGGCCCGCTTCGGTCAGCTGCCTGGCAACCCACCCGCCTGTCGCACCGGATCCGACGATGATCGCGTCGAAGGTTTCCTGGCGCATGGCCTAGGCCTTGTGCTCCGGATGTGTGCAGCCCGCGTAACCCGGGAAGAATCTCGATCCGTCATCGCCGAGCTCTTCCTTCATGCCAATCGAGGAGGTGTAGTAGCCGGTGATGGTGAGCCGCTTGATCGCTTCGAAGAACTGCCGCCCGGGCTGGTCGCCGAGGTTGCGATTGTGCAGTGAGCTCACGATCGTCAGGAGCGCGGACTGCTGTTCGGCCGAGGCGCCGATCACGTCGGAACCGAAGAGCTCAACCGATCGGGAATCCATCCAAGACAATCCGCTGAGAAAGGCCGTGCGCTCGGACTCTTCGGCATCGGCCAGAACGGTGTCGATGAACTCGTTCACGCGAGCGGCTCGTGCTCCAGGGGTGTCGGTCTGGGGAATGATGAGCTCGCTCAGGACGATGACGGTTTCGTTCTGGTGCGCGTCGAAGACTCGAGCGATCCAGGGTCCGTCCGCCGTTTCGTGGTGAGCGGTCTCCGCCCTCGCGCTCGCGAGCGCACTGAGCTTCTCAACCCATGGCGGGCTGGCCACTACACCGATGCTGCCGAGCGCCAGGTGTTTGATCGCCGCGCGTCGATTGATCATCAGGCTTCGGGCTTCGGGTTGCAGGCTTCGGGCTGCAGGCTTCGGGCTCCAGGCTTCAGCCGCTACGCCCAGTACGCCTCGCCTGCCTGCTCGCGAATGACCACATCCTTGAGGAACGCTATCGCCTTCTTCAGGCCCTCCGTTCCCGACATGAGACTGTCCTCGTGCTCGATGCTGATCACGTGGTCGTACCCCACCATCCGCAGGTTCGAGATCATGTCCTTCCAGACGTCGGCATCGTGACCGTAGCCGACCGTCCGGAACAGCCACGAACGTTCCAGCTCGCGCGTGTACTTCTTGGCGTCGAGCACGCCGTTGGCCGCCGTGTTCGCCGGATCGATGCGGCAGTCCTTTGCATGCACGTGATAGATGCTGCCGGCCAGCGCCCGGATCGCCGTGGCGATATCGACACCCTGCCAGAACATGTGGCTGGGATCGAAGTTGCAGCCGATGGTCCCCGGCGCAATCTCGCGCAGCCGCAGCATCGTCTCGGGGTTGTACGCCACGAAGTTTGGATGCATCTCGATCGCGACCTTGATACCGGCCTTCTTGCAGAAGCGGGCGGTCGATTTCCAGTAGGGTGTGACGCGCTCTTTCCATTGCCACTGGAGCATCTTCGCGAACTCCGGAGGCCACGGCGCCACGATCCAGTTCGGCTGCAGCGCCTTGGGATCGCCGCCCGGACAGCCGCTGAACGTGATGACGCGATCCACGCCCAGTTTCGCGGCCAATCTGACCGTGTCTTCGAACACAGCATGGTGCTGCGCCGCCACGGATTGCTGAGGATGAATCGGATTGCCGTGGCAGCTCAGCGCACTTACGGTGAGGCCGCTCTTGTCGATCGCCCGCTTGAACGATTTGAAGGCGGTTTGATTGGCCAGGAGCTCCGCCGGCTTGCAGTGCGCATCGCCGGGGTACGCGCCGGTCCCAATCTCGACCGCCTCGACCCCGAGCTCGACCAGGTAGTCGAGCGTTTCTTCGAACGGCTTGTTCCCGAACAGCACCGCGAAGACGCCGATCTTCATACGCTGACCCACCGTTTCTTGATGCGCTGCCTGCTCGAAGGCGTGCAGCACGCGCTGGTTTATCAACCCGTCCTCGAAGCTCGGGCTCGGGATGCGGTTGTCGGCAATGGCTTCGAGCAGATCGAAGACGGTGTGCGTAAACGTGTGCTCGTAGCCGATCAGATGGCCCGGCGGCCACCAGGCCTTCATGTACGGGTGGACGCTTTCGGTCACGAGGACTGTATGGAAGCCTTGCGCATGCTTTGGGTCCGAGTCGAGATAGACGTCGAGCTCGTTCATCCGTTCGAGATTGAAGGCAATGCTTCCCTTGCTGCCGTTGATCTCGAACCGGTTGTAGTTTTTCCGCCCGGGCGCCATCCGTGTCGCCTCAATCGACCCGAGCGCGCCATTCTCGAACCTCACCACCGCCGCCGCCGCATCATCCACAGTCACGCGGCCCTTGCGGCGCGGATCGTCTGGCAGCGGACGTTCGGTGATGAACGTTTCGAGCGCCGACGACACCTCGGCGATTTCTCCCATGAGAAACCTGGCCAGATCGATCGAATGCGACGCGATGTCGCCGAGCGCGCCTGACCCGGCCTGCCGCTTGTCGAGCCGCCAGACGAGCGGGAAGTTCGGGTCGACGATCCAGTCCTGAAGGTAGGTGCCGCGGAAGTGGCGAAGCGCGCCCAACCGACCTTCTTCGATCAGGCGCTTGGCCAGCATCACCGCGGGAATACGGCGGTAGTTGTGGCAGACCATGTGGACGACGCCGGCTTTCTGCGCCGTCTGAAGCATCTTCTCCGCTTCCTTCACGGAATTGGCGAGCGGCTTTTCGCAGAGGATGGCCTTGCCTGCGCGAGCCGCAGCGATCGCGATCTCGGCGTGGCTGTCGCCGGGCGTGCTGATGTCCACGAGATCGATGTCGCGTCGCTTGACCACCTCGCGCCAGTCGGTGGCCGCCTCTTCGAACCCGAACGTCTGCGCGGCCGCGCGGACGTTCTTCGCGTTCCGGCCGCAGAGCACCTTGAGGCGCGGGCGCCGGCGCGGCGAAAAGAAGTGGGACACCTGACGGTAGGCATTGCTATGCGCCTTGCCCATGAACGCGTAGCCAATCAGCGCCACATTGATGTCGGCCATGGAGTCCGTCGCTATTTGAGGTGCTTGTCGAAGGCGCGCACGTATTTGGCCAGCGCCAGGATCTCGGCCTCGGACATCTTGTCTTTGAACGGCATCATCGCGCTGCCTGGCAGGCCCTCGGTGATCGATCTTGACCATGTCGCGCACCTTGTTGCCGTTCTTCCACTCGCCGTCCGCGAAATTCAGGAGCGGCATCGGCGAGTTGCCATCAGGCGCATGACAAACGGCGCAATGCGTCTTGTAGTTATCGGCGGCCGTCGGGGTCTCGGCGCTGGCCGATAAACCTGCGGCGAACACGAGAGACACAACTATGAGAGCCTTCACATGATGGAACGTCATCGTCCTATGGGGAAATGGATGGGAACGGCGTCAGCGGAAATTACTTGTGAAGGCGGCCACTTGTCAAGGACGGCCACTACTCGCCGGACCTCACTTCGCCGACGCCGAGCTTCTGCATGGCCTCGTCCGGACAGCCCTTCCATTCCGCGACGAACGTGTTGCCCACGTAGCGGAGATCGTCGATGCCCATCCGGCTGGTCCAGAAGCCGGTCGCGGTCAGATCGCGGAAGCTCGTGAAAAACGCCGCGCCATTGACCAGCTTTGGATCGGTTCGCGCCGGCCAGGCTATGTCGTCGAGAACCCTGCGGCGCTCGGCGTCGCTCGCGGCCACGAAGGTCTTGTCGAACCGCTTCTGGCTCTCGAGGTCGAGCCAGGCCAGCCCGCCGCGCATGGCCGTTTGACGCTCGGGCTGATCGAGCATCATGAAGTCCATGAACTCCGGCACGCCGGCGTCGGTGGCGCTGCCGGAGCGCTCGTCCTTCGGAATGATCAGGTCTACCAGGACGCGCACCGTCTGGTACTCGTGCGACGTGAAGAATCTTCGGCTTGAACGCGACGCCGGCCTTGGCGGCCTGGCGCGCCGCCTGCGCGTGCCGATGCGCATCGGCAGCCTCGAGCGAAGTCCAGGCAAAGCCGGCCGCCATCGGTGCGGAGGCGAGCAATCTGAGTGCATCTCGGCGTTTCATCGGTGATCCTCGCTGTGCTGGCCTACGACTCAAGACTCAGGACGCGGAGGCCTAAGGCTCTCGACTCCTGCCGAATCAGGGCCCTGAGACTGCTTGCCGTGAGCCCTATGTCTGAGCCCTGGGCCCTACAGATTTCGCTTCTTCCTCTCCTCGGCAATGTATTCCGCTGTGCGCATCGAGAGCGCCAGGATCGTCCAGGTCGGATTCTTGTCGGCGTTCGAGACGAACGGTCCGCCGTCGGCGACGAAGACGTTCTTCGCGTCGTGCGCCTGACAGTATTTGTTCAGCACCGACGTATTCGGATCGTTCCCCATCCGCGTGACACCAACCTCGTGGATGATCCGACCGCCGGCCTGGATGCCGTATCCCTCGTCTGCGCGTCGGCATCGGCGAGAGCGCGGTGCCGCCGAGCGACTCGATGATGCCGCGGAAGGTCTCCTGCATGTGCTTGACCTGCCGGAACTCGTGATCCGTCCACTTGTAGTGGAAGCGCAGGACCGGAATGCCCCAGCTGATCGACGGTGTCCGGATCGATTTCGCAGTAGGTGTCTTCGTTCGGCACCATTTCACCGCGTCCCGAGAATCCGATCATCGCGCCGTAGAAGCGCCGGTAGTCGTCTTTGAGCTGCTTTCCGTATCCGCCGCCTCCGGGATACTGCTCAATCCCGTCCGTCGATCCGAAGCCCGGCATGTCACGGCCGCCCCACGGCTCGATGTGATAGCCGCGCGGAAAATCGAGCTTCCTGTTGTCGAGCCACCACGGCATGTAGATGTGCATGCCGCCCGCGCCGTCCTCGTTGTGCGGCACGCCGCCGGCCATCGATGGGATGAATCCGCTGACGTCACTCCCCGTCGTATCCGTCAGGTACTTGCCGACGGTGCCGCTCGAGTTCGCGAGGCCGTTCGGAAAACGGGACGAACGGGAGTTGAGCAGGAGCCGCGCCGATTCGCACGCACTCGCCGCGAGCACGACGATCTTCGCGCGAACCTGATGCTCGCGCCCGGTCGCCGTGTCCACGTACGACACACCGGTCGCAAGACCGGCATCGTCGGTGGTCACCTCGCGCGCCATCGCATTCGGCACGATCGTGAGCCGGCCTGTCGCGAGTGCCGGCGGAAGCAGCACCGACGGCGACGAAAAGTTCGAATGCGTCGCGCACCCGCGTCCGCACTGGCCGCAGAAGTGACAGGCGGGACGACCGTTCAACGGCCGCGTGAGAATCGACTTGCGCGCGGCGATGCACGTGATGCCCATCTTGTCGGACGCCCGCTTGATGAGCAGCTCGTAGCATCGCGGTCTGCGGCGGCGGCTGAAAGATGCCGTCCGGCTCGTTCGGCAGGCCTTCCTGGCTTCCAAAGATACCGACGAGCTCGTCGAGCTTGTCGTAGTACGGCTTGAGATCGTCGTAGGAGATAGGCCAGTCGTCGCCGAGGCCATCGAGGCTCTTTCGGCGGAAATCGTCGGGCCCGAACCTCAGTGAAATGCGGCCCCAGTGATTCGTCCGCCCGCCGAGCATCCGTGAGCGGAACCAGTCGAACTCGGTGCCGGGCGCGCGCGTGTACGGCTCGCCCTCGATCTTCCAGCCGCCGATCGCGGCGTCGAAGTCGCCGAACGTGTCGTTGTCAGGCCGCGCAGCTCCGCGACGCGGTGAATCGTACGGCCACTTGAGCATCTGCCGAATTCTTCGCCGAGTCCCACATCCGTCCGGCTTCGAGCAGGACCACCTCGGCGCCGGCTTCAGTGAGAACCTTCGCGGCCATGCCGCCGCCGGCGCCGGAACCGACCACGCACACGTCGAAGGTCTTCGGGGAACGGATGATCTGCATGACGTCGGATCTCGATCGCATCCAGGAGCCGCAAGGCCTCCAGCGAATGGACGGGAAGGATTCTACTGCAAGTTGCGGGATGGGCTGTGCACGACGCAGGCAGCGTGGATCTTCAAGGTGAGAGCCGGTCAGGTCAGGTCTTCACGGCCCGCGCCGTGAGGAGCACCTGATAGTCGGGATCGACGTGATCGAGCTCCTCGGACGTCAGCTCCTCGGCGGCAAGGCCGTGGAGGAATGCCACGGCCGACAGCACGTTCCCGCATGTCTGGACCGTTACATGTTCAGACGCGAAATGGCGGCCGAGCATGTGCTCGACCGAGCGCGTCGTGAAGCGCCAGTAGTCGCCCCAGTCGTCGAAGGCCGGACGATCGATCTGGCTGATCCCCGGCAGAGTGAGGAGGAGCGTTCCGCCAGGCTTCATCAACCGCACCAGCGTCTCGAGGGCCGCTGGTGCATCGAAGATCTGTTGTAGCGTTTGCGTACAGATCACGCAGTCGAAGAGGTTTTCTTCGCCGGCCGTTCCCTTCGTCAAATCGAGGACGATCGTGGCCTTGTCGTTGCCTTCGGAGTGGTACAGCACGTCGCTCCGCTCGACCGCGCTGCCGAAGCGCTTCGTATACGTGTCGTCGCCAATCTCGAGCACCCGACCCCGAATGTCGCCGGAGTGCGACGAGAGGAACCGCTCGATGTAATAGCGGTCCACGGGCGTGCCCCGATCCGCGCCCCACACGCGGCTCACCGGCCTGAGCCGTCGAAGGTCGTTGAGCTCCACGCTGCCCACGGGCGGCCATCTCGTGGAGTGCAGAATGCGCCGACGCATCCGCATCGGAAGGAGCGCGCGACCGGCAAGCTTGAGTGTCTGGCGCGGACCACGACCTGTACGAGACGGTGCCATCCCGCGGCCGAACAGTGCAAGCCCGACCGCTAGAAATCCCGCGGTCAGCACCCGCCATTTCGTGGAAGTTCTCGCCGCCGGCGGAAGGTGTTCTGCCTCGACTGCCTTCACCGGCTGATCCATCGGTTCGTTCATTCGGAAAGTTCTCAGGTCCACCCCGGCATCCAAACATCGCACCGCGACACCTCAGGTAAGACGCACGATTGCGCGGTGAGGTCCGAGCCTGCAACTTGCGTGCTAGCCCCTGGGCTGGGTTCTGGGGAATGCCGCCTTTGGTCGATATTGCTGAGCCTGTGCCGATCGACCGGTTATCCGCTCGGACGCTCCTGAATCGGTATCATGGCATAGAAGTCCTGGACGAAACGCCGCGCGTAGTCGTCCACCAGCCGCTGGACACGATCAGCGTCATGCGACGCTACGATGAGTCCGGCATGGTTGCGCTTCTTGATTCGTCGCACGATCTCCGGATCGTCATACTGAGATGTGTCCGGATCCTCCTGCCGCGCCAGCGACAGCACGATGCCCGCATACCCGGCTCGATGGTCTGGCAGCGTGTAACCGCCCTCCTCGCCGGCAATCTCGAGCCGCGCCCACTCGCGCCAGAGATTGATGCCCGTCGCGGCCTCGACCACGTCGACGATGTAGGCGCCGCCCACGCGTGCCGATGTCTCGAGAAAGTAGATGTGATCGTCTGCCTGTCCGCGAATGAACTCCGTGTGCGTCACACCCCGCACGAGTCCCAGCGCGTCAACGACTTGCGCATTGGCCGCGTACAGTCGGCGGGCAATCTCCGACGCGGCGGACAGCGATCGCGTCGTGAAGACACCGCCCTTGTGCGCCACGTCGATCGGGGGCTGGCCGTACGTGTGTGCGGCCGCAAAGATCACGCGCTGCTCGACGACGATGGAGTCCACGTGGAAGACATCGCCGGGCACGAATCGCTCCACGACGTAGAAGGAGCGGTGGTCGCCCAGTGTCTCGATGGACTGCCACAGCTCGTCCGGGCTGTGCACCTTCTTGATCCCGATCGCCGCCGCCTGTGAGCGCGGTTTGAGCACCCACGGCGTCGGGACCTTCTCGGCGAATTCCCGGATCGCTTCGTCGTTCAGCGCGTGGACGAAGTCGGGGACACGGATGCCCTTGAACCGCGCGCGCCCGCGCATCGCGAGTTTGTCGCGGAAGTACCGGGCGGTCGTGTCGCCCATACCGGGCACCCTCAGGTGTTCGCGAAGCAGCGCGGCGGTCTCGACGTCGAAATCGTCGAGCGCGACGATGCGCTCGATGCGTTCGCGGCGCGCGACGTAGCTGACCGCTCTGATGAGATCGTCGCGGCCGATCTCCCGCGGGATGTAGAACGTGTCGTCGATGGCATCACGCGGCCAGTCCGCCTCGGCCAGCTTGTCGTTGGTCAGGAGCAGCACGCGACATCCCTGCCGCCGGCATTCGCGGATGAACTCCTGACCCTTCTCGTAGGTCGCGATGCAGAGAATGGTGAGGGGGTGCGGCATGCGTCCTATGAAGCTTCCTGCATTCCGGCCGCGTCCAGAGCCTCCCGGAAGGTCTCGACGATCGTTCGAATTTCGGATTCGGCGATGACAAACGGCGGAGAAATCTGGAGAGTCTTGCCCACGAGCGCCCGCGTCAGGACGCCACGCAGGCGCGACTCCTTCACGGCGCGGTCCACGAGGTCCGGCACGCGGCGGATCGCATCGGGCGCCAGCTCAATGCCCGCGAGCAAACCGCACGTTCGTACCTCACCGACGAGCGGATGAGACGTCAGGCTTTGCGCGGCAGATGCAAGCACGGGTTCGAGCTTCGCCACCCGCTCGACCAGCCCTTCGCGCTCGAGGATGTCGAGGTTCGCGAGTCCCACGGCACACGCGGTCGGATGCGCCGAATACGTATACCCGTGCCGGAACATCGTCCCGCTTCCCTTCCAGAATGGTTCCTGAAGCCGCCGCCCGCAGGCGACGAGCCCGAGCGGGACGTATCCGGAGGTGATGCCCTTGGCGCCGACAAGAAGATCCGGGACGAGCCCGAATCGATCCGACCCGAACCAGTGTCCGAGGCGACCGAATCCGGTGATGACCTCGTCGATAGCCAGCAGCACGTCGTGCTGACGGCAAAGGCGCGAGACTCGATCCCAGTAATCGCCCTCGGGCGGACGGATACCGCCGGCGCCAATCACCGGTTCGCCAAAGAATGCGGCGACCGTTCCGGCGTGCTCGAAGAACACGCGGGCAATGGCATCGACATCGTGCGCCGGCACGCGAATGACCCCTGGCAGCAGCTCTCCGAATCCAGTGTGATTCCCCGTGATTCCCGCCAGGCTCGTCCCGTACCCCGCCATGCCGTGATAGGCGTGCTCACGAACCACGATGAGCTGCCGCGTCGGCTGACCCACGACCGTCCAGTAGTGACGGACCATCTTGACGGCCGTGTCGATCGACTCGGAGCCGCCGCTCGTAAAGAACACGGCGGCGTCCTCGATGGGCACGAGGCTCGAAATGCGTTCGGCCAGATCGAGCGCCGGACGATTTGCCAGGCGATCGAAATTGGAGCACGCCGCGAGCCGCCGCATCTGCCGAGCGGCGCGGTCCGCGAGCTCCTCTCGCCCATGGCCCACGTTGCAGTACCACAACGCGGCCGTCCCATCGAGATAGCGCTTCCCCTCCTCGTCGAACAGCCACACGCCGTCGCCGCGGTCCAGGACGACCTCGTCTCCCGCGACCTGGGCCATGTTTGCGAACGGGTGCCAGAATCTCGTCGTCGTGAGTGATGTCATGGTCATGAGTGTGCCCTCTTCACTAGCGCGGGCGATCCTGAACGGCGGTCAGCGCGCGGTCGAGCGCGGCCGCGGCACCCAGCGCGGGCTTGTCGTAGATATTCCAAGCGGTGAACACGGCGATGAGATCGAATTCGGGGACAACGATCAATTGTTGGCCTCCATAGCCCAGCGCGGCATACGCATCATACGAGGTCGGGCCCTTCCGGGAAATCACCCACCACTTGTAGCCGTACCCGAACCCCTTTCGATCCGTGTCGATCTTCCAGGTCGTCGAATCGCGGACCCAGCCTTCGGGCATGGAGATCGGTCCCCTTGTAGAAGGGATGCCATCCCGGGTCATAGTAGTTGTAGATGCCCGGTGCTCCTCTTCCCGCGAACAGTTTCTGATAGTCCTGTTTGTACGATCGTTGGAAGACGAGCTGGCCGTTCCTCACGATCACGAAGCCATCGACATAGCCATACGTGCCGCCAGCAAACTCCTGGTCGAGCGCCTTGAAGACGTTCGAGTCCATCTTCTGGGCCTCGGGCGTCGATGACGACCACCCCTTCGTGGGCCAGATCGTCGGCCGGACGTCCGCGTCCATCCGCGCGACAACGAGGCCCATCGAGAAGATGAACAGGAGCACGCGACGACGAGTCATCGACTCAATCCTTCCGGGAATGATGAATGTCTGTTCGGCTGTAACCAGTTTCGGAGGTTGAAAAATGCGGGCTTACTTCCCGAAGAGCACCTTGAGGCGGAACAAAATGCCGCCAAGATCCTCTTCGTCAAACACGGCTGACACGCCGCCGATTCCAATCGAGTTGTCCACTTTGGTCCACTGCACTTCAAACGCCGTTGACGCCCATTCAACGCCCGTGATCTCCACGCCGCCAACAAAGTGGTAGCTGCCGTATTGATCGTCCACGTTGTCGCCGGCTTCGGCAAAATCAAACTCTTCGTTAAAGAAATATACGCCACCGCCGCCGCCGACGTAGGGCACGACTCTCCCCAACCCGGGAATCCGGAATCCGGCGGTAAACGTCAGGGGAATGATGCGAACCCGATCGGAAATGCCGAGCCCGAACACCTGGGCGCCCTGCACGAACACGCGCTGGCCCGTCTTTTCGAAATAGTCGACGCTGCCCTCGACATAAATCCCGGGCGCAATCACGACCTGGCCGCCGCCGCCGAACAGCCAGCCATTGTCCGTGTCCATGATCGCCTGGAAGCTTCGATCCGCGGCGAACGTGTTGTAGGCGAACTGACCGAAGCCGCGCACTCTGACCTTTGAAGGAGTCACGGGTTGGGCAGCGGCGGCCGCGGCGGCTGCCTGAGTCCCGGCCGTCTCGGGCGGCAACGAACCTGTGGCGACTTCAACGTGACCGACAAAGATGAACGCGGTGTCACTGCCCTTCCCCCCGAGCTCCGCCGGCAGGAGGACCTGCACCCACTGCTGTTCACGACCCACGACCTCCAGGGTCTGACCCACCTTCGCCGTCGCCACAATGAAGCTGGGATTCCGTCGCCAGAGCGGCGCCTTATCCTTCGTGACGCGTACCGTGGCGTTCTGCGCATGCGCGAGAGCAGCGCTGCCCAGAACCAAGGCAAGGACCACAGCCTGCAGCACGCGCGCAGTTCGAGGACGACGCATCATTTCGCCAGACCCAGTCCGCGAAGCGTGTTTCGTGGGCTGATCAAACCGAACCCATAGTCGTCGTCGCGGCCGGCCGCACCGAGGTCGCGCGCACTTTGTTCGATGGCCGCCTCGATCGCCGACGGACTGGTGATGCCCTGTTGCATGAGAAGCGCTGCCAGTCCCGACACATGCGGAGTGGCTTGCGACGTGCCCTGGAAGAACTCGTAGGCGAACGAATCGAAGCGGGGAGGAAATGTCTGGACGAGATCGGAATCGAGCGTCTGCTGGAGAATGCCGCCCGTCGTCCCACCCTTTCGCTGATCCCCGCCCGGTGCGGCAATTTCGATGAAGCTGCCGGTGGACGAGTAAAAGGCGCGGGTGAGATCCTGCCCGACTGACGCGACCGATATGACGCCGCCGATCTTGGACGCCATCGTGGCCAATGTCCCGACGGGGTTCCCCTGCTCGAACTCGTTGCCGCCCGCAACCGCCACGAACGCGCCCTTGCTCACCGCGTATCGGAGGGCATCCTCAACAACCGGAAGCGGATCTGACGTGTCAAATCCGAGGCTCAGGTTCAGGACTTTCGCGCCGTTGTCGACCGCGTAACGGATCCCCTGCGCGAGCACGGCATCGGTGCCGACGTTGGGCGATCCGAAGACCTGATCCCAGAACCCGCTGATCACCTTGACCGGCATGATCTTCACGTTGAACGCCACGCCGGCGACGCCCATGCTGTTGTTCGTGGACTGACCGACGGTCCCGGTCACGTGTGTGCCGTGTCCGTCCAGATCGACGGGATTGTCATCGTCCCAGATGAAGTCGTGCGGACTGACGAACCGGCCTGCACCAAGATCTGGCGCCACGGCAAACGGCACGACGACGTCTTGAACCTCGACGCCGCCGGACCCGTCGGAGACAAGCGCCTGATAGCGGAACGTCGCGTTCTTGAACGCCACACCCGTGTCAATGACGGCCACAATGATGTTCGATGTGGCACCCTGGTTGATGTCCCAGGCCTTCTCCATGTCAATCGCGGGAAAATTCCATTGCTGGTTGTAGAACTCGTCATTGGGCCTGAATGACGCAGTGGTCCTATAGGAGGCCTGTGCGAACTCAACCTCGGCCAGTCCCGTGAGGCTTCGCGCGAGCGCCACGGGATCGGCCGCGCGGTTGATGGCAATCGAGTCGAAATCGGCAAAGGCTCGACGTGCGAGCAGCTGCCCGCCAACTTGCGCGGCGATCTGGGCTCGTCGCCCGGCGTCCACGTTGGCTCGGAACTTGACGATCACACGCCCTGGTACGAACGGCACGAGGTCGCGTGCGGGCTGTTCAACGCCGTCGAGGTGGACCGAGAGCGCGCCTGGCGGTCTTGGCGGATCGTTCGCGCGAAGTCCTCGATCGATGGGGCCGACGGACGGCGCGTTCAGGAGAACGCGGGGGCCTGGACGAAGGTTGTTGGATTGGGTGTTTCCGGAAATTCCCGTAGCCAGGACAGCCGCTGCTACGACCGGCAGCCAGCGACCCGTCCTCGATCCGGATGGCAACATGCGGTTGAAGAAGTATACGGTCACTTCAATGCTCGGGCAAGCTAAATCCAACCGCTGGGTACTAGATGGTGCCATACGATCGACGAAAACCGTCGTGCTAGAATCGCGCGGCCGCATGTACAAATTGTTGAGCGCGGGCTGGGGCTTTCTGATCTGGCTCGGAGCGACGGGAGCGCTCCGCGACGCGGGTCAGCTGATCTTTCAGCGCGAAGATCAGTGGATCCTGGTGGTGACGTTCATCGCCACTGTTCCCGTCATCGCACTCGCGACGTATCCAATCTATGGCCTTCTGCGATTGAAGGGAAGCGAACGCGTCATCGCCGCTGCGCTCATGGCGCTGCCGGGCATGCTGCTCGACACGTTGAGCGTGCTCTTCTTTACACGCGCGTTTCCCAACATCGATCCCGCCCTCGATGGTGTCTTCGCCGCGTGGCTTCTTTGGGCGTACGCGCTGACACTCATCACCGGCTTCTGGCCCTCGAGGCCAGCTGTACAAAAACCAGCGTAGGCGCGTTGTCTTACGAGTGGGCGGCCTGACGTTCCTTGGGATCGATCGCCATCAGCGCCGCTTGAGCCGCCACGTGAGCCTGCACGATGGCCTCGGCTCGCGCCATGGCGTCGGCATCGCCAAGCCGGTACACGGCATTGGCCTCGATGAGATCCTTCTGGGTGGACGGAGTGCTGTCGATGCTGTCGTAAATGGCCGTGACGGGACACGCCGGGACGCACGCGCCACAGTCGATGCATTCCTCGGGGTGAATGTACAGCATGGTGGCGGGCTCGAACTCGGCCTCATCCTTGCGCGGGTGGATGCAGTCAACGGGACATACGTCAACGCAGGCTGTATCTTTGGTTCCAATGCAGGGATCAGTGATGACAAACGGCATCGCTCGGCTCCATTGAGTGGTGTGCTACGGGGCACCAGTCCTGTCCAGATTCTACCTGAGACCTGAGGCGTCAAGCCACCTCCGGTGGCGTGACACGGTCCGTACCAGCCGCGCGATTATATCAGGACACCCGTCCTTCGCACCTGCCCCGCCGAGGCCGGGGCTCCCGGTAATACGCTAGACTGACAGTTTCCCAACGGGCTGCTCACACGACTGGCCGAGCCACTCCCATGCCTATCCACTCGACCTTGAGACGTTCCACGGCCGCATCGATTCTCCTGGCTGCAGCGCTCCTGCTCTTCCACTCACAGGTGACGATCGCCGCAGACGACCCGGCGCCGCTCGCCGGCTTCGAGGCCTACGTTCAACAGGCGATGCGGGACTGGAAGATTCCCGGCCTCGCAATCGCCGTCGTCAAGGACGATCGAGTCGTGTTCGTCAAGGGGTACGGCGTCCGGGAACTGGGCAAGCCCGACCTCGTCGACGAGCACACGCTGTTTGCCGTCGGGTCGACCACGAAGGCAATGACCGCCGCGGCCATTGGCATGCTGGTCGATGAGGGGAAAGTCCGATGGAACGATCCGGTCGGCACTCACCTGCCTGCCTTCCAGTTGAGCGATCCCTATGTCACGCGCGAGCTGATGGTCCGCGACCTGTTGACTCATCGAAGCGGCCTCGGGAACGCCGATTACCTCTGGTACGGCGCTGACAACTCGCGCGCCGAGATCCTGGACAAGGTTCGGCGCATCGGACTCACGGCATCGCTCCGGTCGAGGTTCATCTACCAGAACGTGATGTACGCCGCCGCCGGAGAAGTGGTGCACGTGGCGAGCGGCATGTCCTGGGACGACTTCGTCCGTGCCCGAATCTTCGAGCCGCTTGGCATGACCGATTCGCTGCCCACGGCGGACAAGCTCTCAGCTCGCTCCGAATGTCGCCTCGCCCCATTTCGCGATCGACGATGTGCCTCGCGTCATCACGAACGCGAGCGTCGATGCCGTGGGCCCGGCGGGGTCGGTGTGGTCGAGCGTCAGCGATATGAGCCGCTGGATGCGAGCCATGCTCAACGGCTCGCGCGTGCCCGACGGCAACGGCAAGGCGCTGCTGAAGGACGCGACGTATGCAGAGCTCTTCAGGCCGCAGATGATCGTCGACGCCGACGCCTTCTATCCCACCGCGCAGCTGACCCATCCCCACTGGAAGACCTACGGGCTGGGCTGGTTCCAGGAGGACTACATGGGGCGGGCCGTCGATTTTCACACCGGCAGCATCGACGGGATGGTGGCCATCATCGGCCTCATTCGCGACGAGCATCTGGGTGTGTATGTGCTGTCGAACCTCGATCACGCCGAGCTGCGGCACGCGCTGATGTACAAGGTCTTCGATCTCTATGGGCCGGGAGGATCGACGAGAGACTGGAGCGCTGAGCTGCTCACGCTCTACGGCAACATGGCTCGCGATGCCGAGGCGACAGCGACACGCCTCGAAGAACAGCGTGTGACCGGGACGAAGCCTTCGCTGCCGCTCGACAAGTACGCCGGCATCTTCACCGACAACGTGCGTGGCCGCGTCGAAGTTTCCTACGCGAACGGCGCGCTCCAGCTGCGGCAGGGATCCGGATTCCGGGCGACACTCGAGCACTGGAACTACGACACGTTCCGCGCCATCTGGGACAAGGCGTGGCTCGGCAAGAGTTTTGTCACGTTCAGCCTGGATCACAAAGGCGACGTCGCAGCGATAGAGGTCGATCAGGTGCGGTACATCCGCCTCGATCCCTCGCACGCCGAGCCGGCCCGCTAGCCGTGCGCTGGATTTCGCACCACATGGCGTGACAACACGATGAAGATTGCCTTCCTTCTCCCGAAAAACGGTATCTCGGGAGGCATTTTCACGATCTTCGAGCACGCTCGACGGCTCGCCGCCAGAGGCCACGACGTTCTGCTGATCTTCGAACGCGAGCGCTTTCCTCCGAACATCACGCTCTACCCGGGCATGGAGCGCGTCGCAACCCGACTCCTTTCCGACATCGACCCTGAAGAATCCTGGGATGTGGCGGTCGCCACGTGGTGGGAAACCGCCTACGCCATTTCCAGACTTCGTGCTGCACGGTACGCGTATTTCGTTCAGGGTTTCGAGGAGCGTTTCTACGATACCCCGCGTCGCTTCTTCAGCGCCTTCGTGCGGGAAACCTATCGCGAAGACTTTCGCTTCTTCGCGGCCTCCCGGGCACTTCAACGCTATCTGAGTTCCGAGTTCGGCTGCGACGCCGCGCACATCGAGTGCGCGGTCGACGAAGAGGTATTCCAGAACGCCGAACCGCTCGCTTCGCGGCCGGCCGATCGAGTCCGAGTGCTGATCGAGGGTGCGGGAGACGCCCCTTACAAGCGGATCGACCTGGCGTTTGACGTGGCCGGTAAGGTGCCCGGCGTCGAGGTCTGGTATCTCGACCCGAACGGCACGAGCGAGCGGCAGCACCTGGCGGCGCGCCACTTCCCGCGCGTTCCCTTCGCCGACGTTCCGGGAATCTATGCGTCGTGCGACGTTCTCTTGAAGTTGAGCCGTGAAGAAAGCGTTTCCCTGCCCGTGCTCGAGATTTTCGCGACGGGCGGAACCGCGATCGTGACGGCGTTCGAAGGCCACGACGAGTATCTGAAGGACGGATTCAACTGTCTTCGTCGTGCCGATCGACGACGACCGCGCCGCTCGAACGGCGCTCGAGTGCCTTGTCGCGGATCGCGCGCGGCTCCTGCAGCTCCAGACAGGAGCACGCCAGACCGTACGCCGGTTTTCGTGGGAGCGTTCGAGCGAGGCCTTCGAACGCGAGCTCGCGTCGCTGATGTTGCGTTCGGACGACCGATACACGCGCCTCGCCCGACTGACGCGCGAACGAGCCGATGAGCTGCACCAGCTCCACCAGGTGGTGGACGATTCGGAACGCCTCCACGCCTCGCTGCGAGGGTCGAATGTCGATCGGTCACCAGACCGCGCTGCGCGAGAGCAGCTCGAAACAGATCTGCTCCGTGCGCAGGAGGACGCGCGAGCCCTTCAGAATCGTCTCGACCATCTGCACGGACACCTCGCGCACCTCGACGAAACGCAGAAGACGCTCGACATGATTCTGTCTGGCCGAACCTGGCGAGCGGCGCGCCTGTTGACCTGGCCGCTCAGGCGACTCACCGGCAGGCCCTGAGGTCGATTGTCACGGTTTGTCACGTCGCGATGGATCCGCGGGGCCTCCGACAAATTGACAACCCGCGGACCCACGGCTACATTACGGCCGAACTCTCACACCGCGTGACATCCGCATCATCACCGCATGTCGACCAGCTCGACCCAGGAGGCATGAATGAGTACCGTCAAACCGCCAGCATCGGATGAAGGCTTCAACGTCGGAGTGTCGCGGCGTACGTTCCTGGGCGGCTCGGCGGCTGTCGCGGTCGGCAGTCTCTCCGCAGCGGGCATGAGCCCGAGTGTCGTGCTCGCGCAAAACACGACGCCGGCCGCCCCGATGGGGCTCGACTACCTGAAGCCGACGGGCGCCGTGGATGAAGCCTACTGGCTCAAGGTCCGCAAGCAGTTCAACATCACCGACGATCTGACCTACATGAACAACGGCACGCTCGGGCCGATGCCGCGGTACGTCTTCGACGCCAATGTCCGGTACCTGCGCGACATCATGGAAGACCCGAGACGCGGCGGCATGACGGATGAGGTCCGCGAGAAGGTCGCGGCATTCACCGGGGCCAACGCTGACGAGATCGTCCTGATGCGGAGTACCACCGAGGGCATCAAGCTCTTTTGCTGGGGCGTCAATCTGAAAGAGGGCGATGAGGTGCTGATGTCGTCGCACGAGCACCCGGGCGGCTACGGCCCCTGGCGCGCCCGCGAGAAACGCCACGGCCTCAAGATCAACGTCGTGGACATTCCCGCGCCGCCCGACAGCGTCGATCAGATCGTCTCGCTCTTCGAGAAGGCGATCACACCGAAGACGCGGGTGCTCTTCACCAGCCACATCGTGTTCGTGACCGGACTCGTCACCCCGATCAAGGAGCTGGCCGAGCTCGCCCACCGGAAGGGTCTGCTGATCTCAGTGGATGGCGCGCACGCGCTGGGTATGCTGCCGCTCAACTTCCACGAGTTCGGTGTCGATCACTACGCGGCCGCGGGCCAGAAGTGGCTGATGGCCGGCACGGGCACCGGCGTGTCGTACTTCAAGCGCGACATCCAGGATCAGGTCGCGTCCGACATGTGGAACGAGGACGACAAGCCGGAGATGGGCGCGAAGAAGTACGAACGATCCGGCCAGCGGGACATCCCGTCGGCGCTCGGCATTGGCGACGCGATCGACTTCCAGAACGCCATCGGCAAGACTACGATCGAGGGCCGCGTGCGCGAGCTTGCGACGCGCCTTCGGGCCGGACTCAAGGACGCCGCCGGCGTCAAGGTCGGCACATCGTCAACCGCCTATCTGAACGGCGGCTTGACGACGTTCTACATTCCGGGAGTGCCGAAGGAAACGATCACGAAGGTGATGATGGAGCGCGAAGGCATCTACTTTCCGGTGTCGCGGCTGAACGCCAACGCGTGCCGCATCTCCACGCACCTCTACAACACGCCGGCGCAGGTCGACCGCGCCATCGACGCGATCAAGTACATCGCGGCGAACGCCTCGAAGTACACGTCGACGGCGGGCTAGGAACTCAAGAGCAGCTCAGGTGTCTTGGGTCCTTTAGGTCCTCTGGGTCCTCCAGGTGCTTCGGGTTCCGCAGGTTCAGGTGCTGGGGACCTCGAGGACCGAGAGGACCAACAGGACCTGCAGCACCCGTCCTTCACCTGATCGTCTTGTAAAGCGTCTCCTTCCATTTCGCCACGTCCACGGCCCAGCAGACTTCGACGTTCGCCGGTTTCTTGCTGACCCCGAGTTCGTCGACGACGGTCATGCCTCGCGTGAGCTCGCTTCCCGTCTCCACATCCACGTAGTGTTTCTTCTTGCGCGTGCAGACCGCGGGATCGAGCGCGACGGCCATCGTCACCGGATCGGGCAGCGACAGGCCTGGATCGCCCAGCCATTCGCGATTGGTCTTGATCGCCTGACGATTGCAGTCGAGGGTGAAGTCCGCGTACTTCGTGCGGAACGCGCGCACCTCCGCCATGTCCTTGTCATCGAGGTTGGCCGCCCCGCGGCAGTGTTCCCAGCCCACCATGAGGATCGGCATGCCTGAATGAAAGACCATGCGCGCGGCCTCAGGATCGACCCAGATGTTGAACTCGGCGGCCGGCGTGATGTTGCCGAGCGTCGCGGCCGCGCCTCCCATCACATAGCAGGCCGGAATCTTGGACGCCAGATCGGGCGCGATGCCGAGCGCCATCGCAACATTCGTCAACGGCCCGAGCGTCACCAGCGTGATCTCGCCGGGTGCCGCACGAACGGCCGCGATCAGCGCATCGACGGCATGCTCGCCGGCCAGCGGTCGTTTGGGTTCCGGATAGTTCATCCCGCCCATGCCGTCTGGGCCATGGAAGAAATACGCGTAGCTGGCCTCGCGCACGAGGGGGCGGGCCAGTCCCTGGTGAACCGGCGCATCCTTGTCGCAGAGTTCGACCGTGTAGCGGGCGTTTCGCGCACCCATCTCGACGGGGACGTTGCCCGAGACCACCGAGAGTCCGACCACCTGGACATCGGGCCACCTGAGTGCCATCAGGATGGCGACTGCGTCGTCGGACGCCGTGTCCGTATCGATCCAGAATTTCCGCACGTCTCTGACCTCCCGTTTAGAGCCGGCCGATCATCACACCTTTCCGAACGGGGGACAAGAACCGTCGGCTGGAGGCGCGCGCGTTTTTCCGCGTATACTCTGTGCCCACATGACGAGACTCTTCCCCGTCGTTCTCGCCTTCTGGTTCGTCCATCAGCAGGCGCCCCAGGAACCGCAGCCCGGATCCGCCACGTCCGACACGGCAGTCGTCCTCGCGGCAGGGGATATCGCCAAGTGCGAGATCCTGAGCGGGGCCGTGGCCACCGCGAGGCTGCTCGACCAGATCGAGGGCACCATCCTGACGCTCGGGGATCATGCCTACGAGGACGGTTCGGAGAAATCGTTCAGGGACTGTTACGGCCCGACATGGGGGCGCCACAAGGCGCGCACCAGGCCGACGCCGGGCAATCACGACTATCACACCCAGACAGGGCCGCCCGTACTACGAGTATTTCGGCGAGCAGGCCGGCCCCCCGGGACGCGGCTACTACAGTTTCGATCTCGGCGCCTGGCATATCGTCTCACTGAACAGCATCGTCGAGGCGAAGAAGAACTCCGATCAGGTCCAGTGGCTGCGCAAAGATCTCGAAACCAATGTGAAAACGTGCACGCTGGCCTATTGGCACATTCCCGTCTTCAGCTCCGGCGATCACGGCGACAGCCCGCAGATGGAGGAAGTGTGGAAGGTGCTGTACGGGGCCGGCGCGGATATCGTGCTGAATGGGCACGACCACGACTACGAGCGCTTCCCGCCGATGAATCCGGCTGGTCACGCTGATCCGCGCGGCATCAGGGAGTTCGTCGTGGGAACGGGCGGCGGCGGTGTGTACAAGTGGGGATCGGACCGCCGGAACAGCGAGGTCCGTGACAACCCGTCGTACGGGATCCTGAAGCTGACACTGGCGCCGACGAGCTATGAGTGGGAATTCATCCCGGCGGTTGGACAGTTCAAGGACTCTGGCAGTGGCATGTGCGTCGATGGCGGGAACGAGAAGCCTTAGGTATTCATGAGGGTCTGGCCGCGACACCGGAGGGAGGCAGTGACGTGGTGAAGCGCATCCTTGGCGGGTACTCAGAAGACTTCTACGCGCTCCTGCGCATCGTCGCGGGGCTGCTCTTCGCGTGTCACGGCGCGCAGAAGATCCTGGGAATGCTCGGCGGCATGGGTGGAACCGGCGCCACCGCGGATTTTCTCTCGCGGACCTGGTTCGCAGGGATCATCGAGCTCGGGGGGGGCGTGTTGATCGCGCTCGGACTCGGAACGGGCATCGCCGCGTTCATTGCGAGCGGCGAAATGGCCTTCGCGTACTTCCTGGCGCACGCTCCTCAGGGGTTCTGGCCAATCCAGAATCGCGGAGAACTGGCTATCGTCTATTGTTTCCTCTGGCTCTACGTCGCCTCACGGGGCGGCGGAAAGTGGAGCCTCGATTCCATGATGAAGTGAGGCGACGCCCCGTCCGAACGGAGTCAAGGTATCAGTTCGGGGAGTGAACGACCACCTCGCCGAAATCCGATAACCGTGCCTTGTAGAGGGGATGCTCGGCGGCACGAATCCGCTCGATCGGGCCCACGAGCACGCCCACGAGGTCGTCCGGCCGAAAGTATTTCTTCGCGGCCGCGAGCACCTGCGCCCGCGTGACGGCTTGAATGGCCGCAGCATAACCTCGCGCCCAGGCAACACCTCCGTCGAAGAATCGATCCTCCGCCAGCGACAAGGCCGTCTGGTGCGCGCCGGCGAAGCGCATCTGAAAATGCCCCTCGACGAGGGCGTGCTTGGCGATCTCGATGTCGGCGTCCGAGACATCCTCTCCGATCCGGCGCCACTCCTGATCGATGATCTTCAGTAGATACGCCATCGATTCAGGCCGACCCAGCGTCACCGCGTAAATGAGGCCCGGGACGCGGAATCCTGCGGGAACGTATGACGACGTATCGTTGGTCAGGCCTCGCTTGGATCGGCTCTCGTTGAAGAGCCGCGCATAGAAGTGCCCCTCGGGAACGGCCGGAGGCCGCTCGGCGTGCACGCGTTTCCAGAGCGCACCTCCCCCACCCAGAATGTAGTTGGCGATCTCGAGGGCTGGCTGATCGGGCTGTCGTCCCTGCCGGCCGAGATGTCCGACGAGCATCCATCCCTGGAGGGTGTCGGCATCGAACACGTGGAGCGCACGAGGCGCGGCGCGCGGCACGACCGGCACCGGAGCGTGCGAGACCACGGTTTTCTTCCAGGCCGGCGTGAGGAATCGCTGCTTCAGCGACAGGCCGATAGCCGCGTGATCAATGCCGCCTGACACGGCGAGGACTATGTTGTTCGGCACGAAGTAGCGGTGATGGAACGCCGCGACATCGGCCGCCGTAATTGATCGAAGGCTCGCATCGGTTGGGCGCCGGCCGGCCGGATGATTGGCATAGATGAAACGCGGGAACTCGACCTCGGGCCGGGCCTTCGGTTCATTCGGATCCCAGCCCCGAACCACACCGCGGCGGCGATACTCGTCAACGACCGATTCATCGAGTCTCGGTTCGCGCAGCATGCGCGCAAACATGTCGAGCCCCTGATCGAGGTCTTCGGTCAGGAGCGAGAGACTCACCCTGGTGTGCTCGAGATCGACCGTCACACTCAGGCGCGCGTCCATGACAGCGAGCCGCCGCTGGAACTCTTCCGAAGTGAGCGACGCGGGGCCGGCCATGTTCAAGGCAAAGCCAACCGCCTCGGCGAGTCCTTCCTTCCCTTCCGGATCGTCGAGCGTACTCGCGCCTACGAGCGCCGCTCAGCTGCACGGTCGACGTCTGGCGATCCTCGACCACGTACACCACCAGACCTTCGCCGAGCTGAACTTCGTAACGTGCGGGGTCGGGAAAGGACGAACTTCGACGGACCGAACGTCACGCGATCAGGATTCTCGAATGGCACCACCGGACGCTGTGCGAACGCCACGCCGAGAGCCGACGTCGCGAGGATCAGCGCGAGCGCGCTCGGGGCGACGCAGCGAGCGACGCATCTCATCGCGCCGCTCCTTCGGGCCGCGCGAGACCAATCACGCGATTGGTTCGCACGAAATACTTCTCCGAAACCTTCCGGAGATCCTCGGCCGTCAATTGCTGCAGCGCGTTCAGTTCACGGTAGAGGGTCCGCCACGAGTCCATGATTTCGTAATGCCCCAGGTCGAACGCGAGGTCGTCCCAGTTGAGCTTCCGTCGTTCCCAGGTCACGCGCTGTCGTTTTTTCGCGCGATTGATCACGGCGTCGCTGATTGGCTTCGACCGGAGCGCATCAACCGCCGCGACGAGCGACTCCTCGAGCGGCGCCATGGCATCCGCGGAAGCGGCTCGCTCCACGATGTTGAGGCTGCTGGGAAAACTGAACCGATCCGTGTGAGTGACGACCGTGTCTGCAGATAAGGATGTCGCCAGGCCCGCCCCGAGCGTGGGCCAGCCGATGGGGCCGTCAGGATCGGCGATGATCTCGGCGAGCAGCTCAATCGCAGGGCGATCGGGATGACCGACTCCCGGAATCCTGTGTCGCACGTCGATGGCCGGCCCGTACGTCTTGGTCGACATTTCCACCCGGATCAGCTCGTGGTGAACCGGCTCGACGGCCAGCGTGTCGTGCGTCTCCGGCCCTCGCGGGATCGCCGCGAAGTACGAACGAGCAAGGCGCTCGACCTCCGCCAGCGTGGTGTCGCCCACGAAGACCAGAATCGTGTTGTTGGGAATGAACCAGGTGTCATAGAGCCGGCGCGTATACGCGCGCTCGAGCAACGGAAAGTCCGTCGGGTATCCCTCGTTCCAGTAGATTGGCGAAATCGCGCCCGTGGCCGATGCCATCGTCTCCCTGAATTCGGTTGAGGGCCGACCGAGATCCCCGAGCCGCTGTTCCCAGAGGATCATCCGCTCGGCATCGAACTGGCGCCAGATGCTGTTCGACATCCGATCGGCCTCGACACGAAAGAACATCTCGATCTTCTCGGACGGCAGGTTGACGTCGAATTTCATGTACTCCTGCTCGGTCGAGGCCGTGATGCGCATGCCGCCCGTCCGCTGGTAATAGCTCATGCTGTCGTTCGTCTTGATGAACGCCGCATCCTGTTCTTCGGCGGCGCGGATCTGCGCCTGCAGCTCGTCGAGGCGGGGCGTCGAAGGCTGGTGCGCAAAATCGAGGAACACGCCCCGCTGCTTCAGGTCGTTTCTGGCCCGGTTCCGCTCCTGAACGAGCTCGGCCTCGAGTTGATAGATGCGATCGATGATCGGGCGCTCCGCGTTCCAGTCGGTCGTGCCGATCGTGGGCGTCCCCTTGAACATCAGGTGTTCGAGATAGTGGGCGCTGCCGAGGCGTCCAGGCTCCTCGACAACCGCGCCGAAGCGCGTCAGGATCTTGCACGCGACGCGCGGCTCGGAATGATCCTCGACGACGAGAATGCGGAGCCCGTTGTCGAGTGACGATTCCTTGACATCCGGCATCATCATGGCCGGTTGCGCGCGGAGGACCGCCGAAGCCGCCCAGCCCGCCAGCATGACGGTCGATACGATGAAAGAGCGGCGCGACGAATCTCCAGAAGGCCTCAAGGGATGTCCTTTCGTCGTCGGAGAGGGAGAGACCGGGCGGATCAGCGCGCGTCGTGGTCGAGCGTCTGACGGGCCAGAACGAAATCGAGCTCGGCCCACGTTTCCGGGACGGTCTTGCGGCGGTCTCCGCCGCGGCGATGATCGACCGGACGGACTTCGGCGCGCTGGCGTCGTTCCTTCGCGCGACGATCCCAGAAGACATCGATCGGATAACGCTCGAATGTTTCCTTGAGGAACCTGAACTTCTCGTCCTGCCCTTTGCGCACGATGATGAAATGCATAGGAAGTGGCGCACGATCCCGGGACCGCGCGCGCAGAAGTTTACCCGCTCTCGCCCGACTTCTCCACCGGTTCGAAGGCCGGGACGCTGCTGTTCAGTGCCCCGAGCGATACGCTGCGCTGGTACGCGGCCCACACCGCCTTCGACAGCACCGTCCGGAACGCGCCTTTTTCCAGCTGATACAGCGCTTCGGCGCTGGTGCCGCCCGGCGAGGTCACCATGTTACGCATCTCGGCCGGATGCAAGCTCGACCGTTCGGTGAACATCGCCGCGCCCTTCACGGTCTGGATGACGATCTCGCGCGCATCGCGTCGTGAAAAGCCCAGGTGGACGGCCGCGTCAATCAGCGCTTCCATCAGCAGAAACACGTACGTCGGCCCGGTGCCGCTGATTGCCGTGGCCATGTCGAGAAAGACTTCATCCTCGACATAGAGTTCGCGTCCAAGCGCGCGCAACATCATTCGCGCCTGTTCGCGCTGCTTCTCTCGAACCGTCGGGGTGGCCGTCCAGATGGTCATGCCCTCTCCGACCTGTGCCGGTGTGTTCGGCATGGACCGCACGACGATCTTGTGGTCGAGGCCCCGCACGATCGACTCGATGCGCGCCCCAGCCACCACCGACAGGACGAGCGACGAGGGCGCCAGGGCCCCTCGAAGCTCCTTGAACACGGATCGCAGTACCTGAGGCTTCACGGCGAGCACGACGACCTCGGCGTTGTGCACGGCGGCGCGGTTTTCCGGGACGGTCTGGATGCCGAGCCGTGATTCGAGCTCGCGGGCGCGCTCGGACCTGGGATGGCTCGCCACGATGGCCCTCGGATCGATCAGCCGATTCCTGATGAGCCCCCCGATCATCGCTTCGCCCATCGCGCCAGCGCCCACGAGCGCGACACGCGAGACCCCGAGGGCGCCGGACCCGGCCCGGCGTCGTGTCGTCTTCATGACGATCAGTGCTCCAGTCCCTTCCGCCCGGGTTCGACGAGCCGGTTGTATTTCCGGAGGACGTCGCGCAGGCGGTCGTGTGGCAGGCCAATCACGCGGTAGCCGTTGATGCCCGTCATCGTCTTTGCGGCCACCAGGGCATTGATGACGGCTTCTTCTGTCGCCTGCACCGCTGCCTCGAAGATCGGACTCAGGCGATCGTTCGGCCACAGCACCAGCGAGGTCTGTTTGGAGTTGTTATAGGCTCCCGGATTCGCGGTCGAGAACGCGACGAAGATGTCGCCGGAGCCATTGGACGCGATGCTGCCATTTCGCGCGAGGCCGAGCGAGGCGCGCTTGGCCAGCCGTTTGAGCTGATGCGGCAGGAGCGGCGCATCCGTGGCAATCACCACGATGATCGATCCATCCTGCGCAGGTTCTTTGGGAATGTCCTCTGTGATCTCGCGGCCGACGGGCACACCTGCGACTCGCAGCTGACCGCGATCGCCGTAATTGCACTGCACGAGCGCGCCAATCGTGAACCCTCCATCCTCATCACCGAGCCTTCGCGACGATGTGCCGATGCCGCCCTTGAAGTCGTGGCAGATCATGCCGGTGCCCCCGCCGACCGCGCCTTCGAGGACCGGTCCCGAACTGGCCGTGGCGATGGCATTGAACACGTGCTCGTCTTTCACGTGAAAGCCGTTGGCGTCGTTCAAGCTGCCGTCCCAGGTTTCCGCAATAATCGGTGCCGACCACCAATAGCCTTCGGGATCCGGCTTGCCGGACCGCACTCGCCATTTGATGACGGCATCGTGCACGACACCGACACTGTGCGTGTTGGTGATCATGATGGGACCGTCGATGAAACCCGACTCCTCGAGCCACGTCGTCCCCGTCATTTCGCCGGCGCCATTCAGCGCGAACCACCCGCCGAACACGAGATCGCTCGAGCTCTGGCCGCGCGGCAAGACGGCCGTCACGCCGGTTCGAACCGGCCCGACGCCGACCTGCAGCTTTCCTTCACCGGAAATGATGGTGGTGTGACCCACCTCGACGCCTTTGACGTCGGTGATGGCATTGAGCGGGCCCGGCTCGCCGTCAAACGGGACGCCGAGATCCCTGGCACGGATCGGCGATTGCGCCGATGTGAACGATGCAGCAGAAGCGAAGCACGACGCGACTACGAGGGCGGACGTAACACGAGCCAGCGTCACACGGACCTCCACAAACACCAGATATCATAGTCGGAAATTCGTGGGAGGCTGCCGGATCACTCCGCTCGCAGCGTGCGAATCGGATCGATGCGTGCCGCGCGTCTGGCGGGAAGACAGGCGGAGGCCGCCGCGACGGCGCCCAGCATGATCGCCACGCCGGCCAGCGTGACCGGATCGGTCGGGCTCACCCCGTAAAGAAAGCTGGAGAGCAGGCGCGTGAGAGCCACCGCAGCCACGAGGCCGACGAGAAGGCCCGGCGCCACCAGCGCAACCGTTCTCGCCAGAACGAGACGAACGAGGTCGCGGGGCGCCGCGCCTACTGCGAGTCGAAGGCCGAACTCCCTCATGCGCTCGCTGACCAGGCAGGCCATAACACCGTAGAGCCCGATCAAAGCCAGCGTCAACGCGAGCAGGGCAAACGATCCGAGCAGCGTCCCGATGCCGATCGGCAACGCCATCGATGTCCGCCGGACCTGTTCGAGGCTCTCGACCTCGCCGACCGAGGCGTGCGGATCGACGGCACGTACAGCCGCCCCGATCTCCGGTCCAAGGGCGGCACCTTCCGCCTTCGACCGAACGACGATCCTCATCGAACCACCGGAAAAACTCGTGCGTTGCGCGAGGGGCCGGTACATTTCGGGCTCCGTCAGCGTGCCGAGGCCATGCTGTGGAGTATCGCCCACCACGCCGACGACGACGGTCCAGACATCGTGACGGTCCAGGCCTGTGCGGATGTGCTCGCCGATCGGGCTCCGATCCGGCCAGAGGAGCCGGGCGAGCGTCGCATTCACGAGTGACACCGGCTGCGCATCGTCTCGATCCGACTCGGAGAATGGCCGGCCTCGGAGAATCGGCACGCTCATGGCGTGAAAATAGTGAGGCGTGATCACGCGCCAGCAGACGTCGGGCGCTTCACCGGCCCGGAAGTCGCGGCCCTGCACTTGAATGTTCGCCTGATAGCTGCCGCCGCCGAGTGGCAACGCCTGGATCGCGCCGACCGCGTCAACAGACGGAAGGGCCGACATCCGCTCGACGACTTGCCCATAGAAGGCTCGCGGACCGAACAGATCGCCTCGTCGCGACGCGGGGAATGAAAGGCGTGCAGTGACGACCCGGCGGGTCTGAAATCCCGGATCGACGCGTTCGAGGCGCAAGACCGCCTGCAGAAGGAGCGCCGCGCCGACGACGAGCACGAACGACAGCCCGACTTCGATGACGACGAGCCAGCCGCGCACGCGCGCGCCTCTCGCTCCGGTTGTCGAATGTCCGCCGCGCATGAGCGCGTCGCTCGTCGACTGGCCGCTGGCTCGGAGTGCCGGGAAGATGCTGACGAGCATGGCCGAGCCCGCCGAGACGAGGACTGCAAACACGACGATAGAACGGTTCAGGCCAACTTCGGTCACGAGACCCGCCGTCGCCGGCAGGACGCGCGCCAGATAGGGTCCGGCGAAGGCCTCGAGCGCGAGCCCAATCCCACACCCGGCCGTGACGAGCAGACTGCTCTCGACCAGCAGCTGGCGCACCAGGCGGGCGCGCCCGGCACCGAGCGCCGCACGAATCGCCAGTTCTCGCGACCTCGCGGCGCCGCGCACCAGCAGCAGGTTCGTCACGTTCGCGCAGGCGATGAGCAGCACGCATCCCACGACACCCAGCATCAAGAGAAGGATCGGCCTCACACCTCCAGCCATCTGATCGTGCAGAGAGACCAGACGCACGCCGGTCTCCGGATTGTCAGCAGGGAACTGTGTTCGCAGGCGGGCGGCCAGAATGTCCATCTCGGCCTGGGCGGATTTCAGGGTGACACCCGGCCGCAGGCGCCCTATCACGTCCAGATATCGCGCGTCGCGCAGATCGCGCAGCCGGCCGTCGAACGGAATCGGCAGGCCGGGCACCTCGTCCGACGACCTCACCCAAAGCGCCGCGTCACCTGGAAACCGGAATCCTCGGGGCAGCAGGCCAACGACCTCGTACGCCTCCCGGTCCAGCACGATCGTGCGGCCGACGATATGTCGGTCGCCGCCGAACTGGCGCTGCCAAAGCTCGAATCCGAGAAGCGCCTCCGCTGCACCCGCGTCCTGATCGCCGAATGTTCGACCGAGAGCGGCCTCCACGCCCAGCACGCGAAAGAAATCCGGCGTGACCGTTGCCACGTCGACGTCGGTTGGGCTCGAACCGCCGCCCAGAATGCGAGTGCGGATCGCAAATGCCGCCAGCCCGTTGAACGAACGCGCGTCAGCCTTCCAGTCCAGGAAGTTCGCCGGTGACGCACCCTGACTCCGATCGACGGGCGTGGTTTGCCAGACGGCCACGAGCTGCTCCGGCGCCGGGTACGGCAGAGGTCGAAGAAGAATCGCGTCGACGTAGCGAAAGATCGCGGCGTTCACGCCGATGCCAAGTGCCATCGTCACCACGCAGGCGAGCGTGAATCCGGGGGTCTTGATGAGCGCGCGAACCGCGTGGCGGATCTCGGACATGGCGGGACCTCGTTGTCTGAGCTGTCAGACGGGCGAGAAGCCTCCCCGGTTAGCGTGCGGCGCTATTCTGAACGGAGAGCCGACACGGGATCGATACGCGTGGCCCGCCGTGCCGGGACATAGCTCGCGAGGAGAGCCACGAGGAGTAGCAGAAGCGGCAGCGTCAAGAACGTTGCGGCATCGGTGGGCGTAATGCCGAAGAGCAGGCTCGCCACTAATCGGCCCGAGAGTAGAGCGCCCAGAAGCCCCACAGCCACGCCGATCAGCCCGGGCAGGAGTCCGTCCCTCATCGCGGAGGCCACAACTTGATGGGCCTGCGCGCCGAGCGCCATTCGAATGCCAATTTCTCGCGTTCGCTGGCCGACGGCATACGCAATGACGCCGTAGAGTCCGCCGACCGCGAGAACGAGCGCCAGTATGGCGAATGCGCCAAGGAGCGCCGTGCGCAACCAGGGTCCGGCGATGGATGTCGTGACCACGTCATCCAACGTGCGAACCTCGGAAATCGGCACGTCCTTATCGAGCGACTGAACGATTTCCCGAATCGCACCCGTCAACAACAGAGGATCGCCATTCGCGCGAACGACCAGATGCATCGTGTGGTAGGACGGCTGCTGCGCATGCGGTGTGTAAAACTCCGGCGTCTCTCGCTGATCGAGACCGAAATGCCGCACGCTCGCCACGACACCAACAATCAGGCGCGAGTCGCCCTGTCCCCGGGACGCATACGTCATCGTCTGGCCGACCGGATCTTCGCCCCGCCAGTACTGGCGGGCCATGGCCTCGTTCAGGATGACGACGTGACGCGATGCTTCTGTGTCACGGTCCGTGAAGAAACGCCCGTTCATCAGCCTCACGCCCATCGTGCGGAAATAGTCGGGAGTGACCGAACGCGCCTCGGCACAGGGGATCTGTCCTTCCGGCTTGGGCCGCACGTCCACCTGGAATCCGTCGCACGAATAGTTCCCCGCGAGCGGCAGGATGTTGGTGGACCCCGCAGACACCACTCCGGGAAGCGCCGCCACCCTCGCGGTCATTTCGCGGTGGAACGGAATCTGATCGCCTTCCGGATAAGCGGCGGTTGGAACCGACACGCTCATCGACAGCACGTGTTCGGCCCGGAAGCCCGGGTCTACGTGCGAGAGTCGCCAGAAGCTCCTGACGAGTAATCCCGCGACGAGGAGAAGCGTCATCGAGAGCGCGACCTCGCCCGCGACGAGGCTGCGCCGGAACCACGCCATGCGCGGTCCGGTGCCTTCACCCGCAGCGCCAACGCGGAGCGCCGGCAAGGTATCTCCTCTTGCGAGCCAGATCGCGGGCACGAGCCCGAAGACAATCGTCGTCGCGAAGGAGAGGACGATGGCGAAGACCAGCACCATCCAGTTGACCCCGATTGCCTCGACCCTTGGCAGACTGCCCGCTGCCAGGTGAACGAGTGAACGTACTCCCCACTGCGCAATCAGGAGTCCGGCCAGCCCACCCGCGGTCGCGAGAACGAAACTCTCCGTGACGAGCTGCCGAATCAATCGACCGCTCGTGGCGCCGAGCGCAGCGCGGACGGCCATCTCGCGGCGTCGTTGCACGCCGCTGGCAAGGAGCAGGTTGGCGATGTTGACGCAGGCTATGAGCAGCACCACGGCCACCGAACCGGCCAGGACCAGGAATGCCGGACGCGTCGACCCGACGATGGAGTCGAGGAGCGGCGTGACAAACGCCCGTTCGTCCTTGTTGTCGTTGGGGTATTGCTGCTCGAGGCGCATGGCAATCGTGGACAAGCGGGCCTGAGCCTCGATCATCGTCATCTCCGGCTTCAACCGGCCGATGGCCCTGATGTAGCGGGCCGAACGACTCTCCTCCTGAACGTTCAACTGGAACGGCAGATACGCCTCAGGCTGGCCCATGGCGTCTGCTTCGGGGTGGATGAAGTCGGGCGAGAGGATTCCGATGACGGTGACAGGCCTGCCGCCGAGTCGTATCTGACGCCCGACGATCGTCTCATCCGAACCGAAGCGACGACGGAAGAGCCCATCCGTGAGGACCGCGGTCAGCGGGGAGTCCGGCCGATCGTCGTCACGGTCGAACGTTCGACCTGCGGACAGGCCGGGGTGCAACACGCGAAAGAACCCTTCTGAAACGCGGCCAATCATGATTCGTTCGGGCGAGCCCATGCCGGTCAGCGTGGACTCGGACGCGGAGGTGAGAATGCCCATGGCCTCGAAGGCATTCGACTGTCGATCGAAGTCCACGAAGTCCGGTGGGGAGATATTGGAGTAGCGAGTCTCGCCGACGTGCCCGCCGGAGATCTTCACGAGGAGTCCGGCCTCGGGGAACGGAAGCGGCCTGAGGAGCACGTTGTACACAAGGCTGAAGATCGCAGTGTTCGCGCCGATGCCGAGCGCGAGCATCGCGAGTGACACGGCCGAGAACGTCTTGCGATGAAGCAGCGAGCGGATGGCGAACCTGATGTCCTGCAGCATGGCCGTCTTTCCACCGAGAGATCAAGTCGTGGGTCGAGGTGATGTGGCTTAGATGGATGGCTCCAGGAAAACGTTGACGGTTCCGGTCCCCTGGCAGAGCTTGCAATCGGCCCGCCCGCACGAACATTCTGGGCTCATGGGGTGTGGCGCCCGTCGATCGGCGGCGATCCTGATCGCCGCGATTGCCCTTTCGAGCGGACCCGGTTGCGGCGGGAGCGACGCGCCTCCGACCAGCCCGAGCCCGATGCCCGGACCGGGTCAGACCGTGTCGTACACAGCGCTCGGCGCGAGCGACGCGGTGGGTGTCGGCGCCAGCGTCCCCTGCTTTCCATTTGCGCCTTGCCCTCTTCCAAACTTCGCCGGTGGTCCGTTTGCCGCAGGCTTCCCCTTGCTGGCCAAGCAGGGTCTGCAGGAGATCTCGGTGGGAATGTCGACGCAAGTGATCAATCGCCTCACATCGCAGGGCGTGAGCGTGATCGATCTGCTCTGCGATCCTGGCATGTACGACGAGTCCAGCTATTCGAGCGACGGTTTTCATCCGAGCGACAGCGGTTACGCCATCATGGCGGACGGCATGCTCGACGCTATTACGACGGGAAGCCATCCCAATCCGCGCTCGAGCTGTCCGGAAATGACGCTCGTTCCGCCGCCCTAGACCGGCGGCTTGCAGAAGAAGCAAGTTCAAGGCACGATTGATCCATGACACGACGCGCGCGATTTTTGTTCGCCTTTGCCCTCGGCCTCATAGCGCTCTCGGCAACCGGGAGCCTGGCCGCCGGTCAAGACCCTGTCCTGCCAACGCCCATACCGGCGCCGCCCGACGTGAGCGCGCCGCCCGCGGACTCTCAGAAGACGAGCTCTGGCCTGGCGTCCAAGGTCCTGTCGCCGGGCAAAGGCGCGTCACACCCGGGCCCGGCCGATCTCGTCACGGTGAATTACACGGGCTGGACGACGGACGGAAAGATGTTCGACAGCTCGATTGCGCGCGGGAAAGCCGCAACGTTTCCGCTGAACAAGGTGATTCCGGGGTGGTCGGAAGGCGTGCAGCTGATGGTGCCCGGCGAGAAGCGGCGTCTCTGGATTCCGGAAGCGCTCGCCTACAAGGGCCGGACGGATCGTCCGCGCGGTATGCTAGTGTTCGATATCGAGCTCATGGGATTCACTGAAGTGCCCAAAGCCCCGGCAGACGTCGCGGGACCACCGGCCGACGCGGTCAAGACAGCATCGGGCCTGGCGTCCAAGGTGATCAAGCCGGGTACCGGCGCGCGCCACCCCAGCAAGTCCAGCACCGTCACCGTGCACTACACGGGCTGGACCACCGACGGCAAGATGTTCGACAGTTCCGTCATGCGAGGCGAGCCCGCATCGTTTCGTCTCGACCAGGTCATCGCGGGATGGACCGAAGGCGTCCAGCTGATGGTCGAGGGCGAAAAGCGGCGGCTCTGGATTCCGGAGAAGCTGGCCTATCAGGGCCAGGCCGGATCACCGAAAGGCATGCTGATCTTCGACGTCGAGCTGGTCGCGGTCCAGTAAGCGCGTCAGCGCTTCAACGCATCTACGCCCACCGCCCCGCCACCGGCATCCCGCCGATCGCAACCGGCTTCGAGTGCGTCGGTCTTCGGGTTGTAGACGATCGTCTCCGCCAGTCCGATTCCCGGGATCGCTTCCAGCGTGTGCCCCTGGTTGCGGAGAATCGCCAGCGTATCCGGCGAGAGGCCGTTACGCTCGAAAAGGGCGCTGTCGGGCAGCCACTGGTGGTGGAGCCGCGGGGCATCCACCGCCTCCTGCGCGTTCATGCCGAAATCGATCACGTTCAGGATCGTTTGAAGAGTCGTATTGATGATCGTGCGTCCGCCCGGACTGCCGGACACCATCACGAGCTTGCCGTCTTTGGCCACGATCGTCGGCGTCATGCTCGACAGCATCCGCTTGCCAGGTGCGGCGAGATTGGGGTCGGTTCCGATCAGGCCTTCATCGGTCGTCAGTCCGGGGCCCGCGTTGAAGTCACCCATCTCGTTGTTCAGCAGGAAACCTCCGCCCGTGACCGTAATCTGCGATCCGTATCCGTACTCGAGCGTGTAGGTGACGGCCACGGCATTCCTGTCGGCGTCCACCACGGAAAAGTGGGTCGTCTCGAGGTCCTCAGCCGGCCAGGTGAAGGTCGTGGGCGACGACTTCGATGAGCGGTCGCGATCGATCGACTTGCGAAGCTCGGCGGCGTAGTCCTTCGAGATCAGCTTGTCGATGGGCATCGTCGGATTGAAATCGGGATCGCCCAGGTACTGCGCGCGATCGGCGTAGGCCCGGCGCATCGCTTCGATCATCAGGTGGACGTTCGCGGCGGAGTTGAAGCCGTTGGCCGCGAGATCGTAGCCTTCGAGCAAGTTCAGCATCTCGATCAGGGCCACGCCGCCAGAACTGATCGGCGGCATCCCGATGATGTCGTAGCCGCGATACGTGCCGCGAACGGGGACGCGCGCTTTCGGCTTGTAGTTCTTCAGGTCCTCGCGCGTGATCAATCCGCCGTTCTTCTGCATTTCCTGTTCGATGAGCTGCGCGGTTTCGCCTTCGTAGAATCCAGCCGGTCCCTGGGTGGCAATGCGCTCGAGCGTTCTGGCAAGATCCGGCTGCTTCAGCGTCTCGCCCGCTTCGTAGGGGACGCCGTTCTTCGAGAATTGCGCGACCGAGGCGGGAGACTTCTGCATGTCCGGCAGCGCGTCCTTGAGCTGCCTCGCAAAGCTGTCGCTGATGGTGAACCCGTCACGCGCCAGCGCGATGGCCGGATCGACCAGCCGCTTCCAGGGGAGCTTGCCGTGAGCCTTCCAGGCCATGTGGAGGCCGGCGACCGTGCCCGGCACGCCGACCGACAGGTAACTCTCATGATGGACCTTCGGATCGTACTTGCCGTCCTTCATGAACATGGTGGGGGTCGCCTTTGCAGGCGCGATCTCACGGAAATCGTACGCGACCGGATCGCCGACGGCCGGCCGGAACACCATGAAGCCGCCGCCGCCGATGTTGCCGGCGGCCGGATACGTGACGGCGAGGGCGAAGGCTGTGGCCACGGCGGCATCGACGGCGTTCCCGCCGTCCTTCAGGACATCCGCACCGACGTGAGACCCGGTGGCCTCGGCCGACACGACCATGCCCTTCGTCGCGCGCAAGGGCTCGGAACTCCCGTGCACGACCATCGTGAGCGCCAGACCAACGCAGATCACCGCGCCCAGGGTTCTTTTCATCATGAGCTCGTCCCCTCTGCCTCCCGGAATCATCACTGCAGAGCGCGGATTATAGCTGATCCAGCGCGAGCCATCGTCGGCTCGCCGATCTAGAATCTGCAACGGGCCGCCGCCCCGACGTCCAGCCGGCACCATGAGAGGTTCATGATCGTCAACGACGCGCACTGCCATTTCTTCTCACGCCGTCTTTTTGAAGTGCTCGCGGCGCACACGTCTGATGCCCCTGACGCCGATCCGGTGAGATCGGTCACGCGAACGCTCGAATGGGACGAGCCCGGCACACCCGATGCGCTGGCCGATCGGTGGATCGCCGAGCTCGATGCGCACGGCGTCAGGCGCGCGGCGCTCATTGCGAGCGTGCCGGGCGACGAGGCGTCGGTCGCGGCCGCCGTCGCCCGCCACCCGGCGCGGTTCGTGGGCATGTTCATGCTGGATCCGACGGCGCCCGACGCCGAGCGGCGCACGCGACGCGCGTTTCTCGAACTGAAACTGGCGGGGGTCTGCCTGTATCCGGCGATGCAGCAGTTCTCCCTGCTCGACGCGCGAACGATGCGAATCTTTCAGATCGCGGCGGAGGCGCCAGGCCGCGTGGTCTTCGTGCATTGCGGCGTGCTCTCCATCGGGGTCCGGCGGCGTCTCGGACTGGCGAGCCCGTTCGACATGCGATTCGGGAATCCGCTCGATCTGCAGACCGCCGCGCTGAGGCATCCGCGACTTCCGATCATCGTGCCGCACTTCGGAGCGGGCTTCTTCAGAGAGGCCTTGATGACCGCCGATCTCTGTCAGAACGTCCACTTCGACACATCGAGCTCGAACGGCTGGATCAAGTACCACCCTGGCTTGACTCTCGACATGGTCTTCCGTCAGGCGCTGGAAGTCGTGGGACCCGAGCGCCTGATCTTCGGCACCGACTCGTCATTCTTTCCTCGAGGCTGGCAGACGAGTGTGTTCGAGACCGAGCGCGCCGTGCTCGAACGTCTGAATGTGGCTGAAGAGGGACGCGCCCGGATCTTCGGCGGCAACTTCGATCGAGTCTTCGGCGCTCCAGGTTGCTGAGCCTGGGCACTTGAGGAGACGAGGCTCCGCGACCGAACGGAAGTGCCGTTCGGTCTATTGGCCGTCCGCTAGCGTTCAATCGTCGTGACCGTCCGCCGGCTTCGGTGTTTGTTGAGCATCTCGGTGTGCAGGCGCTTGCCGAGGTACACCTTCGACTCGCGGTTGTCGGTGGCGTGCCGCTCGTACTTCAGGACGTCGAATTGCAGGTGATCGAGCGTGCCGCGCATCTCGTAGAACTTGTTCTTCGTCTTGACGAGCACCTCGTGATAGCCGGCATCGAGCGCCCACGCCTCCTGCTGCTCCGTCAGGGCGCGGAAGTGACCCTGCCCACGCCAGTCCCGCCGCGTTCCGCCAATCCAGGAATACAGAATCCGGCGGCCGTCGAACTCCACGCAATCCTTCAGCCGGGCGACCAGGTCGGCCAGCTTGGGATCGGTCTCGTTGACCCGGATTTCATGCGCGATCTTGTAGGACACCGGCACGATCGTCGACGGATCATCGAGCAGTTTCGCGTCGGCCATCAGGATCAGGTGATCCCGTCCGGACAGCCGTCCGATGATCTCCGCCGCCGTTTTCTTCCTTGGGAATTCTCCGAAGAACTCTTCGAGGTATTGAATCTCGAGCGCGCCCTGATCGATCGGATACTGCGTGATGTTGTATTCCAACCAGACCCTCCACAGCCTGCGCGCGGACGACCACGCCTCAGGCGCCGGCTCTCCGGCGATCGAAGAACGTGCGGCACGCCCGATCGAACCGGTCGGTCAACGCGCGCCGGCTCGCGTCTGGCACCAGGCCGATGCGCCGCCACGCCGCCTGCGCATCGCGCACATCCTCGACCGCCGCGCGAAATTGAGCCTCCGGGTCGACCTTGCCGCCGATCGTGTTCGATGCCAGCGCCTCCCGCCACATCGTCGCCAGTTGCGCCGCCGGCGACACGGCGCGTGCGGGTTCCTGGCTCGAGACAAGCCGTTCCACGCGCGCGCAGAGGTCTTCCATCCGGCGCTGGTTTCGATCGATGTCGAATTCGGTGTTGGCCAACGCATCGCGATTGGCTTCGACCACCTTCATGAGCGACGAGGAGAACCTGGCGTTCCATTCTGCCATGGTGGCGGGTGGCAGCGCGCCAACCTTCTGCCACGCGGCTCTGACTTCGCGCAGCGTCTCGAGCAAGGGCGCTGGCGGAAGCGCGCCGCCCTCGCATTCGAGCGAATCCAGACGCGCGACCAGGCGCTCGCGTTCGGCCAATCGCGACGCCTGCTCGATCTGGTCGCGCTGCTGATAGCGCTCGAAGAACAGTTGGGTCGCCGCGTGAAATCGAGTCCAGAGCGCCTCGGATCGACTTCGTTTGACGGGACCGACGGCTTTCCAGTCGGCTTGGACGCGCTTGAGCTCGGCGACCGCGGCATCCCAGTCGGTTCGCGAGGCCAGCTCCTCAGCGCGCACGCAGAGCGCCTCTTTCTTCGCGAGGTTGGCCGACCATTCCGACTTGCGTCGAGCAAGGTCTTCGTGGCGTCGCGTGAAGAACGTGTCGCACGCCCGCCTGAATCGATCCCAGACTGTTTTTTCCTGTCCCCGCGTCACGGGGCCGATCGTCTTCCATTGAGCTTGCAGCTGTTTGATGGCCTCGGCCGTTTTCAGCCAGTCCACGGAGTTGGCCAGGGCCTCGGCCTCTTCGCAGAGCGCCACGCGCTGCTGCAGATTGCTCGCGTGCTCGCGGGCCCGTTCGGCCAGATGCCGTTCGGATCGCGCGCGGACGCGATCGCGCGCCGTGCTGAAGCGGCGCCAGAGCACCTGGGACTTCTGCGGAGGAGCCGAAGCCACCGCTCGCCACTGCTCTTCGAGCAGGCGAAGCTGGCGCATCGCGTCGGCGGGATCGGTCACGGCATCTAGGGCTTCGGCCTTGGCGCAGAGCGTCTCCTGCACACCCGCATTCGCCCATCGCTCCCAATCCGCGATCTCACGGAGCTCCAGAAGCTTGGGCTGCATTCTGACATTCAGATCCTTCAAACGAGCCACCAGGTGATCGTGGTCTCGCCGGGTCGGCAGCCGGGGCATCTGATCGAGCGCCGATCGAACGTCGCGCTGCCGACGCTCGAGGTCCTTCAAGGACACGTTGTCGCCAGCGATCAGCGCCTCGACGTCGCGCACCAGCCTCTCGAGACCCTCGAGACTGGCGCGCTGTTGCTGAAGGGCTCTGTCCCGCGCGTCGGCCTCGTGCTTCAGCATCAGAGCGTCGGCATGCGCAAATCGCTCGAGGAGATCCCGGGGCGACGCCGCGGTCGAAGCGCGGAGAGCCGACCACTCGCGACGGAGAGTCATGACACGCTCGCGAACCGGCTCGTCGGAGAACGCCGCCGCATCGGCGGCAAGCCGTTCGGCCTCGTCGCACAACCGCTCGAAATCCGGACGCACCTCGGAGGCCAGGGCAGACTGCCGCTCGCGGGCTGCGCAGAGAGCCTCGAATTCGGCGTCGAGCGCCGATGCATCTGGCGAGTCCCAGGGCGGCAACGCATGCCACAGCTGGCGGATACGGGCGACCTCCGACGGAACGTCGCCGCTAAAATCGACGAGGTGTTTCTGGAGGGAAAGGCGAGCCTGACGGCCCTCGGTGTCCGCGCGCAGTCGGGCCTCGTGTTCGGCGCGCTCGCGAGCGAGCGCCGTCACGCGATCCCGCGCGCGCGCGCAAGCCGCCGCGAAGCGCTCGGTGAGATCCTCATCCACGTCCGGAACCAGCTCGGCCCAGTCCGACTGAGCACGAACGATCTCGCTCGAGATCCCATCGGCGTCGGCAAGAGGGATCAGCGCCTCCACCCGCGCACAGAGATCGGACTGGCGTTGGCGATCCGTTGGCGGGGCCTGCGGCACGGCCGGCTCCGACGGCTGCAGGGCGCGAACCCGCGCTCCCGCGCGCCGGGCTACGGTCTTGTGGCGAGCTCGCGCGCTGATCGTCGCGAGATGCCCGAGGCTCGTCATGCGCGCGAGCGCCGCCGTGGCGACATCGAGATGATCCGTCTTGATTGCGACGGTCGCCAGCTCGTCTTCGCTGACGACGCGATTGAGCGAGGCGAGACGAATCGACGGCGAGAGCGCCCGCCGCGCCACGCCGCCAAGCAGCTTCTCGTCGTGGAGGCGCGCGATGGCCGCCAGTCCCACCGTCTCCGCGACGGTCGTCCTCGCAATCGTCGCGAGCGCGCGTGGCTCCTCTACCGCCTCCGCCGCCTGCCGCGCCAGAACTTCATCAGTGGAGCTGGTCGCCAGATCGACCAGTCGAGCGCCGGCCGTCTCGCGCACAAGCTCGTCCGGATCGACGCGGGCGAGCTGATTGAGAAGTCCTGGGTCGTTCAGACGCGCGGACGCGGCTCGCCGGACAATCGGGTCGCTGTCGCTGGACGCCAAAGTACCCAGCACATCGCGCTGGTCCTCAGACAGCGTCGCGATCGCGCTCAGCCGCACGGTCGGATCGGCATGCTGCCAGGCGGGCTGGGGGCGAAGCCGGTCGAGCAGTCCCATGGAAAGGCGCCAGAAGAAAAGGCCTTCCGATCATACACGGCACGCGTGAGAAGGGCGTCACACGCGAGCGCCAGCCCGGGACGCCCGGGTCTCTCGGCCCGATTAACCGACCAGAGTCTTAAGTATTGACAAAATATTTTGTCGGTTTTATGCTCCGCGCATGCTCCAACAGTCTCTACTCCAGGTCGTCGCAGACTCGGCTCGCGCCGCAACCCTGCTCCAACCGCCTCGGCTGCAGCTCATCGCGCATCTCGGCGAACCCGATTCCGCCTCGGGCCTCGCGCGCAAGCTCGGGCAACCCCGACAGCGCATCAACTATCACCTGCGCGAACTGGAACGCGACGGCTTCCTCGAGTTCGTCGAAGAGCGCCGGCGCGGCAACTGCGTCGAACGTCTGGTTCGGGCGACAGCGAAGTCGTACGTGATCAGCCCGGAAGTGCTCGGGCAGGTCGGGAACACCCCGGCCGATTTTCAGGACCGCTTCAGCAGCGCGTACCTCCTGGCGCTGGCATCTCGTGTCATCCGCGAGGTCGCCGGACTTCGATCAAGAGCCGCGGCGACCGGGAAGCGCCTCGCCACGATGACGCTCGAAACCGACGTGCGATTTGCGCGGGCGCAGGACCGCAAGGCCTTTACCGAGGAACTCACGCGCGAGATCGGCCGCATCGTCGCCAAGTATCACGACGAATCGGCGGCGGGCGGACGGACGTTCCGGGTCGTGCTCGGCGCTTATCCCTCTCCAAAGGCGGCCGAGCCGGCTGCGCCCACGGCCGATGCGCCAGAGAAGCACTAAGGAGATCACCACACCATGACGGACACAACGCGAAGCATCGAACAGGTCATCGACATCGACGCGCCAATCGACGACGTCTGGCGGGCGCTCTCAGACGCCGAGGAGCTGATGCGGTGGTTCCCTCTGAACGCGGCCGTAACACCCGGCCGTGGCGGGGCGATTCATCTTGCCTGGGGTGACGCCTTCAAGTGGGACATGGCGATTGATCTGTGGAACCCACCGACGAGACTCCGGACCCTTCAGACTCGCATTGGTCCGTACGATGTCGCGGGCAACATTGTCGACGCGTCGAATCCGATTGCGATTGCGCTCGAGTACACCCTCGAGAGCGTGGGAGGCAAGACTCGTCTGCGGCTCGTGCACTCCGGCTTTGGGACGGACCAGACGTGGGACGACGAATTTGAAGGGACCGTGAAGGGATGGGGCTTCGAGCTCCGCGGTTTGCGCCACTATCTGGAACATCATCGGGGGCGCAATCGTCGCGCGGTGTGGGTCAGGGCCATCAGCGACCTTCCGGTCTCGGAGGCCTGGGCGCGACTCGTCGCGCCTGATGCAATGGGCGTTGCAGGTGATCCCAGTTCGCTCCGCGAAGGCGATCGTTACAGTCTCTCCGCTGTGACGGGCGACAGGTTTTCTGGCCGCGTGCTCCAGGCGATTCCGCCCCACGAGCTCTCAGGCACGGTCGAGTCGGCGAACAACGGCCTGATGCGCGTCGCAGTGGAACACGCGATGGGCCAGACAAGCCCGCAGGTCTGGTTGTCCGCGTGGGACGTCGACAAGGCCTGGATGGACGCGTTCGAAAAGCGCGTGGTGCTGCTGCTGTCTCGATTGTTCAGCAGTGAAGTCGTGACGGTCTGAACGGATCGGTTGACACGAATGACTGGATGACGGTTTTGGTTGTCAATGCCAGCTTGTCAGCTCTTGATTCTCAGTCTTCGAACAAAGAACTAAGAACCATGAACTAAGAACCAATGAACTAAGAACTACAGGTAATCTAGTTCCCCGGCACACCGAGCGCTTTCAACCGTGCCGCGATTTCCTCTCCGTGCGTCTCGGTGTTCACGTTCTTGTCGATGTAGAGAATGTTTCCGTCGGCGCCGATGTAGAACGTCCAGCGTGAGGCGTATCCCATCGTCCCCAGCACGCCGTATGCCTTTGCGACTTCCTTGCCGGGATCGCTCAGGATGGGATAGTCGGCGCTCAGGGATTCGGCGAACTCCTTGTTCTTGGCGGGCTCGTCGACACTGGCGGCAAAATAGGCCACCTGGAATTTCCGAATCTCATCGCCGCTCGCACGGAGCGACTTGCATTCGGCCGTTCATCCACCGGTGAACGCCTTTGGGAACCAGGCGACCACGACGGCCTTCTTACCCTTGAACTCCGCCAGGCTATAGGTCTTCCCGTCCGATCCGGGCAAAGAAAACGCCGGCGCTGGATCGCCAGGCTTGAGCTCCGCGGCCTGTCCGCGGACGATGCCGCGCGCGAGCGCGCTCACGACCAGGATCAGGAATAATCCGACGAACAGGGCTGATTTCATTGCGGTATCCTCGCAAGGGCCAGTCTAACTTAGTTCTTGGTTCTTGGTTCTTAGTTCTTAGTGCGATGCCCGAACTGCCCGACATCGTCGTCTACATCGAGCATCTGGAGCGGCGCATCGTCGGTCAACCCCTGACCTCGGTCCGGCTGGCGAGCGTGTTCGTGCTGCGATCGGTCGATCCGCCACTGTCGGCAATCGAAGGTCGGACGGTCCGGGCTTTGTCCCGCCTGGGAAAACGGATCGTCTTCGATTTCGGAGACGACCTTTATCTCGTTCTGCATCTCATGATCGCGGGGCGACTGCGGTGGCACGACGGCGCGGGGCCGATGGCCAAGCGGTTTCCTCCTCGAATGGTCCTGGCAACATTCGTGTTCCCGAACGGCACGCTCGTCCTCACCGAGGCCGGGACGAAAAAAAGAGCGTCGATGTATGTGCTCCGTGGCATCGACGCGCTCAAGCAGCATGACCCAGGCGGCATCGATGTCCTGAACGCCGATGTCGAGACCTTTCGTGCGGCGCTCCAGCGCGAGAGTCACACCCTCAAGCGATCGCTGACCGATCCGCGCCTCTTCTCTGGCATTGGCAATGCGTATTCAGACGAGATCCTTCATCGCGCGCAGCTCTCTCCTCTCAAGCTGACCAGGAACCTGACGGCGCCCGAGGTTCTGCGGCTCCACGCGGCGACGAAAGACACGCTCGAAAAATGGGTCGATCGATTGCGGCGGGAATGCGGTTCAGACTTTCCAGATCGGGTCACGGCCTTTCGTGAAGGCATGGCTGTGCACGGTTGCTTCGGAAAGCCCTGTCCCGTCTGCGGCGCACCCGTGCAGCGTATCGTGTATGCGTCGAACGAGGCGAACTACTGCGCTCGGTGTCAGACCGGCGGTAAGCTTCTCGCGGATCGATCGCTGTCTCGCCTGCTTCGCGAAGACTGGCCCGCCACGCTGGAGGACTGGGAAGAGCGGCGGCCTACAGGCCAAACGTCATCCCCTCCTGCGCCACGTCGGAAGCGCCGCTGAGCGCGGGGTTGGTGTGGTTCAGGTGAATGAACCATACATGGGCGCGGACTCCTTGAAGAAGCGTGCGCGTCGCGGGAATCATCGGATGTGGAATCTCGGTGATGCTGCGGCTTTTGATTTCCGCAGGCGATGAGAACGTGCCGTCCAGAAACGCAAGATCGACCTGGTTGGCGAGCTCGCGGATGCTCCGGCTCCACTTTTCCCAGCGATCGATGTCGGGAATGTAGAGAGCCTTCGCCCGCGGCCCTTCAATCAGGAAACCGACGGTATCGGTGAACTCCTCGCGATGCGGCACGGGGAACGCCGTGACGCGGATGCCGCCCGTGAGCTCCACGGGCCGGTCCATCGTCAGGGCGACGGGCGCAATATGGTGATCCGAGACGAGCAGGCTCCACGGACCGTTCTTCGTCAGGTAGTCCACCATGCGGGTAGTGCCGTATACAGGCACGCGATCGGCAGACACGGCTTCCTTGCCGAGATACATCAGGCCTGTGTAGTGACCGATGTGCGCGTGCGTCAGGAAAATGCCTGTGGGCATTGCCCCGCCCGTCAGGGAGTGAAGCTGCGCTGGAAAATCCGGCGTTGCGTCGAAGACGTACGACAGGCCGAGCGCCCGATTCACGAGGCCAATCGACGAGACTTTCTCGGCGCGCCGCCGACCGGCCCGCACGTCTGAGCAAGGCGGATCGAGACACCTCAGATGAGGTATGCCTCCGTCCTGTGCGATGCCAAGGACGACGAGAGACCATCCTTCGGCAGGATCTCCGGACTTCTGTGGCGCGGGTGCACCGAATCCGGCTCCGAGCCAGCCTGACATCCAGATGGTCGCGACAGCCGCTCGAAAACGAATCATCGAAGCGATGATACCCGAGGGCCGGCCTGCTAAGATCGGGGTCGCATGACGATGACATCGCGAACGCTGCCGCGCCGTATGCAAGCCGTGCAAGGCGCCATCATTCCGCTCGTCGGCGAGCTGGCAAGCCGCACGCCCGGGACCATCTCGCTCGGCCAGGGAATCGTGGCGTTTCCTCCGCCGCCGCAGGTGTTCGAGAGCCTGCGGGAGATCAGCGAGGACCTCGACTACCACCAGTACGGTGCGGTCGAGGGCCTGGGTTCACTCGTCGAGCGAATCGAACGAAAGCTAGCCAGGCGAGAATTCGATGCGGGTGGGTGACGCGAGTCGGGTGATGGTGACGGCCGGCAGCAACATGGCGTTTCTCCACGCCGTGCTGGCCGTGACGGACCCGGGCGACGAGATCATCCTGCTCGCGCCTTACTACTTCAATCACGACATGGCCGTCGTGATGGCGAGCTGCCGGACAGTCGCCGTTCCGCGTTGGGCCGGCGCAGGGCTTCCGGCCCGATGCTCGCCGCGATCGAGCGGGCGATCACCGACAAGACGCGCGCGGTTGTCACGATTTCACCGAACAACCCGACGGGCACGGTCTATCCCGAAGCGGTTCTGCGCGACATCAACGTGCTGTGCCGCGATCGTGGGCTCTATCACATCAGCGACGAGGTGTACGAGTACTTCACGTACGGCGACGCGCGGCACTTTCTCGCCGGGCAGCAGTCCGAAGCAGCGAAGGCCACACGATCTCGCTCTTCTCGCTCTCGAAGGCGTACGGATTGGCAAGCTGGCGCGTCGGCTACATGGTCTTCCCCGAACATCTCATGGCCTCGATGACGAAGATCCAGGACACGATGCTCGTCTGCCCGCCGATCGTGTCGCAGATCGCCGCAGCCGCCGCGCTGGACGCCGGCCGCGCGTACTGCACGCGGCATCTCGCCTGCCCTCGATCTGGTCAGACGACGGGTCGTCGAGGCGCTGCAGTGAGGTTATCCGATGTGGTGACGATGGCGCCAGCGGAGGGCGCGTTTTACGCGTTCGTGCACGTGAACACGACACTCGACTCGATGACGCTCGTCGAGCGGCTGATCGCCGAACATCGCGTGGCGGCCATCCCGGGGACCGCGTTCGGCGTCGACGAAGGGTGCTCGATGCGCATCGCGTATGGCGCGCTCGATGCGGAGACCGTTGCGGAGGGAATGGGGCGGCTGGTGAGGGGGATTAGGGAGATCGTGAAAAGTTCTTAGAGCTTAGTGGTTGGTGCTTAGTTTTGGTGGTTGGTGCTTGATGCTTGGTTCTAGGCGAACCGGGACCCAGTGCGGTTGCAGCGGGCCCCGATCTCGGCGCTCTCTTGGTTCCCGATCGACCCAGGCCCAAGGTCCGGCTACAGCGGACAACTGACGGCCGATCGGACCACCAAGAACTACGAACGAAGAACCAAGAACTACGCGTTACTTGACGAAGAGCATTTCTCGGTACGTCGGGAACGGCCAGAGGTCGTGCGCCACGATCAGCTCCAGCCGGTCGCCGGCCTCTCTGAGCGCGGCCATCTGCGGCACTACCGTGTCGCGGTAGAACTTCGCATGCTTCTCCGCCGATCCGTTCGTGTGCTCGAGTGATTTCGCCAGGCGATCGGTCCGCGACTTGAAATCGTCGGTCAGCCGGCAGATCCCGTCGAGCGTCTTCTTCCCTTCCTTCGACACGCTCCCGGCGGCCTTGACGGCGGCGATGCTTCGACCGACCTGCTCCTGATACCGGAACGCCGCCGGCAGGATGTACCGGTTGGCCATCAGCACCATGAGCTGGCCTTCCACGTTGATCGACTTGTTGTAGGTCTCGACGTTGATCTCGTTCCGGGCGTGAAGCTCGCGTTCGCTGAGCACCTTGTAGTGCTCGAACGCGCGCACGACGTCCGGCTTGACGAGCTCGGGCAAGGCCTCGACGGTGTTCCGAAGGTTGAGGAGGCCGCGGCGTTCCGCCTCTTTTTCCCATTCGGTCGTGTAGTTGTTCCCGTTGAAGATGATCCGCTTGTTCTCCTTGATCATCTTCGTCAGGAGCTTCTTGACGGCCTCGGCAAACTCCGTCTTCTTCGGTCCGGTGGTCGCCTTCTCGAGCTCGGTGGCCACGTAGTCGAGCGCTTCGGTCATCGCCACGTTCATCGCGATGTTCGGGAACGCGATGCTCTGATTCGCCGACACGGCACGAAACTCGAACTTGTTGCCGGTGAACGCCAGCGGGCTCGTGCGATTCCGGTCGCCCGCATCGCGCGGCAGCTTCGGCAGGACCGACACGCCCGTGTCGAGAAGGCCGCCCTGCTTGGTGCGCTTCGCGTCGCCCTTCTCGATCTGCTCGAAGATGTCGGTGAGCATGTCGCCGAGGAACACCGACAGAATCGCGGGCGGCGCCTCATTGGCGCCCAGCCGGTGATCGTTCCCCGCGCTCGCTATGCTCACGCGCAGCAGTCCCTGCCACTTGTTGACGGCACGCAGCATCGCCGCGCAGAAGACCAGGAACTGGACGTTGTCGTGCGGATTGTCGCCCGGGTTGAACAGGTTGTTGCCCAGGTCGTCGCACATGCTCCAGTTCAGGTGCTTGCCGGATCCGTTGACGCCGGCAAACGGCTTCTCATGGAGCAGGCAGGCGAGCCCGTATTTCGGCGCAATCCGCTTCAGCGCCTCCATCGTCATCATCTGATGATCGGTGGCGACGTTCGCGTTCTCGAAGATCGGCGCGACCTCATACTGACTCGGCGCAACCTCGTTGTGGCGCGTCTTCATCGGCACGCCGCACTTGTAGAGCTCGCGCTCGACCTCCATCATGCAGGCCAGCACGCGCTCGGGAATCGCGCCGAAGTACTGGTCTTCCATCTCCTGCCCCTTCGGCGGCTTGGCACCGAAGAGCGTCCGGCCGGCATTGATGAGATCCGGCCTGGCGTAATAGAAGTGCCGATCGATCAGGAAATATTCCTGTTCCGGTCCGCAGGTCGTGACGACGCGCTGCGCGCGGGAGCCGAAGAGGCGAAGGATGCGCACGGCATGGTGCGAGATGGCTTCCATCGACCGCAGGAGCGGTGTCTTCTTGTCGAGCGCTTCGCCGGTCCAGCTCACGAACGCCGTCGGGATGACGAGCGTCGCGCCGTTGAGGCTCTTCAGCAGCCACGGCGGGCTGGTGGGATCCCAGGCCGTGTAGCCGCGCGCTTCGAACGTCGACCGCATGCCGCCCGACGGAAAACTCGACGCATCCGGCTCGCCTTTGATGAGCTCTCGCCCGTTGAATTCGGCGACGGCCTTGCCATCGGCCGTGGGCGTGAGAAATGAATCATGCTTCTCGGCGGTGATGCCCGTCATCGGCTGGAACCAGTGCGTGTAATGCGTGGCGCCGTGCTCGACGGCCCAGTCCTTCATCGCCGTGGCCACCGCGTCGGCGACGGAGAGATCGAGCGGCTCGCCGGCGGTCATCGTGCGCCTGAGCGCCCGGTACACTTCCTTCGGCAGACGCGCCTTCTGCACTTCGTCGTTGAACGTCAGGCTGCCGAACGACACGCCATGATGCGAGCCATTGGTGGAGGCGCCATTCATCGCCGGACTTCCAGTGGTCGGTCCGAACTTGCCGACGTTGGCGCTCCAGTCCGTAATGCCCTTGATCGCTTCTCCCCACGCAACCGATTCCATGCCTTCGTCCCCTTCTCCGGTGCGCTCGGCTTCGCCTCGTGCGAAGGCGTGCGCGGCCGGCCCCTTATGGGATCGGTATTATGGCTGACGTGGACCTCACTCTGCAAATTATTGTGGGCTTATGCGGTCTGTCGGCAACGATTTCTGCAGAGTGACTTGGAATTCGTGCTCGATATGCACGATTCAATGATCACTGTAAGTTCCGGCGCGATTTGGTTTTCTGGCACACGACCGCAAGTCGATCATGCGACGTCCAGGTCCTATAGGTCCCGTGGGTACCTCAAGGTCCTTCAGGTCCATGGGGTCCTTCAGGTGATCACGTCGGGACCTGAGGACCATGAGCACCCAACAGGACCTGAAGGACCCTTTCGGCTTATGGGTCCGCGATCTGTTCCTCGAACACGCCGCTCTCGCCATTCTTGCGCACGCGGTCCCAGGGAAAGTACCGCCCGTTCATCGCGAGGAACACGCCCGGCGGCAGGACCTGCGCGAACGCGACCGCGCTCCCGAGATTGAAGAGTCCGTCGGAGCTTCCAAAGGCATAGGGAATCATTGCGCCCGTCAGCACGATCGTCTTCTCGAGCGCGGATCGTGCGAGGACGGCCGCTGTCTCGACCATCGTATCCGTGCCGTGCGTCACTACGAGGCGCGCTTCCTCCGACTGACGACACCGATCGGCGATCTTCAGTCGGTCCGTCGCGCTCATCTCCAGGCTGTCCACCATCATCACCGTTTCAATCGTCACCTCGACGCGCGAACGACCGAGTCGCAGCATTTCGGGCACCTGGGTTTCCCCGAACGACAGCAGCCCCCGGATTTCGTCGTATCGCTTGTCGAACGTGCCGCCGGTCACGAGGATGCGGATGGGGGAAATCATGAAAGGATTCTAATCGGCATCAGGCTCCGGGCTTCGGGCTCCCGGCCCCTGGAACTCCAGGCCTCAAGCTCGTTCGAGGTGCCACGTTTCTAGATGAATTGGCGCGCGGGGAATTGCCTGAAGCGGCCAGCCTGAGGTCCGGAGCCTGAAGCCCAAAGCCTGAAGCCTGAAGCCCAACTTGCCTTTTTGTATCCATGTATGTAGATTAATGGATATGAATTCCGCCAGCCTCTTCAGGCTGCTGGGCGACGAGGCGCGCCTCCGGATGCTCCGCGTGCTGGCCACCGATCGGTTCAACGTGACCGAGCTGACAGGCATTCTGGGCCTGGCGCAATCGGGCGTGTCCCGGCACCTGGGCCTCCTCAAGGAGGCGGGCTTGGTGGTCGAAGAACGCGATGGGGGCTTTGCCTACTATCGCGCCCCAAGGCATGCGGAGAATGGCCACGCCGCGCTCTGGGATCTCCTTGCCTCCCAATTCTCGGCGATGAGCGATCAGCCCGCCGTGAAGGCCGACGAGGCCCGGCTGCAGGAGGTCCTGCGACTGCGCAAGGAGAACTTCGAGGCCCACAGCGACGCCCGCCGGCAGCTCGTGCCGGGCAGAAGCTGGGCCGCCTGGGCGCGCGCGCTCGGACGTCTCCTGCCCCCGCTCGACGTCGCCGATCTGGGTTGTGGCGAAGGCTACTTGACGATCGAAGCCGCGCGATGGGCCCGGCGGGTGATCGCCATCGATCGATCGCCGGAAGTGCTGCGTCGAGGCCGTGCGCTCGCGCGTCGTCGACGGGTGACGAACATCGTGTGGCGGCGCGGCGATCTCGACGTGCTGCCGCTTGCGAACGCGAGCGTCGACGTCGCGCTGCTGTCACAGGCTCTCCATCACGCCACCGATCCGCAGAAGACCCTGACGGAGGCCGCGCGCATCGTGAAACCCGGCGGACGAGTCCTTGTCCTTGATCTGCGGCAGCACGATCAGAAATGGGTGCGCGACCGTCTGGGCGACCGCTGGCTGGGATTCGACGACAGAACGCTCGCCCGCCTGCTGAAGGACGCCGGTCTGACCGATGTCGAGGTCGGACTCGGAGCCCGCCGCGTCGGCGATCCGTTCACCGTGCTGATCGCCAGCGGCACCAAGTCACCTGCCAGGAGGGCACGCTCGTGACCAACGTCCGCGCCGCGCTCGAGTCGGCGCTTGCCCGGCGCATCCTGCTCCTCGATGGCGCGATGGGGACGATGGTGCAGCGTCGTCGGTTGAGTGAAGGCGACTTTCGAGGAGATCGGTTCCGGGATCATCAGCGCGATTTGAAGGGCAACAACGACGTCCTCGTGCTGACGCGGCCGGACGTCATCCGCCAGATTCACCTCGACTATCTGGAGGCGGGCGCAGACATCATCGAAACGAACACTTTCAACGCCAATCGCGTCTCGCAGGCCGACTATGGTCTCGAATCGATCGTCTACGAGCTCAACCGATCGGCGGCGATCCTGGCGCGCGCTGCGGCAGACGAGTGGTCGGCCCGGACGCCGGAGAAACCCCGCTTCGTGGCCGGCGCGCTCGGTCCGACGAACCGCACTCTGTCGCTCTCCCCCGACGTCAACAATCCCGCGTTTCGTTCGATCACCTTCGATCACGTGCGTGACGCGTATGCCGAACAGGCACGGGGACTGATCGACGGCGGCGCGGACGTGCTGCTCGTCGAAACGATCTTCGACACGCTGAACGCCAAGGCGGCCATCGTCGGTATCCTGGACGTGTTCGAAGAGACCGGTCGCGAGCTCCCGCTGATGATCTCGGTCACCGTCACCGATCGCAGCGGCCGCACGCTCTCGGGCCAGACGGTGGACGCGTTCTGGGTATCGATCCGCCACGCGCACCCGTTCAGCGTCGGCGTCAACTGCGCGCTCGGCGCCCGCGAGATGCGCCCGTACCTCGCCGAGCTGGCACGCGTGGCCGACACCTTCGTCACCTGCTATCCCAACGCGGGCCTGCCCAATGCGTTCGGCGAGTACGACGAACAGGCGGGGGAAACCGCGCAGCTGCTCGGGGAGTTCGCTGCCGCGGGCCTGATCAACATCGTCGGTGGCTGTTGTGGCACGACACCCGACCACATCCGTGCGATCGGTCAGGCCATCGAGGGCTTGTCACCGCGCCCTGTCGTCAACCTGGAACCTGGCGAGCGCTTCATGCAATTCGCGGGGCTCGAGCCCCTGATCATTCGTCCCGACAGCAACTTTCAGATGATCGGCGAGCGCACCAACATCACCGGGTCGGCGCGATTCGCGCGATACATCAAGACGGGCCAGTTCGGCGAAGCGACGCGGGTCGCCCTCGATCAGGTGCGTGGCGGCGCCAACATCATCGACGTCAACATGGACGAGGGCCTGCTCGATTCAGAGCAGGCGATGACCACCTTCCTCAATTTCATTGCCACGGAGCCTGAGATTGCCCGGGTGCCCGTGATGATCGACAGCTCCAAATGGTCGGTCATCGTGGCCGGGCTCAAATGCGTCCAGGGCAAGTCCATCGTCAACTCGATCAGCCTCAAGGAAGGCGAACGCGATTTTCTGGACAAGGCCCGGCTGGTCCGACGCTACGGCGCCGGCGTCGTCGTGATGGCGTTCGACGAGCGGGGCCAGGCGGACACGATTGATAGGAAGGTTGAGATCTCCCAGCGGGCATACCACCTGTTGACCGAACGGGCGGGATTCGAGCCGACCGACATCATCTTCGATCCGAATATTCTGGCGATCGCGACCGGCCTTGACGAGCACGCCGACTACGCGATCAACTTCATCGAGGCCACGCGCCGCATCAAGGCCTCGTGTCCGGGCGTCAAGATCAGCGGCGGCATCAGCAATCTGTCGTTTGCCTTCCGCGGCAATGACGTGGTCCGCGAAGCCATCCATTCGGCGTTTCTGTACCACGCGATCAAGGCCGGACTCGACATGGGCATCGTGAACGCCGGTCAGCTGGCGGTGTACGAGGACATCCCGCCCGATCTCCTCGAGCACGTCGAAGACATCGTCTTCAACCGGCGACCGGACGCCACCGAGCGGCTGGTGGCGTTCGCTGGACAGGTCAAGGGATCGGGCCAGAAGCGGACGCACGACCTCGCCTGGCGCAACGGGACCGTGCAGTCCAGGCTCTCGCACGCGCTCGTCCACGGGATCGTGGACTTCATCGAGCAGGATACGGAAGAGGCGCGACTGCAGTACGCGCGGCCACTCGAAGTCATCGAAGGGCCCTTAATGGATGGCATGAAGGTGGTCGGCGATCTGTTCGGGTCGGGAAAGATGTTCCTGCCGCAGGTCGTCAAGAGCGCGAGGGCCATGAAGAAGGCCGTGGCGTACCTCGAACCCTTCATGGAAGAAGACAAACGGAAGCACGCGGGCGCGGAACGCGTGCAAGGCAAGATCGTGATGGCGACCGTCAAGGGCGACGTGCACGACATCGGCAAGAACATCGTGGGCGTCGTCCTGGGCTGCAACAACTATCGCGTGATCGACCTCGGCGTGATGGTGCCGTGCGACCGGATTCTGCAGACCGCCATCGATGAACGCGCCGATATCGTCGGGTTGAGCGGGCTCATCACTCCCTCACTCGACGAGATGGTCGTCGTCGCGCGCGAGATGGAGCGCCGCAAGCTCACCATGCCTCTGCTGATCGGAGGCGCGACGACAAGCAAGCAGCACACGGCCGTGAAGGTCGCCCCGGAATATTCCGGCGCGACGGTTCATGTGGTTGACGCGTCGCGCGCCGTCGATGTCGTGTCGAGCCTGGTTGGACAGCGGAGCGCGGAGTTCCAGCAGGCGAACCGCGAGACGCAGCAGAGCCTGCGCGAGCTCCACGCCGGGAAGGCTTATCGCCGTCTCCTGAGCTACGCGGATGCCCGCCGTAATCGATTGACGGTCGACTGGCAGCGCGAGGAGCCCGCAAAACCGGCGTTCACCGGCCTCAGCAGGCTCGACAATCAGCCGCTCGATCAGATTCTGCCGTTCATCGACTGGACGCTTTTCTTCTCCGCATGGGAGCTGAAAGGTCGCTTTCCAGCCATTCTCGAGCATCCGAGTTATGGCGCCGAGGCGCGCGATCTTTACCGGGAGGCGCAGCGACTCCTGTCGGAGATCGTGGCCAGTCGGTCGATCACGCCTCGGGCCGTCTACGGTTTCTGGCCCGCAGCCAGCGACGGGGACGACATCGTCTTGTTCGAGGACAAATCGCGATCGCGCGAGGCGATCAGGTTCAACATGCTGAGGCAGCAGGAGGCGCAGCCGGACGGCAAGCCCAATCTGTGCCTCGCGGATTTCGTCGCCGATCGCGCCGAACGGGTCGACGACTTTGTTGGTGCGTTCGCGGTGACGGCCGGCATCGGCGTCGACGACCTTGTCTCGCGATACGAGCGGGCTCATGACGACTACCACGCCATCATGGTGAAGGCGCTGGCCGATCGTCTTGCGGAAGCCTTCGCGGAGTATCTTCACGCGCGCGCACGGCGCGATTGGGGTTACGGTCGGTCCGAACAGCTGACGGGCGACGACCTCGTCGCTGAACGGTATAGGGGCATTCGACCGGCGTTCGGCTATCCGGCGTGTCCGGACCATTCCGAAAAGATCAAGCTGTTCGACCTGCTGAAGGCCGACTCGTCGGGCCTGAGCCTGACTGAATCCTGTGCGATGTTGCCGGCGGCCAGCGTCAGCGGTCTCTACCTGGCTCATCCGCAGGCCAGATATTTCAGTGTCGGCCGCCTTGGACGAGATCAAGTGACGGACTACGCCCGACGGAAGGGCCAGAGCGTGACCGAGATCGAACGCTGGCTGACGCCGAACCTTGCCTACGATCCGCGAGAACGCGCGGCCACTATCGTCGCGTAAAAGACAGGATTTCCCCACAACCACGCGGCCGCATCTCCTGTGCGACAATGCCGGGAGGTGAAACCTGTGTTGGTCTGTCTGTCGTCGCTGATCGCCGCCGCAGCCTCAGCATCGGTGATCAGCGGCACCGCGCGTGTGAACGGCACCAGCCTGTATTACGACATGCGCGGAAGCGGACCCACGGTCATCTTGATTCACGGCGGGCAGCTCGATCGCCGCATGTGGGACCCGCAATTCGAACTTTTTGCGCGAGGCCATCACGTCATCCGCTACGACGTGCGCGGCTATGGCCTGTCGGGGCCGGCCGACCAGCCGCATCAGGCGCATGAAGACCTCTTTGCGCTGATGAAGGAGCTCCGCGTGGATCGGGCGTCGCTCGTCGGCCTGTCCCTCGGCGGGCGGATCGCCATCGATTTCGCGCTCGTGCACCCTGGCCGGGTCGAGGCCCTCATCCTGGCCGGCCCTGGCCTGAGCGGGTTCCCCTGGTCGAACGACTCGAGCAGCTGGTCCGACAAACTGGAACGAGCGATCAAGGCCGGTGATCGCCTCAAGGCCGCGCAATCGTGGCTGGAAAGCGACTATATGCTGCCGGCCATGGAGCATCCCGACCTGGCGCCGCGTCTCCGGCATCTCGCCATCGAGAACGGTCGCGTTTGGACCGACAAGAATAGCGAGCGGGAATTGAGCCCCCCGGCGTACGGTCGGCTCTCGGAGATTCAGGCGCCGACGCTCATCATCGTCGGATCGCGGGATATCCCCGATATCCACCGCATCGTCAGTCGCCTGGCCTCGAACATCCGCGGCGCGCGGACAGTGGAGATCAAAGGCGCTGGCCATATGGTGAACATGGAGAATCCGAAGGAATTTGACGCTGCGGTGTTAGGCTTTCTCCCGAGATAACACTTATGTCACGCACGACCGTTGGCCCTCGAACAACCGCCTTGCCCAAAGCGCCGGCCCGACCCATGGAAGCGGCCGAGCGCCTGCTCGCCCTCGTGCGTGGATGCACGTTCGACGACTTCCTGTTCAGTCCGCAGTTCAGCGTCCTCGAGCGACGCGACCCTGCGGCCATCGACCTCGCCTGCCGCGTCTCGGAACACATCGCCCTTCAGCGCCCCGTCGTGTCGGCCAACATGGACACCGTCACGCGGGCGCCCATGGCCATCGTGCAGGCGGAAGAAGGCGGAATCGGCGTCATCGACCGCGGGTTCAAGTCCGGCGACATCGAACCACAGGTGCGCGAGGTCGAGATCGTCAAGCGGACTGAACACGGCGTGATTGCCGATCCGTACACCGTTTCGGCAGACGCCGCGCTGAGCGACGCCGCGTCACTCATGCAGCGCTCCGGCGTGGGCACGCTCGTCGTGGTCGACGAGGCAAGGAAGCTGAAGGGCCTCCTCACCGAGCGGGACATTCGATTCCTGTCGCGTCGGGACAATGGCCGGGTCTCGAGCCGGATGACGCCCGTCGAGCGACTGGTCGTTCAGCGCGGCCGAGTGTCCAACGAAGACGCGGAACGGATCATGGTCGATCGGAAGATCAAGAAGCTGCCCCTCGTCGACGATCGCGGCACGTTCATTGGTCTGATGACCGCGCGGGACATTCTGCGCCAACGCCGGCTGCCGTTCGCGACGAGAGATGCCCAGGGACGACTGCGCGTGGGCGCGGCAATCGGCGCCAAGGGCGACTACCTCGAACGCGCCGCCGAGCTCATCCGCGTGGGCGTGGACCTGATCGTGATTGACATCGCGCACGGTCATTCGGTCGTCATGGGCCAGGCGATCGAAGAATTCCGACGCCGCTTCGGCGACGTCGAAGTCGTTGCCGGAAATGTCGCGACGGCCGAGGGCGTGCGCTTCCTTGCCGAGCGTGGTGTCAACGGCATCAAAGTCGGCATCGGTCCGGGCGGCGGTTGCACCACCAGACTCAACACGAATTTCGGCGTGCCGCAGCTCCATGCATTGGTCGATTGCCGCATCGCGGCTCCGGCGGGCATTCCGCTCATCGCGGACGGCGGCATTCACCGCGACGGGAGCCTCATGGAAGCGCTGCTCTTCGGCGGAGACGTGGTGATGCTGGGCAGCGCCTTCGCGGGCACGGAGGAAAGCCCAGGAGAAATCATCCACAAGTCGGTGCTCCTGCCCGAATCGCAGAAGGTCGTCAAGGTTCCGTTCAAGGTGCTGCGCGGCATGGCCTCCATCCAGGCCATTCGCGACCGGCTCGACGTCGAAGATGCGGACGTCGTCGATTTGCTGGCGATCGGCGCGGAAGGGCTCGAAATCAGCGTCCCCGCGCGCGGGTCTGCGCGGCCGATCATTCAGGACATGATCAAGCACCTGTGCTCGGCCATCAGCTACGGCGGGGCGCGGAGCCTTCGCGAGATTTCCGAGCTGTTCTGGTCTAACCCGGAGCGCTATCTCATCAAGTTGTCTGCGGCGGCACGGAGGGAATCGTACGAGAGATAGGTCGAAGGTCACAGGATCCAAGGGCCGCAGCGTCTAAGGGTCGCAGAGTCAGAAGGTCGAAGGGTCACAGGGGTTGCAGAGTGGAATACGCGCCGATCAAAGAAGTCATCTCTCTCGACGTCCTCAACCGCCTGGACATCCGCGTCGGAACCATCACGGCCGTCGACGATGTGCCGGGCGCGGACAAGCTGGTGCAGCTCAAGGTCGATTTCGGCGATCACCAGCGGACGATCGTTGCAGGCATCAAACAGGAGCGCGCGGATCCGCGTGAGATTCAAGGCCGCCAGGCCCTCTTCGTCGTGAACCTCGAATCGCGCCGCATGCGCGGCATCGTCTCCGAAGGCATGCTGTTCGACATCGGTTTCGCCGACGGGATCCGGCCTGTTCTGGCCGTGCCCGAGGCGCCCGTCCCCGACGGCTCACGCGCCGGCTGACGATGGCCGGGGGCGTGCTGACGAGCGCCGCCGCGAGACTCGCCGCGCACGCCGACGTGATCGGTCAGGATCGCCTCAAGTACTCCACGTGGCTCCTCGATAATGCCGATCTGGTGACGGCCGGATCGCGCGCACTCGATGTGGCGTGCGGCAACGGGCGTCACGCGCTGCTCTTGTCGTCAGCGGGGCTCCGCGTGCATGCCGTCGATCGCGACCAGCAGAAGATTGCCGAACTTCGAACGCTGGCGGTTCGGCTCGACCTGCCCCTCGTCGCCGACGTGATGGATCTCGAATCCGCGGCGCCGCCTGCGATCGAGTCCAATCGATATGCCCTGGTGCTTGTTGTGCACTATCTTCACCGGCCGCTTTTCCCGACATTGATTCGGTCGCTCGTGCCGGGCGGCCTTCTGATCTACGAAACCTTCACCATGCTGCAGGCCAGACGTGGCAAGCCGACAAACCCTGATTTCCTCTTGAAGCCGCACGAGATCGAAACACTGACGACACCGCTGAAGCTCCTGCGGCGCCGCGAGGGCGACTTTGACGGGCGAATGGTCTCGGCGATCGTGGCGAGGAAGACGTGACGCCGGAGTGCATCACGCTGGATGACGGCCTCGTTTACCTGCCAGGGTACCTCATCCCGTCGGAGCAGCAGACGCTCGCCTCGCGATGCATGGAACTTTCACGAGGACCGGCCGGCCGATACCAGCCTGTCGTGCGCGGCGGCGCAAAGATGCGCCTGGAGATGTTGTGTCTGGGCAGACACTGGAACGCGCTCACCTATCGTTACGAGTCGATTCGCTCCGACTTCGACGGCCAGCCTGCGCCCGCGTTACCCGACGACTTTCGCGTGCTGGCCCAGAGCATCGCGCGCACAGCGGGATTCGCCTTCGAGCCTGACATCTGCATCATGAACTTCTATCGAGGCGACGGCCGCCTGGGGCTGCACCAGGACAAGGACGAGCGGCCGGACACCCTCGCGGCCGGTGTACCGATTGTGTCGATCTCGCTCGGCGATTCGGCCCGCTTCGTCGTCGGAGGCACGCGGCGGAAGGATCCCACTCGCGCGCTCGTCCTACGGTCGGGCGACGCGGTCGTGATGGGCGGCCCTTCACGGCTTCGCTATCACGGCGTGATGCGCGTCTACGAGCACACAGGAGCCAAGGATCTCGAGTGGGAAGGGAGGATCAATCTGACGTTCAGACAATACTAGGAATGGTGCAGTTCTCAGCATTCACCTGTCAGTTCACGGGGCCAATACTGAGAACTCTGAGTCGAAAACTGAAAACTAACTGACTAGCAATTCTCCCACCGCCCTGTGCGCCTGGTCGATCGCCCCGTTCGTGTAGGCGTAGGCGCCGGCGTCGGAATTCGCGATCGCGATGCGGCCGAAAAGGCGACGGCCGATCACGCACGGTTTTTCTTCTTCCCGCCAGTCCGGATCCCAGAGTGAGCTGTACTCATAGGCGTAGCCGTGCGGCCAGCGGTTGACCGTGATCGCCTCGATGTCGCGAGCCGGATCGAATCCGCCGCCGCTCAGCATGCGGCCGAGCTCGTCACGAGTGTTCCGCTCGAACGTCTCGAAGGCCATCATTTGGAGCTCGATGCGCCCCGCGCGATGCTGCTGGCGCGGCGGGAGGCCTGGACTGCACGGTGTTCTGAGCAGGTGGAGCACCATCGGCTCCTCCGGCGTGCGCGGACAGCGGTACTCGCCGAGGCTCACCGGAAAGTCGAGCACGACCGATGAATGGAAGCCGCCCGGCGCAGAAACCTCGGACACGCGCAGTTTCGCGAACGACGTCCAGTCGCGAATCGCCACGTTGGTGTACACGAGCGGCACCTTGACGCCGTACGCCAGGGCTTCCCGTTGCGGTTCGGGCAGCTCGGGACACAGATACGGAATGACGCCGTTCCAGCACGCCAGCACGCAGGCCCTGCCCCGCACGGCCGACAGGCCTTTGGCCTCCGCGTACACCACCTCGACTTCCTTCGCGGCGGCCGGATCGCCCACGTGCCGCGCCCGCATGACCGTGCTGTTCAAGCGAATGCGCACCGGAGACGCCGCTTCGTCGAGTCTGCCGTAGTCGAGCCGCGCGGTGACGACATCCTCCATCGTGTGACCCGGGAGCGCCGCTGGAACCAGCGCTCGCACCAGCAGGCGCGCGATCGACGCGTTGCCGTCCGGGAAATGGAAAATGTAGGGCTCCTCGTTCATCGCCAGCATTGGCGTGACGCCAATCCCGCCGCCGCCGGCGGCGTCCAGCTTCAATCCCTCGAAGCCCGGCAGGCCGATGCCCCAGCAATCGAGCGCCGGTACGGCCTCGATGCCGACTCCGTACAGGTCGTGGGTCCCCGTCTGCAGGAACGGAAGCACGCCGGGATCGACACGCGCGACTTTCAACAGGAAATCCGCGTAGCTCATCTTTGCCAGGCGGGCCCTTTTCGCCGTCGATGAGACACCGGGCATGTAGTCCCGCGGCGTCTCGTGCAGCCGGACGATGTCGCGCCTGACGCGATCCGACAGTGGCGCGCCCTTCAGCGCCTCCGCCCACGGGAGCTCTCCGGTGCCGGCGGCCAGATGATCGGCGCCGAATGTCTCCTTGTCGAAGAAGACGCCTGAACCCAGCTTGAGCGACTTGTAGAGCTCCTGGTCGTACACCTTGAAGAAACGACCAGTATCGATGGCAAGCTCTGTCAGGAGTCCCCGAGCCACGGGGCTGTAGAGGCCGGGGCTCTCGATGGACTGTGTACCGCCGTATCCAATCAACAACCGACCGCGAACCTGAAACTCATTCCGCTTGGCATGTCCGCCAAAATCGTCGTGGTTGTCGAGCACGAGAATCCGAGCGCGCGGTCCCATCCTCTTCCGGAAGAAATACGCCGCCGCAAGCCCGCTGATGCCGCCGCCCACGACGACGAGATCGTAAATATCGTCCGTCCTGCGAGGCTCTCCCGCCGTCGCCCAGAACGCACCGTCTCGAAGGGTATGCGCCGCTTCGAACGATCCCGCGTGACTGCCGCGCATGCCGGTCAACGCGGGCGGATACGCTGCGGGCAGTCCAGAAGACGGACTCGAAGCATCGGGCCCGACACCGCATCCCGGCATCCACGGAGCCAGGGCCGCGCCGCCCACACCGATCGCGACGCCGTTCAGGAAATCGCGCCGGGTAATCGATCGGTCCATGCCCAAATCTGAATCGTGCGTGTTGCTCAAGGGGTTGCCTCCGGCGACGGCTTGCACCGCGTGTCCCGCTCGTAGCTTACACTGGGTCGGACCGAACGATGCTCACGCCGCGGTTCCTCACGTTTCTCACGGCCACGGCGATCCTCGTCGTCACACCGGGCGCGGCAACCGCCGTCGTCATTCGCAATGCCATAGCCGGCGGACGGGCGGCCGCGTTCCTGACGGCCACGGGTGTCGCCCTCGCCAACATGACATGGGCCGCCGGATCGTGCGCGGGCCTCTCGCTGGCCATCAGACGCTATCCACTGGCGCTCGACGTCGTGAAGTGGGCAGGCGCCGTCTATCTGGCGTGTCTCGGCGCGCACAGTCTCTGGACCGCATATTGGGGAGCTGACGGCGCAACCATCGACGACACCGCACGGGCGAACTCCGATCCCCGAGGGTCCTCGGCTCGCTCCTACGTCACTCAGGGCAACCTGACGAATCTTCTGAATCCGGCGGCGGCGCTGTTCTACACGAGCTACGTCCCGCAGTTCGTGCCGGGCCGGCAGTCCTTTGCGATGGCCTTCCTTGGACTCTCGGCCGTGCACGTTGTCATGGCATTCACATGCCACTGTTTCTACGGGATCACCGTCGGCGGATTCACTGAGACCTTTTCCCGTCCGTCAGTGCGAAGGGGCATGCAGGCCGTCTCGGGCGCTGCGCTCATGGCTCTCGGGCTCAACCTCATGCTCGCCGGCTAGCTCGTTTTCCAACCTTCGGTCCTGCCGTATCATCTAATTCACAGCCCCTTCCCCTTTTTGGTCATAGACTGGGATGAATGATCTCGCGACTGACCTCCGCCAGAGCGTTCGCCGGCTGATCGGGCGCCCCGGCTTCACGGCCGTCGTGCTCTCCACGCTCGCCCTCGGCATCGGGGCGAATACAGCCATCTTCAGCCTCGTCAATACCATCCTGCTCAAGCCGTTCCCGTACCACGCTCCCGATCGATTGGTGACGGTCGAGCACTATTATCCATCGCTCAACAAGATGCTTGCGCCGGTCTCTGCGCCGGGGTTCGTTGACTACCGGCAACGCACAGACCTTTTCAGCAGCGTCGCGATCGAGGCGGGATGGAATGCGAACCTGACCGGCTCTGGCGAACCCGAACGTCTGGCTGGCTCGCAAGTGTCAGGGCTCTACTTCTCGACGCTTGGTGTGGACGCCGCCCTCGGCCGGACCATCCGACCGGGAGAGGATGAGGCCGGTCGTCACCACGTCGCGGTGATCAGTGACGGACTGTGGCGCAGACACTTCGGCGCCGAACCGGGCATCCTCGGGCGAACCCTCGTCATCAATGGAGAACGCTATGAAGTCGTCGGCGTAATGCCGAAAGGCTTCCGCGATTTCTGGAGTCGAACGATCGAGGTATGGGCGCCACTCGTCCTCGCACCTGAAGAGTTTGCGGACAATCACCGGACGTGGGAGTCGTACGCGCTGACGGCGCGTCTCAGAGACGACGTCTCGGCGGGCTCGGCTCAGGTCAGATTGACCGCGCTCGCCGAGCAGCTGAAGAAACAGTATCCGGACAACTACCCGCCGGACTGGACCCTCACCGTCACACCGCTCGCTGACAAGGCCACCGGCAGCGTCAGGCCTGCCCTGCTCGTCCTGCTGGGTGCCGTCGGCTTCGTGTTGCTCATCGCGTGCGCAAACGTGGCGAATCTGTACCTGGCGCGGTCAGCGGCCGGACAGAAGGAAGTCGCGATTCGAACGGCGCTCGGCGCGAGCCGCGGCCGCATCGTCCGGCAGGTTCTGACCGAGACGCTGCTCGTCAGCGTCGTGGGGGCGGGACTGGGCGTCCTGCTGGCATCTTTCGGCGTGCAGGCGCTCGTGGCGCTCGATCTCGACAGCCTGCCGCGTGTGGACGAGCTCGGCATCGACTGGAGAGTCCTGGTCTTTTCGACCCTCGTCGGCATGGCGACCGGTGTCCTGTTTGGCCTCGTGCCGGCAATTCGCGTATCGCGAGCCGATGTGCACGAGACGCTCAAGGAGGGCGGCCGCGGGACGAGCGACACGTCCGGCCTCGCCCTCCGGCGCGCGCTGGTGGTCGCCGAGGTGGGACTCGCGCTCACACTCCTCGTCGGCGCCGGACTGCTCATCAAGAGCTTCGCCCGGCTGCAGGACGTCGCGCCAGGATTTGATTCGTCCAACCTGCTGACGCTGACCTTATCGCTGCCGGAGTCGAAATATGCGACTGCTGCGCAGCAGATCGCCTTCTACGATCGCGTGCTCGAGCGCGTCGCGACGGTTCCTGGCGTCGCGGCGGTCGGCGCGATCTCCAATCTGCCGTTCGGTGGCACGTGGTGGACCGGTGGTTTTCAGGTCGAGGGCTACCAGCAGCCGCCCGGTCAGCCGGGGCCGCACGGCGACCTCCGAACCGTGAGCGCCAACTATTTCAAGGCGCTGCGCATTCCGTTGATCAAGGGCCGCGTTTTCACGAACCAGGACGGACCCGACACGATGAAGATCGCCGTGGTCGATGAGCTGTTCGCGAAGAGGTACTGGTCGGGTCTCGATCCGATCGGCCGGCGCATCAACTATGACGGCACTCCTGAACGGCCGAACTGGCGTCAGGTCGTCGGCGTCGTGGGTCACACCAAACACGAAGCCTTGAATGCCGAGCCCCGAGTGCAACTGTTCATTCCTTTTCGCCAGCTCGGCTCGAGGGAAATGTCGCTGGCGCTCCGGAGCGAGACCCGAGATCCACTCAGTCTCGTCAGCTCGGTCGTGCCGGCGATCCACGAAATTGATCGCGATCAACCCGTCGACCGCATCCGGACCATGGATGCGCTCGTGACGCGATCGATGGATGAGCGCCGACTCTCGACCTGGTTGCTCGGCTTATTTGCGGCCACCGCCCTCGTCCTGGCCTCGATTGGGATCTATGGCGTGATGGCGTACTCGGTCGCGCAGCGCACGCGCGAACTGGGCATCAGGATGGCCCTCGGCGCCGAACGTCACCGGGTTCTGCGAATGGTCATGGGCCAGGGCATGTTGCTCGCGGTCATTGGTACCGTGCTCGGCCTGATCGGCGCCTACGTTCTGACGGCCGCCATCGAAAGTCAGCTCTACGGAGTGCGGTCCACCGATCTGACGACGTTCTCGCTGGTGTCCGTTTTGCTGCTCGTGACGGCCGCCCTGGCGAACTGTCTTCCCGCGCTTCGAGCCACTCGGATCGATCCGGTCGTCGCACTCAGAAACGAGTGAACGGCGGTCCCCGACGCGGGTCTAGTACAATGGACCCGCGTGAAACTTCAGTCCGGCGCAAAGATCCTGCAGTACGAGATCGTCGAGCCGATCGGCGCAGGCGGCATGGGCGAGGTGTATCGTGCGCGCGACACTCGCCTCGATCGTGACGTCGCGATCAAGGTGCTCTCGGATCATCTCGAAAGCGACCCCGAGATGCGCAAGCGCTTCGAGCGCGAGGCGCGCGCCGTCGCCGCGCTTTCCCACCCTGGCATTCTCTCCATCCACGAGCTGGCGGTCGTGGACGGGCGCTCGATAGCGGTCATGGAACTGCTCCAGGGGGAAAGTCTGCGAGCCCGGTTGCACCGCGCGGGGCCGATGCCGTGGCGCGATGCCGCCCTGCTGGGCGCGCAGACCGCTGACGCGCTGGCTGCCGCCCACGCGAAGGACATCATCCACCGCGACCTCAAGCCGGAGAACATTTTCATCACTCCCGACGGCCGGCCGAAAATACTGGACTTCGGGCTCGCGCGCTCGACGCATCCCCTCTCGGGCGCCGACGACGTGACGCACGCGAGTGATGCGGTGACCGAGCCGGGGCGCCTCATGGGCACACTCGGCTACATGGCACCGGAACAGGTTCGGGGTCTGGAGGTCACGACCGCCTCGGACATTTTCGCGTTCGGCTGCACCCTCGCCGAAATGGTCACGGGCGAGCGACCGTTCAACCGGCCGACGCCGGCAGAGACGCTCGCCGCGATTCTCAGGGACGATCCTCCTAATCTCACGCGCGCCGCGCCCGACGCGCCCCAGGAATTCACGCGCGTCGTCGGGCACTGCCTGGAGAAAGGCGCGGCAGATCGATTTCAGTCGGCGACCGACGTCGCGCTCGCGCTCCGCGCCCTGCTCAACGAATCGGGCAGCATCGAAGCACCGGCGCCCAGACGCAAGTCGGCCTCCAGGCGCACGACCAATTCGCTGGCGGTGCTGCCCTTCGTCAACGTCGGCGGCGATCCGTCCACCGAATATCTGGCCGACGGCATCACCGAAAGCATCATCAACAGCCTGTCCCAGCTCCCTCGTTTGAGAGTCACGCCGCGCAGTACCGTGTTCCGTTACCGGGATCCTGACGTGGACCTGAAGAGCGCCGGCCTGGCCATGAACGTACGGACCGTCGTCACGGGCCGTGTCGTGCACCAGGCCGAGATGCTCAACGTGCAGGCCGAGCTCGTTGACGTGGTCCGCGAGTCGCAGATCTGGGGCGACCAGTTCCGCTATCCGATGAGCGAGATCTTTGCCGTGCAGGAGCAGATTGCCTGGCAGATCTCGGAGGCCCTTCGCATCAGACTCACGGGCGAAGAAAAGAAGCGGCTCAAGCGCCGGGCAACGGGAAATACCGAGGCGTACCAGGAGTACATGCGCGGACGGCACCAATGGGGAAAGTGGACGCCCGAAGGGTTCCAGAACGCGGTCGGACACTTCGAGCGGGCGATCGAGATCGACCCGCTCTACGCGCAGGCCTACTCCGGTCTCGGTGACGTGTATGGAGCCATGGCGTATTACGGGTTCCTGCCTCCGCAGATCGGCATGCCGCGCGCCGAGGCGGCAGCATTCCGCGCCCTGGAGCTCGATCCCAATCTCGCCGAAGCCCACGTCACTGTCGGCATGGTGCAGATGCTGCATCGCTGGAAGTGGGACGATGCGGAGCGAGCGATGCGCCGCGCGATCGAACTGAACCCACGCTACGCGCAGGCGCATGTGTTTTACGGACTCTTGCTCATTGCGTTCGGCCGGCTCGATGAGAGCCTGGAGCATGCGAAGCGCGCGGCGCAGATCGATCCTCTCGCGCCGATGGCGCAGGTCGGTCTGGCGTGGGTGCTCTACTTCTGCCGCCGCTACGCCGAATCGCTCGAGCAACTCCGTCTGGTTCTTCAGACGTACCCGGGGTGGGCCGAGGCGTATACGATGATCGCGCTCAATCTCGAGAGGCTCGGCCAATACGATCGTGCCTCAGCCGCGTGGCAGAACGCAGCGGGAGGTTTCGGCGTGAGCTCCGACGAGGCGGCGAGCTACGCAGCGCCGAACGCGAGCGCGCGCGAGTATTTCGAGATGCGGCTCCATCAGCTCGAAGCGGCGGCGCAGTCGCGATATGTCCCGCCGTACTACTTCTCCGGCCTCTATGCGGAGCTCGGCCAGCTTGACGAAGCGTTTGCCTGGCTGGACAAAGCACTGGATGAACATGCGGGCCAGGCCGTGTTCCTCCACGCCGATCCAATCGCTGATCCCTTACGCGCTGATCCCCGATACGAACAGGCGATTGCGCGTCTCGGGCTTTCGGCATTCCTTCCCCGGACTGAACAGTAGCCAGACTGAAACCCTCACGTCCTTCCTACTGCCGCACGTCGGGCCCTTCCCCACGACCGTATCCCGTGATCACCGCCACGATGAGGATGGCCAGAAGACCCCAGGAGTACGTGTTGTGCAGCCCGACGACGAGCGGCGAGAGCCTGGGCATGCCAAGCGTCGCACCGGTGGCCGTCGTGCTCGCGGCGATCACGGTGGGGATGAAGTACGGCAGGAGGAACGGGTACGTACAGACCGCGACATCCAGGAGATTGGCGCGCCGGTACGCGCTCAGTCCGAACGACGTGCCGGTTTCCCGCGCAAAGTCGCCGACCGTCAGGATGGCCACGACGCTGTGCGTGGTCACGAGAACGGCCGCACTCACCGACCCGACAATCCAGATCTCGGCGTCGCGCACCGACCGCGCATGCCGACGCGCGAGCGCGACGAGGCGCGCGAGCGCATCGGTTGCGGTGAGCGTCGAGACGAGGCCAACCAGCAGGATCGTGAAGATCGAGACGCCAACGGCGCGATCGATGCCCTCGATGATCAACCCCTTCGCCGTGAAACTCCCCGGCTCGACACGCAGGAGATCGCGCGGCGACAGGAGTCCGAGCGCGAGCCCGATGGCGGTCGCGGCCATCGCACCCGTCAGCAACCCCTCAATCAGATGCCGCTTCTTGAGCAGCATCGTGACGACCAGCGCGGGGACGAGGACCATCGGCAGCGCGCGCGGCAGCGCCGTGACGTCCGGCCGCGGCATCGCCGCCTGATCGACGGCGGCGCCGGCTCCTCCGATGAAGGCGGTGATCAGGATCGCCGCGAGGCCCGCGGGTAGTACGTACTTCAACCGGCTGCGGACTACGCCGCCGATGTCGGCTCCTTGCGTACCAGATGACGCGATGGTGGTGTCGGAGATAGGTGAAATGCTGTCGCCGAATGTCGCGCCTCCGAGAATCGCGCCCATCAGGACGGCCGGCGCGGCGGCCACGGCTGCGCCAACGGGATAAAGAAGCGGCGCGCACAGAAGCAGCGTCCCGAGGCTGGTTCCCGTGGAGGTCGCGACGACGGCGCAGACGACGAAGGCCGCGGAAGCGAACCAGCCGCCGGTCAGCCCGATGACCTGGGTGAGCCACACAAGTGCCTGGATGAAGCCGCTGGCGCCCATCAACGCTCCGAGAATGCCGGCCAGGAGCCACGCCATGATCATGAGCATGACGATCGGCTGGCTCATCGCGGCGAGGAGCGTCTCGCAGAATTTCGGCCGGTCGCGCGCCAGCAGCAGGCCGAGCGCGAGCGCGGCCACCAGCACCGGCCAGAACCCCCGTTCGTCCGGCGCGCCAGACAGGCCGAGCCAGGCGACGCCGGAGAGGAAGACGACAAACGGCGCGAACGCGCCGACAAGGCCGCCATAGAATGTCATACGTACCTGTGCCGCTCCCGACCGGGTTCCCATGGTGGATGAGGATGATATGACAAACGTGGATGACGAGTTTGCTTTGTACGACTTGCGCATCGAGGTGGTCGCCACTGCTCGCCCGATGATCTGCAGTCATCGCGCGGGTGACTATTTCGAGCTTTCGGGCGAGAATCTCTCCTTCCCTCCAGGGCAGACCTTCCCGATTTATCCGCTTGCCGCGCTCCTGCCGCTTTTGCCGGCGAAACAGCGCGAGACGCACCTGAACGACTGGATGACGACCGACACCGACATCGCGTGCCCGGATCCGCACTGCGGAGGCGTCTTTCGCATCACGCGACTCGGCAAGCGGATCTTTCGTCACAGCGACGTGACGGCGGTGCCGCTGCCCGGTCCTCGGGCGAAAGGGCGGTGACATGGAACGAATCGAGCTCGCACCTGGCTACTCGATCTCGCGCGTCATCAAGGGCGGGTGGCAGCTGGCGGGCGGCCATGGGACGATTGTGCCCGCGCGTGCGATTGACGACATGTTTCGCTTCGTCGAGGCCGGCATCACGACATTCGACTGCGCGGATATCTACACCGGCGTCGAGGAATTGATTGGAGCGTTTCGCACTCAGTACGCGCGGCGCTTCGGATCGCAGGCGCTGGACACTATTCAGGTGCACACGAAGTTCGTGCCGAATCTCGACGCTCTCTCGTCCATTGATCACCAGACCGTCGAGCGCACGATCGACAGGTCCCTGTCACGTTTGGGCGTCGAGCGGCTCGACCTCGTGCAGTTCCACTGGTGGGATCTCGAAGTGCCACGGTTCGTCGAGATCGCGACCGGCCTTGCCGATCTGCAGCGCCGGGGCAAGATTCGGCTGATAGGGCTCACCAATTTCGAGGTCGCCGCCGTGCGCGCGATCGTCGAGGCCGGCGTCCCGATCGCTTCCCATCAGGTGCAGTACTCCCTGCTCGATCGACGCCCGGCCCACGGGATGGTCGATTTCTGCCGGACGCACGGCATTCAGCTCCTCTGCTACGGAACGGTCGCGGGAGGATTTCTCGCAGAGCGGTACCTCGACGCGACCGAGCCTCACCCGCCGCACGAAAACCGGTCCCTGACGAAATACCACCTCATCATCGACGAGTTCGGAGGGTGGACCAGCTTCCAGGAGCTCCTGCACGCCGTTGACGCAATCGCTCGATCGCACGGCGTTGGCATCGCCGAGATCTCGGCGAGGTGGACACTCGATCAAGCTGGCGTGGCCGCGGCCATCGTTGGAGCACGGAGCAGCGCGCACATCCCGACCTTGAAGGCCATTCCCGGACTGAAATTGAGCGATGACGACCGGAAGGTGATCGAACGCATCCTGGCCGCTCGGCCCGGACCCGAGGGCGACGTCTACCAGCTCGAACGGATCAAGGGCGGCCATCATGCCGGCATCATGCGGTACAACTTGAACGTGAGCTGATGGCAGGAGTCAGACCGTCGGGATCGAGGCTTCGGGCTACAGGCTTCGGGTCCAGTCGCCTCCGGTTGCCCAGCCGCTGACCTCCGGAGCCTGAAAGCCAACTACACATGAGGACCAGCGCGGATGTCGTCATCATCGGCGGCGGGTGCATGGGCGCCAGCACGGCCTTCCACCTGGCGCGCCTTGGCATCCACGACGTCGTGCTGGTCGAGCGAGAGACGCTGCTTGGTTCGGGATCGACCGGCCGCAACGCAGGCGGCGTGCGACACCAGTTTTCACACGAGGCGAACATCCGTCTCTCGCTCGAATCGATCCACCTCTTCGAACGATTCCGGGACGAAGTGGGTTACGAGGTGGATTTTCACCAGGACGGCTATCTCTTTCTGCTGTCCGATCCCGACAGCGTTCAAGGATTCCGTCGGAACATGGAGATGCAACGCCGGCTGGGCATTGACGTGTCGTGGCTGGATCCGCACGAGGCGGCACGCCTCGCGCCAGGCCTGAACGTCGAGGGCCTCGCCGGCGCAACGTTCTGCGCCCGCGACGGCATCGTCGATCCAAACGGCGTGACGGTTGGCTTTGCGAAAGCCGCCGCGCGGGCCGGAGCCGAGATCGTCCGCGAGACAGACGTGACCGGGATTTCTGTGCGCGCCGGACGCATCGAAGGGGTGAGCACGACGAAGGGCGACATCGCGACGCCGATCGTCGTGAATGCGGCGGGTCCTTACGCGCGGATCGTGGGCGAAATGGCTGGGGTGCGCATACCTGTGGACCCGTACAAGCGACATATCTTCATCGCGCAACCGCCGGCAGGCACGAGCTGGGACAACCCGACGCCCGCGGCACCTGATGCCGAACGCGTGCCGACTAACCGCATCATGGTGATCGACTTCGAGACCACGTTCTACTTCCACCGCGAGGGCGCGAACATGCTGTTCGGCATGGGCGACCCGAAGGAACCGTCCGGGTTCGATACCACCGTCAACTGGGAATTTCTCGAACGCATTACGCCGGTGGCGGTGCGGCGTCTCCCCGCGCTCGCCGATGCGGCCGTGTCACACGCGTGGGCTGGTCTCTACGAGATCACGCCGGACGCGATGCCGATCATCGGTTCGGTCGAGGAGGTGACAGGGCTCTTCCTGATCAACGGGTTCAGCGGCCACGGCTTCCAGCATTCGCCTGCCGCTGGGAGGATTCTCGCGGACGTCATCGCCGGCCGCGACTCCGGCTTCGACCTCTCGCCTTTTGACTTCCGCCGGTTCAAACACCCCGATCTGACGCGTGAAGGTTACGTCGTCTGAACGCGACCCTCGGCCCGCCACACGGCCGCGATCTCAGACGCAAACTGATCGTACGTGCGGAGATCGTGGCCCACGGCCCGTCGGGCGCGCGCGCGATCGGCATCCGTCCCGCGGAATCCGTGCTCCTGAAAATACTTGAACATGATTTGCAGGTCTCTGATCATCCATTCGGGAAGGATGTCGCGCACTTGCCGACCCCAGATGTCCAGATCGTTGCCGATGTAGCGGACGCCCTGCCCGATTCTTCGGCTGAGCACTTCGGCGACCTTGTCTCCGTTGAGATCGTCGGGACCGTGGAGCGGGTACTCCTGACCGTCGTGCCCTGAATCGAGCAGCGCAGCGACGGCCGCATCGGCGATGTCCCGCACATCCACGCGGCTCAGGCCGATGTCGCCGATCGGTGCGGGATAGATGCCGTACGTGAGGATCGCGTCACGCATCGAAATGTCGTTCTGAAAGAAATTATTCGGCCGCAGGATTGTGTACGAGAGGCCCGAGTGTTTGATGGCCTGCTCGATGGGAATCTTGCTCGCGAAGTGCGGGATGTGCGTCGAGCCCGCGGGCATGGCGACGGACTGATAGACAATGCGATCGACCCGAGCGCCCTTCGCAGCGCGCACGCCGCCCTGTCCCTGCCGGGTTTCCTCCTGAGATACGGTCGTCACGAGGAACACGGCGTTCGTTCCCGCCATCAATCGCGTGAGGCTGTCGGGGCGCATCAGGTCGCCCACGACGGCTTTGACACCCTCGGGCAGCGCTTTCGCTCGATCGGCTGATCTGGTGAGCACCGACACGTTCGCTCCCCTCGCGAGGAGTCCCTTGACCACTTCGCGACCCACGGTTCCCGTCCCGCCGATGACCATGACATTCATGATGACCCTCACGTCACGGTAGAACCCAGACCGTCCGCCGCGACTAAATCATGGCAAGTATAGATCCACCATCAGAGAGCGAAAACCAGCGGAAGTATCGATCAAGGCTTCGTCTGCACAGAATCATCGCGCTTTCGGTTCGATTCTGGCGGGAAGATCGATCAGGTCGTAGGATTGTCAAAACTGCGACGAGGGATCGCGGAAACCGATCGCTCAGATGAGGACGTACCGCCAGATCGCTTCTGCGAGGCCACCTTCGTCGTTGGTTCCGGTGACCGGCCACCCGCGTTCCTTGAGGTCGGCCACCCCGTTACCCATCACGACAGGCCGGCCGGCGAACGTGAGCATGTCAAGGTCGTTGAAATTGTCGCCAACGGCCATGATGTCGGCTCGGCTGATTCCCTGCCGCTCGGCCCATGCGGCCAAGGTCGTTCCCTTGGAACAGCCGGACGTCAGGACATCGACGAGCGAAAAATCCCGGTGCTCGTACTCGGTCAAGGCGACTTCGAAGAGGTTGGCGCGAGGGAGGGACAGCAGACGCCGCCGCAGCTCGCGCATCGACTCGACGGCGCCGTTGAACATCACTTGAATCGGGTCTTCGGTGAGTGCCTGATCCATGGTCGTGCTGATATCGATCCGATCACGGTTCCGCTCGAAATACCGGCGTCTGTTCGGCTGCTGCCAGTCCATCGCGTCAGAGACGATCTGGCCCGTCAGCGGCCGATCGAATATCAATGCGGCGGAGTTTCGAAACACTTCCGTCTCCGACAACACATACCGGGCGACGTCACGGGGCAACAGCCGGGTCATCACGGTTGCGCCGGTCTTGTGTTTCACGAGCGCGCCGTTGCTCACGATCATCGTGAGCTCATCGGGAAGCGGCTCGGCGACCGGGAGGGCAAACGGGAAGGATCGTCCGGTGACGAGCGCCACCTCGATGTTCCTCGCGGCCACGGCGGCAACGGCGTCGCGATTCGAGTCCGGCAGGTTGCCGCGGCTGTCGAGGAGCGTGCCGTCGATGTCGATCGCGAGGAGGCGGATGGGCGACGAAGTCAGGCTGCAGGCTCCGAACCAGGCGGGGCGTGCCGGTCGCCGCTCGTGGCGGCCGGCAGCGCTACGACCGGCCCGAATTGTATCGCAGGGCTCTCATTGCTCCCAGGGCACTTCGGCTGTGTACTCCTTCCCCGACATGTCCTTGCCCACCACACGGACGGATTTGGGCTTGGCCACTCTCAACGTGAAGGGCGTGCCGTCGCGACCTCTGAAGTCGCCCAGTGACAGCTGACGCCGCTCGCCGTTGTCCATGCGGCCGATGCTCGTCGTGTAGATCGTCCGGCTGGTCGGTACGATTTCGACGCTGATGTCGAACAGGCTCGTGGCCGCCTTGTTCTCCACGGTGACGAACAGCTGATGCGTGGCGATGCCGAACGGCGCAGCCGTCTGGTCGGCGGCCTGGTCGGCAGCCCGGCTTGATCCATACCAGGCGTAACCGAGCGCTCCCACGATGACCGTGCTCGCAATCAAGACGAAGCTCCGACGCCGAAGCGGATTCATCATAGCGGCTCCTTTCCGCCGGGGACGATCGTCCCAGGTTCATCCCGCAGTCTCATGGTGCACCGAACTTGCGACAATGCCAGAAGACGGGTGGCGTATCGATCAGACGAGCCGATGGCTCGCGGCCTGAGGCAGGAAACTAAGAAAGAACCGAGCGAATTGATCGCCGCTGGGCCCGCCAACGAGGACTCACCGATCATGGGAAGCCTCCTGGGTGCCGAAACGAGCGCGCCGAGGTCGAGCGCGCCGAGTGTACAACCCGCGGGATGGGCGGTCAACCGACCGCCGAATCGGGACTCCATCGCGTACAATCGGTGGTCGCCCCCAACGTCTCGATGACCACCACCCCAACGTCCCGCTTCGATCGCAGCATCGTCGAAGGTCATCTGCCGCGCGCGGTCTGGAGGCTCGCATGGCCCACGATGCTCCAGAACATCATCGGCGGCATGCAGGGAATCATCGACCACATCCTGGTAGGGCGCATTGTCGGCTTCACGGGCAATGCGGCCATCGGCGTGAGCTGGCAGATCTTTCTGGTGGTCATCGTCTTCATCAGCTCGCTCTATACGGGAATGGGCGTCCTGGTGGCTCGCTTCGCGGGCGCAGACGATTCGGAGAAGGTCAACCGGGTCGCGTATCAGGCCTTCCTGACAACGATTCTCCTGGCGTGCGGTGTGATGGCCCCCGTCGGTTACATCGTGTCTCCGTACCTCTTGCGACTCGTCAATGCGGCACCCGAAGTCCAGGCCGAGGCACTGCCCTTCCTCCGGGTGATGTTCGTCGGCAGCATCGGGATGCTCATGTTCTTCATGCTGGGCGGAGTCCTGCGCTCGGCCGGCGACGCCAGAACGCCGCTGCGACTCGGCGTGATCATGACGGTGCTCAATATCTCGCTGAACGTCGTGCTGATTCGCGGGCTGGGTCCGATCCCGCGGCTCGGGACGGCGGGCGCCGCCCTGGGGACGACGCTCGCGGGCCTCGTCGCGTCGGCAACGGGACTCTGGCTGCTTTTTTCGGGGCGCACGGTCGTGAATTTCTCCCGACACATGCCCCTCAAGGTTGATTGGACCATCATTCGATCGCTCTTCCGCTTCGGGCTGCCAACGGGGATCCAAGGCGTCGCGATGAACATTGCGGGCGTCATGCTGCTCAGGTTCATCGGCTCGCTCGAGCACAGTGCGCAGGCCCAGGCGGCCTTCGCCGTCGGCTACACCGAGCTCTTTTCGCTGATTACCTGGACCTCGGTGGGCCTGATGGGGGCGACCGCTGCGATTGCAGGACAGAATCTCGGGGCGCGACGCCCGGAACGCGCATACAGCGCCGCCGGAGTCGCATCGCGGATTGGCCTCTCGGTCGCCGCCGTCGTGGGCATCGCATTCGTCCTGATGCCCAGAATGCTCCTCGGCGTCTTCGGCATGACTGATCCCATCGTCCTCGCGCTCGGCACCGATCTGCTGCGCTACCTGAGCGTGTCTGGACTCTTCATTACAGTGGCCCTGGCGCACACCGGCGCGCTCCAGGGCACGGGCGACACGCGAAGCCCGCTTTACATCTCGATCGTCTCGCAGATCATCGTGCCGCTGGGCTACTGCACTCTGGTGCAGGCCACGCGCGAACTGCACGCGTCGGATGTCTGGCTCGCCATCGTCTTCGGCCACTTCACGCGTTGCGTTCTCTCGGTCGTACGGTTCCGTCAGGGGAAATGGCGGGAGATCGCGGTGGACATCACGCCGGCACGGACTTGACATGATCGGAGAGCGTCTCGTCGATCGATACGAAGTCAGCGGTGAACTCGGACGCGGTGGCATGGGCGTCGTGTATCGAGCCCGCGATCCGCGACTGAACCGGGACGTCGCCATCAAGCTGATCCCGCCGAACCAGCTCAACGCCGAGTCAGAGCAGCGTTTCCAGCGCGAAGCGCAAATCGTCGCGCAGATGGACCATCCCGCCATCGTGCCGATCTACGACTTCGGCCGTCACGACAAGGCGCTGTTCTTCGTCATGCCCCTGATGCAGGGCACCAATCTCCGCGATTTTCTCAGGCTGGACTCGCGGCTCGGCGACGTCGTGGACATCGGCATCCAGGTGGCCGAGGCGCTCGAATACAGCCATGCACGGGGCGTTGTGCATAGGGACATCAAGCCGGACAACATCATGGTGTCGCGCGAGGAAGGCGCCGGCGTCCGCGTGCGTGTCATGGATTTCGGTCTGGCTCGCGGCGCAACGGAGAGTCGTCTCACGAAGACCGGCACGCTCGTCGGAACGCTCTCCTACCTGAGCCCCGAGCAGGTGCTCGGCGCGGAGGTGGATGGGCGATCAGACATCTACGCGCTGGGAACCGTGCTGTACGAGGCAGTCGTCGGCGAGCGGCCGTTCGTTGGAGAACCGCAGTCGGTCGTGTACCGGATCGTGCACGAGTTCCCGCAGGCCCCCAGCACGCAGGGCGCCAACATCGACGACGATCTGGAGCAGGTCATCATGGCGTGCTTGGCCAAGGAGCCCGGAAAACGCCTGCAGCGGGCGGGCGAGCTGGCCGAAGCCCTCAAGCGGTACCGATCGGGGCTCCACGAGAGCGACCGCACGAGGATGGTCACGGGCTTCACCCGAACCTTCCAGGCACAGCGTCCCGCACTGTCGCCATTCATCGGACGGACCAAAGAATTCGCCGAACTGCAGCAGCGTCTGAACGCCGCCGTCGCGGGCGAGTGTCAATTCGCCGTGATTGCGGGAGAGCCCGGCATCGGCAAGACGCGCCTGGTGGACGAGCTGGAGAATCTCGCGAAGGCGAGGCAGATCCTCGTGCTGCATGGGCGATCGGTCGAGCAGGACCGTGCGTTCCCGTTTCAAGGTTTCTGTGAGGTCATCCAGGAGTATTTCCGACTCAAAGAGACAGGCAGCGCCCCACACCCGGATTTCTCGGATCTGGCCAGCGATCTCGTGTCGCTCTTTCCGATGCTTAACGAAATTCGTCAGATACGATCGGCCGCCACCGGCGAGTCCCAGCTGATTCGCGGTGCGTCGGTCGGACCGGAGAATCGCACCCAGATCTTCGAGCTCCTGGCAAGGACGCTGACTCGGCTGGCGAACGGGAAGCCGCTCGTGTTACTGCTCGAGGATCTGCATCAGGCAGACATCTCTATCGAGGCGCTTCAGTATGTCGTGCGGCGCCTCGGCCCGACGCCCACGCTGATCGTCGGCACGTACCGCTCGACTGAGGTGGACGCCCGCCACACGCTGACAAAGACGCTCGACAGCTTCCGCGGAGACAGACGATTCGCCTCGATCACGCTCGGACCGCTCTCACCGTCCGAGCATCGATCGCTCCTCGAGGTTCTTGTCGGAGCCAATGTCTCGTCGAGCCTGATCGACCGGCTCTACCAGGGGAGCGAGGGCAACCCGTTCTTCACGAAGGAACTGGTGCGCTCGCTGATGGATTCGGGCGGCATCGCCCGGGACGACAGCGGCGCCTGGAACCTCTCTCCGGAGGCTGGTGTCTCGGCCGAGGTCATGCCGGCCACCATTCAGCAGGCGGTCGAGAAGCGGATCGAACGGTTGCCGGAACAACTCCGCGACATTCTGTCGCTCGCTTCGGTCGTTGGCAGAAGCTTCGACGCACGCGATCTCTCCGTCCTGGCAGAGGGACGGGGTGACGTGGAGGAAGCGATCGACCGGCTGCTCCAGGACGGCCTCATCGAGGAGGACCGCCAGTCTCGAGGCGACGTCCTCACATTTTCGAGCGGCGTCGTCCGCGACGTTCTCTATGCCGGATTATCTCGCCGCAAGAGGCGATCCGTTCACCGCCGGTACGCCGAGCTCCTCGAGGGGCGCCATTCCGGGCGGCTCGAGCGAGTCCTTCCCCAGCTGGTGCATCACTTCTCACAGGGCGATGTGCCGGAAAAAACGGTCGAATTTGGCCTTCGTCTGGCCAGAGCGTCACTCGAGGCCTTCAGCGCGGAGGAAGCGACTCGCGCGGCCAAGACAACACTGGAGTTCCTCGACGAGGAGTGGAGCGGCGAACGGGGCCTCGAAGGTGAAGCGCGCGTACTTCTGGCGCGAGCGCTGCGCATGGGCGGTGACATCGAAGGCGCGCTCAGGGAAGCGGCAGCCGCCGTCCGGATCCTGGAACAGTCTCAGAAACCGGGCCGCGCCGTCGGGGCGATGCTCCTCGCGGCCGACGCGGCGTGGCAAGCTCGCCGGACGGACGATGCCACGCGATGGGCGGAGAAAGGCCTGGCCGCGGCACGAGCGGCTGACGAAACCGACACGCTGCGACAACTGCTTGCGCTCGCGGCCACGCTCGCAAATCTTCAGGGCGAGTACGACAAGGCCAATGCCTACCTGGAGGAGGCGGGAAGGCTGAGCGCGCCGGCGTCCGAGGCCGGTCTCGATTCAACCGCGCATCGCGGCGGCAGACTGGTCGTGGCGCTTGCCAACCCGGTCGTGGCCACAGAGCCGACCGGCATCCGCACGATCGAAGAGGAAGAGGCGCTCTCCCTCGTCTTCGAAACGCTCGTCATGAGTGACGCGCGAGGTCATCTCGTCCCGGCGTTGTGCGCGAGCTGGGAGGCCCTGGGCGGCGGGCGGACTTTCCTGTTCAGGCTGCGTGAGGATGTCCGTTTCCAGGACGGCCACCCGTTGCATGCCGAGGACGTCAAGGCATCGATAGAACGATCCGTTCGCGAGTCGTCGGATGAACTCTCCGCCGCGTATTCGGCCATTCGCGGGGTTCAGGAATTCATTAACGGCAGCACCGATGGCATCGACGGCGTTGTCATCAAGTCGGATCACGAGCTCGAGATTCAACTCGCCCAGGCTCTTCCGATCTACGCGGCTCTTTTGTGCGACGGCAAGAATGCCGTCACGAGAGTCGTGCCCGCCACATCCGGCGATGCACAACGGCTCGTCGGCACTGGCCCGTTCTTGAGGACCGCCCACGGGTCCGATCGTCTGGTGGTCGAGCGCAACCCGCACTACTGGCGTACCGACGCACCACGGCTGGACGCCGTCGAATTTCGCTTGTCCATGAGCGCCGCCGCGATCGCGAAAGGCTTCCGGTCAGGAGAAATCGACGTCGCGCGCGACCTGCTACCCCAGGATCTTGAAGAGCTCCTTCGAGAGCCCCGCTTCCGACAAGGTCTGGTCGAGACGCCGAAGCGAAATACATACTTCGTGCTGTTCAACACGATGAGTGGCCCAACTGTGCGTCACCTGGACGTGCGACGTGCGCTCGCCGGTGTGGTGCGCACACGCGATCTCGTCTGGCGATCTCTCGGTCGGTTTGCCGAGCCCGCAGTCGGCATCATTCCTCCGGGCATGCTGGGGCACGATCCAGGGCGGCGCCTGCCGGCCCTGACCAAGGAGGAAGCCCAGAACCTCCTGCGATCCGCGGGCATCGATACCCAGGTCCGCCTCAAGGCGACCGTTCACCCGCTGCTCCTCGACCGCTACGGTGCACTGCTGACCACGTTGCGCTCCGTATGGGAAGAGCTCGGCGTGACCATCGAGCTCGAGAACTCGACGATGGCCGCGTTTCTGGACGGGTGGAAACAGAATGCGGAACTCGACTTGTGGATCGGGCGGTGGAATGCCGACTACGACGACCCGGACACGTTCACCCATTACCTCTTCCACTCCGCCACGGGCCAGCTGCGCAGCTATTTCTCACGCACCGAATCGGATCTGCTTCTTGACGAGGCCAGAGCCGAAAACCGAGCGTCGGTCCGGGAGGCGCTCTATCGCAAGTACGAAACCCTTCTCATGGAATCCGCGGCGCTCGTGCCGCTCTTCCACGACATCGACTATCGCCTCGCAAGCCCCGACGTCGAGGGTCTCAAGTTGCGGGCAAGCGCCCCCTACGTCAACTACATCGATCTGGGAAAGGCGCCGTCGGCTGAATCGACTGTCGAAACCCGGCGAGCCGGTGGTGGCGTTCTCCAGATACCGATGGTGGGCGCCGTCAACAGCCTGGATCCTGCCCTCATGGACACCGTGGAGCAGGGTGAGGTCGTGCCGAACATGTTCGAGACGCTGACCCGCGATGCGGGCGGCGCGCGCATCGTGCCGTGGCTGGCCGAGGAGTTCCGCGCCGAAGAAGGCGGCCGCCGATACAGGTTCCGGCTTCGGGACGACGTGCGCTTTCACGATGGCCGCAGGATGAGCGCGCGCGACGTGCGCTATTCGTTTGAGGGGCTTTTGAAGCGTCCCGACAGCGACAGTCGCTGGTTCTTCATGCCCATCAAGGGCGCCAAGGCCATGCTCGAGGACCGCGCGAATGACCTGCCAGGATTCAAGATTCATTCGGCACTCGAGTTCACCATCGAGCTCGAGGAACCTCTGGCGTTTTTCCCCGCCCTCATTGCCCATCATTCGCTGTCGATTCTGCCGGAAGGGTGCGACCTTCTGGGCGCGACCGATGCGAACAGCTATGTCGGTACCGGACCCTTCAAACTCGGATCGTTCGAGCCTGGCCGGCGTGCAGAACTGGAGCGCAACAAGACGTACTGGCGATCAGGTTATCCACGCGCCGACGGCCTCGTTTTTACGTTCGGCGTGTCGCCCGGCGACATCCTCTCTGGGTTTCGGTCTGGTCGATTTTCGCTGGGCTCTGACCTGGCCCCCACTGACGTGGAATCCCTCCGGCGAGAGCCGGATTTCGCGCCCGGCTATCGCGAAACACCGCGGCTCATCACCTACTTCATCTCATTCAACAATCATCGAGGTCCGCTCGCGGACCGTGCACTGCGGCTTCGGCTGGCGAACGCCGTCCAGGTGCCGAAAGTGATCCGGCAAACGCTCGGGCGCCTGGCTGTGCCTGCGACCAGCCTCGTCCCGCCCGGACTCTTGAGCCATGAGTCGCGGTCGGTGCCATACGGCGACGCCTCTTCTCCCGCTCCAGCCGAGCGTGCTCAAGGGCTGGTGGAAGTAACGGCCAACATCCACCCGATTTTCATGGCTGCATACTCTGGCGTTCTCCGCGAAATTACGACTGCGTTCGAAAGGCAAGGCGTCAAGCTGCGTCCGCTCGGCAAGACGATGAACGAGTTTATCGATGCGGAACGACACGGCTCGGCCGAGCTGCAGATTAGCCGCTGGGCTGCCGACTATCCGGACCCGGATACCTTCGCCCACATTCTGCATTCGCGTGAAGGCAACGTCGGAAGGATCTGCGGTACACCCGAGCTCGATCGCCTGATTGAGAGAGGGCGAGCAGAGACGATTGTTTCTGCCCGTCAGGCCATTTATAAGCAAATCGAAGAACTGATCGCGAGTGATGCCATCCTGCTCCCGCTGTTTCACGAGCAGGCCTACAGGTTCGCCCGTCCCGAAGTTGAAGGTCTCTCCGTCTCCTTCGGCCTTCCGACCGTGGCCTACGAGAACCTCAGAATCAAAGGATAAGCGCCGTGTCCCGGACGGCCACGTTTGAGCAGGCGCGCGAATTCCTTCTGTCCACGCGCGACGACTATCGCGCCGCATGTGCCGGCTTCGAGTGGCCGTCGCTCGATCGGTTCAACTGGGCCCTCGACTATTTCGACCCATTCGCCGCGGGGAACGACAGCCTCGCGCTCCTGGTCGTGGACGACACCGGAACAGAAGCGCGTCTGTCGTTCTCGCAGCTCGGCGAGCGGTCGAACCGCGCCGCCAATTTCTTACGGAGCCACGACGTCCGACGAGGCGACCGCATCCTGGTCATGCTAGGCAATGTCGTCCCGCTCTGGGAGATTACGCTGGCCGCGATGAAGCTCGGCGCCGTGATCAGCCCGGCGACGACACTTCTCGCCCCACCGGATCTTCGAGATCGCATCGATCGCGGCGACATGCGGCACGTGATCACTGACAGACCGGGCACCGATAAATTCGTGAGCGTGCCAGGCGCTTACTCTCGAATCGTCGTCGGCGGCGTGTTGGAGGGCTGGAATTCATACAGTGGCGCCGACGACGCGTCGCCGCATTTCGAGCCCAACGGCGACACGCGGGCCAGCGATCCGCTGCTGCTCTATTTCACGTCAGGCACAACGGCCAGACCGAAGATGGTGCTGCACACGCATCAAAGCTATCCCGTGGGCCACCTGACGACCATGTACTGGATCGGTCTCCGCGCCGGGGACCTGCACTGGAACATCAGCTCCCCAGGTTGGGCGAAGCATGCATGGAGCTCGTTCTTCGCCCCCTGGAATGCCGGCTCAGCCATCTTCACGTACAACTTGTCCCGTTTCGATCCACGGAAGGCGTTGGACGCTCTGGTTCAGTACGGGGTGACCACCCTCTGTGCCCCACCGACGGTGTGGCGCCTGCTCATCCTGGAAGATCTGGCGTCGTTTCCGGTCCGCCTTCGCGAGGTGGTCAGCGCCGGCGAACCGCTCAATCCGGAAGTGATCGAGCGCGTGCGCCTCGCCTGGGGTCTGACGATTCGGGATGGCTACGGCCAGACCGAGACGACCTGCCAGATCGGCAACTCGCCCGGACAACCCGTCAAAGTGGGCTCGATGGGCCGACCCATGCCCGGTTACGAAATCACGCCGATCGACGCCGGCGACAAGCCGACCGATGATGGCGAAATCGGCATTCGGCTCTCGCCGCCACCCGCCGGTCTCATGTGCGGCTACCTGGACGACACCGCACGCACGGAGCAGGCTCTGGGCGGCGAGTACTACAGAACGTCCGACGTCGTCACGCGCGACGACGACGGCTACTACTGGTACGTCGGGAGGGCGGACGATGTGTTCAAGAGCTCGGACTATCTTGTCAGTCCTTTCGAGCTCGAGAGCGCGCTGCTCGAGCACGATCTCGTCGTCGAAGCCGCCGTCGTGCCCAGTCCGGACGATCGACGGCTCGCTGTGCCAAAGGCGTTCGTGGTATTGAAGCCAGGCATCGACGCATCGCACGCCACCGCCGCCGCGATCTTTCAATTCATCGAGCAGCGCCTTGCGCCGTACAAGCGAATTCGCCGCCTGGAGTTTGGAGATCTCCCCAAGACGATCTCGGGAAAGATCAGGCGTGTCGAATTGCGCGCGCTCGAAGTCGAGCGACGGTCGACAGACGAGCGTAGCGCCACCGAATTCTGGGAAGAAGAGTTCGTCGCGTTCCGCCCGCGGACACCCCGAGGACCGCGGGATCCCGCCTGAGGCCCGTCAGGGCCTCAGGAACGTCGGACCTCCGACCGCAATGGCGTGCGGGATGCGGGCCGCAGCATCCGGCAGCGCGGGGAACGCCTTGTGGGGTTCCGTCTGATACCAGTAGGCCACCGTGAAGAAGTTGTCTGAGCGATGGTTCGCGTGGCCGCTCTCAATCGACACCTTGATCGATTTCTCGAACGTCACCGGGGCGTCCGTGTGGAACCGGTACACCATCCACTCGGCGCCGACGCTGTCGCCGCCGTTCAAGGGATTGCCGTAGCGTTGATACGCGAAGGTGGGACGTGCACTGCCGAAGGTGCTGATGGCGCAGCCGCCGTAACACCATGCGCCGAGGTAGTAGTCCTCCGAGCCCGTGCCGTTGATCTGCGGCGTAGTCGCGCCGTCGATATACATCATGTCGTCGCCCTCTCCCCACCAGTTGCTCTGGTTCTGGAGGATGCTCTGCGTGACGCCGACGAAGTGCCCTCGCCCTTCCGCCTCGAGAATCACGTAGTTACCCTCACCCGTCAGGTTGGGCTTGTTGTCCACGGCCGGATCGCCGTTTCTGACCCAGTCCGTCGTCCAGCCCTTGTTGGGCGTTGCCTGCCGGAACTGCGCGTGAAAGTACGCCGCATCGTCCGGCAGGCTGCGGTGCTTCTGGTAGTCGATGTTGTAATAGAAGGAACCGATAGGCTGCTGGCCTTCGTTGGTCACGACGATCTTTGCGGAGCGCCTGAACGGCATCGGGAAATAACTGTTGAGCGCCTTCTGTGAGCCAATCGAGAGCAGGGCCGACTCGTAGAGCACATACTTCCCGAGCCCGAGACCGAAGAAGTCCCCGATTGGCGCCTCGACGCTGGGACTCGATTCGCCGTCCCAGTACATCCGGAGCACAATCTTCTTCAGATGAAAGTCCTCGTCGGTTGCGATCGTGATCCAGATGTGGGTGATCACGCCTGGACCTTCGACCTCGGCGATCGTTCGCGTCTCACCCGGCTTGATCTTGTTACCGCCCGTCCCGTCGTCATTCGCGCCCGTACGGTCGTAGCTCGACACGCGGTGCACGGTGTAGCTCTTCAAGAACGGCAGACTGTCGATCTCGTTCCTCGGTACCTGCGCAACCGCGGGTCCCGCGGCCAAAGCCAGCATCAGTGCCAGAGCACTCGTAATGCGATGGTCGATCGTCATCGTTCCGCTCCTCCGATCGGCGCCACAAGGTGGGCCGTCTGAATGTGGACCTATTTCCGTCCCCGGGATCCATCGACCCAGGCGTCCCAGAGACCGAACGCCTTCATCTGATCTCCGAGGTCAGTGGTTCGAATCAAGTCCTCAACCTGTGTCCGGGAGTGCCGCGGCAGCACCACCGAGCTCTGGGCAAACTCAAAGACCAGCGAGCCGATGATCGCTGCGTTCAGGCGGAGATCGTTCGGATCGCACTTGTCGAATTCGTCGGACCTGGCGTGGTAGTTGGGCCCGTAGGTCGCCGACAGCTGATTCGCAACGAGATTCGGCACGCCCTGCATCATGAAATCGTAGTTGTCGGTGCCCACCAGGGGAAGATTGACCTGAGCAAACGGACCGAGTCCCTTGACGGGCTCGAGCGCCTTGTCGACCTCCGGCATGAGATCGGATCGCCCGGCCGTAAAGAACCCGTTGACGCGGCCGCAGCCGGTATCGATCGACCCGGCCACGATGTGTCGATCGAGTTCGGCCTCGTGGGACTTCGTGTAGCCGAATGATCCTTCGAGGCCCTGCTCTTCCCCGTTCCAGAGCACGAGGCGTATGGTCCGCGCGGGCTTGAGGCCAAGACGGTGTATCTGGCGAGCGATGTCGATCATCATCATCGCGTTCGCCCCGTTGTCGAGCGTGCCGGTGCCCAGATCCCACGAGTCGAGATGAGCGCCGAACAGCACGATCTCCTGTGGTCGCGTGCTGCCAGGAATCTCGGCTACCACGTTGAAGCTTTCGTACGCGGGACCCGCGTTGACGTCGATTGTTTCGGTCAGCGTCAGCGACTGTCCTGATTTGATCAGTCGCAGAGCGCGGAGGGCTCCATCGCGCTCCATGATCAGCATGGGCTTCGTATTCTTCGGGCCGGCTGACACGTTGTGGCGATACAAAAGACTGTTCGGCCGGGAACCGACGTACACGACGCCATCCGCGCCCGCCGCCTCGGCCCGTGCTTCGACACCCGCCGCCTCGCCGTACTCGCGGAAGAGCCCGTCAAGATCCTTAAGCTCGTCGGTCTCGACCAGGACGAACGCGCCGCGGGCCCGATCACCAGCCGCCTTGTAGTCGGCCTCGCTTCCCCGGCCAACGCTGACGAGAGGCCTCGTCAGGCCGCCAGTCGGTGTGCTCGCGGAGAATGGCATCGCTGCCACGCGCGGGCTGAAGTCGATGCCGTCGCCCCGAATGACTGCGGCAGCCGATCGTTCCAGCCAGAGGCCCGGCATCGTGAACGATTCCTTCCGCGCATCCACGCCTGCCGCACGCAGGCGTGCCAGAGACCAGTCGACCGCGCGAAGATTCGCGGGCGATCCGGTGGCACGCCCGCCAATGCGATCGGTCAGCTCCTCGAGATCGGTGAGAAGCGGCGTGGCTCCCAGGAGCGCGCCGACGAGGCGTGACACATCGGCCTCGGCACCCTGCGCCCCGAGCGCGGCTCGGACCGGCGGCAAGGGCAGTCCAAGGACGATCGCGAGCGCCGCCATCGCGGACAGGACAGGTGGTGTGTGGCGCAGTCTCATGCGGCCTCCCTGGTCTGCTGAGCGTCAGCTGGCTTTCACACCAAGCCATCGGACAAGAAACGCCAGCACATCGGCTTCTTCGTCGATCGATTTGCTGGTGGGCTTGCCCATCCCATGTCCCGCTCGCGTTTCGATGCGAATCAGCACCGGGTTGTCGCAGCCCTGCGCGGCCTGCATGGCGGCGGCGAACTTGAAACTGTGCGCTGGATACACCCGATCGTCGTGATCGGCGGTGACGATCAGCGTGGGTGGATAGCAGGTGCCTTTCTTCAGGTTGTGGTAAGGCGAATAGGCAAGCAGCGCTTTGAATTCCTCGGCGTCATCCGACGATCCGTAGTCGCCCACCCACCCCCAGCCGACCGTGAATTTCTGAAAACGCAGCATGTCCATAACGCCGACCGCCGGCACGGCGGCGCCGAAAAGATCGGGCCGCTGAGTCAGTGCCGCTCCCACGAGAAGACCGCCGTTGCTGGCTCCGCGAATCGCCAGCTTCTTCGTCGTCGTGTACTTGTTCGCAATCAGCCACTCGGCAGCCGCGATGAAATCGTCGAAGCAGTTCTGCTTCGTGAGCTTCATCCCGGCCTGGTGCCACGCTTCTCCGTACTCGCTGCCGCCGCGGATATTGGCAACGGCATAGACGCCGCCCATGTCGAGCCACGCCGCGATCGCCGGCGAATACCACGGCGTGACCGGAACGTTGAAGCCGCCATAACCGTACAGAACCGTCGGATGTCCGCTGTCGAGCGCGATCCCTTTTCTCGCGGTGACGAACATCGGGACGCGCGTGCCATCCTTGCTGGAATAAAACACCTGCGTCGTTTCGAAACCTGACCCTCCCGCGTCGCCCTTCGGCGCACGGAATACACTGCTGACGCCAGTCGAGACGTCATAGTGAAACACGGTGGGCGGCGCCGTGAAGCTGGCAAACCCATAGAAGGTCTCGCGGTCGGTGCGCCGGCCCGACAATCCTTCAACGCTGCCTATTCCCGGCAGGTCGACGGACCGAACCAGATCGCCCGCCAGATTGTGAACACGAATGACGCTCCGGGCGTCCTTCAAGTACGAAGCGAAGAAACGATCGCCGACGAGAGAGACTCCCTGCAACGCGTCATCTGTCTGGTGAATCACGTCGCGCCAGCGTTCGCGTTCGGGATGACGCGTATCGATCGCGACGAGCCGTCCGCGTGGCGCATCCAGATCCGTCCAGACCCAAAACGTCGGACCGTCATTGCCAACGAACGTGTAACGAGCATCGAATCGATTCAGCAGTTCGACAATGGGCTGCCCCGGTGTTCGCAGGTCCTTGAAGAAGATCGCATTCTCGATGACCTTGCCATCGTCAGCCGTGATGATTAGGTACCTGCCATCGTCGGTCGCGTGACCGTACAGATACCACTCTGGTCGATCGCGCCGCTCGAGCACCAACGGGTCTTCGTCCTGAGAGGTGCCGATCGTATGAAAGTAGATCTTGTGGCCCTTCGTGATCCCTTTGAAAGCCTCATCGGTCTTCGGCTCGTCGAATCGGCTGTAGAAGAACCCTTTCCCGTCGGGCACCCACGATGCCTCTGAGAACTTCGCCCATCGGACTCGATCCGGCAGGTCCTGTCCGCTCACGACATCGCGAACATGCCACGTGCGCCAGTCCGAACCGGCTTCGGCGAGCGCATACGCCAGGAGGCGGCCATCGTTGCTTGGCGACGTGCTCACAAGGGCGACCGTGCCGTCCTTGGACAACGTATTGGGATCGAGCAGGACTCGAGGAGTGGCCGTCAGCGAGTCGGAGGCGTACAGCACCGCCTGGTTCTGCAGCCCGTCGTTCTTCGAAAAAAAGTACCGGCCGCCCTCGTGGACCGGGACGGTATACCGCTCGTAGTTCCACCGATCGGTGAGACGACGATGAATGGCTGAGCGCTCGGGAATGCGGCGCATCTCACTGGAGGTGAGGCGGACCTGCGCCTCAATCCAGCGATTGGTGTCTGGCGAGTACTCTTCGAGGCCACGGTAGGGATCGGCGACTTTCGTACCGTGGTAATCGTCTACCTGATCGACATCGGTCGCCTGCGGATACGTCAGCATCGACTGGCTCTGTGATGGAGGAGGCGTGCCGGGCCCGGCGCACGCGGTCACGCTCGCCGCGAGGCACGCGACGCGTGCCCGCTTCACGACGACTCGGTCGGGTCGTTGCCAGGGCATGTCATCTATCCTCGCCGCCGCTCGGCCGCCGAGATCCTAGCATTGAACTTCGGCAGGGGGTGGGTGCATGCGTCGCGTGCGAGCTTGTCAGGCGGCTTGACGTCACGATCACGGCTGGGATGTAATCGGGGCCGCGTTTCGGCAGGTAGCGCGCACCATGACCAGTTCCAAGACCATCACGCTCGTCGCCAGCGGCGATTCCCGGCTCTCCGCAAATCGTGTGTGCTGGCCCGCTCAGCAGGCGCTCGAGCAGACGATCACGGCCGTGTTCTCCCGGCTTGGCTGCATCCTCGTTCGCGCCCATGACGTCGATCGGGCCAAGGAGCACGGATTCATCGACGGACAAAGCCGAGGGCTCGAAGTATTTCGCACCATCAACCCCGATTCGCCCCTTGTGGTGGCGACGGCCGTCTGGCAGTACACGAGCCACGTCTTGGCCGGACTGACCAAGCATCGCGGCCCCATTCTGACGCTCGCCAACTGGAGCGGTCAGTGGCCGGGCCTGGTAGGCCTGCTCAATCTCAACGGATCGCTGACGAAGGCCGGCGTCCGGTACAGCACGATTTGGAGCGAGGACTTCACGGACCGGTTCGCACTCGACGCGCTTGGGCGATGGACGACCTCAGGCACAATCGCGCACGACCTCTCGCATGTCCGGCCGCTCGAGGGCGAACGCTTCACCGACGTCGCGTCAGGCGCGGAGTCGACCGGACGAACGCTCGCGAACACACTTCGATCCGATCAGGCGATCCTGGGGATCTTCGACGAAGGCTGCATGGGCATGTTCAACGCGATCGTGCCCGACCATCTCCTCCATCGACTGGGTCTCTTCAAGGAGCGATTGAGCCAGTCGGCGCTCTACGCCGAAATGCGGAAGGTTGATGATGCCGAGGCGCGCCTCCACCTCGAGTGGCTGCTTGCGCGCGGGATGAGGTTTCAACTGGGCCGGAATGAGGCGACCGAGCTGACAGAACCTCAGGTGCTCGAGGGCCTCAAGATGTACCAGGCCGCGGTGACCATGGCCGCCGACTTCGGGTGCGCGGCGATCGGCATTCAGTATCAGCAAGGCCTGAAAGACATCTGCGTCGCCTCGGATCTCGCCGAAGGACTCCTCAATAACCCCGAACGGCCGCCGGTGCGAGGCGCCAACGGCCAGATCCTCTTCGAGGGCGAGGCGGTCCCGCACTTCAACGAAGTCGATGAGTGTGCGGGCATCGATGCGCTGCTCACCAACCGTGTCTGGCTCAGCCTGGGGCACGATCCCTCGACCACTTTGCACGACGTCCGGTGGGGTCAGGCCGTGTCAGAGCGCGGCGTCAACGAATTCGTCTGGGTCTTCGAGATTTCAGGGGCGGCTCCTGCCAGCCATTTCATCGACGGGTACCGTGGGGCGACCGGCGAGCGCCAGCCCGCGATGTATTTTCCGCGCGGCGGGTCCACGCTGAAAGGCGTCAGCCGTCCCGGCGAGATCGTCTGGAGCCGGATTTATGTGGAAGACGACGCGCTCAGGATGGACATCGGTCGAGGCGGCGTGGTCCGTTTGTCCAAGCAGGAGACCGAGCGCAGGTGGCAGCAGACCACATCGCAGTGGCCCATCATGCACGCGGTGCTGTACGGCGTGACGCGCGACCAGCTGATGGCCAAACATCAAGCCAACCATATCCAGGTAGCCTACGCGCCGAGCGCGACGCAGGCGCTCGAAGCGCTCGTGGCCAAGGCGTTCATGGCTCGCGAGCTCGGCATCCAGGTGAACCTGTGTGGTGAGCTGCGCGACTCGCTTGAACATCACCAGCCGCGCGAGTTCTGGTCATGACGGCCGGTCGGACGCCCTGCGCGCTCGGACTCGACTTCGGCACGGGATCGGTCCGCGCCGTCATCGTCGAGACGGGTTCCGGAGCCGAACGAGGATCGGCGGTCGTTGACTATCGCCACGGCGTCATCGAACGCTCACTTCCCGGTTCGAATACACCGCTCGGCCCAGACTGGGCGCTGCAACATCCGAACGATTACATCGAGTCGATGACGACGGCCGTCGGGGCCGCGCTGCGCGAGGCACGGGTCGACGCTCGAGACGTCGTCGGGATTGGCATCGATTTCACGTCGTGCACGATCCTTCCGATCGATGCCCATGGAGCGCCGCTATCGACGCTGAGCCATTTCGCCAATCGTCCACATGCGTGGGTCAAGCTCTGGAAGCATCATGCGGCGCAGCCACAGGCCAACCGCATCACGGCGCAGGCCGCCGCGCGGGGCGAGGCATTCCTCGCCAACTATGCGGGCAAGACATCATCAGAGTGGCTGTGCGCCAAGGCGCTGCAGGTGCTGGAGGAGGATCCGCAGGTTTTCGAGGCGGCCTACGGCTTCGTGGAGGCCGGAGACTGGGTCGGTCAGCAGCTCACGGGCACGCTGGTGCGGAATGCGTGCGCCGCCGGATACAAGGGATTCTGGAACAGGCAGGATGGGTTTCCATCGGCCGATTTCTACCGCACGTTGCATCCATCCTTCGGGGCGCTGGCTGACAAGCTTCCTGGTGAAATCGTCCCGCCGGGCCGGCGCATCGGCGGTCTCACCAGCCACATGGCGACGCGGCTGGGTCTGCCCGAGGGCACGGCTGTCGGCGCCGCCATCATCGACGCGCATAGTGCGGTACCGGCCGCAAGCGTCGTGACGCCGGGCCGGATGGTGATCGTCATCGGCACCTCGACCTGCCACATGCTGCTCGCCGACCGGCTTCGGTTCGTCGAAGGCATGGCAGGCGTGGTCGAGGACGGTATCGTCGAGGGATATTTCGGCTACGAGGCGGGCCAGCCTGCAGTCGGCGACATCTTCGGATGGTGGGCGCACCTGTTTGCAAACGAGCATCAGGACGACGCCGCGGTGTTCCGTCTGCTCGAGGGCGAGGCCGCGACTGCTCCACCTGGTGGAAGCGGGCTCGTGGCGCTCGACTGGTGGAACGGCAATCGCTCGGTCCTGGCCAACGCCGATCTGTCCGGCCTGCTCATGGGGATGACGCTTCAGACAACTCGCGGAGAGATCTATCGGAGTCTGATCGAGGCGACCGGATTCGGCACGCGGAGAATTCTGGACGCATTCGCGCAAGAGGAGGTGCCGGTAGAAGAATTAATCGGTGTCGGAGGGCTCGCGGTGCGAAGCCCGCTCCTCCTGCAAATCTATGCGGACATCACCAGGCGCCCGATCCGGCTCGCGGCCTCGAACAATGCCTCGGCCACCGGCGCCGCGATGCTGGGCGCCGTCGCGGGCGCCGATGCCGGCGGCGGCCATGCCACGCTGCTCGACGCGGCTTCACACATGGCGCAGCTCAGAGAAGGTGCGGTTCAGCCTGATGAGGGCCGGGCGCGCATCTACGATGAGCTCTACCAGGAGTACCTCGAGCTCCATGATCATTTCGGGCGAGGCGGCAGCGACGCGATGATCAGGCTTCGGCGCCGGCGACACGCGTAACCTGACTCATTTCGTGTGATGGCGTCCATCGACTCCCGATCGCACCCTCAGGGCACCCCGTCTCCATCCGTCCTCCTCAGCGCGCGATCCATTTCGATGACGTTTCCTGGCGTACGCGCGCTCGACGACGTGAATTTTTCGATCGGTCCCGGCGAAATCCACGCGCTCATCGGCGAGAACGGCGCGGGCAAGTCCACACTCATTCGCATCCTCAGCGGAGAGATCGACTCGTACGAAGGCGAGCTGGCGCTGGACGGTCAGCGCGTCCTTTTCGCGTCGCCTCGCGAAGCGATCCGGCACGGCATCGCTGTGATTCCTCAGGAGCTGCTCCTGGTGGAGACCCTGACCGCAAGCGAGAACGTGTGTCTCGGCCGCGAGCCGCACTCGTGGGCTGGTCTCGTCGACCGTCGCGGCCTGGCGCGCCAGGCGGGCGCCGTGCTCGATTCGCTTGGTGAGATCGATCTCGCCGACAAGAGAGTCAGCAGCCTCGACACCGGCCATCGGCAGCTCGTGGCCATCGCTCGTGCGTTGTCGCTCGACGCACGGCTGGTCATCATGGACGAACCGACCGCGTCGCTCGGGCCGAAGGAAGTCGAGCGGCTCGAGACGCTGGTCGAGCAGCTCTCGGCTCGCGGGGTAGCGGTGATCTACATTTCGCACCGGCTCGATGAGGTGCTGAGGCTGGCCGATCGCATCACCGTCCTCCGCGACGGCCGGCAGGTCACGACGGTGGATGCCGGCGAGGTGAACGAACAGGATCTGGTCCGCCTCATGGTGGGTCGTGAGATCTCGAGACCCGAGTTGCCGGCCGTGCCCCAGGGTGCCGAGGAGCTGCTCCGCGTCGAGGGCCTGTCCCTCCAGGACCCGACGCGTCCCAGCGGATACCGACTGCGGGATATATCCTTGTCCGTTCGGCGCGGAGAGATCGTCGGCCTGGCCGGGCTGATTGGAGCGGGACGAAGCGACCTGCTGCTCGCGCTCACTGGCGCGCTCGATCGACAGCCCATCGGTCGCATCACGGTCCAGGGGCGCGACTACCGGCCGACTGCACCGGACGCGGCCCGTCGAGCGGGGCTGATGCTCCTGCCAGAGGACCGTGCGACGCTCGGGATTCTGCCGCGTCAGTCCGTGCGCGCGAATATCACCGTTGCGGCGCTCGAGAATGTGTCGAATGGCGGATTCGTCAGCCCTGTGCGCGAGACCGCGATCGTTCGCGATCTGATCGGGCGCACTGGACTTCGCGCCTCGTCACCCGAAGTCGCCATCTCGACGCTCAGCGGAGGCAATCAGCAGAAAGCCATCCTGGCTCGGTGCCTGTTCGCCTCGCCGTCGGTGCTGCTGCTCGACGAACCAACCCGCGGCATCGATCTCGGCGCCAAGAGCGACATCTATGTCCTGATCCGCGACCTGGCGGCGCAGGGGTTTGGCATTTTGCTCTGCTCGTCTGAACTTCCGGAAATTCTGACCCTCTGCCATCGCGTCGTCGTGTTGAGGGACGGTCAGGTCACCGCGCATCTCAGCCACGCCGAGGCGACGGAGGAACGCATCCTGGCCGCGGCGACCGGAACCGTCAAGAACGCCGCGGCGACTTCGACGCCCGGCTCGCCCGACTCACCACGGGAGCCTGGCGGTCAGCAGCGGGCGCCTGCCAGACCGCCCTCGCGAGCGGGAACGAAAATCTGGGAGCGCGCGAGCCTCATCGGCCTCGCGGCGGTGCTCATCCTCGCCATCGTGTTCTCGCCCATCCGCGCCGGACGCCTGGTCTTCCTCGATCTCGGGAATCTCACGGACATCCTTCGCCAGGTTGCCGAGAAAGGCATTCTCGCGGCGGGGATGACGGCCGTCATCGTCGCCGGCGGCATCGATCTCTCGGTGGGGTCCGTGCTGGCGCTCGCCGCGACGTGTTCGGCGCTCCTGATGATGCACTGGCACGTCGGCCTGGCCGCCACAACGCTGGCGGTGCTCGCGATTGGAGCCCTCATCGGATTCACCAACGGCGCCATCACCGCCCGCTGGCGGATCCAACCATTCATCGTCACATTGGCCACCATGAGTGCCGCGCGCGGCGTGGCACGCTACGTGAGCGGCGGGGCCGCCATTCCGATGGCGTTCGGCGCCGACGGCGCGCCGGAATCATTCCGTGCCCTTGGGGGCGCGATCGTGCCGTTCGTCCCGGTGCCCGCGGTGATCTTCCTCATCACGGTGATCGCGATGCACGTTCTGCTCTCGAGAACGAGAGCCGGGCGCTATATCTATGCGATCGGCGACAATGAGCCCGCGGCGCGGCTCTCCGGGATCCGCGTCGCCCGGCAGAAGGTTCTCGTATACATCATTTCGGGCGTCCTGGCATCCCTCGCCGGACTGATCCACTGCGCGCAGCTCGAGCAGGGCAATCCGAACGACGGCGTCGCCTACGAGCTCGACGCCATTGCGGCCGTGGTCATCGGCGGCACGAGCCTGTCGGGCGGGACGGGCACCGTGAGTGGTACGCTGATTGGCACGCTCATTATCGGCATCATCAACAACAGCATGGGGCTGAACAACATCGATGCGAATCTTCAACTCATTCTCAAGGGCGGCATCATCCTCGGCGCAGTCTGGCTGCAGGGCCGCAAGAAACGCTAACCGCTCCACTCGGAACGCCGGCACGATCGTCCTTCGGCTGCTGCTGGTCTCGTTTGCCGTCGCAGGGGTCGGCTGCGGACGCCGCAGCCAGGCCAGGTACCTGGTGGGATTCTCCCAGTGCAACCTGGGTGAGCCGTGGCGTGTGGCCATGAATGCCGAAGTCGCTCGGCGCGCCAAGGACTTTCCCGAAATGGAGATCGTGTTCTCCGATGCGCAGCAGGACAATGCCAAGCAGGTCGCCGATGTCGAGAATTTCCTCCGACAGGGCATCAACCTCCTGATGATTTCTCCGAACGAAGCGAAGCCCCTCACGGCAATCGTGCGCAAGACCTTCGAACGCGGCATCCCGGTCATCATCCTTGACCGCGCGATCGAAGGCGATACGTACACCGTGTTCATCGGCGCGGACAATCGGCTCATCGGACAGGAAGCCGGCAAGCTAGTCGCCGAGCTCCTCCACGGCAAAGGCGACATCGTCGAGATCAAGGGGCTGCCGGGGTCCCCGCCGGCACGCGATCGCAGCGAAGGCATGCGCGAAGCGATCGCCGCGTATCCGGGCATCCGCATTGTTCACGATCCCGTTGCAAACTGGCTCCGCGAAGAAGCGATGACGCAGATGGAGATTGCGCTCACCGCCCACGACCACATCGATCTGGTCTATGCCCATAACGATCCGATGGCCGTAGGCGCATATCTCGCCGCCAAGGCCAAGGGCCGCGACGCGCAGATGAAGTTCGTCGGCATCGACGCGCTGCCTGGACCGGACGGGGGACGCCAGGCCGTCGCGGATGGAAAGCTCGAAGCCACCTTCGTGTACCCGACTGGAGGACGCCAGGCGGTCGAGCTCGCCGCGAAGATTCTGGCCGGCGAGTCCGTGCCGCATCACGTGACGCTTCCCACTGAGCGGATCACGCGGACTGGCACGGCGGCGCCAGCGAGTCACTGAGAAAGAGACCTATGAGACGACACGCCGTATCGATTGCACTGATCTTCTGCGCATGGTCGATGGTGTCTGCGCAGGGCCCAACCATTGCACCGTTCGACCCGCTGGAGTTCGCGCGCGTCAAAGACTTCGCGCCGCATCGCTCGTCGAGCAACAACCCTGATCCCAGGAGCAACGACGACAGCAAGCGGCCCATCCCGGGCCAGACCGTCGTGCTCGCCGACTTGAAAGGGCCAGGGTTCGTGTCGCACATCTGGCTGACGATCGCGGCCAACGAGTACGGATGGCCTCGCCTCCTTCGCCTCCGGGTCTATTACGACGGGAGCCCGGTGCCGAGCGTCGATGCGCCGGTGGGCGATTTCTTCGGCGTCGGCCATGGGCTCGAGCGCCCATTGAACTCGCTGATGGTGCGCGACAGCTCGAGCGGCCGATCGCGCAACAGCTACTGGCCGATGCCGTTCCGTCAGTCGTGCAAGATCACGATCACGAATGAGGGACGACGACGGGTGTCGAATCTGTACTATCACGTCGATTGGGAAAAACTGCCGACGCTTCCAGCCGACATCGCCTACTTTCATGCTCGCTATCGACAGGCGCTTCCCGCCGCGATGGGCAAGCCCGTCGAGATCCTGAAGGTCGACGGGCGCGGGCACTATGTCGGCACCGTTCTGAGTGCGGTGCAGAATCAGGCGGGCTGGTTCGGGGAAGGGGACGATCTCTTCTACATCGACGGCAAGAAGCAGCCCGACATTGAAGGCACGGGCACGGAAGACTACGCGAACGATGCGTGGTCGTTTCGTGTCACCGAGGGACCGTACGCCGGCGTGACCGTCGCCGACGGCACGGATGTGGGCGCACGGATGACAGCGTATCGCTGGCATATCGCCGATCCGATTCCCTTCAAAACCAGCCTTCGATTCGACATCGAGCACGCCGGCTGGACGTTTGGCGCCGACGGATCGGTCCGGTCTGCGTTCGAGGAACGACCCGATCTCTTCAGCACCGTCGCGTTCTGGTATCACCTCGGCATTGCGCGCGATCAGCCGGAGCCGCCATACGGGTCGGCGCGGCTGCCCCAAGGCAACGCGCAGCAGATCGAGGCAGAGGGCCTGTTCGATCGCGTCAAGACCTCCGGCGGCAAGGCCGTCATCGAGAAGGAAGTGTTCTGGTCGAAAGACCTGCTCGCATTCAAGGCCACGAGCATTGGCGCACGGATCGACGTGCCGCTCGACGTGCCGGCGGACGGATACTACGAGGTGATCGCCCAGATGGGCATGAGCCCCGACTACGGCGTCTACTCGACGCTGATCGATGACAAGCCGACAGGCGCGTCGGTTGATCTGACGCAGGAAGCCGGCGCCAATACAGGCGCCGCGGGCATCATCGACAGCTATTACACGGAAACGTTCGTCGGCGAGGATCGGATGCTGGCGTGGCGCAAGCTGACCAAGGGCGAACACACGGTGTCGTTCGTCTGCACCGGCAAGAATGCACTTGCCACCGGCTACAACCTGGGCATCGACGCCCTCGTCCTGGCTCGCGTGGCATCCGAGGACACTCCGGGACAGAACACGTCATCGGCCGACAATCTCGCCGACCAGATCCGGCAGATCGGCCAGCTTGGTGCGTCAGCTGCCGCTCAGCTCCCGAAGATTCTCAGTGCGCTCGGCGACGCGAAGCCCGACGTGCGCATCGCGGCCGCCTGGAGCCTGTCGCAGATGGGAACGGCGGCGGCGCCTGCAGTCGATGCGCTCATCAAGTCGCTCGACGATGAGGATCCGATCGTGCGCGGGCTCGTGGCGCTCTCCTTGCGCGACGCCGGCCCATCGGCCGAACGCGCCGTCGCCGCACTCACCGCACACCTCGCGGATCCCGACGAAAACGTCCGCATGGTGACCGCCCAGGCGCTCGCGGCCAGGGGGATCGGCGCGAAGAGTGCGCTCCAGGCCTTGATGGACGCGTGCCGCGCACCAGGACAGCATGTGCACGTCCTGCGCAGCCTCGCGGACGCGCTCGGCGCGATCGGGCCCGACGCGGCGCCCGCGCTGCCGGTGCTGCGGGAACTGATCGGCCAGCCGCGCGTGCAATGGGCGGCGGAAGCGGCCGTCGCGAAGATACAGAAATAAGAAGTCGCAGGGTCGTCCTTCGACATAGCTCAGGACGACTGAGCCCGTCGAAGCGTCACAGTGTCTAGGAGTCGAAGGGTCAGAACATCGTGACTGATCAGGAACAGCCGACGGTGTCCGACGAAGAAGCGCCTCCCGAACGGAAGCGGGGGCGCTTCGTGCTTTTTGCGGCGATGCTCGCGGCGCTGTTCGTCGTCGCATTTCTGGCCGTCAACTTCCTCGATCGGCGCGGGGAACCGCCCGCAAAAGAGGCGGCAGCGCCTCCGAGGACGCCGGAGCCGGCACCGGTGGCCGCGCCTGAGCCTACCCCGGCGCCCGCAGCGCCGGAGCCGGTCGATGCCGACGCCGCCTCACGACGGAACACGCGAAACCGGGCGCGTCCCACCCCTGCCCCGGCGCCGGCCGCGGCACCTGAGACCGGCGCCCTCCAGGTCGAGAGCGACGTGCCAGGCGCTTCGGTCTTCGTCGATCGCGTGTACGTCGGCTCGACGCCTGTCACCGCGAGAGACCTGACGCCCGGTTCCCATCGCTTGAATGTGTCCGTCGACGGCTATGAAGGCATCGCGCAATCCGTCGAGATCGCGGCGGGCGACAATTCCGTGACGGTCAGGTTCAAGGACGTCGTGCTCAACGAAGCGATCGGGGTCCAGCACAAGCACAGCTTCGGGTCGTGCGAGGGACGGCTCGTGGCAGACCTTCACGGTCTCAAGTACGAAACCACTCACAAGCAGGACGCGTTTCAGATAGCATTCACCGATCTTGAACGCTTCGAGATCGACTATCTCAAGAGCAACCTGCTCGTGAAGCGAAGGGGCGGCAAGGCGTTCAACTTCACGGATCCTGAAGGGAAGGCCGATCGGCTGCTCGTCTTTCACCGCAATGTCGAGAAAGCGCGGGAGAAGCTCAAGGGATAAACAGGTCCTCAAGGTCCTACAGGTCCTCTGGGTCCTTCGGGTTCAAGGACTGAAGATTCACATTACGAGGTTCGAGGAGGTGGGCGTGCGGGGCTTCAGAGAGAAGACCCTCAAGTGTCACGCGGGTGTCGCGGCGGTGGCCGTTCTGCTGTGCTCCGCGGGCCTGACGTCGCAAACGGCCTACACGCCGACGCCGGCCAACCTCGAGGCCCGGCGCTGGTTTCAGGACGCGCGGTTCGGCCTGTTCATCCACTGGGGCGTCTACAGCGTCCTCGGCGACGGCGAATGGGTGATGAACAACCGCGGCATCAAGATCGCCGACTACGAGAAGCTGCCGCCGCAGTTCAATCCCACCAAGTTCGACCCCGCCGAGTGGGTCGGCCTCGCCAAGGCCGCCGGCGTGCGGTACATCACGATCACATCGAAACACCACGACGGCTTCGCGATGTTCGATTCGAAGATCAGCGACTGGGACATCGTCGATCGCACACCCTATGGGCGTGATGTCCTGAAGATGCTGGCGGAGGAATGCCATCGACAGGGAGTGAAACTGTTCTTCTATCATTCGCAGCTCGACTGGCATCATCCCGACTACTTCCCGCGCGGCTTCACCGGAAACACGAGCGGCCGACCCGATGCCGGCACGTGGGACAAGTACCTCGCCTACATGGACGGTCAGCTGCGAGAACTGCTCACCAACTACGGTGAGATCGGCGGCATCTGGTTCGACGGCATGTGGGATCGCTACGCGGCCGACTGGCGCCTTGACCGCACATACAAACTGATTCACGACCTGCAACCACAAGCGCTCATCGGATCGAACCACCATCGACTCCCCAATTCCGGCGAAGACTTTCAGATGTTCGAGAAGGATCTTCCCGGACAGAACACCGTCGGATTCAACACCACCGACGTGGGTCAACTCCCGCTCGAGACCTGCGAGACGATGAACGGCGCGTGGGGCTTCAATCTCACCGACAGCAACTACAAGAGCACGCGCGATCTCATCAGGTATCTCGTCCGAGCGGCCGGCCTGAACGCCAACTTCCTGCTGAACGTCGGCCCGATGCCGAATGGGACGATTCAGCCGGAGTTCGTCACGCGGCTACGCGAAATGGGCAAGTGGCTCGAGACAAACGGCGAGGCCATCTACGGCACGAGGGGCGGCCCCATCTCGCCGCGGCCGTGGGGCGTCACGACCCAGAAACAGAACCGGGTTTACGTGCACGTGCTCGACTGGCCCGATGACGTGCTGGCCATCCCGACTCTGCCAAAGCGAGTTCGTTCGGCGACCAGGCTGCGCGACGGCAGCGCGATCCCGGTCTCTACTCAGGACGCGAGCCTCGTGATCCGGCTTCCGCGCCGTGATCCGGCCGACCCTGACGAAGTCATCGTGCTCGAGCTCGAGATGTGAGTCCGTTGGAGGAATGAACGCATGAGCGACGACAAAGACACAAAGGTCAGCCGCCGCGATTTCATCGTCGAAAGCTCGACGGCCATCGTCGGCGCCACGACAATCGCCGGATCGGCAGCCACGGCCGAGCAGGCCAAGGAGAGCCGCGCGCCGGCCGCGCCGCCAACATTCAAGTCTCCCGCCGGATCGACGATCCCGTTTTCTCAGCAGGAGCTTCTTGCCACGGCGAACGCCCGAACGTTCACGGGCGCGCAACTTGGTGAGATCGCGTTTCCATTGGGAGGCATCGGAACGGGAACCGTCTCGCTCGGGGGGCGCGGCGACTTCCGCGACTGGGAGATCTTCAACCGGCCCAACAAGGGCAAGGTGCTGCCGTTTACGTTCGTCGCGCTCTGGGCGAAGCCGGCGTCCGGAACACCGGTCGTGAAGGTGGTCGAGGCGCCGCTCCAGCCTCCGTTCCGTGGCCGCGACGGCGTGCCGCGGTTCAGCGCGCAGGGACTCCCGCGGCTCGCTGGCGCGCGGTTCACCGGAGCCTATCCGTTCGCGGAGATTGCCTTCGAAGACACCAGCCTTCCAGTGTCGGTGAGCCTGGAAGCGTTCAATCCCTTCATTCCCCTGCAGGTCGATGATTCAGCGCTGCCGGTGGCAATCCTGCGGTACAAGGTGACGAACAGATCGACAGGACCGGTTGACCTAGCGCTGGCGTTCTCGATCCTCAATGCGGTGGGTTACGACGGAAAGACGCCGCTCGACAGCGAGACCTTCGAAGGCTTCGGCCAGAACATCACGCGGCTCCGTCGCGAGTCGTCGATGTCGGGCCTCGACCTTCGCTCGAACAAATACGAGCCCGACAACATCCGCTTCGGATCCATGGCGCTCGTGACGCGACATCCGGAAATCACGGGGCGCACCGCCTGGGAAGGTGGGCAGTGGTGGGATTCCTTCCAGAAGTGGTTCGACGAATACGATGCATCGGGAACGCTGGCGGACACCCACGAGCCGACGCCCAGCGAGAACGGTGTCTCGAACTACGCAACGCTCGCGCCCCGTTTCAATCTGAAACCTGGCGAAACACGCTCGGTGGAATTCGTGCTCGCCTGGTATTTCCCCGTTCGCGAGAACTACTGGAACAAGGAGGTTGAGGTCCGCGGCTGGAAGCTCAGAAACGACTACGGCACCCGCTTCAAGGACGCCTGGGATGTCGCCTCGTACACGGTTCAGAATCTCGACCGCATGGAGCGCGACACGCGCGCCTTTCAGCGGGCCCTGATGAACTCGTCGTTGCCAGCCGCCGTGCTCGACGCGGTGTCCAGCCAGATGTCGATCATCCGCACGACGACCTGCCTCCTGCTCGAAGGCAAGCATTTTCATGCCTTCGAAGGGAGCAACGACGATGCCGGCTGCTGCCCGATGAACTGCACGCACGTCTGGAACTACGAGCAGGCGCTGGCGCACCTGTTCCCCGAGCTCGAGCGATCGATGCGCGTCACCGATTTCACCGTCAATCTCCATGACGATGGGGCGATGGCGTTCAGGACTCTGCTCCCCGCCGGACGCGCGCTGTGGAAGTTCAAGCCGGCGGCCGACGGACAGATGGGCTGCATCATGAAGCTGTACCGCGAGTGGCAGCTCTCGGGAGACGACGCCTTTCTCAGGAGTCTGTGGCCGTCGGCCAAGAAGGCCCTCGAGTACGCCTGGAAGAGCTGGGACGCCGACAAAGACGGCGTGATGGAAGGCGAACAGCACAACACCTACGACATCGAGTTCTACGGGCCGAACACGATGATGGGGACGCTCTACCTGGGCGCGCTCGTGGCTGGCGAACGCATGGCGCGCGCCGTCGGCGACACGGCTGCGGCCGACCAGTACCACGCCATCTTCGAGAAGGGACGACAGAAGCTCGATCAGGAGCTCTGGGCCAACGGGTTCTACGTACAGAAGGTGCCGGACGTGAAGGACATTCGTGTCAACGATGTGGAAAACCAGGAAGCGTGGCACGCGTCTGCCATCGAGCAGGGAGGCGTGAAATATCAATACGGCGATGGCTGTCTCTCCGATCAGCTGCTGGGTCAGTGGTTCGCCGCCGTCGTGGGTCTTGGCTATCTCCTGCCGGAAGACCATACGCGTGAAACACTGACGTCGATCTACCTGAACAACTTCCGCCACAACTTCATGGGCCATCCGAACACGCAGCGCATCTACGCGCTCAATGATGAAAAGGGTCTCCTGCTCTGCAGCTGGCCGCGGGGCAATCGGCCCAAGCTTCCGTTCGTCTACTCCGACGAGGTCTGGACCGGCATCGAATACCAGGTCGCCGCACATCTGATCTATGAAGGGCTGGTCATGGAAGGGCTCGCCATCACCAAGGCCGTGCGCGATCGATACGATGGTCAGAGACGGAATCCATGGAACGAAGTCGAATGCGGCAACCACTATGCGCGCGCGCTCTCGAGCTGGTCGCTGCTCACAGGCCTCTCGGGCTATCACTACTCGGCGCCGGACCAGCGGCTGGCGTTCGCTCCCCGGCTGAATGCAGGCGATTTTCGTGTGTTCTTTTCGACGGGAAGCGGCTGGGGCGTCTACAGCCAGAAGGTGAACCGCCAGGACACCGTCGTCGCGCTCCAGCTCACCTTCGGATCTCTCAACGTGAAGGAATTGGCATTGCCCGTCGATCTGAGCGGTCAGAACGTGACGGCGAGGCTTGGTGACGCGTCCATCGGAGCGAAACGACTCGAGAATGGTGCGGTCGCATTCGACCAGCCGCTTCGGCTCGAGGCGGGGGCGACGCTCAACCTGACCATGACCAACGCGACGTCAAACCGCAAGGCTTGAAGATCATCGGGAGATAGAGCCTGCTAGGCGAGCTGGCGAGTCCTGAGATAGACAACTGAGAGCACGATCACGACCGCGCAGACCGTAATCGGAGAGACCGACATGAACGCGGCGTACCCTCGTCTGCCCATCACGTCAAAAATGCTGAAGGCCATCGTGACGAGCAGACGACTGACGCGTCGGGCTCGCCGATTGTCTCTAGAGGTCCAGTTCCTCGGCCTCTTCGGCGCGATCCATGATGAAGCGGAAGCGCGCCGACGCATCCTTCCCCATCAGCTCGTTAATCACGCGATCGGTGACGATCTGATCGGCGATCTCGACCCGCAGCAGCCGGCGGGTTCGGGGATTGAGAGTCGTCTCCCACAGCACCTTTGGCATCATCTCGCCGAGCCCCTTGAACCTGGTGATCTCCGGTGTCCCGCGTCCGTTTCCCTTGTGCTGCTTCAGGATGGCATCCCGGTGGCTGTCGTCGAGCGCCCAGTACGTGTCCTTGCCGATGTCCACGCGGTACAGGGGCGGCTGCGCCAGAAATACCTTGCCGCTGGTGATGAGCTGAGACAGGTGGCGATAGATGAAGGTCAAGAGAAGCGTGGCGATGTGATTTCCATCCGAGTCTGCGTCGGCCAGAATGATCACCTTTCCGTACCGCAGCCGTGAGAGGTCGAAGTTCTTCCCGAGGCCGCATCCCAGGGCCGTGACCAGATCGGACAGCTCCTTGTTCTCGAGCACCTTGGCGAGAGAGATGCTCTCGGTGTTGAGCACCTTGCCGCGCAGCGGCAGGATGGCCTGCCGCGCGCGATCGCGGCCCTGCTTCGCCGATCCGCCCGCCGAGTCGCCTTCGACGATGAAGAGCTCGCTCGCCTCGCTCTCGGGATGAGTGCAGTCGCTCAGCTTGCCTGGAAGATTGAGCCGGCTCGACGCCGAACTCCTCCGCGTCACTTCCTGCTGCGCCGCGCGGCTGGCTTCACGAGCGCGCGCCGCCAGGATGATGCGCGCCACGATGGCTTCGGCCACGCTGATGTTGTGGTTGAGCCAGTGCTCAAGAGCCGGCCTGACCGTCGAGTCAATCGCGGACACGAGCTCGGGATTGTTCAATCGATCCTTGGTCTGTCCCTGGAACTGCGGATCGCGCACGAAGACCGCGAGCACACCCACGATCCCCTCGCGTATGTCTTCGGCCGCGATCGTCACGCCTTTCGGCGAGAGGTTGTGCGTCTCGATGAAATTGCGAACGGCTTTGCCGATTCCGGCGCGGAGACCTGTTTCATGAGTGCCGCCCGAGCCGGTGGGGATGCCGTTCACGTAGCTCAGAAGGTGTTCCTCAGTCGCTTCGGTCCACTGCAGGACGAGATCGACGCGGAGGCCGTTCTCCTTGAACAGCGTGAATGGCGAATCGTGGACCGGCTTGGCGCTGCGACCCGCCAGGATCTTCTTGAGGTAATCGACCAGGCCCTCCTGGTGTTCGAACGTCTCCTTGCGGCGCGACGTCTCGTCCTCGAAGACGACCGTCAGGCCCTTGTGAATGAAACTGGCCACTTCGAGGCGCTCGCCAATCAGCGCCGCATCGAACTCGACGCGCGGGAAAATCGTCGGGTCGGGCCTGAAGAAGATTGAGGTCCCGCTGCCGCGCGCCGGCCCGATCTTCTTCACGGCGCTCACCGGGCGGCCCTGGCGGAACCGCTGCTCCCAGGCCGCACCGTCCCGCTTGACGGTGGCCACCAGCTCCTTCGATAAGGCATTGACGACGCTGGCGCCCACGCCGTGGAGCCCGCCGGCCGTCTTGTAGATGCCGTGCTCGAACTTCCCGCCCGCATGGAGCATCGTGAAGATCACTTCGAGCGCGCTCTTCTTGGTCTGCGCGTGCTTGTCGACGGGAATGCCTCTCCCATCGTCTGAAATCGTCATCGACGAGCCGTCGGCATGCAGCGTGACGGAGATGTGCGAGGCATGCCCGTTCATCGCCTCGTCCACGGCGTTGTCGAGAATCTCCCAAACCAGGTGGTGGAGGCCGGCCGTGCCCACACCGCCGATGTACATGCCGGGCCGTTTCCGGACCGGGTCGAGACCTTCGAGAACGGTGATGTCTTTGGCTGTATACGTCGTCATCGTGCTGACCAATATGTTACAGGCTCGGTCAACACTCGCACTTCGATCATGCGGGAATGTCCCGCCTCGAGCGCGCTCGACGATCGGTTGGACTCAGCGGAAGGTGTAGCCTATGCCGAACTTGACATCGGGGCTGTCGATCGTCCCGATCTTCACTTCGAACATGAGGCCCTTGCGGTGCTCGAGGCCGAAGAGGATATTGAAACCGCCTTGCGCGTCGGTCTCGTGCTCGCCGTCGTAGATGTTGATGGCGGGCCCGGCTCCCGCGTAAATGCTCCACGGCTGTCCCTTGAGCGGAAAGAAATACGCGAACTCGAGATTCGCCGCGATGAGCGTGACATCGTCGCCGAGACCGATCTCCAGGTTGGGCCGGAAGTGGAGATGCTCGACAATCGGCCCGGTGTCGACGTGCCCTCCAAAGTAGAACTGATCGGGATCGGCGCTGGCGCCGGCTCGCACGCCAAACTCCTGAGCGGCCACCGGTCTTGACCACGACGAACAGAGGACGAATGCAAGAATGAGAACTCGAAGACCCGAAAGACGCATCATCATCTGGCCTCGCTTCCTGCGACCGGCCGGCTGAACTTCAAGATCGTTGCCAAACGGCAAGATTTTGACGATTCGAGAGCTACCTCGACCGTTCGCAGGCCCTTACTTCGTCTATCGGGTGTAGTAGAAGCGGACTGTGGTGTAAGAAGTGAGGCCGCTGGCAGGCGTTAGGCCTGTTTCTGCCACTCGCGATCGAATGTCGCGCGATCGATGAATGACTTCTGCGTCCCGACATTCGTCGTCGAGATGGCCGCATAGAGGTTGGCCCGACGAAGGGCTTCGCGTTCCGACAGACCTTCGCCGAGGAACGTGGCGAAGCTGCCGATGAATGCGTCCCCGGCGCCCGTGCTGTCGATTGTATTGACGGGGAATGCCGGAATGACGTCCATGCCATCAGCGCCCGCCAGGAGCGAACCGTTCGCCCCGAGCGTGAGGATGACGCGTCGAATGCCCTGCTTGAGAAGATGGCCGGCGCATGCCTTGGCCTGATCGGCGTTTGTCACGGGCATGCCCGTGATCGCCTCGGCTTCGCTTTCGTTCGGTACGAAGTAGTCGACCAGCGCAATTTTCTTGAGATCGAGGGCCTGGGCCGGCGCGGGGTTGAGAATGCAGCGGATGCCGTGCTGCCGCGCGAACTGTATCGTGTGGTACACGGTCTCGAGCGGCACCTCGAGCTGCAGGACGATGCAGTCTGCCTTCCGGAGCATGTCGGCGGCCTGATCGACGTCTGCTGGCCGCAACTCGTCGTTGGCGCCCTTGACGACGAAGATGTAGTTCTGGCCGGTCGGGTCCACGAAGATGGGCGCCACGCCGCTTGACGTGCCTTCGACCGTCTTTACGTGACTCGTATCGATGCCGCGCCCCTGGAAGTTCTGTATGGTGGCTGGACCAAAAATGTCCGAACCCACGCGGCCCACCATCTGAACGTCGGCGCCACACAGGCGCGCCGCCACGGCCTGGTTGGCGCCCTTTCCGCCGAATCCCAGGTCGAATCGCTTGCCGAAAATCGTTTCACCAGGCCGCGGAAAGCGATCCATGAACGTCACGAGATCGACGTTGCAGCTTCCAACGATGGCGATGCGAGGTCGGTTCGGCATGGTGGCTCGGCCTAGTGTGAGGAGACGGGCTTGGTGACGCGATCGACGAACAGTCGGATGAAGCGATCCCAGTCGAGGTCGTACTGAACCTGCATCTTCTGGGCACCCTCCGCATGAGGCCAGATGGCTGTCCAGCCGATCGAGGTGCCGTAGTCGATGTCGTGATTGCTGTCGACGTCGACGTACATCTCCTTGGTCTTGACGAGCGTCGGGTCAATCAGGCTGGCGACGGCGACCTGATCGAACATCAACTGCACGTCATCCGGGCGCTTCACGAACTCCGGCCCCATGGTCTCGGCGATGAGCCTCGTGATGGGCGTGTCGATCTTGACGATCTGGTCGTAATACGTCTTCGTGAATCTTGTCTTCCGCGAGACGTTCAGAGGCGACAGGTTGATTGGAATGCCGGCGCGCAGCACGATCTTCGCGGCCTCCGGGTCGACCCAGAAATTGAATTCGGCGTTCGGCGTGACGTTGCCACCGCCGTCGGGCAGCGTCGCGATGGCGCCGCCCATGATCACGAGTTGCTTGATCTTCGGCGCAAGCCCCGGATAGTTGCGAACGGCCATCGCGATATTCGTCAGCGGACCGATGGCCAGGATTTCGATCTGTCCCGGATTGGCCATGACCGTCTGCGCGATGAAGTCCATCGCGCTCTGGCGTTCTGCTTTCTTTTTCGCAAATCCGCCGGGCGGCATCGGCGGCGGATCGTCCGACCACCATTTACCGTGCGTCCGCGTGGCGAAGTCGCTCTTCTGATGCACCAGCGGCATGTTGGCGCCCTCGTACACCGGAATCCGATCGCGCCCGGCGACCTCGAGCATCTTGAGCGCGTCAGCCGTCGCCTGCTCCATGCTGAAGTTCCCGGCGACGGTCGTGACGCCGAGAATGTCCAGCTCGGGCGAGCCCAACGCCAGCGCCAGCGCCAACCCATCGTCCTGCGGCGGCAGCGCAAAGTCAGTGTCGAAAATCACCTTATGCGGCGCCTGCCCCTGCCCTGTCGTCGCGCCGCCGAAACCGATCAACGTCGCAGCCATCAGCGCTGCCACTGTTCGCTTCATGACCCTTGACCCCTCCGCCTCTTCGACCGTTCGACGCTTCGACGGGCTCAGCGTCGTCCTGAGCCCATATCGAAGGGCGTCGTCCTGAGCTATGTCGAAGGACGACCCTTCGACCTTGTCAGGCAATATATGCTCTCGAGATGACCAGCAGCGCCAGGATGTAGCACGCAAACATCAGCGCGAGATACATCTTGGCCTTGCTGCCCGCGTCGCGGAATTCCTTCCAGACGAAGACACCCCACGCGGCGGCGACCATCGGCGCCGACTGCCCTATCGCATAGGAAATCGCCACACCGACCAGGCTGGCGGCGACGAAGTTGAAGACCGTGCCCGTACCCCAGACAAAACCACCGACTACCCCGAGAAGGTGATCGACCGGCCTCGCCTTCCAGAACCCTGAAAAGTCCACAGGATCGCCGACGAGCGGATTCTTCATGAAGTACACGTTGACGACGAAGCAGCAGAGAAATGCTCCGATCGTGAAGAACACCGCGATACTGTACGGCGTCAGCGGGTTGCCCGTCGTCAGGGCTCGTGTCACAAACGGCGCAAAGAGCCCCATCAGAACGCCCGACACGACGCAGACGATGATGCTCTTGCTGGACACAGGGCGGCCTCCGCTCGGCAGGCTCGCATACGCCTTCCCGTCCATGATGATCGCGACGATGGCGAGGGCAATGCCGATGGCGAGCAGCATCGCGTCGCCCTTCGGATCGAGCGCATAACTCAGGACCGTTCCGACGACGAGGGCAATCCCGATCGAGATCGGAAACGCGATCGCCAGCCCCGCCATTTCAATGCCGGCCACGAGCAGCAGGTTCGCGATGTTGAAGATGAAACCGCCGATCAAGGCAAACACGAAGTTGCTGGCGTCGGCCGTCCCTATATTGGCGAGAAACCCCTGACCGCTCGCGCCCATGGACCCCATGGTCAGGGCCAGGATGAGCGACACGAGGACGATCCCGATGGCGTAGTCCCAGTAGAAGAGCTCGAACCGGTATCCCTTGGTGAGCTTGTACGTGTTGGCCCACGATCCCCAACAGGTGGCGGTGGCGATCATCATCAGCATGGCCACGCCGAACGTTTGAGGAACAAACATCGTTGTCGCTCCTTCTGAAGGCAGTCCGTGATCAGTCGTCGGTCGGTGCCGCAACCATCCCGCATCCACCTCAGATGACGAGACCCGGTGGCCTGGACGAAATGCGAACCAGGAAGGGCGTCGAAGCTCGGAGGGGCGAAACGAAGAATCACGCGTAACTTAGCACACGGGTTCGGGTTGTCAAGGCTCGTCGCGACCGAGTTTCACGTGATAGAGTCTGAAAACTCTTTCGAACCTCCTATGACACGACTCCTTGCCGTTTCGATCATCGTTCTCGCCCTCGCCGCAAACAGGACGACTGGTCAGGCACTTCCGACGGTCAAAGTCATCGCCGATCAGGACAGTGCGGGACCGCAGGGCACCAATTTTCTGTCGCTGCTCATGCTGCTCAACGCTCCACAGGTCAACCTGCTGGGCATCACCACGGTCACCGGGGATCAATGGATGGAGCCGGCGACCGTCTTCGCGCTGTACGCGACCGAACTGACCGGCCGCACCGACGTGCCCGTCATCAAGGGCGCGCAGATGCCGCTCCTCAACACGCCGCAAGAGCAGGAACTGCGCGAAGCGCTGTTCGGATCGCACCCGACGTGGCACGGAGCGTTCAACCCGGATGCGCCGCCGCCCTCGAAAACGTGGGCGCCTCCCGGAGGTTTTCCGAAGACGAAGCCGCGACCTGGCCGGGCCGCCGATTTCATCATCGACACGATTCGCGCGAACCCCGGCGAGGTGGTCCTTTATTGCGCCGGACCACTGACCAACGTGGCGCTCGCCATCCGGATGGACCCTGGCATCGTCGAGCTGACCAAAGCGCTCTACATCATGGGTGGCAGCAGCGGCGGCAGCTGGGAGCTGAACTGGTGGTGGGATCCGGAAGCGGCGTCGATTGTCATGCGCGCTCCGTGGAAACAGATCGTCATCACGACAGGCGAAGCAGGCGCGCAGGTCTTCTCGAGCGAGCGGATGATGAGACGGATCGCCGAGTCGAAGGGGCGGCTCGCCGCCCATGTGCGCGAGCTCTATCTGGACTACAAGCCGTTGCCGAGCACCACCATCTGGTCGCCCATGTGGGACGAAATCTCCGTCGCGTCGCTCATCGATCCGACGGTCATCAAGAAGTCCGAGAAGATGTATCTGGACGTGGTGACGGATCACGGGGCCAAGTACGGTCATACCATTGTCTGGCGGCAGCCAGAGGATGTGCCGAAGTTCTTTCTTCCCTACAGCGGACCCGATGGAGTCGATCGACCGAAGTGGGTCGGCCATCTCGCCCCGCCGTACAACCGTCATCCCGCCGACGTGCAGATGGAAATCGACGGCGAAAGGTTTGAAGAGCTGTTTGTAAAAGTGATGAGCAATTAGCGATGAGCAACGAGCGATGAGCAGCGAGCAATGAGAAGGAAAGGGCTGAGCGTCGTTGCCACGATCGCTGGTCTCGTCATGCTATCGGCGGCGTGCGCCTCGCCGGCGCCGAAGACCGCGAGCGGATGGTCGATGGCGGCCGATTCGGCTTCCCTCGTGCCTGACGAGGCGCTTCAAGGACAGATCTTCCGCGCGCTCGACGCCGCGGAACATGCGGGGACGGATCCGACGATTTCTCAATTCCAGGTGCGATGCGCGACCGTGGTCGGACGGCCCGGCGCCGATCAGGTCATCCTCGGCGGGAACTCTGAATACTCGCTGCCCGAAGCTATCCACGGCGAGACATCGCTCGTCAATCACGCCATCGCCGTCCTCGGCGCGCCGACCGTGCGATCATCGCTGAAGTTCCTGGCGTTCTACAGCGCACAGTGCACCGGCGGGCGTTCGTGCGGTGACTGCCGCGATTACCTGATGGCCTCGACCGACTACCAGCAGCTGCTGATCGCCTGTGGACAATCGTCGGATCACACGGTGCACATGCAGCGATTTGCGGATGGTATCGTTCCAGAAGAATCCATGTCTGACGCGAGCGCCGCGAGCCTCCTGACTCCCAACGAGCTCGGAGGCCTGATCGATGCGGCGACCAGGGCGCGCAGCGGCGGCATCGCACTCTTCACCACGCCCAGGCAGCACCTGGGAGCCGCCGCGCTTTCCTTCAAGGGCGAGATCTACTCGGCTGGCGGCGCCGACGATGCGGCGTTCCACTATCGGCAGCCGATCGGCGGCGCGCTGCAGCAGGCCGCGACCGCCCGCGATTACTTCATCAAGGCCGTCGTCGTGACGGGCGAACCCGGGCAGCTGCCGCGCGTGAGCTATCGCGACCGGCAGTACGGCTACGAGTTCAGCAGCTTCAATCGCAAGCGGGGACAGCCGCCGATTCAGGTGATTCTCGCGGTCGATGGGGATCACTTCCGCGTCAGCACGTTCGAAGACATGCTGCCGCACGCCTTCAGTGCGGCCGACTTCATGCCGGAAGCCGTGGACAAGTTCCTCGCCCGCCAACCGACGAAATAGCCGCGGCCGGCCAGCTATTTGGTCGGCGGCGACGGCTTGCTCATCAGCTCCACGTAGAGCTTCTCGAACTTCGCGCGGTCGATATCCACCTGCACGTGCCAGGGTTTATCCGCAAACCACGGCTTGTTGTGAAGCTCCCACCAGAGCGTCTTGCCATAGGCGCCGTTCCATGAGAAGTCGCAATCCACGTAGAGATCTTCGCTCTTCGTGATGACCGACGGATCAATGATCGACGCCGCCGCCAGCTCGTCCCACATGAAGCCAAAGTACCCATCGGCCTTGGGCCCGAGATAGGACTCTTTCATGTACTGCGCGAGCGGGTTCGGAGAGGTCGCGATCTGTTCGATGAGCTCCTTGGTGACCAGCGTCTTCTGGCCGACGTCGATCGGCGAAAGATGCGCCTCTTTCCATGGGGCGCGCAGGTGCATGGCCGCGGCTTCGGCATCCCACCAGAAATTGAATCGCTGGTTCACAAAGATGTGTCCGCCCATGGTGTAGACGGCTTTGATCTTCCCGACGATGTCGGGGGCGAGCCTTATGGCGAGCGCAACATTGGTCAGCGGCCCACCGGTGTAGAGGACGAGCTCGCCGGGGTACTTGCGTGCCATTTCGATGAGGAGCTCCGCCGCGTGCTTGTTGACGGGCTTGATCGTCGGGGGGCCGCCCGGCGCCGGAGGAATCACATTCTCGCCAGGATTTTCCTTGCCCCAGTTGCCGTGCCAGCCGTCACCGGGCTTGTTGCCCCAGAGCGCCTCGCGGAGCTCCATCGCTTTGCCCGAGTTGAGGAGCGGTTCGTTTGCGCCCGCGGCGACGGGGACGTTCGGCTGCCCGCACACTTCAACGATCTTCAGCGTGTGATAGAGCGCCTGGCTGAGCCAGGCATCACCGGCGACGACCCCGATGCCTACAACTTCCACATTCGGCGCCATCAGCAGCATCGCGATCGACACCACGTCAGTGCCTCCAGGGCCCGACGTGTCCTGGTCGATGAACACCTTGATGCGATCGGCCGCGACAGCTGGCGTGGGCGCCAGGAGCACGGCAATCAGGGCCATCACCATGGAAACGCAACGCATGTGTTCTCCTCCTCGAGAGATTCGGCGAACGACGAGACCGACGCGCACACCTCGCTCAACCCACCTTTGTTACGCGCTACAATGCCATCGAACTCACCAAAGCGAGGCAGTCTAACATGATCTTCAGCCTGCTGTTGATCGCGCTGGCGCAGAATGCGCCGGTCGATCTGCTGATCACCAACGGCACCGTGGTCACGATGGACCGCGAGATGCGCGTGCTCGAACGAGCGTCGGTCGCGATTCGCGGCGAGACCATCGAGTCGATCATTCCCACCGGCGGTTCCCTGCCCGCGGCGCGTGAGACGATCGATGCAACGGGCCAGTTGATCATCCCTGGCCTGATCAACACGCACGGGCACGCGCCCATGGTCATGTTCCGGGGCCTCGCCGATGACATGCGGCTCATGGAGTGGCTGAACGACGTCATCTTCCCGGCGGAAAAAAAGAACGTCGACGCGGAACTGGCGTACTGGGGCACGCTGCTCGCCTCGATCGAGATGGCCCGGTCTGGCACGACGACATTCGTGGACATGTATTACTTCGAAGATGACATGGCGCGCGCCGTGGACAAGATCGGCATCCGCGCGGTGCTGGGCCAGACGATCATCGGCTTCCCGGCCCCGGATTTCAAAACGCCGGAAGAATCGCTCGCGGCAACGGAATCGTTTATCAAGAAGTACAAGTCGCATCAGCGAATCATTCCATCGCCGGCCCCGCACGCCATCTATACGACGCCGCTCGACATCGTCAAGAAGGCGCGGGATCTGTCGGTGAAGTACGGCGTACCCTTTCAGATCCACGCGCGCGAGAATGCGCAGGAAGACGAGCAGGTCAGGCAGAAGTTCGGCAAGACGACCATCGAAGTGCTGGAGGAGGCCGGCATCCTGGGTCCGGGCGTCCTCCTCCACCACACCGTGACCCTCTCCGAGACGGACATTCCCCGGCTCGCGCGACTGCACGTGGCCACGTCGCACAATCCGGAAAGCAACCTCAAGGTTGCGGCGGGCATTGCGCCCGTTCCGAGCCTCCTGGCGGCAGGTGTGGCCGTTGGTCTCGGCACGGACGGCGCGGCGAGCAACAACAATCTCGATATGTTCGAGGAAATGGACACGGCCGCGAAGATTCATAAGGTGGCCCGGAACGATCCCACCGTCATGTCAGCGCGGGAGGTGTTCCGGATGGCCACGCTCGGAGGAGCGGCCGCCATCGGCATGGCCGATCGCCTTGGATCGCTCGAACCCGGCAAGCTCGCCGATCTGGCCGTGATCGATCTCAGGGCGCCGGAGCTTCATCCGTTGTACGACGTCTACTCTCAGCTCGTCTACGCCATCAAGGGCTCGCACGTGCGCACCACGATCGTCGGTGGCAAGGTCATCGTGCGCGACCGGACGATGACGACGGTGGACACATCTGAAGTCCTCGCGCACAGCCAGGAGATCCAGCGGCGGATCCAAAGGAGCCTGGGGCGGCCCGTCACGCAATGAACTGGCGAGCGAAGACCGTCGTTCTGTGTGCCCTGGTGTGCGTGACTCCCCGGACGCCTACCGGACAGGCGTCGCAAAGCGCCGAGGGTCTGCGGCTCGAGGGACAGAAGGCGGCGCTGGCGGGTCAGCTCGACAAGGCTGAAGCCGGCTATCGCCGAGCCCTCGAGCTCGAACCGAAACGCCTCGATCTTCATCTCGAGCTCGGTGAAGTGCTGAAGGCGGCCGGCAACTACATCGAAGCGATTGCCGAGTTCAACACCGCGCTCAGCATCGATGCCACGAACGAGCTGGCGAAGCTCGGGCGCGCCGACGCCTATCGGCGGATTCCCAACTACGAGGCAGCGCGGCGACTGCTGGAGACCTGTGCCGCCGAGCACCCGAAAAGCGATCTGGCGCTTGTCGCCCTTGGCGAGCTCGACATCGAACAGCAGCGATACGACGAGGCCGTCGATCACCTGCAGCGAGCCCTGGTCATCGATCCGAACGATCTGAAGGCGCGCGCGGACCTCGGCGTCGTGTATCGGTCCAAGAACGACATGCCCGCCGCCCTCAAGGAGCTGGACCGTGTCATTGCCGCAGATCCCACGATGGCGGTCGCGTACTACTTTCGCGGATCGACCTACGCGGATCTGAACCAGAACGAGCAGGCGCTGGCTGACGCGCGGAAGGTGATCGCGCTGATGCCCGACAGCGTGCCGGGCAGGATGCTCGTGGCGTCGACCTTGATACGCCTCCACAACTGCGACGAGGCCCTCACGGTGCTTGAGCCCCTCAGCGAGCAGCGGCCCACGGATCCCGAGCCGCTCTTCCTGCTCGGCCGCGCGTATCAGTGCGCCGGGCAGAGTGAACGGGCCGCTCAAGCCACCGCACGTTTTGCCGAGGTGTCGAAGGAGGATCAGACCGCGCGTGAGAACCGAACCCGCGCGCGCAATCTGGTGATTCAGGCGAACGAGCTGGCCAGGGCGAATCAGCTGCAGGCCGCCCTCGACGCGCTCGCCGATGCGATTCAGAAGGATCCGTCGAACAGCGACGCCTACGCCCAGCTGGCGAAAATCTACTTCTCCGCCGGCCGGATGGCCGATGCGCGCACGGCCATCGACAAGGCCCTGAGCGCGCGTCCGTCGCACCCCGATTATCTCTACGTGCTCGGCCACGTCCTCGAGGGCCAGGGTGACCTCGCCGGCGCCCTCGACGCGTTCGATCGGGCCCTCAGGGGCAATCCGCTCGACGCCGAAGCGTACTTCTCGATCGCCATGATTCACGCGCGCCAGAACCACCGCGAGCTGGCCATTCAGGCGATCAAGAAAGCGATTGAGCTCGTCCCGGACGATCAGGATTACCAGCGGGCGCTGGCGCAACTTGAAGCGATGAAGTGAGGCGTGACCCTAGGCCTGAAGGCCTGGCCTACTTAGAACTCAGAACTAAGAACTGACCAGTTCCCTAGTACATTATCGTCTTCGTCAAATGATGCGGCCAGAACGTCGTGTGGTAGTGCGTCCAGAGCCGCGCATCAATCTGCGGGATGATCACCTGCTTCTCGGCTGGCCGATGGCGATTCACCTCTTCGCGGAGAATCGCGGTCGCATAGATCGTGTGCGCGCGGATTTCGATTTCCTCCGGTGAATCCCTCGGCACAAGCTGGTAGGTGTTGATCGCCTTCTCCAGCGCCGGCGAGTAGCTGAAGATCTCCATCAGCCGGAGCGCGACCGGCAGGATGTAGTCCGCAAACGCCGTCATCTTCTCGGCGTCCTCGAGCGGAAAATCTCCCTTCGCCTTCCGCGCGCTGTAAAGCCCCCAGTATCCGAGCTGCGTGAGCTTGTACAGCTTGACCTCGTGCCCGTCGTACTGGCTCACATCGTTGAAGCGGGGAAACTCGACAACGAGCCGTTCGACGAGGCCGCGGCCGCCGTCGTAGAGGCGCGGCGGGCACGAGCGCACGAACTCGTGAAAGTGCCCGTGATGGCGGTCCACCAGCGTGCGCCCGATGGCATTCAGCACGGCGAGCTTCTCGTCAAGCATGGGCATCTCGATGTTGCCCCGGAAGATGCGCGAGAGCTCCGGCCGCGTCACCTTCGCGAGAAACGCGCCGTCGAGGACGGCAATGCCTTCGTCCATGGCGCGCTTGAGACTCGCGATCATCCCCTCGGAGTCAGACCAGCGGGTTCCCGCGTACTCGACCTCGAATTTCTCGTGGCTCGAAAAGTCCGTGAAGGCCGTATTGATGGCGGTGGAAACCATGACGAAGTCGATGGCTTCTTCGATGGTCTTCCCCAGTCCGAACGGGAGGCTCATCTCCGGAAACGGCAGATCCTCGTACGCCATCCATCGGGCGTGCTCCACGATCTTGTCCACGTTCGTCCGGACGTGTTTCGACCGCTCGATGACCGGCATCACGCTGTCGAGGACGGGGCTGCCGATGGGCTGAGGCCGTCTGGGCGATGTCATCTGACCAGCTGTCCCGCCGGACTCCTCCAGAAGGGGCATCACCAGGGGAACCGACGCGAACTGCTTGAGAAGGGCGCGCCGATTCATCGCGTACCGCCCGACGGCTTGGGCGTCGGGGCGCTGAACAGATCGATCGCCATCTTGTAGAACCGCGGGAGATCCACGTTGACGTTGATGTCCACCTTCCGCTCACCAAGTCCCGGCTCGGTGCCCGGCTGCCACGTGAGCGTGTCGCCGTAGCCCGGACCGTGATCGATGTTCATGTCCATGAACGCCTGCTGCGTCTTCGTGATGATGGTCGGATCGAGCCAGGCAGCCGCCGCCAGTTCGTCCCACATGAACTCCTCTCCATACATCGCATTCGAGTACTTGGCGATGTACTGGGCCGCGGGCGTCTCGGACTTCGCGATCTGAGCGACCATGTCTTTCGTCATGAGCGTCTTGATGGAAATGTCCACAGGTGTCACCGTGATCTTTGGCCACGGCGCCCTGAGCGTCATGCGCGTTGCTTCCGGATCCCACCAGAAGTTGAACTCGCGCCGGGGCGCCATCGAGAATCCGTCGCCGAACCTCGTGCCTGTTCCGTCGGGATTGAGGCTGCCGCCCATCACGACGAGCTCCTTGGTCGAGGCTCGCGAACTCGTGGTCGATGGCGATCGCCAGCGCCAGGTTGGTCAGCGGGCCGCCGGCGTAGATCGTGACCTCGTGCGGGTACTGTCGAACCATGCGCACCAGAAAGTGCGCCGCGTCCTCGCTCGCGGGTTTCGTCGTCGGCTTCCCTTCCGGCAGCTCGGGGATGACGAATGGCCCGGTGTAGTCGCGCTTGATGAACTCGCTGCGCTCGTTCCACGCGCCCTTGTACGGGACCATCCCGTGGAGCTTTTCCCAGCGGGCCATCTCCTCCTTGCTGTTCAGGAGCGGAAACACCGCGCCGGGCACGACTGGGATGTCGGTCCTGCCGATCAGCTCGAGCAGGCGCAAGCTGTGCGCGACTTCCTCGTCGCGCCACTGGTCGCCGCTCACGATCGTGAGGCCGAGCACATCGACCTTCGGCGACTGGATCAGCAGAAGCATCGACTGCTGGTCGGTGGTCGCCGGCCCGCGCGCGTCCTGATCGATGATCACTTTCATCCGGGTCTGAGCCGAGGCCAGCGCGCCCGTGAGCACCGTCGCGACCGCCACGTAAAGCACACGTCTGAGTTGTCTGGTCATCACGCATCCTGGCCGCATCGAGCAGCGAAGAAAGACCGCCGTGGATGGAAACGGCCCGAGGATCCCTGGTCGGTTGAGACCGATGCGGGACACTCGGGCCGTGATGTTCAGCGCCGGACGAACCGGCGTGGGCTTGCCTTAGAAGTTGTACCTGAGTCCGAGCTGCACGGCGAACGGCGTGCTGCCCGGGGAAATCTGATCGAGCAGTCCGTAGGGTCCGCTCGGACCGATGTCGCCTGGCTTTGGTATCGCGCTGAGATTCGTGTTCACAAACCCCGAGATGTTCGGGTTCGAGAATAGATTGTCGTTGTTGAAGAAATTGAAGAACTCGACAATCGCCTCGATGTTCTGCCTGCCTTTCAGCGCAAATTCCTTGCTCACTCTCATGTCGACGGCAAAGTAACTCGGCTGGTTGACCGGATACCGCTCCAGCAGGAACGAGTTGTTCACGATCGGGCGGTCGTTCGACGCGACCTGGTTGACCACGCCATCACCATTGGTGTCGCCGTTGATGTAGGCAGGGTACGGGAGACCCGACCGCGCGATCAATGTCGAGCCCAGGTTGATCCCCCAGGGCAGCTCTGCCACGCCCGCGAATTTGAACTGGTGGGTGATGTCCAGCGCGTTCCGGCCGTAGTCGAGATCGAGATTGAACGGATCCTGCGGACCGTAGAACGTCTCCGAGTCCCGTTCGGTGGACGCATTGTCCTTGTTGCTCGTCCAGGAGTAGTTCGCGAAGAACTGATAATGATCCGAGAATCGGCGCGTGATGTTCACGGCAATCTGATTGAAGTTCCCGTGACCGAAACTCGCCAGGGAATTGGCCGATCCGATCGTCGGATCGTTTCGCTGTGGGCCGAACCCTGCCGGCGCCACAATGGTTCGCCCGAACTGGTCCACATGATCGGGGACGACGTTCCTTTCCCAGACAGTCGAGCTGAACCCTCCGACCCGAAGCCGTTCCGAATGCGAGTACGCGTAGTTCACCGAGGCCGTCCAGTTCTGCGAAATCTGATACTCGACACCCGTCGTGAAATTCGACACCTTCGGATTCTTGAAATCCGGATCGACATACGTAATTCCGGGAGCGCCAAGCGTCGCCAGGAGCGGATCGTCCGCGGTCAATGAATCCGGGAAGATCGTAGGGAAGCCTTCGGGCGGCAGACACGTCGGATTGAAGAAGCAGAACATCACGGCCGTGCGTCCGCTGCCGGTCGGAATGAAGATGCCTGGAATCTGAGCATAGTACAGACCCCACGCCGCTCGGACGATTGTCGGGTGACTCGTGCCGAGGCGGTATGACGCCCCGACGCGCGGACCCCACTGCGAGTAATCGTCAGGAGCTTCCTGCAGCGGCGCCTCGAGTCGGCTGCCGGTGCCGGATCCGACGAACACCTGCTGTCCCGGCGTCGGCGAGATAGCCGCCGGGTTGTTCGTCCCGTCCCAGCGAATGCCGTACGTCAGGGTCAGGTTCGGCGTGACCTGCCACTTGTCCTGCGCGTAGAGACCGATGCCCGTCTGGCGGCTGTCCTCCGGACTGGCCCCTGCTTCCGCATAGGGCACGCCGTTCAGACCGAAGCCCTGGATGAGCGCGATAGGCGCCCGCGCCTGGAACCCCTCGAGGGTATCGAACTGATAGGTGCCGCGAGACCAGCCGATGAACGCGCCGCCCTTGAGCGACGCGTAGGCGTTGATGTCGCCGCCAAACTTCATGTCGTGCTTGCCGAACGTGTAGACGACGTTGTCCTGGATCTGGATCTTCGAGGAATCACCGGTAATCGGCAGGAAGAAACGACCGCCGAAGGTCCCGGTGTCATTGATCTGCACCTCGGGCCCGTTGGTGTCGTTCGCGTCTCTCGGCCGTGTCTCCCACGAGTAGGTCACCTTCAGCTCATTCAGCTTGTTGCCGAACACGCTGTTGAATGTGCCGACCGTGTGGATGCCTTCATTCGTGAAGAGTTCGGTGTTGCCGAATGAGGCTTGAATCTGGTTCTGTCCTCGGCCGCCCGTGAACCCGTCGGTCCGGTTTCTGGTAAAGAAGGAGCGAACGTTCGCGTTATGCCTCTGGCTCAACTGAATGTCGTAACGCCCGAGGATCGAGAAGAGATTCTGGAATTGTTCGTGCGACCCTTCCAGGGAGGCGAGATCAGGGATGCCGAGCTCGGGTACCGCGATGCCGTTGACCGGACGAGCGAATTGCGTGACCAGCGGCCCGTGCTGGAGCTGGCGGTCGAACGCAACGAACAGAAACTGCTTGTCGCGTTCGATCGGGAATCCGGCGGCCGCCCCAAACTGCTGCTGGACGTCAATGTTCGACGGCGTGCCCGAGCGCGTCGTCCGCAGTCAGGCCGCTGCTCCGGAAGAAATAATGCCCGGTGCCTTGCAGCTGATTCGACCCGGACTTGGTCACGACGTTCAGGAGCCCGCCGGTGGACCGACCGAACTCCGGCGCGAATCCGTTGCTGACGACCTGGAATTCCTGAACGGCGTCGAGCGGAATCGTGAAGTTCTTCGTCTCGAGCGACCCGAAGAACTCGCCGAAGAAGTTGTCGTACGCGTCGCCGCCGTCGATGACGAGGCCCGTGTAGTCGCTCTGCTGACCGCCAAGCCGGATGCCGCCACGCAGGCCGGGCACGATCTGCGCGGAGGGACTCAATTGCGCAAGGTCGCGATAGTCGCGGCCGGAGAGCGGCAGGTTCTTGACATCATTTGAGTTGATGAGCTGACTGATTCCGGCGGTCGATGTGTCAACGATGCCCGACTCCGCCGCCACCGTCACCGTCTCGGCCTGACCCGCCAGCTGCAGCGTGATATCGAGCGTCAGGCTCGAACCGACGTTGACGATGATGTCAGTGATCGTGGTTGGCGAGAAACCGCCGAACTCGGCGACAATCTTGTAGGTGCCGGTCGGAATCTGCGGAAATGAGTAGACGCCGACTTCGTTGGCGGTCACCAGCCGATTGAAGCCGGTCGCATCGTTCGACAGCGTCACTTGCGCCGTCGGGATGGCGGCATGCGTCGGATCGTAGATCGTACCCCTGATCTGGCCACGATCGAGCGTTTGTGCCCCCGCGGTCGCTGACCAGCACAGTGCCAGTAGAAAGAACGCTGTTCTTCCGTGTCGCATCAGTCTGCCCTCCAACGCGAACAGTCCAGACCCAAACCGCCCTGGTCGTAAACCTGCAGACTCTATCACTTTCGGCGGCGTCTTTGAACTACCAAAAACTCTGAGCCGTCCCTACTTGCCCCTTCAGGCGATCGAGAAACAGCTTCAGGAACCGGTCGGCTTCGACCTCGACCGCCACCTTGCAGTTCGGCTGCACGGGATCGACGCCCACCATGACATATCGGTCCCCCTGCAGGACGTTCTTCTCGACCATGTTGTTCCGGTTGCCAACCGTCTGTCCGCGCGTGAACTCGCCCCGCGTCTCGACGTCCACGTGCATGTTCCGCGTGGTCACGAGGGTCGGGTCGATCGCGACGCCCATGGCCAGCGGGTCGTGCATCGGCGTGCCCGTGGCGCCGAATTTGGCAGACAGATCCACCAGAAATGCCATGACCTGGGCGGCAAAGTCGTTGACCGTTCCATGAGTCTTTCGCAGCTCGTCGAGGTGCGCCTTGGAAAAAACGGTCTTGTTCGTGACGTCCAGACCGACCATCGTCAGGGGCCAGCCCGCATTGAACACGACCTGCGCGGCCTCCGGGTCGCCGTAGATATTGGCCTCGGCCACCGCGGTCACGTTGCCCTCGGTGACGGTGCCGCCCATGATGATGACTTCCTTGACCATAGGGACGATCGACGGGTCCTTCGAGACGGCCAGCGCGATGTTCGTCAGGGGGCCGATCGGAACCAGGGTGATCGCCCCCGGGTTCTTTCTGACCAGCTCGATGATGAGATCGGCGGCAAATCGAGGATCGGCCTTGCACTTCGCCTCCGGCAGCTGAATCTCGCCGAGGCCGTTCTGCCCGTGGACGAACTCGGCGGTGACCAGCCGCTGCGTCAGCGGATGGTGCGCTCCTGCGGCGACCGGTATGTCACAGCGTCCGACGAGGGACACCATCCGGAGCGCATTCTCGAGCCCTTGTTCACCCGTGGTGTTCCCTGGAACGACCGTCATCGCTTCGACACGCACCTCCGGTGAGTTGAGCGCGAGCATGATCGCCATCGCATCGTCTGTTCCGGGATCGGTGTCGATGATGATGCGGCGCGGAGTTTGAGCCGATGCCGACACCGCATGCGGTGGCGACGACGAAGAGGACGAGCAGAGTGCGAGAGAGGAAGCCGGGCCGCGATACGCAGCGAGTGAAGCGGTGATCTCTGGAACGGAGATAAAAACGTGGCACGGAGTGTCGACTCGATTAGGTGGAGCGCGATCTCGGCAAAGCCTATTGTCCCGATACCGACCCTGTCAAGGTTGAAGTGACGAGTCGCGTGCCGGCGCGTCTGTTAAGATGCGATTCAGGGTTCACGTTCTCATGAGCATGCACCGTTGGCCCGCGCGCACGGGTCCATGGCTGGGTCTCGTCGTGTGGCTCGCCCTGTCGCCGAGCCCGGACGAGCGTAATCCCCACGCTGTGACAGTTCGAAGACGTCACGCGTCGCGCCGCCATCACCTTCCAGCACGAGCGCGCCGCATCGGTCGAAAAGCTCTATCCGGAAACGCTGGGCGCCGGCGTCGCCTGGATCGACTACGACCAGGACGGCTTCCTCGACGCGTTCTTCGTCAACAGCGGCTACACGCCGCTCTTTCGGCCCGCCACGCCCCCGCAGCCGGCGCTCTACCGCAACAACGGCAACGGCACCTTCAAGGATGTGACGGCGGCCAGCGGGATTCGGACCGACGGCACGTTCTTCATGGGCGTGGCCGTCGGCGACTACGACAACGACGGCTTCCCGGACATCTATATGACCGGGTATCGCCACTCGATGCTTCTCCACAACACCGGCAAGGGCGCCTTCAATGACGTTACGACGACGGCTGGCGTCGGGAACGACGGGGTGTGGGGAACCGCGGCTGGGTTCTTCGACTTCGATCGCGACGGGCAGCTCGACCTGCTGGTGACCAATTACGTCCGCTACGACATCGATCACAACGTCGTGTGCGGTGATGCGCGGCCCGAGCGCCGCGCGTACTGTCACCCCGACAGTTTTCCCGGGACGTCGATGAAGCTGTACCGCAACCTCGCGACGGGACGGTTCGCCGATGTCACCGAACGCGCCGGGCTCGTCAATGAGGACGGTAAGAGCCTCGGCGTCGTCCTCGCCGATCTCAATGACGATGGGCTGACGGACGTGTTCGTGGCCAACGACACGCAGCGGAACTTCTTGTATTTCAACAAAGGCGACGGCACGTTCCGGGACGCGACGTATACGTCAGGGACGGGCTTCAGTGAAGACGGCAAGACTGAGGCCGGCATGAGCGCCGACGCCGCCGACATCGATGGCAACGGCACTCCGGACCTCTACGTCAGCCATCTCGATTTCGAGCTCAACCGCCTGTACACGAACAACGGCGATGAAACCTTCAACGACAGCACGGTCTCGTCGGGCCTCGGTCAGACGAACCTCTTGAACAGCAGCTTCGGGGCGCGGTTCGTCGATTTCGACAACGACGGGCTGCGCGACCTGCTCGTGATGAACGGCCACATTCTCGACAACATTTCCATCTTCCACAGCGGCGTCACGCACGCGGAAGTCAAGAAGCTGTATCGGAACACGGGCGCCGGCCGCTTCGTCGATGCGACCGACGCGCAGCCCGAGAGCTTCAGGGCTCCGCGAGTGGGACGAGGGCTCGCGCTGGGTGACTACGACAACGACGGCGACATCGATTTTCTGGTGAACAACAACGGCGAGGCCGGGCAGCTCTTCGAGAATCAGGGAGGAAACAAGAACCACTGGCTTGGTGTGCGTCTCATCGGCACCAGGAGCACGCGGGACGCCATCGGCACGCGTCTCAAGCTGGTTGCCGGCCCGCTCGTCAGTCGCGACCAGGCCAAGGGTGGGATGAGTTACTGTTCCGGCCAGGATCCCCGGATCTACTTCGGGCTGGGACAGCAGACCAGCATCGACTCGATCGAGATCATGTGGCCGAGTGGCGAGCGACAGAAGCTGGTCAAGCCAGGGATCGACCGCGTCCTGACGATCGAAGAGGGCAAGGGGCTAAGCGCCGAGCCTAGCGCGCGGCCTGTTGCATCGCGAGCGCCCGGATCCGGTTCAGATAACCGACATAAATAGGAATCGGGATATCCGGTGAATCGCCGTCATTTAGAAAGTGATCGAGCTTCACGCCTCTGATCGATCGAATGACGTCGCCGAAGCGGCGCATCTTGAGAAATTTCACCCTCCAGATTTCCAGCATCAGGCGCCGAAACTCCGGGCTGATGAAGCCGCGGGGAGCCGAAGCCTCATCGAGGTAGATGCCGTCGAAGTGCTTCGCGATGATCGCCGTCACCACCGGCTCGGTCCGGGGCGTCCTGAATCGTCCATCGTCGAGCTTTGTGAAGAAATAGATCAGGTGCAGCGTGTCGGCGAGATCGCCCCACAGGATCTTCTCGTCGAGCGCTGCAAACCGTGGACCGGCGGGATCCCGCTGCTGAACCGCTCTCGCGCCGGCGCTCGGATCGGTCACTCTCTTCCGGAGCTCCGCATCGAACCAGGCCAACTTGCTGGCGGCGAGATTTGCGCGCAGAAACTCCACCGCGTAGGTGTTCCCCAGATAGACCGACTGATCGCGATCGAGCGCCTGAAGCCACTCCGTCCAATCGACTTCCGCGAGTTGGTCGACCAGATCCAGCACCTCGGCCACGGTCACCGCCGGATGGTATTTGACGGCCTGCCAGAAATGCTCGGTCGAGTCGTAGCTCGCGCCGTAGAGCTCTATGCCCTCCGTGATCGGATACCAGTTGGAGAGCACGCGCGCGGGAATCGACGGTGCGGCGCTCCAGCAGTTGAGCGACGACTTCCAGCGGGTCTGAATCGCGATGAGGACCGCTCGATACGCCTGACGCGTCAGCTGCCAGTTCTGACCCTTGTAGATCAAGGGGTCGTCGGTCGTGTGCACGAGATCGACCGCCGTGGACAGTTCCTGAGCCGTGTGGGTCGTGAGGGCCTCGAGCGGCGGCTCGTACGCCATCGACACGAGGCGACTCTCCACACCCTTGCGCAGAAGCGATTCCGCGTACGCCTGTCGTGCCGCCGGCGACGGGAAAGTCCAGCGCCCGGCCTGAAGATCGATGTACGACAGCAGCTCATCCACGCTCGAGAGTTCGATGAAGCCGTGCAGCGCAAACTTGACGGGCTGGCCATCCCGGACGAATTGCGAAGCGGGCGTCACGACCTGCGACAGCGTCAGGCGCGGCTGCCCTTCGGCGGATCGGCTCGCGACGAGGCACAGAACCGCGACAGAGGCCGCCACGCGCGCGGCGTGTCGAACGCCGGGAGCTCGGAGGGCCCTCATCGCGACAGTGAACTGTGCTCGAGCAAAAGCAGCCCGATCGAGGTTGCGGCCAGCAGGAGCATGACCGGGTGAACCTCCCGGCCCCGTCCGGTTAACACATACAGGCCGACGTAAGAGATGAATCCCCATAGGATGCCCTGCGTGATCGAGAACGTCAGCGGGATGAGAATGATCGTCAGGAAGGCAGGCAGCGCATCCTCGACTCTCGAGAGATCGAGCGCCTTCACGCTCCTGAACATCGACGCGCCAATCAATATCAGCACGGGCGCCGTGGCGTAGGTCGGTACCATCGCCGCCATCGGGGCCACGAAGAAGCACGGAAGAAAACAGAGGGCCGTGAACACCGATGTGAGGCCCGTTCGGCCACCCGCGCTGATTCCGGCCGCGCTTTCGACGTACGCCGTGCCGGAAGACGTGCCGACGAGCCCCGCCGTGAGCGTCGCGAACGCATCCACGATCAGCCCCTGTTTCAGATTCCGCGGATGACCGTCGGCGTCGAGCATGTCTGCCGCCTGGGCCACGCCGATGAGCGTCGAAATAGAGTCGAAGAGATCGGTAAAGAGGAGTGACACGATCGCCGGAACGAAAGCCAGCCGGAGCGCACCAGCGATATCGAGCTGGAACAGCACGCTGCGAAAATCCGGGGCGCTCAGGAGCCTCGGGGGGACCGGAACCAGGCCGGCAACCACAGCGACGGCAGTGACGCTCAGAATCCCCGCGAGGAACGCAAACGGACTGCGGCGAGACGAGAACCACAGCGTGACACCGAGCCCCAGTATCGTCAGGAGCGCCTTGTGATCGAGACGACCCAGTCGTACCAGAGTCACCGGATCCGCCGCGATGAACCCGGCGTTCCTCAAACCGATGAAGGTGAGGAACAGGCCGATGCCAACGGCCGTCGCGGCCCGAAGCCCCGGAGGAATCGCCTTCGCGATCGTTTCGCGGACCGGCGTCGCTGAGATCAGAAGAAACAGCACGCCGGACCAGAAGACCATGCCCAATGCGGTCCGCCAGGGAATGCTGCTGCCAAGGATGATCGTGAACGTGAAGAAGGCGTTGATCCCCATCCCAGGCGCGACGGCGAACGGCAACTGCGCGTACAGGCCCATCAGGAGCGTCATCGAGAAGCAGAGGAGAACGGTGGCGGTCAGGACGCCGCTGAACGGCATGCCCGTTCCCGGCGTCGACAGGATCGACGGGTTCACGACGACGATGTAGGCCATCGTGAAGAAGGTGGTGATCCCTGCGACGGCTTCGGTGAAAACGGCGGGACGTTCCGTGTTCACTGAGGTTCAGCCGAAAGCGGAGGTGGCACGTCGGGCACAATCGGGACAAGGCGGGTGAACTCGCCGCGCTGCAGCAGCTCTCGCCCCTTGCCGCCGCGACCTGTCACCTCGTACTTGGCGGTGCTGATGGTCTGCGTGGCTCCACGCGAAGTTTCAACGGTCAGGAGCTCACGATCGCCCCGAGACGCCACGAACCCGAGCACCTGATCTTCCTTGGGCGCCAGCTTGATCAGAATCACGCCCTTGCCGGGGCCCGACAGATAGTTGATGTCCTCGGCGCGGCAGAGCATCGCGCGCGCCTGGCGCGTCGCCGCAATGATGACCTCGTCGCCCGTCAGCCGCTCGACGCCCACCACCTCAGCGCCCTCGCCCGGTCTGGCGAACCGGCGCCCGCTGCGCGTGCTCGGCTCGACGAAACCATCGAGGCCGAACCGCAGGCTGTATCCATCGCTGGTCACGGCCAGTGCGTGGGTCTCGGCGGGCTCGCCCTCGCGCCGAGGATTGATGTCGCCCGCCACTCGTGGATCGAGGCTGAGCGCCGCGACGACGCGCTCGCCGTCCTTGAACTTGAAGAGGCGCTGAATGGGCTCCCCGTAACCGGTCGACGCGGGCACGTCGATGAGCCGGCAGGTGTACGCGACGCCGAAGTTCGTGAAGAAGACAGCCGATGCGCGCGTGCTGCCCGGCACCACCGCGAGCACGGCGTCGCCTTCGCGAAGTCGCGTCGTGGCAAGGTCGCGCACCTCTTTCTGACGCTTCACCCATCCGTCACGCGACACAATCACGACGGCGTCTTCCTCGACGATAAAATCGTCGGCGGTGTACTCGACCTCTTCGGCCTGCTCGATCATCGTGCGGCGCGGATCGACCTTCGGATTGCCGTACTTGTCCTGAATCTCGAGGATTTCGTTCCGGACGATAGCCCACCGGCTGTCCTCGTCCCTGAGCAGCGCGTTGATCTGCCTGACGCGCTTCCGGCGCTCCTCCAGTTCCTGGCGGATGATCAGGATCTCGAGACGGGCCAGGCGATAGAGTTTCAGCTCGAGGATCGCGTCGGTCTGCTCCGCATCGAGCCCGAATCGCTTGATGATCTTCTCCGCCGCGTCGGCCTTGCCGTCCGACTTCCGGATGATCCGGATGATCTCATCGAGCGCGTCGAAGACCTTCTCGAAGCCTTCGAGGACGTGAATACGGCGCTTGAGCGACGCCAGCTCGTGTTCGAGTCGGCGGGTCACGACTTCCAGGCGGAAATGGAGGAAGTGCCAGAGCATCGACTTCAGATCGAGGCGCTCGGGTCTTCCGACCGCGGCATTCTCGGTCGGGATGAGACACGTGAGATTGACTGCGAAGGTCGTCTGGAGAGGCGTGTTCTTGAAGAGGTACGCCATCACCATACGCTCGTCCGCGTCGCGCTTGAGCTCCAGCTCGATTCGCACGTCGTCGGTCGAAATGTCCTTGACGTCCACCAGGTGCGGGAGTTTGCGCCCCAGGACGATCTCCGCGATGCGCTCGACCAACTGTGACTTGTTGACGGTATAGGGCACGCTCGTGATGAGAATGCGCTTGCCGGATCTCGTCGCCGGCGCCGATTCCCACGTCGCGCGAAGACGAATCGAGCCGGCGCCGCTCTTGTAAATGGCTTTGATCTCCTCAGGGGAATTGAGGATCTGGCCCCCCGTCGGAAAATCCGGCCCCTTCACGTAGCGACAGAGCTGAACGCTGCTCAGATCCGGATTCTCCAGGAGCTTCAAAAGCGCCGTCGATACTTCGGCAAGGTTGTGCGGCGGAATGTTCGTCGCCATGCCAACCGCGATGCCCGTCGTGCCGTTGATCAGAAGATTGGGAATCCTCGCGGGAAGCACGACGGGCTCGGTGCGCGTGCCATCGTAGTTGGGCCGGAACGGCACCGTCTCCTGCTCGATCTCCTGAAGCATCTCGTCGCTCAACCGCGCGAGCCGGCATTCCGTGTAGCGCATCGCCGCGGCGGCGTCGCCGTCGAGCGATCCGAAGTTGCCCGATCCGTCGATGAGCGGATATCTGAGAGAAAACGACTGGGCCATGCGGACCAGCGTTTCATAGAGCGCGGCGTCGCCGTGCGGGTGATAGCCGCCCATCACGTCGCCCACGACCTTGGCGCACTTGCGGTGCTTCGCGTCCGCTGTGAGGTTCTGCTGCCACATCGTGTACAGGATGCGCCGCTGAACGGGCTTCAGACCGTCCCGCACGTCGGGAAGCGCCCGCGCCGTGATGACCGACAGCGCGTAGTTCAGGTAACGAGTCTGGGCGGCCTCGTGCAGCGTGACGGCGTGGCCGTGACCGTTCGAGCCGGAGGGCGGGGTGGATCGGGCACTGCGGCCCGACTTCGGTGATTCAGGTTCGGGACCGTCGGCAATGTCGAGCAGTGATGGTTCGCGGCGGCGACGTCGGGCCAAGCTGAATCCTCAGATGCGGAGTGGAATCGCGCCTAGAGAGAATAACAGAAGGCTAAAGGCGTAGGACTCAGGGCGCACGCAGGCTCCTGGCATCGGGCTCCGGACTCCAGGCTCACATCCTGAGCACTTGAACCCGAAGCCCGGAGTCTGGAGCCCGCTGGAGTCGGAAGCCCGAAGCCTGGAGCCCGAAGCCTTCTAATACCGATAGTGATCCGGCTTGTACGGCCCCTCGACCGGCACGCCGAGATACTCGGCCTGCGCCGCCGTCAGCCTCGTGAGCTTGACGCGAAGATGGTCGAGGTGCAGACGCGCGACCTCTTCGTCGAGGTGCTTGGGCAATACGTAAACCTTCGTTTCGTACTGGCCGGTGTTCCGATGCAGCTCGAGCTGCGCCAGGACCTGGTTGGTGAACGATGCCGACATCACGAAGCTGGGATGGCCCGTAGCACACCCCAGGTTGAGCAGTCGCCCCTCGGCCAGAATGAGCACGCTGTGGCCGTCCGGAAAGCGCCACTCGTCGTACTGGGGCTTGATATTGATCCGCTGAATGCCGGGCACGCGCTTCAGCCCTGCCATGTCGACTTCGTTGTCGAAGTGACCGATGTTGCCGACGATGGCCTTGTCCTTCATCTTCGCCATGTCGGCGGCCGTGATGACCGTGGTGCTTCCCGTCGCCGTAATAAAGATGTCGGCCCGCGAGATCACATCCTCGAGCGTCGTCACTTCATACCCTTCCATGGCCGCCTGCAACGCGCAGATCGGATCGATCTCGGAGATCACGACCCGGCATCCCTGACCGCGCAGCGCCTGCGCGCACCCCTTCCCCACCTCGCCGTACCCGCATATGAGCGCGACCTTGCCGCCCAGCATGACGTCGGTCGCGCGAGCCAGCCCGTCCGGAAGGGAATGCCGGCAGCCATAGACGTTGTCGAACTTGCTCTTGGTGACCGAATCGTTGACGTTGAAGGCCGGGAACAGCAGAGCGCCCGTTTCCATCATCTGATAGAGCCGGTGCACGCCGGTCGTGGTTTCCTCACTCACGCCGCGAATGGTGCTCCCAGTCTTCGCCCAGAGTCCGGGATTCGCCTTCTGTTCCTGGCGAAGCAGATCGAGGATGACACCCCACTCTTCGGACTCTTTTTCCGAATTGAACGCGGGAACGGCACCGGCGCGCTCGTACTCGACACCTTTGTGCACCAGCAGCGTGGCGTCGCCGCCGTCATCGACGATCAGCGTGGGCCCTTGTCCGTCCGGCCACACGAGCGCTTCGCGCGTGCACCACCAGTATTCCTGGAGGCTCTCGCCCTTCCAGGCAAATACCGGCGTTCCGCGCGGATCGGCCGGCGTTCCGCCGCTCTCCGGGCGACCCACTACCACGGCGGCCGCGGCGTGATCCTGAGTCGAAAAAATGTTGCACGACACCCAGCGCACGTCGGCGCCGAGTTCCACGAGCGTCTCGATGAGCACGGCGGTCTGCACGGTCATGTGGAGGCTGCCCATGATGCGCGCCGATGCAAGCGGCTTCTGGCCGGCGAATCGCGCCCGCAGTGCCATCAGCCCTGGCATCTCCTGTTCAGCCAGGCGGATCTCCTTGCGGCCAAGGTCGGACAACGACAGGTCGGCCACCTTGTAGGCGACGCGGCCGGCTTTGACGGCTGCGGCAAACCCCGATCTGGATTCGGTCAATGTCGGACTCATGCTCAGCTCCTTCTGCGGCGCTCGCCACGTTCGGCAGCCGCAAGCGGGAAAGTTCGAGGTCGAAGAACGTCAACGCGCGCGCGGCGTCTGGCGGTCGCAACGAAGAGATTCGGTCCCTTTGCCGCCGAGTCGGGCGGCAGGGGATGCACGACCGGCTGGTCGAAGCCATTGTCGCCGAGGTAGGTCGTGATCTGTTTTTCAGAGAAACCCAGCCACTGATGTCCCATCTGCTGCTGATAATCCCGTCGATCGTGAGGCAACATGTCGACGACGAGCAGGCGGCCACCGGGTCGCATCGCGCGCGAGGCTTCAGCCAGCGCCCGGGCAGGCTCTGGCACATAGTGCAGCACCAGCATGAGCACGGCGGCATCGAGCGTCGCGTCCTCGATCGGCAGCGCATCGAGCTCTCCGACGCGAAGCGTCACGTTGGTCAACCCGCGCAGGCGCGCCTTGGCGGTGTCCAGCATCTCAGATGAACCATCGACCGCGATAACCTCGCGGACGAACGGTGCGAGCGCGGCCGCAATCTGCCCGGTGCCGCAACCCAGGTCTCCTACGACCCACGCGGGATCGACGAGACCGATCAGCGCCTGCAGGTGCACCTCCTGTCCGAAGAGCTCACCCCGCAGCTTGTCCCACTGCCCCGCTTCGGTCGCAAAAAACTCGCGCGACCGCGTGCGGCGTCGCGCCAGCACGCCTCGCAGGCGATTCTCGTCCTGCTGTGCCGTCGAGCCCCTGGAGATCTGCTCGCGCACCAGCGACCACAGCCGGCGCGCATCCTCGGCGATGTCGTCGGGCATCAGGGAATAGAGCCGGCTCGTCCCATCGCGGCGCGACGCCACCCAGTCGTCATCGGCGAGGGCCTTGAGATGACGGCTCACCGTCGACTGCGGCAGCTGCACGACGGCGCAGAGCTCGGACACCGTCAACTCCCGCCGCTCGAGAATCCGGAGCAGGCGGCACCGGACCGGATCGGCGACAGTCGTCAGGTGCGTCAGGATGGGGGCTGGCTGCGACATCTATCCGTATATCCGGATGTATTGTTATATAGGTCGGGCCAGTTGGTCAAGATCGCGTTGTTCGTCCCGGCGAAGTGCCTCAAAAACGGCGCCTTTCTTGTGTCGCGGCGTTACAATCGGCTCAGATTTCCCGGCAAGTCGTCCAGGGAGGATCCCGATGGTGGAGATTCAGCACGACCAGCGAGAACTGGCCGCGGCAATTCTGGAGGGCGCGCGGCACCGTCCGCAGTGCGTCGGCAGCTACTTCTCCTCCGACGGGCGCTCGTGCGCGTTGGGCGCGGCGTTCGAAGGCATCCATCACCTCCCGCAGGCGGTCGGCCCGTTTCGCCCGCGGCTCGAACGACTCTTCGACTGCCTCGAGTACATCAGCCGGCCGTGCCCGGAGGGATGCAAGAAGACACTGCCTCTTGCCAGCATGATCGTGCACCTGAACGACGATCACGTCTGGACACGCGAGGCAATCGCCGCGTGGCTGATCGGAAACGGCGTCGACGCGTCTAAGCTTTCGCGGTGAGCTCGTCGTAGGCCGTCTCGAGCACCTTCGGCAGGCTCAGGAACGGCGCCGGTGAAAAGAAGTCGCTGAACCCTTCCAGCGTTTCCTGCTTCGCAATCTCCTCTTTTGATTTCCCCGCCTGGATGCCCTTGCGGGTCGTCTCGAGCACAGCGGTGAGATAGTTGCGAAAGACCATCAGTTCAGCCTTCGTGCCCACCACGCCGAGGTCGTCCTTGCCATGCCCGAAAACGTAGCCCGTGTCGGCGGCATGCGCCGCCGCCACCTGTTCGAGCGTCGTGATCCAATTGGCGATCGACGCGCCCGCTGCGCGATCGACGAACGGATGGAGCCGGTTGAACATCAAGTCGCCCATATGGACGACGTTCGCTTTCTCGAAGAACACGACGATGTCGCCGCCGGTATGTCCCGGTCCGTAGTGCTTCGCTGAAATCGTTTCGCCCCCGAGCGTCATCGTCCAGGTGTCCGGAAACGTGGTGTCCGGATAGGCCTGGTCCGCTTCAGTCTTGTTCCTGACGGCCGCCGCCTTCTGGAGCTCCGGCACCCGCGTGTGCGCTACGATCTTCTTCACCACCGGACGAAACATCTTGTTGCCGCCTGTGTGATCGCCGTGGTGGTGCGTATTGATCAATGTCTCGATTCCCTTCGGCGACTTTCCCTTCAAGCCCTCAAGACAGAGCGGGGCGGTATCCGGGAACTGGCTGTCGATGACAACGATGCCGTCAGAAGAGGCGAACCACCCAATAGTTCCGCCTCGCGCGGTGAAATACCCGACCCCTCTCCGGACATCGAAGAATCGCGGCACGGGAGGCGGCGCGGCCGGTTGTTGCGCAAAGCCGCGCACTCCCAGAACGCGTGCGCCAACTATCACCACACCCGACGTCGTGAGAAAGTTTCGTCGATTGATATTCACGGGAATCTCCTCGAATATGTCGCCGCGCCTGACAGTTTGTGTCTAGGGCTGGGCGCTGGTCTTCGACTGTTTGAGTCGTTCCTCTCGTATGGCCTTGAACTCGGTGCCGGCCTTCCATTCGGGATATCGATCGGCGTCTGCCACGCGGTCCCCCACTGCCATCAGCAACTGGAGATCCTCGACGGCGCCGCTGAGGCTCCAGTCGGGCTTCACCTCATCTGAGGGCTTGTGATAGTCATTGGCCGTGTATGCACTCCGAATCTGCCGACCGTAGCCCTCCGGTTTGCCAACGTAGTCGATGCCTTCGTGTGGATCGAGCGCAGGAACGCCCTGTTTCGCAAAGTTGAAGTGGTCCGATCGATAGTAGAAGCCCTTTTCAGGTTCGGGATCCCCGCGGACGGTTCGGCCCTGCTCCTTCGCCGCGGCCGCCACATAGTCATCGAGGTCGGAGTTGCCCAGACCGATCAGGGTGACGTCCTTCGTCCTTCCTGACACGTTCATGGCGTCGATGTTGATGTTGGCCAGCGTGCGGGCCAGCGGATAGAGCGGGTTGAACGCGTAGTAGCGCGATCCGAGCAGGCCCTGTTCTTCGGCCGTCACGAACAGGAAGAGAATCGAACGGCGAGGAGCTGAGGCAAGTCGCGTAAAGGCCCTGGCGATCTCGAGCACTCCTCCAATGCCTGAGGCGTTATCCTTGGCGCCGTTGTAGATCTGATCGCCCACGGCGGCGGGATCCGTTCCCAAATGATCCCAGTGAGCGGTGTAGACAACGTACTCGTCTTTCAGCTTCGGATCGCTGCCCTCGATCCTGGCGACGACGTTTCGCGAGTCGATCGTTCTCAGGCTATTGTGCAGCGCGACTGACGCGGTGAGTCCCAGAGGAACCGGTTTGAAATCGCGCGTCTTCGCACGCGCCTTCAGCGTGTCGAAGTCCTGACCGGCCATGGACAGGAGCGCCTTCGCCTTGTCGAGCGCGAGCCAGCCTTCGACGGCCGCGCGATCCATGTTTTTGTCTGGCGTCACCAGATCGAAAAGTTCCCCCGTATTGCCCTGCACGACCGCGTAGGGATATCCGGCCGGCCCGGTTTCATGAATGATCAGAACGCCTGCGGCGTCCTTGCGGGCCGCTGTTTCGGAACTTGTACGTCCAGCGACCGTAGTACGTCATCGCGTCGCCGCCGAACACCTTCGGGTCGAGCCGTGATGGGTTCGCCGGATCCGGTACGGCGGGATCGTTGATGAGCACCACGAGGGTCTTTCCCTTCACGTCGATGCCCTTGTAGTCGTCCCAGTTGTATTCGGGCGCTTCGACGCCATAGCCCGCGAACACCAGCTCGGAATCGCTCAAGGCAACGGTCTCGGTCACGCGCTTCGTCCACAAAACCGCGTCGTCTTTGTATTTCAAGGTCATGGTCTGTCGGCCCTTCTTCACGGTCAGGGCGACATGTGGATCGGCGGTGATGCCGACGAGCGGGACCTTCTGGATGTACGACCCGTCCGGATTCCCGGGCTTGAGCCCCATCTTTCTGAGCTGGTCCTCGAGATACGAGACCGACAGGTCCTCGCCTTTGGAGCCTGGCAGTCGTCCACCAAACTCGTCGGACGACAGAACCTTGATGTGACCAAGGACCGCATCGCCGTCAATCTGAGGAAGCTCGGCCACGCGAACCGGCGTGGCAGCCTGCGATACGGGCGACGCCGGCGTCATGCCGCCGCAGGCGGTCAGGGACACAGCCAGGAGCAAAAGGGCCAGACGTTCGCAGTGAGCCATGACTGGATCCTATACGATGGCGTCGGATCGATCGCCCTTCAGGAGGTGAGGCCAACATGGAAACCCGGATCTGGGCCGACATATTCCAGCTCGGCGTGCCTGTGGTTGAGAAACTCATTCGCCCGATCGTCATCTACATCTTCCTGGTGGCCAGCCTCAGGCTTGCCGGCAAACGCGAGCTGTCCCAGCTCAACCCATTCGATCTCGTCGTGCTGCTGACGCTGTCGAACACGGTGCAGAACGCGAGCGGTGGCAGAACGGGCCGATGTCCGATCCGAACTTCGTGACCGAGGGCTCGTCTAATACCGTAGTTCGACCCATCCTCGCCTGCCGAGCGAATGGCGACCCACGCGGCTGATCGGGAGGCTGATCATGGACACGCTCTTCCAGGACCTCCGCTACGCTCTCCGCACCCTTGCGAAAAGCCCTGGATTTACGCTGATCGTCGTCATCTGCCTCGCTCTCGGCATCGGCGTCAATACCGCCATCTACAGTGTCGTTGACACCGCGCTCGTGCAGCCGTTTCCCTTTGCCGACCCCGAGCAGCTGGTCATCCTCACCACAACACAGCCGCGGAACCAGATCGAGCGGCTGTCGGTGTCCTACCCGACGTTTCGCGACTGGCAGTCCGACACCAAATCGTTCGCCGGGCTCGCGGCCATCGGTTTCGGCAGTCAGACGCTGCAGGACGGGACAGAGCCCGAGCGGCTCGAAGGCGCCTCCATCAGCTGGAATCTGTTTCCGATGCTGGGCGTCGCGCCCGTGCTCGGGCGCAACTTCACGTCGGATGACGACCGCCCTGGTGCCCCGGGAGCCGTGCTCTTGAGCTTTGATGTCTGGCAACGACGCTATCAAGGCTCGTCCACGGTGGTCGGTCGTTCCATTCTGGTGAACGGGCGGCCGCATACGGTCGTCGGGATCATGCCCGAGCGATTCAAGTTTCCGCAGCGTCAACTCATCTGGGTCCCGCTCACCCCAGTGACACACGAAGCCAAGAGAAGCGATCGGGAGCTGAGGATCATTGGGCGCCTCAAGCCGGATGTGACCGTCGAGATGGCTCGGCAGGAGATCGATACCGTTGGGCGACGGATGGCCGAGCAGTATCAGGAAAACACCGGTTACGGCGCCACGGTACGGCCGCTGCGCGCCGAGTTCATGCCCAACGATGCGAGGGTGGCGATTCTCGCGATGATGGGCGCCGTGACGCTCGTCCTCCTCATCGCCTGCGCGAATGTGGCGAACCTCATGCTCGCTCGTGCGACGGCCCGTCACCGGGAGATCGCCGTCAGGTCGGCGCTCGGCGCAGGCCGCGGTCGCATCGTCAGGCAACTGCTGACCGAGAGTGTCATCGTGGCGCTGCTCAGCGTACCCCTCGGCGTCATGGTCGCCTACTGGGGACTCGACCTCATCAACATGAGCGTGCCTCCGGAACGCCCTCTGCCCTATTACATTCACTGGCAGATCGACGGTCGCGCCCTCATCTACGCAATCGTCATTTCCATCTTGACTGGCCTGGTCTTTGGTCTCGCGCCGGCGCTCCAAGTCTCGCGCGGACACCTGCGTGAATCGCTGATGGAGGCGCGGGGCTCGGCCAGCGGCTCGAGACGAAACAGGCTGCGAAGCACATTGGTCATCGCGGAGGTGGCGCTTTCGGTGGTCCTGATCGTGGGCGCGTCCCTCTTCGTCCGGAGTTTCATGCAGCTCCAGCGCGCCAGTGGAGGATTCGACACAGGCCCCCTCCTCACACAGCGGTTCTACATGTCGGGCGATCGGTACGCGACCGATGATGCGATGACGACGCGCGTCGAGGACATCGTCCGCCGCGTCGAATCGCTGGCAGGCGTGGAGGCAGCCGCCGCATCCAACCTCATTCCTCTTCACAGCGGAGGCGACGAGGGGCCGATCGAGATCGACGGTCGCCCGAGACCGCCCGGCGAAGAGCCGCGCCTCTTCTACGCCGGCGTGACGGCGCACTTCTTCCGCACGCTCGGCCTTTCGCTCGTGCAGGGTCGCGACTTCACCGCGAGGGAGGCGACGACGCGATCGCGTGTGACCGTGATTAATCGCTCCATGGCTGCGCGATACTGGTCGGTCGATCAGGCGATCGGTCAGCGCTTCCGGCTGCTGCCGAGTGACGAATGGCTGACCGTTATCGGGGTCATTCCCGACATCCAGAACGATCTGATGTCAGAAGAACTGCAGGTCCCGGCGGCATACCTGCCCTACCCGTATATGGTCGTGCCGAACAACGGCCTGCTGGTCCGTACCGCTGGAAACCCGGCGACGTTTTCTGCCGCCGTGCGGCAGGCCATCCGCGACTCTGACCCGGGTCTCCCCGTCTTCAACGTCGCGACGATGGAGAAAGTCAGGCGGCTTGGATTCTGGCAGGATCGCCTGTTCGGTTGGATGTTCTCGATCTTCGGCCTGCTGGCGTTGCTCCTGGCAGCCGTCGGCGTGTATGGCGTGCTGTCGTACTCCGTCGCTCAACGAACGCAGGAGATTGGCGTGCGGATCGCCCTCGGCGCGCAGCGCCGGGACGTCCTGAGCCTTGTGGTCTCCCAGGGAATGAAGCTGGCGCTCGCGGGGATTGTCGTGGGTCTCGTCGGATCGTTGGTGGCCACGCGCGTCGTATCCAGCATCCTGTACAACGTCAGCGCGACGGATCCGCTGAGCTTTGTCTTCACGGCGGTGTTCCTGACCGTGGCGGCGTTCCTCGCGAGCTACCTGCCCGCGCGACGGGCGATCAAGCTCGACCCGGTCGAAGCGCTGCGCACCGAATAGAAGGCTCCCGAGCAGCCCCGTTTCTTGAGGATGCGGGCCGCGAGGTAAGCGATGATGAGAATCACCCAGGAGATGATGATCGGTGTGCGGCTGTCGCCAGCGCGCCGTGAAGGCTGCAATTCGCCGCATCCTCCCAGACGAAGAGCAGGAGCATCCCGCCGACCCACGCGAACGTCGTACCGTATTCCTTTCTGATCAGCTTCTTCCAGTCGAACTGAAGCCCTTCGAACGGCGCGAGCAGGCCTCACCGACGCGGGATGAAGCGGGATACCCGCCGACAGTAGTCCGCATAGGTCGCGCCGAACTGATCCGCAAGATACGCCTCTTCCGCTCGCACGATCGTGTAGTTGACGAACGTGAAGAACGGCATGGCAATGACATACGCCCAGGGCGAGTTGTGAACGATGAGGAGGCCGAGCACGCATCAGGAGGTTGCACAAACGCTTCTACTTCAGCGCGACGATTCCGCAGAAGTTATACCACTTGAAGAAAACGTCGACATGCTCGAAGCCGACGCGTCGCAGCAACTCTTTGTTCTCTTCGAGGCGATAGGGAATCAGCACGTTTTCGAGCGCCTCGCGCTTCTGCGCGATCTCGATTTCGCTGTAGCCCACCCGCTTCTTCATCTCGTAATAATGGCTGATGAAGAGACGATTGAAGGTGGAGCTCTCGCCCAGCACCTTCTCGACGACGATCAGGCACGCATTCTTGTTCAGCCCCTCGTAGACCCGCTTCATCAGCAATTCGCGGTTGAGGGGTCGGATGAACTGAAGCGTCAGTATCAGGAGCGCCACCGACGCGTTCTGCAGCCGCGCGCCTTCGTTCAGATCCTGTTCTTCCAGGTCGAAGGCCCATGGAAAGCTGGCGTCCTTCAGTTTTCGGTGGGCCTTCTCGAGCATTTCCGGCGAGCTGTCTACTCCGACGAACCGGACGTTGATGTCGGGCGTGAGCCGCGGAGCGATGGCGAGCATCGTATTGCCCGTCGAGCATCCCAGGTCGTAAATCGTCGTCCCATCCGCCGCGAAATCGGCGGCCAGTTCGCCGACCATGCGCTGAATCTCGTCGTAGAATGGGACGGATCGCCCGAGCATATCGTCGAAGACCGCGGCGGTTTCACGTCCAAAATTGAAGTCGTCGATCCGTGAACGAGGCGTGGCGAAGAGCGCGTCGCTGGCGGTCAGATCGTCTTTGGGAAAATCCACAGGTTCCTCTCGTCTGGACGTTCTATTCTTGTCCAAATGAACAGAAGATGAATGCGCCAGGTTTCACGGTGCCCGGGAGATACACTCCGATGCGATGCCTCTGGATCTTATCGCTCTTCTCGTCCCTCGGCCTGACCGTCGCTCTGATGGCTCAGAATGAGCCGGGCCCGCGGCCGCGCGCCCGAGACCTCGGCCTTGAGGTCGGCGTGTTTCCGCCCGGTCCCTTCGATGCCATCACGGATGTGGTAGGGGTCCGGGTGGGCCATACCACCATTGTCGAGGGCGACACTGTCCGGACAGGGGTCACGGCTATCGTACCGCACGCGGGCAACGTGTTTCAGGACAAGGTGTTCGGCGCCGTGTTCGTCGGGAACGCCTTCGGCAAGCTGGCCGGGTCGACCCAGGTCGATGAACTCGGCACCATCGAAACACCCATCGTACTGACGAACACGCTCAGCGTCGGCACGGCAGTGTCCGCCGTTGTGCAGTACACGCTCGCGCGGCCGGGCAACGAAGGCGTGCGGTCGGTCAACGCGCTCGTCGGCGAAACCAATGATGGCGGCTTGAACGACATTCGCGGCGACCACGTCACGCGCACGCACGTGATCTCGGCAATCGACGCGGCGCGGGACGGGCCGGTCGAGGAAGGCAGTGTCGGCGCGGGAACCGGAACGAGGTGCTACGGATGGAAAGGCGGCATTGGAACCGCGTCGAGGATCCTGCCGGCCGAGTACGGCGGCTACCGCCTCGGCGTTCTCGTGCAGACGAATTTCGGCGGCGTGCTGACCATCGGCGGCGCGCCCGTCGGCAAGGACCTCGGCCGCTACGATTTCGCGCCCAATCCTCCGGGGCATGCCGATCTCGACCCGGGCGCCGGCTCGTGCATGATTGTCGTGGCGACCGACGCTCCCCTTTCGCCGCGCGACCTCAAACGCCTCGCGGCTCGCGCCGTTTTCGGCCTTGCGCGGACGGGATCGTCCTACGGGAATGGCAGCGGCGATTTCGCCATCGCGTTCTCCACGTCGCCCGAGAGCCGGGCGCAGTTCGGCGCCACGACGGCACGCGCGCATCAGCTCTTGCCGACCGATGCCGTGTCCCCGCTCTTCCAGGCCGCCCTCGAGTCCACGGAGGAGGCGGTGTACAACTCGCTCTTCAAGGCCAGGACAGTTCGCTCGAAATCCGAGACGGCCGAGGCCATTCCGGTCGATCGCGTGATCGAGATCCTGAAGAAGTATCGGGTTGTGAAGTAGCGCCGGGACCGCCTGGGTAGTCCCGGCACCTCGAATGCGAGCCTAGTCGGTGGGCTGTCCCTGAAGCAGCGCTTCGCAAGCGAGCGTCTGCGGGCCATTCTCTGTGCAGACCGCGTAGTGAGTGCCTTCGAACATCGCCACCGAGGCGTACTCGCCTTTCTTGTTCAGGGCGTAGAACGTGATCCCGAAGTTGGGGTTCCCGCGGCTGTTCAGAAGTCGCTTTTCGATCGTGTTGGACTTGATTCTCTTCAGGCCTTCCATCGCCGCATCCTTGGGATGCATACCCCGGCGCATACCTTCGACGATCAGGTATGAGGTGAGGTTGTAAAGGTTCGCCTCGCCGCGGCCTGTCGAGCCCGCGGCGCCCACTTCGTTGTCCACATAGAGTCCCGCGCCAAGGATCGGCGAGTCGCCCACACGGCCGGGAATCTTCCACGCCAGGCCGCTCGTCGTCGTCACCCCGCAGATGTCGCCGTTGGCGTTGATGCCGTCGCAATTGATGGTTCCGAAGATGTGATTGATGTCGATCAACCCCTCTCGGGCCATCTGCAGCGCCGCGTGGTAGCCCGCCTCGGCACGCTTCTGCGGATCGAGGTAGTGCTCGGAATCGATCCTCCGCTTCCACTCGAGCCAGAGCTCGCGAGACTTCGGCGTGTTGAGGTCGTCTTCGATCTTGAGGCCCATGTTGCGGGCAAAACTCTGTGCGCCGGCCCCGACGATGAGGTGATGGTCTGTTTGATGAGCGACCATCCTGGCCACGAGTGATGGCGTGCGCACGCCTTCGATGGCGGCGACGCCGCCGGCCCGCTTCTTCGGCCCGTGCATGCAGCACGAATCCAGCTGCACCACTCCGTCGGCGTTCGGGAGGCCGCCGTAGCCCACGCTGTTGTCCTCGGGATCGAGCTCGCAGAGGTTGACGCCGGCGATGACGGCGTCGAGGACATCGCTCCCGCCCGTGATCATGGTGAAGGCTTTGTGCACGCCTGTTTTGTCTTCGCCGTTCTTGAACATGTTGCCGTTTTCCGAGGCAATGACCACCGGCTTGACCGTCTTCGGCGTCATCATCGTGGGGGCCTGGCCGAAGACCCTCGGTGCCGTCGCGACCAGTCCCGCGGTCGCGCCCGTTACGACGAAGTCACGACGATTGATTTTCCGTCCCATCAGACTCCTCCCTCGGTTTCACTCAAAGCTTCGCCAGGTTCCATTTGCGGATGGTGTCCTCGATCAGCCGGGCCACCTTGTCGTTCACGCGACTGAAGTATGTCTTGGCCTTCTCTGCATCGAACTTCGGATATCCCTGTCCGGCCTGGTACAACCCGATACTCGACGGATTGGGATAGGCGCTCCACGTCCCCGGCCCGGGATTGGGTGTCGCCATCTCCGCGGAATAGCGCTCCCTGTGCACGAGTGCGGGATCGATCGCCATCATGTACGCCGTTTCGTTGTCGCCGGCGTGGCCGCCGTCCTCCCCGAACACTTGCAGCGTGATGTCGGCACAATACGACCACCAGTTGACGACCAGTGTCCGGACGTGCGCCTCCCGGCCCACCTCAGCGGCGACGTCATTCAGGATGGCGGTCTGCCCGCCGCCGTGCCCGTTGAGGAGAATGATGTTCTTGAAGTGATTGCCGGCGAGCCCTGACAGGACGGCACGGACATACGCGCGGAACGGCTCCTGGGGCACCGTGAACCCGCCCGGAAACGCGTCGAGCGATCCCGTGAGCCCATACGGCACAACCGGGGCGATCATCGCGTTCACGCGCGGGGCAATGTCGCGAGCCATCGCCACCGGCGCAAGAATATCCGACCCGTTGGCCGTGACACCGTGCGCTTCCATCGTGCCGATGGGCAGAAGCACGGTGTCAATCTTGTCCGGCACCCATTCGCGAAACTCCATCCAGTTGAGGCGATCGAGTTCGCGCGTGGTCGGCGACTGCGCCGCCGCACTCGCTGCGTTCAACGCTACGATCACCAGGCACGCCGCGGTTGTATGTCGCCTCATTGTCTGCTCCAGCGCGCCGATGCGGCCAGTCGCTGCCAAGGCCACACAGTCTAGTCCAGCTTGGACGCGAGACGATCGCGCGGCCGGCGATTTGACGAGGCTCGAAGCGGCGACTACGATCTCTCTCTTATGCGGAGCATCCCGCTCTCAGCCGTCAGGGACGCGGCCACGTCGATTTACGAAGTGGTGGTCAGGACGCCGCTTGTGCGCCTCGACCTGCCAGACGCGGTCCGAACCGACGGCCGGCCTCAAGTCTACCTGAAGCTCGAGCTCCTGCAGCCCATCGGCTCCTTCAAGATCCGCGGCGCATACAACACCGTTCGGCAACTGTCCCGCGACGAGCTCGCACAGGGTGTGTGGACGGTGAGCGCCGGGAATGCCGCGCAGGGTGTCGCGCTGGCCGCCCGCAAGGCGGGCGCGTCGTGTTCGGTCATGGTCATGGACACGGCGCCGGTCACGAAGCTCGATGCCATCAGGCGCCTGGGCGCGACCATCGTTCCCGCCACGTACGACGAGTGCTGGCGCACCGTCGAGGAGCACCGCTCCGATCGCATGATCGGTTACTTCGTGCATCCCTTTGACGATGACCGGTTCATCGCGGGGAATGCGACGTGCGGCCTGGAAATCCTCGAGGATCTGCCCGACGTGGATGCCGTCATCGCGCCGCTCGGCGGGGGCGGGCTCACGGCGGGTATCTCGCAGGTGTTCAAGGTTCTGAGGCCTCAGGCGAAGGTCTACGCTGCGGAGCCCGAGACGGCGGCGCCTCTGAAACTCTCGCTGGACAGCGGGACTCCGCGTGCCTTCGAAGGCTGGCAGGCGTCGTTCGTTGACGGCGCAGGCGGCAAGTCGGTGTTGCCAGGCATGTGGCCGCTCCTCTCGCAGCTGGCGGGATCGATTGTGGTATCGCTCGATGAAATCAAGCAGGCGATTCGAACTGTCGCCGAACGCTCTCACATCATCGCGGAAGGCGCGGCGGGTTGCGCCATCGCAGCGGCGCTGACCGGGCGCGCGGGCAGCGGCAAGGTCGTGGCCGTCGTGTCGGGCGGAAACATCGACCTGTCCAAGTTCGCAGCGCTGGTCGGAGCGTGCCCGTAGTGCGCCGACCGCGCGCGTCGGCATCGTGCTGCGATCCTCGTTGCGGGGCCGTTCACCCCGCGGCATCAATGAACCACTCGTAAATCTCATGGACCGATACGTAGGCCTCCCGTCACTTCCCGAACGCATCAACCGTCTCGACGAGCTCGCCACCGACCTCTGGTGGAGCTGGCAGGTTCAGGCGCGTCGGGTCTTCCGGACGCTCGACTACGGCCTGTGGCGGAGCTCGGCCCACAATCCCGTCCACATGCTGTGGACCATCCCGCGCGAGCGGCTGGATCAGATCGCCACGGATCCCGAGTTCCTCTCGCTGTACGACTCGGCGATCGCCGGCCTCGATTCCGCACGACAGGCCAAGAACACGTGGGCACGCGAACGATACCCGGAGCTGAACGGGCGACCCATCGCGTACTTCTCGGCTGAGTTCGCCCTCCATCAATCGCTGCCGATCTATGCCGGCGGTCTCGGTGTGCTCGCCGGTGACCACTGCAAGGAGGCAAGCGATCTGGGTGTGCCGCTCGTCGGTATCGGATTCATGTATCCACAGGGGTACTTTCACCAGCACCTGTCGTCCGAAGGCTGGCAGGAAGAGGTCTACGAGCGGATCAACTGGGCCGATACACCCATCGAGCCGGCGACCTCACCCGAGGGTCAGCCCATCATCACCGCCGTGCCGCTCGGCACGAGGACTGTGCTGGTGGCCGTCTGGCGCGTCCGTCTTGGGCGCGTGACGCTGTATCTCCTCGACACCGGTCTGGAGGAGAACGCGCCGTGGGACCGCGAACTGTCCGCACGCCTCTACGGCGGCGATCGCGAGACGCGGGTTCAGCAGGAAATCATTCTCGGGATCGGCGGCGTGCGCGCGCTCCATGCCCTGGGCATCGAGCCTGCCGTGTGGCACCTGAACGAAGGACACGCGTCATTCGTCGCATTGCAGCGGATCCGCGAAGTCCTGGAGCGCGGCGCGAGCTTCGAGGATGCGCTCACTGAAGTGCGGCGGACGACGGTGTTCACGACGCACACGCCAGTCCCCGCCGGGCACGACGCGTTCCCCTTTCAGCTGATCGAGACGCACCTTGCCGGATGCTGGGGCGGGCTTGGCGGACACCGCGAGAAATTCCTCGCACTCGGCGAGCACAACAACGGCGCCGGCGCGGAATTCAACATGACCGCGCTTGCGCTCCGGACCGCAGGGGTGGTGAATGGCGTCAGCCGCGCTCACAGCGAGGTCACACGGCAAATGTGGACCTCGATCCTGGACGAGGGCTACCAATCGCAGCCCCTCACCTACGTGACCAACGGCGTGCACGTCGCCACCTGGGTCGCCGCCGAGATGGCGCAGCTCTTCGATCGACACCTCAGCCCCGCCTGGCGCGATCGCCACGACGAACCGGAATTCTGGGACGGCGTCCTGTCGCTGCCAGACGAGGATCTCTGGACGGTTCGAGGGGCGCTCCGGCAGTTTCTCTTTGCCTTCATCCGCGACCGCGCGCGTCAGCAATGGACGGCGGGGCAGGTGAGCGCGGCGAGCGTCGTGGCCTCGGGAACGCTCCTGGACCCCTCGGCCCTCACGCTGGGCTTCGCGCGTCGCTTTGCGGGTTACAAGCGGCCCGACCTCGTCTTCCGCGACCCGAACCGCCTGGCGCGGATCCTCAACGCGCCGGGGCGTCCCATGCAGATCGTCTTCGCGGGCAAGTCACACCCCGCCGATGACGTCGGGCAAGCACCATCTTCAGCGCGTCTACAAGCTGGCGATGGACCCGATGTTCGCGGGGCGGATCGCTTTCGTGGACGACTACGACCTCCACGTGGCCCATTTCCTGGTGCAGGGCTGCGACGTCTGGATGAACACGCCGCGGAAGCCCCTCGAAGCAAGCGGCACCAGCGGCATGAAGGCCGCCATCAACGGCGTGCCCCATTTGAGCGTCGGCGATGGTTGGTGGGCCGAAGGCTACAACGGGACGAATGGATGGCTGATCGACGGAGGCGTCGGGCCCGAGGACCCCGGCGCACAGGATGCCGCCGACGCCGACTCGCTTTACCGTCTCCTCGAGGAGCAGGTCGTCCCCACCTTCTACGATCGCGACGCGCAGCAGCTTCCGCGCGCGTGGCTCCGTCTCGTCAAGGAAGCGATCCGCACGGTGACGCCACATTTCTGCACGCGCCGGATGGTCAAGCAGTACGTCGAGCGCATGTACGTCCCTGCCATCAGACAGGCGGTCACGAAGTAAGCAGCCGGGCGCGCTTGCTGGCAGCGATGGGAGGGGCTAAGATCACTCGAATGCCCCGAAAGTCGACGGTCAAATCGCGGTGCGCCCTGTGCGGTGCCAAGGAAATCTCCGAGCCCCGCGGAGAAGAGCGGTACTGCCGCGACTGCTGGGACAAGAAGATTGCCGTCGAGGAAATCGTCGCGCGCGAATTCGCGCTGAAGCGCTACATCCGTGCGCACAGCGCCGAGAAATACCTGATCTATCACTCGACCATCAAGCGGCCATGCGGACAGCTCATCGTCGTCGACGATGGATACGACTTGTTTCTGACGATCATGCTGTACCCGAACTTCGGCTGGGATGAAGGTGCGTACCACCTCGAGGGCGACCCGGAGGGCCGGACATTCGCCGAGATTCTCGTCGACGTTGTGGCGACCGAAGTCATCGAACCTTGGGGCGGCGGCAAGTGGCATCTCGAAATCTTCAGGTCCGTCAACCCGGAGCCCGAAGACTGGAACGGCGAAATGTGAGGGTTGTATAATCTGCCCGGAGGCATCCCCATGAATCGGTTGATCCAGGCGACGGCTGTTCTGGTGCTGTCGGCCGGCCTGCTCCCGTCCCCAGCGGCGGCCCAGGCCCCCGCGCCGGCGACCCCGTCGGCACCCACGAAGTTCGTTCCCCCGATCAGAGGTCAGGCGGACCTTGGCTACGTCAAGCCGGTGACCAAGCGCGTCAAGGACGAAGTCGTGACGACCATCAAGGTCAAGAACCTGTCACTCGGCTCGATCGCCGGCCTCAAGATTGCGGAATTCTGGTGGGACAAGGCAGGCAATCCGGTGACCGGGAGCGAGGATCGGCTGAAGAAGCCGCTCCTGCCGAACGAAGTGGCCACGCTGACACTCAGGACGCCCTTCAACCCGAAGATGGACCGGAACAACTACACGTTTACGCACGCGAACGGGTCCATCAAGACCAAGCTGCTGCCAGCCATCAACTGACGGCGACGCACGAAACAACTCGAGATCCGAGCCGCTCGACGGCGGCTCGGGTCTTTTTGTGTACAGGAATTACTTGCCGGCGATCCGCTCGGCGATCGCGCCCGCCACAGGCATCTTCCAGCGCTCGCCGTTGTAGGCCTTGATCATGCAGATGAGCCAGACCAGAAAGCCGCCGAGCAGCACCAGTTCGGACACGCCCATCAGCACCTGGAAACCGGCTGACGAGACGAACAACATGACGAAGCTGGCCAGGATGAGGAAGACGCCGACCGCGCTCAACCCGCCAAACGCCACGACGGCCTGCATCGCGTGAAACCTGACGTAGCGGCTCTCCTCTTCGAGGATTAGAAACAGGACGCCGGTCACCCACCAGCCCAGATACGCGAGCATGGCAGCGACGTTCGCGTCCAGGCCGACGGTGGTACCCTCCGGAGACGCTGGAGGTACGGAGGGCTCAGTGGACACGAGGCGCCGCCGGATCCACGCGCTCGAATGTGACGGCTCCGGCATGCACTGGAACGGTCACGATATGGCAGGGTGACGTGAGGACCTGCGCGGTGACATTGCCCGCGCCGGGCCGCGTTTCCGTGTACTCGACGACAAGGCCGTCGGTCTCGCTGCGCACGCGTCGGATCTCCACCGCGTAACCGCCTGTCGGCTGGCTTCCCATGAACACGCCCAGGACCATGGACTGGCTGAAATCCACATCTGGCGGTGGCTTCATCGGCGCATGCTCTTTCCAGAGCGCGCGCCAGTCCTCTCCGGTTTTCACCACGACCTGCCTGGCCTGATCGACGCCGCTCTGGGAGCTTCGAGATATGGTGGTCATCGAGAGAGCCGCCTGGGCGAGCAGCAAAGCCGCGATCAGCCGCGTCACGACTGCACCCTGAATTGAATCTGACGCGTCGCCGTTTGAGGATTGCCCAGGCGAGACGTCGCTTCGACCTTCAGTACGTACGAGCCTGGAGCCAGGTCCTTCAACGGAACCCGGGTTGCATACCCAAACCCGCCGCGCGAGCCGCCGAGCTCGCTGCTGGCGCGCTGCTCCGCATTCTTGAAGACCACGCGTCCGTCATCGGTGAGCACGCTGCTCACGATGTCCACCTGGTGAGGCGTCTTGACTTCATTGTCGTACACCTCGGCAAAGACCGCCAGCTCGTCGCTGGTTCTGAACTCTCGTGCCGTCGTCGGCACGGCCGGCAGGAAATCCTTCAGCTGATCGACCCGTGCCGTCGGCACCTGGTTTCGTTCGGCCGATGCCAGCACCACCCCGCTCATCGAGAACGGCTGCTTCCCGAAATCCGGGACGTCGAGATCGTAGAACACGCTCCCGAGCGTGCCTCCTCCTACTTCCCGAGCGGCGACGCGCAGCTGATACCGACCGGGCGGCACGTCGATCTTCGAGACGATCCGAAACCCGGTCTGGAGCAGTCGCGCTCGCGTCTCGGGCTTCAGACCCATCGTCAGGGCGCTGTGATCGACGCCCTGAATCTTACCCTTCGAGTCGATCGCGACGACCGAGAGCTCGAGCACATCCTCGAACTTCCCTTCCTTTTCGGCGAACTTGAACGCGCGGCCGTCGGCCTCGACCGCGATGGCGATCGACGCATTCGGCGCGGGTCCCTTGAACGCCGTGGCATTCACACGCAGCGTAAGGCCGCTCGACTGCAGCGGGCTGTTCAAGGCCTCCTTGACTTCCGGCGACCCCTTCGCGGCGTCGGCTTCTTTCGTGGTGGGTTTTCCACGCGGGGCCACGTACCCTTTGCGGGCGCGTACCTTCACACCCGGCCGGTTGACCTGCACCTCGATCTTTCGGAATTTGCCGTCGCGCTTGTCGTTCGTCGGATAGTAGCCGAGCACGTAGTACGAGCTGTTCTCGCGCACGACCCGTTCGAACGCGTCGGGAAAGTCGTTGGTGTTGACGACCGCAAATCCCCCGGTTTCATCCGAGAGCACTCGGAGACTGTCTTGCGAGATCCGCAACTCGTCCTGGAGCGACGGGAATCCAATCAGCTGGTTGGGATCGTCGGGCAACCCTGCCATCTCCACGGCGAGATCGCCCAGGTTGGTCAGGCCTCTCGGATCGATGCCGTAGATGTTGACGTTCGACCGCGTCGCGGCCGAAATCGTGTCGCGGACGTCGTCGAGCAGCGTCAGCGCGTAGCGGCTGTTGAAGTAGTCGTGAATGTCGTAGTCGATGCCCTCGCTGATGTACAGCAGCGCCTTGCGTCGCCCTCTGACGCCCGCCATGGCATCGGCGAGATTCTTCAAGGACTGGATCGTGGAGCGCGCCTGGAAGCCGCGCTCCGAGTCGAGGGGATCGTTCAATTTCGCGCCACCCTGGCGAAGGTCCATGTTGCGCTGATACGCATCCATCTTCTCCAGCGTTGCCGATCGGAGCTTCTGCCCCATGAACTTGTCGATCGCCGACAGGAGAAGCCGCCTGCTGGACGTGAAGTCCTGTGCCGCGTCGGATCGTCCGCTGATGTGCACGACCGCGGCAAGATCGTTGGCGCCCAGATAGCGCTCGACGAACCGCCGCGCCGCCGCTTTCACCAGCGCCGAGCGGAGCGCGTCGGTTTGCAGGTCGTCGAGGACGATGAGATAGATGCGCCCCTGGAAGGGTTCGGAATTCGTCTGCACGTCCGGTTCGATCGGCTGGGCGGCAAAGAGCGGCCGATCTGCGCGCTCGACTGGAATGTCCACCAGCGAATAGAGCGACACCTCCTGGGGCTTCCCGTCCTCGAGAATCTTGAAATCGTCCTTCTTGAGATCGCGCACGAAATTCCCCTGGTCGTCCACCACGAGCGCGTCGACTTCGACGTAATTCACTTCGAGCTTGAAGACGACCGGCGGCTGATCCGATACAGGGGCCTGGCTGGCTTGCTGCCCTGACAGCGAGCGGATGAGGGCAAGGGCTCCAATTGAGATCAGCAGTGCATGCTTGCGCATAGAGTTTCCGTGTTCGGGCGGCGCTTTCCTGATTATAGGGCGACTCGACCGCGTTCTCGGGACGGTCCTGCTGGATGGAGCCGCAGGGACGGCCGCCGAGCCGCGAACGACGTCCAAATCGACAAGTGGTGAACCACCGGCAGGTCTGCCGGCCGCCTGGGTCTTCCCGTATACTGGGAGATATGCCGGTCGATGTGACTGACGTTCAGAGATTCCTGCGTGCAGAAGGCCTCGACGGCTGGCTTCTCTACGACTTCCACGGTTCCAATCCGATTGCCTCGCGTATCGCCGGATTGATGGGGTCGCCGGTCATGACCACCCGGCGGTGGTATTACCTGATCCCGGCGGAAGGTGATCCCCGGGGGCTGGTGCACGCGATCGAACGCCACAATCTCGACGGGCTTCCGGGAGCGAAGTCGTTGTACTCGTCGCAGCGCCAGCTCGATTGCGGTCTGACGACGCTGCTCAATGGAATCCGCCGCGTGGCGATGGAGTATTCGCCGGACTGTTCTATTCCCTACGTGTCGCGGGTGGATGGCGGGACCATTGAAGCCGTGCGCAAACGTGGCGCCGAAGTCGTCTCGTCGGCTGACCTCGTGCAGCGGTATGAAGCCAGCTGGGACAGTCAGGCGCTTCGTACTCACCGCGACGCCTCCGATCGCCTCTATCGTGTCAAGGATCGCACATTCGAAACGCTGTTCCAGCGCATCCGCGATCGCGTGCCGACCAACGAGCACGACCTGCAGCAGTGGATGTGGCGCCAGTTCCAGGACGAGGGCCTCGTGAGCGACTCGACGCCGGTGGTGGCGGCGCAAGAGCACGCGGGCAATCCTCATTATGTGCCGCCGGCCGAAGGCTCGCGTCCAATTCGCGAAAACGAGCTCGTGCTGCTCGACCTCTGGGGCAAACTCGGCTCGCCGGGCGCGGTATACGCCGACATCACGTGGGTCGCCTTCACCGGCGCGCAGATCCCCGACACGATTGCGCGCGCGTTTCTCGCCGTGCGCGATGCGCGCGATACAGCCATTCAGCTGGTTCGCCATGCGGCGAGCACACATCATGAGCTGCGTGGCTGGGAGGTCGATACCGCCGCGCGCCAGGTGCTCGAAGAGCGCGGATATGGCGGACAGATCCTGCACAGGACCGGCCACAACCTCGGGGAATCCGTGCACGGTAACGGCGTGAACCTCGACGACTACGAGACGCACGATACGCGTCGGCTGTCCCCGGGGACGGGTTTTACCATCGAGCCGGGTGTCTATTTCGAGACGTTCGGCGTCCGAACCGAGATCAACATGTTCGTGGGCGACGGCGAGGCCGCCGTCACGGGTCCCGCCCAGGACGCCATCGTGCAGCCGGCCTGACGTTCAGGAAAGACCCGGATCGGGTAATCGCAGGGGTGTTTGGAGGATTTGATGTCTACGCGAAGAACGACGCTCTTTTACATGCTGCTTGTAGCGGTCGCATCACTGGTCGTCGGGATGGTGATTGCATCGCGTCTCGACCTGTCGCCGAATTCGTCCGCTCAGACTCTTGGCGTGGCGCCGCCAGCGAACACGGCGCCCATCACGGGGCCGCTCGACGCCCAGACATTCCGGACCATCGCGAAGTCGCAGACGCCCATCGTCGTCAACATCCGGACCGAGTCGCGGCAGCGGACCCAGGACCTGACCGAGTTTTTTGGCGGGCAGGACGACCTGTTCCGGCGGTTCTTTGGCATGCCTGACAACCGATCGCGTCCGCACGACCAGGTCGCGGTCGCGGCCGGCACGGGCTTCATCATCGACAAGGCCGGACTCATCCTCACCAACAACCATGTTGTCGAGGGCGCCAACAAGATCGTCGTCTCGCTCTACGGAGAGGACGCGGATCAGGAGTACTCGGCCCGTGTCGTGGGCCGCGATCCGCTGACCGACAGCGCCTTGATCGAGCTGACCGAAAAGCCGAATCACACGCTGCCCGAAGCGAAGTTTGGCGACTCGTCCATCGTGCAGCCGGGCGACTGGGTCATGGCCATCGGCAACCCATTCGGCCTCGCCCACACCGTATCGGTTGGCGTCATCAGCGCCCTCGAGCGGCCGTTCCCCGTCTCGGACGGACGATCGCAGCAGATGCTCCAGACCGACGCCGCGATCAACCCGGGAAATTCCGGAGGTCCGCTGCTCAATCTTCGCGGGGAGGTCATCGGCATCAACACGGCGATTTACAGCAACGAGCGAGCGTCCGGCAACATCGGCATCGGATTCGCGGTGCCCATCAACACCGTGCGGAGTCTGCTTGGGCAGCTCAAGACGGGCAAGGTGACGCGAGGGCGCATCGGCGTTCAGGTACAGGTGGTCTCCCGCGATGTCGTGCAGGATCTCGGCCTGACCGAGCGGAAGGGCGCGCTCGTGTCATCGGTGGCCGCCGATGGTCCGGCCGCGCAGGCCGGAATCGAGCCCGGTGATGTGATCGTCGAGTTCGCCGGAAAGCCCGTGCCGAACCGAGATGATCTCGTCAGGATGGTCACCGAGACCACTCCGGGAACGACGGTACCGGTCAAGGTCATTCGCGACAAGCAGGAGAAATCGCTGAGCATCAAGGTCGACGAGCTGAATCTCGAAGCCGAGACCGGCGGAGACAGCAGCGACGACCAGGCCGACGACAACAGCGGCGCGGGCTTCGGGATGACGCTCGGCAACCTGACGTCGGAAACGGCGCGGCGTCTGCGAATGCCGCCCGGCAGCACGGGTGCGGTGATCACCGACGTGGACCCGAACGGATCGGCGGCCCGAGCGCTCCTTCAGCCGGGCGACGTTATTCTCGAGGTGAACCGGAAGGCAGTGGCCAGCGCGGCCGACGCGAGCCGCGAACTGCAGAAGGTTCAGTCAGGCCGCTCGGCCTTCTTCCTCATCTGGCGGCGGGGGCAGGAAATCTTCGTGACCGCGAAGAAGGAGTAGGTTGGCGCGCGATCTTCGCGCGCTAATCGTCGAGCGCATCCATCTCGGCGGGCCGCTGACGTTCGCCGAGTTCATGGACCTCGCCCTCTATCATCCGGAACTCGGGTATTACGCCCGCGCGGCCCATCAGAGTGGGCGCGCGGGCGATTTTTTTACCAGCGTCGACGTCGGCCCCGCGTTCGGTCGATTGCTCGCGAGACAATTCGCCGAAATGTGGCGGTTGCTCGACCGGCCAGCCCAGTTCGATCTGGTCGAGGGCGGCGCGAGCAGCGGACGGCTCGCCCGTGACGTTCTCGATGCGGCGCGCCACAGCGACCCCGACTTCTATGACGCCATCAGATTGACCCTCGTCGAGAAGAGCCCCCACGCGCGAGCCGCGCAACTCTCCACGCTGAACGGACACGCCCCGAAGCTCAGAAGTTCGCGCGAAGACGTGCCCGACAAAGTTCAGGGCGTCATCTTCGCGAACGAGCTGCTCGACGCCTTCCCGGTTCGCGCCGTGGAAATGACTCGCGACGGGCTCTCGGAGGTCGTCGTCGATGTCAAAGACGATCGGCTGTTCGAGCGCCTGCGCCCCGCGCCGGCCGAGCTCGCCGCGTCCCTGGAGGCCGTCGGTGCTCGGCTGAAGCCCGGATGGAAAGGAGAGATCAACCTCGACGCCGTCGCCTGGACGCGCAACGCCGCGCGCGCCATCGATCGCGGATTCCTGGTGCTCATCGATTACGGGCACGAGGCGGCCGACCTGTTCTCGCCCTCTCATGCGGGCGGGACGCGCGCCACGTTCTCCAGCCACGTCCATCGAGAAGGAGGCCCCGGCGGCGCCAACGCCCCATGGCTCGAGGAGCCGGGAGGCTGCGACATCACCTCGCACGTGGATCTGACATCGATTGGCCGCGCGGCGCTCGACGCAGGCATGGTCGAGCTTGGTCGGCTCGATCAGACCTACTTCCTTCTGAACCTCGCCATGTCCGATCTCGATTCGGCGAGTGAGAGCGCGGCCGGAAGCGAGGGGCTCGGTGATCGCCTTGCGCTCAAGACGCTCGTGCTCCCGGGTGGATTGGGGAGTACCCACAAGGTGCTGATTTTCGGAAAAGGCGTGGATCGACCGGCACTCTTGGCCACCTCGCGGCCTTACCGCCTGACCTGATGTGCCCGGCCGATGGTCGTTGTAATTTGCCAGGCATCCCGCTTAAATAAGGGCGTCATCCGAGAGATGTCTGCGATGCTGGAGCGAGAAATCAAACTGCGGTTCACCAGTCCCGAGGAAGCGCGCGCGGCGATTCTCGCGACCGGCGCGACGCCCCTTCGAGGTCGTCGTCTTCAAGAGGATTGCCTTCTCGACACCGCGGACGAGTTCCTGCTTCGGCGTCGCTCGGTCCTTCGCGTCCGCACCGAGTCCGGTCGAAGCCTCGTCACGTTCAAGGGGCCGACGCAGCCCTCGGCGATGAAGCTTCGTGAGGAGCTGGAGACCGTGGCAAGCGACGGCGAGGCCATTCTCAAGATTTTCGAGCAGCTGAATTATCGCGTCTGGTTCCGCTATCAGAAATTCCGCGAAGAGTTTGCGAGCGCGGACGTCATCATCGCGCTCGATGAGACGCCCGTCGGCACGTACGTCGAAATCGAAGGATCAGAGCAGGGCATCGCTCACATGGCGAGGGCGCTCGCGCGAGAGCCGAACGACTACATCAACGAATCCTACCGCGGACTCTTCGTCCGCTATTGCCAGACCCAGGGATTGCCGCTCGGCGACATGCTGTTCGAGGACGCCGAAGCCCGCTGACGTGCCGTCACCGTCGCCTCCTTCCGTTCATCCACTGTCGCAGGCGCTCGTGCTCACGGCCGGCCTGGGGCGTCGGCTCAGGCCGCTGTCGTACGTCCGTGCAAAGGCCGCGCTCCCAGTGGCGGGTGAGCCGCTCGTTTGCCGGATTCTGAACTGGCTGGCCGGCTGGAACGTACGCGACGTCGTTTTGAATCTCCACCATCGGCCGGAAACCATCACCGGCCTCGTAGGCGATGGCAGCCAGCTCGGGACTCGCGTGCGCTATTCGTGGGAGAATCCCATCCTCGGATCGGCCGGCGGTCCGCGCCAGGCGCTCTCCTTCTTCGACCGCGACCCGCTCCTGATCGTCAACGGTGACACGCTGACGAACCTGCAACTCCATGACATGCTGAGCGAACACCGGCAGTCCGGCGCGAAGGTCACCATGGCGGTGATCGACAATCCCGACCCGGCCAAATACGGAGGAGTCCTCGTCGATCGCGAGGGATGGGTGACCGGATTCGGTCAAAGGGGAGCGCGGGGACCGAACCTGCATTTCATTGGAGTACAGCTGGCAAGTCGATCGGTCTTCGAATCGGTGCCAGCGGGTCAGCCGGCCGAGACCGTGGCCCATCTCTATCCGCGCTTGATCGCGGAGGATCCTCACAGTATCCGCGCATTCGTCTCACGAGCCACGTTTCATGACATCGGCACGCCGCGCGACTACCTGGCGACTTCGCTCGCCTTTGCGCAGGCCGAACAGACGGCCGGGGGCCTGATCGGGTACGGGTGTGTGGTCCACAAGACTGCCCTGCTGGAGGACACGGTGTTGTGGGACCGGGTCACCGTGGATGCCAACACGCGGTTGACTCGCTGTGTTGTTGGCGATGACGTCCATATTCCGGAAGGAGCCGAGTTCCACGACATGGCCATCGTGCGCGCCGCCGGGCGATCTCCTGACGGTGGAGAGCGGCTGAGCGGCGATCTCCTCACTCTGGAGCTCGGGCGCGAATGACGGGGACTGACATGACGAACGCCACGCCTGGCAGCGAAGCAGCCAGCCTTCGAGCACGAATCGACGCGTATCTCGCCCGTACCGGTCAAGCGGCACAGAACCCGACGGTTGTTCCCTTGACCGGCGACGCATCGGATCGGCGCTACTTCCGTGTGATCTATCCCGATGCGCCGTCGATTGTCCTGGCCCTGCATGCCGGGTCGTTCGACTACCAAGCGCTGCCCTTCGTCAACGTCGCTGGCCTGCTCCGACAGATCCCGCTCCCCATACCGAGCATTCTCGATCACGCCGACGATCTCGGCGTGCTGGCGCTTCAGGACCTCGGCGATGTCACGCTTCAGGCGCATCTCGGCGCAGCGTCGCCGGGGGAGCACGCAGCGCTCTATCGACAGGCCGTGTCATTCATTGAAGTCCTGCAGCGGCGTGGACATGCACTCACCGACGACCGGTACGTGCCCTATCGGATCTCGTTCGATGTCGAGAAGCTGACATGGGAGCTCGATTTCTTCATCAAACATTTCCTCCAAGCCTACCGGGGCGTCACGCTCTCCGATTCCTCGCGCGATGCCATCCGGAAAGAGAATGCGCACATCGTGGACGAGCTCGCATCGGAGTCCAGGGTCCTCTGCCACCGGGACTACCACAGCCGGAACATCATGGTGGATGACGGACGGCTCTTCGTGATCGACTTTCAAGACGCGCGGATGGGTCCGGACACGTACGATCTTGCCTCGCTCCTTCGCGACTCGTATGTCGATTTGGGCGAGACCGCCATGGAGGAACTGATCGCGTATTTCCTGGCGCTGCGCGACGAGCCGTCACAGGGCAACGCCCCCGAAAGCCCGCAGGACTTTCAGCGGCGTTTCGACCTGATGTGCCTGCAGCGGAACCTGAAGGCGCTCGGCACGTTCGGATATCAGACGACACGCGGGAACACGGTTTACATTCAGTACATCCCCCGAACGCTGCGATACGTCCGGACGAACCTGCTGCGGTATCCGAGGTTCACTGCCCTTCACGGTCTGCTCGCCGAGCACCTCGAAGAGCTGCGATAACCGGTCAACGCGCCTCACCGCGGCTGCGCTACAATGAGTGTTTGCCTGTTTGCGAAGGTCCGCCGCAGTGATAACGCCGACATTTGGGATATCGACGCATCTCTTTCACAGTGAGCGGCTGGACCGCAGGCATCTGGACGATATTGCCGGCTACGGTTTCGACGCCGTAGAGCTGTTCGCGACGGAAAGCCACTTCAACTATCACGAACGGCCGGCGCTCGATCGCCTGGCATCGTGGCTCCGAAGCGCGGGCCTCCGCCTTCACTCGATCCATGCGCCGACGATTCAGAAGTACGCGGGAGGCAAGGGAATCGGGATGCTCTCGAACGCCACAGTTGACGAGCCGGCTCGCCGTGCCGCGGTGCACGAGGCGGGACTCGCGCTCGAGATGGCAAAGGCCACGCCGGTGGCGTTTCTGGTGCTCCATCTTGGAGTGCCTCAGGCCGAGGCTGTCGGCATGGGCAACAGCCTGGAGGCCGCGAGACAAAGCGTTGAGGAAATTCAGGACCTCGCCGAGCCCCTGGGGGTGAGGCTGGCGCTCGAAATCATTCCGAACAGCCTGTCCACCCCTTCAACGCTCGTCGGACTGCTCGAAAACGAGCTCGACATCGCCGACGCCGGGGTCTGTTTCGACTTCGGCCACGCGGCTTTGATGGGCGACCTCATCGACGCCATCGAGGTGTCGGCAGGGCACCTGGTAACCACCCACGTTCACGACAACGGGGGCCGCAAGGACGACCACCTTGTGCCGTTTGAAGGCAGCATCGACTGGTCGGCGACGTTGATGGCGGTGCAGAAAATCGGATACGACGGCATCTACATGTTCGAGGTGGCAGGCGCCGGCCCGCCACGCGCCGTCCTTGACAGCGCTCAACGAGCGCGGCGACGTTTCGAAGCCATGCTCGGCGAGGAACCTCTCGCGCTGCCCTCTCACGACGAGGTGGAGAACTCGTAATTACTGCTCATTGCTCACTGCTCACTGTTCATTGCTTCCATGCTGGCATACATCGATCGCATCGCAGAACATGTCGGACAGTCGGTCACGATTCGCGGCTGGCTGCACAACCGCCGCTCGAGCGGCAAGATCCATTTCCTGACCGTGAGAGATGGAAGCGGATTCATCCAGGCCGTCATGTCGAAGGCCGCCGTCGGCGAGGAACAGTTCAAGCTCGCCGACCATCTCTCCCAGGAAACCTCGCTGGTGATCCACGGGACCGTGCGTGCGGATCAGCGTGCGCCAGGCGGGTTCGAGGTCGATGTGTCGAGCCTCGAAATCGTGAGCCCTTCGCACGAGTATCCGATCACCCCCAAAGAGCATGGCGTGGATTACCTGCTCGACCGCCGGCACCTCTGGATCCGCGCCGAACGCCAGCAGGCGGTGCTCCGCGTGCGGCACGAGGTGATCAATGCGGTGCGCGACTATTTCAACGAGCGCGGGTTCGTGCTCGCTGATACGCCAATCTTCACCCCAGCTGCATGCGAGGGCACGACCACGCTCTTCCCGGTTCAGTACTTCGAGGACACGACGGCGTACCTGACGCAAAGCGGCCAGTTGTACAACGAAGCCAACGCCATGGCTCTCGGGCGCGTGTATTGCTTCGGGCCGACGTTTCGCGCGGAGAAGTCGAAGACCAGACGGCATCTGACCGAGTTCTGGATGGTCGAACCGGAAGTCGCGTACGCCACGCTCGATGACATCATCGAGCTCGCAGAAGGCCTCGTCGTCTCTGTCGTCGGACGCGTGCTCGAGAAGAAACAACGCGAGCTTCACGTGCTCGAAAGAAATGTGGCACGCCTCGAAAGCGTCAGGGCGCCATTTCCGCGAATATCGTATGACGATGCCGTGTCTCACTTGCAGTCAAAGGGGCTGCCGATCACGTGGGGAGGCGACTTCGGAGGACCCGATGAGACCGCACTGTCGGAACAGTTCGATCGACCGGTGGTCGTGCATCGCTACCCGAGTGCAATCAAGGCGTTCTACATGAAGCCCGATCCCGATAGAGCCGAGCTCTCCCTCTCGGTCGACGTGCTCGCGCCCGAGGGGTATGGCGAGATCATCGGAGGCGGACAGCGCATCGACGATGCGGATCTTCTGCTCCAGCGCATTCACGAGCACAAGCTGCCGGAAGAAGCGTTCCAGTGGTACCTGGACCTTCGCCGCTACGGTTCGGTGCCGCATAGCGGGTTCGGCATGGGCATAGAGCGTGTAGTGTCATGGATCTGCGGCCTTGAGCACGTCAGGGAAACGATTCCCTACCCGCGAATGCTGTATCGGTTGTACCCGTGAGGACTGATTCGTGAAGATTGGTCTCGTATCCCTCGGCTGTCCCAAGAACCTCGTGGATGGAGAGGTCATGCTCGGTCTGGCCGAGCAGGCCGGCCATGAGATTACGGCAGACGCGGCGGACGCCGACGTGCTGATCGTCAATACGTGTGCGTTCATCGGGCCCGCGAAGCAGGAGTCCGTGGACGCCATTCTTGAGATGGCGGAAGAAAAGCGGCGGGCCAGCGGTCGTCGCCTGATCGTGACGGGATGCCTGGCCGAGCGTTACCGCGACGAGCTGAAAGCTGAAATCCCGGAGATCGACGCCCTGCTCGGCACCGGCGAGGTTCCCGACATCGTGGGGGCGATCGAGGGGCAACAGAGCCGGCTCGCCCTGCCGTCCAAAGTGGCACCCGTCACATTCCACCGGTCCACACGGACATCGAGATCCATAGAGGCTCCGACGCCGGAGCTTCCCACATATATCTATGACGCCGAGACGCCGCGTCGCCTTACCACGCCACATCATTTTGCGTACCTGAAACTGGCCGAGGGGTGCGACTACAAGTGCGCGTTCTGTATCATCCCGACGCTGCGCGGCCACTACCGGAGCCGTCCGGCCGATTCCATCGTGCAGGAAGCCGAGGCCCTTGCGGCTCGCGGCGTTCGCGAGATCATCCTCATCTCCCAGGACTCGACGTTCTATGGTGTCGATCGGGGTGAGCGCGGCGCCCTCGGCCGATTGCTGCGCCGGCTCCAGCGGGTGGACGGTCTCGAATGGATTCGGCTGCTCTATCTCTATCCGACCACGATTGATGCGGGCACGCTCGACGCCATGGGTGAGTGCGACAAGGTCTGCAAGTACATCGACCTGCCGCTGCAGCACGCGGCCAGCGACGTGCTGAAGCGCATGAAGCGTCCGGGAAACAGGCAGTCGTACACCAGGCTGCTCGACGACATCAGAAACAGGCTTCCGGGCGTCACGCTGAGGACGACGTTCATCGTGGGCTTCCCGGGAGAGACGGATCACGAATTCGACGAGCTGCGGTCGTTCGTCGCTGAAATCGAATTCGATCATGTCGGCGTCTTCACGTATTCCCACGAGGAAGGCACGAGCGCGTTCTCGCTCCAGGATGATGTGCCCGAGCCGACCAAGGACGCTCGCCGGGCCCGCCTGATGGAACGGCAACAACGGATTGCGCGCCAGGCCGGCCTGCGACGAATCGGCAGCACCCTGGAGGTCATGATCGACGGGCCGTCACCGGAGCATCCGCTGGTGCTGGTGGGCCGTTCAGCGGGACAGGCGCCCGAGATCGACTCGGTCGCGTATTTTTCCGACTGCGACGCGGCGGCGTACCGCCCGGGCGAGGTTGTAACGGCCGAAATCATTGGGACACGCGGCTACGATCTCGTCGTCCGGCCATTGTCCCAGCCAAAGCCCTCGTGATAGACTTGTGTGTTCTATTTCGGTCTGAAGTACCGAAGTGGGCCTAGTGCCCACTTTTTGCGTTTCAGGGGCGATTTTTCGTGCGCGGGACACCCGAGGAGCCGTTGCCCATGGCAGATCCGGAGGGCGGCCGCACCGCCGCCCGGTCGCGCGGACCCCGGCCGGAAAAACCGGGCGCCCCGTCGAAGTCGCCCGCCGAGGTTGCCGCGCACGTCGGCAAGCTTGCGGCGGGAGTGGCCGAATCGAACGGCCTCGAGATCTTCGACGTCCAGCTCCGGCGCGAGGCCAACGGTTGGATACTGCGAGTGGTGATCGATCGGCCAGACGTGGGCGAGTCGAACGCGGTCCGCGCTGGCGTCCCCGGCGAGAGCGTCGGCATCTACGAATGCGAGCGGGTCAGCCGCGACTTGAGCGCCCTGCTCGACGTTGAAGATGTATGGGATCGCGCGTACACCCTGGAAGTTTCTTCTCCAGGGCTCGATCGGCCGCTGCGGAAGCCCGACGACTATCGGCGCTTTGCGGGCCGTCTGGCGAAGCTGGTCGTCGCGCCTCCGATTGACGGCCAGGGCCACTTCGCGGGCCGGCTGCTCGGGCTGGATGGCACCGACGTGGTGCTCGAGGTTGACGGCGGCAGGACGCGTCGGATTCCTGTATCGGCGATTTCGCGTGCAAGGCTCGAAGTTGAATTTTGAAATCGAGCGGAGTGAAGAGTCCGTATGAACAACCCGCTGCAGCAGACGATCGAAGCGCTCGCCAAGGAAAAAGGCATCGAGCCGGATGTCATCATCACGGCCATCGAGGACGCGGTGCTGACGGCATCGCGCAAATATTACAAGACCGCCGAGAACCTCAGGACGCGCTTCAACACTGAGACCGGACAAGTCGATCTCTTCGCCGTCAAGCACATCGTCACCGAGGTCACCGACCCGGCCACCGAGATCTCGATCAACGAGGCGCACGAGCTGTACGGCGACGAGGCCGAGGTGGACATGGAGATCGAATTCCCCAAGCCCACCGACGTCCTCGGCCGAATCGCGGCGCAGACGGCCAAACAGGTAATCTTTCAGAAGGTGCGCGAAGCCGAGCGCGAGAACATCTTCGCGGAGTACAACCAGCGGATCGGCGAAGTGGTCACCGGCACCGTGAAGCGCTTCGAGAACGGCGACATGATCGTCGAGCTCGGACGTGTGGAGACGGTGCTGCCGCGCAAGGAACAGTCCCGCGCGGAAAACTACAGTCCTGGCGAACGGATCCGCGCCGTCATCAAAGGCGTGACCCGGAGCGCCAAGGGACCACAGATTGTCCTGTCGCGCACCGATCCGGCGCTTCTCATCAAGCTCTTCGAACAGGAGGTGCCGGAAATCTATGACGGCACCGTGAACATCCGGGGAGCGGTACGCGAGGCCGGAGATCGCGCCAAAGTGGCGGTGTTCTCGCGCGAGCGCGACGTCGACCCGGTCGGCGCTTGTGTGGGCATGAAGGGCACGCGGGTCCAGGCCATCATCCGCGAGCTGCGCGGCGAGAAGATTGACATCGTCGAATGGTCCGAGGATCCGATTACGTTCGTCACCAACGGCCTCAGTCCCGCGAAGGTGCAGCGTGTCTCCATTGTCGACGATCGGGAACGCGTGATGGAGGTCGTCGTCGAGGACAAGCAGCTGTCGCTGGCGATCGGAAAGAAGGGGCAGAACGTGCGGCTCGCCGCCAAGCTGACGGGCTGGCGCATCGACATCAAGAGCGAGGAAGAAAAGCGGCGCGAGGTCGAGGCGCAGTTCGAGGGACTCGAAGCCGCTGGGGCGGAGGTGGCCGAGGCGGAACAACCGGCGGCCGACGCGGGCGAGGCCGGCGCGGCGCTTGCCCTGCCCGGGATCGGTGCGCGCACGCTCGAGCGGCTGGTTGCGGCGGGCTTTCAATCGCCCGACCAAGTGGCGCAATCCACCGTCGAGGCATTGTCAGAGATACAGGGCATCGGACCGAAGACCGCGGAACGTGTCCTGGCGGCCGCACGCGGAGAATCAATCGCTGAAGAGGCGATACAGGAGGAGGAGACGGCTCAGCCCGGCGAGTCGCAGCCGGAGCCGGAGCCCCAATAGTTCTGTTCGGCGTTCACGAACAACCGCGGGTCCGGCGAGACGCGGTGCGGTTGGTCAAACACGATACGTCTTTCTTGAGGTTTCCGAGTGGCAACGGTTCGGATTTACAAGGTCGCTGAGCTTCTGGGAACGACGAGCCAGGAAGTGATGGCGCTGCTCAAGCGCGATCACGGCATCGACGTGAAGAGCGCGTCGAGCACGATCGAGGAAGTGGTGGCTCGCCAGTTCGTCGATCGAATGGCCCGCCAACGCGGCGTCTCGCTGCCTGGCGGCGACATGTTCGCCGAAGCGCCCGTCATCAAGGGCGGCAGGAAAGCCCCGGTCCTCAAGAAAGCCGAGCCTCCAAAGCCGACGGCTCCCGCGCTACCGCCACCGCGTCTGGTCAAGACCATCAGGCCGCCCTCTGCGCCCACCGCAGCGGCTGATGTCTTAGCCGAGGCGGTTCAAGATGTCGTCGAACCGGAACCCGTCGTTGAAGTGATCGAGCAGGAGCCGCCTGAAGAGCCGGCTGCGGTCGCGGCTGTGACTGCGCCGACCGTCGACGCTCCCCCGTCGCCGCCGCCGACTTCGCAAAAGCCTGCGCCACCGCCGGGCCGTTTCGTTCCGCCGACGCTCCGGTTGCGGGTTGAGGACGACCGCGCCCCGGGCGGACCACCACGTCCAACTCTCCGACCAGCAGGCGCGCGGCCGCCCGCTCAGCCGTCCGCCGATCGGGCCGCGGCCGGGACTGCAAAACCATCGGGAGTGCCCGCGAGCCCTGCCGCGTCGGCCGCCGGCGGCAGCAGCACAACCGTGCCGCGGCCGCCTGGGCCACCTCGTCCGGCGTATCCGGGACCGCCGACGCTTCGGCAACCGGTCACCGGTGGACCGCGGCCGCTGCCCTCTCAACCGATTCGCACGCCGCAACCCGCGCGTCCCGGGATGCCGCCGCCGCAGCGTCCGTCCGGACCGCCGCGACCGCCCGGGCTTGGGCGGCCCCCTGTCGGAAGGCCGCCGGTTCGCCGCGAACCGCAGATCGGACGTGAAGCTTTCCGGCCCGCGGCGTCTCCGTCCGCTCCGGCGGCTCCCCCGCCGATCACGCGCACCGTCACGCTCGCCGAGGGCATGACGGTCAAGGATCTTGCCGACAAGCTCGACGTCAAGGGCAAGGACGTGCTGAAGAAACTGCTCGACAAGCGCCTGATGATGACGATCAACACGACGCTCGACACCGAGACGGCGTCGATGATCGCGCGCGAGTTCGGCGCCGACGTGCAGATGCGGAGCTTCGAGGAAGAGCTGCAGGCCGACGTCGAAGAGTCTTCAAGCCCCGAAGACCGCGTCATGCGGGCGCCTGTCGTCACTGTCATGGGTCACGTCGATCACGGCAAGACCAGCTTGCTCGACGCGATTCGGGAGACGCGCGTTGCCGAACGCGAGGCGGGTGGCATCACTCAGCACATCGGTGCCTATCACGTCACCGTCAATCGACGCGACATCGTGTTCCTCGACACGCCCGGTCATGAGGCGTTCACGCTGATGCGGGCTCGGGGCGCGCGCGTCACCGACGTCGTGATCCTGGTCGTCGCGGCAGACGATGGCGTGATGCCCCAGACGAGGGAAGCCATCGACCATGCTCGCGCGGCCAACGTACCGATCGTCGTGGCGATCAACAAGATCGACAAGCCCGACGCGAATCCGGAACGGGTCAAACGTGAGCTCGCCGACCTGAATCTCGTGCCCGAGGAGTGGGGCGGCCAGACCGTGGTCGTCGAGGTGTCGGCGAAGAAGAAGCAGAACATCGAGCTCCTGCTCGAGATGATCCTGCTCGTCAGCGACATCGGCGAGCTGAAGGCCAATCCGAAGCGAAACGCGTCGGGCACGGTGCTCGAAGCCAAGCTCGACAAGGGCCGCGGCCCGGTGGCCACGATTCTCGTGCAGGACGGCACGCTCCATGTCGGCGATACGTTCATCGCGGGTCCCATCGTGGGGCGCGTCAGGGCGCTCATCGACGATCGAGGCCGGCCGACGAAGAGCGCTGGCCCATCGACGCCGGTCGAAGTGCTCGGCCTCACGGGCGTGCCGCAGCCGGGCGATGCATTCCAGGCGCTCGCCGATGCCGTCCGCGCGCGTCAGATCGCGATGTTCCGGCAGACGCAAGCCAAGGACAAGGCGCTTGGCGCCAAGGGCGGCCGGCTGACGCTCGAGTCGCTTCAGCAGCAGATCGCCGAAGGCGGCATGAAGGAGCTGCCGATCATCATCAAGGCCGACGTGCAGGGATCGGCGGAGGTGCTCGCCGACACGCTCACCCGGCTTTCGGACGACAAGGTCAAGATCCGCATCATCCACGCGGGTGTCGGCGCGATCAACGAATCGGACGTGCTCCTGGCCTCGGCCTCGAACGCGATCATCATCGGATTCAACGTAAGGCCCGACAGGAACGCCAGCGACGTGGCGGAACGCGAGCGCGTCGAGATTCGCCATCACTCGGTCATCTACAACGTGACCGACGAGATGAAGAAGGCGATGGACGGACTCCTCGAGCCCACCTTCAAGGAAGTCAGGCTGGGCATCGCCGAGGTGCGCGACCTCTTCAAGGTGCCGAAATTTGGCACCGTGGCCGGGTGCATGGTCACCGAGGGCCGGATCACCCGGAGCGGCGACTCTCAGGCGAGGTTGCTCCGCGACAACGTCGTGATCTTCGAGGGCAAGATCGCGTCACTGCGCCGCTTCAAAGACGATGTCAGCGAGGTCAAGGCCGGGTTCGAGTGCGGCATCGGCCTCGAGCGGTACAACGACCTCAAGGTCGGCGACGTGATCGAGGTGTTCGCGCGCGAGCGCGTGGCCATCAGCGCGTAGGACCCGGCGATGGTCGTTGGGCTGCTCTCGGTCGAACTGTACCTTCCGGGTTCGCAATCCCTGAAAGAGAAGCGGATGGTCCTCAGGGGAGTCAAGGATCGCCTGAAGAAGTTCAACGTCGCCGTAGCCGAAGTCGAACACCACGACCTCTGGCAGCGAGCCGGCCTCGGTATCGTCACCGTGGCCACGACCAGCGCGCACGCGGATCGGGAACTGACTGCCGCGGCCGCCGAGATCGATCGCGTCGAGCCAGGACTGATTACCCGCCGGGAGATCGAGTTCCTGACGTAGGGGCCGACGGTCGCCCGGCCCGTCAGGAGCTGCACACGCATGCCGCCAGGCACCCGTCCCGATCGCGTCGCGGATCAGCTGCGCGCGGACTTGAGCGAGATCATCGCGCGCCAGGTGCACGATCCGGGCATCGGATTCCTCACCATCACGCGAGCGCAGGTCACGTCGGACCTGCAGCTCGCGCGCGTCTATTACACGACGCTCGGCGACGCCCAGGCCCGCCGCGAAACGGCGCGCGCGCTTCGTCGTGCCACCCCGTTCCTCAGGCGCCAGCTCGGCACCCGCCTTCGGCTGAGGCGCGTGCCCGAGCTGCAATTTCTGTTCGACGAGTCCATCGAGGGCCAGGATCGGATTGAGCAGATCCTCCAGGAGATCAAGGCCGAACAGGAGGCGCGCGAACGGTCCGACGAGAACCACGACGATGACTGACCAGAGATGTGACATGCTCGCGCGCATACGCGAGGCGATTCTCGGCCGACGCCGCTTCGTGATCGGCTCGCACGCGCGGCCTGACGGCGACTCCATCGGATCTCAGCTTGCGATGGCCTATGCGCTCCGCGAGCTCGGGCGCGAGGTGGAGATCGTCAACGTCGATGCGGCGCCGGCGCAGTTCATGGCGTTCCCCGGGACGCGAGACATCCGTGTGGCGCAGGAAATCCGCGGCGAGTTCGACGCCGCGATCATCATGGAATGCAGCTCGCTCGCCCGTACGGGCGTCAGCGGCTTCGAGCGATTCTTCGTCATCAACATCGATCATCATCCCGGCAATTCGGGGTTCGGAGCGATCAACTGGTTCGACGGATCCGCGGCGGCCTGTGGGGAGATGGTCTTCGATCTCGTTCAGGCGCTCGGGGTCAGGCTGACGCGGGAAATCGCCACGCATGTCTATGTGGCGATCCTCACGGATACGGGGTCGTTCCACTACTCGTCGATCAGCGCGAGGACCTTCGACATCTGCCGGCAGACGATCGAGGCCGGAGTGGATCCGGAAACGACGGCTCGGCGGATCTACGATAGCAGCACACTCGGACGCCTCAAGCTGCTCGCCGCGGTACTGAACACGCTCGAGATCGATGCGGCCGGAAGGACCGCGACGATCCACATGGATCGGCAGATGGCGCTGCGCGTGAACGCCACGTACGACGACACCGAGGGTCTGGTGAACCTGCCGCTGACGGTCAAGGAGATTGAGGCCGTCGCGTTCCTCAAGGAAACCGATGAGGGCGAGTGGCGCGTGAGCCTCAGGTCCAAGGGCGACGTGGATGTGGCCACGATCGCGGCACGATTCGGCGGGGGCGGCCACAGGAATGCGGCCGGATGCACGGTGCGCGGACGTCTGCACGACGCACGAACCACGGTGGCCACACTCCTGCGGGAGGTGTTCGCTAGGCAGTGAGAGGCCGCACATGAACGGGGTCCTCGTCGTCGACAAACCGGCCGGACCGACGTCTCATGACGTGGTGGCCCGGCTTCGACGCGTGCTTGGAGAATCGAGGATCGGCCACACGGGCACGCTCGACCCAATGGCGACGGGAGTCCTGGCGCTGGCCATCGGACGAGCCACGCGCCTCGTGAGATTCCTGACCGCCGCCGACAAGACCTACGAAGCGGACATTCGCCTCGGCCACGCGACGGATACCTACGATGTGACGGGCACGGCGGTCGCGCGGCCCGGCTGCACGCCCGTCGAGAGCGTCACAGAAGAAGCCGTCGAATCCGCATTGCGAACGTTTCGTGGCGTGCAGTGGCAACTGCCACCGCCGTTCTCGGCAAAAAAAATAGGCGGCCAGCGCGCTCACCGGCTGGCGCGTCGAGATCGGGCTGTTCAGCCCGCCGCGGTGCACGTCGCGGTCAGCAGGCTGACCGGTCAATTGCTCGAGCGGAGCGTCGTCCGCGTCGAGTTGACGTGCACGGCCGGCTTCTACGTGCGCGCGCTTGCGCATGCCCTGGGCGAGCGACTCGGCACCGGCGCCGTCCTCGAGCGGCTCCGCCGCACTCGCAGCGGAGAGTTTTCGTTGGAAGGGGCCTGCGGCCTGCCCGCGATCGACGAATCCCCCGAACGTCTTCGGGCGAAGGTGATCCCGATGGAGCGACTACTGGAGGCGTTGCCGCGAGCGACGCTGACCGAGGCGGGGACGAGGCGCGCCGGCCATGGGAATTCGATTGAGACGAGCGATCTGGCCACGGCACTTGCGCCTGGCGCCGCGCCGCCGATTCGCCTGTTCGATGCGACGGGCGCGCTCGTCGCCATCGCCGAAACCGGGGAGAAACCGGGAACTTTGCTCCCCCGAGTGGTCCTGGTATAACATGATGGGTCTTTTGTTTTGGGCGCCGTCGCTTCTGTACGAGTGCAGCTACGGGAAGGTGATGCGAACGGGCGTCGGATCGGCCAACGGCGGTCTGGTGGGCAAGGTCCCTTCTGGACCGTTCGTGGAGGTACCGGGCGTGGCATTGACCAAAGAGCGCAAGACCGAAATCATCGACAGTTTCAGGACACACCAGGGCGACACCGGATCTCCGGAAGTCCAGGTGGCGCTGCTCAGCGAGCGCATCAACTACCTCACCGACCATTTCAAGACCCACGCAAAGGATCACCACTCGCGCCGAGGCCTGCTCATGTTGGTCGGGCAGCGACGACGCCTGCTGGACTACCTGAAAGGCAAGGACTCCGAACGCTATGGCGAGTTGATCCGTCGGCTCGGAATCCGCAAGTAGCCAGTCGATTCGCCCGCGCGGCCGAGACGATCGATGTTCCTGCCCGGGCGATGGATTTCTTTCGTGGATGACACGAATCTAATTCAACCCTGTCCAACCCGCCTCCCACGCCCCCGAGGGGCGTCGGGAGCGTTCACGCTTCTGTCACGGTTCTGGTCGCGGCTCGGGAGCCGGACGACTCTCAGCAGTTGAGGCACCACTATGCACACGCGTCAAGTCACGATTGGTCCGCACACGCTCTCGATTGAAACCGGACGGCTCGCGAAGCAGGCGAACGGCTCGGTACTCGTTCGCCTCGGCGACAGCATCGTGCTGGTCACCGCCTGCGCGTCCCCCACGGCCCGCGAAGGAATCGACTTCCTCCCGTTGACGGTTGACTACCGGGAATACACCTATGCCTCGGGTCGGATTCCGGGCGGGTTCTTCAAACGTGAAGGCAAACCCGCGGAGAAGGAAGTGCTCACGAGCCGCGTGATCGATCGGCCGATCAGGCCGCTCTTCCCGTCGGGTTGGCGTCATGAAACGCAGATCATCGCACTCGTCCTGTCGGCGGACGCGGAAAATGACACGGACGTTTTGGCGCTGACCGGCGCGTCGGCCGCGCTGGCCATCTCCGAAATTCCCTTCGAGAAGACGATTGCCGGCGTTCGCGTCGGGCTCGTGGACGGCGCGTACATCATCAATCCGACCTACGAAGAACGTCGTCGAAGCCGGCTGGACCTGGTCGTCGCGGGCAGCCGCGACGGCATCGTGATGGTCGAAGCCGGAGCCCGGGAAGTCAGCGAGGAAGAGGTCGTGCAGGCCCTCGACGCGGCGCACGCGGGCATTCGGCGCATCGTGGACACCATCGACGATCTCGCGAAGGAAGTCGGCAAGAAGAAGCTGACGGTCCAGAAACGGGAGATCGGCCACGACTTCTACCGCGAGGTCGAAGAGAAGGTGCTGGTTCCCCTGAGCGAAGCCATGCGGATCAGGGGCAAGCTCGAGAACTACGATCGCGTGGACGAGCTGCTCGAGGAACTGATCGCGTCACTGCCCGAGGGCGAGGTCGAGCGGCGGCTCGTGGCCAAGCAGATTTTCAAGGAGCTCAAAGAGAAAGTCCTGCGCGACGAGGTGCTCGAGCGCGGCGTGCGGCTCGACGGCCGGGCGTTCGACGAGGTGCGCCCCATCTGGTCGGAAGTGGGCGTCCTGCCGCGGACCCACGGCTCCGCCGTGTTCACGCGCGGCGAAACGCAGGCGCTCGTGACCACGACGCTCGGCACGGCCGAAGATCAACAGAAGATCGAGATGGTCGATGGCGAAACGTGGAAGCGATTCATGCTGCACTACAACTTCCCGCCGTTCTCGGTCGGCGAGGTCGCGTTCCTGAGAGGACCCGGCCGGCGCGAGGTCGGACACGGCGCGCTGGCGGAGCGGGCACTGACCCCCGTAGTGCCGACGGAAGAGCAGTTTCCGTACACCGTCCGCATCGTCTCCGACATCCTCGAATCGAACGGATCGTCATCGATGGCATCGGTCTGCGGAGGATCGCTCGCCATGATGGATGCCGGCATTCCACTGCGGGCGCCGGTCGCCGGCATCGCGATGGGGCTGATCATGAACGAAACGAACGGCAAGTACGCCGTTCTGAGCGACATCGCGGGCGCCGAGGACCACTACGGCGACATGGACTTCAAGGTCGCGGGCACCACCGACGGGATCACCGCGCTCCAGATGGACATCAAGGTGACCGGCGTGACGGCGGAAGTCATGCGCAAGGCCCTGCACCAGGCGCGTGACGGCCGCTTGCACATCCTCAAGAAGATGGCGGAGACTCTCGCGGCCCCGAGACAAACCATTTCAACGTTCGCGCCGCGCATCATCAGCATCCGCATTCCCGTGGACAAGATTCGTGACGTGATCGGACCGGGAGGCAAGATGATCCGCAGCATCATCGACCGGACGGGCGTCAAGATCGACGTCGAGGACGATGGGCGGGTCAACGTGGCGTCGGCCGACGAACAATCCGCGCAGAAGGCCATCACGATCATCCAGGAGCTGACGGCCACTCCAGAGCTCAACAAGACGTACCTGGGTAAGGTGCAGCGGATCACCGACTTCGGCGCCTTCGTCGAAATCATGCCCGGGACCGACGGGCTGCTGCACGTCTCCGAGATCGCCAATCATCGCGTCAAGGACGTGAGGGACGAGCTGAAGGAAGGCGAGCAGCTGCTGGTGAAGGTGATCAACATCGATCCGACGGGGAAGATCCGGCTCAGCCGGAAAGCTCTGCTGCAGGAGGAAGCCGGCGCAAAGCGGAATTGACGGGTCGCGCCGCCCGATCCGATACGACGGTACGGGAGGGGTGCAACCAACCGCGGCGGCACGTCGTCTCAATTCAGAGGGGGCTTATGTTGCCAAGGCCGGCCGGCCGTCGCCAGTTCCTTTACCTCGTCGTCGGTGCGCTGAGCCTTGTTCTGTCGGCCGCCTGGAACGTCGTGGACGCACACGGCGCGTCCGCGGCGACGCGTCAGGAACCCGGCGGCGCCCAGCGCGCTTTCACGATTAGCGCCCGCAAGTACGCCTTCGCCCCAGCGCGCATCGAGGTCAGCCAGGATGACCTCGTCAAGATCACGCTCCAGTCCGACGACATCGCCCACAGCTTCACGATTGATGCATATCGCATCGCGCGGCGAGTGGGCCCTGGCCAGACAACCGTCTTCGAATTTCGTGCGGATCGGCCCGGCGAGTTTCCCTTCTACTGCAATCTGAAGGCGGACGATGGCTGCCGCCAGATGAAAGGCCTGCTCATCGTCCGGTCGCGGTGAGGCAGGTTCCTGAGAGCCAATCGTCCTTTCCCGACTCTTCATCAATTGATAGCGGTGAGTCGCCGGTCGAACGCCGGCTTGGAATGGCCGGCCCAGGCCTCGGCCGCCGCGATGCGTCTGGCCATGGGCGGGTGTGTGTAGAAGAGAATTTCGACCGACCGGGAAGGCCGGTCTTCGGCGAGATTCTGTGCGCCGAGCCTGCGCATCGCCGTGATGAAGGCCGTCGGATTGCGCGTCAGCTCGAGCGCATAACGGTCCGCGCGCAGCTCATGAGCACGCGACAGCGCGTGACTGAGCGGCCTCAAGGCGGCCGCCACGAGACTCGCCGACACGATGATAACGGGCAGCCCGGCGACGTCGCCGGGTGACACGACGCCGAACCATGGACCCGTCACGAGCAGGGTTCGACTGGCCACATACAAGGCCACGGCGAACACAAGGCTCTCGCAGGCAATGTCGCGCCAGATGTCATGGTGCACGTGATGTGACAGCTCATGCGCAAGGACGACCTCAATCTCCTCGTCTGAATAGTCGGCCAGCAGCGTATCGGAGATCAGGATGCGCCGCGTCCTGCCGATTCCTGTCAGCGCCGCGTTCGCCCGGCGCGTCCTGTCGCTCAACGTCCATTCATACGCTCCGACGACGGTCGCGCCGGCTCGCTCCGCCAGCTGCAGAAGCCTTGCCCTCAAGGCATCGCGCCGCAGCGGTGTGCATCGATAGAAGATCGGGAAGAGGAGAACGGGCGCCACGATCGCCAGTCCGACCATGACCGACGCGATTGCCAGCGCCGCGACGACCCACCAGGCGCCTGGCCAGCGGCTGAGGACGGGATAGATCATCATCGCGAGACCGACCGCGAGCACGAGGCTGACGAGCGACGACTTCACTCGATCGACGAGCCAGCGGCGGGCCGTCTCGTGGGACAGCCCGTACTGTCGTTCGAGCAGAAATCCTCGATAGAACGCGAACGGCGCGGCCACGACTTCCTGAAGACACGCCAGCACAATCACGAAGACCGCGACGATACCGGTCGCGTGAAGCGCCGCCGGCGCCTGCGACGCGTCGATGACCCTCGTCGCCCAGTCACGCAGCGCCGCCGCGCCCCCGGTAAACAGGAAGAGGACCAGCATGGCACCGCTGGCCGCCCACGACATCAGTTGCGCCCGTCGCGATCTCCGATGGTATCGCGCGGCACGATCTTCATTCATGACTTGCCCGCATCGCTCTTGCCGGTCAAACGGATCGCACCGTTCGTCACCTCGAGATCGATCTGGCCGCCGCCGCCGTTCAACCGTCCTTCCAGCCGGCGGCGCGAGCGCTCTCCCGTATCCTCGATGGTCAGTCCGCTCACATGAATGGCGCCGTTGACCGTCGACGCCGAAATATTGGCGTGGGCAGAGGCCGGAAGGTTCAACTCCACGCCTCCATTGACCACCTCGGCCTTGACCCGCTGAATGTCGATGGAAGTCACGTCGAGCGTGATCGCGCCGTTCGTCGAAGCCGCCTCGACTCTTCCGGAAAGCGATCGGCCGCTGATCGTTCCGTTGGTGGTTGTGGCGCGCGCTTCGCCCTGAAACCCCTGCAGCGTCACGTTGCCATTGACGGTCTCGGCAATGATCCTGGACGAGCGCGGCGCCTTCACGAGATAGCGAACCTGATACGACGTCGCGAGCGCGACCGAAGGCGCGCGGGTCTCGAGACGAATCTCGTCGGGCCGGCGCTCTTCGTGGATTTCGATCTTGCCGAGGAGCGCCTTCGCCGCCTCGTCGGAGCTGGCCTTGGCCTCGCGCTCTGCCCGAACCTCTACGGATGTCCCGTCGGTCGCTTCCACGGTGATGAAGCCGTTGCCGTTGATGATCTCGACCCTGGGTGTGGATCCAAGCTGATAGGTCCGCGTCCACTCGTCGCGCGCGCGGCCGGAGAGGAGGTTGACCGACAAGCCCCCATTCCCCACCGAGACATCGCATGCGGCGAGGATCGTCACAGCCACGACGGGCAGGCACCAGCGGAATCGGCGCAGTGTCGCTGTCGTCATGGCGTCCCTTCCTTGCCAGAATGATACGCGCCGGCCCGGGAGAAGGTTCGAGTCGTTCGGCGCGGGAACGTCTAGTGGAGCGCGACCGAAATCAGCTTCGAGACCCCTGGCTCCTCCATGGTGACGCCGTAGAGCCGATCGGCAATCTCCATGGTCTTGCGGTTGTGCGTGATGAGGATGAACTGTGTTTCGGCCTGCATGGCGCGGAGCATCTCCACAAAGCGCCCAATGTTCGCATCGTCGAGGGGCGCGTCGATCTCGTCGAGCAGGCAGAACGGGCTTGGCTTGTGGCGAAAGAGGGCGAACATCAGCGCGATGGCCGTCAGGGCTTTCTCTCCGCCCGAGAGGAGCTGAACGCTCTGCAGGCGCTTGCCAGGCGGCTGGGCGATGATCTCGATGCCACTCTCGAGGAGGTCGTTCTCGTCGAGCAGCGTGAGTCCTGCCCGTCCACCGCCGAAGAGGGTGCTGAATGTCTGTTGAAAATTGCCGTTGATGGCGTCGAACGCCTCTCGGAATCGCTGTTTGGTCGTCTCATCGATTCGTCTGATAGCCTCCGCCGTCGAGGCGATCGAATCCACGAGATCTTTGCGTTGGGTCGTGAGGAAGCTGTGGCGCGCTTCGAGCTCGTCGAACTGCTCGATCGCCATCATGTTGACGGGGCCGAGGCGATCGATGCGGTCGCGGAGATGCGCGATCATGTCGTCGGCCGAGCGCATCGGCGGCGCGACCGGCGGCCGTGCCTCCCCTGCCTCCTGGGGCTCCCCTTCCTCGTCTCCTGTCTCGTCAGCCTCGAGCCCGGGCGCGAGCGACTGGGCCGAGAGCTCTTCCACAGCCGGTAGTTCGTCCACTTCCGCTGCCACCTGGTCGAGCGTGGCATGGACCGCCTCGAGGCAGGTGCTGGCGAGATGAGCCAGATCGCTCTCGACCGTCGCGCGTGCGATCTCGACATCTGACAGGCTCGCCCGGAGATCTTCGAGTGTGCGCCGCGCTTCCCTGATGGAGGACTCCTGTTCGGCCGCGCGCAGACGGTGCGTGGAGACCGCATCTTCCAGGACCCGCGCGTCGCCGCGAATGGATTCGAGATCCAGTACGGCCCGGTCCATCTGGGACTGCCCGTCCTGAATGGCACGCTCCACTTCGAGGCGTCGATCGGCATTCTGCCGCCGCTCGTTCACGGAACGCTCCACCCGCGAATCGAGCTCGGCGGTCGTCTCTTCGAGGCGAACGACCTCAGCGGCCAGCGCGGCCGCGCGTTCGACGAGACCTCGATGCGCCGCCATCGCTTCGGCCTCGGCGCGGGCGAGTCCGTCAATCGTTTCACGTGCCTGCCACAATCGACCCTGCGCCAGGGCAAGACGCTCATCGGCCTCGCGCTGCTCGCTCTCGAGGCGGGCGATCGCCTGTCGTGCCTCGAGCTGACGTCCGGCCAGGCCGCGCTGCTCTTCCTCTGCGCCTCGCCGTTCGGTGATCAGGAGTTCACGTTTCCGATTGAGCCGCTCGAGCTCTTCGGATGCGCGCTGAACCTGCAGTTCGAAACCGACGATGGATTTTTCCTGAGCGTGGACCTCGACGGTCAGCGACTCAGTCGCGGCGACGCCTTCGGCAATCGCTCGCTCGAGCGCATCCCACTCGTTCGTCAGCCGGGCGACGAGACTCGTTTCACGCGCGATCTGATCCTTGAGCTCCTTGATCTCGCGTCTGGTCCCCAGGATTCCCCGGACCTCTTCTTTTCCGCCGCCCGAAATCAGCCGGGGGCCGCGGAACACGTGTCCGTCGAGCGTCGCCACGGGAACGGTGGTATGCCGGGCCGCTTCCGCCGCGATCTCGAACGATTCGGCAATCCACGCCTCGCCCACGACGCTTGCGATCGCGTGCCGATGAGGCCCCTCGATGCGGACAACGGAGGCCAGCGTCTGGATGCCTGGAGGTGGTTCCGCCGGGCGAGGCGATCTGTTCGCGGCGGCCCCGTCGATGTCGTCAACGATCAGGAAGCCGCAGCGTCCGATATTCCTCGACTGAAGGGCGGCCAGTCCGGCCAGGGCATGGTCGCGCGTGCGGACGAGCACGGCCTGAAGCACTTCGCCCAGACAACTCTCGACCGCGCGCTCGTATCGTCGATCGGTCTCCAGAGAATCGGCGACAGAACCCAGCGGCGAAATAAGCGCGTCGGCCTCGGCGAGCACGACACGCGCGGCCTCGGTGTACTGCGCGCGGGCGATCTCGATTTCTTCGAGCGACTTGAGCCGCGCCCCGAGGGCCGCGCTCTCCTGCTCGTGAGATCGCAGCGCGCGAACCTTGTGATCGAGATCGAGGCGCATCGACGCAAGCTGTGACTCGCGGGCTGCTCGCGTGAGGCGCGTCTCCGCCATCCGCACCTGCGACTTCTTCAGCGCCTCGTCACCGGTCGTGCGGCTCGAAGCGAACCGGTCGATCTCGGCCTGCAGCGCGGCGGTCTCGCTGTCCAGCTTCGCCAGCGTCTCGTGCACACGCTCCTCGGACGACGCCGCGTGCTCGATGGCATGGCGAAGCGTCGACGCCGCATTGATTGCCGAGAACACCTCGCTGCGCGCCGCCTCGACATCAGCCTCGAGGCCTTCGATCGCCTGCCGCGCGGCGGCAGAACGTTCCTCGGCCGTGCGGAGCTCCGCCGCCGCGGCATCACGCGACTGCTCGGCCGACTCCGCGGCGAGCCGCGCGTCTTCGACCGCAAGCCGACCTGGTTCGCGGCGGGCCTGAAGATCGGTGAGCTCCAACCCAAGTTCGTCGGCGCGCGCGGCGAGGCCCGAGAGACGCTGCTGGTCGAACTCGATCTGCTGTTCCTGCCGGCTCACATCGAGTTCGATCGCATGGGCCCGTTCTCGAGTCGCGGTCGCCGCCGACTCGGCTTCGGCAAGAGCAATCCGAGCCGCGGCTAGATCGGCCTCGAGCGACGCGACACGCGTCGACGCCGCGACCTCGCTGGCGCGGACCTGATCGAACCGCCCGCGCGCGGACTCAAGTGTCTCGGTCAGTTCGCGATACCGGCGGGCGAAAACCCGCTTCTCCCAGGTTCGGAGGTCTTCCCGAAGCCGCCGATAGCGCCTGGCCTTCGCCGCCTGTCGCTTGAGCGCGGCCCGCTGCTTCTCGACCTCGGACACGATGTCATCGATGCGGGTGAGGTTCTGCTTCGAGGCGTCCAGCTTGAGCTCCGCGGCGCGGCGCCGCGCACGGTATTTCGTGACGCCGGCAGCCTCCTCGATGAGTTGCCGCCGGTCCGTCGCGCGAGAGCTCAGGATCATCCCGATCTTGCCCTGCTCGATGATCGCGTAGGCCTTGGCCCCCAGGCCGGTATCCATCAGGAGCTCGTGGATGTCGCGCAGGCGGCACACTTCGCCGTCGATGAGATATTCGCTCTCGCCCGACCGATACAGTCGTCGGGTCACCTCGACCACGCGGCCGGTGAGATCGCCGGCCAGCACGTCTTCGCCGTGGTCCGCTGGCGAGTGTCCGTTGCCGTTGCCCTCCGAAGCGTTCCCTTCAGAGTGGCCGTTGCCGCCTCCTTGAAGCGCTCGCGCGGGCATCGTCTCGACGTCTGCGAGCCGCAGCTTCACCTCCGCCGAGCCGGTGGGCTTTCGTGCATCGCTGCCGTTGAAGATCACGTCCTCCATCCGGTCGCCGCGCAGGCTCTTGGCGCTTTGCTCGCCGAGCACCCACGTGATGGCTTCGGCGACGTTGCTCTTGCCGCACCCGTTCGGGCCGACGATGGCCGTCACCCGCTGGTCGAATGAGAGCTGAGCCGGATCGGAGAACGATTTGAATCCCGAAATCTCAAGCCGCTGGAGGCGCATGACGAAAGTCTCTCGAAACCGCCGCGGCAACCCGGGCGCAAGCGCGCGCCCGGAAGACCACGGCGAAAACAAAAACAGCCGCTCGATGGCGGCGAGGCGTCATCGGAGCGGCTGGGAGCGCTCTGAAACGAGATGAACTGGCTGCGTGAAGGCCCGCGACAATGGCAACCGTGCCATCAGCCCACCACGTTCGAACGCGAACGCGGCCCCGGGGCCAACGACGGCCGACAGTGTAACAAGGCCTAGCAGTTGGGGCAAGGCCCGAAAACCACCCATTCTCTGGTGGCGTGAACCCGGCTGTCCCCTCGGACCCGACTTACCGCGCCTTGGCAGTCTTCGACTTGCCCAGCGCGCTCAGAGATTCGGCCTCGGCAAAGAGCTTCAGCGCATATTGCGCCTGCGGATCGAATGCGACCAGGTTGCGGCGAGCCGTCGACACACCGAAGAGTGCGAGATCGATGTCGTAGTGGATCATCGCACGAACGAAGTCCAGGTCTTTCGCGAAGGAGATCTCATCGATCTTCATGTGCTCGGCCTGGACGTGCCGCTTGAAGTCGTCCACCATCCGATCGTCCACGACGAATCCCTTGCTGATCGTCTTCCGCTCCTTGGGCTCGACAGCAATGCGGGTATCGCCTTCGGCGGTGAACAGCTGCGCGAAGCTCGCAAACATCTGGCGGGCATAGAGCGCTCGTCCGAATCGCGTCGGATTGAAGCCTTCGATGGGGCCGTCGACTCGACGATCGGGTTCGATGCCTCCGCCGCTGTAGACTTTTCGGCCGCCGTCCGTGTACTTGAGATCCGACTCGGGATGAGGCTTCGACGCGTCCTGATCGCGGAGCGTGTAGCTCAGGTACTCGTCGAACGTGCCATCCCAGGGGCGCTGAATGAGCCGGCCTGACGGCGTGTAGTAGTGGGCGGTCGTCAGTGCGAGGCCGGCGCCCATGCTGATGCGGTATACCGACTGCACGAGCGCCTTCCCAAAGGTCGTCTCGCCGACGATGAGCCCGCGGTCGTGATCCTGAAGCGCACCGGCAACAATCTCCGACGCGCTGGCGCTGTTCCGGTTGACCAGGACAATGAGCGGCTGGTCAGTGAAGTCGCTCTCTTCCGTCGCCCGATAGTCCTGATCGGAATTCGGAATCCGGCCGCGCGTATACACGATCATGTTGCCGCGGGGCAGAAAACGATTGGCCACGCGGATGGCCTGATCGAGCGGTCCGCCAGGATTGCCCCGGAGATCGAGCACGATGCGGCGCATGCCCTGGCTTGCGAGATCGTTCAACGCCTGACCGAGATCGCGATCGGTGTTTTCCGCAAAATCCTGAAGCCGGATATAGCCGGTCGCGTTGTCAACCATGAACGCGGCGGGAATGGTCGGAATGTTGATTTCGTCGCGGGGCACTTCGAGATCGATCAGGTGCTCGTAGCCGCGGCGCTTGATGGAAATCTGCACCAGCGTGCCCTTGGGACCGCGAAGCTTCTTGACGGCCTGATCGCTCGTCCACCCCTTCGCATCCTCGCCGCTGATCCGCGCAATCACGTCGCCGCGACGAATTCCTTTCTTATAGGCCGGCGACCCCTCGAAGAGCGCCGCCACGGTGATATCGCCGTCCACGACGACGATGGTGATGCCGAGGCCGTAGTAATGACCCTCCTGCCGCTCGCGCATCTGCGCGTAGGTCTTGGGGTCCATGAAGCTCGAGTGGGGATCCAGCGTGCCGAGCATGCCGGTGATCGCACCGTAGACGAGGCGCTCGGAATCGACCTTGTCGACGTAGTTCGCATCGATCGCGCTCAAGGCGGCCGTCAGGACTTTGTAGTGCTCCGGCAGCCGATCCTCGGTGGCCAAGGGCACTCTTGCCGAAGAGTCCGCCACCGACGGCCGAGACCAGGATGACGATGAGGATCGCCGGAAACGACCGATATCTGCGCATATTTGAATCGTACCAGATAACTCCAGACCGTGCAATTACTTCCAGCGTCGCTGAGGCCGCCGTTCGCTTGACCCGCCGGAGGTCGCTTTCTATAATGCCTTGAGCGACTTGCCGCCCGTTTTTCGGTCAGCCGCGCTGTCTGTCTTCACCCCGGAGTCACGCCATGTTTGGTTCAATCGGGATGCCGGAGCTGATCATCATATTTGTGATCGCCCTCATCATCTTCGGCCCGCGCAAGCTACCCGAGCTCGGGAAGTCGCTCGGCAAGAGCCTGGCGGAGTTCAAGCGTGCGTCGAACGAGTTGCGGAACACGCTCGATGAGGAGATTCGGATCGAAGAGCAGCGATCGGCGCAGACCGCCGCGGCTCCTTCCCAGCCCGCGGCGACACCGGCGACCGACGAATCCACAGCTTCCCGCAAAGCCGACAGCGCCTGATCTTCGATGGCGCTCGTTCCTTTCCCCAGCCGCAAGCCGGACGATCCGGAGGATTGGCTCGCCGACGAGGAGGAGTCTTCCGGCGAAGGCAAGATGTCGTTTCTGGAGCATCTCGACGAGCTCCGGAAGCGCCTGATCGTTTCCGTGGCCGCGCTGGCGGGCGGCGTGGCGATCTCGTTCCTCTTCATCAATCAGGTCTTCGACTTCATCATGCGACCGCTGCAGCAGATGCTGCCAGCGGGCGGGCATCTCATCTACACGGAGCCCACCGAAGCGTTCGTCCTCTACATGAAGATCGCGCTGCTCTCGGGCATTGTGCTCGCGGCGCCGGTCATCATGTGGCAGGTCTGGTTGTTCATCGCGCCCGGCCTCTATGCGAAGGAGAAGCGTTCGCCATTCCGTTCGTCCTGTTCTCAACGATTGGCTTCGTCGGCGGTGCGGCGTTCTCGCACTACTGCTGTTCAAATGGATGTGGCGGTTCTTGGCGAGCTTCAGCAACGACTATCTGATGTTCACGCCAAAAATCGAGTCGGTCTTCTCGCTCTACACGAAGCTCCTGCTCGGCATGGGCCTGGTGTTCCAGATGCCCGCCGTCGTGTTCGCCCTCGCCAAGATGGGGGTCGTAACGGCCCGGTTCCTCGCTGCGCCACATCAAGTACGCCATCCTGATCATCTTCGTCACTGCGGCGGTAATCACGCCAAGCGGCGACGCCCTCACCCAGTCCCTGATGGCCGCTCCGATGATCGGCCTCTACCTCATCAGTATTCTCATCGCCTGGATTTTCGGAAAGAAGCCCCAGCCGCGCTCTTCGGACTAACTCTGCAAAAAACGGCCGTATTTCGACGGGTTTGATTGACTTTCGGCGCCCAAGGCCGTTACTATCAATCGAAGTCTTGATGACCGGGAGCATGATAAAACCATGAGTCGATCCCTGCGCACGCTTGGAGTGTCGCTCGGTGTATTGCTGGCCTGGGTATCTGTTGCGGGGGCCCAAACACCCACCGCACAGGCTGCCCCTCAACCGGCCCAACCGGCGGCAACCCAGCCGAGCGATGTGGCCCTGGCGCCTGCCTCCACGACGTGGCTCGGCGACACGGGGTTCTGGTTCGTGCCAACCGGTGAAGTCGTGCCAGACCACCGATTCTCGGCGTCCGGCTACTACACCAACCACGACCGCACGGAGGCCTATTCCGACATCGCGAACTTCATCGGCACCGCCGCGTTCGGCCTGAAGGACCGCGTCGAGATTTTTGGCAGCTTCCGTTTCTACACACGCATCGATGTCGATCGTCGGCCCGTCGCCGTGGGTGGGCTGCCGATGGATTACCCGCTGATCAATTCAGGCTGGGAGACCGGCGTCGGCGATTTGTATGTGGGCGCAAAGTTCAACCTTCTGTCGCAGTGGCGGCAGCAGCCGCTCGCATTCGCGGTGCGCGGCATCGTCAAGATCCCGACGGGAGATGACGCGAAGGGTCTCGGCACCGGCGAGCCGGACTTCCTGCTCGATGCGATCCTGAGCAAGGAGATCAACGAGAAAGTTGAGGTCTCCGGTCACGTCGGGGCAACGTTCCGCGGTGCGCCGGATAACTTCGATCTGAGTGACGGATTCCGCTGGGGCCTGGGCATCGGCGCGCCGTCACGCGGGCGCATCAAGTTCATCGGCGAGCTCACGGGCGAATCCTATTTCGACAGCACCGTGACGACGAGCTTCGCGCCGGGCACGGGCCCCGAGGCGCTCCCGGCCAGCTATAAGGTTGAGAGTCCTTTCGACGGTTTCGCCGGGATCGATTTCCATGTCACGGACGCGTTCTTCCTGAGCGGTGGCGTGGGCATTCCATTCGGTTTCAAGTCGCGCAGTGACATCGAGCCCGACACGGACAGCGGACTCGGCGATCGCGTGCAGGGCGTGATTCGACTCGGCTACCACCCGGGCCGCCGCATTTATCAGCCGCCCGCGCCGCCGGCTCCGCCTCCGACGCCGCCGGTCGCGGCTAATCGCCCGCCGACCGTGAAGATCCGCTGCGAGCCCTGCACGGTGCAGGTGGGCAAGAGCTCAACGGTCACCGCAGACGAGCAGGATCCAGACGGCGATACTTTGACCAACAAGTGGAGCGCGCCGACGGGCACCTTCGCGAGTCCAACCGCTCGGCAGACCATCTGGACGGCGCCGGATCAGGAAGGCGCCGTGCAAGTGACCAAGACGGTCGACGATGGCAAGGGCGGGACCGCGTCTGACACGGTCACGATTCAGGTCGTGCGTCCGCCGGTCCGCCAGTACACGTTCGAGGACGTGCACTTCGACTTCGATCGCTACACGCTCCGTCCGGATGCCACGCGGATTCTCGACGAGGCGATCAAGGCGATGCAGGACAATCCCGACCTTCGTCTCACCATCGAAGGTCACACCTGCAACATCGGCACGGCGGAATACAACCTGGCGCTCGGCGAGCGCCGCGCGGCCGCCGTCCGTGAGTATCTGGCGGGCCGGGGCATCGGCGCCAACCGCCTGCAGACCATCAGCTACGGCGAAGAGCGTCCGAAGCACGACAACAGCCGCGAGGAAACCCGACGGCTGAATCGGCGCGCCGCTCTGACCATCCGGCTTCAGTAGCGATCACACTGCGAAGGTAGAGCCCGGCCAGTCGGCTGGGCTCTACCCTCACACTCCATTCAATCTCAGTAGGCTTTGGCGAAGTAGGCTTCGGCGATCGCGGGCTTTCCGCACTTCACGCACGTCCCCGACGATGGCGTGGAGTCCAGAGGAAGGTTGCGAATCGTGGCCTGCGTATCGGCCTTGATCTCCGCTTCGCACTGCTCGGACCCGCACCAGCCGGCGATGATGAACCCGGGCCGGCCCTCCATCAGGCGCTTGAACTCATCGTACGAATCGACGCGGGTGGTGTGCTCGTCACGGAACTTCCTGGCGCGCTCGAGAAGCGAGCCCTGAATCTCTTCGAGAATCTGCGGGATCCGCTGTGCCAGGCTGTCCATCCCCACGGAGAACTTCTCGCGCGTGTCGCGCCGCGCCAGCAGGACCTGCGACTTCTCGATATCCTTGGGGCCAATCTCCAGTCGAAGCGGCACGCCGCGCAGTTCCCACTCCGAGAACTTCCAGCCTGGCGTATAGGCATCACGATCGTCGAGCATGACACGCACACCGGCCGACCTCAGCTGTTCCTGGATGGCCTGGGCGCGTGGCAGGACGGTCTCCCGCCAGTTGCCGCGCGGGATTGGGACGATCACGACCTGATACGGCGCAATCCGAGGCGGCAGAATCAGCCCGCTCTCGTCGCCGTGCGTCATGATGACGCCGCCGATCAAGCGCGTCGAAACGCCCCACGACGTCCCCCACACGTGCTGAACGGACTTGTCTCGCGCCTGGAACGTGATGTCGAACGCCCGCGCGAAATTCTGGCCGAGATTGTGTGACGTACCTGCCTGCATGGCGCGTCCGTCGCCCATCAGGGCCTCAATCGAATACGTCCGGAGCGCGCCAGCGAATTTCTCACTCTCGCTTTTCAGCCCAACGATGACCGGCATGGCGAGCTCGTTTTCCGCAACGTCCTGATAGACGTGGAGCATCCGGATTGTTTCGGCTTGGGCCTCTTCCTCGGTCTCGTGAGCGGTGTGACCTTCCTGCCAGAGAAACTCCGTCGTGCGCAGAAAGAGCCGCGTCACTTTCTCCCATCGCACGACGTTGGCCCACTGATTGATGAGAATCGGCAGGTCGCGCCACGACTGGACCCACTTGGCGTACATGGTGCCGATGATCGCCTCTGAGGTCGGGCGGACGATCAGAGGCTCCTCGAGCTCCTCATCGCCGCCGCGCGTCACCCAGGCCACCTGCGGCGCGAATCCCTTCACGTGATCGGCCTCTTTGAGGAGCAGGCTGTGAGGAATGAACAGCGGAAAATATGCGTTGACGTGCCCGGTCGCCTTGAACCGCCGGTCGAGCGCCTGTTGGATCAGCTCCCAGATCGCGTACCCGTACGGACGGATGACCATGCATCCCTTGACCGGTGAATAGTCGGCAAGCTCGGCCCGCCGGACGAGATCGGTGTACCACCGTGAAAAATCCTGTGATCGCGGAGTAATCTCGGTCACGAAGGTTTCAGGCTGGTCAGGCTTGTTCGCCATCGGAACGATCGGTCCTCCTCACGATGATGGGCCGCGTCCTTCGGGCACCCCGCGTGCCCTCAAGATCCCACCGCTCGAATGCTATCCTACCATTGGCTCTCGAGCGCCTCGTCCGGTTGACGGCCGCTTCAGACACTCGTCATGACCGTGGACACCACACGCATCAACGTCACAGCCGGCGCGGGCCGTTACACGGTGACCATCGTCAACGGCCTGACGAGCGGCCTCGACCGACTCCTGGATGAAGCCGGCCTGAAAGGCCGCCGCTTCATCGTCTCGAGCCCCACGGTCTGGCAGTCGCACGGTCAGGCGATCACGCGATCGATTCCCAGAGCCGACACGATCCTCGTCCCCGATGGCGAGCGATTCAAGCACCTGCAGACCGTCTCGCGCATCTACGAGTCGCTGATACGGACGAGCGCCGACAGAAACGCCGTCGTCCTGGCCTTCGGAGGCGGTGTCATCGGCGACATGGCGGGGTTTGCCGCGGCGACGTACCTGCGCGGAGTGCGCCTCGTGCAGATACCCACGACGCTCCTTGGGCAAGTCGATGCCTCAATCGGCGGAAAGGTCGGCGTCAATCACGCGCTCGGCAAGAACATGATCGGCGCGTTCTACCCGCCGCAGCTCGTGGCGATCGATCCGCTGCTGCTCAAGACTCTTCCGCGACGCGAGTTCCGCGCGGGCGTCTATGAAATCGTCAAGTATGGCGTGACCTCGAGCCGAACGCTCTTCGAACGCGTCGAAAAGAATGTGCGCGGGATTTTTGCGCATGATTCAGACGTGCTCGTGCCTCTCATTGCCGAGTCGTGCGCCATCAAGGCGGGCATTGTGTCGGCGGACGAGCGCGAAGCCGGGCCACGCCGGGTTCTGAACTTTGGACATACGGTTGGCCATGCCCTCGAGGCGGTCACGCGGTACAGGCGATTCCGGCATGGCGAAGCGGTGGGGTACGGTATGCTCGTCGCGGCCGACCTCGCCCTGGAACGCCGGTTACTGTCCGACACAGACAGGCAGGCACTGGCCGCACTCATCACCAAGCTCGGTCCACTCCCGCCGATTCGGGACCTCTCCGCTCGTGAAACCATGGAGATCGTGCGCCGCGACAAGAAGGTCGTGGACGGCAAGCTGCACTTCGTCCTGGCGACAGCCATCGGCGCGACAACGATCGTGAATGACGTCAGTGACGAAGAAGTCGAGGCGGCGCTTCGACGGATGGGGCTTCGGGCGTAGCGGACCGGCCACCCTACTCGATGGCGAATTCCTTCATCTTTGCGAGCAGGGCCTTGTAGCTCACTTGCAGGACCTCGGCGGCCTTCACCTTGTTGCCGGCAGACAGTTGCAGTGCCTGGCGGATCTTGCGGCGCTCGACCTCGGACAGAATCCTGCCGCTGGCATCGGCCATCGTGCCCGAGAGATCGAGCTTGGCCCAGGGGTCGGTGTTGACCTCGGGCGCCGGAGGCGCCGCGAAACTCAGGTTCAGGTGCCTCGGGTGAATCGTGTCGCCGTCGGCCAGAATCACCGCGCGTTCAATGGCATTCTGCAGCTCGCGCACGTTGCCGGGCCAGCGATACGTCTGCAGCTCTTCGAGCGCCGCCGGCGACACGTCGAGCGCGCGTTTCTTGAGATCCCGCGAAAAGCGATCGATGAAGTGGCGCGTCAGGATAGGAACGTCGTCGGGCCGTTCCCGGAGCGGCGGAACGACGATCGGAAAGACAGATAGGCGGAAGTAGAGATCCTCGCGGAACTGTCGCGAGCCGACCGCCGCTCTGAGTTCCTTGTTGGTCGCTGCCACCAGCCGGACGTCCACTCGCAGAACCGCCGTGCCGCCCACTCGCTCGAACGCGCGCTCCTCGAGAGCGCGCAGGATCTTGGCCTGCAGCGGCAGTGAGAGATCGCCAATTTCGTCCAGAAATAGCGTGCCTCGATGGGCGACCTCGAGTTTCCCCAGCTTGTGGCTCGTGGCGCCCGTGAAGGCGCCCTTCTCATGGCCAAAGAGCTCGGTTTCCAGGAGGTTTTCCGGAATCGCCGCGCAATTGATCGCGACGAAGGGTCCCTCCGCCCTGGTACCGAGCGCATGGAGTGTCCGGGCGAAGAGTTCCTTGCCCGTGCCGCTCTCGCCGAGCAGGAGCACCGTGGCATCGGTGCCGGCCGCGCGATGCAGCGTGCTCATTGCGCGCTTCAGGGCGGCGGATTCTCCGACGATTTGGGGCGCTCCACGCTTGGCGGCCAGTTCCTCTTTGAGGAGGACGTTCTCGGTCAACACACGTCGGTGCGCCAGAGCCCGCTCGACCAGCAGCAGCAAGTGATCAGGATCGATGGGCTTGGCGAGAAAGTCGAGCGCGCCTTCCTTCATCGCAGAGACCGCGTCCTGAATGCTGCCGTATGCGGTCATCACGATGACGGGCAACTCGGGGTCGAAGTCCCGGGCCGCCCGCAGCACACCGAAGCCGTCACCCTGCGGCAGTCGGAGGTCGGACAACACCACCGATGGCCGATCGTCACCGAGGGCCTTGACCGCCTCTGCTTCATCGCGCGCCTCGACCACCACGTGGCCCTGTCCTTCGAGGGCAAGACGCAACATCGACCGCAATGAGTCTTTGTCTTCGACGAGGAGGATCCGGGCGGGAGCGCTGGACCGTGAATGCAGACGCGACGTCACCTGGTATCCAGAAGTCGCAAAGTCAGCCACGGATTCGAGACATCGACGCGTCATCGGAGCCAGCCGGGTGGCACGCCCTTGTGCCGGGCTTCTTCCTCGATTCCCGTGACGGCTTTCGTCTGTTCCACAAGAACACCCTTCAGACGATCGAGCTCGGCGAGCGCCTTCTTCCGCTCCATTTCAATCACAGACCGCTGCGCCGGATCATCACGGTTGACGAAATCGGTCGTCAGCGCGTTGATGCGAGTTTGAATCGCCTCGAGATACGTCTGCGTGCGATCGATCTCCGTTCGCGCCGCGGTGATGCGATCGCGCCAGTACTTTTCGTCCTTGGCAGGATCCGGCTCGGCCGGCGGTGCGGCCGTGCTGTCGACCTTGGGTTTGGGAGACGCCGCCTTTGTGGTCCCATCCGGCTGACTCGACGAGCTCGCCGGCGCTGTGCTCGTCGTCGACGTCTGAGGCGTCGTCTGAAGGTCCGCATTCGTATAAACCTTCGACGGCTCTTTCACTGTCTTTCTGCGTGCTTCCTCCTCGCGGGCCACCTCAGCGAGCGTTTGCCCGTGCGCAACGGTTGCCGACATCAGCAGCAGGAGCGATGCTTTCCAGAGGGTTAGGGCTTTCATGGACATGGCTAGCCTCGAACGTTCGGTCAGGCGCTCACCCAAGGCTCGTAAGATCAAAGCTACGGCCCCCCATCCGTGATGGTCGAGGCGGCGAGGCGCCTTCTTGGGCGTCAGGGGGCGATCGACCCGGCGTCGCGGACGATACCATCCGCGGACGGCAGCTGAGAGATTCGTTCCCGCGGAGAATCCCGGTCTGGGGCCTCCGGCCTCAGCTCAAGATATCGGTCGAACTCCTTCCCAGCTTCGACCCAGGGGCCGGCCCTCTCCAGGCTCGTCGCTCGAGATAGGTGAGAATCCGGGCTCACCAGGCGCAAGCTCCGAAGCCCGCCGGATTCGGCTGGGGTGGCCGATACTTTCCCACCCCTGCGCAACGCCAGCCCAGGGTTGAACAGTGGGTGACGTAGTCGCCGGGAAAGGGCCTGCGCCGGGCCCTGTATCCCCCTGACGACGTGTTCTCTGCGCCAACCAGCCCTCTCTCCCCCCTCCCCCCTGTGCCGGGGGTTGGTTGAAGTGATAGGACGAGCGCTGCCGCTCCGGGCCGACGGCCCGATCAGGGCGAGGGATGGCCTCGGCAGCGATGTTAGGCCGCGTCAGGATTTGGCCAAGAATGTTCAAAAGCCCGGCGTCACGAGGGTTTTCCGCAACGGCTAGGTGACAGTGCTTTGCCGCCGACTCGAGATCGGATTGCTGGCACGCCAGATAGTCCGCGCGGGCACGGTCCCAAAAGGTCTCGTCGGACCGCCCACCTACCGCAGCTCTCGCCACGAGAGAATGCGGACGCCGGCCTGCCCCACGCCGCTATCCGTGCGCATGACAGTCGTCTCGATGACTTTGTGTATGCCGCCGGGTCCGAACGCTTCAGCTCGCATCGAGAGCACGCCGCTCCCCGGATTGGCTTGCGACGCACCATCGACGGTGGGATCGTCATCGTTCTCCGAAGAATCGTCGGCCACCCAGACGACGACGTACATGCGAGAGTCGATGGTGGCCGTGGCACCACCGGTCAACATGCCTGTCATTGGCCCGTAGGAGTAAAGTTGCCAGCGCGGGTTGTTGGTGGTCCACGGCCGCTCCTCCGTGTACGCATTCATGTCGGATGTGCTGCAGGTCGTCACTTTCCCGCAGTTGAGCACGTTAGTCGCCTGCGTGAGATCGATCGTGGACCCATCCGACATCGTGCGGGTGCCGCTCGGATCGCCGTCGATGAACGCGGAGGTCTCCGCACCGGACAGGATGGTGTTCCAATCCAGCACTGTCAGCAAGTCCTGCATGGCCCGCTCGACGCCCGCATCGGCCGCATACATTGCTTCGGATCCGCCACGATAGTTCCCCGTGATCATCGTCTCTGTTGTCGTCGTCAGCACCAGCGCGAGGCCGAGTCCGAGCATCAGGATCATCGACATCAGCGCAATCACCAGGGCGACGCCGCGCTCGTCATGCCATCGAGCCCGACACACCGAGCCACCTCTCACGACGCGTTCGAGCGGAGAACGATAGGTGGTGCTGAGAATGCTCATCTAACGACCGAGATTGAGATTGCGCGGGGTCACGTCGAAGTGGATTTCCTGATCTGGGACGTATCGGTGCCCGCCCTTTGACGTTCCCGAACGCCGGAAGAGCGCCGTAGCCGCCGTGCTGCCGATGCCACGCAACGCGTCCACACCGGTCTGCACGCGCAGGTTGACGCGAATCTTGCGCACGCGAAGAAGGTCCGCATCGAATCGATTGAGTGCGTTCTCGTCGGGACACCACGGGCCATCGGTGAGCATCGGCGTCGTCAACTTGACGAGCGGCCCCGTGGGCGAGCCCAGGCTCGCCATCTGCGTGCGCGGCACCTGATTGGGCCCGCTCACCGTGAAGACGCAGTTTTCTCCGGCAGGCCACGTGTCGGACGAGTCGTCCACGCCGATCGCCGGAGGCCTGGGGCCATAGGTTGTCCACGGACCCTTGGGATCCGTCACGGGCTTTTTCAGAACAGGTGGCTGAGGATCGCCGTAATACTCAAGACTCAAACCCACGACGTTGTCGACGAGAGGCAGGTCGGTCTGATACCCATCGAAGTGTCGAAGCTGCAGGTTCTGCGAATCGTGGTAGTACGTGTGACTTTCAACGTGTGCGACATGCGCTCCGGCCCCGTACGGCTTCGACAACCGACCGTCCCGGTGTTGCAGATGCAGCACCGAGTCCTGAACGTCGGTCGCCGTGAATACATCGCTCGCGCCGGTGTCGTCGAAGATGATGAGCCGCATGCCGACGGCGAATCCGCAAAGCGGGTCGCCGGTCGGACAGCCAGGCTCGGCGTTCAACTTGACCTCGGCCGACGAACTGGGCATCGGATCCTTCACGGTCGTCTGCGCCGGCGTCGTGGGCACGTAAACGAGGGTGACGGCATCGGACCGCACGGTACTCGGAGGATCGGCACCGGTCGCTCCGAGCCTCGCTGGCACGACGGGTGCGAAGAACGAAACCAGCGCGCCGGCGGCCGATCCCGAGTACATGCCGGCGCCGGCCATCATCAGATCCGTTCGAAGGGAATCGACGCCCACACGCAACCGCTGCTGCTCGTCCGATACTTCCGGCTGCGCCTGGAAAATGCCGTGTGACGGATTGAAGACCGCGAAGATCGCGCCCGCCACGGTGACGAAAATCGCGGTCGAGATGAGCATCTCGATCAGCGTAAATCCGGCTTCCGACCGAAACGATTGGCGCCTCACGTGGCTTTCCTCGTCTTGACGGTCGTGAGACGCGCTTCGTCGGGAAGCCGGCCGACACTGGCCGCATCGGCGACGCTTCGGTCCACATGCGGCGTGACCAGCACCTGAATGATCAGCGTGTTGTTTGGATCGGTCGGGAGAGGCTCGATGGACCAGCGCCGGACATAGACCGTGCCCGTTGCAACGGTTGACCCACCTCCCAGAATGTTGCCGAAACGATCGACGTAATCCACGTACCCGTCGGTGTTGTGGGTCAGGCTGGTGTCGGGCGAAGGAGAAAGCCCCGTGCCGCCGGGGGCTGTCTCCAGTTGCGCCGCGGTATTCGTCGCCACATCACTCAACGGGAGCCCAACCGGATCGAAGCCCCACGCCAAGGCTCGCAGCTGTTCCATCTTCTGTTCGGCGAGGACGGAGGCGAAGGTGGAATTGCGTGCGTTGATATTGTTCTGAGCGGCGACGGCAAACAGCTGCGCCAGCGACACCAGTCCCACTGCAAGGAGGGCGGTCGCCACCATCACCTCGACGAGCGAAAAACCCGATTCAGATTTCGTCGAGCCGGATCTTGCCAACACCATTGACCGAAACCGACTGCGTGTTCGAACTTTAAATCAGCGTGAGCGTCACGCCAGACGCGCCGATTGACCGGCCACAGGCTGTTTGGAGACCGCCGCCAGGCGCGCCTGAAGTTCTCGTTCCACATTGCGTGCCGCATTCCCAATCGAGAGGAATCGAGGAATTCTGCATCAACGCCACCACGACCCGACGACATCGTCGCAAAAACTGCGAGGATGGCGAGCACGTCGAAAAGCGAAAATTCCAACGCGCCTCGATGCGAGTGCGGGCCGCGGAGTTCGGAAGTCAGTCGCGGGGCGGGGAAAGCGGCAAGGTGACCGTAAATGCCGCGCCGCCCGGCGAACCGGCGCCGACGTGGATGCGACCGTTGTGCGTGACGATGATCCGTTGAACGAGGGCGAGGCCGAGGCCGGTCCCTTGTGGCTTGGTCGTGAAGAATGGCTGGAAGATCCTTGCGCGAGCCGCCTCGTCCACGCCGGGCCCGTTGTCCCGAACGATGACCCTCGCCAGACCCTGCGGACCATCCACCTGACCCTCGATGAAGATCTGCGGCGGGCACTGCGCTTGGGTGCAGGCCTCGAGCGCGTTACGAGCGAGATTGCTCAGCGCCTGGCGCAGGAGCACTTCGTCTCCTTCGATGGTCGCGAACTCGCCGGTGACCACGACCTGCCCGCCGGCGCGCTGAATTTCAGCCCTCAGCTCGTCTGCCGCCCGCTCGGCGAGCGTGGCCAGATTGACGGGAGACAACGCAAGCGGCGCGGGCCTGGCGAAGTTCAGGAAGTTCGTGACGACCTGACCGAGGGCGACGGTCTCGTGTCTGATGCCCTGCACATGCGGGCGATATGCCTGGGGAAGTTCGTCGAGCTCTATGAGCTTTCCGTAGCCGTGAATCGTTGACAGTCCATTTCGGAACTCGTGCGCAATGCCAGCCGTGAGCTCCCCGAGCTGCGCGAGGCTTTCTTTGAGCCGCAGCTGCTCCTCGAGCTCGACGATCGCGGTGAGGTCGGTAAAGAGGCAGACGGCGCCATGCGGCCGGCCTTGCCCGTCGAAGAGCGGCGACACGGTCACACCGAGATGCGACTCGGACCCGACACCTCCGGACAGCTGCAGCACGCGACGCACGATGGGCCTGCCGTTGGTCAGGCACTCGCCAAGCGCCTCCGCGAGCGGCTGCGCGCGCTTGAGCAGCCCGCGAAAGTTGCCCGAGGGATTGGCGTCGGAGATGCCGAGGATGCGTTGCCCCGCCGGATTGAGCATGCGGACTTCTCCGGCGCCATCCAGCACCAGCAGCCCTGCCGTGAGGCTCGCGACGATCTCGCTGTTCAGGCGTTCGGACGCCTCGGCACGCTCAGCTTGCGCCCGCTCGCGCACTCGGAGCTTGGCCATCGCCTCCTCGAGCGCCGATGTCAGGAACGCCGACTCCGTCGTGTGATCGCGGAGAGTCAGCCGCGCGTCGCGGGCCGCTGCGGCAAAGCGCAGAACGGCGAAGATCAGAATGCCGACCAGACCCGCCACGATCATGGTGAGCCCGATCAGCGCGTACGCAGATGGTGTCATGGCGTGCTGCGGCCCTTCATCAATAGAACGAGAGATACCAGGCCAGGATTCGATCGCCGGCAACGCTAGCGAGGATGGCTCCGAGGGCGAGGAAGGTTCCAAAGGGCAGCGCGAACTTGAGATTGCGCCGATCTCGAAGGATGAGGCCAAGTCCGATCAGCGAGCCAATCATGGATCCAATGATGAGCGTCAGGAGCATCAGCTGCCAGCCGAGAAACGCGCCAATCATCGCGAGCATCTTCACGTCGCCCATCCCGAGCCCTTCCTCGTCTCGAAGACGGTAGTACACCTCCGAAGTCGCCAGCAGGACGCCGCCCCCGATCGCCAGTCCGACGAGCGAGCTCCGCCATCCGGGCGGCGCCACGAGGCTGAACAAGACGCCCGCCACGATTCCCGGCACAGTGATCGCATTCGGGAGAAGCCGATGCTCGAGATCAATGATGAGAAGGGCGATCATCGACGCCACAAACGCCAGGCGCGGTATCAGCAGCGCGCCCGGGCCAACGGCAACGAACACGGCGACGAACGCCGCGGCGGTCGCGATTTCCACGAGGGGATATCTGGCGGCGATTCTGGCGCCGCAGCTCCGGCAACGGCCTCTGAGCATGAAGTATCCAACGACCGGCACGTTGTCGAACCATCGAATGGTGGTGCCGCACGACGGGCAGCGAGATCGCGGTTTGATGATCGACTCATGGCGCGGCAATCGGTGAATACAAACGTTCAGGAAGCTGCCCACGACCAGCCCGAAGATGGCCACGATCACAGTCCCCGCGCCGGCCGACATCACAGAAGGGGCGCCCCCAAAGCCGGAGGCTCCACAGGAAGCGGATAGAGCGGTGAGGTTGTCGAAACTGAAATGTCGTGAAAGCGAGGATCGAGCACGAACGGTATTCCGGCCGGATCGACGGGCACATCGACCAGCAGGCCCGCCTTGATCAGAGCCGACCAGGTGACGGACGCGCCGTCGGCGGTTCGAACGAAACCATCGACGATCTGGCGGAGTCGGTCGATCCGGTCCAGCGCATCGAGTTGACGAAGCCGGGTCTCAGCGGTTCGCCGCTGCCAGTCGTCGCCGGCACTCTCGAGAATGCGCTGCCACAGAAAGCGTGAAGCGTCGCGCTGTCCGCCCTTGGCTAATGTCGTCGCGGCGAGAGGACGCAGCCACCACGGGGCGCCGGGAATGTCAGCGGCCTTCGAGAAGGTCGCCGCCGCACGAGCGGCATCCCTCTGCTGCCAGTACTGCACGAAGCCGATGTCCTCGAGGTATTCCCACTTGGATGGCTGGGAGCGGAGGCCCTTCTCGAGCAGTTGGATCGCCAGATCCGGTCGCCCCGCACCGCCCGGGAAAGGCTCGGCAAGGAACAGCGCGCCAAATCGATAGGCAATCACGAAACGTGGATCGAGGCTCGTGGTGATATCGAGGAGAGGATAGAGCAGCGCGAATCGATTCCGTCCGCCATTCAGCCGTTCGTCGCCGTAATGCTGAATCGCGCGAATCCAATACACATCCGACGCGACGCCCTCGAACGACAGCGCGATCTTCTCAACCGCCTCGCCCGACGCCAGGTAGAGCGCTGGTTCGGCGGCTTGCGGGAGAGGAAACCGGCGATCGCGCACCGCTTGAACTGCAATGGACAGGCCCAGGAAACCGCCAATCGTCAGCAGCGCCAGGGTCATCGTCTGCGAGCTCCTCAGTCGAGGCATCTCAGCGAAAATCCCGGCGGCTGAAAATGAACATCGTTGCGACGATCATGGCGGCGCTGTAGGCGCCGGCGTAGCCGATGGTCGTCGCGAGATAGCCAGCCGAGACCGGCAAACCGTGGACGACGGTTGACTTGATGTCGAATGGTCCGAGATTCGGCAGCAGGTAGTAAATCGCCTTTGCCACGTAACCCGCAGCGCGCGACGAGACGATGCGATCGAAATGCTGGAGGTCGGCGTTGAAATGGCCGATGATGTACAACCCAAACGTGAGCACCGCCGCGAGAATCGGACTGGAGAAGCTGGAGAAAAAGAGCGCAATCGCCGTCAGGAGCACGAGCTCCATGAAGATGAGGAGAAACGCCTTGAGGAGGGCCGGATCCATTGCGGCCGCCTCCCAGCCAGCGCGGACCGGTGGCGTCGCCGCATAGGACATATAGCCGAGCACCGCATAGAGCGCCAGGGCCATCACCCCGAGATTGACGAAGAGCGTCAGCGACAAGCCCAAGAACTTGCCCAGGATGAACTGGTGACGCTTGAGAGGCTTGACCAGCAGGTTGTGGATGCTTCGCCGCTCCACTTCCTTGTAAACCAGACCCACACCGATGAAGACCGCGATGAAGAGGCCGAACACCGCGCTCGCGGCCAGACCGAGGTCCTTGATGATCTTGAGATCCTGACCGGCCGTGAGCTGGCCGATCAGATACGAGGCCGATATCAGAAGGAGTGCGAACAGGACGAGATTGTAGAGGACCCTGTCCCGAACCGATTCTCTGAAGACGTTGACCGCGACGCTTGTAACGGCTCTCATGCGATGCGCTCCCCCATCTCAGGCGTGCGCGTCCGGCCGGAGACTTTGCGGACGAAAACATCCTCCAGCGTCTCGCGAATCGGATTGACTGAGACCAGTCGCCCGCCAGTTGCCGTGAGCTCGCGAATCAGCGTCTCGGGAGGCGTCTCGGCCGGCAGGTCGAGCGCATAGCGTTCGTCTCCCAGCCTGGTGATGCGTGTGGCTCGGGACTGGAGACGATCGACCACGGCAGACGTCAGGCCCTCCATGACCAGCTCCCACCCGCGTGCCTCGAGAGCGAGAATCTCCTTGAGCGGACCCTCGCCGACCAGGCGGCCGGCCGCCAGTATCCCAACCCGGCTGCACAACGTCTCGGCATCACTCAGGATGTGAGAACTGAAGATCACGGTACAGCCCCGATCTCGGAGCCGCAGAATCAGTTCGCGCACTTCGCGACGACCAAGCGGGTCGAGGCCGGACATCGGCTCGTCCAGCAGCACCAGCTCCGGCTCGTTCAAGAGAGCTTGCGCGAGGCCCACGCGCTGGATCATGCCTTTCGAAAACCGCCGCAGTTCGAACTTCCGCTCCGGGCCGATGCCGACCTCGTCGAGCAGCCGACCGACACGCGACCGCCGTTCGGCTCGCGAGAGGCCAAACAGCCTGCCGTAGTAGTGAAGCAACTCCTCAGCGGTCAGGTGATCGTAGAAGTACGGGTTTTCCGGAAGGTATCCGATGCGCCGCTTGAGGGACAAATCGCCGGGAGGGCGTCCAAGTAATTCGATCTCACCCTCGGTCGGAAAGATAAGCTCGGTGAGCAGCTTGAGCGTGGTCGTCTTGCCGGCGCCATTCGGCCCGAGGAGACCGAAAATCTCGCCGGCATCGACGCCGAGCGAGAGCCGATCGAGCGCCCGATAGGGACGCCGGCGCCAGAAACCCACCTGGTAGTCTTTCGTGAGCTCCCGGATCCGAACCGCGCCCATGGATTATTGGGGGCGGGCGCCGCCCGTCTTCGCCTCGTCGGCGGCCTTCAGTTCATACCGAATCGCCGCGTCGAAGTATTCGGGTCTCAAGCCGCCCTCGACCCGCACGCCGTTGATGAAAAAGGTCGGGGTCACACGAACACCCAGCTGCTTCGCAAAGTCCGCGTCCGCGCGGATGGCCGGCAACACGCCCTGATAACGTGCGTCGAAGTCAGTCACCTGGCCGACATCTCGCGCCGCTTCCCTGACGACAGCCGGCGTCAGCGTGGATTGGTGGGTATAGAGCCACTCCTCCATCGCTTCGTCACGGTTGTGATTCCTGGCGAGCCGCACGGCGACTGCACTTTCACAGGCCGCCTGATGCACCAGATTCGGCACGTTCGGGTTGCAATCCGGCTCGAGCGGGAAGTCCTTCACGATGAACTTCACGGCGCCGGGACGTTCGGCCTTGTACTTCTCGAGGATGGGACGGTAGTTCAGGAATGTCTGACCGCACGCGGGGCATTGAAAATCGTTGAACTTCAAGATCACCACGACGGCTCCATCGCTGGGCAGCGCGATCGGCGTGCGCGGCTGCGTCGTGAACCACCGCTCGAATTCGCTTTGCTTCGATTCCGCCCCGGCCGCCGGAGGCTGCGAGACCGGCAGGAGATCGCCTTCCCGCGGAAAAAACGCCACCGCGGACGCCGCGCCGACGACGAACATGACGATCACGGCGAGCATCAACGGACGGGCCAGCATCGCACGCATGTCGGCGAGCGCGCGGCGCGGAAGCGCTCGCATGGGCACGGCCTGCCCGCTTCCTGAGATCAGAAAGATCCCAATCACCGCGACATAAGTCAGCAGGCAGAGCAGGCACACGGTCTTCAGGATGACGAACGATGCATATCCAAGGTACATGACAACCGCCAGAGCTAGCGTGGACAGCACAAACAGGTACCCGCGGACGTTGGCGCCGCTCTCGTCGGCGGGCACCGCCGCGCCCGCCTGTGACGCGTCAGTCGTGCGGGCGCCGAACGTAAGCAGTAGAGCCAGCGCAAACCAGATGACGCCGCCGAGAGCCACTGGTACGCCCATGACGGTACCGAACCGACTTTCATATACGGCTTCGCAATTGATGCTGGAACTGACGTCGCAAAAACTCGTGTAACCTGGGTCTCGAAGCAAGCGGTAGTGCACGTACGACGAGCCGAGCGACGCACCCAGCCCCAGCAGGCCGAAGGCCACGAGCCAGACGCGCATCCGGCGGCTCATTAAGTCACAAACCGTCTGCATGGGAACTGTCTCGCATGGTACGGGCCGGTTGTATGAGTGTCAACCGTCGGCGCCAGAACGTGAAGCCGGCCCGCGCCGATGATCGGCGCCCAAGCCGGCCTCCAATTCCGCTCCACCAGCCGAGCAAGCGAATGAACGCCCGGTTCGGCGCCTACTGAATCGGCTTCGCCGCGGAGGGCGTTGGCACTCCAGCCGAGGAGATCGCCGTGATCGCCGCCGTGTGCTGAAAGATCGTCTGCGTTTCGGACGTTCCAAAGTAACGGCCACCCGAGCTCGACGAAATCGGATCGGCGTTGCCGAAGTAGGTCGGTCTGAGCGCCGAGCCAGCCGTGCCCGTGCAGGCCGCCGCCGCACCCGTCACCGCCGAACCAGTACCCGCCAGGGTCACGCTGTACCCGCTCTTCGTCACGGTCGTGCCGCTGGCTGGCACGAGATCAGGGCTGATGAACGGCGAACCGCCCGTCGGCGCCGTCCCGAGCTCAGTCAGGCTTGCCGCGTACAGCCCGCCTGAACAACCGCTGCTGTAGGCGTTCTGCGCGCTGTTGATGACGCGCAGCGATCCAATCGCTGAGGCCTCGTTCCCCGACATCCTGGCCCGCAGCAACCCGGGCACTGCGATCGCCGCGATGATCCCGATGATCGCCACGACGATCAGCAACTCAATCAACGTAAAGCCGCGATCGTCCCTCATGCTCATTTAGCTGCTCCTGACTCTCTCGTGTTTGAACTGGTGCCCCATCCGGGCTTGGCCGCCCATTCGACGAAATCTTACTAATGGCCGAGTTGTTTTGAAACACGGTCTGGCGTTCCGACGTCCCGAAAAACCGGCGGCCTGTCGTCGTCAACGACAGGGGCGCCGCACTGGCGAAGTAGCTTTCACGAAGCAATGTTCCCGGCGATCCGGTGCACGCCTCGGCGGCGCCATCGATGGCTTCACCGGTCCCCTGGAGCGTAATCTCGTATCCGCTCTTGGCGACGCTGGGGCCGTTCGACGGCACGAGGTCGCGGCCGATGAATGCCGCGCCCACGCCCGGAATACGCCCGAGCTCTTCCAGACTGGCCGCATAGAGGCCGTTGCCGCATGACGCACGGTAAGCCAGCTGCGCCCCGTTGATCGTTCTGAGCGAGGCGAGTGCCGACACTTCGTTGGCGGCCATGCGGGCCCTGACCAGACTGGGCACGGCGATCGCGGTGAGGAGGCCAATCACTCCCACCACAATCAGCATCTCGAGCACCGTGAACCCTTTCGCGTCCTTCCCTTTCAGCATACCGCCATTCGGCGCCCAGCGACTCAGGCCTTTCCCGCCGTGCCGCTCGGTTGCAGCCGTACTCTCAATCCTTAAGTTTCGGCTTGAGCCGGTCAAAAATGTCGATGGAGCCGGGTTTATGTCATCAAAAAAAACTGAGGGGATGTCCGCGCCTGCGGACATCCCCTCGTACATGCCCGGGTCGAGGTCGACTACCCTTCCTACTGAATGGGCACTGCAGCCGATGGCGTCGGCGCTCCCGCCGAGGAAATCGCCGTCACCGCCGCCGTATGCTGGAAGATGGTCTGCGTTTCCGCCGTGCCGAAGTACCGCCCGCCGGTGCTGGCCGACATGGGGTCGGCATTCGCAAAGTAGGTCGGCCTGAGTGCTGAACCGGCCGTGCCCGTGCAAGCCGCTGCCGCACCGGTCACCGCTGAGCCCGTGCCCGCCAATGTCACGTTGTAGCCACTCTTGGCAACCGTCGTTCCGCTGGCCGGAACGAGATCAGGACTGATGAACGGCTGGCCGCCAGTCGGCGCAGTTCCGAGCTCCGTCAGGCTGGCCGCATACAACCCCGCGCCGCACCCGCTGCTGTAGGCATTCTGCGCGCTGTTGATGACGCGCAGCGAACCGATGGCCGAAGCCTCATTGCCAGACATCCTGGCGCGCAGCAATCCCGGCACTGCGATGGCCGCGATGATCCCGATGATCGCGACGACGATCAGCAACTCAATCAGCGTGAAGCCTTCTTCTTTCCGAATCCTCATCATCTACTCCTCAAGTCGGGACGATCACGAGCCGGCCGCCTCCAAGTCCCCAGCGACCGGTTACCGGGGGCTGCCAGCTCTTGAGCAACCGCGGTGCCATGGCTGTGCAACCTTGCAACACGGCGCTAAGTCGCAGCTGATGAAACGCTTATGAACGAGCTGCGCGTAGGCGTCGAGGTGAAGGATGGGCGCGACTGCCAATTCGTGGCGCCCGGACGTGGCAGAAAGTGTCAATCGACTTGAGAGACCGTCTGGCTTTGAGCAAACGGCTGCGTGGGCGCCAGCCCGGATCTGTCCTGCCAGATGCCCTCGCCTTGGGCCGTCGCGAAGCCCGCGGAGCCGGACCAGCCTGGCGACATGGGCGTTGCGGTGACGTACCACGCCCTGGCCGTTTCCTGATCGGTGCAGTGATCCTTGGCTTCGTTCGGCTCCGTCGCCGTCAACGTGATGCGATAGCCGCTCTTGATGACCTCGTCCCCCGTCGTCAGATCCGGTGAGAGCGTCGTCGCCGCTCCGAGCTGTGTGAGACTGGCCGCGAAGTCTCGGTCGTTGCCGCAGACCGACCGGAATATGGCCTGCGCGTCCCGTATCGCCTGGAGCGACGAGATCGCCGACGCTTCGTTCGCACGAATCCGTGCGCGGATCAGCCCGGGAATGGCGAACGCGGCCACGACGCCCAGGATCGCAAACACGACCAGCAGTTCGATGAGCGTGAATCCCGGTGAACGTCGGTGATAGGCCGATCGGCGCGAGCCCGACCGCGCGCTCTTCATGGGCGGAACTTTCGCAGGAACGCTCCCTACTTCAGATTGTACTTCTTGACGTAGTACCGGAAGGACCGAAAGCTCATCCCCAGAAGATCGGCAGCCTTCACCTGGACGCCTCCCGCCTTGCGGAGCGCCTGCGCGATGTAATCGCGCTCGAGCTCCTGAACGTGCTGTTCGAGGTCGAACCCACTTTCGGGAAATGGCAGCGGACGGGCGTGCTTCGGCATCTGGCCGAGCACATGAGCGGGCAGGCTCTCCGCCAGAATGGTCGGTGTCCGTTCCAGCGCCACGGCGCGCTCGATGACATTCTCGAGCTCGCGTATATTGCCGGGCCATTCGTAGTCCTGGAGGTGCGCCAGGGCATCGTTCGAGATGCCGGTCACGACCTTCTCCATCTGCTCGCTGTACTTGGCCAGAAAATGCTGCGCCAGCAGCGCGATATCTTCGATCCGTTCCCTGAGCGGAGGCAGCTGGACCGGAATCACGTTGATGCGGTAATAGAGATCCTCCCTGAATCGTCCCTCCGCGACCAGCTTGCCCAGATCCTGATTGGTGGCGGCGATCACGCGGATGTCCGCCACCACTTCCTCAGTGCCGCCGACTCGACGAAAGCGCCGCTCCTGCAGCACGCGCAGCAGCTTGACCTGCATCATCGAGCTCATTTCGCCGATTTCGTCCAGGAAGATCGTCCCACGCTCGGCGACTTCGATCAGACCCTTCTTGTTGGACGCCGCGCCTGTGAACGATCCGCGCATATGGCCGAAGAGCTCGGACTCGAGAAGCGTTTCCGTGAGGGCGCCGCAGTTCAACGCCACGAAGGGATGCTCGCGCCTGAGCGAATTGAAATGAACGGCCCGGGCGACGAGTTCCTTGCCTGTGCCTGATTCGCCCGTCACGAGCACCGTGCTGTTGGTCGGTGCAATCGTTTCAATCAACCGGAAGACGGCCAGCATCGCCTCGCTTCGGCCGACGATGTTCGAGAACTGATGCGTGTGCTGGAGCGTGCGCTTGAGGAGGACGTTCTCCTGACGGAGGTGGCGCCGCTCGAGGGCATTGCGAATGACGATCTTCAGTTCATCAACATTGAACGGCTTCGTGAGGTAGTCGTAGGCGCCCATCCTCAGCGCCTCAACCGCCGTATCGGTCGACGCGAAGGCCGTGATCATGACGCCCACGATATCCTGGTCCACCGACTTGGCAGCCTTGAGCACGTCGACGCCGCTCATGTCCGGCATCTTGATGTCGGAAATAAGGAGGTCGATGGATTCGCGATTGAGGATCTCGAGCGCCGCGCCGCCGTTCTCGGCCACCAGAACGTCATGCCCTTCGCGCTTCAGCACGATCGTCAGGAGCTCCCGCATCGAGCGTTCATCGTCCACGACGAGAACGCGCGCATGGGTCCGCGGCAGGTCGATCGTTGACTGAGTGGCCATCAGGACACCACCGCCGTAGCCGCGCGCACCGGGAACCGCACCGTCACGCGCGTCCCCTGGCCTGGCTTGGAGCTCACGCGAATGTCGCCTCGATAGTCGGACACGATGCGGTGCACGATCGACAGCCCCAGCCCGCTGCCACGCGTGAACCCGCCATGAAACGGCTGGAAGATGCCCTCGAGATCCTCCGGAGCGATGCCGATACCTTCATCCGCGACCTCGATCACTACAGCCTGATCTGTGTCGCCATCGAGCCGGGTCTCCTGACGAGCCGTTAGTTGCAGACGACCGCCTCCTTCCATCGACCGCAGGCCGTTGGTCGCGAGGTTCCAGACAATCTGCCGCAACTGGCCCTCGTCGGCCTCGTACCAGAGCGCGTCCGGGGGCACAGCGACATCGATGGAGTGTCCGTCGTGGACCTCGGCGCTGTGGCGCAGAAGCACCGCCGCATCGTTCAGCACGCGTCGCACATCCAGCCGCGCGACAGAAAACCGCTGAGGCCTCGCGTAGGCCAGAAACGATCGAATCGTCTGGTTGAGGCGTTCCGATTCCCTGAGCACGATGTCCATGAGCTGGGCCTGCTCGGCGCTCAACGGCAGCTCCTGGCGAAGGATCTGAATCGAGCCGGACATCGAGGCAAGAGGGTTTCGGATCTCGTGCGCGATGCCGGCCGCCATCTCACCGACGGCCGCGAGGCGCTGCTGCATCCGCGCATCGCGTTCGAGTTTCTTGAAGTTGGTCACGTCCTGAAAGCTGAACAGGTATCCGGCGCGGCCGCCTGGTGTGTCGAGATAGGTGGCGCTCAGCCCGATGTCGATGGACCGGCCGTCCGGCAGGCGGTAGGTGAAATCCGTGCGCCGGCCGCGAGCGCCCTCGAGATCCTGGTCGAGAGCCTTCGCCAGCTCAGGAGGCAGCTGGAGGATCTCGGCGATCGAACGACCGATGACGGACTCGGCCGGGTGAGCGGTGATGACCTCCGCACCCCGATTGAACGTGCGGACTCGGCCGCTTCGGTCGGTGGTCGCCAGCCCGCTCATGAGGCTGTCGATCACATGCTGATTGAAGGCCTGCCAGTCCGCAATCTCGTGGGAGGCTCGCTCGAGCCGATCATCGGCCCGCTGGAGACCCTCGGCCAGCGATCCACTGAGCAGGGCGACGGCAAAGAACCCGAAGGCGTTGATGGCGAACGTGTAGATGGCGATGCGGTGCGGCGGCAGCGAGGCCACCGTATACCGAATCCAGGTGGAACTGAGCAACCCGGCCGCGCTGAGGTATTGAGCCAGGACCAGCCCGCCATAGGTCAATGTGGTGAGCACGGCCAGAAGCAGGCCGCCTCGCCGCAGCTGAAGAATCGTGGCCGCGATGATCGGCAGGACGTAGAGCGATGAGAAGTAACTCGTGACTCCGCCGGTCAGATAGATGAACGCCGTCACCACAGCCGCATCGAGCCCCAGCTGCACGTCGACGAGCCAACGGCGCCGCGTGGTCAGGCCAAGGGTAAGTGCATAGATCACGGACAGGCCGTACGTGATCGCGATCAGGACGAAGAACGGATCGCCTGGAAACGTCCCTGGCGACAGCGTCTCGACGAGGACGCCCGTGCCGAGGAGCGCGGTCATCGTAATGAGGCGCGCGCCGATCAGCCGGGCGAGATTTCGCCTGAGCGCAATCGCCGGGTCGGGAGCACTCATGCAAGTTTGCTGATCAGACTGAAGATCGGCATGTACATCGAAATGACGATCCCACCCACGACGACGCCGAGAAACGCGATCATCGCGGGTTCGAGGAGGGTCAGCAAACCGGCTACCGCGATGTCCACTTCCTCTTCGTAAAAGTCCGCGATCTTGGCGAGCATCGTGTCCAGCGCACCGGTCGTCTCGCCGACCGAAATCATCTGTGTCACCATCGCCGGAAACACACGGCTTTCCTTGAGCGGCACGGCCACCGTCTCACCGCGTTCAATTCGCGTCCGCGCCAAGATGACCGCGTCCTCGACGACCGCGTTCCCGGACGTGCGCGCCGTAATCTCGAGGCCATCGAGAATGGGCACTCCGGAGCTCATGAGCGTCGCCAGCGTGCGACAGAAGCGTGCGACGGATATCTTCCTCAGGATCGTGCCAATGATTGGCGCCTTGAGGAGTGTTCCGTCCACGACGCGCCGCCCCCTCTCGGTGGCGTAATACTGCCGGAACGCGAACCCGAGGGCTCCAAGGCCCACGAGGATGAATGGCAGGAACTGCACCAGGGAGTTGCTCAGCCAGATGACGATTCGCGTGGGCAGAGGAAGGTCGGCGCCAAGACCTGCGAACATCACGGCGAACGTCGGAATGACTTTCCAGAGGATCACACCGACCACGACGGTGGCAATGACGATCACCGCGATCGGATAAATCATCGCGGACTGGACCTGGGCCTTGAGCTTGACGGCCTTCTCGATGTAGGTCGCAAGCCGCTTGAGGATGGTGTCGAGGATTCCGCCGGCTTCGCCAGCGGCGATCATGTTCGTGAAGAGCGCATCGAACGTCTTGGGATGCCTGCGCATGGCATCGGCGAGGGATGCGCCGCCTTCGACGTCGGTTCTCGTCTGGAGAATGACCTGCGCAAAGTTCTTGTCCTCTTCCTGATTACCCAGGATATCCAGGCACTGGACGAGTGGTAGTCCTGCGTCGATCATCACGGAAAACTGCCGCGTAAAGATCGCGAGGTTCTTCGGTTTGACCTTCTTTCCGGTCTTGCCTTTGCGCGCGGGCTCAGCCGCGCGCGCCTTGACGGGCTGGATCCGGGTGATGAGCACCTGTTCGCGGCGAAGGCTCGCCACCACGGCGTCCATCGAATCTGCTGTCCGTTCCCCCCCGACCACCTCGCCGGCTCGTGTGCGTCCCGAGTATGCAAATGTCGGCATCGTGCGATCCCCTGGCGATCAGCGCCGGTTCGAAGGAGTCCCTCCGGCGACGGGAGTGCGTGCCACCGGCGCTCCGCCCCGGCCGGCTCCGGGCACCACGCCAACGCCGCGATTGATCATCTCGGCCAGTTCGTCTCGATGGCTCGACGCCGCGAGCGCCGCCTCGAGCGTGATCTGCCGACTGAGATAGAGCGATGCCAGCGACTGATTGGCGGTCTGCATCCCCGCTTTCTCCTGTCCTGCCTGCATCGCCGAATAGATCTGGTGAATCTTGTCCTCGCGAATCAGATTTCGAATCGCGGGGTTCGGGACGAGAATCTCAAGCGACGCGACGCGGCCCTTGCCGCTGGCATGAGGAACCAGCGCCTGACACACGATGCCTTCGAGCACGAGCGAGAGCTGCGTGCGGATCTGGTTCTGCTGATGGGTCGGAAAGATGTCGATGATGCGCGTGATCGTCTGAGCCGTCGAGTTGGTGTGCAGGGTGCTGAACGTCAGGTGGCCCGTCTCGGCGATTCTGAGGGCCGACTCCATCGTTTCAAGATCGCGGAGCTCGCCGACGAACACCACGTCGGGATCTTCGCGCAGCGCGGAACGAAGCGCCTGGGCAAACCCGTGCGTGTCGCTGTGCAGCTCGCGCTGGTTCACCAGGCAGCGCTTGTGCGCGTGAATGTATTCAACCGGATCCTCGATCGTCAGGATGTGCGCCTTCCGCTCGGTGTTGATCTTGTCCAGCAGCGCCGTCATGGTGGTCGTCTTGCCCGAACCCGTGGGCCCGGTGATGAGCACGAGCCCGCGTGGACGATCCGCGAACTGGGCCACCACCGGAGGCAGGCGAAGCTCCTCGAACCCGCGAATCTCATAAGGAATCAGTCGAAACGCGGCCGCCACGGCGCCCCGCTGGTTGAAGACGTTGCACCGGAACCGACCCAGGCCACGGATCCCGAAGGAGCAGTCGAACTCCAGGTTCTCTTCGAAGCGCTTCTTCTGCGTGTCGGTCAACACGCTATAGACGAGCTGCTTGGTGTCGGCCGGGGACAGCGGCGGCATGTCGAAGGGGCGAAGATCGCCATCGACACGGGCGACCGGCGGCAGACCGGTGGATAGATGCAGATCTGAGGCGGCAAGGTCGATCGTCGCCTTGAGCAACTCGGGAAGTCCCGGCAATTTGTCGGTCATCGGCTACCTCACTGTCTCGCGTCCCACTTCTTCGAGCGTGGTCAAACCCGCCTTCACCTTGCTGAGTCCGCTCTGACGGAGTGTCATCATCCCGTTGTCCACCGCCTTGCGGCGAAGCTCGATGGACGACGCTCCGACGAGGATGAGCTCGCGGATCTCGTCGGCAATCTCCATCACTTCGTAGAGACCGACCCGTCCTTTGTATCCCGTGTTATTGCATCGATCGCATCCCGTGCCCTTCATCGGCACAACAGAACGCGCGTCCTCGGCACTGAATCCCGCTTCGAGAAGGGCAGGGGCCGGAATGGGATGCTCGCGCTTGCAGTGTGGACAGACGCGTCGGACGAGTCGCTGGGCGCAGATCAGATTGACCGAGCTTGCCACGAGAAAGGGCTCGATTCCCATGTTCATGAGCCGACTCACGGTGCTAGGCGCATCGTTGGTGTGAAGGGTTGACAGCACCATGTGCCCGGTCAGCGCGGCCTTGACGGCGATCTCCGCCGTCTCGAAGTCGCGGATCTCGCCGACGAGAATGATGTTCGGATCCTGACGGAGGAAAGCGCGGAGCGCCGCCGCGAAGTTGAGGCCGATGCCTTCGCGAACCTGGACCTGATTGATGCCCGGCAGATTGAACTCGACGGGATCCTCCGCCGTCATGATGTTCGTATCGGGCGTGTTGAGTCGCGAGATCGAGGAATAGAGCGTGTTGGTCTTGCCACTGCCCGTCGGGCCCGTCACGAGCACCATGCCCCACGGCCTGGTGATCGCGTTCTCGAACCGCGACAGCGGCTCGGCGTCGAATCCGAGCTTGGTCATGTCGAGCATCAGCTTGTCCCGGTCAAGGAGTCGCAGCACGATCTTCTCGCCGAAGAGCGTGGGCAGGCACGAGACGCGGAAGTCGATGTCCTTCATGCGGCCGTCGTCGTTGAACCGGATCTTGATGCGGCCGTCCTGCGGCAGGCGCTTTTCGGCGATGTCCATCTTCGCCATGATCTTCAGGCGCGACGTGATGGCGTCGCGCAGCTTCATGGGGGGCGTCATGACGTTGTAGAGGATGCCGTCGATCCGATACCGGACCCGAAACTCCTTTTCGTAGGGCTCGATGTGAATGTCGCTCGCGCCTTTCTGGATGGCCGACATCAGCACCACGTTGACGAGCTTGATGACCGGCGCCTCCTCGCCCTGCCGGGCAAGCATCTCGGCGCTGATCTCCTCATGCTCCTGAAGCAGCTCGACTTCGCCCGCTTCGACCTCGGGCATCTCCTCAAGCGCGCGCGTGGCGAGCTCAAGCGCATTGCCGCCGCCATCCGCGCCGCCGACGTTGTAGTACTTCTGAATGGCCTCGGTGACCGCCACTTCCGACGCCACGACCGGCTCCACGTTGTAGCCAGTCATGAACTTGATGTCGTCCATCGCGAAGACGTTCGTGGGATCCGTCATCGCGATCGTGAGGGTCGCGCCAGAACGACTGAGCGGCAGGATCTGATACTTCTGGGCCGTGTCAGGGGGAATGAGCTTGAGGACCGCCGGATCGACCTCGAAGTCCTGAAGGACGATCGACGGCACGCCGTACTGCTTGCTGAGCAGCGCCGTGATCTCCTCGTCCTTCACGTACCCCAGCTTCACGAGGTTGAAGCCGAGCTTCCCTCCGTGCACTTTGTGATGGTTCAACGCCTCCTGAAGCTGCTCAGGAGTGATGAATTTCTCTTTGAGGAGAAGCTCTCCGATTCGAACCGGCATAGGAACCGTGAAATCTGTTGCGGGTGCCCCTCACCCGTAACTGACAAATTTTGTCACTGTATGACCTAAAAGGTCAATTGGAAGCTCACACTCCAGCTAATATCGGCCTCATCGCCTCCTCGGCTCAGGTGACCGTCGACGTACATGCTCCTTCGGGCGGCCACACTAAATCCCACCGAACCAACGGGATTCTGGTCGCCGATGGTGCTGACACGCAGCCCTCCCCGGACGCCGACGCGATGGCTCATGAGCCACTGCTCGCCTCCGACGGCCACGTTGCGAAAGGCCCCGGCAAAATTCTCCACTCGTTCGACATCCGCATCGAATGCGATGACCGTCGAGGCGCCTGGGGCGGCAGCAGGACGACCCGGGGTAATTGCCGCACCGACTCGGACCTGGCGGCTCATCCGGAGCGCCGGATCCGACGGCAGAGCCCCCTCGAACTCAGGCTGTCGGAGGTTCCTGGCCGTGACACCGAATCGCGTAATGCCGTAGGCGGCCATCGCCCCGATATCGAGATCGAAGTCAGTGCTGACGCGGCCGGGGAGGTCTGAACTCTGATCGAAGGCATCGCCAACCGTCGAGGTCGCCACGGGCCCGCTGGCGGTCTTGCCGGAGACCAGGCGGACAGTGGATCCCACGACGAGGCCCGGCAGGACCGACTGAACGAAGGTCGCGCCGAAGTTGTCGGTGCGCAGGGAATCGACGATGGCTGCTGGAGGGGCCTCGGGACCGCCCGTGACGGATCCAGGGCGAACCGCAGCCAGCGTCAGCCGGTAGTAGCTGGCGCCGAAGGCCGGAGTGGTGGTCGCGAAGATGTGACCTGACCGTCCGACAATGCCTTCTGCCAGCGACAACGACAGATCTCCGTCCCGGCGCGGATCGCCCTCGGACCAGTCCAGCACCATGCTGAACGTGGCCCCGCTCGCCAAGCCGGCCGGATTCCAGTACGGCGCCGTCGCATCGTCGGCCACCGCGACGAACGCCCCACCCATCCCGAGGGCTCGTGTCCCCAATGCCTCGAACTCCTGCGCGGCCACCGGATGGCCGCAGATCACAGCGAACACCGCGCTGGGGAGCAGAGCGAATGAGACGCACGACTTGAGTTTCTGCCTTGAGAATGTTATATTTTGAATATTCAAAATCCACTCGAGATCGAGTTGATTTCGTCCATAAGAAGTATCGGACGTTCACCCGAGCGGCTACCGCGTATACGTGTGAGCAGATCCCTAGAGAGAGGGGCGGTGCGAAGGGGCTGGCCTCGGGGAGATACCGGCTTCAGCCGACGAGGACGGCGGCCGACACGACCGTCGTCCAGAGGCCTTTCTTGTCTCCCACGGCGGTCTGGGTGACGTTGTGCGTCCGGACGATCTGGTTGGAGAGTCGGTACACTTCCTTCTTCTCGTCCCAGCTCTTGTCCGGGTCGAACTCGAGCCCGAGCGTCGTCGCCAGCATTTCGGCAGCGAGCTCCTCGGCGTAGTCGCCGGCCGTGTCCTCGTTCTCACCGAAGCTGTGGTGTTCCGAGAGATAGCCGTAGAGCTTCGAGTCCCTGGGTATGGCCACGCCGATCGTGGCAGCGATCAATCGATGCGGCTCACGGGTGGCGGCCTCGGACATGACGACGAAGGTCACCTGACCGGGCTTGAGCCGCTTGGCGCCTTCCGTTCTGGACAGGAGCCGGCAGCCGGGCGGAAAGATGCTCGACACGCGCACGAGATTGCACGCGGCGATACCGGCTGAGCGCAAGGCCAGCTCGAACGACGTGAGCTTCTCGCGATGCTTGCCGACACCCTTCGTCAGAAACATCTCCTTGGGGACGAGTCCGAACACGGCGCGCTCCTCGGGCCGCTGGCCCAAATCGAGTGGACGGAACAGAACGTGCATCCTAGTGAACCCTCCGCACGCTGTCAAGGAAACACGCTGCGTCGGGCCGTCGTATATCATGATGAGTGAACGCTTTCCGATCGGCGCTGCCAGCGCGCGCGCTCCGCTTTTCCCGAGCCCGACATCCACGTCCCGTGATCAACATCATCGACGCGTCTCTCCAGCCGTCTGCGCGTGACGCAGCCGAGCGATTCACGCTCGCCAATCGGATCCTCGGCGTTCTCCGAGCGCCGCGGATTACTTTTGCACGGCTGAAGGCGCAGCCCCGCTCGATGGATGTGCTGTTGCTCGTGGCGCTGGTGATCGCAGGAACGTGGATTGCGCTTCTCGCCACCGAAACGGGCCGGCAGGCGATCGTCGATCAAATCGTTCGACAACTCGAAGCGTACGGGTTCGTCGTGTCCGACGCGCGGTATGCGTCGATCGAACGATTCGCGCCGAACGCCGGCTATGTGCTCGCAGCGGTGTCGCTCATCGCGACGCCGCTCTTCGCCTGTCTCGCCACGGCCGCCGTGATGCTCATCTTCGGGCGACGGCAAGAGCCGCGCGTGACTTTTCGGCAGGTGTTTTCGATGGTCGCTCACACAGGGGTCGTGCTGGCCGCCGCGCGAGTGCTGGCGGCGCCGATTGCCTGGCTCAACGAGTCGTTCTCCGCGCCCACCAACCTCGCGTCGTTGTTCCCGATGCTCGAGGAAACGGGTTTCACCGCGCGCGTGCTTGGGGCGATCGACCTCTTCATCATCTGGTGGACGCTTGTCCTGGCGGTGGGTGTCTCGGTCCTCTACGAGCACCGCCTTCGCCCCATCGTGTTCTCGTTGTGGGCCTTCTACGGCGCTATCGCCGCGGTGCTGGCCGCGGTGATCGTCTGGCGAGGGGGAGCCTGATTTCGTGTCTCGCAAAGCCTGGATCATCTCGTCGATCGTCCTGCTGGTCGTGGTGGGCGCCGCAGGCGCCGGGTGGTGGTGGTATCACCGCTCCGACGTGCCGGCTGTGAACGCCGAGTCGATCCGGCGCCGGAATCTCGACGCGATCGTGTCGGCGTCCGGGAAGATTCAACCAAAGCGCTCGGTGAACATCAGCGCACAGACGGTGGGGCGCGTGACGCAGCTCGTGGTCGAAGAGGGTGACCGCGTGAAGCGCGGGCAGTTCCTGATGCAGATCGACCCCAACATGCTCAAGAGCGCGGTCCAGCGAGGCGAAGCGTCTCTCGGTGCAGCGCGATCGGCGCTTGAAATGGCGAAGGCCTCCGTCGAAACCGCGCAGGCCTCGCTCGACCTCGCTCAGACCAACCTCAAACGCCAGCAGCAGCTCTGGAAAGATGAGCTGACCACACGTGAAGCACTCGAGCGCGCGCAGAACGAGGTCGAAGTACGCCGCACGGAACTGAAGGCGCGCGAACAGGAGGTGACGACGCGGTCGCAGCAGATTCGTCAGGAATCGGCGACGCTCGACAGTCAGCGCTATGAGCTGACGAAGGTAACGATCGAATCCCCAATCGACGGCATCGTCACGCGCCGGAACATTGAAGAAGGCGAAACGGTGGTCATCGGCACGATGAACAACGCGGGCACCGTTCTCCTGACGATCGCCGATATGTCCGTCATCGAGGCCGAAGTTGAAGTGGACGAAACGAATATTCCCAGCGTGCACCTCGGCCAGCAGGGAATCGTCACCGTCGATGCGCTACCGGATCAGACCTTCAAGGGCCACGTCACGGAGATCGGCAACAGCCCGATTCAGACGAGCGCCACGACACCGTCGACCAGCAGCGCTCGACAGGCGACCAACTTCAAGGTGGTCCTCACGCTGGATGAGCAGATCCAAGACATACGGCCTGGTTTCACCTGCACGGCCGACATCACGACGGCCACCCGATCCCAGGTGCTCGCGGTCCCCATTCAGGCCGTCACGGTCCGCGAGGTGACGTTCGACGCGTCTGGCAAGGTCGTGCACACGCCGAAACCGAAGAAGAAGAAATCCTCGGGCGGCTCGGTCGAAACACGCGTCTCCGCCCAGGAAGAGCTCAAGCCCGGCGAAACACGCAAGGAGACCGAGGGCGTCTTCGTCCTCCGGGGCAACACGACGGAATTCGCGCCGGTCAAAGTCGGCATTGCGGGGGAACGCTACTTCGAAGCCCTCACGGGCCTCCGGGAGGGTGATCTGGTGATCACGGGGCCGTTCGATTCCGTCCGGCAGATGGACGACGGCGACGAGGTCAAGCTCGAGGAGCCGGGCTCCAGGAAGTAGCCGTGCGATGCACCATCTGCTCGAAGCCGTCGGCATCGCGCTCGACGCGATCTGGTCGAACAAGCTCCGCTCATTCCTGACCGTTCTGGGCAACATCGTGGCGGTGACGTCGATCATCGCCGTGGTGTCGCTCATCCAGGGCCTGAACGAGTACGTCTCGCACGCCATCGTCTCGGAAGCCGGAGCCGACTCCTTCATCGTCGAGAGGTTGGGCGTGGTGACGAGCGATGAGGAGTTCGAGAAGGTGCGCGGCAACCCCGATGTGACGCTCGAAGACGCCGAAGCCATCAGGAAATTCAGCCCCGCGATTACCGCCGTCATGGCGCAGGGCGAGACACGCGGCGAGGTCGCCTATCAGGATCAGACGCTTGAAAGCGTCGACATCCGTGGTGTGTCGCCCGAATACGTCAACTTCAGCACCTTCACCGCTGGACGCGGGCGACTCATCAGCCCCATCGAAATCTCACGATCGCGTCCCGTCGCGCTTCTCGGATGGGGCACCGCCGACCGGCTGTTCGGCCAGAGCGATCCGCTCGACAAAGTCGTGCGGATCGAAGGCGTGCACTTCCGCGTGGTCGGCGTGAGCGACAAGAAAGGGAGCATCCTCGGCCAGACGCAGGATGAGTTCGCCGTGATTCCGCTCGGGTCCTTCCAGAGGCTCTTTGGATCGCGGCAGTCGCTCCAGCTGATGGTCCGTCCGCGCGATACATCCGAGATCAATCAGGCGATGGAAGATGCCATCGTGGCGCTCCGCATCGAGCGGAGACTGAAGCCGCGGCAGGACAATAATTTCGGCATGTTCACGTCGGATACGCTGCTCGACCTCTACCACACCGCGACAAACGGCATCTTCGCGGTCCTGGTCGGAGTCGTGACGCTGTCGCTCGTGGTGGGCGGGATCGTCATCATGAACATCATGCTGATGGTCGTCACCGAACGCACGCGCGAGATCGGCCTGCGCAAGGCGCTCGGCGCGCGCCGCCGTGACATCATCTGGCAGATTCTCATCGAGTCGATCACACTGTCGACCATGGGCGGATTGATCGGCACTGCCTTCGGAGCGGCGGCGGCCTGGATCCTCGCCAGCACGACGCCGGTTCCTGCCGCAGTGAAGCCGTGGTCGGTCATCCTCGGGGTGGTCATCACGTCGCTCGTGGGCCTCTTCTTCGGTCTGTACCCGGCCGTTCGCGCCGCGCGTCTGGATCCGATTGAGGCGCTGCGCCGGGAGTAGGACGAGAACCATGCGGCTCCGCTACGGCCTCATCAGCGAGATCGTGTCGATGGCCACCGGGACCATCCTCGCGAACAAGCTGCGTTCGAGCCTGACCGTCCTGGGCGTGGTGATCGGCGTCACGTCCATCGTCGGGATGACCTCGCTCATCCGCGGGTTCGATCAGTCCCTTCGCGACAGCATCCGCGAGATCGGGCCGAACACAATCTTCGTCGCCAAGTTCAGCGGCGTGAGCCTTTCCTCCGGCAAGACGTTCACCGAGCTGATGCGGCGCCCCAACCTCACGATCGGCGACGCGAAGGCGATCGAAGAGCAGACCACGTCGCTGCAGATGGTGGATGTGTGGCTGGGGGCGGGCGGCCCTCCCAGCGAGGAACGCATTTTCTTCGAAAGCGAGCACACCAAGCCGATCGGCATCCTCGGGACGACCGACGCCTTCGCATCCATCAACTTCATGCACGTGATGGCCGGGCGATTCTTCAGCGACACGGAGGTTCGACACCGGCACAACGTCGTCGTCCTCGGACAGACGCCGTATCTGGCGCTCTTCGCCAATCGTGACGCCATTGGCAAGGTCGTCCGAATCGGCAACGAGCGTTACACCGTGATCGGCGTCTTCGAGAAGCGGCCGAGCGCCGGCGGCTTCAATCTGGGGCAGGATGACTTCGCGGTCATTCCGTACACGTGCTATCAGAGGCAGTTCGGCCTGAAGGCGGTCCGGATCGGCCACAACGGCCAGCGCGGTGAGATGCTGCCGGTCATGATCGCCGCCGTGCCGCGCGACGACGTGCCCCGGGCCGTGGCCATGACCGACGTCGAACGCGTCATGCGGATCCGCCATGGGCTCCGGCTCGATCAGCCGAACGACTTCGATCTCATCACGCAAGACGCGGCGCTGAAGGTGTGGGACCAGGTGAGCCGCGCGACGCTCCTCGCGCTGGTGGTCATCTCGTCGATCGCGTTGATGGTGGGCGGCATCGGCGTCATGGCAATCATGATGATCTCGGTCACCGAGCGCACGCACGAGATCGGGCTGCGCAAGGCGCTCGGGGCGACGCGCCGGGAGATTCTCTGGCAGTTTCTGGCTGAAGCCGTCTTCCTCACCTCGCTCGGCGGCGTGCTCGGCATTCTGTTGGGCAGCTCGATCGGCGTCGCCGTGCACTACTTCTCGGGATTCCCGGTCTCCCTGCCGTGGTGGTCGTTCGCACTGGGCATCGGATTCTCGGCGTTCGTCGGCATCGTCTTCGGCATGTTCCCCGCATTCAAAGCCGCACGTCTGGATCCCATTGAAGCGCTGAGGTATGAGTAGTAGCTAGCGAACGGCCGTTTCAGCGGCACATATCGCGGAGGGCTGTGGGCGAGGCGGGGATCGCGAATTCGCGCGATTCCTCCGGATCGCCTTGGGCTGGGCCTCTGAACTTGAGTATTATCTGCTCTTCGCTCACGATCTCGGCCTGGCTCACGATTCGGCCCATCGCGTCGCTGAAGCGGGACATCGGTGAAGTGACGAAGATGCTGACCAGCTTGACGCGCCGACTCAACCAGCAGGCCTGGAATTCATTGCTGATGGCTGACAGCTGAAAGCTGACTCCGAAGGAGCTTCCCCTATGAAGGTCTACGACGCCGCCAGTATCCGGAACGTGGTGCTGGCCGGCCACGGCGGGTCGGGCAAGACGCAGCTGGTGTCCGCGATGCTCTTCGACGCGGGGATGGTCAATCGTTTCGGCCGGGTCGATGACGGAACGACGGTGACCGACTATGACGACGAAGCGATCGCGCGCAAACATACGCTGACGGCGAGCCTCGCGTTCGCCGAGTGGAACAAGCAAAAGATCAACATCATCGACACGCCGGGCTTCGCCAATTTTCTGAGCGACACGCGTGCGGCCATGCACGTGGCCGACGCGGCGGTGATCGTCGTCGACGCCGTCGCGGGAGTCGAGGTGCAGACCGAGAAGGTCTGGGGATTCGCAGAAGACCTGGACATGCCCCGGCTCGTCGTGCTCAACCGGATCGACCGTGAACGCGCGAGCCTCGACCGATCCCTGCAGTCGCTGCGCGACGCCTTCGGGCGCGCGATCGTCCCCGTGCAGCTGCCGATCGGCGAGGAAAAGGCGTTCCGAGGCGTGGTCGACCTGGTCGGCATGAAGGCGCTCGTGTACCAGACGGACGGCTCGGGCAAGTTCGCCGAACACGCCATTCCCGACGACATGGCGCCCGCGGCGCAGGCCGCACGAGACGCGCTGGTCGAGATGGTGGCCGAGGCCGACGACGGCCTCATGGAGAAGTTCTTCGAGGCCGGAACGCTAACGCAGCAGGAGCTCGTCGGCGGCCTCCGTCAGGCGACGAGCCGCGGCCGGGTCTTTCCGCTTCTCGTGACGTCGGCCATCCAGAACATTGGGGCGCCCCAGCTGCTCGACGCCCTTCTCGAATATCTTCCGTCGCCCGCGAGCAAGCCGGTCAAGGGGCTCAAGCCGGGCACCACGGACGAGGTGACGCGTGAGGCGACGGAGACCGGCCCGTACTCGGCGTTCGTCTTCAAGACGGTGGCGGATCCTTTCGCCGGGCGCATCACGATGTTTCGCGTCATGACCGGCACGCTGAAGTCGGACACCACGGTGCACAACCTCACGAAGGACGCCCCGGAGCGCCTCGGACATCTCGTGCTCCTGCAGGGCAAAACGCAGACCACCGTGCCCGAGGTCAGGGCGGGCGACATGGCGGCGGTCGCCAAGCTGAAGGACACGGCGACCAACGATACGATCGCCGAAAAAAGCGCGGGCATCGCGTATCCGGCCATCACCTTTCCGGAGCCCGTGCTGTCCTACGCCATCGAGCCCAGGACGAGGGGCGACGAGGACAAGATCAGCACGTCCATGCACCGGCTGATCGAGGAAGACCCGACGATTCGATACACACGCGATCCCCAGACGAAGGAACTGCTGCTCGCCGGACAGGGTCAGCTCCACATCGAGGTGACTGTTGCGAAGCTGAAGCGGCGGTTCGGCGTCGAAGTGCTCCTCAAGCCGCCGCGCATCCCGTACCGAGAGACCATCACGCACGCGACCGAGGCGCACGGACGCCACAAGAAGCAGACCGGCGGCCACGGCCAGTTCGGCGACTGCAAGATCAAGCTCGAGCCCCTCGCGCGCGGCTCGGACTTCGAGTTCGTCGACGACATCTTCGGGGGATCGATTCCGCGGCAGTTCATCCCCGCGGTCGAGAAGGGCATCCAGGACGCGCGGGTCCGCGGGTTTCTCGCCGGCTATCCCGTCGTGGATTTCAGGGCGACGGTCTACGACGGATCCTTCCATGCCGTAGATTCGAACGAGCTCTCGTTCAAGCTCGCCGGCTCGCTCGCCTTCAAGGACGGGATGACGAGGGCGCGGCCCACGATCCTCGAACCGATCATGAACGTCGAGGTATACGCGCCCAGCGACTTCGCCGGCGACCTCATGGGCGACCTCAACAGCCGGCGCGGCCGGATTGCCGGAATGGACACGCGAGGAGCCATGACCGTCATTAAAGCCCAGGTGCCCATGGCCGAGATGCTGACCTACGAGCAGCACCTCACGTCGGCCACGGGCGGCCGCGGTTCCTATCACATGGAGTACTCACACTACGAAGAAGTGCCGAGCCATCTGCAAACCAAGATCATCGCGGCGGCGAAGTCCGAGCGTGAGGGGGTGGAGGTCGAAGAAGGCTGACGCCGGGCCGTTCCCCGCCGGATCAGCCTTTCTTCTGGGGAACTCGCCTGGTCGTCTTTGACGGCTGGCGGCCGGGAGCCTGTCTGGCGGCCTTGGCTTCGTCGGCTTGAATCTCGTCGCCGTCATCCTTCTTGCCGCGCAACCGCGAAGCGGCGGCGCGCAGGCGATCGCCGACGCCCTTGGGCTTCTTCGGAGCGGCTTTTTCGTCCTTGCCGCGCACGGCTTTCGGATCGAACTCGCTGCCGACAAGCTCGACCTGCGCGACTTCGGCATTGTCGCCGGTGCGGAATCCGATCCGCAGCATCCTCGTGTAGCCGCCTGGCCTCGAGGCGAACCGCGGTGCGATCGTCTCGAACAACTTCCCGACGACGTCACGGTCGGGAATCTCCTGCAGCACCCGCCGCCTGGCATGGAGCAGGCGACCCTCCGCCGATCCGTTGCCGGCCGCCTGGCCACGCTTGGCGATGGTGATGATCCGCTCCACGAACGGGCGCAGTTCCTTCGCTCTCGCCACCGTCGTTTCGAGGTGCTCGTGCCGCAGCAGGTCCTGCGCCTGGTTGCGGAGCATGGCCAAGCGGTGTTTCGTGACTCGTCCGAGTTTTCGATGGGCGACGCGGTGTCTCATGGAACTGCTTCCAGTTATCAGTCGTCAGTATTCGGTCGTCAGTAGCTCTGACGTTCGGTCCGGGGTTACGGCCAGTAGCCCAGACCTTCAGGTCTGGGATCTGCTATCAGCGATCAAGAAGCTACTCCGCCTGCGACTGTGCAGCCGGCTGGTCCAGACGCATGCCGAGGCTCAGCCCCATGGTCTGGAGGATCTCCTTGATCTCGTTCAGCGACTTTCGGCCGAAGTTCTTCGTCTTGAGCATCTCGGGCTCGCTCTTCTGCACGAGCTCGCGAATCGTCCTGATGTTCGCGTTCTTCAGGCAGTTGTACGAGCGCACGGAGAGCTCGAGCTCCTCGACGCTCTTGTCCAGATGCTCGTTGAGCGCTCCCGCCCGTGGCGGCTCGGCCTGGGCGTCCTGGGGCTGTTCGCCGGACTCTTCGAGGCTGATGAAGATGTTCAGGTGGTCGCGAATGAGCTTGGCCGACAGCGAGATCGCCTCACGCGGATTGATCGAGCCGTTCGTCCAGACGTCCACGGTCAGCTTGTCGTAGTCGGTCGTCTGGCCCAGGCGGGCGGCCTCGACCAGATAGTTGACCTTCTTGACCGGCGAATGAACCGAATCGATCGGGATCCACCCGATGCCCAGATCCTCATCGAAGTTCTTGTCGGCCGCAACGTAGCCGCGACCGCGCTTCATCCGCATCTCCATCTGCAGCTTGCCGCCCTCGGCCACGGTGGCGATATGGGCATCGGGCTCGAGGATCTCGACATCCGCGTCGGCCTCGATGTCGCGTGCCCGCACCTCGCCCGGCTTGGTCACGCGCAGGTAGAGGGTCTTGCTGTGATCCACGTGCATCTTCAGCGGAATCTGCTTCAGATTGAGGATGATGTCCGTCGCGTCTTCGACAACGCCCGGGATGGGCGAGAACTCGTGCAGCACGCCCTCGATCTTCACCGCGGTGATGGCCGCGCCCTCGATGGACGACAGCAGCACGCGACGAACGGCATTGCCGATCGTCGTTCCAAAGCCTCGCTCGAACGGCTGCGCGTAGAAACGCCCAAACCGATCGGTCAACGTCTCACGCTCGAACTCCAGACGCTTCGGTCGCTGGAAACCCTTCCACAGCATTGGCAGGAATCCTTTCTTGAACTTCGGTTCTCAGTTGTCAGTCTTCAGTAGTCAGTGTTGAACTCGATCGGCTACTGAAAACTGAAACGGATGACTGACAACTGCTCTACTTCGAATACAACTCAACGATCAGCTGTTCCTGCACGGGCAGGTTGATCTGCTCGCGCGTGGGCAGCGACATGATCCGGCCCGTCGTGGCGCCCGCATCGAACTGGAGCCATTCGGGAATGCCGCGGCCCTTCACTTCCTCCATCGCGTGCTCGATGACGGGGCTCTTCTGGCTCGTCGCGCGCACGCCGATCACGTCGCCGGCGCGAACGGAGTACGAGGGCACGTCCACCTTCCTGCCGTTGACGAGAAAGTGCCCATGCCGGACGAGCTGCCGGCCCTGAGCCCGCGAGGTCGCGAGCCCCAGACGATAGATGACGTTGTCCAGACGCCGCTCGAGGAGCTGCAGGAGCGTTTCACCGGTGATGCCGCGCTGCCGCTCCGCCGACTCGAAGTAGCGGCGAAACTGATCCTCGAGCACCCCATAGATGCGCTTGACCTTCTGCTTCTCGCGCAGCTGCAGCCCGTACCCCGCCAGCTTGGCGCGGCGGGTCTTACCGTGCTGGCCGGGCGGAAAATTGCGCTTCTCGATCGCGCACTTCTCCGTGTAGCAGCGTTCCCCCTTGAGGAACAGCTTCATGCCTTCACGCCGGCAGAGCCGGCACACCGAACCCACGTATCTCGCCATTAATGCCTCACAATCGACCGCTGGGCGCCTGACACGTCACACGCGGCGCCGCTTCGGAGGACGGCACCCGTTGTGCGGAATGGGCGTCACGTCCCTGATCGAGTTCACGACGATGCCGACCGTCTGCAGGGCGCGGATCGCAGACTCCCGTCCGGACCCCGGCCCTTTGACCCGAACGTCTACCGAGCGCACGCCGGACGCCTTCGCCGCGTTGGCGGCGTTCATGGCGGCCTGCGTGGCGGCAAATGGTGTCCCCTTGCGCGAGCCCTTGAACCCGATCCCGCCCGCGCTCGACCACGCGATCACGTTGCCTTCCGGATCGGTGATGGTCACCAGCGTGTTGTTGAACGACGCCTGAATGTGCACCAGCCCATGATGCACGATCCGCTTCTCACCGCGCTTCTTGAACGTCTTCTTGCGCTTGCCGGTCTCCTTTTTGACGGGGACCGCATCGGCTGCCGGTTCTGTCTTCGCCATTCGTCTCGCCTCTGTCCTCGTTCACTCAGTGAACATGCTGGCCACCAACGGTCAGATCGTCTTCTTCTTCGCGATCGCGCCCTTGCGGGGACCCTTGCGCGTTCTGGCATTCGTCCTCGTCCGCTGTCCCCTCACGGGCAGTCCCCGACGATGACGCACCCCCCGGAAGCAGCCGATTTCCATCAGCCGCTTGATGTTCATCGAGATCTCCTTGCGGAGATCGCCCTCGACGCCACCCTGTTCCTCGAGGATCCGGCTGATCTTTCTCACATCATCTTCCGACAGGTCCTTGACCCGGATGTCCGGGCTCACGCCGGCCTGACTCAGAATCCCGTTCGACCGCACGCGGCCGATGCCGTAGATATACGTGAGCCCGATCTCAACGCGCTTGCCTCGGGGAAGATCGACACCTGCGATTCGAGCCATGGGAGTCCTCTAATGTCTTAGTTAGCCTTGACGCTGCTTGTGCTTTGGATTGACGCACGTCACCCGCACCACGCCACTCCGGCGCACGATCCGGCATTTGTCACAGATTCTCTTCACCGATGCTCGCACTTTCATAGGATTGTTCCAGATAATTATCAGTTTCAGTGATCTGTCTTCAGTTATTCGTTTCTCGGTTGTCGGTGTCAGTTTCTCAATTTCAATACTACCGATGACCAAAACCGATCCAAGAACGCACCTCACGTGTCCAGCTTCCTCGTAATCCTGCCCCTGGTGCGATCGTTCGGCGCCAGTTCCACGCTCACCTTGTCGCCGGCCAGCAGCCGGACGAAGTTGCGATGGACCGTGTCCGCCGCGTGCGCCACCACGCGCCGCGTGTCACCGAGCTCCACGCGGTAGAGCGCCCGCGGCAGCAGCTCCACGACCACGCCCGTCACCCGCAACGCCGGATCGGACGCCATGGCTGACGATCCGGGCCTACAGACCGGCCGGTACCGACGTCCCGGCCCGAACGCCTTGGGCCGCCGGAAGCGCCGTCAACACCTCGGCGCCATCCTCCGTGACAACCACCGTGTGCTCGAAGTGGGCCGACAGGCTGCCGTCTTTGGTCACCGAGGTCCACCCGTCCTCGAGGATCCGGACGTCGGGGTTGCCCATGTTGACCATCGGTTCGATCGCCAGCACCATCCCGACGGCCAGCCGAGGACCACGACCCGGCTCTCCGTAATTCGGCACTTGCGGCTCCTCGTGCAGCGCCTGTCCGATTCCATGACCGACGAACTCGCGCACCACCGAAAATCCGTGCGCCTCGACGAGCGTCTGTACGGCGTGGCTGATGTCCGACACCCGCGCGCCGGCCTTGATCTGCGCGATGCCGCTGTAGAGCGACGCCTCGGTCACCTTCAGGAGATCCAGCGTCTTCGACTCAACGGGCCCGACCGGAACGGTGATGGCCGCATCGCCGTAATACCCATCGAGCAGCGCGCCCAGATCGATCGAGACGATGTCGCCCGCCTCGAGCCGGCGCGACGAGGGAATGCCGTGAACCACCTGCTCGTTGATCGACGCGCAAATCGTCGCCGGGTACCCGTGATACCCCTTGAAGGCCGGAACGGCGCCGGCATCCAGGATGCGGGCCTCGGCGTGGCCATCCAGTTCGGCCGTCGTCACACCCGGCTTGACCAGGTCGCGCAGCTCCACGAGCACCCTCGCCACGAGCGCGTTCGCCGCGCGCATGCGCGCGATCTCGCCCTGCGATCGACAGGCAATCACCGCGAGCCCTCCGAACGCCGACCGCGGGCCGCAGCCTTTGAAATCGCCAGCACTTCCTCGACTGCGGACGCCATCTGCGCGGCCACGCGGTCCGGCGACTGCGCGCCGTCGATCGAGCGGAACGTCGTTCGCGACTTGTAGAAATCCACGAGCGGTTCCGTGTCGCGGTGATACACCTTCAAGCGCTCCGTCAAAACAGTCGCATCGTCGTCGGTGCGCGTCACGAGCCGTCCACCGCACAGCCGGCACGCGCGCTCTTGCGACGGCGCATGGCCGTCGTCGTGCTCGAACCCGCCGGCGTTGTGACCGCAGACGCTGCAGATCCGTCGTGACTGCAGCCGCCGTGTCAGCTCGCCCTCCGGGACGACGATGTCGATGACGACGAGCGGGCCGCGCTCGGACACGATGACATCGAGGGCCCGCGCCTGCACCACCGTCCGCGGAAAGCCATCGAGCACGAAGCCCTTCAGAGCATCCGACTGCGTCAACCGCTCCGACACAACCCCGATCATCACGTCATCGCTGACCAGGTCGCCGCGGTCCATGATGATTTGCGCCTGGCGCCCGAGATCCGTGCCACGGTGCACGGCGTCTCGCAGGATGTCACCGGTCGAAATCTTGGGCACCCCACGGCGGCCGGCAAATCGCTCGGCCTGCGTACCTTTCCCCGCACCCGGCGGCCCCATCATGATCACGTTGAGCGGCAGCATGTGATATCCGACAAGGGCGGCGTCAGCCGCGGCGCCCGCGGATTCTCGTCTTCTTCATGAAGCCATCGTAGTGACGCATGATGAGCTGCGATTCGATCTGCTGCACGGTGTCCATCGCCACACCCACAATGATCAGAAGCGACGTGCCGCCGAAATAGAAGGTGACGTTCATGCCTTCCGTGATGAACCTGGGCAGCAGGGCGTCGAGTTGCTCGCCAATGAACGGGATGGGCGCAACCTTGAAGCCCGTGATCAGGAACTCCGGCAGAATGGCGATGAGCGCCAGGTAGATGGCGCCAGCCAGCGTGATCCGTGTGAGGATCGTGTCGATGTACTCCGCGGTGCGCTTGCCCGGCCTGATGCCGGGCACGAACCCGCCGTACTTCCGCATGTTCTCCGCCACGTCATCGGGATTGAAGATGATGGCGGTGTAGAAATACGCGAAGAAGATGATGCCCGCGACGTACAAGAGGTTATACAAGGGCATGCCGTAGGCAAGCTGCTGCGCAATCCGCTCGGCCCATCCTCCGCTCTGGAACATGCCGGCCAACGTCGCCGGAAACGCCAGGATCGACGACGCAAAGATCACCGGGATCACGCCGCCCGTATTGACCTTGAGCGGAATGTGCGTGCTCGAGCCGCCGTACATACGGCGCCCCACGACCCGCTTGGCGTACTGGACCGTGACTCGCCGATGCCCGCGTTCGACGAAGATGATGGCCGCCACCACGAGAACCATCAGCACGATGAGCAGGACCAGCCGGATCAAGCCCATCTGACCCGTCCGCAACTGATCGAACGTCGTCAGGACCGCGCGCGGCAACCCCACGACGATGCCCGAGAAAATGATGAGGGACATCCCGTTTCCGATGCCGCGCTCCGTAATCTGCTCACCCAGCCACATGACGAACGTCGTGCCCGGTGGTCAGCGTGAGCACCGTCATCAGCCGGAAGCCCAGCCCGGGATGGAAGACGAGCGGCAACCCGCCGGCGATGTTCGTCTGCCGCTCGAGGTAGATGGCAATGCCGAGCGACTGCACGACAGCCAGGAGAATCGTGCCGTACCGCGTATACTGCGTAATCTTCCGGCGCCCCAGCTCGCCTTCCTTCGACAATTTCTCGAGATACGGCCAGACGACCGTCAGGAGCTGCAGGATGATCGACGAGCTGATGTAGGGCATCACGCCCAGCGCAAAGATCGTCACGCGCGACAGGTTCCCACCCGAGAACATGTCGTACAGGCCGAACATCGTGTTCTGCGCCTGCTCTGCGAGAATCGCGAGGGCGGCGGTGTTCACACCCGGTGTCGGGATGTGATGCCCGATGCGATACACGCCGAGCAGCGCGAGCGTGAAGAACACACGCTTGCGGAGCTCGGGGACCGCGAACATGTTGCCGAGGGCGGTTTCCATAGCTTCGAGCCTGTTACGCCTGCGGGGCGGCCGCGGTTGAAAGCGATTCGGCTGCGCCGCCGGCGGCCGCGATCTTCTCCGCCGCCTTGCCGCTGAATTTGTGTGCCTTCACCGTCAACGCCTTGCTGATGTCTCCACGCGCCAGAATCTTCACGCGCAGCCGGCTGCTCTGGACGAGGCCCAATTCCACGAGCGCCTCGGGCGTGACGACCGCGCCGGCATCGAAGCGGGCGGCAATAGTGTCGAGGTTGACGATCGCGTACTCCACACGAAACGGGTTGTTGAACCCGCGCTTGGGGACGCGACGATGGAGCGGCAGCTGTCCGCCTTCGAACCCCCGCTTCCGCTTGTACCCCGAGCGCGACTGCGCGCCCTTGTGGCCCCGGCCGGCCGTCTTGCCGCTTCCGGACCCCTGGCCGCGGCCGACGCGCTTCTTCGCGTGCTTGGCGCCCTTCGGCGGTTTCAGATTGCTGAGATCCATACCTACTCCACGCTCACCAGGTGTCGGACCTTGTGGATCATGCCGCGCGTCGCCGGTGTGTCCACGAGCTCCACCGAGTGTCGAATGCGCCGCAGGCCGAGGCCCTCGACCACACGGGCCTGTTTGCGGTCGAAGCCGATCGGACTGCGGATCAGCGTCACCTTCACTCTTCGAACCTGACTCGTCGCCGCTTTCTTCTCACTCATCACGCACCGCTCCAGCCGATTACACCATCACGACTTGCAGGTCTGCCAGCTCTTTGCCTCGCATGCGCGCGACGGTCACCGGATCCTTCAGGTCCTGCAGACCGCTGAACGTTGCCCGCACGACGTTGTGGGCGTTGGCCGATCCGAGCGACTTCGTCATCACGTTCTGAATGCCGGCCGATTCGACCACCGCACGAACCGCGGCGCCCGCGATGATCCCCGTGCCGTCGGGTGCCGGTTTCAGCAGCACGCTCCCGGCGCCGTACTTGCCAACCACGCGGTGCGGAATCGTCGTGCCCTGCAGAGGCACGCGGATGAGGCTCTTCTTGGCGGCTTCGATCCCCTTCTTGATGGCGGAGGGAACCTCCTTCGCCTTGCCGATGCCGAAGCCCACCACTCCATGTCCGTCACCGACGACCACGAGCGCACTGAAGCTCAGGTTCTTGCCGCCCTTGACGACCTTCGTCACCCGGTTGATGGAGACGACGGTGTCCTTGATGTCGAGCTGTGAAGCGTCGATTCGTTCGCGGGTTCGGTGCATGGGCATCTCAATAGTTCTTAGTTGCTGGTTGTTGGTTCACCGTTACTCGTAATTCGTAGTTCTTGGTGCTTAGTTCTTGGGTTCTTAGGATGCGGCGTCCGCGTCAGAATTCCAGCCCCGCCTCGCGTGCGGCGTCCGCCACCGCGCGAATGCGTCCGTGATACAGAAACCCGTTGCGATCGAACACGACCTGCTTGATGCCCTGCGCCAGGAGCCGCTCGGCGATCGTCTTGCCAATGGCCTGGGCACCCGCCTTGTTGCTGCCGCGAATCTTCCCGGCAAATACCGGCTTGAGCGACGTCTCCAGGCTCGAAGCCGACGCAATCGTCTTCCCTGCCATGTCGTCGACCACCTGCACGTAGATGTGCGACAGGCTTCGAAACACGGTCAGTCTCGGCCGTTCGGCCCGGCCGAGGATTCGCTTGCGGAGCCTGAGCGCAATGCGGTGGCGACGGTCTTCCTTGGTGCGTATCTTCATAAGGCGTATCGAATATCAGTAGCTATCAGCTATCAGCCGTCAGCTCGCAGCGTGAACCCCACAAACCAAGAACTAAGAACTAAGCAACCAAGAACTACTTTACGCTCCGGTCTTCCCCACCTTCTTCTTCAGCACTTCACCCATGTAGCGGATGCCCTTCTGCTTGTACGGATCCGGCTTCCGCAGCCTGCGGATATTGGCGGCGACCTGTCCGACCTGCTGGCGATCGACGCCCGTCACGGTGATGTGCGTCATCTTGTCCACCGCGATGTCGATCCCCGTCGGCACCTCAAAGACGATCGGGTGGGAATAGCCCAGCGCGAAAACGACCTGTCGTCCTTTGGACTCAGCTCGGTACCCGATCCCGACGATGTCGAGCTCGCGCTTGAAGCCCTCGGTCACGCCCTGGACGGCATTCGCGACGAGCGTGCGCGCCAGGCCATGAAACTTGCCGAGCTCCGGATCCTCGCGCACGGTCTTCGCGTGAATCTGACCATCGCTCACGTCGAAGGTAATGCCGGGCGGAAACGGCTGCTTCAGCTTTCCCTTCGGGCCCTGAACCTCAATGGCGTCCTGGTCGACCTTCACCGTGACGCCCTTCGGAATCGAAATCGGCTTCTTGCCAATGCGGGACATATGTATTTGAAGTTCTTAGTTCTTAGTTCTTCGTGCTTAGTTCTTAGAATTCGTTACCAGACGTTGCACAGAACTTCGCCGCCGACGCCGACCTTCACCGCTTCGCGGCCCGTCATGACCCCGCGCGACGTCGTCAGGATGCTCGTGCCCAGGCCCGCCAGAACGGGCGGCACGTCGTCGCGGCCGAAGTAGACCCGTCGCCCCGGGCGGCTGATCCGTTCGAGCCCGGTGATGACGCGCTCGCCGTGGGGTCCATACTTCAGGAAAATGCGCATCAGCGGCTGCGTCTGGTTGGCCCCGTTCGGCTTCTCCTCGAGCAGCTTGTATCCGAGGATGTAGCCCTCGTCATGGAGGATCCGCGCGATCTCGCTCTTCAGGCGCGACGCGGGCATGTCCACTCTCGGGTGCTTGGCGGCCACCGCATTCCGAATGCGGGTCAGCATGTCAGAAATAGGATCGGTCATAACTCTCAGCTCTCAGCTATCGGCGTTCAGCTCTCAGCGTTCGGCTCAATGTCTGGCTCCCGACTGGGACCGTTTACCAGCTGCTCTTCGTCACCCCTGTTACGTCGCCCTCGAGTGCCAGCCGGCGAAAACAGAGCCGGCACAGCGCGAACTTGCGCATGTAGGCTCTGGGACGCCCGCACAGCCTGCATCGATTCCGCAGGCGAACCTTGTACTTCGGCGGCTTCTGTTCCTTCGCGATCTTTGCGGTGGTAGCCATAGTGCAGTTCTCAGTTGTCAGTCTTCAGTCGCCGCTCCCGGCTTTCAGTTCGCCCTGAACGGCATCCCCATCAGCTGCAAGAGCTTTCGCGCCTCTTCATCGGTTCTCGCCGTCGTCACCACGCAGACGTTCATGCCTCGCGGCTTGTCCACCTTCATGTAGTCGATCTCGAGGAAGATCAACTGATCCTTGAGGCCCAGCGTGTAGTTGCCGCGCCCATCGAATCCCTTGGGCGACACGCCCTTGAAGTCGCGGACGCGCGGAAGCGCGACGCTCATCAGCCGATCGAGAAACTCATACATGCGCTCGCCCCGGAGGGTCACCATCGTGCCGACAGGAATGCCCTTGCGGAGCTTGAACGACGCAATCGACTTCTTGGCGCGACGGACAACGGGGCGCTGACCGGTGATGCGCGCGACCTCGTCCGACCCCGTGTCCACAATCTTGACGTTCGACGTCGCCTCTCCGAGGCCCATGTTCACGACGACCTTCTGGATCTTGGGCACGGCCATCACGTTCCGATAGCCGAACTCCTTCGTGAGCGCGGGTATGACGTCCTTGACGTAGCGTTCCTTCAAGCGGCTCATTTGTCCACGACTCCGTCACACTTCCGGCAGATGCGAACCTTGCGGCCATCGCCGAGGATGCGGTGTCCGATGCGCGTCTGCGCGCCGCATTCGGGACACACGAGCTGCACATTCGAGGCGTGCAGCGAGGCCTCGCGCTGGACGATGCCGCCCTTGATGTTGCGGCCGGGATTGGGCCGCGTGTGCCGTTTGATGAAGTTGATGCCTTCGACGATGACCCGGTTCTTCTCCGGCAGCACCTTCAGGACGCGACCGCGCTTGCCGCGGTCCTTGCCTGTTGTGACGAGGACCGTGTCGTTGCGCCGAATGGGAGTTTGTAAGCTCGACATGGACTTCTACAGCACCTCTGGCGCGAGCGAAATGATCTTCATGAACCGGCGCTCGCGCAGCTCGCGCGCCACCGGACCAAAGACGCGCGTCCCGATCGGCTCGTTCTGATCGTTCACGAGCACGGCGGCGTTTCGGTCGAACCGGATATAGCTGCCGTCCTTGCGCCGCTGTTCCTTCCGCGTCCGCACGATGACGGCCTTCACGACCTGCCCCTTCTTCACGTTCGCGTCCGGCGTCGCTTCCTTCACCGAGGCGGTCACGATGTCGCCGAGCCGCGCGTACCGGCCGGCCGATCCGCCGATGGGGTTGATCACCGCGATCTTCCTCGCGCCCGAGTTGTCGGCCACGTCGAGAATGGAGCGCATCTGAATCATCGTTGTTCTCCGTCCAGGCTCCCGGCGCGGTCACGCGCCGGGGATCGGGCTCACCCTGGAAGCCTTCTAGACCTCCACGGCCTTTCGCACCACGCGGGTCACGACCCAGCGCTTGCGGCGACTGAGCGGTCGACTCTCGACGATCGCCACCTGGTCGCCCTGGCGCGCCTGATTGCCTTCGTTGTGCGCCAGGAAAGTGGACGTTCGGCGCTCACTCTTCCCGTAGAGCCCGTGCCGGATCTGACGCTCGACGGCCACGACGACGGTCTTCTCCATCTTGGCGCTGATCACGACGCCCAGTTTTTCCGACTTAGCAGCCATACGTTGTTCCGTCCACGCCCGGACCTGGCTCGACGCCAGCGTCAGGCACTCTGTTTCTGTCGCAGAATCGTCTTGACGCGCGCCAGATCGCGCCGCGTCGCCTGCACTTTGTTCGAAGCGTCGAGCTGTCCCATCGACTTCTGGAGGCGGAGCCGGAACACCTGGTCGTGAAGATCCTTTGCCTTGTCCCGCAGCTCGTCCACCGTCAGATCCCTGAGCTCGGACGCCTTCATAACACTCTCTCCTCGGCGAACCGAGTCGCAAACTTCGTACGGATGGACAGCTTCGCCGCCGCCAGCTTCATCGCTTCCCTGGCTTCGGCTTCGGTCACGCCTTCCATCTCGAAGAGCACCTTGCCGGGACGGACGACGCAGACCCACTGCTCGGGCGCGCCCTTGCCCTTGCCCATTCGGGTTTCCTGCGGCTTCTTGGTGATCGGCTTGTCAGGGAACACGCGCACCCAGATCTTGCCGCCGCGCTTGATGAACCGGGTCATCGCCACGCGGGCCGCTTCAATCTCCCGGTCCGTCAGCCAGCACGGCTCGAGCGCCTTGAGTCCGTAGTCGCCGAACGTCACGTCGGATCCGCGCCACGCCTTGCCGCGCATCCGTCCGCGCTGCTGTTTCCTGTACTTGACCTTCTTGGGCATCAACATCGGTGTTGATCCTTCAACCGGCTCCGAGCGCTAAGCCCTGAGCCGACAGATATCTCGTTATCCCCGTGCGGCACGGCGAGGCGTGCGGTAGTCCTCTTCGCGTCCGACACGCGGAGCCAGCCGCTCGCCCTTGTAGAGCCACACCTTGACGCCGATCTGGCCGTAGGTCGTACTCGCCTCGGCAAAGCCGTAATCCACATCGGCCCTGAGCGTCTGGAGCGGCAGTTGCCCGTGCAGGTACCACTCCGACCGCGCGATCTCGGCGCCATTCAGCCGGCCCGACACGCGCACCTTGATGCCGCGCGCGCCAAACCGGAGCGCCGACTCGACCGCCTTCCGCATCGCCCGCCGGAACGCGACGCGCTTCTCGAGCTGGAGCGCGACCGATTCGGCAATCAGCTGCGCGTCGAGCTCGGGCTTCTGAATCTCCTGGATGTTGATGAACACCTCGCGGCTCGTCCGCTTCTGAATCTCCGTCTTCAGCTTGTCGACCTCCGTGCCCTTGCGGCCGATGATGATGCCGGGCCGCGACGTGTGGATGTCGATCTTCAGCTTGTTGGCGGCGCGCTCGGTCTCGATCTTCGAAACACCGGCGTGCGCGAAGCGCTTCTTGAGATCCTGGCGAAGCGCCAGATCCTCGTGCAGCAGCTTCGCGTAGTCGCGATCGGAATACCACCGCGACCGCCACGTCTTGTTGAAGCCGAGCCGGAAACCGTACGGATGAACTTTCTGACCCACAGAATGCTCCTCGTGTCCCGAGTTAGCTCTTCGCCTTCGACCGCCGCGGCGCCGCGGGCTTCGCCCGACGCGCGCCCGCTCCGCCCGCGGGCTTCGCAGCCGTCTTGCGCCTGGGCTGCGCGGTGGTGGTCTCTGCCGACGCCTCGGCCGGCGCCGCCGTGTCTTCGACCTTCGTCACGAGGGGAATCGCGGTCGGCCGCTCGGTCACCTGAACGGTCAGGTGCGCCGTGCGCTTGACGACGCGGTACGCACGCCCCATCGGGGCGGGGCGCACACGCTTTGCCGAGGGACCCTGATTCGCGTAGCACGCCGAGACGAAAAGCCGATCGACGTCGCCACCAAATCCATCCTTGAGCTGCGCGTTGGCAATGGCCGAGCGCAGCACCTTCGCGATGTCATGCGCCACGCCCTTGCGCGCAAACTGCAGCGTCGCGAGCGCCCGATTGACGTCGCGGCCGCGGATGAGATCGAGGACCGGCTTCGCCTTCTGTGCCGACGTGCGAAGGTACTTGGCGGTCGCGTGCGCCTGAATCATGACGGGCTCCCCGCCTGCGGACCGGCCGGCTTGGCCGGAGCGGACGCCCCGGGTGCGGCGGGCGCGCCGGGCGCCGGTGCCGCCGCCGCGGCTCTCTCAGCCGCCGCAGCCTTCGTCGTGTGACCCTTGAAGATGCGCGTGGGCGCGAACTCGCCCAGCTTGTGCCCGACCATGTTCTCGGTGACGTACACCGGGATGAACTTCTTGCCGTTGTGCACCGCGAGCGTATGTCCGACCATCTCGGGCACGATCGTCGAGCGCCGCGACCAGGTCTTGATCACCCGCTTCTCACCACCTCGATTCATCGTCTCGATTTTCTCGAGCATCGAGGTGTCGACGAAGGGGCCTTTCTTCAGCGATCTGCTCATAACGAGTCCCTGGAGCCGGAAATCAACCCGGCTCCGTCTCTACTTTGTTCTCCGTTGGACGATGAAGCGATCGGTCGATTTCCGATTCCGCGTCTTGTATCCCTTGGTGGGCAATCCCCAGGGAGACACGGGATGCCGGCCTCCGGATGTCTTGCCCTCGCCGCCGCCCAGCGGGTGATCGACCGGATTCATCGCCACGCCTCGCACGTGCGGCCGCTTGCCGAGCCAGCGGCTCCGGCCGGCCTTGCCGACCGAGATATTTTCATGATCGAGGTTGCCGACCTGACCGATAGTCACCATGCATCGGTGAAAAATCAGGCGAATCTCTCCGGACGGCATCTTGACCGATGCGTATTCGCCTTCCTTGGCCACGAGCTGCACCGACGATCCGGCGCTCCGCGCGATCTGCCCGCCCTTGCCAGGCCGGAGCTCGACGTTATGGATCGTCGTGCCGAGCGGGACGTTGCCAATCGGCAGGGCGTTGCCCGGCAGAATGTCGACGCTCTCGCCCGAGACGATCGAATCGCCGACCTTCAAGCCCGCCGGCTGCAGGATGTACCGCTTCTCGCCGTCGGCGTAGCCGATGAGCGCGATCCGCGCCGACCGGTTCGGATCGTATTCGACGCTGATCACCTTGCCCGGAATGTTGTGCTTGTCGCGCTTGAAGTCGATCACGCGGTACAGGCGCTTGTGTCCGCCGCCGCGCCACCACGACGTCACCTCGCCACGGCTGTCGCGGCCGCCCGTCCTGGGGAGCGGCTCCGTCAGCGGCTTGTGCGGCTTGGTTTCGGTGATCTCGTCGAACACCTGCACGGTCTGGAACCGTCGCCCCGCCGATGTCGGCTTGTAGCTGCGAATGGGCATTCTCTGATCCTTGTAGTTCTTGGTTCTTAGTTCTCAGTTCTTAGTTCCGACTGATAGCTGATAACTACGCGCCCTCGAGGAACTCCGGCATCTTCTGGCCTTCCTTGAGCGTGACGTATGCCTTCTTCCAATCCGACCGCCGGCCTGCGAATCGTCCCTGCCGCTTCACCTTGCCGTGCGCGATGGCCGTGCGCACCGACTCTACCTTGGTGTTGAGCAGCGACTCGATGGCGCGCTTGATTTCCGACTTATTCGCGGCCGCGGCCACTTGAAACACGATCGTGCGGCCATCCTCACGCAGAATCGAGGTCTTCTCCGTGATGAGCGGCCGTCTGATGATGTCAGTCAGGTTCATCATCTCGATCCCTACTCGGCCGCCGGACCGAGCGTTTGCTGGAGATATTCCACGGCCGCTTCTGTCGCGACCACTTTCCTAGCGTCCACGACATCGCGCGCGGTGACGCGCCGCGCGGCGACGACCTTGACCCTCGGCAGATTTCGCACGCCGAGCTGGAGCTTCGCGTCAGGCCGCACATCGAGCAGCAGCGCCCGACGAGTGGCGTCCCAGTGCCCCAGCATCTCGGCCACCGCCTTCGTCTTGGGATCCGTCATCGTCAGATCGTCGACGATGACGAGGGCGCCGTCGCGGACCTTCTGCGAGATCGCCGCGCGCAGCGCGCCGAGCTCCACCTTGTGCGGAAGCGTGTACGCGTAGCTGCGCGGTTGGGGACCGAACACGGTGCCGCCCTTGCGCCACAGCGGATTCCGGATCTCGCCGACGCGCGCGCGCCCCGTGCCCTTCTGACGCCAGGGCTTGCGTCCGCTGCCGCTCACGAGCGCGCGGTTCTTCGTCGCGTGGGTGCCTCGGCGGGCGGTAGCGTTCTGACACACGACCGATTCCCAGATCAGGTCGGCATTGACCTGCCCGCCAAACACCGCCTCGTTCAGCTCGAACGCGCCCACGCGTTCATTGGTTCGGTTGACGATATCCACAGTCATGGGTTGATCTCTGCAGTTCTTGGTTCTTAATGCTTTGTTCTTAGGCGCCTGTTCCGCTCCGCACTAAGAACTAAGCACCCAGAACTAAGAACTCCCCTTCTTCCCCTTCGGCTTTTCCACCTGCGGCTGCGCGGGACGCTTGGCGGCGACCGCCTTGCGCACCATCACATAGCCGCCAGGAGCGCCCGGCACCGCTCCGCGCACGACCAGGAGGTGATTGTCGGCGTCGATGCGCGCGATCTTGAGATTGCGCACCGTGATCCGACCGCCGCCCATCCGGCCCGCCGCCCGCATGCCCTTGATGACGCGCGACGGAAACGACGAGGCGCCGATTGATCCCGGGGCCCGGTGGAACATCGAACCATGCGTCGCGGCGCCACCGGCAAAGTGATGACGCTTCATGACGCCCTGAAAGCCCTTGCCACGACCGAAGCCGATGACGTCGACGCGTTCACCATCGGCAAAGATCGTCACGAGCACCGGATCGCCCGGGTTGAGTTCTCCGGCGCCGGCCAGCTTGACCTCGCGTCGCACCCGCGTCGGCGGCACGTTCGCCTTCTTGTAGTGGCCGGTCAGCGCCTTGTTCACGCGCGCAGGACGCTCTTCGACGAACCCAATCTGCGCCGACTCATAGCCGTCGGTCGTCGCCGTCTTCCGCTGGACGACGACACAGGGGCCCGCTTTGATAATCGTCGCAGGTATCACGCTGCCGTCCTCTGCGAACAGCTGCGTCATCCCCACTTTTCTGCCGATGATGGCGTTGACCATAGATGTCAGGGTTCACTTCTTAGTCTTCAGTTCCATGCAGCGTCAGGATGTGCGCTACTTGTGTTCCTTCCCGAACGCCTTGATCTCCACGTCCACGCCCGCCGGCAGGTCGAGCTTCATGAGCGCGTCCACGGTCTGTGGGGTCGGCTCGAAGATGTCAATCAGCCGCTTGTGCGTGCGAATCTCGAACTGCTCTCGCGACTTCTTGTCCACGTGCGGCGATCTGAGCACGGTCCACTTGTTCTTCACTGTCGGGAGCGGAATCGGTCCCGCAAGCTGCGCCCCCGTGCGCTTGGCCGTGTCGACGATCTCGCCCGTCGATTGATCGAGCACCCTGGCATCGTAGGCCTTGAGCCGGATGCGAATCTTGTCGGAGAACTGAGCCATGACGTGTTCCTTCTAGCTATCAGCTATCAGCTAACAGCCGGACACGAGCCGAGCCGACAGCTAGAAGCTGAAAGCCCTGTCACTGAATAATCTCGCTGATCGTGCCCGCGCCCACCGTGCGTCCGCCTTCGCGGATCGCGAACCGCGCGCCGCGCTCGAGCGCGACGGGCGTGATGAGCTCGGCCGTGATCGGCGTGTTGTCGCCCGGCATCACCATCTCGACGCCCTCGGGCAGATTGAGCGATCCGGTCACGTCGGTCGTCCGGATGTAGAACTGCGGACGATAGCCGTTGAAGAACGGCGTGTGGCGGCCACCCTCTTCCTTCGAGAGGATGTACACCTCGGCCTTGAACTTCGTGTGCGGCAGGATCGACCCGGGCTTCGCCAGCACCTGGCCGCGCTCCACTTCTTCCTTTTCCGTGCCGCGCAGCAGCACGCCGATGTTGTCGCCCGCCACACCCTCGTCGAGGAGCTTCCTGAACATCTCGACGCCGGTCACGACGCGCTTCTTCGTGTCGCTGAAGCCGATGATCTCCACTTCCTCGCCGACCTTCACCTTCCCGCGTTCCACACGGCCCGTCACGACGGTGCCGCGGCCGGAGATCGAGAAGACGTCTTCGATTGGCATCAGGAGCGGCTTGTCGATCTCGCGCTGCGGGAGCGGAATGTACGTGTCGAGCGCCTCCATCAGCTTCAGCACACCGGCCTCACCCTCGGGATCACCCTGGAGCGCCTTGAGCGCCGAGAGGCGAATCACCGGGATGTCGTCGCCGGGGAACTGATAGGTCTTCAGCAGGTCGCGCACCTCGAGCTCCACCAGGTCGAGGAGTTCGGGATCGTCGACGAGGTCCACCTTGTTGAGCGCCACGACCAGATACGGCACGTTGACCTGCCGCGCAAGCAGCACGTGCTCGCGGGTCTGCGGCATGGGGCCATCGGTTGCGCTGACGACCACAATCGCGCCGTCCATCTGCGCCGCGCCGGTGATCATGTTCTTGATGTAGTCGGCGTGGCCCGGGCAGTCCACGTGGGCGTAGTGGCGGTTGGGGGTCGAGTACTCGACGTGGCTCGTGGCAATCGTCAGGATCTTGGTTTCATCGCGGCGACCCTGCGACTCCGATGCCTTGGCGACCTCGTCGTACGGGACGAACTTCGCCCAGCCCTTGGCCGCGGCGACCTTGGTCAATGCAGCGGTCAGCGTCGTCTTGCCGTGATCGATGTGCCCGATCGTCCCCACGTTCACGTGCGGTTTCGATCGATCGAATTTCTCCTTCGCCATGTCGAGTACTCCGTTTCAAGAAGTTGTCAGTTGTCCCTTGTCAAGAACCCTGAGAACCACCCTCATTTGCCTTGCATGCGTGCCACGACTTCTTCGCTCACGGCCTGGGGCGCCGGCTCATACCTGTCGAAGTGCATCGAGTAAGTCGCCCGTCCCTGGGTCCGCGAGCGCAAATCCGTCGCGTAGCCGAACATCTCCGACAGCGGCACGCGCGCCATGATGATCTGCGTGCCGCCCCGATCTTCCTGCGACTGAATGTGGCCCCGGCGGCTCGCCAGGTTGCCCATGACATCGCCCAGGTAGTCCTTCGGGACCACCACTTCGACGCGCATCACGGGCTCGAGCAGCACCGGCTTCGCCTTCTTCGCGGCATCCTTGAACGCCATCGATCCGGCAATCTTGAACGCCATCTCGGACGAGTCCACGTCGTGATACGACCCGTCGTAGAGCTCGATGCCCACATCGTCCACGGGATAGCCGGCGAGGACGCCGGTGGTCATCGCCTCGCGAATCCCTTCGTCGATCGGCTTGATGTATTCCTTCGGGATCGTGCCGCCGACGATTTCGTTCACGAACTCATAGCCTTCGCCGGGCTGCCGCGGCATGATGCGGATCTTGGCGTGGCCGTACTGACCGCGACCGCCGGTCTGGCGGATGTAGCGGCCTTCGCCTTCGGCCGGACGCGTGAGCGTCTCCTTGTAGGCCACCTGCGGCCGTCCGACGCTCGCCTCGACGTTGAACTCGCGCTTCAGGCGGTCCACGATGATCTCGAGATGGAGCTCGCCCATCCCCGCGATGACCACCTGCCCCGTCTGTTGATCGGTGCGCACGCGGAACGTCGGATCCTCGGCCATCAGCTTTCCCAGGCCCTGGCCCAGTTTTTCCTGGTCCGCCTTGGTCTTGGGCTCGATGGCCAGCGAAATCACCGGCTCCGGGAAGTCCATCGATTCGAGCACAACGGGGCGCTTTTCATCACAGATCGTGTCGCCGGTGCTGACGCTCTTGAGTCCGACGGCCGCCGCGATGTCGCCCGCGTAGACTTCCTTGATCTCTTCGCGCTTGTTCGCGTGCATCTTCAGCAGGCGGCCGATGCGCTCGGTCTTCTGCTTCGTCGCGTTGTACACGGACGACCCCGACATCATGACGCCGGAATAGACGCGGATGAACGTCAGCTGACCGACAAACGGGTCGGTCATGATCTTGAACGCGAGCGCCGAAAACGGCGCGTCGTCGGCCGACGGACGCTCGACCTGGGTTTCCTGCGCCTTGCTCGGATCGAGCCCGATGATCGGCGGGATGTCCACGGGCGACGGGAGATAGTCCACCACCGCGTCGAGGAGCGGCTGCACGCCCTTGTTCTTGAACGCCGATCCGCAAATCACCGGAACAAACGGCGCGTTTTCGGCCCGGACCGATCGAATCGTCCGCTGGCGCAGCGCCGCGCGAATCTCGTCCTCGGTAATCTCGACGCCGTGCAGATATTTCTCGAGCAACTCGTCGCTCGACTCGCTGACCTTCTCGATGAGCACCTCGCGATACTGCTGTGCCTCGGCGCGATACTCCTCAGGAATCTCCTCGACGGAGTATTCGGCGCCCAGGGTCTCATCACGGTAGAGGATGGCCTTCATCCCCACGAGATCGATGACGCCGAGAAACTTGTCCTCCGACCCGATCGGCAGCTGCACGGCAACCGGGTTGCCCTGAAGCTTCGTCTGGATCTGCGACAGCGTGCGGCCGAAATCCGCGCCCACGCGGTCCATCTTGTTGACGAAGCAAATCCGTGGAACGCGGTACTTGTCCGCCTGGCGCCAGACGGTTTCCGACTGCGGCTCGACGCCGGCCACGGCGTCGAACACTGCCACGGCTCCGTCGAGGACGCGCAGCGAACGTTCGACCTCGGCGGTGAAGTCCACGTGTCCCGGGGTGTCGATGATGTTGATGCGGTTGTCGCGCCAGAAACAGGTCGTCGCGGCGGAGGTGATGGTGATTCCGCGCTCCTGTTCCTGCTCCATCCAGTCCATGACCGCCGTGCCCTCGTGCACCTCGCCTATCTTGTACGTAATCCCGGTGTAGAACAGGATGCGCTCAGTCGTAGTGGTCTTGCCGGCATCGATGTGCGCCATGATGCCGATGTTCCGCGTGCGATTCAGAGGGGACTGACGGGGCATACTGAATGGCTCTTGTCAGTATCTTGGTTCTTAGTTCTTGGTTCTTAGTTCGCGCCATGGCTCTCAGCCAAAAGCTGATGGCTGAAAGCGGTTCGCCTTACCACCTGTAATGCGCGAACGCCTTGTTCGCTTCCGCCATCCGGTGCGTGTCCTCGCGCTTCTTCACGGCTCCACCCCTCAGGTTCGAGGCGTCGAGCAGTTCGTTCGCGAGCTTTTCCTTCATCGTCTTGCCGTCGCCGCGCGACCGGGCATAACCGACCAGCCAGCGGATGCTCAGCGAGAGACGACGATTCGGATTGACCTCGACCGGCACCTGGTAGTTCGACCCGCCGACACGGCGCGACTTGACCTCCAGGCTCGGACGGACGTTGTCGATGGCCTTCTTGAAGACCTTGAGCGGGTCGTCGCCGGTCCGCTCGCGGATGATATCGAAGCTCCCGTACAGAATCCCTTCGGCAAGACTTCTCTTGCCGCCGCTCATGATCGTGCTGACGAACTTCGTCACAAGCGCGCTGTTGTACAGGGGATCCGGATTGACCGTCCGCTTCGGAATCTCTCGTCGTCGAGGCATCGTTCTCCCGCCTTATGCCTTGGGCCGTTTGGCGCCGTACTTCGATCGACCCTGCTTGCGACCCTGCACGCCCACCGCGTCGAGCGTGCCCCGAATGACGTGATAGCGCACGCCGGGAAGGTCCTTCACACGGCCGCCGCGAATGAGCACCAACGAGTGCTCCTGCAGGTTGTGGCCAACGCCGGGAATGTACGTGGTCACCTCGATACCGTTGGTCAACCGGACTCGCGCGACCTTGCGAAGCGCCGAGTTCGGCTTCTTCGGAGTCTGCGTGAAGACCCGTACGCAGACGCCGCGCTTCTGCGGGCTGTTCTGCAGCGCCGGGCTCTTCGTCTTGGCCACAATCTTGGTGCGGCCGCTTCGAACCAACTGGCTGATCGTCGGCACGTGATGACTCCATCCGCTTTCCCACACCAGCGTGAGAAGGCTCCCGGGGACCGGCGCAAACACGCCCGGCCTGAGCCCGGTAAAGACAAATGCGCCAAGGCTGCGGCCAGCCAGCCGTGACGTTGCTCCAGGCCTTGAAGCCCGTCGGGGCTTGGTGCCTGGAAGCTCGTGAACCCTAACTCGTGTGTGTGCGCGCGGCGGTCCTACCTGCGCTTCCGCAGACCAGACACCGGAGGTCAAAAAGCGCGGCTCGAAGCTAGATAGGGTGTCCTAACTTCGATACAACCTGACGAATATAGCACGCGCCTCGACAAGCCCGCAAGCCTCCCGCCCCGACCCGGGGCACCGGCAACGCACGGCACTGGCGCACCTCCTTGACCCAACCAGCGGCGTGATACGCTTGACCTGGAACCTCCGCAAGCCGTGGAAGGAAGGAACGATGGCGGGCTTCGAGAAGACTGAGATCATCTGGTTCAACGGGTCGTTTGTCCCCTGGAACGATGCCCAGGTCCACGTGATGGCTCACACGCTTCACTACGGGAGCGGCGTCTTCGAGGGCATTCGGTGCTACGCCACCCCGGAAGGACCCGCCGTATTCCGCCTCGATGCCCACATCGAGCGGCTCTTCCAGTCGGCCGCTCTTTACGAGCTCGAGATTCCCTACCCCGCGGACGCTCTGATGAGGGCGACCCTGGAGCTGATCAGGCGTAATCGCGTCGCAGACGCGTACATTCGCCCCATCGCTTTCTTTGGCGCGCATACGCTGACCGTCTGGCCCAAGGGGTGTCCGGTCGTCGTCGCCATCGCCGCCATGCCGCTCGGGGCGTACCTCAAGGGACGCGACCAGGGCACGCGCGTGACGGTGTCGTCGATTCGCAAGTTCGATCCATCCGCCATTCCATCGCATGGAAAGTCCTGCGGGCAGTACGTCAATTCCGTACGGGCCGTGCAGGAGGCCCTTCGGCGAGGCTTCGACGAAGCCATCCTCCTCAACTCGAAAGGCGATGTCGCCGAAGGTTCGGGTGAGAATCTGTTCGTCGTCAAGGGCGGGACCTTGATCACCAACGATGCCGACGCCTCGATCCTGCCGGGCATCACACGCGACTCGGTGCTGACCATCGCGAAGGATCTCGGGATTCCCCGGACGATTCGGCCGCTGACCGTGAGCGATCTCCGCGACGCCGAGGAGCTCTTCTTCTCGGGAACCGCCGTGGAAGTCACCCCGATCAAGGACGTTGACGGCCGGGTCGTCGGCGACGGCAAGCCGGGCCCGATCACCAGCCGCATTCAGCAGACGTTCTTCGACATCGTCCAGGGAAAGCGGCCCGAGTATCGGCATTGGCTGACGTTCACATCCGAGGTCGTCAAGACCCGATAGGCACTCGCTCCAGCCGAGCATTCAGAGGAGAAGATTCGACATGTCCCGTTCGACTGCGATGATCCTGGCGATGGCGCTCGTCGCGCTGGGCCGACTACATCCCGCGGCTCAGACCCAGGCGCCGGCGGCGTCCGCCACGCCGAAGATGCCCGTCAACGTGCAAGTGCTGAAAGGGCTCACGCTGAAGGAAGTCCGGGCCGAAATGGACATCGTCGCCGCGTCGCTCGGTGTGAAGTGCGAGAACTGTCACATTAAAGGCAACTTCCCCGCAGACACGAAGGAAGATAAGCCGATCGCTCGAAAGATGCTCGCGATGACCAAGGACATCAACAACGCGATTCGCGGAGCAGTTCAAAGACGTCGAGAAGAGTCCGAGCAAGCTCGGCAAGGTCACCTGCTTCACGTGTCACAACGGCGCGAAGGAACCGAAGAACGTTCCTCCCGACATTGCGGACAGCCAATAGCCGGAATTATTATTTCCTATTGGCCATGTAGTCCACGATGGACTGCAGTTCAGCGGGCGCGAGCTTGTCTTCGAAGGCCGGCATCGTGGCATTGACGTCGATGAGCGATGGATCGCGGACGTAGGTGAGCATCCATTCCCGATCGCGCTTCTGAGCGGCTCGCGTCAAATCCGGACCCTCGTCCCCCCCGATACCATCCACACGATGACACTTCGCGCAGTGCACGGCGAAGATAATCGACGCACGGATTTCGTCTGACGATGCCGCCGGAGGCGGCGCACCGGCCTGAACGCGCTTCACGAAGGCCGCGATGGCCTGCGCCTGCGGTGTGCCGAAATGACCCTGGGGCGGACGGCGAATACCTGGCGCAATCATCTCCGGGTCGGCAACGTGACCGATGACCCACTGCTCGTCACGCACCAGGTGAGCCGAGGCGAGATCGGGTCCGACTCCGCCCGGAGCGTGGCAGCGCGCACAGCGCTCGTCGGCCGCCATCGCCCGACCCGCCAGGGCACTCGGAGGCCACCGCGCCGGATCGGCTGACGCCGGCGAGTCGCGCCATCCAAGCAGGGTCAGCAGCAAGACGCCGCAAGCCACGACGCCGCCGGATGCAATCACGGCGCGGCGCGTCTTGAACGAGCGGTCCGGCGTACGGTCGAGCCACGGCAGGAGCATCAGCGCCATCACGAGGAGAGCCGGCACACCGACGGTCGCGAGAGGCTCCAACCGGCCCGGGAAGTGCTTCAGCAGCTGAAACAATCCGAAGAAATACCACTCCGGTCTGGGAATGTACGTGGCATCCGTTGGATCGGCTTTGAGGTCGAGCGGCGCACGTCCCAGAACTGCGAACGTGAGCAGCAACGCAAAGACGCACGAGATGGCCACCGTATCCTTGAACGCGTGAAACGGATAGAACGGCGCCGCGGCACCCTCGCGTGGTGCCGTGGGGCCGGCAATGCCGTGCCGCCGCATGAGCGTGAGGTGCACAACAACGAGCAGCAGCAGCAACAACGGGAGCAGCATCACGTGGGCCGCGTACCACCGGCTCAGCGTCAGCGCCCCAAGCTCGCGTCCACCCTGAAGCACTGAGGCCATCAATGTGCCGACGACAGGTGTGCTTCGGGCGATGTTCAGCGCCACCGTGGTCGCCCAGTACGCGCGCTGATCCCACGGCAGGAGATACCCGCTCAACGCGAAACCGAAAATAACCAGCAGCAGCAGAACCCCCGTCATCCACGTAACCTCACGTGGCGCCTTGTAGGAACCGAAGGCAAATACGCGGAGCAGGTGGGCGGCCGCCGCGACGACGATGAAGCTGGCGCCGAAGAAGTGAAGGGAGCGGACCAGCCGTCCGAAGGCGACGTTGGTCATCAGGAATCGGATGCTGTCGTACGCATGATCAGGGGTCGGCGCGTAATAGAGCGTCAGCACCAGCCCCGTGAGAACCTGAATGCCGATCAGTCCAAGCAGGATGCTGCCGAGGGTGAACCACCAGTTCACGCCTGCCGGAAGCGGTTCATCGAGAACATGAGAGAGCCCGGCTCGTAGGCCCGTGCGGTCGTCGAGCCAGTCCGCCAGGCGAGACCAGGCAGTCATCAGAGGCGAACGAAGATGCGGCCGTTCTGAACGCGGGTGGCCACGGGCTCGAGCGATTTCGGAGGAGGTCCTGCCTCGACGTCCCCGGCGGCGGTGAAAACGCCACCATGGCAGGGGCATTTGAGCACGTGTTGCTGCGCGTCCCAGACGACATGACAACCGAGGTGGGTGCAGACCGACGACAGCGCACGGACTTCATTGCCGTGGCGAGTCAGAAAGATCACGTGTCGAGTCGTGCTCTCGAGGTAGCCGTCGGCGCCGGAAGTCTGGACGTGTACGGTCTTCAGCAGACCATCCTCGAGGTCGTCGAGCGTCGTGGCCGGCACCCAGTCGTCGCCGCCTCTCGTCCGGCCGGGCAAGACGATCGCGCCGCCGAGCACCGTGGTCAGGACCGCGCCGATCGCGCCGACCATCACGGCTATCGCGCGCGACAACCACGTTCGTCGATCCAGTGCGTTCGCCACGCCGAGCATTATGAATGCTTGTCACGCCGAAGGGGAAGACGACGGCGGATCGGCCTCGCCCCAGACAACCCGGACCGCTTCGTTTTGGCCCCGGCCAACCCGCGGAATTGCTCCGGATTCCGGTGCTAAGATGGCCTGACCGGCCCGCCGTGCTCAACAGACTGGTGCGTGATCGTGGCGCCCGGCTCGCAGCCGGGCTGGCGGTGGCCGTCGCCATTCCGGTCGCCATCCTCTTTTATTTTCAGTACCGCTCGCTGCGCGTTCTCGAACAGACGTCGACCGGACTCCTTCGGCAGCTCACGCAAGCGACAGCCGATCGGCTCGTGCAGGCGATCCTTCAGGACATCAAGATTCCGAGCTTCAACGAGCTGCAGCGCGTCCAGCAATCCGACGTGGAGATGATGGATTTCGATGCGGTTCGCCCCGTACTCGAGGAAGGTCTCCAGCGCCATTCGTATATCGATGCCTTTTTCCTGTGGTCGTCGCGGCCGCGGGCGAAATTTCGCGATCGCGTGATGATGTTCGATCGGGATCGCCAGGTGAGGGAAGGCGACGCGGATGAGCAGCGCATCGCCCGAGCGGTGCTGGATCTCGAGCGATACAAGCGGGTGACGGTCATCCACGAAGCAACGATTAACGGCCGGCTCAATCGCCTCGGCATTCGCATGCTCTACGACACGGCCGTCAGGTCGCAGGCCGTCGCGTTCGTCGGCTTCCGTGTGGACACGCCGCGATTCGCGCAGGAGTACCTCCCATCGGTCATCGGCACGGAAATCGCCGGCCTGCCGTCCTCGACGCAGTTCCTCCCTGTCGTCGTGTCGATCGTCGATGCCTCCGGTCAGATCGTGTATCGATCTACGTCGGGCGACATTTCTCATTTCGAAGTGGAGCGGCAATTTCCCTTGGTTTTCATCGATCCCGATCTGCTCCCCGCACTCGCCGCGTCCGGCTACATACCTCGCGTCGAGCTCTGGAAGCTGCGCGTGGGCTTCGGCGATCGAAACGTCGCGGAAATCGCCAGGAGCCGGATACGTCCTCAGTTGGGGCTGATGCTGGCGCTGGCGGCCCTGATGGCGGCGAGCGTTTTTTTCGTCGCGCGCGCGGCGGCGCGCGAGGTCAGGCTGGCCGAGCTCAAGTCGGATTTCGTCTCGAGCGTGTCACACGACCTGAAGACGCCGCTGTCCCTCATTCAGCTGTTCGCCGAGACGCTGGAGCTTGGCCGGGCGAAAACGTCGGAGCGCGCCGAGGAGTACTACCGCATCATCAACAGCGAAGCGAAGAAGCTGTCGCGGCTGATCAACAACATCCTGGAATTTTCGCGCATCGAGGCGGGGTTGAAGCGGTATCGTTTCGCACCGGCCGACCTCGCCACCGTCACGGCGAGCGTGCTGGCGTCGCTCGAGAACCAGTTCAAACAGAATCATTTTGCGGTGACGTCGAACCTGGCGGCGAACCTCCCGCCCGTCAGCGTGGACGTGGAGGCCGTGGCACAGGCGGTGGAGAATCTCCTGTCGAACGCGATGAAGTATTCGGGTGACGAGCGCGAGATTCGAGTGGATGTCGCGGCTCAGGACGGAAGCGGCTACATTCGTGTGGCCGACCGGGGCATTGGCATCCCGGGCCGGTATCACCGGCGCATCTTCCGGAAGTTCTACCGTGTCGATACCGACAACGGCTTCGGCCCCCAGGGTTCCGGGCTGGGTCTCGCCATCGTCGAGCACATCATGCGCGCCCACAACGGGTCGGTTGGCGTCGAGAGCGAGGCCGGACGAGGCAGCACCTTCACGTTGTACTTTCCACTGAGGCCAGCTGCTGAGTATCCTGAAGCAGGATGGCCATGAAACGTATCCTGGTAATCGAAGATGAGCCGCAGATGCTCATCGGCCTGCGAGACAACCTCGAGCTCGAAGGATTTGAAGTCCTGACCGCGGCAGATGGCGATGAAGGGCTCCAGAAGGCCACGACCCTCCACCCCGATCTGGTGATCCTCGATCTGATGCTGCCTCGGCGGAATGGCTTCGAGGTCTGCCGCGAGCTTCGTGCTCGAGCCAACCTGACGCCAATCGTCATGTTGACGGCGCGGTCACAGGAGACCGACAAGGTGCTTGGCTTCGAGCTGGGCGCCGATGATTACGTCACCAAGCCGTTCAGCATCACCGAGCTCCTCGCACGCGTGAAGGCTGTCCTGCGCCGCACCGCCACGCGGCCGCCGGCGCCCGAGACGTGCCGCATCGGCGACGTGGACATCGACTTTCGCACGCATCAGGCGCGCCGGGGCAATCGGCGTCTCGATTTCACGGCGCGAGAGTTCGACCTGCTCCGCTATCTGGTTGCACATCGGGGCGAGGTCGTGACGCGCGATCAGCTCCTCAATCATGTGTGGGGTTACGAAGAATTCCCGACGACCCGTACCGTAGACAACTTCGTGGCCAAACTCAGGCAGAAGCTCGAGCCGTCACCCCGCGAGCCCGAGCACATCCTGACGGTGCACGGCGCAGGATATAAGTTTGTGGGGTGAAGGGGTTCAGGGTTCAAGGGTTCCAAGTCCTCAAGTCCTGGAGTTGAGTGCCATGTGTCGGAACATCAAGAGACTGCGACAGCCCGAACGACAGCCGACCGATCAGGAGCTGCGCGATGCGGCGCTCCAGTTCGTGCGCAAGATCAGCGGATACAACGCGCCGTCACAGGTGAACCGGGAGGCGTTCGAGGAGGCCGTCACCGAGGTCGCCGCGGCTTCGCGCACGCTCTTTGACAGGCTGCACCTGCGACCTGTGAGCGCAGCCCAGCCAACCGCCGGAGATCCGTTGAACTCTTGAACGTTGAACTTTTGAACTCTTCGCACCCTGGAACCCTACGTCGCCTCGCCGCTCCGGTAAAACCGGACCTGCACCTTCTCGAGCGTCGCGAGCCCTTCCGGAATGTCCGCGTCAACGGACGCCAGGAACGCCTCGATCTTTTCCGGCGTGTCCACAATCTCCACCACAATCGGCAGATCCTCCGAGAGACGTTCGATCCTGAACGTGTGCAGGCGGCTGTGCGCGCCGAAGCCCATCATTCCACGGACGACGGTGGCACCGGCGAGGCCTTGCTCACGCGCCCTGAGCACCAGCCATTCATAGAGCGACTGATGTCCGTGGCGGTCGCTCTCTCCCAGAAAGATTCTGAGCAGGCAACCGTCCTTCTGCAATGCCATCGCTATCTCCAGATCACATAAGCCAGGTCACGGCCGAGCCAGACGCAGATGACACCGAGAATCACCTGCACACCGACGTTGACCAAGGCGGCCATCTGGTCGCCGGATCGAAACAAACCGTACGTCTCGTTCGCGAACGTTGAGAAGGTGGTAAACCCGCCAATGATGCCTATGAATACGAACGCCCTGGCGCGGTCCGTAAAGACGCCGTAGAACTCGGCCAGGTGTGAGAGAACACCGATCGCCAGACACCCCGTGATGTTCACGAGAACTGTCCCGACCGGAAACGTGGTGCGGGAGAACACCTGATGCGCCAGCCCGCTGACGATATAGCGGGCAATGGAACCAATGAATCCTCCGACGCCGACGAGCAGGACGTTGATCATCGCGCAGCCGGCCGTCCAGGCTCCGGACCCGATCCAAGTCGACAGATCACGCCGCCTATCAGAGCCGCCGGCACCATGCACAGCAGCACGGCCCACTCGGACCATGTCGAGCCCTGGCTTCGTTCGATCGCCATCGACGCCAAGGCGATCACCGCAACAATCCCGGCCAGAATGCCCGCGTGCAGCACTTGACGACGGCCCGCCACGGCGGCCGCCACATAGCCGGCCAGCAGTGCAAAGACGGCTCCGTACCCGACTGAAAACACCAGGAACATCGGAGGAGGAAACGACCGCGGGTCCTGGCCGCTGACGCGAAACAGAAGTCCTGCGCTGGCGGCGAAGATCAGGTATCCGACGATGACGGCGGCGATGCTGCGTGCCATCAGCCTTTGTTCGTCACGGCGGGCGGGAGGCCTTCCGGATCCATCACCGTCGGAGGGTGGATGTCGAACGCATCCGCCAGGCGCACGAACAGATTGAAGAGCGCGCCGTCATACACGGCCTCTGCGATTTGCGGATCGGTCCAGCCTGCATCTCTGAGCGCCTGCACCTGTTCATCCGTGATCCGGTGCGCATGCCGTGTCAGCGTGCCGACAAACTCCAGCAACAGGCGTTCGGCCGGCGTCACCGGAGCCTTGTCGAGATCTCCGGACCGCAGCGCCTTGGCCACGTCACTGAACTGCTCTCCCTGCAACTGCAGGAACCACGTGTGGCTGCTCAGTCAATAGTGACAGTGATTGATCGCCGAGACGTACGACGCAATCATCTCGTGCTGGGCGCGCGTGAGAGCCCCGTCGGTGAAGTGCAGCCGGCCCGATGCCTCCATGATCGCCGCCAGAAAATCCGGCCGGTGGCTCATGGTGCGAAGGATGTCCGGCACCTGACCGGGCATGTGCGGCCGCTTGCGGATCGCGTCGTACAGCCGCGCGATGTCACCCTGCGCCTCGTCGTCTTCGATCCAGTCTATCCGCGGCATGTCGGTGTCCTCAGGCACCCTTCCGACAGGTGATGCAGAGCGCGAACGGTCACGTCTGTCGCTTCAGGCGACGCGCGACGGAAAAGAAGTCGTGCCAGGTCGAGTCGGCACCGCCGTACCGGCGCTGCACCCTGACGTCCACAACGTACGGACGTCCCCCGGCGACGGCCGTGAAGCAGCGATCCAGCGCCTCACCGAGGCGGTCGGGATCGTCGACACGCTCGCCCTCGACGCCATATGCCTTGGCGCTCGAGAGGTGATCGATCTCTGGCGCGTCGATCGAGCATCCCGGATAGCGTCCCATCTGAGCGGCCCGTCCGCCGAGCTGGTGCAGAAACTTGCGATTCGCCTGATAGGCGTTGTTGTTCCAGATCACGACGGCGACCGGCACTTCGTATCTGACTGCGGTCCAGAGCGCCTGCACACCGAACTGGAAGCTGCCATCGCCGACCAGCGCGACGACCTGGCGATCTGGTTGCGCTATCTTCGCGCCGATCGCGGCGCCCAACCCCCATCCCAGGCACCCGCCGCTCGTGGTCAGGTGCAAACGGCCTTGCGGACCTTGATTGAAATCGAGATACGCATCCGCAAGCTGCTCCTCGCTGATCAGCTCGGTCACCACGATCGCAGCCTGGTCGACGCGGCGATTGAGCTCCGTCGCGAAACGCTCGGTCGAGAGGGGCCGGGCATTCCACGACTTCGCAGCCTGTTCGGCCAGCTGGCGGCGACGGAGCCCCGTGTATTCTTCAACGCGGCGACGCCTCGCCTCGATCGCGTCCCGCGAAAGAATCCTGCGCTTCAATTCATCCAGGACCGCCGATACCGTCAGCTTGACGTCGGCGACTATCGGCACATCGACCGGATAGTTGCGACCGATCTCGGTGGCATCGAGGCTCGTGTGGATCACGCGGGCCGCGCGGGGCACCAGCGGTTCGGCGGTGGCGGCTCCGATGGTGAACATCGTGCCGCCGACGCTCCAGAACAGATCCGCGGGCTTCGGCGCACGTTCGTCTTCCGCGTAGAACCCCGCGTACATCGGATGCGTGGTGGGAAATGTGATTGGGCTGTGGCTCGCGAACAGGTCGGCGAAGACGGGCGCACCGACGAGCTCGGCGATGGCCGCGAGACTGTCGGCACCGCCGAATCGGCCGAGCTCCCGGCCGGCGACAATCACAGGGAGCTCAGCGCTCGCGAGCAGGTCGGCAATGCGCGAGACGGCGATCGGCGTGGGAGCCAGATCGACATCGGGCCTGGTTCTCGACCGAGGGAGAATCTCCGCGTGCGCGACACGGTTCTCCCACAGATCCTTCGAAAAGGTGACGAAGGTCGGCCCACCCGGAGGAACTTCGGCCAACAGGAACGCCCGCCTGAGGACGTCTGGAATCGTCTCGGCGTTGAGCACGTCCCATCGCCAGCGCGTGTAGTCGCGAGGAATTTCCGCGAGGTTCACGGCCTCGAGAAACGCGTTGGTCCCGCGTACGGTGGTGCCCTGCGTGCCGGCCGTGATCACCATCGGCACACGGTCCTTGAAGGCGTTGACGATCAAGCCAAGCCCGTAGGCGGTGCCCGCGACGGAATGCACGTTGACGAACGGCGTCTCATGCGACACGCGCGCATAGCCGTCGGCCATCGCCATGACGGAGCCTTCGTGGAGACCGGTCACATATTGGAGGGCGACGCGATCGACGAGCGCGTCGAGAAAACCCACCTCTTCAGATCCGCCGAGCCCAAAGACGTACGGGACTTTCCAATCAAGGAGGAATTCGGCCGTGATCTCGCCGCCGGTCGAGCCCGTCACGATGCGTCCGCTCTCGGCGCGCGCCGGCGCTTGAGGATGGGCCTCGAGCGTGCGAGCCAGCGCCGCGGTACTGGCCGAGGCCAGGCCCATGCGGGTCACGCGTGTGACGAACGTCCGTCTGTCGATCCGGCCGTCCAGGAAAAGCCGCGCGGCCTCTCTCATCATGGCCATTGCTGTTCTAGTCTACTTTCGTCGTGATCCGAAACAGCTCGCCGTCGGCCGGCGCAATTACGAAGCTGAACCCGACCGCGGACGAGCTCGTCACGGCGACCCAGTTTGAGCTGCGCTTGTCGAGAATCTCGACCTGGTAGTGATAGGTCTTCGGCTTGTTCCACGGCGCGATGCCCAGCCACTTCGACTGGAGGCGGACCGTGACATTCTGTTGTTCACGATAGTCCCGATTGGCGACCAGCATGTAGTCGAGTCCCGCGGCGTCCTGAAGCATCCCCTGCACCAGCCCGGGCCGGCCTTCCTCGCCGGTCAGTTGCACCCAATATTCGATTGGCGCCGTGCGCGTGCCAGCCGCCAGCGGCGGCGTGTGGAAGACGTCGACGGATCGAAGCGTCGCGAGCACGGGCCCGATCTTCTTCAGTTCCTGATTGAGGGCCGCCACGTCCCGGCCTGCCGGGGTCAGCACGGCGCGATCGGGCTCGAACATCTGCGCGGCGTTGAACCATTCGACGCCGTGGGATCCGTACGCGAGCGTCGTGAAGACGCTTTGACGGAGCTTCCTGGCATTGTCCGAGACGTACGTCGAGTCGCCGCGCTCGATGGCTGGATTCGCGGAGACTTCGAAGCAGCTCGCCAGCGGAACGCCCGCGAGGACGGCGGCTTCCCTGAACTGTTCCAGCTTCTCGAAGTAGCGATTGCTGCCCCACCACCACTGGTAATAGTCGAAGCTCAGGAGCTCCGGCTGCACGACCTTCATGTACGTCCGCAGGAACTCACCGGTGGTTGACAGCATGTTCACGAACGGCAGGTGATGGCTGTCGGCTGCACGGAGCTTCTTGACCTGCTCCCCAACGGTGACGAACTCCGCTTCGGGATAGGGTTCGTCCTTGACGTGATAGCCCCACACAACCTGATTGCCGGCGAGCCGCGTCGCCAGCTCCGGCGTCGCATCGTGCACCATCGCACGCAGGCCGTGACGCGACAGGACGTCGAGATGGTCCGGACTCCAGTCCACCACCGTGAAGCCGGCGTCGGCGAGCGCCTTCGCGCGCTCGTCGAGATCCGCGATCTTCGGTTCGCCCCACAGATAGACGAAGAACGCCTGCGTAGGAGACTGGGCGCGGGGCGCCACAACCACGGACACGACCAGCGCGACCGCCAGGGCGATTGGTCTCATAGAAGGCAGTACCTCTTGCCGGCAGGAGGCCGGTCCTCGCGCTACGAGCGAGTCGCTGAGAATACCGTAGATTCGCGTTGTCCCGCCGCCGGATCGGGCCAGCCTTCGATCGTGGCCGACATCTGCTCCAGCGCATCGGCGACCTCGTTGGCCCAGGCCTCGACATCGGTCGGCCTCGCCGCCGCATCCTTGGCCATCGCTCGCGCGAATGCGCGGTCAACGGCCGCGGGAACCTCGGGGAGCACCGACGACACGTCGGGCACCGGCTCCTCGAGCACCGCCATCAATGTCGCCGCGATCGTCAGGCGCCCCTTCAGGAGACGCTCGGCGGTCAGCGCTTCGTAGCCCACGGCCGCGAGCGCATAAAGATCCGTGCGGCTGTCCACCGGTGCGCCGCGCACCTGCTCCGGCGCCATATACGCCGGCGTGCCCAGGAGTCCGCCCACGCCACGTGTCAGCGTCGTCGCGTCCGCGCCCGTCACGTGCGCGACGCCGAAATCCAGAATCTTCACCGAGAATCCATCGTCACTGGGGGTGAGAAAGAGGTTCTGCGGCTTGAGGTCGAGATGCACGATGCCCAGCCGGTGCGCCGCGCCGAGCCCGGCGGCGGCCTGCCGAAGGAGTCGCGCCACCTGACGGGGAGTGCCTCGCCCGAAGCGCGTGATCGTGTCGCTCAGCGATCGACCGGACAGAAACTCCATGACGAGAAAGGCCGAACCGTCCTCGAGCTCGCCGAGATCGTGAACGCCGACCACGCCGATGTGATTGATTTGGGCGACGGCGCGCGCCTCGCGTGCGAGCTGGCTGCGGACTTCGGGATCGATCATCCGGTCGCTGTGCAGCACCTTGATCGCGACTTCGCGGAAGAGCTTCAGATCGCGGGCGAGAAACACTTGCCCCATGCCGCCCTGCCCGATCAGGCGCACGAACTCGTACCGGTCGAGTATGCGGAATGGCAGCAGCCTCGCCACAAGCTGAGAGCCGTCGGCCTCACACTGCTGATGCGATTCGTCGTAGCACCGTCCGCATTTGAGGCACAACAGCAGCGCACCCACACCGCGCTCGCGCATGCGCTGCCGGACAGCCTCGCGCCGCGCCTCGGCGACCGCCAGCTCGTCGCGCATCCGGGCGATTTCGAGGGCGCCGCCAAGATGCCGTCCGAACCCGGCGACGACACGGCGTTCCAGTTCGTCCCAGCTCGAAGGCGCCGTCACCACGATCGCGCCGTACACGTCGCCCGAAATGCCGATCACGGGCACGAGCGCGCGTCCACGCGGATCTGTCTGCGGCTCCTCCCCCGCTCTGATCGCTTCGGCGGTCGGAGGGATCGACACGCCGGGACTGAGCGCGACGACGGCATCGCCCTCGAGGCGCCAGACGCGCACCTCGGCCGCGACAACCGCCCGGCGGATCTCGTCGGCGATCAGCTCGGTCCACCGCGGCAGGTTTTCGATGGCCTGCGGGGCCGCCTTCTCGAGGTCGAAGACCCGACGCTCCACGGCATGCAGACGGCCCGCCGATTCGCGCAGCTCACGGCTGCGCTGTTCGATCAGTCGGCGCTGCAGAAAATCGCGGCGGAACGAGGCCTCGAGGTTGAAGCTCACGAACATGCCGATGATGTTGGCGGACACCAGGAAGAAGGTGTTGCTCAGCAGCATGCGGCCGGGCATCGGGACGACGAAGAGCGCGGTGAGTTCGTACGCAACAAGAAGGATGGACGACAGGAGGGTTGCGTTACGAAAAGACAGCCGCGCGAGGCCGTGAATCCACGCAAACGCCAGGAGCAGCCCGGCGTAGTACAGCGCCGCACCCGCCTCGGATGCGATCGCGGTGATCATGATGATGGTCAGCCCGGCGATCAGCACTCCGACAAAGGGCGTCGCCTGCAGGTAGCGCTCGAAATGTTTCGTGAACGTGAAAAGGAATGTGGCCAGCAGCACCGGACAGCTGATGCCGTAGCGGATAATCCAGATGGCGCGCTGCGCCTCTGGAACGACGATGGGATCGAGGAAGCCGAACAGCGCAAACAGGATGAGCGCGAGGGCAACGGACACGCGAACGACGAGACGCGAGCGCTCGAAGTAGTCTTGCTGGTACGCCCGCTCGAGTGCCGCGTCGGTGAACTTGCCGACCCTCCAGGCGACCTGCGGGGTCACCGACACCTGGTCCACCTCAACGGGGTGCAGCATCGGTCAGGCTAGGTGCTCGAGCACGCTAGTGAGCACTCCAAAGCGCATGATGATCACAACGTTTTCAGGAAGGCAATGAGCGCCCGTTTCTCCTCTTCGGAGAGATCGAGACCGAACTCGTGGCCTTTGACAGCACGCACTGTCGTCCCCGGAGGACCTTTCCAACCGGTCGGTACATAGTCGTCTTCGAGACGGCGAGCATCGAACCAGTCTTCGAGCGCCGCGATCGAACCATTGTGTTCGAAGGGGCCTCGATACCAGACGCCTTTGAGCGACGGGATCTTGTAGAGCCCGGTGCCGCGTCGCGTTTGAAGCGTCAGAAACGAATCCGTCCCGACGCGGCGCACGAGCACTCTCGTTCGTTCCGGATGATTGGCCGGCACCTTGTATCCGGGCGCCGCAACGAGCTTGTTGCTCGTATACGCCGGTGGCCGATGACAGCTGGCACAACCTTCTCGCTGGAACATGTCCTCGCCTTGCGCCACGAGCGCCTTTTCTTGCGCGTTCTTCGGCGTATTCGGATTCGGCGGAGGCCGAAGGGAATACACAAAGAGAGCGAGTGCGTAGAGCTGCTCATCGCTGTAGCGCGCACCCACTTGATCAGGGCCGGGCAGGTCTGCCGGGCCGTCTGTAAGGGGCGTGAACGTGCCGAAGCGATTCAGAAAGTCCGCTCCCTGATTGAGCGCGGCATACCGCATCACGTCTCCGGCATCGCGGTGACGAACGAGCCCGGTACGATCGAAGTACCGACGCTCCTTGACGCCGATCAGGTCGGGAACCTGAACCGGAGACAGCGGGCTTGTTCCATGGCGCGCATTCACACCAGGTGGAATGGCTTTATAGGTTGCCATGGTCTCGGCAAACGATGACTCGCTCAGGTGCTGAAGCGGGCCAGGCGACAGCCATGGCGCGGCGAACAGGAAACGCATCACTCCACGTTCCTCGGCGAGGGCCTCACTCTGGCTTCGAGCGGCCGCCTTGGATTCTGTGGAGTACGCAATCACCCGATCCAGGGGGAAATCTCCCTGAGCTCCCTGTATCACCAGCGTGATGTCGCCCCTCTTCATGACGCGGGTGTGGCACATGGCACAGGCGAACTGCCCCAGATGCAGCCCTTGATCCGTGACGACATAGCGCACATAAGGCACGATGCCTTTGTCGGTATGCTGGACGCCGGTTGCCTTGTACCAGTCCGGATTGTGCACATCGCTCAACTGGATGATGCCGAGGGCCGGATCCAGCTCGTCGCCAATCGCGCCCTCGAAGACGTCCCGACCGAGCGTGGGCCCGTTCGCGAGCCAGTCGGCCTCGGTCGTGAGCGCGGAGAAATCACGCAGAATTTCCTGCGGGCGTTGCTGTCGCAGCCAGGCCTGATAGTCCATCCCGTCGGGTTTGGGTTCGAATGCCGGATGGTAGACGGGATATGACTTGTAGAGGTGCCGAATCGGAATCTTGTAGTAGTAGTCTGCGGGAACATGCTGGGGATTCATGCGCGGATCCGCCAACGGCAGCTCCAGCGAGCTCAACGCGGCCTCGTCCCATGCTCTTGGCACGGTGAATCGGCGCGCATGGCCGACATCCTGCCCCGCCGCGACCACCGCGACGAATCCCGTCACCGCGACGACCGCAAGAGTCCGCATGACTTACAGTCGGTCGCCCACCGGTTCGGTCAGCGTCGCGTGCTCGACGTTGCCCGTATTCCGCGTGTTCGCTGGCTCGAAAAGCAACACCGAGACCTCTTCATCAGCGACAGGGCGATGCTCGGTGCCGTGTGGTACGACGATGAACTCGCCCGGCACCACAATTGTAGTACCAAGTTTCTGGCCCGGTCATCCTGATCTCTATTCGGTTATTGGACTGTCAAGTGTGCTGAAGGGCTCGCGGGCAGGAGACGTTTCAGGGTGGCATCGACGTCGGCCGGCTTGAACCCGAACGGACCAGCGGCGCTCTTGTAGGCGATTCTGCCCTCGCGATCGATGACATACAGTCGATCGGGCCAGCCCGTGTACGCGCGTTCGACGCGGTTATCGAGGCCATCGATCAACGCGGGCAATTCGATGCCGAGATTCCTGACGCACACGCCGGCCGCGCTGTACCGCTCGTCCGACGTCTTCGTGCTCGCCACCAGCACATCGTCTTCGACGTTATCGTCGAGTTGCCAGGCGTCGATGGGATGCGCTTCCTGGATGTAGACGATGTAGAAGCTCGCGCGATCGCGATACTCGCGATACAAGTTGTTGAGCGCGGGCACCGCCCGGCGGAACGGCGGTCACGTGTAGCTCCCGAAGACGAGCACGACGGGCTTGGTGCCTCGGAACGACGAGAGCGTGACCTGTCCGGCGTGATCGTGCGTCGGCAGCGTGAAGTCCGGCGCCGAATCGCCCTCGGCGAGCGTTCCCTGGCGCGCCCAGAGCCACAGCGGCCGACCCGGCAGCACACCCCAGACGAGCGGCATCGGCACGTGTTTCATGATCTGACCGAAGCGATCGGGCGGCTGAAGCATCGCGGCCGCGACCGCCGCCGATAGGGCGACGTAGAGCACCGCGATCACCGCGACTCCGCGCAGCACCCACTTCATGCGTCCGACCCTCTTGCTTTCTCCGCCATCGTCTGCACGATCTTCTGGTTCTGGTCTCAGCGCAGGAAGTAGTCCACAGTCGAGACCACGCGCACGGTCTTGTTGATCTGGCTGCCTTCGGTGATGCCGGTGGCCTGATCGCGTGGAAGAATCTCGAAGAGTCCCTGGTTTGCGTGCTTGATGCCGCCGAGCGAGGCCTGCGAATCGGCGGCGAATTTCTGCGCGGCCTCCCGCGCGCGCGCCGTTGACTCGCCAATCATTTCCGGCTTGAGCGTGTTGAGGCCCGTGAAGATGAACGTCGGTCCTCCCGATCCGTACTCTCCGCCAGACGACAGCACGACGCCGGCGTTGACGAGCTCACCGATGCGCTGGCTGGCGGCGAGAATCTTCTCGGGCTCATTCGACCGCACGACGACGGTTTGGTTGATGACAAACCGGCTTGCCACCCGCTGGTTCGACGCGTACTGATTCGTGAAGGCATCGGCCACCGAGAAATCCTGCAGCACCATTTGAGAGGTGTCGATCTTGTGCCGCTCCAGGAATTTGGTGATCTCGCCGACGCTCGACTGAATCGTGCTCTGGGCCCGGGCAAGATCGTCATTGGACGCGACCACACGGAGCGGCCAGATCGCCAGGTCCGCCTTGACCTCCCGCTCGGAGATGCCCTTCACCGTCACGGATCGATCGTCGAGCCTGGCGCTTGCAAAGCCGTGTCCGATCGCCATTCCCGCGACGGCGACGCCCAGAGCCACGATGAGCGCGCTGAGAATCGTATCTGTGCGCACGGACGCCGCCTTTCTTCGCGGAACGAACGATCGCTCCTGCAATCGATCGTATCACGGCGAGATTGGTCAACCCCGGCGATTGATCCCGGGTAGCCTTTCCACTAGAGTCGGGATCGGCTATGAGCAAGGACCTCCGCGACTTTCTGAACGCCGTCGACAGATCGGCGCCGGATCTGATCGCCCGCGTCCGCCGGGACGTCAGTCCGCGATGGGAGCTGTCGGCCGTGCAGAAGCAGTTGCAGGCACGGGGCCGGCTGCCCGTCATCGTCTTCGAACACGTCCAGGGATCGAAGATGCCGGTCATCACCAATGTGTTCGCCAGCAAGCGGCATCTGGCCGTGGCGCTCGATGTGGAAATGGAGGAAGTCGTTCCGCGCTTTGCCGCGGCCCAGGAGAAGCCTGTCCCGGCGCGCGGGGTCTCGAGCGGACCTGTGAAGGAGGAGATCTTCACAGGCCAGCAAGTCGACCTTCGGTCTCTCCCCATCGTGACCCACTGCGAGAAGGACGCGGGACCGTACCTCACCGCTGGCGTCACCATCATGCGTGACGTCGCGTCCGGCGCCTTGAATGCGGGAATCTATCGACACCTCTATCTGTCGCCGACCGAGCTCACCGTCAACATGGCGCCGCTCAGCCACGGGTCGGAAATCGCCAAGGCTGCCGAGGCTCGCGGTCGATCGGTGGACGCCGCCATCGTCATCGGTCATCACCCGGCCTTGGGCATGGCGTCGCAGCGGCGCGGCGAGCTCGGCCACTTCGAGCTCGACACGATGGGCGCGCTGCTCGGCGAACCGGTGGACATCGTGCCGTGCGAAACCGTCGACGTTCCGGTGCCGGCGGACGCGGAGATCGTCATCGAAGGCCGCATCCGGACCGACCTCTGGAAAGACGACGGGCCATTCGGAGATTACTGGCTGTACTACTCGCCGACGAGGCCGGCACGCGTGTTCGAAGTGACCGCCATCACCCGCCGGCGCGACGCGCTGTTTCACGACGTCTTCAATGTCGGGCCTGAGCATCTGGTGCTCTTCTCGCTCGGCATGGAGGGCGTCTCGTTCTCGCAGCTCAAGTCCATCATTCCGCAGCTCACCGCCATCAACGTGCCGGTGTGCGGCTCGGGCAATCTCATCTACGTCCAGATCAGGAAGGACATGGAAGGTCAGGGCGTCAACGCCGCGCTCGCGGCGCTCGGCGCGTACCGGTTCAAGTGCGCGATCGTCGTAGACGAGGACATCGACATTTCCGACGACGGCCGCGTGCTGTGGGCCGTCATGACGCGCGCGCAGGCGGACCACTCGTTCTTCACCGTGCCCGGGTCGTACATTTCGCGGGTGGATCCGACGGGCTACCGACCCTGGCACTCCCGCGACAGCGGACCGCGGCTCTTGAGCACGCGACTTGGCATCGACGCCACCAGGCCGCTTGATCCCGGCTTCCCCGAAGTGGCCGAACCTCCCCGCGAGTTGTGGTCCATGCTCGATCTGGCGAAGTACCTGCCATGACGCGAGGTCTGGCGGCCGCTGGAACGTCGCGACCGGCGCGGCTCGTGCTGTGGGCCCTCTTCGCGCTCGCCATCGCGACGGGCACCCGTCAATCCCGCGCGGAGCCGCCGCTCCAGAAGATTTCGATCCTCACCAACTATGTCTTTCTCGGACGCCACTCGCCGTTTTTCGTCGGCGTCGACAAGGGTTTTTACCGCGAGGCGGGATTTGACGCCAGCGTCTCACCCACAACCGGCAGCGCGTTCGTGATCTCGGCGCTCGAGGGCGGCAAGGCGGACTACGGCATCGCGGAAGCGGCGTCCGTCGTGCAGGCGATCGGCAAGGGCTCGACGGTGAAGGCGTTCGGCGTGTACATGGATCGCAGCACGAGCGGTCTCGCGTCCGTTGCCCCGTTCGACACGCCGCAGTCGCTCGTCGGCAAGCGAATCGCGGCATCGCTGACCGACAGCGCGCGCGTGATCCTGCCCATCGTCGCGAAACGTGTCGGCGTCAATCCCGCGTCGCTCAACTGGCTGGCGGCCGATCCCAGCGTCTACTTCTCCTTGCTGTTGTCGGGTCAGGCCGATCTGGTCACGGCGTCACTCGACAGCGACGTCCCGGCGCTCAGACGGATCGCCGAGCCTCGCGGCAAGACGGTGTACTTCTCGCCCTTCGCCGGCTGGGGTTACGACGTCTTCGGGTATTTCCTCGTGGCGCGGCGGGATCGGATGACGGCGCAGCCGGACGAGGTGCGCCGGTTCGCGGCGGCGACATCAAAGGCCATGCGATATGCGATCGACCACCCGGAAGAGGCCGCGCAAATCACTGGTCGACGCAGTCCGGCTTTGAGTTACGACACGGCGCTCGCGCAGTGGCGCGAGTCGATCAAGGCCATCGACACGCCATTCGTCCGGGAGCACGGATTCGGCGTGGCAAACGCCGACCGCCTTCAAGCCAGCATCGATCTGGTGAAACAGGCCTTCACACTCGAGACGTCGGTCAAACCCGCCGATCTGTTCGCAGACGGTTTCATGACAAGGTGAATTCAGGGTCCAGGGTTCAAGGTTCAGGGTTCTAAAGTTCGACTCGTCCTAAGAACCAAGCACCGAGAACCAAGAACTTCCAAGCGTCCGCCTCAAAGCGGCCGGATGTTCTGGTTCATGTGGAAGAAGTTCTCGGGGTCGTACTTCGTCTTGAGCTCGCGAAGCTTCTTGTAGTTCGGTCCGTACGCCGCCGCCATCGGATCACCCTCTTCATCGTCACCCAGATAGTTGAGGTAGCGGTTCGGCCCCGTGAAAGGTCGCATGGCCTGATACGTCTCCCTCACCCAGGCGATGTTGCGATCCGTATCCGCCCGGTTCATCCACTGCCCCAGGATCAGCAGATTGAATCCGCGCGAACGCAGCGCAAACGCGGTCTCGCCGACGTCGATCCTCGTTGCGGCTCCGTGGAAGTGCTCGAGCACGATCTGGCTCATCGGGGAGGGACATCGGTGATAGCACTCAACGAGCATATCGATCGCCGCGTCGGTGAGCTCTGGGACAAAGTGCGACTTCCAGTAGTTGAGCGCCCCACGCGGGTACGACCCGTCGAGCATGGTATTGAGCACCGAATACGGCATGGGGCCGATCACGTCCATGACCGGCGCACCGAACTTCTTTAGCGGTGCGACCGTAGCGGCGCCCTCCGCGAGCGGGCCACAGTGACACACGACAACCGCTCCGATAGGCGTACCCGATCCGTCCGGGGCGGTCGTCAGGACGGCAACGAGCATCACTTCATCGGGCGCCGAGGCAGCGAAGTGGCGAGCATGCCTCAGAAGATCCCGGGCCGCAGAAAACGGATGAGCAATGAGACCTCCGGTGATCACCGGCCCCACTGCGTGCAACTGATACTCGAGCGATGCGGCGATGCCAAAATTTCCGCCCCCTCCGCGAATCGCCCAGAAGAGGTCGGAATGTTCTTCGCGGCTCGCACGCACGAGACGGCCATCGGCCATCACCAGATCCGCGGAGACGAGATTGTCCAGTGCGAGGCCGTACTTCGGCATGAGCCAGCCGAGGCCCCCGCCGAGCGTGAGACCGCCGATACCGGTCGTGGACACCACGCCGCCGGTCACGGCCAGACCGTGAAGCTGCGTCTCACGATTGAGGTCCTTCCAGATGGCGCCGCCCTGGGCGCGCGCCCGTCGCGACGCGGGATCGACCTGTACTCCCCGCATTTGAGACAGATCGATCATGAGCCCGTCGTCGACGGTCGCCCGACCGGCCACGTTATGACCTCCGCCTCGCACAGCGACTTCCAGCCTGTGCGCGCGCGCCAGATTGACGGCGTCGATGATGTCGGCCGCACCACGGCACTCGGCGATGACCGCGGGCTTCTTGTCGATGAGCCCGTTATGAACGCGCCGGGCATCGTCGTAGCCGGACTCGCCGGGCTGAATCAGTCGGCCGCTGAAGGCGTTCGCGTTCGAGGCAATAGCAGCGGACAGCGGAGAGGATGATGCTTCGGTTGCCATGAAGACCTTCCTTCGAGGTTCTGATCGAGGGGGCTTGGATCGTAGCACAGACACAGGGGTTGGGTGTCTTCAGCGAGAAGGGAACGGTGCGCCGCAACGGCTGGGCTCAACCCGAACTACCGCCGCCGTGACGGGCGCCACTGCAGGAATACCGCCTCACAGAAGACGACGATGGCCATCACCGTACTTGTGAAGAGGGTAATCGACAGGAGACAGGCAAAGACCAGTGGTGCGTCCAGATTGAACTGGCCTGACAGGATGAGATAGCCGACCCCCTGATTTCCGCCGATGAACTCGCCGACGACGGAACCGACGAGCGCCAGGGGAAACGCCACCTTGATCGCGTCGGCCAGGTACGGCAGGGCATTCATGAGGCGGACCTTCCAGAAGATCGCGAGGCGCGATCCCCCGGCGAGCGTCGCCATGTCGAGCACGTCGGGCTCGATGTCGCCGAGACCGGTCGAGGCGTTCACAAAGACCGGGAACAACCCCATCAGAAACGCCAGCAGGATCTTCGGTTGAGATCCCAGGCCGAACCAGATCACGAAGAGCGGCGCGATCGCCACTTTGGGTATCCCGTTGAACGCGGCGAGCGCCGGCAGCACGATGGCCTGGAATGGCTTCACGTACACGACGAGGAGCGCGAGCAGGACACCCACCACCAGCGCCAGCGCCATGCCGGCCAGCGTCGTCGCCGCGGTCACGCGAAGGTGCTCGGCCTGGAGCGGCAGCGTGTCCCAGAACCGCCGCACGATCGTGGACGGCAGCGGCAACACATAGTCGGGAATCCCCAGGCGGACGGCCGCGAACTGCCAGACGAGCAGGAACACGCCCAACGCCGCCAGGGGCGGCCACCCGCGGCGGAGCATCGACATCACTCGGTCCACCGGGCCTCCATGTGATCGCGGATCGTGGCCGGCGAGATCGACGAAGCGCCGATCCTGCAGCGTCTCCACGGTCCTCGGCCGCGGCAAATCGACGGTCACGGTGGCCTTCGCGCGACCGGGCCGTTCGCTGAGAACCACAACCGAGTTCGAAAGCAGGACCGCTTCAGTGATGCTGTGGGTCACGAAGAGCACGGTGGTCCGGGTGGCCATCCAGATTCGTTGAAGCTCGAACCCCATGCGTTCTCGTGTCAGGACGTCGAGCGCGCCGAACGGCTCGTCCATCAGCAGCACGGCGGGACTGAGCAGCAGGGCCCGACAGATGGCGACCCGTTGCTGCATCCCTCCGGACAACTCGTGGGGGTAGCTGCGCTCGAAGCCTTCGAGGCCGGCGAGCCGCATCAACTCGAGCGCACGATCGCGGTCCGCGCTCGTCCGGCGGCCGCGCATCTCGGCGACGAACAGGATGTTGTCGAGCGTCCGGCGCCACGGCAGGAGCACGGGCGACTGAAACACCATTGCCGCGTCGGCGATCGGCCCGTGCACCTCGGTTCCAGCCACACGGACGATCCCGTCATTGGGCTTCATGAGGCCGGCGATGATGCGGAGCGCCGTCGACTTTCCGCAGCCGCTCGGTCCGACGAGCGTCACGAACTCATTCTGTGCGGCCTCGAACGACAGGCCATCGAGCGCCGCACGCGCGCCGAACATCTTCGACAGGCGGTGAACACTGACGGCTCGCGTCTCGGGCGTCATGTGAATGGGCACGGGACCAGCGACGATCAGGCTCCGTGGCGCAGGAGAGCCGACAGGAACTCGAGCCACTCCTTGAGCGGCCCTTCGATCCTGAGAAGCGGGAGGACCGTCGCGACCGAGCCAACGGTAGAGCCAATCAGCTGCAGCGCCGACTCGAAGTCGAAGGGAACGACGCGCATCTTCTCGACGCGCCCGAAAACAGTCGCAACGCTGTTGATGTTCAGGAGCGCTGCGGCGCCGGCATCGGTCGCCATGCCATGCTCTCCGGCCAGCCACTGCGCTTCAAACGCCACGGCATGGCGGAGCGCCTGCTCGCGGTACAGCGCCAGTGCCCGGCGTTTCGTGCGGAACAGCTGTTTCGTGAACATGAGGAGCGGCAGGGTAAAGAGGAGCGGCGCGCCGATGATGAAGCCCAGGGCGGGTCCCCACACGGGCGGCAGGGTCAGCGGCGCATGCTCGATCCCAACTTTGTACGCAATCACCGCGGCGACGTTGCTGATGCCATACGCAAAGATAATGATCGCGAACGTCGACTGCACTTCGCTGACGAATCCGATGCCTCCGGTCTGATCGGGATGCGACGCGACGAGCACGAGATGGCGTCGGGAGATTCGGTACAGGTAGAGCGTCCAGATGATGACCTTCCATCCGAGGCGAAGCCACCAGTAGTTCAGGATCGGCAGCGCCACGAGCATTGCCCAGGTCCCGGGCAGTGTCAGGCCGAAGATCGTGAAGATGCGCGTCGCCGGATCGTCGCCAGCGCCCGTGTGCCAGGTGCGCATCGAGTCCGTGAACCACTCGGGCAGGATCGTGGCAGCCGCCAGGGCGTAGGCGAGCCCAATCGCGATCAGCTCGGGCAGCCACCAGTGGCGCAGACGCTCGACCTCGCGATGAATCCCGTCCACCACCTCCAGATCGCCCGGATCGACGACGCCCGTGTCGAGGAACTCGTTCGCCGCCTCTCGCGTACTGCGGGTGACGATGCGTTCTCCGATGATGAAGAGCGGCAGCGCGACCAGGCACTGCGCGTATGCCGCGTAGTCGGCGAAGAAATTTCGCGCGTCGATCCGCGTGCTGTACAAGCCCTGCAGCACGGCGAGGATCGCCATCGGCACCCACGTGAGCGCCACGGCGACAAGACACCGGCCGGCGATGTCCACGCCGCGCCGGCTTTGCAGTCCGATGCGACTGAACACGCGGTTCAGCAGGTCGCCGTCGAAGAGCGAGAAAGGCGTGATCGAGGAAGAAGGGGTATGGGTCACGATCGCTCGGCTTGCCGCTTTCGAGCCGACCGATTATCTGTGATGACGCCGACCCGCGCCACACAGGTCCGGTGCCCGACCCATCGGGTGCCCCGGACCCTGAAAGTTTGGGCCACGCGCGCGGCCCTGAGACCTCTTTGACCCTGGGACCCTGTGACCTTTTCTCAGTGCCCCGCCTGCGCCGCCGTCTGCTCGCGGCCCGGCTTCGCGAACGAGACTTCCTTGACGATGGCCCGTCGGCCGAGGCGCGCGCTGAGCGCTTCCATGTAGGTGTAGAACACCGGCGTGATGTAGAGCGTGAGCGTCTGCGAGACGAGCAGCCCGCCGACAACGGCCAGGCCGAGAGGCCGGCGCGCCTCGGCGCCCGCGCCCCATCCGAGGGCGATCGGTAACGTGCCGACGAGGGCCGCCATCGTCGTCATCATGATCGGCCGGAAGCGGACGAGACAGGCTTCATAGATAGCCTCGCTCGGTGATTTGAATTCCTGGCGCTGCGCCTCGATCGCGAAGTCGACCATCATGATGCCGTTCTTCTTCACGAGGCCGACGAGCATGATGACGCCCACGAACGCATAGAGATTGAGATCGGTGTTGAAGACGAGGAGCGTGATCAAGGCGCCAAATCCCGCGGAGGGCAAGCCGGACAGAATCGTGATCGGATGGATGAAGCTCTCGTACAGGATGCCGAGCACGATGTAAATCACGAAGACCGCCAGCGCCAGGATGAGGCCCAATCCCTTGAACGACGACTGAAACGCCTGCGCCGTCCCCAGGAAGGTCGTCGAAATCGTGGCCGGCAGTTCCTCACGGGCGGCTGCCTGCACGCGATCGACCGCGTCGCCGAGCGCGACGCCCGGCTTGAGGTTGAACGAGAGCGTGACCGACGGCAGCTGGCCGGTGTGATTCACCGACAGAGGCCCGACGGCCTGCGAGATGTTCGTCACGGCCGACATTGGCACCAGGCTTCCGCCGGGCGCGCGGAGGTACAGCATCGACAGGGCCTTGGGGTCGTCCTGATATTCCGGCGCTACCTGCATGATGACGCGGTACTGGTTGTTCGGCGCGAAGATCGTCGATACCTGCCGCGACCCGTACGCGTTCGCGAGGGCGCTTTCCACCTGGTTGGCGGTCAGTCCGAGCGCCGCAATCTGATCGCGATTCATGGACACGTTGACCTGCGGGTTCTTGATCTGCAGGTCGCTCGTGACGTCTTCGAGACCGGGAATGCGTCGGAGCCGGGCTTCGAGCTTGGGCGCCGCCTCGTACAGCTCCGCCGTGTCAGGCCCTTGCAGCGTGAACTGATACAGACTGCGCGACTGCATCCCGCCGATGCGGATAGCCGGGGGATTCTGGAGGAACACACGGATGCCGGCGACGGTCGCCAGTTTCGGCCTGAGCGACTCGATGACCTCGTCCGAGGTCAGTTGGCGGTCAGCGCGCGGCTTGAGCTCGATGAACATGCGGCCGGTGTTGACGCTCTGGCCCCCAACCGTAGAGGTGAACGATGCGACGTTCGGGTCGCGGCCGATGATGTCGGCCACTTCCTTCTGATGCGCGACCATGGCGGCGAAGCCGATGCCCTGAATGCCCTCGGTCTGCGCCGACAGCTGGTTGATGTCCTGGCTGGGAATGAAACCCTTCGGGATGGCCCCAAAGAGGTAAATCGTCGCGACCAGCAGTGCGACAGACACCGCCATCGTCATCACGCGATGCGCCAGCGTCTTTCTGAGCGTCCAGGCGTACGCGCGAAGCGACGCATCGAACGCACGCTCCGTCAACCGGAAGAGGTAGCCGTGCTCGACCTCCCGCGGCGGCCGCAGGAATCGGCTGCAGAGCATCGGCGTGAGGCTGAGCGAGACGAGTCCCGACACGAGAATGGCCGCGCCGATCGTCACGGCAAACTCATGCAGCAGGCGCCCGACGATGCCGCCCATGAAGAGCACGGGGATGAAGACGGCCGCGAGCGACAGCGTCATCGACACAATCGTGAACGAGATCTCCTTCGATCCGTTGAAGGAGGCCTCCATCGCGCCCTCGCCCTGCTCCATGTGCCGGACGATGTTTTCGAGCATGACGATCGCATCGTCCACGACGAAACCGACGGAGAGCGTGAGCGCCATCAACGACAGGTTGTCGAGGCTGTAACCCATCATGTACATGACGGCGAACGTACCGACGATCGACGCCGGGAGGGCCAGACTGGGAATGATCGTCGCGGGGATATTCCTGAGGAAGATGAAGATCACGAGGATGACGAGACAGACCGTCAGCACCAGCGTGAACTTCACGTCGTGGACCGATTCGCGAATCGTCCGCGACCGGTCGTTCATGATGTTGAGCTCAACCGCTGCCGGCAACTGAGCCTGGAGCTGCGGCAGAAGCTCTCTGATCCGATCGACGACCTCCACGGTGTTCGTGCCTGGCTGACGCTGGACCGCGAGATAAACGGCTCGCGTGTTCTTCCGCCAGCTCGCCGTCTTGTCGTTCTCGACTCCGTCGTAGACCTTGGCGAGCTCGTCGAGCCTGATCGGATTCCCGTTGCGGTACGAGACGATGAGCGGTCGATACGCGGCGGCGGTCGTCAGCTGACCATCGGTCTGAACCACGAAGGCTCGATTCGGGCCATTGAGGATTCCGGTCGGCAGGTTGACATTGGCCTGCTGTATCGCTCCGGCGACTTCGTCAATCCCAACCTGCCGTGACGCGAGTTGCCTGGGATCGACATCCACACGCACGGCGTACTTCTGCGCGCCGTAGATGGACACTTGAGCCACGCCGCTCACCATCGAGATCCGCTGCCCGATGGTCGTGTCGGCGTACTCGTTGACCTGCGAAAGCGGCAGCGTCGCCGAGCTGAGATTGAGGAACAGAATCGGCGAGTCGGCCGGGTTGACCTTCTGATAGGACGGCGGCGCCGGCATGTCCGGCGGCAGCTGCCGCAGCGTCTTGGCAATCATCGCCTGGACGTCCTGCGCGGCCGCGTCGATGTTCCGGTCCAGCGTGAACTGCAGCGTGATGGAGGTGTTCCCCTGGGAGCTGCTCGAACTGATCGAATCGACGCCCGCGATCGTCGAAAACTGCTTTTCGAGCGGCGTCGCCACAGCCGCCGCCATCGTCTCGGGGCTGGCGCCGGGGAGGCTGCCCTGCACCTGGATGGTCGGGAAGTCCACCATCGGCAGGTCGCTCACGGGGAGCTGCTGGTACCCCATGATCCCGAACATCAGGATGGCCACCATGATGAGCGTCGTGGTGACCGGCCGGCGTATGAAGATCGCCGCGATGTTCATGACGATGGACTCCTCTCGGATGGGGAAGGCTTGACGGTGATGCGCGCACCAGGTGTCAGGCGCAGTTGGCCATCGGTGACGACCTGATCTCCCGCGCGCAGGCCGCTTCCGATGACGGACTGACCGCCTTCCGTGCGAGCGACTGTCACCTGCCGGACTTCAACCGTGCCGTCCGGCTTGACGAGATACACGTACTGTCCTTGCTGGCCCGCCTGGACGGCTTCGGACGGCGCCACCACCGCGTGCGCATCGACCGTCAGACGCATCGTCACATCCACGAACAGCCCGGGCCAGAGCCGCAAATCGCGGTTCGGAAACGTGCCCTTCAGCCGAATCGTCCCCGTCGTGGCGTCGACGGCATTGTCGATGAAGCTCACATCGCCGCTCGAGGGTGGCTGATTGGTGCCGCTCATCTGGGCGAGGAGCTCGAGTGAGCCCGCCGAATTGTACCGGCGGATCTCGGTCAACAGCCGCGCGGGCACGGCGAAGCTGACATAAATCGGCATCACTTGATTGATGACAACGAGGGATGTGGTGTCGTTGGCGCGAATCAGATCGCCCTTGTGCGCCTGGAGCGCGCCCGTTCGTCCCGAAATCGGCGCGTCAATGCTCGTGTATTGAAGCTGCAGTTTCGCCGTCTCGACCTCGGCGGCATCGGCCGCCAGCGTCGCCTGGAGTGACGTCGATGACGCCACGAGCGCATCGTATTGATCGCGAGGGATGAGGCCGCGCTTGAGGAGATCGCCGTTCCTGACGACCTCGGCTTCCGCACGAGCGGCCTGCGCCTTGTCCTTGGCCAGATTGGCTTCGGCCTGCCTGAGTGACGCCTCGAACGGACGGGGATCGAGCCTGAACAACGGCTGGCCGGCCGTCACATCCTGGCCTTCCCTGAAGAGCACCTCGATGAGCTGGGCGGTCACCTGCGCGCGAATATCGACCGAGGACAGCGCTTCGACCGTGCCGATGGCATTCACCGTCTGCGCGAGCGGTTTCTCGACGACGGTGGCCGTTGTGACCGGAACTGCGCCCGCACTGGCGGCGCGACCGCCGGCACCGCTCGGGCCGTTACTTGCGGCTCCTCCGGTCGCTGTTTTTTCCTTCGTCCCTGACAGTCCCGCCGCGCGGCTGTCAGGCGAGCAGGCCGTCAGCGCGAGCATGAGCGCACATCCGGCGAATGCGGCAATGGCGGCGCGCGGGTCGGGAAGGCGTCGGATCGTCTCGGCGTCGGTCATCTGTCTTTCGAAGGTGGACGTCTGTACATGATAGCTCACGCTGAGGTTACGACAGGCCGTGCCGATCTGTTTACCTGTGAGCGGTTTCGGCTGATACGCGGTGTGTCTATCGGAGAGACGCCTGTCCTTCTGGTTCGGTCCCGGATGGATTGTAATTTTTTGTCCCCGAGACCCAGAAAACGGCCCACAGGATAGCCGCCGTCTTGATAGCTGCTCAGGATCGCCGCGTTGCCCCCGCTTACCTTGGCACGGCCGGCAGATCGTTCCAGTTGAGGATCGCGTTCCAGACGAGCCGGAACGTCGCCACCGTCTCGTACCGGTGAATCGGATCGAAATCGAACGCGACGACACGACCCTTGCCCGTTGGAATGTCGAGAATCGCAGGCTTGCCCTCTATCAGGTTCGCCCCCTTCACGCCTCCGCTGACGACGAGCGGCTCCGATTTCTCCTGGGACTGACCGTTCGTGGCAGCTCCGGGCTCCTTGGGTGGGCTCGTGCCCCACTGCATCACGATGCGTCCCGTGTCAGGACGACCGACGGCGTAGAGCGCCCTGTTCTCATGGAGCGCCACAATCGTCTCCTGATAGCCGTACGCAATAGGATGATCCGCACGGAGCACGCGAGCCTTGAGGGCGCTGCCCGGGTCTTCGACGCCCGGGGCGGTGGCACGTCGCACATCGCGCGCGATGCCCCCATCGAGAGGTAGCGTCGAGGCGCCGCCCAGCGTGATGAAGACGCCGCCGTTCCGAACGAACTCCTCGAGGTTGCCGACGCCCCTCCACGAGAGGCCGCCGGTGATGTCGGGAGACGACGTGGGTGTGCCGTGCGTGGAGAACTCAGGTGTCTTCGTGTAAGCCAGCGGGCTGAACTTCGGATCGATCCCCGTGACGATGTTCTTGAGGCTGCTTTCCGTATTGGGCATGACGATCACGTCGAAGCGATCGTTGAGCCGCCCCGCCTTGACGTCGTCGTCCACGATCGCCGTGTACGGCACTTTCTCGTCGTCGAAGATCATGCGCACCCAGCCGGCCGATTGCGTATCGATCCAGGTCTGGAGGACCGCGATGCGCGGCAGGTCGATCGGGTGCCGGGGTACGTCCGGCGCGGCGCCCGTCGCATCGACATCGAGCGCAAGATCCGCGGCGACGGATTCGAGCGCCGGCCTCAGTCCAGGCTGGCTCGCGATGATCCACGAGCCTGCCGGGTAGGAGTCGCCGCCTGCCGTGAAACGCTTCTCCGCCACATCTATCGCGAACTGTGAGAGCCGGACCCGCGCCGCGAGGAATCCTTCCTGGTTGGTATCGCGAATCAGGTAGTACGCTCCTTCCGGCTTGACGCTCCCGCGATATCGCACGTCTTCGGCGACCGCCACGACTGCAACGTTCTTGACGCTTTCATCCCCGATCACCGTCGTCTTCAGGTCCAGCGCAACCGGCAACGCCCACGAGACGACGTCGAGGGGCGGATACCGCGCTTCGTCGATCGGATACTGCTGAGGGAGCAGCAGGTCGAGCGCAAACCCGCGGTAGGGCTGGTCCATGCGCACGACGAATGTGCCGGCGGGAAAGTCTCCTTCCTTGACCTTGAACGCCTCACGGCTGCGCGACACTTCGATTCCATGCGCGCGAAGGAGATTGACCATCGTCGCCAGCCGCCTCCGGTCGGTCTGCGCTTCCGGAATGGCAACGGCAAAGGGCGCGTCCTTCGTGCCCTTCTCCAGAGCGTTGCGACCTCGGCGCCAGAAGTTCCGGAGCATCTCCTGGCCGTTCTTCGCGGTGTATTGCAGCGCGACCAGAACGCCCGTCTCCATGTAGTTCGTGTTGTTCCGGAGCGACCAGCGGAGGCGGGCAGGCGGCGGTGACGAGCGGTACCAGTCCTTCTCGGTCACGGGCCTCCCTGTGTATTGCTCCGAGGTTCGATCGATGACGCGCTCGACGGTTTCCGCGGTGCCGTTGCCAAACGTCTCGTAACCCCGGCCGATGGCGTTGTGATTCGACGCCACCGAGTCGGCGTAAAACTGCGAAAAGCCCTCGGTGTACCCGTACGTCCACACGCCCGGCATCCCGAACGCGGTCAGCATCGTCGTTTCGTGGAACGCGATGGCATGCCATTCGGTGGTCGCAATCGGGTCCATGTTCGGGTTGTACGGGCCGGTGCCGGTCCAGATCGACAAGAGCGGGATCGACTCATGAAGGTCGTGCACGATGACGGGATGCCAGCGGAGAAACGCATCCTGAGTGGCGCGCGTCAGCGCCAGTTTTCGCTGCACGCCATCGCGATTGTTGTCGTGCCGCACGTACTTTCCCCAGAACGGCGGCCCCACCGGAGGCAGATCGTCGTAGTTGGTCTTGCCCTTCAGATGACGATAGAACCAGTCCACTTCTCGATCGCGCCCATCCGGTTCCGCCACAGGGTTGATCAGCACCGTGACGCCGTTTCTGATGTCCTTGATCCAGGGAGCATCCGACACGGCAATCCGGTACACCAACTCCATCAGCATCTCCGGGGAGCCAGTCTCACGCGAGTGCAGGCCACCGTGCAGCATGTAAAACGGCTTGACGCGCGCGACAATTCTCTCCATCGCCGCTTCGTCGGTCCGCCGAGGATCTGCGAGCGCCGACATGTCGGCGCGCATGGTCTCCAGATTGGCAACGGTCCGCTCGTCGCCGGCGATCACGAGCAGGAGGTCGCGGCCCTCCTCGCTTTTTCCGATCGTTTCAACGCGCACTCTGGGAGAGGCCGCGGCCAGCGCCCGGTAGTAGGCGTAGATCCGATCCGTCCGTGTCAGCTCGCCCGGCGCGCCGGCGATGTGGCCGAGAAACCTGGTGGGCGACGGAATCGTCGGGTGGTCGGGCACGTCGGCCACCCATGGCGAGAGAAACCGCGGCTCGGTCGTGGCCGCCGCGATGGCGTCACGCGATCCTGGCTCGGGTCGGTCGGGATTGGTCTGCTGGGCCGCTACAGGAACGATGAGAACAATCAAGAGAGCAGAGAGCGCACGTATCCGCATCCAACAACCTCCAGGTGGGTCACCTAGTTCGATGCTGCCAGCTCGGCTAGCACGTCACGGATGCTGGCGAGCACTCGTCGAGCACCCGGGAATTCCGCGCCTCGCGTCAGGTCGCTCGGCACAATCAGGCATTCGAGGCCCGCTCCCCGCGCCGCCGTCAGCCCTCTGACGGAGTCCTCGATGGCCACTGAATCGGCCAGGGCCACGCCACTTTTCTCGATCGCCCGCAGGTACGGTTCAGGATCCGGCTTCGATCGCGCATAGTCGCCTTCGGCGACCACGAATTCAAAATACTTCAGAAGACCGGTTCGCTCATGGATGATCTGAAAGTGATCGCGCCGCGAGCTCGTGACGACGGCCATCATGTGCCTGCCATGGAGCGACGACAACACTTCTTCCACGCCGTCGATGAGCAGCGCTTCGCCGGCCAGCATTTCCCCATAAAGGTCGTTCCGACGCTTGCGCATTCGCTCGATCTCCGCCGCCTCGATCCCTTGTTCGGCGGCCAGATGCCAGGCGCCTCTTGACTGCGTGAGAAACAACTCACCGTATTGCTCGCGCGTCAGATCCACGCCGACCGTAGCGAGAATCTGCTTCGTCGCCATGAAGTACAGGTGCTCGGTGTTCACGAGCACGCCGTCATTGTCCCAAAAAATCGCCTTGACCATGTCAGGTTGCGTGACGAGCCGGGAAGGAGCCTCTACGGCGTGTGGATCGCCCGATGGCGATCGACCCAGGCGCCCCACGCGGGAAAGATCCACGCTCCGAGGCCAAACCATGCCAGAAAGCGCGCGCTCGGTGGCGGTGGCGACCATGGCCCCGCCACCCACATCAGGAGCGATATCAGGACGAGCGACCAGAGCGCAATCATCCCGACCCAATCGACGGCTCGCGTGTTCCGGAGATACAGCGCCACAGCCGCCGCAAAGAGCGCGCCCTCAACGATGAGGGTTCCGCCAATCGAATTCCAGAGCCCCAATCCAAGAAGCGGTGATGGGCCCGGCCACAATGGCAGATCCGGTCGATGCGATATGACGTCCAGGACCCAGTGGCTCACGACGAGGACCCCAACGAGCTGGCGGGCCAGCCGGTCTCCGCGGAATCGACTCGCAACAACGTAACCCAGAGCGCCCCAAACCACTGCCATGACGAGGCTGTGCGACCAGGGGTACGAGTCAAAGGCAAGCGGCGTAAACCTGGTGTTGCCCGGATCGATCCGCACGCGCTCGACGCCGGCAAGAAGAAAGATCGGCCACAGGAGGTCGAGGCCGAATGTGGCGGCCAGAAAAAGACCGAGCGACGCGCGAGGCGACCTGGTCTTTGCGGCAAACGCCAGCGCCATGTGTCCGACGAACATCGCTCAGGATTTCCAGCGACCGAGCAGCCGCCTGAGCAGAACGAGCTGGCCTACGTGATATGCCGTGTGGTCGGCCACGAGCAGCAGTTCTCGCAAATACGTCTGACCGGAACCATGCGGAATCCTGGCGAAGAGATCCACGCCCCGATCACCCGCGAGCGCTACGAGTGCCCTGCGGTCCCGCCTGATGGCCGCGATGCTGCGACGCCAGGCCTGGGGACCGGGCGGTGCGACGGTCTCGGGCCAGTACGCCTCCATCGACGCCGGCTCTTCATAGTTCGGATTTCGGCAGAAGTCCAGGATGTCGAACTGCGTCAGCCTCAAATGCTCGACAAGCTGCCACGCGGAATATGGAAGCCTCTCGGGAACGACGCCTTGAATGCCGAATGGCAGGCCCGCGACCGCTCTGTCGAAGTTGACGTGGGCATCCTCCCACGCGAGGAGCTTCTTCAGATGCGCACGGAGCAGAGTGTCTCGAGTCATGGATGGTGGCATAGGTGCGGGTGAACTGGAGCTCAGCGTCCGCGCCAGTCCGCTTTGCGCTTCTGGAGAAACGCGTCCATGCCCTCGGCGGCATCGTCGAGCGTGAGATTGGAGGCCATGGTTTCGCTGGCCGTGTCGTACGCCGATTCGAGGGGACGCTCGATTTGACGATAGAAGGCCCCTTTCCCCAGCCGGATCGCCGCCGGGCTGCGCGCCAGGATGATGTCGGCGAAGCGCTGCACCTCGGCGTCCAGCGCGGCGGCCGGCACGACACGATTGACGAGCCCCCAGGCGAGCGCCGTTCCTGCATCGATGGGCTCGCCGGTGAGGAGCATCTCCATGGCGCGCTTGCGTCCCACGTTCCGCGCCACGCCGACGGCAGGCGTCGTACAGAAGACTCCAATGTTCACGCCAGGCATCGCGAACGTGGCGCCCTCTGCTGCAATCGCCAGATCGCACATCGATACCAGCTGGCATCCCGCGGCCGTGGCGATACCGTGCACGCGCGCGATCACGGGCTGCGGCACTTGTGTGAGAGTCATCATCATTCGGTTGCAGTCGTCGAAGAGTCTTCTCTGCCAGGTTTCGTCGCCCGCGTGCGCGCGCATTTCCTTCAGATCGTGTCCGGCACTGAATCCGCGGCCGTTCGCGGCAACGACGATCACGCGAATCGAGTCGTCGGCAGCCAGGTCGTCGAGCCGCTGCTGAAGGGCCGCGACCATCGCCAGCGAGAGCGGGTTGAATCGATCGGGTCTGTTGAGCGTCAGCGTAGCCACGCCACCTTTGGTGCCCAGAAGCACCAGCGGTGTGTCCGCTGCCTCGGCTGCCTGCGCAGTCATGTTCGTTCTCCTTCGAGAGTCTCTATTCGATGGCGGTCGTCGATTTGGCGCGTTCCCTCAGAACGAATTTCAGAATCTTCCCCGTCGATGTCTTGGGAAGCGTGCCGAAGACCACGGTCCGGGGCGCCTTGTAGTGCGCCAGTCTTGCCCGGCAGTGCTCGATGATCTCGGCTTCGGTGGCCTGAGCATCCGGCTTGAGCTCGATGAAGGCGCACGGCGTCTCGCCCCATTTCGCATCCGGCTGCGCCACGACCGCCGCGGCCAGGACGGCCGGATGATGATAGAGCGCGTCCTCGACCTCGATCGACGAGATGTTCTCCCCACCCGAGATGATGACGTCCTTCGCGCGATCCTTGATCTTGAAGTATCCGTCGGGGTGCATCACCGCCAGATCGCCGGAGTGGAACCATCCGCCGGCAAACGCTTCAGCGGTGGCCTTGGGGTTCTTCAAGTACCCCATCATTGTGATGTTGCCGCGAAACATGATCTCGCCGATCGTCTGGCCGTCCCAGGGAACGGGCGTCATCGTCTCCGGGTTCAGCACCTCCGCGCCTTCCTCGAGCACGTAGCGAATACCCTGACGGGCATTGAGCGTCGCGCGTTGTTCCGGATCGAGCGCGTCCCACTCAGGCTGCTTCGGGCATACGGTGGCGGGCCCATACACTTCGGTCAGGCCGTACACGTGGGTCAGCTCGAATCCGATTTCCTCCATCCTCCGAATCGTCGCGGCCGGCGGCGCCGCGCCCGCCACCATCGCGTGCACTTTATGCCCGATGCCCGCGCGCAGTTCAGAGGGCGCATTGAGCAGCGTGTTGTGGACGACCGGCGCACCGCAGTAGTGCGTCACGGTGTGCTCCTTGATGAGCCGGAACACCGTCGACGCCTCGACCTTCCTCAGACAGATGTTCGTGCCCGCCACCGCCGCGACGCTCCACGGAAAGCACCAGCCGTTGCAGTGGAACATCGGGAGCGTCCAGAGGTAGACGGCGTGAGCCGGCATGCTCCAGGTGAGGATCTCGGCGATAGCGTTGAGATACGCGCCGCGGTGGCTGTAGACGACGCCCTTGGGATTGCCGGTCGTGCCCGATGTGTAGTTGAGCGCGATGGCGTCCCACTCGTCCGCCGGCGGCTTCCCCACGAACGCGGGATCGCCGCTCGCGATGAACGCTTCATAGTCGGTCGTCCCGACGCGCTCGCCGGGTCCGTCGTATTCAACATCGTCGACGTCGACGACCTTCGGCGGCTTCGGCAGCTTTCTGAGCGCGGCGCCAATCGTCGGCGAAAATTCCCGGTCGGTGACGAGCAGCTTCGCCTCGCCGTGCTCCAGCATGAATGAAATCGCCGCGGCATCGAGTCTCGTGTTCAGCGTGTTCAGCACGGCGCCGGTCATGGGCACGCCGAAGTGGCATTCATACATCTCGGGCGTGTTCGACAGCATCACGGCAACGGTGTCGCCCCGACCGATGCCGCTCCTCTGAAGCGCGGACGCCAGCCTGCGGCACCTGACATCTGTGTCGCGCCAGGTGTACCTCCGGCCGCCATGGATCACGGCGGGAACGCCGGGGAAGGCGTGAGCGGTCCAGGCCAGGAACGTCAGCGGGGTCAACGGCGCAAAGTTGGCGGCGTGTCGATCGAGGCCGAGCGTGTAGGCATTGGGCTGGGTGGACATGGCCGTGATTCCGCCGATTTCCCGACAGTCTACCCCACCTCTCCGAGGTCGTTGCCGAAGCCGTCCATCGCGTCGCAGCGGCGATTGACACCTGCAGGACATAGACTTGTCCCAACTACTGGACGTAGAATTACGGCCTTCACACGATGATTGGACAATCTGTCGCGCATTACAAAGTCACCACCAAGATTGGCGCCGGCGGCATGGGCGAAGTGTTCCGTGCCACCGATTCACGGCTCAATCGCGACGTCGCGCTGAAGTTCCTGCCCGAGCAGTTTGCCACCGACCCGCACCGCATGGCTCGTTTCAACCGCGAGGCACAGGTGCTGGCCTCGCTGAGCCATCCGAACATCGGGGCCATCTACGGCCTCGAGCAGTCGAACGGCCGCACCGCCCTCGTCATGGAGTTGATCGAGGGCGAGGATCTCTCCGAACGGATGCGGCGCGGGCCGATTCCGCTCGAGGAGTCACTCAAGATCGCGCGCCAGATCGCCGAGGCGCTCGAAGCGGCCCATGAGAAGGGCATCATTCACCGCGACCTGAAGCCTGCGAACATCAAGCTGACGCCCGACGGGCAGGTCAAGGTTCTCGATTTCGGCCTGGCCAAGGCCCTCGAAGACCCAAGCATGTCGTCGATGTCAGGAGGAGGCGAGGTGAGCCAGTCGCCGACCCTGAGCATCGCGGCGACGAAAGCCGGCATCATCCTCGGGACCGCCGCCTACATGAGCCCTGAACAGGCGAGCGGGTTGCCCGCCGACAAGCGATGCGACGTCTGGTCGTTTGGCGTCGTCCTCTACGAAATGCTCGTGGGCCGCCGGCTCTTCACGGGCGAGACCGTCTCGCACACGCTCGCCGACGTCCTCCGCGCCGACATCGATTTCACCAAGCTGCCCGCGACGACGCCTTCGTCCATTCGCAAGCTGCTCGAGCGCTGCCTCGACCGCGACAAGAAGCGCCGCCTCCGCGACATCGGCGAGGCGCGCATCGTCATCGACGACTATCTCGCGGGAACCGTCTCGTCGGGCACGCGCCGGATGGCTGCGCCAGTGGCGACGCAGCCCGCGTGGCAGCGCGTGCTTCCCTGGACGATCGCCGGCTTCGCCACCGCGCTGCTCCTGGCGGCCGGTTTCATGCTGTGGAGGCAGCCGGCGCCTCCGCAGGCGCAGTCGATGAACATCGACGCGAAGATCTCGACCGATCGGTTCTGGAGTGACATCGGCTCCGGCGTCGAGTTGTCCCCGGATGGTTCCATCATCGCCTTCATCGTGGGAACCGGCGACAGACGACAGTTGAAGATCCGGCGGATCGACCAGCTGGACAGCACGGTGCTCGTCGACGGCACGAGCGACGCGGTCTCTCCGTACCACCCGTTCTTTTCGCCGGATGGAAAGTGGTTGGGTTATGCCACCTCCACCGAGCTGCGAAAGATCCCTATCTCAGGCGGGACTCCGCTGACGCTCTGCAAGGTCTCGCGCAGCCGGGGCGCGACGTGGCTGGCGGACGACACGATCGTGTTTGCGCCGAACCCGGCGTCCGCTCTCTTTCGGGTGCCCGCCTCCGGCGGTGAACCGAAAGCCCTGACCACGATCGATACCAAAGCTGGCGAGATGCATCGATGGCCACAGGCGCTGCCCGGCGGCGAAGCCGTGCTCTTCAACACGCTCAAGACGCTGTCGGCAAACGCCAACACGTTCGACGACGGGATCATCGAGGTTGTAAAGCTGGCGACTGGCGAGCGGAAAGTCATCCACCGCGGGGGAGGCTACGCGCGATACCTGCCGACCGGCCAGCTGGTGTACGTCAACAAGGGCACGTTGTTCGGCCTCCCCTTCGATCTGAAGCGTCTCGAAGTGAAAGGGACTCCGGCTCCGCTCGTCCAGAACATCACGTGGAACGCCCCGCAGGGAGCCGCTCAACTGAGCTTTTCCACAAGTGGACTTCTGGCATACGTTCGGGGCGCGGGATTGGTGCCGAAATACCCGGTCGTCTGGGCCGATCGCAACGGCAATACATCGCAGCTCATCAACGAACCGGGAACGTATGCAAACCCGCGGCTGTCCCCCGACGGCAAACAGGTCGCCATGTCGGTTTATCGCGACGGCAACTGGGACATCTGGGTCTACGATCTCGCCCGAAGCATCTCGACACGTCTCACGTTTTCCGAATCGCTCGAAAGTGAACAGATCTGGTCGCCGGACGGCAAGTACGTCATCTACAGCTCTCGGAGCGGCGGCCCCGACAACCTCTTTCGAAAGCGCGCGGACGGATCAGGTGGGGAAGAACAGCTGACCAAGGCGGACGTCGGCGCTCTGGGCGAACTCGTGGTCCAGCGATGGGCGTTTCCTGATCGGCACGATGGGCGTCGGCAAGTTCGATGTTTTCAGCATGCAGCTCGGCAACGAAAACAAGGCCGAACCATACCTGCACTCCGATTTCAACGAGACCGATGCCGCGCTGTCACCGGATGGCCGCTGGGCGGCGTATACATCCGATGAATCGGGCAAGCCCGAAATCTACGTTCGCCCGTTTCCGTCCGGAAGCGGACGCTGGCAGGTGTCAGACGGCGGGGGCGGCTACGCACGGTGGTCGCGGAACGGCAAGGAAATCTTCTTCCGCGTCGCCGAGGGCATCATGGCGGCTCCCATCGAAGTCAGCGGAGACGGCCTGCAGGTCGGCAAGCCGCGCCGGCTCTTCAGCGGGCAGTTCCAGGGCGGCAGCCAGGGCCTGAACATCGCCGGTGAGAACCTCGCGGACTACGACGTCTCGCCCGACGGGCAGAGGTTCATCATGTTTTCGGCCGCCAGCAGCGAGGCCATCGAACGAGCCGGCATCGTGACGCTCGTCACGTCCTGGTTCGATCAGGTCTCGCGAGTCGTCAACGCCAACCACTGAGCGCGTTCGCTCACTTGATCCCGACGACCATCGAGTCGGGGCCGACGAGGTGCTCGACTCGCCCTTCCTTGAATCCGGCCTCTTTCATCCAGCCAATGCAGTCGGCCCCCGTGTAGTCGAAGCCGCCTGAGGTTTCGATGAGCATGTTCAGGCTCATCAGAAGACCAAACGCATTCTTCGATCGATCATCGTCGATGATCGATTCGTAGACGATGAATGCGCCGCCGCTGGGCAGGGCGTCGAAGGCCTTTCGGACGAGCGCTTTCTTCTGCGCGAGATCCCAGTCGTGCAGGATGTGGCCCATCATCACGACGTCCGCCTTCGGCAGCGGGTCGGCGAAAAAGTCGCCCCCACAGCGAACGTCAAGCGATCGCTGACCCCGTTCTGCGCCACGTATTCCTTGAAGATCGGCCCGCAGTCCGCCAGATCGAATCCGATGCCCTTCAGGTGCGGATTCGCGCGCGCCACCTGCACCGCCAGATCACCCTGCGCTGTCCCGACGTCCACGAAGGTCTTGTAGCCCGACCACGGAAATTTCGACGCCATCGCCAGGTTGGCGCCGTGGCTGATGCCCGTCATGGCACTCAGAAACCCCTTCAGCCGGGCAGGATCGGCGTACAACGTCGCGAAGATCGACTGACCGCCGCCCTTCGATTCGTTCTGCTGCTGTCCGGTTCGGAGCGCCTCGGTCAAGTCGCTCCAGAATCGGAACAGGCGACGACTGCACATCTCCAGCATGCCGCCGATGTACGACGGCTTCGCCTAGTCCAGGAAGAGCGACGTGGCGGGAGTATTCGCGTAGACACCGTTCGTTCGTTGAAGGAATCCCAGCGACACGAGGGCATCCAGGAAGTCCCTGGACGAACGTGGATGAAGACCAAGACGTCGCTGAAGATCCTCGACCGTGCCCGTCTTCTGTTCGAGCTCGGTGAAGAGGCCGAGCTCCACGGCGCTCAGGAGCGTCCGCGCTGCCCAGAAGCCAAAGCCTACCTGCAAGATGTGTTCGGGTGTGAGCGTTTCCTGCCCTTTCGCTGTCGTCGTCATCGCGTGATCTCCGTGTGGCGCCGGCCTCAACGTCCGAGCGCGGCCTCGAATGCTGGTGGATCCTGCAGATAGCGCTTCGCCGTCTCGCCGAGGACGGGATTGGTGAAGAGCTCCGGCACAGGCCGCTCGACCAGCGCGGCGATCGCGTCGGCGACCTCCGGCGGCGTCTGCGGCTTCGTCGCGCCCGGCGGCGGCCACGGGCCCGGCGTGCCTCCCAGTGCATTCGCCGCAAATTCTGTCGTCACGACTCCCGGCATCACCAGCGACACGTGGATATCGGGGTACTCACGCGCCAGGTCCATGCGCAGATTGATCGTCAGGCTGTTGAGCGCAGCCTTTGCCGCGCTGTAGATCGACCGGTAACTCGCCAAAGGCACACGCGACAGATACGACGAGACATTGATGAGATGCCCGGCGCGCCGCTCCTTGAAGTACGGCACGATGACCTGCATCCCGTAGAGCGCCGACTTCAAGTTGATCGACATCATCTCGTCGACATCCTCGTCGGTCAGCTCGAGCACCGTGCGGCCGATGCCGCGGCCGGCATTGTTGATCCAGACATCGACGAGGCCGAACTCGGCGATCGCCCGGTCTTTCAACCGCTCGACATCCGCACGCCGGCGAACATCGGTCACGACGACGCGCGCTCCACCACCTGAGCGGCGCGCGACGTCCGCCAGCTGCTCTTCGCGACGCGCGGCAAGAACCAGACGATGGCCGTCTCGCCCGAGACGCTCGGCGAGCGCGGCACCGATGCCGCTGCTGGCACCCGTAATGACGATGACCTTGCCCGAATTCGTTTCCACGGTCCCTACTTTGTCACAGTCGAAAAAGCGGCCGGGGAACTTTTTTCGGCGTCCTTTCGTCTGTCCCATTTGAACTACAATGCAGACCAAATAGCGTCACGCGAATGACACGAGCCAGCGACAAGGTCTTCCTCGGCGAGTTCGAGCAGGTCGTCCTGCTCGCCATCCTCCACCTTGGTGACGGCGCCTATGGCGTACCGATCCGGCAGGAAATTGCCCGGCGCGCGCGCCGCCGGGTGTCGCGCGGCGCGCTCTATACGGCGCTCGACCGGCTCGAGGCCAAGCGCTGTCTGGCGTCGAGGATGAGTGATCCCCTGCCGGAACGCGGCGGACGCTCCCGACGTTATTACTCTGTGACGCCCCTCGGCCTTTCCGCCCTGCAGGGCGCCAGACGGACGCTTCTGAGGTTGTGGCAGGGACTCGAATCCACGCTGGAGGCGTCGTGAACGGCGCCGGTTCACCGCCGAACCTCGCGGAGCGGCTGCTGGCGAGGATTTTCGGCCGCGACGAGCTCGCTGAGTCGATCCTGGGCGATCTGCGCGAGGAGCACGGTGTCGTAGCGGCAGAACGGCCGGCCATCGTCGCGTCGGCGTGGTACTGGTCGCAGGCGTTCTCGCTTTCGATCCGGTTCGCAGGCCGGCGCGTCCGCGACCGCGCAACGTCGGCCACAAGGCCGCATATTCCCCCGCACCGTGGAGACAAGGAAATGCAGACACTCGCATCGGAAGCCCGGCTCGCGCTTCGTGCCATGTACAAGCGTCCGGGCCTGACGTTCATGGTCATGATCACGCTGGCGCTCGCGCTGGGCGCGAACGCGGCGATCTTCGCCGTCATCGATGCGCTCGCCATCCATCCTTATCCGTTCAAGGACATCGATCGCCTCGCGGTCCTCGCCGAGAGTGCTCCCGTCGACAGTTACGTTCAGGAGTCCGTCTCCCCCGCCAACTTCCTCGACTGGAAGAAGCAGAGCGATGTGTTCGACACGCTGGTTGCCTACGAGTGGTGGGACGTCAACCTCATGGGCAGGGATGAGCCCGAACGCGTGCAGGGGTTCTGGGTGTCCGCCGATTTCTTCAAGACGCTTGGTATTCAGCCCGCGCGCGGGCGCACGTTCACGCGCGACGAAGAAACATTCGGACGGCATCGACAGGCCGTCCTCGGCGACGGCCTCTGGAAGCGACGCTTCGCCGGCGATCCGAACATCGTCGGGCGGTCGATTCTCCTCGACGGGACTTCCTACGACGTTGTTGGAATCGCACCCGCTGGATTCGATTTTCCCTCGGGCACCGAGCTCTGGGCGCCGCTCGCGTTCGACGACAAGGCGACCATCGAGCGAAAGAATCGTTACCTGACGGTCTTTGGGCGCCTGGCCGCCGGAAAAACGCTCGACGACGCAAAGGCGCAAATGGCGGTCATCGGAGATCGGCTGGAGCAGCAGTACCCGGACGTGAACAAGGATCGCGACATCCGCGTCCTGACGTTCACGCGTGGAATGATGGACGAAGGACTCCAGCCGGTCCTGATCATGTGGCAGGCGTCGGCGGGGTTCGTTCTGCTGATTGCGTGCGCCAACATCGCCAATCTCCTCCTGGCGCGCGGGGCCGAACGGCATCGTGAGATTGCCGTTCGCCTCGCAATCGGCGCCGGACGCGGCCGCATCGTGCGGCAGCTCCTCATCGAGAGTGGTCTCCTGGCACTGGCGGCGGTGCCACTGGCGCTTGGTCTCGCCTGGGTCTTCGTCGAGCTGATCCGCATCAACATGCCCGCCAACATCGTCCGGTTCCTCGCCGGCTGGAAAACGATGGGGGTCGACCTGCGGCTGACCGGTTTTACGTGCCTTCTTGCGCTCGTCACCGCGATGATCTTCGGCGTGATGCCGGCCTTGCAGACCTCGCGGCTGCACCTGGTCGAGTCGTTGAAGGAGGGAGGACGGGGTGGGTCCCCCGGCGCCAAGCGCCAGCTGCTCAGACGCGGACTGGTCGTCGCGGAAATCGCGCTGGTCCTGCCGCTCCTCGTCGCGTCGGGCGTGGCCGCCATCGCGGGCTATCGTTTCGTCAACGGACCGCAGGGGTACGACCCCGATCGGTTGCTCATCATGCGAGCGGTGCTGCCCGACTCGCGATATCCGGACGATGGATCCAGGGATCGGTTCGTCCGCGCCGCTCTGGATCATTTGAAGACCGTTGCCGGCGTCGAGCGAGTCGCCGCCGGGAATACCCTGCCGGCTTTGCCGAGCAACTCGTCGCGAAACATCGAAATCGAAGGACAGCCCAACGTGGATCCGGCCAATCCTCCGCAGGTGGATCTTCGTGCCGTGTCGCCGGGCTATCTCGACACCCTGCGGATTCCTCTCGTCAAGGGTCGCGGCCTTCTGGAGAGCGACCGCGCCGACACCGAGCGGGTGGCGGTCGTCAGCGAGTCGATGGCGCAGAAGTTCTGGCCTGGCGCGGATCCCATCGGGCGCCGGCTTCGCATTGTCGATCGCGACGATAGCCAGTGGATCACCGTCGTGGGCATCGCGGGCGACCACATTCATCAATGGTTCGGCCGGCGGAACTACCCGACGATGTTCCGGCCCTACGTCCAGGGCCCGACGAGCTACATCGCGATCGCTGTCCGGACGAGCGGCGATCCGACGCTGCTCACGTCCCAGACGCGGGCTGCCATCAAGGCCATCGATCCGACTCAGCCCATGTTCGACGTCATGAGCATGCGGCAGCAACTGAGCGACCGCACGATCGGCCTGCAATACATCACGGTCGTGATGGCGGTCTTCGGCGGAATTGCGCTCGTCCTGGCGATCGTCGGCGTCTACGGCGTGATGGCGTACCTGATCTCGCAGCGGACGCACGAGATCGGCGTGCGCATTGCTCTCGGCGCGAGCTCGGCGGACGTGCTCCGCCTCACGATCGGTCAGGCCTGGCGCCTGACCGCCGTCGGAGTGGCCGTCGGTCTTCTGCTCTCGGCGGCGCTCAGCCGTTTGATCGAGGCAGGGCTCTTCGGTCTCGTGCCGACCGATGCACGGATGCTGGCGGGCTTCGCCGCCGTGCTCGTCGTGGCGGCGCTCGTGGCGGGTTACGTGCCGGCGCGGCGGGCAACCATCATCGATCCCGTGATCGCGCTCCGGGAGCCGTGACCGGTCTCAACACAACACGCGCATGACGTCAGAGCGCGTGATGATGAACGTCTTCTCCGTCTTGAAGTCCCTGACGAGCACGGCAGGATTCTGTGGTGTGATCATCCGCGACAACAAATCGACCGGCGTCGAGATGTCCACGAACGGAAACGCCGGCTGCATGATGAACGAGACCGGCTGACTCTTGACGGCGGGATTCGCGACGAGCGCCTGATAGAGATGCGCTTCGTTCAGCGAGCCTACCAGCCGTCGATCGTGCATGATCGAGATCTGGGAGAAGTCCCGCTCGCTCATCACCTTCGCCGCCACTTCCACCGAGTCGCTGTCTTCGACCGCCAGGAGCTCACCCGACAAACGCGACTCCACGAGATCGCGGGCCGTCATCCCCGACTTCTCGAAGAATCCCTTCTCGCGCATCCAGTCGTCGTTGAACATCTTCCCGAGGTACCGCGTGCCGTGGTCGTGGAAGATGACGACGATGGTGTCAATGTCGGTGAAGTTGTCCTTCAACTGCAGGAGCCCGGCCATCGCGGACCCGGCGGAGTTGCCGGCGAAGATGCCCTCTTCGCGCGCGATGCGCCGCGTCATCAGCGCCGCGTCCTTGTCCGTCACCTTCTCGAAGTGGTCGATGACGTCGAAGTCCACGTTCTTCGGCAGGAAATCCTCGCCGATGCCCTCGGTGATGTACGGGTAGATCTCGTTCTTGTCGAAAATCCCCGTCTCCTTGTACTTCTTGAACACGGAGCCGTACGTGTCGATGCCCCACACCTTAATCTTCGGATTGCGCTCCTTCAGATACCGTCCCACGCCGCTGATCGTGCCGCCCGTGCCGACGCCGACCACGAGATGGGTCACCTTGCCCTCGGTCTGATTCCAGATCTCGGGCCCCGTCTGTTCGTAGTGCGCGGCCGAGTTCGACAGGTTGTCGTACTGATTCGCCTTCCAGGAATTCGGCACCTCCTGCTGGAGACGCGACGACACGGAATAGTACGAGCGCGGATCTTCCGGATCGACGTTCGTCGGACACACGATCACTTCGGCCCCAAACGCCTTGAGCGCATCCACCTTTTCCTTCGACTGCTTGTCGGTGGTCGTGAAGATGCACTTGTAGCCTTTGACGACGGCCGTGATGGCCAGGCCCATCCCTGTATTGCCCGACGTGCCTTCGATGATCGTCCCGCCCGGCTTCAGGAGTCCCTGGCGCTCGGCTTCTTCGATCATCCTCACGGCCATGCGGTCCTTGATCGAATTGCCGGGATTGAAGGTCTCCACCTTGGCCAGCACGGTGCCCCTGACCACGCCCCGTGTGATGCGATTGATGCGCACCATCGGCGTGTCGCCGATGACCTCGAGGATGTTTGCGCTGATTGTTCTCACGATCGCTCCCGATAGAACGCAATCAGGTCCATGCTCTTTGGCGGCGCTGCGCCCAGCTGGCGCAGCATAGTCGTGATCTGGCCGCGGTGGTAACTCGCGTGATTGGCGACGTGCTGGAGCATGTGCCAGAAGATGGACCGCCCCGATTGTCCGCTGAGCAGTTTGTAGTCGAACTCGCGCGTGATGCCGGACTCGCCGAGCTCCTCGAGAAACGCGCGCATTTTCGCTTCATGCTCGCTCCACGTCCGGCGAAGTGTCGCGACATCAGGAAACATGTCCGATGGCAGCAGCGTCGTCGGCGACTGCCCCTGCCAGCGCGAATACCAGGCCCACTCGGCGGCGTAAACATGCGTCGCCGTGTCGCGGATCGATTTGAAGCTGTTGCCCATGTCGCGTGTGAACTGTTCAGGCGTTAATGGGTCGAGCGCGGTCAGCAGGCGATCGCGCGCCCAGTAGTGGTAGTCGACGAGCGTTCTCAGATCACTGAGGTTCACACTGCCTCCCTGTCTGCCGTGCGTCGGTCGTCGTTGTCGATGGTCCGCTCCACGAACATGATGCTCGCGACTCTGGTGCCGTCAGGATCGATAGGCGCAATCTCTCTCGAGCGGACAGATATCACAGCTGGGTGCATTCCGTGTGCAGAGACTTTGGCCGTGCTGCTGAAGCAGGAGATGCGCCTCCTGGAGAACAGCCGTGTTCGGCTCCAGTCCTCGTGCGGCGTCGCGTGCGAGCGCGTACATGCGCGCGTAGGACTTGTCCTCGTGGACGAACCCGAGGCGCGTCAGTACGCGGAGTCCGTTCGACTCGGGCGCCAGAAAGGGCTGGCGACCCGTGAACAGCAGAATCTTCTCGGCGCCTGGCTCGCCGATGCCCGGGAATTTTCGGAGCGCGTTCTTGGCCTGCGCGACGGGCAGTCGCACCACATCGTCGAGCCGGCCGCCAAATTCCCTCGTGGCGATGACCGCACACTCACGCAGTTTCTTCGCAAACTGCCCCTTCATGATGCCGTGCGCTGTGATCTCTTCGAGCGTGGCACGATCGGCCGCGAGAATGGCCGACGGCGTCAGGCCGACCTTCTTCTTGAGCTGAGCAAAGGCGGCACGCCGCCGCTCGGGAGTCGCCAGGTAGGCGACGTTCTCGAGCAGAATCAGCGCAAACGGATCTTTCGTGGGCAGCCTGCGCGGTCGGCCGTAGTGCGCGCGGAGCCCGGTGATGGCTTGCGCCAGCGTCACGCGTGTTATCTCAGCTCGACACGGCCGCGCGGTGTGTCGAGCGTCGCGACGAGGGCCGGAGCGCTCCCCTGGACGACCTCAAGGTTGAGCTCGAGCGCGCGCAGCATGACGCGCAGCGTGTCGGGCATCGGGTGCTCGGCGCGAAGCGACGTGAGAGTCAGGCCAGTCGCAGCGGTGGCCGACGGATGTGGAGACGTTCCCCAGTCGATGAAGAAGGGAACGATGCCGTCCGCGATGACCGTGGTCGGATTGGTGTACCGCCACGCCAGGAGCACTCCGTCAGGCCGTTTGCGGCTGCCATCGGCGACTCGTCCAAGCGAGATGCCCGAAGACGAAGCGCGCGTTGTGAGCTTCTCGAGGTCCGTCCCCTTCGCCGCCCAGCGAACCAGCCGAGGTGCGGTGAGGCCGTCGATGCCGAACGACCGCGGGCTCGACGGCTTTGGCTGGTCCGGATCGGGGCCAATGATCTCCAGATACATCGCGCCGCCGAGCGCCGCGAGGGCGTTGCGTGTGCCACGGCCGGGATGCGCGCCGCCCGCCGACGCGCGAACGCCCGTCAGTTTCTCAATCGCCGCGATGCCCGCGTCGAGGTCGGGACTGGCGTAAACCAGGTGATCAACGTTATCCGGCACGGCACCTATCTCCACGGCCATCGACCGGCTTCCCGCAGCGGTGATCGAAACGACCAATGCGAACCATGCGCCCAAGAGCGACCCAAGCTTGATCATACCGCCGACCTTCCTCTCGACCCTTAGACCCTTTGACTCTTAGACTCTTAGACCCTTCGACCCTTCGATCAGGTCTTCCGGCATCGCGTCGTCTTTGACCACGACGCCATAGTGCCGGACTCGTCGATCGAAGTCGGTGAGAAGCGCCGCTGCCTCGTCGGTCACGACAGCCGCGTCGATGTCGTCGCCCGCAAACCGCCGAATCGCTTCGCGCGAGCGCCAGAACGTCACGACGACGACCTCGATCGAGTCTTCTGTCAGCTCGCGCTCGAAAATCATCCCGCCCGAATACCCATCCACCTGCTTGACGCGCGGCAGCACGGCATTCCTGAAGTGCTCCAGGTAGCGAGGGGCCTGCTCGCGGGTCGTGCGCGCCGACCAGCATCGCGCCACCATGCTAGACGGCCTTCCCCGATCTCTCCAACGACTCCTGTCCGATGACGACCGCCCAGGGCCTCACCTCCCACTTCCTGACGAGGCCCTGAAGGACGTACGGATCGCGCCTGGCGAATTCCTCCACGCCTGAACTGTCCGGCGCCTGAAACACGATCAGCGCGCGATCGGGCGGATCTCCGAGCGCTCCACCGAGAAGCAGTCCACTCCGCTCGTGCGCTTCACGGATGTGCTGAAGGTGCAACGGCCGGAATGGCATCCGCCGGTTTGCAAAATCGTCCACGACTTCATAGGTCAACGCAAAAAATGGCATGAGAGGATCCTTCCTCGCTACCGCACGCGTTCCAGCGACTCGACGATCACGCCCATCTGCAAGGCCACGACCACGACGTGAGCAGGGATGGCCCTTCGCATCATCGACCCCCAGCTCGCCTGACTTCCCCTGAATTGGAGATCATATAATCGAGTCGCCTCAAAGGAGCACACCATGCGTCGTCCTTCGGCAAAGCTCAGGACGACCCCGAGTATATCGAGGGGTCGAATCGCGATGTCCGTTCTTACCCTGTCCCTCGGCTGGTCGGTTCTGACAGCCCAGACCTATCCGCCCCCGTTTCCACGGGATGGCGCGACGAAACTGCTCGAGAACGACCGAGTCGTGGCCTGGGACGTGACGTGGCCGAAGGGACATCCGACGGCGATGCACAAGCATGCCTATGATCTGGTCGGGGCGTTCCTCGCGGACGGCTCGCGTCTGATTACGCCGCTCGACAAGCCGCCCTTTCCGAACACCACGAAGCGCGGCGATGCGGTCTTCTCGCCGAGAAACACCATCCACATCGAGGAAGGCACGAGCGACTCGCCTACGCGGGCGATCCTTCTCGAGCTGAAGGAAGACGGCCCCCGGAACGAGCCCTCCCTTCCGTCGGCGGGAGCGCCCCCGGCGTTTCCGCGCGAGGGTGCGAAGCAGGTGCTCGACAACGCGCGCGTCGCCGTGTGGGATTACACGTGGAAGGTGGGAACGGCCGTGCCGATGCATCAGCATGTCCACGACGCCGCGATCATCTGGTTCGAGAACGGCACGCTGAAGTCAACGCCGCAGAGCGGTGAGCCGACGATGGTGAAGGCGGCGTTCGGGACGCTCCGCTACAACACCCGCGGCACCGTCCATACCGAGACGCTCGTCGAAGGTGGCGCGAGAGCGATCATCATCGAGCTGAAGTGAGCGCCTAACCGAGCGATTCGACGAACGTTTTCGAAAGCTCGCGGGCGCTCCGCCGATTGATCGATTCGTTGACCGACAACAGGAAGCTGGCGGGATCGCCTGCCTTCTCGGGCTTCCGCAGGATCACGCCGCGCTTCTCCAGTTGGCCGCGGTAGGTCTCGCCGTCGACACCCTGCACGCGAAGCCTGAAGATGTTCGTCCCCGCCTTGAACGACTCGACCTCGAAGCGCGGATGCGCGTCGAGCAGCGCCGCCAACTCGCGACTGCAGGCGACCGCGCGACCGAACCGTTCGCTGAAGTCGCCGAGCGAACGGAGCGCCACGGCCGCAAATGGCCACGCCTGGTAGAGCGTGCCGCCGAAGACCTTTCGATCGTGCGCAACCTGATCGATGACCTGTTTTGGCCCGGTCAGGATGGCTCCTGACGCCGCTCCGAGATACTTGTAGAGAGAAATGTAGACCGTGTCGGCCAGGGCGGCGTACTGCTTCGGGCTGATGCCGGTGTAGGCCGACGCGAGGTACAGGCGCGCGCCGTCCAGATGGAGTCCGATCCGTTCCTTCCGTGCGTACTCGCTGATCTTCCGCAGCTCCTCGAAATCAAACACCTCTCCGTGCTGGCGCCGAACCGGGCACTCGATGGAAATCGCCCCAACTGGCGCGGGATACGGCCCGTCGACGGCCCACCGGCAGGTTTCCTCGACCTCGTCGCGCGTGAACGTCGCGCGTCCCCTGGCCAGCGGCACGAGGTTCAGATGCGAGAGCGTCTGCACCGTATCGAAGGAATCGGCATAGATGTGGCTCTCGGCCTGCACGAGCACTTTCGTCTTGTCACCGGCCAGCCTGCGAATGGCGAGATGATTCGCGAGCGTCCCGGTCGCGACGAAGACCGCCGCTTCCTTGCCGAGCTCGGCCGCGAACGCTTTCTCGAGCTCTTCGACCGGTCCGCCCGACATGTAGACGTCGTGCGTCATGGGCTGCCCGTGAACTTCGCCAAGCTGCCGCGCGTACTCCGCCGGGTTGGTGTCGATGCCGTCGAAGAAAAAGAAAACGGTCTCAGCGGCTGGATCGCCGGCCGCCCGCGCACGGCCTGCCGCGGCAGCGACGCCGCCCGCGCCGGCATTCGTCGCCAGTCCGCACATGGCGCCGGTCTTCAGAAATGCGCGACGGGACAGACTCGTCATCGGATCCTCCTCGGTGTCTCCCAGACCTAAAAGGTCTGGGCTACTTGAACTCTTGAACTCTTCAACTCTAGAACTTCACTCAAACCGTCACGTCATCGAATAACAGAGACACATCGGCCGGTTCGCCCGGCGCCAGGTTGGGGAAGTCGGTATGGCGCCGCAGCAGGCCCTCGCGCTCGAAGCCGCACTTCTCGAGCACGTGCCACGAGGCTCGATGCGAAGGGTGGCAGATCGCGTAGAGCCGTTTGACGCCAGCCTTGCGAGCCACGTCGATCATGGCGCGCAGCGATTCGGTAGCATATCCCCTGCCCCACGCGTCGCGAGCCAGCACGTACCCGGTCATCGCGCGAACGGGCGTCTCGAAGGCAAACCCGGTGCTCCCCAGAAGCGAGCCGTCACGGCGCGAGCGGATCAGGTAGGCGCCTGCCGGCCATCGCTGCCACTCCGCGTCGGTGAACTCGAGAAACGTGCGCGCATCGGCGACGCCTCTGTGTGTCGGCCAGCCCATGAAGCGTGTCACTTCGGAATCAGACGAATAGCGTTCGAAGATCGCGTCGGCGTCGGCCATCGCCGGCTTCTCGAACGTCAGCCGCGCTGACTCGAGCCGCGCGGGAGCCGATCCCGCCGTGCCGATCTGAGCAGCGTGATCTCCGCGTTGATCCCTCCAGCCGCTTCCCAGAATCTGACGCAGGTGATGCTGAAGGTGAGCGACATAGTCGCTCATGATCAGGTCAAGCGTCATCGGCTCGTCGTCTCTGATCGGCAGCCACAGAATCTCGTGGAGGTTGTGCCGCGCCCGCGCCTGACGCCGGAGATCGTCGGGCACGGCGCCCATCACGCGCGCGAGATGGTGGTTGAAGCCCGCCCAGAGCGACACGAGCTCGGCCCACGGCGCATCCTGATATTTCTGCGCCCGCACCCAGTCGTCCTGCTGATATGTCGGAAAGATCAGATCGTCCTGAAACGCCGCCTGCACGAAGCGGCGATGGTTGTGCGACGCCGAATCGATCAGGTGGCCGATGACCTCGCGCGGCGACCATTTCCCGGGCGCCGGATGCCGCGCACTGGCCGCTTCATCGATGGCGAGCAGCGCCGGCGTGGCGAGATCAAGAGTGGCGCGCAGCTCGGTCACATAGGACGGAGGCAAGACGGACTCATTTCTAGTTCTTGGTTCTTAGTTCTTGGTTCTTAGTTCCTAGTCTCTGCTCAGGGCTGTCTGAGAAAGTCCAGCACCGCACGATTGAACGCGTCAGGCACCTCGACCTGCGGCAGGTGGCCGCTGTGGGTCAGCACGATCCGCTTCGCGCCCGGGATGGCGGCCTCAATCGCGCCGCTGTGGGCGTGCACGTCGGGAATGTCCGCTTCGCCGACGATGATGAGCGTGGGCACCTTGATGCCGCCGAGGCGTGGCAGCGCAGGGTCCTTCGGCCAGATCGCCGGCGCGCTCGACGCCGTCAGGTCTTGCGGATTGGCGACGAGGAGCGCCCGCATCGTCGCTCGACCCTCGGCGCTTTCCGGCGCCATGATCCACGGATCTTTCATGGTCCAGTAGTCGATGTTCTGCTCCGGAGTGGCGCCCTCGCCTGGCTGTCCGCGGTCGCCGCGCTTGCGGAAGTGCTCGGAGAACTGCGCGCCGCTGACGATGGGGCCGACCAGCACCAGGCTGGTGACCATCTCGGGATGCTGGATCGCGAAGTACTGCGTGATCAAGCTGCCCGCCGAACATCCCATCATCGTGGCTCGCTCGATCTTCAGCGCCTTCATCACCGCGAGCAGATCGTCGAGATGTGAGAACTTCGAACTGGCGGTTGGCGACTTGCCGTATCCGCGCCGATCCCACCTGACCATTCGGTACCGTCCGGACAAAGCGGCAAACTGCGCGTTCCACGTCTCACGATGCAGGATGCCATCGTGCGTCATGACGATGACGGGGCCCTGACCGGCGGCTTCGTAGAAGATTTTTCCGCCCTCGACGTCCACGAAGCCCGAGTCCATCGCTGGAGTCGCCTGCCGGGCTTGAAGGCCGGCGGCGATCAGCAGCGTCGAGAGGATTGCAAGGACCCGTTTCAGCATGAGGTTTCGCTTTCGGTCCAACCTTCCCAGACCTGAAGGTCTGGGCTACTCTTCAACTTTACTTATTGCGCCAGCGATCTCGCGTCGATGCCTTTGCCGAGCGTGAACGACGATCCGACTGCGCCCACGACTGCCGCCTGACGACTCACGCCGAGGAGCTGGCGGATGCGAAAGACGGCTTCGATGCCCGTGCAGTGCGCACCCAGGAAGTAGTGCACACCCGCCGACTTCAACTGTCCCGCCGTCCAGGCCAGCTGTTCGTCGGTAGCCGCAAAGAGATGAAAGCCGCCGATGGCGGCATAGATCGGCGTGTTCTGGAACGTCTGACGCGCGTAGTCCACCGTATTGACGATGCCGGCATGTCCACACCCGCTGATCAGAATCAGTCCATCGGCCGTATCGACAACCACCGATGAGTCCTCCGGCACCGTGTCCTCGACGACTCCGCCCGGCGCTCTGAAGCTTGAGCGATCCGCTCCAGTTCCGCTCGGTGTGAGGTCGTGGAACGGGCCCTGTAAACCACACGCCAGGCAACAACTCCGCCGGACCCGAGTGCACCACGAAGGTGCCGCCAGTCGCTTCGTACTGCGCCTTGAGCGGCGACAGGCCGTTCGCCTCCTTCCCGTTCGCATCGAGCCTGCTCAGGAAGATGCCTTCACCCACGTGAACGCGCGAGAGCGCCTTCGGATTTTTCCGCGACACCTCACGGCGAAGGGTGAGGAGCCCCATCGTGTGATCGTCATGATTGTGCGTGATGACGAGATCGGTCACGTCGGACAGATCGACCTTGAGCTCGGCGATATTGCGAAGCACTGTCTCGGACCGCGCACCCGTATCGACCAGCAGCTTGTGACCATCGGCTTCGACGAGTGCCGCAAAACCCCACTCGCCGATGCCCTCGCGGGCGTTTCCGGCCAGCATGGTGGACAGCACGGTGACCTTCAACGACTTGACCTGGGTACGCGCAGACGACTGGCACTCTCCAGGCCTCGCGGCGGTCAGCAGGAAGACGGTGAACGCAGCGCACAACGGGATTCGTGTCATCGGGACCTCGCCTGGGTCAGTTCTTGCCACTGATTGTCGTCGACGAAGCCGTCCGGTCGAAGCGGAGACGTCGAACGCGTCCGGTGGAGACGGTCAGACCGTTGACGTCTCCCGAGCCGCTCCGCAGAAACGTGATAGTGCCAACGTCAGACGATACGAATCGGTCGCCCGACAAGTAGTCGAGCGCTGCGTCCGGCTGCTTGACGGACTGGATGATCAGGCGACCGTCCTTGACCACGACAGACCAGGTAGCGTCGAGCTCGTCGCTGTGGTAGCGGCCCGCACGGCTGTCGAGGCTCGCGCCTGGTCGCGACGGCCACGGAGAGACTCGGGCATAGTGCAACGGCGTGCGCGGCGGCGAGACGATGTCGAACCCCTGAACGGCACCTGCGGAGGATGACAGGAAACCGACCTCCGTGGACGATTCACCGATTCGAAACCGATCCTGGCCCATTGGAACCAGCAGAGGGAATCCCGATGCGCCCACCAGCTTTCCGTCCTTGACAATCAGCACCTGCGCATCATCGGTGGCTTCGTTCCAGTAAGAACCCGCGAGTCTCGCGAGCTCATTGGCGGAGGCGGTGATCGGCGAGGGCAGCGACGTCATCTGATCGGCAAGATACAGTCCCGCGACTTTCCGCGTCAGCACCCCAGGCTGAATTGAGCTGGCGTTGCAGAGCGCCACCACCGAGAGATTCTGATCCGGGAATCGCACCACGTCGGCGCGATAGCCCGCATCGGCGCCGCCATGTCCAATGGTTCGGAGCCCTCGATATTCACCGACCGCGAGCCCCATTCCATATCCCGAGTCGCTCCCATCACTCAAGTGAGCGGTCTGAGCCATCGCGTCTATGAGAGTTTTCCCTCCCACACGGGCATCCACAAAGTTCTGCTCCCACTTCAGGACATCGCCCGTCGTCGTGAAAAGGCTCGTCGCGCCGTACGTATCGAATACGGGAATGCTGATCTTCCAGCCGCCGCTCGTCCGCGGCTGGTAGGCCGACGTGCGCCGCCTGACGATCATCGTGTGGTCGTCGTGAAAGTGCGTGTCGTGCATGTCGAGCGGCGCGAAGATCCGCGCCTCGGCAAAGTCGCGAAGGGACTGCCCCGACACTCGTTTCACGATCACCGCCAACAGCGTGAAGCCCGTGTTGCTGTAGAGATACTCGCTTCCTGGTTCGAAGTTGAGCGAGCGCTGCCTGGCCACGATCCGCAACACGTCGCCCTCGGTGATGAGATCGTCCTCGCGCCACCCGGCCAGCCCGAGCAGATCCCATTGATCGCGAAGGCCGCTCGTGTGATGAATCAGATGCCTGATGGTGATCGCCTTGCCGTACTTGGGCAACTCCGGCACGAACTCGTGGATGTCGTCATCGAGCGAGAGCTTCCCGTCCTGAGCGAGAAGCGCCACCGAAAATGCCGCGAACTGCTTGGAGATCGACGCGACATGAAAGATGGAGTCTGGCGTGATGGCAATGTCGTATTCGAGATTGGACATGCCGTAGCCGCGCGCGTACTCCACCTTTCCGTCCCGTGCGACGGCCACAGAACACCCGGGTGATGTGGTGCTGTCCCAGTCCGCGAAGAGCGCGTCAACCTTCGCGTGAAGAGCAGCCGATGCGCTGTCGGTCTGGGCGCCGGTGTTCACGGCCAGCACCAGGCCGATAGTCATCGTGACGAAACCAGACAGGAGCGTCCCTCTGCGTTTGTCCATCGAAGGCCTACTTCCGCACGAACGTGTTCTCGCCGGACGGATCAATCTGCTTGAGTGCCGTGACCCGGCCATCCGAGACGACGAATTCGAAGACGAGGTCGGAGAACTCCTTGACCCGGAACTTGTGCGCCTTCCACGGAATCAAGGCCTGGAAGGGTTGTCCGGGGAACACCAACCCCAGAACGCCGTTCTCCTTGAGCGCGACCTCGAACTTCGCGCCCGTCGGGGTCTCATACGTGCCGGCGTACGGTCGAAGCGTGGTCAACTCCGACAGCGCCGCGGGCACTCGTCGCGTGAAGGCCACCTCGGCCTCGTCGAGCGACATGACGGTCTTGTCGACCTCGCCCTGCGGGTTCGTCGAAAAGTTCACCGACCACTTGCCATCTTCCTCATCGTCCGGCGTGTCGAAGCGATCGTAGTGAAAGTGCGTGAGCGGCAGCTTGATCTTGTGAAAGTCGAAGAGCAGACCCGTGCCCTGCTTCGAAATCGTCACGACGCCGTAGCCGGGATTCTCGAATTCGCCGACATAGTCGTCGAGCGCGTGAGAGGGCGAGGTGCCGGCGACGCGTTCGCCGCCTGCCTTGGACCTCGCGGTCTTGGCGGCTTCCTTACCCTTGAGCCTGATGTCCAGCATGCGCTGGCTCCACGGCGTTTCATCCAAGCCGAGCAGCCGCTCGAACACGTTGTACGACACGACATTGTACAAGGGCGCCGCATGGTCGCCGATCACGAGAACGATCACGCCGAGGCCGTCGCTCGGCATCATCGCTACCTGAGAGTGAAACCCGTTGATGTCACCCCCGTGTGAGGCCAGAAGGTGGCCGCGATAGGACATCGTGAATCGTCCCGTGCCATAGGCCTGATTGAGGACCTCACCGTAGCCTCGCGCCTCGAGCTGCGTATTGGGCAGCGCGATCGCCGGCGCGAGCGTCGCCTTCAGCACATCCGCCGGAATAACTGATTTGCCGCCGATCTTCCCGTCGTTCATCAGCGCGATGAGCCACTTCGACAGATCTTCAAGGTTGGAATTGATGGCGCCCGCGGGACCGATCCCGACCTGCTCGCGGTAGTAGGGAATCTCGTAGAGCTCGAAGGAATCCCGCCGTTCGGAATACGGCACGCCGTGATCGTCCTGCTTGACCACGTCGTCGATCGAAAAGACGGTGCTGGTCATGCCGAGCGGCGTGAAGATGCGCTCGCGGACGAAGTCCTCCCAGGGCTTTCCAGAGAGCAGCTCGACGATGTAGCCGGCGCCGGTGTACATCATGTTGTTGTAGAGAAACGTCTGGCGCATCGGCTGTGACGGCTCGAGATACTTGAGCCGTTCGAAAAGCTCCTTGCGCGTGAAGTCCGACTTGTACCAGATCGAGTCATGGCGAGTGATGCCCGTCCGGTGCGACAGCATGTCGCGGATCGTGACCGTGGCGTTCAGCTCGTCGTTGTAGAACTGAATGCCGGGAACGAAGCTACGAACCGGCTTGTCCCACTCGAGCTTGCCTTCGTCCACGAGGAGTCCGTTGGCGACTGCGGTGAACAACTTGGTGTTCGACGCGATGGGCATCGTCGTCTTCGACGTGAATGGCAGCTTCTTGCCGTAGTCACGGAAGCCGTAGCCCTTCGCGAAGACGAGCTGGTCCTTGACGACCACGCCCACGCCGATGCCCGGGACGTTCCAGTCCTTGACGATCTTGTCCATGTAGGCATCGAGGCCCTTGAGCTTGTCGTCGAGCGACGTCGAGTCTCCGCGAAGAAGAGTCGGGACCGTGAGGCTCGCGGCAACGAGCGTCAGAAACACTCGTCGAGCAGCGGGTCCGTGAGAGAAACGCGGCTGTCGTCTGATCATGATTGGCAGTCCTCGACTGGAAGCGGTGCCGGCCGTCTGGCCGTCAACCGGATGCGGCATTCTATCCTCGTCAATGGGCGCTCGACAGGGCTTGCGCTGGACGAGCCTTCTGAAGCCGTCGGGGCGAGTGGAGGGACGAGCCTGGCCGTCAGCGGTAGGTGTAGGCGTCGAGCGCGACGCGCATCGGATCGGTACGATCGATTCTCACCGGAACGCGGCTGCCGGGTTGAAACTGTGGCACGTGCACGCGGGAAATCAGGCTCTTGCCGATCGTTGCTCTGTACGCCGGCCGATCCGTCGGACGGACTTCGACGAGAAGCCCGACAACGGGGTCCTGATTGACGGTGATCCCGGTGTCCCAGATGTCCAGGACGACGGCCTCGGCTGGCTCACCAGCGCGATGCAGGACCTTGGCGTCGTGGACACCGTCCATACGATCGATGAGCGCGCACCCTCCGGCCATCGGCAATCCGATGGTCAAGACTGCGACCAACAGCGCGGTTTTCATCTGGCACTCCGGTGGACTACGGCGGCTGGCTCTTGAAGTGTGCAACCATCGGCTTGTTGGAGACAATGGCACTTTAGTCGGGGCTTCTCCGACTCCCTCACCTGAAGGTCGCAGGGCTTCGCGTCACCGTGACCGCGTCCGGCGGGTAATCGCGACGACTTCGTCTCCGCCCATTGCGGTCTTGCCCACCGTCATGCCGACGACTTCGTAGCCGGCCATGCCCGCTTCACTCAGTTCCTTGCTGCAGGGTGGATGTCTTCGACGTGGCCAGGAGCTTGTAGTCAAACGGACCTGTCTGGCTGTCCTTGTCACGCTCGAGGATGACGACCACCTCGTCGCCGCCGAACGAGCTCTGGAAAACCGTCTGCGCCCTGTAATGAAAGCCCAGATCAGCCGCGGCCTGAAGCTCCTTCTGCATCGTCGACGTTTTGGACGTCGCCAGCAGCTTGTAGGCGAACCCGTGCCGCACTCCGTCGCCCCGCGACATGATCGCGACGACTTGCTGCCCGCCGAACGCCGTCTCGCCGCCCATCACGGCTTGCAGGTGAAAACCGGCTTCGGCCGCCTCGTTCATTTCCCTTTCCATCGTCGAGGTCTTGCTCGTCGCCAGCAGCCGATGCTCGATTCCGGGTGAGGCGGCCTGCTCGCTCGAGGCCATCGCACAAGGTGACCGGAGGATGGCTGCCACGATAAGCAGCACAACCTGCACTGCCGTCAGCGGCCGGGAAATGGACACTTGTCGCATCACTGTCTCCTATCGCGGTCAGCAGGCATCGACGCGCCTCGCGATCAGATACTCCTCACGGTTCATCGCGTACGAGGGGTGCTGGCATCCAGTTGCGGGATAGAGCTCGTCATGTGTGTATCGGAAGCCCAGCTTCCGAAGGAGATGACGGGACGCGTGGTTCTCCGGATGGTGCCCGGCAAAAAGTCCGCGCACGTCAAGACTCCGGAACGCGTGGTCCATGACGGCCCCTGTAGCTTCGAGATGCAAAACCCTGGCCCCAGTTATCCGCACGGATGTGGACACCAAGTTCGAAGATCGACGCTGCGTCGTCGTAGGGTCTGAGGCCGCAACAACCGAGGTGTCGATCGTCGGCGAGCTGAAAGATCGGCCAGTACTGCACGCATGCGCGTCCCGCATCATGGCGATCTCGCGGGCCAGGCGTTCCTGGATTGCCGTGCGGTCGAATGGTCCGCCGATGAACTCGGTCACTCTCGGATCGCCCCAGAGACGCATGGCCAGTTCGATGTCAGCGGGAGACCACAACCGGAAACCCAGTCGAGGCGAGCGCAAGAAGTAAGAGTTCATCGACTACACTCATCATTGTACCAGTCGCACGGGACCTCTCATGACCCACAGACAGCCGATGCTGCTCGCGCTGCTCCTCGTCATATTCGTACCCGAGCTCGCGAGCGCCCAGACGGCGCCGGACGTCGATGCGCTGCTCACCCGACTCGATCAGCTGTACCGGTCGACGAGCAGCATCGCGAGAATCGAGGTTCTGGCGGTGAGCGCTCGTGCAACTCGCACGCTGCGTCTCAAGACATGGAGCCGTGGCGAAGACGAGGCGCTGATCGTCATCGAATCGCCCGCGCGCGAGAGTGGAACAGCCACGCTCAGAGTCGGCAAGAATCTTTGGAACTACCTGCCTCGCATTGCCAGGACGATCCGGGTGCCGCCGTCCGCCATGCTCGGTTCATGGATGGGGACCGATTTCACAAACGATGATTTGGTCAAGGAATCGTCGCTTCGTAAGGATTTCACGGCACGCATCGATCGACGTTCGGCAGCACCGGCAGGATGGTGGCTCACGCTCGAAGTGAAGCCGGGTATTGTCGGGCGCTGGGCGCGAATCGAAATGCTCATCTCCGATGATGACCTGCCGATCGAAGAGCGACACTTCGATCGTAAGGGTCGGCTGGCGCGAATCATGCGATTTGACGAGGTCACCGAGCTCGGTGGGCGCCGGCTGCCCGCGCATATCGTACTCACGCCTGAAGATGTACACGGGCAGAGGACGGAAATGCGCTATCTGGAGATCCGGTTCAACATCCGGCTGCCGGATGATACGTTCAGCCTCTCCAGGCTCGAGCAGGTCCGATGATGATGAAGAAATCCGAGAGGGCTCGGTCCCCACGATGACGTTTCGCATCGCGTGGCGCAACCTGTGGCGGAATCGACGCCGGACCGGCCTTGCGCTCGCGGCCATTGGCCTTTCGGTTGCGCTGGTGCTCGCGTACGACAGCATTCTTCGCGCGTATGGCGATTGGATGCTCCAGACAATAACCGGACCGATGCTCGGTGATGCGCAAGTTCATGCGCCGGGCTGGCGGAAAGACCGTGCGATGGACCGTACTCTTCGCAAAGTATCCGGTGCGCTCGCGGCGATCAGGGATGATCGAGAGACGTCGGGCGCGAGTGCCCGCATATATGCACCCGTCCTGGCAGCAATCAAGGAAGAGGGATTCGCCGTTCTGGTGATCGGCGTCGACGACGTCGCCGAGTCAGGACCCGCTCGCTTGTTGTCCGGCCTGAACAGGAGGCTCGGCGAGCGTCAGGTGCTGATGGGGCGCCCGCTCGCCGTGGTCATGAACGTGCGTCCAGGCGATGCCATCGCGCTCGTGGGTCAGGGAATCGATGGCTCGCTCGCCAACGACCTGTTCACGGTCATGGACCTGGTGGACACACCCGTCGACCTTGTCAACCGACAAGGCGTCATCATGAGTCTGCCGGTGGCCCAGACGTTCTTCGCCATGCACGACGAGGCCCATGAGATCGTCATTCATGCCCGCGATCCAGCGCAGGTGAACGCGCTCACGTCTAGAATCACCGCGCTGCCCGAATTACAGAACGCCGAGATTCTCGATTGGAAGAGGCTTGCACCCGAACTCGTGAGCCTCGTCAGAATCGTGGAGCTGGCATGGATATTCGTTCTGATCCTGGTGTTTGTTGCAGCCGCGGCAGGCATTGCCAATACGATGCTCATGGCAACATTCGAGCGCTCCCATGAGTTCGGGATGATGCTGGCATTGGGGACCGAACCCGGCCGTCTGGTGCGCATGATCCTGGCCGAGTCGCTGGTGCTCGGCGTGATCGGCGCCGCGATCGGCACGATACTCGGAGTCTCAGTAGTGGCAATCACCCACAGGACGGGCATTGACTACGCCGCCTTGACGGGCGGCGGTCCGAGCGAGATTTCGTTTGCCGGCTTGAAATGGTCAATGCTCCTCTATCCGACTCTGGCGTTCGAAGACGTGGCACGGGTCGTCAGCGCCGTCGTGGCAACCTCGCTCGTCGCCTGTATTTGGCCCGCGATGCGCGTTGCGCGGCTGCAGCCGGCCGATGCCCTGAGGGAGTGAGGACCATCATTTCCACCTGCCGGGTTCACGGGAGCGCGCCATGGCCTGGATAGCGGCGAGCTATTCCATTCGGAGTGTGAGGCGCAACGTCCGGAGGACCGCTCTCTCGGTCGTGGGCATTGGCATCGGCTGCGCGCTCGCTCTCTTCATGGAAAGCATGAACCGGGGACGCGACGAACTGTTCGCCAGGATGGGCGTGTACAGCGGTTCGGGGCATCTGCGGATCGTGCCGGCTACCTGGCGTGAGCGTCGCGACCCGCGTTTGCGACTGGCTGATTGGCAAGCCGATCTGGCGGCCGCGCGTGCGCTCCCGGGCATCAGCACGGCGACCGCGCGTGCAAGAGCGCAGGTGATCCTCGCGATGGGCACGCGCGTCGTCCCGGTTGAAATGGTCGGGGTCGATCCCGAACTGGAGCCTCGTACGTATCGATTCGTGCAAACCGTTCAGCAGGGGCGCTACATCCGCCGGGGCGAGCAAGGCGTAACAGTTGTCGGCAAGGCGATTGCCGACCGCCTCAACGTCGAACTGGAAGACGAGATCCTGGCATCGACGGTCGGAGCGGGCGGCGAGATCGAGAGCGCGATGTTTCGTATCGTCGGCATCGTATCCACGGGCAGTGAAGATCTCGACGCCTCGATCTGTCAGGTGCCGCTCGACGATCTCGAACGATTCACGTCACTACCGGGGGCCGGAGAGGTCACGCTCATTCTGAAGAACTGGCGTCAGACAGATGAGGCACGAACCCGGCTCGCGCACATGATTGCGAAGGGCGACGAGGTGCTTACCTGGGGCGAGTTGAACCCCGAGTTCCAGGGTCACCTGGAGCAGGATAAGGCGTCGTCGCGGTTCGTCAGCGTCATCATCCTGTTCATCGTCTTTCTCGGCGTTGCCAGCGCGCAGCTGGCTGCGGTGCTCGAGCGGCGACGGGAGTTCGCCGTACTGTCAGCTCTAGGCATGAGCGGCGCGCGCATGGTTCGCCTGGTTCTGGTCGAGGCAGTAGCACTCGGCGTCGCGGGCGCCGCGGTCGGGCTGACGATAGGTCTCCCGGCTGTCTGGCAATTCGCACGCGTGGGACTCGACTTCCGTCGGTATATGGGGGAGAGCTACACGTTTCAAGGCGTGATAATCGAGCCGATCATCTACGGCGATTTTGGAATCTGGATCCTCTCGTACGTTCTCATCGTCGCGCTCGGCGCGACGATACTCGCCTCACTGTACCCTGCCTGGTTTGCGACCCGCTCGGATCCGGCCGTGGCGCTGCGAGTCGCCCAATGAGCGAGCCAATCATTCGTGCGCGCGAACTCACGAAGACGTTTGAAATCGGGAAGCTGGCAGTGCAGGCACTCAGGGGCGTCGATCTCGACGTCACGGAGGGCGAGTTCCTCGCACTTGTCGGACCATCGGGCAGCGGCAAGACAACGTTGCTCAATCTGATCGGGGCTCTCGATGTGCCGACCTCCGGCGAGTTGATCGTGGTCGGGCAGCGCATCTCCGACCTCTCACGCCACCAGCGGGCCGAATTACGGCTGAGTTCCATAGGGTTCGTCTTCCAGGCCTATAACCTGGTCCCGGTTCTGACGGCGCTCGAGAATGTCGAGTTCGTCCTCGAGTTGCAGGGTGTGACCGCCGAACGCCGAATCCGCGCGAAGCAGATTCTCTCCGAGCTTGGGCTCGTCGATCTTGCAGACCGCCGCCCGAGCGAACTCTCAGGGGGTCAGCAGCAGCGAGTCGCCGTCGCCAGGGCCGTGGCAGCGCGTCCACGCTTGGTACTGGCCGACGAGCCCACCGCGAACCTGGATGGTGAAAATGCCGAGACGCTCATGCACCTGATGCGCGACTTGAAGGACAAGCATCACACGACGTTCATCTTTTCAACCCACGACCCGCGAGTCGTCGCCCACGCGTTGCGGGTGGTCACGTTGGTCGATGGGCGGATCGCGCGAGACGAGCCGAAGCTCGGCGAGGCCCCACACCCAATTTCGCCACTCCGGCACAATGACACCAGGACTGGCCGAGAGGTAGACGCGCGGATGCGTCCGGGTGTCACGTCGATCGTATTGCTCCTAATCCTCTCGACAGGAACCCGCGCCTCCAGTCAGGAACCCACCAATCCCGTCTCCTCTCCGGCCACTCCAATCGCAGATTCCGCGCTGAGGCTGCGCACTTCATTCAAAGCAACCGGCCTGATCTCCCACGCTCCCGACGATCCGGTGCTCTATCCCGAACAGAACAGCGCAACGTCGTACTGGAGGCTGAGGCTTGAGCCTGAGTGGCTGGCGACACCGAAGGTCCGGGTTGGTGCCGCTTACGAGCAGCGCTTGAGACTCTATCCCCGATCTGCAGGGTTCGTGGGCACGGCGATCTTGCCACCCGACACGAAGGCGCCCTACCGCATCAGCCAACTCGATTGGCAGATCGCCGCCTCACCCGGCCTCATGTGGCGGCAGGAGATCGATCGCGCCTGGGCAACAGTTCGGTTGCCGCGTACCGAACTCACGGTGGGCCGGCAGGCCGTCGGCTGGGGGCGCGGCGTGCTGTTTGGTGCCGTCGATCTGTTTTCGCCGTTTTCTCCGACCGAAGTCGATCGCGAGTGGAGGCGGGGTGTCGACGCGATTCGGGCCGACGTGAAACTGGCCGATCGAGTATCGATCGACGGCGTCGGCGCCTTCGGTGAGACGACCGATGAGTCCGCCTTTGCGGCACGGCTGCGCGGTTATGCAGGAAGGGCGGACGTCGAAGTGGTTGGCGGCTGGCGCGCCCGCGACGTGTTCGCGGGACTGACCAGTTCAGCGGCGGTTGGCGATGCCGAACTCCACGGCGAGCTTGCCGTCTTCCGGACGCCCGAACCGCTCCCGACCGCGGAGGCCGGCGACGACGACCGCACAACGGTGAAGGCAGTGGTGGGCGGTTCGTATCGATTCGCTCTCGGCAGCGGCCTTCTTGTATTCGCCGAGTACCATTACTCTGGCTTCGGTGCGAAACGAGCGGAAGACATCCTTCAACTGCTTCAGAACCCGGAGTTCCAGGAACGTTTCCTCCGCGGCGATACCCAGATTCTTCTGCGTCACGCGATCGCCGTCCTGGGCGGCTACGAATTCACCCCTGAGCTCAGGCTCGACGGCCAGTGGCTGCAGAGCCCCGTCGATGGATCGGGGCTCGTGACCTCCTCCGCGACAATCACGCTCGGCGACAAGCTGTCGTTCCTGGTATCCGGCTACCTGCCATACGGTCGCCCACCCGAGGGTCCTATGTTAAAGAGCGAATACGGCGTCGCGGCGCGATCCCTGCTGCTGCAAATCAGAATCTACGTGTAGCCGAGCATCGGAAACGACTCCACGGCACTCTGGCGATTCACACGGCCTTCAAGAAGACGATTCTGAGATGCAGGCCTATGAAGGAAGGCAGACGCGCCCGGCCCTCGAGACCAACTAGCCGCGTCTCGGAGTCGTGCGCCGCTTACGAGGTCGCATCAAAGGCGGAACCGGTTGACCCTTGGCGGAGCTGGCCATCAACACGTGGAGCCGCCGCAGTCGAGTCTCGAGGCGTTTGGCGCTCATTACCCAGAAGGCGCACGTCCGGCGATACCACGGCGCCTGCGTCTCAAAGAACCGCCAGGCACGGGGGGTCCGCTTGAAGATTCGGACAAACGCCGGATCGAGCTCGCGGGGCCGCGACTCGTATGAGTATTCAATCGGATGATTCTTCCCTCGAGCTTGAAACGCGGCGAGGCCGGCAGGCTTCATGCGACCTTCAGCTTCGAGCTGCGTGGCGCGTTTGACATTAATCGCGCTCCACTTGCTCCGAGGCCGGCGCGGCGTGAACCGCACCGTGTAGCTGTCCTCGTCCAACCGCTTGCGCACTCCGTCGATCCAGCCGAATGCGAGCGCCTCGTCGAGCGCGTCGAAGTAGCCGATGCCTCGATCGCTCGCGTGATTCTTGAAACAGCGGAGGCTGAGCTCCGTGACCGTCTTGTGATGAGTCTCGAGCCACGCGCGGAAATCGGCTATCGTGGCAAATGCCGTCGGCTTCAGCGCGCGCGTCGTCGCGGATTTCTGCGGAGTCATCGGTCCGCCGATGATTCGCTCAGCGAGAAATCCCGAGCGTCCGCTCAGTGCCGGTCTTGATCAGCTCCGTCTCACCCGGCCCCTGGAAGAACGAGAATCCTGCGCGATCTTTCCAGGCCAGCGGTCCGCCCAGCTTGCGGCCGGCTTTCGCGGTCGCCTCCGCGATCCGGGTCACCAGCGCCTCGTATGCGGGATCGCCGCGACGCAGTCCCGAGAAGTTTCCAAGATCCGTCGCTGCCGCAAAGACCACGTCCACACCTGGCACGGCGGCAATCTGATCGGCGACCTTCACGCCGTCCGGCGTTTCGATCATGATCACGACGAGCATGTTGTCGTTGATCGTGTCGTGGTATTTTTCGCCGCCCCAAAGCGCTGAGTATTGCCCGGCGCCCTGACTGCGGCGGCCGACCGGTGGATACTTCGACCACTTCACCGCCGCCTGCGCCTTTTCAACGGTGTCCACCGTGGGCACGATGATGCCCAGCGCGCCGATGTCTGTGGCTTTCTGGATCTCGCTCTCGGTCGCGTCCGGGACGCGGATCATCGGTGTCGCAGCCGATCCGCGGCAGGCCCAGATCATTTTCGACACCTGATCGTACGTGAGCGGGCTGTGCTGCATTTCGATCCAGAGAAAGTCGAAGCCCGAGCTGGCCATGGCGCAGTACATAGCTGGATCGGGCGAGAAGACCGTTCCGCCAACAATCGGTTTCCCGGCCATGAGCTTCTGCTTCGCGGTGTTGTAGAGCGGCGACGCGGATTGCGCGCGCGCATGTGGCATCGACCACGTCGCCAGTGCCACACCCGTAAGGGCCAGCATCTTCACGTTCGAATTCATGAATCCTCCACTTCCCAGACCTGAAGGTCTGGGCTACGTACGGTCTTAGCTATTGACCGGGTAGCTGACTGCGACGACGCCAGAAGATTAATGCAGCGATGCACGCGGCAATCGCCAACCCGGCGCCGAACTCTCCGATGATCCATTTCGTCCGACCCGTATCGACTGTCAGCGGATCGAAGATACCCTGAATGAAAAGATTGTGACTCGCGTGAAGCAGCATGCCGGTCCAGACGCTGCCGCTGGCGAGACGCATCCATGCGAACACGAAGCTGATCCCGATGACCATCACGGTGAAACAGAGCAGACCATACCAGGGCGCCGTTCCGGCGTTGTAGTCGGCGAACAGCAGAAGCGGGTAATGCCACATCGACCAGGCGATGCCGCTGATGAGCGAGGCGTTCGTGAAGCTCGTGACCCTGGCAAGCTCCGGCACGAGAAAACCGCGCCAGCCAAGCTCCTCACCGAGGGCGGACGCACAACTCCCCGGCATGCCCAGTGTGCCGACCGTCACGAAATACAGCACGAGCACGAGAGAGTCCGGAAGTCCGCGCCACCCGAAGGAAGCGGCCTGGCGATGGAGGAACTCCTGGTTGTAGAAGCCGCCGAGTCCTGTGATCCAGACGATGGCATAGACGACGAAGGCGTATGCGATGGGAACGAGATAACTGGCGAGTTGAAACCGCGTATGGCCCCACCTCCAGCCGTGATGCGCGAGCGATCTCTCGTACCGGTAGCGCGTAATGAGGCCTGCGAGACCCGGGCACCACATCAGCCCGGTGACGTACAGGCCGCGGCCGGTATCGAGAGAGCCGGCGTGAATGATGAGCGCGTAGAAGACCGAACTGAACGCCGCCGTCAGCAGCAGAAACAGGCGGATGCGCGACCAGGGACGATCGGGAGGTTGAGGCATCGAGGCCCTTTCGGGACGGCCGTATTCTTACATGACCGCGCCGCCTTCCGAACGGGCGCCGGTGTACACTCCCCCACCCATCAGACTTCATCAAGCGGTCGGAGGCTGCGGCCTCCTGCCGGTTGAACGCCAATGAACCAGCGGTACCGGAGCGCGCGCAGCAGCCTCGTCCGTGACGCGCTGATCGTCTTCTGCGCGGCAGCGGTCCTGACGCTGGTGATGGCGGCGCCCGTCATCCTCCACCCAACGACGCGGCTCTTCGGGAACGAGATCGTCGGCCGCCATCACGATCCCTTTACGGTGATGGCACAGTGGCAATCGTCGCTCAACCCGCGGGTCCAGATGCAGGTCGCGACCGATTGGCCCGGCATGGCCCTGACACGCATCGTGGGACCGGTCGCCGCGTTCAACATGGTGATCCTGGCGAGCTTTCCTCTCGCCGCGCTCGCCGCCTGGCTGTTTACGTCGTACCTGACGTCGTCTCGAACGGCAGCGACATTCGCGGCCCTGGCCTTCGCCTTCTCAACCTTTCACGTCGCGCACGCGGCCTATCATCCTCACGTCGCCCAGGTTGGGTGGATGCCGCTCTACCTGCTCGCATTGTGGATGGCCATCGATCGATTCACGGTATTCCGCGGCGTGATGCTGATCGGCTCCGCCGCGCTCGTCGGCCTCTCCAATTTCTACGGCGCGCTGATCGCGGCGGTTCTGACTCCGGTCGTGGTGATTGCCCGCGCGCTGGTTGGACCGCGCGGCGAGGAACTCGCCAGAACCGTCGTGACGCTGACGATGCTCGCGCTCGCCGGCGCAGCCTTCGTGTATCTCCTCGCGCCGGGCATCCTGACTGGCCGGCTCGATCCGTCATGGGCCTTTCCCTATGCGGATCTGAAACTCTACGGCGCGCGGTGGTGGGCCTATGGGATGCCCGGTGTAGAGCATCCGACGATGGGCACGTGGGCGCGCTCGTTCTTCACGGCCCACGGCGTCCACGAAGCGCTGCTCGAACAGCAGCTCGCGCCGGGATGGCCGATCCTGCTTCTTGCCCTGATTGCGCTTGGCGTCTGGCTCCGCGGAGCGGGTGACAGGTCCCTGTTCCGCGCGATTCCCGCGCTGCTCCTCGTCGCGGTCACGGCGTTCATCTGCTCGCTCGCGCCCGACAGCGCATCGGCATGATTCCTCTGCCGAGCCCCGCGGTCGCAATCCATTCGGTTGCGCCCATGTTCCGCGTGTACGCGCGCTTCGGTCTCGTAGTGAGCCTTGTGACGGCGCTGCTGGCTGGACTGGGCTTCGCGTGCCTCGTCACCTCTCCACGTCGCGGCCCCCGCGCCATCGCCTACGCGCTGGCCCTGATGGCATTCGTCGAGCTCTGTCCATTTCCTCCGTGGCGCTGGCACGATGTGCTGCCGACGAAGGCGCATCGCTGGATCACGCGGCTTCCCTCCAGCGCGCGCATCTTCGACTCGCCCCGGCGAGCGCGGAAGACGTGCTCGTGCCGCAGTTCACGGGACACGCATTTCAGTTCCAGACCGACGAAGTCATCATTTCGACGACCTCGCCGGCAGCTGGCCGCGCTCGGCTCCGCACGTGGCGCGCCCGGCAGCGCGTCTCGTAATCAATCATCGGCGACGGTATTGGGCCTCGCGACCTTCCCCGACAGCACGGTGTTCGCCTGGGGCGGCGCCGTCCACGGTGTTCGTCCATCGCGCGTCCGGGTTTTCCGACTGCGAACGAAGCGCCGAGGGATCGTGGCGCTGGATGGCCGATCGGGGAGAGTGGCAAATCGACAATCTCGCGCCGGAACCGCGGACTGTGGCCGTGGCCATCGAACTTCAAGCCTTTCCCGGCGAACGCGCGATCGCGATAGATGTCAACGGGCATCCGATTCAAGAAGTTCTTGTGCAACCCGCGCGAGAGTGGCATAGAATCGGGCCCCTTGTGCTGCAGGCCGGCGCCAACCGCCTGCAGTTCCGGCCCCTGACCTCGCCAACGGTGGCGGCGGACGTCCTGCACAACGGCGATCCCCGACGCTTGTCTCTGGCTGTGTGGACCTGGAAGTGGCTCGGGCCGCCTGTGCGGAGCGTCAAGGAATGAGTGTGGAGACCACGCCCGTCCTCGTGACCGCCGACCTCACCGGATGCGGTTTACTCCCCACGCTCGGCACGGCCGACATCCACGCCGCGTTCGAAAGTGCCCTCATCCGCGCAGGTGCCACCATTGTCAGGACGACGTCACATCAATTTCCGGCCCACGGCCTGACCTCGGTCCTCGTGCTGGCGGAATCGCACGCGGTTCTTCACACATGGCCCGAGACAGGCACGGTTCACATCGACATCTTCACGTGCTCGCCGCTCCTCGCCGCAAGACAGGCCATCGATGACCTGGCGCGCGCGTTCGGCGCCTTGCAGGTGGACGTTCACCAGACCCGTCGCGCAGGAGGTCGGCCTCGAGATGTCGCGATTGGTCGGCCTCAGCCTGATAGGGCGCGAGGCCCAGCCGGATTCATCGCCCGCGCGGCCGCCCTGAGCGTGGCGCTGTTCGGCGCGCTGCGTCTGCCATGGGTCGAACAGCAGCTGCTCTGGCCGTTTACGCTCTTCCAGGAACAACTCGCCACGATCTGGAGCGGCGGACCGCACAGGCGGTCCGCGTGGATCTGAGCTGCAGCGGGTCGGATGCATCGCGCTCTGCATGGGCGCGATCCTGGCGTGGCCGGCGTCGAAGCGCGCGCGGGCTATCGGCGCGGTTGCGGGCGCCGCACTCATCTTCGCCATCAACATCCTCCGCATTGCGACGCTGGCGCGCGCGAGCACCTCGACGTGGTTCACTACGCTGCACATCTATATCTGGCCGCTCGTCCTGACGGTGGCCATCGCCGCGTATTTCTTTGCGTGGCTGTCGCTCGTGCCCCTCACCTTACACGCGCGCTGGCAGTATGTAGCCCAGACCTTTAGGTCTTGGGACCGTGAAAATAAAAAAAAAAAAAAAAATAATAAAAATATAATTACGGCTGAATGAGAGGAGTGGATAGGGGGGGTGAAGATTGACAGTTATTGGAGGATAAGATTGAGGTGATGTTAAAGAAAGATGGGAGCGGAGACTACGGTGGGGGGATGTATTCAGGGTAATAGCGCATGATGGGGGTGAGATGTGAATAAAAAAAAAAAAAAGCCGCGACGTGCGGTGGAATGCCGCGCACCGCGCGGTCTTCGATCCGGCCGCGCTGCCTCTGCACCTGGCCGAGTTCACCGAGTTCTCGTCGGCTCTTAGTCGTGATGACGATCTGCTCGCCAGAACAGAAGCGGGGCGGACGGATCGACTGGGCAGTAGTGTTCATGAACGCCGGCTACCTGGCGCTTTTTCTGCCGCAATTGCGGACCACTACTCTGGCCAGCGTGTAGTACAGCGCGTTCTATCTGCTGCGCGCCAGTACGGAGCGTCTGGACACGTGAGGGAATGGCTGAAGAGTTGCGGCGGGTCAGGCGATGGGCGGGCTTGCGATCGGTCTGATGCTCTTCGTCAGGCGCGGTCGATCTAGAAGCGCGCTACCGGCGTTCGATCGGAGCTGGCTCGGGTTCAGCACGAGCGACATCAATCCAGTCGCCGAAGCGAATTCCTCGCGGCGGCGAGCTCGGTTCGCGCTCTACAATATTTTCGACTCGGGCGGGTATCTTATCTGGCGGCTCGATCGGCTTACAAGGTGATGGTCGATAGCGCTAGATTTGTATTCTCATGGTTCGAGATCAGTACCGGTTCTCGCGGGTGAATGTTGAGCCGTTTCTTCGAAAGTATCCAGCTGACGTCGCGCTGATCGATCTCGCGAAGGAGGAGTGCGTCGGAAATTTCCTGAAGGCACCCGACTGGCGGCTGGCGTACTACGGGCCGACGGCTGCCGTGTTTATCAAGCAGGCGCTGACCGCGCCGGCAGGTGCAACGACCGTCGCACCAGATCGGTTCAACGCGCTCCGCAACCCCTCAACGGCCGATCGTGTCTTTCAATTTGCCGTGCAGGTCGCCGACTTCCCACAGCGTGGAAGGTCCTCGAGCAGATGGAGACATATCACCGCTGGAGCATGGAGCCGGGATATCTGCAGTCGGCGATCGCGTATCGCGAGCGCACCGCGCGCTCCGCGCGGGCGATTTTCCACGAGCCCACGAATTGTTTGGTGAATGGTTCCGCGATCACACCGCCGGCGCCCACGACGCAGAGATCATGGATCTCCTGCGCCGCGGCGATTCAGCGTCCAAAGAGCGATTGACGGTCCTCGCCGCGCCAGCGACTTTCGACCTGCGACCCTTCGACTCTGGGACCCTGTGACCCTGATGTCTTCGTGATCAACCCTTCAACTCTTGAACTCTTTAACTCTTCAACCCTCAACGTATGTAGTACCCCGACACATGCCAGGTGCCGTCGGCTTCCTGCATCGGCGTCACCGTTTCGACGGCCTCCTGCTTGGCGCTGAACACCGAGTCGTACTGAAGGACGACGTACTTGCCGTCAGGAGCGCCGGGCAGGCTCTCGGTGTACTTGCGTGACTTGAGCGTGCGGGACACGAGCGAGCCGAGCGGGGCTCGGACGCCGGACGCCGTCTGCTTCCACTGCAACCGCGCCACCACGCCCTTGAAGATCGTCGACGCCGCGTCCCACGAGTCTTCGTATTTGCCCTGATCGACGAGCTTCAGCCACGACTCGGCCGCCTTCTGCGCCGCGTCTTCCGGTCCCTCGGCGGCGCGAGGCGATCCGACGAGTACGACGAGTGCGGCGACGACTGCGGCAACTGTTTTCATAATGAGAGGAGTTCCTGCTGACTCTTCGACCCTTATGTCACCTTGCGACCCTTGAAACCCCTGCGACGCTTCGACCTTTCGACCCTGCGACCCTACTTACGAGTCAACCGTCCGACGGATACGCGCGATCTGCCTGAGATGCAGGATGTCGTGTCCGGCCAGAAGGCGAATGAGATGTTCGAGGCTCTCTTCGCCGCGCTCCGCGTGAACACCCACCCTCTTGAGGTCGTCGGCCGATGCGCGCTTCAGGACCTTGAGATTGGCGCGCCGGAGCACACCGAACTCGCGAATGGCCTGGGCCGGATCGGCCTCGCCGTAGTGCAGACGGTCGGCCCACAGATCCTGATCGTAGCCCGTGATCGCTGGACGATCGTGCGCGAGGATCATGCGCAGGCGGTAGCCCCAGACCAGTTCCGAGTCGGCCAGGTGCTGAAGAACCTGAAGCGCCGACCACTTCCCTTTCGCTTCAGGCCTCGCGATGTCCTGCCGGGTCATCCCGCTCACGGCGTCCTCGAGCGCCTTTTCGGTGGCCTGCATGACGTCGAGCGGCTTCTGCGATCCCAGGAGATCGATGATTGCTGCGGTGTACGCCTTTGCCTCTTCGATAGAGCGGGCGGACGAGTTTGTAAAGACAGACATGAGCGCCTCCCGCCTCTATTCTAAGAGCGCTGGGAGGCGGCGTCGGTTCGATTCCGCGTCATGAACCAGTTCGGCGTGCCCAGGACGACATCCTCGGCCGTCACGTGAAATCCGAATCGCTCGTAGAGCGATACATTTTCGGCCTTGTCTGTTTCGAGGTAGGCCAGCGCATCGAAGCCACTCATCCGGCGGCAGAACTCCTCGAGCATTCCCTTGCCGATGCCGCGGCCCTGCAGGTGACGATCCACGCCGACCGGACCGAGGTGCCAGTGCGCCTGCTCGGGGTCGTGCCCGGCCCAGCGGCTCGTCCAGCGAAGCACTCGCACCGTGGCGAGCGCGCTGCCGTTTCTAAGCAGTCCCGGCAGGAGCCGCAGTTTCTCGGCCGGCGAAGGTTGACAGCGGCCGGGCTCGACAGCGGCGCACACGCCGACCAGCGTTCTCGAGGAGAACGCCCCGAGGATGAATCCCTTCGCGCGGATCTGCTCGAGGTAGGACGCGAACATCCAGGTCAGCGCGCGCTCGCGGGTCGCGGGATCGGATCCGAGCGCGCGAACGTGGAGCGGATTGTCGCGCATGCCGCGGCCGAGGACGGCCGCAGCGTCTCGAATGTCTTTCGCCGTGAGATCGACGAGCACGAGTCCGGTCATGCCTGGCCCGAATCACGTGCAAGGGCCGGATCGGAGCATCGTGATGTCGCTCCGCGAACGTGGCCGCATGCTCCACACTCACGCTGACCGGTGGCGGCAACTGACGCAGCCCACAGGTTCGCTTCGGACATCACGACGCTCCGCTCCCGGTGATGCTCACTCGGCTACCGGCCCCAGCATTGAATCGGTTCGTCAAGCGACGGGATTGAAGTAGCTCGGCTCGAGGCCCGGCTTCCACTTGATGTTGCACCCGAGGCTGGGCTTCTGATCGTCGCTCACCCGGCCACCCGTGAGCACCGCGTCCAGCGCTGCACGAAGATCCCGCCCCGTCACAGGACGATCGGTTTTCGGGCGGCTGTCGTCGAGCTGACCTCGGTATACGAGCCGCTTCGACGCGTCGAACAGGAAAAAGTCCGGCGTGCAGGCCGCCGTGTAGGCTCTCGCGACGCTCTGACTTTCGTCGTAGCAGAAGGGAAACGTGAACCCAAGCTCACGCGCCATCTCCGCAAGGCTTCCCGGTGCATCGTCGGGATGCGTTTCGGCGTCGTTCGCGCTGATTGCGACGACGCCGACGCCGCGGGGCTGGTAGTCGCGACCGATGCGGGCCAGCTCGTCCTGCACGTGCTTCACGTACGGACAGTGCCGGCAGATGAACATGACGAGAAGGGCCTTTTTATCCGAAAACGAGGCCGGCGACACGGTCTTGCCCGACACCACGTCGGGCAGCGCGAAATCCGGCGCCTCGGTACCTAACTCCAGCATCGTCGAAAGAGTCCTCACCATTGCTCAATCTCCCCTCCTGGTTGGCATTGTGTCTTCATTTCGATTGCATGCCGTGCTTGCGGCGAATCTCCGCCAGGCGATCCGGTGTGAGCGTTCTTGGTGGCTCGCCCGGAGCCGTGCCGACGTCTCGAAAGTACTCCTCGAGACCGGGCGGCGAGACAATCCAGATGACCTTTGCTTCGTCGTTCGCGCGCATCACGCCGTGCCAGACGCCGTGCGGAATGTAAACGGTCGTGCCTTTCACAACTGCTTTGGTCGAGTCGCCGACGACGACGGTCCGCGCGCCTTCGTTCAGATAGAGGACTTCGTCCTCGACTTCGTGGAGGTGCATCGCAATGCCGTTGCCAGGCGTCAGCAACTGCGTGCCCATGGCAAACCGCGCCGATCCCGTTCGCGGATCGGCCTTGACGACGACGCGGCCGTTGGGAACGGTGATGGCCTCGCCTTCATCAGGACCGAGGACGTAACCGCGAACCGCCGCCGATCCGCTTTGCGCGATCACGCCTGTGGGGTTCCCCAGGCGCTCCTGAAACACGAGGGCAATGAGCACGGCCGCAAACGCGACCGGCAGCCACGCGCGCAGATGCTGTCGCCAGCGTTCGGTCGTCAAAGATCTTTTCGTTCCCATCATGCGGCCACGTTCGCGGAGCGACATCACGATGCTCCGCCTCGGGACCATCAAAGCCTCGGCGCGATGGCGGCAACGGCCTCCACCGACGGCATGACGGGGACGACCTCGAAGTCGACCAGATCGGCCCAGATCGCGATCCAGTCGTCCAGCAGACGACGCTCGTCGGTCTCCATCACCTGGTAGCAATGGCGGAAGTCATCGGTGACCCAGCTCGCGATGTAGCGCAGGCCGTCGGGCGCCATGCGTCCACGATCGCGAAACCGGCGATACACCGGCACCGCGTCGCCGCCGCGAAAGTGTTCGATGATCATGTACAGCATGATGGTCAGCCGCCTCTACTTCTTGGGCGGATAGTTCTTCAACATGTCCATCACGGCGCCACGAATGCGCTCGGCGCGCTCGGCATCGGTTCGCTGCTGGTTGATCTCCGCCTGTGCCACTCCGCGCCAGACGGTCGCCTTGAGCGCGGGGGAGATGAGATCGATGACGAGCGACCCCTGTTCGATGACCTTCAGGCTCGTCGTCTGCGGCGCGAAGAGCGGAACGCCCCACTGGGCGGTGGACGGAAGGAACTGACCCATCTGCTGCGATGACATGTTGGTGCTGATGAGCAGGTAGTACAGCACCTGGCAATCGGCGGGCCCTGTGGCCGGATTCAACCCGCGACTCGCGAGTGCCTGCGCGACGGCATCCTTGATCATCGGCTCGAAGCGCGTACGGACGGCTTCGGGATTGTCATCGGGTGTGACGGCCATCTTCACCTCGCCGGCGCCATCGGGATGCCACGCCCACGAATGGAAGCCGCCGAAGTTGAACGTCTTGTCATAGTCCGTGTGAATCTTGATCTTCGCGGCGTCCGCGTGCAGGGCGAATGCCGCCAACAGCCCGACGCTCACCATCAACCGGTTCATCAGAGCACTCCTCTCTTCCACGCCTATCTTACTCGGGCGAGCCGGCCAGCGGACGAACACTGGGCGTGCGGTTCGGGGTCAGTTCGGCTGCGCGGCGCATCCTACCTTCGATGCGCGTAGGATGTGCTGCCTGGTGAGCGTTCCAGCCACTCTTCCCACGTCAGCATTCCATAATTCCCGTTCGCCACCGTGTTTCTTCCGGCCCTGAACGCGGCCGCGGTCCTGCCGAAGAGCGGCACGGACACAATCGGCTTGCGGACGCCCCTCGCCGCCTTCCACGCACGAGCCATCGCCCTCAACGAGAGGACTTCCGGGCCGCCGAAATCGCGCAGGCGTCCACCCGGCCCGTCCAGCGCAGCGTGAAGCAGCCGATCGGCCACCTCCTCGACGGCGACGCTCTGCACGACGAATCCGGCGGGAAGCGGAAGCACGAGCGGAACGCGAGCCGCCGCCGACAACAGCGCGTCGATGAACGGATGAAACTGCGTCGTCCGAAGCACCGTCCATGGCAGGCCGCCGTTCATGACGATGGATTCGACCTCGACCTTGCGCTGGTAGTAGGCATACGGAATGGCGTTGATGCCGACGATTGAGATGTAGATGAGATGCGCGACGCCAGCCCTCCGCGCGGCATCTATGAGACGCGCGGTTCCCTGAATATCTACCTCGTCCACCCTCCGCGGATCGCTGGCCGCATGGATGATGGCCTCGACGCCGGCAAGCCCTTCAGCCAGGTCGCGGCCGGTGACGAAATCACACGCCGCCCATTCGATGTCGTCGGAGATGTTGTCGGGGCGCGGCTGACGACTGCACATTCGCAGAGTCATGCGCTTCGCCAGCGCGGACGTCATGATGGCGCGGCCCAGCGTGCCGGTGCCGCCAGTGACCAGAACTCTCACAGCTTTTTTCGAGCGAAGCTCGACGCCACAAGTATAGGGCGGGAGTTCAGAGCTCAGGGTGCTGGCCGGTAAGCCAGAGGGGAGAAGGACGGGCTGTCTCAGGCTGGGCTGTGCGGGCCGCCGCCCGTCCAGACCTTCACGACGCCGACGATGACGCAGATCACGGCGGGCCAGAAGGTGAAGAAGGCGAGAATCCCCGGCCCGATGGGGTTGGGGTTCGGGTCGGGCCAGAGACCGACGCTGGCCGCGAGAATGATCAGGACGAGCGGGCCCGTCCCCACGAAAAGGAGACCGAGCCCGAAGCGCACCAGGGTAGACCGCAGGTATGGATGAAGGGCACCCATCTCTCCAAGGTTATCGGCCGGTTGGAAGAATGACCTGAAGGTCAGTCACTCCCGGGGCCGAGTTCGGCGCGATCGCCCGACAAGCACTCTAATGGTGACCGCCGTCTCGACGTCGAACGGGCTGGAACGCGTGCTCGAACACATAGTCGGCGACGCGACGACCCTGTTCGATGCCCTGCGTCTTGTCGAACGACCAGTGAATGCCGAGGTAGATCCGGCTCTGCCCGTTTTCCTCTTCTGCCTGCGAGAGCGAGGTGAAATGTCGCGGGACTAGCGGCCGGACCTTGCCGTCGTTACCGGTCGTGACGCCGTTCAATTCGTCAGACACGAACGTGAAGTCGATCTTGTCGGTGCCGTAGAACCTGCGGAGTGCCTGGAAGAGCGCGCCGCCGAAACCCGCATGACCTGACGGGTACGCGGGAAACGGGGGCGTGAAGTTCTTGCCGATGAGGTTGCTCGCGGGCGCGCCCAATGGAGAGAACGTTGGATCCGCTTGCGTGTCGGGATTCCCGTCGCCGGCGCCCGTCGGACTCGTTCCGGGTTCCGCCTCACGGATTCCGGTCACGGGCCGCCAGAACTGATAGTGATACTTCGATTCCCAGATGGCGACGCCCGCGTCGGCCATGGCGGTATTGACGATTGCGAGCAGGCGCACGAGATCCACCACATTCGTGTGCATCTTCTCGGCAATGGTCATGGTGATCTGGTTGTAGAGCCGCGGCGGCGCGCAGAGAGTCGGCGTGCCGTCGTACGCCCAGTAGATGCCGATGAACGTCTGCTCGTCGGTCCGCTCCGTGGGCGTATTGACCCCGTCGCCGCCGAACCTCTTGACCTCATCGAACGCGCGGGCATAGCGCCGGCTCGACATCAACGGAGGCGGCGGCACACGGAAGGCCGATCCCGACTTCAACACAAACGGTGCGACATCGCCCCACTCGGCGCCGAGCGCCAGCGGATGCATGCTGATCGGATCCTGCCGCCATTTGCCTGGCGCGTCACTCGTCGGAAATTCCGTGCCTACCTTCAGCTCGACGAAGTCCGACCCATCGTCCGCACGGCGAGCCAGAATCGCCGCCGCTGCGCGGCGGCCCAGCAGGATGCCGAGCGTCCTGGACGGCGAATTCGGAATCTGCGCCAAATCGTCCGTGAGCTGCTGATCCATGGACGCCGTTTGAGCCGGGAACATCGCGCACAGCGTGTCGTGCGCCGCCTGAGCGATAGCCGCATCCATCGAGGTCCCCTGCGGCGCCGGATCGATGCCACTGTAGCTGCGATAGCGACCGACGATCGCATTGACCGCGTCGAAGATCGCGATGTGGACGATCGCCAGGGCCCGGCTGGCCCGGCCGGGGCCGAGCTGTTCGCCGAACACCCTCGTGTCGCTTGGCGTATGGTCGAGCCCGCTCGCATCGATCGCCACTTCATTCCAATGGCGGACGCGGGCCATCGTGCTCGCGAGCGACGGGCGGTTCCTCAGCCGCCGGGCGCTCGTCAGCTCCTTGTTCGAGGGCCGATAGTCGGCTCCCCACACCTCGCGAAATGAACGGAGGCCTCGCTTCTGCGCCACGGCTACCGACAGAGCCCCGGCAACCATCATCACGAACGCCACGACCGTGAGCTTGCGAGTTGGTTTCGTCATCAGAATCCTGTGGTTGTTGACCGCCACTGCAGGCGGCTGCAGGGAGTGTGTCAGACCGTGTTGGATAAAAGGTTCCGCGGGCCTTGTGCAACATCCGAACCAAGAAGGAGGCCCTTCACCTGGTTCAGTGGCTTGAAGGTTTCAACGGGAATCTGGCAGTCGATCGGCGTGGTTGGCGCGACCGTTGGGGGGCGTCGTCTCGACACTGTAGCGAAACCCGCCGCCGCGATTACGCAACTTCCGGAACATTTACACAAACTCGACTGTACGGCGATGCTCAGGGATGGCGGCGACGCCCCAGCGACAGGACGACATTCTTGTCGCTCCAGCCGGAACCCTCGAAGGTCACCCGAATGTCCAGCTGGTCGCCGGCGCGCGTGACAATCTCGCCGCCGGCGACATCAGTCACCTCGAACGGGACCTTCACTCGAACGATGTAGGCGCGATCGCTCAGGCCCTGGAGCCTCGCGGTGTACCGCCCGTTCGCGATCCCCGTCTCCAGAATGCGAAGCCGCCCGGACGACGCGCCGAGCCTGAGCGGTTCGTTCAGCGTCTCGATCTCGACGCCGGGCTTGATACGGAGACTCTTCGTTTCTGAACCCCCATCGAATGTCAGCTCAGACCTATTTCCTTCAATCTCGGCGCCCGGCGACCGGACAATGAGCACCTTCAGTGGCTGCGGCCTGCCCGTGCTCGCGACAGTCACCGCCATCCGGTAGGGATCGCGCGCGAGCGACACGTCGAACACCGCGTCTCGCCATCTCAGACGATGAAGCCGAAGGTAGCTCCATCCGACGGGAAGTTGCGGTTCGATCTCCAGCATCGCGTCGCGATCGCCCGGCGCCGGTTCCCGCAACCCGACCAGCCCGCGCATCAGGCCCGACATGAATCCAGTGGTAGAAAACAGTTGATGCGGGACCGCGGCATCGATCGATCGCAGCCGATCGCCGGAGAAAAGCTCCGGCGTATATCCGCGGCCTTCGATCGAGGAGAGGTCGGCCGTGCCGTCGAGATACTGCCACGCCGCGTCGGGTCGGTGGTGTGAGTAGAGCGCGAGCGTCGCGAAGCCCGTCAGGAACGGCCACACGGCGCCGTTGTTGTAGCTGAGCGGGTCGTACAGCGCGCTCTCGCGCGAGAGCATGCGGGCGCCCCAGTCGGCGGCGATGCCCGCGCGTGCCAATTCGTCGAGCATGCCCGACACGGCCGGGCGCTCATCGTCGAACATGCCGCGCCAGATCCCGAACGCCGGCCAGACAGTCGGCTCGGCCTGACCGCGTCCATCCTTCAGCAGCGCGAAATAGATCCGCCGGCCGGCGTCATCGAGAAACCTGGCGTTGAGCGATCGCCGCGCCTTGTCGTACGACACCCGGGCATCGGCGGCGAAAGAATCGCCGGCGAACTCGGACAGTTCCGCGGTCGCTGCGGCAGCCTCCGTCCATGCCGCGGCCAGGAACACGTCGGTCAGGACTTCGCCGCTTCGGAGCGTGCCCGTCTCGACGGCCGCCAGTCCGGCCCTCGTATTGTCCATCAGGCCGTCTTCGTCTTCGTCGGTCGAGACGCAGTAGTCGTAGGCCTTTCGAATCGACGGCCAGAAGTCCTTCGCCATCGTGATGTCGCCGCTCGCGCGCACGTAGTCGCGAACGGCGGTGATGTAGAGCGGTGTCGTGTCGGCGTGGTAGTAGCCGTAGGGAAAGTCCTCGAACCAGCGAATGTACGCGGCGCCCTGCGACAGCTCGTGCATCATCTTGCCGTCGGCCCGCTGCCTCTTTCGCAGGAATTCCAGCGACTGCTTTACGGTCTCGAAGTCGCCATACGCGGTCATCGCCCAGCTGTTGATGAATGCATCTCCACCGAAGAACCAGCCGAACCCAGGGCGCTCGGTCGTGCCGGACGAGCCCAGCCCGGCGATCAGACCGCAGCCGAGCTGAGGATTGCAGACGAAGCCCTTGTCGAGCGCGACCTTCCCCCATTCGAACGCGAGATCGATCCGATCGTCCGGCGTGTCAATCGTCGTCAGATCGTCGCGCACGTGGCGATAGTGATCGAACGCCGACTGGTAGATGGCTTGCGGCGACTCGAGCAGGTGGGTGTAGATCCGCCGCGCCGTGTCCAGGCCCTCCGGGCTCGCGGCGATTGCGATCGGAATCAGTCCCCGCCGCGCCAGCTCTGGAGTCACTTCGATCACGAATTGCGACGGCGCATCGGGCAGGTTGTGCGCCGGCTGCTCGGGAGGCGCCAGCGCGTACGGCGATCCGATGAGGGCCGCGTGCTTCCGGCCCGCTTCACCGGCCACGAAGGCGTTCACATCCTTGTCCCAATAGCTGAATTGCCCACCGAGCGCCGCCGGCCACATCGGCTTCAGATCGATCCTGAACCGGACGAACACACGCAGAGGAACCGAGGTTTGAATGTCGAGGAGGACGAGGCCTCCGGGCTCGTCGAACGGCACGAGCCACATGGCGTCGGCGGTGAACGAGTCGTGCGCGTAGCGGACGAGGCTCGATTCGGGCCGCACATCGACCCACGAGGCCAGCTCAGAGCCGGGAATCGGATCGGCGTATGCCGGCGTTCCGAACGCCAGCTGAAAGCCGTGCAGCACTTTGAGGGGATAGACCCACGCCTCGAAGCTGCCGTCCTCGCGGCCTAGAAACGCGCCGCGTCGGCCGGACGCTTCCATGAAGCGCGTCGAACGAGCCGCGCCGGTCAGCGCAATCGGATTGGGATGGACCACCAGACGCGGCGTCGGGGCGACGGCCGCATCGCGGTCGGCCACGGCCGCGAGCAGGCATGCCACCGAGAGCACGATCGGCTTCAACATGCGCGCGATTCTAGCTCACGCGACAGCCGCACCTGAATGACCGGACACCAGCGGATCGGATTTGCCGCCCGCCTGCGAGAGCGGCTGGTGTTGCCCGAGTTGGCTGCGTGGAGGAGCGTGATTTACGCAGGAGAAAAAAGCCGCCGCAGGCGTGACGGCCGCGCAGGTTACGAACCTGCGCGGGTCGCAAAATGCCAGGCCGGAGGCGAGCTTTTTCCACGCGACCGACCCGCAGCCAAGGCGGGCAACGCCAGCCACTCTCGCGGAAAGCGGCCCTGACCGCTCTATGACTTCGCGTAATGACTCGCGCCGAGGAAGTGGAGCGACACGTACGGTTCGTCGCCCACGACCCAGCTGTCGTGCGGATCGGGCGGGATGTAAAAGAGGACACCGGGCGTGAGATCGTAGATGCGCCCATCGGCGAATGCCGCCGTCGCGTGGCCGGAAACGACGAGGCCCAGGTGCTCCACCGAGCATCGCTCGGCGCCGACCGTGGGACCGACATGGTCGGACCACTTCCATCCCGGCTGGTACGTCGCTCGGCCGATGGTCATGCCGCCAATCGTGACCAGCTCGAACCGCCCTTTGTCGAACGTGCGGGTTTCGTCAGGCTGCTCGAAGCGCTTCAGGATGACGTCGACCATGAGATCTCCGTTTGAGGTGAGTGGTCAGCCGCGCCCGAGCAGGCACACGCCCGACCAGGGCCGCGAGCCTTGCCGGCCGGTTGACTCCGGCAGGAGAGCCAAGATTCGATACTTCCACGGCAGTCGTCGAAGCCGTGCTGCCGACTTCAGCATCGACCGCACGGCAATCGGACGCCAGCCGAACGGCACGAAGAATTCGGGGCCCTCTTCCGGACCGAACTTGAGCGGCGATCCGGCGGCGCTCAGGGAGACCCCGACATCTTTCTGCAGCATTTGCAGGAGTCCCGGCGACGCCACTTCGAGACTCCATCGCGAGAACGTATCCGGCGCGGCCAGATCGCGCGCGACCGCGCCAACTTCGTCGCGCGTGAAGTAGATGAGCAGGCCTTCGGTGATCACCATCACCTTGCGCGCGCGCGCCCCGAGTGCCTTGAAGAGATCGCGGCGTGCGGGGACATCGGCGAGATCGAGCGCAATCCGCTCCAGGCGGCACGCCGGTTTCTCGCCCTTCAGCGCGTCCTCTTTGTACGCGAGCAGGTCCGGCAGATCGACCTCCACCCACGAGAGGCTCGCCGGGAGATCCAGCCTGTAGGGTCGCGTGTCGAGGCCGGCGGCCAGATTGACGACCATGTCCACGCCGCCGCGCACCTGCTCGACGACGTTCTGATCGTGCAAGTACGTGCGCGTGACCCAGGGCCACGTCTCGCGGAAAGTCCCGGAAATGTTCTCCGCGATGTATTGACCGCGCGCGCCTGCCAGGCGCCGCGCAAACGGATCGCGGAAGAGCGCATCCGCGCGGTCGGTCTCGTCGGCGCGGTACACGGCCGTCCAGAGCGCCGTATCGGAGATGCTGCGGATGACGGGATCGGGGTCGCTCAATGGACCTGCCCTTCGAGACCGTCTGGGAAGAGGGCGGAGGCGAGCGAAGCAACGCGGTGCAGCACGCGCGGCGTACGGACGACGGCGAACTGGGCTCCCTGCCCCATTCGGGTCCGGCCGCCGCACGTGCTCGTCGGGATCGGCGCGCGGCGGAAACCGGCCGCGCGCCGAGTAATCGCCGGCCTACTTCAGGTGCTTCGAGACGAGCTTGGTCATCTCGAACATGTTGACGGTCGCCTTGCCGCCGAAGACGGCCTTGAGCGAGGCGTCGGCCTTGATCATCCGCTTGTTCTTCGGAGTCCTGGAGGCCGTTCTTCTTGATGTAGGCCCACAGTTTCTTCGTCACCTCGGTCCGGGGCATCGGCTTGCCGCCGATGACCTCGGCCAACGCCGCACTGGGCGTCATCGGCTTCATAAATGCTGCGTTGGCTTTCCGGGCCGGTTTCTTCGTCGCGCTCTTGGCCATCTGTTCTCCTTATGAGAGACCGTTCAGGTCTGTCACCTGCTGCCGCCTGCCGTCTGTCGCTCGGTATCCGACCGCGGCTGGTCGACGAGCGAGTTGAACACGAGTTTGAAGGTGCCGTGGGCCTGGGCGCGATGCTGCGCCCTGAACCCGATCAAGATCACTTTCCCCTGGCCCTGCTCCACCGAAACCATCGCCGCCTTCCTGGCAATCACCTCGGGTCCGAGCAGCCAGCCGCTCTGCAGTATGTCACGGTCCACGAACGTCGCGACCGTTTCGACACGCTCATTTCTCTCGGTCGGCATGATCTCATACGCCTGGTTTCCCGCCAGAAACACGGCGAGACCCTGCGCCGGCATGCCGTACGCGAGAGGATTGGACGAATCGAACTTCACTTTCAGCGTCGAGCCGGGGCACCAGAACTCCGTGGGCTTCCTGCCGGCAACGACGTTCTTGAGGGGCAGGTGGAGGTGCTCGATGGCGAAACCACCCGACGAGCCGAAGGTCAGGAGCGTCCCGCCTTTCTTGACGAAGTCCTGGAGCGCATCGACGCCTTCCTTGCCGATGCCGCTCCGGTACTCCGGCGGGTATTCACCCTCCGGCTCGTCATCGGGGTCCACCGTGACCTTGCCCATGATCATATCCGGCGAGTCAGACGGCAGGATGATGACGTCGTAGTTGTCCTTGAGCCCGCCCTTCTTGATCTCGGCGTCGAGGAGCGATTTGTACGGGAAATCGAACTGCTCGAGCAGCCAGCGCGTCCAGCCCTCGTCCATGTTGCCGCCATAGAAGCGCTGATACATCCCGATGCGGAGTCGTTTCACGGCATGCGTCCCCTGAGCGGGATCGCCTTTCAGTGCTCCGAAGTCCACACCTGTCGTGCGGGCGATATCCGCGACGACCGTATCGGATCCTCCGGTCACGATGAAGTCGCCGGGCCGGAGAGTGGCGTCGGACGGCTTGTCGACGCGACGGACGGCCACGCCTTTGTCGAGCAGGAGATTCACGGCCTTGAAGCTGTCATTCAGCCGGCCATCGATCACGTAGTTCGCGTTCCGCGCCACCTTGCCCACCGGGACAACATCTCCGGTCAGCTTCACCAGATCTCCCGTGACGGCTTCGTCGACAGGATCGACGCGGACGCCCATGAACTCGGCCATCGTGTCGGTCGACATGTCGTAGGGACGGATCGGGTTGCCGTTCGCATCGCGCGTATAGCTGTTGTCCGGATAGAACGTGCGGCCGAGCAGCCATCGAATGACGCCCATCTTCGGCTGGGCCATCGAGACCACGAAGGATCCGGGACCGTACAGCACGTCGCCGCTCGTGAATCCCTTCGGCGCCTGCTGGATCTCGATGCCCTGGGCGAGCAGCTTGTTCACGAGCTTGGTGGTCGGTCAGCGGATCGTGCTGGCTGGCGGGAACGATGAACGCCGCGGGCTTTCCGCTCGCGCCCCGCTCGGTCTGACGTTTCGCTTTCAGGTAGGCGTTCCACAGCACGGTTTCGCGGTTGCGCGCCGCGAGATCGAGCGCGGCCCAGCCGGCCACCTTCTGCTGTTCGACGATGTCCCGAAGACGCCACCAGCCACCGGGCCAGGGATGCGGGAACGTGGTCTGCTCTTCGTATTTCGGCAACCCCCGCGTTTCACCCTTCAGTTGATCGGGGTGAATGAAGAGCGGCGTCGCGAGTCCTGACGCTAGCCGACTCGGTCAGCATCCCGGCGATGTTGTGGAACGGCGTGATCCAGTGGAACCCGAAATGTCCCCAGCCGGAATAAATCGCGGCGTTCACGATTCCGGACTTGCCGGCCTCTTCCTCTTTGTAGGCGATGTGCGCGCCGTACCAGCTGAGCTCTCGCCAGACAAGCGGATCGCCTGACGGCCTGACCGGCTCTGCGTACGGCGGCACGTAGATACGAGCGCCGTAGTTCCCCATGTGGTGGTGATCGATGTACGCCTGCGGGCTTCCAGTCGCGGAACAGAATCTTCGCCATGTACTGCGACTCGACCACGTTGGTCTGGAATGCGTCGCGGTTGTTGTCGTGGCCGACGTACTTGTGGTACAGCGACGGGTAGCTGATGCCTTCGTAGTCGGTGCCCAGCGTCTTCCGGTACCAGTCCGTGACCATGATTTGTCCGTCGGGATTGAACGAGGGGACCATCAGAAAGACCACGTTGTCGAGAATCCGCGTCGTCTCTTCGTCGTTTCTCGAGGCGAGGTCGTAGGCGAACTCCGGTGCCATCTGGGTGCCGCCGATTTCGGTGGCGTGCATGCTCATCGACTGCACCATGACGACCTTGCCCTGCGCGACGAGTTTCTTGACGTCCGCTTCGGCGATGCCTCTGGGATCGCTGATCTTCAGATTCGTCTGCCGGATGTCCTCGAGCTTCGCCAGGTTGGAGGGCGCGGAGATCGTCACCAGAAGAAACGGATTCCCCATCGTCGTGGGTCCCATGTTCAGAACTTTGATTCTGGGGCTTTCCTTTTCGAGCATCTGGAAGTACTCGACGATCTTGTCCCAGCGCGCCATCTGCCGATCCGCACCGAGCTGGAAGCCGAAGAACTTGTCCGGCGGGGTCGCTCCGGGCCCGGCTTGCGAGCCGCCGGCCGCAGTGAGCCGGAGGCCCGCCGTCGAAATCGCAAACAGGAGAATGGCGACGAGGCCAACGGCACTCCGCTTCATCAGTCCACTCCGTCCCTGAAAGGTGCCCATGGATGCCGGGCAAATCTTACATCGTCACTCACGCGGCCGTCAGTAGTACCGGGTCGCCGCGTGTAATCACGAGGGTGTGCTCGAAGTGCGCCGCCAGGCTCCCGTCTCTGGTTCGAACCGTCCATCCGTCTGAAGCCTCGAAGGCCTCGCCGGAACCCGCGCTGATGATCGGCTCGATGGTCAGGACGAGCCCTTCGGTCAGAACGTCCTTCTGTCGAGGCACGTAACAGTTGTGAACGGACGGCGGCTCATGAATCGTGCGACCGATTCCATGCCCACCGAGGCCGCGCACGACCTCGAATCCCCTGCTGTGTACTTCCTGCTCGATCACGCGGCCAATCTCCCGCACAGGATTTCCGGCTCGCGCAACCGTCAACGCCTTCACGAAGGCGTCCCGCACGCATTCGGCGAGCCGCTGGGCACAATCCGACCCCTCGCCAATAATGACCGTGCGAGCCGCATCGGCCATGTAGCCGTCCTTCTCGGCCGTGACATCCAGCTTGACGAGGTCACCCACCGCGAGACGACGCGGCCCTGGGACACCGTGGACGACCTCGTCATTGACGCTGATCAGCGCCGATCCCGGAAACCCGTAGACCAGCGTCGGCGCGGACCGCGCGCCGTGCTGCGCAAATATTTCGGCCGCCACCTCGTCCAGTTCGCCGGTCGTCACGCCGGCGTGTACGTTCTTCTCCAGAGCGTCGAGCGTGAGCCGCACGATGCGGCCGACGCGACGCAGAAAGGTCCAGTCCCTCTCCGATTCAATGGACATCCGTGGCACTCCCCGTCTGCGTGAGCATTATGGCACCTCGACGCGGGGATGTGTCCGGGGTGTTCGAGGAGCGTGTGGCAATTACGTCGTCGGAATCGGGCGCGGCTGAACCACTGACAGGTAGGCCGTCCATGGGCCGACCGCAGCCTCGTACTGGCGTCCCATCGTTCTGGCGATTTGAACGATGTGACCCAAGTCGTGAGCGACCCAGCTCGCCAGGAGCTCGGACAGGGACACGCGGCCGAGCCCGGGATGCATCCCGGTTCGCTCGAGGTCGTCGGCGGTCAGCTCGAGGGCCTTGAGCTCACGAAGATTCTGCTGCCGGAGCTCGGCAAACGTGGCGAGCAGCTCGTCGAGCGACCGCCCCTTGCTCTCGTCGAACATCGCAAATCTGTCGAACGGCAGGAACGTCTGCGCTTCGCCCGATTGAAGAATCATTCTCACGCGCGGCATCCAGTCGGTGCGCTCTCCGTGGATGAGGTGACCGATGACATCGAAGGGCGACCAGGTCCCCTCGCCTTCGTTGCGGTAGATCCACTCGTCAGGCAGCCCTGACAGGAGCGTCGTCAGCGCGGCAGGCGTACGGGTCAGGACGGCGACGGCTCGGTCGAGATCGAAATCCACTCGTCCTCCTCCGCAGGAACCCTGGAACCGAACGCTGGAACCGCAGAAGCCTGGAACCGTGGAACCCTGGAACCCTATTTGTCGACCGGCGGACACGCCTCGGGCAGAGGCCGCCACGATTCCGCATCGAGGACGATTTCATTGGCCAGTGGATCGCGCAGCGCATCCGACTGTGTCGGGTCACGATTGGGCGGCCCGCCGCCGATGCGGATCTTTCCACCCATCCCGATTGGAACGCCCTGATTGGCCGGCGAGAGCGCGGAGATCTTCGCGAGGCCCGTCACCTCGACAAGGTTCTCTTTGTGCGCCCGGATCTCGTTGAGCAGTTCTTTCTTGCCGACGAGCCGGAGCCGGCTTCCTCGATCGACCGGTCCGGTGACCGGCTCCGCGCCCGGACGCGGGATTGCAATGAGCAGCGATTTTCCTTTGAGACACCCCGACACGGTGATCCGCGACGAGTCCTTGGGAACCGGTTTTTCCTGCGCCTGACGCCCGGCGCCGCTCACCTGGCCAATCACCACCAGAAGGCTGGCGAGGGCCGCTGCAGATCCGCGGCGCGATTGATGAGACTCCATAGTTCCTACCTTATCCCGATTCGCACGGACCGATCCATCCGGCCTGGTGCCCATCGCGATCGGCTCCGACAGACTGGCTCCGCCGTTCAAGCAGCAGCACATCGCGCCAGCGTCCGTTCATCTGGCCCAGGCGCTCGCGCCGACCGACGATTCGAAAGCCGCAGCGGTTGTGCACGACAATGCTCGGCTGGTTCTCAGGAAATATTCCGGCCTGGAGTGTCCAGAGCCCATGCTCTTCCGACCGACGAACGAGGGCGTCGAGCAGGCGGAACCCGATGCCTCGACCACGGGCGGCGGATGCCACGTAGACGCTGACCTCGGCAACGCCGGCGTAGACGCACCGGTCCGACACCCGGCTCAGGGCGGCCCAGCCGACGATCTGATTGGCCGCGACGCCAAGAAGCCGGCAATCCGCCAGATGGCTCGTGTCCCAGTCGGTCCACGTCGGAGCCCCGGTCTGGAACGTCGCGTTGCCTGTGGCGATACCTTCTTCATAAATCGCCCGCACCGCCGGCCAGTCGTCGGCGGTCATGTCTCGGACAACAGGATCTGAAACCGTCATCAGGGATCCCAGTCAGCCTGCGCGCTGGACTGACACACAACGCCTGTCGTAGTCTTCGTGCACGATCGCGGTGCGCGTGCGATTGGGAGACGCGGCATTTCGAGGCTCGCGATGACCAAAACACGGCTCGAAGCCTTCAGCGACGGCGTCATCGCCATTCTCATCACCATCATGGTGCTCGAACTGCGGGTGCCTCATGGGGACGAGTGGATGGCGCTCAAGAGCATCCTGCCGGCCTTCCTCACCTACACGCTGAGCTTCGTCATGCTGGGCATCTATTGGAACAATCACCATCACCTGCTGCATACGGTCGATCGGATCAACGGCAAGATCCTCTGGGCAAATCTCCATCTGCTCTTCTGGTTGTCGCTCGTGCCCGTCGTGACGGGCTGGATGGGTGAGCCTCATCGGGCGCCACTTCCCACGGCCGTCTATGGAGTGGTGTTGATTCTGGCCGCGATCGCCTACACAATCCTGGTGCGGACCATCATCGCCGCTCAGGGCCCGGATTCCGGGCTCGCGGCCGCGGTCGGCAGGGACGCGAAGGGGTACATCTCGCTGGCGCTCTACGCGCTGGCCATTCCGCTCGCCTACGTTCACGAGGGCATCGCTCAAGGCCTCTATGTGACCGTGGCGTCAATTTGGCTCGTCCCGGATCGGCGGATCGAGGGGAGGATCAACAAGTAGTTCTTGGTGCTTGGTTCTTGGTTCTTAGTTCACGACTGAGAACTGAGAACCGATAAACCCACCTGTCACCTGCCCGGCCCGTTAGCGTTGTCCATGTCGGACATGATCAGCCAGCGGCCCTCATCGCTCTTGCGGAGCGTGAGCGTGAATTTCCCGACATCGGGCTCGCCCTTCTGGCTGGCAAATCCTCCAATGATGTAGCCGACGGTACCCTCCGTCGCAAATGCAAGAGCTCGCAGTGAGAGCGGACCGCCGTGGCCGCCGTAGTACCGCCTGATTCTGTCGCGCCCCCGTACCGGCGGCGATCCGCCGGCCAACACGAAGCCGTTTTCCATGAAGAGAGCCGACAGCGCGGCCGCGTCGCGTTTCTGCCATGCCGCTTCATAGTCGGACAGCACGCGGGCGAGGGGTGGAGGAAGCATCACGCCCGGCTGCTGAGGTGGACCCGGAGCCTGAGCGATCGCTCGCGCGGCCATCAGCAACACGATCGCGCCGCAGCCCGCTCCGGCCTTCCGCCCTGGCCGACCTCTCATAACGCCCTCCCCACTCCCGCGCGCTCGTTCGGCGCAGCCTACATCGAAGGCTTTTCGGACGAGGCGGGAACGATCCCCTTGAGCCGCATGTAGGTGACCATGTTGCCGTAGTGCTCGAAATCATGATGCGTGTTGAATTCGAGGACCGAGAGCTTCGGCATATCGCCAGTGAAGAACTTGACCATCGCGGCGCCGCCCGCGTCGGTCATGGCGGCGTGCGCCTTGTCACAATAAGCGAACGAAAGGCTCAGCGCGTTTACCAGCTCGGCCTTGGAGGTCTTGTTCTTCTCGATGCTGCTCGCGGGATCGAAGCCGCCCATCGGAGGTTTCTCGCCAGCAGCAGTCGCACAGATCCCGAAGTTCGAGTCGGCAATGTGTCCGATGAGCTGACCGAAGCTACGAACCTCCGGAGTCGGCTTGAACGAATACAGGTCTTCCGGAACTTTCATCGCCGATTTCGTGATGTAACCCTTGACGATCTCGTAGGTGGCCTTGGCTCCGGCCGAGAGCGGGTTGGCCGGCTGGGCCGACACGCCCGCCGTCGCGATCGCCATGGCCACGATTGCTGAGACGATGGTTCTTGTATTCACACACTTCTCCTCAGTTGATACACAGTTAATCCAAACGCGGGCGCTTCCGCAAACGCGGAGCGCTACTTCTTCAGCTCTACGACTATTACACTAAACGGCACGGTTCCTGTGTTCTCGGGCAGGTGCTTGCCGCCGGGGTCCCACTGAGTCGTGCCAGCCTTCGCCGAGACGTCCTGAGACTTCCCGTCGGGGAAGGTGAACTTCCCTGTGATGTCGCTCAGAAAGACAGCGAAGTTCTTCGGATGCTCGTGCATCACGGACTTCTCGCCAGGGCCGTAGGTGATCCTCAACACGCGAATCGACTCGTTCTCGTACTCGACCTTGTAATGCTTGGGATCCACTTTGACCGGGTCCTGTGCCGCGGCCGGCGCGGCATACGCCAGAGTCGCCGCCAAAACGAACAGAAGCTGTCTCACAACCGTCTCCTTTTCAGCATGAAGCAACCACGCCTCGTGGCGTGCAGGGGGATTCTACGTCGAGGTCGCCGCGGGTGGCTTGTATTCAGTGATATCACCGAACACCTCAAATCCTACTCGCCTATAGACGCCGACGCCCTCGGGCGCAGCCTGTAGGACGCCGGCCGACAGGCCCGCGGTGCGCGCCTCCAGAAGGGGCCGTAGAGTCATAGCGGTACCGATCCCGCGGTTCCGGTAGTCGGGAAGTGTCGAGATGTTGTACAGCCCGACAACGCCGCCGCCGATCACGCCCTCAGCCGTCGCCACGGGAAGACCCTCGAAATAACCAAGATAGAGCCACTGGGGACAATCAGGCGCAAGCAGCACAGGGGCTGCCATCTCGTAGAAGCGGATGACGTCGCCATCCGGCGGCGACCAGTTCCGCGCGCTGAGCTGGCCAAAGAGCGCGAGCTCAGCCGCGTTCCTGACCCGGCTAATCGTTAGACCCGGGACGACGTCGTCACCTTTCAGGCCTTCCAGGTCGGCAGACATGGCAAGCTCCGACTCCGCGCGTTCGAGGCCGGCCTCCACGAGGAGACTGCCGAGATCCGCGGGCTGATCCGCTGGACCCACCCACCACGAGAACGGCCGCCTAACGGATCGAAAATGACCGATTGCGTCGCGGATGCGATCGCCCACCGTCGGCGAAGCCAGACGCGCTCGACAGACGAAGTTGAACGTGTCACAGGGCAGGCCGGCGTCGACGACGACCAGATCGCGGGCGTCGGACACACGCATGTCATCGATGCGGCGTGGCACCCAGCTCGCGTGCACCACAAAGTTCTCGTCCGCAGCGGCAGCAATGCCGGCAGTGTCCATCGTCATCCGAGCATGCGGGCTAACCCACTCGTTTGGCCAGAAAGATGTCGGGCTTGCCGCGGCCGTTCGCGTCTGGCATGAGGCCGATGATCCGGAACCCGAGGCGGACATAGAACTCGTAGGGATGCCCCTTCAGGTTTCGGATATTTTGGATCGCCCCGGGAATGTCTGGATAGAGATCGACGCCGCTCAGACTGGTTTCGTCGTGCTCATCGTCGCTGCCCGCCCAAAGCGTCAGCGCGCCGCGTGCCGCAACGAGCCTTTCCAGATCTTCCACGAGCGCGCGTCCCACTCCCTTCCGCCGCTGGCTCGCGGCGACAACCAGCGGATGAAGCTCCCAGACCTGTCCGCTGTACATCGGAACTCCGCCAATCCACCCAATGACGTTCCCCTCGCCATCGAGCGCGACGCGGCTGAGACGCCCCTCGGCACACGACTCGAGCACTTCCTGGTGCGCTTCTGCGGTATCCCGCCATGCCTCGCTGCGGCCCTCAAAGCCTTTTTTGAGAAGATCTGCCGTTTGCTGAATCAGGTCGGGGCGGCCGCGGGTGAGATCGATGATGTTCGGCGGCCTGATCACCGTGAATCCCGCTTCTTCGCCGTACCCGAACGTGACGTGAACACGCTCTTCGGCATTCTCACGTGGACCCCGACCACCGGCTTGTCCACGAGTTGTGTGATCGCCACGTGACCCGCGATGCTGACCAATTGATATGCGCGATGCTTTGTAAGACCTCTGGTGCTCGCCAGAAAATCCACCATCTCCTGGACTGCCGTTGCCGTGGCGGTCCTGAGATCGGGATCGGACGCCATCGTGATGAAATCGGTCGGCGTCTCGGCTCTCGGCCAGTTCAGGCTCACGCCTTTTCGCACCGTGAGCTGCAGACGTCCGCGAAGGGATGTCTCGATGGCCGTCTGATCCACTTCGCCGTCGCCCTGCGCCACGTGGCCGTCGCCAACCTCGAACAGCGCGCCTCGCACGAACACCGGGATGAAGAGTCTGCTGCCGACGATGAGTTCACGGTTGTCCAGATTCCCCGCGTACTTACCGGACGGGTTGCTGCTGACGCGCCCCAGTTCCGCCGCCGGGGCCACGCCCATGCTGCCGAAGAACGGCCGGAGCGGAATGACGATGCCGGGCAGGAACTCAGACGTCATGGACTTTCTGTCGAGCGCCAGGATCTTCGCGGGGACTGACGAATCGCAGTTCTCGGGCAGGAACCCGCTGCAGCCGTTGTAGCCGTAGTCAATCGGCAGAGTGATGGAAAGGATCTTCACCTCGAGCACGTCGCCGGGCTCGGCGCCCTCGACGTAGATGGGGCCCGTGAGAATGTGGCCGCCGGGACCCTTGCGGTCGCCCGTCACCTCGTTGACGATGGCGCGGAGCGAGGGCTGCACCTTCTCTGGCGGCAGGCCGGCCTTTTCGAGACCGGCCGGGCTGTTCGTGATCAGCGTGTCGACGTCAACGATGTCGCCGGAGGCAATCCGCAGCGCAGGCCGCGCGTCGGCCCAGTAGTACCCGTACACGACAGTTTCGGGCGTCGCCTCGAGACGATGTACTTTGGGAGTGGATTGTGCCGCTGCAGCAAGACTCGCGATGACGGCTGCCGCGGCGACGACGCCATTTCTCACCCGCAGAATTCGCAATCGATGAACTCCAAGGAGCGGTCCTCGCGGTTGCGTTTGTTAGAGTCGATCCGTGACGAGGACCTTGCCCTTCGCTCCCAACGCGGTTTCGCCGTTCTCGCCCCTGATGCGTCCGCGCAATTCCACGATGTCGCCGCCCAGCCGGTCGTTCGAGCTCACCCTCACGACCAGCCATTCGAGCGTGATGGTTTCGTCCGCGAAAATCGGCCGCCGGAACCGCACCCAGAACTCGAGCCCCACCATCGCGCCAGCTTTCGAATAGTGAGAGGCCGTCAGCCCGAGGAGAAGAGCGGTCGTGTGCGTGCCGCTCGCGATCAGGCGCCGGTATTTCGAGTTGCCGGCGAACTCCGGGTCGTGGTGTACGGGATTCGTGTCGCCCGCCGCTTCGGCATACGCCGCGACTGCGGCCGGCGTCAGTCTCACCTCCGTCGAAAAGCGCTCGTGCGGGTACGCCCTCATCGCGGCTGTCCGTGACGTGAGGCGCCTTGCGTGGCACCTCGACCCTTGTCGGAGGCCTTGAGAAGCTCTTCGAGGTACTGCTTCCACACCGCGGCAATCGTGTGGGTGCCGTGGCCGCGCGTGTCCGGCGTCAAAGGGAGAACGATCGCGCGTGCTCCGCGCACTCGCCTGATCTCCCGCTCGAGGATGCCGAGCTCGGGAGGATTGATGAGGTCGTCGGCGGAGTTGATCGCCACGAGCGGCGCCTGGATCCTCTCGAGATCCTTTCCGGGGCTGTAGTCGCTCGATGCCTCCACCTGATACAGCAGGTTATTGGCATCGTCAGTCTTGAGAGACGCCGCGATCGACGAGTCGAGCGTGGTGTCGGCCTCGCGGAGCGTGGGCATCTGCTGCTGCCTGAGAGTGGGATTGCTGCCCATGAGATACAGCATCTCTTCGGCGGTCCGGAGACTCTGAGGTTGTGTCGTGTAATCGCCGCCGCGCCACTCGGGATCGTTGCGGATGGCATCGATGACCACGCGGCGCCAGATTCGGTTGCGTCCGGAGATCTCGGCGGGCAGGCTCGCGAGCGGCATGAGCGCATCCATGAAGTCCGGATGGCGCTCGCCCCACAGCCACGTGTGCATACCGCCCATCGACGTGCCCATGACGAGGCGCAGATGATTCACGCCGAGCCCTTCGGTCAGCAGACGATACTGGGCCTCCACCATGTCCGCATACCGGTACCGCGGAAACTTCGCCCGCAGGCCGTCGCTCGGCTTGCTCGAACCGCCGTGGCCGATACCGTCGGGCAGGACGATGAAGTAATGCGTCGCGTCGAGGAGTCCGCCGGCGCCAAACAACTCGTCCGCGAACTCGGGACGGAGGAATTGCGCGCCGCTCCCGCCCGTCCCATGCATGATGAGCACCGCGTTGAGCGCGACTCCCTGTGCGTCGCGCTCCAGCCGGCCGATGGTGCGGTAGTGAAGACGGAGTGACGGCAGCGTTTCACCGGAAGCAAACTTGAAGTCGTTGAGCACGAAGTCGCCTTCGGCCGGCGCGGGATACTCGCTCGCCCGAACGGCACCCGTGACCGCCAGGAGAAACACGAGAACGCCGCACGCTGATACTCGTGACCGCCCTTTCAACGCTGCCTCCTGGTGGTACTCACAGGTTGTCTTTGCTGATTCGCAGCATACAGGCGACGCCAAATAACATCCAGAACGACATGTGCGCTACGCCGTATGCGGCCAGCACCGCGCGACCCGGGCCCCTCACGACGATCACAACGTGCCAGATCAACACGGCGACGAACGCGACGAACACTGGGATGATCAGCCAGTCGTCGCCGGGTCGCGAGTACACAAAGGCGACGAGTGTGTAGCCGCCCACCAGGATGTCGACGACGACCGGTCCAATGAGCCACGGGAGCGTGGGCAGATTGGGCCGCTGGAGCATGTAGGCGATGATCGCCGTCATCCCCGCCGCCAGCATCGCCGCCTCTAAGTAGATCGCCACGTGACTCCCGTCAGGACGCTGTGACCTTTTCTGTCAGCGCGCCGCCGCCGAAGGCGCCATCTTGTCCCAGTCCGCTTTCGAGATGCCGTTCAGGTCCCAGACAATCTGCCCGTCCCGCACGGTGAGCTCGCACTCGAGCTTCTGAGTGCCGCCCATCCGGGCGTTGCTGACATCGATGAACCCGAAGGCGCCCTTTCTCACACTGAGCACGGCGACGTCGGCAGCGGAACCGACGCTCAGACTCCCCAGTTCGGGCCGCTTGAGGTGCTGAGCGGGATTCCAAGTCGCCCGAAAGACGACATCGGACAGCGTCATGCCCATGTTGAGAAACTTCGACATGACGTTCAAGAGATCCTTGGCTCCCCCATTCATGCTCAGGGAGTGGAGATCGGTGCTGATGAAGTCCGGCGTCCATCCTTGGCGCACCGCAGGCACGGCCTGCCGGAAAAGAAAGCTGCCCGCGCCGTGCCCGACATCGAACAATACTCCGCGAGCGCGCGCCTCGGCGAGGTACGGCATGAGCTTCGTGTCGTTGTCGAGCATCGGCACCTGATCGCGATACATGTGCGTCGAGATGTCGCCGGGCCTCAGGTGTTTCAGAACGAGCTCCTGATATGGGCGCTCCGGCACGAAGTCGCCGAAATCGACCATCACGGGAACGTCGGCCAGGCGTCCCGCGTCCACCGCCCGATCCACGGCCTCCCATCCAGGCGCCTGGTAATGGGCGGTCTTGACGCCGATCAGCACGTCGCCGTATTGCCTTATGCGCGTCGCGGTCAGTCTCGGATCCATGTCGGTCACATCCTGCTCGAACACAGGGCGCATGCCGTGGCCGACGATATTCAGGAACGCAAGAATGCGGGTCTTCGATCGATCGATGATCTGGCTCTTGAAGTCCAGAAACGTCCGCCACCCGCTGCTGCCGGCATCAACCGCGGTCGTCACACCGCTCCTGAGCGTGAATCCGTCAGGGGGCAGGCTGTCGGCGCCACCGCCCCACCCAAGCTCCTTGTCGGCGCTGTAGAACGCATGAACGTGGAGGTCCACCAGTCCAGGCGTGACGTACAGACCCTCGGCATTCACCGTCAGCCGGGCCTGTTCCCGCGGAATGTCGGCGGCCACCCTCGCCACCTTTCCGGAAGCGACGGCGACATCCATCACGGCATCGACGCGGTTCTTCGGGTCGATGACGTGCCCGCCCTTGATGAGGAGATCGTAAGGCTTCGACGGTTCAGGCTGGGCGACGGCATTCGATCTCGCCGTCGGCAACAGGACGGCGGCGATCAGCCCAGGGAGCGCGCATTGGAGGAGTCGATTCGTACGCATGGAAGGTCCTTCTTACGCGGCGATCGCGTTCACTGCGAGAGCGATTGGACGGCCGGCAGATACAACCTCAGGAACGTGGAACTGAGCACCGACGGCCTATTTGGAAAAGATCGCCTTCGGAATCAACGCGTGCACGCCCTTCGTGCCATCGACGACCTGCGTAACGGCGAGATTCATCGCGGCGCTCGCAAGCAGATAGGCGTCGTCTCGCGACATGCCTTTGACGTCCACGAGGAAGTCGAGCATTTCGCGAGTCGCCAGCCGGGCCGCGTCATCGAGATCAGCGGCGAGGCCCATCGTCATGTAGTCGGTGGGCGTTTCGGCGCGGGGCCACCGGAGGCGCTTGCCCTTGTGCAGGACCACTTGGATCTCCCCCGCGAGCGAGGCCTCGACGGCTGAGAGGCACACTTCCCCGTCTCCCTGCGCGGCGTGTCCATCGCCTATCGAGATCAATGCACCAGGCACGTGCACGGGCAGAAACAGCGTGCTGCCTGCGCCCAGCCTTCTGTTGTCCATGTTCCCGCCGAACACGTTCGGCGGTCCGCTCGACACTCGACCCAGACTCGGAGGCGGCGCCACACCCATGACACCCCAGAACGGCTGCGCGGGAATCCTGATGCCGCCTCCGTAGTCGATGGTCTTCGCCTTCAGGTCGACCCAGAGCACCCGGTCTTTGTGATACGGAAACTCGTCGGGCAGCAGACCCATGTTCGGCAGGAACGCCTGGTGCGCGATCGGGAGCCACACCTCGATCGATCGGATCCGTATCTCGACGGTGTCTCCCGGTTCCGCGCCCCGGACGCTGATTGGACCGTTCAGCGTATGGTCGCCGGGCTCCTCGCCCTCAACCCCGTCGAACACGGCGAAGAGCTCGCCGGGAATCTCGGCCCTGGGCACGCCGATGGACTCGAAGTAGCGCGGATTGCCGGAAGCCGTCTTGAGCCGGACGATGTCGCCGGAGTCGATCGTCAGAACAGGCTTGAGCGATGCATCGAAGTAATCGCGGTGAACCGTCGCTGGCGACGCCGTCAGTTCGTGGACCGTGGGTTCCTTCTGCGCCTCGATTCCCTGAGTCGCGGTGACAATACCGACTATCGAGATGATGCCGATGACTCTCACTGAGTGCTCCTTCCGTCAGCCTTGACGCGATTCCTGTATCCGCTTCGTGACCGCCGGGACGCGGCTGCGCGGTGAGAACTTGACAACCAGGGTGAGCAGTTTGTTTCTAAAGCCCGGAATGATGAGGGTCTTGTTCTTCATCAGCCCCCGATACCCGGCCTCCGCGACCACAGAGGCGTCCATCACGCCCGAGTCGAAGAGCTTCGAGCTGCCCATCTCCGCGCGCTGCTGAAACGCCGACCTCGTCGGACCCGGGCAGAGCACGCTCACGCTGACGCCCGTTCCGTCGAGCTCGCAGGCAAGCGCCTCGGAGAACGACAACACATATGCCTTGGTCGCGTAGTACACCGCCATCAGCGGGCCCGGCTGAAACGCCGCGGTTGACGCCACGTTCAGGATCTTTCCACTCCGGCGGGCAAGCATGCCCGGCAGGCAGAGCCTCGTCAGTTGGGTCAGTGCGATCATGTTGACCTGCATCATCGCGAGCTCGGTCGATTCGTCCAACCCGGAAAACAGACCATACATCCCAAAGCCGGCATCGTTCACGAGGATCTCGATCTGGATGGACTCCTTCTCCAGAATCCCCACGATGTTGCGTGCCGCCGACGGCCCGCTCAGGTCCTGAGGAATGACGCGAACCGACGCCTGGAATGTCCTGCCGAGCTCGTCAGCCACCCGATCGAGAGCGGCCTGCTGCCTGGCGACGAGCACCAGCCGGTAGCGATCGGCAGCAAAGAGCTTGGCGAGCTCGTGGCCGATGCCGCTCGTGGCGCCCGTGATGAGAACGGTCTTTGACTGGCTTGACATGCTCTCAGTGCTCCCCCGTGGTCACTTGAGTGCGTCGGCGAACATCGTCGTGTAGAACCGGTACCAGTCGCTCTGGAACCGCTCATCAGGATCGAAACGCTTCTTGAGCTTCAGGAATTCGACGAACTGCGGATAGCAGGCTTCGATCTGCTGCCGCGTGGCCCAGCGATGATAGGTCAGGTAATAGCTGCCGCCACGCTCGATCGCCCGATCGATCAGCCGACGGAAATCTCCGGCTGTCTTCTCGAGCGACGCCGGATCGTGCGCCGTGTGAAGGTTGAAGATGATCGATGCGTACCGCTGCTTCGCCCACGGCAGGAACGTCTCGGTATCCGGCTCGATGAAGCGAACGGTCCCGTAGATGACGTTGGCGCCGCTCGCCCTGAAATCCTCCGCAATCGCCTTCATGAACGACGTCAACTCGGGACGCGGCACGTAGATCTCCGTGATCATCTCGGTGCCCGTGCCCGCAGGCCCGAGCTGGCGATCCAGATCGCGGTGGTAGTCATCGACGTACTCGGCGAGCTGGTGAGTATCCGACCAGTAGTGCTGGCCATTGGTCGACAGATAGTAAGTGGTGTAGGCCTTGAACGCGGCGCCCTTGTCCATATGAGCCAGCAGGAAGAGCTTCTTCCAGTCCTCCTGCTTCAGTTCGCGTTGATTCGCCGGAATCGGCGCACTCTGATCGACGGGCCTGTAGGTCGAGAACACTCCACGCTGCAGAAAATCGTCCGACTTCGGATCGATGGCGAACTGGAAATCACCGTAAAGATAGCCTTGCGTAATCCGCTCTTCGATGGCGCCAACCAGATCCTTGATTTCGAGAAGTTTGACGACGCGTTCGACCTTCTGTCGATGGACGAGCCGGAGATCGACCTCGGTGATGACGCCGAACAGCCCGTACCCGCCAATCGCCAGCTTGAAGAGCTCGGGGTTCTCCGTGCGGCTGCACTTCAGCAGACGCGCATCGGCATCGACGATCGTGAACGACTCCACATCGTCAACCATGGGCTTGAATCGAAGGCCTCGCCCGTGCGCATTCGCCGAGAGCGCGCCGCCGATGCTCAGGCGATCGGCGCCCGTCTGCTTCTGCCTGATGCCCCACTGCGGCCACTTGCCGGATTGCTCGCGTTCGAGATAGGCGATGAGTTCGGGCCACCGGATACCGGCCTGCACGGTGACGATGCCCGTTTCCAGATCGAGCCGCAGGACGTGATCCAGCGCGCTCGTATCGACGAGAATCGTTCCCGACCCAAACTGCTGCCCGCCCATGGCATGACGACCGCCGGCGATACTGAGCGCTTTATGGTCGGTTCGCGCTTCGCGAACGATCTGCTGAACGGCAGCCGTTGACTCGGGCTTGTCGATGCGATCGACTCGGGTCTCGTTGAGCTGCGAGTGGACGTCGTTCACGACCAGCGCCACGGCTGGCTGGGCAGTGGACGGCTCCGGCGCCGTGGCTTTCGGAGCCTCCTGACGTTCGCGGGTGCACGCCCCCGTCAACGCCAGCAGGAGCAGCCACGAAACGTTCCTCATCATGTGCTTCATGGAACACTTCTTTCTGGAGTCAGACGCGCCTTCAGCCGTGGCTCCATGTCGAGCGAGACGCGATGGAATGCGTAGGCGACAAACATGCCCCCAACAACGTTCTGATAACCCGGGAGCGAGACGGCACTGAAGCCCACGGCAATCCCGTAGGAGGCGAGGAGGATCGCCACCACCGCAAAACGGTCTCTGAGCGCCATCGCCTCACTCATGGGACTGGACGAGGCGGAGGAACTCGTCGGCGAATCGACGGAGATCTTCCCAGTCTGTGTACTCGTAATCGCGCGACGTGTCGGTGTCTCCACCGGCCTTCCGGACAATCCGCTTCATCATCAAGCGTTTGAACCAGCCGTAGCGCGTGTAAAGTACCGCTCCCGCGACGATCTTCACCGCCGTCGGTTGCCAGCCGGTGTCGCGAAGGAAGCGATCTTTGATCGCATCTAGATCCTGCCGAACCTTTGGATCGTCCTGAAGAATTCCCAGGCACGACGAGATGAAAGCGGTCGGCATGGAGCCGAGCGCATTGGCGTGAGCTCGCACCCACGTCCGGACGGATCGCTGGTAGCTGCCGATGTGCACCGAGGCCACGACCGCGACGGCGGCATAGTCGGCCGGGCTCGTGATGCCCGACGGGCGACCGGCATCGACGACCTCCGCCTGCGCACCGTGGCTGCGCAGCCGCTCGCCGAATGCCCGGGCTATCTTGCTCGTGTGCCCATCCGTCGTGGCATAGAGAACGAGGATCGGTTTCACGTCGGTCGCCTCGCGTCCGCAACAGGATCATTCGATCTAGATGACGTGCCTGACCCTGGCCGCAATCCAGGGAGCCGCCGCCAGCACCAGCAGGCCGAGCGGAAGGAGGCCGCCCGATGCCAGATTGTAGTCGGACAGGATGCGGGTCCACGACGCACGAACGACATAGCGGCCGAAGGCGACCTCGAAGGCCAGCGTCAACACCAGCCAGAGCAGTCCGATCCAGATCGCCTGTGTCGCGCTGGCCGGCCGCACCCAGCGAACGGTGAGCATGGCGATTGCCAGGATGATGCTGCAACCGGTGAGGACCCCGATCTGTCTGGACCGGAACTCGCCTACTATCGGCTGCAGCACAAGCGTGCGCGCAATGCCATGGGCCGTCTCCGTGACGATGATGCCAAGCCAGACGACGAGGCCGCGAACGAGCCGCATGCGGTCAGATGGCGCGCTTCCGCGAGACGGCGTGCAGGACGTTCGTCTCCACCGCTGCAATCCTCTCGTCTGCGATGTGCCGGAGGCTCATCTCTCGCACGCGCGCACGTTCCCGTGGCGACAGTCGATCGACGGTCCCCACGATCGACGTCTCGCTACCAGCTCACGCCTGGCGCGCCGCTGAGATAGGTGTTGTCCTCGAGCTGGTTCAACATGAAGTCGGCCACGTCCGCGCGCGAAATCCTCGCCGTCCCGGCATAGCTGCCGATTGCCCGACCGTGGCGATAGCGTCCGCGCTTCGCGCCGTTCGTCAAGACGCCGGGCCTCACGATGATCCAGTTCACGCGGCTTTCTGCGACGAGACGCTCCTGGCGCGTCTTGTCCCAGAAATAGAACGGCAGAATGAGAGGAATCAGGAAGAACGTGTAGTAGACGCCCATGCGGCCCGCGCTGTCGCCGATGCCGAGCGTCGTTTCACACACCAGGCGCTTCACGCCGTGCGCCTCCATCGCCCGCAGCAGGTTCTGCGTGCCTTCCGACAGGATTCGCGTCGGATAGAAGAAACGTTTGTGTCCGAGCGCCGAGACCACGCCGTCCTGCCCCGACACGGCGGCTTCGACCGACGCGTAGTCGAGGATGTTGCCCTGCACGACCTTCAGGCGGGGATGGTCGATGCCGAGCGCTGCAGGACGCCGGACAAGAGCGGTGACCGCATAGCCGCGCTCCAACGCCTGCGCGATCAGCTGGCGGCCCGTCCCTCCCGTGGCGCCGATGATCAGAACCCGATCGATGCGCGGTTCCGGCACCTGGCCTGCAGGCCTCGTCGAGTGCCGAAATCCTCTTCGTCCAAGCACGATCGCGAGAATGGTCGCGTAGAGGAGAAAAACGAGAAGCAGTTTCATCCGACTCCCAATGCGCTCACTGCGCTCGCGCCGCGAGCCAGCGATCCTGGATGCCCTTGACGTCCACGCCCGTCGCAGCCGACACGATCGTCGGGATCTCGTCGATCCGGAACGCCCGCTGGTTCTTTCGCGTCCACTCGACGAGACCGCGAAGCGCGTCTCGAAATCGCATTCGGCCTTCGCTCCGCTCCCGGATTCTGTCATCCATCTCCGCCGCCACGAGGGCGCCGCGTGCGAAGACCGACTGCCCCGTTCGGAAATCGGACGAGTAACGCGTGGAGGACACACGCGAGAGCTCCACGAGCGACATTCGCTGGATGAAGGCGGGCATGTCGGCCAGGAGGCGTTTCAGGTTGTCCAGTGCTCGCCTTCGATATGCCGTCCCCGCGTCCGCGTCCATCGCATCGGCCGTCATGTCGATCGCCGCGAATCGCGCGAAGCCTTCGTTGACCCAGACGGTGTCAATGAGCGGCGCCAGCTCCCACGTGAACGGCAGGTACCCTTCGCCGTAGGACCGCTTGGGGATCCATGAATGCGCCATGTGGTGCAGGAGATTGAACCTGACGCGATCGCGCGCGTCGTCGGGCGACGAGGACGTGAGACCGCGGTCGGCGGGAAAATAGAACGTGCCGCTCTCGAGGTGCTCCATGCTGAAGCCGTAGCTGTGCCGCGGCGAGATCGGCGTCAGCAGCTCACGGTGGACGGTGTAGTGCGAGAATGGCGTGCTGTCGAAATACGCGAGGGTCCGGTCGAGCGCATCCCGTGCAATGCGGCTTTCCAGCTCGAGATCGATCGGCCCCTCGGCATAGACCGCGACGTACAGCGGCACGCGGCCCTCGACCCTGCGCAGCTGGAGCGCCGGCCCCATCATGATCTGTGAGTCGGCCAGCGCGTAGAAGTCGGCCGCATGCGCAGCAGAGTGTTCTTGCGCCGCCGGCGCGACCGGCGCCAGTGTCGTCAGGATCGGCCAGCCGGCCGGACCATCGATCGCCAGCTCGATGGCGCTCGCCTCGTGACCATCGATGTACCCGAACACGGAGTAGCCGAGGAGGCCGAGGTAACGATCGCGAGCCTTCGACGTGTCCGAGGCCGAGATAATGGCCTGTTCCATGGCGCCGATGTTGACGTCGTATTCCACGCGCGACACGCGAGACACCGGCCCGCCAAGAGTCCACCTCGGCCCCTCCGCGCGACTCACGTCCACGCGGTCGCCGTTCGGCGAGAAGGCCTGCACACTCTCGACGAACTCATCGTAAGGTGCCTCGCCATAGCCGCTCGGAATCGCGCGCGGAATGACGAACGTCTGCGGACCTTCGGCGGCTACGGGCAGCGTGACGAGGACGTGCGCCTTCTTGAGGGCGGGATCCGCATACTGGAGCTGATATCGGACCGGAGCCTCCGCGGCCCGACCCGGGGCGGTCACCAGGACAATCAGGAGAAACGCTGCCGCGCGCGCAGGGGCCATGACCTTAGCGCGATCCCTGCCTGGGATCCTCGTGCCGCTCGAGCGTAGCGCGATCCCAGTGACCCAGAGTGGCCGCGGCCTCGTAGGTGGATTGCAGAAAGGTAAGAAGGGTGTCGTCGGGCGAAGCCGACTGACGCATCGCGTCGTACGGCAGCAGGAACTCGTGCAGGTCGGAGCTGTAGAACGCCTCGCGCGGACTCACCCGTGCCTCGGCGTATCCAGCGGGCTCCGGATACGCATAGGCGTAGAACACGGGATAGGCCACAGGCGCGCCGCCCCACCAGAAGCCGCAGCTGCTCACCTCGTGCGAGTAAGCCTCGCGCGTCACGCGATCGGGAAGGTTCGGAATTCCGCCGGGATGCTGAGGAGCGAGTCGTCCCGAAAACCGCGTCACCGCGAGATCCGGCGCGCCCCAGAAGAAGTGGACCGGGCTGCTCTTGCCGAGGAACCGCGCACGAAAACTCTTCAACACCCGATCCGCCTGCACGAGGACTCTCCAGAAGCGATTCACGAACTCCGGATCGTATGCCCGGTGGATCTCGTCGCGATCGAACGGCACCGGATCGGGCACTTCGTTGGGCCGGCTGTTGATCTTCATGCGTAAGCCCAGCGACTGCATTGCGTCGCCCACGCGCCTGTAGAAGGTCGAAACCGTCATGGGTTCGAGGGCGAAATCCGTCGTACGGCCATCGCTCGCCTGGATGACGAGCCGATGCGCCACGAAGTCGAAGTCCACCTGAAACGTCCTGTCGTCGTCGGGGATCGGCGACGTGGTCAGTCCGCGGCCGGTGACATACAACGTCACGCTCCAGCCATGGTTGACCCATGGACTCCCGGCGAGCCGAATCTTGCCGGCGATTTGCAGCCATAGGTGCAGAGTGGCGGCCGTCTCGCTCCACGCCTCGAGCGGCAGGTTCGGCCAGGCGTTCGATGTCATGTCTCCTCCGTCACACTCGGATCTGCCGGCGTGCCTTATCGAGATGGAAAGTAAACATGACCTGGTCCGTCGGCGCCTCAACGCCGCCGCTCGACGCGTACAACCTCATGGCGGCCCGGTTGCTGCGGTCGGTGAGCACCCACGCCTCGGCGCATTCGAGCGAGCGGCCGACCTCGAAGAGCGTGCGCAGAATCAGCGCGGCGATGCCGCGCCCGCGATGCGTCGAGGCCACGCCGACCTCGTTGACGAACAGCTCGGGCCGCGGCTTGTCGGGGTGAAAGTAATGGACCGCTGATGCAAATCCCACCACGATTCCCTCGTCGAGGGCGACGACGACATGGTGCCGGGGATCGGCGAGAAATGCCCGCGCCGCCTGCTCGTCGACGGCGTAGTCGAAGACATCGGGACCGACGTGATGAAGGATCGCTTCGTCGCCGGGGCCTAACGCCTTGGTTTCGATCGACATGTCCAGGTTTCTCCCCACGCGGCGTCAATACCGGCCGGCAACCAGGGGCACACCCGCCGCGCACTGTGGGCACTCCTCCGGCTTCCAGATCGTATGCGGTATCGCGTTCAGAAAGTCGAGGCTCGCACCGTGATCCGCGGCCAGCCGCGCGGGTGCGCCACCCAGCACGACAAGCGCACCAATCGCGATGACATCCGCTCCACACTTCCGCAGATCCTTCAGCGAACCCAGGACCGCCGAGCCTGCATTGATGAGATCGTTGATGATGGCGACCCGCCGGCCGCGCACTTCGATCCGGAGAGGATCGGGAAGACGATACACGAACGGAAACAGTCCATCCTGCGCTGGACCTGCCACCTGCGCCGTGTAGACGAACGGCAAGTTCAGCTCGGCCGCTACCATCAAGCCGATGAACGCACCTTCGTTGAGCGGACCACAGATCATCTCGACGTTGCGCCTAGCGACGAGCGATGCCAGGCGCTCCGCATGAGGCTTGACGAAGTTCGGATTGAGGCACAGGAGCTCCAGATCGAACCAGAGGTCTCCGTGGTGCCCCGACTCGTAGCGAAAGTGGCCCTTTCTGGCGGGGACCGGAAGGTCGAATGGTTCGTGGGCTTCGGCCATCACCACACTCGAAGGTCATTCACCCGATGCCGATGTCGCCATCAGGCGCTTGATCTGCTTGACTGCATAGTCCACCTTCATGTCGAACAGCCGTTTGCCGAGCGCCACCGACGCCCGGCGTCCGTCGCCTGTGATGCCGTTGTCGATCAACCGAACGGATGGATCGCGCGCCTGCCCCGGTGCGAGCACGGGATCCCCGACAGCGGTGGCGATCAAGTCCTTCCGCACCCAGCCGCGCTGTCCGCCGAGGTACAGCATCTCGGAGGTATCCGGCAGCCCGCCATGCGAGCTGGCGGGATAGCCATTGGCCTTGAGCCAGTCGTCAAAGGCGCTGTTCGCCTTTGCATACACCTCGTCGCAATAGTAAATACGGGCTCCGTCCGGAGCGTGCAGGGCATCGAGCTTCGCCGCGAGCGCTCCCAATTCCTTCTGCCCACCGCCGTGGTCTCCCATGAGCACGACGGTCCTGAACCCGTTCTTGATCATCTGTTCGGCAACTTCTTCGTTGACGAGCGAGAACGTGGCGGCCGAAAGACCGATCGTGCCGGGCAGCTCGGCTCTCGTGTTGTTGACGGAAAACGGCATCACCGGGGCCGCTATGGCATTGCCCAGCTTCCTGGCAATCGCCCTGACCGTTTCGCGGGCCATCAGCGTGTGACCGCCGTTCACGTTCTGCGGCCCACGCTGCTCCGTGCCGCCGTTGTAGACGAGCGCAATCGTCTTGCCCTGATCATGAATCGCGCGGTGCACTTCCCGCCAGGTCATCATCTCGAACTCAATCGGGTCGCTGTCCGCTGCGCGTGCAACAGCGTGCGATACGACACGGCCCGAGGATTCGGCCGAGCCTCGTGTCGCGGAAATGACGATGAGCATCGCCGCCACACTCAGAACACCAGGGTTCTTCATCATGATTTCTCGCTTCATTCAATGGATTGACAGCCTAGGACGGTTTGCGCACTACCCAGGTCGTCATGGCGCGCTGATCCTGCACGATGGTCGTCTTGAGCGGGTCGAGCAGGCGGCCGCCCAGTTCTCGCGTCGTCTCCATCAGCATGGCCTCGTCGACCAGATAGCGCTCCGAGCCGTCGGGCAGGAGATAGCGCCGGCCTTGAATCGGCTTCGCGCGCGCCTCGATCCCGATGAGCGAGGCCAGTCGGCAGAACAAGAGACCTCCCGGCGCCAGCGCTTGCCACATGCTTCGCACCATCGCACCGAACTGTTCATCGTCGCGGGCGAAGTGGAGCACGGCGCTGCTCAGGACGACGTCCGCCGACGCGTCCCCGAAAGTCATCGCTTCGACCGGCTCGACGCGGAAGTTCGCGCCCGGCAGTTCGGGTGCAAGCGTGGCCGCCAGTCGCCGCACCGACTCGACGGCGATAGAGTCTGCATCGGCGGCGAACACTTGATAGCCCGATCGAAGGAGATACACGAGATTCCGTCCCGATCCACATCCGGCATCGAGCACGCGCATGTCCGGTGCTATGCGGCCTCGGAGGAGCTGATCGAACAGATAGATATCAATCTCGCCGAACTGGTCGCGAAGATCGGCCATGAACTATCGCGGCACGAGTTCCATCGTCGTGGCTCGGCGACGAGGACTGGCCAGGCCGCGCACGTACTTGCGCGACCCGGGCGTGTTGTATTTCTCAGCGTAGACCCGATCGATCGCTCTCATGAGGCGCTCTCCTCTCGCCTTCCTGGCCCGCACGCGAACCTCTCGACCGGCGATCTGTATGGCGCCTCTCGGCTCGTCGAGGAAGGCGCGGTGCCAGCCCGTCGCTTTGTCATTCCATGACCGCACGAAGGCGCGCCCGGCGACGACGACCACCCAGATGCCCAGGAAGCGATGACCGTCAACGCCCGCCTGGATGCCGAGCATCCCGTTCTCGTCGAGGGCTTTCAGAAGCGCCGACGAAAACCGCCGGGATCGGCTGCGTGCTTTCACGATGCCTCCGCTGTCGCCAGCCGCCTGGCGATTTGTTCGAGACCGGCTCTGTCCGCCATTTCGCGAGCCGTCTCGTACTCGTCGATCCGGGTTCGAAGGGACGGGTCCGCACCCGCACTGAGCAACACGTCGATGGCCTCGACGCAGCCGACGCTGACGGCCATGTGCAGCGCGGTGTAGTCGTTGATGCCTCGCTGATTGGGATCGGCGCCAAACTCGAGCAGCAGTCTGACGACTTCGGTCACGTCACTCCGCCGCTCCGCTCCCGGTACGGATCGCGCGCATGACAATGCCGCGATCAATGGCGGAAACCCCGTGTGTTCGGGCGGATTCGGATCGGCACCGATTTCGAGCAGCGTGCGAACAAAGCCCGGCGGGCTGTGATAGATCGCATATTCCAGGCAGGATCCGATCGTCAACGGCATCGGGCCGTTCGGCACACCGGCTGGATCCTCGACCGCCGCGCGAAGCGCTTCGAGGTCGCCCGCCTTGAAGGCCGCGTCAATCCTGCAAAACCTTTCGTACTCCGCACAGCGCTCGTCGTCTGACGCCATCAACCTCGCAGCGGCCGGATCTCGACCATGAGCTGGCCTCACACTCTCACTAGGGGACGGTCGCAATCTTCCGCCTCTCGTCGATGACCCACGCGCGAATGGCCTGAAGATCGTCCTTCGTCAGGACGTTGCCAAACGCCCGCATGCCGGCATCGACCATCGTGCCCTTGAGGACGATGTCTTCGTAGATGCCGAAGGTGCCCTCCGATGAGTAGCGCAGATCGGCAAGCGTCGTGCCGCCACCGTGACAGCGGGCGCAGTACATCTCAAACAGCGCGCCGCCCTTTGCGATCGTGGTGACGCTGGCCGTTTGTGGAACCGCCCTCACCGGATCCCGGACAGGACGCTCGGGCAGAGGCGCTGTCCCACCGAGCTTGAAGGTCAGGAGCCTGCCAGTCCGGCGCGCGCCTCGTCCGAAGCCTCCGCCAAATCCGACCATGATCGACACCTGCTGCACCCCGTCTGCCATGTACGTCACGGGCGGGGCCATGACACTCGCACCCACCCAGCGCTCCCACAGCTGATCTCCGGTGGATGCACGGTACGCCACCAGCGTGCCGGTGGCCGTGCCCTGCAGCACGAGATTGCCGGCCGTCGTCAACGTTCCACCATTCCAGTACGTCTTGTACGTCACGTTCCACCGCGCGCGCTTCGCCACCGGATCCCAGGCCAGCAGGTGCCCCGCGTACGAGCGTTCCTTGAGCAGAGCCAAGGGGACTTTCTCGGCGAGCACACCCGCAGCCGGATACGTGCCGCTCACCATCGTCTGCATGTCGGAGCGGTAGACGAACTGTCGATCCTGTTCGAAGTAGCGCGCGTTATCCGACGCGGGAATGTAGACCAGCCCGGTCGTCGGGTTGTAGGACATTGGTTGCCAGTTGTGGGCGCCAAGCGTGCCCGGACTGATATTCGCCGGGCGATCGCGATAGTCGGCACCGGGCGCTTCAGTCGGGCGCCCTGTCTTCATGTCAATGCCTATGGTCCACGTCTGTTTGGCGATCGGGGTCGCTGAGATGAGTTCGCCGGTCTTGCGATCGAGAACGTAGAAGAATCCGTTCTTGGGCGCCTGCATCAGCACCTGGCGCTTCCGGCCGTCGATATCGAGATCCGCCAGGACGATGTGCTGCGTCGCCGTGTAGTCCCACGTGTCCCCCGGTGTTGTCTGGTAGTACCACACCTGTTTTCCATCGTCGGGATTGAGCGCAAGAATCGATGCAAGATACAGATTGTCCCCTCCGCCGGGGCTGCGAATGTGCCGGTTCCACGGCGAGCCGTTCCCGGTGCCGACGTAGAGAAGATTGAGATCGGGATCGAATGCGATCGCGTCCCACACCGTTCCGCCGCCGCCGATCTCCCACCACTGCCCCTTCCACGTCTCCGCGGCTTTCGCCAGAGCCTCGGACTCGAACGGCTGTGATGGATCTCCGGGGACGGTATAAGTTCGCCAACGTTGGGCGCCCGTCTCGGCGTCATACGCGGATACATAGCCGCGCACGCCCATGTCGGCCCCGCTGTTTCCGATGATGACCTGTCCCTTCACCACGCGCGGCGCGCCCGTGATGACGTACGGCTTCGATCGATCCACGGTGAGCGTTTCCCAGACCACCGATCCCGTCGCGGCATCGAGCGCCGTCAGCCGGCCGTCGAGCACTCCCACATACACCTTGCCTCGATAGACGGCCACTCCGCGGTTGACGACGTCACAGCAGGCCTTGGCGCCGTATTCCTTCTGATCGACCTTCGGATCCCACTTCCAGAGGAGCTTGCCTGTTCGAGCATCCAGCGCAAAGACGATGCTCCAGGAACCCGTTGTGTAGATGATCCCATCGACGACAATCGGCGTCGCTTCGAGCCCGCGGTCGGTCCCCGTGTCGAATGACCACGCCAGTCCCATCTTCTCCACCGTCGCGTCAGTAATCTGGTCGAGCGGGCTGAACCGCTGCTCCGCGTACGTCAGCCCGTGGGTCAGCCAGTCCTGCGGGCGCGAGGACGCCTGTTTGAGCGCGGACTCGTCGATGCCCTTGGCGGCACGAAGCCCCCGATCCTCTGGTGTCGGTGGTGGCGGGCTGCCGCACGCCGTCAGGAATATGGCGAGAAGCAACAGAGACGTGGCGGGCGTGCTGGGCCTCATGTTCGGCGTTCCCTCAGCGGTGCGGATCGACGAGCGCCTGGTAGATCATCGTGGGAACCTTCTGGCGAAAGTCCACCGTGTTGGGCATCAACTGGATCATCATCACCATGACCAGCCGGGCGTCGGGATCCACGCGGTACCACGAACCGTAGGCACCGCCCCAGCCAAAGGCTCCCTGCGGATCGAATCCGTTGGCACCCACGCGGTCGGTCGTCTCGAAGCCGAGTCCGAATCCCAGGCCGTCGCTCGAGTGCAACGTGCCCACCTGGTTGGTCGTCATCAGCGCCACCGTACGTGGCGCGAGAATGCGGACGCCTCCCAGCGTGCCGCCCTTTCTAATCATTTCCAGGAAGCGCGCGTAGTCGTGGGCGGTGGACAGAAGACCCGCGCCGCCTGAGAAGCTCTTTCGCGGACCCACGATGTAGTCGCCCTGGCCTTTGGGCCCGTCGGGCGCGCGTTCGATGTGTCCGTCGGCCCCGCTCTTGTACACGGCGGCCAGTCGCGCGCTCTCGGCGGGGGCCAGAAAGAATTGCGTGTCTTTCATGCCCAGGGGGCCCGTGATGCGAGTCCGGACGAATTCGTCCAGCGGCACGCCGGAGGCGCGCTCGACCACGCAGCCGAGGACGTCGGTGTTGTAGCCATAGACGTACTTCTCACCCGGCTGCGCCACGAACGGCAGCGTGCCGAGCCGCTCCATCGTGTCGCAGATCGGTTCGGACTTGTCGGCGGTGTACCAGCCAAAGCCGGCCGCCGGACCCAGGCCCTTGGCCTCGTAGAGAGACGCGACCGATGGGTCGGTGCCGTACGAGATTCCGGCCGTGTGCGTCAGAAGCTGACGGATCGTGATGGGCCGTTTGGCCGCGACCGGTTGAGCGTTCGCGTCCTCGGGGATCACCGTTGTGGACGCGAACGACTTGATGAACCGGCCGACCGGATCGTCGAGGTCGATCTTTCCTTCTTCGACGAGCGACAGGATGGCAACGCTCGTGATGGCTTTCGTCTGCGACGCGATGCGAAAGATCGTCGTCGGTGTCATCGGCCGTTTGGCCTCCTTGTCGCTCCAGCCGGCCGCTCGTTCGTAGACCGTCTGCCCGTCGCGGAGGACGAGCACGACGGCGCCCGCGATCTGATCGTCGTCCACATATTTTTTGAGGAAGCCATCGATGCGGGCGAGGCGCTCCGCGGAAAGCGCCGATGGCGACGCCGTGGGCTTGGTCTGGGCAACGGCAGCAGCCTGTGGGGCGGCCGCCGATGTCGCGACCGCCAGCGCGACGAAGGTGGCAACCGACGTCGCTCGGAGGGTCACTGCCTTCATCCTGAACCTCGGTGGGATCATCGCGGTCGCTCCTCGAGGGCTGTGGACTGTGCCGGAACTTCCAACGGGTGCCACAAGGTACACACGTCGCGCACTGGAATCAACACGGCATTGCGAACCACACCATTTGATGGCACCATCAGCCGTGGATCGGCGGACCTTCACCCGCGTGCTCGCCTCGCTCGGCGCCGCGAGCCTCACCACACGGTTAGCCGCCGGCATGACACGGCTCCATCGCATCGGCCTGGAGCTCTATTCGGTGCGCGACGCCATGGCCAGGGACCCCGATCGCACCATGGCCGCCGTGCGCGCCATGGGCTACACCGACGTCGAGCTGCTCTGGTCGATGGGCAACTTCGGGCGCACGCCTCAGCAGGTGAAGGCGACGCTCGATCGAGAAGGGCTGCGCGCGCCCTCCGCGCACGTGTCAGAGGCGGTCGTCCTGGTGGGCTGGGAACGAAGCCTGGACGTCGCGAAGATGCTCGGGATGGAATACATCATCGTGCCGAGCTTTTCCGACGACACCAGCCGTTCCCTCGACGACTGGAAAGAGTGGGCTGACCACTTCAATACGGCCGGGGCCACCGCGCGCAAGGCCGGCATCTGGCTGGCCTTCCACAACGAACCCGACCACATGCGACCGATCGGCGGCCAGGTGCCGTACGACGTGTTTCTGGAACGAACCGATCCATCCGCCGTTCGACATCAGCTGGACATCGGCAACATGGTGCTCGGCGGCGGCGACCCGATGGCGTATCTCCAGCGGTACCGCGATCGCTACTGGAGCTTCCACCTGAAGGACATCGTGGCGGATCGCTCGCGGGACACCGAACTGGGGACCGGCACGGTTGACCTCGGCCGATTGCTCGCCGCCGTTCCGGATCTCGATCGGAAGCCGTGCTACGTCGAGCAGGAAGGAGCCGGCGACTCGCTCGCCAGCGCACGCCGCAATTTCGAGTTCCTGAGCAAGCTCGAATACTGAAACAGCTTCCTACTGTCCCCCCGTCTGCGTTGCGCGCGCCTTGCGCTCGGCGACGAGCTTGTCGAATTCGGCCTGATCCAGATACGTGACGTCAACCCAGGCGTGGGCCATCTCGTCCACCGTGCGGTCACCCCAGCCCACCCACTGCCGCGGATCGGGATTGTTCTTGTTGTTGGCGGTGTTGTCGTGCCACGCGGTGAAGACCAGCACCGTCCCCTTCGGCAGGAGCGGCGCCACGTCGTCGGCATAAATGTAATTGACGTGCCAGTTCCACTGGAAATTGTTCACCGCGCTCAGCACCTCTTTGCGGCCGTCGGGATAGATGGCCTCGACTGACATCGCCTTGCCGCGCATGTGCATGTGCGGCTGGAAATTCTCGATCCGTCCGGGCGCCGGCATCACGTAATAGTTCTGCGTCATCGCGACCTCGCCTGGAGGAATGTCGAGATCCGAGTCGCGCGTGACATCGAACATCTTGAGGACCGTCCGGTGTTCGGGAACGAAGCCCTTCGGGTAGAAGTAAATGCCGAGCTCGACCTGGTTGTCCTTGATCTCCTGGCCGACGGCGAACATGTGGATCTCCCAGCGGATCTTGGAGCCCGGCAGCATCAGCTTCCCCGCATCCGGGTTGAACACCTCGCCCACCTTGCCCACGGCCCACTCCATGAAGAGTCCCGCGTTCATCTGCGCATCGTGCGCGCTGTGGGCCAGACCCGTGATGCCATCCTTCTCCTCCTGCTGGAGCGTTGTCAGGACGTGATGCACAATCCGCCGGCCGTCCGGCACCGACGGCTTGATCTCGATCGCACGCACCCAACGCGGCTCGGTCAGTCCGGTCTCGGTGAGCGGCCGGAACCACTTGTCCTGCGTGCGAGGCGCCAGCGTATAGGGCGGCGATTTGATAATCAGATCGGGCTGCCCGAATTGCTTGGCCAGCTGCCAGCCGGCCGGATCGGGAAATTGCACCGGAGGTGGCAGGTCTTTCGGGTCGCCCATGGGAGCGCCTTCGTCCACCCACGACAGGATCTTGTCCACCTGCTCCTCGCTCAGGCTGCGATCGTTCTTGAAGGCCCGGATCCCGACCGCCTTGTCAATGTGCCACGGCGGCATCTGGCGGGCGCGCACCTTGGCCTTGATTTCCCTCGAGTACTTCTTCGTCTCTTCGTAAGTGAGAAGGGACATCGGGGCGATCGAGTTGGGCTGGTGGCACACCTGGCATTTCTGCTGAAGGATCGGTGCGACATCCTTCGCGAACGTCACCGGCGCACCCGCCGCTGGCGGCGCCTGCGCCTGGAGTCGCAACGACCACGCGAGCGCAAGGACCCCGAACGTCGTCCCGACCATCAGGCGCAGATATTTTCGGCGTGCCATCAGATCCTCTTTTCGTAACTCTTCAACTCTTGAACTCTTCAACTTCCTTAGTTCGTCACCTTCACTTTGATAAACCCGTTCGTCCAGCAGCACTGCGCATGACCCGCATCGTCTATACCCGACGCGTCGTTGGCGCGCACGCGCACGATGTAATCACCCGGCTCGGCGAAGGTCGCCATCGTCGTTGACTCGCCGCCGGTCACGGCGACCTGCACGGTGGGCGGACTGAACGCGACGGGCGCGACACCTTGATGAAGGAACCACGTCAGCGTGACGGGCACGGCGGCTGTTCCCGGACCGACCACGCTGCCCGCCGGCTTTCCATCGTCTCTCGCCCACACGGTGATCGCCGCCGGCTTGCCCACGGTCGCCGAGATCGGCCCGCCCGTCACACCCAGCGGACCGCTTCCCTCGGGCCCATTCGCGTCGAATTTCAGGACAGGCGGCGTGTTTCCTGATCCCGCCTCGCCTTCGAGCGCATCGATCTGCCAGTTCTTGTGCAGGCTCCCGGGAATGGCGAACGTGGCGCCGCGAATCTTGAGCGTCCACGTGATCTCTTTATCGCCAAAATCCGCGGGTACCTTCACCGCGAAGACACCCCAGTGCCTGCGCGGCTGGAACTCGGTGGGTTGTCCCTGATTCTGATCGCCGGGCTCCACGAAGTTGTTGGGACCGATCGGAATCTCGACCACTTCCTGCCCGTTTCGATTGAGATAGCCGAACGAGAGGCTGAACGAACCATCGGGATTCTTGTACCAACCCTCGAAGGCCGGCGTCACCGTCTGACCTGACGCTTTGATCGACGAGAATGGCAATTGGGCGGAAGCAGGAAGGGCCAGAGCCTCGGCCAGGAGAAACGCCAGGCCAAGACCCGCAACCACACGCGGAATACGCATCGACCGTCCTCGATCCGTGCGCGGAAATGCAATGCGCCTGGCCAGACCTGACCGGGCGGAGCCCATTATACGGCGGGCGCGAGCGGCCTACACCAGCGACTCGACCAGGTGCCTGCGGTTCTCGGGAGCCGCGAACGCGTCCGGCCAGAATTCCACCATCTTCGCGATCATTCCGTGATCGACGGTGAAGAATGAAATGACCCTGGCCTTTACCACGCCATCGGTCACGGAGACATCGCTCACAGCCTCAGCGTCGTTCCCGACGATGCGATTCACCGTGAAGATCCAGCGACCGTGAGCCGGATACTCTTCGTTCATCGCCGCGAAGTTGTCCCGGCCGCGGATGCGTTCGTTGGACTGCGGCCAGTCCAGGGAGAAGTCGTCCGTCAGGAGCGCACCGACAGACCGAAAATTGTTGGTCTTCATCAGGTCCCAGAAGCGTCGCACGACGTCGATGGCGTTGGCGCTCATGGCGGTCCCCTCTCGAGCGACAGCCTAGTGCGGCATCGACTTCAGGTGTTCGCGGAGCAGGTCGCGGCCGAAGTCCCCATTGAAGTCGCGCCACACCGTATGAATGTGATTGGCGTCGTTCTGCGTGTTGTCGTACTCGACGAGAAATGTCGGGCCCTGGATGCGGTAGTAATGCTTTCGTCCGCGTTCGAGCTCGCCCGCCCAGGCGAAGGCGATGTCGTCCAAACCGGCCGCCTTGAGACGGGAGAGCCTTTCAGCGGCCAGGTTGTCAGTCATGACAGACGTATAGACCTCGATCAGTCGCATCAGGAGCGCGCGCTGATCGCCGGACATCGACGACGCCTTCACGCCGATCGGCACGAGCGGATCCACCTTGATCCGGTTTTCGGTGAGGATGTCTCCGGGCGCCACGTTCGCGATCATCGCCGCGGCGCGCACCGCGCCGTTCATCGAATCGAGCAACGCCCGCGCCGCGTCTTCCTCGGCGCCGAGCACGCGAAGGCCCTTCTGCGGTCCGTCGCGCACGGTGGCAGGGTTCGCTCCGAGAAACGTCGGCGTCGTCGCGATCGTTCCGCCACCGCCGACTGTGAAGTGAAGCGATACGTGATGGCCATCGACCCGCCATGCCCAGACGCCCGTCGGCGACGGCGTTCCGAAGATCGAGAAGAGATACTCCTCAGAGTCGCGAATCGGTCCTCGGCCCTGTTCCAGGACCTTGAGAATCTTTTCGAGATCCATGACGGCCGTGACCGTCATATAACCGCGCTGGCTGAGACCGGTTCTGAGTAGCGCGTGCGCGAGGGCGCGCTGTTCCTCGGTCATGCGTTTGATCGACAGACCCTTTCTGGGGAACTGATCGACGGGAATGTAGTGCCACCTGAAACGTTCGTCGGTGTCGAATGGAATCGCCGCCTGCTGCCGCGCCTCCGGCGGAAGCGCGGCCAGGAATGCCGTCGCCGCGGCCGCCATCGACGCTGCCGTTCTTTGAGATGCGGTGATCATGGTTGTTGAGTACGCCGCGATGACGCCGATGAGAAGGGTGGTCCGGGCGCTCCATCGTCTCATAAGCACCTCGATGTCCGGCTGATTGCCTGAGACAGCCTACGGTGCTGCGGCCGCTGCTGGCAATGGCGAGGAAACAGGCACCCGGAAATGCCTCTGGATGAGCCACGCCCCATCCGTCTGACGCACCCACTCTGCCACGAATCGGCCGTGTTGTTCGCTGACCGGCTGACCGGGGAAGGCCAGCCGCTCAAAGTACGAGCCCCAGACATACGCCGTTCCATCGAACACCTCGATGGTATCGGGTGTCGCGGTCGCAACCTCGACGCGGACGCCGGGGAACGACGCCATGAACGCGCGGATCGCCTCGCGCGTTTCAACAGGGTCGATGCCAGGCTCGAACAGGACAGCCGTCGGCGTATAGAACGCCGCGATGGCCTCGGCGTCCACCGCGCGGGACGCAGCCATGTAACGTTCCATCCCCGCGGCGACCTCACGCTTCACGGCGGCTTCGTCCGAACTCGATGCGTCTCGAGCCGTTGAGCGGCAAGCGATTGTGGCGACAAGGGGCACGAGAAAGACGACCACCGCCGGACGCTTGGAGAATGTCATGTTGCGCTCGCCTGCCGTGACTGGAGCTCATCTACGACGGCGAGGAGCAGGCGATTGAACTCGTCGGGACGCTCGAGCATTGGATAGTGCCCGGCCGCAGGCATGATGGAGACGGAGAAGTCGGGTGCAACGGTGCGGTTGCGATCCAGCTCGGTCGGCCACAGGTCGCCGTTGATGGCGCGGATCGGAACGCCCGCAGACCGCGCGGATTCCTCGAAATCGTAGCCGTTCAGGCCCTCCATCATTCTCACGACGACCTCGGGCGATGTCGCGCTCATGCGCGCGACGGCCCAGTCGCGAAGCTCGGCGTCGGCCCCGGGGTGAAAGAGCGCATCACCCATGGCCCTGCACGAGCCGTCGAAGTCCGACCGAAAAGCGTCGGCTCGGCCGCGTGCATGCGCCGCATCGATCCTGACCGCGAGATTGTGGAGCGTGTCGACGCCGACGACACCGATGACGCGGCCCGCGAGCAACCGAGCCGCTTCGAGGGCTACCGGACCGCCGAGCGAATTGCCGACGAGCACAATATTCCGAGGATCGAGCGACTCGATGACCGCCCGTACATCTTCGGCAAAGGCCGGGATCGTCGAGTTCGTGCGTTCTCTCCCCGATTCTCCGTGCCCGGCGAGATCGATCGCGACCATCCGGTACCGATCGGCCAGCGACGCCAGCTGCGGAGCCCAGAATGTGCGATCGGCCATGCCGCCGTGGAGAAAGACCAGGCAGGGGCTGCCGGAACCCCGCGCCGAGAAGGCGATGTCGATGCCGTCAAAGGATCGAACGCGGCCGTCGATGTCATTTGGCGACCGGGGAGCCATGTCGCGAAGGTCCGGCTTCACACTATCCCGCTTTCCGCCGCGACAGCTTGATCTCGAAGAGCTTCGGCCAGAGCTTTCCGGTGACAAAGAGGCGATCGTGGCCGGAATCGTAGGCAATACCATTGAGCACCGCTTCAGGATCCAGACGATACCCCTCGGGCAGCAGCCCTTTCAGATCGATCCAGCCGGTCACTTGCCCCGACGATGGCGCGATTCTCACGACGCGGTCGCTGTGCCAGATATTCGCGAACACCTCGCCTTGCACGAACTCCAGTTCATTCAGGCCTCGCACGGGGAACGTGCCGTCGGTCACGACGATTCGGCCGATCTCCTTGAACGTCTGCGGATCCAGACAACGAAGGGTCTCGGTGCCGTCGCTCAGGATCAGGCGTGTGCCGTCGTAGGTCAGGCCCCATCCCTCGCCGGCGTACTTGAACGTTCCTGTCAGCGTCAGCGAGGCGCGATCGTAGAGAAACCCGATGCCGGACTGCCACGTGAGCTGCGCCAGTTTTCCGTTCCATTCAGCCAGCCCCTCCGCAAAGTAGCGGCGGTCGATGGCTTCGCGCTGCACGACTTCGCCGGTCTCGAGCTTCACTTTCCTGAGCGAAGAGCGTCCGGTCAGCCCTGTGCTTTCGTAGAGAAACCCGTCGCGATAGACGAGGCCCTGTGTGTAAGCCCCCGCGTCGTGCGGATAGGTGTTGACGACGGTGTAGGTATACATGGCTGGGCGGCGCGGAGCAGCGGGCTGCAGCCCACCAAGAACATGCCACATGAGCACGAACGAGATACTGAGCAGTCTCACGGCTTCGAGTGTTCCAAGGCGACTGCGCCGGACGCCGCGAGGATCGACCGCGGGACCTTCACGTGGTGCTCACCTCTTTCTGGCGCTTCACTGCCGCCGTGAGTTGAGTTCCTTCAACTTCTCGGCGATGGCGACGTTTCCCGGGTCCAGCTCGAGCGCCTTCGTGTAGGTCTTGATCGCCAGGTCAGTATCACCAGCTGCTTGGTACGCGTTGGCGAGGCTGGCGTGCGCGAACGCCATCGCCGGAAAGGCCTCGACGTTGAGCTTGAAGATCTCGATCGCGTCAGCGACACGCTTCTGCTGCAGCAGCTCCTGCCCAAGTCGCTCGAGCTGTCCGGCGCCCAGCTCGTACTCCGCCGCGTGGGTCGCCTTGATATCGCGGTATTGAGCGACAGCGGCGGAGACACCCGACGTGCGGATGGTGTCGTACAGCGCGGTGGCTGCGGGCCGCTTTGCAGGCCCCGGCGGACGGCCGTACAGGATGTCCAGGATCCCGTCGAGCATGACATTCAAGTACGTGCCGCCGGTATTGTTGAGGAGCACGACGAGCTGATGGTCCTCGGGCACCCGCGCAATCACCGTGTTGAAACCGTTGATGCCGCCCCCATGTGAGATGGCGAGGCGCTCGGCCTTGCCCGGACCAATCGGCCGCTTCTGAACAACCCAGCCGTACGCGTAGTTCTCGAGGCCAGGCGTGAACATTTTCACCTTCGCCGTTGCCGGCAGAACTTTCTCGCCGTAGAGCGCCTGGTCCCAGAGATAGAGATCCTCAACAGTCGAATAGAGCGACCCAGCGGCGTACGGAATCGACATGTCCAGATAGGCGGCGTTGGCCACGTCGGTCAGCCCCTGTTTGTACCCGCGGGCCCGCTTTGGAAGGATCGCCTCGCTCGAGTCGTAGCCGGAGGCGTGCATGCCGACCGGGTCGAGCACGCGTTCCTTCAAGACGGTCTCGTACCTCTTTCCGGTGATGTGCTCGATGATGGCACCGAGCAGAAAATACCCAGAGTTGTTGTACCGGAATTTCGTGCCGGGCTCGAACTGCAAGTCTCCGCTGCAGTACGTCTCCACGAACTCGCGGACCGGATAAGGATTGCGGCTGATGTCCTTCTCGAAGTCTGGTAGATCCGTGTAGCTGGGAATACCCGAGGTGTGGTTCAGCAGGTGGTGGATGGTCACCTGACTGCCGGTGTCCTTCCGGTAGTAAGGCAGCGCGCCGACGAGAGTCGTTTCGAGTGAGAGGCGCTTTTCCTCGACGAGCTGCATGATGAGCGTTGCGGTGAACTGCTTGGTGATCGATCCCAGTCGGAACTTCGTATCTGCAGTGTTCGGAATCTGCCATTCGAAGTCGGCCATGCCAAAGCCCTTTTCGAACGTGACTTTGCCGTTCTCGCTGACCAGCGCTGATCCGTTGAACACGTGCATATCGTGGTAGCTGGCCAAGAGGGCCTCGATGGCGCGGGTCTTGTCGTCCGCAGCCTGCGTGCTCGTCCATACCAGCCCGGCGACGAGCAGCGGCGCCATGGCTCGGACAGATAGTCTGCGCATGACATTCCTCTCTCCGGTCGAGGTGATTGCTTACGTGCGGAACCAACTAAGAACTAAGCACCAAGCACTAAGAACTACCGTGATTCACCCCGCCTCGATTGAACCCTCGCTGACCAGCACAGAACCGCCACCGACGTAGGTTGCCGTGACCACGCCGTCGCGCTTTTCCGCGCGCGCCTCGAGCACGCTCGGACGTCCCATCTCGACGCCCTGCGCGATGCGCCAGCGCAAAACGCCATCGCGAACGCGGTCGTGGTGACCGAGCAGTCCGGCAAGCGCGCAGTTGGCGCTACCCGTGGCCGGGTCTTCGATGACGCCATCGAGCGGCGCGAACATGCGCGCCCGAATGTCGAACTCGTCTCCACTCCGCACGTAGAGATGCACGTCCGGCGGGACCCCCGCGGCAATCAACGCGTCGAAACCGCTCATGTTCAGGCGCGCCCGCGCCAGGGTGTCGCGATCCTTCAGTTGCGCCATCAGGAACGGCAGGCCGACAGACGCCACCTGGGGCGCGTGCGTGGTCGTCACGACATCGTCCGGCGCGAGTGAAACCGCAGTCGCGAGAATTGACGCAGGAATACTCGGCCCGAGCGACATGTGTTGAGGTGCCGCCAGCTCGCACCAGATGGACCCGTCGCGCTTGTGAATCGAAATGGCGACGAGCCCGGCCTTTTCCTCGAACGTGACCGTCACCGATGTCTGGATCGTGCCGAACGCGCCCTCACCGGCCAGGACGAACGCGGTGCCGATGTTCGGGTGCCCGGCAAATGGCACCTCCGCTGTCGGAGTGAAGATGCGCACTCTGCGCGCATGGCCGCTCTCGGCCGGAAGCACAAATGTCGTTTCAGAGAAATTGAACTCGCGGGCGATCTGCTGCATCTGACCGTCCGACAGACCCTCGGCCTCTGGGAAAACCGCCAGCTGATTGCCGCCGAAGCGGCGGTCGGTGAAAACGTCGCACGTCACGAAGCGGTAGCGCATGGCTGCGACTCTACTTCGCAGGAAACTTCACGAGCACGTAGGAGATGTGCTTCCCTTCCGGCACCAGGAAGCTGTGGGGAATGCCGGCAGGAATATGAATGACGTCGCCGGACGCGATCGGATGACGCTCGGCACCCTCGAGCACCCGACCGATCCATTCCCCGGCCGACGTGGGCTTCGGGTCGAGCATCCTTCCGCCGAGCGCCAGCGTCCCCTCGCCGCCCTGGACGATCACGACGTCCACGATGTTGTCGTGCTGCTCGGGAAAGCCGTCCCGATCTCGATAGAGCATCCGGAACCGGTGATGTCCGTAATCGGCCAGCGTTTCGCGAGCGGAGTGGTCGGCGCCCACCTTGGTTGACAGGGCCTTTTCGTGCTGCGCCAGCTCGGCTGCCCTCCACAGCGCGAACGCAGGTGGGTCGGCCGCAAAGACCGGAACGACGAAGAGCGCCGCCACGAGACAGCGAACCAGGATCGTGATCATGGACAACTCCGGATCTGCCGCGAATCGGCTGAGAGCAATTGCCTGATAGAGCGGCCTTGCCTACACCCAGCCCGAGCGGCTTCGAAGGCTGGTGATCTGCGCAATGTGGTGGCGACCGTGCCACGAATAAAGCGCCAGTTGAGTGTTGAGCGACATGAGCCCGAGCTCCGAGTGCTTGAACGTCCGGTTGAACGCGTCGGCTGGCAGCAGTCGCATGCACCTCAGCCAGCGCGCGTGAATGGCGTCGAGAAGAGTCAGGGACACTTCGACCGGGGCGGTGCGGGCTTCAGGCAACTCGGCCCATCGGGTCTGGTCGTATCCTTTGATCAGCGGCGAATCTTCGGTCAGCGCCAGCTTGAACCGGACGTACGCATTGACGTGGCTGTCGGGCAGATGATGTGTCACCTGGCGCACGGTCCACCCGCCCGGCCTGTACGACGTGTCGAGTTGTCGATCGTCGAGGCCAGCCACCGCTTGCCGCAGCAGGCGCGGAGCGGCTTCGATATCGGCCACGAACGTTGCGCGCAACGTATCGTCGATAGAGGCAGGTGCCTGGAATTTTCCGATCGGATAGGCCAGATCGACCTCAGCCACAAACGGTCTCCTCGTTTCTCACGTCAGGATGGAACATCCACCCATCCTATCCGACTCGATCTGATCTTCCCGCCGCTTCGAGAATCGCCTGAATATTGAGGAGCACCTGACGCGTCTGTGCCCCCACACCGCCCTGGACGACGAGCCCAGTCTTCGGATCCTTGATGCCCTGCGAGTACGGGCCGAGGGCTCTAGGGGCCCTGTCGGTGCGGATTATTTCGAGATCGGACACGAGTCACATCCCTTCCGCTCGGTGCGCGCTTCTCTCCGATCACGCGGTGTCACGTGTCGCGAATTCGAGCACCTTCGTGACCGTTGACCAGTTGCGGGTCGTCGCCTCGACGGCGAGCACCCGCTCGATGAGATTGTTGGGAAACCCGTAGAACCCGTTTTTCTTCCGGCGGCTCACGATGAAGGCATCCCGGCCGGTGATGCCTATCACCTCGAGCGCCTCTGCCGATGAGACGACCGGAAGGGCCAGCCGTCTCCTGGGAGCCTTCGAAAGGAATGCGACGTACATCTTCGCGTCCTGTTCACTGGCGAAGCGCTTGAAGGGCACGCTCTTGACGAGCGACTCCATTTCACCGAGCGTTCTCAACATGATGGCAGGTTCGCTCTTCAGGGCTTTGCGCAAGCGGCCCTGGACTCGTCCAATGATGCGACCGGCCTCCGCCGAAGAAGCCTCGAAGACAACGTTGCCAGTCTGGATATAGGTCCTGATTCGATCTCCTCCGGCTGCCTGGAACATCTCGCTGAGGTCGTTCATGGCAATCATCGAGCGGCCACCCACGTTGATCGCGCGAAGGAATGCCACGTACGTGCTCACGGGCTCAACTCCTTCGGCGCCGTGAACTCGAGGCGGGGCCGCCAGACGGACGCACCTTGATTCGCGAAGTCTTCGATGAACGCGAGCGGTTGACGGTGGAGTGCTGCAACATGTTCTGCCAGGCGAGCGTGATCGCTTCCCCAAGCGTCTCCTCGTCCACCGACGCGAGAACGACGCGCGTGCACCCCTGGCGTCCCCAGGCGCCGTTTTCCGGCGCGAACGCGTCCGGCTTGGCCTTGACGAATGCCCGCTGCTGATCGGGAGTGAGCTTGACCATCCCGGCCCGATTGTCCGGGTGGAGCGTCGCAAAGATCCGGCCGCCGAGCCGGAAATCCGGATGGCCCATGTGCGCACCCTCGACCGCACCCTCCATCCCCAGGACGATGCGGCGAAAATCCCCGGCGCCAAGCGTGCCCTTCATGCGATGCCTCGACTAATCCGTCAACTGCCAACCGCGCAGCTCGTAGTACCGTCGCCTCGGCGTGGCCTTGATCGGATCGATGCCGTGACGGCCGCACCAGACGAAGTGAAACGTCGTGCCAGCGGCGCCCGCCAGGATCGGCAGGACGAGCGCCCAGTGGCCGACCGCCGAATAGAGCGCAAGCGTTCCGGCGGCCACGACGAACCACTTCAGAATCTTCCGCCAGGCGGGCGTCTCGATTTCGAAGCGCGCGAAGAGGCTTTGCCCGACAACGGAGATCGCAAGGAGGATCAGGAGCTCGAGCTCAATTCCCATATTGCTGACTCATTTCCCGCTCGACATCGTCAACGCGCCGTCTCCAAGCACGACGGCCGAGCCCCCGATTCGAACGCCAGTGATGCCAGTCTGCGAGGCGTCTACCGCGATGTGTATCTCGCTTGGTCGTCCCATCTTGACGCCCTGGCGGCTGATGAGATGCTTCGCGCGATCTGGCGGCACCACGTTGTGCTTCACCAGATAAGAACCAAGAGGGCCGCTGGCATTCCCGGTCGCCGGATCCTCGACGACCCCAAAGCCCAGCATTCGGCTGTACGCAGTGGCGTCGTCTTGCCCCTTCTCGAGAGAAAAGATGAAGACGCCGCGGCGGGCAAGCCCGGCCGCATCGAGGAGTTTCCCCATCGCGGTACGATCGAGAACCGCGCGATCGACGGCCGCGCGCGTCGCCACGGGCACCAGCAGGAACGGCGCGCCGCACGACACCTGCTGAACCGGAAGACCGGTTCCCTGTATGTCATCCGCTCCGATCCCGAGCGTGGCGGCCACGGCGGCCTGATCGGTGAGCATGCCGCCAAAGTCAGGCTGGCGCTGCGTCATCCACGCGAATCTCAACCGGCTTCCGTCCCACTCGAGCTCGACGGGCGTCGGGCCGATGCCAAGACCCAGCACGACTCGTTGGCGACCGGACGCTATCAACCCGCGATCGGCGAGGGCGAAGACAGTGCCTATGGTCGGGTGACCCGCAACTTCCAGTTCGCGATTCAAGTTGAGCCCGAAGATGCGAACGCGAAAATCTGTGCCCGGATTCTCAGGTGGAAACACGAACGTCGTTTCCGAAAAGGCCATCTCACGCGTGATCGCCAGCATCTCATCCGGAGCCAGCCCGGCAGGTTCCAGGAAGACAGCCAGCTGGTTCCCCGTCAGCGGCCGATCCGTGAACACGTCGAGGTGGACGTACGGATACTTTCTGATCTGCGCCTCGCTCGAATGTGGCAGGAGCATCAGGGCACTGACAAGAACCCATCGAAACACGCAAGGCCTCCAGTCCGGCCTGTCGCCATCAGCCCACGGCGGCGGGCTCGTTCTAGGATGCGGTCGGACGATCGCCGATCGCCGTCCGAATCTGATCGAGAAGCCGCTGGCCGGCATCGCCCGCATCGCTCGACGAAAAATCGGCAGGCAGTTCGAGAACTGGCAGAGCGTCCGCAAGATCGTTGAAGACCTCGGCCGCCCGTGTGTCGCGAGCGGCGCGGAGCGTTGCGCCGATGACGACGACTTTCGGCCGCGACGCTCTGAGGAGCATCAATGCATCGGGCACGCTGCTCGAGCTGAGAACGCCATAGCCGGCCTGCCGCAGGATTCCCGAAACGTACGCGAGCACGTCGGCTGATTTCTCCACGCACAGGATCTCGCTGTCGAGCCGCGCCTGGCCGTCCGCCGACTTCGCCCGTTCGTAGAACGCCGCGACGGCTTCGGCCTCCGATTCGTGGGCGTCGAAGATCCCGCGCAGCCTGGTGATAGCCAGGACTTCGTGAATTCGGGACGGCACGGCACAGAGCTTGAGGCCGCCGTGAGCGGCCCTGGCACGGCTCAGGAACCGCACGAGAAGGCCGAGCCCGCTGCTGTCAATGAAGTCGACCTGTTCCAGATGCAGCACGATGAGCGGATAATCGACCAGTGCCGCGGTCAGCTGCTGGTGGAGCGCGGCAGACTCGGCGCCCTCGACGATGCGACCGCTGCATTTCACCACCGTGACGTCGCCGATGTGGCGACTCTCTATCGCAAGGGACACGACGCCTCCTTCCCGACACAGGCCCGCGGCGGGAAAGAAGCATTCTCCATCACCCTCGGCACGGAAGTAAACGCGAGAGCGCGGCACGCCGGCCCCGCTACGGACGTCTGTGCCTCGCGCGAGCTGACGCTGACAGGCGCCGCCGCGTGCGACACTTCATGCTTGCTGAGCGCGTCGACCAGACTGCGCACACGGACGACGCGATCCACGGAGGCATTGGACCTCTAGCCCCTGGATCCGACCCAGTCGATGAGATCCGCGACGGTCTCCGCGATATGGTCGGGCTGCGCATCCACGAGCTCGCTCCGCGCACCATAGCCCCAGCCGGCGCCAACAGCCCCGATGCCGTGGGCACGGGCAGCGCGGATATCGTCTACGCGATCGCCAATCATCACCGCTTCGACATCACGGTCGCCCGTGCGCGCCAGAGCAGCCGAGACAAGAACCGCCTTGTCGCACCCGCGATCGGTGAGCTCTGGGCCGTGAATCTCCTCGAAGTAGTGGTCGATGCCGAAATGCTTCACAACGCGCGTCGCCATGACCGCAGGCTTGGCGGTGACAACGTGAAGAGTGTGGCCGGATTCTCGAAAGACGCGGAGAGCCTCGGGAATGCCTGGGAAGACGTCGTTCTCGAAGATGCCAATCGCGTCGAATCGAACGCGATAGGCGGTTATGGCCCGATCCACGAGCGCCGCATCGACCGACGCCAGAACGTCGCCGAAGATCGTGGTGAGCGGCGCGCCCACCATGAGGCGGAGCCGTGCCTCGGGAACAGCCTCGCGTCCCAGCTCCACGAGCGCATGATTGATGCATCGTCCGATTCCGGGAAAGGAATCCGTGAGCGTGCCGTCGAGGTCGAAGAGGAGGAGCATCCGCTACGCGATGTGCGCACCAGTGGTCTCGACGTAAACGGCATAGAGAGATTGACTCGCTGTCATGAACAGCCGGTTTCGCCTCGGACCACCAAAGCAGACATTCGCGCAGGTTTCAGGCAGCCGAATCATGCCGATGCGCTCACCCGTCGGTGCGATGACCTGCACGCCTGGACGCGCGCCCGCCCAGACATTGCCGTCGACATCGCACCGCATGCCGTCGGCGACAGATGGTGTCCCGGTCACTGGATTGTCCAGTGTCGCAAACTGCGTGAGACGACTGATGCCCTTGCCGTTGATGCCAGCAGCCTTGATGTCGCGCGGAGCGCCCGTATCCGCGATGTACACCTTCTTGTAGTCGGGCGAGAAGCAGATGCCGTTCGGCGCACCGAACTCGTCGCTGATCTTGTCGATCTGCCCGGCCTTTGGATCGACGCGGTAGACCGCCATGGGCAGCTCCTGATCCGCTTTGAAGCCTTCGTAGTTCCCCCGTATCCCGTAGAACGGATCGGTGAACCAGATGCTGCCGTCCGGATGAACCACAATGTCGTTCGGTGAATTGAGTCGCTTGCCCTGGAATGTCTCCGCGATCACCGTGATCGTTCCATCGGGCTCGTACCTTACGACGCGGCGGCCGCCGTGCTCGCACGAGAGTTGACGTCCTTCGAAGTCGAACGTATTCCCATTGCTGTATCCAGCCGGATTGCGGAACGTCGTCACGCGCGCGTCGTCTTCGATCCATCGCAGCTGGACATTGTTGGGGATATCGCTCCAGACGAGGTAGCGCCCGACGCCGTTCCACGCCGGGCCCTCGGCCCAGAGCGTTCCAAAATGGAGCCGTCTGATGACGGTGTTCCCGACGATGTACTTCCTGAAGCGATCGTCGAGCGCGATGATGTCCGGGTCGGGGTACTGAAGCGGATCCGGCCGCGACCAGTCACGAGGCGCCGCAGGAGGCACCGTCTGCTGTTGCGCGCTGCCGCGCTCGACGCTTGCCAGCCAGATACCGCCGGCTGCGGCTGCCAGGAAGGCGCGTCGATCCAGCAAGGCGCCGTGCTCCCCGTCCCGAAAGCATGCGTTCATGCGTGCACTCCTAGCATGTGGCTCAGGCCAGCGCCACCGGCTGCCCCGTTCGAAGCGTGCCGGGCGTTTCAACCACGGCATACGCGCCCGCGCACGGATAGAGACCGGCAGGACCGACCTGCAGCCTGTTGTGGCGTGTAAGGGCCCGAAGGATGCCCGAGTCCGCGGCCAAGTCGTCCTGAGCGAGCGTCGTCATGACGCAGCGCGGATCGGGCATCGCAATCCTGAGAGCGGCGCCGCCAATTGCGAGCGTGTGGCCGATCCACGTGTTCTCTGGAAAACCTGACGCGTCGGTCCCGACGATCACGTTCATCCGGAATCGACGCTCGTCGAAGCGGCTCTGAGGCTGAAGCCTTCCGAGTTCCCGGAGGGTGGCCGAGGTCAGAACCGAGACGGGGAACAGGTCGAAGAACGCGCCGACCGGAACGGGTGACGGAGCGCCCATCTCCGCGAAGAGCGCCGATCCCAGCTTCTGCTCGACAACTGTGTCGCGATAGCCGGCCGGATCGATATCGGGGACGTCCGGGTGGTACTGATCGATCGTGAAATCCTCGGGCGCCGAGCGAGAGAGCGTGACCGATCGCTCGAAGTGCGACGACAGCACGCGATCGACGTCACTCGCGTCGCTCGTAATCGACGTGCCGTTCGGCAGGGTGATCCTCACGGGTGGAGCGATCTGGCCAGAGCGCGGCGGCTCGACGAACGCGGCCTGGCAATTGAGCACACCGGGGAACAGCCGCACGCTCTTGGCGCTGACCACCTTGCCCGTATCTTTGTCGATAAGCGCGTACGCACGATCGCCCACAAGGCCCTGCTTCGTCACCTCGGCCTCGCCGATCCGCTCACCGCTCATGGACTTCACGGGGAATCGCCAGAGCGCGGCGACGGTGCCGACCGATGCGTTCGTGGTCATTCGATGCTCCTGTTTCTTTCTGACGGTTGATCTTGCCGCACTACTCAGACATCGGCAAATTCCGGACGGTAATTGACCAGACCCGTACGACCCGCCAGCACGCCCGGCGTCAATTCGAGGGCCATGAACGCGTCGCCCGCCTCGGCATAGATCGATGTCAATCCCAGCTCGCGCGCCGGGCGAAATCCGAATCGCCTGTAGAAGTGAGGATGGCCCAGTACGACGACGAGCTGATATCCGGCCTCCGCGCACGCGCGAAGGCCAGTCTCCACAAGACGCGATCCGAAGCCCTGCCGCTGACATGCCGGGACGACGGCCATCGGTGCGAGACCGAGTCCGGCAATCGCCGGGCGCGGCACATCGATGGTGATCGGACTGAAGAGGATGTGTCCCACCAGCTGGTCCTTGACGACCGCGACGAATGAAATCGTCGTGCATCCCGATCGCCGAAGCGCCTCGACCAGGCACGATTCCGCGGAGGCGCCGAACGCCTGGTCGTGCACGTCGCTGATCGCGGCTGCGTCTCCCGGCCGCTCGGGACGAATCTCGAGACCTTCAGGCAACATCGGGTCGTGCGTTCGCGCTCGATCGCTAGTCGATGTCCTTCCCCGTGTGATCGATCATCATCGTGGCGGCGACCACACTGCAGACCGCGCACAGAAAAATGTAGGCCGCGATCGAATACGCGGACCGAGTGCGCGCGAAGAGCCAGGTCGCAATCAGCGGCGCGGGCCCGCCGGCGATCAGCGACGCGAGCTGATAGCCGAGTGACGCCCCACTGTACCGCAATCGACCCGTGAACGATTCGGCAATCAGCGCGGCCTGCGGCCCGTACATCATGTCGTGCGGAATGATCGACAGGAGGATCGCGATGAAGATCAGCGCGTGCGAGTCGGTATTGAGCAGGCCGAAATACACGAAGCCGAAGAGCCCAGTCGTGACGGCGCCTATCAGATACATCTTCTTCCGCCCGATGCGGTCGGACAGATGACCGGACAGAGGAATCGCGACGAATGACAGGAGCGACGCCGAGAGAACTCCCACGAGCAGGAAGTCGCGCGAGACGCCGAGGACGCCCGTTCCATACGCAAAGATGAACGCGGTGAACACGTAGAACGGCGCCTGCTCGCCCATCCGCGCCAGGGCCGAGAGGATGATCTCACGCGGATGCCGTTTCAGGACTTCGAGCATCGGCCGCCGCTCCACCTTTTTCTCCGCGAGGAGCTTCGTGAAGACGGGCGTCTCGAGCACGCCCAGCCGGATGTAGAGTCCGATGCCGACGAGGAGCAGGCTCAGAAGGAAGGGGATCCGCCAGCCCCACGTGAGGAATTCGTCGCCGGCCAGTCGGCTGAATCCGAGCACGGAGAGATTGGCCAGAAACAGTCCACACGGCACGCCAAACTGCGGCCACGACGCGATGAAGCCGCGTGTCTGGCTCGACTTCGACCACTCCATCGACATCAGCACCGAACCGCCCCACTCACCGCCGACGCCGACGCCCTGCACGAACCGCAGGATCGTGAGAATCACGGCGCCCCAGATGCCGATGTGCTCGTAGGTCGGCACCAGCGCGACGAGGAACGTCGCCACGCCCATCAACATCAGGGTGGCGATCAGCGTGGACTTCCGGCCGATACGGTCGCCGTAATGCCCGAAGATGGCCGCACCGACCGGCCGCGCGGCGAATCCCACCGCATAAATACCGAAACTCTCGAGCGTGCCGACAAACGGATCCGACTTCGGAAAGAAGAGCTTCGCGAACACCAGCCCCGTGACCGTGCTGTAGAGAAAGAAGTCGTACCACTCGATGGCCGTGCCGATCGTGCTGGCGATGACCGCGCGGCGCAGCTGCACGCTGTGATGGCGGTCGGCAGGCGTCGACTGGGTCATCGTCTCTGCCTCATTCCCCTGCGGTCACGCGCTGGAGGACCCGGCGCCACGTCGTGCCGTTGCCGATCTCGAGCCGGTTGCCGTCGAGCACAAACGGGCGTTCCTGATCGGTCCCGTTGTAGCCGGGCATCAGACTTCCCTCGACGTGATGGGTCACGATGCTTCGCGTCCAGTCCACGGTGTAGGTGCCGAAGTACGCGAGATAGTTGAGATAGACAGCCTTCGCCTCGTCCGGTGTCGGTTTTCTGTCGTCCCCGGATGTGAACCTGGCTGACGGATACGCGCCGAATTGGAGCGAAAAGTGACCGGTTGTCTCGTAGATGAAATAGCCGCGGGGGTTCGGTCCATATTCCGGTTCCCACGCGCTCGCCGCGGCGCGCCGTGAGTCGACGGAGATGACCCTCCAGGTTCCCACGAGCGACTTCGGTTCAGCCGACGTCGACGGCCCGCCTGTGATGCTCGCACTGCAGGCGAAGCACAAAAACGCCGCGAACAAGCAGCGGATGCGATTCGTCGTCGGCCTCAACATTGTGACCTCACCTCGCTTTGATCGTGTCCGTGCAAAGAATCGGCTACGCCGGGCAGGCGTCTTCCGTCGCCGCCATCCTGGCCGCTTCGTCCGGAGGACCGAACGGCTGGCGGAACGTAAACGCACGCGCGCCGGGGCCGTTCCGTTTGAGCTCCTCGAGTCGCGCCTTCGCTTCATCCACTGTGGGTCGATGATCGGCGGGAACCCACCACAGCACGAGATAGACATCCGTCATGGCTTCGAACCACTGCTGACGCTGGCGCATCACGTCCACGTGGCCGCTCCGATAGACGAACGCACGCAGCGCGTCGAGCGATTCCCAGACCGACATGTTCACGATCATCCGGTCGTCGTCGTACGGCCGAAGGCCCGTCGCATCGCCATCATCGGTCTGCAGCCGCCAGACGAAGCCAGGCGTGGCATCGGCGAGTGCATTGATATCGGCCAGGCGATCCACGAAGCCGCGCATGATCTCGGAATCGATCGGCGCGCGCATCCGGGCAATGTTGAATTGCGCGAGGTGATAGGACATGGTGGGGATCATTTCTGTCGAGAACCGCCGTCGATGTAATCGTGTTCGTCAACGGTCGAGATCTGGAGGGAGGCACGATACGCGCCCGCGCTCGTCGTCACAATCCGTCGCGTCGGTGTGAGATCGGCCGCCGGGCCGGCCTTCATCAGCTCGCGCAGCACGCGCCCACGGCCCGCTCGCTGAAGGTCCGGATCGATTCCCAACATCTTCAGGATCGTCGGTGCGACGTCGGCCAGCGACACCGGCGCCTCAATCCGCGTGCCCGTCCTGAAATCGGCGCCCCAGGCCACGAACGCATTGTGGACGACCCACGGGTTGAGGCCGCCATGTCCGCTGCCCGGCCCCGAGAGTGGACCCGTGGTTTGACTGTCGATCGTATGACTCCCGGCGATGCCAATCGCGTTGGCGTCGTCATTCCATGCGAGCGACACGGCGACGTCCGGCCCGCGTGACGGATGCGACAGGTCCACAAAGTCGAGTGAGAATGTCCCCGCGGTGCTTCCCTGCCCGTCGCGGCCGCCTCGAGTGAACACGAGATCGGTCCAGGGTTGCTGCTGCAGGTATTTCGCAAGCGCATCGATGCGGTCCGGCGCGTGTCCCTGCACGTACAAAAGCACCGACTGGCTCTGGCTCGCAACGATGACGTCGGTGGACTCGAGGCCTGCCTTGAGACCTGCGCGCACGAGCGCATCGGTGACGTCCACGCCAGTCTTGTGGTGCGCGAAGCCGTGGTCAGACGTCACGATGACATTGACGCGATCCTTCAGACCGAGGGACTCAATCGTCGCGAGCGTTCGGGCGATGCTTCCATCGACATGCTGCAAGGCCTCCTTCGCCTGCGGCGATCCGACGCCGTAAGAGTGTTGCGCGCCGTCGAGAGGGCCCATCCAGTCGATGATCACGTCAGGACGGAGATCGGGCAGGACGTAATCGCGAAGCACGGTGTCCGTCCAGTTCATCAGCGCCGTTTCGTCTCCACCGGCTGGCGGCGGGCCAAATCGCGCAAGAATGGCATCGCTCGCCTCCTTCGGGAAAGCCGCCGTCTCTCCACGCTTGAACAGTCCATGGACCGCGACACCGGCGCCGTGACGGGCCTGTGGATTGAGGAGAAATCCGTTGCCGTTCGATCCAGAGCTGAGCGTGACGAGCTTTCTGCCGTTGTTCTGCAGCACCTCGCCGAGCGTGTCCGCGGTCACCGCCCGCCCACTCACTTCTTCCAGTTTGAGCAGCTGATTCTGGTCGCCGTTGTCGAACGCCGCCTTCGCATTCACGCCCTCCACGAACATGCTGTTGCCGACGATACCCGTCTGGGCCGGGTGAAAGCCGGAGGCGAGCACGGCGGTGTTCACTCGCGTCACCGTGGGAAAGACCGAATGGCTGTTGACGTAGTCGGCCCCTTCAGATCGAAGTCGCGCGATCGTCGGGGAGTCGGTCGTGTTGATGCTGTCCGGACGCAGGCCATCCACGACGAAGATGGCGAACAGGCGTGGCGCACCGGGCGCCTGTGTTGCGGGAGTGCCGGCCGTCATCATCGCGATGATGACAACGAGGCAGAGCGTTCCACCTCTCCGGTGCTTGCGCACACACACCTCCCGCAGGAGCGCCTTCATGTCCCGGCCCCTGGGGCGCCGGCCGCAATTCGATTGATGTCGTCGTTCTCGAGGATCTGCTTCGGATAGCCCTTCACGGCAACTTCAATCAGTGCCCGCCCGATCCCAACCGTCGTCGTCGTGTACTTCGGCAAGAGCCAGTGCAGGACGGGGTAGGCCGGCCCCAGCGCGGCGTAGAACTTCTGGTAGATCGGCGTTCGGGATCGAACACCGCGCCGGGGCTGAATGAATCCCGGCCGCAACACATACACAGACTTGAACGGCATCCGGAACAGAGCGTTCTCGGTCTGTCCCTTCACGCGCGCCCACATCGCCCAACCGCGCCCGGTGCTGTCGGCTCCTCCACCCGAGATGAAACAGAACGTCAGGAGCGGCGCGGCCGCGATCAGCGACTTCGCCGCCGCCATCGTCAGATCGTACGTAATATGACGGTAAGTCTCTTCGGTCATCCCCGCCACCGACACCCCGAGGCAAAAGAAGCACGCATCGCAGCCTGCAAAATGATGCTCGATCGAACTGAAGTTGTAGAAGTCCTGGTGCAGGACCTCAGTGATCTTCGCGTCCTGGACTCCCGTCGGGTGGCGGCCGGCCACCAGGATGGACTTCACGCGCGCGTCGTCGATGCACTCGAGCAGTGCGCCCGCTCCAACCATGCCGGTGGCGCCGAAGATGACGACTCGCATGCGATCGACGGCCCTCTATATCTCCATGAGATCCTTGCCGACGATGACCTCGCCCTTGAATTGGGCGCGGGCACCGGCGATCCACATATCGTCGGTGACCGTAGGGTCGTCGGCTGGGATGAGATGCGACAGCACCAGCGTCTTGACACCGGCTTCCTGCGCGGCTCGCCCGGCATCCTCCACCGACGTCTGACCTCCATAGATAGTTTGCTTGAGCGTCGCCGCATTCGGCACCCGGGCGATGAGCCTGTCCACGGCGGCTGGATAGAAGGCCGAATGCACCAGTACATCGGCGCCTCGCGCAAGCGCGACAAGGTGGCTCGAGCGTGTGGTATCGCCCGAGACGACGATGGATCTCTCAGCCGTGTCGAATCGAAACGCAAACGACGGCACCATCGGAGGATGGTTGACCATGGCGGCGGTCACTTTGAGGTGGCCGGCTTCGAGGACCTGCCCGCCGATCGCGATTTCGTGAACGCGCACGAGCGGCGCGAGAGGTACCCGGCCCTCGCTCGCGATGCGGCCCTGAATGTCGGCCGCGTTCATCTGAAAGAAGACTTCGGTCATGTGTCGCAGCGGAGCAGGCCCCCAGGTATCAATCCCGGTTTGCAACCCTGCGGCCCATGCGAGCCAAATCAGATTGCCGTAGTCGGCCGTGTGATCCGAATGCAGATGCGTGATGAACACATTGCGCAGCCGGTCCAGCGAGAGTCCCGCCGACACCAGCTGCCGCGCAACGCCGTCACCGCAATCGACGATATGAATCTGGTCATCGATTACGATCGCCTGGGCCGACGCTGAATTGGCCTTGCGCGGCCGAGGTCCACCGCCCGTTCCGAGCAGGATCAATCGAGTCCGGTTCTGGCCCCTGGCGAGTGCCGCCCACAGGGCTGCCGTGGCGAGCGTCGCGCCGCCAACGAGCGCATCGCGTCGGGTCACGCCAGCGCGGATCTCGGTCACCCCAACGCGCGAACGTGCGCGATCACGAGCGTTAGCCGGCCGATGGCAACGCATATTCGAAGTCGTAGAAGTGTGTGCCTTCGGTGATCCTGATGTCCATCCTGCCGGTGATCCCGACGAGCTGACCTGTCCCGGAATCGGGCACGACGACAATCGTCAACTGGGGCGCACCGCGCGTCATCGTGGCCGCATGCTGCAGCACGAATCCACCGGTAAGGCCGTTGAGCGTGGCATTCACGCGCTCGACCGCCACATACCCGGCCGAACCCTTTTCGGCGGTGATCGCGCTCAGCATCTCGCCATGGCTCGTCCCGGTGAGTTCGCCGTGGAACTGCTTCTCGATCGACAGCCGGCCCAGCACGATGCCATCGCCTTGATCGTCTTGGTTCTGCGGGGTCACTTTCACGTCGAATGTGCCGGTCGCGCGAGTCATGGCGTTCACCCGTCATCCATTACTTGAGCGTCAGTGTTCCCTGCGGATCCGGCCGAATGATCAGATAGTTGAGATCTTCTTCCAGGCTGCTCCACCAGTGCGCCACATGATTGGGAATGATCACGATGTCACCCGCAGCAACGCGCCGGCTGGTGCCGCCCTCGATGCCCGTGCCCTGCACGGTCGTGCTCCCGGCGGTGCGGCGTTCGTTCATCAGCTTGCCTCCCGTGACGAGCGTGCCGGCACCCTTGAGCACGTAGTACACCTCGGACACAGCGGTCTCGTGGAGACTTGCCTCGGAGGACATCGCCTTCGGTCTGAACACGCCGAAGACGCCCACCCGGTATCCACCGACATCCGCGACACGGATCGGGAGATCGTTGATGGCGTTCTTCGGCAAGGCGTCGAGAAAGGCCTGGATGTCGGTCGCGGGCAGCACCGTCGCGGCTGGAGTGGTCTGGGCCGAGACCGATTGCGCGCAGAGCAGGACTAGACACAGCATCACCATCTTCCGCATCGTCGGCTCCGTTCTCAACGAGTGTGGACCGTTATCGCCTGACGCCGATGGTCACAAGATAGGTTCGCGGCATGGCGACACCGAGGTCGGACATGTTGATTTCATGAAACGCGATAAAGTCTTTCTTCAGGCTCGCGCGCCGATCGGGATCGAGAGCGTTCGCGAGCGCTTTGGTCGGGCCATACCCGTTCACGAAGAGATCCCAGGCGGCCTCGCCACTCGGCTCGCGCATCACCGTCACGCCAGGCTCGAACTTGAGATCGAACGCGCGCCCCAGGAGCTCCTGCAACCGTTCGCGCGCGCCCCACGCAAACGGCGAGGGAGGAGGCGGCGAGGGCGCCGCCGGCATGTAGGGTCGCATCACGCCGAAGAGCCCGGCAATCGTGGAATCCGGCAACCAGGTCGTCAAGGCCAGTCGTCCGCCCGGCTTGCACACACGCGCCAGTTCAGCCGCGGCGGCCTCGGGCTTGCTCACAAACATCACGCCGAAGGTCGAGATCACACCGTCGAACGACGCATCGGCAACCGGCAGCGCCTCCGCATCGCCGACCTTGAAATCGATGGTGAGGCCTTCTTCGGCGGCACGGGCCTTCGCCGCCTCGATGAGGTCGGCGCTCATGTCGATGCCCGTGACCCTGGCGCCCCGCGCCGCAATGCGACGCGCGCCGCGCCCCGTGCCCGTGGCCACGTCCAGAATCTGTTCGCCCGGCTTCGGCGCCAGACGCACGACGCAATGTTCGATCGCGTCGCCAATGGACTCGCTGATCTTGTCGTACTGCCGGCCGCCGCTTCCCCACGTCTGGGCAGCCTTGAGGTTGTGCGCTTGAATCGGCTGATTCTCCATGATTCCCTCCTGACGATTACTGGCCCGTCGTTCTTATGAAGACGTCCGTTCGAAGGCGCTGACGGATGCGCGAGAGGTTCACGGCAATCGCTGGAAGAACTGAATCCAGTTGCCGTCGTTGTCCTTGATGATGACGTTTCTGTCTCTGGGTTCTGGCGCCTTCGTGAAGTCCAGGTACAGCGGCGTATTGCTCATCTTCAAGCCGGCGACGACATCTTCGAGACGAACCACGCGAAACGCGTATTTTCCGACGCCCTGCACGGAAGCAGGGTTGGACGCGTGAACCGCCTCGAGCCCGCTCCGCTTGATGGCGGGAACAGCCTCCGGAGACGCGAGAAATTCCAGGAATGCGCGCGCGGCCTTCGGGTGTGTCGATCGCGATAGCACGCCTCCCGAGAACGTCGTGATGCGCTGCACCTCGCCAGGAAGCGGCCCCACATACTCGACGCCTGGCACTGACAGGAGCTCGCTGATTTGCTGAAATCCGACCTCGGCTTCCCCACGGGCCACGACGGCGCCAACCGGCTCGTTCTCGATCTTCTTGCTCTTCGAGAGGGCCTGATCCGCGATGCCCAGACGCTGGAAGAGCTCGGTCGAAACATAGATGCCGCTGACGGCGGCCGAATGAGCGATGGACTTTGCGTTGAGCAGCGTCCGCTTCAACGCCTCGACCGAGCCGATGTCCGGTTTCGGTGCGCCCGCCTTCACGACCATGCCAATGCCGGATCGCGCGAGATCGACACGGCTGTCGGCGAGGACGAGACCCTTCTTGATGAGGTCGTCGAGCGCAGCCGCGGTCACGATCACCACGTCAACGTCTTCCCCACTCTGAACGCGGCTGGGGATTGACGCGGTTCCGGTGCCCATGGCGGATGCGAGCAGCGTGATCTTGTCGTGGGATTTGCGTTCGTACTCGGGACCCAGCTCGGCCTGAGCGGCCGCGAACGCGCCTGACATCATCACGCGGACCTCATCGGCATGCGCAGGCGCCGCCGACACGGCCACGAACGCCGCGGCTGCTGCCGCGGCGTGTACGAAAGACGATGGTTTCCTTGCCATGGCTGTCACTCTCTCCTCGATCGAGCCGCCAAAGAGTCTCTCGCTCGACACGATTTCCATGATCAGGAACATATGGACCGCAGTACTCGTCTGCTGGTCTAGAACACTCTTCGACTCGAGCCGACCATGACCAACACCCGCACTGGAATACCGCGGCTGCTCTTCGCCGCCGCCCTTCTATTGTCTCTCACCCACGTCGACGCCCAGGCCCGACGCGGTCTCGCGCCCGACGACCCGCTCTTCCGAACGGTCGCCGCCCTCGACGCTCAGGTCTTCGCCGCCTTCAACCGTTGCGATCTGGACACGCTCGGCCGTTTCTTCGCCGAGGATCTCGAGTTCTATCACGACATCGACGGCTTGTCGCGGTCCCGAGCCACATTCATCGAAGCCGTGAAGAATAACATCTGTGGAAAGGTCACGCGTGAACTGGTTCCGGACACGCTCGAGGTCCACCCGATGAACGGCTTCGGGGCGATCGAGATGGGCGTCCACCGCTTTCATCATCCGGGCCGCGACGACGTCGAACCGATCGGGGAGGGCAGGTTCACACATATCTGGCGGCTCGAGAACGGCGAGTGGACCATCATTCGCGTCATCAGCTACGACCACCACGCGCTCGCCATGAGTGCGAAACTCTCCTCATCCAGGTACTGATCGGAAGGCCTCTCCCGCGATGTAGGTATCAAAGAATTCCTGAAAACGCGCGATCTTACCGTCTTTGAACGTCACCAGGTGCACGAAGTCAGATTCGTAGGTTCGTCCGGTTGGCTTGGCACGGCATTTCATATGGCCGACGACCGCAATCGAATCGCCGGCCGCCAGGAATTGTCGCGGTTCAAGCATCAGGATCTCTTCCGACTGCTGGCCTATCCGCAGCCATTCCAGGAAGCCGGCACGGCCATGCCTCGTGCCAGCCGCCGGATTGAAAGGATTATCCGGTTCACACCATTCGATGTCGGGGCTCATCAAGTCGAGCAGAACCTCCACCTCGCCCCGCTGAAACGCCACATACAGGTCGCGGACCACGCCGACATATTTCGTCGACGCATCGCTTCGGGATGGCTCACCCATGGCCCATGCCTGCTGGACAAGATGCCGGCGTCGTCATGGAGTTGGAAGTATAGGGCGAGTCGTCACCATGCCCTCACGACGCGAGGAGCGCCTTGATCTCAGCCTCGATGAACTGAGAGTCCGAAGCGTTGAGGCCGGCGCCGGCCATGTGTCCCCACAGGGACGGAATGACCCGGAACTGCGAGCCTGGTATGCGCGCCGCGTCCGCCTTGACGTCGTCCGGTGTGAAATAGAGATCCGTTTCCGCGGCCAGCACCGTGGCTTTCGCTCTGATCGCGCCGAGCGCTCGATCCAGGCTGCCGCCGAAACCCGGAGTCGCACCCACATCGTTCAGCTGCCACGTCCGGAGCATCGACAACAGATTGTTGGCGTCCCGGCGCATGTAGCGCTTCTCCCAGAAGCCGGTCAGGAGCTCCGGCAGCGATTCGAATCCAAGCTGCCGATACAGTTCCTGTGTGTGGAACTGCTGGGAGAATCCCCAGCCCGCGTAGACGCGAGCGAGCGCTCGCACTCCCCGGACCGGCTGTTCCTGGTAGTCGCCGTTCATCCAGGCGGCATCAGCGGTCAGCGCGGCTCGAAGGCCTTCGAGAAAGACGACGTTATGCGGCGTGGTTTTCGCCGTGCCGCAGAACGGCGCGATGCGCTCCACCGTGTCCGGATGGCTCACCGCCCATTGAACCGCCTGTTGAGCGCCCATCGAGTACCCCACGACGAGCGCGACGCGCGTGATGCCGAATCCTCCGGTGACCAGCCGGTGCTGCGCCGTCACGTCGTCCTGAATCGTGATGGCGGGAAAGCGCATGCGGTCGTGGGGCGCCGGGGTGTTGCTTGGCGATGACGACAGGCCGTTGCCGAGCTGATCGAGCACGATGATGAAATACCGGTCCGGGTCCAGCGCCTTGCCCGGGCCGATGAGCCATTCGACGTCGTCATGCTGAGCGGCGTATTGGGTTGGATAGAGAATCACATTGCTCCTGGCCGCATCCAGCCGTCCGTGCGTCTTGTACGCGAGCTTCGCTTCAGGAAGCACGCCGCCAGACCGAAGCGGCAGTTCGCCGAGATCGAACACGCCTTCTTGAAGCATCGGTTTCCAGTGTGCGCGAACGATGGTCGAACGCTCGAGCGATTCTATCGGGTCGATGACGTCAGGATTTCACCGGTCGTCGTGGACGTTGTTTGTCCACAACCGCTCTGATCACCAGACGGCGCCGCGCGGTGGGATCGAATGGAACCCGTGACCGCAAAATCGCCTGGTCGATGAGCGCCCGGACCGCCGGCCTGTTCAACGTCGTGACGCCCTCGGTGAGACGGATGTTGCGGACTTGTGTGCCGCTGCCTCGCAGGAGCTTTTCAGGGTCGACTAACCTGGCGCCACGGAGGAAGCACAGCGTCACCCAACGAGGGGCCAGCACCAGAGAGAACACCGCTTCGGAGGCTCGCTCGGAGGGTCCGAAGCCGATGACCAGCCAGTTATAGTTGTCGTAAACGAGCTCCACCGCGCCGGGCAGGCGGCCGCGCATCCACCTGAGGACGGCCCGCGCCTGGGATGCCACCTCCGGTGTGTACTTGGCAATGAATCCCCGGAGCTGCACGGCTGGCGAAGCTGTCCTCGAAGCCTTCATGATCGCTTCGTTCGGCTGAACCTGCTATCGACGCGCATCCCGCCAGAGCATCAATGCCGCCCCACCGGCAACGACGACGGCGACGGCACTGACCCACATCGGGATGACGGCATCCGCCGCGGTCACCGGGACGGCAAAGATCAGGCGAAGAAGATGCGCGATTGCCACGGCCGCGAGAAGCACAATCGCCGCGAGCGTTGAAGGTTTCATGCTGGTGGCCTTCTTCCCTTCGATGCCTTTGTGTCGAATGCCTGTGAGGCCTCCGGCTCGTCATTCATCGCAGCACCTTCGTCCGCGCAAATCACCGGCTCGGTTTCTGGACCGCTCTTCTGAGCTCGCTGCTCAAGCCCCGGAGGCTTGCCCGTCATCGGCACGAATCGCACGGGAAGCGTTTTGAGCGTCTGTGTGCCCGTGGTCGTCCGCAGCAGGATCCGGAGTTCCTGAATCACGGTGCCGACTGGAATCGCCATCAAGCCGCCGATCTTCAGCTGCTGCACGAGAGCGGTCGGCACCTCGTCTGGCGCCGCCGTCACCATGATGCGATCGTACGGCGCGTGCTCGGGCCAGCCGAGGTAACCGTTGCCCGTCCGCACCTGAATGTTCCGATAGCCGAGATCCTTCAGCGTGTCGCGCGCCCGCTCTGCCAACGGTGCCACGATCTCGATCGTGTAGACCTCTTTCGCGAGCTCACCAAGCACTGCCGCTTGATAGCCGGATCCCGTTCCTATCTCGAGCACGCGATCACCGGGCTCGACCTCCAGCGCCTGCGTCATGAACGCCACGATGTAGGGTTGCGAGATGGTCTGATCGTAGCCAATCGGCAAGGCCGAATCGATATAGGCCGCGGCGCGCTGAGGTTCCGGAACGAACAAGTGGCGCGGCACTCTGAGCATGGCGTCCAACACCCGCTCGCTGCGGATATCGCGCGCCTTGAGCTGCATCTCGACCATGCGCCGTCGGTCGGCGTTCCAATCGAGCGGGCCCGGTTGAGCCCCAGTGGGACCGGCGCCGCACGTCAGAGTTGCGATGAAGAACGCGGCCCGGAACAAGAGAGCCTCTCCCATCGTCATCAAGTACTTAATGCCGCGACAATTCTCGTCTGCGAGCGTGGAAGGCTTCATCCTGTCGCCCTTCTTCTATTCATTGGGATCCTTTGGACGGTGTCACGCGAACGGCCATTGCCCGCTGCCGATGCGGTAGCCTATCGACGCCGCCCCGAGCAACGAACCGACGAGCGTCGTCACGACCGCCATGAGGTCGTGCCACGGCAGCGCTTCCAGCACCTGTTTCCTCGTCAATTCGCGGAGCGAAAAATCTGCGCGTTCGCAGCTTGGTCTCCGCCACAACGAGGAGAGGCAAGCCTTTCTCGGACGCCATCGCTGCTTCGATCTGATTCCAGGCAGTGGGGAACGCGACTGGCTCCAGCAGCCGCGCTCCATCCCCGCGAAGCTCGATGCCCGCATCGATCTTGTACCGAGAGTAGGCAACGAGGACTGCCCCCTTGCACTCGTCCATGGCTCGGCGCACGCCACGAAGGGGTTCTTGCAGTCCGAATCTTGGGGGCTCATGAGCCGAGGCGTCAATCCCGCCAGCTCGAGGGCATTCACCAGTGCGTCGCGAGACGATTTCTGAGTATCGTTGGCCGGGGTTCCCGCACTGACGAAGACTCTTGTTGCCATGTCTCCCTCGCGATCAGGAGTCTGATCTGTCGCGTCCGACTTGTCTAATGCCTGCGCGTCGTATGCATGGCGACGAGCGCGCTTGGAAGGCCGACGCCGACTGCGTGAATCAACAATCCGTTCAGGACAACCGGCAGGGTCGGAAGACCGACGACGGCCGCGGATAGGGGGATGACGATCTGATTCATGACCAGATACACGAGGACGCCGTACAAGGGGCCGTACAGCCAGGGCCGCTCGGCGAGGCGAGGGATCCTGCGGCTGAGCAAGAGGTAGGTGCCCACAATCAGGAACGCGTTGAAGAAGTGCAGCAGCGCGCCAAGAGCGCCGGCGCGGAGCCCGCCGGCATAGGCGGGCCGCCCGAGAAGACCGGAGGCGATGCTCTGCAGGATCCGGATGGGTGAGACGCCGCGCAGGCCGAAGAAGATGAAGGCATCGGCCAGATCGAGCGCGCCGACGACGAGCGTGCCGACGAAGAGCGCTCTGGACAGGGTCCATGGTCGACGTTCCATCGATCGTCCCTCGCTCTTCTACGCTCCAGCCGCCCGTCCGATCCTCGGCGCGGGGATTCGTCCAAGCATCTGCTCCACACCGAGTCCGAGGCCGATGAGCGCGCGGTCCGTCCCGCTCGGGCCATCGAATTCGAGTGTCACGGGCAATCCGCTCTTCGTCATGCCCGCGGGCAGGACGAGGCCTGGAAGTCCTGCGGTGCTGCCCGGCGCGATGTTGCGCGCCATCACGGTTTCGAACGACAATTTCTTTCCGCGAATCTCAACCTCGACCTCCTGCCCGATCGGCAGCGCAGGCACCATCGTCGTCGGAAACACGAGGGCGGTGATTCTGTTGCTTGCGAAATACGTCTTGAACACTTCGCGCAGGCGCGGCAGGTGAACATCCCGCGCCGCCTGATAGACAACATCCGAGATGCCGCGCTCGGCGCCGGGAACGACGGTGCGCAGCATGTCGTTCTTCACGTCCGCGCTCGCCATTGACAGGACCTGCTCGAACGTGAACCCCGCGTGGTGGTCCCCGAGATACTTGCCGAACGCATAGAAGACGTCGTGCAGCTGAATCGGGTTGGTCGTCAACTCGATGAGGCGAGCGAGATCGGGAACGTCTGCCTCAATCAGCTCCGCGCCAGCATCCTGAAGTTTACCGATGGCTTCGCTGGCAATCCGGTCGACCTCCGGATCGAGATCGCCGAAGTAGTATCCGCGCGCAACGCCCAGCCTGACCCCCTTCAGCCCGGTCGCGACGATCGGCGACGTGTCTCCAGTGATGACCGAATCAAAGAGCGCCAGATCGGCGACGACTCGAGCGTGAGGCCCGACCTGATCGAAGAGCGCCGTGATCGGCGCAACGCCGGTGGATGAATAGCGGCCCGTGGTCGGACGGAACGCGGCGAGGCCGCACATCGCGGCCGGCACCCGTATCGACCCTTCGGTGTCTTCAGCCACGCCGAGCGGCGCCATCCGGGCGGCAATAGCAGCGGCCGTGCCGCCGGTACTCCCGCCTGGAATCCGGCTCGGGTCGTAGGGATTCCTGACCGGCCCGAACGCGTGATTGTTGCTGGTCCAGCCCCACGACAGCTCGTGGAGGTTCGTTTTTCCGAGCACGATGGCGCCCGCGCCGACCAACGCGGCAACGATCGGAGCGTCATCTTTCGGACGGAAGTTGCGCAGCGCCGGAGTTCCCGCCGTGGTTGGATAATCCTTCGTGTTGATGCTGTCTTTGATGGGGATTGGAAGACCGTGCAGAGGTCCGGGCGTCGATCCAGACGTCCGACGATGATCCGCCGAACGGGCAGCCTCGAGCACCCGCTCGGGTTCGAGCGCGATGAACGCGTTCAGCGACTTCGCCGCCTCGCACTGCTCGAGAAGCGCCGACGCGTACGCCTCGGCGGTGATGTCGCCGCGCTTCATCGCCGCAAGGGCGTCGACGGCGCTCAATTCGAGCAGGTCGGCGCTCGTCGTCGTCGAGGCAGGGGCGGGTCCACGATTCCAGCATCCAGCCGCGCCGATGGCCGCCACGGTGGTCGTCCAGACAAAGTCGCGACGAGAAAAGTGAGACATCGGAGTCGCCTCTCGCAAGCAGCGAGCCTGAGGCGTCGACCGCAAGGAATACCGTCACAAAAGAACAACGGGCGGCGATCTCGCGACCGCCGCCCGTGAAGTGTAACCGGATCGAACCCAGAGCTAAAGCTCTGGCTACGTCTGACTCTGCGACTCGACTCTTTGACCTTTCGACGTTGTGACCCGGCGATCTCTTGTTGCTACTCCACCGCCTCGCCCTTGGCGCTGCCGAGGACCTCCTCCGGCTCAACCAGGTAGTCGATCTCCCGCTCCAGCTCGAACTCATCGTCCGACGGCTGCGGAATCGGCGGCGGTGGCGGCGGCTCGTCCGGCGGGATCCGCACGTTGCGGTAGTACTCGAAGCCGGTGCCGGCCGGAATCAGCCGGCCCATCGTCACGTTCTCCTTGAGGCCGCGGAGATGATCGACCTTGCCGGAGATCGACGCCTCGGTCAGCACGCGCGTCGTTTCCTGGAATGACGCCGCCGAGATGAACGAGTCGGTCGACAGCGACGCCTTCGTGATGCCGAGGAGAAGCGGCCGGCCCTGCGCCGGGCGTCCACCATCTCCGATCACGCGCTCGTTCTCCTCGAGGAAGCGGTACTTGTCCACCTGCTCGTCCACGAGGAACTCGGTGTCGCCCACATCCTCGATCTTCACCCAGCGCATCATCTGCCGGGCGATGACCTCGATGTGCTTGTCGTTGATGTTCACGCCCTGCAGCCGGTAGACCTCCTGGATTTCGTTGACCAGGTAGCTCTGCAGCGCCTTTTCGCCGAGCACGTTCAGGATGTCGTGCGGGTTGCTCGGACCATCCATCAGCGGCTCGCCGGCCCGCACGCGCTCGCCTTCCTGCACGTTGACGTGGACGCCTCGCGGCAGCGCGTACTCGCGCGGTTCGGATCCGCCCTCGTCGGGCACGATGATGATCTTGCGCATGCCCTTCACGATGGGGCCGTGCTTGACCATGCCGTCGATCTCGCTGATGACGGCCGTTTCGCGCGGCTTCCTCGCCTCGAAGAGCTCGACGACGCGCGGCAGACCTCCGGTGATGTCCTTGGTCTTGGTGGTCTCGCGCGGGATCTTGGCGAGGACGTCTCCGGCCGACACCATGTCGCCATCCTCGACCATGAGGTGCGAGTGCGACGGCATGTGGTACTTGCGGAGCGCCCGGCCTTCCTTGTTCCGGACTTCGATGAGCGGCTGCTTCTTCTCGTCGGGCGAGTCCACGATGATCTTGCGCGAGAGCCCAGTGACTTCGTCGACTTCCTCGTGGAACGTCACGTCCTGCAGGATGTCCTTGAAGCGGACCTGCCCTGCTTCTTCGGTCAGGATCGAGAACGTGTACGGATCCCACTCGACGAGCACCTGGCCCTGCTCGACATTCTGCCCTTCGTGCACGCGCAGGTGCGCGCCGTAGACGATCTGGTAGCGCTCGCGATCACGTCCCTTCGCGTCCTGCACGACGAGCGAGCCGGTGCGGTTCATCACGACCAGCGTGCCGCTCTGCGCCTCGACCACCTGCAAGCCCTGGAATTTCACGGTGCCGGCATGCTTGGTTTCGAGTGTTGACTGCTCGGACACGCGTGACGCCGTGCCGCCGATGTGGAAAGTCCGCATCGTGAGCTGCGTGCCCGGCTCGCCGATTGACTGGGCCGCGATGACTCCCACGGCCTGACCGAGCTCCACCAGACGTCCGGTGGCGAGGTCGCGCCCGTAGCATTTCGCGCAGACGCCGCGGCGGCAGGCGCAGGTCAGGACGGATCGGATTTTCACCTTCTCGATGCCGGCTTCCTGTGCGGCCGAGGCCAGCTCCTCGCTGATCTCGTCGTTGGCGTCGATCAGCGTATCGCCGGTGAACGGATCGAGAATCCTCTCGAGCGCCGTGCGGCCGACGATGCGGTCGCGGAGCGGTTCGATGATCTCGCCGCTCTCGACGATGGCGCGCGCTTCGATGCCATCGAGCGTGCCGCAGTCGATCTCCGAGATGATCACGTCCTGCGCCACATCCACCAGGCGGCGGGTCAGGTAGCCCGAGTCCGCCGTCTTGAGCGCCGTGTCCGCGAGACCCTTGCGGGCACCGTGCGTCGAGATGAAGTACTGCTGCACGGTCAGGCCTTCACGGAAGTTCGACGTGATGGGCCGCTCGATGATTTCACCCGACGGCTTGGCCATCAGGCCGCGCATGCCGGCGAGCTGGCGGATCTGCTGCTTGCTGCCGCGGGCGCCGGAGTCGGCCATGATGTAGACCGGGTTGAACTGCCGGCCGTCCTTGTCGATCTCCTCCATCTCCGCGAACATCTCGTCGGCGACCTTCTCGGTGACGTCCGACCAGACCGCAATCACCTTGTTGTACCGCTCGCCGTTGGTAATCGCGCCCTCAAGGTACTGCTGTTCGACCTTGATCACCTCATCGCGCGCCTTGTCCACGAGCGTTGCCTTCTCGCTCGGGATGATCAGGTCGTCGATGCCGATCGAGAGGCCCGATCGGGTCGCGTAGAGGAAGCCCAGGTTCTTGAGACTGTCGAGCATTTCGACGGTCTTCTCGAGCCCCCACGTCAGGTAGCACGACTGCACGAGCTGCTGCAGCCCTTTCTTCTTGAGGAGCCCGTTGACGAACGGCAGGCCCTGGGGCAGCGAATCGTTGAAGATCACGCGGCCCACGGTCGTGTTGATGATCTTGTTCGTGACGGTCTGCACCTCCGTGTGCAGCACGTCCTGATCGTCGCGCGCCGTGGTCAGATCCTGCAGATCGCCGGTGTACCGCAGCCGGATCGGCGTCAGCGTCTCGAGCTCCTTCGCCTCGAGCGCCAGGATCACATCGTCGGTGTTCCCGAACGCGCGTCCCTCGCCCTTGGCGCCCGTCCTGGCCTTGGTCAGGTAGTAGCAGCCGAGCACGATATCCTGTGAGGGCACCGCAATCGGCGCGCCGTTCGACGGCGAGAGGATGTTGTTCGAAGACATCATCAACACCGAGGCCTCGATCTGCGCCTCGGGCGCCAGCGGGATGTGGACCGCCATCTGGTCGCCGTCGAAGTCGGCGTTGAACGCCGTGCACACGAGCGGGTGGATCCGGATGGCCTTGCCCTCCACGAGCACGGGCTCGAACGCCTGGATGCCGAGGCGGTGAAGCGTCGGTGCGCGGTTGAGCAGCACCGGATGCTCGCGGATCACGTCTTCGAGCACGTCCCACACTTCGGGCCGCTGCTGCTCGACCATTTCCTTGGCCTGCTTGATCGTGGCGACCAGGCCACGTTCCTCGAGCTTGTTGTAGATGAACGGCTTGAAGAGCTCGAGCGCCATCTTCTTCGGCAGGCCGCACTGGTGCAGCTTCAGCTCGGGGCCGACGACGATGACCGAACGGCCGGAGTAGTCCACGCGCTTGCCAAGCAGGTTCTGGCGGAACCGGCCTTGCTTGCCCTTGAGCGTGTCAGAAAGCGACTTGAGCGGACGGTTGTTCGCGCCGCGGAGCACGCGGCCGCGCCGCCCGTTGTCGAAGAGGGCGTCCACCGCTTCCTGCAGCATCCGCTTCTCGTTGCGGATGATGACGTCCGGCGCCTTCAGTTCAATCAGCTTCTTCAGCCGGTTGTTGCGGTTGATTACGCGACGATAGAGGTCGTTCAGGTCCGACGTCGCGAACCGGCCGCCGTCGAGCGGCACGAGCGGACGGAGTTCCGGCGGAATCACCGGAATCACGTCGAGGATCATCCATTCTGGTCGGTTGCTCGATTTTCTGAACGAGTCCACGACCTTGAGGCGCTTGGCGTGCTTCAGCTTCTTCTGCGCCGAGGTTTCCGTCCGCATCTTGTCGCGGAGCTCGATCGCGAGCTTGTCCACGTTGACGCGCTTCAGCAGCTCCTTGATGGCTTCGGCGCCCATCTGCGCGCGGAACTTGTGGCCGAATTCCTCGCGCTTCTGCCGGTGGGTCTCCTCCGTGATCATCTGGTTCTGCTTGAGATCCGTATCCGCCGGATCGATGACCACGTAGCCCTCGAAGTAGAGAATGCGCTCGAGGTCGCGGAGCGAAATGTCGAGCAGGTGGCCGATGCGGCTCGGCAGACCCTTGAAGAACCACACGTGGCTCACGGGCGTCGCCAGGGCGATGTGCCCCAGCCGCTCGCGGCGCACCTTGGCCTGGGTCACCTCGACGCCGCACTTGTCGCAGACGACGCCGCGGTGCTTCATGCGCTTGTACTTGCCGCACAAGCACTCCCAATCGGTGATCGGTCCGAAAATCTTCGCGCAGAACAGCCCATCACGCTCCGGCTTGAACGTCCGGTAGTTGATCGTCTCGGGCTTGGTCACCTCGCCGTGCGACCAGGAGAGGATCTTGTCCGGCGACGCCAGGCTGATGCGGATGGCATCGAAGTCGATGGTCAGCGATCCGCGGTCGTGGAAGCTGGGTCTCATGGGATCCTTGGGTGCAGGTTGTTACGAGTTATCCGTTATCAGTTTTCCGTAGCCCGGATCTTCAGGTCCGGGTCATCAGTTAGCTCTCAGCCTTCAGCCGCGCCTCAGCCTTCAGCCAGTACCTCGTCACCGACCGGGGCCGCCACCGGCGCCGCCTCCGGCAGGCGCTTGCGCGTCTTGATCAGCTCGACGTCCAGACAGAGCGACTGCAGCTCGCGGATGAGCACGTTGAACGACTCTGGCAGGCCCGGCGCGAACGATGCGTCGCCCTTGACGATCGCCTCGTAGATCTTCGCGCGGCCGGTCACATCGTCCGACTTCGCCGTGAGCAGCTCCTGCAGGATGTGCGCGGCGCCATAGGCTTCGAGCGCCCAGACTTCCATTTCTCCGAACCGCTGACCGCCAAACTGCGCCTTGCCGCCGAGCGGCTGCTGGGTGATGAGCGAGTACGGCCCGATCGATCGCGCATGGATTTTGTCGTCGACCAGGTGCGACAGCTTGAGCATGTAGATGTACCCGACGGTGACATCCTGCTCGAACTCGATGCCCGTCATGCCGTCGTAGAGCTTGGTCTTTCCACCCTTGGGCAGTCCGGCCTGCTCCAGCCAGTTCTTGATCTCCAGCTCGGTGGCGCCGTCGAACACCGGCGTCGCGAAGTAAAGGCCGAGGGCGTGCGCGGCCCAGCCGAGGTGCGTCTCGAGAATCTGGCCGACGTTCATACGCGACGGCACGCCGAGCGGGTTCAGCACGATCTCGACCGGCGTTCCGTCCGGAAGGTACGGCATGTCCTCTTCGGGCAGGATGCGCGCGATGACGCCCTTGTTGCCATGGCGGCCGGCCATCTTGTCGCCGACCGACAGCTTGCGCTTCATCGCCACGTACACCTTGACCAGCTTGATGACGCCCGGAGGCAGCTCGTCGCCGCGCCGGATCTTTTCCTTCTTCTCTTCGAAGAGCTGGCGGACCACTTCCACCTGACGCTCGGTGCGCTCTTCGAGATCGCGCAGGTCGTCCTCGAGGCGAGGATCGTCGCTCTGGATCTTGATGCGCACCATGTCGGCGTACGGCATCTCCTGCAGGACTTCCTGCGTGAGCACCGCGCCCTTGCGCATGATCTTCTCGCGGCCGTTCTCGTCGTAGAGGTCGTTCCTGACGGTCTGATTGAGAAGCATCTGCACGACGCGCTTCTTCACCTCGTCGTGGAGAATCCGGATCTCGTCCTGCAGGTTCTTCTCCATCATGTCGAGCTCTTCGGCCTCGATCGCCTTCGCCCGATCGTCTTTCTCGATGCCCTTCCTGGAGAAGATCTTGACGCCGACGATGATGCCCTCGATTCCGGGCGGGCAGGTCAGCGACGCGTCGCGGACATCGCCGGCCTTCTCGCCGAAGATGGCGCGCAGGAGCTTCTCTTCCGGCGTGAGCTGCGTCTCGCCCTTCGGCGTGACCTTGCCGACCAGGATGTCGCCAGGCTTGACGTAGGCGCCGATCCTGATGATGCCGCTGTCGTCGAGGTCGCGGAGGAACGTCTCCGACACGTTCGGGATGTCGCGCGTGATGTCCTCGGGCCCGAGCTTGGTGTCGCGCGCCTCGATCTCGAACTCCTCGATGTGGATCGAGGTGTACGCGTCTTCCTTCACCATCTTCTCGGACACGAGGATCGCGTCCTCGAAGTTGTACCCGCGCCACGGCATGAACGCCACGAGGACGTTCCGCCCAAGCGCGAGCTCGCCGAGCTCGGTGCACGGTCCATCGGCCAGGACCTGGCCCTTGTGGACCTTCTGGCCCACGCGGACGATCGGCTTCTGGCTGATGCAGGTGTTTTGGTTCGAGCGCTTGAACTTCGTCAGGTTGTAGATGTCCGCGCCCATCTCCTTGCTGGCATCCTCGTTCTCGCTTTCAACGCGCACGACGATGCGCTGCGAGTCGACGTAGTCCATGGTGCCGGAGCGGCGGGCCACCACCACGGCGCCCGAGTCGCGCGCCGTGATGTATTCCATGCCCGTCCCGACGAACGGCGCCCGTGCGCGCAAAAGAGGCACGGCCTGGCGCTGCATGTTCGAGCCCATCAGCGCGCGGTTGGCGTCGTCATTCTCGAGGAACGGAATGAGCGACGCGGCCACCGACACGAGCTGCTTGGGCGAGACATCGATGAACTGAACGTTGTTCCGAGCCGCGAGGATGAAGTTGCCGGCCTGCCTGGCGTCCACGCGATCCTGGACGAACCTGCCGTTCGGATCGAGCGGCGCGTTGGCCTGCGCGATGATGTACTGATCCTCTTCCCACGCGGACAGGTAGAACGAGTGGGGCTCGTACTCGATGCCCCGGCGCCGTCTGCGCGATGCATCCGGATCCGGGCTCGCGCCCACGTCGTCGGCCTCGACGATGTCGCCGACCTTGTGCTTGGTGCTGCCGCCGGCGTTCGTGATGATGACGTAATCCACCACGCGGCCGTCCTTGACCTTGCGATACGGCGACTCGATGAACCCGAACTCGTTGATGCGCGCGTAGCACGAGAGCGAGGAGATCAGGCCGATGTTCGGACCTTCCGGCGTCTCAATCGGGCAGATGCGCCCGTAGTGCGTCGGGTGGACGTCGCGCACCTCGAATCCCGCGCGCTCGCGCGAGAGCCCACCGGGACCGAGCGCGGAGAGCCGGCGCTTGTGCGTGATCTCGGAGAGCGGGTTCGTCTGGTCCATGAACTGCGACAGCTGCGACGACCCGAAGAACTCGCGAATCGCCGCCATGACCGGCTTCGCGTTGATCAGGTCGTGCGGCATGGCGGTCGCCATTTCCTGGTAGACCGACATCTTTTCCTTGATCGCCCGCTCCATCCGGACGAGACCGATCCGGAACTGGTTTTCGAGGAGCTCGCCGACCGATCGGACGCGACGATTGCCCAGGTGATCGATGTCGTCCACGTTGGCCGGATTGCGCTTGAGCTTGAGCTGGTATTTGATGACCTCGTAGAAATCCTGCGGATGCAGGATCTTTTCATCGAGCGGCGTGTTCAGGCCCAGCTTCGTGTTCAGCTTCAACCGGCCCACCCGCGAGAAGTCATACTTCTGCGGGTTGAAGAACATGTTCTCGAAGAGCGATCGCGAGCTGTCGAGCGTCGGGGGGTCGCCCGGACGCAGACGACGGTAGATCTCGATGAGCGCTTCCTCGTGCGTCTTGATGGGATCCTTCTTGAGGGTCTGCGAGATGATCGAGCCGACCTCGTCCTTCTCGGGGAAGAACACCTCGAAGTGATCGACGTTGTTCTCCTGCGCCATCGAGACGACACGCGGCGTAATCTCGTCGTTCGCCTCGAGGATGACCTCGCCGGTCGAAGAATCGACCACGTCCGATGCGGCGTACGCGCCTTCGAGCTCGGCCTCGGAGATTTCGATGGCCTCGACGCCGGCCTTGCGCAGCGTCGCGATGGCCGACGCGGTGATCTTCTTGCCCGACTGGATCGTGGTGTCGGAACCCGGGATCGCGATGTCGGCGGCCGCGCGGAGCCCGACGAGGCTGTCGTTCACCGCCCAGTAGAGACCCTGGCGCCCGGCTTCGCCCTGCCGCTTCCTGATGTAGATCCGATCGACGGTGTAGAAGGTCCTGATCACCTCGTCCGCGCCGCGCAGGCCGAGCGCGCGCAGGAACACCGAGGCCAGGAACTTGCGCTTGCGATCGATGCGGACGTACAGCAGGTTCTTGGCGTCGTACTCGAACTCGACCCACGATCCGCGGTACGGAATGATCTGCGCGATGAAAAGGGTCTTGTCCTCGGAGTGGAAGAACGCGCCCGGCGAGCGGTGCAGCTGCGAGACGATGACGCGCTCGGTGCCGTTGATGATGAACGTGCCATTCTCCGTCATCAGCGGGATGTCGCCGAAATAGACTTCCTGCTCCTTGATGTCGCGGATCGTCTTGGCGCCCGTCTCCGGATCCTTGTTCCAGACGACGAGGCGGATCGTCACCTTGAGCGGCACGGCGTAGGTCATGCCGCGTTCCTGGCACTCGTCCACGTCGTACTTCAGCTTGAGTCCCACCGTGTTGCCGCAGATGTCGCAGACGTCGCCCTGCACCTGGTTGGCCTTGCCGCAGCGCGGACAGATGACCTCGCGATCGCCGTACGGATCGGCCACGAGCGTCGCCCCGCAGTTCGTGCAGGGCTTCCGCAGATGATGGAGACCCGTCAGCTTGCCGCACTTGCACTCCCAGTTGCCGATGGAGTACTCGATGAACTCGAGCGACGAGTTCTCGCGGAAGTCGCTGATCGGGAAGACCGACTTGAACACCGACTGCAGGCCGGCGTCTTCACGCTCGGTCGGCAGGCGGTTCATCTGCAGGAACCGCTCGTAGGACTTCTTCTGAATCTCGATCAGGTTCGGAATCGGGACCGTGGTCCTGATCTTCGAGAAATCGATGCGCTCGCGGTAGATGTTCTTGGGAAGGCTGTACATCGGTGAAAGACCTCAACGGGCTTCGGGCTACAGGCTCCGGGCTGCAGGACTGCACGGTCCCGCGACTCGCCCGGGGCCAAAGGTTTTACGATCCGAACGACGGGCCGGACCGCAGAACAAGACACCGCAGAATGCGGGCTCCTGGCACGGCCGAAGCCTGGAGCCTGCGGGCCTCAGCTCTACTTGATCTCGACCTTCGCGCCCACTTCCTCGAACTTCTTCTTGATCGTCGCGGCCTCGTCCTTCGACACGCCTTCCTTGATGGGCTTGGGCGCGCCCTCGACGAGATCCTTGGCCTCCTTCAATCCGAGGTTGGTCACCTCGCGCACGACTTTGATGACGTTGATCTTCTTGTCGCCGATTTCGGTCAGCGTGACGGTGAACTCGGTCTGCTCCTCGACGGCCGCCGCGCCGCCGCCGGCGCCCGCCGCCATCATGCCCGGCATCGCCATCGGCATCGCGGCCGCCGCGGAGACGCCCAGTTCTTTTTCGAGCGCCTTCACGAGCTGCGAAAGCTCGAGGACGCTGATCCCTTTGATGTAGTCAATCACCTGCTGCTGATCCATCGCTGTTCTCCTGTCGGCTTGGATGATTCCCGTAGGCTCACGGCGTAAGGCTCAGGGCGTCGGCTCCCTCGGGACGCCTCGCCATGAGCGCCCTCTATGCTGCTGTTGCTGACTCTTTCTTCTTGTTCTCCACTTGCACCAGTACGTTCATCAGATCGCGGGGCGCCGCGTTGAGCACGCTGACGAACTGCACCATCGGCTGCTGCAGCACGTACAGCAGCTTCGCGTACAGCTCCGGCTTTCCAGGCAGGGCCGCCAGGTCGGCCACTTCCGCCGGCTTGACGGCACGGCCCTGCACGACGGCCGCCTTGATCGTGAGCGCCGGCGTCGCCTTGATGAACGCCGCCAGCGTCTTGGCCAGCGCCACCGGATCGGCGCCGGTGTACGCGACGCCGGTCGTGCCCTGGAAATGCTGTTCGAGCGGCTCGAGGGCGGTTCCTTTCAGGGCGCGCTTCGCGATCGTGTTCTTGACGACGCGATACTTCGACCGGACGCCGCGCAACTGGCGACGAAGTTCGGTGACCTGCGGCACGTTCAGCCCGCGGTAATCGACCAGGATCGCGGTTTCCGATCCGCGGAATGCCTCTTCGATCTGGTGAAGCTCGGTTTCTTTTTCTGCTCTGGTTACGGCCATTGCGTGATCCTTGTCGGCCCAAGGCGTAAGGCTCAGGGCCTTGAACGACCTCGAATACGTCCTAGTGCTTCACCGGCACGTCCACGTTCGTCGTGTCGATGCGAATGCCGGGACCCATCGATGACGACACGGTGATGCTGCGGAGATACTTGCCCTTCGCCGCCGGCGGCTTCGCCTTCACGATGCTGTCCACGAGCGCGTGCGCGTTCTCGACCAGGTTCTGCGTCGGAAACGACATCTTGCCGACCGGCGCGTGCACGATGCCGCTCTTGTCCACGCGGAACTCGACCTTGCCGGCCTTGATTTCCTTGACCGCCTTGCTGATCTCGAAGGTCACGGTCCCGGTCTTCGGATTGGGCATCAGGCCGCGCGGACCGAGCACCTTACCGAGCCGCCCGACGGCCTTCATCATGTCCGGCGTCGCGACCACGGCATCGAAGTCCATCCAGCCGCCCTGGATCTTCTCCACCACTTCCTCACCGCCCACGATATCGGCGCCGGCGTCCTCGGCTTCCTTCTGCTTTTCACCACCGGCAATCGCCAGGACGCGCTTGGTCTTTCCAAGGCCGTGCGGAAGCACGACCGTGCCGCGCACCATCTGGTCCGCGTGCTTCGGATCGACGCCCAGGCGCATCGACACATCGACGGTTTCGTCGAACTTCACGTACTTCACTTTCTGCACGAGGGGAATGGCATCCTCGATGGAGTACGTCCGCGGCTCGACCTGCTTCTTGGCGGCGGTGAACTGCTTCCCTCGGCGGCGCATCTTGGTTGATCCTTGTTGTTCTTAGTGCTTAGTGCTTGGGCGCATCGAAAACTGACGACTGATAACCGACTACTGAATGACGTCCAGCCCCATCGAGCGGGCCGTGCCGGCGACGGTCTTGACCGCCGCATCGAGCGACTCGCAGTTGAGGTCGGGCATCTTGATCTTCGCGATCTCCTCTACCTGCTTCGACGTTACCGTGCCGACCTTGGTTTTGTTGGGCTCGCCCGAGCCCTTCGCAATATTGGCCGCGCGTTTGAGCAGCACGGCCGCCGGCGGCGTCTTGGTAATAAAGGTGTAGGACCGATCCGCATACACCGTCACGACGACCGGAATGATCAACCCTTCATCCTTGGCGGTCTTCGCATTGAAGTTCTTGCAGAAATCCATGATGTTCACGCCGTGCGGACCGAGCGCGGTCCCGACCGGCGGCGCCGGCGTCGCCTTGCCGGCGGCAATCTGCAGCTTCACGAGGGCTTGAATTTTTTTCATGACTCTTGTGCGGCTCAAGGCTCAGGGCCGGCCCGGCCGTGAGACCCGTGCCTTGCGCCTAGATTTTCTCAACCTGCAAAAAGTCGAGCTCGACCGGGGTCGAGCGGCCAAAGATCGTCACCATTACCTTGAGCGTGTTCTTGTCCAGGTTCACGTCCTCCACGACGCCGTTGAAGCTGGTGAAGGGGCCCTCGTTGATCCGCACCTGCTCGCCCTTTTCGAACATGTACTTGGGCTTCGGCTTTTCCGCCGCCGTGCGGACCTGCGTCAGGATCTGTTCGACTTCGTCGCGCGTGAGCGGCGTCGGACGCGCGCCGGCGCCGACAAACCCAGTCACCTTGGGCGTGTTCTTCACGACGTGCCACGCGTTGTCCGACATGTTCATCTCGACCAGGATGTAGCCGGGAAAGAACCGCTTCGCGGTGACGACCTTCTTGCCCGCGCGCATCTCGATCACGTCCTCGGTCGGAATGAGGATTTCGCCGATCTCGTTCTGCAGGCCGTACGCCTGGACGCGCTGTCCCAGCGACTCGGCGACCTTCTTCTCGAAGCCCGAGTAGGTATGCACGATGAACCACTGCTTCGTGGCAACGTCGGTCATGCCGCACCGAACCGTTTGAACACCCACTGCACCGCGGTGTTGAGGAAAAAGTCGAGCCCGAAGAGATACGCCCCGAAAAAAGCCGACGTCAGGATGACCACCAGCGTGGTCGCATAGACTTCCTTGCGCGTTGGCCACGTGACACGCTTCAGCTCGTTCCGGACCTCGGCCAGGAAGGTGCGCCCGTCGTGCCACCACTGAGCAGGCTTGCCGATCCAGCCCCCCTCGCTGTCGCGAGTCTTGGGCGGCGCGGTTTTGACGTTGTCGAGCACGCTTAGGGATCCTTCTGCTATCAGCGATCAGCTATCAGCGGATGTTTTCCAACTGAGCGCTGACAGCCGATGGCTCGTATCTGGCAGGCCAGGAGGGAATCGAACCCCCAGCCCCCGGTTTTGGAGACCGGTGCTCTACCAATTGAGCTACTGGCCTAACAAAGGCTACAGACTTCGGGCTTCGGGCTCCTGGCTCAACCCGGGATCCATGGCCTACCAGAAGCCTGAAGCCCGGAGCCTGGAGCCTTCCCGTCACTTCGTCTCCTTATGCTCTCTGTGCGTCCGGCACCACGGACAGAACTTCCTGATGGTGAGCCGCTCGCTCGTTTTCTTCCGGTTCTTCGTCGTGCTGTAGTTCCGGCGCTTACATTCAGTGCACGCCAGAGAGATGATGTCGCGCATCAGGGAGATCCTCGAGAGCAACTAGCACAGTGCAACCGCCAATTCGTGTCAGCTATCAGCCGTAAGTCTCGCCAACCCTCCGGCCGTCGTCGGCCTCGCTTCGGGCCCAGGCGCCGGCTGCCCGTGCTGGAGCCTGGAGCCCGAAGTCGGAAGCCTGCCCTGGAGCCGATGACCAGGATTGAACTGGTGACCTCGTCCTTACCAAGGACGCGCTCTGCCAACTGAGCTACATCGGCTGACGAAGTTCTTAGGTCTTGGTTCTTGGTTCTTAGTGCGACGAACGATGACCAAGAACAAAGCACGAACACCTAAGAACTGACCATTCCTTATTTCCCTCTTTGTGGAGCGGGAGACGGGGATCGAACCCGCGACCAACAGCTTGGAAGGCTGTGACTCTACCACTGAGTTACTCCCGCCCGCCTTCGCTCCGCTTCGGCGAGGCCAGCCCGCCGTACTCACTCCGCCGAAATCCACCTTCGCTCGCGCGGGCTCGCCTGGCCAGAGCCTCGCTCGGCGATAGCCTCGGTAACGCGAAGGCTGGTGGCGAGGGGAGGATTCGAACCTCCGAAGCCGCTAGGGCGACAGATTTACAGTCTGCTGCGTTTGACCGCTCCGCAACCTCGCCGCGCATCACTCAGCTATCAGCCCTCAGTGTTCTTGTCGCGCAGCCTGCATCGACGGGCTCGACGAACGAAGGAACGCTGAGACGCACCTCCGCCCGGCGAACCAATTACCAGCGACTGATGCTTTGAGCCTGTGTATGGATTGCGTATTCGGCGCGACCCTGCAGATCCTCACGCCCGGCATCTGGAGCTGGCGGAGGGATTTGAACCCCCGACCGGCTGATTACAAATCAGCTGCTCTGCCGGGCTGAGCTACGCCAGCCAAAAGGCCCATTGTAGCACGAGGTGTGCCAGTCAAGGGAGAAAGGGTTGGAGGTTCTGGGTCCAGTTCACGGTTCAGGTTCGTCCGGAGCGCTGGCGGGCAGCCTCGAAAAGCGCCACGCCCGCAGCCACCGAGACGTTGAGGCTGGCCGTCCGGCCCCGCATCGGAATCGCCGCCAGAAAATCGCAGCGCTCCCGCACCAGGCGGCGGAGACCGACGCCTTCGGCGCCCAGCACGAGCGCGACCGGGCCGGCCAAGTCCATGGTGTACAAAGTCTTGTCGGCCTCTGCCGACAAACCCACGCTCCAGATCCCCGCCTCCTTCAGCTCATCGAGCGCCCGGGCGATATTGACGACGTCCACAATCGGAACGTGGGCGAGGGCGCCGGCAGATGCCTTGGCGACCACGCCATCAAGGCGCGCGGCGTGACGGGTCTGCCGGACCACGGCGTGCGCACCGGCGGCATCGGCCGTGCGGATAATGGCGCCCACGTTATGCGGATCCTCGATGCCGTCGAGTACCACGAGGAGCGGCGTCGCCCGGATCCGCCGCACCAGTTCACCGAGATCCTGCGCGGGCGGTCTCCGCACCTCGGCCACGATTCCCTGGTGAACGCCGCCCCGCGTGTCGCGATCGAGCGAAGCCGCATCGACCTCGCGCACCGGAAGACCCTCACGCTTCGCGCGCTCCGCCACCTCGCGCACCCGCGCACCGCCTCGACTGCTCACACGAAGATTGACAACAACGCCGGCCTTCAACGCTTCGACGACAGGGTTCAGGCCGTAGATGATCATCATCGGCCTAGGGCGCAGGGCTCAGAGCGTCAGGCTTCGGACTCGCGGCACCAGGCGCCCAGAGGATCACGAAGTCTCTCTCAGTGCCTCGGCAAACGCCGCGGCGCGTTCGCGGCAACCGACAATGCTCGAGATGCCGCTGTCGCGTGGAAGTTCGGCGCCGCGCTCGATGGCCGGCACCGCGAGGTCGAGCTCCGGGCCATCGGGTTCAGCCGTGAGCGCCACGCGAATCGGATGGAACAACGCGCGGCCCTTCTGTCCAGTCCGCTGTTTTACGCGCCCCGCAACCTCCCGAAACCGATCGCGATCGAGACGCGGCTCGCTTGCGAGCTCCTCGCTCAGCGTCCGCACGACGTTACGCGCGGCGGGCTGCTTCATCTCCTCCGCCACCTGGCCATTCGACATGGCCTCAAACGGATCGAAGGCAAACAGAAACCTCAACCTCCTCGGAATCTGTTCGAGACGGTCGACGGATCCGGTCGCCATCGACATCACGCCAGCGAGATACTCGCACCCTGCTCGATCGGGTGCCATGTCGATGCCGGCGGCGCCAAAATACGGAACGGCGAGTTCGGCGATCCGTGCGGGATCGGCCTCGCGCAGATAATGTCGATTGACCCATGCCAGCTTTTCTTCGTCGAACACGCCCGCCGAGTGGCCGACGGCCTCGAGCGTGAATCGGCGAGCCAGTTCCTTCGCGGGCAGCAGCTCGTCCGAACCACCCGGCGACCACCCGATGAGCGCGAGATAGTTGACGAGCGCCTCCGGCAGGTAACCCTTCGCCCGAAACTCGGCGACCGATGTCGCGCCGTGACGCTTGGACAACGGACTGTGATCCGGACCCATCACGAGCGACAGATGCGCGAATCGCGGCGGCGTCCACCCGAACGCGTTGTAGATCAGAATCTGCCGCGGCGTGTTCGAAATGTGATCCTCACCGCGCACGACGTCGGTGACATCCATCAACATATCGTCCACGACGACGGCGAAGTTGTAGGCGGGCCGGCCATCGGACCGCAGCAGCACAGAATCGCCGATGACCTCCATCTGAAACACCACGCGTCCCCTGACGGCATCGTCGAACGCCACCGCTCCCGCGTCTGGCACGCGGAACCGGACGGCCGCGGCCTCGCCGGCAACAAGGCGCTCACGAGCACGCACGGGCGCGATGCCCCGGCACGTGCCGGCGTACTTCGCCGGCCTGCCCGACGCGAGGGCTTCGCGCCGCGCAGCCTCGAGGGTGTCAGGTGAACAGAAGCAGTAATAGGCGCGTCCCTGGTCGATCAGACGATCGGCGTACGACTTGTACAAACCGAGCCGCTCCGACTGACGATACGGACCTTTCGGCCCGCCGCAATCCGGGCCTTCGTCCCAATCGAGGCCGAGCCACGTGAGATCTTCCAGAATCCCCGCTTCCGACGCGACGGATGAGCGTTCCGCGTCGGTATCTTCAATCCTCAGAATCAAAGCGCCGCCGGATCCGCGCGCCAACAGCCAGTTGAACAAAGCTGTACGCGCGTTGCCAACGTGAAGATGTCCGGTCGGACTGGGAGCGAAGCGCACGCGCATCACGGAAATGAGCAATGAGCAATGGGCGACGAGCAATGAGTGATGAGCACGGTTATTCGAGCCTTTGTTCCATGCGTCGTACGCCGCCCGGGCCTGCAGGCCTGCGTTTCGTCATGAGCGCCGGAGCAGCGCCACGGCGTGCACGGCGATGGCCTCCCCTTGACCAATGGCATCGACACCTTCGTTGGTCTTCCCCTTGACGCCGACGGATGCGGCGGGGATCCCGAGGGCTTCGGCGAGGCGCCGCCTCATCTCGCCGGCATGCGGCCCGATTTTCGGCTGCTCTGCGACGACGACCGCATCGACGTTCTCGACCTGCCAGCCCGCGTCGCGGACGAGCGCGACGGAACGGCGCAGCAGATCGACGCTGTCACTGTCCTTCCAGGTCTTGTCGGTGTCGGGAAAATGACCGCCGATGTCGCCGAGGCCGGCCGCGCCAAGAATGGCGTCGGTGACTGCATGGCACAAGACGTCGGCATCGGAATGCCCGGCAAGGCCCTTCGCGTGCGGGATTCTCACGCCACCGATGACGAGCGGGCGACCTTCGACGAGGCGGTGAAGATCGTACCCGGTGCCGATACGGAGCCCCCACGGGCTGCCTTCGCCCGCCAGACTGCGGGCAAAGGTCAGATCCTCGGGCGTCGTGATCTTGATATTGGTGGCCTCACCTTCGACGAGGAGTACACGGTGTCCGGCCGCCTCCGCCAGTTCCGACTCATCCGTCGCCTCACGACCCGCCCGGCCCACGGCGATTGCATCGGCGAGCACCTGATACCTGAAGGCCTGCGGTGTCTGAGCGAGAAAGATCCGGCGCCGATCGAGCGTGGACTGAATGGCCTCGTCACCCGCGCCCGCCGGCGTCTGCTTGACAGTGTCTCGCGCGGCGAGGGCGGCAATCGCCGCACCCCCATCCAGCGCCTTGTCGATCGTCCGCGCAATCAGTGCGGACGACACGAAGGCGCGCGCCGCATCGTGCACGACCACGACGTCAGTCGATGACCTGACGAAACTGAAGGCGCTCGCCACCGAGTCCTGCCGACGCTCGCCTCCCGGCACCATCTTCAGGGGCTTCCGCGCGGGGCCCAGGTATTTCGCCGGCTCCGCAAGCCAGTCGCCCGGCGCCGCCACGATAATCTCGTCCACTCGATCGCTCTCGTCGAATGCGTCCACGCTTCGCTGCAGGATCGTTCGCCCGCCGATTCGAACGAGCTGCTTCGGAACACCGGCGTTCAGGCGTTCGCCACGGCCTCCGGCTGCGATGATGGCGGTGATGTGCATGGTCGTATCCGAGGTTACCCGACGATTTGTCGGGCGCTCTCCCGCCCACCAATCAGCGACACGACGCGCGCCGAGGTGAGATCGATGACACGCTGCAGAAGATCGGTTCCCGCCTCAGTCGGCGCAAACACGACCACCAGGGCCGCAGTCGTCTCTGGCGTCACCTGCGTCCGTGCCGAATCGGACGACGGATTCCCGAAGGGACCGGCTTCGTCTGCGAGCATCAGGCGACCCTCGAGATGGACGGCGTCCTTTCGAATGCCGGCGTACTCCTCGCCGACGCGGCCGAGCCGGAGCTCGATGGCGCCATGAATTCTCGCATGATCGGTACACCCCGTACGGCAGCTGACATTCAAGCGAGCACCAGTTGCAGATGTCAACGAGCGGATTGATCCGCGGCAGCGCCTCGCCTCGCATCACCCGCCGCAGCAGCGCTTCAGACGAGGGCCGATGCTTGGTCGGATCCAGGCCCACCCGCTTGTACATCGCGCGGACCATCGCGCCACCCTCCGGTGGCCGGCGGCGCACCTGTCCTTCCGCTTCGCCGAGCTGCCGGTCGAGATCGGGATTCCTGGCCGTGAGGCTCAGGCCTTCGAACGACAGCACGCCGAGCCGGACAACGCCTGCGAGGGCCGATGATAGATCGAGCACTCATTCACTCCGGGCGTCGCTCTCGACGCGTGAGGCGACGATTTCGCGGACGCGCTCCGCGAGTCGCCGAACTTCCTGCACACTTGGGCTGTCGTCGGCTGCGATCTGGATCGCGGGATGGACAACGAGACGAACGCTGCCGGGACCGACGGCCAGCCGACCTTTTCGCATGACGAAACGACTCCCGGAAATCGAAATCGGGACGATGGTCAGGCCGACCTGCATCGCCAGGAGAAAACTGCCGCCCTTGAACCGGGCGACACGACCGTCCACGCTCCTCGTCCCTTCCGGAAAGACGATGAGTGAGAGGCCCTGCTGGACGATACGTGACGCGCGCTGAAGGATGCCGGCGCGATCGGGATTACTGCGATCCACGAGCATGTGGCCGCTGCGCCTGAGGTGCCAGCCGAGAAACGGAAAGGTCCCCAGCGACTCTTTCGCGATGATGCGGAGCTGATACGGAAGCGAAGAGAAGAGCACGGGAATGTCGTAGATGCTCTGGTGATTCGAGACGAAAACGTACGTCGTGTCCGGCGTGAGACGCTCCAGGCCCTCGACCCGCACGCGCACTCCAGTCGTGGCCAGGATCAGCCACGACCAGGTTCGTGCGCATCCATGCGCCAACCGGCCACGGCCGTCGAAGATGCTCGAGAGGAGCGAGAGGGTTCCGAGGACGATCGTGTAGATCGCGATCGTCGGAATCAGAAAGAAAACCGTCCGCCACCAATCGAACGGCGGCAAGAGGCGACGGGACGTCGTCACGCTTGAGGTATGTGGCGAACTCGCCGGCCGTTTTCTTCCCGTTCCTTGTCGGCCGGCGGCGTCGCATGAGCCGCCATGCCGGGATCGATGAACCGGCCGAAGATCATCTTCCCGGCGGTGGTCTGCAGGACGCTGGTCACGACGATGTCGATGTTCTTGCTCATCATCTTGCGGGCATTGTCCACGACGACCATGGTGCCATCGTCCAGGTATGCCACGCCCTGGTTGTATTCCTTGCCCTCCTTCAGGATGAACACCTTCATGATCTCCCCGGGCAGGACGACGGGCTTCAGAGAATTGGCGAGCTCGTTGATGTTGAGGACGTCCACACCGCGAAGCTGCGCCACTTTGTTCAGATTGAAGTCGTTGGTCACGATCTTTCCGCGGAGCGATCGGGCCAGCTCGATGAGCTTCAGATCCACTTCCTTGACGTCGGCAAAATCAAGATCCGAGATGGTGACGTCCACACCGGCCATTTTCTGAATCTTCTGGAGGATGTCGAGGCCCCGACGCCCTCGATTCCTCTTGAGCGAGTCGGCCGAGTCGGCTACGAACTGGAGCTCCTTGAGCACGAACTGCGGGATGACCAGCGTGCCGTCGAGGAACCCGGTCTCGCAGATGTCCGCGATCCGCCCGTCGATGATCACACTGGTATCGAGGATCTTGTAGCGGCGCTCCGGACCGGCCGCACGAAACAGCCCGAGCAGGCGCGCAGGTTCCAGCCACTCGCCTTTGCGGCCGCCGATCACGAGCCCCAGATAAGGCAGAACGAGAAGAATGAAGGTGTGCAGGAACTGGACGCGCCGATCGCCGGTGTCGGCCCAGAAGAGCGCGGTGTTGATCGTCTTCGCAATCAGGAGGCCGAACCCGCCTCCGATCAGGGCGCCGAAGAGGTGCGTAACCGCGGTGTCGCGAAGGCGTGTTTCGAAAACGACCGCGAGACCTGCGAGAAGAAGCGCGAACAGAACGTTGACGGCCGGCGGGAACGGAAGAGGGTGAATGATCGCCGCCGCATTAGCGACGGCCGCGACAAACAGTACGCGCGCGAGCGCAAACCATGCCATGACGAGCACTCCATATGATGACGGGTATGAGGCCTGCGCCTAGTTTACGTCATCAGCTCGTCAAGCGCCTCCCCCACGGTTCGAACACCGATCACGTCGCAGTCGCCGATCGACCCGCGGTCGAGTCCCTCGACGTTCGTCGCCGGCATGATCAGCCGTGAAAATCCCATCTGGGTCGCTTCGCGCACGCGGAGCGGGGCTTGTGTGATTCCACGGACTTCGCCGCCGAGGCCCACCTCCCCGAAGACGACGGTCCCGCGCCCGATTGGACGGTTGCGGACACTCGACGACACGGCCGCGACGATTCCAAGATCGGCGGCGGGCTCATCCACGGCGATACCTCCGGCGATGTTCAGGAAGACGTCTTCGCCGATCAGGTTGATGCCTCCGCGCTTCTCGAGCACGGCCAGGAGCAGCGACAACCGCGCGGGATCGATGCCGCTGGTCATGCGACGAGCGCTGCCGTACGTGCTGGTGCTGACCAGCGCCTGGACCTCCACGAGGATCGGTCGAGAACCCTCGACGGTGCAGAGTACAGCCGAGCCCGGTGTATGCGCCGGCCGCTCCGACAGAAAGAGCTTCGACGGATTCGGGACGGGGCGAAGTCCCGTCCCGGTCATCTCGAAGACGCCCAGCTCGCTGACCGCGCCAAAGCGATTCTTGACGGCGCGGACGATGCGGTGGGACTGATGGCGCTCGCCTTCGAAATAGAGCACGGTATCGACGACGTGTTCGAGCGCCTTGGGACCGGCGAGGCTGCCGTCCTTCGTCACGTGGCCGACGAGAAACGTCGGCACGTTCCGTCCCTTGGCGGCGAAGAGCAGCTGCGTCGCGGCCTCGCGCACCTGGCCGATGCTGCCGGGCGCCGACTGCATCTTCAGCGAGAACACGGTCTGAATCGAATCGAGGATGACGAGCGCAGGTTTGATGCGTTCGAGCTCCTCGAGCAGCCGCTCGAGGCAGGTTTCGGCGAGCAGGTACAGCGGCGCGCGATCGACGCCCAGGCGATCGCCGCGCGACTTGATCTGATGCTCCGATTCCTCGCCGGAACTGTACAGCACCGGCCCGACCGTCTTCGCGAAGTTCGCCGCAACCTGAAGAAGGAGCGTGGACTTGCCGATCCCCGGTTCTCCGCCGAGGAGCACGAGCGAGCCCGGCACCACGCCGCCGCCAAGCACGCGGTCGAACTCGTCGATCCCGGTCGGCAGTCTCACCGCCATCGAGCTCTCGACCTCAGCATAGAGCCGGGCACCAGGCGTGGAGCTGCTGATCCGGTAGCGCTGATCGGCCGCAGTCGGCGCCGGATCCGCCGGGCGCTCTTCAACGAACGAATTCCAGGCCCCGCAGTCGGGGCACCGGCCCATCCATTTCGGCGCCTGACTGCCGCATTCCTGACAAACAAAGACTGGACGTGGGGGTTTCATGAAACGTGAGGTTTTTGGAACTTGGTTCTTAGTGCTTAGTGCTTAGTCCGCCGCTTGCTTCGTTCGCAGTTCTGACGTTCTAGTATAGCGCTCGGTAAACGCCACTTGTCGGGCGCAGACCTCAAAGACCCTTGAACCTCTAAGAACCAAGCACCAAGAACCAGGAACTACTGCGTCAGTAAATCCGTTCAATCCTCGTCCCGATCCGACACAGGATCTCGTACGGGATCGTGCCGATGAGCGACGCCATCTCGCGCGCGTCGATGCGCTCGTCGCCCTGGCGGCCGATGAGCACGACCTCATCGCTGGTCTCGACCGGCGTGTCGGTGACGTCGAGCATCATCATGTCCATTGAGACCGCTCCGATGATGGGCATGCGCCTTCCACGAACGAGCGCGAATCCGCGGCCCGCCAGGCGCATGTCGAGTCCGTCGGCATAGCCTGCCGGCACGGCAGCCATGCGAGTCGGCCGCGCGGCCACGAACCTCGCGCCGTAGCCGACCGACTCGCCGGTTCGCACGCCCTTGACGGCGACGACGCGGCTCCGCAGCGACATCGCCGGACGAAGGTCCAGCGTCGAGGCCAGCGGCGGCGGCACCACGCCAAAGAGCAGCAGGCCCGGGCGGACGAGGTCGTACCAGGCGCGCGCGTCGCGAAGGAGGGCCGCGCTGTTGGCGGCATGCAGGACGGGAATGACAGCACCGAGTTCCGCCAGGCGCGCACAGGCGCGATCGAACCGCGCGCGCTGCTCGGGGAACAGCGGATTCTCGGGATCGTCCGCCGTAGCGAAGTGCGTATAGACGGCCTGCAATCGCAGGTTCGCGCTCGACAACACCTCCGGCATCGTCCGATTGAGATTGTCGTGGCGGAACCCGAGGCGATTCATCCCGCTGTCGATCTTGAGGTGATACCTGAGCACCGTGCCGCGAGCGCGAGCCGCGACTTGAAGCGCACGCGCGGCCGACGGCGTCGAGATGGTCGGCGTCAGACGATGATCGAAGATGCCCGCCAGATCGCTCACGCTCAGCGCGCCGAAGATCAGGATCTCGCCCTTGACGCCGGCCTCGCGCAAGACGATGCCTTCCTCGATGTCGGCGCAGGCCAGCATCGTCGCGCCGGCCTCCTCGAGCGCCAGCGCCACCCGTGCGGCACCGTGACCATAGGCGTTCGCCTTGACGACGGCAATGATGCCGGGATGACGGATCGGAGCTGAAGAGCCAATCGACTCGCCCGATGCGAGAAACGACGCGATCGTCCGGAAGTTGTGCTGGATCGCGGCGAGATCGACGCGGGCGGTGGTGCAGCGAATCAAGGAACTCCGTGTTTCACCGCAGGGCTAAGCTCTCGAACCTGGTGAATTCCTTCAGGAACGCGAGCTTCACGAGGCCGGTCGGACCGTTGCGCTGCTTGGCGACGTTCAATTCGGCGATGCCGCGGTCCTCTTCCTTCACGTCCGGATACTGATCCGCCCTGAAGAGCAGGCCCACCACGTCGGCATCCTGCTCGAGCGCGCCCGACTCGCGCAGGTCGGACAGCATCGGCCGATGATCCGCTCGCGATTCCGGCGCGCGGCTCAACTGCGACAGCGCCACGACGGGAATGTTGAGCTCCTTGGCCAGGCTCTTCAGTCCTCTCGAAATCGCGCCGAGCTCGAGGGTCCGGTTCTCGAACCGCCCTCCGCCCTGCATCAACTGAATGTAATCGACGATGAGGAGGTGCAGCTGGTGGTCGTACATCAGCCGGCGCGACTTCGCGCGCATTTCGAGCACGCCGACGCCGGGCGAGTCGTCGATGAAGATGTGCGCCTCGCTCAACGTGCCAAGGGCCTGCGAGAGCCGCGTCCAGTCGTTCTCGCCGAGAAATCCGGTGCGCAGTCGATGTCCGTCGATGCCGGCCTCGGCGGTCAGCATGCGGAGGAAGAGCTGCTCCTTCGACATTTCGAGGCTGAAGAACCCGACGGTGCGATCGGTCTTCGTTCCGACATGCTGCGCGATGTTGAGGACCAGCGCGGTCTTCCCCACGGAAGGCCGGGCCGCAATGATGACGAGATCGCCGGGCTGGAGTCCCGAGGTCAGCTCATCTAGATCGACGAACCCGGTCGGGACGCCCGTGATGATCTGCTTGCGCGCGTGCGCCTGCTCGATGGTCTCGAAGCTCTTCTGGGCGAGGTCGCGGAGCGACACGAATCCGGGCGTGATGCGGTCTTCGGCGATCGAGAAAATCTCCTGCTCGGCCTCGTCCAGGATCACGGTGGCATCCTGCTCGGCCTCGTACGCATTCGAGAGGATCCTGTTCGCCGAAAAGATCAGGTTCCGAAGCGTCGACTTCTCCTTGACGATCCGCGCGTAGTTCTCGATGTTGGTCGCGCGCGGCAGGCCGTCGACGAGCGACGCGATGTAGGCCGGCCCGCCCACCTCCTCGAGTTCGCCCGACCGGCCGAGCTCTTCCTTGAGCGTGACCAGATCGATGGCGTCGCCGCGCTCGCTGAGCGCGATCATCTTCCTGAAAATGCGGCGATGCGCGTCGCGGTAGAAGTCGTCGGGCTTGACGAGCTCCACCGCGAAATTGAAGGCCTGATTGTGGATGAGCACGGCGCCGAGCACCGAGCGCTCGGCTTCGAGGTTATGGGGCAGAATGCGTTCGCTGGGCGCCGTGTCCGGCATGTGCGCCGTGTCCTGTCGCGTCAGTCTTCCTGTCGATCGACCTTGACCCTGATCTCGGCGGTGACCTCGCGATGGAGCTTGAGCGGCACCGCGAACTCGCCGAGTTGTTTGATCGGCTCGTGGAGCTGAATCTTGCGCCGGTCGATCTCGAGGCCGAGGGCCGCGAGCGCCGATGCGATGTCGGCCGCCGTCACCGAACCGAAGAGCGCCTCGGTCTCGCCCACGCGACGGGTGATCACGACCGCGGTCGCCGCGACGCGCGCGGCGAGGGCTTCGGCACCCTGCTTCTCCACCGACTCGCGCTGTTCGGCGAGCTTCCGCTCGCGCTCGACGTGCTTGATGTTGCCCTGGGTCGCCCGAAGCGCCAGCTTGCGGGGCAGCAGATAGTTCCTGGCGTACCCGTCGGACACCTTGACGATTTCGCCGCGGCGCCCGAGATTGTCTACATGTTCACGAAGGATGATTTCCATGGGGTTCTCGTCGCAAACAGTTCTCAGTTTTCGGTTCCAGATCTCGGCGGCCCACGACTGATGGCTGTTGACTGAAGACTGATGACCTCTACTCAATCACATACGGAATCAGCGCCAGCTGACGGGCGCGCTTGAGCGCCGTCTGCAGCTTCCGCTGATGCATGGCGCAGGTGCCCGAGATGCGCCGCGGCAGGATCTTGCCGCGTTCCGGCACGAACGACGCCAGTAACTTCACATCCTTGTAGTTGATATCGTCGATCTTGTCCGCGCAGAACTTGCAGACCTTCCGCCGACGGAACATCGGACGGCGCTGGCCCTGTGCCTTGTCGCCGCTCGCCCCGCCGCGACCGCCGCGCCCACCACCCGATCCCGAACGTCCTCGCCCTTCCCTCATCGCTCGACCTCCGCTCCGTCAAACCGATCATCGTCCGCGTCCTCGCGGGCCGGTCCTTCACCAGGCTGACGCTCCGGCGGCAGTCCCCGCGCGACGCGCCGCCGCTCGGATCGCGTCTTGCGGCGCGACCTCGAGCGATCGACGACGCGCTTCTCCTCGTCCACGCGGACGATCATGTGGCGAATCACCTGATCGCTGACCCTGAGCCGGCGATCGATTTCCTTCATCAACTCGCCCGATCCGTTGACGACCTCGAGCACGTAGGTGCCCTCGCGGTGAGGCCCGATCTCATAGGCGAGCTTGCGGCGGCCCCAGTTCTCGGTTTTCTCGAGAGCGCCCTGCAGACGGCCGATGCTTTCCTCCACCTGCGTGTGGACCTCGGCGACCTGCTGCTCTGTCGCTTCAGGGGAAACGATGTAGACGAGCTCGTACTGACGTGATGCGTTCATGTGTCTCCTTCTGGACTGGGATGCGCGAATCAATCGCGCCCCAAGGCCACCTCACAGGTGGCAAGGAGCGAAGTGCTCAGTTGTCGATGGCGTCCTCGCTGGCCTCCGGTCCGTTGTCTCGATCGTTCCGATTGAACAGATTCATCATGCACTCGATGCCGTCGGTGACGAAGCATTCGGCGGCGTCAGCCGCCCGCGCGATCATGGCTTCGACCTCGGCGAACTCGTCGTCTTCGAACCTCGCCAGCACGTGATCGGCAAGGCCGCGATCGCTCATCTCCCCGGCCCACCCCGACTCGAAGCCGCGCGAACTCGGTCGTGCCGAGGTGCTCGATGACCGACCGAAACCCGTTGTGCCCGCCGTCGGAGCCCCGCATGCGCGCCCGCAACCGCCCCAGCGGCAGATTGACTTCATCCGCCACGACGAGCAGATCGCCGAGCTCGATGCGGTAGTAGCGCGCGACCTCGGACACCGCACGACCGCTCAGGTTCATGAACGTCAGGGGCTTGGCGACGAGCGCTCCGTCGCCCACTCCGCGCACCTTCGCAATCAGCGTCTCGCCCGGGCCGCTCCCGAAGCTCGCCGCGCGGCGCCGCGCCAGCTCGTCGGCCACCTCGAACCCGACATTGTGACGGGTGCCGCGATACGCGGCGCCCGGGTTGCCGAGACCGACTATGAGTTTCACTGGCGTCGCGGGCTCCGCTACTTCTCCTCTTCCTCCTCTGGCTTCTCGACCTTACCCTTCTTGATGACTTCGGGTTCGGCCGGAACCGTCGGAGCCGCCGCAGCCGCTGCGTCGGTCGGCGCGGGCTCCTCGGCCTTCGGCGTGATCACGTGCACGAGCATCGTGTCGAGATCGCTCACGGCCTTCCACTTGCTGTCGGTGACGACGTCGCGCAGGCGGATGCTCTGGCCGAGCATCAGCTCGGACACGTCGATTTCGATGTGCTCGGGAATATCGGCCGGCAGACATTCGACCTCGACCTCGCGATGGACGAAATCGAGCAGACCGCCCTGCTGCTTGACGCCGCGCGCTTCGCCCTTCACCAGGACGGGCACGGTGACGGTGATCGCCTTGTCCATCGAGATGCGGTAGAAGTCAGCGTGCAGCAGGTGGTGGGTAACAGGGTCGAGCTGGTACTCCTTCACGAGCACGCGCGTCTCGGCGCTCCCGGGCAGTACAAGATTGATCAGGGTGTTGGCGCCGGACTCGGAGTGCAGAATCCTCAGCAACACTTTCGGATCGACGGCAATGGCCACGGTGCTCGACTGATCCGATGTGCCGCCGTAGACGACGGCTGGGATCCGGCCCTCAACCCTGAGCCGTCTGGCTTCGTTCTTCCCGCGCTGATCGCGGCCGATAGCTTCCAGCCTAGTTTCCATGCAATCAACCTCTCGTCACGAGCTCTATCTAGACGAACAACGACGAGACCGACGTCTCCTCGTGAATGCTGCGAATCGCCTGCCCCAGCAGACGCGCCACCGACAGGACCACCACTTTGTTGCTCCGCGCGCGATCGCCCTGAAACGGAATCGTGTTGGTGACGACGAGCTTTTCGATTGGCGAGCGATCGATGCGCTCGACGGCCGTGCCGGACAGAACGCCGTGCACCGCGCAGGCGAACACGCGCTGCGCGCCGTTCTCGATCAGGGCGGTGGCGGCCTTCACGATGGTTCCCGCCGTATCGATGATGTCGTCCTGAATGATGCAGGTCCTGCCGCCGACATCGCCGATGACGTTCATCACTTCGGCGCCACCCTCGTCGCCGCGGCGTTTGTCGATCACGGCCAGCTCGGCATTGAGACGCTTGGCGTAGGCGCGCGCGCGTTCGGCGCCGCCCGCATCCGGCGACACAATCGTCAGGTTCGGATACTCCTGGCGCGCCAGGTAGTCGATGATCACCGGCGCCGCGAACAGATGGTCCACCGGGATGTCGAAGAATCCCTGAATCTGCGCCTTGTGCAGATCCATGGTTAGCACCCGATTGGTGCCGGCCGCGCTGAGCACGTTGGCCACCAGCTTGGCCGAGATCGGCACGCGCGGCTTGTCCTTGCGATCCTGACGCCCGTACCCGTAGTACGGCAGGACTGCCGTGATTCGGGCCGCGGACGAACGCCGGAACGCATCAATCATGATGAGCAGCTCCACCAGGTGCTCGTCGACGGGCGCGCTGGTGGGTTGAACGATGAACACGTCAGTCCCGCGGATGTTCTCGTCGATCTGAAACGAGACTTCCGTGTCCGGAAAGCGGCGCAGCCGTGCCTGTCCGACCGAGGTGCCGAGGAAATCGGCGATTTCCCGAGCCAGGTCGGGATGCGCGCTACCCGCAAAGATCTTCAGCTCACCAAAACCAGTCGGCATGGAGGCTTCGTTCATCGGCTCGACGATCACCCGCTCCGAACCGTCCGGAATTGGCTGGGGCGGAAGGATTCGAACCTTCGAATACGGGATCCAAAGTCCCGCGCCTTACCGCTTGGCCACGCCCCAGCGACCCTACGGCGACGAGCAGTGCCCGCCCTCGCGTCGCACCGGCGCCGCCGGCCAGACAGACATCCTTCGAACCGCTCTCTTCGACCGTGCGCTGTCGCGATTAACGGGACGCTGACGTCAAGGCGTGGCCTGACGGAACCCGGCGCAAACGCGTAGTTTATCAGGTGGCTGGTCGGCGCGGCAAGCCAACCCGGCGCGCTCGAACGAGGCGGCGGTATTGGTCGCGGGTGAGCGTCCTCGACAGGACAGGCGACCACGGCGACCGCGCCAGTCTCGCCGTGGCGGCCTCAGCCGCACGCCTCGACGTGAAGAGGCCGAAAACCGTTGACCCGCTGCCCGAGAGGGCGGCCAACTCGGCACCTGCGCCAACGAGGGCCGCCGTCACCCGGCTGATTTCGGGATGCCGGCGCGCCACCGGCGCCTGGAGGTCGTTCACCGCCGCGGCCGATCCCTTCCGCGCGGAACGACCGGCAAGATCCTGCGGGCGAGATGCTCGCGCGCGATCGGCCGCGTACCATCCGTACGCGTCAGCGGTCGACACGGAGAACGAGGGGACCAAGAGCACCACCCACCGGGTCGCCGCGTCGCGCACCGGCGACACCCGATCGCCTCGTGCGCGGCCCAGCGCCGCGCCTCCCTCGAGAAAGAAGGGCACGTCGGCGCCGAGACCCGCCGCGATCCGCTTGAGCTCGGCGGTCCCCACGCGAAGATTCCAGAATCGCCGAAGACCCATCAGCGCCGCCGCGGCGTCGCTGCTTCCTCCACCAAGCCCGCCGCCGATCGGAATCCGCTTGTCGAGAATGATCATCACGCCGCGCGGATCGCCCTTCCTTCGCGCGTGATGCCACAGGGCTGCCGCGGCGCGCCGGATCAGATTCGTCCCGTCGGTTGGCACGCGGGCATCCGCGCAGAGAAGGCGAAGCGGCCCGGGAGACGCCACGAAGGTCAGCGTGTCACAGAGGTCGATGGCCTGAAAGCGGGTCTCGACCTCGTGATAGCCGTCCGGGCGCCGGCCCAGGATCCTGAGCATTCGATTGATCTTGGCGGGTGCGCGCACGATGAGAGCGCGCGAAGCGGTCATGACGATGCGGAACTGCCGAGGGGCCCGCGATCTCGGAGCTCGTCGAGACCGATCGGAGTCGAATCGTCCGGGACCTTCACCGTGAAGGCGTCCGGACCGAGCGGCACGTTCTTGTCCACTTGGGACAACTCGAGGAACAGATCGACCCGCCGGGCCGGATCGCTCTCGATCGACAGTCGCACGCGACTCGAGCCGCCAGGACCAGCGTCGGCGTATTCCACCCTGAGGCCGTTTCGCGTGCCGGCCAGGATGTGACTCGCATTAGACCGCGGCTTCAACCAGATCGTGGTGCCATCCTCGAGATCGATCGCCGCCCACTCGCCGTACGCTCGGCCCTTCGCCGCGGCCGCCCGCGAGACGCAGCCCGACATGATCGACAGGAGATCTGCCGGCGCGAGATCGACGCCCGTCAGTGCTTCGAGGACGGCGCCAGGAGGCTTGCCCGTCAGCGCGCGATTTTCGCGCGGGAGCAGGAGCGTCGTCGTCTCGCCATTCGCCGCCAGGATGAAGAGAGGTGCGCCGAACGGCGCCAGGCCTTCGAGCCTGATCGACGAGGGCTCGCGCAGACCGATGAGGGCGCGGCCCCGAATCTTTCGCGCGGCGACGCGACCCGACAGCGCGATCTCGGCCGAGAGCATGCGAACGTCGCGGCATGCGGCCGTGGCCTCGTCAAACGTGGCGCGGAAGTCGGACAGTGGAGAACCAGCCCCCTGGGGCAGTTCGAGGCGGGAGGGCGTGCACGCCGAACACGTCAGGATGAGTGCGCCGGCGGCCAGAAGGCGGCGACAGGACAAGGCGTGTTTACTTCGCCTTTTCTCGTGCGGTCTTGATCTTCCCCTCGAGGACCGATCGCGGCACGTCCTCATCACCTTCACCGGCGATCGCCATCTCCCAGGCGGAGATCGCATCGCGGAATCGACCGAGCTTGAACAGCAGATCGCCCCAGTGATCCTGAACGGTGCGGTTGGTCGGCAGGAGCTCGCTGGCGCGTTTCAACGGTGCCTCGGCCTCATCCAGCTTGTCGGCCTTGTAGTACGCCCAACCGAGGCTATCGAGGTACGACGGGTTGTCCGGCTCCACGTCGAGCGCCCGGCGGATGTATTTCACCGAATCGCCGAGGCGTTCGCCGCGCTCGGCCAGCATGTAGCCCAGATAGTTGAGCGACGGCGCATGCTGGGGATCGCGATCGAGCGCCTGAAGGAACGCGCGCTCGGCATCAGGATATTTCTTCTGTCGCTCGAGGATCGCGCCGAGCTGAAACGGCATCGATGCGTCGGTCGAAAACCGCGTGGCCGCCTGGAGCGACACGACGGCTCGATCCGGGCGGTGCGTCTCCTGGTACGCGAACCCGAGGTGCGCGAGCAGGCGCGCCACATCCGGTCGATCGACATCCTCTCTCGACGAGAGCCACTCGGCCGCGTACGGCTCGAGCGCCTCGATCACGCGCTGGTATTCCTTCTGGTCCTCGAAGACCTGCGACAGCGCGAGCGGGCCCCAGAGGCTCTTGGGATCGATGATCAGAATCCGGCGCGCGGTGGCTTCGGCGCCGGCGTAGTCTTTCGTCCGACGCTCCGCCTGCGACAGGAGGTACAGAGATCGCGGCTCGGTCGGCGTCGCTTCCACGACCTTCCGAAGAATCTCGGTCGCCCGCTTCGCGGACGCCTCGTCGGGTGAATTGAGCAGCGCCGTGGCCCAGCGCATCCGCAGCTCCTGGCTTCGCGGGTTGTTCGCGGACGCCTTGCCGTAGGCGGTCGCCGCATCGGCCCAGCGCTGATCGCGCTCGTACAGCTCAGCCAGCACCCGGTAGTACTGCGGATCGGTCTCCGCAAGTTTTTCGACGAGCGGCAACGCCTCGCGCCCCCGTCCGGTTGCCGAGTACGCCTGCACGAGCAGGTAGACGCCTTCCGAGTCTTCCGGATCGCTAGTCACCGCATCCGTCAGGCGGGCGATGGCTTTGTCCGGCTGGTCGGTCTTCAAGTACAGACGAGCCAGAGCGCGATCGATCGACGGATCCTGCGCGGTTCCGGACTGCGCGCGTTCGAGATGATCGATGGCCTTGAGCAGTTGCGGGCGGCCGCTGCTTCCTGCCCCCTGGCCCTGCGCGGCGTAGGCAAGGCCGAGCACCCGATGGGCATCGCGCTGGGCCGGGTCGATGGCGAGGGCGGCCTCTCCCGCCTCGATGGCCTCGCGCGGTCGGTTCAGTCGAACGAAGAGCGCGGCAAGGTCGGCTGGAATGTCGGCGGACTTCGGATCGAGCTCGGCGGCGCGATGGTAGGCCTCGATGGCTCCGTCGATGTCGCCTTCTGATTCGGCGTGCCGCGCAAGGAGAAACTGGTAGTACGCGCTCTCAGGCGCGGCGTCTGCCTGAAGACGAGGCGCTGCCTGGGCAGTTCCCGTCAACTGGAGCGCCAGCAGGAGCGGAAGGACCAGCATCTGGATCGATTGTTCCACAAAAGCCGGGGGCTGTCAGCCCGACCAACGGGGAGGTGCGGCGAGGCATTCTCGAGGTCGTCCGCCCCAAGTGCAGTTCCGCGAAACCCGAGGAAATTGGCGCCCGACGGCGGTCCTGGGGGGCGATGCGCCACCGACGGCGCCGCGGCCGGATGGTGGCCGGACCCGCGCAGATTCGATATAGTCTGAGGGCATTTCTTCGCGGGAGCGTTCATGGCTGTCGATCCGCAACTGCTCGAAATACTCGCGTGCCCGAACTGCAAGACGCCGGTGGTGCTCGTCCATGAGGGTGCGGGCCTCAAGTGCAACCAGTGCCACCGCGTCTATCCGATCAAGGACGACATTCCCGTGATGCTGATCGACGAGGCGACCATCGAAAAGCCGTAGGATGAACATTCTTCTCATCCGGCTCCGCCTGATCGGCGACGTCGTCTTCACGACGCCGATCATCGGTGCCGTGCGCGCGCGTTTTCCTGACGCGCACATCGCGTACCTCGTCGAGCCTGTCGCGCTCGATGTCGTCACCGGAAATGTCAACCTCAATGAGATCATCGTGGCGCCTCCCACCCGCGGCCTGGCGCGTATCGCCGGCGACATCGCGCTCGGACGGAAACTGCGCGCCAGGGCGTTCGACCTCGTGATCGATCTTCACGGCGGTCCACGGGCCAGCTGGCTGGCGTGGGCCAGCCGGGCTCCCGAACGAATCGGCTACCGCGTGATGGCCAGAAGCTGGATGTACACGGCGGTCGTCGATCGCCCCCGCGCGCTCCGGCGGCGACATTCGGTCGAGAATCAGTGGGATCTGCTGGAGCCGCTGGGAATCGCGAGGCCAAGCCCGAGCCGCAACCCGACAGAAATGCCTGTCGATCGGCAGGCCGCCGCGTCGGTCGACCAGCGCCTCGCGAAGGCGGGCGTGGTCCGGGGTGATCGCGTGATCGCCATACACGTCAGCGCCGGCAATCAGTTCAGGCGGTGGCCCGAAGAATCGTTCGTCGCGCTCATCGCCGGCCTCGCAGAACAGGACCGCCGACGACGATTTCTGCTGACGTCTGGGCCTTCCGATCTCGCCGCGTCGAAAAAGGTGGCGGACGCGGCGCGGAAACGAATCGGCGGGGATGGTCGGGCGATCCTCGACATCGCCGGCGACTTCAATCTGCGCGAATTGCGGGCGCTCGTCGAACGGGTGGCGCTCTTCGTCGGCGGCGACAGCGGGCCACTCCATGTCGCCGGGACGACTGACGTGCCGATCGTGGCGCTCTTCGGACCGACGCTGCCTGAGCGATCGGGCCCCTGGCGCGATCCTGAACTCGTGACAGAGCTCGTTGACGTCGGCGAGCTGCCATGCCGGCCGTGCGATCAGCGCCGCTGCGTTCCTGGTGATTTTCGATGCCTCACGGGGCTGTCGCCAGCCGTCGTGCAGGCGCGCGCCGAACGGGCGCTCGCGGCGGCGTCGTCACCTTCCACGCGTGGGCTCATGAGCGGAGGACTGAACGCGCGATGATGCCTGTCACTGTTTCAGCCGGGGCACCGCCCCGCGACCGCGTGGAATGGACGGGCATTGCCGCCCTGGTGGGACTGGTCGGGGCGCTGCAGCTGTCCATCTTCGTCGCGGAGATCCTCCTCACGGTCGTCCTGATCTGCTGGGCGGTGTCGCTCGTCGCTCACCGCGAGAGGGTCCAGTTCCCGTCGATGTTCGTTCCGCTCATGGTGTACGGAGGACTGACGCTGATCTCGGCGATCTTCTCGACCGACCCGTTGATCGGGCTCAAGGACTCCAGACAGCTCTTTCTGTTTCTGCTCGTCCCGGCCGTCTACGATCTGGCGCGCGGCCGGAGGGCCACGACCATCGTCGACGTGATCGTGACGGTGGGCGCCGCGAGCGCTGCCCTCGGGATCATCCAGTACGGCGTCCTTCAGTACGACAATCTCGGCCAACGACCGCGCGGGACGCTCGGTCACTACATGACGTACTCGGGGCTCTTGATGCTCGTCATCTGCACCGCCGCCGCACGGATTCTGTTCGGCCGCCGCGATCGACTGTGGTCGGCGCTCGTCATGCCTGCCCTTCTGGTTGCTGTGGTCGTGACATTCACCAGGAGCGCCTGGGTGGGCGCCTGCGCGGCTGTGGCCGTCCTCTGTCTGCTCAAAGACTTCAGGTTGATCGCCGTCGGTCCGCTCGTCATCGCGCTGTTCTTCGCGCTGGCACCCGCACGACTCACGAGCCGGTTCTACTCGATGTTCGACCTGCAGAACCTGAGCAATCGGGATCGCGTGGCGATGCTCAAGGCCGGATCGCACATCATTCGCGACCATCCGATGACCGGTGTCGGGCCCGACATGATCGAGCGCGTGTACCCGCAGTATCGCGAGTCGTCTGCCGTCGAGATGCTCGTACCGCATCTCCACAACGTGCCGGTGCAGATCGCCGCCGAGCGTGGCATCCCGGCGCTCATCGCGTGGCTCTGGTTCATCGGCATGCTGCTCCGAGATCTTTGGCGCAAGACGCGAAGGAGCCTTCAGCCGTTTCTGCCGGCGGCCGGGCTCGCCGCCGTCGTGGCCATGCTCGCTGCCGGAATGTTCGAGTACAACTTCGGCGATTCCGAGTTCCTCATGCTCTTCCTGGTTCTCGTGACGCTCCCCTACGCCGCCGATCGGGACGGCCTGCTCTCATGACGCGTCTGGCGAACGCCGTGCCCTCGCTTCCTTTGCTGACGCCGGCTCGCGCCGGAGATTTGATTGCCGGCTTCACGCGCGTCCGCCTCGCCATCGTTGGCGACCTGATGCTGGACCAGTTCGTCATCGGCCACGTCGATCGCATCTCGCCGGAGGCGCCGGTGCCGATCGTGGTCTTCGAACGTGAGGAATTCCGGGCCGGTGGCGCCGCCAACGTGGCTCACAACGCCTGCGCGCTCGGCGCGAGGGTAGAAATGGTCGGCGTCGTCGGCCGCGATCAGGCCGGCGAGCGTCTCGTCCAGTCCCTGGTTGACCTCGGCGCCGGCGTCGCGGGCATCGTGCGCGACGAAGGACGTCGGACGACAGTCAAGATGCGCGTCGTCACCGACCGGCATCAGCAGGTGGCGCGAGTCGACTATGAAACCGACGCAGACCTTGGTCCTCAATCCGAGGCGCTGGTCGTCCCGATGGTCGAGCGCGCGATGGCCGATGCCTCGGTCGTCATCGTGTCCGACTACCTGAAGGGATGCGTGACCGGCAGCGTCATGTCGGCGGCGCTCACCGCCTCCCGGCAGAAGAATCTTCCGGTCTTGGTCGATCCGAAAATCCCTCACCTCGATCGCTATCGCGGCGCGCGCCTGGTCACGCCGAATCACCACGAAGCCGAGATCGCCACTCACGCGCAGATCCGGACCGATGAGGAAGCGCGCGCGGCCGCACGCGCGTTTCGTGACCGGGCGCACTGCGAGGCCGTGCTCATCACCCGCGGCGAGCACGGCATGTGGCTCCTCGACGGAGATGTTGAAGGACCGCTTCGCGCCGCGGCGCGGGAGGTGTCCGACGTGACCGGCGCCGGAGACACGGTCATCGCGACGCTGGCGCTGGCCGTGGGCGCCGGGGCGTCTCTGGCGGAAGCAGCGGCCCTGGCCAATCAGGCCGCGGGAGTCGTCGTTGGGCGATTCGGGCCGGCGACGTTGACGCGCGAAGAGTTAGCCGATCTCTGCAGTGCTTAGTTTTCTTCGTTCGTAGTTCCTACGAAGAACCTTGAACCACGAACCTCGAACGATGAACCCTGAGCCCGTTTGATTAGTGCCTGAAATGGCGGACGCCCGTGAAGATCATCGCCAGGCCGTGCTCGTCGGCCGCCGCGATCACCTCTGAATCCCGCACCGATCCACCGGGTTGCACGATCGCGGTGGCCCCCGCCGCGGCAATCGCGTCGAGGCCGTCGCGGAACGGGAAGAACGCGTCCGACGCCGCCACAGAACCCGCCAGCGAGCATGCCGGGCCTCCATTTCGCGCGCCGGCCTTCATCACGGCCGCGCGAACGGCGTCCACGCGGCTCATCTGGCCCGCGCCGATTGAAAGCGTTCGATCGGTTCCCGTGAAGATCACCGCGTTTGATTTCACGTGCGCAATCAGGCGCCAGGCGAATCTGAGGGCCTTCCATTCTTCGGCGGTCGGGCGACGGCGGGTCATGATCTTCGGAGTCACGCCGTCGCGCTCGTCGACCGGCCACCCGTTCCGGGCCTCGCGCACCTCGTCGCGTTCCTGAACGAGGACTCCACCAACGATCGAGCGCAGCTCGAGCGCGACAGGTTGTAACGGGCGCCCGACGCGCTCTCCAGCCGCTACTTTCACCACTCGCATGTTGGGCTTGATTGCAAGAATCGGCAGCGCCGCCTCGTCGACGTCCGCCGCCACGACCGCTTCGATGAACGTGCCCGTCAAGGCACGCGCCGTTGGCTCATCGATGGCCCTGTTGAGCCCGACGATGCCACCGAACGCGGAGAGGGGATCGGCCTCTCGCGCAACCAGATAGGCAGCGGCAGCCGAATCAGCGGTGGCTGCTCCGCACGGATTCGTATGCTTGATCACCGCGGCGGCGGGCTCGGCAAACTCGCTTACGATTCGCAGCGCCGCATCAAGATCCAGCAGGTTCGTATACGACAACTCCTTACCCTGGATGACGCATGCCGATGAGAATCCTCCTCCTTCAGTCGTGCCGTACCACCAGCCCTTCTGGTGCGGATTCTCCCCGTATCGCAGAGTCCGAATCCTGGAGAGCGAGATGACAAGCGAGTCTCCGGCCGATCCCGTTCTCTTCAGCGAGCCGTCTGTTTCTTCGATCGCGGCGAGCGCCGCCGAAATGCCGCCGTCATAGGCCGCCGTGTGCGTAAAGGCCTCTCTTGCAAGCGCGAGACGGAAGGCCAAACTCGCGCCGCCCGGACGGTCGAGCTCATTCAGAAGGCTCCCGTAGCGTTCCGGGTTGACCACGATCAGCACATCTTCGAAGTTCTTGGCGGCGGCGCGAATCAGGCTCGGCCCCCCGATGTCGATCTGCTCGATCAGATCTGGCACGTCCGTCGCCGGATCCGCGGCCGCGCGCGCGAAGGGATACAGATTGACGATGACGAGGTCGATGGGGCGGATGTCGTGCCGTGCCAGCGCTGCGAGATCGTCGGCGTCACGTCGTCGAGCGAGGATGCCGCCATGGATGCGCGGATGGAGCGTCTTGACACGGCCGTCCATCATCTCGGGAAACCCCGTCACGTCCGAGACGCTGATGACGGGAAGGGCCGCCCGAGTGAGCGCGGCAGCCGTTCCACCCGTCGAGACGATTTCCACGCCTCTCTCCACGAGGCCTCGCGCGAGTTCTTCGAGGCCGGTCTTGTCCGACACGCTGATCAATGCACGCATGCGTTTCGCTCTCGACTCAGATCGGTCCTGATGCGCAGTTCTTCACGCGGCCGCCGGCGGTCGCGCGCGTTTCGTCGGAACACTGCATTCCGGGCCGCGCCGGTTCTTGACAGGCTCCGGGAGGATCGCTATTATCGCGTTGGCGCAGGCGGGCTTGCGCCGGAAGTCAAGGCCGCGCAAACGCGGTCTTTTTTTATGCCCCCGGTCCGGCAGCCGGATCGAGGGTTGGCAAGTCAAGTGGCGCGCTGCGCCCAGTAGCAAGGCAGGAACAAGAACGATGCGTATCACAGGCAAGGTCAAGTGGTTCAACAACGCCAAGGGTTACGGTTTCATCGAACGCGAGGGTGGGAGCGACGTCTTCGTCCACTACTCCGCCATTCAGGGCTCCGGATTCCGCTCGCTCGAAGAGGGGCAGGTCGTGGAGTTCGAAATCGTGGACGGTCCGAAGGGCCCGCAGGCGGGCAACGTCACCAGAGCCGCCTAGACCGCTCAGTTGGGAGCCCGGCCTTCGGGCCGGGCTCTCTGCACGACTCACTCCTCCGGTTCATCCTCCTTCACGCCTTTCAATCCTCTCGCAGTCACGCTGACGCGGCCATTCTCGACCTTCACCCGGACGGCCACTTCGACGCTGCCTTCCCGTCTGAGCCGCCGCACTTCGTCGCCAACGAGGCTCGCAAACTTGCCGAACGGCACCGAGTCCTGTCCGGTTTCGCGCCGCGCCTCCTCCAGGCGCTGATAGAGATCCCGCAGCTTGTCCGCTTCCCGGGTCACATCGTCGAACGTGACGACCGTGACAATCCGGGTCGAAGGCGGAGGCCCCTGAGGCTCGTCGGATCCGCGATCCGGAAAAGGCCCGGAGCGGCCCTCTTCGCGGGCGCGAAGCCCCCGATCCCAGAGCTCGGTGAAGGTCAGGAAGCGGCTCTGGAGCGTAGCAAAGCGAAACCGATCGGCGTGGTTGGGGATGTGGCGGCGATCGCAGCGCTTGACGAGCGCTTCCACGCGGCTCCGCGTTTCGAGGGGCGGCCGCGGCAGCCGGCCCGAAAAATACATGTTGTATTCGGACTCGAGGAGCTTCAAGTCGATCTCGAGCTGCTTCAGGTCGCGGTCGATCTCGGACGGCGCGCTCACGAGTGCCTCACCGCCGCATCAGGAGCCAGACGAGCGGCAACCAGAGCTCTCGCGCGTAGGGCACGGGCCGATCGTTGACGAGCACCTCGCAGCCGTCGAGTCGGCCGACGATCTGAAACAGCTCGTGCAGACGGACCGCGTCGCTCGACCAGAACCGCGCCCGATGGCGAAACGCGTCGCCCGTCCCGACCTCGCGATGTTCCGCGGACGCGCGCGCCATCTTCAACGCGCGCTCGTAGTCCGGACCGTCGAATCTTGGAAAGACCAGCGTGATCGAGAAAGGACGTTCCTCCGGGCCGAACAAGGCTTCGCGAAGATCAGGATCGAGCGCCGCGAGCTCCTCCGGTGTCGGCTCTTCCGGCAGATCGACGTAGGGCCAGAAGCGCTCGCGCGGACGGTACTGCGGCACGGTTTCCCCGGATTGCGACGAGGGGCCGGACGTCCTTTCCGTCGTAGACACCGGGTCCGCCGGCTTTCGAGATCGTTCCATGAGTAATGTCGGCGAGTCTGCGCGCGATTTTCCGCTGGCGCGGTGATGGTATCCTGACAGCGCGTACAGCCGCAAGCAAGCCGCCGCGCTGACCGCGGTTCGATTCGGGCTCGGGCGCGCACATGACCGACTTTCGGGCGATTCCTTCGATCGATCAGCTTCGCCAGCGTGAGCGCGTCCGCTCGCTCGCGGAGCGGTTCGGCCACGACGCGGTGGTTGACGCGCTGCGGGCCGCCGCCGGCGAGGCGCGGAGTCGTCTGAGCGACGGCTCGCTGACCAGCGACGCGGCGGAACTGGCTCACTTCATCGAGCGTTCAGCCGAGGCGTCCGTCCGGGAGACCTTTCGTCCGTCGCTGCGGCTCGTCATCAACGCGACCGGCGTCATCATCCACACCAATCTGGGGCGTGCCCCCCTGGGCAGTGTGGCTGCGCAAGCGGTGGCCGATCTGTCCGTCGCATATTGCAACCTCGAGTACGACCTCGAGGCCGGGGCGCGCGGCAGCCGCGACCAGCACGCCGACCGGCTGCTGTGCCGTCTGACGGGCGCCGAGTCGGCGCTCGTCGTGAACAACAACGCCGCGGCCACGCTGCTGACCCTTGCGTCGCTCGCGACCGGACGCGAAGTCGTGATCTCGCGAGGCGAGCTCGTCGAAATCGGCGGCGGCTTCCGCGTCCCGGATGTGATGGTGCAGTCCGGCGCGATGCTGCGAGAAGTCGGCACCACCAACAAGACGAGAATCGGCGACTACAGCGCGGCCGTCGGCGAGCGGACCGCGCTCATCCTCAGAGTGCACCCGTCCAACTTTCGCATCGAAGGATTCAGCGAGCGGCCTTCGCTCGCCGAAATCGTTGAACTGGGGCGAAGCCTGAACGTGCCGGTGGCGGAAGATCTCGGAAGCGGCTGCCTGCTGGACGCCTCCCGCGCCCTCGGCGCTTCGAATTCCATTCACGAGCCCACAGTTCAGGCCAGCCTCGACGCGGGCGTCGATCTCGTCCTCTTCAGCGGGGACAAGATGCTGGGAGGCCCGCAGTCGGGAATCATTGTGGGCCGACGAGCCCTGGTCGACCGACTGCGACGCCATCCGCTGATGCGCGCGGTTCGTGCCGGCAAAATGGTGTACGCCGCGCTTGAAACGACACTCGTCGAGTACCAGCGGGGACGCGCAGAGGAGGCCGTGCCCGTCGCGCGGATGATTGCCATGGGCCTTCCGGAGATCGAGCGTCGCGCGGGACAGATCGTCCGGTCGATCGCCTCGACGACGCTCACCGCGACACTGGTACCGGGCCTGTCCACGATCGGAGGCGGCAGCGCGCCGGGCATGACGCTCGCAACATGCCTGATTGCCCTGACGTCGACCGAGGACTCGGCAGACGCGCTGGAGTGGCGTCTCCGCCACCTGAATCCCCCGGTTATCGCCCGCATCGAGGAAGACCGCGTCGTCCTCGATCCTCGGACGGTTCTCTCAGGCCAGGACGAAGTCCTCGTCCGATTGCTCAACGAGCTGTAGCGGTTTCAGAAGAGCGTGCGGACGGAACTGGCTGCGAGATCCAGGAGTCGAGTCGGCAGGATCCCCAGATACAGGATCGCGATCCCCGAAAACAGCAGCGCGGCCGTCGCCGTGAGAGGCACGGGGGGCATGAGGACGCGACCGGGAGTGTCCGTCATGTACATCATGACGACCACACGGAGATAGAAGAACACCGCGATGACGCTCGTCAGGACGCCAATCACCGCCAGTCCATAGTAGCCGGCAGAGACGGCGGCACTGAACACATACCACTTCGCGACAAACCCCACCGTCGGCGGAAAGCCACCGAGTGACAGCAGAAACACCGTCAAGAGCGCCGCGTGCACCGGATGTGTGTTCCAGAGTCCTGCGTAATCGGCGATATCGTCGTCCTCCCGATCCCTGCTGCCCAGGAGTGCAATGACGCCGAAGGCGCCAAGATTCGTGACGGCGTAGGCGAGAAGATAGAAGAGGATTGCGCCCTTCCCCGCCTGATTCGCCGACACGAGCGCCAGCAGCAGGTAACCCGCGTGCGCAATGCTCGAGTACGCGAGCATCCGCTTCAGGCTGGTTTGCGCCACCCCGACGATGGTGCCGAAGATCATCGTCAGGAGCGCGAGACACCAGACGATCGGCGTCCAATCCGCCTTCAGCGGTTCGAGCGCGGAGAAAAAGACACGAGCGAGCGCGGCGAACGCCGCGGCCTTGACGCCGGTGGACATGAAGCCCGTGACCACGGTCGGCGCGCCCTGGTACGCATCAGGCGTCCACATGTGGAATGGAACCGCGGACACCTTGAACGCGAAGCCGACGAGCAAAAGCCCGAGCGCGAAGAGCATCATCGGCTGCTGATCCATGGCGGGCGAAGAGAGCACGACGCCGATGCGGTCGAGTCGGGTGGCCCCGGTGACGCCATACGTCAGCGCGATTCCGTACAGGAAGAACGCGCTCGACAGCCCGCCGAGCAGAAAATATTTGAAGGCCGCTTCAGTACCGTGCTCGGAATCGCGACGGATCCCGGTCAGCACGTACACGGCGAGGGACAGAACCTCCAAGGCGAGAAAGATGACGAGGAGGTCGGTCGCGATCGCCATCAGCATCATGCCCGCGATGGAGAACAGCGTCAGCGCGTAGTAATCGCCGCCGGGGATGCCGTCGCGCTCGATGGTCGAGGCCGAGAAGACGACCGTCAGCATCCCGATCACGACGAGAATGAGCGTCACGAAGAGGCCGAAATTGTCGGCGACGAGCACGCCAAAACTCGACAGGTTCCGGTTCCAGAGCAGCACGGAGACGACACCCGCCCCGATGAGCCCGATGAGCGCCAATGCGCCGATGGGCGGACGCTCGTCATGGCCGCGAAAGGCTTCGGCGACCATCGCCGCGAGTCCGGCGGACACGACGCACGCGATTGGGAACGTGGCGTTGAACGAGGGAGACATCTCAGCTTCTAAGTTCTATGGTTCTAAGGTTCCAGGGTTTCCGGTTTTGGTTCCCAGTTCACGAGTTCCATTCGATCTCGGAAGCGAAACCCTGGCACGGTAGAACCCCGGAACGGTAGAACCTTTTTGCACTTCCATCCGCTGCGCCTGACGAACGCGGCCGACGAGACGATCGACCGAGGGTCCCATCGGCGTCAGGAAGAGTCCGGGCACGATGCCCATCAGAATCACGACGGCGACGGCGGGCAACAGGGCCCATCGCTCGCGGCCTGTCAGATCGGGCAGCGTCCGGTTCTCCTCGTGCGTCACCGTTCCGTAATTGACTCGCTGGAACATCCACAGCATGTAGACGGCCGACAGAATCATCCCGACGGCCGCCACCGACGCAAATCGCGGGTTCCACCTGAAAGCGCCGAGCAGGATCAGGAACTCGCCGATGAATCCGTTCAGACCCGGGAGACCGATCGACGCGAGCGTCACGATCAGAAACGCGGCGGTCATCTGCGGGATCACCGCCTTGAGGCCGCCAAACTGCGCGATGAGACGCGTGTGCCGCCGATCGGACAGCATGCCGACGATGAGGAACAGCGCACCGGTGCTGACGCCATGTGCCAGCATTTGGAAGACGGCTCCCTGCAGCCCCTGTGCATTCATCGCCGCAATGCCCAGCACGACGAACCCGAGGTGGCTCACGCTCGAGTAGGCGACGAGCTTCTTCATGTCCGGCTGCACCATGGCGACGAGCGCGCCATACACGATGCCAATGACGGCCAACGTGGCCAGATACGGCGCAAAGAAGAGTGCCGCGTCGGGAAACAGCGGGAACGCAAACCGGACGAGGCCGTACGTCCCCATCTTCAGGAGGACCCCGGCCAGGATGACCGACCCCGCCGTCGGCGCTTCGACGTGCGCATCGGGCAGCCAGGTGTGGAACGGGAAGAGCGGCACTTTGATCGCGAATGCGAGCGCAAACGCCAGGAACAGCCAGAACTGCACCGCCGGCGCAATCGACAGCTCGTAGAGCTCTTCGAGCTCGAAGCTCGCCGCGCCGGTCGACGACTGGTGCAGATAGGCGAGGCCGATGATGGCAATCAGCATCAGCACGCTGCCGGCCATCGTGTACAGAATGAACTTGACGGCCGCGTAGACGCGCCGCTCGTATCCCCAGATGCCAATCAGGAAGTACATCGGGATCAGCATCGCGTCCCAGAACACATAGAAGAGGAAGAGATCGAGAGACACGAAAACGCCCATCATGGCGGCTTCGAGCACGAGGATGAAGATGCAGAACTCCTTGACCTTGCGCGAAACAGACTGCCACGATGACAAGAGCGCGAGCGGCGTGAGAAACCCCGTGAGGACAATGAGGAACAGGCTGATCCCGTCCACGCCCATCAGATATTGAATCCCGAATGCCGGAATCCACTGATGCCGCTCGACGAACTGAAAGTCGGCCATCGTCGAATCGAATCTCGCCCAGAGCAGCAGCGTCTCGGCGAAGACGAGAATGGACACGATCAACGCCACGCGGCGGACGAGGCCGTCACGTCGGCCGTCTTCGTTCCCCAGAAGCAACAGGAGAACGGCGCCGAGAATCGGGAGCCAGACGATGGTCGATAGGATTGGGAAATGCACTCTCTAGTTCTTGGTTCTTGGTTCTTAGTCCTTAGTTCAAGCCTGCGCCTGAGCCGTCACAGAAGCAGGTAATACCCGAGCACCACGATCACGCCGACGACGAATGACACGGCGTAGCTACGGACCGATCCGGTTTGCACGCGTCTCAGCAGGTCGCTCATCTGGCGGACCGCCGTGCCGGTGCCGTTCACCGCACCGTCGATGAACCCCACGTCGATGCCGCGCCACAAAACCGTCGTCGACAGGTTCTTGATTGGCTGCACGATCACCGCGTCGTAGATCTCATCCACGTAGTACTTGTTCAGCAGCAATCTGTGCACCGCCGAGAACCGGGTCGACAGTTTGTCAGCCAGGTCACGTCGCCGCAGGAACAGGAACTGAGCAAGCGCGATGCCTGCGACGGCGGCCGCCACCGAAACGCTCATCAGCGTCAGCTCGAGCCCTTCACCCGCTCCGCTCACTTCGCTCACGGCCTCAGGGGATTCGCCCTCCACACCTTGCGCGTGGAAGCTCGGCGCCAGAAACGCCTCGATGCGATTCGACCCGCCGAGTACGTGCGGCAGCCCCCAGTAGCCCGCCACGATGGATCCCAGCGCGAGCACCATCAGCGCCGTCGCCATGCTTGGAGGCGCATCGTGCGGATGTGCTCCAGGCTCGTGCGGGCGACCGCCATGCGCATCACCGGACGCCGCATCCGCATGGTGCTCCTCGTCAGGCGCGGCCGAGGCCCTCGGGCCGTGGAATGCGAGAAACACCAGACGGAACATGTACGTCGCCGTCAGGAATGCCGTGAGGACCCCAACCAGCCACAGGCCCGTGCGACCCGACGTGTACGTCCTGAATAGGATTTCGTCCTTGCTGAAGAAGCCGGCGAATCCCGGCACGCCGGCGATCGCAATCGCCCCGATGAGGAACGTCCAGTACGTCTTCGGCAGCGCCGAACGCAGCCCGCCCATCCGGCGGAGATCCTGCTCGCCGGCGAGGGCGTGAATCACGGCGCCTGAACCGAGGAACAGCAGCGCCTTGAAGAACGCGTGGGTGAAGAGGTGAAAGATGCCGGCCGTGTAGGCGCCGACACCCATCGCCAGGAACATGTAGCCGAGCTGCGACACGGTCGAGTACGCGAGCACGCGCTTGATGTCGTTCTGCACGAGGCCGATGGTCCCCGCAAGAAGCGCTGTGGCCGCGCCGATGACCGCCACGAGGGCCAGCACCTCGGGCGCGTGTCCAAAGAGCACGGCATTTCGCCCGATCATGTACACACCAGCCGTCACCATCGTCGCCGCGTGGATGAGTGCGGAGACCGGCGTCGGCCCCTCCATGGCGTCGGGCAGCCAGATGTACAGGGGAATCTGGGCCGACTTCCCCGTCGCGCCGACGAACAACAGCAGCGCGATGAGCGAGGTGACGCCAAACGTGGCGTCGGGCGCCAGGCGCGCCACCGCTCCGGCAATCCCCTGAAAGTCGAGCGTCCCGAAGTGCGTGAACGCCAGCAGCATGCCGAGGACGAATCCAAAATCGCCGACACGGTTGACGATGAACGCCTTCTTGCCGGCATCGGCCGCCGACGTCTTCTGGTGCCAGAATCCGATCAGAAGATAGGAGCAGAGCCCCACACCTTCCCATCCGACGAACATGACGGGAAAGTTGGCGCCGAGGACGAGCACGAGCATGAACGCCGCGAACAGGTTCAGATAGGAAAAGTAGCGCGCGTACTCAGCGTCCGACTCGTCGTGCATGTACCCGATCGAATAGACATGGATCAAGCTGCCGATGCCGGTGACGACGAGGATCATCAACGCGGACAGGGGATCGAGCGCCAGAGCGAACGGGATCGTCAGATCGCCGGACGCTATCCACGTGTAGACCTCCTGCCTGATGAAACGGTGCGCCGGATCGGCCGGGAGCGACCAGACGGCCGCCAGCGACACGAGGAATGCGGCCACCATCGCCGCACAGGCGATGCCGCCGGACACCTGTTTCGACAATCGCCTGCCCAGCGCGGCATTGGCCAGGAATCCGAGGCCCGGAAGAGCGGGAATCAGCAGGAGCACGGGGGCGGTCACCACTTGAGCCCGGTGAAGGCATCCGGGCTGAGCGACTCACGTTGACGAAAGAGCGCGATGACGAGTGCGAGCCCGACCGCGGCTTCGGCCGCCGCCACAGTCATGACGAAGAACACGATGATCTGGCCGTCGACCGAACCGCGCACGCGACCGAACGCCACGAATGCCAGGTTGGCCGCGTTGAGCATGATTTCGATCGACAGGAGGACCGTGATCAGATTCCGCCGGATGAACACACCCATGGTGCCGATGGCGAAGAGGATCGCCGAGAGAATCACCACGTGGTTCAGCGGAGGCATTTCAAGCGCTCAGGGTTCAGTGTTCCGGGCCCGGAGCGGGCGAGCGATCACGACGGCTCCCAACATGGCCACGAGGATCAGGATCGACGTGACTTCGAACGCGAAGGCGTGCGTCGTGAACAGGCGCCGTCCGATATCCGCAACCGATGTCACGTCAACGGCACCGTACGGCTCGATCGAACTCAGTCGTGGCGGCCGCGAGAATGCCCACGCGAGCTCGACCGCCAGCAGTATCGACAAGAGTCCGCCGAAGCGGCGCGCCCGCGCACCCACGATCGCCGGCGGATCACCCGGCGCGTTTTCACCCGGCGCGTTGAGCAGCATCACGACGAAGAGAAAGAGCACCATGATGGCGCCCGCGTACACGATGATCTGGGTCACGGCCGCGAACGGCGCATCGAGCAGGACGTACAACCCCGCCAGCGCGCCGAACGACGCGATCAGCAGCAGCACGCTGTGAATGGGATTGCTCTGCGTGATCACCAGTAGCGACGTGCCGACGGCGACCGCGCCAAAGAGATAGAAGAGCAGCAGATCAAACGGCAAAGTACAGCACTCCGGCAGCCGTGATGAGCAGGTTGACGACGGCGAGCGGCAGCAGGATCTTCCAGCCAAACTGCATCAGCTGGTCGTACCGGTACCGTGGCAGTGTCCACCTGATCCACACATAGAAGAACAAGAGCGCCAGCACTTTGATGAGGAACCAGATCCATCCGAGCGATTCGGGCAGCAACGGTCCATGCCAGCCGCCCAGAAAGAGGTCCGTGGCCACGGCCGACACGGTCACCATGTTGATGTACTCGGCCATGAAGAACATGGCGAAGCTCATGCTGCTGTACTCGGTGTGATAGCCGGCGACGAGCTCCTGTTCGGCCTCCGGGAAGTCAAAGGGCGCGCGGTTGGTCTCGGCAATCCCCGCCGTGAGGTAAATGAAGAAGCCAAGCGGCTGCAGAAAGATGTTCCACTTCGGAACGATCGGCAGCCATCCCCACGTTCCACTCTGCGCATTGACGATGTCGCGCAGCGACAGAGAACCGGCGATGAGCAGCACGGCGGCGAGCGCAAGCCCGTACGACAGCTCGTAACTGATCATCTGGGCGGCCGATCGCAATCCTCCGAGCAACGAGTATTTGCTGCGCGCGCTCCAGCCGGCCAGCACGATGCCGTACACACCCATCGACGCGACCGCGAAGATCACGAGCATGGCCACGTTCACGTCGGCCACCTGCAGGCTGATCGGTTCGTCCAGCCACCCGAAGAACGTGGTCTCGGCGCCGAACGGCACGACGGCAAATGCCGCGAAGGCGGCGGTCGCCGAAATGACGGGCGCGAGCATGAAGAGAAACGCGTCGGCCTGGGCGGGCCGCAGCTCCTCCTTGAAGAAGAGCTTCACGATATCGGCCAGCGGCTGCAGCAGCCCGCGTGGTCCGACAAGGTAGGGTCCCATGCGCTGCTGGAGCATCGCGGCGACTTTCCGCTCCATGTAGACCATGCCGGCCGCGGAGCTCAAGAGCACCACGAATACGAACAGGATCAACCCGAGCTGCGCGATGAGAACGGGCGTCATCTCAATGCGCACCGGCCCGCGAAGCCGCCCGCCAGTCCGCCGGCACGGTGCACCGCCCCTCACGCACGTGGGCTTCGAATTCGGCTCGAAAATTCTTGACCGTGGTCAGCGCCGGCGTGGCGGCGGCGTCTCCGAACGCGCAGAGCGTCTTCCCCACGATGTTGTTGCCCACGCTCACGAGCAGGTCGATGTCTGTCATGTCGCCCTCGCCCTGCTCGAGCCGGTGCAGGATCTTCCACAGCCAGTCCGTGCCTTCGCGGCACGGCGTGCACTTGCCGCAGGACTCGTGGCGATAGAAGTGCAACAGATTCTCGGCGAGCCAGACCATGCACGTCGTGTCGTCGAGTACCGATGATGCCCGCCGACCCGAGGAGCGAGCCCGCCTTCTGGACGCTGTCGAAGCTCGCCGGGATATCGAGTTGATCCGGCAGCAGAATCGGGACGGATGAACCGCCGGGAATGACTGCCTTCAAGGAGTGCCCGTCGCGCACGCCGCCTGCGTAATCGAAGATCAGCGAGCGAAGCGTCGTGTGCATCGACGCCTCGTAGACGCCCGGCCGCTTCACGTGGCCGCTCACGCAGAAGAGTTTCGGTCCTCCATTCTTCTCGGGACCGATCGCCGCATACCAGTCCGCGCCGTTCAGACAGATGAGCGGCACGTTGCAGAGCGTCTCGACGTTGTTGACGGCGGTCGGGCACTGGTAGAGCCCCGCGACGGCCGGAAACGGCGGCTTCAGCCGCGGTTGCGCACGCTTCCCCTCGAGGGATTCCAGGAGCGCGGTCTCCTCGCCGGCTTCGTAGGCGCCCGCCCCGCGGTGTACGTAGATGTCACAGTCGAATCCGCTGCCCAGAATATTCCGGCCGACATATCCCGCCGCGTACGCCTCGTCGATCGCCCGCTCGACCGCCTGCTCGACGTGGTAGAACTCGCCGCGGATGTAAATGTAGGCCACTTTCGCGCCGATGGCGTAGCACCCGATCAGGCATCCCTCGAGAAGCAGATGCGGATAGCGCTCCATGAGCAGGTGATCCTTGAACGTACCGGGCTCGCTCTCGTCGGCGTTGCACGCGATGTATTTCGGCTTCGGCGTGTCCTTGAGGACGAACTGCCATTTCATGCCCGTCGGAAAGCCGGCGCCACCCCGGCCCCGCAGGCCCGCCCGCTTGACCTCTTCGATGATCTGATCGGGTTTGAGCGCGAGCGCCTTCTTCAAACCTTCGTAGCCATGGTGCCGCAGATAGAAATCGAGCGTGAAGGAGTTGGGCTCGCGCACGTACTTCGTCAGGACGGGTTCGAACGTCACTTCTCCACCTTGTGATGACAGCCGCTGACCGCCGTCGTTCCGCGATCGCGCAGATCGTCCACGAGCTGCCCGGCGGCCTCGGGACGGAGCGCTTCGTGCCATTCGTCATTGACCATCAGTACAGGTGCGCGGTCGCAGGCGCCCAGGCACTCGACCTCGATCAGCGTGAACGTACCCGATGGGTCCGTTTCTCCTGGTTTGATCGCCAGCTTCTTGGTGAGCGCCTCGGTCACACGCTCGGCGCCGGCGAGCGCGCACGACAGCGTCCGGCACACTTGGAGCACGTACCGCCCGACCGGCTTCGAATAGAACATCGTGTAGAACGACACGACGTCTTCGACTTCGGCCGCCGAACACCCGATCGCGTCGGCGACATGGCGCATCGCTGCCGCCGTGATGTAGCCCATCTGCTGCTGCACGAGATAAAGAGCAGGGAGAATGGCAGACCGACGTCGATCCGGCGGGTAGCGCGCGCAGATCCGTTCGAGACGCTCGCGATGCTCGGGCGTATAGGTGAATTCGTCGCCCGCCACGGGCAATTCGCGCGTGGACCGGTGGAACTCCGAACCGTACGACATGCGCGGATGAAAGCTCATCGATCGACGTCTCCCATCACCACGTCCACCGAACCGATGACGGCCACGACATCGGCAATCAGCCCCCCCACGACCAGCCGTTCGAGCGCCTGGCAGGCCAGAAGGGACGGTGCCCGCGACTTGACGCGCCAGGGGCGGTTCGTGCCGTCCGACACGACATAGAATCCCTGCTCGCCGCGGGGACCCTCGACAGGCACGTACGATTCGCCGGGCGGCGTGACGAAACCCTGCGAATAGATCAGGAAGTGCTGGATGAGCGCTTCCATCTCCGTATACACCTTGTCCTTCGGCGGCGGGACCACGCGCGGATCGTCCACCGCAAAGAGACCCGTCGGGGTGATGCGATCGAGAGCCTGCCGGCAGATGCGCACGCTCTGCCGCATCTCTTCCATCCGCACCAGATATCGATCGTAGACGTCGCCGTTCGCGCCCGCGGCCACGTCGAACTCGTACGTCTCGTAGCCGAGATACGGAAATGCCTTCCGGACGTCGTACGACGACCCCGCGGCACGCGCGATCGGTCCGACCAGGCCCCATGCCACCGCCTCGTCTTGCGAAATCGCGCCGACGCCGCGCGTCCGTTTCAGGTAGATGGCATTCTGCGTCAGCAGATCTTCGTACTCGTTGAGCTTGACCGGAAAACGATCGAGAAACGCCCGGACGGCATCGTGGAATCCCCTGGGGAGATCCTCGCGCAGCCCGCCGATCCGGATGAACGACGGGAACATCCGGAACCCGGCGATCAGCTCGTTGATGTTGAGGAGCAGCTCCCGTTCCCGGAAGCAGTAGAGCATCACCGACACCGCCCCGACTTCCATGGCGTGTGTGCCGAGCCAGACCAGATGACTGTTGATGCGCTGGAGCTCGGCGAGCAGCACTCGAATGGCCTGCACACGCTCGGGCATCGTCAGGCCCATCAGCCGCTCGACCGACAAGGAGAACGCCAGGCTGTTGGACTGCGCGCTCAGGTAATCCATCCGCTCGACGAGCGGAATCACCTGCTGCCACTTCTTCTGCTCACACGTCTTCTCGATGCCCGTGTGAAGATATCCAATCGTCGGCGACGCCGAGCGCACCGTTTCGCCATCCAGCTCCAGCACGAGACGAAGGACACCATGCGTGCTGGGATGTTGAGGTCCCATGTTCACGGTCATGGTTTCGGTGCGGAGCTGGGGCATGAGGAAAAAAGAAGTTCTTAGTTCTTGGTGCTTGGTTCTTAGTTCTTAAAAATCGATTGCTCCAGCAGCTCGCAGATGGCGTGCATGATCGTCCGGTGCGCTTCCTGCGCACGCGCCACCGATGCCACCGGGACGTTGAGATGAATGTCGGCCGCGCGTCCCGCGCCGCCGCCGTCGCGTCCCGTCAGCGCAACCGTCTTGAGCCCCTGCGCGCGCGCCGCCGTGAGCGCCGCCACCACGTTCGGTGAATTCCCGCTCGTCGTGATCCCGATCGCCACATCGCCAGGACGGCCGAGCGCCTCGATCTGCCGGACGAACACGCGATCGTAGCTGTAGTCGTTGCCGATGCTCGTCAGAATGCTCGTGTCCGTCGAGAGCGCAATTGCGGCGAGCGCGCGGCGTTCCCGCGTGAATCGTCCCACGAGCTCGGCAGACAGATGCTGAGAGTCAGCGGCGCTGCCCCCGTTTCCAAACACCAGCACCTTGCCGCCGGCCGCGAGCGCGGCCGCAATCGCATCGACCGCGACCGGTATCGCGGCCCCGGTCGACTTGAGCGCCAGTTCCAGCGCCTGTGCGGATGCCTGGAAGATTTCTCGAACGATCGCGTCACGGGGGTCGCCAGCCATCGGACAGCCTCTCTATGATCGGCGCGTCCGCGCGTGGCGGTCGGCCTCGAGTCGAGCCTTGAACTCTTCCTCGGACACCTGCAGCGGCTCGCTGACAGTGGCCGCGAGCGTGATCTGAACGGGATAGTCCTTCCGCAGCGGATGTCCTTCCCAATCGTCCGGCATCAACAATCTCCGCAGATCGGGGTGATCGTCGAAGACGATGCCAAAGAGGTCCCAGACTTCGCGCTCGAGCCAGCCGGCCGCCGGCCAAATCGCCGCCACCGTGGGCAGGTGCGGATCGGTTCCCGACACGCGCGTCTTGATCCGCAGCCGCCGCCGCTCCGCCGGCGACGCGAGATGGTAGACCACTTCGTACCGTGGCTCGCGAGGCAGCCAGTCGACCGCCGTGATGTCGGCAAGCAGCCGAAACGACAGGCCGGATGTGTCGCGCAGGTAGCGGCATGTTTCGAGGAGCCTTCCGCTCGACACATAGAGCGTTGGCTGATCCTGCGCGGTCGCCGCTTCCCACCCCTCGCCTCCAAGGGCGGCGGCCAAACCGCTCACCAGCGTCGGAGCGTCCATCGGCTCTTCAGTCATGGGTGATCGGCAACGGGACCGCAGGCGCCATCACGCCCGGGACGCGGCAATCTTCTTCTGCAGCTGAACGATGCCGTAGATGAGTGCCTCCGGCCGCGGCGGACAGCCAGGCACGAACACATCGACGGGCACTACCTGATCCACGCCCTGCACGAGCGCGTAATTGTCGAACACACCGCCGACCGACGCACAAGCGCCCATCGAGATGACCCACTTCGGTTCCGGCATCTGGTCATAGATGCGCCGGAGCGCCGGCGCCATTTTTCGAGACAGACGTCCGGCCACGATCATCAGGTCGGACTGACGCGGCGATCCGCGGAACACTTCAGCGCCAAACCGGGCGATGTCATAGCGAGACGCGCTCATCGACATCATCTCGATGGCGCAGCACGCCAGCCCGAACGTCACGGGCCAGAGCGACGAGCGCCGCGCCCACTGGATCATCTTGTCCACGGTGGTCGTCAAAACGGGAATGTCGGGCAGATCACTCATGTCGGTCACCGGGCCGATGTCAGGGGACGATCCGTCCCCCAGTCGAGCACGCCCTTCTTCCAAATGTACACATATCCCACGAGCAGAATCCCGAAGAACAGCAGAACCTGGATGTACCCGGCCCACCCGAGCGCTCGAAGGGCCATGGCCCACGGGTACACGAACGCGACTTCGATGTCGAAGAGCAGAAAAATCATCGCGACGAGATAGAACTTGACCGACTGACGCTCGCCCGCATCGCCGACCGGCGGCATGCCGCATTCGTACGGCGCGCTCTTTTCGGGAGTCGGATGGCGGGGGCCGAGCAGCCGCGACAAGACAAGCGTCACGGCGCCGAACGCCGCGCCGAGACCAATCATCAACAGAATGGACAACCAGCCCTGCATGGAGTGTGCGGTTCGGTCGCGGCCGAGCGAGCGGCCGAGGCTCAGCTTGTGAAGATTTTCTCAAGCCGATCCGCAAAAAATCGCCGCGCACGGAATGGTGGCCATCACCTCCGGCTGCGGCGCATGCGGCCGACTCGAAGAGCCGCGCCAACCGATGCCTCATGCTAACGGACCCCCCCGGGCAAGTCAACGCATCCGGGTCCCTGGCTGCGGGTCAGTTCGTCCCTGTGGCAGCAACACGCCGCGTGACATCTCTCCTCGGTCTAGAATTCACTCGTGCGTCGCCTCGCCTGGTTCTCCCCGCTGCCTCCCGTGCGCTCGGGCATCGCCACCTACACCACAGAAGTACTCCCTCTTCTCGCCGCGGACTATGCCCTCGACGTGTTCCCCGAAGCTTCCGCCTTCGACTTTCTGTGGAAGCACCTTCACCACCCGTACGATCTCATCGTCTATCAATTGGGCAACGCGAGCTGCCACGATTACATGTGGCCGTATCTGGTGCGTTATCCCGGTCTCCTGGTGCTTCACGACGCGCAACTCCATCAGGCCCGCGCGCTGTCGCTGCTCCGCGGCCGCGGCCGTTACGACGACTACCGCGCCGAGTTCCGTTACAACCATCCGGACTGTTCCGAACGAGTCGCCGAACACATCATCGCCGGATCGGGCGGAGTGCTCTTCCACCTCTGGCCCATGCTGCGACTGGCACTCTCGACATCGCGTCGGGTCGCCGTCCACAACGCGCGCGTGGCGCACGACCTCACCTGGAGCTTTCCCGAGGTGAACGTGGATGTGATTCGAATGGGTGTGCCGTCTGCCACTCCGTCCATCAGCCGCGAGGCGCTGCTCGCGCGTCACAACCTGCCGCCCGACACGTTTGTCTTCGCGGCATTCGGCGGCATGACACCGGAAAAGCGCATCAGTTCAATTCTCCCCGCGCTGAGGAGCGCGGCCCGCTTCGTGCCCGCCGCCCATCTATTGCTCGTGGGAGACGCCGCGTCGTACTACGATCCGATGCACGAGGCCAGAGCCCTCGGCATCGAGGAGCGGGTGACGATGACCGGCTTCGTGCCGGATCAGGAGCTGGCGGCGTACATCGACATGGCGGACGTGTGCCTCTGCCTGCGCTGGCCGACGTCGCACGAAACATCCGCGTCGTGGCTACGGTGTCTCGCGCAGGGCAAGCCGACCATCATCACCGATCTGGCGCATACGGTCGGCATCACGGCGCTCGATCCGCGTACCTGGACGATTCAGCAGGGAGAACCTTACGAGGCCGAGACGCAGCGCGGGCCAATCGCCATCACCATCGACGTCCTGGACGAAATCCACTCCCTGAAGATCGCGATGCGGCGCCTGGCGACCGACCCGGCGCTCCGGCGTGAGCTCGGCGGCAACGCACGCGCGTACTGGTCGGACGAGCACACGCCAGAGCTGATGAGCGCGGACTATACCCGCGCGATCGAGCACGCGCTCGCGAGTCCGGTTCCTCACCCAGCCAACCTTCCATCGCACCTCCACCGCGACGGCACCGAGCTGACCCGGGCGATCCTGAACCGTATGGGCCTCACGAGGGAAGCCTTCTAGTCGTCCAGCCACCGGCGGTCGCGCGCGCCAACCATCAGAAGGCGGGCCTTTGCGGTGTACACTTCGGTGAGATCGATGACGCTTCCCGCCGGCGCGCTGATCGGACCGTATCAAATCGTCGGGCACCTGGGATCGGGCGCGATGGGCGCGGTTTACCGCGCCTTCGATCCCAAGTTGATGCGGCCCGTCGCCATCAAGGCGCTGCACGAACGGACGAGCGACACGCGGTTGCTCCTGCACGAGGCGCGCAGCGCGTCGGCGCTCAGCCACCCGAACACCAGCACCGTCTACGAAGTCCTGGAGCTCGACGATCAGGCATACATCGTCATGGAGTACGTCGAGGGACGCAGCCTGCGTGCCTCGATGCCAGCCGACGGACTGCCGATCGAGACGTGTCTCCGGTATGGAATCCAGATCGCGGACGCGCTGGCGCATGCGCACGACCGCGGTGTCATTCATCGCGATCTCAAGAGCTCGAACGTCGTGATCACGCCGCAGGGCCAGGCCAAAGTCCTCGATTTCGGGCTCGCGGCACGACAGCGGACCGAGCCGGAACACGACGCCACGCGATCGCCTCTCACGATCGAAGATCCTGCCAGCATCGTCGGAACGCTGGCGTACATGGCGCCCGAACTTCTGCTGGGCGAACAGGCGGATGGCCGAAGCGACATCTGGTCCTTCGGCGTTCTCCTCCACGAAATGGCGACAGGGTTTCTACCATTCCGGGCCAAGACTCGGGCCGAGCTCGTCTCCGTCATCCTGCGCGATCCGCCCACGCCGCTGCCGCCGACGCTGCCGGTCTCGTTCCGCCGCGTCGTCGGGCGCTGCCTGTCCAAGGAACCTGGACAGCGGTACCAGCGGGCGAGCGAGGCGCGCGCGGCGCTCGAAACCATCCATCCCGGTTCGGCGAAGACCGAAGGCCAGCGGCGCCGACGAGCGACGACGAGTACCGGACGACCGCGCCGAACGCGCGTCCGGTCGCTGGCTGTTCTGCCTCTCACAAATCTCTCGTCCGATCCGGATCAGGAATACTTCGCCGAAGGGATGACCGAGGCGCTCATCGCGGACCTCGCCAAGATCAGTGCGCTCAAGGTGACATCACGGACGTCCACGCAGAGATACAAGGGCAGCGGCAAATCCATGCCGGAGATCGCCGCTGAGCTCGGCGTCGACGCCGTCATCGAAGGGTCGGTCGTCCGGGCGAATCAGCGCGTCAGAATCACCGCCCAGCTCATCGATGGAACGATGGACACGCACCTGTGGTCCGAGTCCTACGAGCGCGACGTGTCAGATGTCCTGGCGCTTCAGAGCGAAGTCGCCAAGGCGATCGCGAAAGAGATCAGGATCAAGGTGACGCCGAAGGAACGCGCCCGCCTCACCGCGGCGAGACAGGTGACGCCAGCCGCGCACGAGGCCTACCTGCGCGGACGCTTTCACTGGAACCGCCGGACCGCGGCCGCTCTCGAGAGAGGGATCGAGTATTTCGAGCAGGCGATTGCCATCGACGCGGACTATGCGGACGCCCACGCGGGCCTCGCGGCATCGTACGTTCCGCTGGCCTTCTTCGGGTACATGTCGCCGAAGAAGGCGGACGCCAAAGCCGAGGCTGCCGCGCGTGCCGCACTGGCGCTCGACGACACGCTCGCCGAAGCCCACGCGGTCATGGCGGCGATCAATCACGACGGCTGGGAATGGGCCCAGGCGGAGAAGGAATACCGCCGCGCGATCGCGCTCAACCCGACATATCCCACGACCCATCAATGGTACGCCGAGCACCTGATCGATCGACGACGCGTCGCCGAGGCCGTCCACGAGGCGAACCGCGCGCGCGATCTCGATCCGCTCTCGCTCCCGGTGAACGCGCTTCACGGCTACCTGCATTTCTACGGCGCGCACGACTACGAGTCGACGATTGGGATTCTCCAGAAGGCGCTCGAGCTCGAACCTGCATTCGTCACCGCACGATGGCTGCTGGGACTGGGATTGACGATGACGGGGCGGCTGATACAAGGGATCCGGGAACTGGAGCAGGCGTTGAGCTTTGCGGGTGGAAGCCGGAGAATTCAGGCCTCCCTGGCCTATGCGTACGCGCGCGCGGGAAAGAGCGATCGTGCCGCGCACTGGCTGGCGGAACTCGAACGCGCAGCGGACGCGGACATCGACTTTGCCAGCGACGTGGCCATGGTGCACGTCGGACGCGGCGACGTCGAGCTCGCGCTGACCTGGCTCGCGCGTGCGGTCGAAGGCCGGTCGATCTACCTTCGACACATCAGGTCGGATCCTCGATGGGATCCGATCGGATCGGACCCGCGCTTTCAGGATCTCGCTCAGAGAGTCGGCCTCGACCCCTGATCGGATCAACGGGATAGCCAACCCGCTCAATTCCGCTTGTCGCCATGAACGCGCCTCCGGAATTCGATTCGCGCGCGGCCTGCGCATGAGTCAGGGGAGCCTCGCGCCATACAATAGGCCGCGAAACGACGATGGCCGCTGAGAGGTCGACGACGCCTGCGCTTGAAGGTCTTCCCCGATTTTTCGGGGTGGTCATGGCGGTGGCCTGCCTGTCGATGGTCTATCTCGTCCTGCAGGTGGGATTCGTGCGCCCCTATCTCTGGCCCGCGGGCCATGGCGCGACGCTCGAGGGCGAGTCGGCCTTCGCGGGTTCGGTCGATCGCACCATGCTCCTGGCCCGTCCACCTGATGTGACGGACCGCGAACTCACGATCGTGAAGGACGTCCTGCCTGGCAGTCCGGCCGCGCAGAATCGAGTGCACCAGGGCGACGAGATCGTCGAGCTGAGCAGCGGACGCATGGGGGAAGTCGTCTCGCTCGCGGAGCTCGAGGACCAATCCGCCCGGCTTGCGGCGTGGCGGTCGGCCTATCGGATCGGCCTGCGAGGACCGGTGACGCTCGGCGTCAGATCACCGGACCTGGGCGACCGTCGAATCGAGGTGGAGCGGCCTCCGGCGTGGCGCACCGGTGCAGTCGGCCTCTGGGCCAAGCGCCATCTCGGCATGACGACACAAGTCATCGTGTTCGTCACCGCATCCGTCATCCTGCTCTTCCTGCGCAGCAGCGACGTCACGGCGTCGCTCGCGGTTATGGCGCTCACGCTCTGCGCGGTGGGCGGTGCGGGTCCGCTCATGGGCAGCGAAATGGTCCTGCCGCCCGGGCTGCGACAGCTCATGACGCTTTTCGCGTGGATTGGCGCGCCGTTCGCCTTCCCATTCGTTGGCCTCGCCATCCTCTATTTCCCCACGCGATCGTCGCTGCTCGATCGCCGCCCCTGGCTCCACGCGATCCCGTTCATCGCCGCGCTGCCGATGATCGCCCTGGGCACGTTCACGGGCCTGTACCTCGCGGGCGTCGATCGACTGGCTGGTGCGGCGCTTTGGGACGCCACGCACCCGACGGCGTATTACGTGTCGTTTGCGGCCGCCCTCGCGGTCAACGTCTGGGCCATCATCGAGGGTGTTGGCCGGTTCCGCACCAACCCGAACGCCGACGAACGGCGTCGCGTCCGCCTCGCGATGTACACCACGCTGCCTGGTGTGCTCGCCTATGCCCTCAAGGACGGCTTGCCCGTCGTCTGGCTGCTGGCGTTTGGCCAGGGGCTCGAGCATCCGTGGTTCGTCACCGCATTCCTCCAGGCGCTGGTGCTGCTGCCGGCCTTCGGCGTGACCTACTCGGTGGCGGTGCATCGCGTCCTCGGCCCGCGCGTCGCACTGCGGAGCAGCCTGCAGTACGCGCTGGCCAGGAAGACGCTGACGGCGCTCGCCGTGCTCCCCGCCGTTCTGCTCCTCGCTTCGCTGATTCGCCAGCGCGACATGACGATCGGGATGATCATTCGAGGAGAACCCCTCTACTACATCCTGACCTTCGGCATGCTGATCACGGCGATCAAGTATCGCGACCGCGCGCGCGCATGGCTGGATCGACGCTTCTTCAGGGAGGAATACGACGCGCAGAAGATTCTGCTGTCTCTGGCGAGTCGCGTGGCGTACCAGACCGACCCCAATGAGCTGACGGCGCTCGTCGTCAACAGCATCGACGAGGCGCTCCATCCCGAAACGGTCGCCATACTGGTGACCGGGATCGAGAACGGCCGCCTGACGCCCGTCTCGGTGCTCCACGGCAGCGCGGACTCACTCCCGATCGACGGCGGCCTCGTGACCATGCTGCGATGGTCGGATGAGCCGCTCGAGATCGATCTTCGCGATCCGAAGTCGCCAACGCGGCGACTGCCGCCGGCGGAACAGGATTGGCTGGAGTGCACGCACGCGACGCTGCTCGTCCCGGTCACGACGCCCGCGGGCGGGAGCAGGTCCCTCATGGCCGTGATGGTGCTTGGACCCAAGCGATCCGATCAGCCGTACACGGCGGATGATCGTCAGGTGCTCTCGAGCATCGCGGCCCAGATCAGCCTGGCGCTCGACGTCGCGCGCCTGCGGAGCAGAGCCTCGGAAACGGAGACGCCAACGGGCGCGGTGGCCAGCACCGAGACGCCGGTCGCTCTGCTCGTCGAATGTCCGACGTGCGGTCGCTGCGAGGATGCGTCGCAGCCACACTGTCCGAACGATGGCACCGCGATGGCCACGATTCTTCCGATTCCGCGGGTCGTCGACAACAAGTACCGCATCGACCAGGTCGTCGGTCGGGGTGGCATGGGCGCGGTGTACCGGGCGCACGATCTCCGCCTCGATCGCGACGTCGCGATCAAGGTTGTGCGCGCGGAGCTGCTCGGCGATCCGGAAGCGCGGACGCGCTTCCGGCGCGAGGCGCAGATCGTCGCAAGGCTGCAGCATCCGTCGGTCGTCTCGATTTTCGACTACGGCACCCTGCCGGACGGCGGCGCGTATCTTGTCATGGAGCTGGTTCGGGGCCGAGACCTGCGCGAGGCCCTGAAGCAGACCGTCCGCTTCTCACCAGACTCGGCCATCAGGCTCGTCACGGCGGTATGCGCAGCCATCGACGCGGCCCACCGGGCCGGCATCCTCCACCGGGACCTCAAGCCCGAGAACATCCTGCTGCCCCAGGGAGACGTGGAGGTGAAGGTGCTCGACTTCGGAGTCGCCAAGCTGGTGGCTCGCGACACGACCCTGATGGCGACGAGTCAGGCCCATGAAACACTTACGGTACACGGGCAGATCATCGGCACGCCCGCCTACATGGCTCCCGAGCAGCTTCGGGGAGGCACCGTCGATGCCCGCACGGATGTCTTCAGCCTGGGTGTCATCGCGTATGAAATGCTGACGGGCACGCTGCCGTTCGGCAAGGGCCCGATGGTGGACATTGCGATGCGCCACGCCACGGGTCCGGCGCCGCTGACCGGCGGCGTCCAGCCGCTCGACGAGGGTCTGGACACGGCGGTCAGGCGCGCGCTGAGCCTGGACCCGAACGAACGGCCCTCGTCGCCGATGGCCTTCGCCGCGTCGCTGCGCGCCGCGGTTGGCGGCCTTCCTGACGCGGGCCGGGTCTAGACCGGCACGGAGAGTTGTTCGATGCGTCGATCGATCTCGCCAAGAGCCTGTGTGATCTGCTCTCGACGCGTGCGGTGTGCGGTCGTTTCGAGCTGGCGGCTCAGCTCGGTGCGGGCGAGGTGCAGGGACTGAAGCGTGCGCTCGCGCTCCGGATCCCGTGCGACCTGCGATTGCCTTCGCTTTCGCTCCTCTTCGCGCTCCTCGATTCGTTCCTGGAGTCGCGATTCGGCGTCAACCAAGCCTTCCCCGGCGTCTCCCATTCAGTTCTCCCTCAACACGTTGCGATTCACCCGCCCGATCTTGGTGGGCGGCACGACCGGCGCACGTCATCAAAAACCTGTCGCCGGGCGAACGCGATCATTATACTCGCGCATTCCGAGACTTCTCCCCTGTTTCGACGCGCATGAACACGAATCGGCGGTGAGCACATGGCCATCGATCCCATCAACATCGACGAGTATCAAGCAATCGCCCGGTCGAAGATGGACCGGGCGGCGTTCGACTACTACGAGGGCGGCGCCGAGGACGAGGTGACGCTGGCGGAAAATCGCGATGCATTCCGCCGAATCACGCTGCGACCTCGCGTGCTCGTGGACGTGAGCCAGCTCGACAGCAGCACGGAGGTGCTGGGCGAACGATTGACGTGTCCGGTGTTGCTCGCACCCGCGGGGTACCACAAGCTGGCGCATCCCGAAGGCGAAATGGCGACGGCGAGGGCCGCCGGTCGCGCCGGCACGGTGATGGTCGTCAGCACGATGGCGACCTGCAGCCTCGAAGAAATCGCCGGGGCAGCCACGGGATCGCTCTGGTTTCAGTTGTACGTCCAGAAGGATCGGGAACGCACGCGGGATCTCGTGGCTCGGGCCCAGGCCGCCGGCTATCGGGCGCTGGTCCTGACCGCCGATGTACCGGTGCTCGGTCGGCGCGAGCGCGACGTCCGCAATCAGTTCATGCTGCCCGCGGTGCTCGGTGCGAGAAATCTCGTCGCGCCAGAGGCCGTTCCGCCCGGATCGTCCGGCTCTCCGGATCCTGTGAGCCTGAGTGCCTACATCGACCAGCTGAAGGACGATTCCCTGACCTGGAACAGCATCGAGTGGCTCCGGTCGGTGACGTCGCTGCCCATTCTCATCAAGGGCATCCTCATCCCTGAAGATGCGCGAGAGGCCGCGGCGTCGGGAGCCGCCGGCATCATCGTGTCGAATCATGGCGGCCGTCAGCTCGACGGCGTCGAACCCAGCATCCTCGCGCTTCCCCGCATCGTGGATGCGGTGGGCGATCGTCTGACGGTGTTGATGGATGGCGGCATCCGGCGCGGCACCGATGTGCTCAAGGCGCTGGCGCTCGGTGCGCGCGCCGTGCTCATCGCGCGCCCGTACCTCTGGGGCCTTACGGCCGACGGCGAGCGCGGCGTCGAACACGTCCTCGACATCCTGCGTGTCGAGCTCTGCCGCGCGATGGCACTCAGCGGACGACCCTCGATTCGATCGATCGATCGCAGTCTCGTGTCGATGCCCAAGTGAAGTGCCTCGAGTCCCCCGCCGCTTCGCGGTACGCTGGTGTCGCCACGACCGTCGCGCTTGGCGCGTACCTCTGTCTCGCGACGCGACATCTGGAGTTGCCGGGCCTCTACTACGACGAGACCCTGCAGGTGGGCCAGGCCATCGGGCTGCTGAAAGGTCTCCACGCCCCGGCGCGGTGGGGCCTCGACATCGGCAGCATGACGATCCCGCTGATGATCGGAGGCTACATCGGACCGCTCAAGTCGCTTGCGCTGGTCCCCGCTTTCGCGCTGGGCGGGTATTCCGTCTATTCCCTCAGGCTCACGACCATTCTGATCACCCTTGTCGGCCTTGTGTATACAGCCCGAGCCGGCCGGGCGATCGCCGGACCCATCGCGGCTGCGATTGCCGTGGCCCTTGCAGCCACGGACCCGAGTCTGATTCTGTTCACGCGCGCCGACTGGGGCCCCGTGGCGATCGCGTTCACGCTGAGGATTGCGTCGCTCTTCTATCTCTGGCGGTGGTGGACCGAAAAAACACGCCGGGACCTCATCATCGGTGCCGCGTTGCTGGGACTGGGCCTCTACGACAAGGCCAACTTCAGCTGGTTCATCGCGGCCGTCGGCGCGGCGGGGGCCGTTGGGATGTTCTGCGACCAGGACCGCCCACGCCCCGAGCGGCGCGACGTGGTTCTGGCGGTCTGCGCATTCGTCCTCGCGAGTGCGCCTTTCTGGGCCTTCAACCTGACGCACGACTGGATGACCGTTCGGCAGCTGCGCTCGCGCACTCGTCCCATGAACACCAGCCTGGTCGAAGCCATGCCTGCCCGGGCCGCCGCCCTGCTACTGATGTTGGAGGGCAGGAGCACGGCGATCTGGATGTTTGGGGAGGCGCTGCCGCGACGGCTGGGCGTTTCGGCCACGCCGCTGGCGCCGCTGACAATTGCCGCAACAGTCATCCTGCTCTGGAACGCCCGCCATTCGTGGCGATTCCTGCTGTTCCCGATGCTCATGGTGGTGATGTTAATCGCGATGTTCCTGATGCCGCGCGCGATCTGGGTCCATCACTGGATTGGTGTATACCCGTTCCCGCAGCTCGCAATCGGCGCAGCGACCATGGTGGTCCTCGACGGCGCCATGAAGCGAAGACAATGGATTGGTGCATGCCTGGTGTGTCCGCTGATCGCGTCGGCGCTCGCGGCCAATCTCATCGTGGACGCGTCATATCGGAAGCTCATGGTGAAGACGGGCGGCGCAGCCGCCTGGAGCGACGGCATCTATCAGCTTCACCAGCTCCTGGAGACGGAGTACGCGAATCGATCCATTCACGTCATGGGCTGGGGGCTTTCGACGCAGCTTCAGCTGCTTTCCGGTGGTCAGCTTCAGCTTCGCGATTCCTTCTGGGACGCCCTGGATCGCGGGCAGGTCACACCAAAAGTCGTCGGCCTCGTGCGCGATCGATCGAACGTGTTCCTCGCGCCACTCTGGCCGGGGAGGGGGCGGCCAGCGGTCTCAATCCTCGAAGAAGCGGCAGAGAGCTCCGGTTGTGCCGTCGAGAGTCGTCGTCGCTACATCAAGGATCGGCTGGGCCGGAACGTGCACGCTCTCATCGAATTCGACGCCAGCCGGTGCTCGCCCGACTGAGCGGGTCGAAGCGAGCCTTGTTCCACGCGGCCGACCTGCGGCGCACAGCGAGCTGAACCCACAACCGCGGCGCGAGATCCAGCCTGAGCCTCGGAGTAAGATGTAGGGACTCCACTTCCGAAGCCTTGTCATGCTGCCGTTCCATCCACTGACTGAGGAATGGTTCGTCAATCGGTTTGGCCAGCCGACCGAGCCACAGGCCCGCGCCTGGCCCGAGCTCGCGGCGGGCCACGACGTCCTCATCTCGGCGCCGACCGGGTCCGGGAAGACGCTGGCGGCCTTCCTGACATGCCTTGATCGACTGGTCGGTCGAGGCCTGGACGGCACGCTCGAAGATCGCATTGAGGTCGTCTACGTTTCACCCCTCAAGGCGCTGAGCAATGACGTCCAGAAGAACCTCGACGTCCCGCTGCGAGAGCTCACGGCCTTCGCTGCGGAACGAGGGCTCACGCTGCCCCTGATCCGCACCGCGGTCCGCACCGGCGACACCGTGGCCTGGGAGCGTCAGCAAATGCTCCGGCGACCACCCCACGTCCTGGTGACCACACCCGAGTCGCTATTCATTCTCCTGACTGCCGAACGCAGCAGAGCCGCTCTCCGGACAACGCGGACGCTCATCGTTGACGAGGTGCATGCCATCGTCGATGACAAGCGCGGATCGCACCTGGCGTTGTCCATCGCGCGGCTCGAAGACCTGGTCAGAAAGGCCGGCGGCCCGCCACTCCAGCGTGTGGGCCTCTCCGCAACAGTCAAACCCATCGAGGAAGTGGCGCGCTTTCTCGAGGCGCCCGACGGGCAGCGGCCTTCAGGTCGAGTCCAGATCATTGACGTCGGCCATTCCCGTTCGCTGGATCTCGCCATCGAGGTGCCGCGCGACGAGCTCGGCGCGGTGGCGACGACGGAGATGTGGGGCGAAATCTACGATCGCCTGTCCGCCCTGATTCAGGCCCACCGGACGACGCTCGTCTTCGTGAATACGCGGCGCCTCGCCGAACGCGTCGCGCATCATCTGGCAGAACGTCTCGGCGATGACGCAGTCCTTGCGCATCACGGCAGCCTGTCCAGGCGTCTGCGACTGATGGCCGAGGAGCGGCTCAAAGGCGGACAGCTTCGCGCGGTGGTCGCCACCGCCTCGCTGGAGCTGGGCATCGACATAGGCTCGGTGGAGCTTGTCTGCCAGATAGGCTCACCCCGATCGATCGCCGTTGCGCTCCAGCGCATCGGCCGGTCGGGGCACCGCGTCGATCCTTCCAGCATTCCGAAGGGCCGATTGTTTGCCACGACACGCGACGAACTGGTGGAGTGCGCGGCCCTCGTGCGCGCAATCCGTTCCGGCAACCTCGATCATCTCGAAATTCCGCCATGGCCGACCGACGTGCTCGCGCAGCACGTCGTCGCGGCGGCTGCGTGCGAGGAGTGGTCGGAAGAGGACCTCTATCAGCTTGTCCGGGGCGCATACCCCTATCGAGATCTTCCGCGACGCGAGTTCGATGCGGTCCTCGAAATGTTGTCGGAAGGGGTCGCGACTCGACGGGGACGGAGCGGGACGTATCTCCACCGCGATGGCGTGAATGGAATGGTGCGGGGCCGCCGCGGCGCGCGGCTCGCCGCCATCACCTCCGGCGGCGCGATTCCCGACAACGCCAACTATGCCGTCGTCGCGGAGCCCGAGGGAACGATCGTGGGCACGCTCGACGAAGACTTCGCGGTGGAGAGCCTGGCGGGCGACGTCTTCCTGCTCGGCACGACATCCTGGCGAATACGTCGCATCGAAGCCGGCAGAGTCAGGGTCGAAGACGCCCAGGGCGCGGCGCCGTCAATCCCCTTCTGGCGCGGCGAGGCACCTGGCCGCACGATCGAGCTGTCGGAAGAAATCGCACGGCTTCGAAGCGACATCGCCGTCGGTCCGGACACGGCCGATACCGTCGAGTTTCTCCAGCGCGAATGCGCCCTCGATCGAGCCGGCGCAGAGCAGGCGGCCGCTTACGTCCGGGCGGGCGCCGCGACGCTCGGCGCGGTTCCCTCGTTCGATACGGTCGTCGCCGAGCGGTTCTTCGACGAGAGCGGCGGCATGCAACTCGTGCTGCACGCGCCGTACGGCGCGCGCATCAATCGCGCGTGGGGCCTTGCGCTCCGCAAGCGGTTCTGCCGGTCCTTCAATTTCGAATTGCAGGCGGCGGCGACCGACAACGGTCTTGTGATCTCTCTGAGCGATCAGCACAGCTTTCCACTCGAAATCGTCTTCCGCTTCCTGAACGCGATGACGGTCGAGCCGGTCTTGACGCAGGCCCTTCTCGATTCGCCCATGTTCACGGCCAGATGGCGGTGGAACGTGTCGCGATCTCTTGCCGTCCTGCGCTTTGCCGGGGGACGCAAGGTGCCGCCGCCGATCATGAGGATGCGGACCGACGATCTGCTGGCCGCCGTCTTCCCCGATCAGGCCGCCTGCGCGGAGAATCTGGTCGGCGAGATCCGCATTCCCGATCATCCTCTCGTGAACGAAACGATCCGCGACTGCCTGCACGAGGCCATGGATCTCGACGGATTGACGACGCTCCTCGGTCGCATGGAACGTGGCGACGTGCGCATGGTCGCGATTGACACCGCGGAACCGTCGCCGTTCTCGCACGAGATCCTCAACGCCAATCCATACGCATACCTGGACGATGCCCCGCTCGAAGAGCGGCGTGCGCGGGCGGTGCAGATGCGGCGATCGGTGGGCGTGGACGTCGGCGAGATCGGCGCCCTCGATCCGGCGGCGATCGCGGAAGTCGAAACAGAAGCCTGGCCGGTCGTTCGCGATCGCGACGAGCTGCACGATGCCCTCCTGACGCTCATCGCGCTCCCACGCACAGAATCGTGGCAGGGCTGGCTCGACGAGCTGGTCGCGTCCAGGCGCGCCGCGGCGCTCATCGTGGGCGATCGCCATCTCTGGGTCGCGGCCGAACGGCTGTCGCTCGCCCGACTGGCGTATCCGGATGGGAGGCTGCTCCACACGATCGAGCCAGTCGATCGCCGAATTGCACCCGATAGCGACGCGGCCGTCACGGAGATCATCCGCGGCTGGCTGGAATCCATCGGCCCGACCACCTCCGCGGCCCTCGCGTTCAGACTGGTGCTTCCTCCCGACATCGTTGAGACGGCCCTCATTCGCCTCGAATCCGAAGGACAGATTCTGAGAGGGCGTTTCACGCCAGGCCGTGGGGCGCCGCCCGAGATCGAGTGGTGCAACAGACGCCTCCTCGCGCGAATTCATTCGTTGACGCTCGGTCGGCTTCGCCGGGAAATCCAGCCCGTCACGTCCGCGGAGTTCGTGCGGTTCCTGTTCCGCTGGCAGCACCTGGCTCCTGGAACGCAGCAGCACGGAGTCGACGGCGCCCTGCAGGTCATCCGGCAGCTTCAGGGCTACGAAATCTCCGCCGCGGCGTGGGAATCGCAGGTGCTCGCTCGACGCGTGGCTCGCTACGAACCGGAGTTGCTCGATCGACTCTGCCTGTCGGGTGAAGTCGTGTGGGGACGGCTGTCGCCGCATCCTGCATTCGAACCTGCGGGCGACGAGCCGTCTCCGGCCGGCTCGAATGGTCGCGCGGTGCGGCGCGTACGACCGACGCGAATCGCCCCGGTTGCGATCTTTCTTCGCGAGGATGCAGGCTGGCTGGTTGAACAAGCGCAATCGGTTCGCGAAGAGTCCAGGGGGCCCGGCCTGACGGCACTGTCGCATCCTGCTCGTGACGTTCTCGAGGCCCTCGAACGGCGCGGTGCATCGTTTCTACCGGACCTCGTGAAGACCAGCGGCCGGCTGACGAGCGAAGTCGAAGACGGGCTCTGGGAATTGACGGCCGCCGGGCTGGTCACGGCAGATGGATTCGAAAATCTGCGCGCGTTGATCGATCCGAAGCGCCGTCGCGGCGAAGGTCGCGAACGCATGAGGCGCCCGCGGCATGCGGCCGGTCGATGGGCTCTGCTCCGCGCGCCGTCAGACCGAGACTCACTCGCCGGTGGACAGGCGGAGAGAACCACTCAGCAAGACGGGCGCGTCGAGGCATTTGCCCGTCAGCTCCTCCGGCGGTGGGGCGTCGTCTTCCGCGATCTGATCGCGCGCGAAACGCTGGCACCGCCCTGGCGTGAGCTGCTGATGACGTTGCGACGGCTGGAAGCCCGCGGCGAGATTCGCGGCGGGCGTTTCGTGACCGGGTTTCTAGGTGAACAGTTCGCGCTGCCCGAGGCGATCGAAGCGCTTCGAGCGATTCGCCGCATGAGCCACGACAACCTGCCGCTGGCGGTATCAGCCGCCGATCCTCTGAACCTGTCGGGCATTCTCCTGCCCGGACCGCGAGTCAGCGCGCTGGCGAATGTCAGGGTGGAACTGATAGGCGCGGAAGTTCTGAGCGCTTAGCCCGCAGTGGCGGCCGATCGCTCTCTCGCCACTTCAATCGTCACGGTCGCGTTGAAGTCGGGTTCCAGCGATTCCGGATCAAGCACGTCGCCCGCGAGCAGCACCATCCCCTCCGGCCAGTGCACCTCGAGGTTGCCAGCCCTGATGGGCGCGTGGTGGATTCTTCCCTCGAACGTTCCCGAATTGGACACGAGACGAACGGCCTCGCCATCGGCGAGGCCCAGGCGAGCCGCGTCCTCGCTGTTGATCAGCACGGCGTCGCGAGCGGCGCCGGTCAACGGATCGACCTCGCGCTGCACCATGGAGTTGAACTGCTTGCCGCGCCTGGTCGAGAGAAGAAACGACGTGCCCGGCCGCGACGGCGCTCGCAGACCGACCGCACGGAACCGGGCTTTCCCGTCGGCGGTCGCAAAATGGCCGTTGGCAAAGAGGGTTCGCCCTCCCCACTGCACCTGATCGCCTTTCGACGTCAGGGTCTCGATGCCTTTGTAGAGTGGCATCGCGCGCGCGATCTCGGCGCGAATCGACTCCGCCGACTCGAATCGAATCAGATCGGCCAGTTCCGGCCGCACTCGCGCCATGGTGTCGCCAAAAACCCGCCATTCCGGGCGCGCCTCGCCGATGCGGCGACCGGGAATCTCGGGCGAGAAGATGATCCGCCGCTCGGTGGACGTTTCGGTGCCGCCGCCCTTCGACTCGTAGCGTGTCGTCGCCGGCAAGAGCAGCACGTCGCCGTCCGATTCCACCAGCATCGAGGAGGACACGACGATGTCCTGGTGAATCCGGAGACGAGGTCGGGCGAGCGCGCGGCGGTTTCGCTGCTCGTCTGGCAGCGTTTCGAGAAAATTGCCGCCGACGATCCAGAACACATCGATCGCGCCATCGGCTGACGCGTCGACCATGCGTGCAGCCGTCAGGCCCGGCTCGGCGGGCACCGGAAACTTCCATTCGCGCGCCCAACGCTCGGACGTCGACCGATCGACACCCGGAGCGCATCCGACCTCGGCGCCTCCCTGAACGCCAGAATGGCCGCGAATCGGCATCAGGCCGCGGTTCGGCCGGCCGGGCAGTCCTCGCGCCAGGCCGACGTTGACGAGTGCACGAATCGTGTCCACACCATGCGCGTGCTGTGTCAGTCCCATCGACCAGACAAAGATGGCATTCGGTCGGTCGGCGAGCAGGCGCGCGAAGTCCTGCATGCGAACGCGCGAGACGCCGCTGGCCGCTTCGAGATCGGCCCAGTCGGCGGCCATGGCCCGGTCGCGCGCGTCCTCGAAGCCGAGCGTCGCGTCCTCGACGAAGCGTCGATCAATCGCGCCTGATTCGACGAGGACCCGCAGCGTGCCGATGAGGAACGCCAGATCGCCGCCCGTGTGCACGTCGAACCACTCATCCGCGAGGCGCGTGCCGAACACGGCGCTTTCGGCGATGGAAGGCACCCAGTACCTCGCGAGGCCAGGCTCGCGAAGGGGGTTGACCACCGCGATCGCCGCACCATTTTGTCTGGCGTGGTAGAGATACTTCGTCGTGACCGGCTGGTTGTTCGGCGTGTTCGAACCGAAGAAGACGATGAGATCCGCCCCGAGCCAGTCCGAGTAGCTGCAGGTCGAGGCGCCGTGGCCGAGCATCTCCTTCATCGCGACCGTCGATGCCGCATGACACAGGCGGGCCGAGTTGTCGACGTGATTCGTCCCGAGAAAGCGCGCGGCCTTCTGCGCGGCGTAGTACACCTCGTTGGTGATGCCGCGCGAGGTCAGGTAGAACGCCACGCGCCGCGGATCGGACGACCTCAGTTGATCGGCCGCGCGATCGAGCGCCTCGTCCCACGAGACGATGCGAAAGCCCGCGTCGCCCCGACGCCGGAGCATCGGATGGGAAAGCCGGCCGAGGCCGCGCAGTTGAGCCGACGTCAGGCGCTCGAGCGTGGTCACGTCGTGGAGACGCGCCGGATCGAGCGCGGGCGCCGTATTGAGCCGCAGCAGCTCCAGCCGCACCATGCACAGGTGCACGCCAGGAATCGTCCAGTCGGCGAGGCCGCTCGTGCCGAGCGCGCACCCATCGCAGACTCCGTCGCGCAGTATGCGCCACGCGAACGGCAGCTGATCGCGATTGACCCATGCGACGCGAGCCATGTCGCGATAGTGATGCGGCTTTTGACTGCTCAAGCCCGTCGGAATCACCGACGCCCAGCGAGAGGGGTGCCACATGTTCGCTACGCCTTCACGCGTCGCTCGTGACAGTAGATGTTGAATCGATCGTCGCGCACGAAACCCACGAGAGTGATGCCGGCGTCTTCGGCCAGATCAATCGCGAGCGTGGAGGGCGCCGATACGGCCGCGATGATGGGGACCCCCGACAGATAGGCCTTCTGGACGATCTCGAACGACGCGCGGCCGCTGACGGTCAGCACCGCTCTCTTGAGCGGCAGGCGTTCGAGCATCATCATCCGTCCGATGACCTTGTCCACGGCGTTGTGACGACCCACGTCTTCGGCCATGGCGTCGAGCTCGCCGTCGGGCGCAAAGATGCCCGCGGCATGAATGCCGCCCGTCTGGTCGAACGCGGACTGCGCCTTGCGCAAACGCGCGGGCAGCCCGCCGAGCAGCTGGGAATCAATCGTCCAGCGCGCATTGATCCGGGGAGCTCGGACGCGGAGGGACTCGATCGTGCGCCTGCCGCAGACGCCGCAGCCGGAATGCGCCACCACCTGCCGGCGCTCGGACATGAGCCGCGGCAGGCGGCGCCTGGCGGCCCCGATCAGCCGGACGTCGATGACGTTCTCGCCGGCCCGGTCGCGTCGCTCGCAGTGCTCGATCGTGCCGATCTCCTCGATACCGCCGATGACCCGCTCCGCGAACAGGAATCCTGCCGCGAGCTCGGCGTCGTTGCCGGGCGTGCGCATTACGACGGCGAAAGGCACGCCGTTCAGACGAATCTCCATCGGCTCTTCGGTCGCCGCGCGATCATGAGCGACGCGCCGGCCGCGCGGCTCGACTCTGAGCACAGTCACCGCACGAACTCCGTCCGCCATGGGTCCGTATCTTAGCCTCGAATCCGAACGGCCCGCATTCAGGCGTGGGGCCGTGCCTTCCTGTTAGGATACTGATATGGCAACGCAGTCATCATTCGACATCACCTCCACGATCGATCTCCAGGAAGTGGACAATGCCGTCAATCAGGCGCGCAAGGAGATCGGCCAGCGTTTCGACTTCAAGGGCTCACGCGCGTCCATCGAGTTCAATCGAACGGAGAATGCGCTCGTGCTCGTCGCCGAGGATGAGTTCAAGCTGGAAGCCGTCTGGGAAGTGCTCGAAACCCGCCTGGTCCGCCGCCAGGTGCCCGTCAAGAATCTCAAGCCCGGACCGACGGAGCCCGCAGCCAACGGGACGGTCCGACGGACCGTGACCCTCCAGCAGGGAATCCCCAGCGAAGCTGCGCGGGAAATCGTGAAGCTCCTGAAGGAACGGAAACTGAAGAAGGTGCAGGCCGCCATCCAGGGCGATCAGGTTCGTGTCTCGTCGCCGTCAAGAGACGACCTGCAGGAAGCGATCAAGCTGCTGCGCGAACAGGATTTCGGAGTCTCGCTGCAGTTCGGCAACTACCGGTAGGAGCGCGCGACGGGGCCCATGCCGCTGGGCACGTTCCCATCGTCTTCGGATGAGTCGCCGGCGGCATGGTCGATGGCCGCCCCCTGATAGGCCAGACCGAACTTGTCGAGGCGGCGGTAGAGCGCACGCCGGCTGATGCCGAGTCGGTTCGCGGCCTGCTTCTTGTTCCCGCCCGTTTCCTCGAGCGCTTTGAGGATCTCCATCCGCTCGAGATCGGCGATCGGCCGCACGGTCGCTGACGCACTCGCCTTCCCGCCGTTTTCGAGGTGCATCTCGCGAACTTCGAGATCGCGGTCGTCGATGAACTCGCCCTGTGCGAGCATCGAGGCACGTTCGAGCACATTCTTGAGCTCCCTGACGTTGCCGGGCCAGGCATGCTCCATGAGGTGCTGTTCGGCCTTCACGGTGACGCCGTGCAGGTTCTTCTGAAACTGCTGTGAAAAGCCCTCGACGAATGTGCGGATGAGGAGCGGAATGTCTTCGCGCCGATGCCTGAGGGGCGGCACCTCGAGCCGCACGCCATTCAACCTGTAGTAGAGGTCCGGCCTGAAACGGCCGCGCTGCACCTCGCGCTCGAGCACCTGATTGGTCGACGCAATCACCCGGACATCGACGCGCAGGCGATCGGCGGAGCCCAGCCGCGAGAGCTCGCCATCCTCGAGGACGCGCAGCAGCCTCGCTTGAACCACCGGAGTCAGCGCAGAGATCTCGTCCAGAAAGATCGTGCCCCCGTGCGCCCGCTCGAAGACACCGGGCTCACTGCCCGCCGATCCCCGCAGTCCGCTGCCGCCATGACCGAATAGCTCGCTCTCGGACGGCCCTTCGATAATCGCCGAGCAGTTGACCGGCACGAACGGGCCGCTCCGGCGCGTTCCAAGCTGATGGAGGGCGCGCGCCGTGAGTTCCTTTCCGGTGCCGGTTTCTCCCGTGACCAGCCCTGTCGTCAGATGGGGCGCGATGCGGCGAATCAGGCTGAACAATTCGCGCATCGCGGGTCCGCGCCCGATCATTCCGTGGAACCGGTACCGCTGCAGAAGATCCTGCTCGAGAACGGCAACCTCCGTCCGCCGGATCGCCTCCTGGCGGATGCCGAGGAGCAGTTCCCGGACACGCGCGAGCTCGAGCGGCTTGGTCAGATAATCCGCGGCACCCAGCTTGATCGCTTCAACCGCTGTGTCGATCGTGGCATAGCCCGTCATCAGCACGACTTCGCAAACAGGCGCGCGGCGCTTGAATTCGCGAAGGACAGAGAGGCCTCCGATGGACGGCATCTGAAGATCGACGAGGGCGACGTCGGGCGATCGTCGCGACAGTTCCGCGAGCGCCGCGTGGCCGCTCTCGAAGACCAGGACTTCGAAACCCAACGGTTCGGCCAGACGCGCGACGACATCGCGCACCGCCGGCTCATCGTCGACGACGAAGAGACACGGCTGGAACCGCCCGGCTTGCGACTCCTCGCGGGCGCCGCGATCTGCAGAGGTTGCGGGTTGCATCCTGGGCGAGGCGTTTTCGTGAAGCCTCTGATGACGTTATCGGCCCGGACCCGACCAGGGCCAATCGGGGAGCTTTATAGAACTACACGATCCAGCACGCGCGGAAGTTGGTCGAGGGGCGCATGCCCAACGGCCTCGAGCCCGCACGCGATCAGGCCCGACGCGTTGGCGACGGCAAAGCTCAGCCCCTTCAGGTTTCGGTCGGGTGGAACGCCGGGAATCGGCCGCGGAAATCCGGATGTGTGAACGATCGCGCGGCCGGCGGCGGTCGAGATGCGACACCGATCCCGCGGACAATCCCAATCCAGCAGAACGGGCACCACGCCGTCGAGGCTCCCTGGAAGCCATCGGACGCCATCCTGAGGACCAGCTGCCACGACCAGAACGTGTCGCCGACGCGCGCGGTCGATCGCGGCCTGAAGCGGCTGGGCGTGTTCCGCCACCGATGTGCCGAGGCTCAGGTTGACGAGATGCACGCCACGATCGGTTGCCCAGTCAAGGGCTGCGATCAGAACCGCGACATCGGTCGAGAGGCTGCGATCGAACACCTTCACGGCGAAGAGATCGGCCTGGACCGCCTTCTCTCTGATGGCGGCCATCACCGCAGTTCCATGTCCGAGTCGATCGACATAATCAACGCTCGTGGTGAGATCGAGCGCGATCGCAATGCCACCGGCCACGCGACCGATGTGCGGATGGGTCGCGTGCACACCACTGTCGATGACCGCCACCTGAACGCCGCGGCCCTCGAGAACCTGGTTACCAGCTCTCATGCCTGATGAACATTCTGACGAGCCGACTCTGACGCTTCGCCGAACAGCCGCGAGAAGGCGCCTCCCCGACGCAACAGCTCGCTCGGCGTCCCTTCCTCGACGATGTGGGCGGCATCGAGGACGATGACGCGATCGGCGCGCGCGGCCAGGTCGAGTCGATGGGAGATGATCAGGCTAGTTCGCCCCTGGGTCAGCCGATCGAGCGCGGCCAGCACGTGTTGCTCGGTCGCCGGATCGATCGACGCCGTCGCCTCGTCGAGGAGCAGCACGGCGGGCCGTGCGAGGAACGCGCGTGCGATGGCGACGCGTTGCCGTTCTCCCGTGGAAAGCGCGAGGCCACGCTCGCCGACGAGCGTCTCGTAGCGGTCCGGAAGATCCGCGATGAATTGCTCGAGACCGGCCGACCGAGCCGCCGCCGCGACATCGGCATCGGACGCCTCGGGTGCGGCATATCGCATGTTCTCTCGGATGGATGCGTGCATCAGAAACGGCTCGTGCTCGACGAGCACGACAAGGCGCCGGACGTCCGACAGCGTGAGCGTGCGCAGATCGTGACCATCGAGCGAGACGGTTCCCGAATCCGGATCGAGCAGGCGCAGCAGGAGATCGGCGATGGTGGACTTGCCGCCTCCGCTGGGCCCGACGAGCGCCAGTTTTTCTCCGGGCCTGGCGTCGAACGACACGTCGCTCAGCACAGGCCCGCTCCGATCGAACGTCAGGCTGACGCGGTCGAACCTCACACTGCCCTTGACGGCCTCGAGCGCGACCGGCCTTTCCGTTTCCGTGACCTCCGGTTGGGCGCCGAGCAGCTCGCGCACGCGACTGAAGGAGACGCGAGCGGTCGCGATGTTCGCGTACAACCCCATCAACCCCTGAATCGGCGACATCATGCGCATCTGGTACCCGAGGAACGCGACGAGCGTTCCAAGAGTCATCTGTCCGCCAATCACACGCCAGCCGCCGTACAGAAAGACCAGGGCCGTTGCGCCCGACAGGAGCAGGCCCGGCACTCCCCCCGACAAATAGCTGGCGCGCTGCATCGTCATCAGCGAATCGATGAAGGCCGAATTCTTCGTCCGGAACCTCGCGACCTCCCTCTCCTGCGCATTCGACCGGACGACGAGCTCGATGCCCTGCAGGGTCTCGATCAGGAAGCTGCCGATGTCGCTGCTCCGCTCGCGCATCAGCCGCACGCGGTCGCCCAGCCGTCTTCGATAGTGCACGAGCGCGACGAGGCTGAACGGGACGAGTGCGAGGGTGACGAGAAAGAGCGGCACGTCGAGCCACCACATCATGACGATGGTGCCGGCGAGAAACAGCACGTTGCCGACCCAGGCGAGTGCGAGCTCCGCCGTCACCCGCTGCAGCTCGCTGATGTCATTGCTCACGCGCGACACGATGTCGCCGAGTCGGGTTCGCGCATAGAAACGCGGCGACAGACGCTGCAGGTGCCGGTAGACCTCGAGTCGCATGTCGAAGAGGATGTCCGCCGACACGCGCGTGTAGACGAGGCCGCTCGCGGCGTTCAGCACGAACCCCAGCACGGTGGCCAGGCAAAAGAGGGCCACCAGTCGAACCAGATCGCCGAAGTCGCGACCGACCAGCGCACGATCGATCAGATCCCTGGTCAGGTACGGAATCGCCAGCGCCAGAAGCGTGCTCAGAAGGCTCAGGCCGAGCACGATCAGCAGGCGGCGCCAGTAGGGGACGACGTACCGCAGGGCGGGAGGAAGGGAAGCCATCGCACGCCGACGGCCGGCGGCTGAACGCCGGCTCAGGGAGTTGACGACGGCAGAATGAAGAGATTGGTCTCCAAGTCTGCGTCGAGCGTGATCGTCCTCAGATACTTATAGGTGGCGGCGTCGTAGATGTCGATGGTGTTCCCGGCTTCGTAGATATAGAGGAGCTTGCCGTTCGAGCTCGGCTTCACCGACATCCGTGGCCGGCCCGCAAACTCGGTCCGCCGAAGAAGGCGCTTCTCGACCAGATCGAACGTCCAGAATTCGTAGTGACCGATTCGGTCCGAGAGTCCGTACGCCATCTTTCGATCCGGCGCCACGCTGAAGCTGCCGATGCGTTCCTGGGCCGGGGCGATCGCCTTGAAATCCACGCTCTTCTCGAGAAGGTTGACGCGAGCCAGCCCGAGCACGCGACGGTGCTGTACCGGATCTTCGGTCGTGAAGAGGCCGGTAAGAAAGCCCGGCTCGTCGTTCTGGTTGTCCACCGATCCGAACTGCAGACGACCGAATCCCGACTCCGGCGGTTTCGACATCTTCCACCTGTCCACGACCTTGTAATCGGTCGTGTCGTAGATGTAGACCTCTTCGCCGAAAAGATAGAGGAATCGCCCGTCCGGTGAGAACTGCAGCCCCGCGTTGTAGAGCATCGAGGTGGGATCGCGCTCCTCACCTTCCGGCCACGGAATGACCTTGAGAACTCTGTGCTCCTTCAAGTCGTACAGGAGCAGCTGCGCTGGGCCGATCTCGAACCGATCCGTCAAGCGCGTCGTAGCCCTCGCCGTCAACACCATCTGCGTTTCCGTCGGATTGACCTGATAGCCGCCAATCCTGACTCGCCGGTTTCCTTCCGTCAGCCGGAAGGTGTCGGTGACCTTGCGAGACGCGATGTCCACGACTTCGATGTCTTCGAAGTAGAAGGTCAACGCATAGAAATGCTTCTTGTTGTGCGACAGCACGAGCGACGTCGGCATGCCCGTCTTGAGCACGATCTCGCCTTTGAGCTTTTCGGTCGCCTCGTCGATGATGTAGATCTTGCCCCCGTATCCGCCCATATAGAGCGTGGCGTTGCCGCCGGTCATCCTTTCGGGCGGCGCGCCAGCGGCCGCGTGCAGAGTCAGCGCGGCGGCAGCGAGAGCGGTCATGAATGCGCGACGCATGTGGTATTCCTACGGAAAGATCAGATCGATCTTCCGCCAGTCTTTCTGCGCGGCCGCGCACGTCGCGGTCCAGTCGGGTGAGTGGTTGAGCTGATCGGGCACCTGAGCCGGCCAGAAGCAGCCGACGTGACAATCGAAGAGATCGCGTTCGACGGGCTGGCAGAGACCCGCCGTGCCGCCAGTGGAATCGGCCTCCCACCCCGGATAGAACACGAGCGAGCAGCCCATGGGAATGTGCGGCTGCTGGGGCGTGCCCTGTTGAAGCGCCACCACGTCGCCAGGATCGGCCACATTCGTTTCGATCCGCGCGGCCTTGCGATTAACTGACTTGAGATGCTTCATGTTCGACCTCGCCGTCGAATCGCGCGAGAAACGCGGGATTGCGCACGGACACTGCGCCGTAGATCTGGAGGCACGTGTCGGTCCATCCTCGAATCCACTCGCAGTAGTGCAGGTTGGGGCGGCCCGTGTCACCGTACCGCGTGTGCGCTTCGTGATAGCAGCCTCCCGAGCAGAGCGGCCGTGCCCAGCACGTGGAGCAGTCGGTTTTGTTCGCGATGTGGTGCCTCTGCAGATAATTCGCTTGCGCGTCGCGATCGACGCCCGTTCCGACGGTCCCGAGCTTGTGCGCATCCGAGCCGGCGAAGCGATGGCAGAGCGCCACGTCGCCGTCGGTGGACACACCCATCAGTCCGAGACCCGCGCCGCAAGGGTACGCCTTGCTCACGCCCTTGTGGATCTCCTCGAGCGTGTCCTTCACGTTCGAGAACCCGTGATGCCGGTCGCGGACCGCTTCTTCCAGAAACTCGAAGGCCAGCTCGCGGAACTGATCGAGCACGGTGTCAAAGCCGGGTCCATCGATCGCATAGCCGCGATTGGCCGCCGTCGTGACCGGCGCGAATCCCACCTCCCAGAATCCGAGCTCCTCGGTGAGATGCCGGAAGATGCGCTTGACGTCGAGGGCGGGGGACGTGAGCGTGACGCGGGCGCCGATGGGACGCGTCTTGTGTCGGCGAAGGAGTTCCTTGATTTTGGGCGCCACGACGTCGTAGCTGCCTCCGCCGTTCGAAAAGACGCGGAACCGGTCCTGGACGTCGCGCGGGCCGTCGATCGAGATCGTGACGCCCACTTCGTTGTCCGCCAGAAAGTCGATGATGTCGGGCTTGAGCAGCGTCGCGTTCGTCGTCAGGCTGAAGTCAACGGACTTCCCCAGCTCGGCGGCGCGCTCGCGGGCGTAGGCGATGGTCTTCTTGAGAACCGGGAAGTTGAGCAGCGTCTCGCCGCCGAAGAACGTGAGGTGCGCCACCTTGTTCGCGCCTGATTCCTGGAGCATGAAGTCCACGCTCTGGCGCGCCGTCTCCTCGGACATGAACTTCGGCTTCTTGCCCGCCTTCGTGTCCACGATCTTGTCTTCGCCGTACTCGTAGCAATACGTGCAGCTCAGATTGCACTGGTTCGTGACGTTGAGCACCATCGTGGTGAGTGGGAACGGCACGAGCGGAATGATGCGCGGCACGGTATCGGCCGGTCTCGCGCGCTCGCCGATCGCCTGCACCCGCAGCAACTCGTTGAGCGTCTCGTCAATCTCGGACGCCGGGAACCGGTCGGCCAGCTCCGCCTGAATCTGGCCGTCCTCTGACGGACCTCGCGAGAGCAGGTCGAGCACCGCTTCGGCGGTCTCGTCCAGGGCGAACACGCCCGCGCTCGGAACCAGGTACATGAATCGCTGACCGGCGGCTTCGAAACGGTGCGACTCGCGAAGGGCCAGCGTTCTCACCGCGCAACCTCTGGTTGATCCCATTTCATGTAAAGCGGCACGGTGACGAGCAGGTGAGCCCGCGCACGAAGCGGTTTCTTGACGCCGAGCCTTTCGTCGGGCGTGATGGACGCGACGACCCATACATCGCCGACATTGTCGCGGTTCCCGCTGCGTGCCGGATTGGGGCCATCGAGGTTGGGAGTGAAGAGGCCGCTCTTGTCGATCGTGCCGACGAACTTCGTGTCGTCATCGGCGAACGTTGCTGGAAGCTCTTCAAGGCTCCAGTTTGCGTCGATGATGCCCAGGTTGAGATCATCAACGGTGTCGGGCTTGCCGTCCGCACCATAGCTTGTGCCCCGCGCCTCGAACTGTTGAAGGCCGGGCGTGAAATTGGCGCCGCCCACGCGTGCCATGCCGGCACGCGGCGTGACCGTAATGGCATCGATGGACCCGTACAGCGTGACAGCGGCCTTTCTGGATCGACCACCCACGAACAGATCACGGCTCCCGGGCGTCGCAGACGCGGCGACATCGGCCTCGACGACGAGATCGGTCGGCGTGGCGCTGACGACTCTCGTGACCCGCACGCCGGCGCCAAGGTCGACGTCCGTGGCCGCGGGATTCGGCGGTAAGGCGGCGCCAACAATATGGACTTGCTGATTCGTGGCGCCGAGCCGCAGCGCCGACGGGGTCGCGCCGAGCACGATCGGATCCCCGCCGATCCGCTCCATCATGACGTCGATGCCTGTCTCGTCGTACGCCCCGGCAAACCAGCGCCCAGACATCTTCATCCAGTCGCGTTCGACGAACATCGTCTCGCGCAAGGACATCTGATCGGATCCTTCGCTCGATCGGCCGCGCCACTGGAACCCGGTGTACACGACGGCGCGGCCCGTGCGGACCGATGTCCGGCTCGATCGCGCGTACACGAGTCGGGTCTCAGTCGTGAGCTCGTCATCTTTTCCGGCGGCGGCCTTGACCGTCATCTCGCCGTAAACGGGACCGAAGCCGGGCGCGTAGCCGTTGATGGCCCAGCGGCCTTCGAGCCGGGGTGGACGCATGTTGGCCGACCAGGCGCTCCACTCCGATGACGGCAACGGAAACGCATGAGAAAGGTGTGCAATCGCCCTTTCGTACGGCTGCCGCTTGTCGGCGGTGTCGCTTGTCTCGCCTGCCTCGGTCAACGAGAAGTCGAGGCGGCGGAAGGCCTGGAAGTCCACCAGCGGGTAATACCCGCGGTGCATCGCGATCAGAAGATCCCACTCGGCCTTCGTCCGGCGCTGTGACATCACGCGGCCCATCGAGTGGCATCGCGTGCAGGTGTCTTCCGTGTCCTTGTCGGCGTAGGTATATTCGATGATCCGCCGCTCGGCCTCGAACATCGCAGGCCGCGCCTCTTCGGGTGCCAGGCCAAGATGATTCGACAGGTATTTCAGGACCTCCCGTGCTTCCTCTGGCGTCACGGTCAACGAGTTGAGACTGACCATCCGCTTGATGGTTTCCTGCCAGCCTTCCGGCGTCGTCCGGCGGTACGAGATGCGCGACATTCGCTTCTGCTCGTCCTGGACGTGGCACTGGCTGCAGGCCTTGACAACCGCGTCGCTCAGGATCGGCGTGCCGTCTTCCTTGTCGGGATCCTGGGGCGATGCGGGGACGACAGTGGTCTGCGGCCCGGATGGGGTTTGCTGCGCGGCCGGCGCGCGCACGGCGATCACGAGCGCTGGCACAAAGACCGCCGCGAAAATGATCAGAACGGAAACCAGTCTTCGGGCGCCTGGGCCTGACAGCATCGGGGGCGGGTGTTACTTGTAACACACCACCTGTGAATGAGCAACGGATTCTCCCTCGCGATGCGATCCGCATGCAGCGTGAATTGCCGGCCGTCTCACCCGCGATCCCCCGGATCGGCGTGAACGAGAAGCCCCCATCTCGCGAGGAACGCCACACCTGTCAGAAAGTCCGGGAGCGGGACGGGCATCGCGCGATGGTAGGTTTCGAAGAGGTCGGGAACCGATCCTCCTTCGCGCGCGACACCGAGGAGCGCCACGAGATCGACATTCCGGAGATAGCGGATCGTGCGAGAGAGGCCCCGGATGTCGAGGGCATCTTCCAGAATCACTTCGTTCCCCTTCACCGCGGGCATGTTCTTCAACCGCACCTGGTTTGACGCGATGAGCCTCACCTCGTCGCGCTGACGCAGGTCCTCGTACGTCGCGCGCACCTGAGGATCACGAAGGAGGTCTTCCCCGTCAAACCCCGGGTCGAGAGCGTCGCCCGCCTCCGACCGGGTCAACCAGAACGGATGCCCGTGCGCCTGGTTGGCCAGCGCCCCAAATCGAGCCTGCTGTTCAACCGACGCGCGATAGATCGTCCTTTCACGCGACTCGAAGTAGTCGAGCGCAACGGCGTGCATGGACGAATTCGTCAGGCACGTATGCACGGCGACGGCCGCCAGCCACGCCGACGCCATTGCCTTCTTGACGCCTACAGACGAGAGCGGATCGATGAAGGAGCCGGCGTCGCCGACGAGAAGCACGTTCGAGCCCGCATACACATCCGAGAAATAGAGCGATGCATCGATCGACCAGGGCGCCGTGTGCACATCGCCGGGTGGGAAGAGCCTGTTGAAGTGAACGGTCTTCGCCAGCTCATGTCGATATGCGGCGTCGAGTCCGGCGCCCCGGGTCCACTCCGACTCCGCGCGATCGATCATCATCGTCACGTGGCGTTCAGTAGCGGACACGGGCACCGACCACGCCCAGCCGTCGCGGTAGCTCTCGACGATCGTGTGCGTCGGATCGGGCACGGGCCACCCGCCGGGCCGCGACCAGACGGCCGAGAGCGCGACCGTGTGCTGACCTGGTTCCTTCCGTCGATAACGGCCGCGCGCAATGACGCCGACTCGGCCGCTGCAGTCGAGGACGAATCGGCCCGCCGCGCGGGTCTTTCCCTCCGGCGCATCCATCCAGATGACGGCCTGTTCCGGATCGTCGAGATCGACGGTGCGAACTGCCGCAGGTTTGATGACGGTGACACCCGCAGCGACCGCGCGGGCGAGCAGCAGCCGATCGAAGTCACGGCGCAGGACCTGGTATCCGAACTCCTGAGGGTGAGGTGGAAAGAACTCGACGCGCGCATCGGTGCCGCCCCACCAGACCGTGTTCCCCGTCGAGCGGTAGAAGCCGGCGGCGTCGACTGAATGGAGGATATCGAGCGCGCGAAAGAGTCTCCGGATGCTCGGAGGAAGAGATTCGGCCAGACTCGACCGGGGTTCAGGTCCCGTGACGAGTGCGACCCGATGGCCCCACAACGCGAGAACACGGGCGGCGGTGGAACCTGCGGGACCACCGCCAATGATGAGCACTTCGACGGGCCCGAGGCAGCGGTCTGTGCTTCGCTCGTCCACGTTTCGAGATCGCGCCAGGTTCAGAGCCCCGTGCGGGACCGGGGCGCCTCGCCGATCGCGGGCTATCCGCCAAAGAACGACGGAATCGGCAGGTCCCGCATGGTGCGCAAGCCGGCCGGGGCCCCGATCACCTTGGGAATGGAATTGACGACGATCGATGCCGTTGCCACGTCGCCGTGCACGCCACCCGCGATTTTCATATCGAGGCGCGGTGAGCCTTCGATGGTCGCGGAATCGTACGACTCGGGCGCGCCGAGATAAGCCTCCATGTGAAGGCGAATGATCGGCTCTCCACTGCGATAGCCGACACCATCCTGAATGATGCCGCAGACGTATCCCGGATCGACCGACAGAAACTTGCTCGATACGCGCGCGGTGGCGATGCGCGGCTGAATCTCGTCGGTGATGCGATCGAGCTTCCAGCCGACGGCATCGGCGATCATCGCGATCGATTCGGCAAGGCCGACGTGCCGCACCGAACCTTCGTCCACCCGTCGCTGAAATTGCTCGGGCGTGAGGCCCGCACCGATCTTCTGTTGAAACGGCAGTCGTCGAATGCTCGCATCCTGAATACGGTTGACCCGGATGGAATCGACGCGCTCGCAGACGCCCGTCAACGTGATCGGCAGCGCATCCATGACAAATCCTGGATTGACGCCAGTGCCGAGGACGGCCACCTTGGCTTTGCGCGCAAGTTGGTCCACCTTCATGGCAAGGCGCTTCTGAGATCGGGCGGGATAGGAGAGCTCTTCCGTCGTGGACACGATGGGCACGCGCGCCTTGAGGATCAGCTCGATCTGGGGCAGCACCTTTTTCAGTGACGAGCTGGTGCACAGCACGACGACATCGGGCCGCGAAGCCTTGAGCGTCTTCGCGGCATCGGCCGAGACGCTCACCTTGAGCTTTCGATCGAGCGACACGACCTCACCCAGGTCGCGCCCGACCTTGAGCGGATCGATGTCGATCCCTCCCACCATCTGAAACCCCTTGCGGCTGGCGAGCTGACGGACGACCGCCGCACCTATTGGACCCAGACCGAACTGGACTACCCGGATAGCCATGATTCCCTCGACATGTTCAAAGTCATGGTGGATGCTCGCGCATCTGACAGCCCTGACGGGCAGGCAGACGGCCCGAAGCAGCCGGAGATTATACGTTACGCGCGCGCGCCTTCATTTTTTCGTTGAACTCCTCGGACCGACCTCGCGGGATGCTCAGGCTCGTCCAGTCGCTCGATCGCAAGTGCTTGGCGAGCAGCACGATCTGTCCCACATGGTAGGCGGTGTGCGTGAGCTGGCGATGAATGGCTTGAATGACCCCGTGCGTCTCGCTGCGGATCACGACCGTCCGTTCCAAATCGGCCGGTTGAAGCGAATCGAGCGCTGCCAACGCCACCCGCCACCCTTCCTCCCATCGAGCCACGAGATCGGCGCGCGACATTTCCCGTTCCTGCTCGAACTCCGCGTCGCGGTGACGGCCCGGCTTCTCTCCGTCGGTCGTCAGAAAATCAGTCCATCGCGAGATCATGTTGCCGCCCAGATGCCGCATCAGGATCGCCATGCTGTTCGATTCCTGGTCGATGCGCGTCATGAGTTGCCCATCGTCAACGCGGCCGATCGCCTGATCGGCCAGGCGCTTCAACTGCGCCATCGACTCCCTCGCATCGCGCAGGAACTCCCGACCGAAGTCGTGGGTCGTCATGAGGTCCGTCCTTCCCAGGGAATGGTACAGCCCGACCTGGCGCTCTCGATGGCCAGTTCGATCGTGCGAATCGTCCGTCGAGCTTCGTCGCCGGTCACGGCTGGAGGGCGGCCGTTGACGATGGCATCGCGAATGTCCTCGTAGTACGCCTGATAGCAGCCGGCGAGCGTCTCGACCCGCCGAACTACTACTCCGGAACCGGTCTCCGTGTGAAGGAGGCCCCACTGCCCGGGAGCCTCGAGTCCCCAGTCCCCGCTCTGTCCAGGCCGCCCGCCGGCCGCGAGAGCCTCCTCCTGCGGATCCACCCCGTATTTCACGAACGACCCGCGCGTCCCGTGGATGAGGAACCGCGGACCGGGTTCCCGCACGAGCTTCGACGCGTGCAGTCGCACGCGCGGGCTTCCGGCCTCGCCATATCGCAGCGTCAGATCGAAGCAGTCGTCCACGGTCGAACCGTCGCGTTCGATGCGGATGTCCGCCGTGATGGATGCTGGCACACCGAACAGGACGTGCGCCTGATCGATCAGGTGCGACCCGAGATCGTAGAGAAGACCCGAGGCTTCCACACGCCGCTCCTTCCAGCTCGCAGTATTCACGACCGGACGGTAGCGATCGAAATGCGATTCGTACCGAACGATCCGGCCCAGCAGACCATCCTCCACGATGTGACGGGCGGTCCTGAAGTCGCCATCCCAGCGGCGGTTCTGATACACACTCAACAGGCGCCCGGCCTGGTCCGCCAGGTCGATCAGTCGATCGGCCTCACGAGTCGAGGACGTAAACGGCTTGTCGATGACGACATGCTTCCCCGCGTGAAGGGCGCGGTCTGCAAAGCCGGCGTGCGTCTCGTTGGGCGTGGCAATGACGACGAGCTCCGGCCCATCGGCCCCAAGCAACCCCTCGAAATCGCGGACGATGACGACATCCGGATAGACCTTCCTCGATTCATCGGTCCGCCTCTCGACGACATGCGTCAACCGCAGACCGTTCGTGGCGGAGATGAGGGGCGCGTGAAAGACGCGGCCCGCGAGGCCAAAGCCAGCGAGACCCACGCTGATGGATCGGGTCAAGTCGCCAGGATTGTAGGGCGGAACCGGTGGGAGTGGGGTTCCCGAATTGTCTGGTGTAGGATGCACGCACACACCGCTCGTCGGAAGGAGACGGCATGCGTGGTTCGGTCCTGCTCCTGACCCTGATCCTTGCAGTCACCACCGGCTCTCCGGGTGGCACGAGGGCGGCCGGCGAGGCCAGTGCATCGGCGGCGGCTCGTCAGACCGCTCCCGATCCGCCAGCCGGTGCCGCGACGGAATCCCCGACGGACAGAGACCTTGCGGCGCCGCCACCAGGCGCGCGCTCGCCGCGGAACGCGAACTACTCCATCGACGTCTCGCTGGATGCGCAGAACCGGATTCTGACAGGTCGCGAGATCATCAGCTGGCGCAACATCACGAATGCCACGGCGACTGACCTCCAGTTCCACCTGTACTACAACGCCTGGAAGAACACGCAGTCGACGTGGATGCGCGAGCGCCTGATCGAAGGCGATCCGACACACCTGGCGAATCGGCCCGCCGAGGATTGGTCCTGGATCGACGTGACGGCCATCCGCCTGTTGAATGGCAGTCAGGCGCCCTTCACGGATCTCACGGCGCAGAAGCGATTCATCTCGCCCGACGACGGCAATCCCAACGATCAGACCGTCATGTCGGTGCCGCTGCCCGAACCGGTCGGACCCGGGGCGTCCGTCACGGTCGAAGTCACGTGGACGTCGAAGATTCCCCGTGTGTTCGCCCGCACCGGCGCCATCGGCGACTACTTCTTCATCGTGCAGTGGTTCCCGAAGCTCGGCGTGTTCCAGGACACGACGGGATGGAACTGTCACCAGTTTCACGCGGGGACCGAGTTCTTTTCCGACTATGGTGTCTATGACGTCAGGATGACGGTGCCGACCGGCTGGATCCTCGGCGCGTCAGGTCTCGAGAAGAAGCAGACCAAGAGCGCGGACGGAAAGACCACCACGCATGAGTACGCCGAGTCGGACATTCATGACTTCGCCTGGACGACCAGTCCCGACTACCTCGTCCGGGAAGCCAGGTTCGAGCATCCCACCCTGCCGCCCGTGAACATGCGGCTCCTCCTTCAGCCCGAGCACGAAGGCCAGGCCGATCGACACTTCGCGGCCACCCGAGCCGCGCTCCGCTATTACGGGGAGTGGTACGGTGCGTATCCATACGGCCACGTGACGATCGTCGATCCCGCGTTTCAGAGCGGCGCCGGCGGGATGGAGTATCCGACGCTCTTCACCGCGGGCACGCGCTGGATCGTGCCGAAGGATGTGACGCGGCCGGAGGGCGTGACCGTCCACGAGGCCGGCCACCAGTTCTGGTTTGCGATCGTCGGCAACAACGAGTTCGAAGACGCCTGGATGGACGAGGGATTCAACACATTCTCAACCGCCCGGACGATCGCGCAAGCCTTCGAACCGAACTATCTCGCGAGGCGGTACTTCGGAGGCTTCATCCCGTGGGTGTTTCGCGATATCCGGATGACTCGGGAGACCGATGGCAACCTGCTCAGCGGTTACCGCGAGGACGCGAAATCCGACGCGCAGGCCACGCCGTCCTACAGATACTGGCCGAGTACCGGCGGGAGCCTCACCTACAACAAGACCGCGCTCTGGCTCAACACGCTCGAACGCATGATCGGTTGGCGGACGCTTCAGCGCATCATGGCGACGCATTTCGACCGATGGAAGTTCAAGCATCCCAAGCCCGCCGATTTCTTCGCCATCGCCAACGAGGTCAGCGGCCAGGATTTGACCTGGTACTTCGATCAGGTTTACCGGAGCTCCGACGTCTTCGACTACGGAATCCAGCTCCTGAAGAGTGAACCTGCGAGCGTCTCGGGCCTGACCGATCGAAACGGACAGCACGAATTTTCGAGCGGGCCGAACAAGCCGGACGCTCGCATGTTCAAGACCGAGCTCGTCGTACGCCGCTACGGAGAGGCCCTGTTCCCCGTCAACGTCGCCGTGACCTTCGCCGATGGCGACAAGGTGCTCGAGCGCTGGGACGGACGCGACCGCTGGACCAAGTACACCTATGAACGGCCCGTCAGGGCGGTCTCGGCACAGGTCGATCCCGATCGGAAGCTGCTGCTCGATATCAACTACACGAATAACAGCTGGACGCTCGAGCCCAAGACAGATGCGGCGACGACAAAGTGGATGCTCAAGTGGATGGTGTGGCTTCAGGATCTCATGCTGACGGCCGGTTTCTTCGTGTGAGGCCGACACGGTTTCAGGAGAGCGAACCGATGTCATCTGACAGGATCGTCCTGATGGAGAGAATCGCGTGACAGTGACTGCCGCATTTCGAGACGGGATCCGCCGGACTGCCCACGCACCGATGGTCGTCACGGGCCTCTTCGCCGTGACGCTGCTCCTGGCGATTCCGCTGGGACTGACGGTTCGCGGCCAGCTCCGGGCCAGTCTGGGCCACAGCATGGCAGCCGAGACCGTCGCAAGCGGCGTGAACTACGACTGGTGGGAGGAATTCCTCGCGCAGGCGAGCGGCATCGGCACGACCTTCACGCCGAAAGTCATCGGGTTCGCCGCCGTCCTGGAAAATCTGAGCGACCTCATGGATTTCAGGCGCCCCTCCATCATCGTGGCCGGCATCGCGGGTGTGTACCTCTTCGTGTGGACGTTTCTCATTGGCGGCGTGCTCGATCGACTCGCGAGAAACCGCAAGACCCGCTCGAACGGGTTCTTTTCGGCGAGCGGCGTGTTTTTCTTCAGGTTCCTCCGTCTCGCGCTCCTGATGATGATCGTCTATGGCCTGCTGTTCTCCTACGTCCATACGTGGCTGTTCGGCATGGTGTATCCGCGCCTGATTCGGAATCTCACCATCGAGCGGACCGCGTTCTTGCTGCGGTTCGGGCTGTACGGCCTCTTCGGCGCACTGCTCATCGCGATCAACCTGATTTTTGACTATGCGAAGATTCGCGCCGTCGTCGAAGATCGGCACAGCATGCTCGGCGCGGTGGCGGCAGCCATGAGATTCGTCAGGCGGCGGCCGTGGCAGACGGTGAGCCTGTATTCTCTGAATGGCCTCCTCTTCGCCGCCGTGCTCCTGCTCTACGCAATTGTCGCCCCAGGCGCCGGCACGGTGGGCGTGTCGATGTGGATCGCCTTCCTCATCGGCCAGCTGTACTTGCTCGCGCGGCTGTGTGTGAAGATCGTGTACTACGCATCGCAGACCGCGTATTTCCAGGGCGAGCTGGCACACGTCGGATACACGGCGGCGCCGCAACCGCTCTGGCCGGAATCGCCCGCGGCCGAAGCCATCGGCAACGCGGCGAGACGTTAGGACGCTCGACTCGCCACCCCAGATTCATCATCCGTTGATCGCGGGTTCATCAGTCCGCGCGCTACAATCGACGGATTGTGCTCGCTCGCGCTTTCGGGCCGCTGGGATTCGCGTTCGCCGCAGGTACTCATCAGCTTTGACGCGAACGCGGGCGATCACCAGGACCAGTCAAGTCGTGGCGCGCCGCCCATCGCTCACGCGACCAGAACCTCCCTCCCCATACATCTCGACGGCACGCTGGACGAACCCGCGTGGCAGGATGCGCAACCCATCGGTCCGCTGGTGCAGGCCGAACCGCTCGAAGGCGTACCGGCGAGCGAAGCGACCGAGGTGCGTGTCCTGTATGACGGCGCCGCGCTCTACTTCGGCATTCTTTGCCGCGACCGCACGCCTTCCGACATCGTCCACAAGCAATTGACGCGTGACGCCGATCTCGATGACGACGATCGGGTGACGATCGTGCTCGATCCGCTGCTCGATCAGCGAAACGGGTTCTTCTTCGAGGTCAACCCTTCGGGTGCGCGAAGCGACGGTCAGATCTCAAACAACTCGGAGCGGCTGAGCCGCGAGTGGGACGGCATCTGGAACGCCGCCGCGAGAGTGACCGACGAGGGATGGATCGCCGAGGTCGAGATACCGTTCAAGTCCCTCCGGATACAGTCGGAACAAAGCATATGGGGGCTGAACGTCGAGCGTCTGATCAAGCGGCGCAACGAGCTGGCGCGATGGTCGGGCCCACGACGCGACGTCTGGATCGGCAACCTGACCGAGGCCGGGCGGCTCGACGGGCTGTCTGGCCTGCGCGAGGGCCGGGGGCTCGACATCCGTCCGTACGTCGCGGGGGGCGACGAGAACTCGGACGGCCAGTTCGACGTCGGGGTCGATGTGTTCAAGACGCTGACGCCCGGCCTCGACGCGTCGGTGACCGTCAACACGGATTTCGCCGAGACCGAAGTCGATGCGCGTCAGGTAAACCTGACCCGGTTTCCGCTGTTCTTCCCCGAGAAGCGGGCGTTCTTTCTGGAAGGCGCCGGCGTCTTCGATGTCGCGGGGCTGACGAACAGCCAGGACATCATCCCGTTCTTCAGCCGGCGTATTGGCCTTCTCGAGGTGGAAGAGAACAACGAGGAGTTCGAAATCGAGGTGCCGATCCTCGCCGGGGCGAAGATCATCGGCCGTCAGTCGGGGTTCAACATCGGATTTCTCAACGTCCAGACGCGCGACATTCCCGGAAACGATCAGACCGGGCAGAACCTGATGACCGCGCGCGTGAGCCGCAATTTCCTGAAGCAGTCCTGGATTGGCGCGATCATGACCAACGGCAACCCTGAAGGAACCGGCGGGAACACGCTCGTCGGCGCGGACTCGCGCCTGGCCACCTCCACCTTCCGCGGAAGCAAGAATCTCAGCCTCGATCTGTTTGCGCTGCGGACCACCCAGCGTGCCGGCAAGGACGACTTCGCCGCCGGCTTCAGGATCGACTACCCGAACGATCTCTGGGACGTCGCGCTCAGTTTCAAGCACATTGGAGAGAACTTCGCGCCCGCGCTCGGCTTTGCGCCGCGGACGGGCATTCGCAAGACGAATCTCGGCGTCGAATACCAGCCGCGGCCGCACGGGTTCGGCATCCGTCAGTTCTTCTTCGAGTTCCGGCCCGAGTACATCACCAATCTCGAGAACCGGGTCGTTAACTGGCGCATCTTCACCGCGCCGTTCAACGTCGAGACCGAGTCGGCCGAACACCTGGAGTGGAATGTCATCCCGGAGTACGAACACCTCGACGAGCCGTTCGAGATCAGCCCCGGGATCATCATTCCTCCGGGGTCCTATCAGTGGACGCGATTCCGGGCCGAGGCGAACACGGCCACCAAGCGTCCTTGGGTGGTCGACTTCGCCCTGTGGTGGGGCGGGTTCTATTCCGGCACCCGGCGCGAGATCGAATTCGGGCTCACGTTCAAACCCACGACGCATCTCTATCTGAGGGGTGGACTGGAACGAAATGACGTGTCCCTCGTCGAGGGGGACTTTCACACCCAGATTGTGACCGGCGACGCCAACTACAACTTCACGCCCAATGTGTCGTGGGCGAATCTGATTCAGTACGACACGGAATCGCGAATCCTGGGTGTGCAGAGCCGCTTCCGATGGATCCTCAGGCCCGGCAGCGATCTGTTTCTCGTGGTCAACCGCGGGTGGACGAAAGACCCGGCGGGCACGTACGTTCCAGAGTTCGACAAGGGTTCGGCGAAGCTGCAGTACACGATCAGACTCTAGCCGGTTCCAGGCTGCTGGGCTCCAGGGTGCAGGGTTCGCGGAAGGTTCCGAGGTTCCGTGTCCAAGAACCTGGAACGAACCCTGGAACTTTGGAACACTGGAACCCTGGAACCGGTTTTAGCTCACGAGTCCGAGCACTCTGTCACCCCTCGCGTTGAGAAACGCCGCCCGCGCGTCGCGATGGCGGGACTCGACCGTCCGCAGGATCTGCACGAACTCCGGGTTCCCGCGGATCGAATCGAGCCACGGATCGTTCAGGTATGCACCCAGGCAGAAGAATCCTCGTTCAACCGACGCCTTGAGCCGTCGAATGGCTTCCCCGTACTCGCCGACGCGAGCCATGGACCGCCCGGCGTAGTAGAGCGCCTCGGGATCGATCATGGGCGTGGCATCGAGCTGTATCAGCGCCTGTTCGAAGTCGGGCCGATTGTCTTCGACGATCGCGCGGACGAGCGAGGAGTACGCGCGAAGCATCGGGGCTTTGAAGCGCTGCTCTTCGGCCTTGAGGGCGGCGATGGCTTCCTCGCGCCTCCCCATCAGGCTGAGCACCATCCCCTTGACAGGATCCGAACTGTCGACATTTGCCGCGACAGCGCGCTCGTACTGACCGGCCATCCAGTAGGTATGTCCTGCGCCGGTGAGAATGTGGGGATCGAGCCGGTGCGCCAGCTCGTGCGCCGCGATCGACGCATCGAGGAGACCGCAGTAGCGGCAGGCCGGAACAAGCGCCGCAAACACCTCGGGATCCGACGTTCGCGTTTCGGCGCGGCCAAGGAGGCGGATCATCGCTTCCTGCGCGTGGCCCGAATCCATTTCGAGCTGCGCAGACAGTTTGTGCGCAATGGACAGGTCGGGATTGAGCTCGAGCGCCCGTTTGAGCGCGGCATCGGCGCGGGCGAACGATGCGGCCATGTCCTCGACGCCGTACTTGCCGAGCACTCTGTGTACGCGCCCGATGCGGGCCCACGCTGGGGCGAATCGGGGATCGGCGTCCAAGCACTGAAGATACAGATCGCGCGCCGTCAGCCAGCTCGCTGAATCGGCGCTCAGCTGATTCGCGCGCAGGTAGAACTCGTACGCCTTGGCGCTCGCGGGCACATCGCGGCCGAGCGCCTTCCGCTCGCGCGTCGAGAGCGGCAGCGACAGACTCTCCACAATTCGCCGGCACACATCGTCCTGGAGCTGGAAGAGATCGCCGAGCGTCACCTGCGAAGTGTTGGTCCAGAGCACCGTGCCGCCCGGCGCCTCGACGAGCTGCGTCGTCACGCGAAGCTGTGTTCCGGCGCGCAGCAGGTTGCCGACCAGCACGACGTCCACATCCGCCTCGGCGGCGATGGCCTTGAGATCCAGCGACTCTGTCGAGAACTTCGCTGCCGCCATGCTCGATCGAACGACGAGCGATTCCAGACCTGACAGAGAAGCCGTAATCGCATCGGGCAGGCTGAAGGCGAGAAAGTCGGTGTCGGGATCCGCGCGGAGGATGCGGAATGGCAGGACAATCAGCCGCGTCATGCGACGAACCGTGGGACTCTCGCCTGTGTCGCCGAGCAGCAACGCCGACCTGACCTCGCGCGCCATCTCCTCGGCGCTCGAGTAACGCTGGTCAGGATGCTTGGAGAGGGCGCGGCGGATCACGCGATCGACGGCCACGATGGCCGGCGACCCACTGAGCGCCGGCGGCTGCTCGTACAGCACCGCGTGGAGAACCTTGATCGCGCTGTCGTGCGAAAAGGGCGAACGGCCCGCGAGCATGGCATACATCAGTCCGCCGACCGCAAAGAGATCGGTGCGCGCGTCGACCGTCTCGCCCTGCACCTGCTCGGGCGCCATGTATTCGGGCGTACCGACGACCATGCCTGGCATCGTGAGCGCCACTTCCGTCCGATCGGTGCGATCGTCGATCGGGCGGGCGAGGCCGAAAGTCCAGAATCTTCGTCCCATGGGGCGTCAGGAAGACGTTCGACGGTTTCAGATCGCGATGGACGAATCCGCGGCGATGAAGGGCTTCGAGCGCGCTCAGCACCCCCAGTGCGACCGGCACCGCTTCGGCGAGCGGAACCGTGCCGCGCTTCAGCCGCGCCCCCAGCGATTCGCCCTCGAGGAGCTCCATCACGATGAACGGCGTGTCGCCTTCTTCGCCGATCTCGTAGATCTGACAGACGTTCGGGATGATTGATGCTGGCCGCCGCGCGGGCTTCGCGCCAGAACCGCTCGCGGCTCCGTTCATCGTCGAAGCCGCTGCGGATCATCTTGACGGCGACGCGCCGATCGAGACGGCTGTCGAACCCGGTGTAGACCACGCCCATGCCGCCCTCACCGAGCGTGCGTTCGAGACGGTAGGCGCCTATGCGTTCGGGGGTGTTCGGGGCCCTCGCGGTATCGTCCATGGGACGGCTGATCTCGAATCTTACTATGCCGGCGGACGACCGCCGCGGCCTGAGGACGCTGTTATATAGTCGAGGGATGGCGAATTTGCGAGACGCTCTGGTCAACTGGCTGCAGGAGCAGGTTGACACCGCCGGGTCGCACGGATTGGTCGTCGGGCTGAGCGGCGGCGTGGATTCGGCGGTGGTCGCTCGCCTGTCGCAGCTCGCGATGCCCGACCGAACCCTGGGCGTGCTGCTGCCGTGTCACAGCGATGCCCACGATGCTCGGGACGCCAGACTCGTCGCCGAGCGCTTCGACATCCCGACGATCACCGTCCCTCTCGAGCCGACGTACGACGTTCTGGTCAAGAGCGCCGACGTGGCTCTCGATACCCTCCACCTTGCGCCTCCGCGGTCACCTCAAAAGACGGATGACCTTCGTGCGCAGGTGCCGATCGCCAACGTCAAGCCGCGACTGCGGATGACGACTTTGTACTTCGTCGCGAACCGGTTGAACTATCTCGTGGCCGGCACTGGCAATCGGAGTGAGCTGGCTATCGGCTACTTCACCAAGTATGGCGACGGCGGGGTCGATCTCCTGCCGCTCGGAAGTCTCGTGAAGAGCCAGGTGTGGGCTCTGGCCCGCGACCTCGACATTCCGGCGCCGGTCATTACCAAGGCGCCGAGCGCGGGATTGTGGCTCGGACAAACCGATGAAGCCGAGATGGGATTTACCTACGCCGACCTGGAGAAATATCTGATGGACGGCGCGCGTTCCGTTTCGCGCGACGTCGCCGATCGCATCGAACGGCTCGCGCGCGCGAGCGAGCACAAACGCAGAATGCCGCCGATTTTCACGCCCGAGCCAGCCTGATCTGACCCTTCGCGCCTTCGACCCTTCGACCCTACCCCTTACACCGCCGCCAGCTGCTCCTTCGCCTGTCGCGCCGTCTCACGTAGCAGCGGGTCGTGGGCGTTCAACCAGCGATCGAGCTCACCCTCGAGCGACTTGAGCTTCAGCGTGCCGATGGCATAGGCCGCGCACGACTTGAGCCACGGATCGTCGCTCAGCATCAGCGTGAGCACGGCTTCCTCCCGTGATTCGACCTGCGCGCCGAGCAGGCGATTGGCGATCCTGACGCGCTCGTCGATGCTCACGTCGCTGTCGAGGAGCGGCACCAGAATGCTCCTCAGCTGCGGCTTCAGCACGCTTTCGAGAAATTCGAGCGCGTTGTCGTGGACGAGCGGACTCTCCGACTGGAGGCCGAAATAGGCGCTGTGAAGGTCGTAGCTGGGAAAAAGGATCTTGAGGAGCCTGAAGATGCGCTCGACTTCCTGGTTCATCGCATCGCGAAGCGCCTGCACGACCGGATCGGAGCTTTCCAGCTTGTTCCCCAGCGTGCCGACGATCTGATACGAGCGGTAGTGCCCCATGATTTCCGCCGCCAGGACGGTTTCGACGAGCTTGACGTCGATCTGGCGGCTGGGAAACTGCTGCACCAGCTTGTTGAGGGCCGTAATGACGCGGAATCGCAGCGTCGTGTCGCCGTCGAGGAGGCTCTCCACGAGAACGAGCTCGGCGCTCGGCGTGCCAATCTGCAGCAGCACGCCCGGCAGCTCACGCCGCATTTCGATCGGACTCGCCGGATCCATCAGATGATCGCGCATCGTGCCGACAATCCGCTCGCCGAAGTCCACCAGCGCGGACGACGCATCAGACGAGAGTTCCGTGTCGGAGAGGCTCTCGAGCAGGCGGTCCACAAAGACGCGGCGCTTCAGGCGCCCCACGGATCGAAAGGCCTGACGCGCGACCTCCTTGTCGGAGTCGGACACGAGGATGCGCAGCTGGTCGTCAAATCCCTCCGGCAGCGATCCGATCAGGCGGGCCGCCTCGAGCCGGGTGCGGCGACCCTCGTCGCCCGACTCGTTCACCATCGCGGCCAGCATCACGCGCGCCGCATCGAGATTCTGCGCGCGGCCGGGGCTCGCCAGAAACGCTACCATCGCGGACCGAATCGAAAAATCCGGAAAATCGCCCAGCTTCTCGATTCGTTCGAGCGGATCGATGTGCGCGTGATGCGTCAGGTACAGGAGCGCCTCGGTCCGGACGTCGAAGGATTCGTCGTAGAGCATGCGCTCGATCTGCGACAGGACCGTCGTATCGTCGGCCGCGCCGAGGAGCGCGATGGCGCGCTGGCGCACTTCCGGCGCCGGATTCTTCAGAAGCGCCCGCATCGCGGGATGCGTCGCCTTTTCGTGGCTGATCTCGAAGAGGCTCAGCGCGTAGAGGATTTCGTCCTTGTCGCCCGTCGCGAATTGCTGGGCGAGCACCGATGCCGTGGACTTGTCGAGCACCGGCGCCGTCGCCCGCTCCGCGTCGAGCCTGTGCTGATGAATGCTGTCGCTGAGCGTAGCGACGTACTGACGGCGGGCGACATACGCGGCTGTCAACCATCCGCCGAGCACGACGAGCGCGACAAGGCTGATGCGCGACGCCGACAGCCCCAGATACGTCGCAAAGAGCAGCACGAACAGAGCACCGAGACCGTCGCCTGTTCGCCAGACCACGGTATCGATGAACGACTTGATCTGCATCTTCTGTGTGGAGGGAACCGGCAGATACAGGAGCTCGACCGTCGTCTTGTCGATGGAATACCGGAGCACCTGATCGCTGCCGCGCAGCGCGATCGCCGCCACGAGCGTCCCCAATACCAGAACGCCCAACGAGCTCAGTGTCAGCGCGACGGGCACAATGAACAGCGCGAAGCCGACGCCGAAGCGCTTCAGAACGCGCGACGTAAACAAAAGCTGGGCCGCCAGACCGGCCAGACCCGCCCAGAAATTGAACTGCCCAAAGAACACGGCCAGAGCATCGCGGCCCGGAATCATCTCCTTGGCGATGGCCTTGAACTGCCAACCCGTGATCGCCGTGGCGAACGATGAGAGGCAGATGACGGCGGCGATCGCGCTGTAGTAAGGGTTCGAGGCGATCAATTTGAGGCTCTCCCGAATCCCACGCGGGCCGTCGTCAGGACTGCCCGCCGGTTCTGGACCGGATGCACGCGCGTCGTAGTCACGGAAGATGAAGACGACGAGCACCGCACACATCCCGAGCGCGACGGCCATGCCGACCGGCATGCCCTGAGCTCCAAATCGTGTGACAACGATCTGCGTCAGAAGTCCCCCGACGATCCACCCGCCGATGGCCCCGCCGCCGACCAGCCCGAACATCCGCTTAGCCTCGCGGGGTGAGAGGACGGAACTCGCCAGCGTCCACACTTGAGACGGCGCCAGAACACCAAACACGCCGGTCCAGATGTAGACCAGTGGAAAGAGCCACGACGGTTTCACGTACACGTCCAGCCACCAGAAGAGCAGGCAGTTGGAGGCAAAGAAGACGAGGCTGCCGATGAGCAGCGCGCGCAGGCTCACCCGTCGGCCGATTCTGATGTAAGGCGCCACGACCAGCACCACGGCGACCGCCGTCGCGAAGTCGGCATACGGCAGCTGAACGGCGCTGAACTGGTAGAGGAAGACGGCATCCCGGGCGGCCTTGCCGACCACGAAGCTCGTGATGACGAGGAAGAGGTAGCCGAAGAGAAGGAGCCCCCGGCGGAGCTCGCCGGGACGCAAATCGAGCAGCCGTTCGACGGCGCGAATCATGGAAGCCGGGGGGAGTGTACACGACTTCCCCTATGCTTGCCCCCCCGCCACCCGTGGCATACAATCGCGCCTTTCATGCACCACTCGCGTCCGCGACGGGTGCGAACCGCAGCCACCGTGCCGGCGCCCCCCGAACGTCTCAAACCATGACTGATACCCCACAGTCGTCTCACAACAGGTCTTCCATCCGTCGTCTGCTGGAACCCATCGTGCTGCTTCGCGAGGGCGAAGCGGCCACGACGGTGATGATGTTCCTCTATTCGTTCCTGGCGATGACTTCGTACAACATCCTGAAACCGATTACCCGGTCGAAGTTCATCGACGGGTTGGGTGCCGACAATCTGCCCTACGTGCAGCTGGCGGCGGGCATCCTGATCGGCGTCATCATGCAGGGCTACAGCAAGGTCGTCGGCCTTCTGCCGCGCAGGTGGTCCATCCCCATTACCCAGGCGGGCATGGCCGGCATTCTGGTGCTGTTCTGGGTGCTGTTCCAGACCAACGCTGCGTGGGTTCCCGTCGGCTTCTATCTGCTCGGCCTGATTCTGGGCATTCTTCTGATCAGCCAGTTCTGGACGCTCGCCAACGACATCTTCGACCCGCGTCAGGCCAAGCGGCTCTTCGGATTCATCGGCGGCGGCGCAAGTCTCGGGGGCATCCTCGGATCGACCATCCTGACGGTGTTCGTCACGCGTGTCGGAACGGTGAATCTTCTGCTGGTGAGCGCGTTCGGCCTCGTGCTCTGCCTGATTCTCGTCGGTTTCATCGTGAAGCGCGAAGGTGGCTCGGTCAAGAGCGTGGCGACGGCGGATGAAAAAGGCGTCGGCGGCCAGGAAGCGATCCGTCTTCTGCGCGAGTCTCCTCATCTGCAGACGATCGCGCTGGTCATCGCGTTCGCCGCAATCGGCGCCGCGGTGATCGAACAGCAACTGAATCTCGCGGCCCAGGCGTTCAAGGGACAGAACTCGACCGACTCGATCACGGCATTCCTCGGCCAGGTGCAGCTGGCCACCTCGGTGATCGGATTCGTCATCCAGGTCTGGTTGACGAGCAAGATTCATCAGTACCTGGGGATCGGGTTCGCGCTGCTGGTGCTTCCGGTCAGCCTGGGCAGTTCGGCGATGGTGATTCTCCTGAATGCGGCACTCTGGGCGCCGGCTCTCGCACGGGTCCTCGATACCGCGCTCCGCTACACCGTTGACAAGACGACCCGCGAAGTTCTGTTCCTGCCGCTTCCGACGGATCTGAAGTATCAAGCCAAGCCGTTCGTCGACGTGACGGTCGACAGGTTTGCCAAGGCAATTGGGGCGCTTCTGACGCTGGTCCTCATCAAGCCGTGGGGGCTTCATCTCTCGTGGCCGCAGCTGAGCTATGCCAGCCTCACGATCTGCGGCCTGTGGATCCTGATGGCCATTCGGGCCCGACGAGGATACCTGCTGGCGTTTCGGCGCAGCATCGAACACCGTGACGTCGAGCCGGCAGAAATGCGCATCAGCGTGGCCGACCTCACGACGGTCGAAACGCTGGTCGAGGAGCTCTCCAATCCCGACGCTCGCCGTGTGCTGTACGCCATCGACATTCTCGAATCGCTCGACAAGCGAAACCTGATCACGCCGCTGCTCCTTCATCACGAGTCGGACGAGGTGCGCATCCGCGTGCTCTCGGCGCTCGAGGGCCTGCGGCCTGAGCTGGCCGAGCGATGGGTGCCCCAGATCGAGCGGATGCTGAAGGTCTCCAATTCCGATGTGCGCCTGGCCGCCGTGCGTGCGCTCGCCGGGATCAGACAGTCCGAGATAGGCCCGCTGATGCGCCCGTACCTCGACGATCGCGATCCGCGCGTGGCGATTACGGCCGCGACGGCGCTCGCCGACAGCCCGGATCCAGCGGACGTCGATCGCGCTGAAGCCGCGCTGCGCTCGGTCGTCGAGGACACGCGACAGGCCACCGCAGCGGGGCGGCGGGAAGTCGCCGCGGCGATCGCTCAGATCAAAAACCCGAGGTTCCGCAATGTGCTCATCCCGCTCTTCTACGACGCCGACCACACCGTGGCGCTCGAAGCGATTCGGGGCGCGCGCAAGCTGGGCCACACCGACGCGCTCTTCGTTCCCCCTCTCGTATCCCTGCTGCGGAACCGGCTGCTCAAGCAGGAGGCTCGGGAGGTGCTCGTCAGCTACGGCGACGAGATCATCGACGTCCTGGCGTACTTTCTCAAGGATCGCGAAGAAGATGTCTGGGTCAGACGCCACATCCCCAGCACGCTGGCGCGCCTCCCGGGCCAGAAGTCGATGGACTTGCTGGTCGAGGTGCTCGACGACCCCGACGGGTTTCTTCGCTACAAGGCTGTGACGGCCATCGAGAAGCTGCACCGCGAACAGCCATCGCTGACGATCGCGCGCAAGCCGATCGAGGATCTGGCGCTCAAGCAGTGCCTGCAGTATTTCGGCAACCTCAGCCTGCGGTTCAACCTGTTCGGGACGGGAGCATCGGACCAGCTGCTCGCCCGGGCGCTTGCCGAGAAACTTCAGCGAACGCGCGATCGCGTGTTCCGGCTTCTCGGCCTCATCTATCCATGGAAGGACATTGCGGCGGTGCGCTGGACGCTCGATCACGGCGACAGCCGTTCTCGTGCGAGCGCCCTCGAATACCTGGACAACCTGCTGACCGGCGCGCTGCGCAAGCACGTGATGCCGGTCCTCGAAGACATGCCGCTCGAAGAACGCGTCCGGCGAGGCAATGTGTTCGTCCGATCGCGTCCGCGTGACGCCGAAGAAACGCTCGCGCAGCTCATCCACGATGATGACCAGATCCTGGCCGCGTGCGCGATTCACTACGTGGAGGAAAAGCGGCTCTGGAAACTTGCCGACGATCTGGAACATGCGCTGGAGCACCGAGACGTCAAGGACTGGTACGTCTTTGAGGCCGCGTCATGGGCCCTGGCCGCCTACCGGTTGCCTGCCGAGAAACGGCGTGCGCTCTGGATGGAGCCGCTCCCGGCCGTGGAGCTCGCCAACCGGCTCCGCAAGATTCCTCTCTTCGACTATCAATCGGTCGACGAATTGTTCCGCATCGCGAGCCTCGGGCGGCAGGTGCGCCACGAGAATGCCCGCGTGCTCTATCAGCAGGGCACGACGGCAGACCAGCTGCAGTTCCTGCTCGACGGGAAGGTCACCGTCACCGGGTCAGGCGGGCAGATGCAGGAGATCGAGGCGCCTGCCGCGCTCGCCTTCGAGGAAGTGCTCGAAGGGAGCCCGGCGCGCACCACGATGCGCGCCGTGGACGGCGCAATCTGCCTCGCGCTCGGCGCCGACGAATTCCTGACGCTGCTCTCGAACAACTCTCTGCTCGCGCAGGGGCTTTTCGGTATGCTCCTGTCCGACGCCTCGTCGAAGGGCTGGCAGACCGTCATCCCGTCCGAGCAGCCCGCCGAAATCGCCAGGCTGGCAACAGGCGGGCTGACGCCGATCGAAAAGGTCCTGGCTCTTCAGGAAGTGCCCCTTTTCTCGCGCACCGCCGCTGACGATCTCCTGGCGATTGCCGCCATCGCGAGGCAGATCGACCTCACAGTCGGGGCTGCGCTCTTTGCCGAGTCGGATCGCCCAGCTATCTACACGCTTCTGTCCGGCGAGCTCTCTCTCGAACAGGCCGGCGCTTCTCCCGCCGTCGCCGACACCGGCGATACCATCGGCGTCGTCGAAACCCTTGGCTCCGAGAGCGCGGGAGGCAAGGCCACCGTCGCCCGCGCCGGCGTCGCGCTGCGAATCGATCGGGATGACCTCTTCGATCTGCTGGGCGACAGGGTCGGGGCCCTGCAGAGCTTGTTCAGCGCGGTCCTGCGAATCGAGAAATCGGAGCCCGTGCCCGCTTCGTGACGCGCGGCACGTCCAGACCGGGGATGATCCCGGATGCGACCTATCTCCCCGTGATTTACTGACGTCTGCGACTACCGTCCTCGCTGCGCCGCTGGGACTATACTCACATCGCAGTGACCAATGGTCCGTTTGCATCGGTTCACTGCTCGCGTGACGATTCCGGCGCGAGCGCCGGAAGGAGTCGGTATGGCCTTTCCGAGAAATAGCGCATCGGTCCGAGTCGCGAATCTTCGGAAAGTAGGGATCGACTGGGCCCTGGCTGCGGTGTCGCTGATGGCCGTTGCCGGATTCCAGCCGGCTGCCCATCTAGCAGCCCAGGCTCCGGCGGTCGAGGCTCAGGCTGCCGCCAGCAGCAAGACCTGGATCGGCCACTACAAGGAATACGAAGACTTCCTCAAGAACGCGGAAATCGACCGGATTGAGGAAGTGAAGATCGGCGTCACCAAGCCGCACCGCGCGTACTTCAAGCCGGGCGGGCTCGTCGAGAGCATGGCGTGGAAGCCGCTCAAGCCGGGAATGCAGCGCGGCTTCTGGGAGAGCTACAAGGCCGAGATCGCCGCATATGAGGTGGACAAGCTCCTCGGCATGGACATGGTGCCGCCCGCGGTCGAGCGGACGATCGAGGGGAAGACCGGCGCCGCGATCTTGTGGGTGACCCCCACGCGCATGTGGAAGATGGGCGAAACGGACGCGCCTCAGACGATGGACTGGTCGCGACAGGTGGTCCGCATGAAGATGTTCGACGACTTCATCGGGAACATCGATCGAAACGCCGGCAATCTGCTCGTCGATCCCCTGTGGAATGTCATCCTCATCGATCACTCACGAGCGCTCACCGATGTCAAGAAGCTCCCAGTCGCGTTCAGCCGAATCGATCGCGAGCTCTGGACCAGGATGAACTCCCTCACGATCGAGTCGATGACGCCGGCCTTGAGCCCGTGGATGGACAAGGGCGAGATCAAGGCGATCATCGATCGCCGGAACGAGATGCAGAAGGCGATCGACGAGCTGGTGAAAACAAAAGGCGAGCCGGCGGTATTCCTGGCGAGCCCTCCGCCCGTGAGTCAGTAGGCTGGTCGAACGGCGGCGAGCCTCAGTACCCGTCAGGGCTCGGCTCTGCGCCGCGCTGGAGGAGGATTTTCGAGTCTTCCTGATAGATGGCCGTGTAGGTCCCGTCCTGGATGTCGAGTGCGGATGCCCGTCCGCCGGGATAGCTGCTGGCCAGCATTCCCGTATCGATCAGAAACACAGAAGCTCTGAACCGTGGGGTAATACGCATGGTCATTGGCGGTGTATGCCCCACCACGATGTGCGCCACCCCGAGCTTCTTGAGGATCGGCTGGATCTGCTGGGCTCCCTCTTCGGGCGTCCACATGGCATAACCGCGGTACCACAGCGGCCCGTCCGACTTGACGCCCGTCCATTCGTTGATCCGCAGGAGGCTCTGCAACGTCTGCAGGCGGCGCGCATCGAGGGGACCGAGCCCGTCCTGCCTGATGGAATCGCCATTCGATGATTGTGTCGCCAGGGCGTTCAGCCGCTCCAGCTCGGCGCGCGCGGCGAGCAGCGTTTCCTGCAATGTGAACCAGGGAAGCGCCAGCTTCTCTTTGACGAGGAACGCCCGGCCTTCGTCGAAGGCCTTGATCTCTTTCTGAATCTGTTTGTTGAGCGCGTCGATGTCCTGGCTCGCATACGCGGCGCTGATGCCGCCGTGGAGAAACAGCGTCTCACCCACTTCGGCGATCGCGAGGAGCGTGCGAAGCCAGTGGCCGTAGCGGCCATCAGGGCTGAACGCCTCGCGGTACTCGAAGTAGCCGAGCGGATGCGCGGCCATCCAGACGTCCCGGTCCGGCGCGCGATAGATCTCCGGCGGGACGCCATTCGCAAGACCTGCGCGTGACTTGCAGAGCTTGACGTACGCGTCAAACGCCTCCTGCCGCCGCGCTTCAGCCCGGTCGTCGGCGAACGTCAGGTAGATCTCCGGCGTCACGTACTTCGGCTCTCCCATCAGATTCATCGTCTCGTGATTACCGAGGAGCGCCAGCACGCGACCGCCCGCCGCGGGGGCCTGCGCTTCGAGCGACATCAGAAGATCAAGGGCTTCGCGCACCTTCGGCCCGCGATCGGTGACGTCGCCCGTCTGCACGAGCGTTGCCGCGCCGCCGATCCATTTGTGTGATGCGTCGATGAGCTGCGTACGCTGAAGGATGGCTGCCAAGGCATCCGCCGCCCCGTGCACGTCGCCGATCGCGACCGTGCGGGCCGGTGACGAGGGATTGTCGGGCGCGCGCCACGTCATTCCCGCGATCATCAGAAGGCAGACGATCACGGTGCCCTGGTAGAGACGCGTGCGCGCGCCGGAGGCGCCAGCCACGTGAGACATCATCTTTTACTATCGATCAAAGACAGGACCTGTGACAGCACTCGATCATCCAGCTGTGGGAGCCCGCTGGCCGGCGGCCTCATGCACGCCCTTCAGCACCGCGCCCGCAATGTGACTGGACGAAATGCCGAAGCGCTCGAGCAGCTCGTCGGGTCGCCCGCTTCTCGGAATTTCACGAACCGCCAGTCGCTCGACGGTGATGCCCGCGTCCGCGACGGCAGCGGCCACCGCATCCCCCAGCCCGCCCGCCGCGTAATGATCCTCGACGGTGAGAAGACGACGGTTGGTCTGGCGCGCGGCGTCGATGAGCGTGGCGCGATCGACGGGCTGAACCGAGTAGGCATCGATCACGCGGATCTTGATTCCGCGCGCGGACAGCGTGTCATACGCCTTCAGCGCCTCGAAGACCGTCACACCAACACCCACGACCGTCGCGACGTCCTCGTCGCTTCGACGCAGCACCTTGGAACCGCCGATGGGGAACGTGTCGCCCGGCTCGTAGAGGACCGGGGTCTTCGGGCGGCTCAGGCGAATGTAGACGGGACCCACGTGCGCCGCGGCCTGCTCGACGAGACGTTCCGTGCTGACGGCGTCGCAGGGATAGAGGACGGTGAAGTTGGGTTCGGCGCGCATCATGGCCAGATCTTCGAGCGCCATCTGCGAAGGACCGTCTTCGCCGATTGACACACCGGCGTGCGAGCCGCCCAGCTTGATGTTGAGGTCGCTGATGGCCGCCATCCTGATGAAATCGGCCGCACGCGACAGGAAGCACGCGAAGGTGGACGGAAACGGAATGGCACGGCGGCTCGCGAGCCCCATGGCGGCGCCCACCATCACCTGTTCGGCGATGAAGTTCTGGTAGAACCTGTTCGGATAAGCCTTCTCGAACTTCTCGCTGAACGTCGAATTCCCGACATCGGCATCGAGCGCCACGATCCTCGGATCGCTGGCGCCGATGCGCACGAGGGCCGCGCCGAACGCCTCCCGTGTGGCAATGGCGTCGCCAAGCCGGTATGCGGGAAGGGCCTGCGCCGCGACCGCTGCCCGTTCGCGACGCCGCGCGGACGGCCGCGGAATGTCAACGAGGCGCGCACTGTCAGGCCCGGCCGCCTTCTTGTCGGGCACGTCGACGAACTGCGCCGTGAGCTCGGCGATCGCGCCATCGCTCTCTTCGCCCTTCTTGAGCGGACGGCCGTGCCAGCCTTCCTTGCCTTCCATCAACGAAACACCCTTCCCCTTGACGGTTTTCGCCAGGATCATCGACGGGCGATCGGCAACCTCTCGCGCCGCGCGGTACGCCTCGAGCAGCTGTCCGACATCGTGCCCATCCACGACGACGGCGTGCCAGCCGAAGGCGCTCCACCGCGTGGCGAGTTTGTCGAGATCATGACGGTACAGGGTGGGACGGCTCTGTCCGAATGCGTTGACGTCGATAATGGCGCACAGGCGATCGAGGTGGTGGAATTCGGCGATCTCGGCCGCCTCCCACACCGAACCTTCCGCCGACTCGCCGTCGCCCAGCAGCACATAGGTGCGATAGTCGGAGTCGATGCGACGCGCGTTCAGGGCGATGCCGATCGCGGCGCAAATCCCCTGGCCGAGCGAGCCGGTGGCCACGTCCACAAACGGCAGTCGCGGCGTGGGATGGCCTTCGAGGTCCGAACCGATCTCGCGCAAGGTCAGGAGTTCCGCGCGGTCGAACGCTCCAGCGGCCGCCCACGCGGCGTAGAGAATCGGGGCCGCATGCCCTTTTGACAGGACGAGCCGGTCGTTGTCGTCGTTCTGCGGATCCTTCGGGTCGAATCGCATCTCGGCGAAGAACAGCGTCGCCATGATCTCGGCAGCCGAGCAACAGCTCGACGGGTGCCCGCTCCCAGCCGCGGTCGTCGATCGGACGGAATCGATGCGAAGCCCGGTGGCAATATTCCGCAGAATCGGCAGGAGCGATGAACGATCGGACACTCGAACCTCCATCTCGTTTACGCTATCACGGCCGGGCGTTCAGCCGAAGATCGCGCGCCGCCGAGGCAAACTCGGCCGTGTCGAAGTCAATGTCGCCCTGGCCCGGGCACACCGCGGCCAGAGTGCTGACGGCGCGTTCTCCGTACTCGGCCTTGCCGGCGAGATGCGCGAGGCCCAGAAGCACGCGCGACGCGATGCAGTTGTCGGCCAGAGGCAGAAACCGCTCGGTCAACAGGCCGCGCTCGCCGCCATCGCCACCGGCGGCGCGATCAAGAAAGCCGCCCGGCCCATGGTCCCACATCGTTCGCGCGGCGAACGACATCAGCTCCTCTGCCAGCATCACATGGGGTACCTGCCCCGTCTGATTTGCTGCAATGATGAGCGCGCGCGAGGCCCGCACTTGATCAACGAGCAGCCCACGCACGAACACGTCTCCGTCATGGTAGTGGCCGACGCCTGAGCCTGGACGGTATGTGATCAGCAGCACGCGTTCGAGAGAGCGCAGAGCCGCGTCGAGAAGGCGTCGATCTCCCAGCGCATCCGCGGCTCGCACCAGGCTGGCGGCCATATCGGCGTTCTGATCGACGAACAGCGTGGTATCGATCTCCCGCGGGCCGGCGCCCCACACGCTGCCATGGAAACCTCCGTCCGGATTGGACAGCGACGACAGCACCCAGTCGGCGAGCGAAGCCGCCCGCACTTTGTAATCCTCGCGATCGAACGTCGTCGCGGCTTCGAGCAGCAGCTCGAGCCATGCCGCCTGATCGCCCAGGATCTTCTCGGGCTGAGGTTCGGTCCAATCCTCCGCATTCGCATACCGAAAGAAGCCGCCGTCCCCGTGATCGTAGAGGCCGCCCTCGATCATCGCGTCCAGCGTGTGGACGAGGCGCCGACCGAGCACGGGATCGGGCCGATCCTGATAGCGCTCGAGCAGAAGCCGAACGGCTGCGAGATGCGGATGCTTGGGCGCCGTGCCGAAACCCCCGTGAACGGGGTCGAGGCGCGCGAGCAGCCAGTCCTCGACGCGTGACTCGGTCTCGTCCGATATCGCCGCAGAGGGTGGCCGCGGATTCACCGGTGAGCTCGGTCCGCCCATTCTCCGATGGTCACGCCCGCCGGACGTGTTCCGGCGCGACAGAAAGGCCTCGGCCACGCGCTCGAGCGCCAGCGCACAGGCTGGGGGATCGAAGTAAGTGCCACCACACAGGATATCGCCCTCCGGCGTGAGGAACACGGTGCTTGGCCAGGCGCCTACGTTGTACCTTTCGTTGAGATCGGGCCGTCGATCGGAATCGACGCGAACCGGAACAAAGCGATCGGCCACGATCCGCTGCACCGCCGGATCGAGATACGTCGTTGCATCCATCTGGGTGCAGGCGCCAGACCATCGAGCCACGATCGACAGCAGGATCGGCTTCTGTTCTCGTTCGGCGGAGTCAAACGCGTCGGCGCCCCAGTCGAGCCACCGGATAGATGCCGCGTCAGAAGTGGACGAAGGCTGCACGGTCGAATGATGAAGGCTGCGGATCAGAGACAAAGGGCAACGGCGAGCGCGCCGGCCGCGCCGACGTCCCGATCGGAGGCTTCATTATAATGGTCGGCATGTTGGCTTTACGCTATCTGTACGTGCTGGCCCTGACGACGTGGCTGGGCGGGATGGTCGTGCTCGGTGCGATCTCGGCACCGGCCACGTTCGAAGTCCTCCAGGAGCGCGATCCGGCCGGCGGACGGGCCGCGGCGGGCGCGGTCTTTGGCGAGACGCTTCGCAGGTTTCATCGGCTCGCGTACGCGGCCGGCACGCTGATGCTGGGAACGCTGCTCGTCGGCGCGGCCCTCGGATCGCGTCCGAGACAGCCGGGTCTGCGCGCCGCGATCGTGTCGGCGATGCTGGCCATTGCGCTCTATTCAGGGTTCGGCATTTCGCGTCGCATCGAACGGCTGCAGCAAGAGTTCGCGGGCCCGGTGTCGTCGCTCGATCCGGGCGATCCACGACGGGCGCAGTTCGGACGGCTGCACGGTCTCTCGACCACGTTGATGCTGGTGAACATCGTCGGCGGTCTGGTGCTCCTTTACTGGGAGGCGATCGAGTAGTGGCCCGCCCGACGATTACGCTAATTCCGGGCGACGGCATCGGCCCTGAAGTCAGCGGCGCCGTCGTCCGTGTGCTCGAAGCGGCCGGCTTCGATGCGGACTGGGAGCGGGTGGAGGCCGGGGCCAGAGTGTTCGAGCGCTCCGGGAAGGCGCTTCCACAGGAACTCCTGGATTCGATCCGCCGGAACCGGGTCGCCCTGAAGGGGCCCGTCGCTACCCCGATCGGCGAGGGCTTTACCAGCGTCAACGTCGGACTGCGCAAGACTCTCGATCTCTACGCCAATCTCCGTCCGGTGTGGAATCTTCCATCGGTGCCGTCGAAGTACGAAGGCGTGGACCTGGTGATCGTGCGCGAGAACACCGAGGATCTCTACTCGGGCCTCGAGCACGAAATCGTGCCGGGCGTTGTCGAGAGCCTGAAGGTCATTACGCGCGTGGCCTCCACAAGAATCGCGCGATTCGCGTTCGAGTATGCGCGGAAGCACGGTCGCAAACGCGTCACCGCGGTCCACAAGGCGAACATCCTCAAGCTGGGCGACGGCCTCTTTCTCGACGCCGTGCGCGGCGTGGCGGCCGACTATGCGGACATCGCCTACGACGAGCGGATCGTGGACGCGGTGTGCATGCATCTCGTCATCAACCCGACGGGATTCGACGTCCTGCTGCTGCCAAACCTGTACGGCGATATCGTGTCCGATCTCTGCGCGGGCCTCGTCGGCGGACTCGGCGTCGTGCCGGCCGCCAATCTCGGCATCGACACCGCCGTCTTCGAGGCCGTTCACGGAAGCGCGCCCGACATCGCCGGAAAGAATCTCGCCAATCCGACTGCTCTCCTTCTGTCGGCTGTGCTGATGCTCGGGCACCTCAACGAGCTCGATCGAGCCGCGCTCGTGATGCAGGCGCTGCGCAGCGTGCTGGCGTCCGGCACTCGCACGCGCGACATCGGTGGGACGGCATCGACCAGCGCATTCGCGGATGCGCTCTGTCGCGCCGTCGATCAGCTGCGCGCACGAAACCCGTGAAGCGGCGATCCGTGGGAGCCCGAGTCGGCGGATGAACCGTGGTATAGTGCCAACCACCTCCTCATGCGCGACGATTTGACTCAGGCTGTGCTATCCCGCGAAGAGGTGGCGCGGCTGCTGGAAGGTGGTCGCGGCGAGACCGGCCCGCAGGCGCGTGAGCGCGTTTACGCATACCTCGACGAGCTCCGCACCACGCAGCGCTACCAGATCTACCGCGCGCTGAAACATCCGCTCTACCCCATTCTTCGCAAAATCGAGCGCATCGGCGAGCACGTCGACATCGTCACGAAGGCGGCCGCACGCGGACGCATCATCTACGCGTCGAATCACAAGAGCCACACCGACTACCTCGTCGAGCCGCTCGTCCTCGACGACAACCAGATTCGCCCGCCCATCATCGCCGCCGGCATCAACCTTTTTGGCGGGCCGCTCGGACTGCTCCATCGCCATGTCACGGGCGCGATTCCCATCCGCCGCAACACCAAAGACCCGGCGTATCTCATCACGCTGAAGGCGTACATCGGAGAGCTCCTCCAGCGACACGACCTCTTCTTCTACATCGAGGGAGGACGCAGCTACAGCGGCGAGCTGAAGGCCCCGAAGATGGGCCTCTTCCACGCCGTGCTCCAGTCGGGACAGGACGATGCGGTGATCATTCCGACGGCAGTGGCGTACGACGTGGTCCTCGAGGATCACGTGCTGGCCCGCCAGCGCATCAAGCGCGAACAGCGCCCGTTCACTCGCGAGCTTGCCGAGATGGTTCGCTACGCGGTCGGATACTGGTCGCGCGCCTTCGTCACCTTCGGCACGCCGATCCCAATCTCCGGTTTCGATCCGCAGTCGCGGCGAGACGCCCTCGAACTGGCGCAGCGCTCGCGCCAGGAAATCGGCCGGCTGTACAAAGTGCTGCCGACCGCCCTTCTTGCCGCCTCGCTGCGTCCATCCATCACGCCGAAGGATCTGGAATCGCGCGTCGATGCCCTGCTCGATCACCTTCGCGCGGTCCGCGCGAATCTCGGAGTGACGAGCGGCAAACAGGCGGTCGAGGAAGGCGCCTCGCAGCTCGAAGCCCGCGGGGTCATCCTGCTCGAACACGGACGGTTTCGAATTCGCGACCGGAGCGTTGTCAGATACTACGCGCGCACGATAGAGCATCTCCTCAGCCATCCGAAGGGCCTCACTCACTGATGTTAGGTGCGGCGTCGAAGGCTGTCTTCCATATCCTGGCGCGAAGCACGTCTCTCAAACACCTGGCGACGCGCTACGGCATGGGCGATCAGGCCAGCTTCGTTCGGCGCTTCATCGCTGGCGAGACCGTTGAGGAAGCGATCCAGGCCGCGCGCGCCATCGAATCGCAACGCCTTCATCAGACTCTCGACTATCTGGGAGAGAGCTCGGCGAGCGCCGTAGAGGCGGAAGCCGCCATGCGCGAGTACCGCGCGATCATCGACTCCGTGGCGGCATCTGGCATCGAACGCAACCTGTCTCTCAAACTGACGCAGCTCGGCCTCGACGTGGACCGCGCCACGTGCACCGACAATCTGAGGCGCATCCTGGAGCCGGCCGAACAGCATGAGTTCTTCATCCGGATCGATATGGAGAACTCGCCGTACACGGCCACGACGCTCGACATTTTCGAGACCATCTGGCGCCAGGGCTCGCGAGGCCTTGGGGTGGTGCTGCAGTCGTGCCTGCGACGCAGCGAAGAGGACATGAGGCGCATCAACGCCCTCGGTGCCCGGATCAGGCTGGTCAAAGGCGCGTACAAGGAGCCGAAGTCCGTCGCCCTGCAGAGCAAGGCCGAAGTCGATGCGGCCTATGTGCGCATGATGCGCGTGCTGCTCGAGAGCGGTACCTATCCCGCGCTGGCCACCCACGACCCCGCCATGATCGACGAGGCCCGCCGCTTCGCCACCGAGCGCGGCATCGCCTCGACGCGTTTCGAGTTCCAGATGCTCTTCGGAATTCGACGTGATTTACAAGCGGCACTGACTGCGGCCGGATACCGCGTTCGTGTGTACATTCCGTTCGGCAGGGAGTGGTACCCCTATTTCATGCGCCGCCTCGGAGAGCGCCCCGCCAACGTCGGTTTCGTGCTCCGGGGCATTCTCGGCGAGCGGAACTGACGCCGCGTTCTTCTTCGCTAACGCGTGACGCGTGGATGTGGGCCGGGAACGAAACTCACAACAGAGTCCGCGACTGAACACTCTTCCAAGTTGTTCCAAAACAGGACCTTCCTGGACTGCCCCAACTGGTACGGCGCTTGTAGCTCTTTACGAGTGTGCGGAGGCGACACCATCGTGCCCGCGCCGGAGCCGAACGGCAAACGGTTCCGATCGAGGAAGTTAGGGGTTCGAGAAACTTTGGACCGTCGGCCGGCTCTACGGGATAAAATCCAAAGGTCTGGTCATGAGCGGAATATCGGGAAGCTGGAGTATAGGAACAAACGGGAGGCAATAGCCCATGCTTACCATCAGATTCGGCGTCAATTCGGCCGCGTCAAGGCGCAGCGGCGATCACGAAGGTGTCAGGACTGGACTCGGACAGGCGTTTGCGAGCTTGCGGCATTTCTGGTGCGGGTTGCACGGACACGAGCCGCTGCTGCAATTCGATCGCGATCGCATCTTCCTGCAGTGCGCATCCTGCGGTTTCGAGACTTCGGGTTGGGAAGTTGGTGAAGGACACGCCCGCCCGCAGGCGCATCGCACTTCGCGCTACGCGCCTCAGCCGCAACTGGCAGACGTGCGCAAAGTCGCCTGATCAGCGCGCGGACGCCGGGCGTGGAGTTTCGATCCAATCCGCGACAAAGACGTTGGTCTCGCCCGGACTCTTTCCGAGCCGGTTGGAGGCGAAGACCAGTTTCCTTTCGTCAGGCGAGAACATCGGAAAGCCGTCGAACGTGGGATTGAACGTGATGCGTTCGGGGGCTGATCCGTCCAACCCCACGAGATACAGATCGAAATCGCGTCCCTTGGGATCGTTGATGTTGGACGCGAAGATGACGCGCTGGCCATCCGGGTGCCAGAACGGCGCAAAGTTGGCCTTACCGAGGTGCGTTACCTGCCGCAAATCGCTGCCGTCGCTGTTCATGACAAACAGCTCGAGCGCGGTCGGACGCCACAACCCTTCTTTGAGCAGCAGCTGAAAGTCCTGGAGCTCGGGACCGGGTTCGAGCGCGCGGCCGCGGAAAATGATTCGCTTGCCGTCGGGCGAAAAGAACGGACCGCCGTCCGGACCAGGACGGTTCGTGAGACGACGGACGCCTGATCCGTCTCCATTCATCGAATAGATCTCCATGTCGCCGTCGCGGACGCTCGTGAAGACGATGCGACCATCGGGACCGATCGTGGCCTCGGCATCGTAACCGGGTGCGTCGGTCAGGCGCTCCACGCCCGACCCATCGGCGTTCGCGCGCACGATGTCATACGTCGCATAGATCGGCCACACGTACCCGCGCTCGTAGCTGGGCCGCGGTGGACACTCTGGCGAGGCGAGGTGTGTGGACGCGTACAGGATGTGTCGTCCGTCGGCATAGTAGTACGAGCACGTCGTCCGGCCCGTGCCGTTGCTCAATCGCTTCAAATCGGAGCCGTCGATCTTCATGCTGAAGATCTGGTCGCAGGCAGCGCCGTCGCGGGTCGATTGAAAGATCAGACGCGAGCCGTCGGCCGAAAAGTAGGCCTCCGCGTTCTCGCCGCCGAACGTCAGTTGCTTGACGTTGGCGAGATGAACTTCGGCCGCCATCGCCTCGACGACGGTCGTCGGACTCGACTGAGACGCGGGCCTCGGCCCGGCCGCCACGAGCATGGCAAGGGTGGCGACACCGCCAATCCAGACGCGCAGGGTCCGCACGGTTTGCTCCTTTTCAGGCACAACTTATCATAGGCTCGTCGAGGCCGAAGACGTGTCAGACCATAACGCCACTCGCGACGAATTCGAGATGGCTCGCGCCCTCGCCCGCCGCATCCGCGACCAGGGAGGACGGACGCTGGTGGTGGGCGGCTGGGTGCGTGACCGCCTGCTGGGGCTTGAATCGAAGGACATCGACCTCGAAGTCTATCGCATCCCGGCAGCGCAGCTCGTCGAGCTCCTGTCGGAGTTCGGCCGCGTCGAGCCGGTCGGCCAGAGCTTTCCCGTCTACAAGGTCGGTGGGATCGACATCGCCCTGCCGCGCCGCGAGTCGAAGGCCGGCCGGGGACACAAAGCATTCCTCGCCGAAGCCGACCCGTCGATGACCGTCGAGGAGGCGACGCGGCGCCGGGACTTCACGATCAACGCCATCCTGTTCGATCCGCTGACGTCCGAGTATCTCGATCCGTTCGACGGCCGGGGAGATCTCGACAGGCGGATCCTGCGCATCGTCGATCCCGCGAGGTTCGCGGACGACAGCCTGCGCGTCCTGCGGGGCGTGCAGCTGGCGGCGCGCTTCGAGTTGACGGTCGATCCGGACACGGCCGCCTGCTGTCGCCGCATCGGCCTCGACGACCTGCCGGCCGAGCGACTCTGGGTCGAAGTCGAAAAGCTTCTGCTGGCTGCGCGGCGGCCGTCGCGTGGCTTCGCCGTCGCGCTGGAGCTGCGCGTGATTGAGCAGGTGTTTCCGGAGATGCTGCCGCTCGTCGGCTGCGAGCAGGAACCCGAATGGCATCCGGAAGGAGACGTCTGGATCCACACGCTGCTCGTCATCGACGAAGCGCGGGCGCGGATCGACGATCTCTCCCGCGGGCAGGGCGTCGCGATCATGCTGGGGGCGGTTTGCCACGATCTCGGAAAGCCCGCGACGACGGTCTTCGCCGACGGCCGGATTCGCTCGCCGAATCACGAGGACGCGGGCGTGCTGCCAACGCTATCGCTCCTCGATCGCCTCAACGTGCACACCATCGGCGACATCGACGTGCGCGCTCAGGTCGTTGGTCTTGTCGCCAATCACCTCGCGCCCGGGATGTGGTTCAAGGTGCGCGACCAGGTTGGCGACGGGGCATTCCGCCGCCTGGCGAGAAAAGTGGACCTGGATCTTCTCGCACGGCTCGCCAAGGCCGACTGCGTCGGTCGGACGGGAACCTTCGACTGCTCTGCGATGGACTGGTTCCTGGCGCGCGCGCGCTCTCTCGGCGTCGAGCATCGTCCGCCTCGGCCCATCCTGCTGGGTCGACACGTCCTGGCTCTTGGTATCGCGCCCGGCCCGCAGGTTGGCAGGATTGTGCGGGAGATCTACGAACGACAACTCGATGGCGGGATCGGCACCCTTGACGACGCGATCGACGCGGCGCGCCAGCTGATCGCGTCACCGCCGGAGGACTCGCACTCGTAGGATCACTCAACAGTCAGCAGCTTGTGGTACGCCTCGGGAGAGATGTTCCCACCACTCACCAGCGCCACGATCGAACCGGATCCGTCCGTGCGGCCGGCGGCCAGCGCGGCGGCGACGCTGACCGCGCCGCTTGGCTCGGCCACAACCTTCGCGAAGCGAAACAGCCATCGGACCGCCTCGACGATCTGCCGTTCGCTGACGGTGACGACCTCGTCGACGTAATGCTGCACGTGCAGGAGATTGAGATCGCCGGGTCGAACGGCAAGCAGGCCATCGGCCATGCTCGCCACGTGTTCGAGCGTCACAGCCCTCCCCTGTTCGAGCGAGCGCGTCATCTTGGCGGCGCCTTCCGGCTCCGCTCCGATGACACGCACGCGAGGATTCAGCTGCTTGATGGCCGCAGATACGCCGGCGATCAATCCCCCGCCGCCAACGGGTAGATACACGATGCGCGCGGTCGGGCATTGCTCGACGATCTCGAGCCCGGCCGTGCCCTGACCCGCGATGATCGTCGCATCGTCAAACGGCGGGATCATCGTCAGGCCGCGCCGGGCGGCCTCCGCCTCGGCTCTGGCCTTGCGGTCGAGCGTCGTCAACCCCTCCAGGATGATTTCGGCGCCGTACGCCTTCGCGCCCTCGATCTTGATGGCTGGCGCGGATGTCGGCATGACGATCAAGGCCGGCGCGCCGACGAGCCTCGCCACGTATGCGACGGCCTGCCCGTGATTCCCCGATGAATAGGTGATGACGCCTCGCCGGCGTGCGTCCTCGGAGAGCTGTGAAATGAAGTTGTAGGCCCCGCGAATCTTGAACGCGCCGATGGGCTGAAAGTTCTCACACTTGAGAACGAGCGGCGTCGCATCGCGTTCGGTTGCAGTGGAAGCCTCCACGCACGGCGTGAGGCGCGCGACCCCCTTGATTCGCGCGGCGGCCTGACGGATGGCGTCGAGCGGAACGAGACCCGTGGAATTCACCAGAGTGAGAGTCATGGCCTGTCAGTATACTTGGCCCCGTGCGACCCCTCCTTCACGCGCTGATGGACAGCCGGCTGAACCTGCTGCTGATCCTGATTCCGATCAGCTGGCTCGTGGTCTGGCAGGCGCCTCTGTCGCCGTGGGTGTTCGTGCTCGTGGCGGCATCGATTGTACCGATAGCCGGCCTCATCGGGCAGAGCACTGAGGAACTGGCTCGGCGATCGGGCCCCACCCTCGGCGGGTTCCTCAACGCCACGTTCGGCAACGCGGCCGAATTGATCATCGCGGGCGTCGCCCTGCGGGAAGGTCACATCGAGCTGGTCAAGGCCTCCATTACCGGCAGCATCATCGGCAACCTGCTGCTCGTTCTGGGACTCTCGATTTTTGTCGGCGGCCTCGGGAGGCCGCGCCAGCGGTTCAATAGAATCGCGGCGTCCAACCTGGCAGTGATGTTGTTCCTCGCCGTGGTCGCGCTCGTCATGCCGGCCGTCTTCGACCTTGCGGTATACGGAAGCCTGACGGCTCAGCCCCAGGTTCTTGACACGCTGAGCCTCTGGACGTCGATCGTCCTCATCGTCGCGTACGCCGGCAACCTGGTGTACTCGTTCACTGCCCATCACAATCTGTTCCGTGAGGTCGAAGATCACCACGCTTCACGTCTCAGGACGCCGCACGCGGTGACGCTGCTTGCGATCGCCACGATTCTGACGACCGCGCAAGCCGAGTTGCTGGTGAAGACGCTCGAGCCGACGCTCCGGTCGTTTGGACTGACCGAGCTCTTCGTCGGGGTCATCGTGGTGGCGCTCATCGGGAATGCCGCCGAGCACTACAGCGCGGTCGTCGCCGCGCACGACGACCAGATGACGCTCGCGATCGAGATCGCCGTCGGCAGCAGTGCGCAGATCGCGCTGCTCGTCGCGCCGGTGCTGGTCCTCCTGTCGTTCGCCTTCGGCACGCCGATGTCGCTGCTTTTCAACGCCTTCGAGATCGCGGCCATCGGCCTCTCGGTCGTCGCGACCGCGATGGTCGTGCTCGACGGCGAGAGCAACTGGGTCGAGGGCCTCCAGCTGCTGGCGGCGTATTTCGTGCTCGCGCTGGCCTTTTATTTCATTCCGGCCTGACGTCGGCTCCTGGCGGGTGGAGTGTCGGGCGGGGTCTTGGCGGCCGGCGTCTTCGCGCCTCGCGACTCTTCGAGAGACGCCTTCATCAGCTCCAACGTGGCCTTGCCTTCGAGAATGGAGGCGGCCAGCGGCTCGCCGACGGTCTGGCGGGCCGCCTCGATCAGGCGGTCGCGCATCCAGACGCCCGTGCCTCGGGAACGGCTTTGCGAAGCCGCGTGGTCGAGCAGCTGGAATTCCTCGGCCGACAGCTTCACGGCAATCGTGCGATCGCGCGGACCGGCCGATGTCTTGGGAGACTTCTTCGCCATTCGCTGCACGCTCTAGCGTCTCGCCGCACCCCATTCCTCGAGGAGGCCCGGAACGTTCCCGATCACGGATCGCACCGTGGGTGACCACCCGAGTGAGCGTGCGCGCGGGCTGCGCACAATCTGATTGAGCGCCATGGCATCGGCCAGTGCGCCGAGCTTCGCGCGAGCCTCGTCGAGCGGGACGTGCCGGACGTCGGGACGAACGGGGACATGTGACGCGATGTCCTCGACGATCTCGTTCACCCGCTCGTCGCTGTCATCGGTGGCGTGATAGACGCCCGACGCGTCCGGCGTGGTGACGACTCGAAGGTACAGGTTCGCCAGGTCACGGTCGTAGACGAGCGGCCAGTGATTGTCGCCATCGCCGATGACGCGGATGAGGCCGTTGCAGGCGTTCCTGAACAGATCGCCGATCATGCCGCTGCCCGAGCCGTACACGATGCCGGGTCTCACGACGACCGTTCTCAGCCCGTTTCCGCCGGCCGACAGGACCATCTGCTCGTGGACGGGCCGCCATGCGACGTGCGGAGTCGGGTTGACGGGTGCGGCTTCGCCCGCGGGTTCACTCGTGTTGCCGAGGACCCATATCCCGGAGGTGTAGACAAAAACGCTGCCGCCCGGTCGCGACCGCGCGGCGGTCAGGAGGGTCTCGATGGCGATGCGGTCCACCTCGGTGCGCCGCGCCGAATGATCGTCGGCGGTGTGGATGTACCCGTCGAAGCCCTGGGCGGCTGTCCGATAGGTCGCCGGATCGCCGAGGTCCCCGACAACCGGATGGCCACCCTTGGCCTCGAGCATCTGCGCCTTGGCGGGCGTCCGGACGAGTGCCGTGACCTCGTGGCCCGCTTTGAGGAGCGCCTCGAGAACCGCCGACCCGATGTATCCCGTACCGCCGGTCAGGAAGATCCGCACGCGCGCTTACCTCCGAACGTCAAGACGTGGCACAGCCGCCGCTTCACCGCGAGGCCGTGCTGGTTGGATTCGCCGCCGATCCCAGAAAGGCCGCGAAGCCGCGATAGAGCTCCCACAAATCTACCTTCGCGGAAATATCCATCGGCGAGTGCATGCTCAGAATGCCGATGCCGACGTCGATCGCATCCATGTTGGCGTTGGCAAACCATTGCGCAATGGTTCCGCCGCCGTAGCCGGCCTTGTACGAATGCGTCTGCCAGTGCACGCCTGCGTCGTCGAAGATGCGCCTGACCTGCGCGAAGTACTCCGAATGACCCTGGCGGCCCGAGCCGTAATCCTTGAAGACCAGCCCCCAGCCGAGCCGGGCGGCGGCATCGGGAATCTGCGGCTGCGGAAACAGCGGGTTGATGGCCGTCGTGCAATCCGAGACGAGCACCTGCGATCGACCGATCGATTCCCGCAACATCAGGTCGTTGTAGCTGCCCTGCTGCTCGGCGGAAATGATCTCGGCGAGGAGCGTCCGGAACCATTCAGAATCGACGCCGGTGCTCCAGGAGCTGACCTCTTCGTTGTTGACGGCATAGGCCAGCGCCGTCCGTCGTGGGACCTTCAGGTCGGCGATAGCTCTGAGACTCGCGAATCCATTGGACCGGTCATCGTGCCCATAGGCGGCGACGAGCTGCCGATCGAGTCCGACATCGACCGGCATCTGCGCCGGCACCAGCTGAAGCTCCCCCGCGAGAAAGTCGTCCCGCCCGATGTGATACTTCTCGTCGAGCGCCTTCATCGCCGCGTCGGCGGTCAAGGCGAGAAGGGGATCGAGCTCCTCGGTCTGAATGACCTCTCGGTTCTTCCGCTCCAGGAAATCTCGATCGACGTGCGGAGCCAGGTCCGGGATGATGAACGTCGGATCGCCGGGCGCATTTCCGATATCAACCCAGACCGTCGAGCCATCCGTCTTGTCGATGCGACCGATCAACGCGAGTGGGCGGTTGACCCACTGGTAATTCTTCAGCCCGCCGTGAACCTGGGTATCGAGCAGCGGCACATCAAAGCTGATGCGGAACGGCTTGGGCTTGAGCTCGATGCGCACCGCATCGATATGCGTATTGACGATGCGAACGCCGGCCGACATCGGTTCGGTGCCCATCACGAAGAGAACAATCGTGCGATCGCGGTTGATGGCATACCAGCGCGACCCCGGCTTCAAGTCGGCCTTCTTGATCGCCGGTGACCACGGCTTGAAGCCGTTCGCCTCGCCAAACGTCACCGCCTCGCGCACGAACGTCATCTCGCTCTTGGCCTTGGCCATGAACCGCTTGAAGTCCTCGCCGAAGCTCATGACGGACGCCTGCTCCGCGGGCGAGAGCCGCGGCCAGACCGGTCCCATGGTCACCGTCGACGCAGCGGGCGCCCCCGCCTCTTGCGCACCCGCCTCAGCGGAACAGAAACACAGCAGTGTGGCCAGGAGCGGCATCAGCCATCGATGGCGCGCTAGATGTCCCATACACGTTCTCCGTCGTAGTACGTAATGACGCCGTCCTCGCTGACCTTGAGGACCGACCCGAAACGGCTGGCCGCGAGGGCCGCCGTCGTGCGCGCGCCTTCAACCTCCCACACCGATCCGGACTCGGCCAGCGGAGGATGCCGGAGGATTGCCCCGCCGGCCAGCAAACGGCCCGTCGGATCCATCACCAGGGCGCCATCCATCGACGCGAGTGCGGCGAGCACGCTCGGATCGAGCTCTGTCGCCGTCCGCCCGGCCAGAAGATACAAGAGGTGGCGCCTCGACGGGTTCGACGAGGTCGGCGTGTCGCCCTCCGCCTGCCGCTCCCAATCCATCCGATCCGCCGGGGCGACGAGCTGCGGCAGCGCGACGCCCGGATCGCGAAGCACCACGAAGAGCGCGCCCTCGCGCGCATCGGCGAGATCGAGGGCCGTCTGAAACAGGCGTTGGGCGAGTTGCGGATTTCCGACGCCTTCGGCCCAGGCCTCGTACTTGGCTTCCAGATCCAGGAGATGCCAATGCGCGCCACGAAACGCGAAGACTTGCGCACCTTCCGCGAACACCTTGACCTCGTGCGACGGGCTCAGCACGAGACAGACGTGTCCGCCACCGAGGGTGGCGCGCGAGTGGGCCTGGTAGGACTGCGCGCCGGGCACCCGTGGGTCGGCGCCATGCCAGGCGGTCCTCCCCCACTGTTCGATATCGACGAGGTCGACCAGCTGAAGATCGCGGTTCAAGAGGAAGACGGTATGCACGCCATCGACCAGGCGATAGAAACTCTTGATCGCGGTGAGCGACTGCGAATAGACCGGCGCGGCCTGCCGTACGCGCGGATTGGGACGCACCGGATCATCATCAGCATTGAGCAGCAGAACGCCGGTCGAGATCGGCCGGTTCTCATAGCTCGACAGCGCGGCCACGCGCAGCACTTCGATGGCCGATGCAATCCGATCGGCCCAGTTCTCCTTGGGACCCAGGCCATACGGCTTCTGATCGATGAACGCGCCGACGTAGCGGTCTTCGATGGCGCCCCGGAAAAGCTCGCCGCGCTCGGCAATGAACTGCGGGCTCAGAATGGCCCGGAATCGCGCCGCCAGCACGCCGCCGATGGCGCGGGCCATGCGGATCTCGTGAGCACTGAACGGCCGGCGGGGCGGCACCCGCAGCATGTACCGCATGCCGAACCAGCGGACGACGAGCGCGCTCGGATCGCCCGTGGGCTCGATGGCCAGGCGGCCATCCGAGGACGCAGACGGGATCGCCTCGGTTTCGAGAGTGGCGCGATCGAGAAACCGGCGGAGCGCCGATTGCAGAAAACTGTCGTACAGGGCACTCGCCGCAATCGCCGGGGGAAGAGCGGACATGGGTTATACATCATAATTCACACATGCCTCGGCGGACCCTGACGGATTTCTTCGCCGATCTGGCGGAACATCGCGCTGAATTCCTGAGCTACGACGATGGGTACCGTACGCGTACTTATCGCTATGACCAGGTGGCACGGGCCGCCCGCGCCTTTGGCGCGCGGCTGCAGCGTGCTGGGCTCACCAAGGGCGATAAGGTTCTCATCTGGAGCGAGAACCGGCCGGAGTGGATCGTTGCCCTCTGGGGCGCGATTCTCACCGGCACGATTGCAGTACCCCTCGACTATCGCGCCTCTGCGGAGTTCGTCGAACGGGTGCGACGCAAAGTCGCCGCACGCGTCGTGCTGATCGGGCAGGAGGTCACGACTCCCGATCTGGCCGTGGCCAAGGATTGGACCACCTGGAAGCTGTCCGAGCTGGCCTGGGACGATCCTGCGACGCCGGAGCCCGTGCCAATTGAGCCGGATGACATCGCCGAGATCATCTTCACGTCAGGCGCCACGGCAGAACCGAAGGGTGTCGTGATCACCCATCGCAATATCCTGGCGAACATCGTGCCCATCGAGCGCGAGGTCCTCAAATACCGCGCGTACGGCCGGCCTTTCTTTCCCCTGCGCTTTCTGAACCTGCTGCCGCTCAGCCACCTGTTCGGGCAGGCCATGGCGACGTTCGTCCCGCCGATGCTTCCCGGCGTCGTGGTGTTCATGCGCAGCTACAATCCATCCGAGATCATCCGGCAGATCAGGAAACGGCGGGTCTCGGTGCTCGTGTGCGTGCCGAAGATCCTGGACGTCCTGCATGAGCACGTGGAGCGCACAGTGCCGTCGGCTCGACACGAGCGGCCTGGCATGGGCATCGCGCGCCGATGGTGGCACTACCGGGACGCGCACCGGCTGTTCGGATGGAAATTCTGGAGCTTCGTGGTCGGCGCCGCGCCGCTCGAACCCGAGCTCGAGGCGTTCTGGTCGCGCCTCGGATTTCTCGTCGTGCAGGGATACGGCCTGACCGAGACGGCCCCCATCGTCACGCTGAATCATCCGTTCCACGCGCGTCGCGGCTCGGTCGGCAGGGCGATCGCCGGAGTCGAAACGAAGATCGCGCCGGACGGCGAAATCCTGGTGCGGGGAGAGAACGTGACGCGCGGCTACTATCAGGCGGAGGGCGATACCGCGCGCGCCTTCGAGGACGGGTGGTTCCACACCGGCGACATCGGAGAGATGGACGAGACGGGCCAGCTCTTCATCCGTGGCCGCAAGAAGGAAATGATAGTCACTCCGGAAGGGCTGAATGTCTTTCCGGAGGATGTCGAGCGCGCCGTCAACCAGCTATCCGGCGTCCGGGAATCGGCTGCGGTCGGCAAGAAGTTCGGCGGCGAAGAACGCGTGCATGTCGTCCTCGTTCTCGATGAGGGCGCGGATGCCGCGAGCGTGATCAACGAGGCCAACCGGCACCTGGAGGATCACCAGCGCATTCGGGGGTTTTCGGTCTGGCCGGAGGCCGAGTTGCCGCGAACCGAGGGGACGCGAAAGCTGCGGCGCAGCGCGATCAGGCAATGGGTGGAAACGGGAGAGCGCACGGCGGCGCCATCCGGCGATTCCACCTTCGACGCCATCCTGGCAAAATACCTCGCCGGCCGCCCCGTGCGGCCGGAAACGAGCCTCGAGGAGCTGGGCCTGAGCTCGCTCGAGCGCGTCGAGCTGATGGTGGAACTCGAGGATCGGCTGCAGACGAGTCTCGACGAGAGCGCTTTTTCGGACGCCAGCAGCATTGACGACTTGCGATCGCTCATCGAGCGCACGCGCGAGGGCGAGGTCGCACCGACCGAACCCGTCACGTTCCCGTCGTGGAACCGGAGCGCCGTCGCCCGTTTCATCCGCGGGTTCAGTCTCGCCACGTGGATCCTGCCGCTGGCCCGGCTCTTCGCGTGGATTCGCGTTGAAGGACGCGAGCATCTCTCGAGCGTTCATGGACCGGTGATCTTCGCCGCCAACCATCAGAGCCACATGGACACGCCCGTGATCCTGGCCGCGCTGCCTGCGGCGTACCGCTATCGCGTCGCACCCGCCATGGCGAAGGAGTTCTTCAAGGCTCACTTCTTCCCGGAACAGGTACTCGGCCATGGCGTGGTTCACGAACAGCCTCAACTACTATCTCTCGGCCCTCTTCTTCAACGCGTTTCCGATTCCGCAGCGCGAAGCCGGCGCGCGTCAGACTCTGCGCTACGTCGGCGAGCTGCTCAGCGATGGCTATTCGGTCCTGATCTTCCCCGAAGGCCGCCGGACCGAACACGGCGAGATCCGGGCCTTTCAGCCGGGCATCGGCATGATCGCCTCGCGGCTCGACGTTCCCGTGATCCCGGTGCGGCTCGAGGGCGTCGATCGAGTCCTGCACCACACCTGGCGAATGGCCAGGCCCGGACGAGTGCGTGTCGCCTTCGGCGCGCCGATGTCCCTCACCGGCGAGAACTATGCCGAACTGGCGCGTCAGGTCGAAGATGCGACGAAACGATTGTGACGAAGCCAACGTACACCGCGCGGCCGCGTTGACGAGGCCGAGCGTGGCGCGTTGCACCACCCTCGGCGGTATGGCAGAATGGAGTTTTCGCGAGGTATCCAGGTTTTGAGCAAGGACGACTTGATCGATATTCAGGGTACGGTGGTCGCGGTTCACAGCGGCGGCCTGTACCGGGTGCAATGCGACGCAGGCCACGAAGTGCTGGCGCAGCTGAGCGGCCGTATGCGCCGATTCCGCATCAAGGTCGTACCCGGTGACCGCGTCACCGTCGGCGTTTCGCCCTACGATCCCGTCCGCGGCATCATTACCTTCCGCGCGCGCTGAGCAGATTACGGCAGCGCCGGGCAGCCCGCACGGCCTGTCCATTTTCAGAGCCAGCCTTCGCCTCGCGCCCGAGGCGGTGAGTGATGGTCGAGCTTCAGGTACAATAGCGTGGTGTTGTCGGATTCCGGCTTGCCCGGTTCACCTCCGCAGCCTCAGGACGACGCCCCAGCCCTCGAGGTGCCTCAGGGCTCGCCGGCCATGCAGCGGTTCAAGTCGTGCCGCTGGCGGCGTCCCCCGGAAGAGGGCAGTGTCGAGTGCTGTTCTCATCGCGACGTCCTTCCCATCGCCGGTACGTCCGGCTTCGATCCCGAAGCCTGGTGTCCAGACTGCAGCTACTACAAGCTTCGGCGGACGCCGAAGAAGCGAAGTCCTGACGAGTATCGGTATTAGAACCGCAGCCGCCCGACGCGCTCCGTCGGCTCTGGTTCATCCGTTCGGACAAAACTGCAGGCTTGGTTCTCAGTCATGAAGACTCTCGTCCGACGGACGGCGGACACTGCGCGCGCCTCCATCGAGCGCGCGATCGGCGCGCTCTTCCCCAAGTGGTACAACAAACGGTTCTGCTCGACCGAGGGTCTGTGGAATGTCTATTTCGAGCGTGCCGAAGAGAGCATGTCGGACAGCTGGAATGTCACCATCTGGCCGCTCATCAAGGATTGCGACTTCGACAACGTTCTGGAGCTTGCTCCGGGCGTCGGCCGGAATACCGAGCGCCTGGTGCGATTGGCTCGGGTGATTCACGCCGTCGACTTGAATGAGTACGCGCTGAAGAGACTCCGCGAACGATTCAGATCGTCAACGGGTGGGTGCGAGCTGCATATCTATCGGAATGATGGCAGCGACCTCGGCATGATTCCGTCAAGTTCCATCACGCTCGTGTACTGCTGGGATGCGGCGGTGCACTTCGACAAGGCTGTCCTGAAAGCCTACGTGAGGGAATTCGCGCGGGTTCTCGTGCCTGGCGGCATGGGTTTCATTCATCATTCGAATCTTGGCAGACTGGCGGACGTCGACATCACCGTGAATCCCCATTGGCGAAGCAATGTCAGCAAGGAACTGTTCGCCGACTATTGCGAGGCCAGCGGCCTGACGGTGGTTCAGCAGGTTGACCTGCCCTGGGACACGATCGTCGACTGCATCTCGATATTCAGAAAGTAACGACTCAGGCCGCTGGCACGATAGCGGCTCGGATCTCTCGCAGGCTCGGATGGTCGCCAACGCCGAGGCGGGACAAGGATCGCTCGCACGCGCGCACGCACTCGACGATCGGGACGAACAAGGCATCAGACGGTGCCGGCAGCAACCGCGCGAGCGGACCGACCGCATCGCCAAGGGCGGGGGCCAGACCCGCAATCGCGAGCACGCGAACGGCGCGGGCCGCCTCGGCGCGACCGAGCGCTGCTTCGATGACGCCCTTCAGGACAAAGTACTCGAACAGCACCATGTAGTACTGATCGACGGCCGGTCCGTCGGCCAGCTCGCACGTGCCCGCCAGCGCCAACGCGAGATCCTCAACCGTCGCCCACAGTGGATCGGCACGATCGTCCAGAAACGCAGCCAATCGCGGGTTCTCAGCCAGAGAACCGCAGGCTGTCACACGGTGTAATCGGAAACGCGGCCGGAGTTCGGGGTGCTTGCCGACAACATGCATGGACATCTTCCCGCAGCGTTCCTGCCGCAGGGCAAAGGCTCGCGCGCTGTAATAGTGGTGGTGATGTCCAACGAGACGTTCGAGATACACGATGCGGAGCCCTCGACTGCGCTCGAGGCGATACGCCAGCTCGACGTCTTCATAGGCTGCGTCGGGGAAGGTCGTATCGAACCACTGATCCGCGCCATCGAGGAGCCGACGCTTCACCGACACGTTGCTGGTATAGAAATGCCGGAAATTAACGACCTCGCCATCGTGCAGGGCCGCGTAGCTGAACTGCTGCGCGCCCACACCGTCGACATGGCGCATCAGCGAGTTGCACGGCAGGTCCGGAGGCCAGATCGTCCGCCCCAGCACGGCCCATTCGGGGTTCGGATATCGCCTGTGCGCCTCGAGATGTCCCGTGACAAGACCTGACGTCGGCACGATGTCGTCACCGACCAGCAGCAGCAGCGGCGCGCGGGCCGCGGCGATACCAAGATTCCGTGCGTGGGCCGGCCCGGCGTTCCGATCGCTTGTCAGGACACGCAGGCAGAATGCCGCAGGCTGATAGCTGCGAAGAATCGCCGGGGTGGCATCCGTGGACCCATCGTCGATCGCCACGACCTCGAACGGTGTCTCTCCCTGCTGCCGGTCGTACGCCTCGAGTACCCGCCCAAGCAGGGACGCGCGGTTGTGACACGGCATGATGATGCTGATCGCCGGCGCCCCTCCAGTCATGATCGGCACGCGCTACCCAATCACGCGCTTCAGGACGCGATTGAGTGCCGACGCCGAGCGCGGGGGCACGGAAGGCGGCTGGCGGCCCAACGTGCGCTCCACGTCGGCGAGATAGAGCGCCCTGGACGGATCGTCAGGATTGAGCAGCGCCTCCTCCGATCCGGGTGGGCCGAAGGCAATCTGCGCCGTGAGATTCCACAAGACCCGATCGCATCCGTACGCGTTGATCGATCGCAGCAGTTGGCGGCTGCGCCGTTCACGGCCCGGCGCCCAGAAGCCCTGGTGCGACAGGTAGCGCGGCGCGTGCACGGCGAGGGTCCAGCAGATTTCGTAGACCATCGCCGGCAGGTTTTCGCGAATCGTGTTGTCGCCGTGAACCCGGTACTCTATCAAGGGGGCTTCTATGAGCCTGGCGCGTCCCGCCAGCAGCACTCGAAGGGCGAAGTCCCAGTCGTGACAGTAACGCAACGGCCTGAACGGCCCGTAGCGATCGTATGTCTCGCGCGGCATCACGAAATTAGATGTCGTCGCCCAGTAGTTCTGGAGGAGCAGCGCCGTTCGCAGGTCGTTGTCGCTCTTGAAGGTCTCCTCCGGCCGATCGATGGGCCATGGATCGAGATCCTCGAATCCGTGCTTGACGCTCAGCTCGACGCCGTCTTCGTCGATCAGCCGAATGTGTGATCCGACAAGCGCGAGGCCTGAATCTTGGGACAAGACCTCGAGCGCCTGAGGCAGGCGGTCTGGCATGTACCGATCGTCAGAGTTGAGGATCGCGATGTAGCGCCCGCGCGACTCGGCGATTCCGCGGTTGATCGCATCGTGGGCGCCACGATTGGCCTGGCCGATGACTTTGAGCCTGGCGTCCGACAGCGTGGCGAGCTCGTCGATGCTCCCGTCGCTGGAGCCATCATCGACCACGACGACCTCGATGTCCTCCACGCGCGATGCGAGCGCGCTCCGAACGGCCTCGGCCACATAACGTCGATGGTTGTAGGACGGAATGACGACCGAGATGAGAACCGACATCAGGCTTCGAACGCGCCGGCGTGCCCCCGCGCCGAGATGCCCACATCAAAACGCTCGCGAACGCGCTTTCGCGCGCGAGACATCTCCGGAGGCGACGACAGGATGTCGCGCAGCGCCCTTTCGGCGGCGCCGAGGTCGCCGACCGGAACGACGGCGCCGCCTCCGGTCCATTCGAGCGCCTCGCGAATGGCCCCGACGTCGGTCGCCACCACGGGCGTTCCCAGCGATTGCGATTCGAGCAGCACCAGCGGCAGGCCTTCGTATTCCGACAGAATCATCACGACGTCCGCCAGGGCCAGGATCTCGGCGGCCGGCCGGTGGAACGGCAAGCGCCGCAGGTGCGGCAGCGCCATGCTCGAGAGCTGCGCGTCGAGCCTGGACGCGAGCGGTCCATCGCCCACGAGAAGGAAGGTTGCCTCTTCGGGTCGCACGCGCGAGGCCAGGGCCAGGAAATCGAATGGCCGCTTCTGCGGATGCAGACGTCCCGCCATCACGACGACCGGGCGCCCCTCCGGCAAACGGAGCTGCTCACGAAGCTCGGCGATCCTGCTTGACGGAACGGTCTCCGGAGCGTACCGCGTGGTGTCAATCGCCGGATAGACGAGGCTGATCTTCCCCGATGCGACGCCCTTCCGTTGATAGGCCTCGATGATTCTCGGATTGGGCGCAATGTGGTGATCGAACGCGCGCACGATCTCCGGATCGTAGCGCTGGATCCAGCCCATTCGATGATCGAACACCTGATCGACCAAGTGCAGGCCGGGGAATCGCGCCTTGAGCGAGGGAACCGCATCGTAGATCCAGTTGCTGCCGTTGGCGACGAACACGGTTCCGATCTGATTGAGCGTCATGAGGCGGCTGATCGCCGAAAAGAAGAGATGCCGATCGATGATCTCGGGAAGACAGAACACGTGTGGCGTCAATTCCAGGTAGTCGGCCACCATCGAACCGAGCGAGGCGGTCAGCGGCTCGGTCGTCGCCACAAAAAAATCGAAGCGTGGGCGCAGTCGCTTCAGCACGTCGAGCGTCTGTATTTCGGCACCACCCACCGCCAGGTACGGAAAGAGCACAAGTACGTGGTCGCGTCGAGGCGAGAACGCACTGGATGCGGCGCCCGCATCGAGCTCGCGGAGCCGATGCAGAACGCTCGCCACTGCTCGACCTGGCGGCAGGCTGAGGATGAGGGGGCCGCTCACGACTGTCCGCCGACTTGATTCTGGATTCGTACTTGGGCCGGCAAGCGTGTCGAGATTGCCCGTCCACTCAACAGGTGTCGCAACCGGCGCCGCCATCCGATGGGTCAAGAGCCGTCCCGTCACCCAGGCCGCGATCAAGTCGGGGACGCGCGATCGAGCGCCCGCAGCAACATCCACCCACGTGAGATCGTCGCCCAAGAACGAGGCGTCTCCGGTCGTCAGCACGACTTCGTGCGGCCTCTTTCCGGGCATCAGGCCGTCTCTCAGGGCCTGCTCGCCAACCTCGCTGGTTCCGAAGGCGTTGACGGCGACGTCCAGCTGCTCGCCCTCGAGTGCCATCACGTTCAGTTCGAGAAATGCTGGTGGCACCTCGTTGGCCGCCAATGTGGCCACCCAGGCATATCTGCCCAACAGCGTCGACGCAAGCGTTGCCTCGGGCTCGACGAGCCAGCGCTCATCGACAGAGTCCGGATGCCAGGCCTCGCGAGTCTCAGGATCCCAGACGACCACCTCCAGCCGCTTCAGCGTCTGAGCTGAGATACGCTCGAGGAGATCGGCGCCATCGGACGACCGCGCAATGCTCGCATGAACGACGACCGACACGAGCGGTCCGCTCCAGTCCACGCCCGGAGCAATCGTGCGGTTGATCGCTGGAGGCGGCGCTTCGACCGGCCCGAGATCGTCGGCCGTACGTGGGCGCGGACCGTGCAAATGGTCGATCAACAGCTGCAGACGGCGGGCCAGCGACAGTCCCGGCTGCGCGGCGTCAATCGCCCCGATCTCGAGCAGCCGCCGGCGAACGGCCCCCTTGATCTGCGCCTTCTTGACGGGGAACGGCGCGCTCAGGAAGTGCCCAACGGAACGGACCAGGGAACGCGAGCGAGATGGAGAAACCGACGGCAGCGTCAGTGGACGAGCCAGGCGACCGAGACGTTCGAGCTCGAGGTGGTGGTGCGACTGGCGTGCCCGGCGAAGGGCTCTCCGGGACTCGCCGCGTGCGAGGAGTTCCAGACGATCCGACATCGACGTTATAGAGACCACGTTCAGGACTCAGGGCGCGCAGCCGGACGGCTCGACACGTTCAGGCATTGTCGCACAAGCCTGCGAGGCGGAACGGGGACTGGAAGCTCGGCCGGTTCAGATCTCGAGTTGATAATCTTCGGTCCTGAACGGCGTGAACCCGCGTTTGAGGTAGTTCGGCAACGCGGACGGATGATCGAGCGTCGAGGTGTGCAGCCAGACGCGGTCGGCGCCGCTCTCCCACGCGCGTTCGATGGCCGCGCTGAGGAGCGCCCGGCCGAGACCGCCGCCGATGAACGCCGGTCGAAGGCCAAAGTACGCGATCTCGATCGATGATCCGGTCTTGACCAGCTCGAAGTAGCCTGCAGGTTCCTGTGACGCGGACATCAGCCACACAGACAGGTCCGTGCGCCGAAGATGGGATCCGATCTGCTCATCCGTCCACTCCCGCCGGTCGATCCAGTGGTGTTGCTCACCCACCTCCCGGTAAATCTGTCGGTACAATCCAGCATCGCCTGGGACAAGCATCCGGAACGTCAGGTCACGCGAGGAAGACGCCTGGACCGGCCCAGGGTCCGACGTCATTTCGAGGTACGTGCGGGTCGCAGAAAGCCGCAAGACGACGCGTCTCCTGACCTTACTCGCTGAATTCTCGGGCGAGATCGACCCACTCGCCGTTCGGGGCGAGCTGCTGGTAGGTGTGCCAGTGCGGACGCGCATCGTGCGACTGGCCCATGTTCTCGAGCGTCACGGCGAGATAAAAGTGCGCGTCCGCGTATTGCGGATTGAGCTCGAGGGCGTCTTTGTAACACCGTGCGGCTTCGGCGTACCGGCCGAGATCGTGGTAGACGTTGCCCAGGTTGAAATGCGCTTCGAAGAAGGCCGGCTCGAGATCGATGGCGCGCTCGTACAGCGCCTGCGCCTCGGCCAGCTCATCGCGCGCGTAGTGGATGTTGGCCAGGTTGATGACGGCCGCGACGAGATAGGGATCGATCTCGAGCGCCTGCCGGTAGGACGCGGCGGCCAATTCCTGGTACTCCGCGCCGCGCTCGTCCAGGCGCGAGCCTTCGAGGAAGCATTCCTCGGCCGCTTTCGCGGCGGAGAATTGCCTCGTCACCGACTCGGGCGGCGGAACCGGGATCGGGCGGGCGCCCTGCGACAGTTTCGACCGCCGCAGTTGAATGATGCGAGCCGGCTCGGCATCCAGCCTGAAATTGAAGGCCAGCTGTCCGTTCCGCGAAGCGGTCAACGAGCGGAGAACGGCCCGGAACGGCGCCCCCTGCTCGAGCTCGGCGCTCGCCTGTCGGATGACCACCAGGTCCGCGAAATTCACATACTTGTCGTTCGCCGTCCGGACGACCGGCTGGATGAGCCCGAACTTCTGCAGGTAACGAAGGTGATCTTCGCGGATGTTCAGATACTTGGCGAGCACATCGCGGAGGGGATAGTACTGCTGCTTGAGCGCCGCTGGCGACGGCAGGCCCGCCAGCTCGCAAAACTGATCCTCATTCACGATGCGAATCGATCCCGTGCCTTTCAGGTTGATCTCCTCCGCCCCTCGGATCTCGACGCCCGGGTCGTCGTCCGAACGCCCGGCCGGATCAACGCCGCCAGTCACCACCGGGATTCGCTCACGCGCCATCACGACGATCGTCGTCATCGGCGTGATGCGATCCGAGGTCACACCGCCGAGACGCGCGACCAGCGCCTGCGCTTCCCTGCGACCAAGCGACGAAAGCTTTCCTATGAAGACGACGTGCTGGCCGGTGAGGAAATCGGTAGCTGGGGTGACCGCGGACATCCGACCCAATGAATCAGCCGCCGGCAAACACCAAGCGGTTCGATCGACGGAGTGCGCTCGGCACACGATGAATGAGAAGGTAGACGGTTGTCAACCCAAAATCGTATAAGGTTCAAGCAACAATGATCCTCGCCGGTGATGTCGGCGGCACCAATACCATCCTCGGACTCTTCGAGCCCGCCGCCGCTCGGCCGCAGCCAGTCGGCATCCAGGCATTCCGATCGGCCGACTTCGGAAGTTTTCTCGACCTCCTCACCGACTTCCTCAGCCGTCAGCCGCCGTCCGACCGCTCGCTCGCCGCCGCGTGCTTCGGCGTCGCCGGGCCCGTGGTCGAAGGTCGCGCTCAGCTCACCAACGTCGCATGGATCATCGATGCGGGCGAGATCGCGGCGGCGCTTCGAATCGCCCGCGTGTCAGTCATCAACGATCTTCAGGCGTGGGCGACGGTGGTTCCGGCCCTCGGGCGCGACGAGGTCGACGTGCTGCAGGAAGGCGACCTCGACGAGACCGGGAATTGCGCGTTGATCGCAGCCGGAACCGGACTGGGCGAGGCGCTGCTGCACAACATCGACGGCCGGCTGATCCCGTCGGCCTCCGAGGGTGGACACGCCGACTTCGCGGCAAGGACGCCAGAGGAGGTAAAGCTCGCCGCAGCGTTGACGGCATGGTACGGCCGCGCGCGCTACGAAGACGTGCTGTCCGGAAGAGGGCTGTTGAATATTTATCGCGTGGTTCACGACGGCCGCGACTGCCCTCCCGTGCCATTCCCCCATGACGCACGTACCACCCCTCCCCTGATCTCGCAGGCGGCGTTCGGTGGGCTGTGCGCGAAGTGTGTCGAAGCGCTTCGCATGTTCGTCTCGGCCTACGGCGCCGAGGCCGGCAACCTGGCGCTGCGATCGGTGGCGACCGGAGGGCTCTACGTCGGGGGAGGCATCGCCGTCAGAATCCTGTCGGCGATCAAGAACGGCGAGTTCATGAAAGCATTTCTGGCCAAGGCGCCGATGACCGAGCTCGTCTCGAGAATCCCGGTGTCGGTCATCCTCGATCCGCGAGCCGGACTGGTGGGTGCGGCCGTCCATGCGGCCAGCACATTGGCGGTCTGACGACCGAGCCGCGTACCACGGCGGGATACGAGTCAGCCGTTGAGGATCGACTGGAAGTCTGGCCGGTCCCGAATGCCTTCGAAATCGGGATCGATGGAGGCGCGGCGACGCGTCAGCGCCGGCAGGAACGAGGCGACTTCACTCAAATAGCGCACCGCGCGATCGGGATCCTGGTTCAGCGCGTACGCGCAGGCGACGTAGTACTTGGTGAACGGATCGTCCGCCCCCCTCGCCACTCGCGCGTCGAAGAGCTGAATTGCGCGGCCAAACTGCTCACCGGCTTCGACCGAGCTGCCGTTTCTCAGATACGCGGCTCCGAGCTTCTGTGACAGCTCGATCGACGTCCGCTCGCGAAGGGCATGGTCGGTTGAGGCGAGGAACAGCATCTCTCGCTGGTATTCCTGGATCGCCTCGTCGAACTCATGCCGCAGGTAGTGCAGGTAGCCCATGTGCTTGTGGGCTCCCACCACAATCAGACCCTCGGTGCCGGAGGCGTATCGCTCCTGAAGCTCGATGGCGCGCCGACAGCTGACCTCGGCACGGTCGTAGTCTCCGAGCAGCATGTAGAGGAGCGCGAGCTGCAGCTGCGCATAGCCGGCTTCCGGGTTGAGCGACAGAACGCGTTCGAACTCCGGTATGGCGTCTTCGAAGCGGCCCTGCAGCCAGTTGGCGCGTGCGAGCGTCGAGCGCGCGCTGGCATCATCCGGTTCGAGCTCGATGGCTCGGCGGATTGGGGGAATGGCTTCTGCGTACCGATGCATCTCGAGCAGCGTCGAGCCAAGAAGCCGATGCGCCGCCGCAAGCTTCGGATTGATCTCAATCGCCCGCCGCTCGTACATCAGCGCCTTCTCGAGAAGCTCGGGCATGCTGAAAAACGCGCCCTTGAGGCCGTAGGTGTCGCCGAGCTGTGCCCACGCGCTCGCGTAGTTCGGATCGTGCTCGGTCGCCTTCTCGAACCAGTAGATGGCCCGATCCAGCGAATCGCGCGATCCCAGGCGAAGCATCATCATGCCGCGTGCATACGCTTCATAGGCTTCGACCGAGCTCGTCTCGTTGCGCCCTATCTCGGCGATCTCGGAGCGATTGAGCTCGAGGTTCAATCCCTGACTGAGCTCGTACACGATCCGATCCTGCAGATCGAAAATCTCCGCTGTCTTCCCGTCGATCTTCATCGTCTTGAGCAGGGTGCCCGTCTGGACGTCGACCAGTCTCGCGGTGATCCGAATGGATTCGCCGAAGCGCTGATAGCCGCCGGCCACGATCCAGGTCGCTCCCAGATCCCGGCCCAGCTCAATCGCAAACCGTTCGTCGGCGCCGGCGCCTTCCGCAGGGGCGAGATTCCGCAGCGCGTCGAAGATGCGTTCCCGGCCGATGACCGACAGGCCCTGGACGTTCTTCAAGTCGGCCATGAGCGTCTCGGCAATGCCCGATCCGATCCATTCATCGGCGGGCTCCTTGCGGATGTTCGTAAACGCGATGACGGCGATTGAATTGTCCAGCCGCGGCGACGGCGACGCTCCCCAAGCGACCCGGCTTCGAGGCCGATGCGCACACGCCGCAGATCGATATAGAGATCTCTCGCGGTCTGGTAGCGGAGCTCCGGCGCCTTCTCCAGCGCCTTGCGGATGATGATCTCGAGCTCGGCCGGGACGCCGAACACGAACCGCGCGAGCGGCGGCGCCGGCTGGTGGAGCACCTGATCGATGACCGCCGTGAAACTGTCGCCGACAAACGGCAATCGCCCGGCGATCATCTCGAAGATGACGACGCCCAGCGAAAAAATGTCCGACCGGTGATCGGCGGTCCTCGCCAGCGCCTGTTCAGGCGACATGTACGACACCGTGCCGAGCACCATGCCGGGCGCCGTCTCGAACGGCGTGGTCACCGTGGTCGCCTGCGGCGCATCCGAATCGAACGGCGTGTGACGCCCGCGGACGAATCGCGCCAGCCCGAAGTCGAGCACCTTGGCCTGCCCCTTCGGCGTCACGATGATGTTGGCGCTCTTGATGTCGCGGTGAATGACCCCTCGTGCGTGCGCCTCGTCGAGCGCGTCGGCGACCTGAAGCGCGATGTCGAGCGATTCGTTGACCGGCACAGGCCCGCGTTCGATCCTCTTGGACAGCACCTCCCCTTCCACGTACTCCATGACGATGAAGAAGGCGCCGTCCTGCTCGCCTATGTCATAGATGGCCGCGATGTTCGACGAGTGAAGCGACGAGGCGGCACGTGCCTCGTCGAGGAACCGCTGCCGTCTGGCGGGGTCGTTCTCCACGGTCGCGGGGAGCACCTTCAGCGCGACCGGTCTGCCAAGTCGCATGTCCTCTGCGAGATACACCTCGCCCATTCCGCCGGCGCCGAGGCGATCGCCAATCTTGTAGTGCTGGATAACGGTGCCGATCATGCGGCCGGTTGCCGCACCGGCAAGGAACATCTCCATCCTGAAGTGAGACGCGCAGGATGACCCCTGAGATCCTGCTGAAGGTGCGGCACTGGTGTACATACTCTACCGCAGCCGGTTGCAGGGCGATGCGCCGCGAGGTTCAGCGAAGGATCCGCTCGAAAAACGCGACGGCCCGGTCGTCATGCGACTGGCCGAGCCAGAACATGGCTTGCTTTCGAACGGCAGGATTCGGACTCGTCTGGGCCACGCGAATAAGGAGGGGAACGCCTTCGTCCTCCGGGAGTTGCGTGAGCGCGAAGACCGCTTTCTTCTTGACCTCAGTCTCTGGATCACGGTCGATTGCGTCGGTGATGGCGCGCTGAGCCTGCGCGCCCGCCTTTTGCGCGAGCCAGAAGAGCGCCTGGCCGCGAACACGGCCGCTCGCATCGTTCTTCGCCGCCTCAATGAGTCGCGGCACGGCCCCGGCCTCGCGGCTGACGAATAGCCCAAACGTTGCCGCGTCACGGACTTCCAGCGACGGATCGCCGTCGAGGACGCGATCGAGTTCGTCGAGCCCGAATCGCCCGCGCACGCTGCCGAGCCAGAATGTCGCGTGCTTTCGCATCGACACTGGCTGGCCCGGGTCGAGAAGCCGAACGAGCGCCTGCTCGGCTTCGACGCCGGCGTGGAGCGAAATGGCGCCGACGGCCTGGCGACCAAGGTCCGCGTCCCCATCGCCCGAGTCGGGGATCCCAGAGTCGCGCGTGACCAAACCCATCAGGAATGCGATGCTCGCGGAAGGTTGCACATCGACGAGCCAGTCAATCGGCATGCCATTTCCATCGATCTCGCAATCGTCGGAGAGCGTGCGAATCTTCTGGATCGCGCCCGCATCGACTCGAAGGAAGACAAAAAGCGATCCGCCCGATTCGAGAGAAACGGGCCGATCGGAATTCACGGGCCTCGCTGCCCGGCCTTCGTCCTCCAGCTGACTCCCGCAACAGCCAGCGTCGTTCCACGATCGCCCGTCTCCACCGCAACGCGATTGTTCGGCGGTCGGAACCATCGGTACGGCCCATCCGATCCATCCCGGCGATTGGCGGCGCCTTGCCAGACCGCGGACAATGGCGCCAAGATCGCCGCTCCCGCTCGTGCGGACGATCTGCGCGTTCGACAAACGCGGCGTCGCCGCAGAAACAGTCGGGGCGGGTGGTGGCGCCTGAGCGATCGCGTGGCCGAATCCCTCACTAACCAGCAGAGAGGTCGTCACGACCAGGACGAGCTTGAGCCGACGGATCATTTGACCAGCAGCTCCATCAGGTAGTCGGTCGCCTCTTTGGAATTCATCAGCGACAGCTTGCTGACGATTTCCTTCCTCATCTGCGGATCCGTTTCCTTGCGCGCAAGATCGACCAGCGCCTTCGCATTGCCCTCCAGAAAGAGCGCCTGAACGACCGCCTTCCGCACGGGAACGGCCTTCTCACCGCCGTAGAGGCTCACGAGCGCCGCGCTCGCCTTGCTTCCACCCACCAATCCGAGATTGTGAATGGCCGTGACGCGGAGACCGGGGTCTGCTTCCGCCTTGGCCAGTTCGATTAGGCGATCGACGCTCCCGCCGATGAAGAGCGCCTGGATGATGTCCCTCTTCACCGCGTTCGAGGTCTCCTTCTGGTAGAGCTGCCACAGGTTGTCCGACGCGCCCATCACGCCAAGCTGACGCACGGCCTCGCCTTTGATCTCGGGCGACTGCTCCGTCGTGGCAACCGCCAGCAATCGATCGCGCTCGCCGGCCACCATGAAACTCTGCAGGATGCGTTTCTTCACCTCGGGCGACGTCGTCGAGGTGTAGATGCTCTGCAGCAATTCGAGACTCTCCGTGCTACCGAACACGCCGAGGTAGTTCAGCGCCTTTTCCTGGAGATCGGGATTTCGTCCTCCGCGCGCCACCTCCCCGAGGATGGCCCGCGCACGCGGTGAATCGCTCTGCGCCAGCACGAAGAGCGCTCGTTCCTTGAGCGCAGCCGAGTCGGTCCCGTTCAGAAATTTTTCGAGCATCGGAATCGCGCGCTCCTCATCAGCGTTCATGAGGCTGTTGATGGCGATGAGCTTGAGATCGTCATCGGGCTCCGTGTCGGGCTCGATGGATTGCCCGGACAACTGGCGAATCTCCGTCTCGAGCGCCCGGCCTTCGTTGACCCAGCGGCTCTTGGGAAACGTCCGTTTCAGGTTGTCGAGCGTGGACAGGGCCTCGGCACGATTGCCCTTTTTGTTGAGCGCCCAGGCTGTCCAATAGAGCGCGCCGTCGGCGCGCGACCCCTTGAGATCCACGACCTGCCGGAACGACGTGATTGCCCGGTCCCACTGGCGCGCATCGAGCGCCTTCGCACCCTGCTGGTAGAGACGCCCTTCCTCAGTCTGGTCCTGATCGATCCCGCCAAAGTCCGCCAGCACGGATGCGGACGGATGCGACAACCCTTCCGCCCCGAGCCGGATGGACCCGACGCTCGTGCTGAACATCAGAAGCATGAAAAACTGCGCGGCATTCTTTTTCATCTGTGCACCTTACGAAATCGAACGGGCGCCGGGCGTCCTCGCCGGCTGCTCGCGCGCCCGAACACGCGATCCCACGACACGCACCTTGAACAGCAGGCCCTGGTCTTCTATCCGCTGCCTGATCTGCTCGAACTCCTCGGTCGAGAGCACCGAAGGACTGTGGACAATCTCGAGCAGGACGGGCTCCAGCTCGTCGAGGACGCTGGCTACGCCCGGCTCGCTGGCACGCGCCGCCGTCTGTCGATAGAGCCTATTCGACGCCACGAGCTCTCGTGCCGATTCCTGTTCCGCGGAGATGTCAACGGGTCGCGACGGGTCGAGGTTGGACAGCTCGACGAGCACCATCTGCGATCGCTCCAGGTGATCGCCCACGGCGACGAGCAGAATCCGCTCGCGAGTGGTGGCGGTGGCCGACGATGACACCGATCGAGAGACGTTCGACGCGGGCCAGTATCGACCTGCGACGAATGCCAGCACGACGGCCGCGAGCGCGGCCGCCGCAAATGACCATCGCAGAGCGAACCACGATTCCCAGCGCCCGCGCGCCGGCTCCGGTAGTCTCGCTCGCAGCCGATTCCACACCACGGTTTCGTATCCGACTGGCGGCTCGCCTGTTCCCGCGTTGCCGACGCCCGTCAGAAAAGACGTGACGCTCTGATACGACTGCGCGCACGACGGGCACTGTCTCAGGTGCTCGTCGACGTCCTGGCGCGGCCGGTCACCCGGCTCACCGTAGTGACGAAGGATCAGGTCCTCTTCAGTCAGATGCATCGTCATGTCTTACCCCTGGACGTTGAGACCAGGCTCGGAACCAGCCGACAAGGAATCGTCCTGATTCGTCCAGCCCGATGCGAACGGTTCGAGCGCCACGCGCATCTTGCGAACCGCGCGAAAGATGCTGTGCTTCGTGGCGTTCGATTGAAGCCCCAGCTTGTGGCCAATCTCCTCGATCGACCACCCCTCGAAGTGCCTCAGCGTAAATGCCGCGCGCTCGTGAGGCGTCAGGGTCGCCATGGCGGCCTGAATCCGGCGCTGAATCTCGTTCGCCCACACGAGTCGATCGGGCTGCGCCGCGTCATTGGCGGGCATTTCGATTTCGTCGGGACCATCGCCGGCCGCAGGCGCGCGCCGGTCTTGGTGTCTCATGCGGCTCCGCACGAGATCCACCGAGCAGTTGGCGGCGATGCGGTGGATCCAGGTGCCGAAACTGGCACGCTGCTCGAATCGATTGAGCTGCTGATAGGCCTTCAGGAAGGTTTCCTGAACGACTTCTTCGGCGTCATGTTCGTTGCCGGTCATGCGGTAAGCTAGGCGAAAGACGTTGCGACTATGCCGCTCGACGAGCATGCGGAAGGCGTCTCGATCGCCCTCGCGCGCCCGCAGCACCTGTGCCGCGTCGCTGCCCTCCATTCTCTTGATTAGACGGCCCCCCTTCCCACCGGTTAGCCGGCAGCCCTCAGTCGGTTTATCATCTGGGTTTCAGCCATGAGGCCCGGTCGAAAGGATAGCGCTGTGCGCCATGTTGTCACCCGCTCGATTGCCACCCTGTGCGTGGGTCTGGCACTCGTTGGGTCCCCGAGCGCCCAGACCGGGCCCACAGGGCTGGTCAGCCGCGATCTGTCGTCGCTTCAGTCCGTTGGAGACGTTCAGCTCTCGGCAGACGGGCGGTTCGTGGCCTACACGGTCATCAAGGCCGATCGGCCCGGCAGGCCATATCCAGAACTCTGGGCGATGGAGCTCGCTTCACGCAAGCCGACCAGAGTCGGCGGCAATGAGACGCTCGGAAGCGACCCGCACTGGTCGCCCGACGGCCGCTCCATTGCGTTCTTCGGCCGATCCGGCGACGAGGCCGGACTGCTGGTCGCCAGACCGGATGGGTCGCCGGCGTCGTTGATGGCGCGCGTCGAAGGCACGAATCATCCGCTCCCGTCTTCCGGCGACGCGATGACATGGTCACCAGACAGCACGCGCATCGCCTTCATCTCGAGCGCACCCGGTCCGGAGCAGGATGCGAACGGCGATCCGATGGTCATCACGAGGTATCTGTACAAACCGACTGCGTCCGAGGGTCTGACGCGCTTCAATGACAATCGCCGCCTTCACATTTTCGTCGTCGATCGTGCCACGAAGATCGTCAAGGCGCTGACGAGCGGCGACGCCTACGAGCATTCGATCGACTGGTCGCCACGAGGGGATGAAATCCTCTTCGTGTCCAATCGCGAGGCTGACGCCGATCGCAACTTCAACTACGACATCTTCGCCATCAGAGTCGCCGACGGCGCGATCCGCCGGCTGAGCGACACCAAGAGCGCCGAATACGAACCCGTCTGGTCTCCCGACGGGAAGAGCGTCGCCTATCTCGGAACGAAGCGCTCGCTGACGTCTTCCGAAACCACGATGGAAGACACGCACGTCTGGACGATGAACGCGGACGGCAGCAATCGACGCGAGCTGGGCGCCGATATCGACAATCGCCAGAGCTCAGTGAGGTGGGCGCCTGACGGGAGCGGCCTGTACTTCCAGGTTCAGGAGCGCGGCAACGTACGCCTGTATCGCTTGCCGGCGGCAGGCGGGCCTGCGAAGCACGTCGTGACGGATACCGGCGCCGTGGGCGCCTGGTCCACATCGAGCGACGGGAGGATGGCCTATGCGTTCTCATCGCCGGGCGGGCCTGCCGAACTCATCGTGCAGCAGGGCGATCGAAAGGAACAAGTGTCATCGCTCAACCGATCGCTCCTCGAAGGCCGGTCGCTCGCGCCCGTCGAACCCTTCACGTTCAAGAGTTTCGACGGCACCGACGTGGAAGCGTTCCTGACCAGACCCTCGGAGGTGACGGCCGGCTCGAAGCACCCCCTCATCGTCATGATGCATGGCGGACCCCACGGACAGCAGGGCGCGTTCTTCAATGCGAAGGCGCAGGTGTACGCCGCGAGAGGATGGGCGGTCCTGATGGTGAACTATCGCGGGTCCACGGGTTATGGGCAGAAGTTCGCCGACGCGATCTTCAAAGATCAGAACGGCGGCGAGGCGCGCGACGTTCTGTCCGGCGTGGATGCGGCCCTTGAACGTTATCCATGGATCGATCGGTCACGGATGGGCCTCGAAGGCGGGAGCTACGGCGGACAGCTGGCCGATTGGATCATCACCCAGACCGATCGATTCAAAGCCGCCATACCGCTGGCCAGCATCTCCAATCTTGTGAGCTTCAACTACATGGCGTACTACCACGACTACCTCGCCGTGGAATTCGGCTCCTATCCTCACGAGAACGGCCTCATGGACCTGCTCTGGGAGCGCTCCCCAATCCGGTATGTCTCGAAGGTCACGACGCCGACGCTGTTGATTCACGGTGAGAACGACAACGACGTCCCGATCGCCGAAGCGGAACAGTTCTACATCGCGCTGCGCGATGTCGGCGTCGAGACGGTGTTCGTGCGATATCCGAGGGAAGGCCACGGTCTGCGGGAAACCGCGCATGTGATCGATGCGATCGACCGGAGCGTCGACTGGTACGAGCGGCACTTCTCGAGCACACCCAAACCGACCGCGGGAAAATAGTGTCGGCTAGGATTTGGCTTCCAGGGCCGGCGTCGTGTCGAGCCCGAGCGCCTGCCGCACCCGCGGGTTGACCACCTCGCCCCCTCGAACGACGAGCGTCTCGCGGGTGATCTCGTCGTTGAGATCGATCCTGACCTGCCCCTCCTTCACGAGATGCAGGAGAAACGTCGCGACGTTCTTGGCGTACATCTGACTGGCGTGATACGGCACGAGGGCCGGAAGGTTGGTCGGTCCGAGAATCGTCACGCCTTTGTGCAAGACGGTGCGGCCTGGCTCGGTCAGCTCGCAGTTGCCACCGCGCTCGGCTGCCACGTCCACCAGCACCGATCCCGGAGCCATTCCCGACACCATGTCGGCCGTCACGAGAATGGGAGCCTTCTTCCCGGGAACGGCAGCCGTCGTGATCACCACATCGCTCGCGGCCACAACCTTGGCCATCATCTCGCGCTGCCGGCGATAGAACGCCTCATCCTGCGCGATGGCGTAGCCGCCCTTGTCCTGCGCGTCGGCCGCTTCGAGCGGCAACTCCACAAACTTCGCACCAAGGCTTTGCACTTGTTCCTTGACCGCAGGGCGGACGTCGTACGCTTCGGTGACGGCACCGAGCCGACGAGCGGTCGCGATGGCTTGCAGACCCGCCACGCCTGCACCCACGATGAACACGCGGGCGGCGGCGATCGTCCCTGCAGCCGTCATGAGCATCGGGAACATGCGAGGCAGAGCGTCAGCGGCGAGGAGGACGGCCTTGTACCCCGCGATGCTGGCCATCGATGAGAGAGCATCCATGCTCTGCGCTCTGGTAATACGAGGCATCAGCTCCATCGCGAAGCCGGCCACGCCGCGGAGGGCAAGCTCGCGGGCGGCCGCGGGAGCGGAGAGCGGTTCCATGAAACCGACAACCGTCTGCCCCGGCCTGAGGAGCGTCAGATCAACCGAGCTCGTCTCCCCGGCGGCGCCATGTGAACGAACCTGCGCGATGAGATCCGCCGCGCGAAAGAGATCGTCGCGCGACGGGACAATCTCGGCGCCCTTGTCGCGGTAGGCCGCGTCCAAAAACCCCGCAGCCTCGCCCGCACCCTGCTGAACGAGGACGTCGAGACCAGCCTTCTTGAGAGTCGGAATGCTCGATGGAATGAGTGCGACGCGGCGTTCGCCGGGGAAGGTCTCTCGCGGAACGCCGACTCTCATGATGGTCGGACCGAAGCCATAGGTTCTTGCTGCCTCCTGGCGACTATTTTACACGGTCGCCACGTGGAGGCGAGCCGGGCAAGGTGCGCGGCTTGTCTGCCTGCGTTACCATGATCCACCAGAGAACCGCCGTAGGCTCGACGACATGTTCATCACGCTCAACGGAGAACGCTACGAACTCGAGGAGCCTCTCTCAGTGACCGCCCTGCTCGAACGCCTCGGGATCGATGCCCGACGCGTCGCGGTCGAACGCAACCTGGAAATCCTGAAGCGATCCGCCTATTCGGCCGTGATCGTCCAGGAAGGCGACTCGATCGAGATCGTCAACTTCGTCGGCGGCGGGTCGTCGATGACCTTCGGATCATGATCGCGTTCTGAGCCCCCGAACCTTCCACCAGCACCTCGCCTCGAGCAGCACACGGGCCAGCAGTCGGCCTGGATGCGCCCGGCCTCTGACGACATGAGTCGTGTAATAGAGGTACGCGCTTTGATGGAACGCGCGGATCGCCATCGACGGCACCGTCCGGCTCGACTGTCCCACGTGGTGAATGACCTTCGCACCTGGGGCGTAGCGGATACGCCAGCCCGCCTTTCTCAACCGCCGACAAAGGTCCGCATCCTCCCAATAGAGAAAGTACCGGGCATCGAAGCCCCCGACACCGTCAAAGGCCGCTCGCCGGGTCAGCATGCACGCGCCGGCGAGCCAGTCAACGTCGAGGCCTGTCTCGCCCTCACGCAGCCGCTCGTAGACGCGCAGGTTGCGGCGAGTCATCCGCGATCGCGGCCAGCGTGTCGAAAGCCAGGTCGATCGGCCGAAGACACCGGTGAACGCCGTCGGATCCCCTCTGGCGCTGCCCTGGACGCGCCCGTCAGGATCGAGAATCGCGGGCCCGACGATGGCAGCATCGGGCGCTCGATCGATCTCGCTGATGAGCGTGCCGAGGGCGCCCGGAGTCAGCCGGCTGTCTGGATTGAGAAAGAGGAGGAGCGATCCTCGTGACTGCGCCACGGCCTGGTTCGCTGCCACCGCAAATCCGACGTTCTCACGATTCCGAATCACGGTCGCTGTCGCGTCGAGGCCCTCCGGCACACCGCCACCATCGTCATCGATGGAGCCGTTGTCCACGACGATAGCCTCCCATTCGAGTCCGGCCGCTTCCTGGGCCACTGACTGAAGGCATGCGGCCAGGTGCTGGCCGCTGTTGAAATTCACGATCAGGGCAGACAACCGGGGCGCCATGACGAGACGGCCAGTCCCTCCGGGCTCAAGTCCGCTCTCGCCGATTGGTGAATTTTGAAACACGTTTGTAATTTTCTACACCATTCTCGAGGGGTTTTCGCCCCGTAACCACTGATATTTGAGGGTTTAGGAGTGGCACGCCCCTTGCGAATCGTTAGGCCAGGAAACCCGCCACGGCGGGTGTTCCTGGCCTTGAAAGGCGAAGGGCCAAACGTGAGCTCCCCATCATCGCGTGCTGCCGTAAGTCGTTCGGAGGTTGCGATCGATGCCGACTCACACGACCCAGGAACCGAAAGCGGTGCGACCCGCATGTCGCGTCGGCGTTCGTCTGGGAATTGCGCTCAGCGTCCTTTTTCTCGCAGCGCCCGCCCTGGCGGGGACCGTCACCGTTCCAGGTAACTACGCCACGATCCAGGCGGCCATTAACGGCGTTCCAAGCGGAACGACCATCCTGGTCCAGGCGGGCACGTACCCTGAAGCCCTGACCATCGGCACCACGACAAAATCATTCACGGTTCAGGGCGCCGGATCGGCCAGCACCATTATCGACGCGACCGGCAAGGGCAAGCCGGTTCTCACGATCACGAGTGCATCGGGCACGGTGAAGTTCCAGGGGCTGACGTTCAAGAACGCCAATAACACGTCGTCCACTCACGGCGGCGGCTTTTCGCTGAAGAACTCGCCGACGACGTTCATCGATTGTGTCTTCTCGAATAATACGGCGTCCAACGGAGGCGGCGGGAATCTCGATCACTCCAACGCGACATTTACGGGCTGCATCTTCAAGAACAACACGGCCAAGGGTTACGGCGGTGGAATCGCCATCGGAACGGGCTCGCGACCGACGTTCACGGACTGCCAGTTTCTGACGAACACCTCCGGAACGACGAGCAGCACGGGCGTCGGCGGCGGCATGCACGTCAGCGACGCATCGCCGACCATCCGGAGCACGATCATCTCGGGGAACAATGCGAAATTCGCCGGGGCCGGCATCTATGTCATCGGCGTCTTCGGATCGGCTAATGGCGTCGCGACGCTGACACTCGAAGATTCCGAGGTGTCGAGCAACACGGCGTCCCGCTGGAATTCATCCAGCAACCCGCCCGAAGGCGGCGGCATGAACATCGAAGACAACACCATCGCGTACATTACCCGGTCCCGCATCAAGAACAACGTGGCCGGAACGGGTGGAGGTCTGAACGCCTATCGCGCCCGCTATGAAGTCGAGGGCTCCATCATCGAAGGCAACCAGGCCAACGATCCGCAGAATGTTGGTGGCCTCGGCGGCGGCATTTCGGCGGCATCGAACAATGTGTCGGGGACGCCCAGGCCAGCGAGCGTTGTGGTGATGACCGAATCCGTCGTCCGCAACAATACGGCGAGGCGGGGCGGAGGCATCTTCGCGACCGGTGACAATTACACGAACAACCACGACGCGACCCTGACCATCACCGATTCCATCATCGACAACAACACATCGGTCGAGCAAGGTGGTGGCATCCTCGCGTACCGATCGAATGTGTCGGTCACAGGGAGTCACATCGTTCGGAATCGAGTGACGGTCAACAACGGCACCGCGTACGGCGGAGGGTTTCTGGGCGGTCAGGGCACCGCGACGTTCACGGACGTGACGTTCGCGGGGAACAACGCCACCAACGGCTATGGCGGCGCTCTCTTCGTCGATGACGGTGAAGACGCCACCGTGACCGCGTCGTTCATCTACGCGAACTCCGCCACCGGCGGAGGTGGACTCTATGCCGGGCATGTGAACTCGCCGGGCGGCAAGGTACAGACCAGTGTCATCGCGGACAATTCGAACTACCAGATCAATGAGGGAGTCGGATGTCCGGATGCGACGCCAACTCTCGAGTATCGGAACAACACCGTCGTCAACCAGGGATCCCTCAAGATCTACAGCTCGAATTGCAGGACCATCAACGATATCGGAACGTTCAACAGCAGCCTTCCGGGCGGCAAGGTCAGCGGCAACAACTCGAACGCTCCGAGCTTCGTGAACTTCATGGCCGCTCCCAAGGTGGGCACGAGCGTTCTGTCCTGGGTCATCGCGCGCGCGTCGAGTGCGAGCATCTCCGGCGTCGGCAGTTTCTCGGGCGCCTATGGCACGACGGACGTCTCGCCCTCGGGTGCGACGACGTATTCCCTGACCGGAAGCGTGGGAGGGAATCAGGTCGGCCCGGCATCGGTGAGCGTTTCGGGGGATGGCGGATCCGGGTCTGGATCCGGCAATCCGGTCCTGGGTGGTCCGAACGACATCCCTGCGCCTGCTGACTACGACGGCGACGGCAAGACGGACATCGCCGCCTTCAATCCTTCTACCGCGGTCTGGACGATTCGGCGCTCCTCAAATCTCACGACATACACCGTGGCTTATGGGAGCGCGTCAATCGATCGGCCGGTGCCGGCCGATTACGACGGCGACCTCAAGGCCGACGTCGCGGTGTACCGCACGACGAATGGGATGTGGTGGATCAAGCGGTCCTCGAACGGCACGGAGTACAGCGTCCCCTGGGGCGCGCCCGCGCAGCAGGATGTACCGGTGCCCGGCGATTATGACGGCGACCTCAAGGCCGACGTGGCCACCTATCGCAGGACAAACGGCATGTGGTGGATCAAGAAGTCCACGAACGGAGCGATGTTGAAAATCGCGTGGGGCGGGATGTTGAGCGACACGCCTGTGCCGGCTGACTACGACGGCGATCACAAGATGGACGTCGCCATCTATCGGACGTCGGGGTCAAGCGGTCTCTGGTTCGTTCAGAAATCCGGTGGCGGAACGGTAAACGGAATCGGTTGGGGCTCGCCAACCCAGAACGACCTGCCCGTCCCCGCCGACTACGATGGCGACGGCAACGCCGACTACGCGTACTACCGCCAGACGACCGGTGACTGGGGCGTCTCTAACTCGGGTGGCGGCGTGACGTTCACGACCTGGGGCGACCCTGGCGAAGGAGATAAACCCGTACCTGCCATCTACACGCCGGGTACGGCGGCGAGCCTGGCGGTCTGGCGTCCCACCGACGGAAGCTGGCGCTGGTAACGACCGGCGCCACGCTCGTTCACAGTCGATTGTCCAAAGAGTCGCTGACTGGCTGCCGGCCGCGACTCTTTTCCCTTCACGCAGACGAGCTGAACGCGACCAAATCATCGACTTCGCGGTCGAGACTGTGCGAGACTTTGAGCGGGACCGATCAACCTCGGTTTCGCCGCAATGCCGCTCGCGCCAATCCTGCTGATCCTCTTCGTCAGTTTTGCGCTGTCCCTCGTCATCACACCCCAGATCCGTCGCCTCGCCAGCCGACTCGGGCTCCTGGCTCAGCCGCGTGACGATCGCTGGCATCGTGAGCCTGTCGCGCTGCTCGGCGGCGTCGCCATCGCGTTGTCGTTTGTGATCGGCGTGGGCGCCTCAGGACTGATCAGTTCGCTTGGCCCGCTGCTTCTCTGCACCGCGCTGATGTTCGCCCTCGGGACGGCAGACGACGTGGTGGCCGTTGGTCCGAATACGAAGCTCGTCGGCCAGATGATCGTGGCGAGCCTGCTGATCTACCTCTCCCCCGCGGTTTCGCTGACGGGTTCCACGCTCGCCGACGAATTTCTGGCCTTTGTCTGGATCGTCGGCATCACCAATGCCTTCAACCTGCTCGACAACATCGATGGGCTCGCGGCCGGTGTTGCCGCAATAGCCGGCGTCAGCTACCTGGCCATCCTCGCGTCCGGTGGCTCGTACCCGCTGGTCATCGCGACGGCGGCGTTCGTCGGCGCGGTGGCGGGGTTTCTGGTGTTCAACTTTCCACCCGCGTCCATCTTCATGGGAGACGGTGGCAGCCTGTTCCTGGGATCATTTCTGGCCGCGATCAGCTTCCAGGTCGCGGCCGGTTCCAATGCTGCCCTCGCGCCCGTGGCGCTCGTGCCGCTGATGGTCCTGCTGGTTCCCATCTTCGACACCGTCTTTGTTACCCTTACCCGCGGTCTCGCCGGCCGGAGCGCGCTCGTGGGAGGGCGTGATCATACGTCGCACCGGCTGGTGGCGCTGGGCATCGGCGACCGGCGCGCCGTGGTGGCGCTATATGTCCTCGCAGGGGTGGGCGGGCTCGTCGGCGCCGCTCTTCAGCACGTCAGCATCGGCTACGCTGCGATCGTCATCGGGCTGTATCTGATCGTGCTCATCGGACTGGGCGTCGTGCTGGGCCACGTGGATGCCTCGCCCAGCGGATCCGTGCGTCTGAAGGATGCGCCGGCTGTGCTGCTCTCGGAACTGGCGTATCGCTACAGAATCTACGAGGTTCTGCTCGACGCCGCTCTGATCGGAGTGTCGTACTACGCCGCCTTTCGTATTCGGTTCGACGAGCCGCAGTTTGCGTCGTTCCTGCCGCCCTTCGTCCAGTCCTTCCCGATTGTGATCGTGTGTCACCTGACCGGGCTATGGCTGGCGGGCAAGTACAGGCAGGTCTGGTCGAGCTTCGAGGCCGCCGAAGTTGTCGGCATCCTGCGCGGTGCTGCCATTGGCGTCGCGATGTCCGTCCTTCTCGTCGTCTACCTCTACCGCTTTGAGGGCTTCTCCCGAGGCGTGTTCGTTATTGACGGGGTGATCCTGGCGGTGCTGCTCGTCGGTACGCGCGTGGCCATCGCCAGAATAGACGACTATCTTCGTCACCAGCGCAAGCAGGGCAAGAACGTTCTCATCTACGGCGCGGGTCGAGGCGGGGCCCTGCTCGTCCGCGAGCTCCTGCAGAATCCCGAGCGGGCGCTGAACCCGGTCGGGTTCATCGACGACGATCCGAAGAAGCGGCGGCTCAGGGTGTCTGGTCTCCTCGTGCTGGGATCGCTCTCAGACCTGCCTGCCGTCGTCCGGCGCCGCAAGGTGACGGAGCTGCTCATCAGCATTCAGAACCTGACGCCCGAACACACCGAGGCCGTGGCAGAGATTTGCCGCGAGCATGATCTGAGCCTGCGTCGCATGCAATTCGCGCTCGAGTCTCCCGAAGGCTCCAGATCGCGAGTAGAATTCAAGAAACAGGCGCGGTGACCTCTCGACCGTGGAGGTTCGTCGCGCGACGAATGCCTCCAGACTCGCGCGTTCAGATCGCGGCGACCCCAGAGACGCACCCGCGCGTTGTGCGCCGGACCGGCTTCGGCCGTTCGGGCGTCCTCCGCTACAGGGAACTGCTTCGAAACCTGGTTCTGCGAGACCTGCGGCTGAAATATCGGGGATCGGTTTTCGGCTTCCTCTGGTCGCTGATGAACCCGCTGCTGATGATCGTGGTGTACACGGTCGCGTTCCGGTATCTGCTCGGAATGCGATCGCCCGGGTTTGTCTTCAATCTGATGCTCGGCATCCTCGCCTGGTCGTTCTTCGCCACCTCGGCGAGCATGTCCACGGGGTCGATCGTCGACAGCGGCGCGCTGGTGAAGAGCGTGTCCTTCCCGCGCATCATTCTTCCTCTCGCGACGGTGCTGTTCAACCTTGCGCAGTACCTGTTGACGCTGTTCGTCTTTCTGCCCGTCATGCTCTACGGCTACGATGTCCCGCCGTCGGCGCCGATGCTCCTGTTCCCGGTCTTTCTGGCGCTGCAGTTGACCTTTACCGTCGGCGTGGCGCTGATTCTGTCCGCCGGCACCACGTTCTTCCGAGATATCCGGCATCTCCTCGAGGTCACCCTGAGCGTGCTTTTCTGGACCACGCCGATCGTGTACGAACTCCGACGAATTCCTGAACAATTTCGTCTGCCGATCCTGCTCAGTCCAATGTCGTCGTTTATCACGGCGTACCGCGACATGTTCTATTACCGCGAGTGGCCCAGCGCGCTGATCTGGATCGTGGCGGTCGCCTACTCGTCGGTGACGCTCGCAATCGGGCTTGCGGTGTTCAAGCGGTGTGAATCCCGCTTCGCCGAGCACATCTGACCCTCATGTCCGCACTCATCGAGGCCGTCAACGTCTCCAAGCGGTTCATGCTCTACCACAACCGATCGACCTCGCTCAAGGAGCGGTTCCTCGGGATCATCCACCGCAACAAGCGCCAGGTGACGGAAGAATTCTGGGCCCTCAGAGGCATCTCGTTCACGGTCGGACCTGGCGAGGCGCTGGGGCTCATCGGCAGGAATGGCTCCGGCAAGAGCACATTGCTCAAACTGATCGCCGGCATTCATCGGCCAACGACGGGTGAACTGGTCGTCGCCGATGGATCGCAGATCGGCACGATGATCGAGCTGGGTCTCGGATTCCATCCAGAGCTGAGCGGAACGGAGAACGTGTTCCTGAGCGCATCGATCCACGGACTGACGCGCACCGAGATCGAAGAGACTTACGATCGCATCGTGGAGTACTCGGGCCTCCGCCACTTCATGGATGTCCAGCTCAAAAACTACTCGTCCGGCATGCATATGCGGCTCGCGTTCGCGATCATGGCCAATCTCGATCCGGATATCCTTCTCCTGGATGAGATCTTCGCCGTCGGCGACGAGGACTTTCAGCAGAAATGCGTGCGGACGATGGAACAGTTCGCGGCGCGCGGAAAAACCATCGTGTTCGTGTCGCATGCGCCGACGTCCGTGACGGCCATCTGCCAGCGCGTCGTCGTGCTGGACCGCGGAGAATTGCTGTTCGACGGCGTCGCCCAGGCCGGCATCGACGAATATCACCGGCTCCTGGCGGGCTCGCCCGCATAGAACGTCAATCTCGGTTCGGCAGACTGAAGCCTCGTGCGCATTGCGGTCGTGATCGTCAACTGGAACAGCCGCCCGCTCCTCGAGCGGTGCCTGTCCGCCCTCGAGGGCCAGACCCGCGCGCCCGATCGCACGATCATCGTCGATAACGGCAGCGAGGCGGGTTCGCTCGACGGGCTCGCGTCGCGGCACCCGGCCGCTCAAATCATCCCGCTGCGGACGAACGAAGGCTTCGCGCGCGCGAACAATGTCGGGGTGGACGCCGCCGCTGGTTGCGAGTGGGTGGCGCTGCTCAATCCCGACGCGTTTCCGGAACCGGACTGGCTTGCGGCGCTCGACCGCGCCGCGCGCGACGGACCCGAATGTGCTTCGTTCGCCAGCCAGATGAAGATGGCCGAACAACCGGACCGGCTCGATGGCGTTGGCGATGCGTATCACGTCAGCGGCCTGGCGTGGCGCAGGCGTCACGGCCAGCACGCCTCGTCTGCGGAACAGGAGCCGCGCGAGGTCTTCTCGGCCTGCGCGGCGGCCGCGTTGTACCGGCGGGACGTGTTCCTCGAGGTGGGCGGCTTCGACTCTGCATACTTCTGCTACGCCGAAGACGTGGATCTCGGCTTTCGCATGCGGCTGGCCGGCCACCGGACCATGTATGTTCCCGGCGCAATCGTGATGCACGTCGGCTCCGGGATCAGCGGCTCGGGCAGTGACTTCTCGGTGTACCACGGGCATCGCAACCTCGTGTGGACATACGTCAAGAACATGCCGTCGTTGATGTTCTGGACGTACCTGCCCCAGCACGTCGCGCTCAACGTGATCAGCCTCGCGTGGTTCACATGCAGAGGGCAGTCGAGCGCCATCCTGAGGGCCAAGTGGGATACGCTCAAAGGCCTGCCGCGAGTGTGGCGCGAGCGGAAGCACATCCAGGCGTCGCGCCAGGTCGGAGCCCCGGCGCTTCGGCGCATGATGGCGCGTGGCCTCCTGACGCCGTACCGCGAGCACCTCGAGCGGGGAACGTAGTCAACGCTGAATCGTCACTGTGGGACCATCGGTCACCATACTCTTCAGGCCCCGGCACGGCGTCGATGCAGGTGGGGCCATCCAGGCGCTGATGGATGCCATCTCTGATGAGCATCGTGTCGACGTGGTCGAGGTTCGGGGCGGCTCCGGCACGGCGGCGCTCAACGACGCGGCCAGCCGAGCGGGTGGAGAGTTTCTCTGCGTCATGTCCGGGTCGGAGATGTTCCCGGCGCGCTGGCTTCCAAAGCTCCTTCAACCGTTTGACCTGCTTCCATCGGTCGGCGCCACGGGTGCCATGGTCGTGAATGAGCGGAATCGGGTCGTCGAAGCAGGCCGGGTTGTGCTGAAAAGTGGCGATTATCGCCTGCTCAATCGTGGCTTGTCGCCCGCCGACCGCCGATGTCAATTCGTCAACGACGTCGACGGTCTGTCCACCTCCTGCCTGGTGATCCGGCGCGACACGTTCCTCCGCATCGGTGGATTCTCGGGCGACTACCTGACCGCGGCCTATCGAGATCTGGACTTCGGGATGAAGCTGGCCCGACTGCAATTACGCGCGCTGGTATGCCCGACGGTCCTCGCGGCGAACGACGAGCACGTGTCACTCATCGAATCCCCGTCTCAGATCGATCTCGACTCTGACAGGATGAAGTTCGTCGAGCGGTTCAGCGAAGCGCTCGCCGAGCGCGAGGCATTCCCCTCGAATGGCGATGCGCTGCGCGTGTGCCGACGCCGAGGCACAATTGCCTGGTACTTCATTCGCACACCCACATGGGATCGAGACTCTGGCGCGCTCAGGCTGAGGCTGCTGCTTCTGGGTCTTGCCCACACCGGATATCACGTCGTCATGGTCTTGCCGGTTGAATCCAATCCTTACCTTGCCGACCTCGAAGCGCACGGCATCGAGACTGTGCAGGCCGATGCGGGCGACCATCCTGCGGTCCTGGCGATGCTCCGCGCGTATCGGCCAGAGGCCGCCGTGTTCAGCCATGCCTACACCGAGGGGCGCTTCGCCGCTGGATGCCAGGCGTGCAGCCCGGAGACCGTGAGGATACTGGACACCGTCGATCTGCATTTTCTTCGCGAGACGCGCCAGCGCGCCGTACGACTTGGGTTCGGAGGCGCACCCGCCTTCACACCAGAGACGCTCTCCCCCGCCGCCATCGCGGAGCTCTCCAGCGGGATCCGAAGCGACGCCACGCTGGTCGTGTCGTCCGCCGAGCGCGACCTGCTGATCGATCAGCTGCAGTTCGATCCGGACACGGTGCGTGTAGTCAGTAACGTGCATGTACCCGAGCCTGAACAGCGCTCCTGGACCGAGCGGACGGGGTTTCTGTTTCTCGGCGGCTACGGCCACTCGCCCAATGTGGATTCTGTCCTCTGGATCGCCGCCGAGATTTGGCCGCTGATCCGGCTGCGGCTGCCGGGCGCCACGCTTCGCCTCGTGGGCAGCGCCGCTCCACCCGAGATTCGAGATCTGCACGATCGAACCGCGGGGATCGAGGTGGTCGGCTTCGTCGCCGATCATCGCGCGATGCTGGGTACCGCGCGCGTGATGCTGGCGCCGCTCGCTTACGGCGCCGGAGTCAAGGGAAAAGTCGGTGAAGCGCTCGCGGTCGGCACCGTCGTCGTCACCAATCATATTGGTGCCGAGGGCATGGATCCGGCCGGCCGTGCGCTGGCGCTCGGCGGGTCCGCGGCAGAACTCGCCGACCTGGCGGTAAACGTTCACGAAGATCAAACAGAGTGGAACCGGCGCTCGAGCGCGGGTCTTCAGATCCTTCGCGAGGGATATTCGCAGGAGCATCACGTCCGCGAGCTCATCGAGGCGATTCATCAGTCACGTGAGAGGCGGCATCAGCTGTCGTTCTGGAATCTGGTGAGCGAGTATCTCTGGCACGAACGATCTGGTACGTCTGCAACCTCCGCTCTCGATACCTCTCTCCGGCAGCTGAGGTGGCAGGGTCGAGCTCAACGGCGGCAGCTGAAAACACTGCGGGCGCGCGTGCGCGCTCTCATGACGCGTGCCGCACGCCTCGAGCCAGCCGTGTCGGCGTCCGCAGGTCGGCGACGCAGCTCCACCGACCGATGAGCGACGTGATCCGAACGAGCGCGGCGCTGTTCGAGTCGCGCGTTCCGCAGGTCGCGTCAATCGACCTCGCGGATCGTGCGAGCTGGCGCTGGTCGTCCGGTGTCGTCCGCGTCGCACCCGGCAAGCTCACCTGCACGGACAACGACCCGCGCGTCTTTCTGGCCTGCCCTCGAGCGCTTTCGCAGCGGCTCATCGGCACACGCATGGACATCGATCTCGATTCCGCTGCCGATGGGACGCTGCAGGTGTTCTGGGATCTAGGGGCAGGGTTTTCGGAGGACTGTTCAGCCAGGTGCCGCCTGCAGGATCGGGCGCCAGGACGCCAGACCTGGTCCGTTCGGCTGCCTCCCGGCGTGATCGGTCTCCGCCTCGATCCTCTCGATCGACCCGGACAGCTCGACATCCTGTCGATTCGCTTCTACGAGCCCGCGCCGCGGGGTCCCGATGCGTTTCCGTTCGAGCCCTTCGTCGGATCAGGTCCGACGCACAGCTGGCTTGCCCTCCCCGAGACGCAGCAGATCGCCGGCCGGCGTGTGCTCGGAGCGAATCAATCGAGCTGGCCTCAGTGGCTCTTCGGTGGGTTGATCGGCAGACCCGTCGGGCGATGCCTCCACCTCGGCGCGCACGACGCCGCGTTTGGGGTACACGCGGTGCAAACCGGCCGGGTCACGGAGTACCTCGCCGTACCCTCGATCGGGGCGCCCGTCACGCCGCCGATCTCGGCCGGGAACGTGCACTGGCGCCCATCGGTCACATCGATTCCGCCCGGTCACTTCGACCTCGTGCTCAGCACGGGGTATTTTTCGTCAGGCGGGGCGGGACTCCCGGCAGTCAGTGCGCTCCTTGAACGAACGGCCGGCGCGCTGGTGCTCGTCGAGCGCTTCCATATTCCTGGCGAGACAGGTAAGCGCCTGCTCGCGCGTTATCTTCAAAGGGCCGCCGCCTCGCTTCCGCCGGGGTGGACGTCTGGACGCGTCGACCCGCTCGCCCGGCCCGCCTGCCATCTCGATCACGAATTCTTCGAGCGCTTCGACTGTTTCGAGGTGCGGCCGTTTGGCGGAACGCTGGCGGAGCCGCTCTTCGATCGATTGCCGGTGGATTTCTTCGGGCTTGGTGCGTTCACGATGCTGGGCGCGATCTCCGGAGCGCATCTCCTGCTCGAAGAGACCCTCATCGCCACCGGCCTGCTCGGGTCACTCTTCAACGTCGTCATCGCCGTTCCTCGCGGCAGGCGATTCGATCTCGCGCATACGCCAACGGGCTGGTCGGTAGACGCCGATGTGGCATTCGATCGGCTCAGAACCGAGTCGACCACGCCCTCGGGGGCGCTCGACGCCGACGGGCTTGCGGACGCCCTCGAACGCGGGCTTGAGCGCGTCGACAGTTGGGATCTTCCGGAGACGGCCGGGACCGATCTCAATAGGGTGAAGGATTTCCTCCGCCGCGGATTGCGGCGGTGGTCCAAGTCGATCTGATCCTCAGCGGGCGGGCACGTGAATCTTGGCCCCGGGCGCGTTCGACAGGCGCTCGAGGTCGGCGTCCACCATCATCTCGACCAGTCCCTTGAAATCGACGCTCGGTTTCCACCCCAGCACCTCGCGGGCCTTGGTGGCGTCTCCGATGAGGTGATCCACTTCGGCGGGACGAAGAAGGTTGGGATCGAGTCGGACGTGCGACTGCCAGTCGAGATCCACGCGGCCGAACGCCGTCTCGACGAGATCCTTGACGGAATGACTGATCCCGCTGGCGACGACGTAGTCGTCCGGCTCATTCTGCTGCAACATGAGCCACATGGCCTTCACGTAGTCTCCCGCAAATCCCCAGTCGCGATGCGCGTCGAGATTGCCGAGACTGAGTGTCGTGGCCAGGCCGAGCTTGATGCGAGCCACAGCGTCGCTGACCTTTCTACTGACAAATTCCAGGCCACGGCGCGGGGACTCGTGGTTGAAGAGGATTCCCGAGCACGCGAACAGCCCATAGCTCTCCCGGTAGTTGACCGTAATGTAGTGTCCGAAGGCTTTCGACACGCCGTACGGGCTCCGCGGATGGAAGGGCGTCTTTTCGTTCTGCGGCACCTCACGCACCTTGCCGAACATCTCGCTCGATGAAGCCTGGTACAGCCGAATGCCCGCGTCCACATGACGGATTGCTTCGAGCACGCGCGTGACGCCCTGGGCGTTGAACTCGCCTGTCAGCATGGGCTGTTCCCACGATGCCGGCACGAACGACATGGCCGCGAGGTTGTAGAACTCATGCGGCTTCACTTCTTCGGTGACCCGGATGAGCGAGAGTTGATCGAGCAGGTCGGCGGGACGAAGATGGATCCGGTTGAGCAGGTGCTCGATTCTCCACAGGTTGGGCGCACTCGATCGACGGACCACCCCGACCACTTCGTACCCGCGGTCGAGCAGAAGCTCGGCCAGGTACGCCCCGTCCTGTCCGGTTATCCCCGTGATAATCGCTCGCTTTGACATCGACGTACCTCTCTCAGCCGTCTTTCCTGGTCCAGTCATATCCGAGCGTGCCGTGCGGCTCGAGCCTGAACTCGTCCGGATCTACATATCGGTAGGGTTCGTTCGGCACGTTGACGACCATGGCCATGTCAGTGCTGACGCACTTCCAGCCGTGATAAACGAGATTGGGCACCTGCACGAGCGTCAGGTTCTGAGCTCCCAGGAAGAATTCGTTGACGGCGCCTTCGGTCGGAGATCCCTTCCGCGTATCGATCAGCACCAGCTTCACCATGCCGGCAATGCAGGCGAAATTGTCCACCTGATGCTTGTGATAATGCCACGCCTTGACGACGCCAGGGTACGTCGCCGAGATATAGACCTGGCCGAACCTGGTGAAGAGATCCGTTTCGTCCACACGCAGGATCTCCATGAGCCAGCCGCGCTCGTCGGGAATCAACCTGAGCTTCTTGGTCTTGACGCCTTCGATGACCGGATGCTTGACTCCTTCGCCGTACTTTGCAGGTGTCGTCACGCTGGTTGTCTCTCCTCTCGCGCAGTACGTTACAGCCGGATGATGTGTGCGTCCCTGAAATCCCTGAGCGCATTCCGAGTGTCTACGATGAGCGGAGCTTTCGCCACGATCGCCGCATAGTCGAACGCCTGGTGGTTCGTCGTGATCACCGCGCAATCAATGCCTGTGGCGAGCGCCGCCTCCGGATCCATCGCGTCGAGCTTGAGCTGGCCTACCCGGATACTCGGCACATAGGGATCGCTGTACGACACCAGCGCGCCTTGTTTGCGCAGCAGCTGTGCGATATCGATCGCCGGCGATTCGCGCGAATCGTTCACATCCGGCTTGTACGCCATCCCGAAGAGGTGCACACGCGCGCCGCGCAGCGACCGGCTCCGCGTATTCAGCGCCTCGATCACCCTCTCGATCACGAACCGAGGCATCGTCGCGTTGATGTGTCCAGCCAGCTCGATGAAACGGCTTTCGAATCCTATCTGCCGCGCCTTCCAGCTCAGATAGAACGGATCGACAGGAATGCAGTGGCCGCCGAGCCCCGGACCCGGATAGAACGGCATGAAGCCGAAGGGCTTGGTTCGGGCCGCGTCGATCACTTCCCAGACATTGACGCCCAGCTCGCGGCACATCAGGGCCAGCTCGTTCACCAGGCCGATGTTGACCGCGCGGAAGGTGTTCTCGAGGAGCTTGACCATTTCCGCGACGCGCGTTGACGAGACCGGAACCACGGTGTCCACGATCTGCGCGTACAGGGCCGTAGCCACTTCCGTCGAGACGCCGTCGATGCCGCCGACCACCTTGGGTATGTTCTTCGTGCCCCAGCGAGAATTGCCGGGATCCACCCGTTCGGGGGAAAAAGCGAGATAGAAATCCCTTCCGGCCTTGAGCCCGCCGGCCTCGAGCATCGGCCGCACAACTTCTTCCGTCGTCCCGGGATAGGTCGTTGACTCGAGAACAATGAGTTGGCCGCGATGGAGGTGGCTCGCCACCTTTTCGGCCGCGGCGACGATGTAGGAAAGATCCGGGTCCTTCGTCTTGCGAAGAGGCGTCGGAACGCAGATGTTGACCGAGTCGAGGTCCGCAAGCGCGCCGAAATTCGTCGTGGCCGTGAGGCGGCCGGCCGCCGCCAGTTCTCGCACGCGCGCAGAGGGGACATCACCGATGTACGATTCGCCCCGGTTCAGCGCGGCGATTTTGGAGGCATCGACGTCGATGCCCGTTGCGTCGAAGCCTGCCGCTGCCAGCTCGACCACGAGAGGCAGGCCGACATAGCCCAGGCCGATCACTCCGGTCCGCGCTTGGCGCGCCCGCAATCGGGTGATGAGCGCCTGCGCGTCGGCGGCTTCCGCCGCCGGGGCGTCCGTCTTCGTTGTCGCGCGCGCGGCCATGTTCCGGTCGATCACTATAGCACCGCTCGTAATGCGAACTAAGTAGTCGCGTTTCAAGCGCTTACGCTTGACTTGGCGCGACGTCGCGCGGTACGCTCTGCGAGAACGACTCGCCAGCTCACCGCGACGGTCATCGACCGTAACCCAATGTCCACAGATCCCCTCGTAATCGCCGGTCGCCGTTTCACGTCACGGCTCATCGTGGGGACGGGGAAATACTCGTCGAACGCCGTTATGGCCAGCGCGCTTCAGGCCTCGGGGGCCGAAATGGTGACGGTGGCCGTCCGCCGGGTCAATTTGAGCGATCGCTCCAAGGAATCGCTCCTTGACTATATCGACACGAGCCGGATGATGCTTCTCCCCAACACCGCGGGGTGCTACAGCGCCGAGGACGCGATTCGGACGGCGCGGCTGGGGCGCGAAGCGGGACTCTCGGAGTGGGTGAAGCTCGAGGTGATCGGCGACGAACGTACTCTGTTTCCCGACAACGTCGCCCTTCTCGAAGCCACGCGCGTCCTCGTCAAAGACGGCTTCATCGTCCTGCCTTACACCAACGATGATCCTGTAGTATGCCGGAAGCTCGAAGACGCCGGCGCGGCCGCGGTGATGCCGCTCGGCGCTCCGATTGGCTCCGGGCTCGGCATTCAGAATCTCAACAACATCAGGATCATCCGCGAGTTCGCGCGCGTTCCGGTCATCGTGGATGCGGGCGTGGGTACCGCGTCCGATGCCACGATCGCCATGGAACTCGGCGTGGACGGCGTCCTGATGAATACCGCGATTGCAGGCGCGACCGACCCGGTGGCCATGGCCACGGCGATGAAGCTCGCCGTCGAAGCCGGACGTCTGGCCCATCTGGCCGGACGCATTCCCAGGAAGGCCTACGCGACGGCCAGCAGCCCCGTCGAAGGTGTCGTCGGGCGCTGACGTCCGACATCGCATGTTTGAGCGAACGGTCAGCGAGCGAGATCTGGCGGCGCTGAAGGCCGCGCGAGACGAGGCCGAGGCGCGATATCGTCGGGCGCTGACCGATCTCGATCGCGCGATTCACGCCGTCGACGATTACCCGCATCCGCCGCCCGGCCCGGACGAAGCACAGATCACGCCGCTCAATCAGCTCTGGCAGGTGACGCCGGAGAATGGTGCGGCGCCAGCCGGCTGGCGCCAGCGTCTTCAAAGAATGCTGGCGCGGCCACTCGTCCCGTACTTCGAACGGCAGCAGGCGTTCAACTCAGCCGCGGTCGATCACGTCAACCGCAATCTCGTCGTCATGCGCGAGACGCAGAGGGCGATCGCCAGCGTCATCGCGCTCGTGCAGTATCACTTTCAGTCCGTCCAGCTCCACACGATGGCGTATCTCCAGAATCTGACGCCGTACATCGACGCCAACGATCGCGAGGTCTCGGGCCTCATGCGGCGGATCAACGAAGACGTCGCGGAGCGCGTCACCAAGCTCGAAAACCTCCCCGACGTCATCGATACGGTGGCGGACGACCTGCTCAAGCAATCGGAATCGATGAAGGCGCGGGAGCGACGCTTCGAGGGGCGCGTGTCGGCACTGCGTGCCGCTCACGAAGACACGATCATCGAAACACGCACCGCCCTCTCGGCCTTGCAGCACACCACATCCGCCCTCCGCCGCCAGATGGAGGACTTGCTTCAGGGCGGGGCCAGCGCAGGAGGAGCCGCGCGCACAGAGTCCTCCGGTGCCGATCGAAACGCCGGGTCGCCACCGGATCCCCGAGCGGCCTCCGCATCGTTCGACGCGCAGAAGTATGTCGGATTCGAAGACCTCTTTCGAGGCAGCCAGGAAGAGATCAAGAGCCGCCTGACCGACTATGTGCCCGATTTCGAGGGGGCCTCGAACGTGCTCGACGTCGGATGCGGGCGCGGCGAGTTCCTCGATCTCTTGCAGGAGCGAGGGATCGTCGCCAGGGGACTCGATATCAATCACGAGATGGTGGAACTGTGCAGAGCGCGCGGCCTCGATGCCGTCGAAGCAGACGCACTGTCGTACCTCGAGTCCGTTCCAGATGCGTCGCTTGGAGGCATCTTCGCGGCGCAAGTCATCGAGCACCTTCAGCCGGACTACCTCCTGCGCTTCCTCGATGTGGCGAACCGGAAACTGAAACCCGGCGCCAAGATCGCGCTCGAGACGATCAACCCGGCATGCTGGTTCGCGTTCTTCCAGAGCTACATCAGGGACATCACCCACGAGCGCGCGCTGCACCCGGAAACCATGCGCTATCTAATGGTCGCGAGCGGCTTCCGGGACGTCGAGCTGCGGTATCGCGCGCCCTATCCGGCCCACGAAAAGCTGCAGCTGCTGCCACGGCCGGCCAGCTCCGGGTCGGCGGACGCCGACGCGCAGCAGGAGCTGGTGGACACCTTCAACGAGAATGTCGAGAAGATCAACCACCTCCTGTTCACCTACATGGACTACGCCGTAATCGGGCGGCGATGACCGCGGCGTCATATGAACATCGCGGTTCACCACGAGGTTTCCGCGCCGCCCGATCACGTTCAGGACCGAACGGGCCGTTCTTTCCCGACTGATTCGCGCCTCGCCGATCGCATCAGCCAATATTTCATCGTCTTTGCGCGGCTGACGCTGGCCGCGTTCGCCCTGGTCCTGTTTCTGTCGGCGCTCTGGATTCCGGGACTGTCCACGGTCGCCGCAATCACCCTGGGCGCCTACGCGCTGCTCTGCTGGTTCAGTCCACCGGGCGCCTTATTTGTGGCATCCGGAATCGGTCCTCTCGCGTACATGCTGTCAACGCTCGGAGGATTTCCGGTCGCTCGAGCCAGCGAGATTTTCGTGCTGGGATTTCTGGCCGGCTGGCTCGTTCGAGGGCCCTTGCCACGTGCAGAGCACGGACACGAATCCTCGACGACCGTCGCGGGGTTGTTCGTGCTGACGGTCGCGGCCTCGACCGTTGTGTCGCTGGCCGTTGTCCATGCGTCATGGACGGGTGACCAGACATTCTGGACGGCGCTGATTCAGTACCTCGCGGGCGGCTATATCGCCCAGCCCGCTGGCGTGTTCAGATCGATACCCACGGGGCTCCTCCTCATTGAAGGCATCGCGCTGATGACTGCCGTTCGTGCGATTTGCACAGCCGATCCCGGGAGGACTCTTCCGCTCGTTCGAATGGTGATCGCGGGCGGCGTCGGAGCCGCGTGTCTGAGTGTCTTAATCCTATTCGAAGCGCTGGCGCAAAGTGACCAACCCTTGAGCGTCGTGTCCAGGCTCCTTGCCGGAAATGTTCGTCTGAGCTTCCATGTGCCCGACGTCAACGCGGCGGGATCGTACTTCGTGCTCGTCTGTCTCCTGGCGGCCGGAGCGAGCCGAATCACCGAGGGCCGGCGAGCCCTGTCATGGGCCGCGACCGGCATGCTGCTCCTCGGCCTGCTCCTGTCGAGATCCCGAGCGGCCTTCTGGTCCCTCGTCGTCGTCGCCGCCGCCTCGCGCATCCTTCTCAGCCTTCGCGATAGTCCGTCGCCCCGCCACACAAGGAAGTTGGGGCGAGGCGCCATGGTCCTCGCCATGGCGCTCGTGATCCTCGGCGTATATTCCAACGTGATGTTCGGCGACGCGGCGAGGGCCGGGCTCTGGATTCGACTGGGATTCACCGAGACCAGCCTCAGGATGATGTCGACGAGCCCGCTCTTTGGCGTGGGAACGGGCAACTACCTCGGCCGGTCCGGTGCGTTCATGCCCGACTGGTTGAGGGCTCTCTATCCACGCGAAAATGCGCACAACTACTTCCTTCAGGTCGCGGCCGAGCTGGGCCTCGTTGGCGGAATCCTGTTCGCGAGCCTGCTGATCCTGCCGATTGTCGTGGCCCTTCGAACGTGGCGGGTCAGGGAGCCTTCCGATCCTCTGCTTGGCGGCCTCATCGGTTCTGTTGTCGCGTTTCTGGTGACGTGCCTGGCTGGACATCCATTCCTTCATGCGAGCGTGGCGTATCCGTTCTGGACCGTTCTCGGGCTGCTGAAGGCGCGGGGGACCGAGACAATCGATACGCGGAAGAACCTCGCGGCTTCCGGCGATTCACGGCGATCCTCCTGGCGGCGGAACTGGACGATCGCGATTCCGGCCGTGTTGATTGTGCTCTGCGTGTTTCCGCGGATGAGGGCGGAGACGTCTCGCGTGGATCTCAGCCGGGCAACTCGAGGACTCTCCCCATGGCAGACAGAATCCGGCGGGCGACGATTCAGGTGGGCTGGCCCGGACGCGACGTTCTACATTCCGGGCCGCGCCGTGCGTGTGCAGTTCCCCGTGCAGCTCCCGCCGAGGTCGCGATCGTCCGCCACAGAAGGAGAGCAGGTCAGCATCTTTCTCGATGGACGGCCGGCGAACACCATCGACCTTAAAGCCGGCGATTGGGTGACCGTACAGCTCCTGGTACCGGATCGGCCGAATGTCACCTTCCACCGAGTCGATCTGCGGGTCGGCGTGCCATCAACCGGGGCCGAACCAGGCGACGCTCGTCGGTCGCGGCGGATTCAGATGGGCGAAGTGACGGTCATCGAAGCAGGCACGCGGGAGAGGTAGTTGGGCGATGTTCGTGTCTTCAGCGAGGCAGAAGGCCCCGCACGCCAAGGTAGTGAGACAACGCCTCCTGCCAGGTCCGCATCGGAATGCCGGCCGCGGCAAGCTTGGCGTTCGAGAGGGCTGAATAGATCGGCCGTTCCGCGGCCAAATTCACCGACGCCGCCGGCACGCCGACGATCGATGCCTTCCGGCCGAGCAGGCGTTCGACCTCCCTGGCGAGATCGTACCAGGTGCAATATCCGGAATTCACCGTGTGGTAAATCCCCGGCGCTGGTGTCCGTTCGAGGATGCCTCGTACGGCGGTGGCGATGTCCACGACATAGCTCGGCGACACCGTTCGATCGACGAAGGCTTTGACATCGCGTCCCTCGGCGATCGCGTCCACGATCTTGTCGAGGCTGCTCCGGCGCGACGAGTGCAGAACCGCGGGTCCGCCGAAGAGACTCTCGACGCGCATGATGTAGTGCCGCGATACATCGCTCGCGAACCACTCGCCGAGCAGCTTCGACACGGCATACGTGCTGCGCGGGTGCGGAGGCTGCTCCTCGGTATATGGAGAGGCTGCCGTTCCGTCGAACACGAAATCGGTGCTGAAATGGACGAGCGTCGCCTCGAGTTCGTCGGCGGCCCTCGCCAGGTGACGCACCGCGAAGCCGTTGACCTCCAGAGCGGCGACCGGCGCGCGCTCTGCGCCATCGACGTCGGTGAACGCGCCGCAGTTGATGATGACGCTCGGCCGAATGCGGCGCACCGCGTCCACGACCGCCTGCTGATCGGCGAGATCGAGCTGATGATGGGTGAACCCGATGACCTCGTGATTGGAGCTCAGCTCTTCGGTGATGGCCGATCCGAGCTGTCCTGCGGAGCCGGTCACCAGAAGGGGGCCCGACCGTCTGATCGTCATGCGGCCCGATCCGCCACGGCGAATGCCCGCACCTTGCTGTCGTCGAGCACGCCTTCCCATCGTGCCACGACGGCCGTCGCAATGCAGTTGCCCATCACGTTGACCGCGGTCCGGCCCATATCCATGACCTGATCGACGCCGAGCAGGATGGCGGCGCCTTCGAGCGGAAGATTGAACGTCGTGAGCGTCGCCGTCAGGACGACCAGCGCCGCGCGCGGCACGCCGGCGACGCCCTTGCTCGTCAGCATCAGGGTCAACATCATCACGAGCTGCTGTCCCAGGGACAGCTCGATTCCGGCCAGCTGCGCGACGAAGACGCTGGCCAGCGACAGGTACAACGTCGAACCATCGAGATTGAAGGTGTACCCCGTCGGCAGCACGAAGCTGACGATGTTCTTGGGCACGCCGAATCGCTCCATCACTTCGAGCGCCTTCGGCAGCGCGGCCTCGCTGCTCGCCGTGGTGAACGCAATCAGGAAGGGCTCGCGGATCGCCCGGACGAACGTCAGAAACGGCACGTGAATGAGAAGCGACACGCCCCCGATGACGATGAGCACGAACACCAGCAACCCGCCGTACATCAGCAGCACGAGCTTGCCGAGCGTCACCAGGATCGCGGCGCCTTTCCCACCGACGGTCGCGGCAATCGCCGCCATGACGCCGATCGGCGCGAACTTCATCACGTAGCCTGTCACGCGGAACATGGCCTGAGCCACGCTGTCGAGCAGCTCCAGGACGGGCTTGCCTCGACTGCCAATGGCCGCCAGCGCGATGCCGAAGAAGCACGCGAACACGACGATCTGCAGGATGTCGCCGCGCGCCATCGAATCGACCACCGAGGTCGGGAAGAGGTGCAGGAAGATGTCCCACCCGCGCTGCTGGCGGGCGGTCATGGCGGCCACTTCCGCCGTGTCCGCAAGGGGAACCGTCAGTCCAGCACCGGGTCGAAACACGTTGACCAATGCCAGACCGAGGAACAGCGCGATCGTCGTCGCAACTTCGAAATAGATGATCGCCTTGAGCCCGATGCGTCCCATCGCGCGCACGTCGCCGGTGCCCGCGATCCCCACGACGAGTGTCGAAAAGAGAAGCGGCGCGATGATCATCCGGATCATCCGCAGGAAGGCGTCTGCCAGCGGTTTGATGCCGACGCCCAGCGCGGGCCAGAGCCAGCCGACAAGGATGCCAATCGCCAGGCCCAGGAAAATCTGGGTGGTCAGTCCGGGAAAACGCGAAGCGCGGGGAGGGCTATCGGCAGAAGGTCCGGCTCGCACGGGTGTGAGTGTAGCTCAGGACGACGGCGCGAGCCACGCGCCAGGCGCGCCGGAGTCGGCTGCTATCAATGCTTTTTGAAGTGCCCGACGATCGAGTCCACAACGTACTGCAGCTGATCTGAGGTCAACTCCGGATAGATCGGCAGCGCCAGCGACTCGCGCGCGGCGCGCTCGGCCTCCGGAAGGTCGCCCTCGCGATAGTTCAGATCGGCGAAGCACTCCTGAAGGTGGAGCGGCACCGGGTAGTACACCTCGGTGCCGACACCCTGGCCGGTCAGGTGCGCGCGCAAGGCATCGCGATCGGGGGTTCGGACGACGTATTGATTGAAGATGTGGAAGTACCCGGCGGGCTCAACAGGAAGGCCAATCTTGCCGCCGAGTCCGGCCTGCTTGAACAGCTGATCGTATTTCCTGGCGTTGGCTCTTCGACCTTCGGTCCACTGGGCAAGGTGCGGGGCCTTGACCCTCAGCACGGCCGCCTGGAGCGCATCGATCCTGAAGTTGCCGCCGACGATCTTGTGGTAGTACCGCGCTTCGCCTCCATGGTTGCGCAATATCTTGAGGCGATGGGCGATGGCATCGTCGTTGGTCGTGACGAGCCCGCCGTCACCGAAGGCGCCGAGGTTCTTCGTCGGGTAAAACGAGAAACAGCCCATCGTCCCCAGGCTGCCAGTGACACGGTCGCGATATCGCGCGCCGATCGCCTGCGCCGCGTCTTCGACGACTGGAATGCCCCGCGCTTGCGCGAGTTCGAGGATGGGCTGCAGATCGGCGGAGAGTCCAAACAGATGTACCGGAAGGATGGCCTTGGTGCGTGTCGTGACCGCGGCCTCGATCTTCGACGGCACGATGTTGTACGTGACGGGATCGATGTCCACCATCACGGGCCTGGCCCCGAGCCTGGAGATGCTGCCGGCGCTCGCGAAGAAGGAATAGGCCGACGTAATCACTTCGTCGCCCGGTCCGATGCCGAGCGCCATCAGCGCGATGAGCAGCGCGTCCGAACCCGAGGAGACGCCCACCGCGTGCTTGACCTGCAGCATCGCGCCGAGTTCGCGCTCGAGCGCCTCCACTTCGGGCCCGAGGATGAGCGCCTGGGATTCACAGACGCGGCTGAGCGCCGCCAGCGCGTCTTCTCGAATCGTTGCGTACTGCGACCGGAGATCCAGCAACGGAACCTTCATGGGAGAGAGCCCTCGTATGAATGATTGACGAGCGTGCCTACTGTCGCACGGCGATCTGCGGAGCGCCCCACACGGCCCAGTCGTTGTTCGGCGTGCTCTTCGTCTTGGGCGGGCCGATGCCGGTATTGAAGATCACCCAGACGGTCTGACCGCCGTAGGCAGAGAGATCGAGCGTGATGGGAATCCATCGGCGATCCCCAGGCTGCCGTGCAGGATCGACGTGTTGGTTGAGGAGCTCGTCGTACTTCTTGCCGTCGGACACGCCGATCCTGAAAAGGACGCCGTCTCCGTCGAGCGGCCAGGCATCCGGCTTGAGCGCAATCGAGGTGCGGAGCCACGCATCGTCGGGCATGTTCAGTTTCCACGTAATGCGGCTGGTCGGATGCGCATAGATCGCCTTCATGGTCTGGCCGTTGATGGTGACGTCCTCGACGGCAAACGCCTTGTCCACGCCGCGATTCGACCGCTTCTCGGCGTTCGGATACTCCTGCACGAGATCCACGAACCTCGGGCCGCTCCGGTTGCGCATCCAGAGCCAGAACCCGCCGATGACGATGAGCGCGAACACGACGGCCAGAATCCAGCGGTTGTTTTTCATATCGACGAAAGTCTCAGGACAAACACATCATGGTACCATGCCGCGCGAGGCCCTCGCAATTACCCGCGCCGTCGCGCCTTGATGGCGGCGCGCGTCTCGCGCTCGGATTCCCTCCGCTTGATCGTCTCGCGCTTGTCGTGCTCCTTCTTCCCGCGCACGAGGCTGATCGCCACCTTCACGCGGCCGTCCTTGAAATACATGCGCACCGGCACCAATGTCATGCCCTTGATGACCGTGCGGCCGACGAGCTTGCGAATCTCCTGCCGATGGAGCAGCAGCTTCCGCGGCCGTGTCGGTTCGTGATTCGCATATCCCCGGTGGCTGTATGGGCTGATGTGGATGTTGTGCACGAACACTTCACCCGACTCCACGCGGGCGAAGCTGTCGCGCAGGTTCACATGGCCTTCCCGAATCGCTTTGACTTCGGTGCCGACGAGCGCGATACCGGCCTCGTAGGTCTCGAGCACGTGGTAGTCGTGGTAGGCCTTCCGGTTCTCGGCAATCAGACGTTCCGCTTTTTGCCGTTCGGTCTTCTCGAGGTCACGGGACATAGGGGAATCTTGCAGTGCCTGGTTCTTGGTGCTTGGTTCTTAGTGAACACTAACCGCCAGCCTCGCCGCGAGCAGCACCGCCTGAATCATGCTCTCGGGATCCGCGCGACCCCGCCCCGCGATGTCGAACGCCGTGCCGTGATCGACCGACGTGCGAATGATCGGCAGGCCCAGCGTGACATTGACGGCCTTGCCGAACGCCAGCAGCTTCACCGGAATGAGCCCCTGATCGTGGTAGCAGGCAATCACGGCGTCGAACTCGCCCCCCAGCGCCCGCGTAAAAATCGTGTCCCCCGGAAACGGACCCGCTACGTCGATGCCTTGCCCACGGCACCGAGCGACGGCGGGGGCAAGCACCTCGATCTCTTCGCGACCGATCAGGCCGTTCTCGCCCGCATGGGGATTGAGACCCGCAAGCGCCAGCCGGGGATGCGCCGTCCCAAACCGCGGTAGCTCCTTGTGCGCCAGGCCGATCACCGTGACGACACGGTCGAGCGTGAGCGCTCGGGCCACCTCCGCGAGCGGAAGATGGACGGTCGCCAGAATGACGCGGAGATTCGGCGCGTGAAACATCATCGCGACCGACGGCACACCGCACAGGTGCGCCAGCAGATCGGTGTGTCCCAGCCATGGCAGCTCTGCCAGACGAAACGCCGCCTTGTTCACGGGCGCCGTCGCAATGGCCGCGACCTGCTGATGAAGCGCAGCCTCGGTGGCCCGGACGATCGCGTCGTACGCCGCGCGACCTGCCGCCGCCGACAGCACGCCTGGCGGAAACACCTGACCTTCGGGAGGACCGAACACCACGGGCGTGCACACCGACAACACACGGGCATCGGCGGCTGCCCTGGCGACGATCTCGGGTCCGATGCCGGACGGATCCCCGACGGTCAGTGCGATACGCGGAAGCACCATGTCCGAGGGTCGTCGATCAATGCGCGTGGCAGTTTCCGCTGCAGCTCCCGCACCCGCCTCCGGACGTCGCGCACTGGCCGCAGCCGGTTGGATTGTCGCACCCGCCTTCCCCCGCGCAGCCTCCGTGCACGACTCCCTTTCCATTGGGGAGTTCGTACCGCAGGCAGCACTTCAGCCGCCCGCACAAACCGGAGAGCTTCGACGGATTGAGGCTGAGATCCTGCTGCTTGGCCATCTTGATCGAGATCGGTTCGAACTTCTGCAGCCATGTCGTGCAACACAGGGGGCGTCCGCAGGAGCCGTAGCCGCCGAGGATCTTCGCCTCGTCGCGGACGCCGATTTGCCGCATCTCGATCCGGGCGTGGAATTCGGCGGCGAGCTCACGCACGAGTTCGCGGAAGTCCACTCGTCCGTCGGCGGTGAAATAGAAGACGAGCCGCGATCCGTCCATGAGCTGCTCGACCCGAGCGAGCTTCATCGCCAGGCCCCGCTCGCGAATCTTCATCATCGCGACGCGCCGAGCCTCCTGTTCACGATGGTGTCGCTTCAACCCAGCCACAACATCGTCGGCAGTGGCTCGCCGTACGATGCGGTGCGAGGGATCCTGCGGCTGACGCCGCGAGGCGAGGGCCGGCGGCAAGCTGGTCACCGTTCCCACGGCTTGGCCGGTGCTGGTCTGGACGACGAGCTCGTCCCCTGGCTTCGGCGGTGAATCGAGCCGCAAATCGTCGAGGAGGAAGGTCTGGGGCCGGCCGACGCGGGTGAACTTGAGCGATACGAGGGTAGAGCGTCCGCCTGAAGTCACGCCTTCACCTCTATGACCGCCGACGCGCGCGCTAGAGCTGAAGTGAGAGCCAGTCAGCCACGTTCTTCGGACTGGCGTTCCGCTTCAACGCGAAGAGCGCCCGATCGACTGCCGTAAACGCGCGGAGGGTGCGTCGGTCGTCAAAGTTTCTGGCGAGCTCTTCGACCTCAGCACGAAGGTCGGTGTTCGCCAGCCGACGCTCACCCGCGCGGCTGTTGAGAACCGCCACGTCGCGCAGGAGCGACGACATGGCTTCGAGATGCAGCGCAAGGCGATCACGCTCGCCGGCTGCGGACCCCGTGGTCCGCTGTGCTGCCAGATCCTTCGCGGCCGCGAGGCGGCCATGGTCGTTCCGCTCTCGCGCGACACGCCGCAGGACATGTCGGACCGTCGCCCGCACCGCCGTCAGCTCGTCGGCCCTGGCATCCAGGGCGCGCTGGACGCTCCCATCCGCCAGCGGGGCCACCGTCTGCGCGTCGGCACGCGAATAGCCGCATCCATCGACCAGAACCGTCACGATTTCGTCGATGGCCAGGCGGCCAAACCGCAGCCTCGAGCAGCGGGAGCGCACCGTTGGCAGGAGGAGGTCCGGTCGCGACGACACCAGAATGAATATCGAGGAAGGCCGCGGCTCTTCGAGCGTCTTGAGCAGCGCATTCTGCGCCGGCTCGCCCAGCTGTTCGGCTCGATCGATGATCACCACGCGGCGCCTGCCCTCGAACGGGCGATACGCCGCCGAGTCGATGACCTCACGGACCTGTTCGATCTTGATGTTGCCCGTCTCTCCGGACTCGACGACTCGGACATCCGGATGGAGCGCCTTGAGCGTCCGCCGGCACGAATGACACGCGCCACAGGCGTCCCACTCGAACTCGCCATCCATCACCGGCGCCAGACAATTCACCGCCTGGGCAACGGCAAGGGCCGTCGTCCGTTTGCCGACGCCTGCCGGCCCTTCGAACAAGAGGCTCGGAGGAATGGCGTCGCGCTTGATCGCGCGCGCAATGAACTTCAGCAGCCGCCGGTGTCCGGAAATGGCGCGGAACGACATCGTGTAAACGGAGACGGGCAAATCGTATCACGGAAGCGAAGGGACGAACGGGCAGGACGGCGAGTCAGGGCTTTGGCTTGTCTACTTTCTTCTCGTCGTCTTCGCGAGTGGTCTCGCGATCCTTGCGACGGAACAGCCGCGACCAGAAGCTGCGCTTCTTCTTCGGCTGCTCGTCCACTTTCCGGTCGGACTCTCGATGCTCGGGAGAATTACTCGCCGCGCTCACCACGGCGGCCGGCTTGTGCGCGACCTCGACGACCGGTGCGGGCACGGGCTCTTCCCGTCCGCCAAAGATCCCCGCAATGCGATCGACGATGGAGCGCCCAGGATGGAGGGGACATTCCTCGAACGGCTCAGTGCCACGCACGAAAAACTCCGTGTAGACGAGCGACCGCCGCTCGACTTCGCCGGTCCGGTTGACCACCTCGGCGTTGTAGCAGCCTTCCGCGGGCCGCTTCCCTGAGAGGCGGCAGACATTCACGGCCTTGATGCCCGCGGGAGGGGTGAACCATTCCGGCTTGTCGTTCCGGGTCGCGACCTTCATGAAGCGGCCCCATAAGGGGACCGCCAGGTCGCCGGCGTAACCATTGGACTGAATCGTCTGAGGTTGATCGAAGCCCACCCATACGCCTGTCAGCAGCTTCGGTGTGAAGCCGACGAACCATGCGTCCACGAAATCATTCGTGGTCCCGGTCTTGCCGCCTGCCGGCAGCGTGAAGCCGACGGCTCGAGCCCGGTAGGCCGTGCCGTAGTTGACGACATCGGCCAGCATGGACGAGACCAGGAAGGCGGTCGTTTCCGCGATGGCGCGCGTGGCCTCGGAATGGTCCTCCATGAGGACGTTGTCGTCGCGGTCCGTCACTCGCCGGATGAAGACTGGCGGCCTGACGAAACCGCCATTGGCGAATGCACCGTAGGCCGTGGCCATGGACGCGAGTGTCACCTCGCCTGAACCGAGGGCCAGGGATGGAACGCTGGGGACGGATCCCACGCCGAGTTTCCGCGCGTACTCGACCGTCCGATCAATCCCCACGTCTTCGAGCAGACGAACGGCCGCGCGGTTGCTCGACGTTCGGAGCGCCGAGCGGAGCGTCATCGCCTGATCGGTCGAGTGCTCGTCCTCCGGCATCCAGGCGCCTTCAAGTGTTTGCACCGGTTCGTCGAGGTGATCGATCAACGATGCGGGCGAGTACCCCGCTTCTATCGCCGCCGCGTACACAAAGGGCTTGAACGCGGAACCTGGCTGGCGCTTGGCCTGCGTGGCGCGGTTGAACGGACTTTCCTTGAAATCGCGGCCTCCGATCAGGGCACGCACGTAGCCCGTCTGCGGATCGAGAGCGATAAGCGCGCCCTGGAGGCGAGGCGCATCTGGCGGAACGATCTCCGCCGGGGCCGCGGCGGCCCTGGCTCGCGCACGCGCGAGTCGGCGGGCCTCGATTTCCTCGAGCGAGGTCTCGACCACATCTTCGGCCGCGCGCTGAAGATCCAGATCGAGTGTCGTGTAAACACGGAGGCCGCCCTGATACACGCGCTCCCAGCCGAAGCGGTTGACGAGCTCCACCCGAACGAGCTCCTTGAAGTACTGGCCGTACGGCTCCTGCTGTCGAAGTCCGTCGGTGATCTTGACCTGCGTGGCCACGGCCAGCGTCCAGGCATTACGGTCGATCGCGCCGCTATCGAGCATCGCCTGGAGGACGAGATTCCGGCGTGCGAGGGCCCGGCCGGGACTCACCGTCGGCGCGTACGTCGATGGCGACTTGACGAGGCCCGCCAGGAGCGCCGCTTCGGGAACGTTGAGGTCGGCCGCGTGCTTGTCGAAGTAGCCGCGCGAGGCGGCTTCGATGCCGTACAGGCCGTCGCCGAAGTACACCTTGTTCAGATAGAGCTCGAGGATCTCGTCTTTCTTATAGAGGCGCTCGATCCAGGCGGCGAGCACGGCTTCCTTGAGCTTGCGGCGGAACGTCTTGTCGCGCGTCAGGAAGCTTTGTCTCGCGAGCTGCTGCGTGAGGGTGCTGCCCCCCTGCGCGGCCCTGCCCTCTCGCAGGTTGGCAAACGCCGCGGCCAGCACGCGGATTGGATCGATGCCGCGGTGGTCGAAGAACCGCTGATCTTCGACCGCCACGATCGCATTGACCAGATTGCGCGAGACCTGAGAGAGCGGGACGTCGATGCGCTGCTCTTTGAAGATCGTAAAAGCCGGGCGATCGGAGGCGTCGAGCAGGGTCGTGGCCTGCGACATGTTGCCGATTCGCGACAGTTCCTGCCGATCCGGGAGGCCCGACGCGAGATCGTGCGCCAACCAGAGCGACCAGCCGGCCAGCGCCCAGCTGACGACCGCTATCAGAAACACGGCGGCGGCGAAGAGATACGAGTGTGCGCGGACCACGCGACGTGTCGTCGCGAGGCCGGTCCGCCAGTATTGGAGAAGCTCAGCGGTACTCATAGAGCTCCCTCCATGATAGTGCAGGCCGCCGCGAGGACCGATGCGGCGGAGGTGAACTCAGGCCGTGCGTTTGGAGGCGGCGGTCAGCGCGCGCGCCGCATTCGTCCGGGCGAGGTGCGCACGGTATTCGGCCGAGGCGTGAATGTCGCTGAGCGCCTGCACACCGTCCGCGGCCCGGGCCGTCGCCTTGGCAATCAGTTCGGGCGTCAGGCGTTCACCGCCGATCGCCTGTTCGACAGCCGTCGCCCGATACGGTGTGGGGGAGACGCCGGTGACGCCGATACGCACCTTTCCGGACTCAACCACGGCGGCGACGCCGGCCACCGCAAATCCGCTGGCCTTCTGCGGTGTCTTCGACGTACGCGACACCCGGGCCGGTCACGGGCACGCGCACCTCGCACAGGATCTCAGAAGGCTTGAGCGCGGTTTGAAACACGTCCACGAAAAAGTCGCCGGCTTTTACCGTGCGCCGCCCGGTTGGACCCTCGAGCACGAGCTCGGCATCGAGCGCCAGGATTGCCGCGGGCCAGTCGGCCGCCGGATCCGCGTGGGCGAGACTGCCGCCGATCGTGCCTTTGTTTCGGACCTGCGGATCACCGATCTGTGGCGCCGTCACGGTCAGGAGCGGACATGCCTCACCGACCAGGCTCGACGTCTCGAGCTCGACGTGCGTCGTCAACGCACCGATGGCCAGTCGGTCACCGTCGCGTCGGACATAAGAGAGATCCCGAATGCGAGCCAGGTCGATCACGACCTCTGGACGCGCGAGGCGCAGCTTCATGGCGGGAATGAGGCTGTGGCCACCCGCCAGCAGCTTGGCGCGATCGCCATGCTGTGAGAGCGCTTTCATGGCCTCGGCCAGCGTCGACGGAGCCAGGTATTCGAAAGGAGCGGGGATCATGAGGAACTCTCGCGAAAAGGTTTTCGGTTACGTTTGCCGAACGAAGAACCGTGAATTCGCCCTAAGAACCAAGACCTAAGAACTAAGCACTACTGTTTCTTGTCCTTGATCGCTCTCCACACCTTTTCAGGCGTGAGCGGCAGATCCAGATGCTTGATGCCGAGAGGCGCCAGCGCGTCCATCACAGCGTTCGCGATGGCGGGTGTCGAGCCGATCGTTCCCGCTTCGCCGACGCCCTTGATGCCCAGCGGATTGCTTGGCGAGGGCGTCACGGTATGGCCGAGCGTGTACACCGGGATGTCAGCGGCGCGCGGAATCGGGTAGTCCGTGAACTCCGACGTCAGGAGCTGACCGTCCGCATCGTAAATGGTCTGCTCGAAGAGTACCTGCCCGAGCGAATGCGCGATGCCGCCCTGCACCTGGCCCTCGACGAGCAGCGGGTTGATCTGCGGCCCGCAGTCGTCGACCGCGATGTACTTCAGGATCTTGACGCCGCCGGTCTCGCGATCCACTTCGACCACCGCAATGTGCGTGCCGAATGGGAAGGTGAAATTTTCGGGCTCGAAGAATGTGGAGGCCTCGAGGCCGGGCTCGAATCCCGAGGGGATGTTCTTGGCGACGTACGCTTCGGGCGCCAGATCCTTCCACGAGTACGTTTTTTCCGCGCCTTTTGCGGAAAAGACACCGTCGCTGAACGTCACGCTCGCCGCATTGGTGCCCAGCAGATGCGCGGCCAGGATGCGGGCCTTCTCGATGATCTTGTCGGCCGAGAGAATGATCGCGGTGCCCCCGAGGACGGTGGCGCGACTTCCGTACGTGTCGCGCCCGTAGTGGGCCACGTTGGTGTCGCCGTGCATGACGACGACATCCTCGATGGCGACACCGAGGCGATCGGCCGCCATCTGCGCGAAGACTGGTTTCCTGCCCTTGACCGTGCGGCGAGGCTCCCGTGATCACCGTGACCTTCCCGGAGAACTCGATGCGCACGCAGCCCCACTCCCAGCCGCCCGCGGGCATCGCCTTCGAGGGACCAAGGGCGCAGATCTCGACGTAGGTCGAGACACCGATGCCGAACAGCCGCCCGGCCTTTCGCGCGGCGTCGCGTTCGGCCTTCAGCTTGTCCCACTCGGCGAGCGTCTTGGCCTTGGCGAGCGCGCCCTGGTAGTTGCCGCTGTCGAGGTCGAGACCCGTCGCGGTCCGGAACGGAAATTCGCTCGGCTGCGGGAAATTCTTCAGGCGCAACTCGACAGGATCGAGCTTCAGCTCGAGGGCGATCAGATCCATCATCCGCTCGATGAGATATGTAGCCTCTGGTCGTCCGGCACCGCGGTAGGCGTCGGTGGACATCTTGTTCGTGTAGACGCCTGTGACGTCCATCCGCATGGCCTTGAATTTGTAGCAGCCCGTCAGCACCAGGCCGGTCAGCGTCGGGATGGCCGGCGTGAGCAACTGCAAGTACGAGCCGAGATCGGAAATCGCCGTCGCCTTGATCGCGAGAAGCGTCCCGTCGTTCTTCACGGCCACTTCGTAGTCGCCAATCTGATCGCGGCCATGGGTGGTCGCCGCGGCGTTGTCGCGGCGCGATTCAATCCACTTGACCGGCGCGCCCAGGCGCATCGCGAGATGCGAACAGAGCGCTTCTTCGGCGTACACGTTCAGCTTCGATCCGAACCCGCCGCCAACCTCCGGGGCGACGATCCGCATCTTGTTTTCGGGGACGTCGATCATGCCGGGCAGAAGCGTCCGAAGGAGATGCGGCACCTGCGTGGACGTCCAGAGCGTCAGGTGACCTTCGCCCTGGTGATAGGACGCCACGCAGCCCCGCGGCTCGATCGCCATGGGCGTCAGCCGCTGGTGGACGACGCGTTGCTTGATGATGCGGTCGGCCTGCTTGAAGCACCCTTCCACGTCGCCATCCGTCAGCGTCCACGTGAAGGCCACGTTGGATCCGAGATCGGGGTGCGTCAACGCCGATCCACCGGCGATGGCCTTTTCGGGATCAGTCACCGCTGGCAGAGGCTGGTAGTCGACCTCGATCAACTCGGCTGCGTCCTGCGCAATGTACCGATCGTTCGCCACGACGACGGCCACGGGATGGCCGACGAAATAGACGCGGTCGCCCGCGAGGACCGTGTGCTTCGGCGACTTCAGGTTGTCCATGCTCGCCGCGCACGGCACGGTGCCGCAGCTGTCGTTCACGTCGGATCCGACGAGCACGGCGACCACGCCGGCGACGGCTCTGGCGGCGTCGGTCTTGATCGACGCGATGCGGGCGTGAGCATAGGGGCTGCGCAGGATGACCGCATGCAACATGCCGGGCAGCCTGATGTCGTCGGTGTAGGTCGCGATGCCCTTGATGAGGCGCGGATCTTCGAGACGCTTCAGTGACTGGCCGATGTAGGGCGCGCGAGTCGCGGTCATGGTCATCGCCGACCTCCAGCCTGCGCCATTTTTCCCGCCGCGGAACCGATGGCATCGATGATGTGCGAGTAGCCCGTGCAGCGGCAGAGGTTGCCGTCGAGCGCGTGCGCGATCTGCTCGCGTGTCGGCTTGGGATGCCGCTTCAGGAGCTCGATGCTCGCCATGATCATGCCGGGCGTGCAGTAGCCGCACTGCAGCCCGTGGCACTCCCAGAAGCCCGCCTGCACCGGATGCAGGTCCCCATTCGTCGCCAGCCCCTCGACGGTCGTCACGTCCGCACCGTTGGCCTGGCAGGCGAACATGGTGCACGACTTCACGGCCTTGCCATCGACCAGGACGGTGCACGCGCCGCACAGGCTCGTTTCGCATCCGACGTGCGTGCCCGTGAGCCCGCACACCTCGCGCAGGTAGTGCACCAAGAGCATCCGCGGCTCGACATCGTGCTCGCGGGTGGTTCCATTGACTCGTAAGAGGGTTTTCACGTCAGCGCTCCATCGGACAGGATTCGAAGGCAGGACGCGCGCAATCCGGGCACGCCGGGCGGCGTTCAGGAGCAGCAAATCTCACGCAAAGGCCCCATCGGTGTCAAGGACTCAGTTTGCCTCCGGCTGGCAGTCAGACCGAAGGCGCAATCTGACATCGGTCGGCTACCAGGTTCCCACGTGGCTCTAATGGCCGAACGCCTTTATCGGGACGGTCAGCCGGATCGAGCGGATACGAAGCGCCCAGCACCGCGGGCGGTCGGTCGACCGTCATGTTCACTTTGCGAGCCGGGCTCTGGCCAGATATCGATGGCACTCCACGCACTTGAGGGCGACGGCGACGTAGGCCTGTGGCGCCTTCTCCACATCGCGTTGCACGGCTGCCTGGTGGAGATCCCGGATCGCCCGTACGAACGCTGAGCTCTGCTTCGCGTACTCCGCATACTTCAACACCATCCACCTGGGATCGTTCGTAAGGCGCTCCAGTTCTCGACTGTGGGTTTCCAGACTGGCCCAGTCGCTGGTTACGACTGCCTCGAGAAGGATCTGCGAGTGGACGAGCTTCTCACGCATGACCTTCGTGACCTCCGGACCCTGGGTCGGGGTTGCTGCCACGCCGAAGAACACGGCCGAGAAGAGGAGGATCGTCCGCCGCGTGAGGATCATGTGAGCTCCTGCGCCTTTCCAGCACCCTTGGGGATAGAGCCTCTCCCGGTGTGCCCGCCTGTCAGTTACTGAACATGATACACGTCGTGCTTGGTGGGGGGCTCCCGCACCGGGTGCATCGGGCCTTTGACATCACTCCCCCCGCCCCGGGATAATCGTTTTCTTCCCCACAGTCGCCTGGTCTGATGATCCTTGTGTCTGCGCCGCGTGAACCGATCCTACGTTGTTCCGTCATCCTTGCTGCCGCCGCGGGCAGCATTCGGAGAATGCCGTGAGTTCTCTTTCACGTCGCGACTTTCTGGCCGCTCTCTCTGCCACTCTTCCTGCACTCGGCCTGCCGGGTTCGGCGTTTGCTCGATCCGTCGACTCCCGCGAATTGAAATTCGCACACACCCACACCGGCGAGCACCTCGCCGTCGAGTACTTCAGTGGCGGCACGTACTTGCAGGACGCACTCGCAACGGTGAATCACTTCTTGCGCGACTTTCGCACGAGCGAAGTGCACTCGATCGATCCGGGGCTGCTCGATCTGCTCCACGGCCTCACCGACCTCACGGGAAGCACCCAGCCATTTCAGGTGATTTCCGGATACCGATCCCCCGCCACCAACGAGATGCTTCGCCACCGCAGCGAAGGAGTCGCCGCAGGCAGTCTCCACATGAAGGGCCAGGCCATCGACATCCGCCTCCCGGATGTGCCGCTCGCCACGCTGCGGAAGGCCGCACTCGCCGTTGGTCGCGGAGGTGTCGGGTACTATCCCGCGTCCGATTTCGTGCACGTTGACACCGGGCGCGTGCGCACCTGGTAGGACATCCCCGCACTGGAACATCCGTTCACCGGGAGGGCAGTCGCGCAAGAGCGCGATCCAGCCTCACGTCGTGACGGTAGATGTCATCGGCAAAGTGGAGCAGGCCGTCTTCCGAGGTGACGGCTGCCGTCGTGTAGAACAGGACCACCTGAATCGGGCGTGGGAGTCGCACGTGCAGCGTCTCGTTGCCCGCCATGGCCAACAGGATGCGATCGCGGGTCCATTCCGGACGGTCTTGAAGAGCCCACTCCGCCAGCGCGACGGGATCCTCCACCCGCACGCAGCCGTGGCTGAAGTCGCGACGACTGCGGCTGAACAGCGCCTGGGCCGGAGTCCCATGCATGTAGACCGCCTCTTCGTTGGGAAAGACGAACTTGATCAGACCGAGCGCGTTGTGCGGCCCGCGGCGTTGCCGGACACGAAGCGCTCCCTGCCGCAGCAGAACCAGATTCTCTGGTGACGCGGGAACAGGCTGAGCCTCGTCCCCCGGTCCCTGCACAAGCTCCATGTCCTGCCGCACCAGGTAGTCCGGATTGCGCTCGATGCTCGGCAGAATCTCCTTGGCCAGGATCGATCGCGGGACATTCCAGTAGGGTCGAAAGATCACTTCGCGCATCTCTTCGACAAATACCGGCGTTTGCGTGCTCAGCGCGCGGCCGACGATCACATCCATGGCCAGCGAAGGTCGATCTTCCGGCGGCGCCGAGTCCCATGCCCAGAGGCGAAACATCGGGATGTTGATGGCCAGCAGGCGTTCGTCGCTGAAATCCGGCAGCCATCGCAGCCGCTCGAGCGCGAGCTCGATCTGTCGGACACGCCATGCGAGCGGGACACGCAGGGCGGCCTGTGTCCCCTTTCCCAGGATCCCGTCGGGTTCGAGGCCGTGGCGGACCTGAAACCGTTTCACACCGTCCACGATGGCTCCCTCGTAGATTCCAGGCCGGCGGCTGGCTTGAATACCCGCTGGGAGATCGCCGAACGCCACAAGCTGTCGATACAGAACGTCAAGTTCGGCGTACGGCTCCCCCGGCCGCACTGCGGCGCCAACAGGCAGGGACGACGTGAGGCTGGCGTCGGCGGCCAGTGATCGATACCTCGTAAGCATGGTGCGCAGGCCGTCGTACTGCGCGAGCGGAGGTCTCAGCTCGGTGACGGTCTCGGCAACGCGATCATCAGCAAGCGCCGCGCGGAGCAGTACCGCAAAATCGTGGCGTTCCGCAGGTGGCTTCAATCTGAATCCGATCGTGCGAGGATCGATGCGGCCCAGGTGGAGACGTCGCAGATAACGCAGCATCGCACGGCTCAATGCCATGTCGAACGTCGCGAGATCCCCAGGTGGCGGCCGCGAGGCTGATGTCAACGTCCCCGCCAGACTTTCGATCCTGTCGGCCCGATAGTCCTCGGGATCGAGGCCTTCGGATTGTGCATCGCCCAGCACCGACATGGACTCGTGCGCCTGGTGCCCTGGCCGACCTGCAGCGTCGATCCAGAGCGGCGAATCGCCGCTTGCCTGGTACAGCTCCTTCAATTCCGCGCGCTCCGCACGCGTCGCCGCACCGAAGATCGGATCGACACCATTAGCGAGGCGTGACTGGATGGCCGTCGCCACTTCACCGGCCGAGAGTTCAGTGGTCGCGAGATCCGAGGATCCGGATGGAGTGGCTGAATTCGCTGGCGCAGAAGACGGGACAGGCTGGTCGGAGCAAGCCAGAAGACTGAACAGGAGTGGGACGATTGCCAACCAGCGTCTTCCAGCCGGCGCGAAGGCCGTCAACCGATACCTCCCGCGGAGCAGGGCGCCGGATTCCCGGCAGTCACCCTTAGGGATTCCCACTGCAAATATCCTGCTCGCATGAACAACTCTTCCCGGTATCGGCCTTGCGTAACTTGGTGAAGTGGTGGACCGCTCACCGAGTACGATGCCACGTGAGGCGCGAAAGACCCAGTGTCGATTGGAATCAAGGCGGGATTCGCAGGCTCTTAGGAGTGTGGGATTTCCATCATACAAGGGGAGAATTTCGGAACTTGCCGGGCTCTCCGTCGGCCCACCACGCAGAAGGAGTGAGCGATGAGCAAAACGCGAAACGTGAAAGACCTGATGAGCCCGGACATCATGACGGTCGCCGATGACATGACGACCGATGAACTGGCTCGATACCTCACCGAGCGGGAAATCTCGGGCGCGCCGGTTGTGGACAGCCAGGGTCACCTTATCGGCGTGGTGTCGATGACCGACATCGGCCGCAATCTCGCCGAACCTCCTGATTTCGCATCAGAGCGCGGCTCGGATTTTTATCGCGATGACGAGTTTGCTTACTCGAGGATCTTGGCCAGCGCGTGGCCGAGCAAGCGGTGGTCACCGTCCGAGACGTGATGACACCGGCGGTCCACCAGGTGCCGGTGACCGCGTCCGTCGCTGAGGTCGCACGAATCATGGTCGAGCAGCATATTCATCGGTTGGTGGTGACCCAGGGGAAGGAGCCCGTGGGCATCATCACGAGCATGGATCTGTTGAGGATGGTTGCAGCCCTGCCCTGAAGAATCGGCGACGGAAGACGCCGACGGGTATGCGCGCTCACGGAGTGGGAAGCGCACCTGGATTTGGATCAACGCCCGCGCGCCGTTTCGCTGGGGCGCGCTGTTCCACACGCACGAACCACAAGGTTCCCAGTGCAACACCGGCCCAGAACAGCCAAAGTGGGAACGGTTGCGGCACCTGCTGGTCGACTACGACCCTCCACTGCACGAGAAACGCCGCCAGTATCACGATGGTTGACGCGACCAGGATCGCGACGTCCGTCGTCCGATAATCTCGAGGCCGATCAGGGGTCCAGAACAAGTAACTGCCCAGAACGACGAGGACACTCGCGACCGTCGCGGGCGCCCATACCGGCGCCACCCATGGCACGGGTATCAGGAAGAGGATGTCCCACGTCGTCAGACTGCCCGGCCATCCAAGAACGAGCTTCAGCACACCGTAATAGACCAGGTCCCAAACACCAAAGGCAAAGAGAAAAGCGCCAATTCGATCGGCAAGACGGCGGCCCGCGATCCAGGCGACGGCCCCGAGAAGGAGAAGAGTGCATCCTTCACGCACGACTTCGACCGAAACGAGATGGGCAGGGAGAGAGACCAGAGGGAATTCGAAACTCTGGGAGTAGCTCGCCGCCGGCTGGTAGATCTCGCGCAAGTAGACGACGACTGCTCCCTCGATCCACCCGAAGGCAACCGCGAAGACCCACAGAGCCAGGTACCGCACTTGATGTTCTCTGGTGCCCATTGGCGGCGTCGCCTTGAGGAAGTTTTCGGCTTCTTGGGGAAAATCTCGTGGCAACAGATGCCACGGAAACTTACTTATCGAACACTCCGACTGACGCTGACCTTCCCTGCTTCGAGAATCGAGCCCCACACAAGCCGGCAAATAGAAGAATCGGAGCCCCGTTTCCCCACGTCGGTGGTCCGCAGCATCAAAGCAGGGACAGGAGCGGATCTCCTGGAGCAGCCACACTTTGAGCGCCTGCTCGGCGCCAAGCTGCCTGACCTTGACGAACGCCGGGGCGTAGCTCCGATGACGTGACCGTGTGCAAGAAGCGCACCCTCCCTGCTATGCCATCCGCTTAGCAAGAAGATTGCAGATCCGTCTGCATGACTCGCCGACCGAATGACGACATCGCGAATCGGCTCGAGGAGATCGCGGCGCTCCTCGACACGCAAGGGGCCAATCCGTATCGCGTTCGGGCCTATCGTCGCGCCGCAGCCACGCTCCGCCAGCTCGCCGTTCCGGCGGTCCAGATTCTCGCCACTGACGGCACGACCGGTCTTGATCGGCTGCCTGGTATCGGACCGCGGTTGGCCCGTACTATCCGCGACATCGTCGTTCACGGATACTCGCCCGTCCTCGAGCGGCTTCGGGGCGAGAGCGACACGGTCCGCCTCTTCGCGTCAGTGCCGGGCATCGGGCGCCAACTGGCAGCGCGAGTGCACGACGAGCTCGGCCTCGACACGCTCCAACAGCTCGAAGCCGCGGCGCATGACGGCCGTCTCGAACAGATCGCCGGATTCGGACCCAAGAGACTGACGGGCATCCGAAACACGCTTGCGCTTCGTCTTGGACGAGTGGCCAAAGACGGCCATTCGGACGATCACGCGCTGCCCCCGGTCGCTGAGCTGCTCGATGTGGATTCTGAATACCTGCAAAAGGCACGGGCGGGCGAACTGCGCCTGATCACGCCGCGGCGTTTCAATCCGGAACAGGTTGCGTGGCTGCCAATCCTGCACACCGAGCGCCGCGGTCATCATTACACAGCGCTCTTCTCGAACACTGGGCGGGCCCATCGCCTTGGCACGACCCACGACTGGGTCGTGCTGTATTGCGACGATGATGGGCCACGCGAGCACCAGTGGACCATCATCACGTCCACATTCGGTCCGCTACGCGGGCGACGCATCGTCAGGGGACGCGAAGCCGAATGTGCCGACCTGTACGGTGAGGCCGAGGACGTGGCACTTCCGGAGGACTTCAATTCAGGACGGCAGAGTGGTGAAACCATGGTCGAGCCGCGTTCGTCATAATGTTCAAGCGGCGGCCGAGACGAACCGCGCCGCCCGGTCTCGAACGTTCAGGCACGACTCGGGATGAGCGAGGAACAGAATGAAGGCGAAAGTGGGTGCTTGCCGTGCGGTCGCTAGCGCTGGGCCTGGCGTTTGTGTCTCTGGCGGGCCCCTCGAAAGCCGCCGATCTGGCCTCGGTCGAGCATCAGGTCCCAAACTTCGCTCGGGTTGACGAACGGCTCTACCGCGGAGGCCAGCCCGACCGGGCCGGTCTTGAAGCCCTACATGCCCTGGGCGTGCGGACGGTCGTCAATCTGCGCACCGAGGACGAACGCGAAGCCGTTGAGACCGCCGGCCTGAAGTACGTCCACCTCCCGACGAGCCTCGCCCCGTTCAGCGATGCCCTGCCGACGCCGATCGTCACGGCGTTTTTTGCGACGGTGAATGACGTCACAAACGGCCCCGTCTTCGTGCACTGCCGCCGGGGATCCGACCGGACGGGATTCCTCGTCGCGCTCTATCGCATCTCACGCCAGGACTGGACTGCCGACCAGGCGTATCGCGAAGCGCGGGAACGAGGCATGCGGTGGTGGTACAGCGGCGTCAAAGCCAGGCTTGCGGCATACGCGGATTCCCTGAAGCCGTCCGTCACACGCGCAGGCGATCTCGTTCCTGCGGTGGCAGGCGAGCACCAACGTTAGCTACCCGCCCGACACCACTGGCATCGTCAATGCCGGCGTCCCAGCCAGCCAAATCTGACGCCGCTCCGTCAAAAGGCCCATGAAGGTCGCGCTCACCGTTCTCCTTCTGTTCACGCTCGGCGACAGACGGCTCGATGCAGCCCCCGGCGCCGGCTGAGTGAGGACACCATGAACGGTGGATTGCTGCGGATTGGCCAACTCGCTGCACAGACTCACGTCAGCGTCGATACCATTCGTTACTACGAAAGGCTGGGGTTACTGCCCAGAGCAACACGAACCGGCGCGGGCTACAGGCAATTCCCGCCTTCAGCGGCCCGACGAGTCACGCTGGTGCAGCGTGCATTGAGCTTCGGATTCTCGCTTCGGCAGTTGGCGGCCTTCCTGAAAGTGCGAGAGTCCGGGGGCGCCCCGTGTCACGACGTTCGGGCGGCAGCCGAACGAATCCTGGCGGCCATGAACCAGCGCATCGTCGATCTCACAGCCGCGCGCCGAGGCATGCGCAAGACTCTCGACGACTGGGATCGTCAGCTGTCCGGGACGCTCCCTGGGCATCCAGCTCACCTGCTGGAATCGCTCAGCAGCACCCGCTTTCCAGCACGCGCCCGACCATCCCACTTCAGAGCAGGAATCTGAAGTGGTGGTCAGATTGGATGCGCGACTGCGCAAGGCCCGCGTGATACGCGGCTTGACTCTGGAATCGGCTCCAGGGTCTACGATTGGTCATGACTCTTCTCATCCACCTGTATACCGCCATGGTCCTGGCGACCCTGCCAACAGGACCAGCACCCGCCGAGCAACATCCACCCATGCCCGCTGGCATGACGCACGAGCAACATCAGGCACAAATGAAGAAAGACGCGGAGATTAAAGAGCGTGGCCAGATCTCCATGGGGTTTGACCAGGACCAGACGACTCACCACTTCACGCTGATACGAACGGGAGGCACGATCGCAGTGTCAGTCAACGAACCGGTCGATCTCACGATACGTAGTCAGATTCGCTCACATCTCCAGGAGGTCGCGTCCGCATTCAGCCATGGCGACTTCGAGAAACCCCTCATGACGCACGGCGAGGAACCACTCGGCGCAGCCACCATGCGACGGCATGCAACCGATATTGCGTACACATACACACCGACTGCTGAAGGCGGAGTTGTGCAGATTTCGACCGCCGACCCCGATGCCCTCGACGCCGTTCACGACTTCCTCCGCTATCAGATCCGCGAACACCGAACGGGCGATCCGACGGCACTGCAGAGATAGAGGGGTAGGACAGAGTCACTTCCGTCAGCCCAGCTACTCGGCGCGAAGCGCGACAAGCGGGTCGACCATCGTCGCGCGTCTGGCGGGCACGAACGCCGCCACGAGGCACACGGCGAGCAGAACGGCCGCGACAAGCAGATAGGTGAACGGATCGAATGGACTGACGTCGAACAGGGCGTTCCGGAGCAACCGTGCGAGACCGGCCGCGAATGCGGCCCCAATGACGATGCTCGCGCCCCGACCTTCATTGGGCAGAATCAGCCGCCCGAGTGAGGGCTGCACGCCGATCATCGAGAAATAGTTATCGGTGACCAGTTCGACGGTCACGCCGATCGCTCGCACCGCGCGCATCGAGCGCGAACGATCGCGGCGTCGATCCGGCGAGATCGGTGAAGACGGCACTTTTCCGCGGGATAGTCCTGGAGATCGGTGTAGGACAGGCCATGTGGCACCGTCGCGTGCGCGATCGCGCGTGCTGATCGAGACGAGCTCCGACGGCCTGTCCACAGGCAGGCTCGCCGGGCGCGGTAGTCAGGACGTCCCACGACCGTCTCGAACCAAACCCTGAAGACGCCGGTCTTGGCAGGCCCGTCGCGCGCATCGTGGCGGCTCGATGTCATGAAGGGCAGGAGCGGAAGCTATGGTGGACACGAACGCGAGACTCAGAGTTAGACGAGATTGATCAGGCGTCAGTTCTTCCGCCAAACTGCTCCATCCATGCGACGCAGCGTTCGAGGTCGGCGTGCATATCGGACGAGGGCGCGTGATGAATGCGGCCGTGGCCTGGCAGTACCCACTCGAAACGGTAGTCGAGCAGCGCCCTCATCGAACGCGTCTGTTCGGACCAGGAGTACCAGCAGGTATCGCGGAACGCCACGAGCCTGAGCCGCTTCGGCGACCACGCGAGGTGATCGCCGGTGAAGAGGACCTGGTCGCGGTAGAGCAGCACTTGATGGCCCCGCGTGTGGCCCGGCGTCGGCAGCGACAGCAGATCGCGATCGATCCGGGCAGGCTCGCGGCCGGTCAAGACCCGTTCGATGCCCAGCCGGCGCGCCGGTTCGGCCTCGTGCATGACACGTGGGCACCCGAAGTGCGCCGCGAACTTGTCGTGGTCGGCGATGTCATCGCGATGCGTCAGGTACATCAGCGCGACGCCGCCCAGCTCCTCCATCGCCCTGACAAGCGGCCGATTGAAGCGCGGTGAGTCGACCAGGACATTCCCGCCGTCTTGACCCGCGCGCACGATCAGATACGACCACGCGCCGAAGCTGGCCTCCGAGGTAAAGCCGCAGAAGTAGACGTTCTCGACGATGCGTTCGGGGAACGCACGGACGGCCGCGATTGCCGAGCGGCGTGGCGTCGTCCCGATGGACGCGGTGGGACACGCGACGAGCGCCATGAGCGCGCGTCGGGTTTCGGCGGAGGTGCTCGGCTGCTGGTGCACGCTCGACTGCCCGCCGTGGTCGGTGAAGGTCTCGGGCGCGATCTGGCGGCAGGCGTCGCAGTCGATGCAGCTCGAATCGACGTAGAACTCGCCGTCGACGTTTTCGGGGAGGCGTTTCGAGACGAAGGCCATTGAGCTCAGTTACCCTTCAATTGCCGTTGATAGTCCGCCTCGTCGAAATGTCCCTTCGACTCGGCGATCAGGCCGTCGGCACCGAACGTCCACTCCTCGAAGCCGCTGATGTGGACACCGTGGCCTGTGCCTCCAGGCCCGGTGTTGGTGCCAGTCAGCGTCCAGCGATAGACCGCGTGATCGTGGCTGAGACTCGCGTCGTCCATCGCGACCACCATGTCGGGAAACGTCGTCATGAAATCCTGCGCGGCGGCGGTGATCGCCGCGCGCCCGACGGACGGCTGCCCGCCATTGATTTGCAGGGAGCCGTTTTCGGCGTAGAACGACGCGACGCGGGCCGCCTTGTGGCCGCACCAGGCGGCCGTATAGTTCGTCGCGAACTCCTTCAGACGGGCGGCGTCCATTGGCGACCTCCTATTCGAGCACCCCATGAGGATGACGAGCGATAGGGCGAGCAGTCTGGTTGTTTTCATTCGCGTGCTCGAGCCCTCCCGGGCTCAACGACCCCAGATTCTCGCGTACTTCCTTCAATCGCTATTGAGTCCGGCCTACGGCCGCGCTAGCCTGCCGCCGTTTGATCCCCCGATCGTCGGGTCCCCCCGGAATTCGTCAGGTTGACAACCAGAAGGTGGTCCTGCGATGAGCCTCAAGACCCTGGCATCCGCCGTGGTGGCATTGTCGATCCTTGGCGTGAGCGGTTCCGCGCAACGCGGGCGGCCGCTCTTTTCCGCGGACACCGGATCGAGGGTTGGTGTTCAGGAACGCTCGGGGCCACTGGCCCACGGCGACGCGATCCGCCAGCGACACGCAGAGATCAACTGGGACAATTTTCTCGTGGCCGACGGTGACAGGGTCACGGTCGCCCGCACGCTCGAACTCAACCTGTTCGACGATGTCTTCCTGGTGGCGGTGCTGGATCGGGCCGAGGAGCTGTCTGGCGCGCTGATCTGGACCGGGCAACTTACGGATTCCGGGCAGAGCCGCGTCACCTTTGTGCTGAGAGACGGCGTCCTCGATCGCGGTGCCCAATCCTGAAATCTGTCCGGTGGGCACCGCGTGCTTCTGGGGCGAGAATCCGAGTCCGCTCACGAGCTGCACCGGCTATCTCGCGCCGGCCGGCTTACCCGTCATTCTTCAAATCGGCGCCGGCACTGTGACGCCGAAGGTCACGTCTCACTCGTTCACGTCTGGCGGAGTCGCGCTCGAGCACTGCATCTTCGATGAGACCACCTACAAGAATCCCGATCCGAATTCGCAGAGCCTCGGGCGATCGATCCTGAAGAGCAGGAACGCCATCGTCCTCATCCCCCGCGCGCCGCTGCCAGTCGGCCAGACCTACAGCGCCAAGATTGTCGTGAATGGCGCCACGCGCAGTTGGAGTTTTACGCTTCAGCCGCTGACGCCACTGCCCACGCCGACGCCGTAGGCGTCAAGCAACTCGCGTCGGCTGGTGTGCCGCATGACTGACGCGTCAGACACCCGAGCGGGTTCGTGCCCCGGCGCCGGGTCACTTCTTCAGGCGTGTGGACTGAATATTCCCGGCCGTCAGCCCGCCGCTGATGTTGGCGACGACAATTCCTCTCGCGTTCCTGACGACGAGCGAGAACGTGTCGCGTGCTCGACCCGGCTCACCCTGATCCTGCGCGCGTGCCTCAAAGGAGTAGCCCGGTTTGCCGCCCCAGCGTCCGATGCCGCTGAAGATCACGGAATCCGCGACCGGTGATCTCGGAAGCGCGTTTCTCGCTGGAGACGAGGCGGCATCGTCAGAAAACGTCACGGCGGTGATCAAGGTCGCCTCAAACCGCGCGGACGCCTTGGTGTGGACTTTTCCGTACGCACCCAGATCCAGACCGTCTGCGCCCATGTTGTCGAAGCGATCATCCAGACGTTCGGCAGAAACGCGGATCGATGGCCCAATACTCGAGCCGGCCATACTCCCGATCTCCGTGCTGGGCCACGCGGAACACAAAGTGGTGGTGCGACTTCCCGATGTCGATACGCCCTCTTCCGAACATGAGGCCATCGAGCACTTCCGACGGCGGCGCCGGTGTCACCGTCACCGTGAATGTCTTGGTCCCCGTATTGCCCGCGCGATCGGTCGCCGTGCACGTCACCGTCGTCACACCGATCGGAAAGACGGTGCCGGACGCAGGAAGGCAACCGGACGAGGCGACACCGCTCGTCGTGTCGCTGATCGCGGCATCCGGATAGGTGACGGCGGCTCCTGCAGGACCTGTCTGCGCGGCCGTCTGATTGGGCGGCGGCGTGATGATCGGCGCCGTCTTGTCCAGCTTTACCTCGAGAGTCTTCTGGCTCTCTTCGTTCCCCGCAACGTCGCGCGCGAAGTACGTGATCGTCGTAATACCTTCGGTCGAAACCGGCACGACCGCACCCGCTCCCGCCGTCACTCCGCCTCCGGTCTGTGCGCCCGTGAGTGCGGTCGTGATGCTTTGAACTCCCAGTCCGTCGGCGTCATCAATCGCGCTGAGCGTGACGGTGACATCGCTCTTGTGCCACCCTTCGGCGTTGGGCGCCGGAGACACAAGCGCGCTCGTCGAAGGCGGATTGGGATCCAGTTCTTTCTGGAGGGCGGCAAACTTGTCTTCGGGGATGGTTGCGACCAGATCGATGTGGCCTGGGCCGGTCCAGAACCACCCTTCGTCGAACTGGCTGAACTCACCATTCTGCAGGCCCGGGAACGTGACAGCATCGAGCAAGAGCTTCGATCCGGTCGGACCATCGAATCGGAAGCTCAGCGTCGTCAAGCCGACGCCCCCGTCGGCGGGAACGAGGATCAGGCTCTTGGAAAAGAGCGGCGGCGGCGCGGGAAAGATCTCGACGGGCCGCACGCCCGGCGACGGAGGGAGCGTCGCGGGCACATCAATGGTCGCGTGCTGGAACTTCAGCACCGGATTCTCGACGGCCGACGTCGAGTAGATCAGCGTGTCGCCGAGGCGCACCTCCAGCTCACCGGTCGGCGTGAGAAAGGCGAAATCGAACGACAGTTGCGTCGCGTCGTGAACGGCCGGAACTGGGGCTGCAAGGCTGACGGGAGAGCCCACGTTCATCGTGACCGCGACATCGAGCGTGTCCTTGTTCAGGTACGGAGTGGCATCGCCACGATGGCCAAGAGAACCACAACTGGGTGGACATTGGGGCGAGTCGTCAAGGTCAGAGCCAATGCGGTCGCCAAGGTAAGTGAAGATCGACCGCAAGACAGTCATGTTCGTCGGCGGCACCGGCCCCGCATCAGGGTCGTAGACGTACTCGTCGACGGTCAGTCGCGCGTTTTCGCCGACCCCGAACTCGGAGTTGTCGTTGAACTTGATGGTGAGTGATGCGCCCTCGCCCGTTTCAATCACATCACCAAAGCCAATCTGTGTCCCCGGACCGATCGGTTCCTGATCGCCGTTCGGCCGCGTCACCACTGCGTTGCCAGTCACGCCGATGATCGACCCGACCGCGTCGAACGGTGCCGGTTCGCCAACCAGCCGCCCGTACATGAAATTGTCAAGCAGCGCATTGTGCCCGAGCTGATTGAACTCAATCGATCGGATCGGCCTGCCTGGCGCCGCATAGCCAAAGAACGAGTCCGTATTCTGCTCACCTCCGCGGACAGCGTTGAGGTCGATTGTCTCGACACCCCCGTCCCAAAAAACCACGTCAACCCACTGCGACACGCAGCACGGCGTCGGTTCCTGAACGCTGCCGAAGTTTGCTCCTGCGGCGGTAATGGCAGCCGCCTCGTCGAACTCGAACCTGATTCCGTCGCCGCCAGCCGATCCCAAGCTTGGAATCAGCGCATCGCCAGAATGGGCGCCTGCCAGGTAGAACTGATAAGTGGGATCGTGCACGATCCACTGTGACACCGTCGTAAACCCTGGCGCGTTCGAGTTGCCGTTGGGCGCCACGAGCATGACGGGCCCCGACGAACCACTCGAGTAGTACGTCACACCAGGGAATCCACCTTCGATCGATGAGACAACGCCATTCGGAATCCCGTCGAACGTGAGCACGTCAAGGACGTTCACGGACGCCTGAAAGGCGCTCGACGACGTGAAGGTGAGTGATGACTGGGCCGACGATGGCCCGGCGTTATAAGAGACTGCACAATAGAAAAGAGCAACCGCGGCGATAAGTGGTCCACGAAATGCCGGGCTCGATCCAAAGGGTGGACGAAGCACTGAGCACCTCCTCCATTACCTCGAGGACTCGCGTGACGCTCCCAGACTAGGAGATCGACTTGCTAGCTCATCAGTATGATCCGTCTAGATAATTGCGCAATGGCCCATCTTGTAAATATTTCCGACGCACACCTTCCTAGCTTCCGCACAGCAAGGTCCAAAGCGCCGCCCAGTGCAGGATTCTTCTCGACGGGTGACAATTGGATCCGCAACGGGTGACCTAAGGGCCACGCGAGGGCCGTGGCACGGGTCGATGACTCGCCTGAGACCATCGACCGATCGAGACTTGGTCGTCGTGAGTGCGGCTCGTCGCACGACGCCGACGCCATAAGATTATTGGTCGCTCAGTACCCGCGCTGCACCCGCTGGCAGATCTCCCGGCAGTCTGCTCGCCGCCGTTCACCGATCCGATACGACGGTCGACCCCGGCGGATGGAAAGGAGATTCAATGCGAGGATCTGCTATGTGTCGTGGGGTGCTGATCGCCGCCGTTCTCGTGCTCTCGTCATCGCGCGCGCAGGCAGAAACGGCGGAAGACATGCTCTCGGCCTGCCGTGTCGTGGCGGACGCAGCGGCGTCGGGCGAAGACCTGACACTGCCGGCGAACTTCAACTCAGGCCTGTGCTGGGGAGCCTTCGCGGCGATTCAGCAGGCCACGCGCCTCATTCCAACGCCCCAGTCAGCGCGGACGTTTCAGGTGTGCTCGCCGGAACAAAGCACGCGCACCGAGCTCGTCCACGTGTTCCTGGACTACGTTCACGCCCATCCCGAACGGCTTCATGACGATTTCTTCTTTGTGGCTGTCAGCGCGCTCCGAGGAGCCTTCCCGTGCATGGACAGTAAGTAGGCGGGAGCCGCGCGACACATGGAACGATAGACCGCCTCGCTACGATTTGATGAACGCCAGCAGGTCCGCATTGATCTGATCCTTGTTCACGGAACACATGCCGTGCGACAGTCCCGGATAGACCTTCAGGGTGGATCCCTTCACCAGCTTCGATGACAACATCGCCGACGCACCAATCGGCACAATCTGATCATCGTCACCATGCAGAATCAGCGTGGGTACGTCGAATTTTTTGAGATCTTCGGTGAAGTCCGTTTCCGAAAATGCCTTGATGCAGTCGATCACGCCCTTGTGCCCGGCCATCATTCCCTGCAGCCAGAATGAATCGCGCAGGCCCTGCGATACCTTGGAGCCTGGTCTGTTGGCGCCATAGAACGGCGCACTGAGGTCCTTGAAAAACTGCGAGCGGTCGCCGATGACCCCGGCCCGGATCCCGTCGAACGCTTCCATGGGCAGGCCGCCCGGATTGGCGGCCGTCTTCAGCATGATCGGCGGAACGGCGCCGATGAGCACGGTTTTCGCCACCCGCTTCGTTCCGTGACGGCCGATGTAGCGGGCCACTTCCCCGCCACCCGTCGAATGGCCGATGTGTATGGCGTCTCGCAGGCCGAGTGCATCGACCACCGCGGCCAGATCGTCGGCGAACGTGTCCATCTCGTTGCCGTTCCAGGGCTGGCTCGATCGCCCGTGGCCGCGGCGGTCGTGAGCCACGCACCGGTAGCCTCGGGACGCCAGGAACACCATCTGGTCTTCCCACGCGTCCGCGCTGAGCGGCCAGCCATGGCTGAAAACAATGGGCTGTCCCGTGCCCCAGTCCTTGACGTAAATCTGCGTGCCGTCTTTCGTCGTGACCATGTTCACACATGCCTCCATTCACGCCGCGACCTGAAGAAGATGTTGAGACCGCCCGCACCTGCGAATGTTCCGTCAGCCGCGGTGTTCCCAGGTCCCTGTGCCATGACACTCTCCACCATCTCAGTAGCGGTTCACTGTGACGACGGAACAATCAGTATTGATCCAGTCGGAGCGATTACGTCACAGGCCCATCGGCAGCTTCGAGCGGGAATCTTCTTCAGTTGATGTAACGATTCCGTAAACAATGGCAAGACGGTTCGATGGCCTGTCAAAGACGCCCGAGGCATCGGCCGGAACTGCCGGAACCTGGGCTAACGGCGTCGGCTGCCGCTCGAAAGCGCCGCGAGTCCACGCAGCCACACAGCCACGCCGAATTCAAAGAGGCCGTCGGGATCGTTCTCGCCCAGAAAGTCTGCGAGTTCGACGATGACCGGATACTCGTCCGCGGGGAGCGACTTGAAGAGCTTGCGCACCTGCGCGTACATCTTGCGGCGACTCGACGCGGTGGTGCCGGCCATCGCGGCAAACCGCGATTCGTCCGCGACGAACTCGGTCACGAGATTGTTGAAGTGATACGCGGCGCGCGTGGCGTCGCGGCCGCTCAATCCCGCCGAGCGCAGAACGCGAAGGAGCAACTCTATGTGCCGCAGGCGCCGTGGACCAAATGGCATGGTGACGGCCAGGAGTTGCGCAGCGTCCCGGTGTGCCAGCAGGACTCTCCGCGTGTTCCGCGCCATTTCGCGCACTTGTTCCTGCCACGTGCCGGCCGACCGCACCAGCGGTATTTGACCGTTGATCTCGTCGGCGAGCAGTTGCAGGAGCTCGTCCTTGTTCCGCACGTGGCGGTAGAGCGACGCGGCCTTGACGCCGAGCCGCTCCGACAACCGGCGCATCGTCAACGCGTCCAGACCCACGTCGTCCAGCAGCGCGAGCGCCGCACGGACCACCTGTGCCTGGTCGAGGGATCGTCGCTTCGGGGCTCGCTTGATCCTGCGGTAGGGAACGATGCTCATGTCTTCGTGGGTTCCGGGACGAATGGTACTCATGGCCCTTGACGCTGCAAAATCCTGCGATATAAGCTAACTGAGTTCGTATATTGCTAACGATGTTAACATAGCCTCTCACCAAGAAGGAGCGACGAAAATGAGGACAACCAAGGCCTACAAGGGGATGGCGATGGAAGGCCCCATCGCCACCTGGTACACGAAGAACACCGGCCGTGACCTGTGCCGATTCACGAGGATCGCACAGGCGGTGCTCAACCGGGTCCCGCCAGGCGGCCGAGTGCTGGAAGTGGCGCCAGGGCCGGGGTTCCTGGCGATTGAGCTCGCGAAGTCCGGCCGCTGCAGCGTCACCGGGCTCGACATCAGTGACTCGTTCGTCCGAATTGCCCTCGAGAACGCGCGCAACGCCGGCGTCGTCGTCGAGTTCCTCCACGGCAACGCATCAGCGATGCCGCTTCCCGAGGCGTCGTTCGATTTTGTAGTCTGCTCGGCTGCGTTCAAGAACTTCAGCGATCCAATTGGCGCGCTCAACGAGATCCACCGTGTCCTGAAGGCAGGAGGGCACGCGTCGATTTACGACTTGAGGAAGGACGCGTCGCTCGACGAGATCGCCACCGAGGTGCGCAACATGCACCTGTCGCCGACCAACGCCCTTCTCACGCGCTGGATCTTCCGTTTCGGGCTGCTGAGGCGCGCGTACACGCGCGAGGGCATCGAGCAGCTTGTGGCGCACAGTCATTTTGGCACCTGCCAATTCGTGACGGACGGTATCGGCTTCGAACTGCGCCTGGCCAGGGAGATCCAAGCCCAGACGACTACCCCCCGAGCTCACACCGCTGCCTGAGCTTGCCACGCGAGATCAGCGATCGCCGACGAACGATGACAACGCCATGCCTGTGCGGGTAGTCTCTCGACCACCCAATGGCGCTTGCCCTGAAGCCTCCGTGCGACGAAGGGGTCATTCGGGCGACCCCACCGGCCGCGCCGTGCGGGCCATCGACTGGGCGATGGGTTCTCGCTGCCACCATCATCGGGTCGAGCATGGTCTTCATGGACGGCACGATCGTCAACATCGCGTTGCCCGTGCTGCAGCGCGATCTCGACGCGTCCATGAACGACGTGCAGTGGATCGTGGAGGTCTATCTGCTATTTCTGTCGGCGCTGATTCTGGTCGGCGGCAGCGCGGGCGATCGGTTCGGACGACGTCGCATGTTCGCGGTGGGCGTTGCGGTCTTTGCGGCATCCTCTCTGTGGTGCGGACTGGCGGCCAGCGTGCCACAGCTCATCGCCGCGCGAGGGCTGCAAGGCGTGGGAGGCGCCCTGCTCGTGCCGGGGAGTCTGGCCCTCATCAGCGCGTCGTTCCGCGAGAAGGACCGGGGCCGTGCCATCGGCACATGGTCCGGCTACAGCGCCATTGCCGCCGGGTTGGGACCCGTATTCGGCGGCTGGCTGGTGGACCATGTGTCCTGGCGATGGGCGTTCGGGTTCAACGTGCCGCTCGGCCTGTGCGTGGTGGCGGTGCTCTATTGGCGCGTGCCGGAGAGCCGGGATCAGGACGCTGCCGATCTCGATCTCGTGGGCGCCTTGGTTGCCACAGTTGGCCTCGGTGGTCTTGTATTCGGACTGGTCGAAGCCGCGAACCGCGGCTTCTACGATCCGATCGTCATTGGAGCACTCTTGGGCGGCGCACTGGGCCTCGCCGCGTTCGTGCTCCACGAGCGGCGCGCTCGATCGCCGATGGTGCCGCTGACGCTGTTTCGATCGCGAGCCTTCGGCGGCGCCAACTTCGTGACGCTGTTGCTATACGCAGCGCTGGGCGGCACGCTGTTCTTCCTGCCGTTCAATCTCATGCACGTGCAGAACTATTCGGCCACGGCCGCCGGCGCTGCCCTCCTCCCCTTCATCTTCCTGGTTTTCTTCCTGTCACGGTGGTCAGGTGGCCTCGTCGGACGCTGGGGCTCTCGACCGCCGCTCACGGTTGGACCGGTCATTGTCGCGGCGGGCTTCGCGCTCCTCGCATGGCCCGAGATCGGCGGGTCGTACTGGACCACCTTCTTTCCAGGCATTCTCGTCATGGGATTCGGGATGGCCATCAGCATCGCGCCCCTGACGACAACGGTGATGAACTCGGCGGATGTGCGTCACGCCGGGATCGCATCGGGCTTCAATAACGCCGTGGCCCGGACAGCGGGACTCATGGCGGTCGCGCTCTTCACACTCGTCGTCACCTCTCGCTTCAACGCCGATCTCGACCGTCGCCTCGCGAGCACTGGAGCTGTCGGCAGAGTCCAGGCAGGCTATTGACCGCGAGCGCGTCAAGCTCGCCGGCGCTGAAGCGCCCGCGAGCGCTGGGCGAGCCGCAGCATGCGGTGGTTGCGCATGCCATCGACGAGGCCTTCGTGGACGGCTTTCGATGGATCATGGTGCTCGCCGCGTGCTCGCACTCGCGAGCGCCGCGAGTGCCGCCGTGACGTTGGGCGACGCGCAGAGTCGCGCATCGCCCCGTCATTTGTAGGGCCCGCCGACCGGTCTTCAGACCTGGCGAACCTGGAACCCGCTCGTTGAGCCCTGTCAGACCATGACCGTCTGTTCCCGGGACCGCGGCTTGAGCGAGCGGTAATACCGCCACGCGGTGGAGAGCCTCGCCACGCCGGTCGTCAGCGTCTCCGGCTCAGAGAGAAAGGTGATGCGAATGAAACGCGCGTGCTGCTCGTCGGCCGACATGTTGGGACCGGGGACAATGACGACGCCGTGACGCAGTGCAACCTGCGCGAACTCGCGCGCGTCACCGGCGGGAAGCTGCACCCACAGGAAGAGGCCTCCCGTCGGTTTGGAGAATTTCCAGTCTGGCAGATGCGTTCTGAGCAGCGACGCCAGTTGGTCGCGGCGAGGTTTCAACTGCTGCTGCCGGAGCTTGCGCGCCTGGTCGGTCACGCGGATGAGGCGGGCGGCAATCGCTTGTGTAATGAGCGGCGACCCGAGGTCCATCGCCGTCTTCAACCGGGCGAGCCGTTGAATGAACGATTCGGGAGCGCGCACCCAGCCGATCCTGAGCGATGGACCAATGAGCTTGCTGAGCGAACCAATCGTCAGGATGGGACCGTTCGGCGAGTTGATCGCGAGCGGCGGCGGCGGTGAGCCTTCGAGCACGAGATCCGCCAGCGTTCGGTCGTCGATCACGGGTGTCCCGGTGTCCTGCGCGATCTTTGCGATCTCCTTGCGCGCCGCGGCTGGCATCACCGCACCGGTCGGATTCTGGCACGTCGGTGTGAAGTACACCAACCGCGCCGCGGTCGCAGTGATTCGATCGCGCAGCATTGCCGGCACGACACCGCCGACCTTCACGGGTAACGTCCCGAGCCGCGCACCAACCGCGCGAAACGCATCGATGGCGCCGAAGTAGGCGGGATCTTCGAGGAGCGCCGCGTCGCCCCGCTGCAGGCACAACGCCGCCGACAGCGCCACGGCATGCTGCGCGCCGTTGGTCACGAGCACCTGCTCGGGACGCGTGTCCAATCCTTCGTGCGAGTACCGATCCGCGATCGTCTTCCTGAACATCGGCAACCCGAGCGGGTAGTGAAAGCGCTCGTGCATGAGCGCCTCGTACTCATCCTTCGGCAACGCAAAACAGTCCGACTCCAGCGTCGTCAGCGGCAGCGGCGACCCAAGTCCGAAGTCCACCACATCGTCCGCCTCGGGATTGACGAGCAGGCCGAGCAGCGGACTGGCGGACAGGGCCGCCGTGTGTGCGGCATTGCGCGCCATGGCCACGGCCGGCGAACCAGCCCGCACCCATGTGCCGCTCCCGTGATGGCTCTCGAACCATCCGGCTTCACGGAGCGTGTCGTAGGCCGCGACGACTGTCGTGCGGCTGATCGTCAGCGCCTTTGCCAGCGCGCGCTCGGACGGCAGGCGGACGCCCGGCGCGAGGCCGCCTTGCCGCACGCCCTCCATCAGCGCCTGTGTTAACTTCCCGCGGAGACTGCCTTTCCCGCCCGACCAGACACCCAGAAGAGGCACGAGCGCCTTGGTATCCATAGTGAGAGCCAATTCTGCCATAAGTGGCTCTTTTCTTCAGGTACCACTTCGGCGAGACTCGGTGTCTATGAAAACCTCTGCCGAACTGCCTGAAACGGATTCCGCCTTCATCGACGCTGAACTGTTCCATGACGTGGCGCGGCGCGCTGCCGACTACCTGCGCAACGTGCCGACGCGCGCCGTTCGGCCCGCACCGTCCGTCGTCCAGGCGATGGGAGAACTGGCTGGTCCGATGCCCGAGCATTCGTCCAGCGCGAACGAAATCGTGGCGCTGCTCGACCGGTTCGCGTCGCCCGCGACCGTCGCGACCACCGGCGGCCGCTTCTATGGATTCGTCAACGGCGGATGCGTACCGGCGTCGATGGCGGCCGGCTGGCTCGCCGCGGCCTGGGACCAGAACACGGCGCTCCGCGTCATGTCTCCCGCCGGGGCGATACTGGAAGACATCGCGCTTGGATGGGCTCGAGATGCTCTGGGGCTGCCCGCTGGATGCGGCGGCGCAATCGTGACGGGAGCGACGATGGCGAACTTCGTCGGCCTCGCGGCAGCGCGTCATGCGCTCCTCGCACGCGCGGGATGGGACGTCGAGAGCGACGGCCTGTTCGGCGCGCCACCGATCACGGTCGTCGTCGGCGACGAGGTTCACGTTGCACTGGTAAAGGCGCTGGGTCTGCTGGGACTCGGACGACGACGTGTGCTGCGCGTGCCGGTGGACGGACAAGGCCGGATGCGAGTGGACGCACTGCCCGAGCTGGACGCGCGCACGATCCTCTGCGTGCAAGCGGGCAACGTGAATACGGGAGCGTTCGATCCAGCGAAGGAGTTGTGCGAGCGCGCGCATGCCTCCGGCGCGTGGGTGCATGTCGACGGCGCATTCGGACTGTGGGCCGCGTGCTCGCCTCGATACCGTCATCTCGTCGAGGGATTTGCCGACGCCGACTCGTGGGCGACCGATGGTCACAAGTGGCCGAATGTCGGATACGACTGCGGTCTCGCGTTCGTCAGTCAGCCCGAACCGATGCGCGCGGCGATGGCCACTTCGTCCGCCTATTTCGTTCCAGGCGGAGAGCGCGAGCCGTCACAGTATTCGCCAGAGATGTCGCGCCGGGCACGCGGCGTCGAGCTGTGGGCGACGCTCAGGTCGCTCGGTCGGGGCGGACTCGCGAGCCTTGTCGATCGCACGTGCGATCACGCGAAGATGTTTGCCGAGGGGCTCCGTCTGGCGGGCGCCGAGATCCTGAACGACGTCGTCATCAATCAGGTGCTCGTGTCGTTCGGACCGCCAGAGGTCACCAGAGCGGTGATCGAGAGAATCCAGCAGGAGGGTGTGTGCTGGTGTGGCGGGACGGAGTGGCAGGGACGCACGGCGATGCGCATCAGCGTCTCCTCGTGGGCGACGACGGCGCAGGATGTCGAGATGAGCCTGGCGGCGATGCGTCGGGCGGTGGCTGAATGCACGAGTAGCGGTGCGGTTTTGTAGGATAGGCGGATGGTACCCGGCCTGACACGATCGGACATCGCGCGCGTTCACGACATCATCCGGCTCCACATCCGTGAAACACCGACCCTCGCCGTGAGCGGCGCGGACGTCGGCCTCGAACCGTTTCCACTCACATTCAAGCTGGAATTCCTGCAGCATTCCGGTTCGTTCAAGGTGCGTGGCGCCTTCACGAATCTGCTGACGAAACACGTGCCTTCGTCCGGCGTCGCGGCCGCGTCCGGCGGAAATCACGGCGCCGCGGTCGCCTATACCGCGAAGCGTCTGAACATTCCTGCGACGATCTTCGTCCCGACTGTGTCGTCTCCGGCCAAAGTCGCGAGCATTCGCGCGTACGGCGCCACTGTGGTCGTCACTGGAGATCGGTATGCCGACGCGCTGGAGGCCAGCGAACAGTACGTCGCGCGGTCACAGGCGCTTTCGATCCACGCGTACGATCAGATGGAGACGATGCTCGGGCAAGGCACGCTCGCGCGCGAACTCGATGCTCAAGTTCCGACCGCGACCACGGTGCTCGTTGCGGTTGGCGGCGGCGGCTTCATCGGCGGCATCGCCGCCTGGTACGCGGGCCACCAGACGCGCATCATCGGCGTCGAGCCCGTCGGCGCGCCGACCCTCACCGAGGCCTTGAAGGTTGGACGACCGGTTGATGCACCCGTCGGCAGCGTGGCCGTCGATTCGCTCGCGCCCCGGCGCGTGGGCGAACTGATGTTCCCCATCGCGCAGCACCACATCGAACGCGTTGTGCTCGTCGAAGACGATGAGATCATCCACGCGCAGCAGGTGCTGTGGGACGTCTTCAGGATCGTTGTAGAGCCAGGGGGCGCCGCCGCCTTTGCCGCGATCCTGGCGGGGCGCTACCGGCCGTCAGCCGATGAACACGTCGTCGTGGTTCTGTGCGGCGGGAACGTTCAGCGGCAGTTCAGTACGTAGCCCAGATCTAACCCTGCGTTCAGATAGACTGTTACCCCGTCGCGCCCACGGTTGCGCCGCTCGTGAGGAGATAATGACTCGACACTCGATAATTGCGCCCACCGCGCTCGCGGCCGCGTCGTTTCTGTTGGCCGCCGCAGCGTCGACAGCGAACGCGGCCGCTCAGACTCCCGCACCCACCGAGGTCGCAGCGGCCGCGCAGAGCGCCACGGTTCCCGAGCCGGGCAAGGAAGACGTCGCGTCCATGGATGCAATTCTTGCCGCGCTCTACGATGTCATCTCCGGACCGGCCGGACAGGCGCGCGACTGGAATCGCTTCCGATCGCTCTTCGCGCCCGGCGCGCGCCTCATCCCGACCGCGCGCACACCCGAGGGGCAGAGCCGCATCACCGTCACCGACCCAGAAGGCTACATCACCCGGTCATCGGCGGCGCTTTCGCAGGGATTCTTTGAGAAGGAGATCTCGCGCAAGGTCGATCGCTTCGGCGCAGTCACGCACGTCTTCAGCACGTACGAGTCACGGCGGAAAGCCGACGACACGGAACTCCTGGCGCGGGGGATCAACAGCATCCAGCTGTTCGACGACGGCACGCGCTGGTGGATCGTGTCGATCTACTGGCAGGGCGAGCGACCCGATGCCCCGATCCCGGCGGAGTATCTTCCGAAGACGCGTTGAGCCGACGACGGTCGTGGCCGCGCGACCATCAAGCCCCGCCGAGGTTCCAGAGTGGCCTGCGACTTCAGCTATCGGAGCGCCAGAAGCGGATCCAATCGACTCGCCCTCCGCGCAGGGATGTACGTCGCCAGCGCGGCGACCAGCGTCAGCACCGCTGCGACGCCCACGAACGTGACCGGGTCGATGACGCTCAGTCCGAAGAGCAGTCCCGACACGACGCGCGACACGGCGAACGCGCCGCCGAGGCCCAGCGCGAGTCCGATGCCGACGAGCGTCATCGCCTGGCGCAGCACCATGCCGAGCACGCGCGAGCGATCCGCGCCGAGCGCCATACGCACTCCGATCTCGCGCGTGCGCTGCGCGACCGAGTACGCCATCACGCCGTAGAGCCCGACCGACGCAAGGACGAGAGCGAGCAAGCCGAGCACGCCGAGCAGGATCGCCGCCATGCGCGCCGGCCACAACGACTGCGCGAGAACGTCGCGCATCGTGAACGGATTGGTCAACGGGACGTGCGTGTCCATCGCGTGAATCTCGCGCGTCACCGCGCCGAGCGCCGCCCCGGGCGCCGTGGCGCTCCTCACGAGGAGCACCATCGTGTCGGACGGCGTCTGCTCGTGCGCCGTGTAGGCCGCGATCTGCGGGTCCTCGCCGATCGTGGTGTACTTCACGGTCTTCGCCACACCGATGACCTCGCGGAACGCCTTGTCCGTAAAGAACCGGAACCGCTTGCCGATCGGATCCTCGCCCGGCCACAGTCGCTCGGCGAAGGTCGTGTTGATGATGGCCACCGGCACGCTGTCGTCACGATCCGCGTCGGTGAACTGGCGCCCCTGCACGATCGGAATCGACGTCGTCTGGAAGTAGCTCGGGCTGACCGAGTAGACGACGCCGAGGTTTCGCTGCGCGTTCGAATCCGGATTGTCGCCTTCGCGGATGATCGTGCGGAAGAACGATCCAGTCAGCGGCGCAGCGCTCGCCCATGCCGTTGACTGGACGCCGGCGACGGACGCGATGCGCTGCTCGATGTCGCGGAAGAATTGCCGCGAGCGCGCGATGTCGTAGCCGGCCTGCCCAGGGTTCACGGCGACGATCGCGACGTGCTCGACGTCGAAGCCCGGATCGATGGCGTTGGCGCGCTGGAGGCTCCGCAGGAACAGCCCGGCGGCGACGAGCGCCACCACCGACAGCGCCACCTGCAGGACGACGAGCGCGTTGCCGATCGTCAGCCTCCGCCTGCTCGGTCCGGCGCTGCGCGATTCTTCCTTCAGCGAATTCACGACGTTCGGCCGCGAAGCCTGGATCGACGGCAGCAGGCCGAAGAGGACACCTGTGAGCACGGACACGGCGGCTGTGAACATCAGCACGCGTCGATCGAGCGTCAGGTCCACGAAGTTCTGCGCCAGGAATGGCGGCCGCATCGACCAGATCGCGTCCCGCCCGGCCACGGCCAAGAGCACGCCCACTGCCCCGGCGATCACCGCCATCAGGACGCTCTCGGTCAGCAGCTGACACAGCAGGCGTCCACGGCTCGCGCCGATGGCGATCCGGACGGCGATCTCCTGACGCCGGCCGGAGGCGCGTGCCATGAGCAGGTTGGCCACGTTCGAACAGGCGATGAGGAGCACGAGGCCGACGACCGTCATCAGCACGGCGCCGCCGAGGACGAAAATCTGGCGGAATCCAGGGAAGATCGTGACTTCAGCCAGCGGCCGCAGGTCCACCGTCCGGCCCTTGTTCGGCAGCGGATACTCGCGCTCGAGCACGCTGGCGATGGACTTCAGGTTCGCTTCCGCCTGCGCCTTCGTCACGCCGGGCTTGAGCCGGCCGGCCACCGAGAACAGCAAGGCACGCCGCTCGTCCAGCCACGAGCGGAACTGCTGCGGCAGCACCGGGTCGTACATCATCGACGGCACCCACATGTCCGGGCTGAAGAGCGAATTCACGCCGGTAAATCCTTCGGGCGCGATGCCGACGATGGTGAAGGGCAGGCCGTTGATCGACAGCGTTCGTCCGACGATGGACGCGTCGCCGCCGAGGCGGCGCTGCCAGAACCCGTAGGCGAGTACCGCCACCGGATGCGCGCCACGCGCGACGTCTTCCTCGGGGAGGAACGTCCGGCCGCGCCACGCCCGGACGCCGAGCACGTCGAAGTAATTGCCCGTGACGAGCTCCGCGAATGCCTGCTGCGGCTCTCCGCCGTTGATGATGACGCTGACGGGATTCCCGAACGTGTAGCCGGCGACCGCGGCGAGCGTCGTGTTCTGCTCGCGGAAGTCCTTCATGTTCGGGTAGGACACCTGCGTGATCCCGCCGAACGGTGTTTTCGAGTTCTGGTCGATCGTGCAGACTGCGACCAGTTCCGACGGCCGCTCCACGGGGAGCGGCGTGAGGAGCAGGGCGTTCAGGATCGTGAAGATTGTCGTGTTCGCGCCGACGCCGAGGGCCAGCGAGAGGATGGCGACCGCGGTGAACCCGGGGTTCTTCGCCATGGTCCGGAGGCTGAAGCGGATGTCCTGCCAGAACGTCTCCATGGGAACCTGCTTTCGGCTGATGGGCCCGCGACCGGTTGATTCTTATCTAGGACGAGGAACGACTTCCGATAGTTCTATTTGGCGGGACGAACGTCATCGCCGGCGTGTTGGTCTACTTCGGCACCTCGTAGCGAAGCGCCACCATGCCGCTCTTGTATGCCTTCGTTTCTACAAGGTGCAGGGCGACGTCTTTGTCGAGCCGATCGAAAAACGAGATTCCATGGCCAATCAGGATCGGCATGATCGAATAGCGCACTTCGTCCGCCAGTCCGCGGCGCAGGCATTCACCGGATACTTGACCGCCTCCGACAAACCAGATGCTGCGAAAGTTCGGCTTCAATCTCTGGTCCACCAGGAGCTCGAGATCGCCCGAGTGGAACTCTACGGTATTCCTGGTCTTCCGCAGCTCGCGACTGGTGAGGACGAAGGTCGGCTTGTCGCCGTAGGCCCAACCCAGCCCCTTTGCCTCGAAATCCAATGCGGTCTCATAGGTTCGCGAACCCATGACGTAGCAGTCGATCGTCCTGAGGAACCCCTCGATGAATTCCTGGGTCATCGTGTCCCCACCCTCAAAGCTGTCGGACGTCTCAAGCCAGTCCACGTTTCCGTCTTTTCTGGCAATGAAGCCGTCAAGGCTCGCGGCCATGTGGATCGTGACACGGGATTCTGCGCTCTCCATCGTGACTCCTCAACGCAGACGGCAATGGATCACTTGTACGGCTGTGTCGACGGCTTGCGGGCGGGCGCTGCTTCGCCGAAACGGACCGAATGACGAACTGCACCGATCCCCCTTGGAGGCGGGGCCGCTGCTCGCGCGAACGCCTGCCGCAGGACCTCGCGCTCGAAGAATGCGCATACGCTCCTCGGCACTCCCTCATGATCAACCGGGTCCTCTCCATCGGGTAGAGGGACGCTTTCCGTATCGCGCAGTTCGGGGTCGGGCTCGGGGTTGTCATCCTTGTCCCGGCAGACCGCCGCCGTTTCGTCGCGCTCGGCAAGCGCCGAGAGAATGGCCTTCTTGACCGGAGCCGCGAGCTTCACATCTCCAGTCTTCACGGCTTCGTCGAGCAGGCGATCGAACTCGTCTCGGTCCTTCAGGAGCGTGTTAGGGAGGCTGCTCAGGAGCTTGCGGATAGCCTCCTGGAGCGCCCGCCCTTCGGCCATTTCCTTGGCGCCCGCCGCGGCTTTCTTCTTCGACTGCGCGAGGGCCTGGAATCCCCTCTCGTCTTCAAGGCGGCTGATACGGTCGGAGCTCGCCTGGAAGTTGAGTCGGAGCGGTCGTTCGACGGTGATCTTCCGGAACCCGAAATGCGTCGTCGGGAAGACACGGCTCACGACAACTTCTTCTTCCCTTCCGTCCTTTGTGATCTTGCGCGTCTCGCCGTCGCGGAAATCAGACAGGATGTTCAGAATATCCTGCGCGCGCTCGAGAGGAATTTCACGCCGCTTATCCCCCAGGCTCTTGCGCATCAGCGTGCAGAACAACCCCTGCTTGGTCTCCTGGTCAAAGTGAGAGGCATCGATCAGCTGAACCTTGCCCCTGCCCGCGGGAGCCTTGCGATTCGTCACTACCCACACATATGTCGCGATGCCCGTGTTGTAGAAGAGCTGCTCCGGCAACGCGATCAGCGCTTCGAGCAGATCGTGTTCCAGAATGAACCGCCTAATCTCGCTCTCGCCACTTGCCGCATCGCCCGTGAAGAGCGGCGAACCATTCATGATGATTGCGATGCGCGAGCCGCCCTCCTGGGGTTCGTCGCATGCGCCAGCATGTGGAGCAGGAAGAGGAGCTGACCGTCGCTGATCCTGGGAAGACCGGGACCGAAGCGGCCTGCCGAGCCGCGCTCGTGCTCGGCATGCACTGCGTCCTCGTCCCGCTTCCAGTCCTTGCCGTACGGCGGATTCGCGATCAGGTAGTCGAAGGTCTTGCCGGCATGCTTGTCGTTGGAAAGGGTGCTGCCGTAGGCGATGTTGTCCGCATCGCGGCCGGTCGGGTCCTTCATGAAGAGGTCCGACTTCGAGACTGCCCACGTCTCCGGGTTGACCTCCTGGCCGAAGAGATGAATCTCTGCGTCCTTGTTAATCGACGGACGGAGCACATCTCCGTTCCTACGGACCCCGACGGTGATGTGCTCCTTGGTGATCGTCAGCATGCCGCCCGAGCCGCAACATGGATCGTAGACGGTGCACACGACGCCCTTGCGCCGAATCCGAGCGGCGTCGCCGGCCAGCATCAGGTCAACCATCAGGTGAACGACATCCCGAGGCGTAAAGTGCTCGCCAGGATTCTCGTTCAGCGCTTCGTTGAATTTACGAATCAGCTCCTCGAAGATCGTCCCCATCGTCGCGTTGTCGATCCTGTCGGGATGCAGGTCGACGTTCTTGAAGCGCTCGAGGGCTTGAAAGAGAAGACCCGCCTCGTCCAACTTGCTGATCGTGTTGTCGAAATCGAACTTTCGAGGACCTCCCGCATGTTCGGACTGAACCCCGCGATGTAATTGCGGAGGTTCGCGGCAAGATGCGGCGCGTCTGCAAGGAGCTTCTCGAAGTCGTAGCGTGACGTGTTGTAGAAGGCGAATCCGGAGGCACGGCGGAGCTGTGCGTCGAGAGCCTCGAGGCCCTTGCCCTTGAGCTCCGCCTGTCTCTTGAGAACCTTCTCTTTGGTTCCCGAGAGCACGCAGTCGAGGCGGCGCAGCACAGTCAGCGGAAGGATGACGTCCTGGTAATGCCCGCGCCTGAACGTGTCCCGAATGAGGTCCGCGACACCCCAGAGAAAACTGACGATCTCGCTGTGGTTCACCGGCTGCGCTCTCCGTCCTGATACACGCTGGCGGGCAGCGCCATCGGCGCCCGGCCACACGAGAAAGGAATGTTCGCACCCGACGATCGGTGTCGGTTCTGGCCGCCGTTCTGCACCGGCTCAGGTTAACACCGTCTGACGAATCTGCGTTCCCCCGCCGCGGAGCCGCTTGCCTGAGACCGTCGACCGACGACCGACCGAGCGACGCGAGGGATGTTGGCGGGGTCGAATCAGTCGCTGGCTTCGGCGATGGCCTGGATCCGGGCGCGCTCGGCTTTGGATGCGGCGATTGTGCGCTCCAGCGCTTCGTCCGACATGGTGGTGAGGTCCGCTGCGGCGCTCTTCGCTTCCGCGTGCTCGACAGCACGGGACACCACTTCGGCGTTCGTTGGTCCGGCTGTCTTGCCGAGAAAGGGCTTTACGACGAGGTAAATCACGTCGCGGAGCGGCATGAAACGCACGAACCGCCTTAGTAGCCGGAAGGTCTGGATCGGAAAGCGCGTGACCTTATAGATGATGAGCTTCCGCATTTCCTCCGATCGGATGCGGTGCACTTCTTCTCCCGGCAGGCAAGTGGGATCGATCGAGGTGCATTTGAAGTACTTGTACCAGTCGACGGCGTCGTTGACGAGACCGCGCCGGATGTACTCCTGCCACAGCGGTGTGCCCCGGTAGACGCACAGGCGGTTGAAGCCGAAGCTGTCGACGCGGATCCTCGACGCGAAGCGGAACGTCGCCCGCAGATCATCTTCGGTCTCGTCGGGGATGCCGACGACGAAAAACCCATGGACGATTTCGATGCCGGCGGTCTTGGCATTGGTGACCGCCGTTTCGATTTGAGCCAGGGTCTGTTCCTTCTTGAGCCGATTGAGGATCTTCTGGCTGCCGCTCTCGATGCCGAACATCACCGTCCGGCACCCGGATTTCGCGAGCTTGGGGAACAAGTGTTGGGCCACCGAATCCACGCGGCCTTCGAGGCCGTACTTGATCGGATTGTGTGCGGCGATGAGGCCGTCACAGATCGCTTCGATGCGCTTGGGCTGGAGCAGGAAGTGGTCGTCGACGAAGTAGACGGAGCCATACCCATCCTTCCGCAGCTGCTCGAACTCTGCAAGGACATGGGCGGGCGTCCGCGCCCGCCACTTGCCTTCGTTGAACATCGGGATGTCGCAGAACACACAGGGCCACGGACAGCCCCGCGACGTCTGCATTGTGGTGAAGCGATCGAGCGAGAGTACAGCCGGCACGTCGAGCGGCATCGACTCGACGAAATCGAGCGGCAAGCTCTCGCGGTCGGGGAAGGGCCACTGGTCGAGGTCGCGCGGTGGCACCCGGTTCGGGTTGTTGCGGAGCGTGCCGTCTCTCTCCTGCCACGTCAGGCCCGGCACGCCGTCGGGATCCTTCAGATGCTCAATCAAGTCGACGACGAGTTGCTCGCCGTCGCCACGGCAGACGAAGTCGACTTCCGGGCACTGCGCCTTGATCAGCGGCGCGTTCAGCGTCGCGAACACTCCGCCGAAAGCCAGTTTGACGGTGGCGTTGGCCGTGCGCAGCTGCCGCGCGAGCATTTTCGCGTAGGGAAAGCTGGTGGTGGACAGAAAGCTGATGCCCACGAGATCCGGCTTCTGCCGCCGCAGCTCCTCCACGATGAACTCGTTGGGTGTGTCTGGATTGGCCTGATCGAACATCGTGACCTCGTGGCCGGCGCGCTTGAGCACGGCGGAGAGCGACATGATGCCGATAGGCGGAAATCCCATGACCTGCCGCCGGCCGTTCGCGGCCCGGGCCTGCCGGGGGAAGGCATAGAACTGAGGATCGCGAACGTGGACCAGGAATGCTCGCATGAGCTGACACAGTTTACCGCGTCTGGGCCAGACCATCGCGGCCTGACGTAACTTCCTTCACGCGCTTCATGTGCCAGGTCGGCCGCACGCTCAACTCGTGAGGTGCCTACGATGTCACGCGGCTGCCAGTCTATCCTGTCAGTGAACCGAATCTCGTACCGGGCAGCCCTCGACACATCCACACCGCTCTCAGCATTGACGATCACGTGGTGCATATCGATTGCGTCACAACCAGGCGCGACAACCCGACGTTCGCCTTCCGCGAGTATCGGATCTTCGTGGACGGGCTGCTTGCCGGGCGCGGTGGGTTGCAGGCCTGCGGTCTCGGGGCCGCGATCACCGACCTCCCGGCCGTGGCGCTGCTCGGGCGTCAGTACGCCATCGTGGCCTCGGAAGACGATGATCAGCAGCCGGTCGTGGAGTTATGGACGGTCGGCGCGAAAAGAGCCCGCGCGAGGAAGGCAGCGACAGGCCCCCGTCGCAGCGGGCATCCTGTCACCGCCTGAGTTTCAGGATCTGACGCCGGCCCTATCGACGAACTGGATAAGCTCCACGGGCGCACCATCGCGCAACCAGGAACCGGACGGCGACTCCTGCCACGAGCAGGCCGAATCCGACGGTTGTCATGCGCGATGGCGCGGAGTCGCGATGAGCGGTGGCACAATCGTCGCCCGAGAATGCGTCGTGACGAGCGATTGAGAGACGTTTCAGATCGCCGGCGGATTGCCAGCGCTCATCCGGATCCTTCGCGAGACAGGTCGTGACGACATGGTCGAGCGCCGGCGGCGTGATGGGTTGCAGCGCCGACAAGGTCACACACCACGTAGAACGCGCGGCGCGGCGCGCTCAGCTCAATGCGAACGGTGTGCATCGGCTGCGGCACTCGTTCTGTTCACATCTCGCCATGCGGGGTGGACCGGCGCGAGCGATTCAGGACCTAGCGGGGCACAGGATCTGACGACGACACAACGGTACATGCACTTAAGTCCGGCGGCGATCGAAGGGGCGATCTGGCTCCCTAGATCACGCCGGACCGGTGGCCGGGCGTGCAGACATGTTGGAGACGGGAAGTGCCGCTAGCGATAACTCCGATCGCTAGCAGCATTTAGTTGGCGGGGTCGACGGGACTCGAGCATGTTGGCGAGCCCGAGTGGGCGGAGCCACTTGCCTGAGACCGTCGACCGACGACAGACCGAGCGACGCGAGGGATGTTGGCGGGGTCGACGGGACTCGAACCCGCGGCCTCCGGCGTGACAGGCCGGCGTTCTAACCAACTGAACTACGACCCCGAGGTGGTTAAACGAAGTTCTTAGTTCTAGGTGCTTGGTTCTTAGTACCTCTCCTGAGCCGATAGCTGACAACTACAAGCTCGACCGATTCCGACGCTACGTCGGCCTTCGCCCAGGCTACGGCGGACAACCTTCGCGTGGCTCGCCAACCGTAGCACCCCGCCCTCTAGCTTGCGAGTGCGAAGGCTGGTGGGCGGTACAGGATTCGAACCTGTGGCAGCCGGCGTGTAAAGCCGGTGCTCTACCACTGAGCTAACCGCCCGGCTCACCACGACGGCGGCGCCGCGCGCCAGCCGAAACGCCCATTATAGAGGTCCCGACGACCGCCGGTCAAAGAAACGCCAGGCAGCCGGCCGCGAGCGTCATCCACAGGATTACCGCCGCGAGGCCCAGCACCGCGCGATGCTCGCCGTTTCTGATCGCGAGCGCGATGCTGAACCGCCGGGGCTCGCGCGGACGTGCGCCCGACGCATAGGCATCATACTCGCCTCCGAACTTCTCCCGAAGCGCAGCTTCTTCGACACGCATCGCGGCCACGAGCGTCGTGCCGAGATACGCGAGGACCAGGACGCCCGCAAAAGCGCTGCCCGACGCGATCGCGAATCCAACCCCCAGGAGCGACGAACCCACATACAGCGGATGCCGCTATCAGACGGTACGGCCCCGTGGCCGTCACTTCTCGCCCTTTCAAGAGATGCCCCGCCGCCCACACGCGAATCGCCTCCCCGAGGACGGCGACCGGCACTCCCAACGCCAGCGTGCGGCACGTGGGCTCGGCGAACGCGAGTGCCAGGGCCGCCACGATGAATCCCAGCGGAACTCTGAACCGCGCAGCCGTGCGGGAGAATTCATCCATGCGGATGCCGGCTTCTCGAGGCGGCGATCGACCGCGCGCATCACCTCGTCCACCGCGAGATCGTCAAGGCACCACGTGCGTGCATGACACTTCCGCCGGTGATGACACGCGCACACCTCGAACCTCGACACGTTCTCATCGTCTGCGGTCCACGGGCCGTTCCGGCCGGGATCGGTCGGGCCAAAGATCCCGACGATCGGCGCGCCGACGGCCGCACCGATGTGAAGCGGCCCCGTATCGCCTGAGATGAGAAGCGAGGCTTCCGCCAGCACTGCCACGAGATCGCCGATCGATGTCGGCGGCGCGATGTTCGCCGCGCCGCCTGAACTCGCCGCGACGGCGTCAGCCAGCGGCCGCTCTCCCGGACCCCAGAGCACGACCGATCTCAGCCGGTGACGCTCGAGGAGCGCTGTCGCAATCGATCCAAACCGATCGGGCGGCCACCGCTTGTTCGGCCAGGCCGCACCCGGATTGATGACCGCGAATCGATCGCCCGCACCCAGCGAGAGTATGGAACGCAACTGTCGGGGCACGGTCGAGGCCGGCCGCTCGAGCGGAAACACAGGCGCTCCATCGGGAACCGACACACCCATCGCGGCGATCAGACCCAGGTTCTTGTCGATGACATGACGACCGTTTCTACTGGCGCGCGGGTCGTGCGCCTCGGTGTAGAAGAACCGCGCCATGCGTTCGCGCAGGTGCGGCGCGGAAAACCCGACAACCCGTTCGGCGCCCGAACCACGCGCGAGAATGGCCGACTTGATCAGGCCCTTGCAGGTCGATGGCGACGTCGTATCGCTCTCGCCGGAGCTGCTGCACGCTCTGAAGCACGCCTTGCTCGCCGACGACGAACCGTCGATCGATGACGGGCACGAGATCGAGGATGTCCTTGTGCCGGCGATCGACGACCCAGTCGATCCTGGACTTCGGGAATTGCGCACGAAGGGCCGCCGCCGCCGGCAGGCCATGCACGATATCGCCGAGAGAGCCCAGGCGGACGATGAGGATCTTGTTCAAGAGGAGGGCGCGGCTATCCGGTCAACCGCTCGATGAGCTCGCGCGTGGAATGCGCTTTGGGATCCCCGACGATGGCGATGCGTCCGCCGTAGGCGCGGATCACGTCGCGTTCGGGAACGGTGTCAACGGTGTAATCGGTGCCTTTGCAGTGCACGTCGGGGCGAAGCCGTTCGAGGAGCTCGGTGACCGTGCGCCCCGAGAAGATCGTGACGTAGTCCACCATCCTCAGGGCGGCGACGACCTCGGCACGATCCTCGGCCGACATCATCGGCCGGCCCGCTCCCTTCAGCACCGCCACCGACTCATCGTCATTGATGGCTACGACCAGGCGATCGGCCTCAGCCTTCGCGCCCTCGAGATACCGGACGTGGCCGACGTGCAGGATGTCGAAGCACCCGTTCGCGAGCGCGATGGTCCGGCCGGAGCGACGATCGGAACCCATGCGCGTCACGAGTTCAGACAAAGACAAAATTGGAGCCATGCGAAAGTAGTTCTTGGTTCTTAGTTCTTGGTCCTTAGTTCTGCTGAAGCCTGATGCCTGCAGCCTGCAGCCCGAAGCCTGCAGCCCGAAGCCTGGAGCCTGCTTCCGCCCTGCGCCTACAAGTCCTTATCCCCCTGCGCCCACTGTCCCCGCGTGATCCGACGTCACGGCGTCGCGAAGCTCGTCGGCGGTGATGGTCGCCGTGCCGCGTTTCATCACGACGAGTCCGCCGGCGTAGTTGGCGAGTCGAGCGGCTTCGTAGAACGAGCCGCCGGCCGACAACGCGAGCGCCATCGTGGCGATGACCGTGTCGCCGGCGCCGGTGACGTCGGTCACTTCGTCCGATCCCCAGATCGGAATGTGGACCGTCCGCCGATCCGGCTCGAAGAGCGCCATGCCCCGACTCCCGCGCGTCACCAGCACCGCCCGCGACGAGGTCCGGCGCAGCATCGTGCGGCCGGCGCGCTCGAGCACCGAGCGATCGTCGCCGATGCGGACCCCGAGCAGCTGTTCGACCTCCGATTCGTTCGGGGTGCAGGCGGTGACGCCGCGGTACTTGAGCAGGGCGTATCGCGAGTCGAGGAGCAAGGGGACCGCATTGCGCCTCGTGCGAGACGTGAGTTGCGCCCGGATGCGCCTGACGAGCGCCGGTGTCACGACGCCCGAGCCGTAGTCCGAAACGAGGACGCCGTCGCAGGTCGCGAGCGCGCGATCGACATTCCGCATCAGTTCTTTGAGCGTCCGCTCATCGGGCGTAAATCGGGCGATCCGATCGACGCGGACAATCTGCTGTTTGGCCGAGTGCACGCCGCCCGCGAGAATCCGCGTCTTCACGGGGATCTCGTAGCCGCGAGGTCGAACGAGCCCCGACGCGTCGACGCCCGCGTTGAGACGTTTCACCATCCTGCGGCTCGCGCCGTCCTTCTCCGAGCGCGGATCGCCGGCGAGACCGATGAGCGAGACCTCAGCGCCAAGGGCCGCGGCGTTGTTGGCGGCGTTCCCCGCGCCGCCCGGCAGTGTCTCCGTCGCGTCGTGCTCGAGGATCAGGACCGGCGCCTCGCGCGAGATCCTCGCGATTTTCCCGAACACGAACTCGTCGGCCACGATATCGCCGATGACGAGCAGACGTCGCGAGTTGAAGCGATCGACGAGCGAGAGCAGCCGCGCTTCGCGTTCGCTCTCGCCGGGCAGCGGGTGGACCGAGCGTGGAATGGTCATCGTCCTGTCATCGAGCCGGCGGACTGTCGTTCCCGCGCTGAAGAATCCACGCCACGGCCGCCATCAGGTTGGCCACGACCGCGGCCGCATCGGCGTTCGCCGCGCGCCGTTCGAGATCCTGGCGGCCGTAGCCAGTGCTCACGAGAATTCCGGGAGCGCCGGCCGCCCTGGCCAGATCGATGTCCAGCCATCGATCGCCGATGACGAACGACCGCGCCAGGTCTAGCCCGAGCTCGTGCTCGGCCTGCCTCAACATACCCGGTTTCGGCTTGCGGCAATCGCACACCTGGCGATAGGCCGCGACAGTCCCGTCCGGATGATGGGGACAGTAATAGTAGCGATCGATTCTCGCCCCGCCCGCGACGAAGTGGCGATCGAGGTGCTCGTGCGTGCGACGCACGAACTCCTCATCGAAGAATCCCCGCGCGATGCCGGCCTGATTCGTCACGACGACCACAGCGAACCCGGCGCGGTTCAGCAGACGAATGGCATCGACGGACCACGGAAACACCACGATGCGATCCAGCCGATCCAGATAGCCGACTTCCTCGATCAGCGTGCCATCGCGATCGACGAAGACGGCCGGGCGTTTCTCAGGCAATGGGTCGTGGCTCCCGTCCACGCGCGATCTGCGCGATCACCGCTCCGGAGACCGCGGCCGGGCTGATGGACGTCATGCAGCGATGGTCGATGGGGCACTCGCGGAGCATGCAGGGCCGGCACCAGACCCAGCTTGTCAGCACCTGACGCGGGCTGGTCGAATCGACCCAGTCAACCGGCCCCGTTTCGCGTTCGTTCGTCGGCCCGAAGATCGCCGTGACCGGCACGCCCAGGGCCGTCGCCAGGTGCATCGCTCCCGAATCGTTCGACACGAGCGCGGCCGATCGGGTGAGGATGCCCATCAATTCCCCAAGGTCTGTGGCGCCGATCAGGTTGTGCACCCGGACGGCCGATCGGTCGGACAGCCAGCCCGACAGATCTTCGCCGCCTTCCCGGTCGCCACGGCTTCCGACCAGCAGACACCACGCGCCGGCGTCGATGGCCAGTCGATCGATCACGTCGGCAAACGCCCGAGGGCGCCAGCGTTTCGCATGACCATACGCGGCTCCCGGAGCGAGCGCGACGATCGTGTCCTCCGGTCCGATTCCTCGATCCCCGAGCAGCCGATCCGCGCGCGCCTGGTCGGCCGGTCGCACGGAAAGGCCTGGCCGGATCGGACCGTTCGGCATGCCGAGCGCGTTCACGAGCGCCTGATAGTACGCCGCCTGGTGTCGCGAGCCGGCTGGTCGCGCGATGGCTCGCGTCAAGAACCGCGAGCGTCCGTCGCCGGCATATCCCCATCGTTCCGGAATGCGGGCACGGTGAACGATCCACGCCGACGCAAATGAATTGGGGAGCAGCAGCGCCGCATCGAACTGTCCCTGCGCTAATACGTGAGCGTCACCGCCGGACGCCGCCAACCCGCGAATTCCCGCTCTGTTCCCAAGCGGGATGACCTCGTCCACCGACGCGGCCGCACGGAACACGTCCGCGAGCGGCTTCCGCGCCGCCGTCGTGATGCGCGCGTTCGGAAAATGGCGGCGCACATCGGCCATCGCCGGGAGCGCCATCACCGCGTCGCCAAGCCAGTTGGGCGCGAGGATGACGATGCGATGCGGAGCGGAGTCGGTCTTCAAGGCTCAGGCGTCGGCCTCGAGATCCTGGCTCGTGTGCGCCAGGGTAGGTGTATTCGCAAGGGCCGCCTGCTCGATCTTCCAGCGGCGATGGACCCAGAGCCAGAGGTGCGGATGGCGCCGCACGTACATCTCGAGCACGTCGGTGCAGCGCTGCGTGAACTCCCGCACGCGATCCGCGGCATCGGCGGCAGGTGGCTCGACAGGGTGCTCGCAGATGATCCGATATCCTCGACCCTTCGCAGGCAGGGCGAACATCGGCACCACAGGAGCCCCTGTCCTGAGGGCAATGGCGGCAAGCGCCGACGTCGTCGCTGCAGGACGCCCGAAGAAGTCCACGACGACGGCATCCGGCCCGTGCAGATGCTGATCGATCAGCAGGCCGACTGCGTGGCCATCGTTGATTGTCCTGAGGATCCTGCGGATGGCGCCACGCTTGTAGATCAACCTGTTTCCGGTGCTGCACCGGACGCGCTCCAGGAGCGCATTGAGGTCCGGGTTGTCGAGAGGCCTGACGACCACTTCTATCGGCTCGAGCCGGACGGCAAGAGCGACGGGGATGACTTCCCAGCAGCCGAAGTGCCCGGTAAAGAGCAGCACACCCCTCCCCTGCGCGAACGCGTGACGGACGCGTTCTTCGCCTTCGAACTCGACCAGTCCGACCATTCGATCCGGTGGGATCGTGCTGAGCTTCAGCAGGTCGAGCAGGGCAAAACCGAAGTGCGCGAACACGCCGCGCGCGATCGCACGCCGCTCTCGAGGTGTGCGCGTCGGAAACGCGGCGGCCAGATTTCGAAGCGCGATGTTCCGATGCCTCCGATCGAAGGCGTACGCGATGCGGCCGAGAGACGAGCCAATGGCGCGCGCGACGGACCACGGCAGCCACGCCACAATGGCCCTGACCGACCTCACCAGGAGGTACTCCATCCGGTGCTTGGCGCTCGCCATCAGGCGGACCGCTCCTGACGCGCGCGCCGCGCCTCGGTCATCCGATCGACGAGCCACGCGCGAAACTGATCGGCAGGCGTCACGATATAGGCAATCGGCATCCACGCGATCGGCATGTCCAGCGGCCGGTACGGCAGCAGGCGCACCATGTCTTTCTCGGTGGTGACCACCAGATCGGCGCGCGTGTCCCGAAGCACCTGCCGCATCTGATCGACGTCCCGCCGCGTAAAGCGATGATGATCCGGGAATCGAAGGGCGCGCGCAAGGACGTGGCCCGCCGCTTCGATGCTTCCGAAAAACCTGTCGGGATTCGCGATGCCCGCGGCCGCCACCACACGCAGGCCCGATGCCGACACCGAGCGATTGCTATCGCCGATCAACCGGGGACGGCCGATCTCCATACTGGTCTCAAAGACGCGTGTCAGCGGAAGCCGGGAGCGCACATCCTTTTTGCCTGAAATCTCGGGCGCCAGAATCGCCGCGTCGGCATCGGCCAGCGCGTCGAGCGGTTCACGACGGAGGCGCTGCACCTCGGTGTCCAGATCCGCGGCGGTCACCATGACGCAGTCCGCATCCCGCGCCAGCCTCACGTGCTGAAACCCATCGTCCAGGACGTGCACCGTGCAGTCGAGATGCTCCTCGGCCAGACGGCCCGCCAGGAATCGATCGGGAGAGACGAGGACGGCGGCGAGCGGCAGCCGACGTGCCAGCATCAATGGCTCGTCGCCGGCCCGATCGAGATCCGCACGCATGCCGCCGGCGTCGCGCACGACGACGACGCCATCGCTGGCGACGCGCCGCGCGTAGCCCCGGCTGAGCACTGAGGGCCGCTCACCGAGATCGAGCAGCGTGGCGACGACATGCGCGACGGTCGGAGTCTTGCCGCTGCCGCCCATACCGAGGTTGCCGATGCTGATCACCGGCCGATCGAGCCGGCGCCCGAGCTCGGGATGGATCCGTGAGCGGATTCGCCTGGCTCGCACGAGGCGATCGAAGGGCGCGATCATCGGTCGTGGGATCCCGTTTCGCCGACGCCGCAGCGGTCGCTGACGAATCGGCAGGGGCTCACAGTCGCGTTCAATGCACCACACGGAACGGCCGGACGACGCCCGAGCGTCCCGATCCGCCTGGCGGCAGGACCTGGGCGATCACGTCCAGTGTCTTGTCGCGGGCGCCGTGGTTTGCCTCGACGAGCGCGCGTGCGGCCGCGCCCAGCCCCGCCCGTCGAGCGGGATCGCTCAAGAGCGCCGTGAGCACCGCCTCGAGATCCCGATCGGACGCGACCTGCACCGCGGCGCCGCTCGCGAGAAACGACTCGGCAATCTCGGCGAAGTTGTGCATGTAGGGACCGAAGACGATGGGCTTGCCGAAGACCGCCGGTTCGATGATGTTGTGGCCGCCGGTCTCGACCAGGCTTCCGCCGACGAAGACCACGGTCGCCACCTGATAGAGCTGCGCGAGCTCGCCGATCGTGTCGAGCACGACCACCTCGGCGCGCGGTTCGGAGTCGACGGGGAGCTCGCTCCGGCGCGCCGTGAGAAAGCCCTTCTCATTCGACAGCGCCTCGACCTCGGCGAAGCGCTCGGGATGGCGCGGAGCCAGGATCAGGAGCGGGTTGTTCAAGGCGCGGCTGATGCGCGTGTAAGCGTCGAGCACGGCGCGCTCCTCCCCGCGCATCGTGCTGCCGGCAACGATGACGGGCCGGCCCTGCGCGATGTGGAAGTAGCGCAGCACGCGATCGCGTCGCCGGACGGCCGGCCTATCGAATGCTTCGAACTTGAGGCTCCCTGTGACGGTGACGTGAGACGGATCGGCGCCGAGGCCGATCAGCCGCCGTGCGGCGTCTTCGCTCTGCACGCAAAACCGATCGATGTCGTGCAGCACGTGGCGGAAGAACGGCCGGACGAGCCGGTAGCGCGAGTGGGATCGGGCGGATACCCGCCCGCTCACGAGCACGGTGCCAACGCCGCGCGCCTTGCAGGCGCGGAGCACGTTGGGCCAAATCTCGGTCTCGACCATGATGAAGAGACGCGGCTTCACGAGGTCGAGCGTGCGGCGCACGATGAATGCCCAGTCGAAGGGAAAATAGAACACCGCATCCACCGCGCGGATCTGCCGCCGGGCCAGCTGCTGGCCGGCCAGTGTCGTCGTCGAGAGGAAGATGCGGAGCGACGGATATCGCTCCTTCAATTCCGCGAGCAAGGCTCGCCCGGTGAGGACTTCGCCGACCGACACCGCATGAATCCAGATGGATTCATCGCCGTCGAGGTTGAACGTCACCGGCAGGTAGCCCATCCGCTGTCCGATGCTGCCGAGGTATTTCTTGTAGCGGAGCGCCTGGTACAGGAGGTACGGCGAGGCCAGCAGCAGGAAGACGAGCGTCAGAGCGCTATAGATCCAGTACATAAGCCGTGGAAGTGACCGATCTCGTCCGCGCGCTGCGAGTGGTTCGCCAGTGGTAGACGCCAGGTGCTGGCGCCGCGATTGGCATCAGTCAGGTCTGATTCGGGAAGGTCAACGCGACAATCGGCGGTCGAAAGGCAGTATAAGTCGGTCGTTTGACCCTCTGCAAGTCGTTCATTAGAATGAAGTGTTCTACGGAGGAGCGAATGGCAATCAGGGTTGGCATCAACGGATTTGGCCGCATCGGCCGCAACATCATGAGGGCCGCGCTCGGCCACGACGATGTCGATTTCGTCGCCGTCAACGACCTGACCAGCGCCGCCACGCTGGCCCACCTGCTCAAGTACGACTCCGTGCTGGGCAACCTGCACGCCACAGTCAAGGCGGGCGAATCGAGCATCTCGGTGGACGGTGACGAGTTCAAGGTGCTGTCCGTCAAGGATCCGGCTCAGCTTCCCTGGAAAGACCTCGGCGTCGATGTCGTGTTCGAATCGACGGGCCTCTTCACCAATCGCGAGGCCGCCGCAAAGCATCTGGCGGCCGGCGCGAAGAAGGTGATCATCACGGCGCCGGCCAAGGGACCGGACGTCACGGTCGTGCTGGGCGTCAACGCCGACAAGTACGACCCGGCCAATCACCACATCATCTCGAACGCCTCGTGCACCACCAACTGCCTCGCGCCGCTCGCCAAGGTCCTGCACGAGAGCTTCGGCATCCGGAAAGGATGGATGACGACCGTCCATTCCTATACGAACGATCAGATGCTGCTCGATCTCCCGCACAAGGATCTCCGCCGGGCTCGCGCCGCCGCCCTGTCGATTATCCCGACGACAACCGGCGCCGCAGCCGCGGTCGGGGAGGTGTTGCCGCGAGCTCAAGGGCCGTCTCGACGGCATCTCCATGCGCGTGCCGACGCCGAATGTCTCGACGGTCGATCTCGTCGCGGTCCTGGACAAGAAGACCTCGGCCGACGAGGTCAACGCCGCTCTGCGCGCGGCGGCGAACGGTCCCCTCAAGGGCATCCTCCAGTATTCGGAAGACGAGCTCGTCTCGATCGACTTCAAGGGCAATCCGCACTCGTCGATCGTGGACGCGCCCTACACGAAGGTCATGGAGGGTGACTTCCTGAAGTGCGTGTCGTGGTACGACAACGAGTGGGGCTATTCGAACCGCTGCGTGGATCTGCTGAAGCTGGTGGCAAAGGCGGGGTATTAAGTAGTTCTTGGTTCTTGGTTCTTAGTTCTTAGTTCTTGGTTCTCAGTTCTCGGAGCCGATCCCACATGTTGCTTACGGATAACTGAAGACCGAGAACTGATAACTACTCCATGCCCAAGTACTCCATCCGCGACCTCGATCTCACGAACCGTCGCGTGTTCATCCGGGTCGATTTCAACGTTCCGCTCAAGAACGGCACCATCACAGACGACACGCGGATCCGCGCGTCGATTCCGACGATTCGATACGCGCTCGAGCACAACGCCTCAGTGGTTCTGGCCTCTCACCTCGGCCGGCCCAAAGGCAAACCGGACCCGGCATTCAGCCTCAATCCCGTCGTCAAGCGTCTGTCCGAGCTCCTCTCAACTCCGGTCGAGTTCGCCACGGACTGCGTCGGTGAGGCCGCGGAACAGGCCATCGCACGCGCGAAGGCGGCCGGCACGCCGACGGTGGTTTTGCTCGAAAACCTGCGGTTCCACGCCGAGGAAGAGCAGAACGACCCGGCGTTCGCCGCACAGCTGGCTGCGCTCGCCGATGTCTACGTCAACGACGCGTTCGGCGCCGCACATCGCGCGCACGCCTCGGTCGCCGGCATCGTCACGCTCGTGAAGCAGGCGGGCGCGGGGCTCCTGCTCGAGAAAGAGCTGCAGTACCTCGGTCACGTCCTCGAATCGCCCGAGCGCCCGTTCATCGCGGTGCTCGGCGGCGCGAAGGTGTCCGACAAGATCGAGGTGATTCAGAATCTGCTGAGCAAGGTGGACCGGCTGCTGATCGGCGGGGCCATGGCCTACACGTTCTTCAAGGCCGCCGGATGGCCGATCGGAAAATCGCTCGTCGAGGACGACCGCCTCGCCGCGGCGAATGCCATTCGAGAACAGGCAAAGCTGAAGAACATCGATTTGCAGCTGCCGGTCGACCACATCGTGGTCGACAAGATCAACTCGGAAGCCAGGGGCGAGACCCTCGAGACATCGGATCCGGCGATCGGCGACCGCATGGGCGTCGATATCGGGCCGGAAACCATTGCACGCTACGCGGTGCTCCTGTCAGATGCGCGCACCGTCGTCTGGAACGGACCGATGGGCGTTTTCGAGGTCGATCCGTTCGGAAGAGGGACGATGGCCATCGCGAGGGCGGTGGCGGCTGTGCACGGGACGACGATCGTCGGTGGCGGCGATTCGATTGCCGCGATAAGGAAGGGCGGCGTCGCCGACCGGATGAGCCACATCTCAACGGGCGGCGGTGCGTCCCTGGAGTTTCTCGGCGGCCGAAAACTGCCCGGCGTCGAGGCGTTGCCGGACAAACCCTGACCGCGCTGTTGCCGGCGTGGCGATCCAGAGAATTCTGGCGTTCGACGCAGAGTAGTGTCAGGATCGAATAGAGACCATGAGAGTCCCCTTCGTCGCCGGCAACTGGAAGATGTTCAAGACCGTGCACGACGCCGTCGTCTATGCGAAGGAGTTTCGCATCATGGTGAAGGGCATCGAGGACGTCGAAATCGTCCTCGCCCCGCCGTTCACCGCGGTGCACGCCGTCGCGGAAGCCTGCCGGAACAGCAACGTGGGCGTCGCCGCGCAGAATCTCTACTGGGAGCGTGAAGGCGCGTTCACCGGCGAGATCAGCGCCGCGATGGTGCGGGAGACGGGTGCCGAGTACGTCATCATCGGCCACTCGGAGCGGCGAGCGCTCTTCCAGGAGACCGACGAGTCGGTGAATCGCAAGCTGCACGCGGCGCTCGCGGCGGGATTGAGCCCCATCGTCTGCATCGGTGAGACGCTGGCCGAGCGGGATCGCAACGAGACGTTCGCCGTGCTCGACCGCCAGGTGAAAGTCGGATTCGATGGTCTTACGGGCGACCAGATCGGCACGCTCGTCATTGCGTACGAGCCGGTATGGGCGATCGGCACGGGCCGCACCGCCACGCCTGCCCAGGCGGCCGAGGCCCATGCCCACATCCGCCGCCGTCTCCGGCAGTGGTTCGGCGCGGATGCGGCCGACCAGAGTCACGTCATCTACGGCGGGAGCGTCAAGGTAGACAACATCCGCGAGCTGATCGCGGAAGAAGATGTCGACGGCGCGCTGGTCGGCGGGGCCAGCCTCGACGTGCGGAGTTTCTTCGAGATTGTGTCGCGGTCCAGACCGACGGCGTTGTAGCCAATCGTCGAATGCTGATAGCAGTTGGCTGACCCGGACCCAAAGGTCTGGTCTACTGATAACTGATACCTGACTATTATCGAGGCTCCTGACACATGTTCTACTACCTGACCACTGGACTTTACGTTGTCGTTTGCCTCCTGCTGCTTCTCGTTGTCTTGCTCCAGCAGGGCCGTGGCGGCGACATCGCCAGCGCTTTTGGCGGCGGCAGCTCGCAGACGGCGTTCGGCGCCCGCGGCGGCGCCACCGTGCTGTCGCGCGCGACAACCGTCTGCGCGGTTCTCTTCATGCTCGGCGCCCTGACACTGGCCATCATGGGCCAGCGCGGACCGGGGTCGGTCGTGAGCGGCACGCGCGCGCCAGCGCCGGCCCCCGCGCCGGCGCGTCCGGCGACGCCTGCTTCGACACCGGCGACAACGACACCGGCTCCGACGAGCCAGGCGCCGGCCACACCCGCCACTCCACCGAAGTAGGCCGGCCCTTGGCAGAAGACTCGGGCCTGTCTGATCACGAGGACACCGGCCCAGGTCGGCCACCGGCGCGTCATCCCGTCGCCCGCTGGATCATCTTCAACTTCGTCGGCGCCATGGGCGTGGTCGTCCAGCTCGCCGTGCTGCTCGCGCTGACGCATGTCCTCGGCATTCATTACCTTGTTGCGACGGCGATCGCCGTCGAAACGGCCGTCATTCACAACTTTCTCTGGCACCACTTCTGGACGTGGGCCGATCGACAAGACGAACTTCGAGGCCGCACGCTCGTGTCACTCGCGCGATTTCATCTCTCGAACGGCGCGATCTCGATCGTCGGCAATCTCATTCTCATGAGAGTGCTGCACGGTGGGATGAAGATGCCGATCGCTGTGGCGAATCTCATTTCGATAGGGGTGTGCGCCGTTCTCAACTACCTCGCCAGCGACCGATTCGTCTTTCGCGAAGCCTGACGACCCCGGACACCGGTTGCGCATCGGCCCGCATTTCCGGCAAGCTGAAGACTCGCCCCCTTGATGATCGTTTCCCTGCTTCTGAGCCTCGGGCTCGCCGTCGACCCCGCTCCCGCTGCGCCCGTCTACAACGGACGCGACAGCGCGCTCGCCGTCGCCATTCCGCGACTCGACGCGACAATCGCGGTGGATGGCGCGCTCGATGAGACATCGTGGCAGCAGGCGGCCAGGCTGACCGGCTTCTCGCAGTTCGCGCCGGTGGACGGCAGACCGGCCGAATACGAGACGACCATCCTCGTCTGGTACTCGCCGAATGCGATCTACTTCGGCGTTCGCGCCGTGGCGCCGCAGGGATCCGTGCGCGCGACGCTTGCCGATCGAGACAAGCTCGACGAGGACGACACCATCGAGATCTATCTCAGCACGTTCAACGACACGCGGCAGGCGTTCGTGTTCGGCGTCAACCCCCTCGGCGTGCAGATGGACGGCGCGCTCGTGGAAGGAGCGAACACTCAGGGGAGCGGCTTCAGCGGCATGCTCGGCGGACGCGAGCTGCCCGACCTGACCCAGGACTTTGTCTACCAATCGAAGGGACGCGTGACGCCGGACGGGTACGAGATCGAGATCCGCATTCCCTTCAAGAGCCTTCGATACCAGGCCGATGCGACACAAAACTGGCGCATCAACGTCGTCCGGAAATTCCGCGAGACGGGGCGAGAGGACACATGGACTCCCGCGGTGCGGTCGGCCAACTCGTTTCTCGCGCAAAGCGGCACGCTGCAGGGCCTGACGGATCTCAAGCGGGGCCTGGTGCTCGACCTGAATCCGGTCGTGATATCCAAAATCGACGGCGCGCCGAATGCGGACAGTTGGACCTACGACGCGGGCGCGCCGGAGTTCGGCGGCAACGTTCGCTGGGGGGTCACATCCAACCTGACGCTGAACGGAACGATCAATCCGGACTTCTCGCAGGTCGAGTCCGATGCGTCGCAGATTTCGCCGGATCCGCGCCTCGCGATTTTCTATCCGGAAAAACGGCCGTTCTTTCTCGACGGCATCGAACAGTTCTCGACGCCGAGCAATCTCATCTACACGCGGCGTGTCGTCGCGCCGCTCGGCGCGGCGAAGCTGACGGGCAAGGTGTCCGGCACGTCGGTGGCGGTGCTTTCCGCCGTCGATGACACGTCGACGTCGGCGAGCGGCACCGACCACCCCTATTTCACCATTGCGCGGGTCCAGCGAGACCTTGGCGCCCAGTCCAAGCTCGGATTCGTCTACACGGACCGCATCGACGGCGACGAGTTCAACCGCGTCGCCGGGATCGACTCTCGACTGGCGTTTCGCGATCTCTACGCGCTGCAGCTGCAGAGCGCCTTCAGCTGGACGCGCGAGCAGGGCACGACGACCGCCGCGCCGCTCTGGCAGGCGCGCTTCACACGAAACGGTCGCGTGCTCGGCATGCGGTACTTCGTCAAGGGGATCGACGAAGACTTTCGCGCGGACAGCGGCTTCATCGCGCGCGGGGGCATCGCGGAAGGCCAGATCGCGCACCAGCTCACGTACTTCGGTCCGGCGAAGAGCCTGCTCGAACGCTGGTCAACCGAGCTGAATATCGATTACATGTGGACGTATCAGGACTTCAAGGACGGCAAGAGCGCGCAGGACCGGAAGTACCATCTCAACAACAACGCGACGCTCAAGGGCGGCTGGCAGCTGGGCGGTTCGGTTCTATACGAATCGTTTGGTTTCGACGAGGAGCTCTATTCCGACTACGCGCTGGCCAGCCCGCGCGCGGACGGCGGCGTGGACATCCTGCCCTTCGTCGGCACGCCGCGGCTGACGAACCTCGATTACGTCCTGACGCTCAACACGCCGCCCCGCGGCGGCCTCTCGGTCAACGTCCTCTACCTCTGGGGCCGCGACGAGAATTTCTTCGAGTGGTCGTCTGCCGATATCATCTACGCGACGGCCGGCGTCCAGTGGCGACCCACGGAAAAGCTGCGCGTTGACGGCGATTATCAGATCCAGAACTACGATCGCCGTAGCGACGGCACGCACGTCGGATCGCACACGATTCCTCGCCTCAAGGTCGAATATCAATTGTCCCGATCGATTTTTCTGCGTGTGGTCACCGAGTACGATCTCTCGACGCAGGACACGCTCAGAGACGATGGGCGGACGGAGTTGCCAATTTGGATTCGCGATTCGGCAACGGGCGAGTACGAACCGGCCGTCGGCTTTCGTCAACCGTCGCTCAGGACCGACTGGCTGTTCTCGTATCAGCCCACGCCGGGCACGGTGATCTTCGCGGGGTACGGCAGCTCGCTCGATCGGCCCGACCAGTACGGCCGCCTGCCACTGCAGCGCGCGTCGGACGGTTTCTTCCTCAAGGCGAGCTATCTCTTCCGACTGTAGGATCTCTTCGACCCGGCGCCTGCGACCCGTCAGTCGGTGGTTGTCTGGTTCAGAGCATTTCTGATCCGAATCATTGAAAACTCCAAGGTCGATTTGGCCACGGCCTCGTGTAGCGGCCAGACCCGGGGCAGAAGGTAATTCGGTAAATGAGATGCAGCGATGGCCCACACGATGGGTCCACGGTCCGGGGCCACAGCGGCAGGACGAGGGATGAATGTCTTGATTGTCGGATCATCGCTGATGTGAAAGAGCCGCAGGTCCATCGCATCTAGTTCAAGAATCCGATTTCGGCGAGATATTAACCTTTGTCGCGGAGGTCTATTTCTTCCGCTTCGAGCGTGCCTGCACCGCCCTTCTCGCAATCGCTGACCGCCTGGCCGCCGACAGTTCCCCGGCCCGGGCCTTCCCACCTTTAGAAGCCCCTAGCGCGGCCAGGGCGACCGCGGCCGGATTATGGGTATCTGGCATCGGGACTTGCTGCGGGAGCTGGCCCGTCGCCTCATGGACCACTTGCCAGGCGAGTTGATTCGTATCGCGGGGCCGGCGTTTCTTACTTGCGCGAGTAGGCATGGGCCTATTGTCACACAGGCCCACCCACCGAACACCCCGCGACGCGCAGTACTACCGGCTGACCGCGCGCGACGTGGACGTGTCGTTCATCGTGCGATTGTAGAAAATCTCGCCCGCGTCCTATTCCTGCAGACTCGCCGCAGGCGCCGTGGTCGCGGCAGTGCGCGCCTGGGCCATCGCGATGCGATCCACCCACCAGAAGTCCGGCCTGAGTTTCAGACAACGATCGAACGCCTCGACCGCCTTAGGGCGATCGTCGATGAACAGGTAGATGCCTCCGAGCCAGGCCCAGGCCTCGGCATGTCCCCAGTCGGGCAGAAGGGGATCGGGACGTTCCTGCTCGAACAGCGCAATCGCCTGTTTCCAGCGCTCCATCGCCCCCTCACGATTGCCGCCATACTGGGGCGGAGCGAAGAACTCCGACATTGCCCGCATCATCTGCACGCGGGGATTCTTCGCACCGTTCTCGAGCGCGGCTTTCCACGACTCGGTCAGCACCGGGACGGTGGCGGCCACTCGCGTCTGATCGAGGCCCATCATGATCCCCGAGACCATCGCTCGCAGGGCTTGTGCATCGGCAAAATCGGGATGGCCCGCGAGGGCCAGCTCCAGCTCCTGTAAGACACGTTCGAGCAGACGCTTCTGTGATGGGACTCCCGCGCCCATGTACGCGAGCGAGGAGAGCCGCCAGTCCGAGTACGCCAGGTAGTAGTTCGCGAGCCACGCGATGTCCGGCTGTCTGGCCAGGTTCTCGAAGCGCTCGCGAGCTTTGAGCACCTTGTTCCAGTCGCCTTGAAGATCTCCATCGCGTGCGAGCGTTCGCGCCGCACGGATCTCCTCACCTGCCTGCGACGACTGCGCACCGGCCGGAGTAGCGACAGACACGAGCATCGAGATCAGAAGCACGCCACAAGAAAATGAACGACATGACATCAGCACCTCCCTGCGAGATGTCATGCACCTTATGAAGTTGCCGGAGGGCGGTCAATCGACAACCGGCGGGCGGGTGTTTACGACGGTGAATGGTTGTGCGGGGACGGTGAAGCGGACAGATGATAGCTCATGTCATTTTCCTTAGCAGCCTCGACCGCTGACGGCTCGCTTTGAGCTCGGTGCCGTCGCGCAGCCTGATCAGGAAGCGTGAACCGTCGTAGGGCGTCAGCGCGGCGACATGATCGAGATTGACGACGTGGGAGCGGTGCACGCGGACGAATTGTGAAGGGTCGAGGCGACTCTCGAGATCGTGCAGCGGCACGTTCATGCGGTACCGGCGCCCGCCTGCGTGCACGATCACCGCGTCGTCGGCCGCCTCGAGCCGGTCGATGTCGCGCGTGCGAATCGGCACGACGTGCCCACCGTCCCGCACGAACAGCCTGGCCGGCGACGTCGTCAGCGTCTCGCGCACGCGGGCAATCGACGAAGCCCCGGCGTCGCGCTCGAGCGCGGGTCGCGCCCGCTCGAGTGCCGCGAGAAAACGCTCGCGCCCGAACGGCTTGAGCAGGTAATCCACCGCGGCGAGCTCGAAGGCCGTCACGGCATAGCGGTCGTACGCCGTGGTGAAGATGACCGCCGGGCCATGTTTGGCCCGGCGCAGCACCTCGAGCCCGTCGAGCCCCGGCATCCGGATGTCCAGAAACACGAGGTCCGGCTGGAGCTCGTCGATCGCTCTGAGGGCACCCGCACCATCCGACACCTCGCCGAGACACTCGATCCAGCTCACGCCGGCAAGAAGATCGCGGATCTTCCTGCGCGCGAGCGGCTCGTCATCGGCCACGAGCGCGGTCACGGCGCTCATGCAGGAGACTCCTCTGGCATCGCAGGAAGCGCCACCGTGACGGAAAACCCGCGCGACGGCGCGGTGTCCACCACCATTCGCGCCCGATCGCCGTAGTGCGCGTCAAGGCGTCGTCTGAGCGATGACAACCCGGTGCCTGGCCCGTCGCCGGGCGTGACCGAACCGGGGCCGTCATCGCTGACGCGCAGCACCAGCTGGCCGCCATCGACGCGTGCGCCGACGCTGATCGTGCCGCCCGAAGGGCGCGACGCCACGGCGTGATGTACCGCGTTTTCGATCAATGGCTGCAGCACGAAGGTCGGCACGCTCACATCGAAGGCCTCCGGTGCAATGTCGATGGTCGTGGACAGGCGATCGCCCAGGCGAAGTCGCTCGAACTCCAGATAGTCGCGCGCAAAGCTCCATTCGCTCCGGAACATCACCATGTGCGTGTCCCCGGACAAGGTGTATCGAAGCAGCCCGCCGAGCCGGTCGATCGCCTCGTCGGCCGCCTTGGGATCGGTCGTCACCAGGGCGCTCACCGAGTGCAGCGCATTGAAGAGAAAGTGGTGATTGAGCTGCGCGCGGAGCGCACCGAGCTGCGCCCGCTGTGCGAGCTCGCGGGCCTCGGCTTCCGAGAGCGCCTGCGTCCGCCGGCGTTCGTCGGCGCGCACCGCGTACGACAGAGCCGCAACGACGAGATACAGCCACGAGCCCATGAGCAGGTTCCAGCCGATGACGGGCGACGTGATGACGGTGACGATTGCGGTGCCGAAGTCGCGGCGCGCGAACTCGGGCATGTACAGCGCCAGCGCGTACGGGATGGCGTAGGCGGTGAGCGCGGCCAGGTGAATCGCATAGAACCTCGGGCCGCGACGGTCCCAGTGAAGCCGTTCCGTGAGGCGCCAGACGCCGACGCCCAGCACGCCCGCGACCGTCATCACCAGCAAGCCATATGGAAGGGTCTTGAGCGGCGAAGCGCGCATCGACGAGGCGCTGACGAGCGTCCAGACCAGCGCGACCGTGAGCCACGCGAGCACGTACGCGAGCCAGCCGCGCCCGGGACTCCCGCTCGTCGCCCGGGCGACGATCGCGTCCCGCGATTCTGATTCTGCTTGAAACACGCCATCCGCATCGTCGCATGCAGCACGAGGCGGCGTCCAGAATGCAACGACGGCTCACGACACATGGCACACGGCTCAACGCAAGAAGACCGGTAAACGGTCAGATCCGTCGGCGAACGACCCGCGCCGTGTCTGAAGCCTGAAGCCTGTAGCCCGAAACCTGCTGTTCAGAATCCAAGCGGCGGCCCGGGCGGCAGCGGATAGCGCGATCGTGGCCGACCACCCCAGTACGGCATGACGCTCTTCGGCGCGACTGACGCCGGGTCGTCGAGGTAGCGCGCGATGTCCCGCTCGGCCTGCCGGTAGTGCGCGTCCGTCACGGGATCGGCATCGTGGCGCGACTTCGAGATCCTCGCCGAGCGCGGCGAGTCGCGTCAGAACGACGGCACGGACTTCGGGCGTCACTTGCGCATGATTCCCGAGGAGCATCATCGCGTCGAGCGCCACACGCTGGATGACGCGCCTGAAAGACCGCGCGGCTGGCTGACCGTCCGCAGGGGCGTTCCAGGTCGCCTGCATGATCGCGTCGAGGACCTCCGGGAAGGTCAGAGCATTCGTCTGTCGATCAGCGAAGGCAATCAGGCGGGCGGCGCGATCGGGCTGCAACAGCTGCTCGAGAACGCCGGCAGACAGGATTCGAGCCGCACGGAGCTGATCGAACGCATACCCATTCCCGAGATCTTCGATGTCACCGTACGGCGGCGGCGCCAGGACGGCCAGCAGCCGCTCGGGCAGCGCCAGGTTGGCGGGATCGATCGTCTGCAACAGGAGCGTGAGCACCTCTCTCTGCAGAGCAGCCGGCACGATCTCGGTGGGCGCAGGACCTTCGTCTCCCTTCAGCACGAAGTTGTGGTACATGCCGCCGACGTATTTCGCCGCCGCGTCGATCGCCCAGCGATGATGGAGGTACGTCATCCAGAGCCGCATGTCGCGCAGGTTACCGACGGGCTCTCCCGGCGCGAGCAGGTCGGGGCCGTAGTGCTCCAGCATCACCTTCCGTGCGGCCACGTCTGTCGAAGCGCCTCGGTTGGCGTCGAGAGATCGTCGTACCAGCTCCAGCGTGGATCGGTGGAGGGCGTGAACAGCAGCTTCCTGCCGCGCATCTCCTTGATGATGGCGTCGAGCCCCGCGCGCTCCTTGTCCTTGGAAAACACGGTGTAGGCGTACCGGATGCCAAACGTGTCGTACTCGCCGATGTCGGTCTGAAACGCATCCGACAGATCGAGGCGGCCGTCTGGAGTGACCTTCACGCGTGGTGTTGGATATTCCATGACGGAGGACCGGTTGTCGAGGCTGCCGTTCCAGTTGTGCTCGAACCCCAGGCCGTGGCCGACCTCGTGAGCAGTCAGGAGCGCCTGACGCTTGACCATGAGGCTCTGCTCACCTCGCGTGACCGCGGCGCCTGCGGCCTGGAACGCCGAGAGCAGCCACACCTCCGGGAGAAACGCTCCGTCTCCGCCGCTCGTCGGCTGGTAGGCCGTCCAGTACTCGCCCATCGTCCTGATGCGCGCCGAGTCGAGGTGAATCTTCGCTCCGAGCACCTCGTTGGTTCGCGGATCGACATACTCGCCGCTGCTCGAGAAACCGCGCTCGTCGCGATTGATCCACAGGAGCCACGTGTGCCGGATGTCCATCGGATCCATATCCGGCGTCGGGTCCTTCACCTGAACGGCGTTTCGGAAGCCGGCCGCCTCGAACGCCTTGTTCCACCAGAGCGTGCCGTCGCGCACGGCGCTTCGCGCCGGCTCGGGAATAGCGGGGTCGAGGTAGTAGACGAGCGGCGTGACCGGCTCGCTCACCGCGGCCGACGGGTCCTTCTTTTCGAGGCGCCAGCGTTCGATCCACCGCGTCACGGGCTGGCGATCGAACGGTGCCGAGAAATCCTTGAACTCCGAGGCGATGATCCCGATGCGCGGGTCCGCGTCTCGCGGTGTGTACCCGGTCGGCGCCTGCAGAAACGAATGGTGAATGCGCAGCGTCAGCGCCGCCGGATCGGGGGTGACGTTGGTCAGGCCGAATCCCGGATTGTCGCCCGCGTACGTGGCGACGACCTCGACTTCGGTGTTCTGCGGAAACGCTTTCGTTCGCGGCGCGAAGATTCCGCTCCGGTTGGCGTCGAACTTGTACGTCCCTTCATTCCCTCGCCGCAGGTCTCGCTCGAGATCGACGGCGTCGCGCATGAAGAGAGGCGTCGCATCAACGACGAGGCGGCCTTCGGCCTCGCTCTCGACCGGCAGCGCGGCCAGCACCGATTGCGGGAATGAATCCTCGACGTTCTGCGCCAGCTCCTCGGGGCCGCCGAGTGCGCGGTACCGGAGCTCGCGCTGCACGACCAGGACGCGCGGACCCGTGCGCTCGAACCGCACGACAGCGGACTTGGTGACGCCGCGGTCCATGCTGAGCTCGACGGAGCCAGGGCTGGTGGCAAACGAGACGTAATACAGGATGTCCTCGGCGAGGCGAGGTATTTCGAAGAGAATTCTGCCCTTCGCGTGATCGAGATAAAACGGAATGAAGCCGTCCACCCTCGAAGCTCCGGAGGCGGCCTGTGCGGCCGCAACAGGCGTCTCCACCCGACCCACGACGGGGACGGTCAACAGACACACCACAACACCCAAGGCCAGTTTCTTCATTCGCGCCACTCCCCTTTTCGCCAGCGACTCTAGGGCTCGTCGCTGGCGAAGGTCAAGGGGGTGGCAACCGGCCTTCGACTAGAAGGTGTAGCGCAGGGAGAACTGAATGGTGCGAGGTCCGGCCTGATCGACGGTCTGGGTTCCCGTGATGCGGCCGAATGAGCTCGACGTCACGTTGAGCGTGCTCGGAACGTCCAGGTTCTCGACGTTGAAGAGGTTCGCAAAGGCCATTTCAAATCTCATGCGCGACGTGCCGTTCATGCTGAAACTCTTGCCAAGCGTCATCGAAAACGTGTGCGTGCCCGGTCCGACGAGCGTGCCGACGCCCACGTTTCCGAATCGTCCGATGTTGTCCGGCGGCACGGCAAACGCCGCCTGATTGAAGTACGCGTCGGCGGTGGGGTTCTCGAGATTGCCTTCGCCGACGACGTCGGGCCGCTGGGTCGCGGTGAAGCCACGAATCGTCGTCCCGGTGCCCGATGGATCGGCGTTGCTGAAGAACGGCGTCAGGAACGGACCCGACTGGATGAGCAGGATGCCGGTAACATCCCAGCCTCCGACGAAGAGGTCCAGGCCGCGTCCGATGTCGGTCATGCGGGCGCGGCCTCGCCCGAACGGCAGCTCATAGAGGAACGTCCCCACGAAGCGATGGCGCCGGGTGAACGCCACGTCGCCATAGTCCGCATTGCCGCGAAACAGATCCACCGTCGTCGCACCGTTTTCGGCGGCAAACGCAGATGGTACCGTTCCGGCGGCATCGGATTTCTGATGGGCGTACGTATACGAGGCGTCAAGCGTCAGTCCGTCCGACAGCCGCTTGTTGAGCTCGAGCCCGAGCGCGTCGTATCGGGACCGCGCGTTGTTGTCTCGTGTGGTGACGACATTCCAATCGAGAAACGGCCGCGTGTTCTGAACGGCTGCGTAGCCGAGCGTGTTCGACGGCACCTGATTGAGATCCGGGCTCCAGATCAGATCTTTCGCCTTCGAGCCGACGTAGCTGACGCGCAAACCGCTGTTCCAGCCGAGATCGCGCTCCACGGTGAGCGTCCACTGCGTCGCGCGTGGATCGCGCAAATCGGTCTGATTGGCGCGCCGGAAGTCGAGCGTACCCGGCGGCACAAAATTCTGCGCGGTGGAGGCCGAGGAAATGTTCGGGAAGACAAATGGATCCGTGAGGCTGTTCGCAAACCCCGGGGCGGCGGCTGTCACGGTCGCAACCATCGAGTAGTTCACCGACCCGAGAATCGGGATCGTGTACAGCCCCACACCGCCTCGAATGACCGTCTTGTTGTCGCCAAAGGGCCTCCACGCGATGCCCAGCCGTGGACTGAAGTTGTTCTTGTCGGTGAACCGCAGGCTGCGCGGCAGGCCTGCTTCGGCCGCCGTCACGAACGGTGTATTGGGGACAGAATTGCGCACGAAGTCCGGAACCATCGCCAGCCCCGCCGCGTCGGACACGATGACGCGGCCGCCCGGAAAGGTGCGATCGAAGTTGCCGAGCTGATTGCTGCGATCGAGCATCGGCGGCCGAAGGTCGTAGCGCAGGCCGAAGTTGATGGTGAGATTGGACGCCGGCCTCCAGTCGTCCTGTGCGAAGAACGCATAATACGTGGAGTAGGGATCCACGTCGGGCGCAGGCAGGATGTAGCCCGTGAAGTGCGGCAGGCCGAGCAGGAAGTCGCCAAAGGCCTGGCCGGTATACGCGCCGTCAAACTGGTACCGTCCGAATTCCTCGCCATCGAAGAACGAAATCTGGTCCTTGTATTCGACGTACTGGATGTCGACGCCGCCTTTGACGGTATGACGACCCTTGAGCCATGTCAGCGAATCGCCGCCCTGAACCACCCGGCTGAGAATGTTGAAGGGTTTCTGGCCACCAGTGGGAATGAACGAACCGTCCGCGAAGGAAAACGCCGGGAAGCCTCCGGCCGCCGGCAGTTGAGGCAGACCGACCAGTCCCGACTGCGCCATGAGATCGACGGCGGCCGCGGCGTTCGTATAGCTGTCTTTTTCGACGGTGTTGGACCATCCGCCGCGGATTTCGTTGAGCAGCGTCGGCCCGATCGTCCAGGTGTGCGACCCGGCGAGCTGCCTCACCTCGATGCGATTGAAATGATCGCCCTGCTTCGTGTTCCAGCTCGACGGCGCGCCCCGATTGTCCACGTTCTTCCAAGTGAAGCGGGTAAACACCCTCTGCGATGTCGAGAGCAGGTAGTCGCCGCGCAGATCGAGCCCATTGACCGTGAAATCGCCAGGGGCATTGACGATGTAATTGGGCCGATCGATGGCCGTGCCCGATTGATTCGGTCGCTCGTAGAAAAGGTCGAGAATGTTCGCCGATACCGGATTGACGGGAATCTGATTACCGGGAAACGGTTGCCCCGTCTGTGGATTGATGATTGGTGTCGTCACGCTCGACAGGTCGCCGGTGCGCCACGCATCGGGCGGTACGACCTCATTGAGCGTCGTCTCGTTCGGCCGACGCACACCCTCGTACGTGCCAAAAAAGAAGGCACGGTTGCGAACCAGGGGGCCGCCGCCCGAGAGTCCGAACGTGTTCGCGCGAATCTTGGGTTTGATCGGATCGCCGTTGTCGTCGCGGGGCGCGAAGCGATTGACCGAATCGAGCGCGCTGTCCTGATAGTACCAGAACCCCGTTCCGTGAAACACGTTGCTGCCGCTCCGGCTGGTCGTCGTGATGTCGGTCACCTGCATGAACTCGGCGTTGTTGTCGGCAGCGGTCACCTTGAACTCTTCGATGGATTCGACCGAGGGGAAGAGCTCCTTGGACGGACCGCCATACCGCACGCGCTGTGTCGAAATCCCGTCGACCGAAAACGATGTCATGAAGGGCAACGCTCCGGCCACCGAGATCGCGCCGCTGCGGTCCTGTTGCACACCCTGCGCGAGTGTCGCCACGACGATGGGGCTGGTGTTGTTCGATGCGCGGAAATTGAGGGCCAGCTTGCTGATGTCTTCTCCCGATTTCGAATTGTCGATCGTGGCGCGATCCGTTTCGATGACCGGACGGACGGCCCTCACCTCGACGGTCTCGGCGGTTCCGGCCACCTGCATTTCGGTGTCGGCCCGAACCGTCTGGCGAGCCAGGAGATCGACGTCGCGAATGAACTCCGCGAACCCTTCGAGCGTGACGACAAGACGATAGCGGCCCGCATCGAGGTTCGGCACCTGGAACGCACCCGCCGCATCGGTGACCGTCGTTCGCTCGGCGCCGGTGGACGCGCTCGATACGAGCACCGTCGCGCCCGGCAGGACGCCGCCAGACGTATCCGTCACGACGCCGGTGAGGGTGGCCAGAGTCGATTGCGAAATGGCGGGACTCGAGGTCAATACGAGCACGAGAAGCACTGAGGAGGCCCTGAGGAGTCGCGAGCAGAGTTTCTGGCGGAGGTAGATCATGAGCTGGCTCCTTGAGATCGACTGTCAGGCACGATCGGTTTGATATGAGGCGTGATGCTACCGGTGGGAAGTTGCAAACGAGCGACAGGCCGATGATGATGCTGTAACTTTTGGCGGTGCCCTTCCGTCTAATTCGTCACATGAAACTCTCGCTCAATAGACCGCTCGCGTGTGCGCTCGTTCTCGGGTGCATGCTCGTCTGGGAACCCATCGTCGCGCCGCGGCTTCTGGCTCGACAGTCTGACGCCGTCCTCGCCATCGTCGGCGCGCGTGTGTATCCATCGCCGCAGGGGATCCCCATTCACGACGGCACGGTCGTGATGTCGGGCGGAAAGATCGCCGCCGTCGGTCCGCACAAAGACATCGCGATTCCAGGGGGGGCAAAGACGATCGACGGCAAGGGGCTGATCGTTACGGCCGGTTTTCAGAACAGTCACGTCCACTTCACGGAGCCTCTGTGGCTGGACGCCGCCCATCAGCTACCGGACAAGCTGACGTTGCAGCTCGAAGCGATGCTCACGCGGTTCGGGTTCACCACGGTCGTGGACACCGCGTCGTTTCTTGACAACACGAACGCGCTTCGTCGGCGCATCCAGAGCGGCGAGGTGTCAGGACCCAGAATCCTGTCGGCGGGCGAAGCGATATATCCGCCACAGGGGATTCCGTACTACCTGAGAGATGCGATGCCGCCTGAGGTCCTCGCATTCCTGCCTCAACCGGCGACCGGCGCGGACGCGGCGGCCCTCGTGGTCGAGCACGCCGCAAAGGGCACCGAGCTCATCAAACTCTTCACGGGATCGTGGGTCGAGCGCGGCAGGGTGCTGCCCATGCCCGACTCGATTGCGTCGGCTGCCGTCAGCGAGGCCCATAAGCATGGCCTCCTGGTCTTCACGCACCCGTCGAACCTCGCGGGGCTGGAAGTGGCGCTCGGCTCGGGTGTGGACGTCCTCGCCCACGCCGTGGAAGACACACGCGGTATGACGCCGGAACACCTGGCGCGCATGAAAAAGCAAGGCATGTCGCTCGTGCCCACACTGAAGCTCTTCGGGCGCGACGCGTATCTCTGGGAAATCCTCGACGAGGTTCGCGATTACGCGCGGTCCGGCGGGCAGATTCTCTTTGGGACCGACGTCGGCTACCTGACCGACTACGATCCGTCCGACGAGTACCGCCTCATGGGCACCGCCGGACTCAGCTGGCGCGAGATTCTTCAGTCGCTCACGACCAATCCCGCGGATCGATTCAAAGAAGGCAGCAGGCGAGGCCGCGTGGAGACCGGAATGGATGCGGATCTCGTCGTGCTGGGCACCGACCCCGTGCTCGATCTCAGGGCATTCAGCGATGTCCGCTACACGATCCGGAGCGGGCGTGTGATCTACACGTCCCCGCCCAGTCACTGACCGTTCAACTTCCGTCGGCAGGTGTGTCACAATACGCGCTCCATGGCGCGTTCACCCTTTTCCTTCCGCGGTCGTCCGGCAGGCGCGTTCGATTCGTTCTTCGGCGACCGCGAAGTCCAGGTGCTCGAGGCTCTCTGGCGACGAACCGGCCGGGTCAGCGTCCGCGATATCACGGCGGATTTTCCCAAGCTCGCTTACACGACGCTGATGACCACCATGGATCGGCTGCACAGGAAGGGCCTCCTGCACCGCGCCAAGGAAGGACGCGCGTTCTTGTATTGGCCTCGCTACTCGGCCAGCGAGCTCAAGTCCGGAATCGCGGAGAACGCTCTTCGCGATCTGCTCGATCCCGATCCGACGCTGCGGCGCGCCGCACTCTCGTTTTTCGTCGATGCGCTGGGCGATCGAGACGACGACCTTCTCGACGAGCTCGAAGCGCTCGTGCGCGAAAAACGCCAGACTTTGAAGGGGCCTCAATGACGTTCGTCATGCTGGGCCTGTCCCAGGCGCTCGCCACCTATGCCATCGTCACGACCGTCGTCTCGGCAATTGTCTACATGATCTGGCGGATCGTCCGGCGCGACTCCCGCGCCGTCACCGCGAGTTCCCGGGCGAGCGGACTGTTCCTGCTGCGCATGCTGCCGACGATGATCGGGGGCGTCGTGACGGTTGGGATCTGCTGGTCGGCCTATCTGAAGTTCGAGCCGCGCGATACCACCGAGTCGGTAGGGATCGTCGTCGGCATCGCGGCGATGTTCGGAGCGGGATTCATGACGGCGGCGGGTCTGCGCGTGTGGCACGCATGGCGGGCCACGCGATCGATTGCCGCTGACTGGCGTTCGAGTGCGACGCGAATCGATCTCCCCGGTGTTGACGTGGCAGTGTTCAGGCTGGAGTCGTCTCTCCCGATCGTCTCGATCGTGGGCGTCGGTCGCCCGCAACTCTTCATGGCCCGGTCGGTGCTGGAGCACTGCACGCCGGCACAGATCGACGCCATCGTGGCCCACGAAACAAGCCACCTGCGAGCGGGCGACAACCTTCGTCGCCTCGCACTGCGCGGGTCGGCCGATCCGCTCGCATTCTCGCGCGTCGGCAGCGACATCGAGCGTGCATGGGCCGACGCGTCCGAGGAGGCCGCGGACGACAGCGCCGTCGGAGGGCTTTCGATCGGCGCGTGCGACCTCGCTGAAGCGCTGCTCAGGGTTGCGCGGCTCGCATCGGGACGATCGCTCGCCAACCTGCCGGGCGCGACGCTGTCGAGAGGCTCGGTCGCCCATCGAGTTCACCGTCTTCTGTCCGGCCATCGCGATGCGCCCGTGTCGCCCCGATGGGTCGCGGCAACGCGGGTGCTGACGCTCTCAGCGCCCCTCGCCGTGCCGGCGTGCCTTCTTCATCCGACCACCTTGCGCGGCGTGCACGAGGTGTTCGAAGTCCTTCAACGAGTCCTGCCGTAACTGCCGTAAACATCTAGTCGCTGGGTCTCAAAGTCGCAGGTCTCAGGGTCTCAACGTCGACAATCCGACTCTGCCACCCTATGACTTTTCGACCCTGCGACCCTGCGACCCTGCGACTCTTCGACCCTCGGTCGAAGGAACTCTTCAACTCTTGAACTCTTCAACTCTTTAACTCCCTTTTTACGACATCTGGTAGTAGAGTCGCGCGCCCCGTACAGTAGGCCCGGTTCGCCGAACAGCGTGGGGACGCGACGTGGACGCGATTGAGCTGAGCGCCATCGACATCTCGGGCACGCTGGCGCTGATTGCCGTGGGGCTCTTCACCTGTCAGCTATTGATGGGCCTGCTGCTCTCGGTCGGCTACAACCCGCTCCGGCAGTGGCCCCGCCGCCGGATCAAGCTCTTCACGCTGCACAACTGGACGGCCTACATCGCGCTCAGCCTGGCGACACTCCACCCGGTGGTGCTCCTGGCATCGACCGAAGTCTCCTTTCGCGTGTTCGACCTGGCCGTGCCCATCTGGTCGCCGGTGCAGCCGCTCGAAAATACACTCGGCGCGATCGCCTGGTATCTCGTGGCCTTCGTCGTCTTGACGTCGTACTACCGCGCGGCATTCGGACGGAAACGGTGGAAGCTTCTGCATTACACGGCCTACGGCGCCGCCGCGGTCTTCTACTGCCACGGCGTCCTCGCCGATCCGCGCCTGCAGAACAGGCCCGTTGATTGGGTTGACGCCGAGAAGGTGTACGTGCAACTCTGCGCGCTCGTCGTGGTCGCGGCGACGATCTGGCGGATCAAGGGCGCGAACCAGAAGCCCGCAAGCAGTCAGCGTCGTCCCCAGCCCTGAAGGGCTGGCCTAGGTAGGTTCCAATTGGCGACACGAGCGACCAGTACGTAGCCCAGGCCTTCAGGCCTGGGTCCAATGGTCAAAAGCAAAATGAGAAATGTTTTTGTCACTGTCGTCGCGCTGATCGCCACCGTTGCCAACGCGCACGATCTCTTTCTTCGTCCTTCGCAATTCTTCATTCAGCCCGATTCATCGATCACCGTCCCCGTCCTGAACGGCACCTTCAGCAAGAGCGAGAATGCCATCACTCGCGATCGGCTTGCCGATGTGTCGCTCGTCGGCCCGGATGGCCGGCAGCCGATCGACCTCTCGGCCTGGACCGAGCGGGATCCATCGAGCAGCGTGACCGTGAAGGTGTCGGAAGCAGGGAGCTACGTGATCGGCGCGGCCGTTCGGCCTCGGATGCTGTCCATGAAAGGCCCCGACTTCACGACCTATCTGAAGGAGGAAGGCATCGACCACATCGTGCGTGCGCGCGCCGACAAGGGACAGAGCGCGTCGCCCTCGCACGAGCGCTACTCGAAGTATGTGAAGACGCTTCTCCAGGTCGGAGAGAAGACGACGGAGAGTTATGGAACGGTGCTGGGCTATGCGGCCGAGATTGTGCCGCTCGCAAACCCCGGGTCACTGCACGCCGGGGCGACGCTCACCGTCAGATGTCTGGTGGATGGCAAGCCCCTGGCGCGCTACATCGTCGTCGCCGGCGGGCGAAAGGGCACGTCGGCCATTCGCCTTCCGCAGCAGCGGCAGGTGACGGACGACAAGGGCGAGGCCACCTTCACGCTCACCACGGCCGGCGCGTGGTACGTGAAATTTGTTCACATGGTCGAGATGAATGAGCCTGACGTGCAGTACGAATCGAAGTGGGCCACGCTCACTTTCGGCGTGCGTTAGCCGGCGTCTTCTTCAGCCGCTCGGCCCCTGCCCAGTACAAGCTCACCTCGTGTCCGTCCGGATCGTCCAAGTAGGCGTGCGTCCATCCCCACGGCATTTTCTTCGGCATCTCGCGGAAACTGACGCCGCGCGCCGCCAGCTTCCGGCAGAAAGTTTCGAGATTCTTCACCTCGAAGTACAGCCGCACACCGTCTGACGATGCGGTGCGTCCGGGCTCGAGCGCATGGAGCGCGATGGTGGTTGACCCGGTCGGCGACTTGAGCCGCGCGTAGTACGGCCCCTCGGTGGCCAGGACGGGGAATCCGAGTCCGTCGGCATAGAACGCCAACGCCCGGCGAACGTCAGCCGTGTAGATCATCGCGTGGTTGAATGAAGGTCCCGGAGTTTGTCGCGCTCGCGTCGCGACACGCTTTTTGGCCATGGGTGTCTGCTCCTCTGGCGCGTGAGGCTGCCAGTCTAGCCCAAGTCTTCTGGTAAACTATGGGTTCCTCCCACTCGCGGAAGTGGCGGAACTGGCAGACGCACCAGCTTGAGGGGCTGGCGGTAGAAATACCGTAGGGGTTCGAATCCCCTCTTCCGCACCACCTTCAAACAAGTAGTTACACCGAAACTTGTTGGCTCAACCGAGGCGCCCGAGCCGATTAGTTCAAGAGGTCAGCCGGACTATACTCCACACGCGTCCGCTCGACGCGATAGAGAGGGAGTAGCGACGTGGAGAGCACAGAACTCACCTCGAAAGCCCTTCGACAGGCGGCGCTCCGAAGCGACCGGATTCGCATCATCGCCATCCTGATCGTCCTGTGCCTCCTGTTCGTGTTCACCGTCGCCCGAAGGGTCGTACTCGAGGGCATCGACAGCGCGCGGGGTCTCGCGATCTTTGCATCCTTCTTTGGCGCGATGATCGCGTATGAAGTGGTAACCCTCCGGCGCGTGACCCGTGCCTTGCGAGAGGGAACGGAACCGGGCCCTGCCCGTTGGATCAGCAACGTCGTCGTCGAGGCGCTCTTTCCGACCATCGGCCTCGGCATGCTCATCGAAATGGGCATTACCCGCCCGTACGCCGCCCTGGTGGCGCCAGTCGTCCTGACCTATTTCCTCTTCATTTCGCTATCGACGCTGCGGTTGAGTCCTATCCTGGCACGCCTCTCGGGTCTGTGCTCGGCCGGCGGTTATTCGGCTGTCGCGTTCTACGTGTTCGGCCACTATCCAACGCCGGACCTGGGGACGAGCACGTATCCGCTCGGGTTCTACGTCGGCAACATCGTCGTCATCCTGGTGGCAGGATTCGTCGCCGGCGAGGTGGCACGTCAGATACGAGGTCACGTCAGCGCCGCGTTGCGCGAAGCGCGCGAGGTGGAACAGATACGGAGCGAGCTCGAAACCGCGCGCATCATCCAGCAAGGGCTGCTGCCGAGGGAGCCACCGGGGCTCGCCGGCTACGACGTCGCGGGCTGGAATCAGCCGGCGGACCAGACCGGCGGCGATTACTTCGGGTGGCAGCACCTTCCCGACGGACGCATGGCGTTCACGCTCGCGGACGTCACCGGACATGGCATCGGCTCGGCCCTCGTCGCGGCGACGTGTCATGCCTACACACGGGCTGGCATGGCCGAGCAGTCAGATCTGGGCGCAATCCTCGGCCACGTGAATCGACTCCTCTGTGACGATTTGCCGCCCGGGAAGCTGGTGACGTTCGTGGCGGCCGCTCTGGAGCCGACGGAGGGCCAGCTCGAGCTCCTCTCAGCTGGTCATGGTCCACTGCTGCTCTACACGGCGGCGGACGATCGCGTTCAAGCCTTCGAGGCGCATGGCATCCCGTTCGGCATCGTCCCCACAATGCCCTACGGGCCGGCACAGAAGGTCCGTCTGGCCGCAGGCGATCTGCTGGTGCTCCTCACCGACGGATTCTTTGAGTGGGAAAATGCAGACGAGCAGGATTTCGGCATCCCACGGCTGCAAGAGGCCATCCGGGCTACGCGCAACTTGCCAGCCTCACAGATCATCTCCAGCCTTCACGAGGCCGTCGTCCGCTTTGCCGGCGGAACGAGGCAACTGGACGACCTCACGGCGGTGGTCGTGAAGCGCCTCGCGTGAGGCGCCCCGTCGAATATCAGTTGCCCTCTCACCAGTCCGTTACACGTGGCGCCCGTTCTCCGCTTCATCAGCCGAGGACCACGGTGGCGTCCACACCTCCCGCGCTCGAACACGAGCATGATGACACGGGCACAGCGGGATGTGTCGCGCAACCGGCTGATTCCCGGACAAGTGCCGATGGCCATTGGCCTTCCAGACAAATTGAACCAGCCCCTCTGGCGCGCTACACTCCAGCCATTGTTCGCGTATTGAACTAGCGACTTGAGCGGACTACTCGTTAGGCGGTGACTCAAAAGGTCAAAGCGATGAGTGCTGGGTTCTTCAACGTCTACGATGATTGCGCACGGGCAGCCGCGTATGCCCGGCTAGAGTTCCCTGGGACGTACTACTTGGCCTTTCGGGATCTGCCCGCGATTCTCGCCGAGCACATCCAAGGGCGCCAGGCGGTGGACTTCGGCTGTGGAACGGGGCGTTCGACACGGTTCCTGCGCAAGCTGGGCTTCGACGTCGTGGGCGTCGACATTTCAGACGAGATGCTCGCTCAGGCGCGGGTGCGCGATCCCCAAGGGGACTATCGTCTGGTGCCGGACGGCGACGTCGGCGGCCTGTCGGCCCACCGCTATGATCTCGTCTTCTCTGCGTTCACCTTCGACAATGTTCCGACGATGGAGAAGAAGGTGGCGCTCTTTCGGTCTTTGAGACTGCTGCTGAAGGGCCTCGGGCGCATCGTCAACCTCGTATCGACCCCGGACATCTACGTCAACGAATGGGCCTCCTTCTCGACCAGAGCCTATCCGGAGAATCGAAACGCTCGTAGCGGTGACAAGGTCCGCATCGTGATGCTCGACGTCGAGGACAGGCGCCCCGTCGAGGACATCTTGTGGACTGATGAAGACTACCACGCGGTGTACAAGCAGGCGGGGTTGACGCCGCTGCAGACCTACCGACCCCTGGCGAAGCAGACGGAAGCCTTCCCTTGGGTGAGTGAAACAACGATCGCCCCTTGGGTGATCTACGTTCTGGGAACGGCAGAATAGGCCAAGCGCGGCAGTGTCCCTAGCGTCAGCGCCTAACACGCGCTTGAAGCTGACGAGCGCGACCAAGCAAGGAACCATTTTGTTTACCCGCCCGCAGTAGTCATACGGCGCGGACTCCTGGGCGCCCTTGCGCCCATGGGCCTGGTGCTCGCAGCTTAAGCGCAACTCCGTTAGACAGCCAGGCTCAATTCGAGGGAACAGAGCCGGGCCGGTATGCAATCCCGGGGAATACTTTAAGAACGTTCCGGTCAAATGTGACGAGAGGTAGGTCGCGCTCGACGGCCAGTTCCACGAACAGCGTGTCGTAGACGGCGGCACCGGAATTCAGCGCTCGCGTCAACGCCGGTTGCCACAGGGGTCGATTTGAGACCGACTGGATTCCGAGGCGCGCGGCCAAATCGAGTTTCTGGTGGCCTTCCTCGGTCGGCAGAACGCCCGTCCGAACAGCCATCCACACGGCCTTGGCCAGTTCGGCTTCCCAATGGACTGGAGCAAATGCCGCGTCGACGGTCCGCCAGAACTGGCGGACTTCCTCAAGAAACGGCTCCGTACCGAGAAGGTAGTAGGCCACGACATTGGTATCGACGACCGCGTTCACTCGCGCCCCACGCCGATCCACGCTTCCACTTCACTGGGCTTTGGCCGGCGCACCTGGCGCTTCCACGACTGCTCGATCTCATCGAGGAGGGCGAATCGGTCACCGACGTGCTGTTCGAGGACGGCCCGCACCTCTTGCTCCATCGAGTGTCGGTTTCGGCGGGCCAGGGTCTTGAGCGCCTTCACAACTTTGGTAGAGACGTTTCGGACGGTCAGGGTTGCCATGGGGACCTCTTGCTAGCATAATGCTAGCATTGGCACGGGCTGTCGAACAAGCGCGGCACCCGACGAGCCGCGCCTGATGCTTGGGGGCGATCGTGGCGCCACCCCGCGCGGCTCGCGGGTGAGCGCCGACCGTTAGACGGACATGAGAATACGCAACCAGCTCTCGAGTGGTTCTTTGACGAGTCGAGGCCTTCACTTCACGCTTCAACCAGACGAGTCGCGAGAGGCGGCTCCATCAACATGAGAGGAAGACGACAATGAAATACGGAATAGTGCATCACTTTCCCGGTGGCACGAAGGCGCAGTACGACGCGGTACTCATGGCTGTGCATGTCACAAAGGACAGCTTGCCGGAAGGGCAGCTTTTCCACGCGGCAGGCCAGTCGGCGGGTGGTTGGACAGTCATGGCGGTCCACGACTCCAAGGAGAGTTGGGAACGGTTCCGCGACACTATATTGATGCCCAGGATGAAACAGGGCATCAGTGGCGGATTCATTACTCCTCCACAGGAAACAACCTTTGAAGTTCACAACCTGATGCCGTAAGAACCAGCGCTGCGACCCAGCCTGCGACAGTTCCCACGGTGGACTGCGGGGGCATCTCGGGTTCACCCGTCACCGGAAGGGCAGGTGGGTCGTGTGTGTCGTGAACAGGAGTCGTCATGCGCACAAGGAACCCCGGTTGGATGCTTCTTGCGGCTTTCGCCCTGGCTCAGTCCCCGAGCGCCCAGGTTCAATGGCCGACGAAGAGTTGGCCCGCAACGACCCCGAGTGCCGTTGGACTCGATCCGAAGGCGCTTGCCAAGCTGGATGCTGACATTATTGCGGGCACCTACGGCTACATTGACAGCATGCTGGTCATCCGTCACGGGAAGGTCGCGTACGACCGTTCCTACAAGCATGCGTACGACCAGATCTACAAAGAAGAAGCGCGAACACCTGGACCGTTGAATGCTCACGACCCAACGGGCCCGTACAACTATTTCAATCCATGGTGGCACCCGTTCTATCAGCGCAGCGATCTGCACACGATGCAGTCGGTGACGAAGACCGTCACTTCCGTGGTGATCGGCACCGCAGTAGCCCTAAACGAGTTTCCCTCGCTTGACACGCCAGTCTTGACATTCTTCGACACCGCTAAGGTCACCAACCTCGACGACCGCAAGCGGCGGATGACGATTCGACATCTCTTGACGATGACCGCCGGGCTGGACTGGGACGAAGATCTCCCGTACGCCGATCCGAAGAACGCGTCGAGCCTGATGGAAGCCAGCTTCGACTGGGTGCAATTCACCATCGATCGACCGATGGCGCAGGAACCCGGTGCCGTGTTCAAGTACAACAGCGGTGCGACCCAGTTGTTGTCGCACATCTTCAGCCGGGCGACCGGCAAGGACATCGAAGAGTACGCTCAGCAGCATCTCTTCGCCCCACTGGGTATCGAGCGATTCTACTGGAAGCGCTCGCCGTCGGGCTTGGCCGATACGGAGGGTGGCCTGTATCTGCGGCCGCGAGACGTGGCAAAGATTGGCTATCTGTTTCTGAGGGACGGCGCGTGGGACGGCAAGGTGGTCGTGCGGCCCGAATGGGTGAAGGCGTCGATCACCCCGAGCGTCACGGTGTCCGACATGCCAAACGCTTCGTCGGGCGCCGAAGGCGGCGCGATCAAGTACGGATTCAAGTGGTGGCTGTACTCCTACGGCCGAGACGCGACTCAGGTGGCCTGGGGTGGGTCTGGCTTCGGTGGACAGCGACCGATTGTCCTGCCTGAGAAGGATCTGATCATCGTGTTCACGGGATGGAACATTTTGCCGGACAGGCCGAGTCTGGCGCCCCGAACGGCGATCGAGCGTATTCTTCAAGCCGTGACCGACTGAGGGGTTCTTCAAGCGGAATGAGAACGCCGGACGCGCCTAACACGGCATGCAGCCGCCGGCGCCGGTGGTATTGTGGGCGCGCCGCGGCTGATGCCTGGCCGTTCGCGGCGGACTCGACAGGCCCCTTGATAGCAATCGGTGGGTGGGATCGATGAGGAGACGACTGAACCATGAGCCGCCTGCCGTGACAGCGAAGCTCGGATGGCGGTACCACCACATCGGGATTCCACACACGCAGCCTCGTGCTCGGGAGCATCATGTGGCCCACCTCGCGGTTCACGTCGCCGGCTTTGAGACCAGTCCCTACGGGATCGAGTGGATCCGGTTCGAGCCGCGTTGCCGCGTGCCCGCGATCGTGAGAACCGTTCCGCACATCGCCTTTGCCGTCGACGATTTGGACGAAGCTCTCAAAGGTCGGGAGATTTTGATCGCACCGAGCGAACCGTCAGTTGGGGTTCGTGTTGCGTTCATACTTGACGATGGAGCACCCGTTGAGCTCCTGCAGTTCCACACGGCCAAGGCGGTCCGTTCAAAGACAAGGCCCGCTGCCGAACAACGCGCTGCACCTGACGACAGCGCGCACGCAAAAGGGAGGCGCCGTCGCAGGTGAGCGCGAACGTTACGGACCAAGGAAACGAAGACGTGCGGGTCATGGCAGCCCGTTACCGCACGTAGCCGAGGCTGCGGAGCTGGTCCAACCGCTCTTTGTCGATATCCCTGGCCACGGGAGCGGGACGGAGGTGCGCGCCTGCGCGCCGTTCGCCGTCCAGGACGCGCGCGAGCCGGTTGTGCGGCGCTTCCGCGTCGATCGGCTGCCGTTCATCCGGATCTGCCTTGAGATCGTACAGCTCGACGGCTCCCTTCAGTGCGCTCTGGCGCCGGACTTCCAGCAACTTGCGGCGCTCATGACGGGTCGCTGGCTGCTCGATACGGAGCAGCTTGTAGCGACCCTGCTCGATGGCAAACTGCGGGGGGCCTTCGAGCATCGCCTCGGAAAAGCCGACGAGCTGCCAATCCTGATTCGGATTCTCGATCGCCGGGCCGAGATCACGCCCCATCAACACCCGAGGACTCTCCATACCGAGTAAGCCCAGGACGGTCGGAAAAATGTCGATGAGCCGGACGAGCTGCCGAACACGAATGCCGCCCGGCTCGACGGCAGGGTGCCTGACGATCAAGGGCACTCGCACGATCTCCCGCTGCAGCGAGTGGCCGTGGCCGAACGACTCCCGATCGAAGAGCTCCTCGCCGTGATCCGACGTTACGATGACGATCGTCGAGTCGGCAACTTTCACGGCCTCGAGCACGGCCAGGATGCGGGCGACGTTACTGTCCGTCTCGGCGATGCCGGCGTCGTAGAGATTAACGACGTGTCGCTTGTCGGCGTCCGTCAGCGGTTGACTGCGCAATTTCCGTCGGTCCTTCGCGCCAATGCGGTTCGGCCGCAGCGACGTTCCGCTGTACGGCTCGACAAACTTGCCCAGGAACGGCTCCCGCGCGTTGTACGGGATATGCACGCCCATCATGTGCAGATACGCGAAGAACTTCCTTCCGCCGAGCTGTTTCAGTTGACCTTCCAGACGCTTCACGATCTTCGAATCCCGCGCCTTGAACACCTCGACGTACGAGTCGAAGCCCTGGCCGAAGCCTTGCCCCAGCGACGGATTGGTCTGAACCCCGATGGTGAAATACCCCCGGGCCTTCAGCGCATCGGCGAGCGTGAGCAGCCGGTCCGAGAGTTCCGTCTTGAATTCAACCGCGCCATGCACGTGCGGATACAGCGATGTGAACAGGCTGCCCATCGCGGGCGGCGTCCAGGCTCCCTGCGTCACGACACGCTCGAACAGCACGCCCTCCCGCGCCATCCGGTCGAGCGTTGGCGACGTTTCGCGGGTGTAGCCGTACGCACCGAGGTGATCGGCGCGCAGCGTGTCGATGACGATCAGAACGATGTTCGCGTCAGGAAGGACCAGCGAGCGATGGCCGCAGGCAGGAGCCAGGCCAATCCCGATGCCGAGCAGGACGAGCGCGACGACGAACTGCGCGCGAGGCGTAGACATCTGCAGATGCCAGCGATGATAGCAACACGGCCTGACGGGAACAACCAAACGAACGGCAGTCCCAAAGCAGACTTCCGGCGAGGAAACTGAACACGGCCATGAACGCGACGGCGCCGAGAATGAGCGGAGATGCTTGTAGCCCTGTCGCTTCGTTGACACCACCTGAGCGCGCCCATACGATCCGCCCTGAAAAGCTGCGAAACACTACCGACGGAGGACAATGCAATGGAATCGATCATCAGCGCGCTTCTGAGCGACTTCGAGAAAGGCACGCTGTCCCGACGCCAGCTGATCCAGGTTCTGACGATGATCGTCGCCGGATCGCCTGTGCCTCGCGCTCTGGCGAAAGGCGTCGCAGAATCGCGCCCGCTATCACCGGGGACTCCCTGGAAAACGGTCTGGCTCGACCACATCTCCTATCAAGTCGCCGACTACAAGAAGAGCGTGGAGTTCTATACCGATCTGATGGGATGGCAGGTCAAGGAAGACAGGGGGACCGAGGCGACCCTGGACATCAATGGCATCGGGAGCATCATCATCCGCAATCGCCCTCAACCTGCCGCGGGCCAGCAGCCGTCCATGGCTCAGGCGTCTTCAGCTCGCGGGGTGGTCGATCACATCTCATGGGGAATAGACCCATGGGACACGGACATCGTCAAACGTGAGCTCGAGAAACGTCAGCTGAAGCCGTCACCCGATATGGCCGATGATGGTGGCTTCAAGAGCTTCCACATAACCGATCCCGACGGCGTGGATGTGCAGATCAGCAATGAGACGGGGAAAAAGCGCTGAGGGGCGCGGAGACGTCAGGGATCCTTTCGCGCCACGTTGTCGAGGGCCGCGGCAGTACCCCATCCCAGGTTCTTGAACGTGCGCGCCGCGCCCATGATGTCGGAATCCACCGGCGCGACTCGGTCGGCATCGACGACCACCACCGTCCCGGACCACGGGTCGGGCGCGCCGGGCAGGAACACCGTTACCCGCCCGTCCGCCAGCCGTTCGACCTCGAAGGCGATCTGCGCCTGATCGTCGAACCGGACGAACACCGTCCTGAGTGTCTTCCGTCGTTCTTCACTGCCGACGGCGTCTCCCAATCGGGCTTTGAGCGTCGCATAACCCGGAAGCACGCCCTCGAGGTTCGAATCGACGGCGTGATAGAGCTTCCGCCCGACGGCGCTCTGCGCGAGGAACCCCGCCGCGAAGCAGCCGAGGAGCAGCAGGACCATGGCGATGGCATCGACGACCGCGACACCGGCGATGGACTCGACCGACATCGCCTGCGCCACCGGCTTGGTGGCGCTCAGCACCAGCCCGAAGGCCTTGCCCACGACCGCCGTCACGACGACGAGCGGAAAGAGAAAGAGCAGGCCGCCGATGATGAACGTCTTGACGAAGTGCAGCATTGGACGCACTGGAATCGCATCCGGTCGACGGCGTCACCGTTGGCGGGACGCCGTCAGCAGGATCGCGGACACCGCGGAGTCCAGCGGGCCCCTGCCTACTTGGGTTGGATCTTCGCGATCTTGTTGCCCTGGATGCCCATTCCGGCCATGAGTCCCTTCTGACCGAACACGAACGCGTAGATGTCGTCCTTCGTGGTCGTCGTCGTCACGTTCTTCCCCATGCCTTCGTCCACGAGGACGATACTGGGGCCGACGCCCACTTCGAACCCGTCCGCCTTATCGAGTTGCGTCACGGCGCCGGGGTTCATGAAGAACATCGCATACCCGTACTTCTGGCCACCGGCCTGCAACCCCACCGACGCGCCAGTGGTCTTGTAGTACGCCACCGCATTGCCATTCTGCAGCAGCGCCCCTTCGCCGTACTGTCCACCAACCACCAAACCGGCCTTGGTCACCTCCGGAAACACCAGGATCGCGTGCGCCTTGGGGCCAAGCATCTTCGCGAGTGGAACGTTCGCGGACAGCTGCGCCAGTGCAGCCTGTGCTTCTCTGGTGAGATCCGCCGCGGCCGACTTGCCTTTCTCCTGTGCGATCGACGGCTGGCCGGCCAAACACATTCCCGCGACCAGCAGACAGCCGAGTGAGGTCCTGATCTTCATTGTTATTCCTCCTGCATGAGAGCAACTGCTCAAGCCGCCGATCCTAGCACATCGTGGTGACGTGCCGGATTGAATCTGGCTGTCTCGGTCGACATCCAAGAGATCCGGGTCCATACTATCGATCTTATCCTAAGCTCTTCCGCCGGAGTGTCCCATGAAATGTAGTACAGCCCTGTCGCCTGCTCTCGTCAGCCTGTTTTCGCTCTGCTCGCTGGCGGCCCACGCCCAGGCGCCTAAGGTCCAGATACCGGACCCCGGCGTGCCGCAGATCATGACGATGGAGGGTAGGTACGTGCGGGCGGCGTACAACAACGAGGGCTACGTGATCCTCGGATACCGCCTGGCCAACCTGTCAGTCGGCGAAGAGTGGATGCTGATCGAAATGGGCACGACGGTCCGTGACAACGTGCCGGCCTACCGGCTGAAGCGCGAAGCGGTCTCGCTCGAAACGCCGGATGGAACCACGATTCCACTGCCGACCGTTGAAGAATACCGCAAGGCCAACACCGCCTCGCTGCGCGCGCGCGAAAAGGTGCAGCGCGATTCGATCAACTACTTTCCGCCGAAGGCGAACCGCGGGTGCCGGATCGGATTTTTCTCCGACGTGAACGATCGCGCCATGTCGTGGGACGAGGTCGAGCTGAGCTCGGATCGCGCGTGCACCGGCCGCCTGTACTTCCAGGTGCCGGGCGGCATCAAGTACGGCCAGCACTGGCTGAACGTGAAGTTCGAGAAGAGCCTCGTGCGCGTGCCCTTCAGAATCCTCACGGCCGAAGAAGACAAGATGCTGGAGAAGAATTACAAAGACATCAGCAAGCAGGTCAAGGAAGCGTTCAGCAAGAAGTAACGGGCTTCACGCGGGCTTGCGATCCTTGAGCCAGTCCAGTTCAGGACCGATCGCTCGTGGAGGTGGCGGTCGCCGCAATGGGCGTTCTGTCCGCTGCCTCTCTCGTGTCCGGCGCCATCAAATTCCACTCATCGACGTGCTACCTGTTCGCACTGCTGCTTCAACTCGTGCTCTGCGCGCTGTTCTTCTATCGTTTCTTCCTGAGCCTGCGCCGAGGAGTGTCGTCGTCGTAGAACGGCGACAAATTGTGCAACTCGCTGAAGTGTCGGGACCGTTTGCCGGGAGCGTCGCCTAGCCAGACTGTCGGCTAACTCCAGCGAATACAGCGGGATAGAACAGACCGTCCTTTCAGATGAAGTCATTCTTGTCTCGCTCGTCGCCGTCGTGGGGCGTCGATCGCCGGTTGATCAGGAACCGGCCGAGCTTGCATTGTCCGGTTGCGTACACTCGATATCCCCTATAACATCACCCACGCCGGGCTCCCGTCCGGCGGGCATGCGCGTTGCCCATTCACGAGGTAGTCAGCCTTTCGGGGTCAAGCAAAGGAAGGCGGTCGATGCCGGCGGATGTCCGGGCGTCTGGGCAACCATTGCTAGCTAGCCAACGGCGTGGCGGTTGGCTATGGCTCGAGCGGGTGCTCCTCCTCGCCGGAGGTCTCCTGCTGGCTACTTATGCTCTGAGCCGCTTGGACGGTTGGATCTCCTCTGCGGCTGCACTTCAACAGTTCAACCAGGAACAGTCCGACGTGAAACGCGCAACCGCGACCAGGGAATTCCTGGCAACGGACGAAGGCCAGCTGGATTTCAGCCTCTGGTCGCTGCAGCGGATCCGGGCATTCAGGGAGAGTCTGCCGCTGAAACAGGAGCGGCCGCTGGCGGTGCTCGCGCTGGACCGCCTGGGGATTCGCGTCCCCGTATTCGATGGAACCGACGAGCTGACATTGAATCGGGGAGCGGGGTGGATCGCGGGAACGGCGAGGCCAGGCGTGGCGGGCAACAGCGGAATCGCCGGACACCGTGACGGCTTCTTCCGCGGGTTGATGAACATCCAGATCGGCGACGTGGTCGAACTGAGCACCCCGGACAGGACGATCGTGTATCGCGTGAGCGAGACGGAGATCGTCAATCCCGAGGACGTGAGTGTGCTGCTGCCACGAAGCACGCCCTCGCTCACCCTCGTCACGTGTTACCCGTTTTACTTCGTGGGGAGTGCTCCTCAACGCTTCATCGTTCACGCGACATCCTCTGAAGGAGGTAACGCTGCTCAGTAGCGCTACTGGATCCCGGCGACCCAGGAGGTTCGCCAACCAGGCACGGAACGGCCGAGCCACGGGCAGCAGTTGCCCAGGTGTGGAGCGTCGCGAGAACGCATCGCGATGCGTTTCTTGCCCGCCAGCCACTGCGGGGGCAAAGAGTCTTGATCGGAGTCTATTGAAAGGTAGCAGACTATGATGGCGAACAGACGTCGAGAAATCTTCAAACGCGCTTGCACGACGCTCGCGGGCCTCGCGCTCGCGGTCGGCGTGGCGGCGGCACAAACGCAGGTTGTCTCACAATCGTCCACGCCGGGCACACCCACCGTGAAGACCTTGAAACTGAGCGGCACGGTACTCTCGGTGGAAGGTAATCAGCTTTTTGTCAGGATGAATACTGGAGAGGTCCGCGTGTTCACACCCCCTCCGGACCGCAGATTCGTCATCGACGGGAAGGAGTTGACTCTCGGACAACTGCAACCCGGGACGAAGTTGAACGCGACCGTCACCGAGACGGCGACTCCCGTCACCAACAGAACGGTTGAATCTCTCGAAGGAAAGGTCTGGTATGCGAAGAACATCCAGGTCATCCTCACGTTGGCGAACGGCGAGAACAAAATGTACATCGTCAAACACGACGATCCGGTGAAGCTCTATGACAGCTCCGGCAAGGAGATCACCACGTTCGATCTGCGGAAGGGCATGAACATCCGCGCCACGAAGATCACCGAGTCCCCGAGTACGGAGTTCGCCTCCAACACGGCCGTCACCGGAGTGGCGCCGACACCCGCACAGACCGCAGCGGCTGTCGCCATTGCGCAAGGGACTGCTCCGGCCCAAGGGACTGCGGCGCAAGGGACTGCTCCGGTCGGATCCCAGGCCGCCGGGGGCACTGGATCGCCCGAGCTGCCCAAGACCGCCAGCCCCCTTCCACTCGTCGGGCTGCTCGGCCTGCTGTTCACTGGAGTCGGGTTGGGAATTCGCCGATATCGCCGGGTCTAGGAACTCACCTCGTCACACACCTGGCTCGGCCGCTTCAGGCGGTCGAGCCAGCCTCGCTTTCCAACGACCAGCCACCTGTATCTCAAGGCCTACAAGACTTACTGGGTCAAGCCGGTTCAGGAATTCGTGGTCGCCGGCGAGTGGGCGTTCGACGACACTGATGGAAAGTGGCGCGTCGCGCGTGATGCGAGGGGACCCGATCATCCCGCAGCACCGAAATAGTCATCCCGACCTGCCTCAAAGGAGTGCGATCGTGCGCGCTCGGATCGTCTTCGCACAATCCCTATCGTGCATGATCGCGCTCGTGCTGGCGGGAAGTGCCCTCCCGGCACAAGTTCCCGCGTCGGCTTATCCGGCGCGGCGCGCAGCCGCACTCTCGCGGCTTGGCCGCGATATGCTGATCGTTCCGGCTCGCGCCTCCTTCCTGGCTGACGATCAGCTGGGCTTTCTGCAGACGTCGGACTTTCAGTACTTGACGGGACTCGACGACCTGATCGGCGCCGTGCTCGTCCTCGACGGAGCCGGGCCTTCCTCGCTCCTCTTCGTCCAGCCGACGAATGCTCTGCTCACGCGGAGCACGCGGACGCCGGGAGCGGAGTCCGCACGGACCTTGCAATTGTCGGAGGTGAGATCGATTGACGGGCTCGAGCCCTGGCTGCGCCAGCGATTCTCACAAGGTTCCACCACCGCACATGTCGCGCCGACCGACGCGCGCCAGCCGGTCAAATCCCCGGTGCCGATGGCCGGATCGGTGATCCGCTGGCAGGCCTGGCTCACGTCACTTGGCGCGACCACCGTGACATCGGCCGTCGGAGTGCTGCGGCCGATTCGCGATATCAAGGACGGCGAGGAGCTGGCCATTCTCCGCCGAGTCGGACGGACGAGCGGCCAGGCCATGCTGGCAGGGGTGCGGGCGCTGGCGCCCGGCAAGTGGCAGCACGAGACGGAGCTCGCCGTCGTGAACGCCTGCCATGCCGCCGGCGCGCGCGGCGTCTCCTTCTGGCCATGGACCATGAGCGGACCGAATGCGGATTTCAGAACGCTCTGGAACACATTCATCGCATACGACCATGTCGACCGCCAGATGAAGGCCGGCGAGGTTGTGCGCGTCGACGTCGGCTGTCAGGTCGATCACTACATGGGGGATGTTGGGCGGACTGCACCTGTTTCGGGAACGTTCACTCCCGGCCAGCGCGAAGCATGGGATCTCTTCATCGCCGGTTATCGGGCGGGACTCGGCGCGCTGGGCGACGATGTTAAGCCAAGCGCGGTCTACGATGTCGCGCTGGCCGAAATCCGCCGGCGGCAGGACTCACTCACCACTTCGGAAGGCAAACACGCAGCGGAAATCCTGCTGGGCCCCAAGGGCACCGAGGCGTGGGAACTGCATGGCGTCGGACTCGACGATGCCGAGGGACTGCCGGAGGTGCTGGGGGCGGGCATGACCGTGGCGTACGAGCTGATGTTCACGGTCGACGGCGACGGCTTCTATCTCGAGGACATGATCGCGATCAAGCGCGACGGCTTCGAGATGCTGACGCCAGACCTTCCGTACACGGCGAGCGAAATCGAAGCCACGATGGCGAAGCACCGATAGTCGTCGGCCACCTCAGTACGTAGGCCAGAGCTTTAGCTCTGGCCCGAAAGGACGTCGTGATGCGAGCTCGACGGGTTATCGTCGCTTCACTGGCATTCGCTGTCCTTGGGGCTTCGGGATTCTCGCGCTGCAGAACAGTCCATCCGCCAGCAAACCCAACGTCGTCCTCGTGATCACGGACGATATATCGGGTACGGCGATCTCGGTCGACCCGGCCGACGAACTGATCGCCGCGACGAGCGTGGTGCACAAGCTGCCGCTGGTGACACGAAATCGGGCGTTGCTCCGATCGAAGATCGTCCCGCTCGCCCGCTAGACTGATCCGCGGGCTACTGAGTATTGAAACACGCGCGCTGGATGCCGAGGGAGGACGCGATGACTGTGGAACTCGCCCGAATTTTTCTTCTATGGTGCACGGTCCTCAACTACGGGGTATTGCTGGTGTGGTTCCTGCTCTTCGTATTCGCGCATGATGCGATGCAGCGCATCCACGGCAGATGGTTTCACGTGTCGCGTGACCAGTTCGACGCCCTTCACTACGCCGGGATGAGTGTCTTCAAGATAGGCATCATCCTGTTCAATCTGGTGCCTCTCATCGTGCTTTCCATCCTCGGTTGAGCGTAGCCTTACAGTTATCGGCAGTCTGAGGCACGCCGGAGGAACACTGATTGTCCGTCAAAAGAAAGCTGCTCTTGTCGTCCCTGATATTCGGCGCGGCTGCGACGGCATTTGTCTTCGTCCAGGTAGATATCGCAGTCAAGTCGATCCAGTTCGATCTCCGGAAGATCGGCGAGAGCATCTACGAGGCGCACTCCAACAATGGCAAGTGGCCGATGCACATCGCGGACCTGGACGGAACGGCCTACCTGAGGATGCCGCATCGTAAGACCATGCTCGATGACGGGGTATTCGTCGTTGTCTGGCAAGCGGATCTGGATCCACATCCCCAGGCGAACGCGAACCGGATCCTTGCCTACGACAACGGCAGCATGCTCTCGCGGCTCGGAGTGGTGTGGGCCTGCCGAGGTGATTTGCGGATCGAGAGGATCCGCGACCAGGCGGCAGCGCTGAAGGCTCGACGCCAGTGACGGATGCGCGACCGAGCCGTGCGCGATGACATGCGTTGGCCCTCCAACAGGATTTGAAGGTGTCCCTCCCCCGCGCTACACTCAGCCGCCCGTGCAACGCACAAAAGCAAGCCTGGAGGCTGACCCCATGCCAAAACTGATTGTGCTCTATCCGCCACCCGCCGACGTGACCACGTTTGAGAGAAGGTACCACGCAGAGCACGCGCCAATGGTGCTCCAGAAGATTCCTGGCTTGAAGAAGTTTCTGGCGGCGCAGGTCCTTGGTACGCCGGCAGGAGCGGCACCCTATCAACGCGTCGCCGAGTTGTACTTTGATTCGATGGAATCGCTGAAAGCGGCGATGGCCTCACCCGGGGGTCAGGCCACCGTTGCGCATGCGATGGAGATCTCGACAGGCGGTCCGCCTGTCGTTCTGATCGCGGACGATGACAAACCCCTCTGAGCGACAGCGACGCGCAGAAGCTCGCGTCGTTCATGCCGGTCAGAAGCGGTCTCATGACATGCGCGAGCAACGTAGAAAGATGAAGGATGGTATGTCCAGAGATACGCCGGAGCAGGTCCTCAAATCGATCGTTGACGGAATCAACGCGGGCAACCTCGACGCTCTCATGACTCTGTATGAGCCGAAGGCCGCGTTTGCGACTCAGCCTGGAAGCCTCGCGCACGGCCCATCGGGTGTCCGTGAAGCGCTGGCCGGTTTCACCGCGATGAAGGGCACACTGGACCTCAAAGTGACAAGGGTCCTTGAGGCAAGTGATCTCGCTCTCGTAGTGGGGGTTTGGTCATTTACGGGAACCGGGCCAGACGGCGCGCCAGTCAAGCTGACGGCACACAACGCAGACGTTCTGCGTCGCCAGGCGGACGGCTCCTGGCGCTTCGTGATCGACAACCCCTGGGGAACGGACTGAATACTTGAGGTACGGAGTGAACCTTGGGTGCGATCCTTTCAGGCAAAGCCAAGATACCGCCGCAGGGGGTTCGCATTGACGTCGCACATCGACGCATGCATGCAGTGAACATCCGGCCTCTATTCTGAAATGCATTGGGGGGAGAATGCCCCGGAGGTCCGCCAAGGGAGGTGCGCTGTGATGCGAGTGCGGATCGGCATCGTGGCGGCAATGGCGTTCGGGATCCTGCACCCATCAGGAGATCTCGCCTCACAGAGCACAGGCGCGCTCCCAAGCAAGACCAACGTCGTGCTCGTAATCACAGACGACCTTGGCTACGGTGACATCGGCAGCTACGGTGCGTCCGACGCAAAGACCCCCAATCTCGACCGCCTCGCCCGACAAGGTGTCCGGCTGACCAGCGCGTACGCGAACGCAGCCGTTTGTTCTCCAACCCGCGCGGCTCTCATCAGTGGCCGCTACCAGCAAAGAGTGGGCATTGAGTGGGCGCTTTCCACACGGAGGGATCTTGATCGCGGCCTGCCCGTGACCGGCACGTCGCTGCCGGCTCTGCTCAAGAACCACGGCTATACCACCGGGCTCGTCGGCAAATGGCATCTCGGCTTCAAGCCCGAGTTCGGACCGAACGCCCACGGTTTCGACGAGTTCTTCGGATTTCTGAGCGGCGCCGTGGACTACTACAGCCACCGGCGGGGAGACGACGAGGCGGACCTTTATGAGAATACGAAGCCGGCCACCGCATCAGGATATCTGACCGACGAAATCACCAGCCATGCGGCGAGCTTCATCGATCGACACGCGGAGAGGCCATTTTTTCTGGAAGTGGCGTACAACGCGGTGCACTGGCCGTTTCAACCGCCCGACCTCTCCGCCTCGGATCCGAGACGTCAGGGTCCGCCACACCCGGATGAGGAGGGCGACCTGCGACTGGAGCAGATGCCGGACGACGCGCTGCGCGTGACGCGTGAGGATTACGTCCGGATCCTGGAGAGAGCCGATGAGGGTGTCGGAAGGATCCTCGCAGCTCTCGATCGAAACGGGATTGCTCAGAACACTCTGGTCATCTTTACCAACGACAATGGCGGCGAGTGGCTGTCGAGGAATGCGCCGTTCTTTCATCGCAAGGCGACGCTCTGGGAGGGCGGCATTCGCGTGCCCTTGATCCTTCGCTGGCCGGGCCGTCTCCCTGCAGGAAAGACATCCGAACAAGTGGCGATCACGATGGACCTGAACGCGTCCATCCTTGCCGCCACCGACACGTCATTGCCCGCCGGCTATCACCCTGACGGCCTCAACATCCTGCCGAGCCTTACTGACCAAACGCCGGATGTCGATCGGCAGCTCTTCTGGCGGATCATGCGGACCGAGCGGCAGCAGAAGGCAGTGCGGTCATGCCGCTGGAAGTTGCTGGTTGATGGAGGAGAGTACTTGCTCTTCGACGTCGTGGCCGATCCTGGAGAACGCAACGATCTCGCGGCCGAGCACGCCGATGTCGTCGTGGCGCTCAAGGCGAAGCTGGCTGACTGGGAGAAGGACGTCGATCAGAAATCCACGAGTCAGTAGCCAGAGCTGACGGTGGCGCTTCGAGGATCCGGCTCATTCCAACGGCGCAGGCGTCAAACAGGAGGTGCACGATGAGATTCGCCGTCGTTGTACTGCTCGCGGCCACTCCCGTCATGCTCCTGGCGCAGGACCCTCCCACGTCGACTCATGAGCAGGCGGCCCTCGAGCTCATGGACGCGATGCACGTGGAGCGATCGCTGAAGGAGGCCATGGACATTATGGTGAGCGCACAGGTGCAGGCCGATCCCACGCTTCGTCCCTACCAAATCGAGGTGCGCGGTTTCTTCGCGAAGTACTTCTCATGGGACGAGCTGCGCAACGACTACGCCCGGCTGTACGCTGAGACCTTTTCCGAGGAGGATCTGAGGCAACTCACCGCCTTCTATCGAACCGAGCTGGGTCAGAAGCTCATCGGAGCGATGCCTGAGATCATGCAGAAAGGGGCAGAGATGGGACAAGCCAAGCTGCGTGACCACGCAGGCGAGCTCCGGGAGATGCTTCAGCGACGAGCCGAAGAGTTGAAGCGCCCGAAAGAGCCCGAGTAGAGCCGGTGAAGCTGGTGACGCGAAGCGAAAGACGCGACTCTCTCGTCGCCTCCCTTGCAACGGTTGCCGTTCTTTCCTGTGCCAGCGCCGGCCACCGATCCGGAAACCCTGCCACCCTCGCGGGCATGTATCGCCGCGCTCACACCATCGACCTCGTGGCGGCTGGAGGGCTGGAGAAAGCCACGGTCACCGACGTCTTGAATCTTTCGCCCGAGAGCAACGGCGGCCTGCGCTTTTCATTTGAGCTTCAGTTCAATAACGGCCACAGCTGCCGGATGGAAGGCGTCGCCCGTCCGACGGACGGATTCTTCGAGTACCGGGAGCCACTCAAGGAGGTGACGGCTCAGGCGGGCGAGTGCGTCCTCAGAATCAGGCCGACGAGAAGGGCTATCACGCTCGAAGACGTCGGGCGCGCATGCGCGTGGACCGCGGGTCACTGCGGCGTCCGCGGGAGCATCGACGGTGCGACGTTCCCACGGGTGAAATAACGGTGATGGCGAGCAGCGGCGGCTCGGCCGAACCGCCGCGGTGTAGCTGCTCAGACGAGCCTGGCGTCGAGCGTGATCTTCGCGTTCAGCAGCTTCGAGATCGGGCAGCCGGTCTTGGCGGTCTCGACCGCCTTCTCGAACGCCGCCTTGTTCGCGTTGGGAATCCTGACCGTGGTCTCGAGGTGCGATGATGTGACGGCGAACCCGCCGTCTACTTTGTCGAGACTGACGGTCGCCTTGGTGGAAATGCTCTCCGCCGTCATCCCGGCCTCGCCGAGAAAAAGCGACAGCGCCATCGAGAAGCACGCCGCGTGGGCCGCCGCCACCAGCTCCTCGGGATTGGTTCCCTTCTCTTCTTCGAACCGCATCCTGAAGTTGTAGGGCGTGCTGGACAGGGCGCCGCTCGCTGTGGACACGTGTCCCTTCCCATCCTGGAGACCTCCCGTCCACACGGCACTTCCGTTGCGCTTCATGCAGGTGCTACTCCTTGTTGTGGCGCGTTCGGTGAAACCACCGTCGCGGCGTCGGGCGGCGTCACCGCTGAGGGAGGACGCGGCGCGGCCGGCTTGTGCGACACGGCCGCCGGCATCCGCTCCTTCAAGAGGCGTTCGCCGTGGGCGAAGAGGTCTTCCTTCGAGATCTTGCCGTTGTCGACGTCGGACAAGAGCGCCCGCTGAGCTTTGTATTCCCGGTTGTCGATGCCGGCCTTGCTCTGAAGCATCCGCCACGCCTTTCGCCGTTCGACGCAGAAGAGCACGAGCTGCCGCGAAATCGCCCGGTACTCGGCGTTGCCGTTCGATCCCTGAATGCGGATGTACACGCCGAAATCGGGCACGTGGGCGCGATGGTGCGGGTCCAGGCACCGCCGATACACGACATCCTGCTGGGTAATCCGCACCAGGATGTTCTCGAGTGGAATCAGCTTGGCGGCGTCCTCTGCCTTGATCTTCTTCAGGTGATTTCGGAAGCGCGCTTCGGTCGCGCACCAGTGCGCCACGGTGTACCGATACGTGTCGCCCGTGCCCTTGAACTTCGTCTCGTACCAGTCCAGATCGATCGACGGGTTGCCCTTGAGATCGAGCGCCTCTGCATACGTTTCGCCCAGCCTCGGGTTGAACACGAACTCGGGGGCGCCGCGCGAGTCGCGAACGGCCTGCGCCTGCCCGAGCGCCATGTCGTCGGGCACACCGTGCTCGGGCTGACACGTCGTGAAACACTGCAGGAACGCCGTGCCGCGATACTCGATGCCGTCGATGATCGCCCGATAGAGCTTCGGCGCGTTGGCGATGGAGACCTGGGCGACGAACGGCGAGCCGTGGCCCGCGAGAAACGTCTCGGCGACCGTCTTCTTCTCAACGCTCTTGCCCTGTGTGGCGGCGCCGAACACGTTCATGTCGTTACCGCCAAGCATTGGCGTCGAGTCGGAGTTCTGCCCGCCGGTGTTCGAGTACACCTGCGTGTCGAGCATCACGGCCTTGACGTTCGGGCGGTTCTGGAGCATCACCTTCGACGTGTTCTGGTAGCCGATGTCGCCCATTCCGCCGTCGCCGCCCACCACCCACACCTTGGGCAGTTCGAGAATTTCCTGATCCGTCATCAGGGCATCGCTGAAATGCACGTACTCATAGTACTCGCGCGCGTTGATGACGTTCTCGTCGCGGTGCATCAGTGCCGCGGCGAGCCGTTCGGGGACCACGGACCGCCGGCCGTGATCGACCATGAAGCTCTCGCCGAGAAGCCAGCCCACGGTGATGCCGTCCTGGAAGAGCGAGTTCATCCACGGGTACGGGTGCGGATTGTTGGGCGGCGTCGAACCGTACACGGTGTTGCATCCCGTGTGCGCGGCCATGGCCATCACCGACATGCCGTTCGCCAGGCGGCCGTCGATGGCCTGGAGGTTCTTGTGGTTGAAGGCCTCCTGCCTCATCACGGCCGCGAGTGCCTCGACGATGTCCTTGTCGGAGATGGGGCCGTGGGCGGCCATCCTCGCGTGAGTGTCTTTGTCGTCTTCGCCGCCCAGCCCCATGATGAGATGCGCGATGGCCTGGCGGAGAAGATCGTACTCTTCTCGATTCCGATCCTTGAGCGCGCCGAGTCTCTCGACCCCGCTCTTCTCGAGCTCGCTGGCCGCGGCCCTCAACCGGTCGGCCTTGGCGTGGTACAGCGGGCGCATGTACGCCTCGGTTACGGCGGCGATGGCCCTGAGGATGCTCTTCTCGCCGCATCCGGCGCACGCGCCGTCTCCGGACACCAGCGCGTCGTAGTTCCGGCGCACCATCAGCATGTTGCGCAGCGTGGCGGTCTTCGAGTCCTGGGGACGCGTATCGTTGTAGAGGCCCAGGTATTTCTGCGGCGTGTCCGGCAGCAGGTTCAGGAATGCGGTGCCGGTCTCGTGCTCCGCATTCACGTCTTCGGTCTCCTGCACCATCCTCAACGCCTGGTGTTCGCCGCAGGCGGTGACGCACGCCGCGCAGCCCTTGCAGAGATCCGAAACGAAGATTGAGAAGACTCCGCCGCCGCCAGGGCTCTTCTTTTCCGGCGTCGCAAAGATCGCGTTGGCCTTCTGGTACGCCATCGGCACTTTGTCGATGACGTCGAAGAACTGCCGCTTGGCCGATGGCGAGAAGCCGTTTACGTCGTTCGTGACCTGCTGGATGATCGATTGGAGCGGCGGCGCCTGGTTTTTCGTGAGACCCTCCCGCATCGCGGTGCGCGTGCGCTTCTCGATTTCCGGAACGAGCTGGAGCATCTTCTGGCGCTCGGCCGGATCAGTCACATAGTTGGTCACGGCCGTCCGGAGTAGCGTCTCCAGATCCTGCGAGCAGTTGGGCAGCGCCGTGTCCGGGCAGACGGCGATGCACTCCATGCACTGCGTGCAGTTCTCGGGAATGTAGAGCGGCGTCTCGCGCCGCGCGACGTACTTCGAGGCGGTGTCGCCGCTCCCGGCGGCCATGACGCCGAGCGACGCGTAGGCGTTGGCCGGCTGGTCGTACCCAAACCCTCCTCGGAACAGCTCGTTGAACTCCTCAACCCTGGTCAGGGGTGTACGCTCGGACTGCCCCTCGGGAATGTGATGCGAGCGGCACGATCCGCAACTCTCGCCGTGGCCGTTTCCGTCGGCCACCACGGGCAGGAGTGCCTGGCCGCGGAGCGTTGATCGATCGGGCGCGGAGAGCTCGCCGATCTGGATCTCGCGCACGCGCTCGAACCCCTGCGTCATGACCTCCATGTTGGATTTCACGACGCCTTCGCCGAGGCGGCCGAACTTCTTGACGTACTGTCTGTGGACCACCTCGTGGAACTGCTCGCGGCTGATGCCGAACTCGTCGAGCAGCGGCGACACGGCGAAGAATGCGCCGAGGAACGCGTTGCCCTGCATGCGGAGCTGGAGATCGGCGCGGTCTGTGGCGGCGCGCGCAATCTGAAAGCCCGGCAGCGTGAAGACCCTGATCTTCTTGTCGATGATCTGCTGTCGCGCCCAGAGCGGGAGGCGCTCCCAGGCCTGCTCGCCTTCTTCCTCGGATTCCCAGACGAGGCTCCCGCCCTCGGACATCCCGTCGAGCGGATTGGTGTGCGTGAACGCCTTGGGATCGCAGCAGAGGACGACCGTGACGTGCCGCAGGTCGCAGTTCACGCGGATCCGTTCGGGCGCCGCGACCATGAAGTACGCCGTCGGCGCGCCCTTCTTCTCCGATCCGTACTTCGGATTGGCGCTGACGTGGATGATCTCCTTCGGATTGCCGAACTCGTCGACGACCTTGTCGCGCTCGTAGAGGAAGTCGTTGAAGTCGCCGATGATGGCGCCCAGGTTCTTGCCGGTGGTGATCGCGCCCCAGCCGCCGACCGAGTGGAATCTGACGGCGATCGCTCCCTCGGGCAAGAGCGACGGCATCTCGTCGGCCTTGACCTCGTAAGGATGCGTCACGCCGAGCACCATGAACGACGCGCCATCGGCTGCGCGCTTGCCGTCCCGTCGCGCACGGGCGCCGGTCGCAAACTCGTACGCGCCAATGGTGTGCTCGGGCCTGAAATCCCGGGAGCCGAGCCCGTAGACGCCGCCAAACAGACGCGGCATCTCGGAGGCCTCGATGGCGGGAAGCCCCGCTTCCTTCTGAAGCGCCTTGTGCAGGGCCGTCCGGATATCGCGGCCCATGGGGTTGTCGCCCGCCATGGGCTCGTCGGTGCGTTCGAGAATGATGACGTTCTTTTTACCCGCGAGCGCCTCGACCACGGCCGCTTCCGGGAACGGACGGAACACGTTCACGTGAACCGAGCCCACCTTCGCGTCCCGCCGCTCGCGCAGGTAATCGACCGCGGCCTCGATGTTTTCGGCCGCCGAGCCCAGCGACACGAACACGGTGTCGGCATCGTTGGTCTTGTACCGGGAGACCAGTCCGTAGTGCCGGCCAGTCAGCTTTCCAAAATCCTCGTATGCGGCCTCGAAGAATTTCAGGATCGGCTCGGTGAAATTGTTGCGGCGCGCGACCACACCTTGCATGTAGTGCTCCTGGTTCTGGACGGGACCGAGGAGCACGGGGTTGGCGAGGTCGATCATCCGGGGAACGCGGCGGCGACGTGGTCCGAAGAGCACACGCTGACTCTCGGTCGGGCACTCGATGAGGTCCTCGGGCGCGCCGAGATACTCGCGGATCAGCTGGGATTCGTGCTTGTAGAACGTCCGCTCGAGATGGGACGTCAAGAACCCGTCCATGACGTTCATCCCGGGGGTCAGACTCAGTTCGGTGACCCTCCGCAGGATGAGCGCCTGGTCGGCGGCCTGCTGCGCGTCCTTGGCAAAGACGATGATCCAGCCCGTGTCGAGCGCGCCGTACACATCGTCGTGCCCGCAGTGGACGTTCAATGCGTGCTTGGTGAGAGCCCGCGCGGCGACCTCCAGCACCATCGTGGAGCATTTGCCGGGCGCGTGGTAGGTACTGCTCGACCCGTACACGACGCCCTGTCCTGACGTGTAGTTGACAACCCGTTTTCCGCAGACTGAGAAGGCGATGGCACCGCCCTGTGCGGCGTGCTCGCCCTCGGCTTCAACCGCGATCGTGTTGCGGCCAAAGACGTTCAGCTTGCCTTCGGCAAACGCCTGCTGGTACAGCTCTCCGCCCTCGGTCGATGGCGTGATCGGATAGAAGACGCCGCCGTCCGCAATGCGGGTTTCTGTGTGATACGAAACCAGCTGGTTGCCGTTGGCCGTAACGCGGATCCCGGGGTAGCGTGGTCTAACCGCCATCGTGAACCCCCCCAGGCACCTCAGCAAAGAGGTGTCATGTGGCTCGGTGATCTAACCCATCGGCATTCTACTGCCGCCTCAGGCACCTCGCAACCTGACCGGGCCCGCACCATGCGAAATCTTTCCCGTACCGCGAAATCTTTCCCGTGGTGCTGGGTCCGTGGGCCGGCCTATACTGGCCGCCGAATCGGTATCCCAGATCGTTCGTGATCCTCGGTGACGCTGTTTCGAAGCCGGCCGCGCGCCCGCTGGGAGGGTACCGTGAGACCGCGATCGCTCGACGAATACCTCAAGAACGCTCACATTCCCTACACCGTCTTTCGACATGCCGAAGCGTTCAGCGCGCAGCGCGAGGCAGCCGCCTCGCACGTGCCTGGTCGCTCGTGGGCCAAGACAGTGATCTGTTTCGCCGGCGACGAGCCGATCGCGGCGGTCGTGCCGGCGTGTTTGATGGTTGACCTCGAACAACTGCGCTTTCTGGCAGAGGCTCCCACACTGCGTCTGGCAAGCGAGAACGAACTCGTCGAGCTCTGTCCCGACTGTGAAGTGGGTGCCATCTCGCCCTTCTCGAGTCAATCGCGGTGGCGCGTGTTCGTCGACCAGCGCTTCGTCGGCGAGCCGGAGATGGTGTTCTGCGCCGGCACGCATACCGATGCCGTCCGGCTGCACTTCTGGGATTTCGTCGAGCTGACCCGTGCCGTCGTCGGATCGATCGGCGTCCTCAGGTCCGCTGGGGATGCCGCCAGGCCGGACACCGCTCGGCGAGTACGTCGCCGACCGTCAAACCTTCGACCGCACGCGTCAGCGTAGCACCCGGCGTTCCGCGTCGTCCGCCTCGCGTGCTACTATCCCGCGCATTACCGTCCCCTTCGTCAACCCCGAAGACGGCTATCTCTCGTACGGCGGCATCTGAGAACAGCCGCCAGGAGGCGGGACATGAACCCGATCGATCGCCGGGATTTTCTGAGAACGACGGCGGCCATGGGAGTGGCTTCCCTGCCGACCACACACCTTAGCCTGGGAGGTGCGATGGGTGACGATCCGTTGGGGGTGCGCAACGAGTTTGCGATTACCCAGAGGCAGACGTACCTCAATTCCGCCTATGTCGGGCCCATGCCCCGGGTCGTCCACGAAGCCGCCATCAAGTACGCGGAGGAGCAGCAGATCACACCCGCGATTGGACTCGACATCTCGATGGAACGGAAGGAACAGGCGAGGGTCAAGTTCGCCCAGCTGTTCGGGGCCAAGGCCGAGGAGATCGCGATCCTCTTTTCGACGAGCGACGCCGAGAACATCATCACGCGGGCGCTCGATCTGAAGCCGGGCGACAACGTCGTCATCGACGAGCTTCATTTCATCACGACCTTCGTGCTCTACCGGCAGCTCGAGAAGATGAAGGGCATCGAGCTCCGGATCGTGCCGCACAAGAACGGCAAGGCGCCGATCGAGGATTTCGAGTCGCGCACGGACAAGCGGACGCGGCTCATCTCGGTGGCCTGGGTGTCCAACCGCAACGGATATCGGCACAACGTCAAGGCCCTTGCCGATCTCATCCACAGCCACGGCGGCCTCCTCTTCGCCGACGGCATCCAGGCGCTCGGGACTTTCCCCACCAACCTCCACGAAGAAGGTGTGGACTTCGTGTGCGCGAACTCCTACAAGTGGCTCTTCTCGAGCTGGGGCGCCGCGCCCTTCTACATCCGCGAAGAGCACCTCGAACGGATCCAACCCGATCGCTTCGGCCACAACCAGGTGGCCGAGACCCTTCCGGATCTGCACTTCCGCCTTCACACCACGGCCAAGAAGTACGAGTACGCGGGCTTGATCTACGGATCCGTTGCCCAGCTCGAAGCCGCGCTGGGCCTTATCAGCCAGGTCGGTCTTGCGCGCATCGAAAAACACGGCATCGGACTCGCCAACGAGCTCCGAGACGGCATCGCCAAACTTGGCTTCGACATGTTCACGCCGCCCGGCAATCCGTCGCAGATCGTGAGCTTCACGCACGGTCGCGATCCCAAGGACGTCAAGCGCGTCCTCGAGCAGGAGAACATCAGCGTCACGCTGCGGGAGAACGACACGCAGATCCGCGCGAGCGTCGCCATGTTCAACAATCAGCAGGACGTCGCGCACCTGGTCAAGACGCTCGCCAAGCTCGCGTAGGGCAAGTTCGGAGCCGACCCATGCGCTACGCGATCCTGGGCTCGCTCATCTTCGCGGTGGCGACTGCGGCATGCAGCGGGACGCCGCAGCACCACATCGATCGGGTCCGCCTGTCCGACAGTCCGGCGCTGAGCAATGCGCTCGCTCACACCGATGGCTACGATGGCAGCTTCGAGCTGGCGCGGATGCAGTACATGCACGCCCACCTGGATGTGACGTATTCGCCAGTCTGGTGGACGCGGCAGGTTCAGCTGGCCTGCACGCTCACGGGGCCGGCCGATCGCCAGGTGCAGACGATCAAGCGCAGCCAGGAACTGCCGCGCGGTCAAACGTCCACGACGTGGGTTGTGATCTTCAGCGGTGGAGAATCGGTCCGGTGGGCCGAGGGACAGTACAAGATCGCCTGCGCAACGCCCACCAGTTCCATCACCGGGCAGTTTTCCGTGATCGATACGACGACGCTGCTCGCGCAGCCAACAGGAAGACCCACGATCGACGAGCTGCTGGGGAAGGATCACAAGGGCAGCCCCTCTCCTCTGCCATCTGCGACACCACCAGCCGGCTCGCCGTTCGACACGCTCCCGAAGAAGCTCAACGAGCTGTTCGCGCACACGCACAATGCTGAGTCACCGCCGATGCTGCGAGCGCCAGCCGCGCCGTCTCCATCGGGCGCGGCCCCGCCCCAGCCTGCCGAGAGTGTGCCGGTGACGATTGAGCCCCGCTTCTACACCACGGACACCCGCCTTGGTGAGATCGGCATCGAGAACAATCAATTCGACACGGCCTCGGTGAAATACATCGGCTACGAGGTCCCGCTCCAGAACGCCGGCGAGAGCTTCACGATCAGGGGATGTGTGCTCTTACGCTCGCGGACTGGCGTGGTGATGCTTGGAAGCACCGGCTGGACGCTGGGCAATGACATCGTCACCCTCCGGGGCAGCTACGGTTCGGACACACCGGGTCAGTGGCTGCCGGGCCAGTACCGACCTCCACTGCGCCTCGGAAGGCGTGAACATTGCGCGCAAGAGCTTCACCGTGTACGGACGGCCTCAGGGGAACCCCGCCCTCGGACACCTCGGCCTGAAGCTCCCGATTCCCGACGCCAAGGCCACCGCGATCAAGTTCATCGAGTCAGGCTATAACGCGCCGGCGCTCGAGACGCGGCGGTACTACACCGGTTTTTCCGGCTCACCGCGTTACATCGGCACGGAGGTGACCCTCGAGCTCAAGGTCTCGCCGCAGCCGCAACCATTCACCTATGCGTGTACGTACTTCAGCGACGATGGTGGAGTCATCGGCCGCGCCGACGCCAATCTGGAGATTCCGGCGGGATTGACGAGCTACACGATGTGGGTGAGTTGGGGAAACCCCCAGGGGAATTTCTGGTGGAGCGGCACGTTCTACTCGGAATGCGACATGAACGGCGTGTTCCTCGCCGCGCGCTACTTCACGGTGCAGAGATAACGAACCGCTTCGGAGCGCGCCGAAATTTCGACAATCGCCAGTCGACAAGCACGAGCCAACATTCACGGGAGCGCGCGGTCAGCCGCCAGTACGGCGCCGAGGAGCACATTGGCGCCATTCGTAATGTCGCCCGGCCGCGAGAATTCCTTCGGCGAATGGCTGACGCCGCCGACGCTCGGGACGAAGATCATGCCCATGGGACAGAGCGTCGCGATCGCCTGCGCATCGTGTCCGGCGCCGCTCGGCATCGCGCGCGTCGTCAAACCGAGCGCCTTTGCGGCATCCGCCACGAATCCGCGCATGCGCGCCTCGCTCAGCGCCGGCATGTCCATGGTCAGCTCGCGAATCGCGATAGGCGTGTCGTTCGCCTGAGCAAGTTTCTGCGCCTCCTCAGAAATCCTTGCGTGCATCTCTTTGATTCGTGCGATCTCCAGGTCGCGGAGCTCGAGCGTACACACAACCAAGCCCGCGACGACGTTGGGAGCGCCTGGTGACGCCTGGATCTTCCCGACATTACCCACCTGCGCGCCGGAAAAACTGCGCACTACCCGGTGGACCATCTCGACGAATTGCACCGCCGTCAACATGGCATCCCGCCGCTGGTTCATCGGCGTCGTCCCGGCATGATTCGCAAAGCCGGTGATGGTGACTTCCCATTCGCCGATCCCGACGATGCCCTCGACAATGCCGATGTCGATTTTCTCGCGATCGAGGATGCCGCCCTGTTCGATGTGCAGCTCGAAGTAGCCGGCGATGTCGCCGCGGCCGCGCTTCACCTGATCGAGCTTCGTCGGATCGCCGCCGATACTCCGGATGCCTTCAGCGACGGTCTTGCCGCTGAGCGAGACGTGCTGAAGCTCCTCGGGAAGCATCTGGCCGCTGACTGCGCGGCTGCCGCAGAGAATGCCTTCCTCGTTCGTCCAGATCACGACTTCGATAGGATGTCTCGTGGCGATCCCATGCTCGGAGAGGGTGTGGGCCACCTCGATCGCCCCCATCGATCCGACATCGCCGTCATAGTTGCCGCCTTCCGGCACTGAATCGATGTGCGAGCCGAACATGAGCGGCTCGAGCGATCGGTCCTGTCCTGGTCGGCGCCCGACGAGGTTTCCGGCGAAGTCGATCGACGCGTCGAGTTTCGCGTCCCGCATCCAGTTCATGACTTGTGCGCGCGCCGCGAGATCGGCGCTCGAATACGCGAGACGCGTGACGCCGCCCTGCGGATTCTTTCCGAACCGGCTCAGCTCTTCCAGATGATCGTTCAGCCGCTGGCCGTTGACCCGCGTGCCGGAGGCCTGATCCGCAAACCGCAGCGGCGGCAGTCCCAGCGCCGATGCTGCAGTCCCGGTGAGGTACGCATTGAAACTGCGGCGATCGATCCGGGCCATGGCAGACTCCTTGTCGCACGGCGATTGTGTCTCAGAAGTCCTTCGATAACCAGACAGGCGATCGGCGTCGCACTTATTGGAGTGTTTCTCGTCACGCTTGTTAGAACCGTCACAGTTGCTGCCGCCGGCGGAGGAGAGGACCAGAGCCGAGTAAAGCAAGGCTTCGCGATCAGCCCCGTCAAACTCAACCTCAAAGGCAAGAACCGGGCGTGGGTTGGCCTGGGAAGTTATCTCGTCAATGCAGTGGGCAGCTGCAATGACTGCCACTCCTGCCCGTCGTACGCACCGGGGCACAACCCCTACGATGGCGTCGGTGACGGCCAGATCAACAGCGCCAAACTTCCTTGCCGGTGGCGTCCCGTTCGGCCCGCCGCCGCAGGTGCTGTCCGCAAATCTCACGCCCGATGCGTCAGGTCTGCCGAATGGCATCAAGTTCGAGGACTTTTTCAGCCTGATCCGGACCGGGCACGACTCGGAAGATCCTCCGGGCCAAGTGCTGCAGGTCATGCCGTGGCCGGTGCTGCGCAACATGACGCGGCACGACATCCGCGCCATTTACGAATATCTGCGAGCGATCCCACCGGCGCAGCCAGGATCGTGCGCGTTCCCGGGTCAGTAGTTACGAGAAGGTGGGGCCGTGATGGCCGAGGTGAAGCCTCGGCCATTCGTCCGCATCGGGTCGTCCGCTACCCTGCGCGCCGCTGCGTAACACGAAAGCCGGCGTTCGCCGGCGACCTGGGTGACGCGGTTTCATTCACCAGCGTCCACCCGGTGCAGCGCCTCCAGTCGCACTCGCGCCGGTAGCCGCGCGCGCGACGATGTCATCCGCGTGTCGCCTCGCAGTTGCGGCATCGTTGCACGGCAACGACAGATACGCCTCGCCGTCGCACACCGACGCGCGATGGCTGCCGTTCGATGTCGTTCTCGTCACGATCAGTTTCCCGCTGTCGAGAGTATGTGTCCGTTCACAAGTCGCCATGATCAGCTCCTCCAGTCTGCCGCCGCCCGGAGTAGCATGATCAGTGCCTAGTTTGCGGCTGGCCTCGGCCGGTAACCAGGTCCGCGAAGCGGTCGGCCCGGGCGCTCGTCGGTGATCTTCCCATCGCGCACCACGGCCTTGCCATTCACGAGCACGTCCATCACGCCGACGGAATAGTGCATCGGATCGACATAGGTCGCCTTGTCCTGAACTCTGTTCATGTCGAACACGGTGATGTCAGCCATCATGCCAGGCCGGATGATGCCGCGGTCACGAATGCCGACCTGAGCAGCAGCAAGCGACGTCATCTTCCGGATGGCTTCTTCGAGCGCGATGGCGTGCTGGTCGCGGACGTACATCGCGAGATAGCGCGGAAACGCTCCGAACGACCTCGGATGCACCTTGGTATGTGAGAGCGGCCCGTCCTCGGCCCTCCCCTCCGAGTCCACGCCGAGAGAAACCAGGCGATGAATGTTCACGACGCGCATGTCGTCTTCATTCATGGCGGCGATCACGACCTGGCTGTAGCCGCGATCCTGAATGGCGATGTCCATCGCGGCATCGCGCGGATCCTTGTTGATCTGCCGCCCTATTTCAGTGAAGCTCAGGCCTTCGTACTTCTTCAGATCCGGGTTGAGCACCGTCGCCAGCGTGACGCCGTCGGATCCGCCCGATCCCTGCCACTGGTTCTCCCAGCTCACGTTCGGATCGTCCATCTCTTTCTTGATCTTTTCGCGCTGGGCCGGATCGCTGAGGCGCGCGATCATCTTGTCCGGCCCGCCCTCCCACGCCCATGTCGGGAGGCACGCCGTGAGTTCGTTGGACCCCCGGGCGTACGGATACACCGCGCCGCTGATGTTGAGGCCGCGCGATCGCGCATCCTCGATGCGGCGCAGCACTTCGCCAATCTTCCCGAAATTCTGCGGATACACCGCCTTGAGATGCCAGACGACCGTGGGAATCTTCGCCTGGTCGGCGATGGCGAACACTTCATCGAGCGATTCGAAGATGCGGTTCCCCTCCGAACGCTGGTGCGTGAAGTACACGCCGCCGTAGCGTGAGGCCACCTTGGCCAGCTCGACGATCTCCGCGGTCGAGGCGAATCGGTGCGGCACATACTGAAGCGATGTGCTCAGCCCCATCGCGCCGTCTTCCATCGCCTGCGCCACGAGTCCCCTCATCTGGTCCAGCTCGCTGGCCGTGGCAGGGCGGTCGTCGAGTCCGATGACGTAATTGCGGAGACCGCCGGCACCGACGAACGTTCCCATGTTGATCGTCGACTTCGAGCGCTCGAGGCGCCGGAGGTACTCGTCGAGCGTCCGCCAGTCGCGCGTGATCCCGTAGGCTTTGTACGCGGCTGCGCTCTGCGCGATCAGCCGGTCGTTCACCGGCGCGATGGATGCGCCTTCCCCCGTGATCTCGGTCGTAATGCCCTGGGTGATCTTGCTCGCCACGCGGTTGTCGACCAGCACCGTGAACTCCGACTGGCCCTGCGTGTCGATGAAGCCGGGGGATACCACGAGCCCCGCCGCGTCAATCTTCGTTCGCGCCATGGCGTTCGGGAGCTTTCCCACCGCCTGGATCCGATCGCCGACGATACCGACGTCACCCTCGAACCAGGGCGCGCCGGTGCCATCGACGATGCGTCCGCCGGTGATCAGCACGTCGAACGTGGTTGGTTGTGCCGTGAGGACGACACCGAGCGCTGCCGCAAGTGCGAGGGCGGACAAAGACAGCCGCCGCTCGTCTGGCGTGAAATATCGTCTGATGCGATTCATGAGAACGCTCCTGTATGGAGAATGACTCTCGGGATGGTCGCCAGATTCTAGTCGATTGCTTCGGTGCGTCCCGCTACCAGCGTCCGATGCACATGAGCAACAGTCGGACGCCGTCCCAGGCGATCACGAGCGCGCCCGCCGCAGCAAGCGCGACGCCGGCCGACGACCGGCCCGCAAGCCACGCAAGGAAATAGGCCCCGCAGCACACGAACACGGGCGCCACGGCGAGATTCGCACGCATCTCGATGGCCGAAACGATCCCCAGCAGCGAAAAGACCAGCCACATCGCCGCCCAGCCGACCAGAACAATCGTGAGGGCTTCGCGTCGCCGCCGCCGAATCAGGAGCGCGGCACCGGCGGCTGCGCAGAGCAGCATCGGCACGCCGGGGAGTCCATAGTCGTTCGAGTGACCGATGAGCCACCGTTTGAGCTTCGTCGACGCAGGCGCCACAATCGATCGCGTTGGCGCTTCGCCTTCACCCGACATCACGCGTTCGATGGTCTTCCGGTAGATGGGCGTGAACCGTGGGTTCGAGTAGTACACCGCGTACGAAACGGTAGCCGCAGCCAGCATGATCACGACGGCCCAGACTCCGGTGCGCCTCGCCACGTGGCTCCCGGCGGCAATGACGAGAAGGCCACTCGCCGCGCACACCAGCGGAATGCCCACCGAGATCGTGCTGAAATGCGAGAGGAAGGCGATCGTGAGAAGGGTCCACGCGATAGCCAGCGGCGTGGCGGCGAGGCGGACGCCGGCCGCGGCCCACACGATCGTGCCCATGGCCGCGGCAAAGAGGCTTTGACCGAACGCGTTCGTGAGATTGGCGTTGCAGAGCGCCTGCACCGGCGCCCGCGCCAGCGGCCAGAAGAGCGCCGTCAGAAATGCCGCGCGCGCATCGTGCCATTGGCGACGGACCGCCGCGTACAGCGCGAAGCCTGCCAGCGCGTCGGCGACGACCGTCAATCCCCGCAGCAGGAGCGCCTGATCGGGCTGGGCCGGAAAGAAACGCCAGAAAGGCAGCGCCACGACATAGAGCGCCACCGCGTAGGGGAATTCAAAGAACGGCCGGGGAGTGACCGACGTGAAGAAGTAGGTGCCGGCGTGCACGAGCTGCGCGCGATGGACCTGGAACGTCGAGTCACCGACCATAGCGAGCGGATGCGCCAGAAAGGCGAGCTTCAGCGCGCTCATCCCCAGCAAGATGCCGATCGCGCTCGACCAGCCTCGAAGCACGACCGTCGCGCCCGGCCACCGCCACCTCAGCACGCCAACGACCGCACCGACCGCCGTGACCCCAAGACCCAGGTGTGCGATCCGCTCGACAAATGTGCCAACGATGGCGCCGTCGAGGAGCATCAACCACGCGAACGTGCCGGCGATCAACGCCGTCGAGCACATCGCCGCCCAGAGTGGAAATCCGCACAGCAGCATACCGAGGACACACGCCATCGTCGCCAGACCCATCCGCGCGATCACGGCGCGGCTCGGTCGAAAATGACCGGCCGCCGCCTTCACGCGAACGTCGTCGATCATGACGCCCAGCGCGCGCTTGTCGGCGGGTCCGGGGACGAATGTATTAGAGACGTCGAGCGAGATCGTCGCGCCATCGACGGCATCGGGAGGAATCACGCACGAGAGGAGCTGCGGTCTGTTCGAGCTGCGCTCGGTCACGCGCGGAGTCCCGTCGACAGAGAGGGTGAGAAGAGGCTGCTCCACACCGCGAGGCCGCGCGGCGGACGCGCGGATGGCAAACTCGTACGTCTGCGATCGATCGAGATGCGGCAGGTTGAATCGCGCGGTCTGACCCGTCCAGCTGAAGCGACGCCCCGCCGCGAGATCGATTTCCGGCGGAAAGAACCCCTCGGCAACGAACCAGCCGTGGGATCGATTGGTCCACCCGCCTTCACGCACGGGTCCGGACAGTTCCGCCGGCGCCGCCCAGCGGGCGCCTGCGGCCAGCAGCGCGATTCCGGCCAGTCCAGCCAGGAGGCTGAGACCAAGCGGCACCAGAACCTGTCGAGCGATTGACGTCAACCTCGCGACGATCCTTCAGGCCGCGTCTCGGCGACGAGCGAGCGGGGTTCGGTGCGGTCGACGCTGGATCTGGCCTGGTCTGCGGCAGGCATGGCGGTGGCCGTTTCTTCGGCGAGGAACAGGCGCGCGCACTCGCCTGCCGTCCGAATCCTGCCGTCGAACTGCTCGAGCAGGCACTCGACGGCGCGCATCATCCAGGGGCCGGTGTGGCGAAGAAAGACCGCGTTCTTGACGGGGTGGCCCAGCGGCTGGGGACGATCGCCGACCTCCCACGGATGGAAGTAGAACATTGCGCACCCGTCTCGAGCGGTCGAGCGGAGCGCGATGGACGTCCAGTGGAAGCCGAGAATGCGGGTCATGATCCCCGAGCCCGCCGACAGCTTGATGATCGGAAATGACGGGAGCGGCAGCTCGACCAGCCGCGCAGTTCCGCGGCGCGCGATGTCGTCGTAGCTGGGGTGATACGGCTGCCGCGGGGCATTCGCCCAGCCCTTGTACTTCCCCCCGATCGGACGCGAGACACACACCGTTGAGTCGTAGACGAATCCGAGGCTTTCGAGAATCTCCGTGGCCCACGGCGCATAGACGAGGTTCGGCGCGCGATAGCCAACCGGGCGCTGCCCTGTCGTCAGCACGAGACGCGATACCGCGTCCTCGAGATGCCGCCTGAACAGATCGGGGCCGAGCACCGTGATGTCCACGTGATGCTTCCCGTGGCAGGCAATCTCATGGCCCCGCGCCGCGATCTCGCGCACGAGGTCCGGATACCATTCGACAATCTCGCCAAGGATGAAGAAGGTGCACCGGCAGCGGCGACGGTCGAACAGATCCAGCAGAGCCAGCGTCGGTCGAATGACTTCTCCGGCCGGCCGATCGGGAGTTCCGTACAGCCGTTCGAAGAGGGCTCGGGTGTCTGGGAGAATGCTCGCCTGCTGACCATCGACCCATCGACGAGAATGGAACCATTCGTCCACGTCAACGGAGAGTCCCAGGATTCCCTCGTCGGACATTGTGTTAGACCGCACGCGAGGACGCACGCGCGAACGCCAGCGCGGTGAAGGAGTGGCCAAGGACTCGCTTCTGCTCTGTAAATCCGTGGCGCCGGGCGATCGCGACGACGTCCTCGATCGGGTGATAGTACAAATGAAATCTCTTGAGGCGCGCCAGCATGAACCTGAGCTGGCGGCGCCACCAGGGGCCGCGCGTGTCCACGACGATCAGAAGCTCGCCTGTGGCCGCGCACGCCCTGGCGAGCAGCCGCTCGATGTCGAAATAGTATTCGATGACCCCGATCATCAGTGTCACATCCACGGGGGGGACGTCGCTCTGAAGAATGTCGCCGACTCTGAATTCGGTTCGATCCGCGACGCCCGCCGATTGCGCTTCGCGGCTGGCAATCTCGGTCATGGCCTCGACGATATCGAGTCCCGTCACGCGCGCGCCGAGCTTCGCTGCCGCAATGGATACTTCACCCGATCCGCATCCCAGGTCGAGAACGCGCTTGCCTCGCACGTCGTGCGCCGCGAGCCATTCGGCGACGATCGCCGTTCGGAGGCTGAACGTCCTGTTGCGAAACAGCCGGTTGATCAGTCCGTGGAGGGCGTTCTGGCCGCCGCCGCTGAACGCGCGGTGATAGTCGTCGGCGAAGCTCGCAAAGTAACTCTTGGCGATGACGGCTTCGTCGTCGGCCGAGCTGTCGGCTGGTCTCTCGTTCACCATCTTCTGGGCGATTATAGGGCTGAATCCGCTCGCGTTCAGGATCTCAGTCGATCAAACGAACGCGCCCGAGGCGATACGTGTAGTCGCCGTCGATTGGCAGGATCGACAGTGTGTCAATCGAGGCGCCGCCTGGGATCGCCGCGTCGTACACGGCCAGGGCCCCGGTTGGCTGAGCGGCTGGTCCCACGATAGTCGTTCCGACGCGTCGTCGCGCCTGCCAGAATTCGATCCTGTACCGGTCGTCATCATCGAGCGAGATCTCGAATCGGCCGCGAGTCACGACCCGGCCCAGATCGATCTGCGCTCCCCGCTCGTAGAGTGAAGTCGTCGCTACAGGCGCCGAGTCGCCCGCAGGTTCCGACAGGTCGGCCAGGCGAAGGCGCGTCAGCCCGTACCCGGCCAGCAATGAATCGTACGAGCCCAGGTTCATTCTGACGATCGCCCTCCAGCGATCGCCTCCCCACAGATCGCCCCGAACGATCAGCGCAAGTCGACTGTAGTACGCCGCGACGCCCGGATCCTTGATGTGCAGGCGTCCTTCGCGGAGCGTGTCCTCGTAGCCCTCGGGCGTTCGGCGATAGAAGTGGCCGATGTGCCACGGGCGACGCGCCGGCAGCCGAGCCAGCAGAGGATCCGCCAGCGCCAGAAGGTCAATCACATGGACTCTCGGTCCGGCCTCGAAGCCATAGAAGCCGATGGCCGATTGCGAGACAACGTCGGTGCCGTCGCGCGACGCGAGACGACCGGCCCTGGCCCGGCGGTGATTGGGAATCTCCGGCTGGTACGGCGCGAGGAGCAAGCCGGTTGCGGCGTAGTACACGTTGCGCTCGTCCGTGATGGGGCCGGTCTGAGGCTCGGGGCGAGGTTGCCCGTAGTTCGCACCGCTCAATAACGGTGGGTGTGCTCCCGCGAAACCGAGGGTCAGGACTGCGAGCGCCATCAGTGGCCAGGCGCGAAACCGCAGCCAGTCGATGCAGGCCAGGAGCGCCACGGCACACACGAAGGGCGCCGTGAGAAAGCGCCCGCTCATGAAATCCCCGCCGACGCGAACGATGTAGGCCCCGTACAGGAGGATGCCCAGGCGAATCGTCCATCCGCCGCGCAATCTGGCCGAACCCGGCAGGATGCAGGCGGCAATGATTACCGTCAACGTCACCGGATCGTGCGTGAAGGATTCGGCGAGGTACGACACGCCCTGGCGCGCGAGCTCCGCGCCCGTGATTCCCGTACTCAACTTCGCGTACGCGGTGTTCGGAAACAGAAACCCGTAATAGACGATCGAGAAGAGTTCCCAGACCAGAAACGGAACGAAGCCCGCGGCGACGGCACCGAGAGCCCTGACGCTCGGCACCTGCCAGAGTGCGAGGGCCAGCGCCGGCGCCACGAGCAGCAGCACGTCCATCCGATTCAGTACCGCGAGGCTGGCCACCATGCTCAGCCAGTAGAGATCCCCGGCATTCGACCGTGGTCGAAAAAAGCGCCACAGGAAGAGCAGCAGCAACGCGTGGGTGAGAGGATTTTCGAGACCCGATGTCGAAAAGTCGACGAATGCCTTCGACGAGATGAGCGCAACCAGGGCAAGCGCTCCACCCGGAACCGACGCCCCGAACAGAAGCGCCAGCGCTGCGCTGCAGGCGAGCGACAGCACAATCGAGAGCGCCAGCGACGTGTAGTAAGGCTCGCGCGTGACGACATAGAGCGCCGTCATCACGAACATCCACAGCGGATGCGTATATGCCTGAACCCGTTCGGCAACGTTCCACCGGAGGCCGTAACCACGCACGAAATTGTCCACGGTGCGGAACGTGATGTAGGCGTCGTCACTCACCCACGCGGTGCGGATGAGCACAACCAGAACGAGCAGCAAGAGAGCTGCGACGAGGGCTGGCGCGCGGCCGGCGCGCGACGCGTAGTCGCCGCCTGTCGCGAGCCCGGTCGAAGCGTGAGAGCCGTCGCCCGACGACATGCTGCGGCGCTGAGAGGAAGACACGAAGAAGGACCGAGATCGAGCCCGCCCTGAAGTCTGACTGTTTGGAGAGCATTATATAGTAGCGTTTTCGATGAACCTGCCCGCGTCATCGCAGCCCGGCACCGCGACCCGCAAGCCGATCGTGCCTCTCCTTGTACTGCTCGGGCTCTTCGTGGCATCGCTGCCGGCGGTCACGACGCGAATCTACGGAACCGACGAGATTCAGTGGTTCGCGTTTCTTCGGTCGATGTGGTTCGATCGTGATCTCTCCTTCGACAACGAGTATCGCTATTTCTACGACCGCGGCCTCGGCGCCGCACATGGATTCCACGAGACGTTCCTCGAACGAACGACAGCGACAGGCCTGCGCGAAAATTTCGGAACGATCGGCAGCGCCATCCTGTGGGCGCCGTTCTACGGGATCGCGGATGCGACGGTCAGGGTCAGGCGGTCGTTCGGCTCGTCCATCCCTGCGGACGGGTACTCGCACCCCTATATCGCGGCGGTCTGCTACGGATCTGCGTTCTACGGTTTGGCGGCGCTCGTGTTGAGCGCTCTGGCGGCACGGCGGGTGACGGGCGACGGAACCGTCGCGGCCGCTGCCGTGTGGCTCGGCACGCCACTCCTCTTCTATGTGTACCTCTCTCCTGTCATGGCGCACGCCCCAGGGGCATTCGCGGTGGCGGCGTTCGTGCTGACGTGGCTGGTCGTCCGACCGCAGTGGTCGGCACGAGGTCTCATGGCGCTCGGTGCGTTCGGCGCCTTGATGATCATGGTCCGCGAGCAGGACCTGTTCATCATCGGTGGGCCGGCGCTGGACCTCGCCCTGACGATGTGGCGATCCTGGACGTCGAAGTCGCCAGATGGTCCGCAACCTGCGGTGCTCGCGCGCAGGGTACTGGCGGGCGCCCTCGTCGCGGCGCTTGTCTATCTTCCGCAGGCGCTGGCCTACATTGCGCTCAATGGACGTCTCGGACCCTCAGGGCTCGTGTCGCGCAAGATGATGTGGTGGTCGCCGCATGCGGCCTCCGTGCTCGTCTCGACGAAGCACGGGTTTCTGTTCTGGACGCCGCTCGCCGCACTCGCCATCGCGGGGTTGGCGCTCGTCGCCTTCGGAAAGACCCACAGGCCCCAATGGACCGCTGATCACCGGCGAATCGCAGCCTGCGCGCTCGTCATGCTGGGGCTCGAGATCTATGTCGCCGGCGCGGTTGACTCGTGGACGGTCGCGGGCGCGTTTGGCCAACGCCGCTTTGTGTCGGCTACCGTGCTGCTCGTTCTCGGGTTGGCGGCCCTCGTCACCACCGCGGACGTTCGGCCCCGGCGCACGGTCCTGGCTGTCGCAACCGCACTCTGCATCTGGTGGAACCTCGGCCTCACGATCCAGTTCGGTCTGAAGTTGATGGACCGGCAGAGGCTCCAACTCGGCACGAATGCGTACCACACATTCGTGACGGTCCCGAAAATCCTGCCGGGGACTGTGTATCGATACTTCTTCGACAGGCCGTCGCTCTATCAATCGCGGGATTGACAGGTCACTTGGGGGCCTGGCACCAAAGTGTGCGGGTGGTGCTCGATCGAGCCATAGCTCTCACGGCCGAGTCAGTCGATGATGAGTGGGTGGCGTTCCGGCTGCGAGTCCCGATTCCGGCGACCATCCTGCCCTTTGTCCGCCGCAAACCTGATCGGCGGCAACTCGGACCGGATCCTGCGCTGGACGCCACGCCACCTTCTCTCGACATCACCCTCCGACGGGACGAGCACGTGCGCCGCTACAGGATTGCGCCCACCAGCAATGACGAGTGGTACGCATGGATCTGGCTCGACAGTGCGCCTCTTCGCGGAATCCGGACGGCGAACCTGAGCGCAGCGTTTCGCCTCTACGCCGAGTTTTCCTGTGAGATTGGCGATCTCACCGTTGAAGGGTGGACGATCGCGGGCCAGCGATCCGACACCGAACTCGTCACGGTCTGACGCTCCGAACTCGCTCATTCCACAATCCGCTTCCACCACGACGACGCGATCAGGTTCACCGCATGGATCGGATGGACCGCCACGGCGCGGCCGGCCGTCAGATATGCCCGACGCCGCTCGCCCAGATCGCGGAGGGCGTGCGCATGCACGAGCAGGAACTCCGCGAACATCCTCGGATGACGGCTGAAAAGCGCGCCGTGCTTCTTCATCAACCGCTCGAAATCAGCGCGGCGCCGCGACGCGTGATGGGAAGCCCGCGGCCCGTCATGGAGGTGCTGCCGATAGGTGACGACGGGTACTCCGAGGACCGAACAGACAGGGTTCAGGCGAAGGAAGAGGTCCGTGTACGTGAGCGCGCTGAAGGCTTCGTCGAAGCCGCCGATGTCGAGGAGCACCCTGCGTTCTACAACCAGGGTCTGCTTGGAAAAAAAGAGTGGTGCTCCGGTATTGGTTCGAGATTGAACAACGAGCCGCGCGGGAGAGTTGGAGGAACATGCGTCTCGATGACCCGACCGCCCTTCTCGATCACCTCGAGGCCTGACAGCACCAGGACTGGGCTCGGCAGCGACGATTGAGCCAGGGCATCGAGCGACACCTCAGCAAAACACGGCAACAGCTCGTCATCATCGTCGAGATACGAAATCCATCGTCCACGGGCCGCTTGTGCTCCCGCGTTGCGGGCAGCGGCGAGTCCGCGGTTCTCAGGCAGGCGCACGACGCGCAGCTTCGGGTGTTCCGGCAGGTTCACCGGCACCGACGAACCATCGTCTATGACGATCACTTCGAGATCCTGGACAGTCTGTGAGAGCGCACTCCTGACCGCGCGCTCGAGCAGTTGCGGGCGGTTGTAGGTCAGGATCACGATGCTCAGGAGAGGCTCGCCGGCTGGAAAGGGATGACTCGTCATCGCGTGTCGCTCCGGTTCGGGGATGTGATGAAGGAGAGGTGTCATTCGATCGTGTCTGGCTCGACCGGCATGCTGACCACTCGACGGCGAACCAGAGAGCGCGCCTCCGAATCGACCGCCACCGCTCGCGCCTTTTCGAACGCCTGGCGACAGTGTCTCATGAACGGTCGTGGATCGCGTGCCGACCAGACCGCGTACGTTTTCGGCCGGCAATATGGAGAGAGATACTGGCCGACGCTCAGGCGCTCCAGCCTCCGGAAGAACGTGCCGTAGTACAGATCGTCGAGGACGTGAATCCACATGCCGCTCCAGCCGTTGGGCGAGCCGCTGACGCTCGCCCCGGCGGCCTCCTGCCACGCAAGCTGCGAATAGTTCACGCCAGCTCTGCACGCCAGTCCCTGCAGCAGAAATGAGCGGCCGTTGATCTCCATCAGGCGATAGCGCCCATCGCGGGGATCGAGCTTGTACTCCGCGCTCGCCATGCCTCGCCATCCGATCCGGCGGAGCAGCGCCAGCGTGGGCTCCCGAAGCGCCATGTTGGTGGTCGTTTCCGCCACCCGCACGACGCCAAAGAAGGGCGGGCTCTTCCGCAGCTTTTTCATCGGCAGCTCGGCGACGGGCTGTCCGTGTCGATCGATGTAGACACTGTAGTTGTGGAACTGACTGTCGGGCCCCGGTACGAGGTCCATGACCTGGGCGCGAAGCCCTCGGGCGTGAACCTTCTGAATGGCGCGGGCGAGCTCGGCCCTGTTGTGAGCGACAAAGAGTTTGACGCCGAAGCACTTCACGAACGGACGACTCTCGACCGGTTTGACGACAACCGGGAATGTCATGCCGCTCTGTGCCGCGACGAGCGGCTCGGCATCGCCGTAGATGCGCGGGACGTCGACGCCAACATCCTGCGCCGCGCGATATGTCAGATCCTTCTGCAGCACGTTGCGTGCGACCTCCCACGGCGGCGCCGCTATCCGATAGGAGCGCTCCAGGCGCTCGCGATGCTGGGACAGCACCGTCAGGGCTTCGTCGCTGATCGGCAGGAGCACCCAACCCTGCCAGCGCCGCGCGTGCTGCTCGAGCAAGTCGAGCAGCGAGTCCGGCTTGTTGAAGAAATCGACGAGGTCGTGGTGCTCGGTCGCCCAGCGGGAATACTGGGCGATGTCACTCGAATCTGTGACTACGACGGCAATGGGCATGCCGGACGATGCCAGCGCGCGAACCGTACTCAGGCCGGTGATGTACCCGCCAATCACGACGGCCCCGCACATGGTGCCTGTCATGATGCCTCCGGCCGATTTCCTGACGATGACGTCGAGAAAGCGAATCCGGTGCGCTGGTAGAGATACCAGCGCCCGTGGAGCTGGCGACGCTCCTCGAAACCGGCGGCATGAATCGCGCGGCGGGTGGCATCGGTCCGCTCTGGCCCGAGCTCGCGCGGATGAAACTCGACCATGATCTTGGCGAAGGGGCTCAGGTTCGCGTGGCGAAACAGATCTTCCTCGGCGCCTTCGATGTCGACGACCAGGAACGTCGGCTGGATGCGCGCCACCTCTCGATCGAACGACCGGACTTCAACCGACATCGTCCTGTCGTGATGCGCCTGCGGAAGGACGGACGACACCCAGAAATCAGACCCGACGTGGAGTGTCGCCTGTCCGTCAGACCGGCCGAGCATGCAGAACTCGAAGTGCGGATCGACGCCATTCAACCGACAATTCTGCCGGACGACGGGCTCGAGCGACCGGTCGGCTTCGAAGCTGTGGACACGTTCGCCCCCGATCTTCCTGGCGCACGAGATGGCGAGCAGCCCGATGCCTCCCCCAAGCTCCATGACCACATCGTCTTTCGTCAGCGCGTCGTGGACCAGCGACCGTTCCCAGCGCGTGTGTGCGCCCGACCAGATCCGCTCTACCATCCGACGCGAGAGACGGCGATCCGCCTGGAGTTTGACGCCATCGACTTCCAGGACCGAACCTCGGAAGCGATGGTAGGAGGTCAGAAGCCAGCGAACGGCTCGTCTGATCAGATGCATGTGAGGGCGGGAGCCCGATTATAGTTCGGTGAGAATTTCCTTGCTCAGATCGACTACCGGCGCTAGAACTTTCGCATGAACCTGCGGGGCGCGGTCCTCATCGCACCGCTCTCATGCTCACTGCTGCTCAGTGGCGCCGCCATCGCCAGGTACAGCGCGCAAGAACCTCAAGAGCCGCAATCGGAACAATCCTGTCAGGAGGCATACCGGGAAGACACCGATTGCATCGATCGGAAGTTCCATGAAGCCGCAAAGGCATGTTCAGGGCCAGGTGATGCCCCGTGCTTCAGGGACGTGGTGAAAGAGAAAGCGGAACTGCTGATGTTGGCGAACGCGGAGCAGCGATCGTGCAATAAAGCGACGCAGGCGGCAAAGACGGACTCCCGCCCCGGAAACATCGATGAGGGGAACAAGAAACTGGCCGATTGGACCAGGAAGTGGGACAACCGGGTGTTCGGAAAGTTCGGCTCTGTCATGCAGAAAGATCTCCGACCGTTTGCCGGCGGGATCTATTCATGGGACTTCGACGTGTCTGTCTACCCCGATCGAACGCTCGCCAGCCTGAACACCTCTCAGTCGACTCGACCACCCGACGGGCCGCTCGGAGACGCCTATGACAGGATGACCACCAAGCTGGCGGGATTGCTTCACACGATCAAGCCTCCGGCCTTCCCCGCAGGCACCGCATATGGCAAGGACCGGCCTGTGCCGCGTCGCGTTCATTTCGACACGTCGATGCGCTATCAGATGGGATCGGATCCCCCGCTCGAACCGGACGCGAGAGCCGACGCCGACGGCTACGTCCGCGCACCGAGCGTCAATGCCGTGCTTTACAAGCCGGTCTGCGACTCACAGTCTCCTCCACCGGAGTGAAAAGACGATGGCTCGATTGGTCGTGTCGTGTTGCCTCGCCGCGCTGCTGACCACGGGTGTCTTTTCCGCCGGACCCCTCGAGCGTCGAGCGGCGGGTGAATCCACCGGCCGCCAGGATTCAGACACGCGCGCGAAGATCGAAGCCCGGGTGAAAACGATCATCGTCGAGCAGCTGGGCATTCCGGAATCGGAGGTCGTCCGCGAAGCCCAGTTCATCGAAGATCTGGGCGCCGATTCGCTGGACGCCGTAGAGCTCGTCATGGCGTTCGAAGAGGAGTTCGACGTGTCGATCTCGGATGAGGATGCCAACAACCTGGTGACCGTCGGCGACGCCTACGACTACCTGGTCGAACACTCGAAAAAATGAGCGACACACCAGTGCTCGCTACCGGCACGCGGCTCGGCCCGTATCAGATCGAGGCCCTCGCCGGCAGCGGCGGCATGGGGCAGGTGTATCGCGCACGCGACGAGCGGCTGGGCCGGTCAGTGGCCATCAAGGTGTTGCCACCCTCGCTTGCGGTGGATGCTCAGGCGCGCGAGCGCTTCGAGCGCGAGGCGAGGCTGGTCGCCACCTTCAACCACCCGCACATCTGCTCGGTCCACGATGTCGGACGCCAGGGCGAGATGTCCTATCTCGTGCTCGAGTTCCTCGCGGGATCGACGCTGGCCGATCGCCTGAAGGCCTGGCCGACGCGTCCGCTGCCGCTCGCCGAAGCGCTCGGTTATGCCATCCAGATCGCCGATGCGCTCGATACCGCGCACCGTCACGGCGTCATTCATCGCGATCTCAAGCCGAGCAACATCATGCTCACCGAGTCCGGCGCGAAGCTCATGGACTTCGGCATCGGCAAGTTTCGTGATGGAGACGGATCGGGCCACGGCGGTGAGATCCTCACCGTCTCCGCGCGCGATCCCGTGACCAGTGCGGGGACGATCCTCGGCACCCTGCAGTACATGTCGCCCGAACAGCTCGAAGGCCAGGCCGTCGATGCGCGGACGGACATCTTCGCACTCGGGGCGGTTCTCTACGAGCTGTTCACGGGACGACGGGCGTTCGACGCGCCGACGCAGGCCGCGCTGATCAGCGCGATTCTCAGGGACGAGCCGCCATCCATATCGATGACGCTGCAGCCCGGCGCGCAGACGGCGACGCTGACTCGCACCAGCGGCGTCACCAACATCAGCCTGCGCAGCCTCGATCGAATCGTCCGGCGGTGCCTGGCGAAGAAACCGGAGGATCGGTGGCAGTCGGCGCGCGACGTCGCGCTCGAGCTGAAGTGGGTGGCGGACGAGGCACATCGAGCCGACGAAGGCGCGACAAGCGAGACACGACCACTCGCGGCCGGGGAGACAAGGGCGACGGGTGCCGGTCGGACATCTCGCGTGCTGGGCGCCCTGCCATGGCTGGCGGCCGCCGCTGGACTCGCGTTCGGAGTGTGGGCGCTCTCGATTGCACGCGTAGCCGCGCCTCCGACGACGACTCCCTTCCGCGTCGATATCACGCCGTCAGTACCCCTCAGGTACAGGCTGCTCTCGAAGGCGGCCCTGTCGCCAAACGGATCGCACCTGGCGTTCCATTCAGGCCAGGGTCTCTGGGTACTCGACCTCAGATCCTCCCGCGTGCAACCAGTTTCGGTTGAAAAGGTGGCCACCGGTGATGATATGCCGTACGGGGCACGACCGTTCTGGTCGCCTGACGGCCGCTATCTGGCATTCACAAAGGACAATCGGCTTCTGAGGTTTTCGCTATCGGATGGCTCCACGCATGAAATCTGCGAAATCGCTCGGAACGGGATGTATGGGGGAACATGGAACGCGGCCGGAGACATTCTGTTGGCCCCGGGGGGCGACCTCGGGCTGGGCAATGGCGCCACCATCCACCGCGTCGCCCAGTCGGGAGGCCCAGTCACCCCGGTCACGACGCTCGACAAGTCGAACAGTGAGCTCGCTCATCTGTTTCCGCAGTTCCTCCCGGATGGTCGCCGGTTCCTGTATACCGTCAGGCGTGGTGACACGGGCGAGGGCGCCGTCGTCGTGGCGAGCCTCGACGGTCAGGCACGGACGACCATGCTGACGGGTCAGATTACGAACGCGGAATGGGTTCCTCCGGACTCGATACTGTATGTCTTGAATGGAAACCTCGTGGCTCAACGGATTGACCCCGCTACGCTCGACAAGAAGGGAGAAGCAACCCTCGTCGTGCAGGACATCGGGTTCGCCGACTCGGTCGACAACATGCCGTTTGGATTTGGACACTTCACGGCCTCGACCGGCGGTCTGCTCGCCTACGAATCGGTTGGAGCGCTCCGGGATACGCAACTCCAATGGTTCGGTCGAAATGGCGAGCGCCTCGCTGCCGAGGGCAGGCCCGAACCGATCGGTTTCGTCGAGACATCCCCGAATGGATCGCAGGTCGCATTCCACGTGGGCAGCGAGAACAGCGACATCTGGACGCTCGATCTGGGCCGTCAGTCGGAGACGAGACTGACCTCGGGGCCCGGCATCGAGGAGTATCCGATCTGGACACCCGATGGTTCGCGCCTCGCATTCTCGCGGGCGACCGGCCCGAGTTCCAGCCTGCGGCGACAGATCGTCATGATTGATGCGCATGGACTCGGCCAGGAGGAAATCGTGCTCGACTGGCCCACTCGGATCTGGCCGGACGCCTTCACTCCTGACGGAAGGACGATAGTCACGGAGAGCGAGCAACCGGGCAAGGGTCTCGAACTCGAGACGATCGCACTCGACGGAGACAGGAAGCCACAGATCCTATTCACGTCACCCTTTCGCGAACTGGACGCGCAGCTCTCACCCGACGGCAAGTGGCTGACCTACGCGTCCGACTCGTCGGGACGTTTCGAGATCTTCGTGCAGGCCTTTCCCAAGGCCACCGGGCGCCAACAGGTGTCGACGATCGGCGGCCATCAGGCCAGATGGCGTGCCGACGGAAAGGAAATCTTCTTCGTGGACAGCAAAGGCTGGTTGAACAGCGTGCCCGTCAGCCTCGGAGCCAATGGCAGCCTGACGCTCTGGAGCCCCACGCCACTCTTCGAAACGCCGGCCGTGATCGCGTACGGCATCTCGCACCAGTACGACGTCAGCCGCGACGGACAACGCTTCCTGATCAACGTGCCGGCGGGTCCCCCGCCGCTGCCGAAGCTCACCTTGATCAACAACTGGCCGGCGCTGCTCTCGGAGCCACCGCCGGAGAGATGACCTGCCTCGCGTTGGTCGGCGTGCTCGCGCTCTTCGCCGCCCAGACATCTGGTCAGACCCAGGATCGACCGACACGCGATCTCCTTACCGAAGCCGATTTCGAGAGCGCTTGGGAGAACGAGCGCGGGTCGCCAAAAGACGTAGACATCACGACGGGCGTGCTTCGATTCGGTAAAGGCGCTGCGATCAGAACGAAACCGCGCTATTGGGATTTCTTGTTGACCTTCGACGCGCGCGTGCTGCTCGCGCCGGCAACCTTCGAGATCGTTGTGCGCAATCATCGAAGCTGGGACGAGAGGAAGCGCCCGGGTGTGGCCTATGAGATTCGGGTCGACGTTGACGACAACCAAGCGTATGAGGGCCGTCTGACTGTGCGCGGCGGAAACGGCGCATCGTTCCCTATCGAATCCCTGTCGAGATCAATCGCGAAGTCCGCAGAATGGCAGCACTACCGCGTGGACTGCACAGGACAGGTCCTCACGCTGTCGGTCAACGACGCGAAGGTCGCCGAGTTCACGAGTCTCCAGGCCCTGAGCGGTAACGTCGGTTTCGGCAATCGGCGAGGAGCCGTCGAATTCAGAAACGTACGAATCACCGACACGTCACTGCATCTCGGGACCTTTGACGACGCGGTTGTCCGGATGGCTGCTCATTCGGATGACAAGAGCATGGAACCACCAACGCTTCAGTCAGAGCAGAAGCCTGCTTACACGGAACGCGCTCTACAGGCGGGTATCCGTGGCACGGTGCTGCTCCAATGCGTCGTCACCGCCGACGGAATGCCCGACCAGATTCAAGTCGTGCAGTCGCTCGGCACAAGATGGGGGCTGGACGAAGAAGCGATCAAGGCTCTGGAAGCGTGGCGGTTTCGACCGGGCCGGATCAATGGAAAGCCCGTGCCGGTCGTCGTCACCGTAGAAATGAACTTCACAATCAGGTGATTGCGCGCTCGTGAACGCTCCCGCTCGAGCCGCCGTCACGCTGACCGTCCTCGCCGCCGCCCTCGGCTACTTCGTCGACGTCTACGACCTCATCGTCTTCAGCACGGTCCGCGTGCAGAGCCTCGTGCACATCGGCGTTCCGCAATCGGAACTCCTGTCCACGGGCGTCTACCTGCTCAACATGCAGATGGGCGGCGCGCTCATCGGCGGCGTGCTCTTCGGCACGCTCGGCGACAAACGCGGCCGGTTGTCGGTGCTGTTCGGATCGATCACGCTCTACTCGCTCGCGAATCTCGCGAACGCGTTCGTCGACACGGTCGCCGCGTACGCGGTGTGGCGGTTCATCGCGGGCGTCGGGCTCGCCGGCGAGCTCGGCGCCGGCGTCACGCTGGTGAGTGAAATCATCTCGGCGAAAGGACGCGGCTACGGCAGCGCCATCATTGCGGGCGTCGGGTTCCTGGGCGCGATCCTCGCCGTTCTCGTGGGCACGGCGCTCGACTGGCGCGCGGCGTATTTCGTCGGCGGCGCGATGGGGTTCCTCGTGCTCGCGCTGCGGATCGGCGTTCGCGAGTCGGCGTTGTTCGAGCAGGTCAAAGCGCGGGCGATCGACCGCGGAAATTTCCTGCGCCTCTTCAGGGGATCAACCGGCCTGAAATACCTGCTGGTCGTCGCCGCGGGGCTGCCCATCTGGTACGTCATGGGCATCCTCATGACCTTTGCGCCCGAGTTCGGTCGCGAGATGGGACTCAAGCCGGCGCCAAGCGCGGCGCTCGCCGTTCTCTACACCCATGTCGGACTTGCACCGGGCGGACTCTGCAGCGGCTTCGTCAGCCAGTGGCTGCACGACCGCAAGCGCGTCATCGCGACCCTCTTCGTCGCGCAGGCGGCGTTCGTCGTGCTGTATTTCACGGTGGGTGGACGATCGACGGCCGCCTTCTATGCGACGTGCGTCCTGCTCGGCGTGACCAACGGCTACTGGGCCGTTTACGTCGTCATGGCCGCGGAACAATTCGGCACCAACCTGCGCGCCACCGCGACGACGACGGCGCCCAACTTCGTGCGCGGCGCGCTCGTGCCGATGACCTGGCTGTTCCAGTCGTTGCAGGGTTACGCCACACTCTCGACGTCTGCGTTGATCGTGGGAGGCGTCGTGCTGGCAACGTCGCTCGTCGCGCTCGGCCGGCTGGCTGAAACGTGCGGGCGATCGCTCGACTTCGTCGAATAAAGCCCGGCTCGACCATCGCACCGGCTAGATTTGCGGCGGATCCCGCGGATCAGCCGTCGCGCTGCCCGCATCACTCGATTTTTCTGGAACTCGGTAGTCGGCGAGAACGACCGTGACGTTGTCGGGCGTCTCGTGTTCGAGCGCCAGGTCCACAAGGATCTGGCATTCCTCGGCGGGGCTGCGCCGCTGCGCCAGCACGTCGGCGATGCGATCGTCCTCGATGACGTCGGTGAGCCCGTTGGTGCAGAGAAGAATGCGGTCGCCGTTCAGGATCCGGAAGTGCTCGATCTCGACGTCCACAGCGCCCGGACGGCTCCCGATGATGTTCGTCAGAATGTGGCCGAGATCCTGCGTCGCCGGATCGACGGCGCTCGGCCGGGGATTGTTCGCCAACTGACGCTCGAGCGTCTGATCGGACGTGAGGAGCGTGAGATCGCCGTCGCGAAAGAGATAGGCGCGCGAGTGCCCCACGTGCGCCAGAAAAATGTCTTCACCCGCGCTGTACACGGCCGTGAGCGTCGTCGCCATTCCGGTGAGTGACGGACTCGCCTGGCTCTGGCGAAACACCGCCTCGCTTGCCTGGCGATAGAACCATTCGCTGCGGTCGAGAATCTCCGATGCCGTCCGGCCGTCCACGCGCAGGTTCCACCGGCCGAAGTGAATCGCGAGGTGCGCCAGCGTGCTGATCGCGACGCGGCTTGCGACCGCACCGGCGTTCGAACCCTCGAGTCCGTCGGCGACGACCATCGCGTATCCCTGCTCCTCGAATCGATCCGGCAGATCCGCCGCCTGAAGACTGGTGGCCATCGTCTCCTGGAAGCGGCCGAGGCGCAGCGCGAGGTAGTGGTCGTCATTAAGCGTGCGCGAAATGCCGCGCGCGGACCGCGCCGCAATCTGAACGCGCACGAGCGAACTGATTGGCGTGTATTCCTCGATGTCGAGGAGCGGCGAAAGCGCCCGGCGGCGGGCCCTGTCCACGTCGTGTTCACCCGTCACGTCTGCCCCCTAATCGACACATACGAATACTACCATCGCGTCTCTTGCCGGTTGCACGACGTCTTGTCACAATCTACCGCGCACGGTCGTCAGATTCGGTGCCCCGAAGCCATTGCTACGAAGAGAGGTGTGAATCCACCGTTTCGGATTGACACACCGGCGCAATCACATAGGCTGTACGGTTCAGCTGAGAGGAGACTCCACGTGACAACCCCCGGGACCGATTCGGCTCTCCAACTCATCAAGAGAAGCGTCATGGCGTTGGCCATCGGCGGCGTCCTGGCGGCGTGCGGCCAGCCGCCCGCGAAGGAAGCCGAGAAGCCTGCCGCGGCTCCAGCGCTGTCGCCGCGTGACGCGATGATTGCACGCGCGAAGGCGCTCGAGATCAACACACCGTACGAACCGCCACCGTGGGACGCCCTCGTCCATCACGCGTCGGGCTTTGCGAAAACGATGTGCTCGGCGGTATTCATCACGGGGCTCGATCTCGACTTCGCCGCCGAGAACGTGGGTTATTTCACCGCGCCCTACGAGGAGCGCGCGAAGCTCGGGAAGCCCGTGCTCGATCGAGCAGCGAAGACGGTGTCCGTCAGTGTGCCGAACGGTCCGACTCGCGTCGCGAAATACATCGGCGATCAGGGCTGCGTGACGTTCCCGCTCGGCGAGACGACACTGAGCTTCACGCCGGTCAAGGTGAAGAGCAAGCTCCCACCGGCCGCGTCAACTTCCTGGCCGATGGGCGAGGCGCTCCCGAAGGATCCACTGCCGACCGAAATCGATCAAGCGAAGCTCAATCAGGCCGTCGATGCCGCGTTCAGTCCGGCCGAGAGCCTCACGGCCGCGTTCGTCGTGACGTGGAAGGGCCGGCTGATTGCCGAGCGCTACGGTCCCAGCATCACCGTCGAAACGCCACTCGAGAGCTGGTCCATGGGCAAGAGCCTGACGGCGACATTGATTGGCATCCTGATGCAGCAGGGCGTGTATACGCTCGATCAGCCTGCGCCGATTCCGGAATGGCAGTCAGCCGGTGACCCTCGTCAACAGATCAAGATTCAGGACCTGCTTCACATGTCGAGTGGCATCCGGATCAACGCGCCGAGCGATCCGGACTTCAATCCCAAGGGCACGTATCCCGATCACCTCTATCTCTACACGGGCGGCGTCAACTCGTTCCGCTACGCCGCCACGAGACCGCAGCAGTGGCCCCCGAACACGGTCGGGCGATACCGGAACACCGATCCGGTGCTCACCAACTATCTGACCCGCCTCGCGGTTGAAAAACGAGGCGAGGAATACCTGTCGTTCCCACGACGCGCGCTCTTCGACAAGATCGGGATCCGAACGATGGTGATGGAGACGGATCCGTTCGGCAATTTCCTGACGCAAGGCTACGAGTTGGCGTCCGGACGCGACTGGGCGCGGCTCGGAAATCTCTATCTCCAGAACGGCCTGTGGAACGGCGAGCAGATCATCTCGAGCGACTTCGTGAAGTTCGCCACGACGGTCGCACCCGCGTGGGCCGCCGACAATCAGCCGGTGTATGGCGGGTTCATCTGGATCAACGGCACCGGCGAGTATCCTGTGGAGAAAGAAGCGTATTACTTCTCAGGTGCGGGCGGCCAGACGACGCTGGTCATTCCGTCGCACGACATGGTCGTCGTGCGGTTGCGGCACTACAAGGGCTCCCAGGCCGGCGAGGATGGATTCAAGAAGGCGCTCTCGCTGCTCATGGAAGCCGTTCCTGCACACAATTAGGCGGAGGTACACTCGATGGTCCGTTCTCTCGCTCTGGTTCTGGCAGGCGTCGCGATCGCGGCGACGACGGCGTACGCCGGCACAAAGTTCATCTCGACGTGGAAGTCGCCGGACGCCGGCCAGGTCAGCTTCGCTGGCAAGAAGACCGCCGCGCTCGTTCTCAGCGGTGACGAGAATCTCCGGATTTCCGGCGAAGAGGCGCTCGCGCGCGAGTTGTCGGCGCGCGGCGTTCAGGGAGTCGCCGCGTATCGCGTGATTCCAAAGGAGGAGCTCACCGACACCGAGAAGGCGAAGGGCTGGTTCCAGAAGGCCGGCGTCGAGGGCGTGGTGGTCATGCGGCTGATCGGAGCAGAGCGCAAGGAGAACTACGCGCCGATCGCCTGGACGGCGCCGTATTACGGCAGCTTCTGGGGCTACTACGGCTACGGGTGGTCCAATCTCTACACTCCCGTGTACACGGGCACCGACATCATCGTCTCCGTTGAAACGCTCATCTTCAGCGTCACGCGCGACACGCTTCTCTGGGCCGGGAGGAGCGAATCGAAAAATCCGAAGGAACTGCAGAAGTCCATCAGCGAGCTGGTCGTCGAAGCCGTCAAGGAAATGAAGAAGCAGGGCCTCGCCGGCGGCGTGCCTCGTTGAGATCATCGATCATGCAGACGCGATTCACTCAGGCCTTCGGTATCAAGCACCCCATCGTCTGCGCGCCAATGGCGCTCGTCACCGGTGGTCGTCTCGCCGGAGCGGTATCCGACGCGGGCGGGCTCGGCCTCGTCGGCGGCGGGTACGCCGGGACCGTTGGCGGCGAACCGGATCTCGACAAGGAGCTCACGCTCGTTCGCGGCAAGAAGTTCGGCGTGGGATTTATCGTGTGGGCACTCGAGCGCGCGCCTCACATGCTCGATCAGGCACTCGCCCACTCGCCCTTCTGCGTCTTTCTGTCCTTCGGCGATCCGGCGCCGTTCGCTGGAAAGATCGCGCGTGCCGGCGCGCGGCTGATCTGCCAGGTGCAGAGCATGAAGCACGTCGAACAGGCCATCGCCGGCGGCGCAGCAGCCGTTGTTGCGCAGGGGACCGAGGCTGGCGGGCATGGCGCCGGGCGCTCGACGCTGCCGTTCGTGCCGGAGGTCGCCGACTATCTTGCCGCGCATTCGCCTGACACGCTGCTCCTCGCGGCCGGCGGCATTGCGGACGGCCGCGGGCTGGCAGCCGCCCTCATGCTCGGCGCCGATGCCGTGGTCGTCGGCACGAGGTTCTGGTCGTCGGAGGAAGCGCTCACGCCGCAAGGCGCGACCGATCGCGCAATCCGCGCGACCGGCGACGATACGGTCAGGACGAAAGCCATCGATCGCCTGCGCGGCGTTCCCTGGCCTGAGGAATTCTCGTTCCGCATGATGCAGAACACGCTCACGCGCGAATGGGCTCACCGCGAAGCTGAGGCCGCCGCCGCGTTCGGCAGCATGGCAACGGCGTACGCCGAGGCGCGTGCGCAGCAGAACCTCGACGTCGTCGCCATCGTGGCCGGAGAGGCGATCGGACTGCTGCACAGCCGTCCGACCGCGGCGAGCATTGTCGAGTCGATGATTTCGCAGGCGGAATCGCTCCTCGCGCGCGGATCTTCGCTCGACTTCCGCACCAGGACCTGACAACTGATCGGTGTGTGCCGTGCCGAGAATCGCGGTTCTCCTCGTCTCGCTGTTTGCGCTCGGTCAAGCCGCCACTCCCCGTGCGCCGTCGATGATCCCGCTTCGCTACGATCCTTTTCTGATCCGGGCCGATTTCCCGAATCCCGCGACGAGGCTGACTATCAATGGCCAGACCGCCTGGTTTCTAATCGATACCGGCGCCGGCGTGCACGTCCTCGCGTCGTGGTTCTCGGCGGCTGCCCGCCTCGAGGCCGACACCAGCCTGGACGAGACCGTGCGGGGCGCGGATTCAACGGGCCGGACGGTCGCCTTCAAGGGAGCCCGCGGCGTCACGGCACAACTGGACAGCAACGAATCGCTCCGGCTGCCGTTCGCGGCTATCGCCGATTTTCCTGAGGACTTCGAGCGCTCAAAGGTCGGCGGCATCCTGTCTCCGCAGCTGCTTGCATCCGCGGGCCTCTCAGCGGCCCTCGATCTGCGAGTCCCGGAGCTCAGATTCGAACCCTTTGACGAAGCCGTCGGCCGTCTGGCGGCTGCAAGAATTCCGAGGAGCCGCGTTCAGATCTGTGGGTCTCTCAAGGACGCGGTGCCCAATCTCGTCTTCGCCATCCCGGCGACGTCGGCGAACGGCGACGGGGTGCTGCTTCTCGACAGCGGCGCAACCTCCACGAAACTCGTGGCTCGGAGTCCGCTCATCGCCGGCATGAAGCTAGAGGCAGGTGGAGAAACGACGGGACTCTCAGGCGAGCGGCAGACGTTTTCGATTGCCCGCGGGTTGACGCTGGGTTTTGCGGAATACCAGGTTGCGGTCGATTCGCAGGTGGCCGGCATGGGCGACGCGTCATGCGGAGCCGACGGATTGCTCGGACTCGACGCGCTCCGCGAATGCGCGATCGTGCTCGGATCCCGAGACGTGGCATTGGCCTGCGGCACGCGGTAATCGGGTTGAACGCGACAGAGGGCGCTTGATATGCTCCGCGTTTCGTCACAGGGAGGCAGCATGATTCGAGAGGGGCGTCTCGCCGCCGGCGGATTGGTGCTCATCGCGCTGCTGACATCGCCAGACGCGAGAGTGCGGGCGGCTGGCCCCGATCCGCTCACCATACCGACCAGCAGGATTTCTTCGGTCCAAGTCCTGACGCCGCCGCTTGCATTCGAACCCAATCACGGACAGTTCGATGCTGGCATCAGGTTCGTCTTACGAGGTCGCGGCTACATGTTGGCGCTGACCGACGAGGGCGCGCTGCTGTCGATCCGCGGATCTCGAACACGCGGGCCCGCCGGGCAGTCGGACGAGCCGGCCATGGTTCGTCTGTCACTCGATGGCGCTCTCCCGTCGAGCCCGGTCGCTGACGAAGCGCTGCCCGGTATCGTGAACTACTTCATCGGCAACGATCAAACCCGATGGCTGAGCGGCGTCCCGACGTACGGGCGCGTGCGCTACGCGGCGGTGCAGCCGGGCATCGACCTCGTGTACTACGGTCGTGATGGCGCGCTCGAGTACGACCTCGTCGTCGCGCCAGGAGCAGATCCGTCACAGCTTGCGATGCGAATCGACGGCGCCGACGACATCAGTCGCGACGACACCGGCAATCTGGTCCTCTCGACGGCCGCCGGCCTTCTGACGATGCGCGTGCCGGAGGTGTATCAGCAGTTCGGGGAACAGCGTCGGTCCGTCGACGCCCGATACTCGCTCGACGAAACCGGACGCGTTGCATTCGAGCTGGGGCCGTACGATCGACGTGAGCCACTCGTCATCGATCCGCAGCTCGTCATGAGCACCTTTCTCGGCGGATCGGGAAACGGTGTGGATCAGGCGAACGGCATCGCAGTGGACAGCAAGGGATCGCCGTACATCGTCGGCACCACTGAGACGACGGACTTCCCCGTCAAGAGTCCGCTGCAATCAAAGAGGCGCGGTCAGAGCGACGCGGTCGTCACCAAGCTGACGCCCGACGGACTGCAGATGGTGTACTCCACGTATCTCGGCGGCGGGAGCTATGACTACGGAACGAAAATCGCCGTCACGGCTGACGGCCTGGCGTACGTCGTTGGCGATACGTCCTCTTCAGACTTCCCTGTGAAGAGCGCGGCCCAATCGAAGCTCGGCGGTCAGAGCGATATGTTTGTCGTTGCCCTGAACGCCAGCGGATCCGCGATCAGCAAGGCGACTTTTCTCGGAGGCAATGCCAACGAAGTCGCCGGGGGCGTAGAGATCGGTTACGGCGTGCTCGACGGCGGGCTGTTCGTCCACGGCACGACGAGGTCGACGAATTTCCCGACGAAGGCTCCAGCGCAAGCTCATTCGGGCGGCGGATCGGACGCGTTCGTGGCGGCCTACGATCGATCAACGCTGCAACCGGTGTTTCAGTCGTATGCCGGCCAGGCGGCAAACGAGCAGTCTCGCAAACTGGTGATCAATCCCGCGCGTGGCGACTTGTATCTGGCACTCGACAGCGATGCCGGACAGGCGCCCGTCGGCCACTTCACGCCGCTCCAATCCGCAATGGCGCGGCCAGCCGCTGTAGCGGTGTCATCGTGGTCCCTGAGTTTCAAGACGATTGGAGTCCCGGCGTCGGTCTCGCGCAGTGCACCGCGACCATCGGCGCCCGGCAATCTCTTCACTGCGATGGCTTCAATTTTTCCTCCGATGTCAGCATACCGAGCGGCGCCGCGCGGCACCGGGCCGAGCGCGATTCTCAATGGTGCACTGGCCTTCGCGACGCAGGGCTGCGTGCCAATCGCTCCCGCTACGACATGCAGCGAACGTGCCGGCGTGATGCTCTTCGATCAGGACGTTCGCTACATCCGTCATTTCAATTTCGGCGGGCAGGCGGTTGGACGAATGTTCATTGTCGATGGGGGCACACAGGATACGGCGACACGTCTCCATCTCATCGGATCGACGAGCGACAGCACGCTTCCCGTCGTGTCGCCGGTCCAGGGAAGCTACAAGGGCAGCCAGGAAGGTTTCATCATCACGCTCGATCCTGAAACCGGCGCGACGTCGTTCTTTTCGTATCTCGGCGGCAGCTCGTTCGACACGCTGCACGACATCGCCGTGGACGCGAATGGCAACCGCTGGATTGTGGGAGAGACGCAGTCGAATGATTTTCCTGTCACGCGGAGCGGCGTGCAGCCAAACCTGCGAGGCCGAATCGACGGGTTCGTCGTGAAGATCACACCCTGAGGAGTTCGAACGCATGACACCTCATCAACCGGCTCGGCTGGAGTCGGAATCGAAACATCGCGAATCTTCGGGGATGCAGACGAGCGATGCGTTGCCGCACCTGCAAGTCGTCCGCCGGGGCGACACGATGTCCGGAGCGCCGCCGCGGGATAATGGATCGGGACGCAAGGTGGACATCTTCATCGGCATCATCCTGCCGATCCTGATGCTCTTCTTCGACCCGACGGTGTTCAGGACGGGACTTTTCGGCGCGGCTGCGCTTTACGGTGTATTCAAGCCTGCCGCGTACTTCGGTACGTTCTGCTTCGTGATGCTGCTGGGTGGATGGATCAAGCGCCAGCCCTGGCCTGCGTTCATGTCGGGCGCTCTTGCGGCGGGGGTCGTGTTCTCGCTTGTGGTTGGCTGCGCGATCCTGCCGTACAGCCTGTTCGGTATTCTGCTGCTCGGGCTCGGACTGCTCGGGCTGACGCCGTTCCTGATGGCCTACATCTACTGGCGCAACGCACGCGAGGCGTTTCGTGCGGCCCGCGCCCCTGGGATGCGCGCGCGCGAGTGGTTCATCGCAGCGAGCGGTTTCATTCTTCCTTTCGCGCTGATGATCGGCGTTCAGACCGGCGTGATGTCGCTCTACAACTCCTGCGCCGTCGCCATCGCGGACGGACGTCCCGACGCTGCGCTCCGAACGCTGCGCGTCATCTCGCCCATCGTGGACATCGACGACTTGATGCGCGACTTCCTGGTGGAGAAGGATCCGGTCCGGAAGAAACGCATCGGCGACGCGTTTCTGCAGCTCACCGGCGAGGATCCCCTGACGCGGTACCGGACGCTCGACTAGACCGATAGCCTCCCGGCCCCAGACCTAAAGGTCTGGGATACGTACATGTCGCGTAGCTTTCCACGATCGCTGCCGTCTGAAGACCGACGGAGCCATGCCGAAGCGCCTGCGGAAGGCGTTGGCGAAGTGGCCCTGATTGGCGAAACCCGTGTCGATCGCAATCCGCGTCAATGAGTATTCGGTATCGAGAAGAAGCGACACCGCGCTCTTGAGCTGGAGCTCGCGCCGATAGCCGTGGATCGTGGTCTTCCGTGCGCGGCGAAAGCTGCGGCACGCGTGGAACACCGACACGCCGGCTCGCTCGGCCAGCTGCTTCAACGTCAGAGGCCCCTCGAATCTCCGCTGCACTTCCTCGGCGATTGTCTCGGCCACGACGTCCGAGCGCCGATCGCGACTCCCGGTCGCGCCGCCGGCCGCACACAGCTGCGAGAGATCCTCTTCGATCTCGAGCGTCGTATCCGGCTCGTTCGCCCGCCACGCCGCGCATCGCTCCAGCAGCACCACGAACGAATCCGTGTCGAGGCGCCGGACCCCCGGACCGTCATTCAGGACGTCCGTCGCAACGTCGCCGTGAACTGACAGGCAGACATCGCCCTCTTCGTCGAAGTGTTCGATCTGAAATTCCTCGTTCGATCTCACGCCGATCATGGAGCCCGGAAGACACGTCGCACGGATCGCTCGATCGCGATAGCCAAACCGGCCACGCACGACGATGACGATGCGGTCGCCGTCCAAGCGCTCCGGCCTCGGGCCGCCGTGGTCCACGCCATCGCACGCCACGCGCTCAACGGAGAGGGACGCGCTGCTGACGATCGAACTCGTGCAGAAATGCGGCATGAGGTCGCTCTAGTGCTCCTTCAGCCACTTGACGACGACGTCGAGGCTCGAGGCGGCGAACGGCGGACTCCCGCTGCCAAGCGCATCCGAAGGTTTCGCGAGCACGTCGAGGGTATGCGACGCCTTCGGAATCGCGACGAAACGGCCCGACCCGGGAACGCGCTGATTGGCCCACTGGGCGAGGGTCTTGTGGTCGTCCTCGGACATGAACTGATCGTACTCCCCGTACATCGACAGTACGGGTGCCTTCACCTTGCTCCAGACTTCGGCGATGTTGAGCTTCTGCAGCTGATGATGGAAGGAGACGGGCCGGCCGTACTGGTGCGTCGGGTCATCGTTCCAGATCTCTTTGAGATACGGGCGCTCGGCAACAACCGCGCCCGGCGTCCTTTGACGAAGCAGGTACTCGCTGTAGAGCTCCGAGAAGAGCTTCATGCGCCGCGTGTTCTCGATCGGCGCGATGCCGCGCAGCAGCATCAGCTTTCGCTCCACTTCGATCATGTGCTCGAACCAGGTCCTGGCCCAGCCGCCTGACACGACGAAGCCTCGCACGGCGGTGTCTCCCGACACGAGCGGCGCGTAGGCCCCGCCGTTTGACAAACCCAGCACGTAGACGCGCGTGGAATCGACGCGCGCGTGCAAGAGGAACGCGCGAAAGCCCGCACGGTAGCCCGCAAGCTCGCCGTCGAAATCCGTTTCGGCGCAGTTGCCCTCGCTGCCGTTGATGCCCGGCTTCTCGGTACGTCCGAGGACGTATCCCGCGCGGACGAGGCCTTCCATGAGCATGCCGTACCCGTCGAGCGACGCACCCTTGTATTCGTGCGAATCGCAGCTCAACCACGGCGCAAGATAGATCCCCGGAACCTTCCCGGTCGTGTTCGCCGGCGTGGTGACGATGAACTTCACTTTCGGGCGCCCGGCGTCGCCGACCATCTGATATTCGCTGACGAGATCTGTCTGGGCTCCGGAAAGGGACCCAGCGCCGCCGGCAGACGCCCCGTCTGATGCGATGGGCCCCGCGCCCGTCAACATCGCGACGGCGATGCCCATCAGGGCTTGCGGCGCACGTGCATGACCTGGTTTTCGATCCAGGTGGCGCCTCGGTCGCGCGAAATCACTGCTCGCCATGTGAAACTCCCCGGTGTGATGTCCGAAAAGATCCAGCGCGTCATCTCGGTTTCATTGTCGATTTCTTCGAGCACGATTTCGTCGCCCCGCTGCCGCGCCACGAAGTTGAGCACCGTCGCGTCCATCACGCCGTGCCACGTGATCTTCCACGCCCCGAGGCTGGCATCGTAGACGCGAATGGTCGTGCCATAGCCGGTCCACGGCGCGCCGTGATCGTGGTCCCGAGGTCCGGGCACCATCCAGACATCCTGGACGCCCCGGCCGCCGAGGATCCATGCAAAATCCCACTCGCCGCGACGGGTGCGTTTTGTGCCGTCCTGCAAGATGTCGGTGACGTCGAACTCCCAGTCGCCGACGAACTGTCCGAAGAGCAATCGCGGGTCGCCTGGCGACAGGGGTGCTGCCGGCCCCTGGAGCAGAGTGGTCGCAACGGAGGTATGGGTCGCCTGTAGGGACTGCATGGTACGCCTGCCTTTTTTAGACGCGTGAAGCGGCGAGGAGGTGAGAAACGAGGCCGTGACGAGCAGCGTGACGAACAGCATCGCCAGACGCATGCTCCCCACGATAGCGAACATCACACGGGAAGGCTTACACGATCTTGACTACGGCTAGACGATCAAGCTGGTCTCAGGGTCTCAAGGTCCCAGAGTCCCAAGGTCAGTCACAGGGTCGGTCGACGCTGCGACCCTGAGGACTCTGTGACCCTTCGACCCTGCGACCTATTTGTTTATGTCCTGCCCCGCGTCGAGTCGCTTCAGCAGGCCGTTCAGCTGATTCTTCTGCGGCTCGGGTGCGGCGGCCAGCGCGGCCCGGACTTCCTTGGCCGCCGACGGATAGTTCCCTTCGCTCGAGAACACGCGCGCGAGGCCGACGTGCGTGACCCACGCCTCCGGATGGCGCTCGGCGTTCAGCTGGAACAGCTTCACGGCTTCCGCCGCGTTGCCCTGCTGAATCTGAACCCTCGCGTACGTGTGCAGCTGGAACACCGACGCGACGGTGATCGCCCGGTCCTTCGCCGTCTTCGCGTCGGCGTCACGTCCGAGCGCCGTGAGCACCCGCGACTTCGTCATCAGATTTTCGAAGCGCTCTTCGTTCTGGATGGACGTGTCCGCCCACTTCAGCGCTTCGTCATAGTTCGTCTTGTTCTCCAGACAGTACTGCGCGGCATCGTCATACCCCTGCCACGTGAATCCCGGCACCGTTCGCAGCTGATTGCGAATGCTCGCCAGGGTGAGCAGCTTCGTGTCGACGGCGATGTGGACCGGCACCGCAAGCTTCTCCCACTTGAGCGAGACAACCACCGAATCGACCTTTGGATCGGCGAACTCATACGTGAGCGCTTCGTGAGCGTCCGACGGCATGGCCCTCACGTCGACGCGCAGCGCGTCTTCGGCCTTGTCGTACGAGAAGCTTCCCCAGGAGGTCCAGTTCTTTGAAAAGATGACGGTCCACGAGTCCTTTCCTGGAATCATGTGAAGGCCGTACGAGCCGCGATCGAGCGGGCGCCCCTCGATCGTGACCGGATCCGAGAACTCGATCACCGTGTTCTCGTTGGCGCCGGCGCGCCACACATCGCCGTACGGGACCACGCCGCCCCAGATCGTGCGGCCGCCCACCAGCGGCCGGTGGTAGGTGATGGTGATGTCGGTGAGACCGACGCGCTGGCTGACGACCGCACGCTGGCTGGCCAGCGGCAGCGAAAGGCTGAGCGACTGATTCTGCGCGGTGGCCGTCTGGCTCAGCGCGAGCACCGCGCATGCTCCCACAACGTGCCGGACTGTGCGTGTCATCGAGGCCTCCTGATTCGTGAATGCCGGGTCGAGGGGTTAAGACGACCAAGAATGCGCGTCAGTTTCAGCTTTGCGGAACGAATGTGACGAACTCCGTGCTGTCTGGGACGAATCGTCGCCTGCCCGCGTCGGCTGGACAGGCGTGGCTTAGTCGATGCGGACGAAGTCCACGGCGATTCCCAAGACGCGGCCATCGGCGCTGAGGCCCATCTGCCTGGGACTGAACGGCGTGCACCGAATGGTCAGCACCGTCGATCGCGAGCGAAGCTTGTCGGAAGCCGCGGAATTCAGGGCGAGCGGATATGCGCCAAAGTCAGCCGAAGGATTGGTGATGCGTCCTATGGGAATGTCGTCGACCAGGAGTTCGATGACCGGCGGCGGCACGTGCGGCGGCCGATAAGCAAACGCGCGCAACGTCAACCTGGCGCTGGCGCCTGACGGGATCGCGATGGGCGGCAACCATACCGCCGCCGTTCCCGCCGTCCAGCGCGCGACCGATCCCAGGATGGATTCGGATCCATGAAAGCCGTCGAGGAGGTACGGGAAATCGCGATCGCCAATGTCGACCACGGCAGGGAGTGGAATAGGAGCCGTCGAGTTCGGTGGGGCCACCCGGCACAACTCCAGCCGATCACTCTGGAGCTGAATTCTGTTCGGGAACGCCGTGCGACTGGTCTCGAGAAATGTGTACTGGAAAGGCAGCGTGTCGACGGGACCGACATCGAATCCTGCAAGATCGGCGCGCGCCAGTCGGCGCCGCACATCACCCTCGTACCGACCTATCAAGGTGAACAGAGGCCTCCTCGCCGCCTGAGCATGTGCGAACAGCGCCTGAAGCCCTGGCTTCAGGCCTTCGCGTTCCGCGACCCTCACACCGCTTCGTTCGAAGTGATACTGCAAGGCCACGGACACATGGCTGGGCACGGACCGATCGGCCACGACGATCGATCCCGGTGGAATGCGATCCGCGACTGCGGCAATAGCAGCATAGGCGTCGCGCATCGGCGGCGACGCCAGAAGCGGCGCGCTCTTCATGATGAACAGCGCGCCCAGCGCAACCGGCAAGAGCGTGGCGAGGTACTTCAGGCGCGATCGCCAGGCAAACGCGAACGACACGAAATACCCGATGAACAGCGCGGCCAGCGGCAGCACGACCGGCATATAACGACGATACTCCAGAGGCAGCGTTGTGGGCTCATGCCACATGAAGAAGAGCACCCACTGCGCGGCAAACATGGTCGTGGTCATTCGCGTTCTGACCTCAGGTTCGCGCCAGATCACCACCACCAGCCCCGCAGCGGCCATGGCGAGCCCGAGGGGTGAGAGGAGCTGTGCGAACGGTCCCGCGACGCCGGGAGTGAAAAGCCCCAGCACCAGAGCCGACGCCAGGACACCCGTGGTGACAACCCGGCGCCGAATGGACGGCGTCTTCAGTCTCCTCACAGCCAGAAGCACCATGCCAGGAACGAGCGTCGCGATCACCAAGGCGGCGGCCATCACACGGCCATTCGCGATGGCGAGCCCCATTATCCCCTGAGCGGCGCTCGTCAAGAGCCGCAGGGTGTACGGACGGGAGACGAGGAGTGCGTGCGCCAGCGCGTGGCTGCCAAGCGCGATCGCGCCCGCGAGAAACCAGCCGCGCAAGCCCCGACGGTCGCGCCCACGCCATGTGAACATGACGATCGCGACGATGAGCGGCAGCATGAGGAGACCGTCGATCCGGACGAGCGCGCTCAGCCCGAATGCGATGCCGGACGAGCACGCGGCAACGCGCAGCCGTCGATCCCACGCCACGACCGCAAGGTATAGCCCTGACAACAGCGCCCATTGCGCGAGCATTTCTGACAGCTGAATCCGTGCGAGCCAGATCTCGCCGAAGTTGAGCGCGACGAGCATCGCCGCCACGGCACCTGCGCCGGCTGATCGGAGACGACAACCGAGCAGCCACATCTGAACGATCGCGAGTACGCCGAAGATGACGTTGACGAAAAAGCCAGCCTGGACACCAGCGATCGAGCCCAGGACGGCTATCCAGACGGGCAGAAGATGAAAGAAACTCGGAACGATGTCGTCGCGTCCTTCAGCGATCTGCAATCCTCCAGGAAAGCGGTTGAGCAGATGCGGCCAGTTTGGATCGCGAATGAACAGGTCTTCGCGCGCCTCTTCCGGCAGTCCATCGAGAAGCGGATCGGGCGCGACGATCCTTCCCGTCTGCAGGATCGTTCGGCTCACGGCCAGATAGACCGACGCATCGAAGCCTTCGAAGATGTACTGGCCGGGCCGTGCGAAGAGCCACGCCGACAGCACGAAGATCATCGCCAGCGATGCGAGCTTCGGCCGGGACATCCTGCCGAAGGGCGCGGGATGATCGATCCGTATTCCGCGAATCGCCAGCCACCACGACGCGGCCGTGAGCATCGCGCCTGCCCCCAGCACCGCGCTACCCGCGAACCACCCGAGTTCAGCAAGCGCAATACCGACCCACGACACGGCGGCGATCGCCAGGAACAGGAAAATGCACAACAACTCCGGCCGCTCCAGTGGCGTTGACGATCGATCGTCGGAGTGGGCCGGGAAATCCGTCGCGTCCATGTCGAGGAACTACGCTTGCGCGATGGGCTGCCATGGAATCAGGCGGCCCGCCAGCAAGCGAAGAAGAGTGTTGCAGGAGATTCCGATGACGGCGATCACGACGAGGGCCGCGTACAGTTCCTCGACGCGCAGCGTCTCGCGCGCCATCCAGATGACGGCGCCCAGCCCCTGGCGCGCCGCCAGGAGCTCCACGGTGATCGTGATGAGCAGCGCAAGATTGAAGGCCAGCCTGAGCCCCGCAAACGCCATCGGCAGGCTGCCCGGAAAGACGACATTGCTGAAGGTCTTCAGGCGACCGGCGCCGTAGCATTCGGCGACGTCGAAGTACGTCGAGCTGATCTGCCGCACGCCGGCCATCGTGTTGATCACCATTGGAAAGAACGCGCCGAGCGCCACGATGACGATCTTCGAGCCCTCACCGAGGCCAAAGAGAATCAGAACCAGCGGGAAGAGCGCGATCTTGGGGAGCGGCTGGATGGCGGCAATCAGCGGATCGAGAACGGTTCTCGCACCGCGCGACCACCCCATGAGCAGACCGATGAGAAATCCTGGCACCGCGCCGAGAACAAGGCCCACCGTCAGGCGGCCGAGCGTCGCTGCGATATGGTGAAGGAGGCCGCCACCGACGAGAAGCCGGACAATCGTGGCCGCAATGACGGATGGCGGCGGAAAGAACACCGGCGAGATCAACGCTCGGCGCGACGCGAGCTCCCAGATCAACGCGCAGCCGACAAGCGTGGCGGCGGCCGACCACAAGGCTCGACGATCGTCCGTGGCTCCGGCTCGATCCGCGTCACTCACTGCAGTGCGCTCCTGACGTCCGCTTCGAGAAGATCCCAGATGTGCCGCTTGATAGCGCGCACATCGGCCCGGTCGCCGCCGAGCAGGTCACGCGGTCTGCCGAGCGGAACGGGGATGCTCTCGAGGATCCGGCCCGGGCGCCCGGACATGACGAGCACACGGTCTCCGAGCGTCACCGCTTCTTCAATGTCGTGCGTGACATAGACAACGGTGCGAGGCCGCTCCGCCAGTGCCGTCACGAGCTCCTCCTGGAGCACGAGGCGAGTCTGCGCATCGAGCGATCCGAAGGGTTCGTCCATCATCAGAACGCGAGGATCGGCGACGAGCGCGCGCGCGACGCCGACGCGCTGTCTCATGCCGACCGAGAGCTCGTGCGGATACGCGGCGGCGAAGGCTGCAAGACCCACGCTCGACAGATGACAGCGCGCTCGTTCGCGACGCTCCGACAGGGAATGGCCTCCACGGACGCCAAACACCACGTTGTCGAGCACGGTTTTCCACGGAAAGAGGCCGTGTTCCTGGAAGACGAGCGCGGCGCGTTGCTGCCCGTTCGATGGGGGCGCGCCGAAGTCCACGCGTCCGCTCGTCGGAGCGATCAGGCCCGCAACCAGCCGGAGCAGCGTCGTCTTGCCGCAGCCGCTCGGGCCAACAATCGAGACGAACTCGTGCTGACGGGCCGAGAAGCTCACTTCGTCAAGCGCGACCAGGGCGCCGCCATGCCGCGTCTCGAACGAGCGGGTCAGCCTTTCGCATGTAAACTCCACCGGCACGCCGTCATTGTAGTCGCGCCGTCCCACCGGACGACACGAGGCCGCGTCGTGCATAATCGGGACGGCTGGAGACCTGCCATGACCAACCGTCCCGGCTTCGCCGATCTCAAGCGCGTGGGCACGCTCTTCTACCCCGACGCCGGGCGGATCGCCGCCGATGCCCGTGCGGCGGGCCTCCCGCTCGCCGCAGACGACGAGGCCGGCGTCCATCTGCTGATCATCGACATGCAGGTGGACTTCTGCCACGAACAGGGGGCGCTTTATGTTCCCGGCGCGCCGGACGACATCCGACGGCTGATTGCCTTCATCTATCGCCACGCCGAACGAATCACCGACATCACGTGCTCGCTCGATTCTCACCTGCCGCACCAGATCTTTCACCCGGCCTGGTGGGTCGACGGCTCCGGTGCGCATCCACAACCGTTCACCGTCATCACCGTCGACGATGTGGACCGTGGAACATGGCAGGCGGTCCAGGAGCCCGAATGGTCGCGGCGCTACGTCTCGCTCCTGCAGGATCGCGCGCAGAAAGACCTGATGATCTGGCCCTATCACGTGCCGATCGGCGGCATCGGCAACGCGCTCGATCCGGAGCTCTGGTCGGCCGTCTTCTGGCACGCCGTCGCTCGCCGGAGCCAGCCGACGATGTGGAAGAAGGGCGACATTCCCGAGACAGAGTTCTATTCGATTATCCGGCCCGAGGTGTCGGTCGACGCCAATGACGGACGCGGCGAACGAAGCGGTGCGCTCCTGGACCGGTTGCGGGAGCGGGACTATCTACTGATCGCAGGCGAGGCGGCGAGCCACTGCGTGCTCGAAACGGTCGAGGATCTGATCGAAGAACTTGGAAAGGGCTCGCGGGACCTCCAGAAGGTCTACCTGCTCGAAGACTGCATGTCGCCGGTGCGCCATCCCAGCATTGACTTCGCCGCGCTGACGCGACAGGCGTTCGCGACGTTCGAGAAGGCGGGCGTCAGGTTCATGAAGAGCACCGATCCACTTCCCTTCTAGAACGCCTTCGTCTCCACGACATCAGGCCCCCTTTCGTCGCGCACCCGTCCGCTCCTCATCAACCTCTCCATCGTCTCCGATGACGACGCCGAACCAGTCGTCCGCCTGGGCTCGCGAGTAGTAGCCGCGCTGCACGTCGCGCCGGACGAGCGCCGGCTCTCTTCTCAACGGGTTTCCAAATCCTCCGCCACCGGGCGTGGACACCGCGATCGAGTCACCCGCGGTGAGCTGAATGTCCTGATCCTTGGAAAGGTGCGGCGGCACATAGACGTTCCGTCCCCGGATCACCGTGACTCGATTGACGCCGCCGTCGACGCCGCCGGCCGCGCCCTGGGGGCCGACCCGGCCGTGGTCCATCACCATGGAGGCTCGAGCCTCGCCGCGAAGCAGTCGAAAGGCATAGTTCACGCCGAAGCCGCCCCGCCATGTTCCGGGCCCGCCCGATCCCTCGTGCAGCGAGTACTCCTCGAAGATGACCGGGTAGTACTGCTCCATCACCTCGATGGGCGTGGTCTTCGAGATGCCGATCGTCGAGCAGCCGTTCGAAAGACCATCGCCGCGCGGCGATCCCCCGTAGCCGCCGCCCGAAATGACGTACATCACGTACGGCCGCTGCCGCTCCGGATCGACGCCTCCGACCGACAGGTTGCCGGATGTGCCGGCCGGCGCTGCGAACAACGCGTCGGGTATCGCCTTGACCAGCGCCGAAAACACGGCTTCGGCGATGCGCTGGCTGACTTCTGCCGCGCAGCCCGAGACCGGACGCGGATACCGCGCATACAGGAACGTGCCCTCCGGATCGACGATCGCCAGCGGTTCGAACGTACCCGCGTTGATGGGCACATCCGGAAACACGTGCTTGATCGCGAGATAGATCGCCGAGCGGGTCGTGGCGATGACGCTGTTCATCGGGCCCCGGCACGGCGGACTCGATCCTGTCATGTCGAACGTCAGGGTCTCGTTCTTCTTCGTGATTGTCATCACGATGCGCAGAGGCTCGTTCACGACGCCGTCTGAATCGACGATCGATTCTCCCCGGTACGTGCCGTCCGGAATGGTTCGTATCGCGGCTCGCATCTGCTGCGCGGCGCGTTCCTTGAGCTCTTCGATCGCCTGCCTCACGATGTCCGGCCCGTAGCGATCGACGAGCGCCCTGAGGCGCCGGTCGCCGATGGCGAGCGCCGCCGCCTGCGCCTTGATGTCGCCGATTCGCTGATCGGCCACGCGGATGTTCGACAGCACGATCGACAGGATGTCCTGATCGATCGCCCCCTGCTTGTACAGCTTGACGGGCGGCAGGCGGAGGCCTTCCTGCTCCACTTCGGTGGCATTGGCCGAAAAACCGCCGGGAACGGCGCCGCCGATGTCGGGCCAGTGCCCGGTGTTCGCCAGCCACGCGAAGAGCGTTCCGTCGTGGAAGAAAGGCCTGACGAACTTGACGTCCATCAGGTGCGTGCCTCCAAGGTAGGGATCGTTCAGGATGAAGACGTCGCCTTCACTGACGGATTGGCCGGACTCCTTCACACGGGCGATGACCGCCTGCGTCGAGAACTGCATGGTGCCCACGAAGATCGGCAGGCCCAGCTCGCCCTGCGCGATGAGCTCGCCGCTCGCCGCGTGGTAGATGCCGTCCGAGCGATCGAGCGCCTCGGAAATGACGGGGGAAAATGCCGCTCGACAAAACGCGAGGTCCATCTCGTTGCACACCTGCTGCAGCCCGTTCTGAATGACCGCCAGCGTGACGGGATCGATCGCCTTCATAGGGTCACGACCAGATTGCCCGCGGAATCCATCTCCACATGGTTGGCCGGTTCGACAACTGTCGTCGCATCGAGTTGCTCGATGATGGCCGGGCCCGGGAATGTCGCGCGAGCCGGCAGCCACTCGCGACGATAGACCGGCGTGTCAGTCCATCCTCCATCGAACCAGACGGCGCGCCGCTCGATTTCGGCGGCAGTCAGCGTCGGCTTGGCTGCTCTGCCGTCGTGGATCGCGTCCAGCTCCATCGCATGGCCGCTCGCGATCACGGCCGTGTGCAGGTTCACGAGCACCGAACGGATTTCCTTCAGTTCGACCTGGAACCGCTGCCAATACGCGGCCTCGAACAACTCGTGCAATTCGGCCTTCGTCACGTCCGTCCGCGGGACATCGATGGTCAGAATATGGCTCTGCCCTTCGAACTGCATGTCGGCGCGGTGCACGGATCGCACGTCCGCAATCGAGACCCGCTGTCGCGCCAGGGTCGCGCGTCCCTCGGCGATCTGCTGCTCGAAGACAGACCGGACCGTCGAATCGACGAGATCCGTCAGCCGCTTGTTCACCGTTCGGACGAAGTCCTGACGCAGGTCTGCCAGGACGCAACCAAGCGCATTGGTCAACCCGGGCCGCGCGGGAATCAGGACCTTCGGTATGGACAGCTCGCGCGCGATCGCCACGGCGTGCAGCGGTCCGGCGCCGCCGAACGCGAACAGCGCAAAGTCGCGCGGATCGTGGCCGCGCGCGAGGCTGACCATGCGGACCGCTCCAGCCATGCGGTCGTTCGCGATGCGAATGATCGCGGCCGCCGCTTCATCAAGTCCGAGACGCAGCGGGCTGCCGACATCCCGCATGATGGCCGAGCGGATGTCGTCGATCGAGACCGGCCTCTCGACCGCGAGCAGCCGGTCGGCCGCCAGCCGACCGAGCACGAGGTTGGCGTCGGTGATGGTCGGGCGGTCTCCGCCTCGGGCGTAGCAGATCGGTCCTGGCCGTGCGCCGGCGCTCTCGGGACCCACCTGCAGAATGCCCGCGGCATTCACGCGCGCCAGCGACCCGCCGCCGGCGCCGATGGTGTGCACGTCAACCATCGGCACGTGAATCGGCATCGCATACTCGAGCTCGAGCTCGGTTGACACCTCCGGCGCGCCACCCTGCACCAGAGCCACGTCGCACGATGTTCCGCCCATGTCGTACGTGATGATGCGCGACAGCCCGGCTGCCAGCGCCGTCTTCGCGGCGGCAATCACGCCGGAGGCCGGGCCCGACATCACCGTGTTGACGGCGCGCTCGGCCGCGATCGACGCCGACACGGTTCCGCCGTTGCCCTGCATCACCAGCAGATCGCGCGCAAATCCGCGGGCGGTCAGCTCGTGCTGCAGCCGCTCGAGATAGCGATGCAACACGGGCTGCACGGCCGCATTGATCGCGGCCGTCGTCCCGCGTTCGTACTCGCGGTATTCGGAAATGATTGCGTGACCGACGGTGACGTACGAGTTCGGCCAGAGCGGACGGACAATCTCGGCCGCTCGGTCTTCGTGGCTCGGGTTCACATAGCTGTGGAGAAAATGAATGACCACTGATTCGACGCCGCGGTCGAGCAGGCGTCGCGCCGCTGCCTCAACAGCCTGTTCGTCGAGCGGACGCACGACTCGGCCCCGCGCGTCCATGCGTTCGTCCACTTCGAGACGCACCTCGCGTTCGATGAGCGGACGGAAGGTGCCGGTGAGGCCGTAGGGCTTTGGCCGCGTGCGGCGGCCGAGCTCCAGCACATCGCGGAACCCACGCGTGGTGATGAGTCCCACGCGAGCCACGGTCCGCTCCAGCATGGCATTGGTCGTCGTCGTGGTGCCGTGCACGATCGCGTCGAGCTCTGAAAGGCGTGCGCCCGCGTTCTCGAGGGCCGCCAGGACGCCGAACGCCTGGTTCTCGGGGGAGGTGGGCACTTTGCTGAAGCGGAGCCCTCCGCTCCGCTCATCGAACATCACGAGGTCGGTGAAGGTGCCGCCGACGTCGATGCCGCAGATGCGCGAGATCATTCGGGCTGGGCCGACAGAGTCATTTCTGGCGAGACGGGCGGCCGCTAGCGCTGCCCGTCGCCGATGGTGATCTCGGAGGCCTTGAGACCGCCGACGCGCGCGTGGACCCGAGCGCCCGTGGTCATCGCGAGAACCAGCACGATCTCGTCGGGGCGCGGCGCATCGGGCACGCCCACTTCCATCGCGTCGAAATGGCTTCGGACGTATGCAGCCTCGCGATGATGGATGGGAATATCGATGCGAGTCCCCGCCACGCCAACCTTCTTTGTCGACGGCACGATCGCCTTGGAGTTGGCGAGCAGTTCGCGCATGCCGTATCCGCCCGGCACGTGCCAGAGCGCGCCGTGCTCGATCTCGCCGCCGATGCCGACGATAGCGCCCTTGCCGTAGGCTTCGATGTTGCCGGGGCCGCCGAGCGCATCGATGAGCCTGGTCGCCATCTCGAGCCCAAGAGGTTTGAGCGCGTCCATGAAAGGCATCAGATCCTCGACGTACCGCCCCGCGTAGGGATTGCGCACGACGGCCGCAACGGCGCCGCGCCGATGAGGTCGCGTCGCGGTCGGTCCGCCGTCGTGAAAGATCTCTTCCAGAATGGTCACGATTTTTCTGACTTGAACCATCGGTGCATCGCTCGATCGATCAGGTGTCACGGCAGACCTCACTCGTTATCCAGGCTGAGCAGCGAGGGATTCGCCCATCCTGTCCTCGGTTACCATTCCGCGCGCCCCGCGATCAGTTCCTAGCCGACCGCCGATGACGCGGACGCGGGATTGGAGCACCATCACGGCGCCCCAGATGAGATTGCGCGAGCGCAGTTCCTCGGCGCACCGGGCGCCCCTCTCGAGCGCCTCTTCCACCGCTCCACCCGGAAGCGCGGCGACATCGACGGTGACGAGACGGCTGCCGAGGTCGGTATTGTCGTCAACCTCGCACGCGGGACGGCGAACGATCGCCGCATGATCGACGTCAACGGCGTTCGCGACCATCGTCGCGGCGGCGTCTGCGCCGGCGGCATGCTTCGATAACACGGTCACGCTGTCGGCGATGCCGAAGCTCCAGCTTCGTCCCCGCCATCCGCTCGTTGCGACGCCGCGAACCGGCATGTCCGAGTGGATCTCGAAGTTTCCATCCAGAGACAGCACATGGCCGTGCCTGAGCGGCAACGACGGATCCGCCACGAGGCCCACGCGATATCTCTCTCCTTGTTCGAGGTGCAGGGCGATATCACCACCATTGTTCACGTAGGCGCGGCTGATGCCAGGGGCTGACGTCATCGCTTCGAGGATCTCGTCGGCAACGGCGCCGGCTACGGCGGCCATCGGCGTGATGAACACGTCGCTAAAATGCTCACAGGCCACGACCATGCGCCGGGCAACACGGCCTCGGGGCGGCGAGCCGGGAGGCATCGGCGCCCGAAGCACGTTCAGCTCGTCGACGAGCTCCTGCAAGACTCCTTCGAATCGACGCCATGCCCGTTCCAGAGCGGCCCGCACATCGCCTTCCACACCGGACGCCTCGATGATCAAATCGATGGGCCCGTGCTGGAAATGCTGACGCCGAGCGTCGAGGCGCACGCGGCTGGGAGGCAACATGGATCTCACTCTTTCATCGGCCACGGGTTCTGATGATCCCATCCGATCACCTGATGACGCTCGTGTGCGAGAACATCATCGAGCGGCCGTACTCGGTCCATGTGACCTCCGAGCGCCTTGTAGTCGGCCCGGCTCATGGTGAATTCGATGGGCGCCACGATGGCGGGAGTTGGCACCCAACCGAAGGAGCTGGCCGGCATGCGCATCACGTCCACCATGATCATGATGCCGCCGCCCGGCCATACGTAGGCCGGCGCTCCACCGCACGTGACCTTGACGAGCAGATCCTTGATCGACCGCGTCAGCGCGACGGGATTCTCCGTGACGCCGGCGCGAAGACTCCCGCCTGCACCGCCCAGGAACAGTATCGAGCAGAGAGCCGGCTCGCAGTTCTCGCCAATCCGATCGACGACCCGCATGACGCCGAGCGGAATCTCCGCGGGCACCATCTTCAGCTCGTCGTCGAGCACGTAGTACGCCCAGTCTTCGCCAGTGGTCGACACCATGAGGACGCGCTCGCCCGGCCAGGCGACGTTCGGCTTGATCGCATCGATGATCGCCAGCGGATCGGTGACATTGGTGCCGCCCCACCCTGAACCGGGGCTGGCGACCTGAAAGTACCGGCCAGGCGTTGAACAGAAACCCTTGACCCTGATCCCTCCAGGCCTCATGCCCAGGAATCGACCCGCCTGATGCTCGGTGAGAACGCCCGTGATGTGATCGTCGACGACGATCACCTCGTCAACGTGCCCCTGCCACTGCGGCGCAAAGATGCCGACCGTTGCCGACCCGCACCCGACGCGCATCCGCTGCTCGGCCACGCCATCGACGATCGGCGGCTGTCCCGCCTGAACGGCCACCGTCGATCCATTCTCAATCTCGAGGGAAACCGCCTTGCGGTTGCCCAGATCCATCATCACGTCGCAGGTGACGCGACCCTCGGTCTTGCTGCCACCCGTGAGATGACGCACGCCGCCGATTGACAGCATCTGCGATCCATACTCGAGCGTCGTCACGTGGCCGACGATTTCGCCCTTGTGGCGAACGGCCGCGCATTCTGCACCAAGGTGCCGGTCCGTATCGATCTTCACCTTCATGCTGCAATAGCTGAAGATGCCTTCGGTGACGACCGTCACCATGTCCACGTCGTGATGGCGTGACGAGACGATGAACGGCGCGGGCTTGTAGTCCGGATAGGTCGTCCTGGACCCGACGCCCGTCAGGAAGACAGGCGTCTCTCGTTGAAGGGATCCATCCCATGGCGCATCCGCGTTGAACGGCACCAGCGCACCGGGGTCGTTCACCGTTCTGGCCATCACGACGAGCGGATCGAGTCGAGTGAGCACTCCCTTCACATTGGCATAGCGATCGCACGCGCCGGTGCGACCCTGGCCGATCTGGCACAGCACCGGACAGGCATCGCAGGTGATCTTCTCGCCCGGCGCACGATCCCCTTCCCACTCCAGCGGGCCGGTAACAGGATCCGCGCGCGTCGAGCGCCTGTCTTCGTGGCTATTCATGGTGGCGTTCGAGCAACGCGGCCCGCAGCCGGTCCGGCGTGACGGGAATCTGGCGGAGGCGCACACCGCACGCGTGCCTGATCGCATTCATGATGGCGGGCGCCGTGGGAACGATCGCGTGTTCGGCGACGCCCTTGGCGCCAAACGGGCCGAGCGGCTCGGGATCTTCGATCAGGAGCACGTCGATCGGCGGCACGTCGCCGGCGGTCGGAATCAGATAGTCGTGGAGGTTGTCGGTCTTGCGGCTGTGATACTCCTCCATCAAGGCGAAGCCGATGCCCTGCGCGACGCCGCCATGAATCTGGCCCTCGACGAGCGACGGATTGATCGCGCGCCCGACATCATGGGCCGCCGTCACCCGCAGCATCCTGACCGTACCGAGCTCCAGATCGACCTGCAGCTCAGCCAGGTGCGCGCCGAATCCATACGTCGCGTAGGGATCGCCCTGTCCGTCTTTGTCGAGCGGGGTCGTTGGCGGATTGAAGTACCCGCGGCCAGCGGCGACGTCGCCACGTTCGTCGGCGGGCAGCACCTTGAGGTCGATGCATCGCACCGCCCCCTGGTCCGCCACCTTCAAGGTTCCATCCTCGAGCGCGATCGTGGCGCCAGGCGACGCACCAGCCAGTCGCCTCATCTCGGTCCTGAGATTCTCTGCCGCCAGACGCGCGGCGTTGCCGGACACGAAGGTCTGCCGCGACGCGGAGGTCTTGCCCGCATCCTCGGTGAGGTCGGTATCCCCGATGACCGAGTCGATTGCAGTGACCGGTACGCCAAGAACCTCCGCGACGATCTGCACGAGGATCGTGCTCGAACCCTGGCCGATGTCAACCGCGCCGTTATAGAGCACGAGCCGACCGTTCCGTCGAAGCCCGATGCGCATGGCAGACGGATTCGCGATCACAGTATTGCCGATGCCGTACCACATTGCGGCCAGGCCGACGCCTCTGCGCGCTCCCGCCAATCGACCGGCTGGTGCGGACTGACGATTGAACCCATCGGCTTCGAGTCGAGCCTCGACCCAGCGCGGCTTGAGCGCGTCAAGGCACGCGGCGATGCCGCAGCTCGCCGCGAGCACCTGTCCGGTGGCCGTGGGTAGTCCGGCACGGAGCGCATTCCTTCTGCGGAATTCGAGGGAGTCGAAGCCCGCCAGCTCCGCGAGCTCGTCGATCAGCACTTCCTGCGCAATCGTGCCTTGAGGTACGCCGAATCCTCGAAACGCGCCCCCAATCGGACCGTTGGTGTACACGGCACGAGTCACCGCCCGCACATGCGGCACGAAGTACGGTCCGGACGCATGAATCGGCACGCGGTTGGCGACGGTATTGCCCCAGGACGCGTACGCGCCCGTGTTGAAATCGGCTTCGACATCCACGCCGATGAGCGCACCGCTCAGGTCGCATCCATAGCGCGCGCGAATCGTCGCCGGGTGTCGCTTGGTCGTGGAGCTCATCGACTCCGGCCGTGTGTAGACCGATTTGACGGGCCGATTGAGCTTCCACGCGGCCACGGCCAGAAGCGGCTGAATCGAGATGTCGAGTTTGCCGCCGAAACCCCCGCCGACGGCCGAGGGAATGACATGCACCTGCTGCGGATGGATCCTGAGGATGCGAGCCAGCTCGTCGCGATCCATATACGGCGTCTGCGTGCATGAAAAGACGCGGAGCCGATCTCCAACCCGCTCGGCAAAGCCCGCCTCGGGCTCGATGTACGCGTGCTCGACATAGCCGGTGGTGAAAGTTCCGTCAACGACAAGGTCGGCCTGGCCGAGCGCTGCGGGAGCCTCGCCTTTGGCGACACGGCCGCGAATGAGCACGTTGTCGGCGCAACCTTCGTGAATGGGCTGAGCCGTGTTCTCGAGCGCGTCGTGGACCTCGAGCTGCGGCGTCAGAGGATGCCATTCGATTGGTATCTCCGCTTCGTTGATTTTCGCCACGACATCGTAGGCACCGACCAGGCCCAGGACAGCTTCGCCTCGACAGCGGACGACGCCGTCGGCAAGAACGGGCTGATCCTTGACCTCGGGAAAGATGCCGAAACTGTTCTCTGGGACATCTGCCGCCGTGATGACATCGACGAGCCCGCGGTGCCGTGCCAGGAGAGCCGCGATGGAACCGAAACGGAACCTGGCGCGCTCGTGAGGCGAGCGGATAACCCTCAGCCACACCGCATCGACAGGCGCTCTATCGGCCGCGTACTGTTCGGTTCCCGTGACTCGGGACACACCGTCGGTCCTCGATGAACGGGCGCCGACTCCGGACGGTGACGAAGCCTGCGCGGCGGACGGCCCGCCTGCAGCGGCCATGAGGACCGCGTCAACGATCTTGCGATAGCCGGTGCATCGACAGAGCACGCCACCGAGCGCGTCGAGCACGGCGTCTTGGTCAGGTGTGCCGTTTCTCGCCAGCAGATCGGCGCCGGCCATCAACATGCCCGGCGTGCACATGCCACACTGGGCGGCTCCCGTTGCGAGAAACGATCGCTGGAGCAGACTCAGTGCCCCTCCCTTTGCGAGGCCCTCAACCGTCGTCACACTCCGGCCCGATATCTGGCCAATCGCGACCAGACAGGCGCACGCCTGGCGTCCATCGATCAGGACGGTGCACGCGCCGCAATCGCCGGCGTTACAGCCAATCTTCGTGCCGGTCAGGCCCAGGCTGTCTCGAAGGACATCGGCGAGCCGGGCCAGCGGGTGCGCCATCACCGCGCAACCGTCGCCGTTGACGACGAAGCGCACTTCTTCCACGGTCGTCGACGTGGGACTCCCGGCTGGCTCAAGCCTCTGCATGGGCGAGCCTTCCGATGGATCTCCTGATCAGCGTCAGGGCGGCGTCCTGCCGGTAAGCCGCCGACGCGCGCACGTCCGTAATGGGCGACAGCGGCGTGAGATGTTCGGACGACACGAGGTCGCCCAAGTCCGGACGCAGGCGCTTCCCGACGAGCAGCGCCTCGAGCGCTGGCAGCCGACGGGCCACTGGCGAGCATGCACCGACCGCCGCCGAACATCGCAGAATCGCCCGGTCATCGTCCAGATCGAGCGCGATCGCCACCATGGCGATCGAGATCACCAGGTAACGGCGAGCCCCCAGTTTCAGAAAATCGGCGCGCGCGCGACTGCTCCACTTCGGGATCAGAATTCCCGTGAGAAGCTCGCCGCGGTTCCGCGTGGTCTTGCGATTGCCGATGATGAATTCGGTGAGGGAGACGATCCGCTGGCCGCGCGGACTCGTCAATTCGACGTCCGCATCGAGCGACATGAGCGCCGGAACTCCGTCTGCTGCCGGCGACGCATTGCACACGTTGCCACCGACCGTGCCGGCGTTCTGGATCTGCAGGCCGCCGATCTCGCGCGCCGCAAGCTTCAGGCCATCGAACACGCGCGGAAGCCGCGCTTCAATGACATCGGTCCAGCGGGTCAGCGCGCCGATGCGGGTGTACCCGGCTTCTTCTCGAATCCCAGCCAGTTCCCCGAGCGCCGTGATGTCGAGCACATCTTCGTCGATGTACGTGCCGACCCGGGCGGGATAGAAGTCGGTGCCGCCTGCGAGGATGGTCAGAGGCTGGCTGTCGAGCGCGCGGAGTGCCTCGTCGAGATTCGTCGGTCGAAGATACACGCGGCCTCCGTCAGTCGCTCGGTTTCAGGGACGACCGGCCGATTATACGCGTGGAAAAGCAGGGGGTGATTCTGGAATGATGGCGAGGTCCGCGCCGGCGACCGATCGTTCGCGGCGGGCACCAAGGAGCATCAGATGAGCGCGACCGAGCAGCCGACCGTCCCATGGACCGCCAGTGGATTGTTGTTCGAGAACTGCAGTTGTCAGCTGGTCTGCCCCGGACATATGCACTTCGATCAGCTCTGCACGCACGAACGGTGCAACGGCTACTGGGCGATACGCTTCGACCGCGGCGACTTCGGGGGCATCCCGCTCGCCGGTGTCAAGGCCGTCATCGCGTATGACTCTCCGCAGCACATGATCTCCGGCGGCTGGACCGAGGTGATCATCGTCGACTCGGCCGCCACCTCCGATCAGCGTCGCGCGGTCGAGGGCATTCTCACAGGGCGCGCCGGCGGCCCGTGGTCTGTGCTCGCGCGTTTCGTGGGTCGATGGCTCGAGACCCGCTATATGCCCATCGTGCTCTCGGAAGACGGGCCCACCAAGCGCGCGGCCATCCCCGGCGTGCTCGACGGATCGATCACTGAGATCCGCGGGCGAGACCGCACGCAGCCAGTCCGGTTCGAAAACATCTTCAATCAGATTCACGCCTCGACGCAGGTCCTCGCCCGTGGGAGCACGCGGTACGACGATGGTGACATCGTGGTGAACAACGAGGGGACGCACGGGTTGTATTCACGCTTCGAGTGGGTCGTGGGAGCAGTGTAGTGCACGGGCACCTGAGTAATTCTCAGTCGTTCCTCTACCTCGCGTGCATGTGGCAGCTCATGATGATGGCCATGATGCTGCCCGTGGTCTCGAAATGGATCGTCGTCATGACGACGATAATCAATCAGGGTGCCGGGCGGCAGGCGCGCGTGAGAACCGGCGCAGGTTTCGCGACCGGTTACTTTACGGTCTGGCTCGCCTACAGCATCGCTGCGAGCATCCTGCAGCTGTGGCTGCAACGTGCGGGGCTGCTCAGCCATCACCAGCGACTGGGGAGCGCGGCTGGCGGCGCGCTGCTCATCCTCGCGGGAATCGTTCAGTTCACGCCGATCAAACGGGCGTGCCTGGCCCATTGCCGAAACCCGCTCGGGTATTTCCTGACTCGTTGGAGGAACGGTCCGATGAGCGCCATCCGCCTGGGGCTGGGGCATGGGTCGTACTGCGTAGGCTGTTGCTGGGCGCTCATGGCGACGGCATTCGCTCTCGGCGTGATGAACATCGCCTGGATGGCTGTGCTCACAGCCATCGCGTCGATCGAACAGTGGGTGCCTCAGGGGGATCGCATCGGACGCGCGATCGGAGTAGCGATAACGGGATGGGGATCGGTCCTGATGATTCAAGAGGTCCTAAGGGTCCTTTAGGTCCTCTCGGTCCTCACAGTCCTGTCCGAAAGTGCACTCCAAAGACCGACCTAAAAAGAACCCAGAGGACCAGCAGGACCTGAAGGACCCGTATCTAAAGCGTGAGTGCCGCTCCGCTCCAACCATCTTTGTCCTGATCGGATCGAAACAGGCGATTGAGATCGACGGCCACCGTCTCGCCCGTGCGCTTCAGTTGAAAACGATCCATATTGCGCGTCGCTCTGCCTGATATGAACGTGCCATCCTGCTGGTACCGCGACCCGTGTCGAGGGCACTGAAAACGTCCGTCTTGCGCTTTCCATCGAAGGGCGGCGTGCTCGTGTGGACATGCAAGATTGAACGCGAACAGCCGGCCCTGGAATCGCACGAGGATGATCTCTGCATCGCGGTCGATCGTGACGCCGTCGGCGCCAGGAATCGGATAGCTCTTCTCGTTCGATCCAGTCTGTGTCCCCGATGCCTGGGCCAGGGGAAGCGGTGACGATTCGAGGGAGGACGCATCGGCGCCGACCATCAGGGCGACGATGGCCGTCGAGAGACGGCCTATGAACGTCCTGCGCGATGCGCAGTCGCCGCATGCGCCGCACGACGTGTCGAAACTCGGCTCGTCCGCGTCGATTTGCTGCTGGTCGCGTAGAAGCCTGTTCATGCCGTCACCGTCAGCATGGTGCCCATGAGAAGAATCGCCAGCCATAGCACGAGGCTTATTCGCGACGTCATGACGAGCGCCGACCATCCCGCACCAGCCGCAACTCGCCGTTCTGCGTTCATGAGGCTCCAGCCGTTGAAAAGGAGAATTGCCACGAGCGCCATCTTCGTGCGGTACACCGGCGATGCGGAATACGTCGAGATATCCGCCGCCGTCATCATCGCGCCGGTTGTCACGACGACCGCCAGGGCAGGTATGACGACCCGGTGAGCGCGCGCGAGGAGCGCCAGCACCGCCTGACCGCCGGGGTCGACGCCGCGCCCGGCTCGCAGCACGGCCCGATCGGCGGCAATCGCCGTCCCGCCACCGATGACGATGCCGGCGAGGTGCAGGTACCGAATCGCAACCGAGATCATTCGATGATCGGAGTAGAACGCAGACCACGACTCGACGGCTTCTGAAACGATCGCGGGCACGTGCATACCGATCATCGCGTGAGAAGCATCAGGAGGTACGCCGCCGTCGCAACGCCCATCGATGTGAGAGCAACCGCACGATGCGCCGTCCGATCGCCCACCTCGCCCTCGTCAGGCGCCAGCATGCCAGTCGCGACGAACCCGGCGTCCGCGCCCAGCATCATCAATCCGTGCGTGAGGCGTTTGGCACGGTGCATCGGATCCTTGCGCGCCTCCCAGAGATTCCAGACTCCGGTCACGGAGTTCACCGCAAACAGCGCCGCGATGCCTGTGGCCACCGCCATGTGCGCGGTGCGAACGCCGCCGGACGATCCGTCATAGAGCTTTTGACCGAGCACCACCTGCGTGGCAAAGAGCGGCAGCGTCGCGAAGCTGGCGATGAAGTGAATCTTCCGTCGCCGGAGATACCCGTCGCTGTATTCAACGGCTTTGGGACGGGGCGCCTGCGACTCGTCGGCCTGGGAGTTCAGCGCGAGCGACATCCCGCGCGACCAGATCTGCTCGCTCGGAAAGGAGGGCTTCGGCGTCTGCCAGTCCACATGCCAGACCGTCGCGCCCCGTGCATCGGGCGACGTCGGCGCCGCCCGCCAATCTACCTGCCACGGGTCTTTCCCCGCGATCGACTCGCGGTCTCCGGCATTCGCGGTTCCAGGGGCACAGGCGAGAAGAAGAAACAGGGCGCTCGCAATCTGGATACGCACAGCCATCCCCCTGGATCGGGAAGTCAAGCCTGACGATGGATCGAGGCCGATCGGCAGCAAAACGAATGCCGTGAAGGGGCGACCAGCGGCTGCCACGGAAGTATGGCGGTTCGGCCTCGCGACCGCCACCACTCGTCCTCCTGGCACGGCAGAGCGTCCTGATCCGGCTTCACTCATCGAGCAGCAGGAAGACGGGATACGACGGCCCCCAGCTCGTCCAGGAACTCCACGACGGGCGCACCCGCACGATCGACGGACATGACCAAGCGAGGCTTCCCGCGAGTGTCCCGGAGGGTCACGGTGGCGGTGCCGTCCGGCGTCTTGCCGACGAAGACGCGCTCGGCACCCATCATCCCTCGATCGCGGAGAGCCTGCCGCGCCTTCTCTTTCTCGGCGGGAGGCAGCTTATTGGCGGCGTCAAGCTGATCGAAGATGTCGGTGATCGGAAAGTCTGGTCGATCCCAGACGTGGAAACCTGCCTGCCGCTTCCCATTCTCCTCCGAATACATGATCCCCACGGTCTGATCCTGCTTGTACTGGTCGAAAAGGATTCCGGCCTCGGCAGTCGCCTTCCCGCCTCTCGTGCCGCTTCCGAAGACCATGCCGCCATTCTCATCGCCATCCTGGTTGTAGAAGATCATGCCGGGCAGCGGCTCGCTCTGACGCATCAACGTCTTCCCGTTGATGCGCGGCGCGGGAAAACGCTCAACGTTCGAGATCGCCAGGCGAAGCGTTCCGTCTTTCTCCACGATATTGATTCGGCCCACGTCGATCTCGTCGAACCGCTGATGTCCGGACTGACGGAATCCTGTCGCCGCGACGAAGACGAGCGCCAGCGAGCTGATCACCGCGTAGACCTTGAGACATCGCACATCCCGTTCAGTTGTGGCTGACATGGCAGCGCCTCCCTGAAGTCACGTGTGGTCACTGAACTGGTTTGCGGCGGAAGAGCTCACCGCCAGGCGCCTTCAGCAAGGCATCCATCCGACCGTTCGGATCCAGATTCTTGTTCCAGGCGGTCAACCCGGTCGCGAAGTGAGTCGGGCACGACATAACGCAGCGCCCGCCCCTTCGCCGGATCCCGCACGACAATCATTGCCGCCTGGTCAGGACCCGGCGATTCTAGCCGACTCGCAAGCTCGGCGGGACAAGCCTTGGGAGCCCTCTACGAATCTGATAAGGTGCATAAACTGATGCAAAAACGTCTCGTCATGGTCGCCTCGATTCTCATTGTCCTGGCCGCCCTCGCGGCCGGCGGCCTCGTCTACTTTTCGTCGCACGCATCGACCCTCGTCCGCGAACGAATCATCGAGCTGCTTTCCGAAGGCCTCGACAGCAAGGTCGAGCTGAAGGAAGTGCGGACTTCTCTCTGGCCTCGCCTCCGAGTGGAGGGCAAAGGTCTGATCATCAGGTCGAAGGGTCGGACGGACGTCCCGCCGCTCGTGAGCATTTCCCGTTTCGACGCGCAAGCCTCGTGGACACAGGTGTTCCAGACGCCTCGGCGCGTCGAGCGGATGAACGTCGAAGGTCTGCAGGTCACGATCCCTCCACGAGGCCAGCCGGGACGTGAGAAGGAGCGCGGTGGTTGTCAGGCTGGTGATCGCAATCGGCACACTGCGCCTGTTCGACCGTCGTCGGCCCCGGCTCCCACTATCGTCGTCGATGCATTCACGGCAACGAATGCTCAGCTTCTGATAATCCCCCGCAACCCGACCAAGTCGCCGAGGGTATTTCTGATTCATGCGACCACGCTCAATGGCGTGACGCTCGATGGACCGATGACATTCGAGGCGGAGCTGACCAATCCGAAACCGAAGGGCGAGATTCATTCGACCGGCACGTTTGGACCCTGGCAGAAGGACTCGCCGAGTCTGACACCCGTGTCGGGTCACTACGTGTTCGAGGATGCAGATCTCGGCACCATCAAGGGGATCGACGGCACCCTCGCCTCCACGGGCGACTACAAAGGCGTTCTCGAACAGATCCTCGTGCACGGTGAAGCCAGCATCCCGAACTTTGCGCTCACGACCGGCAGGCATCCCATGCCCCTCAAGACGGACTTCGACACGTGCGTGGACGGCACCGATGGCGATACCTACATCGACCGCGCAGATGCCCTGCTCAACGAGACCAGAATCTTCGCGAAGGGCAAGGTCGAGGGCACTGTCGGCGTCAAGGGCCGGACCATTCAGCTCGAAGCGTCAATCGACGACGGGAAGATCGAGGATCTGTTGCGACTCGCGGTGAAGGACGAACCACTGATGACGGGTCGTGTCTCGCTCAAAACGAGCTTCCACCTGCCTCCGGGCGAGCAGGAGGTCATTCGGCGGCTGGGGCTCCGCGGCGAGTTTGGAGTGGCCGAGAGCCGGTTCACGAGCGGTGGCCTTCAGTCGAAGATCAATGAGTTCAGCCGGCGGGGACGGGGCGACATGGAGGACCCGACGGCAGACAGGGTCGCCTCGGATCTCCGGGGCCATTTCGTCCTGAATGGCGGCACGATGAGTTTCTCGAATCTGGCGTTCCGTGTTCCTGGGGCGGCGGTGCAGCTGCACGGAACGTATGGCCTCGAATCCGAAGCCATCGATCTCGAGGGGAATGTGCGGCTGCAGGCGCGAGCGTCGGAAATGACAACCGGCGTCAAGTCCGCGCTGCTCAAGGTGATCGATCCCCTCTTTTCACGGCGTGATGCGGGAACCGTCCTTCCCATCCATATTGCCGGCACCCGCAACAAGCCGGAATTCGGTGTCGACATCAAGGGCGCGATCCTTCGAAGAGCGAAGTAGCACGCCGACCCACGAGACGTGCTGAGACGACTGGCTCTCCTTTCGGCGCTGATGATTGCCCTCATTGGCGGGCTTGCACTTGTCCTCCAGCTCCCGCCGGTTCGGGCTCGTCTACGCGATCAGATTGTCCGAAAGCTCGAACAGGCTCTGGGAACCGCGATCACCATCGACGGTCTCGAGTACAGTCTTTGGGGACCGACGGCGACGTTTTCCGGTGTCAGCATCAGGACTCGCACGACCGCTCTAGAGCTCCTCGCCACAATCAAGCGCCTCCACGTTGAGATTCCCCTGGAAGCGCTCTTCGGTGATTTCAGTTTGCGATCGGTTGACATTGAAGGCGCGCGTCTTTTTTTGGCTCCGCTGACGGCACAGATGCGGGCTTCGCCACCTGGCGCGCCGTCTGGAACATCGATCCCTGACCTGCCCATTGATCACATCCAGATTCGAGGGCTCGACATCGTCGGTTCCGATGCTCAATCCGTCCGTCTGGACGGGAACGGCATCGCACTCGATCTCAACCGAACGGGGCCCAGACACATCCTTGCCGAGCTGCACGCGCGGAATGGCGTTACGGTCAAATCGCCGACGTTGTCTCTGACCTTCGTGTCGGTTGACGGCACTCTCGCGTTGAACGGCGACCGGCTGCTTGTGACGTCGTTCCGCGCACGCGCGCCGGAAGTGGATCTGTCCTTGTCAGGAGAGGCGGTCGTGGCCGGCCGTTCGCCCGGCCTCGCATTGAGAGCCGAGGCAGCCCTCGATCTCAATCAGGTCGCTCTGCATGCGGCTCCGAGGCTGGCGCCCGCGAGCGGTGTCGTCCTGCTGAAGCTGGATATCAGCGGCTCACTGACAGAGCCGCGCATCGTTGCCGATGCCGCGGCGGCGAGGATGGAGATCTCGGGGGTTCGATTCGCGTCGGTGGCCGCCAAAGGAAGCGCCAACGGACGGCGCGTGGCCCTCGATTCGTTTGTCGCCGATCTCATGGAAGGGCGTGTTACTGGATCCGCCGCCATCGACCCGGGCGGCGCCAATCCCGATCGACTCCAGCTGACGTGGAACGACATCAACAGCGCAGACGTACTGCCTCTGCTTGGTCTGAAGAAGCCCGTTCGCATGGCCGCCACTGTCGACGGCCGCGCCGACCTGTCTGGATCGATCTCATCACCTGATTCGATCGTGGGTCGGATCGAAGTCACGCTACGACGCCGAGCCGGTGGCGGTCTTTCGCCCGAGGGCCGTCTCGTCGCTAATCTCGAGCGGGAGACGGTCACGATCAATCTGAACCAGCGCCTGGAGCAGCTTGCTACGCTCGATGGCCACATCAACACTCAGCGGACTTTTCAGGGCTCAGATCGGCTGACTGGGCGCTTGACGCTAGCCGCGCTCGACGCGGGCAGGCTTTCGCAGTCGCTGCGGCGCGCCGGACTGTTCGCTTCCAGCGCACAGCTCGATGCACTGCGGGGCCCATTTGCGGCGGCGATGGATCTCGGAGGGACGATCGATCGACCGACGGCAGAAGTGACGCTCGATGCTCCTCGTCTCGTGATGGCTGATGCACCTGCGCTCACAGCACGAGTTGAAGCGTCCATAGCCCCAGAGGGCCTGAGCGTGCATTCCGCGCGGATCGACGAAGGTGCGAATCTTCTCGAGGCCTCCGGGCAGATCGATCTGAACAAAGAGAGCATCACCGGACGGTTCGGTGCGACCGTCGCCGACCTCAACGCGCTTCGGAAAATTCCCGGTTTCGACTCCGCAGTCCTGCCGGCCGCGGGCCATTTCAGTTTCACCGGAACCGTGGACGGACGCCTGCAGAGTCCCACGGTCGCTGGCACGCTGGCCGGGCGCGACCTCGCGTGGGCAGATCAATACCTCACATCGCTCGATGCAGCCATCGGCATCGATGGCTTCCGCGTGTCCGTTCATGATTTCACCGCATCGCAGGGCACGGGTCGAGTGCGCGGTTCGGGATCGTACGACCTTCGGACCGAAGCGTATCAGATGGACGTGAACGCCGACGACGTCCATTTCTCCACGACCGCGCCTCGCGCGACGGGCACCGCATCGTCAGCGCCGACGCTTTCGATGGTGGGCAGCGGCCACTTCAAGGGATCAGGCACGTTGTCGGCTCCCAGTGGCTCGGGCGACTTGACTCTCTCGGAGCTTCATTGGAACGGACGAGCCCTGGGGCCCGCGCGTGGAAGAGTCACGATCGATCGCGGCACGGCGCGCATCGAATCTCAGGCCGAGAATCTCGGCCTCCACCTGACAGGCACGATATCAACCAGCCGGCCATGGCAGTTCAAGACGTCAGTCGCTATCGATCGCCCGGACGCGCAGTGGCCACCGGTCTTCGCCGCGCCGATTTCTGACGCGCCCGTGTTTCGCGGCGCGATCGCTGCAACGGTTTCCGCTCAGGGATCGCTCGCGGAATGGAAACGTGCCGATCTCTCCGTTGACTTGAAGAAGCTCGATGGCACGCTCGCAGGTCTTCCCGTGATGCTCTCGCGACCGGCACGGCTCGACTGGAATGGTGCCGGGCTGACCGTTCCGGAAGATCTGTCGCTGACGATCGGTGGACTCGCGGCCGCGGCTCGAGGCTACGTCGATGGCTCGAGTGGTCGATTCAACCTGACGATGGACGGTGATCTGAAGGATGCGGCACCGCTTCTCGGCCTGGTGACAAGAAGACCCCTCAGTCTCGAAGGTCGAGTGCACCTGAAAGCGGAGGCCGGAGGATCGGCGGAGCATCCGACGCTTGTCGGCGAACTGTCTGTGGAGAACGGGCGGCTGAATGCAGGGTCGGCTCATCCCATTGCACTGAGCGGCACGATCACGCTGGACCAGGGAATGCTCCGCGCCGATGCGCTGTCGGCGACCTGGCAGGATGCGTCAGCCACAACGTCGGCTTCTATTCCACTACGATTCGCGGCGAAATGGCTGCCGGCGATGCTGAGCCGACTGCCTTCCGCGGCCGGGCCGGCAACGGCCACGATTCGTCTCACGAACGCCACCCCGGCGCTGCTGTCGTCGTTCCTGCCAGCCGACAGGGCTCAGCCTCTTCGGGGTTCTGTTGACGCATCTGTTTCCCTCGAGGCGGCCGAGCCGGCGTTCAGAAGCGTGCAGGGCACCGTCACCGTCGATCGCGCTCAATTGAACGTGGGCGAGGTGGCGGTCGAGCAGGTGGGCACGACAACAGCCACGGTCGCGGCCGGCAGGATCGACTTCAGTGGATGGCAGTGGTCGGGACCCAGCACCGACATGACGCTCGGAGGCCATGCCAGCCTCGGCGATTCCTTCGAGTACGACGTCGGTGGGATTGGCACCATCGATCTTCAATTGCTGGGAATCGTCATGCCCGGCAGGTTCGCAGGCAGAGCCAAGGCGATCGTCCGTGTCACGCCACAGAACGGCAAGCCGGATGTGACCGGGCGACTGGTTCTGAACGACGGCGCCTGGTTCGACCGCGGTCTTCAAGTCGCGCTCTCGGATGTGAGTGGAATCGTCCGCCTCGATGAAGACGTCGTGCGCCTCGACGATCTTCGAGGCAATTTCAATGGCGGCGATCTGACCATCGATGGATCGCTCACGGGTCCGGACCCGACGCTCATCGCAAAGGGCCGGGCGATCACGGTCGAGCTGCCGGGTGGCGTCCGCGCCGACATGGACGCGGATCTGAAGCTGACGCTCGGAGCGGCGCCGTCGTTGACCGGCAAAGTCTCTCTCCTGCCGAGCACGGTTCGCTCGTCGCTGCGCTCGCTGGCGTCCTTGGCAGGCGCGGCGAACGAGCAGTCGGGCCAACCGGCCAGGACGGGCACACAGGAATTCCTTCAGCGCATCAAGCTGGATGTGGCCGTCGATTCGACCGAAGATCTCGTCTTCGATAGCAACGATTTGCGGCTCCAGGTCGGGGCCGAGCTGAAACTGACGGGTACCATCGCACAGCCAGGTCTCCTGGGCCGGGCCACCATCCGCGAGGGCGGCGAGATTTACTTCAGCGGGCGCCGCTACACCATCTCGACCGGTTCCATCGAGTTCGTCGATGCCCGTGGCATCGTCCCGAATTTCAACATCGTCTCGGACTCGCGCGTCGGCGAGTACAACGTCACGATGCGCTTGACGGGCCGGCCATCGAGGCTGACCACGACCCTGACATCGGACCCGCCGCTCGGGCAGAACGACCTCGTATCGCTGCTCACCACAGGACGGACCATCGCGCAAGGCGGCAGCTCGTCGCAGTCCACGAGCAATCAGCTGCTGGCACTGGCATCGACGGATGCCCTCGGCATTTTTGGCCGGCTGTTCGGACTCGATGTCGTGCGCATCGAACAAGGGTCCCCGGATCTGTCGGCCACCGACCTCGATCCCGTGGCGCGCCTGACCGTGTCGAAGTATCTGACGAACGGATTCGAAATGGTGTATTCACAGAGCCTGCGCGAGTCGGGCGACCAGATCTGGATTCTGCTGTTCAGACCCGGATGGAAGAACCTCGAGTTCCGGTTGAACGTCCGAGCGCTCGATACCAACACGCTTGAGGTCCGGCAGGAGTTCACCTGGGGCGGCGGACGCGCGGCGCCCACCATCGGGCAGCGCCGCCGGAAGCGCCCGGCTGGGCCGGTCATCAGGCAAGTCGACTTCGTCGGCGTCGAAGCGACCGAACGACTCGATCTTGAGGGCGAGATCAAGCTGAAGGCTGGCAAGCAGTTCGATCTGGGCGGGTGGCAGAAGGATCGGGAACGCCTGGAGCGCTACTTCTGGCAGAAGAACCACCTTCGAGTTCGTGTCGCCCCCTCGAGGCGTGTCAATACCGAGGACAAGACCATCAACCTGACGTACACCATCGATCCGGGACCGCTCACGCGGCTGACAGTTGAGGGATACGAGCCTTCGAGCGACACGATCGATCAGATGAGAGAGGCCTGGTCTCGCGCGGCAGCCGACGAGTTCCTGAATGACATCCTCTCCGAGACCGCCCGACGGGAGCTTGCCGCGCGCGGATACCTCCAGTCCGAGATCGTCGCGTCGATCAGGCCACTCGGAACTGAAGGAGACCGCGAGGCGGTTGTGTCGGTGACTCCTGGTCGTGTCAGCAAGAATCGAGCAGTCGTCCTCAATGGCAATCACGACATCGGCGATGCGCCCTTGCTGCAGGCCGTCGACAAACAGGTCCCCGAGCCCGATCGCTGGCTGCATCCCGAGCGGGTCAAGGCTCCGATCGACGATACCTATCGATCGCGCGGGTACCTGAATGTTCAGATCACCGTTGGAAAGTTCGAGTTCGACGGCGATCGCGTCGCGCTGCCGGTGACCATCGACGAGGGCAAGCCGTTTCAGGTCGGTCGCGTCGTGGTCCAGGGCCGCGAGCGCCTCGAGGAAGCGAGAGTGCTGAGGGCGTTCGGACTCGCGGCGGGCGCGGCGTACACGCCACCAGCCGCGATCGCCGGCCTCGACCGTGTGCAGGAGGCCTATCGACGCCAGGGTTTCGACGAGGTCACGGTGAAAATCTCCAGCGAGCTCGATCGGCAAGCCGCAACGATTTCGCTCGCCCTCACGGTCGTCGAGGGTCCTCGTCGCGTCCTTGAGTCCGTGTCTTTTGAAGGCGCGACTGGTACCAGCCGCGGTCTGCTCAATGAAGTCATCGACACCGATCCGGGTGATCCCGGCGGGGCGTCGACCATCGAACGCGCGCGCCAGCGCTTGTATCAGACCGGCATCTTCCGAAGCGTCGATCTCGACGTCCCGACCATCGAACCGTCAGTGCCGCCTGCTACGGGAGATCAGCCGGTCCGCGCGACGTTCAAGCTCGAAGAGCTGCCACGTTATCGGTTTCGCTACGGCGTGCAATTCGGTTCCCAGCTCTTTCAGGACACGGTCGCCGACGGGACCCAGACCGACGACCGGGGCCTGACGCTCGATTTCCGGCGCAACAATCTGTTCGGCCAGGGCATCGCGGCCGGAATCGGGGGAACGTGGGGCCCATCGCGAAGGCACGTCCGTGGACTGGTGTCCGGCTCAGTGTTCATGGGCAACTTCGCCGAGTCGACGCTCTTCATCGATCATGTGGACGAGACGCAGACGATCGGCCAGATCGTGATCGATCAGGTGGAGACCATCGTCACGGCGGAACAGCGGGTGAGATTCGACCGGCGCAACGACCTTGCGTATGGATTCCAGCTCGACATGTCTACCGTGACACTCGACTTTCCGCCGTTCGGCAAGTTTCCCTTCGACACGCAGCTGTCGGGGCTGACGACCACGTGGACGCGGGACACGCGGAACAGCTTTTTCAATCCAACCCTTGGACTGTTCATGTCGAACCGCCTCGAGGCCGGCGCGCGATGGATGGCGTCGGACGTGGGGTACTTCCGCTACTACGGTCAGTTCTACGCATACCGATCGGCCGGGCCGATCATCGTCGCATCGGGGGTTCGCGTCGGGACCTTGAATCTCGCAAACCTTGACGAATTGTCAACGATGCCGCTTCGGTTTCAGGCAGGCGGCGGGACGACGGTGCGCGGATACGACCAGGACTCGTTGTCGCCACAGCTGTCGCAAGACTTTCCACTCGGTGGCAACGCCGTGTTGATCTTCAACGAAGAAGTCCGCTTCCCCATCTGGGGTTATCTCGGCGGCGTTGGGTTCATCGACGCGGGCAACACCTTCCCCCAGGTTCACCTCATGCGGTTCAGCGATCTCAAGGTCGGTGTCGGATTCGGGTTGCGGTTGAACATTCCGTTCGCCGTGTTCCGCGTGGATCTCGGATTCCCGTGGCCCAGGGAAGAGAACGGACCACGGAATCGCTTGTATTTCTCGATTGGCCAGGCCTTCTGAGCTGCCCTCTGGGAGCCGCCTACTTCTGGACGCCGAAACGAAAAACGGTCTGCGACCGGTATTCGCTGCCCGGATTGAGAATCGTCGAGGGGAACTGCGGCTTGTTGGGAGAATCGGGAAAGTGCTGCGTCTCGAGTGAAAACCCGCCGCGCCGGCCGTAGACGCGCCCCATCTTGCCGGTGATCGTGCCATCCAGGAAATTGCCAGAGTAGAACTGCACGCCTGGTTCCGTCGTGGACACCTCGAGCGTGCGACCGGTCTCCGGCTCAACGACACGAGCGAATTGAACGAGGCCGGTTCCCTTCCGATTCAGCACGAAGTTGTGGTCGTATCCCTTGCCGTTTCGAATCTGTTCATCGCCGGCATCGATGCGCTGGCCAATCGGCGTCAGCGTTCGGAAATCGAGCGGGGTCCCTTCGACAGGTGCGATCGAGCCGGTGGGAATGAGGCCGGTATCGATGGGCGTATAACGATCGGCGTCGATCATCAATTGATGGCCGAGGATATCGCCGGTGCCGGCGCCGCGAAGGTTGAAGTAGGAGTGGTTGGTCAGGTTGATCGGCGTGGCCTTGTCGGACGTCGCGTGATAATCAATGCGAAGCTCATCGGAATCGGTGAGCGTGTAAGTGACGCGCATCCGGAGGTTGCCCGGATAGCCCTCGTCTCCATCCGGACTCATGTAGCTGAAGGCCACGCCTCGACTGTCCGCTAGGTTGATGTCGGCGGCGGACCACACGACCTTGTCAAAGCCCTTCAGGCCCCCATGCAGGTGGTTTTGACCGTTGTTCTTCGCCAGCTGGTAGATTTTTCCGTCGAGCGAAAACTGCCCTCCACCGATCCGGTTGGCATATCGCCCCACGATGGCGCCGAAATAGGGGGACTTGCCGGACAGGTACCCCGCAAAGTCGTCGAAGCCCAGGACGACATCGTCCATCCGGCCGTTCTTGTCCGGCACGCGAATCGACACGATGATGCCGCCATACGTGATGACGCGGATCTCGGCGCCATGTGAATTGGTCAGCGTGAAGAGATCCACCGTCGCGCCGTCGGGCGTCTTGCCGAAAGTCGAGCGGGTCACGCCGGATCCTTTCTGCGCGGCGCCGGCGGGTGAAAATTCCTTGGGCGCTACTGCAACCGTCGCCGCAAAAAGACCGCAGAGGACGGGAATGAGACCGATCCGATAAGATCGGCGGGCTCGAGCGATGTCCATGGTCGGGCCGGAGCAGCTTATCACGCGGAGGTTACCTGATGATCAACCGTGAGGAACGCGGGAACATCGTCGTGCTGACGATGGCGCATGGCAAGGCGAACGCGCTCGATCTCGAGCTCGCAGACGAACTCCTGAGTCACTTCAAGGTCAGCGACAGTGCATCCCCCTCCACGATCGTCCTGACGGGGAGCGGTGCCATCTTCTCCGCGGGGGTTGACCTCATTCGCGTGCTCCGGGAAGACACGCAGTATCTCCGGCGATTCCTGCCGGCATTCAGCACGGCGTTGATGCGTCTCTTCGCCTATCCGGGACCCGTCATCGCGGCGATCAATGGCCACGCCGTGGCCGGTGGAATGATTCTGTCGTCGGCCTGCGACTATCGCATCGCTGCAGATGGAGCGGGCTCCATTGGAATCCCCGAGCTCGGCGTCGGCGTGCCTTTTCCGACCGCCGCCATCGAAGTCCTTCGATTCGCCGTGCCGCCACCCACGGTTCAGGAACTGGTGTACACGGGACGAACCTGCCGCGTCGCCGAGGCAAAGGCTCGCGGCATGATTGACGAGGTTGTCGCACCAGAACAGCTGCTCGACCGCTCATGCGAAATCGCGCGACAGTTCGCCGCGATTCCGAGGCAGTCATTTGCGATGACCAAGAGGCTCTTGCGGCAGCCGACCATCGATCGGGTGGAACGGCTGGGATCGACCGTCGATCGGGAGATCTTCGATATCTGGAGCTCGCGCGCCACGCTGGACGCCATTCGGCAATACGTCGAGCGCACGCTGAAGCGAAGCTAGGCGGACGGTGGGGTTTGCCCCAGCTAATCAGGAACGGGCCTGAGCATCCAGGGATTGACGGGAACCTCCTGCGCGGCAGGAAGGGTGGACTCTCCCAGATACCCGGGCGGAGCCTGACTGGCGGCGCGTCCGGGCGGCAGGCACATCTCGCCCTTCAGCAGCTCTTCCAGCTGGAAAGCCGACGATGGCACCAGGAGCGGCCTCCGCGGAGGGCGCGCGTCTGCCACGCCCAGCAGCAGCACTGCCGAAATGGCCACGAGGCACACCGTCCGCTTAATGCGCATTCTCATCATCCATCAACTGCTTCAGGACGCTCGTAATCGTCTCGGGCGAGTCAGAGTGCTTGAACATGTGACGCAACCGGCCCTGCGCGTCGATCAGATACAGCAGCGTCGTGTGACTGACAAGGTACCCCGCGGCGGAGTCGGATTGTTCGATGGTGTAACTCACCTTGTATTTCCTGGTCGCGGCATCGACTTCGTCGCGCGTTCCCGTCAGGCCCACCACCTTGATGCCGAAGTTCTGAAGATACTCCTTTAGCGCCTGAGGCGTATCGCGATCGGGATCGACGGACACGAACACCGTGGACAGCCGATCGCTGGCCGGCCCCATGCTCCGATACACCTGCGTCAGCTTCGACAAGGTCGTCGGGCACACGTCGGGGCAGAGCGTATAGCCGAAGAACAGCAGGGTGATGCGGCCGCGATGCTCCGCGAGCGTGTAGCGAGCGCCATCCTGATCGGTCAGCGTGAAGTCGCCGCCAAAGTCGTAGGTCTGAAGAGGCACGCCATCGGCTCGCGCGCTGGGCCGCCTGCAGGCTGAACCTGCGGCAAGAGACAGGGCTGCCGCGCAGACAAGGGCGATCGCGCGCCTCATCGCGCACCTCCAGCGCTCGACGGAGGCATCGCCATGCGCGGCCGCACCTCCGCATTCACTGTTTTTTCCACACCGTTCGCGAATCGAAGCGTCAACGGCGTGCGCGTGCCCGGCGTGAACGCCTGTTTCAACTCGAACAGCATGATGTGGAGTCCTCCGGGTTTGAGCTCGACGGTCCCGCCGGCCGGCACCTGGATCTCCTCCACTTTCTTCATACTCATCTTGTCGTCCTTGAGCTCCATCTTATGAAGCTCAGCAATGCCGGCGCCGCTCGTTTTCGCGGAAACGAGCGTCACAACCTGGCTCGAGTGATTCTCGATCACGAGAAACGCTCCCGTTGCTTTCTGTGACGGACCGGCCTCCCGGATCCAGGCATCGCGCACGACGACCGAGTCCGCCGCTGAGCCACCCTGGGTCTCGAGCCCGGACATGGACGCAGCCGTGCCGCTCACCAAGAACGCGATCAAGATCAACGATTTCACGGTTGTACTCCTTCGCTCGGTTTCTGACGGGCGGTTGCCCTGAGCGAGACGATGAACCGGGCAATGCTCGTCCGATCAATCAATGACAGATGCGGATAGGCTGGCATCTTCGAGTCGCCTTCTCCCATTCCGCTCGCAATCGTCGCAGCGATCGTCTCGACAGTCGCTCCGTTCTTGAAGGCCGCCTCGTCCCTCAGATCCCTGGGACGGGTCTTGAGCGTCAGGCCCACCGGACCATCGCCGGCCCCGGTCATGGCGTGACAGACAGCACAGCCGTTCGAACGGTAGAGCTCCTGACCCTGCGCAATCGCATCAGGATTCGATTCCGCGAGCTCCGACGCGACGTCGTGTCGAGCGGCGGCCCGGCTGCATCCAATCGTCGAAAGGACGAGTGGCAATGCGCAAGCGGCAAGTAGCGGGCGACGGTGTGCGCGAAACCTCATACTGCATGTCGAGACGCTCATCCCATGGTGGGCTGGCGCTCGGATCTGTTATCGGTGTTAACGGCCGATGTAGAGAGGCGACGGTCAGCCGCGTGGAGGGGGCGAGTTGGGTACCTTGGGGTGTTCGATGCGGGAGTGTTCGACGATGACGGGCATCGACGACGTCATCGTGTCCTCGATGACGATATGGGCAGGCGGCAGAAAACCCGGGAGGCCTGCGACGAGTCCGTAGAGGCTGGTCGTATCGCAGCAATCAAGACGATCGCCGGAATCGCTGACCGGTGCCGGCCCGTGAGGCGCGCTGGTCGAGTGCATGGGGCAGATAGCCCCAGCACCTGTCCCCATTCCGGGGCAGCAGTTCGGCTTGCCAAGCGCCGCGAAGGTGACCATTCCGCAGGCAAGCACGATGGGCGCAACAGCAAGGCTGGCGGTCTGCCAGAGGGCGATCGCCAGGCAATACTGCCAAGCTTTGCGGCGGATACCACTCACCCTGCCAGCGTATGCCCTCATCGAGGACGCGTCAAGACCGCGATGTCCGGGGCGATGGCATAATCTCTCGTGCATTTCCCTCCGGAGGTTCGCGTGGCACGACGCGCCTGTCAACTCGTGGCGGCATCGCTGGTTTCATTCGCCTGCGTATCATTCGGGGCCTGTCAGTTGTCGTCCCCGGCGGCAGATGGCTCGGCGCAAGCAGCCGCGCGCCGGCGCGCCGCCACCGATCCCCGCTTGACCGGCAGCTATCGCTTCGAAAAGAACGGCTGGATCTTCGTACACCTCGAAGGAGATCCGTCGCGCCTCGGATTCCAGCACGGGTTTCACCTCGCGGCCGAAACCGACGACCTCCTGCGCGTCGCGAAGCCGTTCCTGCTCCAAACCACCAAGAAGGACTGGGCGTTCTACCGAAGCGCGGGGGAGAAGATCCTCTGGCCCAAGGTGGACGCCGAATACCAGCAGGAAATCGACGGCATTGTCGAGGGCCTGGCTCTGCAGGGCGTTCAAGCCGACCGCTGGGACATCGTCGCGCTCAATGGACTCGAGGAGCTGCCCTATTACTATTTGCCCTGGCTCGAGAAGCAGGAAGGTCGGACGCCGACGACCCACAGCCCGGGCAACTGCAGCGCGTTCGTGGCCACCGGCGGGCACACGGTTCACGGCCGCATCGTGATGGGGCACAACAACTGGACGGATTACGTCAAGGGATCGCGATGGAACATCATCTTCGATCTCGCGCCGTCAAAGGGATATCGGATGTTGATGGACGGCCTGCCCGGCGTAATCGTCAGCGACGACGACTTCGGCGTAAACAGCCAGGGCATGATGATCACCGAGACGACCATCTCGGGATTCGAGCTCTTCGACCCGAACGGCACACCCGAGTTCTTCCGCGCGCGCAAGGCCATGCAGTACAGCGGCTCGATCGACGACTACGTCCGGATCATGCTCGACCAGAACAACGGCGGATATGCGAACGACTGGCTCCTCGGTGACAACAAGACCGGCGAAATCGCGCTGTTCGAGCTCGGGCTCAGGGAACACAGCGTGCGCCGCACCAGGAATGGCTACTTCGTCGGCTCGAACTTCCCTGTCGATCCCAAGTTGATCAAGGCCGAAACCAATTTCGACGAGACCAAACACGACAGCTCACCCAATGCGCGTCGCACGCGCTGGGAGCAGCTGATGGCGAAGCACAAGGGCAAGATCGATCTCGAAATCGCGCGGCAGATGGAAGGCGACGCCTATGACGTCATCGACAAGCGGGACGGGGCCAACGAACGCACGCTCTGCGGAGCCGTCGATCGCTCGCCGCGCGGCGTTCCCGAGTGGGACTGGGCGGCCTATTTCCCAGGCGGTACGGTTCAGGCGAAAGTCATGGACGGAAAGATGGCCGACGCCATGTCGTTCATCGCGGCGATGGGACATCCCTGCGCGCCGGACTTTGTCGCCGACGATTTTCTTGCCGCGCGGCCCGAATTCGGCTGGGCGAGGGGACTGCTTCAGAACATGCCGACCGAGCCGTGGACGACATTTGCCAGCGGCATGAAATGATCAGCAATAAGCAATTGGCAAAGGGCAATGAGCAATTCGCAATGAGCAATTCGCAGCGAGCGATGAGCAAGCCGCGTCTGCCGTTACCGATTCTGCCGAGCGGCTTCTCGGCGGAACTCGACTATCATGACGCCGGTCCGTACCCGCTCGTCCCAGATTCGGAGCCCCCAAATGGAGATGCCCAGGCCCGGCGCGGAACAACGCAAGCTCGAAGTTCTTGTCGGTTCGTGGCGCGGCGATGAGACGCTCAGCCCCAGCCCCTGGGATCCGAAGGGAGGCACGGCCGTTGGCCGCGTGGTGAACCGGCTTGGGCTCGATGGGTTCGCCGTCATTCACGACTACCAGCAGCAGCGCGAGGGCCAGACGAACTTCGTCGGACATGGCGTCTTCCGCTGGGACGACGGGAGCTACGTCCTGCACTGGTTCGATTCGATGGGCATGCCTCCCAGCGAATACCGCGGTCAGTTCGAGGGGAATACGCTCGTCATGACGAGCCGGCTCCCCCAGGGATTCAGCCGCGCCACGTTCGATTTCCGCCGGCCGGGCAGCTACGAATTCCGCATGGAAGTCTCGCCGGATGGGAATCAGTGGTTCCCGATGATTGAGGGCCAATACATCCGGACCGACTGACCCTCCCGCCCCCTTCGCCCGCCGGATTGAACTCTGCCGCTCGGGGCTCGTCTAAGTCGTTCAAGGGTTCCAAGGTTCCAGGGTTCCAGGGTCAGGGTTCTCGAGACCCTTGAGGACACAGAGAACCAAAAGGACCAAGAGGACCACGAGAACCGGTAATGATTCATTCCTTCTTCCAGGACCTCCGATACGGCATCCGGATGCTCCTTCGAAACCCCGGCTTCGCCGGGGTGATTGCGCTCACGATGGCCCTCGGCATCGGGGCCAACACCGTCATCTTCAGCTTTGCCAACATCCTCGTACTGCGGCCCCTGCCGATTCAGGATTCGTCCCGGCTGGGTTGGATCTGGGGAAACAGTCCCCTCGCCCATAACGATCGTGCGCGGGCCTCGCTGCCTGAGTACGCCGCGTATCGGGACGGTGTGCACGCGTTCAGCGTGGTGTCCGGATATCGGCAAGACACGTTCACCATGACCGGCCGGGGCGACGCCGAGCGCGTCACGGCGCAGAGCGTCATCGGCAACCTGCAGAAGACATGGGGGCTCCGAACCGTCGCGGGCCGCACGCTGAATGCCGACGATGAGCGCGCCGGCTCGCCGAAGGTCGTCGTGCTCAGCCATCGCTACTGGACGCGTCGCTTCGCGGCCTCACCATCACTCATCGGCGACGCGTTGATCTTCGATGGCGAGCCGTATCAGGTCGTGGGCGTCCTGACGCCAGACATCGAGATCGGCAACCTGAGTGAATTGCAGGTGTGGACGCCTATTCAGACGGATCCGGCGCTTGGAAGCCTGCATCAACGAACACTGCGCGTCGTCGGCCGGCTGAACCCCGGGGCGACGCTTGCCGAGGCCGATACAGCGGTGAAGGCCATCGCGGATCGATTGGCAACGGAGCATCCGGAAACCAATCGCGGGTGGAGCGCACGTGTCGTGCCGACGAAAGAGGCCCTGGTGTCGGCCGATGGCTGGCTCGTCATGACGTTGCTGATGATCGTGGTCGGGCTGCTTCTTCTTATCGTGTGCGCCAACATCACGAACATGCTGCTCGGGCGGGTCGTGACGCGGCAGCACGAGATCGCCGTGCGCACCGCTCTTGGCGCGGGCCAGGGACGACTGCTCCGCCAATTGCTCACCGAGAATCTGCTGCTCGGCGGGCTGGGTGGCGTGCTCGGTGTCGTCATCGGCTGGCTGTCTCTCAAGGCCATTCGCCTGTCCGCATCGGAACCGTTCTTCGAGCTCCTGAGCGTCGATCGCAACGTGCTGACGTTTGCGATCATGCTGTCGATGATCTCGCTGCTGCTCTTCACGACGTTGCCCGCGCTTCAAGCCACGCGTCGCGATGTCGGCTCGACGCTCAAGGAAGCCGGCACGCGGACAACCGGCGGCCGGCGGGCCAGGAGAAGCCGCAACTTTCTGATCGGCGCTCAAGTGTCGCTCGCCGTTTCGCTGCTCATCGTCGCCGGGCTCGTCGTCCGCTCGATGATGGCGTTCACACACTTGGACCTCGGCTTCGATCCGGCGGGGCTGCTGACCATGCAGCTCGAACTTCCAGAACGGAAGTATCGAGACGACGCTGCGATTGCGACTGCCCGGGAGCGGTTGCTCGAGAGCCTTACGCGCGCGCCGGGCGTGCGCAGCGCGGGCCTCGTCAGCAGCCTGCCCGCGCTCGGCCAGGATCCCGTTATCAAGTTCGACGTCGAGGGTCGAGCGCCTTCATCGAGACCCGAAGAGCGTCCGTGGTTCCGGATCGGAACGGCAAGCCGAGACTATTTCCAGACGGCCGGCATTCCGGTCCTGCGTGGACGGGCGTTCACGACGGCCGATCGAATCGATCAGCCGGCGGTCGCCGTCCTCAGTCGAGAGGCGGCGCGCCGCTATTGGTCCGATCCCACGGCGGCCGTCGGATCGCGGTTTTCATGGACTGACGAGACAGGGCGATCGGCCAGCGCAACCGTGATCGGCATTGTGGGAAATACGGTGAGCCCCGATCTCGAGGCAGCGCCTGATCCGCAGATGTATCTCTCCGCGGATCAGCGGCCAGAGCGAGCGTTCGCCGTGATGGTGCGCGGCGCCGATCCGGCCGCGCTCAATTCGCACGTCCGTCAGGCCGTTCGAGCCGTGGACGCGGACCTGGCGATCTACAAGCTGACGACGATGCAGGAAGCGCTCGACATCGAGCTGTCTTCTTCCCTGATCCTGACGTCGCTCTTCGGGGCATTCGCCGTGCTCGCGCTGCTTTTGGCGACGACCGGTCTCTACGCGGTGATCTCGTACTCCGTGACGCAGCGCAAGCAGGAGATCGCGGTGCGAGTGGCGCTCGGCGCCAGCCCGCACGACATCCGCTGGCTCGTTTTCGGGGAGGGCTTCAAGCTGACGCTGGCCGGGCTGGCCGTCGGCCTCCTCGGCGCGGTGGGGCTTGCACGAACGATGGCGAGCATTCTCTACGGCGTGACGCCAACAGATCCGTTGACCTACGGCGCCGTGCTGGCCGCTTTGCTTTCAGCGGCCTTCGTGGCGTCGCTGGCGCCGGCCATGCGCGCCGCCAGCATCGATCCGGTCCGGGGCCTCAGGCAGGAGTAGTGCTCAGTGCACCATGCCCCCGCCTGAAAGTTCCTTTACGACTTCACCGATCACGGCCTTCGCATCGCCGAACAGCATCAGCGTGTTGTCGGCGTAGTACAGCTCGTTCTCGATCCCTGCAAACCCGGGATTCATGCTGCGCTTGATGGCGAGGACCGTCTTGGCCTTGTCGGCGTCGATGATCGGCATGCCATAGATCGGGCTGGACTTGTCGTGGCGCGCTGCCGGATTGACGACGTCGTTGGCGCCGACGACGAGCGCGACGTCCACCTGCGCCATTTCCGGATTGATGTCGTCCATCTCCACGAGCCGGTCGTAGGGAATCTCGGCCTCCGCGAGCAGCACGTTCATGTGCCCGGGCATCCGTCCCGCGACGGGATGAATGGCGAAGCGCACGTCAACGCCCTTCTTCGTGAGCTGCTCGAAGAGATCGTGCACGCGGTGCTGTGCCTGCGCGACGGCCATGCCGTAGCCCGGAATCACCACCACCGATCCCGCGTTTTCGAGAATCTGCGCCGCGTCCTCGGCGGTTGCTGATTTCGCAGTCCGCTGTTCCGCCGCGCCGGCTTTCACCTGCGCCTGCCCGAACGCGCCGAACAAGACGTTGGTGAACGATCGGTTCATCGCGCGGCACATGATCACCGACAGGATGAAGCCCGAGGATCCGTCCAGCGCGCCCGCGGTGATGAGCAGCGTGTTTTCCAGGACGAAGCCCATGGCCACGGCCGAGAGGCCCGCATAGGCGTTCAGGAGCGAAATCACCGTCGGCATGTCCGCGCCGCCGATCGGAATAATCAAGAGCACGCCAAAAATGAGTGCGATGGCGATGACGACGGGAAACAGCTGGTGATGTTCAGGCTGCCAGATCAGGATCAGGCCGATCACGAGCGCAAGGCCGAGCAACCCGATGTTGATGATGTTCTGGCCTCGATAGGTGATGGGACGCGTCGGCAGGATCTCCTGCAGCTTCCCCGCCGCCATCAGACTGCCTGTGCAGGTGAGGTACCCGAGGATGATCTCGGTGATGATCGCCGCCATCCGGAACTTGGTCAGCTCGCCGCTCGACAACCACTGGTAGTACTTCGCCGTCCCGACGAGCCCGGCCGCCAGGCCGCCAAAGGCATGTGATAACGCCGTCCGCTGGGGCACCGCGGTCAGCGGCACCCACGAGAGCGGAACGCCGACGATGGTGCCCAGCACGAAGGCCACGATGATCCAGTTGTAGCGAACGATTTCCGGATGGAGCAGCGTGCCGCCGACAGCGAGCGCCATGGCGGCCACGCCGGCGAACACGCCGCGGCGCGCCGTCCTGGGATCGTTCATCCATCGCAGCGAGAAAATGAAGAGTCCGGCTGAGAGCAGGTAGGCCAGCTGAATCGGGGCGTCCATCTACTTGCCCGGCTCCCGCTTGCGGAACATCTTGAGCATCCGATCGGTAATCAGAAAGCCGCTGACGATGTTCGTCGTCGACGCGAACACCGCGATGGCCCCGAGCAGCGTGCTGAATCCCGATTTCTGCTCGCCCGCAAGAAGGATGGCGCCCACCACCGCGATGGCTGAGATCGCGTTGGTGAGCGACATGAGCGGCGTGTGCAGGAGCCGCGAGACCCGGCGTACGACGTCGAGCCCGATGAACGTGGAGAGCATCAGGACGAAGAGCCCGGTGATCAGATCGAGGTGCATGGAGAGGCGCCCCAGTCAGCGCCGACTAGTCGGTCTGAATGCCATGGACGAATGCCGCGATCGCCGCGCCGCCGAGCGGGCCGACGATGTAGAGCCAGAGGTGAGAGAGTGAACCGCCGCCGCCAATGGCATCGACGAGGATGGGCCCCGTGCCGACCGCGGGATTGAAGGCACCGCCTGAAATGGGCCCACCGGCGTACGCTCCGGCAAACACTGTAAGTCCGATTGCCAAGCCGAAGTACGAGTTGCCGGCTGTCGCCTTGGTGGCAGCCACATTCAGGACGACAATCGCGAGAGCGAAGGTGAAGAGGATCTCGACGACGAGTGCCTGGGCCGTTCCCACACCGGCTCCTGGCGCCGGAGCGAACGTCTTGCCGACCAGCCACCAGCTCGTCACGGCTGCGACAAGCGAGCCCGCCACCTGAAATACCCAGTACGTCATGGCATCAGCCGCGCGGATCTTGTCCCGCATCATCAGGCTGAGCGTCACCGCCGGATTGTAGTGCGCGCCCGAGACATGCCCGCCCATATAGACCATCACCATCAGCCCGACGCCGATGGCGAGAGCCGACAGGCCGGCGGCTTCACGCGCGACAAGACCGATAATCAGAACCAGGAAGAACGTGCCGATGAATTCCGTGAGATAACTTTTCATTCGACTTCTCCTTTTGAACGTTACGCCACGCTAGATCTTGTAGACGATGGCCATGATGATGGCCACGTCGTTCTTCTTGACCGCGGGAAACACCGGCAGGTTCTTGTAGGTGTCGAGCAGCTCGATCTTGAGCTGGGCCTTCGTCGTGATCGACGCCGTCAGTCCGACACCGAATGTAAGGAGCGAGTCGTCGAAATCATCCGTCTTGAACAGAGCTCCGGCTGACTGGGTGATGACCGCGGTTTCCGACACCTTCTGGGCCAGTTTCTCGCCGAAAGTCAACGCTCCAGAGGTGTCCACCTCACGCCCCGGATTCTTCTCCCAGACGACGCCGACGCCGCTGTCGACCGACAGCAGCGTCTGTTTGGTTTCATAGAGCCTGTAACCCAGTCCGACCGTGGGCGCGATCAGATAGTCAATCGCCTTGAATTCGTCGCGAAGGTACGCGAACTGCCCGAAAACAAATGTGCGCGTCGTCAGTTTGTATTCATCGCGGACGGCGAACGCTGTCCGTTCGACCGTCACCTCGCCCTCGCTCTCGCCGCGGAGATAGAGCGCATCGGACCGGAAGAGGTTCCGCGTCTTCGGGTCGCGGATGATCTCGTACGCGAAGTTGAAGTTCGACGTGTCCGAGTTGCCGCTCGTCAACGCGAGTCCACCGCTGACCGCGCCGGTCCAGGTCGGAGGCGGGCCCTCCGGTTGTGCAGCGGCAGGCGCCGCGGGCGCCGGCGGTGTTTGCGCCAGCATCGGCCGCGACCAGAAAAGCGCAAGGGCCATGACGAGCGCGATCTTCCGCATCGTAAGAAGCATATGCAGTCGGCCGGTATTTCTATCACGTTTCGGCGGAGTTATGCGATAGTGGGCCGGGACGACTGCTATGCGCGCGCATCGAACGTGGTCGATGATGCTGATGTTGACGCTCGCGACGGCGTCGATGTCGGCCGATACGCTCGTCCTTCGAAACGGACAGCGGATCAGCGGCGAGGTCGTCAGCGTGCGCGGCCGCGTCGTGGAGTTTCGCCAGAGCTATGGATGGAACGGCACGCGGACGGTCCAATACGACAAGTACGAAATCGACCGCATCGAGTTCGATTCCGGTGGATCCTCGGGCTTCGATCCGGGGGGATCTTCGCGACCGAGCGGCATGCGCGAGCGCGAGATCGTCGTGTCGGCCGACGTGCAGTGGAACGACGCGGGCATCGACGTCGAGTCCGGCCAGGCCATCTATTTCTCGGCGACGGGCACCGTGCGTTGGGGTCCAGGCCGCAAGGACGGTCCGGCCGGAGAGAAGAACTCTCCCTACAATGGAAATCGTCCCATTCCCAATCGGCCCGGCGCGGCGCTCATCGGCCGGATTGGGCAGAGCCCGGCCAACATTTTCTTCATCGGCGACGATCGCAGCGAGTTCCGGATGCGCTCATCGGGCCGGCTGTTTCTCGGCATCAACGACGACGTGTTCCAGGATAATTCGCAGAACTTCCGCGTCACGGTATCTTACTAGGTGGCAGGCAGCCTTGAGCTGTCAGCTATCAGCCGTCAAGTTTCGGTCATCAGATGTCGGTTTTCAGCTATCAGTTTCTCGACGCACCAAGAACAAAGCACTAAGCACTAAGAACTTCCAGAACGGAGATTCGCTATGAAACCACGACGTTTCGCGGTGTTCGGCGTTGCCGGACTTGTTCTCACGGCCGCCTACGCGCAGTCGCTGTCCGCGGGCGGAGGACAGGCGCCGTCTCAATCGCCCAACACCCCGTTCAAGCTCGCCACCTTTGAGGCCGGGGGACAGGTGCGGCTGGGGATGGTGCTCGGCTCGACGGTCCTCGACCTGGCGGGCGCCAATGCGCACGTGCAGGACAAGGCCAAGCTGCCGTCCATGAAACTCCCGACCGAGATGCGTGCGCTCATCGAGTCGTACGACACCGTGGCACCGCGTCTCTACCAGATCGCCAACGACCTGAAGGATCAGAAGCCCGGCGGGGCGTTTGCCTTCGACGTCGAGAAGGTGTCGTTCAAGGCGCCGATCAAGTATCCGTACAACCTGCTCGCCGCGGCGGCGAACTATCGGAATCACGCCAACGCGATGTTCAGCCAGCCGGGCGGCGCGGGTGGCCGGCCCGGTGGAGCGGGCGCGATCGACGTCGATCCCGATCGCGACGATCCGTACTTCTTCGCCAAGTCACCGCGGTCCTGCATCGTGGACCCCGGCACGCCGTACACCATTCCTGCGGGCCGCGACAAGATCGACTGGGAAGGCGAGCTCGCCATCGTCATGGGCAAGCCCGCGTTCAACGTGACGAAGGAAAAGGCGCACGACTATGTGTTCGGCTACAGCATTCTCTATGACCTGAGCGATCGCGGCGGCCGGACGAGAACGAAGCCAATGTTCCCGGGCCCAGACTGGTTCTCCGGGAAGAGCCGCGATGGCGCCGCGCCGTTCGGGCCGGTGATCGTGCCGAAGGAGTTTCTCCCCAATCATGCCAATCTCCGGATCGTCACCAAGGTCAACGATCAGGTGATGCAGGACGGAAACACCAAGGACATGATCTACGACGAAGCCCATCAGATTGCGTTCCTGAGCTCCATCCTCACCTTGTACCCTGGAGATCTGATCTCGACCGGAACGCCCGAAGGCACGGGGGCCGAGCGCAACCTATTCCTGAAGCCGGGTGACGTCGTGACAATTGAAATCGAAGGCATCGGCACGATAAAGACGCCGATGCGCGGGTCCGCTCCGACGAGCAGTCAATAGAAGGGACGCAGGGTCACAGGGTCGAAGAGTCAGACACCGGACGCCGACAGCGCGTCGCGGCCACCGTCAACCGGAATCGCGATCCCACTCACGAACGTGCTGTCGTCCGACGCCAGAAACAGCGCGGTTCGCGCCACGTCATCTGTCGTTCCCAGTCGGGCCAGCGGGTAGGCTCTCAGAAAGCGCTGGCGCGCCTCGACTGGATCGGGGAATTCCCTGAGGTGCGATTCGAAAAGCGGCGTCTGGATGGTGCCCGGGCAGATGGCGTTGACCCTGATGCCGTCTTTGCCATAGTCCACCGCCAGGCTCCGCGTCATCGCCACCACGCCGCCCTTTGCAGCCGCATACGGGTGGCAGCTTCGCATCGTTCGAAACGCGTGCATGGAAGCAATGTTGATGATGCTCCCGCCGCCGGCGTGACGCATCGGCGGAATCGCGTACTTGGCGCCCAGCCAGACGCCTTTCAGATCGACACCGAGACAGCGCTCCCAGTCGGCGTCGGTCGCGGTTTCGGCGGTCTTCATCATGTTGATGCCCGCGTTGCTGACCAGAATGTGGAGCGCGCCAAACTCCTGAACGGCTCGATCGATCATCGCGCGCACGTCGGCCTCGCGGGAGACATCCGCGACGACAAAGGCGGCCTTGCCGCCATTGGCGATGATGTCCTCGTGCGCCCGCGCGCCGCCAGCTGAATCGATGTCAGCGAGGACGACGGCGGCGGCTTCGGCGGCAAAGAGCTTGGCGATCGCCTCGCCGATACCCGACGCGGCGCCGGTGACAACGGCAACTTTTCCCTGGAGTCTCACGACAACCTCTCCATGGCCTTCCTCACCCACGCAAGGTGCGTTCGGGGAACGAGCCCGTAGTGATAGAAGCGAATGCCTTCGATGCCCTCCTCGGCCAGGAGGTCAATCTTCTTCAGGAACGCCTCTTCGGTTTCGCTGTCGGGATAGTGAGCGCGCACGTTGGCGATGAGCCTCCCACCGGCGCCCACCGATGCTCGAGCCTGTCGAAGGTCGTCCCTCATCACATTGTCGTCCTGCACGAAGAGATTCAGGATGAGGGCATCGACGTGCCCGCGAATCCTGGTGAGCGGCAGACCCGCCGCGGCGCCAGAGGTGTACGGCGACGGTGACGCCTGGCATCGAACACGGATTTCTGAGGGCACCCGAGACCGGATCTCGGAAACCAGCGAGCTGACGACCTCGGTACGTGTGTCGAGGAGGCGGGTCAGCTGATCGGATCCCAGCCGATCGGCCAGATACGCCCTCACGTCGCTCTCCGATCGGTAGCGAGGCGGTCCGCCAGTTTCGAAATACGCGCGCAGCTCCTGTTGAACGATGCCGGCCGTGCGATCCGGATCGACGTCAGACTGTCGCATACGTTTCGCACATTCATCGCAGAAGCAGAGCGACAGGAGAAACACACGCGCGGCATCGAGGCGGAACATCAACTTGTCGTGGTGCGAGTTGTGCTCGTAGCTCATGTATCCGCACGCCTCCAGCTCGATCGCGGCGGGGCGCCCGCGGTCCGCAAGATCGGCGCACAACGCGGCGAGGTACGACCGGACTGCGGGGTGACTCGGGCAGAGCGCGTACGTGTAGAGATCGCCGAACGCGTTCCGCATCGTGCAGGACGGGTTGGCGCGGCCCAGCCGCGAGTTGTGGAGACAGACGGTCCAGGCCGTCAGCTCGAGACCGGCGCGATCGGCGGCACGCCGCGCTTCGGCGAACGGGTCGAGCCGGGCGGCCAGCTCCGCAACCTTCGGCTTGAGCAATTCGTGCCGGTATCGATCGAGGTCGGCCTTGAAGTACGCGACACCATCCTCCAGAAAGTGCACGGCCCGTTTGGGGTTGTGAGGAAGGAGCAGGCGCCCGGCGTGATAGGTCGCCGCCAGACTGACCCCGCCGAGCCCGAGCGCCGTGATCTCGTCCATGACAGCGTCGAATCCGCCGTCAACGAGGTCGATGGGGTAGATGAAGATGGCAGAGTCCATGAGTTACCCGTCGGTGCGAACGTGTCCCAGTATTTCGTAGTTCTTGGTTCTTTGTGCTTTGTGCTCAGTTGTGGTTCCGAACTAAGCACTAAGCACAAAGAACTAAGAACTACTGCCTTCTGGTATCAACCTCATGAGCTCGTCAAGCTCCGCTCGTGCCCCGTCGTCAAATGTCGCCGACGGCTGCCGTACGTATGCGCTCCTGATCACTCCTCGGCGTTTCAAGATCTGCTTGTATCCGTGGAATGAGAATTCGACCGACTGCGACACGAACCGGATGAGCGGCAGCACGCGACGATGAAGCGCAGTCGCGGCGTCTATCTCTCCGCTGCGATACTTCCGGAGAATATCGATGTGCACCTCGGGGAACGCGCTCCCTGGCAGCGTGCCGACCGCTCCGCGGTTGAGCTCGTCGATGAAATTCGATCCGCCGAGGCCTCCGAACACCACGAGCCGTCCTCCGGCTCGCGCGAGGATATCGCTCGTCTTCGGACCGGTCGGCGGCGCCTCGACCTTGATGCAGCGGACATTCGACAGTTGTTCAGCCAGGCCAGTCATGAAATCCGTCGGCAGGTGAACGCCCGAGACGAGCGGTGCATCCTGAATCATGATCGGGATGCTGACCGCCGCATTGATGGCCCGGAAGTAGGCCGCCACGCCTGCAAGCGACGGCTTCATCGCATAGGGCGGCATGATCATGAGACCCGCCGCGCCGCGTTCCTGCGCGTGCACCGAATGATCCACCGCCAGCTCCGTGCAGGCGTGTCCGCTCCCGACCCAGACGGGCACCGATCCCTTCACCTCAGAGAGGACGATGTCGACGATTCGTCTCCGTTCCTCGTCGGCCAGCTTGTACACCTCCGAGGCGACGCCGCCAACGGTCAGCCCGGTGGCACCGGATCCAAGGAGAAAGCAGGTCAGACTCGTGAGACTGGCGTCATCGACGCGGCCCTTGTCGTCGAAGGGCGTAGCGAGAACCGGGAAAATGCCCGAGAGCTGGCTGGTCACTTAGCGCGCTCCCCCTGCTGAGGGCTGTGCCCTGGCCGTCGCAACGGTCCGATCCTGGAGAGCGGGAAGCGAGTCGGAATCGGTCTGCAAGGGCGACGTGAGCTTCGAGAGCTTGTCGGCATCGACCGTCACGCCGAGGCCGGGTCCATCCGGCACCACCAGAAAGCCGCGCTCGTACTGCACCGGCTGATGGACGACATCTTCGGCGTACAACCTCGGGCCGGTCGGATCGGACGGGAAGTCCAATTTGCCGGCGGACGCCGCGAGATGGGCCTGAGCGGCGGTGCCGAGCGAGAGCTCCTGCGTCGTCCCGATCAGGCACGACACGCCGGATGCCTCGGCGAGCGCCAGCAGCTTTCGCGCGGGCGTGATGCCTCCGATGAAGGTCGCGCAGACATTGAAGATGTCGAGGCCTCCCGCTTTCAGGAGCAGTTTCGCCTGAAAGAAGCTGCAGACGTGTTCGCTGATAGGGTGATCGACGCGCGCGCGCACCTCGCGAAAGCCATCGAGATCGTCCCGCGGGCAGGGGCTCTCGATCAGTTGAAAGCCGTACGGTGCAAGCCGTTTGGTGACGTCGACCGCGCGGCGCCACGGGACGAGGTTGCTGAAATCGAGCGACTTGACCTGAACGGCCTGTCCGAAGCGCCCACGCAGCGAGCGCATGAACAGCTCGTCGGCGTCCGGATTCTGCCCGGCGTAGAGCCGGATGAGGTCGAACCCTTCGCTCAGGTATTCAGCCACTCGCTCGAGATTGGCGGAAACTTCATCGATCGATCGATGCCTGAATATCGGGTAGCAGACCCGCACCCGATCGCGCAGCCTTCCTCCGAGGAGCGTCCCGACCGAGACGCCGAGCGACCTGGCCACCAGATCGTGGAGCGCGATGTCGATGCCGCACCTGATCACAGCGCTCATGTCGTACATGAACATCTCTTCGGGAAAGAGCTCTGTCAAGCGCGCGGAGATGTCGTGAATCTGCCTGGGATCCCGGCCGATCAGGATCCGGGCGAGCGTGCGTTCTAGATCGACCAAGTCGGGCACATACACAGGAATGTGGCCGAAGTCCGACATCTCCCCCCACCCGCTCGCCCCATCGTCTCCATCAATCCGGACGATGACATGGCGGGAGAGGAAACCTGTACGGCGATGAACCGCAACGGGAAAAAGCTTGACGGCTGTGATCTTCATGGGAGGCTTTTTCGCAATGATGAGTGCGACTCGCGAACGGTTGCATAGACGACAATCGCCGAGAGCGGGTGCATGAGCCCGGCCCATGTGAAGACCGGCGCGTAGCCCATGTGCTGAACGATCAGGCCGATCGCGAACGTCGCGAGGATACCACCGACGCCGGCGCCGCTGCCGGTGATGCCCGTCACCGATGCCACCGTGCGGCCGCTGAAGAGGTCCGCCGGCAGCGTGAGCATGCTGCTTGCCCACGACTGATGCGCGAAGGTGGCGATGCTGATGAGCAGGAGCATGACGCTGTGATCGGTCACGCGCGCGGCGAATGGCGCGACGAGCATCAGCGACGCGCTGACGAGCATGACGACCTTGCGCGCGCGCAGCACGGGCCAGCCGCGCCTGATGAGCAGGCTCGAGGCCGCGCCGCCGGTAATGCAGCCCAGGTCCGCGGTGAGGAACGGCACCCAGGCAGTCAGGCCGATCGTCATCAGCGTGAATCCTCGCTCATCGGCCAGGTACTTGGGCAGCCAGAACACGTAGAACCACCACACCGGATCGCTGATGAATCGGGCGAGCGTCAGACCCAAGACCTCGCGCCGCGCGAGGAGGGGACCTGCTGGCGTGGTGGCGGCCCGATCGGCCTGATGATCGAGAGAAGCCTCGAACGCCGCGGCCTCGGCGTGCGACGCTCGTGGATGTTCGGACGGCCGATGGTAGACGAGCCACCAAAGCGCCACCCACACGAACCCCAGTGAGCCCGTGGCGAGGAACGCGCTCTGCCATCCAAAGCGCGTCGCGAGCCACGCAATGAGCGGCGGCGCGATGATGGCCCCCGTCGAGCTGCCCATGTTCCAGATGCCCGTCGCCATGGCGCGATCCTTCGGCGGAAACCATTCCGCCGTGGCCTTGGCCGATCCCGGCCAGTTGCCCGCCTCGCCCATCCCCAGAAGAAAACGACAGACCCCGAACCCGAATCCGCTGTGCGCCAGGCTGTGCGCCATGCCCGCCAGCGACCACCAGATCATCGTGACCACGAACCCCAGGCGCGTGCCGAGCCGGTCGATCAGATAGCCTGAGCCCGTCTGCATCGCGGCATACGCGACCTGGAACGCCATCACGATGTGCGAATAGTCGGTGCTCGACCAGCCGAACCGCGTGGAAAGCTCGGGCGCGAGCACGGAGAGCGCCTGGCGATCCACATAGTTGATAACCGTGGAAAAGAAGAGGAGGGCCAGAATCGTGCGGCGAAGCCGCGCTAGCGACCGGTCACGGGGCATCGTGTGAGCCGGCAGCATAGAACACAAACAGGCTACGGGCTACAGGCTTCGGGCTACAGGCTTCGGGATGGAGGCACCGGGCTTAAGGCTCAGGGCTTAAGGCTCAAGGCTTCAGACTTCAGGCTACGAACAATTCAGGCGTCGGGGTTGTGCGTCACGAACCGATAGCCGACCCACGGTTCGCTGAGGAGGTATCTGGGATGCGCGGGATCGCGCTCGAGCTTGCGTCGCAGCTGCGCCACCAGGACCCACAAATGCTCGGGCTGATTGACGGCGTTCGGTCCCCAGATCGCTTTGAGGATGGCGCGATGCGTCAGGACGCGATCGGGATTGCGGGCAAGGAGGGCGAGCAAGTCGAACTCTTTGGGCGTCAACCGGATCTCTGTCTCCGCCCGCAGCACTCGATGACGGTCGTAGTCGATCACGAGGTCGCCGAGCTCCACACGCCCGGATGGGACCGTTCCCGCCGCGAACACGCGCCGGAGGGCGACGCGAATGCGCGCCAGAAGTTCCTCGGGCCCAAACGGCTTCGTAATATAGTCGTCGGCGCCCAGATCGAGCGCCGCGATCTTGTCGGCCTCCGCGGCGCGCGCGGACAGAATCAGAATCGGCACCGCCGATTCGGCTGGTACGCGACGGCATACCTCAACGCCATCGATGTCGGGGAGTCCCAGGTCGAGGACGATCAGATCGGGAGGTTGCGCGCGAAGCGTCTTCAACGCGTCCTCTCCGGTGGCGACCACGCCCACTTCGTAGCCTCTCGATCGCAGCAGTGGACCGAGCGCCCGCTGAATGGCGGTCTCGTCATCCACGAGCAGGATGCGGGCAGCCCTCACGACGTCTTCTCGACTCACGCGATCTCCTCGTCAGCCACCGATCGTCGGTCGACCACTTTCGGCGGATTATAGTGTCGCATGCGCGTCAGCCCAAGAGCCTGGACGCACAACCTTGGAGGCACGGACGCTCGAACGGTAAGATGGTGACGCTGGCCTGTCGCTCAACCATCGTGGAGGTCGCGTGATCCTGAAGTGCCCACACTCGTTCTTTCATTCGCTCCGCCGCGTGTCGATTCTTGGCTGCCTGTTGATCGTGGCGGGCTGCGGTTCGGATTCTCCAACGTCGCCCTCATCGAGCGCGCCCTACTCGCAAACCGACTTAATCGTCGGCACGGGCACCCAGGCCAGCAACGGCAACCGCACGACGGTCGCATACACGGGATGGCTGTACGATGCCGGCCGGCCCGACGGCAAGGGCGCTCAGTTCGATTCGTCGTCGAGCTTTACCTTCGTCCTGGGCGCCGGTCAGGTGATCAGGGGTTGGGATCAAGGAGTGCCAGGCATGCGCGTCGGAGGCCAGCGTCGCCTGGTGATTCCACCTGAATTGGCTTACGGCAGCAGCGGGTCCGGACCTATTCCCCCCAACGCAACACTCGTCTTCGACATCAGTCTGCTGAACGTCCAGTGATCCTCGGGATTGAACGACTCTTGAGCGGGGGCCGGCTGCGCGGCCAGCGGATTGGACTCGTGGCCAATCCCGCGTCTGTCGATTCGTCGCTTCGGCACGTGGCCGATCGTCTGAGCGGCGCACCCGAGTTGACGCTCGCCGCCCTTTTCGGACCGCAGCACGGATTTCATGCCGACCTGCAGGACAACATGATCGAGTCGGGCCACGCGCGCGACGAGTGCCGGCGCGTGCCGGTCTACTCCTTGTACAGCGAGACGCGCGAGCCCACGGACGACATGCTCGCGGGCCTCGACGTGCTGGTCATCGATCTGCAGGACGTCGGCTCGCGCATCTACACCTTCATCTACACGATGGCCAACTGCATGCGCGCGGCGCGGCGCCGTCACCTGCCTGTCATCGTGTGCGATCGGCCGAACCCGATCGGCGGCGAGTCGGTCGAGGGCCCGATGCTCGCCGAGGGATTCGAGTCGTTCGTGGGGCTGTTCCCTATTCCCATGCGCCACGGCATGACCGTCGGCGAGCTCGCGCGCCTCTTCAACGATGCCTTCGGGATCGGCTGCGACCTGACGATTTCGGCGATGGAGGGTTGGAACCGGTCAACGTACTTCGACGCCACCGGACTGCCGTGGGTGATGCCTTCACCCAACATGCCCACGCTCGACAGCGCGTTCGTCTATCCAGGCACGGTGCTCGTCGAGGGCACGAATCTCTCTGAAGGACGAGGCACCACACGACCCTTCGAGTTGTGCGGTGCGCCGTGGATTGTCGCCGGCGATCTCGCGGCTCGCTTGAACGCGCGCGAGCTTCCCGGCGTCCGGTTCAGGCCGGTGGATTTTCAGCCGACGTTTCAGAAGCACGCGGGGCAGACGTGTGGCGGCTGCCAGATCCATGTGCTCGATCGACGAGCGTTCCGACCAGTGGCAACGGGGGTTGCGCTGATGATGGAGATACGACGAAGCAACCCCGATCTCTTCGGCTGGCGCCAGCCTCCATATGAATACGAGCACACCAAGCTGCCCATCGACATCCTCGCCGGTTCTGGAGAACTCCGCGCGCAGATCGAGCGCGATGAACCGCTGCCGCTGATTGCGGCCGGCTGGGAGCAGCACCTGGTGCCCTTCGGCGAGCTTCGACGAAAGTATCTGCTTTATTTCTAAAGGTCCTGCGGGTGCTTCAGGTCCTCAAGGTCCTGATCATTGTCACGCCCTGCCCTTCACCTGCCTGGCGCAATGTCTTATAGTGCAGGTTTGGCGGCGTCAGCGCCGCGAACGGTCTGGAGAGGTCACCGATGGAGAGGCTACAGCGGGTCAGATCGATCGTGATGGTTCTGGCGGTGTGGAGTTGCCTGTCGCTCACATCGCGGGCGCAGCCGCCGCTTTCCGGACGCGCGCCGCAGCACGCCAAGGCCGTGAACCGACTCCTGATTCGCGGCGCCATGATCGTCTACGGGAACGCCAAGCCGCCGTTCGGGCCTGCCGACATTCTCGTCGAAAACGGACTGATCACCCGAGTGGCGTCGCGGATCGAGGCGCCGGCCGATGCCGTCATCGACGCGTCCGGCAAGTACGTGCTCCCAGGGTTCGTGAATACGCATGCGCATCTGCAGGACGAACGCGCCGGCATTCCGCAGCCGCTGCAGTACGAGCTGAACCTCTACCTCGCATCCGGAGTCACGACGCTTCGCGATGTGGGATCGGACTTCGAGAAGGCGAAGCGGTGGCGCAGCGAGAGCGCATCGCACGCCCTCATCGCACCCAGAATCCTCCTCTACACCGGGATCTGGCGCGCGCGCGGGATGTCGCCGGCAGAGCTTCACGAAGGCGTCCGCTACGCCAAGGAACAAGGTTCCGACGGCCTCAAGCTGACGGGTCTCGATCGGGATCAGCTCGAAGCGATCATGCAGGAGGCGCACGCCCTTGGGCTGCCGACCGCGACGCACATCGGCGTCGAGGAAACGACCGCGAAGGACTACGCCGAGCTGGGCGTCACCTCCATCGAACATTTCTACGGTGTGGCCGACGCGGCCCTCGACGGAATCCAGGACTTCCCCGCCGACATGAACTACAGCAACGAAGTCCACCGGTTCGGGCGGGCCGGAGAGCTGTACAGCCAGAACAATCTGAACAAAGAGAAGCTGTCGAAGGTACTCGATCTCATGGTCGAGCACAACGTGGCGTGGAGCCCGACGCTCTCCATCTATGTCGCGTCGCGCGACCTCCTCCGCGCCCAGAACCTTCCCTGGTTCAGGGACTATCTCCACCCGGCACTCGAGGAGTTCTTCCGTCCGAACCTGGCCAACCACGGCTCGTTCTTCGTCGGCTGGACGAACACGCAGGAGGTCCGCTGGAGAAAGATGTATCGCGTGTGGATGGATGCGCTGCGCGAGTTCGCCAATAGAGGCGGCATGATCACCACGGGCGACGATGCCGGGTTCATCTATTCGATGTATGGCTTCGGCCTGATCAACGAGCTCGAGCTTCAGGAGGAAGCCGGATTCCATCCACTCGAAGTCATCCAGCACGCGACGGTGAACGGCGCGACGCTCCTGGGCCTGGGCGATCGCCTCGGGCGGATTCGTGAAGGGTACATCGCCGATCTGCTGGTCGTGAACGGTAATCCCATCGAAAACCTCCATGTGCTCAATCCGGCCGGCACCGACATCAACATCAACGATCGCAACGTGCACGGCGGCGGCATCGAGTGGACGATCCGCGACGGCATCCCCTATCACGGCCCGACGCTGATGAAGGAAGTGAAAGAGATGGTGGCGCGCGCGCGTGCGGATCGGGGACGACAGACGACGGCGAACTAAAAAGGTTCTAGGGTTCAAAGGTTCAGACTATGTTGGCTGACAAATTACGACTGCCGACGCGCGAGGAAGCCTTGCCAGGACGGGACGAGAAGATGCCCGTGCCGGCGCGCCACTACGTGAACGGCGCGCCGCTCGCGGGACCGTTTCCTGACGGAACCGAGCGTGCCATGTTTGCTCTTGGATGCTTCTGGGGCGCCGAGCGCAAGTTCTGGAAGATCCGCGGCGTCATCACCACGGCGGTTGGGTACGCAGCGGGAGCGACGCCCAATCCAACGTACCGCGAAGTGTGTACTGGCCGAACCGGACACGCGGAGGTCGTGCTGGTCGTGTTCGATCCTCGTCTCGTGACGTATGACGACCTGCTCAAGGTCTTCTGGGAGTCGCACGATCCAACGCAGGGCATGCGCCAGGGCAATGACGTGGGCACGCAGTATCGATCCGGCATCTATTACTACTCCGACGGTCAGCACAGGGCGGCCGTCGCGTCCCGCGATCGCTACGCCGAGTCGCTCGCCAAAGCCGGGTACGGGCCGATTACGACCGAGATCCGCGAGGCGCCGGAGTTCTACTACGCGGAGGAATATCACCAGCAGTATCTCGCCAAGAACCCCGACGGCTATTGCGGCCTCGACGGCACGGGCGTTTCGTGCCCGGTCGGGGTCGTCACCTCAGGCTGACCTCAGGCGATCGCCACGGTCGCATGACCACCGAACACACGATAGTCATCGAAGCGCCTCCACGAGCGATTCTGGAGGCGTTCTTCGATCCGGCTGCCCTGGCGACGTGGTGGCTGACGGTCCGATCGGTGGTCACCGCTCGACCACTCGGCGTCTTCGCCGTGGAATGGGCCCCCACGGCCGACAAGGACCCCGTCCTCGGCCGCCTGGGCGGCGTGTTCTACGGCATCGTGATGGAGTTCAAACCTGGACGCGAGCTGTTCATCGGCAACGCATACTGGCTGCCGCCCGACGGTGAACCGCTGGGGCCCATGGCTCTCGAAGTGTCATGCTCCGAGCATCATGAGGGAAGCGAGCGAACGACCGGCACGATCGTTCGCGTGCGTCAGAGCGCCGACGACCAGGGAGAACGGTGGCGCCGATACTTTCAGGTGACCGGCGCCGCCTGGGCACGCGCGCTGGAATCGCTGAAGGACTACGCGGAGCGGCCCGCGGACGCCTGAGTGTCCACGTCGTTTCTTCGCGCAAGCTCCGCCTGGAGAGCACGCTCGCCTTCCGCCATCGCCCACCGGTGGTTCGACGAGAACAGGGGCTTCAGCAGGAACGACAGGTATTTGAGGAGCGGCTTCTCCGCCCGGAGACGCCAGTCGTAAGTCGCGCGCACGAACTCGCCATCCTGTTCGAACGTCCAGCGACCCTCGCCTTCGAAGTCGCCCCATGCCGCGATCGAGAATCCGTGCGGATACCTCGACTCGGTGACCTTGAACTGCCAGCGAATCGTGTACGGCAACCACCCCTTGGTGATCAGCCGCACCACACGGCCGACGCCGCGCTCATCGCCCGGGGACACCTGTTGCACCTCGAGGTAGACGCGGCTCCACCAGCGAGGCAGATCGGTTGGGTGATGAAGAATGTCCGCGACCTCCTGACATGAGCCGCGAACGCGCCAGACGGTGCCGAAGTGATAATCGTTCGACGCCATGATTCGGGCCGCCCACGTGGCAGCCTCTCGCCGCGCACGCAAATAGGCGAGCGGATGGGGCCCGGCAAATGATAGCCTACCGCCCCAATGTCAGAACTGCCCTCGCGCCCATCCGGCACGGCGCAATACCAGTTCATCAAGGCGCTCGGTCTGATCGACGTCGTCGCGATGAACGTCGTCGCCGTCGTCGGCCTGCGGTGGATCTCCCGCGGGGCCCGAGCCGGCGCGCCGTCGGTGACGCTGTGGCTTCTTGCGTGGGCCGCGTTCTTTCTCCCGCTCGCCGCCGTCATCATCCAGCTCTCGAAGCGATATCCGGATCAGGGTGGCGTCTATGCGTGGACGCGACGCGCCTTCGGGCCCACGCACGGCTTCATCTGTGGCTGGTGTCTGTGGGTCAACAATCTGTTCTACTTCCCATCGCTCCTGCTCTTCGCCGCTGCAAACGCGGTCCTGATCTTCGGCGATCGGTTCGCGGGCCTCGCGGACAGTCGCGCCTATTCGGTGGCATTCGTCCTCATCGCGCTCTGGTTCTGTGTAGGGCTCAACATCGTCGGCCTGAGCGCAGGAAAATGGCTCCAGTACCTCGGCAGCGTCGGGCAGTGGGTGCCGGCGGGGCTGCTGATCGCCTTCGGCGTGATCGCGTATCTCTCGTTTGGATCGGCGACGTCCTTTGCTCCGAGCGAGCTCATTCCGCGCGAGGACCTCTGGAGCACCATCAGTCTCTGGTCGGCCATGTGCTTTGCATTCTCCGGGTTCGAGATCAGCTCCTACGTCGGACAGGAAATCAAGAACCCCACGCGGACCGTGCCCCGCGGTGTGCTGATCGCGGGCGTGATCGTGACGTTGATTTACATCGGCGGATCAGCCTCCGTGCTCGTGGCGCTCCCTGCATCGGCGCTCGCAGAACGGAGCGGCATCGCCGATGCGGTGAGCCTGGCGTCGGCTCGTGTCGGCCTGGTCGGATTCGGCGTGCTCACTGCGGCACTTCTGGCACTCGGACCGCTGGCAGGCACCAGTTCATGGGTAGCGGGCGCCGCGCGGGTGCCATTTGCAGCGGGTGTTGACCGGGCGCTGCCACGCGCGTTCGCGGCCATGCATCCGAAGTACGGAACGCCCCACGTCGCGCTGATCATCGGAGGGCTGGTGTCGACGGTGATCTTTCTCTCCAGCGTCTTTCTTACCGTGTCGGGCGCTCAAACGACGGTCCAGGAAGCGTACGACATCATGGTCAACCTTACGATCCTCATCTACTTCGTGCCGTATATGTACTTGTTCCTGGCTCCCGCGAGGCTCAGTCGGATCGATGGGCCTCAGGGCGGCCCGACGATGGGCGCGCTCGCCGCGTCGATGATTGGTTTCGCGGCCACGGCGATTTCTCTCGGCCTGACATTCGTGCCTCCGGCCGGAACCAGCAACGTCCTGAACTTCGAGATCAATCTCATCGGCCAGGCCGGGCTAGTGCTAGGCATCGGGCTGTTCTTCTATTGGCGCGCGGCGAGAGAGCATCGCATCAATCACTAATACCCAACCACGAAGAACTGACCCCTACATATGCAGAAAACCGATGTCGCAATTATTGGCGGCGGAATCGTCGGCTCGAGCATCGCGTACCACCTTCGGCAGGACGGTTTCAAAGGCCGGATCATCGTGGTGGAGCGCGATCCGACATACGCTCGCGCATCGTCGAATCTGGCGATGGGTGGCATGCGCCAGCAGTTCACCTCCATCGTCAACATCCGGATGGTGCAATACAGTGTTGCCTTCTACGAAGGATTCGATCGCCGCATGAATCTTGGCGGGGTCCATCCGCCGGCAAACCTGCGGCAGCGTGGATATCTGTTTCTGGCCGATCGCGGCAACGCCGATGCGTTGCAGCGCCGGTTCGATCTCGAAAAACAGAACGGCGCCGAGGTCGAGCGGCTGGGTCCGGAGGAAGTACGTCGACGCCTTCCCGACGTGTTTCTGGACGACATCCTCTTCGGCGTGCTGGGTCCCCGGGACGGTTACGCGAACGTGCGCGCCGTGCTGGGTGGGTTTCGGAAAGGCGCCAGCGAGTCGGGCGCCGAGTATTTGCACGACGAAGTCACCGCGGTCGAGCGCACGGGGTCGCGTGTCTCGGGCGTAACGCTCGCAAGCGGTCAGCGGTACGAGAGCCCGATCGTCGTGAACGCCGCGGGTGCCTACGCCGGCGCGCTGGGCCGTCTGGCGGGTGTTGACGTGCCTGTCCAGCCGGTGCGGCAACACCTATTCCGCGCGCGCCTCCCGAGAGTCTGGCCTTATCGATTTCCGATGGTGATCGATCCCGGCGGCGTCCACTGGCGGCACGACGATGTGATCGGCGGCCCTGCCGATGAAGATCGCATCGTCGTTGCCAAGACGAGAATGGACGAGCCCGCCGGAGAGAATTTCGCCTGCGATGAGAGCCGGTGGCGGACCGACTTCTTTCCGGATCTGGTGCGCCGCGTGCCTGGATTCGCGGCGCTGGCGCTGATGGAAGGGTGGGCCGGCCTCTACGAGATGACGCCGGACCACAACCCGATCATCTGCGAGCACCCGGCCCTCTCAGGATTCTTTCTGGCCAACGGCTTCAGCGGCCACGGGGTGATGATGGCGCCGGCAACCGGTAAGGTCGTGTCGGAACTGATCAGGCTGGGCCGGTCAGAGTCCGTCGATGTCCGTCCGTTCGAGATCGGTCGATTCGAACGAGGAGAGTTCCTGCATGACGAAGCGACGATTTAGGGGGAACGTGGCAGTTCTTAGTTCAGGGTGCTTCGTGCTTAGTTCGCGCCCTAAGAACCAAGCACCAAGAACTAAGAACTAGTACCGTCAGTTCGCTCAGTTCCCCACTCTCCGAATATTCTGCCTGCTGAATTCCTCGACGAGCCGCTGCCGAAGCATGCGCGCGACGTCTCCCTGCCTGAGGGGCGCCGTCTTGAATCGCATCCGGATGGTCACCTGAGTCCCGGCAATCGTCTCGACACCGAACACCTCGAGCGGCGCCAGAATCGCGTTGGCGATCTTGGCATCGGACTGCATCGCGGCGCCGATGGTTCGGATGAGGCCTATGACCTTCGACAGATCTTCAGAACGCGCCACCGCTACGTCGACGAGGGCATACGCGTAGTCCCGACTCAGGTTGGCTAACGTCGTGATGCTTCCGTTCGGAAACACGTTGACCGCGCCCTCGACGTCACGCAGCACGATCGTCCGAAGATTCAGCTCTTCGACGGTACCAGTGATCAGATTCACCCGGGCGAGGTCGCCGACGCGCACCTGGTCTTCGAGGATCATGAAGAAGCCGGCGATCTGATCCCGGATCAGATTCTGCGCGCCGAAACCCACGGCCAGCCCCGCGATGCCGGCTCCCGTGATGAGCGGCAAGACGTCGATCGACAGCTCGCGCAGCACCATCAACACCGTAATCGCGCTCACCAGGATCGTCACCAGATTGGAGGTGACCCCCGCGACGGTGCGCGCCCGTTGCTGCATGCCGACCGCGCCAGGGCCTCCTCGAGGTCGGCCGGCCTTGTGGGTGACGTGCTCGATACCGAGGTGCGCGCCGCGTGCGAGAATGTACGCGCCGGTCAGCATGATGATGATGTGGATCCCGCGGATGAGGATCCATTCCGTGATCTGCCGCACGGTGAGCCCTGGGATCTCGTAGCCAACCTCCTTGACCACCATCGACACGCTGAGGATGACGGCGATGCCGTATGCGAGCACCTGGAGGCCTCGAATGACCTGACGTCCCCGCGCGTCGATGGCGGCGCGGTCGGCGTCGCTGATGACCTTGAGTCGCGCGAGGCTCCTGCGAAGCACCCGACGCGCGACTGAGACAATGACTGCGGCAACGAGAAACGCTCCGAGAATGGCGACGATCGTCGCGCCCTGTGGGTGGGTGCCAGACATGACTGTTACTCGAGGCGCTGGAACTTCAGAAAGTTGCCATCCGTTCGGGATGGGTCGGTCGAAACGCTGATGAAGACGACCGCGGCTCCGGCCCGTAGCCAGCCTCGATCGCGTAACAGTTTCCCATAAGCGGCGCCCCAGGCATCCATGGCATCCGGCTCGTCGGCGACCACTGGAGTCACCCCCCAGAGCAACGACAGCTTCCTCGCAAGGCCATCCTGTTCGGTCATCGCAAAGATTGGCGCCCTCGGGCGGAGGCTCGACAGCATGCGCGCCGTGGTGCCGGCCCTGGTTACCGCGACGATTGCATCGGCCCTGCTGCTCGTCGCCAGTGTCACCGCCGCATCGCAGAGCGCCTGCGCGTGATCGGCGAGCTGGCCCCGGTCGATCGACGGTGGCACGAATGGCGCCGCGATCTCGGCGTCCCGAATGATGGCATCGAGCGTCTGCACCGCGCGAACAGGGTTCCGGCCGACGGCCGTTTCTCCGGCCAGCATGATGGCATCGACGCCCGTGTCGACTGCATGGGCGGCATCGGTCACTTCGGCGCGGGTCGGCCGGGACTCGACGAGCATGGACTCCAGCACCTGCGTCGCCACAATCACCGGCACGCCGAGGGCCTCGGCTCTGAGCGTGATTTCCTTCTGAATCCTGGGAACCTGCTCCAGAGGCACCTCGAGGCCGAGGTCGCCGCGCGCGACCATGACGCCCTGGCAGGCATCGAGGATCTCGTCCAGGTGCTCGAGCGCCTCAGGCCGCTCGAGCTTGGCGATGAGCGGCACGTCCGCACGGCCCGCCGCCGTGGCAATCTCACGAGCTCGCGTGACGTCGCTCGCTCGACGGACGAAGCTCAGGCCCACCAGGTCGACACCAATCGACAGGCCAAACTTCAGGTCGTCTTCGTCTTTCGATGTCAAGGCATCAGCCGAAAGACGGACGCCGGGAGCGTTGATGCCCTTGTGTTCGCCGAGCTGACCGCCATCGATCACCGTGGCCACGATCTCGTCGCCGGAAGCGGCCGACACCTGGAGCTCGATGCGGCCATCGTCGATCAGCAGGCGATCGCCCGGATGAAGCTGCTGCACCAGGGCCGGATACGTCGTGGCGATGCGGTTCTCGTCGCCGGCGAAGTCGCCGGCCGCAATCCGGATCTCGTGGCCCTCGAGCAGCTCGACGGGCTGGCCTCCCGACAGCCGGCCCGTTCGAATTTTGGGTCCGGACAGGTCCTGCAGAATCGCAACGGGCCGACCGGCCGAAGCCGCGGCCTGTCGAATCCGGGCGACCGTCGCCGCGTGCTGCGCGTGGGAGCCGTGCGAGAAATTGAGGCGAAAGACATCGACGCCAGACGCCACGAGCTCGCCTAACGTCGCCTCGTTATCGCTGGCGGGACCGACCGTGGCGACGATCTTCGTATGACGCACGACGAAACAGCTTACAATCTCAAGCCCGATGGGCCAAATCGTCCCTGATGTGATCGAACAGTATCTCGCGTCGCTCAACCGCCTCGGCGATCCGCTGCTCGCCGAGATCGAGCGCGAAGGCCGCGCGCGACGCTTGCCTCTGGTGGACGCGGAAACCGGCGGGCTGCTCTTCGTCCTCGCGGCCGCGGTCGGCGCCAGACACGCACTCGAGCTGGGAACGGCGATTGGCTACTCGAGCATCTGGATCGCCAGGGCGCTCCCACCGGATGGCATGCTCCTGACGATGGAGCTGAACGCCGAGCGGGCGCGGGAAGCCCGTCAGAACGTCGCGCGGGCGGGGCTGAGCGATCGTGTCAACGTCATGGTGGGCGACGCGGCACTCCTCATTGCCAAGGTCGCCGGTCCGTTCGATTTCATCTTCCAGGACGGCAACAAGCAACTGTACGAACCGCTCCTCGATCGCCTGGTCGCGCTCCTTCGTCCCGGCGGTGTGCTCGTCACCGACAACGTGCTCTGGGAGGGCCAGGTGGTGCCGGGATACTCGCCCGCGGCGACGCAGGATCCCGATATGAAGGACCTCATTGCTTCCTACAACCAGCGGCTGGCGGCCGAGCCTCGGCTTCGCACCTCAACGGTTCCGATTCGCGATGGCGTGGCCATCTCAGTCAAAGTCTCATGATGCGGGAGGACTCGTGACAATCGCCAATTGGCTCGCCGCATCCGTCGCCGATGCGGCTCGGGCGGGCCTTCCCGAGCTCAAGGCGTCGCTCGAGGCGCTGGCGCGCGCGACCGAAGCGCTTCGGGCCGCCTCCTGGAACGATGACGCATCGGGAAAACCCTCACCGAACAAATGACTGACTCCGCGCTGAATCTATCGATCCGCGCCCTCGCCCAGGCGATTCGCTCGGGTAGTGTGACCTCTTCATCGCTGACCGACCTGTGCCTCGATCGGATCGCGCAGGGCGCGCGATTCAATGCGTTCACGCAGGTTTTCGAACGCGCCGCGCGCGAGCAGGCGCGAGCGGCCGACCGCGAACTGGCTGCAGGGCACGACCGCGGCTTGCTGCACGGCATTCCGATATCAGTCAAGGACCTTATCGACGTCGCGGGCAGGCCCACAACGGCGGCCTCCAGAGTGCGAGCGGGCCATCTCGCGGATCGCGATGCGCCGCTCGTCACCGCGCTCGGCAATGCGGGCGCCGTTCTCGTCGGCAAGTGCAATCTCCACGAGTTCGCGTTTGGCACAACGAGCGAGGAATCCGCGTTCGGCGCCGTGGGGAATCCGGCCGATCCCGGGAGGTCGGCTGGAGGTTCGAGTGGCGGATCGGCGGTCGCCGTCCGGACGCGGATGTCGGTGGCGTCGATCGGATCGGACACCGGCGGATCGATTCGCATTCCCGCCGCGGCGTGTGGCGTCGTCGGCCTCAAGCCCGGTTATGGTGAGATTTCCTGCGAAGGCGTGGTCCCGCTCAGCAGATCTCTGGATCACGTGGGCCCGCTCGCTGCCTCGGTCGAGGATGCCGCCATCGTATACGCGGCCATTACGGGCGCCACGCCTGGCTCGATCGGCGAGCGCCAGACGCGCGGCACGCGACTCGGCATTCCCCGCAAGTATTTCCTCGATCTGCTGGACGATGAGATCGCGAACCTCTTCAGCAGCGCGCTCCGGCGGCTGACCGAGGCCGGCGTGATGATCATTGACGTGGACATACCGCACGCGTCCGACATCGCTCCCGTTTATCTCCATCTGGCTTTGCCGGAAGCCGCCGCCTATCATGCGGCTTCGCTCGAACGCACCCCCGAGGCGTACTCGTCCGGTGTCCGGCAGCGTCTCGAGATGGCGCGGTACATCCTGGCGGAGGACTACGTCCGCGCGCAGCAGGGCCGCGCGCTGTTGCGGCTCGAAGTCGATCGCGCACTCCAGGGGCTGGATGCGCTCGTGTTGCCCAGCCTCGCCATACGCGCTCCGCTGCTCGGCATCGAGACCGTGGACATTGCCGGCCAGCCTCAGCCCGTTCGCGCGATGATGTTGCGGCTGACCCAGCTCTTCAATCTGACCGGTCATCCGGCCATCTCGATTCCCAGCGCACCGACCGGCAAAGGTCCTCAGTGCGGCGTTCAGCTCGTGGGCCGGCACGGGCACACATTGGACCTCCTGGAGATCGCGCACGCATGCGAGCCCGCGATTTCCGGGTCTCCCAGACCTCTTGACGAGCGCGTCTGATGCTGGCACGCGCATTCCACGCCTGGGAACGGCGCCTCGTTTCTGTCAGCAAGGATCGCGTCGTCCGCCCATTCGAATGGGGGCTCGACTGGATTCCCGCGAACGGGCATCAGACGAATTCGGCGTCGCCTCGCGATACCGTTCTCGGATGGGCGTCGGAGGTTGTCGGCGACAGCGACCGCTTCTTCGCCACGACGCGCGCTTCGTCGTACGTGCTGTCGCCATCGGCAGATCCCGCGCCTGACGAAACGGGCACGTTGTCGTACGAAAGCGCGCTCCGTACGCCCGACGAAGAGAACAATACGGTGTACGCGCGGTGGTTTCGGTCTCGCGGCGGATCGGGCGCCAGGCGCGCCGTGCTCGTCCTGCCGCAGTGGAACGCCGATGCGGGCGGCCACGTCGGCCTGTGCAGACTCCTGGCCCGCTGCGGCATCAGCGCGCTGCGACTGTCCCTTCCCTATCACGATCGGCGCATGCCGCTGTCCCTCACGCGCGCCGATTTCATCGTCAGTTCGAACGTGGTGAGGACGGTTCAGGTGTGCCGGCAGGCGGTGCTCGACGCGCGCCGCGCGATCATGTGGCTCGCCGACCAGGGCTTTGACCGAATCGGCATCCTCGGCACGAGCCTTGGCTCCTGCCTGTCGCTCCTGACCACCGCACACGAGCCGCTCATTCGGGCACAGGCCCTCAACCACATCTCGCCGTATTTCGCCGATGTCGTGTGGCGCGGGATCTCGACCGCGCACGTGCGCGCCGGGCTCGACGGTCATGTCGAGCTTGACGACCTGCGATCGATGTGGATGCCGATCAGCCCGCAGGCGTACCTGGACCGCGTGCGCGACAGGCCGACGCTGCTCGTCTACGCGCGGTACGATCTCACCTTCCCTGTGGATCTATCGAAAGCGCTCGTCGAGGAGTTCCGGACGCGCCAGATACCGCACAGGGTCGTCGTGCTGCCGTGCGGCCATTACAGCACTGGCGTCGCACCGTTCAAGTTTCTCGATGGAGGGGTGTTGGTGGGGTTTTTGAGAAAAACTCTGTAGTTCTTAGTGCTTTGTGGTTAGTTCTTGGTTCCAAGGATTGGTGCTTAGGTCGAACTAAGCACAAAGCACTAAGCACAAAGAACTACAAGTATCTTAAGAGCCCCTGAAACGCCGTCAGCAGGACCTGCGCGAGCTCGCGGACCAGCGGGGAAACCTCTCCCTCGTTCACCGCGTCCGCAACAGTGACGGGATCGGTCAAGAGCAGCCAGATGGTTGCAATGGCCAGAATCGCCGAAACCAGGGCGATGACACCGAAGAGACTGACACTGACGCGTCCGAGACCCATCGTGATCCGTTCAAGCGCCCGCGAGTAGTCTAATCCAACCCCGGGAGGCCGGGCCGTCGGTCTGTGGATGTTTGACGGTCAATCGGGCAATTTGGTTCGTCACACCTCGAGCACAACCTTGCCGAACTGCCGGCGATCCTCGACCCATCGTTGCGCCGCCGCGGCGTCTGTCAAAGGGACCGTGCGATCCACGACGGGAGCAATCCGCCCTTCGAAGAAGAACCTGGAGACCTTCAGGAGCTCGGCCTTCGACCCCATGTAGGAACCCAGAAGAGACAGCTGCTTCGCAAAGAGCACGCGCAGGTCGATGCCGACGTCCGGTCCGCTGGTGGCCCCGCAGGTCACGAGCCGCCCGCCGCGAGCCAGCGAGCGGACGCTCGCATCCCACGTGTCGCGCCCGACGTGCTCGATGACCACATCGACGCCGCGCTTCGCGGTGAGACGTCGAACTTCGTCGGCCACGTTCTGCTGCGCATGATGGATCGTGGCGGACGCGCCGAGCGCGCGCGCCCGCTCCAGTTTCGCCTCGGAGCCGGCGGTCGCGATGACGCGCGCGCCCAGAAGCACACCCACCTGAATCGCCGCCTGGCCGACGCCGCTCCCCGCTGCCAGCACCAGCACGTCTTCGCCGGCCTCGAGCCTCGCGCGCGTGACGAGCATGTGCCACGCCGTCAGGAACGTCAGCGGAAAGGCCGCCGCCTCCACGAACCCGATGCCGTCCGGCAGCGCAATGATGTTCTGCCGTGGAACGGCGATGCGTTCGGCATACCCGCCATCCGTGAAATACCCGATGACGCTGTAGTCCGCGCACTGATTGTCCCGTCCGGCGAGACACATCGCGCAGCGGCCGCAGCTCAGGCCCGGCTGAATCATGACTCTGGTGCCAGGAGTCAGGCCCTCTCCCTCGATGACTTCGCCGGCGATGTCGCTTCCGGAAATGTGGGGCATCGGGAACGTGACGCGCGCAATGCCTCGGCGCTCCCAGATATCGAGATAGTTCAGCGCGCACGCCTTCACCCTGACGAGGACATCGCCGGGACGACGAGCCGGTTCGGGCGCGTCCTCGAATCGCAGGACTTCAGTGCCACCGTGCTCGTGAAACCTGACGGCCTTCATCGTGTTCTTCCTCTCGCCACGCTCTCTCAATCACACCGCGTCGACAACGTCCAGCCCGGTGATGCCATGCGGCGCGAGCGTGGGTTCGACGGCCTGCCGATCGCCGACCACGAGTGTCACCAGTCGATCCGGATCCAGATGGACGTTGGCGACTCTCGTCACGTCCTGCTCGGTGACCGCGGAGACTCTCGGCACGAACGTGTCGAAATAGTCATCGGGGAGCTCGTAGAGCGACAACTGAGCCAGCGCGCCGGCGATTTGCTCCACGGTTTCGAACCCGCGCGGATAACCGCGGCTGAGCGCCGCCTGCGCGGTCGTCAACTCATCATGCGAAACCGGACGGTCAGCACGAATAGCCGCAATCTCGCCTCTCGCTTCGCTGAGGGCGCTGGCCGTGACGCTCGTCTGCACGCTGGTCTGGAGCACGAAGGGTCCGCGTCCGCGCCTGAAATCGAACGCGGTCCTGGCGCCGTATGTGTACCCCTTTGACTCGCGAAGGTTCATGTTGATTCGGCTGACGAACTGTCCACCGAGCACCATGTTCAGCACCTGGAGCGCGTGATAATCCGGCGTACGGCGCGCCACTCCCACGTGGCCCATTCGAATCTCCGACTGCTGAGCCCCGGGGCGATCCACGAGGTGGAGGGTTCTCGCCGCGCCCGGAGACTGCGACGGGATCGGCGCGCCGGCAAGCGCGTCAAGAACGGTCCGATCAGTCTTGTCGCCGGTCCACCCGCCGAAGATGTTCTCGACCACGCGCATCAGGTCCGCTCGCTCAAAGTCGCCGACGGCGATGAGCGTCGAAGATACCGGCCGATAGTGGTCGCGGTGAAATTGAACGGATCGCTCGACCGAGAGTCGGCCAACGCTTTCGATGCTTCCGAACCCGGGATGCGCGTACGGGTGCACTCGCGGGTACACGAGGCCGAGGAATGTCCGATCCGCCACCGACGAGGGTACATCGCGGATCTGGCGGAGACGATTGACGCGCAGCTGACGGACGCGTTCGAAGTCCGCCACATCGAAGCGCGGCTGGACGGCCATGTCGAACATCACCGTCAGGCCGCGGTCGGCGTACCGTGACAGCGTCGTGAGGATCAACGTGGAGGCGTCGGCGCCGACCTCTGTCTCGAAGCGGGCACCGATGCGCTCGAGTTCTTCGTGCATCTCGATGGCCGAGCGCTTGCCGCTGCCTTCGTCGAGCATGTCTCCCGTCAACGACGCGAGGCCGTGGCCATCGGATGGATCGGCCGCGGCGCCCGAACGCACCAGCAACACGAAACTGACGACCGGAAGCCCGCGGTGGGCCGCCGTCCAGACGGCCAGGCCATTCGGAAGCACTTCCTTGCGGACCATCGGAAACCTGAAAGACGGATCGGCGCCGAGACCCGGCAGCGTCGAGCGATCGACGGCGCTCACGACACCACCAGCGTGCGCGATCCCGGAGCGGCCAGCTCAGGTCGTCCCCGCGGGACCATGCTGAGAACGACTCGTCGCGGTGGCAACAGGAACCGCCGGACGGCCGAGACCACCGAATCGGTGGTGACGTGCTGATACCGGGCGAGATCCCGCTCGAAGTACCACGGATCGTTGAGAAAAACGTTATAGGCGTTCAGTTGATCGGACTTTCCCGAAAACCCGCCCACAGTTTGAAGGCGATACACGAACTGGGATTCGGCCTGCACGAGACTGCGGTCGAGCTCATCGGCGCTTGCGCCTTCTTCCGAGAGGCGCCGGATTTCTGCGCCAATCGCATCCTCCAGTTCGCCCAGATGATGGCCGGGCGTGGCCGTGACCACGATCTGAAACACCCCGCTCATCTCGCGCGAGCCCTGGAAGGCCGCCACGTCGCTGGCGATCCGGCGATCGTAGACGAGCGCCTTGTAGAGGCGTGACGTCTTGCCGCCTCCGAGCAGGTCGGCCGCGACGTCGAGCTCGGCGTCCATTGGGCCGAAGAGCGCGGGCGAGTGCCAGGCCACGAAGATCCTGGGAACCTCCACGCGATCCTCCATCACCGGACGTTCCTCGCGATCGAGCGAGGCGGGGCGGCGGACCGGCGTCACGGGCGGACCGGCGGGAATCTCTTCGAAGTACCTCGTGGCCAGCCGCAGCGCATCCGCCGTGTCGACGTCGCCGGCAAGCGCCAGCGACGCGTTCGCCGGATGGTAGTAGCGGCGGAAGAACTGCTGGACTTCGTCCAGGCTCGATGCCCGCAGATCGTCGGGCGCTCCGATGGTTGACCAGTGATACGGGTGATCGGGCGGATAGAGCGACGCGGAGATGGCGATCGGCGCCATCCCGTAGGGTCGGTTCTCGTAGTTCTGGCGCCGCTCGTTCAGCACGACGTCCCGCTGGTTGTTGAACTTTCGGTCAGTGAGCGCCCCGAGCAGGTAACCCATCCGATCCGATTCCATCCAGAGGGCGCGCTCGAGCGCGCTCGTCGGCACGACTTCCCAGTAGTTGGTGCGATCGGCGTTGGTCGACCCGTTGAGCAGCGCTCCAGCTTCCTGCAGCGGATGAAAGTAGCCACGGTCGTAGTGCTCCGACCCTTCGAACATCAGATGCTCGAAAAGATGCGCGAACCCGGTTCGCCCCGGCAGCTCGTTCTTCGAGCCGACGTGATACCAGAGATTGACGGCCACAATCGGGCAGTCGTGCGCTTCGTGGATCAGCACCTGGAGACCGTTGGCAAGCGTGTGCTTCGAAACCGGGATGTCCATGAGTGTGCGGTCGATCCTGAAAGGATGACGACAGTTCGCGTCGGTTTGACCCTCAATGGTAGCATCGAGCCCCAATCGGCCGCAGGCGACGCCGGCAGACGTGATCGCCGCCGCACGCGGCAGCCGCTCATATGCCGCTCTCCGATCTCCCACCGTCCGGCGCATCACCGTCTCGTTCGTGGCGGATGCTCGCCTGGCTCGCCGCCGCTGAGTTCCTGGCCATGACGATGTGGTTTTCGGCAACGGCGGCCGCACCAGGCTTGCGACGTGAATTCGGCGTCGCGGAAGGCGCCGCAGCCTGGCTGACGATGGCCGTTCAGGCCGGGTTTGTCGTCGGCGCTCTGGTCAGCGCTCTGGTCAATCTCGCGGACATCGTCCCACCGCGCCGCCTGTTCGCCGCAGGCGCCGTAGCAGGCGCGCTCGCGAACCTCGCGGTCACCTTCTCGACGAATGCGCCCGCCGCCGTCTGGTGGCGGTTTGTAACAGGCGCAGCCCTGGCCTCCGTGTATCCGCCAGGCATGAAGATCGCGGCGGGCTGGTTTCTCGCGGGCCGCGGCACGGCGCTCGGGATTGTCGTTGCCGCGCTGACGGCGGGATCAGCGTTTCCGCATCTTCTCGCCGCGTTGAGCCTCGTCATCGCGTGGCGCTGGCTGGTGGGATGGTCCTCGATCTGCGCGGTGATCGCCGCGGGCATCATCCTGACCCGCGTTCAGGACGGTCCGTACGTGTCGACGACCGCGCCGTTCGACCCGCGGGCCATTCTGCTCGTCTTTCGCAATCGAGCGGCCAGGCTCGCGACGTTCGGATACCTGGGTCACATGTGGGAGCTCTACGCCATGTGGACCTGGATGGCGGTCTTTGCAGGTCGGAGCCTCGCGGCTGCCGGCACCTCGTCGGCAGTCACTCGCGGATCGCTGGCCGCGTTCGTGGCCATTGCACTCGGCGCGCTCGGCTGCGGCGGCGCCGGGCTGATTGCCGATCGTGTCGGCAAGGCCCGGGTCGCGTCGTGGGCCATGATCGTGAGCGGCGCGTGCAGCGTGGTGGCGGGGCTGGTTTTTGCTGCGCCCCCTGCGGTGCTCTTTGCGCTCGCGGCCATCTGGGGCATCTCGATCGTCGCCGACTCGGCCCTCTTCTCGGCTCTGGTCACCGAGCACTGTCCCCCGCACCACGTGGGAACGGCCCTGACGATCCAGATGTGCAGCGGGTTTCTCCTCACGATGATCTCGATTCGGCTGATTCCGGCGATCGCGGAGTTTGCGGGGTGGCGCTGGGCATTTCTGGTGCTCGCGCCCGGCCCGCTCATCGGCGCATGGGTGATGCTGCGGTTGCAACGGGACGAGCGCGTGGAGTCCGTGGAGGAAACGCCGACCTCGCTCGAAGGAACTACCTGAGGGGTTCCTGGAAAGTTCCGCACGTCAGCATGGAATGGCCGTAGTACGGATTCCTGATCGCATCCCCTGCCTGAATCCACCGCTTCTGGACCATCGGGCAGAACGCGACGCGATTGTCACGGCCAACCGTTCGATGGACTGATTGCGCGTACGCGATGAGCGCGTCCGTCAGTTCGCCGAATGCCAGGCGGGCCGCTGCAAGCGTGTGCGCATCCTGCAGCTTGAGCGCGGCCGCCTGCATCACGCGGCCTGAGACGCCCACCCTGCCTGCTGCCGCGGCCATCTCGCGCGCATCCCCCGGCAGGCGCTCGATCCCGTCATCGGCCAGAGCCGTGTGTATTCGGAGGTATGGATCGAGCAGACCCGGAGGCAACTGCGCCGTGTTGCTGAATCGGCAGCCGCACGCAAGTGCAAGCGACACGATCGCAAGGACCGTGGTGCCACGAGCGCGCTTCATGAGATGAATGACTCGTCGTCAGCGGATCGGCGCGAGCGGGATCGTCGTCGGGCTCTTGTAGCTCGCGATCGAGATCTGCGCCGCCGCGCGTTCGGCGACCGCCATGATCGCGCGGCCGGCCACCGAATCCGGCTCGCTCACGACGATCGGCACGCCCGTGTCGCCGCCTTCGCGAATCGGCTGATAGATGGGCACACGGCCAAGAAACGGCACGGCCATTTCGTCAGCCAGGCGCTCGCCTCCGCCGTGGCCGAAGATGTCGCTCTCATGATCGCAGTTCGGGCACACGAAGTAACTCATGTTCTCGACCACGCCAAGCGGCGGGATATTGAGCTTCTGATACATGCGGACGGCGCGGCGGCTGTCGGCGAGCGACACCTGCTGCGGTGTCGTCACGACGATCGCACCCGCAACGGGAACGGTCTGGCTGAGACTGAGCGCGACGTCGCCCGTCCCCGGCGGCAGATCGACGATGAGATAGTCGAGATCGATCCAGCGCACATCACGGAAGAACTGCTGGATGGCGCCGTGGAGCATCGGGCCCCGCCAGATGACGGGCGCGTCATCCGACGTCATGAATCCCATCGACACCACTTGCAGGCCGTACTTCTCGGCCGGAATGATCTTCTGGCCGTCGGTCGTCAGTTGAGACTGCAGGCCGAGCATGATCGGCACGTTGGGACCGTAGATATCGCCATCGATCATGCCCACGCGGCTGCCGTGTCTGACGAGCGCGAGCGCGAGATTGACGGCCAGCGTCGTCTTTCCCACGCCGCCCTTCCCGGCGCCGACGGCGATGACGTTCTTGACACCTTCCACGAGCGCGCGCCCGGTGTCGGTTCCCACGGCACGCACACTCGCCGTCATCTCGACGTCTACCGTGCGGATGTTGGGCAACGCAAGAACGGCCGCGCGTGCCTGATCGCGCAGCTGGTCCTTGACCGGACACGCAGGCGTCGTCAGCTCAACCGTGAACGCCACGCGGTCGCCTTCGATGGCCAGGTTCTTCACGAAGCCGAGCGACACGATGTCCCGACCCAAATCCGGGTCGCGCACCACACGCAGGGCATCGAGCACCGCCTCCTCGGTGACGGCGTGTGACATCAGCTTTTCACCATCCTGCTAGCTTAGCGATTTTCGGCGTCACATGACAACAAACGGCGCTGGACGGGTCGAGAACCGTCGTGTACACTGCACGCGGAATTTTGGCCCGCCAAACGCCCTGAAGGAGATCTGTCGATGACTGATGCGACGCCCTCTGCGGGTTCGGCCTCCAGCAATCGCGGGATCATGATCGTCCTGTCGTATCTGTGGCTCCTCGCGCTTGTCCCCTTGCTGGTTGAAAAGAACGACAGCGAAGTTCAGTGGCACGCCAAACACGGCATCGTCCTGATGGTCGCCGAGATCGTGGTCTGGATCGTGTTGGGGATCCTGACTTCGGTGCTCGCGAGCATCTTCTTCGCGCTCGGCTGCGCAGGCAGCCTGCTCAGCCTCGTCGTGTGGCTTGGCATCATCGTGCTGCACATCATGTGCATCATCAAGGGCCTGAATGGTCAGCGTTTGATGGTGCCGGGCGTCAGCGAGTACGCGAACCGATTCTGATCGAGCTTTCCGTCGGCAGCTAGCGGGCCGCGTCCACGGGAGGACGTGATGACCGAGTCGGCAGAGGTGGCAGCGACCAGTCCCGCTGCAAGCGGGCGCGCCACGACTGCGCTCGTCCTCGGCATCCTGGGCTTGCTGTGCTGCCAGTTCCTCGGACCCGTCGCCTGGGTCCTCGGGAACCAGGAGCTGAAGGCGATCCGTGCCGGCTCCTCACCCGCATCCGGCGAGGGCGTGGCCAAGGCCGGGAAAATTCTCGGCATCATCGGAACGGTCCTCCTCGGTCTGGTCTGCCTGTGGATTCTCTTCATGGGCGGCCTCGCGGTCCTCGCAGGAATTCTCAGTGATGGCTTCTCGCAGTGACCGGACGCCCGCTCTTGAATGGTTGTGCGCGGGCGGGCTGCTCCTCTTCGGCGCGAGCGTTCTCGCACACTGGGTGCCTCCCGACGATCCGCGTCTCGCACTGTGCGTTGTCAGACGAGTCTTTCACATCGCGTGCCCGGGTTGTGGTCTGACGCGGTCGTTCGCCGACCTCGCCAAGGGCAACTTTATCGGCGCCTTCGCGAGGCATCCCGTCGGACCCGTCCTCGCGCTTGAAGGAATTCTGCTCTGGGCAGCCTGGGGTGTTTCACTCGCTGTGACTTCAAGATCTGTCGGTGTGGCGTACCGATCGCTCAACCAGCTGCTCGCCGCCGACGCGGTCGCCCTGATCATCGTCTGGTTGATCAGGCTCTCAACGGGCACGCTTCCGTCCTGATCGCTCCCCGCTGGCCATGCGCCGTTTCGTTCGGCTGGCAATCGTTCTGGGAATCGTCACGAGTGCGGCCGCCTTCCCCTATGGCACCCGAGCCACGCCTGCCGATCGTCTGAGCACGCGCGTGGCCATCGCCGGAATCCGCGTGTATCAGGCGACGCTCGCCCCTGTGATGGCGGCGACTGGTGTGCGTTGCCGCTTCGTCCCCAGCTGCAGCCACTACGCCGAAACTGCGATCGGACGAAACGGAGTCATCCGAGGAGGCTGGCAGGCAGCGAAGCGAATTGCCCGGTGCGGACCATGGACGCCAATGGGCACCGTAGACTCACCTTGATCGTCAGGCGGTGACTCGTTGAAAGAGCTGCCGCGTGTCTGTGTGGAGCAGCACCCACAGCGCATATAGACCAAGCGCAGTCCCGAACGGCAGCATCAGCAGGTCGACGACGCCTAGGGCAAGCCCAAGCGGGCGGCTCCATGGACGATGGCGACGCAGTCCGAAGCCTGCGCCCGCGTGGACTCCACTCAGAAAGATGGCCGTCAGCCCGACGGCGGCGAAGAGGATCGTCACCAGAGCGGGCGCCGCGAGCATCGCAGTATCAGCCGACGCCGCAGAACCCAGAATCGACGCGGCACCAAAGGCCAGGAGCAGGCAGGAGCAACCCACGAGCAATCCGAGCGCGCTCCATCCCAGGAGCAGCACGCCGAGCAGATCGATGTGCCGTGTCACCGAATGGCGATCCGGACTTCAATCCGGGTCGTGGTGGCCTGAGGCGCCGAGATGCGGAAAAAGAAACGCGAGCCGTTCGAGACGCGCGCGGGAAACGACAGCCTGACGAGATGATCGAGGAGCGCCGTGCCGCTTCCCTCGCACGCCCGACAGGCTTCGGTCCAGCTCTCGCCCCGGCCTCCGCAGACCGTGCACGTCGCGCGAACAGGAACCGTGAAGGGAACGGTAGCGCCGTCGGTCGCCTCGCGCTGGGACAGGGAAATTTCGGCCAGCAGCGAGCGCGTCGCGGCATCGTCATCTTCGAGCGCATGGCAGATGCGATCGACGACCGCGCGCGCCGAGGGAAAGTCGATGGCGACTTCGTCGGAGAGCCAGGCGCGCGGATCTGCCGGCTTCGGCTGCACCGCTGCCGTCGGTCTCTTGTCCGGATTCTGTAACGTCTTGTCCTCGTTCACGTTCTGTCTCGACGCCTGGGGTCGTGCGCGCGCGCGCCCTCGTGCGGCCCACTGGCTACGATAGATGGCGGGGCTAACCTTGTCAAAGCGTCCCATTCCGAGCCAGAGGCTCGGATGATCCACTCTGGTTTGATCGGGGAGGGTGAAGGACGTCGATGAAATTGCCGGCTCCGCATGGAGCCGACGAGATCGTTAGCGAGCGCCGATGGTGAGCAGCACTTCCTTCCGCAGCGTATCCTCGAACTCTTCGAAGTTGAGTGCGGTATCACATTCGTCACAGAGGACTTCCAGCACGGCCGGGCGACTTTCCTCTGATACCTCAACTCTCGAGTCCTCCAGGTGCACGACGTGCATCTGCAAGGTCTTGACCAGAAAGTTTCGGTCGTTGCCGCAGCTCGGACAGGTCAACGCCACAGTGCTCTCCTTAGAAGCGGACATAGAAAGCGAGATATTATGCAATGATCTTACCGCGCGCAATGAAGAAGTTTGTGGTCGCTGTCGATGCTTCGACCCGGCCTCGTGCTAATGCCGTGACAACAAGGCGCTTGCGGTCCCGACAGCGGGCCCCGGGGCGTTCAGGAGACCAGGATGGCAGGTTCAACAGCCGACCCGAAGGGCCCGGAACTCGAAATCAGGAGCGAAGCGCATGGTCCCCACTGGGTGGCCTGGCTCCAGGGCGCCGACGGCAAGCCTCAGGACGCCGTGCTCGTCGTGGGTCAGACCCAGGATGAAGCGGAAAGTCGGGCACGGAAATGGGCGGTGTCGCGGCGCGGGCGCGCCTAGCCGTTCAGAGCAGTATCTTCGTCTTCATCCGCTTGCAGGTCGCCCATCCCCAACAGGCCGCCAATCATGTGCTCCCGGCGGATGCAGTGCGGACCCTTGGCTTCGACGCGCACCAGTTCGAGAGCCCACGGCATGGCCCGATAGGCCGCCGACACGCAACCACACGGCAGCAGCTCGAGCGTCTCGAGGTCGAGGCGCGTCGGGATGCGCGTGTGACTGACGGGTGATGTCTTCATGGCTGGTACCTGGTTAGACCCCTCACCGCCCCGTTTGGTTTCCATCCTGTGCTACCAATCGTGACGACCGGCGGATTCGAGTTCAGCGCGGATCCGGGTAGATGAGCATCCCGGCAACGTCCTCGGTTCCTAACAACTGCTGCACGGCTTCGACATAGGTCGCGAGCTGGGCGGCGTGTTCCGGGCGAGCCGCACCCGTCTTGAACTCCAGGATGGACGTACGGCCGCGCGCGTCCTGGACCAGACAATCGATCGTGCCGCGCAGGATCGTGGCCGGCGAGCCAGGCCTGCGCAGCGAGAAGGGCACTTCGAAGAACACCTCGCCCTCCTCCAGGAGCCGTGTGACGTCGGGGTGATGTCTGAGGGCTCTGAGTGTCTGGAGTGTCTCGGCAATCGCCCGCTGGCTGTCGGGCACCGAGAGCAGCTCTTCCGGGCGCATCAGCTGCCGCACGTCGTCGGGCGTTGGTTCGCGCGCGTCGAGTGTTTGATCGCCGCTCTGCTGCATGAGGCGGTGAACCAGTCGGCCGACGAGTCGAGGCACTGCGTCAGAGTGGCTCCCGTCCTCTCGCTGTGTCTCGCGGGCAGGACGATCGCTCTCCTCGGTGTCCGGGGTGGTCACGGCCACCCGTGGAACCGACTGATCGCCCGTGAGCGGACCAAAATCGTCGAGACGCTCGTCGACTGAAGCCGCGTCCGCATGCACTCCTGCTTTGCCGCTCGGCCGACAGACGCGAAAGACGTGTCGCCCGCCGCGCGCGCTCCGCCACTCGACGGTGTCCGTGCCGGACGCTGGAACCATTGCGCGACGGACATCTTCCGGAACGACTTCCGTCAGGCTTCCTCTGCCCGCGTACAATGCGCCATCCTTCAGCACGGCCGACAGATACAGCCGGTCTCTCGCCCGCGTCACCGCCACGTACAAGAGCCGCTTCGTCTCTTCGAGCTCCCGGGCTCGTGCACTCTCGTCCGACTCCGGTTGAAAATCCTCCACGGAGACTGATGTCGCGGCCGGTTCATCGTCGCCAGCGGCGCCAGCGTCGCTCGCCGGCGCAAGGGGCACCCGCAATCTCCTGCCCGACGTCCCTCGCGTGAGGTTCACGACGAACACGATCGGGAACTCGAGGCCCTTGGCCGCGTGGACCGTCATCAGGCTCACGGCGCCGGTGGCGTCGATCACCGCATTTGAATCGTCGCCGACTGAGAGCCGATCGAGGTGTTCGGCCAGACGCGCGAGCGTCGCGTACCCATGGTTCTGCAGACGCCGGACGAGGCCTCGGAATTTCTTGAGGTTCTCGCGCGCCTGCGCCAGCCGCGGTCCGCTGAGTTCCATGGCGTACGCGCTTTCGTTGAGAACCGTGTCCAGAAGATCGGCAGGCGGCACACGATCGGCCAGCGCGATCCAGCGCGACACTCCTTTCTGTGCGCGCCCGAGCACACGCCGATCCTCTTCGTCGAGGTCACCTCCCACTGCGGCGTCCGGCGCGGGCCAGAGCGACGCGGCGATGTCGGGAGCCAGCGAATGGATTCCGGGATCCGACAGGCGGACCAGTCGAGATCGGAGGAACGCTGCCGCTCGCAAGTCGGAGACCGGGTCGGCGAGATATCGCACGAGCGCCATGACGTCCTTGATCTCGTCGGCGTCGAAGAATCCCAACCCCTTGTAGACGTACGCCGGGATGCCCCTGGCTTCAAGCGCCGCTTCGAATTCGCGGTGGCTCTCGCGCGAACGAAACAGGATCGCGATGTCCGACTTCTGCACGCTCCGCCGCTCGCCCGAGCGGATATCGCGAACGTAGCCCGACGCCAGGAGCCGCTCGATCTCGGTGGACACACTGTCCACCACTTCGTCGACGTCGGCGCCCATGGCCAGCCCGAGCGCGCCGTCATCAGCCAAGGCCGTCGACGAATCCGGAAACCGATCGCTCTCCCCGAACACGAACGCGTCGGCACGGGACGTGTTTTTCGAAATGGCCTCGAAGAGATCGTTGACGAACGAGAGGAGAGGAGGCACCGACCGCAGATTTCTGGAAATCGACAAGTGTGTCGGCCGGCCCGAACCCAGACGCTCCATCCACCGGCTGGCTGTCTTGAAGACCGTGACGTCCGCGTCCCGGAAGCCGTAAATCGACTGCTTCGAATCGCCCACGATGAAGAGCGTCGGCTTGAGCGGACCCTGATCAGAAAGGCCTTCGCCTTCGGTCCAGGTGCGAACGAGCAGTTGAACGAGCTGCCACTGCGCGCAACTGGTGTCCTGGAACTCGTCGACCAGCACGTGGTGATATCGCGCTTCGAGACGGTACCGGCTCAGCGCGAACTCGTCCATCCCTTGCAGGAGGCGGATTGAGCGATCCAGCAGCTCGGGAAAGTCCACGACCGAGTGCGCGCGGAGGACGCGCTGATACTCGCGCTCGGCGATGACGAAGAGGCGCAGGAGTCCTTGCGAGGTCACGACATTCAGATCGCGATCGAACCCGTGGACAATCTCCCGGACGCCCTGCGCCAGGTGCCTGACGACCAGAAGATGCCGGTTCCTTGCGTGCGGTGATGAATGATCTTCCTTCCGAAACTTTCGCGAGAGCGCCTTCCGAGGTTCGCCTTTCTCCGTCAGGAAGTGTTCATGAACCGCATCGATGAACGGCCTGATTCTCGAAGGCTCGCCGAGGAGAGCCAGCGACCCCTGCAGATCGTCGGAGCGGCACAACGCCAGGATTTCGGTCCTCAGGACAAGGTATCCGGGATGGGCGACGGGCCCGTCTTCGAGAAACGATTCGAGTCCACCCGGTGCGTCGAGCAGTGTCGTGCGCAGCCGCTCGAGGAATCGACGCGCGATTCGCTCGACATCCAGATCGATGGCGCCGGCGGTCAGGAGCCGGCGGAGGTGCCGAGACCGCGTGAGCCGGCGATCCAGGAGCGCCGTCAGCTCCTGTCGCACGATCCGCTCGCCTTTGTGCGCCAGCACCGTCGCGACGGCTTCGTCGTTTCGCGCAACTGTTCGACCGATGCGCAAGGCATTGTCGAGCGCTTCCTCGACCAGGCGCGGGACCTCGGTCTCGTCGGCGACGTCGAAGCCCGGGTCGAGCCCGGCTTCGAGCGGGAATTCCCGAAGCAGTGAGAGACAGAATGCATCGATCGTGCTGATGGCCACCTCGCCGAGCCGATCGCGCAATTCACGCCACTCGGCCGCGGGAATCGAGCCCTCCTCGGCGGCCTTTCTCAGGGTGCGGATGATTCGCTGACGCATCTCCGCGGCGGCCTTGCGCGTGAAGGTCATGGCCAGGATGTTGGCGGGGTTCACGCCGGCCCGAAGCAGGTTCACGTAGCGGTTCACGAGCACACGGGTCTTCCCCGTGCCCGCGGACGCTGAGAGTGCAATGCTTCGCGTGGGATCGACCGCCGACTCGCGTGCCTCCTCGTCGAGATCGGCGGCCCGATTCGGCGGGTCCTCGCCAAAAGGCAGCCGGAGCTCAGTCGTCACCGACGTAGTCCTTCCGGCAGACGGCGGAGTATGCACAGAACGAGCAGCGGAACAGGTCCACGGGATCCACCGGGAACTCGCCTCGCTCGATGCCCTCCACGGCGTTCAGGAAACGCACCTGCGCGTCCTCGAGCACCTCGGTCAGTTCACCTCGATTGGGCACCATCGACTGGACGCGTTCTCCCTTGAACGCGATGTACGCCGCCTCCCCGATTGTCCACTCGCGATCCCGATGGCCCCGGAGTCGATCCGCGGTTCTCAGCGCATAGATCGGAAGCTGAAGCGACGATGCGCGATCGGGAGCGCGGCCGGTCTTGTAGTCGAAGAGTCGAAACGTACCATTGGAAAGGAGGTCGATTCGATCGGCCGTGCCACCGACCGCGACGCGCTTGACCCGGTCGCCGACGGCCACGAGGTGGTCGCCGTCGATCTGGAACTCGAGCAGGCGCTCGACGACCTCTCCCTCGCGCTCCGCCTCGATGCGCAGCACGACCTCAATGAGCCCCGGACCGGCGAGGGATCCCATCAGCCGCGTCCGCTCCACTGCGGCTTCCGACTCGGACAGTTCGGCGAGCTTCGACTCGGCCACCTCACGAAACAGCCCGCGCGCCTCGTCGAGACGAGCGCCCGTGATCGTCCCGCCTCCTCGCGATTCCCACGTTGTGTAGAACCGCTGCAGGAGATCGTGGAGGAAGCGCCCGCGCTCGCGCGGATTCATCACCGGCTCATCGTCGACCTCCTCCGGCAGCCTCAGCACGTTACTGGCGAAATACCTGAACGGACAGCGGACGTACGTTTCAATCGCCGTGACGGTGTGTCGCGACGACGCGACGGGCTTCGCCTGGCCGTGGAACTGCTCCGCCGCCTGGGCCGTGCGTCCGAGCCGCAGCTGACCCCACTCACGGGCTTCGTCGACGAGCACATCAAGCGCGAACGGCTGCTCCGCCAGCGCCTCGCGCAGAAATATGCGGGACTTCCCTGGCAAGGTCTGAACGACGCGCTGAAGGCCGAGATGCGACACCTCTTCGACGAAACCCGACGGCTCGACGATGGCGTCGCTTTCGAGAGTGAAGGTGGAAACCGAGACGGTCGTCGTCGGGAGGCGCGCGAGGTCGATGAACGCCGCCCGCGCGCCCTTGAGCCAGTCTGTTTCGGCAGGCCAACCCAGCTTCTTGAGGAGATAGGGCGAGTAGAAGATGTTCCGGGGCGGTCGGTCGGGCCACTCATCCTGTACGAGCCCCACGAGATGCGCTTCCCTGAAGCTGCCGTACCGTGCGGCAGCGGCGTCAACGAACTGAACACCGATCGCCGCCCGGTCTGGAGCCAGCGTCTCTGTCTCGATCCATCGTCGAACCGTCGCGGCAATCTCGTCGATGGTCGTCGTCGAATCGTAATAGCGGGCATAGGCGGAGCGCAGGGCTTCGAGTCCGCCCAGGATCGCGGCGCGCCCTCGCACCACGCGTTCTCGTTGGGAATCGATCGCAAGTGGCGCGCGATGGTGATGATCCAGAAACGCAATGAGTGTCGACAGATGTCGAGATGCCGGTGCGGGTTCGGTGAGGGGCGTGAGTTCCGCAGCAATTTGCGCGGCGACGCTGGCCGCACGTCTCGAACGGCTGCCAACAGCGGAAGACGTCGGCAGCTCCATGAGAAACGCGGCGTTGCCGAGATATCCCGACTCCGCGAGATCGCGGTTCAGCGAGGCGATCTCCGTTCTCGTGAGCGGCTCACCACCCTCGACGAAGGTCAGGTGGGGCGATTCGAGCAGGCCGATCAAGGCCGTCCGCGTGAAACCGGACGAAGCCACCGAGCACAACAGGTCGAACACGGCGGCGTACGGTTCCGACGCAAGCGGCAGGGCGGCGTACGTCTGAACAGGAATGCTGGCGGATGAAAATACCTCAGGTGCGAGATAGAGATACGGGAGCGGCCTCCGGAACACGACCGCCAGCCCGTCGAGCGCCGGAAGTTCGGAAGTGCCCGCAACGCCGCGCACTCGTCGCGCGAGGCGTTCCAGCTCGTCTTCGCGGTCCCTGAGAACGAAGACGTCCTCGTCAGTCGATGGCACCAGGAGCCGCGGACCCAACGCACCCTCGTCTGGCGGTATCCACACTTCTTCCATTCCAGGCAGACACTCGTGGAGGCGCTCGTGAAGCCCGGCATCAAGCTCGCCTTCCGTCGCAACCACATCGATGCGTTCGAGGCCGGGCAGGCGCGTCAACAGATCGAAGTCCACGGGCCAGAGCCCGTTCATGCTCATCACCTGATCGGCAGAGGTGACGACAACGTGGCGATAGGGACGGACGACGGTGGATTCGAGGAGGCGATCGCGCAATTGATGCTCGTCGACGGAACCGGACTCCCGGACCCGCTCTTCGTAAACGCGCAACGCGGAGGTGAGAAACCTCGTCAGCTCGAGCATGCGCCTCGCGCCGGCATCGTTCTCCGCATCAATCTCCAGCTCCATCACAAGAAGCCGTTCGAAATCGGCCAGAGTCTGTCGCCGCCGGCGCAGCTCATCGTACAGACTCAGAATCTCGACCAGCAGGGCCGGCCTTATGTCGAAAGGCGGAACCAGGCCCATGTCGATCACCTCCCGGCAGGCCACCTGAAGAACCACCTCCCGCTCGAGAGGCGCGAGACGCGGAAGACGGCTCGAGAGCCGTTCGTGCAGCCGGTTGTACCACTCCTCGCGGGTGACGAGGTCCGGCAGAACGAGGGCCGCCGGGCCCGTTTTGTTCTCATCGAGCAGCGATCGATGCTCGATGGTGCGCCGAAGCTGCGCGGCTGCCGCCCGAGAGGGCACGAGAACAGCCGCTGATCGCAGGTCGGCGACGGTACCGCTGCACGCGAGATCGACGATCACGCGCTGGAACGATTGAAGATCGATGACGCGATGCAGTCTGGTCTGGCGGGGAGTGATCACGTAAGTCTGTCGGGAGACAACTGCCTGGCGCCTGCCACGCGCGAGAGGATCGGCGCTCGAGACACACGCGATCGTTGGTCGCGGGTCGTCATGCTCAGCCTAGCCAGCGGGTTTCGCCTCGTCAAGACAGCCGCGCGCGCCTACGGCGTGATAAGTGGTATTCCAATGCGGGTCAGGGCTGTGGAAAACCTGTGGATTGTTCGCGGATCGACTGTGCATCACTGGACAGCGAACCGCGGTCGAGGGCGTCGTTCCAGCCATGGCGCAATTCTTTTCGCTGTGCGTCGGCCTTCGTGCGTTCCTTCGCTTGACGGAACGCAGAAGGTCTGTAGAATGACGCCTTCGTTCGACCCTTCGATCGTCGGCTCTCTCACCGTGATCGTACATCGCTTCGACGAAACCATCGGCGGCCGCGCGTATCAGATCGAAGTCTCCTCCGTGAGCCAGGATCGATGGCGAGCCCAGATCGTCAGGCTTCCCGGCGTCCCGACGGCGTTGATGCCGTTTTACGGCACCACTCCCGATGAGGCCGCTCGTCTGTTGAGCGAGTGGCTGACACGCGCGCACGCCGCCGCAACCACGCCGAGCAAGTCCTGACCGCTCCTTTTCCTCATCTAGTATCAATTTGACACTAGTTGGCGCGCCGGCTACACTCGACCGCCGTGCGCAGCGATACACCTGCCCCCCTGAAGCCCATCGTGTTTCACGTGCTGCTGGTCCTCATGGACGGCGAGCGGCACGGCTGGACGATCGTGCGCGAAATCGAAAAGCGGATGGGCGGTCAGATTCTTCCGGCCAATCTGTACCGGACGCTCCGGACAATGCTGTCGGAGAACCTCATCGAAGAGTCGAATCGCCGGCCTGATGCCGCGCTTGACGATGAGCGGCGACGGTACTTTCGGATTACGGCAACCGGCCTGCGGACGGCTCGGCTCGAGGCGCAGCGCCTTGACGACCTCGTAACTGAGGCGCGGACCAGACGCCTGCTCTCTCCAGCCAAGTCGCGCTAGGGACGCTCAGGCATGGAGCAGACCGCCGCCGATCGGATCTACGCGTGGCTGCTCTACGCCTTTCCAGCGCGGTTCCGTCGCGAGTATGGACGCGACATGGTCCAGCTCTTTCGCGATCGTCGTCGCCAATGTCACGAGATGCGCAGCAGTTCTACCCGGTTATGGCTCCGCGCGCTCGCGGATCTCGCGATTCAGGCCGGCGCCGAGCGCTGGACCGCACTCCCAGCGCTGCGGAGATCTGATCGTCCGGGCATTCCGGTTCCGCGGAGGTGGCGCGTGTCGATGTTCATGTTGAATCTGCGACAGGGGCTGCGGGCGCTGGTCAGAAACCCTGGATTGACGGTGGTCGCGGTGATCACGCTCGCCCTGGGCATTGGCGCGAACACGGCCATCTTCAGCGTCGTGGACGCAGTGCTCCTGCGGCCGCTTCCCTTTCATCAACCCGATCGCCTCGTCATGATCTGGGAGAAGCGGGCTCGTGAAGGCGTCAACACCAATCACGTGGCACCCGCGGATTTCCTCGACTGGCGACAGCGGTCACGCACGATCGAGAACATGGTCCTCGGCTTTCCGTCGACGTTCGACCTGACTGGAAGCGGCGAACCTGAGAACGTCGGCGCCGGCCTCGTGTCAGCTCCCTTCTTCGACATGCTCGGCGTGCGCCCGTTCCTTGGACGCACCTTCCGCCCCGATGAGGATCAGCCGGCTCACGATCGTGTGGTGATGCTGACTTATGGTTTCTGGCAGCGCCGATTCGGGGGCAACCCATCGATCGTGGGACGGACGCTCACGCTCGAAGGCGATCGGTGTGAAGTAGTCGGCGTGCTGCCGGCAAATTTCCGCTTCGTCGATCGAGATTTGGAGATCTGGCGACCGACGAGCGTCTCCGCCGACAAGCCCAACGCACGTACCATTCATTTCGCCAATGTCTTCGGCCGCCTTCGGCCGGGCGTGTCGCTCGAGCAGGCGCGCGCCGAAATGGACGCCATTGCCGCCGCGATCGAACAGGAACACCCTGATTCCAACCGCGGTCACGGCGCGTGGGTGACGTCGCTGCACGAACAGTGGGTCGGCGACGTTAGAAACGGACTGCTGGTCCTGGCCGTCGCCGTAGGCTTTGTTCTCCTCATCGCGTGCGCCAATGTGGCGAATCTTCTTCTGGCGCGCGCGGCGGGACGCCAGCGCGAAGTGGCGATCCGTGGCGCGCTCGGCGCCGATCGGCGCCGCCTGCTCGCTCAGCTGATGACCGAAAGTCTGTTGCTCGCGCTGATCAGCGGCACCGCTGGACTGATGCTCACGCCATGGGCCATCGCGCTCCTCCAGGCGGTGCTTCCGGCAAGCGTGTCGGCGCTCGGTGTGAGCCAGATCAGCATGGATGCGCGCGTGCTCGCCTTCACGTTGTGCGCCTCGATGGCGACGAGCGTCGTGTTCGGCTTTCTTCCCGCGTGGCAGACGTCACGACTCGATCCTAACGAGCTCCTCAAGGGCGGTGGACGATCCTCAAAGGGAGGCGTGCGGACGCGCACACGAGGGCTTCTCGTCGTCTCTGAGGTGGCACTCGCGTTCGTGCTCCTGATCGGCGCGGGACTGATGATTCGCAGCTTCGTCCGGCTGCTGGACGAGCGATCCGGCCTCGATCCCACGAATGTTCTGACAGTGAGAGTGGCCCTTCCATCCTTCAAATACAAAGAGCCTGCGAAACAGGTGCAGTTCTTCAACGAGTTGGATAGCCGCATTCGACACCTGCCTGGCGTCACCGCCGCCGGCGCGACGGCCGACCTCCCGTTCGGCGATTCCGACATCCGCCGCGGCATCATCGTCGAAGGGCGCACGCCCGTGCCGGGCGAACCGACGCGCGCGCATCCGCGATTCGTCACGCCGGGGTATCTGCAGACGCTCAGAATCGCGCTTCGCAGCGGACGTGGATTCACCGAGGCCGACATCGATACCGGTCCCCCGGTGGTGATGATCAACGAGACCGCCGCAAAGCGATATTGGCCCGGCGAGAATCCTCTCGGGCGACGCGTGAGCTTGAACAGCGACACACCCGTCTGGCGTGAGATCGTCGGCGTTGTGGCGGATGTCAGGCACTGGGGGCTCGGTCGCCCTGTGAATCCCGAGCTCCACTTCCCCATTGCCCAGATGCCGATGTCGGCGATGACGTATGTCGTGCGTTCGGATGGGAATCCTGTGGATCTCTCGAGCGCCATCAGGGGGCAGGTGCGCGGCCTCGACGCCGACCTGCCGATGGCGCAGAGCCGCACGATGGAGGATGTGATCGCGTCATCGGTTGGCTCCGAGCGCGCCAACATGCTGCTCCTCGGAGTGCTGGCCGGGCTGGCGCTGATCCTGGCATGTGCGGGGATTTACGGCGTGATGGCACACCTGGTCGCGCTGCGCGCCTCAGAGATCGGCGTGCGCATGACACTCGGTGCTCGCCCGACCGATGTCCTGCGGATGGTACTCGGCGAGGGTCTTCGTCAGACGATGACGGGCATCGGCCTTGGAGTCGTCGGCGCGCTGTCGCTGACCAAGCTCGTCGCCAGCCTTCTGTACCACACGAGCCCTGTCGATCCGGTGATTTTCGCCGTAGTCACGCTCGTGCTGATTGCGACCTCGGCAATCGCGTGTCTCGTCCCGGCGTATCGAGCGACGCGGGTCGATCCGATTGCCGCGCTCAGAAATGAATAGGGCGGTCGCGGCCGCGTCCCTCTCGTCCGGCGCGGGACGTCTGGCGGGACTTTACCGCGCTGGCACGGGCTCCTCTGCTCGCTGGAACGTACTCAGCGGCAGCTTGTTCACCTCATCGATGATCTTTGCGTACGCTCGAGTGGTCGCCTGAAGACCGGTCCACGGCACCGTCTCGGGCGTCTCACGGTCGGTGTGGAAGTAATGGAAGAATTCGCTCGTGGCCACTCCCGGGGTGAACCGATACAGGCGTCCGAGATCGCCCGCCGGCGGACGGGGATTCGGCTCGGTCAGGAGCGGAACGCCGAATTCCCTGAACGCCTTCACGGCGATCGCGGTGAGCTCCTGGCGCGAGGTTCCACCCGCGTACCACTGCTGCGCCATGTACATGTTCGACCATCGCACGGCATCACCGGCGAGGTAGCGCGGCCGCACGTAGGTCTGAATCGTCGAGGGGTGCTCACAGTTGATGGCGAGCGCCGTCTTTGCGAAGAGCCTCGCCTTGTTCGCGGGATCGTTCAACCATACGCCGCCCACTGTTGATCCCGGTCCGGTGTTGTGGTGCCCATCGAGGCCGATGAACATGATCGTTCTGCGCCGCTCGGCCCGCGGAATCCTGGAGTAGTACTCGGCGAGGCCGATCATCGCGGCCACGCCGCTGGCGTTGTCGCCCGAGGCCTCGAACCAGCCGTCGCGATGCGCGACGATGTAGATCGTTTCGTCTGTGGCGCCCGGCAATGTCCCCCACACGAGCGCGGTGTTGAGGTTCGGCACCATGTCGACGTCCAGCGTCGCCTTCACGCGTGCGCTTTGCCCCGGCGGTAGCGATGCAATGAGATCTCGGACCGCGAAACCGTCATCACTCCCGACGGTGAACGCCGTTGCTTTCGTGTTCGTCGGGTACGCCTCGTAACGCATATTGCCCGGCAGCATGTCGACTTCGAAAATCGCAACGGCGCCTTTTTCGTCCGCGCGTTTCACCGCGCCCTCGTCGTGCATGCCAAGCATGGTGTAGGTAAAGACCGCCTTCCCCTGCAGGTCCTTGCCAACGAAGTCGGCGGCGCTGCCCAATCCCCCGTACACGATCTCGACGTCGATGCCGCCCGGCGGGAGGGCGGCCGCGCGGTAGTCCGGCTGGGCGGAATCGAGCGTCAGCGTCCGGCCGCCGCCCGTGACCGTCACCTCCCACGTCCGCGGAAACCATTGCGGATCAAGCGGCAGCGGCTGAATGCGAACGTCGTTCAACCCGATCGACTTGAACTTGTTCGCGAGCCATTCGGCGCTCTCAGCGTCCGCCGAGCTCCCGATGATGCGGCCCCAGAACTTGGGGTGGCCTTGATCGCGATACCGTCGCGAGATCGCGGCCTGCTCTTCGACATACTGGTGGAGACGTTTGCCGTCGATCTTGCCGTAAGCCTGATCGCCCGGCGAGAGCGGCCATTCGAGCAGCGCGTCCGCGAGGGTCTCGGATGGCACAGCGAGCAGGGTCGTGCGCGGCGCGGCGGCACTTGATGGCGCGCTCTGCGCCTGCGCCGAACGGTCAACGCTCATTACACCCGAAACGGTTGTGAGCGCGAGAACACCAATCGCCACATTGCGCATACCCGTCTCCTCTGAAGGTCGTGCTCGTCGTCCGTCGTCACGTCCTCCCGCCCAGCCTAGGGCTGGTTGCCAGCCTGCGACGGCTCCTCCGGGCGCTGGAACGTGCTGAGCGGCAGCTTGTTCACTTCGTCGATGATCTTCGCGTAGGCGCGCGTCGACGCTTCGAGACCGGTCCACGGCACGGTCTGGGGCGTTTCCAGATCGGTATGGAAGTAATGGTAGTACTCACCCGTGTCGATTCCCGGGACGAACCGGTAGAACGAGCTCATGTCGCTCGCCGGCGGCGTCGGGTTGGGATAGAGGTCCATCGTCACGCCGAATTGCTTGAACGCGTTCGTGGCGATCTTCTGAAGCTCGGGACGCGACGGACCGCCTGCATACCATTGCTGCGGCATGTAGGTGTTGCCCCAGACGATCTCGTTCGCGTCGTAGTAGCGCGGACGCGACTGCGTCTGAACCGTGGAAGGATGCTCGATGTTAATCGCGAGCGCGGTCCTGGCGAAGAACTTCTGTCGATTGTCGGTCAGCCACGTGTTGCCGACCATCGATCCGTCGCCTCCGCCGTAGTTGTGGTGACCTTCGAGCGCGATGAAGATCATCGTCCGGCGACGCTCGGACCGAGGAATCTTCGCGTAGTGCTCGGCCAGGCCGAGCATCCCGGCGACGCCGCTTGCGTTGTCGCCCGACGCGTCGAACCAGCCGTCGCGATGGGCCATGATGCAGACCGTCTCGTCGGTTGCGCCCGGCAGCGTGCCCCAGATCTGCGCGGTCTTCAGGTTCGGTACCCGTTGGACCGCGAGCTTCACCTTCACGCGAGCGGACTGCCCGGGCGGCATCGCGGCGATGATATCGCGCGCCGCTGTGCCGTCATCGTGCGCGACGGTGAACGCCGGGGCCTTCGTTCCGGATGGGTACGCCTGATACCGCGCGTTGCCCGGAAGCATGTTGACTTCGAGAATCGCGGCGGCGCCCTTTTCATCGGCCCGCCGCACCGCATCCTCATCCGGACCGCCGAGCATGGTGAACACGAAGACCGCTTTCCCCTTCACGTCCCTGCCGGCGAAGTCCGCCTCGCTCCCCAGGCCGACGTACACCGCCTCGAGGTCCAGTCCCTCAGGCGGCGTCCCCACCGCGGCGTAATCGGGCTGCGCCGATTCAAGTGAGATGCTCTTTCCTGTACCGGTCACCGTGACTTCCCACGATTCCGCAAACCACTGGGGCTTGAGATCGAACGGCTGGCTGTGGACGTCGCTCAGCCCGGCGGCCTTGAACCTGGCCAGCATCCAATCGGCATCCTCGGCGTCCGCGGAGCTGCCGATGATGCGCCCCCAGAACTTCGGATGTCCCGCATCGCGATACCTGCGGGCGATGTTCGCCTGTTCGACGACGTATTTGTGCATATGCTTGCCGTCGATGTCCGCGTAGATGTCCTGACCTGCCGGGAGCGGGAATCGTATGAACATCTCTTCCAGCATCGCCAGAGGCATGCTCGCAGGCGATGGATTGCGCGGCGCCGGCGCCGGCCCCTCCCACTGTTGCGCCATGATCGCCCGCCCACCCACCGTCATGACGACAAAGGCGGCCCCGATCGCGGCAAAACCGAGAAGTCTTCTTCGCATGTGAACTGCCTCCCGGCTACGCACGCACCGCCTGTGCCCGCGCGACCGCTGACGCACCCGTCCCCGGCTGAACGGCGTTGACGAGGACGCCCATGTTTCCGAACGGATGTTTGTTCTCGAGCATCAACTGATGACACTCCGGCAACTCGTCGAATTGATACGTGTGCGAGAGGCAAGGATCCATCCGGCCGCTGGCGATCAGGGCCGTCACGGCTGCCGCCTGCTCATCATTCGACAGGTGGCTCCCCTGGAACCGCTTCTGCCGCATCCAGTGATACCGAAGATCCATTGTCACGTTGTAGCCGGTCGTCCCGGCGCAGATGACGACCATGCCGCCCGTGGCGCACACGAAGATCGAAGTCGGGAGAGTGGCTTCCCCGGGATGCTCGAACACAATGCGCGGGCTCGCCTTCTCACCGAGCACGTCCCAGATCGCTTTGCCGAACGCCCGGGCTCCCTTGGCCCACTCCCCGTACTCGGCGGCCTTGTTCGTATCCGGCATCGGGCCCCAGTGCGTGAAGTTGTTGCGATTGATCACGCCGACCGCGCCGTGGGCCATGCAGAACGCTCGCTTCGCCTCGTCGGAGATCACCGCGATGGCGCGGCCGCCGAACGCGTGCGTGACGCCGAGCGCCATGCTGCCGAGCCCGCCGGCGGCTCCCCACACGAGCACGGGATCGCCGGGCTCGAGGGTGTTGCCCGCCCATCCCATCAACATGCGATACGCGGTCGACGCGCAGAGCAGAAAGCAGCCGGCTTCCTCCCACGTGAGCCGCGGCGGTTTCGGCAGGCACTGGTGGGCCTGCGCCCGCGCGAACTGGCAGTAGCTGCCGTAGTTGGTCTGGTAGCCCCAGATCCGTGTGCTCTCTGCGAGCATTGGGTCCTTGCCTGACAAGACCCACGGGTCATCCGGCCGCCACCAGCCGCTGTGCACGATGACTTCGTCGCCGACCGTGACGTTCCTGACCTTGTCGCCGACGGCCCAGACGATGCCCGAGCAGTCGCTGCCACCGGCATGGAAATCCTCGGGCTCTCCGAGCCGCTGGCGGTCGGCGATGACATCAACCGGCGTTCCGAGCGCCGCCCAGACATTGTTGTAGTTGATGCCGGATGCCATCACGTAGACGAGCACTTCTTCGGCGCCAATCGCCGGGGTCGGCAGAATCTCGCGGCGCCAAGCGGTGCGCGGCGGACCAAACCGGTCCTGCCGCACGGCGAATGCGTGCATCCGGCGCGGCACTTCGCCGAGCGGCGGCTTATCACCCAAATCGAACAAGTCAGACATGAGTCCTCCCGCGGGTCCATCCCAGGCGACAACCTGGAGGCCCGACAACACTCGCGAACGTCAGGAAACGCCGGCCGAGGGAGGCGTCAGTTCGGCTTTGATTTGCCGCCATGCCTGCCGCGCCTCATCCACCGAGCCTTCGTCTTCGATGGTGGTGATGTCGCCGGGATCGCGGTCGAGTGTCACCGCCCTCAACACGCGCCGCATGATTTTTCCGCTGCGCGTCTTGGGCAGCATCGTCACGAAATTAAGGTCGCCGATGACGACGATGGGCCCCAGCTCGTGCCGCACGACCTGCAGCAACGCCTTCCGCAGCTCCTCAGACGGAGCGTGATCGTTCTTGAGGAGCACGAACGCCGCGATGACCTCGCCGCGCATCTCGTCCGGTCGTCCGATCACGCCGCATTCTGCAACGGCCGGATGTTTCAGGAACGCCGATTCGACCTCGATCGTGCCGATGCGGTGGCCGGCGATCTTGATGATCTCGTCGGCGCGACCAGCAAACCACACGTAGCCGTCCTCATCGATATGCGCGGAGTCGCCTGTGTAGTACACGTTCGGGATTCGTTCCCAATAATCGCGGCCGTATCGTTCGGGTTCACCCCAGAGCCCGGGCGTGAGTCCCGGGAACGGGCGCTTCAGGACCATGATCCCCTTCTCGCCGGGCGGAACGGGCTTGCCGTCCAAGGTCATCACCGCCGCCTCGATGCCTGGCAGGGGAATGCCCGCCGAGCCCGGCTTGATCGGCATCAGGCAGATGCCGTACGGGTTGCCGAAGACCGGCCCACCGGTCTCGGTCTGCCACATGTGGTCGATGACGGGAACACGATTCTCGAGAATCGTATTCTGCAGCCAGTCCCATGCCGCAGGGTTCAGCACCTCGCCGGCACACACGACGCGCTCGAGGCGCGCGTGATCGACACTGCGGAGCGGGCCGTCGCCGTACCTCATGAGGGCGCGAACCGCCGTCGGCGACGTGAAGATGCCGGTCGCTCCGAATTCCTCCACGACGACGCGCCAGTTTGCTTCCGCATGCGGGTAATCCAGCGCACCCTCGAAGACGACCGTCGTCGCCCCTGTGAGCAGCGGCGCATACACCATGTACCAGTGGCCGACGATCCACCCGATGTCCGACGTGGCCCACCACACGTCGCTCGGCCGGAGACCGAAGCACCAGCGTCCCATGCTCGTGATGTGCACCTGGTAGCCGCCGTGCGTGTGAATGGCAAGCTTCGGCTTCGCGGTGGTGCCGGAAGTAGCGAGAATGAACGCGGGCTCGTTGGCTTCCAACGCCACGTAGCCGCCGTCGTGGCCGTCGCCGCCGGCGAGAAACGCGTCCCACGACATGTCGCGGTCCTGAGCCGGCATCGGCCGCGCCGGATCGCGCCGCCACACGATCACCCGCTCGACCGACTCGCCGCCGTTCTGTACGGCCTCGTCGACAATCGGCCTGAGCGGCACGTCCTTGCCTTTGCGATACGTGACGTCCGCGGTGAATACAAATCGCGAGCCGCTGGCCTGGATTCGATCGCTCAGCGCCTGGGCGCCGAAGCCCGCGAAGATGACTGAATGGATCGCGCCGATGCGCACGCAGGCGAGCATCAGCACGATCGCTTCCGGCGAGGTCGGCATGTAGATGGTCACGCGGTCGCCCTGCCGCACGCCGATTCCGCGCAGCGCCGCCGCCACGCGTGTCACCTGACGGAGCAGCTCCGCGTAGGTGAACACCGCGCGTTCGCCGCGCTCGTTCACGTAGATGAGCGCCGCACGGCCGCCCCGTCCGAGGTCAACGTGATGGTCGAGCGCGTTGTACGAGAGATTTGTCTCGGCGCCCACAAACCAGCGGAACGTGGGCGCGCGATCTTCGAACACCCGGTCCCAGCGGCGAAGCCACGGAACGTCCCCGGCCGCGCGCGCCCAGAAGCCTTCCGGATCGCGCGACGCGTCGTCCAGCATGCGGGACACCATGGGGCTGGCAAGCTTCACATCAAGCTCCTCGGGAGTTCGCCAAGGCCGAACGCTATCTTAGACGCGCGCTCGTGGGCTCACAAGTCGGCGAACGCCCCAGCGGCCCCGACGATCAGACAGCACGTAAGAGCCTTGCCACTCGAACGAAATCATCTCCGGCTTGTCTGGAAACGGAGCATAGGAAAAGCTCATTCCCATGCAGGCCCGAGCGCCGAGACTTCCGTTCGTTGACCGATGCGGAGTCGGCGCGCTACCATTGAGGTTCCGACCGTCCCAACAGAGTGGGCCAGTAGCGCAGTTGGGAGCGCGCATGAATGGCATTCATGAGGTCACCGGTTCGATCCCGGTCTGGTCCACCAACCTTCGCTCACGCTTGCAAAAGAGAGCGTGAGCTATGGTTGGCAAGCCACGCGAAGGTTGTCCACCGTAGCGCGAAGCGCGAAGGTGGACGGTTGGCAGAATCTGCCCGATTCTTTCCGTCGCTTTTCTCAGAATTCCGCCCGGTCAGTTCACGCCTGTTGGCTTTCCACGATTCGTGATGCACGCAGGTTCCGGCGTGTGCCTTGCACCAGCCGTCAGGCGTGGTCATCGCGAAATGCATCGTCTACGTCCTAAGAAACGGCAGTGAACCACCTCGCTACTATACCGGGCTGACGTCGAATCTCTCGGCCAGAGTGGAAGCTCACAATGCGGGTCAGTGCTCGCATACGGCCTCCGGTCGCCCATGGATGGTCGATGTCGCCGTGGAGTTCGCAGACGAAAAACGGGCGGTGGCGTTTGAGCGGTATCTGAAGTCTGGTTCTGGTGTTGCGTTCGCGATGCGCCATTTGCGATAACCGAACGTGGCAATTCATGATTCATGGGAAGTCGTTGTGGCCAGCGTGGTTCAGTTCGTGCCGCCTATCGACGGGAGTGCTACCTATGGCACCGTGGAAGTCCATCCGGACCCATCGACGGGCCGTGGATCGAGGGATTCGTCCTCGATCACCACGTGATCTCGAGCCGTCTGGTCAACGTCTTCGAAGTGTCGCTTGTTGAAGGAATCCTCCAGATTACGCTGAATCGAAAAGAGCATCAGCGTCCTTTGGCCCCCTCGCGGCGGATGTGCACGTTTCCGAATCACCGCTGCGCCGACAACACCACTCTGAGCGGTGCTACGTCGCCACCAATGACGAATGGCCCAACGGTACCAGCAACCTTCTGACGCTGACCTTCATTCCTGAAGGAGGCGCGAGCGATGTAGCTAAGACCCTCGTGAACGAGAAAATCAAAGGTGCCGTCTGGTCCAGTCTTGATTCCAACGGCTACCTGTCGAAACCTGGCGATGCCATCCGACAACGAGATGAAAGCGCCCGAAGCGGGGGTACCGTCCTCAAAAACCACCGTGCCGACCAGATGGTGGGAACGTCTGGCTGGCGGTAGTGTCATCGGCTCGAGTTCACGTTCCTGACCACCTTCCAGCTGAACGATCGTCGCTCCTGAGGCATCTTGGATACCGGGGTGAAACGTCGTTGGGAAGATCTCCTTGGCGTCCATTCTTCTGATCAGGTCGACGCCGACGACGTATCGCCCGGGTGGCACCTCAGTAAGTTCGAATCGGCCTCCCGAATCGGTGGATGTCCTCAGCACTGAGATATTCCCACCTTTGCCGATGGCTTCGGCGGACATCAGCTCCACAGGAATCTCGGCGCCCGATCCACCCTCTTGAGGCCGCCGGAGTACGCCTCTGATGCGCCCGTCAAACCTCACACTCCAATCAAGCACGGCGCATGCTCGCGCGTCCGGCAACTCGATGGAATGCTGCAAATACTTGTTGGAGAACCCAGGCGGTGGCAGAAATGTGACTTCGTATTTCCCCGGCGGCACCTTCACGTCATATCGACCCGCATCATCTGTCCACGTGTCGAGGAGTTGGCCCATGCCGCTGACGTTAACGCGAAGGTTTGGCACAGGACCATAATTTCGTGGCTGCTTAGTCGACAGGTCACGCTCCCAGTGGGTGACGGTTCCATAGAGACGTGCACGATCGCTGGGCGCTGAAAGCGTTTGGAAAAACTGAAGGTCCTCGGCGGCGTCTGCCAATGGTCTCGTCCTGGAGCAAATTCCAGTGACTAGTTCCGTACCCTTGCGGTTTGCGTAGACAAGATACCGCTCTCCCGGTTTGAAGCCGTAGCCACACGCAGGGCCACTACCCGCTGTGAGCACAGTTACGTTCGACACCTGAAGGCCGCGGAACGGCACCACAGTGTCGAACTCCACTCGAACCGTTTGCGGAATCCGCATTTCGCCCGGCCGAAGTGGCGGTCCGTCCTCCGGCAGCGGAACGATGCTGCGGACCGTGCCTGCGAACACGGCGTCGACCTGGAAGGCGTTCTGACAGGGAGGACCGCCCGCTGCACACTCGCAAGCCGAGACGTCTCTGGCTGACGCCAGGGTCAGCACCGTCAGTCCAATCAAGAGCCGTGAAAGTCGCATCCTTGCCTCTGACGAGAAGGAAACCGGACTAACGGAACCGTAACCAAGATCACGTCCAACCGTCGGGAACGACTCATTATCGCAAACAATGAGCCGACGCCCTTCTCAACGATGCATACTGAGGTCCGCGGCGGCGACCGACGAGGTCAGACCATCCTCGGGAGCAATGATAAAATCACGTCATGTCGACGGACGAGCTGCTTGCCGAGGCCCTGCGCCTCACTCGGTTGACCGCGCTCGTGTCGCGGAGGAACTGCTTTCCAGTCTGGAGGAGTCGGATGAAGAAGTCGCCACGGCATGGGCGACCGAGCTGGAACGGCGTTCCCGAGAGATCGCTGAAGGTCACGTTCAGACGATCAGCTGGGAGACCGCGCGGGCCGAGATCCTGAAGGAACTCGAACAGCGACGTGCACCTCGAACTGCTTCCTGCAGGCGCGCGCCGAGCTTCGCAGTGCCGCGCTTTGGTACGACGCGCGACGCCGAGGATTGGGCGACGAGTTCATCTCTGAGATTTCGGCTTCCCTCGATCGAGTCCGCGACGCGCCGGAATCGTACCCGGCATGGCCGGGCACGCGGGCAGAACGCCCGCTGATCCGCAAGGCAACCATCCAACGGTTCCCATACGTGATCGCGTTCGAAAAGCACGAGCAGCACGTGCTCGTCCTGGCGGTCGCTCACGCCAAGCGCCGGCCACTCTACTGGCTCACGCGCACGAACCCTTAAGCGAAACTGGGATCATGATGCCCGACTCAGGCTCTCAAGTTGCCGCATCCAACAGCACCACGCGGTTCCAACTGGCGCTGGTCTGGTCCACCAACTCTCAAGTCCGGTCTCGATTCCCCGCAAGTAGCTGAAAGCCGGCGGTGGTTTACGGCGGTTCGAACAAAGCCGTTCCCGTCAAAAGAAAATCCCTCAGGAAAGAACACGGGCTGGAACCTCTGGACGAAACCTTGGTTTCGATCCCGAGGACGACCTCAAGAAGCTCCATCGGAAAACCGCCAGACGCATTCATGCTCGTGAAGAACCGCGTCTGAGAAACGGACTACGGGATTTTTGACACGGGGTCGGAATAGTTCGCACAGGCCGGGATAGGCGATCGCGCCCACGTTCACCCGAACTCCTATAAAGGCTCTACGATGTCGCGGTATGTCCGTTGCATTGGATCACCCGTCGGAGACGCGTGATGCCGCAATCATCCGACCGAAGCCTAATCACGATCGCCGTTGCCATGTTCCTTGTTCTGGGAACGCTGACTGGTTGTGATAAGAGTCCAACCAGTCCGACTAATGGCTCGGGTCCGAGTCCAGGTCCCCAAGGCCTGGAGGGAACGTGGCGCGCCACCACGGCCGAGTACGTCAGCGCGACAAACCCCAATCTCAGGGCTGAACTCATATCGCAGGGGAGGATTGTCACTCTGGTGTTGACAGGGACCAACTTCACGTTCACGGTGCCCGATCCCAGGGTCCCGCTAGCCGTGACGAATGGATCCTGGACATCGAGCCTGGACACGATAACGCTCTCCCCGGCGGGAGTTCCGTTTTCAAACGTGTTCGACTTCACTCTGAACGGGAACGGCCTGAGGCTCACCGGAGGGCGCGTGGAATTCGATTTCGACGCCAATGGCTCGTTCGAGCAGGCCGTTCTGAATATGTCGCTGACGCGACAATAGTCCCTCGCCGGCTACCGCGTGCATTTCACTTACGCAATCGAGATGAATGGTGGCGGTCTGCTGAGGTTTCCCTCGCAAACTCGTCATCGATGGACTCGTCGGTCGTCAGGCCCAGTCACGTCGATCACAATGAGCGTAATGTCGTCCTGCTGAGGAGTCGACGCGGGGCGCCAGCGCGTTATCTCGGAAAGCAGTTCGTCGGCAAACTCAGCCGGCGGCCGCCACACACTATCGCGAACGACCTTTTCGAGTCTGATGTCGCCAAAGAACTCGCCACGGCCGTTCTCGACGTCGACGACACCGTCGGTGTACAGCAAGAACCGCTCGCCTGGGTTGATGGCCATCGTGCACACCGGATAATCGCACTCTGGAACCATTCCAAAAAGAAACCCGTTGCTCTCAATGTGCTCGAGCCTCCCTTGCCTCCAGCATAGAAGCGGAGGGTGCCCCGCCGCCGAATAACGGGCGGCCCGACGCTCCGTATCGAGCCACAAGTAGGCGGCGGAGACCAGCTGACTGCCTGGTTGCGCGGAAAGAATACGGTTCAAACCATTCAGTACCGCGGCCGGATCGTGAGCATGAGCAGCCACGGACTGCAAAGCGACTTTGATCATCGACGCGATGAGCGCAGCCGGTACGCCGTGCCCGGCCACGTCAGCTACCAGGACGCCCACTCGGTGCTGATCGACAGGGATAAAGTCGTAGAAATCTCCCGCTACCGCGGTCATGGGCCGATAGGCAGCGCTCATGCGCAGATGCTGCAGGTGGGGAGCGCCGCTTGGAAGAATCGCCAACTGAATCTTGCGAGCAATGTCGAGTTCGTCTTCAACGGCAAGCAAGCGGCGCTCGTTGGCGACGACCAGCTGCAACGCGACGTATGCCAGCGAGAACAGGAGAACGGCGAAACCGAGGTGATCCAGCAGACGTGAAGGATTGAAGCCCAGCGGGCGAGACAGGCTGTTATACAGCGCTTCAAGCGTAAAGGCGAGCGTGCCGACGATGAGAACCCGGCGGTCCCTGAGCGCGAGGTACTTGGCGGCGAGCGTTGGCGTTGCAGCGACAACGGCCAGCACCAACAGCACGCAGGCCTCCAGCAGATTGTTGTACAGCATCAAGGTGTGGCTCGAGCGCGTCGTCACAAAGACAAGGATGCCGGTGACCGCGATCGCGAACCCGAGCAAGGCAGCGACCTGCATGAGATCCCGAAGCCGGCCCAGGCTCAGTTCGAGGAAGGTGAGCGATGCCGCGACCACGAGCAGATACGTCAAGGCGGTGTTCGCGTATGGGGCGCAAGTCTGAAGCCAGCGAGGCACGGCCGAGACGACGGCCGGCGATTGGCTCAGTTGCGCAGCGCCGTACATGGCGCTCCAGATGCCCAGCCACACAAAAATTCGGACACCGCGTCGCTGGCGAGTGACGGCAATCGAGCCGGTCGCCAGTCCGACGAACAAAAATATCGACCCTGCCACCAGGTCGGTAATCTGGCCGCGAAGCATCGCCGCCACTTGATCGGTCAGACAACACCTCTGAGAGCATCATACTGTCGCGGGGCGACGCGGGGGATCGGTAGACGCGGGGCGCCCGCGCGTCGAGTTTGTCCAAACGTGGTCCTGCGCGCGACGTTCTTCCCCGCCGTGTTCCGCAAAGGTAAGATTGAGACCGTCGCCGCCCGCGGGCGGGGCAACAAAGGAATTCCCACGTTGAGCGCCAACACCATCGCCCTCGACGATCGCTTCATCACGGAGCGCTTCGTTCGCGCAAGCGGACCGGGCGGTCAGAATGTCAACAAAGTCGCCACGGCGGTCGAGTTGCGCGTCGATATCCGAGGGTCGACTCTGCCATCCGCGGTAAAGGAACGGTTGATCGCGCTGGCCGGGAGACGCGTCACGGCCGATGGGGTGCTGGTGGTTGACAGCCGCGTGTACCGTTCGCAGGCGCAGAATCGCGCCGCCGCGCGCGCCCGGCTCGCGGCGCTCTTGGAGCGTGCCGCCAGGACGCCACGGAGGCGGAAAGCAACCAGGCCTGGAGCGGCCGAGCGTGAGAAGCGGCTGATCTCAAAGAAGCGCCAAGGCGCGGTCAAACGCGCTCGACGCCGCCCGGGCGCCGACGAGTAACATCGCGAGCCCTTCACCACCGCTGCGAAGAGCGCGCCTTCGGCGCTCGCCGACCCGCCGAGAGCAGAATCGCGATCCCAATCAGGTTCATTACCACGACCGTCATCGTGATCTTGAGGGCGAAGGTGGACACGCTCTCGACCTGGATGATCGGGAAGACCGAGAGCACGATGTACAGCACTGTCATGACCAGGCCCGAGAGCGATGCGAGCCGCAGCCAGATCGGTGGCCTGGGCCTGACAGCCCGAAGGCCGAACAACGGGAGCGCGAACATCACGACGTAAGTGAGCGCGTAGAAAATGCCGCTGGCATTGAATACGAGCTGAAACGCCTCGGCCTGCCCCACGCCGATGAGGCTCAACAACGCGAAGCCGAACGAGGATGCGCCCACGAGCAGTATCGAGTTCACGGGGGTCTTATGCGTGGCGTGCAGACGGCTGAACCAGGCGGGCAGCATGTGGTCCCACCCGGCGACCATCGGCAGGCGCGTCACCGCGGTGAAGGCCACGCTCGCCTGCCCGACGCGCATCGCCAGCGTCATCAGAATCGCGATGGTCACGAGCGTCGTCGCGATGCCGAACGGCGCGTAGCCGAGACGCAGCACCTGCGCCACCGGCGCAATCAGGTTGATGTCGTCGTTCGGCACGAAGGCCACGACGGTGCTCGTGCCCAGCACGAACATCAGGGCGATGACCGGCGCGGCGATGAAGACCGAGCGCGTGACGGACCGCGCGGGCGACCTGGTCTCGCCGGCGAGGATGGCCATGTACTCGAAGCCGCCGAGCGCCCCGAAGCCCATCTTGCCCGAGAATGTTCAGGTTGTAGAGCGAGAGCTCCGGAACGTGCGTGCGAAAGGGATGAAATTCGGCGAGTGTGCCGGTGGCGAGACCGATCAGCGGCAGCAGCACCACCGCGCTGAAGATCGTGATCATGAAGATGCCGCCGGTGTTGTGCACCCACTTGCCCACCGAGAGGCCGACGATGGAGGTCACCGTCATCAACGACAGGATCAGCGCCGACGACAACGCGGCGAACCAGCTGCTGCTCGTCATCCACGCCGCGCTCGGCCCGATCGCATAGGACAGATAGGTCGCGCATTGCACGCCGATCTCCGACGTGAACACGATCACATAGAGCCACAGGTTCCACGCGAGCATGAAGCCGACCGTCTGGTTGAAGCCGAGCTTCGCCCATTGGTACAGGCCGCCTTCGAGCGGCATCAGGCGATTGAGGTAGATCACGACCGCCGCCGACGGCAGATAGAACAGCACGAGGGCCAGCAGCCAGAAGACGACGTGCGGCGGCCCGAGCTTCCCCGCCACGCCGATCCACGTGAGCCCGACGATGAACAGGATTTGCGTGAGGGCGAGATCGCGGACGCCGAGTTCCTTCTTGAGCGACGCGCTGTGCGCCTCGACGCGGGCCTCGGCCTGCGCGAAGCCAGCCGAGCGCGAGTCCGCGGCGTCGGGCGATCGGTCGTGGCGGTCCGACGTCATGCGTCAACCCCGCCGAGGATCGTCCAGTAGCGCGCCCAGGCCTCGAGTCCTTCATGCAGCCGGTGCACGCGGAAGAATTCGTTCGGCGCGTGAAAGTCCTCGTCGGCCGTCGAGAACGAGAAGAAGACGGTGTCGAGTCCCATGTGGCGCTTGAAGAGCTCCGAGATCGGGACCGTCCCGCCCATGCGCACGACGAGCGGCCGCACGCCGTACGTCGCGTACAGGGCGGCGTCCGCCGCCTGCAACGCGAAGTGGTCCGTCGTGATGTGCGTCGCGCGCGAGCCGTGGTCCGCGAGCGACAGCGACAAGCTCGTGCCCGGCGGCACGTGGGCCTCGAGATGCCGCCTCACTCGCGCCGCCACCGCGTCGGGATGCTGATCCGGCACGAGACGGCACGTGATCTTCGCGTGCGCCTCGCAGGGGATGACGGTTTTCTGGCCGGGTCCCTGGTAGCCACCCCACATGCCGTTGACCTCGAGCGTCGGCCGTGTCCACTGACGTTCGAGCGTCGTGTAACCGGGCTCGCCGAACGCGGACGGCGCACCGACCTGCGGCGAGGTACGCGCCCTCGTCGTACGGCAATGCGGCAATCGCCGCGCGCTCGTCGGACGACAGCTCGCGGACCTCGTCGTAGAACCCGGCCACCGCCACGCGGCCGTTGGACTCGTGCAGCGAGGCAATGAGCTCGGCCATCGCATGCAGCGGATTCGCGACGCCGCCGCCGTGACGGCCCGAATGCAGATCCTTCGAGGCCGCCGTGAGCGTGAGCTCGAGCGCGCAAAGTCCTCGGCTCGCCACGGTGAGGGACGGCTCGTCGATGCGCCACATCGCGCCGTCCGCCGAAAGGACGACGTCCGCCGCGAGGAGTTCCTTGTGCTGCTTGATGAAGGCGTCGAGATGGCGGCTGCCGATCTCCTCCTCACCCTCGAACATGAACTTCACGTTGACGGGCAGGCCGCCAGCCGTCGCGAAGAACGCTTCGGCCACCGCGATCGGAATCAGCATCGGCCCCTTGTCGTCGGACACACCGCGGGCGTAGAGACGGCCGTCGCGCAGGGTCGGCGTCCACGGCGGGCTGTTCCACTTTTCGAGCGGATCGGCCGGCTGCACGTCGTAGTGACCGTACACGAGCACCGTGGGTCTGCCCGGCGCGCCCAACCACTCGCCATAGACGACCGGATTCCCGGCGGTAGGAAGAGTACGCACCGAGAACGGCCCGGCGGCGGCCACCTCGGCGGCCACCCACCGAGCCGCCCGATCGATGTCCGCCGCGTGCGCGGGATCGGTGCTGACGCTCGGGATCGACGCGAACTCGACGAGCTTGCCAAAGATCCGGTCGCGATTCAGCCTGGAGATGCGCCAGCACTTCATCGAGGGCCGTCATTTCCCACCGTCGATGGAGAGCACCTGGCCGGTGATCCAGCCGGCGTAGTCGGATGCGAAGAAGAGGACGCCGTAGGCGATGTCGTTCGGGGTGCCCAGACGCTTGAGGGCAATCCGATCGACGAGTTCGCGCTGCCCTCCTTCGCCGTACGACTCCCACTGCCTCTCGGTCGTCGGGTTGGATCGCACGAACCCTGGCGCGATGTTGTTGACCGTGATGCCCCACGGACCCAGTTCGTGGGCAAGCTGCCGCGTGAGCCCGATCTGCGCGGCTTTCGCCGAGGCGTACGCCTGAATGCCGGTCAGGCTGATGCCCAGTCCGGCGCCGCTCGAAATGTTGACGATGCGTCCGCTGCGCGCGGCCTTCATGCCGGGCGCCACCGCCTGCGAAAAATAGAATGCGCCGGTGACATTGACGTCGAAGATCGCGCGCCACTCTTCGGGCGTGATCTGCTCGAGCGGGCGTCCCACCTGGCCGAGCACGCCCCCGGCGTTGTTCACCAGGATGTCCACGCGACCTGAGGCCGCGGACGCCGCGGCGACGCATGCGTCGACGGCAGCACGGTCGCGCACGTCGGCGATGACCGTGCGACACGATCCACGGGCGTGGCGGCACAGGGCTTCAGTCTCGCGGAGCTCGTCCCCGAGAACGTCGCACGCCCAGACGTCGGCGCCGCGCTCGGCGAACGCCAGCGCGATGGCGCGCCCGAACCCATGCGCGGCCCCTGTGACGATGGCCGTCTTTCCGCTGAAGTCCAGGTTCATGGAGTGGCCGAATAGGACGCTGTGGCCGCAAGCGCGTCGAGCGCGTCGAGCGACTGCGGACGGGCGCCGCGCTCGATCTCGTGAATCAGCGCCACGAGGCGCGCGGTGAGCGGCGTCGGCACCCCGGCCTCCGCCCCGAGCGTGACTACGATGCCGAGCTGCGCGTCGACTTCGGTGGGCCGCTTTCGCACCGCGAGGTCACGCCAGATGCCGCTGTGCGACTTGGCCGAGCGCCGGTTGTGCGCCACGAGCGCGTCGAGCGAGCGCTCGGCCGCACCGGCGGGTGCGCTGGCGAGGTATGCCGCGGGGTCGAACCCGTCGAACGCCTCGGGCCGAACGGAGCGGGCCGCTGCGACAGCCAGGATCTCGCGCGCCAGCGCGATGTACAGATGCCGGTAGGCGGGCATGGCGAGCGCGTCGGCGATGGACTCGTTCGTCAGCGCCGTGGCGAAGAGCATCGCCCCGTACGCTTCCTTGCCCCAGAGATAGCCCCAGATGTTGGGCGTCACGATCGCGCGCGGATCGAAATGGTGCCACGCGTCGCGAAGCGCGGTGACGCGAGGCGTGATGCGGCCGTCGATCTCGCCCACCACCACCGCGCCGTGGCCTGCATAGTGAATGACCCCGGGCTCCAGGTAGTCCGCGCCGAAGTTGACGAACGCGCCAACCGTACGCTCGGCGCCGACGACTTCTGCGATCGCGAGCTCGTTGAGTCCGTTCTGTGCCGACACGACGCATCCGTCTTCCGTGAGATGCGGGAGCAATGCCCGGACCGCGACGTCGGTGTGATGCGCCTTCGTGGCCAGGATGATCGTGTCCCAGGCGCCGCTGAGAGTCTGCGGCGTGAAGGCAGGCACGCGCACCGTGAACTCGTCAATCGGCCCGGTTATCCTGATCCCATTGCGCGCGATCGCGTCCACGTGCTCGACAACCGTGTCGACCATGGTCACGTCGTCACCGGCGCGCGCGAGGTATGCGCCCAGCGTTCCGCCGATCGCTCCCGCGCCCCAGATGAGAGATCGCATCGTCGTCTCCCCCCTCAGGACGCGTCGCCCCACGAGCCCGTCAGCAGGGCGCGTGTCTCGTCCACGGCGATCTGCCACAGCGCGAGCATCTCGTCATCCGAGCGCTGATACATCCCGCCGAAGTTGCCGTCGCCGAGGTATTGACGCAACGCGACCGGATCGAGGACCCGCACGCGTGCCATGTCTACCATCGGACGCTGGGTGCTCGGCATGTTCACACCGGGAAGTCGCGTCCATGGGAAGTTCTCCATCCACGAGCCGTGCGACGCCACGGGATCGATCTCCTGCACCTTCGCCCACGTGCGCGGCGCGTTCCACCAATTGTGGAAGAGCACTCGGCAACCCGGGTGATCGGCGACCCACTCGAGCGCGAACTGCTGCACGGCATTGTTGCCGCCGTGCCCGTTGACGATCAGGATGCGGCGGAATCCGCTGTGCGCCATGCCGTCCAGGATGTCGCCCACGACGCGCAAGTGCGTTTCGACACGCAGTGAGATCGACCCGGGAAACTCGCGGAAGTACGGTGTGACACCGTACGGCATCACCGGAAAGACCGGCACGCCGAGCGGTTCGGCTGCATCAACGGCCACTCGCTCGGGGAGGATGCAATCGACGGTGAGCCGCAGATGGCTGTGCTGCTCGGTGCTCCCGAGCGGCAGCACCGCGCGGTCGTCGTGCCGCAAATATTCTTCCACCTGCAACCAGTTCATGTCCGCGATGCGCACACCGATCTCCAGTCGTCCGACGGCACAGGCCCCCGTACTCGGTGGTGACCCGAAAACCCGCTGATTCTAGCGCGCCCAACGGGCGGGCCGGCGGCCCGAGGAGTCACCGCCCGCCCTGCTAGCGGCCGGATGACGGCTCGCTGGATCCGGCATCCAGCCACTGTCCTATCCGTTCGGCGATAAACGGAAAAAATGGATTCGACGACAGACGCATGAGCGTATCGGTCCCCACCGTAAGGACCGCGCGTTCGCCACGCGGACTCAACCGGCCGATAGGCAGGAGGCCCGCCTCGAGGCCCAAACCGTCGATGCCATACAGGGGATCGTTGGGCGCGAACGGAATCGCGACGTGCGTCAGCGAGAACACCTCGTTCGGCCAGGCAAGTCCCAGCGGGCGTCGCGTGAGTTCGCTCTGGCCTGGTGCAATCGTCCGTGCCTCGACATCGCGCGTGTCGGCTGACGCGTTTGTCACGACGATCCGTCGATACCGTCGCGGCGCGCTATCCATGAAGCTTGCCGCGAGCGTCCGGTCCGACTCCTGCACGAACACATCGATACCCGACAGGTGATTGACATCGAAGAGCACGAGTTCGCTGTCGTTGGCCGGAAGCTGCGCGTAGAGGCCGTCGACGACAGCCGGCGTGCTCACGGTCGCATCGACAATGGATTGAAATGTCAGAATCGGCGGAATCCGCCGGCTCTGGCCATCGACCACGACGCGCGAGAGATCGGCGACGACGGCGCTCGTCAACGATGCCGTCTGGAACGCCGCGCTCGCGGGGAACGAGTTGTATTTGAACGGGTTATATTCAGGCAGGACATCCAGCCACTTCGCCTTTTCGAAATACGGGACGACGCCGAGAAGGCTGATCCACCGCGCGAGCCGTGCGGCGGGCGACACACCGATCATTGGTGACAGCAGAATGAGCCGTGACGGACGCGGAAGATCGGACGATTCAATCGCCGCGAAGGTGTATTCGAGCGCAAGCGCACCGCCGTTCGAGTACCCCACGAGGATGAACGGCGCGCCATCAGGCACCCTGCTCCGCACGTGGCGTGCGCCCATCTTCACCGCGGCCAGCCAGTCGTCCCACGTCACCTTGACCAGGCCGGACGGTACGGTGCCGTGCCCGGGCATCCGGAGCGACAGCGAGTAGATGCCGCGGTCGCGCAGCACGTCCGCAACTGCGCGCATGCTGTACGGCGAGTCCGTCAAACCGTGGACGAGGAGCGCGCCTCCGCGAATCGTCGCCGGTTCGGTCTCGAAGGATCGATTCCAGTCGCGACCGGCGCTCAGCGGATAGGAAAGGCTGCCCGGTGTGTAGCGATTGACGCGCGTGCGATCGGCGGGATCGATGGTCGATTCGAAGGCACGCAGCTCGGTGAAGAGTTTCTCCTCGCGCGCCAGGTACTGAGCATAGGTGAAATGTGCGTCGAGCGTCGTCGCGTCCACATCCTCGAGACTGACTCTGTGCCAGGGCTTGAGATCGGGAAGGCGACGGCGGGCGTCGATCGCTCCCCCAACGACGATCGTGACGAGGACCAGGCCCGTCGCCAGGGCGGCGCGCTTCACCCAGCGCCACAGAAATTTCACGCCAAGAGTCTACGCGAAGTGACTCGCGCGGCGCGCAATGATCGGCTGGCCCGACGGCAGCACTTTGTCTATTTCGGCCAGTCGTCGCAGTGGTCGGTTCGCCGGGTGTCGCCGATCGACACGATCTTCCAGCCGGCGGCGTCCTTCGCGAGATGAAACGCGTCGATACCGCAATGGCTGAAAATCGTGCCGCGGTAGAACGCGTAGTCGGCCCACACGCTCGCAAAGCCGCCATCGATCGTCACCTGCTCGTTCTTCGTGCGCTCGTCGTTGATCTCGGGTCGAGGACGTGTGACGGCGGTGACGAACGCGTCGATCGTCGTCACGCTCACATCAGGCCTTCCATCTTTCATCGACGATGAGAACAGCTGGGCGGAGGGGTGAAACGCGCCGCGCACCATGGCCGCATCCTTCGCGCGCATACCGTCGAAGAGCTGCTTGACGACGGCAAGGACGGCGGCCTTGTCGTCTTGGGCCAGTGCTGGACGAGCAACTGCCATAGTGAGCACGAGCGCGACGAGCACGCCGATACGGAAACGGAACATCGAGGTCCTCCTGATGATCGGGTTGGTCATTCTCGCGAAGAGTGCGAGCCGCGGCAAGGTCATTGTGACGAACCGCGTGATGAATTGCCTGACTATCCGCGCGCGAGAAGGATCGCTGCTGTCAGTTCCCGAAGGCTCACGCGCTGGCGACCTCCCGGGTCGAAGTTCGCAGGATCGAGCCAGATCAGGAACGCGTGCTCGAGCGCGGGCCACTCGCGGTCGATCGCCGCGTACCACGCGGTATCGCGGTTCCGCTGCTTGTAGATGGTCGCCTGCCGGAACACTCCTTCGAACGAGAGACCAAGCCTCTGGGCCGCCGCGCGCGACGGCGCGTTGAGGGCGTCGCATTTCCACTCGTAGCGGCGGTAGCCCAGCTCGAACGCGCGTTTCATCATCAGGTACATCGCTTCGGTGGCGCCCTTCGATCGCTGCAGCGCCGGCGAGTAGTTGATGTGGCCCACCTCGATCGAACCGGCCGCAGGATCGATCCGCAGGTAGCTCGCCACACCGATAGCCCGCCCGGTTTCCAGATCGACGATCGCGTGAAAGTGCGGATCGCTGCCGAGGCACGTTCGCGTCATCCACGCGCGGTACTCGTCCTCCTGCTGGAACGGTCCGTACGGCAGATAGGTCCAGTTGCGTCCGTCCGTGTCGAGCTGATTCGCCCGGAAGAGATCGGCGGCGTGTCGATCCACATCGAGCGTTTCAAGGCGGCAGTAGCGGCCGGCCATCGGCTCGCGCGTCGGCCGCGGCGGCGGCGTCCACGACGCGACGGGGAATCCGATGGGCTGGCCGAGCGCGTTCGTGTCGATCGATTCCACAGGCTCACCTCACAATGGGCGTGCAGCACAGCACTTATTGACGCGACGACTAGAGTTTAAATGAAACGCAGAACGGGCCTGCGCTCGACTTCCGGGCGCCCTTCTACAACACCGTGACCATGAATTGGATCGGAAGGCGCCGGGGCGCCGCTCGAGGGCATCGACTAGATCAATAAGCACCCAACTATCCCGCGCACGGCTCGTCTCGGCATTCAAGTGGCGTTCGGGAATCTGAATCGTCACGAGCCGCTTTACGCCGGCGAGCCTTTGGGACATGCTGGGCTCGCATGTTCATCATCGAGCTTATCTACAAGGCGCCTCTCGCCGACATCGACCGCCACATGCCCGCGCACATGAAATTCTTGAAGAAGTACTACGCGTCAGGGCATTTCCTCGTCTCGGGCCGCAAGATTCCTCGCGAGGGAGGCATCATCCTTGCGGTAGGGAAAGACCGTGACGAGATCGAGGTGATCGCAAAGGAAGATCCATTCGTCGCGCGACAGCTCGCGGATGTCCGCGTCATCGAGTTCCGCGCCAGCCAGCAGGCCGATGATATTCAAGCGCGGATCGGCTCAAGACTTTTCTGATGATTGGCTAGGTCTCAGCCAGCGCGATGTCCATCTCAGCATCGTCCTTTCCGGAATGGGTCGTGCCGATGGCGGCCACGCTCACCGAGGACCGATTCACCGGTCCTGAGTGGCTCTTCGAACGCAAGCTGGACGGTATTCGTCTCCTCGCATTCAGGAACGGGCAGAACGTCCGGCTCTTTTCAAGAAACCGTCTGCCGCACCACGTCCCGGCCATCGAACGCGCCATCGAGGCTCTGCCACTCGACCAGGCCATTCTCGACGGCGAGATCACGTGGGACGCGGAGGATGTGCACTATCACGTCTTCGACATCATGTGGCTCAACGGACGCGACGTGACATCGCTCACGCTCCTCGAGCGTCGCAGCCTGCTCGAGTCCCTGCCATTTCAGCCTCCACTCCAACGCGTCGCGCAGATCGACGATCTGAAGCCATGGGAACGCGCCTGCGCCGAAGGCTGGGAGGGCGTGATTGCGAAACGGCGGGACTCGATCTACGAACATCGGCGGTCGCCGTACTGGCTGAAAATGAAATGTGAGGCCTCACAGGAACTCGTCGTCGGAGGATTCACGGATCCCCAGGGTGCTCGCGTAGGCCTGGGCGCGCTGCTCGTGGGGTATTACGACAACAACGATTTCGTGTTCGCGGGAAAGGTCGGTACGGGATTCAACACGACGCTGCTGCTCGACCTCCGCGCTCGGCTGGACACGCTCGAAGTCCCTGTCTCGCCGTTCACGAAAGCCACGGGGCTGCCCCGGTTCCGCGCGCACTGGGTACGCCCCGAGATCGTCGTCCAGGTGGGCTTCATCGAGTGGACCGTGAACGGCAAGCTGCGGCACCCACGGCTCCTTGGGGTTCGCTTTGATAAGTCCGCTGCCGAGGTCGTGCGCGAGCAATCATGATCACCCATCCGGACAAGGTGCTCTTCCCGGACGACGGAATCACGAAGGGCGAGCTGGCCGACTACTACAAGTCGATGGCCCCCGTCATGCTTCCCCACCTCCGTCGTCGGCCTCTGACGATGGAGCGCTATCCAGCGGGAATTGGGAACGAGGGGTTCTGGCAGAAGGATGTCTCAAAGGGATTTCCGGACTGGCTGAAGCGGATTGAGGTTCCCAAGAAGGGCGGAGTCGTGCATCACCCGCTCATCACGGATACGCGATCGCTCCTCTGGGTGATCAATCAGAACACGATTACGCTGCACGTCTGGGCGTCTAGAGTTCCGACGCTCCACTATCCTGACATGTGCGTCTTCGATCTGGATCCCTCGCACGAAGACGATCACGATTCTCTGCGCGCCGCGGCGCTTGGCTTGCGGGATCTTCTGAACGAACTCGGCCTTCCGAGCTGGATCAAGACGTCGGGATCGAAAGGCTTCCACATCATGCTCTCGCTCGACGGGAAATCGACGATGGCCGACGTCGCGCGGTTCGCTCACGCCGTAGGCACGCTGCTCGTGAAGCGGGATCCCGAGCACCTGACGCAGGAGTTCAGCAAGGCTGAGCGGGGTGGACGAATCCTGGTCGACACGGGGAGGAACGGCTACAGCGCGACGTTCGCCGCGGCATACGCCGTGCGCGCGAAACCTGGAGCACCAGTCTCGGCTCCCTGCACGTGGGAGGAGATCGAACGCGGAACGGTCGCGCCGCGCACGTTTACGCTGCGGACGATGGCGGATCGGATCGGCAGGGTGGGCGACCTCTGGTCCGACATGTACCGCCAGAAACGATCGCTCACACGACCAGCAGAGAGGCTGCGCTCGCTGTCCAATGATCGTCGCTGAGTCGCGCCAGCCACGGAACCCGATCATGTGGCATGCTGTCGCCGCGCCGTGCGGGCGCGTCTGGAGTGCACCGTGAGATCAGGGACGGGTGGTTCCGTCGGCGCGGCGTCGATCGTTGGAGGCTGGTCGCTGATTGCGGCAACGGTTCTCTTCGGAGCGGTTTTCACCTACCTGGCCGGAACCTTCGGTTATCCCGACATCCTCGATCGTCCCGCCGCCGAGGTCCTGCCTCGGCTGTTGTCGCTCGGCGCGACCGGACGCGCGGTCTGGATTCTGTATGGTCTCGTTCCATTTCTGCTCGTCCCAACAGCCATCGGCGTCGGTGCGGCCGCGCGCGATGCGGCCCCCCAGGCCGCCCGGGCAGCATTGATTGCAGCGGTGCTGAGTGCCGCGAGCATGGCGGTCGGTCTCCTTCGCTGGCCGAGCCTTCATTGGCATCTGGCGCTCGCGTACGCAGGGGCCGGCGAGTCAGCGCGTGAGAGCCTCGAATTCGTGTTCGGCGCCGCCAACAGCTATCTCGGCAACTTCATCGGCGAGTTCCTGGGAGAGCTGTTCCTGAACAGCTTCTTCCTGTGTGCCTCCATTGCTCTCGCTCGAGCCGGAGGTCCTCGGTGGCGCTGGCTGGTCTATGCGGGATCGGCGGCGGCCGTGCTCGGTGGCGTGGCTATGCTTCGAAACATGACACCCATGGTCGCGCCGATGGCTGCCGTCAACAACGTCGCGCTGCCCATCTGGATGCTCATCCTCGGCGGAGCGCTCGTGACACTGGGAAGACGTCTCGCACGCCCTCGGTCAGCAGAGGTATCCTGAAGCGGGAGTCAACTGATGAACATTACCCTGTGGGTGCTCCAAGTCCTGCTCGCAGCCGTGTTCCTGGCGCACGGCGTCATGCTTCTTTCACCGCCGGCGGAGCTGATAGAGAAGATGAACGAGATCATGTCGACGGCCTTCCGGGTGTTTCTCGGTTCGGCGGAAGTCGCGGCCGCTGCGGGTTTGACGCTCCCCGGTATCACACGCATCCTGCCCGGACTGGTTCCTGCCGCAGCGGGCGGCCTGATGATCGTCATGATCGGCGCCATCGTGCTTCACACGATGCGCGGTGAAGTGAGCGCGGCGATCACGACGACGATCCTGCTGATCCTGCTGACCTTCGTCGCCTACATGCGCTGGAAGGTTAAACCGATCCCGTCACGAACGGCGCGGTGAGATGATGGTTTCCGTCCCCGTCCCTCACACCGCTCGCGGGCGACGTCCCGCGCCTTACGCCTGCCTGACGATCTGACTCGGCGTCGGTGCAGGCCATCCGGCCTCGCGGGCCGTGCGGATGATCGTCTCGTTGGTATCGAAGTACACCTGCCAGTAGTGATCGGTGTGCGTGTACGGGCGCACCGCGATGACCGGGCCGACGAGGTTCATGTCGAGGACGCTGACATCGGGTGCCGGCTTCGCGGCGACGTTCGGAATCTTCGCGACAGCCGCGCGGAGACGCGCGATCGCATCGAGCGGATCGACGCTGCCGGCGAGCTGAGCCGTACGATCGACGCGCCGAACGGGCAACACCGAAAAGTTCTGAATCGTGTCGCCGAAGATCTTGCCGTTCCCGACGATCGTCATCACGTTGTCGGGTGTGACGATCGTGGTGCCGAACAGCCCGAGCTCGTGCACGGTGCCGGTGGTGCCGCCGACACCGACGAAGTCGCCCACCTTGAAGGGCCGCAGCACGAGCATGAAGGCGCCGGCGGCAAAGTTGCCGAGCATGCCGCCCCACGCCGCGCCGATGGCGACGCCCGCGCCGGCCAGGAGCGCCGCAAACGATGTGGTCTCGATGCCGAAGTATCCGAGGATGCCGAGTACGAGCGTGATGTTGAGCGCGATCGCGAGAATCGATCCGAGATACTTCGTCAGCGTTGGATCGACTTCATTTCGGTTCATCGCCGAGCGCATCAGGGCGATCACGCGGCCGATCAGCCAGCGGCCAACCAGCCAGAACGCGAGCGCCCCAAGAATCTTGAGTCCGAATGCCGCCGCCGTCGTGGTGATGAACTGTTGAATCGCCTGCGAATCCATAAGTCTCCTCGAGCCTTCAATGGCTCATGATGCCGAAGCGCACAGGAACGTCGGATTTTATGGGAGGAGTGTAGCGGTCAAGGCAAGGCCTCTCCATTGGACCTTGGTGACATCACCGCCGAAGACCGTCATCGTCATCGCACGTTCCCAGACGGGCGCCGGGCCCGGATCTTCGAGTCATGATGATCTCGCAGAGTTTACTGCCTGAGCATGTGTCCGCACATGTCGCCACTCGGAGGGCAAGTTGCCTGACCACCCCGGAAGTTGTAGGCTTCCGGCCATTCATGATCCGGATCGGCCAAGCCTGGAGGAGCTTCCATGACGACTCGCACCACACGCAGGTACGCCCAGGCGATCGGTTTGGCGGTCCTCGCATGCTCTGTCGCAGCGCTGGGACAACAGCCTGTTCTTCAAAACGGCCTCTCCACGAGATGACTGTCGTCTGATTGGCTTCGCCCGCTGAGGAGGATGCGATGCGGCGACGTCTGATGATCCGGTTGAGCCTCCTGGCGCTGCTGGCGGCGTTGGGATCCGCCGGCATTGCCGCGGCCGACAATCCGCTTCGCGGCACGTGGCGTCCAGACACCTATATCCTCAAGGACGGATCCCGACATCCCATCGCGGGAATCGTGACATTCAGCGATCGCGAGTGGACGTTCCTCGTCTTCGTCATGGACAACGGAGAACCGCGCCGCGCAGAGGGCGAGGGGGGAACGTTCACGCTGAACGGCGAGGACATCGTGTTCCATCACGAGTTCCTGCTTGACGGTCGGTCAGGCGCTCGGTTCGATGCCGGAGAGCCCGCTCCGCATGCAGGTCAGAGACACGGCGAGCGCGTCGAGAACGCCGGCGCACGCGATCGTCGAAGGCGATCGCCTCACGATCACCTTCGGACCGAGCGGCAACGCCATGACGTTCGAACGCTCCCGTCCATGAATCCACGACGCGCCGCCGCGTGGCTGTCGTTCGTTATCTCGGGATTCCAAAGTTCCGTCTGATGAACGGGCGGTCCGAAGCTCGCACATCACCCAACCCCTAGTAGCCATGGCCGGGCGCGGCGACCACGAGATCCTCACCGTCGCGGGACGCGAGATTGCGATCTCGAATCCCGGCAAGGTGCTCTTCCCTGAAGCGGGCCACACCAAGCTCGATCTCGCCCGCTACTATCTCGCGGTGTCGCCCGGCGCAATGCGCAGCGCCGGCAACCGACCCAACGTGCTCGTGCGCTATCCCGACGGAATCCACGGCGAGTTCTTCTATCAGAAGCGCGCGCCCGAGTCGCGTCCACCGTGGGTCGAAGTCGTCTCCCTGCAGTTCCCGTCCGGACGCACGGCAGAAGAGGTCGTACCGCGCGACGCATCGACGTTCGTCTGGATGGCCAATCTCGCCTGCCTCGAGCTCCATCCTCATCCGGTTCGCGCGGACGATCTCGATCATCCCGACGAGCTGCGCGTGGATCTGGATCCGGTGCCCGGCATTGAATGGCCGCAGATTCGCGAGGTCGCCAAAATCGTGCGCGCCACGCTCGAGGATTTCGGTCTCGTCGGGTGGCCCAAGACGTCGGGTTCGCGCGGGATGCACGTCTACGTGCGCATCGAGCGACGCTGGGCATTCGACGAAGTCCGCCGATCGGCGCTCGCGCTGGCGCGCGAAGTGGAACGCCGCGCGCCGAGTCTGGCATCGAGCAAGTGGTGGAAGGAGGAACGCCACGGCGTGTTCATCGACTACAACCAGAACGCCAAGGACAGGACGATCGCGGCTGCGTACTCGGTCAGGCCGACGCCGGATGCGCGCGTGTCGACGCCGCTGGCCTGGGACGAAATCGAGGCGTGCGAACCGTCTGACTTCACGCTGGCTACCATGCCGGCACGCTTCGCGCAGCTCGGCGATCGGCACGCGGACATGGACGGGCATGCCGGATCGCTGGTCTCGCTTCTGGAACTCGCGGCGCGACAGAAGGCCGAGGGCCTGGGCGACGCGCCGTGGCCGCCCCACTACCGAAAGCAGCCGGGGGAGGGCACGCGCGCCGCGCCCTCACGCCGCAGGACGACGACACATCCGCTGATCGAAGTGGGACGCGCGCGGGAAAAGGCGGACGCACTGGCGGGCCTCGAGCGATGGAAGGCGCGTCACCCCGATGCCGCCGCGCACCTGCAGCCGGCCGATATTCTGGTTGATGCACTGCGGGGACGTTTCCGCACCTGGACGCGCGTCCGCATCAACCTGCAGCACGTGCCCGTGGAGCTCCGCCCCGCGAAGGAGCCGCTCGATCCCGACGAAAACATGGCAGAGGAATGGGCGGGCGGTGTCAGCGATCCCGACCCCTCGACTAGCTCGGGGTCGTTCCGAGGCCCGTCGAGGAACGGCCGACCTCGCCGAAGACCTTCTCGAGCTCGAAAGGCGCCGTAACCGCGAGCTGATCGTACCCGCAGTCGATAGGCCGTTTGTCAGGACGCCAGCGCTCGAAGGTCGCTGCGTGACGGAAACGCGGGCCCTGCATGTGGTCGTACTTGACCTCGCAGACACGTTCGATCCGAAGAGGTTCCCACGACAAATCCTTGCCCGCGCTCCAGCGACTCTGCCCCCCAGGCATGCGCGTCATGTCGCCATCGATGACGGCCCATTCCTTCCACGGATGATCGTCGAGCGCCCCTTCCCTGAGCGGCGCGAGCTCGGCGACGAGCTGCCGCCGCTTCTCCATGGTGAACGACGAGGTGACGCCGACGTGATGGAGCCGTCGCTTCTCGTCGTACAGGGCGAGCAGCAGCGAACCGACGAGCTCTCCCCTGCCGGCTTTGTGCCAGCGGAAGCCCGCGACCACGCAATCCGCCGTGCGCGCGTGCTTGACCTTGATCATCGTCCGCTTGCCTGGTTGGTACCGGCCGTCTACCGGCTTCGCCATCACGCCATCGAGACCCGCGCCTTCGAACCGTGAGAGCCACTCGCCTGCCTGCCCGCGGTCGCGCGTCATCGGGGTGAGGTGGATCGGCGGCGCCACTTTCGCGAGCAGCCGTTCCAACCGGGCCCGGCGTTCGCGCTGCGGCGACCCGCGCAGGTCGTCTCCATCGGCGGCAATCACATCAAACGCCACAAACGAGGCGGGGGTTGCTCCCGCGAGCTTGGCGACACGCGAAGCCGCTGGATGGAGCCGCATCTGCAACGCGTCGAAATCGAGGCCCCGCGGTGTAGCGATGACGATTTCGCCATCGATCACCGACCCTTCGGGGAGACCCGCCAGAAACGCCGCGTGCAGCTCGGGAAAATACCGGTCGAGCGGCCGCAGGTCGCGACTCTGAATCAACACCTCACCGCCGCCGCGAAAGACGATGGCGCGGAACCCATCCCACTTCGGCTCGTACAGAAACGTGTCGCCTGCAGGAAGCTCGTTCGCGAGCTTGGCGAGCATGGGCTCGATCGGCGGATCAATCGGAAATGAGGACATCAGGTCGATACTCGACGAACGCGTCATCCGGATAGCAGTACAGCCATCGCTCGCCGGGCTCGGCTGAGGAAACGACGGGGTGGTGCGTCGCGTGGGCATGCTTCGTCGCATGACGATTCGGCGAGTTGTCGCAGCAGAGTGTTGCGCCGCACTCCTGGCATGTCCTCAAATGCATCCATCGTCCTCCGATCTTCACGCACTCGTCACACTGGCGCAGTCTGGCGCTCTTGACGGATTCGATGGCTTCCAAATGTTCACACGCACGGTCGGGCATCGTGATCATCCCGGGACGTTGTAGTCTACCTTGACGGTCGGGGCTGGCGACGCGGCGGCTCCTTGCCAACCCGCTCGTCAGGCCCGCGTCTAATCCACCAGAACCTGATGAGAGTCTGGAAACGTGCTGCAGCTTCCATGGTGTGCGGCATCCTGCCGTTTCTGGCCCTTCAGGCGGCCCCTCCTTCAGCAAGCAAGACACCAGCGGGGCATTCCGTCCAGGCCGAGCGCATCGAGAATTTCAGCCTGAACGGCCTGACCATCGGCAGTGAGCGGGCCGATTGCACTCGGAAGCTCGATCGCGAGTCATGCACGGTGAAGACTGACGTGGCCTGGGGTTCCGGGGTGCGGCTGACAAGTGAACTCGTCTCAGACCGCGGAAAACTCGTGAGTCTGCGCGTTCAGGGAGACGCGCCATCGTTCCTGCTATCGACGCTCGATGACGCCGCAGACGATGGCGCCGCCGATCGGTCTTGCCTCAAGTCGCCGCTCCCGCTCGAGGGAGTCGCTGCACTGATACGTCGATCCGTGGCGACCAGGCGTGAGAGTTTCGTCACGAAGAACGACGGGACTCTGCGCGTGGTCCCATGCCTTCCGACCCGCCCTTCATCAGGCAGCACCTGTCATGAGGTCGAGGGCCTGACGTGGGGCGCGCTCCAGATGTGGCTTGACCCGAACGGCGGCATCGTCGCGGCAATTGTGCCGACCGCATGGGGACTCCTCGTCGCGACGAGACCCGAGCGCGACGACGACCGGTCGTTCTTTCTGACTGCATTCGCCGAATCGCGCGCGAAACGGCTCAGCGAACGAGTGATGCCGTTGGCATCGGATGGGCCGCGGACCGTGATCAGGAATGTCCGGCTCGTCGATCCGGCGCACGGCGTCACAGCGGACGCGGCGATCGTCATCGAAGGCGAACGGATTGTGGCCGCAGGCGCGGCCGCTCAGCTTACCCTCCCCTCGGACGCCCGTGTCATCGATGGGCGTGGCGGCTCCCTCGTCCCGGGGTTGTGGGACATGCACGCGCACATGAAGCAGCCGGAATGGGGGCCGGCGTACCTGGCCGCCGGCGTGACCACGGTGCGGGATCTGGGGAACGAACCGAGCTATATCGAGGCGTTGCGCGCCTCCGCAAAGCCGGCGTTCGTGCCGTATCCGAACATGCTTCTGGCGGCGTTCATCGATGCGCACGCAAGCGTTCCGTACACAGCGATTCAGGCAAACACAGCCGCCCAGGCGCGCACACTCGTGCGGCGATTCAAGCGCGACGGCTATGACCAGATCAAGGTGTGGGAGAACGTTGCGGCGACCGTGCTGCCACAGATCACCGACGAGGCGCATGCCCTCGGGATGCGGGTCACTGGACATGTCCCGGCCAAGATGACCGCCTTCGAGGCGATCGACGCCGGGCTCGATGGCGTCAATCACATCTTCAGGCTGATCGACGCGAGCGACAACGACATCCAGTCGCCCAATGGACGACGACTGGTCGCGCTGCTCCTGAAGCGGAACATTTCCGTGGATCCCACACTCGTCGTCGTGGAGTTCGGCACGCGTTCGACGGCCTCACCGATTGCCAACTTCGAGCCCGGCATTCTCAAGGCGCCGAGGCCGGTCTTCCTCGCGTGGAACAGCTTCGGCAGGCCTCCCGACCAAGCCAGCCGCGAACCGTTGCAGCGCGCAATGACGTTCGTTCGCGGCCTGCATCGCGCGGGTGTTCCGATCGTGGCAGGATCAGACCAGGGGGTTCCCGGACATACGCTTCACCGGGAGATCGAACTGTATGTGGAGGCGGGGCTCAGCCCGCTCGAGGCGCTCGCCACCGCGACAACCGTGCCCGCGCGAGTCATGGGGCTCGACGGCAGGGTCGGTTCAATCGGACCGCGCATGCAGGCCGACCTGGTGCTGGTCGATGGCGACCCCGATCGATCCATTCAGGCATTGCGGCACGTTCGTCTGGTCATCCGACGAGGCATGGTGTTCGAGCCAGATCCGCTCTGGCGAGCCGTCGACTTCACGCCTTAGCCAATCCCTTCGATAGTTCGCGGCGCTTCGAGACTCGCCGTCGTATGTTGACATGGCATTTATATGTGTAATATACATTTCACATATAATGGTTCTGCAGATTCACATATAGATATTGCCGCCAACATCCCCAGCGAGGCGCGTCCGACGATGAGATGGGTCACCCGCCGGAACGTGAAGGTCGATCGCGTCGCGTGCCCGTGGCTGATCGCCCGCGGCTTCGCTGCGACCGCGGCCGACGATGCCGAACGCCTTGCGCGGCAGTTTCCGATGTACGACGCGTTGTATGCGCATTGCCGCCGACAGTCCGGCTCGCCGTTCGTGGTCGGCTGCCGCTGGGCGCCATGCCTGCGCGTGTCCTGGTGAGGTGAACGTCATGCGAGACGGTACCATCACACGAAGAGAGTTCGGCGGATTCGCGTCGGGTGCGATCGCCGCGATGTGGGGACCGGGGTCTGCCGGCGACGGGGCCATCGTCGCGCCCGACGTGATCAGGTGGCGCGATGATTTTCCCGCGCTTCGAGAGGTGGTGAACGGCCGCCCGCTCGCGTATCTGGACAACGCCGCGACGACCGAACGCCCTGTTCGAGTCATCGAAGCCATTTCAGAGTTCTACAGTCGCCACAATGCCAACCCTTCTCGAACGCTCCACACACTGGCGCGGAGAGCGGCGGAACAGTACGAGGAGGCCCGGCGAGTGGTGGCCGATTTCATTCATGCGCGCGACCCGAACGAGATCGTCTGGACGAAAGGCACCACGGAAGGCATCAATCTGGTCGCCGCGGCCTTTGGAGTGACTCACCTCCGCGCGGGAGACGAGGTGCTGCTGACCATCTGCGAGCATTACTCGAATCTCCTGCCGTGGCGGCTGGCCGCCGAGCGCACCGGCGCGACCATACAAACGGTCGATGTCGATGACGAAGGCCGCCTGCGTCTGGACGATCTGGATCGAAAACTGTCGACACGCACGCGGCTTGTCGCGGTGAGCCACGTCTCGAACGTGCTGGGATCCGTCAATCCCGTCAAAGACATCTGCGATCGCGCGCACCATGCCGGTGCCCGCGTGCTGATCGACGGGGCCCAATCCGTCCCTCATTTTCCGGTTGATGTGGCGGCGCTCGACTGCGATTTCTTCGCGTTCTCGAGCCACAAGGTTCTCGGTCCGATGGGGGTTGGGGTTCTCTGGGCCCGACGCGAGCTCCTCGAGGACATGCCGCCCTATCAGGCGGGTTCGAACATGGCGCACGAGGTCGAAGCCGACTCGGTCCAGTACGAGCACGCGGCCCTGAAGTTTGGCGCAGGGACCCCGAACGTGTCCGGTCCCATCGGCCTGCGTGCCGCCGTCGAGTACCTGAACGGCATCGGCCGCGACGCCATCCTCGCGCACGAGCAGGACCTCACGAGCCACATGCTCAAAGCGCTCCGGGACGTGCGCGGCCTGCAGCTGCTGGGCACCTTTGATCCGAGCGATCGGGCCCCGGTCTTCACCTTCACACTCGCCGGCTGGGCTCCGCCAGACATCGTTCGAGAGCTCGATGCTGAGGGCATCGCGATTCGCGCCGGAGACATGGCGGCCCTGCCGCTCCTGAAGCGGTTCGGCGTGACGGCGGCCGCACGCGCTTCGTGTTATCTCTATACGACACGAGAAGAGGTCGATCGATTCATCTCGACACTCCACCGCTTGAGTACCAGCTCGCGATCGCCATAGCGGGCGAGCGGCGGATATCTCAGATCGGTACCCATGGTTGATTCCGCGGAACCACAACCCCTGACCGGCGCTGGTGACGCCGCGTGGCTCGTGCTGCTCTATCAGCTTCCGGCGAAACACTCGCCGGCGCGCGTCAAGGCCTGGCGACGACTGCAGAGGGTGGGGGCGGTCCCGCTGAAGAATTCGGCATACGTCCTGCCGCACACGAGCGAGGCGCGGGAGGATTTCGAGTGGATCAAGGCGGAGATTATCGCGATTGGCGGGCAGGCGATGGTCCTCGGCGGCACCACGCTCGATGATGCGACCGCCGCCGAGATCGTCGAGTCATTCCGCTCCGCGCGCGGCCACGACTTCGACGCCGTGAGGATCGTGGCCGAGAAGCTGCTTCGGGCCGGCCGATCGAGACAGACGGCATCGGCACGACGCAGTCTGCTCCAGTCGCTCCGCCGACTGCGCGAACGATTCCGCGAACTTGAAGCCATCGACTACTTCGAAGCACCGCCACGCACGCGCGCGGCGCAGGCCCTCGATGAGCTGGAGCGACAGGCAAGGCAGCGTCATCCCATGTCCTCGCGAACTCAGGCAGTCCCCGATGTTCTGGATGCCAAGCGGTATCGCGGCCGTGTGTGGCTGACCCGGCCTCGCCCGGGCGTGGATCGGATGTCATCGGCCTGGCTGATTCGACGCTTCATCGATCGTCACGCCAGGTTTCAGTTCGGCCATCCGGCGCGCAATGCGCAGGCCATTCCATTCGACATGTTCGGAGCGGAATTCGGACATCAAGCGACACACTGCACGTTCGAAACGATGGCCCGTCGATTCGGCATCACGGATCCGGCGGTCGCGTGGCTGGGGCGCATCGTCCACGACCTCGACCTGAAGGAAGATGCGTTTCACGCTCCTGAGAAAGCCGCGGTCGGCCGGATGGTCGAAGGTCTTCGCCACATGCACCACGACGACCAGAAGCTGCTCAGCGAAGGCGTTGCGATGTTCGAAGCGCTCTACCAGTCCTTTGCCGCTCGCGACCGAACGCCCAGGTCGCGCCCGCCTGGGAGTCGAACAAAAAGCCCGCGACGCCGCTGAAGATGCCCTGATCAAGACGCGAGCCGCCGCTATACTGTCGGGCGGAGGACCCGCTGGAAGTTCACCTCGTCGACGGGACGTACGAGCTCTTTCGCCACTACTACGCCGTCCCATCGGCCAGGGACCCGGACGGCCGCGAGGTTGGTGCCGTCCGCGGCGTCATCGGATCGATCCTGGGGATGATCAACAGCGGGACCACTCATATCGGCGTGGCGACCGACCACGTCATCGAATCGTTCCGCAACCGCCTCTGGCGCGGATACAAGACGAGTGAAGGCGTCGAACCCGACCTGCTCGCGCAATTTCCACTGCTCGAAGAGGCCCTCGTCGCGCTCGGCGTCGTCGTCTGGCCGATGGTTGAGCATGAAGCCGATGACGCGCTGGCGTCGGCTGCGGCCGCCGCGGAGCGCGATCCCCGCGTCGATCGCGTGGTCATCTGCACTCCCGACAAGGATCTCGCGCAGTCCGTCCGCGGCACTCGCGTCGTCCAGCTGAACCGGCGAACCCGCGTGATTCTCGACGAGGCCGGCGTGATCGCGAAGTTCGGCGTCCCTCCTCAATCGATTCCGGACTACCTGGCCCTCGTGGGCGACGCGGCCGATGGATACCCCGGCCTGCAGGGCTGGGGTGCGAAATCCTCGGCCGCCGTTCTTGCCAGATTCGGGCATATCGAATCGATTCCGGGAGACTGGCGCACCTGGAACGTGAACGCCGCCAGTCCAGCGGCGCTCGCCCAGACGCTCGAACGCGACCGGGATCGCGCGCTCCTCTTTCGCGATCTCGCGACGCTCCGAACCAACGTTCCGGTCTTTGAGAATGTGGACGACCTGCGCTGGAGCGGGCCGACGCCGGAGTTCGCCCCGCTCGCGGAGCGTTGGGATGCCGCTACCAGCGCAGACCAGGACCGTCGTCCGCTGCCTTCCCTGCGCCGGGGTCATCGCAAGGCCTGAGTACGCAACGCTCTCTTCGACGTCACCACGAGCAAGCGGCGAACGACCTGTCGGGCGTTCAGGGCCCATGGTCCAGCATCGGGATCGGCGGAGCGTAGTAGACTCATCACCGATCGGATGACCGATGCAGGCGACAGACCGAGAGCTTCAGCGCACATACGACGCCGTGATCGTCGGCTCGGGCGCGGCGGGCGGCATGGCGGCGCACGTCCTCACCTCTTACGGCATGGACGTCCTCCTCCTGGAGGCCGGAAAGAAACTCAACCTCGAAGGCGAGCTGCGCTCGATGGAGTGGCCGTACGACCACCCGCGGCGTGGCGCGATGGAATACACGTCGCACGCACTGGCTTTCAACGAGTACACGATTCGCCAGCCGCCGTATGCGGACGGGCTCCCCTGGAAGACCGTCTTCTCCTACGTCCAGAACTGGAACGGATCGGATTACCGCAAGAACTTCCTGGTGAACGAGAAAGACCATCCGTACACCGGTACGAGATACGCGTGGGTTCGCGCACGCTGTCTCGGCGGCAAGACGAACATCTGGGGACGACTCGCGCTGCGTCTGTCCGACTACGATTTCAAGGCGAAGACACACGATGGGTACGGTGAGGACTGGCCCATTTCCTACGCAGACATTGCCCCTTATTACGACAAGGTGGATCTGTATCTCGGAATCACTGGCCATCCGGAGGGTCTGGCGCACCTTCCCGACAGCCGGTTCCAACGGTCCAGCCGGCTGAACGCGGCTGAAGTGAGGCTGCGCGAATCGCTCGCTCGATCAGGGCGGGTCCTGACTCCGTACCGCGCAGGCGTGACGACCGACGGGCTGAAGCACAACAAGTACCGTAGCCGCTGCTTCGGTCGTGGCGCCTGCCAGCGCCGCGGGGGCTGCGACATCCACGCCGCGTTCGATTCGCCGACGGGTCTCATCTATCCGGCGCTCGACACCGGACACCTCACCCTCCGCACGGGATCCATCGCGCGCGAGGTGACGATCGATACCGATTCAGGGAGGGCGCGCGGCATCAGCTTCATCGACGCGGAGAGCGGCAGCACCCTCGAGGCCCGGGCCAAAGTCGTCATTCTCGCCGCCTCGACGCTCGAATCAGCCCGCCTGATGCTCTTGTCGAAGTCCCGGCAGCACCCGAACGGTATCGGCAACTCCAGCGGTCACGTCGGCCACAATTTCTGCGAGCACGTCATGGGACCGGGCGTCAACGGCATTGCCAGGAATCTCGTGGGCAAGGCGCGCACGCTCGATGACGGACGGCCGGGCGGGTTCTACATTCCGCGGTTCAGAAATCTCAAGGACCGGCAGCACGATTTCATCCGGGGATACGGATTCGAGGGCGGAAGCGGCATGGAGATGTTCCCGGAGAGCGTCAACATGCGCGGCTTCGGCACGGCGTACAAGAAGACCGTGCGGGATCACGCGGGCGCCACGATCGGGATGGGCGGCTTCGGTGAAGTGCTCGCGCGCTACGAGAACGCCGTGGATCTGGATCCGGAAGTCAAAGACAAGTGGGGGATTCCCGCCCTGCGCTTTCAGTTCAACTTCGGGGACAACGAGAAGAAGATGGCGGCCGACATGGCCGACACGGCAAGGGCCATGTTCGAGGAGGCCGGCATCGAGGTCGTGGATGTCGATCGCGAAGTCAGAACCGAAGGGTGGTCGATCCACGAGCTCGGCACCGCCCGCATGGGGAACGACCCGAAGTCATCGGTCCTCAGCCAGTATCAGCAGTCGCACGATGTGAAGAATCTCTTCGTCGTGGATGGAAGCAGCCACGTGAGCGCGTCGTGTCAGAACCCGACGTGGACGATCATGGCGCTCTGCTGGCGCTCGTGCGATTACCTCGCCGACGAGTTCCGAAAGGGGAACCTGTGACCGTCAGCCGACGCGACATGCTCCGCCTCGCTGCCGGCGCCGCGGCCGCGCCTCTCGTGCCGTGCATCCGCTCTGTGGAAGCGTCAGCGGCGGTTCCCGCCGCTCCTGCGGCCGGCCGTTTCTTCACGAGTTCGGAAATGGCCGTGCTCGACGAGCTGACCGAGCTGATCATCCCGGCGGACGAGCACTCACCGGGAGCGAGGGCCGCACGCGTGGCGGCATACGTCGACGGCGTGCTCGCCGAGTACGATCCGGAGATTCCACACTGCCGCATCGTTCGAGAACGCTGGAAGTCCGGGCTGCAGGCCTTCGACGCGCTCGCCCGCGACGCATCCGGAAGTTCCTTTCTCGACGCGCCGGCGGAACAGCGACACGCAATCCTTGAACGGCTCGCTCAAAACGAAGAAGCGCCCACGACCGACGCCGAACGATTTTTCGTGGCACTGAAGCGATGGACGGCGCGCGGCTACTACACGTCGGCCATCGGCCTTCACAAGGAGCTTGAATACAAGGGCAACTCGCTCCTGATGGAATTCGAGGGTGTCGATCCCGCCACGCTGGCCCGAAACGACGGAGGCTGACATGGTGTCACGAAGGCAGTTCCTGGCCGGTGCGGCGGGATTCTCTGCCGCCATCGCAGGATCGTCCGCGTTCACCGTCCTGAAAACGGCCGGGGCGAAGTTTCGCCTCGGCGCCACGGACTGGAACCTTCGCCAGGAAGGAAACCTTCAATCGATTGCCCTGGCGAAGAAGATCGGCTTCGACGGCGTCCAGGTCAGCATCGGCGTCGGGACGAACTCGCTCCCGCTGAGCGATCCGGCGCGACAGAAGGCGTTCCTCGATGAATCGCGCCGCGTCGGTCTTCCCGTCGCCTCGGTATGCCTCGAGGTTCTCCACCGAAACCCGCTCAAGTCCGATCCCATTGCGCCTCGCTTCGTGGCCGATTCGGTCGACATCGCCAGGGCGCTCGGTGTCAGAGTGGTGCTGCTCCCGTTCTTCGGGAAGGGCGCGCTCGAGACGCGTTCCGAAATGGACTACGTCGGCGATGCGCTGAAGGAGATCGCACCGGCAGCTGAAAGGGCCGGAGTCATCCTTGGCCTCGAAGACACCATCTCTGCCGAAGACAACGTTCACATCATGGAGCGGACGAAGTCGCCGGTGGTCCTCACCTATTACGACGTCGGCAACTCAACGGAAGCGGGGTTCGACATCTACAAGGAAATCAGGTGGCTTGGCGGCGCGCGCATCTGCGAAGTCCACTTGAAGGACAATCCCCGTTTCCTCGGAGAAGGCACGATCGACTTTCCGCGCGTGGTCGCGGCGCTCGTCGACTCGGGCTTCGACGACTGGGCGCACCTCGAGACGGAATGCCCGACCGGCTCGGTCGAGGCCGACATGGGAAGAAATCTTGGATTCGTTCGCGCCTTGATGAAGTGACTCAGGCGTCCTGCGGGAGCGGTCCGATCCAGCGCTGATAGTCCTCTGGGGTATCGATGTCGTCGAACGCGCCTGAATCGTCCACTGGCACTTCGACGATCTGTGCTTGGTGCGCGCGCACGACGACCTTTGCTCCAACAAGCGGGTCGGCACGCCGCAGCTCGTCGAAGACCGATCGATCGAACACGACGGGATGGCCGTGCCGGCCGGCGTTGACGGGCCGCACGATCGGCGCATGCGTTCGCGAGTGTGCGCGCAGCACGGCTCGCACCGTGTCCGGCGTCAGCAGGGGCACATCGACCAGCGTCACGAGCATCCCGTCCACCCCCGGCCGATCGACGATGTCGAGCGCCGCAAGGAGTGAGGACAGCTGGCCCTCCGCATGCCGGGAGTTCAGGACGATTCTGATCGACGGCGCGATCTGCCGCACGGCGGCACCGATGACGTCCGCGTCATGACCCACAACGACGAGGATGTCGTGCTGATCGGCCGCCTGGAGGGTGCGGACAATGCGGGCGATAAACGACTCGCCGGAGCGATCGAGCGGCAAGAGGGCCTTGGGCCTGCCCATGCGGGCCGATTGGCCAGCGGCCAGGATGACAGATGGAACCACGGCGCTCGGTCAAATGTTACGACTTGATCTAGAATCGCGCTATGTCCGACAACGAGCGCCACATCCGGTGCCAGCGATGCGGCGAGCAGATGGAAATGCGGGATCCGGTGAGCGGTGGCGCGTGGAAACCGGATCAATTCTGGGTCTGTCCCCGCTGCGGCCGCCATTTCTGGACGACCTACCCCGGGCCCACGAGCGCCGTCAAGCCCGCCGCGGCGACTGAATAGCCTCCGAAAAAAAAGCAACCATGCACCCGGACTTTTCACGTCTTGTCCGTCTTCAGGAAGGTGACGACGACTTCGAGGAGGACGACGATCTCGACGAAGACGAGGATGATGAGGACGATGAGGACGAGGACGACGAGGAGGACGAAGAGACCTGGCAAGTGGCTGGCGCCTGAAATTGAGGGAATCGCCCTAGCTTGACTTCGGCCGGAGATGCCCCTACACTGGCCTCGTTTTCCAGCTCAGCGTCGAAAGATCCGGCCAAAAACCCGCGGTTTGGCGGGCGTTTTTTTTGCGCCTCCGGCCCACATGCGGCCGCCGACGGGTTCGAACGTGACGAGGGTCGTGGGTGCCCCTCGTCAGGCGGGGTCACGTCCGACGGCACCATCGCGTTGGTCGGCGACCTTGCAAACCCTGAGATCCACTCAGGGTTTTCGTTTTATCGGGAGGACACGGGTATGCCGACCGGCACGATTGCACGGCTCCTGATCGACAAGGGGTTTGGCTTCATTCGCGACGAAGGAGGCATCGAACACTTCTTCCACCGCAGCTCGGTGCGCGGTGCGGTGTTCGAGCTGCTTCGCGAAGGACAACGGGTCGAGTTCACCCCGGAGGAGTCCGGAAAGGGCCCACGTGCGGGTGACGTGCGGCTGGTCGAAGGTTAGCTTCGCACGCGCTTGAGGTTCCCCGGCCTTGCGCGCAGGGCCGGGGCCGCGTCTCTTACCTGCCCGACGATTCCGCGGTCGTTCTTCTCGCTTCAGCTTCCAAGTCACGATCGACGGTCGCGTGAAAGGTCTGCGCTATCATGCGCAGACCACTCCAAGCATCGACGCCTTGAAGGTCGTTGTTTCGCCGGAAGCGAACGGGGCCCGGTGGCCCTCCCGGTCTTCAAAATCGGTTGCTCCCCGCGTTCGCGGGGAGGCTGGGTTCGACTCCCAGGCGCTTCCGCCACGCCGGGTCTATGACGTCAGGACTGGAGACGCACCTGTCCGGCGCGCGGGCCCTTCGGCGATCGCTCTTCCTCGAAGGTCACGCGTGCTCCTTCCTGCAGGTCTTCGAAGCTCCCTTCGGTGATGGAGCTTCGATGGAAGAACCACTCCTGGCCCCCTTCGTCGCGAATGAACCCGAACCCCCGATCCCGCACGAGTCGTTTGATCGTCCCACTTGGCATCCGATGTCCTCCGGTCGCGGCTCGACGCGCTCGAACCTTGGCGCATCCTATCAAGATTCGAGGAATAGCGGTTGTGAAGAATCGTAAAGACAGCCAGGAAGTGTGACGGCGGCGGGGCCGATGAAGCGGCGGTCGGCGGAGCCATGAAGCTCTGCCGACCGCCTGCCTGGTCAGGGCAGCTGAGGTCGCTGATACGGCTTGTTCGCCGGTGTCAGGCTGTTCAGGAACGCCAGCAGTTCCTTTCGCTGCGTCGGCGTGACCGGCCAGACCTGGAGCTTCTCGTCCAGGTTGTCGTTCTTGATCCCGCCCTTGAGCAACGTGTCCACCGCCTCTTCGAGCGTCGCCGCGCGACCGTCGTGAAAGTACGGAGCGGTCAGCGCGATGCCGCGGAGCGACGGCGTCTTGAACGCTCCCATCTGTTTCTTGATCTCATCGGTGACGGGCTGATTCGCCTTCGTCGCCGCATCGGCCAGAATCTGCCCGCGTCCCATGTCGGGCTTTTCCTTGTCGGTGCCGATTCCGACGTTGTGGAAAAGCGTGTCCGAGAAGAGCGGCGGCAGATGACAATTGGTGCAGTGCGTCACGGTGGAGAACACCATGAATCCGCGACCGATCTCAGTTGCCTTCAGTTTGGCCGGAAGCGGCGATTGCCGATCCCATGGAGTATTGTCAGCCTGAATCGTGCGGACAAAGCTCGCGAGGGCCTGCACAATCCGCTGCCCCGACGGCGGACCGCCGAACGCCGCCGTGAACGCCTTGGCATACGCGGGAATGGCCGCGATCTCTGTCGCGATGGCATCCTGCTCGGTTGCGCCCATCTGCACTCGCCACGCAGCTGTAATCTGGGCCTCGAGTCCCTTCGCACGGCCATCCCAATACAGGTTGGGATAGTACGCCGCGCCGTACAGCGTTGGCGTATGGCGCGTGTTCATGCTGCCGTCGAACCGCGGTGACAATGCGAGCCCGTCGGTCCAGCCCTTTTCCGGCACATGACACGTTTCGCAGGACATGGCCTTCGTCTTCGACAACCGCTTGTCGAAGAAGAGTTGCTCGCCGAGCGTAATCTTCTCCCTCGTCAGCGGGTTGTCGTCAGGCGTCGGTACCTCCATGTGCCGCAAACCGCCCGATGGCGTGAACGCCGGCTTGGCCGTTGTCGTCTGGGCACCGACCGCGACGGACCCAACGAGCGAACCGTGCCAGCCCAGCCCGGCGGCGCCCATGAGAAGTAGCCCGACTGCCAGCCTCGCGAACCGACTCATAAGTCCTCCTTGTGCCCGACGATTCTCGCTGGGTCTCCGAGTGGGGTCAAGTAGACGCCTCCCGCTAGTCTTCCTGTCGTTCACCAGGAGAACCAGCGTGACTTTGGACGCAAGAGTCCGGTCGCAGGTTGCCACTCGAGCGGACGTGCTCGCACGGCGGACGAGAACTCGGCATCAGCCGTGACGACAAGCAGCGACAGGCGCCGCTCGGCGGCAATCCTGTCGACGATGCGAGCCAGCTCGGTGACGTCATCACGTGGGAGAATCGATTGCGTCGCGTGCTCGAGCAGCAGGAGCGACGGCGCGAGCGCAATCGCCCGGGCGAGGCGGAGCCGGGCGCGAAGGCCAGCGGGGAGACTTCCGACGAGCGACGTCAGGGAGTCCGCCGGTATGTCCACTTCGTCAGCGAGGGTGAGGAGCCTCGCGCGCTCGGCCTCGGGCACGGGATCGAGCTCGAGTGTGAACGGAACCGCGAGATTCTGAAAGACCGTCAGCTGTTCGAGCAGCACGCTGCGTTCGGTCATGATGCCGATGCGATCGATGGTCGCCAGCCAGTCGTCGCTGTCGCTGATCGACGCCGTATCGCGACCGAACACCTTGACGGAACCCTTCTCGGGCAGCTGCGCGCCCACCACCAGGTTGGTGAACACCTCGGCCGCCGTCAGGTCCAGCCCGACGATTCCTACGCGTCCGCCGGCGGGCAGCTCGAGCCGTTCGATCCTGAGCGGCCTGAGCGCGCGGTAGTCCTTTTCCAACCCTCGAATCTCGAGAACGTGCACCGCTTCGGAGGGAGAAGTTGCCAATCCCTAAGAACCAGCCGCGTTCAGCACACGATTGACGTCCGCCACGATGCGGGCGCTCGCCCGGAGCGCCGCGACTTCCAACTGGAACGTCCTGAGGTTGGCGGCCAGCGCGGCGAGCGCCAGGGTGCCATGCACGATCGGAGGGAGGGCCCGCGTGTCGGCACTCGCGCCAAGGATCGCCGTGACCATCGTCAGCGCCATGGCGAGGCAGCCGTAGGAAAAGACGGGCCGGCGAAGCCGGGCGATCTCTGGAGAATATCGATCGGCGATGCCGTGCTCGGCCGTGGCGTCCTTGACGGCTCGGCCCTTTCCGATGAGATAGAACATCATCATCGAGTGGGAAAAGAGCACGAGAAGCGTCACAAAGACGCCGTACATCGCATGTCGCCACAGGTCCGCGTCGGCGGCTGCGGTATAGCCGATGAAGGCCGTGACGATGACCCCGAGGATCGATATGGCAGTCGCGGTCAATAACGCTGCGGACATCGAATCAGTATAGCGGCTGCCGACCCGATCAGGAGGTCGGACGAGATTCGCGGCGAGCCGAGGCGCGTGCCGCCAGCTCGCGATAATCCTCTGCAGGCAGGAGCGCGGACCCGAGCGCGCGGTCGCGATCGTCGGCGTGATAATCGGAGCCGCCGCTCACGGCCAGCTGGAACTTTCGGGCCACGTCGCGATAGCGTCGCGTCGTGCGCCCGTCGTGTTCGGGATGATAGACCTCAATCGCTCCCAGACCGGCGTGGACCAGGTTCGGGATGAGATCGTCGCGACCAAGGAGACCCGGATGCGCCAGCGACGAGAGGCCGCCTGCCCTCGCAATGATCCCGACGACCTCGCCCGGCGGCGGACCACTCCTCGGCACGAACGCGGCCCTGCCGTCGCCGATCCATCGATCGAAGGCTGCTGAGGCGGACGAGGCATGGCCCGCCGCGACGAGCGCGCGCGCGATCGCGGGCCGGCCCACGGCCTGCCCTTCTATGCTGGCCGCGCGCGCAATGATGTCCTCGACGTCCACCGGCACGCCCAGCGCCTCGAGACGGGTGGCGATCGCGCGAACCCGTCGGACGCGATCGGCCCGCTGCGCGTGCAGAAACGACGCGAGCTCGACCGATGAGGGGTCGAAGAAATAGCCGAGGATGTGGACGTCACGCTGACCCGACACGGCGGTGATTTCGATGCCGGCCACGAGCTCGATGCCGTGCTCGATGGCGGCGGCGCGCGCGGCGGCGAGTCCTCCGACCGTATCGTGATCGGTAACGCTCAGGGTCCGGATGCCGCGGCCCGCGGCGCGCTGAACGAGCTCGGAGGGCGTCAGACACCCATCCGAGGCGGTGGTGTGAGTATGGAGATCGATCAATCAGGCACGCGCGCGTCTGGCACGCGCGGGCTTCCGCCGACGTCCGAGCCGCTTGATGAGCGCCTTGTACTCGCGGATGAGCAGGTCGAGGTGGTTCTTCTCCTCTTCGGCGAACTCGAGGAAGATCTGCTTGCCTTCCGAGTCCTCGAAACGCTCGCCGTACCGCTTGAAGAAGCGATGCGACCCTCGTTCGCACCGGATGCCGATCAAGAGCGCCTGCTGATCGTTCGACGCCCTTGCTGAGCTGATCGGCGCCGTCGGCGAAGAGGCCGTTCGCCGCGCCCTTGAAGAAGAGAAACGTCGGCCTCGACTCGAGCTGGGGATCCTCGGCGAGCAGCTTCTTGTAGCGCGCCTCGAGCGTGCCGAGATGTTCCTTTTCTTCCTCGGCCAGCTTCTCGAAGACGCTTCGGCCGCGCGGATCCCGCGTGATTCGCGCGGCCCGCGTGTAGAACTCGAGCCCGCTTCGCTCGGTCGCAATCGCGATGCGAAGCGCGTCGCGCGCGAAGAGCATCTCGGTGGTGCCACCGTCGGACGTCGCCGGGTGTCCCGTGCGGCACTCTTCACACGTGCCGTAGATCTGCACGACGCTCTGCGCGCGCCGAAAAGTTCCTGCGCCGCGGCGACTTCCTCGACGAGCGACTCGATGTCCGAGCTCAGGAACTCGAACGACCTGTTGCAGGTCTTGCAGATGAGATGGTAGTGCCGCGGATGCCGATAGGAATGCTCGAAGCGGAAGCGGCCTTCACCGAAATCGACCTTGCGCGCGATGCCGGCGTCGACCATCCACTGGAGCGTCCGATACACGGTCGCCCGGCTGATGCGATGGTCTTCCCGTCGAATGAGATCGACGAGATCGTCGGCGGTGAGGTGACCCTCCTGACGAAGGAACACGTTCAGGATGAGATCGCGCTTGCTGGAGCGCTTCCCGCCAGCGGGGCGCAAACGATCGAGATCGGGCAGAGTTGCGGGCATGACCGCGGACGTCACGAACCTGACGTGGACGACAAGCCGCGGACCGTCAACGCTGAACTGTCAGCGGAACGCGGATTAGTGGCTGTGGCCGGCCGCCGCACCTTCGCCGTCAACCGTGAACGATTGGCCGCAGCCACACGTGGAGACCGCGTTCGGGTTCTTGATGGTGAACCCGCCCCCCGTGACGGTTTCGACGAAATCGACTTCCGCGCCCTTGAGATACCTGATGCTGACCGGATCGACGTAGAGCTTGATGCCGTTCGACTCGAATACCTGGTCGGCGACCCCGCCATCTTCTTCGATCATCAGACCGTATTGAAAACCAGAACAGCCGCCTCCCTGCACGAACACCCGGAGACCGCTTCCCAGCTTGTTCTCCTCGGCCAGCAGTTCGGTAATCTTCGTCGCGGCGGTTTCAGACACCTGAATCATTGCATCTCACTCCTGGGTACGTTTGGCGCGTGGTTACCCAATAATTATATCGGATTGAGGCCCTGGGAGCTTCTACTGGTTCCGGACCAGTAGACAGGCCAAGAATTGCCCGGATTATGGGCTGTCGGGCGGGCCTGACGGTGCCCAGGGACAAGAGACCCACCGATGACTGTGATGGCTGCCCGTCTCCTCGACCTGGCCCGCGCGCGCTGGCAGGAAATCCTGTCCGAGCGACCGGATCTGGAACCCGCCGTGGCGCTCCAACGGTCGCTGCTCGCTCGCGTCACCCACAGTGCCGAAGAGCTGGAGCGTACCGGCGCCGCAGACCTTGGGTTCCCCGCATCCTATTTGACGCGCAAGCTCGAGCGCGGGATTCCGATGCTGAACGGCGAATCGGTCCCCATACCGGTCGCGCGCCTCGCGCCGCGCCTGACCGAGCACGCGCTCGATCTCGCCGAAGGAGGCGCAGGCGACGCGGCACGTCATGTGGCAGAGGCCATCACGTCGGGACGAATCGAGCCAGGATCGCTTCTGGCAGCGTCGCTCGCGCGGAACCAGCAGGCCGTGCGTCTGGCGTCGAATCAGATCGGGCTCTCTGCCGACTTGCTGTGGCTCGTCGGAGAGCTGGCGGTCAGTCCCTTCGCCCATCTCGTGAGCGTGTCGTTTGGCGCGACGATCACAACAGCCAGTCCGAACGGATTCGGCCACGTCTGGGACCGCGGCTACTGTCCGACCTGCGGGTCGTGGCCCGCGCTCGCCGAACTCACGGCAGACGGCCGAGTCGTCGCCTGCTCGTTCTGTTCAACGACCTGGCAGCCAGGACATCGCTGCACGTACTGCCGGGAGGATGGAGAAGCGTTTGTGATCCTGGCACCGAACGCGGACCACCCGGAGCGACTGCTGGAACTCTGCGGAAGCTGCCGCGGATATCTCAAGGCCATCAGCGTCAGCGCACCGGTCGGGTTCCCTCTCGTGGCCGTCGAGGATCTGGCCACCATCGACCTCGACCAGAAAGCCATGGCGCGTGGATTTCATCGCCCCGACATGCCGGTGTCCTATCCGACCTGACCTTCGAGCGCGGCGAGGCGCTCTCCGGACTCTGCTTCGAGGTCCTTGTGCAGGCTGTTGCCGTGCGCGTCCATGGTGACGATCGCCGGAAAATCTCGAACCGTGAGATGCCACATGGCTTCCGGCGTCCCAAACTCGAGCAGTGAGACACCCGTCACCTCGGTGATGCATCGCGCGTAGAACTGCGCCGCGCCGCCAATCGCGTTCAGGTAGACGGCACCGTGCTCGCGCAGTGCCGCCAGCGTCTTCGCGCCCATTCCGCCCTTCCCCATCACGATCCGGACGCCGCAACGCTTGATGATGTCGGCCTGATACGGTTCTTCACGAATGCTCGTCGTCGGTCCAGCCGCCGTTACCCGCCATCGATCGCCGTCCTTGGCCACGACGGGTCCACAGTGGTACAGCGCAGCGCCACTCAAGTCGACCGGCGGCTGGTGCTTCATCAGGTGCGCGTGCACCGCATCGCGACCCGTGAATGCCGGGCCCGACAGCAGCACGACGTCGCCGACCTTCAGCGCTCGAATGGCGGCGTCTGTCGTCGGAGTGGCGATGGCCACTTCCCGGCCCGTGCGCACGAACCCCTCCCGATCGATCATCGGGATAATCGGTTGAGACGGATCGCGGTAGATCCATTCCTGGATGGCGCCCGTCGGCTGCATCGAGACGAACTCCAAGCCGACGAAAAGCCCAGCAGTCGTACGCAACCGACACGAAGAAGCTTGCGGGCAGTCGGTTGAGCGCGGTGATTTTGCACCCGATCAACGTCACCTTTCCGCCGAAACCCATCGTGCCGATGCCGAGATCGTTGACGCTGCCCATGATGCCGGCTTCTAGCGCGGCGAGCCGCTGATCCGGATTGACGTCATCGAGCGTGCGAAACAGCTGTTCCTTGGCTGCCACGTACCCGGCGGTCCGATCGCCGCCGATGCACACGCCGACCGCGCCCGGGCTGCAGCCCTTTCCCTGCGCCTGCCACACCGCGTGAAGGATGCACTTCCGCACGCCGTCGAGCGTTCGATCGGCGCGACCGAGGTGCGCGAGCTCACACGGAAGTGAGTATTGCGCGTTCATGTTCTCGCAGCCGCCGCCCTTGAGGATCAGCTTTACCTCGATGTCATCGCGCTCCCACTGTTCGAAGTGCACGATCGGCGTTCCCGGCCCCAGGTTATCGCCCGAGTTGGAGCCGTCGATCGAATCGACCGAGTTGGGACGGAGCTTGCCGCGTCTGGTCGCTTCCCGCACGGCCTCACGGATCACCTGCTTCATCCAGATCTGATTGGCGCCGACCGGCGCCTTGACCTCGAACGTGGGCATGCCCGTGTCCTGGCAGATCGCGCCCTCGCACTCCGTCGCCTGGTCGATGTTCTGCGCGATGACCGTGAGCGCCTGAGACGCACGCGTGTTGGGCGGCTCGGTGTCCAGCGCCAGTTTCATGGCGGCCCTGACATCGGGAGGCAGGTTCGTGGACGTCGCAACCAGGAGCTCAAGGACGCTGTCGTGAAAGGCAGGCAACATACTGGAGAGTATAATCTTAGAGAGTCTGCCGAGATCCTGCCGCGGCTGCATCGCCCTGCTCCGTGCCCGCTGGGACTGAGAGACCGTGACCTACCGAATCGAACGCGACGCCCTCGGCGAACGCGAGGTGCCCGGCGAGGCGTACTACGGGATTCAGACCCTCCGCGCCGCCGAGAACTTTCCCGTGAGCGGTCTGCGCGCGCCGGAAGCCCTGGTGTCGTCGACGATGCTCGTCAAGAAGGCGGCGGCCGAAGCCAACGCCGCCCTCGGCCGCTTGAAGGGCGACGTGGCTCGCGCGATCATCCAGGCCGCCGACGAGGTGCTGAGCGGGAGTCTTCGTGATCAGTTCATCGTGGACGTGTACCAGGCGGGCGCAGGAACGTCTCACAACATGAACGCCAACGAAGTGCTGGCCAATCGCGCGGCGGAGATTCTTGGCGGTGCGCGGGGCGACTACGCGCGCGTCCATCCGAACGATCACGTCAACATGGGCCAGTCCACGAACGACGTGTATCCGACGGCGCTACGACTCGCGCTCCTGCGCGAAGCGCCGGGCCTGGCGGCATCGGGCCGACAGCTGGCTGCGGCCTTCGACCGCAAGGCCAGGGAATTTGGCGCCATCCTGAAAGTCGGCCGGACTCACCTGCAGGACGCCGTGCCGATGACACTCGGACAGGAGTTTGGCGGCTACGCGGCCTGCCTCCAGCACGGTGTGGACGATCTCGAGCGAAGCGCCAGGCAACTGGAGGAGCTCAACCTCGGCGCCTCGGCTGTCGGAACGGGCCTCAATGCCGGCTCCGACTTCAGCGCCGCCACCGTCGAACAGCTGTCGCGCTATACGGGTCTGGAATTGAAACCCGCCGCAAATCTCTTCCGCGTCACGCAGAGCATGGGCGACGTGCTCGCGTACTCTGGTACGATGCGGCGGCTGGCCGTGGAGCTCGGAAAGATCGCGAGCGATCTGCGCCTGCTCAGCATGGGACCGCGCGCAGGAATCTCGGAGGTGACGCTGCCGGCGGTCCAACCCGGATCGTCGATCATGCCCGGCAAGATCAATCCATCAGTCCCCGAGATGGTGAACCAGGTCTGCTTTCAGGTGCTCGGCTGCGACACCACTGTGATGCTGGCCGCCGAAGCCGGCCAGTTGGAATTGAACGTCATGATGCCGGTCATCGCCTGGAACGTCCTGCACGCCTCGACGATCCTGCGGCAGGCGATGACCATTCTTCGTCTTCGGACGGTGGACGGCATCGTGGCCAACGCCAACAGGAGCCGCGAACTTCTTGACCGGAGCACGGCGGTGGCCACCGCCCTCAGCCCCTACCTTGGCTACGCGGTCACGGCCGAGATCGCGAAAGCAGCCGTCGAGTCCGGTCGCTCCATCCGTGAGATTGTCCTCGAGCGGAAGTTGATGGAACCCTCGCGTCTCGACAAGATCCTATCGCCCGAGGCGATGACTCGCCCGGGAGTGGTCGGAGATCCTGAGCGACGATGACGCTCTTTTTCCGTCTCGTCGTTTTTTCAATTGCCTTGCTGATACCGGTCGCGGGCGTTGGCCAGGTGCGACCTTCGCCCAGCCGTCTCTTCGCACCCGAAGATCTGGGGCTCCTCGACAGCCGCGATCGCGAGACCTGGCAGAAGCCCGACCTGATCATGGATGCACTCGGCATCGCCGATGGCGCGGTCGTGGCGGATCTTGGCTCTGGCAGCGGCTGGTTCACCGTGCGGCTCGCGAGGCGCGTCGGACCGAACGGGTTGGTGTACGCGGTCGATGTGCAGCGGCCGATGATTGAAGCGACCGGGCGGCGCGTGGAGCGCGAAGGCTTCAAGAACGTGCGCACGATCCTGGGGCAACCGAACGATCCATTGCTGCCTGACGCGTCGTTCGATGCGGTCATGATCGTGGATACCTACCGAGAGGTCGTCAGCCCCGTCGCGCTCCTGCGAAACCTGACGCGGGCCTTGAAGCCGCAGGGAAGAATCGGGATCGTGGACTACAAGAAGGCCGGCGGAGGGCCCGGCCCGTCGCCAAAGGAGCGGATCGATCCTGATGCGATCGTGCGGGACGTCGAAACGGCAGGTCTGAGGCTCATTCGCCGCGAAACCTTCCTGCCCTATCAGTTTCTCCTGATTGTCGGGAAGTAGGCTGGCCGGGACGGCCAACGGCGCGCGCGTCGCCCGCAATCGCGATCCGAAATTCGTATGAGAACCGCACTGACGATCGCCGGCAGCGACTCGGGCGGCGGCGCCGGCATTCAGGCCGACCTGAAGACGTTCGCGGCTCATGGTGTGTTCGGTACGTCCGCGTTGACCGCGATCACGGCTCAGAACACGGTCGGCGTCACCGACGCGTTCGCGCTGTCGGCCGATCTGGTCATCGCGCAGATGGAGACGGTGGCTGCCGACATCGAGATCCACGCGGCGAAGACCGGCATGCTGGCGACGGCGGCGATTGTCGAGGCGGTGGCCGCCACCGTTCAAGAGCTCGACCTGCCGCACCTCGTGGTCGATCCGGTCATGGTTGCCAAGAGCGGCGACCGCCTGCTCGACGCCGACGCCGTGGGCGCCATCAAGACGGAGCTCCTCAAGCGCGCTCATCTCGTCACGCCGAACGCGATGGAGGCGAGCGTCCTCGCTGACATATCGGTGTCGTCACTCACCGACGCCGTCGAGGCGGCGCGACGGATCCACGACCTCGGGGCGAGGGCGGTGATCGTCAAGGGCGGACATCTCGAAGAACGTGACGTCGTCGATGTGCTCTACGACGGCCACCAGATTCGTCAGTTCAGAGCCGAACGAATCGATACACGAAATACTCATGGAACGGGCTGCACATTCTCGGCCGCCATCGCCGCCAATCTCGCGCTTGGACTCGAGCTCGGCGAGGCCGTGGCGCGCGCCAAGGAATACGTGACGGGCGCGATTCTGCACGGTCTGTCAATCGGCCGGGGCCACGGACCGCTCGACCACTTCTGGAAGGGGCTCTGCGGCCGCCCTTGATATACTTTTGAAATGGCCCGAGCGCTGGTGGCCGTGACCTCGGATCCTCTGGATCTCGAGTCGCTGACGCGGTATGTCGGGTCGTACGATCCGGGGGCACACGGCGCGGTGGCTTCGTTTCTCGGGATCGTCCGCGGCGAGAATATGGGGCGCCGCGTCACGCATCTGGAGTACGAGGCATACGAGCCGCTGGCGATCCGAGTGCTCGAACAGATTCTGGCCGAAGCCTCAGGGCGCTGGCCCGCTTCGCGCCTCGCGATTCATCATCGCATTGGTCGCCTGGCCATCGGTGAAGCGAGCGTGGCGATCGCGGCGGCATCTCCTCATCGGGCTGACGCGTTTGCGGCCTGCCGCTACGCCATCGAACGGGTCAAGCAGATCGCGCCCGTCTGGAAGCATGAGTTCTTCGAGGGCGGCGATGCGTGGATCGAAGGGGCGGTCGCCAATCCGGACGATGAGGCGGCGCGAGAGGACGCGTTCAGGAAGGCATGCGCATAACGGTGCGGCTGTTCGCTCGATTGAAGGACATCGCGGGCGCGCCCGAGCTCACGCGCGATGTGCCGTCGGGTGCGACCATCCGAACCGTGTGGCGCACGCTCGTCCGTGAATTTCCGGCGATGGCCGACTACGAACAAGCCGTCTCGAGCGCCGTCAATGCCACCTATTCGCGACAGGACCAGGTGGTCGCCGACGGTGATGAGGTCGCATTTCTGCCCCCCGTGTCGGGAGGCTGAGGCCGAGTAGAAGAGTGCAGGCATGTTTGACAAGCTGAATGCCGTCGAGCAGCGTCATCAGGAGCTCCTGACCCGACTGGCCGATCCGGCCACGCAGGCCGACCCGTCCGAATACAGGAAGGCCGCGAAGGCGCTGTCCGAGATAGAGCCGCTCGTCGAGCGCTTCTCCGAGTACAAGCAAGTGGTCAAGGAAGTGGCGCAGACCGAGGAGCTCACCAGGTCGGGCGAAGCGGACCTGCGCGAGCTGGCGCATGAAGAGCTTCGATCGCTCGTCGACCGACGGGATCGATTGATCGGTGAGATCAAGGTGCTGCTGGTGCCGAAGGACCCGAACGACGAAAAAAACGTCGTGCTCGAGATCCGGGCCGGAACGGGCGGCGAGGAAGCGGCGCTCTTTGCGAGCGAGCTGTTCAGGATGTACAGCCGTTTCGCCGAGCGCCAGGGATGGCGGCTCGACGTCCTCTCCACCAGCGATTCGGGCACGGGCGGCATCAAGGAAGTCGTCGCCTCGATCGAGGGGCGCCAGGTGTATAGCCGGCTGAAGTACGAAAGCGGCGTGCACCGGGTCCAGCGCGTGCCGGCAACCGAAGCGAGCGGCCGGATCCACACGTCCACGGCGACGGTGGCCGTGCTGCCCGAGGCCGAAGAGGTGGACATCCACATCGACGCCAAGGACATCCGCGTCGACACCTTCTGCTCGAGCGGACCTGGCGGACAGAGCGTCAACACCACCTACTCGGCCGTCCGCATCACCCACATTCCCACCGGCGTCGTCGTGTCACAGCAGGATGAGAAATCGCAGATCAAGAACCGGGCAAAGGCCATGAAAGTGCTGCGGTCGCGTCTCTACGACATGGAGATGCGTAAGCAGCACGAAGCCATCGCGCGCGACCGGCGCAGCCAGGTGGGCACCGGCGACCGCTCCGAGAAGATCCGAACCTACAACTTTCCGCAGAACCGCATCACGGATCACCGGGTGAATTTCACGACGCATCGGCTGGTGGAAGTCTTGAACGGCGATCTCTCGGAGCTGCTCGACCAGCTCATGGCCCACGATCAGTCCGAGCGCCTGAAGGAAGCGACGGCCGTCGAAGTCAGATCATGACGCTTCACGAGCATCTCGCGGGCGCCCGCGCGCGGCTCGAGAGCGCGGGCATCGAGCGATCGGAAGCCTCGCTCGATGCCGAGCTCCTCGCGCGTCAGGTGCTGGGGTGGGATCGCGCCCGACTCATCGCCGAGCGCTACCAGGCGGCGCCGGACGATTTCGCCCCTCGGTTCAGCCCGCTCGTCGCCCGCCGCGAGCGGCGGGAGCCGGTCGCATACATTCTCGGAGTCCGAGAGTTCTGGGGCCTGAGCTTCGAGGTGTCACCGGCGGTTCTCATCCCCCGACCCGAAACCGAGCTCATCGTCGAAGCGGTGCTGGGCTGCCTGCAGGATCAAAGCACAGCCGCGGATCCGATCCTCGTCGATGTGGGGACCGGCAGCGGATGTCTCGCGATTGCCGTCGCAGTGAAACGGCCCAACGCTCGAGTCATCGCCACCGACCTGTCCTACGCGGCGCTGACCGTTGCCCGTCGCAACGCGATACGGCACGGCGTCGCTTCCCGAGTCGCGTTCGTGACCGCCAACGGCCTGGATACCTTGTCCGGCACGGTTGACCTGGTGATGTCGAACCCGCCCTATGTGCCTGTGGCCGAGATCGACACGCTGGCGCCGGAGATCCTCCACCACGAGCCGCGCCTGGCGCTCGGTGGAGGCGACGATGGGCTAAGCGTGTTCAGGCAGCTTGTGGCTCAGGCGCATGCGGCGCTCAAGCCGGGCGGGTGGTTCGTTTGCGAGTTCGGCTCCGGCCAGGCCGAATCGATTACCCGACTCGTCTCGGGCGCGAGTCAATGGCGACTCGATCGGATTGATGCCGATCTGCAGGGAATTCCTCGAACGCTCGTGCTCCAGAAACGTTGAGAGAACCGTCGAATCTGAACCTTAGAACCGTAGAACCCCAGAACCAAAGATGTCCGACTGCTTGTTCTGTAAGATCGTGGCGGGAGAGATTCCGGCATCCTTCGTCTACGAAGACGATCACATGGTCGCCATCAACGACATCAACCCGCAGGCGCCGATGCACGTGCTTCTCATACCTCGGAAACACATTGCCACGTTGAACGACGTCACCGAGGCCGATCGGCCTCTGATAGGTGACATGGTTTCACAGGCAGCGCGGATCGCTGCTCAGCGCGGTTTCGCCGATCGTGGTTATCGGACCGTTTTCAACTGCAATAGTGAAGCTGGCCAGACGGTGTTTCACCTTCACCTGCACGTTCTCGCCGGCCGCTCACTGAACTGGCCGCCGGGCTAGCCGTTCTCTCGCGTCAACAAATACCTGCCCCGGTGCTCGTTCCGCTCGAGCACAAAGCCCGTCGCGCGATAGCCCTTTCCGAAGTAGTGGACGAAGAGTTCGCGAGTGGCGAACCGCCAGTGGAGCGCCACGGACGGGTCGGTCAACTGCATTTCGGTAAAGCCGGTCGGGATCTCAAGCCACAGTCGCGGCTCGGTCCGTGAGAGGTCGGTCGATTCGCACGAGCGCCAGGGCCCGTCGAGACGGGTGGCATTCACGATGGGATCGCCGGCTGTGGCCATCGGCTCGCCCACCTTGCCCTCGATATGCGCCTGGACGAGCGGCGACGACAGCCACCACTCCGCGACCAATCGATCGGTGGGCGTTCCGCGGTGCAGCACGCTCGTAGATTCGCCGTAGATATTCTCCTCGTACTCTTCCGAGACCACGCCGAGCTTCCGGAAGTTCAGGTGGGCGTTCAGGGCCTGGAGCGGATCGAACGTCCATTCCATCAGTTCGAATCCCATCTCGATCGCCCGCTTGCGTTGCTCGAGCTTGAGCAGGTGACCCAGCCCGCTGTTTCGGTGCGAGTCGATCACGCCGAGCATGTGCGACCACTGCGTGGGCTTGCCCTTACGGATCCCGGTCAGCGAGTAGACGAATCCGACCATCTCGCCCGATTCATCGAACGCTCCAATCAGCACCCCGCCCCGCTTGACGGTGATGACGAGGATCGGCACCGGCACCAGGTCCTCGTAACTGCACCCCCAGACGAGGCGTTCCAGCTCGACCACGCGCTTGAAGTCGTCGAGCGTGTTGAGATCGCGAAGCGTGAAAGCCATGGCGTCAGCTACCGAAGATGAACGTGTGATTTCGGGTCGCCGCGTTGTTAGAGAAGCGCCGGCAGTTCGCTCAGGCTTCTGATGACAGGCACATCGTCAATCGCCGCTCGATCACGCCCTGACGGTGTCGTGTCGTCGGATCTCTTCACGAGGACCGCCCGCATGCCGATGCGTCTGGCACCATCGATGTCCTGGCGGATGCTGTCGCCGACCATGATCGCCTCACGCGGCTTGACGTTCAGCAGCTCGAGCGCCTTCTCGAAGATGCTTGGATGCGGCTTCATGTACCCGTGATCCGAGGATGAAATCGCCGCGTCGATGAGGCCGTTCAGCTCGAAGTGCGTCTGGAACGACGTCAGGCAGCGGTGCGTGTTCGAGATGAGCCCAATCCGGAGGCCCGCCGAGGCGAGAGCCTGCAGCACGGCCGGGACTTCCTCGTAGAGCGAGAAGTGCTGGCAGGCTGCCCATTCGTCGTAAATCTCCCGGGCGCAGGCATCCAGCGCGGGCCCGGTGCCGCCCATCTGCTCGATGATGTGCCTCGTGTAATGAACGAAAATCTTTGAATCGTAGAAGGATTCCTGTGCCTCATCCAGAAGGAACGACGCGCTCGCCACCGCCTGCTCGAAGCGAGACGGATCGACAGACATTCCGTGACTCGCACAGAACTGCTGGTACCCCTCGCCTCGGAACGTCGGGCCGGGATAAATCAGCGTGAAATCAACGTCGAAGCAGACGGCACGGATCATGGGTTGACGACAGACAGCAATGAGCGATGAGCAACGAGCGATGGGTGCACGAATCTCATTGCTCGTTGCTCATTACTCATTGCTCGTTGCTCGTTGCTCTATGGCTCGTTGCTGATCGATGTAGGGCCCCGCAATGACGACGGTGGCCCGGTCCGGATCCAGAACCCGGCGGGCCGCGGCCTGCACGTCCTCGAGCGTGACGGCCTCGAGAAGAGCCGGCAGGCGGCGATCGTAATCGAGTCCCAGGCCAAAGAGCTCCGCGGCCTGGAGGAAACTCGCGACGCCCGCGTTCGTTTCCAGGTTTCTTGGAAGCGATCCGATCAGGTACTGCCGGGACTCCTGCACGTCGCGATCGGTGAATCCTGGTGAGATCGCCGCGCGCAGCTCTTCATCGATGGAGCGAATCGCCCGATCGACGTTGGCTGGATTGACACCCGCTCGTATGACGAGCGGACCCGTGCCGATATTCGCGTCGAGCGAGCTGAAGACATAGTACGCCATGCCCTGTCGCTCGCGAATCGAATCGCCCAGCCGGCCTCCGAGGGCGTACTGCCCGAGCGCGTGATTCATGATCCACAACGCATAGAAGGCCGGATCCGATCTCGAGGCGGCGACAAAGCCGTACGCAATGTCGGCCTGCGCCTTGTTCATCATCGAAAGCACTTCAATGTGTCGCGTCGAGCGGGCGGCGGGTGGCGGCACACCTATGTCGGCTGGCACGCCTGCCTGCCAATCGCGAAAGATGCGCGACGACGACTCGATCACCTGGGATGGATCGACGTCTCCGACGACAACGAGCGAAAGAGTGGACGGCGAAAACCGGCTTCGATAGAAGCGCTCGAGCGCGCCGGCGTCGATCGATCCGACGCTCTCCACCGTTCCCTTGGCTTTTCGCCCATAGGGATGCGGCGCCGGATAGAGCAAGGCCATCAGCCGTTCGACGGCGACGACGGCTGGGCTGTCCTCGTCTTGTCGAATCGCCGTGATGATCTCCCCGCGCCGGCGGACGACCTGCTCATCGGGGAACGTCGGTCGCATGACCACGTCGCCGAGCAGATCGAGCAGGTGATCGAAGTCCTCGGAGAGGCACGTGCAGCTGACCGTGACCTGGTGTCGAGTGGTGCCGATGGACCATGACACGCCGCGACAATCGATCTCTTCGGCGATCTGATCTGCCGAACGCCTGGCGGTTCCCCGGTCGATTGTCCGGGACATGAAATGCGCCAGCCCGAGCTGGCCATCGGGATCGTAGAGACTCCCCGCGTGAATCGCCGCGTGGATCGTCACCGCCGGCGTTGTCCGCGCCTCCCTGACGATCACCACGAGCCCGTTGTCGAGCACCTGGCGGACCGGGTCGAGCGCGCGCTGAATAAGGGTCGTCACGGCTCGGCGGCAGAGGCGACAGGTTCTGTGGGCATCCGAACTTCTTCATCCGGAATGGACCGCATCGGCTCGAACCATCCGGTCGTGCGGCGGCTGGCGACGAGCCACTCGCCGGCCGCGCGGGCGACATCTTCCAAGGTGACGGCGCTGACGGACGCCTCGAGGCCGAAGTAGGTCTCCAGGCTCGCGATGGTGTGAAAGAACCCGAGCTGGTGCGCGATGTTGGTGACGCTGTCATTGTCGAACACGAGCCGGGCCCTGAGCTGACCCTTCGCCTTCTGCAACTCGCCCGGGGTGACGCCGTGCCTGGCCACGTATTCCAGTTCACGAGCCACCACGGCTTCGAGCTCGGGCAGGGATTGGCCTTCACGAGCCGTCACAGATACCACGTGTAGAAACGGATCCTCGGTCGGCACCATGGCGCCGGAAACGGCGGATGCCAGCCCGGTCTCGACCAGCGCCTTGTACAGGCGAGTGCTTCGCTGCGGGGCCGGCGTCCTGAAGCTGGTCCAGAGGTTCAGTCCCTTGGCTCCTGTCAGCACGGCGTCGAGCACGAGCAGCGGCCAGAAGTCAGGGTGGGCAATCGCGGGCGCCGGATGCGCGACCTTCAGATAAGCCGTCGTACCCACTTTGCGGATCACGACTCGGCGCTCGCCGACTTGCTCAGGTTCGCGAAGCGTCATGCGTGGAGGCGCCGAGCCTTCGGGAATAGCGCCAAATCGCTGTTCCACGCGCCGGAGCACCTCGTCACTATCGACGTCGCCCACGACCACGAGCGCGGCATTCCTCGGAATGTAGTACTGGCGATAGTGCTGAAAAAGATCCTCGCGCGTCATGGTTTCCAGATCGTTCAGCCACCCGATCGTCGGATGTCGGTACGTATGCGCGCGGAATGCCGTGGCGGTCAGCTCCTGATCCAGAAGCTGATCGGGATCGTTCTCGCCGCCCTGGAGCTCCGAGATGATCACGGTGCGTTCGGACTCGCAATCGTCCGGGTGGTACAGGCAGCTCGCCATCCGCTCTGATTCGATGAAGAGCATCTGATCGAGCGCATGCGACGCGGCCGTTTCGAGGTAGGTCGTCTGGTCGACCCACGTGTAGCCGTTCCAGCTTCCGCCGAAGCGTTCAATGATGCCCTTGACCTGATCGCGCGGGATGTTCGTGGTGCCTTTGAAGTTCATGTGCTCGACCCAATGAGAGATCCCCGTTCGGCCGGGACCCTCATCCTTCGAGCCCACCTTGTACCAGCACCAGACGGAGGCAAGCGGAGCCGTGTGCACCTCCTGCACGATGACCGTCAGCCCGTTGCCGAGAACGGTCGAGCGTACCGCGGGGCGCATGCTGTCTTCCGGCCGACCCATGCTCTCATTATACAAGTCGCATTCATGCGGCCTTGGGTCGCGCCATCGCGCCACCGAGCCGGGCCTCGAGCCCGGTTGCCCCGGGGCTTTGCGGTACAATTGATCGAACATGCCCGACTGGAAAGACACGCTGCACCTGCCGCGGACGACGTTTCCGATGAAGGCCAATCTCCAGGTGACCGAGCCCGAGATGCTCGCACGCTGGGCGGAGATGAATCTCTACGGCAGGATCCGCGAGCAGCGGAAAGGCGCGCAGAAATTCGTGCTCCACGACGGGCCGCCGTACGCCAACGGCCAGATCCATCTCGGCACGGCTCTCAACAAGATTCTGAAGGACTTCGTCGTCAAGTCCAGATCGATGGCCGGATTCTGGGCGCCGTACGTGCCCGGTTATGACTGTCACGGCCTTCCGATCGAGCTCAAGGTCGACCGGGAGCTCGGCCCGAAGAAGCGGGAAATGTCGATCGCAGACTTCCGCAGGGCGTGCCGGGCCTACGCGGAACGTTTCATCGGCGTCATGACCGCGGAGTTCCAACGGCTCGGCATCTTCGGCGAGTGGGACAACCCATATCTGACGATGAACTTTCAGTACCAGGCGGCAATCGCGCGGGCGCTGGGCAAGTTCGTCGATCAAGGCCTGGTCTACAAAGGACGGAAGCCGGTTCACTGGTGCATCCACTGCCGCACCGCGCTCGCCGAGGCCGAAGTCGAGTACGCCGATCACTCTTCGCCGTCGATCTACGTCGAATTCCTTCTCGCCTCGGAAGGCGCCGAGGAACTCGCCCACCGTATCCCGGCCCTGAAGGACCGTCAGGTCTCTGTTCTGATTTGGACGACGACGCCCTGGACGATTCCGTCGAACCTCGCAATCGCGTTCCATCCCGAACTCGACTACGCCGCCTATGACGTGGACGGACGCGCGGTCATCGTCGCCCAGGACCTCGCGCAGAGGGTTGGAGAGGCGGTTGGCAAGCCGTTTGGCGATCCCGTCGCGCGGATGAAGGGGAGGGAACTGGAGAGCATCAGATTCCAGCACCCGTTGTACGCGCGCGATTCCGTGGGCGTGCTCGGCGACTACGTCAACCTCGATGCCGGAACAGGAGCCGTTCACACGGCGCCCGGACACGGCGCCGACGACTTCAATACCGGCGTGAAATACGGGCTCGAGATCTATGCGCCGATCGGCCCGGGGGGGCACTTTCACGACACCGTCGAGCTTTTTGGCGGCCTGCGTGTCTTCGATGCCAACTCGAAGATCGAGGAGGCATTGAAGGCGCGCGGACGACTCTGGCATCGCGAGACTTTTTCGCACCAGTATCCGCACTGCTGGCGATGCCACAACCCCGTGATCTTTCTGGCCACCTCGCAGTGGTTCATCCGGATGGACGGCGAGCTCGGTGGCGGCACGGGTTCGACGGCTGGCACGCTTCGGGCCGTCGCGCTCGACGCGATCGATCACAAGGTGAAGTGGTTCCCGGCGTGGGGCCACGACCGCATGGCTGGCATGGTGGGCGGTCGACCCGACTGGTGCATCTCGCGTCAGCGTGCCTGGGGTGTGCCCATTCCCTCGGTTGACTGCTCGAGCTGCGGCGAAGCCCTCCTGACGTCTGCGCTGGTGGAACGGGCGGCCGCCGTCTTCGACACCTACGGAGCCGACTCGTGGTACGAGCGCCCGATTGAGGAATTCATTCCGGCCGGTCTCGCCTGCCCTTCATGCGGCGGAACGACCTTCGAGCGCGAGCGGGACATTCTCGACGTGTGGTTCGACTCCGGCTCGAGCCACGAAGCCGTGCTCCCGTTCTGGCCCGATCTGCAGTGGCCGGCAGACATCTATCTCGAGGGTAGCGATCAGCATCGCGGCTGGTTCCAGAGCTCGCTGCTCGTAGGGCTCGGCACGCGCGGGCGCCCACCCTTCCACCAGGTGCTGACGCACGGATTCTTCATCGATGAAGATGGCCGAAAGATGTCCAAGTCGCTCGGCAACACGATCGACCCTCAGGACATCATCAAGGAAAGCGGAGCCGAAATCCTTCGGCTGTGGGTTGCGATGGTGGACTATCGCGACGAAATGCGGATCAGCAAGCAGATCCTCGAGCGCGTGGTCGAGGCTTACCGGAAGATCCGCAACACGATGCGGTATCTGCTGGCCAACTTGTACGACTTCGATCCGGCTGTCGACATGGTGCCGAGCGACAAACGCGAGGATGTCGACCGCTTCATCCTGGCCCGGTACGCCGAGGTTGCGGGGCGGATCCTCGGCGCGTACGACGAGTACGACTACCCGACCATCTTCCAGCTGGTCAACGCGTTCACCACGGTCGATCTGAGCGCGTTCTACAACGACGTGTCGAAGGACAGGCTGTACACCTTTGGAGCGCGCTCGATTGAACGGCGCGCGTCGCAGACGGCGATGTACATCATGGCGGATGGGCTGACGAGACTGCTCGCGCCTATCCTGCCGGTCACCGCGGAAGAACTCTGGCGCCATCTGCCCGGCAGACGAGAGGACTCGGTGCACATGGCGGTGTTCCCGACGGCGGGCCAGCTGGCGCCGCTCATCGACCGCGAACGGCTCGAGCGCTGGACGAAGTTGATGGCTCTTCGGGAGCAGGTGCTGGGCCAGATTGAGCCTCTTCGCAAGGGAAAGCAGATCGGCTCGTCGCTGCAGGCGAAGGTCGTCCTGTCGGCGCCTCCGTCCGAGCTCAAATGGCTCGATTCCCATGGGCGAGACCTCCCGATGCTCTTCATCGTGTCGCAGGTTTCGATCGCGCCGCCTGACGGCGCCGATTCAATCACGGTGGCAGTCGAGCGGGCCGACGGTGAGAAGTGCGAACGATGCTGGCGATATGTCTCGGCGCTGTCGAACGAACGCATCTGCGATCGTTGTGAGGAAGCGCTGCGCGAGACGGTCAGGCCATAGAAGGCTCCGTGACGGACACCCTGGAACCAGTCGAGATCCGGTTGCTGCGCGTCTCAGAGCTCTGGCTCGCCGCGGTGGTCGTGGTGGCGGATCAGGCTACCAAGGCGCTCGTTCGGGCGCTGCTGCCACTCCACGAGTCCGTCACCGTTCTTCCGGGATTCATGGATCTGACGCACGTGCGGAATACGGGGGCTGCCTTCGGCATCCTGAACGCCGCCGAGTTTCCCTTCAAGGGCCCGATCATCGCGCTCATCGCGACTGTTGCGTTGATCGGTGTGGGCTTCTACGCCGCGGCCCTGCCCGCCAGTCAGCGGGCGGCGCGTTACGGGCTCGCACTCGTTCTTGGCGGCGCCGCGGGTAACCTGGTCGATCGCGTCACGGCCGGGTACGTTGTAGACTTCGTGGACGTTTACTGGCGCAACTATCATTTCTGGGCGTTCAATGTCGCCGACGCCGCCATCACGATCGGTGTTTCGCTGATGATATTCGACATGCTCGGTCTCACTCGCCGTGTTCCCCAGACTTCTTGAGCTCGGCCCCATTACGATTTACACCTACGGGGTGCTGCTCGCAGCCGCGTACCTCGTGGGACTGAAGCTCGCGCTCGTTCGCGCGCGGCAGCAGGGACTCGACCCCGCGCGGACCCTCGATCTCGGCATCGCCATCATCGTGAGCGCGCTGGTGGGCGCCAAGTTGATGCTGCTGATCGTGGACTTCCAGTACTTCAGGGAGCGGCCGGCCGAGCTCCTGTCCCTGGTTCGATCGGGCGGCGTCTTTTACGGCGGTCTCATCGGCGCGGTCGTCGTCGCCTTGTGGTACATGCGGCGTCATGGCCTGCCCGTGTGGACAACGTGCGATGTCTTCGCGCCGGGCATCGCGCTGGGCCACGCCGTCGGTCGAATCGGGTGCCTCATGGCCGGATGCTGTTACGGCAAAGCCACGACGCTGCGCGTGGGGCATCACGTTCACCGATCCGTTCGCGGCCGCCAACGTCGGCACGCCCCTGGGCGTCGCGCTCCACCCGACACAGCTTTACGAAGCCGGAGCCGAGCTGGCCATCCTTGCCCTGCTCCTGGTCATGGAGCGGCGAGGTCGCGCATTTCCAGGGCGCACGTTCTGGATCTACATGTTTCTCTACGGCGTCTCGCGGTTCGTGATCGAGATGTTCCGCGGCGACGAGCGCGGCATCGTCTTCGGCGTCCTATCCACCTCGCAGTTCATTTCCGTCCTGATTGTGCCACTCAGCATCGCGATGCTCATCTGGCTGGCCCGAGCCCCGCGTCCGGAACCGGCTGGCGCCCGGAAGAAAGCGGCGGCATAGGCGCCTCGCGCCGCAGGCCGCGAGGCGTGGAACACCTCGAGCTCACCGTCACCGAAGAAACCGCCGGCAGCCGGCTCGACAAGTTCCTGGCGTCGTCGCTCGCCGACCGCTCACGCACACAGATACAACGCCTGATCAAGGACGGTCTCGTCCTGGTCGGAACGCGACCCGGCCGCCCCAACACGATCGTGCGTGACGGCGACCGCATCTCCGTCGAGATGCCCGATCCGCTTCCGACGGAAGTCCTGCCCGAGGCGCTTCCCCTGACGATCGTTTTCGAAGACAAGGATCTCGTCGTCGTGGACAAGCCAGCCGGCATGGTGGTGCATCCGGCCGCGGGACATTCGGCCGGGACGCTCGTCAATGCGCTGCTCCATCACGCGAGCGGGCTGAGCGGCATCGGCGGCGAGCTCCGTCCGGGCATCGTCCATCGCCTCGACAAAGGCACGTCAGGGCTGATGGTGGTGGCCAAGCACGACCGGGCTCATGAGGAGCTGGCGCGGCAGTTCCGCGACCGCGAAGTGGACAAGGAATACATCGCGCTGGTGTGGGGCGTGGTACTGGCCGGCCGGCGGATCGATGCACCGATCGGCCGGGATCCCGTAAATCGTCAGAAGATGTCGGCGAGGGCCAGGCGCGCACGGTCGGCCGTGACTCGCGTCACGCGCGCTCTTCAGCTGAAGGGCGTGTCACTCCTGCATGTGGCGATCGCCACGGGACGCACGCACCAGATTCGCGTCCATTTGAGCGCGATCGGTCACCCGATTGTCGGCGACTCGCTCTACGGCGGTGTTCGACGGCACCTGCCGGGACACCTTCGCGCGCTCGGACGACTCGAGCGGCCGTTTCTTCATGCGCACAAGCTGTCGTTCAATCATCCCGAAGACGGGAAACGCATGACGTTCACGTGCCCGCTGCCGGGGGACCTGTCGACAGTCCTCGACGAGATCCCCGAAGAGTGAGCGCGGCGCCGCGTTATTGGATGGTGCTCTGCAGTTGGCGAGTCGTGGGGACGTCGGCTCCCGGTCGTGCCGCGGGTGTCAGCGCGATGAGCAGCGCTTCGTCAATCGTCGACACGAGATGGACGCGCAATTCGCGTCGCAGTTCCTCGCCGAGATCCTCTTTGATGTTCTTCTCGTTCTGCTGCGGGAGGATGACCTCTCGGATGCCAACGCGCCGCGCGGCCAGAACCTTCTCCTTGATGCCCCCGACCGGCAGCACGCGGCCCGACAGGGTGATTTCTCCCGTCATGGCGAGATCGCCGCGCACCGGACGACCCGTGAGCTCGGAGGCGAGCGCCGCCACCATGGTTACGCCGGCCGATGGACCATCCTTGGGGATGGCGCCCGACGGCACGTGAAGGTGGATCTCGGCTGTCTTGTAGAAATCGGGATCGATGGCGTACTCGGTGGCGTGCGCCCGGAGCCACGAGAGCGCCGCGCGCGCCGACTCCTTCATCACGTCGCCAAGATGTCCGGTCAATGTCAGTGTCCCAGGACCGTGCATGCGTGACGCCTCGACGAACAGCACCTCTCCACCGACCGGTGTCCATGCCAGCCCAATCGCCACGCCGGGATTCTTGGTTCTCTCCTCGATTTCCTCGTCAAGGAACCGCGGCGCGCCCAGCATCTCGAGCACCACGCCCGGCGTGATCTCGAGAGGCGCCTCGTGGCCCTCCGCGCGCCGACGCGCGGCCTTGCGGCAGAGCGCTGCGATCTCGCGTTCCAGATTCCGGACACCGGCTTCGCGCGTGTAGCCGCGAATCACGGTGTGAAGCGCAGCCTCGCTGAAACTCAGTGATTCGAGCGTCAGCCCGTGATTCTTGATCTGCTTTGCCACGAGGTGCTCCTGCGCGATCTTGAGCTTCTCTTCCTCGGTGTAGCCGGGAAGCTCCAGGACCTCCATGCGATCCCGCAGCGCGGGCGGTACCGGATCGAGCACGTTGGCGGTCGTGATGAAGAGCACTTCGGACAAGTCGAATGGCAGATCGAGGTAGTGGTCCCGGAACGTGCTGTTCTGCTCCGGATCGAGCACCTCGAGCAACGCCGAGCCGGGATCGCCGCGGAAGTCTGATCCGAGCTTGTCGATTTCGTCGAGGATGAACACCGGATTCCTCGACTCCGCGCGCCGGAGACCCTGAATGATCTGACCGGGCAGCGCGCCGATGTAGGTCCGGCGATGCCCTCGAATCTCAGCCTCGTCGCGCATGCCGCCGAGGGACACGCGTGCGAACTTCCGGCCCAGCGAGACGGCGATCGAGCGCGCGAGCGACGTTTTCCCCACGCCAGGAGGTCCGACGAAGCAGAGGATCGGACCCTTGACGTCGGGGTTCAGCTTGCGGACCGCCAGATATTCGAGGATGCGATCCTTCGCCTTCTCCAGATCCGAGTGATCGGTATCGAGCTGCGCCTTCGTCTTCGCGAGATCGATGACTTCTTCGGTTCGCTTCGACCACGGGAGCGCCACCAGCCAGTCCAAGTAGGTCCGTGACACCGTGTACTCCGCGGCGGCGACCGGCATCTTCGCGAGCCGATCGAGTTCGCGCATGGCTTCCTTGCGGACGCTTTCAGGCATGCCCGCCGCTTCGATCTTTTCCCGGAGCTCTTCGATCTCTTTTGTCTGATCGTCGCCTTCGCCGAGCTCCTTCTGGATGGCCTTGAGCTGTTCGCGGAGAAAATACTCGCGCTGGTTCTTCCCCACCTCGGACTGCACCTGCGACTGAATCTTCGAGCCGAGCTCGAGCACTTCGAGCTCTTTGATCAGGATTCGGTTGAGGCTGTCCATCCGCGCGCGGACGTCGAGCGTTTCGAGCACTTCCTGCTTGATTGCGGTCGTTACGGTGGTGAGACTCGAGGCGATGAAATCGGCCAGCCGGCCGGGTTCGACAATGTTCAGCGCCAGGGTCTGAAGGTCGTCGGACAGCAGCGGTGACAGCGACACGACCTGCTGAAAATTCGTCTTGATGTTGCGTTGAAGCGCGTCGATCTCCAGATGATCTTCGTCCCGCAATGTCTCGAGCGCCATGCCGACCCGAGCCTTGAGGTACGGTCGATGCGCCACGATCTCCTCGAGCTTCAGACGCGCCAAGCCCTGCACGATCAGGCGAAGGCTCCCGTCGGGGAGCTTGAACATCTTGTGGATGTGCGTGGCAGTACCGATGTCGTACAGATCGTCGCGCCCCGGCTCCTCGACCGACGCGTCTCTCTGCGTGAAGACGCCGACAAGGCGTCCGCTCGAGATCGCTTCGTCGATGAGGCGCACCGAGCTCTCGCGCGCCACGGCGAGCGGCATGAACGAGTTGGGAAAAAGAACCGTGTCCCGGAGCGGCAGAATCGGAAGCTCGGCCGGTATCGACAACGGCCGGTCGCCACTCGGCGCTTCTTCTACCGTGAGGCGTTCGTCGCTATCACTCATCGCGCGTGCTCCCTTGCGGGGGAAAGGGGCGAACCCCGCGTCGATGCGCTCGTCCGGAGAAGGAGACAGGCTCCACTCCCGCGGAAGCGGAGCCTGGCGGGTGGGGTAGCCGGTTAGCTCGACATGTCGAAGAAGAGCACCGAGGAGTTGCGTCGCTGCGAAAGCTGCCGCTCGCGCCTCTCGGCCACCTCACGCGCCTCTTCGCAGTCCTTGCACCGAACGGCGAACGGAAGCGCCCTGAGCCGCTGCTCCGCGATCTCCTCGCCGCATTCAAAGCAGTATCCGTATGTGCCGTCCTCGAGACGCCCGAGAGCCTCGTTGATCTTGTTGAGGGTCTCCGCCTTCATCTGGATCAACGCGAACTCGATGTCCTCCTGAATATCGGCTTCAGAGGTTTCGCCCGCATCCAGGACGTCGCTCATCTTATTCTCGGCACGCACGTCGCGGATCTTGCCGTGCACCTCGCTCACCAGCTCGCGCCGACGCTCTTCGAGCATCTTCTTGAGCTCGTCGTATCGCGAGGGATTCATTTCCGTTCGAACCTTCTTTACGCTTCGCATGATGCCGCTCCTTCCGGTCGTATAAAGCACCAGCGTCTATGCAATATGGATGCCTGGACTCGGGCTCGTTGAGCCCTCCGCTCAGGGTATTCAGAACGCCGGCTCGAAACTCAGGGGGAAGTGGTGACGGGGAGGGGAGAGAACCGAATCGCGTCCCTCTACGGATCACCGTTCCCCAACTGAAAACCTTCTATATTATTCATTTACAATGTTTTACACATTCGAACCCGTCCTGGCGTGCTGGCGAACCGGCGATGTTCACCCTCATTAGACGCCGCGACCCGGAAACCGGTTCGGAACCAGCCCATCGTTCTGTCCTCCAGGGACTACATCGACCGGACATCTCTTGGGCCGGGGTGTGGCGGAGTTGTCCCCCATCCTGTGCAGTCTTACTGCACGAACCGGCGTCCAATTGATCGGTTTGGCACAATCCCCAGCTCCACCAACCGGTCGCCGGCCCGCCGGCTTCCGGATCGCAACCAGCGTTCGTACAGTCGCAGCAAATCCGCGTTCGAGGTCAGCGCACTTCGTTCGCTGACCTCGGAGAGGACGTCGACGAACGACTCGAACTTGGCCGCCAGCTCGCCGAACACCGACGACTGCGCGTCGGCGTCATGGCGGCTGAGAAAGCGGTACGCCACTGCACCGAGAGACATGTAGTAATCGATGTCGACAATCCTGCGATTGAGGCTGTCCGAGAAAAATCCGGAGATGAAGAGCGACGTGTCGCCGACGCGTTTGAGCGTCCGGTGTTCGGCGTATCGTCCCTGCTCGAAGGCCCGCGCCATCTCGAGAGCGAGCGGTTCGTCCTGCAGGCCGCCATGCATCGCGTCGACGTGCGTGAATCCCGCGAGCATGTTGACGACGTACCACGAGGTCAACTCGTCAACGGCAAGCTGCTGATGCGCCAGAGCGCCTTCGACCAATTCCTTGAAATACTCGGTGGTCGTTTCGCGGCGAACGAGTGGCATCGAAGACCTCCCAATCGCGGCTGACGGCTGTCAGTTTACGCGGCTGCAATCCCCGTTCCCCGGTTGAGCTGCAGAAAATGGGCACGATTCGCGATGAACGGAGCGGGCCGGTTCGTTTGACCCGTATCCGACCGTGTGCAAAGCTGTAGCGTGCTGTGTCCTCTGTGCGGCCAACGGAAGGCCCGTCGGGCCTGTCCGGCGCTCAATCAGCAGATCTGTGCAGTGTGTTGCGGCACGAAGCGACTGGTGGAAATCCGGTGTCCCGCTGACTGCGTCTACCTGACGACCGCGCGCAGTCATCCTCCGGCGGCCGTCCAGAAGCAACAGCAGGCCGACATTCAGATACTGGCACCCGCGCTGTCCGGGCTGAGCGAACGCCAGACGCAACTCTTTTTTTTGATTGGGAACGCCCTGCTCCGGCACAGGAGCGTCGAGAGCCTTCAACGCACGCTGGATCAGGATGTTGCCGCGGCGGCGGCCTCCCTGGCCGCCACCTACGAGACGGCGGGTCGTGGAGTGATCTACGAGCACCAGCCCGAGGGGCTTCCCGCTCAGCGACTCGTGCAAGCGATGAAAGCCGCCCTCGCTGAGCTGATTGAACGCGGTGGACGGTCGATCGAACGTGACCTGGCGCAGGTGATGAGGAGACTCGAGAAGGGCGCGAAGGACACCGCGAAAAGCAGCGGTGGAGGTGACACGGCGTTCCTCGACGTGCTCGCGCGCGTGCTCGCCCGATTCAGGAACGCCGACGAGCCCAGGGACGAACCTCGGGTCGTGCGACCGACGGATCTTGTGCAGCCCTGAGCACCTCTGCGTGGCCCGGCGCATACTGGCTGGAGACCCTGACAGTCGGTGTCGCATGCTATAATTTGGCGTTTCGGGCTTCTCCAAATTACGGTTCTGTACTGTCACTTACATTATGGCCAGACACTGTGAAATCTGCGGTAAACAACCGATGTTTGGGCGCACGATCAGCCACGCCCACAATATCCGGCCACGGCGATTCAATCCGAACCTCCAGCGCGTGAGGGCGGTCATCAACGGCGGGGTCAAGCGAATTCGGGTGTGCACCCGGTGCCTCCGGTCCCACAAGGTGATCAAGGCGGCGTAGTCGCCCGGCCTCTCAACCCCATGCGACAGGCCGTTTCGTCACCCGATGCCCCCAAGGCCATCGGCCCGTATTCGCAGGCCGTGCAGAACGGACAGCTGCTTTTCCTGTCCGGTCAGACGCCGATCGACCCGGCCACGGGCAATCTCGTGGACGGTGACATCGCGGCGCAAACGCGCCGGGTCTTTGACAACCTCAAGGCTGTCCTCCAGGCTGCCGGTGCCTCGCTCGACCACGTCGTCAAGACCAGCGTCTACCTGGCCGACATGAACGACTTCGCGGCAATGAACGAGGTCTACGCCACGTATTTTTCCTCGCCTCACCCGGCCCGCACGACGATCCAGGCTGCGCGCCTCCCCAAGGACTGCCGCGTCGAGATCGACGCGATCGCGGTCATCTAGCCAGTTTTTCAGTTCCCGGTTAGCCGTTCGCTCATCCGCCGCTCAGCTGTCGGCTCCATTTGGTGACAACTGGCTCCTGACTACTGATTACTGATATCCGATAACTGAGACCCGAAGACCTCGTCCTACCCTGCCACCCGTCCCGCCCGTTCCACCCCGAGCACGCCTTCCACGCTTCTAAGCGACTTGATCACCTTCTCGAGGTGCTTGAGATCGTTGATCTCGACGGTCATGTCGATGTGGCCGCGACGGTCGTGGTCGGTTCGAGCCTCGATGGTGGTGATGTTGGTGTTGATGTCGGCAATCTTCGAGCTGACGTCGGCCAGGATGCCCTTGCGATCTTCGACCTGCATGGTCAGCCTCACCGTGTAGCGCGCTTGGTCGGCGCTCTTGTCCCATTCGACAGCAATGCGTCGCTCGGGGTGATAGAGAAGATTGACGACGTTCGGACAGTTGGCGGAATGGACGGAGACGCCTTTCCCGCGCGTGATGTAGCCCACGATCTGCTCACCCCTGATCGGATTACAGCAGCGCGCCCGGTACACCATCAGATCGTCGACGCCGCGCACCTTGATTCTCTCGTCGCCGGTGCCAAGCACGCGCCGGACGACCGCCGCGACCGCGCCCTCGGGCGGCTTCTCTTTCAGCTCTTCGCGCGGCACCAGCTTGTCGAGCACCTGGCGCGGCGAGAGCTTGCCGTAGCCGATCTCCGCGAACAGCTCGTCGGCCTTGCCTCCATACTCGCCGGCCAGCTTGGCAAACGCCTCGCCCTCGATGAGCGTTTTTCCGCTCAAGTCGAACCGCCGCGCCTCTTTCTCGAAGATCTTGCGGCCCAGCTCGATGCTCCGCTCACGCTCCTCGGCGTGAACCGCGTGCTTGATCTTGTTCCGCGCCCGTGACGTCGCCACGATCGTCAGCCAGTCCCGGCTCGGCTTGTGTCCGGTGGCGGTCACGATCTCGACGATGTCGCCGTTCTTGAGGCGCGTCCGGAGGGGCACCATCTTTCCGTTGACCCGGGCGCCCACACACTGATGTCCGACGTCGGTGTGGATCATGTAAGCAAAGTCGATGGGGGTCGCGCCTCGCGGGAGCGCCTTGACTTCGCCCTTAGGCGTGAAGATGTACACTTCTTCCGGATACAGATCGATCTTCAGGTTCTGAAGGAACTCCCGGGGATCGCGAACCTCCTGCTGCCACTCGAGCAGCTGTCGAAGCCAGAGGAAATATCGTTCGTCGCGTGCATCGCCCACGCGACCCTCCTTGTACTTCCAGTGGGCGGCGATGCCTTCCTCCGCGCCGCGGTGCATCGCCTGGGTCCTGATCTGCACCTCGAACGGAAAGCCCCGTTCGCTCACGACGGACGTGTGAAGCGACTGATACCCGTTCGGCCTCGGCATCGCGATGAAATCCTTGATTCGGCCGGGCACCGGCGACCAGGTCTGGTGAATGATTCCGAGCGCCGCGTAACAATCCTTGACCGAATCGGTCACGATCCGAAGGGCGGCAAAGTCGTAGACCTGCTCGAGATCGATCTTCTGCCGCTGGAGCTTCTGGTTGATGCTGTACAGGCGCTTGATCCGTCCGTCGATCTGCATGACGGGGATCTGGGCCTCGGCGAGCTTCGTGGTGATGGTGCGCTTCAGCTCTTCGATGAAGCCCTCGGTGGCCTTTCGTTTCCTTTCAACCTGCGATTTCAGCGACTCGTACTGCTTCGGTTCGAGGTACTTGAACGCCAGCTCCTCGAGCTCGTTCTTGATCTTGCTCATCCCGAGGCGGTTGGCGATCGGCGCGTAGATGTCGAGCGTTTCCTGCGCCACTCTCACTCGGCGTTCTTCCGGCAGATGGTGCAGCGTGCGCATGTTGTGAAGGCGGTCGGCGAGTTTGACGAGGATAACGCGGATGTCATCCACCATCGCCAGGAGCATCTTCCGAAAGTTCTCGGCCTGGTGCTCCTCGCTCGACGAGAAGGAAATCGCGCTGATCTTGGTGACGCCCTCGACTACATGCGCCACCTCGGGCCCGAAGTGCTCCCGGATCCGGTCGATACTGACCAGCGTGTCTTCGACGACGTCGTGGAGGAGTCCGGAGGCGATGGCCACGACGTCGAGCTTCATGTCGGCGAGGAAGTCGGCCACTTCGAGCGGGTGCACGAGGTAAGGCTCGCCCGAGTGGCGCACCTGGCCCTTATGTTCGAAGGCGGAAAAGACGTAGGCCCGGCGAAGGAGCTCGAGATCGGCCTCCGGGGAATAGACCCGGACTTTTTCGAGCAGGTCCTCGAATCGAATCATGGGGTGCGGTGTCTAACCTTCGGGGGACGAGCAAGTCCGGCCCCTGGAGCATCATAGGGACGCCCGGAGAAGGGGGTCAAGCGGCCGGTACAGGGCTTCGCCGATTGGCTTGACGTTCCGTTTTTTGCTTCACTATACTGACGCGGCTTTGGGACCCCGCAGAACGGGGTTGCCACCTCCGGGTCGGTCATCAGTCTTTCCTTTCACAAGCAGCCTCGTGCAGCGTGTGTCGGGAGTTTAAGGGGGATGTCATGCGTATCGGAACCACGGCGGTCTTGCTCGCGTCGCTGACCCTGTCGGCGGGCGCCTGCGGCAAGGTGGCCAATCTGAAGGCTCGCAAGACCTTCAAGGAAGCCAACGCCCTGTATCAGCAGCAGGACTACAAGCGAGCCGCAGCCAAGTACGAGGAAACCTTGTTGGCGGATCCCGAGCTCACCTCGGCCTACTTCTACCTCGGAAACAGCTACGACCAGCTCTTCAAGACTTCGCGACGGGGTGAGGCCGAGAACGACGCGAACCTGACGAAGGCGATCGACAACTACAAGCTCGCCGTAGCCAAGGAAGCGCGACCCGAAAATGAAGAAGCTGGCTCTGGAGTATCTGGTGGCGGCGTACGGCCCGGACAAGGCCAACGACCCCAGCCAGGCCGAGCCGACGGTGCTCAAGATGATCGAGCTCGATCCGTCCGATCCGGCGAACTATTTCGCGCTCGCCAAGATTTATGAGGACAACGGCAACTACGAGCAGGCCGAGGCGACGCTCCTGAAGGCCAAGGATGCGAGGCCGAATGATTCATCGGTCTACATGCAGCTCGCCGGCTACTACAATCGCCAGGGCGAGTTCGACAAGACCATCGAAGCCCTGCGGCAGCGTGCGGAAAAGGAACCAAACAACCCCGAGGCCCACTACACCATCGCGAGCTATTACTGGGACAAGGCCTACCGCGACTTCAGGCTCAAGGACCCCGAGAAGAAGGACATGGTCCAGCAAGGTGTCCAGGCCGTCGATCGCGCCCTCGAGATCAAGCCCGACTACCTCGAGGCTGTGGTCTACAAGGGCCTCCTGCTCCGGCTGCAGGCCAACCTCGAGAAGGACGTCGCCAAGCAGCAGGCGCTCCTGAAGGAGGCCGAAGCACTGCAGGCGAAGGCCAAGGACCTCCAGAAGAAGAAGACTGCGGGCGTCGGCGACTAGAGGGGCCCCCAGACCAGCATCTGCCAAGAGCCGCTCTCTTCCTCGCGGAAGGGAGCGGCTCTTTTAGTTAGCTGGTCGCTGTTCCTTGTACAAGAAACGGGCCGCTTCGCCGATGGAGACGAAGCGGCCCTCGAGGATGACCGTGTCTGGTGGTGGCTAGTTGCCCGTGGGAGCTGCCCCGGCGGCCCGGCGCATGCCCTCCGTCACGATCCCGACCTTCTCGACGCCAGCGCCCTTGGCGGCGTCGATGACATCGACGATTTCGCCGTAGCGCAGCGTGCCCGCGCCGGCGATGAACATCGTCTTGTCCTTGCGCTGTTCGAAGATGTTCCGGAGGCGTGTCTCGAGCTCCGGCATCGTCACGTCCTGCTTGTTGATCGAGATGCGGCGATCGGCGGTGTATTCGAGCACGATCTGGCTCGTATCGACCTGCTGCTGCTCGGCTGATTTCGTCTCGGCCGGCAGGTTGATGTCGAGGCCCTTCTGCGTCAGCGGCAACGCGGCCATGAAGATGACAAGGAGCACGAGCAGCACGTCGATCATCGGCGTGACGTTCATGTCCGCGCTGACGTGCAGATCCTTGCCTCGGAAGACCGAGTCGGCGCCGTGGTGCTTATGAGCGTGCTTCATTACTTACCTCCCGCCTGGCCGGGCTTGACCTTGCGATCGGTAATGAGGCCCATGTCCTCGATGCCCGCCTGACGGAGCATATCCATCGCGTCCATGATGGCGCTGTAGGGCGCGTCGGTGTCGCCTTTGATGAGGACGATCCTTCTCCTTCTTGTTCTCGAGCAGCTCCTGAACCCGCTGCGTCAGCTCCGACTCGCGAACCTGGACCGCGTTGACGAACAGACGCTTGTCCGCGGCGACGGCCACGACCGTCTGGTCCTGGGTTTCGGGCTTGTCGGTGGTATTCGCCGCAGTCGGGAGCCGGACGTCCACGCCCTTTTGAAGGAGTGGCGCGACGATCATCATGATGATGAGCAACACCAGCATGACGTCCACGAGCGGTGTGACGTTGATATCGGACTTGACGCCACCCTTGGCGCCGCCGAGATCCATTGCCATGGCTGAAACTCCTGACCCTTCGGCTGCTTCGCGGTTACTTACGCCGTCTTCTTGATGAAGTAGTCGACCATTTCAGACGACGAGTTGTCCATCTCGACGTTGAAGTACTCGATGCGGTTCGTCAGGTAGTTGTAGAACCACACCGCCGGGATGGCCACGACGAGTCCGAGCGCGGTCTCGACGAGCGCTTCGGAAATACCGGCCGAGACAGCGCCGATACCACCCGAGCCGGTCGCCGCGATGCCCTGGAACGCGTTGATGACGCCGATGACCGTACCGAGCAGCCCGACGAACGGGGCCGTCGATCCGATCGTCGCCAGCGAGCTCACGCCCTTCTTCAGGTCGTTGGCCGTGAGCGCCGAGGCGCGCTGAATCGACCGGCGGACCGTATCGACCAGGTCTTCACGACTCAGGCCTGCGCCCGCTTCCTGCTGGAACTGATACTCCTGCAGTCCGGCCAACACGACCTTGGCCAGATGGCTATAGCGATAGTTCTTGGAGGACGACACCGCGATGGCGTCCTTGAGACGGCCTTCTTTGAGGTGCTTGGCCACCTGCGGCGCGTAGACCTTCGACTGATTGCGCGCCTGGATGAAGGTGTAAATCCGCTCGATCGCCACGCCGAACGACCACATCGACATGAAGAACAGAATGAACGCGACCGCTTTGGCGATCCACGTCATCTGTCCCCACATTTCCATTATGTTCAGGCCACCTTCCATCGGTCCATCCTCCGGTTATAAGACGAGGTTAGCTGACTCCAAATCGATTCGGAGCGATCCGAATCCTCTTACTGCAACGTGAAGTTCACGGTGACGGTCATGATGACGGGCACGGGCACGCCGTTCAGAAGGGTCGGCGTGTATTCCCACTGCTTGACGGCCTCGAGGGCGGCCTGGTCGAGCAGTGGAATCGAACGCAGGACGCGGGCGTCCTGCACCTTACCGCTCGGCCCGATGGTCGCTTCGATAATCACGATTCCCTGGACGCGCGCCGATTGTGCGATCGGCGGGTAGAGTGGAGGGACGTCTTTCACCTTGCGCGGCGGCTTGATGTTGCCGCCGACTCGAACTGGCGCCGCAGGTGGCGGCGGCGGCGGCGGCGCTTCGGCGAGACCGCCGACGATTCCGCCAACGACTCCTCCGGTGACTCCACCTTCAACACCGCCGGCTGCGCCGAAATCCTGCTGAACGCCCGTCTCGGGCTTGATCTCGCTCGGCGCTTCGACGGGTGCGGCGTTCGGATTGATCTCGACCACCGGCTTCGGCGCGGCGGCCGCCTGCGGCGGCGGCGGTGGAGGAGGTGGTGGCGGCGGCGGTGGCGGCGCCGCGACGAACGCCATCATCGACGGCGGCGTCGGCAGCACGTCGGCCGCCATCAACGGGATGATGATGAGCGCCCCGATCAACGCGGTGTGCACGACGATGGAGAGAGGGATGGTGTACCACTTCTGTCCCCCGACCTTGATCGAGGGATTCACGACATCGCCAAACATTTCCTTTGGCACGGGTCCTTATCCTCCTGCTCTCGTCGTCGCTCGCAAGTAAGGCCGGCGATTATAGCTACAGCAAAATACGGGTGTCAACGAACTGTTTACGGGCTATTAGACACCGTTCCGGCGCAAGTGGCGCAGTGTCTTCGCACTGTTTTCGAGGCCCGAATTCCAGGCCCCGCTTTCGTTACACTTTCGTCAGACGACCTCTGTGTTCGGGGTTCCCCGCGGTCGAATTCGAGGCGCGGGAGGACTTGATTGAGGCTTCCCGGTGGCGTCAACCCTCCGCCTGGGCCCGAACGGCGCCGCCGATGCGCATTCTGTAGAACGAACGCCAGACAAACGTCAGCGCAACGGCAAAGAAGGCGGCGGCCAGGAGGTGCGCAAGGCCGGCGCCCGCCTCGTTGGTCAATTTGACCGCGAGCTCAACCGCTAGCAGTCCGAAGAGGGTCGTGAACTTGATGACCGGATTCATCGCCACCGAGCTAGTGTCCTTGAACGGGTCGCCAACCGTATCGCCAATCACGGTCGCGGCGTGGAGCTCTGTGCCCTTCATCTTCAGCTCGACCTCAACGACTTTCTTGGCGTTGTCCCACGCCCCGCCGGCGTTAGCCATGAAGATGGCCTGGAAGAGGCCGAAGAGGGCGATCGAGATCAGGTACCCGATGAAGAAGTAGGGTTCCACGAAGGCGAAGGCCAACGTCGAGAAGAACACGGTCAGAAAGATATTGAACATGCCTTTCTGGGCGTACTGTGTGCAGATCTCAACGACCTTCTTGCTGTCGGCAACCGACGCGCGCTCTGAGCCCTCGAGGCGGATGTTGGCCTTGATGAATTCGACCGCCCGATAGGCGCCTGTGGTGACCGCCTGCATCGACGCCCCTGTGAACCAGTAGATCACCGATCCGCCGGTAATCAGGCCCAGCAGGAACGGCGGGTGGAGGAGCGACAGCTTTTCGACGTTCTCCGTCAGGCCCGCGGTCAGGACCACGATGATCGAGAAGATCATCGTCGTGGCGCCAACCACCGCCGTGCCGATCAGCACGGGTTTCGCCGTGGCCTTGAAGGTGTTGCCGGCTCCGTCATTCTCCTCGAGCATGTGCTTGGCAGACTCGAAGTTGACGTTGAATCCGTATGTCTTCTTGAGCTCGTCCTTGATCCCCGGCAGCGTCTCGATCATGCTCAGCTCGAAGACCGATTGTGCGTTGTCGGTGACCGGGCCATACGAATCGACGGCGATCGTGACCGGGCCCATCCCGAGGAAGCCGAAGGCCACGAGGCCGAACGCGAACACGGCCTCGGCCTGCATCAGAGTGCCCATCCCCATCGTGCTGACCCAATAGGCGATGGACATCAGCGACACGATACCCATCCCGAGCCAGTAGGCGCTGAAGTTCCCCGCCACGAGCCCGGACAGAATGTTCAGTGACGCCCCTCCCTCGCGCGAGGAGATGACGATCTCGCGGACGTGGGCCGATTCGGTTGAGGTGAAAACCTTGACGAGTTCCGGAATGATCGCACCGGCAAGTGTTCCGCACGTGATCACGGTGGACAGCTTCCACCACAGCGTGCCGTCTCCGAGGTTCGGAATCAGCAGATAGGACACGAGATAGGTGAGGCCAACCGACACGAGCGAGGTGAGCCAGACGAGCGTGGTCAGCGGCACCTCGAAGTTCATGCGGGACGCCTTGAGGTACCGTGCCCTGGCGATGGCTTCGTTCGCGAAGTACGAAAACCCGCTCGCGACGACCATCATGATGCGCATCATGAAGATCCACACCAGGAGCTGCACCTGGACGATCGGATCCTTCACCGCGAGGCTGATGAAGGTGATCAGCGCCACCCCCGTCACACCATAGGTTTCGAACCCGTCGGCACTCGGCCCGATTGAATCGCCCGCGTTGTCGCCTGTGCAGTCCGCGATGACCCCGGGGTTTCGCGCATCGTCTTCTTTGATCTGGAAGACGATCTTCATGAGATCCGAACCGATGTCGGCGATCTTCGTGAAAATGCCTCCGGCGATCCGCAGGGCGGCCGCGCCGAGCGATTCGCCGATGGCAAAGCCGATGAAGCAGGAGCCCGCGTAGTCACCCGGAATAAAGAGCAGGATCGACAGCATCAGCAGAAGCTCGACGCTGATGAGGAGCATGCCGATGCTCATCCCGGCCTTGAGGGGGATGGCGTAGATCGGATACGGCAGGCCCCGGAGGCCGGCAAATGCCGTGCGCGAGTTGGCGAACGTGTTGACGCGGATGCCAAACCAGGCGACGCCGTAGCTGCCCGCGATGCCGATGAGGCTGAATGCCAGGATGATGAGGACCTTGGCCGCGTCAAAGCGCTGGAGCACCCCGAAATAGAAGACGATGATCGTGCCAATGAAGATCTCGAGGATGAGCAGAAACTTGCCTTGTTGGATGAGATAGGTCTTGCACGTCTCATAGATCAGCTCGGAGATCTCCCTCATCGACTGATGGACCGGGAGGTTCTTAAGCTGCTGATAGATGACAAGTCCGAAAAGAAGGCCGAGGGCGCACACGACCAGACCGGTCATAAGCAGGCTCCGGCCCGGGATGCCAAGGAAATCGACCTGGCTCAGATCGGGCAGGACGAGATTCGCTTCGCCGCCGTGGCGCACGGCTGGTTCCGTCGGGGGCTGACCTGATGCCGTGAGCGGCACGGTTCCCGCCGCAAGGCAGGTCAGCACCAGCAGAAGAACCCAGAGGCTGGGGGACAGCACGCCGCGACTCATGACACCTCTCATCATCCTCATCACGTTTCCCCCCAAGACGGGGGCCGCTTTCACAACCACAAAGGGGCGATTATAACCCGACCGTCTTCGTCCGGTCCTCACCGATCCGACCCCTCAACCGATCCGGGAGCGCCATCCCGCCGGTCAGGAAGATGCGAATCCCTTCCTCCACCGTCATGTCAGGGAAGGTCGCCCGCTCGGGCGGCACGACAAGAACGTCGCCTAGATAGAGATGATTGGTCGGCACGTAGACGGCTAACAGGGCTTCAGGGCCTCGTCCTCGATCGAGGGTAAATTCCCGGGTGAGAAAGCCGAGCACAAATCCCCGCACCGGATCTTCGACCATGACGACACGTTTGAATCCCGTTTCGTTGTCTGGCGAGAACGCGACGATCAGCTGTTTCACGGGGGCGTAGATCGTTCGGAACACGGGCACCCGCAGCAGATAACTCTCCCCACGCTGCAGCACACGACGGCCAATGACGTTCGTCGTGATCGTTCCGACGACGAGCACCATGAGCGCCGTAGTGAGCAGGCCGAGTCCTGGAATCTCCCTTCCCAGCCACCGGACGTACAGAGGTCCGGTGACGCCGTCAACGAGGCGGAAGATCCAGATCAGGGCCGCCACGCTGATGATGAGCGGCACGATCACGAAGAATCCCGCAATGAACCGATGGCGCAGCCAGTGGACGACGTTCGGCATCAGCGTGCAATCAGCCAGATGGCCGTGATCCCCGCAAGGGCCAGCCTGTACCAGCCAAAGGGACGTAGAGAATTGCCCGCGAGGTACTGAATGAAATACTTCACGGTCAGATACCCGACGATTCCGGAGCTGACGATACCCGTCGCGAAAACCATGATGGCCTCCTGATCCATGGGCTGCCGGATCAGGTCGAGCCCTTCGTGGGCGGCCGCGGCCAGAATGGCCGGAATCCCCAGAAGAAAGGTGAAACGGGCCGCCTCTTCGCGACGCAGTCCCATGAACATGGCAACGGATATCGTGGACCCCGAGCGCGAAACGCCGGGAACGATTGCCGCCGCCTGAGCCACACCGATCCCAACCGCCTCCGCCATCGTCAGGGATTCCTCCGACCGCGAGCGGGCTCCCAGGCGTTCGGCCGCAAACAGCACGAGGGCGCCGGCCGCCAAAGTGAATGCGGACACCGCGGGAGTGCGCAAGTGGCTCTCCACATAGTCATTGATCGCCACGCCAATCACGACGATCGGCGCTGTCCCCGCCACGATGAGCCAGATCCGGCGCGCCACGGGCGTCAGCGGCCGCCGCACGATGTCTCGGAGAGCGGCGAGCATCGCGGCAAGGTCGCTGCGGAAATACCAGACGATCGATGCGAGCGTTCCTACATGGCAGGCGACGTCGAACGGCAACCCGAATCGCTCGGTGTCCCACCCGAGCATCGCCCGCGCCAGGATGAGGTGAGCGGAGCTCGAAACGGGCAGGAATTCCGTGAGTCCCTGGACGACGCCGAGCCAGGCGGCCTGCAGAATCCTCACTGGAGAGTACACGCGAGGTCAGCGCGTTGCCGAGCCTGCCCGACCATTCAGGAAGCGCGTGCCTTGCGGGACTTTTGACGAGCGCGAGCCGCTGTCGATGCCTGGGTCGGCGGCGCCGCGGGTTGGACCACGGCCTTGGCCTTACGTCGATGCCAGAACGTGACAACCGCTGCGGCGATAAACACGCTGGAGTAGGTGCCCGTGACAACGCCCACGATCATCGTAAACGCGAAGCCCCTCAGCACTTCTCCACCGAAGAGGAAGAGCGCGAGCGCGCTCAAGAAGGCGGTGCCCGCCGTGATGACCGTGCGGCCGAGGGTCTGGTTCACAGACTTGTTGACGACATCGTTCAAAGAATCGCGGCGCATGCCGCGCAGATTTTCGCGCACGCGATCGAAAATCACGATCGTGTCGTTGGTCGAGTACCCGCTTACGGTAAGGATGGCGGCGATCACGTTGAGCGACAGGTCGTAGCGGAAGAACGCGAGGAACGCGAGCGTGATCAGCAGGTCGTGAATGGTGGCGACGACGGCGCCGACGGCGAAACTGAACTGAAACCGGAACGCAATATAGAGGAGGATGCCAACCAGCGAAAGAACGGTCGCGAGAATTCCCTTGCGGGTCAGTTCCTGACCCACGATCGGCCCGACGATCTCGGTCCCCACGACGCTGAAGTTTCCGAGGTTGGCCTGCTTCAGCGATGAGACGACCGCTTCCGCGGTCTGGCTGATTTTTCCACCCGACTCGGCGCCCACTTGGGGAACGCGGATCATGACCTGGCGATCGGCGGGTCCCCCGTAGCTCTGGACGACGGCATTACCCCCGGGAAACTGCCGATCGAGCGCGGCACGGACCTGTTGCACCGACGGAACCTGATCGAATTTGGCGATGACGATGGTCCCGCCCGAGAACTCGACGCCCTTCGGGATGCCCTTGACGGTGATGGTGGCAAGGCCGGCGAGAATAATCGCCCACGAGAGCACCAGCGCCGGGACGCGGTACTTGATGAAGTCGTAGTTGGTGTCTTTGAAGATATGCATAGGTCTTCGGCCGCGCGTGACCGCCTGCGGCTAGATGCTGAGGGTTGCCACCTGTTGGCGTCGAACCAGCGCCAGTTCAAACAGCGTCTTCGACACGTAAATGGACGTGAACAGGTTGGAAAGGAGGCCAACCGACAGCGTCACAGCGAACCCCCGGATGGGACCCGTGCCGAACTGGAAGAGAAACGCGGCTGAGATCAAAGAGGCCACATGCGTGTCCACGAGTGTCCAGAACACGCGATCGAAGCCGGCGTTGATCGCCGCCCGGACGCCTCGCTGGGCCTCGAGCTCCTCTTTGATGCGCTCGAAGATCAGCACGTTCGAGTCCACGCCGATGCCCATCGTCAGGACGAAGCCCGCGATTCCTGGAAGGGTCATCGTGGCGCCGACGTAGGCCATGAGTCCCAGAAGGATGATCAGGTTGAATATCAGCGCGACGATGGCGTTCACGCCGGACAGCCGGTAGTAGATCAGCATGAAGGCCACGATGAGCAGCAGGCCCACCACAGACGCAATGACACCCGATCTGATGGAATCGGCGCCGAGCGAAGGTCCGACGACCCGCTCTTCGAGATAAGTGAGCGAGGCCGGCAGCGCGCCCGACCGGAGCACGAGGGCCAGATCCTGCGCCTCCTGCTGTGTGAAGCTGCCCGTGATTCTGCCCTCGTCGCTGATGCGCGACTCGATGCGGGGAGCCGATTGCACATGGCCGTCCATGATGATGGCCAGCTGGCGCCCGACGTTCTCACCCGTCACCTTGCCGAACTTGCGCGCGCCTTCGTTGTTCAAAGAAAAGCTGACGGCCGGCTGGTTATTCTCGTCGAGCGTCGGCCTTGCGTTGCGAAGATCACGTCCCGTGACAGCCGCCACGTGGCGCACCAGGAAGTACGACGTCGTGGCCGCGCCAACCCCTCCCGCCGCATCCGTCCCGGAGACAATGTCCATGTCCTGAGGCGTCGCATTGTTGTTGGCCTGGAGCACCGCTTCACGACTCGGAAAGGGCCCCTGCTCTACCATCTTCAGCTCGAGGAGGCCCGTGGACCGGATGATTTCCTTCGCCCGGTCGACGTCGGTCACACCGGGGAGCTGAACCAGGATTTGATCGCCGTCGTTTCCCTGCAGCGCAATGTTCGGCTCCGCGACGCCCAGATCGTTGACGCGTCGCTCGATCGTCTGCCGCGCCTGCTCGACCGCCTGCTGCTGCAGCGTGACCACGATGTTCGGCTTCATCGTGAAGGTGTACCGGCCGCCCGTTCCAGACCCGCGGTTGAAATTCGCCTGAACCTCCGCCGCAATGCCGCGAAATTGAGCGTCCTGTGCGGGCTGAATACCCTCGACACGAAATTCCGTCGAGCTGCTCGCGGTGACGGTCGTGAACGTGACGCCTTGTTTCTGGAGTTCCTCACGGAGACGTTCCATTTCGGTCTCCGTTTCCAGCCGCAACGCGTCGTCGGTCTGGACGCGAAGCACGAGGTGAACGCCGCCCTTCAGGTCGAGGCCGAGTTTCAGCCGTTTCTGCAGCAGCAACTGCGGACCCGTCAGGCCAAGGCGATCGGCGATGATCGGATACACGCCAACCGAGGCGAATCCGACGAGGACCGCAAGCGAGATGAGTAACCGGTAGGTCAGTCTCTTGTTCATGTCAGCGGTCCGTCTCTGGCACGACCGGTTCCTGGCCCTGGTAGCCGCCAATCGACGCGCGTGCCACTTCGATTCTCACCTTGTCGGCAACCTGGAGCTGCACCGACCGGTCGCTCAACCTGGTGATCGACCCGTAGATGCCGCCGGTCGTCATCACGCGGTCACCGACTTTGAGGCTTGCGAGAAACTGCTCCACTTTCTTCTGCCGGCGCTTCATCGGCATCAGCACGATGAAATAGAAGATTCCCAGGACCAGGAGGAACGTGACGAGCTGTGGCCAGGCCGACGCGCCTTCTGGAGGGGCTGTCATCGCGAGGACAAGACTTGCTCCTGGGAGCCACGACCAGCTCATCAATCTTCACCCGGGCTTGAGAACGTCTGGTGGAGTTCCTGTCTGAATTTTTCGAGCGTGCCGAACACGATAGCGTCCCTGATTCGACGCATCGTGTCAAGGTAAAAGGTGATGTTATGCAACGTGTTAAGGGTCGCTCCGGTCATTTCTCCCGCGCGGAACAAGTGCCTCAAATATGCGCGCGAAAAGTGGCGGCACGCGTAGCACGAGCAGGCCGAATCCGCCGGAGACGCATCCTCCGCGTACCGCGCATTCTTGATGTTCACGATCCCGGATGACGTGAACAGTTGACCGTTTCGAGCGTTGCGCGTAGGGAGGACGCAGTCGAAGAGGTCGATCCCCCTCGCGACGCATTCCACCAGATCGAGCGGCGTTCCGGTCCCCATCAGGTACCTCGGCGCATCGGCCGGAAGCCACTCGGCCGTGTAGCTGACGACATCGTACATGGAGTCGATTGGCTCGCCGACGCTCAGGCCTCCGATCGCATGCGCCTCGAAGCCGATGTCGACCGTTCCGTGGGCGCTCATTTTCCGGAGTTCCCGGTGGACTCCTCCTTGAACGATCCCGAACTGCGCCTGTCCGGGGTTAGGCAGCGGTTGTTCGAAGGCCGACCGGCCAGCCCGCAGATCGAGACACCGACGACGACCCCGCTCGGCCCAGCGGAGCGTGCGTTCTGTGGAGGCACGAACTGCGTCCTGGGTAGCCGGATATGACAGGCATTCATCGAGGACCATGGCAATGTCCGATCCAAGTCGGGCCTGAATGTCTGTCGCGCGTTCGGGAGTCAGCAGGTGTTCGCTGCCGTCAATGTGCGATCGGAATCGAACTCCGGCCTCGTCGACCGTGCGCCGGTTGGCGAGGCTGAAGACCTGGTAGCCGCCGCTGTCGGTGAGAATCGGCCGCGTCCAGCCCATGAACCGGTGAAGGCCCCCGAGCCGATGAATCAGCTCATCGCCCGGTCTCAACATCAGGTGGTAGGTGTTTCCAAGGATGATCTCGGCACCGAGCGCCTCGAGATCACGGTGCAACACACCCTTGACCGCACCCTGCGTGCCCACGGGCATGAACGCAGGCGTCTGGACGGATCCGTGCGGTGTCTGCATCTCGCCGCGGCGCGCCGACCCATCGGTGCAGGTGACGCGGAAAGCAAACGCGGACGCCATCAAATCCGTATAATAGAACCGGTTTCGTCACGATTGGCATCCCAAACGCCCTTCGCACCTGACTTCATCCGTCTCCAGGCGTGAAAAAACTCCGCATCGGCGTCATCTACGGCGGCCGCTCCAGCGAGCACGAGGTGTCGATGGCCTCGGCCGCATCCGTCATGAAGTATCTCGATCGGGACCGGTACGATCCGGTTCCAATCAGGATCGAGAAGGACGGCCGATGGACGATCGCCGAGCGACCGCCCGGTCTCATTTCGGCGGCCGAGGTTATTGAACAGGCGCGGCTTCAGGCGGCCCGTCCCGTCAGATCGACCCGTGAAGCCCATATCGTGGCGCGGCCCGGGCAGGAGCAGCTTCTGACCGTCGAGCGGACGACCGAACGAACCGCCTCGGGTGACGCGCTCGAATCGACGCACGTGACGGGAGTAGGCCTCGATGTCATGTTCCCTGTCCTCCACGGTCCGTATGGAGAAGACGGCACGGTGCAAGGCCTGCTCGAACTCGCGAACGTGCCGTACGTCGGGGCGGGAGTCCTGGCCTCGGCCGCCGGCATGGACAAGGCGGTGATGAAGATTCTCTTCGCCGCGCGGGGCCTGCCCATCGTGGACCACATGGTCCTTCTGCGCCGCGAATGGACCGCCGATCGCGACGGCCACGCCGAGGCGATCGGGCGACGCCTGGGATTTCCGATGTTCGTCAAGCCGGCGAATCTCGGATCCAGCATCGGCATCTCGAAGGTCAAGGAACCGGGCGCGCTCGGGCGGGCGATTGACTGGGCCGGAGAGTTCGACAGGAAGATCGTGATCGAGGCCGGAGTGCCAAACGCCCGTGAGATTGAATGCGCGGTCCTGGGGAACGACGATCCGCAAGCCTCTGTCGCGGGAGAAATCCTGCCCTCGCGCGAGTTCTACGACTACGAAGCGAAGTATATCGACGAAGGATCCAGTCTGCTGATTCCGGCGCCTCTCGAGGATGCCCAGGCGGCAGACGTTCGGCGATTGGCTATCGAGGCGTTCAAGGCCATCGACGGCGCGGGTATGGCACGCGTGGATTTCCTGCTCGACGGAAAGTCTGGCGCTCTGTATGTGAACGAGGTCAATACGATTCCGGGATTCACCACCATCAGCATGTACGCCAAGTTGTGGGAAGCCACGGGCCTCTCCTATTCGGCGCTTCTCGATCGACTGATTGAGCTCGCGCTCGAACGCCACGCCGAAAAGCAGCTCCTCCGAACCAGCGTGACGTGATGCCGCTCGGGTCTCCCGGACACGCGGCGCGTGCGATCGCCGTTGGACTGTTCGGGATGCTCGCGCTCGCGCCCGCCACTTCTCCCCGCATCGACTGGCGCGCTCTGGGCGACGCGTACGACCAGATTCTGGATGCGCGCTTCGAGCAGAGCGAGGCGACGCTCCGGCAATCGAGTGGCGTGCCTCGAGAAGCCGCCCACGTGCTCAAAGCGGTAGCGATCTGGTGGCAGATCCAGATCGATCCAGAGAGTCGCGCGCTGGACGGCGCGTTCGAGTCCACCGTCAACGAAGCGATCCGGGCGGCCGACGCGTGGGCGGTCCGAGAACCGGAAAGTGCCGAGGCATGGTTCTTTCTCGGAGGCGCGTACGGGGCTCGCGTTCCCTGGCGAGTACAGCGCGGGCAGCGTCTTGCGGCGGCACGCGACGGCAAGCGCATCAAGGATGCGCTCGAACGCGCGATCGCCCTGGACAAGACGCTGAGTGACGCCTATTTCGGCATCGGGCTCTATCACTACTACGCGGACGTCGCGCCGACGGTGGCCAAGATGCTTCGATGGCTGCTGCTCCTGCCTGGTGGCGATCGTCAGATGGGCCTTCGCGAGATGACCGACGCCATGGATCGCGGACGCATCGTCCGAAACGAAGCCGAGTATCAGTTGCACCTGGTCTACCTCTGGTACGAACAGAACCCCGAGAAGGGACTCGAGCTTCTCACCGACCTCGAGCAACGCTTCCCGCACAATCCGCACTTTCTCGAGCGCATCGCAAGCGTCGAGGACGTCTATTTCCACAATGCCGCGCGCAGCCGGGAGGCCTATCAGGCTCTTCTCGATTCGGCTCGGGCCCGCTCCGTCGCCTTTCCGACCGTCGCTGCTTCGATGGCGCGACTGGGTCTTGGTGTGCAGCTTGATGCGCTGTGTGAAACGGACCGGGCGATCGACGAGCTGAATGCGCTCATCGCCTCTCGTCCAGACGCGCCCTACGACGCCATGGCTCGCGCGCAGCTGCAGCTCGGCGTGGCATTCGACAGAATGGGCCGGCCCGAGGCGGCGCTCGACGCGTATCGCGCCAGCCTCGGTGCAGTCTCACGGGACGATCCGTTCGAGATCAAGGAGCGAGTGCGGGTTGCGCTCGGTCGTCGCCCAGATCCGAAGGCAGGAGAAGCGTTTCGGTTGTCGATCGAAGGCTGGCGACGACTCGAACGCCATGATCTGGAGGACGCCGACCGGGCGTTCCGGCGATCGCTCCAGATCGCCCCGGACGACCCCGTCACGTTGTACCGTCAGGCGCGTCTCTTTGCCGCCCGAGGGCAGAACGATCGCGCGCGGGCCGGGTTCGAGCACGTCATCAGCAAACGCGCCGATCTGCCGTCGGCCTTTCATGCCGCGGCCTGTCTCGAACTGGCAAAGCTGAGTGAAAGCGTGGACCGTGTGCGGGCGATCGAGCTCTATCGCACCGCGAGTCGCATCAGAGGCGCCGATCGCGCGACGCGAGCAGCATCGCAAGCAGCACTCGCCCGACTTGGTCCGCCCTAGCATCGACTTCCTTGAACGCCGATGGGCGTGATCGACGCCTTTCGCGAGCTCCAGACGACTGTCGATCCGCCGATGGATCGCATCCCGCGATGCGATCAGCATGCACGTGCACGATCGTCGCTACAGTTTCACGACAACACAGCCGACAACTTTGTGTGAACGCATGTTCGCGCTGCGATCTTTTTGACTTTTTGACTACTTTGTGCTTGACATCAGAAATTTCTCAACCATAATCTACATCTGGTATGAGGGTGGACGGCTCAGGCCATCCGTTGCGACACCTCGGTTCCGGTATCTACTGAGCAGCCACATCCCACAGGAGGAAGAATGGCGAAGAAGTCAGGCGGAAAGAAAAAGGCCGGCAAGAAGCGCTAAGGTCGCCGCCGACCGGTTCCGGGGGTGTTGAGGGTTGACACCCCCTATTTTTTTGACTTCGCTCTCCCGCATGTCGCGGGAGATGCACCAAAGCGAAGGTCGCCAATTCCAGCATCGCGTGCCAGGCGGCAGCGAGTGACTGAGGATGGCGAGACCTAGCGCACACGCCAACTGACGAAGGGGGGGATACCTCGACATGGCGAAGAAAGCCAAGGGCGGGAAGAAGAAGGCAGGCAAGAAGCGGTAGCTTGCCTCCCCGCTAACGAAAAGGGGGCGAACGGCGCCCCCTTTTTCTTGTACGAACGCCGACGCGCTCACCTGACTGACGCTCGGGCCGCTTTGTCCGGACCTGACGTCATCTGCTGACCATCCCAGACTCGCACTCGACGAACGACATCGCCCGGCTCCAGGCGATCGACGACCTCCATCCCGCTCACCACGTTGCCAAAGACGGTATAGCGCGCGTCAAGGTGCGGCTGCGGCGAGTGGGTGATGAAAAACTGACTGCCACCCGTATCACGCCAGTCGAGCGCCATTCCCAGAGTGCCGCGCAGATAGGGTCTCTCGTTGAGCTCGTCACGAATCGTGTAGCCCGGCCCTCCCTCGCCGTCGCCGCGTGGATCGCCGTCCTGCACGACGAAGTTTGGCACCACGCGGTGTATCGCCAGACCTGTAAAGAATCCGCGCCGCGCCAGCGTGATGAAGTTTTGTGCAGTGAGCGGCGCATCGAGGACGGCGAGCTCCAGCTGGATGGTTCCTTTGTCGGTGTCGATGTAGACGTGGGGCGAGACCGTCGGATTGACCAGATCGGGCTGGGAGTACCGGTCGGCACTGGCGGGCGCGGGCCGGGCCGATGACACATCGGCATTCGGGTCGAATCGTCTCAAGAGCTCGGCGGCGCGCACCCGCACCGCCCAGTCCTTGTCCGTCAGCGCCGCCCTCAGCGCATCGGTCGCTTTCGGAGCGCCGTACTCGGCCAGCGCCGCGAGCGCCGCGGCCCGAGCCAGATAGGTGTTGTCCCGATCGGCGAACCGGATGGCAGCGAGCAACGCCGCCACGCCGCTCTCCGGTTTGATCTTCCCCAACTCGGTCGCCGCGGCCATCCGCACGACCACGTCGTCACTCTGCAGATGCGCGAGAAGGATGCGCTCGAGATCCGGCGCCTGCACCTTGGAAAGCGATGCGAGAACTGTCGGGACGACGCGCTGGTCCGGATCGTCGAGCATGGCCATCAGTCGAGGCGTCGCAATCTCGCGGTCGAAGCCGCCCAGCACCGACGCCAGCGCCGCCCGAACCGTCCAGATCTTGTCCGGATCGAGCGTCGAGAGGACCGTCACGAAACTATCGCGGTCAACAAGGGCGAGCGCCTTGGCGGCAGCGGCTCGCACGACGGGTGATTCGTCGGAAAGCAAATCCAGAACGAGCGGCGTGACGGAGCCATATCCGAGCTGACCCAGCGCGGTGACGGCTTCCGCTCGAACGAGCACGCCCGACTCGTGCGTCGTCGCCAGGCGAGCGAGCGTCGGCACCGCCTCAGGGCTTCCAAGATGGCCGAGCGCGCGAATCGCCTCGACAGCGAGCGCGGGGCTCGACCGCGCCTGCCCGGCGTACTGGAGGAGGGTTGCCGAGGCTTGAGTGCCCTTGAGCGCGCCCACTCCCTTGATGGCGAACGAGCGCGTGTAGTGGCCTTCGGTATCGAGCAGCGCAACGAGAGCCGGGAGCGCCTTCGGATCCTCGATCCGCTGGAGCGCATAGGCGACGGGCCACCAGCGCGTAATCGGCTGGCCGCGCTCGTTGAGGACGGCAGACTGAAGCGCGTCGTAGTTCTTCAACCGTGCCAGCGCATAGACGCCGAGGCGAAATGCTTCAACCGGCGGATCCAGAGGAGAGCGATCCTCGTCAGGAGACAAATCCTTGAGGTTGGCCTCAGGCGCGGCGCGCCTGACCATCTGCGCCACAAGCGTTGCGCTTTCCTGATCGTTCAGAAGGCCAAGCGCTTCGGCGGCCCTTCCCTGCACGAGCCGTGAGGCGTCGTTGAGGGCGGTGCGGAGCGGCTCAACGGCCGCTCGATCGCCGATCAGGCCCAGCGCAAATGCGGCCATCTGTTTGACTTCCGGGTCGGCCTCCGTGGCCAGGATCTGAGCGAGCGGAGCAATCCCCTCGCTCAAACCCACTCGGCCGACGGCGAGCGCGGCACGTCGGCGGACGCGCGCCTCCGTATCGCTGAGCAGGCTGATCAGATCTGGCGGAGGCGGGGGCGGCGGCGGCAGGTTCGATCGCTTCCCTGTGACGGGCGGCGGAACTGGCGGAGCGGCAGGATCCTGCAGCACGCGCTGGTCCTCCAAGCGCAGGATCGACGACATCTTCGACTCGAACGTCACCATCGGAGGCGCGACGGGCGGCGCCGTGGCACATCTCGATCCGAGCAGGGCGAGGACTGCGGCGCCCGCGATCCGAAGGGTGGACACTCTTCGGGTCATCATCGGACGGCGTCGAGGATCTCCTTGCGCAGGGTGGCCCGGTCGAGGCGCTCCATGACGGGCGTCACGCCGATCCCTGGACCGGTCGGCACCGGAATCGTTCCGCGCGAAGTCACCTCGATGGGCGGTTCGATCAGATCGGGCGCGTAGTATCGCCGCGACGCGGCGACGTCGCCCGGAAGGGAGAAGTTCGGCAACGTGCTCAGGTGGATATTGTGAGCCCGCCCGATGCCGCTCTCCAGCATCCCGCCGTGCCAGACAGGAATCGAGCGGCTCTGACACAGATCGTGCAGCCGGATGGACTCGGCGTGCCCGCCGACCCGGCCGGGCTTGATGTTGATAATCCGGCACGCGCCCATTTCGATCGCGTCGCGGGCGGCGCGGACGCTCTTGATGGACTCGTCGAGACAGATTGGCGTCTTCAGCTGCTGCTGGAGGCGCCGATGGTCGCTCAAGTCGTCATAGTCGAGGGGCTGCTCGATCATCATCAGGTCGAACTCATCCAGCCGGGCCAGGTGCGCCGCATCGGCAATCGTATAAGCGGCATTGGCATCGACCATCAGCGGAATCGAGCCGAACCGCGCGCGGAGCGTGCGAACGGCGTCGATGTCCCAGCCGGGTTTGATCTTGATCTTGATCCGGCGGTACCCGGCAGCCAGCTCTCCCTCAACCTTGGCCGCCAGCTGCTCGAGCGAGTCCTGGATCCCCACCGACACGCCTGACACAATTTCGCTCTTGTGCCCGCCCAGCGCCGTCGCAAGCGGAACGTTCGACTGCTTCGCGAAAAGATCCCAGGCAGCCATCTCGAGGCCCGCTTTGGCCATGTTGTGGCCGCGGATGGCCTTCCATGCCGCGAACAGATCGCGCGGGTGATCGAATTCCACGTTGAGCGTCAGCGGCGCGAGGAATTCCTTGGTGATGTGCCAGGCCGTCTCGGTGGTTTCGTACGTGTAGTACGGATTGTCTTCGACCACGGCCTCGCCGTATCCGCGCATGCCATCACCGGTCACGATCACGACGATGAACTGGCGATGATAGGCGCGTCCGAAGCTCGTTTCGAAAAAGTGCACCAGCGGCAGCCGAACCAGACGTAACTCGATGCGCTCGATTAGCATGAGTCGTCGATGATACCACGCGCTTTGCGTGATCTCCGCGAGTGGCGCAGTCGGTCTGTGCGGAAGCGTCGCCGGGGTGAGGCCTCGTGATGTTCTTCAGCGGAAAGACGTCGCCGCAGGCGTGATGGCCGCGCAACGCACGAAGTTGCGCGGGCCGCAGGACGCAGGGCCGGAGGCGATCTTGTTTTGCGCGGCCGATCCGCAGGCACGCAGCCACCCGGACCGTCTGCCGCGCGCCGAGCTTGCCTCACCGCGGAGGCGTCGCTATACTGCGCCGCAGGTTGGAGTTCCGTCACATCGCGATCGAGGGACCGATCGGCGCCGGCAAGACGGTGCTCGCCGAACGCCTCGCCTCTCGACTCGACGGGACGACGGTTCTCGAAGAGGTCGACAATCCGTTTCTCGCGGATTTCTATGCCGACCGTCCCGGCGCCGCGCTCCAAACGCAGCTCTTCTATCTTCTCGCGCGCCATCGACAGCAGACTGCGCTTCGCCAGACGGATCTCTTCGCGCAGCTGACGATCTGTGACTACCTGTTCGAGAAGGACAAGATCTACGCGTTCATGAATCTCGACGACAACGAGCTGTTCATTTATCAACGGCTCTACGATCTGCTCGCTCGGGACGTCGTGACGCCGGATCTGGTCATCTGCCTGCAGGCTCCGCCGGACATCCTGCTGCGCCGCATTCGATCGCGCAGCAGGGACCCCGACCTCGCCGCGTTTCTCCCCGACGATGACTACGTGCGCGAGCTGACCGAGGCGTACCACCATTTCTTCTTCCACTACACGGCCAGTCCCCTCCTCGTGATCGAAACGTCTCAGTTCGATCTCGAGGGCGACGACGAGGCGCTCGATGATCTCGTCCGCCAGATACACGACTTGAAGCACGGCACGCGTTATTACGTGCCGCGCGCAACCCGATCGAAGGATTGATGGCGCGCGCGAAGAAGCCTCCCGGCGGCAATCCTGTGCTAAGCTCGCCGATGATGGCGTGGTTCAAGAAGGCTCGGAAGCCGATCACCGCCGCCAAGGAAAAGAGCAAGATACCGGAGGGCCTCTGGATCAAGTGTCCTGATTGCGCGCAGATCATCTACAACAAGGACCTCGCCGCCAATCTCAGCGTCTGCACCAAGTGCGGCCACCACTTCCGCATCGGCGCCGCCGATCGCCTGAAATCCCTCTTCGACGACGACTGGACCGAGTACGACGCGGGTCTTGTCTCCACCGATCCGCTCGCGTTCACCGATACCAAGCCGTATCGTGATCGTCTGAATTCGAGCGCCGCGGCGACGCATCTGCGCGACGCGATCATCGTCGGATCCGGCCGTCTGGACGGCGTCACCATGATCGTCGCCGCCATGGAATATGGGTTCATCGGCGGAAGCATGGGGGTGGTCGTCGGCGAGAAGATCACCCGCGCCATCGAGCGCGCCATCGAGCACGACTGGCCCGTCGTGATCGTCTCGTGTTCGGGCGGCGCGCGCATGATGGAAGGCGCGTTGTCGCTGATGCAGATGGCCAAGATTTGCGCCGCCCTCGCCCGGCTCGATCAGGCGCGTCTCCCGTACATCTCGATCCTGACCGATCCCACGACCGGCGGCGTGACGGCCAGCTTCGCGATGCTGGGAGATTTGAACATCGGCGAGCCGCGCGCGCTGATCGGCTTCGCCGGACCGCGCGTCATCGAACAGACGATTCGCCAGAAGCTTCCGGAAGGATTCCAGCGAAGCGAATTCCTCCTCGAGCACGGCATGCTCGACATGGTGGTCGATCGCCGCGAGCTGAAGGCCATCATCGCGCGCGCGGTGCGCTTCATGAGGCCGGACCTCTGCCGGCCGGCCGTGGACGCGACTGTGGCGGCGCAGCCCGACGCCTCCGGCGCAACTGCTTCCTGAACGCGCCGCCGGATCCGCATCGATCCGCCCCCAGGTCATGGATCCGCTCGACTATCTCTTCGGCCTCGAGAAGCTGGGCATCAAGTTCGGCCTCGGCAACATCACGGCCCTCTGTCTGAGCCTCGGCAATCCACAGAATGATTTCCCCTCGATCATCATCGCCGGCACGAACGGGAAGGGGTCTGTTGCGGCGATGGTGGATGAGGGCCTGCGGCACAGTGGTCGCCGCGTCGCGCGATACACGTCTCCGCACCTCGTGCGACTCGAGGAGCGCTTTGCCATCGACGGCCGGCCCGTGTCGCACGCACAAATGGTCGACGTCGCGGCGGTCGTCATCGAGCACATCGAGCGGTTGCGGCGGGACGGCCATCTCGCCGTGAGCCCCACGTTTTTCGAAATGACCACCGCCATGGCCTTCGAGATCTTCCGACGCGCCCACGTGGACATCGCCGTCATCGAAGTCGGCCTGGGAGGCCGATTCGACGCCACGAACATCGTGATGCCGATTGCCGCAGCCATTACGTCGATCGATCTGGATCACGAAGCCCTCCTTGGACACACCCTCGCATCGATCGCCTTCGAAAAGGCCGGCGTCATCAAGGCCGGCATTCCGGTCGTTGTCGGCGAGACAAAACCGGAGGCCGTGGAGGTCATCCATGGCGTGTGCGAACAGCTACGGGCTCGCCTCGTTCCGGCGGCGTCGGAAATAAAACTGATCTATTCGCTCCAGGATGGCTGGGCCGTCCTCGATCTCGAGACGCCGCGCGCCGTATATAGAGGAGTGCGGCTGGCGCTCGGAGGTCGTCACCAGGTGCAGAACGCGCTCGTTGCAGTGCGCCTGCTGGAAGAGCTGGCCGGGACGGGTATCTCCGTCGAGACGGGCGCCATTCGTGCCGGGCTGGAACAGGTTGAATGGCCGGGCCGGCTGCAGGTGCTCACGACCGGGACCGGGCGCCGTGCCTTGCTGGATGTGGCGCACAATCCGGCCGGCGCCGCCGCGGTGGCGGCTTTCCTCGGCGAGTGGCAACCTCAGGGGTTGCCGATCGTGTTCGGTGCCATGCGCGACAAGAACGTGGCCGGCATGCTCGAGCAGCTCCTGCCGCATGCCCCTCAGTTCATCGCAACGGAGCCCCACAATCCAAGAGCGATGGATGCTGAGACCCTCGCCGGACTGGCGCGCACGATTGCCCCGCATCGCCATGTCGAGGCGTGCCCCGATCCCCTGGAGGCGCTCGACCGTGCCTTCCGCTTCTCGTCGACCATCGCCGTCACGGGATCGATTTTTCTGGTGGGCGACCTCTTGAAGGCGCTCGAGCCGCCGTGGACGACAACGGATCGAAGCATCTAGAGCGCGCCGAGCTTTGCTCCTCCGTCCACCCGCATGCTATTCTCCGATACATTCTGTCCGAAGCGACGCGTGTGATGATTCGGTGTGCGCGAGGTCTGGCCGGTCTGGTCTTGTGCGGAGCGCTTGGGGTTCCGGTCGTGGCGCAGCAAGCCGCCGAGCAACAGTCATCGCCTCAGCAATCATCCCCACAGGGACAGACGCCGCCGTCGGGTGCGAGACCTCAGTCGCAGACACCTCAGCCGGCGGGCCAGGGTGCGGGCACGCCACAAGGGTCTCGGCGAGCCGTGGCTCCGCAGGATCAGTCATCGGAATGTTCGAGTCAGAAAGCGTGGAAGATCGACCGCATCGGGCAGGACTACATCAAGCTGCTGGGTCAGGCCGAGATCGATTGCGGGGACATGCAGTTTTTCGCCGACGACTATATCGAGATTTTCACCGACGTGAAGCGCGTGGTCGCCGTTGGCAATGTCGTCTTCAGCCAGAAGGACAACCGCATCGCGGGAGACCGGGCGGATTTCAACTACGGCACGAAGACGGGGACGTTCTACAACGCCGCAGGCATCGCCAATCGCAAGGCGGAGAACAAGCGAGCGAACCAGCTGCCGGTCGAGCCTGCGCCCCAGCGCGACGTCATCGGCCCAGGCGAGCCGGACGTTTATTTCTACGGCGAGACCATCGACAAGATCGGACCGGAAGTCTATCGCGTGAACAAGGGCGGATTCACGACGTGCGTCCAGCCCACCCCGCGTTGGCGGCTCACCTCAGGAACCGTCGTGGTCAACCTGGAGAGCTACGCGTTTCTGACCAATTCGCTGTTTCGAGTCAAGGGCGTGCCGGTGCTGTACCTGCCCCTCTTCTACTATCCGATCAACAAAGAGGATCGCGCGAGCGGCTTCCTCGTTCCGGGCTATGGCACCTCCACGATCAAGGGACACACGCTGAGCAACGCCTTCTTCTGGGCCATCAATCGAAGCCAGGATGCGACGGTCATGCACGACTGGTTCTCGAATACCGGCCAGGGCTACGGCGGTGAGTATCGGATCGTCAGCAGCCGCCGGTCGCGCGGCGACTTCACGACGTACTTTCTCGACGAGCATGAGTCGACGTTCGACGATGGCACCGGCAATACCGTCGTGCAACCCGCGCGCAAGAGCTATGAGGTGCACGGGAACCTGATACAGACCATGGGCGATCATCTTCTGGCTCGATCGAAGGTGGACTACTTCTCTGACATCACCGTTCAGCAGACGTACCATCAGAACGTCTTCGAGGCTTCGCGCCGCCAGCGCGGCCTGACGGCGGCGCTCACCGGCAACTTCGGCCTGTACACGGTGAACGGCACCGTCGAACGCCGGGAGGTGTTTTACGGCACGACCAGCTCGGCTCTGACGGGCGGATATCCAAGAGTGTCTGCCAGTCGGGCCGAACGGCCGATCTTCAAGACGCCTATTTATTTCTCGATTGGCGGTGAGTTCGCAGAGCTGCTTCGCAGGAATCAGTCGTCTACGAAGATCGTTGATCAGGGTCTCAACCGGTTCGACTTCCAACCGGTCATCCGGTACCCGTTCACGAAGTGGGCATTCCTGACCGCCAACTCGACGCTGGCCTATCGCACCACCTACTGGTCGGAGAGCAAGGTGGATAACGTCCAGGTGGAACAGCCCATCTGGCGCCGTTACTTCGACATGCGCTCCGACATCATCGGCCCGGTGTTCAACAGGATTTGGAACACACCCGACAATGGGTACGCCGAGAAATTCAAGCACATGATCGAACCGGTGTTCACGATCGATCGCACCACCGCCATCGACAACCGGGACGAGATCGTCTTTCTTGATTCGGTGGACTCGGTGGTCGGCAATACGACGAGCTTCACCTACGGCATCAACAACCGTTTCTACGCCAAGCGTGCCGGCAACATCACGGACCCGAGAGTCGAGCGAACACCCGAAATCCTCACAGTCGCCATCAAGCAGACCTATTACACTGACCCACGCGCGGCACGAGTGGACGGCGGGTATGGATCGAGCTTCACCGGAACACAAGCGTCGACCTTGTCGCCGGTCTCACTCCAGGTCCGAGGCGCACCCACCGTCAACGTCAACGGTTCACTGCGTCTCGACTACGACACGACCTATCACGCCATCCGAACGATCAGCGCCGATGGCAGGTTCGAGCACGGCGGCTGGGTCCAGGCCATCGTCGGCTGGAGTCAGCGGCGGTTCATCGAAGAGCTGCAGGGCTTCAACGATCCCAACCGCCTCGATCACTACCTGAACGCGTTCTCCATGGTTCACACACCCAGCGATCGCGTCGGAGGCTCATACAGCTTCAACTATGATTTCCTCCACGATCGGTTTCTCCAGCAGCGTTACCTGATCTACTACAATGCGCAGTGCTGCGGCTTCGGCTTCGAGTATCAGACGTACGACTTCACGGGGATCAAATCGCGAGTGGCGGTTCCCAAGGACACGCGCTGGAACATCTCCTTCACGCTGGCGGGCGTCGGCAGCTTCTCCAACTTCTTCGGGTCGATGGGCGGAGGGCCACATCAGTGAAGGGACTGATCCTGAGCGGCGGCAAGGGCACGCGTCTCAGGCCGCTGACCTACACGCGCGCCAAGCAGCTGGTCCCGGTCGCCAACAAGCCCGTGCTCTTCTACGGCATCGAGGCGATTCGAGAAGCCGGCATCAAGGACATCGGGATCGTCGTCGGCGACACGCAGGCTGAGATTCGAGCGGCCGTCGGTGACGGTTCACGCTGGGGCGCCACGATCACCTATATCGAACAGGACGCACCGCGCGGCCTCGCGCACGCAGTCCTGATCAGCCGCGACTTCATCGGCGCCGATCCGTTCGTCATGTATCTCGGGCGACAATCTGCTGAACAAGGGCATCACTCCGCTGGTCGATGACTTCCGGCAGGAGCGGCCGGCTGCGCAGATCCTGCTGGCGCACGTGCCGGATCCGCAGATGTTCGGCGTCGCCGAGCTCTCGGACGGCAAGGTGATCCGTCTCGTCGAGAAGCCGAAGGAGCCGAAGAGCGACCTGGCGCTGGTCGGCGTGTACATGTTCGGCCCTGAAGTGTTTCGAGTCGGTCGAGCGCATCAAGCCGAGCTTCCGGAACGAGCTCGAGATCACCGACGCGATTCAGGATCTCATCGATCGTGGACTCGTCGTCCGGCCGCACATCGTCGACGGCTGGTGGAAGGACACGGGGAAGCTCGAAGACCTGCTCGAAGCGAATCGCCTGATTCTCGAAACCTTCGAGCGACGAATCGAGGGAGACGTCGACGCGGAATCCCGCATCGAGGGCAAGGTCGTCATCGAGGCGGGGGCTGTCATTCAGGGTTCAGTCGTGCGCGGGCCCGCCATCGTCGGCGCAAGGCGTCAGATCGTTCACGCGTACGTCGGACCGTTCACCTCGATCATGAACGACGTGCAGATTCGCGAGTCCGAGATCGAGCCACAGCATCGTCCTCGAAGGCAGCATCCTGAGCGACCTCTCGAACCGTGTCGAAGACAGCCTGATCGGGAGGAACGTCAAGATCTACCGTCTGCCCGTGAAACCGTCCGCCTATCGGTTCATGCTGGGCGACAATTCTGAAGTCGGCATCCGGTGGTGATGAGACTACGTCGAGCAGCCGACGCGACTGAGGGAGCATGACAGACGTCCTCGTAACCGGCGGCGCGGGTTTCATCGGCAGCAATTTCGTGCGGTTTGCCCTGGCGGAGCATCCCGACTGGAACGTCACGACGCTCGACAAGCTGACCTACGCCGGACGTCTCGAGACGCTGCACGATGTCATCGACAACCCTCGACACCGCTTCGTCAAGGGCGATATCGCCGATGCCTCCGTGGCCGCGCCGCTGGTGGCCGCCGCCAATATCGTGGTGCATTTCGCCGCCGAGACGCACGTCGATCGGTCGATCCTGAACGCCGGCCAGTTCATTACGACCGACGTGGTCGGGACCTTCGTGCTGCTCGAAGCCGCGCGTCAGGCGCCGAATCTTCGGCGTTTCGTGCAGATTTCAACCGACGAGGTATATGGCAGTGTGGCCGAGGGCGCAAGCCGGGAAACCGACGAGCTGAAGCCTCGGAACCCGTACTCGGCGAGCAAGTGTGCGGCAGATCGACTCGCGTACAGCTACTGGGCCACGTACGGCGTCCCCGTCGTCATCACGCGCGCATCAAACAATTACGGACCGTACCAGTTCCCAGAGAAAGTGATTCCGCTCTTCATTACGAACGCGCTCCACGATCTTCAGGTGCCGTTGTATGGGGACGGCATGAACATCCGCGACTGGCTGCACGTCACCGACCACTGCCGGGCGCTCGACCTGCTGATTGCGCGAGGGACAGCGGGCGAGGTCTACAACGTGGGCGGCGGCAACGAAGTGCGAAACGTGGACCTCACACACGCGATCCTGAAGCTTCTGGGTAGACCGACGTCACTCATCCGGCAGGTCACGGACCGGTTGGGCCACGATCGTCGTTACGCGCTCGATACCACGAAGCTCAGGGGTCTCGGGTGGACGCCGATTGTGGGCTTCCAAGACGGCCTCGAACAGACCGTCGAGTGGTACCGCGCGAACGAATGGTGGTGGAAGCCGATCAAAGAGAACGATCCCGCGTTCAAGGATTACTACCAGACGCAATACGGCAAGCGTTGACGGCGGCGCTACCCGCCACGTCGCGCATCATGTGAGGCCAGCGCCCATGCAGGCCCCCATCCTCGTCACCGGGGCCGCCGGTTTCGCCGGCAGCCATCTGGTGGATCTCCTGCTGAAGGAGGGCGCGCCGGTCGTGGCCTGGTGCCGTCCGAGCGGTCGAGCCCCACATCGCGACGCAACCTCGCTCGAATGGCACGCGGTGGACGTTCTCGACCGCGGCGCCGTTCGCGCCGAGATCGCGCGCACACGACCTGCCACGATCTTTCACTGCGCCGGCGCGGCCCACGTGGCGGCGTCATGGAGCGACCGGTCCGGAACGTTCGCGCGCAACATTCTGGGTACTCACTACCTGCTCGAAGCACTCAGGCGCGAAGGGGCAGCCGCGCGTGTGTTCATCCCAAGTTCCGCGTCGGTGTACAAGTCGTCCTCTGCCGCCATTTCAGAGGACGACGAGGTGGCACCGGAGAGCCCGTATGCCCTGAGCAAACTCGGACAGGAAATCTTTGCGACTCGCTCGCTCAAAGAAGACGGGATCGACATCGTCTTCGCAAGAGCCTTCAATCATCTGGGCCCCCGCCAGGAACCCACGTACGTCGCATCGAGCATCGCGCGCCAGCTCGCCTTGATCGAGGCGGGACGGACAAAGGCGCTGCTCGAGGTCGGGAACATCGACGCGAAGCGGGATCTGACCGACGTCCGCGATACCGTGCGCGCGTACAGACTGCTCGTCGAGAAAGGCCGGGCGGGAATCCCGTACAATGTGTGCTCCGGGAGCGCCTGGTCCGTCAGGGAACTGGTGCGACAACTCGTGGAGAAGTCAGGCGTGCGAGTGGAAGTTCGCACGGACCCGGCCCGGCTCAGGCCGAACGACGCTCCGCTGGTGCTCGGAGACCCGAGACGCGTGAAAAACGACGTAGGCTGGACTCCGGCGATCCCCCTATCGCGGACGCTGACGGATTTGCTGGACTACTGGCGCGACGCGGTACACTCTGCAGGCCAATGAAGCTGCTCATTACCGGCGGCACGGGGTACATCGGCGGCGCGATTGTGAAGGCCGCAGTGGCTCGCGGCCACGACGTCGTCGTCTTCGCCCGAACGGCCCGGTCGAGCGGCCTGCCGGGAACCCTGATCGACGGGGACATCCGGGACGCCGCCGCGGTATCGGCGGCCGCCCGGGGCTGTGAGGGCATCTCGCATTCGGCGGCGCTCGTCACGATCTGGCGCCGGCGTCGAGATGAGTTCGACGATGTGAATGTCGGGGGCTTGCGGAATGTGCTGGCGGCCGCACGGCAGGCAGGCATTTCCCGCGTGGTCTATACCTCGTCATTTCTTGCGCTTCCGCCAAGCGATTCGGGCGCGACCGGGTCGTGGAACGACTACCAGCGGACAAAACTTCAAGCCGAGCTCGAAGCGGCGCGAGAGGTGGAACGAGGTGCGCCCTTGATTCGGATGTACCCGGGGGTGGTTTACGGACCAGGACGTCTTACCGAAGGCAACCTCGTGGGCCGGCTGATTGTGGACCACCTCGGGCGCCGGCTTCCCGGCATCATCGGTCCTGACAAGATCTGGTCATTCGCATTCATCGACGACGTCGCCAACGCGCATGTGGAGGCGGTCGAACGCGGTGAAGCAGGAGCGAGATACCAGCTTGGAGGCGTGAATGCGCCGCAAATGCGAGTTTTCGAGCTCGTGCGCGATCTCGTCGGTCGTCCCCTTCCGCGCAAGATCCCAGTCGCGGCGGCTCGTCTTCTGGCCACGGTCGAGGAGGGGCGCGCGCGCTTTCTGGGAGCCACGCCGCTTCTGACGCGAGGCACCCTCGAGATCTTCTGTCACGATTGGGCCCTCGACAGTTCGGTTGCAGCCGACCGGCTCGGATATCGCGTGACTCCCCTCGCCGATGGTATCCGTCAGACGCTCGCGGGGATTGACGCGCTCCCGTCGTGAGTCCCTTCTCGGAAAATCGACGGCAGACAGTGCACGTCGCGATGGGGGCGTTCGCATTCTTGCTCCGCGCACTCACGTGGTGGCAGGCGGCCCTCCTCGCGGGCGGTGCGCTGCTCTTCAATCTTCTGGCGCTGCCCCGCCTCGGCGGTCACGCGCTCTACCGGCCGACGGACGTATCGCGCGGGCTTCCGATCGGCATCCTGCTCTATCCGCTGGCGGTCCTGATACTCGTCCTGCTGTTTCCGCGCCGCCTCGACATCGTCGCCGCCGCGTGGGGCATCATGGCGGCCGGTGACGGGTTCGCGACGATCGTCGGTCGCCAGATCCGGTCGCCGAGGCTCCCCTGGAATCAGGACAAGACTGTCGCGGGAACGCTGGCGTTCGTCGTCGCGGGTTCGATCGCGGCCATGGTGCTCTCTGCCTGGACCCGCACGGCGGTCACGCCTCCGCCTCCATTCTGGTTCGTCATCGCACCTTCCATCGTCGCCGCCGCAATCGCGGGACTCATCGAGACGATTCCGATCAGGCTGGACGACAACATCTCTGTTCCCGGATCCGCCGCCGTTGTGCTGTGGGCATTCAGTCTTGTGCATCCTGAAATTGCGGGAACTGCGTGGTCCACCATTGAAGGCAGGTGGCTCCCCTCGCTCGGCATCAACGTCGTGTTGGCCTGGATGGCGTGGCGGGCGGGCACGGTGTCGGTGGCTGGCGCGCTCACCGGTGCCGTCATCGGCATCGTCATCTATCTCGGAACGGGCCCGGCTGGTTGGATCATGCTGTTCGCCGCGTTTGCCGCCGCAGCCGTCTCATCGAAATTCGGCTGGGAACGAAAATCCCTGCTCGGGATCGCCGAGGACCGTGGCGGGCGGCGTGGACCTGGCAACGCCATCGCCAACTGCGGCGTGGCGGCGTGCGCGGCACTGCTCGCGCTGTTCAGCCCTTACGGTGAGTTCGCACTCCTGGCGCTCGTCACGGCGCTGACGGCCGGCGCAAGCGACACGGTTGCGAGCGAAGTCGGCAAGGCGCGCGGCCGGCGGACATTTCTCATCACGCGACTGTCCAGCGTGAAGCCCGGCACGTCGGGTGCCATCTCGCTCGAAGGCACCGCCGCCGGGTTTCTGGCTGCGCTTGCCCTTTCCGCGCTGGGCGTCGCGCTTGGGCTGATGCCGCTTCATTTCATCTGGATCTCGACGATCGCCTCGACGGTCGGCGCGTTCGCGGAGAGCGCGCTGGGAGCGACGCTCGAAGGCCCGGGGATCGTGAACAACGACGTGCTGAACTTTCTGAATACGCTCATCGCGGCAGGCGTCGCGATCGCGCTCGCCGGAGGATTCTCGTGAGCGATCGGCTCCAGGTGTACAGGGATTTCGCCAGACCCTTTACGCTGGTGGCGCCGGCCCTGGGATTCGTGTCGGGCGCAGCCACCGCGATTGGCGCGGCGCCGCCCGAGCCGTGGTCCCTCGGGCTTCTCGTGCCGCCACTCATCGGGTCGCTCATGGCGGCCGTCCTCAACGCGGCGTCGAACGCGCTGAATCAGATCTACGACCTCGAGATCGATCGCGTGAACAAGCCGAAGCGACCGCTTCCGAGCGGCCGGATGACGCTCCGCGAAGCCTGGGGCTTCACCTGGATCAATTACGCCATCGCGCTCGTCCTCGCGTGGCTCGTGGCGCCGGTCGGCCGGCACGAGTGTTTCTGGATCGTGCTCCTCGCGCTCATCATCACGTTCATGTATTCGGCCCCGCCGTTCAGAACGAAGCGGCTTGGCATCTGGGCCAACCTGACGATTGCCATCCCGCGCGGAGTGCTGCTCAAGGTCGCCGGCTGGTCGGCTGTGAAGACCGTCTTCGGCGTCGAGCCGTGGTACATCGGCGCCATCTTCGGCCTTTTCCTTCTCGGCGCGTCAACGACGAAGGACTTCGCCGACATGGAAGGCGATCGACGAGGCGGCTGCCGGACGCTGCCGATTCAGTTCGGCGTCAAGCGCGCGGCGTGGATGATCTCGCCTTCGTTCGTCGTGCCGTTCCTCATGATCCCCGTCGGCGCGTGGCTCGGCATTCTCACCGGCACTTTCTGGCTTCTCCAGGCCCTGGGCTGCCTGATGACAATCTACGGCATCTATGTCTGTTATCTAATGCTCAAGCGGCCCGAAGATCTGGCAGTCGAGGAAAACCACGTCTCCTGGGCCCACATGTATCGCATGATGTTCGTCGCCCAGATCGGCTTTGCCCTGGCCTATCTCCTGTAGTTCCTGTTCCGCTCCGAACGCGATTCCGCCGCACGCAAACCCCTTACTCATTCTGTCGCAACGAACTTGACACCGCCCGTTCCGCCGACGATCATAGGGCGAACAAAAGGCGTATGTATGTATGCGGCCGGATGATTCTCTCCTCTTTCCTCTTGACGGCCGCAAGCCAACGACGCGGGTGATTGCCGCGCTCGTGAAGGAAGGGGGCGCCGCGGCTCTCCCGAGCGCCGATCACCGGGCGGACGATGCGACCTATCAGGAAGTGACGTGCCGCTCGGCTCTCAATCGCGTCGAGGGGATGCCGTTCAAGTGGACGCTCAATCCATATCGGGGGTGCACCCACGGGTGTCACTACTGCTTCGCCCGCCGGTACCACACACAGTTCGAGCTCGACACCAACGACCAGTTCGCGTCGGTCATTCTGGTGAAGCGCAATTTCGTCGAGGTGCTGACGCGGGAGCTCGATCGGCCTGCCTGGAACCGCGAGCTCGTTGCCCTCGGCACCGCGACCGATCCGTACCAACCCATCGAGGGCCATTACCGGTTGACGCGCGGTTCACTCCTTGCGCTCTCGCGGAGCCGCACGCCGGTCGGGATTGTGACGAAAGGCCCGATGGCGGTGCGCGATCGCGACGTGATGGTGGAGCTCGGCCGCCGGGCGAGATGCACCATTTCGTTCAGCGTGCCCACCATCGACGAGGATGCGTGGCGGACCCTCGAGCCCGGGACGGCGCATCCACTTCAACGGCTGCGTGCCGTAAAGACCCTGGCAGAGGCGGGCGTTCACGCAGGCGTGCTGATAGCGCCAATCGTGCCCGCGTTCACCTCTCAGATCTCAAAGCTCGAGGACACGATGAAGGCCGTCGCGGACCACGGCGCACGTTTCGTCGGGGCCGTGCTCCTTCACCTGAAGGGCGGCACACGCGATCACTTCATGTCGTTTCTGGCGCGCGAGTTTCCGCATCTGGTCTCGCGGTACGACACGCTCTACGTCACGGCATACGCAGCCAAGCCCTATGCGTCGCAGGTGCGGGCCGTCATGACGACGCTCAAGGCCAGGTATCCGCTGCAGGAGCGAGAGGATTCACCAGCCCGGGCGCGGTACGACGAGCAGGTGGTCGATCCGAACGCTGGCGAACAGGGGACGTTCTGGTGAATCTGATGATCTGATTGGGGATTACCGGTGCCGTTCGAGCAGGGCTTGAATGCGGGCCTCGGTCGGAGGATGCGTGCTGAACAGCGAAAAGAGACCCGCGGGCGAGAACGGCTTGATGATGAACATGTGCGCCGTCGCCGGATTGGCATCGAGCGGCAGCTGTTTCGACGCGCGATCGAGCTTCCGCAGCGCGTCGGCGAGTCCGTACGGATTGCCCGCGATGGCTGCGCCACCGGCGTCGGCATCGAACTCACGTGATCGGGAGATAGCCGCCTGGATGAGGCCCGCCGCCAGCGGCGCGAGCACCATCATGAGGATCATCCCCAGCGGATTTCCGCCGTTGCCATTGTCGTCGCGCCTGCCGCCGCCGAACATCGCCGCATACCCCGCCATGCGCGCGGCCATCATGATCGCGGCCGCCAGCGTGGCCGCGACCGAACTGATCAGGATGTCACGATGCCGGACGTGGGCGAGTTCGTGCGCCAGCACGCCTTCCAGTTCGCGCTCATCCAGAAGACGCATGATCCCCTCTGTCGCCGCCACGGCCGCGTGCTGCGGATTCCTGCCGGTGGCGAATGCGTTTGGAGAGGCGTCTGGAATCACGTACACGCGCGGCATCGGCAGGTTCGCCTGACGAACGAGGCGCGCCACAATCTGCGACAGCGGGTGATCGGACCCGACTTCCTTGGCGCGGTACATCCGGAGCACGATCCTGTCGGAAAACCAGTACGAGCCCAGGTTCATCAGGGCCGCGACAAAGAACATGAAGACGAGTCCCTGCGATCCACCAAAGGCCTCTCCGATGAGCAGCAGGACACCGCTCAGGAGGCCGAGCAGGAGCGCCGTCTTCAATGAATTACTCATGGCGAATCGTAGCCTTCCTTTTGCCTACAACTTCATGTTATCCGCGCCGACGCGCAGGATCAACCCGGCGACGAGCGCAGCGCGCCACGGCACCGCGTCGATGACGATGTGTTCGTGAAGCGCGTGCGCGCCTTCGCCGATGGCGCCGAGCCCATCTAAAGTCGGAACCCCCAGCGCCGCGGTGAAATTCCCGTCGGAGCCGCCGCCAGTGCCGCCCTCTGCCAGCTCGTGCCCGATCTGGGCGGCGACATCGCGAGCCGTTTCGTACAGCCGCGCAACTGTGGGCGTGCGCTCGAGAGGCGGACGGTCGATCCCGCCGCTGATCTCCAGGCGTGTTCCGGCAAGGGCGGGCCGAAGCGCGTTGATCGCGTCGCCGATGCGCGCGGCGTCGGCGAGCGTGGGCACGCGCACGTCGATCTCTGCCGACGCTTCCTCGGCCACGACGTTGGGCCGCGATCCGCCCTTCGCGAGGCCGACGTTCACCGAGATGCCCCGCTCGAGATCCTGCAGCGCTTCGAGCGTCAGAATCTGGCGCGCGAGCTCGTGAATCGCACTCGCGCCCTTCTCGGGTTCGATGCCCGCGTGGGCAGAGATGCCTTTGACCACGAGGTGAAACTCGCCGCAGCCCTTGCGCCGCGTCTTGACCGCTCCGCCAGGCAGCGAGGGCTCGAGCACAAACACCGCCTTGCTGCGGCGGGCCTCCTCTTCGATGATCTGCCGCGAGCTCTGACTCCCGGTTTCCTCGTCGGTCGTCAAGAGCGCCACGACGCGCGACTCGAGCGGCGCCCTGGAATCGAGAAGCGCGCGAATGGCAAGGAGCGCGATACCGATGCCCGCCTTCATATCGAAGACTCCGGGCCCGTAGAGGCACCCATCGCGCCGGACGATCGGCATGCGGTTGACCTGACCGACGGGCCAGACGGTGTCGAAATGGCCGAGGATCAGGACCTGCGACCCACCAGTGCCGATCTCGGCACGCAGGTGATCGCCACCCGTCGCTCGCCGCAGCCGCTCGACGCGCGCGCCGACCTGTTCGAAGAGGCGTGTCACCTCGACGCCGCACCGATCAACGGCGGCTTTGTCGTGGCTGGGCGACTCGATGCGCGCCAGCGATTCAATAGCCTCGAGCGCCCAGTCCTTTCGTTCCTCACAACACCCGAGAAGAGACTTCATGAGTCGCTCCGCCCTCGACGGTCAGGGCCGCTTGGTTTGCACCAGGCCCGTCCATCAGTCTCGACAATGAGACTTATAATGGTGACATGTTCCGCACCGTCTGTCTCGTCGTGTGCGTGACAGCTCTCGACGCGCTCGCGTCCGGGGAGGCGTTCACCGCACAGCAGGCCGCAACGACGGCGCGCCCGATCGCGCAGACCACCGCGACGGCGGCTCCTCTGAAGCCAGCCGCGGCCGCCGAGGAAGCGCCGACCGAGGCCACTCTCGGCCTGCCGATCTATCCAGGTGCGCAGTACGTCGCGACGTATGAGGCCGGCAGGGGCCAGCGCTACATCCTCTTCGGATCGACGAACAGCTTCGCCCAGCTCGTCGCTTATTACCGAACCGCTCTCAAGCAAAAGGGCGAGCTGATCTTCGACGCACCCGCGACGCACATGTTCGAGATTGGGAAGTTCAGAGAAGACTCGATGGCGTTTCCGCCCGGCGTGACGATCAAGGACTACACGTGGGGGGGATCCGAGGGCTACCTGAACCCGCGAGCGGGCGCTCAGCCCGCGCGATTTCCGACGGTCATTCAATTCGTGCCGGTCAATCCCGCCGACCTGCGCTGACTCTCAGGCCTTTGCGATCCTTCCGCGGCACGACGAATTTCTCGGCCGTGTGCGTCTCCGAAAATCTCACGACCTTGACATCCACCAGACCTGCGCGTTTGCCAGCCGCCATCACGGCGGCCTCCGTAATTTCCTGACGCCCCTTCGGCCGCACGACCCAGATCGCGCCATCCGGTGTGATCAGCGAGCGCAGCGACGTCAGCGCCGACAGTTGACGGTTCGAGGTCGCGCCGAAGAACACGGCGTCATTCCCGCGCTGACGCCGACCACGACTCACGTGCCGTGTGACCGCCTGCACTTCGGAAAGGAACGCATCATCGTCCAGATCGATGATCGACACGCGGGAGGACGATGTGATCCCGAGCTTTTCAATGCGGCTCCTGGGCGAGCGAATCCGAGCGGCCCAGTTCTCGGCTCGCGGCCCGAGAACAAACGAGGCCGTCTCGTCGCCAAATCGCACCTGAAGTGTTCCGTTGCGCGCCTCGATAGAGGTGATCTCCCGAAGCGCGATCGCCAGCCTGAACTCGCCCCTGAAGATCAGGCTGTCCGTTTCGAGAAGAAGTCTCCCGACTGACTGGCGCTTGCCCACGAGCGCCTGGCACGCACCCTCGAGTCCCATCGGCTGCTCCCGCGGCCTCGGCGGCCGTCAGCGAATCCTTCGGAGAATCAGGCATTTCAAGTAGTAGGTTTCAGGGACGCCGAGCAGCACGGGGTGATCTCTCGCCTGCATCCGCTTCTCCACCACGACAACCCCGACGCCCGCATCGACGGATGCCTCGTGAACGATCGACGCGAACGTCCCCTCGTCCACGTTGAAGGAGCAGCTGCAGGTGATGAGGAATCCCCCGATCGGCAAGAGCCGCATGGCGCGGAGGTTGATCTCCTTGTACCCGGCGAGGGCCCGCGGGACGGACGCCTTGTTGCGGGCGAACCCCGGCGGATCGAGCACAATCGTCTCGTATCGCGCACCGGCTCTCTCGAGCTCGCGCAACTGGTCGAAGACGTTGGCCGCACGTGTGGCAATGGTGATCCCGTTCCGCGCGGCATTCCGCACCAGGTGCTGAAGGGCTTCCTCTGAGCTGTCCACCGCCAGCACCGATTCGCATTTCGATGCCAACTGCAGCGAAAAACCGCCTTCGTAGCTGAAGCAGTCGAGCAGGCGACCGCGTGCGTACTCGGCGGCCGCCCGTCGATTCTCCCGCTGGTCCAGAAAGAGTCCCGTCTTCTGTCCCTTCCACGGATCCACTTCAATCTGGATGCCGCCGTCCTCGACCATGATGGATTCGGGTACGTCGCCGTGCAGAACGTCCACGCGCCGCTCGAGACCTTCCAGCAGACGGATGCGCGAGTCGTTCCTGGCCAGCACGCCGCGCGGCTTGAGTGCCGTGACGAGGTGGCCGGTGATCGTGGGCGTCAGGCGCTCGATGCCCTGCGAGAGCGCCTGGAGCACCAGATAGTCTCCGTATCGGTCCACGATCAGTGAGGGCAGACGGTCGGCCTCACCGTGCACCAGACGGTACGCGGTCGCGTCGATTCGAAGGCCGATCCGGAATCGAATGGCCTCGTCGAGCAGGCGTCCGACAAAGGCCCCATCCGCCGCGTCGTCATCCGAGCCCAGCATCCTGAGCGCGATCTGCGAGCGGTCGCTGAACAGCGCCCATCCCACCTTCTTCCCGCGAGGGCCGAGCACGCGCACGACATCACCGGCGGCTGCACGGACGTCGCGCACATCGCCGCGATAGATCCAGGGGTGGCCTTGCTGCCATCGCTCTTCGCCGCGGGCGGTGACGATGGCGGTGGGAATCATGAGAATCTGTAGTTCTTGGTTCTTCGTTCTTGGTTCTTCATTGCTGGTTCTTAAGGCCTGGTTCTTAGCGCTTAGAACTGGGCTGCGCGTAGTCGAGCGCATCGATGGGCAGTGTAACGTCTGCTATATTATGCCCTTATGCGCGTCGCGCTCGGCGCCGATCACGCAGGCTACAAGCTCAAGGAACGGGTGAAACAGCTGCTCACCGAACGCCACGTTCCTTTCGAGGACTTCGGCACGTCTTCCGAAGACTCCGTTGACTATCCGGATTTCGCCGTTGACGTCGCGCGACGAGTCGCATCGGGCGAGTTCTCCCAGGGAATTCTGGTGTGTGGGACCGGCATCGGCATGGCCATCGCGGCGAACAAGGTGCCGGGAATCCGCGCGGCGCCGGTGGTCGACCTCGATTCGACGCGGCTCAGCCGCGAACACAACAACGCCAACATCCTCGCGATCGGCGCGAGGGTGACGCCACCGGATCTCGCGCTCGAGATCGTCGGGACGTTCCTCGATACGCCGTTCGAGGGCGGGCGGCACCAGCGGCGCCTCGACAAGATCACGGCAGTCGAGGCGGCCTGCGGAGCGAGCGCTCGAAAAGAGTGAGAGGATCGTTGCCCATGTCTCCTGATACCGATCTGATTCGGACTCTGATGCAGCGCTCGCTGGCGGAAGTGGATCCGGAGATTGCGAAAGTGATCGCGGATGAAACGCGACGCCAGTCGCTGGGCCTCGAGCTCATCGCGTCGGAGAACTTCGTCAGCTCCGCCGTCCTCGAAGCGGTCGGGTCGATCCTGACCAACAAGTATGCGGAAGGTTACCCGGGGAAGCGGTACTACGGCGGCTGTGAATTCGTTGACGTGGCGGAATCTCTGGCTATCGCGCGCGCCAAGGCCCTTTTCGGTGCCGAGCACGCGAACGTTCAACCGCACTCCGGGGCGCAGGCCAACATGGCCGCGTACTTCTCGCTCGTGAAACCCGGGGACACGGTGCTCGGCCTGAATCTCGCCCACGGCGGCCACTTGACGCACGGCCACCCGCTGAATTTCTCCGGACGCCTCTATCACATCGTGCCCTACAACGTTCGTCGCGAGGACGAACGCATCGACTACGACGAGCTCGGCCGGCTCGCCGACGAGCACAAGCCGAAGATGATCATGGTGGGTGCGAGCGCATATTCACGGATCATTGAATTCGCACGCATCCGCGAAGTCGCCACACGCGTTGGCGCCACCGTCGTGACCGACATGGCGCACATTGCCGGTCTCGTGGCAGCCGGGGTCCATCCGAGCCCCATCCCGCATTCGGACTTCGTCACGACGACGACGCACAAGACGCTCCGCGGCCCGAGAGCGGGTCTCGTGCTGTGCCGACAGACCTATGCGAAAGAGCTCGACAAGATCGTCTTCCCTGGCGTCCAGGGCGGCCCCTTGATGCACGTCATCGCGGCCAAGGCCGTGTGTCTGAAGGAAGCGGCTGAACCGGCGTTCGCTGATTACCAACGTCAGGTCGTGGCCAACGCGCAGCGCCTCTCTGCGGTTCTCCGTGACGGCGGATACCGCCTCGTCAGCGGAGGCACCGACAACCACCTCATGCTGGTCGACGTGTTCACCCGCGGGCTGACCGGCAAGGCGGCCGAAGCCACGCTCGACAAGGCCGGCATCACGGTCAACAAGAACGCCATCCCATTCGATCAGAATCCACCGATGGTGGCGAGCGGTATCAGGATCGGCACGCCCGCCGTCACCACGCGCGGACTCCGTGAAGCGGAGATGGACATCGTCGGCGATCTGATCATGCGCGCGCTTCGGGCCCCTGACGACGATCGGGCGCTCGCGACCGTAAGATCCGAGGTCGAGAAGTTGTGCCGGAAGTTCCCCCTGTACCCCGAGCGCCAACTCTCCTAGACGCCGTCAGCGACGCGTTCGCCGAAGGCGGCACGCTCGCCCGCGTATTGCCGGCCTTCGAGGCCAGGCCCGCGCAGCGCGACATGGCCGGCGCCGTGGCCGAGACGTTCGACAAGGGCGGTGTGCTCCTGGCCGAGGCGGAAACAGGCACCGGCAAGACGCTGGCCTATCTCGCGCCCGCGGTCCTGAGCGGACATCGGGTGCTGATCTCGACGGGGACCAAGAACCTCCAGGAACAGATCTATTTCAAGGATCTTCCGCAGCTGCGGGCGGCATTGGGAATCGATTTTTCGGCCACGTACATGAAGGGCCGAAACAACTACCTTTGCCTTCATAGATTCGATGCGCTCCGCGAGATCCTGGACTCCGGATCGGACGTGGCTCGACCGATGAGCCCGGCAGAGCGTGTCTTCCTCCCAATCATCGAGCGCTGGTCCCGTACGACGGAGACGGGCGACAAGGCCGAAATCGAAGACCTGCCCGAAGACCTGCCAGTCTGGGCATCGATCGCCGCCAGCGCTGAGAACTGTCTCGGAACGGATTGCCCGCAGTACGACAGCTGCTTCGTGACGCGCATGCGCCAGCGAGCGGCTGAATCCGATCTCGTCATTGTCAATCATCATCTGCTCTGCGCCGATGCGGCGGTTCGACAGAGCGCGTACGGGGAAGTCATACCCGCCTGCAGCCACGCCGTGATCGACGAAGCGCATCAGCTCGAAGACATCGCGACTCAATACTTCGGCATCTCGGTGAGCAACTACCGGCTCGAGGAGCTGGTGCGCGACGTCAATCACGTGCTGGCCCGCAAAGATGCGCTCTCATCCCACATGGAGCTCCGTCGCGCCGCCGAGCACGTTTCGGAGCGCTCGAGTGTCTTCTTTGGAGCGCTCGCGACCGAGCTCTTCGCCTCGAGCCGCTCGACCGCAGCGGAGGAACGAATTCGACTCGCCCCTCACCTTCTTGCGCCCGTCTTTCCGTACGGCGTGGAGCTGATCGGAGCGCTCGAGGCCCTTGCCGCAGTGATTCGACCGCCAGATGCGGCCGCAGGGGCATCGCCGCCGACCAGCGAGGCACTCGAAGATCTGGACGCGATGGTGCGGCGCGCCACGGAGATCAAAGACGAGCTGCGCTTCGTCCTCAAGGCCTCGGATGCCGACTACGTTTTCTTTCTCGAGCTTCGCGGGCGCGGGGTCTTCCTTCGAGCGTCGCCCATCGACGTCTCGGCCATCGTCCGTGATCTGCTGCTCGATCGTTTCCGCGGCACGGTGTTGACGTCGGCCACCCTGTCGGTTGACGAATCGTTCGACTACATTCGAGCCCGGCTCGGGATCAAACGGGCTCGCGAGGTTCGCCTGTCTTCCGAGTTCGACTACGCGCGTCAGGCAATCCTTTACCTGCCGCCACGGATGCCGGATCCGCGATCGCCGTCCTTCTCAGAAGCCGCGGCGCGGGAGGTCGTTGAGATTCTTCGACGGACGGAGGGTCGAGCGTTCGTGCTGTTCACGAGCTATGCGATGCTGCGGGCCGTGCTACCCATGGCGGAAACTGCGCTCAGCTACCCGATCCTGGTCCAGGGCACCGCCCCACGATCGATTCTCCTCCACCAGTTTCGAACGACGGCCAACGCGGTCTTGATGGCCACGTCGAGCTTCTGGCAGGGCGTGGACGTCATCGGCGAGGCGTTGAGCTGCGTCATCATCGACAAGCTTCCCTTCGCGTCGCCCGGCGACCCCGTGACGGCGGCGCGCATCGAAGCCATCGGTAACCGGGGCGGGAAACCCTTCGCCGACTATCAGGTGCCGCTGGCCATCCTGACCTTGAAGCAGGGCCTGGGCCGGCTCATCCGGCACCGGAACGACCGGGGCGTCCTGTCGATTCTCGACCCGCGAATCCGGACCATGGCTTACGGCCGCCGGTTCCTCGATTCGCTGCCCCCCGCCCCGGTGACGAGCAGCCTGACCGCGGTCGGGGCGTTTTTCAAACAGTCTGACGACGCCTCTTGACGGTCGGAGGGCAGCCCAATTCGTTCGGTGTAAACTGAAGGCAGGTTTTTCATCCAGAAATAGACGGAGGAATCATGGTTCGCGCATTGACCGGGCGGTTCCTGCTAATCGCTGCCGTGTGTTGTCTGGCCGTTGCCCTGCCCACGTCGAGCTTCGCTCAGCAAGGCATGATTCGAGGCAAGGTGGTGGACGCCAAGGGAGAGCCCATCGAGGGTGCGAAGATCCTCATCGAGGCTCAGGAAGGCAGCCGGAAGTTCGAGGGGAAAAGCAACAAGAAGGGCGAGTTCGTCCAGATTGGCCTTGCATCGGGGAACTACACGGTCACCGCCGAGAAGGAAGGCGTTGGAAAGCAATCGACGCCGGCGCGCGTGAGCATCGGCACACCGACCGAAGTGAATTTTCAGTTGAACGCCGCAACGGCCGACGACAACAAGAAGGCCAGCGTCCGCAAAGGATTTGACGAGGGCGTGGCGCTCAACAAAGCCGGTGACTACGACGGCGCGATCGCCAAGTTCAACGAGACTGCGAATACGGTCCCCAATTGTTTCGACTGCATGGCGCAAATCGGGTACGCGTATTCCCAGAAGAAGCAGTTCGACGAAGCCGAAGCCGCCTACAAGAAGGCCATTGAAATGAAGCCCGACTATGCAGCGGCGTACAACGGGCTGGCGACGGTGTACAACGCGCAGAAGAAGTTCGACGAGGCGGCGACCGCGAGTGCGAAAGCCGTCGAGTATGGCGGCGCGGCTCCCGGGTCCGGTGGCGTCGACGCGATGTACAACCAGGGCGTGATCTTCTGGAACCAGGGGAAGATTGCCGAAGCCAAGAAACAATTCGAAGACGTGCTGAAGGCCGACCCGAGTCACGCCGATGCGCACTACCAGCTCGGCATGGCCCTCGTCAACGAAGGCAAGCTTTCCGAGGCCGTCGCTGAGTTCGAGCAGAGTGTGACGCTGGCACCGAACGGACCACATGCGGCGCAGGCGAAGGCGCTCTTGAGCCAGCTCAAGAAGTAGCCTCGGGGCATAAGGCGTCGGTGGCCACGCGAGCCGTTGCGGTGAACCTCGAATCGGAGATTGCGGATCGCCTCGCGGAGATCCGCGGGCGTGTCGCCGGGGCCGCCCGTCGGTCGGGCCGCGACGATTCGAGTGTTCGGATCGTGGCGGTGTCGAAGACGTTGGGCGCCGAGCACATCCGCGCCGCCTACGCCGCAGGGCAGCGGGAGTTCGGCGAAAACCGCGTCCAGGAAGCGCTCGACAAGATCAACTCCACCGCTGATGTGAAGGTCAGCTGGCACCTGATCGGGCACCTGCAGTCGAACAAGGCGCGCAAGGCGGCTTCGGCGTTCTCCTGCATTCAATCCGTGGACAGCGTGGAGCTTTTGGAGCGCATCGACCAGGCCGCGGTCGAGTGCGGAACAACACCGGGAGCCCTCGTCCAGGTGGACCTGGCTCAGGAACCAACCAAGCATGGTGCGCTGCCGTCGGTCGTTCCGGCTATCCTCGATGCGGCCGCCCGCTGCCGTGCCGTCAGGCTTACCGGCTTGATGATTATTCCGCCGTTTTTCGAGGACACCGAGGCGACGCGCCCGTATTTCAGGCAACTCCGCGAGCTGCGCGACTCACTGCTTCGAAGCGCGCCCGCGACGCTCCTTGCAGACCTTTCAATGGGAATGAGCCACGACTATGAAGTGGCCATCGAAGAAGGTGCGACGATAGTGCGCATCGGAACCGCCATTTTCGGGGAACGACATGTTTGAGCCAAAACCGGCACAGGGATTCAACCCGGCCGCTCCCGCCGCCGACCGCATGACCAAGGTTCTTCCAACGGACCTTCGTCAGCAGCAGTTCACGGTCGCGTTTCGCGGGTACGATCGGGCCGAAGTCGCGGCGTTTCTCGCCGAGGTCGCCGAAGACTACGAGCACGCGCTTCGCGAGGTCGATCGCCTGCAGCAGGACGTCAGACGGATGGAAGTGCTGCTCGAGGAATACCGCGAGCACGAAAGACACCTCCGCAACGCCCTTCTCGCCGCGCAGAAACTGTCGGATGGCATCAAGGAAACCGCGGAGCAGGAAGGGCGACGCATCGTCAACGAAGCCGAAGGCAAGTCGGAGTTCCTCGTGCAGCAGGCCCAGACGCGGCTCGAGAGCATACGACGCGAGATCGAAGAGCTGCGCTTCAGGCGGCGCGATGTCGAGGTCTCGCTCGAATCGGCCATTTCCGGCCTCAAACGCTCCCTCGACCTGGTCCGCGAGCAGGAGCGACGGGACGATCAGCGGCTTGCCGATCGGACGCCCGTCGAGCCTGCCTCGCCGGAGGGCGGCCCCGTTCAGTGAGCTCGCGCCGGGTTGCGCCCACGTGGTGACTCTGGATGAAATCCGGGCCGTCCTGACGGAGGGCCCGAGAGGCGCCGTGTTACAGGTCCGCGTCGTCCCACGAGCGGGCCGGACCGGGCTCGCCGGCATCAGGAACGGCGCGCTCCTTGTGCGGCTCGCCGCGCCGCCAGTCGAAGGGGCGGCCAACGATCTCCTCGTCACATTTCTCGCCGATGTCCTCGACGTGCCACGCCGCGATTTGCGGATCGAACACGGACTCAGAAGCCGGACGAAACGCCTCGCCATATCCGGCCGTCCGATCAACGAGATCGTCAGTCGTCTCAAGGCAGATCTCTAGCGCACCGCACCCCTGGATGCCACGTGCGCGGCAGGACTGGAGGCGCGATTGAAGGCCGACTTCCTGATCCGGAATGCACGGCTGCTCGTGACCTGCGCCGGGCCCGCCCCGCGGAAGGGCGCCGAGCAGCAGACCATTCAGGCCGTTGCCAACGGATCGGTTGCTTCCGAAGGGGGGCGCATCGTCTTCGTCGGACCGTCAGATCGGTGCACCCGCGAAGTCCGGCTCGATTCGAATGCCGTCGCGATCGACGCCGGCGGTCAGACGGTGTTGCCGGGCTTCGTCGATCCACACACTCACCTCGTGTACGCCGGCGATCGACGAGACGAGCTGCGACGGAGGCTTGCCGGAGCGACCTACGCAGAGATCTCCGCATCTGGCGGCGGCATCGTGCGGAGCGTCACCGAGACACGAAAGGCCACCGAAGATCAACTGGCCGCATCGGCATGCAGCAGGCTGGACGAAATGCTGCGCTGCGGCACGACAACGTGCGAGGCGAAAAGCGGCTACGGCTTGTCCACGGAGTCGGAGCTCAAGATCCTTCGCGTTATCAGGAGGCTCGACCGCGAGCACCCGATCGATATTTCGGCGACCTTCCTCGGAGCCCACGAAGTTCCTCTCGAATATCGCGAACGTCGCGCGGACTATGTCCGCCTCGTCATCGACGACATGATTCCCGCCGTCCAACGCGAGGGTCTGGCGGAATGGTGCGACGTCTTCTGTGAGAGCGGCGTGTTTTCTCCGGAAGAATCCAGGCAGATTCTCGAGGCCGGTGTGAGAGCGGGACTCAAGCCGCGCATCCATGCCGATGAACTGGGCGCGAGCGGAGGCTGGCAGACGGCGGTCGCGGTCGGGGCCGCGTCTGCGGACCACGTACTGTTCGTCGATGCCGAGGGCGCGTCGGCCATGGCCCGTCGGGGCGTCGTGGCGACGCTTCTGCCGATCGCCGCCTTCTACCTGAAGCTGGGCAGGTTTGCTCCGGCGCGGCTCTTCATCGAGTCGGGCGTGCCCGTGGCGCTCGCGACCGACATCAACCCTGGCGGAGGGTATTCCCCGTCGATGCCCTTTGCCATGACGCTGGCGTGCTTCGCGATGCGCATGACGCTCGAGGAAGCGCTGGTGGGCGCGACCATCAACGCGGCATGCGCGATCGACAGGCAGCGCGACGTGGGCAGTCTCGAGCCTGGTAAGCTCATGGACGCCGTCATCATCAACGGCGATCCCATAGATCTCGTGAGGGTCGGCACCAGCACGATTCAGTCGGTCGTCAAGGCCGGTCGGATCGTCGTGAAGGACGGCCGGCGCATCGAGAATTGAGGCGGATGGATGGCCAAGTTGACCGATCTCAATGTGTCCGAGCTTCTGAAAGCCTTTTCGTCGCCGGATCCGACGCCTGGCGGAGGTTCGGCTTCAGCGCTGGCGGCCTCGATCGGGTGCGCTCTCCTGATCATGGTGGCGTCGCTGACCAGAACGCGCTCGAACACCGCAGATGAACATCACGCGCTGGCGGCCGCGGCGAGCATGCTCTTTCCCGTCCGCGATCGCCTGCTCGAGCTCATCGACCGCGACAGCCAGGCCTACGATGACGTCGTCCGCGCGTACAAGCTGCCAAAGGCGTCGGCGGATGAAAAGACGGCGAGAACCGCGGCGATTCAGTCGGCGCTGCGCGGTGCGACGGAAGTCCCGCTCGAGGTCATGCGCAAGTCGGTCGAAGCGCTGGAGCACGGCGTCGAGATCGCCCGGATGGGACATCGCGCCGCCGCGAGCGACGTCGCGGTCGCCCTCGAGCTCGCAGGCGCCGGGCTGCGGGGCGCGGCGCTCAATGTCCGCATCAACCTCGAAGGGCTGAGCGATCGCGAGTTCGCGGAGTTCGCCAGTCAGCGCGCCGCCGAATTCGAAGCGACCGGCTTGCGAGCGATGACAGAAGGCCAGGGCCACCTGAAGGCCTGACCTGTCGATTCGTTGTGTACCTGAAAGTCAGCGGATGATGTGGAACATCCGATCCCACCGGGTCCGTGTGAAAAAGTGCACCGCGACGGACACGAGACCCTGGAGGCGATCGCTGAAGCCGGTCTCGCGATAGTCTTCACGGTCTGCCTCGTACGACCAGTAGACCATCAGCGCCTTGCCCTTGATGTAGGAACGGGGCAGAAATCCCCAATAACGGCTGTCCTGCGAGTTGTCCCGATTGTCCCCCATCACGAAGTAATGATCCCTGGGAATCCTGACGGGCCCATACTGCTCCCGCACGTCGAACGACGTCACCTCGTGGAGCGCCGACGGCTGCGACGGCGGTTCGAGGAAATGCGCGTAGGGCTCTTCGAGCGCTCTGCCGTTGATGTACACACGTTTCTGCCGGACCTCCAGCGTCTCGTCCGGAAGCCCGATCACGCGCTTGATGAAGTCCCTGTCGGGCTCTTCGGGATACTTGAAGACGACGATGTCGCCACGGCGAACATCGGCGATGGGCAGGAGATGACGCTCGAGACCGCCGCCGACTGGACCCAGCACGAACTTGTTCACCAGCAGGTGATCGCCGATGAGGAGGTTTTCTTCCATCGAGCCCGTCGGAATCTTGAATGCCTGGACGACGAACGTCCTGATGAAGAGCGCGAGGATCACCGCGATCACGATGGACTCGAAGTACTCGCGGAGCGTCGATTTCTGGAACGACTTCATCGGCTACTCGTCTCCCACCTTGAGCACGGCCAGAAACGCCTCCTGGGGAATCTCGACGCGCCCCACTCTCTTCATGCGTCGCTTGCCTTCCTTCTGCTTCTCGAGCAGCTTGCGTTTTCGCGTGATGTCGCCGCCGTAGCATTTGGCCAGGACGTTCTTGCGCATGGCCTTCACCGTCTCACGGGCGATGACCCGGCTGCCGATCGCCGCCTGGATCGCCACCTCGAACATCTGACGCGGAATGAGCTCGCGCATCTTCGACGCGAGCGCACGCCCTCGTGCATAGGCCATGTCACGATGGACGATGACCGACAGGGCATCGACCGGCTCGCCATTGACGAGGATGTCCAGCTTGACGAGCGGCGATTCCTGATACCCCGTCACATGATAGTCGAGCGATCCATAACCCCGCGAGATCGTCTTCAACCGATCGTAGAAATCGAGCACGACTTCATTGAACGGAAGCTCATATGAAATGAGGACGCGGTCCGAGGAAAGGTACTCGAGAGTCTTCTGAACGCCCCTCTTCTCCTGACAAAGCTGCAGGATCCCTCCGACGTGCTCAGAAGGCGTCAGGATGGTCGCCGTGATGATGGGTTCCTCGATCTTATCGACGCGGCCGGGATCCGGCAGCTTGGCGGGACTGTCGATCTCCGTCACTTCCCCGTCGGTCGTCGTCACGCGATAGAGCACGGCCGGCGCCGTGGTGACGAGTTCCATGTTGAATTCGCGCTCGAGCCGTTCCTGCACGATTTCCATGTGCAGGAGACCGAGGAAGCCGCAGCGGAATCCAAACCCGAGCGCCGCGGATGTCTCCGGTTCATAGAAGAACGATGCGTCATTCAACCGCAGCTTTTCGAGGGCGTCCCTCAGCTCCGGATACTGATGTCCCTCGACGGGATACAGGCCCGCGAACACCATCGGCTTCAGTTCACGGAAGCCCGGAAAAGGCTGCGCCGTCGGCCGAGCGGTTTCGGTGATGGTGTCGCCGATCTTGGCATCGGCCACTCTCTTGATCGCGGCTACGACGAAGCCGACCTCGCCGACGCTCAATTCCTCGACCGGAATGGGCTTCGGCGAGAACACGCCGATCTGCTCGACGTCGTAGTCCTGCTTCTGCGCCATGAACCGGATGCGAAGCCCCGGCTTGAGGGTTCCGTCGATCACGCGGACGACGATCACGACGCCTCGATACGGGTCGTACCACGAGTCGAAAATGAGCGCCTTGAGGGGCGCGTCCGGATCCCCCTTGGGCGGGGGCAGGCGCCTGACGATGGCTTCGAGAATCGCCGCGGTCCCGGTGCCCTCTTTGGCGCTCGCCAGCATGGCCCCGGTGGCGTCGAGACCGATGATGTCCTGGATCTGACGACGCGCTTCTTCGGGCTGCGCGCTCGGCAAGTCGATCTTGTTGATGACCGGAATGACTTCGAGGTTGTTCTCGACCGCCAGATACGCGTTCGCGAGCGTCTGGGCTTCGACGCCCTGCGAGGCATCGACCAGGAGCAGCGCGCCTTCACAGGCGGCGAGCGACCGCGTCACCTCGTAGGCAAAGTCCACGTGCCCGGGTGTGTCGATGAGGTTCAGGACGTAGCTCTGGCCATCCGGCGCCCGATAGTTGAGGCGCACGGGATGCGCCTTGATCGTGATGCCGCGCTCGCGCTCGAGATCCATGCTGTCGAGCACCTGCGCTTCCATCTCCCGCGGCTGGAGCGCCCCCGTCAGCTCGAGGAAACGATCCGCGAGCGTGGACTTGCCGTGGTCGATGTGCGCGATGATCGAAAAATTTCGAATATGGTCGGGATCCATCAGGTCAGGTGGCCTGGCCCCGGGTTCGAGCCTGCCGGGCTGCGCGTCTCAGAGCCTAGCGTTCGTCGAGCGGGACGTACCGCTGCGGATACGCCGGCCCCGTGTATTCCGCGCGAGGCCGGATGAGGCGGTTGTGCGCGTACTGTTCGAGCACGTGAGCCGTCCACCCCGAGATGCGGCTGACGGCGAAGATCGGCGTAAAGAGCTCAATCGGGATGCCGAGCGCGTGATACGTCGACGCGGAATAGAAGTCCACGTTCGCGTTCAGCTTTTTCTCGCTGCGCACGACGGCTTCGATTCGCTGCGACATGTCGAACCAGCGGGTATCTCCCCGGCGCTGGCCGAGCTCCCGCGACATCTGGCGAAGATGCGTGGCGCGCGGATCCTCCGTGTGGTAGACCCGGTGCCCGAATCCCGGAATCTTCTCCTTGCGCGCCAGCTTCGCCTTGATGATCTCTTCGACGCGATCGCCTGAAGCGTCCGGGCCGATTTCGAGCAGCAGGCGCATCACGTCGGCATTGGCCCCGCCGTGCAGCGGACCCTTGAGCGCGGCGATGGCCGCCACAATGGCCGAATGCAGATCGGTCAGCGTGGCCGCCGCGACGCGTGCCGCAAATGTCGACGCGTTCAACTCGTGATCGGCATGGAGGACAAGCGCGACATCGAAGGCCCTCGACTGGAGGGCGCCTGGCCGCTCGCCCGTCAACATGTAGAGAAAGTTGGCGGAGTGGCTGAGCGCCGGATCCGGCGCGATCGGACCACCGCCGGCCGTCAGCCTGCCGTAGGTGGCCACGAGGCTGCTCACCTGCGCCGTCAGGCGCACGGCCTTGCGATAGCTGGCCGCCGGAGACATTTCCTCGGTATCAGGATCGTAGTGCGCGAGCGCCGACGTCAGCGTTCGAAGAGCGTCCATCCCGCCCGTCGGCGGCAGCATGCGCATGAGACGAAGGATCGGCTCGGGAAGTGGCAGACCCGCCGTCAGCTGCGATCGCACGTCTCCGAGCTCGGCGCGGCTGGGCAGCTTTCGATGCCAGAGCAGGAAGCACGTTTCTTCAAAGGTGGACGACTGGGCGAGATCGTGGATGTCGTAACCGCAGTAGGCCAGGACGCCTCGATCGCCGTCGAGAAAACAGATCTCCGAACCGGTGACGACGATGTCCTCGAGGCCGGCCTTTGGCGTGGCGCCAGCGGTCATGCGTTCATCATATCAGGAACACCTCAACGAGGAACGCGTGACCCGCGCTGCACCGTCGCCTCACGAGACGCTTCGGCCAGACCAGGGCCGGTTGGCGTCAGCGTGATGACGCGGCCAGCTTCGGCGCAGGTTTGTAGATGTACCCGACGATCATCCCGAAGATGGCGAACTCGATCAGATTGTCGAAAATCCAGAGCATCAGAAGCTGGTTCGACACCGGGAAAACAACGTACTCCCACACGATGCCGAAGCAGATCAGCACCAGTCCGATCAGAATGCCGTAGCGCATCCCCTCGACCAGGCCGTTCCCTCCTTCATAGCCTTTCGCATAGGCATAGGTGAACACGAAGAACCCCACCAGCGTCGAGGCAAAGCCGAGCGGCAGGTTCATGTCGCCCTGCCCACGGAACACCTGGGCATGCTGCTCGTAGATGCCCGCGAGCAGAAACTGATTGACGACGCCGCCCAGGACAATGGACACGATCCAGGTCACGACTGCCGCGAGCGCAAGACGGGGAACGTTCATGTTGGCTCTCCTGAAAGGGATGGGACAGGAGCGACCGGACGATCGTTACTTGCCGGAGACGACCTGCGTATCGAGCACGACTCCCTCGCCCGCGTACTGCTGGGCCACCGACAGCACGCCGGTATAGAGGAAGCCGATCTGGAACAGGATGAGGAACGGCAGGGTACCGTAGATCCCGTTGCTGAGGGCGTAGAACACCGCGGCCGTGAAATACAGGCCGAGGGCGGTCTCGATCAGGGGCTGCACGGCCACCGACTGGCGATACTTCTTGCCGATCCAGTCGTCGGACTCGCGCTCGATGCAGTACTTCGGCGTACGAGTGAACTCTCCTTGCTTGCCGAAGAGCGCCTCGATAACGGCCTTGGTGTTGTTGACGGACAGCCCGATGCCGATCGACATCAGGAACGGCAAGTACTTGAGCCGCGTCACCCAGTCCTTGTGCAGTTCCCGCTGACAGACGACGTAGAAGTTGCTGACCGAGAGCGTCGCCGCGCAGAAAAGCGGGATGTCGATGAGCAGCATCTCATACCAGCCCATGTTGTAGCGGATGTACATGGCCGGGAACATGAGCACGGACAGGAGCGACATCAACACGTAGTTGAAGTTGGCGGTCAGGTGAAAGAAGGCTTCCGCTTTCACCTCGAGCGGCAGCTTCGATCGCAGCAGACGCGGCAGCAGTTTCCGGCAGGTCTGGATCGACCCCTTGGCCCAGCGATGCTGCTGCGATTTGAACGCATTCATCTCCACCGGCACTTCCGCCGGTGCAATGACGTCCTGCAGGAAGAGGAACTTCCATCCGAGCAGCTGTGCGCGGTAGCTGAGATCGAGATCTTCGGTCAGCGTATCGTGCTGCCAGCCACCGGCATCATCGATCGCGCGCCGCCGCCACACGCCCGCCGTCCCGTTGAAATTGAAGAAGCGGCCCGAGCGGTGACGCCCGCCATGCTCGAGCACGAAGTGGCCGTCGAGCAGAATCGATTGAATCTTGGTGAGGAGCGAATAATCCTGGTTGATGTGTCCCCAGCGGGCCTGCACCATGCCGACTCGTCGGTCGTCGAAATGCCCGATGACTTGCTGCAGAAAGTCCGGCGACGGCAGAAAGTCGGCGTCAAAAATGCCGATGAACTCACCGCGCGCGACGCGGAGGCCCGCCTCGAGCGCGCCGGCCTTGAAACCTGCGCGATCGGTACGATGGAAATACTTGATGTCGAGACCCTGCGCGGCGTGGCGACGGACGGCGAGCTCGGCGATATCGCGCGTCTCATCGGTCGAATCGTCGAGCACCTGAATCTCGAGCCGATCGCGCGGATAGTCGATCCGGCACACCGACTCGACCAGCCGGTCGACCACGTACATTTCGTTGTAGATCGGGAGCTGAAGGGTAACGACGGGAAGATCGTCCGGACAGGCCACCGCACGCGGCACGTTGTCTTTGTGCCGCATGTACAGGTAGACAAGATAGTACCGATGCCACCCGTACACAGCCAATACAATCAGAATGAAAAAATATGCAGCCAGGATGGCTGTCTCGGCGGGTGTCATAAGATGGCGTCAGCCGACTGGAACATAAAACCCCTAATGATAACCGAAGTCCCCGCCTCTAAGTCAAACCGGCTCAGCGTCATGGAGAATCATGACCCCTGCTGAGCTGCGCCAGCTGCTCGAGGCCGTCGGGGCCGGTCGTCTCGACCCCGGCGATGCCCACGAGCGCATCCTCCGCGACCTGCGGTCGGAACCATTCGAGGATCTGGGATTTGCCCGGGTCGATCACCATCGCACGCTCCGCCAGGGATTTCCGGAGGTCGTCCTCGCTCTCGGCAAAACGCCCTCGCAAACGGCGGCCATCGCGGCGGAAATCGTCAAGCGCGGCCACGCCCTCCTCATTACACGCGCGGGCGGCGACCACTTCGACGCCGTCCGCACGTTGGTACCCGAAGTCACCTTCAATGCGGATGCCAGGACGATTACGCTCAAGCAGGGCCCGACAGAACCTGGCCGCGGCACGATTCTGATCGCCGCGGCCGGAACCTCGGATGTCTCAGTCGCCGAAGAAGCGGCGGTCACCGCGGACATGATGGGGAACACCATCGATCGGCTTTATGACGTGGGGGTTGCCGGCCTTCACCGGCTCCTGCGTGAACACGACCGCCTCATGTCGGCGCGCGTCATCATCGTGATCGCCGGCATGGAAGGTGCGCTGCCCACTGTCGTGTCGGGTCTCGTTCGAGTGCCCGTCATCGCCGTGCCCACCAGCGTAGGATACGGCGCCAGCTTTGGCGGCGTCGCCGCCCTTCTCGCCATGTTGAACAGCTGCGCCTCCGGCGTCTCGGTGGTGAACATCGACAACGGGTTCGGCGCGGCCTTTGTGGCCAGCCTGATCAACCACTTATAGCGATTGCCGGGTCTTGACAGGGTGCGGATCGGCACCCATATTCTCTGTAGCCGTCGGCGAAAACTGAGTACAATAAGGGTTTCTTTTTAGCCGCCCGGGGGCCGGCGAGCGGTTCTCCTTCCACCCGGCGATTTCCGAACTATGCAGCCTGGCGCGCTCCGGACCCTCGAGTTCGATCGCATCGTCGAGGCCGTTGGCACCCTTGCGGTTACGCCAACAGGGGCCGCGCGCCTGGCCGAGCTCCGACCGCAAACCGACGCGGCGCGTGTGGCGCATCTGCTAGCAGCCACCACCGAGACGGTGCGCTATCTTTCGAGCAACCCGCTTTTTCCTCTTCGCGCGCCGGCGGAACTGGACGCGGTCCTTCGACTACTCGCCGTCCAAGGCCGCGCGCTCGAATCGCAGGGACTGCTGAACCTCGCCGAGTATCTGGAGTCGATCGAGCTTACGCGCACCGCCATTCGTAAGGTCGCGTCGCAGTTTCCCGTGCTGCGTGCCCTCGCTGAAAGCGCCGCCTCGTTCTCGTCGGAGACGGCCGACGTGCGCCGCAAGATCGAGACGTCCGGCGAGATCGTCGATCAGGCGAGCACGGAGCTGGCCGGCATCCGCGAACGGCTGCGGAAGCAGCGGGCGCGCCTGCGCGGAACGCTCGAGTCGTACCTCCGGAGCAAGGAGAGTTCGCGATATCTCCAGGAACAGGTGGTCACCGAGCGGAACGGCCGTTACGTCCTCGTGGTGAAGGCCGAACATCGAAGCGCGATTCCCGGGATCATCCATGGCAGCTCGGCCAGCGGGGCCAGCCTGTTTCTCGAGCCGCTGAGCACGGTCGAGATCAACAACGACATCGTGGCGCTCGAGCAGCAGGAGGCCGCCGAGATCCACCGCATCCTGCTGGCACTGACCGACGCCTTCAGACGACGGGCCGGCGAGCTGCACCGCACCGTGGAAGCGGCCACCGATCTCGACGTCTTGCAGGCCAAGGCTCGGTTCGCGGACGCGATGCAGGGCATCGAGCCCCAGATTTCCTCGGACGCATCGTTCGAGCTGCTGGGCGCGACGCATCCGCTCCTGATGCGCGCGGTGGTGTCGCGTCTCGATGCGCGGGACGCCGAGCACCTGCCCGAACCTGTACCGATCGATGTGAAGATGCGGCCGCCCGTCTCCGTCCTCGTCATCACTGGTCCGAACACGGGCGGCAAGACGGTCGCGCTGAAGACGGCGGGGCTGCTGGCTCTGATGGCGCAGGCCGGGCTGCACATTCCGGCCGCCCATGGATCGCGCCTGCCGGTTTTTCGATCGATCTTCGCCGACATCGGCGATGAACAGTCCATCGAGGCGAGCCTCAGCACGTTCTCGGCGCACATCAGCAACATCACGATGATGGATCGTGATTTCTCGCTCCCTGCGCTCGTCCTGCTCGACGAGATCGGCGCGGGAACGGATCCCATCGAAGGCGGCGCGCTGGGCGTGGCGATCGTCGATCACTTCAAGGGCCGCGGCGCGCTCGTGGTGGGGACGACGCACTACGACGCCTTGAAGACGTATGCGGCGACCACCTCGGGGGTGGCCGTGGCCGCGTTCGGATTTGCGCCTGACACGTTTGCGCCCACGTACAAATTGATCTACGGCTCGCCGGGCCGCAGCCTCGCACTCGAAATCGCGCGCCGGCTCGGACTGAGCGCGACGATCGTGGATGCGGCCGGGCAGCATGTGACCGCGCGTGAAGCGCAGCTCGCTGAACATCTCGCCAGGATCGATGATGACATCCGGAAGCTCGATCACGAGCGCCGGCTGGTGGCGAGAGAGCGGGAAACGATTGCCGAGCTCGAATCGCGGATCAAGACGCGCGACGAATCGCTCCGCCAGCGGGAGGAAGTCGCCAGGCAGCGCTTGAACGACGACCTCGACCAGCGGAGGCGGGCTGCGCGCCTGGAAATCGACAGCATCATCGGCGACATGAAACGCCGCGCTGAAGAGGCGGCCGCTCACGCCGGGCGACGGCCCACCGAGCCCGCGATGGAGCTCGGCGAAGTGCGAGCCGAGGCCCGCGGCGCGGTGGACGCGATCGTCGAACGGCTCCGCGAAGGACAGGCGCCGAGCGCACCCGAGGCGCGACACGAACCGGCGACCGTAGGCGATCGCGTGTCAGTCGGGACGCTGGGTCTCGAGGGCCGCGTCGTCGGAGTTCATGACGGGCAGGCCGAAGTGGACGTTCGAGGCAAGCGCCTTCGCGCCAGCCTGTCCGATCTTCATGTGCTCGCCGGATCGAACGATGGCGGCTCCGCCCCGTCGCGCGGCACGGTCACCATCCAGCTCCAGCCTCACGAGCGGACGCAGGAACTGAACGTGGTAGGGTGCACGGTCGACGAAGCCCTGTCGCGCGCCGAAAAGTTCCTCGACGAGACGCTCCTGACCGACGAGAGGACTGTGCGCGTGATTCACGGCTACGGCACCGGTCAGCTGCGCCGCGCGCTCGCCGGGTTTCTCGCGCAGCATCCCCTCGTGGCAAAGTTCGAGGCCGCGCGCCCAGGCGAAGGCGGAGGCGGCGTCACGGTGGTGGAGCTCAAGGACTAGCATGCCGCTCTTTCCGCAGTCCTTCATCGACGATTTGCGCCAGCAGGTCGATATCGTGGCGATCGTGCAGGACTACGTGTCGCTCAAGAAGGTCGGGGCGACGTACAAGGGACTCTGCCCGTTCCACTCCGAAAAGACGCCGTCGTTTCTGGTGAACCGCGACAAGGGATTCTTCCACTGCTTCGGCTGTAGTGTCGGCGGCGACGTTTTCAAGTTCCTCGAGCTGCAGGAGCGGATGTCGTTTCCCGATGCGGTGCGCCATCTGGCCCAGCGCGTCGGCCTGGCGATGCCCGAGCTCGAAGCAGGTGCCGATGCGCACGGCGAGTCGGCGCTCCGCGAGACCCTGCTCAAGATTCACGACGTCGCGTTGTCCTACTTCCGCGACCAGCTCGGCGCGCAGGCTGGACAGGTTGCGATGCGCCAGCTGAAGGAGCGGGACGTCTCGGAGGACACCATCAAGAAGCTCGGACTGGGCTTTGCGCCGCGTTCGCGTGACACGCTGACGAAAGTGCTCGTCGCGGCCGGGTTTTCCCGGCACATCATTCTGGCCAGCGGGCTCGCCGCCGAGCGCGACGGCGGCGATGTCGTGGATCGCTTCCGTGGGCGGCTCATGATTCCGATTTGTCGCGACAGCGGATCGGTCATCGCATTCGGCGGTCGCTCGATGGAGCCGGATCAGCAGCCGAAGTACTTGAACTCCCCGGAAACCGCCATCTACTCAAAGAGCCGCACGCTGTACGGGCTGCATCTGACCAAGGCGGCGATTTCGCGTCTCGGCTACGCAGTGCTGGTCGAAGGCTACTTCGATTTCGCGCAGCTCATTCAGCACGAGATCACCCCGGTCGTCGCCTCGTGTGGCACCGCGCTCACGCCGCACCAGGCGCAGCGGCTGCGCCGGTTTACCTCGAAGGTCGTGCTGAGCTACGACCCCGACGCGGCGGGACAGGGGGCGGTGGCGCGATCGTGCGAGCTTCTGGTGGCGGAGGGATTCGACGTCAACGTCGCGCTGCTCCCCGCGGGCGAGGATCCGGACAGTTTTGTCCGGCGCCATGGCCGCGACGGTTATCAGGAGCGACTGAAGAACTCCCGCCCGTATCTGGAGTTCCTGCTGGACCGGACAGCCGCGGCGCACGACTTGGGGAACGACGAGGGCCGGCGCACATTCCTCTCCGCGATGCTGACCGTTGCGGCGCGAATCCCCGATGCGGCGGCGCGCGACCAGTTCGGCGATCGCCTCGCGCACAAGGCCCGCATTACGGAAGAGGTGGTGCGGGCGGAAATTCGGAAGGCGGCCGTCGCACGTGTGCAGCAGGTGACCGCCCGGGAGGTCCCCAGCTTCGGGCAGATCAAGCAGGCCGAGCAGGGGCTGCTCTGGGCGCTCGTCCACGAGCCCGCCGAGGCGCTGGCAGCGCTTGGCGAGGTCGACGATCGGGATCTGGAGTGCCTGGCGACCCGGCACGTGCTCGAAGTGGCTCGTTCCCTTCAGGATCGGCCAGTTTCGGCCGTACCATCGGCGCTCCTGGAGCGTCTAAATACACTGGAAGCCCAGCTCGTGACCCGCATTGCCGCGGGGACCTCGGCCCCGGCACCGGCCCTCGATTGCGCCCGGGCGCTCAGGCGCCTCCGTTACGAACGCGAACAAGCGGCCCTGCAGAGTGAAATCGACCGGCTCCAGCGGCTTGGCACAGGTGAATCCGGAACGGAAATCGACCGTTTGTGGCAGCAGAAAAAGGACTTGTTACACCGTATCGAGGCACTCATCTAACCCGCGGCTCCGAGTCGCGTCGGGAGGCCGAGCCGTCGCCACCCGCCGCGTTCGAGCCGACACGATCATAGGAGGACGCTCCCTTGTCCATCGAAGAAAAATACGACGAGGTCCGGCAGCTCATTTCCGTCGGCAAAGAGAAGGGATACCTGCTCTACGACGAGGTCAATGAGCTCCTGCCGGCCGAAATCACATCGTCGGACGAGCTCGACGACCTGTTCAACGCCTTTGGCAGCGCCGGCATCGAGGTCGTCGATTCGGAGAAGACCTACCGCGACGAGAAGCAGTTCGATCGAACCGGCGAGGGCAGCGAAGAGCTCGAGCTCGATCTGACACCGGGTGCGCTCGACAAGACGAACGATCCGGTGCGGATGTACCTGCGCGAAATGGGCACGGTCCCTCTGCTCACGCGCGAGGGCGAGGTCGAGATTGCCCGCCGCATCGAGCGCGGCAAGCTGTCCGTGATCAAGGCCATCTCGCGCACGCCGACGGTGACGAAGAACATCATCCGGATGGGCGATCAGCTGCGGGCCGGCGAGCGCACCATTCGCGAGCTCGTGACCTTCCAGGAAGACGAGCTCACCGACGACCGCGTCGAGGAACGCGCGCGCGAAGTCCTGAAGCAGATCGACGCGGTGCGCAAGGCGAGAGCCGTCTCGGAAAAGCTCGACGAGAAGCTGAAGGGCATCCTCAAGAAAGACAAGCGGAAGTATCGCCGCGCGCGGTGGAAGTCGATGCGCGCGCACGTGGAACTGTCGCAGTACATCCGGCGCATCGAATTCACCGAGCTCGTGAAGCGCCGGTTGATCGAGGAGATCAAGGATGCGGTCGAAGCCGTGCAGCGGGCGCAGCGTGAAATCGACGCGCTTGCGCGACAGCTCAACCCCAAGGTCAAGAAGGCGCGGCTCAGGGAAGAAGACCGCAAGAATGTCCTGAAGCGGATCAAGGAGCTCAGGCAGGCGGTCAAAGGCATGGCCGACGAGCTGGAGGAAACGCCCGATCAGCTGCGGCGCACGCTCGAAACGATCACGCGCGGCGAATGGCAGGCCGAGCAAGCCAAGAAGGAGCTCGTCGAAGCCAACCTCCGACTCGTGGTCTCGATTGCGAAGAAGTACACCAACCGCGGCCTGCAGTTCCTCGACCTCATCCAGGAGGGCAACATCGGCCTGATGAAGGCGGTCGACAAGTTCGAGTATCGCCGCGGCTACAAGTTCTCGACCTACGCGACGTGGTGGATCCGTCAGGCCATCACGAGGGCGATCGCCGACCAGGCGCGAACGATTCGCATCCCGGTCCACATGATCGAGACGATCAACAAACTGATTCGGACGTCGCGCGCCCTGGTCCAGGAGCTCGGCCGCGAACCGACATCAGAGGAAATCGCCAAGCGGATGGACATTCCCGTCTCCAAGGTGCGCAAGGTGCTGAAGATCGCGCAGGAGCCCATCTCGCTCGAGACGCCGATCGGCGAGGAGGAAGACAGTCATCTTGGCGACTTCATCGAAGATCGCCAGGTGGTCTCGCCCGCCGAGGCGGTGATCAACCTCAACCTCAAGGAACAGACCGAGTCGGTGCTCAAGACGCTGACGCCGCGCGAAGAGAAGGTGATCAAGATGCGCTTCGGCGTGGGCGACGGTAGCGAGCACACGCTCGAGGAAGTCGGCCAGAGCTTCGCCGTCACCCGCGAACGCATCCGGCAGATCGAGGCGAAGGCCCTCCGCAAGCTGCGCCATCCATCGCGCAGCCGGAAGCTGAAGGCGTTTCTCGAGGGGAGAACGGGGTAAGCGGAGTTCTTAGTCGGTTAGTTCTTAGTGCTTAGACGAACTAAGAACTTCTAAGAACTAAGTACCAAGCAAACGAAGGAACAGCAGGTTACCATTTCCCCGGGCCCATAGCTCAGCGGTCAGAGCCGCCGGCTCATAACCGGCCCGTCCCAGGTTCGAATCCTGGTGGGCCCACCAAGACTCGCCGTGTCCGTGCGTATGATAGAGTTCAGGATGATGAACCCCGTCACGAGTTGCCCCCGAGGCAGGTGACCGGCAGAGCCCCGCGCAGCGGGGCTTTTTTTTTGCCTAGAACATGACATCTGTCGCCTTCGACCAGGCGTGACCGGCATGAACCCCAATCTTTCGCGCCTCGTCCGGCTCCAGCAGATCGAGAACGCGGCCGAGGAAGCGCGTCGCGTGCTCGTCGATCACCCCGTCCGGCTCGCGGCGCTCGAAGCACGGCTCGAGGCCTCGCGCGCCGCAGTGGCGTCGTCGCGCGAACGTCTGTCGGCGAACCAGGCGGCTCGGCGGGACATCGAGAAGGAGCTGGCGGTCGTTCAGGGCCGGCTGTCGAAGTTCAAGGATCAGCTGATGGAGGTCAAGACCAACCGCGAATACCAGGCGATGCAGAAGGAAATCGAGGTCGCGCGGAGTGAAGTCGCCTCGATGGAAGACCGCATCCTGGAACGCATGTTGGAATCAGACGAGATCTCTGGAGCCGTCAAGCGGGCCGAGCGCGAACTGGCCGACGAAGAGCGCGCGGTCTCGGCCGAACGCGCCGCGTTCGATCAGGATCGGGTGCGGATCGAACAGGACCTCGCGCGATTCGCTGCGGATCGGAAAGCGCTCGTGGCCGAGATCGACGGCGAGGCGCTCGCCGTGTTCGAGAGCGTGGCGCGCGGCCGGAAGGGCATCGCCGTCGCCGAGGCACGCGATGGCCACTGCACCATTTGTCATGTGCGCCTCAGGCCGCAGGTGTTCAACGAAGTTCGCCGCAACGACAGCATCATCCGATGCGACAGCTGCCAGCGCATTCTTTACTTCACTCCGACAGCGGCGGCCGATACCGCTCCCACACCTGCCAGCGAATGAGCTGGCTCCGATGCTGACGGCATTCATCGACGGGGGCTCCCGCGGGAACCCGGGCCCGGCCGGGTACGGGGTTCAGGTGATCGACGGGAACGGAGCCGTCGTCCAGGAACTGGCGGAGCCGATCGGCGTCTCGACGAACAACGAGGCGGAGTACCGGGGTCTGATAGCGGCGCTTCAGTGGATCACCGCGCAGGGCCACAAGAAGGCGCGGATCCGCTCGGACTCCGAACTGCTGGTCCGCCAGATGCGCGGCGAGTACAGGGTCAAGAGTCCAGGGCTGCAGCCCCTCCACCGAGAAGCCACGAGGCTCGCCTACTCGATGGAGAGCGTCGAGTTCGAGTACGTGCCGCGCGAACAGAATCGCGAAGCCGACCGCCTGGCCAACGAAGCCATGGATAGGGCTGGGAACTGACGCGGCACGTAGTTCTTTAGTTCTTGGTTCTTTAGTTCTTGGTTCTTGCTAGTTCTTACTAGGAACCAAGAACTAAACTACCAGGAACTGCGGCATCAGTTCTCATCCGTATCACCCCTGCCATCCGGCCGGTTCCCGCTCCATCTCTTCGGTAGGAATAGAAAAGGTCGCCGTGAGTCGCCGTGCAGAGGGCAGACACGTGAATCCGGGCCGGGTCGAGCCCGGCATCGATCAGCTGATCGCGTGTCGCACGCCAGAGATCGAGGCGTAATCCGGCCGGGAGCTCGGAGTGAGAGGTGAACCACCGCTCTACGCTCTTCCGGGAATGGCCTGCTTCGAGGAACGCCTCGCGGAGCTCGCCGCCCACCTGATAGCAGCACGGACCGATGCTCGGTCCAATGGCTGCCACGATGTCGCCAGCACGCGCACCGAACTCCCGCGCGAGCACTCCGACCGCCCGGCGCGCAATGCCGAGCGCCGTTCCGCGCCAGCCGGCATGGACGGCTGCCACCGCAGGACGATGGGCGTCTGCCAACAGCAAGGGCACGCAGTCTGCCGTCTGGACGGCCAGGGCGAGACTGCCGTCATCCGTCGTCAGCATGTCGGCTTCCGTTCGAGGCGCGACGGCCGCCGCGTGGGTCGCCGCACATCTGAAGATGGCGGCGCTGTCGCCATGAACCTGCGCCACCCGACGCAGGCGTTCCGGACCCACGTCGACCAGCCGGGCGACCTCCGCCCACCCGTCGCCGTCGGTGTCGGCAGCCGAGCCTAGACGAAGCTGCCGGGTCGTGAAGGCGTGGTAAGCAATCCCCTCGAGAGCCTGACACTTCAGAACGGCTCCCCAGGGCTCTCGCATCCAGCGAAAACCGTCGGGTGAGACGATCGGCGTCGGAGACTGCCCGGTCATGAGATGATCTCTTCTCCTGCAGATTGACCAGCGCGCCAAATCATATGACCATTCTCCCATGACCATCGTCGGGGTCGGACTCGATGCGACCGAGATTCCAAGAATTGAGCAGTCGGTCGAACGATTCGGCGACAGATTCCTGCGGCGCGTGTTCACCGATGGTGAAATCGCGTACTGCAACCGGCGGCGACATCCGGCGCAGCACTTGGCCGGTCGCTTCGCGGCCAAGGAAGCCGCGATGAAGGCGCTCGGGACTGGCCATTCCCGCGGCGTTCTGTGGCGGGATATCGAGGTCACGCGACGTGGTGGTCCTCCGCAATTGCTCTTCCACGGTAACGCCATGCGTCGCTACGACCTGTTGGGCGCTCGACAGGCTGTCCTGACGATTACGCACACCGACACGCTCGCGCTCGCGCACGTCATACTGATCGGCGAGTGAACGCGCGGCTGGTCGTCAACGGCAGTTTCCATTTCCCACCTGCCAGATAACCCGGCGAGTTCCGACGTGCGCGGCGAGCACCTGCAGTTCGTTCATCGTCAATCATTTGCACGATCGACATTCGAGGGCGCGCAGTCGGCATTCCTCATGCACAAGCGTTGCGTGGATCGCGGAAGCGCGCCGCGCATCACAGCCGGCGAAAATCGGCGATCTCTCGAAGGAGTCTTCATGCAGGTCAAGATTTCTCCAAACGACAAGGGCAACCCACCGGGCAAGCTCGCAGATGCGGAACTGCACTTCGAAGACGGAGCGCTCGACGGGCTCAAGCTGATCGGGTTTGGCATATGGGAGCGGCGGAGCGGGTCGGGCCGGAACGTCACCTTTCCAGCGCGCCAGTACTCCGTCAACGGCGAGCGGCGAAGCTTCGCGCTGCTCAGGCCGATCGGCGACGTGGCGGCTCAGGAGCGGGTTCGCGAGCTCATTCTGCAAGCGTACCAGGAGTACGAGGAGCGCGCCGCCATCGCGAGCTGAGGACGGGAAGGGTCTCGGGACCGGCTGAGCTCGGTTCGGTCAAACCGATTCGGGCAGGAACCGTGCGTTCTCGGCCTGGCGCTTGGGTGGGAGTGTCCATTCCTCTCGAATGCTCTTGGCGAACTCGTTGCGGAAGAAGTCGTGCTTCATGCCGCCGTCGATGATGTCCCACGGAAGTATCTTGTCCGTGGAGCGGTCGCGAAAGACGTAGAAGTCCGCATCGACGCCCGTAGTCTGCACGGCGCGCCGCCAGTCGCCCCCATTCTGCTCAGCGGCTTCAATGGCCGGCGCCACGCGTCGATCGCCGAGCGATAAGAGGGCCTGGTAGAAGGAGTGTCGCTCCGACTTGATGTTGAAGTAAACGTTGTCGATATCGGCGAACAGGGACTTGAGGCGACGGACCTTTTTCTCGGTCACGGCAGGCGCTTCCATGGGCAGCCACTGATACGTCGTGCCCGGCTTCGGGATGAGAGGGTTGACGCTTCCGACGATCCGGCCAATCCGACCGCGGCCGCGCGCGTACTTCAGCATGCGTTCGCGAATCTCGAGTGTCAGGTCGCGAATGGCGACAAGGTCTTCGTCTGTTTCTGTCGGGAGGCCGATCATGAAGTACAGCTTCAGGCTTTCGATGCCGCTCGAGAAGATCAGGTCTGCGCGCTCGCGGATTTCGTCGTTCGTAATGGTCTTGTTGATCACCCGCCTCAGACGATCCGACCCTGTTTCCGGCGCGATGGTCAGGGTCCGTTCGCCGCTCTCATACAGGCACGACACGATGGCCGGGGTGAGATCGTCGAGCCGCAGCGAGGCGGGGCTGATCGAGTACCCCAGAGCCGCCAGCCGCTTGAGGATGTACTCGATCTCCGGATGATCGCAGAGGGCGATCGACACCAGCCCGACACGGCTGGCTGACGGGCGGGCCTGCTCGGCGCGCGCCAGTATCCGCTCCGCGGGAAACGCGCGCACAGGAAGGTAGTTGTAGCCGGCCCAGCAGAACCGGCACAGGTTCGCGCATCCGCGAACCACCTCGATCAGGAGCCGCGAACCGAATTCGGTGTCCGGGGTGAAGATCGACGTGCACGGAGGTTCGACCATCTCCGCCGCTCGAATCGCGGCCTTGCGCACCGTGGGCGGTGCCGATGTGCCGGCCGCGACGGAGAACCGGTCGATCGTGCCGTCGGCGGCGTAGTCGAGCTCGTAGAAGGACGGGATATAGAACCCCGTCTCCTGGGCGAGCCGCTTCAGCACGGCTGGCCGCTCGCTCTCCGTCCGGAGTGCGGAGACGAGGGAGGGCACGAGCATCTCGCCCTCGCCCGCCGCCACGACATCGACGAACAGCGCGAGCGGCTCGGGGTTGACGAACGTCACGGCGCCGCCAAGCACGACCAGCGGATGGCGCGACGACCGCTCCCTTGCGTAGACCGGCAGCCCAGACAGGCGGAGCATGGTGAGGATGTTCGTGTAGTCCCACTCGAACGACACGGAGAAGGCCAGGACGTCGAACTCTTCGACAGGCGTCTGCGACTCGATGGTGACAATGCGCACGCCGGATTCGCGAAGGCTCTGGAGCTCCTGCTTGGGAGGGAGGAACACGCGCTCGCACACGACGTCTTCGTCGGCATTGAACAGCTGATAGACCGTCTGGAACCCGAGGTTCGACATGCCCACGTAATACGTGTTCGGGAACGCGAGGGCGACGCGCAGTCGGTCGCCGTGCGGCCGGCGCACGTAGCCCACCTCGCGCGACAGGACCTCTCGTGCGCGCTCGCGCAGCTCCCAGGATTTCATCGATGGCAACTCGACCAGCCGACAACCTGCAGCAAAGACCGCCGCCCTTCCGCAGCCTGATGCTGCGGCGTCGGCGTTCGCGGTTGCCGTGGATGTTCCTAATCTATCACGACGATCGAGGCCGGGCCGGCGTGGCGTGCCGGCCCGGCAGGTGCTTCGGCGAATTCAGGGAGGACGGTGCAATCGATGAACTACTGCTCCTGCCTTCTGAGGAAAGCGGGCACATCGAGTGGTGACGACGCTTCGGTGCTCTCGCTCTCAGAGCCGGCGCCGGGCATCGAAAGTGCGGAGGCGGCCTCGGATGGCATTTCGATGATGGGTCTGCGCGAAATGGAGAACCGCGGCGAGACTGCAGTCGCCTCGGTCTGGCTCCTGAGCTTGGCCGTGTAGTCGTGGAGATCGACGGGTGTCGTCTGTGCTCCGGGGGCGGCGCGATTCCCTCGACCCAGGTCGAAGCCCGTCGCGATGACGGTGATCTTCACCCGTCCCTCGAGCCGCGGATCGACCACCGCGCCAAAGATGATGTTGGCCTCGTCGTGGGCCGCTTCCTGGATGATGCACGACGCCTCGCTGACTTCCACGAGCGAGAGGTCGCTGCCGCCGGTGACATTGATGATCACGCCGCGTGCGCCCTGAACCGACGCGCCTTCGAGCAGCGGGCTCGAGATGGCCAGCCGCGCGGCATTGATGGCGCGCGACTCGCCCGACGAGATGCCGGTGCCCATCATGGCGACGCCCATGCCGGACATGATCGTCTTCACGTCCGCGAAGTCGAGGTTGATCAGGCCCGGCACCAGGATGAGGTCCGAGATGCCCTGAATCGCCTGACGCAGCACATCGTCGGCCGTGCTGAACGCGTCGGTGAGCGAAGTCGTGCGCTCGATGATCGACAGCAGGCGCTCGTTGGGAATGGTGATGACCGTGTCCACGCACTCGCGCAGGGCCTCGAGCCCGAGCTCGGCCTGCATGGCCCTCTTCTTCCCCTCGAACGTGAACGGCCGTGTGACGACGGCCACCGTCAGCGCGCCGAGCTCCGAGGCGAGGCTCGCGATGATCGGCGCGGCTCCCGTTCCCGTGCCGCCGCCGAGGCCGGTCGTCACGAACACCATGTCCGCGCCAGTGAGCGCCTGGATGATCTTGTCCGTGTCTTCGAGCGCTGCCTGCCGTCCGACGTTGGGATCGGCGCCGGCGCCGAGCCCCTTCGTGAGCTTCCCTCCGATCTGCAGCTTGACGTGCGCCGAGTTGTTTTGCAGCGCCTGCAGATCGGTGTTGGCAACGATGAACTCGACGCCGTCGAGACCCACCTGGACCATGCGGTTGACGGCGTTCCCGCCGCCGCCGCCGACGCCGATGACTTTGATACGTGCTCCTGTGCGCGCCTCTTCCTCGAGCGTCAGCCTGAGCGCCTGAAGCCGCTCCATCTCGTTGGCGTAAGGTCCCATCTGTTGGAGGTCTGCCATCGAATGTCTCCTTAACCCTGAAAGAACTCTTTGAAGAGTCCGCGAAGCCGGCCGGCGACGCGGCCGATTGCACCGGCTCCCACCATGCGCGGCGGCTCGTCCGCGTGGTTGCGGTGACCGTAGAGCACGAGCCCGACGCCTGTCGCAAAGCTCGGACTGTTGACATGGTCGGCAAGGCCGCCCACTCCAATGGGGCAGCCGCGCCGGATGGGCAGATCGAAGATCTGCTCCGCGATCTCAGGCATGCCTTCGAGGATCGCCCCGCCGCCCGTGAGCACGATGCCCGAGTTGAGCGACTTCTCGCAGCCGGCGCGCCGTATCTCGTCCCAGACGAGGTGGAAGATTTCTTCGGCCCTCGGCTGCAGGATCTCCGACAGGATGCGACGCGCCATCACCCGCGCGCGCCGTCCACCGACGCTCGCCACCTCGATGGTCTCGTCCTCCCCGACCATCGCGGAGAGCGCGCAGCCGCACTTTCTCTTGATCTTTTCCGCGTCCGGGATGGGCGTCCGTAGACCAACGGCGATGTCACTGGTGAAGTGGTCGCCACCAACACCAATGACCCCGGTGTGCCAGAGACTGCCACGCTCGAAGATCGCCAGATCGGTCGTGCCGCCGCCGATATCGACGAGCGCCACGCCGAGCTCGCGCTCATCCTGGGTCAGCACGGATTCGCTGGCGGCGAGCTGCTCGATCACCGTGTCTTCCACCGACACGCCGGCGCGATTGACGCACGCCACGATGTTCTGCGTCGATGACACCGTGCCCGTCACGATGTGCACGTTGACTTCGAGGCGCGCGCCGGTCATCCCGACGGGCGCCGTGATGCCGTCCTGTTCATCCACCACAAAGTCCTGCGGCAGGACATGGAGGATCTCCCGCCCGTTCGGCAGTGCGACGGCCTTGGCCGCGTCGATGGCGCGCCGGACGTCGTCGCGTGTGACTTCGCGGTTCTTGCCCGCGACCGCCACGACGCCGCGGCTGTTGAACCCCTTGATGTACGGTCCCGAGACGGCGAGATGAACGGAATCGATTTCGACGCCCGCCATCATCTCTGCCTCTTCGATGGCCTTCTTGATCGACTCGACCGCCGCTTCGAGGTTGACGACGACGCCGCGCCGGATACCCTTCGACTCGGCCACGCCGATGCCGATAATCTCGAGGTCGCCCTCCTCCATGATCTCGGCGACGATGGCCCCGATCTTGGAAGTCCCCACGTCGAGGCCGACCAGGTATCGCTCTTTATGTCCCACGTAGCCTCCGAAGCTCACCGAATCAAGTGCGTCGTCGCGTTCGGACCGCCGTCGGCTGGGCGGTCGCCCTGGCGGCGCCCGATCCGGGCCGGCCGACTGGTCTCACGTACACGCGATCGTCGAAACGCAGGTCCACGTACTCGATGTCCGGAACCCGCTCGTGCAGAACCGGGGCAAGATCGATGAACGACTGTAGTCGTTCGAGAAAGCGATCGTCCCCCAGGCGGATGAGTGCCGTCTCGCCCTCGAGCACGACGACGGCATCGCGCCTGTTCGACACGTCGATCTGCGAAATCCTGCGCGCCAGATCCCGGCGCGGCGCCACCGCAGTCAGCAGGCGTGCGGCCAGCGCGGCCCGGTTGCCATCGACGGTCGGCCCGCCGTCATTGGGTGCGGCGTCGAGACCATCGATGATCGGCAGGTCGAACTCAGAATAGTGCGGACCGTACTGGTCGATGATCGTGCCGGCACCGTCCACCAGATACAGCTCCCGGCCCAGGCGTCCGATGCCGATGGGCGTGCGCTCGGCGACGGTCACGATGACCGTCGAGGGAAGCGTGCGTCTCAGCTCAGCCCTCGCGACCCACGGGGACTCGAGCAGCTTCAAGCGCCAGCCTTCGAGGTCGGCGGTCGCGATGTTCATGCCGCGAAGACCGTCCAGCGTGGCGAGCACCTCGCCCGTTGAGAGCCGCTCGTTGCCGCGGACCACGATGCGCCCGACCTGAAACTGCCGCGCATTCTGAAAAAGGCTCCAGCCGCGATAGGCGCCATAGCCGATCGCAATCGCGATGGCCGCGCTGCGTGCGACCCGAAGCAGCAGACTCGTCGACAGATGACGCTTGCGCCCCGGCTTGAGGTGCGCGCGGCGGAATCGGCGATCGGCGGGAACTGCAACAGGCACGGTCAACTCTCATCGCCCCGCGGCGCGTGCGGTGGACGGGACAGCTCGCGGATCAGCTCGTCCGGAACAGCCGCGATCGACCCCGCTCCGATAGTCAGGATCGTGTCGCCGGGCCGCGCGGCGATGGCCAGCACGCGCGGCAGATTCTTGACGTCGGACACAACCTCCACGGGCACCGCAGTGGCGCACCGCACCGCTGCCGCAAGCGCCTCAGTCGTGACACCGGGGATCGGCGCTTCGCTTGCGGCATAGATGTCTGTCAGCCAGATCGCGTCCGCTCCGGACAGCGCGGGTCCGAAGGCGTCGAGCAGCTGCGCGGTCCGGCTGTATCGATGCGGCTGAAACGCGACGAGCAGCCGGCCCTGTGCCATGCGACGAACGCTGTCGAGAACCGCCGCAATCTCGGTCGGGTGATGGCCGTAGTCATCGATGACTTGAATACCGTTGACCACACCACGCCGTTCGAGTCGCCTGTCGGCGCCGCGGAAGAGCGCGAGCGCGGCGATGCTGCGATCGAGCCCCACGCCGCAGAGCGCGCCGACCGCAAGCGCTGCGAGCGCGTTCTGCAGGTTGTGCCGGCCCGGCACCTGCAGCCTGAGCGTGTGCGTTGTCATCGTTTTGACGGGCGACGAGGCGAGCGCCGTGGACATTTCCAGCATCCGGGCGCTCAGACTGACCTCGCATCGCCCCGAAAACGGTTCGAGCACGAGCCGACGCCCGGACACGTCCGCATCGGCAGAGTCGAGACCGTAGGTCACGACCGGTCGAGTGATGCGAGGAAGCACTTCTCGCACGTGGAGATCGTCCATGCACATCACGAGCGCCCCGTTGTGGGGCACCTTGTTGGCAAAGGCCACAAACGCCTCTGTCAGTCGTTCAAACGTGCCGTAGGTGTCCAGGTGCTCGTAATCGATGTTCGTCACGACGGCGATCGTCGGCGAGAGCTTTAGAAACGACCCGTCGCTCTCGTCCGCCTCGACGACCATCACTGGCCCTGATCCCACACGCACGTTGCTGCCAAACGCGCTGAACCGCGCGCCGATCACGGCCGTGGGATCGAGTCCGGCGTGCTCGAGCGTGAAGGCGATCATCGACGTGGTCGTTGTCTTCCCGTGCGCGCCAGCGACAGCGATGCCCAAATGGGTCCGGAACACCTCGGCCAGCAGCTCGCCGCGCGACATGATCGGAATCGACAGGCGCCGCGCCTCGACGAGCTCGGGATTCGTCTGCTGAATCGCCGACGAGTACGCCACGAGATCCGCTCCTGCCACGTGCTCCGCCCGATGACCCTGGTAGACCCGTACTCCCAGACTGGCAAGTCGGGAGGTTACCGGCGTCGCCGCGATGTCGGACCCGCTCACCTCGTGTCCACGCCGCACGAGCAACTCTGCGAGCCCGTTCATCCCGCTTCCACCCACGCCAATGAGATGAATCTGCCGGCCACCGTGTGACAGTTCCTCCACACCCTGCATCGACCTACGTCGAGGCTGGACGTCTGACGTCGGCTTCGCCGATCAGCTCGAACGCCCGCTCGACGATCAACTTCGCGGCCTCCGGACGCGCGAGCGTCCATGCGGCCCTGGACATTGCCTGTCTGCGAGCCGGATCGCGCGCCAGCGCACCGAGACGCCCGGCGAGTATCGATCCGGTCAGCGTGCTTTGCTCGATGACCTCGGCGGCGCCCGCGGTCGACAGTTGCTGGGCGTTCTTGCGCTGATGGTCATCCGTCGATCCCGGCAGCGGGACGAGGATCGACGGTCGCGCCGCGGCCGTCACCTCCGCCAGCGTCGTCGCGCCGGCACGGCAGAGCACGAGATCCGCCGCCTTCATCTCGAGATCCATCCGGTCGATGAACGGTTCCACCCGCACCCGCACTCCGGTCTTCTCATAGGCCGTCCGAACCATGTCGAAGTCGGCGAGGCCCGTTTGATGCGTGATCTCCATGGCGATTCCCGACTTGACGATCAGCGGGACGGCGTCAGTCATCGCCACGTTGATCGCGTGCGCGCCCTGAGATCCGCCGAACGCCAGCAGCCGCATCGTTTCGTGCGCCGGTTTCTCCGGCAGCGGCCCGGAGACGACAAACTCGGCCCGCACGGGATTCCCGCTCACGAATCCCTTCCCGCGAAAATACGGGAGCGTGACCGGATACGTGACAGCGGCCAGCGAAACCAGGCGCGCGAGCAGGCGGTTGGTCAAGCCGGGAACGGCGTTCTGCTCGAGCACGAGCGTTGGCACGTTGCGCATGATTGCCGCGGCCACAACGGGACCGGAGCTGTATCCCCCGAGGCCAATGACGAGGTCCGGCCTTCGGCGCCGAACGAGCAGCCACGCGTCGGCGCCGCTCGCCGGCAGCGTCAACAGACCCCGCACGAGCTTGATCGGCGACTTCCCTTTCAAGCCGGCGCTCCGCAGGAAATCCAGCTCGAACCCGGCGGCTGGCACGACGCGCGCCTCCAGGCCTCGCCTCGTGCCGGCAAAGGTCACGACGGCGTCCGGACGACGGCGGAGCATCTCGCGGGCCACCGCGAGACCCGGAAAGACATGCCCTCCCGTCCCGCCGCCCGCAATCACCACCCGGAGTGGTCGATCGCTCAAGCGCCGCCACCCGCACCGGCCGATCGATCGGGTCCGGCATCCTCACGCCTCTTGCGACGCATGCTGCGACACATTGAGCAGAATGCCCATGCCAAGCAGATTGATCACCAGCGACGAACCGCCGGCGCTCACGAACGGCAGCGGAATGCCTTTCGTCGGCAGCAGCCCCAGGACGACGCTGACATTGACCAGCGCCTGCACCGCGATCATCGTCGTCAGGCCGATCGCGAGGAAGGCGCCGAACGCGTCGGGCGCCCTCATTGCGATTCGGAGTCCACGCCAGACGATCACGCAGAAGCAGACAATCACGGCGGTGGTTCCCACCAGTCCCAGCTCTTCCGCGATGACCGAGAAGATGAAATCCGTATGTGGCGCGGGCAGATAGAAAAGCTTCTGCACGCCGGCCATGAGTCCTTTTCCGAACATGCCGCCGGTCCCGACCGCGATCAGCGACTGAATGATCTGAAAGCCGTCGCCAAGCGGATCGCTCCACGGATCGAGGAACGCGAGGATGCGGCGCCTCCGGTACGGCGCGCTCATGAGCACGACGTACACGACGGGCAGGGCACAGAGCGCGGTCCCGACGAGGTACTGGTAGTTGATGCCCGCGGCGAACACCATCACGACGGCAATGGTCACGAGCGACATCGCCGTTCCAAAATCCGGCTCGAGGAGAATCAGCACGACGAACATGCCGACGACCACTCCGATGGGCGTGAGCGAATAGCGGACGTCGTTGATGCGCGACATGCGCCGCTCGAGAATGGCGGCGATGAAGAAGATGGCGGCGATCTTCGCGAGCTCGGACGGCTGCACACCCATGCCGCCGATGCCGAACCACCGGCGGGCGCTGTTGATCGGCGGGCTGAACAGCACCACGACCAGTCCGACGGTCACGGCGATCAGGGTCGTCCAGATGAGGGCCGGCTGGCGGTAGCTGCGGTAGTCGAACCTCATCACAATCCACATCACGGCGATGCCGAGGGCGGCCCACATCGCCTGCTTGATGAGGAAGAAGTACGGCTGGTGATACTTGTCCAGGGCCAGCACGGCCGAGGCGCTGTACACCATGACCACGCTGGCGCACACCAGGAGCAGGGTGGCCAGGAAAAGCACCTTGTCCGACTTCAGCTTTCGCGCCATACTCCCGCCGATGGCCTAAAGTGTGGCCAGGTTGAGCCCGACATTCCGTCTGTTCCGGTAGAGCGCCGTTCGCCGCCCGCCGTTTCGCGAGCAGTCAGCAGTCATCAGTCGGAGGAGGGGCCCGGACACCAGCTTCACAGGCCGGGGCAGCCTGCGTTCCCAGCAGCCAGTTCCTGACCGCCGTCTTCCGACTGACGACTGCTCACTGCTCGCGAGTCGTGCTCCGTTCTTCAGCCAACCGCCGAACTTCGTCCTTGAAGATCCGTCCGCGCTCCGCGTAGTCGCGGAACATGTCAAAGCTGGCGCAGGCCGGCGCCAGAAGCACCGTTCCATCTTCCGGCGCGGCGCCGAACGCCGCGCGCACCGCGTCCGCCATGGACTCGGCGTCGATCACGGTCAGCGACGCGCCCAGCGCGTCATGGATGAGCGGTCGCGCTTCGCCGATGGCGACGACGGCCGTCGCGCGCCCTGCGAGCGGCTTCTCGAGATCGCGAAAGTCGCCGCCCTTGAACCGCCCGCCGAGAATCGGCACGAGTCCGTGCTCGAAGCTCAGGATCGCGCGGCGCGCCGACTCGACGTTGGTGGCCTTCGAGTCGTTGACGAATCGCACGCCCGCTATTTCACCAACCGGTTCGAGCGCATGCTCGAGCCCCCGGAACGACTCGACCGCGCGAACCATCGCGGCCGACGAAACACCCGCCAGACGCGCCGCGGAGGCGGCGGCCATCACGTCTTCGAGCATGTGGCGGCCGAACAGACGCACCGATGTCAGCGGAATCAGCGGCGTCTCGGTTGAATCGGTCCTCAACGCAATCGCGGATGGACTGGCGACCATGCCTTCCGAAATCTTCGCAGCCAGTGAAAACTCGAACCGGCGCGATCGCGCACGGCGCGCCAGCTGAAGCGCCTGAGGATCGTCGGCGTTGATCACCGCCCAGTCGCCTTCCGTCTGGTTCGCAAAGATTCGCCCCTTCGCGTTCACGTAGTCCGTGTAGGCGGCATGACGATCCAGATGATCCGGAAAGAGATTGAGCAGCACGGCGATCCACGGGTGGAACGTGTCGGTGCCCTCGAGCTGGAAGCTGCTGGCCTCGACCACGTGAAGCGCGTCGGGTGTTGACGACTCGACCTGCGAACTGAGGGGCGTGCCGATGTTGCCTCCCACCAGAACCTTGAGTCCCGCCGCCTCGCACATCCGCCCGGTCAAAGTCGTCGTCGTCGATTTTCCTTTCGTCCCGGTGATCGCCACGATCCGGCCGCGCAGCCATCTCGACGCCAGCTCGAGCTCGCCCATGACAGGCACGCCGCTCCTGCGCGCCGCCGCGATAGGCTGCACGTCAGGCGGCACGCCGGGGCTGAGAACGATCAGATCCGCGTTCGCCAGCGTCTCGGGTCGATGACCGCCGAGCTCGAGCTCAATCCCCGCCTCGCGGAGACCCGCGGCCTCCGGCAGCGCCGATCGCGTATCGGTGAGGGTCACGTGCGCGTGCCGCCGCGCAAGCAACAGCGCCGCGGCCTGGCCGCTCCGGCCCGCCCCCACCACAACGACACGCTGACCCGCCACGGAAAATTCCTTCATGGCCGCTCGTTCCGATCGATCTCTCACATCCGTCGTCATCTGAGCTTCAGCGTCGTGAGGCTGAACAAGGCAAAGATGACAGCCACGATGACAAACCGCGTGATGACCTTCGGCTCGCTCCATCCGATGAGCTCGAAGTGATGGTGCAGCGGCGCCATGCGGAAGACCCGTTGTCCGGTCAGCTTGAAGGACGCGACCTGGATGATCACGGACATCGCCTCGAGCACGAAGATGCCGCCGACGATCAGCAGGAGCAGTTCCTGCTTGATGAGAATGGCCACGGTGCCCAGGGCTCCGCCGAGACCGAGTGATCCCACGTCACCCATGAAAATCTCCGCGGGATACGAGTTGTACCAGAGAAACCCCAGACTGGCCCCCACGAGCGAGCCGCAGAAGATCGTCAGCTCCGCCGCCGGAGGAAATCTGACCAGCAGCAGGTACTCGGCGAGCACGCGGTTGCCGGTCACGTACGCGAGCGCGGTGAAGGCGCCCGCGGCGATGGCGAACGTGCTGATCGCGAGACCGTCCAGCCCGTCGGTCAGGTTGACCGCGTTTGACGCGCCCACGAGCACGAGCACCGAGAACGGGACGTACCCCCAGCCGAGATCGGGAATCAGGCGCTTGAAGAACGGAAAGATCAGCCGGGTGCTGTACAGGTTTCGATTCGCGAGCTCGATCAGCGCGACGCCGACCAGCACCGCTATCAGGACCTGCGCCAGCAGCTTGTAGCGCGGCAGGAGTCCGTGATGCGATCGCCGGACGATCTTCAGATAGTCGTCGGCAAATCCAACGCCGCCGAACGCCGCTGTCACGATCACCGCTATCCATACATACACGTTTGTGAGATCCGCCCAGAGCAGCGTCGGTCCAAGCGCGGCCGCCAGGATCAGCAGGCCGCCCATCGTCGGCGTGCCTGCCTTCGGTCGATGCGTTGCAGGGCCCTCGTGCCTGATCACCTGGCCCACCTGGAATTCGCGCAGCTTCCGAATGAGCCAGGGGCCCATTGCCAGGCTGATCGCCAGCGCGGTCAGGCTCGCCGCCGCCGTCCTGAACGTGATGTAGCGCGTCACGTTCAGCGCCGACACCTGCGTGTGGAACGGGTAGAGCAGGTGGTAGAGCATCAGGCGAACTCAGCCTTCAACCGGCTCACGACCTTCTCCGTCCGCACGCCCCGCGATCCTTTGACGAGCACGAGATCGCCGGCCGCGATCAGCTCGAGCACCGCATCTGACGCATCGTCACTCGCGGCCACATGGCGGACAGCCGAGCGCTTCATGCCGGCCGCCGCCGCCGCATCGGCCAGCGCCCGCGCGGGACTGCCGCCCACGGCGACCAGCCACGCGAGGCCCGCTCGCGCCGCCGCGCGTCCACAGGCCTCGTGAAACTCCAGCGAGCGCGGGCCGAGCTCGAGCATCTCGCCCAGCACCGCCGCGCGTCGTCCGGCGCCTGTCTCGCGCGCCAGCACGTCGAGCGCCTGCTCGAGTGCGCGCGGGTTCGAGTTGTACGAGTCGTCCACCAGCGTCACGCCCTTGAGCTTCACGATCTCGCCGCGGCCCGTCACGGCCTTCAGCCTTCCCGCTGCGGCGGCCACATCCGCCAACGGCACGCGCATCTCGAGCGCCACGGCGGCCGCCGCCAGGACGTTCGCCAGGTTGCCCCGACCGACGAGCGGCACGTGAATCGGCACCGTTCCCGCGTACGTCTCGAGCGTCGCTGCGGTCCCTTCGATTCCGAGCTCGCGCGTGTTCGTCGCGCGCACGTCCGCCGGCTGATCGATGCCGAAGGTCACCACGCGGCCCTGAAAGCCGCCGATCCGCTTCACAACCCGCGGATCGTCCGCATTCGCGACGAGCACGGTCGTCGCGTGCGCCCCGGTGAGAATCTCCGCCTTGGCGTCGGCAATCGCCTCGACCGACGAAAAAAACTCCAGGTGCGCCTCGGCCACGTTCGTCCACACACGCACGTCGGGATCGGCGATGGCGGTCAACGTCGCGATTTCTCCCTCATGACTCATGCCGAACTCGACAACACCGACTTCCGGTCCGTGCCGCAACTCGAGCAGTGAGAGCGGCAATCCGATGTGGTTGTTCAGGTTGCCCCGGTTCCGGAACACGCGATATCGCGATGCCAGGAACTCCGCCGCCGCTTCCTTGGTCGTCGTCTTTCCGGCGCTCCCGGTGATGGCGACGACCCGCGCCTTCGATTCCCTGCGCACGTACCGAGCCAGTGCGTGAAGTGCCTCGGTCGTGTCGCCGACCACGATCGCAACCGGCTTCGTCCCGCGCCGATCGACAGGAACCGACGTCCGCGCCGTCACGATGCCCATCGCCCCGGCTTGAACGGCGCTCTCGACGAACTCGTCGCCGTCGAATCGCTCGCCGCGGATGCCGAAGAACAGGTCGCCCGGCCGAAGCGTTCTCGTGTCGATCGAGAAACCATCGACGGGCAACTCCGGATCGCCCGCCACCAGACTGCCGCCGACTACTGCGGCGATCCCTCCTGCCGTCAACCGCACCTTCGACGGGGCCACGAACTAATGCACGCGCGTCCGGCTGCGCCGCCTCGTCAACGCTCGTTCGGCAACCTCCACGTCGTCGAACGGCACGACACGATCGCCGATGACCTGATATTTCTCGTGGCCCTTGCCCGCGATGAGCACCAGATCGCCGGCCCTTCCAAGCTCAATCGCTTTTTCAATGGCCTCGCCGCGGTCCACGATGGTCAGGTAGTGCGGTGTCGTCCCCGCGCGCTGCCCGTTCCTGCCACCGTTCGCCGGACGATCGGCGGCAGGATCCAGTCCTCGCTTCACTTCGTCGATGATGCGGTCCGGATCCTCGCCGCGCGGGTTGTCCGAGGTCACCACGACAAGGTCGCTCAATCGCGCGGCCACCGCGCCCATCAGGGGGCGCTTCGACCTGTCGCGCTCGCCGCCGCAGCCAAAGACCGTGATCAGACGTCCGCGGGCAAGCGGACGCGCCGTTTCGAGAAGGTTCCGGAGCGCATCGTCTGTATGCGCGTAGTCGACAACGACTGTCACGTCGTCGGAAGGGGTCGAGACCACTTCGAATCGGCCGGGAACACCCTTCAGGCGGCTGACGCCTCTCTCGATAGCCGAGAACGGCAAGTCGAGAGCGGTCGCCGTCGCAACCGCTGCGAGAATGTTGTAGACATTGGGCCGTCCCACCAGGGGCGAGCGCGCGGTGATGAGGCCGCGCGGCGTCCTGATTTCGAACTCCAGCCCCTCCATCGAGAACGACAACGGCCCGGGCGACACGTCAGCCGCACGGTTGATGCCGTAGCTCACAGGCCGCGTGGCCGCGCGGAGCATGTCCGCCCCTCGCGGATCATCCAGGTTGGCCACGCCTGGCGCACCGGCCGGCAGCATTTCGAACAGCCGCCGTTTCGCGACGAAGTACGCCTCCATGTCGCCATGAAAATCGAGGTGGTCGCGCGTGAGATTGCTGAAGACGCCGGCGCTGAACCGGATCCCATCCACCCGCCGGAGCGAGAGCGCGTGCGACGACACTTCCATGACCGCGGCCGAGCAGCCACTCGTCACCATCTCCCGGAGCATCGATTGCACGTCTGGCGCCTCCGGCGTCGTGCGCGTGGCTTCGCGTTCTTCCTTTCCAATGCGATAGCTGACCGTGCCGAGGAGCCCGGACCGATGTCCCGCGGCTTCGAAAATCGATGCGAGAAGGTACGCGGTCGTCGTCTTGCCGTTCGTGCCCGTGATGCCGACCGTCGTCATCTCGTGGCTCGGGTTGTTGTAGAAGCGGGCAGCAAGGAGCGCCAGTGCCAGCCGGGCATCGCCCACGCGGATCCAGACGACGGGAGCGGATTCCGAAGGATCGCTCTCGCTCACGACGGCGGCGGCGCCGCGCGTGATCGCGTCGGTGGCGAACGTGGCGCCATCGGCGCGCTGGCCCTTGAGCGCCACGAACAGAGCGCCGGGTATGACGGTGCGCGAGTCGTACGCGACGTCGAGCACTTCATGCTCGAGAGCCACGCCCGGAGGCACGTGACGCGCGAGCACATCGCTCGAATCGAGCGCGGCGACCAGCGTGGACAGTTTCACGGCGTCTCCCCGGCCGGTACTTGCTGCGGTTGACGCTCGAGCGACAGCCGGCAGGACCCGCCACGCTCGATCGGAGATCCGGGCGCCGGCGACTGATTGACGACGAATCCGACCCCCACGAGCTGGCCGGACATTCCGATCTTGCCCAAAGTCCGCAGCGCATCGCGCGCACTCAGCCCGCGCAGGTCCGGCAGGACGTCATCGCCGGCGGTCGTGCTGCCCGGCAGCGTGACGATCGAACGCACCGCGACCGGAATGGCGCTGACGTCCTCTTCCGTCGGTGGCCGCCGGGCCACCAGCACGGGAGGCACCGGATTGATCGTCGGTCCGATGCCGAGGTGCCGAAGGGCGGGTTCCGCGATGGCTTTGAAAATCGGCGCCGCGACCGTTCCGCCGAAATAACCGAACGGCCCGTGCGGCGAGTCGATGACGACGACGATCGTCAACGCGGGATTACGCGACGGCAGGAATCCCACGAAGCTCGCGTTGTAGTCCGATGGCGAGTAGCGTCGATCGACCAGCTTGTGCGCGGTCCCCGTCTTTCCGGCGACGGTGTAGCCCTCGATGATCGCCGTCTTCCCGGTGCCGCGTTCGACAACCGCTTCCATGATGCTCGTGAGTTCGGCCGCGGTTTCGCTGCTGATCGTCCGTCTCAGCACCTTGGGCTTGATCTCCGTGCGCCGGCCATCGCGCACTTCGGCGCGCACGACCCGCGGCTGCATCAGGTAACCCCCGTTCGCCACCGAACTGACGGCGGCCGCCATCTGCAGCGCCGTCACGCCAACCTGATATCCCATGGACACCGACGCCAGGGCGCTGTCGTCGAGACGCGAGGCATCCCAGACGATGCCCGAGTTTTCTCCAGGGAAGTCCGGACTGATCGGACGGCCGAATCCGAACCGCGACACGTACCGCGTGAGCCGCTCGGCGCCGAGCCGCAGTCCGACCTTGATCGCGCCGACGTTGCTCGACTTGACGATGACGTCTGTGAACGACAGCGTTCCATAGCGATGCACGTCCTCGATGGACCGCGAACCGAAACGGATGTTGCCGGTGCTGACGTCGAGCATGTCGGTCGGCTTCATGACCTTCTCGTCGAGCGCTGCCGAAGCCGTCACGACCTTGAAGGTCGATCCGGGTTCATACAGATCCTGCACGGCGCGATTTCGACGCTGAGACTCCTGGGATGTGCGGAATGTGTTCGGATTGAACGTCGGTTCGTTGGCGAGCGCCAGGATCTCGCCGGTGTGCGGATCCATGACGATCGCGGTGCCGCCTTCGGCACGATTGGCGCGGACGCCCGCCTCCAGCTCGCGCTCGGCGATGTGCTGGAGATACTCGTCGACGGTGAGCTCGATGGTCGCGCCGGCCGTCGGCGGACGCTCGAGACGGCTGAATGCCTTTCGCTTGGCGTCGGTTTGGATCAGGACCGTGCCCGCGCGCCCCCGGATCTCCGTGTCGTACGCGGACTCGATACCGTTCAGACCGACGTTGTCGATGCCGACGTATCCGAGGAGATGCGCCGCCATCTCCTTCTTCGGATAGAAGCGGCGGTTCTCCTTGATGAACCCGATGCCTCCAAGGCCGAGCGCGGCGACGCGCCGCGCTTCGTCGGGCGACACCTGGCGCCGCACGAACACGAAGGGGCGCTGCTTGTTGAACCGGTCGACGAGCGCCAGTCGATCCTTGGGGCCGCAGCCATCCACGACGGCGCAGATCGCCCGCGCGGCCGCCTGGGGATCGTCGATTTCCGGCGGCACGGCGTAGATCGAATCCGCATCCACGCTGTACGCCATGACGTGACCCTCGCGGTCGAGAATCTCGCCGCGCTTGGCCGGCGCGTCGATCGTCCGCCGCTGCTGCCGCTCGGCCCGGCCGACCAGCTCGGCATGGCGGACGACC
>CAVPJW010000005.1:0-176910 GCA_963705525.1 uncultured Acidobacteriota bacterium
GACGCGTCCGATTCTCCTACGGGTACGACCACCTTCACCTGATTGGAGACCGCACTGGCGCCACAGGCATTCCTGGCCTTCACGCGGAAGAAGTAGGTGCCGCGTGGTAGCGGTCCCCGCAGCATCGTCGTGTTACCAACACCCGCGTCGTACAGGTTGCTCGCGCCCGACGAGGACCCTGCCTGCAGGAGGTACGATGTCGGCGCGGCGCCGGGCGTCAGGGGACTCCACGAGAGCGTGATGGTCCGACCGTTCTGTGTCACTTTCATATTCACCGGCACGCCCGGCGCAAGACACGCCGCCGGCAGCGGGTAGATGAACTGAATGCCCGCCTTGTCGTTGGCGCCCAGGCCGCGCGGACCCGTGAAGCAGCGGGCGCTGATGATCGGATACATGATGGCCGCGGTTGTCGTGGAATGACCAAGACCCAGCGTGTGACCGAGCTCGTGCGTCGTCGTGTCCTGGAAGCAGCCCGGCGTGCTCATGTACTCCTGGGCGATGCTGTTGTTGTTGTACACGACGCCGCCTCCGGTAAAACGCATGAAGGGCGTGCCGTTGACGACTCTCCCGCCCGTGGACGTGAACGCCCCTCCCCCGATCGCGAGGATTCCGCCGTCGTCCTGGATCTCGCCACACGGGTCGTTGAACGTCAGCGACACCCGATGGTCGTCGTTCAGCGAGTTGAAGCAGCGAGCCGTTCCCGAGCTGCCTGCGCCGAAGCGGAACATGCTGCCCCCGGCGTTCCACATCGCGCGGGAGTTCGCGATCTGCGTGATTCCCCCACCCGACAGGTATGGATTTCCGCCGTTCTGGGTATCCACCGGAATGGACGCGGCGCTATCAGCTTCATTCCACCGCGCAGGTCCAAGCAGCCCGAACGCGGCCGAGGCCGATCCCGAGCTGGCTCCAGCGCCGATCGGCGTCTCAGGTGGCCGCACCTGAATCGGACGCGCGAGTCGGCGGCCCGTCCCTGAGTTGCTCAGGGCCCGCAACTGGGTCGCGAAGGTCGAGAGAAAACGTATGTCGCGCAGAGAGGCCGGGGCTTGCCCCTGCTCGATCGGCGCACTCCGGCTCGCGAGTCGTTGACCCGTCGAGGCGTCGACGCCGACGTCCCACTTGCCCTGCCACATCGCCGCCGTATAAAGCGTGTGATCGCGAGGCCGGACCTCGAGAAACAGGAGAACCGTCTGGCCTCCGGTGAACGACGGTTGACCCGGAACACTGAACGTGAGGTCGTCGACGGTACCCCCCAGCTGCTTCAACGTGATCTGCGTCTCGGGAATCCATCCCTTGAGGACGTCGGAGACATCGATCGTGACGTACGTATAGATGCCGTCGATCTCGCGATCCCACCCTGAGGCAACGCGTACGACTCGGCCCGTCAGAATCAGTTCCGACGATCGAACCAGCGCAGAATCGGACCACCGGGGCGCGATGTCCGCCCGACCGATCGACGTCAGTCCCAGCAGGAAGACGACGATCAACGCGGCGCGGCGAGAGACACGTCTCACGATCCCGGACACAAGTCCTCCGAATTTCCAGACTCCTCGGACGCACAAGTCGAGTCGTCGACCAATGATAGCCACCGCCCGAAGAGGGCGCTGCCCTGTTCTGAACACAGGCTCTAATTTTTCAGGCGTTGGGGCCGACCTTGAGCCTTGACGAACCGCCGTTCATCGTCCGAACGCGGTCAGGCGCTTCGGCCGAAGCTGCCTCGGCAGGAGTGGACCTGATTCCCCAGGGTGCGGTCGTTACTTCCGCGTCTCGACAACCACGCGCCCCTCAGCATTCAGGTACACGTGATACGTGTTGCCGTCCTGGCACGACGCGACGAAATCGTTCTCGGCCTGCACCGTGACGGCCACGACTTGCCCGCACGGCATTCCCTGAAGCGCGATCACCGCCGTCAGGTCCTTCTTGAGCGCTTCATCGTCGGCGGCAAACGACGGTGCGGCGAAGAATGCCAACACGAAAAGCAATTCGGCCAAGACCAGCGTGCGTCTGTTCATGCGTTCTCCTGCGTTCAGGTTGGGAGGGCGGCGAATGTCTTCTGGTCCGCGAGCAGGCTCCAGATCGCCTCGCGCGAGGAGTAGATGACGGCCGCGAGCTTCGGGTCGGCGTCCTGCAGGAGCGACAGCACCTTCATGATCAGCAGGTCGTAGGACCGGCGCAGTTCCGCCATGGTGCGCGTGCCCTTGCTCTGGTAGTGGTCGCTGAACTCTTTCATCAGGTCGCCGATCTGGTTCCTGAGGGAGATCTTGGTGAAGATACCGATAGCCTTGGTCGCCTTGAGCTGCTCCACCAGCGTGTTGTAGTCCAGCGTCAAGGGCGCGGCGGGCGCAAGCGGCGGCGCGGCCGCGACGGGCGGCGCAGCCGGCTGTGCCGCTAATCCAACGGGTGGGGACGTCTTCGCAACGGGCGGGGCGTCCTTCGGTGCGGCCTGCGGCGCCCGGGTCGCTACGCTGGGTGCAGGTACCGATGCAGGCTCTGGTTGCGGCGTCGCCGCTGCGACGGGCTTGGCCGCAGGCTGCGCCGCGGCGGGTTCCGTCGCGACGACCTGGGGCTGCGAGACCGGCGGATCAGCCGTGACACTGGCACAGCCCGCGGTGAGCAGCAACAGCAGAACGGCAATGTAAGAGACGTGCGTCGGCGCCCCACGCCGGATCACGCACGAGGACGACATCCGGATCGTGAACATGTCATGAGTATGGTCCTCAACGCCCCGCCGACCTGTTCACTTTTGCACAAGTCCATTTCTCTCGCTTGAGCAGAATAGTGCTGGCCATGCCTACCAAGAAGAAAGCTCGTCGGAAGGTTCCGCTCATTGTCGCCGCCGTCATCAGGCCCGTCAGCACCCGTCTCTCGCGGATGGAAGACCTGTTGATCGAAATGCGTGCGGAGCAGGACGTGAAACTCAGGAAGATCAACAAGCTTCAGCAGCAATTCGACGAACTCACGGAAGCCGTCAAGCGAAGACGCACCTAACGCGCGGAAGGCCAGCGTCCCATCAGCGCGCGACGGTGTTGAAATGGGGACGTCCCGTCTGAGCGTCGGGCAGCTCACCGGAGTGGGCGTGATCCCGGCCCGCGACACGCGACTCGATTCGCCGGAGGGTCCGCCCGCCCATGATGGCGCGGACGTTCGCGAGCAGATCAGGCGCGGGCCGGCCCAGCCTGGATTCGAGCGCGCCAAGGGGAGACATCACGCCTGACAGGATTTGCGTGGCCCACGAGTTGTCAATCTGTGCCTCTGCCCTTCTCGTCGCGCCGGCCTGGTGATCGCGGCCGACTCGCGCGGCTACGACACGCAAGCTGCCGACGCGCTCGTGCAGCTCGAGGACGTATCCTCCCCGCTCGAGGTCTCGACGATCGGTATCGAAGCGATGCACGAAATGAACGTCGTCGCTTGGCGACGCGGGTCCATCGCCAATCGATGCCACATCGATATCGCCCGCTGCGCCCAATGGTCGTACGTGATCGACATCACCACGGCCGCGAGCGATGCGGCTGTCGCGCACCTCGAGTGCATCCTGCTGGGCCTGGGACGCTGACGGCTGTTCATCCGTCCACTCGAGGCGGTCGATGAGCGACTCCAGCGGCTGCAGTAGACGTGCCCATCGGTCTCGCGGCCACGCGTGTTGGGTTCGTTGTTGAACACGCGTCTGGAGCTCTGCCCAGATGCCTGCGAACGCGGTCGTCGCCGGGTCTCGTGCGGCAAACACCGCGAGCGGCATGCGCCGGACGGCGATCTGTTCCACCACGCTCGCGTACGGCACTTGTGCGGTCAGGAAAACCTCTGACTGCCCTGCCGACCACTCGCAGACCCGCCGGTGCAGCGCCTTGCGACGATCGACCATGCTGAAGAACGCCGCCAACTCCGATCGCGAGCTGGTGCGATCGGCCCACTTGAGGAGTCGCGCGACCATTCTGAGCGAGAGGACCGTGGGGATGGCGGGCACGAGCACAACGTCCGCCGCGGCGAAGACGCCCTCTGTCAACAGCGAGAAGCCCGCCGGGCAGTCGAGGAACACCACGTCATAGTCGCGGCGAAATGTCTCGAGGAGAGCCGTCAGAACGCGCTCGGGCTTGCCGACGTCATCGAGCAGGCGATCGATCTTGCGGTAGGTGAAATCTGCCGGCAGCAAGTCCAGATGCTGGTAGTCGGTTTCCTTGATTGCGGCTGACAGCACGTCGCCCGACTCGAGGCTTTTCCTGCCGAACCCCGCGACACGGGGCCGGATACGGAACGCGAAGCTGGACGCACCTTGTGGATCGAGATCCCAGAGCAGGGCCCGCTGGCCGCCCGCCGCGGCAAGATAGGACAGGTTCACCGCCGTCGTGGTCTTCCCGACGCCGCCCTTCATGTTGTAAATCGCCACCACGCTCATCGGCGACGCTCCGTCCGACCGCGTTTGAACGCGCGCCGGCAGGCCGATTGCGTGTGATGGTCACGGAACTCGGCCAGTGCCTCGACGATCGGTCCGCGCAGGTCCTCTGAGCGTTGACGGCACTCCTCGGCCAGCCGCCCGAGAGTCAAGAGGATGTTTTTCCCATCCGCGGCTGCCGGTCCGCGCCCGCATTCGAGCAGCCGCTTTTCCTGCATCCGCGCGTCATTGAACTCGCCTAGCACCTTTTGCAGCTTCTTCAGGGCGCCGAGGATGCGGCGCAGGTCGGCGGCGTCGTAAAACGCCGGCGTGACATCAATCAGATATCGCAGCTTCTTTGCATCGATGCGCACGTCGTGAAGGCGCTCCGCCGCGGTGTGCTCGTCGATCGTGTCGGCGGCACCGGCGATTCGCCGGCTGAGCCGCCATGCACGTCGCGACACCACGTCCGCGAGCGGGCGTCCGGCGTTGTCACTCTCGGGCCTCGACGCCGCTGGATGTTCCAGGAACGCGTTCCATTCCGCCAGCAGCCGTCGATAGCGGTCGCTGTCCAACGCGGTGACGAGCCCCTGATGCTCGTGCCGTTTCGCGTCGTGCAGGAGCGTCGTCACCGCCTCCAGGTCCTCGGCCGGAATGTGCCCTCGACGCGCTCTGAGCGCCAGGATCAGCACGTCCATGTCGCGAGGCGGACCAGTGAGGCGGCCAATCCACGAAAACTCGGCGGAGAAATGCTCCACCATGTCCGGTGGAAACACGTCTCTGATCTGGCGTAGCAGCGAACGTGTGCGCCGCACGGCTACACGGAAATCATGGAGAAACTCGGTGTCGAGATCGGCGCGGACACCGGGCTCATTCGCGGCCAGTATGCCGACGAGCGCCAGATGGATCCGCCGGGCTCCAACATCCGCGCGAACGTTTCGGGCGAGATCGACACGGGATGCCGAAAGGTCGGCTCGTTCGGATGCGCCGACCTGGTGAAGGATCAAGCCGTGAAGACCTCCCGGGCACGACTCGAGGCCAGGGCGGCTCGCGATCACCGGCACCAGCTGCTCGTACATGTCTTCGTAGCCGCGCAAGCCGGTTACCGTGATCACGGTGGGCAGGCGTTGCCAGGCGCTCCCCGATGGCAGGCGGGTTCGGCCCGACTCGATTCGAAGGCGCGCGAGCGTCTTGCCTCGATCATCGAGGACCTCGAGGAGCGACCCATACTCCTCGGCGACGGCTTGCGCGAGTAATCGGCGGACGCCAATCACGGGTGCAAGCATCTGCTGGAGCGGACCTTCGGGAAGATCCCAGGCGAAGTTGACCGGATGCTTCGACCCGATGGTCACATGGCTGTCTCCGCGCCGGGTCTGGCAGGCCACCGTAGAGCTGCCATTCGATCCACCGCGCGTCAGACGCGCGCCGGCTCGCCGGAGACGGCCGTCGAACGTGTCGAGCAGCGTGAACCTGTGTCGGGCAATTGAACGACGCCGCGTCGGCAAGAGCGCCTGGAGGCTCCTGGTAATCGCGTCCGGCGATATCTCGCCCCGGACGACGAACGCCGATTCGGTTGCGGCTGCCACAGTCGTACGCATCCCGGTCTCCAGCTCAGACATCCACTTCGACGACGCTGTCGATCACCCGGACGAATTGACGGAGTTCTTTCCGCAAGCATGCCGCGGCGTCCTGGACGCGCATCCAGCGTCGCCGCCGAATCCGATCCTCGTGCCAATGTTCGAGCACATCGGTCACGCGCATCAGGAAGACATCGACGCGATACCGGCCATCGCCGTTGACGTGGAGATAGCGTCCGAGCGGCTTTCGCGGAAGAAGACCAAGCAGCCCGGCTTCTTCCTCGGCTTCGCGGATCGCGGCGTCGCGAGCCACCTCGCCACGGTCGACCGACCCCTTCGGCACGATCCACCCTTTGCCTCTGGACGAGGTCACCAGGGCCACCTCGACGCGCCTCTTCCGGATCCGATAGGGAATCACCGCTGCCTTCTGGTGAATGCGCGCCATGCGTCCCTCCTGTGTGACTGTTCCTCTGGACCGTGCCGAATCAGCGCCTGACGCGAGGCCGCGCGGCGCCACGGGATCTGAGATCGGCGCTCGGGCCGCCGCCTGTCGCTCCCGACAGCTGGTCGGCGCGACGGGTTTCGTCATCGCGCTGCTTCAAGAGCCGCAGCGCTTCGCGCACGACTTCGCTCGCGGTCTGATAGAAACCGCTCCGGACTTTTTCGTTCACGAGCTCTTCCAGCTCCGGCGTCAGCGACACGTTCATAAGTCAGGCGCTACGCCGGAGTATAACAGGAATTATCTATTTAGGTCATATGGATGTTAAAAATAACCCATATTTAGCCACATATATCAGTTCTTGTTATTGGCCCTATTGGCTCTCTGCGGTTCCTGGAAGCCGCAAGCAGGACCTGACGGCAGACGGCGAGTTCAACCAGGCGACTGGCTCGAGGAGCGCCACCGTTCCAATCGACGCACAGGAACCACGTCACCGCTCCCCGCTGCTATAGTTGTCGAGTCGATGCGCGTGTGGTGGCCGTTTCTTGGTGTCTTCGCGTGCGCCTGCGTGACGCTCACACAGGAAGGTGCGCGCGTGTCTGTCTACACCGCGCCTCTGGACGGCCTGCCGGTTCGGCGTGCCATGCCCCGAGGATGCCAATTGCTCTCGGCAGGAGACCCTGTCTCGCTGACCGAGCTCGAGATGGAGGGGACGAAGGATCCATACCTCGTCCGGCGAAACCAGGCGGCCGCGGCGGGCGCCAACGTGCTGCTCGTGCTCTCGCGGTTAGTCATCTCGCGGCACGATTTCGAGTGCCCGAGTTCATCGCCCATCACCGACTGCCCGCCCAGCTCCGGAGCCTGGTTTGATGTGGTATTCCAGGACTACCTGTGCACCCAAGATGCTCTGCGCATCCTCGCAGCCACGCCGGCTCCTTCAGCCCCTTCGCAATGAACGGCTGAACGTCGTCACCGCCGCAGTCCCCTGGTGGGCCCTCAGCGGGATCGCTGTACCTACTGCCGCACGAGCGCGGCACGAACGCGCCGGGGCAGTTCGACAGACGGAGCGGTACCGCTGAGAGTGGACGGTTAGCGGCACGCGGCCCTAGAATGCGGCGTTCTCTTTCAACGCCCGCTGCGGCCACGGTGTTTTTGTCTCGGACAGATGTCCTGTCTGGTCGGTTGACGTGGTGCCTGAATTGAGACCCACGGTCCACGCGGCGAAAGGTCGGCCACGGGTTCGGCCGGGAATCCTGGTGGTGATCTCGGTCTGTTGGCTGCTGCAGCCGTCGAGGCTCGCCGAAGCACGGCCGGCGGAGGCAGCCTACCAGACGGTCGGCTCGACAGACAGCACCATCTACGGAACCGTTACCGACAGTACCGGCGCTTCCCTGCCCGATGTCACCGTCGTCATTTCGAGCGACGCGCTGATCGGTGACGGAGGGACGCGCTCGACTGCGACGACGGCCGAAGGCGCGTACCGCTTTACGACGCTTCCACCTGAGGACTACACAGTCGTGTTCTCGCGCGAGGGCTTCAAGACGGTCGCGCGCACTGGCGTCCACATCGGTATCGGATTCACGGCGAGGGTCGACACCGAGCTGTCGATCGAGACGTTTCGGGAGCAGGTGACGGTCGAAACGCCATCACGCATCCTCGACGGAAAATCGACAGCGATCACGGTCGACTTCGATGCCCGGCAACTCGCGAACCTGCCGAGCTCGAGGAGCATGTTCGGGATTCTGGCCACCACGCCAGCCGTTCAGGTCGGCCGCTTCGAGGTGGGGGGAAACTGGGCTCACGCTGCCGCCGAGTACGGCGCGTACGGAACCCGTGGTGGCAACCGGCCAATGGTCGAAGGCATCAACGTCGGCGGCATTTTTGCGACTGGCTTCCCGCTTAACTACGGGTCGTTCGAAGAAGTGTCGGTCGTAACGGCCGCGCAAGGTCCCGAGTGGGACACGCCTGGCGTGCACGTGCAGGTCATCGTCAAGTCCGGGGGAAACCAGTACCGCGGCACGTTCTACGCCGACTACGAGAACAGAGACTGGCAGACGTTCAACGTTGACGAAGACCAGATCCGTCTCGGCGTTCGCGGTGGTGGTGGTTTGTCGGCGAGCGACGCGAATCGCCTGTGGAGCTACCACGACATCAGTGGCGATGTCGGCGGATACCTGAAACCCGACAGGATCTGGTGGTACTTCTCGTTGCGCGACCAGGAAGTGGCAATGCGGCAGGTCAACTTTTCCGCAGCTCCTTTTCGAGCACGTTTGACGAGCTACAGTGGCAAGGCCACCTTCCGGATCAATGAGAAACAGACCCTCGTCGCGTTCGGCCAGACGGGGCACAACCACCAGCCGTATCTGCTTGATCCCGCCTCACTCTACGAGTCGGAAGGATCGACGGCGGAGCAACGCGAACGGGGATGGATCTGGAAGGGCGGATGGAGCTCGACGATCAGCAACACGTTGTTCCTCGAAGTACGCGCGGGGGCATTCGGCTCGCGACGGCCGGAGACGCCGAACGGTACGGAGCCGCGGTTTGAGGACATCGGCACACAAGTCGTCCGCGGCGGCGCGCTCGACAGGCAGGAAGATCTGCAGCGCAACCAGGTATTGGGGTCCCTCAACTACGTTCGGGATGGCTGGCTCGGGAGCCACCAATTTCAGGTAGGCGGAAACATCTTCCGGACAACTGCCGACACCTCGACACGCGGCTATCCCGGCGACGTGCTGCATCTGCTGGAGAACGATCTCCCCATCGAGGTCTACTTGTTTCAGACGCCCTCGACCGAGGCGAGCGGTCTGTGGGCATATGGGGCGTATGTCGACGACTCGTGGCGCGTGAACGCCCGACTGACACTCAACCTCGGTCTGCGATTCGATCGCTTTCGCGTGTTCCTGCCGGAGCAGGAGCACCCGGTCGGTCGATTCAATCCGACAGCCCAGACATATACCGCAGTCGCCAATCTAATCGACTGGAACAGCATCGTCCCCAGGCTCGCCCTGGCCTACGATTTCATGGGCAGCGGCAAGACACTCGTGAAGTTCAGTTACGGGCAGTACGCAGAGTCCCCGGGGTATGGGTTTGGCTTTGATTTCAATCCTAACTCGGGCTCGCGGCTCGACGCCTACACATGGAGCGACACCAACCGCAGCGGCATCTGGGAGCCCGGTGAGGAAGGAGATCTTATCGACAGCAGCGGCGACGGCGCAGTCAATACACTTGACCCGCGGCTTCGCCTTTCCGGCGTGAAGGAAGCCACGGCCTGGATCGAGCATGAACTGCCAGCCAGCATTGGCGTGTCCACGGGCGTCGTCTGGCGAACCGAGGGCAATCCCTACGCAAGCCAGGACGTGAATCGGCCGTTCGAGGCGTACACACATGCCGTTGACGTCCCGGATCCGGGCGGGGACGGTCTCGTCGGCACCGCAGACGACAGCTCTTCCATCCGCGTCTACGAGCTCGGGCCGGACTTCGTGGAGCTTCCTTTCGTCAACGTCGTCCGCAATGTGCCCGGCTCAGACAGCCATTACTGGACGTGGGAAGTCACGGCGAACAAGCGTTTCAACGGACGATGGTCTCTGGTCGCCGGGTTCGACCACACCTGGAGCCGCGCTTCCGTCCTTGCACTGACGCCCAACGATTTGATCAATGCTCCGGGTGGCCAGCGTCGGTCCACGACGTGGACAGCCAAGGTCTACGGCACGTACGCGGCTCGGTGGGACGTACTGATCACTCCCTCCGTGCGGCACCAGTCCGGAGAGCCGTTCGGCCGCACCTTCATCGCGGAGCTGGAGAACGACGTCGTCGAAGTCCTCGCGGAGCCGATCGGCACACGCCGGATGGACAACGTCACACTGCTCGACGTGCGCGTCGAGAAGGGCATTCGCCTGCCGGGAGAGCGCCGCGCGGCCGTGTTCGTCGATGTGTATAACCTGCTGAACGCCAATCCGGAGCAGAGCAGCGTCTGGTCGTCGGGGCGGTCGTTTCTCAGGCCGCTCAGCATCGTCGCGCCGCGCATCGCGAGAGTCGGGGTAAAGCTGGACTGGTGATCGCCGGACGCGCGAACTGTCGAAAGAGCGCTACGGCATGCGGTCGGGCGTGGCGTTCGGCGGCAGATTGAGTGTCCGTCGCAAAGTCGCAAGGCGAGGATCGGAACGAAGCGCCGCCATCTCCGGATACTGCAGCAGCAGCGCCACTCGGTACGGCTCGGTGACGACCGCCCGGTCCAGCGCCTTGAACGCGCGATCCTTGTCTCCGAGGGCCGCATAAATACGCGCGACGCGAATCGGATACGCCTTCTGCGCCACAGCCATTTTCTCGACTTCCGCGCGCCGGCCCGCCCTCACATATGCCGGTGCGAGGTACTGATCTCCCCCCTCGCTTTCCAGCAAGGGGATAGCTTCAGACAGCCGTCCGGCGAACATCAGCGCCCTCCCGAGGTTCGCGCCCACGAAAGGGAATTCGGGATCAACCGATCGCACGCGCTCGAGATCGGCGATGGCTTCCTCGTAGCGTCCGGCCTTGAAATGTACTGACGCCATTTCGCGGCGCACATCGAGCGACAACGGATCGGATCGCAGTGCGGCCTGCAGCATCCGCTCCGCCTCGTCCAGCCGTCCGAGCGGGGCGAGGGTCGAAAACGCATAGGTCGTATAGATCGGCGTGATGCGAGGGTTGAGCTCGAGTGCGCGCCGGAAGGCCGCATCGGCCTCTATCCAGTTGCATTCGCTCGCGTGCACCATACCCATGGCCGCATGCGCCTCGGCCAACAATGGATCGAGTTGAAGCGCTTTGACCGCCGCTGGACGCATCACCGAATGGGCTGTGTTGAAGGATGCCCCGCCGGCGTAAGGGAACATCGACAAGAACGCGTAGGCGCTGGTCAGCCCTGCATATGCCGGGGCGAACGCAGGATCCTTGGCGATCACACTCCTGAACAGTTCGGCAGCCTCCAACGCGGGAGCGCCTCGCCGGTCTACAAGCGCGCGCGCCTTCAGGTAAAGCTCGTACGCCTCCAGGTTGGTGTCGTACCGCCGCTGACCGCGCCCGAGCGTCAGTCGAAGCTCGTTGACGATGGCCCGCGCGATCTCGTCCTGGATGGCGAAGACGTCCTTCAGCTCCCGATCGAATCGCTGCGACCACAAAGGAATGTCGCTGGCTACGGCGACGAGCTGGGCGTTGACGCGCAGCCTGCTGCCCGCTCGCAAGACCGATCCTTCAACGACCAGATTCGCGCCGAGCTGCTTCGCGACGTCGCGGAGGTTGCGTGGCTTGTCTTTGAAAAAGAACGATGACGTGCGTGACCGCACGTCGAGCCCTTCGATGACGGCCAGGTTCCGGATCATCTCGTCGGTCAGGCCGTCCACGAAATAATCGCTCTCCGGTTCGGCGCTGAGGTTCTTCAACGGCAGCACGGCGATGATGGGTCGCGCAGTCGGATCGAACTTCCGTACTGCTGATGTCCCTCCTGAGGCCGCTGTCGCGGAAGCGAGAGACACGCCTTGTGGCCCGGCAGCCTCGTGGCCGCGCAGCTCGGATCCAATCCAGACGCCGAGCGCGACGACCGCTGCACATGCGGTCGCGTACGCGAACCGGACCGCCCGCGGCCGCGGTTTGAACGCCGCCAGACTCGAAGCCAGCGCATCGACGGTGTCATAACGCCGTTCCGGGCGAGCGTCGATCGCACGCTCGATGACGCGCGCGAGCTTCGGCGGCAGCTCTGGTTCGAGCGTCGTGATCTCCACGTGTTCCTGACGTTCGTGGGCCACGCGAAGATCTCGCATGCCTTTCGCGGGCACCGGGTACGACCCGGTCAGCAAGTGGTAGAGCAACACGCCGACACTGTAGATGTCGCTGCTGACGCTGGCCGCGGCTCCATCAAGCAGCTCGGGCGCGAGATACAGCGGTGTGCCGGCGAGATCGGTGGAGTCGTTGCCCAGTTCCCGTCCCGTGCCGAAGTCCATCAGCACGACGCGTCCGTCTTCGGCCAGTATGACGTTGTGCGCTTTGATGTCGCGATGCAGAAGACCAGCCCGGTGCACTGCGGACACCGCGCGACAGAGCTCGATGCCCACATCGACGGCTTTGGCCGTCTTGAAGACTCCGTCCTGTTCGACCACCTGCTCGAGCGTGCGTCCCTTGATGAACTCCATCCACAGCCCGATTCGATTCTCGATGCGCTCGGCGCCGTAGATCGTGACGACGTTTGGATGGCGCACACGCGCAAGCAGGCGACCTTCCTCGATGATGGACGCCGTGCGCCTGTTGGCGACTGACGAACCGATGGGCAGAAGCTTGAGTGCCACTTCCCGGTCGAGGCGGGGATCCCAGGCACGATAGACCTCGCCGAACGCGCCGCGACCGATTCGTTCCAACACACGCAGGTGTCCCCAGCGCGCGGGCTGATCAGCCTGGCCGTCCCCTTCGGCGAGCGCAGGGGCTGGTGATGATCGAAGCAGGAGATCGCGATGAAAGTCCGCGACAGTGGCGAGCAGCCGAAGTCGTTCGATCAGCCGGCGCTCCGACGCATCGGCGACGGATTCGGCCGACGCCCAGTCGATCGGCGTGCCATCGAGGATGGCGCCCGCGAGATCGGCCTTCAGCCCTTCATTCGGGGCCACTGGTGATGTCCTCCGCCAACCCAACCGGCGAGCGTTCGTAGAACGCTCGATTGCGCCCGAGTGCTGCTCGACCCGCGATTAAGGTTCGCCGGGAACGCAGTGGAAGTGATCGACATTGTAGCTGAATCGCCCATGGTGTCCGGATTTCCTCTGCCGGACGTTTAGGTAAGTAGAGGTCCGTACCCGTGCCGGTAAAGGGGCCTGGTCGACGCCATTCCTGGGCCGCAAGCCGCCGGCGGCGCCTCAGGGAATCCAGTCTTCTTGGAAGGTGTGACTTCAATGAAACGTGGACGATTCGCGATGTGTGTCGGTCTCTTCTCGACCGTCCTGGTGCTCGGTCTCGTCGCCACCACCGCCCGGGCCGGTGATGACGATGGTCGCGGCAGAGTGAGATGGACGCGAATCGTCGGCATCATTCAGCCAGAGGACATCGTGGGCCGGCGGCAAGGCGGCGTTCCCTGCGATATCGGCGTGGATTGCGTCCAGGGCACACTGGCTCCCTGGACTGTCACGAACGGCACCGCCGAAGTGGATCTCTTCTCCGGCGAGGCGAACTTCATGGTGAGTGGTTTGGTATTGGCCGGCGATCCATCGTTCACCAACATCGGGACGCCTGGCGTCGTGACGATGGTGAAAGGCACGTTGGTTTGCAACGACACAGCACCCGGTGTCCCCGAGCTCGTGGACATGGAGCCTGTCGCGCTGAGTGCGCGGGGAAACGCGAGATTCCGCGGCCGGCTGGATCTGCCGCTCAGTTGCACCAACGAACCTGGGGACATTGCGTTCCTCATAAGGATTGCGGAGGTCAGTAATGCCGCTTCCGAGGGTTTGATAGACCTCTGGAACGCTTTTGGGGCCGTTCGCATTCTGAGCGGCGCCTGGACACGTTGAAGGCACGAACACATGAGGCACCATCGCACGCTGGCCGTGCTCGCGCTGGGACTTCTGGTGTTCGTGCTCCACGCCACGTGCGGCGGTAATCCTTCGAGGCCGACCGGCGGTCCGCCACCAGTATTCAGCAGGGGCCACCTCGCTGCGGATATCCGGCGACACCGTGCTGACAAGTCTGGGTCAGACGAGCCAGTTGACCGCAACCGCCGCGTTCCCCGACGGTCGGATGACTGTCGTCACACCGACGTGGTACTCGAACGATGAGGCCATCGTCACCGTCAGTCAGAGCGGACTGCTCACGGTCATCGGCTACGGCCGGACCCTGGTCTCGGCGACCTTTCAGGGGCTGAGCGAGTCTGTGAACGTACAGGCGTTGCCCAAGGGGACATTCATCCTCACGGGCAACGTGAGCGAAGCGAACGGTGCGGGGGGCATCGATGGCGCGGCGGTCTCGCTGAAAGGTGGCACGGTGTCGGGGTCGAGGTCGACGACGGCCGACGAGTATGGCTTTTACCGTTTCGCCGGCGTCGCCGGGCCGATGACGATCAGCGCGACGCATGCAGGCTACGTCCGCAAGGACACATCAGTCACGGTTGCGGGCGACCTGGTCGCCGACATCGAGCTCACGCCAGCCAATCCACCCGCCAACATCGCCGGCACCTACAGGCTCACGATTGACGCGTCGGCTTCATGCGGCGCGCGGCTGCCCGAGGCGGCGCGCTCGCGAACATACACTGCGACGATCGAGCAGGATGGAGCAAATCTTTCCGTCAGCCTGAGCGGAGCCGAATTCATCGAGGCAGACGGACATAGCGTGGGTGATCACTTCTCCGGGCGAATCCTCGGCAGGCAGGCCACATTTTATCTTGCGCGTTTCAGATACGACAGCTACTACGGGACATTCATCTACGGGGTCGTCGAGAAGCTGAACGAACAGTACTTGGCGATTGACGGAGACGCCGAGACATCGGTGACAGCCTCGACGATTTCGGGCGCGCTGGCTGGGGATATCGACGTGTACAACGGCAATCCCGCCGAGGGCGGAATTCGGACTATCACCTGCGCCGACGACAATCACCGATTGACGTTCTCGCGGTAAATCTGGAAACAAAGAGGGGCCGCAATGATCAGGCTGACAACTTTACTCATCCTCGTGAGCGCTATCGTCGCGTGTGACGAAGGCACTTATGCGCCAACCAGTCCCTCGAATCCGTCACCTGCAGCGGTCTGGCCGCGAAAGCCAGTCGTCGATCTGGGGGATGGTGCTGGGCGGTAATTCCGCCATCTGCGTCGTCGGGGCGAAGGTGAAGGTCGTCCGCGGGCAACATGCGGGCCAGATCGCCACTCAGACGACGCCTTGCGATTACTGGGGTTATGGCGGCGGATTCGACTTCACAGGTCTGACTCCGGGCGTGGCCATGACGCTTCGTGCCTCGGCGCCCGGTTATGCGTCGGTCGAGAAGACCGTGCGTCCGTCACCAGGGCCTGTTTCACAGCGAGTCGACTTTTCGCTGCCCAGACTCAAATGACCGCCATCCTGCACCAGCGTCTCAGTCGCGGCTCTCCGACCATCCTTACTCGTGCTCACCCGCCATTTCCTCGGCCAGACGGACGAGCGCCCGCTCCGCCGCCTTGCGCGCCGCCTCGGGCGAGGGTTTCCCCAGGGCCTGCGCCAACTCCTCATAGCTGTAGCCCATCTCGACCCTGACAATAATCGCCTCGCGTTCCTCAGGTGTCAGCCGCTGAAGGGCCCGCTCATAGGACTCAACGGCTTCGCGTCCGATGACCTCTTCGAGCGGTGATTGCGTGTCGGGAGCCACGAGGCCATCCAGTTCGACCGCGTCAGGGCGTCGGCCCTTTCGCCGCAGCTCGTCGCGGAGGCGATTGAGCACCGCCTGGCGCAGGTACGCCTGCAATGCGCCGACACGACGAGGCTCGAAGTCTTCGATCCGCTTGAACGTCTGAAGCAGCGTGTCCTGAACAAGATCGTCGGTATCCGCGAGGTCCCGCGCCCATTGAGGCAGCCGTCCGCTGGCCCATCGCTGCAGCGGTCGGAGATGTCGCGCGAAGAGGCGTTCCAGTGCCTCGCGATCTCCTCGTCGGGCGGCGTCGAGCAGTTCGAACGTCGACTCGAGATTCCGGGCGGGTGTGGCAGGTTCGTTCGGTCGCCGATCGGACGGCTCCTGATTCTCAGACATGACAGATCGACAAACCGATGAATGCGCAGGAAGCGCTGAACATTGTAAGGGAAGCGCCGCAGACGTCCGGATTCTCACTGCGGCATCACGTTTCGATCCACAGCCTCCTTCCATTGAGCGTTTTGAGGTCCGGGCCTCCAAAGAAGACTAGCTCTACCCTGAAGACCATTTGTCTACCGATGAAGTAACTTTTCGCGGCGAGGGCAATAGCCAGTAACGAGCGAATCATGATGTGCAGTTCACGTTTCTTCACTTCTTTTCTTGTCGCGATTCTCGTCCACAGGTGTGGGTCATTGCGCTCAGGCCGATTTCCGCCGCAAATCATAGTCGCTGCTCCCAGTTGCCGGAAGTTCGGCAGTCCGCCGCGTCGCGGCTCCTCAAGGACGTACTGCTGAGGTTGTTGGGCTCAAATATTGCTCACGGAAACCGTATGAGCGCCCGTCCCCGGCGGCGTCTCTATACCCCTCGCGAACTGTCCGCCTATTGGTCCGTCAGCAAGCGGACCGTCATTCGCGCCATCGAAAAGGGCGCGCTGCCAGCGCGCAAGATCGGCAAGCAGTGGCGCATTCCTAAAGGTTCGGCGGTCAGGTACGGCGGATCTGTGCCCGACGACGATCACGACAGAACATGACGTACGCAGCCATATCGTGACAGACGACCGACAACCCTGCTGACAACCCTCCAAACAACGCCGTAGTGTCCCCCGTATTTGTGGTCTTCTGTCGGGGCGTCATCGATGACGCGCACCTGGTAGTTCTGCCGAAGCGCCCTCGCCGCGGACGAACTCCGTAGGACGACACGCCTCGCACGATTCAGGTCCACGATCACCGTCACGTTCGACAGCACCTCCCTCGAGAACGATCGATGGGCTGGGAACGTCCGTCCACCATGGCTGCCGCATCCGCGTCGGCGAACGAAAGCGGAGGGCGGCCGTTCGTTTTCGCCAGAGGCCGCTTACGCCTCGCCGGCGAACAGAGGTTCGCAAGGAGAAAAGTGGCGTGAAGTGTTCACTAGTGAACACCTCTTGCGCAGTCTCATCAGAAAAAATGCTCTTAGCGAGATCCGCAAGTCCTGCTGCAAGCGCAGAGGTTGCCCGGATTCTGCTGGTATTCGGACTGGAGTGACGGTCGACGACCCGTACTTGTGATTCTTCGGTTGCGCTTCTGTTGCGGCGACGTCGTGCAGGCTTGCTAGCCTGACGGCAGTTGGCGGCGGCCTCGACACTGAACCCCCGTCGATGTCCTCAACGGCAATCGGCAGGTGCCGCTCTCTTGCGCACCCGTACTTTTCGTTCGTCGGTGATATGCAGCCGGAGGCTCGCAATGGAAAGCCTGAACCTCGGGTCAGACCCCGCGGAGTCTGCTCCAACCGTGGAACACCTCGTCGCGGTCCTTCGTCGTCAGAAGCGCCTCATTCTGACCTTGTTCACAGTGGTGGCAATCGGCATGACCACCTGGGTCCTGCTGATGCCGCCGAATTACGAAGGCACGATGAAGTTCCTGGTGAGAAACGCGCGGGCGGACATGGTTGTCACGTCCGACCTCAGGTCGAGCGTGTATCCGGGCGGCGTCAGCGAAGCCGAGATGAACTCGGAGATCGAACTCCTGAACAGCAGAGATCTCCTGGAAAAAGTGGCGAGCCGCACGCTCATCGCGAAGGATGAGTCACCCGTCAGCCCGAAGAGGCTGGAGAGAGCCGTCAGAGAGTTGGAAAATCACCTGCAGGTCGCGGTGGTGAGGAGAGCCAACATCATTTCAGTTGCCTACGTTGCGCGGACGCCCGCTCTCGCGGTCGATGTTCTGCGTCAACTTTCAGATCTCTATCTGGACAAGCACCTGACCACGCACAGGACCGTCGGAGCCTACGCCTTCTTCAAAGCGCAATCGGAGCATTACAAAGACGACTTGACGCGGGTCGAGGCCGAGATGAGCGAGTTCCGCACGCAACACAATATCAGCCTGATGGAGGCGCAGAAGGACCTCCTCGTGAAGCGCGGCGGCGATCTGCAGATGCAGTTCGTCGATGTCAGCGCCGCGATGAACGAGACCCGGCAGCGCATCGCTCGGCTGCACACCACGACGGAATCAATGGCCGAAACCGCTGTCGTACAGACTCGCGCGGTGCCCAATCAGTTCTCCATCGAGCGGCTGAACACGATGCTCGTGGAGTTGAAGAACCGGCGGACACTGATGCTGGCGAAGTTTCAGCCCGACGACTTGCTGGTGAAGGAGCTGGAGCAGGAGATCCACGATACCGATGCGGCGCTCACGGCGGCCCAGACGCACCCGGCGCTCGAGTCGTCGACGGAGCCGAACCCGATCCGCGAGTCGTTGCTCTCCGACCTTGCGAAGGCCGAGGTCCAGCTTGCGGGTCTCGAAGCCCGGCGAGAAAGCATCAAGGCTTCCACGGACACACTCGATGAAGAGTGGGCTGCGCTCGAGGCGGCCACGCCCGAACACGACGCGTTGGAACGTGCGCTGAAGACCGCGGAGGGGAATTTCCAGCTCTATGAGACGAAGCGAGAGGAGGCCCGCATCGCGGAGGCGCTCGACCAGCAGAAAATCACCAACGTCAGCGTCGCGCAAGCACCCTCAGCGCCTGGCATTCCCTCCGGTCCCAGCCGGGCGATGCTGCTGCTGGTGGGCGTCTGTGTGGCCGGTTTCATCTCTCTCGGCAGCGCCCTCGGTGCCGATTTTGTCAGAGGCGGTACCGAAGCACTTAGCGGGCGGCCGCGCGCCGGGGCGACGGACAAAGTGGCGCGAGTCGACTACGACCTCGGCGCGGACCCGGTGCGTGTGACGGTGCCCGCCCTCACGCATTTTGCTGAACCGGCGAGTGTCGCCTATCAGATGGGAACGACTCGCCTCGGCCGACAGAATCGAAATCTTGGTGACTGATAAATGGGCGACACTCACCTCGTATCGCGATTCGTCCGTCGTCTCTATCGACCCTCGACCACGCCACCGGAGTGTAACGAACGGAGCGCGATGACCATGAGGCACCTATTTCTTCTCGCAGCGCTGATCAGCGTCGTGGACGGTGTTGCCGCGCACGCGCAGGATGCTCAGACGGATCTTCTATGCGACGCACGGCCGCTACCGCCTGCAGCCAAGTGATGTCATCGAAGTGCAGTACCAGTACACCCCGGAGTTCAACCAGACGGTGAGCATCCAGCCCGACGGATTCGTGATGCTGCAGGTCGCGGGCGAACTCCGGCTCGCGGGGCTCACGTTGGAGGAAGCCAAGCGTGAAATCGCCAAGCGGAGCGAGACCCGGCTGAAGGACCCGCGGGTCGCGCTCGTGCTCAGAGAATTCGAGAAGCCGTACTTCATCGTCGGCGGCGAGGTGGCGCGACCCGGAAAGTTCGACCTGCGGGGGTCGCCGACCGTGCTCGAAGCCGTCGCGATCGCGGGCGGCTTTACGCAAAATTCCAAGCACTCGCAGGTGCTGCTGTTGCGCCGCATCGACGCCGAGCACGCCGAGGCCACGAAACTCGATGTGAAGCGACTCGAGCGGGAGCCGACGCAGGCCGATGAATGGCGGCTCGGAGCCGGCGACATGCTGATCGTTCCCAAGAACACGCTGTCGAAGGTCGAGCGGATCGTGAAATGGGCATCGTTCGGAATCTACTGGAACCCGCTCGTGAAGAAGCAGTAGTTCCACGTCGCCCGCATCCAGACACGATCAAGAACGCATCATGTACGAGTTCACGGACAAGTCGATTGCGCCAGCATACCGCGTGCTCGACACAGGCGTGGCAATTGTGTCACTGGTGCTGGGCCTCATCCTGCTGAACCTGCCACACGACGCGCAGCACCTCGGGTCGTTCCTCGAGACGCGGATCACGCTCAAGAACGCGTTGCTCCTGTGCGGCCTGACACTCGCGTGGCCCTCCATGTTCGCCGCCTTCGGCCTCTATCGCCTCGAAGAACTGAACACATTCACCACCGAGTTAAGTCGCGTCGCCAAGGCATGCACACTTGGCAGCGCGTTTGCGATCGTCGTGGCGCTTACGAGCATGAGCGGCGCCTTCGGGGCGCTCTCGGTGCTCGTCTTCCTGCTGACCGTGACCATCGGCACGCTGTGCGCCCGTGCAGTCGGGCGTCGGCTTCTGCGAGCCGTGGCCAGACACCAGGCACGTCCACCACGTCATCATCGCCGGCACCGGACCGGGAGCGGTGCAGCACTACCGACAGATAGCGGAGCAGACTTCATACAACGTGCTCGGGTTCGTGGACACGATGGCGGTTGCGCCGCCGCTCGGCGCGTCCGGTCCACCGTTTCTGGGAACGATCGATGACCTCGAGAGAATCCTGGTGGCCCGCGCGGTAGACGAAGTGCACATCTGGCTACCAGTCAAGTCGTGCTACGCGGCAATCGAGCAGGTGATCGAGACCTGCGAGAGAGTCGGGGTGGAGTCGAGTTACGAGGCCGACATCTTCCGCCGGTCGTTCGCCCATTCCGGGCAGACGCAGCCGACTCGGTCGTCGCGAGGAAGGTCGCGCGATGACTATCGCCTCTGGACCAAGCGGGTCATCGACGTGTGCGGGGCGCTGGTCGGCCTCGTGGTGTTCTCACCGGTCATGCTCGCGGCGGCAACCGCAGTCAAGTGGACGAGTCCTGGACCGATCCTCTTCACGCAGGAGCGTTTCGGACTTAACCGCCGCCGCATGAGGATCTACAAATTTCGCACGATGATCGCCGATGCCGCGGCACGACAGGCGGAATTCGAGGATCAGAACGAGGCCGACGGGCCCGTGTTCAAGATCCGGCACGATCCGCGCGTGACTCCCGTGGGCCACTTTCTTCGGAAGACCTCGATCGACGAGCTGCCGCAATTGCTGAACGTGCTGAAGGGCGAGATGTCGCTGGTGGGACCTCGGCCCATGGCCGTTCGCGACGTCTTCCGTTTTACGGAAGCATCGTTGATGCGTCGATTCAGCGTGAAGCCGGGGCTGACCTGTCTCTGGCAGATTAACGGCCGAAGCAACACGACGTTCGGTCGGTGGATTGAGCTCGACCTGGAATACATCGACCGGTGGTCACTGGGTCTTGACCTCGCAATCTTGGTGAGAACCGTACCGGCGGTACTGAAGGGCGAAGGGGCAGCCTGAACCAAGGCCGTCTCTGACACGGGTGGAAGCGAGAGGGTGATATGAGGCGCGACTCGAAGATTTTCGTCGCCGGCCATCGCGGCCTGGTCGGTTCGGCATTGATGAGGCATCTCGAAGCCGCCGGGTACGATCATCTGCTCACCGCCACGCGCGACCAGCTCGACCTCCGCGATCAGGCGGCGGTCAACTACTGGTTCCGCGCGAACCGACCGGAGTATGTCTTCCTCGTAGCCGGGACCGTGGGCGGCATCTTGGCGAACTCGTCGCGGCCCGCCGAGTTCATCTACGACAACCTGCTGATCCATGCGACGGTCGTGCACGCCGCCTATCTGTACGTTAGCCGCAAGTTGCTGTATCTGGGGAGTTCGTGCATCTACCCTCGCGACTGTCCGCAGCCCATCAAAGAGGAATACCTGCTGACCGGCCGTCTTGAACCATCAAACCAGCCGTATGCCATTGCGAAGATCGCCGGCATTGAGTTATGCGCCGCCTACCGCCGGCAGTACGACAGTCCTTTCATTTCCGCGATGCCGACGAATCTGTACGGCACGAATGACAACTTCGACCTAACTTCGTCGCACGTGCTGCCGGCGCTCATCCGGAAGTTCCATGACGCCAAGCTGGCGGGCACGAGTACGGTCACGATTTGGGGCAGCGGTCGACCACGACGCGAGTTCCTGCATGTCGATGATCTCGCCGATGCATGTGTGTTCCTGATGGACCACTACGACGATGCCCTTCATATCAACGTGGGCACGGGAATCGATCTATCCATCCGGGAACTGGCGGAGCTGGTGCGGGAGATCGTGTATCCGGACGCCACGCTTCAGTTCGATGCGACCAAACCTGATGGCACGCCACGGAAGCTCCTCGACGTCTCGCGCCTGCACGAACTGGGCTGGCGTCACAGCATCGAGCTGAAGGCGGGGATCGAGCAGACGTACGCGTGGTTTACGGAGCAATACGCCCCAAGCACGACCGCGCGGTCAACACTCGTCCAAGTGTGAACATGCGAGCCGATCAGGCTTGGTTCGCCACTCAAGATCTTACGTGAATGATGAGCACCCCACGAGCAACGCAGCCCGGCGCCAGTGCCCCTGATTCGTCGGAGGACGCATACCCATCGATCGGCTGGCCGAGAAAATACGACGCCTTTGGGGTGGGGATCTCGGCAACCACCTACGCTGAAGTGGTTGATGTCCTGACCCAGTGCGCCAAATGCCATCGCCCGGCCATCGTCGATTTCACGCCCGTGTCCGTGCTGACGGAGGCGGCGTATGACAATGCGTTTCGCGCCAGAATTAACAGCTTCGATCTGGTCTGCCCTGACGGTCAACCTGTCCGATGGTGCCTCAATTATTTCCACAATGCGGGCCTTCTGGAGACCGTGTGCGGCACCACGACGACTCTCCGGCTCTGCGAACGCGCTGCGACAGAGAAGATCGGCATCTACCTGTACGGCTCGACCCCGGACACATTGCGACGACTTCAGGCGAGTCTCCTCTGCCAATTTCCAGATCTCCGGATCGTCGGCGCTGAGTCCCCGCCATTCGTAGCCCTCAACCGCGAGGAACACAAGGCGGTCGCTCGTCGAATCAACGATTCGGGGGCCGGCTTCCTATTCGTCGGAATCGGCTCTCCTAAGCAGGAGAATTTCGCGTGGGAGCAGAGAGCCAGTATCCATGCGGTCCAGCTTTGCGTGGGCGCGGCATTTGACTTCATCGCGGGCACGAAAGAACGCGCGCCCCGCTGGATGCAGCGGGTCGGACTCGAATGGCTGCATCGCGCCGTCACTGAACCTGCACGGCTTGGCAAGCGCTACGTTGTTGGAAACTTCCGATTCGCGATGCTACTCGCGCCGGAACTCATCCGTCGTGCCAGGAGTCAGGTTGGCACACGCATTCGGACCGAGCGGCGGCTGAACTGACAGGCCCATCCACATCGGCGAACACTCAGACTTCAGGGGAGCACACAGGTCGGCACATCATGGAACAGACGGCCATGAGAACATCCAGAGAGCGCCGGAGAGGCCACTTGCTCACGAACAGTTCATGGGGAATCGTTTCCCATGTATCTCAGACGGTCTTTCTAAGCCTCTTCTTCATCGTTATCGCGAGGAGGTACCCAACCGAGGAGTTCGCCAAATACGTCATCGCAACAGCCTAACCCAAATTTTATCGGCGTTCTCTTCGTTAGGCCTGGGCACCTGGTTCATCAGGGAGATCGTCGGTACAGATGACCGGGCGTCATGGGAACGCCATGCCAGATAGCTGGCATTCGCAATATCCAGAAACGCGATCACGAGTTCAGCAGCAAGATCGTCGTAACAATCGGCAACTTTTGCGGCGGTATCAAGAACTTCACGCGTCCCGGGATTCCTCCTGGCCAACGTCGTGGACGAGGTGGTGGTGGGACTGCCGGTCAAGTCGCTCTATGCGGAGGCGGCGCGCATCGTCTCGGTTTGTGAAGAGCAGGGGATCATCGTCAGGTGCCTCTCGAACATCTTCGACCATGCGCGTGGCCACTCGCAGGTCGATGAACTCCACGGCCATGCGGTCGTCACGGTCTCGTCCGGCGCGAGGTTCGGCCTGGCGACCGGCGTCAAGCGGGCGCTCGATGTCTGCGTCTCGGCGCTGCTGCTGCTCCTGCTGGCGCCTCTCGCCGGCGTCATCATGCTGGCCATCAGGCTGACGTCGCCCGGGCCCGTGTACTTCGCGCAGGAACGGTTGGGGCTGAACAAGCGACTGTTCAAGATGTACAAGTTCCGGACGATGGTGGCAGGGGCGGAGGTGAAGCAGGCTGAACTGGAGCGGTTGAACGAGGCGGACGGTCCGGTGTTCAAGATCCGGAGTGATCCACGAATGACGCGGCTTGGACGGTGGCTACGGAAGACGAGCCTCCACGAACTGCCGCAACTTCTCAACGTCCTGAAGGCCGACATCAGCCTGGTCGGACCGCGCCCCCTGCCGGTCCGGGACTACGAGCGATTCGGCGAGGACTGGCATCGGCGCCGGTTCAGCGTGAGGCCCGGCATGACATGCCTCTGGCAGGTGAGCGGCCGGAGCGACACGTCTTTCGACCGGTGGATGGCGCTGGACATGAAGTACATCGACACCTGGTCGCTCGGGCTCGACCTACGGATCCTGGCGAAGACGATTCCGGTGGTTCTCAGTCGATCTGGTGCAGCCTGCCAGCCGGTGGCTACGGTCAGACCGGCCATGCGATCGGATCAGGCTCGGAGTCGGCCCCAGACCAGCGGCCGAGGCCGCGTACACTCGATCGTGCTGGATGTCACCAGGTGCCTATCTGTGGTCGTTCGCTGCAATAACCCAGTGCCCCCAATCGTCACGGATCAGGCCTGAACCGCTCAGGCGAAGACGCTACATGTGACTTTGCCTCGATTCGGAACAGCAGCTCTATTGGGAATTCTGGTTGCCACGGCGAGTATTGTGTATGAAGACCGACTGCCTCTGCTTGAGCGCAGGCGGCATAAGCTTCCATATCGCAGATATCTTGCTTTTGGGATCGTTAGGGCTTATTGCCACTCGTCGGTTGGTTGTGCCCGAGTTCACGATGGTACGGACGCCACTCGACCGGCCGCTCCTGATCTTCTTCGGGGTGACGCTTCTCTCGACTGTTATTGCGCTCTTGCAGTCATCGGTCGACTTTCATGAAGCTCTCAGGGCCACCCGCGTCTTCTCTTATTACTTGACCTTCTTCGTTGTCACCAATCTGGTCAGGGAACGCCGCCAACTCGCCTTCCTGTTGAATGGCATCTTCATTCTTGCGACCTTGGTTGCCGCGGCGATGATAGGACAATACCTGCTGGGTGACTCCGTGACCCTTTTGCCCGGCCGGGTTGAGGCCTTGGAAACTCAGGGCACAGCGTTTGAGGCCGTTACGCGAATAGCCCCACCCGGTTTTTCAATCGTCCTGGTTTCGTTCGTGACAATCTCTTGCATCCTGGTGTTCGAAAGAGTGAAGCCGACAGGATTGCTCAAATTCTCTCAATGTGGATTGATGGGCATGGCGCTCGTGGTCACCTTTCTCCGCAGTTATTGGGCCGCATTGTGCGTAGTCCTGTTTCTGATGGTGTGCCTCGTCAGAGGCGCCGACAGGCGAAGATTCATGGGTTGGGGGATGGTGGTCATATGCCTCGGCAGCGTTGATTCTGCTCGTCGTATTCAACGACACAAACTCATTGGGCTCGAGGTTGTTGGTGGCGTTTGGGGATAGGCTGGGCACACTTTCCAGCAGCGGGACGTTTCAGGGTGGCGATAGCTCCGTAGAATGGAGAATGATCGAGAATCGCTATGCTTTCTCTGCGATCGCGTCAAATCCAGTGGTAGGCCTGGGAATGGGAGCCATATACAGACCATGGGATTCCACACTTGACTTCCGGGATGCCGATGGTGTTGACCACGACTTCAGGAGGCACATTCATAACGGTCACCTATGGATTCTGCTGCAATCGGGTCTGCTTGGCTATCTCAGTTTTGTGTGGCTGTCGCTTGCCTTCCTGATGCGTGGGTTCACGCATTGGCGCAGCGTACCCAACGACCGGATGAGGAGCGTGGTGTTGGGTTTTACCCTCGCCTATCTGGCCGTGTTCATCGCCGCAGTGGCCAATTCTTCATTCATGCAGTGGAACTGGACTCCCGTCATTGGAATCATGATGGGCATCAACGAGGTTGTTCTGAGGCAGGTCAGGGAGGATGAGTCATCAGCCTTGATCAGTCCGTTCAGATCCGCAAGCAGCCACGAGCGATGAGGAGGCTCATCAAGAACCTGGCGATCTATGCGCCGTCACAGTTCTTACCCGCTCTTACCGCCTTTGTCACTACTCCAATTCTCACGAGGCTCTTCCTTCCGGCGGAGTACGGCGATTGGTCAATTGCATTGAGCGCCATCGCATTCCTGGTTGCGCTGGCCGGCTCTGGTCTGGGTAGCGCCTCGATACGCTTTTACCCGAGCTATAAGTCGAAGTCGACCCTGAACATTTTCTTCGGGACCATCGGTGTGTCTATTGGCGCAGCCATCACTGTTGTTGCCGGGGCCAGTGTTCTCACTCTCGTTTTGCTCAGGCAGTTTCTGCCTGCTGCGCTGGTAAGACTGTTACCTCTCGTCATCCTGATCTTTGTGGCCCAGAGTATCGTCGGCATTGCGATGGCTGTTGTCAGAGCTCAAGGGCGCAGCGGACTATACACATCGTTTCAGCTCGCAACGAACTACGGTGGCCTTGGACTTGGGCTGCTCCTGGTTGCGGTATTCGGTTTCCGAGTTGAGGGTCTCCTGTGGGGCACGTTTCTAGCCCTTCTCGTGAGTCTGCCTTTTCTGGTTTCCCAGACCACCAAAACTGTGGGCATTCGGATGCAGCACTTTCGCCTTGCGGATGCCCTCCAAATCTGGCGGTATGCCTGGCCGTTGACTCTGGGGAGTCTGGCCATGTGGGGATTGCGGCTATCCGACCTATTTATTATCAGATCATTTTCCTCCGCGCGCGATGTGGGGCTCTACTCGGTGTCATATAACCTCTCCGCCAGGAGCATTGAGCTTCTCGTGGCATTGTTTCTGCTGACGGTGTCACCTTTGGTCTACAGCACTTGGGAAACGGAGGGACGAGAGGCAACTGAATCGACCCTGACCGCAGTCACCCGGATTTACCTGGTCCTGTGCGTGCCAGCGGCTGTTGGGCTGACCGTTCTGGCTGTTCCGTTTGTATCGCTACTGACAGCGCCGGATTTCCATGAGGGTGCCAGAATCGTCGGCTTTGTGGCATTTTCCAGCCTTGTGTGGGGACTGGCGAACATCGCCATGATGGGCTTAACGATAAGAAGCAAGCACGTCGACTCGGAGCCAACCAGCTTGTGGCTGCCTCCACACACGTCGCTTTGCAGTTAGTGTTCGTGCCTCGCTTCGGTTACATGGCGTCGGCCATCTCGACGCTGATCGGCTACACCGGCTTGCTGCTCTTGAACACTCATGGCTCACGATCACAACTGACCTGGCGAGTTCCGTTCCGTACACTGCGAAACGTTAGTGCTGGGTCAATGGTGATGGGATTGGTTGCCTGGGGAATATATGGACTCTCTGGCGAAGGGAGCGAGGTATCAATAGCCTATCTTTTTCTGAGCGTCGCGGTGGCGGTTCCTACCTATGTCGGTTGCCTTTGGTTGCTGGGTGAGGTGAGGGAGGCGGAGAAGAGTGCGGTCCTGGAGCTATGGGATGGCGTGGTGGGTAAGTGAGGTTCAGATCGGTGCCGCACTATCGCCAGCGCATCCGGGAACTGGGCGCTTTGGGAACACTGCAGCGTATCTGGGCGCGGCTCATGAATCGGCTCGTTCTGCGGGGTCAGTCGTTGTGGTGGGGCTGGAGGGCTCGTCAACAAATGAGCGATGCTGCCCTGCTGGCTCGCACGACAGGCGACTGGCGCTCCGTGGATGCCCTCCTCGAAGACCTGGCCAGCCGTCCTGCCTCGTCGTTCATGCTGCCACATGAATCGCCGGATGAGACGGCCGCGATCCTTAATCGCTACTACCCTGAGTATGTCTCAGCCCTCCTCGCCGCTGCGGACGCCTGCTGCCGGAATGAGCTTCGGCTGCTCGGCAGGTGTTTCCGTTTTCCGGGAGGCATCGATTGGCAGACGGATCCCGTCACAGGTTGGCGCTGGCCTCTGGTGCATAGAAGCCGCGTAGGTCGGTATCTTGGGTCTGAGCGCCCGGTTGATCTCATAGTCTTCTGGGAGCTCAACCGGCACCAGCACTTCATCACCCTCGGGATCGCCTTCTGGCTGACCGGCGACCAACGGTACGTGGATACCTTCAGCTCCCAGGTTCAGAGTTGGATCGAGACCAATCCACTGCAGCACGGCGTCAACTGGTTTTATGGCCTGGAGGTATCGATTCGCATAATTGCCTGGACTGTGGCGTTTCAGTTCTTTCGCACGTCACAACGATTCCAGGAGAAGACCGGCGAAGCCTTCCTGAAGAGCCTGTGGCAGCAGGCCGATTTCCTGAGGAGTCACCTGCGAACAGCCAGAAGCAAGGAAGATGTACCTAACAACCATCTACTGGCGGAACTGACAGGTCTGGTCCTCGTCGGGGTCGGCTTTCCCCGAGTTCCGCGCAGCGGCAGCGTGGCGTGAAACCGGTCTACGTCTGCTCAACCAGACAGGCAGCTGCACAAACGCACCCTGACGGCGTTAACAAGGAACAAGCGACCGGGTACCACCGTTTCGTAGCCGAGCTGCTGCTCCTGATCGTGGCGCGCAGTCGTCAGGGCGCGCTGCCGCGTGCGCCTATTCTGGAGGATACGCTGGAGCGGATGCTGGACTATGTGCTCTTTACCTCGACACCGGCTGGAACTGCGCCGATGTGGGGTGATTCCGATTACGGACGCGCCCTGGGCCTGGGACAAAACAAAGACTTCTGGGACTTCCGTCCACTTCTGTCGGCAGGGGCAGCGTTGTTTGGCCGACCTGACTGGAAGTTTGCGGCCGGCCGCTTCGACGAGGAGGCGTTTTGGCTCCTGGGCTCTGACGGTCTGGATCGTTGGGAACAGCTTGACGCTCATCCGCCCGAGCAGACCTCGCGGGCCTTTCCGCAGGCGGGCCTGTACGTCATCCGCGATGCGTGGGCGGCAGATACGGATGTCGCTTTCTTCCGGTGTGGTCCGTTCGGACTAGGAGGCGAAGGACATTGTGCCCACGCGCACTGTGATCTTCTCAGCTTTGTTCTGTGGGTAGGCGGTCGACCGCTGCTCGTAGACTCGGGCACCTACATGTACCACGGCCCCTGGAGGGATCATTTTCGTCTTACAGCAGCCCACAACACGGTGATGGTCGATGGCCGCGAACAGGCTATCCCAATGCCCAATTTCAATTGGCAGCAGATCCCCGAGGCGAAGTGTATCGACTGGACCGGGGAGCGTGTGACAGGGGCATTGACCTATTCCGGCCAGGTGGAGTTTATCCGAGAGCTGGCCCATCCACGACCAGGTGTCTGGGAGTTGGTCGACAAGTTTACTGGGCAGTGATGAACACAGAATGGAGTGGTTTTTTCATTTTGCTCCTGGCCTGGATTTGCATCTACACGAAGGAGGGCATACGCTTACAGTGCTTAAGGAAGGCCGCTCCTTCGTGATCGTGCACATTCCGGGCAACGGGGTCCGCCCCCAGTTGAGAGACACCTGGTATTCATGCCAATACGGGGTTAAACAAGGCACCCGAGAACTGTATGCCATGGTGGCAAGGGGAACCAGGTAAGGGAGCGTCGTTCCACTGGCAGTTTCATCTCGCTGGCGAGGAACGCCTGCGAACAGGAGAACATTGCGATCACACTGTGTACTGAGTCAGAACAAAGTGAAGCAATAATACGGTCAGATTCGTACGTGGTGTACAGGCTGCAGGACACCGCATGCGACTCGGCCGCGCCGTCCTTGGATTCGTCTTGAGTCGGTCTGAGCGTACGACCCTGGAGCAGTATGCCCGTCGTCCGACGACCGCGCAGGGCCTGGCGCTGCGGGCGCGCATCGTGCTGCGCTGCGCCACCGGCGCGACACACACGGCTATCGCGGCCGATCTGGACGTGACGATCCAGACCGTGGGCAAGTGGCGCAAGCGCTTCGTGGCCACCCGCATCGCCGGCCTGCTCGATGAGCCGCGCCCGGGGGCGCCGCGCAAATTACCGACGCGCAGATTGAACGGGCGATCGCCACGACGCTCGAGTCGCCTCCCCGCGATGCGACCCAGTGGAGTACGCGCGACTTGGGGAAACACGAGGGCCTGAGTCAGTCGGCTGTGGCGCGCATCTGGAAAGCCTTTGCGCTGCAACCGCACCCGACCGAGACCTTCAAACTCTCGAAAGACCCGGTGTTCATTGACAAGGTGCGCGACATCGTCGGGTTGTATGTGCAGCCGCCGGATCGGGCCTTGGTGCTCTGCGTCGACGAGAAGAGCCAGATTCAGGCACTCGATCGCACGGCGTCGCTGTTGCCCATGCGTCCGGGCCTGCCCGCGCGCCGCACGCACGACTACGTGCGGCACGGTACGACGCCGCTCTTCGCGGCGTTGGACGTCAAAGCGGGGACCGTCATCGGGGCCCGCCACGCGCGGCACCGGGCGCAGGAGTTTCGTCATTTTCTCAACTGGATCGACGCGGCCGTCCGCCGGGCCTCGACATTCATCTGATCCTCGACAACTACGCCACCCACAAAACGCCGGCCATCCATCGGTGGCTGCTGCGGCATCCGCGCTACCATCCGCACTTCACCCCGACCAGCGCATCCTGGCTGAATCTGGTGGAGCGCTGCTTTGTGGAGCTCACCCGCCAGCAGATCCGACGCGGGACGCACCGCGGCACCAAGGCCCTTCGGGACGCGATTCTCACGTATATTGCCCTCGGGAACGACACGCCACGGCCCTTCGTCTGGTCCACAACGGCCGACGAGATCCTGGAAAGCGTCGCCCGCTTTGTACGCGGATCTCTGAATCACGACACTAGAGATGAGAAACACATGAAGACGGTGCTCATCATTGCTCGCGTGTTTCCTCCCTTTCAATCTGTGGGCCACTCAATTCGGATGGTGAAGTTCGCCAAGTATCTTCCGGCGTTGGGCTGGTTGCCGTCAGTGCTGACTATTGACGACCGCAGAGAGTATGAGTTTGATCGTAAGCAGGGCAGTGACACACTGCTGTCGGAACTTCCACGAGATGTCTTGATCTATCGGACTGTTGCAGGAGAGCCGTCCGTACCGTTTCTTGAGCGAGAGAAGGCATTTGGCCGGCGGAACTGGCTGACAAGAGCGCTCGTGAAGATTCTTGGCGGAGCACGTCGCTGGGTATTCCGAAACATCTATCTGCCGGACCGTTGCGTTGCTTGGGTACCCTTTGCGGTAAGACTAGGTCGACAGATTATCAGGCGAGATGGCATTGATGTCATCCTTGTCACATGCCCTCCTCACTCGGCGAGCTTAGTTGGTGTGTTCCTGAAACGACTGACGGGCAAGTCGCTCATTTTGGATTTCCGCGATGATTGGATTGACACACCCTGGTACCATTCGAGGCCCGCATTGATTCGTATGATCCACCGACGCCTGGAGAACTGGGCAGTCAAGACCGCAGACAAGGTCATCTTGGTCACAGAATCGAGTAGAGCCGCGTTCGTCGACCGCTATGCGACACAGCCCAGTAACAAATTTGTCATCATCTCCAATGGTTGTGATCTTGCGGACTTTGCTCAGCTCGATTCGATGACGCCGGCACCCCGCAACTCGAAGTTCACGATTGTGCATGCGGGGTCCCTGAACGTATCAGCGTTTTGGGGACGCAGCCCAGCCGCGCTCTTTCAAGCTATCCAGCGAATCCTTTTACAGCAACCGGGGCTGGGAGAGAAGCTAACCCTAGCGTTCGCCGGTGATTTCCCAGAAGAGTATCGACGGTTGGCCGACGAACTGGGTGTCGCGCGCGTGATCAAGGTGCTGGGACCTATGCCCCATAACGAAGTCCTGCGCTTGATCAAGTCGGCCGACCTGCTGCTAGCCATAAACTACGAGGGCTGGTCCACTCTGATCCCAGGGAAGATATACGAGTACTGGGCTGTCGGCGGTCCTCTGATTCTCTTGCTGAGTTGTGCCGGCGCGGCTTCACTATTCGTGCAACGGCACGGCCTAGGACTGACAGTCGATCCCGCCGATGTGGCCGGAATACAAGAAGCGATCCTAACGGCATATCGCCAAGGCAACACGGCCGCGCCGCCGCGGATAAGCACCGACGGAATTGAAGCGTTTGACCGCCGGGCATTGGCTAGGCATCTTGCCGAGGTTCTGTCAGAGGTAATGTGATTCTTGAAATTGTCGGTCCTGACATGTGTCAAAAAAAGTAGCCAGACAATTTGTCTTGGAATTCCAAAGACGCGTCAACTTATTCCCGAAATCGATCTGCCTAGTATCGGGCGCTCCCCGCTCGGGAACTACGGCCCTTGTCGACTGGCTCGGAGACCAGCCAGGCGTTGCGGCATTCCAGGAATCTCGGATATTGGTGAGTGCCCACGCCTTTATGGAGGAAGTGTGGAGATTTTCAAGTCTAAGCAGAGACAGCCTAGCATTAGTCCGACTGGCGCGCCGCCTTATCGTCGAATATTACACCGGTTCGAGGATCCTCATAGGAAAGAGGCTCCTTGTAGATAAGGAGCCTCTCGAACCCATTGCCTTCCCGTCAAGAGACTATGAGCAATTCATCAAGAACATCAAGACGCTCTTTCCGGAAGCCAAGCTTCTCCTGGCAGTTCGTGATCCGCTTGCCACGATTTGGTCGATGTCACAACGGCCATGGGGTGAGTCTCTGACGAATAGGGAAGCGAGAGACTTTGCCATTGAAGAGTACACACACAACTGGAACTCCTGTGCCGACCTCATATTGCAATGCTGCTCCAATCGAAACACCTGCATCGTTCAGTTCGGGCGTCTAATGAACGATCCAGAGAATGAATCGAGGAGAATATGCGAGTTCCTAAGTATTCGCAACGGGAAGCCGTTCGAACCGCGCGAGACTAAAGACATTGGATTCAGTAGAGAAGAACGGGAGCAAATCGTGCATGCTACCCGGTCAAGGGTTGAATTGCTGAATGCCAAAGGAATATCCGGTCTATAGTGGAGTCGAATACGAGGAGTCGAATACAATGGCCCCGCTCAGCATCAGGTCTGACGAACTGGTTCAGTTGACCGTCGGGCACACATGGTGGCCGATGTCGCAGGAAAGAGAATCCTAATCCGCCACATCGCAGGCCCGAAGACCGTCGCGGGAACCCGCGCCGCGGCGTTCGGGACCACACGCCGCAGACGTCGCCAGACGGCCTCCGCATCCCACGGCGCATGCGCGATGAAGTGCTGAAAGGCTGATACGACGTCGGCTCGCTGACGCGCGCGAGCATCGCCGACATCGATTTGCGCGCGCTGTCGCCCAGCAGTCCGTCGACATATACCCGCAACGACACGTGCTGCGCCGGAGTTGCCGACACTGGTTGCTGCGGGCCGTGTCAACGGCTTTGAGACGACCTGGTGATTCAGCATCTACTGTAGCAACTCCGCGGTGTTGATCGTCGAGATCGGCAGTAGTCAGACAAGGGATCACACGACAGTCAGAGGGCGTAGCACGACCGTCGCCGGGTGGTGATATCCGCGGGTTGCGTGACTGATTCAGAGGGTGCCGATGTGCGGTATTAGCGGCGTCGTCCTGAGCGCACCTCACCGGGCTGCCGCAGGGGAGGCGCTCGCCGCCGACATCTCCGCGATGAATGCTGCGGTTGCGCACCGTGGGCCCGATGGGTGCGGCATGTACATTGGCGACGGTGTCGGCCTCGGGCACCGTCGCCTCGCGATTCTCGACCTAAGCCAGGCAGCCGCTCAACCGATGTTCAATGTCGACAGCAGTTTGGTGTTGGTATTCAACGGGGAAATCTACAACTACTTGGAGTTGATCCCAGAGCTTAGGGCGGCGGGGTACGAGTTCCGCACGCGCTCGGACAGCGAGGTGATCTTGCACGCTTACGCCGCCTGGGGTGATGCCTGTGTGCACCGCTTCAACGGCATGTGGGCCTTCGCGATCTGGGACACACGCCGTAGGCGTCTCTTTGCTTCGCGTGACCGCTTCGGAGTCAAGCCATTCGTGTACCTCGAGCGCGACGGTGATTTCCTGTTTTCCAGTGAAATCGCCGGCATACGCGCCGTGCGCCCCGTGAACGAGGCGAACCTTGGCAAGGTCCACGACTTCCTCGCCTACGGATACCGCACCAACGACGGGGACACGTTCTTTGCGGGCATTAGAGAATTACCACCGGCACACAATCTGGTTCTGGAAGACGGCCGGGTCCGACTTTCCCGCTACTGGCATCTACCCAGCCAGGAACAGGACGCGGGCACGGAGGCGCAGCTTACCGAGCGGTTCCGTGCGCTACTGCGCGATGCGATACTGCTCCGCTTTCGCAGCGATGTGCCCGTGGCGCTACTTCAGAGCGGCGGTCTCGACTCCTCTGCGATTTGTCGCGTGGTTGATGACGAGATAGCGGCGGGCCACCTTGGCGTCGCATCGGTCACTGCTTTCACGTCGGTGTATCCCGATCAGCGTTTCGACGAGAGTGCCGTCGTGCGGGACTTGCTCGCAGGGTGTCGGCACATAGAATCCGTGACGATCGCCCTCCGACGGCACAACCCTGGCGTCGGCCCTTCCGGAGTTTGTCGCAGCCATGGGAGAGCCCGTCTATAGCACAACCGCGTTTGCGCACTGGCGCCTGATGCGCGCTGTTCGCGACCGGGGCGTCAAGGTGGTCATCAACGGCCAAGGGTCTGATGAGGCCTTCGCCGGCTATGCCAAGCACATTGTCGGGTACCGGTTGCTCGATCTGCTTCTTTCTCGCCCCCTTCTTGCGTTTGCCGAGGTCCGGGCGATTCGCCGGAAGCTCGGGTTTAGCCTCCCAATGATGCTGTCCCAGGTCGCGAAGGCAATTGGCGGGCGGAGGGTTGCATCGAAGGTTCGCGCGCGCTTCATGGAGGGCTCTATTCAACTACTCGAGCCGACATTCCATCACGCTTACGATCGCCACCTCAGGGATCAGTCGGCGCGCCTAGCGCCGCGGAATCTCGAACACCACCTCCGCACGCAGATCGAGCACTTTGGCTTCAATCAAATCCTCCATTACGAAGATCAATCTTCGATGAGCTGCGGGATCGAGATCCGGTCACCTTTCATCGACTATCGCCTGATGGAGCTCGCCTTTACGTTGCCAGATAGCCACAAGTTCTCCGGTGGAATGACGAAACGCCTGGTGCGACAAGCATTTGCTTCCGAACTGCCCGAGCGGATTATCCATGAAAAGGAGAAGATCGGCTTCGGCACGCCGTTTGAGTCGTGGATGAGGGAGCCAGCGCTCCGCAGCGCAGTCGCTCGATTGGCGACGAGCCCAGAATTTGCGGCGAGGCGCATATGGCGCGCGCCCAAGGTGCGCCATCGTCTCCTAGATCAGAAGGGGCCTGGAGCCCGGTTTCCCGCTTGGCGCTTCATCAATGTCGAACTATGGGCACGGGCATGCGGCATTGTGAATCTCTAGCGGGACAGCTCCTCAGGCGCCGCATTCAGGCAAGGCGTCCAAGTGAGCCCTGTGAGCTTAGATGCTCCACGCGAAGTCGGTGACATGATGACACTGGCCGGAGAGCGGAATGCGACTCGGTGGGCCCCAGGTCTTGGCGTGGGGCAACCGTGAAACGCCTACTACTTGCGTCCGCGCGACGACTCCGGACTCACCTCGCCGTATGGAACAAGGGACGCTTTCTCGCATACGGAAGGGACTTGCACGTTGGTCAGGGGTCTAGGCTTTGGGCACCTAAGCGGCTCACCATCGGAAACAGCGTTTACATCGGGAAGCACGTTCATATTGAAGCGAACTGCACCATTGGTGACTATTGCCTGTTGGCGAACCGGGTGGCCATCATTGGACGGCATGATCATGACTTCTCGGCGGTCGGCTATCCCGTGCGCTATGCACCCTGGATTGGAAGCACGCGTATGCCCAGCCGGCACATCGATGAGATGGTCGTTCTCGAGGGCGACGTGTGGTTGGGGTACGGCGTTGTCGTACTGACCGGGGTCACCATCGGCCAGGGAGCCATTGTCGCAGCGGGTAGCGTCGTGTCCAAGAGCATCCCGGCCTATTGCATCGCGGCCGGGGTACCTGCCCGGGTGATAGCCCAACGCTTCGCCAAGAGGGAGGACATAGCACGGCACGAACAGGCTATCGCCGCGGGGACATTCATATTATCCGAACAAGGTTACGATGAGTGTCGCATTGAGCCCGGGTTTCCGCCAACCGAGACTTGATGAGTAAGGTCGTCGTCCTCCAGCACCGGTTGCTGCACTATCGCACGGCCCTATTTGATGAGCTACGGGCCGCCTGCACACGGCGCGGCATTGAACTTCATCTCGTCCACGGCCAGGCCACGCGGCGCGAACGAGCCAAGAAGGATGAGGGATGTTTGCCTTGGGCTACCAAGGTCACGAACCGGGTTTGGGAGGTTGGAGCTCGCGACTTTGTGTGGCAACCGTTTCCACGCGACCTGCATGATGCGGACCTGGTTGTGATTATGCAGGAAAGCCGCCTCTTGTCCAACTACCCCTTGTTACTCAACCGTTTCTTCAACGGTCCGAGGATAGCCTTCTGGGGCCATGGCGCCAACTTGCAGAGCGCCAGACCCGACGGTTGGCGGGAGAAATGGAAGAGAGTGATGCTGACCCGTGTGGATTGGTGGTTCGCCTATACGGAATCAACAGTGGACATCGTGCGCGCCGCGGGGTTCCCTCCACAGGACATTACCAAGCTCGATAACGCTATCGACACACGCGGCTTCAGACGTGACCTGGCTGGAATAACCGACGCTGACTTAGCGACGGCCAGGAGGGCGCTCGGAGTTGACGCCTCTGCGCCAGTTGGCATTTATTGCGGCTCCCTGTATCCGGACAAGCGGTTGGACTTCTTAGTGGAAGCTGGGGATCGAATCCACGCTCAGGTCCCGGCTTTTCATTGTGTGGTTATCGGCGACGGCCCGTCCATGCCGAGGCTTCTTGAGGCAACAACACTCCACCCATGGCTGCATGTTCTAGGGGCCCGCCACGGACCCGACAAGGCCCTGTACCTTCGGATGGCCAGCTTCATGCTGAATCCAGGCGCCGTGGGCCTACACATCGTTGATGCGTTTTGTGGCGGGTTGGTTCTCCTGACGACCGAGACTGCAAGACACGGCCCGGAGATTGCGTACCTAAGGCATGGGGAGAACTCCTTTATGACCCGTGACAGCGCTGAGGAATATGCTGCGACCGTCGTGTCGTTGTGCCACGACCCCGCACGCTTCAACCGGGTTAAGGCAGCGGCATTGGCCGATGCAGAACGCTACACTCTGGGCAACATGGTGGCACAACTTTGCTGAAGGCATTGCACGGTGTCTCGCCTCCGTCAAGAGGCTCTAGGATGAGTCGCTGCCCTTCGCTTCCTGTTCTCGTTTACCACAAGGTCGGCCCAGGCAAGGACAGATGGTCCTCCCCAGCCGCCCAGTTTCTTTCGCACGTTCGGTACCTCTCACAGCGTGGTTATAGAACCTTGACGGCTGGTGAGTACGAAGCGTGTGCACTAGGTGAGGTCCCGGAGCCTGGCAAGGCGGTTCTGATAACGTTTGACGACGCTTACGCATCCAGCTTCACGCGTGTGTTACCGACCTTGGAACGCTTTGGCATGCATGCACTGGCCTTTGTCATTACGCAGAGAGTTGGCAGTGGGCCGCCGAGGCGTGGTCCTATTGACACGACGTCCGAGGATGAGGCCTACCTGCGCTGGGCCGAGATCGAAGAGATGGTTGCGAGTGGCGTGTTTGAGGTCCACTCCCACAGTCACGCGCACGCGCGGTGGCATGCTTCCCGGACTGACATAGACGAGTACTTGGGGGAAATGGAGGACGACCTTACGACCTCACGGAGGTTGCTCGCAGAGCATTTTAGCGCTGTGGTCCCAAGGCATTTGGCGTGGCCATGGGGTGAGTCCACGAAGGAGACTCGCGCTTTGGCGCGGAGACTGGGGTTTGACTTTCAATACACCGTTGGAAATGACTTCAACACACACTCGACTCCATTGGATCAGATAAATCGCCTGTGCTGCGACGGCCTATCCCTTCCCGCTTTTGTGCTGCGCCTAGAGTTCTTTCGAAGCTCGTTGCCGAGTCGTGTGTATCCACTCGTCCGTCGGAAATATCACTGGATGAATAGTGCGGTAACGAACAAGTAGGTTACCGAGATGCTGACGGGTTGTTGCGTTCTTGTCTTCGGCATCGGGCGGGCCAGCCATATGGCAAGGGATTAGAGGTGAAACATTTCGACAATAATGTTTCGATGTCGAGACTCATTGGCGGCAATAAGGCATTTATTTAACAGGCGCTTCCCCACATTTCCGCCATGATGTGCGATTCGCTGGAGGAGGTCGTGCAAGGCGCCGATGGCGTTATCGTGGGCCACGAGTTGCAGGATGGGGAGCGTACTTGGTCAGGCTTTTAAGACCGGAGCAACTGCTTATCGATTTGGTAAAGATGGTCTCGGGGCGCTCATCCTCTGGTGCATATGAAGGTATCTGTTGGTAGGCGGGCGCCTTCAGGCTGTCCAATGGTCCTTTGAGCGTCGTCGTGATCAGGGAAGTGATATGCGCATTTTGATGATTGCGAACTATCTGCCCTATCCACAAGTGTCAGGGGGTCGAATACGTATCTACAATCTTCTCCGTCGGGTTGCGAATCGACATGAAGTCTCATTAGCCGCGTTACTGGAGTCTCCGGAGGATGCCGAGGGTGTGTCTCACTTGAGGCAATTCTGCGCCAGGGTCGAGACAGCCGGCTTGGATCGACGCAGCCGCCTCGCGAAGGCACCGGGCATGCTTCGCTATGCCTTGGAGGGCAAGCCGCCGGACCTCAAGCTGCTACACTCTGAAGAACTCGTGGGAAAGATCGAGCGGCTTTTCTCCACGCGTGACTTTGACATCGTACAGATAGAATCAGTCATGGGGCTGTATCTGGCGACGCTTCCCAAGAGCAAGCGCTACAAGAGCATTATGATGTTCCAGAATTGTGCGTCCCATCAATTTGGGCGGATGTCGCAGGTGGAGGAGGGCTGGGACAAGAAGCTAAGAGCCTGGATCAATGGCGTCAGCCTGGGGTATTGGGAACCCCGCTACGCGGAGAAGTTTGATCGCTGCACAACCGTATCCGAACTGGACCAGCAACTATTGCTGAAGGCCAATCCAGGTCTGCAGATAGACGTGATTCCTAACGGCGTGGATATCGAGAAGTATCAACCATTGCCTCTGCCCCCGGAGGATGCACCGCCCTCGCTGATGTTCATTGGCAGCATGGCATACCCGCCGTGCGTTGATGCGGTGCTCCATTTTTGGAGGGAGAGCTTTCCCCTCATCCGTCACGCGATCAACCCGATGGAGTTGTGGATCGTTGGGGCCGATCCTCACCCCGCGGTGCTGAACCTCAAGGGAAGTGCCGTGCATGTCACAGGTCGAGTGGCAGATGTGATTCCCTATTATCAGCAAAGCACCGTATGCGTAGTCCCGCTACGTGCCGGTGGCGGCACACGGTTAAAGATCCTGGAGGCAATGGCGCTCGGTCGTCCGGTCGTGTCGACGACCATAGGATGTGAAGGGCTTGAGGTGGTTGATGGTAAACATCTCTATATAGCCGATACTCCCGAGCAGTTCGCGGAGAAAACCGTGCGCCTTTGCCGCGATCGCCAGCTGTACAAGCATATGGCTGCCAATGCCCGCCAGTTGGTGGAGACCCGCTATGGGTGGGATAAGATCGCCGAGCGGCTGATGGATGTGTACGAGCAGGTGTCCGCCAACGGAAGTGGTAAAGCCACCGGCCAGTAGAGGCGCGGAGGCTTGCGCTGGTGCAAGTCCGGAGCGCCTGATCTGTTCACCCACAATCGAGGGATATGCTCACAGATGGGTCGCGCCGCTGCGCGCGGCCGAACACCTCGCGTGCACATCCCTATAGCACAGGTGCGGCGATGGGACGGGGCGAAGGGTGACTACGCGCCAGGAGCACGTTCGCTAATGTGCGGCATCGCCGGGCTTTGGACCCTGAGCGGGGCCCCATCCGACTTGCTCGCGGCAACCGCGCGGGCGATGGCCGATGCAATGGTCCACCGCGGACCGGACGACGCAGGCACATGGACCGAAGAGGAAGCCGGGATCGGATTTGGCCACCGGCGCCTCGCGATCGTGGATCTTACGCCAGAGGGCCATCAGCCGATGGGCTCGGCCGACGGGCGGTGGGTGATCTCGTTCAATGGCGAAATCTATAACTACAAAGCGATTCGCGCCGAACTTGATGCGGCGGGCGGACCCTTACCGTGGCGTGGCCATTCGGACACCGAGGTGCTGCTCGCCGCGATCGTCCGCTGGGGAGTCGAGGCGAGCCTCGACCGCGCCGTCGGTATGTTTGCTATCGCGCTCTGGGATCGAGCAGAGCGTACGCTATACCTCATGCGTGACCGCATCGGTGAGAAGCCGCTCTACTACGGGCTGTGCGCCGACGACTTGGTGTTTGGTTCGGAGCTAAAGGCGCTGCGTGCGCACCCACGTTGGCGCGGTGACATCGATCGTGACTCTGTCGCGGCATTCATGCAGTATTCCTGTGTGCCTGCACCGAGGTCGATCTATCGGGGCGTCAACATGCTCCCGGCAGGCACATTCCTGGTGATTCGGCCCGACCATGTGTCCAGGCGCGTGTTGCCAGTGCCAAGGCGCTATTGGTCACTGACCGAAGCCATCGCCGCGGGGCGACGCTCCCCCCTTGTACTGAGCCAGACCGAAGCGGCGGACATGGTCGAGCAACAGCTCCGCGTGGCAATCGCTGGCCAGATGGTCGCCGACGTTCCCGTTGGCGCGTTCCTTTCGGGCGGCATCGACTCTTCGGTTGTCGTGGCACTGATGCAAGCACAGGCCACCCAGCCGGTTCATACCTTTGCCATTGGGTTCACCGAGGCTGAGTACAACGAGGCCGGCCACGCGGCGGCAGTCGCGAAGCACCTCGGGTAACTGATCACACTGAGCTCATCGTGAGCCCGGATGAAGCGCGGGCTGTGATTCCCGAGCTTCCCGATGTTTACGATGAGCCGTTCGCGGATTCGTCGCAGATTCCGACGCTCCTCGTCTCCAAACTCGCGCGTCGGCACGTGACCGTAAGCCTTTCCGGCGACGGGGGCGATGAGACGTTCGGGGGCTACAGCCGGCACTGGGGTCCCGATGCGCTTGGGCGGCGATTCATACACCAGTCGCGGCTGGTGCGCGCGGCTGCAGCGCGCGTCCTCACAGCAGTCCCCACTCGGGGCTGGGATGGCGTATTCAGGACTCTGGGGCTTGTATTCCCGTCCGCGCGACGCGTCACGATGCCCGGCGACCGCATTCACAAATCGGCGCGACTGGTCGGCGCCACAGGCGAAAGCGACCTCTACGAACGCCTCGTCTCAGTTTGGCATCCGTCCGCCGTCGTTCTTGGCGCCACCGCACAACGGCTCCCGGACGAGGTAACGCCGGGTCTCAGCGTTGCCGGGGAGCGCATGATGGTTCGCGACACGCTGCGCTATCTGCCCAACGATATTCTGGCGAAGGTCGATCGCGCCGGCATGAGCGTTAGCCTGGAGAGCCGTATGCCGCTGTTGGATCACCGCCTGCTGGAGCTTGTCTGGCGATTGCCCGCCGAGGACAAGCTGGCCAACGGCGTCGGGAAGCGTGTCTTACGCACGGTGCTACACCGCTACTTGCCCCGGGCACTGGTCGAGCGGCCGAAGCAGGGGTTCTGCATTCCGGTGGATCGTTGGTTGCGCGGCCCGCTGCGCGAGTGGGGCGAGGGACTCCTCGATCCGGTGCGCATTCGTCGGGAGGGGTTTTTCGCTCCGCAGCCGATCAGCGCAGCGTGGCGTAACCATCAAGCCGGTCGGCGCAATTTGGCGGATCAGCTGTGGACCGTGCTCATGTTTCAGGCTTGGCTCGAGCGATACGGCCACACCATCTGAACGCACCAGGGAGCGTGGCTCGCCCGAGTGCAATTGCCTTGATTCCCGGACGTGGTCGCTGTCTTCATGGGGTCAGCTACTGCGTCCTGTTCCTCGCGACGGTCTGCTCGGCGGTGAACCGGGTGCTGTCGTGAGCCTCCGCGCCTCGCGGCAGACCATCTCAAGGGCAAGGAGCCACGAAAGGCAAATGAACAAGGTGCTTATGATTGCCCGCGTCTTTCCGCCCTTCCAATCCGTGGGACACTCAATTCGGGTGGTCAAGTTCATCAAGTACCTGCCGGCGTTGGGCTGGCTGCCGTCAGTCCTGACTATTGACGACCGAACGGAGTATGAGTTCGATCGTAAACAGGGTAGTGAAACCTTGCTTTCGGAGATCCCGCAAGAAGTGTCGATCTATCGGACAGCTGCAGGGGAGCCGTCGTTGAGAGTTTCTGGAAAAGGAGAGGGAATTTGGCCAGCGGAACTGGCTGACAAGAGTGATTGTGAAGGTTCTGGGTGGAGCACGTCGTTGGGCATTCCGAAACATCTTTCTGCCGGACCGGTACCTTGTCTGGCTGCCTTTCGCTCTAAGACGGGGGCGACAGATTGTGAGGAGTGAAGGAATCGATGTCATCTTTGCCACATGCCCACCTCACTCTGCTACCCTGGTTGGCGCATTCTTGAAACTGATTGACGGGCAAGCCGCTCATTCTGGATTTCCGCGATGATTGGATTGACACGCCCTGGTATCATTCCAAGCCCACAATTATTCGCATGATCGATCGCAGGATGGAAAGCTGGGCGGTCAAGACAGCCGACAAGGTTATCCTGGTCACGGAATGGAGCAAGAACGCGTTCCTGGAGCGCTATCCCACAGAGCCCAGTGATAAATTCGTTTTCATTCCCAATGGTTGTGATCTTGCGGAGTTTGCTGTGCTGAATTCGATGACGCCAGCGCCCCGCAACTCCAAGTTCACGATTGTACATGCAGGATCCCTGAACGATTCAAAGGATTGGACACGCAGTCCAGCGACGCTCTTTCAAGCCGTCCAGCACATTCTGCAACGAGCAACCAGAGCTGGCGGAGAAACTGACCTTGGCCTTTACGGGGTTCCTCCCAGAAGGACATCAGGCAGTTGGCAGAAGAAATGGGCTTGTCAGGTGTGGTCAAGGAGTTGGGGTTTCTGCCGCGTGATGAAGTTTTGCGCCTCTATGCAAGCAGCCGACCTGCTGCTTGCCATCAATTACGAGGGCTTTTCTACCCTGATCCCTGGCAAGATCTATGAGTACTGGGCTGTCGGTGGCCCGCCGATTCTCTTGCTCAGTTGTCCTGGCGCCGCGGCAAGCTTCGTGGAACAGCACAGCCTCGGACTCACGGTCGATCCTTCCGATGTAGCCGGGATACAACAAGCCATCCTGACGGTATATCGCCAAAGCAAGACGGCCGCGCCGCTGCGCGTGAGCACCGCCGGCATCGAGGCGTACGATCGCCAGGCATTGACCCGTAAACTTGCACAGGTTCTAGCACGTATGAGTTGTGACTGTGACTCATGTCCGGGCAGATAGCTCTTGTTGATCCACGCTAACGCCTTGGCGCATGGAGCATGCGGCATCAGCGCATGTGGCAGGCCAGTCGCCCTAGAGCAACTAGGGCGCTAGAATGTGAGGAAAAGATGACTGAACCGAAAGATCTATGGGTATTTTGGCCATCACAAATGTGCCAGTACGTGGTTCGGAGAGATATTTTCCGATGTTTGCCTTGACCTTGGACTTCGTTACAAAATCGTTTATAGGAAGCAGGATTTCAATGGCGATCTGAGAAGGTACATCACGGAAAACAACATTGATTTCATAGCGTACGCCAATGCCGATTTCAGCCAAGTCGCCAAGTTGGAAAATCTTGTTGGGATCCATGCTGTGCGAGATCCGAGAGACATTATTGTTTCTGCCTACTTCTCGCATCTCAAGACACATTCAACAGATACTTGGCCGGAATTGATAGCATATCGCAAGAAACTGCAACAGTGCGATCAAGAAACCGGCCTCTTCCATGAGATCGCCTTCAGGAAGGAGCAGTTCGATGAGATGAGATCTTGGAAGGATTTTCACGGCGATAACATCATGCAGGTGCGCATGGAGGATGTTACCTCAAGGACCTATCAGTCCATGTTGTCGATCGTCGGCTTCTGGGATTGGTAAATGTAGGAACGTTACGGCTTCTCGAAAAGGCTCGAGTACTTGTTTGCAAAGCTTCTCAGAAATATCGAGTTCAAGGTTGGGAGTGCCGCTTCCTCGGATTCTTCATGCTTTGCCAGCTGAGAGAATACTGGGAATAGTATGGAAAAACGAGTTTGAGAAGAAGTCAGGTGGAAGGAAGATAGGCGAAGAAAACAAAGATAGCCATTACAGAAAAGGTGTTCACGGGGATTGGAAGAACTACCTGACCAGAGATCATATAGCGCTAATTAAGCAGCAGTACGACGACGTCATATTGCGATATGGTTATGAAAGGTCTCCAGAGAAGCACCGCGGGATAGCAGGGCTTGACGGATGAGGAGGCCGCTCAACTCACGTTGTTGCAGGGATTACCGCACCGTCCGGATCTGACCGGATCGCTCAGCCGGCCGTGCAACGCGTGCATCGACTTGCGCTCGCTGTCACTGAAGAGCCGCTCGACATAGGCCGAAGATGGGCCTGGCAGGCGACGACCGCAGCGTACGGACGACCGTCCCGACCTGAAATTGGAAGCCGTAGGGCATAACCGGGCCCCGCAGAGCTTGGAATCGATCTACTCAAGACGGGGGGACGTCAATGTGGCCCGAAGAGGCGCATGTCATCGACCTTATCGCCCGCGTCCGCGCCGCGAAAAGTCCAGCTGTTGGAAAGAACTGCGGCGAAAAGTTCCAATGATTGGAAAACTCCGGCAAACCAACGGCGGAACACTTGCCGCAACGTTCAGCCTTTTGCTCCTTGCGCTGCACGTCGCGGTTGCGTCGCTGGTCACGAGCGACGGTTTCTTGAGCCCTGATTCCACCGGCTATCTGGCTCTCGCGCGAAATATGCTGGACGGCCACCTACTGCCTGATGGAGTTGCAACATCGCGGCGGCTTCGCGCATTTTTCTACGCAGCCGCCGCTGTATGCCGCCGGCATCGCGGCCGTCGGCGCGATCCTGCCGCACAACGCGATCGCCATCTTTGCCGCCTCGAAAATCTTCAACGTGATTTGCGCGGCGGCGACCATATGGATGCTGGCCCGCGCGCTTCCTAAGCAAGGATGGAGGGCCGGCTTGCTTCTGCTGGCCATGCCGTTTCTTTCTCTTTTCACGTTCACATGGTCGGAGGCGCTTTTCATTCCATTGATGATCGCATTTGCGATTTCGTTCGACCGGCTGCGCGCCGGCACAGAGCCGGCTTCTGGAACCGCCATTCTGGCCGGCCTGATTTCTTGCGCACTGATCGCGACGCGGTATGCCGGAATTTTTGCGCTGCTGGTGCTGGCGTTTGCAGCAGCTGTTGCGTTTCTTTGTCGTGACAAGCGGCGCGGAATTTTGGCCGCTTCTGCTGCGATGATGGGAGGCGTGGCACTCGCTTCGATTGTAATGTGGAACAGGCATGGCGGCGGGCTGGCCGGGAATCGCGCGGCGGCACCCGAATCGCTTATGGATCTGACCATGCAGGCCGGCCTCGCCCTTCTCGTTGCGACGGACCTGATGGTGCGCGAACTTGGAACGTGGAAACGGACCGCCCTGGCGCTGATGACCGGCGCAATCGAAGCCGCGGCGGTCGTTCACGTCGGCGTGGTTCTTCGGCAGTGCCCGACATCTTCTCCGGCGACGATGTTCACTCTTCCCGCACCATGGCCATCGTGGGTGCCATTTATCTGGCGTGCATTATCGCGCTTCGCTTCGCCGTGCGATTCGATGCGCTCGGCTATCGGCTTCTTGGCCCCGGTGTGTTTTGCCTGTTCGTGGCCCTCGTGTTTTACGCCGAGCACGCGTTTCCTTCCGCTGCGTTGCAGGTTTTTCGCCGCTGGTGGATTGCGATCATCGTGATCGGTTTTTTGATGGGGTCGCCTCTTTATCTGCTCGACCATGCGCGGCCTTTTTATCTGCCGGAATGCGCGAGAATCCTGCGGCAGTATGAATCAGTTCCACCGCAGGCCATCGTCGCATTTGGCGACATGCACCTTCGATATCTTCGGCCGGACCTCGACAGCGTTTCGCCGCTCGATCCGCCGCACGCGATGCAGCCCGAGACGATGGCCGCGTTTCTGGAACGGATCAAGTCATCCCCCGCCGGGCACGTTGTCATAGAAATGCGGCCCCCTTCGGAAATGGCGACGGAGGATCGCGCGGCGTTCATGCGGCAGCACGAAGGTGAAAGGTTTGTCGTCATCCGCTGACACTTACCTGCTTGGGAGTAAGTGCCATTGGTAAGCTCCTATATCTGGGGCCGAACCTTGGGGAACGATGGCTCCGGCGAAGTCTGAAGCTAATCCAACATTAACCCCGGCATTGATTGCAGGAGAAGACGGCTGGAGCCGGAAATCGAACGTGGCCGGACTCACCATCAGCGGATCGGCAGAGACGACCGTGGGTTCCCAGGTGTTTACCGTCACTGCGATCCTTCCATGTGCCAGCGGTCACATCTCCCAATGCCACCATCCCCGTGACTCCATACGTGCGAAAGAGCGCATTGTGGCTATGGATCATCGATCCAGCCGTGTTGACGTAGACACACAAATTTCCATACCGGTTGGTGCCGGTGTTATAGATGAGATTGTTTCTGGCCGTCACGACTCCGATGGTTTGCGATGAATCATACAGACCAATACCACCCGTGGTGTAGATGACGTTATTGAAGAAGCGCAGCGCAGCGCCAGTGTAGTCTACGGCCGTCCCGCGCATGATCGCGATGCCACCGCCACCCGGGATCCAGCGTGCCAGACGCGAATTGATTGTAATACACGTCGGCCGTGATGGCCTGCCCTGGTTGAATAAACAGCGCCCATTTGCTGGTCACTCTAATGTTGTTGTAGCGAACCGTAACGCCCGTGGGGAAATAGCCCGGTAGAGGCTCGTTGCTTTCGATGTGAAATCCGTGTCCGAAGCCTGATGCGCCCGTCGTGATCGTGTTGTGCTCGACCACGACGTTTGTCGTTTTGTTGTTGAGTTGTAATCCGTAACCAGTGGGCGTGTTTCGCCTGCCATAGTTCGTGATCGTGTTGTACCCGATATATGAGTCGCGAATGTGCGCGGGCACGGCACCGAGATCCGAGCGCCCTGGATAGAACGACAGCGCTTCATCATCGACCCCGTCAATCGTCACACGCTGAATCGTGATGTTGGACATGTCGTTGTGCCACGGTTGCACCAGCAAGCCCAGTCGATAATCGCCCCCGTTCCCGCAATTCGTGATGGTCACGTCTTGGATGGTGATAAACCTCTCCGCGTTTTGCACGGCGCCGATGCTGTTACCTCCATCAGGTCCCCCAATGATCAGGCCAAACGTCTGCGTGTTGTTGCCATCCACCGTCACGTTCTGGAAGGTCACATAACTGGCGCCGACGATATTAACGACCGCGTTGTTGCCCCAGGCGCGATTCCCGCTCGATCGGATCACGGCATTCGCGCCCGATCCCCACAATCCGCCGTCCCAGACAATCGGCGCGCCGGTCGTTCCCCCGTGACTGATCTTCAATGCGGTCGTGGATGCCCACACATCGCCACGCTTGAGCGCAATCGTGTCTCCAGGCAGGAGCGTGGTGCTCGCGCATACGCTGGTGCAGCCGTCATCCCAGGCGCGTGGGCAAACGGGTGTCCTGGTGTCAAACCCCGTGTTGGCGTCAGACGCCGGCTTCGACACGTAGAACGATCCTCGTCGGCGACGTGGGCGGTAGGTTGATGGCGTTGACGCTGATCGTGACATCGGCGGTCGCCGAGAGCGCACTGTCGGTGGCGGTCAAGCGGAGCACATAGGTCCCGGCCGACTGAGAAGCTCGCGGTGGTGCTCTGGGCGTTGACGTTGCCAAAGGTGACCGTGCCAGGGCCGCTGACTCTCGACCAGGTCCGAATCAGGGCGCTGCCCGCGGGCAGACCGTCGTCGGACGCCGTGCCGTTCAGGCTAGCTGAGGCCGGCAGCGTAATCGACTGATTGGATCCCGCGGAAACGGTGGGCGGCTGATTGACAGCCTGCGCGGCATTGACGGCGATCGTCACGGTGGAACTCGTGGTCAGCGCCCCGTCAGTCGCGGACATTCCAAGCACATAGAGACCGGCCGCGGAGAAACTGGCGGTGGTGCTGCGGGCGGCGCTATTGCCGAACGTGATGCTGCCCGGACCGCCGACCTTGCTCCATTGCGTGGTCAGCGTACTGCCCCCTGGGAGGCCGTCATCGCTGGCGGTGCCATTCAGGCTCGCCGAGGCCGGCAGCGTGATGGTTTGAGGGGATCCGGCACTGACGGTCGGCGCCTTATTGGCGCCGTTGACCGCGACGGTGACATCGGCCTTCGCCGAGAGAGCGCCGTCGGTGGCCGTGAGCCGCAGCACATACGTGCCGGCAGCGGAGAACGTGGCGGTGGTGCTCGGAGTGTTGACGTTGCCGAACGTGACCGTGCCAGTGCCGCTGACTTTGGACCAGCTCCGGGTGAGCGTACCTCCCGTGGGCAGACCGTCATCCGAGACCGTGCCGTTCAGGCTGGCCGGCACCGGCAGCGTGACGGCCTGATTGAATCCGGCACTGACGGTGGGCGGCTGATTGACTGCAGGTATGTAGAAACTTAACCGGGAGCCAGCGGCCCCATAGTCGTACCCGCTCGAGGAGGTGAGCCACCGAAACTCGCCGATCCCCGGGCGCCACACGATCAGATCCGCTTTCCCATCTCCGTCGAGATCACCAGTCAGCGGCACATCGGGGACACCACCCACCGAGCCCCACTGCCTGGTGCCGGCGGCCGCGGAGTTGTACCCGGTCGAGGAGGTGAGGCAGGAGAACGTGCCGGTCCCCGGTCGCCAGAAAATCAAGTCTGCCTTGCCGTCCCCGTCGAGATCGCCGATGAGCGGCACATCGGGAACACCGCCCACCGAACCCCATTGCTTCGAGCCGGCGGCTCCATAGTTGTACCGGCTCGAGGAGGTGAGCCAGAAAAACTTGCCGGTCTGCGGGCGCCAGAAAATCAGGTCCGCTTTACCGTCCCCGTCGAGGTCACCCATCCGCGGCACATCGCCCGACGAACCCCACTGCCTCGCTCGGGCAGCCCCATAGCTGTACCCGCTCGACGACGTGAGCCAGAAGTATTTGCCGGATCCAGGGCGCCAGATGATCAGGTCCGCTTTGGCGTCGCCGTCGAGGTCACCGGTCAGCGGCACATCGCCCACCGAGCCCCATTGCTTCGTGCCGGCGGCTCCTTCGTTGTAGCCGCTCGACGACGTGCGCCAGCGAAACCGGCCGCTCCCTGGACGCCACAGGATCAAATCCGCTTTGCCGTCGCCGTCGAGGTCATCCATCAACGGCACATCGGAGCCATCACCCACCGAGCCCCATTGCTCCGTGCCGGCGGCCCCGTAGCTGTAACCGCTCGACGATGTGAGCCAGTGAAATTGGGCGGTCCCCGGACGCCACACGCTCAGGTCCGCCTTGCCGTCGCCGTCGAGGTCACCCACCAGCGGCACATCCGAGGCACCACCGGCCGCGGCCTGCGCCGACGCGGGCGAGGATGGCACGACCGCCACGGGCATCAGGAACCACGCGAGAAAAAGAAAGACGATCATGATCAGACGGCAGCGCGCCGACCGCGTCATCCGCCGTCCCAGTTTATTCAGATTAAGAACACTGAACATAACAGACCATCGCCAGCCCCGGGGCCGACTATTGCTGTGCATCCGCCAGGCCCACGGCTGACCTGGTTCAGAACAATGAAAAATCAGTGAACCGAGTCGATCTCGAACAGACCGACTCAGGACCCGGACATGCACTAACCTCTCCAGAAATTCCTCGAACGAGGAATCAGGCGTGCTGCTTTTCTACGATTGGGGAACCGACGTGGCGTTTTTCTGCGTGGATTCTGCTTCCGGCGGGCGCTTCACGGGTCAGGCCCGAGGCGATCACACGGGTCGTGCCGCCTGTTGAGCACCGATTTCTGCGTGTATGGTTTCGCGTGCTCGGAGACTCCAATTACACTTTCGAGTCTGCCGCACATTTCTGAAACGCCAATCAGAAAAAAGATCTTCTTCTCGCCCGAATGGGCCCGTCTGATCGCGTCGTGATTCCGTGAGAAACCTTGTGCAACGGAAGGTTCAGGGCGGATCCATTGACCATCCCTATCTGAGGGGTGTATATTCAATGTAGATACATGACCACACCAACGCACATCTCAAAGTGGGGCAACAGTCTCGGCCTTCGGCTGCCGAAATCGGTGGCGCGCGAGGCCCAGCTCGACGAGGGCGACAAAGTGGAGGTGTCGGTCAGGAACGGCACGATCGTGGTCAGGCCCACCCGCCCCTCCTATTCCCTCGACGATCTCGTCGCCAGGATTACGCCGCGCAATCGCCACGGCGAGAGCGACTGGGGCACGCCCGTCGGCCACGAGCCGTGGTAGCTCGGGCGTACGTACCAGACGCGGGCGATCTGGTCTGGCTGACGTTCGATCCGCAAGCCGGACATGAACAGCGAGGCCGCCGGCCGGCGCTGATCGTCTCACCCCGCATCTACAATGCGAAGGCACGCCTCGCCCTTGCCTGCCCCATCACGAGTCGAGCGAAGGGCTACCCGTTCGAGGTGCCGCTCCCACCGGGCGGCACGATCGTCGGCGTTATCCTGGCGGACCATGTCAAGAATCTCGACTGGCAGGCCCGTAAGGTGGCCTTTGAGCGGAAAGCGCCGGCGGATGTCCTCACGGATGTACGGGAACGCCTCAGAGCCTTACTCGGCCTGTAGCAGCTTCAGCTGATCGTGGTCCTCTAGCGCCCGAAATAAAATCCCCCGCCGCCGAGCAGCAGCACCACATCTGTCCCTCTTTGAACAGACGCACACGTGCCCTATTGAACACCCCAGTGCGCCCGTAGGCTCATAGACTGGTTCGATGCCGCACTCCCCCACCACCACCGTCGCTCGCGTGACTGACTCGGACACCAGACTTGCGGAGGTCGCGATGGACAATGCCACGCCGCGGGTCGCGGACAAAGATGTTCACAAAGGCGCGAAGGAAGAGGACCGCCCCGGGCCTGCACGGTCGAGCCATCCGGGGCTCGACAAGAACGGACTGCCGAACGATCCGATCGCCATCGCCCAGGATGCACTGGGCGCGAACGCGGACAGGTCGCAGGGCTGAGCGATCGCAGCCGCATGCTGTATCACGGCCAGCGACCTTCTAGATCGCGTGCCGCGCCACGACTCACGCTGTCACGGCCGGCGCGCCACAGGCTGGTGTTCAGAAATGAACAGACGTGAGCAGGACCGAGGGGAGAGGATGTGGCAAGGAGTTCATCATGCCACTCATTCAACTCGTCGAAGTCCTGATCGTCGTCGGCGTCCTCCTCTATCTGGTCAACCGCCTCATCCCGATGGCCGGCTCCATCAAGCAAATCTTGAATGCCGTCGTGGTGATCGGCGTGGTCTTGTGGCTCCTGAATGTCGTCGGACTGCTCGGCAATATCGCCAAGATCCGCGTCGGGTGAGCGGCGCCGGCCGGGGTCAGTCGGTCAGGCGGATCGACTGCGCCACGCGCTGGAACGAGCGCTGGTATGTCTGATACTCGGCCTGCGGCGCGACGGTGATGCAATAGAAGAGGTTGCCGTCGCGAAGCAGCGTCGTGAAGACCGTGACCGTTTCTCCACGGCCGGTCACCTCCGAAACGTTGTTCAGTTCTGCTACGAGCGCGTCGCGACCTGACAGCTTCGTGTTCTGCGGTCGGCCCGTCGCGCGAAGCGACGGGTTCGACTGCGCGAGACTGTCGATGAATTCCTGGGTCGCGTCCTGAAGCGAGTGGATCTCGTTGCGAGCAAAACCCAGCTCCACGCCATGGGTAAAGACGGTGCGGCCCTGCACCTGCCCGTAGGCGCCGTCGGGCACGAATGTCACCGAGACGCTCGTCGCCACCTCGCGCCAGTTGTCGGGGACGCTCACGCGAAACAGGTTCCCCTCTTTATAGGTCTTGGACCGGGATGACGGCGGGGCGACGCGAGTGCCGATGGTGCGCGCGTCAGGCGCCGGTTGTCCCGACGTCGTGGACGGCTCCTTGCCCTTGCGGGTCACCTCTTCGGTCGTCGGCGCCGGCGACATGCTCCGCAGCCGATCCTGCACGCGCGCGAAATCGCGGGTGTCGCCCGCCTGACCCTCGATTCGCACGTGCGAGGCTTCCTGGCGGATGTAGTCCTCGCGATTACCGGGGTTGGGGTGGTCGCTCATGAATTGCGGGCCGCCACCGCCGCCCTGTTTCTCGATCGTCTGGAACATGTGCATCAGATCGAGCGGGTTGTATCCGGCGCGCGCCATCAACTGAACGCCCAGCAGATCGGCCTGCTTCTCGTATTCACGACTGTAGCGAAGAAAATAGGTGCCCAGACCGAACTGCGTGCCCTGCGAGATCACCTGGCCCACGTTTCCGCCAATGATGGCGCCGACGATCGCGCCCGCAATGGCGCCAATCTCGAAGGGCTTCTGTTTGGTCGCCGCGGCGGTCCCGTGTCGCAGAATCACGTGGCTGAGCTCGTGCGCCATGACGCCGGCGACCTCGCCCTCCACCGCTGCGGCCTGAATCATGCCGCGGTTGACGTACATGGGGCCGCCCGGCAGCGCAAACGCATTGATCTCGCGCACGTTGATGGCTTTGAAGGAGTACCCGAACTCTTTATGCTCCAACTCGGCGGGTATCACCTGCACGAGGTGCCGGCCGATTCGATCCAGGAACGACTCGATGCCGTCATCGCGAAGGAGCGGCAACTGTTGCTCGACTTCCTTCGCGGCCTGCTGACCAAGCTCCACATCCTGCGCGGGGGTGTACTTATTCTTCGGCGGCGTGATGCGCGTCTGCGCAATCGCCAACGACGCAAACGCCATTAGGAGGAAGGCGGCGGCCCACAGAAGGCGATCGAGAGGGCGGTGTCGGATCGGCGTCATAGGCAGCTGGCTCCGCTGAACGTGACACCACCGAGTGTACCGTGCCGATCGCATCGAGCCTTGTGCAGAACAGGACAGTGTCATCACGCGAAGCAGCGCCTTGCGCGCATCGTTGCCGCGCGTGCTAGTCGGTCCGGCGGCGAGCCGCGACACGGACCATTCCCTCGGAGGTCCGGCTGCGATAGGATGACCTCCGCGGCCCGCGCAGCGGCGCGCGAGTCTCGGCGGGCCTTGAAACCGACCCGTTGCTCGTCGAGACCCTGCGGATGCCGAGGGCGCGTTTTGCGGGCCGGAAAGGCAAGGACCGCGATGTCGCGAATAGGGTGGCGGGGCTTCGTGCGCGTCGTGCCGATCGCTCTCGGGCTGGCATGCCTGACCACTTCGATCGGTGCGCAGCCCGGCTCAACCGGGTTGAAGAACGGCGAGTGGCCCACCTATGGCGGGGATCTGCGCAATTCCCGATATTCCCCGCTCACGCAGATCACCGCCGACAATTTCAGCGACCTTGAAATTGCGTGGCGCTTCAAGACCCACAACCTGGGCACGCGCCCTGAGTACAAGCTGGAGGGCACGCCGCTCATGGTCGGGGGTGTCCTCTATGCGACCGCCGGCACGAGGCGATCGGTGGTGGCGCTCGATGCCGCGACGGGTGAGCTGCGCTGGGTACACGTCGAGCGCGAGGGCGCTCGCGGCGCGAACGCGCCGCGGCAGCTGTCCGGCCGCGGCCTGGCGTATTGGACCGACGGCAAAGACGAGCGCATTCTCTACGTGACGCCCGGATACCGCCTCATTGCCCTCGATGCCACGACCGGTGCGAGGGTTCCCACCTTTGGAACCGACGGCATCGTCGATCTGAAGCTCGACAACGATCAGCAGATCCAGCCGGATCTCATTACAGGGGAAATCGGGCTCCAATCGGCCCCTGTCGTCGCCGGAGATGTCGTCATCATCGGCGCCGCGTTCAGAGAGGGACACACGCCGAAGAGCATGACCAACAACAAGGGGTACGTCCGGGGTTTTGATGTCCGCACCGGCCGCCGCCTCTGGATTTTTCACACAATCCCCGGGCCCGGCGAGTTCGGTCACGACACGTGGCTGAACGATTCGTGGAAGTTCACGGGCAATACAGGCGTCTGGAACCAGGTCGCCGTGGATGAAGAACTGGGAATGGTCTATCTGCCGGTGGAAACGCCAACGGGCGATTTCTATGGCGGCCATCGTCCTGGCGCAAATCTCTTCGCCGAGAGTCTCGTGGCGATCGATCTTCGGACGGGCGAGCGAAAATGGCACTACCAACTGGTTCATCATCCGATCTGGAACATGGACATTTCGACGCCGCCCATCCTCGCCGACATTACGGTCAACGGACGCGAGATCAAGGCGGTCGCACAGGCTGGCAAGCAGGCGTTTCTCTATGTCTTCGACCGGGTGACCGGGCAGCCCGTGTGGCCCATCGAGGAACGTCCCGTCGAGAAAGGCGATGTGCCCGGCGAGTGGTACTCACCGACGCAGCCGTTTCCAACCAGGCCTCCGCCGCTCGATCACCAGGGCGTCACGATCGACGGCCTCATCGACTTCACGCCCGCGCTTCGGGCGGAGGCTGTGAAGCAGTTGTCCCGCTACAAGCTGGGTCCTGTCTTCACGCCTCCTGTCGTGAGCCGGGTGGAGGGCCCGATCGCCGCATTCAGATCGTCGGGCGGAGCGAACTGGGCCGGCGGCGCGTACGATCCCGAGACCCATATCCTTTACATGCCCTCATACACGTCGCTGGTCCCCGCGGGACTCGTGCCGCCGCCCACCCGGGAGTTTTCAGACATGCGGTATGTGTTGGGGATCGCCGGTGAGGAAGTCCGGGTCAGGCTGGGCCCGGGTGAGAACGCGGGGGCCGATTCTCGGCCGCCGGCCGCCGCTGCCCCGGGCGCCGCGGGTGAAGGATCTGGCGATCTCAGCGTGCAGGGATTGCCCTTCATGAAGCCGCCTTACGGACGCATCACCGCGATCGATCTCAATCGTGGCGAGTTCGTGTGGCAGATTCCTCACGGAGCAACGCCGGATGTCGTTCGAAATCATCCCGCGCTCAAGGGTATCGATATTCCACGCACGGGCCAGGGCGGCGCAGGCAGCGTAGGAGTGCTCGTCACCAAGACTCTGCTCATTGCGGGCGAACCAGCCTACACGACGTCGAACGGCCTCCGGGGCGCAATGCTGCGCGCCTACGACAAGGCAACCGGGAAAGAGGTCGGCGCGGTTTACATGCCAGCCCCGCAAAGCGGCTCGCCGATGACGTACATGCTGAACGGCAAGCAATACATCGTCGTCGCCGTCAGCGGCGGCAACTATTCGGGCGAGTATCTGGCGTTTGCGCTGCCCAATGAAGCTTCGCCAACCGCTCAGGCCGCGCGCCACTGAGAATTGACAAGGAGACGTCACCGATGCGCACGTTGATTCTGTTGGTTGCACTTGCGCAGGCAGGCTCGAAACCGATTCCGGCGACCGACGTGTCGGCCGCTGATATTCAGGCCACGCTCAAACAGGCGATTGAGAAGAAGGTGACCGACATACCGATTCGGACGGTCGACGCCGGTGGCCACAACATCGGCATCGGTCTGGTCCATCGGCCCAAGGGCACGGGTCTCCCGGGCGGCGCGTCGCACGACAAGGTATCGGAGGTGTATCACGTCCTGGAGGGCTCTGGGACGCTCGTGACCGGCGGCACGCTGGTCAACCCTCAACGACGTGAGAGCGGCGCCGAAGTCGTCACGCAGATCAACGGGCCCGGGGTGAGTGGCACCGCGATCGAGGGTGGTGTGAGCCGCAGGATTGCCAAGGGCGACGTGGTCATCATCCCCGCGGGCACGCCGCATTGGTTCCCCGAGATTCAGGAATCGATCACGTACACCGTCGTGCGAGTCGATCCGAGCCAGGTCGTGACGCTCAAGTGAGCCACCCTGCACGATTTACCGACTCTGATTCGATTGCCGACGAGGCTGCCACGCCGGCGTCCCATCCTCCCACTGGTTGTCCGTCAGCTGCTGCACGTCCGTCCCATCAGCGCGCATCACAAACAGCTCCCCGTACGCCTGCGGCGCATCTGTGTAGATCGCCTCGTCCTTGAATCCCATCCGCGACGACGCGAAGACGACGTGCGTGCCGTCGGGCGACCACCCCTGATGCGCATCGTTGCCGCGCGTGTTGGTGAGGCGCTTCACGTTCGTGCCGTCGGGATGGATCGTGAAAATCTCATAGTTCCCATCGTCGAGCCTCGAGAACATGATCAGATCTCCACGCGGCGACCAGAGCGGAAAGTTGTCGTAGCCCTCGGTCAGGCTGGTCACCGCCTTCGTCCTGATGTCCATGATGCGAAGGCCGCCGCCACCGTCGGGACCGAATGTGCGATACACGAAGCGCGACTCGTCTGGCGCCATCGACGGAAAGGCGTTGTTGTTCGGGCCGGTCGTGATTTCGTGAAAGCCACTGCCGTCAGGATTGATCATCGCAATCTGCGCGCCGCCTTCGGCGCGTTCGCCCGGCTTCAGAAACACCCCATTGAATCCATTGAAGAATCCGTTGAACACGCCGACGCTGAAGATGATCTGCCGTCCCCCCGGCGACCATTGCGGCCCGAGGACGTTGCGCGTGGGATCCCGGTAGATGACGTGACCGATGTCATCACCGGGCATCGCGACGACCAGTGCTGAGCCCCGCACGGTGCCGGTACGGGGCCGCTCGACCATTGCAAAACGATCGCCGTCGGGACTGAACGACGGCAGCACCATGCCCAGAGACAAGGCGTACTGCGGATTGCGGCTCCAGACGCGATGCCACGTGGGAGCGGGCGCGTCCAGCCGCTTATGAAAGACGATGCGCTTGCCGTCGGGCGACCAGGCGGCGGCGCGAATGGGACCACGCGGTCCACGCGCGCCGTTCGAATAGTAGACGCCGGCTTCGTCAGTATCTTTCCGGATGTAGCCCACCTCACCGGCTGACACGAACGCCGGATTGAACTTGACGCCAGCGCCCGACGTGACCTCGGTGACGGCGTTCGTCGCGACGTCGATGGACACGAGTCGCGTGTCGTTCCCCGGCAGCGGATTGGGCCGACGAATCTCGAGTGTCTTCTCTCCTGTCGTGCAGTACGCGATCACGCGCCGGCTATCCGACGCCCATTTCGGACTGCCGCAGAAGCCGCCGAGCTCGCCGATGCGTTTTTCACCCGACCCGTCCGGACGCACGACGTACAGATCGGCGAGCTGCAGGCGCTCCCATCGTCCTCGCGTAAATGGCAGCGTGCTGTCGCGATCGGACGAGAACGCAATCCACTGTCCATCAGGCGACCACGAGGGCCGGAAGTCGCCACCGCTGCCGGATGTCAGCGCGCTCGCTTTCCTCGTCTCCAGATCCATCGTCCACAGGTTCGCGAAGCCGGCGGCACGCGTGCTGACAAACACCACGTGCCGTCCGTCTGGCGAGAACGACGCCTGGTCGTCGTATGCGGGATTGTCGGTGAGCCGCTCGAGTGCGCTTCCGTCCGGCTTCACGCGGTAGAGATCCGCGGAGCCGTTCCGATCCGAGGTGAACACAATGGAGGCACCATCGGGCGACCAGGTGGCGTCGTAGTCGACGTCTCGCTCGGTCAGGAGTGGATGTTCGTCGGAACCGTCCGCGGCGGCGATGAACAGCCCGACCTGGCCCGGACCGGGGAAGACGCGCGTGAACAGGATGGTCTCGGGTGCCGTCGCGCCTGCACCCAGAGCAGCCGCGGCGGCGACGAGGAGGACCAGGCCTGTGCGCATCCGCGGATTCTACCGCGGGCGCTCGCGGAGGGGTTGAGCGAATCGAAAGGTCAGTCGGTGGCCTGGACGCGAGACTGCCCTTTCAATTCACGATTCTTATCCGACCTCGATATCGGCGACAATGATCGTGGGACGAGTGCGGCGGGTCACGTGACCGGTCGACAACGGGCGCTGGTCAGTTGGAAGCCACATTCCCATGTCGCGCATGACCGTGAGCCACGAGCCCGGAGCTCCTGCGGGCGGCCGCGTCCGCCGAGGCCTGGCATTTCTGTCGAGCACGATCCGGCGACTGACGCCCGAAGCCTGGAACCAATCTCCAAATCCGCCGGCCCCCGACGCCGGATACCAGATCCGGCTGGCTCAGGAAATCAAGGCCTTCGAGTCCTGCAAGAACGTGCACGAGCTGCCAGAAATCTTCCACTACTGGTCGAACACCTATCTGGTTCCGAAGTTCGAGCCGTTCGGCTTTCGCAATGCAATTGAATTCGTGTGCCTGTACATCACGCGGGTCTGTAGGGCCTTTCCCGCCGAATCATGCCGGCTGGTGAGCATCGGCTCGGGCAACTGCGATCTGGAAATTCAGATCGTGGAAAGGGTCGTCGCGTCCGGCACAAGGAACTTCACGCTGGAGTGCATCGACGTCAATCGGGACATGCTGCGTCGCGGCAGATCGCTGGCCGAAGAGAAAGGCCTCGCCGATCAGATGTCCTTCACCTGCGTCGACCTCAACACCTGGCGTCCTCAATCACAGTGTCATATCGTGATCGCGATTCAGTGCCTGCACCACTTCGTCGGCCTGGAATCGCTGTTCGAGACGATTCGGCGGGCCCTGCATCCACGCGGGTTCTTCCTGGTGGACGACATGATCGGGCGGAACGGCCACATGCGGTGGCCGGAGGCGCTCACGCTGGTCAACGACATCTGGAACGACTTGCCCGACAAGTACAAATACAACCACCAGCTGAAACGCCTGGACCTCGAGTTCGACAACTGGGATTGCTCGGTCGAGGGCTTCGAAGGCATCCGGTCGCAGGACATTCTGCCCCTTCTGATCGCGCACTTTCATTTCGACTTCTTCATCGCCTTCGGCAACGTGATTGACGTCTTCATCGATCGGTCTTTCGGCCACAACTACGATGCGGCGAGCGCACACGACCGCGCGATCATCGATCGCATCCACGCCATCGACGACGACGCCATCGAACGGGGCATCGTCACACCGACGCACATGCTTGCGGCCATGTCGACGGACAGCACGGGCCCGACGACCATCTACAAGCACCTGACGCCGGAATTCTGCGTCCGCCAGTCGCGGGGTGAGCCTCGCCAGACCCCCGCGCCATGATGGAGGTTTTTCATGGCTCAGCATCCTTCGCTCCTTCTGGTTGCTCTGCTCTGTGCTACCGCTGTCACAACCGCCGAGGCGCAGTCGCCATCGCCGCTGAGCAAGGCCGACATGAAGGCGTTCCTGGAGCATGCGCCCGTCGTTCGAAGTGAGCGCCTGCAGAAGGGCATTACGCGGCCGTGGCGGCTCACTCTCCGCGACGAGCGGCTGACGCACGACGCAGAGTTTCAGAGCATCGACGAGCGAAAGGCAGAACGATACGTGGACAAATCGAAACGGGGCGAACTCGATTTCGTCGATTCGTATCGCTACAACATCGCCGCGTACGCGGTTGCCGAATTGATCGGCCTCGACGAGATGATGCCGATCTCCGTCGAGCGGCACTGGCAAGGCACGCCGGGCTCGATCACCTGGTGGGTAGACGACGTGATGATGGATGAGGGGGAGCGGCGCAAGACAGGTGCCACACCACCAGACAGGGACGCCTGGAACAAGCAGATGGACATGATGGACGTGTTCACGGCACTGGTCTACGACACAGACCGAAATCCGGAGAACGTCTTGATCGGCGCCGGGTGGAAGGTGTGGATAATCGATTTCACGCGCGCGTTCCGCACCTGGCCAGAGCTCGAGAGCCCCAAGCTGCTGAACCGCTGCGATCGATCACTTCTGGATCGTTTGCGGAGCCTCAAGAAGTCCGACGTCGAGGCCCGCACGAAGAGCCAACTCGTCGCAGCGGAAGTCCGCGGACTCATGGCCCGGCGCGACAAGCTGGTCGCCCATTTCGACTCGCTGATCGCCGAGCGTGGCGCGGCGCGGGTGCTGTTCGACTACTACCCCCATCCGTAATTCCTGACCGGCTGGTTCTCATCTCCCACGCAGCACCACCGAAATCAACCAGGACAATTCCCGCCGCCGACATCTGCTGTCACGTCTCTTGCATCCGACAATGCGAACAATCGTCTGAGGATCGCAAACCCTTCCGCACGATTGATCGTCTCAACAGGAAGGATCGTGAACAGAACGTATCAAGCATCCGACGCATACAAAATCACGAAGGCTTCTGATTCGTGCGATTGGATCCCCGGCGCAAGCCCACTCACGAAAGGCAACAGCCAGTCACAGCGCACGGCGTTTTCGTCACACGCCCACGGGACTCACCATGAGGCCAAGTAGATTTACCCCAGAGGAGATCCTTGAAATTCTCCGTGAGGGAGATGAAGGCAAGAGAGTCGTCGACATCTGCCGCGATCATGGGATTCACAAGAATACTTACTACGGATGGAGAGCCCGCCGCCGCCTCTCGAGAGACGAGGCCGACGACGAGGCAACAGGTGCGGCCAACAGATCGACGGGTGCTGGCGGAGACGCCCGCGACCTTGAGGTCGAGAACAGACGGCTCATGCAGGTGTTGACTACGCAGGCGCTCGAGATCGTGATGCTCAAGGCGGAGATTTCGAAACGCTAGCCATCGGTCTTCCACGCTTCCCTTCTTCAAGATCTCGAACACCCTCCCAATTAATCCATTCAATCGATTGAACTCACCGCGCGATCTCTGCTGCGCGTGGACGTCGCTCGTGCTCGTCGTCAAGGGACGAAACAGCCATTTGACGGTGACCAGGGCCGTGTTTGCGCCTCGAACGCAGGGCCCGGTGTCGTCGTTACAGAAAGAGACAAACGTGCAGGCGACGTCTCCGGATGAGGCATGTTCGTTGCACTTCCGTAACGCACGTTCGCAATCGAACACATGAAACATCCGGAAGTTCGCATGACCGCGACTTCGTCTTCATGTCGAGGAATTCAGCAGGCGCCAGAGGAGGCTGCATGATGGCAGAGAAGTATCGGAGCTTACGTAAGATCCTGATGATGGTGGTGCTGGCGGCGGTCGCCGCGACACCGGCGTTCGCGCAGTTGGGCCAGGGCCGCTTGACCGGCACCGTGACCGACTCGCAGGGCGCGGTCTTGCCCGGCGTCACCGTGACGGCCAAGTCACCGGCCCTCATCGGCACGCAGGTGTCCGTGACCGAGGCGGACGGGAACTATCGGTTCCCATCGCTGCCCTCCGGTGAGTACTCCCTCACCTTCGAGCTCTCGGGATTCCAGACGTTGAACCGTGAGGGGATCAAGGTCAGTCAAGGCCAGACGATTAGCGTCGATTCCCAGCTGCAGCTGGCGACCCTGGCAGAGACCGTGACGGTCACGGGCGAATCACCCATCGTGGACGTCGCGACGACGAAGATCGGCGCCAGCTTGAAGGCCGACGTGCTCGCGGCGGTCCCGAACTCGACCGACGTGTGGGGCGCGCTCTCGTCAGCGCCCGGCATCCGCATGCAGGGGTTTGACGTGGGCGGCAGCCACAAGAGCCAGCAGTCGGGCTACGAAGTCTTCGGCGTGCAGAACCAGGCGCGCACGGTGTCGGATGGTGTCGACCACACCGAGGGCGTCGGCGGCACGGGCTTCTACGAAGACTACTTCGCCAACGAAGAGGTCTCGGTCAGCGCGCTCGGATCGGACGTCGAAATGAACGCGCCCGGCGCGGCCATTGTCACGACGATCAAGAGCGGCGGCAACGTCTACAAGGGCCTCTATCAGATCACGTATGAGCCCGGCGAATTCGTGGGCGACAACAACAACGCGGAGCTGGAGGCGCGCGGCTTCACGGGCAACCCGAACCTGCTCTTCTGGGAAGGCCACGCGGATATCGGCGGCCCGATCAAGAAGGACAAGTGGTGGTTCTACGGCGCGTACAACCACTTCAAGATCGACAAGCAGATCTCGGGCGTCGATCCGGACGTCGCGACCGACCTGGGGATCTTCGACAACCTGACCGGCAAGACGACGTTCAAGGCCAGCCAGAACAACACGATCATCGGTTACTACCAGCAGGGCCGGAAGCAGAAGCCGAAGCGCGGCCTCTCGTCGTTGCTTCCGGCAGAGTCAGTGCGTGCGCAGGACAGCTGGTCGCGGATGTGGAAGGGGGAATGGCAGCGCGTGATGTCGAATCGCGCGTTCCTGAGCGTGACCGGGGGCAGCTTCCGTCTGAACTGGCCGATGGCCGTGCAGGTGGATCCGGCCGTGCGGCCGCCCCAGATCTTCCGCGACACGACGGCGGTGGCGGGCGCGGGCTGGAACGCGTTCCAGACGATCCGCAACAAGCCGCAGATGAAGGCGCAGATGACCTACTTCCTGCCGGATGCCAAGGGCAGCCACGACTTCAAGTTCGGGTTCGAGTATCTGTATGACTCGTACCGGTATGGCCACAACGGCACGTCCGGGCCGATTCGCTACTCGTATCCGACGGCGGGCGCGTCCCCCGATCGCATCCGGTTTGCCGACGTCGGCGCGCCGGGCGACTACGGGACGGGCTGGAAGGCAGGCTCGAACGTTGACCAGCACTACAGCTTCTACGCGCAGGATCGGTGGGCCCCGAACGACCGCTTGACGATCACCGCCGGACTGCGGATGGATTACCAGAAGGTCGGCTATCTCGACGCCCTCCGCACACCGCTCATCACGGACACGCTGGCCGACGGGACGCAGATCTTCCCGACATCGACCACGGTCAATGGCCAGACCCTCGTCACCAATACGGACTTCTCGCCGCGCGTCGGCGCGACGTATGACCTGAGCGGCAGGGGCCGGACGGTGCTGAAGGCGTTCTGGGGCCGGTACTACAACAACCTCGCGGACGGGTTCTCGAGCGCCAACCCGGGCGGCACCAACTACGCCGAGTACAACTTCAGCGACCTCGACGGCAATGGCCTTTACAGCGGGCCGCAGGAACTGGGCGCGGAGCGGCTCCGCATCGGCGGGGCAAGCACCGGCGTCAATTCCGGTTTGAAGACGCCGCACACGGATGAAATCAGCGGGACGATCGAGCACCAGTTCTGGGGTGAATCGTCGGTCCGTGGCACCTTCGTGCGCAAGATGCAGCGCGACTTCCTGCCCTTCTACACGGCGACGTTCGTGCCGGCGTGGTTCGGCCAGCTGAACGTGCCGGTGACGGTGACGGCCGGCAACAACGAGACGTTCAACCTCGTGGACGTTTCCGCGGCGCTGGCGCCGCTCAACACGGCCCTCTTCGACAACATCCCGGACAGCGACTTCAACTACAACACGATTGAATTCGCGTTCAACAAGCGGATGGGATCGAGGATCTTCTTCGAGACCAGCTACGATCACATCTGGCGCGACGAGCTCCGTTCGCCGGACGTGTCGACCTTCGGCACGCTGAGCCCGCTCACGACCGATCCGTTCCCGGTGAACTACTTCCTCAACCCGAACCCGTCGGTGTCCAATCGGCAGAAGACGACGATGTGGCACTACCAGGCGCTCGGTCGCTACACGTTCCCGTACGACATCGGGTTTGCCGTCAACTGGCGTCTGCAGAGCGGCTTCCCGTACTCGCGCGTGATCTCCGATCAGACGACGACGCCCACACTCAACGTGACACCGAGCCCGTTCTTCGTGGAGAACCTGGACAACAACCGCTCCGACCTGGTGTCCTTGATGAACTTCCGCGTGGACAAATCGTTCCCGGTCGGCGGACGCGCCCGCATTACGGCGATGTTCGACCTCTACAACGTGTGGAACGCGAACCCGGTGACGAACTTCAATCCGAGCAGCGATGCGTTCGGCAACATCATCGCGGTGTTGGACCCGATCGTGGCGCAGGTTGGTGCCAGACTGGAGTTCTAGGGAGTTAGACCTGGTCGGCTCAGGGCTCAAGACCTGACACAACTGAGCTGACCGCTGAAAGAGATGACGCCGGGTCCTTCAGGGGACCCGGCGTTTTTTTTTGAGCAGACGCATGGTCGTGCGCGGTTTGGACGGGCGCCTGAGTGCGGCCGCGCGATCCTTGACTTTCGTCTTATCTTCGCCTATCGTGCTGCCTTTCCGCGGCCCGTTCCGGGGCCATTTTCAGGCAGGCAGAACGTGGAGGGCGACATGGACCAGAAGGCGCTGTTTCTCAAGATCTGGGAGAAGGAAGCTCCCGCCACCCGAAAGGTCATCTCGCGGATACCCGAGGGCTCGGGATACCGGCCGGACGCAAAGTCACGCACGGCCCGGGAGATTGCCTGGCTGATCGTGCGTGAGGAAATCGTCCTCGCCGACGGACTCGAAAAAGGCAAGCTCCAATGGGAAGAGCTGCCGGCGCCGGCGACCATCAAGGAGATTCTCGCCACCTACGATCGCCATCACGAAACGCTGCTCAAGCGGCTCGAGGCCATCGAACCGGCGCGGTGGGAGCGCGCGGTGCCATTCATGTTCGGCGATCAGGAAGTCATGAAGGAAACCGGCTACGACAACGCCTGGGGCTTCCTGCTCGACATGATCCATCATCGCGGCCAGCTCTCCACGTATCTGCGCCCGATGGGTTCCACCGTACCGCAGATCTACGGACCGAGCGCCGACGAACCGATGTAGCTGGCTGTCGCCCTCCATTCCCGAGCCGAGCTCTCGACGGGGCTCGGCTTTTTCATCTGTACTGCGCGGCGCCGAACCCCGGAACCCTGAACATTGGAACCTGGAACCGGCGCTTTTCTTACTACAATGCCTGCCGAGACTGACGCCATGACACCCACCACCCTGTCCGTTCGCGTCCCGCTTGTCGCGTGCCTGCTCGTCGTCTGCTTCGGCCTGCTGGTGAGCTCCGAAGAGTGGAAGCCACGACATGCACTGATATCACCCACCGGCGTGCTGAATCTCGGCGCGGTCGCGCTCCCGGGAGAAGTGCTGCTCGACGGTCCGGCGGATCCGATCGATCAGCCAGGGTGGCTGGCGGGCATGAAGGCCTGGCGCACCGAACGCCTGACACGCATGCGCTACGACGCCGGCGAGTACAACCGGCCCGAGCTCGCGTGGACCGAGCGCGTGTTCTCACAGAATCAGTTGTTGATCTGGGATCGAACCTTCTATGACCCCGAGCAGCGCAAGTACACGGTCGATCGCTATCTGGCGGATGTCGAATCGCGGCTGGGTCCGATCGACGCGGTCCTGATCTGGCACGTCTACCCGAACCTGGGTGCGGACGACCGCAACTCGTTCGACTTGCTGCGGGATCTCCCTGGCGGCATCCCCGCCCTCAAAGATGTCGTCGACCAATTCCACAGGCGCGGCGTCAAGGTGTTCTTCCCTACGCTCGCGTGGGACACGATGACACGCCCGGAGGGCAAGCCCGTCTGGACTGCGCTCGCGGAGGTCCTCAAAGAGATCGGCGCCGACGGGATCAACTTCGACACGCTCGAATCGCCGCCCGTGGAGTTTCATCGGGCATCCCTGGCAGCCGGGCATCCACTCGCGCTCGAACCTCAGTTCGCCATTCGCGACGAGTCGCTCACGTGGAGCACGCTCAGCTGGAACGACTGGGTCACGTGGGAGGACCTCGACTATCCATTCGTGCCGATGGTGAACAAGGCCAAGTGGCTCGAACCTCGCCACATGGTGAACGTGACCGATCGGTTCACGCGCGACAAGACCAACAGCCTGCAGCACGCGATGTTCAACGGCGTGGGCTACGCGACCATGGAGAACCTCTGGGGCTTCTGGTACGGGATGACGCCTCGTGACGCCGAGACCGTGCTGCGCATCACCCGCATCGAGCGCGCGGTTCCGTCGCTGCTGGTCAGTTCCGAGTGGGAGCCGCATTCGCCGACGATGCAGCCCGGCGTCTTCGCGAGCCGGTTTCCTGGTGCGGACGGAACGCTCTGGACGCTCGTCAACCGGAATGAATACGCCGTCACCGGCGAGCAGCTGCGCGTGCCGGGCTCCGAGGGCCAGAGGTACTACGATCTCTGGCGTGGCGTCGAGCTCACGCCGACGCGCGTCGGCGACACGGCCACGCTTCAATTCTCCATCGAAGGGCTGGGCTTCGGCGCGGTGTTGGCCACCACGTCCGAGCCGCCCGCGGGCAGCCTCACGGATCTCCTCGCCTTCATGGCCGAGCGCTCATCCCGCCCATTGAGCGCGTACTCCCGTGAGTGGAAGCCGCTCTTGCAGACGATGGTCGAGATCCCGAAGACGAAGGCGGCCGACGCCCCTCCTCCGGGCATGATCGAGATCAGGGGCGGCGACTACGACTTCACGGTCCGCGGGATCGAGATCGAGGGCGGGAACGACGCGGGCGTTGACGTGCAGTATCCGTGGGAGGACGCGCCGCGGCGATTCCATCGGCAGCGCATGCGCATCGACCGCTACTTCATCGACCGGACGCCCGTCACGAATCAGGCATTCAAGGCCTTCCTCGATGCCACGCGCTATCGTCCCGCGGATGATCACAATTTCCTGCGCGACTGGCAGAACGGAACCTTCCCGGACGGATGGGCGGCGAAGCCGGTGACGTGGGTCTCGATCGAAGACGCGCGGGCGTACGCCGCCTGGGCCGGCAAGCGTCTGCCTCATGAATGGGAATGGCAGTTCGCCGCACAGTCGAGCGACGGCCGCCGGTATCCCTGGGGCCAGGAATGGAACGCGAGCATGGTATCGCCTCCCGATCACGGCCCCACGCGGCGGCCGCCGGCGGATGTCACGGCGTTTTCGCACGCGGCGAGCCCTCATGGCGTGCTGGATCTGGTGGGCAACGTGTCGCAATGGACCGACGAGTTCCGCGACGAGCACACGCGCGCGGCCATCGTCAGGGGGGCCGCGTCGTACCAGCCGCTCGGTTCGATCTGGCATTTTCCGCAGACGTATCGCCTTGACGAGCATCAGAAGTACCTGCTGATGTCGCCGGGACGCGATCGCAGCGGGACGATCGGCTTCCGGCTGGTCGTGGATGCCCAGCGCGCGCCATGACGCGGCTGGCCTCGGTCGATCTGCTGGTCATTCTGCTGTACCTCGCAACGGTGGGAGGCGTGGCCTTCCGCGTCAGCCGTCGTCAGACGACCACATCCGAATATTTCGTCGCCGATCGGAAGCTGCCCGGATGGGCTGTCGCGTTCAGCATCGTCGGCACGATCATCAGCAGCGTCAGCTTCGTCGGGTTTCCCGGCGCGGCGTTCTCGCAGGACTGGCGTCTGCTCGTGCCGAACATGAGCGTGCCGTTCGTGCTCATCGCCGTGACGCTGTTCGTCGTTCCTTTCTACCGTCGCGTCGTCCGTATGAGCAGCTACGAGTATCTCGAGCGACGGTTCGGCATCCTCGCGCGCCTCTACGGATCCTCGGGTTTTCTGATCCTGCGGACCGTCGACCTTGGGTTCACACTGCTCCTCACCGCGATTGCGCTCGAAGTGGTCAGCGGCTGGAACATTCGCAGCGTGATCGTCGGCATCAGCGCGTTCACCATCGTGTACACGCTGGCGGGCGGCATCGAGGCCGTCGTGTGGAATGATGTCGTGCAGGGTGTTGTGCTGGCGACCGGCGCCGTGACGATCCTGGCGTTCATCCTCGCCGGCGTGCCGGGGGGCGCCGGCACGGTCGTGTCATCGGTGTGGGCGAGCGGCAAGTTCGGCGTGGGCGATCTCACACTCAGCTGGAACAGTCTGTTCGGCGAGCACCCGACGTTCTGGATGTTCCTTCTGAGCGGCTTCGCGCACTTCGGGCGCGCTTACAGCATCGAGCAGAACGTCGTGCAGCGCTATCTCGTCGCGCGGACCGACCGTGAGGCTCAGCGCGCGGCCTTCACGGGTGCGCTGTCATGCCTCGTCATCTGGGTGACATTTTTCTTCATCGGATCGGCGCTCTGGGCTTTTTATCGTGTGAGCGCGATGCACCCTCCGACCGATGTGATCGCGCACCCGGACAACATCCTTCCCTATTTCATTGCCACCGAACTCCCGCACGGCCTCATCGGGCTCATCCTCGCCGCGATACTCGCCGCGGCGATGCAGGCGTTCAGCGCCGATCTCACCAGCGTCGGCACCGTGGCCACGGAGGACTACTTCGCCCGTTTCTGGCCGCACACCACCGACCGGCAGCGCCTCATGTTCGGGCGGCTCGCGATTCTCTGCGGAGGACTCCTGGCGATGGCCGTCGCGCTTCAGCTCACCGAGTCGCGCACAAGGGCCGTCTACGAACTGTTCGTGATCCTGGCGAGCATCGTCGCCGGCGGTCTGCTGGGTCTTTTTGGTCTCGGCTTTCTTTCCGTGCGCGCGACTCGGAGCGGTGCGTACGTCGGGCTGGCGTGCTGTATCGCCTTTGTCGCCTGGGCCACGATGACCGGACCGCTGAAGGTGGATCTCGGTTTCAACTATCGGATGCACCCGCTGATGATTGGCCTCATCAGCCACATCGTCTTGTTCGGGTGCGGCTACGCCGCGAGCCTCGTTCTGGTCGATCAACCTGCGTCGCGCGACCTGACGATCTGGAGCCTCTGGGAGAAACGGACCGCATGAAGATCACAGGGATCAGGGACATCGTCGTTCCACTGCGCTCGGAGATGCGCAACGCGTACATCAGCTTCTCCGAGATGACGGCGTCAGCCGTCGCCATTCATACCGACGTGATCCGCGACGGTCGCGCCGTCGTCGGCTACGGCTTCAATTCGAACGGCCGGTACGCTCAGAGCGGCATCATGCGCGAACGGCTCATCCCTCGCCTGCTCGACGCCTCGCCTGGCGCGCTGCTCGACGACGCGCGGGAGAATCTGGATCCAGCGAAAGCCTGGAAGGTGATGATGGCCAACGAGAAGCCTGGCGGCCATGGAGATCGGTCCGTGGCCGTTGGCACACTCGACATGGCCTTGTGGGATCTCGTCGCCAAGATCGAAGGAAAGCCGCTGTACCGGCTGCTGGCGGACCGGTACCGCGACGGCCATGCAGACGAAGACGTGTATGTGTATGCCGCTGGTGGCTACTACTATCCAGGGAGAGATATACCAGGGTTGCTGGAGGAGATCGGGCGCTATCTCGATCTCGGGTACACGACGGTCAAGATTAAGATTGGTGGCGCCTCGCTGGCCGACGACCTGGCTCGAATCGAGGCGGTGTTGAAGTTAATCGGCTCGGACTGCGAGCTTGCTGTAGATGCCAACGGCCGGTTCGATCGCAAGCAGGCCCTGGCCTACGCCTCGGTGCTGAACGCCTACCGGCTCAAATGGTACGAAGAGCCTTGTGATCCGCTGGACTTCGAGGTCCTGGCCGAAACGGTCGAAGCGTCAACCAATCCGGTGGCGACGGGTGAGAACCTCTTTTCGCTGCCTGACGCGATCAATCTCGTTCGCTATGGAAAGATGAACAAGGATCGCGACTACCTGCAGTTCGACCCCGCGCTCAGCTACGGCACGGTGGAATATCTTCGCATTCTCGGCATGCTCGGTTCGAACGGTTGGTCCACGCGTCGATGCATTCCGCACGGCGGACATCAGATGGCGCTTCACGTCGCGGCGGGATTGGGCCTGCACGGCAATGAATCGTACCCAGGAGTATTTCAGCCGTTCGGCGGTTTCGCCGACGGTGTGCCCGTCGTGAAGAGCCGCGTCAGGCTGCCAGACGTGCCGGGCATTGGCATCGAACGCAAGCAGAATCTCTACGAGGTCTTTCGACAACTATGATCGTCCACGATCCAGCCACGCTCGACACCGTCGGGGAATGCGCGGACATCGGCCCGGAGGGCGCCGGCGCATTCGTCGATGCGGCACACTCGGCCTTTCTCGACTGGTCGCGCACGACGCCGGATCGTCGGGCGACATTGCTCGACGAGCTGGCCACGCTCGTCGAGTGTGATGCCAGAGAAATGGTGACGCTCATCGTGCGCGAAAGCGGCAAGCCACGCCGTGAAGCAGCGCGTGAGGTTGCTTCGGCCGTTGCCTTCCTGCGCTGGAACGCAGAAGAAGGGCGCCGCGCGTACGGGCACTGGATTCCTTCATCGTCGGCCGAGACCCGGATGTGGACCATCCGCCAACCCGTCGGCGTCGTCGCGGCCATTACACCGTGGAATTACCCGCTCAACACGCTCTGCCGCAAGGTGGGCCCGGCCCTCGCCGCGGGATGCACCGTCATCGCGAAGCCTGCACCCGAGACGCCGTTGAGCGCGGTGCGACTGGCAGGTCTGTCGCGCGATGCTGGCTTTCCTCAGGGCGTCCTGCAGGTCGTCACGACGTCCCGCGCGGCCGAAGTCGTCGAAGTCTGGATGCAGGATCCGCGTGTGCGGAAGATTGCGTTCACCGGTTCCACGGAAGTCGGGCGGAGCCTTCTGCGGGGCGCGGCAGACACGATGAAACGTGTGTCGCTGGAGCTGGGCGGCAACGCTCCCGTTCTGGTATTCGCCGATGCCGATCTGGATCGTGCCGCCGACGCCATTGTGGCGTCGAGGTACCGGCATGCCGGACAGACGTGTATCTGCGCGCAACGGATCTATGTCGAGGCCGGCGTCAAACAGGCGCTCGTGGAAGCGCTCACCGCTCGAATCGGGCGCCTCAAGGTGGGAAATCCGATGAACGAAGAGACCGACGTCGGTCCACTCATCCACGACCGCGCGCTGGCTCGAGTCACCGAGCACATCGACGATGCGGTCAAGAAGGGGGCGCAGGTTCGGGCCGGCGGACAGAAGGTCCGGCTTTCTGATCGGGAACGCGGCTGCTTCTTCCAACCGACGCTGCTCGACGAGATCACCCCCACTGCTCGAATCATGCGGGAGGAAACTTTCGGTCCTGTTCTGGCCGTTCAGTCCTTCGAGAACGAAACCGACGCGCTGGCGCGAGCGAATGCGACCGAATACGGGCTTGCGGCATATGTCTTCACGCGCGACCTCGGCCGGTCAATTCGTGCGGTGGAGGCGCTCGAGTTCGGCACGGTCGGCGTCAACAGCGTGGCGATCATCGCGCCGCAGCTGGCATTCGGCGGCTGGAAGTCGAGTGGAGTGGGACGCGAGAACGGCGCCGAGGGCCTGGCGGAGTATCTCGAGACCAAATCGGCGGTTGTTTCGATCGCCTAAAGATTCCAGGTCCTGAAGGACCTTGAGGACCAAGAGGACCTGAAGGACCGGCTACCGCAAGCTCGCCACCGTCTCTGCGGCTTTCTCCAACAGAAAGATGTGCTCGCTGCCCGCGCTCACGAAGCGCATGCCCCGGTGCAGCCATTTCCGGGCCGTCGCCGCGGCCCGCATGTGAATGCCTGGTGCGACGCCATGCCGCTGGCACGCCGCAATCAGCCGATCCACGTGCGCGACCAGCGTGGGATTGTCGAACTCTCCTGGAATGCCGAGCGAGATGGACAGATCGGCGGGGCCGATGAGCGCAACATCGACAAACGGCAATTGCAGCAGCTCGTCTGCATGATCGATGGCCCACTGATTCTCGAACTGCACGATCACGAGCGTGTGCGCATTCCTGTGCGCGATCACCTCGGGCAGGCTCGCCTTTTCGTATTCGAGGTGGGGCCCGCCGAGTCCATAGCCGCGAATGCCGTCCGGAGGAAATCGCGTCCATGACAGCGCCTCGCGCAGTCGCGCGACATCGTTCGCGCGAGGGAGGATGATGCCCTGCGCGCCGGCGTCGAGCGCGCGTGCGACGAGGGAGTACGAGAACTCCCCGACGCGGACAATCGGCGTCGCGCCGGTGGCGCCAATGGCGCGCACGAGCCGTTCGATCGACTGCTGGTCAAAGGGGCCGTGCTCGGCATCGACCCAGACAAAGTCGAAGCCGGCCGCGGCAAGGAGGCGGCCGAGCTCCGGCGAATCGAGGTGCTGGATCTGCGTTCCAACCGCTGTACCGCCAGCCTTCAATAGTGATTTGGTCCTGTTTGGCCGCACGCCCTGTTCCCTTCCGGACCGCTAGAGCGCCTTGGTCCGCGCCAATGATACGCGGCCGGCGCCGGCTGGCGTCAAGGCGCACATCGTCCATCACGGGATTAGTCTGACAAAATCGCTGCGTATCGCCGACAAGTGGCTCGCCGCCGTGCGCGCCGTGCCAGCGGATCATGTTCAGGCGACGCCCTGACCAAGCCCTGGCGCAGCGCCTTGCGCGACCGGACCGCTGGGCAGGAATGCCGCGTCTCGGCCCGCTCGGTTCACCATTCGCCTCACGGATTAGGGAGCTTCATCACATAGGCGGAACCGCGGCCCTTCTCATACGTTAACGTTGACAGCGGCACAACGTGTGACCTGCTGAACCCGGCGACGAGTATGTTTTCGAAGAAGGAGAGCTCCTGATGAGATCGGCGATTGCGCTTCTGGCCTGGCTCGCGGCCGGTGCGGCCGGCGTCGCGGCCCAATCGATGTTCCACGGCAACCTCGCGCACACGGGCGTCTACGAGCAGCCAGGCCCGCGGCAGTTCGGCAGCGTCAAGTGGACCTTCAAGACCGGGAGCGCCATCGTCGCGTCGCCCACTATCGCCGACGGCGTCATCTATGTCGGGAGCACTGACGGGTTCATCTATGCCATCGATCAGGAGACCGGAAAGGAGAAGTGGAAGCACAAGACCCGGCAGCAGGTCACGTCGAGTGCCGCGATCGCCAACGGGCTGGTGTACTTCGAGTCGACCGACGGTGTGCTGTACGCGCTCGCGGCAGATACGGGCAAGCTCAAGTGGGGGTTCATGACCGAGAACGAAAAGAGGTTCGAGGCCAAGGGCACCCACGGATACCCGCCAACCGACCAGACGATTCCCGACGCGTGGGATCTCTTCACGTCATCACCGGCCGTTGCCGGCGGGAAGGTGTATTTCGGAAGCGGCGACGGCAACGTGTACGCGATCGACGCCGACACCGGTGTCGTGCAGTGGCGATTCGCCACGAAGGACGTCGTGCACGCATCGCCCGCGGTTGCGAACGGCGTGGTGTACATCGGCAGTTGGGACAGCAACCTCTACGCACTCGACGCCGACACGGGCGCGGAGAAATGGCGTTTCAAGGCAGGCGAAGATCCCATGTATCACAACCAGGTGGGATTCCAGTCGTCGCCGGCGGTGGTGGACGATACGGTCTACGTTGGCTGTCGCGACGGACACGTGTATGCGCTCGACGCCGCGACCGGACGGAAGAAGTGGGATTTCTCGACCAGCAAGTCCTGGGTCCTCGGCACGCCTGCGGTGGCAAACGGAACGGTCTACGTCGGCACCTCCGACTCGTTCCGTTTCCACGCGCTCGACGCGAAGAACGGTCGTCCGCGATTTACGGTGGATGCGAAGGGCTGGGTGTATTCGTCCGCGGCGCTCGCCGGCGATCTCGCATACGTGGGTTGCACGAACGGCAAGCTCTACGCGATCGATATCAAGACGGGCACAATCGCGTGGGAATACCAGACCGAGAGTGCCCGCACGGACACGCTCAAGGTGTTGAAGCCTGATGGCGGAATCAATCGGGCCGCGTTCACTCCCGTGTTCAACAACTATCAGGACATGGACCTGGACATCTACCGGATGTTCTCGGTCGGAGCGATCTTCTCGTCACCAGTGGTTGATCGCGGAGTGGTGTACTTCAGCAGCGCCGACGGAACGCTCTACGCGATTCAATAGACAGGTCCTATGGGTCCTCAAGGTCCTTGAAATGCTGCAGGAGCCTGGAACGTGACCACCAGGACCTGAAGGACCCCGAGGACCTAAAGCACCACTCGTGTTCCTGTTAGTAATTGATCGAAGGATTGTCGCCCGGATAGATGATACCGACGACGTCCATGCCATCCGGGTGAGTGCACTGCAGCGAGTGGAGCTGCTTGCTGGGGAAGAAGATCACGTCTCCCGCTTCGACATCCGCCTTTCTCGTCTCGGTCCACATGCAGCCCGTGCCGGACAGAATGATCAGCGCCTCTTCGTAGAGGTGCCGGTGCGGTTCGGCCTTCGACTGCGGAATGAATCCGATGAACTGCGCCGCCGTGGTGGCGCCGAGTGACTTGTCCACCAGCATCTGAAAGAAGCGGACAGCCATCCGCTTGCGCTCTTCCTGATTGACGACGGCGACTCGCTCGGGCCAGCCTGTATCGAAATTATCCGGCATGCGCGAGGGCCATTCGGGCTCGTCGGCAGCCGGACACGGCGAGACGAACACCTTGAGCGGCGTTCCATTCTGCGAGGCAAGGCTGAAGGCTTCGTTGGGGCGAACATACACACCGGTCGCGGGACCAACCGGGAACGTACGCCCGGAGATAGTCACCGTTCCCGATCCGTCGGCCACGAGCAGAATGACGTGGCGATCACCAAATCCCATCACAGGCGACGGACCGGTCGACACCTCGCAGTAGAACTGCGATTGATACCGGGCGCCCTGTGCCGGCGAGATGACCGCGCAGTAGCGGAGCCCGTCGCGCTCGCGGAGCGCTGCCCGCCCCATCGCGAACACGTAACAGCCTCCGTCGAGCATCGCGCGCGCATCATCACCCGCGGAAATTGTGGGGATCATCCGGTTCTGCGGGCTGTTGGGATCATCTTCGCGGTACGCACCAGGCAGGTTGTTGTGCGCTCCGTCGCAGAAGGGCCGCTCACAGGTTCGCTTACAGCCGCAGAACAGCACCTCCTCCCCCGCTGCCCGGGCGGTGTACGGCACGGGCCTGAACGTGCTGCCGCGATGTGAGCCGTCGCAGAACGGCTGGTTCTGACTCCGACCGCACGCGCACCACAGGTACGTGCGGCCCTGTTCGAGCTCACAGAAGTACGGCTTCAGTCTCGGACTGAGTGGTTCCCCTCCGTCAACGGCCATCGGCTCCCCTGATTCTCCCCCTGCCTGTCGATTCGATGCGCGAGGTTGCGCAATGGTGGCACGGCCTCGGCGTCACGGGCAAGTCCTGACGATCGCGCGATCGGGCCGCCAGATTTCTACCGTAGAATGAAGCGTTCCCGGAGATTCGACACGCGATGGTGAAGGGCGAGTTGACCGCGAATGAAGCGAAGCCGACCAACCGGCTGCCGGGTCGCATGCCGCCGCCTCTCCGGAACGGCAGCTAGGTCGCTTGGCCCCTTGTCGAATAGCGTGCCTGCTGGGCATCCTGGCCATCGGTATTCCGACCGGTGCGTCGGCTCGCACGCCCCACGAGAAGCCGTCCGCCGGTCCAGCGATCGACGTCAATCGCATCGACCCTGCGACGTTCAACGCAATCGCCACGCGAATCCCGGAAGGCCAGACCATCAGGATCGACGGCCACTTCGACGAAGACGTCTGGAAGACGGTGCGGCCGATGGCCGACTTCATCCAGCGTGAACCCGACTTCGGCGCACCGTCCACCGAGCGGACCGAAGTCCGCATCCTCTACGACAACCGCACCCTCTTCTTCGGATTCTCGGCGTACGACAGCGACCCGGCGGGCATCCGCGCCACCGAGCTGAAGCGCGACTCCGGACTGAGCAAGGGCGACCAGATCAAGATCGTCATCGACGCCTTTCACGATCACCGGAACGCGCTTGCGTTCAACACCAATCCGCTCGGTGCACTGAAGGACGCCAATACCGTGGACGATGGGCGCATCGTGAACTACGACTGGAACGCGGTATGGCGCTGCAAGACCAGCCGCGACGAGCATGGCTGGTACGCGGAGATGGCGATTCCTCTCAGCCAGCTGCGGTTCAAGAACCAGATTGGCGAGAGCATCTGGGGCCTCAACCTGTGCCGGACGATCATCCGGAAGCACGAAGAGACCTACTGGGTTCCGTATCCGCGTGAATGGGGACCCCAGGGGTTCACGCGGATGTCGCATGCCGGGCAGCTCACGGGCCTCACCGACGTGACGGTGCCGCGCAGGCTCGAATTCCTGCCGTTCGCCGCTCCCACCGTCGCGAAAGACTACGAGGCGAAGACGGCGGCTGACGTGAAACAGAAGTACGGCTTCGACCTCCGCGTCGGCGTGACATCGCAAATCACCGCCGACATCACCTACAAGACCGACTTCGCCCAGGTCGAGGCCGACCAGGAGATCGTGAACCTGTCGCGGTTCAGCATCTTCTTCCCGGAAAAGCGCCAGTTCTTTACTGAGAGCGCCGGCATCTTCGACTACGGTCGAAGCGGCAGTGAGACCACGTATCTCGGCGGCGACAGCGGAGGCGACACGACGCCGGGCCTCCTCTCCATTTTCTACAGCCGGCGCATCGGCCTGCAGGACGCGAGAGAGGTGCCGATCATCGCCGGCGGAAAGGTCACCGGACGTGCGGGGCCGTACACGCTCGGCGTGATGAACATCGAGACCGACTCGGTCGATCAGCCCGGGTTGATGGTGCCGAAGGCGAACTACGCGGTGGTGCGCGTCAAACGGAACGTCCTGGCCAAGAGCTCCGTCGGCGCGATCGTGCTCAATCGCGAGGGCGGATCGAGCGACTTCAACCGGTCCGCCGGCATCGATACCGCGCTCTCGTTCGGTCAGCACACGAACATCACGGGGCTTCTGGCCCGCACGTTCTCGCCGGAACCCATCGGCAACGATTGGGCGGGCGCCGTGGACTACGCGTGGCAGAGCGATCGCTTCACGTACGACGCCACATATCTCGACATCGGCGAGCGCTTCAACGCCGAGATGGGCTTCATCCCGCGCACCGATATCCGCAACACGAAGGTTTCGGCCGCGTGGACTCCACGACCCGGTTGGCCCGGTGTGCGTCAGCTGACCTTCGGCGGCAAGGTGGATTACTACGAACGGCACACGGGCCAGACGTCGTCTCGCACGCAGGAACTGAATTTCTCGCTCGAACAGCAGAACAGCGCATTCTTCAAGGCGAGCATCGATCGCGATTACGACTTCCTGCCGGTTCCCTTCACCATCGGGCCGGCCACGCTCCCCGTCGGCGGATACAACTGGGATACGTTTCGCGCGAGCTACAGCATGGACTCGAGCAAGAGGATCTACGGGACGGGCGCGATCGAGCTCGGAGGGTACTACAGCGGCGACAAACAAACCTACAAGTTCAATCTCAATTTCCTGCCGGCCCGGGCCCTCCTGATCGAACCGAATTACACGCGCAACCACGTCACGCTTCCGGGCTCGCCATCGTTCGTGACCAATGTCTTCAACACGCGCGTCAGCTATTCGTTTTCGCCGCAGCTGTTCCTGAAAGGCTTCGTCCAGTACAACGACGATCGCCGGCTGACGACCTTCAATTTTCTCTTCTGGTACATCTACAAGCCTGGTTCTGACCTCTACATCGTGTACGACACAGGATGGGACACCGACGCGAATGGACTGGGCCTGAATCGCGTGCGTGCGCGAGCCCTGGCGGTCAAAGTCACGTACTGGTTGGGGAGATAAGCGCGGCTACCGCAGCCGGATCTTCTGAAACGACGAGCCCGCGGCCGCGCCACCTGCTGATGGTTGCTCGGTCAGGACGTACAGCGTGTCGCCGGACAACGTTGCCGCGGTGGGATCGGGCATGGCGAGATTCTCATCGAAGAGCTCCAGCGACTGCGCGCGTCCTCCGGATGCGGCCAGCCGCACGCGGACGGCGCGTCTCCGTCCATCCTGAGTCTGGATCCCGACGATCGTGTTCTGGTCCGCCCGGAGCCGTTCGAATCCGGTGAGCGGCACGTCCTTCGGCCCGCCGACCGGAGTGGCCTTGCCCGTCGCCAGATCGACCCGCGCGATCCCCTTGGCATGCGCCACATACACCATGCTGTCGTTGATGGGTCCGATGGTGACGGGCGTCTCGAGGCGGAGCGTCGCCGCCACTTCGAACGTGCGCTGACCGGCGCCCACACGAAAAATTCGCTTACCGATTGAATCGAGAACAAACACGGTACCGCGCTCGGTGATGGCAACATCACTGAATCGCGCCGGCAGGAATTGATCGGGCAATGACAGACGCTGGAGCGGCCGGCCTGATACGAGCTGCAGCTTATGAAGCGAAGAGGCGCGTCCGGCGTCGCCTCCGGCATCCGATCCGTCGGCGCTGACAACCCACAGATCCCCGCGCCGTGGATCGATCTCGAACGCCATGATTTCGTAGAAGCCCGCAGACGATGAATCCACCAGATTGAGCACGTGCTGCGATCGCTGGTCAACGACCAGCAACTTTCGCGCGCCGCGCTCGCCCACCACGAAGCGGCTCGACACGTCGTCGTATGCCAGGCCCGTCGAGTTGAGAAGTCGGCCCGGAAGGTTGAGCACACTCTCGGGCCTGGTGGACGAGCGTTTATCGGAAACGGAGGGAACAACCGCCGGGGTGGCCCCGTCGCTCGACGACGGGGGGACCTTCGCGGCGGGAGCCGTGGCAGCGACCGACCGCGAGGTGGCAGGCATCGTGAGGCCCGCGGCCGGGCGTGCAAGCGCCCCGGCGATCAGCGCTTCGACGTCCGGCCAGCCCGGTAAACTTCTCACGCCCTGGAACTCGTCGTTCGAAACCGCGTCGCTGGCCACTCCCATTTCGGCCACCCGCCGCAACATCACCAGGGCATCGTCCAGCCGTCCACTCAGACTTTGCGCGCGTGCGAGCAAGTACATCAGATTCGGATCGCGCCGGGGACCCGTCTGGACTGCTCGCCAGGCGAGATCGTGAAAGCGCTCGTAGTCGCGCCGCTCGAACGCCTCGAGCGCCATCTGGCGACACTCATGCCACTCTTTGCAATCGGCAGGAGGCTGGGCCTCTCTGTGCGGCGACGAGCTTCCGATCAGGAGAACGAAGGAAATGACCTGAAATGCGCCCATGGGACCGAAGACATCTGCATTATCACCCGGCTGCCGAGTCGAAGATCGTGTGAACCGCGCGATCGCGAGCTATTGAGCTGATGGGCGTGCCAATTTGAGCAAGGCGCAGCCGCGCTTCAAAGGAACGTCGAAGACGGCGGAGTCTCCTGACACAACTGAATCGAGGGTGACCTCGTCGCGCTCTCCGGGGTACAAGACGTGCGCCCTGGCGCCAAGACCTCGAAGCGTGACACGCGCGCGCGCGAGACGATGCGCGAGTCCCACGAAGACGAGATAGCCGCCCGGAACCTCGAAGACATTGGCCTTGACTGCCGGGTCATCCACGCTGACGACGCCCGGTGTGAGGACCCATTTCTTGCCTCTCATCGCATTGAAGAGCGGACCGTAATCCAGATACAGCCGTTCGTTCCATGCTGTGGGCAACATCGTGTGGTCGTTGCCTGGATATGGCACCGTGGGAAACGCGCCCAGATAGAGATGCCGCTGGAGGTAGGCGTCCGGATCGGGTTTCAGCGATTCGTCGTCTCTCGTCCAGCAAACCAGGGGCTTCCGAAGGGCGAGAAACGCACTCGTGTTCAGGTTGAAGGGAAAGTCACCGTGCTCGTCGTAGAACCCGTCGACCTCGCGCATCAACTCCAGCCGGCGATCCATGTCGTTGCCGAAAATCACCTTCCCGGCCCGATGCATGATCGGTCCGAGCTCGTCCATCAGGGACATCCACGAACGGCGCATATGTCGGGATGGTCCGTCTATCCAGCTCACGCCGTCATCAGCATTCGGGTTGTACCGTGTGATCCAGTCCATTCGATCGATCGCGATGCCAGAAGAATCGGGCAGCGTCTCGACGTGCCGTTTCGCCTGCCCCAGGAGGAAACGTCGGTAGGCCGGATCTCCACAGTCCATGATGACGGCCTTGCCCCAGGTCCAGATCGGATCAGGGCTCTTCAGGACCGCGCCTTCCAGCTGCCTGTGCAGCAGGTCGTTGGGATCCCTCCAGAGGTCCGCATCGCGTCGGGCGCGCCGAGGCGGCGCGGGATAGACGATGTTGCCTCCAAATTCCGTCACGTTGAAGTAGTTGAGTACGTGGAAGCCGGCCTGGCGCATGGCGGTCGAGTACGCCGCCATCTTCCGAAGCGTCGTCTGACCGTACCGACCCTCGTCGCCCGGACCGTAGACGCCTTCTCCTCCGCCGGCGAATCGGTTCCAGACCTCATCTGATTTCACGGGAGGAAGGAACATGCCCATGTATGGAAAGTCGAGGCTCGCCTTCCAGTTCATGGTGAAACCCATCGCCGCCAGCTTCGGCGCGTCGATCTCTCCCTCCCACCCGGAGTACGCTCCTCCTCCGCCAATCTCATGAACGCGCGCGTTCGGTGGCTCGAAATACACAGGGTAGCGCTCGACGATCGCCGCGAGCGCGGCGCGCACGTCCGGTTCGTGCACGACGATGTCCATGTGAAACCGGACATCGTGGGTCGGGCCACCGTATCGGTTGAAGGCCCGCGAGAATCGCACGCTGCCGTCCCTCGTCGTTGAAACCTGCAGATCGATCAGGACGTCGTCCGGCGACTGGATGAAGGACACACCGATTCCGGCCCGTCGATCGATGATCGTGGCCATCGGCAGTGACAGGCCGTCCTCTCGATTGAAGAACGCGCCGTAGTTGTACGTGCGGTCCTCGAAGGGATGGGACTCGAGGGGATCCTGCCATTTCCAGCCGTAGCCCCGCGGCAGCCATACCTCGGCGCCGCCGGGATCCGGCCATGTGAACGTGGTGTCAACTGGAGCAGTCCAGGGTCGGTTCGACTTCGACCGCGATGTCCAGTCCCACGCAATGCCGCCGCGCGCTTCTCGAAAAGCCGCCGACTCTTCGATCGTCCTCGAATCATCGGGAGAGACGTACGGCCCCATGCCTCCGTGGGCCCGCATGTCGATTCGCTTGCCGTCTGCGAGCGTGAAGCCGTCGAGCGAATCGCCAACGGTGAAGAATGTCAGCGCGCCGCTCTGAACGCGGCTCGGCGCACCAGAGGCCTCCCGGGTCGAGAGGCCAGAATCTGGCAGGATCGAGTCGGCGACGAGTTCCGCCTCGGCCCAGTCCGCGTGGTCTGCGTAGGTTCCTTCGCGCGAGTAAGTGATGACCAGGCGAAGCGCGTTGGTGCGCTCCAGATCCACATCGATACGCGCCGCAGGCGTGTCTACCTTCATCAGGGCGCTCTCGAAGAGCTTCCGCCCGTCGCCAAACACCTGAAAGATGGCGTTCGCTTCTTTGGGCTTGGAGACCGTCGCGTCTACACCGACCCACGCGCGAAGCCGCGAATAGCGCCCCGCGATCAGGTAGACCAGGTCGCTTCGTGCGTGCGTGCTGACGCCATGCTCGAACGTGCGATCGCCGATCCTGATGGGCGCGCCGTCCGCGCTCTTGTCCATGAGGAGCACGCCCCAGCCCTGGTTGGCCAGGCGAGGAACGACCGAGCTCAGCCGAATGGCAGCGCCTGTCTGATGCGCGGTCAAAGGCGGAGCCGTGAAGGCCACCCAGGCGAGGCACACACCGACCGTGAGGATCGATCTGGACATTCGTGTCGGGAGTCGCACTACTTCGCGGCCGCGGTGCTGCCAGTCGGATGGAGCAGGAGCTTTTGCACGCGCCAGTTCAGGATCTCGCCGACATACAGCTCGTTCTCAGAAGGACAGGCGATTTCGTGAATCCACCCGAACTGCTTGGGCTGTTTGCCTGACTTGCCGAGCACGCCGAGCACCTTTCCCTCGAGCGACAGCTTGTAGAGACGCCCGGGAAAGGCGTCCGACACATACAAGAATTGGTTGGGTCCCGGCGTGATGCAGACCGCCCACGGAGCGCCGTTCTGCGCGGCGGCGCCTTCAGCGGACGGCGGGTTGCCGATCGCCGGCTTCGCGTCGGCAGGAATCGGCACGTCGACGGTGATCTGGCGAACGAAGGTGCCGTTCGAGTCGAACACCTGGATTCTCCGGTTCCCTCGATCCGCGACGTAGATATTGCCTTTGGCGTCGGCCGTGATGCTGTGAGGCGTATTGAACTGCCCCTGTCCGTTGCCGGGCTCACCAAACGACTTCACCCAGTCGCCGTTCTTGTCAATCTTCGCCACGCGCGAGTTGACGTAGCCGTCGCTGATGAACGCATTGCCCTGCGTGTCCCACGTGACGTCGGTGGGTTGCCGGAACATCCCGTCAACGGGCGGGCGCGGAGGCGTCGGATGCGTCCAGGCTTCAGCCCCTTCGTCGGACGCTTCCTTCTTCCGTCCGAAGACCATCAGCACCTGGCCCTCTGGACTGAACTTGACGACCATGTCGGAGCCCTTGTCCACGCACCAGATGTTGTCATCCTTGTCCACGCGCACCGTGTGCGCGTACGACCAGGCATAGAGGTTCTTGCCGATCTCCCGAATGAACTTCCCGTCGGCGCCAAACTCGAGAAGCTGCGAGGCGGTCGCCGCATACGCGGGCCCCGTCGTGTTGCCGCGAGAAAACACGAAGAGATGTCCCTTCGAATTGACCGCGACGCCTGACGCCTCTCCAAGGTAGAGATCGGGCGGCAGCTTGAGAAAATTGGGCACCGATTCGAATGGAATTTCTGGCGCAGACTGTTGCGCAAACGCCGGAACGGCGAGCAGCATGAATGATGCGAGGAACCAGTGTTTCACCGTCGGCCTCCCTGCGGAGAAAAAGTTACGGTTGTGCGGCTGGATCATACAGCAAAGGAAAGAATTGCCCGCCCATCGCCTGGCCGGCCGGAATGGGCGGAACGCCCTTGAGAAGTGGCGTGTCGGACATCGATCGCGTGCCGTCCTTGAAAACATTGATGACCGTAGCCCGGCGGGGGCGGTCGGTCCGATTCTCAAAGGAGCCGTGGACCATCAGCGGATGATGAAAGGAGGCTTCACCGGCCTTCAACTCGACCGCCACCGGATGCCACGCCCGCTTCTGCTCGTTCGAGAGCACCGACTGAATCGCAAGCATGTCGCCGGCGAGCCCGGTGACCGGCAACAGCCGCCAACGGTGGCTTCCCGGTACGTAGTGGAGGCCTCCGTTCTCGCGCGTCGAGTGGTCGAGGCCGATCCAGCACGTGAGGTGCGTCATCGGCTCCGTCCGCGTCCAGTACGAATAGTCCTGGTGCCACGCGACGACGCCGCCATGGTGCGGAGGCTTGCAGAAGAGCTGATCGTGCCAGAATCGAACAGCGCCGCCGAGGAGCTGCGACGCAGGCACCGTGAACGCCGGGTTCCAGAGCACGTCATGAAAGCCGGCGGTGATCCGCCAGGCGCCGAGCGCGTGGAACAGCACCGTCTCGGGAGAGGATGATTCGTTCGAATGGTACTCGTAGAAGAGGTGGTGGCCCGGGTGCCCCGGATCGAACAGCGTGTCCAGTTCCCCGCGCAGCCGGTCTACCTGACCTTCATCGAGAATCCGCACGCCTGCCAGATAACCATTCTCGTGAAAAAACTGAAGCTGTTCGGGCGTCAGCCGGAACCGCGCCTCATCTCCAGGCGAGCGCGAAGGGAAGAGATCCGACACGGGGCGATGAACCGCTGAAAGGTCTTGAATCATTTCTGAAACCTCGCCTGAGAAGCCGGACCCTTGCGTAAGGCCGATCACCGCTCGGTGACGGGCGTCAGGATTATGGCAAATCCTCCACCCGGCGCCATGTGCAGATTGAGAACTGATCGGGCATTGATGATGGTGCGGGTTTGCAGGAGGCTCGTGGCGGTCACATCGGCATCAGGACCGTCGGCAAACATTTCAGCGATGTAGTTCCCCGGCCCGACGAACGCCAGCAGGAGACTGACATCCCGTGCGTCCCAGTTGGTGATCCCTCCCATATACCACGTGTCCCCTTGACGTCGGGCTATGGCGACGAACTCTCCCACCGCGCCATGCAGCACTTTCGTCTCGTCCCACGTCGTCGGCACGCGCTCGATGAATTCGATCCCATTCTGTCCTCGGTACGCCTCCGGATAACCCCACACCATCGCCAGTGGCGCCTCGAAGACGACATATCCTGTCGCCTCGGATGCCAGGACAAACGATTGCAGGCTCGGCTGTGCCGGCATCTCGTACCGAAATGCCACACCCTCGTCGAACGCGCGAAGAATGATGCTGATTCGACGCCTCTCTCCGGCCGCCTCCTGAAGGGAGACCGACACCTCGGAAAATCTATTCGGGATCGTTCGTCGCGGACCCGCCACAGGTGTCCAGGTCTCATCGGAGACCCGATTCGTTGTGTCGACGACGCCAAGACGTTCGGCGAGCGGAGGCCCGTCTTTGAAGACCAGGCCGAGTGGCGAGTCATTGACAACCGTCCGGCCGCGATAAGTGACGCGATAGACAGGTCGTCCGCCATCAAGGACCAGTGAAATCGAGAGCATCTTGTTCGGCGACTCCGCACCGTAGACGCTCTGCGCCTGCACGACCGCCGAGGGCGCGTGGACCAGGGCGACGATCATGGCTGATACGCGCAGGGATCGACGATGACGCGGCTGGTGCATGGGAGGCTGAGGCGGCTGCGCGTAGGATAACGCAGTCAGTTGCGAGAAAAATCGGAGAAGCGAACCTCACGGTCGATTCGCGTTTCCTTGAGGAGAAACAGTCGAAGATTGCCGACGAGCCTGTAGCCTGACGGCAACCACGCATCCCGGTCGACAGGACGGCGCTCGAGCGTCAGCCTCGCGCCCTGGTGCACGCGCGCAATCAACCCCCAGCCGTAGGTCACGGTATCAATCGTCTGAGCGTCAAAGCGGATCAGCTCGCAGGTCGATTCGTCGAACCAGACGCGGCCCTTGGTGCGGCTCATCACCTTGCCGAGAAACGTCTGCGGGGCGCTCTCCTTTTTCGGCTCGAACGCCAGCACAATCGTGCTTCTCCCATCGACAACCTCGCGGCCCACGACGGTGCCTTCACTGACCTGAAACACTTCGTCTACCGCGCGATTCTCTTCATTCATTTCTTCCTGTTCCCGCGCCTGCCGCCTCGAACGTTCACCCGCACTCTCGCGATCTCGATCGGCGGCCTCTCGCGCCACTCGCTCCTTCCACTCCCGCTCCTGGCGCTCAACTTCGGCCGCGGGCGCGGCAACACCATTTCTCGAAAGGAGAATCCAGTCCATTGGAGCGCCCCAACGATCGGGCCGCGCCTTATATACCCGGACGGTGCGGCTTGTCACGGCGCCTTTCTCGTCGCGTGCAAAGTCCACGATCTGCTCGTGGTAGCGATATCGAGCCATGATCGCGTCGTTTCCCTGCATACGGCGCCTGGCTTCCTTCAGCAGCGCATCGCGATCGGGAAGGGGCCGGGACGGCGTCTGCGCGGCGGTGAGAAGTGTCATCGCCAGCGCGGCGATTCCGACGCGCACGATCGATTCCACCGCTGTTTTATGGCGAAGCACTCGAAGAACGGCCACGATCGAAGTGTGCCACAATACCGGTCACGAGCGCTCTTCGGCCGTTTCCGGTGTCTCACGGGTTGAGTACACTTGAGGTTCCGCTCGAGGGCGCCGCGTGGCAACCATCGTGGAGACGTTTTTTCGCGCGCGGATTGAAACGCCGATTGGCCAGATGTTCGCGCTGGGATCCGAACGAGGCCTCTGCGCGCTGGAGTTCCTGAAGCCCGACCGCGTCGCGCGGCTGGACTCCAGACGAACGCGATGGTTCCCGCCACACACCATCGTGGACGGATCCCATCGGGCACTGGACGAGGCACGGGCGTGGCTCGATTGCTACTTCAGGGAGCCAGCCGCCGCGACGACGGAGATTGCACTGGATCTCCGTGGAAACGAATTCGAGCGTGCCGTCTGGTCCGCCCTCCTCGACGTCAAGTGCGGTCAGACGTCGACCTACGGCCGCGTTGCCTCTCAGTTGGGTCGGCCGTTGGCTGCGCGCGCGGTGGGGCTGGCCGTCGGCAGCAACCCCGTCAGCCTGATCGTACCCTGTCACCGAATCGTCGGATCGACGGGGTCACTGACGGGGTACGGCGGCGGGCTCGATCGAAAGAGATGGCTTCTCGATCATGAAGCTGCCGCCGGATTGCGCCAGACCCGGCTGCCCTTCGAGTCGGCGAACGCATGATCGCCCACACGTGAACTCGTTCCCACCCGTCTCGACGCGGCGGCGAGGCTTCATCGGCGTCACCATTCTCGTGCTCGGTGTCAGCGCCGCAGTGGGCCTGACGTCAATAGACGCTGCCTCGCGACGTCAGGCGGCCCCCCCCACAACAGTGACTCTTCTGACGCGCGATACCCGGCGTCCGCTCTCGACGACCGTCATCGATGGACAGGAGATGGTGGCGCTGGATGATCTGGCGGGCCCCTTTCAGTTGAGCGTGACGGAAGACACCCTGGCGGGAGGTGTCACCGTCTCCTTCAAGACGCGCTCGATCCTGCTGACGCCCGGTCAATCCCTCGCATCGGTCGGCGGACGACTCGTGTCGCTGGCCGCGCCGCTCACCAAGTCGGGAAAACGATGGTTCGTGCCGATCGAGTTCATCAACCGGGGGCTCGCGCTGGTGTACGACCAGCCCCTCGACCTTCGGAAGGCGTCTCGTCTCGTGATCCTGGGCAACCTGCGCGTGCCGCGCACGTCCGTTCGATACGAGACCGCGCCTTCGATGACGCGCGTGGTCATTGAAACCACACCGCGCACCGCTTCGACGATTGTCCAGGAGAACGGCCGGCTGCTCGTGAAATTCGACGCGGAAGCGCTGGACGCGCTGTTTCCTCAACTCCCGCCATCGTCTCTGGCGGAGTCCGTCCGCGTCGTCGATCCGGGTAATGTGATCGAAGTCGATCTTGCGCCGCGGTTTCAATCGTTTCGCGCAATGTCGCCTCCGCCGGACTCCGGCACCGGCCGGGTCACGATCGACCTGCTGGCGGGCGACGCTGACACTGCACCAGCTCCCGCGCCCTCACCCGCGCCTGCCCCAGCTCCGGCCGGGCCGGCCGAGTCGCCCCTTTCAATGGACGCCACGTCGGCGAGCGTGCGCACGATCGTGATCGACCCCGGGCATGGCGGAGACGATAACGGCGACCGGGGCCGCGGTGGCGCTCTGGAAAAGCAGGTCACGCTGGCCGTGAGCCGGCGCTTGAAAACGATCCTCGAAACGCGCCTCGGCATCCGGGTGCTGATGACACGCGAGACCGATCGGACGGTCGGCCTGGACGAGCGCGCCGCTCTCGCCAATAACAACAAGGCCGACATTTTTCTGAGCCTTCACACGAATGCGTCGTTCAGTCCCGCGTTGAAGGGAACAGAGGTGTACTACCTGAACCTCGACCGGTACGCCGATGAGGCGCGGCGGGCGGCGGCGTCAGACAGGCAACTCCTGCCGGTCTTCGGCGGAGGTGAGCGCGATATCGAGATCGTCCAGTGGGATCTTGCGCAGTCGCGACACGTGGAGCAATCGGCCATCCTGGCCCAGGCGCTCGAGGTCGATCTGCGCACGAAAGTCGCAATGGCCCCTCACCCGCTCCAACGCGCACCGCTCCGCGTGCTCGTGGGCGCCAACATGCCGGCGGTCCTCGTTGAGCTGGGTTACCTGACGAACGGCGAACAGGAACGGCAGCTCACGTCGGAGGGATTTCAGGTGACGCTCGCGCAGGCGCTCTTCGAGGGCGTCGTTCACTATCGCGACGTCGCCGATCGACCCGTTGCCGGGCCGGGACCTCCCGCGCAGGCGCCGGAGGTCAGGACAGCGTCTCAGCGATGAGCAAGGAATCGCTTCTCAAGTGGGGCGGGGTCGCCCTGGCTGCGCTCGCGATCGGCTGGGCGCTCTTTGTCTGGCTGCCCCGCCGGTACACGCATCCCACGCCGCAGCCATCGGCGGCTGCCCAGCCGATGGCCGCGGCCGAAGCCGTCCGCAGGATCAAGGCGAGGCTGTTCTACGTGTCCCCGAGTGGACGCCTCACGTCAACCGAGCAGGAAGTGGCGTACGGCGAAGGCACCCTCGAACAGGCGCGGCGCATTCTGGAGGCGCAGTTCGGACCGGCCCCGGCGCCCCTGATGTCGGCCATTCCTGCCGGCACGAAGCTCAAGACCATCTTCGTTTCGGATCGCGGCGAGGCCTTTGTCGATCTCAGCCGCGAGATTCAAGCCGGCCACCCGGGCGGGTCGCTGAATGAAATAGCCACCGTTTTCACCGTCGTCAACGCCCTGACTGTCAACTTGCCAGCCTTGACCGCAGTACAGATACTCGTTGAGGGCCGGGAGGTCGAAACCCTGGCCGGTCACGTGGATCTGCGGCGACCCATTCAGCAGGATCTCCAATGGGTCGAGGACCTGAACACCGGCACCACAGAGCCCGCGAATCGTTGACCTCCGAATCGTGAACCGTCAACTCTGAACTCTGAACCCCGAACTTTGAACCCTGAACCCCCTCTTATGCGCTCCGAATCTCGTCGTCCCGACCAGCTTCGCACGACCACGATCACACCCCATTTCATCGAGCATGCTGAAGGCTCCGTGCTCATCGAGGCGGGCCGCACAAAAGTCATCTGCACTGCCAGCGTAGAAGATCGCGTTCCCGCGTTTCTTCGTAACAGCGGAAAGGGCTGGGTGACGGCCGAGTACGGGATGCTCCCCCGCTCGACGTCGACGAGAACCACGCGCGAGGCGACGGCTGGAAAGGTCGGCGGACGGACGCAGGAAATCCAGCGGCTGATTGGCCGATCCCTCAGGTCGGTCACGAAACTCGAGAGCCTGGGCGAGCGCACCTTCTGGATCGACTGCGATGTCATTCAGGCGGACGGCGGCACGCGGACGGCCTCGATTACCGGCGCCTTCGTCGCCCTCGTGCTGGCCGTGCGCAAGGTCCGCGAGAGCGGCGCCATCCCAGTGTTCCCGATTCAGGACTTCGTCGCCGCGACCAGCGTCGGCATCGTGGACGGCGAGAGGCTGCTCGACCTGGCGTACGAAGAAGATTCCCGCGCCGAAGTGGACATGAACATCGTCAAGACGGGCGGAGGAAAATACATCGAGGTGCAGGGCACGGCCGAGTCGCTGCCGTTTGGACGCGATGGACTGCTCGCCCTTCTCGATCTCGCAGATGTCGGCATTACGCGCCTGATCGAACAGCAGAAAGCCATCGTCGGTGAGCTCAGGTAGTTCACTGCGCCACGGCTTCGACCGACTGCTGATTGCAACCACCAATCCTGGAAAGCTGCGGGAGATTCGCGCGGTCCTGACTGGTCTTCCCATCACGCTCGAATCGCTGGACGCGTTCGAGAACCTTCCCGCACCACACGAGACAGGAGCGACCTTCGCGGAGAACGCCCGGCTGAAGGCGCGGTATTACGCCGAGCGAACGGGCCTGGCGACCGTGGCGGAAGATTCGGGACTGGAGATCGACGCGCTCGGAGGAGAACCGGGCGTTCGTTCGGCCCGCTACGGCGGGGAGTCCGCGCCGACCTACTTTGAGAAGTTCGCTCTCATCGAGCGACGACTGGCGGAGTCCGGGTCGGCGTCCCGCAGAGCCCGGTTCGTCTGCGCCCTCGCATTGGTGACGAACGGCCAGCTTGCGTTCGAGGCGACGGGCGTGGTCAACGGAGAGATCACTCAGCCGAAAGGCCAGGGTGGCTTCGGGTACGATCCGGTCTTCTACTATCCGCCCTACTCACGCACGTTGGCCGAGGTATCTGAATCCGAGAAGCTTCGGGTCAGCCATCGTGGCGCCGCCTTCCGTCAATTGCGGCAGTTCCTCGATCCTAGGACCCCTCGGCCCTGAGACCTTGTGACCCTGAGACCTTTCGATGGAGGCGCGGGCGGACCTGCGACGGTCCGCCCGGGTATGGGGAGGAGGTACTGAAGGGGAGGCTATTCTTCCGTCCGCCCTGTGAGCACCGTATCCGACCGAACAAACGCACCGTCGCGGGTTCTGAGCAGGAACTTCGCTTCGACCAACGCCCCCAGTAGCGCCGTGCACAGCGACTGATCGAGTCCCCACAGCCGTTGTGCTTGCGCCGTCGTCAGTCGGAGCCCTGGCATCTCCAGGTACTCTCCCTGGACCCGCTTGAGCGCATTCTGAATCGTCATATCAGGCTGTTCGGTCACCATGGGTGCTCCAGAACTGACGAGCCTCCACAGGCTGCCGGAAGCTCTAGCAACTGCCGTACCTGATCGATTCGATGCCGTGGCCTCGGAAAGGTTTCTCCGTGCAGGTTTACAAGTGCCTTGAGGACGAGGATTAGCGCGATCGCACGGCGAGAGATCGGAATCCTGGAGGATTGCCTCGGGCGTTTCAGCTAGTTGAAGCGAGGCAGATCTGTAGTGAAAGCATGCAGAACTGGAATGATCTACTTCGCCAGTCGCTTCTGTGCGTCTTTGTAGCGGGGTGAGGTGGAGGGGATCTTGGCGAACGCCTCGCGAGCCTTGTCCCGATCCTTGATGCGCTTTTCGTAGAGTTCGCCGGTCCGCCACCAGACGTCGTAGCGCGTCTGCGGGAACCGGGCACCCAGGTCTTCGAGCGACTTCGCTTCGAGGTCGTAGCGCTTGAGGTCGTCGTACATGTCGGCCAGTTTCCAGAGCGATGCTTCGACACCCTCGGCGTTCGGGTAGCGCTCCACGAGCGCCCTGATCGAAATCAGCGCGGCCGGGACCGGCCCGCCAAGCGCGGCGTCGTTCTCCTTGATTTTCTCTCGCTCCTCGATGCCGGCCTTGGTGGTCAGAGCCCTCGGCGCCCACTGACTGTCGGGGTACTGATTGACGAGATCGGTCAAGGTGCTCCGGGCGGCCTCGTTCCGGTCTTTGCGCTTGGACTGAAGCGTCAGCTCCGCGAGGCGATAGAGCGACTCGGGCGCGTAGCGGCCGGTCTTGAACTTGTTGTGCAGCTCGACATACGTCGCCATCGCATCGTCTGGCTTGCCCTGACGCTGGTAGGCGTTCGCCATCAGCATGTAGGCCTCGGGAACCTGGGGGCTGGACGCATTCTGCCTGATGATGGTCTGGAGATCGCCAATCGCCTGGTCGTAGAGCTTGTTGTCGAACTTGGCGCGGGCCAGCGTCATGGCTTCAGCAGCCGGATCGACGGCAGGCGCCGTCTCCACGGGCGCGTCCTTGACCGGTGAGCTCGGCGGCAGGTTGAGGGGCGTCTTGACGGCGCCGGCCGCAGCGTTCGCCGCGGCCTTCGGAGCAGCGGGCGTTCGGGCTGGCTTCGCTCCAGCGGCAGCCGCATTTGCGGCCGGCTGAGGTTGACCCGCCGCAGCCGCCGGAGGCGGCGGAACGGGCGGCGTCGCCACAGATGGTGGTGTCGTCGTCGCAGGTGTCGTGGCCCCGGCGTCAGTGGCTCCGGTCGTCGCCGCGGCTGGTTGTGCCGACGGATCCGGCGCCGGCGCTGCCTGTTCGGGCATCGACGCCTGCTGGGTCTCGACCGGCTGCTGAGGCACCTCGGAGCGGCGCCCGCGGATGATGAAGAAGCCACCGATCGCCACCAGCAACGCGACCGCGGCAGCCGCGGCCGCAATCGCGTTCTTCGAAAGCGGTGCCGGCTTTCCACCAGCAGGCTTCGAGGTCTTCGGCGGCGCCTTCACCGCAGTCTTGGTCGCGGTACCCGCGGCGGGCGCCGCTTGAGGCGTTGTCGCGGCGGCGGGCTTGGCCGTCGCCGTCCCGGCCGATTCGGCGGCGACTGGCGCCACGCCGCCCGATGGCGTGACGGCGTTCACTCCCCCGCTCGCACGCGTCGTCTGCGACGCCGTCGCCGACGGCCAGTTACCGCTCGCGGCGATCGATGCCACGGCGCCCGATCCGGACACTGTGCGGGTGCGTCCTGAATCGCGGTCGCGCTTCAATCGCTGCAGATCGGCGCGCATGTCGGACGCCGTCTGATAGCGCATGTTCCGATCCTTCTCGAGCGCCTTGCTGATGATGCGCTCGAGCTCCAGCGGGATCTCGGCGTTCAGCTCCATCGGCGCCGTCGGCATGCGGTTCAGGATGGCATCGAAGATGACGGCCGACGTGCTGCCCGCAAACGTCTGCTGACCGGTCGCCATCTCGTACAGCACGACGCCGAACGAAAAGAGATCCGTGCGCGCATCGAGTGTCTCGCCGCGCGCCTGCTCGGGCGACATGTAGGCGACGGTTCCGAGCGCAACACCTTGAGTCGTGAGCAGCGACTCGGCGACGCCGATCGTCAGGTCGGTATCTTCAGCGGGTCCCGATCCGTGCCGACCCGGCGCGAGTTTGGCCAGACCAAAATCGAGAATCTTCGCGCGGCCTTTTGCCGTGACGAAAATATTCGGCGACTTGATGTCGCGATGAAGAATGCTCTGCGAGTGCGCCGCGTCGAGCCCGTCGGCAATCTGAATCGCCAGATCCAGGAGCTGAGCGATGGCCAGGGGCTTGCCATCGATCATGTGATCGAGCGACTTGCCGTCGAGCAGCTCCATCGCGATGAAGTGCCGGCCTTCGAACTCGCTGATCTCGTAAATGGTGCAGATGTTCGGATGATTCAGGTTGGCGGCCGTGCGCGCCTCGCGCAGGAATCGTTCCACGGCGTTCTTGTCGTCGAGCGATGTCACCGGGAGAAACTTGAGCGCGACCGGGCGCCCGAGCTTGATGTCCTCGCCCTTGTAGACGACGCCCATGCCTCCCGCGCCGAGCTTCTCTATGACGCGGTAGTGCGAAACGATTTGGCCGTCCATGAACTTTTAAGCTTAGGCCCCGGGGATTGGCGAAGTCAACCGACCAGACGTGCCAGACGCCCTCCAACTGGGCCAGTCTGATATTCGTCTGATTCGGAAAAGATGTCCCGCCCGAGCCTGACAAAGTTTCGATGTCGGCGCATCGTTCTTGGAACGCGGCGGGCCTCCGAGCTTGCATGCGAGGTGGCCGTGTTGGCACGGCGAGAGCGGTGGTGAGGTTCGTGCTGCGCTGTTCCCAGCTACGGCAGGGCGATCTCAACGCCGGCAGTCTGGCCCGGGGGAATACTCACAGACGTCGATCGCCCGGCCCAGGCCGTCACGATCAACACCGGTTCGTCAGGAAGTCCACACAAGGCGAATCGGCCCAGCGTGTCGGAATAGGTGATCGCTGCGGGGACGTCTATTTCGGGTTCGAAGTCTACAAACGCGCCGGCAACCGGTTGCTTGCCTGCGGACGTCATCTCCACGATCGTTAAACCGCGTGACTGCAGATGAAGGCCGCGTTGACCGCGACAGCGCGCGCGGACCGCAGCGGGCTTGGGTCGGGACTTGGTGCGCCGGATCGGGAGCCGTGAGAGACCGTAGTAAGATTGAGGCTCTCGAGAGTCGGGGCGTAGCGCAGCCTGGTAGCGCACCTGCCTTGGGCGCAGGGGGTCGCTGGTTCGAATCCAGTCGCCCCGACCAAATCTCTCAGAAATCCTCGTAAGCATCACGATGAGCAGCGCTTCTCGGCGCGAGCTCTGTTCGTTCGTTCTCGCCACGAATCGCCCTCGCATGCCCGTTTTCGCCGCGAAGTGGTCACAAATTTGGTCACACCAAAACCGCACGTAAGTGATGCAACTGAAGGTGCTTGCTGGCGAAGCGCCGTCAGAAACGGCTGCTGCCGGCCGCGTGCGGCGTCTCGCGGCCATTCTCGTTCCGCGCTCACACGAGCACTTCCGGCAGGAGGCGTATATGGATTTCGATCCTCGTTGGACTGATGACCCACGTGATCGCGACGATCGCGATCGTGAGCTGAGCCGAGGCAGCCGCGGCGGGCTGAGCAATCCTCGTGAACGTGAACGGCTCGACATTCGCGACGTGTTCACGCGCGATCTCGAGCTGCCGCGTGGCCCGGAACGTGAGCGCGTCTGGGCACGCGACAGCGACGTGAAGTTGCGCGGCTCGGAGGTTCGCGCGCTCGCCACCGTCGGCGCCTTCCGCGTCGTGCCAGCTGGCGATCTCCGCGACGGTCAGGACCGCCCGCTGGAGCCGAACCGCGGCGACCTGCGTCACCTTCGAGAGCAGGGGTTGGTCGAGACGATTCCAACCATCGGCGAAGACCGCGCCCTGGTCGTCCTCACCGAGCGCGGACGGGACGTCCTGGAGCGCAACCGCTGGTCTAACGTGCAGCGCGACGTACTGCGATTGGCGGGTGTGGAGCAGAACTTCGACGACCGACGCGAGGTTAACGATGAGCGCCACCGCCCCCAGGAGCCAAGAGCCAGGCAAGAGTTCTACGCCGGCGTACGAAGCGCACGCCATACCCGTTTCGCCGTGCACCGGCCGCGCGAGCTGATGCACGACGCTCAGGTCTATCGCGCCTACCTCAAGGAGGCCGAACGGCTTCGCGAAGACAACGCGCTCATCCGTCGCGTCCTCCTGGATCACGAGCTGAAACGGGAGTATCAGCAGTTCCTGCAGGAGCGCAATCGCGGCAAGTCCGACGAGCGACGGGCGTCCCGATCGAACGCCGGAAGAGATTCACCGCTGGGCCGTCGAGCACGAGCTCCCGGACAACGACGGCCACGTCCAGTTCCCCGACGCGCGCATCGAGTACGAGGACCGCGATGGGCGTCTCCAGCACGCTCGACATCGAGGTCGAGACGCTGCACTACCGCGGCGCTCACGCCATCTCCAAGGCATCCTCTGGATTCAGTCGTCACAGCGCCGGCACCGCGCGTGTTGTCGGCTCCCGTGGTGGTGGAGCCGGAGGCGCCGGTCGCGGTCGCCGCTACGGACTCACCATCACCGCCAGCACTGGAAAGAGCGGTGGTCGCAGCCCCGATCCGCGCCTCGCTGAGGAGCTACTGAAATGAATCTCGAGCAGGCCGTTCAAACGATCATCAAAGCGCGGATTCACCGACCGCCAGGCTCGCTTTCTGGTCCTCGTCGCGCGCCATTCCGGCGTCTGCGTCATGCGCCAGTACTCGACGTTCACGGGCATCGTCTTTGGCCAGAAGACCCGGAAGTTCTTCACCAAGCTCGTGCGGGTCGGATTGGTCTCGACCTACGACTGCGCGCACAATCGAGGACGCGTTTATCACGTGCGTCATCGAGCGATCTACGAGGCGATCGGCGAGCCCGACAGCCGGCTTCGCCGGCCGCCTGGCGTGCCTCGAGCTCTCGAACGGCTCATGCTTCTGGACGCCATCCTGAAGAACCCCGACAGCGTCTGGATATCGGCCCGCGCCGAGAAGGTCGAGTACTTCTCGGGGCGCGGAATCGCGAGCGACGATTGTCCGCATCGGACCGTCCACCAAGGCGATCAACGGCTCGTTCGGCACTTCCCGGATCGCCTGCCGATCGGCGTTCATCCATCCGGCCACGTCGTCTTTGTTTACCTGTATGCGGACCCGCTGCGTGACGAGTTCCGAGACTTCCTGCAGCGGCACGCGCCGCTCCTCGAGCGGCTCCCAGCGTGGACGCTTCGCATCGTGGTTCCCCCACACTTGGCAGACGTTCCGGACCGGCTCCAGAAGACCGCGTGGGCACAGCTCGCATCGCCCTTGAGCGAGCTCCTGCTGACCGAGGCGCGGTGGTACTTCGACCGCCGCGCCGCCGGCCTGGCAAGCCTCAGCGAACCTGCTGATCGACGCCACTTCGAGCGCTGCGAGCGCGCCTTCGCGACCGACCGCTACACGGTCCTGTATCGATGCTGGCGGGAGGACGGGGAGCGGGTGCTGGCCACCGCCGCGTCGCCGGTTGTCGGGCGGGCGCTGGAGTCAGGTGCCAGCAAGATCGAGCCGCTGGTTCTACCGCACGCCTACAGCCATCTGGCGCCGATGGCGAGTGTCGCCTGAAGGCCTGAGCCCGGCCATTTCAATCGCGCAAAGTTACACTCGCCGTTACTTTGCGCAACCGAAATTCCTCTCACGAACCCGGTTCAGTCGCGCCCGCCGTCCGCCGGCAGTTCGGCCTCGGTGCGGAAGCAACCGAGCAGCTCGTTCTCGTCGAACACGACCTCTTCGACGGCGTACGGCGGTCCGTTCAGCCAGCTCGAGTCGTCATCGATCCGCTTCGTGATCCGGACCTCTCCGTCCACACTCTCAGCCCTCGACACCGCGCGCGGCCCGAGCTTCACGGCGACGACGACGCGGGTGCCGATGTCGGTGCAGCGGAAGGCTCCGGAGTGCGTCCAGAACGTCTCGCCGATCACAAAATCACAGAGCTCCAACTCGGTCCGCAGCCTCACTCAGATCGTAGCGCGGCCAGCGCCGAGAGCTCGGCTTCGGATCGACCGCACAGCTTCCCGCGTCTCCTCTCCTGGTTACCGTCGTCAGATGGCCGATCAGTGCGCGAGGGGGGCCGACGAAGGGGAACGATGGGCAGCTGTCCATCGGCCCCCTCGCCGAAAGAGATGGTGACGACCACTTCGCGTGGCGATCGTCACAGCCGTTCTCGCCTCGCACCAGGAAGCCTCACAGGCCGCTGATGCTTGCGCGGCTGTCCGCGTTCGCGTCGGCCGGCGTTCTCTGCCGGCCGGGCCGCCCTCAAAAGACAGAGAGGGTGATGGAGAGGGGCGTGAGCGACCCGGCCCCCCGCGACTCTGGCCCGTTTCGAGCCAGCCAGCCGGGTCGCTCACGCCCCGTGTCGGTGTCCAGATCGTCCGGACAATCCCGGCCCGGATCGCGTTCAGGATCCGGCACCGGCTTCATGCGCAGTTCCGAGCGCGGATCGTGCCCGCGATCTTGACGGCGATCATGCTGCGGTCAAGTCGTACAGGTACGCTGACGTTCTGATGGTCGTTCTCCGGTGCACACAGAAGCTGCTCGCCCGGCTAAAACAGGTCGACGACCTGCCGGACGTCGAGTCCACCACACGGCTCGGCGACTGGTATGGCAACATCCTGAGAATCGGCCGTCGACAGCACCTGCTGTTCATCAGCGAACGGTCTCGACTTGCAGTCGTGACTTCCGATCACGCGAAGTCGAATCGGTTGAGCACGGTGTTCCCGGACGCCGTGTGCGAGAGGTTGGCCGTCGTCGGCGTCTCCGCTGCCGACATCGCCGACGAGCGGTCACGGATGTCGGAGATCGCGTTCGGCCGGACCAGGAATCGCAGCCTGCTTGGCACCTTGAACGACTTCGCATTCATGGCCCAGCAGGGGAACATGAATCGGGACGAACCTGAGTCGCCAGAAGAGCTGATGCGGTTCCTCGCGCAAACACCGATTCTTGCCGCTGGACGGCGCGAGCCCGGTCGAGTTGACGCGAGCCGCGTTCGCATCCTGATCTGCCGGATGATCGCTGGGGTCGGGTGCGTCGCTCCGGTCGCTCGATTGTGCGGAAGCGCTTGGGCGCGTCAAGGGTCCGCTCGCTGCGCTCGCCGCTCTCGCGCCCTTGACCCGCCACACGCGCTCCCTGTTTCGGCCTTTATCGGAGCGACCCCGCATTGTGGATCCCAACGCATCCCCGCAAACACTTTGTGAATCCGAACATCTACCAAGCCGAATGAAGCATTCGCGCTCGGAGGCATTCGGATGACGCTGTCGAATGGCAGACAGCGCGAGGGTCGATCCGTCACACTTAGACCGGTCCGCGCATAGTGTGTTCAAGGATTTCGAGTTCTTGACGGAAGGCGGTGTCGTTGGTGCGAGCCGCGATGATCTTTGCTTCGGCAAGTAAAGTGAGGTGGTCGTCGCACGATGTGATAAGTGCGAGCGCGAAAGTCCGCACTTCAGAGTGCGCGTCCTCGAGTAATGGGCGGATTGTCGCAACAGGAAACGAGGCAGAGGCTTCAGCGAGACTCTCAATCGCGTCGCAGCGGCTCCGATAATCGCGACTAACATCGGCCGCGGCGGCGAGGTGATTCAGGATACCGTTGTCGGGCTTGCGCTCGCCGGCTTGGGCATGCATGAAGCCGACGGGATCGTCGGAGAGCAGAGCCGTCGGGAGGGTGGCGGCGAGGAACTTGCTCGCAGTTTGGCGGACAACGAAACCGTCTGTGGCGGGAATCTCCACCGAACGGCCAACAACGAAGGTCGGGATACGACGCGCCGACTTGCGGAACAGGTTGCGCATATCGGGGTCGCGCAGCGAGGTCCCTATGAAGAATGCCATTTCTGAATTCTCCACTGCGCTCCTGAACTCGAAGGCTAGGTCAGGGTAGGGGTGCAGGTTCATTTTCTTTTCGCGAGACGGGAGGATAGCGGCGCTACGCAGCTTGAGTAGATTTGGGGAATCAACGTGCATGGTGACGCGACCGAATAGAGGCATGGGATGGCGCAGCTTCCAGACGTCGTCCTCTTCGGCTGAATGGTACCAATCCGTTGAGCCGTGCACTTTGAGAAGTTTGTTCTCTTGCTGGCCGCTGAAGCCCTTCCAAGACGTCCATTCATCATCGCCGAAGTCGGTGAAGCCATCATAGAGCTTGACGTGCCTGCGGGCGCCAGCGATCTCGATGGCGCGGTCGTAGTTCGTCGTGGCGATGACGGTTTGGTGGTGGCTGAGGGCGTCGAGCGCGGCTCCCCACATTAGAACGGCACTTGCGGCTTCGACCCGTTCGCATATGTGGTTTACGAACCACTCCGCCTCTTGGCGGAAGACGCTTAGACCTTCGGGGTGAGTAGGAGAGGCAGTTCCCCAGTGAGCGAACGCGTCATTGGCGAGTGTCATGTGGTCGAGCTGCTCGATCAGCTGCTCCATATCGTACTTTGGGTCCTTGAGGAACTCAGCCAGCTTGGCCGTTAAGGCTGGAGCGAGTTGGCGCTCCTCAAAGTGCTCGCGGAGCCCAACGACCATTGCGCGCATGGCAGGAACGCCGAGTTCGACGCTTGTGCCAGCCCCGGCAAAGACGAGGATCTTCAATTGACCAGCCGCCTGAGAAACTGACGTCGAACTGGACCCAATCGGACACTCAGGTCCGTCGCTCCTTGAAGGTGTTGAACTACTTCGCCGACGTGCTGCGACGCGTGCTGCTGAACCGCGACAAGGAGACCCAGGTAGCCCTCGTTCCGCTGGCAGATGTCGAGAAGGATGGCTCGGCCGTGCTGAGATTCAGCATTGATCCACAGCGACCCACCGATGCGCGCGACGGGCGCGGCTGCCGCGCCAAGGCGGACAAGTTGTACCTTCGGGTCGGTCGGAAAGATGTCGGCGAGTGTCTGCTCATCGCGGATAAGCTGAAACGCTACTTCTTCAATATTGACAATCTGGGGCAGCTTTGCCCGGAACTGAGAGAGGAGAAGGTCCGCCGTCGTGCCGGCGGTCAGTGGGGTATTGGCGAGAAAGCCGCCGTCTCGGTGCAGTCCTTGAATGAGATAGCCTCCTCGCGCTCGCAGAACGCTGATGGCCTTGCGTCCCTGAACGCTGGCGCTGTCGATTGGATTTGGGACGATATAGATCGATTTCGCGCCGGAAGTCTCGATTTCCTTCAGCGAGACGGTAGTTTCGCCCGTTTCGTTCAGCTGCCGAAACGCTTTGATGTTGCGGAACTCGTCGTCCCATTTCTCGGCGACGGGGGCGTAGGCGCCTCCTCGCGGGATCGCCAGCCAAACAGTGACCCATTTGCTTAGCCCCCATCCATCTTGCTCGCCGTTAGCGAGCGTATGCCGCATGTTATCGAGAGCCGTGTCTAAGATGATGGGGTGGACTTGGCGGAGGAAATTCTGCATCTCTGCGTCGAATCCCTCTGCGATGAAGGATTCCCGGTTCAACTTGGGCTTGAATCGTTTGGGATTCACGTGAAGCGAGCCCTCGATGCCCCACAATTGCGGCATGTTGAGCTCTTGCACGAATACGCCTCGATAGAGGACATCCACATGAGCGTTGCCGTCAAGCGCGCGCCAGTAGTCAATCTCGATCGGCGGGCCAAGCTCGGCCTTCTCGATCCAATCAGGAATCGGCACCGTGACGGGTGTCACATGGCGGCGACGGCCACCCTGCGCGAGCGCACCACGAGCTGAAGACGACGCGGAAAGATACGGCAGATCTCGGACCCAGTGTGGAAACTTGCTAATGAGAAGATCGAACCGACCTTGATCGACGATATGGAGAAGGAGCGTCGTGCCGCGTTCTTCCTGCCGGCACACAGTTTCCTCAGCCGGCTTTTCCATGTCGAACATCTCGTTCGTGAACACTAGGCCGATTGGTTGTCCGGACTCACCTCGCGTATGGATCTCGAAGCGGTGGCATACGAGGAAATAGCTCACGACGCCGATGCCGAACTCGCCAACAGCTTCGTACTTGCGACGGCTCGCTTCCTGGATCACGCTGGACGCTGATGCCCCAATCTTTGCAAAGAGCTCTGTGACGTCGTGCTGGTTCATGCCATCGCCGTTGTCCGTGATCGTGATAGTACGTGTGACCTCATCGAACGTGACAGTGATGGCGGGATGGTAACTCGCTGCGTCACTGGTCCGGCGACCGCACGCGTCGATGGAGTTGAGAATGGCCTCTCGCAGCGCCGCGTCCGCAGACGAATAGAAGCGATCACCCGTCAAGAGGTTCATGATGCTTGGACCGTCCAAGGAGAAGGTAGGTGGCCATTTCGAGCGTTCGTCAGGCATGTTCTCTTCTGCCGCACGACGTTGGTTCAGATGAAGCAACCGGCCTCCGGGGCGTGAAGCACGAGAGCCTACACGAGTCTCGCGCCGACCGGCTGGCATTGCCGCGCCCACCTCTGATTCAGAGAATCAAAATATAGGATATCGCGTCACGTTCTGCATGACATCCGAGGAGTGACCGCCAGCTCGATCTTCTCGAAGAGACACCAGCGCACGGTGGGCCATCGATAATCCCAGTCAGCGTCAGCGAGCAGCACAATTTGCAGCCTCCGTTCACGTCGCGATCGAAGTGTCACCGCTGCTAGTCCCTTCCCGATCTGCGGAACTGCCTCTAATGACCATTACGCCCTTACCCTGCCACCCTACCAGCCACCAGCACTTCCCGCGGCATCGCGTATCTCAATCGCCACTCGATCGTGATTGGCCGTTCCCCGTCCGCCCCATCTGGCTCCACCGGCCCGAGATACCTAAACGCCATTGTCACTCCTGCGCGCTCGTCCGCCCGTTCCCGCACGAACAGCAGGGGTGTCACGCTGTACCGCGCCGGATCGAGATGCCGCCTTCCCTCCGTCGACTCGCGCGTGGTCCGGGCCTTCGACTGCCAGTGAAAGCGCTTCTCGTTGAGTGGGAAATCCCGGTAGCGCAGGTGCTCCTTGGTCGCCGCCGCCTTGTCGAGCGTGACGAGGAGCAGATCGAACTTCTTGCCGTGTGTGAGTTCTACCCCAGTGTAATAGTCGCGAAAGTTGCCTTCCCGGGTACGATGATCGAAGGCTGCGCTCAGCTCGACGCCGAGATACCGTGCGTGCAGCGCCAGCGGGATCTCGGGCGCGAGGGCGTGTGGCGGCGTCAGCACCGCGTTCAGGTCGCGCAAGACCGGCACGAGACCTGCTATCTCTTCACGCAGTGCCGCGTGCTCCGTCCACAGCGCCTCGGCGCGAGCACCGGCACCGATCTCCTTCCCGTAGAGCACCGCAAAGAGCATGCGTGCGAGCCGACGGTCCGCCTCGTCGACCGGTGATTCCAGCGACGCTAGCCGCGCCCACATCCCGAGTCGACGCTCATCGCCGACATGAATCAGCTTGTGAACATTCTCTAACGCCGCTCTCTCTTCTTCACCGACTGTTCGTGCATCGAGACCCGCCGAGTGCCGCAACTGCCACCAGGAGTGATCCTTACGGTACACGTCGTCGAGCGCGACGTCGGTCTCGCGAAGAAAAGCCGCCAGTGACAGCTCCGCGTGCGCCGGCTCGCGCAACAGGGCGCGAATACCCGCTTGGTCTGACGGAATCGCCCGACGCATCTGCGCGATCACGTCCTCGCGGACCTGCTCGTCGAAGCGCAGAAGACAGCCAGCCGGAAGCCGCCCGAACCCCTTGGAAACGAACTCGGCCAGTTCGCGCGGCGTGTGGCCGAGTAGCGATCGCAGCCGTCGATCGAATCGGAACTGAAGATGCTGTCGTCCGGTGAGGTCGAAGACGACCAGTTCAGCCTTGCCCGGCGCACGACGCAGGCCGCGCCCGAACTGTTGGAGGAACACCGTGGCACTCTCGGTGGGGCGGAAGAAGAACAGCGTGTTGACGTTCGGAACGTCGACGCCTTCGTTGTAGATGTCGACCACGCACAGCACCTGCACCCGGCCGGCGTCGAGGTCGCCACGAGCGCCGCGTCGTTCGACGCTATCGGTGCTGCCGGTCACTACCTGGCTCGAAAAACCACAGTCTTTGAAACGGCGGGCGACTTCTTCGGCGTGGCGGACGTTCACGCAGAACGCGATGGCGCGCATCTCGGACCGCCGCCCGATGCATTCGCTAACTGCCCGGACCGCCCGCAACACGAACGCCTCAGCCGCCCCCACGAGCCGGCCCGCGAGTTGATCGGGCGCGTAGCGACCCGCGGTCCATGTCAGGTCACGGAGGTCGGCGCCTTCCACATCGAGCATGTAATAACGAAATGGAACGAGCGCGTGCGGAATGGCGTTCCAGACGCGGAGGTTGCCAACCCACGGCCGTGGGAAGTGACGCTCATAGTCGAGACCGTCGGCGCGCTCTGGGGTGCCGGTCAGACCGAGCAGCTCTTTCGGTGCCACTCGGTCGAGCAATTTCTCCCAGGAATCAGCCGCGGCGTGGTGAGCCTCGTCCAGAATCACATGGTCGAACGCGCCGGGATCGATTGCGGAGCCGTCGCCCAGCGAGTCGATCGATGCAAACACATGGCGCTGTATGGCAGGTCGCTCGCCCTGATACAACAGCTCGCCGAAGTCGCGCATCTGCAGCACGTTGCGAAAGATTCGCCGCGCCTGCTCAAGGATCTCGCGGCGGTGCGCGACGTACAGCAGCGTCTCAACGCGTCCCGCCTGCCGCAGCGACCGGTAGTCGAGCGCGGCCATGACAGTCTTTCCCGTGCCCGTGGCCGCGACCAAAAGATTGCGGTGCCGTCCGAACTCGCGCGCGGCCGTTAGCTCCTCAAGCACCGGTTTCTGGAAGTCCCGCGGCTCGATTTCGAACAGCAGGTCCTCGCTCGAATCGTAGCGGGCGTCCGGCGAGAGGGCCCTCGTGAGCCGCACCCGCTCCGCGTCGTTCCCAGGCTCGTACCGTTCGAACTGATGTGCATCCGCCCAGGTACTGGTCGAAGGTCTCCTGCATCTGCGCGACCAACGCTGGTTGATCCGACTGCGTCATGCGAACGTTCCATTCGAGACCGTCGGTCTGAGCGGCATGCGAGAGGTTCGACGAACCCACGAACGCCGTCGAGAACCCGCTGGCGCGATGAAAGATCCAAGCCTTGGCGTGCAGCCGCGTCGTGTTCTCGTCGTACGAGATCTTCACCGTCACATTCGGCAACGCTGCCAGTCTCTCGATCGCTAGCACATCCGATGCACCCATGTACGTCGTGGTCAACACGCGCAGCGAACGGCCGCGCGCGTCGCAGTGCCGCTCGATTTCAGTGCGAAACTTCTCGAAGCCGCTGAGCTTGATGAACGCGCACAAAAGGTCAACAGAGTCCGCGCTATCGAATTCACTTCGCAGGTGCTCGAGCAACTGGTCGCCCTCGGCATTGACGATCAGGCTCGAGGCATGGAGCGATCCACGCGGCCGCTCTGGCGCTTGTGCGGGCCTCGCGACGATCGCAGTGAGCCGCTCGGCGTTCAGGCGCAGTTCGTCATCGCGCTCGAAGACGCGTGGCGCGTGCGACCGCAGCACCGCCAGCAGCGCTTCCGCCAGTGCGAGGCCCTTAGCGGAGTCGGCCTTCAGTTCGGCTAGTGCGAGGGCGAGCCCATCCCCGAGCAGCGATTCGAGCACCGCGCCGATCGGCTCGCTCACGGTGAGCGCGGAGCGATACACTTCGAATGGAGCGCCAAGGGCCGCCAGTTGGCGATCAAGACGTGCACTGACGATCTCGTCGTACACGCCAGCTTTCAGTTCGCTACGTCGCCAACCTGCCATGCAACCTCCTGGGGCTCAATACACAGTCTGCCGCGGCTAAACCTGCCCTCACGTAAACTAGCTCATCATCGAGTTTCCCCATAGTTTCAGTAGGGTGTGGCGGATCAGTGTCCCAATTGCCGGTCGTTCGATTGGAGGGGCCCATGACTGTTTACGTTCTCGTTCGTGAAGATCAGAGCGAACATGGGTTTGTCGACGCGAGCATCGTCGGTCTGTTTCGCAATCAGGATGAGGCCACAGTGGTCCTGAAATCGAGCGTAGCCGACGCTCGCGAGCAGGGCCTGCGCGTGTGTGGTGACCCTGGAACAGAGCCGGAGTGGGAGGTCTCCTGGAACATCGAGCCACATCCGCTCCAGTAACTGTCTCTCGCTCGGCCCCGGTTCTGTTTACCAAGACGGATCCATCGCGCAGCCGCGCGCGAGGTCGGACAGGCCAAGACGAGTAACGGTTCAATGCTCGTGCTCGTTACGAGACTGTAATAGTCAATGCGTCCGTGCCCACCCTTCTGCGACAGCAGGTCGATCGATGGGCTCAGACCTGGATCACCGCGAAGTTCTCGCGGCTACTAGAATTGCGGGCGCGCGATCCAGGTCCCTTCAACTACCCGATCGAGGTGTTCTGCGAGTGGCGGGGCAAGGCTTTCTACCTCAATGTTCGATACCGCGCTCGCAGCCGCAAGGTCGAAGATGATTTCGTCGTTCGTCACACACGAATGACGCTAACCGGTTTCGGCAGATTCGACCTGGCGTACTTCCGGCACACGGACAAATGGTTCACGGTCTACCGAGGTCTGACGGCGACGGACTGCTTTCGAGAGATCGACGGAGAACGAGATCTTCTGGCCGACGACCTGACCGAGCAGGTCGATCCGTTCATCGTTCCCCGTCGAGCATCCGGATGAGGGCCTCGGCGTTCCCGAGTGCGTCGTGGACAGGGTGATGATCGTGCTTGGTCCGCCGCAGACGCTTCCACTTCTGCGTGCTGTGGAAGTCGCCGACCAGCCCGGCGTAGAAGTCGGCGATACGCCGGCCGGAGTGCCCGAACGGGTTCTCGCCGAAGTAGCGCCAGAAGTAGAAGTTGATCCACTGGAAGTCGTAGGCCGGGTTGTCAGAGACGAAGACAACGGGCTTCCGCGGTTCGAGCCATTCGCGGAACTGGCGAAACGTCTCCTCGGAGCAGTCCGTGCCGTGGAACGTCTCGGTGCGTCCTTCTCGAAGCGCGTTGAAGTCGACGGCGCCGAACTCCGTCATGTCGCCCACGGACGGCGCACCGACGCCGAACGGCGCCTCACAGTCGACGACGATCAGAGTTCCCATCGCTTGTCACCGTCCCGGACCAGTGTCGCATCGTCGGTGACGATGCTGCGAGCGCCCGAACGTCTTTGCCGGGAGTCGCCATGATTCGCCGCCTGCCGATGACGTTGACGACCAGGAGTCACCGGCGTTAGCATCGACTCCTCACCACTCGCCCCGTCCTGCGCCGACCGGCGCGGAGGGACGCTAGCCAAACAGTTCACACATTCATTCAGCCGCCAGATTTCCACCGACCAGTCCGGTAGCGCGAGCTGATTCGAGGTTGCCACGGCTTAAGGCCATGGCGGTCAGATGGGCCGCTGAACCCGAGGGCGGCTCCGGACCACACGCCCGGCGACGCGCTCAGCGCATCGCACGACGTCCTCCCCAACGACACCTCGGCTCAACTTCGAGAGGTTGCCATGGAACCGAGAGACGTCACCCCGCCCGTCGAAACCGCACAGGAACAGCAGGAACCCATCGCGCGACCAGGTCCGGCCATCGAGCCGCGCTGGCTCGATGTCGACACGGCCGCGCAAGTACCTCTGCATGACGCGACACGCGCTGTACCACCAGGTCGCGCGACGTCCAGCTGCCGTTCGTCCGTCACGGTCGTCTCCTGAGATTCGATCGCCTAGCGCTCGACCGCTGGTTGGAGAAGGAGGTGAAGTATGGCTTTGGTGAAGCGCGGCGGCATTTGGTATCTCCGCAAGATGATCAACGGCCAGGTGTATCGCGAGTCCACCGGGTTCGCGGACAAGAAGGCCGCCGAACGGCGGGCCAACGAAATCGAGCTCGACATCCGCGCGGGCGTGCACGGCTGGAAGAGCACGATTCCGAGCTTCGCTGAATGGTGGGCCGTGTACCGCAAGACGTACACGCCGCTGAAGTCGGCTCGGAACCGCGATGTACAGATCGTCGCGCACTTCCTGCCGCACTTCGGCGCGAGGCCGCTCGACGAGATCACGAAGTCGGACATCGTCCGCTACCTGAACCTGCGACGGACGCAGATGACCGGCAATCCGGGACACAAGAACCGGCGCCTCGTGTCGGAGAGCACGGTCCGCCGCGAGCGCGGACTGCTGCAGTCGATCTTCGAGCGCGCGATCGACGAGGGCTACGACATCCGCAACCCGTTCCGCGGCATCAAGCGCGGGAAGGACAAACCGCGCACGCGCGTGCTGACACTCGACGAGGAGACGAAGCTGCTGGATGCCCTCCACCCGCGCTTCCAGCGCTTCGTCCGCTTCGCGCTCGGCACCGGATGCCGCCTCGACGAGATCCGCGGCATCGATGCGAAGCAGGACATCGACTGGATTCGCGGAACGGTTCACGTGATCGGAAAGTTCCGCAAGGAGCGCGACGTGCCGATGCAGCCCGACGCGAACGCCGCGTTGAAGGAGCAGATCGAAGAGGAAGGACAAGCTGTGGAAGCAGAATCCGCAGCGGCTACGTGAAGTGCTGGCCGAGGGCGCGGTGCGCGCGAAGATCCCGCCGATCACCCCGCACGCGCTCCGCCACACCTTCGGGACACGCTGGCTCCAGGCCGGCGGCGACATCTACAAGCTGTCGAAGATCCTCGGGCACTCCAGCGTCGCCGTCACCGAGGCGCACTACGCGCACCTGCTGAAGGAGGACCTCGTGGCCGCGAGCCAACAGGTCCGCATCCCGGTCGCTCCAAGAGGCGAGAGCGGAAATGTCGTGCGGATGCAGGGACGTCGTCGCGGCCCAGCATGACGCCAGGAGTTCACCGGGTCGGGTTCACAGGAGACTGGCCCCACTCGTATTCATAAATCGACACATTTCTCGATTTTTTGAATATACTTGGGGCATGAGGAAGACCTTGGATAGCTATCTCGACGAGCAGCTCGGCCGGGGGCGGGGATATCTGACCAAGGCCGAAGCCATGAAGACCCTGAGCCTTTCGCCGACCGCGTTCGCCGCTGCCGCGGCACGTCTGGCCCGGCAGCGTCGCCTCGCGAGTCCGAAGCACGGTTTCTACCTCATCCTGCGGCCGGAAGACCGCGCCGCCGGCGGACCAGACCCGGCGCGCTGGATCGATCCGCTCATGGACCATCTCGGCCTGGATTACCGGATCTCTCTGCTCCGCGCCGCCGCATTTCACGGCGCTTCGCATCAGGCCGCGCAGGTCTTCCAGGTGATCGTTCCGAAGCAGCTTCGGACCATCGCGATCGATCGACAGCGGATCCAGTTCGTATATCAGGCGTCTCAGGCTTTCGCTGCGGTCAACAAAGCTCCGTGGCTCGACCAGTTGAAGACCGACGCAGGATTTGCCAAGGTGGCGGGTGTCGAGCTCCTTCTGCTCGACGTCGTTCGCTACTTCCGTCAAGCTGCCGGTCTCAATGGCGCGGCACAGATCGTCCATGACCTCGGCGCGAAGGCTGATCCCCGGAAGCTCGCCCGCGCCGCCACCTTCTACGAGAACTCCACCGCGCGGCGCCTCGGTTATCTACTCGAGCACTTCAGGCACACTCGTCAGGCGGTCAGCCTGCGTCCGCTCGCCGTGAAGGCGAAGTCATTCAAACCGCTCGACCCGTCCGTTCGCGTCGTGGCAAGCCTCGCGCGAGCCAAGGCGCCCGATGCGCCCGCTTGGAAGCTGAGTCTGAACGTACCGCTGGAGATCGACGCGTGATTCCCACCGCCTATATCCAGGAGTGGGCCGCAACGACGCCATGGCCGGACCCGCGCCAGGTCGAACAGGATCTCATCATCTGTCGCGCGTTGTGCGACATCTTCGAGGAACCGTACCTCGCCGAGCGCCTCGCATTCCGTGGCGGCACCGCCATCAACAAGCTCCTCTTCCGTCAGCCGCTCCGATACTCGGAGGACATCGACCTCGTCCAGATCCGGCCCGAGCCGATCGGCAAGACGGTCGATGCCGTTCGCGGTGCCCTGTCGTGGCTCGGGCCGTGCCGCCGCAAGTCGGCGGCTCACTCGATTCACCTGATCTTCAGCTTCTCGCCCGAGGCGGCGCCCGCGACCAACGCCAAGCTGAAAGTCGAGATCAACACCCGCGAGCACGAGAACATTTACGGCATCCGGACTTACCCGTTCGCCGTGGAGAATCCGTGGTTCAGCGGCAAGGTCACGGTCGCGTCGTTCGAGCCCGAGGAACTGTTCGGGACCAAGCTTCGGGCGCTCCTTCAGCGCCGGAAGGGACGCGACCTGTTCGATCTCAACGAAGGACTGAAGCAACTGTCGCTCGACGCTGCGAGAGTTATCGCCGCGTTCAACCATTACCTCGCACACGAAGGCACGCCCATCTCTCGAGCAAACGCGGAAGAGCGGATGCTCGACAAGCTGACGCGAAGCCTGACCGACGACATCAAGCCGATGCTCGCGGCCGACGTCGTCTACGGCGATGACGATGCGCTCGAGGCGTTCGAGCGCGTCTGGTTCGGTCTGATTGCCGGACTGCACGGCGAGCCGTGGCACAAATCCGAGGCGGTCATCGACGAACTCCGATCGATGTCGCTTCCGAAGTTGTTTCGAAGCGGGAGCGCGCGATGACCGCGGGCACATTCGAGGTGCTGACGATGATGCCAACGACCTTGTTGCCATCGCTCGCCGTCAGGTACGACGCGTCGCCGCTCAGGTGGTCCCAAATTTGGTCACACCTTCTGGCGAACGCTGCAAATCGTTCGAAAATCAGTACTTCTGAAGCTCTCCTCGGCTTGCCTTGGGCGCAGGGGGTCGCTGGTTCGAATCCAGTCGCCCCGACCACTTTCTGAAGGTCCATTTCCGTGCGGAGCGCGCGTGCGAGGATCCCTGCCGGCGCTACGGGACCCAACCGGGCAGCTCCGATGCCTGCCGAATCCAGCTCGCCATGAGCTCCTCGTCGAGCGGGTCGTCCTCGTGGATGTCGAGATAGCGCACTTCCTTGTGCTTGGACTCGCCGGGCGGGAGAGGACAGAGTGACGTGCCGCGGAAGAAAGCCACTTTGACGTACTTCGTGAAGCAATGAACGTTGAGGAACCAGCCCTGCCCCTCGATGCCATAGAAGGGCGAGTTCCACTTGACGGCCTTGCGCACGTCGGGGACGGTACGCACGATGAGCGCGTCGAGGCGGCGCCCGACGTCGCGTTTCCAGCCAGGCATGGCCGCGATGTAGGCCTGCACGGGGGCGTCGCCGTCGGCCTTCGCGATCTGAGGGTTGCCGCCTGCGAGGAGGGCCGGCGTCGCGGCCGGATTCCCCTTACTTCGAACGTTTCGGCTGGCCAGAATTGTTGATGGCGACCGCCTGGCGAACGAGCGCCTTGAACGCGGACTCGTCAACTTCTTCTCCTTCGTGGATGTCGATCGCGCGGCGTACGTTTCCGTCGAGGCTCGAGTTGAAGAGACGGGCCGGATCTTTCAGAGACGCGCCCTTGGCGAAGGTAAGCTTGACGACGTTCTTGTAGGACTCGCCGGTGCAGATGATGCCGTCGTGCGACCAAACCGGGGTGCCGGGTTTGGTTGGTTTGACCCACTTCCATTCCTCGACGACGTCCGGGTCGGCTTCCTTGATGAGCCCGCGCATTCTGCTGAGGGTTTCCCCGCGCCAGTCGTCGAGTTCGGCGATTCTTTTCGAGATGAGCTTTGATGCCGGCTGGTCTTGGCTCGCGCCCGACTTTTTCATGTTCTTATCCTCATGAACTTCCCTCCTTGTGGACGCTGCAAAGCCGTTTTAGATCGGATCGGCTTGATTCGCCCTTCGCAAGAATGACGGAACGACCGGAAGAAGTGTGACGAGCGCCAATGGTTCAGCGCTCGATGGCCGACAGATCGAGCCGACTGAGCCGGTTGGGATCCGCCAGGATGTCCATCTCAACGACCTTGCCGCCCGCGATCGTGAAGCCGATCACGGAAAACAGGCGCCCGTCCGGAAGGCGCGTTACGACGCCGATGTTGCCATTCACCAGCACCACCTGATTGGACAACGCGATCTTCGAGAACGCCGCGGCTTGTGCCACGACCGCCTGAGCCCCACGCACGAGGCGCGACATGCCCTTAGCCACTCCGCCGTCAGCCCGCAGCACGATATCCGGATCGAGCACAGCGACCAGCGCTTCAAAGTCGCCGTTCTGCACGGCCGCGAGAAATGCGTCGACGACCCGGCGCTGCTTCCGCAGGTCCGCGTCTGAGGTCGGCGCCTGGCCCTGGACCCGTCGGCGCGCGCGGCTCGCGAGCTGGCGCGTTGCGACGACCGAGCGATCCACGATGGGCGCGATCTCCTCGAAGGTCATCCCAAACACGTCGTGGAGCACGAACGCCAGTCGTTCCGCCGGCTCCAGCTTCTCGAGCACGACGAGCAGCGCCAGACCGACAGAGTCGGCGACCATGGCGTCCGTTTCGGGCCCTTCGTCCCCGCGGCTGATCGCGCGGATGATCGGATCCGGCACGTGCACGTCCAAGGGATCCTCCCGGCGCGACGCTCGCGTTCGCAGCATGTCCAGGCACACGCGCGCCACGACCGTCGTCAGCCATCCCCGCAGGTTGTCGACACCACTGACATCCGTGCGGCTCAATCGGATCCAGGTTTCCTGGACGGCGTCCTCCGCCTCGTTGACCGATCCGAGCATGCGATACGCGACCGCCCGCACGTGCGGTCTGTGCTCTTCGAATCGCTCGGCGAGCCGCTCAAGTGTGGGCATCAGTCAGATTCCTCCGGCGCGGTCCGTCATTGTACTGACGGACGAGACGTCGCTGATGTGACAGATCGCCCCACGACCTGACTGCCTCGACCATTGCGATGCTGAACGACCGCAACCATTCGTCCATGACGTGACATTCCCTCAAAAACACGCCCTCCTCCCCTTCGAACAGGGCCAAAGTGTCACCCATGTGTCCGGAATACGGTGTTACCCTTCTCCAAGAAGGACAAGGTCCGACGCGGCCGTCCCGCGTAACGACCATGGCCCCTCGAAAGAAAACTGCCGGCGCACGCAGAACAGACGAACGGCGGTCCACACGGCGGCCCGTCCCGAGCCTTGCCTCGCTCGTCGCACGGATGCGTCGGGACGGTTTTCTCCTGCTGGCCGATAACACGCTGCCCTCGGTGGCCACGCTCGTCGCGGGCGAACGCATCCACGGATCGTGGTGGGGTCACGCTCGCGGTCACGCCATCTTCCAACTCGCGGGACGACTCGGCGGGCATCGCGACTCGCTTGTGCTGCGGCTCGTCTCGGACAAGCTGGCCTTCGTCCATCGACGCGTCTGGCCAGCCGTGCTGGCCGTGGCAGAATCGGAGAGCGATTGGCAGACCCGCGATCTTACGAGAGCCGCGCGCACCCTGCTGGCGACGATAGAGTCCGAGAGCGAAGGCGTCGCGACGGGACCGGCCGCGCGCCTGCTGGAGTCGCGGTGGCTGGTGCGAGGAGAACAGGTGCATACGACGCTCGGTTCGCACGCGAGACATCTGGAGACATGGGCGAAGTGGGCAGCGCGCGCTCGCGTCGAGAAATACGGTTCATGCGAGGCGGCTCAGCTCGTGCTGGAGAACATCGTCGCAAGTGTAAACGAGAAATCGACTGGGCACGCCCGTCTACCATGGCAGGGGCGAGTTCGGCGCGTCACACCGCCGGTCGACGAGTAGCTCAATCCAAATATCCGTTTCCTCGTCAGCCCACTGTCCGAGCGCATCGGTCGAGTGAAACGATTACGCGCGACGGAAAACCGTGGCACAATAGCCACCGGATTCGATCGCTCAGGCGCGGCGCCACCTATGATTGACGACACATACCTGACCACCGAAGAGATTCTTCAGTACCTCCACATCAATCTCCGAACGGTCTATCGCCTCGTGAAGGCTGGCAAACTGCCGGCGTTCCGCGTCGGCCGTCAATGGCGCTTTCGTCGCAGCGATATCGACAGTTTCCTCGCACGGAACGTGCGCGTCGCGTCAATCGCGCCACACGTACCCAGGACCACCGCGCCCGGATCGGTGCATGGACTCGCGCGCGTCGTCGTCGTAGACGATGATCCGGCCGTGCGCGATATTCTGTCGCGCGCGCTCAGCGGCTCGTTCCATGTCGAAACCGCGCCAGATGGAAGAACGGCGCTCGAACGTCTGCGAACGTCTCCCCACGAGCTCCTGATCGTGGATCTGCGACTCCCCGATCTCGATGGACTGAGCCTCATTCGGGAGGCTCGCCGCACCCAGCAGGATCTTCAGGTTGTCGTCATTACCGGCTTCCCCAGCGAGTCGGCGGCAATCGCTGCGATCAACCTGGGCGTCAATGGCTACTTGACGAAACCGTTCGGTCCGCGGGAGGTCGTCGCGGTCGCGAATCGAGCGCTCCAGCGCTCGGCATAGAGTTCGTTCGCTGCACGTTTCTGCACTCCTCGTCTCCGCTCTGGCTGTCCCATGCTGGTACGGCCTGTCAGCTAAAGTTCTCTAGAGGCAGTCCGATAAGAGATTTGAGGCCGTGCTCGGCGCAGCCTGTCGCGGCGGTCGCCTGAACCGGCGCGAACAGCTGCGACGTTCTCGTGACGTTCTCCCAAAATGCTTTGTCGTGCCTCCGTCTTTCTATTCTTCCTTGGCTTCGGCGCGCTTCTGAGCGGCGAGGCCTCGGCACAGACCGTCACCAGCTGCTCGCTGACCGGTGACTACATCGTCAGCGGCATCGCGATCGATCCCACAGGCTCGTCGCAGGTCTCCGGCCGCCTGACATTCACGCCGCCTGGCAACTGCGCGGCCGGAGCCTCTGGAACCGTCAAGCAGGCCGTGGTGTTCCGCAAGCTCACGGGAGCTCCCACTTCATTCTTCAGTTGGACCACGGCACCGTACGTGGTTGACAGCACCGGACGCGTCCTGCTTGGCCCATCGGCAACAGCGATTGAAGGCGCCGTGAATGGCGTCGTCGTGAGTGTTGCAGGGCTTCCTGGTCCCCGCGCTAACAGCGCGGTGTTCGTGGCGCCGGCCGCAGCGACAAGTGTGCGCTTCGCGTTGGTAGTCCAGCGCGCAGTGATGCTGATCCCAACCACAGCGGGTGGCACGCCGGGACCAGCCGGGCCACAAGGCCCGGCTGGACCCGCTGGCCCCGCGGGTGCTAACGGAGCGAACGGCGCAGCGGGAAGCAGAGGCCCGGCCGGACCCGCCGGAGCGACTGGATCGGCAGGACCTGCCGGACCCGCAGGACCGACGGGACCGGCAGGGGCCTCGGGCAATTGGTCCTCCGGGGCCAGCGGGACCAGCCGGCGCAACCGGCACGATTGGACCGCAGGGACCCGCTGGACCGGCAGGCGCAACCGGTGCGATTGGACCAGCAGGACCGATCGGAAGCCGGCGCAAGGCGCGATTGGACCACGGGACCCGCGGGTGCCAACGGGATGGACCAGTGGATCCGCAAGGACCCACCGGGCCGGCTGGCGCAACTGGAGCCATTGGACCACAGGGCCCGCAGGCGCCGGACCGGCGCGATTGGTCCGGCAGGACCAGCCGGACCCGCAGGATCAGCCGGGCCGACTGGTGCCACCGGCGCGATCGGCCCGCGGGACCGATGGGTGCGACGGGTGCGACGGGTGCGACCGGCGCTATGGGTGCCATGGGGCCGCAGGGTCCAGCGGGACCGAGCAATTTCATCATCGGTGGCGGAACGAACCTCGCCAACCTGGCGACCGGCGCCGTACGTTACGTGCCGATGTTCGATGCATCGCGATCGGCCACCGAGAGCGATGTGCAGACGGCCATCCCGCTCGCCGGCACGCTCTCGAAGCTCTACATCCACTTGAACGGCGCGCCTGGCGCTGCCGCGTCGAACCGGTCTTACACTTTCGTCGTGCGTGTGGCGGGAGCGGATTCGACTGTGACGTGCACGATCCTCGAGACCGCGACCGCGTGCTCGGATACGACGCATACGGCCACGTTCGCCGCCGGAGATCTCATCTCGATCAAGGTCACACCCAGCGGGACCGCACCCGCTGCTGGCGCGATGACGTGGACTGCCGTATTCAGCCAGCAATAGCGACTGACGCGTTTCGGATCCCTCCCGTATAATTCGCCCGTCGTGATCGTCGCCACGTGGAACGTGAACGGCATTCGTGCGCGGCACGCCGAGGTGGAGGCGTGGATCGCGCGCGAGAGGCCCGATGTCGTGTGCCTGCAGGAGATCAAGATTCCATCGGCGCAGGTGCCGATGCTGTGGGATCTCGAAGACTACTGGTGTTACTGGCACGGCGAGCGCGGCTACTCCGGCGTCGCGTTGCATGTTCGACGCGATTTCGCACGGGACAAGCCGACGTTCCTGCATCCTGATTTCGACTACGAAGGGCGAATGGTCGCGGCCACCATGGGAACACTGGTCGTGGCGTCGGTGTACGTTCCGAACGGCGGCAAGGACTTTCCCGGCAAGATGCGATTCCTGGAGTCGCTCGTGTCATACGCGGCGGCCCAACATGCCGCCGGACGCCAGCTCGTGCTGTGTGGGGACTTGAACGTGGCACGAGCGGACATCGACGTGCACCCGAAGGAGCGAAAGCCGCGCGCCATCGGACAGCTTCCCGAGGAGCGCGCGCTGTTCGCGCGGGTGCTCGATCAGGGCCTCATCGATCTCGGGCGCACGCTCGATCCCGACAACGACGGGCTCTTCACCTGGTGGGCGCCCTGGCGCAATCTCCGCCAACGAAACATCGGCTGGCGCATCGACTACGTCCTGGCCACAACCGCCATCGCGCGCCGTGCGACGCGATGTCAGGTCCAGGCGGACGTGGGGACGAGCGATCACGCGCCCGTCATCGCGGAGTTCGATCCGAGCCCTGCCACTCCATCAACCTGACGGGCGGCGCTTCCCGTTCGCGGTCAGCTCTCGAGATTGACGGTCGGCAGGAATCGAGGAGGCCGGCGATGCCGCGTCGCCTGTTCGAAGGCGTACGCGAGCCTGATGAGAACGGGTTCTGAAAATGCCAGCCCCATGAACGATATGCCGACCGGCAGCCCGCGGACGAAGCCTGCCGGCACGGTCACGTGCGGGTAACCCGCCACGGCCGGGAGCGTCGAGCTTCCCCCCGATCCGTGATCCCCGTTGACCAGATCGATCAGCGATGGCGGCGCGTCGGTGGGGGCCACCAGCGCGTCGAGGCGGTGTCGTTCGATGACGGCATCGATTCCCATTTCGCGCGACAGCCGGTTATTGCGAGCGAGCGCGGCACGATAGGCAGCCGTCGTGAGCGGCCCTTTCTTCTCGGCCATCACGAGGATTTCCTGTCCGAAGAATGGCATCTCCCGAGCGCGCTCGGCGTCGTTGAACGCGATCACGTCCTTGAGTGCGTGCACGCGGGCGTTCGAACCCAGAGCGCCCAGATACTTGTTCAGACCGGCCTTGAACTCGTAGAGGAGCACTTCGAATTCACCGGTGTTCGGGGATCCCGCATTCAAGGCTTCGATCGTCGTGATGTTCGCAGGATCGATGATGATGGCCCCCTGGCGGGCCATCTCGGCGATCGCATCGTTGACGAGCGCATCGGCGCCCGGGCTGTAGCCGAAGAGCTTGTCGCGCACGACACCGATGCGCGCGCCCTTGAGACCGCCGGGATCGAGAGATGTGGTGTAGTCGATGCCGGTTCTTCCCGCGGCGCGCGCGCTCGCGCGATCGTTGGGATCGACGCCCACGATGGCGGTCAGCAGGGCCGCCGCATCCGCAACACTGCGTGCCATCGGGCCCGCCGTGTCCTGGCTGTGCGCGATGGGGATGATGCCGGCGCGGCTCACGAGCCCGAGGGTTGGCTTGATGCCGACGAGCGAGCTGTGCGACGAGGGCGACACAATCGATCCGTCGGTCTCGGTGCCAATCGCCGCGGCGCAGAAACTGGCCGCGGTGGCGCCGCCGGATCCCGAGCTGGATCCAGATGGATTGCGATCGAGCGCGTACGGATTGAGCGCCTGGCCGCCGCGCCCGCTCCATCCGCTCGTCGAATGGGTCGAGCGGAAATTCGCCCATTCGCTCATGTTGGTCTTGCCGAGGATGATTGCTCCGGCTTGCCGCAGCCTCGCGACCAGGAAGGCATCCTTCTGGGCGATCGAACCCTCGAGGGCAAGGGATCCCGCCGTCGTGGTCATGCGGTCGGCCGTGTCGATGTTGTCCTTGATCAGGATCGGCATGCCGTGCAGCGGACCGCGGGGACCTTTCGACTTGCGCTCGGCATCGAGCGTGTCGGCTATGGCAAGCGCGTCTGGATTGATCTCGAGCACCTGCCGGACCGATGGCCCGCGGCGGTCCATGGCGTCGATGCGGGCCATGTATTTCTCCACGAGAGACCGGCAGGAATCCTGTCCGGAGGCAAGCCGCTTCTGCAATTCCGCGATGGAGAGTTCCTCGAGATCGAAATTCGCCGCGTCCACGCGCGCCGTGCCGCGATCAGCCAGCACACCAACGGGCCAGGCGCGCCCGGACACGACGACACCAGCCAGCGCGCCGCGACACATGAAGTCCCGGCGTCCGATGCGACTCCCAGGATTCCGTCCGTGCGATCGTCCTGACGACATTGCGCTCCCCCGTCAACGTCCCGCGGCGCTCTTCTGGGCACCGGAGGCCTGAAGGTCGTGACTCACACGCTCTACCTGCTCCATCACGCGAAGGAGGTTGCCTCCAAGGATCTTGTGAATGTCCGCCTCCGAGTATCCCTTCTGGAGCAGGGCTTCGGTAATCTTCGGCAGCATGCTGCAGTCTTCCATGCCGAGCGGCATCGAGGCGCCGTCGAAGTCGGACCCGAGGCCGACATGATCGGGGCCAACCAGTTTTGCGACGTGGTCGATGTGCTCGATGATCTTTTCCCAACCGACCTTGGGACGCTCACCCGACAGCATCCGCTCGCGATCCCGACGATCCTCCTCGATGGTGATGCATGCGTCGTTGTCGCCGCAGAGCTTGGCGATCTCATCGCCGGCCACGCCGAGGCGCACGCCCGCAGCCACCGACGCCTGCCTGGCCTCTTCACTGAGGAAGGTGATCTCGTAGTTGATCTGCATGACGCCGCCATTTTTGGCGAGGGCCTTGATCATGTCGTCGGTCATGTCGCGCGCGTGATTGCAGATGGCGCGGCACGACGAATGCGAGGCGATCACAGGCGCCTTCGTCAGCGCGATCGCATCGTAGAACGTCTTGTCGGCGACGTGCGAGATGTCCACCATCACACCGAGGCGATTCAGCTCTCTGACGACGTCCTTTCCGAACGCGGTCAGGCCATTGTGCTTCGGCGTGTCCGTGGACGAGTCCGCCCAGTTGTTGTTGAGAAAGTGCGTCAGCGTCAGGTAGCGCACGCCCAGCAACGCGTACATCCGCAGCACGCCCAGGTCGTCGTCGATCATGTGGCCGCCTTCCATGCCCATGAGCGCCGCGATCTTGCCTTGTGCATGCGCCTGTCGCACGTCCGCTGCCGTCAGCGCCAGTGCCAGATCCTGCGGATGACGACGAACCTGTTCGCGGACGGCGTCGATCTGGCGCAGTGACGCGCTTGACCGCCTCGGGACCGGTCACCGTGCTCGGCACCCAGATCGAGAAGAACTGCCCGCCGACACCGCCCTCGCGCATCCGCGGGATGTCCACATCACCCTTGTCATCGCGACGGCCCATGTCGAAGCCGTCGTAGACCATGCGCTGCGTCGTGTCCGCATGCGTGTCGATGAGGATGGCTCTGCCATGAACCGCCCGCGCATTCGGGGAAACATCAACGGCCTGCTGCCCGGAAGGAGAGGCGGACACGGCCCACATCATGACCGCACCCACAACCCACGCACGTCGTTTCATAATGTGTGACCTCACTTCTTCGATGTAAGAGCTAAGAGCTAAGAACTTCGAGGTTCTTAATTCGATCCCGTCCGCGCCGGCTTGAACACCTTATCGAAATAGGTGGCGACCGCCTCGTTCACGCGAACCCACGACCGGTACAGCAGAAAATCGTGGATGTCGTCGGGAATGACGATCTCCTCGTACGTGACGCCGGCCTTGCTCAGCCGCCGCGCCAAATCCACCGTTTGCTGAAAGTTTACGTTGCGGTCGTCATCGGCATGAATCAGGAGCACGGGCGAGCGCCACGTGGCGATCGCCGCGTTCGGCGAGGACTCCCAGGCGACCTTCTCGACTTCTTTGGCATCCGATTCTGTCAGGCCAGACCTGAGCGGGGCGTCAACGAGCGCTCCGTAGTCCGGCACGGACCAGTCGTGCACGCCATGGATGTCAACGCCCGCGGCAAAGACGTCAGAGTTGCGCGCAAGCGCCAGCGCGGTCAGATACCCGCCGTACGATCCGCCCCAGATGCCGATCCTCTTCGCATCCACATCGGATCGACCTTGAAGGTACCGGCCGGCCGCCAGAACGTCCTGATACTCGGCGGCGCCACGGGGGCCCGCGTTGGGTGGGCGGTGAAAAGCATGCCCGTAGCCAATTCCAAGCCTGTAGTTGACGGAGAGCACGATGAAGCCACGGCTGGCCAGATATTGGTTCATCGCGTACGCGTTGGCGTAATAGAACATGTAATGCCAGCCGAGCAGCATCTGACGTGGCGGTCCACCGTGGACGAAGATGATGGCAGGCTTCTTGTCGCTACCGCCCGGCGGCTTGAAGAGTTGACAGTGGACATCGAGACCATCTGGACTCTTCACAATCACCGGCTCGGGCATCTGAAGAGATGCAGCGGGAAAGTCCGACGGCAGGCTCGAATCCGCAATCGATCGCGCAGCTCCACCGCCGAGAGCTACGACTGACGGCAGAATCGGACGCTGCGCGGTGCCACCCGCGAAGAACACGGTGGCGCCATCGCCGGTCACGACGGGCATGTAGTCGAGACTCTGTCCGCTGGTCAACGCCGACGGTGTCGCGGCACCCACCGGCACCTTGAAGAGGTGCCGTCGATCGATGTCATGCACGTCCGACCCAGCGTTGGCGTTGTAGACAATGGTTTGTCGATCGGGACTCATGGTCACGTACTCAACCATAGAGTTGCCCGGCGTCAGGAGCAGCGCGTCTCCTCCTGCCGCCGGCACGGAGTAGAGGTGGGGCCACCCGTCCATGTCCGACAGAAAGACAATGCGGTCGCCGGCGCCCCAGTTCAGATTGGCCTCGCCGAGCGTCTGCGGAAAGGAGCCGAAGAGCGTCGCCGGGCTTGACCAGACTTGCCTGGCCGCGCCGCTGCCGACGTCGGCGATCCAAATCGCCCATGGGTCGGGATGCTGCTCGAGCGGTTTTTCAATCGCCGAACCGACACCTGGACGACGGACGAAGGCAATCTGCCGGCCGTTGGGCGACCAGCGCGGACTGGTGTCGCGCGACGTGGACGTCGCAAGAAAGCGCAGCGGCGCGTCGGCGCCCGTATAGACGCCGATGAAGCTGTGATCCTGGCGATTCGACACGAAGGCGAGCGACTGGCCATCGGGCGACCAGACCGGCGATTCGCTGTCGCCCTTGGCGAAGAACAGTCTTTCGGCCGGCTTGCTCCCGTCGATCGGGACGATCCAGATCGCCTTGTCTTTGATGAAGGCCACGCGATCGCCGGCAGGCGAAATCACCGGCGCGTCGCCGTCGCCGAGGAGTCGCGGCGATCCGCCGGAGGTCTGGATCGAAAACACCTGCATCACGGGCTGCTTGACGCTCCCGTCCGGATTCGGCATCAGATCACCCCTGGCGGCCCAGTTCGCCCCGTGATCACCGCCCCGTACGTAGACCAGCATCGAACCATCGTTCGACAATCCCAGATTCGTCAGCTCCTGCCCATCGTCCGCCTTCGACTCCGTAAGGCGCTTCGGTCGAAAGCCCGGGCCCTCGGCGAAATAGATGTTGCGCGCGCCGCGCTCGAAAAACGTCCACGCGACTCGCGAACCCGTGGCCGAGGCGACCAGCTCGGTTGGGAATGGATAGCCGAGGATGCTGGCGAGCGTATAGCCGCTGTTCTGCGCGACCAGTCGCCCCGTCGCGCTCGGTGACAACAGGCAAACCGCGACGAGTGCTGCAGCCTGCTGCTTTACGTTCAGCTTCATGACGAACCCTCCGAGCCAGTCCAGCTCACCCGCTTGATTGGAATTCACCGGCCCTGTGCAGTTGGCGCTGTGGCCGCTGTGGCCCAGTCAAAGTGCGCCGACGCCTGCGCAACAATTTCCGGCACATCCTGCGACAGAAGCAGACGTTCATCGACAAGGCGACGAGCGGCGGCGGTGATCTTGCCGAGATAGTCGTCCTTGCTCGAATAGCGCTCGGCGATCGAGGGACGGCTGTCGCCTGTGCGTTCGCGATCCGCCTTCGTTTTCGCGAGCGGAAAATACGAACCGATTTCGGTGGCCAGGCGATCAGGCGCGCCGATGCTCGGATCGCGATAATTCCAGCCCGTGTGCGTCGCCAGCGGCACGGAGACTTCCGGAAGCCGGACGCCCGCCTTGTCGTTGCCGCTCTCGTCTACCGAAGGGACGCGCCCGACGAAGGGCTTGCCGATGAGCGCCGGCTCATTCGTCACGACGCCCTTGCTCCACTCGGGGCCGAAATCCAGGTGGTAGGCCACGAGTCGCGGCGGCGGCAGCTTCACACCGGGAATCTTCGGCCAGATCGCCGTCTCCGCATCGACCAGCGTGCCGTCCGACAAGTGTGGATACCGGCTCTCGGGCGGCGCCACATCGTCAACAACCCACTTGTCCATGGCTTCGAACAGCGCGCGGACCACGGGACGGACGTCGATCGGATTCATCGCGGCTTGTCCCAGCAGATCGCCGAGATTCCGCTCGGTCGGCGGAAACGCTCCCGTGATATGAGGCGCCGACGAAATGAAATAGATGCGCGACGAGGCCGGCGGCGCGATGTCCTTCGTTCCCGTCGGATCGGTGTGCACGAGCGACCCGGCGCGATTGAAGTACTCCGAGTCTGTCAGAACGTGAAACAGCTTTGGCACCGTGTTCGTGCGTTCGGCTCGCGCAAGCAGACTGTCGGTGACTCCGGTCTCGGGATCCGTTTCCGGGCCGTCAGTGAACGGGAACATGTCCACGGGGAACATGATGTTGAAGTGCTGGAGCGCATCGCGCGAGGCCTGACCGAATCGATGGTTGAACGATCCACGTCCCGCTCCCCCGACTTGATCGATCACACCGTCGAAGACCCGCTTGCCGCGTTCGTCCTGGTTGAATCCCTGATAGATGAAGTGCCGGAGATAGCGGCCGCTCTGGGACACACCCCACGCGAGGGCAAAGCGAATCTGTCCTTTCAGCGGGTTGTCGTCGGAAGTATCGCTCTTGAGGTAACTGACGAGATCGCGCGCGCCCGCGAGACCGCATCCGAGGACTTTCGGATCGCGCGTCCGATAGACGACGTCGTAAATGCGCCCGGGTTCGAATCCTCCCGCGAGCGACACCGTCGAGTCGTCTACGAACCGCCAGCGCGCGCGTTCGATCACCGTCGGCGTATCCGTGGGCCGATCGCGAACGGTCATCTTGTGGTCAGGACTCGCCGGATCGATCACCGGATAGGCGCGATGACCGCGATCGGCGACCGATGCGGTGTCGGCTCGCGTGTTCAGAATGAAGTTGCCGCGAACAAGACCCGTGATCGGCGATCCGTGATCGGTCGCGACAGGCATCTCCATTCGCATCCGGCCGTCTGGCACATCCCACTGCCAGCCCATCCAGAGCAGCGAAAACCCGCGCGCCATGAGCGAGCCGTCTCCGAACTCGGCCTCGGTCGTGGGATCGGCAGAAGCCGTCGCCTTTTGAAAGACGGCTAGCATCGACTTGCCGCCGCGATTGCCAACTTCATAGAAGAGCTGCCCGTTGCCGCGCGCCGCATCGACCGGTTTGAGCAGAAAGAAGTCGGCTGTGAACTCCACCTCTCCGCGCGCGTTCCTGGGCGCCAGCGCCAGATCGACGATGATTTGATTGGGCTCGAGAGTGGGATCGAGCGCGAATTCCGCCTTTCCTATCAGTTTTTCGTAAGGCCCAGCGAGGCCGAACGGCTTGCCTCCGAGGACGACCTCCCGGCGGTCAATCTTGAGGCGGACGAGGCCCGCATCTGCGGCCGACACGAAGGTCAGCGCCATCACAACGCCGAGGGCAAACGATTTCATGGCCGATCTCCTCAACCGACTCACGGTAGACTGAGCGACGTCGGAACCTAATCCCCAGTCAGGTGAATGTCAAGACACGAGCCAACGACACCATGAGACCGACAGCTCTCTCGACCGACCTCTACGAGCTCACGATGATCGCCGGGTACTTTGCGAGCGGCCTGAACGGACAGGCCACCTTCGAGCTGTTCGTACGGAGACTGCCCGATCGCCGCGCCTTCCTGCTGGCGGCCGGGCTCGAACAGGCGCTCGGCTATCTCGAAACGCTCGCGTTTGCGCCCGACGACATCGAGTTCCTGAGGGGCGTGCCGAACCTGCAGGGTGCGCCTGAAGAATACTTCACAAAGTACCTTCCGCAATTCCGGTTCACGGGCGACGTCTGGGCCGTCGATGAGGGAACCCCGATTTACGCCGAAGAGCCTCTGCTTCGCGTCACGGCTCCGCTGCCGCAGGCCCAGCTCGTCGAGACGGCTCTGCTCTCCATCGTCACGTTCCAGACCTCGATTGCCAGCAAGGCTGCCCGCATCGTCCACTCAGCGGGCGGGCGACCGGTGGCCGAGTTCGGCGCGCGCCGCGCTCATGGTCTCGAAGCAGCGCTCCACGCCGCCAGGGCGGCCTACCTCGCCGGGTGCGCGGGCACTTCGTACGTCGAGGCCGGTCGAAAGTTCGGCATCCCGCTTTTCGGCACGATGGCGCATTCGTGGGTGCTGGCGTTTCCGGACGAGCAGCAGGCGTTTTCCCGGTATGCCGCGATCTATGGCGACCGCGCGGTCATGCTGCTCGACACCTACGACACGCTTGAAGCGGTGAAGCGCCTCGCCGCGTCAAAGCTGCGGCCCACTGCCGTCAGGCTGGACAGCGGCGACGTCGTGCGGCTGAGCAAATCGGTGCGACAACTGCTCGACGCGTCGAACCTCGGTGACACGCGCATCTTCGTCACCGGCGAGCTCGACGAATATCGCGTCGCCGAAATCGTGCAGGCGGGCGCGCCGGTCGATGGATTTGGCGTTGGGACGGCGCTGACCACTGCGAGCGACTGGCCGGGGCTCGGCGGCGTCTACAAGCTGGTCGAGCTCGAGCGAGACGGCGTCAACGTGGGCGTCAGGAAGCTCAGCCCGGACAAAGGGACGCTGCCGGGACGAAAACAGGTCTGGCGGCGGCTGAGAGACGGCGCAGCGGTTGGAGACGTGCTGGCGCTCGACGACGAAGCCGCGCCAGCCGATGCGTATCCCCTGTTGAAAAAGGTCATGTCGCAGGGACGAAGAGTCGGCGCGCCGCCGACGCTCGAACAGGCGCGATCGTCGAGCCAGGTGGAACTCGCACGGATGCCGCCGGACGTACTCGGCCTGTCGCGGCTGGGACGATACCGTGTGGAGCGCAGCCAGGCACTCAACCGCCTGCTCGCCTCGTCGCAGGGACCCGCTGCGAAACTGGAAACGTGACGCGTCAGTCGGCCGGCTGCCGTGCCTGGATCTTGGCCCAGGCATCGCGAAGCGAGACCGTTCGATTGAAGACGAGCGAGTCGCCGGACGAGTCAGGATCGACGGAAAAATACCCGAGCCGCTCGAACTGAAATCGATCGCCCGCAACCGCCGTGCGCAGGCTCGGCTCGACCCTGCATTCCTTCAGGATCTCCAGCGAATTCGGATTGAGCTCGCTCCTGAAATCTTCGGCGTCCCCCGGACTCTCGCTGAGGAACAGTCTCTCATAGAGGCGAACCTCCGCCGGCTGCGCGTGTGGCACCGACACCCAATGCAGCGTGGCCTTCACCTTGCGCCCGTCAGGTGAGTCGCCGCCGCGCGTCGCGGGGTCGTATCGGCATCGCAGTTCGACGATGTCGCCTGTTTGAGGATCCTTGACGACGCCGACACACGTGACAAAGTATGCGGAGCGAAGCCGCACCTCGCGCCCCGGCGCGAGGCGGAAGAATTTCTTCGGGGGATCCTCGCGGAAGTCCTCCTGCTCGATGTAGAGCTCGCGGGAAAACGGCACCAGCCGCGTTCCGGCGGCCGGATCCTCCGGATTGTTGACGACCTCGAGGTCCTCGACCTGTCCTTCGGGGTAATTCTCGAGCACCACCTTCAACGGCCGGAGCACGGCCATCACGCGCGGTGACCATCGATTGAGATCCTCGCGGACGCTGTGCTCGAGCTGCGCGACGTCCACGACGTTCTCGCGTTTGGCCACACCGATCCGATCGCAGAAGTGCCGAATGGCGGCCGGCGTATATCCGCGCCGCCGCAGCCCGACGATGGTCGGCATCCTCGGATCGTCCCATCCCCGCACGTGGCCGCCTTCGACCAGCTCGAGGAGCTTGCGCTTGCTCATGACCGTATAGCTGAGATTCAACCGCGCAAACTCGATCTGCTGCGGATGACAACCCGTGGGCACGTTGTCGAGCAGCCAGTCGTAGAGCGGGCGGTGGTCCTCAAATTCGAGCGTGCAGAGCGAATGCGTGATGCCCTCGAAGGCATCCGACAATGGATGCGCGTAGTCGTACATCGGATAGATGCACCAGGCGTCGCCGGTACGATGATGCGTGGCGCGTCGAATGCGATAGAGCGTCGGATCCCGCATGTTGATGTTGGGCGATGCCATGTCGATTCGCGCGCGGAGCACGTGCGCGCCATCGTCGAACTCCCCGGCGCGCATCCGCGCGAACAGATCGAGGTTTTCGGCGACCGAACGGCTCCGGTACGGGCTGTCCTGTCCCGGCTCGGTCAGCGTGCCTCGATGCTTCCGGATGTCTTCGGCGGTCAGGCTGTCAACATATGCCTTGCCGGTCCTGATCAGGTGCAGCGCACATTCATACAGCCGCTCGAAGTAATCCGAGGCGTAGAACAACCGATCGTCCCAGTCGAAGCCGAGCCAACGCACGTCGTTCTTGATGGCGTCGACGTACTCCGTGTCTTCTTTGGTGGGATTGGTGTCGTCGAATCGGAGGTTGCACAGGCCGCCAAACTCGCCGGCGACTCCGAAATTCAGGCAGATCGACTTGGCGTGGCCGATGTGCAGATACCCATTCGGCTCCGGGGGAAAACGCGTCGCGATGCGTCCGCCGTTCTTGCCGGTCCGCAGATCCTCGGTGACGATCGATCGAATGAAATCGATTGGTGTCTCGCGCCGTGAGTCAACGTCGTGCCCGATATTCCCTGTCTCGTCCGCCATGTCGCACCGTCTGACTGAATCTAGCGTCCCTTTTCGTACGTTCCCATCAACTCGGCCTGCTCAACGAGCTGACTCGTAATCGCGTGAAGGAGCCTCGTCTTGTCGGGCTTGCGAAGGTCCGGCAGAAGACTCTTCAGCGCGTACAGCCTGAAAAAATACCGGTGCCGTCCGATCGGTGGACACGGTCCCCCGTAACCGGTCTTCTTCCAATCGTTGGTGCCTTCGAGTGTGCCGTACGGCAGGTCCTGCGGGCGCGCACCCTGCACCAGGCCCGTCGTCGATGGAGACAGGTTGTAGAGAACCCAGTGGACCCAGACGACGCGCGGCGCAGCCGGATCAGGAGCATCCGGATCCTCGACAATGAGCGCGAGGCTGTGCGCCGCCTTGGGTATCTCCGACCAGAGCAGCGCCGGAGACATGTCCTGCCCCTGGCACGTGAACCGCCGCGGAATCGGGCCCTCATGCGTGAAGTCCGGAGACCAGATCTTCAAGGCGTCGCTCCCGTCGCGTCCGGTTCGACTCCGACCAGCGCGAGCAGTTCGGAAAGAATCATCGCGGTGGCACCCCAGACCTGATGGTCGAACAGGTCGAAGTAAGGGTATTCGATCGCCACGCCTTCTCGAAGCCCTTCGGCGCGCCGTAGAACCCGCGGGTCGGCGAGCGTGTGCAGAGGCACCTCCAGCACGCGTGCCACCTCGCCGTGCGCCGGCTGCAGCTTTGGCCGTTCGTCGGCCACACCGACAACCGGATGGAGCCGGAACCCGCTGACGGCTATGCCGATCGGTGTCAGCCGACCGACGACGCGCGCATGCGAGGGATCGATGCCGATCTCCTCGGCGGCCTCACGGAGCGCCGCCTGTTCAATCGTTTCTCCAGGGTCCAGTGCTCCTCCAGGAAAACTGACCTGCCCGCCATGACGGGCGAGGCTGTCGGATCGAACGGTGAGGGGAATCACGACTTCACCAGACTGGAGAGGATACAAGAGCAGCAACGCCGACGCCGTGCGCGCCTGGTCGGGCCCCACACCCGCGGGCCAGGACGCGCGCGGCACGGGTGCGAGACGTCGGTGGGCCTCGGGCCCCGGAAGACGTCCCGCCATGGCCTCGCGAAGGCGCGACTCAATCGCCGCAATAGTCCACGACCGCAACCGGACTATTATCTCAGGCGCCGCCAGTGGACTCTAGCTGCACAGGAGTCGCCTGGCCCGGCCTGGGCCACATCATGTCACCGTTCGCGTGACGTCTCGGGAGGGAGTCAATGAACCGATTCGCCATCCAGGCGCTCGCCATCTGCGCAGGGCTCTTCGTCTTCACGAGTGGCGCTCGTCTCGCCGAACCGCCCGCCGTGACCATCGAGCGCGATGTCGAGGTCAAGATGCGTGACGGCGTCGTCTTGCGCGCGGACGTCTATCGTCCCAGGGCACCGGGCCAGTATCCCGTGCTCCTCGAGCGCACGCCGTACGACAAGCGCGGCGAAGTTGACTTCGGGCCGCGAGCCGCCGAGCACGGCTTCGTCGTCATCGTACAGGACGTGCGCGGACGATTTCGGTCGGATGGCGAGTGGTACACGTTCAAGTACGAGTCTCAGGACGGGTACGACACGGTCGAGTGGGCCGCCGCTCTGCCCTATTCGAACGGCAAGGTCGCCATGTGGGGCGGTTCCTATGTCGGCGCCACCCAAATGCTCGCCGCGATCGCGCAGCCTCCCCATCTCGTCGGCATCTGCCCCAGAGTCACGCCGTCGAACTATCACGACGGCTGGACGTATCAGGGCGGTGCGTTCGAGCAGTGGTTCAGCCAGTCGTGGACGTCAGGACTCGCTCAGAACACGCTCGTTCGACGCGTGTCATCGTCGAACGCCATGAGCTGGGCGCCCAATCTGCCGCTCGCCGACTATCCCTATCTTGATCTGGGCTCACGCGACACGCTCGCGCCGTACTATCGCGACTGGCTCGAGCATCCCGCCTATGACGATTACTGGAAGGCCTGGTCGATCGAAGACAACTTCGCCCGGATTCAAGTTCCCGGATTCCACGTCGCCGGCTGGTACGACATCTTCATGGGCGGTTCGCTGAGGAACTACGCGGGCATCCGCGCACACGGCGCGAGCGACGCGGCACGGCGCGGTCAGCGTCTCATCGTCGGTCCCTGGTGGCATGGCCCCTTCGACGGCAAGGCCGGCGAGCTCGATTTCGGATCGAGCGCCGCCTCTACCGAAGAAGCCGTCACGCTTCGCTGGTACGACTACCTGCTCAAGGGCGTCAAGAACGGCCTGGAGCGGGAGAAGCCGGTCAGGATCTTCGTGATGGGGGCCAACGTCTGGCGCGATGAGGATGACTGGCCGCTCGCCCGCGCGGTGAGCACGAAGTATTACCTGCACTCCGGTGGGCACGCCAACTCGCTCGAGGGCGACGGTATCCTGAGCACGACGGCTCCCGTGGAAGAGCCGCGCGACGAGTTCGTGTACGACCCGGCCGATCCTGTCCCGACGCGCGGCGGAGGCCTCTGCTGTGACAACTCGCACCAGCCGTCCGGTGCTTTCGATCAACGGAAGGTGGAATCGCGCAAGGACGTGCTCGTCTACTCAACCCCGGCCTTCGACCGCGACGTCGAAATCACGGGTCCCATCAGCGTTGAAGCTTTTGTCTCGTCATCAGCGGTGGATACCGACGTGACAGCCAAGCTCGTCGACGTCTGGCCGAATGGCTTCGCACAGAATCTCACCGACGGAATTCTGCGCCTGCGCTATCGCAATTCGCCCGAGCGCGCCGAGCTGATGACACCAAACGAGATCTACAAGGTGACGATAGACGTGTGGGCCACCTCCAATCTCTTCAAGGCCGGCCATCGCCTTCGCATCGACCTGTCGAGCAGTAATTTCCCGCGGTTTGATCGCAACCTGAATACCGGCGAAAGCGGTGCGCACTCGAGCCGCATGGTGACGGCGACGAATGCGATCTATCACGATCGCGATCATCCGTCGGCCCTGATCGTTCCGGTGGTGGGGAAATAAAGACGCGTCGGCCTAGGGCGCAAGGCCCAGGGTGTGCGGGCAGGCGTGTCGCTACTGGCCTTCAGGCTACTGGCTTCAGGCTTCAGGAAATGCTCAGCGTTCGCACGCCTTCACTTACGCCGCCCGGCCTCGCCGTGCGCCTTACGCCGTGAGCCCTAAGCCTTCGATGTGTCGGAACTCTGCCAGATCGCCCGGCCTACGAAGAACGGACCCAGTCGATCGAGATAGAGCGCCGTCTGCTGCGTCTTGCGCATGGACTGGACCACCGCCGAGAGCGGAAAGAGGTCTTTCCCGATCAACCCGATCACGAAGTCGTTGTCCTCGCGATCGAGGCCGTGGCACGCCAGACGAATGTCGTGCGCGAAATCGCCGGCGCCGAACGCCATTCCAATGGCGCCATGCTCGGCCAGGATCGTGCGCTGCTCGTGCTCGGTGAGCTGGGCGAATCGGCCGCTGCGGCGGAGCGGATACCAGACGGCCCAGGGCCACGCGGGGTTGAGCACCGTCCGACGCGGACGATGGAGGAGGACATCCTCCAGGTCGGGCTCGTAGCCGATTGAATAGGTCCGTCCGAACATGGTGTAGTCGGGCTTCTGCGTGAGCGAAGCGAACGGCTCCGTTCCAAGGAGTGGCCTGAGGACGTCGATGAAGAAGTTGGGGTCGACGCTCAGTGCCAGAACCGCCACGCCGAGAGGGTCGTTCAGGTCGGCATAGAGCACACCCGGGACGCCCGAGTCGGACAGCGATGTGGCGAGCAGCGAAGCGTCCCGACAGCCGCCGAAGGCCAGCAGCTGCATGAAGAGACGAACGTCTGAACGCTGTGGCTGACCAGCCTTGAGGCCGCCGCGCTCGCTCAGATCGGGCGGTTCGATGCGCGCCCGATTGGGTGAGGGCCGCGCCGCATCATCGACATTCGAAGGAGTCTGACTCATCACACCTGTCCGAGAACTCGTTACTTGACAGCCACGCTCATCGCGTCGAACGGCGTCGAGCCAGGGTTGCCCACGGCGTGCGGAGCGTTCCTGCGAATGAACAGCACGCGGCCCGGCTCGGTGTCGGCCACCGATTGATTCGACCCGACGACCGTCTCGACCTTCCCGGGAGTCAATTGAATGACGAAGAGGTCGAACGGGTGCGTGTGCACTTCCTCGCGGCTCCCCGGCGCAAAGGAGACGAGCGCCGCACGCGTCTCGTCGTTCTCGAAACGCGGCGTCCGCGTGATTCCGGGAGTGGCTGGCTGAGACTGAGCCGGCATCGGCGTGAGCGCATGCGGCTTCATGGCTACGGTGATGAATTCGCAGCGTCGTTCTCCCACATTGGCGGCCGCGTGAGGCGCTTCCTTCGGAATGAACCAGGCATCGCCCGGTTTTCTGGGCGAGGAATCCTTGGCGCTGCCGATCTCCATCTGCACCGCGCCGGAGGTCAACTGGATCTGGACCGCCGAGAACGGGTGCGTATGAACGGCCTCATGAGCGCCGGGCTCGAACCCGAGTCTCGCAACGAGCGCCACGTCGTTGTCGATCAGCACCTCGCGGCTGACGCCGGGCGGCGGTTGCTGAGCACTGGAGCGCACCGAGGCAACGAGCATGAGCACGACGATGGCGGCGTTGCGCATAGAGGCTTGAGCAGTCGATTGCCGATCTAGGGGAGACGGAAGAGCGGCCTGCCATTCGGCATGCCTGGCCACGGTGTCGCAAGCAGCATGGCGATGACGGCCAGGCCGAGAAAGAGCGCCGTCTGACGATGACGCGAGACGGGATTCTGTACGGCGCCGGGCCCGGACTCGTCCAATGTGGACCAGGGCAACGGCCAGCACCATGGTCGCCACGTGCTCGACGGCCCAGAAACGGAGCGCCGACGTACGCATGGCCAGTCCGAAATCCGAAAAGGCAGCGCGCGTAATCGGGCTGAAGAACAGATACAGGAGCAGGCCCAGCAGGAATTGCAAATCGACGCTCATCGCGAAAAGCGACCCCGCGCGATCGTCATCGGGCCCCCAGGGCTTTCGTCCGAGCCAGCCGCTGATCGCGCGGATGACCGCCCACACGCCGACGAGCAACACGGCCCATCGTGCCAGTGAATGCAACGCGAGCATCAGACCGTACATGAATGCGCTCCCTGAATCCGCCGAGGCCCGCTGACGGCCGGACGCGTCACGTCCGCTGCAGCCGGCGGTAAATGAAGAGCAGGAGCAGAGCGCCCACCAGCGACATGAAAAAGCCGGCGGCCTGCCCGCGCTGGTACATGCCGAGCATCTGACCGAGGTATCCCCCGGCCACGGATCCGGCGATGCCGATCAGGATTGTGATGATGAACCCGCCCGGATCGCGGCCCGGCATCAACAGCTTGGCCACGGCGCCCACGACGAGGCCGAACACGATCCAACCAAGGATGCCAGACATGAATGAGTCTCCTTCCGCTCGGGCGGCCCACAGCTGCCCACAGAACGACCTCTTGTACACGAGACGCCGCTCGGTGGGCAACCAGGGACGCGCGCCGGCGAATGCCCGCCGGGGCCTATTGCGCCGGAATCTTCAGCTTCTGCCCCACCTTGATTATGTTCGGGTCCTTGAGCACGTCCTTGTTCTCGTTGAAGATCTTCATGTATGCGTTGGCATCGCCCAGATACCGCTTCGCGATCTTCGACAAGGTCTCGCCGGACTCCACGGTGTGGAATCCGAACAGGTCATGCTGAGACGCCTTGATGTCGGCCACGACCTCGTTCTCCCAGTTGGGATGCGCTTTGATCTTGTCCCAGAGCTGGTTGGCTTCGAGCTGATAGGACGTCGTGCCCCAGAGCTTCAGCTTGCCCCCTTCCTCGATCACGTTGCCGTTCTTGACCCCGAGCTTCAGGCTGAGCTCGAGCACGTCGCCGTACTTTTCCTTGAGTGTCATGCTGTGTCTCCTTTCCTTCCCATGGTCTCCAATTATGTCCCGACGCGCGCGGCCCTTCAGCAGGATTCAAAAAGGCACGCATGGGCCGTCTTGCGGTTGTCGCGTCAGGCATTGACGAGCTGGCTGTTCGCCGTCATCCACGCCGCCAGCATCCGTTCACTGCCCGAAAAGTCCGAATCGGTGTCGTTTGAGAGGACCGACCAGAGATAGGCGCCGGAAAACCCCGCATGGTGAGCAGCATCGAGCACGTCATGGATGGCCCGCGCCGAACCCCTTGTGGGAAATTCTCCGAGGACGATGGGACGATCGACCTGCCATGTCGCAGCAAGCTGCTCGAGCGACAAGGCCCCATCCGTCCGGTCGTACCAATGCACGTGGAAGACATCGAGATCGAGATCCTGAACGAGATCCAGCCACCGGCCGCTCGCAAGCCCGACCGTGACCGGATGCCGGGTGTGCTGGTGTACCAGCCCCGAGGCTTCTGAAATGTACGCGCGCATGTCGCGGCGCGCGATCGACACGAGCGGGTTCCAGGAACCGGACCCGAACGTGCACCACTCGGGCTCGTTGATGAGATCCCAGCCCTCGATCGTTTCATCGTTCCCGTAATGAATCAGGATCGGCGCGATGACCCGATCGAGCAACTGCTTCCGCGCGTCCGCATTGGTTAGAAGATGGCGTCTTCCCCCTACCTGCACTCCGTTGATCGTGTCCCGTGGATTGCACAGGAGAAAATCGAGGAGCACGAAGAGAATCGTGACGCCATGCTCTCTGGCAATGAGGAGAGCGGCGTCGACATCGCTGAAGAACCGGTCGTCGAGCCCGAGCGGCCCGCCATCCGAGCCGAACACGATGCCCGCCCTGCCGTCGCACAACATGAACCACCGAACCGAGCGGATGCCTTGGCGGCTCAGACGGAGGAGCGCGTCGTTCAGGCGGGACCGATCAGTCGAGCTCGCCAATCCCCCGCCGGGTCTCCAGGCATTCGCGCCGAAGTCGCCGCCGTAGGACACCCACGGAAGATTGGCGCCGAGCACGAACCGTCCGCTTCTCACGAGCGATTACCGAAGAGCCCTCTGCCGGCTGATTTGCGAGAGGCTGTTGGGGTCGAGAGAAGAGGTGAGCAGATCAAAGATCGACGCCATGGTGAGTCTCCTTGTTGAAGCTTCCGAGTCGTGGGGTGGCGCGGCAGCCGAATTACCGATGTTTCAGCAGGTCGCGGATTTCTCCGAGGAGTATTTCTTGCTTGGACGGCGGTGGTGGAACCGCGGGCGCCTCTGCCTGACGCCGGACTGCGTTCATGGCGCGCACCAGAAGAAACACGGAAAACGCGACCACGAGAAAGTTGAGCAGCGCGTTCGCGAACACGCCGTAATTGAGCGTGACCGCGCCGGCCTTCTTCGCGTCGGCCAGCGTGGCATATGGACCGGCCGTCGCCCCGTCGCGAAGGACGGCGAACAGGTTGGTGAAATCGATGCCGCCCAGAAGCAGGGCAATTGGCGGCAGGACGATGTCGGCCACGAGCGAGCTGACGATTGCGCCGAACGCGGCACCGATGATGATGCCGATCGCCATGTCAGCCACGTTGCCACGCATGGCGAATTCCTTGAATTCCTTGAACATGACCTGTCCTTTCAGGCCTTGAGCGCGTCAACGACCGACGCGCTCGTCGCCTGAATCTTCTCGGCCAGCTCGCGCTGGACCGGGGTGAGCTCGCTCGTCAGGAGTGAATCGGCAGCCTTGAGCACGCTCTGCATCGGTTTGACCAGAGCCCGTGTCGCTGACACGAATCGTTCGTGTGTCAGGGCGTTTTCACGGGCCAGCTGGAGGACCTTCCGTGTGTCGTCGAAGTCGGCCAGGAGTTCGATCAAGAGGAACCGCCGCTGATCGACCGAGACCGCGGACACTTCGAAGAAATATTCCTGGCCGGATCGGTCCGTGGCCGCGCATGGGCCGGAACGCAAACGGCCCGGGCTGTCCTTCCACCAGAATCGCGCGGCGTCCGAGAGAAAGCCATCCAGGAAGGGGAACGCTTCCGCCAGGCCGACCGGCTGCTCGCCGTCCGTCTGCCCGTAGAGATTGATGAACCAGGATGGCGCGCCGCCGAAGAGATAGAGCGGCCCATCGCGCAACCGCTCGAGGATGACGATGTCCATGACGCCGAAGAGATCGCCGAAGACAGGGTCCGTCACGAAAACGCTCCTCAATCGACCAGCGCCCGCGCAAGAGACGCGAACGTGTCTTCTACGCCGGCTCCCGTCTTGGCGCTCGTTCTCACCACCTTCCAACCCTGGTTGGCGAGGCGCAGTATCGCCGTCTGGTCGAGCGCCCACTCCGCCGACAGGTCGGACTTGTTGAGAACCAGCACGAACGGCACTTTGCCGGCGGTTTCTTCCGCCATCTTCTGGAGCGATACCGCCACGTCGAGCGTCGCGGCTCGCGTACCGTCCACGACCAGCAGATATGCGGCCGACCCGCGCAGGTACGACTGGCGCACCGACTGAAAGTCGTCGTTGCCGTAGATGTCCCACAGCACGAGGTTCACGGTCTGATCGCCCACCGTGACGGCCTTGCGATCGATCTTGACGCCGACCGTCGTCAGATACTTGTCGGAGAAAATGCTGTGGACGAATCGCGAGACGAGACTCGTCTTGCCAACCGCAAACGCCCCCAGCATGCACACTTTCTTTTGAATCATCGCGCAACCGCCGGTCCCGACCCACTCAGACGCACCGCCCGAAACACGACGCGCCGGTTCTCCTGTTTCTCCTCTTCGCCAGCCCCTTGCTTGAGCGGGTCGTCGCTGCCAACGCCCGACGGCAGCACCTCGAGGGAGGAGAGGCGCGCCAGGCCGAGCTCCGCCGCGACGATCTCGGCACGCGCGCGGCTGAGCGGCAGGTTGGTCCCTGGAGGCCCGTCCGAGTCCGTGTGCCCGATGATCTGGATCGTAATGCGATTATCCGCCAGGGCGCCAAGGTCGTTGAGCTCGGCCATGTCCGCCGCAAGCGCTCGTACGCGCGCCTCATCTCCCGGAATCAGGCGCGTCGTCCCGCGAACGAAATGCAGCGCCGCCTGCTCGACCCGGCCAATCGTCGCGCGGATGCTGTCGTCGAGCGCTACCCGGTCGTCAAAGCGAGCCACACCCGGGAACGTGGCAGCCATGCGCCGACCGTCCCGGATCCATTGAGCCGTCGCGACGCCGCCTGCGATCAACGTACCGTTCTCCATTGAGAGTCTGACCCCTTCGCCCGGACTGAGAAATCGTCTGGCACGCTCGAGCGTGAACCGCGGATCGAGCGACTGGTACAAGTCCCAGCGACTGGTCACGCTGCTCGCCTGAAACCCCGACTGCGCGAGCAGGCTCTCTGGATCGACGGACAGCGGATCGCGCAGGCCCGTCACGACGCGGCGCCCGGCCTGTCGGCCTTCCGAGACCACGACAATGCCGGGCTCGGCCCGCAGCCTCTCGACATAGGCGTTCCACCGCGCCGCTTCTCTCGCCCACCACCAGAAGGCGACCGCCGCGAGCGCCGCGACCGCGATCGCCACCCACTTGAGCCTCGACCGATGCGGCTGCTTCTCGTGTTTGTACTGTGCCTGAAGCAGCGTTTCGAGAATCGGGCGCGTCGCTTCGAACGGGGTATTGTCGCCGGTGAACGAATCGAGCTGATCGCCAAACTGCAGGTGAATCGTGTCGAGCGCATCGGCCAACGTCGAACGAAGCTCGCGCGGAGCCGTGCCTCTGATCACCGCGGCCAGAACGGCGTACGGACCCTGCTCTATCCAGACCGACAGGTTCCCCACCTGCAGCGTCTCGAGCGCATCGTCCGGGCGCACCTTGAACGAGTCCTGCACGAAGTCGCGAATCGCCGTCAGCATCCCCGACACCATGTCCGCCTCGTCGACGGCGCCGGACGCGGTGGACAGATGTTGCAGGAGAAGGCCGCTCTTCCTGTCGATCAGAAACACCTGCTCGACGCGGAACACCAACGTATTGAGGAGCACGACCTCAGCGAACGACTTGCCCGTGCGCAGTGCCGTCACCCGCCATGCGATCGCCTGCCATGACAGGCTGTGCTCGAGCGTCTGGTTCAGGCTCTGCACCATCGCGCTCAGCGTGTGCGCGATCGCCCGGCGAATCGCAGGTCCAATGACGGGAAACAGCGCGTCAGCGAGCGGCTTGGGGTTTTTGCGGACCGACGCCGTGATCGCCTCTTCGACCGACGGCCGCAGGGCCGTCGTGAGCTGGGGGTCGTGCGCTCTCAGAAGGATCGCCTGAGGCAGGATCTGGCTGACTTCACGCGCCTGGGCCGAGGGATCGTCCAGACGCGCCTCGAGCGCTCGAAGCTGACGACGCTCGGGGCCGATGATGATCGAGCGGAGCTCGTCGAGTCGCTCCGATTCTGGCACATCGCCGTCCGGTTCCGGTGGGCGGGTGCCCGTCGGAACGGCAGCGGATTCACCCATTCCGCAGATCCTCGGCTCCCGGGATCGAGAACTCGTCGTTCAGCCGGAGCGCCATCTCGGTGAAGAGCGACGCCAGCGCGGCGCGGTCGGCCTTCTCGATTCTGAGCTCGTGAGCGGTCTGCTCGAGGCTGGCCAGGACTTCTTCGGCCTTCTGTCGGATCTCGTCGCCGAGCTTCTGATACTGATCGAGAATCTGTTGACGCAGGTCGCGCTGCGTCCGCGCCAGCTGATCGTCGAGCTGCGACATCTTTTTCTCGGCGCCCCGCGACGCCTCTTTGAGCTCGCGGGAGAGATCTTTGAGACCGTCGGCGCGCTCTTCGTGTTCGGTCTTGAGCCGATCGACCAGCGATTCGGACTCCTTTTTCACGAACTGCTCGAGCGCCGCCAGTCGCTTCCTCACATCGTCCTTGAGGTCGGCGGTGTCCTTGCTGAGCCGTTCTTCGAGGCGCGCGAACTTCTTGTCGTAGTCGCGCATCTGCACCCCGAAGAGGATGTCGCGCACCTTCTCGAGACTGGCGCCGGTCGCCGGCTCGCCGGGTTTGGCACTCTCGTCCTCTCCATTGCGCTTCGCCGCTGCTGCCGATCGTGATCGTTCGCTCATGGTCGTCGTGCCTCTTTTGTGTCTGACGCGAAACAGTTTGACGTTATCAGGGCGGGTGGACACCCCGCCGCGCGACGCTGCGGCATGCGGCTTGGCGCGCGGGCGTCGCTTCTGTCGCAGGCCTCGTTTGATGGATTTTGCGGGCATGCTGACGCTTCCTTCTGGAGGGAAGCCGGCCCCGGAAAAAGCGGGGCCGCAAGGCTATCACAGGGGCCCATGGCCGACAACCGCCGAACGTCTCCCGCGACCGGCCGGCTCCGCACGTCCCTCGGATCAGCCGGAAACCAAGAAGTCACCTTCTCACGTGCCTTTCGGCTGCTCGTTCTGAGACTGCGAACGCGGTAGACGGCGAGCCTCCGTGGGAGACCCGCGTTTTTCCGAAGAGAAAGCGCGCGTCGATTCGTGCAAACCGATGGAATACACATTGCTACGGGTTCGGTGTCTCCCGCGCACGCACGCGGGGGCACGGTGTCCGTTCAGCGTATGCGGCGTATGTCCGGATACGCCGAACGGACCTCCCTTCCTCGTTCTCCCAACCCGCACCAAGAACCAAGAACTCGCACTAAGAACCAAGAACCAACCCCTAAGAACTAATATTGACCCGTGCCTTATGACGCGATCGTCATCGGCGTGGGCGGAATGGGCAGCGCGACCGCCTTTCACCTGGCCGCGCGCGGCGCTCGTGTCCTCGGACTCGAGCAGTTCGACATCGCGCACGACCGCGGATCCTCACACGGCGTCAATCGCATTATTCGCCTCGGATACGCCGAGGATCCGCGCTACGTGCCGCTGCTTCGGCGCGCCTATGCTTTGTGGCGCGATCTGGAGCGCCAGACGGGAGAGTCGCTCCTGTTCATCACCGGCGGCCTGGACGTGGGCCATGCGGGGAGCGCGTTCATAGAAGGGTCAATGCGATCCTGCCGGCTGCACGACCTTCCGCACGAGCTGCTCGACGCAGCGACCGTTCACGACCGCTTTCCCGGGTGCGATTTTCCCCGAGATCTGGTGTCGGTCTATCAGCCGGAAAGCGGCTTCGTGATGGCCGAGCGAACAGTGACGCTCCACACCGAACTGGCCCGGCGGCTGGGCGCGGAGATTCACACGCGTGAGGCAGTGCACGGCTGGTCGCAAGAAGGCGGGCATGTCGTCGTCACCACCGATGAGGGGCAGTACCACGCCCGGAGGCTGGTGATTACTGCCGGGGCCTGGGCGTCACGCCTCGTTCCCGCGCTGGCGGGTCGCGCGGTACCTGAACGGCAGGTGCTGATCTGGACCGAGCCGCGTCGCCCTGAGCTCTTCCAGCTGGGCGCCTTCCCCATCTTCTATATGGAAGCCGACGCGGGCCGCTATTACGGCTTCCCGATTCATGGCGTGCCCGGTTTCAAGATCGGGAAGTACAACCACCTGAAACAGAAAGTCGAGCCCGACACCGTTGATCGCGAGTGCCATCCAGAAGACGAGGCGGTCCTTCGCGAGGGGATCCGCCGATACTTCCCCGAGGCCGATGGCCCGACGCTCGCGATGAAGACGTGCATGTTCACCAACACGGCCGACGAACACTTCGTGATTGATCATCTGCCAGACCACCCGGAGGTCGCGATCGCCGCGGGGTTTTCCGGTCACGGCTACAAATTCTGCAGCATTGTCGGCGAAGTCATGGCTGACCTGACGCTCGATGGCGGGACCCGCTGGAACCTGGAGCTCTTCCAGCTCGAACGACTGATGACCTGAAATGGACACGCTGCCTTTCGCCGCGACCTCGCTCGCGTCGACCTACGAACGCGTCGACCGCTTGCCCGCCGTTGTGCTGCTCGACAACGTGAGAAGCCTGTACAACGTCGGCGCCTTCTTCCGAACGGCTGATGCTGTTCGCCTGACGCGGATCTGTCTCGCGGGCATCGCCGGCTCTCCGCCGAACCCGATGATCGCCAAGACGGCGCTTGGTGCCGAGGAGACGGTGCCATGGGAACGGGCCGACGACACTCTCCAGCGGATGGACTCGCTGAGGTCCGAGGGATACGAGCTCGCGGCCGTGGAAACCAGTGTGAGAGCCATTGATCTGTTCGACTGGACGCCGCGCTTCCCCGTCTGCGTCATTTTCGGGCATGAGGTTGACGGTCTGTCGAACAGCGTGCTCGAACAATCGGACGCGCGCGTCCGCATCCCCATGCTGGGCCGCAAGCAGTCACTGAACGTCGCCACCGCCGGCGGCGTCGTGCTCTACGAGCTGTTGAGGAAGTACCGCAACCTGATGGCGTCGTCACGGACTGGCTCGGTTCCAACGTTTCCGGTCGTGGACGCATCAAACCGCTAAGAACCAAGAACCAACCCCTAAGAACTTCGTTATGGATTCTCTCCTTCAAGACCTCCGCTATGCCCTGCGCATGCTGGCGCGCAGCCCGGGGTTTACCGCCGCAGCCGTGCTCGCACTCGGGCTCGGCATGGGCGCCACCACGGCCATCTACAGCGTGCTGAATGGCGTGGTCCTTCGACCACTGGCGTACCCCCGGCCGCACGAGCTCGTGATGTTCTGGGAAACCGATCGCGGGAAGGGTCTCGACCACGAGCTCATCTCGCCGGTCAACTTCCTCGACTATCGAAACCTGCATCACGTCTTCACGGATGCGGCGGCGTGGTGGAAGCCGGATGTCAATTTCACCGCCGAGCGGCACGAACCAATCCGCGCAAACACGGTCGAGGTGAGCGGAAACTTCTTTTCGGTCATGGGCATTCAGCCGCTCGTGGGACGCGGTTTTCCTGCCGCGCCGCTTCATGAACGCGTCGAGGAAGTCATCGTCAGCCATCGGCTGTGGCAGAACCACCTCAATGGTGATCCCGCCGTCATCGGCCGCACGGTGGGCTTGAACGGACGGGCGTTTCAAATCGTTGGTGTGATGCCCGCCGGATTCAACTTTCCCGACGACACCGACGTGTGGCAGCGGCTGGAATGGGACCTGTCCAAGCATTCCCGCGGCGCGCACTTCATGGAGGGTGTCGGGCGCCTGCGGCCGGGCGCCACGGTTGAACAGGCGAACCTGGAGCTCGGCTCGCTCACCCGGCGCCTCGCCTCGGAATTCGCCGCAACTAACAGCGGCTGGAGCGCGAGGGTCGTCAAGCTCGATGTGGAGATTGCGGGCTTCTTTCGTCCCGCACTGTACCTGCTATTCGCGGCGGTTGGCCTCCTGCTCCTCATCGGCTGTCTCAACGTGGCCAATCTGCTGCTCGCCCGGGCCACGACGCGCGAGCGCGAAGTGGCGGTGCGCGTGGCCACCGGCGCGAGCCGGGGACGGTTGATCCGCCAGTTCCTCATCGAGAGCGGGGTCCTTGCCGCTCTGTCCACAGCGCTCGGGCTCGTCGTCGCGGTGGCAGGTGTCAAGGCGCTCGTGCTCGCCGCACCGATTGCCATTCCTCGACTCGATCAGGTGACGGTGGACAAGGGCGTGCTGGCCTTTGCGGCCCTGCTGACCGTCGTGACGGCCTTCGCCTTCGGCGTCATTCCTGCACTCTTCATGTCGAAGACCGAGTTGACCCACGCGCTGAAGGAAGGCGGCCGCGGCCACAGCGCCGGACACGGAGGCCGCAGGCTCCGCGGCATGCTCGTGGTGACCGAAATCGCCCTGTCAGTCACGCTCCTCGTCGGCGCCGGCCTCCTGATGCGGAGCTTCGGGCGCCTCGTGGATCAGGATCCCGGGCTCAGGCCAGAGCAGGTCCTGACGGCCAACATCCAGCTGGCCGAGCGTTCCGAGTCGGACGCGGAATGGATGACCGTCGGTCAGTTCTATTCGCAGCTCCTCGACTCGATTCGGACTGATCCTGCGGTCCGTTCCGCGAGCGCCAGCAACTTCCTGCCGCTCGAACCCGGCTGGCGCATGCCATTCCTCTTCACGGGCAGGCCCCAGCCGAAGAGCGGCGAGGAGCCGACGGCTCAGCATCACTCGATCGATGAGGAGTACTTCCGCACGCTTGGCGTCCCGCTGCTGAGGGGTCGCGTGTTCGATAAGCGCGACACACCAGAGTCGCAGGGTGTCGTCATCATCAACGATGCTGCGAGCCGGCGCTGGTGGCCGAACGAAAATCCAGTCGGGAAGACGATCGTGTCGCTCGTTCGCGTCGTCGGACCACTGGGCCGATCGCTGATGGTCGAACGCGAACATCAGATCGTGGGCGTTGTCGCCGACGTTCGAAACAACACGCTCAAGAACGCGGCCGAGCCGGCCATCTACCACACCGAACGCCAATTTCCGTTTCGCAACATGTATCTCGTCGTACGCGGCCAGGGCGATCCCGCGCAGCTGGCCAGCGTCATCAGAAACGCAGTCCGCCGGTTGGATCCCGGAATCCCGGTATCGAATATCAGGACGATGGAAGGTGTTCTCGCAGAACCGGTACAGCAGCCCAGATTCCTGATGCTCGTGATGAGCGGCTTCGCCGTGCTCGCCCTGCTCCTTGCAGCGATCGGCATCTACGGCATCCTCGCGTACGCCGTCGGTCAGCGTCGTCAGGAGATCAGCATCAGGATGGCGCTCGGTGCGCGGCCGGGGAGCGTGCTCTGGCTCATCGTGCGTGAGGGGCTGCGGCTGACCGTCGCCGGAGCCGTGCTGGGATTGGCCGGCGCGTACCTCACAGGTCGCGCGCTGTCGAGCCTGCTCTTCGGCGTGCATCCCGCCGACGCGGTCACCTTCAGCGGCGCCGTGCTGGTGATCCTTGTGGCGGGTCTCACGGCCTGTGTTCTTCCGGCACGCCGCGCGGCCGCCGTTGATCCCGTGCGGGGGCTTCGCGCGGACTAGATTCCGCGCGAAATGTCCGCGTCACGTCTTCTACTGACCTGACGTCGGGACCGTTCGAATCCCGTGATCCATCTGGTGCGCCTCACGCGCCGCATCGATCGCCGCCTTCTTCGGAAAGTCGCGGCCCGTCAACTCCTTGAACACTTGAGCGACCTGCGCCTCGAAGCCGGCCATCGATTTCGGATCCTGGTCGATGTACTTGGCGTGGCGCGGCATCAGCGCGGCTCTGATCTCGGCAACTTGGGATTGCACGACATCGGGCGCGAGACTCTTCCGCTTGGCCACCTCGTCACGGAGGCCTGCGAAAAACTGCTTCTGCTCTTCCAGCACACCGCCGGTGCCGTTTGGTCCATGTCCGGGTGCGATGATGGACGCACCGAGCGCCTGCGCCTTCCCGAGCGTGTCTATCCACTGGCCGCTGTCGCCGTCGGCCATGTAGTTGTACGGACCGTTCACGCAGGCATCGCCGGTGAATAGGATCTTCTCCTTGGGCAGCCACGCAAATCCATCGCCGCGCGTGTGTCCGACGCCGAAGTGCCGCAGCTCCACACGATGTTTGCCGTCATCGAAGATCAGCAGGTCCTGATAGAGGACTGACGGAACCTTGAGCTTCGTGGTCTTGAGATCGTCGCGGTCTTTGGCCTCGTCTTCCCATCGTCCAGGCGGTCCGCCGAAGAGACCGGTCTCGTACTTCCGCATCTCCGCGACGACACCTTCATGCGCCACGAGCGATGCGCCATTGTCCGCCCAGAACTGGTTGCCGTAGGCGTGGTCGCCGTGGTGGTGAGTGTCGAACGCAAATCGGATGGGCTTGTTCGTGAGCGCCTTGATCTTCGGAAGAATCTCCTGCGCACCGGACGGGAAATTGGCGTCGACGACGAGCACGTAGTCGTCGAAGATGACCCACCCGTTATTGCAATGCCCCTTGCCGGCGAGATCGCCTTCGTGGAAGTACACGCCGGGCGCGAGCTCTTTGACCGTGTTCACCTGCGTTCTCACGGAACGCTCGAGTGTCAGGACGGCCCACGCGACAACGAGGCAGGAAAAGACGACTACTCGCTTCACGGCGCGCTCCTTGGGTCACATGTTCGATCGCGCGGTGGTTCGCGAATCGCCGAGACCCTGAAGCGCGGGATTATAGCGGAGGTGCGCTACTGAACAACTTTGATTGTGAGCGTCTGGGTGTCGGTCGCCGCGTTCGACTGACTGTCGCGGGCCTTGACCACGAACTGCCAGGTCCCGAGGGTCGTCGCGCGTCCGTATATGGCGCCATACGTCGGGTGGATCGCCAGCCCAGGCGGCAGCTTGCCGAGATACACCGACCATGTGTAGGGTTTCACACCACCGGTCGCTTGAAGCAGCTGAGCGTAGTCTTTATTGCGACGGGCGTTGGGAAGGCTCAGTGTCGTGATGTTCAACAGTGCGCTTGCCTGGGAAACGATCAGGCTGAAGGTGCGCGAGTCTGAGTCGGCTGGATTACGAGCATCGGCAACCCGGAACGTCAGCGCGGAAATGCTGGAGGAGACGGGAACACCGCTGATGGTTCCGCTGATGGCATTGAGCGACAACCCCGGGGGCATTGTTCCGGCCGTCTGCGACCACGTATAGGGGGTCAGTCCTCCGGTCGCCGAGAGTGTGGTCGAGTAAAACGTGCCAACCTTGCCGTTCGGCAGGCTCGACGTGGTCAGGACGAGATCGGCAATCTGGCCACCCGCCAGCTCGAAGGCGCCAATATCCATGGCTGAATCGCGCGGGCGGTTCTGGCCGCGCTGGTGCTTGACGTACTCGCGTGTGATGTCGTGAGTCGGCAGCACCGCAGGGCTGAGCACCGTGCCGGCGTCGGCGACTTCGGCTCCGGCGACGAGACGAAACTTCTGCGCGCTCTCGTCCAGGAATCCGGGTGTCGTGCCCGGCACGGAGGTGCCATCGTCATTGATGACGCCACTCAGGGAGCCGTTGAACGTGCTCACCCAGCCCGGCTTCAGCCAGTTGTGAGAGATATCCAGAATGCCGGTGTCATCGAGGAGCGATTGGGTGTCGCCCGGCAGAGTCGAATAAATGATGTTGTTTCTGACGTCGGCGTGCTCCTCGTTCGATGACAGTCTGAGAAACGTATTCCGATCCGTACGGTAGGAAACAATCGTGTTGTTGTAGAAGTAAAGCGTCCCCTTCCGGTAATCCATCGTCGAACCGCTGTCACCACCGTAGTGCACGATCTGACGATTCCCCGCTCCGTCCGGCTCCAGAAGGACGTTCCCATACACAAACGTAGAGTGATAACGCGCATCGTTTCTGATGAGCGCGCTGTCTTCGCCGTCGACGAGGTCGAGTTGCCGGTTCCCGCCCTCGATCCAGTTGTATCGAACAACAAGACCCGCCGATCGGTCTTTCAGGTTGTTGCCCTGCGCGCCGGCGCGCAGGGGACCGAACCGATTGTACTGAAACGTGATGCCGATCGCCGCCGTGTAATTGTTGTGTTCGTAGATGCTGTCCTGATTGCCGTTGTCGTAGATGTAGTTGGCCTCGACGAGGATGTCCCTCGACGCCAGCTCGTCGCTCGACGCGACGAAGAAGCCGTTGCCGCTGTCGTGAATCGCGTTGCCCCGAATCGTGATGTTTTCGCCCTTCTCGATATAGATGGACGACGCGTTGTTCGTATACGCCTGACTTGAACCGTTGGCCGCGGTGAACGTGTACGGAGGGCGCGCGCTCCTGATGTCGAGCTTTTCGATCGTGATGAACTTGGGCGTGGTGTCGGCGGGCACGTTGGCGCCGCCGATCTTGATGACGCCGCGCTCCTGATTCCAGTAATTGAGCGCCGATCTCGTCGTCGCGCCGTTGCCGTCGATGATCGGCAATTCGCCGTTCGGGCCAGGAATCCCGCGAACGATAATGGGTGCCGCGGCCGTTCCCTGGCGGCAGATGACCCACTTTTCCTGGTACGGTGTCGCCCGCCAGTAGATGAGGACGATGTCGCCGGGCTGAAGCGATTCCCATGGGACGGCACCGATGGTGTCGTAGACCTTCCCCGGCCCGACTTCATATGTCGTGGCGGCTTCGGCTGAGCCAGCCAGCAGCACGCTCGCGACGAGCGCCGACAGGGCGACGAACCTGCGCATGCGGAAGCCTCGCAGAGACAACGGTCCGGAGGAGCGAGAGCAAGATGACCGCCATCGCCGGCAGGCCTCCATACCCGAACAATTCAGGAAATCCCGCTCTGGCAAGAACAGGATTGTCGGAGAGCTGACAGTCTGGTGATCGCCGGGACGGGCCGCTCGACGGCTCAGCTTGCGCGCGGTTTCGACTTGGAACGGGCCACGAGCGTCATCGCGACGCCAGCCACGATGACGGCGGTCGGCAGAATCATGCGAAGCCCGAGAGGTTCGCCGGCGGCCAGCCACCCAAGCAACACGGCGACCACAGGATTGACGTACCAGGTACGTGGACAAGCGCGCCGGCGTCGTCACTCGCAACAGCCAGTTGTAGGCGGTGAATGCGACAACCGAGCCGAAGACGATCAGATAGATCAGCGACCAGATCGATCTGGCCGAGACGGGTGTCGCGGCGAGACGGTGCATCTCACCGAACGCCAGCGACGCGACCAACAACAGAAAGCCGCCGCCCAGGAGTTGCATGCCGGTCGCTAGCGCCACCGATCTCGGGAAGCCGGCGCGGCGCGAATACAGCGAACCTGCCACCCAGGACGCCGACCCGCACATCATGGCGAATCCCGTCAGGATATCGACGCCACCGGCCGCCGTGTGATCGGACGGGAGAACGAGCATGGCCACGCCGGCAAATCCCGTGGAGAGCCCCAGGATGACTCCGAGGCCTGGACGCGGGCCCGTGCCGCCAAGCCAGTCGAACAGCACCATCCAGAGTGGAATCGTCGACGCAAGCAGCGCGGCCGGCCCCGATGCGATGCGCTGCTCGGCCCACGCGAGCACGCCGTGACAGACGAGGAACAACAAGCCGCCAACGATGAGGGCCTGAACCCACTGGCGCCGTTCCGGAGCGGGCGCGCCGCTCATGCGCGCCGCCAGGTACAGGATCACTCCTGCTCCGCCCGAGCGAGCGCTCATCGTGAGGAGCGGCGGGATCGTCTCAACGGCGAACCGGATCGCCAGGAAGGTCGAACCCCAAATCAGATACACCGCGGCGAACGCGAGGACGAGCTGAGCGACCTGGGGACTTTGAGCGAGGCTGTGGGTGTGGCCGGCAACCGAACCACCTATCGCATCTCTCCGAACCGCCGGGGTGCTCATGTGGTAACCTGTTAGTGACGATTTGAAGGTTACAATACGCACGATGCGCTGTCAAACCTGTGGATCCTCGGATGAAAGCGGACGCTGAATGACGGGTACGGAATCCGGCCCTCAGGGAGCATTCGAGTTCACGGGCGGTCGAGCGTGCCTCGATTTCATCAACACGCTGAGCCGCCGGCGCACGAAGAAACCTGCGGAGCGCCTGCTGGACTATGCCGACGTTCTGAGGTGGGGCCGTCTGTCGGGCTCGCTGTCGGCGAGGGACGTGACACGCCTGACCCGAATCGCCGCGGAACATCCGGTCCGCGCGACTCGCGCTCTCGAGAGTGCCGTCCGGTTTCGAGAGGTACTCTACGAGATTTTCCTCGCCGTGGCGTCGGATCGCATCCCGCGCGCGCAGGATCTCGCGGCCCTCGACAAGGTGCTGCATGCTTCGGCGCAGGCGAGCGAAGTGAGGCCGACGGCCTCGGGCTTCGAGCAGGTCGTGGACAAACAGAAGGCGGCGCTCGACACCGTCCTCTGGACGATGGCGAGGTCCGCCCTCGATCTTTTGCTCTCTCCGACCGATCGTCCACGCGTGCGGGAGTGCGCCGCGCCCACCTGCTCGTGGCTGTTTCTGGACACGACCCGCAACCGATCTCGCCGCTGGTGCGAGATGAAGGTGTGCGGGAACCGCAACAAGGTCAGGCGCTACCGCGATCGGGCCCGCCGGAACTGAGCTGGCCCCTTACGACCCCATCGCCGCCGCGGCTCGCTTCCCCATTTCCTCGGGCGGGACGTCTTCAACATGCGTGGCAATCTGCCAGTCGTGGCCGAACGGATCCGTGATTCTCGAATAGCGATCGCCCCAGAACATGTTCGTCGCCGGCATCTGCTCCTTGGCGCCCGCCCCGACCGCGCGCTTGTGCAGCGCATCAACGTCTTCGGTGTAGATCAGCAGGCTGACCGGCGTGCCGCCGAACGACCGCGGCGACCGCCCTCCCATCTCAGGAAACGCATCGGACAGGAGCACCCGGGAGCCGCCGATCTGGATTTCGGCGTGCATCACCTTGCCGCCCGGTCCCGGCATGCGAAACAGCTCCTGTGCCCCGAGGGCGCGTGTGTAGAACTCGATGGCGGCGTCCGCATCATCCACCACCAGATAGGGATTGACCGAGTGGTACCCGTCCGGAATTGGCTTGACCTTCGCCATGACACTCCTCCTTCAGGATCATTCAACGTCTGTGGCGAAGGCTTTAACGAGGGTTCTATTTCCTTTCCGCAAGCGTCAAGACATAGCCATCGGGGTCGCTGACGGCGAATTCGCGCATGCCGTAAAACTGATCCTTCAGCGGGTGCACGATGCGCGCGCGCGAGCGCAGGCTCTCGTAGAGGGCGTCCACGCCGTCGATCTCGATGTACAGCGTCAGACTGCCGCCGATCGGCTGGCCGGCAAACTCCGGCAGCTCCTCGATGGCCGCCTGCCGGTCGTTGAGAAAGATCTCAACGCCGTCCCGCTGCATCGCCGCAAACACATACGGGGGCGCCTCCGGCACCGACATGGCCTGTGTGAAACCCAGTTCGTCGCGATAGAACGCGACGCTCTTGACGACGTCTCGAACGATGAGATTGGGGGTCAGCTTCTTGAACATCGAGTCGTCTCCTCGAGGTCGGTGCGCAGCCCTGCGGCCTCCGGCCGTTCATCACTGCGCATCGGACCTGATTGGGCAGACGGTGCCGATCGTTGTCGGGGCCACGAAAGCACACCATCCGCGGTGCTCGCGTTGCCTCCGTCTGCGATCGCGCGAGAGAAGAGCGCAGGTAGGGTCCCAGGTTGGACGACGTGATCGGGACCCGCGAGGTACGAGAACAGACTAGCACAGGTTCAGCGCCGAAGGATCAAAAGACCTGAAGGACTTCGGGAAGGGTCAGGCTCGGGAACGGTGGGGCGACGACGCGTCGACTCCCCTTCGACTCTTCGACCTTGCGACCCCGCGACCCTTTCAGGGCGCATCCGTGTGCTACGATGCCGCGCCGCTGTTCGTGAAAGGAGTACCGATGTCATTGTGGGTTTCGTCGGGCGCCGCAAGACGCCTGTCCGTCGCATTTCTCATTTCATCCGTGCTCGCCGCGCTGGCGTGCCAGACGACCTCGTCTGGTGGATCGGCGCCCTCGACGCGTCTTCGTGTCGCCCTCTCGTTCCCCGCTTCGCAGAGCGCCGCGCCGCTCGATGGCCGGATGCTGCTGCTGCTCTCGACCGACGAACACAAGGAGCCACGGTTCCAGATGGCCGACGGTGATGCCACGGCGCAGCTCTTCGGCGTGGACGTTGACGGATTGAAGCCGGGAGACGAGGCCGTCGTGGACGCCACGGTCCTCGGGTATCCGCAAGAACGCCTGTCGGACATCAAGCCCGGCGAATACTGGGTGCAGGGGCTTCTGCACACGTACGAGACCTTCACGCGCAGCGACGGCCACACGGTGAAGCTGCCGCCCGATCGCGGCGAGGGCCAGCAGTGGAATGCCGCGCCAGGAAATCTGTACAGCAAGCCGCAGAAGGTTCGCGTCGATCCCTCCACGAGCGACGCGATTCGCATCTCTCTCGACCAGAAGATTCAGCCGCTCCCGGACATTCCGGACACGAAGTACGTGAAGCACGTCCGGATTCAGAGCGAGCGCCTGACGAAATTCTGGGGACGGCCGATGTACCTCGGCGCGATCGTCATTCTGCCGGAAGGCTACGACAGTCATCCGAACGTGCATTACCCGCTGGCGATCTATCACGGCCATTTCGAGCGCAACCTGTTCGGCTGGCGCGAAACACCGCCCGATGAGACGCTGCCCAAGCCCGACGTCGAAGGCATCACGAAGTTCTGCCCCAACGGTCACGAGGGCGAACTCTGCACGAAATATGGCTACGAACGGATGGTGCAGGAGTACAGCTACAAGTTCTACAAGGAATGGACGGGGCCGGGCTTTCCTCGCGTGATCCTGATCGGGATTCAGCACGCCAATCCGTACTATGACGACTCCTATGCCGTGAACTCCGAGAACCTCGGTCCGTATGGCGATGCCATCACGTATGAATTGGTGCCTCATATTGAAAAGACCTTCCGGGGCGTCGGCAGCTGGGCACGCGGCCTCTACGGCGGATCGACCGGCGGGTGGGAAGCGCTCGGCGCCCAGGTCCTCTATCCCGACGAGTACAACGGCACCTTCGCGAACTGCCCGGATCCGATCGACTTCCGGATGTATACGGTCGTGAATATCTACGAGGACAAGAACGCCTACTACTCCGAAGGTCCCTGGAAGAAAACGCCGAGGCCCGGACAGCGCGACTATCTCGGACGCACGCGCAGCACGCTCGAGCAGAACAACCGGCTCGAGCTCGTCCTCGGTACCAAGTCACGCTCCGGCGGGCAATGGGACATCTGGGAAGCGGTCTTTTCGCCGGTCGGCGCGGACGGCTATCCCCAGCGGATCTGGGACAAGCGGACCGGTGTCATCGACCGCAAGGTCGCCGAATACTGGCGCGATCACTACGACCTCGGACACATCCTCGGACGCGACTGGGCGACGCTCGGGCCGAAGCTGCGTGGCAAGATCACCATCAATGTCGGACTGTCCGATAACTTTTTCCTGAACAACGCCGTGTACTTCGTCGAAGACGTGTTGAAGTCGGCCACCAACCCGCCCGCCGACGCGAAGTTCGACTACGGCGCACGCGACGAACACTGCTGGAGCGGTGACCACACGGTTCCCAATGCCATCTCGCGCATCACGTATCACAGCCGCTTCATCCGTCAATTGACGGATCACTGGACGAAGACGGCACCCAAGGGGGCGGATACGAGGGGGTGGAGATATTGAACTAGGTCCTGTAGGTTCTCAGGGTCCTCTGGGTCCTCTGGGTCCTCAAGTGATGTGGATTGCTCCACAGATCCTGGATGAGCACCTGAAGGACCTTCAGCACCTGTCGGACCTGCAGAACCCGACACACGTCTTTTTTTGCTAGAACTGCACCTGAAGTCTGAGCATGCCGACCGTGCCGACGTCTGCGCCCGATAGCAGCGGCGCGCCGCGGCCATCGTTCAAGAGCGTCATGCCGCGCACGAACCCATCGTCGGCCTCGCGAAACATGACGTTGAACGACACATAGGTGCCGCCGTGGCGGGCGCGGCGATCGATTAAATATTTGACGCCCAGATCCGTGCTGTGCGCGTTCTGGCCCGAGTTCACGAACTGGCCGTCCTTGAGGTACTGGAACCGGGCGAAGACATCCCAGTCCTTGAAGATGGAGTGCCCGCCGAGCGCGTAGTATCCGCGCACCCGTTGTCGCACGATGCCCAGGTCACGCGTCGCATCGTAGTATTCGCCTCGCAGGTACGACTTCGCGTTTTCCCACATCAGACCGGTCGTCCAGGCCGAGTACACGTTGTCGACCGGCGCGCCCGAATCCTGACTCGGCGAGTGGAGATAGCCTGCCGTGAATTTCACATGGTGCACTTCGGCGTTGCCCTGGAGGGTGTAGCTGAAGTCGCCGTTGTTATCGCTGCTCCGACCCGTTCCCTGGTAGATGCCGGCCGCATATCCCCATTTGACGGCCTTCTGCGTTGTCGTGCCAATCATCGCCGCGCCCCTGTCCCGCGCGATGGACTGCCCGCTCGATGCCGTCGATTGGCCGTTCAGGCTTCCCGCGACCGAGTTGGTGACGAAGGGCCGGTCCATGAACACGGTCGCCGAATCGGACCAGCGCGCATCCATGTCGAAGTCGTATTTGTATTGACCGAAGCGCAGCTTCAACCAGGGGCCGAACGTGACATCGGCCTCGAGATCCAGAACGAGCGGTGCGGTCGTGCTCGCATTGTCGCCCTGGATCACCATGGTGTAGCTGAGCCGTCGTGTGAGGTTGCCTGACACGCCAAGGCGTGCGCGCCTGATGTTGAGCTCGTGCGGCGCCACCGCAAGATCGCCCGGATCGGCCCGGCGATAGTCGAGCTGTGCAAAGCCCGACACAGTGACATGCATGTCGACTTTCTCTTGAGGCGGGCTCGCCGGTGGTTGGCTCTGCCCCGCGTGGGCGGACGCTGTCAGCACCAGCAGAAGCGCAACGACGAGAGTCGCCGGATACAACCTTCCACGGTCCATCACCGTAAAATGGCGCAAGCGATGAATCGATTCGCCCTCATCCGCGCGTTCCCCCGAGTCCGGACGGCCATCCTCGTGCAGGCCGCGCTCTGCCTGATGTTCTTCATGTCGACGGGATGTGGCTCGCCGAACGAACCGTCCGCTGATGCCGTTGCGACGATCAGAGGTACAGGACGAGACCTTCCGCATCCATCTGCTGAACGACGATCAGATCCGCGCGGCGGAGGCTGCGCGCACACACACAGGCCCGACTATCCCGAACGGCCGCATCGTCGCCGGGACGGAGGTCAACCGAGGCTGGAGCTGGCACCTCGAAGACGTGACGTTCGCGGACGTCACCATCGAGGTGTGCGATGGCCGGCCCTCCGACGTGGAACGTGAGGGCGTCTCCTTCGGTGGCGGGCGCTTCTGTCCCTGGTCCGCCGAGGTCGTTTCGATCGAGCGTTGAGTCCGCGTCCAGGTCATGCCATCTTCGTGGCACGCTCAACGGTAGTCCTCTCGCACAGGATGGAACGTGTCGATGAGTCGGCAGTCGGTGATCGCGCGAGCCGAGTGCCGCACGTTCGACGGCACGACGATCACCGAGCCTGGCTTCATCCGGTGAGGCACGCCGTCGACGGTCAGCTCGAAATCGCCGTCCAGAAGATGCACGACCTGCTCATGAGGATGCGCATGCTCGTGAACCGTGGACCCGGCCCTCGCCGTCCAGTGTGCGAGCGTGACTGTGCTCGCATGGACGAACCGTCCTCGAAACCCCGGAAAAATCTCGCGCTCTGGCAGCCGTTCGATCTCGAGCATCTCCATGACGCCTCCTCGTTTTGGACAATTATGTGGCAGCACGGACCGATGCGCCAGTCGAGGAGATCGCGACGCGCGTCAGGCGGGACCCGATCGGGCGGGAGGCTCAGTTGCTCCGGTGTGAACTCGACAGCACCTGTCCAACTTTTTCTGCCAGTGCGGCTGGCGTGAAGGGTTTGGGCAGGAAGGCAACACCCTCCTCCGTCACGGTCTGGTGAAGGATCGCCTCGTCGCTGTAGCCCGAGAGATAGAGCACCTTGAGTTCCGGACGATCGACCCGGAGCTCCTCGGCGAGCCGCGTCCCACTCATCGCGGCCATCACCACATCGGTGATGAGGAGGTTGATGATCGACTTCTGGCGCCGGGCGACATCGAGCGCGGCGAGGCTGTTGTCCGCGACCAGCATCATGTACCCCAGCCCTCGAAGCGATTCGGCCGCGATCTCCCGTACGAGCGGATCAACCTCCACGAGCAGGATTGTTTCGTGCGCGTCCGCCTGCCGCACATCCGGCGGCGCACTGGCTTGGAGCGAGATCGCGCGCTCTTCAGTCCGGGGCAGATAGATGCGGAAGGTGGTGCCGGTTCCAGCCTGACTCTCAACCTGGATGTAACCGCCCGCCTGCTTCACGATCCCGTACACGGTGGCAAGGCCAAGCCCGGTTCCCTTGCCCGGTTCCTTCGTCGTGAAAAAGGGCTCGAAAATGTGGGCCCGGATTTCGTCGGTCATGCCCGTGCCCGTATCGGACACGGCCAGCAGCACGTGCGGTCCGGGCACCATGCCGGGATTGCGAGCCGCGTACTCCGGATCCAGGGTCACTTCACCGGTCTCGATGATCAAGCGGCCGCCGTGGGGCATGGCATCGCGGGCGTTCACGGCCAGGTTCATCAGGATTTGCTCGAACTGTCCCGGATCGACGCGCGCGCCTCCCAGCGGTTCGGTCAGGCGCGCAATGAGCTCGATGTCCTCGCTGATGACGCGGCGAAGAATCTGCTCGGCGCGCGTCACCAGCTCGTTCAGGTTGATGACACGCGGCTCGATCATCTGCCGGCGCGCAAAGGCCAGGAGCTGCCGCGTCAGGTCGCTTGCGCGATGCGCGGCGTGCATGACCTGATCGAGGTTGGCGCGTCCGGGATGATCAACGGGGAGATAGTCCGCGGTGAACTCCGCATAGCCCAGGATGGCCGTCAGCAGGTTGTTGAAGTCGTGGGCAACACCGCCGGCGAGCCTGCCGATGCTCTCCATCTTCTGCGCCTGGCGGAGCTGTGCCTCGAGTCGGCGCCGCTCGGTAATGTCGATGAACGCACCTTCGCAGTACAGGACCTCGCCGTCTGCGCCCCGCACGAGCCGGCCGCTCACCAGCGCGGAAATCCGCTGGCCGTTCTTTTGTTTGAGATCAATCTCGACGTTCTTGGCAACACCATCGCGATGCAGCAGCTCCCAGAAGGCAATGCGCATCTCAGGGTCGTCGTAGACGTCCCGCGTGATATCGAGCGCCAACACTTCGTCCGGCGAGTCGTAGCCCAGCGTCTGCACGAAGGCCTGGTTCACCGTGACGACTTTGCCATCCGGGGTCGTCTGAAACACGCCTTCCTGGATGTTTTCGAAGAGTCCGCGATACTTTTCCTCGGACGCCTTGAGCGCCCGGTTCGCGGCGTGCGCTTCCGTGGTGTCCTCGATCACCCCGAGGTAGCCGAGCAGCGTCGGCCCGTCGTACATCGGAACCGCGCGGACACGCGCCAGCACCTCGCGACCGTCCTTGTGCACATAGCGGCTGAGGGACTCGTACGACCCCTTCGTCGCCACCACGCCGCGCCACCGCTCGAGTGCGCGCTCCCGATCGGACTCGCGCAGCGCCTCGCGCCACCCGAGACCCATGGCCTGTGCCGAGGTCAGTCCGGTCGCCCGAAGCGCCGCCGGGTTCGAATAGATGGTCATCCCCTGCGGATCGGCCAGAAAGATTCCGAGCGGCGACGTTTCGGCCATCGTGCGGAATCGTGCCTCGCTGGCGCGAAGCGCCTCTTCGGCTGCCTTTTGTCGTGTGATGTCCCGCGCGATGGCCTGCACGCCCACGACGCGATCGCCCTCGACCATCATCTGGACGTTTTGACCGAACCAGATCTCGGTGCCGTCCTTGGCGATGGCTGGAAACTCGAAGTACGTGCTGGGGATCTTCTCGAGTATCTGCCGGGCGTAGTACGCACCGGCCTGATCGCGATAGTCCGCCCTGATGAGGCTGAGGAAATGCCGCCCGATCAGCTCCTGCTCGGAGTACTTCATCAGCTTGGCCGCGGTCCGGTTGATGAAGGTGAAGCAACCATTGACGTCGCAGTTGTAGATGACGTCAGTCGCATGATCGATCAGGTGGCGGTAACGCTCGTCGGCCAGTCTCGCGGCATCGTCGGCCCGCTTCCGCTCGGTCAGATCCTGCGCCGCGCCGTAGATGCGGCCGACCCGCTTCTGTTTCGTGTCCCAGAGCGGTTTGGCGGTGTCACGAATCCAGCGGGTCTCCCCCGCGCGAGACAGGATGCGGAATTCGGAGATGCTCGGACGATTGGCCAGAAGTTGGCCGATGTGTTCCTCGACGATCGGCAGGTCTTCGGGGTGAATAATCGATCGCCAGCCGCCATGCGCCTCGAGCTCGGCGATTGAATAACCGACGACGCGCACGAAGCGGTCCGTCACCCAGTCGGGAACCACTTGCCCGGCTTCACCGACCGTGGACGAGTACGCATAGTCGGACAACAGCTCGCCGAGGGGATCGAGGGGATTGATCGAGGAATTCGCCCGATCGGGAAGGTCTGGGTCCGGATTGGGGCTCATGACGCGCGCGGCGCGAGGCTCCTGTCCGGCGAGTCTACAGAAGAAACCCCGACTGCGGCCTACCTCAACAAAAAAATACCGTGCAACCTCGGCCCCAATCGGTGTGCAAGAGCGACCATTTCCGGCATGAAACCGACCCGAAACGGCCCGGTCCGCGACCGGTTGGTTTGACACTCCGGGGCCCGGTCACTATCATCCGCCGGGTGCCAAAGTGCCGACGCCCGCGCGCCGGCACTATGAGGGACCCAGCGAGGTGCGTGTCGCCTCTGGGGTGGGTCCAACGCCGCGGCCTCGGTAGAGCACTTCCAACCTCGAGCCCGTCCGCTAACCCGTCCGGCTCTTGGAACCGTGCCTGTGGCAGGGACGACTGGGCCGAAGCGCCGCGCTCGTCGTGCCCGAATTCCTCGCGAAGTAGCGCTCCAGCATCAAACGGCAACGGTTGTCTGCCATGGCCACGCCCCACCGACGCCCGCTGCCTCGCTCAAAGGCCATCGCCTACCTGCTCCTGACCGCTCTGCTCTGGAGCACCAGCGGGGTGCTGATCAAGATCGTGGACTGGAATCCTTTTGGCATTGCCGGCGTGCGAAGCGCCATCGCGGCCGTCGTGATGCTGGCCGTGATCCGGCGTCCGCACTGGACGTGGTCGCGGGCGCAAATCCTGGGCGCGTGTTCCTATGCCGCGTCGGTGACGCTCTTCGTTCTGGCGATGAAATGGACGACGGCCGCCAATGCAATCCTGCTTCAGTACACGGCACCCGTGTATGTTGCGGTGCTGGGCCCGTGGCTCCTCGGGGAACGCGCATCCTTCTGGGATTGGATCGCCATCGCGGTCACCCTCGTGGGCATGAGTCTCTTCTTCATGGATGCGCTGACGGCGACAGGTTTCTGGGGGAACGTTGCCGCACTGGTGAGCGGCGTTTTCTTTGCGGGTCTCATCCTGTCCCTGCGCTATCAGAAAGCCGGTTCACCTCTCGAGTCGGGCCTGCTGGGCAATGTGTTCGTCGCGACGCTGGCCGTCCCTTCTCTGGCTCTGTCGCCACCACCCGCAGACAGTTGGTTGCCGCTGGTCCTGTTGGGCGTGTTTCAACTCGGGATCGCTCACCTTCTGTATGCAACGGCGCTCAGAAGTGTCGCGGCCATCGAAGCAGCGATCATCCCGATGATTGAGCCAATCCTCAGCCCGCTCTGGGTCTTTCTCGCGATTGGCGAGCGGCCAGGTCCGTTCGCGCTGATAGGCGGCAGCCTCGTGCTGGGCACGGTGGCCATTCGCGGCATCTTCGGATTGATAGCGGTGTCGCCGACAAGGACCGCGATCCCGAGACCGTCCCGACTCGAAGCCGAGCATCCCGGCCCATGATTACCATCCTCACCGAGGCGGAGCTCCGTCGATCCATCTCGCTCGATCTCGACGTCGTGCGGGTCGTCGAAGAGGGATTTGCGCACCTCGTCCGCGGACTTGCGCACGTGCCTCCGATCATGATCATCGAGGTGCCAGGACGCCGCGGGGAGATCGACATCAAGAGCGCCTACATCGAGGGACTGGACACCTTCGCCGTCAAGATTGCCTCGGGCTTTCAGGCGAACAGCGCCGAAGGGCTGCCGACATCGAGCGGCATGATGGTTCTCCTCTCAGCCGTGACGGGCTTCCCTCAGGCGCTGCTCCTGGACAATGGATACCTGACCGACCTGCGGACGGCCGCGGCGGGGGCTATCGCGGCGAAATATCTGGCACCCGCGCACGTTGGAATCGTCGGGGTTCTCGGGTCTGGCGCACAGGCCCGCTATCAGGTGCGCGCGCTGCGTCTCGTGCGCGACTTTCAGCGAATCAGGGTATGGGCGCGTCGCCCGGATGCGGCGCGGCAGTACGCGCAGGACATGTCACGCGAACTCGATTGCCCGGTCGAAGCGGTGGCCGAACCACGAGAGGCCGTCATCGACAGCGATGTCGTGATCACGGCGACCGCCGCGAGACGGCCGCTCGTCGAGGCCGATTGGCTTCACCAGGGGCTTCACATCACGGCCATGGGATCGGACGGGCCCGACAAGCGTGAACTCGATCCGCGGATTCTGGCGATTGCCGACACCGTGGTGTGCGATCTCAAGAGTCAGTCGCTGATCCTCGGTGAGCTCCACCATGCGATGGCCGCGCACGTCATTTCCGGCGACCGCGATGTCCTCGAGCTTGGTTCGCTCGTCACAGGCGCCCGGCCGGGACGAACGGCCGCCAGTCAGGTGACCGTCTGCGACCTGACGGGCGTCGGCGTTCAGGACACGGTAATTGCGCGCCTCGCCTATCAGCGCGCAACCGCCCAGGGTCTGGGAACGAGGATCACCAACTCGTGACGCGCGCTCAGGTTCGCGCCGACTGTGCGGCGGTCACCCCGAGCTCCGCCAGCAGCTCTGACACGAGCTGCAGGCCCTTCTCGAGGATTTCCACTTCGCCTCCGAAGCCCACCCGCAAGTATTTGTCCATCCCGAAGTGATCGCCCGGAACGAGCAGCACGCTCTTCTCATCGCGCAAACGCTCGAAGAGCACGGTTGAGTTCACGTCGAACTGATACTGCAGATAGACAATGGCTCCAGCGAGCGGGTCGATGCACGTAAAGAGCCCCGGATGCTTCGCCAGCCATCGATGGACGATCGGCAGCTGCGCCCGCAGGATCGATCGCGTGCGTTCGAGGATTCGTGAACGATCGGCGAGCGCCACGCGGGCCAGGTAATCGGAGATCGCCGTGGGCCCGAGCGTCGTGTAATCCTTGTACGACCACAAGTCGGCGGCTTTCTGCGTGGGCGCCACGACCCATCCGATCCGGAGGCCCGGCAGGCCATATGCCTTCGACAGTCCGTTGGTGACGAGCAGTCGTTCGTACCGGCCCCAGAGCGATGGCGTCGTGTGACCTGACAGCTCGGCGCCCTGATAGACCTCGTCGGACAACACCCACGAGCCGTGCCTCGCGGCCACCTCGCACACAAACCTCATCTCGTCGTCGGTCAGCACGCCACCGGTCGGGTTGTTGGGATTACAGACGGCGATCAGCTTCGTCCGCGGCGACACGCTCTCCTTCAATCGCTGGAGATCCGGGGCCCATCGGCCTCCCGCCTGTTGAAGAGGCAACGGCTTCACAATCGCGCCGAACGTATCCGCCTCGCCCCAGATCTGCATGTAATTCGGCACCATGACGATGAACTCGGCGCCGGGCTCGACCAGGTTCCAGACGGAAATGAAATTGGCTTCCGCGGTGCCATTGGTGACGACGACGTTGTCCGGTCCCGCGCCAGGATAGAGCGCGGCAATCGCCGACCGCAGCTCGATTGACCCGTTGGTGGGCGGATACCCGAGCCTGCACGACGCGAGGGCAGCCGGATCGACCAGATCGGCGAGCTGCATCGGGTGCACGCCGCTCTCAGACAGGTTGTAGCGCACGCGATTCTCCCAGACCGATTGCATGCGCTCCATGCGGAACAGTTTGATGTGCATAGGAACCCTCCGGCACCAGTTCTTGGTTCTTAGTGCTTGGTTCTTAGGGAGCGGTTCTGGAGTTCGAACCAAAGAACTAAGCACCCAGAACTAAGCACTACAAGCGTTAGAGTGTGTTGCTTTCTCCCTCGATTGTCCAGCCCGTGCACCTGATGTACAGTCGGCGGGCGCACGCGGTCCGTCCGACACCAAATGGTCCTTCGCGCGATCGACTACACCATCATCGTCGTGTACTTCGCCTTCGTCATTGGCGTGGGCGTCGCGCTCAAAAGATCGATGCGGACCAGTCAGGACTTCTTCCTGTCGGGGCGAAGCCTTCCCGCGTGGATTACCGGCCTCGCCTTTCTCTCGGCGAATATCGGCGCGCAGGAAGTCATCGGCATGGCCGCGAGCGGGGCCAAATACGGCATCCTCACGAGTCATTTCTATTGGGTGGGCGCGATCCCGGCGATGGTCTTCGTCGGGCTCTTCATGATGCCCTTCTATTACGGCAGCCGGGCGCGATCGGTCCCCGAGTACCTGCGGATGCGGTTCGACGAAAAGACGCGCGCGCTGAATGCCGTGACGTTCGCCATCATGACGCTCTTCTCATCGGGCATCAGCATGTACGTCATGGGGCGACTGTTCGAATTGCTCCTGGGCTGGGACATCAACTTCAGCATCGTCATGTCCGCTGCGATCGTCCTTGTCTATATCTTGTGCGGCGGCCTCACCGGATCCATCTACAACGAAGTCATCCAGTTTTTCCTGGTGATCTTTGGATTCCTGCCGCTCGTGCTCCTTGGTCTGGCGGCAGTAGGGGGATGGCCCGCGCTCGAGTCGAAGCTCGGCGACGTCGCCATTTCCCGAGGGTTCGACGCGGGCGCGCTGACGAGCTCATGGAGGCATCTCGGACACGCGGCGGACAATCCGATGGGTGTGGAATGGTTCGGCCTCGTGATGGGCCTCGGCTTCGTCCTGTCGTTCGGTTACTGGTGCACCGACTTTCTCGTCGTGCAGCGCGCGATGGCCGCGCAGTCGATGAACGCCGCGCAGCGGACGCCGCTCATCGCGGCGATTCCCAAGATGTTCTTTCCGCTTCTGGTGATCCTGCCGGGCATGATCGCCATTGCGCTCTTCCAACCCGACGCGTTCGTCTTTCAGGGGCGCCAGGATTACAACATGGCCTTCCTCCTGATGCTGAAGCGGCTGTACCCGCCGGGCCTGCTGGGCCTCGGCGTCACGGCGCTCCTGGCGAGCTTCATGTCGGGCATGGCGGGCAACGTCACGGCATTCAATACCGTGTGGACGTACGACATCTATCAGGCCTACATCAGACGCGGCGAAAGCGACCGGCACTACATGTGGATGGGGCGGATGGCGACCATCTTCGGCACTGTCGGCAGCATTGCGACGGCCTATGTTGCGATGAAATTCGGCAACATCATGGATCTCCTGCAGCTCGTCTTCTCGTTCATCAATGCGCCGCTCTTTGCGACGTTCCTCCTCGGCATGTTCTGGGCCCGCACGACAGGCGATGGCGCGTTCTGGGGACTCCTTGCCGGGACGATCGCGGCGGCAGTTCACTACCTCGCGACCGGCGTGGCGGGCGGCGCCGGCGGGTTCATGTTTGTCTACCCCAGCGACATGGCGCAGAATTTCTGGGGCGCCATCGCGGCGTGGACAACCTGTTTCGTCGTGACGTCGCTGGTGAGCCTCGTCACGCGGCCTCGTCCGGCAGACGAGCTCAGGGGGCTGGTATATTCGCTGACACCGAAACCGAGCGCCGAACACCTGACCTGGTATCAGCGCCCGGCCGTGCTGGCGGTGATCGTTCTGACTCTGACGGTTGGACTGAATCTCTATTTCCGTTAGACCCTGGAACCGTTGAACCCTTGAACCTTTTCTGATGCCCGACCTCCGCGTACCGATCGGCTGGCTCTTCCTGATCATGGGCCTGGCTCTGGTCGTGTTCGGGTTGTTCGGCGACCAGTCGATCTATGCGCCTTCTCAAGGCATCAACGTGAACCTCTGGTGGGGCCTTGTGCTCGCCGTGTTCGGCGCCGCGATGCTGGTCGCCGCCCGGCGTGCGCGCCAGATCTAGCGACCAGTCTCTGAGATGTCCGCACCGCTCGTTTCGATTATCGTCCCCGTCTTCAACCGGTGGGATCTGACCCGTCGCTGCCTGGAGCTTCTTCGCGCGTCCGCTTCGAGCTCGAATCGATCGGCTGAGATCATTCTGGCCGATGATGCGTCCACGGACGAGACGAGTCGGGGATGGCAGTCGTTCGCCGGAGGACCTTGGACGATCCGATATCACGCCAACGCCGGCAATCTCGGATTTCTCCGAACCTGCAACGCCGCGGCGCGTCAAGCGCGTGGCGACTATCTCTGTTTCCTGAATAACGACGTCGAGGTGTCGGACGGATGGCTCGATATGTTGATCGGCAGGCTCGAAGATGATGCCCGAATCGGTGCGATTGGGCCCATGTTCGTGGACGAGTCCGGTCTCATTCTGGAATGCGGCGGCATGGTTCACAGTGACGGAAGCGCCCGGCAACTCGGACATGGTGCGCGGCCTGACGATCGCCGCTTTCAGTTCCTGAACGACGTCGATTATGTCTCCGGCGCGTGCCTGGTGACGCGAACGGCCCTCTTTCGGATGCTGGGGGGCTTCGACGATCGCTACGCGCCTTGCTACTACGAAGACACCGATCTCTGCCTCCAGATTGCCGAACAGGGCCTGCGCGTCGTCGTCGATCCACGCGTCCGCATCATTCACCGCGAAGGCAGTTCGAGCGGCAGCGATCCGTCGGCCGGTCCGAAGCGATACCAGTCGGTCAACCGCGAACTCCTTTTCGCGAAATGGCGGAGCCGCCTTGGAGAGCACCATCCATCGCCCGAAGAACAGAGTCCCGAGCGCATTCGGATCTGGCGACGCGGCGGCGCCTTGATGTGTCATCGTGGCGGCGGATCGGTGGCCATTCGGGACGAAGACAGATTCGGCAGTCTGCTCGGACAACTCGCCGCGCGTGGCCATCACGTGGTCGGGATTTTCGAGCAGGGCGTCCGCACCCGCGACGAGGCCCTGCATGCCATGGGCATTGAAACAGTGATCGCCACCGGTGGTGACGAGCGGGCATGCCGAACCTTGATCGAAGGATATCGTCCGCGGGCGGCGTACTTCGACGACTTCAACGCAGAACGACGTGCGGGCAGAGCGTATTACACGCTCAGCCCTGGGACCGTGCGCGTTGTTCGTATGGGCAGCCTGACGTCAATCGATGCGCAGGCAGGCGCCGATGGCACTCACGTGGGCGATGCGTTTGTCGGCGAGCTGGCGTCTGGCGCCAGAAGCGACGTGGTCGTCGTCTCGACAGAATCGGATCGTCGGCTCCTGATCGACCAGGCCTTCCTGGATTCTGCGCGTGTCGTCATTGACGAGCGCTCTGGCGCTGAGGCGCCTGGGATGATCGACGCCCTGCTCGAGGCCATCGCGCGGGCCGCGCGTGGACGCCGCGATGCTCGTTGGCGTCTGGCGCAGCGCATGCTGTGGCACGAGCGCGGACGCCCGGGAAGCCTGACGGATTTCGAGCAGGAATTCGACCGGCTGACGCGCCGAAACAGCGCGCAGAAGGCCTTGCTCGAACAGTACGCGATCACACTCGAACGATTGTCCGAGGCCGACCGACAGCTTCAGCGGGATCTGGCGCAATCGCGCCTCGCCGAAGACGTCCGCCGTCGTCGCTGATGTCCGCTCGGGCCCCTAGGCTCGGTGGGACTGGATCCTGGGCTGCTCGGTGTATCGGTAGGTCGCGTAGCCGACGATGACACCGAGCGTCGCTCCGGGCAGCATCATCTGCCAGTAGTAGCCGTTGCCGAGCGCCACCAGGAAGGCGAAAAACGCGCCAATCAAGAGACCGCACGCGATCCCGGCGCCAAGCGAATTGACCTTCCGCGCGATGAAACCGATCAGGAGGCCGGTGACCAACCCTTTGACCACCGAACCCATCACGATGGCTCTGATCTGAGGCGCAGTCTCCGGTGCTGATATGAGCGCCGTCAGGCCATCGAAGATCCCCAGGAACCCGCCCAGAAGTAGTCCGAATACCGGTTTTCCCATAATCGAAGGTCCTCACAAGAGATCGCGTGGCGCGTCGCCACGTTCCATTTGCTAATTCTCTATTACACATCCGCGCGTCTTTCTTTTGACTCTTCGACCCTTCGCCCTTTGACCCTTGAGACCCTTCGACCGTTCGACCTTTGACCTTGTCGTTCACACCCTCCCCACGATCAAGAGCGCGAGCCTGATGACCAGGTACGTCAACACGAGCAGGATAGGCGTCCGATATCTGGCCACCCAGCGCCGGGCAAGATCGAACGGGCCCTCAGGATACGCGACGACGGCAAGCCCTTCGCGGTAGCGGGACAGGTCGTCCATCAGATCCTCCACCGAGGCGTAACGCTCGTCGGGCTGCGGTGCCGCGGCCTTGTCGCAAATCGCCTCGAGCTGTCGAGGCACCAGGCGGTTCAGCGGCGCGGGCGTGCGCTTCGCATGATTCAGCATGAACCGGAGAAGCGCGCCGAGCGCAAAGATATCGGTGCGCTCGTCGGCGCGCGCCGCATCGCCGCGCAGCAGTTCGGGCGCCATGTAACCGGGCGTGCCGATGATCGTGCCTTCCTGCGTGCCGGTCGCACCCTCGCCATTCGTCGCCGACGGCTGGCTTCGCGCGGCTCCCGGGGCAGCCGACCGGGCGACGGCTGGATCGCTCAGGAGCTTGGCGACACCCCAGTCGAGCACCAGCACCTCACCGAAGCGTCCCACCATGATGTTCTCCGGCTTGAGATCGCGATGGATCACCATTCTCGCGTGGGCGAAGGCCACACCGGCGCAGATGCGCTCGAAGATGCCGAGCAGGTCGGCTTCCGAGGTCGCCTGCTGCACGTAGGCATCGAGGCGCGACCCTTCAACGTGCTTCATCACGTAGAAGATGCGACCGTCCGCCAGCGTGCCGACATCATGAACGGGCACAATCCCTGGATGCTCGAGCCGGGCGAGAATGTGCGCCTCTTTGAGCATGCGGACGGCCGCGTCTTCATCAACACGAGGCTGATGCAGCACCTTGACGGCCACGCGACGATCGAGGGCACGATCGATCGCCAGGTACACGGCGCCCATGCCGCCGCGCCCTATGCGCTCGACGAGCTCATATCGGGTGTCAGAGAGATCGGGTTGATCCGCCACGTCGCGGAGATGTGCAAGCGTCCGATCGGGCAGCCAGTTCACTCCGGATCAACACCCAGGAGCTCGCGGGCCTCCGCCTGAAACTCCTCGTCGGTCGCCGTGATCGCCCGGAGCTGGTCGAGCACGAGGCGGCGAAACTCGCGGCGAGTCCACGACAGGTAATTCGTCACGTCGGTGATTGAGAGGTGGAGCTGATCGGCAATCTCCTGGTACGTAGGCTTGGGCGAGGCGGGATCGAGATCGTACCGTTCGAAGACGGCGAACTGCGCGCTCTTGCCCGCGGCGCGGCACTCGGTCCGGAGCCTGTCCACGACGATCCCGAAGAGGCTCCGAATCCATTCCTGGTGAAAGTATTCGTCGAGATCGACGCCCGACGCCGGTTCGTGATGGCGGAGCTCGCCCTCTGCGGTTTCGAAATCGAGCGGCACGAACGACTGGCCGCCTCCGCGTTTGATCCGCCCGGCCGACTTGCGCTCGTTGGCGGCAAATCCGTCGAGGCAGGTCCGGAGGAATGTCCGGAACCGGGCTCGTGCCGGATCGTAGCGATCGAAGAACGACTTTTCGAGCGCGCGGGTGAAGAACTCCTGCGTCAGATCCTTGGCGTCTTCGTTCGACGCCTGCCACTTGATACGGAGGTACTTGTAGACGGGCTTCCAGTAGGTGGCGACCAGCGTTTCATACCCGCGGCGCCGCTCGTCGGGATCGCTGCCCTGCATGGCGAGAACCACCGAATGGCGAGTGAGCGGGAAGCGGCCGGCGCCCCCGCCTATCTGGGTGTCGTCGCTCATGGCCCGTTCGCGTCAGGGCGTCGACGGAGCGCCTTTCGATGCCGGCGGTTCAATCGGTTCGGGTACGTGATTCTTGATCGGCCGCACTGTACGGAGATACGCGAAGATGGCCTTGAGATCCTCATCAGTCAGCTGCGAGTACGACTGCCACGGCATTGGTGGCAGGATCGGGCGCGACGTGCCGAAGTGTCTGCCCGTGCGCATGGCCTTGACGAACAAGTCCTCCGTCCAGACGCCCATGCCTGTGTCGGGATCCGAGGTGAGGTTCGCGGCGAAGCTGACGCCCCACGGTCCGGCATAGGCCGTATTGCTTGCGGTCCCCGCGAGCATCCAGGGCATCGGCAGAACCGGCGCAGGCGGCAGCTTCATCGATTCCGGGTGGCCTGACAGTTCCCGTTCCATGTCCGGCTCAGGCCCGTTCGGCCCCATCTTGAACGGGGTATGGCAGTCGCTGCAGGCGCCCGCAGCCGCGAGATATCTGCCTCGGGCGACCGGGTCAACTCTTGGTGTGGCGGCAGGTGCGGCCTTGGTCTCGGCTGGTGGCGGCGCCGCCTGACAGCCGTACAACCCGATCGTGATCGACAGAAGCACGGCACAACGAATCGCATCTGAACGTGTCATACGACGTGATCCTCCCGCATCGCGTCCGACATCAGAGATGCCCGGATCTTAACCGAAGTCGTTCGTCAGTTGTTTATCCGGTCGGGCAATACGAACACGCGTCGCGCGAGATCGGACGCGAGCGTCTCACTGAGGTAATACCGATCGAGGACGGATGGCCGCCAGGTGAGGAGATCCGGGTTGTCCGAGACAAACTCCGCCCAGGTTGCGTTTCGCCCCGTTCGTTCCATGCGCTCGTTGACGAGCAGCACGAACGCCCAAGTGATCGTCTCGTGATAGAGACTCGGCTTGCCAGCCGTAGCCGCTAGCCTCTTGATCCCGCTCGTGACGCGTTCGAGCGCTTCGGCCAGGGGATGATGGCGCAGGTAGATCCACGTCATCCGCACGTGGTCGCGATGACGGAACGGTTCGATCGCGCCGGCCTCGAAGCGAGCCAGAAAGTCCCGATCGTCGGTCATCGCGCACCGCCTGTCTTGTCGGCGGGACGTGTTCGGCGCTCGACCATCCGGTGGCTCGCCTTCGAGTCGAGGTCCAGCCGGTAGACCTTCTTGAGCGTCCGGATGCGTTCGAGGCTCTCGCGGCTGAACGGCACCTTGCCGTCGAAGGCATGGAGGACGATGCCTTCGATGAGGTCGCCGAGGGAGAGGTCGTGGAGTTCGGCGAGCGCCTTGAGGACCTTGAGGATGCGCTTCTCGATGCGGATGCCCGTCTGGACGCGTGTAACTGAAACCCCTGGTGTCGCGTGCTGGGCCATATGGTACTGAATGTACACAGATAACAGCAGGCGATCAAGGACGTCAAGCCCACCCCGCTGCATGGACCTTCGTGTCCTGCGCGGCGAAAGCTGTTTTCCGAACCAGGTGCAGGGACCACACCAGCGCCTGCGGCTGAGCCGCTGCTCGATGACCTCACTGTCGGGCGCCGACGGGCGGTATGCTCTCCGGATGATTCATCCTCGTCCGCTTGCTGTCGTGGCACTCGCTGCCCTGCTCGGCGTACCGGTCGCCTGCCGGGCCACGCCCGAGAAACCGGCACCGGCCGCCGCGATCGACCGCGACTTGCTGGACGTGACGGTGCCACAGCTGCATCGCCTGTATGCGGAGAAAAAATACACCGTCACGCGCGTAGTGCAGTGGCACCTCGATCGCATCGATCGCTACAACGGCGTCTACGGTGCGATCGAGACCGTGTTCCGCGGCCATGCGCTCGCTGAAGCCGCGCGCCAAGACGCCGAGGCCTCGCAAGGCGGCGGTGCACACGGGCCGCTCTGGGGCGTGCCGATCGTCATCAAGGCGAACACCAGCATCAAGAGTCACGTCACCACGGCCGGCTGGGAGGGCTTCAAGCGTGCGGGCCATGAACTCGTCGCACCGCGGGATGCCACGATCGTCGCGAAATTCAAGGCTGCCGGCGCCATTATCGTCGGGCTCGCCAACATGCCCGACCTGGCCAACAGCGATACGAACCGCAGCACCTCGTTCGGCCGCACCGGGAACGCCTACGACGTTCGCTTCTCGCCGGGCGGCTCATCGGGCGGCATCGTGACAGCGGTGGCCGCGAACATGGCGGTGCTGGGCAACGGCACCGACACCGGCAACTCGATTCGCATGCCCGCCGCCACAAGCGCGCTCGTCGGCGTGTTCCCGACGCGCGGCCTCGTCAGCATCGCCGGCATCGCGCCCCTCGACTGGCTGCTCGACAACACGGGACCCATCGCGCGCACGGTCATCGACGCCTCAATCGCGCTTGGGGTGATGGCCGGCGAGGATTCGCTCGACTCGCGCACGGCGGGCTCGCCAAGCTCCGCGCAACGCGGACCCTATGAGCCGCATCTCAAGGTCGATGCCCTCAAGGGCAAACGGTTCGGCGTACCGGCGTTCGTTCTCGCAGGCGACGGCATTCCGTTCCATGGCATCCCGGCGGATGTGCCGGAGGCGGCGGCCGAGAAGCTTCGGGCGGCCGCGAACATGCCGCTCCGGCCCGAGACGCGCGAGATGTTCATGAAAGCGGTCGAGGCACTCCGGGCCGCCGGTGCCGAGGTGGTGTTTGACGACAACATCCTGCCCCTGAGCTTCGCGAAGACGGCGAGCCGCGTGGCCACGTACGCGTACATGCAGGACGGCACGAACCGGTTCCTCGCCGCGTTCGGTCCCGCGGAGTACCACTCTGCCGCGGACTATCTGAAGGTCGCGGGCGCGCCGCTCTACCCGTCGTCGATTGGCGCGGAGGATAACTTCCGAAGTCTGGGCGGTATCCGAATCGATCAACGGTCACTCGATCGCGATCCGGACGCCGAGCGCATGTATCACGCGCCACGGCGTGCGATGCTGGCCGCGTATCTCGAGACGCTCGATCGTCTGAAACTCGATGGCTACGTCTATCCGGCGATTCAGATGCCGCCGCCCGACGAGACGATGCCGCAGGATGGTCGCGTGAGCGAGGGGCCGCATTCGGCCACCAGCTGGATCAACATGATCGGCGTCCCCGCCGTGGTCGTCCCGGCGGGCTTCTACGCGAGCGGTCTGCCGTTCGGCCTGGAGTTTTCGGCTCGCCCGTGGACGGACGGCGACCTGCTGGCTGTCGCGTACGCGTGGGAGCAGGCCACGCGCCTGCGGAAGCCGCCGACGCTCGTGGAGCACGGCCTGCTCGCCGTGACGCCCGCGCGCGAGGCGCGAGTGGGCCACACGTCGGGGCGCGACTGATCGACGGCCGTGATGCTCGCCGGCCTAACCTTGGGCATAACCTGTGCTACGGAGACCAAATGCAACCAAAGAACACAATTTTTCACTCAGCGACCGGTCATCTGCTTGAGGTTTTCGGGATACCGATCCCCTTGTACCGTGATCTTTGACATGGCACTTTCGATCTCCCGTAGATCGTGGGGCTTGAGTTCGACGGCAAGTGCGCCGATGTTCTCATCCAGACGCTCGAGTTTCCGGCTGCCCGGGATGGGAACAATCCACGGCTTCTGAGCGAGCAGCCAGGCGAGCGCGATCTGAGCGGGCGTCGCTTCCTTCTGTTCCCCGATCCTGGCAAGCAGATCAATTACGACGCGGTTTGCTTTCCGCGCCTCCGGCGTATAACGAGGGCTCTTGCTGCGGATATCAGAGCTGGCGAAGGTCGTGTTTTCGTCGACCTTTCCCGTGAGATAGCCCCTGCCTAGTGGGCTGAACGGCACAAAACCAATCCCGAGTTCATCGCACATAGGCAGCACGTCCTCTTCAGGGGTTCTCCACCACAGCGAGTATTCGCTCTGGATTGCCGTGACTGGCTGGACTGCGTGGGCGCGCCGAATCGTCTGTGCTCCTGCTTCAGAAAGGCCGAAGTGCTTGACCTTGCCTTCCTGAATCAGTTTCTTGACGGCTCCTGCCACGTCTTCGATGGGCACGTCCGGGTCAACCCGGTGTTGATAAAACAGATCGATGGCATCAACCTTGAGTCGCTTGAGCGAAGCCTCGGCGACCTGCTTGATGTGCTCTGGACGGCTATTCAGACGTGTCCAGCCGGGACTTCCATCAGAATTGGGTTGGAACCCGAACTTGGTAGCAATCGCCAGTTGTCCGCGAAAAGGAGCAAGTGCTTCACCAAGGAGTTCTTCGTTGGTGAATGGACCGTAGACTTCAGCCGTATCGAAGAAGGTGATGCCACGGTCAACCGCCGCGTGAAGAAACGTGATCATCTCCTGCTTGTCGCCGACCGGGTTATCGCCATAGGTCATTCTCATGCAACCGAGTCCGATGGCCGACACTTCCAGGCTACTGTTTCCAAGTTTGCGCTTCTGCATTTTCTGAGCTCCGTTCTTTGAGTGAAAGGTCGGAGCGATATCACTCCGCGTTTGTGCCGCCGTCTCACCAGTCGTCGGCTCAACTCGATATTCCAATCGTTGAACGACGGCTGCAGTGTAGCGCGGCGCAGGACCTCCTTCAATTTCCTTCCAAACCCAATCGCCATCCGCACTGTCTTTGGTGTGCTGGGCGAACGCGTCAAGAGCACAAAGAAGGCCTGCTACACTAGGACTTCCCCACCGCTCCGCGCCCGTAGCTCAGGTGGATAGAGCACCGGCCTTCTAAGCCGGGGGTCGCAGGTTCGAGTCCTGCCGGGCGCGCCAATTTCTGGCCAGATTTCGCGAAAGCGCGGATTCGCACCTCGGAATCTGGCGACATTCCGCCGCTCACCGCGACCGGTCGGAACCTACCAACTGAAATACTTCTCGCAGTTTCTGGCGCATTTCTGAGCGGCCGCGAACCGCCGATTCTCATCGCAATCCATTCGCTTTCAGTCGGCGGCGGACCGATGGCATCGTCGTGACCGATGGCCAAGCACGCCTCGGCCCTGAGGGAGATCCGCACGCGGCTCGGCCTGTCCCAGGCGGAGTGCGCGACGGCTCTCGGCGTCGCCGCTCGAAACATTCCGCACCTGGGATGCCGGCCGACGGCCCGCGCCAGAGGCTATCGTCAGCCAAGCGCGGACGCTGAAGGCGAAGCGGCCACTGCATGATCGAGTGCCGCTTCAAGTCCTGGCCGACGAACTCCACGTGCATGTGCGGACGTTGCGCGCCGCGGCGCATGACGGGCGGCTCGCCGCGACGTTCGGCCCGCGACCGTTCTTCGGGAAGCTCACCGCGACGGCCACGCGAGAGGCCGCCGCACGATTCATGGCGACGTGGTATCGCCGGACCTACGGACGCGGGCGACGCCGGCTTGTGCCCGTGTGCCGCGTGACCGTGCCGGCGAACTACGCGGCCACGCTCGTGGGCCTGCGGCGCCGGCTCGGCCTCAGTCAGCAGCAGTTGGCCGCCAAGGTCGGCGCGGCCAGCAAGGCCGTGGTCTACCAGTGGGAAAGCGGCAAGCGAAAGCCCTCGCCCGTGTTCTGGCTGCGCATCGAACGACTCCTACGAACGCAAGAAATTGTGGCGACCTGAGTTTCGCTGAAATGGCAGTCGGTGCCTGTTCTTGTTCGTCTTCTATGACTTCGGCTTCGTTGACAGAATGTCCTTGACCCGTCCCTTTATATTCTCTTTAACGGTCGCCAACTTGGTTTTTGCACCATCGGTCTAGAGCGCGGTGTGGGCCACTGCATCCCTGATCGGCTTGTATTCATTCGCATCTCTTGCGAGACACGCTTCTTTTGATCGGATCTTTCTTGTCTACCAAATTGGCGAGGTCGCTCATCGAACGGCGCGTCAGGAGCGTCAAGCGCGCCTGGGGGCGACGGCCGTGTTGAAAACGCATGGGCACACGCCGGTGTGGGCGGCCGGAATCGGCTGTCGCCGGCCTCAGGTGGCAGCGCTCAAGGCCATCGATCTACACTTTCATGATCTCCGTCTCCAGGCTCAGGCACGACGAGCGAGCGGTGGCGCAGGGCCTTCCGGAAAGTCGGCGCGGGCTACAGGCACCGCGATGGTGCGCGGCGACGTTGCGGCCGTGCGTTGTATGCTCGCTTGTGCTGCTTGCGGGAAAGGTATATCGTTCAGATTCCACTGCTTTCCTGAAGCTGTCGCTCCTCGCGGGGCGTTCTCCCGTCTCTGCCCCAACTTCATCAAGGCCCTTGCCCGCCGGAATGAGGTTCTCGTGGACACATCTCTGTGCTCGATGTTACAGTCGCCGCCCCTCCTTGAAGCACTACTGCAGCGAGTCCGCCGAGAATATCAGGAGATGCCGCGCCTCCGATTAACCTCGTCGCAGGCCCAGCGATTGTTTGGGCTGGAGCCCTTGGCGTGCGCCGCGATTCTTGGGGCCCTCGTGAAAGAGAAGTTTCTGTTCTGCACCCGTGATGGCCTGCTCGTCCGCTCGGAGCCCCAGGCACCCGCTTTCGCAGCACCACGGATTTAGTCCTGCGCATGGCCAAGACATCACCCAAGATACGGTCCGCGTGATTCGAATCACACGGGCGAGCGACGGGCGACTCGACGAAGCGGTTGGGGGTCGCGACGTGCCGTTTTGAGCCAAGGACCCCACGCGGATCGCCCCCTCTGGTCCACGTTGAGACCGGTTCAGAAGGATGACCGCCTGCGGAGCAGACAGGGTGGTCGAATGAGGTGAACGGATGGCGACTCAGTCCGGAAGGGTGCTGCTCGGCGCGTTGGATCGGATGGTCTCCAGCTCTGCCAATTACTGGGTGGGGCTGCTCAGTGACGTGGTTGGGGCTCTGGCGTTTCTGACGTTTGGGCTCTCTCGGTTCTCCGGCCTCGGCGTCGTGGCTGGCGTCGCCGTCATCGTGGGGTTCATGACCTGGGGATTGCTCGAGTACGTCCTGCATCGGTGGGTCCTGCACGGCCCGCCGTCCATGGCCAGGCGGGGGCACGCGCAACACCACGCGGACCCCACAGCGCTCATCAGCACGCCACTCTTCGTCATCATGACTGGAGCGCTCACGATCTGGGCGCTCGTCAGCCTCGTGCTGCCTTCCGGGGTCGCCGCCCTGCTGGTCTTCGGGATCTATGCTGGTTACAACTATTTCGCCCTTGTGCACCACGTGCAGCACCATCGAGCCAACGACCTCTCGCGCATCGCCTGCTTGCGACGACTCGAGCGACTCCATGACACGCATCACCATCGACAGGTCGTGAATTTCGGCATCAGCACCACGATATGGGACCGCCTGTTCGGCACGTTCGAACCGACGACTGAGCCAGCGACGGACTACTTCTTCTGGAGCACGATCAGATCGTATTGGATGAAGTTGACCTGCAAGCCCAGCGCGACGAGCTGAGAATAGAACGCCATCTTCATCCACGCGCGGCGTTCGGCGGCGCTCAGGCGCGAGAACGGGGCGGTCTTGAGGATCTGCCAGACGGTCATCTGCGCCCCGGGCCGGGTCCGGTGATTGATGCGGCACACGGATCGTGTGCGGAAATGCCGCTCCCATTCGGTACGGTTTGACGAGTGCGTGCCGACGCGTCGCAGGTCCTCGGCCCTTCGCGTCAGGCACGCGGCGCAATCGGCGAAGGCGATGTCGGCCAGCACCACCACGCCGTCCGGTTTCAAGACCCGCGCCGCTCGTCGGTAGAAGCGCGGCCGATCGAAGTAGAACGCGCACTCGATCGCCAGGATCCTGTCCACGGATGAGTCTGCGACGCCGGGAAGCCGCTCGGCTTCTCCCAGGCGAAACGACAGCTTGTGCGCCACGTGCTCCCGCAAGGCCCGCTCGGTCGCGTAGCGAACCTGCCGTTCGGAGATGTTGAAGCCAACCAGGCGGCTGAACTCACACGTGTTCAACAAGAGGAAGTCCTGCTCTCCGCTCCCGAAGCCGACGTCGATGACGACGTCCCCTTGAGCAATCTCGGCCGCCTGGAACACTTCGAGGCAGAGCCGCTGCTGACGCTCCTCATAGGTCTCCTTGCCCGATACCGTGTAGCCGTAGTTCAGAAACTTGCGGTCCTTCTGCAGGAATTCCAGGGAGGACTGGAACAGGTCGTACTGGTGCGCGATGGTGCGGGTGAGCGACGAGGCCGCGTCACTCATAGGCAGGCAAGGTGGTGAGACGCACGTCCTCGACTGGGCCACCCACCGTGAAGTGGTAGAAGCTCTGCCAGTCGCGCGAGGCGATCCCGAACACGTCGTGAACGGGATCGTCGAAGTAGCAGCCGATGCCAGTCGACCGAATGCCTGCCTCTTCCGCCTCGAGGTACAGCACCTGGCCGACGAGACCGGCCTCCCAGAAGAGATTCCGGTAGAACGCGGCGCCATAGGCCACCAGGCTGTTCCGGTAGTCGGCGACCATCGCCAGGCTGAAGGCCCCATCGCCCGCGATGTCCTGACCGCAGGAGACGCTGGTAGCCAGCGCGCGGCAGTCCCCTTCTTTGAGCAGGTATAGCGGCAGGCCAGGCGGGCATAACGGCGGGCGCAGCCAGACGAAGTCCCGTCTCATGATCTGCCGCAGTGTGTCGATCTTTGCCGGATCTCGGACCAGCGCGTAGAGACCCGGCGGCAGGTGGGTCACGCGGTGTACGAAGAGGCCCAGGTGGATGCGCGGGCGCCAGGGAATGGCATCCCAGGGGATGGATCGGCCGTCTCCGGTCGGCACGAGACGCGCCAGCATCCGGAAGAACGTCGCCGCGGAGATGGCGGTGGAGGCATCCATGCTCACGGCACTCCTCCGCCCGAGGATCACCCTCTCGGCCGTGAACGCGCCGACCCGAACGGGCGGCTCGAAGAGTTCTCCCTCGGAAGGGAAGCGGGAAAAATCTTCGTCGATCGCCATTGTCGTATTCGTGGTGGCACGAGCCACTTCGTCGATCACGGGCCAATCGATCCCGTGCTCGGCGCTGAGCGCATTGGCCATGCCGTACCATCGGGCAGCGCCCACGTGACGGACGCCCTCTTCCGGCAGCTGCAGGCCTCGCGGCCTGGCCCCATCGTGTGGTACGACGAGCGCCAAGAGTTCGGGATGCTCTCGCTCCGCGCCGGCGTAGTCGGCATCTCGGTCGAGTCCGAGCAGCGCGGACACGGCGGCGTCGCCCACACGATCGAGCACGCAGAGTGTCCACCCGAGGGCGGCAGCCGCGACGCGCATGGTCCCCAGCGCATGACCGACATCATGTTGGCAGTACCGGAACGCACGCTCACCGTACTTCCACGCCTCCCGCCAATGAATGGACGCCAGTCCCACGAGGAAGGAACCCTCCGGACACGCGGCCATCAGGCCTGCCCAATCAGAGGGGGCCAGATCGGCCCGGCGCTCGAGCGCGTGTTCCTTCGGTGCGTAGTGATAGACGCCCGGACGGTCGTGGAGGGCGCTCAGCGCAGGCAGCAGCGCATATCCTTCCGTGGGGTGCAGGTTGCCGCTCGACGGATTGGCTCGAAGCGACCACGTCGTATTCTGCACGCGCTTCCAGGCCGTCAGGGAGAGGGCGTAGCGGAAGAAGAGTGAGATCGAGTCGATTGACAGCGGGGCGGGGTCCCCTGGGTTCGTGAGGTAGAGCTGCCAGTACGGAAGCGCTCGCCCTTCCTGGGGGAGAGGAAGGCGAAGGAGCGACGCCCCATGATAGCGGCGGAACGGATTCGGCTGCGTCGCCCAATCCATGTAGCCGATCGACGCCGCGAAGCGGCCGTAGTGGTGCTTCGTGCGTTCATGATAGGCGACGACGGTGTCTTCGGCGGACACGTCGCCGCTGGCCGGGCTCCGGGGCGGTTCTCCGCGCATCGTCTGTAGTCTGGTCAGGAGCGGCGCGAAGGTCAACGATCGTCAGCCGGACTGCGGTGTTGGTGCGCGAAGGGGAGAATGCGAACCGCGTTGTCGGTAGGGACAGCTAGTCGTTCCGGCGTTCGGCTCCCAAGACCGCACCATTCACGTCACCACCGGCGTCCGGATTGCTTCACTCCTCTCGTATGGACGCGCGCGGGGGAATGGGACGAAGTCGGCGCGCGGTCCCCGTCAATCAGCCACGCGCCACAGCTCGCCTCATCAGGCTTGCCTCGCAGCCCCAGGTCAGACGTGATAGCCGACGCGCCTCAGCGCCGGCAACAGCTCTTCCTGAACGGCGTCAAGGAGGCGGTCGACCGCAGGCGACTCGTGTCCAAAATCGCGGCGACGTCTGGCGGCACTGGGATCATCCAGACCTTGTAAGCCGCGCAGGAGCCGATCGACCGCTGGCTCAATCCCTTCTTTCTTTGTGACGGCCGCACAGAGTTCATCCACCGAGCGGCGCACGTGTCCTTGCGCGTCGCCGACTGTCAGACGACGGGCAAACTTCTCAACGACCTGGAGGGCGGCCTCGATGGAGGTGAAATCTTCGTCCGTCATGTTGATCGATGACGCGCGTGGCGAGATGGCAAGACGGGACGGCTTCAGGGCGCCCTGGGGTGGCACGTTGGCGACTGCCTTCGCCCAGATACAAGCCGTCGCGCGCTCATCCATCAGCTCGGAGCCTTCCGCTAGAAGGCCTCAGGGCTGGGAGCGCCTGCTCTCTACGCCCGCTTCCGGATCAGATCGTCAACAATACCGTATTCCTTGCTCTGTTCGGCGGTCATTATGTAGTCCCGCTCCGTATCCTCCTCGATCCGCTTGACCGGCTGCCCGGTGTGCAAGACCAGGATGTTATTGATTCGCTCGCGCATCCGCAGGAGTTCTCTCGCCGCGATGTCGATGTCGGTGGCCTGGCCGGCCAGCCCGGACATCAGCGGCTGGTGGATCACGATGCGCGAGTGTGGCAGCGAGAACCGCTTGCCCTTGGTGCCCGCCGCCAGGAGGACCGCCGCCATCGACGCGGCCTGGCCGATGCCGTAGGTCTGTACATCCGACCGGATGAATTGCATCGTGTCGTAAATGGCGAGGCCAGCCGTGATCGACCCGCCCGGGCTGTTGATGTAGAGCAGGATGTCCTTGTCGGGATCGTCCGCTTCCAGGAACAGCATCTGCGCAATCACCAGGTTCGCAACCGTGTCATCGATTGGCGTGCCGATGAAAATAATGCGGTCTTCAGCAGCCGCGAGAAGATGTCGTAGACCTGCTCTCCTCGGTTTGTCTGTTCGACGACCATCGGGACGAACTGGAGGCGCGCGTGGGACATAGGCTGATGGCTGACGTCGTGAGCGACTGATTCAACAGGCGAACGCCCCGATCAATTAATCGTTGGATGCCCAGACTGTTACGAATGGGAAGCGGGCGGTGGGGCGCCGCGGCGAGGACGGTGCAAGAACGCCTTCGCAATCGAAGCACGCGCCTGGGGGTCGCCAGAGCATTCTGGGCGACCCACACCATCCGGTGCGATTCCGCTGGAGCACACGACCGCCAGGCAACGGGAGGTCGTGGATCTGACGGGGAAACCAGACGCCGCTATGCTTGCGGAAGCGGATCGGTGAGCGGCGGCACCAGCGACGGACGCGTCTCTCGCCGGCGCCGGGTGTCCTCGTCGTCGGGCAGTGCCGCGGTCGATCCCGTCGGCGCCGCGGGCTGCCGCTCGTCGAGCGACAAGCCCCTCACCATCCGCCGCACCTGTTCGCCGTCCAGCACGTCACGCGTGCACAGCTCGTCGGCGATGCTCACCAGGACCGCCTTGTACTCGACCAGGATCCTGTGCGCGCGCTCGTAGTTCGCGCTGACGATGCGCGTGACCTCCTGGTCGATCCGCCAGGCCGTGTCCTCACTGTAATCCTGGTGCTGCGCGATCACCCGGCCAAGGAAGATCGGCTCGGCCTTCTTGCCGAAGGTGAGCGGTCCAACCGCCTCGCTCATGCCCCACTCGCACACCATGCGGCGTGCGAGCTCGGTCGCGCGCTCGAGGTCGTTGCCGGCGCCCGTCGTCATGCCAAGGGTGATGATCTCTTCCGCGATACGGCCGCCCATCAGCATCGCGATCTGATCGTCGAGATACGCCTTCGAGTAATGGTGCTTCTCGTCAATCGGCAGCTGCTGCGTCAGGCCCAGCGCCATGCCGCGCGGGATGATCGTCACCTTGTGAATCGGATCAGCGTGCGGGAGCAGCACCGTCAGCAGCGCGTGGCCGGCTTCGTGGGTGGCCGTGATCCGCTTCTCCGCGTCGCTGATGATCATCGACCGTCGCTCCGTGCCCATCAAAACCTTGTCCTTCGCGAACTCGAAGTCGTTCATCCCCACGGCCATGCGGTTGTCGCGCGCGGCGTGGAGCGCCGCCTCGTTCACCATGTTCGCCAGGTCGGCACCCGAGAAGCCGGCCGTTCCACGCGCCAGCACCGCGGTATTGACATCATCTGACAGCGGACTCTTGCGCGTATGGACCGACAGAATGCCTTCGCGCCCCCGCACGTCGGGGTGGTTGACGACAATCCGTCGATCGAAGCGGCCCGGTCGCAACAGCGCCGGATCGAGCACGTCCGGACGGTTCGTCGCCGCGACGAGGATCACGCCCTCGTTCGACTCGAATCCGTCCATTTCGACCAGAAGCTGATTGAGCGTCTGCTCCCGTTCATCGTGCCCACCCCCGAGCCCGGTCCCTCGGTGCCGGCCGACGGCGTCGATCTCATCGATGAACACGATGCAGGGGGCGTGCTTCTTGCCCTGCGCGAACAGGTGGCGGACGCGGGAGGCCCCGACGCCGACGAACATCTCAACGAAATCCGAGCCGCTGATCGAGAAAAACGGTACGTGCGCTTCGGCCGCGACCGCGCGCGCCAGCAGCGTTTTGCCAGTCCCCGGAGGGCCCATCAGGAGCACGCCCTTCGGAATGCGTCCGCCCAACTTCTGGAACTTCTCCGGCTCTTTGAGGAACGCGATGATCTCCTGCAGCTCCTCGCTGGCTTCGTCGACGCCCGCGACGTCCTTAAAGGTCACCTTCTTCTGCGAGCCGGACGACAGCGTGGCCTTGCTCTTGCCGAATGAGAGCAGCGTGTTGTCGCCGCGTGGCATCTGCCGAACGAAGAAGATCAAAACGCCGATGAGCAGCAGGACCGGCGCCCACACATACAGCCACGAAGTCCAGAAGCTCTGCGTCGGCGCCGTCGCGGTGAGGGAAATGCCGCGCTCGATCAGCGTGTGGGCCAGCCCGTCGTACTGGCTCGGCGCGTACGTCCGGAAGCGTTCTTTGTCGGTTCGGTAGATCCCGGCAATCTCGTGGCCGGCGATCGTGACCTGCTTCACCTTGCCGGCGTCGACGTCTGCCATGAAGTCGCTGAAGGCCACGGGCCGCTCGTGCGTCTGGAACGTGGTGGAGACCTTCCACACCATCACCCCGACCACGACGAGCACTATCCAGAACAGCACCCGCGTCAACGTGGAGTTCACCCTCGGCATCCGACATCCATGAGTCTCAAGACTACCATGGCTTCCGTACGGTCCCCGTGCGATGGAAATCGTCTTCGCACTCGGCGCGGGCCACTCGCTCGTCGGCGTCACGCATGAATGTGATTACTCGGTTGACCTGCGCGCGGCAAAGGCTGCCAACTCGTCGGTGGTCAGCACCGCCGCGCTCGTTGCCAGCTCGAAATCCGCAGAGCGTGCCTCTCTTCCGCGCCAGGTCGCCCAATGCTTGCTCGATCGCGGGCTTCCCTCGTCGTTGGCTGAGATCCCGGACTGTGATCGGATTGGCGAGCATGTCTAGTTGGTCCACTATCTCGAACACGTCGTCGTCGTCGAGCCTCTTCCCGATGGCCCGCAATGCTTCGATGAGCCCGGTCAGTTTGTCGCGACCCTCCCGCTGCCGCGTGCCGGCGTCTATCAGTAC
>CAVPJW010000006.1:0-568770 GCA_963705525.1 uncultured Acidobacteriota bacterium
GCGTCGGGGCAGTTCGTCAAGCGCCCGAACTCTGCGCACAAACGCTGTCGAGCGACTGCGCTCATGTGATTCCCGCGGCGAGCCGAGACGCGTACCGGCGACTCTACGCTCACTTCGTCGAGAAGGAGTTCCACTGTGCCCATGCAGTCGTGCAGCAGGTGCGCCACATGAACCGCGTGAGCCAGGACGTACTCGACGCCACGGCCCCCTTCATTGGCGGAACAGTCTTGAAGGGCATGACGTGCAGCGCGTTGACGGCTGGCGTGATGGCGCTCGGCGTGGCTCTTGGTGAGATCGAACGCAGTCGCCTGCGTGTGCTGCGAATGATCGGCAAGATGGCCGCTGACGGTGACGCGTTTGCTGACGACGTGAACAAGTTCAATCGGACCATGAATCTCGGCCACCAGTTGGCGAAGTGGTTCGCCGACGCATTCGGGAGCACGCAATGCCACGTCGTAACGGGGTGTGATTTCTCGACGACCGTGGGAGTGAACCAGTACATCGACAGCGACGGCGTGGCACGATGTCAGGTGATTGCGCGGCAGGTCGCAGCCAGAGTGGAACGAATGATCGACTCAGCGGTCTCTAGCTGAATGTTCCTATCTCGCGCGCCCGTAAGTGATCGCCGAGGATTAGCAGGTCTGACACAGTTTCCCCCGACCAATTTGTCTCGCTCGCTCGCAAGCTGCTGATTCCAATGACTTATGCTGCAGAACGCTAGGACGTCGCGGCAACTTCTGCGATAATCGCGTTCGGACCGCTCGTAACCCGTTGATTCTAAGCGGAGAGATGTCCGAGTGGTTGAAGGAGCACGCTTGGAAAGCGTGTGTAGGGGAAACTCTACCGTGGGTTCGAATCCCACTCTCTCCGCCAGCTCCCTCGCCTTCGACTCGGTCGTTGCCGGTTCGAGTTGTCGTCAGGCCACCGCGCGGCTCGCGCCGCAACTCGGCTCGAATCCCACTCTCTCCGCCACCCCAATACGCGTAACTACATCAATGACGGGCAGGGTGGGGTGATTTCAGTCTGGAACTTCACTTAGGAGCACGCGACCGCTCCGTCTACTTCAGGCCCAGTTTCTTTCCAGCACCCAACAGAGAGATCGATGCACGAATGCGCCTGACGCGCGTTTCCGGTCGTTTGGCTGTACGAATCCAAACCACGAAGTCACGCCGGTGCCAGCTCCCGGAAGAACTTCCACGCGCTGTGAATTCGCCTATGACTGTGGATGGAAGTAGGGCTGACGCGCCCGTCGCCGACGGTCAATGGCTCACTGTGGTGCAAGATCCTTCAACAGGTACATGGCCGAGGACAGGTAATAGTTTCGGGCGATGGCGTTGATCTGACGCTGGCCGAGTTCAATCAGCGCCTGGGCCTTGATCCTCTTCCCGCCCACGTTCGTGCTGTCGATGGCCAGCACATAGTCGGCGAGTTCGGCGGCCCATTTGAACTCGCCCGCGGCCAGTGCCTCGCGCCCGCGTGCCAATGCCTGGTCGGGTCCACCGATCAGGCCGACCAGCTTTGCAGCGCGCTCCTTCTCCGGAAGGGGAAACAGATTCGTGGCGTTTCCGTCGAACCAGCCCACGCGGTCTGCGAAGATGCCCCGCACGGTCCACTCGACCCCGCCATAGAACTCCTGTAGATATGGGTTCTCCGCCAGGTGGGGCGGAAGCTTCACGTGCTGCACCAATTCGTCGGGGCGCTCGCCTTGCCTCATGCCCTGGAGCGTCTGGTCCAGAATGGACTTGATGCCGTCGCGGTACGCCGTGAGCGCGGCGCGCGCAGCGGCGCCACCCATGACGGGTCGCGTGTGGCTCGGCACCACGTGCTCCGGTCCCAGCTCGATCAGTCTTCTCGAGACTGGCGATCCAGTCCTCGGGAGTACGCAGCCGCGCGCCACGGATAGGGCTGATGTTCGGGAACGCGCGCAAGAAGTCGTCACCGGGCATCAGGACTCGCTTCTCAGGCAGCCAGATCGAGATCGCGTCCATCGTCTCGCCGGGCGTGTACAGGAGCTCCAGTCGCACGCCGGCAACCGTCAGCGAGAATTGGTCGCCGCTGAACGTACGCGTGGGCGGCAGGTAGCCTTCCCGAGTGGGAGGCGTGACCCGCCCATATTCCATTTGAACGCCCGCGTTGATGTACAGCGAGTCCGGCAGCGCCATACCGAACTGGTCGCCGCCATCGCGCCCGGCGCGGCCGAGGTCCGGCACCGCCTCGAGGAGCCGCTGATGGCTGTAGATGTCAGGATTATCGTTTCCGGCAAACACACGCGCACCGCCGGTATGGTCCGGGTGGGAGTGGGTGTAGATGATCGCGCGCACCGGCACGCCGAGGAGATTCCCGAACGCGGTCCTGATGGCGCGCGCCGCCACCGGGTCGGTGGAGGTATCCACGACGATCGACCCGCTGTCGCCTTGGATCAGGATCACATTGCTTGCTGAGTAACCAACGGCCACGTACACGCCGTCCGTCACCCGGATCACTTCCTTGCGGAACTCGTTCGACTGTGCCCGTAATTTCTCGCGGCCGGCGTAATCCTGGGCCGCCGCAGAAATGCACCAGGCGAAGAGCATCGTTACCGCCAGTGCCGATGTCCGACAGGTCGAACCCCGCATCTGCGGTCCTCCCGGTTCCAGGTCAGATCACTCGCGCGGCGCACGCGTCAGCCGCTTGGCTCTCGTCGATCGCCCGATCTAGGCTTCACGACAGAGACTCGTAAGTCAGATAATGATAAGTCGCATTGCGGCTATCAGAGCCGTCCACTGGAGGTAGCGTGCTCGATGAGCAGGCCGCAGCGAACGACGTCTTCAATCGAACGGTGTTTGCGCGTGCACGTCGGCTGTGCCTGTCACTGCCGGGGACCACGGAGACGTGGTCGTGGAGACACCCGAGTTTTCGAGCCGCGGGAAAGGCGTTCTGCGCCTTCGAGCTCATCAAAGGGCGCCCGTCGCTCGCGTTCAGGTTGCCCGCCAGCGAGATCGAAAAGTTGGTGGCGTCCGATCTCGGATTCGCGACGCCGTACGGGCGCGGCCAGTGGGCGAGCGTGTGGGTCGATGGTGACGTCGATTGGAAGAAGGTGCAGTCTCTCGTCCGTCTGAGCTACGGGCGCCTCACGCACGAGCGGCTGCCGCGGATGCGGGTCTCACGATTGCGGACGAAGAGGAAACCTGTCGCCAGGAGCGTTGCCAAACCGCGTCGATGAGCCAGCAGCAGAATTCCCGCTCCTGATCAGGCCATCGCCACCGTCACAACACCCGTCACGATCAACGCCACTGCCCATACCAGATCGAGATTGATCCACGCCTTGCGCAGGAGTCCGACGCCGAGTTTCTCGAACACCACGATCGCGATCGCCGCGCTCACCGCAAGGTAACCCGCGCTGTGGACGAGAGTCGCCGACAGGACTGACGCGGCCCCCGCTCCAGCCCCGTGCGCGCCGCACAGTGTTTCCGCCGCCGAGCCCAGCACGAGGGGCAGCACCATCAGTCCCGCGCCGTGCGCGGAGGCCATGAGAAACGACCACACGGTGAGATCCTTCATCCCGACTTGCATTCCCACCCAACGCGGGTGGCCGTGCCGGAAGAAGCGAGAAACTCCCAGCAACAGGAGTATCCCGCCACCACCCACTGAATCGCCTTGAGCGGCACGACCGCGCCGGCCATCGCCGCGACGAGGACAGCCGCCGCGATCGCCAGGCCGTGTCCCAGCGCAAGCGGCAGCATGGCGCGATACACGGCGGCGCGGCGGCGCTCCTGCATGCCGAGCGCCACCGCGAACAGCCATCCCATTCCCGGGTTGACGCCGTGGAAGGCGCCGAGGGCCAGGAGTCCCGCCCAGGACCAGTTCATCGCGTCCGCCATCATCCACCTCAGGCGAAGCAGTACGAGTCGGATGACGAGTCGCCGCCCTGGAGCCTCACCTGATGAGGACGATGACCCTCGGTCTCCAGCAGGAACTTCTCGTCGAGCGCCATCCCACCCTTCGGATCCACGTTCGCCATCGCCATCCAGCCCTTGACGCCGTCGGGATAGAACTGCTCGTCCCAGCTCCGGTACAGCGAGTTGGTGACATACACGCGACGCCCGTCACGGCTGACTTCGACCATCTGCGGGCCGCCGTTGAGCGCCTTCGTCGGCCGGCTCGGATGCGCGGTGCGCTGCACGATGCCACCGAGCTTTACGCTGCCGGTCAGCACGGGGTTGTTCGGATCGGAAACGTCGTACTGCTGAAGCTCGCCGGTGCCCCAGCAGGACACATACAGGAAACGATCGTCGAGCGACAGATTGATGTCGGTCACGAGCGGCGGCACTGCGCCAAATCCCTTCAAAAGAGCGGGGAGGTCTGTCCGCCGCGGCCGGCTGCGCCGGAATCTCGATGACCTTGCGAATCTTCCACTGGCCGTTGCCATTCCCGCCCTCGCGGTGCCACAGCCAGATAGACGATGAGAGATCTTTGAGCGAGGTGACCACGCCCACGAAGCCGTAGGTCTCCGTCGGATTGTGCGAGGGGCGGAGCTCCAGCGCCATCTGCTGTTCGGCGCCCAGATCGAGCACCTGCTGGTGCGTGCGCTTGCGAAGGTCCCACACGTGCAGCGCGTGGCCGTACTTGCCGGCCATCAGCAGTTCGGGGTTCACGCCTCCTTCGACCATGTCCGGCGTGCCCCACTCGCTCGTGATCATCGTGTCGTGGCCGAGGTGCCACCAGAAATCGTACGCCAGGTACTGCGGCCCGCGATCCGCTTCCCACGGCCCGCGGATATCGAACGTCTCAGCGTCCATGACGAAGATTCCGCCTGGCCCTTTGCCTTCTGCCGAGCCGAGCCCGTTCATGTAGATTCCGTCGGGACCGCAGTGCGACGTGTGCGGACGGCTGTAACCCGTGCGCTTCATCACCTCGCCGGGCTCGATGGTCTTCACGAGTTCCGGCTTGCGTGGATCGGGTTTGGTGTCCAGGACGTAGATGCGCGACGAACGCAGGCCGGGCACCACCAGGTAGCGCCGCTCCATGTGCGGGTGCGGCGAGTACGGGCAAAGACACGAGCTGCACGCATTCCATCCGAAGTGGTGCAGTTCGTCGCCGGTGCCGGGCATGTCCAGCTGGCTGATGACCCGCCCATAGCTCTTGGAGGTGGAATCCAGGTCCACGACGGCCATGGCATCGGACTTCTGTGGATTGGCGTTGAGCATGGCGACATACGCCAGCTTTTCGGGCGCGGCCATCATGGCCATGTTGGCCGACGGATAGAAGCTCTGATCGGGAGTCAGTCTTGGCATTGCCATTTCTCCTTCTGCTTTGCTGACGACCGCCCGTCATGCGTAGAATGTCGAACGCCGCAAGCGGAACGACCGTCGATCGTGCAGCTATTAGACCAGCGAGGGACCCCCCGCGGTCCTTTAGCGACTGTGTACGGCTTCTGAATTTTTTCTGAAATGCCCCCGGACCCGAGCCCGGTCTATGAATTCGGCGCGTTCCGGCTGGATGTCGGCGAGCGGCGGCTGCTCTGCCATGGCCGGGCCATTCCCTTGACGACGAAGGTGTTCGACACGCTGCGGGTGCTGGTGGAGCGTTCGGGCCGCCTGCTTACCAAGGACGAGCTCATGCAGAGCATCTGGCCAGACAGCGTCGTCGAGGAAAACAACCTCAACCACAATATCTCCGTCCTGCGGCGAGCGCTGGGCGAACAAGCGACCGGTCAGGGCTCCATCGAGACGGTGCCCCGCGTCGGCTACCGGTTCGTGGCCGAAGTGAAGCAGTCGGGGTCCGCCCCTCGAATACCCGAAGCCGCACCGCCGGTGGCTCCCTCCCGTACGCTGCGCCAGGAAATTCGCTTCTGCACGTCAGCCGACGGCACACGGATCGCCTACTCTACCGTCGGCAGCGGCCCGCCCCTAGTGAAAACGGCGAACTGGCTCAACCACCTCGAGAGCGAGTGGGACAGCCCAGTGTGGAAGCACTGGATTGCCGAGATCTCGAAGCGGCACCTGTTCGTCCGCTACGACGAACGCGGCTGCGGCCTTTCGGATTGGAACGTCCAGGACATCTCGTTCGACGCGTGGGTCCGTGATCAGGAGACCGTGGTGGCCGCGCTCGGCGTGGAACGCTTCGCGCTCCTCGGCATCTCGCAGGGTGGAGCGGTGGCGGCAACGTATGCGGCGCGGCATCCCGAGCGCGTCAGCCACCTGATTCTGTACGGCGCCTACGCGCGCGGCTGGCAGTTACGCGACGATGTGCAGGATGTTGAGGCCCGAAGCGCGCTCGTCAAACTGGTGCGACTCGGTTGGGGCAGGAACAATGCCGCCTTCCGGCAGATGTACACGGCGCGCTTCATGCCCGATGCCGGCGCCGAGCAGATGGAATGGTTCAACGATCTTCAGCGGATCTCGGCTACGCCGGAGAACGCCGCGCGCTTCATGGAAGAGTTCTCGCGCGTGGACGTGCGGCCGATACTCGCCGACATCCGGGTGCCCACTATCGTCTTCCACTGCCAGGACGACGGAGTCGTTCCGTTCAACGAAGGCCGCCTGCTCGCGGCCGGCATCCCTGGAGCGAAGTTCGTGCCTCTGCCCAGCCGCAATCACCTGGTGCTCGAGCACGAGCCGGCCTGGACAATCTTTCTGCGAGAGCTGGGCGCATTCGTCGGCTGGCCGGAAGAATCCCTCGTTTCACAGTAATCGATCGCTGGCGCTCCCTTCGGCTGTTTTGAGAGCGAAACAGATGGCGCTGTCCGTCTATCCTGGGTGGGCGGCGCCATGAGGTCTAGTCGAGCGATTTTCGCGCTGCAAAATTGAGCGAGGAGGAGCCGGTCATGCCCGACTACGTGATCTGCGCGCGGAACACCAAGGGCAAGAAGTTCGGCAACGAGCCGGCTCCGTCTACTTACCTGTTCGTGCCCGACGGAGCGCTGCCGTCAACCGACCACGCCGTTTCCCGCACCAGGTGGGCGACGCGCGTGCTGGCGGAAGCTCGAAAGGACGTGCCGCGCGGCGGGATGGGTAACATCCTCGTGTTCGTCCACGGCTACAACAACAGCCAGAGCATCGTCATGGAGCGCCACAGGCGGCTTCGTGACGATCTCGCGGCCGGCGGTTTTCAAGGTGTTGTGATCAGCTTCGACTGGCCGAGCGACGACAAGGGACTCTTCTACCTCGAGGATCTGGCCGACGCCAACGAGAGCGCGATTCAACTGGTAGCCGACGGCATCGCGCTCCTCGCCGAGTACCAGGTGCCGGAATGCAAGGTCAATATTCACCTACTGGCTCATTCAATGGGCGCGTACGTCACGCGCGAGGCGTTCACGGCCGCCGACGACGCCGACGACCTGACGGGCAAGACGTGGTACACGAGCCAGGTGCTCCTGATCGCGGCCGACATCTCGAGCGGCTCGCTGAGCGAAGGCGAGCATCGCACGAGCGGGCTCTATCGCAACTGCACGCGCCTGACGTGCTACTCCAATCGACACGACGACGTCCTTGCGCTGTCGAGCGCCAAAAGAGCGGGTCTGAGGCCGCGAGCCGGACGTGTGGGGCTGCCGGACAACGCACCGCAGAAGGCGGTCAACGTCGATTGCGGGGATTATTGGACGACGATTCCGGCAAGCCAGAAAGCCATCGGCAACCGGGAGCACTCCTGGCACATAGGCGATCCGGTGTTCACAAAGGACATGGTCGACACCTTGAACGGCGTGGACCGGCAGGTCATGGTGACGCGCGAGATGCTCGCGACGAATCGCTTCAGACTGATTCGACCCGCATAGATCTCACACCAGCTTTTTCGGCAGGAGCGCGTTCATCTTCGTGATGAGCGGGTAGAACCCCAGGCCTGTCTGTTCTGCAACGGAGTGCGGCGTGATTGCCCCGAGCTTCATGCCCTTGCCCTGCGCTTCGGCGATGATCTTCGAGAACCTCGAGAGCTGTTCGCGGTCGTAGTCGAGATCGTGGTTGAACGTCCACGCTTCATGGCACTCTCTCCTCGGCCTCATTGAGACCGGACAACACGAATCGAAGAAATGCAGTCGTCCCATTCGTCACCGCACGGGCCTCGCACGTTGTGGAGGTTCGGCAGATCGCTCGTTATCACCAGCGCGGCGCCGAGAAAGTTCGGATCTTCGTAAATCGTGGCGCTCCATCCCGGCTGAACGCGGATCGAGGATGCGCAGTTGTCCCAGGTCATGCACGGACCGCCGAGCGCGAGAAAGTCCCGCTCGTCTGCTCCGAACGTTCGGGCGATGCCGTCGAAATTCGTGTGTTCGAAAATGGTGACGCCTTCGAGCGAGCCGGACGGGTTGGTCGGTCCACTGCAGGCGGCGAGCCACGTCGTGGCCAACGTGATGGAGACGAGCTGACGAAGCCTCGTCATAGGCGACCTCCTGTGTCGCGCTGGCGTTCGCATCATATCAGAACGTCCTCGACGGTCGCGTTGACACGCCTCAGCCCCGGGCCTATGCTGCGCGAGCCATGACACGACTCAATCTTCGCGCAGTCCTGCTGTCGCTCGTCTTCGGCTCGACGGCGCTGACAATCTTTCTGTACGCCGCAACCGCCGGCTCGGTACGACGTGCTCATCAAGGGCGGACGAGTCGTCGACGGTTCAGGTGCGCCCTGGTATGCAGGCGACGTGGCCATCCGAGGCGGACGCATCACGGCGATGGGCATTCTCGGTGACGCCGATGCCGCTCGCGTCATCGATGCGCGCGGCCTGGTCGTCGCGCCCGGCTTCATCGACATGATGGGGCAGACCGCCGCGCCGTTCATCCAGAACCCGAACGCGGCGTTCAACCTGCTGACGCAGGGCATCACCACCATCAACGCGGGTGAAGGCGAGTCGGACGCGCCGCTGAGCGACGAGAACGCGGCCAAGGCCGGCTGGAAGACGATGAAGGAGTTCTTCGCGAAGCTGGAGCAGGCCGGCATGCCGATGAACATGGTGCAGACCATCGGCCACACGCAGCTCCGCATTCTCGTCATCGGAGAAACCGATCGAAAGGCGACCGCGGCGGAGATGACGCGCATGAAAGACTACGTGCGCGAGGCCATGGAGGCCGGCGCCATCGGGGTGTCCACGTCGCTGATCTATCCGCCGGCGATCTACGGTCCGGAGGAAGAGATCGTCGAATTGGCGAAGGTGGCCGGCGAGTTTGGCGGCCGCTATTTCACCCACATGCGGAATGAAGGCGACCGGTTGCTCGAGGCCATTGACGAGGCGCTCCGGATCGGCGCGGCGGCGAACACGCCGGTCCACATCTTCCACCTGAAGACGGCAGGCCAGGCCAACTGGGGCAAGATGGATCTGGCGCTCGCGCGCATCAAGGAAGCGCGCAGGGCCGGACAGCAGGTGGGCGCAGACATCTATCCGTACATCAATAACGGGCTCGGGATTCGGGCGCTCATCCATCCGAGACATTCGACGAAGGGCCCCGAGGATCTCCTGAAGCAACTGGCCGACCCGGCAGCCCGCGCCCAGATTCGCAAGGAGATGGAAGAGGAGGGCGGCTGGGAGAACTGGTACGCCCACGTGGGGAAGGATTGGGACCGCGTCGTGCTCGGGGACATCGAGCATCCGGCATACGCGTCTCAAAATGGCAAGAGCGTCGCGGCGATTGCCCGTGACGTGGGGAAGGATCCCTGGGACGTCTTCTTCGAGATTGCCGCAACGAATGCGAGCGCGATGCCGCAGAGCATGTCGGAGGCGAACAAGATCAAGGCGATGCGCGAGCCGTTCGTCTCGTTCGACACGGATGCCGGCCCCGCGAGTAATCCCGGCGCTGCCTCGCATCCGCGCGCCTACGGCGCATTTCCTCGAGTGCTCGCGCGCTACGTCAGAGATCTTGGCGCGCTCTCGCTCGAGGAGGCCGTGCATCACATGGCTGCCGTCGCCGCGAATGAGATCATGGCGTACGACCGCGGGCGGCTCGCACCGGGACTGGTCGCGGACATCGTGATCTTCGACGCGGATCGGATTCAGGATCGTTCGACCTTCGCCAAGCCCGACCAGGTGTCCGAGGGCATGCAGTACGTGCTCGTCAACGGGCAGGTCGTGCTCGAAAACGGCGCGTATACCGGGGCAAAGCCCGGGCAGGTACTGCGTCGTCCAGGTTGGAAGGGCAGGTAGTACTAAAGGGCAATAGCCGCTCGCGCGTCGCTTTGCGTAATCTTGCGGCTTCCGGTCGCATCGCAAGGAGCGGCTGAAGGAGTATCCCAGCTCGAGAGCCGGGAAAGGGGACAACATCATGAAACGACTCTACATTCTCTCGAGGTCTGGGACTGTCGCGGACTCGCGCGGACGAACAGGACCAACACCGACGCCACACAAAGGCTGAGCGCCAGCAGTAACAGTCCGCCTTTGAAACTTCCGTCCGGTGTCTTCGCAAGGCCCACGATCGACGGACCCATGAAGCCTCCGAGGTTCCCGATTGAGTTGATCAGGGCAATGCCGGCGGCGGCTGCGGTGGATCGCAGGAACGCCGTCGGCAGCGCCCAGAACGGGCCGAGCGTTCCCCAGATTCCCGTCGTCGCCACACAGAGCGCGAGCAGCGACAGGATCGGTGACGTGCTGTACGCGCTGACCGCCAATCCCAGCGCGCCCGTCAGCGCCGAACCGGCGACGTGCCATCGCCGTTCGCCCGTCCTGTCCGAGTGAGACCCGAGCAGCACCATTCCAATGGCGGCGGCCACGAACGGAATGGCCGACAGCAACCCCACCAGAAAATTTCCCAATCCTGAGTACGCCTTCACGATCTGCGGTAGCCACAGGCCTACGCCGTAGAAGCCGACGATGATGCAGAAGTAGACGGCGGCGAGAAGCCACACACGTCCACTGGCAAGCGCGTCGCCAAGCGAGTGACGTTCGTGCCCGATGTGCGCATCGTTGTCTGCCTTCACGAGCGCAATCACGTGCGCACGCTCTTCTGCGGTGAGCCACGTCGCGTCTTCCGGTCCGTTGTCGAGATAACGGAGGACGACGATGCCGAGGACAATTGCGGGCAGGCCCTCCAACAGGAAAAGCCATTGCCATCCGTCGAGCGGTCCGACGCCGTGCATCAGGAGAATCGCTCCGGACAACGGTCCGCCCACGACGCCGGCGATCGCCGTCGCCGTCATGAACCACGCGATTGTCCGCGCGCGCTCCGCGGCGGGGAACCAGTAGGTGAGGTAGAGAATCATCCCGGGGAAGAATCCAGCCTCCGCCAGTCCGAGCAGAAAGCGCAGCGCATAGAAACTCCGCGCGCCGGTGATGAACATCATCGCCGACGACACGATGCCCCACGTGATCATGATCCGGGCGATCCAGATACGCGCGCCCACACGCTGCAGAATCAGGTTGCTCGGCACTTCGAACAGGAAGTAGCCGATGAAAAAGATGCCCGCGCCGATCCCATAGACCACCGCGCTCAGATGGAGCGCATCGTTCATCTGCAGGGCGGCGAACCCGATGTTCACGCGGTCCAGATATGACACCACGTACAACACGAACATGAACGGGATCAGGCGACGCCGGATCTTCGACATCACCGCTCGCGAAAACACGTCGTCGGTCATGATGGTCGGGTCCGGGTGATTCGTTCGAGCGGATCGATCGCCAGCCAGAACAGGGCGCCTGAGAAATAGATGCCCGCGGTGATGTGGAAGGGCAGCACCCAGGAATGCCCGCGCCCGACCACGTAACCGACGACAATGGGTCCGATGACGCCGCCAAGATTGCCCGCCGTGTTCATCAGGCCGGTGACGACGCCCGCGTAGTCCTTACCGACGTCGAGGCACACGGCCCAGCATGCGCTGAGCGCGAGGTCGGCCGCCCCGAGCGCCATCGCGAGCAGCACGGCCTTGAGCAGGCGGCCCTCGACGATCGTCGAGGCGACGAGCAGAGCGGCGCAGGTGGAAAACGCGGCGCTGCCCAGCCAGCAGCGAGCCACTCGCAACCCTCGCGCCGTCCTCAGCCGATCGGTCAATCGTCCCCCGAGGACATCGGCACAGCCGGCCAGCATGAACGGCAGCCCGGCAAGGAAGCCTCCCTGCATCGTCGAAAAGCCGAGCACCGTCGTCAGGTACGTGGGCAGCCATGTGAAATAGAAATAGAGGCCGTAGCCGAAGGCGAAGTACATGCCGCAGATCATCCACATCGTCCGACTCGTGAGAATGGACTGCCAGGGAATCACACCAGCGGTCGCACCTGCCGTCGTCCCGTGTGTGCCCGGGGCGTCTCTGTCGTCCTGGCGGATCCAGGCGAGCTCCTCTTCAGTGACATCGGGATGATCGGCGGGATTGTCACGGAACCAGCGCTGCCAGCGCGCGGCCCACACGAGACCGATCGTGCCGAACACCACGAACGCCGCGCGCCATCCCCAGAGGCCGATCAAGAGAAACGCGGCGCCCGGCGCGATCGCGCCACCGACCCTGGAGCCGAGGAAGAGCAGCCCGTTGGCACGACCTCGCTCCCGCGCTGGGATCCAGCGCGAAAACGCGCGAAGGATGCTTGGAAACGCGCCGGCTTCTCCGGCGCCGAACAGGAAACGGATGGTCACCAGGGAACGGAACCCCACGGCGGCAGCCGTGAGCATCGTGAATGCCGACCACCACACGACGATGCGCGTGAGCACGCGGCGAGCGCCGAGGACGTCGGCCATCCAGCCCGATGGCACTTCGAACAGCGAGTACGCGAGGGTGAACGCGCTGAACACCACGCCCATCTCGAGCGCGGTCAGGTGAAGGTCCCGCATGATGTCTGGTGCGGCGGCCGAGATGCAGACGCGATCGAGATACGTGACGGTGGCGAGGCCAAAGGCGTACTGCACCAGGCGCCGCCTCGCGTTCGATCGCGGAGGGAGTGTCACCGCGCGGAGTGTATCCGAGTACAATCCGGCGCGTGATTTCGCCTGCCCAGACTCCGAAATCGCACCCGTCGGGCCTCTCGGTGCTTTTCTTTACCGAGATGTGGGAGCGCTTCAGCTATTACGGCATGCGCGCGTTCCTCATCCTCTACATGACCGCTCCGGCAGCGGCCGGCGGACTGGGGTTTGCCGACGCGGACGCCGCATCGATCTACGGAACTTATACGGGCAGCGTATGGGCCGCGGCGATCTTCGGCGGCGTCCTGGCGGACCGTGTGCTCGGGCAGTACCGCAGCGTCCTCATCGGCGGCATCATCATCGCGCTCGGACACTTCACGCTGGCGTTCAAGCCGCTGCCTTTTTTCTATGGCGGCCTCGCGCTGATCGTCGTCGGCACGGGCCTGCTCAAGCCCAACGTGAGCATCCTGGTGGGGTCGCTTTACGAGCCGGGAGATACGCGGCGCGACGCCGGCTTCTCCATTTTTTACATGGGGATCAACCTCGGCGCATTCATCGGACCGCTCATCGCCGGGTGGCTCGCTCAGCGCGTGGACTGGCACATGGGTTTCTCGGCGGCGGGTTTCGGGATGGCGCTCGGCGTGGTGCAGTACGTGATAGGGAAGCGCAAGCTTCAGCCCGGCATCGATCGGCTGGCGGCACAGCCGAAGCCGGTGTCTGCACCGGTCGCGACGGCGGATCGGACCCGGACCGATTTCACGCCCGTCGAATGGAAACGCATGGGCGCGGTCTTCGTCTTCTTTCTGTTCGCGACGCTTTTTTGGGGGGCGTACGAGCAGGCGGGCTCGACGCTCAACCTGTTTGCCGATCGGTACACGCGCCTCTCGATACTCGGCTGGTCTTTTCCCTCGTCCTGGTTTCAGTCCGTGCAGGCAATCTTCGTGATTCTTCTGGCCCCGGCTTTCGGCTGGCTCTGGGTTCGGCTCGGCCGACGCGAGCCGTCGAGCCCCGCCAAGTTTGCCTTCGGCCTATTCTTCGCGGGCCTCGCGTTCCTCGTGCTCGTACCGGCGGGCGCGATGGCTCAAAGCGGGTTGGGCATGCGCGTGAGTCCATGGTGGCTGATCGGCGTGTATTTCATCGAGGAACTCGGCGAGATGTGCCTCAGCCCGGTCGGCCTGAGCGTCGTCACCAAGCTCGCGCCGGTGCGCATCGTCGGGCTCATGATGGGTGTGTGGTTTCTGTCCAATGCGTTTGGAAACAAGCTTGCCGGTTGGGCGGCGAGTTTTTTCAGCACGCTCCCGCTTGCGACGATATTCGGCACCGTCGCCGGCATCATGTTCGCCTCGTCGTTCGTGCTCTTCCTGCTGGTCAAACCCATTCGGAAACTCATGGGCGGCGTGCTCTAGCGCTGCACATTTTCTTGACACGTTCTTGATACGGTCACTAGACTCGCTGACCATGCGATCCGTTCATCTTCGACGATCCATCGTAGTAGTTGCGGCGATCCTGGCTCTCATCGCCTCAGCAGCCTGGGCCGGTGACCAGGATGGGTCCCGACCGATTGCGCGCTCGGCGGCGGCGCATGCTGAACGTCTTGCGATGCGTTCACCGTATTGGTCGCAGCAGACGCCAGCGGCGCCCAGCCCGCCGGATACGCCGTTTCTCAAATCGCCTCGCGGCATCGTCGTGATTGGCGCGCTGATCGGGACCGCCGTTTAGATGAGGAATCCTTCGGCGACCTCAGCCCACTAGCACTGGTAGTTGCTCTGCGCCTCTCGCTACAGTCGCCCCATACCCATGTTCCGGACTTACTGTGCGCTCGTCTTCATGGCGCTCGCCGCCGACGCGTCGGCGTTCGCCGAAGGAATCACGGGATCGGTCACCGATCGATTGGGCGGTGCCGTTTCCGATGCGGAAGTACTCGTGCTCACATCGCAGCGCGCCGTCATGGCCACGGCTCGCACCGGCGCGGATGGCACATTCGCGTGTCCCTCCGTCGGTTCGGGACAGTACCTGGTCGTCGTACGGGCGCCAGGATTCGAGGAACACAGGGTCGCCGTTGAGGTGACGCGGGCCGACACCGCAGTGATCACGGTGTCTCTCGAGGTGGCTCCGGTCGCGGAGACCGTGACCGTGACGGCGACTCCCGGCGAGGTGTCCGATGATCGCTACGTTGCGCAGGCGGTGAACATCGTGACGGCCGACAAGATTGCGCTACGCGCGCCGACAGCGCTGGCGCAGGCCATCAACGAGGAAGTCGGCGTGAATCTGCAGCGGACGAGCCCCACGATGGCGGGCGTCTTCGTGCGGGGTCTCACCGGGAACAAAGTCAACGTCTTCGTTGACGGCGTCCGGTACTCAACGAGCGCCCAGCGAGGCGGGGTCAACACCTTCTTCGATCTTCTCGAGCCCAGCGGTCTCGACAGCATCGAGATCCTTCGCGGGCCGAATAGCGCCGAATACGGCAGCGACGCGCTGGGCGGCAGCATTCAGCTGCTGTCGAGAGTGCCGGCGCTCAGCCCAGGCCAGGCGACACGTTTCGGTGGTCAAGCGAGCCTCGTGGGCGCAACGGGACACGAGACGCTCGCCGGCAACCTGTCAATGTCGATGGGACGTCCTACGTTCGGTCTCTACGCCAACCTCTCATCTCAGAGCGTTGGCAGGCTCCGGTCCGGTGAGGGTCTCGATTCGCATTCGGCCGTCACGCGATTCCTGGGCCTGCCGTCTGATGTGCTGATCGACGCGCGTCTGCCCAATACCGAGTTTCACCAGTGGGGCGGCTTCGTGAAAGCCAACTGGTCGCCGAATCCGAAGACCCAGGTTGTCTCGGCCTACATGGGGACGCGTCAGGACGGTGGCGACCGCTGGGATCAGCTCCTGGGCGGTGACGGCAATCTGATCGCCGAGCTCAACGATCTGACGCTCGACTTGTTCTACGTTCGGCTCGAGCGAATGATGTCCGGATGGTTCGATCACGCCAGCGTGACGTACTCGATCAACTCGCAGCGAGAGGAGCGTGTCAATCAGGGCGGAAACGGCAATCCGCGCGCCACGATCGGGCATGAGCCAGAGCGCACCACGGCCAACGGCGTGCAGGGCAGCGTGTCGCGAGAGCTGTCGTCGCGGCAGAGCTTGCAAATCGGTGGCGAGTTCTACCTCGAGGGGCTCACCTCGGATGCTTTCAACGTCAACCCCGTGACAGGCGCCGTGTCACCGAGACGCCCGCGCGTGCCGAGCGGTGCGTCGTATCGGAACGTCGGCGTGTTCGCACAGACGGGCTACGATCTGGTGACGGACCGACTGAAGCTCGTGGGCGCCGTTCGTTGGGGCGGAATGCACTATGAAGCCCGCGCGGCGGACGCGCCCGTGATCAACGGCGAGCCGCTGTGGCCGGACGACGAGCTGTCGACGGGCTCGGTCACATTTCGCGCTGCTGCGGTCGCCACACCCAATGATCGATGGTCGTTGTCCACGAGCTTGAGCCGCGGATATCGCGCCCCGCACATGACCGATTTGGGGACGCTCGGGCTGACGGGGTCGGGCTTCGAAGTCGCGTACCCGGACGTGGCGAGTCTCGGCGGCACGGTCGGCTCGACGGCCGACGCCGCTGCCGTGTCCACCGGTCAACCCGTGCAGCAGGTGCGTTCGGAATCGAGTATCGCCTGGGACGCCATCGTGCGATACCGAAGTCGGCGTGCGAGAGGCGAGCTGTCCGCCTTCGTCAACAACATCCACGACAATATCCAGAAGCAGTCCCTCATCCTGCCGCAGGGCGCCGTCGGCATGTCCATCGGCGGTGAGGTCATCACGGAACAGAACGCCAACGGCGTCGTGTTCGTCGCCGCGACGACGACGCCGGTGCTGGTGCGCGATAACTTCGACAACGCACGCATCTGGGGCATCGAGGCGGCCGGTGAGATGTCGTTGATGGAGAGCCTGGCGCTCAGCGGCCTCTACACTTACATACGCGCGCGCGACACCGCCACGGATCGACCCCCCAACATCGAGGGTGGTACTCCCGCGCCAAACGCGTACATCATGCTTCGCTACGCACGGCCAGGCAGCCACTGGTGGGTGCAGCCGTACGTTCACATCGCGGCGGACCAGCCCAATCTCTCGACGCTCGATCTCGGCGATCGGCGGACCGGAGCGGACCGCAGTCGCAACAGCATCCGGAACTTCTTCGTGAACGGCGCGACCGCGCGCGGATGGGTGACACCGGGCCCCGATGGCGTGCCGGGCACCGCCGACGACATGCTCGGCGTGACGGGGGAGACGCTGGCGCAGATCCAGAACCGTGTGCTGGGGACCAGCGGCAGCGCTCCGCTCTTCACGGAGGTCCAGGGATACGTCACGCTCGGTGTCCGCGGTGGCGTCCGGATCGGTCGGCATGAAGTGCTGATCGACGGAGAGAATCTGACGGACGAGAACTATCGCGGTATCAGCTGGGGAATGGACGCATCTGGGATTGGTCTCAACGTTCGCTACATCGTGCGATTCTAGACAACCGGGTTTCCGCGTGTCGCGCAGATCCCGATTCGTGGAGCCGTAGGCCAGGTCTTCAGGCCTGGCTAGTAGACCGATCCATCAGGGCGCGATGACCGGACACGCCCCGCTTCGGCCGTCAGCGTGTACGACACGCCGTTCGTCCCCGTCCACGACGTGATGTTGAACGCGCCGTCGGTGCCCACCCTGTAGACCGGAACATCCCGGTAGAAGAGGGGCTGACCCGCGACGCATCGCTCCGGCTTTCCGGGCGACTGCACGAAATACGCGAACCGGGTCGGGTGCGTCGCATTGCCGATCACGCGGCAACGCCCATCCGGCTCGACGAGCACCGCCGTCTCGCGATCGATCCCAACCGCCCGTGGACGATGCATCAGGCCATCGGTTTCAAGTCGCGCAAGAAACACCAGCAACCGGCCCATGCGGTCGCGCTCGACGAAGTGGCTGTCCGTCATCAAGCCTTCGAGCGGCAGCAACGTCAGAAACCGATCGGCGAGCGTCACCTTCGGACCATACGGGTTGGCGAGGGCCTCAGGCGACCTGATGGTGTCGAGCATCGCGGCAAACGAAAATTGCCCCAGAATCGCGAGTCCCGCGCTCGTGCCGCCGACGGGCGCCGGTTTTGCCGCGACTGCCTCGATCGCGCGCTCGGTCTCGGTGCCCTTCCAGAACTTCACGTAGCGGGACTGGTCGCCGCCTGAAATGTAGACGGCCTCCGCCGCCCTGATCTTCGCCACGACGAACGGGTTGTCCGCGGCCGCGCGGTTCTTGATCACGAGCGTTTCGACGGAATCCATCCCGCCGAGTTTGAAGATATAGGGGTTGTAGTCATCGTCGCCGACCGCCCGCAGCACGACGAAGTCGCCGCCGCCGGCTCGCTCCGTCATCCACCTGTACACTTCGTCGACATCGCTGCCGCCGCCGACCAGCGCCAGGCCAGGCTTGGTCGGCGGAGAGACGTCGGCTGAATTCCCGATGACGAAGTAGTCGTAGTCGCTGGAGGATGCACCGGGCGCGGGCGAGCCGAGCACGAGCAGGGATAGACACAGAACGGGCCAGACACGAAGCCGTGTCCGCCGGCTCACCGATCGGCCTCGGCGCGTTCCTTCATCATCAGGAGCGCACCCAGCGCCGCGTCGCGAACCTTGTGCTGCGCGATGGCGCGGATCAAGCCGCCGAAGGTGCCTTTCAGACCGTCGGCGATCGAGCGGTTCCAGTAGATCAGGACCGTGCCGGGTGCGCCGATCGGATCGTCAATCAGCGCCATGAGGTCGAGCGAGGTCTCCAGATAGTGGTTCGCGTAGATCTGCCTGGTCGCAATCAGGAAGCGCTCCGGAGCATCCGGGTTCTTCTCGATCACGACGTGGTTGAGGCTCGTAATCGGCTTCAGTCCGTAGTCTTCCTTGGACCAGTACATGAAGTGATCGATGCCCGGCAGGTTGCCTCGTGGAAACTCCTCCATGTAGCGTCGAAGCGACGAAGCGGGGTCGGCGAGGAACGGCAGCCTGCGCGCGACCTTGTGAAAGCCATCGGCGATTCCGACCGGCCGACTGCGGTCGTCGTACGTGCCGAGGCCGCCATCGCCGGCGGCGAGGTACGCGTTCACCTGATGGAGCAGCATGTCCCGAACGAGCCGCTCTGCCTGCTCCGTTGCATTCGGCGCGCTCCAGCTCACCTCGGTCCTCAGGCGCTGCATGCCACGCTCTGAGAGCTTCACGGCGCAATCGCCTCGTTCGCAAAACCTGAACGCCTTGAGGTCGCCGGCTTCGACGGTCAGACCGCCGAGATCGGAGAGGACCGGCGGTGCGCTGAAGCGCACGAGCGCGACGATATTCCGCCCGCTTCGGAAGCGTTCGAACCGACGGAATTGCTCCAGGAAGCGCTCCTTCGTGCAGGCCACCCTCACGATGCCGACGACGCCGATTTCGCCTTTTTCCTCGGGCTTCAGGCTTCTGACGACGACCTTGCCGGCGTCGAAGGTCGCGAATTCCGTTTTGCTGAACCCCATCTCGCGCGTGAGAAACTCGCGGCCCGTCTCGGCGAGCGCGGTGCTCGACGCGAACAGCACCAGGAGCACGCACGAGAGGAGGCGGGACACGTGATCCATCATCGCGAGGTCTGACCAATGAAGGCCCGACCGAACGCGCCAGCGACATGGAAGTCTGGCGACGGCGTCCGGGCGTCCACCCATGTGATCCATTGAGGCTCGCGATGACCCGCGGTGAAGTCGGCTCTGAAGAGTCCGAGTCTCCATCGGGACCCTGGCGTCAGCGGGAAGCCCAGCCCTCCCAGCGTGCTCGCAGGGAGCCTGGCTTCCACTTGATATCCACGATCGGTCGACGAAACGGCCGATCTCAGTCCGTCGAGCCGCCACGACGAGTCGAACTTTCGATAGAACCGCGCCGCGTAGTCGTGGACCGCGCCCCGCGCGCCAATCTCGATACAAAAGTACTGATCGTCTGGATCGCCCGACCAGAGAAACAACTCTACGCGATCTTGTCGATCGACATCGGGTTCTTCTCCAGTCGGAGCGGCGGCTTCGAGGGATCGATCGTCGCAGTCGAACGCGAAGATCAAGCCCTCGTCGTCCCAGAACAGCCACGCGCGCGTTGGAGACGCAGCGGTCGCGGGCTCGCCGGCGACCCCGAACTGCGACATGGCCGATGCCTTCGAATAGCACCGTTCGTTCAGCCGTCCGTCAATCGCGAACGTGCACTGCGCGCGCTCGATGATCAGGCTCGGTGTCGTGTGGGACTGCGGCGTTGATGATCCAGATCCAACGCTCGAGGCAACACCTGAAAGGTGGTGGACGAACAGCGCGGCGAGCGCGACGAGGCTCACCGGCGCGGCTGCCATGCGCTCAGTCTCCTGCCGTATTCGGCGAGGGGCGGTTCTCCATACAGGGAGACGTACTCGCGATCGATGTACACGGCAAAGGTGGTCACGTGGCGGAGGCCGCGGCTGCCATAGGTGTCGAGATCGGCGGCGAACACACTCTCCATCCACGGCAGCTTCTCCGCAGGCTTCTTGTATCTGGAGAAGCGCGAAACATCGAGCCAGTACTCGAGCACCTGCGCTGAGTCTGCGCCGAACACGTCGAGATTCCTGTCGAGCGCCTCCAGTGCGTCCTGAAAGGACGATCCCGTCTGTTGCGCGTACGGGATGTCGTAGCGTCGGCTGATCGGCGCGTATTCGAGAAAGATGCCACGGTCCGGCTTCACCTGGCGCGGCGCCTGAAGGGTGTTCGCGTACGCGAGATGCGCGAGTCGCGCGTTGCTCTCAATCTTCCTGATCGCGCCTATCAGGTGATTTTCCATCACGAGGGCCTGATCGGAGTCCGAGAGCCCGCGGCACTTCGGACAACGGCACCACGCCTTGGCGTCGTCTCCCCACAGAAAGAATCGCCCGGTCGTCGGCTTGAGCACCTGCGAAATCGTAACGGCGTTCCGGCCGATGATGTCAAGGGCTTCGGGAGAACTGACGCACAGATTGGCATCCGGCGTCCGGACGCCTTCGTCGTTCATGCGGAAGAGATCCGGCTGGCGAGCGAACAGATCCCTCGGCAGCAACTGGCTCATCGCGTGGAGCTCGTACTCGACCTCGAGATGAAGCTCGCGGCACCGCGTGAGGAATCGAGCGCCCTCCGGCGACTGGACGAAATCCATCACCACCTGCGGCATCAGGCCGTGATGGAGCGCGATGGTCGTCAGGCCGGCGGCCTTCGCGCGATCGGGCCAGTCCGTCAGGGTCAGATCCTCCGGAATCAGGACGACGCCTCGCGTCTGAAAAAACGGACTCGCCGGCGGCGAGAGCAGGAGGACCGCGGGCAGCTTCAGAATCTCGCGCCGATGAAGGAGAGGCACGTCAGGAAGCTGTGCGGGCCCGGAGCAGCAGCACCGGAACCTTGACGATGTGACGGACGCGGTCCACGGTGGTGCCGCGAATGAGGTCGTTGAGGAACCGGTGGCCGTGAGTGGACATCGCGATGAGATCGACGCCGGACTCTTCCGCGACGCGGATGAGCTCGCTCGCCGGATCGCCATGAGCCAGCGCCGCATCGACGGTCAAACCTTTCGCGCGGAGCTTCTGAACGAGCTGGTCCAGATAGGCCCGGTCGTCCCGCATCTCCTCGGATTCACGGAGATTGAGATCGTCGAAGTGGCGGGCCGCGAATCCATCGGCGACGTGCACGAGCAGGAGCTTCGCGCCGGTAAGCCGCGCGAGCCCCTCCACGTGCTCGATGATCGTGCTGTCGGCGTCCGAGTGTTCGACGGCGACGAGGATGTGACTGTACACGGTCAGACTCCGACGAATGTCTGATAGAGAAGCCAGGCGTTCAAGAGCGCGATGACAATCGCCACTGGCCACGCCATCGCCTTCATCCACCACGGGCTCGCGAACTCGCCCATCTTGTGCCGATCGCTCGTAAAGATTACCAGCGGGAAGACCGCGAATGGTAGCTGAAGGCTCAGGATGACCTGGCTGAGGATGAGGAGTGGCATCGTCCCCTGTTCCCCATACAGCACGACGACGATCACGGCCGGCACGATCGCGATGATGCGCGTGATCAGCCGGCGAAGCCACGGACGCAGTCGCAGGCTGAGAAATCCTTCCATCACAATCTGACCGGCCAGCGTGCCTGTCAGCGTCGCGTTCTGACCGGAGAAGAGCAGCGCGACCGCGAACAGGATGCTGGCCAGCTTGATACCCAGCAGGGGCGACAGCAGGTAGTAGGCATCGCCGATGTCGGCCACGTCTTGATGACCCGTGCCGTGAAACGTGGCGGCGGCCATGACGAGAATGGCGGCGTTGATAAAGAGCGCCGACATGAGCGCGACCGTCGAGTCGAAGGTCGCAAACCGGATGGCTTCGCGCTTGCTTTCGGGAGAATCTCCGTAGTTGCGCGTCTGGACGATCGACGAGTGGAGATACAGATTGTGCGGCATGACCGTCGCGCCGAGGATGCCGATGGCGATGTACAGCATCGCCGGGTCGCGGACGATGATCGTCGACGGCACGAAGCCCCACGCCACCTCGCGCATCACCGGCTGCGCGAACCAGAGATTGATCGTGAAGCACCCGGCGATTGCGACGATGAGCGCTACGACCAGCACTTCCACATACCGGAAGCCGCGGTGCTGGAGGTACAGCACGATGAGCACGTCGAGCGCCGTCAGGCAGACACCCCAGAGCAGCGGGATGTGGAAGAGCAGGTTGAGCGCGATGGCGGCGCCGATGACCTCCGCCAGATCGCACGCCGCGATTGCGATCTCGCAGATGATCCAGAGGGCGAAGGTCATCGGCCGCGAGTACGAGTCGCGGCACGCCTGCGCGAGATCGCGGCCGCTGGCGATGCCCAGCCGCGCGGCGAGCGTCTGGAGCAGAATCGCCATGAGGTTGGACAGCATGATCACGCTGAGGAGCGTGTATCCGTAGCGCGCGCCGCCGGCGAGGTCGGTTGCCCAGTTACCCGGGTCCATGTAGCCGACCGCCACGAGATACCCCGGCCCGGCAAAGGCAAAGACCTTGCGCCAGAAGCTGGCGGTGACCGGGACTGGGATCGACCGATGGACCTCGGGGAGGCTCGCGCTGTCCCGGGCCAGGCGCCAGCCCAGGGGGGTGGCCTTGGCGGGAGGGGGATCTGAGGGCATCCGAATCAGTCTACCCCATCATTTTGAATACTCAAAATATTAATCTACCACGCTGGCAATACCACCGGATCTCATTCATATTAGGTCTGTTTCATGACAGCAGCCTCGTCCGGTTCGACCGCCCCGGCGGCCGCCGAACGAGCGCCGGCGAGTATCGCGATGGTACTCCCGATTCCAGGGCAACCAATTCCCGCCGCGTACCGTCCAAGTCGCGACACACCGAGCCGGCATGACCAACCTTCGTTACGCCATCCGCTGGCTGTTCAAGAGCCCGTTCGTCACGATCATCGCCATCCTCTCACTCGCGCTGGGGATCGGCGCGAACTCCGCCATCTTTTCGCTCTTCGACCGGATGCTGCTCGCCTCGCTTCCCATCCGCGATCCGGCGGGACTCGTCAACCTGTCGGCGCCTGGTCCGAAGCCGGGCGCAAACTGGTGTGGCCAGGCGGGTGCGTGCGATCAGGTCTTCAGCTATCCAATGTTCCGCGACCTGGAACGCGCGCAGACCGTGTTCACCGGGATCGCCGGCCACCAGTTCAACGGCGCCAATCTCGGCTACCGCGGCCAGACACTGAGCGGCCACTTCGTGCTCGTGTCGGGTTCGTACTTTCCCGTGCTTGGCGTGCGCAGTGCACTGGGGCGGGTGCTCGGACCGGATGACGACCGCACGCCGGGCGGGCATTCTGTCGTCGTCTTGAGCCACGCGTACTGGACCGAGCATCTCGGCAGTCGAACCGACGTGCTCAACCAGACCTTGATCCTGAACGGCCAGCCCATGACCATCGTCGGCGTGACCGAGCGGAGGTTCGAAGGCACGACCCTCGGCGCGCGACCCGAGGTGTTTGCGCCCCTCTCGATGCGCGAGGTTCTGATCCCGGGTGTGAAAGCGCTCGAAAGCCGACGCACGTACTGGGTGTACCTCTTCGCGAGACTCAGGCCCCGTGGCTCCATCGACCAAGCTCAGGCGGCGATCAACATTCCGTACCATGCGATCGTGAATGACGTCGAGGCGCCGCTCCAGCAGGAGTTGAGCGCGCAGACCATGGCGCGGTTCAGGGCGAAAGAGATTCTGTTGACGCCGGGCGAGCAGGGCCAGAGCCGGGTCCGCGGAGATGTGCGTGCGCCGGTCGCCCTGCTCTTCGCGACAACGGCCATCGTGCTGCTCATTGCGTGCGCCAACATCGCGAATCTGCTGCTGGCTCGCGCCGCGGGCCGCGCCACCGAAATGGCGGTGCGGCTGTCGATCGGCGCCAGCCGCGCTCAGCTCATTGGCCAGCTTCTTCTGGAATCGTCGCTTCTGGCGCTGCTTGGCGGCGTGGCAAGCCTCGTGGTCGCCCGGTGGATGCTCGCGCTGATCGCGTCGCTTCTGCCGCCTGAAGCGGCGGCCGCTCTCCATCTGCAGCTTCAGCCGTCGGTCGTGATCTTCGCGGCGGCGGTGTCTCTGCTGACAGGGTTGCTCTTCGGTCTGTTTCCCGCGTTGCACAGCACGAGACCGGATCTGGTCTCGGCGCTCAAGAGCCAGGCCGGGCAGTCCTCGGGCGCGGGCGGCGCGGCTCGTTTTCGCACGGGCCTCGTCATCGCGCAGGTCGCCCTGTCGATGACGCTCCTGATCTCGTCGGGGCTCTTCGTCCGAAGTCTCATGAACGTCAGCCGCATCGACCTTGGATTGAATGTTGATCGCATCCTGACCTTCGGGCTCTCGCCGGAACTGAACGGCTACACACCGATGCGCTCGCGCGGGCTCTTCGAGCGCGCAGAGGCCGAGCTGGCCGCCATCCCTGGGGTCACGGGCGTCACAGTGGCGATGGTGCCGCTGATGACGGACAGCAACTGGAACATGGCCGCCTCTGTCGAGGGATTCGAGGCGGGTCCCGACACGGACCGCGTCACGAACTACAACGAAGTCGGTCCCGGCTATTTCCGCACGTTCGGCATTCCGATCATGGCCGGCCGCGAGTTCACGCCGGCCGACGCGCTTGGCGCGCCGAAGGTCGCGATCGTCAATCAGGCCTTCGTCGAGAAGTTCAACCTCCGGCCTGGAGCCATCGGCAAGCGTCTCTCGTCAAGCTCCGGCCTGCGCGACGCGGAGCTCGACACGGAGATCGTGGGAGTGGTGCAGAACACCAAATACAGCGACATCAAGCAGCCCAGCTACCCGCTCCTCGTGCTCCCATATCGACAGGACGAAGCGCTGGGATCGGCGACGTTCTACGTCCGCACAGCGCTCGAGCCCGAATCGCTTGTCCAGACGATCACGCGCACGGTGTCCGGACTCGATCCGAATCTCCCGCTCGAGAACATGAAGACGATGACGGAGCAGGTTCGTGACAACGTGTTTCTCGATCGCATGATCACGACGCTTGCCGGCGCGTTCGCCCTGCTGGCGACGCTCCTCGCGGCCATCGGCCTCTACGGCGTCCTCGCCTACACCGTGTCGCAGCGGACGCGGGAGTTCGGTCTCCGGATGGCGCTCGGCGCCGACGCCGGCCGCGTGCGCGGCCTCGTGCTCCGCCAGGTTGGCTGGTTGATGCTGGCGGGCGGCACGATCGGCATCGTTGCGGCGCTGATGCTCGGCCGCTCGGCGCGTTCGCTCCTGTTCGGTCTGCAGGGCGACGATCCCGTGGTCGTCCTGCTCTCAGTCGTTGCGCTCGCCATCGTCGCGTTCGGCGCCGGCTACGTTCCGGCGCGCCGGGCGTCGCAGGTCGATCCCATGAGCGCACTCCGGTACGAGTAGCGTTCCTTGCTTGCCCTTCTGTTCACCGCCACGATAGACTGACTCTTTTGAGCCGGCAGATGTACCGCGGCTCGGAACCTGTGCAATCTCAGCCTACGAACCGCGTCAGGGCCGGAAGGCAGCAGCGCTAAGTAGATCCTGACATGTGCCGCAGGCCCTTCCGGGCCGCGGTAGGTCTGCCAGTCGGATCGGCCCCTCCCCATGACCTATCAAGTCCTCGCCCGCAAATGGCGTCCCCAGCGCTTCGACGACATCGTCGGGCAGCCGGTCGTGACCAGGACGCTCCGGAACTCGATCGTTCTGGGGCGCATTGCGCAGGCGTTTGTTTTCGCCGGGCCTCGCGGCGTGGGCAAGACGACGAGCGCGCGCATCCTCGCGCGCGCCCTGAGCTGCATCAAGGGCCCAACACCCGATCCGTGCGGACAATGTGAGGCGTGCGTCGAGATTGCCGAGGGCCGGGACATCGACGTCCTCGAGATCGACGCCGCAACGCATACCGGAGTCGAAAATGTCCGCGAGGTGATCATTGCCGGCCTGGCCATCATGCCGGTCCGCAATCGGTACAAGGTGTTCATCATCGACGAGGTCCACCAGCTGTCCGGACCGTCCTTCAATGCGCTGCTCAAGTCCATCGAGGAGCCGCCGCCGCACGTGGTGTTCATCATGGCGACGACCGACCTCGAGAAGATTCCCGAGACGGTGCGCTCGAGATCGCAGGTCTTCGAGTTCAAGACGATCGCGTCGAAGGCGATTGCCGATCAGCTGAGGAAAATTGCAGAGGCCGAACGCATCACCATCGCCGATGACGCGCTGCACCTCATCGCCCGGAACGCGGAAGGCAGCATGCGCGACGCGCAGAGCGCCTTCGATCAGGTGATTGCGTTCGCCGGGGAGCAGGTGTCGTCGGCCGATGTGTCGGCCGTGCTGGGTCTCGTGGGCCGCGACTGGCTGCTCGATGCGGCGGCGGCCGTGGCCGCGAGCAACGCGAGCGCGGCGTTCGAGCTGGCGGATCGGGCGGTCGAGTCGGGCCACGATCTGCGTCGGCTGTGCGGCGAGCTGTCGCGCCTCGTGCGCGATTTGCTCGTCCTTTCAATCGATCGAACGAGAATCGACGACCCGGAGATTGCGTCCGAGGGCGATCGCGCGCGGCTCCTCGAGCTGGTCGAGCAGTTTTCCAGAGAGGATCTGCTCAGAGCGTTCGACGTGCTGACCGAGGCCGAGCAGGACATCCGCTTGTCCTCGCAGCCGAGGTATCAGCTGGAGATGGCCCTGCTCCGGTTGATGTATCTGCGCAAGCTCGTGCCGATCGACAAGCTGATCGAACAGCTGGAGACCGGTGGCGCGCGAGCGCTATCCGGGCCGAGCGGACCCGCTCCGGTGAGACGGCCCGCCGGACCATCGCCGGCTCCGGCTGTCAGAAACCTCACGGCAGTACCGAATCGTCCGGCCGTCACAGCGCCTGTCGCCTCAGTGCCTGCGAGCCGTCCGACGACGGAACCACCGGCTTCGAAGCCGAGCGCACCGCCTGACTCGGCGAAGAGCGGCAGCGATGCCCCGAGGGAGGCGTTTCTCGACGAGATCGAGCGCGGGAAGTCGGTCTTCTTCCGGATGGTCGTCGCGATGGCGCAGAAGATCGAATTCGGAGCCGAGCAGGTGGTGTTCACATTTCTCCCTGCGCACCGCGCGCAGCGCGCGCAGCTCGAGCAGCATCGCGAGTGGCTCGAGGCGGCGGCCACGCGCGCCGCCGGCAGGAAGATGCGGGTCGTCGCCGCACAGGCCGGCGCGTCAGACGATGGCGAGGCGGCCGCGCCGCCCGCCGAACACGCTCCCGATCTCAAGGCGCGGGCCATGGCCGACCCCGGCGTGCAGGCGATGCTCGAGATGTTCCCGGTGGAGATTCGGGATGTGGAGGAGATTTAGACGGGCTGTAGGCTACGGGCCACAGGCTCCGGCCGACTGATAGCTGATCGCTAGCTGATAACTGACGACTGATAACTGATAACAACTCTTCACCTATGGATATCCGCAACATGATGAAGCAGGCGCAGCAGCTTCAGGAGAAGATGCAGCGCCAGATGAAAGAGCTCCGCATCGAGGCCACCGCCGGCGGCGGCATGGTCACCGTCGTCGTCAATGGCGCCAAGGAGATCCAGAGCCTGGTGATCGACCCCGAGGTGGTCTCCAAAGACGATGTGGAGATGCTGCAGGATCTCATCGTGGCGGCCATCAACGACGCGCACAGGAGGGTCGACGATGAGATCGGCCGGCAGATGGGCGGCATGATGGGAGGACTCAAGATTCCGGGCCTCTGATGTCTCACCCTGAACCGCTCGCCAGACTCATCGAACAGCTTCAGCGCCTGCCCGGCATCGGGGCCAAGAGCGCGCAGCGACTCGCGTTTCATATCCTGCGGACACCGCGGCAGGAAGCGGAGGAGCTCTGTGAAGCCGTCCAGCACGTCAAGGACCGCGTCACCTACTGCTCGCGCTGCCACAACATCACCGAAACGGACCCGTGCGCGTTCTGCACGAGCACCACGCGCGATCACAAGGTGATCTGCGTCGTGGAGGAGCCGCAGAACGTGACCGTCATCGAGAAGACGCGCGACTTCAAGGGCGTGTATCACGTGTTGATGGGTGCGCTGTCGCCGCTCCAGGGCGTGGGTCCAGACGATCTGCAGATCAAGAGCCTGCTGTCGAGGGTGGGGGAGGGCGGGCTTGTCGAGATCATCCTGGCGACGAATCCGACCGTGGAGGGCGAAGCGACCGCGATCTATCTAGCTCGCCTCATCAAACCGCTCGGCGTCAAGGTGACGCGCATCGCGATGGGCGTGCCCGTCGGTGGCGATCTCGAGTACGCGGACGAAGTCACGGTGCACAAGGCGCTCGAGGGACGCCGCGAAGTGTGATGTTGCCGCAGTCGTATCAGACCGTGGCCGCGGTGGTGCTGGTGGCGGGCGGGGTGCTGGCCTGCTTCGCCGGCTACAGAATGTTCCGGATCGTGCTCGCCCTGTACGGCTTCATCTTCGGCGCGCTCGTCGCCAGTTCCGCCATGGCCGCGAGCAACACGTCCGGGATGATCATCGCGGCGCTCGTCGGCGGCACGATCGGCGCCCTCGTTTTCTTCTTCACGTACTACGTTGGGATTGCGCTCATCGGGGCAGCGCTTGGCGCCGGCGTCGCGCACCTCGTCTGGCTGGTCATCGGCGGCGATCCACCACCGTTCGCGGTGATCGCGCTGGCGATCCTGGGCGCGCTCGCGGCGATGGCCGTGCAGCGCCACGTCGTGATCGCCGCGACGGCGATGGCGGGCGCGTGGACGCTGATTGCCGGGGGCCTGGCGCTCGCGAGCGACCGGACGGCGCGCGCGGCGGCGGGCGTGAGCGACGTCTGGATTCTCTATCCGCTCGATCCCGCGCCAGGCCGGCAGTGGATCGTGCCGGCCTGGGTCGTCCTGACATGTCTCGGGCTCGCGGTGCAGCTCAAGACCACCGGTTCAGCCCGTCGTCGAAAACCGAAGGCTGCGTAGCCGCGCTGATCCTTGATGGCGGGAGACGGGCCTTCGACGTCGAGCGTGACCTCGCGCGTCACGCCACGGATGGTCAGATCGCCCACGAGGCTGAAGCGGCCATCACCCGCAGCGGTCGCTTTCTTCGACGTGAACGGGATGGTCGGGAATTTCGCCACCTCGAAGAAGTCCGCGCTCTTCAGGTGATTGTCGCGATCTTCGACGCGTGGCGAGATGCTCGACGCGTCGATCGTGATGTCCACCGAGGATTTGGAAATGTCCTTGCCGTCGAAGAGCACCGTGCCGGAGAGCTTGCTGAACTCGCCGCGTACTGTGGACACCATCATGTGCCGAACAGCGAACTGCGCGTTCGAGTGGTGGGGATCGATGGTCCACGTTTGCGCGAACGATGGAAGGGCGACGGAGAAATTGAGCACACACACGGCGAATAGACGGCGACCGAACATTTCGTGTCCTCCTCGAAGTTGCCTCACGAGAATGTCGTGATGACGCGATTTCGCAGGACACGATTCGTTCCCGGTCATGGCGACCCGTTGCCATGAGCTAATTACGTTTTTGTCGATTTGGATGGGCTTGCGCCACGTGATTCGGCACGAATGTCCAGGAGCCGGAGTCCAAAGTCTTCCTATCGCCGGACTAACAGTGGCAACTATGGATGAGGTTTCGTGAGGGTCCCGTACACCACCGCAAAAAATCTGCATGACGGCTGTGCTTGGAAATACTTGTGCGGGTGTATATTGCTGGTCTGTGGTTCAGGCGAAAAGGGGCTCCCCATGCGCGTCGCACGAATTGCATTAGCCGCGGCCGTCATCTTTGCTGTCGCTCGCCAGGCTATTCCATGTGAAATCCTCCCGTCGATCCCCACAACCCCTGCCAACCCGGATCCGAGGGTCGGCGTTCGTGGCGGAGTCGTCGGTACCGGATATCAGAGCATCTTCGATCCGACGTTCCAGGATCTCTTCCCGTGCAACATCGAGGGCAACGATGTGTTCTGCGCGAACTACTCCGTACCCGACTCGGATGAAGAGGAATACATCGAGCCGATGGAGATCTTCAGCCTGGACTTTCAACAGGGCAAGCTGGGTGGGGGTCTCTTCACATTCTCCGCCGATGGGTTCTCAGCGTTCGAAGAAGTGAGCGATTTCGACACGCTCGCTATGATCAACAACACGACGTTTCGGTTGTCGAATGGCGGAATCACGCTGTTGTCGTCATGGGACGAAGGGGGATTCCTGAGTTGTGGCGGGGAACCGTGTCGCAACCTCACGTTCGTATCTAATTTTGACGGGACGGTTTCGAGTCGCGCGGTGAACGGCGTGTCAACCGTTCCGGAACCGTTGACTTTAACGCTCCTCGCCATGGGTACCGTGACGGTTGGCGCGCGGAGCTACTACCGGAAGCGTCGGTCTTAGGACAACCAATTTGCCGCAAACGGATAGAGGCAGCCTGCCACGCAGGCTGCCTCTTTTTTGTTTCTGCGCTTGCGCTAGTCCTGTGCAGGTTGGTGCGGCTTGAATCGTGCCATGAGTTGAGCGAAGCGAGGGTCCTTCCTGAGGCCCCCCAGGTCGGGGTCACTTGCGACGATCACGGTCGGGTAGCCAGCTTTCAGTGTATTGTCGAGCGCGGTAAGCGCGTCCGAGGGACGGCTGGCCAATGCATTCACCAGCACTTCGTTGTACATGATGTTGACATCGGCGGCATCGATCGCTCTCGCGTCGCGTATGAATTTTAGTGACTGCTCGGCGTCACCCTTCTTTGCGTAGTAGATAGCCAGGTTGCTCTTGGTTGTGGCGCTCCTGGGGTTGACGAGCAATTCCTTGTACGCCAGTGCGATGGCTTTGTCGTACGCCGCGATCGCCTTATCCCGCTCACCCGCCCAGCGATACCCGTCGCCCAGGTTTCCGATGAAGAGCTCGCTATTCGGACTGAGCTCGACGGCCTTGGCGTACATCGGGACCGCTTCCTTGAATTTGCCGCTGTAGTAGTACGCAGTGCCAAGGTTTGTGAAGGTCTCGGGCGTTGGAAGGGCCTTCAGTGCATTCTGGAATGCCGTCGCAGCCTGGTCATATTGTCCGAGCTGCAGATAAGCAACGCCCATGTCGTTGTGCCCATTCACATTGTCGGGCTCGAGCTCCAGCACTTTGCGATTGGCCTCGACTGCCTTGTCATACGCGCCCAGTTGAAGATATGCCGCGCCCAGCCAGTTGTAATTCATCCAGTAATAGGGGTTGACGTCGATCGCCTTCTGGTACGCCCGCAAGGCTTCATTCGTCTGGCCATTTCTGAGATAGGCTTCTCCCAGCCGCCGATGACCCTCATCAGAGTTTGGTGCCAATTCGAGTCCTCGTCTTAGCTCGACGATCGCCTCGGCGGTTCGTCCGCGCGCCTGATAGACGCTGCCGAGAGCGAAATGCACCTCGACCAGGTTGTCGTCGAGCTGCTGCGCCTGCTGGGCGGTAAAGAGCGCCTTGTCAGCCCATAGACTCTCCCGCGTTTCGCGGTACACCTGCAATGCGGCGTCGGCGAGGCCGGCGTAGGCGAGCGCAAACCGAGGGTCCTTCTTCAACGCTTCTTCATACGATCCAATGGCCGCGCGTACATTTCTGAGATCCTGCTGGCCGCGCATCGAGTTCCGGCCCTTGAGATAGAGCTCGTATGCTTCGATGTTTTCGGTGGGGTGCGATGCGCCCCGGGCCGTTTCCTCGATAGACGGTTCGAGATTGAGCGCCGTCAGGAGCTCGGCCGAGATCCGATCCTCGAGCGTCAACAGGTCACCGACGACGCCGGAAAATTCCTGCGACCACCGTCGCTTTCCTGCAACCGTGTCTTCGAGATTCACCAGGATACGAATCCTGTTGCTGTCACCCTGCACCGAGCCGGTCACGACCATATTCACGCCCAAACTTTGCGCAACTTTCGCGATGGGCGCGTCTTTCGCGACCGATTCCACTGCAGAGGCGGATGCGACGCTGACATCCTTCAACTGGAAAAGCCTGGTCGCGAGCGATTCGGTAACGCCCGTCGCGACGAAGCCCAGGGCCGCCGGGTCACCGGCAACTCGAAAAGGCAGGACGGCCATCAACTTGCGTTCGCTCGTCGGCGGTACTACCGACCGGCCGGCGGTCGTCGAATGGTCTTCGACCGTGGTGCTCCGCGTGAACCATAGAGTGCCTGCTAGTACGAGCGCGAGACAGGCAGCGATCGCCCAGATAAGGGGCCGCTTCCAGAACGGAAGAGCGCCTCCGGGTCCTATCGGGGCGGGCAAGGGAATCGCGGTTGCCGCCGTGCCTCTTAGCAGGCGCCCTTCGGCGTCGAGCAGGTCGAGGGCAGCACCGACTTCGGCGCTCGTCTGGAAGCGCGCAGCCGGATCCGGCTGGAGGCATCGTGTCACGATCCGGTCGAGCGCTTCCGGGATTGTCGGATCGATCGATCGTGCGGTGGGTGGCGGTTCTTTCATCCGCTCCATCAGCTCGGAAACGAGACTCGACGCGCGACTGGACTGCCGTCGGCCGACCAGCATGTCGTACAAAATCAGGCCGAACGCGTAGACGTCCGCGCGCTGATCGACCACCTCGCCTCTGGCCTGCTCGGGGGCCATGTATTCGAGCGTGCCGACGACGGCGCCGGCGACGGTGCCGCCGGCCGAGCTCGACGTGGACCGGGCGATGCCGAAGTCCATGATCAAGGCATGATCGTCGGCATCGATCATGATGTTGGCGGGCTTGAGATCCCGATGCACCACGCCGGCTTCGTGGGCCGCAGACAGGCCGGACGCGACCTGCCTGGCAATGGCGAGCGCGCGCGGAACGGTCAGCTTCCCCTCGCGCTTCAGGACGGATGCGAGGTCCGAACCCTGAATGTACGGCATCGTGATGTACTTGACGCCGTTGATCTCGCCGAGATCGTGAATGCGCACGACATTCCGGTGCGTCACCTGACGGGCAAGAAGCAGCTCGCGCTTGAAGCGCCGTTCCATGTCGAGCGCCGCGTTCGGATCCGCGATCGACTCGGACCGGATAATCTTGAGCGCGACCGCGACCTCGAGCTCCTGATCCCAGGCCTGATAAACGGCGCCCATGCCGCCCGCGCCGAGGAGCCGGATGATGTGGTACCGCGCGCCGAATGCCTGACCGTGCGCGAGGAGTCCGTGCTGGTGGGCCGACGTACCGGATGGAGACGTATCGCCGGCCGCCATGTTCGCAACTGGGGGCGTACGGGGCGCGTCTGTTCCTGTGGCCAGTCTCGTCGCGTCGTCACCGGGAATCGGCGGCGGATCGAACGGAAGCCGGGTCACGTCGGGGTCGGACGCCTGTGAGGTTGCGGGTAGTGGAGGCGTCAGCAGTCCGGCGGCGACTTTCGGAGACACCTTGGGGGCGAGCTCGGCGTGGCAAATAGTGCATCGGCCCTGCACGACCGGCGTCTCACTCCCGCAATTCGTGCAAAGCATTGCTCAATCAGGATCTGCCAGGGCGCACGTCGGTCAGTGGAACCTAAATTATGCGCTCAAACCGCCAGCCTGCATAATTCGTGATGACAGTCACGGTACGCCTAGTATTATCGGTGCCGGCGAGCCGTGGGTCTCATGCCTGCGACGGCTGGGCTTACTTTTCTGGAGGATTCATGGCAACGTTTCAGCGTTCGTGCGAAGTGGACTGGCGCGGGTCGGTGATGGACGGAGGCGGTCAGGCAAAGGCGGGATCGGGCGCATTTACGCTGCCCGTGACCTTTCCGGCGCGCATCGGCGATCCCGGCGGCAAGACGAGTCCTGAAGAGCTGATGGCCGCGGCGCATGCCGCGTGTTATGCGATGGCGCTCAACGGCACTCTCGGGCGCAAGAACGCGAAGGCGGCGCGCACGGTCGTGACGGCGACGGTGACCGCCGACAAAGGCGACGCGGGAATCAAGATTGTCTCGTCCGCGCTCAAGGTCGTAGCGGAGGGCCTCGAGGGGATCGAGAAGAGCCAGTTTGCCGACCTCGCGAAGGAAGCCGAGGGCCGGTGTCCCGTCTCGAACGCGTATCGCGGGACGATGACGATCACGGTGGAAGCGGAGGCGAGATAGCAATCGCGCAGCTTTCAGCCATAGGTCTGGGGATTCTGGGGAGTACGTAGGGAACTCTGCCCAGCCCTTCAGGTCTGGGAACTCCGTCGGGGGAACGCGCCGTGCAGCGGTGCGCAGCCCGCGTTGACCCTCTGCCGGACGTTTCGCTACACTGATGTTCGACGTTCGTCCCACGCTTACCGGATCGACGTCTCGCTCGCGCGTCCCTGCCACCTGTTCCTCAGTAGCTCAATGGCAGAGCATCCGGCTGTTAACCGGAGGGTTGTAGGTTCGAGTCCTACCTGAGGAGCCAATTTTCCTAGAACTGGTTTCAAAACCTCGTAAACGACGTCGATAACACTTGTACTTTCTCGAATGCTGCGGTACCACATTGGGCGGAGGTGCTCGTGCCCAGACCCAGCGTTCGGGTGACCGACGCGCAATGGGCCCAGATCGAACGGCATCTCCCACGGGCGCGGCGCTCGCCGAAAGGCGGACGGCCCCGCGTGAGCAATCGCGACGTCGTCGACGGGATCCTCTGGGTCTTGAAAACGGGCGCGCGGTGGCGCGATCTGCCCGACGGATATCCCAGCGGGTCCACCTGTTGGCGACGCCTCCGCCAGTGGGACGAGGACGGCACGTGGCTCGCGATGTGGCGTGCCCTCCTCGGCGAGCTCGACGCGCGCGGCCGGCTGCGGTGGGAGAACACGTTCATCGATGGCGCATTCGCCTCGGCCAAAAAGGGGGCGCGGATATCGGTAAAACCCCCCGTGGCAAGGGTTCGAAGTGGATGGTGGTGGTCGACGGCCAGGGTATTCCTTTGGGAATTCATGTCACCTCGGCCCGTCCGGCGGAAGTCACGCTCGTGGAGGCGACCTTGAACACCATCCGAGTCCCCCGCCCCGGCGGGGGCCGGCCGCGGACGACACCGGAACGCCTCATCGCGGATCGCGGGTACGACAGTGATCCCCTCCGCCGGCGCTTGCGCCGCCGCGGCGTGACCGCGATCGTCCCGTATCGCAACTGGAACCTGCGCCGCCGGTACGACGACGGCCGCCACCTGCGTCGTTATCGACGGCGGTGGGTCATTGAGCGCACCTTCGCGTGGCTCGGCAGCTTTCGACGGTTGTTGATTCGTCACGAACGGTTCACGTCGATGTATTGTTCGTTGCTCTACTTCGCCGCCTCGCTCATCGCGTTGCGGAGGTTTTGAAACCAGTTCTAAGAAAATCGACGATTTCGATGCCCACCACCACCCCAACGAATAACCGGAGGGTTTGTGGTTCGAGTCCACGCTCGAGGAGCCATTCACACAATCGCTTGCGCGCACAGCCTTCCGAACGCTGGTGGGACTGTACCCAGGTACCTGTACCCCCTCTTCCCGATTCTTGAGCGATGCTCATCAAGCGAATCGCTTCATCTGTTACCGCGCTTGGCAGTCCTGGATTCGCGAGCTGTCACCAGAAAAACCGGTTCTCATCGACACTCTCTGGTCATTGTTACGGCTCATGGAAAGAGGTAAGGCGTGACCATTGACCATCGAGGCCTGCATTCAAGGTCGCGAACGGATGGTTAGGCAGCTACAGCGTTACTCCGGGACGTATGGCTCCGCGACCAGCTTCGCAGCCCACGACGCATCCCGGACTTTTCGCCCTAAGTGTTCTTGTTCCCCGAGCCCGACGGTACGGGCCACTGGCACATCACGGATACCTGCGACAGGCGCATGGCGAAGCAGGAGACTCTCAACGTGTCGCGATTCCGTGGGACAACGCGAACGCAACAGGCGTTGGAAACACGCGTTCAAGATAGGGGTTTATGGGAAAGCGACGGTTCGACGAAAAACGCTCGTCGAGATCTCGCCTGCCATGTGCCACGCGCTCCGCCGCATAGTTTCCGAGCGCGGCGGCCCACGGGAGGCCAGTCGCGCTCCAACATAGAACGTCTGAGGCCACTTCGCGTCTGGTCCCATCAGAGGAAGGAGGTCTTTGCTCACGCCGAGCATGCCCGCCCAGACATGATCGAAACGAAGGGAGGGAGAGGTCAGTGCTCGTCGAGCATAGGCGAGAAGGCGCAGCTCAACACCCTCGACATCATCAGACGGACGGCGCGCATAGGTGGAACGGAGATCACCTCCGCCGACGAGCAGCCGCCGGTCCGGAGTGAGTCGGAAGTAGTGATAGATGAGATCGGTGTCCCAGACCATGCACGGACCGGCCGGAAAGATGCATTGAACATCTTCTTGAGAGAGCGGCGGGGTGATGCCAAGAAAGGTTTGGACGTGATAGACGAGACGGGAGAAGGGACCAAGTTCTGGCAAAAATCGGTCGGTGCACACGATGGTCTGCGTTGCGTGCACGCGCGCTAGAGGCGTGTCGACCCCGTCGGCCTGCAGGTGGACGACGGGCGACCCCTCAAAGATCCGGACCCCTCGTTCGCGCAGGGCATCGCGGAGTCCCAAACAGTAGCGGAATGGGTTCATGCTGAACGTTTCTCCGTATCGAACCCCGCCCTCGTATGGGGCATTCAAGACGTCTCCAAGGGTCTCCTTCGTATATAGGTGGCTCACGTAGCCGAGGCGCTGATGGGCCTGGTGTTCCTTTGTCACCTGTTCAAACCCGGAACGCTTACATGCCACAAAGAGTGAATCCTGTCGCTCCAGCGCACAGCTCAGGTGATGCTTCTCAATCGTCTCGTGTAGAAGAGACACGCCGCCGCGCGCCACGTCCCATATCTGCTTCGCTTCTTCCGGACCGTAGGTCGACAGAAGAGCGTGGAGCTCTATTTCCGAATCCGGCGTCACAAATCCGGAAGAGAGACCGCTGGCTCCCGAACCGCAGTGATCCCGCTCCAGCAGGGTGACCTCCGCCCCGGCGTCGGCGAGGCGATTGGCGCAGTGCAGCCCCGCGACCCCGCCGCCGACGACCACGACATCCGTCGTGTGGTCAACAAGAATCGTTGGAAGAGGCTGCACCTCTTCACGCGTGTGCCAGTACACAGACGGACGCTTCATACGGGATGAAGGGCAAGCGACAATCTCATGGTCGTCGCACGAGCCACGGGACGGAACCAACAAATTCTACGACATGAGTGAGGGAACGATTCAGGCCGACATATCCGGGTCCGTGTACGAGAGACTCGTCCACCTTCGACGGGCTGATCTGATCTACTCTTCGCCGCCAAGAATCCACACGTGAGAATCTGGCGGTTGCTTGAGGAGCGGCGCGAGGAGGCCGGAGATCCCGCCGATTCCACCTTCACCACGTAGTGCGTGGCTTTCCGCGCGGAGCGCGGGCATGCCCTGGGTCACGTCGTCTTTCGTTTCTTGTCCTTCCGACCAGGCATCGGAGTAGTCTGAGGGCTTGGGGAAGATGGGGGACGCTGGCCCGGTTTCGTGGCTTGGCCCTCGCTCTCCATCTCGTTGACTTGGTCCTGCGTGGTACCGTGGGGCTGGCTTGCGGGATTCTGGACAGGGGAGACATCCGCGGGTGGGCTGTTCGCGTTCTTCTTCTTTTTCTTATGGTTCGAGTTCATTTTCGCCTCCGTGCAGGGATGCGGCGCATGGCTTCAACATGTGGACGCTCAACGGCGAGGCGTTCTCGCATGAGGCGATGAAGCCGATGTACACGCTGCACCAGGGCCGTCGCGACCGCCTCACGTTTCGCAACGCCAGCGATGACGTCCACCCGTTGCACTCCATCGGCACATCTTCGAGCTGATTCGGATCGGCGGCAAGGTGACCGCCGGTGTAATGAAGGACGTGGTGATGCTGAGCGGATTTCAAGAGCTCGAGTTCGACTTCGCGGCCGACAATCCCGGGCTGACGCTGTTTCACTGTCATCAGCAAGTCCACATGGATTTCGGCTTCATGGCGCTCTTCACGTACGCCTGATCGAGTTGGCGCAACCTTCGGCCGCGCTGTCCCTGTCCTTGTTAGGCCGTTCAGCTCAGCCCTGCGACTTGTCCTCTTGCGCGCCCAGCGCATCCTGCGCGATAGCGATCGGGTCGTTCGGAAGGCCATTCTTGTCCAGCCCTGGATGGCTCGACCGTCCAGGGCCAGGGCGATCCTCTTCCTTCGCGCCTTTATGAATGTCGTGGTCGTTGTCCGCCACTCGCTGCGTCGAATTCTCCACCGCGATCTCCCTGCGAGTTACCGACGTCCGAGGCGCTTGTTGATCTCCGCCCAGTTGACGACGTTCCACCAGGCATTGATGTAATCGAGCCGGCGGTTCTGATACTTGAGGTAGTAGGCGTGTTCCCAGACATCGATACCGAAGACGATCTTCTTGCCTTCCATCAGCGGGCTGTCCTGATTCGCCGAACTCTCGATGACGAGCGTGCGGCCCTGATCGATCACCCACGCCCACCCGCTGCCGAAGCGGCCCATGCCGGCTTTCGCGAACTGTTCTTTGAAGGCCTCCACACTGCCAAATGACGATGTCAGCGCGTCGGCGATCGCGCCGGTTGGCTGGCCGCCCGCATGGGGACCCATGATCTGCCAGAACATCGTGTGATTCGCGTGGCCACCGCCGTTGTTCCTGACGGCGATCCGGATGTCTTCTGGAATGCTGCCAATGCCACGCAGCAGATCCTCAATACTCTTGGATCGAAGATCCAGGTGCTTCTCGAGCGCGGCGTTGAGATTGGTGACGTACGCCGCGTGGTGCTTCCCGTGATGAATCTCCATCGTCTGCTTGTCGATGTCCGGCTCGAGCGCATCGAACGGGTACGGAAGAGGCGGCAAGGCATAAGTCGTCTTCGGCGCCTCGACGACGGCGTTCTTCGTGATGTCCATAATCCGATCTCCTTTGTAACAGGGTACGGTTGTCACAGCGAGCATGCGGCAATCAGTCGAGAGATGTCTGTGCTGTTAGGAACACTCAGCCACGTCATCGCGCCAGCGACTCCGCCCTGTGCACCTGTTCACAAACGCACAGACACGCGTCAGCGATTGCCGCATGCTGGGGTGCGTCGGATCGTGGATTGGCTCCGCCAGTGTGCCCGGCGTTCTGGTGTGATTCGCCTATGCGAGTACGAGCGGACGCAGCATTCCACTGGCCGGCTCAACGAAAGGGAACGACATGCGCAAATTCCTGATGGCCGTTGCAATCATCTGTGCAGCTTCACTAGCGCTGATGGCACAACAGAACAGAATCACAGTCGAACTCAAGGACGCGCAGGGGCAGTCGGTCGGCATGGCCACCCTGTCGCCGGCCAATGGCGGCGTGTCGATCGCGCTTGATCTCAAGAACCTGTCGCCCGGCGAACACGCGATTCACATCCATGCGGTGGCGAAGTGCGAGGCGCCCTTCACATCGGCCGGCGGGCACTTCAACCCGGACGCCAAGAAGCATGGGTTGGAGAACCCTGAAGGTCCGCATGCCGGCGACATGAACAATTTCACGATCGCGTCGAATGGCACCGCCAAGACTACGGTGACGAACTCAAGGGTGACCCTGGGTATGGGTGCCAACTCGGTGTTCGGCAATGGAGGTACGGCCCTCGTAATCCATGCCAAGGCCGACGACATGAAGACCGATCCGGCGGGCAACGCGGGTGATCGGATCGCCTGCGGAACCATTGCGAAGTGACGTTAGCGCCTGATAGAGGCCGGGGAGAATCCATGGCAGATAAATCCGACGCCATCCTGATCCTCCAGAATGGGACGCAGTGCTACGCGACTGGGCCCGGGTGGAGGCCGCGCTGGCCGGGATCGACCTGTGCCACCAGGCCGTCCTGACGCCGTGCTGACACTCGACGGAGACGCATACTGCTGCGCGATCGAGCTGCTTGATCGGCCCATCGATCTATCGAACCCACCGATCATCGTCTGCGACCCGGCGCCTGTGGAGAAATGATGGGAGCGACCCGTGTGCTCCGCGCGGGCCTGTTAGCAGCTTGTCTGTAGCTATTCGCAACCGGCGTTGCGTCGGCGCAACTCTGTTCGATCAGCTCGACGCCCGTGATCTTCGGCACCTACGACGTCTTCAGCTCGAGCGCCAATGATTCGACCGGCAGCGTTTCGTATTCGTGCCTGGCTGGTGTGGGGATCTCGATGACACTCAGCAAGGCGAGCGACCAGTCGCAAAGATCCCGCCAATGATGTCCTGTGCGTCGCGCTGAACGCGACGCAAGTGCTCCTCGCCGCGGACGCTTTCAGCGTACACCTTGTACACATTTTCGGTCCCTGACGGGCGCGCGGCGAACCAGCCGTTCTGTGCGATGACCTTGATGCCGCCGATCGGATTGCCGTCGCCGGGCGCCGTCGTCAGGACGTTCGAAATCTTCTCACCAGCCAGATGCGAGACGGTGACGTCCTTCGGTGTCAGCGCACTGAGCAGGGACCTTTGTTCCGGAGTTGCCGGTGCCTCGATTCGGTCGTACATCGGGTCCCCGGCTGCGTGTGCCAGTTCTTGGGACAGATCCCCCGGGTCGCGATCGGTCCGAGCCGCGATTTCGGCGGCGAGCAGGGCCGCGATGATGCCGTCCTTGTCGGTCGTCCAGACCTGACCGTTCATGCGCAGAAACGAGGATCCGGCGCTCTCTTCGCCGGCGAAGCCGAGCGAGCCGGCTAAGAGGGCGTCGACGAACCATTTGAAACCGACGGGGACCTCGTACACCGATCGTCGGACGCGCGCCGCGGCATAGTCGATGACGTTGCTGCTCACGACGGTCTTCCCGACGGCCGCATCCGTGCGCCACCCCGGGCGGTTCGCGAACAGATACGCGATGCAGACCGCGAGATAGTGATTCGGGGAGAGTAGCCCGGCACTCTTCGTGATCACGCCGTGCCGATCGTGATCGGTGTCGCACGCCAACGCAAGGTCGAACCGCTCCCCGAGCGCAAGGAGCCTTTTCATGACGTAGGGCGACGACGGGTCCATCCGGATTCTGCCGTCCCAATCGAGCGTCATGAAACGGAATGTCGGGTCCACGGTGCCGTTCACGATGGTGAGGTCAAGTCCGTAGCGCTCCGCGATCGCCGGCCAGTACTGAACGCCCGCGCCACCCATGGGATCGGCCACGAGCCGTATCCGCGAGGCGCGGATGGTCTCCATCCCGAGCACGCGGTCCAGGTCGTTCACATACGCGGCGCGGAAATCGTAGGGATGTGTGGTCGAGGCGCGACGGGCCTTGTCCAGGACGAGCCGTTTCACGCCGGCCAGCCGCTCCTCGAGATACGCGTTCGCCTTCTGCTCAATCCATTGGGTGATGTGGGGGTCGGCCGGCCCTCCGTGGGGTGGGTTGTATTTGAACCCGCCGTCCTCCGGCGGATTGTGCGACGGCGTGATCACGATCCCATCGGCGAACCCCTTGGTGCGGCCACGATTGTGCGCCAGAATCGCGTGTGAGACCGCGGGGGTGGGCGTATAGCCGTCGCCCGAGTCGATCATCACGTCGGCCCCGTTGGCGGCCAGCACCTCCAACGCGCTCGTACACGACGGTTCGGAGAGGGCATGCGTGTCTCTTCCAAGAAACAGGGGACCGTCGATGTGGTGCTCTCGTCGGTAGCGGCAAATGGCCTGCGTGATCGCGAGGATATGCCATTCGTTGAAGGTTCGAGTGAACGCCGATCCGCGGTGCCCTGACGTGCCGAACGCGACGCGTTGCTCCGGCCTCGTCGGATCTGGCCGGTCGGTGTAGTACGCCGTGACGAGCTTGGCGACGTCGACGAGCGGATGCGACGCGGCCGGTTGTCCGGCGAGTGGGCTGGCTGGCATGGGGGTGACGACGCGACTGCCTAGTTCCTCTAAGATTACCGCCAGGCGCATCAAATGGGGTGAAGCATGGGCGCGCGGGCATCCTTGAGCCGGCTGATTAATCCGTTGTTTCCTGCCGACGTGAAGGACGTGGAGGTCCGAGCCTAATGGGCCGCTGGTCCACGCCTCAACACCCAAGGAGAGAGCACTATGAAAAGCAAAGCCATTGCGCTGGGACACCCCGTCCATCCGATGCTGATTCCGTTCCCGTTCGCGTTCCTGACGGGCGCGGTTCTGTTCGACGCCGCCGGGTGGTTGCGCGACATCCCATCGTGGTGGATGACGGGAGGGCATCTGAGTCTGGCGGGAATCGCGACCGCGCTTCTGGCGGCGATCCCCGGTGTGATTGACTATCTTTACACGGTGCCACCGGACAGTTCGGGAAAGGCCCGAGCGACCAAGCATATGCTCGTAAATGCGACCGCAGTGGCGTTTTTTGGGGCTGCCTGGTGGATACGTGGCGGCGCCGCCACACGACCCGACGCGATCGTGCTCGGCCTTGAGGTACTTGGTCTCGGCTTCCTCGGCGCCGGCGGATACATGGGAGGCACGTTGGTCACGCGTAACCTGATTGGTGTCGATCACCAATACGCGCAGGCGGGCAAATGGCGCGAGGAGACCATCGTTGCCCGGAAGAACCACGCGGTCACCGTCGCGAAACGCGATGAACTGCAGGTGGATCAGATGAAGCTCCTGCGGGCCGGTCAAAAGCGCATTGTGCTGGCACGGACAGAAACGGGTTACGTCGCGTTCGACGACCGCTGCACTCACAGAGGAGGCTCGCTCGCAGGCGGCGTAATGATGTGCGGCATGGTTCAATGTCTGTGGCACGGCTCTCAATTCGACGTCTCGACCGGTAAGGTCAAGGCCGGCCCCGCAAAGAAAGCGATCGCGGTGTATCGGGTGAAGGAGGAAGATGGGGAAGTGCGATTGATTCTCTGAATCAACGGCGGCTGTGAATCCTGCGACGAGGGGCGCGGATCGATGTTCGCGGGGCGGATGTGCGGTTCAGAGATCCCAGCCCGACAGGGGGTGAGGGTTTCGCGTCGTGTGTCGCCGTGGCTTGCTCGGTATCGAGGGATTTGCGATACGCGTCCGCTTCGATCCGGATCGCCGCAGTCAATGTACGGTGCTGACGGCTGGCCACGGGCGCAGGGCGGATCGTCGGGGGACGATGATCTCATGCTCCGCGCGCTGCTCTTCGCGACGGTCTTTTTCGTCGGCTTGCGCGCGCTCGTCCGGCCAGGAGCTCAGCGTCCTCCATATCAAGGTTGTCGTGGTCGACGCCGAGCGAAAGGTAACGCCGGTGCCGCGCCATGCGCTGCTCGTCAGCGACAATCCGGCGAGCGCGCCGCCCCGGCGGATCGTCACGGCGCTGGATGGCACCGCCGACGTGAGGTTGCGCCCAGGGAACTACACCGTGGAATCGGACCGGCCCGTCGTGTTCGACGGCAAGGCCTACCAATGGACACAGATAGTGGACATCGTCGCCGGCCGCGACGCGGTCCTCGAGCTGACTGCCGACAACGCGGAGGTCGAGCCCGCCACCTCCGCGACGGCCTCCGCGTCGCCGTTGGAGGCCGATCCCTCGTTCCTTCTGCCTCAATGGCAGGACAGCGTCGTGGCCCTGTGGACTCCGACTACCCACGCGTCGGGATTCCTGATCGACGCGAAGGGACTCATTGCGACGAACCAGCGGGTCATCGGCACCGCGACGTCGGTCGAGGTGCAGCTCTCGCCGGACGTCAAAGTGGCGGCGAGCGTCCTCGCGGCAGATCCGGTGCGGGATGTCGCCGTCCTCTGGATCGATCCGAGCGTCGCTGCCTCATTGCGGCCGGTGCCGCTGGGATGCGCGCAAGCCGCGAAGCCGCCGGTCGTGGACGGGCAGGAGCTCTTCACGATTGGCGCTCCGCTCCATGAGGAGAAGGGCATGACGTCAGGAACCGTCAGCCGCGTCGAGCCGCATGCCATCGTGTCCGACTTCAGGCTCCGGTTCGGCAGCGCGGGCGGCCCCGTCTTCACGGCCGCCGGCGGCGTGGTTGGGATCACTTCGATCGTGGACGACAAGAATGAGAGCACGCGCGCGGCCTCCCGAGTCGTCGGCATCGACGATGCGTGCGCTGTCGTCGCGTCTGCGGAGAAGAAGATGAAGGATGCGGCGCCACCGGACGGCAGGCATCTTCCCGTGGAGCCGATGCGGCCGTTTCCCGTGAACGCACTCAAGGACGCGGCAGAACGCCGCGCGGGCAGCCTGAGCCCATACCAGATGTCTTCGTCCGACTTCGACGTCGCCTTCATCACGCCCGTGCTCACCTACGTTGCGCAGCATCAGTCGGAGCAGGCGAGGGGACGCGAGCGCAGCGGAGGCCCGCGCCCGCTGGACGCGGAGCCGGCAGTCGTGCGCCCACTCATCGACTTCGGCAACTGGTCCGAGTACGTTGCGGACTTTCCGCCGGTGCTGCTGATTCGCGTAACGCCGAAGCTGGTGGAGGGCTTCTGGACGACGGTTGCGCGCGGCGCCGTGCGGACGCAAGGGTGTCTCCCTGCCCCCGATCAAGCACTTCAAGTCAGGCTTTTCGCGGATGCGCGTCTTCTGCGGCGACGCTGAGGTGACACCGATCCACCCGTTCAAGCTCGAACAGCGCGTCTCCGAGAGCGACGCGATCTACGAAGGTCTCTACGTCTTTGACCCCGGCGCGCTCGGGCCGCATTGCGGGCCCGTCAAGCTCGTGCTGTATTCGGAGAAGGAGCCGGTGAAAGGCGACACCCGGCTGGTCGATCCGAAGCTGCTCCAGCAGATCTGGCAGGACTTCGCACCGTATCGAGGGCTTTGAAGGCAGAACTCGACGTCGAGGTCTGTCCGTTTCAGGGGGCAAGTGGGTATCGCGTTGCTGCCGACTCAGACGGATCAGCATGGTGCCCGGAATTTTCGAAAGGCCATCTTCTCCCCGTGCTCGGAAAGCGTCTGCTATCTGACATCGACGCGAATGATATCGGTCGGGTACCAGCAGGGTCGGCTCACGGAGAAGGCAGCGCCGAACACGGTGAACCTAGGCGAAGAAGCCAAAAGACGAATCCGGCCGGCAGGACTACGGGTGCGTGGGTGATCTCGAGACGAGCCACGCCCACATCGTTGACATGCTAAAACGATGAAAGTATGCTTATATCATGTCACCGACGATGGTGCAGATCCGAAACGTGCCGTCTGAGTTTCATCGCCGGCTGAAGGCGCGCGCGGCGATGGAGGGCATGTCGATGTCCGACTACATTCTGCGTGAAGTCGGCAAAGCGCTGGATCGGCCGACTCGCCAGGAGGTGCTCGAGCGGCTTCGAGCGCGGCCTGTTCGCCGCCTCAAGCGAAGCGCCGCGGACGTGATCCGCGCCGAGCGGGATGCTCGGTGATCGTCCTCGATGCGTCGGCGCTTGTGGAGTTGCTGCTCAATACGGCCGCAGGGCGGACGATCGCGACGCGTATTGCCGACCCAGCCCTCAGTGTGCACGTGCCTCACCTCGCGGATATCGAGGTGACTCAGGCACTCCGGCGGTATGCGAATGATGGGGATCTCGACGCGGCCGACGCGGCCGTCGCCCTCGAGGATCTTCGCTCTCTGGATCTGGAGCGCCACGCCCACGAACCCCTCCTCGATCGCGTGTGGGCGCTTCGACGCAACCTGAGCGCGTACGATGCTGTTTACGTGGCGCTCGCCGAGGCGCTCGATACGGTATTGCTGACGTGCGACGGTCGACTTGCGCGCGCGCCTGGCGCCGGGCGCCGCGTGGAACTCGTCAAGCGCACGAACTGATCTGATGTGGCCACGCCGACTGTACCCAAGACTGTACCCCCTCGCGATGGGAATTCGTGGGATTCTGTACGAAGAGCGGGTAGCGAGAGATCATCGATTCGAGCCCCAGATTGCTACATCAAGTCGCATGGTACGATGCCATCGCCGGTCTGCCCGCCGCAACTGTTAACCGGAGGGTTGTAGGTTCGAGTCCTACCTGAGGAGCCAATCTTTTCGGGTCCATTCCGGACACATGGGTAACAGTTCATTCCGGAGACATAGGTAACAGTTTCGGGCCGAACGGATTATCGAACGGTTCCAGCCCGCACGTCTCGCTCAGGGTACTCAGCGGAATCGTCGCGCGATCGGTGCGGCAGATTACTCGCCGAACACGGGCAAGCCTGCTCGTCAGCCCCGCCACGCAATCAGCGGTAATTCGATAGGAATCCGAGCGTCGGGGTGAAATGGCACGACGCGGGGCGTGAAGTCGCCAGCCGGCCGGGCGGTCGCGACTGTCGTGCGGTAAATGAACGCGTTGGTCAGACCCGCAATGGCCTCGACCGGCGTCATCTGTCGAACGAACGGATCGTTCGCGTCTTCCGGATTCGCATACAACTCCACACGCACGTCGTCGGATGTCATCTCGCCGAGAAATACTGCCACGGACACCGTGAGAAATCCCTTGTCGACTGTTTGTCTGATCGCGCCGAACCGGAGCCCGCTCCAGTGCTGCTCGAGGTGTCGCGACCACTGCTCGAGTGTCCGCGCGACGGTCGCTTCTCCGGCTGCACGCCGCCTGTACGACGCCGCGCCTGGCACGTACGCACGCTCAGTGTATTCCTGCAGCATCCGAACGCTGCTGAACCTGGGTGCAAGCGATGCCATGCTGGCGCGCATGCGCGCGATCCAACGACGCGGGAGACCGTCGGCGTCGCGGTCGTAGAAGGCCGGAACAATTTCCTCTTCGAGCAGCGAGTAGAGTTGAGCAGCGTCCTGCGCGTCGTCATCGGGCTGCTCGATGCTGTCGCCGAGCGCCCAGCCGTAGTCTGGCGCGTAGGCTTCTGCCCACCAGCCGTCGAGCGTCGACAAATTGAGTCCGCCGTTGACGAGGACCTTCATGCCGCTCGTGCCACAGGCTTCCCACGGTCGCCGCGGCGTATTGATCCACACGTCGATGCCCTGCACGAGCTCGGTGGCGAGCCGCATGTCGTAGTCTTCGAGGAATACGACATGAGCCCGAGCCCGGGCGGCGAACTGCGCCCATTGCTGAACCAGCCCCTTGGCCTCCTCGTCGCGTGGATGCGCCTTGCCTGCGATGATGAGCTGAACGGGACGCTGCTGGTTGGTGAGCAGGCGAAGCAGGCGGGGCGGATCAGTGAGCAGGAGATTTGGCCGCTTGTAGGTGGCGAATCGGCGGGCAAAGCCCAACGTCAGCGCATCGGGCTGAAGGACGCTGCCTGCGATTCGGGCGGCCTCGTCCACGCCTCCGTGCCGCGCCAGCTTCCGCAGGAGCCGCTCGCGCGCATACCGCACGAGATCTTCGCGCTCGCGCGTGAGCAGGCTCCACAAGTCCTCGTCCGACAGTTCGAGAATGTCCGCGGTCAGTGCCGACACGTCTCCGCGCCAGCGCTCCTTGCCGGCCGCACGCGTCCACAATGCGTCGGTCCAGGGCGAATCCCACGACGGCACGTGCACGCCGTTCGTGACGTGATCAACCGGAACCTCCTGCTCCGGCCAGCGCGGAAACAACTCTGCGAACAGGCGGCGACTCACCGCACCATGCAGCTGACTGACGCCATTGACCCACGAACACCCGCGCATGGCCAACCAGGCCATGTTGAACGGTTCTTCCTCGTTGTGGGGATCGCGGCGTCCGAGCGCCAAGAGCTCCGACCACGACAGTCCCAGCCCGCGCACATACTCATCAAAGTAGGGTCGATACTTCTGGATTTCGTCGGCGTGAAACCTGTCGAAGCCGGCCGGCACCGCCGTATGAGTCGTGAAGACATTCCCCGCGCGCGTGGCCCACAGCCCCTCGCGAAAGGTCACGCGATGCTCCTCCATGAAGCGTCGCGTTCTCTCGATCACGACGAACGCCGCGTGGCCTTCGTTGAGATGACAGACGTCAATCATGAGGTCGAGCGCTTCGAGAAGGCGCCACCCGGCGATGCCGAGGATGATCTCCTGCAGCAACCGGACCTCGGAACTTCCGCCGTACAGTGCGCTCGTCAGGCCACGGTCTGCGGGAGCGTTGAAGGGATCGTTGCTATCGAGCAGGTACAACCTCGTGCGGCCAATCGTCACCTGCCACGCTCGGAGCAGAATCGTGCGACCTGGGAACGTCAACGGAATCCGGAGGCGCTCTCCCCCTGCGCTCACGACGGGTTGCACGGGCAGACTGGCGGGTTCGTTGAATGGATAGAATTCCGTTTGCGTTCCCGCCGCATCGAGCACCTGTCGGAAGTACCCCTGCTGCCACAGGATGCCGACGCCGATGACGGGGATGCCCAGGTCGCTGGCCGTCTTCAGGTAGTCCCCAGCGAGCACCCCAAGCCCGCCGGCGTACAGCGGAAGTGCTTCGTGCAGGCCGAACTCCATGCTGAAGTACGCCACTTGCGGCAGGTTCGCCGTTGGTGAGGGGCGCCACTGTGGTGTGGCGCGATACCGCGCGCGAGACTCTTCGAGATTCTGGAGGTCGCGCAGGAAGTTCGCGTCCCGGGCGAGGCGATTGAGGCGCTCGAACGGCACATGCTGGAGCAGCAGCCACGGATTCTGGGTGCGCTCCCACAATGCTTCGCCGAGTTGTTTCCAAATCGCATCTCCTGCATGGTTCCACGACCAGTGCAGATCGAGCGCAAGGGCCGACAGACGCAGCAGCGGTTCCGGGAGGATACGAGACGACGGGTCAGCGGCTGGCGACATGTGTACTCCCGCGCACGCAGTCATCCGAGCGCGGGCGAAGCCCCTTGTGTCCGTCGGGGTCAATCTCCCACTCGGGCACGGTCAGCATACCAAGCCCATGTTCCGCGTTCATGTTTCAGCGCGTTCGCGCGCGAGTTCAGGGAACAGGCCCGCCCAGCATGCGCACCTGGCGCAGCCGCAGAATATCCTCGCTGGCGGCGAACCGCGAATCGACGAGCGGGCGAGGCGCGAGTCCGAAGCCAATCAGCGCGATCACGAGCGCCACGAACGTCCACGCTTCGCGTCGCGTCAACCCGAACCGCAGGCCCGAATGTGCCAGCGCATCGGAGCGGCCGCAGAAAAGCGAAAAGTACATTCGCAGCGACGGCCAGACCGGTCAGCGCCGACGCAATCACGACGGCAAATCCCATGACCGGGAAGGCGTCGACGGCACCATCCACCAGGAGCTCCTGGCCCACGAATCCGAGCGTGCCCGGGAAGCCGGTGCACGCCAGCCCCATGGCGAGGAAGCTGATCGCCAGCACCGGCATGCGCTCGTACCCTCCGTGATACGTGGTCAGATCGAGCCGCCCGCGGCGCGCTTCGAGGACGAGGACCGCAGCGGGCGAGTCCGGCAAACGCCAATCCGGCCGACAGCCACACCAGCAACCCGCCCGCCAGCGCACTCACGCTCGTGCAGTCGAGGCCCGCCATCACCAGGGCAGACTGACTCATGAACAGGTACCCGCACGCACGGCGCGCGCTGGTCTGGACGAGCGCGAGCGCCGCCCCGTACACGGCCGTCCCGAGCGCCAGGATGGCGATCATCCGCAGCATGTCGGGCGATGCGCGCGGCACGATCAGCACCACGGTCATGTACGCACCCACTTGCGGTGCGCTGAACAGAATGGCCGGGCCCAGGCGTCCGTGATCGAACACTTCCGGCACCCACGCGTGGAACGGCACGATTCCCTTTCGAACCAGCGCCGCGATCACGATCAACCACAAGCCCGCCGCTTCGACCTTCGTGCCCTGCGCTCCTGGCCCGATCAGGAGCGCGACCCCGACGCCGAAGAGCAGCGTCGAAAAACCCAGATACGCGGCCACGATGCGGCGCTGATACTGATGCGCCGGATCCGCCAGCGCCGACAGGAACGTCCAGACGGACGCCACCGACAAGAGCAGGAGCACGACCGCGCTTTCCGTGAGAAAGGAGGCGAGCGTGATCGAGGGTGGCGAGGGCCGTCCGGCGCAATCCGCCCCGATCGAGCGCCGCGCGCGGCGTCACCGCGACGGTGAGCAGCCACAGACCCGCCGCGAACGGCAAAAGGACGCCCGAGAGCGTGTCGATGCGAATGACGGCCTCTCCGCCGGGAACCCAGGTGAGCGCGGAGGTCCGGATCGAGAAGGCGCGCGAGCGGTGGCGAGACGGCGATGACGAGCGCGGCCAGCAGCATGCACGACCGCCGAAGCGACCGCGAGCCGCCGGAGGCGTTCCACGTCAAGACGAAGAAAAGACGCGCCGATCACGAGAGCCGGCAAGGCCACGAGACCGGCGAGCCACAGCCGGGCGTCACTCATCCTGGTCCTCGCCTCCCTCGATCGCCACTGGCCGCCGTGTCGGCATGACGGCATCGCACAGCCACGCATCGAGACGCGTCAGTTGGCGCGCCAGCCGTGTAAAGGGCTCGACAACGACGCGGTCCAGGACGCTGTCCAGGAATCCGCGCTCGAGCGCGATGAGAAACAGGCGGCGGCGCACGCGATCCGATGTCACCGCATCGAGGTAGCCGCCCGACGGAGACGGCTCGGTCGCCGATGGCGTCTTCCATCCCGTGCAGATCGTGGAGGACGTTCGGAGCGCTCAGGAACTGCAGCAGTCGAAAGCAGGCGTGTCCGACCAGATGGATGAACGCGATCGTGTACCAGCCGATCGCGATTTCGACGACGATGAGGCCCACTTGTGTGAGCGCCGCATATGCCAGCGACGATTTCACGTCGCTCTGCACACGCGTCGTGATCCCCGCGAAGATCGCGGTCGCCGCCCCGAGTCCTCCCGCGAGGACGCGGGCCAGCGGGCGCGTGTTCGAGCAGCGGCGCCGACCGCAGCAGCAGGAAACACCCGGCGTGAATCGAGAGCGATCCATAGTAGACGGCGCTCGACGGTGTGGGTCCCTCCATCGCGCGCGGGAGCCAGCTCGAGAACGGCAGCAGCGCACTCTTGCCGGCGACGGCCACGATGAGAAGGACGGCAATGATCGTCGCGTTGGCCTGCGTCAGACCGATCGTCGAAGCGGTGCCGGCGCCGCCAAACAGGAGCGAGAGGCTGTCGGTGCCGGCGACGTGCCGCAGCAGCACGGCGGCCGACAGCATGGCGGCGTCGCTGATGCGGTAGACCGAGAGCACGCGCAGGGCATTCGACACCGGCGCGGGCCGCTCGTGAAAGAACGCGACGAGGAGCGCCGAGCTGAGGCCGACAAACTCCCACCCGATGAAGAGGACCTCGACGTTGCCGGCCAGCGCCACGAGCAGCATGCCGGTCACGAACATCGCCAGCAGGACGAAGTAACGGTTGTAGCCAGACTCGCGGTGCAGGTATCGATTCGAAAACGCCGACACGACGCCGGCAATGGCGGCCGAGAGCGCGGCGAACCCGAGCGACAGCCGATCGACGAGGAATTCGATCGCGATGCCGCCTTCGTGAGAGGCAGACCATGCGCCGTACGAGAGGAGCCGGGTGCCCGTTCCGGTCGCGCCGTACACCACGAAGCGCCACAGACAAGGCGGCGCACGCGATCATCATCGAGCCTGCCAGCGAGCCGTCCCGTCCATCGCTCCGGCAGCGGCCGGTTGACGAGCGACGCGCCGCCAAGCAGCGCGAGCAGGACCGCCGGCGATCCGACACCGACGAGCACCATCCACGCGAGACGGAACGTTCGGCATCATGCCGACGGCCCAGCCTGCGTCCCGGGCCCGTCGGGCCGCGGCGGATGGCCCCTGCACGATCGTCACCGGGGGAAGGAAGCCGCGTTTGCCCTGATACCACGCGGCAGATTCGCCCGTCGACCACCGCAAGGGCATGTTCGGGCGTGTGCGGGACGAAGCCTGTCGATCGGAGCTCCCACAAGGCTCCGGAGTCCGCGTCGAGACAGGCGAGCCAGATCCAGCGGTTTCGCACGAGCCGTTCGATGGCCGGATTGTCCTGAACGACGCGCCAGACGCGATCCGGAGCACCTTCGACGACGATCGCCAGTCGCGTGGGCTCGTGGATCTCGACCATCTGCCACGGAAGGCCGGTGCGCAGATCGCTCTGCGCGCCATCCATCACGCCGAGGAGCGACGTGACGTTGTGCGGCAGTTTGGTGCCGCAGCCATACCCGGACGGATCGACATAGCTGAAGTAGTACTCGAGGTTGATGCCGGCGACGACGGGCACCACCGCCGCCATGATGCGCGCGAGGATCGCGCCATCCTGGTCCCGGGTCGGATCGTACGACACCAGAAACGCGCGCCGATCGAGGAACAGCCCGCGTGTCCGCGTCCGCCGCCCGATGATGCAGAACGCGTTGGTGGCATGGCCGTACTCCGGCCGCGGCTGCGCCAGATCGGCGGCGCGTCCCTGCACGTGGGCAAGCGCCGCGAGCGGCGGATACCAGCGCGGCACCGCGTCGAATCGGCGGCACCGTTCGTGCGCCTCGCGTCGCCTCGCTGTTTCAATCGCCTCCCTGGCTCGCTCGAACACCGGTTGGCAACCCGCAGGGACGAGATCCTCGTCGAAGAAGGTGACCGCGTTGTTGCAGGTGTTGCGTTGGGCTCCGACGAACCACGTGGTTCGCGTCGATGGACAGTCCCTCGGCCGCCAGCAGCTGGCGCACGCGCGGGTCGTTGGCCATCTGCGAGAAGGCCCGGGCATTTGGTCCGCCGCGTCCACCCCCGCACGCACCGCAGTCGTGGGCCGACTCGTGAGGGTTGTTGAGGCTGATCGATCCGTGTCCGACGACGAGCACGAGAGACGAGAGGCGATCGCAAATCCCGATATCTTCGAGGACGCGGCGCACGATATCTGCCATTTCCCGCACCGTGAACCCTGCGTGCGTGCCGATGGGCGGCGCTCCGTCCTCCCGATTCAGCTGCAGACGGGTTCGCCGGGCGGTGATCGACGTCTCCTGCACGCGGCTCCATCGGGACGAGAGCCACGGGAAGACGACTCGCAGGACCAGCGGGACCAGCGCCAGCCAGCCGAACGCCGTCATCAGCACCGCACCGCGAACGGGCAGCCGGCTCCCCAGATGCACGTTGTAGCCGAGGAACCCGGCGGCGCGCCGTTGCAGACGGCGCGAACGTCCCGTGAGGCCGTCGCCGTCCGGTTCGATTTCGGCCACGTAATGATCGGGACGGATCGCGACGGGGCAGAGCGGCCGCGGGTGAGCGTCGGTCACGCCCTGGTGATACATCGCCACGTTGAAGAATCCCGCCGTGCCGAACGTCTCGCAGGCCGGCTCGACTTCCTCCAGATGACGGCGGAATGATTCCTCTCGCTCGTCGAGGCAGAACACCGCCTGAAACACCGGCGGCCCGGGAAGCTCCCGCGGGCGGATGACACATGAGCGCGTCGTACAGGCGATGACGAATCGTTCGCTCGAACGCCTGGTGCAGGATGCGGCGTTGACGTACGCCGTCGAGTTCGCGCAGTTCGGACTCGAGCTCCGCCACGTTTCGAGCGGTCCACTGTTCCACAATCGACGCATCGAGGCCGCAGAGCTGCGCAACATGAAAGAGCGGCCACGCTCGCTCGAGCGCCGTCGGCGCCGGCGGGCGCGGGAGCCGGCTCCGCAGCCAGGGGCGCAGGTCCGACAGCGGGCCGCCGAAGGAGAGTTGTCGCGCAGCCTGGTCGAGCGCCGCGCGTTCGAACAGCAGGCGCACCGCGAGGTAGCCGCGCAACGTCACCGTGAGGTCCCGTGCCGGGACGCGGTCGGGCCGCTCTTCGATCTGACGCACGATACCGGCCCATCCTCGCAGAGCCAGCAGTTCGGCGCTCAGATAGTCCGCGCACTCATCATCGGCGACACCGAGCTGGGCGAGGGAGTTCGCAATCGAGCTCAGCGCATTCCGCCCGGCGGCACGATCTTCGGCGACGAGCTGCGGGAGTGTTCGTGCCCAATGGCCCGCACTGTGCCGCAAGCGACGTGCCGTAGATCTCCAGGAAGCAGCCATGGATGCCGCGGTTTCTCTCGGGCATGGACCAATGCGCGAGGCCCTGGTCGAGATAGCCCGCCAGGAATCGAATGAGCGGTGGATGGATCCAGGCATCGGTGTCGACGTCGTCCACGGCCCGGAGCCAATCGCGATGGCGAACCGGAGTGATCGACGCGGGAACCGGTGATTCGTCCGGCGCGGCCGACGGCCTCGACACAGGCGTTCCAGAGACGCTGCACCGCTCGCCGCTCCTCGCCCGCGCGATCGTCCAGTTCGCTCAGGGCGGCCAATGCGGACCGGGCGTTCGCCGGCACGTCGGTCCGAAACCGGGACAACGCCGTCGTTTCTTCCAGGATCCACGAGAGCTCCCGCCCGGTCGCGAGCAGGAATGCCGTGCAGCACGACGGCCCGCCAGAGATCGAGGCGGGATGCCGACGCCAGCCACGTCCCTCGCGCCCGTCGCGCCAAGGTGTTCGATGAGCAGCGCCTCGACGTCCCTGGCGAGAATGCGGCCCGACGCCAGCTTGTCGCGATACCGCGACTCGGCCAGGAACGGTTCGCGCTCCAGCCGCTCGGCGGCGCGCTCGACCGCCTCTTCGAACGGCAGGTGCTCGAATGCGTGCAGCGTGTTGTGGTGGATGAAGATGCTGATCGGACCCTGCGCGGGCAGCAGGTGCGCCAGCCGATCGATCACGCGCGTCAGAGGATGGTCCGGTGAGCTGGCGTCGTGTGGGCTGGCTTCGGTGGGCATCGGGAGCTTGATAGTATAAGTTGGCGGATTGCTCGATCTCGCCCGTCGGATCTTCAACAATCATCTGGCCGGCACGCGGGGGCTGCTCCGTGAGCTGCGGCGGGAGGGCCGTCGAGGATGACAAGGTGACGGCTTCGCGCAGCGCGTTCCGCAGAATGACGCCCTCAGTCAGTCACGTGTCACTGGCAGATTTCTCGGAGCTCTTTGTACGGTTTCGTCCGGACTTCCGGGTACTTCAGCTTGCGGGCGTCCATCAGCTGGTCCAATAATGTGCCGCCATCGGCCGACCCGGCGTCCGGATCGCTCGCATACGCCAGGTCACGCTGGGCCTCTTCCAGCGCGACGAGCGTGAACCCTTTGTTGCGCAATAAATCGAGCGTGTGCGGCAGGATCGTGGCCGTATAGGCCCCGAGGTGCAAGAGCAGGACGTGATCAATGTCCCGCTCGTACACCAGCCGCGCCATCTCACGTGACACATCAATGAACGTCGACGCGGTACTGAGGTAGCTGGCGCGTAACCACTCGATCGATTTCGCGTCCTTCTTGTCGATGCACCGCGCGTACGCGCTGTTCCACAGGTAATCTTCCCAGTCGATCGTCACCTGCGCAATACGATAGCCGCGAGCCCCCAGGTATTCTCGCACGGCGCGCCGCTTTGCCAGCGTCTCGCCTTCGAGCAAATACGGGTACCGGAACCAACGCCACGCGCCGTCAGCAGACAACAGCTCGAGCGCCGGCTCATTCAGCTCGATATCGCGCGTGAACGCGTCGACCGTATTCTGGTTGAGGTCAAGATGCGAGTACGTGTGGTTTCCGACGGGTTCGGCCGCGGCCCAGAACCTCAGTGCCTCAGCGCCATCGATATCCCCTTCCAGCTTCTTGGCATTGATGAAACCGAAGACGGGCGGCACATGCTCCCGCGCCAGGATGGCAAGCGCGCTCTTGGCGATGTCAACGCGGGTGACGCCGGACGGCAGGGTCCCGTTCTGCGGTAGATCATCAAATGTGATGGCCAGCTTTTGTCCGAGGCATTGTTCGGGCAGGAGAAGGAGACAACAGGCAAGCACCAGGAGCTTCATTGGGTCCTTTCATCCCGAAAGTGCATACGTATTTTGCGGACACTATAGCGCTTCTCGAATAGCTCGCTTTCAGGCGGTCACACGCAGAGGTCCCGACTCGGTGCAATGTGGGTCTCAATGGCCCGGAAGGCAAGTCCGCAAAGTTCGTGTGCCGCACCAGCGACGGGTGGACCCTGCGTCCTAAGTATTGGGATCCGGAACGCGAGATGGGCAACCGCGAAGTCTTTTCGACCGTTGCGGCGACGCGCCTGATGTGGGCCCTCGGGTTCCAGGTGCTGCACGCGCTGCCCATCAACATCCGCTGTCACGGGTGCCCCGAAAATCCGATGAAGGGTGACGGCGCGCGGAGCACGCGCGACTATATGGCTGAGATATCGATCTATCCTCCCAGCGGCCCGATGATCCTGTCGCGCGACGATCGCGACCAGGGGTGGTCGTGGCGGGAGTTGGACGACGGCGATCGACGCGCTTCCACCAGGCCCCGACCGGGCGCGACAACGCATGCACTTCGATGCGCTCACGCTGCTCGGCGTGTTCATGCAGCATGGCGACCGCAAGCCCGAACAGCAAGTGCTCTATTGTGACGCTGCCGTCGACATGACTGCGGGAGAACGCCAGCCCTCAAGCGCGCGCGATGGGACGGACATCCTCCTCGAGCGGCTTGGCTCATCGGCGTGCCCGAGCGCGACGGCCGTCATCGTCGACGCGGGGGCAACGTTCGGCAGGGCAGGCCGCACGTCGAGCACCGAAACGGCCAAGATGGAGCTCGACGAGTGGCGGAAGAAGACCGTGTTCAAGGAGGACGACGGCGCGTGTCGCGGCTCGCTGACGGTCTCGCTCGCCGCGGGCCGCGGTGGTGAAGGTAATCCGGAGATCTCCGAGGAGGGTCGCCGCTTCTTGCTCGACCAATTGCACCGCCTCACGCCAGCCGACGTGCGCGCGATCTTTACGGCTGCGCGCGTGGATCTGCTCCCCCGACGGAGCACTGCGAAATCGAGTGGCGCCGGGTCCACGGTGATCGACGAGTGGGCCGCTGCGTTCGAGGACAAGGTGCGACAGATCGAGACGCGCCACTGTCAACCTGCCGTGTCAGGCGCGATCGAGCCCTGACCGGCAGACGACATGGGGGTGTTCGCGGCGGTGGAAGGGTATCCTTGGAGAGTCCCCGCTCTCTGAAACTCGCGTCGAACAAGAACGACGTTTGGCTGCGCCCTCGGCGTCAAATAGCGGTAGAGTGTCAGGCACACTCAAGCTCTGGAGGCGACTTAGACTATGCGAACCGTGCGCGCCTTTTTCATCGCCACGCTCGGTGTGGCCATCCACATGACCACCGCCTGGTCTCTGATGGCGCAGGCGATCCCCGAGGCCCCGGTCGAGCGCGAAGCTCTGGGAGGGCCGGAACCAGGAGATCGAGGAATACCTGAAGACCGCCGAGGTTCAGAAAACCGAGGACATCGGGGTCGGCGTGACCAAGCCGAAGAAGGCCGAGCTTGCGCCCGGCGGGCCGGTCGACAAGTTGGCCTGGAAGGCGATCAAGCCGGGGCGCTACCAGGGGTACTGGGAAAGCTACAAGTCGGAGATCGCCGCCTACGAGCTCGACAAGCTGCTGGGGCTCGACATGATCCCGCCGACCGTCGAGAAACGCGTCGGGGGAGATCTGGGTGCGGCCGTGATGTGGGCCTCGCCGACGAAGAGCTTCAAGGAAATGGGCGGCCCGCCGACACCGCCGCCGGCCAAGATCCCGGCGTGGAATCGTCAGATGATCAGGGCCAAGATGTTCGACAACCTCATTAACAACAAGGATCCGAATCTGGGCAACTGGCTCGTCGATCCGAGCTGGAACCTGATCCTGATCGATCACACGCGCGCGTTCACCGAAGGCAAGCAGATGGTGCACGAGATGGGACGCATCGACGTCGAGCTCTGGGACAAGATGAAGGCCCTCGATGAACCGAGCCTGACCACTGCACTCGGTTCGTGGATCGGCAAGGGGGAAATCAAGAGCATCCTCGAGCGGCGCGATGAGATGCAGAAGGTGATCGACAAGCTGGTCGCCTCAAAGGGCGAAGCCGCGGTGATGGTGCGCTGAGCGTAGGAAACCCTCGTAATCTCGCCTGGCGTTCGACAGGGGCGCACGCACGATGCCCCTGTCAGCTCAGGCAGAACTCTCCCCCCTCGACGGCTGGGTTAGCTTTACCAGCTCGTCGCCGCGGCGATTCCGCCGATAATCGGACAATGAGGAGATTGTGGTGCCGGAACGGTCGGAGAACCGTCGCAGTCTCCCTCGTCTTCACCGCGGGGCTGCTGACCGTGATCAGGGCAGCACCGCAGGATTCCAATCCAGTCTTTCGAAGCGGCGTCGAACGGGTGACGCTCAATGTGGTCGTCCGCGATCCACACGGCCGGCCGGTGACGGATCTTACCCGCGATGACTTCTGGATCATGGACAGCGGGAAGGTCACACCGGTCACCGACTTTCGGAATGAAGATCAGCCGATCAGCCTCGGCCTGCTCGTCGACGGCAGCGGCAGCATGCAGGTCGGCTATCGCGTGGATGACGCCCGCCAGGCTGCTCAGATTCTTCTGGACACGATGCGACCGGACTTTGACGAGGCGGCGCTCTACACCTTCGACAAGACGCTGCACGAGGCGCAGGCTTTTACGAAGGACGTCGCCCAGTTTCGCACCACTCTCGCTGCTATCCATCCGTTTGGGATGACGTCGATTCATGATGCCGTCGCCGCCGCGGCCCAGCGCGTCGTGCAGCGTGGCGCGCGGCGCGCCGTGGTGGTCTTCACCGATGGCATCGATACGAGCAGCGAGCTCTCGGCTTCGGAAGCCTCGGAGATCGCGAGCGGAATTGATGTGCCGGTCTACGTCGTGGCGGTCGTCTCGCCGCTCGATCACGCGGGCGACAAGAACGCCGTCGTGGAGGCGGGCACCTCGGATCTCACCGGCGACCTGGCTGATCTGGCGCGCTGGACGGGCGGAGCGCTCTTCATCGCCAGCACACCTGACCAGGTGACCGCCGCCGTACGGGAAATCCTCGCCGACCTCCGCCAGGCGTACCTGGTTGCGTTCGAGCCAAGCAGCAGGCCCGGATGGCACCGGATTGTGGTGCGTACGCTCCGATCGGGCACGGTCGTGCGAACTCGCGTAGGATTCTGGGTGGGCCCTCGGCGCCCCTCCTGAATTCGACGTCCGCCACAATGATCGGTTACTAACATTACGCCAGGTCGGGTGCATTCGCCGGTTCTACATTCTTCGTCCGGCAATCAAGGTTGTCAGCTACCGCGTGAGCGTTACCAGCGCATACGCGAACTTCGTGTGGTCCGCCGCCGATGACGCGCTCACGGCGACGACCGCGCGGCTTGGCATGGACGCCGGCGCGCGGTAGAGACCCGACGCGCTGACCGTCCCGACCGTCGAGTTCCCTCCGGTCACGCCATTCACTTTCCAGATGACGGACTTGTTCGACGAGTTCTTGACGCTCGCCGTGAATTGGCGCGTCGCCCTCAGGACGACGGTCGCCGAAGTCGGAGAGATGGTGACGCTGATGGGAGCGGGTGCCGGCGCCGGTTTCGGCGCGGCCACCACATTCACGAAGAACGCGTTCGACGTCTGACCGTCCGTTGTCGAGACCACGACCGGCACGGATGTTTTCGCCGCTGGCGCGCTGCCGGACGCCGTCACACGCGAGAGCGAGACGACGGTCGTCGGGAGCGCGGCGCCATCGAAGGAAACCTTCGACCCTGCGGTGAATCCCGCACCATTGACCGTCAGCGTGAAACCTCCCACGACGACCGGCGACGGCGTGATCGACGAAATGCTCGGAAGTGGAATGATCGTGACGGTTGCCGAGCCGCTCGATGACGGAGACGACGAGCTCGTCGCGCGGATCGTGACGGTTGCGGGATTCGGAACCGTTGACGGCGGCAGGTAGTGCCCCGTCGTGTCGATCAGGCCGACTATGCCGTTGCCGCCGGTCACGTTGTTCACGCTCCACGTCACGCCAGCGGGCGCGCCGGTGACGGACGCCGTAAATGCCTGGGAACCGCCGGTGCGAACGGTCGCCGACGCGGGGCTGACGGTGACGCCCACGCCGTTCTGGCGCGCGGCGCCCGAATCGGGATCGAGTCGAAGAACAGTTGCGTCCACCGCTTCGAAATTCGACCCGAGCAGCTGATGGAGAGTGTGGAGATTGTCGTTGTTCCAGCGCGGGTCGGGTTTCCCGGAGATGTACCAGGCCGCGCCGTTGTCGGCGACCATGATCCCGTACTTCTTCATCGCGCGCAGGATCACCTGCACGTCCGAGGGAAACGGCGAAATGTCGAACCCCGCCTTCAGACGGAAGCGCTCTCCCATGCGTGGATATTGCGCGCCGGTGAGCGATGATGCGTAGTGGCGTGCGGGCCAGACGAATTCACGCCGGGTCTGGGGCACCGTGAAGCGGAGCGCGTGTCTGATTTCGCCTGTCTGCACCTCTTCGTACGTCACGAGGCCAGGCATGATTGGAAGTCCCGCCGCGTCGGTGGACGTCCACGTGGACGGCCTGAGGGCGTTCGACCGCAGATCGAAGATCGCACCCGAGTCCGCCTTCCAGCTCGAGCTCTGTGGGAACGCACGATACAGTTCGTAGAGAACGCAATTGGTCGTATCCACGGCAATCGTGTGCCTGTCGCCCGTGGAGTTGCTGCCTCCTTCGATCGGCGCATTGAGCGGTATGCCGTACGGGCCAGAGTCGCTCTCGTCGTCGTAATAAAACGTCGCCGGGTACTTCGTCTGCGACCCGGGCACGGTCACGAACGGAATGCCGATCGGCCCGCCGTCCCACGTACCAGAGCCGAAGTCGGCGTGGAACCCCGAATTGGCGCCGATGGTATTCACCATCGTGGCCGAACCGCTCAGCACAGGCAGCGTGTTGACCGGCGTATTCCAGATGTTGTCGGCCGGCAGGACCGAACACCCGCCGATCGTCTGCTGAGCTTGGGCCGATGTGGAGGCAAACCATACAGACGTGACGAGCAGGGATATCACCTGGGCGGCGCGGCGCGTCGCCAGTCTCGTTTTCATGAAGAACTCCCTGGAGTTTTCGGAACCGGGCCGATCAGGAAGAAGCGAGTGGCAAGAGCCATACCGCGCACGGCGACAAGGAAGAGGCTGGCAATTCGGACCGATTGCGCGAGGTGCCTTACAAGTCTTGACATCTCATTACGGAACAGTTGCTGAGGTCGGCGAGCGGCATATTGGCCACTTGCGCTGTCCGTCTCAACGGCTGTGATAGGCTCGCTCCATGTCATCGCCAAGAACCAATTCCGTACTGCAGGCGATCGGTCGAACGCCGATCGTGCAACTGCAGCGAATCGTCCCCCCATCCGCCGCCGCAGTCATCATCAAGCTCGAATCCGCGAACCCCACCGGTTCGTACAAAGATCGCATGGCGCTCGCGATGATCGAAGGCGCTGAAGCGCGCGGCGTGCTCCGGCCCGGCGTCCGCGTCGTCGAATTCACGGGCGGCAGCACCGGCTCGTCGCTCGCGATGGTCTGCGCCGCCAAGGGCTACCGCTTCGTCGTGCTCTCCTCGGATGCGTTTGCCAGGGAGAAACTCCTGACGATGGAAGCATTCGGGGCCGAGCTGCGACTGGTCCCCAGTGATGGCGGGAAAGTGACGCCTGCGCTGTTCGAGAGGTTCAGGAAGGAGATTGCCGTTCTCGCCGCCGAACCGGACACCTACTGGACCGATCAGTTTCACAACCAGGATGCGCTGACCGGCTACATGGGGATTGGTGAGGAATTGCTGCAGCAGACGAACGGCAAGATTGACGCGTTCTGCGGCGCGGTTGGAACCGGCGGCATGCTGCGCGGGGTGGGGCGCGCTCTCAGGGAGGGCGGCAGTCACGCCCGAATCGTGGCACTCGAGCCCGCTTCGTCGCCCGCCATGACCGAGGGCCGCGGCGGGGCTCACCGCGTGGAAGGAATCGGGACCGGCAGCGTGGTGCCGCACATGGTCGATCGGCCCTACGACGAGGCGCGTTCGATTGACGAATCCGCCGCGCGTGCCATGGCGAAGCAGCTCGCGCGCGAAGAGGGTCTGCTGGTCGGCACGTCGAGCGGGCTCAACATCCTGGCGGCCGTTCAGCTGGCCCGTGAACTGGGGCCGGGGAAAACCGTTGCGACGGTGGCGGTCGATACAGGCCTGAAGTATCTGGCAGGCGACCTCTTTACGAACTGACGTCTCGCGTCAGTTAGCTTTCAGCGCCTGGACCGGATCGAGTCGGGCCGCTGTGATTGCCGGAATCAGGCACGCCGCGCCGGCGGTCACGACGACAGACACGGCGGCGCCGATCAGGATCGCCACGTCGAGCGATCCGACTTCCGTCAGCACGCTCGCCAGCACGCGATTGAGCGCCACAGCCAGGACGGTGCCGATCGCCAGACCAATCGCCACGAGACGTGCGCCCCGACCGAGCACGAGCGGCAGGATTTCCGTTGCGCCGGCGCCGAGCGTCATGCGGACGCCGAACTCCGGCGTGCGCTGCGCCACGCTGAACGCCATCACGCCGTATACGCCCAGCGCGGCGAGGACGAGGCCGAACGCGCCGAATCCCAGCACGAATCCTGCACTGACGCGCTCGCGGCTGATCGAATCGGCGCGATAGCTGTCCATTTCCACGGGGTCGTACGGCGCGAGCGTGCCGTCCACGCGCGCGATCGCCCGTTGAACGGACGGCGCGAGCGAGAGCGCATCCCTGTGCCCGCGCACCATGATGTAGATGTGTTCGGCCGCCGGTATTTCCGCCTGTTGATCGTACGGCAGATACCACGTTTCGAGGGGCACGCCCGGATCGTGCGAGTCGCTCACTTCACCAGCGACGCCCACAACCGTCAGCCAAGGACGATTCGGTCGCGCGATGCGAACGCGCTTGCCGATCGGATCGACGTCAGGCCACAGGCGCTTTGCCATGCGCTGGCTGACGATTGCCACCATCTGAGTGCCCGCTTGATCCTGATCGGTAAAGCTCCTTCCTCGCAGCAGCGGAATCCCCATTGTTTCGAAAAGGCCCGGCGAAACGAGCCGGATGTTCACGTTGTACGCCGTGTCGGGATCCATCGCAGCCGTGGTCTCGGTGACGACCGGCGAGCCCCACGTTCCGCCGCCGAGTGGATTGACCGTCGTGACGGCCGCCTGAGCGACTCCGGGCGCACCGTTCACTTCCTCGACAATACGCCGTACGAGCGCCGCCCTCTGAGCGCCGGGCGCATAACGCCCGGATGGCGGCGTCAGCTCAATGGTGAGGAGGCCGCGCGCCTCGAAGCCCAGCTCCATCGTCTGCAATCGGACGAAATTCCGGACGACGAGCGCCGCCCCCGTGATGAGAACGAGCGTCAACGCCGTCTCCGCCACGATCAGCAGGCCCAGAAGACGCCGGCCGCCGCCGATCCCAATCGAGCGCCCTCCTTCGCTCAGCGCGTCGCGCGGGTTGTTTCGCCAGCTCCCGAATGCCGGAACGACGCCCGTGACGAGGGCGCTCGCGATCGACACGATCGCGGCGAACGCCGCGACGCGCCAGTCGGTATGCAGCACGGCCCGTCCAAGCTGTTCACTGAGCACGCCTGGAATCAGGCGCGCGCAGAGCGGCGCAATCCATGCGGTCAGGAGGAGCCCGGCGGCGCAGCCGAGGGCTCCAAGCACCAGGCTTTCCGAGAGGAGTTGGCGGATGTGTCGCGCTTGTGACGCCCCCAGCGCGACGCGGACGGCGAACTCGCGGCGGCGCGTGACCGCGCGCGCCAGCGACAGCGTGCTGACGTTGACGCACGCGATGAGCAGCAGGAAGGCCACGAGCGCGGCGAGCGCGCGGAGGGGTGCATCCTCCGTCCCGAGGACGTTCTCCCTGATCGTCATCATATCGATGCCGTAGCTTGGGAGCGTGCCGGGAACGGCCTCGCGGATCCATGCGGCCGCTGCGTCCAGGTTGGCTCGCGCATCGGCCTTCGTCACACCCGGACGCAGGTGGGCCCAGACCGCGAAGTCGCGGGTCTGATCTGCCGCATCGAGGACGATCGGAATCCATACCTGCGCGTCGTACGGAAACGCGTAGAGCGGGGGCATCACCCCGACGACCGTGAACGTGCGGCTGTCGAGTCGGATCGTCGACCCGATCGTGTCCGGGGATCCGCCCAGGCGCGTCTGCCACAGAGAATGGCTGACCAGCGCGACGCCGCTGTCGATCCCGCGGCGCTGTTCGTCCTCGGTGAATGACCGGCCGAGGACCGGCCGTACGGCGAGCGTCTTGTCGAAGCCGTCACTCTGCAGGACGACGCTCAGCCGCGACGGCAGCTCACCGCCGAAGAGCGTCATACTGTCGCCGCTCATCGCAACGATGCCGTCGAACGCTGTGGTGTGATCCCGCAGCGCGATGACGCTTCGCGCCGCCATATTGAACGGGTGCGGCGCGCCATCGGCGCCGGTGATTTGATCGCGCAGGCGAAGCAGCCGATCGGCGTCCGGAAATGGCAGCGGCCGCAGCAGCACATGGTTGATCGTGCTGAACATCGCCGTGTTGGTACCTATCCCGAGACCGAGGATGGCGACGGCGATGATGGTGTTGCGGGGCGTCCGCCGGAGCAATCGAAATGCGTGTCTGACGTCGTACGAGAGGTCTTGAAACATAGGGGCTCGATAAGATGAGCAAGGCGTGTGCCGGGCCTCGGCCGAGATTCCCCCGGAATCACGACGGTTCTTCAGACCGGAGCATTTTTGGCTGTCCGGATCCGACCAGTTCTCGTCCCGCTTGCGACCACGTGAGTACGCATGGCGCCCCCGGAGACCGAGGGCGCCACGAGTCCTGGCGGACTACCGTTTCAGTGCCCCCCGGATCTTGGCGAGGTGATGATAGCTGTGCCGCACGGCATGATCTTCGAGCATGAACTGGCACGTCAGCGGCGCATCGGCGTAGAGCGACACGGCGGCCCCGCGATCGAGTTCCTTGTCGCCGCGCGCCCGGATGGCGGCGGCGGCGGCGGCGCTGTTGCGCCGGAGCAAATCCAGCGCCTCATCCTTGGTGACGAGCGCGAACTCGGAGGCATGCTTCGCATTGATCGTGTCGACGACATCCGACGTCACTCCGGTGATCGGTTTGCCTTCGGCGAGCAACCCGGCCAGTTGGATCTCGAGCGGATACATGCTGGCCACGTGATGCACGACCACGCCGATCTTGCGCCCGTCCCCGGGAACAGGCGTCTGCCATTCGGCCTCGGTGAGGTCGCTCGCGAAGGCGGCAAGCGCGCGCGCCCCTTGTTCGAGGCGTGCTGCCAGGGCCTCACTGCGCTCGCTCGCTCCGGAGCGTTCTGGCCTGATCATGGGATCACACGATGCAACAGTCGTCATAAACTTATCCTTTCGACCTCCGCCGGCTTCATTGTCGGCATGTCTCTAAACTAGGTGGCAACCGCCGTCGTGGCCATGCGCAAACGTCCGATTCCTCTAGCCGCACGTCTGGAAGTGACCCTCGCGTGCTCTCCCGTCCGGAGCGGATGCTCGCGCGTCCGGCCGACAACACACCCCTCGTGAAGGCGGACGTTCTCTCCGACGTGCTGCGCGCGGTCAGCCTGACCGGGGCGGTGTACTTCGACTTCGAGCTGAGCTCTCCATGGGTTGCAGAGGCGCCGTCGTCACGTGAAATCGCCGGCACGGTGATGCCGGGCGCCCAGCGCGTCATCGAATATCACCTGATCGCGCGAGGCTCGTGCTGGGGACACGCGGTGGGGGAAGAGCCCATCCGGCTGCAGGAAGGTGACCTCATCGTCTTCCCTCAGGGCGATCCGCACGTCCTGTCGAGCAAGCCCGGCCTGCGCGCGACACCAGACCTGTCGCAGTTCGCCCGCAAGTCCACACCGCTGCCATATGTCTGCGAGCTCGGTGGCGGAGGTCCCGAGCGAGCGCGGATCGTCTGCTGTTTTCTCGGGTGCGACGAGCGCCCGTTCAATCCGCTGCTCACCGCGCTGCCCAGCGTCATTCACCTTTCGTCGCAGCGTGCGAACGCCAGATCCGGATGGCTGGGAACGCTGCTGAGCCGCGCCGTCAAGGAATCGGGCAGCGCGCGTCCGGGCGCCGAGAACGTGCTCGAGCGATTGTCGGAACTGATGTTCGTCGAGACCATCCGTCAGTATCTCGAAACGCTGCCGCCTGCCGACACGGGCTGGCTCGCCGGACTTCGAGATCCCGTGGTGGGACAGGCACTCGCGGCGCTCCATGCCGAGGCGAGCGGGCAGTGGACGGTCGAAAAGCTCGCGCATCTCGTCGGCGTGTCGCGCTCTGTGCTGGCCGAGCGGTTCACCGACATGGTCGGCAACCCGCCGATGCAATATCTGGCGCTCTGGCGCATGCAGCTCGCATCGCGCCTGCTCGCTGACGGCAAACACGTCGCCGAAGTCGCCGGAGCGGTGGGCTACGAATCGGAAGCCGCGTTCAGCCGCGCGTTCAAAAAGCTGGTCGGACAGGCGCCGGGCACCTGGAGGCGAGGAACCGCAGGTGCGAAGTGATCCGTCCGCTTCTTTCGATCCAATGCAGCATCACAGGAGTCGCACTGCGAACCGCCATCCACACCCGAAACGGCGCCGCTTGACATGTGACTAAATAGTCACATATAGTCGACGGCATGAAGGCGGTCTTCAAAGCCCTCGCCGACCCCACCCGCCGGAAGCTCCTCGACGAGCTCTTCAAGAAAGACGGGCAAACCCTGGGGGCGCTCGAGCGCCGGCTCCCGATGACGCGCTTCGGCGTCATGAAGCACCTGCGCGTGCTCGAGGACGCCCGCCTCGTCGTCACACGCAAATCGGGCCGCGAGAAGCTGCATTTTCTGAATGCCGTCCCAATCCGTCTGATCCACGACCGCTGGATCGACAAATACACGGAGCCGTGGGCCGCGACACTCACCGGACTCAAGAAGAACCTGGAGGCAACCATGGAGAAGGTATTCGAGATTTACATCAAGACCACGCCGGAACGCTTGTGGCAGGCGATCACGGATCCCGAAATGAGAAGGAAGTACACGTTCGGCCTGAACGTCACCTCGGACTGGAAGCCTGGCTCAACCTACAAGGGCACGGCCGGCGCCGACACCATCTCGCCCGCCATGCCCGTCATGGAAGGGGAGAACCTGGAAGTCGATCCGCCGCGCCGCCTCGTGCAGAGCTTCCGCGCGCTCTGGAGTGACGACGTCAAGCGCGAAGGCACCTCAAAGGTGACGTGGGAGATTCAACCCATCGGCGATTCATGCCGCCTGGTCGTCGTCCACAGCGAGCTGCGTGAAGGCGCCAATAACGAGCTCTACGGCGGGTGGCCGATGATCCTGTCCGGCTTGAAAACGCTGCTCGAGACCGGCGAGTTGCTGACGACGCCGGGCTCGCAGCGCTTTCAGCGAGCGACCACGTCCGTCTGAGGAGGCGTGCGCACCGCGGTCGCGGGCTGCGGTTGAGCCCGGTTGCCACCGTAACTTGGCCGGAACAGATTCCTCACCAGCCCCTCGAGGCGAGGATCCCGGAGTTGCGTGTTGCCCAGGCGTCACGATCACAGTCGGAGAACGCGCCGCGGTTAGGGACAAACTTAATCAGGAACCAGTATTGGGCACGACCGGCAACAGGGCAGAAACGATTCTGGGCAAGGCGGCCTCACATCAGCGCGCAACGAACGTCAGGCGGACCGTGGTCCCATGCTCAGAAACGTCCGCCTTGCTGTGAACATCGACCGTGCCGCCGTGGGCAGCGCAAATGTCGGACATCAGCAGGAGCGCGAGGCCCGCGCCTCGGACGTTCAAGCTGTCGCGTTTGAATAGTCGGGTGACCGTATCGGCCGGAATCCCCGGCCCGTCGTCCTGCACCTCGATCGTCACGAGGGAGCTGCCGGGATCGAAACCCGCGCGGACGCTGATTGTTCCGCCCCCCATCCGGCGAGATCCCGGTCGCATGTATCGCAGGGCATTGCCGACAAGGGTCGTGACCGCCCACGCGACTTTCTCGGAATCCAAATGCACGACGGCGGGCACGGTGTCGGCGACCACGATATCGAGCGCGACGTGGACCGATGTAGCCTGGAACGAGATCACGGAAAGTTTTGAGGTCAGGAGCGTCCGCACATCTGTCGGCGTGCGCCGAATGGCAAGCGCCTCGAGCGCGACCAGTTGCACGGCTCGAGCCCCATTGTCGAACGCGACGGTCTGGGTGACGACCCGATCTCCGGAGCGGCGCAGCTCCTGGACGAGAGCGTTTCCGGCCTCGCGGATCTCACGCGACAGAGCTTCGCAATCCCGGAGAGGAACGTCCACGAGGCCTGGCGGCAATTGACCCGTCGCCGCCAGCACCGTGCCGTCTGGTCCGATGATGATTTGCGAGTCGCGTTCCATCTTGTCAATCACACGCAATACAGCAGACAGTCAGGGTCGGCGAGCTCGACACGTTGCTTCGGCGTTTCGAGGCGGTAAACTGATCCGGCAATGCCGGGCGCCACATCTGTCGCCGGAAATGCCGACGAAAACAAATCTCACAGTTCTCGCCAGTCTAACGCAAACCGAAGCAAGCGCCGGCACAAAGCGCACGTCGAACATCGCGGGATTGGCAGATCCCAGACTGCCCACGCGTCTGTCTGTGCAGGACGTCAGTGACCGACGCTTCACCCCGCCGGAGTCGAACATGGTAACATCCTGGCTCCGGCTTTCCTGAGCCTGCCGCCGCCGTTCTCGCGGAAACGATCGGCTCGCCGACGGACTCTCCAAAGCACAACCCCGCTGGCACTGGAGGCATCAACCGATGTCGAAGGAACGCTCGTCGTCCGTCCGACCGCGTACTGTGCGCCCGCCTCCCGCCGATCGACGACCGAAGAATCATCTGCTTGCCGCGCTGCCGGCCAAAGACTTCCGCCGCCTCCTGCCGTACCTGACAACCGTTCCGATTCGCGTGAAACAGGTGCTTCACAAACCTGATGAACCGATCCGAGTCGTGTATTTCTTGAATGGGGGTGTCGCGTCGCTCGCGACGCTCTTGTCGGACGGTACGATGGTCGAAGCGACAACTGTCGGTAATGAAGGCATGCTCGGCATCGAAGCATTTCTCAGTGTCGAGGCGGTCGCACCGGGTCCAACCGTAATGCAGGTGTCCGACACAGACGCCGAGATGCTGAGCGTTGGGGATTTCCGACGTGAAGTCGCGACACGTGGCGCCCTTCATGACTTGATGGGGCGGTACACACAAGTGGTCATCGCGCAGCTGATGCAATCAACGGCGTGTAGCGTCAGGCATCAGGTGCAGCAACGTTGCGCCCGCTGGCTGCTGATGACGCACGACCGGATGGACCAGCAGGACTTCAATCTGAGCCATGAGTTTCTCGCGGTCATGCTCGGCGTGCGGCGTCCGACCGTCAGCATCGCAGCTGGTGCGCTGCAAGAGGCTGGACTGATCGGCTACACGCATGGGCGGGTCACGGTGCGGAACCGCAAAGGGCTGAAAATGGCATCCTGCGAGTGCTACTCCAGCATCCGCGCCCATTTCGACCGACTGCGACAGTAGGCGACATAGGCGACAGGTGTAATCGGCTGGCTGCAGAACGTTCCCCAGGCCTTCCCAGCGGCGGGGCGTAACATTTTGATGACTGAGTCAGGTCGGTCTTGATCGGGGACTGTCAGATAGATTACAGTTGCCGTTACCGCCCTCCGCAGCAACCGCGCCGAGACCCGTTCGCTCGCCAACGAGGACGCCGCCCTGGACGGAAGCCGCCGTCGTCGCTTACCGAGCGAGCATTCTAATGATTCCGATCCTAGGTCGTCCTGAAGACGGGGATGTTGTCGTCCGGCAGAAGCGCGGTAATCCCTCCACGGTCTATTTGCTTGGCACACCTTCGACTGCCCGATCAGTTCATTGTCCGCACCCGCGACGACGCTGTCTCGCAAGCCATTGCATTTGCCCAGCGTGCGCATGTGCGAGCCTGGTTTGCCAATGGCGATGACGACGTTGTGCTGCTCGGTACGTTCAGAAACGAAGACGCCCCGCCAGCGGCGGTGCCGACTGTCGCCGTCCGCATCCGGCGACGGCAGACCTCGGAACCGGCAAGCGTTCAGAGGTCTTGACCGTGGACGGCGATACGTCAGACAGCGCGCAATCCCGAGATGACGCCCTTCCGGCCTGAGGACGAAACCAGCGGCATCCTGACCACGATCGTTGATGCATCCGACGATGCCATCATCAGCAAAGATCTGGATGGCGTCATCCGCTCCTGGAATCGCGCAGCCGAGCGCCTCTACGGTTACACGGCCGCGGAGGTCACGGGACGCCCCATATCCGTGCTCTTCCCACCTGACCGCCGAGATGAGCTCGCTACCATTTTGGAGCGCATCAAAGCTGGCGAGCGTTTCGAGCACTACGAGACGGTTCGGCAGGCGAAGAACGGGCACCTCGTCGACGTCTCCCTGACCGTGGCGCCGGTTCGGGATGCCACCGGATCCATCGTCGGGGCAATGGTCATCGCACGAGACCTCACGGCGCGCAAGCGAGCGGACGTGGCGCTCCGCACGAGTGAATTGCGCTGGCGGGCGATCATCGATTCGGCCGTCGACGGCATCATCGTCATTGATGCGAAAGGGCGTATCGAGGCGTTCAATCGAGGAGCCGAGCGCTTGTTTGGCTACCGAGCCTTGGAGGTGATCGGCCGGAACGTCAACATGCTGATGCCGTCACCCGATCACGAGGACCACGACGGGTACCTCTCGCGGTATCTCGCGACGGGGAAGGCCAAGATCATTGGGATCGGCCGCGAGGTGACCGGCCGTCGCCGCGATGGCACGACGTTTCCCCTCCATCTCTCGGTCGGCGAAATGTCGACCGGCGGCGAGCCCAAGTTCACCGGGATGCTCCACGACCTCACCGAGCGCGTGCAGCTCGAAGAGCGGCTCCGGACGAGCGAGGCTCGCTGGCGTTCGGTGATCGAATCCGCCGTGGACGGTATCGTCGTCATCGACGCTCACGCGCGCATTGAAGCGTTCAATCAGGCAGCCGAACGACTGTTCGGCTATGGCGAGCATGAGGTCGTCGGCCGGAACGTCAGCATGCTGATGCCCTCTCCGTACCACGAGGAACACGATGCCTACGTGGCCCGGTATCTCGAGACGGGCGTGCAGAAGATCATCGGCATCGGCCGGGAGGTCACCGGCCTTCGGAGAGACGGCACGACGTTTCCACTGCATCTGTCGGTCGGCGAAATGACGGTCGGCGGCGAACGCAAGTTCACCGGAATTATCCACGACCTTAGCGCGCGCGTGCGCATCGAAGAGAAGCTGCGCGAACACACGGCCCTGGCGAGGCTCGGCGAGATGGCCGCCGTCATCGCCCACGAAGTGAAGAACCCCCTGGCAGGCGTGCGCGGTGCGATTCAAGTGATCGGCACGCGCCTGCCGAAGGAGAGTAAAGACGCGACGATCGTCAAAGAGATCGTGACGCGCATCGACGCGCTCAATGACTTGATGCAAGATCTTCTGTTGTTCGCGCGGCCTCCACAGCCGAAGCCCGCGCCGGTGGATCTGACGGCACTCGTGGTGATGACGGCGGAGCTGCTCGGCGGCGACCCGACGCGCAAGGAGATTGAGGTGATTGTCGACGGGACAGGGCCGCCCATCGAGGCGGATGCCAACCTCCTCAAGATTGTGTTCGAGAATCTGCTGGTCAATGGCGCGCAGGCGATGCAGGGGCGTGGCACGATTCGCGTGTCGCTCTCGTCAGCGGACGACATCTGTCAGATTGCGTTCAGCGACAGCGGTCCGGGCATTCCCGCGGAGGTGCGGGAGAAGATCTTCACGCCATTCTTCACCACCAAGGTCCGGGGATCAGGCCTCGGGCTCCCGACCGCCAAACGCCTGATTGAAGCCCATCGTGGGGCGATCAGCATCGCGTGCCCGCCTGGTGGAGGCACGACCGTCACGATCCAGCTTCCCGCACAAAACGCCGCCACGCGCTAAGCGGCCGGCCCGCTTGGATCGCTTCTTGAGTACGCTCAGAATCGTTCGGTCCGTGGTCGGGATTCATGTCCAATTGCCGCGGTTCTCGGCCATCGACGCTCAGGTGTTCATGCGTGGTTTTGCCCAGATGACGAAGAATTCCCCCTCCCTCCGGGTGCTCGTGGTTGAAGATGAGCGGCTCATTCGGTGGGCGATCGCGGAAACACTGGCACACGCTGGGCATACCGTGATCGAAGCTGAGGACGGGGCAGGCGCGGTTCAGGCCTTGACTGGTCCCGCACCGTCGGTTGACGCGGTGTTCCTGGACTATCGGTTACCGGATTCGAACGATCTGACGCTGCTCAAGAAGATCCGGGGGCTCTCGCCCCACAGCCCCGTGATTCTGATGACGGCCTTTGGCACGCCCGAGGTCACCAGGGCCGCACTCGACCTCGGCGTGCACAGCGTGATGGACAAGCCATTTGAGATGCACGACCTGGAGACCGTGCTCCTTCAGGCATACGCCTCAGCCCTGAGGTAACCAGGAGCATGGACGGCTTCCGCTCCGGTGGCGAAGCCTGCTGGACCGGACGTCGTTGACGACGCTGACCCGAACCTTCAATACTCTCATTCTTCCGGTGCCGCAGCCCGGAGGGCGCATGTTTCTGCTTTGCCACGGCCCTGATGGACCCCGCTCGCGACGACGTTCAGGGCCGAGGACGTGCGCTTGATGGGTGACGCGCGATGAAACTCCGGACCAAGCTGCTCGTGGGGTACGCCGGATTTGTTCTCGCGCTCGGTGTGCTTGGAGCCTGGAGCGCCCGGACGCTCAGTCAGATGAGCGCCGTGTCCGGCCGGATCATCTCTGAGAACTACGATTCGGTCGTCGCCGCCCAGGACATGAAGGAAAGCCTCGAGCGGCAGGACTCCGCCGCGCTGTTCGATCTGCTTGGGCATCACGATCGCGCTCGCCAACAAATCGTCGAGCATCGTCGCAGGTTCAATGCGGCGTTCGACAGGGCGGCGGCGAATATCACCGAGTATGGCGAGTCGGACGCGATTGGAAGGATTCGGGAAGGCCGCGACGAGTATTACCGCCGCTTCGACGCGTTTCTGACGGTCGCCGGCGATCGGACACCGCTGTACTTCCAATCGCTCGAACCGCAGTTCAACGCCGTTCGGGCTCAATGCGACGGCCTCTTGCACCTCAATCAGGAGGCGATGCGCCGCAAGGCGGCTGAAGCCTCGCGCATCGCGCGCCGCTGGTCTTTCGTGACACTGGCGCTCGCCCTCGTACTCATGGCGGCGGGTATTGCCGTTGAAATCGGCCTGTCCAACGCGATTCTTGGCCCGGTCCGCCAACTGACCGACGCAACGACCCGCATGGCCAGTGGCGATCTGGAACCGACCGTCCCGGTTCGCTCCGCCGACGAGATCGGGACGCTCGCGATCGGCTTCAATCGAATGGCAGAGCGGATCCGGGAATTGAGGCGATCCGATTTGGGGAAGCTGGTGATGGCCCAGCAGACGACCGAAGCCGCGATCGACTCCCTGTATGATCCTGTCCTCGTCACTGACAGCGATCGACGTCTGACCCGCGTCAACCCCGCCGCGGAACGCCTGTTCGGCGCGCGAACGGACGTGATTGGTCGTCCGATCGACGAGATCACGAAGGACAACCGCATCGGGCAGGCAGTCGCCGCGGTCCTTCGCTCGGGCAGCACCGTCGCGTCGGAAAGCCCGGCAGCCGTGCTGCCATGGGCAGTCGGCGGCGCGCGCCGCGCGTTCCACGTCCGATCGACGCCGATGCGGGACGCCGATGGGCGCCTGGTCGGCGCCGTTACGTTGCTGGAAGACGTGACGCACCTGGCCGAGATCAGCCGTCTCAAGTCCGAATTCATCGCCGATGCATCGCATGAGCTGCGGACGCCGCTCACGAGCGTCCAGATGGGCATCCATCTGCTGCTCGAAGATCCGTCGGGCACGTTGACCGAGCAGCAGAAGGACATTCTGCATGTCTGTCGCGAGGATACCGCCCGACTCGATCACCTGATGCGCGAACTGCTCAATCTGTCGAAGATTGAATCGGGCGACGTCACCCCAGTGCGCAGTCCGGTCGGCGCGGCGACGCTCGTGCGTGAGACGGTCGAGGGGCTTCGGCCGCAGATCGAAACAAAGACTCGGGCGATAAACATCGACGTCGCACCCGAGTTGCCACTCGTCTTCGTCGATCGTGCGCAGATCGAGCGGGTCATCGCCAATCTCGTCACCAATGCCGCGCGTGCAACAGCCGCGGGCGGCAGCATCACCGTGTCGGCGGTACCGCGTCCCGGAGAGGTCGCGATCTCTGTCATGGACACGGGCGTGGGGATTCCGCGCCATTACCTCGCGAAGATCTTCGAGCCGTTCGTGCAGGTGCCCGGCGGACCCGGGGGCGGCGCAGGGCTCGGACTGACGATTTGCCGCCGGATTGTCGAAGCGCACGGCGGCGAGCTCAGCGTCCAGTCGGAGGTCGGCAAGGGATCCACGTTCACGTTCACGGTACCGATTGCGGAAGAGGCGCGCTTATGAAGGTTCTGATCATCGACGACGAGCCGCACATTCGGCAGATGATGCGCCTGACGCTCGAAGCGTCCGGATACGCCGTGGACGAGGCGGGTACCGGCGAAGACGGGCTCACGCTTTTTGGTGACGGGCGCGCGCACGACATCGTCGTCCTCGATCAGAAGATGCCCGGGATCGATGGTCTCGAGACCTTGCGGCGGATCAAGGAGCGCGCCGCCGACGCACGCGTGCTGATGGTCACGGCGTTCGCGTCTGTCGAGCTCGCCGTGGACGCCATGAAGCTGGGCGCGACGGACTTCCTGCGCAAGCCCATGACGCCGGAGACGCTGCGAGGCGCGGTCGCTGCGGCGATTGCGACCCGGGCATCGCTGCCGCCGCTCGCGCAGGGCACGGCACCGCCCGCGTCGGCCGGGCCACGCATCACAATCCTGACACTCAATGGATTTCAGATCCTTCCTTCGCACGAGGCCGCTGCGCCACGGTCAGCAGAGCACGCCTTTCGCGTGAGGCATGTCGCCGATGGCGTCGAGTTCCCCGTGACGGTGGCCATCGATCCCGAGGCCGTTGATCGCCTGGCCCGACTGACGCACCGTCGCCTCGAACCTGGAGGCGCCTTCTGGCGCATGCAGGCCGAGCGTCTCCTGGCTGACTATGTGTGGAGTGAAGGAAGGGGGCCGGCCGGCGGCCGCTTGACGGTGCGCGACGTGTCTCGCGAGGATCTCGACGTCGCGGCGCGGTGGGAACTGGATTAGCTCCCCGTGGAAGCCCTCGGAGCGATCATGTCCCCAAGAAGCGTTTCAAGAACTGCAACGCGATGAGCAGCACCATCGGCGACAGACTTCCGCAAATCGATCCGGCAACATTCAGCGGATTGTGGGCCCGAACGCGCGCACAGCCTCCTCCCTGGCAGCATAGATGTCGAAGACACGGTGCATGCGCACGAGCTCGAACACCGCCCGCACCGGCTTGGACATTCCGCACAGCTTGAGGTCGCCACCCTTGGCGTTCAGTTTTCGGAGGCAGGAAATGAACGCGCCCAATCCGGAGCTGTCGACGAAGCGCAGCCGACTCAAGTCGAGTACGAGCTTCGCATTGGCATCGACCACCGGCGCGATGTCTCGCTTGAACTCCCCGGCATTGCTGGCGTCAAGATCCTCCACCGGGACGGCGGCCACCGCCACATCGCCGACTTTCTCGACAGCCATCTGCATCAAGTTGTCCTTCGCAGCTAAGAGTTGAGAACTTTGACGAGAGTAATACAGTTCCTCCCACGTTCGTCGCGAGAGTACCGAACGTCGTCCACGCTCTTGGTGATGAGATAGAGACCGAAACCCGACTCGCGCGAGCCGTCCAACGCGGGCGGCGGGACGGTGGCCGGGTCGAATGAATCACCCAGATGATGCAGTCGAATTGACACCCGGCTGGGGATCATCTCGGCGTCCAGTTGAATCCGCTGATCGGCGCGGCCATGGTAGGCGTGCTTGATGATGTTGCTGGCCGCCTCGTTGACCGCCAGCTCGAATTGCGCGACGTCCTCCTGATCAAACAGCCCCTCGGGAACCGTGCGACAGAAGTTGCGGACGAATTCGCGCACACGACTGAGTTCTTTGAGGTCGCTGTCGATCTCCAGCTCAGAACGCGCCAGCGGATGTTGCGGGTCGCCGACTTTCAGGGCCACACAGGTCAGATCGTCGGTGAGCCGATCGGATTGCGCAAACGTCACAGCGGCCTGGCGGATGGCATTCACGAGGGCTTCCGGCTCGAGCGCGCGGTTGATCCGAACGAATTCCGAGAGGCGGTCTGCCCCAAACAACTCGCCGTCGCGATTTCGCATGTCGGTGATCCCGTCCGAGTAGAAGAGGAACAGGTCTCCCGACTCGAAAGGAATGGCCATCTGATCGAAGATCTCTCCTTCGCGGATCCCCAGCGGCAGGTTGTTCCCGTGCAGTGTCTCACAGAGGCTCGTCCCGGCGCGCACGACCATCATCCCCGTGTGCCCGCAATCGACGAGGTCGAGGACGCGCCGATTCAAGTCCAATCGGGCGTAACTCAGCGTCACGAAGCTTTCGAGATCGATCAATTGTCGAACCATGTCCGCATGGGCCAGGGTCACGATTTCCTTGGGCTCGGGAAGCGCGCCCTTGGACATGGCCATGAGGTGGCACAGAGCCTCGAGAAAGTTGCTCTTGGTCGCGCCTGCCAGCAGCGCGGCGGGAATGCCCTTGCCCATGACGTCTGCGACGATCACGTCGAGGCACTGGTTCTCATGCTTGAAGAAATCGTAGAAATCGCCGTCGATGCGCTGAGAAGGAATGGTGAGCGCGGCCACCCGAAGTCCGGCCACGTCGGTCGGTGGCTGCGTCAGGAGCAGCATCTGCTGAATCCTGAATCCTACCTGGCCTTCACGCTCGTGAGCGGCTTCGAGGTCCGCGGTTCGCGCGCGGACGCGATCCTCGAGCTCGGCATTGAGCGTGCGGATCTCCTCTTCCCCTCGGAGTTGCTCGGCACGGACGCGAAGCGTGGTGACGCCGTAGCTCAAGTCGCCGGCCAACTCGCTCAAGAGCGTCACCTCCTCGTCGCGGAATGCTTCGGACTCCGCCGCGTAGATGCTCAGCGCTCCAAAGCGTTCGGCGTCTACCACGAGCGGGATCGCAACCATCGACGCGTACCCCCGTTTCAGCGCCTCGCCGCGCCACGGCGCGAACATCAGATCGGTGGCCGTGTCCTTCACGATCTGCGTCTGGCCAGTCCGGATACATGTCCCCGTTGGTCCCAGGCGGTGATCCGCGTCGGCCCAGGTTACGCTGACGGCCTTCAGGTAGCCCTCATCGACGCCGGCTTGCGCCACGGCCGTCACGGTCTTCGCCTCGTCGTGTTCTGCGAGGCCCACCCAGCAGAAGCGATAGCCCGCCTCGTCGACGATGATGCGACAGACCTGAGCGAGCCAGGCGGATTCTTCCGTGGCGCGGATCAAGGCCTGGTTGCAGCTGCTCAACGCGCGGTGCGCGCGATTGATCCGGAGCAGCTCCTCCTGCGCGCGTTTGCGTTCGGTAATCTCCTGAACGGTGCCGATGCCTTGCACCGCGCGGCCGTCCGTGTCGAACTCGATCTCCGCCCGTTCTCGAACCCATTTCAGCGCGCCGGATACGACGACGCGGTGTTCGATGTCATACGGCGCACCGCGCATCGCGGCGGCCCAGGCCTTGTCGACGGCGTCCCTGTCCGCGGGGTGAATCGAGCCGAGAAAAGACTCGTACGTCAGGGCCGTGCCTTTTGGTACGCCGAAGATGCGAAACACCTCGTCCGACCACGTGAGCCGGTCGCGCGTGAGGTCCAGATGCCAACTGCCGATGTGCGCGATTTCCTGCGCCCTGTTCAGATTGGCTTCGCTCGTCCGCAATGCTTGTTCGGCCTGCTTGTGCTCGGTCACATCATGGACGGTGCCACGAACGAGCACGACCCGGCCGTCGGTATCGCGCTCGGCTTCGCCACGGCTCGTGACCGATCGGATGCTCCCGTCGGCGCGTTCCAGCTCCAGCTCGAGCGCGAAGGGTGTCCCCGCCTGGAGGGCCTGTTCTACCGCGGCGGTCAGTCGCGCGAGGCTTTCAGCCGTGTAGAAACGGGAGTGCTCACTGAAGCGCGGAGGCGGCATCTTTGGATCGCGGGCGGCAATGCGATACAGCCCTTCCGACCAGGTGACCGTGTCGGTTCTGGGATCCCACCACCAACTGCCCACGCGTGCCAGACGCTGCGCCTCTCGCAGCTCCTCCTCGCTTCGGTGCAGCGACCCTTCCGCGAGCCGGCGTTCCGCGTCGCTCTGATCGATGCTTTGGCCGCTCAAGACGGTCAGACCGGCCAGCAGCGTGATCATCGCGACGATCATCACCGTGATCCCGCTCCACTCGGAAAACAGTCCGGCGGCATATGCCTTCCACGACACGGTGCCGATCAGCAGCGGTACGACGATCGTCGCCGGCCACAACCGTCGGGTGAGCATGCCACCGTCACTCGAACTGGCGAACAGCGCACCGAGCCCCCAGCCAGTACGCGCACACGCCACCGCGAAGGACAGCACGAACAGGACAATGGATGTCTGCAGCGCAATGTGTGTATAGGAGGTATGAGACCCGAGAATGAAGTCGAGGAGCCCGACGATGGCACCGGTGTTGGCCGCGAAGGCCAGGAACTGCGCGGGGCCGTAGCGCCGCGACCGGTACACGATCGTCCAGTCCAGCCACAGCAGCGCGAGCCCAATCAGCAGGAAATCGAGGGCCGTAATTGGCGCCATCAGGCCCGGCCGAATGCTTCCGAACGCCTCCCAGGGGTTTTGATCGACGAAGAACAACTGGTCGATGCCAAGGTCCCAGCCGACGAGGTGCTCCGACAGGGTCAGCAGACCCAGCGACGCGACGACCAGCGCCAACACCTGGCCGACGAGCTTCCTGATTGCCTGAGGGTGTTGCGTGTCCCGGCTCCGGAGCAGCCACAAAGAGCAGCCACACAACATCAGGCCGATGGCGGCGTTCGGCTTGATGATCACCTGGCCGGGGATGACGCTCTTCAGGACAGTGATGCCGAACGTCCAGCCGATCAGACCGAGCAGTCCGACCGCGATCGAAAAGAGACTGGCGAGCGCGACGAAGCGGTTCAGGCTCTGCACCACGTCAGCGTCCGACACCGCGATCACGGGCTTTCGGGCGGACGTCGAGATAGAGCGGGCCGCGGCCATTACCCCAATCACCTTGCCACCGTCATCGCGATGAAGCGACGCGTTGTAGAGCACGGAGGTCACGTGCCCATCCCGGTGACGGAGCTCCAGCGGACGATCTCGCACAAAACCTTCGCGAAGAGCCTCGCGATACGCAGCGCGGGCTTTCTCCGGCTCGGTGAAGCAATCCGAGAAGTCCGCCCCGATGAGCGCCGCACGAGAACGACCGGTCAGGCTCTCGATGGCGGAATTGATGTCGTTGATCTTGCCGTCAGACCCGATCGTGACGAGCGCATCGAGGCTTGCCTCGAGCAGGCTTCGATTGTGGACGGTCGCCAGCCTGGTCTCTCTTCTGGCCGCCTCCGCTTCCGCCGCGTGCCGTTTGGCCAGTTCCGACAGCTGGCCTGCCGTGATGGCGGTCACGAGAAACGCGGCGAGCGCGACCCAATTCTGCGGGTCAGCGATCGTCAGCGTGTAAACGGGCGGCAGGAAGAAGAAGTTGAAGCACAGCACGCCGACGACGGACGCCAGCAACGCCGGCCAGCTCCCCCAGGCGGTTGCAACGAGAAGCACCACCAGCAGATAGGCCAGCGCGACGGTCGTGTCATTCAGTGTTTCGTGAAACGGCGCACAGATCGTGGTGACGATGGCAATGCCCGCCATGGCGGTTGCGTAGCCCATCCACCTGCGCTCGACGAAGTTGGTTAGCATGGCTTCGAAACCTTGTGTTCACGACGCGATTCGACGCAACGTTACCCGCGGCACCGACACACCCAACGCACTTTCACGTTTGTGGCGGCTCGAGGACACGCCTGTGGTATCCATAGCGATCGTCGATCCAGCGGAGCGTCGAAGAACCAGCCCTTGTTCGTCTGTCGCTCCCGAATTTCTGACAGAAAACCCCATAGGGATCGTGCCACAAGTGAAGGTGTTTTCTTGTACATGATGTCAGGGCTGGACGGCGCCCACATCGTAGAGGACCGCACATGGAAATCATTCTGATCCTGCCACTCATCGTGCTCGCCGGTGTGTTTGCCATGGCGGAAATCGCGTTTGTCTCTGTCCGGAAGCCCCGGCTTCAACAATGGGCCGACCACGGGAACACGAGCTGCTGAATCTCGGCAAGCTGCCGGGCGAAGATCGAGACAGCTATCTGACGCTCGGCGGGCTCGTCACGATGAGAATCGGCCGCATTCCCGTGGCCGCCGACAGGTTCGAAGCCGCGGGCTTGCGCTTTGAGGTCGTTGACATGGATGGGAAGCGTGTCGATAAGGTGCTCGTCGAGCATCTGCCGTTATCCGATAGCGTGAACAGAGAGGATCCGGAACCCCGGCGGGCTTCCTGACCGTGCCCACGACAAAGCTCGGCGTCTCCGGCTACACATTTGGTGACCTGCACGATCCCGATCGTCTCGCGTCACTGTACGAACGCTTCTGCGAGGAAGTCGAGGCCGCTGACCCCGAGCTGTGGCATGAGTGGGACGCGTATCGCTCGACGCCTGACGTGCCGCGCGCGCCGATCGCGTTGTCGAATCTGCTCGTCGCGCTGGCGCCGCACGTGAGCCGCTTCGTCACGCGTCTCTTTCACCTTCAGCCGAGCGTTGACGCGCTGACGGCCATCACGCGCGACCAGGACGATTTGTTTCGCTTCAAGGTGGACTTCGTCCGCCGGCGCGTGCTCCCGCTCGTGAAGGGAGGCGCGCCGCGTCGTGTCGACGCCGGATGACGAGGCCGTCGTCGCGACGTTGATCATGGGCCTGCCCGGGGCCCCTCCGGGCGGCCAGGACCTGGAGCTCGCCGTGGCGCGCGCCGGCTGCGCGTTGATGGACATCGAGAGAGCAGGCGGTGGCCAAGTCACCTCGCAGGTCGACAGCCTCAAGCGCTGGTGCGCGGCGCGGCTGCACGATCGGGCGTATCGCGACTGGGTGATATTCCGGTTTCCCGAAACGCTCGATTACTGGCGCCTCGTCGACGTGCAGCGGCCGCGGCCGGACCTGCCGGAGTGGATGGTCGGCCCCGACGATCGGCTGCGCCGCCGCGACGGCTTCAGGCTGACCGACGCGCGCATGAGGCCGCGCGAAGTCCTGAGCGAGATCCATTACTGCGTGCTGTGCCACGAACGCGACAAGGATTCGTGCTCGAAAGGGCTCGCGAGCCCGGAAGCAGGCCCCGGAAATGAGCAGGCCGGGAAGATTGCGCGCAACCCGCTCGGCATCGAGCTCGGTGGCTGCCCGCTCGACGAAAAGATTTCCGAGATGCACATGCTGCGGAAGGCGGGCGATGCGATCGGCGCGCTCGCGCTCGTCACTCTCGACAACCCCATGTGCCCTGGCACCGGCCATCGCATCTGCAACGACTGCATGAAGTCGTGCATCTACCAGAAGCAGGAGCCGGTCAACATCCCGCAGATCGAAACCGGCGTACTGACCGACGTGCTGCAGATGCCGTGGGGCGTCGAGATTTACGGCCTGCTGACGCGGTGGAATCCGCTGAACGTGCGGCGGCCCCATGCGCTGCCGTACAACGGCAAGAACATCCTCGTCGCCGGCCTCGGGCCCGCCGGCTACACGCTCGCTCACTACCTCGTGAACGAAGGGTTCGGTGTCGTCGGCATCGACGGTCTGAAGATCGAGCCGCTGCCAGTGGCGCTTGTCGGCACGGATGACACGCCGCCCCGGCCGGTCCGCGACTGGAGTGAGATCTATCGCCAGCTCGACGATCGTGTGCTCGAAGGCTTCGGCGGCGTGTCGGAGTACGGCATCACCGTACGGTGGGACAAGAACTTCCTGACACTGCTGCACCTGACACTGGCGCGGCGGCGCCGCCTGAAGATCTATGGCGGCATCCGCTTCGGCGGCACGCTGTCGATCGAAGACGCGTGGACGTACGGGATTCGATCACGTGGCGATTGCGACCGGCGCCGGTCGTCCGACCGTCATCGACATGAAGAACAACCTGATCCGCGGGATCAGAAAAGCGAGCGACTTCCTCATGGCGCTGCAGCTCACGGGGGCGTTCAAACGCGAAGCCCTGCCGAACCTGCAGGCGCGCGTGCCGGCCGTCGTGATCGGCGGTGGCCTGACGGCGATCGACACCGCCACGGAGCTGATGGCGTACTACCCGCTGCAGGTCGAAAAGACGCTCCAGCGGTACGACATCCTCACCGCGGAATGTGGCGAGGCGCGCGTCCGCGGCTCCTACGACGCCGAGGAGCTTGAGCTGCTCGACGAGTATCTGGCGCACGGCCGCGCGGTCCGTGCCGAGCGGGCACGAGCCGAGGCGGCGGGCGAAGCGCCCAATTTCATCCCGCTCGTGCGAGCCTGGGGTGGCGTCACCATCGCCTATCGCAAACGCATGGTGGATTCCCCGCGTACCGCCTGAACCATGAAGAAGTCATCAAGGCCCTCGAAGAGGGCGTCGCGTTCGCGGAGAACCTCACACCGATCGAAGCTGTTCCTGACGAGCGCGGCGCCGTGGAGGCAATGATTTTCAACCGCGAGGGGCAGAGCGCGGCACGAAGAGCGCTGCCCGCCCGTACGGTTCTCGTCGCCGCTGGGACGACGCCGAACATCACGTACGAGAAGGAGATCACAGGCACCTTTCAGCTCGACGCGCAGAAGAAGTTCTTCCAGCCGCACGTGGTGTCCCGTGGTGGCGACGGCCGCTTCAGTGTGAGCCCGGACGCGAACGGGTTTCTTCACGTCATACGAGGCCGACGGCCGCTTCGTGAGTTATTACGGCGACAACCATCCGCGCTACGCCGGTAACGTCGTGAAGGCGATGGCGTCGGCGAAGGACGGCTTTCCGCACGTCGTCAGTCTGTTCGCGGCGCAATTGTCCTCGCTGGATGCTTCGACACAGGGCGTTCGAGACGCGGTGTGGTCGGCGCTCGTGCAGCGCCTCGATGCCGACTTCAAGGCGCACGTCCACGACGTGGTGCGGCTCACGCCCACCATCGTCGAACTGGTCGTCAAGGCGCCCGCCGCCGCGCGCCATTTCCGCCCGGGCCAGTTCTACCGGTTGCAGAATTACGAGTCGGTCGCTCCTCGCGTGGAAGCGGTCCCGCTGCTGATGGAAGGCATCGCGCTGACCGGCGCCTCGGTCGACAAGGAAAGGGGGCTGTTATCGCTGATCGCGCTCGAACTCGGCGTGTCGAGCCGGCTGGTGTCGTTCTTGAAGAGGGGCGAGCCCGTCGTCGTCATGGGACCGACCGGCGCGCCGACCAAGATTCCCGAGCATCGGAACGTCCTGCTGCTCGGCGGTGGTCTGGGCAACGCCGTGCTCTTTTCGATCGCCAGGGCGATGCGCGAGGCCGGCAACACGGTGATCTATTTCGCCGGCTATAACAAAGGTGAAGACCTGTTCAAGCGCGAGACCATCGAAGCGGCGACCGATCAGGTGATTTGGAGCACCGACACCGGTGCCGTGGTCGAACCCAGCCGCCCGCAGGACGCCCACTTCCGCGGCAACATCGTGCAGGCGATGCTCGCGTACCAGAGCGGCGAGCTGGGCGATTGCGTCGTGCCGCTACACACCGTCGATCGCATCATCGCGATTGGATCGGATCGCATGATGGCCGCGGTCAAAGCAGCGCGGCACGGCGTGCTCGAGTCCTGTTTGAAGAAGGACCACGTCGGCATCGCCAGCATCAACTCGCCCATGCAGTGCATGATGAAAGAGGTGTGCGCGCAATGCCTGCAGAAGCACATCGATCCCGTCACCGGGCAGGAGACGATCATCTTCTCCTGTTTCAACCAGGATCAGGAGATGGATCGCGTGGACTTCGTCAATCTCGCCGCGCGCCTCCGGCAGAACACCGTGCAGGAGAAGCTCTCCAATCTCTGGCTCGATCATCTGCTGAGCGGCCGAATGCTCGCGCATGTCTGAACCGGCCGCCGCGTATCAGACTCGCCAACCCTGCAGCATGAGCATGTAGTTCGCCCGTTCGTACGCGTCCGGGTCGGGCACCTTGAAGAGGCTCATGTTGCCCCGCATCTCAGCGAGCGAAGGCCACTCGTGTTCCGTGCATCCACGCCGCGAGGTCGTTCAGCACCGTGCGGAGATGCCCAGGCCCGTGCATCAGGAGCGCCGAGACCATCTGCGTGACATGTGCGCCGGCCATCGTGGCTTTGACGACGTCGACGGCGGTGTGCACGCCGCCGGTGACCGCAAGCGACGCCCGGACGCGCCCGGAGAGGATCGCCATCCAGTGCAGGCGAAGGCGCAACTCCGAGGAATCCGAAAGGTGCAGCGTGCGCGTCGCCGCCAGTTCCTCTGCATCGATGTCGGGTTGGTAGAAACGGTTGAAGAGGACCAGCCCATCGGCGCCGGCCCGGTCGAGCTCCCGGGCGAGGTGGGCGAGCGCGGTATAGAACGGGGACAGCTTGACGGCCACCGGGATCGTGACGGCCTGTTTCACCTCCCGCACTGTTTCAATGGCCTGGCGCTCGATGTCCGCGCTGGTCGTCTCCGGGTCGGTCGCGATGCGATAGAGGTTCAGCTCCAGCGCGTCCGCGCCGGCTTGCGCCATCAGACCGGCGTATTCGATCCAGCCGCCGGGCGTCGCGCCGTTCAGCGACGCGATGACGGGAATGCGGACCGCTTCCTTCGCTCGTCGCAGGTGCTCCAGGTACTGGACGGGGCCCAGGGCGAAGGCGTGGGGGCTGGGAAAGTAGCTGGCGGCCTCGGCGAACGATTCTCCGGGGTTGTCGAGATTGATGTACTCCGCCAGCTGCTCCCGTGTGATCTGCTCTTCGAAGAGCGATCGCAGGACGATGGCCGCGGCGCCGGCGTCCTCGAGGCGCTTGACGCCGTCGAGGTCATCGGCCAGCGGTGACGCTCCCACCACCAGCGGATGGGGAAGCCTCATCCCGAGGTATGCCGTAGTGAGGTCCACGTTATTCCTTCCCTTCTGGTGCGGCTTGCGGCGCCTTGTCGCCGGTCGTCACCTCGGGCTGCGGCACCGTGATGCCCGCGAGCTGCTGGTACACGGCGTAGCGCTGACGGGCCTCTTCCTGCGCGTCCTTGAGGAACCCTCTGAAGCGGGCGGGGTCGCTGCGCTCGACGACCCGGAACCGCGACTCGTTGCGCATGTACTCGGCGACGAGCGGCTTCGGGGGCCCATAGTCGAGATGCATCGGCGGCTCTCCCTTGGCGATGCGCCGCGGATCGAAGCGGTAGAGCGGCCAGACACCCGAGTCGACCGCCAGCTTCTGTTGGGTCGCGCCGTGCGCCATGTCGTAGCCGTGCGCGATGCAGTGGCTGTAGGCGATGATGAGCGACGTCCCCGGGTACGCCTCGGCTTCGAGAAAGGCCTGGACGGTCTGGCTCATCTTCGCGCCGAACGCCACGCGCGCCACATAGACGTGGCCGTACATGTTGGCGAGCAGGCCGAGGTCCTTCTTCTGTGTCGTCTTGCCGGCCGACGCGAACTTGGCGACGGCGCCGAGCGGCGTCGCCTTCGACTGCTGGCCGCCGGTATTTGAATAGACCTCCGTGTCGAGCACGAGGATGTTCACGTCACGCTGGCTGGCCAGGACGTGGTCGAGGCCGCCGTACCCGATGTCGTAGGCCCACCCATCGCCCCCCACCAGCCAGATGCTCTTTTTCACGAGGTAATCGGCGAGCGCTTCGAGGCGGCGCGCCTCGGCCGTGGTGAGCGGCGCGAGCACCTGTCGCAACGCGCGCACCCGCTCTCGCTGCAACCGGATCCCCGCTTCCGTTGTCTGGTCGGCGTCGAGCAGCTCGCGGGTGAGGCGCTCGCCGATCGGTCCGGCCATGTATTCCACCAGCGCGCGCGCCGCGCGTGTGTGACTGTCGACGCCGAGACGCATGCCGAGGCCAAATTCCGCGTTGTCCTCGAAGAGCGAGTTCGACCACGCCGGCCCTCGCCCGTCGTGGTTCGTCGTGAACGGCGTGGTCGGCAGGTTGCCGCCGTAAATCGACGAGCAGCCCGTGGCGTTCGCCACGAGGGCGCGGTCGCCGAAGAGTTGCGTGAGCAGCTTGATGTACGGCGTTTCACCGCACCCGGCGCACGCCCCCGAGTATTCGAACAGCGGCTCGAGGAACTGCGAGGTCTTGTGGTCGACCTTCGGCAGATCGACGCGCGCGGTGTCGGGCAGGTCGAGGAAGAACGCGTAGTTGTCCCGCTCGGCGTCGCGGAGCGGCGCTTGCGGGTGCATGTCGATCGCTTTGTGCCGGGGGTTCGTCCGATCCTTGGCCGGGCAGACGTTCACGCACAGGTTGCAGCCCGTGCAGTCCTCCGGCGCCACCTGAATCGTGTACGCCCGCGCTTTGAACTCGAGCCCTTTGTAGGGCACGGACTTGAACGTCGGCGGCGCGCCGGCAAGCGGAGCCGTCGTCGTACACCTTGGCCCGGATGGCCGCATGCGGACATACCAGCACACATTGATTGCACTGGATGCAGATGCCCGCATCCCACACCGGAATCTCGAGCGCGAGGTTCCGCTTCTCCCATTTCGCCGTGCCGACCGGCCACGTGCCGTCTACCGGAAACGCGCTCACCGGCAGGAGGTCACCCTTGCCGGCCAGGAGCACGGCCGTGATCCGCTGGACGAAGTCAGGCGCCAGTGCGGACACCAGCGGCGGACGGGCGTGCGTCGCGGTGACGCCCGACGGGACCGACACCTCCTGCAGGTGAGCGAGCGTCGCGTCGACCGCCTCGAAGTTGCGTTTCACGACCTCCGCGCCGCGCTTGCTGTAGGTCTTCTCGATCGCGTGCTTGATCTGCGCGATCGCCTCGCTCGCGCGGCAGGACGCCGGAGATCGCGAAGAAGCAGGTCTGCATGATCGTGTTGATCCGGCCGCCCATGCCAGTCTTGCGCGCCACCGCGGACGCATCGATCGTGTAGAAGCGAATGTGCTTGTCGATCAGCTGCTCCTGCACCTCGCGCGGCAGCCACTCCCAGACCTCGTCGGCCGCGTAGGGCGCGTTCAGCAGGAACACCGCTCCATCCGCCGCGTGTTCGAGCACGTCGACCCGTTCCAGGAACTCGAATTGATGGCACGCGACGAACCGGGCCTTCGAGATCAGGTAGGCCGATCGGATCGGACGAGGGCTCATGCGCAGGTGGGAAACCGTCGTCGCGCCTGCTTTCTTGGAGTCGTAGACGAAGTAGCCCTGCACGTGCAGATCGGTCTCTTCCCCGATGATCTTGATCGAGTTCTTGTTCGCGCCAACGGTGCCGTCGGCGCCGAGGCCATAGAAGAGCGCCGTCGTGACGTCGGCCGGCTCCGTCATCGAACGTGTCGTCGTACGCGAGCGACGTGTGGGTGACATCGTCCATGATGCCGACGGTGAAATGATTCTTCGGCCGCGCCTGCGCGAGCGTGTCGAAGATCGCCTTCACCATGGCGGGCGTGAACTCTTTGGACGACAGGCCGTAGCGGCCGCCCACGACGACCGGTTCGGCCGCGAAGGCGCACGTGCCGTCCGCGCGCGCCTCGGCGAGGGCGGTGACCACGTCCTGATAGAGCGGCTCGCCGAGCGCGCCCGGTTCCTTGGTGCGGTCCATCACCGCGATCGCCCGAACCGATCGCGGCAGCGCGCGCAGGAACGCCGCGATCGAGAACGGCCGAAACAGGTGCACCTTCAGCACGCCGACCTTGTCGCCACGCGCCGCGAGATGGTCGACCGTCTCGTGCACGGTGTCGGCGCCAGATCCCATGATCACGACGACCCGCTCGGCCTCGGGATGGCCCGCGTACTCGAACAAGCCGTACCGCCGGCCCGTGAGCGCGGCGAATCGCGCCATCAACTGCTCCACGATGTCCGGGCAGGCGCGATAGAAGAGGTTCGCCGCTTCGCGCGCCTGGAAGAACGTGTCGGGGTTCTGCGCGGTTCCCCGCAGCACGGGATGGTCGGGCGTGAGCGCCCGCGCGGCGGTGAGCCGCCACCTGGTCTTCCGACAAGCAGCGCCCTCAGGTCGTCGTCGGTGAGCTCCTCGATCTTCGACACCTCGTGCGACGTCCGAAAGCCGTCGAAAAAGTGCATGAACGGGACGCGCGACTCGAGCGTCGCCGCGTGCGCGATGGCCGCGAAGTCGTGCGCCTCCTGCACGGACGAGGCGCTGAGCATCGCGAAGCCGGTGGTCCGGCACGCCATGACGTCCGAGTGGTCGCCGAAAATGGACAAGGCGTGGGTGGCGATGGTCCGCGCCGCGACGTGCATGGTGAAAGGGGTCAGCTCTCCCGCGATCTTGAACATGTTGGGGATCATCAGGAGCAGCCCCTGCGACGCCGTGAAGGTCGTCGACAGGGCGCCGGCCTGCAGCGCGCCGTGCACCGCTCCCGCGGCACCGGCCTCCGACTGCATCTCGACGACGTCCGGGACGTTGCCCCAGAGGTTGCGTCGGCCCTGATTCGACCACTCGTCGGAGAGCTCGCCCATCGCCGACGAGGGCGTGATGGGATAGATCGCGATCACTTCGCTCACGCGGTGCGCGACAGACGCCGCCGCTTCGTTGCCGTCCACCGTTATCGTCCGCCGCTCGGTCATACATTTCTCCCGGAATACTGAGGCGCGTCGCCCCGCTCGGACGGCCGCACCTTGATTCCCTGTCAGGCTAGACGCCCGCGATTCCCCAGATGTCCCTGGCGTACTCCGCGATGGTTCGATCGCTCGAGAACCTGCCGATCCGCGCCACGTTCAGAATCGCCTTCGATGCCCACGTCGCCGGCTGTCTGAATGCGTCGTCGACCTGGTGTTGCGCGTCGATGTAGGCCGGCAGGTCCGCGAGATGGAAATAGGCGTCTCCGCGGTCGAGCATGGACTCGACGATCCAGTGAAACAGTCCGGGCTCGCTCGGAGAGAACAGGTTGGAGTCGAACGCGTCGACGATCCGCTTCAGGCGCGGGTCGTGCTGATACCGATCTCGCGGTCGATAGCTCTCGTCCTCGCGCAGCGCCTGGATCTGGTCCGCGGTCAGTCCGAAGATGAACATGTTCTCCGCGCCGATCGCCTCGAGCATCTCGACGTTGGCGCCGTCGAGCGTGCCGATCGTCAGCGCGCCGTTCATGGCGAGCTTCATGTTCCCCGTTCCTGACGCCTCGGAGCCGGCGGTCGAAATCTGCTCGCTGAGGTCGGCGCCGGGGATGATCATCTCCGCCAGCGACACGCGGAAGTCCGGAACGAACACGACCTTGATCTGCCCGTTCGCACGCGGGTCATTGTTGATGATTGAGCCCACGCTGCAGATCAACTTGATGATTTGTTTCGCCGCCCAATAACCCGGCGCCGCCTTCCCGGCGAAGATGTAGGTTCTGGGCACGGCCGGTTGTGTGCCGTCTTCGATGAGGCACAGGTACTCGTGAACGATCCGCATGACGTTGAGCAGCTGCCGCTTGTATTCATGAATGCGCTTGACCTGAACGTCGAACAGCGAATCCGGATCGACGGTGACCGAGGTCGTCTGCGCAATCACGCGGGCGAGTCGTTCCTTGTTGGCAGCGCTTGATGGCGCTGAACTCCTGCCGAAATGCGCTGTCGTTCGCGCATGGCTCCAACTCTCTGAGCCGTTCGAGGTCGGTGATCCACTTGTCGCCGATGGTCCTGGTGATGAGTCCGGCCAGGAGCGGATTGGCCTGCACCAGCCAGCGGCGCGGCGTGACGCCGTTCGTCTTGTTGTTGAAGCGTTCCGGCCAGAGCGCGTAGAAGTCCCGGGCCAACGTCGTCTGGACGAGGCGGCTGTGCAGCGCAGAGACCCCGTTGATGGAATGGCTGCCGACGATGCTCAGGTGCGCCATGCGCACCTGCTTGGACTCGCCTTCCTCGATGAGCGACATCCGTTGCAGACGCCCGTCGTCGCCCGGCCAGACGGAGGCGACGTGCTGCCAGGAAGCGCCGATTGATCTCGTAGATGATTTGCAGGTGCCGCGGCACGACGCGCTCGAGCAAGGCCACGGGCCACTTCTCGAGCGCCTCCGGCAACAGGGTGTGGTTCGTGTACCCCATCGTCGATTGCGTCATCTGCCACGCGGTGTCCCAGGGCAGGTCTCGCTCGTCGACGAGGATGCGCATCAACTCGGCGATGGCCAGCGCAGGATGCGTGTCGTTCAGGTGAACGGCGACCTTCGCCGGAAAGGCGTCGAAGGTCTGGTGATCCCGCCGGTACCGGGCGACGAGATCTCGCATCGCGCAGGCGACCAGGAAGTACTCCTGGAGGAGGCGCAGCTCCTGCCCCGGCGGCACGGCGTCGGACGGGTACAGGACCTTCGAGATGGTCTCCGAGGCGATCTTCTGTTCCACCGCCTTCAGATAGTCGCCGGTGTTGAAGATCTGCATGTCGAAGTCGCGTGAGGACCGCGCGGAGAAGAGCCGGAGGAGATTCACCGTCCGCCCTCCGTAGCCGACAACGAGCACGTCGTGCGGAACGCCGATGAGCAGCCGCCACTCCAGCCACATCGGGTTGTAGCGACCCGATCGATCGACGCCGTGTTCGATCCGGCCGTAGACGGGAACGAGACAGGCTTCTTCGGGCCGCTCGATTTCCCACGGCGTGCCGAAGGCCAGCCAGTTGTCCGGCTTTTCCTTCTGGTAGCCGTCGTCGATCTCCTGCCGGAACAGGCCGTACTCGTAGTTGATGCCGTACCCGTATCCGGGCATGTCGAGCGTGGCGAGAGAGTCCAGAAAGCAGGCCGCAAGCCGCCCCAACCCGCCGTTGCCGAGCGCGGCATCGCGCTCGGCCTCCTCGACGGCTTCCAGGGAGACACCCATCTGGCGAAGCGTGTCCCGGCACAGATCGTAGATGCCCAGATTGCTCAAGTTGTTGGTGAGCATTCGCCCCAGCAGGTACTCGATCGACAGGTAATAGAGGTGCTTGGCGTCCGCCTGCCGGTAGCGCCGCTCGGTTTCGAGCCGGCGGTCGACCATGAGATCCCGCACGGCCAGGCTGACGCATTCGAACACCTGACGGGGCGAAAGGCTCTCCCAGGGCTGCGCCAGCGAGTATCGAGCGTGCCGCTCGATGGATTCGCGAAACGCCGCGATGGAGATGTGCGGCCTTTCCGTCAATCTGGCTGGAGACATGGTGTAACAGACAGGCGAAAAGCACCCGAATGCACGAGCGCCAATGCATCTTCGCACATCAGTGCCGAAGCTGCGTTAATCTCCTGTCGATGTCCAGAGAACCACGAAGCGCCGAGCAGCTCGACGAGCTGGAACGTCTGCTCCAGTTGTGCGAGGTTCAAGCGGTCCGATCGGGCGCGCCGCTTCCCCTCGGCGCTCACATGCGAGGGAACGGCGTCAACTTCGCCATCTTCAGCCGGCACGCGACCGGCGTCCGCCTCGATCTGTTCGACCGTGCCGAGGACACCGCACCGGCCCGCAGCATCATCCTCGACGCGGCGCGGAACAAGACGGGCGACATCTGGCACGTCTGGCTCGAAGGGATTCGGCCCGGGCAGCTCTATGGCTTTCGCATCGCCGGACCCTACGCGCCCCACGACGGGCATCGCTTCAACCCGAACAAGCTGGTGCTGGATCCATGCGCCACGGCGATTGTTCCGCCGGCGGATCGCGATTCTCGATTCGCCGTTGGCTACGACCCCTCGTCGCCTCAGAAGGACCTGTCGTTCTCCGACGTCGACAACGCGGGCTCCGCGCCCAAGTGCGTCATCCCGTACGAGGACTTCGACTGGCACGGCGATCAACCGCTCCGCCTGCCGTGGACCTCGACCGTGATTTACGAGCTGCACGTGCGCGGGTACACGATCGATCCGAGCGCCGGCGTGCAGTCTCCGGGGACCTATCGCGGTCTGATTCAGAAGATTCCGTACCTGAAGGATCTGGGCGTCACGGCCGTCGAGCTGATGCCCGTGCAGGAGTTCAACGAGCACGATTCGTTGCGCATCAACCCGAAGACCGGCGAGCGGCTCAAGAACTTCTGGGGATACGACCCAGTGAGCTTCTTCGCGCCCAAGGCGTCGTACGCCAGCGTCCGCCAGGACGGCGCACAGGTCCTGGAATTCAAGGAGATGGTCCGCGCATTTCATCGCGCAGGGCTCGAGGTGATCCTGGACGTCGTCTTCAACCACACCGGCGAAGGCGACGAGCTGGGACCGACGCTCTCGTTCCGCGGCATCGACAACGCGATCTACTACTGGCTCGCCGACGACAAGCGCTACTACCGGAACTTCACCGGCACGGGACAAACCGTCAACGCGAGCCATCCCGTCGTGCGCGATCTCATCCTCGACGCGCTGCGCTACTGGGTGATGGAGATGCACGTCGACGGCTTCCGCTTCGATCTCGCCTCGGTGCTCGGCCGCGACGTCCGCGGCCGTGTGCTGGCCGATGCGCCTCTGCTGGAGCGCATCGCCGAGGATCCGATCCTCCGCGACGCCAAGCTCATTGCCGAAGCCTGGGATGTCGCGGGCGCGTATCAGGTCGGTTGCTTCTCCCAGCGCCGCTGGGCGGAATGGAATGGCCATTTCCGCGACGACGTCCGCCGGTTCTGGCGAGGGGACGCGGGCATGATGGGCCGCTTCGCCAGCCGCATCTGCGGCAGCTCCGATTTGTACGCGGGATCCGGCAAGGGCCCGGAGTGCAGCGTCAACTTCGTCACGTGCCACGACGGCTTCACGTTGAACGATCTGGTGAGCTACTCGCGAAAGCACAACGAGGCCAACGGCGAGGGCAATCGAGACGGCGCCGACGAGAACTTCAGCGCGAACTACGGCGTCGAAGGCGAATCCGCGGACCCGGCCATCGAGGTCGTTCGCCAGCGGCAGATCAAGAACTTCCTGCTGACCCTCGCGATCTCCCGAGGCGTGCCGATGCTCCTGGCGGGAGACGAGTTCCGGCGAACCCAGCGTGGCAACAACAATGCGTACTGTCAGGACAACGACACGAGCTGGGTCGACTGGTCGCTCGGCGAGCGGCATCGGGAGCTCGTGCGTTTCGTTCGCCAGGTCTTCGCATTTCGCCGGGCGCACGCGGTCTTGCGTCGTGAAGCGTTCTATACCGACCGGGACATTCGAGTGGTTCGATCCCAGCGGACGCAGCCCGGACTGGCTCGACCCCAGCCAGAAGCGTCTGGCGTGTCTGGTCCACGGTCAGGAGGGGCCAGATCTCTATCTGATGTTCAACGCCGACACCGATCCGACCTCCTTCGTCCTGCCTGAATTGGCGCGACTCGGGACGATGGCGGCTCGCGATTGACACCGCGCAGCCGTCAGTGGGGGATTCCGATGCCGCGGAACGAGATGCGGGCGTCGTGAACGGAACACTCTACGCGGTCGGCTCGCGCTCCAGCGCGATCCTGGTGGCTACTTTCTCCGAGCCATGACGGCCGGTCGCGGTCCCGTGGCAAAGATCAAAGACAAGGTGGCGGAACTGGTCGGGCGGGTAGACTGAAGTGTGATCGGGCACCGATGGTCGGGGAACTGCTGGACCACTACCGCGTACTCTCCAAGATCGGCGAAGGAGGGATGGGTGTCGTCTACCGCGCCCGCGATGAGATCCTGAAGCGCGACGTCGCGCTCAAGGTGCTGGCCGACACTCCACTGGTCAGACAGCTGGGCAAAGATCGACTCCTGCTCGAAGCCAGAGCCAGCTCGGGTCTCAACCATCCGAACATCTGCACCGTCCACCAGATCTTCGAGGTCGCCGGCCAGTTCTGCCTCGCGATGGAACTCGTCGAAGGGGAATCACTTCGCGCGCGCATCGGAGACACCGGCCTGCCGGTGGAGTCGGTCCTTCGCTTCGGCGGACAGATCGCGTCGGGCCTCGCCCATGCCCACGGCCGCAGTATCGTCCATCGCGATCTGAAAAGCTCCAACATCGTCGTGACGCCGGACGGGTTGATCAAGATTCTCGACTTCGGCCTTGCACGACGCCTGACGTCCGATGCGGCCGCCGACGTGACCGTTTCGATCGACGCGGGCGACGATTCGGCGTCGCTCACCGGGACGCTGGCGTACATGGCGCCCGAGGTGCTGCGCGGCGAGCCGGCAGATATACGAAGCGATCTGTGGGCGCTCGGCGTCGTGCTCTACGAAGCCGTCTCGGGTCAGCTTCCATTTCAGGGAAAGACGACATTCGAGATCACGTCAGCCATCCTGAACGACGTGCCAATCCCGCTTCCGTCGCAGTCCCGGATACCTCCCAGCCTGTGGACGATCATCCTTCGCTCACTCGCGAAGGAACCGGCACGCAGATATCAACAGGCGAGCGAGGTCAGGGCGGCGCTCGAAGCCGTCGAGTCGGCGTCCGCCATCACAGGAGCGCAGGCGGCCGGTCCGCAGGGGGGCTTTCGCACGACGGTCTCTCGCGGCATCAAGCCTCTTCCGGTGAAGAACGGGGACGTGCTGCTGCTGGTCGGCACGACCAAAGGCGCATTCCTTCTGCGATCGACTGCCGCACGCTCTCGCTGGGATGTCGCGGGTCCGTACTTTCACGGCCATGCCGTGTATGCGCTCGCGTACGACGGCCGCGACGATCGTCACCGGCTGTGGGCATCCACGCACAATTACTGGGGAACGTTCCTCCGATCGAGCGACGATTTCGGCAGGACCTGGACCAATCCGGTCGAGGCGAACGTGAAGTTTCCTGCGGAGTGCGGCACGTCGTTGAACAACATCTGGCAGATCCTGCCGGCCGCTCATGACAATCAGCTGATGTACTGCGGCGTAGAGCCGGCCGCGCTTTTCGACTCGCACGACGCGGGCGAAACGTGGACGCTCGTGCGCGGCCTCTTCGAGCACCCGCATCAGCCGCGATGGATGCCGGGGAACGGCGGACTCGCGTTGCACACCATCCTGCAGGATCCGGTCAACCCGAAGCGGTTGTACGTCGCCATCTCGGCGGGAGGCGTTTACCGAACCGACGATGGCGGAGTGTCGTGGAAGGCGTGCAATCGGGGAGTCCGCGTCGTCCAGCAGCCGGAGAAGTACCCGGAATTCGGACAGTGCGTGCACAAGATCGTGCTGCATCCCGCTCGCCCCGAACGTCTGTTCCTGCAGAATCACTGGGGTCTCTATCGTTCGGACGATGGCGCGGAGAGCTGGCAGGACATTGCGAACGGCGTTCCGTCGGATTTCGGCTTTGCGATGGTCATGCACCCGCACGATCCCGACTGCGTCTATATCCTTCCGGTGGAGTCTGACGAGTTCCGCTGCACGCCCGATGAACGGCTGCGCGTGTACAGAACGCGAAACGCGGGCGCCTCGTGGGAGCCGCTGACTCGCGGCCTGCCGCAGAAAGGCGCCTACGAGACGGTGCTTCGGGATGCGATGACCGCCGACACGCTCGACTCCGCGGGCATTTACTTCGGAACGCGGAGCGGACAGGTCTATGGCTCGCGTGACGAAGGAAAGACCTGGAAGCGTCTGGTCGCCGGGTTGCCGTCAATCGTTTGCGTCAAGGTGACCGTGGTCGGCGCACCTGCGACCGCGCAGCGGAAGCGTTCCCGTCCAGTCAGGTCCGCGTCATCCCGGGTCAGCCGGTCAGCGCAGCGCATCACCGACAGACGGACACGCAAGGGGCGCTGATGTCAGTGACTTTCCATGTGCCCATGGCGCTCCGCGCCTTCACGGATGGGCACGAGCAGATCGAAATCGCGGGATCTCCACAAACCGTCGGTGATGCGCTCGAAGAGCTTTGGGCGGTCTGCCCCGGCCTGCGCGATCGAATCGCGACGGAGCAGGGTCAGATCCGCGAGCACGTCAACGTATTCGTCGGACCAGAAAACATCCGCTACACGGGCGGCATCGCGACTCCCATTTCGGCCGGAGCCGAGATCCTGATTTTCCACGCGGTCAGCGGCGGTTCATCTCTCAGTTGAACAGTTCAAGAGTTATCAGACGTCTGAAGTGCTTAGTTCTTGGTTCTTAGTTCTCAGTCGGAAACTCTTAAACTTTAGACCCTTTCAACTCTTCAACTGTTCCTGTCACGTGAGCACTTGAGTGAGCTTGTCGAGGTGATCGCTCCAGACCTTCTTCATCGCGTCCACCGCCGACCTGTTCGCGAGCTTCCTGTGCGTGACGGCGACCATGCTCTTGCCGCGTCCTTTCGCCAGGAAGTTGAGCTCGACCACGGTCTCATCGTCCCATCCGATTCGCATGCGTTTCCCGGGATTGGACGACCGCACGTCGATCTTGACCGGGAGCCAGCGCCGGCGTTTCCTCGTATTCGCGAAGGCGTCGAAGAGATCGGCCACGGATACATCGAACGTGCGGCTCTTGCTCGCCTCGTACCCTCCGCCACGACGCTGTCCCTTGTCGCGCAGACCGCGAATGCGCTCGTACCCGACGGTGACCATCTGCGACCACCAATCGGGCGTGCCCAACGACGAGACGTATTCGGCGATGTCGCGATGAGGCTTTTGAAATGCCTGCTCCGCGTCGAGCACGCGGACCCATTCCGCCCACGAGCGGCCGGTCCTCTTCTTGACGGACTCATCGCTCATGCCTGCGATCTCGGCGTAGTCAGGGGGAGGTTCGTTTTTCTTGAGGACTTGAAGCCGGGCAGCCGTGTAGGCTTCGCCGGTCTTCTGCATGCGGGAACGGACGAGGCGTTTCAGGTCTTTCTCGGTCGGCATGACGGTCTCCTTCGTTCAGCCGCGCGCGAAACTCCTCAGCAGCGTCGCCCACGGCGGACGAAGGGTCATCATGCGGATCCGGGAGTATGCCCCCCTTTGCCTCGGCGGGGCCTTCGCTGAGGGAAGGCCATCGAGGTTGGGCGTGGATCGAACGCCGTCAAGACTATAAAGCGCCGACGTTCCCGACGCAACCCGAGACGCTACCGGCCGCCGGCCACCATCCAGAGATAGTAGGGATTTGCCGGATCCCGGCCGAGGACTTCTTCAAGCGCGATGGCGGCCTGCTCTCGATCGCCGCCGGATGCGCGCAGCGCGAACCGATAGAAGGTCAGAAGCTCCCGCCGCTCGGCGTCGACATCCGCGCGCAGCGGATCGTCCTGGCCGAGGGGAACGTCGGTGGCGAAGCTGAGGACACGGGGCAACACCCGGTCGAACTCGCCGCGACGCACCCAGGCTGCGTGTTCGATCACCGGACGGTCGTCGGTCACCGCAGGGGCATGACCGGCGTAGGCTTCGAGACCCGGGCGATCGGTAATCCATGTGGCCAGGAGCGCCGCGGGCGACTCGATGCCGACCTCCGTCAGTGCACGCGCCGTGTCGGGCCGTGAGTAGCGCGCCGCGATCCGGGGGCCGTCGAGCGCGATGGGGTTCATCGACCCGACCAGCAGCATCTCGTACAGCTCGGTGGTCCAGACGGTCGCGTACGGAAACACATCGAGGAAACTGCGGACCAGCGATCGCGAGTCTTCGTCGTTCTGCGCCGCCAGGGGCCACCACTGGGCCATCAGACCGCCGGGACGCAGGCGATCGCGGCACAGCTCGTAGAAGTCCCGCGAGTACAGATTCGCCACGCCCGCCGCCGAAGGCGGTGGCGGTTCCAGCGTGATGAGGTCGTAGCGATCGGTCCTCCGCAACAGTTCGTGCCTCCCGTCGCCCATCCGGATCTCGACGCGCGGATCAGAGGCCATCCCGAGATTGCCGGCAAAGAGCGGCACGGCCCGTACCACCCCAGGCAACAGTTCGGCCACCACACGGCGCCCGAGCGAGGGCTCGGCCAAGAGCGCCCCTGCCGTGATGCCGGTGCCCAATCCGACGACAAGGGCCGAACGCGGCGCACCGTTGTGAAGGAGAAGCGGCAGCAGCGCCTGGAGCCGCATGTAGCGCCGCGAGGCCAGCGTGTCGCCGGAGTTCGACACGCCTTGAATGTAAAGACGCCGGAACGCGCCGGCGGGCGTCTGCTGTTCGATGACGGCCACGGTGCCACCGGCGTCCTCCTCGTAAAACGACAGCTGTCCGCCGCGCTTCTCGGCCAGCAGGCGCGCCATTTTGTCGGGCGGCGTAAAGACGGCGACCACGACGATGGCCGCGACCATCGCACCCGCCATCGCGAGTGAGCCGCGCCCTTTTCTGAGGGCGACCGCACCGATGACGGCGCCGACGACGGCCAATATGCCCAGGGAGCGAACAAGGCCAAGCCATGGCACGAGGACAAAGCCGGTGAGCACCGTACCCGCGATGCCACCCAGCGTGTTGACCGCGAGTGTCACGCCCACCGCGCGGCCCACGTTAATGGCGCGCGTGGTCAGCCGCGAGGCCGCCGGAAGCGCCGCACCAAGAAACATGGTCGGCATGAGCAAAACCGCCAGCGAGGCCACCACGAAGCGCGCCGACACTTCCACGGTCTCGCGACCGGTCGCGCGCATGGCCCACATGCCCGCGAAGGTCTGCGCATCGGTGATCCATCCGCCCAGCAACGCAACGATGACGATGGCGCTCGCGCCCGCGCCGGCAATCAGGAGTCCGAAAGTGCGCCACGGTTCCCGCCCGGACCGATCGCTGCGCGCGAACAGATAGCTGCCAAGGGCGATGCCGGCGAGATAGGTGGCGAGCATCACGGCGAAGGCGTAGGCGCGCGTGCTGAGAAACTGCACCAGGAGTTCCGACCAGATCACTTCGTATCCCATCGCTACGCCCCCGGCTGCGGCGTACAACGCCAGCGCGAGCCGGGCGTCGCGGTTGATCGGCGGGATCGATGTCGAGGCGCGAGTCCGCGGTTGATCAACGGACCACGCGAGGGATAGGGCCGCGCCGCCCGCGATCGATTGCAGCACGCAGGCGAAGAGGCCCGTGCCCACGATGCCAAATGCCGGCACGAGCAGGAACGGCGTGGCCAGAGTACCGCCCACCGCGCCCATCGTATTCGCCGCGTAGAGAAGGCCAGTCGTTGGTGCCACGCCGCGGTCGTCCGGGTGAAGCGCCCGCAGCATCGCGGGCAGCGTCCCGCCGATGAAGCAGGCCGGTACGGCCACCAACACGCACGGAAGCCACAACGCGAGCGCGCCGACTGAATCCTGGAGTGAAACATAGAGCGGCGCCACTCGCCGAAGAGCGAGCGTTGCCACGAGGCCCAGCCCGGCCGCGCACATCTCCAGCGCCGCATACAGCCGGAGCGGCCGCGCGCTCCGGTCCGCCATCCTGCCGAATACCACGCTTCCAATGGCGAGGCCCGCGAAGAACGCGCTGAGCGCGATCGTCACGGCGTGGATCTCGACGCCGACGACCCGCGAGAGTTGCTTCACCCAGAGCGTTTCGCAAATGAGCGCCGCCGCCCCAGAGAGCAGGAGCAGCCCAGAAGCGAATCGAGCGCGCCGCATCGAGGATATTGTGAAAGAAAAAGGGCGGCGGTGGGAGCAATCCCTCCGCCGCCCTCCGAATTCATCGACGACGGGCGGACTACTGCGCGTCCGAGATGACCTTATCCATCACCTCGCTCAGGTTGAAGGTGCCCGGCTTCGAATCGCGGCGGAAATTCCTTGAAGCTTTGCAGCCACTGTCCGACGATCGCTCCGGCAGGCGCCAGCATGAAGGCGTGCTGTATGCGCCACTGGTCGTAGTCCTGACCGCGCGATCCGCCTCTCGAATGGATCGGTTCGCAGGTTGAAGAGTTTGGGGAATCGCAACACGATCAGTCGGGTCCTGCCACACGTTCGAGACCCTCGCGCGCGCTGCTCCAGAAAGACCATCTTCCAGTGGTCGTAGCGCAGACACGCGGGATCCCCATCGTCGGTCCAGTAGATGAACTCCTTGCGCGGCCATTCGGTCGTCTCGCCCTTGAAGTAGGGAAGGAGGTTGTAGCCGTCGAGATGGACCTTGAACGGGGTTCCCGCGACGGTGGTGCCCTTCAGCAAGGTGTCGACGACGTTCCCCTGGCCCACGGCGGCGAGGAGGGTTGGCAGCCAGTCCTCGTGCGAGATGATCTGGTTGATTTCCGTGCCGGGCTTGATGACGCCCGGCCACCGCACCGCGAGCGGCACCCGATAGCCGCCCTCCCAGTTCGTGTTCTTCTCGCCTCGAAACGGCGTCGTGCCGCCGTCGGGCCAGCTGAACACCTCGGCGCCGTTGTCGGTGGTCCAGATGACGATGGTGTTGTCGGCGATCTTGAGGTCGTCCAGCTTCTTGAGCAACTGGCCGATCTGACCGTCGTGTTCCACCATGCCGTCCGGGGCGATGCCAAGACCCGTCTTGCCTTCGGACTCGGTCTTGAGGTGCGTATGATGTGCATGCGCGTGGTGTTGAACCAGGTGAACCACGGCTTGCCAGCCGCTTGATTCGCGTCGATGAATTTCATCGTCGCGGCGAGCACTTCTTCATCCACCGTTTCCATCCGCTTTTTGGTCAGCGGGCCGGTGTCCTCGCAGCGCTGCTTGCCCCATTTGCCGAAGCGCGGGTCGTCGGGAAGCGTGCTCTCCGTGTCAGTGGCGTAGCAATGAAACACGCCGCGCGGGCCGAACTTGGCCTTGAACGCAGGGTCCTTCGGATAGTCCGGGTTCTCGGGCTCCTCTTCGGCGTTCAGGTGGTAGAAGTTGCCGAAGAACTCGTCGAAGCCGTGCACTGTCGGGATGAACTCGTTGCGATCGCCGAGGTGATTCTTGCCGAACTGCCCGGTCGCGTAGCCCTGCCCCTTGAGCATGTTCGCAATCGTCGGGTCCAATGCTGACAAACCTTCGGGCGCGCTGGGCAGGCCGACCTTGAGGAGGCCTGTGCGAATGGGCGACTGGCCGGTGATGAAGGCCGCGCGGCCCGCCGTGCAGCTCTGCTGGGCGTAGGCGTCGGTGAAGATCGCGCCTTCTTTCGCGATGCGGTCGATGCTGGGCGTCCTGTAGCCCATCATGCCGTGGTTGTAGGCGCTCACGTTCCAGAGACCGATGTCGTCCCCAAAGAGCACCAGGATGTTGGGTTTACCCGCCGAAGCCTGAGCGGCGGGCTTCGCGGGCGCCGCCTGCTGGGCGCGTGCCGGCGTGGCGGATGCGAGCGCGAGCCCTGAAGAAATCGTGACCGCCAGCATCCACGTCCCGACGTTTGTGCGCTTCTGACTCATAACCGTGATTCCTCCTCATGAATCTCCCCGACGGTCGCTCTACGACGTGCCCTCCGGACGCCGGCTGGAACGGTTCACGCGTACCCGTGACATGAAACCAGGTCGGATAGTAGGGGAAACGTCTGACGGCCGAAATTAGACCTTGGTTCTATATGTTGGCGGGAGAGAGCACGGGGGCACGGCAAAGCCTTGCCGGCTCCGATTAATGAGCCATCGAGGGGCGGAATTATGAGGTATCTTGGATTATGGCGGGGTAGGCGAGATACCGCCGTGTTCAGTCAAAGAGCGTTTTGCCATGGCGTCGAAGCCTAAGAACCCATTCAACACCCAGGCCTTTCTCGACTCGGCCGGCGTCGCACGAAAGATCGTGAAGTATCAGAGAGGCGACGCCATCTTCACTCAGGGCGACCCGTGTGAGCACGTCATGTACATCCAGACGGGGGGCGTGAAGCTCTCCGTGCTCTCAAAAGCGGGCCGGCAAGCCGTCGTGGCGATGCTTGAACCCGGCGATTTTTTCGGCGAAGGCTGCCTGGCGGGTCAACCCGTTCGGATGGGCAGTGCGACCGCGACGATGGACAGCACCATTCTCCTGGTGGATAAGGGTCAGATGGTGCGGCTGTTGCACGAGGAGCACGCGCTCTCGGATCGGTTCATCGCGCACATGCTGGCACGCAACATCCGGATCGAACAGGACCTGATCGACCAGTTGTTCAACTCCAGTGAAAAGCGGCTGGCCCGGACGCTCCTGCTGCTGGCGCGATACGGGAAGCACGACAAACCCGTGAGGGCGGTCCCACCGATCTCCCAGGAGACATTGGCGGAAATGGTCGGCACGACGCGTTCGCGCGTGAATTTCTTCATGAAGAGATTCGAGCGGCTGGGATTCATCGACTACAAGGACGGGCTCAAGGTCAATAACTCGCTGCTCACCGTCGTTCTGCACGATTAACAGAACGCCCTTCACGTCCACCCCATCCTTCCGCTCGGGCGGCGACTCCTTTCAATGAATCAAGCACTGTCCCTTTTGGGACAGCTCCGTTCGGCACGTGATGCGTATAGTCAGGTGGTAAAGGAATCCATGCCTCCAGCCACGACGATGACCGCGCCAGAGCCCGAGCTGGCTGTTCAGCGAGCGAATGCCCAACCTGCCGCCGCGCCCGCCTCCTTCAGACTGAGAGCGATCATGCGCCAGGGAACGGCGGCAAGCCTGCCGGCCACATGGGAACGGTACCAGACGATCGATGCTGCTCGGGCGGCGGTGCGCGGGATGTATGCGAACGATCGAGTCTTACGCGTACTCATCGTGACCGACGATGTGCCGCCGCGTTTCGTGGAATGGATTGAACGTTAGTACAGGACATTACAACCGATCAACGTGCTGCACAGGCCGCCGATGGTCGTGACAGCAGGAAGGTACCAAAGTGAGATTATTCATTGCGACGACGATAGCGACGACGTTAACGCTTTCCCCGCTCCTGGCGGTGGACGACGAGCCGGCAAAACGACTGGACGAGGCGGCAGCCGTGTTTTCAGAGATCATGGCGACGCCGGATAAGGGCATTCCACAGGATCTGATGGAGAAGGCCCATTGCATCGTCATTGCCCCGGACGTCAAGACCGCGGCGTTCGGCGTGGGCGGGAAATACGGGAAGGGGTATCTGTCGTGTCGAAGCAAGAGCGGCGCGGGTTGGTCGGCGCCCGGCACCGTCCGCATCGAGGGCGGGAGTCTGGGCTTCCAGATCGGCGCGTCTTCGACGGACTTGATCATGTTGATCATGAGTGCCCGGGGAGCGGACAAACTGCTGTCGAGCAAGTTCACGTTGGGCGCGGAAGGCTCCGCGGCGGCGGGTCCCGTCGGACGCACTGCCACGGCTCAAACGGATGCGCAGATGCACGCGGATATTCTGTCGTGGTCGCGCTCGCAGGGGCTGTTTATCGGTGTCGCCCTCGAAGGGGCGACGCTGCGGCAGGATCTGGATGACAACACCACGCTGTACGGCAAGCCGCTCGAAAACCGCGACATCGTGACCAAGGGCGTCGGGGTGCCCAAGGCCGCCGCCAAGCTGATCGCGCTCCTCAACCGGTACTCGGCCAGAGAACGCACGGACTAGTGGAATGGATGACGGGGCCGCGTGTCAGGCTCCCTGAACGGAAATGAGAAAAGCCTCCCCCCGAGGGTCGAGAAGCGTCGCGGCGTTCGACGCGCGGCCGCTTCTCGGTTTCTCTGGAATTGCAAAAAGCATCGCCGAGTACGGGCGGGGAGAGACCATCTTCACGCAAGGAGATCCGTCTCGGGACGTCTTCTACATTCAAACGGGCGGCGTCAAGCTGTCGGTGCTGTCGAAGACCGGCAGAGAAGCTATCGTGGCCATGCTGGGCCAGGGCGATTTCTTCGGCGAGGGGTGTCTGGCAGGCCAGCCGGTTCGGACGGGCAGTGCGACCGCCATCACGCCCAGCGTGATCTTTCTCGTCGCCAAGAAAGTGATGGTGCGGTTGCTGCACAAACAGCATGCGATGTCCGACCGGTTCATCTCTCACATGCTGTCGCGGAATATCCGAATCGAAGAGGACCTGATCGATCAGCTCTTCAACTCGAGCGAGAAGCGGCTGGCGCGCACGCTGTTGCGGCTGGCGCACTACGGGAGGCAGCTCAAGCCGGCTCGCGTGGTCCCGAAGATCTCGCACGAGACGCTCGCGGAGATGGTCGGCACGACGCGCGCCCGCGTGAACTTCTACCTGACCAAATTCAGGAGGCTCGGCTTCATCGAATACAGCGGTAAGAACCCGCTGAAGATCAACCGCTCACTACTGAGCGTCGTCCTGCATGAATAAGGAATGCCATGAAACCCCTTGCAATCGTCGGTCTGATGTTGGTCGTGCTCGGCCTGGTGGCGCTCGTCTACCAGGGCGTCACCTACACGAGTCGTGACACCATCATCGACATCGGTCCCGTGCACGCGACGGCGGATCGACAGAGAAACCTGCCGATTCCGCCGATCCTTGGGATTGTGGCGGTCGCCAGCGGGGTGGTGATGCTCGTGTCCGGCGTGCGCAATCGGGCGTAGCGTCGCCCTCAGGCGCTGACCGTATCGGAGAAGAGCGAGAGGCTGCCGCGCCTGAGCGCGAGCCGCCGCGCGCGTCCCTGGTCCTGTTCGCGTCCTTCTTCGCACACCTGGCAGCGCACCGCGAACGGCAGGGCCCGGAGTCGAGATTCAGAAATCTCGCCGCCGCAGTCGAAACAGGATCCGTACTGCTGCGAGTCGAGACGGACCAGCGCCTCGTCGATGCGGGTCAACATCTCCGCTTTCATCTGGAGCAGGGCCAACTCGATATCTCCGTGGAGGCCGGCGTCGGAATGTTCGAGGTCGTCACGCACCTCATACGGTCTGTCGGTGCGCCCGTCGCGGATGCGACTCCGGAGGTCGTTCTGCACCTCGCCCCGACGCTCGCTCAACATCTGTCTCAGGTCGACGCTCCGCCGGGTAGTGTCGGTGTCAGTCATGTCCACCTCCTGCGGCAGGCAGCTTATAGAAGGAAGCTTCGGGCTGCTGTGCGGTTCTGAACACCTCTCCCGGTCGCTGGGCGAGTAGGCTGGTGGCAGGAGACTCCTACATGAATAGACAACATCGAGACTATGGCTTCGTGACCGGACTCTTCACAGGCACGTTCGTCGGCGCCGGTCTGGCGATGTGGCTCGTCCCACGATTGGGCGCGGAGGTTCGCCAGCGAATGACCGATTCGGCGAAGAGCCTTGGCCAGCTGGCTTCCGAACAGTATGACCAGGCAAGCAATCGTGTCGGTGAGGCGGTCGACGAGATCGTCCGGAAGGGTCAGAGCGTCCGGGACGACGTGGCCGGGGCGGTGGCGCGCGGCGCCCACGAGGTGGAGCGCTATGCCTCAGCCACCAGGAGCGATCGATTCGCTGAAGCCAAGCCCTCGCCAGTCAACCGCTCAGCCTGATCGGTGTCTCGAACGATCCGCTCCTTCGATCCTGTGCGATTCGAGGCGTTCGCGCGGCTGCTGGCTCGACCCGATCCATGGGACTTACCGCGTCGCGCGCATGTCTGTCGCTGCGAAGGCGATCCAGACCGACGCGCGACGCGCCTTCCGCTGATTCTCATGGAGTGGTTGCAGCGGCGCCATCTGGCGATCGATCTCGAGGGACCGCTGACATCCGCGACGCGGATGTCGAAACGTCACGGGAGTCCGGCCCATCCGGTTCTGCGCCTGCTGCGTCCGACGGGGACCGGCTGAGGCTGTGCAATCGGGAACACCTCCCGATTGCAGAACACCCCTACGATCGTAACCGTCGGCCGTCCTCCCGCAGCGGACCTCCGAGTCTTCACCCCAGAAGGAAGTGCCAAATGAAGAGAATCGTCATCGCTACGGCGATGAGCCTGTGTGTGGTGTCGCTGGCGGCAATCTCGTCAGCCGACACGTTAATCATGAGAGATGGCACGCGAGTCCAGGGCACGATGGTGGGCTTCGCCGCGAGGACCGTCACGTTCCGGCGCGCCGACGGTGTATCGCGTCGGTACCCGACCAGCCAGGTCGAGTCGCTCGAATTTCTTTCAGCCGATCGCACGAACCCGCGCGCGGTGAGCGGCCGCACCCTGGAAGCGCCGGCCGGGACAGAGCTTGTGGTCCGAACGGTTGAAACGATCGACTCGCGCAACGCCGGCGCGGATCAAGTCTTCTCCGCCGTCGTCGAGCAGGACGTCGAGAACGTGTCCGGCAGCGTCATCGTTCCCAGGGGATCGAGCGCCCAATTGCTGATCCGGGAAATGTCATCGGGGGGCGCGACCGGCAGCCCTGAGATGGCGCTTGACATCCAGTCGATTACGGTTGGCGGGCTCAGGTATCTCGTGAGCACCACGGACCTGACGCTCGAGAGCAGCACCGGAATCGGCAAGAACAAGCGCACCGCCGAGGTGATCGGTGGGAGCGCGGCGATCGGAGGGATCATCGGGGCGATTGCAGGAGGCGGCAAGGGCGCCGCCATTGGCGTCCTGGTGGGTGCGGCAGGCGGCGCGGGCGCGCAGATACTCACCAGAGGACGCGACGTTCAGGTTCCGGCGGAAACAGTTCTCACGTTCAAGCTCGACAGGCCCGTCATCCTCGAGCCCGAACGGTAGAGGCCATCGAGATACCAGCGAGATTGGTGCGTGCGTTAGTGAACAAACACGTCGTTGCCGCCATGTCACTCTATCTCTTGGAAGACACACGATTGTTATTCGCCAAGGAGACAACATGATTACCATCCTGATCGTTCTCGCGGTGCTGATGCTGCTTGGAGCCCTCCCGACCTGGCCGCACAGCCGCAGCTGGGGATATGGCCCGAGCGGCGGCCTGGGCGTGGTTCTGCTGATTCTCGTCATTCTTGTGCTATCCGGTCGATTCTAACGACGGGAGCAGAAACATCTGAGGCCATGACAATGAAAATCATGACGGCGTTGGCGCTGGCGTTACTGTGTGCGATTCTATTCGCGGGGTGCACACGGGACGCGGCGGCCATGAACGCCCAGCGGATCGAGCAGCAATACGGAGTGTCGGGCGCGTACACCGGCACGATCGCCACATCCGATGGCCCCTTGAACGGCACGCTCGTGCCCATCACGCTGGCGAATGGTGGTCAGGGACATCTCTTCATTCCGCAACGGCAGGCCAACGACGCGCAGGCCGTCTACATTCAAGACGAGCAAGGGCTGCATCCCCTCCAACTCGGAGACAACGTGAGCCGCAATGAGTTGGTCCGTTCTGCAGTGGTCGAGACAAGACCGGCGCCTCAACGCGCGACCAAACGATCGTGGGAGCGCGAAGTGCTGATTATCGGTGGCAGCGCCGGCGCTGGCGCGGGGATCGGCGCGTTGGCCGGCGGGAAGAAGGGCGCTGGCGTGGGCGCCGCGGCTGGCGGCGTCGGCGGGTTGATTTACGACCTCATGACACGAAACAAGAAGTAGACGAAATCCCTCCTGTGACCCGCGAGGTGTTCAAATGTGCACACCCCGCTGGTCAGCCTGGGGTGTATGATCACTGAGTAAAGTTTTCCAGAACTGAGCCCGCCAGCGTTCGAGAAGTGCTCCCTTCCTTGTGACGGGTGCGCGCCGACAGGCCCACTTTGGCCCTGATCGGAGTGCACAATGAAACGCTTGTCCTCTGTTCGTCTCGGCGAGAGATCCGTCAAGGAAGGCCGGCTTATGATCAAGATACACACGCTCGCCATCGTGATCGGACTCGCCCTGTTCACGCACGTGCTGCAAAGCCAGGATCAGTCGCGGTATCGAGACTTCCAACTCGGGAGCGATCTCGCGTCGGTGGCGACGCTGGCGAAAGTGGACGTGTCCGACGCCAAGACCATCCATCTCCGGCCGGCTGTCCTCCAGGAGCTGGAATGGCGCCCGTCGTACTTTGCGACGGGGTCCACTGCGCAGAACGACCCGGTCCAGCGGATCGTGCTCAGCTTCTATAACGATCAACTCTCCAGGGTCGTGGTCGACTACCACCAGGATCGCACTGAGGGTATGACCGACGCCGACATGATCGACGGGATCTCGGTGACGTACGGACCGCCGCTGAGACCAGCGGCCATCAAGACCCGAAAGGCCCCATCACGGAGCGACGAAGGAACGAGAACGTCGATCGCCAGTTGGGGTGACGCTGAGTATTCGGTCGTGCTCTATCGCACATCCGATCCCTATCGATCGACGTACGCGTCACGATTCCAGATCATTGTCACGTCGATGCGGCTCGACGCACTCGCGCGGACTGCAGGCGCGGAGGCCGTCCGGCTGGATGACCAGGATGCGCCCCAGCGCGAAATCGCGCGACAGAAGAAGGACGTCGACGACGCCCGCGCGTCTGCAGAAAAAGCACGACTCGCGAACAAGGCCGCCTTTCGACCATAGCGGCACGATCACTCGCCTGCGCCACAGTCTGGAGACGGAATCATGGATATCAGACCGCTGCACGATCGACTCATCGTTTTGCGCCTTGATGAAGGCGAGCAGAAGGTCGGCGGGATCATCATCCCGGACACGGCCAGGGAGAAGCCGCAGCAGGGCAAGGTGATCGCTGCGGGCAATGGCAAGGTGAAGGACGACGGCACGCGCGTCCCGCTCGATGTCAAGGCGGGCGATCTGATCCTCTTTGGCAAGTACACCAGCCAGGAAGTCAAGCTCGACGGCGAGGAGTACCTGATCATGCGCGAGGATGACGTGTTGGCCGTGATGGACGCCACGTCGAAGAGGAACTAGGCAGTAGTCATCAGTTATCAGTCATCAGTTATCGGTTGAGAGCTGAGGGCTTCAGGAGAATAGAAGCATGGCAAAACACATTGTGTACGGCGATGCCTCGCGACATGGCATTCTTCGCGGCATCAATAGCCTGGCCGACGCGGTCAAGGTGACCCTCGGGCCCAGGGGACGCAACGTCATCCTCGACAAGAAATTCGGCTCGCCCACGATCACCAAGGACGGGGTCACGGTCGCGAAGGAAATCGAGCTGAAGGATCCGCTCGAGAATATGGGCGCTCAGATGGTGAAAGAAGTCGCGAGCAAGACCTCGGACGTCGCCGGTGATGGCACCACGACGGCGACGGTGCTGGCGCAGGCCATCTATCGCGAGGGCGCGAAGAACGTCACCGCCGGCGCCAATCCGATGGCGCTCAAACGCGGCATCGAGAGGGCCGTCGAGGCCATCGTGGTCGTCGCTCAAGGCTCAATCGAAGCCCGTGACAGGCCCGATGATCGCCCAGGTCGGGACGATCTCGGCCAACCACGACGAGACCATCGGCCGGATCATCGCCGAGGCGATGGAAAAGGTCGGCAAGGATGGCGTCATCACCGTCGAGGAGGCGAAGAACGCTCGAGACGTCGCTCGAGATCGTCGAAGGCATGCAGTTCGATCGTGGCTACCTCTCGCCGTACTTCGTCACCGACCCGGAGCGCATGGAAGTCATCCTCGAGAATCCGGTCATTCTGATCCACGAAAAGAAGATCAGCTCGATGAAAGATCTGCTGCCGGTGCTGGAACTCGTGGCGCGGGCCAGCCGTCCGCTGCTGATCATCGCCGAGGACATCGAGGGCGAGGCGCTGGCGACGATCGTGGTCAACAAGCTGCGGGGCACGCTTCAGGTCGCCGCGGTGAAGGCGCCCGGCTACGGCGATCGTCGGAAAGCGATGCTCGAAGACGTCGCCATTCTGACCAATGGCCGGGCCGTGACCGAAGACCTCGGGATCAGAGCTCGAGTCCATCAAGATGGAGGACCTCGGCCAGGCGAAGAAGGTCACCATCGACAAGGACAACACGACGATCATCGAGGGGGCCGGGACGTCGGCGGCGATTGACGGTCGCGTGAAACAGCTGCGCGCGCAGGTCGAGGACACGACGTCCGACTACGACCGCGAGAAGCTGCAGGAGCGACTCGCCAAGCTGGTGGGCGGGGTGGCGATCATCAAGGTCGGGCGCGGCGACCGAGACCGAGATGAAGGAGAAGAAGGCGCGCGTCGAGGATGCGATGCACGCGACCAAGGCCGCGGTCGAAGAAGGCATCGTGCCGGGCGGCGGTGTGGCGCTGCTGCGGGCGTCCAAGGTGCTCCAGACGCTGAAGCTCGACGGCGACGAACAGGTCGGCGTCAACATCATCATGCCGGGCGATCGAGGAGCCGATGCGGTGGATCGCGACCAACGCCGGTCACGAGGGTTCGATCGTCGTGCAGCGCGTGAAGGAGATGAAGGACGAGGAAGGCTTCAACGCGCAGACCGAGCAGTACGAAAACCTCGTCAAGGCCGGCGTGATCGATCCGACCAAGGTGGTCCGCTCGGCGCTTCAGAACGCGGCGTCGATCGCGTCGCTTCTTCTGACCACCGAGGCGGTGATTACGCAGATACCGGACGAGCAGAAGAACATGGCCATGCCCGGCGGCGGAGGCATGGGCGGCATGTACTAAGCGACGGCTGGGCGGCATGACGGCCGCCTTCGTTCAGCCGCGCGCGAATCGAACTCCGGTCGATCACGACCTGCGCGGCCTGGCGTCGCGAATGGTCGTCCGCAGCAGTGCGGCGAGATTCCCGCGCGTGGCCACTTCGATGCGGTCCAGCTCGAGCCATATCTGCATGTGCTGCAGTTCACTCGCCAGTTCAGCGGCCACCCGGCGCGCATTCTGTCTCGGCTCAAGGAACGCGCTCTGCACCATCAGGACCTTGCGCCCGCGGTCGGCCTTGAGGTCCGAGCGAGCGACGAGCGTGTCGCCGAGCAGGAACGGACACACATAGTAGCCATAGACCCGCTTGGATTTCGGTGTGTACATCTCGATCGTGTACTTCATCCCGAAGAGCCGCTCCATGCGACGACGATCCCATACGAGTGAGTCGAATGGCGTGACGACGCCGCGGACGTTGACGGCGCGAGGCACGCGCGCCTGCGGGTGGAGGTAGGCGTCTTCCTTCCATCCCTCCACACGTACCGGCAGAAGCCGCCCTTCCTCCACGAGCTCGGCCACGAGCCGCTTCGCGATCGACGTCGCGCGTCGGCCCTCCGCATCCTTCGGGCGCGCCCACCACGGTCCCGGCGGCAGTCGATCGTGCCAGGCGTCCACGTAGAAATAGCCGGTGATGTCACCGGCCGTTCCGACGCCGTGCGCTTTCGCGCCCAGACAGATCAGCCGTTTCATCGCCTCTTCGCGCGGCGGCGTCGGGGTGTCGAGCGCGAGCCGAGGAATGACGCGCTCCGTGAGGTCGTACAGCCGCTCGAATCCTCGTCGGCCGGCGATGGCGACGAGACCGGCGTCGTACAGGTGTTCGAGCGCTGACTTACCGTCGCCCCAGCCCCACCACTTGCCGGAGCGTTTGCCGGGGTTCGAAAGCTGGGCTGCCGAGATGGGGCCGTGCTCGGCGACTTCGCCGTAGACCTTCGACAGGTAGCCGCCGCTTGTGGAGCGCATGTACTTTTGCGTTTCTTCCGTGTGCTTGTGCATGCGATACCGCACGAGCGGATAGAGCGAGATCGGCAGCAGACACGCGGCATGTCCCCAGTATTCGAACAGCTCGCGCTTCTGGTAGACCAGCGAGTCGAGGGCTTCCACGGGGTACGGACCGAGACGCGCGAACGCCGGCACGTAGTGCGCGCGAGCGAGGACGTTGACCGAGTCGATCTGGAACGCGTGAATCCGTTTGACGAGCGCCCGGATGTGCCCGATCGAGACTCTCGCCGGCTTCGCTCCGAATCCCTGCGAGGCGACGGCGAGGCGGCGCGCCTCCGCGAGTGAAAGGGTGGTCGGCATGATGAGGCGTGCGGAACGGCGAGCCTGTCACGCTATCAGGGGATATCCGCGGTGTCCACCCACCCAGAGATCCAGGCTCTCCGGTTGACATCCAATCGAGTCCGCGGGCCGTAGACATCCAGTGCATAGGGCAGATTGACAGGCGGGTTGGCCGGAAGGGTCACAAGCCCGCCTCAAGGAGAGAGACATGAACAGGATGTCCAGAGGCCTGATCGCGGGGGCGTTCCTCGCGACGGCCGCAGCCACGCTGCAGGGATCGAGCCACAGGGAGGCGTTGGCGGTCCTCAACGAGCCATGCGCCGACAACACCGACACCTACGCGTGGGTGTCGAACGGATCACACGACAAGCTGTACCTGATCATGGATTTCAATCCGCTCCATGAACCGGGACAGGGCAACCAGGGTCTGCGCGCGTGCAACGGGTACCGCTACGAGTTCCACATCGGGAAAGGCGCAAGCCTCCGAGACAAGGTTGTCTATCGCATCGAGTTCACCAACAAGCTCAAGCCTGAAGCGCCGCCCAGTCCCTTCGATCCTCTGGGTGGTGGCAACGAGCTACTCTGGCAGCTCACCGGCGGCACGGAGACGATGAAGGTGACGCGCATCGCGCAGCTGGACAAGAGTGGCGGCGACCAGGGCACGGTCCTCGGCAAGGACCTTCCCGTGCTTCCCAACAACCACGGGCCGCAGACCGATCGGCTCATCTATCAACTGGGTCCATTCTCCGGGTACGACTCCGGCGATCCCTCCAGCCGTGAGCTCGGTCTGTACGATCAGCCCTTCGTGGATTCCTACATCCAGCCGTTGTCGAACGGCGGCCGGATCATCGCCGGCCAGTTCGACGACCCGTATCAGCTCGATGAGAAAGGCATCTTCGATCTGGTCAACCTGAATACGAACGATCTCGGCGGGATTCCGGGCGCGCGCCGCGCGCCGGGCAAGGACGTGTTCACGGGGTTCAACGTCTTTTCGATCGCGCTCGAAGTGCCCATCGAGGACGTCTTCCCGAACGGCATTCCGCACAACGGCGTGCTCAACTCGTCATCGACCGACAGTCTGCTTCGCGTGTGGTCACGCATCATCGCGTCGAAGCCTCCAGATGGTCGACAGCCGCAATATCATCACCGGCGTCAGCGGACTGGGACCGTACGTGCAGGTCGGCCGCAATGCGCTGCCGCTCTTCAACGCCGGCCTGGTGGGGACAGAGCGCCAGACGCAGTATCTGCATCAGCCACCGTTCCGCGACGTCACCAACTTCGGCGCTGACATCCTCTATCCCGTTCTGGTGCGAGACGCCGACGCGCTCGGCATCTACAAGGCGCTCGGCGTTCCTGCTGACCAGGTGGCCACGCTCAAGGGTCCGCGTTTCGACATCATCACGGCCATCAACCTGGGCCGGCCGATCCCGATTGCTGACGGCTTCACGGGGGACGTCATTACGCTCGACGCCGCGATTGATTCGTCTTTCCCGAACGGCCGGCGTCTTGGCGGCGGAACAGCACCGAATCGCAATCAGGTCAACGTGAACACCGTCCTTATCAGCCTGATCGTGGCGGGTAACCCGGCGGCGGGCCTCGCGAAGGGCACCGAGGTTAACGACAAGGACTACCTGGATCGGTTCCCGTTCCTGGCGCCGGCGCATCAGGGTCTCTTCAGGGACACGGCGGCGTCAACGTTCCGACGGTGCCGAACATTCCCGATCCGAACTGAGGAAACAAGCAGAGGTCCTGCAGGCCTATTGGTCCTCACGGTCCTTCAGGTTCTCACCTGGAGGACCTAAAGGACCTAGAAGATTTGTGTCAGGAGAAACCATGACTCGTTCTTTCAACGCCTCCCCGATGTGCCATCGTCGGCGATCGCTGCTCGTGGTGATGGCGGTCGCACTCTTCAACGCACCGCTCGTCGCCCATGACATGTGGATCGATCCGACGAGTTTCTTTCCCGAGGCCGGTTCGATCGTCGGCCTCCGGCTGCGCGTCGGGCAGGATCTCCTCGGCGATCCGCTTCCTCGCGATCCCTCGCTCATCAAGCAGTTCGTGTTCGAAGATGCCGAAAGCCGGAAGCCCGTGATCGGCCGAGACGGCGGCGATCCCGCCGGTTTTCTGCGGGTGGCGGCGCCTGGCCTTCTGGTGATCGGTTACAACAGCCATCCGAGCGCGGTCGAGCTGTCACCGGAGAAATTCAATCAGTACCTGAAAGAGGAGGGACTCGACGCGGTCGCCTCGCTGAGAGCCCGACGACACGAAACCGGCGCCAAGGCGCATGAGTTGTTTTCACGTTGCGCCAAGAGCCTCGTACTCTCCGGGCCGGTTGATGCCGGGCAGGGCGATCGGCGATTGGGATTCACGCTCGAGCTCGTCGCAGAACGAAATCCTTATGCCGTGGCGATCGGGCAGGATCTTCCATTCCGCCTGACCTATGAGAATCGTCCACTCGCCGGGGCGCTGGTGGTGGCGATGAACCGCGCCAATCCCTCCGAGAAGCTGAGCGCTCGTACCGACGCCGACGGTCGCGTGCGATTCCGATTGACCCACGGCGGCATGTGGCTGGTGAAAGCCGTGCACATGATTCCCGCGCCGGCCAGTTCCAAAGCGGAATGGGCGAGTTATTGGGCGTCGCTCACGTTTGAACTCAAGAGCTCCATCTGACGACCGAGGCCGAGGTCTGACGTGAGCATCGCACGGCATCGACGCGGGTCAGGCCACCGGCTGGTGACCGCCGTCGGCAGCGTTGCCGTATGGCTTTTCTTCGGGTCAATCGGTTCGGCCCACGAGATCGGTACAACTCGCGTGTCGGTCCTGCTCAAGGCTGACCGACGCTACGACGTCCGCATCGTGACAGATGCGGCGGCGCTCCTCGAGAAACTCGAATCGTCATCCGGTCGTCCGAAGAGCTCCACACCACCGGTGCTTTCTCAAGCCGCGTTCCGAGCGCTCGACGATGTCTTTCGGCGGCGCGTGACGGTGGCCTTCGACGGAATCGCCGCCCATTCCGTGACAACGTATGCGATCTCGCCATCCGCGGGCGTTTCGTCACCCGCTATCGCAACAGTTCGTCTCGTCGGCGAGATGCCTCGCGGCGCGCGCGATTTCACGTGGGTCTATTCCTGGACGTTCGCATCGTACGCCCTGACGGTTACGAGCGATCGGCGGTCGAGTTCGGTCACCCAATGGCTCGAGGGCAACCAGACCAGCGCGCCATTCGCGCTGTCCCGTCCGGCGCCGACCGAGGGCGTCGGCACGGCTGCCTGGCGCTACTTCAGCCTCGGCTTCACGCACATTATCCCCAACGGGGTGGATCACATTCTCTTCGTGCTCGGCATCTTTCTCCTGACCGGCCGGGCGCGTTCGGTGCTCTGGCAGGTCAGCGCATTCACCATCGCACATTCGATCACGCTGGGCCTCAGCATGTACAACCTGGTCGCCGTGTCCTCGTCTCTCGTGGAGCCGCTGATCGCGGCCTCGATCGCGTACGTCGCGATTGAAAACATTTGTCTGTCGGAACTGAAGCCGTGGCGAGTTGTCCTGGTCTTCGCGTTCGGCCTGCTCCACGGTCTCGGGTTTGCCGGCGCGCTCAAGGACCTGCATCTGGTGCGCGCCGACTTCCTGACGGCCCTTCTGACGTTCAACGCCGGTGTCGAGGCCGGACAATTCGCCGTCATCGGGGGAGCCTTCCTGCTCGTGGGGTGGTCCTGCGAGAGCCGCGCCTGGTACCGACGCCGGGTCGTTGTTCCCGCGTCGGTCCTCATCGCGTCGACAGCCGTCTACTGGACCCTCCAGCGACTGACCTTCTAGCCGTGTTGACTCTCGATCGCGAAGTCGTAGGAGGCGGCACGCGCGGGCCGTGCCACTCGCTGACGAGACCCGAGGCTATTTCAGTTCGACGCGGCGAAACGACTCGAGTGTCTCGGTCTCGGAAGGAGGGTGGAGCACGTTCCGTTCCGCAAACTGGTCGGCCTGCGGATATCTCGTCTCGCGAACCCGGCGTGCGGCCTCGACCAGATCATAGGATGTCTGGCGAAGCTGAACGTCAGGTCCGACCAGGAGCCAATAGGCGCCGCGTCCGCTGAACGGCATTCCAACACTGCCGGCATTCACGACACGAATCCTTCCCACCTTGCGATCGAACTGCATGTGGGTGTGCCCGCACACGACAAGATCGGCATCCAGATTCTCAAAGATGGGCCGCAGGACTTCTTCAGAAGTCAGGCGGGTAAAAATCTCGGTGTCGTTCCTGGGGGTGGCATGACAAAAAAGCACACGACCGACGCCCGGAATCTGCATGTGAAGCGTCGCCGGCCAGCCTGCCAGGATTTCTCCGTAGTCCGGCTTGAGTTCCTCGCCAACCCAGCGCATCACCTCCCGATACGGCACGGGGACCGCCCCGGTCTCGATTCCTCGCATCCGCGCGAGCACCTCCCGCTCGCCGTTCCCCTGAATGAACTGCACGGAACTGCCGAGATCTTGTAGGAACGCCATCGTTTCTCGCGGCATCGGCCCGGGCACGACGTCGCCACCGACCACGATTCGATCGACGTCGGCGCGGCGGATGTCCTGAACGACCGCTTCGAGGGCCGGGAGGTTTCCGTGGATGTCGTAGATTGCGGCGGTTTTCATCAGGTGGCCTTATGAAGTTCGTAGTTCTTAGTGCTTGGTTCTTAGTTCCTAGTCTCTCGTCTCCCTAAGAACCAAGCACTAAGAACCAAGAACGACGTAGTTTGGCGAGAGACGCAAGATTTCGCGCTTCGGGGCCAGGGATGCTATCTTGAACGGTTGAGCGGACTTCCCGGCGGGGTCCGCGTCAGGGTCTACATGCCACCTCTCGAACTCACGCTCGAGCTCACGCCGAAAGCGCGACTGGATGTCATGGACGTGCGCGCCCAGGCGGCCGCCCAGTATGGCGGCATTCTCGAGGCCTATGCCCGCTGTGTGTACTGCTCACTGCACACGACAGCCGGGTACCTCCCGCAGAGCCTCGCCGCTCGGCTCACCGCTCGAGCGTCCGGCATCGGCCCGTACATCGATCTTTTCCGCGCGGTCTTTCCCGAGGGCGCCGGTTACCGGCATGACGACCTCAGCGACCGCGCTGAGCTCACGCCGGACCAGCGGCCGGTTGAGCCGACCAACGGCGATTCGCATCTCGCATTCATCGGCGGCGGACTCCGGTCGTGCGTCTCGTACCGCACGAGCCAGCCAGGGCCAGTGTATTTCATCGACCTCGACGGCACCCACGACGGCAAGCCACGCCAGCGGTTCACGACGCTGATGGGGTACGACCATGAGATCGAGGTCGCCCGCAGCACGCTGACGATTCCCGTGTCGGCACACCCGGTGGACGCGGTGAACCTGAAGAGCCCGCGCCTCGGGATCTACGCGCAGCTCAGCGAGCTCATCAAGCGCGAGGGCTTGACCAAGGGCCGCATCCGGCTGGAGCTTGCGCCGAGCGAACAGTATGCCAGCCTCACGGTGAACGAGTACGAAACGCTCCTCATGCGTCACGATCTCGCCGAGGTGCTGCGAAACCCGCTCCGGTTCGCGGCCCAGAAGGTCCGGCACGCATGGAACGAACCGCGCGCGCTTCCCATCAAGACGATCGAGTACGCCAAGTACGATCTCGTCCGCGCGCTCAACGAGCTCGTCGACGCGCTGGGCCTGGGCGCGTCGCGGATCGACCGCCTCGTCGCGCAGGCGCTGGCCGTGCCGGCGTCGCGATTCCTTCGCATGAAGCGATCCGTGGATCTCCTCGTCTCCGATTCCCGCCAGCCAGGCCACGGCACTGTCGTCGAGGGCACCTACCAGACTCCCATCATGGTGCAGTGGCGACCCGCGACCGAAGGCGTCCGCCTGGTCAACGTCACCGTCAGCCGCTTCAGTTAACGCGGGCTGTTATACTCCCGCATCATGCCACTCCATTCGCCCCTGCGGCTCAATCTGCGTCTCGCCTTCCTCGTCCTGGCCATCGTCCCGGCGCTGGCAGACGCACAGACGCAGCCGACACCTGGTCGCGACTATCGAGCGCTGTCGCGCGACATCTTTCAGGAGCTCATCGAGATCAAGACAACGGAATCGGGCGTGGGCTCGACGCCCGCGGCTGAAGCCGTGGCCAAGAGACTCCGCGCCGCCGGCTACCCTGAAGCCGACATTCACGTGATTGGTCCCGTGCCGCACAAGAAGAATGTCGTCGCGCGGCTGCACGGAAGCGGCAAGGGCAAGCCGGTCCTCGTCATCGGCCATCTCGACGTAGTCGAAGCGCGGAAAGAAGACTGGTCGCCCGATCTCGATCCGTTCAAGTTCGTCGAGAAGGACGGCTACTTCTACGGACGGGGGACGCAGGACATGAAGGGGTCTGCTGCGATCGTCGCGACCAACTTCATTCGCTGGAAGGAGCAGGGATGGGTGCCGGCCCGCGACCTCGTGATGGCGCTGACGGCGGATGAAGAGCTGTACGGCGATGAGAACGGAGTAGCCTGGCTCCTCAAGACGCATCGCGACCTCGTCGATGCGGAGTACTGCCTCAATGCCGATGGCGGCGGTGTGCAGATGCGGAACGGCAAGCCGTACCTGGCCGAGGTCGCGGCGGGCGAGAAGAAGGAAACCATTCTCGAGCTCGAAACCGAGAATCGAGGCGGGCATGGATCGGTGCCGCGGAAGGACAATGCGATCTACCAGCTGGCGACGGCGCTGAAGAAGCTCGAAAGCCTGCAGTTTCCCGTGGCGCTCAACGATGTCTCGCGGGCCGCGTTTGCCGCGATGAGCTCGCTCGAGACGGGCCAGGCGGCGGCCGACATGAAGGCCGTCTCGACAAATCCGCCGGATGGGGCCGCAGTCGAGCGCCTCTCGCAGGATCCCTACTACAACGCGCTGCTCAGGACGACGTGTGTGGCGACCCAGCTCGAGGCCGGTCACGGTCCGAGCGCGCTGCCTCAGCGCGCGAAGGCGGTGGTCAACTGCCGCATCGTGCCGGGCCACACGTCGAGCGACATGATGGAGAGCCTTCGCAAGGCGATCGCGGATGACGGCGTGAAGATCTCGTGGCAGTTCAACGAAGCGTCCGACGCGCCTGCCTCGGCTCTCCGCCCGGATGTCTTCGACGCTGTGAAGAAGGTCAAGGATCGACTGTTCCCCGACGTTGTCGTGATGCCCGGCATGGAAACGGGCGCGACGGATGCCCGCTTCGTGCGCGCGGCCGGGATTCCGGCCTATGGCGTCTCGGGCAACTTCATCGAGCAGGGCGACACGCGCGCCCACGGCAGGGACGAACGCATCCGGGTCCGCGATTTCTACGATGGCCTCGAGTTCTACGACCAGGTCGTCCGGGCCATGGTCGGTCAGTAGCCGCTGATTCGCCGACCGACATCCAATCAGCCTCAACGCATGACTGCAACCCCGGTCAGGCGCAAGCGCGACGTGATTCGATCGCTCCGCCAACCGAAGGTGGCGGTCATGCTGATGCTCGGCTTTTCGTCGGGCCTGCCGTTCCTCCTTTCCGGCAACACCCTGGGCTACTGGCTTCGAGACGAGGGCACGACTCTCGGAGCGATCGGCTTTCTGTCGTGGGTGGGGCTGGCGTATTCCGCGAAGTTCCTGTGGGCGCCGCTCATCGATGGACTCGACGCGCCGATATTCGGACGGTTCGGCCGCCGCCGCGGCTGGATGATCGTCAGCCAGCTCGTCGTTGCGCTTGGCCTCATCTGTCTCTCGACAATCGGGCTGAAGTACGGACTCGCGCCGCTCGGCGCACTCGCGCTCGTCGTCGCATTCGCCTCGTCGACGCAGGACATCGTGGTGGATGCCTGGCGGATCGAAGCGGCCAGCGACTCCGACGAGCTGGGCTTGCTGTCCGCTGCGTATCAGCTTGGTTACCGCGCGGCGCTTCTCGTGACCGATTCCCTGATCCTGATTGCCGCGAACCACTGGGGCTGGCATTTGTCTTACGCGTCGATGGCGGTGCTGATGGGGATCGGGCTCGCGGCGAGTGTTGTCGCCGTGGAGCCCGCTCGCGCCGCCGAAGTCTTCGGCGCGAGGTCGCCTCTCTGGACTCCGCGCGGTTTCTTCCAGGCGGTCATCGGTCCGTTTACGGAGTTCTTCCGTGTGTACGGCTGGCTTGCGCTCCTGATGCTCGCGACCATCAGCTTGTACCGGCTGCCCGAATTCATGATGGGCCCGATGGCCAATCCCTTCTATCACGACCTCGGTCTCTCGAAGGACGCGGTCGGCGCCGTGCGCGGCACAATCGGCCTCACGTTCTCGCTGCTCGGCATCGCCGCCGGCGGCTTCAGCGCGTTGCGGTTCGGTTACATGAGGACGCTCGTGGTAGGCGTGATCCTGCAGAGCCTGGTGATCGCCTCCTTTGCCATCCTCGCGTACCACGGACCCGACCTTCGAGTGTTCGGCGCCGTGATGGCCGTGGACAGTTTTGGCGTCAGCTTCGCGGGTGTGGCGCTCGTGACGTACATGTCGAGCCTGACCAGCATCGGCTACACCGCGACGCAGTACGCGCTCTTGAGCTCCGCGTATACGTACGTCGGCAAATTTGCGAAGGGTTTTTCAGGCGTGATGGTTGAACGGCTGGCGGCTGAGCGAACGCTGCTCGAAGGCTACGGACTCTTCTTCATCGGCGCGGGCCTGCTCGGCATTCCCGCTCTCATTCTCTGCCTGATCCTGGCTCGCGCGACGAGCCGGCCGCTACCAGGCCGGCCCGCTCAACGCTGAGAACGCAAATCCCGGTGCGCTACTTCTTCTCGATCTCGTCGTAAATGGACTGCACGCCCCGCTTGTACTGATCCTTCGAGTATCCTGGATACTTCTTCGTCAGATCGATGGACGCGGCCGCTTCGTCCACGGTCTTGCCGGCCTCATGCGCACCCTGAACCGCGGCCACGAACTCGTTCATGAAACTCTGGTACTGCCGAAGTTCCGGTATGGTTCTGAGCGGGCTGTGACCGACGATGAGCGTGTCCACGTTCTTGACGGTCGAGAGGGCCTTGCCGAGGGTTTGCGAGTACTCCATGTTGCTCCCACCGTTGGTGCGATCGACGAAGGGAGCGTCCTTCGCGGCGAAAATGTCGCCCGTGTGCATCACGCGCAGCTCGGGGAAGACGACCCATGCGTCGCCGTCGGTGTGGGCGCGGCCGAAATAATAGAGGTCGATGCGGTCTTTGCCGCTCCCGAGCGACAGCGTGTCTTTGTAGGTTCTCTTCGGCAGGCCTTTCGCGCCCTCACCCTTGAAGGCATCCATCTTCTCCATGTTCGCCTTCGTGTTTTCGTGGGCGACGATCTCGACCGTCGCCGGGAACATGTTGTTGCTGCCGGTGTGGTCGCCGTGGGTATGCGTGTTGATAATCGTGGTTACCGGCTTGTCGGTGACCGTCTTGATCCGGTCCAGGATCACCTGACCCCATCCCGTGAGCTTCGTATCGACGACGGTCACGCCCGCCGCGGTGATGAAGACCGCCGTATTCCCGCCGCTGAAGGCTTCGCGCGGCGTCGACGTCGAACCCGTGATCATGTAGAGGTTGTCCTTGACCTTCTCGATCTTGGTGGCTTCCAGCGCCTGCGGCGTGGGTCCGGACGGGGGCGGGTTCTGGTAGGCCCGCACGATCATCGAGAGAGTGAAGACGCCGACCAGTACGCCGACGAGCATGCTGCGTGTCATGAAGGTCCTCCGGGTTGCGCGCGGGAATGGTAGCGTACCCGAGGTCATTCTGCTTGCGACAATATCGACATTACCGCCGGTGCACCACGAAGTTTTTGGCATATCCAACTCGGTTCACCTCGAGCGAATGGGCGCGTCCTCGAATGCAAAACGATCCAAATTCTCCGAATTATCGCCAACAACGAGAGACCTGACTACAATTCTTTCACGAGCAGGAGAGGGTTCATGTGGAGACGCCAGTTTCTCATCGCGGCAGGCGCCAGTCTCTTTGGTGCCTCGTCGACGACGGCGGGTGCATCGAACGCCGATGCCGCCAGGTTCACCCAGACACCTGACGGCGCGAACGCAGCGGCCCGCCTCGTCGTCGAACGTTTCAACGAAGTCTTCGGACGTCATGACGCCGACGCCTTGGCCGCGCTTCTGACCGACGACACGGTCTTCGAAGACACCTCGCCGGCGCCGGACGGGAAGCGAATCGAAGGCAAAGCCGCGGTGGTCGAGTTCTGGCGCGGCTGGTTCACGAGAAACCCTGATGCCGTCTTCGATGCTGAAGACGTCATTGCCTGCGGCGACCGCGTCGTGGTGCGCTGGACCTATCGCAAGATGCGGAACGGACAACCGTGGCATCTGCGCGGCGTCGACATCTTTACCGTGCGGGATGGGAAGGTCGCCGCCAAGCTCGCGTACGTCAAGGGATAGCAGATTGGATCGCGAGAGAGATCGGTGAAAGTCTCTCAGCCGACCGCCGCATTAGCGAACGCGGCGGTTCCCGAGGCTGTTGTCAGCCCTTCGATCCGGTTCGCCTCGGCCTCGGTCGCAGCACGTCGATCCACCACGCCGGCGCCCTGGTCTTGGGTGACTTCGCGCCGGCGCGCGCGACCTTCGCGCGGTCACGGGCGGCGCGCCTGCCGCTCATCTGATCGATCTCGATCCGGAAGATGACCGGCACTCCGTGATCGCGCGCGGAGGTCTTCCCCACGGCGGGATACCACCAGTCAGCGCGTTTCTTGAAGAGATCCTGCGCGCGCGCTCGCAGTTCCTCATGCTCCCGGCTGCGCAGGAGCTCCCGATACCGACCGAGGATCACCACACTCGTCCAGTGAAACTGATCGGTAATCTCGTCGATCTCCACGCAGACGCGCGGGTTGGCGCGCATCCACAGGATCTTCTGGCCGAGCGTCGCGAAGCTGTAGAGATGGTCGTCCTCGTAGTCGAAGTAGATGGGCACGATATAGGGCTGATTGTTACGCGCGCAGGCCAGCCTCCCCAGGTTGTGGCGCTTCAGCACCTGCTCGCACTCGGTTTTCGTCAAGTCATGGATCAGCATCGTCACCACTCCGTCCCGACAGATCGTTCAGCCCTGCGGCGCTCGCGAAGCGTACTTGCGGACGCGAGCGGATGCTAGGGAGAATTTCCTGCCGCAACTGAAGACCGACAACCACCTGCATTTGTGCCGAACTTTCGCCACCCGGCTGAGTGGCGCGCCGAAGAACCGGCAACTAACGTACCGACGCCCGCAACTCCGAGCGAAGCTCATATAATCGAAGCCGCCGCAGCAGCGGTACGCGATTTGCGGGCGGCCGTTGCGGAAGAAACTGAGGCGGATCGTGCTGGTTCACGAGCTCACGGAATCCGAGTGTCGGGCCCTCCTCAAGAATGCTAGTATCGGCCGTCTCGCTTGTGCCCACAAGAACCAGCCGTATGTCGTGCCCATCCAGGTCTACCCGGACGGCGAGTATTTGTACGGATTCGCGATGCTCGGGCGCAAGATTGAATGGATGCGCGAGAATCCGAAGGTCTGCGTTCAGTTTGACGACATCGCGAGCCGATTCGAGTGGACGACCATCGTCGTGTTCGGCCGGTTCGAGGAGCTGGTCCAGCTGCCGGATTCCGAGGCGGAGGCGATTCGCCGGCGGGCGCACGAGCTCTTTCGGCAGAGGCCGGAATGGTGGCAGCCGGCCTCATCGACCATTGCGCCGCGCGGCGTCCGAATGCCGGTCATTTATCGAATTCGCATCACCGAGATCACAGGTCGTCGCACCGAGCGTCCGACAACCGAGCCTTCCCGAACCCCGTGGTGGCTCGATGTGATCTTCAAGCCGCAGGAAGCACGTCGAAAGGATCTCTGAACGGCCGTCTGGACCCATTTGCTGGTCGAGCGGCGAAGGAGAAAAGAAGGGTCGACGATGATCATGAACAGACAGACTTCCAAACACGAACGATGCGTCCCGGCACGCAGTCTGAAGGCAGCGGCCGTTGTGGTCGGCATTCTGGCCTGCCTCGCCTTGACATCTTCGGCGAGCGCTCAGGAGCAGCCGTCCACCGGGACTGCCGCTTACAGCGGCAGCGCGCTGTACAAGTTGGTACTGCGCGGTGTGCCATGGTCTGGCCGCGCGAGGTGACGGCCCGCTGGCCGAACAACTGAAGAAGCGGCCGCCCGATCTCACGCAGTTCGCGAAGCAGAACGGCGGGAAGTTCCCCGCGGAGATGGTCTATAAGATCATCGATGGTCGTCAGGGAGTTTCGGGGCACGGCGGTAAGGACATGCCTATCTGGGGAGAAGCGTTTAAAGCCACACACGATGGATTCTCGGAGGACTCGGTAAAAAAGCGGATCGACGCGCTGGTTGAATTCCTGGAATCGCTCCAGGAACGGCCCGCTCCCTAGCCGGTTACACTCGAGCGCTCGCATTCGGACGACCGGTCATCACTCATTCCGCTCGCAGAGCCCGCATCGGTTCGATCGCGGCCGCCCGTCCCGCCGGCAGCACGCTTGCGACGAACGCGCAGAGGCCGAGTACGACGACTGCGAACGTCAGGCTCCAGGGATCGAAGGCCGCGATCCCGAACAGTTGATGCTGCAGCCACTGTCGCGAAAGCAATGCGAGCGGAATGCCGATCGCGAGCCCAAGGGCGACCTGCGAGAATGCGCCGCGGAGGACCAGCGAGAGAATGTCCTGTCGAGTCGCGCCGAGGGCCATCCTCAGCCCCACCTCGTTCGTCCGCCGCGCCACGCGATACGACGTGACGCCGTACAGTCCTACCGACGCGAGGAGCAGGGCGATCAGTCCGAACGCGCCGGCGAGCTGGGCGATGAGCGTCCGGTCGCCCGTTTGGATCTTGACCTGTTCCTCAAAGCTTCGGACTGACGTGGGAGTGAGGTTCGGATCGACTTCCGTCAGGATTCGCCGCACGCCGGTTGCCAGGAGATTGGGATCTCCATCCGTGTGCACCGCGATCGTCCCCATGTACATCGACGCGTCCTCGACCCTGTTGCTGACGACGGCGGTGTAGGCGATCTTCTGCGTCAGCGGCACGAAGAACATCGGACGGACTTCTCGCGACGCGTCTCCGTACTTGGCGTCCTTCGCCACGCCCACGATTTCGTAATCGCCTGCATGACTGGGTTCGTCCTTTCCGAAGTGCTGGCCGATCGGGTCTTCATTCGGGAAATACTTGCGCGCGAAGGCCTCATTGATGACGGCGACGCGCTGCGAGGCGGCGGTATCCCGCTGGCCGATGCTGCGGCCCAGGACGATCGGCGTGCCGATGGTCTCGAAATAGCGCGCGCTCACGCGATTCCACGACGAGTCGAAGTCGCCGCTCTTTCCTGAGAAGAACACGCCCTCGCCCCAGTTGTTGCCTTGCTGCGCGGTGTAGAGCGACAAGCTTGCACTGACGACGCCAGGCATGTGGTTGAGTCGATCCTGGAGCTGCTCGTAGAACGCGCGGAGGCGCTCCTGCGTGTAGCCCGCCGACTGCGGGTTCATCGTGATGAGAAGTCGCGCGCGCTTTTCAAATCCGTACGGCTGGTTTTGGAGATTTCTCAGGCTCTCCGTCAGCAGCCCCGCCATCGTCAGGAGCACCAGCGACAACGCGGCCTGCAGAATGATTAGCGATCGCTGCGGCAATGCGGACGAGTCGTGCATGACTCGACTCGCGCCACGCAGCGCGTCAACAGGGTCGGCGCCCGAAGCCATCCACGCAGGTCCCGCGCTGAAAATAATGCCGGTGACGAGTGACACGCCGAACGCGAACAGGAGCACCGTCAACGACGGCGCGCTCGAAATGGGCACGTCCGACGAGCCTCGGAACGCCACGCCGAGCATGGCGTCGCTGGCCAGTCTCGCAACCAGCAGACCGCCGGCGCCTCCGAGCAACGACAGAATCAGGCTCTCGGTCACCTGGCTTCTGATGATGCGGCCACGTGAGGCGCCGAGAGCGAGTTGCAGCGCCGTGCGCACCCGTGTCGCCGTGCCGCGCGCGAGCAGCAGATTGGCGAGATTCGCGCACGCGATGACGAGCACGGCGACGGCTGCTGCCATCAGGAGCAGCAATCCGCGCTCGTAGTCGTCCTTCATCGCATTGATGCCCGCGCCGCCCGGAGCGACCCGAATCTTCTGCTGACCGATCTTGTTCAGGTCTTCGTTCGGGTTCGCATTCCCGGGCGTGCGCAGGTATTGCTGCAGCTCGGTCGTGAGCTGCGCGGACACCTGACTGACTTGGGCGCCTGGTTTCAAGCGCCCGAGAATGTAGAGCCACGCAGTCGGCGTCGCGCGCAGCAAGGTGTTCTCGCGCGTAAACGTGGGCTCGAGCGCAAGCGGCAGCCAGAACGACGGCGGGTCGCTCTCCAGCCGATCGCCGAAGAAAGCTGGCGGTGTGACACCGACCACGGTCACGGGGAAGCCATTGATCGTGAGCGAAGCGCCGACGATGGAGGGATCGCTCGCGTATTGGTTCTGCCAGGCGCGATAGGTCATGACGGCGACCGGTGCCGCGCCGGGTTGGTCATCGGACGGTTGAAAAACGCGCCCGACAAACGCGCCCACGCCAAGGGTCGAGAAGTAGTTGCCTGAAACGTATTCGCCGCCGAACGATTCGGCCCGCACCGCCGATCCCGTTCGCCTCACGCTCAGCGCCGGACGTCCTGACTGCATGGCCGCGACCTCGTCGAAGACGCCCGAGCGATCGCGCACCTGCAGATAGAAGGGGTACGAAAAGAGAGACCAGTCGTCCTGAAACCCGCCTTCGACGCAGCAGCTGAATTCATCGCCGAGGCGGTAGAGCTGTTCGGGATTGGCGATCGGCAGCGATTTCAGGAGAACGCCGTGGACGAGCGTGAAGATGGCGGTATTGGCCCCGATGCCGATGGCCAGCGTGAGCCACGCCGTGATCGTGAATCCCGGCGCATTCAACAGCTGCCTGATGGCATAGCGGCAGTCCTGGATCAGCGTGTACATGTCGCCTCCGCCCAGGGCTTAGACGGCCCGGGCGGGGCGATCGTTGACATCAGGACGGACGAGCTCGACTACTTCTTGATCGACGGGTGCACGTAGCCGGCTTCGAGCACGTGGTCGGACGGCCGGAAACTCAGGTAGTCCACGTGGTCGGGAATATCCGACCATCCGTGCGGAACGCCCGCGGGAATGATGATGATGTCGCCGACTTTGACGGCTTTCTGGACGACATCGGATCCGACGATGAACCCGCTGCACGACGGGCCATTCAGCGTCTTCGTGACCTCGCTGTCCGGGCCGGACTTGCGGCCGTTGACGATCTTCCCGCCGGTCACCACGGTCCCACCGCCCGAGGTGATGAGATAGCCCTCGGTCTGTGACTCGTGATAAAGACCGCGCGGGGTGCCATCTGACGGTGCCGTCGCGGCAGATTCGCCGCAGGGTTCGCCGGCCGGCGCCTGACCGCCACCGCTCGCCGTTCCGGCAGCCGCCGGGGGGGCACCGGTCTTGCCTCGATGGATGATGGCGACTGCGTAGTTTTCGCTGCCCACGTCCATGACGCGAATCGTCCGATCGATCCCAGGCTGCTGATTGACAGTCTGCACTTCCTCGGCCGTGATGTATGTGGCGGGCTTGCTGCTGCCGCTCGACTGCGCGAGGCCGACGACAGGGCTCATGACGAGGGTGACGGCCAGAATTGTCAGGCTTGTGTGCGGCATTGTGACTCTCCTCGGTCGCGCAGTGTAACAGCCGTGTCGCACCGAATCTCGTGGAATTTTTTCGCCCGTGGCTGCCGGTCCGGATGAAGCGGCCGGCGCGATCGGATAGACTTCGTGGGCCGTTCAACGTCCAGGCAGCAGCACCCCCCGGCGGCCCACAACAGGGAGCCCGGCACTCGTGAGAACCCGTCGAATCATCTCCTTCGCGGCATTCTTGTTTCTCGTATTGCCGTTGACGCTCGACGCCCAGGACCGGCCCTTTCTCTTCACGGTGACGACATCGGGCGCCGAGGCGCCGGGCCTGAACTTTCACTACGACATCGGCGTAGGGTCGCGCGACTTCGTGTTCGAGACGACGAGCGGCGTCGAGCAGCGCGTCGGCGTGCAGTCGTCGCTCGGACATGGCCTGACGATTCTCGGGAGCGCGGGATTCGTCATGGACGATGAAGAGACGATTCATTCCGGGTCGCAGTCGATTGAAGGGCTTGTGGACGTCCTGCAGGGGATGGAGCGAAAGACTCGCCTCGCCGTCGGGGGCGGAGTGCTCCGTGAAGCCGGCGGCACGGCCGTGGCACGGATGCGCGTCGCGGGTGGCCACGACTTCGACTCGTCGCTCCTGCACGCCAATCTGCTCTTCGAGCGGCCGTTCGCCGAGGGCCGCGATCCCGTCGACCTGATCACGTCCGTTGGCTGGCTGCGCCGGCTGACTCCGGCCGTCATGCTCGGTGTCGAGCTGCTCGGCGAAGATCTCGAAGGCTTCTGGGAAGAGGAGGAAGCCGAGGGAGGCGCGCGACTCCTGCTCGGTCCCTCGCTGCATGTCGGCGGCGCCTCCAGACGCTGGCGCTTGAATATCTGCGGCGGTCCGGTCTTCCACGCGACCACAAGCAGCCGGACGAGCGATGCCAGTCGTCAGCTGTCCAGCGGCGATGGCACCGGCTACGCGCTCACGACCTCGTTTGGATATCTGTTTTAGTGACGCTTGTAGTGCTTAGTGCTTAGTGCTTAGTTCTTGGTTCTTAGTTCTTGGTTCTTAGGATGAGCATGAGACGACTTCCTTCTCTCGCGTTTTCCTTCGTCGCGATCGCGCTCGTGGTGCTCGTCTCCGGTCTCGCGACGCGGGCACGACAGGCGGCACCGCCGTCGGCGCGGCCCGGCGTTCTGGGGAACGGCGTCACCCAGCTGCCCAATGGATGGCGGATCGCGCCGACGGGACGTCACGCGCCGATCGGCGACCTCCCGCTGAACATGGTCTGGTCGCCCGACGGACGCTACCTGATCGTCACCAACAACGGCTGGTCGCGACCGACCCTCACCATCTTCGACACAGCACACTTCTACGTGAAGGAGACCGTGCCGGTCGCCAATGCGTGGCTGGGTCTCGCATGGGACCCGAGTGGCAAGCGCCTCTTCTCGTCCGGTGCGGCGGAGAACGTCGTGAACGAATTCGCCTGGGACGGTGGGTCGCTGAAGCAGGGGAGCCGGATGGTGCTCGGCAGTCCGGCGTTCCATCCGACGTTCGCGAACCTCAACGACTCAGGCTTCATTGGAGGCATCGCGATCACCCCCGACGGCCGTCGTCTGTTCGCTGTGAAGGTGTTCGGCACCGCCGTGGTGATGGTGGACGTGGCGCGCCGGAAAGTCCTGAAGACGGCACAGTTGACGGCCGAGCCGTACGCGGCCCTGCTGTCCGGCGATGCACGACGGGTGTTCGTTTCGCTCTGGGGCGGGAGCAAGGTGCTGGTGTTCGACGCAGGGACGCTCGCACCGCTCGGCGAGGTGCCCGTCGGCGAGCATCCCAACGCGATGGTCGAAAGCAAGGACGGCTCGCGACTATATGTGGCGTGCGCCAGCACGAACGCCGTGTGGGTGGTGGATACGGCGGCGCTCAAGAGCACGGAACAGGTCGGCGTGTCGCTCTATCCGAAGGCGCCTCCCGGCACAACGCCGAACGGACTCGCGCTCTCGCCAGACGGCAAGACCCTCCTCGTCGCCAATGCCGACAACAACACGGTTGCGGTCGTGGACGTGTCGTCGCGAGATGCCGGCAAGGTTCGGGGATTCATCCCGACCGGGTGGTATCCGACGACCGTCACGTTCGATCGCGAGGGCAAGCGCATCTACGTCCTGAACGGCAAGGGCCTCTCGCCATCCGCAAATCCGCGCGGGCCGAACGCCGGCGGGGACGCCACTGGCCAGTACATCGGCCAGTTGCTGCAAGGCGCATTGTCCGAGATCGAAACGCCCGACGAAGCCACTCTGCAGGCGCTCACGAAACGGGCGTACGAGATCACGTCATACGACGACGAGACGAAGCTTGCACCTCGCGATGCCCCTGTGGCGTCGCCCGTTCCGCGCCGCGTCGGCGATCCCTCACCAATCAAGAACGTCTTCTACATCATCCGCGAGAACCGCACGTACGATCAGGTGTTTGGTGACATTGCTTCGGGCAACGGCGATCCGACGCTCACGCTCTTCGGCGAGCCGGTCACGCCCAACGCGCACGCGCTCGCCCGGGAGTTCGTGCTGCTGGACAACTTCTATGTGGACGCCGAGGTCAGCTTCGATGGTCACGCCTTCTCGACCGGCGCCTACGCGACGGATGTGGTCGAGAAGATCTGGCCGACGAATTATGGCGACAGGGGAGGCATCTACCTGAGCGAAGGTGAGGGTCCGCTGCGTAACCCGTTCGGCAATCTGTCGGCGCCGCCCCAGGGCTACATCTGGGACATGGCGAAGAAAGCTGGCGTCACGGTGAGGAGCTACGGTGAGTTCGCACATCGCGATCTTAAGACCAGGAAGATCGTGGCGAGCGTGCCGGGCCTGGAAGGGTTCATCAATACCGACTACGAGCCGTGGGACCTCGACGTCACCGAGAACTCACGCGTTGATGTGTGGCTCAAGGAATTTCAGGAGTTCGAGCGGACGGGCAATCTTCCCCGGTTGAACATCATCCGCCTCGGCAACGATCACACGGCAGGCACGCGCGTCGGCTCGCTCACGCCGCGCGCAATGGTGGCCGAAAACGACGTCGCCCTCGGCCGCATCGTCGAGGCTGTGTCGCACAGCAAATTCTGGCCCGAATCGGCGATCTTCGTGCTCGAAGACGATGCGCAGGATGGTCCGGATCATGTGGACGCGCATCGTTCGCCGGCACTCGTCGTCAGTCCGTTCGCGAAGCGGCGCGTCACCGACAGCACGCTCTATTCGACGACGTCGATGCTGAGGACCATGGAACTGATTCTGGGTCTCGAGCCGATGTCGCAATACGACGCGGCGGCGCGGCCCATGTACAACGCGTTCCAGGCCGAGTCGGTCGTGACTCCGTACTCGGCCCTTCCCGCGCGTGTGTCGATCACGGAGAAGAACACGGCCACCGCGTGGGGTGCCGAGGCTTCCCGGCGCATGGAGATGCGGGAGGCCGATCTCACCCCGGAACGCGAGCTGAACGAGATCGTCTGGCGGTCGGTGAAAGGCGCCGACTCGCCGATGCCGCCGCCTCGGCGCGCGGCGTTCATCGCGAGTACGGACGCGGACGAGGACGAAGCGGAACACGACCGGGACGAAGACGAGGACGAAGAGCGATAAGAAATCGGAGGGGTTCGTGGTCCGTCAATCGTCCATCGCGGGGAGCCATCATGCGTTCCAGAGTCCCCGGACTATTCATCATCGTCCTTCTCGGATTGGTCATCACGACTGCGTGCCGACAAAGCGCCTGTGGCTCCAAGAAGGCGGATATCGCGACTCAGAAGGGTCAGACGGGGACGGTTGCGCCCACGCTTCAGGCGACCGAACTGTCTCAGACGTTGTCTGGAGGCACCCCGGCTACGGTGTCGGAGTCCATTGTCGGAACGCCATTGGCGCACACCGACACGCCGACGGCTCCAGTATCTGGAAAAATCCTGTTTGAAGATTCGCTGAAGGACGGCTGGCTCAATTGGTACGAGTCCTGCGATCTCCGGCACGCCGACGGCGGCCTCAAGCTCGGCACGAGATCAGAATGCACTTACATGATTCCGAAGGCCGGGAGCCTCAAGGGGCACACACGCATTGAAGTCACCCGGCTGCCACAGAATCCGGACTCGCTGCCCGCCTATGGACTCATCTTCGGTGCTCCCTCTGGGGGCAAGACCCGATACCGGTTCAGCGTGCCGTTCGCGAAGAACTACCTGATCAGCGGTTATGACGGTTCTGGATGGACCGACTACTCCAAGGTCTTCAGCCCCAACGCGAAAGTCAGCTCCGATTCAGAGCATCTCGCCATTGAGATCGAAGGGCCCTTGGTCAAGGTGTTCGTCAATGACGTCCAAGTTGCGTCCAGGCGGATGTTCGGGATGGTCGTCGGCGAGATTGGCTTTTATGTGGGAGGAGCTGTCGGAGATCTCAAGTCAGTGGGCTTGAGGGACGTGCGAGTGACCGAGCTCGCTTCGACGGAGCTATCACGCACCATTGTCGAATCTGATCTGGTGAAGGGTAAGGCCTTCTCTCCGTTTTCGGATTCTACGTGTTCGGCGGGCTATGTGGCCGACGGCTTTCAGATTGAGAATCTTTCCAAAACCGACTCGTGTCATCTCAGTTTCATACCCCTCGCTGGCCATGGCGACGTCCGCATTGAGTCGTCGGTTCGACTTGCGCTCGGCAATCCGCAGAAGAGCTACGGCATCGTGTTCGGCAGGACGGACGAAAAAGACAGGTTCTATCTGTTCCTGCTGGCTGGGGAAGGAAAGTACTCCCTCTACCAGGTGGCTGATTCCGGTTCGGGGCGAGCCGACCGATTTCACCCCCTGATTCCATGGAATTTCAGCTCGCTCGTCCGCACGAACACCGGTGCCAGGAATCGCATCGCCGTGGAAGTCCGCAACCGGCAGATTCGCTGTTATGTCAACGATTCATTTGTCGGGGAAGCGACCGCGCCGCGAATCGTTCGGGGCTTTGCCGGCCTGTTCGTCGAGGGCACAGGCATGCGCGTCGTGTACTCCGACTTCAAGATTTCAGAACTTGAGTTGCCCCAATCGACGAGACCGTCTCCCGGCGGCGCGATCCCGGGTCCTGTCAACCCGCCACCGCAACCGATTCCGCCGCCGCCGGCGTCATTTCCCCCTGTCGACCCGTGCATGCGGATCGTCGGCGACTGGCAGTGGTACACGAACACGATTCAAGGCGTGCTGGGATTTGGCTCCGATCACCGCGTCAGCGCGAGTGCCTTTCGCGGAGGGCCGGCCGTGTTGTGGGGCTCGTGGACGTGCGATGCCGCGACGAGCGGCTACGTGATCAACTGGCAGAACAACGTCGTCGAGCGCGTGACGATGGCGGAGGATGGGCAGAGCGTTACGGGAACGAACAACTTCAACATGTTCATCCGGGGATATCCGCTGCGCTGAGCCTCGTCCCGATTAGAAACCGACGTCCGCGTCCGGCGCCATCTCGAACATTCGTCGGAAGAAGATGCGATTCATTTCCATCGCGTCTGCCTTGGCGTAGGCCTTCATGAATGACTGGTGATAGGGCGAGCCCAGCACTTGAGCGCCTACTCCACTGGTGATGCTCGCCTTCAAGGGGTCGGCGCTCTTGATGTCCTCGATCTTCATCACGAGATCCGTGTCGAGGATGCCTGCGCGGACGGACGACCCGACTCCTGGAAAATACATGTTCTGGGCTCTCATGTCCCCCCAAACCATGTCGTTCTCACCCAGTTTCTTGGCGAGATCCCTGACGGCGTCCGGAATGCCCGGGATATTGCGTATGTCTTTCATGGCCGTCATGTTGTTGAGCGGGTTCTCCCACTTCTGGAGCTCGCCTTCGACATTCTGCATGACCAGGTACGAAACGCTGGTCGCGCCGCCGTGCCGGACGCCGTAGATCTTGGGTGTCGGGATGCCTAGTTCGCGAAGTAGTTTGTCGCCGTACACTTGGCGTTCGAGCGACATGAGACCCTCGTCCGAGGTGTTGTGAATGATTTTCACCGCAAGGCCGGGATTGTTCGGCACCCGATACACATCTCCAAAGGCGCCATCTTCGCCAATCCGCCGGCCCATCTCTTGAGTGCCGAGTCCGCGGCCGCTATTCGGCCGCGAGAACCTGATTCGCAGTCCTTCAAGATTTCGCGCGATCTTGCCGGCGTTCGGGTCGAGTTTTTCGGTCGCGCTGATTCTCTCGGCAAGCGCTCGTGCCTCGCGAAGCCTCGTCATAACCTCGGCATCCGTGAGCGGGCTCGGCCGCGACACCTTGAATTGGATCCATTCCTTTCCGGTGGTGAGCCATCCCTTCAGCGTGCCGCTAAATCGTTCGGCGTTTGAAATGGCGCCGGCTTCTTTTGCGATCTTCTCGACCGTGCGGGCCTTGCCGCAGCCGGGCAGGGGAACCCAGATCAACGCTCTCGCCGTTGCCCGACCCTTGCTCCGATTCCAGAGGTCATTCCACTTGTCCAGCTCGTGGACCGCAGGAGGCAGCGGGTTGAGCTTGGAAAGGTTGAGAGGATTCTGGACGTAATAGTTGACGGAGCTCTGCGCGCTCAGGATGCCCTTGTTCAGGTCGCGCCCGATGTTTTCAGGCTGCCGCGCGTACTGTCCGGCGCGGTCCAACAACCCCGCCCCGGTGTTGGCGATGCTTTCGAGCTCTTCCATCCCCATGACGCCGAGCTCGCTGATGAATTCACCCGTCGTCTCGGGACTGTCGCCGAGCCCTGGCTTTATCTCGTTCAGCTTGGCCTTGAGCTGGACCGCGAGCTCGAGCAGACGGCTTCGCGCAGCATCTGAAGCGTCGACGCAATCGCTCGGATCGCGTGAATCGGACGGCGAGGTACCAGGCTTTCCCCCCGGCGTGTTGCCGCCCGTCGTTCCGCCCGATGTTCCTCCCGACGTTCCGCCTGACTGCGTGCCGCCGGACTTCGGATTCCCGCCGGTGCCTGGCGTCGTGCCGCCGGTTTTCGAGGTGCCGCCTGGGATTGGATTTGTGCCGGTATTCGCTGAGGTTGGCAGCCGGCCCTGGCGGAGCTGATCGAGCGCGGCCATGACCTCTTTGAGGATGGTGGCGCCCAGATCCGCAGCCAGCTTGAACAACTTGTCCGAGCACGTGTCGCACTTCTTGATTTCCTCTTTGGCCTGCTGCTGCTTGTCGTTGCCTTCCTTGACCAGCTGCCCGCGCATCGGATCGACCGTGCCGCGCGCTTCTTTGTATTTCTCGTTGGCCTCGCGGAGAAACGTGATCGCCGAATCGAGCGGTCCCCAGCACTTCTGAACTTCGCCCTTCAGCTGTGGATGCGACTCTTCGATTTCGGGTCTTTTCGCATCACACTCTCGCGCCATCTGCTCGATGAGCCACGGCGCGCCGCTCGCGTTGCGCACGTAGTGGTTGCAGTCGCTGAGCGCAACCATCCCCGGGTCGCGACCTGCCTCGAGGAGTCGCCCCTGCTCCTGCAGCTTGCGCAGGCGCTCGCCTTCGGCGACGGCCTGACGCTGTTGTTCCGCGGTCAGGCCGCCTTGCGCGCCGCCGGGATAACGCGGGTCGGGATTCTGCGCCTGCGCTCGTGCGACAGGGGCGAACTGCCCTGCGCCGAGCGACGCGATGAAAATGACGAGGACGATCAGCGCCGAGTACCAACGTCGTCGGGCGTCGACCATGGCGTGTCCTTCTGGTGGCAGTTGAAAAGTGCGGGCACAGAATAAACGCGTTTGGTCGCGGGCGCCAGAGGAACACCGGGGAGCTATAATCCGCCCGAAATGGCTCGCTCGGCTGCCAACCGGCGAGATCGACGTGCCCGCACGCTCCGCGCGGCCCTCGCGGGCGTGGTCGTCACATTGGCGCTCCTCTTCCTGAAGTCCCTCATCGAGCCGTGGCCGCTTGGCCGTCAGATCCGGCTCATGACGTACGACCTCGAACAGATGCGGCTCGGCGACATCGGCGAGCCGGATGTCGTCGTCATCGACATCGCACCGCTGACGCCGACGAGCGTCCTGTCGACCATCACTCCCAGGCAGCCGCTGCTCGATCTTGTCGAGGCCATCGTCCCCGAAGGCCCATGCGCGATCGGCATCGATGTGGACATGTCGCCGGATCAGCACGGATACAAAGACCCGTCCGAGGACCCTCGATTCTTCCGACGGATGCTTGAACTCTGGCGGGACACTGGCATTCCCATCGTGCTTGGCGTGGACCGGACGATTGGTGAGAGCCCCGAGACGTGGCTCGGCAACGAGGAGTTCGCGCCCCTGGCGGCCGCGATCGCGATTCCGTACGACACGCGTTACATGATGAAGTTCCTGCTGCGATATTCGCCATCGGACACCGACCGGACGATCGCTGGCAGACTCGACGATGTGCGGCGGCAGGCGGGCGAGGAATCGGAGGCCGATTCCTCGGGCGAGCTGTCGCCGTCAGGGTGCCGCAGGGTTCCCCTCATCGACGTGAAGGACGGCGCGTCGATTCGAAGCCTGAGCTACGCGCTCGCGCGCGGCACGGTCCCGCGTCATGGATTGCCTCGCTGGTTGCGCGCATCCTGGCTCGACTGGGCGTTTGAACCCCTCGCGCTCAGGCGGCTGTCACCCGAATCGCTCGCCTGGGCCGGCGAGTTCCTCGTCGAGTACGGACAGAGCCTGGAACGGATTCAAGCCGGCGTTGTCAGTCCCCACCCTCCGGCTGCGACCGCGCGACCGCTCGCGGGCAAGATCGTCCTGCTCGGTCGCGCGTCGATCGCGGCAGACAGATTCCCCGTGCCCGGTCGTCGCGAAGAATCGGCGGTGCCGGGCGTCTATCTGCACGCCGCCTCCGCGCAGACACTCGTCAGCGGCCCTCTGATCGAACCGACGCGACTCGGAAGAATCGCGATCGACATCGGTCTCTCGGTGGTGATCATTGTCATCCTCACCTGGATCCGGCTTCACTACGAGTCGTCGCGCCGCGAGGTCCACGGGGATCGACTCCACCGAATCCTGACGACATTTGCGATTCTGGGCGTGATAGGCGTCGCCTTCATGATGGTCAAAGTCACACGAGTGATGTGGGAAGACGCGATCCTCGTCATTCTTGTCCTGCTGGTTCAGCGACCGGCCGAACGCTTTCTCGAATTGGCCAGCACGGACGGCGTCGGGGCGGCGATGAAGGCCTGGCGCGCGGTCGTCTTTCGGCGTCCGAGGGAGAGAGACCTATGAGATTTGCGATGATGCTGGGTGTTGCGTTGACATGCGGGCTTGTGTCTCACGCACAAGCCCCCGCCGCGATCGTTCAACCTGCGGCGACGATCGAAAGCGTCAGCGGCCGGGTGTTCTGGCGGGCAAGCCGGAAGTCCGATTTGTCGCCGCTCGAGACGCTTGGACGTCGCACATTGAATGCGGGGGAGAGCCTCATGTGCGACGAGGGCGCCACGGTGACCCTCGTCGTCTATGGCCGAGTTGTCACGATTGATCGATCGGCGGGCTGGTATCCCATTCCCTTCGTGCCCAGCGGAAAGGTGCCGCATTGGTGGGAGCGGTACGGCGAACGGGGCGGCGCCACGGCCACGGCTCCGTCGCGTCGGGTGATCGGCTAGCTGCGACTGATTGGACTGTCGCGAGGTGGATGCCTAGATATCCGCCCGCCCGAGGCGCCTCATCGCGAGCGCGATGGGCAGCGCGACCCAGAACATCAGCGACAGGGACAGTAGAACGATAGCGCCGACCGTCCCATGGGTGAATCGCAGAAAGGCGAGCGACGCGGCGCCGAAGGCGGCGGTTCCTTCGAGCGCGAGTAGTGCGGCGGTCCTGACAGCGTCGATTGGGTTGATGAGGACTGCGCCGATGAGAACCCTCGAGGCGGGCCCCGAACGGAGCATGGATGCCACGCCGAGTGCGGCCAGATCGATGAGGACGGCCGACGCGAACCAGATGGCCAGGGCAAGGGCGAGTGGACGCGTTCGGCTCTGGCCCGGATTCCCGGTCGAGAGCGCCGCGGCGATGCCGAGGAAGATCGCGGTCAGCACGGCCGATCCCAAGGCCACCAGGATGAATTGCCCGAGACCCTCCCGACCAGATTGCGAGAAGATCACGAGCCCGGCGATGCCGAACCCAACGGCTTGCGCAGCGGTCAGAGCCTCGAAGAGCCCGATCAACTTTCCTGCCAGAATGGCCGTGCGAGAAACCGGCTGCGAATAGAGCAGCTCGGCCGCGCCTCGTTCGGGGGCCAGCGACAGCACGCCGACCATCAATGACGCCAGCGGAACGAGCAGGAGGACGAGCTGCACCAGCGACGAAGCCGTCCGCGCGAAATCCTGCACTCCACTTCCACCGGAGAGAATGTATCCGGATGCCGTGACTCCCAGTGCAAGCACGGCGAACACGAACGCGAAGATCTGGGTCCACCGCGATCGGACGGCCAGTCGCAGTTCCATGCGCGCGCAGAGCATCAGGGTGGAGATCGTTTCTGTCATGGCGGTCCATCCGGTGGTCCGCCGGCACCGAATACCTTAGAGACCGCCACCGGCTCACCATTTTTCAGATTGGTGTCTGCGGCGCGCGAACGCTCGTCCGCATAACCAACGATGTGCGATCCCATAGGCGTGTCCAGCGACGGGAATCGGACATAGAGTGCTCGCGACGCTCGAACCCACTCCCCAGACTTGTGGTCGACCACATACGCGACCGCGCCCTTCAACGAACGCTCCGATCGAGCGGTGTAATTCGCGAGACAGCCGATGTCATCAAAAAACCGGGGCTCTTCCCCAGGCTGAACGATCTGGCCGGCCAGGCTCGGATCGGAGATCGTCATGCGACAGAACGCACAGCTGTCGCCTCCGCTCCTGAGTTGCGCTGGGCGCGGCGCACCAGATGAGCACGCCGTCAACGAGGCGGCGAGCGCGACGCCCACCACGGTGGCTCGACATGACAGGGCGCCGCCGATCACACCACACTCCTGACGAGCTCGCGGTAGAACATGTCCAGCCGCCCCTCTTCGGCTGTCAGCCCGCGAATCTCGGCCCCAGTACTGCGAATCAGATCGAGGATCGCCGGACGCGCATGTGCCGGCCCGGGCACGATGAGCTCCTCCCCGGCCCACTGCGCGCGCGGAGCGACCGATCGCACGCGGCCAAGCAGGTCGTCGCTCCGCGCTCCCACACGCACTCGCATCACGCCGCGGTCGGCCAGCCTGTCGGCCAGTTCGGTCTGCGTGAGGGACGCCACGAGGCGGCCGCCGATGATGACGGCAAATCGATCGGCCAGCCGTTCGACGTCGCCAAGCTGATGAGACGTGAAGAACACCGTTCTCCTCTCCTCACGTCTCCGCTCGACGATGCCATAGAACGCACAGAGACCGTCGGGGTCGAGGGCAGCAGTGGGCTCGTCGAGCAGCAGCACGGGCGTGTCGGGCAGGAGCGCGACGGCGAGTCCGAGCCGCTGAACCATGCCGCCCGAGTAGGTCGACACGGCTTGATTGCTCGCACCGTTCAACGACGCGAACCGCAGCACCTCGGCGCTGCGTTCAGGAGGAACGCCGCGGAGCGCCCGATAGAACTCCACCACCTCACGGGCCGTCAACGCGTCGGGAAATGCGACGCGCTGCGGCAGAAATGAAATGAGCCGCCTGGCATCGGCATCGGTGCTCCGCGTGCCCGGAGTCCCAATCAGGACGGTTCCTGAGGTGGGCCGCACCAGTCCGGCCGCGGCCTTGAGCGACGTGGTCTTGCCGGATCCATTGGGACCGAGAAGCGCCACCACTTCACCCGGATTGACGCGCAGGGTCAGGCGGTCCACCGCGATGCAGCTGCCGAATGCCTTCGAGAACGCCTCGAACGCGATCATCGTCGTCGTCCCGACGCGAGAACCGCGGCGCCTGTCGAGAGCGCCAGCATGGACGCGAGCAGTCCGGTGAAAGAAACGGTCGCCTGGGGTTGTGAGGCCTCGGCCGTTCGAGGCGGCGCCGGGGGCCGAATCAGAGGCGACGGGTCGACCACCGGAATCGGCTGGAGAACAGGGAAGGACTCCTCGGCGGCGGCGATGGCCGACGCTGCGAGACTCTGCGCGAGCAGGTCGGCCGCCGTCAGGTTGCCCCTGAGGTGATCGAAGACGCTCGACAATCTGTACGGTCGATCGCTTCGGCCATCGCCATCGAGGTCCGGTTCACGATTGTCGGACCAGTAGTTCCCGCGGAAGTCTGTATCAGTTCGTCGTCCCACCAGTGTCAGAGGCGTAAGGTTGGCGACGAACGTATTGCCTGTGAATCGAGTGTTGGCGCACGAGTCGTAGAGGACTATCGCCACGTCAGACTGCGCGATCACATTGGCGCGAAAGAGCATGTGAGTCGAGCCCTCGAGGAAGATCCCGCGCGCGTTGTCCGCGATGACGTTTTCCTCGGCGACGACGTCTTCGCACGACTTGAACAGCAATCCAACCGATGCGAACCCGCGATTATGAATGAATCGGTTGCGGCGAAATGTGATCCGCTTCGAATACATCAAAGCCGTGCCCGCGGCGCCGTTCTCGAAGAGGTTGTCTTCGAACACGTTGTCGTCCGAGAACATGTAGTGGAGGCCGTAGCGCAGGTCGCGCGCCACGTTTCGTAAGACGACTCCTCCTCCCGACGACTGGATGTACAGCCCATCCCGGACGTTCACGATCTCGTTGTCGATCACCCGAAATCGCTGGGTATTCCAGAGATGGATGCCCGATCCCTTCTCTCCCGGTTCCAACCCTGAAATCCCCCGCACCGAGGACTTCTCGACGACGGAATCATCGGCTTCCCGCAGATAGATTCCAAACAGCGAGCCGGTCACTCGACAATCTCGTATGGTCGCTCGCTTCGCCGACACGTGAATGCCCGCAGTGTCGCGTCCGAGATCGCCGCGGTCTCGACCGTCGATGTCGAAGCCTTCGATGACGACGTTGGCTGCCCTGATACTGACGACGCTGTTGTTCCCCGAACCGATCAGGCGTGGCCGGCCCAGGCCCACGAGACGCACTGGCCGATCGATGACGAGATCTCCGACGTATGTGCCGGACGGAACCTCGACGGTGCCGCCTGGAGGCGCTTCGTCGATCAAGCCCTGGACGCTCGATTTCTGAATGGGTTGAGTCCCCGAGAGACTCAGCGCGACGACGGCGGTGCAAAGAGTCGCGAGCATCACGTTCAGGCATTCGCCGTTCGGCTCGCGCGCAGATCACGCCACGCGACCACGAGCGCGGCCAAAACGAGAAGGACGGCCGCGCCGATCGCGTACGATCCCGCCGCCGGATAGGAATACACCTCGAAGTTGGCGAGCTGCTTGAAGCCGAACAGCGGCGGCATGAATGGCGGAACCTTCACGGATGCCGTCGGAGCCAGGCTGTGGCCGTAGCTATACAGCTTGTGAGCGAACGACCAGAGCGAGAAGGCCGAGAAATACAGAGACAGCACGGTCACGTCGATGAGTTGTGCCATGGTGCCGTGCACCGCCGCGCGTAGAAAGAGCAGACCCAGCGCACCGATGACGAACGGCATCCACTTGAACTCGGTGAAATCGTCGGTCGTCAGATCGCGCATGCCGATGTAGTGATTGAGCAGATTGATTTCCTTCAAATCCTGTCCGGCGTTGCCACCATCGAGCTTGTAGCTGTAGATGTCCAGCCGCAGTCCCTCGGGATACTGCGGCGCGAACATCGTCATGTTCCAGAGCGGGAGCACGTAGATGGCGACGAGCAGCAGGGCGGCGCCCACCAGCATCACGCGCGGCTTGATGTCGATCGACCGCCCGAGCCAGCGCGTTGTCCTGTCGAGAAGCTGTTCCATGACACTTGTCCTCCCGGGTCGGAGCGGACGGCGATCTCCGTCGTGCGCCCCGACCCGAGCCGTCTCTTGCCGCGATTACGTGGTCCCCTTCTTCTTGACGATCAGGTACCCCTGCATCTCCTGATGCAGCGCCGAGCAGAAGTTCGTGCAGTAGTACGGGAAGACGCCGGCCTTGTCGGCCTTGAACGTGAACGTCTTCGTTTCCCCCGGATCGACGACGACGTTGATGTTGTAGTCGAGGAGGCCCAAGCCATGCAGCTCGTCCGTGGTCTGTTCGATGTTGGTCATGGCGACGGTGACCGTGTCACCTTCGGTCACCTCGATGACCGTCGGCGTAATGGTCGATCGAACGAGCACCACTTTGACGGTGGCCTTGTTGCCCTCGCGTGTGACGCCGGCATCCTTGACGTCCCAGACGGCGAGGGGATGCTTGTTCTCTTCTTTGGAGTAAACCTCGATCGGATGGAGCTTGTCGGCCTTGACGATCTGCGCGTAGTGGGGTTCGGGTTCGGTGAAGGCGTCCGCCAGCAGCTTCATCTTTTCTTCGGAGATGTCCACGAGCTGCGACGATTCCGGCTGCGAGGGCCCCACCGACAGGTGCCGGCCATGTGAGAGCTTGTTCAGCCCGACGAGATACTTGCCGTCCGGGTTGACGGTGTCGCCTTCCGCGGAGGCCAGGTGACCGATCGAATAGGACATCGGGACCTTGTCAACCACCTCCCACGTCCCGAGCTTCCACTTGGCGATGGCGCTGTCGACGAAGAGCGAGGTGTAGGCCCACCCGTCCGGTCCGAACTGCGTGTGAAGCGGTCCGAGTCCGACGGGAATCTCCGCATCTTTGATCGACTCGTACTTCAGCACGGGGATGCCGTCCTCGTCGCCGGTGAAGTCCTTGTTCCGGATCGCGGTCTGAATCTTCTCGAAGTTGAAGGCGGTCGTCACGCCCTGCAGCTTGCCCGAGCCGATGATCCACTTGCCATCGGGCGAGACATCGACGCCGTGTGGCGACTTGCCGCACGGCATCAGATACACGATCCCCGGAACCTTCTTCGGGTCGATCACTTTGACGCCGCCGATCAGATCGCCTTTGCCCTCGGAGGCCGCTTTGTCGGCCGCGCGCCAGTCGATCGCCGCGATGTAGTCGCGATCTCGCTGCGTGCTCGTGACTTCGAGTTTGCCAGTCGCGCGCTCCGCGTTGTACGAGGTCCAGAACATCCAGCCTTCAGACACCTTCTTGCCGGCGTCGCCGAGGTCGTAGTCGAAGGGCGGCATCAGGATTTCGAAGCCGAGCGTCATTTGACCGGACTTTGGATCCACCTTGATCGCGGCCACCACGCCCTTGTAGTCGGTGGCGTACTTGTCGATCGGCGCCACCGTGCCCTTGGGAATCGGGATGGAGAAGCGGGACGCCATCATCGTGAATTCCGTGTTGGGCGTGACGAACGCCGAGGCATGGTTGCCCGACACGTTGGGTACCGGCCCGAAGATCTGACGGGTCTTGAAGTCGCGAAGATCTACCCGCGCGATGCGGCCGTTCATGTCGTTGACGAAGAGCCAGCGCCCGTCGTAGTCACCCGCCGTTTCCGACAGCGAAGGGTGGTGCACGTCACCCCATGTGAGCCCACCCAGCATCGCCCGCGACTCATCGTCGAAGCCGTAGCCCGTTGCGGGATATGGCGTATAGACGGGAATGGTCGAGAGATGACGCATCGACGGCAGGCCGTACACGTACACCTGGCCGGAGTGGCCGCCGGAGGCGAACATGTAGTACTCGTCCAGATCTCCGGGCGGCACGTATATCTTTTGCGCCGCCACGGCCACGTCCGAGGTTCCGAGCGCGGTCTTCTTCGCGCTCTGTGGCGCGCTGGGAGCGCAGCTCTCGAGGACGAGTGCAAGCAGGATCATGGGACCGATACTGAACGCGGTCCTCTTGGTAACGGACTTCATAAGGGTCTCCTTCCGGATGATGACGACCGAATTCGACGGTGAACGAGGGTCGTGCCCGTCATGGCTCACCAGTCCTGGTTGACGATGGCGTCGCGAGCTTCTGTTTCCGGTGAGCTTCGAACGCCTCCCGAAGCTTCGCGACCGCGACGGCTTTTTCAGCCGGAGTCAGAATGATCTGGCGCGAGAGCACGACGGCCATCGTGCCGGTGGGCGCGGCCAGGAAGTCGTCGACCGTGCGACCAAAGCGGGTCTGCGTGTCCTCGACCGCCGTTGACAGATCCGGACCGATCTGCGCCGGGCTCTTGACGCCGAGCGCTTCGATGGAGTGGCAGACGAAGCAGCCGGTCTTGACGAACCAGGCGCCGGGGCCGGTCTTCATCCGCTGCTCGTTCTCCGCCTCTTCCGCAGTCATCGGATCGCTTCGGGGCGTGCCTGCGATGAAGTCGGACGGCTGAGGCACACGCCGCCAGGACAACGCCAGCATTGCCAGCGCCTGCGCCTCTTTCGTCGTCAGGTGGAAGTTGGGCATGACCGTGTCGGCGACGAGGGCGCGTGGATCCTTGAAGTGCGCCACGTGCCACGCGAACGAGGTCTTCTGGCCTGAGAGCCGCCCGTACTCGTATTGCTCCGGCGCCTTGTCGCCGACGTTGGTCAGGTCCGGCCCGATGATGCCGCCGCGGCCGTTGATGACATGGCAGGCCCGGCATCCCTTATCGCGCACGATGACTTTCGCGACGTTGATCATGTCGGCGCCCGGCGTCTCGCGGTCGTACCGATGGCAGACATTGCAATTCATCTGCATCAGCGCGGTCTTGTTGCCGGCGAGCGAATACGCGTCGCCGAGAGAGGCGCCCAGGACCGGTTCTTCCCAATGCTCGATGGGACCGTGAGCGGGTTGTGCGTCCACAGCCCACCCTTGTCCGCCATGGCACGACGTGCAGCCGAATCGTTCGACGGGATGGTTCTTGAGCGGCTCGGTCGGATGCGTGCGAAACGGCTCGTCCGCCGTTTCGAATCCCTTCCACGCGACTGCCTGGTGACAGCTGACACAGCGGTCGGCTCGCCCAAGCGCCGGCACCCAGAATCTGCTGCAGTCCGGACGGCACCGTCCTCGCCTTGTCCGGACCGAACTTCTCGACCACGGCTTGCTTGAAGGCGTACTGGTAGTACCGCCACTCGTGCTCGCGGTCGTTCCTCGTGAAGAGAATGGCCGAGACGACGAGCACGACGCCGATCACGGCGAGAAGCGGGCGGTCGCGCCCCGGATACGGTGAACTGGTCCGTTGCTCCATCAGAGCCTCGTTGGAATCTCGGGCCACGTTTCCCAAGGCCAGTAGAAGTTCCAGTACGGGCCGCGGCAGAGCGTGCCGACGAGCGTGAGCGCAATGACCAGCGCGGCCACGAAGAGGAACGCCAGGTTCTGGGCGCGCCGCGCTCGAGGGAACCAGACGCCAGCGGCGTCGGCGGGACTCCGGTCGAGCCAGGGCCAGCAGGTGAGCAGCGCCACGAGAAGACCGGGCAGCAGGACACCACCGATGAACGCGCCGTTGATTGTGAAGCTTCCAATGCGAACCGTGGTGTCGGTCACGATCTCCTGGAGCCACAGGAAGTACCAGGGTGCCTTGGCCGGATTTGGCGTCACGAGTGCGTTCGCGGGTTCTTCGAGCGGCGAACGCACAAAGACGGCGATCATGCTCAACACGGCGATGGTCGCCAGCGTGACGATGGCCGCGCGGCGGGTGAGATCGGGCACCGCGTTTACCGTGAGGTCAGGCGCCTCGAGCGTCGTGGTGGTGATCGTCGGTGCCGTGCCTCGCGCGACGCCGAGCAGCGTGTAGGTCTTCGTCGGACCAGGCGGTGTGGCGACGCGAGCGGGAAGGCGCGCGGCGCGGTCCGCCCGCGCCAGACCGCCGTCCTTCCTGATCCGCCACATGTGATAGAGGAACAGAACCCCGAGGGCGCCCGGCAGCACGATGACGTGCAGGACGTAGAAGCGAATGAGCGTGGGCTGATCAATCGCCCGGCCGCCGATCAGCAGCTCGCGAATACGCGGCCCGATCAACGGAATAGACGAAGCGATGTTCGTGCCGACGGTGACGGCCCAGTAGGCCAGCTGGTCCCACGGCAACAGATATCCGGTGAACGACAGAAACAAGGTGAGCAGAAACATCCCAGCACCGATCACCCAGTTCCATTCACGGCGCTGTCCTTGACCGATGCCGTTCTTGTAGGCCCCAGTCAGGAACACCCGCGCGAGGTGCAGGAAGACCACGGCCACCATCAGGTGCGCGGCGATGCGATGCACCGAGCGGATCCACGAGCCGAATGTGACCGCGTACTCGATGTCCTTGACAGAGCCGTACGCACGCTCCACGGAAGGGATGTACAGAAAGAGGAGAGGACCTCCCGACAACACGAGCATCAGAAGAAGCGCAGACGACGCCGTGCCCAGCCAGAAGGAATAGTTCCAATCCAGCGAAGGCTTGTAGGCCTTTGCTGGAAACCAGTGCAGCAAGAAGTTCGAGACAATGGCATCACCGGACTCGCGGTCCGAGCGCGGCCGAAGACTCCACAGCCGGCGCGTGTGCACGCCTGGCGCCGACGGTTGCTCGTGCTGGAGACGGGCTCGCGGGCTCATGACGGCTCCTAGGCCAGCGTCAGGCGGAAGTCGTGGCCGACTTCGCGCGCCAGATCCACGGTGAGTTGACCATCGTCCGGCGCGAGCGAGAGGTGGTACCAGGCGAGCGGTCGAGGGGCGGGGCCGGCGACGTTGCCACCGTCGCCGGCGTAGCGTGAACCATGGCACGGACAGAGGAATCGATGAGTCAACCGCAGGGGTGAGCCGCTATCGGTCAGCACCTCGGGTTGCGACATGGCCTCGGCTCGCACGGTGCAGCCGAGATGGGTGCAGACTGCAGAGATCGCATGGAACGTGTTGCCTTCACGGAAGACGAACAGACGCTCATCCGGAAGAAACTTGAGACCGTCGGGAAATTCCGCCGGCGGGCCGATCTTGACCGTTGTCGGCGCGTCATAGGAGACATTCGGCACGAGCGATCGAAGCGATGCGAGCGCCTGATATCCGATGGCGACAATGCCCGCGCCCGTACCCGTCCTCAGAATGAATTCCCGCCGATTGTTTCTGGCCTCGTCGCTCATCGGTGTTCCTCGCGTGGCGGATCTGGAAGACCCTCATGGAGTGGCCCAGCGATGTCGCCGACGGCGGCATAACGCTCGGTGATCGAAAAACGCTCCATGGTCATCGCGTCGGTGGGACAGCGGATGGCACAGAGGCCGCAGCGGATACATCGCTCATCGTCTTTGACCATGGCGGCGAGCGGCAGGCCGCTTGCTCCAGCCCGCGCCTCCAGCTCCTGGCGAAGCGTGTCGTCGAGGCCCAAGTCGTCGAACGGCACGATCGCCAGGCAGTACTCGGGGCACACGTCGACGCACCGATTGCACAGCACGCACTTTTCAGGGTCGTAGATCGTCTGGACGTGACAGACGAGGCAGCGAGCCGCCTGCCGGATGGCTTCCACAGGACCGTAGCCGGTCTCGACCTCCGCGATGCCTGTGCGCCGGCCGAGGTCCAGCGTCGGCGGCGTTTGTCGATCGAGGATCTCGAAGCCCGCGAGCATTCTGTAGTCGGCCGTATTGATCGCGTCGATCTGCAGGCTGATCTCCAGACGCGCCGCGTCCCTGGCGAGAAATTCATGAATCGATCTGGCGGCGCGCTTGCCATTGGCCACCGCCTCGATGAGATTGCGAGGTCCGAATGCCACGTCGCCGCCCGCAAACACGCCGGGGGCCGACGTCGCGAGCGTCGCCGGGTCCACTTTGATAGTTCCCGAGGGAGTCAGTGCGACGCCGTCGTCTGGGCGCAGAAAGGAAAGATCGGATTGCTGCCCGATCGCCAGCACGCAGGAGTCGGCTTCAATCGTCAGGACGTCGTCGTCGACGTAGGTAGGCCGGAAGCGACCGTTCTCGTCGAAGACCGATTGCACGGCCCTGAGCTCGACGCCCGACAGTCGTCCCGATCCTGCAAAGCGCCTCGGTCCTCGCCGCGTGATGAAGCGAACGCCCTCGCGTCTGGCTTCGTCGAACTCTTCTCGTCCCTGCGTGGTGCGCAGCACGGGCATCTCATCGAAGTTCTCCAGCGAAACCACCGTGACTTCCCGAGCGCCGCCACGGAGTGCCGCGCGCGCCGAGTCGAGCGCTTCCTTGACCCTCGCGTCTACCTCGGCATCCAGTTCGCCGTCCGTGCCCTCCGATCTGAGCGCGGTCCTGGCCGCGTCGAATGCAACGAACCCGCCGCCAATCACCACGACCCTGCGACCAAGATCCAGTCGATAGCCGCGATTGACGTTGAGCAGGTAATCGACAGCCTTGACGACGCCGTCGAGCTCGACTCCCGGCACTTGCAGCTCGCGCCCCTTTGACACCCCGACGGAAAGGAACACGGCCTCAAATCCCTGACGCCTCAGATCCTCGAGCCCGAACGACGCCGTGAGCGCTGTTCCTGTTTCGAGGTTCACACCCAACGCCAGGATCTTGTCGATCTCAGATCGAATCAGCGTGCGCGGCAGCCGGTATTCCGGAATGCCGAACCGCATCATGCCGCCCGGCTCGTCGGCCGCTTCGAAGACGGTGACGCTGTAGCGAAGCAGCGCCAGGTCGTGCGCGGCGGAAAGACCCGCGGGTCCGGCGCCGATGATCGCTACGCGAGGGCGTCGTTCGGCTCTCGCGACACCGGCGGCTGGCGGCGCTCGGTAGAACTGGACTGGAAGATGTCCCGCGTAGCGATTGCCTTCGGAGACCAGCGTGGTCTTCAGCTGGTCCTGCGTGTCGGGCCGCGTGGACTCGACACCGAACTGTTCGGTCACGTACCGCTTCAGCGCTCGAATTGAGATGGGTGCGTCGATTGCGCCGCGCCGGCAGGCATCCTCGCAGGGGGCGGCGCATACGCGGCCGCAGACCGATGCAAACGGGTTGGGCGCCCGCGCAACGAGATACGCCTCTTCACTCCGCCCCTCGGCGATGAGCTGCACGTACCGGCCGGCGTCGGTGGCCACGGGGCAACCCGACTGGCACTTGACCTGATCTTTCCAGTGCTGGAGATCGGGCAGTCGTACTGCAAGGGGCATAAGGCGTTTTCTCTGTACTCGAACACGAAACCAGGAAAATCTGGTGCGACAGCCAGAGTGCAATGAGCGATCCGCTGCTCTGAGGGGCCATTGGGCCGTTGAAGTCGGGAAATGCCGCACGCAGACGGGGAAAACTTCTCCCGATCGTGGATTTTTCCCCTGTCGCCGCGGAAGCGGCGCGGTGGGTCTACATCGTGACGGTTGGTGCCCTCAGTTGACGCAGCAGGAGGCAAGTATGAAACAGGCGAGCGAAGAGGCCCTGAGGCACAGCGCGATCTTTCAGTGTCTGAGCGTCGACGACCGGCAACGGCTGACTGCTGTGACACTCGTTCGCGATTACGAGAAGGGCGACGTTCTCTTCCACGAGGGAGACGAGTCGGCCTATCTCTTCACGGTCGTCGCCGGGCACGTCAAGGTCGTGAAACGGACCGCGCGTGGCAGTGACTTCATCCTGGAGATCTTCGGGCCTGGCGATCCTGTTGGAGCCGTTGCCGTGTACGAATCGCGACCCTACCCGGCGACCGCCATCGCCATCGAGAGCGCGACGGCTCTCATGACGCCGCGGCAGGCGTTCTTCACGCTGCTCGACACGCGGCCGACGCTGGTCAGAGGTCTGCTTGTCGGGATGACCCGCCGGCTGGTCACCCTGACGAATCGCCTGACGGAGGTGTCAGGCGCCCGGGTTGAAGCGCGCATGGCTCGAGTCTTCCTGAAGATGAGTGACGACCTGGGTGAGGCTCGGGAAGGCGGTCTCTTCATCAAACTTGCGTTGTCACGTCAGGAACTCGCCGACATGCTGGGCACGACGATCGAGACGGCCATCCGGATCATGAGTCGCTGGGGCAAGGAAAGCATCGTCCGCACCGACCCTGATGGATTCCTGGTGATGAGGCGCACGGCGCTCGAAGACCTTGCGCTTGGCTGATCAGGCTCTACGCCGTCAAGCGGAACATCCTCAGGTATCCGCATGCCGCGGCAGAAAAGGTCGATCTCGAGCTCGCACGCATTCAGGGCCATGGGTCGGTGGCGATCCTGAATCAGACGATTGCGAACGTTTATGATGTTCGTCATACGGCGCGGCCTGGTGCCCGGCGATGCTTTGACTTCTCGCGGGCACGTGGGTCATGCTCCGACCCAAAAAGGAAGCCCGCATGTTCCCCTACCGAGACGAGAACGTCACAATCCGGCCTTCGTATGTGACGGCCGGCATCATCGCCCTCAACGTCATCGTGTGGCTCGTCGTTCAGGGTGCCGGCTCGAGTCTGCCGCTCGTCACATCGGTCTGCAACCTCGGACTGATACCCGGCGAGCTGACGGGGGCGCTGCCGCCGGGCGCCTCGTTCCCGATGGGCGAAGGAGTGACCTGTCTGACCGATCCCGGACGTCAGCCCGTCCATCTCATCACATCGATGTTCCTGCACGGCTCGTGGATGCACCTGCTCGGGAACATGTGGTTCCTCTGGATCTTCGGCAACAACATCGAAGATGCGATGGGCCGCATCCGGTTCGTGATGTTCTACCTGCTCTGCGGCCTGGCGGCTGCGTTCCTGCAGGTGTTCATGAATCCCGCGTCGGTCATTCCGATGGTCGGCGCCTCGGGCGCCATCAGCGGCGTGATGGGCGCCTACCTGGTCCTCTATCCCCGCGTCCGGGTATTCGTGATGGTCCCGCTCGGTTTCATGATGACCTCGATGGCGCTGCCTGCCTGGACGATGCTCCTGTATTGGTTGGCGCTTCAGCTCTTCAGCGGCATCGCTGACGCCGGTCGCGAGACCGGTGGCGTCGCGTTCTGGGCGCACGTCGGAGGATTCGTCGCGGGCGTTGTCCTGATCAAGCTGTTCGCCAGGCAGGACTACCTTGCGGAGCACACCGCACAGCACTGGCAGCCGCGCAGAGTGATCACACGCTGATGTTCATGCGCGCCTTCGGCCTGGGCGTCATCGTCACGCTGGCGGTGTCGATGCCGGTCGTCGCGCAGGAGCGCGAGGCTGGCCGCCGCCACTACGAGCGTCTGTGCTCGAGGTGTCATGGCGGCGACGGGCAGGGCGGCGAGCTGGGCCCGGGCATCGTGGCGCAGCTCTCCTCGCGAACCGATGGCGATGTGAGCGCGGTGATCACCGAAGGCGTGCCCAGCGCGGGCATGCCCGCGTTCGCCCTTTCACCCGCAGAGATCAAAGAACTGCTCGCCTTCGTCCGGTCGCTCGAGTCTCAGCGAGGCGCCCCTCCCGTCCGCGTGAAGATTCAGACGACCGACGGCGAGACCATCGAAGGCGTCAGGATCAACAACGCATCAACGGATCTCCAGCTGCTCTCCGACGACAAGCGCCTGCACCTGTTTCGCCCTGCCGGCGAGGCGTATCGTCGCGTGACGTCGCAGGTGGATTGGCCGACGTACCACGGGCAATTCGGGGGCAACCGGTACAGCGCGCTGGATCAGATCACGAAGGCGAACGTCGGCAGGCTCGCGCCCGCCTGGGTGTTCGCGCTGCCCGAGGCCTCGCGGCTCGAGGTGACGCCGCTCGTCATTGACGGCGTCATGTATGTCACGGCCGTGAACGAATGCTACGCGCTCGATGCCGGGAGCGGGCGGCGCATCTGGCACTTCAAGAGACCACGAACGAAGGGCCTCGTCGGCGACGCGGCGGGCGGCATCAACCGCGGTGTCGCGGTGGCCGGGCATCGCGTGTTCATGGTCACCGACCACGCGCACCTGGTCGCGCTCGATCGCTTCACCGGCGCGCTGCTCTGGGAATCGGTGATGGCCGACTGGCGTCAGAACTACGGCGCCACGTCGGCGCCTCTTGCGATCGGCAGCCTCGTCGTATCGGGCACGTCGGGCGGCGATGAAGGCATTCGCGGATTTGTCGCGGCCTTCGATCAGAAGACGGGGAAGGAGGTCTGGCGATTCTGGACGGTTCCGCGGCGCGGTGAACCGGGGTCGGAGACGTGGAAAGGGAAGGACATCGATCATCCGTGCGCCTCCGCCTGGCTGACGGGGACGTTCGATCCGGATCTCGATACGCTGTACTGGCCCACGGGGAATCCGTGTCCCGACTACGACGGCCGCCAGCGGATTGGCGACAATCTCTACTCCGACTCGATCGTGGCGCTCGACGCGAAAACAGGCGCGCTCAAGTGGTACTATCAGTACACGCCGCACGATCTCTGGGATTGGGACTCGCAGCAGCCGCCCGTGCTCGTCGACGCCAACTGGGAAGGGAAGCCGCGGCGGCTGCTGTTGCACGCGAACAGGAACGGCTTCTTCTACGTACTCGATCGGACGAACGGCACCTTGCTCCTCGCAAAGCCGTTCGTGAAGAAGCTGACGTGGGCGCGCGAGATAGGCGCCGATGGACGGCCGGTGCTCAATCCCAACCAGATCCCCACACGCGAGGGCACCAACGTGTGTCCGGCAGTCGAGGGCGCCACCAACTGGTTCTCGACATCGTTCAGCCCTGTCACGGGTCTCTACTACGTCCAGACGCTCGAGAAGTGCAACGTCTACACGCTTTCACCGATGGAGTGGCAGGCGGGCCGCTCCTACTACGCCGGATCGACGAGTCATCCGCCCGAGGAGCCCGGCCAGAAGGTTCTGCGCGCCATCGACATTGCGACGGGCGACATCGCGTGGGAACTCCCGCAGACAGGTTCCGCGGACTCGTGGGGCGGCACCATGGCCACCGCGAGCGGGCTCGTGTTCGTCGGCGAAGACGGCGGGGCGTTCATGGCCGTCGACGCCGCGACGGGCGCGCCGCTCTGGCGCTTTCAGGCGAACGTGCTGTGGAAGGCGTCGCCGATGATGTACATGTTCGACCACCGGCAGTACGTGGCGGTCGCCGCGGGGATGACCATCATATCGTTCGCGCTGCCGGAGTGAACAGCACATGGGCACCGCCGATGTCAGTTCCTAGTTCTTAGGACTTAGTTCTTAGGCAGGGCCTGGAACGACGAACTCCTAAGAACTAAGAACAAAGAACTAAGCACTACAAGTTTCAGATATATGCGATGCAGTCGATTTCCACCAGCGAACTCCCGGGAATCCCGCCCGCGGCGGCAATCGTCGTCCGGACTCCAGGATCGGATCCGAACCGACCCAGGAACACTTCGTTCATGCCCGCGTAGTCCTTGAGATCGTTCAGGTAGACGTTGACCTTCAGCACCTTCTGCATCGACGAGCCCACTTCCTCCAGCCTCTGTTGAATCTCGTCGAGCACGTGCTTCGTGTGCGCCTTGATGTCGCCCTCGAAGTGCGCGCCGATGCCGGAGATGAACACCATGCTGCCAAACGACACGACCGGGCTGAAAAGCGGCTGCTGGTCCGGTCGTTTGCCTCCTGGCCAGTGCACCTTCTTCGTGGGGGTCACGCCGGAGGCTGCTTGAGCCCGGGCCGCGACCGGCGTCATGACGGCGGTTCCCACGGCGGCCGCTGGTGCGTTCTTCAGAAATCCTCGTCGATTCGTCCGCATGCCTCACCTCACGATAGAGAAGATGCCAGTCTCACTTCGTTCTTGATTCGTAGTACTTGCTTCTGCGTCAATCCTTGCCCCGCACGTACCGCGCAGCGGTCCACGATGCCGCCAGATACTCGCCCATGTCGAGTGAGCCGCCCATCTCGTCGCCCGTGACCCTGCCGGAGAAAGTGAACGTCAGCGCGTCGCCGTGCTCCTCACCGTAAGTGCTTCGCAGACGAATTGTGTCTCCATCGATGGTGCCAGTCAGGTCGCGGACGACGAAGTCGCCATGATGCGTGCCGTCGACCTCATGTCCGCGCTGTCTGAGGTGCAGGGTGTGAGTCGAATGGCCGGCGGCATATTCGATCCGGACGTTCCAGCGGCCCGTCAGGTCCGTCACCGGCGCGGCGGGATCCGTCACGGGCTCCTTCGGGGGATGGCTGAGAACGGCGACCAGCCGATCGGCGATGATCTGCTCCTCGCCGGGCGACAACATGTACGGCGTCACCGAGACGCCGGTGTCTCCCGGATCGTCGCCTCGTGCCGTGAAGAGCGCAATGCGAGGCTCGCCGTCGACAAGCGTCCGAGCCACGGAGTCGCCCGAGACCCCGAGCGCTTTTCTATTCCACAGCACCTTGAGCGACGGCGTCTTGTTGGAGAGTCCTTCAGGCTGCACCACCGAGGTTCTGATGCCATTGACGGACGACACCCGGCGCGCGACGTGGTCGAGCCATGCCGTCCACTGATTCCACTCGGCTGTGTGGTCGCGTTTTACCCACATCTCCACCGCCATCAGCATCGCGACGGCTTCTTCCTTGCCCACCTTGTTCCCGCGGCCAAACCCGTGATGCGGCGCGCTGTGCACCCACGCCGCGCGCACGAGATCCTTTCGTCCGAGGAGCAACCCCGCCGCCTGTGGCCCGCGAAGGCACTTGCCGCCGCTGTACGCGACGAGGGTCGCGCCGCGCTGAAGGTGGACATTGGGGATGGTCAGAATCTCGGCCGCCGCATCGACGAGAATCGGCACGCTTCTCGCCTGCGTCAGCGACGCGATCGCCTGCGTGTTCAGCGGGCTCTCATCGGCTTCCGGGCCTGCCAGCACGTAAATCATCGCGGTGCGCGGACCGATCGCCGCGTCCAGCTCGGTGGGAGTCGTCACCTCGAGCACCCGCACGCCGGTCGCGCGGACCGCGGCGTCGTAGACGTTCCGCGAGTGCTTCGGAATGATCACCTCGTCTTTCGGGAACCCGCTCAGGTTGGGCAGGCGCACGTGGAGATCGGGATTGCCGCCCGCCACGCAGGCCGCCGTGCCATGCGTGAGCCCCGCGGCGCAACCTGAGGTTACGAGGCCCCACTCGGCGCCGGTCAGGACTGCGAGTCGCTGGCCGATGGCCTCGCTCAATTCGTCGAGGTGGACGTAATGCTGCGATGCCGCCGCCATTGCCTCGCGGACCTCGGGAAGCATCAACGAGCCGCTGATGATGGTGTAGGTTCCTCGTCCGTTGATCAGCGGCCTGTACTCCGATCGATTGATAGATGTCCGTCCCAGCGTGAAGACCCGATGATGTCGGGGAGACTGGCGGACGCGCGGACGTCGGCGTCGCAGCCTGTCCGATCAGGTTCGGCGCCGCCAGAACACCGCCGAGTTGAACGCTGCGCCGGATCAGATCGCGTCGGGTGAGGGTTCGGTGCATCGAAGTCCTCCGAAGAATCCTCAGAAAGAAGTCGGGTGGCGCGGATGGTAGCACGGCTTATCTCCTTCTTCGGTCTTCCAGTCCTGCCAGGCTGTGCCAATCGATGGTTTCTCATGCACAATGACAGATCGCCTGGTCATGATCGATTCCCAATCTTCGATGCTTGAAAACTCTGTGTGCCAGCTGGCCATCCAATGGACGACTGCCTGAAGTCGACAAGTCCTGGGTTTGGCTCGCCCGGGACGCGGCTCTCCCTGGGCTGGTTGACGTTCCCTGTCGCCACATGGATCGCGCTTTTGATCGGCGTTGTCGTGTCGGTTCCGACGTTGTACGAAGGCTTGCTCCTCGATGACTACCATCACTTGAACCGAGCGGCGGCTGCGCACTCCACCTCGCAGGCGCTCGACCTGTTTCGGTTTCTTCCAGGCACTGGTGACACGACCGAGCAGGCTGTTCGGGGCGGCCCGTTCCCGTGGTGGACCAATCCGGCCCTGAAGCATGCCTTCTGGCGCCCCCTGTCCTCAGCTCTGATTCGCGCCGACGTCCTCGCCTTCGGCCGATCAATCTGGTTGCATCACCTGCACTCGGCGATCTGGTTTCTCGTGGTGATTGCCGCCGTCTCTTCGCTCCTTCGACGGACCTTGCCCGGAACGATCGGCGCCGCCACGCTGCTGCTGTTCGCGATCGACGATGTGCATTGGATGCCCGTGAGCTGGCTCGCACAACGCAACACGCTGGTGGCGGCCGCTCCCGCGTTCTTCGCGCTGGCCGCTCACGTCGAATGGCGCGAACGAGGATGGTGGCCCGGCCTGCCCCTCTCGCTCATCGGACTGGCCATCGGGCTGGCTGGCGGTGAAAGCGCACTCGGGGTGGCGTGCCTCGTCATGGCCTATCAGATCTTCGCCGATCCCCGACCCGTCCGCGCACGTGTGCTCGGACTCGTGCCCATGGCTCTGCTGTGTGCGTTCTACGTCGGACTTTACGAGGCGCGGGGTTACGGCACACGCGGGTCGGGCGTCTACCTTGATCCATTCACGTCCACCGGCGCATTTCTCACGGCACTGCCAGAGCGGTTGATGGCAATGGTGGCGGCTCTACTGGCAGCGGTACCGGCGGATTTCCACCCCAGACGATTCCAGATCGTCGGCGGGTCGATGGCGGCGCTCCTTGCGGCGGTGATGCTGCGCCGCGCGTGGACCGGCCTCGACCACGCTGAACGCCGGCACGTGCGCTGGATCCTGATCGGCGCCTCGTGGTCGCTCGTCCTTCTGGCGACGACCCTGCCGCACGATCGCATCCTCCTCGTTCCGTCGGTCGGCGCCTCGGTGCTCGTCGCGGTCCTGCTGCGGCACGGCTGGCGTTCGTCCTACCGTTTCGATCGTGCGATCGCGTATGGCTTGCTGATCCTGCACGTGCCGCTCGCCCTCTACGGGTGGGTGCATCGCCATGGAGTTTTTCTGCGAGCCGGTCCCCGGGCCGAGGAGGTGGTGCTGGCTCCAGATCTCCCCATGGGAGATCGGCGTGTCGTGCTGCTCGTCGCGCCGGATCTGGGGATGACGCTCTATGGCCCCAGCATGCGGCAATTCGAGGGCGCGCCCCCCGCGCGCTCTTGGTGGATCCTGTCCGCGGCGCCGTACGATCACCGTCTCACGCGCACGGCACCCGAGACCATCGAGCTCGAGGTTGTCGGCGGCCGACTGCTCACGACCCCCCTGGAGCGGCTCTTTCGCTCCCCGCAGCCAGCCCTCGGCACCGGGACCCGCGTGCGGCTCGACGGTTGCGTCGTCCGCGTGCTCGACGCCGATGCGCTGGGTGCCACGCGCGTGGCATTTCGGTTTGCCGTGCCGCTCGACGATCCATCGCTGCTCGTTCTCGAGTGGCGAGATGGACGCCTGCAGCCAGCCGAACTTCCACCCATCGGCGCGTCGAGACTGCTTCGCTACGCACCCGGACCTCTGAGGCCGCTCGGCTTCTGACCGGCATTCCGGACGATCGGCGGCATGCTCCGGCCAGGCTCCGCGTGCCTGTCTCGCCTCCGTTGCCTTGCACGCAGATCGATGGCAGACTTCGTCCACCTTCAACGAATCTCGAGATGAGAAGGAATTGATCGATGAATGAGGCCGCTGCCCGCTCGGGCCTCTCCCGGCGCCAACTGCTGACGACCATCGCGGCACTGGGAGTCGGACCGCTTGCCAACTCGATCGGCGCGGCGGGGGCTCCGAAAATCCGTTTCGGCTATGCGGCGATCACGTGGGGCGGGAACGACCGCCAGGCGATCGAGGACATTGCCGGCGTGGGATTCAGCGGCATTCAACTGCGACAGTCCGCGCTGAAGGAGTGGGGAAGCCGCCCGGGTGAGTTGAAGGATCTGCTGGCGCGTCATGGGTTGACGATGGTGGCGCTGTCGAGCGGCGAGCTGGATGTCGATTCAAAAGACGATGAAGAACAGCTGACGATCCACGCGAGGCACGCGGCGTTCGTGCGCGATGTCGGCGGGTTGTATCTCCAGATTCTCGACAGCCGCCCGAAGGGCAGAACCATCGTGGCCGCCGACTACGCGCGCATGGGTCATCTGCTCACGGAACTCGGCAAGCGGACGTCAGATCTCGGCATCCCGCTCGGCTATCACAATCACTTGGGCGCGGTCGGCGAGCGTCCCGACGAAGTCGATCGGATTCTCGACGCCGCCGATCCGCGCGTCGTTCACCTCGAACTCGACATCGCGCATTATCAGCAGGCCGGCGGTGATCCGGCGATGGCTGTGCAGCGCCATTCGGGGCGGCTCCTCTTTCTGCACATCAAGGATGTCGTGAGCCCGACGCCGGATCCGGACGGGTATCTCTTCGTCGAGCTTGGGCGGGGCAAGGTCGATCTGCCGGCGGTCTTTCGTGCGCTCGATCAGGTCAAGTTCGACGGCTGGGCAATCGTGGAGCTCGATAGCGTGTCGGTGCCCGGTCGAACTCCCAGGGACTCGGCGCTCGTCTCGAAGAAATACATCGAGGACAAGCTGGGTCTTCGAATCTAGGAAAGATACAGACTAAACGCTATGTCGATCGGTCGAAGAGACGTCATGCGTTCGCTCGCGTCGATGGCCGTGTTGCCATGGCTCGACGGCGTCGATCTCTTCCGGCTCGGCTCCGTTGTTCACGCGCAGTCGGCCTCGTCGAAGGATACGCCTCTTCGAGTGCTGGACGAGCCGCTCAATCGCCTGGTGACGGCTGCGTCGGAATGCATCATCCCTGCGACCGACACGCCGGGCGCCACTCTTGCCGGCGTCAATCGATTCATCGATCACATGCTGGCCGACTGGTATCCCGCCGATGCGCGGGATCGATTCCTGAAGGGACTGACCGAACTCGACGCGCGCGCTCGCGCGACACATTCCACCTCGTTTACCGAATGCTCGGCGCCTGATCAAGCCGCCGTCCTGTCGACATTCGATGACGAGGTCTCAAAGCTGCGAAATGCCGGAAACGCGGCGGGCGCTTCTGGCAAGAGCGCGGACGAGCACTGGTTCGCGATGTTGAAATTCATGACGATCTGGGGCTACTACACGTCTGAGATTGGCGAGCAGCGGGAGCTCCAGAAAGTCGCGCTGCCGATGCGCTACGACGGCTGCGCTCCCCACACTCCACGGGCCAGACCCGATTCTCAGCCTTGACGACATGAGTGAACAGCGCGCAGCCGATCGACGCGACTTCGACGCCATCGTGGTGGGTTCCGGGATGACCGGGGGCTGGGCCGCCAAGGAACTCACGGAGCTCGGTCTCACGACACTCGTGCTGGAAGCCGGCCGACCCATCTCGCCTGACCGCGATACGGTCGAACACGTGCCTGCGTGGCAGATGCCGTTCCGAGGTCTCGGCGACCGGCGCGCCATCGAAGCGCGGCAACCAATCCAGCGCCGATCAGTCACCTTCGACGAGTGGAGCCACGCGTTCTGGACCGACGACGTGGACAATCCCTACACGACGGCAGAGGGCAGGCCCTTCAACTGGTTTCGTGCGCGTCAGGTTGGCGGCAAGTCGCTCATCTGGGGACGGCAGGTCTACCGGTGGAGCGATCAGGATTTCGAGGCCAATCTGCGTGACGGGATCGCGGTGGACTGGCCGATTCGCTATGCGGACATTGCGCCCTGGTACGACCGCGTCGAGCGCTTCATCGGCGTGAGCGGTCAGAGCGAGGGACTCGCTCATTTGCCGGACGGTCCGTTCCTGCCGCCGATGGCGTTGAACTGCGTCGAGCAGCACGTGCGCGATCGGATGAAGGAACGATTCGCGCGGGAGCGCATCCTGACGATCGGTCGCGCCGCCGTGCTCACGACGCCCCTCAACGGCCGTGCGGCGTGTCACTACTGTGGCCCCTGCCATAGAGGATGCATGACGCGGTCGTACTTCAGCAGCGTCAACGCGACCCTGCCCGCTGCCGAAGCCACGGGCCGGATGACGCTCAGGCCGTTCAGCATCGTGGCGAGCCTCACGTTTGACGAACAGCGCGGACGCCTCCGTGGCGTTCGCGTGATCGATGCGGGAACCCGGGAGGTCCACGAATTCACCGGTCGTGTCGTGTTCCTTTGCGCGTCCGCGCTCGAGAGCGCACGGGTTCTGCTCAATTCGACGTCCGGGCACTTCCCATCAGGGCTCGCGAACTCGAGCGATCAAGTCGGGCGCAACATCATGGACCACATCAAGTGGGCCGGCGCGACTGGTGAGTTCGAGGGCTGGCGCGACCGGCAGGAAATCGGCGAGCGCCCGAACGGCGTCTACGTGCCGCGGTTTCGGAACGTCACCACCAAGTACTCGAAGTTCATCCGGGGCTACGGTTTTCAGGGCGATGGCCACCGAGAGGATTGGCGAGAGGGGCTCGATGCGCCCGGCATCGGCGCGCGATTCAAACACCGCCTGAGCGAGCCGGGCCCGTGGGTCATGAGTTTCTACGGGTTCGGTGAGATGCTGCCGAACGGGAAGAATCGCTGCACGATTGATCCGACAACCGTCGATCGGTGGCGGATCGCGGCGCTCCACATCGACGCTGCATGGGGCGAGAACGAGCTGGCGATCCATCGCGATATGAACGAGGCGGCGGCGGAACTCCTCGAGGCATCAGGCGCCCGCAATATCCGAGTCGACGATCGCGGACCGAGCGTGCCTGGAGGGACCAACCACGAAATGGGGACGGCGCGGATGGGCAGGGACGCGAAAACGTCCGTGTTGAACGGCTGGAATCAGAGCTGGGATGTGCCGAATCTCTTCGTGACCGATGGCGCCTGCATGACGTCGAGCGGCAACCAGAATCCCTCACTCACCTACATGGCGCTGACGGCGCGGGCGTGTCACTACGCGGTCGATCTCATGAAGCGGGGCGAACTCTGACTCGAAAGTTCGTCAAGAGTTTAAGAGTTTAGAAGTTGAGTTCGAGAATCGAGTTGAAGCGTTTGGTCGCATCGTCCGGCGTGTTGAAGAAGCGGTTTTCCAACTCTTGAACTCTTCAACTCTTAAACTCTTCAACTTATCTTATCGTTCCTCTCAGAATCGTGATGGATGCGCGCGGCAGCGTGAACGCGGTCGATTGGCCGGCCGTCACCGTCGATTCCGCCGGCGGGCCATCCGGATCCGCGAAGCCGTCCTTCCCGTTCGGATGCCACTTGTACTGATCGCTCCCGAAGGTCAATGCCCGGACCTGCCCGGAGAAATGCCGGCTCTCTCCCGAGGCGCCATCGCGGAACGCGACGCGAACGGTGTGCGCGTTGTGCTGGTCCTTGTTGATCGCGAGGAGCGCCCACTGGCCGTCGGGGCGTTTGACCGCGTACGCCGTCACCAGCGTATGGCCGGCGCCGTCGTCGATGTCGCTGGCCGCGGGGAAGAGTTGATGCGCGGCATCGCCCGGCTGCACCCATTCCTGCGTCAGCATCTGGCTGGCGAAGAACTGCGAGAAGGGCTGCTTGAATTGATAGTTGGCGTCCATGCTGAACAGGCCGAAGCTCCCGTACGAGCCGTTGCACCCCGCGTTCAACTGCCCCGGGATGTAATGGAAGTAGTAGAGCCCGTCGCCCCCACCCGTGAGAAACGCGCCGACGTAGTCGGCAAGCCACAGAGCCCCGAAGATGTCGACGAACGACTCTCCGGTATTCCAGGCGACGTTGACTTCCGTAATGAACATCGGCGTCTCCGCCGGCAGCCCATCGTCCTGCCACGTCTTCATGATGCCCGTGATGAGCGCGGGCTCGTCGTAGAGCGCGGACCACTGAATCCTGCAGGGTTCGTACGGATAGTGCTCGAACGACATGAATGCCAGATCGGCGAGGCGCCCGTGCGCCTTCAGGTAGTCGATGAAGCGGCCGAGCCACGATGATTTTCCCTGCGCGTCGGGCCAGACCAGAATGTCGTCGTTCACGCCTTCGAACACCGGTCCGCCGAGCTTCAGCGACGGATCGACTTTGTGGATGGCCGTGGCGAACTGCAGGTAGAGCGCGCCGTAGTCTTCGGGCAGCATGAACTGCCCATCGGGCTCCTCGCCCATCTCGATCCACGAGATCGGATAGCCGCGCGCCTTGAGATACGCAATCTGCGCCGCGGCATCCTCAGGCGTGCTGTACAGCATCGCCACGGGAATCATGGCCGGGAGACCGCGCGTGTATCCGCTCGTGTAGAAGAGATCGAGCCCGACCTGCTCTCGCGTCTTCGGCGCCATGTCAGACGGCTCGTGCCACGGGTCGATCGACGAACAGATCGTCGCCGTCTGATCCTGATCGGGAATGTGCCGAACGAGATCGTAAAACTGTCCGTCCGGCGAGGTCGTGCCGAGATAGATCTCGCTCATCGCGTAGCCCACGCAATTACGCGGATCGCCGGCACCGTGCGAATCGCAGGTGTTCGACGATTCCGTCATCCAGATTCGGAGGAACCGGACCGTGAGCGGCGACTGGCTGAGCGAGAGCGTCACCGTTCCTCCGCGGCCGTCGGTCACAGTGCCGCCGGGAAAGCTGACCCACGTTCCTTTGGTCGCCTGCTTGATCGGATCGTCGCCGCCCGACCAGTACTGGACGAGGTACCGGCGCGCGAAGGGCTCGGCCCAGGCGATGCGCATGGACGTGAGAGGCAGGGCGTTCGCCAGGTCGATCGTCACCCACTGCGGATGCCGCGAATCTTCCTCCCCGGTGAACGCCTTAGTGAGGTACGGGTTGCTCTTCCAGTACGACTTGAGATCGCCATCGGTGAGCCGCGAGTACCCGATCTCGGTGCCGTCGTTTCTCGTGACGCCGCGGTGCGGAAGGTTGTAGCCATATGAATGCTCGATGGGTTCGCCCAGCGTCGCACGACCCGTGAAATAGCCCTTGCCGGCCGGATCGCTCCAGCTGCCTTCTGGATTCCAGTGCCATGCTTCGACGTACAGCTCTGTGTTCTGGCGATAGGACACCGTCTGCCAGCCGGCCGAGAGCACCTTATCGATGGCGGGCTTCGTGAACATCTTCTCGACCGTGACCGAATTCAGGCGATCGATCCCCGCGCCGAACGCCTGGTTGGGCACGAACTCTTTCACGGCCGCGCCGGGAGCCGTATCGACGGTGATTGTCTGCGCCGCCGCGGGCGCCAGCAGCATCGAACCGGCGATCAGCAGCGAGCACAGATGCCTGGCCATTCGCGCCACGGTGTCAGTTCCGTTCGGCCTCATGACGGGCTCCTCTTCGTTCGAACATGCGCGCATTTCTCAGCGCGGCATCCACCTTGTCCGGCTGGTGGCGGCGATTGAACACATCAGCCATCAGGAACCATCCCAGCGCTTTGAGATCCGGAGCCTCGGCCAGCGACAGCCCTTTTTCCGCCAGTCCTTGAATCTCGTCGAGTGGGGCCGACTCGCGGAAGAGTCCACGCGCGAGGAACAGGTACCCTTCGGGTCGTCGGGGCGCGACGCGAATCACCTCGCGCATTTCACGATTCGACCCTGACCAGTCGCCCAGGCGCGCAAGCGATTTGCCCAGGTTGAATCGAGCCTTGAAGCTCTCCGGATAATTGGCGATTTCGGCGGCGTACGCGGCTCTTGCCTGGTCGATCCGGCCCTGCTCGTCGTACAAGACGCCAAGATTGAACTGCGCTCCGGGAAATCGCGGAGTGACCTTGACGATCTCCACGAGGAGCGACTCCGCCCGAGGAAGCGCCTTCATGTCGATCAGGCACGCCGCGAGATTCAGGCGATTCTGCGTGAGCTTTGGCTGGATCGCGACGGCCTTCTCCAGATATGGGAGCGCCTTTCCCGGCTGACGCCGATCGATGTAGGCATCGCCGAGGAGTGTGTACGCCTGAGTGTTGTCCGAGTCGAGCGACAGCGTCCGCAAAGCCAGCGCAATGACATCGTCGGTCTGCCCTTCCTGGAGCAGGATGTTGGCGAGTCCGACGAGCCCCTGCACGCTTTCGGGATCGCTCTTCAGGACGAGATCGAACTGCGCCTTGGCTTCCTTCGTCCGTCCCAGCTCCGAGTAACAGGAGCCGAGCATCAGGAGGGCCTGCGGCATGCCCGGTTCCGCCTGAAGGGCCGATGCCAGGTCGTGCACGGCGCCGGCATAGTCGTCTTTGCCCATCAGCTCGCCGGCGTGCTGCACGGCGGCGAACGCACCCAGCTTGTCCTTGGGATCGGCAAGCGGCGCGGACGATCCCGAGGGCGTCCGCGGCGCCGTCGGTCGACCGACGTATCCAAGTGCGGCAAGCCGCGCGATCGTTTCCTTGTCGAGATTCGCGGACTCTGGTGCAGGCGCGTCGCGGCTCGTATCAGCCATGAGCCGTTCGAGCACATCGGCCATGTCGCGTGCAACGGCTCGATGCTGCTCGATGACATTCGCGGCTTCATGCGGGTCCGCCGCGAGATCGTACAGCTCGGGACGCGGCGCCTGAATGAACTTGTAACGCGGCGATCGCAGGCTGTGGAGCGCGCCCCATCCGTACTGCAGATTCGGCGCCATCGATTCGCCATACGCAAACGCGGCCGTGTTCGCGTAGGCCTTGTCCTTCGGCTCGGGGTGGAGCATGAGCTGGAGCAGCGACCGGCCGTGCAGCTTGCCGCCGGGTTCGAACCCCGCCAGCGCCAGCACCGTCGGAAAGACATCTACGAGGCTCACCTGAGATTCCACACGCACGCCGCTCAATGGCTTGAACGGTGTGGTGACGATGAACGGCACGTGCAGCGTCGAGTCGTAGATGAAGAACCCGTGTGTGCCCTCGCCGTGGCTTCCGAGCGACTCGCCATGATCGCCGACGATGACGACGAGGGTGTTGTCGTTCAGGCCGGCCTGCTCGAGCCACGAAATGCAGCGGCCGATCTGCTGATCGGCGAACGCAATTTCGCCGTCGTAGAGTTCGGCGAGACCGCCGCTTCGGAACTCCGAGTAGAGCGGTTCCGGGGGTTCGTAGGGGCTGTGCGCGTCGTAAAGGTGGATCCACGTGAAGAACGGTCCCGCCTTGTGCTCATCCAGCCAGCCGAGCGCGGAATCCAAAACTTCGTTGGCGGGCCGCTGCACGGCGGCGAGATCCAGCCGTTTGAATTTCTTCATGTCGAATTGATCGTCATAGCGATCGAATCCCTGGTTCAGTCCCCACCGGCCGTCGAGGACGAACGCGCCGATAAATCCTGCGGTTTGATAACCCTGCTTCGAGAACGCCTCGGCAAGCGTCGTCTGCTCGTCGCCAAGCGCGGTGCCGCCGTTCAGCCGCACGCCGTGATAAGTGGGGTAGAGGCCCGTCATGATGGACGAATGCGAGGGCAGCGTCAGCGGAACGGGCGTCGCCGCCTGCGCGAAGAGCACGCCGCGGCGGGCGAGACCGTCGAGGTTGGGGGTCCGTGCCGCCTGGTGGCCGTAGGCACCGATGTGATCGGCGCGCGTGGTGTCGAGCGTGATCAGCAGGACATTGGGCCTGGCGACCTCGCGATCGGTCCACCAGCCGTGCAGCGTCTTGCCAGGATCCGCCACCGGTCGCCGCATGAAGACCACCGCGAGGATCGCCAGCTCGATCGCGCTGACGACGATCACGACGGTGCGAATCGCCGCTTTCTTGGGGCTCGCGGGCATGGGGCGGCCGTCGGCCGCGGGGTATTCTAACCTTCGCCGAGGCGGGAGCAGTCGAAACTTATTTAAATACTTGACAAAAGCCGAAGAATTCTCTATTCAACTGGTGTTCAGACGTAGGGACCGAGCAGGGGAGGCTGCCATGACCATCCACCGGGTGAGAACGCTCGGCGCCATACTGGGCCTGTCGGCGTGGTTGATCGGGTTCCACACGAACACCGTTCACGCGCAGGCCATCCACGAAGGCAAATTGACCGGAACGGTTGCCAGCGAGGACAGAGCCATGATCCCCGGCGCGACTGTCGAAATCTCGAGCCCGTCGCTGATGGGTGGCGTGAAGTCGACGGTCACATCGGACAGCGGGTCGTTCGTCTTCATCAACCTTCCCGTCGGCAAGTACACGGTGACCTCGTCGATGCAGGGATTCAAGACCGTCGTCCGGGAGAACATCGATGTATCCCCGGGGGCGACGGTGACGCTCGATCTGGTGTTGCCCGTCGGCGACCTTTCCGAAAGCGTCACCGTGAGCGCCGACAGCCCGATCCTCGACACCAAAACGTCGACGATTGACACCAAGATCGATCAGGACCTTCTGGCCAAGCTTCCGACCACCCGTGACGCGTTCTACGACCTGGCGCTGACGGCGCCGGGCATGTTCGATTCGGCGAGCTCGAACTCCCTGCCCAGCCCGACCGCCTACGGGAGTGCGACGAACGAAAACGTGTTTCTCATCAACGGCGTCAACGCGACCAATCCGGAAGCGTCATCTTTCGGCACGCTCGTCAACGTGAACTATGACGCCGTCGAGGAAGTACGCATCGTCGGTCTGGGCACGAAGGCGGAGTACGGCAGCTTTTCCGGCGCGGCGATAGATGTCGTGACCAAGTCTGGCAGCAACCAGTTTCATGGCAGCGGCGCGTACTACTCGCTGCTCGGATCGCCGTCCAGCAATCAGCCCGCGCCGGGGGCGGATCTTGGCGAGCCGTTTCTCTTCATCGGCGAGGGAGAGCAGCTGGCCGGCGAGACCCAGAAGGACTGGGAAGGGAGCCTGACGCTCGGGGGTCCGCTCCGAAAGGACACGCTCTGGTTCTTCGCGGCATTCGACTACAAGCGCAACTCGAGCCTGCCGCCGCGATGGTCGCTGGAGAACCAGGCCTGGGATCGCTACATCGATGGCAAGGTATCGGCCGTGCCCTTCAAGAATCAGCTCTTCTGGGTGTCGTATCACTACGAGAACAACGATGGCAATGGCTGGAGCTGGGGTGCGGAGCCGGCCTGGGATACGACGATGACGTACGGCGCGGTGACGAAGAACCACACAACGGCTGGACAATGGCAATGGTCGCCAAAGGGCTCGACGACGGCGAGCGCCAAATTTCTCGGGTTCTGGAAGGACGAACAACAGTACCTCCCTGACACTCGTCCGGCCAATCCGGGTTACGTCAACTGGTGGAAATGGGCCGACTACGGCATCAACGGTGCGTTCCCATACGTGGACGCGCAGAAGGCGAACCGGCAGACGATCCAGGCAGATGTGTCGCATTACACCGAAGGGTTCCTCGGCCAGCACGACATCAAGTTCGGGGTTCAGTACACAAAGGGCCGAGGCAATCGTCAGGAAGGGTACTTCCAGAATTACGTGAATTTCCTGTATCCCTACCGGTGGACGCAGGACGTCCAATACATGCAGAGCTACTACGGCGACAACGGACTCCTGTTTTACAACTACAAAGACACCATCAACCCCTTCCTCACCGTGCGGACGTCCGATTCGGCCGGCGTGTTCGTCGACGACACCTGGTCGCCGAATCATCGGCTGACGTTCAACCTTGGCCTTCGCTTCGATCACATGACGACCAAGTATGGGGAGGGCGAGATCTACGATTTCGCGTCGTCACCCGATCAGATCAACGGGCCGCCACCGATTCTGCGCAGCAGGGCCGGGACAGGGAATATCTTCGACTTCAAGACCTGGTCGCCGCGAATAGGCGCGAGCTATCTCTTGACGGAGGACGGCAAGACCGTGGCGCGGGCCGCGTATGGACGCTACTACCAGCCGATCAGCATCGAGTATCTCAGGCGGTTCGGTCCTGACGCGCCGACACTCAATCGAACGTTTCAGATGTTCGAAGTCGGACCGTGGGATGTCGTCGATACAAACGGCGACGGCATGGTCGATACACCGGAGACGCGGGCAGCGGCCAGACTGGTCGCTGGACTGACGCCCATCAGCGAGGAACAGCGAACGATCGATCAGTCGTGGACGCTCAACGTCGACCCCAACCTCAAGGACACGTTTACAGACATCGTCACGCTGAACGTCGAGCGCGAAATTGCGCGCAACCTGTCGCTCGGCGCCTCGTACATTTACAAGAACGCGGGGAATCTCTTCGCCAACATTCCCATCAATCGGGAGACGGGACAGGAATGGGAGTACGAACGCATCCCGTACACGACGTCCGTCGGTCAGCAGGTGATGCTCTATAGCGTCGTCCAGCGCGATTACAACCTGGATGGCGAAATCAACGGCGATGACGTGCAGTGGATCAACGACAACACGACGTACCGGACACAGAACATGCCGTCATTCGACGGCTTCAAACCGAAGCGCAACTATCAGGCGTTCCAGCTAACACTGAACAAGCGGTACTCGGACCGGTGGCAGGGGCTCATCTCGTTCCTGTATTCGAATTCGTCCGGCATAGGACGACGCTCGCTCCGTCAGGACATCAACGTCGAAGGTCCGATGTTCTGGGACGACAACTGGATGAGCACGCTCAATCAGACGATCAATAACCTCGAGGGACCCCTGCCGTTCACACCGAAGTACGAAGTGAAGCTGTCCGGCTCGTACACCATTCCACGGATCGAGGTCGATCTCGGCACCAGGATCCGCCTCCATTCGGGCCGACCCCTGTGGAAGCTTGAAACGTATCCGCAGCACACGCCGTTCGGTGACCCGCCAGGAGGTGCGATCGATCCGGGGGGAACAGGCCAGCTCGTCTCGGTCGATCCGAACAGTCCCGACTACCTGCCCAACGGAGCTCTATTCGACCTGCACGTCGAGAAGGCCTTCAAGGTGACCGGAATCAACACGCTGCACCTGGTGCTCGACGGGTTCAACGTGTTCAACGCGTCCACGACGACCGACGCCGATCCGATTTTCGAATACGGCAAGGTCACGGCGATCGTGGCGCCGCGGTGGTTCCGTTTCGGGGCGAGATGGGAATTCTAGATAAGAGGTCCTGAAGGTCCTGTTGGTCCTTCGGGTCCTTTGGTTCAAGGACCTCCCGTTTTCTTACGGGCCCGTCGGCTGAATGCCGTCGGGCCCTTCTTGTTTCTCGGGCCCGCATCGACTCCCCTGAGCTTGCGGTTCCACCGACCTCTTGGATTGGAGACCACCATGCGCCTTCTGGTTCTCGCACTCCTTCTCCTGTCGGCCACTTCGGCTCATGCGCAGACGGCTCCCTCTCCGGCCCCCGAAGAGCTTATGGCTGGTAAGCACTTCCTGGCCACCCGGACCTATTCGGAGGCCGAAGACGCGAAGATCCTGTCGCTCTTCGACGGGCTCCGCGTGGCCGATGTCACAGACGGGATGGATGCGGTCGGCCTGCAGAACGTGGGACTCATGGATTCCGATGTGCGGCCTGTCTGGAAAGACGCGAAGACATTCCGCCATCGCTTCATCGGCATCGCCGTGACGGCACGTTACGTGCCCACCAACCGTCCCCAGGCTGGCAAGCGTGCCGTCGATCAGTACGACGAGTGGGCTGGAGACTGGTACGACCAGGTATCGCCCGAAACGTTCGAGACCGTCTTGCGAAAGGGCAGCGCACTCGTGATTGACGATGCCGAACGGGCGGACGTGGGCTCGATCGGCTCCTACAACATCCTCGCGTGGAAGTTGCACGGCATGGTCGGAGTCGTGACCAACGCGACGGCACGCGATCTCGACGAGATCGAAACCGAGGGCGTGCCGCTCTACTTTCGGCGTCCCGGACGCGGCATCAGGCCGGGAAGGAACGAGCTCGAATCCGTCAATCGGCCCATCGTCTGCGGCGGCGTCCTGGTGATGCCCGGAGACGTGATCGTCGCGGATGGCGACGGAGTCGTCGTCGTGCCGCGCGCATACGCCGAGGATGTCGCGCGATACGGTAAGAAGATTGTCGATGAGGACAAGGCTGCGCGGCGCGAGCTGTACCAGAAAGCCGGGCTGCCGCTGGATCCATCGGTGCGATGAATCGAGACGCAAACATGAAGCCGTGGCTCCTGGCGCTGATTCTGTCTCTTGCCGCTTCCGGCCAAGCCGCGGCCCAGTTCCGCGACGACTTCGACTCGGTCCGGCTCGATCCTGATGGCGTCAATGGCTGGCAGTTCTTCGCTGGCGACGGAACGGCCACGATGGATTTCCGACAGGGGGGACAGGGCTACGCCTCGATCGTCGTCGACGCCACGACCGACAGGCGCGGCATCTGGTGGGCACTCGTCGAGCGGCAGATGTCGAGCGGGATGGATCTGAATCTGCTCAGGACGCCGGGCCACGAACTCCGCCTCGAGGCGCGCCTGCGTGTGAGCCATGCTCCACGCCGCGTCAACCTTCAGGTGCTGACCCGGCGCTCCAACGACGACTACGCGAACCTCATGGAGTTCGATATCCCCGACGCCGAAACCTGGCAGACCATCAGCATGACGACCCGTGGGTTTGACTGCCTGCCTGATGACGTGCTCATCGGGCATATTGCGCTGATGGACTGGGGGCTCGAACTATATCGCGTGGACGTTGATTACATGCGGCTGGACGTCGTTGAGGTTCGGACGGCTGGACCGGATCAGGGATCCGAGGTGCCATACCATCCACCGATTCCGGATCCGCGAATATTCGAGCAGGATCTCGTTGCAACCGACGACAGCATGATCGATCTCGAGAATCCCGACGTGAACCTGAACGATTGGTCGGCGCTCCCCGGGACGAAGAGCGTGCGGCTGCTTGGAGTGGATGGCGCGCACGAATCGATCCTGCGATGGGACCTGAGCGCGTTCGCGGGCAAGAAGGCCGTGGGCGCCGGCCTTCTCGAGCTGACGACGTACTCGCTTGCGCGAAAGGCGGAGGAGATCAAGGATTTCGGCCTGCTTCGCGTGGTCGAGATTCTCGGCGGAGATCCCGCGTGGGATCAGAAGACGGTGACGACCGACAGCCTCCGCCGAGGTCGGCCGCTCAATCGTGTGATGAACACGCAGCCAATCATCGACTGGCCCGTCACGGCAGGTGACGGTGGCAAAACGTATCTCACGATTTCAAGACCGGTACTGCAGAGGATGATCGATGGGCGAACCCTCGGCATCGCCGTCACGCCGCTTGGCGCCATCGACGCCTCGTTCTATGCCACGGAAGAGGGCGGGCGGAATGCCCCGCGCTTGCGGTTCACGGTGAAATGACGGTCGGTCAGCAGGTCAGAGTATCCGACTTCCACCGAGGAAGGTGAAACCGTCTGGCCGACGGCGCAGGCGAGTCAGGAGGACGCGTCGGGAAGATGAGCGCTCCCTCTCAGTCGCGACTGCACCCGACTGCGCTGAGGATTCCCCGGCGGCGCGTCCACAGGGTGTCACTCAATGGGTTCGAGCCGCGATTCAGTTCCGACGCGCCGTGCGCCGCGCGACCCCTGAGACGCTCACGGGCGAGAGCGGGCGTCCTACATCGGCCTTGACAATCGCGGCAAGACCGCCGAAATAGGGGACCCCGAGCCGCTTGCCCAGTTCGAGGCCGCCAAGGGCGATGACGCCAATCAGCAGCAGCACGCGAAGGCTTTTTGACGTGTTCATCACTGACCTCCCAGAACGAAGTGGCTCGGCAATTCACCCATGTCCTTCATCTTCTTCAGCTCGTCCAGGTCGACCAGCCTGGCGTTCGCGGGCGCCGTGAAGCGGAAGTCCACGGCGGCCACATCGCCGCCGCTCTTCCAGTTCCGGATCTGAATGCTGTACTGCGGGCCATCGGTCACGCCCTTGGACGTGATGACATATCGGCAGGGATACGGACGGTTTCCCTGGGCGATCCAGATCTGCCAGTCGACCTCGGCGGTTCGAAACGCGAGGGTGTCGCATTCGGTGCCGCCGATCACGCCGCTACCGAGGTCCTTGACGTCCACCACCTCGGCCATCAGCTCGTCGTAGGCGTTGGTCAAAAACAGGTCGGCAGCAGGCAGGGGTCTGTCGTACTTCTGGCGCAACTCGTCGATGAGATGATCGAGCGAGCCTGGAGTCTCCACCTGCACGTAGACGTTCTTGTTCCTGCCGAGTATTGTCAGCGTCTTTCCGTCGAAGACCGTCTCCATGTCCGCAAACCCGCCCGACCGTGTGGCGCGGATCCTGTCGGGCCGGGCAAGCGAAACCGTCCCCGAACTGGCCAGCGCGAGTTTTTGCCGGTCCGTTGTGACCACCTCGAGGTTCGCGTCGTAGTCGAACGAGATGGCCTTCTGCGCGCCCACGTAATCGGCCATGGCCTTCAGGAGGCTCTTGGCCTGCGACTCATCGGCCACCGTGCCCGTCGACGTCGTGATCCCTGCCATCAGCGCGAGTGCCACCGCCGACACCGCAGAGAACATGCGCGTCGGTTGGTTCGTCATCTCAACCACCTCCCACCGGGCGATCCGCCCCGAATGTTGACGGGGGGGTCACCGCCGGCTCCAACCCCGATCCATACGTATGGCTCACACTCCGTCGTGAATTGCGGACATCGAACTCGATGACGTCCTTGAACTGATTGTCGCCGTCGGCTCTAGCCTCCTAGACTATCACGTTGGTTTGAACGATTCATGCGTGCGGCGCGGTGTCCAGGTGCCGATCGGTGGGTGAGTATCGTGCTTGAAGGAAGGCAGGCTGGTGACCGATAGTCCGTTCGCGGAAACGCGGGAGCAGCTGGGCGGGTACTACCTCGTCGAAGCGAAGGACCTGGATGAAGCGATCGGGCTCGCCGCGCGAATTCCCGGCGCACGCATGGGCACGATCGAAGTGCGTCCGGTGATGGCGATTCCGGCGGCGACGCCGGCGTAAGCGGGAACCAACCAGGCGGTCGGGCGCAGGTCGGTCAGTTGGTGACGATGAAGGGCGCACTCGGCGAGGCGGACCGGGTGCCTTCGATCTTGTCGTACGTCGACACATAAACCCGGACACTGACGGGGTGCTTCATCAGCTCACTCGGGATCACTGCCCTCATTTCGGTCATGGTGATGAACTCGGTGGCAAGCGGCGTATCCGGGGTGTCACCGCCTTGGCTCCACATGGCCGTGCTTTGAATCTTGTTGCTTCCGTGGAACCAGGGGCTGCGGCCAATGATCGAGATTTGAAGGTCCGCGTGCCCCGCTTCGACTGAGGAGGGCGACACCGCCAGTGCAGTCGCGATAGGCGTGTTCGAAGAAGGCTGCGTGGGGAAGATGAACGCTCCTTGCGAGTCGCGGGTGCATGCGACCGATCCCAGGATTCCCGCGAGCAGGAGCGCACCGAGTGCGAGTTCCGACGCACGCGCTCGTCGAGCCCCGTCAGACTTTCCGGGGTCGTCGCAAAGCGTCACGGAGACACCACGAACGTCGCGGGTCCCTTGTTCGGGTCGTTGTCGCACTGGTCGCAGGCGGTGGTGACCCAGATCTGTGCGGTGACGGGCTCTTTGAGCAGATCCGCCGGGATGTCTGCGGTGATCTGGGAGCTGTCGACGAAGTGCGTCTCCAGAACCTGCTCATTCCTGTTCGCAATCCAGGTCGTCCAGTTGGTCATGTGGTGATCGCCGTTCGCGAAGTTCGACCCCGTGATGGAGATCGTCACCGTCGGGCTTCCAACCTTCGCGCTCGATGGGCTGATCGAAATCGAGGGGAGCGAAGGGGTCGTCGGCGTCGTAGGTGTCGAGGGTGAGGACTCGTCACACCCCGCCGCGGCAAGTAACCCGACGATCAGAAATCCGGTCCAGACGGCGCGAGACATAGACCCCCCTCAGCGATTGCAATCCAATCTGGCCGGGGGAAGGCCTTGGATCAATAGACGGCGCCTTGCGTCTCCCTTACGTGGTAAGCTCCTCAAACAGCAGCGGTTGAGGGACTACCTTGCCGACGGAATCTGGCTCCGGATCCGTCCTCGCGCGCTTCGGAATCTTCGAGATCGATCTCGAAACTGAAGAGCTGCGCCGCGCCGGGCGCTCCGTTGCGATCCAGCAGCACTCCTTCCTCGTCCTGGGGGCGCTGGTCGAGCGAGCCGGCGAGGAAGTGACCCGCGACGAGCTTCGCTGGCGCCTCTGGCCCGATCAGGAATTCCTGGACTTCGAAAACGGGATCAACACGGCGGTCGGCCGCCTCCGGCAGGCACTTGGAGACTCGGCCGAAAGCCCACGCTACATCGGGACGCGACGCGGCCACGGTTACAGGCTGCTGGCACCGGTCGTCTGGATCGATCGCGCGCCTTCGCCGCCACCGCGCCCATCGGAACCGGTGGGTGAGAGCGCGGTGGCGATTCCACCGAATGCAACCACTGGTCGCCGACGCTGGCCGCTGATGCTCGCAGCAGCGCTCGGTACTCGTGGCTGGCGCATTTTTTCTGCTGCGAAGCCGCTCGTTTCAATCCGCGGCAAGAGTTGCGACTCGCGCAGGCGGAACTGACGGTTCTCCGCTTCTCGTTCATGCGCCCGCGGGCGAGAACATCACCGGATCGTTCGCGCTCTCGCCAAGCGGCCACTGGCTCGCGTTCGTGACCGGCGGGTCGATGCCGGACGAAAGTCATCTGTGCCTGCGCTCGCTGACGGACGTCAACGTCCATTCGCTTGCCGGAACGACGGGCGCCACGCTGCCGTTCTGGTCGCCTGACGAGCGCGCTCTTGGGTTCTTTGCGGATGGACATCTGAAGACGATTGACATCGAGAGTGGCAGCGTCCGGACCCTCGTGAACGCGGCAACCGGCCGCGGCGGCACCTGGAACACGAACGGCACGATCCTCTTCGCGCCCGACCTGAACTCGGCGATTCTCGCCGTGCCCGCGACCGGTGGCCCGACGCGGGCCGTGACCGATGTGACAGGGGAGAGCAGCCACCGCTTTCCGTTCTTTCTTCCCGACGGGCAGCACTTTCTCTATCTCGCACTTCGTGAGGATCGCGATCTGAGCGAGCTTCGCTGGGGGAGGCTGGGAGGTCCCGACGGAGGATCACTCGGCGAGTCGGGCTCGAACGCCGTGTATGTGCAGCCGGGCTTCCTGCTCCTGGCCCGGAAGACCGCGCTGCTTGCCACGCCGTTCGACGCGGCAACTGTCGAGATCCGCGGCGCGCCGACGGTGGTGCAGGAGCACGTCGGAGTGTACGGAGAGGGAGGTCCAACCGGACTGGCCGCGTTCTCCGCGTCGGCCTCGGGCTCTCTGGCTGTTGCCGACCTGACGCGCCCGGCACTTCGCTTCTCGTGGTTCGATCGCAAGGGAACGGCGCTCGGCCTGGTCGGTCCCGCCGCCGACTATCTCGGATTCGATCTGTTTCCGGACGGCTCGCGCGCGGTCGCCGTGCGTTTCGACGCGCGAAAGCGGTGGTCGGATCTCCTGACGCTCGATCTCCGCTCGGGAGTCGCGACCGATCTCACCGACGATCCGTGGCCCGACTGGCCAGGGCCATGGTCGCCCGATGGCCGCCAGATTGTTTTCACGTCCCTCCGGCACGGCATCTGGCGGGCATTCGTCCAGGACTGGCCGCGCAGCGTCCCCGAACGTGAGATCGCTCGATGCAATGCCGTTGACTCCTGGTTCCCTGACGGTCGCAGCATCGTCTGCGAGCTGTACGCACGCGAGGGCGTCAATCTCGTCAAGGTGTCGCTGGATCAGAAAGAGGCGCCGCGGACGATGGTGACCGGACTAAAGACTCCGGTTGCGGAAGCGAGAGTATCGCCCGATGGACGATGGCTCGCGTATGTCTCGTATGAACCGGGGCACGGACGCGACTTGTACGTCGTCCGGCTCGATGAAAGCGCGAGCACATCGCCTATGCTGATCGCAGCCGGGAATATTCCGCGATGGCGCCGCGACGGGCGCGAGCTGTTTTTCCTGTCACGCCGCACGCTGACGAGCGTGGCGTTCGATTCGGAGTCGCCGACGCCGTTCAGTTCACCCGCGCGACTGTTCGACACGCCGCTCCCGCCGCGCGACAGCCTGGCCGACAATCCCGTGGAGTTTGCGGTCTCCGGCGATGGCTCTCGGTTTCTGATCCCCGTGTCTTCCGAGAACGAACCTCCGAGCGCCATTCGGGTGCTGTCCCGCTGGTCGCAGCCCACACGCTAGTTGCAGGCTCACGACTCAAGGCTCAGGACGCAAGCTGGCTCAAGAGGAGCGGGCTCACGGCGCAAGACTATCTCTGCAGACCCTTCCTTCTTGTGTCTTGGGCCTTGGGTCCCAGTAACCCGTCAACCAGACTGCTACGCCAGCCGTGCGAAGAGCAGCACCGCTTCTGTCGCCCACAGCAGGAGCATCGCGATGTGGGTTGAGACGACGATGGTCCTCAGCGCCGGATGCCTGAGGACGTCCCGAAGTCCATCCACATAGAACCGGAGGAACGCCAGAACGGCCGGCAGCACGAAGACGACTTTCATGACCGCCACGTCGCGGTATCGATAGCTGTAGGCGACGCTGAAGCTGAGCATCACGCCGGCGAACAGGAAGCACACCAAACGCCCGGCACGTTCGTCTGCGGTCTGGCCGGAAGTCTCCCTCAGACCCACGAGCAGAACACACGTGGGAACGATTCCAAGAACGAGCAGCAATCGATCAAGCGTCAACACAGTTCGCGCCTGACTCTTCCAGGACGGCGGCCACTGTTCGAAGTGCAGCGTGTAAGTGCGAGCGTAGAGCTGCGACCAGAGCGATGTCTTGTGGAGCGGGTAGGGCGCGACCGCCTCGGGCACGTACGGCGTGTTCAACAGGTCGATCAGTCGGAACGTGAAGAAAGCGCTGGCAATCGATGTGACACCAGGTCGGTACACCACGCTCTGCTCAGAAACGCGGGCGCGGGCGCGGGCTCCATGTTGATGGGGAGCAGCCGTCCGGTCGCCTGATAGTTGTGCTGATAGCTCTTGTTCACGCTGGAGCCGCAAAGACGATGAGGAGCACGGCGGCCATCGCGGCCGCGCTAGCGGACGAATCTGCCGCTCGACGAACGGCGGCACACGACGATGGCGATCGCCGGCAGCGCCACAAGTGTGAGCACGATGCCATTGCCCTTGACATGCGGCGCCAGTCCCGCCGCGACGACGGCGATGGCGAGAGCCCACGGCTTGCGCGGTACGTCAGGAATCGCGGCGATCAGGCTCGCGATCAGAACGGTACCCGCGAAGATGATGAGCGTATCGTTGGTGGCCTGAACGTTGATCCCGAGAAGGGCCGGGTTGAGCGCGATCCAGGAGGTCGCGAGAAATCGCACGAGCGGATCCGAAGAGAGTCTCCTGATGAAGTGGTAGCCCACGATCAGAGTCGCCGTTCCCAGAACGACGTTCAGGAACTGGGCTGTGAGAATGATGTCGTCCCTGGTGGAGGCGCCGAGCGCGGCTGCGACGCGCGCACACAGCAGGTGATACAGCTTCGGTTGAAAACATTCATTGCACGTCAGGATCATCGGTTGCGGCCCGCCCGCCATGATTCGCATGACGACCTCGATGTGATCGTCGTTGGCTTCGCGATTGACGAGGGCCAGCGCGACCCGCAGTACCACTCCCAGGCCAAGGCATAGAATTGCGGCCAGATCGCTTCGACTCGCGGCAAGAGCCGGGACTCTCGGAGACGGCCTGTGCCCAGGAATCATCGATCTCCCAAGAGAATAGTCTTTAGTCCTGCCGGGAGGACGTCTCCTGCCGTCCCCGACCGCCTCGGACATGGGTGGCGACGGCCCGCCTGAATTCGTCCCTCCCATTTCGCCCGATCGAATCGCCTGATCCGAACTCTTTCGCCCCGCAGACGTATTTAGGGGCATGCGCTACAAGTACGTACTGCGCCGTCTCGGGCAGCTGCCGACATTTACGGCGGTCGCGCTCGTGACGCTGGCCGTGGGCATCGGGGCCAACGCGGCCATCTTCAGCGTCATCGAGGGAGTGCTTCTCAAACCCCTGCCGTACCCAAATCCGGACCAGCTGATCACTGTTGACCACTCGGCGCCTGGTATCGGGCTCGGAAGGACTGGGGCCGCGCCGTCGTTCTATTTCACGTATCGCGACGAGAACCGGTCGTTCCAGGACATCGGGATGTGGCGCTCTGACACGGTGAGTCTCACGGGTCTCGCGGAGCCCGAGGAGGTCCAGAGCCTGGACGTGACCGATGGCGTGCTGCCGGTTCTCGGCGTGCAGCCCGCACTCGGCCGTCTGTTCTCGCGGACCGACGACTCGCCCGGCTCGCCTGAAACGGTGATCCTGACTCTACGGCTTCTGGCAGGCAAAGTATGGCGGCGATCCGGGCGTGATCGGCCACCGCATTCTGCTCGATCGACGGCCTCGTGAGGTCATCGGCGTTCTGCCGGAGTCATTCCGGTTTCTCGACGAACCTCCGTCGCTGATCCTTCCGTTCCAGATCAATCGCGCGGAGACCTATATCGGAAATTTCAGTTACAACGCGCTGGCCAGACTGAAACCCGGCGTGACGATGGCGGCTGCGACGGCTGACGTCGCGCGGATGATTCCGTTGACCCTGGAGCGCTTTCAGCCATTTCCCGGGTTCAGCCTCAAGATGTTTCAGGATGCACGGCTCACACCCAACCTGATACCGCTCAAACAGGATCTCGTGGGCGACATAGGCAACGTGCTGTGGATTCTCATGGGCACGCTCGGCCTCGTGTTGCTCATTGCCTGTGCGAACGTGGCCAACCTCCTTCTGGTCCGAGCCGACGGACGTCAACAGGAGCTCGCGATTCGTGCGGCGCTTGGAGCCGACTGGCGGCAGATTGCGCAGGAGCTGCTGCTCGAGAGCCTGACGCTCGGAATCGGCGGGGGACTGCTGGGTCTTGCGCTGGCGTACGGCGGGATTCGACTGCTCGTCGCGATTGCGCCCGCGAACCTGCCCCGGCTCGATCAGATCGCGATCGATCTACCCGTCCTCGCATTTGCGCTCGTCATCTCGATCGTCGCCGGGCTGCTCTTCGGCTCGATTCCGGTGATCAAGTACGCGGGTCCGCATCTCGCAGGCGCTCTGAGATCGGGAGGGCGATCGGCCAGCCAGAGCAAAGAGCGGCATCGCATGCGAAACGTCCTCGTCGTCGTGCAGGTCGCCCTGGCGCTCGTGCTCCTGACGAGCGCCGGCCTCATGATCCGTACCTTCAGGGCGCTGAAGAATGTCGAGCCTGGATTCACCAGGCCCGCTGAAGTGCAGACGCTGCGGATCTCGATTCCGGAGGTCGAAGTCAAGGATCCCGTCCAGACCGCGCGGATGCACCAGGCGATTGTGGACAAGGTCGCCGCGATTCCCGGCGTCTCGTCAGTCGCGCTGACGAGCGCCGTGCCGATGACGAGCGACACCTGGCACGATCCCGTGTTTGTCGCCGATCGCGAGTATGGCGAGTCGAAGATCCCGCCAATTCGTCTCTTCAAGTTCGTGTCGCCCGGTCTCCTGGCGACAGTCGGCAACAAGCTCATCACCGGCCGCGATGTCACATGGACGGACGTGTACGAACGACGACTCGTGGCGATGGTCACCGAGAACATGGCCCGCGAGCTCTGGACGACACCGCAGGCGGCGATCGGCAAGCGCATTCGCGTCAGCCTCGACCAGCCGTGGCGCGAGGTGGTCGGCGTGGTCGGCGACGAGCGGGACGACGGGTTGAACAAGCCGGCGACGGCGGCCGTGCTCTTTCCGTTCCTCATGGACAAGTTCGGGGGAGACGATTTGTTCGTGCGGCGCTCGCTGGCGGTCATGATCCGGAGCAGCCGTACCGGCTCGTCCGGCTTCCTGAACGAGATCAGTCGCGCGGTCTGGAGTGTCAATCCGAATCTGCCGCTGGCGGACGTGCGGACGCTCCAGGAGGTCTACAACCGATCGCTTGCACGCACGTCGTTCACGCTCGTCATGCTGGCGGCTGCGGGAGGCATGGCACTTCTCCTCGGCGTCGCGGGGATCTACGGCGTGATCTGGTACTCGGTGTCCCAGCGGACGCGGGAGATTGGCATTCGCATGGCGCTTGGGGCGCGGAAGTCAGAGGTGACGACGATGTTCCTGCGGAGCGGCCTTACACTCGCGGCGATCGGTGTCGTTCTGGGACTCGTCGTGGCGGCGCCGTTGATGCGGCTGATGTCGTCGTTGCTCTTCAACGTCAGCCCGCTCGATCCGCTGACGTATGCGGCGGTCGCGTTGTCGCTGGTCGGAGCGGCGCTTCTTGCCAGTTACATCCCGTCGATTCGCGCCACACTCGTGAATCCGGTCGACGCGCTCAGGGCAGAGTAGCGGGCTCCGGGCTCAAGACTCCGGACGCAAGCTCAAGACGCATAACTGAACCTTGAGCCGTGAGTCGTGAGCCTTAAGTCTTGTTAGGGTCGCGCGCCCTTGCCGAGTTGGTCGAGCGCCGAGCGGACAGCCTGAGCAAGGCCGGCGGCGGGTCCCGTCCCGAAGTAGTGCAGGAAGATGACGACGGGAGCGGTGCCCGTCATGTGGTGGTGAATCGCCACCACGTCGATTCCCGCCGCGCGCAGAGCCTTCAACACGGGCGTCACTTCGCTCTCGAGCATCGCGACGTCGCCCGCCACCATCGCTTCCGCATCAGTTCCGGTGAACGCCGCCCACGTGTTCAGTCCCATGCGCGCGTTGATGCGGGCGCCATGCTCGCGCAGATCGATGTCGGGTCGTCCGATCGTGATCTTGTAGACCGCGCCGTTCTGCTCGCCCTGATATCCGACGATCTTCGCGAGGTTCGCGACGTCGAGAGTCGCGGCAGGCGCCGCCGCGGGCGTCGACGCCGGCGCGGCACGCTTCATCGACTGGTCGATCAGGGCGATCGCGGGCTTGAGCTTCGAGGCGAGATCGGCCGGGGTTCCCATCCCGTGCACGTGCATATAGAAGATGCGCGGCGTCTCCCAGAAGAAGTGATTGTGAAGCGCCGTTACGTCGAGACCGTTCTCGAGAAGCGCCGACATGACCGGGCTGACTTCGTCTTCGGTCAGCACAAGGTCGCCCATCAGGATGTCGCTGCCGTCCGTTCCGGCCGTCAACGCGACCCATCCGCCAAATCCGAACGGCGTCGGCGTCGGGCGCTCACGAATCGTGACTTTCAAATCGCTTCGCGGAATGTTGACCTTGAGCACGCCGTCCTTGAAGTCGCCGGATCGGCCGAGTGCCGTCAGCACCGCCTGATAGTTCGCTGGTACGTCCTGCGCCCACGACGGCACCGCGGTTCCCGCAAGACAGGCGGTTACGATTATCAGTAGTTGAGTTAGCGCGTGCTGCATGACGTCCTCTTTATGAAGGGCAGACTTCAGGATTCCTTGGAATCCTCTGGCGATTCGGCGCCGTCGGATGCCGTGAGACGCGGCAGGCCGGTGTGAGCCGAGGGCGCAATCATTCCGGTTCGTGAATACAGCAGCAGCTTGTCGCGTGTATCGCTGATGTCCAGGTTGCGCATCGTCAGCTGACCGATGCGATCCTGCGGTGAGAACGCCGACTCACCTTTTTCCATCGTTAATCGCTCGGGGTGATAGGTGAGATTCGGGCTCGTCGTGTCGAGAATGGAGTAGTCGTTGCCTCGCCGCAGCTCGAGCGTCACCTCGCCGGTAACGGCGCGTCCGATCCAGCGCTGAGCCGACTCTCTGAGCATCATGGCCTGCGGATCGAACCAGCGGCCCTGATACAGAAGCCGTCCGAGCCGACGTCCGTTGTTGCGGTACTGCTCGATCGTGTCCTCGTTGTGAATGCCTGTCACCAGCCGCTCGTAGGCGATGAAGAGCAGCGCGAGGCCAGGCGCTTCGTAGATGCCGCGGCTCTTCGCTTCGATGATCCGGTTTTCGATCTGGTCGGACATACCGAGACCATGGCGCCCGCCGATCGCATTGGCCTCGGTGAACATCTCCAGCGCGGTCGAATATGTGTGTCCATTGATCGCAACCGGGAAGCCTTCCTCGAATCGGATCCGCACGACCTCCGGTTTGACCGCCACGTTCTCGCGCCAGAACGCGACGCCCATGATCGGTTCGACGATGGTGATGCCCTTGTCGAGGTGTTCGAGATCCTTGGCCTCGTGCGTCGCACCGAGAATGTTCGAGTCGGTCGAGTACGCCTTCTCGGCGCTCATCCGGTACTCGAGGCCGGCCCGCCGCATGTACTCGGACATTTCTTTCCGCCCGCCGAGCTCGTCGATGAATTGCTGATCGAGCCACGGCTTGTAGATGCGCAGATTCGGGTTGGCGAGCAGCCCGTACCGATAGAAGCGCTCGATGTCATTGCCCTTGAACGTGCTGCCATCGCCCCAGATGTGCACTTCGTCGTCTCGCATCGTAACGACGAGCATGGTGCCGGTGACCGCGCGGCCGAGCGGCGTCGTGTTGAAGTACGTCGCGCCGGCGGTGGAAATGTGGAACGCGCCGCATTGCAGCGCGGCGAGGCCTTCGGCAACCAGCTGCGGCCGGCATTCGACGAGCCTCGCGCGCTCGGCGCCATACTCCTGAGCGCGTCGTGGAATGTCGGCGTAGTCGGTCTCGTCGGGCTGTCCAAGATTCGCGGTGTAGGCAAACGGAATCGCGCCCTTCGATCGCATCCAGTGAAGTGCCGCGCTCGTATCGAGTCCGCCGGAGAACGCGATGCCGACGCGCTCGCCGACGGGAAGACGTTCAAGGATGGTTGGCAAGAGGGCTCCGGGAAAGACAGTATTGTATGTCGGTCCTGCGGACGAGCCGCGCGAGCAAGGCTACCTGACGACGCTTCGTGTGCTCGGGGTCCCGGCGCTCAGAGCCTTCGGCATCCGGGACGACCCGGCCGAACAGCCCATCGATACCAGAATCTATCGATACCAGAATCTAATGTGGACCTTCGTTCGGCGGGAACGCCTCCGCCCGCGATCGATTCGTGGCAGTTTTGGCGGGGACGGCGATTGGGCGAAGGAAGCCCTGTGCTTCGGGTTCATGGTGGAGAACCGCGCCTGGGCCGCGTTCCGGATCTGGAGCCGGGCCTGGCTCGTCACCAAGTAATAACGGGTCGTGCGAACCAAACGCCGACCGGATCCGTCAAAGGAGGCATGACCTTCCTGAAAAAGCTCTTTTCCCGTAAGGCCGAGCCTCGTCAGCGGATCCGGGTTTGCGTCGAATGTGGCATGCCTGTCGCCGAACACAAGGACTGGTGCTCGATTTTCCGAACCCAGCAGGAATACGACCGCAAGGCTCGCGCCGCCGCCGCTGAGTCGGCCTAGGTTCCCGGGACGTCCGGCGTAGATCAGAGCTGGCCTCGACGGCCCTGATACGGCCAGGAGGGGTCTTCATTCTCCAGGCGGCAAGATCGCCGCTGGTACCCGCAGCACAAGTTCCCTCAATCCAATCCGGCGTTCGACTCCGTCCAACCCCGCGCTGGATGTTCGGCCGTGTGGTAATGTTCACACCCACGGCTCGACTCTTGACACCAGTGCGCCCACTTCCCGGAACAACTCGATGAAGCGATGGCTCTTCGCGGTTGTTGGCTGGGGCGTCTCGATCGGCGCGTTTGCCCAGAGTTCAGCCCCGGCCACGCCGACCCGGCCCGAGGAAGCCGGGCGTCCGCTCCTTCGCAACTACTCCGCCAAAGAATACGGCGCGCATTACCAGAACTGGGCAGCCGTCCAGGATAGGCGCGGCCTCATGTACTTCGCCAATTCCCGTGGCATCCTCGAATACGACGGCGTGTCGTGGCGAGTCATCAACACGCCCAATAACAACGTGGCGCGTTCGATCGAGGTTGACGCGGACGGCCACATTTACGTCGGCCTGTTGGGCAACTTCGGCTACCTGGGTCCGGACGAGAAGGGCCGGATGGAATTCAAGTCGCTCCTCGATCACGTTCCTGAAGGTGATCGAGGGTTTGCCGATGTCTGGCGGACGTTCGCGACACCGCAAGGCGTGTACTTCCAGAGTCAAACCCGCCTGTTCAGGTGGGCCAACAACCAGATGCGCGTGTGGAAGCCGACCGCCGAGCGCTTCCACCGCGCTGGAATGATTGGCGATTCGCTCTACATCGGACAGCCTGGCATCGGCCTGATGACGTTGGATCACGACGAGCTGAAACGACTTCCCGGCACCGAACGATTCGCCGACGAAGTCTTTCCCGTCCTCGTCTCTTACGACGACAGGCAGATCCTCATCGGAACGCGCGCCGATGGCTTGTTCCTCTACGACGGTGTCGTTGCCCGTCCGATGAAGACCGAGGTCGACGACTTCCTCCGGGCCAATTCGCTCTATCGCGGCATCTGGCTTCCCGATGGCTCCCTGGCTCTGTCCACGATTGGCGGCGGCCTCGTCGTCATCGACAAGTCCGGCCATCGTCGCACATTGGTGGACAAGGACACGGGTCTCGTCGACAACTCGGTGCACTACGCCTATCCGGACCGTGAAGGCGGCTTGTGGTTGGCGCTCGATACCGGGATCGCGCGCGTCGAAATCAATTCGCCGTTCTCGATCTTCCCGGAGCAGTCCGGCATCAGCGGAGGCGTGACTGATCTCAAACGCTTCAACGGCCGGCTCTATCTGACGATGGCGAACGGCCTGGCGTATCTCGAGCCTCAGTCGTCGGGTGCCGACGTTTCGAGGCGCTGGGCTGGAGTTCGGCCCGTCTCCGGGGTGTCGACTCAATGCTGGGGGCTTCTCGAGTTCACCGACCCCGACGGCCGCAGCAAGCCACAACTCCTTCTTGCGGCGTCCGATGGGTTGTTCACCGTCGAAGGAGATCACGCGACGGTGGTCGTGTCGTCAACCGGCCGTTCCTACAACGTCTCGACGCTCCTTCCGTCGAGAAAGGATCCGTATCGCGTGTGGGTCGGGCTGTTCGACGGACTGGCTTCCGTGCGGTTTGTGAACGGCAGGTGGGTCAACGAGGGTCGCGTCGAAGATGTCACCAATGAAGTGCGATCGCTCGTCGAGGACGACGATGGACGCCTGTGGGCTGGCACGTCGGCCAGTGGTGCGCTCCGCCTCGATTTCTCGAAGCCGCCCTTCCGGACCGGCACCACGCTGTCGGAACATCCCATCATCGAGCGGTTCGGCGAGAAGGACGGCCTGCGGAGCGGCGGTGTCGGCGTCACCTCGATCGGCGGTCGACCGCTCTTCGGGAACGGTCAGGAAGGCGAGACTTTTCGTTTTGACGAGTCGCGCCGAGCCTTCGTCGTTGATCCGGTTTTCAACAAGTTGGTCCCGAACGATCCGTTCACGTTCGGCTCTGGTTTCTCCGAGGATTCCAAGGGGAACGTTTACGTCAACCTCGGACGCGAGACCGCCGTGGCCTTTCGGCAGGCCGACGGTAAGTATGTCGTCGATCGGGAACGCTTTCTGCGGCTGACCGATTTCGCTCTGGGCGCGATCTATGCCGAAGATGATGGCGTGGTCTGGTTTGGTGGTCGGACGACGCTTCGCTATGACAACGCCCTCGATCGAAAGATCGGCGCGCCCTTCTCCGCTCTCATCCGACAGGTGACGGCGGGCGGTTCGGTGCTGTCGGCCGGTGATGCGGTGGACGCCGGCCCGCCGAGCATTCCCCGCCTCGATTCGTCAGTGAATGCGCTGCGATTCGAATTCGCGGCGCCCAGCTTCGACAGTGAAAGTTCCACACAATTCCAGTCGTTCCTCGAAGGACTGGACAAGGGTTGGTCGGAGTGGAGCCGTGAGGCGAAGCGCGACTACACGAATCTCGGCTTCGGCGACTATCGCTTTCACCTGCGGGCCAAGAATCTGTACGGGCGCCAGAGCTCGGAAGCCGTCTATGCATTCAACATCCTGCCCCCGTGGTACCGCACGTGGTGGGCTTATGTGCTGTATGCGCTGGTCGGCGCTCTTGGCGTGTTTGTGATCGATCGCGTGCAGCGCCGACGGGTCACGTCGAAGGAACGCGAGCGATCGCATCTTCCGGGAAGCGCAGCTTCGCGCCGAGGCCGCCGAGACACTTGCCAAATCGGAGGGCGAGCGGAAGAAGAACGTCGAGCTGCTCGGGCAGATCGGCCGCGAGATCACGGCCTCGCTCGATCTCGACACGATCTTCCTGAAGCTGTACGAGCATGTGAACCAGCTGGCCGATGCCGATGTCTTCGGCGTGGGCCTTTACCATCCGGAAAAGCATCAGATCGAATATCGCCTGGCAGTCGAGAACGGCAAGCGCTACGCGCCGTACAGCCGCGATACGAGTGACAAGAACCAGTTCCCGGTCTGGTGCGTCGAGAACCGCCGGCCTGTCTTCATCAACGATGTCATCAACGAGTACAAGAAGTATCTCGAGGACTATCAGGAACCGCGGCGCGTGCTCGAGGACGGCTCGACATCGGGTCTGCCGCAGTCGCTGATCTACCTGCCGCTGGCCAAGCAGGAGCGTGTGCTCGGCGTCATCACCATTCAGAGCTTCCGGAAGAACGTTTATACCGAGTATCACCTGGGGCTGCTGCAGAATCTCGCGGCCTACACCAGCATCGCGCTCGACAACGCGCAGGCCTACCGACAACTCAACGAGCAGGAGCACGAAATCCGCCGGCTCTTCGAAGACGCCCAGCAGGCCCGCGCCGCCGCCGAGCAGGCCGACGCCGCCAAGAGCGCATTTCTCTCGACGGTCAGCCACGAGCTGCGCACGCCGCTCACCTCTGTCCTCGGGTTCGCGAAGATCATCAAGAAACGCCTCGAGGAACGCATTTTCCCGCTCATCACGACCGACGACAAAAGGACGCAGCAGACCATGCAGCAGGTCGAGGACAACCTGAAAGTCGTGGTCAGCGAGGGCGAGCGTCTCACGAAGCTCATCGACGATGTGCTCGACCTCGCGAAGATCGAGGCGGGCAAGCTCGAATGGCACATGGAGCCCGTCTCGGTCGCCGACATCATCGATCGCGCGACGGCGGCCACGGCGTCGCTCTTCGAACAGAAGGGCCTGGCGCTTCGCAAGGAGGTCGACGCGGGTCTGCCGTCGATCGTCGGTGATCGCGATCGCCTGATTCAGGTGGTCATCAATCTGATCTCGAATGCGGTGAAGTTCACCGACCGTGGTTCGGTCGCGTGCCGGGCGTCGCTCCAGGATGGCGAGCTCAGAATCTCGGTGATCGACAGCGGCGTGGGCATCGCGGCGGAGGATCAGCCGAAGGTCTTCGAAAAGTTCAAGCAGGTGGGCGACACCCTGACCGACAAGCCGAAAGGCACGGGGCTTGGGCTGCCGATCTGCCGCGAAATCGTGGAGCATCACGGCGGCCGCATCTGGGTCGAGAGCGAGCTGGGGAAGGGGAGCACCTTCTCGTTCGTACTGCCCCTGACCGGCGAAGCCGCCGTTTCGACGCCGATCGATTTGGCGTCGCTCGTCAGGCAGCTCCGCAAGCAGGTGGTTGTCACGACGGCCAGAACCGGCGACCGCCAGCCGACCCTCCTCGTCGTGGACGATGACGAGCACATCCGCGAGCTGCTGAACCAGGAGTTCAGCGAGGCCGGTTACCGCGTGAGGATGAGCGCGAACGGCCGCGAGGCGCTCGCCGAGATCCGCCGCGAGCGGCCCGACCTGGTGATCCTCGACGTGATGATGCCGGAGATGAACGGCTTCGACGTGGCCGCGGTGCTCAAGAACGACCCGCAGACCCTGGACATTCCGATCATCATCCTGTCGATCGTGCACGACAAGGAGCGCGGGTTCCGCCTCGGCGTGGATCGGTACCTGACCAAGCCCATCGATACGACCGCTCTGTTCAAGGAAGTCGGCGAGCTGCTGCAGCAGGGCAAATCGAAGCGGCGGGTGCTGATCGTGGACGAGGATGCGTCGACCATCAAGACCTTGTCTGACGTACTCCAGGCCCGCGGATACAACGTGACGGAGTCCGGCGGCGCCGATCTGGTCGAAAAGGCCATCGCGATGAAGCCCGACATCATCATCGTCAACTCGCTGCTCTCGAAGAAGCACGAGATCGTCGGCTCGCTCAGATTCGAAAAAGGTCTCGAGAATGTCGTGTTCCTGGTCTACCAGTAGCGGCCTGAAGACCAGGCCGCACCTCGATAGGGAGTGCTCGTGAGCCGAAAGATTCTGATCGTGGACGATGAACCGCATCTGCGCATGCTGATTCAGCAGACGCTGGAGGAGCTCGAGGACGAAGGCGTCGAGATCCTGACCGCCAGCGACGGCGAAGAGGCCCTGACGACGATTCAGGAAGCACGGCCGAATCTCGTCTTTCTCGACGTGATGATGCCGAAGCTGAGCGGATTCGACGTCTGCGAGCGCACCAAGCAGAGCCTCGGCATCAAGGACGTCTATATCGTGCTCCTGACCGCCAAGGGCCAGGAATTCGATCGGAAGAAGGGCCAGGAAGTCGGCGCGGATCTCTACATGACCAAGCCGTTCGATCCCGATGCGCTGCTCGACAAGGCCAGAGAAGTACTGGGATTGTGAGCCCATCATGTCGCGGGTCGTCCTCAAGAATCTCATCGGCAAACAGAAGGACGCGACGTCGGTCGTCGCGGCCCTCGCGGACGCCATCGATGCCGGCATCGTCATCGAGGACGCCGACGGTCGCCTGATCCTCGGCACGCCCAACGGACCTCCGGCCGCACGGCATCCGGTCAGCCTCGGCAGCGATCGCCTCGGGTGGGTCTCGGGCAGCCAGCGCGCCGAGCCGCTGGCGGCGCTTCTCGATCATCTGGCGGCACGGGAAGCCGAGCGCAAGACGCTGGGACAGGAGGTGCTGCACCTCTATCGCGAGGTGAACCTCATCTACGGGTTCTCGGAAAAGCTGGCCGCGCTGCTCGACCTCGACGCGGTCGCCACGCTGGCACTCGGGCAGGCCCGCCAGCTGATCGATGCGACCGACGGTGCAGTCGTCCTGATCGGGCAATCCGGCGGATCGCTCGAGCGCATCGCTGGATTCGGCGACATCCTCGGCAGCGGCGACGCGGCGATCCGGCCCGATGGCCTGATTGCAGCCATCGCTCGCGGCGGGAACGCCGAGATCGTCAACGACACGATGGCTGATGACAGAAACAGAGCGGGCCGGAGCATCGCGGCGGCGCTCATGTGCGCGCCGCTGAAGGTCAACGAGAAGGTCATCGGCGCCATCGCGCTCGCGAACGACAAAGGCCAGCCATATGCCGCCGGCGATCTAAAGCTCCTCAATACGCTGGCACTGCAGGCGGCCACGGCGATCGAGAACGCCCGGTTGTTCGAGGACACGGTGCAGGCGGCGAAGGAGCGCGAGCGCCTTCTGGCGGTGCACAAGGAGCTCGAAGTGGCGCGTGCGAAGCTCGAACGCGAGATGGAACTCGCCGCGAGCATCCAGGCCAATCTGTTCCCCGCCGCGATGCCGCGGCTCGAAGGCTACGACATGGCCGCCCGTAATCGGCCGGCTCGTCAATGTGGGGGCGACTATTACGATGTGCTTCTGCAGAGCTCGGCGGAGGGCGACTCGAGCGTGCTGTTCTGCGTTGCCGACGTATCGGGCAAGGGCCTGCCCGCGGCCCTTCTCATGAGCAGCATGCAGGCCACTCTTCGCGCGCTGCTCGGGCGCATTCCTTCGCTCGTCGACCTGACCGCGCAGGCCAGCGACCTCTTGTACGCGACCACGTCCGCGAACAAATATGTGACCGCCGCGCTCCTGGAACTCGTCCCGGCGAGCGGCGAGGCGCGCTTTGTGAGCGCAGGACACACCGATTGCATGCTTGTCAGTCGGGACGGATCGGCCGCGCGGCTCACATCGACGGGCGCTCCGCTGGGGTTGCTCGGACCGGGGCTCCCGTATGGGGATCAGACGATGAGGCTCGCGGCCGGCGACTGCCTGGCGCTCTTCTCGGACGGCGTGACCGACGCGGAGAACGAGGCGGGGGAACAGTTCGGCGAGGAGCGACTGATCGACGTGCTGCGGTCGACCGGCGCTCAGCCGGCCGAGATGATTGTCGCCCGTGTCTTCGAGGCGATCGATGAATTCGCCGGTGGCACTCCGCAGTTCGACGACATCACGCTGCTGGTCCTGAAGAAGCTCACCTAGTTACCAGATCACGCTGACCACACCAGACGCGCCGATATCGCGATCGCGAGTGAGAAGCGGCAGGCCGAGTGTACACGCCGCGGCACAGATGAGGGCATCGAACGGATCGCGGTGGAGCCTGAGCTCGTCGGCCAGGCAGATCTGATCGACGGTCAGGTCGAACGGCTGATACGCCGGGTTGCTGAAGAGGTCGTCGAAGAACTCGCGAACCGGACGGTGCAGGTTGATGCGGACCGCCCGCGCCAGCAGGCTGCATTCCCACACCACGGCCGCCGGAATGTAGGTGATCGCCTCGCGCCGCTCGCACGCCTCGAAATGGGCGAGGGCGCGTTTGCCGAGAGCGCGCCCTCCACCGGCGTGAAATAGCAGCGCGTGCGTGTCAGCGACGGCCGCTTTTGGTTCGCGCGTGACGCGTTTTTCGGGCACGGCGTTCACCCTGCGGATCGTACGGGGAACCGGTTTCGCGGACCTGGAGCGGACGGACCAGGGAACGGTTGAACTGCGCCCGCAGCACGGCATCCGCGCGATCGAGCTGCGGGTCGGACGTGTCGAGATCGATGGTGCCGACCACCGAGCGAATGGCGCCGTCGGGGCCGCGCCCGCCAAGGCGCGCTTCGCTGATGATCCGGTCGATGGCCTGGCTGACGCTGTGGCGCCCGCCGTCGGCAGCCGCGAGGCCCCGCAGCCACAGGAGGTTTTGTTCGTCGAGAGTGACCGACAGGGCTTTCTTCGACATAAACATACGATATCGTATCAATTAGGCTATGTCAAAAAAAACGAGAAGGTTGAAGGATTGAAGAGTCGAAGAATCGAAGGGTCGCAGGGTTACAGGGTCGAAGAGTCAAAAACCCCCGCGCAGACCTCTGCGCTATGATGACGCGACATGGCGCTTCGATGGTCTGACGCGGGACGCGTGGCCAGTGCCCTGGGCACGCTCCTGGTGGTCACCATCGCCTACCTCAGATGGCTGCATGTCTCCAACGCCACGACTGTCGCGCTCACGTTCCTCCTCGTCGTCCTCGTCGTCGCGGCGACGTCTCGCCTGATGGTGGCAGCCGTCACTTCGATCGTCGCGATGCTGCTCTTCAACTTCTTCTTCCTGCCGCCGCTTCGCACCTTCACCATCGCCGACCCGCAGAACTGGGTTGCGCTCTTTGTGTTCCTGGCGGTCAGCCTCGTGGCCAGTAACCTGTCCTCAGTCGCCCGGCGCCGGACGGAGGAGGCGCTCGGACGACGGGATGAGCTGACGCGCCTGTTCGATCTCAGCCGCGACGTGCTGCTGATGACGGAGAGTCGACAGGCGCTGCCCACCTTGGCGCGGACGATTTCGCGGCGGTTTGACCTGCGCTATGTCGCGCTGTGCCTACCGCGATCCGATGATTGGGACCTCTTCGAGGCAGGATCATCGATGATCTCGATCGATCGCCAGGTTTTGGACGATGTGTTTGCCGGGGCCCATGCGCTCGAGTTCGACGCGCGCGCCCGGACGTATGCCGGTCATCGAAGCATCGGTTCGGGAGACGATGTCATTCGTCTGGTGCCTCTGCGCTCAGGGGCTAGGCCTATCGGTTTGCTGGCCGCGGCGGGTCGCCCGGTCGAACCGGGCACGCTCGACGCCCTGGCCGGCGTCGTCGCGATCGCGATCGAACGCGTCAGGTTTCTGGAGGAGCGGCATGCCGCGGATATGATGCGGCGCAGCGACGAGTTGAAGACCACTCTCCTCGCGTCACTCGGCCATGATCTCCGCACGCCGCTGACGGCCATTCGCATCGCCGCCACGAACCTCGAAGATCCTCAGCTGGCGGAAGCGGAGAAGCGCGAGCAGGCCGAGCTCGTGCTGTCGGAGGTCGAGCGCCTGACGGGCCTCTTCGAGAACATCCTGGACATGGCGCGCATCGATGCCGCGGCCGTCGCGGCTGACGTCCGCTGGGTCCATCCATCGGAAATCATCACAGCGGCTCGCGAGCAGGTCGAGCAGACCCTCCGTCGTCATCGGCTGGACGTCCACATCGATCCCGACCTCCCGGTCCGGCTCGATCCGCGGCTGACCGCCACCGCGGTCGCGCATCTGCTCGAGAACGCGGCGCAATACGGACCGCCCGATTCAACCATACAAGTCAGCGCGCGGACGACGAGCGAGGGCCTCGTCGTCGAGGTTCGCGATCACGGCCCCGGCATCGCGCCGGCGGACATGCCCCATCTCTTCGAGCGTTTCTACCGCGGCGCAAACGCGCAGGGACACGGGTCGGGTACGGGCCTTGGCTTGTCCATTGCTCGGGGGCTCCTGGCTGCAGAGCAGGGTCGAATCTGGGCTGAGAACTGTGAAGGAGGGGGGGCGCAGTTCACGATCAGCGTTCCCGCCGACACCAGACGCGGCGCATCATCAAGCGACTGATCGCGAATCGACATGACGCCACTCAGCCTGTTTGGGTTAGCCGCGGTGACGGCCATGCTCGTGTGTTACGCGTGTGAAGACCGCAGCCCGTGGTTCACCCTCGCGTTTGCAGGCGCGTGCGGGTTGGGCTCTGCCTATGGGTTCCTGCAGGGGGCGTGGCCCTTTGGACTCGTCGAAGCGGTCTGGGCACTCGTGGCCGTCCAGCGCTGGCGACGGAAGACTTCCGCCTGACGCGTTTCCTCCGCCCTCCTCAGCCCGCCTGATGCGAAGAATTTCCCGAATCGCACGAGAAAATAACCACTGACATTTGAAGCACTTGCGGCCGAATTCAATCAACTTAGTAATTCTTGAGGCACTTTTAGGCCTGTCCTAAGGTGGCCCTTCATATGCTTGGGTCATGGAGCAGCCAGGGGGCTTCCCATTGCGTGGGGAGCAGGACGGTGGGCGTGCTCGAGCCAGATGGTCGGTCGCGGTGTTGGCCACGACCGCCGACGGCACGCGATGCGCCCTGGCGGAGGCCAGGCGTTTGGCTGACCCTGTCAAGGCTCGCGTGATCCTTCTGGCGCCACGAATCCGGCATCGCTCGCTTGGAGAGTCCGTGACTCATACGTCGATCGACCAGGGAACCACCGTGGTGCAGTTTGTCTGCCGGCCCGACGCGGTCGTCGACGCGCTGCTCGATAGATCGGTTGTGGTCGTCATCGGCGGCCACCAACACCGGTGGTGGCCGAGTCCTGAGCAGCGGCTGGCGAGCCGGCTGGTCAGAAAAGGCTATCCGGTGGTGTTCGCGCAGGTTGGCGCTGAACCCGCGCGGCTTGGCTCTACCAATTCCCTTTAGAACAATTCCAGCGAACCCTTTTCTCGAAAAGGGTCTGTGGTGGTTCCCCAAGGAGGCCATCGTGAGAAATGTGGTGCGTCGTACGGTGTCGCTGCTCGCAATAATGATGTTGTCAGGCGCGGCTTATGCGCAGACCGACCCGGCCGAGCCGGCAGGTCAGAGCGCTGCCGTCGCGCCGTCGCCGGATCCACAGGCACAGGCACCGGCCGCCCCAGAACCGAAGCCACAACCGTTTGCGTTCGCGGACTTCACGTGGCTGACCGGCAATCCGAGAACCAAAGAGTCGCCGATCGACACGAAGGTCTTCACCGGCGAGTTCAGGGTGGATACGAACTACACCTACAGCTTCAACAAGCCAGCTGATGACACCATCGTTGGTTCGAGCGAGATCTTCCGATCGGGCGAGTTCCAGCTCACTCAGCTTGGCATCGGTGGCGACTTTCATTACAACAACGTGCAAGGCCGCCTGATGACGCAGTTCGGCATGTACGCGCAGACGACTCCCCGCAATGACGCGAGCCCGGCCCGCGGACAGTGGGATCTCAATACGGCCTACCGCTATCTCTCAGAGGCGTACGGTGGGTATCACTTCGACAAGATGAACGGCATCAACGTCCAGGCCGGTATCTTCATGTCGTACGTGGGTCTGTGGAGCTACTACCAGTTTGACAACTGGACCTACCAGCCCTCATATGTGTCCTCGAATACACCCTGGTTCTTCAACGGGATGCGGGTTCAGATCTACCCGAATGAAAAGCTGAAGATCGAACCGTGGCTCATCAACGGGTGGCAGTCGTACGGCAAGTTCAATCATGCGCCAGGATTGGGGGGGCAGGTGCTCTACCGACCGAACGGTTCCGTGTCGATTCTCTTCAACAACTACTGGGGCACCGACACGCTTGGAAACCCGGATCGCAAGCGCATTCATACCGACGACAGCATTCAGGTCAAGTACTACGATCAGCCTGAAAAGCTGCTGAGCAAGGCCGCCTTCACGTTCACCTTCGACGCGGGGTGTGAATATGGCGGTGGCGTGAGCTGCGGTGGAGGCAGCGCAGGCAAGCCGTCTCAGACATTCGTTGGGTTCATGACCTACAACCGTCTCTGGTTCGACCATGATCTGCTTGCGTTGACCGTTGGGGGTGGTGCGATTAGCAACCCTGGGCGCTACCTCGTTCTCGTGCCGCCGATCAATGGTGCGACCGCCTTTTCGGGCACGCCGTACTTCACGGCCATCCCTGGCGATCCGTACAAGGCCTGGGACATGCAGGTGACGTTCGACTACATGCCGAGCCAGTTCGTGACATTCCGGTCCGAATTCAACTATCGAGCCGCCAATGTTCCGTACTTCGCGGGTGCCGGGGGCGTGACGCCTCCGGGGGGTAACACGGGAGCGCCAGGATCGCTTCGTGCCCGGCTGGGCGCCGGATCTCCGGAAATCCGAGAACCGCGTCACCTTCGCGCTGCTGATCAAGATCTAGGCGCGCTCGCGAACCCGGCAGGCGTCCGCCGTGCAGTTGCTGTGAGATCAACCCCGGATCAGGAGTGTCATCGAAGCCGTTCGAATTCGGTTTCCGACTGCGAGGTGCTCCGTGCTTGATGTCGTGTTGGTCACCGTCTCGATTCTCTTCTTTGTCGTGGGCATCGGCTACGTGGCCGCCTGCGATCGACTCATGAAGTGAGGTCGCGCGTGGGCTTGGATTACGCGATTGGTCTTCTTGTGAGCATTGGCGTGCTGATCTATCTGGTCGTCGCGATGCTCAGGCCGGAGAAGTTCTGACATGACTCTCAACGGCTGGCTGCAGATTCTCTTCTTTCTGCTTGCCGTCTTCCTGGTGACGCCGGTCATCGGCGGTTACATGACGCGTGTGTTCACGCGTCAACCGACGTGGCTCGACCCGGTGTTGCGGCCTGTCGAGCGGCTGGTCTACCGGCTCACTGGTGTGGACGAGGCCCATCAGATGCGATGGACCGAGTACGCCGTCGCGCTGCTTCTGTTCAGCGTCGTCTCGATGCTGGTGCTGTACGCGATGCAGCGGCTGCAGCAGTTCCTGCCGTTCAACCCGCAGGGATTCGGCCCGGTCGCTCCTGATTTGGCGTTCAACACCGCCGTGTCGTTCACGACCAACACGAACTGGCAGGCGTACAGCGGCGAATCGACGATGAGCTACTTCACGCAGATGGCCGGTCTCGCGTACCACAACTTCGTGTCGGCGGCGGTCGGCATTTCGGTGGCCATCGCCTTCATCCGCGGCATCGCTCAGAAGGAAACGGAGACGATCGGCAACTTCTGGGTGGACCTGGTCCGCGCGTCTCTCTGGGTGCTGCTGCCGATCGCGATCGTCGGCTGCGCTGTTCCTCGTCTCGCAGGGCGTGGTGCAGAACCTCAAGCCGTACGACACGGTCACGACGATCGAGGGTGTCAAACAGGTGATCGCCCAGGGACCGGTGGCGTCGCAGGAAATCATCAAGCAGTTCGGCACCAACGGCGGCGGATTCTTCAACGCGAACAGCGCGCACCCGTTCGAGAACCCGACGCCGCTCTCGAACTTCCTGGAGATGTTCGGCATTTTCGCCATCTCGTCCGGTCTCACCTACACGCTCGGTTCGATGACCGGATCGCGGCGTCACGGCTGGGCCGTCTGGGCGCGCGATGGCGTTCCTCTTCCTCGCCGGCGTGACGGCCGCGTACTGGGCCGAGGCGCGCGGAAACCCGCTGCTCTCCGCGGCCGGCGCCGATCAAACGGCGACGGCGATGTCGCCCGGCGGCAACATGGAAGGCAAGGAGGTCCGGTTCGGCATCGCGAACACGGCGCTGTTCGCGACGGTGACTACCGATGCGAGCTGCGGTGCCATCAACGGCGTGGCACGACTCCTTCACACCGCTCGGCGGGCTCGTGCCGCTGGCGAACATGCAGTTGAGCGAGGTCGTCTTCGGCGGCGTCGGGGCTGGCATGTACGGCGTGCTGGTCTACATCATCCTGGCGGTGTTCATCGCGGGCCTGATGGTCGGCCGGACGCCCGAGTATCTCGGCAAGAAGATCCAGGCGTTCGAGGTGCAGATGGCGATGCTGACCGTCCTCATCTTCTCGCTCCTCATTCTCACGTTTACGGCGATTTCCGCGGTGTCGCCGGGCTTCGGCACGTCGAGCATCTTCAATCCCGGGCCGCACGGGCTGTCCGAGATGCTCTACGCCTACTCGTCGGCGGCGGCCAACAACGGCTCGGCGTTCGGCGGCATCAGCGTCGAACACGCAGCTGGTACAACATGACGCTCGGCCTGACGATGCTGTTCGGCCGGTTCTTCATGATCATCCCGCCGCTCGCCATCGCCGGAAGCCTGAGCCGCAAGAAGCAGATTCCGCCGTCGCTCGGCACGTTCCCCGTCACGACGCCGCTCTTCGCGGCGCTGCTCGTGGGCGTGATTCTGATCGTCGGGGCGCTGACGTTCTTCCCGGCGCTCAGCCTCGGCCCGATCGTCGAGCACTTCTTGATGAACAACGGGCAGGTGTTCTGATGGCGGCCACGCAGACAAGAACCAGGTCCATCTGGGACCCCCAAATCGTCCGGCGGGCGATCTGGGACTCGTTCCGCAAGCTGCATCCGCGCACGATGGCGCAGAAACCCGGTCATGTTCGTCGTGGAGATCGGGAGCGTGCTGACGACGTGGCGCCTGATCCAGGACGCCATGACCGGCGGCGGCGGGCTGCGTCTTCGAGTTCCAGATCACGTTCTGGCTCTGGCTGACCGTCCTCTTTGCCAACTTCGCGGAGGCGATGGCCGAAGGCCGCGGCAAGGCGCAGGCCGACACGCTGCGGCGCGCGAAGACCGAGACGGTCGCCAGGCGCGAGCGTCCGGACCGGCACGTACGAGACGGTGCCGGCGCCGTCGCTTCGCAAGGACGACATCGTGCGGGTGGCGGCGGGCGAGCTGATTCCCGCCGACGGCGACATCATCGAAGGCGTGGCGTCCGTGGACGAAAGCGCCATCACCGGCGAGTCGGCGCCGGTCATTCGCGAGTCGGGCGGCGACCGCTCCGCGGTGACCGGCGGCACGAAGGTGCTGTCTGACTGGATCCGTGTGCAGGTCACGGCGAATCCGGGCGAGACATTCCTCGACCGGATGATCGCGCTCGTCGAGGGCGCCGAGCGGCAGAAGACGCCGAACGAGATCGCGCTCAACATTCTGCTGGCGGGCCTGACGATCGTCTTCCTGATCGCGGTGGTCACGCTGCAGCCGTTTGCGATCTACTCGGGCGCGCCGCAGTCGCTCTTCGTGCTGGTGTCGCTGCTCGTGTGCCTCATTCCGACGACGATCGGCGGCCTGCTGTCGGCGATCGGCATCGCCGGCATGGATCGGCTGGTGCAGCACAACGTGCTGGCGATGTCCGGCCGCGCGGTCGAAGCCGCCGGAGACGTCCACACGCTGCTGCTCGACAAGACGGGGACGATCACGCTCGGCAACCGTCAGGCGACCGAGTTCATTCCGCTCCCGGGCATCAGCGAGGCGGTGCTCGCCGACGCGGCACAGCTTGCGTCGCTGCCGGACGAGACGCCGGAGGGTCGGTCGATCGTCGTGCTCGCGAAGGAGAAGTACGGCCTCCGCGGACGCGAGCTGTCGCCGCAGCATGCGACGTTCGTCCCCTTCACCGCGCAGACGCGGATGTCCGGTGTGGACCTGCACGCTCCGCGGCCCGCGATGGTCGCACCCGGCGGCGGATTGGCGGACGGCGAAGCCGAGCGCCGGGAGATTCGGAAGGGCGCCGCGGACGCGATCGAGAATTGGGTCGTCTCAAAGGGCGGAACCGTGCCAGAGGCGCTGGCCGGCATCGTGCAACGCATCGCTCGCGCCGGCGGCACTCCGCTCGTCGTGGCCGAAAGCCGCCACGTGCTCGGCGTCATTCATCTGAAGGACATCGTCAAGGGCGGCATCCGTGAGCGTTTCGCGCATCTTCGCACCATGGGGATCAAGACGGTGATGATCACGGGCGACAACCCGCTGACGGCCGCCGCCATCGCCTTCGAAGCCGGAGTGGACGATTTCCTGGCCCAGGCGACGCCCGAGGACAAGATGGCGCTGATCAAGCGGGAGCAGGCCGACGGAAAGCTCGTGGCGATGACGGGCGACGGCACCAACGACGCACCGGCGCTGGCTCAGGCCGACGTCGGCGTGGCGATGAACACCGGCACGCAGGCGGCGAAGGAAGCGGGCAACATGGTCGATCTCGACTCGAACCCGACGAAGCTCGTCGAGGTCGTGGAGATCGGCAAGCAACTGCTCATCACCCGCGGCGCCTTGACGACGTTCTCGATCGCCAACGACGTGGCGAAGTATTTCGCCATCATCCCCGCGATGTTCCTCGCGACGTTCCCGCTCCTCAACGCGCTCAACATCATGGGGCTGCGGACGCCGCAGTCGGCCATTCTGTCGGCGGTCATCTTCAACGCGCTCATCATCGTCGCGCTGGTGCCGCTGGCGCTGCAGAGGCATCAGGTATCGGCCCGAGGGCGCCGCCGCGCTGCTCAGGCGAAATCTGCTGATCTACGGCGTCGGCGGCATCATCATCCCGTTCATCGGGATCAAGGCCATCGACGTCGTGATCACGGCGCTTCGACTGGCCTGAAGTGTGAGGCGCGCGTCATTGAGGACGCGCCGGAGAGCACGTATGAACATCACTCGCAACCTCATCGCCGCCGTGCTGATGACGATCGTCACCACGCTGATTCTGGGCGTCATCTATCCGCTGGCGATCACGGCCATCGCGCAGATGGCGTTCCCGAGTCAGGCCAATGGCCAGTTGATCGAGAGGAACGGGACGGTGGTGGGGTCGCGCATCATCGGACAGGGATTCTCCTCGCCAGGGTACTTCCGCCCGCGGCCGTCGGCCGCAGGAACGGGCTATGACGCGGCCAACTCGGCAGGGAGTCAGCTCGGGCCGACGAACAAGAAGCTGGTGGACGCCGTCAAGGCCAACGCGGAAGCCGCGCGCAGGGAGAATCCCGGCGCACTGGTGCCCGTTGACCTTGTGACGGCCTCGGCCTCCGGGCTCGACCCGCACATCTCACCAGCCGCGGCCGACTTCCAGGTGCCGCGGGTGGCCCGCGAGCGCGGTATCTCGGAAGCGGACGTCCGGCGTCTCGTCGACGCCAACACCGCCGGACGGCAGCTTGGCTTCTTTGGCGAGCCGCGCGTCAACGTCCTCGAGCTCAACCTGGCGCTCGATTCGCAGTATCCGGGCAAGAAGTAGTCGCTCGCTGGCGCTCGTGCGGTCGACGATCTGCTGACGTCCCGATGCACATGCCCGAACACCGAGCCACCGCTGACGCCCTGCTGGCGCGCATCAAGGAGCGCGATCGTGCGCGTCTCAGGATCTACATCGGGGCCGCGCCGGGTGTGGGCAAGACCTACGAAATGCTCCAGGAGGCCCACGCGCTCCGAGTCCGGGGCCTCGATGTGGTCGTTGGTCTGGTGGAGACCTACGGCCGCCCCGACACTGAAGCGCAGCTCAGGGATCTTGAGGTCATTCCTCGACGCGCCATCGCGTATCGCGGCGTCACGATGGAAGAGATGGACGTCGACGCCATTCTCAAGCGGCACCCCGAGGTCTGCGTGGTTGACGAGCTGGCGCACACGAACGTTCCCGGAAGCCGCAACACGAAGCGGTACCAGGATGTCCTCGACATTCTCAATGGCGGCATCCACGTGATGACCGCCGTGAACATTCAACACCTCGAAACGCTCAACGACGCCGTCGCGCGTGTGACGGGTGTGCGTGTCCGCGAGACCGTGCCGGACACGTTTCTCGACCGCGCGGATGAGGTCATCAACGTCGATGTCACGGTCGAAGAGCTGCGGACCCGGTTGCGCGAAGGGAAAATCTACCGTCCTGAGAAAGTGGAGCAGGCGCTGTCGAATTTCTTCCGCAAGGGCAACCTCTCAACCCTGCGCGAGCTGGCGCTCCGGGCGGTCGCTGACGAGGTGGGCGAGAAGGCGGCCAGTTATCGCGAGCGTGAGGGACTCGAGCCGGCGCTGATTCCCGAGCGGGTCATGGTGTGCATGAGCTCCAATGTGGCGGCGCCGCGCGTCCTTCGGACGGGCGCACGCATTGCGGGCCGGCTCGGTTCGAAGTGGTACGCGGTCTACGTCGAAACGCCGCGCGAGATGCCAGGGCGTATCAAGACGCACGACGCCGACGCGCTGCAGCAGAACATACGACTCGCCGAGAGTCTGGGCGCAACGGTGGTCCGCGTGAAGGCCGATCGGCCTTCCGACGGTTTGATCGCGTTCGCTCAGCGGGAAGGCGTCACGCACGTCATCTTTGGACAGACGGCACGCTCTCGTGTGGAACTGCTGTGGCGCGGATCCACGCTCGATCGATTCCTGCGCGCTATTCCGGACGCAGCGGTGCAGGTGGTTCCCCTCGGTGAGGCCGCGAGTTAGTCCTGCTCCGTGCGGCGCTGAAGACCGCTCTTCAGGTGTCGTTATGGGCGCCCGACCGCTGTCGGCGCCTCGCCCGTCAACTCCCACGCGACCAGCGACGCCGGGACGAGACCCACAGCATTGAACTCGTCCATGAACCGCTTCATGGTGAAGGCCTCTCCAAGCTGTCTCCTGCGCGTTGCCAGGAGGCCCTCGATCTGAATCTTGCCGATCAGATAGCTGGTGCCGTATGCGGGCTGCTGCAGGTAGAGATGTTGTTCGAACCTGACCGTCGCGGCGTCCAGGCGCAGCCAGCCGCGCGGCGTGTTCGCCGCCGCGAATTCGGCGGCCTGCTCGAGCGTGAGCTCGTTCGCGTGCATCCGCAGATCGCCGAGCGCACGGGCGGCGCGCTGGCCGAGCAGCACATAGATCAATTCGCGTGACCGCGGTCGGGCATCGAACATCCCGGCCTGAAGCATCATTTCTTCCCACCCTGTGGCGTGCCCCTCCGTGCGCGTGTTGAAGATGTTGTAGAGGAGCGGGCCTCGGCGGACTGGACTCGCGTGCGGCTCTTTCGCCATTTGAGCCAGATCGAACCAGTGATAGCTGTGCGTCCGCATGATCTCCGGATCGCGGTAGTCGACCTCGGTGAAGAACTCGCGCGGGCCGGGCGTGAAGCTGCCGATCTTGGCGCGGAGCGCCGGATCCATGTAGTCCTTCACGGTGAGGATGTTGTGATCCTTGAGGAAGGCCATGTACTCCGTCACCGCATCATTGAACCGACGGGTGTGCTCATCCTGGCTGGCAATCGGGACCTGCTGGGGCAGCGACACGTTCCGTTGCTCCTCGAGCGCGAGAAACGCGTGCGCGCGCGCCAGCTCGCGATTCATCAGCGCGACTTCGTCCTGCCACGTGTAGGGCACGAGCTGCACGTTCTTGAGATACCAGTTGTAGTTGTCGATCCCCACGCCGGAAGGTCCGCTCTTGGACGCGGTCTGGGCTTCGACCCACGCTGCGAGCGCGTCGGTCGCTTCCTTCGCTCGCTGGACGTCGGCTTTCAGCGCGGCCTGATCGTTTGTCAGACGCGCGCTGAGGGCGTCGAGTTCGCCGCTCTGCTGTCTCAGGCTCTTCGCACCGTAGGTCCAGAGATCTTTGCCATCACCAACGAGGTTGCGCCTCGCCTGCTCGAGCAGCGGCGGGATCGCCTTGATGCCGCGATCGATGCGATCGGCGTCCTCCGTGGACAGCGGAAACTTGTACGTCCAGAGCTCGATGGCGCCGTACGCGAACGGTCCCTCACGTGCGGGCTGATCGCTCTGTTCATTGAAGACCGTGACGTAGAACGCCGGATTGTTCGCCCACGGCCTGAGGACGCGGTGATCGAAATCGAGGCCATTCATTTCCGCCCGGACAACGTGCCAGTCCACCTGCTGCGCGACCGGCCAGCCAGTCGTATCGATCGCCATGAGCCGCTTCTGCCACGAGGCCAGCTCCTGGCGCTGCGCCGTCATGGCGTTGGGCGTGTAGTCGGGCACGTCGTTGACGAGCTTCGGTCGCTGAAACGCGCGCCACTCGGCGAAGAGCGACACGAGGTCCTCGTAACGGCCCGCCGCGGCGGCCGTTTTAGAGGCGCCGGTCATGACAAGGACCATCGCGGCCGCGATCGCAATCCGCCACGCCAATGTCCGTCGTGCAGCTGATGAAGACATGCCAACCTCCGGACCGGGAACAAGCCAGGTGTGCCCGCGCCCCGTCGAAATGACGGGCGATGATCACATCACCATCAGCAAGCGTCAAGCTTCGACGACGGGTGCTCGGAGGCAGATCCACGGTCACATGGACCATCTGGTCGATCGAGAAGAAAATAGACCATAGGCCTGCGCCGATGAGGCTCCCGATGAACAGCCGGCCGACTCGCTTCTCTCCGGCGGGCCGCGCCACGACCGTCAATTCCCTGATCACTCATGCGTGTCCTCGGCGTGAGACCGTCGGGTTTGATGGTTTTCGGGCGGCGATCCCCGCCAAACTCCATATAATCCGGGCACTTTTCATGATGACGGCTCCAGGAATCTGGTCGACCTGATGCTTGCGCAGGGTAGCCGCCTCGGTGTGTACGAAATCCTGGCCCCCATCGGGGCGGGCGGCATGGGCGAGGTCTATCGCGCCCGCGACACGCGGCTCAATCGTGACGTGGCCGTCAAGGTGCTGCCCGAGCACCTCGCAGACGATCCCGACTGGCTCGCACGGTTCGAGCGGGAAGCGCAGGTTCTGGCGAGCCTGAACCATCCCAACATTGCGCACATTTACGGCTTCGAAGAGACCCCGACGGCGGGCGGCACGCAAGGGCCGGTGCGGGCGATCGTGATGGAGCTCGTCGAGGGTCCCACGCTCGCCGATCGGATTACGAAGGGGCCGATCGCGCCCGCCGAGGCGCTGCCCCTTGCCCGCCAGATCGCGGAGGCACTCGAGGTCGCCCACGAGCGTGGAATCATTCATCGCGACCTCAAGCCGGCCAACATCAAGCTGACCGACGACGGCACTGTCAAGGTGCTCGACTTTGGCCTCGCGAAGACGCGGGAGGATCGTCATCGCGAATCGGCCCTGACACACTCTCCCACAATGGTCGGCGAGACGCGCGCCGGCACGCTGCTCGGGACGGCGGCGTACATGTCGCCGGAGCAGGCTCGAGGACAAGCGGTCGATCAGCGGGCCGACATCTGGTCGTTTGGAGCGGTGCTGTTCGAGATGCTTGCCGGACGGCCCGCGTTCGGCGGCGGGACCGTGGCCGATGTGCTGGCGGCTGTGCTGAAGAACGAACCCGATTGGGGAATGTTGTCCAACGGCAGTCCGTCCTCAATCGTGACCCTGATTCGCCGCTGTCTGACGACCGATCGCAAGAACCGGCTGCGCGACATCGGTGAGGCGCGGATTGCGATCAGCGACTGCCTCGCGAATCCTTCCCCGCAGCAGCCGGCAGAGCTGGCGCCGTCGCGATCCCGTGCGGGATGGCGCGGCGCACTGATTCTCGTCCTGGCTGGTGCACTGATCGCCGCGCTCGCCGCGTGGTGGCGCGGAGGGAAGCCGGCGGATCAACCGGTGATCAGATATTCGCTGCCGGTGCCGCCAAGTGCCACGCTCAATCTCGGGGTCGATCCGACCGTATCGGTCGCGCCGGACGGATCGTTCATCTGCTTCTCGGCGACGGCCGGCGACATCAGGCGCATCTACATGCGCAGACGAGACGGCTTCGACTTCACACCGCTCAAAGGCACCGAAGGCGCATCGTCGCCCGTGATCTCGCCCGACAGCCAGTGGGTGGCTTTCTTCGCCGACAACAAGCTCAAGAAAGTGCCCGTCGGCGATGGTCCGGTCGTGTCGCTGGCCGAGGTCAACGATCCGCGGGGCGCGACGTGGGATGGCAACGACGCCATCGTCTATGCGCCGCAAGGGCTGGCAGGTCTGCTGCGCGTGTCGGCGACCGGCGGAATACCGACCGTTGTGACCACACTCGACAAGACGAAGAACGAACGGACCCATCGATGGCCCGATGCCCTCCCTGGTGGGAATGCCGTGTTGTTTACGGTCGGTGTCGAGTCCAGCCCGGACAACTACGACAGTGCGACGATCGAGGCGGTCGTGCCCGCCACAGGCGAACGACGCGAGGTGCTCCGCGGTGCGAGCATGGCGCGCTTTCTCCCCGGTGGATACCTCGTCTTTGGACGGAGTCGCGTGCTGTACGCGGTGCGGTTCGATCCGAATCGATTGGAGACGAGCGGCACTCCCGTGCCCGTCGTGCAGGGTGTCGAGGGCGATGCGACGACCGGGGCGCTCCACTACTCATCTTCCACGACGGGCACGCTCGCCTACATTCCTGGAAGCCCGGGCGGTGATTTGAGGCGCCTGGTCTGGGTCGATCGGACTGGCAAGACCGAGACGTTGCCGCTCGCGCCGGGCATTTATTACGACCCGAAGATTTCGCCCGACGGCCAGAGGGCCGCCATGACGGTGGCGAGTGAAAGCGGCAGCGAGATCTGGATCTACGACTTCGACAACAAGACGTTCACGCGCCTGACGTTTGGCGGCGCGAACTCGACGCCGATCTGGTCGCGCGACGGCAGAACGCTGTACTACATGGCCTTTGACCCGTCCGGGCGTGCATCCGTGATGAAAAAGCCGGCCGATGGCAGCCGCGACGCCGACGTCGTGACGACGCTGGACCGCCACGCATTTCTCGAGCAGACCTTTGCCGACGAGCAGTCGTTTCTGCTGGCCATGCACACTGAAAGCCGGATGGCGGACATCGTATCGCTCAAGCCCAAGGGCGGCGCGACGCCATCACCACTCGTCGCGACGCGATTCGATGAGTACGGCCCCGCACTGTCACCGAACGGGCGCTGGCTCGCCTATCACTCGAGCGAAACCGGCCGCTTCGAGATTTACGTCAGCGACGTCACGGGGACTGGCGGTCGATGGCAGGTTTCATCGGCCGGAGGCGAAGAGCCTCGATGGTCGCCCGATGGCCGGGAGCTGTACTACCGCAACGACAATCTCTTCATGATGGTTCCAGTTCAGACGGACGGCGCGTTCCATGCGGGCACTCCGATGAAGCTCTTCGACGGGGTGTACAACCTCCGATCGGAGAATGGCGTGAGCTACAGCGTGGATCCGAAGGGCAGTCGATTCCTGATGCTTCGTCTCGCCGACGAGGGCTCGTCCACGGAGGAACTGATGGTCGTGGTCAACTGGTTCAGCGAGCTTGGCCGTCGCCTCGACGAAGGCAAGTAGCGAGGCTGGCGAGTCTGCTTGACTCCAGCGAAGGCCGATTGGAGAATGCCTGACGCACGAATGCTGGAAGGAGCATGCTGATGGGACGCGCAAGACTCCGGAGACTGACGTTCGTTGCCGCGGTGTTCGCCGCGGGCGGTTTTTCGGCGGGCACGGCATCGGCCCAGATGGGCGCGCAACCCACCAACGATGCCCCCAACCCGTACCAGACGATCGCGAATTACTTCAAGATGCCCGAAGGGCGCACGTGGGGCGCGACGAGCGCCGTCGAGATCGATCGCGACGGCACGAGCATCTGGGTTGCGGAACGCTGCGGGGCCAACTCCTGCGCAGGGTCCGGCCTTCCGCCGGTCCTCAAGTTCGACGCCTCCGGAAAGCTGGTCAAGAGCTTTGGTGAAGGCATGTTCATTTTTCCGCACGGCATCTTCGTGGACGCCGAAGACAACGTATGGATCACCGACGGTGTGCCTCCGGGTCAGGCAGGCAAGCCCGAGGTAGCCGGCAAGGGGCACATCGTTGTGAAGTTCAGCCCTGAAGGCAAGGTGCTGCTTACGCTCGGGAAAGCGGGTGTGGCAGGCGAGGGACCCGATACCTTCAACCAACCGTCAGACGTGCTCGTGGCGCCGAACGGCGACATCTTCGTCGGTGACGGTCACGGCGGCCAGACGAACGCCCGCATCGTCAAGTTCGACAAGACCGGCAAGTTCATCAAGGCTTGGGGAAAGAAGGGTTCGGCCGCCGGTGAATTGGACACGCCGCACGCGCTCGCCATGGATTCGAACGGTCGGCTGTTCGTCGGCGACCGCAACAACAACCGGATCCAGATATTCGATCAGGACGGAAACTTCATCGAACAGTGGACCGAGTTCAGCCGGCCGAGCGGCATCTACATCGACAAGAACGACACGATTTACGTTGCCGATTCCGAGTCGGGCTCGGTGTCTCCTCCTCATGCCGCCTGGAAGCGCGGCATTCGCATTGGTTCGATCAAGGATCACAAAGTCACGGCCTTCATTCCGGATCCCGACGAAAAGCCCGACAACACGAGCGCGGCGGAAGGTGTGGCCGCTGACTCACAGGGCAATGTGTTTGGCGCCGAGGTCGGCCCGAGAGCCTTGAAGCGCTACGTGAAGAAGTAGGGATCCGCCAGGTTAGCGTTGAGTCGCTGGATGATCGCACATCGTATACGCGTGCTGACGTTGTCGGCGCTTGCCTTGAGTCTGTGGGCGCCGTTACTGGCGCAGGAGGCAAAGCCCAAGCCTGCCGATCCGACGATGGCGTCCACCGTGGGGCAGTGGTGGGGCATGATCGAGCAGTCGTTCGTTACGGCCGCGGAGGCGATGCCCGAAGAGAAGTGGGCGTTCGCTCCCAGCGATGGCGCCTTCGACGGGGCGAGGACATTTGCGGAGCAGGTCAAGCACGTCGCCTGTGCGAACTACGCGTTCTTCATGGAAATCGAACAGAAGACCCCTCCGGATGCGTGTGAAAAGGGTGGGCCCGATCCGGCCCGCACGAAGGCGGAGATCCTTTCATATCTTCGCAAGTCATTTGAATACGGCAGTGGGGTGCTCGGCCAGCTGACGGAGCAGAACGCGCTCGAGTCGGCTGGCGGCCGTTACGGCGGCCAGAGCACCCGACTCGGTCTGACGACGCTGGCTGTCTGGCACGCGTCGGATCATTACGGCCAGATTGTGCTGTATCTTCGGATGAACGGAATCGTGCCTCCCGCCAGCCGCTGAAGACGACTCGTCACCTGGCTCGTCCCGCAAGCCTGCGGATCGCAATCCGATCCGGCCAGCGAAACCGATCATAATGACGGTCATGCGCTCGCTGAGGGCACTCGTCATCCTGTCGCTCACCAGCGTCGCTGTCGGGAGCCGTGCGAGTGGACCCGCGCATGGCGCTCCGGAGAGCGCAATCGATCGCGCGTTCGCCAGGTACTGGCGCGCAAGCAATCCGCGCGACGCCGAACGTGCGGCCGATGATGTCCTCAAGACGGGCATCGACTTCGATTCGGCGTTCGCGCGCCTCAAGAGCGGGCGACCCTACGACCGATCGGTGCAGACAGGGGCGATCGTGCTCTCGGTGCGCTCATCGGATCTGATGGAGCACCGGACGCGCGTGCGCATTCCCGCAGATTACGATCCGTCCACGCCCAGTCCGGTGCGCGTCCAGCTGCACGGCGGCGTCAATCGCCGTCAGGAAGAAGAGCGGCCGCGCGATCGACCGAACCCTATCGAGGGCGCACGCGAGATCTACGTGCTGCCGACCGCGACGGCGGACGCGGCCTGGTGGCACTACAACCAGGTCGAGAACATTCTCTCGGTGCTCGACCAGGTGAAGCGCACGTACAACGTGGACGAAAACCGCGTGCACCTGACCGGGATTTCCGACGGTGCAACCGGTGCGTACTTCATGGCGCTCAAGGACACCACGCCGTGGTCCAGTTTCCTGCCGCTCATCGGACACCTGCGCGTCCTGTCGAGCGGCATGACGGGCGTGGACGGCGAGCTGTATTTGTCGAACCTCGTGAACAAGCCCTTCTTCGTCGTCAATGGCGGCCGCGATCCGCTGTATCCGACCTCCTCAGTTGACGCATATATGAGGCTGCTCGAACGCCTGGGTGTAACGGTCGTCTACCACCCTCTTCCCGAAAGCGGCCACAGCGTGGACTGGTGGCCGGAGGAGCGTGACGAGTTCGAAGCATTCGTCGAGAGTCATCTCAGGGATCCACTGCCGGATACGTTGTCGTGGACAACTGAACGGACGGACCGCTACAACCGCGCCCATTGGCTTGTCATCACCAGGCTCGGCGAGTCGGAAGGCGACGCGATATTCCCCGATGACAACACCGTCGAGCAGGGGCCGCGCGACTTCGGCGTTCGCCTGACCTCAGACCAGTCGGTTGCCCGCATTCAACAGGTCGTGGGTGGTTCGGACGCCGCCGCGCTCGGACTCGTGAAAGGCGATCTCATCATCGAGATCAACGGTCGTGCGATCCATGGAAGCGGGGACCTGGTCGATGCGCTCTCCGATCACGAGCTCGGCACCCCGCTCAGCTTCGTCGTGGAGCGGGACGGACGTCGTGAGGTGCTGGAGAAGACATTTCCTCCGCCGCCAGGCATTCCCGTGTTTCGCCACAGAAAGCCCGCGGGCCGCGTGGATCTGGTTCGCTCGGGCAATACCGTCACTGCCCGCACGAAAGGCGTTCGCACCTTTGTGTTGTTGATATCTCCGGATCGGTTCGACTTTTCGAACCCGATCAAGGTCGTGGTGAACGACCGGGTTGCCTTCGAAGGACTGGTGAAGAAAGACGTCACGAGTCTTCTTCACTGGGCCGCCCGGGACAACGATCGGACGATGTTGTTTGGAGCCGAGGTGTCGATCGATGCGCCGCCGGCGGTCAGACCCGGACGCTGACATTCAGCGTGCCGCCGTCGGAATCTGTCAAAGAAGAGAACGTCACAGCAATCACGGTGCCACGACCACCTCAGCGTGACGCGTCAATCTATCAGTGAACGCGAAGTGGCGCATGTGGCCCTCGCCCTCGCGTGTCGCACCGTTGAGACTTGTCCGTCCGTTGTATAGGACATCGCTCAGAGAGTTTCCTGCTGTTCCTTTGCCGCAATTCACGTTTGCCTGGTACACACCTTGCTCAACGAGTCGTGACCGACCCAGGGCCGAGCATTCGAGAAAACACGGAGGAGACGCGTGCAGGAAGAAGGAACTGACGAGCTGAGTCGCTTTCCCCAGCGTTCGACACGGAGAGATTTCTGCGCGAGCGTCTGCCACGCGGCGTCGCTGATTGCGGTGGGGTCTGTGATACCGGCGTGCGGCGGCAGTCCGACGTCGCCATCTTCAGGGGCTCCATCGCTCGCCGTGGTGAACGCGAGCGTGGCGAATGGCGCGGTGGTCGTGAATATCGATGCGACGTCGCCGCTTGCGAGCGTCGGCGGCGCTGCACTGGTGCAGAGCTCGGCCCGAACGTTGCTCGTCGCCCACACCGGGCAGGATGCCTTCACGGCACTGACGGCGATGTGCACGCACGAAGCCTGTACGGTTACCGGGTTTCAGAGCGGGCACTACGTATGCCCCTGCCATGGATCGCAGTACAGCACCAGCGGACAGGTGTTGAGCGGACCCGCGCCGCGAGCCCTCCAGCAGTTTCCGGCTCAATTCGCCAACGGCACCCTGACGATCACGGTCTGAGGGGGACGACGGGAGGGAACGCAGTTCTTAGTGCTTGGTGCTTTGTTCTTGGTTCTGAACTAAGCACGAAGAACTAAGAACCAAGAACTACTGAAGTTCCCTAATCCACCTCCGTGTGATGCGCGTGGATGCAGAGCCACCGGCCACCTTCTCGCACGAAGATGCGTGTCGACTTGCCTCGCGAGCTGAAATGTTTCCCCTCCACGGTGCCGGCGTCGGTCCAGTAGTACGTGATCCAGCCCACGTCTCCGCGAATTGTCACGGCTGGTTGATGCATGTCGGTGTGGATGTTCTTCGCCCGCTCCAGGTACTCCCGATAGTTCGCAACCTCGGCCTCTTTCCCTTCAGCCAGGTAGACATCGGTCTCGCCGAATGACGTGAACGCCGGGTGCAGGTACGACGCGTAGCGCTCGAGGTCGCCTTTCTCGATGGCGTCCCACATGGCCGTCAGCGTCGTCTTGATCTCGGTTGCGTCACGTGATTCGGTCGACTGAGCGGCCGCCGTCGTCGCCACGAAGAGCGCCGCCATGCACAGAACGCCTCGCATCATGTCGTCCCTCCAGATTGTCGTGCCGGCCCGCATGCGTCTCGCGTCGGACGCACTATGATACGTTCGACTCGAATCCTCCATATGGGAATTGAAAAACTCAGAACGGCACTTCTTGTCGGCCTGGCGACGGCCGTCTTTACGTCGGCCGGAATTCACCCCCGAGCGCAGGCGCCAGCACGCGGTGACCCGTCTGCGTGGAGAGTGGAAGCCGGCCCGCGACTCCCGGAACCCGTTGCCAATAACGCCGTGACCGGCGCGACGATCGACGGACGCGCGCTCGTCTTCAGCTTCCTCGGCATTGGCGCCGCGCGAGACTACCGCGCCATTGTGCGGAGCGCCTATCAACTGGATGTGCGGCGTGGCCTGTGGGAGCGACTGCCGGATGTACCCGGCCGGGCTGGACGACTGGCCGCGACTGCGCAATCGCTCAACGGCCGCGTGTACGTATTCGGCGGATACGAGGTCGCCGCCGATGCGAAAGAAACGACCGCGTCGGCGACGGACATCTACGACATCGCATCCCGCGCCTACACGCGGGGCGCCGACATTCCGATTCCCGTGGACGACTCAGTGTCGGGGGTCTGGCGCGACCGGCTCATCTATCTCGTCGGCGGCTGGTCCATGTCCGCCAACGTCGCGGTGGTCCAGATCTACGATCCCGCTCGAGACGAGTGGCAGCAGGCGACGCCCATGATCGGGACTGCTGTGTTCGGCCACGCCGGCGGCATTGTTCGAGACGCGATCGTGTATTGCGGCGGGGCGAAGATGAACGCGCCCGGGACGCCGAAGTACCTTCCTTCGAGCGACTGTTATCGAGGCGACATCAGTCCGTCGAGCCCCGCCACCATCGCCTGGCGCCGAATCGCCTCCATGCCGGGCCCGCAGCGTTATCGCATTGCGGCAGGGCCGGTTGAAGCGGGCGGCGTATCCGGCGTGATCTTCATGGGCGGCACGAGCAACCCCTACAACTACAACGCAGTCGGATACGACGGGAAGCCTTCGGAGCCCGAACCCTCATCCTGGATCTACGATGTCGTCAACGATCGATGGCTCGCAGGTCCTCGGTCTGCGGTCGCCACGATGGACCACAGAGGAGTCGCGCACGCGGGCGACGCCTGGTATGTGGTCGGTGGTTTTGCGAAGGGACAGGACGTGACTGCGCACGTCTCGAGAATCACCGACGGCGCGATCAAGTGATCCAGGTCGCCGGAACGTCAACATAGGATCGATCGAGCGCCGTAACGGACGGACAACCCAGCAATTTCAGGGTTCGAACGAGATCGGTTCGCAGGATCTGGATGGCCTTGCGGACGCCCGCTTCGCCTCCCGCGCCGAGTCCGTACGCGTAGGCGCGGCCGACGAGCACCGCCCGCGCGCCCAGAGAGACCGCCTTCGCAATATCGCCGCCCCTGCGAATGCCACCATCGAGGAGCACGTCTGTCTTTCCCCCGACGGCGGCCATGACTTCCGGCAGAGCGCGGAGTGTCGGCGACACGCCGTCGAGCTGGCGGCCTCCGTGGTTGGAGACGACGATTGCATTGGCGCCTTCGTCGATCGATCGATTCGCGTCCTCCGCGGTCAGAACGCCCTTGATGATCAGGGGACCGGTCCATGCGTCGCGTATCCAGCGGAGATCGTCCCACGACACCATCGACTGCTCCAGCGCCGCGCCGACGTCCGCGTAGAGCATGGGCCCCTGACCGGGCAGCTCGATGTTCGGAAACGTCATCAATCCGCCGTCCCTCAGGAACCCGGCCAGCCACCGCGGGCGGGTGAGCATCTGGGGCAGGAACGGGAACATCGATCCGATGCGCCGCGTGAGAAGCTCCCGCGATCCGTTCCGGACGTCACGCTCGCGGAGCCCCGCCACAGGTGTGTCGATGGTGACGACGAGTGCCGAGTAGCCTGCCGCCCGTGCGCGGGCAATCGTGCCGAGCGCGACATCGCGGCCGCCGACAAGATACAGCTGATACCACGCCCGCCCGCTGGTCGCGGCTTTGACGTCCTCGAGTCTGCAGCCTGACAGAGTGGACAGCGTATAGATGGTTCCGACGCTGCCTGCAACGCGCGCGGCCACCTCCTCGCCGCGGGGGTAAAACATCCGGCTGCTCCCGACCGGTGCAAAGATCAGCGGCAGATCTATCGGCTGACCGAGGACGGACGTCTTCAGGTCGCACTCTGCGATCGCGACGGCATTTCTCGGGCGAAAGGTCACATCGTCGAAGATGCGGCAGTTCTCTTTGAGGGTGACTTCGCCCTCGGCGCCTCCGTCGATATAGTCGAAGACGACCCGAGGCAGGCGACGCTCCGCGAGGCGGCGAAGGTCGGCGATATTGAGGACGCGCGGCGACTCGACGTTTCCGAACAGGGTCGACATACGTTCGGCGTGACCGGTGGCAGATTCCGAAACGCGCGGAGATTCTACTCTATCGGTCAGGGTGGCGGCAGCGACGAGCGTGCTAGGATCGGCCCGAATCCTTCGGCACTTCAGAGGTTGGACATGACTTCTGCCCATCCCGATGCGCTCCTTGTCGTACTGGCGGTGGCGGCCGTCTACCTGGTTGTGCTCCGCGTCATCGATCTCAATGAGCGCGAGCCGCTGTGGTGCATCGTCGTCTTTCTCGCCCTGGGGAACGGCGCGGCCGTGGCGCTGCGGCTCATCGTCGATCCCGCGACGCTGGAGTTGACGCGCCTGCCAGCGGCGTTCTATTTCGAGCTCGCGACGCTCGCTGCGATTCTGGCCGGCATTGCCATTCTCGGCGCAGCCGAGCACGTGCGCGGCTGGTCCGAGTTCACCGATTCGCTCGACGGTATCGTCTACGGCGCGGCTGCGGGCCTCGGGGTGGCAGTCGGGAACACGCTCATCCACGAGCTGGCGCCGCATGTCTCGATCATCGACACGAACCTTCTGGCGCTGGCATCGACGTCCGCGCTCGCCGGGCTGGCGTACGGCCTGTTTGGCGCCATCGTCGGCCTCGGGCTTGGATTGACGGTTGACAGTTCACCGACTCGTCGTCTGTTCGGCGTCGCGTTGGGTTTCGCTGGCGCTGTCGCGGCTCACGCGTTCTATCTGTGGCTGGAGTTTGGCAACACGCTTGGCGGCACGAGTTCGCTCGCCCGAGTGTGGATCGCTCTGTCGCTTCCTCTTCTCTTCGTGGCTGGCGCCGCCATCCACGCGCTTCGCGTCGAACGGTCGACGATCGAGACCGAGCTCGCCAGCGAAGTCTCGTCGGGTCTCGTGACCGCAAGCGACCTCGACCGCGTACGCCGTCGCGGACGACGAACCCTCGATTACTCCGTCGCGCTCATCTCGGGTCGAATTGGTCATCTGGCGCAGATGATGACCCGTCACAACAGACAGGTGCAGCTCGCCCTCACCAAGCGGCGCCTCGCCGCCGCTCGCAGTGCCGGACGACGGACCGTCCTCGAGCGCGAAGTCGAACATCTGCGCGCCGCCGTGAGCGCCCTGGGGCAGGAGCGCTGAATGAGGCACTGGGCACCGTTGACGATCATTTCCGTGGTCGCCGCAGGCGCAGCGACGAGGGCACCGGACGCGCTACCCCTGCCGCTCCCCGTCGTGGTCGCCGACACGAAGAAGAGTCTCGACGAGTTCTGGCAGCGCCAGGTCGCCAACTACAAGTCACCGACCGACCTTGCGCCGTATACGCCGGGGCCTCTCGCTCCGTGCCGCGTGGACGAAGACCGGAATGCGTACTTTTGTCCGGACACCGGCGGCATCTATTACGACGCGGCGTTCCTCGAAGAATATCTCGGGGAGATCGGCCAGTATGCTCCCGCGTTCATTTTGGCGCACGAGTGGGGCCACCACGTTCAGCAGCTGCTCGGGCTCAAGAGCGCGTCTGTTGGCCTCTGGCCGATTCAACTGGAGCTCCAGGCCGACTGCTTCGCGGGCCAGTACATGCGCGACGTGACCGCGCGCGTGGGGAAGCAGGCGGTCAATCAGGCCGTCGTCTCGCTCTTTCAAGTAGGCGACAAGGGCACCGTGCCCTGGTTCGATCGTGGGGCTCACGGGCGTCCCGGACAGCGGATCGACGGGTTCAATGAAGGTTTGGAAGGCCGACCGTGCGCGGCCGACACCTTCTTCGAGCGTCTCGGGATGGATCTCAATTCGACGACCCAGCCTCCAACACCCACGAAGGGCTCGCTCGCAGAGCGCCTGCCCGAGGAGATTGGACGCTTCAAGCGTGAAAACGTGAAGCGGTCTCAACGTCTCATCGGGGCGGGCGCGACCGAGATGATCGAGTCCGTCTACCGTTCTTCGGACGGCGTGGCCGTGTCGGTCATCGTGGCGGCGTTCGTGGATCGGGACCAAACCCAGGCGGTGCTCGACGTCCTGGCCGAGAACATCGGAAAACAGGGCCTCAAGGAGTCGCGGCGAACGCCCGTGGTGTCGGTCTCGCACGATCCACTCGGGACGATCCTGCTCTTTCAGGGAGCGACGGAGGTCGTCATCTGGAACAATATCCAGGTGCTCGGTTTTGTCGAGGGGCCGCACGACTACGCGTGGGAGCTCGCGACGCGGATCCTGTGAGCGTCACTCCGGCGGGCGCCGATCGCTTCCTGCGAAGGGTTGGGGACGTGCCTGCGTGATGGATTCCTGCCCGGCCGTGTCGGCGCGCTCGCCGCGGCCCAACAGGATGCGCTGACCGGGGCTGGCGACTCGTCCCGGTCCAGGAGTGTTCGACAGATCCACGATCTTGAGATTCGTGTACACGACTCGTGTGCCGGGTTTCTCGACCAACAGGCCCATGTATCCCTGGACGTCGTCCGGCGCATCGACGTCGAAGAGGAACGCCCCGTTGACGAAACCGCGCAGCTTCCGCACGCTGATCTCGACCGCGAGATGATTGGTCTGTCCGAGTCCCCATCGAGCCGCTGACGCCGTTCCCTGAAAGAGCCGCTGCGACACGCCATTCCTGCACACGGTCAGCGTCGATCCTCCAGCCGCGCCGAGCAGGAAGGTGTAGTACAGGGTGTTGGTGGCGGACTTGCGGCCGAATTTCAGGCCGGCGGGCGCAAGACCCTTGACTGGCCGCATCAACACCTCGATGCGCGCATTGGCCGGATGATCGCCCAGGTCCTCGAGGGAGAATTCACACGTCGATCCGGAAGGATTGACGTTTTCGACGGAGTAGCCGCCCTCGCTATACGATCTGTTGCAGTACGGACCGGTATCGATTGGGTACTTTGGGTTCGTCGACAGGTCGTCGTCAACGATGATCGATCCGCCGGGTGTCGGCACGACATTCGCGGCCGGGGCGGGCGCCGGCGGCACGAGGGACACCACTCGGAGATCGCTGAAGACCACTTCGAGACCCGGCGTCCCCACATCGAGCCCGATCTGCCCGGAAATCGTCTCAGTAGCGTCAAGATTCGCGACGATCTTGCCGTTGACGATCGCTTGAATGGCCTTCCCGCGGATCTCGACAGCCAACCGGTTCGTGGAGCCCAGACCAGGCTTGACGGCGGCGTCCTTCGTTGTGTCGATCTGAGACTGCCACGTGCCATTGACCTTGCGATCCAGGCGATAGCTGCCGTTGCCCTGGACCGTCAACGCGTATCCGTTCAACAGGTCGGCGCTCATGCCATATCGCAGACCGAAGTTCCCATCCTCGGGGCCCTGGCGGAGACGCGCGGTCAGTTCGATTCGCACGTCGCCGCTGAACCCGCTTGTTGAGGAGACGAGAAAGTAGCAGCCGTTCTGTGGATCGGAGTCGCTAAAGATTAGCCCGCCGTCGCCGTTGACCCCGCGGCAGTTCTGGTTCTCGAAGGCGAAGCCCTCTGTGAGCGCATCCTGGAACAAGACCGGACCCAGGGATGATGACGGCGCGACGATCTGATCAGGCGGCGAGCCGCCCACCGCATGCCACGAGCCGACCGGCCTGGTGGCGAAGACGATCAACGCCACCAGGGCCGGCACGACTCGGAGTGGTGAGCTGCGGCCTTCGCGGTTCGTCACAAGCCTTTTCGAGGCGGCAGCGTTCCAACGCTGGAACGCGAACGTGGCGCGCCCGGCTCACCGTGCGAGGAACCGCGCTGAGGAACCATCGTCGCAAGAATGAAGGCACGCGATCGCACTAAGGTGCACATAAGACCTCCACGTTCCTGACCAACCGCATCGTCCGGGTCCGGGGACGGCTGGCGATTATAACGGACTACTTGAGCCTTGGGATTCCACAGGATCTCGGCTATCTTCTGTGCCCGGTCGCGAGAGGAAGGTTGCTCCACGCTATGAACTACCTACATGTTCGAACCTGGGCGTCGCTGGGCGCGGCGCTTCTGGCCGGAACGGTCTTGTACGGCCAGACCGAGCCGCAGACGCTCCAAGCCATCCTGAAGGACGAGCTCCTGCCGCCCGCGGTCGCGGAGTATCAGGTGCGGAAGTTCATCATCGACCACACGGCGTCGCCTCCCGCGGTGCCCGCCAGCCCCGAGGCCTGGACGGCCGAGGCCTCGCGTCTTCGACAGCGTCTGCTCGACGTCGCGTTCCACGGCTGGCCGAAAGAGTGGGTCGAGTCTGCGCCCAAGTTTGAAGAAGTGGCCGTCATCGACACGAACGCCGGGTACCGCATTCGAAAACTGAGGTACGAGATCGTCCCGGGGCTCTCGTCCGCGGCCCTTCTCTACGAACCCAACCAGGTCAGCGGAAAAGTTCCCGCCATTCTCTACGTGCACGGCCATGTCGGCAAGCCCGGATACACGATCGAGTACGGGCAGAAGTTCGCCGTCAATCTCGCGAAACACGGAGTCGTCGTCCTCAGCCTCGAGTGGTTCGAATTTGGAGAGCTGGGTCAGAAGGGAAATCAGCACTGGTTTGGCGGTCACCTCGATCTGGTCGGTCTCCACGAGCTGGGCATCTTCCATCTGGCGATGCGGCGCGGTCTCGATTACCTCTACAACCATACGAGTGTCGATCGCAATCGAATCGGGATGACGGGTCTGTCCGGCGGGGGATGGCAGACGATCATACTGAGCTCGCTCGACGAACGGATCAAGGTCAGTAACCCGGTCGCCGGATTCTCATCGCTCAGGACGCGCGTTGAAGCGAAGCATTATGGAGACCTCGGCGATGTGGAGCAGTCGGCGACGGATTTTCTGGATGGCTCCGACTTCTCACACCTGGCCGCCATGATGGCACCGCGGCCGACGCTCCTCACCTACAACGCTGAAGACGATTGCTGCTTTCGGGCGGGTCTCGTCAAGCCTCTCGTCTACGACCGCATCCAACCCTTTTTCAAACTGTTCGGTAAGGACGGATCGTTCCAGTGGCACGAGAACCGGGATCCGGCCGACCACAACTATCAGCTCGACAATCGGCTGGCCGCATACCGTTTCTTCACCAGCCAGTTCGGCATGCCGCCCATCGAGAGCGAGGAGCAGCTGGGGGCGGAAGTCCGGAGCTACGACGAGCTCCTCGTGAAGCTGCCGGACAACAACCTGACGCTCGCCGGCCTGGCCCAGAAGATCGGCCGCGACATCGTGCGCGAGCCGATGCCAGATCCCTCTGGTCGTTCGAGCTGGTCTACCACTGAACGCGCCAGGCTCAAGTCCACCGTTCGGTACAAACCGATCGAACTGGCGAACTTCTGGGTTGTGGCGGCGACGAAATCCAAGGATGTGCAATCGCGGTCATTTCTCTTTCAGATGAGCGATGGTCTCAGCGCGTCGGGAGTCTGGCTGCGCTCGATCCTTCAGAGCTCCGACAACCGACCAGTGACGATTGTGCTCGACGATGATGGGAAGGAGACGAGCGCCGATCTGGCCTCCGATCGCGTCAACCGGGGCGACCAGGTGCTCGCCCTGAACCTGCTCTTCACGGGTACATCGTGGAAAGGCGAGAATCGGCCTTATCTGTTCGCGCAGATGTTCCATGGTCTCGGCGAGCGGACGATCGGCATGGAAGCGGCCCAGTTGATTACCGTGGCGCGCTGGGCGCGCGAGCGATCGGGCGGCGCCAGGGTGCGGCTCGAGACGAGGGGCATTCGCAGCCAGCTCGAGGCGCTCGTGGCGGCATCGCTCGAACCCGATCTGTTCGGCGAGATCGAGATCAGAAACGGGATGAAGAGCCTGAGCTACGTCCTGGATCTGCCCGTGCCATTCGACCAGGCGCCCGAACTCTTCTGTCTCGACCTCTACAAGTTCTTCGACATCGATCGGCTCGAAGCGCTGGCTGCGCCGGCGAAGATCGTCGTGGCCAGCCGTGTCGACGTCCCCACCATGTAGCGGCCTGATGCGCGCGGGAGACCGCCGTGCGCGAGCGGAGGCACGATGAACGCGAGCCGTGAACACCGTGTTGGAGCGCTGATCCTCGGATTGGCGCTCGTGTCGGGCACAGGTAGGGCCGAAGCGCAAGCCGCGCCTCAGACCGCCGATGTGGTCGTGGCCAGCAGTGCGGCGGCGCCCGTGACGGCCGGTGCCGAGGCCGTCCGCGCTGCACTTGAAAAACAGGGCCTGCAGGCTCGAGTCACCTCCGGCTCCTCCGCGGCCGACCTGCGCATCTACGTCGGCCAGTCGGGCGATGCGCATCTGGGCGTCGTCAAGGCATCACGTGACGTCCCACAAACACCCGAGTCCTTCGCCATCGCCGCCAGCGGGCCTCTCATTGTCGTCGAGGGACGCGATGCGACGGGCGCGATGTACGGCGCGTACGAGCTTGCCGAGCAAATTGCGTTCGGGCCGGATCGAAGCGTCGCCGCTCGAATCACGCCGGTGAGCAAGGCCCCGTTCCTCGAGATACGCGGCGTGAACATGTTCCTGACCGTGCAGGACATCGACACAGCGGAGGGCGCGTTCTGGTCAGACGAGTACTGGAAGATTTACTTCGAGATGATGGCGCGGAATCGCTACAACTTCCTCGACATCCACGGGCCGTGCGACGCCGTCACGCTGACGTTTCCGAACGGGTTTTCGTACTTTGTCAGCCTGCCCGGCTTTCCGGAGGTTGGTGTCGGCGCCGAGCGCGCGGCGAAAAACCTGGCGCGGTTCCGCCAGGTGATCCGCATGGCCGCCGACCACGGGATCAAGGTCGGCTACATGAATTACGAGGCGCCCGCGCCGATCGGTCCGTGGAAGACGCGTCAGTGGGGCGTGGACGAGCGCTGGACCAACAAGGGCGACGAGTTTCTCGAAGGGCCGCGTCTCGAGGAGTACACGCGACAGGCGGTCCTGAGTCTTGTCAGACAACTTCCCGAGCTCTGGATGTTCGGGTTCCGGATCGGTGAATCCGGTCAGCCCGAGGACTTCTACAAGAAGACCTATCTTGCGGCCCTCGCCGAGCTGCCTCCGAGCCTCAAGATCTACCTGCGCACGTGGATTGCCGGTCCGAAAAACGTGCGCGACCTCGCCGCGTCCACGAAGCACCCGCTCTACATCGAGCCCAAGTACAACGGCGAGCAACTCGGCCTGCCCTACCAGGCGACGCTGGGCGGCCGGCAGTACCCGCCCAGCGGGTCGTACGAGGACTACACGAACAGCCCGAAGAACTACTCGATCCTCTGGCAGATTCGCGCGCACGGCACGCACCGGGTCTTCTATTGGGGGTCACCCGAGTTCGCCCGCCGCACGGTGCGCAGCTGCAAGTTCGGCGACGGCGTCGGCTTCTCGATGGAGCCGATGGAAGGATATCTCGTCGCGCCGGAGTATCTGCATCACAACGCGAAGACCGACCACGGTTTCTACAAGTGGATGGTCGAACGCCAATGGGTGTGGCACGCCATCTGGGGCCGAACGGCCTACGATCCTGATGTGCCCGATCAGGTGTTCGCGAATGCGTTCATCGAGCGCTTCGGGGCGCAGGCGGGCCCGGCGGTCTTCGAGGCGCTTCGCGAGAGCAGCAAGATCATTCCGTTCATCTATGCCTATCACAGCGTGGGCATGGACCATCAGCAGTTCGCGCCGGAGCTCGAAAATGGGGACCATGCCTTCGGGGCGCGCGTCCGGCTGTGGCAGGGAACCCGCCTCGTGCCGTATGGCGGCAACAATGACGACTACCTGCGCGTCGAGCCGCTCGACCGGACCGCGATGGCGGATCCCGTCACGTACGTCGACAATCGCCTCAAAGGTGTCTCGAGCGGCAAGATGACGCCGTTCGAGGCGGCCGACTATCTCGATCGAGCCGCGAGGGCCAGCGAGGAGATGATCGCACAGGCCGCCGGACTCAGCCCGACATCGCCCCAGAATTTCGATTGCATCCGCCGCGACATCGAAGCCGTGGCCTGGCTCGCGCGGTACTACCGCGATCGCACACGATCGGCCACGCACCTCGCGTTCTACAAGCGCACGACCGATCACACCGAGCTCGTCAAGTCGCACCAATTCCTGAACGACGCCGTGGGCGACTGGGATCGGCTCTCCGATGTCACCGAAGCGCATTTCGGCTTCGTGCCGGACTACATCAGGATGGGCGTGAAGGATTTCAGGTGGCGCGATGAGGGCCGTGGGCTGGGCGTCGATCTCGATCAGATCGCCAACCTCGAAACGGCATTCAGGAACCTGCCGCGGCCCGGGCAATACGGCCAATACAGCGTGGTCATCGGTCACACGCCACCGGAGCGGGCGCGTCCCGGACAGCCGTTGAAGCTCACGGCCACGTTCGCCACGGCGTCGGAGGATCCGCACGTCTATCTCTTCTCACGGAGCTCGAGCGAGCCGGGATTCACCAAACTCGAACTGACGCGCGAGAACGAGTTCGAGCGCACGTGGAGCGGGGACGTGCCGGCGAGCCGCATGGTGGCGGGATCGCTCGAGTACTACTTCGAAGCCGATTCCGGGCGATGGGGGAACTACGGGGGAACGGGCGGCGACCGATCGACCTACCGCGTCCTGGTGAACGACGGATCATCGAAGCCCACGCTGTCGCACACGCCGCCCGCGACCGTCGTGCGCGGAGACACCGTGAGCCTGAGCGTCGACGCGAAGGCGTCCTCCGGCCTCGCCGCCGTCAACGTGCACTACAAGCGCATGCCGTCGTATCACGAGTGGCAGAAGATCGAGATGAAGCCGGCCGGCGGGTCGCAATTCAACGCCAACGTGCCGCTGACTCCTGAAGGGATCCTCTACTACTTCGAGGCGATCGCGCAGGATGGCACCGCGGCGAACTATCCATTCTTTCTGGATCGCACGCCGTACTTCGTCATCGACAGCTGGGACTCCGCGGCGCGGTAGCGGGCTCCAGGTTCCGGGCTCCGGGTTTCAGGCTTCAGGCGTACGTAGCCCAGACCTTCAGGTCGGGGGGAATGTGACGAACGGTGTGACAGAATCCGAACCACGTTCCGCAAACCTTCAGTCTAATGACTAGCCCGAACCTTCGGGCTTCTTGAAAGGAGCTTTCATGAACACGATCCTCGTGGTCGCACTCGCTGCGGCTGCCGGCCTTGCGGCCGAGACTCCCGCGCCGACGCTCAAGTCGATTCTGCTCGAGCAACTGAAGTCCACCCACAACGTGCAGGACTGGTTCGTGCCCGCCAGCAAGGCGGTCGACGGCATGACCGTGGCCCAGGCGAACTGGAAAGACGGCAAGGGCAACCACTCCGCCGCGCAGCTCATCAACCATCTGACGTTCTGGAACCGCCAGCAACTGGCCAAGCTCAAGGGAGAGAAGGCGCCCGCGTTCAGCGGCAAGAACGACGAGACGTTTTCCGAGGTGCCCGATCAGAAAGCGTGGGAAGCATCCATCCACGACTTCGACGTCGTGATGATGGAACTGGAAAATCTGTTGCAGGCCGCCGACGATCAGAAGCTCAAGGCCATCGCGTCCGACATCGCCCACATCAGCGCTCACAACGCGTATCACACCGGCCAGATCCTGTTCGTGCGCAAGGAACAGGGAGCGTGGGATCCAGAGAAGGGCGTGAAGTAACCGCCGGCGGGCCGAACCCGGCTCAGACCCCGTGGAGGCGAAGGAGTTCTTCGAGATCCTGCATCGTGAACTTGTTCAGTTGAACGACCTTCGCCTTCGCCCGGTCCTGCGGCGGCAGGATGTTCCGGGCATCGTCCCGGCTGTCCATGTCGACCATGATCCAGGCTTTGTGCACGCCGTCCTTGCATCCCCAGTCCGCGTGCGTCAGGAAGTGCGACCCCGTCTGATGGAAGAGTTCGATTTCGCGCGTGCACGCCTGGGGCGTGCCATCGTGTTCGACTTCGATGAGGAATCGTGCCATGGCGTGTCGCCTCCGAAAGCTGTCTCGATCCTAGCACGCCCCCTTGATTAGCGCCTGGCCTCTCGATGATGTTCACGAGCAATCCAGTTCTTCTCGGGGTCGTCGCCTCCGGCCCAGCCGATGAATTACCAGCGACCGCCTTCCTTGATCAGAACGTCGCAGGGATTCGACCATCAAATGTGGTCAAATGATCGCCCATCATGGCCATGGGCACTGAGGACGAAGGACTCCAGCGCAGGCTCACATCGCGCCAGCTCACGATGATCGCCATCGGGAGCGCGATTGGCGTGGGCTTGTTCCTCGGCAGCACGGTCACGATTCGCCTCGCCGGTCCCTCCGTCATCGTCACGTATCTCCTTGGCGCTGTCATCGCGCTCATCATGGCGTATGCGCTCGCCGAGATGGCCGTGGTTCATCCATTGGCAGGTTCCTTCGGCCTCTATGCCGAGCGCTACCTCTCGCCCTGGTTCGGATTCGTCGTCCGCGCGACCTACGCGTTCATCCAGATACTGGCGATTGGCGCCGAGGTGACGGCCGTCGCGATCTATTTCGCGTACTGGTTTCCGGGCGTCCCGCAATGGATCTGGGTGGCCAGCGTGTCGTGCGGCCTCGTTGCCATCAACACGGCGCACGTGAGCCTGTTCGGCGAGTTCGAATACTGGTTTGCGCTGATCAAGGTCGTGGCGATTCTCGCGTTCATCGCCGTCGCCGCGATACTCGTCACGGGGATCGGGCCGTGGCCCGCCGTTGGATTTCGCAATCTGACCGGACGCCCAGGCGGGTTCTTTCCGAACGGCTTGAGCGGCATGTGGCTGGCGATGACGCTCGTCATCACGAGCTACATGGGTGTCGAAGTCATCGCGGTCACGGCCGGCGAAGCCGAGAAACCTGAGGTCTCTGTTCCGCGCGCGATGCGGACGATGGTGGTGCGACTCATCATCTTTTACGTCCTCGCCATCACGGCGATGCTGATGATGACGCCGTGGAACGAGATCGGTGAAAGCGGCAGCAGCATCACCGGCAGCCCGTTCGTCCGCGCGTTTACTGCCGTGCACATTCCTTACGCGGCCGGCTTGATGACGATGGTCGTCATCTCGGCGGCGCTGTCGAGCGCCAACTCGAACCTGTACCTCGTGACACGCATGCTCTTCTCGCTCGCGCGCTCGGGATATGCGCCGGTCCGGCTGGCCAGCGTAACCGAGAGGGGAGTGCCGCTCAGGGCCGTGGCGACGGCCAGCGCGGGCATGGCCCTGGCGATTCTCCTGGCCATCTATGCGCCCGGCCGCGCGTTTCTCTTCTTGTACGGCACGGCGGTGGCCGGGATGCTCTTCATCTGGATCGTCATCCTGTTCACGTTCCTGAGCTTTCGTCGAACGATGACGCCCGGCCAGGTCGCGCGCCTGCCCATCAGAATGCCCATGCATCGTGCGGCCGCCACGCTCGGCATTGTGTCGCTCCTCGCAATTGTCGCTACGACCTTCTTCGTGGACGGCCTGCAGTACACTGTTCCGTCCTTTCTCCCGTTTCTTCTCGTGATGTCGATTGTGTACATTCGGAGGCGGAACATCGCGCATGCCTGAGACCCAGACGCCGGTGCCGCCGCCCGCGCCGTTTCCCCTGGAAGAGGCGAGGCGGCAATTCCCGGCGCTTCGTCAGCCGTTCGTGTTCTTCGACAATGCCGCCGGCGCGCAGGTGCCCGAGCGCGTCATCGAGGCCGTGACCGACCACCTCCTCTCACGGAACGTCCAGCGCGGCGCTCCCTATCGCCATTCGCGCGAAGTGGATGCGATGATCGCGCGCGCGCGCGCGAGTGTCGCCGCGCTCGTCAATGCGAAGCACGCCGACGAGATTGCGTTCGGGCTGAACGCGACGTCGTTCATGCGCGCCATCAGCCTCGCCATCGGGCAGACGCTCGACGCGAGGCCCGAGGTGGTCGTGTCCGAGCTCGACCACGAGGCGAACGTGGCCACCTGGGTGGATCTCGAGCGGTCAGGCGCGCGCATCGTGTGGTGGCGGGTTCGTGATGACGGGCGACTGCATACCGCGGATCTCGATGAGATCCTGAACGAGCGCACGCGGATCGTCGCGTGCACGGTGGCGTCGAACGCGACGGGAAGCCTCGTAGATGTCGCCGATGTGTCCAGGCGTGCGCGCACCGTGGGCGCGGAGGTGTTTCTCGATGCCGTGCACTACGGTCCTCATGGGCCGATCGACGTGCAGGCGTTTGACTGCGACTACCTGGCCTGCTCCGGCTACAAGATCTTTGCCCCGCACATGGGCTTTGCCTGGTGCCGCCCCGGGGCGATCGATCGGCTGCCGACATTCCGCGAGCATTTCATTCCCGATGCGATGCCCTACAAGCTCGAGGCCGGCACGTACGCCTACGAGAACGTGGCCGGCATGGACGCGGCCGTGGGGTACCTCGAGGACCTCGGACGCTCAGTGACCAGCGACGCCGTCGGCGCTCGCCGCGACCTGATCAGCGCCGCGATGCGCGCCATCGCCGACTACGAGCGCGCCCTGTCGGCCGCGCTTCTCGACGCCATCGAAAAAATCCCCGGCGCGGTCGTGCATGGCGTGACGAGCCGCGAACGGCTTCACGAACGCGTGCCGACGGTGAGCTTCACAATCGAAGGTCTCAAGTCGGCGGATGTGGCATCCAGGCTGGCGGCTCTGGATATTGGCGTCCGGAGCGGCAACATGTATTCCCCGCGGCTCATGTCGCGGCTGGGCAGAGGTGAGGACGGCACCGTCCGGGCGTCACTCGTCCATTACAACTCGCTGGCCGAGATCGTCTCGTTTGGCAAGGCCCTTCAAGAGGTCGTCGATGAACTCAGGTGAATTCCGATCGCGGTTCCCGATTTTCGAACGGCGCGTCTACGTCAACTCGTGCTCGCAGGGTGCGCTCTCGATCGATGTCGAGCACGCGATGCGTGCGTATCTGGACTCGTGGCACGAGGCGGGATCGCCCTGGGAGATGTGGGTCGAACAGGTCGAGGCGCTCCGCAGGCGATTCGCGGCGTCGATCGGCGCCGACACTGACGAGGTCGCCGTGATGCCCAGCGCTTCAGGCGGCATCAACGCGATCGCCAGCAGTTTCGATTTCAAAGGACCGCGCTCGTCGGTGGTGATGGGCGAGTTCGAGTTTCCGACGATGGCCCAGGTGTGGCTGGCACAGGAGCAGAGAGGTGCCGTCATCAAATGGGCGCGCGCGAATGGAGACAGCCTGCCGCTCGAGGCGTACGAGCAGGTCATCGACGAGCGCACGCTGATCGTGCCAGCCACGCATGTCTGCTTCCGAAACGGCCATCGGACCGACATCGCAGGTCTCGCCCGGCTCTGCCACGAGCGGGGCTCATACATCTTCCTCGACGACTATCAGCGCACGGGTTCCGCGCCACTCGACGTCCATGCGCTCGGCGTGGATTTCATGGTGACAGGCTGCCTCAAGTATCTGCTCGCGGCAGCCGGCATCGGGTTCCTCTATGTGCGGCGCGATCTCATCGATCACCTGAAGCCGACGATTACCGGTTGGTTCGGTCGCGTGAATCCCTTTGCGTTCCGGATCGACGAGCTCGATTGGCCGGCGACCGCGAGCCGGTTCGAGAGCGGTACGCCGCCTGTCGTGAATGCCTATGCGGCGCTGGCGGCGCTGGAGCTGCTGGAAAAAGTCGGCTACGAGGCCATCGGAACGCGGGTGGACGAGCTTGTCGGACGGATATCAGAGCGCGGCCCGCGACGCGGGATTCGTCGTGCGGACACCGGAAGCGCCGAATCGTCGCGGCCCTCTCGTGGTGGTGCAGAGTGTCGACGCGCCGGCGCTCGTGTCACGCCTGGCAGCACGCGGAATCATCGCCTCGTGTCGAGGCAATGGCCTCCGGGTGTCGTTCCACGCCTACAACAACGAATCGGATGTCGATGAGGTGATGCAGGCGCTCCTGGCCGAGGCGCCGCTGCTCGAAGGATCGACGATCCAGGCCAAGTAGGTCTCAGCGTCGAAGGGGCCAAGGGTCGCAGGCTCAGCAAGAAAAGGTCGCAGGGTCGAAGCGTCGAAGGGTCGAGGCCGGGGAAGAATCAGCGCACTGCTGGTGCGCGTCGCGTCGCCAGCGATACTCCGATCAGGACAATGAACGCCAGTGGTATCGAGACGATGGCTGGCTGGCTGAAGGGAACAGGCGCATCGGCAGCCGACCATCCGTAGACCTTGGAGTACGTATCGCCGCTCAGCAGGATCCACCCGAGCGACGAGCACAGCCCGACCCCAATCGACGCCGTGATGCCCTGCCTGGTGGCGCCTTTCCAGAACAGCGCCATCACCAGCGCGGCAAGATTGGCCGACGCCGCGACGTTGAACGCCCATCCCACCAGAAAACCCGTGTTCAAATCCTTGCAGAGAATGCCGAGCGCCATGGCAACCACGCCCACGACGATCGCGGTGATCTTACCGGCTTTGACTTTTTCTCTGTCGTTCATCGATCGGGCAAAGACCTTCGTCATCAGATCGTGCGCGACGGCGCCGCTGGCGGCGATGATCAGGCCGCTGACCGTTCCCAGCACCGTCGTGAACGCGATGGCCGAGATGATCGCGAACGGCAGCTCGCCGAAGCTCCTTGCCAGAAGAGGCGTGGCCATGTTGCTGTCGGTCGGATCGAGGATGTGGCCGACCATGGCGCCGTAACCAAGGTAGAGCGTCATCACGTAGAAGAAGCCGATGCTCGCGATGCCCACGACAGTGCTGCGCCGCACGGCTTCCTGATCCTTCACGGTGTAGTACCGAATCAGAATGTGGGGAAGTGAGGCCGTGCCGCAGAACAGCGCGAGCATGAGCGACATGAAATCGAGCTTCGCCCACGTGAAATGATTCGCGCGCAGCCCTTGAAACGTCGGGCTCAGGCCCGGCACGAGCACGTGGTGACCCGGCGTCGGGGTCGGATAATAGACAGCGGTCGTCGTGCCGTCCGCCTCGACGATCGCCTGGCTGTTCCAGAGGACGACCTCGCTATCCGCGAGCGTGCGGAAGAATTCGAAGGGCCCGAGCGATCCGGTTGTGAGCTGACCGTCTGGCAGGCGGCTGATGTGCCCGACCGGGTGAAAATCGCCTTGACCGGGTCCGTTGCCTTGCAAGGCGCCGTTCACGCGGCGAGTGCCATTCGAGACGTTGAGCGTCTGGGCCTCCGCCAGACGCTCGGGATTATCACCCTCGGCAGGCAGACGACGCCAGACGCGGACGGATGCGTCGCCGTTTCTGCGCGTGCGAACGTACGGTTTCCCCTTCCATCCGGCTTCCTCAGGAACGATCTGGATGTCGGGCGCCCCGAGAATCTCCGGAGCCGGCAGCATTGCGAACGTGGTCGTCGAACCGTCTGCAACTGGATAGGTTCGGAACCCTCGCTGCAGTATGGCTACCGTCAGAATGAAGCAGAACACGACGAGCATGGAGCCCTTGATGAACTGCACCCATGTTGTCGACACCATCCCGGCTGTGACGACGATGAGCGTGACGACGCATCCGACGATGACCACGCCCGCATAGTGTGGAAAGCCGAAGAGAGGCCGGATCAGCACGCCGGCGCCGACCATTTGCGGGATGAGATAGAAGAGGCTCACCGTCAACGTGCTCAGCGCCGCGGCCATGCGGATGCTCGACGAATTGAAGCGGCTGTCGAGGGCGTCGGCGAAGGTAAAGCGCCCCATTCGCTTGAGAGGCTCCGCGACGACGAACAGCGCGACCATCCATCCAGACAGGTAGCCGATCGAATAGAGAAAGCCGTCGTATCCGTAGAAGGCGATGATGCCGCACGTGCCGAGGAACGATGCGGCCGACAGGTAGTCGCCGGCGAAGGCGATGCCGTTCACGAACCAGTGAATCCGTCCGTGCGCGGCGTAATAGCCGGCGGCCGACTTGGTGCGCGAGCTCATGAACGCGCTGATGCCCAGCGTCGACGCGACCATCAGGCAGAAGACGACGACGGATATCGTGGACCCTTCGTAGGTCACGACTCGTCTCTCGCCGCGCAGAGCCGCATGTAGATGACGGCCAGGATCAGGGCGCCTGCTATCAGCGCAATGCCGTAGGCGAGGGCGAGGTTCAGTGGGCCCACCGTGAGCCCCAGCAGATCGGGCCTCAGAACGGCGAGCCCGACGAATCCGGCATACATCAGGCAGTAGGGCACGAAGAGCGTGAGGCCGATACGAGTCGATCGCTGAGCAACCGTGTCATCCGCTCGTTCTGTCATTCATGGCTCCCACCGCGAGTGGAGGCGCGTCCCGATGAACCGCCGGCCAGGGCGGTCACGACAAGATACAACAACGCCCGCGTTCCTCGTCTGAAAATGACTCGAGGACTCTCGTGAAGGCGGTTATGTTGGGCCAGAAGAATCAGAAGACGCGCTTGACGCGCACGTCGAAGATGTGGTCAGACGTCGTGAACCCGCTGCTCGCGGTATTTCTCGATCGATTCCAGATGTAAAGCGCCTCGAACCGCCAGCTGAAGTTGCGGCGGTAGCCGAACCCCGATCGAATGCGCTGCTTGTTCGCGAACCGCTCTGCCGGATCGTCGAGCGGGAAGAACCACTCCCAATCAGCGGTCAGGTAGCGTACACCGTCCTTTGCGAGATTCTCCTTGTTCAGAGGCAGGACAAACTCGAGCCGGTTACGAAACCGGACCGTCGAACTGGTGGGCATGCCCTCGTTGTAGAAGAGATTCCGCCACTCGACCCGGGCCAGATCGCGCACCACGACGCGGCGTTTGGGCGGCCGTTCCCGCGGGTTGACGATTTTGCGAACATCTCTCGAGAAGAGGTGGAAATACAATCCGGCCCGCGGTGACACCTCGAAGGAATCGAGCTCGTCGGTCTGTGCCGTGTATGCGGTGCCCACTTCGCCCACGAGATCGAGCCACGGTTTCACGCCGCGCTCGACCGTCGGGGTCACGTCGATGGCCACCCAGCCAGGCTCGCCTTCGGGGATCACCACGAGCACCTTCGGCTCGAGTTCGAGGCGGTACGTCAGGCGATCGCTCTTCGCCCAGTCGAAGGTGAATGTGCCCCAAAGCTGCCCGTCCGGCTGGGCGAAGGCCAACGAAGGCCAGAGCACGGTGACCAACAGGACGACCAGTGGCCACCGCGGCACGGAATGAAGCCGGCAGCGCGCCACCGTGGACTGCCTCACGTCGGCTCCAATGAAGAGATACCGAAGTGCCAAGTCGTAGACGGCAGCTAGGGTTTTCGGTAACCGGAGTGCGTCACCTGGACGTCGATCGACTTGGTCGGCGCCGACAGCGCGATCGTCTTCGGGTACGTTGCGCCGTCGTTGAGCGACGCGAAATCCGCGTTCATCGTCACGGCATCGTTGGCGTCCTCGAGCCACGTGGCGACCTTCAGTCCGAGGAGGGTGTTCTTCGTCGAGTCGATGGTCACGCTCAGCATGTCGCCCGGCTTCATGTAGTCGCGAAAGTCGAGGCGCAGCGTCTGCCCGTATGGAGTAATCGACATTTTGCCGGCGTCTTTCGACGCTTGGAGCCGGTCGGGCTCAGGCGGAACGTACGATTTCACGAGTGCCACGGCATTGCTCATGTACTCCGTCAACTCTTCTTTCTTGTTCGCGATGATCTTGCCGCGAAGTCCTCGCTTCGTATTCTCCGGAGGCGTTGCGGTCACCAGGACTTTCTGCAGTGTGCCATCCGCGCCCCAGTAGCAACGTTATTCCTTGTTCGACTTCTCTTCCCCCTTGAGACTGACTTCGAACATCCTCTCCACTAGAAAGTGAAGGCGAGTCCCATGACCGGACCCTGCATCACCATGTCAACGGCGAATTTGTCGCGACCCTCGCCCGACTCGTAGTCCGTGCCGATCCAGCGATAGCCCAGGTCGATCGATGCCTTTTCACTGACCCGGATACCCACGGTCGGAAAGATCTGCCACGCGATATTGGATCCCACACCGAACCCGCCGATCTCGCTATAGACCGCGGCGCGCACGCGTCCCTTTGCAGGCGAGTGGAGGATGAGACCCACAAGCGGATCCACCCACGCTTTGTCCTGGTTCACCTGGATTTGCAGCGGACCCTTGAACCCGAGCTGACCCTGCAGGACATTGATCCGCATCCCGAACGTCAGGTCGGCCGCCGCGCCTAACCGGCGGAGTCCATAGAACCCGAAGAGGCCCTGGTTGAAATCGACGTTCACAGGCGGCGTTTCCACCGTGGTGCCCAGCGCCGCCCAGATCGCGTCGCCGCCGACTCCCCAATTGCCCTTCCGGGCGATGACATAGCCCATGGCTCCGAACTGCAGGTCGGCAAAGATGTCGGAGGCCGACACATCGAGGTCCACTTCGAAGCCATGCACGGTGGTCGTCCCGGTCATCGCGCCAGCCATGCCGTAAGGGGTGACGGTGATCTGCCAGACGTCAGATCCCTGAGCAAAGAGTTCCGTGGAAACCGTTCCGAGAAGAGCGAGTGTCACGAGCCAGGTACGAATGTTCAGCATGATGAAGCCTCTTGGCCGTTCTCCTTGTGCTAATGAATGATTCGGATCAATCGACATCAGGCCTGTGCGCCTTGTCCAGATTCGGGAATGTGCTGACATGGCGTTCACCCCGCAGTGCCGCGTGGACCGCAGGCACCAGCTCGTCGCCGGCCACGAGCTTCAACACGTGGCCCAGAGCTCCGGTAGCCATGGCGTGGCGGCCTTCAGCTGACTCTGTTTCGACGGGGCAACGCAGCCTGCCTCACGTCCGTGCGCCGTTGGGTGAGTAGGTTCGCCGTCGGTGTCGAGCAGGGGCGAGGCGTCAGGCGTGGCTCTCCGGTGCGCATACTGTCTCCGTTCGTACGCGGGAGCCGTCGCCGACGGCAAGAGGAAAGAGTATCACGCAAAGAGGGCGGCTGGGCTTGCACGGCCGCCTGAGAGAGTGCACGCTATTCCAGGCAGAATTTGACCGGATCCTGCATGAGGTGAAGAACACATTGATGGCGAATGAGATGAACCGAGTGTCGAAAGGTCTCGGATTGCGGCTGTGTGTCGTTTCTGTGACGGCGGCAATGCTTCTGTATGAGACGAGGACCTTTGGCCCGCACCGTTCCGAAAGACGTCGAATGGTACCTGTTGAATGCTGCGAAGTTTACGTCGACAGATCTCGCCACCCTCGAGAGCGGCGGCGTCATCGTCCGAGCGGAATCGAGTGGCGACGATACCGAGGTGCTGGTCGTCGCGGCCGTCAAGATCTACACGGCCCGGGAACGAGCGGCCGACTACTACGGCCAGTTCATTTCCAACGTTGACGGACAGGTGACGCTCGGCTTCGGCAAGTTCAGCAGGCCGGCGACGCTTGCAGACGTGAAGGACCTCTCGCTCGATGCTGACGAAATCGCCGATCTGAAGACATGCGAGCCTGGCAATTGCGACATCCGCATCAGCGGGTCGGCGATCGAGAAGCTGCGCACCTCGATCGATTGGACCGCCGCGGACTATCCCGGTCGCGTCAACGCGTTCGTTCGTCAGGCTGCGGTCGACTATGTCAACGCCTACATGCAGAAAGGCGATGCTGCGCTCGCCACGTACAACGATCGCGCGCAGCCGGTGAACCTCCAGGATCAATGGCGCGGCATCCTGGCGAACTCACCATACTTTCACTACTACAACCCGGCTCTGCAGGATTATCTCGTCCAGTATCCGCGCACCACACTGGCCGGAGTCAAGGATGTCGTCTACTGGATCAAGGAAAACTACGGGATGAAGCCGGTCATCAGCATCGTGCACGGTGTCAGCTACCAGGATCCCAAGACGCCCGATCGCACCGTGATCGTTCAGAAGCAGCTGTACGCCGATCACTATTACGACGGGTCGGTGGCGATCACGACCGTGGTGGGCGTCGTCGAAGACGGTCGGCCGCTGACGTATTTGCTTTACGGCAACCGTTCGCGCGGCGACTTACTGAAGGGCGGCTTCGGAGGCCTCAAGCGAAACGTCGCGCGCAGCCAGGCGCAGAAGGCAGCCGAACAGACGCTCGGCACGATCAAGACTGCCCTTGAACAGCGCTAGCCTCGAACGCGCCCGACGCGATCCCGCACCGCACCCCTGGACGGAGTTTGCGACACGATGAAGTTGTCCTGAAGGGCGAGGCCGAACCACACCCAATTCGCGTCGTAGTAGCGCGCTCGCGCCTGTCGCAAGGTCTCGAGTGCTTCTGGCGACAGCCGGGTTTTCGTGAGGCGTGCTGCGGCCGGCTGATTACTGTGGTCTAACGCGGGCACGAGCGCTCCGTAGAAACTCAGCGACTCGTCGCGGGTGAGAGCCGTGCCATCCACCCGGTAACGACTGACCAGGCCTTGGTCCCGAACGAGGACCGATGCGATCTGTGCGGTCACGGAGGACCTGCACGCCGTCGAACGTTGAAAGAGGCGGCAATCGAACTCGATGCGCCACGGTATCCGGATGGCGTCATAGGAGAACTCACGGCTCAACCGGCTATTTGATGGGAGCGGCTTCAATTGGTTCTGTTCTGACACGACAATGAAATCAGGCGGAAGCAAAGCCTCATGAGAACTCCTTTGCAGGAGTTCATATCCGACATCGATCGCGCGTGCCCAACCCAGACCAGGATCCAACTGCTCGAAATACTCGAAGGCGTACGGGGCGAAGTAGGAAAGATTAACGATGCGTTCTGTGTTCGCCCAGTTGCCCGCCGACGGAAACCACGCGTCTCCGGTGGGGATGCTCGATTCAGTGCGAATGCCGCGGATGATTCGCGAGGCGCGACCGAGATACGCGGGCTCATCGAGCGTCTGGGCCGCGATGATGAGTGCGAAGGCGATATCCGTGTCCGCATCGGTCGCCGTGTTCGCGTCGACCAATCTGCCCGATCCCGCCGGGTCCCACAACCACGAATGAAGGCCGTCCGGCCGTTGCAGATGTCTCTCCGTCCAGCTCAAAACCCGCGCGAAGGTCGATCGGTCCCCGAGCCAGGCCGCCTGCAGGAGCGCGTACGATTGCCCTTCGGACGTGACGCGTCCACCGTCTCGCGAGGGATCGGTCACAAATCCCTGATCGTCGAGATAGTGCTGTTTGTAAGAGGTCCACAATGCTGCGAGGCACGCCTTCTCGCCGGTTCTGCCAGGCGCGCAACCAGTCGAGGAAGGACCCCGGCAGGACAGGAGCGAGACCGTGAGTGTCAGGAGACTTGCGGAAACCAGGCGCCGCGCTCTCATCGTCGGCCGATCGGGATTCGAATCTCGGCCGTGAGTCGTGTCGAGCGGTAGCCATAGCGGCGGTCGTCGAACACCATGGCGCCCGCCCCGAAAGACACAGGTCCGATGCGCTGGTCGATCTTCAGCGTTCCGGCGAGCCCTGTCCCTTGTCGGTCGGTGTCGGCGAGCCACTGTGGACTCAGTTCGCCGTCCACGCTGAGCGACTTATGTTGAAGCACGCCGTGGAGCTGGACGCCGAAGGTCGACTGAAGAGATGGGCTGAAGTACGCCGCGTGCTGATCCTTCCAGCCCTCGAAGTACGCGTTCGGCTGAATGGCCAGCCACGTTCCGGGCCGATCGACGAGTGTCCGTTGATAGTGCCCGTAGGCAGACCATTGCCGATTGCTGTCGCTGTATCCACTGAAGCTTGCATCCGCGCGAACCGCTTGTCGTTTGCCGATCTTCATATCCGCGCCGGTCCGCGCGCCCCAGTTGTGGAATCCCGCGTCGAGCTCGGAGAGCCGGATGATGCGATTGAACTCGAGGGGTGCATTCGAGACAATTCTGGACCAGGGTGTTTCGTCAAAGGCTTCTACGAAGTTGCTCGATCCTCTGGCGTACGTGCGCGTCGCTCTGAGCCGTCCCAGTGGTAGCGTCCGCTGTCCATCGTCCTCGACGCGAAGTTGCCCCGCGAGCTCCAGAGCGGGCGAGGGATAGACGCGATCGAGCGAGAGATTGAACTCCTGCAGCACCCTGTTCGTTGCGCCCTGGTCGATCCGCCCCGTCTGCCATCCGGCTGCGAGTCGTCCGAACACGCTCGGCCAGACGAGTAATCCGCCGCCGAGCGCCGACACGCTCAGGTCATTCGTGTCGCGCATCCCCACCGCGGGCAGCACTACCTGGGGTAGCGTGAGATCCAGGATGTGTTGCTCGCGCTGCTGGGCGGCGTTCTTGTCGGCGCCGGCCACCTCGGCACGACTGTAATTGGCCGCCGCGCGGTTCACATCCCCCAGCCGGAATGACGCGTCGCCGCGCTCCAGCCAGAGCGGGCCACTCGGTGACGCGCCGGATGCCAGCGCGCCGTCGTACAACCGCAAGGCAGCGAGATGATGTCCTCGAGCAAGCGCGCCTCGGGCCAGCCACGTGAGGACCTCGGCGTCTTGCGGAAACTGCGCCCTGAGTTCGGTCAGAACGGCTTCGGCGTTTTCCAGGTCTCCTGACAGGTGCAGTGACTGGGCCAGGACAAGCCGCGCATCGCGGCCCGAGTCGCCGGCGGCAACACTGCGGCGGGCCCAGACCACTGCCTGGCCAAACGCACCAGACGCCAAGTACGTTCGCGCCACCTCCAGGGTTTGGGCGGACGATGTCCACTCGAGCTGGTGCGCCTCATAAAGGGGAATCGCCCGGGCACTCATATCGTGCGATGTGAGGAAGCGAGCGGCCTCGAGCGCCAGGTCCGTGTTGTCGGGCTCGAGCGCAAGTGCTCGATCGTAGGCGCTGGCCGCGCTCATCGTGTGGCCACCGCGCGCCGTTGTTCGCGCCAGCTTGCGCCAGAGTTCCGACGTGCGACGATCGGCCGGCACCTGTTCGTATGCGGCCGCCGATGCGGCGACCCGATCGGCGTCGTTCTCGAGGTCTCCGATGCGTTCCCAGACCCGGTCGGAGGGTTGGGTGTCAGCCATCGCGTAGTAGATGTCGAGCGCGCGGTCTCGATGTCCGGCGTCCACCAGGGCGCCCGCCAGCCAGTCGGATTCGTCAACGGTCAGCGGTCGACGCGCCGCCAGGTGCTGCAGATAGTCCGCGACGCGCGCCGGTCGGGCCAGCCGCATCGAGGCCCTCGCCGCCGCGACATAAAGCGTCGTGTCATCTGGTGTTCCCTTGATGCCAGCGTCGAGATAGGGCAGCGCGGCTCGCCAGTCGCCCACCTCTTCGAGCGCGAGGCCGACTTCGCCGATAGCCGCTCGACGCTCACTGTCCTTGGGATCGCACGTCAACCATCGCCGGTAGGCGTCCGCCGCTCTTTCCGGCTTCATCGTCCAACGGTTGAGACGCGCAATCCGGAGCGCCGTATCCGCATCGCACGACCCTCGCTGGCGGTCGAGCTCCTCGTACGTGCCGAGAGCTTCCGACAGGTGGCCGGCTTTCTCGTACGCCCGCCCGAGTGCGGTAATGAGTTCGAGATCGGTTGGACGGTCTGCCAGCAGCGTGCGGTAATGGCGATGGCCGTCTCGACGTCGGCGCTGGCCGTCAGCGCCGATGCGAGATTCATCGCATTTGTCGGCTGATCAGGTTGCAGTCGAGTCAGGGTCCGGAGGGCGATGAGTTGGCCCGCCCGATCGCCTCTCTGGCGCTGTGCCTCGGCCAGGAGCGCCCACGCGCCCGCATCCCGGGGGACCAGGCGGACCCATCGGCTGAGGAGCTCGACCGCTTCGTCGTGGTGTCCGGCCCAAGCCGCCGTGCGGGCGCGCACTTCCAGCGCGCGTCGATCGTCAGTGCGAACGCCCTCCAGGGCGTCGTACGCCTCCGCATAGCGTCGCGCGGTGTTGAGGAGCCAGGCGTACGTGATCCGCTCCTGCGAATTGAGGTGTCCAGATGTGTATAGCGTGCGATACAGCGCGATCGCTTCATCCCTGCGATCCGCGCGTTGAAGCGCATATGCCTGATTCAAACGATCGCGAGGTGTCAGAGTTGCCTCCGGCCGCATCGTGAAGAGGTCGGCCGCCAGCGAGTACTCTCCGGTCTCCATCGCGAGGCGCGTTCGCGACTCGAGCGTTTCCGGTCCACCTATCGATGAGTACAGCTTCAGAGCGTCCGCTGGCTGGCCCGCGAGCTCTCGCGCCCGGGCTTCTCTGAGGATCACCGGCTTGCGTTCGTTCTCAGGGCTCACTGCTGAGAGTCGCTGTGCCAGGCCCGCCGCGTCGCGCCAACGGTGGTCCGCTTCAGCCGCGTCGAGTGCATGAGACAGGGCGATACGATCATCAGGCGTTCTCACGAGGATTGCATCGGTCACCTTCGCGAGCACGGCCGTATTGCCTGTCTGAGCGAGAAGCCCAAGACGCCTGCGCTCCTCCGAGGGCGACGAATGTGTCACGGATTGCAGGCAGACGACGGCGTCGGCCTTGCGTCCAGAGTTGATGAGCACCTGTGCGAGGCCGAGGCATGCCTCGACATTGGTCGGATCCAGACTGGCCGCCTTCCGAAACGCGCGCTCGGCTTCCTTCAGATCACCCATCTGAGCGGCGATCCCTCCAAGGAGAACCTGAGCAGGCGCGTCTGTCGGCCGCAGATCCGCGGCCAACCGTGCTTCGGCTCGTGCGGCGATAAGCTGTCCCATGCGTCGAAGGTATTCCGCATCGCTGCCGTGCTCGGCCGACCCGACCCAGAACCTGGGAGACTTTGCGAAAACCCAGGCAACGACCAGCACAAGCCAGGTCAGCGTCAGAGCGACGCGTCCCAGCTTAGATGTCTGTGACGGGCGCATAGACCTGAAGCGGATTCCGTTCGCTTTCCCACGAATGTCGAGTAAGCGCGGCGGCGCAGACCTGCGAGAGCGACCAGATGGCAATGGCCGAGACGACGACGTTGGCAAGAATCAGGCGAGGCGTTGCGGTACCGACAGCCACTGCATAGAACGGCCCCAGGGCATTTCCGAGGAGCAGCGAGAGCTGCGGCATCAGCCCCACTATGGGGTGGAGGCGACGTCGGTGGCCCACATTGTTGACCTTGTAGACGGGCTTCCGCCGCCTGTAGCGCAGCGCCCGTAATGTATTGGCGCAGTAGACAGGGAAGAGACCCACCAGCATTTGAAACTGCTTGCCAGGCTGGTGGCCGCGGAAGAGCCACCGCATCGCCAGCGTCATGCTCAGGAAATACGCGGTGCGGTACAGGGCAAAGTCCAATTCCCACCCCGTGAGCACGGCGGCACCCGTCGCGTAACTCCAGATCGGGATGAAATAGAAGATCGGCGCCACAAACCCGGCCGTGATGTAGGAGAACCCGATGACGAAATAGTTGATACGAATCGGCCAGGGCAGCGTTCGGGCAAAGAGCGGGTTTCGCCACAGGAAGAGCCGCATCGTGTCGAGGGCCCACTGACCTCGCTGCCGATAGACGGCTTCGAGGTTTTCCGGCGCCAACCCGGCCGACAGCTGATAGGGGTAATAGAGCGACTTCCATCCCCGACAATGGAGTTCGTACGATGTCGTCAGATCCTCAACGAGGTTCCAGGTCGAAAACCCACCGAGGTCGTCGAGCGCCATTCGGCGATAGAGCACGCCGGAGCCACACGAGATAACGCTGTCGTTCGAGTCGAATGCCGGTTGAAGCGTGTTGTAGAAGACGAGGTCCTGGCAGTAATACGGATCGTCCTCAGGCACAAGAAACGATTGCTTGGATTGGACGAATGCCACGTTAGGCAGATGGATGTAAGCGGAGAGCCGCTCAATGATTTGCGGAACGGGCACCTGATCGGCGTCGAGGGTCAGAACGTAGTCGCCAGATGAGTGAGCCAGCCCGAAGTTGAGATTGCCGGCCTTTGCATCGGTTCGCTCGATGTTCTGCTTGGGACGCGATAGATAGACGGCGCGGAAGCGCCGTGCGATTGCTTCCACGGCGTCCGAGCCCCCGTCGTCGAGCACGTAGACCGTCAGCCGACCGCTCCAAGTGATTGCACTCGCGGCCTGAACGGTGCGGTGGATCACCTCCTCCGGTTCGCCGCACACCGTGATGAAGACGTCGACAGCTTCAGATCCCACCGTCGTCGGTCGCGCCTCGGGCTTGAACCGCAAGCGCCATGCACCAACGCTGGCCAGAAGAAAGAGCGCGAAACACACGATCTCGGCCCCGACGAATGTCGTGGCCACCACAGGATGATTCCAGTCGACGACGGTGATCACCCAGGTGAGATATCTGGCTCCGCAGAGCGTGGTAAGAAACACCAGCGCATGCGCCACGAGGCGCCGTCCTCGATCTTCGCGATCGCCGTGACGGCGGTACGCAACGCGCTCCGGCGTCAGCAGTTCTTGAAGGAAAGGACCCAGAACCGGCAGGCGTGACCAGTCAATCATCTCTAGTATTCAGTGCAGAAACGGGCAGTCGAACGCCCAGAGCGTCAACGTTGTGATCGAGATTTCAGAATTGTCGACCGGGGGCACCAACACCCCTAGTTAGGAACGATTGAGTGCATGGGGTGTTCCGGCCCCCGCCGACGGCGTGGGAAACCTGAGCCCTCGGCTGCGAAGGTTTGCAGGCACGCAAGCGCATGCCACGGTGTGAACGGTTCAGCGAGGATCGAGGCTGGAACCTGGCCGGCCTTGTGATTTACAAACGTCGAGCCACAGCACGGGCGAGCTCGATCAGGAGTGGAAGATCATCGACCGTCGCGTCCGGGTGAAGAAGAAGGCCCATCTTCACCCAGACTTCTCCCCGAAGAAAGTCGAGCGAAATGGCCGATCCGTACCGATCGGTCGCCGAATAGGCATCGTCGCCGAGGCCGGGAATATCGATCACGCGATCAATGTGCCCCTTGCGCTCATTCTGATAGAAGCTGCCGCGGTTCTGCCTCACGCTGATCGTGACTTCGTCGAGTGAACTCAGGAGCGATTTGAACGTGCATCCGGCTGGGCCGCTTCGTGCGTCGCTCTGGCCCGCTGCCGGCGCGTAAAGAACGCGCGCAACTTCATCAGGCGTCGCCAGCTGGCACACGGGTGACTCTGTTCGCGATCCGGTTCCCGTATCTGCCGGGCTCCACGCGCGCCGCCACGTTCCGGTGCCCATCTGTCCCGTCACCACCCATGTCGTCGGATCGGAAAGGCGGTAGGTCCCTTGATCGAACCACTGCACGGCCTTCACGGACCAGCGCGATCCATCGGCTTTCATGCGGCCGACCTGTCGAGATGGCACGCCGGTTCCGTGGAGACGATAGACACCGTCCGGGCGGACGACCCAGAGCACCCCGGTGCCCTCGAGTTGCCACGTACCGATGAGCGCCGGGTCGATACCTGTCGTGGGTGTTTGCGCGAGAACCGCGACGAGGAACGCTGCAGTCAGTTGGGCCCGCATACTCCGCCTCCCGGTCGGGCAGTATGCACTCCTTCCTTGCACTTTTCGAGATGGATTCCTCGGGGCTTTCCGAAAATGACGACGCGGTCTTGTGAGTGGGGTAAACTTTTCGAGGCTTCGAGGCAGACGTGCCGCCAGACGCTTCATCGTCCCAGCCGACTCGAAAATCACCGCCGCAATGGCAGCGCTATCTCAAGAAGCTTGGTGTGGCGTTTGCCTTCGCCGCCCTCATCGATGTGACTGCGCACGTCCTGGATCTCAATCGCATTGTCCGGGGATTGGATGGCCTCAAGGAGTCCGTCGAATACGGCCTCGAGTCGGTCAATGTCTGGGCGTTTGCGGGCGATGTCCGTGCCCGGCTCGCCGATCGCTATCATTACAAAGTCTGGTCGCTCCGAGCCCCGTTCAACCTGTCGATCGCCTGTCGCGGCACGCCAAGCGATTCAGTGAGCGATTTGTGCAAGACACGAGTCATCGACATCCGCGACCTGCGGAAATCCAACCTCCCGCCGTCGATCATTCCCTTCGTCGTCCCGCGAGTGCCGACGGGCGAAGTCGATGAAGAGGCGTATCCCCGCAGAATCTGGCTCGAAGGCCCGTTGGGCCTGCCCGACGGAGTGAAGCATGCGTTCGAGTGTGGTTGGGCGGGCCGCATTCCGTGCACGTCGGAGCTGCAGGCCGCGACGGCGCCGAGCAACTGGTTTGGCAAGGGCATGCTGGTCGTCATCGTTCTGTTGTCGATTGCGGCCGCGGCGCCTGAAGGTCGTTCGGACTGGTCGCCCGGGCGTTTCATCGTGATGTTTGCCGGAGGGCTGCTCGTGGCCACAATCGTCGCGTCCGGCATGCTGATGATCATTCAACTGCTGGCCAGCTTCGGAAGGGGAGTGCTCTCCTTGTCGAGCGTGGTTGTGAGTCTGGGCGCTTTTCCACCACTGCTTTGGGGACTGCACGCGCTCAAGGATGTCGCGTCGGACAGTGCCAAGGGGGCCCTGGGAAGAATCGCGCCCCCCGCCGACAGTTAAGCGACCGCGAAGAGGTCAGCAAGTTCCACCGCTTCGGCGTCCGTCAGGCTGACATCGAGCGCGGCGATCATGTCGTCCAGATGTTCGGGATGCCGCGGCCCCACGATCGCCGCACTCATCAGCGGATGATGCAGTACCCACGCGAGTGCCAGCGTGCTCGCCTTCACTCCGCGCCTTTCCGCCTGGCTCTTGAACGCCGCGAGCGATCGATATGTATCTTCGTTCGTCAGGTGCCTATACGGCTCCGGCCTGAGCGTCATCCGAGACCCGGATGGATAGGGCGTGTCAGCATCGTACTTGCCTGTGAGCCAGCCTCCGGCCAGCGGGCTGAACGCCGTGAATCCCAGACCGCGATCCTGGCACAACGGAAAAAGTTCGCGCTCCGGCGTCCGCTCGAGCAGGCTGTATCCATTTTGAACCCACTCGAATCGGTGAAGGTCGCGCTCCTCGCTAATCGACAGGGCACGCGCGAGACGCCAGGCTTCGATGTTGCTCGCACCGACGTACAACACCTTCCCCGCATGGATGAGATCGTCCAGGGCCCGCATCGTCTCGTCGAGCGGCGTATCCGGATCGGGTTCGTGAATCAGATACATATCCAGACGGTCTGTCTGCAGCCTGCCAAGACTCGCGTCGACCTGCCTCATGATGTGCACGCGCGAGAGCCCTCGCTGATTTGGGCTGTCGCCGACGGGATTGAATACCTTCGAACTGAGCACAAGCTGCTGCCGTACCGCGGATCCTTTTGCCTTGAGCCAGTTGCCGATGAAGGTCTCGCTTCGACCGCCTCCATACGCGTCGGCGGTGTCTAACAGGTTGATACCGGCGTCCCACGCGCGATCCATGAGCGTGAACGCCTGCTCCTGGTTCTCGCCCATGCCATAGAACGCAGGCGCCGAGCCAATGCCGCCGAAATTTCCGCATCCGAGCCCGAGGCGCGACACCTTCAGGCCCGTCGTTCCCAATCGTTGATAATCCATGCGGTCCCTTGGGGTATAACATGGCTGGCCCCGAGAGATACAACCATTGGTCGCGGGTCAGTTTGGATGTGCGCCTGCGTAAAGGCCGCGTGATACGCGTCAGGGAAAAAAGTCGCCGTAGGCGTGATGGCCGCGCAACTTACGAAGTTGCGCGGATCGCCAGTTGCCGGGCCGAAGGCGAGCTTTTTCCACGCGGCCGACCCGCAGGCGCGCAGCCAAACTGACCCACGACCGACATGTGGAGGATGACATGCGGGCGTTCATGACAGCGATGCTCGTCGTGGCCGTAGCCGCGCTGGCAGCGGGTCGCGATGCTCGAACGAACGGCATCGCCGCTCAGCACGCATCTCACTCGGAACTGGTGATGGACAATGCGCTCGTCCGGGTGTACCGGGCGAATGGAGCCGAAGCCGTTGCCGATCATCCCGCGGCGGTTGTGATTGCGATGGCCGATAGTCACGACGCGAAAGCGGGCGATGCTTATTGGACGGCCGACTCGTCACCGGCACAGAAGGCCGCCACTGGTCCGTTGATCATCGTCGAGCCGAAGGCGTCGGCGACAAAGGAAGCGCCTGCCCCGCCCCCAGCCTCTGGTTCGAAACCCGGCGAGTCGCCGTTCACGGGAATGAGCTTCTCTCCCATGTTTCAGAACGATCGCGTGGCCGTCATTCGCGCACGCATGGACGTGGGAGCGCAGGAAGGTGTTCACACCCACGGCTCCGACATCATCGTCGTGTATCTCACCGATGGCACTATCGAGGATACCGCCGGCGGCAACACGAAGGTCAATCGATGGAAGCGTGGTGACGTCGAGCTCGAGACGAAAGGATCCAGACACTCGGCCCGGAATATCGGTCCGGCGATCGATGTCGTACTGGTGACGCTCAAGCCCTAGGACATGAGTCCCGAGGCACCGCACCACTCCAGTTCGACTGCCGTTCAATCTCGCGGCCTGCTTCGAATCCTCGGTGTCGGATTCGGCCTCGCCGTCATCATTGGCAGCACGCTGGGCATCGGCATTCTCCGCACTCCCGGTCTCGTCGCTGCGCAACTTCCCACCGCCGCCAGCATCCTGGCGCTGTGGATCGTCGGGGGTTTGTATACGCTCCTCGCCTCCGTCTGCCTGACGGAACTGGGGACGATGTTCCCGCAGGCCGGGGGGTATTACGTGTACGCGCGCCGGGCATTCGGCGACGCGGTTGGCTTCGCAGTCGGGTGGACGGACTGGTTGACGTATTGCGCGGTGCTCGGCTACGTGTCGATTGCGATGGGGGAGTTCACGGCAGTTCTCCTGCCGGCGCTTCTCTGGATGGGGAACTTCGTGGCGATTGGGATTCTGATCGCCTTCGCGGCGTTACAAGTGGCGGGTATTCGCATCAGCAGTCGCTTTCAGCAGATCACCACGGCCGTCAAGTTCGTGGCGTTTCTCCTCCTGGTGATCGCGTGCTTCGCGTACGCCCTGGGAGGGTCGGCTGGCGCCGCGGGGGAGAGCACCCAGCCCCTGCCGGCCACCGGGCTGGTCGGCCTCGTGGTGGCCCTGCAATCGGTTGTCATTACGTATGGTGGTTGGCAGAGCGCGCTCTACTTCACCGAAGAGGATCGGGATCCACGCCGCAATCTTCCGCGCTCGATGATCGGCGGCGTGCTGGCGGTGCTCGTGATCTATCTTCTGGTCAACCTGGCGCTGCTGTCGGTGCTGCCCATTCCGGTTCTGGCCCATTCCACCTTGCCGGCTGCCGATGCGGCGCAGCGCATCTTCGGCGGGCGCGGCGCCAAGATCATCATTGTGCTCTCGCTCGTGTCTCTGCCGCCTCTTCTGAACGCCATCATGATGATCGGCACGCGCATCCTGTTCGCGCTTGGTCGCGACGGGTTATTGTGGGGCGCGACGGCAGCCGTGAACGATCGCGGGACACCCGCGCTCGCCACGATCGTGACGACGATGGTTGCACTGGTGCTGATCGCCAGCGGCACTTTTCAGAAGCTGGTGGCTGTGGCGTCGTTCTTCCTGGCGTTCAACTGCTTCATCTCGTGTCTGGCGCTCATTGCCCTGCGGCGCCGCGAGCCGCAGCTCGAACGCCCCTTCCGGGCCTGGGGCTATCCCTGGTCGGCCATCGTGGTTCTCCTGCTGGCCGGCGCCTTCCTCATCGGTGCGCTGATCGGCGATACACGCACCGAACTCGTAGCAGTGGGATTGCTGGTCGCGGGACTCGTCGGCCGCATGCTCGTTCCCCGACGGCGCCCGGAATCGGCCTCCGTAGCCGTCTGACGACCTTTCAGCGGCCGTGCGTGGCGTCGCCACGCATCATGCCCTCGATGCCATCGGCCGTTCTGGGCAGGTCGGCCGTCAGCACCTCCTGACCCGAGGGCGTGACGAGCACCACGTCTTCGACCGTGAACCGCCACCCTCGATCGGGAATCTTGAACGCCGACTCGTACGCCACGATCTGTCCGGCGACGAGCGGCGATGCATAGTCGTCGTGGATGTGCAGGTTCATGCCGAGAAAGTGGCCCGGCGTGTTTTTCGCGACGGCCTCGGCGAACGACGCGGCGGGTTCGCGCAGCCAGTCGGGTAGTCCACTCAGCCGCGCTTTCATCGCTTCGCCGACGGCCACCGCGGCCGCCTGATAGGGCTGACCTGGCCGAATCATCTTCAAGCCGGCTTCGTACGCGGCCAGGTAGGTCTCATATGCGAGCCGCTGATCGGGCGTGAATCGTCCCGACACGGGTACCGAGCGCGCCATGTCCGTCACGTAATAGTTGACCTCGGCGCTGTGATCGACGAGCGTGACCTCGCCGGCCTGCATCGTCCGGTTGCGAAGATCGTAAGAGGCGTCGATATCGATGAAGCTGCGCATGCCGTTAGGCCCCGACTGAATGTCGGCGCCGTATGCGATGAGCTGAGAACCCCTCTTCTTGAACACGTATTCGATTTCGGCGGCGATTTCACGCTCGTCGATGCCTGGCGCCACGTGTGCGATGCCGGCCTTGAGTCCCTCGACGGAAATCGCGGCGGCGCGTCGCATCGCCGCAATCTCTTCGTCGTCGAGAATCTTTCGCAGCGACACCATCGCGGGCACGATCGATTTGACGCTGACGCCAGGGAAACTGCGCTCGAACAGGGTCTTCATGATGTCTTCGCGGTATGTATTCGGCGCCGAGCCCGGAAGAAACGGCGCGAAGACGTGCTGAGGATTGAAGGCTGTTTCGAGTGCGTCGCTGCGTGTCAAGAGATAGACGGGCCGGCCGCCGATCCGATCTCGCAGATCCGACTCGAGGCGGGTCATCGGCTCAGGTCCCTTCAGGCCGAGCCTGGTCACCGCCGCCTGAAGCTCCGCGCCGCCATCACTGTGTCCGGGCGCACGCCCCGTCGGCGAATACACCGTCGTCTCACCCGTCTCCGGCTCGATGATGACGGCAACGTCCGGGAAGCTGAGACCGGTCAGGTAGAAGAGATTCTCTTCCTGGCGGAACGGCCCGACGCGGAAGAACGGGTCATTGGCGTGCTCTTCCCATGCATCGATAGGGTTCTTCTCGCCGAAGAGCACGACCACGCCGTTACTGACGAGCGGTTTCAGCCGGGCGCGTCTCGCGGCAAGGGCCTTGGCGGAGAACGCGTCGGAAATGGTCGGGAACTTCCCTTGATTATCTGCGGCCGCCAGCGTGCCGCAGAGGGCAATGGCGGCCAGGGATGTCGCGATGTGGGCTCGCATGGGGACTCCTTTGCCCGCAGATGATAGTAGGTCTCGGCCGTCTGGTCATTCGTCACCCGGCTGGCCCCAGCGTCTCAGCCATCGACGCGGGCCGGAATCTGGCGTCCGCGATTAGAATTGCAGACGGGACACCCTCATGAACACGCTGCTGCACGATGTCCGCTACGCCCTCAAAGCCTTCGCTCGAAGCCCGGGCTTCACGCTTGCGGCGGTGCTGTCTCTCGCGATTGGGATCGGCGCCAACACCTCGATTTACAGCGTGGCGAGCGCACTTCTCATGCGGCCTCTGCCATACGCGGATGCCGATCGCCTGGTCATTCTCTGGAATCGTTCGCCGGGTCTGGGCATCGCCGAAGACTGGTTTTCGACGGCGCAGTACTTCGACATCAAGAGCGGTCACCCGGGCTTCGAGCAGGTGGCGATCGCGATCGGTGCGAACTACAACCTGACCGGCGACGGCGAGCCTGAGCGCGTCGGCACGATCCGCGTGTCGTCGAATCTGCTCCCGATGCTGGGAGTGCGCGCCGCTCTGGGACGACTCTTTCAGCCTGACGAAGACGCGGGAACCCAGGCCCGGAGCGCCGTGCTTGGCCACGGCACGTGGATGCGCCGGTACGGAGGCGATCCACAGGTCATCGGCCGGGGGATCGTGCTGAACGGCCAGCCGTATCAGATAGTCGGCGTGCTACCGGCGGCCTTTTCATTGCCGAGGGAAGTGATGCCGACGCTGGACGGCGCCGAAAACGCCGAGATCCTGCTGCCGCTGCCATTCGGCGCCGATGCACCGCAGATCCGAAACCACGAGGACTACAACATTCTGGGGAAGCTGAAGCCCGGCATCTCGATTGAGCAGGCGCAGAGCGTGATGGACACCATCACGGCGCGCCTCCGGCGCGAGCACCCGGACATCTATCCGCCGACGGGCGGCCTCACGTTCAGCATCGTGCCGCTCCAGGAGCAGGTGGTGGGCGACGTGCGCCGCTCGTTGCTCGTCCTTCTGGCATCGGTCGGACTCGTGCTGTTGATCGCATGCGCGAACGTCGCCAATCTGCTCCTGTCGAGAGCGCTGGCTCGACAGAAGGAAATTGCGGTTCGTGCCGCGCTCGGAGCCGGTCGTGCACGCATCGTGCGACAGCTGCTGACCGAGAGCGTCGTGCTGGCGATGATCGGCGGTGCGGTGGGGTTGATCTTCTCCGTCTGGAGTCTGTCGTGGATCCCCATCCTTGGAAGCCGGAGCGTGCCCCGAATCGGTGAGATCGCGGTGAATACCGAGGTGCTCGTTTTCACGCTGGTGTTGTCCATCGCATCCGGTGTGGTGTTCGGACTCGTACCCGCGCTGCGACTGGGCCGGCTCGATTTGCATTCGTACCTGAAGGACGCGAGTCGTGGTGTGGCCGGCGCCAACGCGGTCTGGGGCAAGGGTCACAGCACGCGACGGCTGCTGGTCGTCGCGGAGCTGGCGCTGTCGGTCGTGTTGCTCATCGGTGCCGGCCTGCTCATCCGCAGTTTCGCGCGTCTGCAGCAGGTACCGCCCGGATTCAACCCGTCGAATCTCCTGACGCTCGAGCTCACCATGACGGGCCGGAAGTACGTCGAGCCCGACAAGGCCCTCGAGACCTACCGTCAGTTGTGGGCTCGCCTGGCCCGAGTGCCGGGTGTGACCGCGGCGGGCGGCGTGTCGGCGCTCCCGCTCAGTCAGATGTTCGCCTGGGGTCCGATTACCGTGGAGGGCCGACCGCTGCCATCGTCGGGCAGCTTCATCAACGTGGATCAGCGCGTCGTTGCCGCCGATTACTTTCGCGCCATGGAGATTCCCCTTCTGAGCGGCCGTCTCTTCAACGAGCAGGACACGTTGGACAAGCCGCGCGTTGTCATCGTGGACGATCACATGGCGCGCGAGCTCTGGCCGAACGAGGATCCGATTGGCAAGCGCATTCGTGTCGGCGGCATGGACTCGAAGGCCGACTTGCCGTGGATCACCGTTGTCGGCGTCGTCGGTCGCGTGAAGCAATACACGCTCGATACCGATTCGCGGATGGCGATGCACCTGGCGCACACGCAGTATCGGACACGGGCGATGAACGTGGTCGTGCGGAGCCGCGTGGATGCCGCGAACCTCACGGCGGCGATCAGAAGGGAAATCCGCGAGCTCGATCCGGACCTGCCGTTGTACAACGTTCGGACGATGGACGATCGGGTTGATGAGTCGCTGGCACGACGACGGTTTTCGATGTTGCTGTTGACGATTTTCGCGTGCCTTGCGCTCGGCCTCGCCACGATCGGCATCTACGGGGTGATCGCGTATCTGGTCAGCCAGGGCACCCGCGAAGTCGGCATTCGCATCGCGCTCGGGGCGACGCCGGGCGGCATCCTGATGCTCATTGTGCGCCAGGGTTTGGTCATCACGCTGTTGGGCATTGCGCTTGGTGTGATCGGCGCGTTCGCGCTCACGCCGTTCATGCGCAGTTTGCTCTTCGGGATCGAGGCGACCGATCCCGCGACGTTTGGCGTGATTGCCGGGCTGCTCACGCTGATCGCGCTCGTCGCGACATATGTCCCGGCTCGAAGGGCTACGCGGATTGATCCGGTGGTTGCCATGCGCAGCGAATAGGAACCGGATTGACTCGAAGCGGCGTCTGAATACTGACCATCATCACCCTGGAGCGGACCGTTCGTCGCATGTTGACGAACTGGTCGGCCTACGATTCTCGCGCGAAGGAGTTTGGCAAATGTTGAAGGCGTTGCGAAAGAGAAGTCTGTCTATCGTCTTGCTGACGACCGCGGGGATCGCAACAATCGTCGCGCAAGGCGTCGTCCAGCCGACGAATTCTGCGCCCAACCCGTATCGTGCGGTAGAGGCATGGGCGACGCTTCCGGATGGAAGAACGTGGGGTTCGACGAGCGCAGTGGGCATTTCGCGCGACGGTCATGTCTGGGTGGCCGAACGCTGCGGCGCGAATACGTGCGCCGGTTCGACTGTTGCGCCGATTGTTGAATTCGATCAATCCGGCAAGCCGCTCCGGCATTTCGGGCAGGGCCTGTTCGTCTTTCCGCACGGCTTCTTTGTGGACGCGGACGGCAATGTCTGGGTCACCGACGCGCAGGGGAAGGACGGCAAGGGCCATCAGGTGTTCAAGTTCAGCCCGGACGGCAAAGTCCTGATGTCGCTCGGCAAGCCCGGTATCGCCGGAAACCAGACAGGCGAGTTCAATCAGCCATCCGATGTCGTCGTCGGACCGACCGGCGATATTTTCGTGGCCGACGGACACGACCCCGACTCGAATCACCGCATCGTGAAATTCTCGAAGGATGGCACGTTCATCAAGACGTGGGGGAAGAAGGGATCCGGACGCGGTGAATTCGACACGCCGCACGCGCTGGCGTTCGACTCGAAGGGACGCCTGTTCGTGGCGGATCGCGAGAACAATCGGATCCAGATTTTCGATCAGGACGGCGGTTTCATCGCCGAGTGGAAGCAGTTCAGCCGTCCGAGCGGCATCGACATCGACAGAAACGACGTCATCTACGTCGCCGATTCGGAGTCGAACAACACCAGCAATCCGGGCTGGAAGCGCGGCATCCGGATCGGCAGCGCGAAGGACGGGACTATCACGGCGTTCATCCCAGACCCGGAGCCGAACCCGGACAAGTCTTTCACCAGCGGCGCCGAGGGTGTCGCGGTCGATGCGATGGGGAACATCTACGGCGCCGAAGTCGGACCGAAGATGCTGAGGAAGTACACGAGACAGTAGAGCGCACGGCGCACCAGGGGATTCGTATGTCGAAATCAATCGTGCAAGTCGATGCCTTTACGTCGGAGCCGTTCGCGGGTAATCCGGCTGCGGTGTGCGTGCTGCCCGAGGCAGTGGATGCGACGTGGATGCAGAACGTGGCGCGCGAACTGAACCTGGCGGAGACGGCGTTCCTCTGTCCGCGGCAGCGGGATTTCGACCTGCGCTGGTTCACGCCCGCCGTCGAAGTGGATCTCTGCGGACACGCGACGCTCGCGAGCGCGCACGTGCTCTGGGAAAGCGGCATCCTGCCGCCTGGGGAGCCGGCGCGGTTCCACACACGGAGCGGGCTCCTCACGGCCACGAAGCAGGGCGACTGGATCGAGCTCGACTTTCCGATAACGCCCGAAGAGCCCGTGGCTCCTCCGCCGGGGCTGTTTGAATCGCTCGGCGCCTCGCCTCGCTACGTGGGCCGAAGCAAGTTCGACTACATCGTCGAGCTCGACAGCGAGGAGACGGTTCGGCGTCTCGAGCCCGACTTCAGCCGACTGAGCGCCATCTCCACCCGAGGTGTCATTGCCACGAGCCGAGCGTCAACGCCCGGCTGTGATTTTGTCTCCCGGTTCTTCGCGCCGGCCGCCGGGATCAACGAGGATCCGGTGACGGGCTCGGCGCACTGCTGCCTGGCGCCCTTCTGGCGTCAGCGACTGGGAAAGGATTCTTTCCTGGCTCGACAGATCTCGCCGCGGGGAGGAGTTCTCAAGGTCCGCATCAATGGCGATCGCGTGCTTCTGGGCGGCCAGGCCGTCACCGTGCTGCGCGCCGAACTGCTCGCCTGATTCGGCCCAGTTCGCGCCCAGTAGACGTTCTTGGCAAGCAAGCCACACCAGTCAATTCAGGGGCTGTCTCACAGATTCCTTCTCAGGTAGAACGTCTACTGGAGTAGGATAGCTCCGTGGCCAGACGACGACCGCCTGCGACTGAAGGAGAGCTCCTTCAGGGCACGCTCGACATGCTCATTCTTCGCATGCTGGCGGCGGGCCCGGCTCACGGTCACACCATCGCGCACGCCCTCGAGCGCCGCTCCGACGAAGTCCTTCAGGTGGAACACGGCTCGCTCTACCCGGCGCTGCATCGGCTAGAGGATCGACGGTGGATCGCTTCGTTCTGGGGGACGTCTGAGAACAATCGGCGAGCGCGGTACTACCGCCTCACTCCCATGGGCCGTCAACAGCTTGCGAAGCAGACGAGCAGGTGGGACGAGATGGTCCGTGCCATCAATCGCATCCTGCGGCCCGTCGCAGAGTAGGACTACGCCGTGAGCTGGACCCGATTCCTGTGCCGTGGCAAATGGGACGACGAACGTGCCCGCGAGCTGGAGTCGTATCTCGAGATTGAAGCTGAGGAGAACGTCCGGCTGGGGATGGCGCCCGCCGAGGCTCGGGCCGCGGCCAGACGACGACTCGGAAATCCCACACGGATTCGCGAAGAGATCTTTCAGATGAATTCGATCATGGTGCTCGAACACTTCTGGCAGGACTTGAAACATGGAGTACGGCTGCTGCGTAACTCACCGGTTTTTGCCTCGGTGGCTGTCCTCTCGATTGCCCTCGGCATCGGGGCGAACACCGCGATCTTTCAAATGCTCAATGCGGTGCGCCTGCGCGCCCTTCCGGTCGAGCGTCCGCAGGAGCTGGTCGAAGTTCAGATCGTCAAGACGCCGGGCGGACGTACCGGCAGTTTCGTGGGACCGAATGCGGAGCTGACCCATCCCCTATGGGAGCTCATTCGAAGCCAGCAGACGACGTTCTCGTCGATGCTGGCGTGGGGCAGCGCCAGTCTCAACCTGTCGCCCGGGGGTGAGGCTCGCCCGGTTCTCGCGCTCTGGGTCAACGGCGACTTCTTCAACGTGCTCGGTGTTCGCGCGCGCCTGGGCCGTGTGTTCACCTCGTCAGACGATCGGCCGGGATGCGGCTCGCCAGGAGCGGTTATCAGCGATGCCTTCTGGCAGCGCGAATATGGTGGTCGCCTGTCAGTCCTCGGCACGAAGGTTCTCCTCACCGGGCATCCGTTCGAGATTATCGGTGTCACACCTCCTGGATTCTTCGGCGTCGAGGTGGGCCGCAGGTTCGATGTGGCGATTCCCCTCTGCGCTGAACCAATCACTCGCGGCGAGGAGACCGCGCTCGACAAGCGGGATTTCTGGTGGCTGGCCGCAATCGGACGCCTCAAGCCCGGCGTCGTGCTGGCGCAGGCCGACGCGGAGATGCGGGCGATCTCGCCGGCGCTCTTCAAAACCACCCTTCCGACCTCGTACGCGCCGGACGACGCCAAAAACTATCTGGCGTTCCAGCTGGGGGCTTCGCCTGCGGCCTCAGGCGTTTCCGCCCTGCGGGAAATGTACGTGACGCCCCTCTATCTCCTGCTGGCCATCGCACTCCTCGTGCTGCTGATCGCGTGTGCGAACCTCGCCAGCCTCATGCTGGCGCGCGCGACCGCCCGCGACCGCGAAATGGCGATCCGTCTGGCGATCGGTGCATCGCGGGGCCGTGTGATCCGGCAGATGCTGGCGGAGAGCCTGCTGATTGCGGCGATTGGCGCCGCTTTCGGAGGGTGGATCGCGGGCGCGCTCAGTCGATCGCTGGTCGCGTTCCTGAGCACCGAGAGCAATCAACTCTTCGTCGATCTCGAGACGGACTGGCGGGTGCTGGTGTTCACGGGGGTGCTCGCTGTTGGCACCTGCCTGATCTTTGGTCTCGCGCCCGCTCTACGGGCCACCCGGACACCGCCGGCCGATGCGATGAAGACCTCGGGGCGCGGCGTGACCGACGGTCGCGAACGGTTCGGCGTCAGGCGGGGCCTGGTCGTCGTTCAGGTCGGACTCTCTCTGGTGCTCGTTTTCGGCGCGCTGCTCTTCGTTCGGACGTTCCGCAATCTGGCCTCGCTCGATGCCGGATTCCGACCGGCGAACATTCTGGTCGCGGTACTGGATCTTCGGCGGGTCACCCTGTCGGCCGAACGACGCCGCGCGACATACGAGGAGATCCTCGACCGGATCAGGGCGATGCCCAGCGTGACGTCGGCGTCGCAGGCGTCCATCGTGCCGATTGCCGGCCCGATTTGGAACGACAACGTGACTGGCGACGCGTTGAACGGGCCCGGGAAGAAAGTGCTCGCCAATTTCAACAGGATAAGCCGGGGCTACTTCAACACCACAGGCACGCCGTTCGTGATGGGCAGGGATTTCGACGACCACGATTCGATCGGATCGCCGAAGGTGGCTATCGTCAACGAGATGTTCGTGCAGAAAGTCGTCGAGAGGCCCAACCCGATCGGCCAGACGTTCTGGCTCGAGGAACGTCCTGGCGAGCCTCGGGTGTCGTATCAGATCGTCGGCGTGGTCGGCAACACCAAGTATCACGAACTTCGCGAAGACTTTTCACCGATTGCCTACATTCCCAGCTCGCAGGACAGCGATCCGTGGCTGTTTTCGTCGATGCTGATCAAATCGGATGGGCCTCTCGAGGATCTCACATCGAGAGTCAGCGGGGCAGTCGGCCTTGTGAACTCCGGCATTGCCATTGTCTTCCAGTCATACCCTGCCCAGCTCCAGCAATCATTGATGAGAGAGCGCCTCATGGCGACTCTCGCGGGGTTTTTCGGCGGGCTCGCGGCGCTTTTGGCAACGATCGGGCTCTACGGCGTCATCTCGTATATGGTGACCCGGCGCCGAAATGAAATCGGCATCCGCATGGCGCTCGGTGCGAGTCGATCGAACGTGGTGCGGCTCATCATGTCGGAAGCGGCAACGTTACTCGGCGTCGGGGTGACTGTCGGTGTTCTCCTGGCGCTTGCGGTTGGACGAGCCGCGACCACGCTGCTCTTCGGGGTCGAGGCCAGCGATCTGACGACTTTCGTCCTCTCGGGACTGATTCTCATCGCGACGGGGGCCCTCGCCAGCTACCTTCCGGCTCTGCGCGCCGCTTCTATCCAGCCCACCTCCGCCCTCAGGCAGGACTGACGACCATTCGCTTCTATCCATACGTCCATTGACTTGTGTCGCTATCGCACGACGCCCATGATGAGGGTGGAGGGTTCAATGCAGGGCGTCCGCGGCCTTCATCACATCACGGCCATTGCCGGACCGGCGCAGGAGAACCTGGACTTCTACGCCGGCATTCTCGGGATGCGTCTCGTCAAGAAGAGCGTCAACCAGGATGACCCGGGCACCTACCATCTGTTCTATGCGGATGCGGTCGGCCATCCGGGTACCGACCTCACATTCTTTCCGTGGGCGATGCCCGCACCCGGAAGAGATGGCCACGGGCTGAGCGTCGAGGTCTCGCTCGCGGTGCCGCCCGACAGTCTGACGTTCTGGCGCGATCGCCTGACACGGTATGGGACGACCGTCGCGCCGACGGAGGCGCGGTTCGGCGATCGCGTCATGCCCTTGATTGATCCGCATGGCCTGCGCCTCGCACTCGTCGAGAGCCAGGCGGCCATGGACCGCGCGTTCGAACCCTGGGAGAACAGCCCTATCCCTGTTGAACGGCAGGTCAGAGGCCTCGAAACCGCTCGGATGGTCGAACGGGACGTGGCGGCCACGACGAAGTTCCTGACCCAGGTCCTCGGCTTTCGACATCGCGCGACCGAGGGGGTGTGGCATCGCTATGGTGTCGAAGGAGGTAGCTCCGGACAGTATCTGGACCTGACTGAAATGCCGGCGGCGCGCCGCGGCGCCTGGGGCACCGGTTTCGTGCACCATCTCGCGTGGCGGGTCGATGACGACCGCATGCAGGTGGACGTGCGCGATCGCATCGAACAGGCCGGCCGTCGCCCCACTCCCGTGATCGATCGCTTCTGGTTCAAGTCTGTGTACTTCCTCGAGCCGGGTGGAGTCCTCTTCGAGGTGGCAACGGACGGCCCGGGTTTCGGCGTCGATGAGGATCGCGCGCGCCTCGGCGAGTCGCTTGTCCTCCCGCCGTGGCTCGAGGGAGGCCGTCGTGCGATCGAGGCGGTTCTGCCCGCACTGATCCGCCCCTTGCCCTGAACCTTACCCCGGCGAATCCCGTATTAATTCCCAGGAGACGACGCGCTTGCTGCAGAACACCGTCGCAGACGTTCGCTACGCGATCAGATGGCTCGTCCGAAGCCCGGGGTTCACGCTGGTGGCGATTGCCTCGCTGGCCATCGGCATCGGATTCAACACCGCCGTCTTCACCATCGTTGACGCGGCCCTGTTCCGGCCGCTGCCGGTCGAACGTCCCGATCGCCTGGTCGACGTCTTCACGGGAAGCCGGGACGGTGAGCGGTACTCGACGAGCTCGTATCCGGACTACCTCGACTTCAAGAGCCACAACGACGTCTTCAGCGACATGCTCGCTTTCAGCATGTCGCTCGACGCCGTCAGTATGACGGATCGATCGCGTCTGGCGCTCGGCGAGGTTGTTTCAGGAAATTACTTCCAGCTTCTCGGCATCAAACCTCAAATCGGCCGGACGCTCGCGCCCGAAGACGATCGGCCCGGTGCGCCGCGCGTCGTGGTCATCTCGCACCGGCTCTGGGTTCGCGACTACGGATCGAGCCTCGCGGTTGTCGGACAGCCGATGCGGATTCACGGTCAGGCGTACTCGATCGTTGGTGTGGCGCCGCCTGAGTTCACGGGTCTCATCCCGATCATCATGACGGAGTTGTGGAAGCCTCTGGCATATGTCGAAGAAGGCGAGCCCGGCGGCATTATCGACACCGTCCCGTCGCCCACGGGCACGAACCATCTGGATCGACGAGGTCAGCGTTGGCTCTTCATCAAGGGCCGCCTGAAGGAAGGCGAAACGTTCGCCAGCGCGAACGCGAACCTTCCGGTCGTGATGAAACAGCTGTCGGTCGCGTATCCCGAAACTAACAAGGACCGATCCGTCGCGCTCGTCCCGACCAACAGCGTTCGCATACATCCTGACGCCGATCGAGTGCTCATGCCAATCGCGACAGGACTGATGGTTGTCGTGGGACTGGTGCTCCTGATCGCGTGTGCCAACGTCGCCAGCATGCTCCTGGCGCGAGCATCGGGGCGGCAGCGCGAGATCGCGATTCGACTGGCGATCGGTGCGAGTCGCAGGCGCCTGGTGCAACAGCTCATTACCGAGAGCGCGATCCTGGCAATACTGGGGGCGGTGGCGGGGGTGGCCCTCGCGTGGCTACTCGCGCGGCTCGTCGTGTCTATCAAGCTGCCGCTTCCTATACAGCTGACGCTGGGACTCCAGATTGACGGCCGCGTGCTCGCGTTCACGACGGTGGTCGCGTTCGTGGCGGCCCTTGCAGCGGGCCTCGCCCCGGCGTTCAAGGCGACGCGTCCCGCGCTTGTCGGAGAGCTGAAGGGCGAGGTCTCCGGTGCGCGCGTCGGTGGTCGGCGATGGTCCCTCCGCGACACGCTCGTGGCGATTCAGATGGCCGTGACCATGGTCCTGCTCGTATCGGCAGGGCTCTTGACTCGCAGCCTGATGTCGGCGGAGAGCGCCGGCATCGGGTTCCGTCCTGACGGCCTCGCAATTGTGTCCACCGACCTGAATCTCATCGGCTACTCGAGCGATCGAGCGCACACCTTCTTCGAACGCGCGCTCGAGAGGGTGCGCGCGATACCCGGCGTTCAGTCCGCAGGACTGGCCGAGCGCACGCCGATGTCGATCAATTACGTCAACAACCGCTTTTTCATGCCCGAGCGCCAGGACGTCAGCGACAAGGGCATCGAATTGTCAGTGACGACGGTTTCTGCAGACTACTTTCCGACGATTGGTGTGCCAATCCTCGAAGGCCGCAATTTCACACCGTCCGATACGCCGACATCACCCGATGTGATCGTGGTCAACGAGGCCATGGCACGCCGGTTCTGGCCGAACCAGAGCCCGCTCGGACAACGGATCCGGACCCGTGGGTTGGACGGCCCGGCCTACGAGATCGTGGGCGTCGTTCCAGACTACAAGGTCAGCACGATTGGTGAGAAGCCGACGCCCTACGTGCACTTCGCGTATACCCAGAGCCCCCAATCCGGAGAGGCGATCATGGCGCGGACCCATGGCGACGCGGGCGCGCTGGTGACCGCGATCCGCCGTGAGCTGGTTGCGCTCGAGCCGAACGTCGTGTTCGTCGAGAGTCAGACGATGGAAGGGCAGATCGGCGCGACGTTGCTGCCGGCGCGCTTCGGTGCGATCGGCGTGAGCGCCGTCGGCATCGTCGCAATGGTGCTCGCCGCCGTGGGTCTTTATGGAGTCATCGCGTACTCGGTTGCGCGGCGCACCCGCGAGATTGGCATCCGAATGGCGCTCGGCGCTGAGCCAGGTTCAGTGGTCTCGCTGGTGATGAAGCAGGGACTGGCCGTCGCCGGCGCGGGTGCGCTCGTCGGTCTATTACTAGCGTTCGTCGCGGCCAAGGCAATTGCCGGCGCGCTGTACGGTGTCAGCTACGTCGATCCGGTCGCGTGGATTGCCGCGCTCGTCACGTTGTTCGTCGTCTCCGCTCTCGCCAATCTCGTTCCCGCCGGCCGCGCGTCTCGCGTGAGTCCGTCGGTTGCTCTGAGGACCGAATAACGAACGGTTCTCGTTTCTTCACATCAGCTTCGTCCCCCGAAATAGTACCCTTCGGCGTTCGACCGCCCGTCGAGCCGTGGTATCCTTCGTGGTCAACCTCGACAACTCATCATGGGCGCGACGCCTCGGCTGTCGGTCGTGATCCCCGCTCGCGATGCCGAGGTTTCTCTCGGTCGTTGCCTTCAAGCCGTGCAGCGAAGCGCCCGTGGGCTGGCCGAGATTGTCGTCGTTGACGACGGTTCACATGATGGCACTGGAGGGATCGCCCGATCGCTCGGGGCCACCGTCATCAGGCAGGACCCGCCAACCGGACCGGCCGGCGCACGGAATGCCGGCGCCAGAGCGGCGACCGCGCCGATTCTCTTCTTCGTGGACGGCGATGTCGTTCTGGCTGACGATGCGATCGAGCGGATCCTGAAAGGGTTTGATGACGACCCCGATCGAGCCGCCGTGTTCGGATCCTACGATGACCGGCCGGAGAGCCGGGCGTTTGTGTCGGACTACCGCAACCTTTTTCATCACTTCGTGCATCAATCGTCCCGCGAGGCGAGTCAATCGTTCTGGGCGGGCTGCGGTGCCGTCAGAAGGCCGGTGTTTCTCGCGCTGGGAGGCTTCGACGAGCGCTATCGCCGCGCGTCGATCGAGGACATCGAATTCGGGGGACGACTCGCGAGTGCGGGACACCGGGTGCGCCTGGACAAGAAAGTGCAATGCACGCACCTCAAGCGGTGGACGCTCGGTTCGGTGATCACGACCGACATCCGCGATCGAGCGTATCCCTGGGCGTGCCTGATGCTGGAACAGCAACGGATTCCGACCGACCTCAACGTCCAGCACCGACACCGGGCGAGCGCTGCGCTCGTGTGGCTGGTCGTGTTGGCCGCGGCAGGTCTGCTGGCGGCCCCGGCCGACTGGCGCACCCTTCTGCTGCTGATCCTGGCGGGGGCCGTCACGGGCGTGGTGCTGCTCAACGGGAACTTCTATCGATTCCTCTTTCGTCGGCGCGGCCTGGTTTTCGCGCTCGGCGGCATTCTCCTGCACGCGCTGTATTACGCGTATGCGAGCGGCACCTTCGCATGGTGCTGGATCCAGCACCGCCTGCAACACCTGACGCACACGTTTCGCCGGTTCGGGCGCCCACACGCGGCGCGGGGCGCCACGCCGCGATGACGACCAAGGCGCTGATTGACGCGATCATCATCGGAGCGGGCCCCGCCGGGCTGACAGCGGCGTACCAGCTGGCGCGACAAGGTCGGACCGTGCGCGTGTTGGAGGCCGATGCCAGATATGTTGGGGGCCTCTCGCGCACGGTCGAATACAAGGGCTTCTACTTCGACATTGGCGGCCACCGCTTCTTCTCGAAGTCGAGGCAGATCGAAGACCTGTGGACCGAGATTCTGCCGGACGACATGCTCGTGCGGAAGCGATCGTCCCGTATTTACTATCGCGGCCGCTTTTTCTCCTACCCGCTGAAGCTGGGTGAAGCGCTGCACAAGCTCGGACCGCTGGAGGCGTCGGCGTGCGTGCTCTCGTATGCGAAGGCCAGGATTTCGAGAGCCAAGCATTCGCAGAACTTTGAAGAGTGGGTCAGCGGCCGGTTCGGGGCGCGCCTGTACAACGCCTTCTTCAAGACCTACACGGAGAAGGTGTGGGGGATGCGTTGCGCCGACATCTCGGCGGACTGGGCGGCACAGCGCATCAAGAACCTCTCACTGCGGTCGGCCCTGTTCAATGCACTCCGGACGCCCCGCTCCGACGAGAGCCGATCGGGCATCAAGACGCTCGCGACATCGTTCAGGTATCCACGGCGCGGCCCGGGGATGATGTGGGATGCATGTGCGGATCGCATCAAGGCCCTTGGTGGAGACGTGCAGCTCGGACGCCGCGTGGTCAGCTGCTCCTACGACGGTGCCGCTCATCTCTGGTCGGTGGCGCACGAGGATGCGTTGGGCGATCGGCGAATCGATCAGGCGCGCCACGTCATTTCGAGCGCTCCGCTCAGACAGTTGGCGACGTTCCTGACGCCGGCGCTCTCCGACAAGGCGGTCGATGCCGCGGCCGGGTTGAAGTATCGCGATTTCCTGATCGTGGCGCTCGTGCTCAAAGACCGGCAGGTGTTTGACGACCAGTGGATCTACATTCACGATCCGACGGTGCGCGTCGCACGAATTCAGAACTTCAAGGCGTGGTCTCCTGAGATGGTGCCCGATCCATCGCTGTGCTGTTACGGTCTCGAGTACTTCTGCTTTGCCGGCGACACGCTCTGGAACATGAGCGATGACGCACTCGTCGACCTGGCCAGACGGGAACTCCAGGCCATCGGCCTGGCGCATGGCGAGGAGCCGCTCGATGGCTGCGTTGTCCGCCAGCCGAAAGCGTATCCGGTCTACGACGATGGGTACGCCGAGCGCGTGAAGATCATCAGAGATGAGATCGAGGCGCGGTTTCCGACGCTGCACATGGTGGGCCGCAACGGGATGCATCGCTACAACAACCAGGATCACGCGATGATGACGGCGCTCCTCGCGGCCGCGAATGTCATGGCCGGCCAGCGCGTCTTCAACGTCTGGCAGGTGAACGAAGACGCCGAATACATCGAGGCCGAACCGGCCAGCGACGCGGCCGGAGCATCCGGCCTGCGGTTCGTACCCATGCCTGCGAGACCTGCGGTTCCAGCCGCGTCGCCGCTTGAACCTCCTATCGCCCCTGGCCTGACCGATCCTCGATCGCGAGGGAAACGGCACCCCGGATCCCGCCGCTGATCGATCGGCCCACAATCGAGTCGCATGGGCCGTCGCGAGTACGAGTGGATTCCTGACGCCTCGGCGCCTGCGGAACCGCCATCGGTCTCACACCTACACTCGGGTTCCATTTCAGCCTGCCTGGTTGTCCGCAACGAGGAGGGCACGATCGGTCGCTGCCTCGAGAGTCTGACGGGCGCCGTCGATGAGGTCGTCGTCGTGCACGATGGACCATGCGCTGACAGGACACTGGAGATCGCGCGACGAGCGGGATGCCGAGTCTTCGAGGCGCCGTTCTATGGCCACTGCGAGCGTCATACACCGCAAGCGTATGACCACGCGAAGGGTGAATGGCTGCTGAACCTCGACGCCGACGAGTTCCTTTCGCCAGAGATGCGCGATGGGCTCCGCGCGCTGACCAGCGACGCCGGGGTGCGCGGCTATGCGTTTCTCTGGAAGCACTGGGATGGGCATCGATACGTCAGCGACGGGGGCCCGTACAAACTCGTGCTGTTCCGGAAGGACTCGGTGCGGATGCTGGGTATCATTCACGCACCGGAGGAGGTGGATGGCCTCGTTCGCGAGGTCCCTCTTCACCTTGAACATCGTCCGCCCACCGGACATCGCCGGCTGGCGTCGCTCGTTCGAAAGATGCGGGCGCGTGCACGCCTCCAGGCGCGTGAGTACCTGACGAGCCTTGATACCGTCCCGCGCTTCAACTACCCCGGCACGCTGCGCTGGACGAAAAGACGGCTGCTGACCAATCGCTGGTCGCCCATTCTTGTCGTCCCCGCGGCCATTCACACGTTCGGTTACGTGCTCGTTGCCTTGTGGGGTCAGCTCGGTCCGCGTGAGGCGCTCAGATTTGCATCGAGCGAAGCGCTGTATCGCGCGATGGTTACAGGGTCCGTCGCCTGGTATCGGTATGTTCAATCCGCCAGGTGACGCCGGCCGCCTTCAGATTGTCGAGCAGCGCCTCGGGAGTCACGGCCATCGCGGGTGAAAGCGCGCCTCGCTTGTCGAAGGTCGATGAGGCAACAGTGCAGGCAGCGAATGCGAGGGTTGCCGCGGTGACCGTGTGAAAGTCTCCGCCCTCGATGATGCCGCGGCGCAAGGACGCGTCCAGGTCCGCCACCTCGACGACGATGGCGAAGCGCGGCGGATCAGGCGGTGTCGCGTCTGGAGGTGAAGCGGGGCGCAGCCGCGATGCCAGCGCCAGCAGGCGGCGAGCGGGAGTGCGACGAATGAGGGCGACGGCGGGCCTGAGGTAAGGGAAGAGTGGGACGAGTCGAGGATTGGGGACGAGCGACGCGACCGTGATCAGCGCGGTGACCCTTTCTGTTCTCGTGTGACGCGGTACGGTAATGACCTCACCCGCGGCATAGCGCGCCATGAGCTGGCGCCCGAATGGGGGAGGGAAGACGACTGTTCGCTGGAAGATTTCCGGCCGTGTCCGTCTCCATTGTCCAGCCTCGAAGAGCACCTCGCCTCCACCCTTGGTTTCTGACGCAAATTGCAGACTGTTGGCGGCGACCTCCGATCCCGCGATTGCGTACGCCACCGTCACCTCCTGCACGTGCTTGCTCTCGCGCGCGAGGATCCGGGCCAGGCAATCCCCGAGCGCATAGTCAAAACCGCATGAAGGGACCAGGGCGACGCCCTGAGATGCTGCTTCGTGGCCGTGCTCGTCAAAGATGCGGCGAATGTGAGACTGTTCACCAGCGCCGTCGACGTAGTGGACGCGTTCCTGGAGCGCCGCCCTGATCAGCGAGTCGCCCGTTCTGGACGCCGGGCCGGCATTGATGACCACTCTCGATCCCCGCGTGAATTCGCAAAGCGCGGGAATGTCATCCGACTGCGCTGCCCTCCAGTCGCTGTTCCCCTGGAGGGTGGCTGCGAGAGCCCGAAGCTTGTGAGGATCTCGTCCGCCGAGGCGGACGATCGCATTCCGTGCGGCCAGCTCACCCACGATGAGCCGCCCGAGCCGTCCGCTGGCCGCATAGACGCTAACGACGCCTGAAGGTTCGGTCATGGCCAGCGGTGTGATGGCCCGAGCCGGCGGATTGTGACCTGCCCGCCGCCAATGTTCAGGCTGCCGTCGAGAGGCAGAGCTTCCAGAAAAGCCCGCGCGCGCTGGTCGGGTGGCCAGAGCGTGGACGTCACGACGACGCTGGCGCCGAGCGGCGTCAACCCCTCGATCACTTGCCGGGAGATTTCGTCGGGGCCGATTGACCATCCGTAACGGTGCGCGTAGAAGAGAAACGACGGGTCCGCGAACTTCGCATTGGTGTGCGCCATTACGATGAGGTCATCAGGGCTGGTCTTGGCTTCGATGAAGCTGCCAATCGCGAGTTGAAGCGGATCGATGCGGTAGAAACGTCGAGACGTCACGAACATCGATGACGCCGCGAAGGCGATGAGCAAGGCGGCCGCCGCCGGACGGCCCGAACGACCGAGTGGCGGCCTTCCGCTCCAGCATCCATAGATCGCGGGTGCCAGCCACAGGCAGAAGGGCGCGATGAAGGGGATTTGATAGTAGCTGTGGTCGGCATTCAAGGTCAGGAAGAGAAGCAGGTAGACCAGCGTGCCAACGGTCCATGACGCCGTGAAGCCATAGAAAGCTCTCAGTTCGTTGCGCATCAGGAGACCAATCGGCGCCAGCACCCACCAGACGGTTGACGCGATCTCGCGATACACGCGTCCGATGACCGTCTGCCAGAGGTCGAGCCTCAGGCGATCCGCGGCAGTTCCGAAGAACCAGCCGAATCGGTTCACCTGCACGAAATGGCTCGGTATGAACGACAGGTCGGGCGCGTGCGCATTCACCCGCTGCGAGTAACTGAACCACCCAACGAACGCGGCACTCGGCAATGCGAACGCCACGAGGATCATGAGCAGACTCTTCGTGCCTGCCCGCCGCTGGTAGCAGAACCACAGAACCGGTATGAGCAGGTAGAACACGTAAGGCGACTTGATCATGAAGGCGATAACTCCGGCGCCGACGGCGCCCCAGAGGTCTCGTGCCCGGCGGGATTCGACGAATCGCAGCATTCCGTAGAAGAAGGCGTGCGCGAAACACACCGCGGTGAAGTCAACGTGGACGGCACGCGAGTAGTAAATCGCGAGCGGCGCGGCCATGTACAAGAGGGTGGTGATCTGGGCCATCAGGCGGTCGTGAATGAGCGCCACAATGCGGAAGAAGAAGAATGCCGAGCCCAGAAAGAATGCAAGGTTCACGAGTCGGTCGACGAGAATCGTGGGACCCGTGAGGAAGTAGAGACACGCTGAAATCCACTCGGTAAGCGGAAACTCGAGGATGACACGTCGGTATGCGCCCAGCCAGCCAACGGACGGCGAGAAGATATTCAAGCCAAAGCGATAGAACCCCAGCGAGTAGAAGGCCGTCTCGGCCTGACGGAAAAGGTGAGGGTGGTCGAGATACGGCCGGAACTGGTAGAAGCGGCACGCAACCAGCGCTGCCGTCAGCGACCAGAAGAGCGTGGTCATCGGTGTGGGCGCTCGGACGCGGAAACGACGGATGTTGCCTCGAGACGGCGCTACTATACGCCCGATCGTTGATGGCCCAGATGCGTGGCGCTCCCCGCGATGGAAATGACTGACGCGTTGCGACCGTCGGACGTCGTGCACCGCAGCATCCGCGGCGCCGTGTCGCTCGGCGGCGGTCAGGTCGCCGGCCAGATCCTGAACATCTGCGGCTCGCTGCTGCTGGCGCGAATCCTCGCACCGGAGGACTTCGGGCTGGTGGCGATTCTGACGTTCTTCCTCTCGCTCCTCACGGCGCTCGGCGACCTCGGGCTCAGCATGAGCCTCGTGCGCCATCTCACCGAGCCGAGCGACGACGAGTACCGTGGCGTGTCGTCGTTCCAGCAGGTGGTCGCGCTGGGTATTGCGCTCACGGCTCTCGCGGCCACGCCGTGGGTCGCCAGGTCGTACCGGCTGGCGTCGGACGACTGGTGGCTCCTGCCCGCGATGACCGTGGCGATCGTGGCCGACTCGTTTCGATTCCTGCCGCTCACGCGACTCGAGCGTCGGCTGGCGTTCGAGCGTGTGGGTGCGGTCGAGGTCGTGCAAGCCATTGTCTTCAACGCCACGCTGATCTCGCTGGCGTTGATGGGCTTTCGGGCGGCGAGCTTCGCGATTGCTGTGATGGTGCGATCGGTTACGGGCGCCGCGGTCGCCATCGCGATCGGCCCCCATCTTTCAGGCTGGCGCTGGAGCCTTACCAACGCGACCCGGTTTCTGAGGTTCGGCCTGCCGTACCAGGGTGTGCACTTCATTACCGTGCTCAAGAACAGTATCGTGCCGGTCTTCATCGGGTTGCTTCTGGGCACGGCGGCGGTTGGCCATCTGGCATGGGCAGCGATGGTCGCGGGCTTTCCCCAAACTGGCCTCATCCTTCTGCAGCGTTTGTATGTCGGATCGTTTGGAAGACTGCAGGATCATCCCGATGAGCTTCGACAGTTTGTGAATCATGTGGTCTGGGTCGCGCACGCGGTGGTCGCGCCTCTTGCCGTACTCACACTCGTGCTGATCGATCCAATCGTGCGCCTGGTGTTCGGCGACCCGTGGATCGGGTCCATCCCGCTCGTCTTCTGGATGTGGCTGGGATGCCTCGTGATCCCCACGCTCGCGCCTCTGACGGGTCTGCTGCACGCCATGGGGCAGTCTCGCGTCGTTTTTCGAGCAACGCTGATCGGCACGGTCGCAACCTGGGTGGTCGGTGTGCCGCTCGCGCTCATGCTCGGTGAGGTGGGCGTCGCGATGGCGAGTCTCTTGGTGCATGTGGCGGGTGTTGCGATCTGGGCGGCTGCCCGCCGGGCGGTTGGTCTCCGCGTGCTGGGGCCCGTTCTGACGATTTGGGGATGTGCCGCGCTGGCGGGGCTTGCAGGATGGGCCATGCACCGGGCGCATCCCATTGGCACGATTCCGCAGATACTCCTGTATGGCGGCGCGTCGATGCTGGTCTACGTGGCGGCTCTTGTTGGTGTCAGCGTGCTCGCGTACCGGTCTGGCGGCGCCCTCGAGCCGTACGGCTGGAATCAGCTGATCCGGGCGGTGCGTGATACCCGAGGTAGCGTGTGAACGTCGAGTCCGGCCTCCGCATCGGCGTGGATGCAACCTGCTGGATGCTGAAGAGAGGGTTCGGCCGCCACGCGCGATGTCTGCTCGGCGCAATGGCCGACGTCGATCGTCGCAATCAGTACACGTTCTTCGTGGACTCGCCCGAAGCGGTGCCGCTCCTGCCGGCGCGAGTGCGTGCACGCGTTGTCGGAGCCGCCGCCCCGACGATCGTCGCCGCGTCGGCCGATGGACATCGTCGTCTGAGGGACATTGCGGCGATGAGCCGGGCGCTCTCGAGTGCCGAGCTCGACGTGGTGCTCTTTCCCAACCTGTACAGTTTCGTGCCGACGTTCGGCCATGCGCGACGCTTTGTGTTCATCCACGACGCCACCGCGGAAATGTATCCCGCCCTCGCGATGGGAGGATGGAAGAATCGGCTGCTCTGGTCGGCGAAATCCGCGCTGGGACGGCGGCAGGCGGATGTCCTGGTGACGGTTTCCGAATACTCGCGCAAGGTCATCGTCGAACGGCATCACGTGCCGGCCGAGCGCCTCCATGTCGTAGGCGAGGCGTGCGATCCGGTCTTCCGGGTTCTCGAGTCGGCGCGCCCGACATCACGCCTCGCAGAGCTCGGGTTCGATCCATCTCGACGGTCGATCACCTACCTTGGGGGATTCAGCCCGCACAAGAACCTGGAAGCGCTGGTTCGTGTGTTCCATCGACTGACCTTGCTGCCGGAATTTGAGGATCTCTCGCTCATGCTTGTCGGAGACCACGAAGGCGATTCATTCCTCAGCTGCTACGATGCGGTCTCGAGGCTCGTGCACTCGCTGCAACTGTCGCCTCGGGTGACGTTCACCGGCTACCTGCCAGACGATGACCTTGTCGCGCTGCTGAATCTGACGACGGTTCTCGCACTGCCATCGCTTACCGAAGGTGTCGGGCTGCCCGCGCTCGAAGCCGCCGCGTGCGGATGCCCGGTTGTGGCCACGACCGAGAGTCCGTTGCCGGAGCTCCTGGGCCAAGCCGGTCGCTTCGTTGATCCACGAGATGAACGCTCGCTCGAGCGCGCGCTCGCCGATGTTCTTCAGTCGCGTGAATTGAGGCGAACCATGAGCGTCGCGGGCATCGTCGCGGCTGGCAGCCTCAGTTGGGAGTCCGCGGCCCGTCGCCTCGTCGATCTTTTCGAACAGCCTTCATGAGCCGGCCGCTCAGGTTCCTGCACGTCACGACGTTCTACCCGCCGTACAGCTTTGGCGGAGACGGGCTGTACGTCTACCGGCTGGCTCACGAACTGGGCAAACTCGGTCATTTCGTGGACGTTGTTCACTGCGTCGATTCATTTCGCCTCTTCGATAGCAGAGAGCCGTCGACGGCCTTGCCCGATCATCCGCAGGTGACCGTTCACCAGCTGCGCAGCGGATGGGGGCCGCTGTCGCCGTTCCTGTCGCACCAGACCGGAAAGCCGTTTCTTAAGACGCACGCGATCAAGGCGCTGCTGACGAAGCCGGTTGACGTCATCCATTTCCACAACGTGTCGCTGCTCGGTCCCGGCGTTCTGGCCATCGGAGATTCGACGCGCCCGACGATCAAGCTCTACACGGCCCACGAACACTGGCTCGTGTGTCCGATGAACGTCCTCTGGAAGTTCAATCGCGAACCTTGCGACCGACCGACGTGCACTCGTTGCACCCTGGCCGCGGGACGACCGCCGCAGCTCTGGCGCCACACGAATCTGCTGGCGGACGCGACGGGAAACGTGGACGTGTTTTTGGCGCCGAGCCGGTTCACCATCCGCATGCATGCGGAGCGCGGATTCAATCGTCCGTTCACTCACTTGCCGCCCTTTTCGACGCGATCAGACGATGAGTGGCGAAATCCTGGTCCGCGACCGCATGAGCGGCCGTACTTCGTGTTCGTCGGGAGGCTCGAACCGGTGAAGGGGCTGGAGACACTGATTCGTGTGTGGGACCGGATCGAGGGCGCCGACTTGTTGATCGTCGGTGACGGCTCGGAACGCCCGATCGTCGAGCGTGCCGCCGCGCGAAACCCGCGAATCGTGTTCCGCGGACCAATCCCACCGAGCGATCTGGGTCCCTACTTCACGCATTCGCAGGCGTGCCTCGTACCGTCGGTCACCTATGAAGTCGCGCCAACCGTCGTGCTGGAGGCGTTTGCCCGCAGAGCACCGGTCATCGCCAGGGATCTCGGAGGCATTCCCGAGTTTGTGCAGGACAGCGGCGGTGGACTGCTGTTCAAGACGGATGACGATCTGCTTGCGGCGATTGAACGAGTGAGGCGGGATCGACCGCTGCGCGACGAGCTGGCTAAGCGAGGGTATGCTGCGTTTGCGGCCCACTGGACTGAGACTGCGCACCTTGCGGCGTATCTGACCGTGATCAACGATGTGGCGCAGCGAAAGTTTGGACAGCTGCCCTGGGCGTCTGAGACATGACCATTCCGTCGAGTGTCCCCATCCTGATGTATCACTCGGTTTCAGCGCGCGGGCCAGGGCCGGTTTCCGTCACACCAGAGACATTTGAGGATCAAATGGCCGTCCTTCGCGATGCCGGGGCGGTTGGAATGAGTGTCTCCGACTACGTCGCCGCGCGCACGAATCACACCGTACCGGAGGGCGCGGTGGTCCTGACATTTGACGATGGCTATCGAGACTTTCTGGACGAGGCTTTTTCGACCCTGCAGGCGGCACGATGGGGCTGCACGGTGTTCCTGCCGGTGGTCCCGATCGATCGTGCCGAGCCGTGGGACTGCGGAGATAGTCACCGTCGAGAGCTCTTGACGTGGAGAGACGTGCAGGACCTGTCGGCAAGAAATGTGGAGTTCGGCGCGCATTCGATGACTCATCGCGATCTGACCCGCATGGCGCCCGACATCGCCAGAGCAGAGATCGTCGACTCTGGCCGACGGATCGCGGATCGAACGGGACGCGCCGTCGAGGGTTTCGCGGCGCCTTTGGGACGAATTACCACCGACCTTCTCGAGACTGTTCGAAAGCACTACCGCTGGTCGGTGAGCACCACGCTTGCCCGAGCGAGTGAGAGTGCGGACATCTTCAGGCTCCCTCGCATAGAAATGTGGTACTTCCGGAATATCCCGCAGTGGCGCAAGTACGTCGCCTCAGGCTGGACTCCCTATTTTGCGTTCCGCCGCGCGATGCGGGCGGTCCGAGAGTTGGCATGACGCCGCTCGGCGTCGGCGTCATCGGCGCCGGTGTGGTCGGCGAAATGCGGGTGCGCACCATGCGCCGGACGGGCGCCGTGCGCTTCGCCGCGATTGCGGACGTCGACCTCGAACGCGCCAGACGGGTTGCCAGACCGGGGAATGCAAAGATCGTCGGCGACTACCGCGACTTGATCCACGACCAAAGCGTCGATGTCGTCATCGTCTCGTCTCCGGTCCAGCTTCACGAGGAGATGACGCTGGCCGCGCTACGCGCGGGAAAACATGTCCTCTGCGAAAAGCCGCTGTCGAACACCGTGGACTCGTGCCGTCGGATGCTTGAGGCCGCCGCCGATGCGAGGAAGACGCTGGCCGTCGGCTTCAATCACCGTTATTACCCGTCGTTCCGCCAGCTCAAGCAGATTGTCGCGGCCGGCGAACTCGGACCCATCGATCACGTGCGCGCGTTTGGCGGCCACGAAGGCATGAGTCAGTTCCGCGCGCCCTGGATGTACGAGCGAGCCACTCTGGGCGGCGGCGCCATGATGGACGTCGGCATCCACGTCGCCGATCTGGTTCGTCACCTCGGGTTTCGAGCCGATCACGTGACGGCGGTCGTGACGAATGGCGTCTGGAACGTGCCGGGCTCCGAAGACAACGCGATCGTGCTTGCGAGAACCGCAGAAGGGATTCCGATCTCCTATCAGGCGACATGGTCAGAGTGGAAGGGCTACCGCCTGCGCCTTGAGGTGTACGGTCGCGACGGCATGGCGCTCGCGCATTACCCTCCGCTCCTGAACCTTCTGGTCCGACGAGGGCCCGACGGCCGTCGTCGGCGCACGTGGACTCTTCATCCGTGGCTCAACCTTCGCGAGCGCGTGCGTGGCTGGCAGGTGACGGCCGAAGATGCGTTCGCCGCGGAGCTCGACGAGTTTCTGAGGCTGGTTCGCGACGGACAGGGAGACTGCGGAACGGGGCTGGACGGGTTGCGTGCGGTCCAGTTCGCGGAAGCCGCTGTGCGCAGTTCCGAGACTCGCCAACCGGTCCGGATCACCGATTGAGTGGCGCACCTCCGTCGACTGACTGACGACTATCGTCGCGCGTGCCGCAGCGGCCTTCGGGCGCTGACAGCGGAAACAGTCGATCCATCACCTCGAGGAATCGCCGCGCAATCGCGTGCCAATCCCGATCGGCAACCGATGCTCTCGCGTGGCGGGACATCTCGGTGCGCAGCTGGCGATCTGATGCGAGGGCAGCGAGCTTCTTCGCCAGATCGTTCGGCTCGCGGTCGATGAACCAGCCATTGCGGCCGTCCAACAGGTATTCCGAAACACCGCCGACTCGCGTCATCAGAATCGGCAGGCCGCATGCGAGCGCCTCTGGACCCACGAGCGGCGAGATGTCAAAGGAAGCCGGCATGACGAACACGTCGGCCGCCGCATAATACCGCTCGACGTCTGAACGGTGCCCGACATACCGGACACGATCACCGATGTCACTGAACTCGGCTTCGAAGTCGCGGCTGTCGTCGCCGCCCGCCACGATGAGATGGACGACGGTCCCCCGGTTCGCCAACAGCCGAAGTGCCTCGAGTACGACGCGCAGACCCTTCCGTTCGAATTCGTGGCCGACGAAGACCGCCACGAAGGCGTCTCCCAGGATCGAAAGCGCGTCCCTGACTTCGCGTCGAGCGCTTTCGGACGGCTGGAAACGCTCAAGGTCCACACCGTTCGGGATCACGGTGATCCGATCTGCACTCGTGCCGTAGAGCCTGATCACTTCGTCCTTGTTCATCTCAGACAGCGCTATCAGATGACGATGAACAGAACGACGGAACCTGATCGCATCGCGAGCGAGCACGAACGCGTGCAGCGGATTGCGCAAGAGCATCCGTGTCCGGGACGGGTGTTGCTTCAGGAAGCCCTTGTGCAGCGAACGCACGACGAACAAATCGCCATAGAGCGCATCCACATGACAAATGACGACCGTGCCACCCTCGGGCCGGCGCCCTCGAAACTTCCACCACAGCACGGCCGATCCAACGGTGGAGAACACGACGATGTCCCGCCAGAAACGCAGGAGTCCCATGGCCGGGCCCGTAGATCTGCCCGCGTCGGCGTGGAATCCCAGATTCTCGAGCGTGAAGCGTTCGCACGTGCATCCGAGCGAGATGAACGCGCGCTCCAGCTGGTATGCCGGGCCGCTGACGCCGAAGCCCGGGCCGATCGTCCGCGCGCATTGAACGATGTGGCGAGCTGCCGGAAGGGAAGCCGTGGAGAGCGCCATCGGAACTTGGGCAATGTGCGTGGGCGCGCGTTGCCTGAAAACGGGTCCTCTTATACCATGCCGTCCGGTCCTCCTCGATCCGCCCGCGCGTGGACCAATTGAGGCTGCAAGGAAATGTGTGGGTTGGTCGGCAAGTTCGCGTTCAGCGACGACACCGTCGTCGAGCGCGACCTTCTCGAGCGGATGTCCCGAACGCTCGCCCATCGCGGCCCTGACGATGTGGGGTATTACGTCAAAGGCCGCGTCGGGTTCGGACACCGCAGGCTGTCCATCATCGATCTGGAAGCGGGTCACCAGCCCCTGGCCAACGAAGATCACTCGATCTGGGTGATGTTCAATGGCGAGATCTACAACTACGTCGAGCTCCGTGAGGAGCTCGCTCGCCGTGGGCACCAGTTCCGTACGGCATCAGACACCGAAGTCATCGTTCACCTTTACGAAGAGCGAGGAGAAGACTTCGTCCACGCCCTGCGCGGCATGTTCGCGATTGCCTTGTGGGACGAGAGGTTGGAGACTCTGATCCTCGTTCGGGATCGCCTTGGAAAGAAGCCGCTCTACTACAGCGACATCGGTGGAAAGGGGATCGTGTTCGGCTCTGAGCTCCAGGCCGTGGCGATCGATCCGCTTGTTGACCGTGAAATCGATCCGGAGGCGGTGGACGCGTTTCTCAGCTTGCAGTACATTCCCGCCCCTCTCAGCATCCTCAAGGCCGTCCGCAAGCTGCCGGCCGGCCATCTCCTGCGATGCACCTCGTGCGGCGTGACCATCCGTGAGTACTGGGATGCGCCGTTCGCCGACGAGCCGAGCGATCAAAACACACCATGGCGAGACGAGCTCATCGGCCACCTGGCCGACTCCGTCCGCATCCGTCTCCGAAGCGACGTCCCTCTTGGCGCATTCCTGAGCGGAGGGATTGATTCGAGCGCCGTTGTGGCGGAAATGGCGCAACAGCTTCCGCGCCCCGTCGTCGCCTGCACCGCGACCTTTGATGACACCGAACACGACGAGCGTGAACACGCGCGCGCCGTTGCCAGGCACCTCCAATGCGACTATCGCGAACAGGCCGTTCAACCGGAGGTCCGCGATTTGCCGACGCGCATCGTCGAGGCCTTTGACGAGCCCTTCGCCGATGCCGCCGCCATTCCGAACTATCTGCTTGCGCAGGCCGCGCGTCGGCACGTGAAAGTTGCCTTGACTGGCGACGGCGGTGACGAGCTCTTTGCAGGATACTGGCGGCACTCACGCGAACGACTCGAGACCCGCCTCAGGAGCGCCCTGGGACCAGTGGCCACGACCATTGTGCCGGCCTTGGCGCCCTGGATTGCGCCGGCCGGCCGGCGCGCCGGTCTGGCGCGGCTCGGGATGCCGCGCGCTCAGGCCTATGCGTGGAAGCACTGCGGCGTCCTCTTCGACCCGACGCTCAAGAGCGGCCTCTATTCCCACACCTTTGCGCGCACGTGTCGGGAATTCGATCCGTCAGAGCGGTTTCGACACTTTTACGATCGATGCCCCTCGATCGATCCCGTGAACAAGGCGCTGTACGTCGACCTCAAGACCTCTCTGGCAGATGGAATTCTCGTAAAGGTTGACCGCACGAGCATGGCGCATGGCCTGGAAATCCGTTCGCCACTTCTCGATCACGAGATGGTCGAGTTTGCGATGCGCGTTCCCTCCGGGCTGAAGCTCCGGCGAAGACGTGGAAAGCATCTCCTGTCGCTGGCGATGGCCGATCGCCTGCCTCGACAAATTCTCGATCGACCGAAGCATGGGTTGACAACGCCTGTCGCACGATGGCTGAGATGTGAATGGCGCGAATCGGCAGAGGAGTGCCTGCTCGGCCGACGCGCGATCGAACGCGGCCTGTTCGAACGCGGCTTCGTCGAGGCCATGTGGAAAACGCATCTCTCCGGCAGCGATGTCTATGCGCAACACCTCTGGTCCCTCGTTGCGCTCGAGCTCTGGCTTCGTCGTCAGACAGCTCTTTCCTGAATGACATCGAGGCTGTCGCGCATACTCGCACCGGGAGTCGCTGGGTATGCGATTGCCAGCGCGGCCGCACTCGCCGTCGCCTGGGCCGCTTTCCATTGGGGGACACGGACGGCCGGTGGTGCCGATTCGTACGGCTACGTCAGTCAAGCCTCTCTCTGGCTTCAGGGAAGCCTGATCGTTGATCAGCCGATCGCGCGTACGGTGCCCTGGCCGAATGCGGACTGGACCTTTGCCCCTCTTGGCTATCGCCCTGGACTCGAGCCCGGCACGATTGTGCCCGTGTACTCTTCGGGACTGCCCATCGCCATGGCGCTTCTGCAGGCTGTGGGCGGGCCGTCCGCCGTCTACCTCGTCGTGCCTCTTCTCGGTGCCATCCTGGTGCTCGCGAGTGCGAGCATGGCGATACGCATGTCGGCGCCGGTCGGCGGGGCGGTGGCAGCCTTGCTCGTTGCCTCGAGTCCGATCGTGTTGTCCTCGGTGATGTGGCCGATGAGCGACGTGCCGGCTGCAGCATGGTGGGCGCTTGCACTGGCGCTCGCGCCCGCTGTGAGCCTCGCATCGGCGATTGGCTCGGGCGTCGCGATCGCGATGGCGATTCTGACTCGTCCCAATCTCTTCGGCCTGGCGCTGGCTCCGATGCTCTACCTTGCCTGGAGGTGCTTGAGTTCCACACATCGGAAGCGGGACGCGATGAGGTTCGTCGTCGTCGCGATGCTGACGATTCTGGCGTGTCTGGCCGTTGCGCTGATTCACACGAAACTCTACGGCTCTCCGTTCATATCCGGTTACGGCGGCGTCGCTGAGGTCTTCTCCGTTTCGAACGCCCCGGCGAACACGGCAGGGTTTCTTATGCGCCCGCTCAGGTATGAGCCGTTCCTGGCCGTGCTGGGGCTGATCGGCGCGGTCCTGCTGCTGGGCCCCGGCAATCCGCCCGGCGTGCGATCCATGAGCCGGCTTGCGGCCGGTGCGACTGCCCTGGTGTTGGGTTCCTATGCTTTCTATCTTTCGTCCCCGGACTGGTGGTACCTGAGGTTCCTGCTTCCTGCTTATCCGGCCGTTGCCGCTCTTGCCGGAGCGGGCGCGACCAGACTCGCGCGCACCGTAGCCGAGCCGTTGCGAACGCTCGGGCTCGTCATGGTGTGCGGGCTCATCGTCACGTCGGGCGTCGGGCGTGCGCGCGAGCTGGGCGTATTTGGCGTGCGCGCGTCGGAATCGCGGTACCGGGCCGTCGCGTATTTCGTCGCGCGCGACCTGCCCGAGAACGCGGTCTTTTTTGCTTTTCAGGAGAGCGGCAGCCTGAGGCATTACGCCGGCAGAATGACGCTCCGATTCGATCTGCTCAGGCCCGAGTACTTCGAGATTGCGATCACCAAGATGCGCGCTCGTGGGTACCGACCCTACTTCCTGGTGGAAGATCCCGAACTCGAGCTCTTCAAGACGCGGTTCCAGAACGCCAGCACCCTCGGGGCGCTTGACTGGCCGCCGGTCGCAGACCTGCGCGGCCACGTTCGCGTGCAGATCTTCGATCCTGCCGATCGGGGGAAGTGGCGGAGAGGAGAGCGCGTCCCCACCCAGCTCATCCCTCAGGCTGCGTTGACGCCCGACTCCAGGAACTAATCGGTCCGCAGCGGCTATACCCGTTGACAATATATCCACTATGGATATATTTGAGGCATGAAACCTGACCCTTCGGCCGATTCGCTTCTGCCGCTGCCGCCGGCGACGTTCCATATCCTGCTGGCGCTTGCAGACGAAGATCGCCACGGCTACGCCATCATTCAGGACGTCGCCGCGCGGACGAACGGCGACGTCAAACTGAGCGCCGGCACGCTCTACCGCTCCATCCAGCGCATGCTCGAGCAGGGCCTGCTCGTGGAGGTTCGCGAACGCCCGGCCCCGGAGATGGACGACGAGCGACGCCGCTACTACCGCATTACGCCATTCGGCGCGGTCGTCGCGCGGGCCGAAGCCGGGCGTTTGTCGGCGCTCGTCAGGATGGCGCGTGCCAGCGGGTTTGTGCCGCGGAGGGCGTGATGCGGTTCTACAGGGCGCTCCTTTATCTTTATCCCGCGTCGTTCCGCGCGGAATACGGCGCCGAGATGTGCCGCATCGTGGCCGATCGATGCCGCGAAGCATCGGGTCCGTTCGGGCGGCTCATGGTGTGGCTGGATGTCGTCCGCGACACGGTGGTGAATGCCCTGAGGGTGCACTGGGACATCGGGCGGCAGGACATCCGCTACACGTCTCGCACTCTGGCGGGCTCACCGGGATTTGCCGCGACAGCGATCCTCGCCGCGTCGCTCGGGATCGGCGCGACGACGGCGGCCTTTTCTGTGACGGATCACGTGCTCTTTCGGCAGCTGCCATTTGCCGATGCCGATCGGCTGGTCAAACTCTGGCAGAGCTCACAAGGCTACCAGCGGATCGAATCATCGCCAGGGAACTATCGCGAGTGGACCCAGTGGCCGACGTCCTTCGACGGCATGGCGGCGTTCCATGCCATTTCGGTCAATCTCGTGGGACGCGGCGATCCGGAGCGTCTCGATGGCGCGGCGGTGACGGCCGGACTTTTTCCGCTGCTGGGTGTCAGCCCTGCCGTGGGTCGCACCTTTTCCACGTCCGACGACCGTCAGGGAGCGGAGGGCACGGTCATCCTGAGTCACTCGCTGTGGCAGGCCCACTTCGGTGGTGAACCCGGTGTTGTGGGGAGGAAGGTCACTATCGACGGCGAGCCGCGAGTGGTCATCGGCGTGATGCCGGCTGGCTTCTATTTTCCGACGCGTGAGGTCGAGATCTGGACACCCGAGCAGTTCGAAGAACAGGACTTCGTCGATCGCGACAACCATTACCTCCAGGTCGTCGCGAAACTGAAGCGCGGCGTCTCGCTCGATCAGGCGCGAGCCGAAATGACTGTCGTGGCCGCCCGTCAGGAGCGGGAGTTTCCCAAGGACAACGCCCGCAAGGGGATCAACGTGCTTCGCCTCCGCGACGAGCTGTCGCCCCAGTCGAAGATGCTGGTGATGGCGCTCTTCGGCGCGGCTCTCTGCGTCCTCTTGATCGGATGCTCGAACCTGGCCAACCTGCTGCTGGCCCGCGCGCTCTTCCGGCGGCGGGAGCTCGCCGTCAGGACGGCGATTGGCGCAGGCCGTGAGCGACTGATTCGTCAGCTCCTCACAGAGAGCCTCCTGCTGGCAGTGTGCGGCGGCGTGCTTGGCGTATTGTTCGCGATCGTCGTCACGCCTCTGGCCGTCAGGCTGGTGCCGAATTCATTGCCCATCGCTGAGGCACCCACCGTCGACCTGCGCGTGCTGCTTTTCGCCCTGGTCATCACCGTGATCACGGGAGTCGGGTTCGGCGTGATCCCGGCCTTCAGGGCCTGTGGCGATGCCGATCCGCGCGGGCTGCGGGAGGGCGCTCGGGCCGGCATCGGCACGGGTAGGGAACGGTTGAGGTCGGGCCTGGTTCTCGCCGAGGTAACGATTTCTGTCGTCCTCCTCATCTCGGCCGGACTTCTCATTCGGGCCCTCTGGCGCCTGCAGTCAATCGATCCCGGGTTCCGGAGCGAAGGCGTCCTGACACTCCGGACGAGCCTGCCCCTGCCAAAGTACGATCCGGTCGTCCGACGCGAGCAGTTCTACACGAGCGTGATACGAGGCGTTCACCAATTGCCCGGCGTTTCGAGCGCGGCGTACATCAGCTTTCTGCCGATGGTGATGCGCGGCGGCATCTGGTCGGCCATCATGCCGGGCAAGCCGGAGGTTCCGGGCGAAGCCAACAACACGAGCCTTCGATTCGTGACACCCGGCTTCTTTGAGACGCTCGGCATCCCTATCCAAAGAGGGCGTGACATCAGCGACGCCGATACTGCGACATCGCCCTTTGTCGCCGTCGTCAGCGAATCGTTTGTCCGGAACTACCTCGCCGAAGCGGGTCAGGATCCTCTCGGTCGCCATTTCACCATCGCATTCGACGACCGCACGATCGTGGGCGTCGTTGCCGATGTTCGCGTGCGAGGTCTCGAGAGGGACAGCGAGCCGCAAGTCTACCTGCCGTTCCAGCAGGTCCGCGACGGTTGGCTGTCGTTCTACGTCCCGAAGGATCTGGCGATCAAGTCTTCCGGGGATCCTCGCCAGCTGGTGCCGGCCATTCGCGAGATCGTGGCGAAGGCCGATCCGGAACAGCCGATTTCGGACATCCGGCTCCTCTCGGACATTATCGCGAACGAGACCGCGCCGCGGTCGATCCAGGTGCGCGTCCTGATGGCGTTTGCCGCGGTGGCGCTGCTCCTCGCCGGTGTCGGGATTCACGGGTTGCTCGCGTTCACCGTGTCGAACCAGACGCAGGAGATCGGCGTTCGCATCGCGCTCGGCGCTCAATCGCGCGACATTTTTGCGATGGTGGCGCGGCGCGGACTCTGGCTGTCTGGCATCGGCGTGGCGATCGGCGTTCTGGTCGCGTACGCCTCAGGCCGCGCCATGCAAGCCCTCCTGGCGGGTGTCAGCCCTGCGGATTCGGTGACCATCATCACCGCGGTCGTCATGTCGGTGACCATGACGATGATCGGCAGCCTGGTGCCGGCGTTGCGCGCCGTGCGTGTCGATCCGCTGTCAGCGATTCGCGCCGAATAGCGTCGACCGCTGGGTCGTCTTCCGCGCGATGCGCTTCAACCCGGCGTGTCCACGAACAGGGACCGACGCCGCATGCCGTGCGTCTCCGTCGCTGGACGTGCGATGATCCGCGAGCGCTCTTCGCCCGAAATCCTCAATAATGCAGGCGGCCGCGCATGGCAAGGATGTTGCTCGACATCTTGAGGGGAAGTGTGGAGGGTAAGACCATGACTCTGACAAGGATGGCCATCTCGTTTGCCGCCGTCGCCGCGATGGGTCTGACGATCGATGCCGGTCTCGTGTCAGCTCAGCCTCGACATCAGAGCTCCGCTGTGTCGCAGGGGCGGCCCGTGCCGCGTTCTGGGCCGAGTGTTGTTGCTCCTTCAGTCCGTCGCGGGCCGTCGCGTGTCATCGTGACGGGGCCGCGGTCGCATGGCCCTCGTGTCGGGCACGGTTCACCGTATGTCCGGCGCCCCTACTATGGCCAGAGTGGCGGGTTCTACGGATATGGCAGTGGGTTCATTGGGTATCGCCCTGGTTTCAGCTTCGGCTTCTCGTATGGCTATCCACGCTACGGCTATGCCTACCGTCGTCCGTACTATCCGGCCTATCGATATCCGTACTACGGTTACTATGGGTCGTATGGATATCCGGGCTACTACGGGTCGCCGGGGTACTACGCCTACCCGGGGTATGGTGCGCCGGCGCCTGAGGCGCCCTATGGCAGCCTTCGGCTGCGCGTGCGTCCGGAAAACGCGGCAGTCTACGTCGATGGGTACTACGTCGGCCTGGTGGACGATTTCGACGGCTCGTTTCAGCGTTTGCAGCTGGAGCCTGGCGTGCACCGAATCGAGATCAGCGCTCCCGGCTACCAGACCGAAGCGTTCGACGTGAAGGCGGAGCCTGGCAGAACGATCGACTGGCGCGGCGACCTGCGTCCGGGACAGCCCTGAACGAGCATCACCGCCGACTCATTTCAGAAGTGCGTTGACGATATCGGACCACTCGGCCTCGAGTGATCCGCTGGCGACTGGCTTGCGCGCGCGCCGGTACCAGTAGGCGGCGTTCCCTTCGTCGCCCTCCTTTCGGTGCAGGTACGCGTGGACCCATGCGCCGATTTCGTCGTCAATGTCCTGCGCCACGCGATGGGCTTCGTCCCACTCGCCTCGTCCGTCGTGCCACAGCGCGAGCAGCGCGGCCGTCAGCCCCGGCGGCGGCGGTCCCGTCGTCACCGTCTGTTGAAACTCTTCGAACGTCATCCGTGCGCCTCGAGGCTCTGAAGGCCCAGGCGTTGGCGCTTCAGGTAGAGCCCCTTGCGGGAGAGGCCCAGCATCTGGGCGGCTGGCTCCACGCGGCCGCCGGTTCTCGTCAAGGCGTACGTCAGCATGGAACGCTCGACGTGGCCCACCGCCGCGGCGAGCGGCTGGTCCAGGCGCACGACGATCTCGGTTGACGCGAGCGGGCGGTCTGTGGCCGGGACTGTCCGGCGGCTGGCGGCGATGTATGACGACAGATGCTCCGGCATGATCACGGCGCCATTCTCGGCCAGCGCGACGATCCGGCGGAGCTCGTTGGCCAGCTGGCGGACGTTGCCCGGCCAGTTGTACAGGAGCAGGTATTCCATCGTCTCTTCGGCGATCTGGAGCTGTTCGCGCTTGAACTCATCGGAGTAGCGCTTCAGGAAGTGCTGGATGAGCACGGGGATCTCTTCGCGCCGCTCGCGGAGCGGCGGCAGGTCGAAGCGGATCACGTTCAATCGGTAGTAGAGATCTTCGCGGAAGCGTCCGTCGGTGATCAGTTGTTCGAGCTGGAGGTTGGTGGCGGCAATGACGCGCACATCAACCTTGAGGGGTTGTGCCTCGCCGAGCGGGTGGACCTCGGACGACTCGAGAAATCGAAGGAACTTGGGCTGGATATCGAGGCCGAGCTCGCCGATTTCGTCGAGGAACAGCGTGCCGCCGGCCGCCGCGCGGATGACGCCGGGGAAGTGTTCGTGCGCGCCGGTGAAGGCGCCGCGTTTATAGCCGAAGAGCTGACTGTCGATCATTTCGCGCGGCACGGCGGTGCAATTGAACGGGACGAAAGGTTTTCCGGCTCGTGAGGAGCCCTGATGGATGGCGCGGGCGAGGACTTCCTTGCCTGTGCCGGTGGCGCCGGTGATGAGCGTCGTGATGTTGCTGGAGGCAACCCTTTCCGCAGTTTTTAGCATGCCTACTAAGGTCTCCGATGCAACCACCCCCTCAATTGCGTCAGGAAGCTCGTTCTGGGGCCACAGTGCTGCGCGTTCACGTCGCTCAGTGCGGGCCTTGTCCAGCTCGATAGCAAAGCTAAACACCTTCGCAACAGTGTGGAGCATCATCCTTGAGGAGAGGTCAGAACGAGCAATGACCAGAAGTTCGCACTTACCATGTTCGATTTCACCGAGTTGAAAGATTACCGGATTGACCGGTGAAATCGAGCCATCGTGAGTACCGGTGACAGATAACAATATTTTGGGGTCTTGGCCATTGCGCTGTAGCCGCAGTTCGGCTAACGAGAAGCAACGGGCCTCTTGAAGCAATGCCAAGACATATTTGCCGACCAGCTCCGGGTGTCGCACGTGGTTAAATATTGCCAACAACAAGAGGGCCGTTTCGATCGTTCGTGTCTCGTCTGAAGAGAAGGCGGGGGAGTGTTGAGAATCTGGCGGCGTCTCGGGGAGAATTAGTTCAGCCCTATCTGAAGTTTCCTGACTGATCTCTCCAAAGCATGCTTGGTAGGAGGCTAGGATCTCGATTCTTTCTGGATAGTTTGGAACTGTCTTGGCTGACTCAAAACATCGTTTGAAAAACCCCAGAGCTAGGTCTGTGCGTCCTCCTCGAAAGAATAGCAAGCCAGCCAGGCGATCCACATCGGCCCAGGTATCAACAGAAGCACCTTCTAGGCGAGCAAATGTACTAACCAAAGTATCGATAGCGTCACCGTGCCTCCCGTCAAGCAATGCCACCTCGGCATCAGAAAGCCGCAAGACCAACTCAAGCTGCTTGTCGTGAGCTTGGACAGCCGCCTCCTGCGAGCGCTCCAAAAGCACGCGAGACTCCTGAAGCCGCCTCTCTTGGATCAATAGCTTCAGACTAGTCACCCGACTCCATCTAACTTCGTAGGGTTCGTCTTTGAAGTTGGTTGACAGTTCGTCAACCTGACGAAGTAGTTCACGCGCATCATCGAGCTGTCCTTGAAGGACGCGGAGCCTTACCAACCCATCCAGTATGGCCACCTCACTGCGGCCCCCCTTCGTGCAACCGGCGAGGGCTTCATCGAGAAATGTCTGCGCCCGGTCGAGGTCGCCTAGTCGGATGTACAAGTGTCCAAGGTTCGTTAGAGCTGAAATTCGGTTGGCTGCAAAACCTGATGCTTCCGCTATCTTCAGCGCCTGATCGGCCAGAGTAAGAGCCTGTGGTATCTCTGAGCGAAGATAAGCCAAGCACATGGCGTCGATGGCTGCCGTTCCATCTAACCAGGCGTTCGGTTCCCGTTGAAGGATCGACTGGCTGATATGTAAGTGCCTGCTGCCCGTATCTAGCAAGCCTCGCTGCGTTTCCAATTGACCAACAAACAAATGCAGCGCCGCAGTGACATGAGGATCGCCGAGTTGAGCGACATTTCGCCTCAGTTCCTTAATGAAGCCGACTGTCGACTCAGATGCGAATTGCTCGCCTATGGTCATCATTAGGCGGAGCTGCGCCCAACAAGTCTGCTCGCGATCCCCAGCTTCGCTTGCTACCCTCGCTGCTCGTTGATAGTCCGGCGCGGCCTGAACAGCCGACCCTGTGAGGCGAGCACAGTCTCCCAGCACGATATGACATCGCGCCTTGGCCGCCTTGTCAGCCGGTTTCTCTCTTAGGATCTTTCGAGCGATTTCTTCAGCTTGTCGCAGATCTCCCGTTCGTTGGAGAAGTTCGGCCTCGATCACCTTCAGCAAAGAGTTCTGACCAAGCGTTCTCGAGTTCCCTTGGCGCAGGCGGCGAAGAGCCTCCCCGTATAAGCCGGAGCGCATCAAGTTTTTTATTTCACCGAGGGAACCAGTCTCCATCCCTCTGCCTCCTGGATTAGGAACAGGGTCAAGGGGTTCTTAGGACACCCGGGGATCCCCGGCCGGGGACTAATGAATCGAAGGCGACGTCTGAACGACTGGAGATGAAATCTCGATGATTCCCGATCCGAGTCGTGTCTTGGCAGCTTGCACTAATTCTCGAAGGGAATTGCCGTCTAACGGAGAGCAAGCGATCCCGATCGCCACTGAGATCCAGATACTCGTTCCATCTAGTTCAATGGGAGATTCCCGAATACTCTCACAAAGACGAGTACCGATGCGGCCCGCAGTTTGCAGATCTGTGTTGGGCAGCAGTATCACGAACTCATCATTCTCGTAGCGAAACAGGATATCGGCCGCTCTTAGGTTCCTCTTCGTTACCTTGACCACATGAGAAAGAACACGGTCGCAATTCAGAGTTCCGTGTTTTTCATTGAGCAAGCCAAAACTATCGATATCAACGAACACTAAAGTTAGGCCTTTGGTGGGACCGCTCTCGGCGCTGTCACTCCATGTCGTAAACCGCTTCAGATACTCGACATTAGGCAAGCCAGTCAGAGGATCTCGCAGCACGTTCTGGCGCGTTCGCTCAAATTCCGTACCTCTTCGTATTACGCTCGATACTCTTTGAGCTACGATCTCTGCAAGTCGCCTGTGGTCATCACTGAAGGCGTCTGGCTTTTCCGCGTACAGAGCGAGAACCCCGACGAGCGACTCTCCAGTTAACATCGGCGTGCTCAGACAACTTCTCAGTGCGCCTCTCGGCGATCTAGCGATGGCACCAAGATCCAACTCGGGGTTGGAGTTCACAATAGTTTGCCGGTTAGCAGCGACCCACCCAGACAACCTCTCTGCAACAGTGATTCTCAAACCCCTAACGGCCGACTCAGATTCACCAGAAGCGTGGGCGGCAAAAATATCATCGCGATCGCTGTCGTAGAGATAGAAGACGCAGAGCGAAGCCGGCGTCATTTTCTTCAAGTGCTTGGCGATTACATCCCCCACGTCAGAAAGACCTGTATCTCCGGCGACGGCATCGGCGAAGTCGTAAAGTGATAGCAACTCTTCTGCGGCATTTGCATTCTGTTCGACAGGCTCCACAGGTTCAGCTTCATTGGCGGGCTGTGATGATCTAGTGATCTCCGCCAACGCTCTACGTTGAGACTTGATCTCCGGCTCTCGCGGTGTTATCTGTTCATGAACCGCCAGAAACGTATCAACAACCAGCGGATCATACATCGTGCCGCGACGATTCTTCAGGATTTCGATGGCTTCCGAATCGGGAAGTCGAGGGCGATAAGGTCGATCTGAAGTCAGCGCATCGAAGCAGTCGACAACGGACAGAATTCTCGCGCCAATAGGTATTTCTGTCCCAGAGATACCTGTCGGGTAACCCTTGCCGTTCCAAAACTCATGATGGTGTCGAACAATCGGTACAACTGGATAAGGAAATTCAATAGCGGAAAGAATATCGGCGCCGACTTCGGCATGAAGCTTCATCTTCTCAAATTCTGCAGCGGTAAGCTTGCCGGGTTTGTTAAGAATATATTCTGGTACGGCAAGTTTTCCCATGTCATGGAGCAAGGAAGCTGCCTCAATCGCCCGTATTTGAACCTCATCTGATATGCCCAGGGCGCGCGCCAAGCCGACAGCGTACTGCTGCACGCGCCGGATGTGACCATGGGTTATTTGATCCTTGGCGTCGATTGCCATTGCCAAGGTTTCAATTGTCGACAAGTGGAGCTTATTGAGTTGCAGAAGGTGCTGGTTCGCATCTTCCACTCTACCCATGGCTGTCTTGAAAGTTAGGTACGTGATGAGCAAGAACGGCACTATTAGGCCGATGGCACTGAACGTCACGTCCCTGGTGTACTGAACCAGTAGGACCGCAACCGAGGCGCCACCGAAATAATTCAAGGAAAGCCAAGCAAAGTTATCAATCCAAATCTGAACCGGAGGTGCTTTAGTTTCTAGGGAAACCGCAAAGACAATTAGCCAACTGTTCAATAAGAAGTACAAGAGCGTGAAGAGAGTGAGGGGGAGCAGAAACTCAATGAGAGCGGGCTTAGAGGAAACAAAGAGTGAGCGATCCACCAGGACGTAAAAGAGATGCGAGGCCGTCCAGATTGACACAGCGGCGGCCGCCATGTTGAAGAAGACGCGGTAGATCTCTCGAGAACGCCGAAGCAACCAGAGCGAGATGATGAGGCCCTCGAAAGCCACGGTAATTGTGGCCGCCGCTGGGCCGAAGACCAGGACGCTGATGATGACGAAGGTCTCGGAGACTGATATCGACGAGTGAACCCGAGGAACTTTGACAGTGAAGGAGCCGCTGAGGAGCGTTAAAGCCGCTAGCGTAAGCCACTGATAACTAACGGGTTGTGCGTAAAGTAGATACAGAGAATGAACTAGGGCCGCGGTCCCTGCCAAGACCACGCCCAAGACATAAGACCTTGCGATCGGGGACAGAATGTGTTGGGAGCTCATAGATGGGCCACCGAGTGTCCCGAACTCGTAGTGGCCCAAAAGTCCAGCCGGGATATCGGCTTACGAGCCCCAAACGATTAGAGTTCGCATCTTGAACTCTTCCTTTCCTTTATGAGCCTTGCAGCTCGTACGAGGTTATCGGATCCCGGCCGTCCAGAGTATCGCTTGGTCGGCAGCTCCCGAGTTAGTCCAGAGGATGGCGTTCGTCCACAGAATTGCATCCGTCCAAAGGATTCCGTTGGTCCACAGAATCGCATTGGTCCACAGAATCGCATTGGTCCAGAGGATCGCGTTCGTCCACAGGATTGCATTCGTCCACAGAATCGCATCCGACTGAAGCAATGAGTTTGTCCAGAGAATCGCATTTGTCCACAGAATCGCATCCGCGCGTGCCGTGCCGCTTGTCCACAGAATGGCGTTCGTCCACAGAATAGCTTCAGGCTTTATGGCGAAATTGGTCCACAGGATTGCGCCTGACCGAACAACATTCGTCCAGAATGTCGGCGAGCCATTCGAAGTATCGCGACGCAGGATCGCATTGGTCCAGAGAATAGCCTCAGCCAACGATTCCTTGGTCGTGTAGCCCGCGGTGGAGCGTGGGCTGGCGGATTCTCGGATGGAGAATGCTGCTCCGTAACTAGTCACCGCCTCCGAAGCGATCGTCGTCGTCGGAAGATCGACACTCGGTCTCCCCGCTGCCACCATCGCCGCGGCCGCCAGGTTCAGGCTCCCGGCTCCCCCGCCCACCAACCCCGCTTCTGGCACGAACGAGCACGTGAGCTGCAGTGCCACTTTCACCTCAGCCGGCGTCAGTCGCGGATTCACGTCGAGCAGCACCGCCGCCGCGCCGCTCACCACGGCCGTCGCCATACTCGTGCCGCTCAGACTCATATACGCCCGCGCACCGTTTCCGCTGACGTGAAGATCCGGATAACTCTCAGAGAGATACGAACCCACAGCCTCGGTCGAGACGATCTTGTTGCCCGGTGCGACGAGATCTGGCTTCAGGATCGAGTCGAACGCCGTGGGACCACGAGAGCTGTAAGTTGTTACTTCGTCATCCGACCGCTGCGGCGTGCCCTTGGTGTTGAGCGCACCCACGGTAATCGCATGCGGCGCGTTCCCAGGCGAGCCGATGCCACCGATGATCAGGTTGCCCTCGGAATCCTTGCCCATGTTGCCGGCCGAGACGACACACACGATGCCGGACGAGACGGCCCGCTCCACGGCTTCAACGAGAGGATCGTCACGCCACGACTGTGTCACCGGCCCGCCGAGCGACATGTTCAGCACGCGGATGTTGTAGCGGCGCCGATTCGCGATCGACCAGTCGATGGCCTCGATGACATCACTGGCCATGCCCGATCCGTCCGCGCCGAGCGCCCGCAGGTTGATCAGACGCGCGCCAGGCGCCACACCGCTGTAGGACGCGTCCGGACCCCTAAGCCCCTCGCCCGCGATGATGCCGGCGACGTGCGTGCCGTGACCGTATTCGTCGAGCCCAGGTCCGCGGCCCTTCACGAAGTCCACGCTCATCAGCACGCGGTTGCGCAGAGCGCTGTGCTGAGAAATTCCAGAATCAATCACCGCGACCGTAGTGCCTCGGCCGTCCGCGCCCGCTTGCCCCGACACGCCGGCCCATACCTGGTCGGCGCCGATAGCCTCGTCGGTCACGGCCATGTTGGAGGACACGCGCACGTCAGACGAGACGTGATCCACGCTAGGATCCTGGCTGAGCGAATCAAGCGAGGCGCCATTCAGCTCGAGCACCGCGCCGCTCTGCATCAGCTTCTTCACGCGCGCGCCATGCCGGGCCGCCAGCGCCTCGACCGTTGCCCGATCGCCGTGGACGATGACGTCCGACGTCATGGCCGAGCCAACCTTGGCCGCCAAATCGCCCGAGAGGCGAGCCCGACGCGGGCCCGCGGCAACCATCGTGGCGCTCGCCAGTGTCAGAACGAGGGCGACGACCAGCACGCGCATGTCAGCCGCGACGGCGCGTGACGATGAATTCGAAGAGCTTGCCGTCGAGGTCAGACCGAGGGAATCAACCAGCACCCGCTGCGAGACGCCCAAGGTGCGGATCGTCTGAAGCCGTCCAGCCCGAATGCGGTTGTAAACCGTCCGGCGCGAGACGCCAAGCAGGCGCGCGGCCTGTTCGATCGAGACGCTGCGGCCGAGACGTGGTTCAAATCCAAGGGTTTCGGGGTTCTGGAACATGGTCTCTCGGGACCTCCGGCGATTCCAAATGGCACGGCCCGTGCCACGGCGCGTGCTGCGCGCTCGGTGAAGCTAACTAATTGAAGAACAATGACTTCACCAAGATGGTGCCGGCGCCTCCCGCGGGCGCGAGTTGGGCGGGTCCAGCTAACCAGCTAGCCGGTGCCTCAGGATTCTGTGAACGTCCCAGCAGATTGCGGGAATTGCTAGGAGACTATGCAAACTTTGCAAACTGAGGGCGTCGTGCAGGTGGCCAATGGATTGGCCGGTACGGTGGACCTTTGACCGTGTCGTGGCGTCGGATCGCGATCCTCGCGCTTCTCATCCTTGCGGGAGGGTGGGCGGCCTCGAGGTGGGTCGGACCCCGTCAGCCCGGCCGGGAGGCCGCAGCCGGAGCGCAGTCTCCGGTCCGGTCCCTGACGTCCTCGATTCGGGCGGAACCTCGCAGCTTCAACCGATTCGCCAACCGCGACACCTTCACAGATCTTTTTGCGCTCCTGACCCAGTCCAAAATCGTTCGGGTCAATCGGGTGACCCAGGAGATCGAAGCGCAGCTGGCCGAGTCGTGGTCTTCATCGGCCGACGGCTTGACCTATACCATTCAGCTGCGACCAGGACTCACGTTCTCTGATGGGGCGCCATTTACCGTCGAGGATGTCCTCTTCGCGTTCGAGGCGGCCTACGACCCCCGTACGGCGAGCCCGCTTGCCGATTCGATGACTGTGGACGGCAAGCCGCTGAAGGTTCGCGCGCTCAGTCCCGCCTCGTTCGAGCTCACGTTCCCTTCCCCGTACGGGCCTGGACTGAGGATTCTCGACAACCTGCCAATACTCCCGAAGCATCGCTTGGTCGCGGCCCGCGACAAGGGTGCCCTCGCGTCAGCGTGGGGAGTCACCACGCCGCCGGCGGACATCGCCGGCCTCGGGCCCTTCGTCCTTGCCGAATACAAGCCTGGAGAGCGCGTGATCTTCGCGCGCAATCCGCGCTACTGGAGGAAAGCGCCAGACGGCGCTCAGTTGCCAAGGCTGGATCGACTTACGCTCGAGGTGCTTCCGGATCAGAACGCCGAACTTCTTCGTCTACAGGCGGGCGCGATTGACCTTACCTACAACGAGCTCCGCGCTGAGGATTTCCTGCCCATGAAGCAGGCGGCGGATCGCGGTCAGGTGAAGCTGATCGATCTGGGCGTGGCCCTTGACGCCGAGGCCATCTGGTTCAGCCTGAGCGCCGCGGCGAAGCGATCGGATCCGCGCCGTTCGTGGCTGCAGAGCGAACCGTTCCGGCACGCCGTCTCATCCGCGATCGATCGGCAGACCTACGTGGACACCGTGTTTCTCGGTGCCGGCGTACCGCTCTATGGACCCGTGACGCCATCGAACAAGCAATGGTTTGCCGCTGACCTGGCAGGCGATTCCTACGATCCTGCACAGGCGCGCGCGCTCTTGACAGGACTGGGCCTCGCGGATCGCACCGGTGACGGGATGCTCGAAGATCAAGCCGGCCAGCCCGTTCGTTTTGCGCTCCTGTCGGTCAAGGGCAATTCCGTCGCCGACCGCGGATCGGCCGTCGTCCGATCGGATCTGGCCAAGGTGGGAGTTGGCGTCGATGTCGTGGCGCTCGAGTTTGGCGCGTTCATTGAGCGCGTGCTGAAGGGCGATTTCGACGCGATCTTCTATCGTGTGCAATCCACCGACACGGATCCCGCGGTCAATCTTGACTTCTGGTTGAGCTCCGGCAGCGCGCACCTCTGGAACATCGGTCAGCCCCGGCCCGCGACCGAATGGGAACGGCAGATCGACGGCCTCATGCGGCGACAAGCAGGCTCGATCGACTCCGCGGAAAGAAAGCAGCTCTTCGATCAGGTCCAGCGCATCTTCGTGGAACATCGCCCCGGTATTTTTCTCGGCGTCCCACACGCCTATGTCGCGACGAGCGCTCGTGTGATCGGATCGACGCCGGCGCTTCTGCGGCCCCAGCTTCTTTGGAATGCTGAGGCGCTCGCGGCGAGCGTTGACTCGGGAACGAGCCCCTGACGTCTGTGCGCATCTTGAACCGCCTCGCACGACGCTTCCTGTCGGCCGGGCTGCTTGTTCTCGTGGTGGCCTCCGCGGCGCTCATCCTGACGCGCCTGAGCCCGGGCGATTACGCGACGGAGGTTGTCGGCTTCGATGCCAGCCGCGAGACGATCGCGAAGACTCGCGCGCAATACGGTCTTGATCGGCCCGTGCTCGTGCAGTACGGCGACTGGCTTGGACGCGCGCTGCTGCTCGACTTCGGCACATCCTTCATGTACGGCCGACCGGTTGCCGGCCTCGTGGGCCGGCGCGCCCTCAACACGGCGATCCTGGGTGCCAGCGCGCTTTGCCTCGCCACGCTGGTTGGCATTCCACTCGGAGTGTTCAGCGCGACCAGAGGAGGTTTCATCTCGAGCGCGGTGGGCTCTCTTTCCGTTCTCAGCCTGTCCGTGTCGCCGCTTCTGACGTCTCTTTTCCTGTCGTTTGTCGCCGTTCGAATCGGGTTACCCGTGGGCGGAATGACCTCGTCGCTCGATCAGGCGTCGTGGACCGTCTGGATTCAGGATGTCGCATGGCATCTGCCTCTTCCGGTCGTCGCACTCGCGCTGCCCATGGCGGCGGTACTCGAGCGTCTTCAATCGCGCTCGATGCTAGAAACCATGCAGGAGCCCTTCGTCCTGGCTACGCGCGCCCGCGGCGTCTTCGAAAGGCGACTGGTCTGGAGGGATGCGTTCCGCTTGGCAGTACGTCCGGTGCTTGCTACCTGGGGTGTCATTGTCGGCTCGCTGCTGAGCGGCTCGTTCGTCGTCGAGATCGTGACCGCGTGGCCCGGCCTTGGGCGGCTGATGTACGACGCGCTCCGCGCGCGTGATGTGTACCTCGTTGCGGGCTGTGCAACAGCGGGTGCGATGTTCGTGGCCTTCGGAAACCTGACGGCCGACGGCCTTCTCGACCTCGTTGATCCGCGCCACAGCGAGCGCCGTGAGGTGGAAGTCTCATGAAACACGTGGGCTTGGTGCTTCTCGCGCTGGTGGCATTGGCCGCCCTGCTGGCTCCGTGGCTTTCACCAAACGACCCCGACGAACAGTTTCGGAAGATGCTTCATGCACCGCCGACGCGCATTCACGTACGCGACTTACATGGTGTCTGGCACGCCCCGTTCACTTATGGGCTGGTGCTCGAGAGCCAGCTCGAACAGCAGTACCGCGTCGATCATTCCCGGCGCCTTCCGTTGCGCTGGTTCTCCATGGGCAGGGTACTGACAACCGGCGATGCGGACGCGCCGCTTCTCCTGCTTGGCGCCGACAGCTTTGGACGAGACCTGTTCAGCCGTCTTCTGTATGGGGCCCGCATCTCGCTGGCAATCGCGCTCGTCGCGACGCTGGGTGCCCTTGGCATCGGTATGAGCCTCGGCGGTCTGGCCGGTTACGCCGGTGGCTGGCTCGACGATTCGCTCATGAGGATCAGCGAGTTCGTACTTGTGCTGCCGGTCATCTACGTCGTTCTCGCGCTCAGGGCTGTGATGCCGCTCGTCCTGCCCGCATCCACGGTATTCGGGCTGATAACCACCATTCTGGCGCTCGTGGGGTGGCCCTACGCGGCGCGTGGCGTTCGCACGATCGTTCGTGGAGAGTCGCAGAAGGACTATGCGACTGCCGCGCACTCCCTTGGAGCAGGCCCGGCGCGCGTCCTGTTTCGCCATCTGCTGCCGGCGTCGGCCCGGCTTCTGGCGGTGCAGGCCACGCTGCTGCTGCCGGCGTTCATTCTTGCCGAGGCGACGCTGTCGTTTGTGGGGCTTGGATTCCCTGGAACGACTCCGACGTGGGGGACGATGCTGCAGGAGGCGGCGGACGTCTCGGTGATGACCGCCTTTCCGTGGACCCTGTCGCCGGGCGTCGCGATCTTTCTCGTGGTGCTCTCGTTCAATCTGATCTTCTACAGTGCCCGCCAGCCGCTTGCGCCCCCGCGCTCGCGTGTGCCGGTCGATTGACAAAGGGAAGCTGACGCCGGTAGTCTCGCGAACACCTCAGACTTCAAAGGCGTCAGGCGTGCCAGTCAATCTCAACGGTGTCTTTCCCCCCATTCCAACCCCATTCCGCGACGATGTTGTGGATGTGCGGGCGATCAAAGCCAACGTCTCGCGCTGGTTGATCAATGGAGCCTCCGGCATCGTAGTGCTCGGCTCGAGTGGGAAGCGGTGCTCATGCAGGATGACGAAGCCATCCGCGCCATCGAAGCGGCGAGGGATGGTGTGCCGTCCGGGCGCGCGTTGATCGCCGGGACCGGTCAGGAATCGACGCGCGCCACGATCGCGTTGACGAAACGAGCCGCTCACGCAGGCGCCGATGCCGTGCTGGTGCGCACGCCATCATTCTTCAAGGGTCAGATGACGAGCGATGTGTTCGTTCGGCACTATCGAGCGGTTGCCGATGCGTCGCCCGTGCCGATCCTCGGTACAACGTCACGGTCTTCACGGGCGTCAATCTGCTGCCGGCCGCCGTCTCCGATCTCGCCGAGCATCCGAATATCGTGGGCGTGAAGGAATCGGGCGGGGATGTCGAGCAGTTGATCGATCTGATTGCGCTCACGCCGGAGACTTTTTGCGTGCTGACGGGATCGGCCACGACATTTCACGCGTCGATCAGCGCAGGCGCGCGAGGCGGAATACTGGCACTCGCGGTCGTCGTACCTGAGTTGTGCGCGAAGCTCTTTGAACTGGCGCAGTCCGGCCGTCACCGCGAGGCGAGTCAGCTGCAGCGCCGGCTCAATCCGCTGGCCAGACTCGTCACCTCCGTCCATGGCATCGGTGGCCTGAAAGCGGCAGCCGGGCTGGCCGGGTATCCGAGCGGAGAGCCTCGCGCGCCTCTTTCTGCGGCACCTTCATCCGCGGTGGATGAGATTCGTGACGCCATCGCAGACCTCCAGACCGAGACTGAACTGGCAAACCGGCCGCGGTAGATAGCCTGGCCGTGAACGCGCCAGAAGCAGAATCTTCCTGACACCACTGGTACCAGAGTTGCAGCCTCGTTATGGTGACGTGCGGCTTGGCGGGCCGGACGTCAGTTTTCGTCCGCGCAGGGGGACAGTCCCGGCGGGGTCAGGGCACATGGCGACTCATTCTGGCAACATAGCTTCTTCCGCCCGTCGAGCACGCCCAATTCGACACGGCTTTCTGCCGTTCGTGTTCCTCTCGGTGCTAGCCGCCGCATGCGCCACGAACCCAGTCAGTGGCAAGCGGGAAATCTCGCTGATGAGTGAGGCTCAGGAAATCGAGATCGGCCAGCAGATGGATGCTGAAGTTCAGCGCGAGATGGGCGTGTATGAGGATCGCGCCCTTCAGGAATACGTCGAGTCGATCGGCCTGAGGCTCGCGCAGAATTCGCATCGACCGAATCTTCCATGGCACTTCACGATTGTGGATGTCCCTGCGGTGAACGCCTTCGCGCTTCCTGGCGGGTACGTTTATCTCACGCGCGGCATCTTGCCGTATCTTGCCGACGAAGCGGAGTTGGCCGGTGTCCTCGGTCATGAAATCGGGCATGTCACCGCGCGCCACTCCGCACAGGCTTACACCAAGGCCGCGGGGACATCGCTCGGCATGCTGTTCGGCGGCATCTTCTTTCCGCCGATTCGGCCGTTCGGCCAGCTCGCGGAGAGCGGTCTCGGACTGCTTTTCCTCAAATACGGGCGAGACGACGAACTTGAGGCCGATCGTCTCGGCGCCGAGTACGAGTCGCGGACTGGCTGGAATCCGGAGGCCGTGCCAGCGTTTCTTACGACGCTTGCCCGCATCGATGAGGTGTCTGATCGCCGAGGCATTCCGAACTGGCTGTCCACTCATCCTCAGCCCATCGACAGGGTGGTCAAGATTCGTTCGACGGTCGATCGGCTTCGCACCGAAGACGACCCGCGCCAGTGGATCGGCGGGCCGGATGATTACCTGAAGAAGATCGACGGCATGGTCTTCGGAGACAACCCGGAAGATGGCATCGTTCAAGGACGCTCCTTCGTGCATCCAGCCCTCCATTTTGCGCTCGACTTCCCTTCGGGCTGGGAGATCAACAACGGCAAGGATCAAGTGGCTGCGAAGGAGCCTGGTGAGAAGACGTTCATGCTCCTTCAGCTCGTCGAGAACTCGCGTGGCCGCACACTTGACGACATCGCGACGCGGAGCATGAAGAAAGCCGGACTTCGTGAAGTATCCGGGTCGCTGACGACGATCAACGGCCTGGACGCTCATCTCGGACGCTACGACGGGCAGCTGGATGAAATGGGGCACGTGCTCAGCAGCGCCGCGCACGTCGTCAACGGAACGAATGTGTACCTGCTGGCCGGGTTCGCTCAGCCAGATGTGTTCGAGCGCGTGGACTCGCAGTTCGAAGACACGATTCAATCGTTTCGCCGACTGAGTCGATCCGAAGCCGACCGTATTCAACCCAATCGGCTCGATCTGTACGTCGTGCGTCGCGGCGACACATGGCAATCGATCGCCCAGCACGCCGGCGCCGACAACGTCAGGGCTTCAACTCTGGCCATCATGAACGGCCACGAGGTGGCCGACCAGCCGAGCCTGGGCGAGCACATAAAGATCGTCGTAGGCGGCGATGAAATGCCGGCAGTCCCCGATCGCCGGCGAACCGATCGTTGAGCGCCGTATAATGAGTCGATGCGCCAGATCGGTCGCATCGGGCTCACGGCTGTCGCTGTCGGCCTGACGTGCATCTGCTACATCTATCTCACCCTGCCTGACGTTCGCCCCCTTCGGACGACCAACCCGCAGACGACCGCCTTCATAGAAATCCGGTTGAAAGAGGCTCGAGATGCCGGCGAGCCGGTGCGCCGCAACCAGCGGTGGATGGGCTACTCGCGAATCTCATCGTACTTGAAGCGAGCCGTCCTGGTTGCCGAAGACAGCGCGTTCTGGCAGCACGAGGGCGTTGATGTGGAGCAGCTCAAGGAGTCGCTCGAGATCAATCTCGAGAAGGGCACCTTTGTCCGGGGCGGCAGCACCATCACCCAGCAATTGGCCAAGAACCTTTTTCTATCGCCCTCGAAAAACCCCGTTCGAAAACTCCGCGAGTTATTCATCGCCCGCAGACTCGAAGCCGAGCTCAGCAAGAGGCGGATCCTCGAGCTGTACTTGAATGTGATCGAGTGGGGCGACGGCATCTATGGCGCCGATGCGGCGGCGCGTGCGTACTTCGGGGAATCGGCGACGGCGCTCGGTCCGGATGAATCGGCGCTTCTGGCAGGCGCTATCATCAATCCCCGCGTTTTCAGTCCTGCGCATCCCAACGCCCGCCTGCGACGCCGTCAGCGTCTCATCCGTGGTCGCATGGATGTCGTCACGCCTCCTCCGGCTGAGCCGGCCCCGGCGGCGCGATCCGAGCCGGACTTCCCGCCACCGCCCGAGGTTCCCATCTCGTTGCCGGAAGAACCGATCGCGCAGGAAGCGCCGCGAGTTCCTTGACACTCCGCTCGCCGCTTGGCTATAGTCGCTCGTCCTTTCCTCTCGCGGCATGTCTCACGCCTGTCGGCCACTGGGACATCGTGAGCCGCCGCGCCACGGATGATCAATTACACCGATCGTCTGACCACCCTGATGCGCGATATCGTCGCGCGCGTTCCTACTCTGTCGTTCATCGACATGAGTGAAGTTCTGGTGTTCGCGCGATTCGGTCGAGCCGATGCGGACGGCGCGTTCGCCACGTGTCATTGTCTCAACCTGCCGGTCAGCGAACCAGGCCACTATTTCTGGCGAGACCCCGTCACCGGCCGCACGACCAAGCGGTCCGAGTGGTTCGTGATGAAGTCGCCCAGCGTCGAGGTGGACGGGCGGCGAATCTCCTACCTCATCTCGTTCTCGCTGCCGAGGTTCTGCGAGCAGACGCTCACGCGATCGCGCAAGGCCGATTTGTACCCGGCGCACGAACCGTGGGTCGCCAAGCTCGACACGGTCATTCACGAGCTCTATCACGTCAATCCCACGGAAACCGGGATTCGGCGCGTTGAGAGAATGGATGGTTCGCCATCTCGCCAGGCTCATAGCCCCGCCTTCTTCGAAACCGTTGCGCGGCTGGTGCGCGAATACCTCGCGACGCGGCCCGATCCGAACGTGTATCAATTCCTTCAGTACGATTTCGGGCAGCTGATCGCGCGTCACGGCAGTCTCGCGGGCACGACGTTCCGCTCGTATCCTTCGTTCCCTCAGCGCTACATCGAAGCGATGGCCAGACAGCCGCGGCAGAGTGACGATGGGGTGAGAATCGAACCGATCAGGCCGTTCAGGCGGGCGACTCGCTTCACCGAGCGCGATCTGGCGCTTCGCGTGTTCCGCCGAACGTCATGTCAGCCAGCTCGGCTGGGCACGACCGCCGCCGCATAGTCCCCGTCCGGCAGCCGTCGGGCATTCTGGTCTGAAGGTCTCGGTCAGGATGCGACGCGGCGAGCACCGACGTAGCGCGCACGCCAATAACTCGAATCGAGCCGTTCCACACGGACAACCCCTCGCGAGCTCGGGGCATGCACGAAAAGGCCGTTGCCGATTGCGATGGCGACGTGACTCGGACCCGAGCTGACCGTCGAGAAGAACAGAAGGTCACCCGCCGCAATGGCGTCCGCGGGAATCTTCGTCCCAAGTCGCGCCTGGTCGCGCACTTCTCGCGGCACCGAAATGCCGTGATGCGCGAAGACATACTGGACGAGCCCGCTGCAGTCGAACCCCGACGGATCCGTCCCTCCCGACCGATACGGCACACCCACCATCCCCAGCGCGGTCTTCAAAATCGGGCTCCTGGCACTGGCGAATTCAGCCGGCGGCAGCGCGCGGGGCTGCGCCGCCACAGGGCGCCGGGCCCCCTCGCTCGATGCGCACGCGTACGACCCCGCGATGAGGACGATAATGAGGATCAGGCGCGCGCGCATCGGATGCGATTATCGGATCGGAGCGGCTCGGACACGACTTCCGCGACCCATTATGCTCTAACTCCATGGCGGACTGGGCTTTAAGCCGTCAGATTCTTGACAGTTCCGATGACGGTCGGGCAGAATGAAATAATCCCATGGAGCAGACGCTCCTCCTCAACGCGTCATACGAGCCGCTCAAGGTTGTCCATTGGCAGAAGGCAATCACGCTTCTCTGCCAGGGCAAGGTCGAGGTGATCTCCGTTTACGACCGGGAGATCCGGGCCGTTTCCTTCAGCATCAAGCTGCCATCGGTCATTCGATTGCTGCGCTTCATCAAGATCAAGAGGCGGTTCGACTACGTTCCATTCTCCAGGGCCAATATTTACGCGCGCGACGATCATCGATGTCAGTATTGCGGCGAGGCGTTTCCGACGAGCGAGCTGACGTTCGACCACGTGGTACCCGTCGCGCAGGGAGGCCGTAAGGACTGGGAGAACATCGTCACCAGCTGCGTGGGCTGCAATCGCAAGAAAGGCGGGCGGACGCCGGCCGAGGCGGGTCTGCATCTCATCCGGGCACCCCGTCGCCCGGTGTCGGCCCCGGCCGTCAGGATTACGATCGGGCTTCGAAATGCGCCTGAGAGCTGGCGCGACTATCTCTACTGGAACGTCGAGTTGGAAGATGGATAGCCGTGCCCTCGGCCCCGTCGCGTGAGCGATTGAACGCCATCCGACCGCTCTGGGCGGTCGAGGGCGGTCGCGTCGATATCGACGCGACGTCGTTCCCCTTGGGCGACGGAGGGCCGCCCTGCGTACGGATCGGCGATATCCCTGCCCGCGTTGTTTTTGCATCCTCTCTCAGAATTGGCGCCATCGTCCCGCCCGGACTCGCAGGCGGTCCGACCACCGTGCGCGTCGAAGGGCTTCCGGGCGAAACCGCGTTCCTGGAGGTTGGAGCGCTTCTCGCCTCCGGCCTGCACCAGGTAGACAACCCCGTCTTCGATCGCGAGGGCAATCTCTACGTGACGTTCAGCGGCTCTCGGGGCGAGTCCGTTCCGGTCTCGATCTTCAAGGTCAGGCCCGACGGGACGCGGGAGAGCTTCGTCACCGGCATTGTCAATGCCACGTCGCTGGCGATGGACGCTTTGGGTGAGCTCTTTGTGTCGAGCCGGTTCGACGGCGCGATTTATCGAGTCCATCCGGACGGCTCGTACGAATCCGTGGCCACGGAATTGGGCGCAGCCTGCGGACTGGTGTTCGCTCCGGATGGCTCGCTCTTTGTCGGCGATCGCTCGGGCACCATCTTTCATGTCGAGCTCGGGGGTGCCACGCGTGTATTTGCCACCCTGCCAGCCAGCATCGCCGCCTTTCATCTGGCAATGGGGCCGGACGAAGCGCTGTACGTCACGGCGCCAACACTCGACGCCTACGATCACGTGTACCGACTGGATGCGGAGGGGAAGGTCGAGAAGATGCACTCTGGATTTGGGCGGCCGCAGGGCATCGCGCTTGGTCCAGACGGTTCTCTGTATGTCGTCGAGGCGCTGGCGGGCAGCAGCGGCCTGTATCGGATGCCGGTCGGACGCCAGCCGGAGCTGGTCGTGTCCGCTCCGGCTCTCGTCGGTGTCGCGTTCGATCCCCGCGGCGGCCTGGTCGTGACTTCGAACGACGTCGCCTATCGCCTGGAAGTCCAATCGTCTCGCCTTTCCAACCAGATCGACGGGTCGGAACGGCGTGTCATGTAGAATGCCGGGACCTCCCGCCGGCACGGGTCCCAGGTCTCACCCGACGGGCGGCTGTTCACTGGACTGCTTACACCGCGAGGTGTCATGTCGCAACTGTTCAGGCGAAAGCCGATAGCCCAGCTCGTCGTCGACGGAGACGAGGCGCATTCGCTCAAGCGGGTAATGGGTGCCGGCGACCTGGTCATGCTCGCCATCGGTGCCGTCATCGGTGCCGGGATATTCGGCGCCATCGGCACGGCTGCCGCAGGACAGGTTGACGCGGCGGGCAATGTCATCCGGCAAGGGGCGGGTCCGGCGCTCGTGTTCTCGTTCCTCCTGCTGGGCGCGGCGTGCGCGTTGGCCGGGCTTTGCTACGCGGAGCTCGCGGCGATGATTCCGCAGGCCGGGAGCGCGTATGCGTACTCGTACGCGACGCTCGGAGAACTCGTCGCCTGGATCATCGGCTGGGATCTCATTCTCGAGTACGCCGTCGGCAACGTAGCCGTTGCGATCTCGTGGGGCGACTACTTCACGACGCTCCTCCGGGGCTTCAACGTGAACCTGCCGGTACTACCTGACAACGGGATACCGCACCGCGCTCCTCAGTTCCAATCCTGATATCCATGCGTACTCTGCAAACAGCGCCACGCCTGGCCGGCATCCCGATCCTGATCAACTTTCCGGCGTTCACCATCGTGATGGTGATCACCTGGCTGCTCCTCCACGGCGCGCGCGAGAGTGCACGCGCCAACAACATCATGGTGGTGATCAAGCTGTTGGCGCTGGGACTCTTCATGGTCGCCGGCGCGACGCACATCAATACCGCCAACTATCATCCGTTCGCGCCGAACGGCTTCAGAGGCATCCATCAAGGCGCGGCCATCGTCTTTTTTGCGTACATCGGCTTTGATGCGATCTCGACCGCCGCCGAGGAGACGCGCAACCCCCAACGAAATCTGCCGATCGGCATACTCGGCGGCCTTGCCGTCTGTACGCTGATCTACGTCGTCATCGGCGCCGTGCTGACCGGCATGGTGCCGTACAAGGAACTCGCGGTGGCCGATCCGCTCGCGAAGGCGTTGGAACTGACGGGCTTCACCACCGTCGGCTGGATCGTGGCGTTGGGCGCAACCGTCTCCATGTCGGCCGTCCTGCTGGTCTTCCAGTACGGCCAGCCGCGCATTTTCTTTGCGATGGCGCGGGACGGTCTTCTGCCGCAATGGGCAGCCAAGATTCACCCCAAGCACCGCATCCCGCACGTGACGACGCTCATTACGGGGATCTTCGTGGCGGTGGCCTCGGCGATCGGCGATGCGGCAGAGACGTACGATCTGACGAATATCGGGACGCTCTTCGCCTTCGCGCTCGTCTGCATCGGCGTGCTGGTGCTCAGGCATACCGAACCCGAGCGGCCGAGGCCGTTCAGGGTCCCGTTTGTCTGGCCCGTGTGCCTCCTCGGCGCGGCCGGCTGCGTGTTCATCATGAAAGGCCTGCCACAGACTGCCTGGGAACGCTTCGGCGCGTGGCTCGTCATCGGGCTCCTTCTGTATTTCTTCTACGGCAAGTGGCACAGCAAGCTCAGGACACCGTCGTAAGCACTCTTCCGGCGGGCGCTCCCCAGGCGTGCGAGGCGTGCTAAGATTGTGGTTTTGAGGATCGCCGAAGATTCCTGACCGTGCGCCCGACCCCGGGTGACGGTTATCCTCCGGCCATCCCGGTCCCACAATGGCGCACGACTGGATAGCGGTCCGCGGGGCTCGCGTCCACAATCTCAAAGACATCGACGTCGACATTCCGCGCGAGAAGCTCGTCGTCATCACGGGTCTCTCGGGGTCCGGGAAGTCGTCGCTGGCCTTCGACACGGTCTACGCGGAGGGGCAGCGACGGTATGTCGAGTCGCTCTCTGCCTACGCCCGCCAGTTCCTTGAGCAGATGGAGAAGCCTGACGTCGACCTGATCGAGGGCCTCTCTCCCGCCATTTCTATCGAACAGAAAACAACGGCGTCGAATCCACGTTCGACGGTTGGCACCGTCACGGAAATCTACGACTACCTGCGCCTGCTGTTCGCCAACATCGGCGTCCCACACTGCTACCAGTGCGGGCGCGAGATCTCATCACAGTCACTCGAACGGATTGTGGATCTCGTGTCGGCCTATTCGCCAGACGAGCGCATCAACGTCCTTGCGCCTCTGGTGAGAGGCCGCAAGGGCGAATTCAAGAAGGATCTCGCGGCGCTCCGGGGGCGCGGATTCACCAAGGCGCGGATCGACGGCCAGTTTCGGAGTCTCGAGGACGACATCCGGCTCGATCGGCGGAAGAACCATACGATCGAAGTCGTCGTAGACCGGCTGATCGTGCGGGCCGGCTTCGAGCGACGCCTTTCGGAGTCGGTCGAAACGGCGCTGGAACTGGCCGATGACATTGTCATTGTCAACAGCTTCGACCGAGGCGACCGACTCTTCTCACGGCGCTTGGCGTGCGTTCACTGCGGGTTGAGCGTGCCGGAGCTGACGCCCAGAGCCTTTTCCTTCAACTCGCCGCATGGCGCGTGCCCGGAATGCCAGGGCCTTGGCGCGATGTACGACTTCGATCCGCAGCGCATCGTGCCAGACACGTCGAAGTCCCTCCTCGCGGGCGCCATCGCGCCGTGGGCCCGCGGAGACCAGAAGCTGCTTCATGAAGCGCTGGTCTCGCTGGGCAAGCACTTCGAGCTCGATGTGAGCGTGCCGTTCGGATCGCTCGGGCGGAAGGCTCGAGATTTGATTCTCTACGGGCCGAATGGGAACGCGTCGCGTGAGCGGCGCCGGGCGCGCACGCGCGCGACCGATCCGTTCGGCCGCGACTTCGAGGGCGTGATTCCCAATCTGAGGCGACGATTCGAAGAGAGCAGCTGGACCGAACAAGAAGAGCTGGAGGCGTACCGGTCGCTCCGCCCATGCCAGACATGTCACGGCGAACGTCTCAAGCCCGAGAGCCTCGCCGTGCAAGTGAAGGGGAAGACGATCGCCTACTTCGTGAACATGCCGGTCTCCGAGGCCTTCGACGCGTTTCGAGGCCTCGACCTGACCGAGCGTGAATCACTGGTGGCGGGACGGATTCTCCGCGAGATCCAAGATCGGCTGCAGTTCCTGACGGACGTCGGGGTCGGCTACCTGACGCTCGCGCGGGGTGCGGCGACCCTCTCGGGCGGAGAAGGTCAGCGCATTCGCCTGGCGACGCAGATCGGCGCCAGCCTCACCGGAGTCCTGTACGTCCTCGACGAACCGTCGATCGGCCTCCACCAGCGCGACAATCGTCGCCTGCTCACGACGCTTTCTAAGCTGAGAGACCTCGGAAACACCGTGATCGTTGTGGAGCACGATGAGGAGACCATTCGAACCGCCGACTATGTGATCGACCTCGGGCCCGGCGCCGGCGAGCATGGCGGTCGCGTCATTTTTCAAGGCACGCCGGCCGATCTCGTGCGGGAAACCACCGATTCGCTGACCGGCGCGTACCTTCGGGGCGAGCGGACAATCGAGGTTCCGCCTTCGCGGCGCACTCCAGTCAAGGGCTCCATCGTGATTCGGCGTGCTCGTGCCAACAACCTGAAGAACATCGACGTGTCGATTCCACTCGGGGTGTTCACCGCTGTGACCGGCGTCAGCGGATCAGGTAAATCGACACTGGTCAACGACATTCTCTATCGCGCCCTCGCCGCGACGCTCTATGGCGCCGCGTCGGAGCCCGGTGCACACGACCGGATCGAAGGCATCGAACTCGTAGACAAGGTGATTGAGATCGATCAATCGCCGATCGGCCGGACACCCCGATCCAACCCGGCCACCTACACCGGCCTCTTCACGTTCATTCGCGAGCTGTTCGCGATGCTTCCAGAGGCCAGGGCTCGCGGCTTCAAGCCCGGCCGCTTCTCCTTCAACGTCAAGGGCGGTCGATGCGAGGCCTGCCAGGGCGATGGCGTGATCGCGATTGAGATGCATTTCCTTCCGAACGTGTATGTGACGTGCGAGCACTGCAAGGGCCGCCGGTACAACCACGAGACACTCGAGATCAAGTATCGGGGGAAGTCGATCGCCGACGTGCTCGAACTGACCGTCGATCAAGCTCAGCCGCTGCTCGAGAACTTTCCGCCGATCGCGAACAAGCTGCGGACGCTGCAGGATGTCGGGTTGGGCTACATCGAGCTCGGACAATCGGCCACGACCCTCAGCGGCGGGGAAGCTCAACGGGTCAAACTCGCCAAAGAGCTCTCGAGGCGCGGCACGGGCAGCTCGCTGTACATCCTCGACGAGCCCACCACGGGCCTGCACTTCGACGACACGAAGAAGCTTCTCGATGTCTTGAACAAGCTCGTCAGTCAGGGGAACACGGTCGTCGTCATCGAGCACAATCTCGACGTGATCAAGACCGCCGACCACGTGATCGACCTCGGGCCAGAGGGCGGCGCCGCCGGCGGCCAGGTGGTGGCCCGCGGAACTCCTGAGGAAATTGCGAAGAGCCGAGAATCGTTTACGGGAGAGTTCCTGGCGGCGGTCCTGGGAGGCGCGAATGGCGCGGGCTCACCGGAGACGGGCCAGCAGGCTGTGGTAAGATAGCCACACTTATACCAAGGTCTCATGTGGCTGGCGAGACACAGATGGCCCCTGATCGGGTTCGATCCCCCAAACGGGCGAGTGACGAAGGTCCATTTGGATCATATGGTTACAGATAGGGAACTCAGGTATGGGAGTGACGGCACCCTGATTGCTTGAGCTGACGTGCTCAGATCTCTGCCTTAACACGAGGCCGATGGACGTACAACGGACACTTCGACGACCGACTTCCTGCGCGGGGATCGGTCTTCATTCAGGCAACAAAGTCACGCTTTCCCTCAAGCCGGCGCCGGCCGATTTTGGCATCCGGTTCCGCCGCACCGACCTCGGCAATCTGGAAATTCCGGCGACGGTTTCAAACCTCGCCAGCATCCAGTATGCGACGGGCCTTGCGCGCGATAAGGGATCGGTGGAGACGGTTGAACACCTGCTGGCGGCGCTGACGAGCCTCGGGATCGACAACGTCGTGGTCGAGCTGAACCATCCGGAAGTGCCGATCATGGATGGCAGCGCGTCGCCCTTCATCTACCTCATTAACGAAGCGGGAGTGAAGCGGCTGGCGGCGCCTCGGCGTTACCTCAAGGTGGTTCGTCCGATCGCGCTGTCGCGCGGAGACAAGCGCATCGCGCTCTATCCTTCAGATCACTTCAAGGTCACCTACAGCATCAGCTTCGATCACCCGCTCCTTCGCCATCAGTCGCGAACGCTCCGGATCACCGAGGAGTCGTTTTGCGATGACATCGCGCCGGCCCGGACGTTCGGGTTTCTGAAAGAAGTCGAGATGCTGCGGCAGAACGGGCTGGCTCTTGGCGGGTCTCTCGAGAACGCCGTGGTCCTGGGCGAAACCGGCGTGCTGAACGCGCTCAGGTTCGAGGATGAGTTCGTCCGCCACAAGATCCTCGATGTGATTGGCGATCTGGCGCTCGTGGGTTATCCGATCATCGGCCACCTCGTCGCTCATCGCGGCGGCCATGCGCTTCACACTGCGTTCGTGGCAAAGATTCTGGAAGAGCCAGAAACGTGGCGCCTCGTCGAGGCCAAAGTCGATCCCGCTGTCGCCGGGATCCCCGTGGCCGTTCCTGTCAAAGAGACCGCCCGCCTCGCCAACTGAATTCCGGGGCGGATCAGTCCCTGGGTAGCCCGTCTAGCGAACCCAGAGTCCCTTCAGCGTCGTTTCCGATCCGCTCTTTTCGAACCAGTCCACGCCTTCGCTGACCAGGTCGAACTTCAAGGCGTAGCGGCCGGGTTTGGCCGGTGCGGTGAGATCAATGGAGATTTCCGTTTCGTCGCCGGGTGGAAGGTCCCGCGGAAGCCAGGCGCGTGCATAATCGCGGTTGATGAGCGTGCCGTCGTGTGTGCAGAGTTGTGCACCCAGCCGGACGAGCCGGCGGCCGTATGTCGCTTGCGCCGGGAACGCGCGGGTCGAGAGATTCCGCACGCGCGTTCTGACGCGAACCTGCCGGGCGGGACGCGCCAATATCGGCAGGCCGGGAATCAGGCCGGGGACGTCTATCTGTGCGCGAGGGGTCGCTCCGGGAATCGCATTTCCCAGTCCGCTGTGATCCCACACCTCGTGCCAGATGGCGGCGAGTTCCGGCGATCCGGGCACGAATCGCGGCGAGAACGCCCCTTCGGGATGGTCCGTCAGCTCCCAGCACAGGCGATCCACGCCGATCTCGGCGGCCAGGCGGCGCGCCTCTGCCATTTCCGCGTCGCTGTCGTTCCACTTGAACAGGATGTACCGCCAGTTCAGGAAGGGCAGGTCGCGAGCCGACGTCCGCTTCTCGTCGACCATCGCGCGCAAGTTACGAATCGCCACCTCAAACTTCCCACGCTGGCGATATCTCGCATAGCTGTCGGGCGTCGCTCCATCGATCGAGAACGTCACTTCGTCGATTCCCGAATGGACCAGCCGGCGCGCCTTCGCTTCGTCAAGGGCCAATCCGTTGGTGCTCGTGTAGAGATAGATGTGAGGGAAGCGCGACTTGATGTATTCGCACATCTCGATGGCGCGTTTGTGGAGGAAGGCCTCTCCGTAGTTGAAGAAGTCGATCCGGACGAGGCCCGGACCGGCTTCGTCCACCACACGCGTGAAGAGGTCGAAGTCCAGCATGCCGGCCTGGCGCGTCTTTGTGATGCCGGTTTCCGGTGCGCAGCAGGCTTCGAAGCAGGAAATATTGCACGCCGCGGTGCACTCGATATACAGGCGCGACGGCAATTGGCCGACGTCGAGCGATCGCACAGGCGCCGCCTCGTCGCCGAGCGGCAGCTTGAGGGGACAGTCGCCGCAGAATGCTGATCCTCCCCCGTTGAGGTCGGTTCGCAGGCCGCCGGCAGTCGGGCCAGTCCAGATCTCCTGCACCGTCGTCTTCCGAGCGTCACCGAGTACCCGTTTTCCGTAGGGGTCGGCACACCCGCACACCATGCGCCCGTCACAGAGCATGACGAGCGTGCTCCATGGCCACGAGCACGTGAAGCGGGTCGCGAGGTAGTTCAGTGACATGTCGGGGCCGCGCCTTCTACTTCTTGGTCAGTTTCTTCATGTACGTCTCGAGCTTGTCGTTCTCATACTTCACGGTGTTCAGGAACAGGCTTTCGGCCAAATATGTGCGTCGCTCGTCCTCGCTCATCTGCTCGATGAGGTGGTGGATCTCCCGCACCATGTCCTCGAACGAGCGTTCGAGATCGCGCTTCACGGTGACTTCCCGGTAGAGCGTCTCCATGACGGCGAGCAGGTCTCCATCGAGCGCGATGCCCGCGCCGCTCGTGGTTTTGATCGTGCGCATGCTACCCCCCGAAGCTCTTGACGGCGCTCGGTTCGTCGTCATGGATTTCGAGAAAATTGTGCGCGCCCGTCATGGTCAGCATCGTCTGGACGCGTTTCTGGACCCCCGACAGCTTGAGCGCGCCGCCGGCGGCGCTGATCTGGCGGTACAAGTCCATGAAGCAGCCAATAGTGGCGCTGTCCACGTAACTCACCGATGACAGATCGATGACGACGTTCTTCGTACCCGACGCAATGAGCGACGTCACGGTCCCTGCGAACTCGGATAGCAGGGGGTACATCAATCGCGTTTCACCGATGCGAATGATGGTGACGCCTTTGGACTGATCGGTCGTGAGCTTCATCCGACAACTCCAGTCCGGCGGCCGCCTCGGCGGCCCCGGGAAGAGGCAGCGGTCCCGCGGCGGGACGCCGGGGAGCGTTCCAGTCGATCTCGCAGCCGTTTGATCCTGAGCGATAGTTCCGTACGGCCACGGTTGATGCGCGACTTGACCGTGCCTTCGGGCAGCTTGAGCTGCACGGCTATCTCCTGATACGAGAGCTCCTGAATGTCGCGAAGGAGCACGGCGGTCCTGAGCGACGGAGGGAGCTCCTCGAGCGCCTGTCGAAGCAAAGCCACGCGGTCATTGCGCTCGAGGGCGGTGAGTGCGTTCAGGTCCGGAGACACCGGCGACAAGGCAGACGCATCGACATCCCGATCGATCGTCTCGCGCTCTTTGCGGACGCTCCGGTAGTGATCGATGCAGAGGTTCCGGCTCACGCTGATCAGCCAGGTCTGAAAGTTCGCCCGCCGATCGAAGGTCTCGAGCGACCTGAACACTTTCAGAAAGATGTCCTGGGTGAGGTCCTCGGCCTCCTCGTGCTTGCCGACGAATTTGTACGCGACGTTGAAGACCTTGCGCCAGTGCTGGCGGACGATCTTTTCCCAGGCCGCCTGATCGCCAGCCAGACAGCGTTCGATGAGATGCTCAGTCGAGGCTGCGGGCGCAGGCTGCGGGTCAGACATGAATGGTTGCGCGCGGCAGCGGGGGCGGGGGACCCGCGCATGATAACAAAGCGTTTTTCGGCGTGTCAAACCCTGATTGTCGAGTAAGATACGGCTGGCTTCGGGACCGGCGCCCTCCCATTTCCTCGACGTGACCGGCTTCTACCGTATTCAGTCCAGCCTGACGTGCGACGGTGTGCACTTGGCACTCGTGGCCGACCACGTCGGCACGCCGTTCTACGTCTACAGTGCCGCCACCATCCGGCAGACATACGCCGCCATCGACGATGCGTTTTCCGGCTACCCGCACACGATTCACTACGCGCTCAAAGCCAACTCCACGCTGGCCATCGCGCGGCTCCTGCGGCAGCTTGGCAGCTCAGTCGATGCCAATTCGGTCGGGGAAATCGAGGTTGCACTTCGGGCCGGCTACGTCCCCGCGCAGGTCGTGTTCACGGGAGTGGGCAAGACCGACGATGAGCTCGAGCGCGCCGTGGATCTTGGCGTCGGCATGATCAATACCGAGTCCGCCGGTGAGCTGGAACGCCTCGACCACATCGCGCGGGCCCGCGGCGCGCGCGCACGAGTCGCCATTCGTTTGAATCCAGACGTCGATCCCTTGAGCCACCCGCACATCTCCACCGGACTCAAGACCAACAAGTTCGGCGTGCCGATCGAAGAAGCCGCCGCGCTTTACAGGCAGATGCGTGATCGTTCAGGCCTGGCGCTCGTGGGCATTCACGTACACATCGGGTCGCAGATCGTCACCCTGGAGCCGCTCCAGCGCGCGGCCCGATCGATCGCCGCATTGGCGCGGCAGCTCGTGGCAGAGGGCGTCCCGCTCGAACAGATCGACGTGGGGGGTGGCCTCGGCATCTCGTATGACTCTTCTGCTGTCCCATCGATGAAGGACTATGCATCGACGGTGCTGGAAGAAGTGCGCCCGACCGGTCTTCACCTGGCGCTCGAGCCTGGGCGCGCCATGGTGGCGGCCGCCGGCGCACTTGTCACCGGTGTCGTTGAGGTGAAGGAGTTTCCTGGCGGCAAGCGGTTCCAGATCGTTGACGCCGGCATGAACGACCTGCTGCGCCCGGCGTTGTATGGCGCGTTTCATCGCATCGAGCCACTGCTGATTCGAGATGGGGAGAAGACTGCCGCGTGTGACGTGGTCGGACCTATCTGCGAGAGCAGCGATGTCTTTGGCCGCGATCGCATACTGCCTCTTGGTCGGCCCGGCGATCGACTGGCCATCCTCGATGCCGGCGCCTATGGATCGGCGATGTCTTCGACGTACAATCGCCGCCCCCTGGCCCCAGAAGTGATGGTGGACGAGGGGCAGTGGCGGATCATCCGTCGCCGTCAGACGATCGACGACCTTCTCGCGCTCGAAGGTTAGATATGGCAGGACTGCTCATCGCCTTCGAAGGGCTCGACCAGAGCGGCAAGGAAACGCAGGCCGAGTTGCTTCGCGAGTATCTGAAGAGCGAGGGGCGCCGCTCGCGGCACATCTCGTTTCCGGACTATGGCACGTCCATCGGCGAAGAGATCGCTCGCGCGCTGCAGGGCGAGCGGGACTATGGCCCCGAAGTGATGCAGCTGCTGTTCGTGGCGAATCGATACGAACGGAAGGCCGACATCGATCGCTGGGTCGATGGCGGGCTGGTCCTGCTCTGCGACCGCTACACGGCGTCCAGCGTTGCGTACGGCGAAGCGCACGGCCTCGATCCGGTCTGGCTGACCGACACGCAAAGGTTTCTTCGGCCGGCCGATCTCACGGTGCTGCTCGATATTTCGCCGGAGACCGCCGTCAAACGCAAGACCGTCGAGCGCGATCAGTACGAACGAGACCTGCAGTTGCTGTCGAGGGTGCGGGAAAGCTACATGCGGCAGGCCCGGGATGCCAGCTGGGTCACGATCGATGGGTCCCAGAGTCGCGAAAATGTGGCGGCGGCTGTGATTGCGGCCGTCTCCGAACGGCTCGGGCCGCCGTAAGTGCTCGAACCTCCAGAACACCCGCGCTCCTGAGCTCCCGTGCGCACGCTTCGAGTGTCGCACCCGTCGTCATGACGTCATCCACCAGCACTACCACGGAGCCCGCAATCCTCGAGCGGAGATGCCGGCGGCTCCTCCAGAGTCCCCCGAGAGCGAAGGCGTCGCGCACGTTCTCGTGACGCAGGCTGGCCGGGAGGTCCACTTGCGGGCGGGTGAGCCGCACCCGCCGCAAAGCGCGCACGACAGGAATCCGGAGCCGCGCTGCCAGCTCTTCGGCCTGGTTGAACCCTCGAGTGATACGTCGCCACGGGTGAAGAGGGACTGGGATCAGATAGTCTGCCCCCGCCAGCACGTCGGTTCCGTGGCGGGCCATCAGCCGTGCAAGTGGCCCGGCGAGTGTCCTGCATCGCTCGTACTTGAAAGCATGCAGAATCGTCCGAAGCGTGCCGTCGTACTCCCCAATCGAGCGACTGCAGGCGATGATGTCGTTTTCGCGACGGCACGCGCAGGGCGCTCCGTCGCTCCTCGATTGCGTCGTTGCGACCGGGAGGCCACAGCGCGAGCAGAAGGGCGGAGTCAGAATGCGGACGGCGGACCAGCACGACCCGCACACAGGCCCGCTGAGAGGCGAATCGAGTATTCGACCGCATGCCAGACAGGGAGGAGACAGCAGCAGAGACAGAAGCGCATCTCCGGCTGTCCGCCAGCGATGGTGTCGAATGAAAAAATCACCACACCGGACGAGCGGTGAAGTGACGATTGTTGCGTGTTCCGCAGTCCTTCGAGGCATCGGTCCGCGTTCAAAGCAAGTGGCGGGCCGAGGGAAGCGGTGCGGCCTAAGAAATTCCGTGGTGCTCGCGGTGTGAGAGATCGGCGCGGAAACGCCGACCGCCCCCCGCATCCCGGAGATCAGAGCCGGTTGAAGCCGCCCCGCGCACTCGCACTTCGAACGACTCGCTGCCTCCCCCAAGAACGATGCCCGAGGTCAGGAGCGCGGCGCAGGTTGGGCGACGTCGATGATCGGGAGGGTGACGGTTTCGGCGCTGCCCCACAACCGTTCCAAAGCGTAGAAGGCCCTGGTCTCTGGCGTAAAGACGTGCACAACGAAATCGAAGCAGTCGATCAGGATCCATTCCGCTCGCACGTACCCTTCGATGTGAGCGGGCTTCGCATGCTGCCGCGCCATCGACTCCTGAATCGAGTCGGCAATCGTCATGACCTGGCGCGGGCCCTGGCCGGAACAGATCAGGAAGTAATCGGTGAACGCGCTGGCCTTGCGCAGGTCGAGCACCACCACGTCGAAGGCCTTCTTGTCGGTCGCCGCGCGGACCGCGTCCAGGAGATCCGCCGGAACAGACTTGTCAGACGCGATCGGCTGCGGCTCGGACTTATTCATGTTGTGCGCGTTGAACCTCGCGCCCCTGGTCGATGACGAGATCCGCCGCGCTGTACAGCCCATGCCGGCGCGCGTGCTCCTCGACGGCGTGGGGCAGCATCCCTGTGACGGGCATTCCCGTTCCGAGAAGCGCCCGGATCCGGCTCGAGGACACATCCGGCGTTGCCGCGTCGACGAGAAGGATCGACGGGAGAGCGGCGTCGGATGCGCCGGATGCGGTCGCGTCCTTCATCAAGTCGCGCAATTCAGGCAAACGTGTCCTCATCTCCATGCTCCTGGTGCCGGGACGGGAGACGACCACGAAATGGCAGCCGCTGAGGATGGCAGGGTAGTCGTGCCACGTTGCGATGTCTGCAAACGCGTCGGCGCCCACAATGAAGAAGAGTCGCGGCGGATCGAAACCCTCTGCATGGAGACGCGATAGCGTCTCCGAGGTATAGGACGGCGTGCCTCGCTGCAGTTCGAGATCCGACACGACGTAGGCGGGTCGATCCTCGATGGCGAGAGCCGCCATGGCGAACCGGTGAAAGGCCGACGCGATCGGACGAGCCGGGCGATGAGGGGGAGAAAGCGACGGCATGATCACGATGCGATCGAGCTGCAGGCTCGTGCGGGCGGCCTCCGCCGCGGCCAGGTGCCCGGCATGGAGCGGATCGAACGTGCCTCCGAGCACCCCGACGTGCTCGCTCATCGCGACCGGCTCGCCTTTCTGGCCGATGGTGTAGGCGCCTCGACGGTGTCGGCCTCTGCCTGCCGGCTTTCGAGCGGGGTGAGCGCCGCGCGCTCGGCGGCGATGGTCCGCCACATGGCTTGCAGGAGCTCGCTGACGCCCTCGCCCGTGACGCCGGAGATTCTGAAGAAGGGCATGCCGAGCGCCTGCGCGTGTGCCGCAAGCCGCTCGGCTCGTGATGGATCATCGAGGGCATCGATCTTGTTGGCCGTCACCAGCTGAGGCTTGCGCGCGAGCTCGGGAGTGTACTGTGCGAGCTCCTGCCTGAGCACCTCGAAATCGGCAACCGGATCCCGCTCCGATGCGCTCGAGACGTCAATCAGATGGACGAGCACGGCGGTTCGTTCCAGGTGCCGAAGAAATCGGTGCCCGAGCCCGAGCCCGCGGTGTGCGCCTTCGATCAGCCCTGGAACGTCCGCCACGACGAAGCTCCGCTCGGCGTCGAGCGTGACCACCCCGAGGTTGGGCGACAGCGTGGTGAACGGATAGTCGGCAATCTTCGGCCGTGCCGCGGAGATCCGCGCGATGAGCGTCGATTTTCCGGCGTTGGGGAATCCGACGAGCCCAACGTCGGCGAGCAGCTTCAACTGAAGTCGAAGCTGCCGCTCTTCCCCAGGCTGACCGTCTTCGACGCGGCGTGGCGCGCGGTTGGTGGAGGAAGCAAAGCGCGCGTTCCCGCGGCCGCCCCGACCCCCTTGTGCCACCAGCACGCGCTGGCCGGGGCCGTTCAAGTCGCCGACGAGGCGCCATTCATCCGCGGTGTCGGGAATTCGTTCGTAGACGAGCGTGCCGATCGGCACTTCGAGCTCGAGGTCGCTGCCGCTGTGGCCCGTCCGATTCGAGCCCTCACCGTGTGCGCCGCGCGGCGCGCGGAATTCTGGATGAAAGCGGTAGTTGATGAGGGTGTTGAGGTGCGGACTCGAGGTGACCCAGACGGATCCGCCGTGACCGCCGTCACCGCCGCTTGGGCCGCCGCGCGGCACGAACTTCTCGCGCCGGAAGCTGAGGCAGCCGCGGCCACCGTCTCCGGCCCAGACGTGGATGTCGACTTCGTCGACAAACATTGTTGCGGTCGTTCAGTGTCGGGAAGCCGGACTATGGAGGCTGGCGGCCGTCACTGCGCCTCGAGCGGCAGCACGCTGATGACGCGCCCGCGGGCGCCGTGGTCTTCGAAGCGGACACGTCCGCCAACCTTCGCGAAAAGCGTGTCGTCCTTGCCCAGGCCCACGTTCAGGCCCGGACGAAAACGACGGCCCCGCTGGCGAACGAGAATCGCACCGCCGGATACCACGTTGCCGTCGAATCGTTTCACACCGAGACGCTGCGAATTGCTGTCGCGTCCGTTGCGCGAACTACCTTGTCCTTTTTTGTGTGCCATCGCTGTTTCTACCTAAATCAGCCGCTCGCGCACCGAGCGGATATCAACCGAGGATTTCCTTGATGCGGACGCGCGTCAGGACGGCGCGGTGGCCCTTGGTCCGGCGCATGCCCTTGCGGCGCTTCTTCTTGAAGACGCGCAGTTTGGGACCCCGCGCGCCGCCTTCGACGACCCCGACGACGCGGGCGGAACCGAGCGCCGGAGACCCGGCCTCGACTTCCCCGTTGTCGCGCCCGACCAGCAGCACCTGCTCGAACGTGATCTCGTCGCCCTTGGAACCCATGGTGCCATCGACAGTTATCGTCGAGCCAGGGGTGACCTTCACCTGTCGTCCGCGAGTCTGAATAATGGCGTACACGTCAGTACTCTCCGTTCAGGTCGTCCGGGCAGGCCAAGGCCGACCAGCGCTGACACCTGCGAAACACACTAGAGTAACACCCGGCTCTTCAGCGTGTAAAGGCGACCTGGTTGCGCCACCGACAGGGGCCGCGGTTACTTGAGAAGGATCCGGGTGCCTTTGATCTTCTGACTGCTCAAGGTGCTCAGGAAGCTCGGGATGAGGCGATCCATCAGCTCGAAGTACGACGACAGGGCAGGCGTATTCTGCTGAGCGCTGTAAAGAACCTCTTCGCGGAATGTCTCCTTGTAGAGCTCCGTCCCGCTCCGTCCGTCGATGAAGATGAACTCGGGCTTGAGCACAAAGCCCTTCCGCTCCATGTAGGTTCGAACCGGGACGACGCGCCGCCGCCCGAATGAATCGTAGACTTCCTGCTCTCGCTGCACGAACCCCGAGCTCGAATGCGGTGTGAAGAGCACCGTGCCCGTGACGATGAGTGGGTTCTGGTACTCTTCACCCAGCTTCTTCCAGAAACCCGTGTCTGCGAAGATCTGCTCGTAGGCTTCCAGATCCTTGTCACTCTTGATCGCGGGCGCCTGTGCGGACGCGGCGGCGCTGTCGCTGCTTGTGGTCGATCCGCCAGTCGTGCTCGCGCTGCGGCTTTCATCCGCGGCGATTGTCGCAAGCGGCATCACGTCAGCCTCGATGACCCGGAGCGAGGACTTCGTTCGAAGCTGGCTGCGAAGCAGACGCACGGTTTCGAGGTTGGCGTCCACGTCTTCGCTGCCTCCGGCGATGAAGCCGGCGATCAGCACGCGGCTGAAAGGCGTCACGTCCAGTTTCGGCTGGATCGGCGTCTCGATCGGCACTTCGTAGTAGCTCGAGCAGGCGGCCGCCAGAGCGAGGACGAGTACGAGGCTAGTTAGTCTTCCGACGGCTTGTCCGATCATTGATTTCCTGGAAGAGTTCGTAATTCTGCCGAATCAGCGTGTTGTTCGGATCGAGCTCAACAGCGCGATCGTACGCCTTCTTGGCTTTGTCGAGCATGCCCTCGTGTTCGTAGGCGACCGCAAGATTGTTGAACGCCGCCGGGTACGTCGGGTCGAGCTCGGTCGCACGCTCCCAACGATAGATCGCCTCGCGCCAGAGACCGCGCTGCGCCACGCGGATGCCGAACTCGACCTGGGCCTTCGCGTCACCGCGCCCGTCGGCATAACAAACCGACGCGCCCAGGACCAGCAGCAGAGCGCCGAGCACGGCTCGTCTCATGGGGAATATCCTCACTATAGTCATTCGCTTGCGGCTCTTTCAAGCCAATTAGGTGCTGGGCTCGGGTTGAAGTCAGCAATCCATGTACCACACTTCACGACCGGAATTCGCCAATTGGCTTCGATCCACGGCCGCGCCAGGTCTTCTGTGGATGACACATCCTGAACCGTTTAGCGACACCGTGCTGCCCTATAATAAAGGTCTGCGGAGGTCGGGCACGCCGTCGCGAGGAACGACTGGCGGGTCTGGCCTCTTCGTGTTTTTGGAGTCAGCCCCGCGTCACCTCGCTCGAGGAAACTATGGACGAGCGCGACGCGGTAGTCCTGTCGTGCCTGCGCGGTGTTTCCGTCGCGCGCGTGGTGGGTGTGATGCGCGCCCTGTTCGCGTCCGACGGAACTGGCCCAACCACGAACGACCTGCTCCAGCATCTGACCTGCAGCGCGCGCCCCGACGCGGCCGTCGCGCTGACCGGCCTCTATCTGCAGGCCGATCGCGCTCTTCTGCGCGCCCAGGAGTGCGGCCTTCAGGCGATCGCGTGGGGAGATGCCAGATATCCGACCCTCCTCGCGGCGATTCCCGACCCGCCGCCCGTCTTGTGGGTGAGCGGCGCGGCGGCCCGACTGAACGATCCCGCGGTCGCCCTGATCGGATCGCGAGCCGGTTCGCGCTACGCGCTCGACGTCGCTGAGCGGCTCGCGGCCGATCTGGCGCGGCGCGGCGTCACGGTCGTGAGCGGCCTTGCGCGAGGCGTGGACTCCGCCGCGCATCGCGGAGCGCTTGCAGCCGGCGGGAATTCGGTGGCGGTGCTCGGTTCGGGCGCCGACGTCATCTATCCACCAGAGCACAAGGATCTGGCTGCGGCTTTGACGCACTCCGGCGCCGTCGTGAGCGAGTTGCTGCCGGGGACACCGCCTCGTCGCAGTCAGTTTCCGCGGCGCAATCGCATCATCAGCGGGCTGTCGTTGGCGGTCGTCGTCGTGGAGGCGTCCGAGAAGAGCGGTTCGCTGATCACGGCGGGCTGTGCCCTCGAACAGGGACGTGAGGTGATGGTGGTGCCAGGCAGCGTCCTGACCGGCCGCAACAGGGGTTCGCACGCCCTTTTGAGGGATGGTGCAAAGATTGTGGAGTCGGCGGACGATATTCTTGACGAGGTGGGAGGCCTCGGCCGGAGTGAACCTGGCGTCCGGCGTCCCACGCTGGCGGTGTCGAGCGATCCATTGTTGCGCGTCATGGCACCCGGCGAGACCTACGATCTCGACATGCTCGCAGAGGAATCCGGTATGCAGGCCGTGAAGCTCCTGCCGCGGTTGCTCGAGCTCGAGATGTCTGGGGCAATCTGCAGAGTCGGAGGAGGCCGATTCGCCCGATCTTGCACGAAGTGATAGGGTAGGAGCGTGGCTCGCTCCAGGAACGTGTCGAAAAAGTCTATGGCGAAACCGCTGGTCATCGTGGAGTCACCCGCGAAAGCGAAGACGCTGTCGCGGTTTCTGGGACAGAACTATCGCGTGGAAGCGAGCTACGGCCACATCCGCGATCTGCCGGAGTCGGCCGACGAAATCCCGGAGGAGATCAAGAAGAAACCCTGGGGCCGATTCGGCGTGGACATCGAGGGCGACTTCAAGCCGTACTATGTCGTGCCGTCCGACAAGAAGCGCCACGTCCAGTCGCTCCGCGCGGCCCTGAAGGACGCGTCTGAAGTTCTGCTCGCCACCGACCCGGACCGCGAAGGCGAATCCATCAGCTGGCACCTCACGCAGGTGCTTCATCCGCGCGTTCCCGTGCGCCGGATCGTTTTTCATGAGATCACCGAGGAGGCGGTCCGCGAGGCGCTCGAATCCGCGCATGAGGTGGACGACAACCTCGTGAAGGCGCAGGAGAGCCGCCGCATCCTCGATCGTCTGTACGGCTACACCCTCTCACCCGTCCTGTGGAAAAAGGTCCAAACGGGTCTGAGCGCTGGGCGCGTACAGAGCGTTGCCGTGCGGGTGATTGTCGAGCGTGAGGAAGAGCGTCGCGCGTTTCGCTCCAGTTCGTACTGGGATCTGGAAGCCCGCCTCACCGGAGAAGACCGCGAGTTCGGCGCCACGCTGGTCCGGATCGGTGATGATCGCGTCGCGACTGGAAAGGACTTCGACCCCGCGACGGGCGGGCTCAAGAATGAGCGCGCGCGGCTCTTGAACGAAGAAGCGGCCCGGCAGCTTGCGCAGGCGCTCGAAGGGAATCTGCCGTGGACGGTCACCTCCGTTGACGAGAAGCCGATGACGCAGCGTCCGGCTGCGCCGTTCACGACGTCGACGCTCCAGCAGGAAGCCAATCGCAAGCTCGGGTACTCCTCAGAGCGGACGATGCAGATTGCCCAGCGGCTGTTCCAGGGAATGGAAATCGGCGGCGGCGAGATGGAGGGTCTGATCACCTATCACCGCACCGATTCGACAACGCTCAGCGAGAAAGCGCTTGGCGAGGCGGCCCGCGTCATACGTGGCATGTTCGGGGCCGAATACTACGGTGGCGCGCGCCAGTACCAGACCAAGGTGCGGAACGCGCAGGAAGCGCACGAAGCCATTCGCCCGACGGATTTCCGGCTCGCGCCGCAGCAGCTGGAGCGAATACTTCAATCCGACGAGCTGAAGCTGTACGAGCTCATTTGGAAGCGGACCATCGCGTCCCAGATGAACGATGCGCGTCTGTTGCGCACGACGATCGAGATTTCGGGCACCGGTAGAACCGATGAAACGGCCGTGCTGTCCGCGAGCGGCAAGGCCATCGAGTTCGCGGGATTCCTCCGGGCGTATGTCGAAGGAAGCGACGACCCGGCCGGCGAGCTCGGCGATCAGCAGTCGATCCTGCCGAAATGCCAGGTCGGCGACAAGATCGGTGCGCGCGGCACGACACCCGTGAGCCTCGTCAGCCTCGAGGCCAAGGGGCACGAAACGACCCCGCCAGCCAGATACACCGAGGCGTCCCTCGTGAAGGCGTTGGAGGAGGATGGCATCGGCCGGCCGTCGACCTATGCGCCCATCATCGAGACCATTCAGCGCCGCGGCTATGTCTTCCGCCAGGGGAAGGCGCTGGTGCCGAGCTTCACCGCGTTTGCCGTCACCAATCTGCTGCGCCAGCATTTCGGCGACTTCGTGGACATCGGCTTCACGGCCAGCATGGAGGAGAGCCTCGACGAGATCTCCAAGGGCGAGCGCGACTGGCTCGATTTCATCCGCGCGTTCTATCGCGGTGGTGACGGCGGGCGACCTGGCCTCGAACCGATGGTCGAAGATCTGGAGCAGATCAGCTACCCCTCCATGGAGGTCGGATCCGATTCGGTGTCAGGTCAACCGATCAGGGTCAGGATCGGGCGTTACGGGCCGTTCCTGCAGCTCGGCGATGGCGGCCCCGGAAATACGGCGTCGCTTCCGAGGGATCTGCCGCCCGCAGATCTGTCGGTCGACAAGGCGGTGGCGATGCTGCGCGCCAAGGCCGAGGGTCCGAAGCTGCTCGGTGTCGATCCGAAGAGCGGTCTGAACGTCTACGCAATGCACGGCCGCTTTGGAGCCTACGTTCAGCTGGGCGAGAACCCCGAGCGAGGGTCCACCGAGAAGCCGCGCCGCTCCTCTTTGATCGGCGGCTTGACAGAGACGACCGTCACGCTTCCCGACGCGCTTCGGCTGCTCGAGCTTCCACGGGAAGTCGGCAAACACCCCGAGTCGGGTGAACCCATCCTCGCGAGCCTGGGACGATACGGGCCTTACATCAAGCACGGTGACGAGTTCCGATCGCTCGAAGAGGAAGGCGACGTGTTCGCGATCGATCTCGATCGCGCACTCGCACTGCTGGCGGCGCCGAAGAAAATCCGTCGGCGCGCATCCGCCGCGAAGACGGTGTTGCGAGAGCTGGGCGCGCACCCGGACAACGGTCAGGCTGTGCGCGTCCTGAGCGGCCGTTACGGTCCGTATGTCTCAGATGGCCAGACGAATGCCTCGATTCCGCGAGGCATGGATCCCACCGGCGTCACGATGGACGATGCCGTCGCGCTCATTGCGGCGCGAGCCGGCGCGGCGCCCGTCCGCAAGCGATCCAGGCGCATGGGGTCCACGCGCACCAGGAAGACGGTTGAACGAAAACTCGCGGCCGTTCGCTGATAATCTAGTCTCCCATTCATGATCCACATCGTCGGCGGTGGTCTGGCTGGCTCGGAGGCCGCCTGGCAGGCCGCGTCTTCGGGTGTCCCGGTGATGCTCCACGAGATGCGGCCGTGCCGGGCGACGGCCGTTCATCGCTCCGATCGGCTTGCCGAGCTTGTCTGCAGCAACTCGTTTCGTGCGGACAAGTTGGACAACGCCGTGGGTCTCCTGAAGGAGGAGATGCGGCGCCTCGGCTCCGTGATCATGGCGGCGGCCGACCGCGCTCGTGTGCCGGCCGGTGCGGCGCTGGCGGTGGATCGCGAGAGGTTCGCCGCGGACGTCACCGCCACCGTTTCCTCGAATGCGCTCATTACGATCCTGCGCGAAGAGCTGAAGCATCTGCCGGACGCGCGGCCGGGATCGCCGGCGATCGTTGCGACGGGTCCGCTCACCTCCGACTCGTTGTCGGCCGACATCGCGCGATTCGTCGGTGCGGAGCACCTGTATTTTTACGACGCGATCAGTCCAATCGTCCTGGCCGACACGCTCGATCATCACAAGATGTTCCGCGCATCGCGCTGGGGCCGGAGCCTGGGGAAGAGCGAGTCGAGCGCCGTGCAGGCGGCGAATGATCGCGAGTCCAGCGCCGACGAAGGCGACTACCTCAACTGCCCGCTCGATCGGGACGAATACGAGCGGTTCTACGATGCGCTGACGCATGCCGAATCAGCGGTCGTGCACGATCTGGACAAGGAGCGATTCTTCGAAGGTTGCCTGCCCATCGAAGTCATGGCGCGGCGCGGTGTGGACACGCTGCGCTTTGGACCGATGAAGCCCGTCGGGCTGCGCGACCCGCGGACGGGCCGCCTGCCGTACGCGGTTGTTCAACTTCGTCAAGACAACCTAGCGGGCGATCACTACAGCCTGGTCGGCTTCCAGACGCAGCTCAAGTGGGGCGAGCAGGCGCGAGTTCTCCGCCTCATTCCAGGGCTCGAGCAGGCCGAGTTCGTCAGGTTCGGCATGGTCCATCGCAACACGTACATCAACGGGCCGACTGTCCTTCGTCCGACTTGGCAGACGAGGCAGAACGACTTTCTCTTCTTTGCGGGCCAGATTTCTGGGGTCGAGGGGTACGTGGAATCCGCCGCGTCGGGACTCCTGGCCGGTCTCAATGCCGCGGCCCTGGAACGGGGCGAGGCGCCGCGAATGGCTCCGCGCACGACTGCGTTGGGTGCGCTCAGCCACTACGTCTCTCACGCGAATCCCCGAGACTACCAGCCGACGAACATCACGTTCGGCATCATGGAGCCGCTCGCTGCTCCGCCCCGCGACAAGCAGGCGCGCAAGATCGCCATCGCGGAGCGAGCGCTCAGCGATCTCGAGGCGTGGAGGGCTCGAGGAGCGGTGAACCCGGAGCGAGATCTTTCGGAGGCGGCGACACCGTCAGGCCCGGCGTATCCGGGCGCAGGACTTCAATGAGCGAATCCCTCGAGGCGAGCCTCTCCGCATTCCTCGATGGCCTCAGACTCAACCGCAACGCCTCGGGGCATACGGTGCGCGCCTACGAGAGCGATCTCTCCCAGTTTCTGTCTTACCTATCTGGTCAGAGGCACGTTCCGATCGAGACGCTCGGCACCGCCGAAGTCGATATCGACGCCGTCCGCGGGTTCCTCGGACATCTCTATCACCGCGGCAATTCGAGGAGCTCCGCTGCTCGCAAGCTGGCGGCGGTCCGCACCTTCAGCCGGTACCTGCAGCGGCAGGGAACGCTCGATCGCGATCCGGCGGCGCTTGTCGGCACGCCGAAGCGCGAGGAACGCCTGCCGGTCCATCTCGATGTCGACGAGGTCCAGCGACTCATCGAGACCCCCGACCTCCATCAGCCCCTGGGCCGCCGCGATCGCGCGATTCTCGAACTCTTCTACGCCTCGGGGCTGCGACTGAGCGAGCTGGTCGGGCTCGACCTGGAGGATGTCAACCTGAGTCGCCGGGTCGTTCGCGTGCTCGGCAAGGGCGGCAAAGAACGCATCGTGCCGTTCAATACGTCCGCGGCCAGTGCGATCAAGAGCTACCTCAAGGACCGCATGGCGTTAAGAGATTCGCTGGCATCCACGCGATCGACCGCTCGATCCAGGCGCATCGACGAGCCGCTCTTCGTGAATTATCGCGGACGACGATTGACACCACGAAGCGTGCATCGTCTTGTGCGTCGCTACGTCGCGGCGTGCAGTGCGCGGCTCGGCATCAGCCCGCATGCGCTGCGGCACTCCTTCGCCACACACCTTCTGCAACGAGGAGCCGACCTCAGGACCATTCAGGAGCTGCTCGGCCATGCTCGCCTGAGCACGACGCAGCGTTACACGCACGTGAACGCGGCGCAGCTGCTCGACGTCTATCGGCGGACCCATCCGAGGGCGCGGCGGGTCGAGCAGGATTCACGAGGCGGGCAGCCGGGATGAGACGGGTTCCGGTGGCCATGTGAACGCGCCACCGGCTTTCTGGTCTGCGGAAAACTAGGCGACGAGAGGACGCCGGCTCCTGGGGAACTCGATGCCGAGCGTCTTGATCTTGTAATTCATCACGCGCGGACTGATGGCGAGCAGTTCAGCCGCGTCTTTCTGAACCCAGTTCGACATCTTCAGTGCTTCAATGAGGGCCTGCCGCTCGATTTCCTCGAGGGCGACGCCGGTGGCTGGAATCTTCACGAGCGGCGACGCCTCGCGTGAGACGCCCGTCGGCGGCGTTTCGCCCAGGCGCAGGTCATCGGAGGCGATCTGCGTGCCTTCGGTGAGGAGAATGGCGCGCTCGATGGCATTGGCCAGCTCCCGGATGTTCCCCGGCCAGTTGTAGCGCATCAGCATCTTGTGCGCTTCGGGATCCAGCCCGTCGATCTTCTTCTTGAACTCGCCGGCAAATCGTCTGATGAAGAAGCTGGCCAGAGCCAGGACATCTTCCTTGCGCTCTCGAAGCGGCGGCATTTCCACCGACACGACATTGAGGCGGTAGTAGAGGTCCTCCCGGAAGACGCCTGCTTGGACCATCGCGCCGAGATCGCGGTTCGTCGCCGCGATGAGGCGGACATCAACCCTGATCGTACGAGTCCCGCCGAGGCGCTCGAATTCGTGCTCCTGCAGGACGCGCAGGATCTTGGCCTGCGTGTTCGGGCTCATGTCGCCGACTTCGTCGAGGAACAGGCTGCCGCCGTCGGCTTGCTCGAACCGACCGATACGCTGGCGATCCGCGCCCGTAAAGGCGCCCTTCTCGTGTCCGAAAAGCTCCGACTCGAGCAAGTTCTCCTGAAGCGCTGCGCAGTTGACCTTGACGAAGCTGCGCGTCGTCCTGAGCGAATTGTGGTGAATCGCGCCGGCAATGAGCTCCTTGCCAGTGCCGGTTTCACCCCGAATGAGGACCGTCGTGTTGCTGCGCGCGACCTTGCGCACGACGCTCAGCACGCGTTGGAGCGAATCGCTCGCGCCGACGATGCGGTCGAAATCGTAGATGTCAGGCTGCGCGTGGCGGAGGTAGTCGAGCTCGTTGCGAAGGCGTTTCAATTCGAGCGCCTTCTCGATCCGAACCTCCATTTCCTCGATTTCGAAAGGCTTCTGGACGTAGTCGAAGGCGCCGATCTTCATTGCCTCGACGGCGGAATGGACGGATCCAAAGGCCGTCATGAGGATGATGGAGGCGGTGGGGTGAAGGCTCTTGGCAGTGCGCAGCACCTCGAGGCCGTCACTGCCGCCCATCTTCAGGTCGCTCAATATGACATCGAACTGGCTCTCGTGAAGCTTCTCGATCGCCTGGTTTCCGTTCGGCGCTTCCTCCACCTCATGCCCAGCTTGAGTGAACGCCCGGGCCAGACCACGACGGAGCGCGTCATGATCGTCCGCAACCAGGATCCGACCCATCGAATGACCTCGCCTCTACGCTTCCTGTGTTTGCGCGACCGGAAGCGTCACCCTGAAGCGGGTGCCCCCCTTCTGACCGCACGTGAGATCTATGCGGCCGTCGTGCGCGTCAACGATCTTGCGCACGATGGCCAACCCAAGCCCCGAACCCTGAGGCTTGGTGGTAAAGAACGCGCTGAAAATCCGATCGCGAAGTTCCTGTGGCACGCCGGGACCATCGTCTTCGACGTCGATCAGCACGACGGGAACCCGCGGCAGCGCGCCATTTCCTGGAAGATGTTCGTCGTCGATGGTGGCCGTCTGGACGTTGATCGTCACCGTGCCCTTGCCCTCCAGCGCCTCGTAGGCATTGGTCAGCAGGTTGGTGAACACCTGACAGAGCTGGTGCCGATCGCCCTGGATTGCGGGAAGCTCGTCGGCGAAATGCGCGCTGACCGCAGTTCCCCCGTGTGCCGATTTCGTATCCGCCAGCGTCACGGCGTTCTGAATCACGTCCTGAATCGTCGTGCATTCGATCTGAAGGCGGATGGGCCGGACAAAGTCGAGCACCTCGATGACGATGGAGTTCGCCATCTTGGCCTCGGCAATGATTTCGCCGAGGATCGTCTGCGCTTCGGCCTGATCGGGGATTTGACGCCGGAGCAGTCCGGCCAGCACTTCGATGCCGGCCAGCGGGTTCTTGACCTCGTGAGCGATAGCGGCGGCCATCTCGCCGAGCGCGGCCAACCGATCGCGCAGACGCTCGCGTTCCTCGATCTGTTCGATGCGGGTGAGATCCTTGAAGTAGAGCACCGCGCCAGTGACGTTGCCTTGCTCGTCCGTCACGCGCGACACGGTGTAGCCGATGACCCGCCCCGCAGCCTTCAGCCGCAGCTCGGCGCGGTTGGGAAGACTGTCCATTTCGAACGCATTGGCCAGGACGCGCAGGACATCGCTGTGCGGCCCGAGCACGTCCGACGCCAGCCGGCCGCAATCGGCGGGATCGGGCGCGAGGTTGAACACTCGATAGGCTTCGGCGTTGATCACCGCGATGGTGCCGTCACGCCGGATGGCCAGCACGCCGTTGCGCATGCTGGTGACGAGCTGACGGAAGAACGGATCCTGAGTGACCGGGGAAGTCTTGGGCTCGACGGAAGGCCGCTGGGCGGATCGGCCCTTGTGCACCGGCAGCACTGGCCGCCGAAGCGTGGTTGCGCCGGCGGTTTCCTGGGTGCGATCCGACTCGGGCATAGATGCCTTCTCAACCGTCGAGGAAACGGTCGATGCCCCCGAGGCCCCCGGCTCGGGACCCCTCGCGGGCACAACATGAACGAGTTCCCGGTCAGGAACGGGCGAGGCTTCCGGCACCGAGGCTACCTCGGCAAATGCCATGCCCCTGAAACGGTGCCCGTTCTTGACCGTAAGTGCTTGAAAAAGCTAACCGTTGAGTGCTATTGGCCGCCCAACGGGATTTCAAAAATGTAATCGGTCGGAAAGAACCGTCAGAATAGGGGGGCCAGCCGGGTTTCCATTTGGAAACTGCACGATCAAACTTCGTCCGAAGAATGGGTTGCAGTGGCATGGAGCTCCTCCCACTGTTGCAGAAGCTCGCCCACTTCCCACATCAGCGAGGTGTGCTGGCTGATGATTGGTCGCGCTGCCTCGCGATTCTCGAAGAAGCCGGGCGCCGACATCGACGATTCGATGTCCTTGATGGCCTTCTCCCGCTCGGCGATCCGCGCCTCCAGCTCCGCAATCCGATCGGTCCGGGCCTTGGCCTGCTTTTCCTGCTTCCGCTGCTCCGTCCTGGCCGCCTTTTGCGAAGCGTGCAGGCGGGAGCCGCCGGTCGATCGGTCCGCCGATGTCTCGTCGAGCTGAGCCGTTTTCGGAGCTGAGCGAGCGGGCTGCTTGACGCGCGGCCGTTCGGCTCGCGGGGTGGGCCGCACGTTCAACCCGGGAGGCGCGTCGGCATGTTCCTTTCTCCACAAGAATTCCGTGTATGTGCCGGGGTATGCAACGGCGTCACCGTGCCCCACTTCGATGATCTTCGTCGCGAGCTTTTCAACGAAGTAGCGATCGTGCGAGACGAAGAGCAGCGTCCCGCCGTAGTCCACGAGAGCCTCGAGCAGCACTTCTTTTGAATCCAGATCAAGGTGGTTGGTCGGCTCGTCGAGAAGCAGGGTATTCGATGGGCGCAGCAACATCCGGGCAACCGCCAGCCGCGTGCGCTCGCCGCCCGACAACACGCCCACCCGCTTGTAAACATCGTCTCCCGAGAACAGGAACCCACCGAGGATGTTGCGGATGGCCGGAACCATCTGGTGCGGTGAGCCGGTTTCGAGCGTTTCGTACACGGTGAGGTCAGGGTTCAGGCGCACTGCTTCGTCCTGAGCGAAGTACTGCATCGTGACCTGATGACCTTCGGTGCGCTGCCCTTCATCAGGGTGCTCCACGCCTGACATCATCCTCATCAGTGTCGACTTACCCGATCCGTTCGGACCCACGAGCGCCACCCGCTCGCCGCGCTCGATGTGCAACGACGTGTTTGCCAACACCACCTTGTTGCCGTAAGACTTCTGCACCCGACGGAGTTCGAGGACGGTCCGGCCGCTTCTGGCGCACTGGGGGAACGTGAAATGCACACGCTTGCGCTCGGGCGGAACTTCAATCGGAACCACCTTCTCGAGCATCTTCAGGCGGCTCTGCACCTGCGCCGCCTTGGTGGCCTGATAGCGAAATCGATCGACGAACATGCGAACGCGCGCGACCTCTTCGTCCTGTCTGCGCTTCGCGTCCCGCAGCCGCTCGAGCCGGGCATCCCGCTCGACGATGTATTCGCTGTAGTTGCCGTGATAGTCGGTCAAGGTCCTCAGGTTGAGATCGACGATCCGCGTGACCACCGCATCGAGGAAGAAGCGATCGTGCGACACGAGGATGACCTGATGCGCATACGATCCGAGATACGACTCGAGCCAGTTGCGCGCTTCGAGATCGAGATGGTTCGTGGGTTCGTCCAGCAGGAGAAGACTCGGGTTGCGGAGCAGCAACTTCGCCAGCGCCAGACGCATCTGCCAGCCGCCGGAGAACGTGTCGGTCGGCTTGTCGAAGTCCTCGTCTGAAAAGCCGAGACCGCGCAGTACGGCGGCAGTCTTCAGCTCGATGTCGTATCCGTCGTTGAGGCGGAAACGATCCTGCAGATCGCTGTATCGAGCCAGCATCGCGTCGTGCTCGCCCTGTGCGATCGTGGCGTCACCCAGCCGATGCTCGATCTCGTGCATCTCGGCCTTGACAGACAGAAGATCTTCGAACGCCAGACTCGCTTCCTGAACAATCGTGTGGCCCGAATGGCTTAGTCCGTCCTGTGGCAGGTAGCCGACGGTGAGATCGGCGGGCCGTACGATCGAGCCGGAATCCGGTTCGTCCAGGCCGGCGAGCATCCTGAGCAGCGTGGTCTTGCCGGCCCCGTTGGGGCCGCAGAGCCCGACGCGCTCTCCCGGCTCGATCTGCCAGGTGACGTTCTCGAGAAGGGTCCGGTCGCCGAAGGCCTTTGTCAGGCCGGAAAGTTGAATCATGTCGAGCCGACTATTTTACCACAGGATAAGTTAAGATTAACTGGTGCAACACTTTAGAGGTTTGGTCGATCTGCGACTGGACGGATGACGGGCGGCCCGACTACCGGACCGGCCGCGCCGTCTAAGTACTTGAAACGGGAACCCGTTGCGGCGAGCGCGGATCGGAGGCGATCCGTGGATTCGCCCGAGCGCCTCCAGGATGTCATGGACTGACGAGGAACTGGTCGCCAGATCGATCGGCGGCGATCGCGAGAGCTTTAATCAACTCATCCTGCGATGGGAACGGCCGATCTACGCCCTCGCGTACCGCGTCATCGGCCGCGAGGAAGAGGCGCGCGACGTCTGCCAGGAAACGTTCCTGCGCGCGTTCCGCGCGATCAAGGGGTTCAAGGGACAGGCGAAGTTCTCATCCTGGCTCTATCGCATCGCGCTCAATCTCTGTCGCGACTGGATGCGGCGCGAGCGCCGGCAGCCGATCGTGCCGTCGCCGGATGGCGTCGATCTTCTGGAGCTCGCGGCCAGCCAGGAAGCGGGGGAGTCGATTGAATACCTCGCCTGGCGATCCGAATTGTCGAAGAGCGTCGAGCAGGCGATGAAGAAACTGCCTGAGGAGCAGCGAACCGCGATCATCCTGAAGGAGTACCACGGGCTGACGTTCCAGGAGATCGCAGAACTGCTCGGGTGTCCCCTGAGCACGGTGAAGACACGTCTCTATCAGGGATTGACGGTGCTGCGGCGGGAACTCGCAGTGCGGCCGGTACTCGAGCCCGACGAAATCGAGAGAGAATCATGAGCCGATCAGCGTGCATTGAGAAACAGTCGCTCGTCTCCTATCTTTACGGCGAGTGTCCCGAGGCCGAACAGCAGCACATCGAACGCCATCTGGAAGGTTGCGTGGCGTGTTCGGCGGATGTTCGCGAGCTGCAGGACGTGCGCGATCAACTGGTGAGCTGGGCGCCACCTGAGGCCGATCTCGGATTCCAGATCACGGAAGCGCCAGAGTCGCCGACCGCTGCGGCATGGTGGCGCGTTCCTGTGTGGGCTCAGGCGCTCGCGGCGGTGCTGGTGCTGATGGTGGTTGCCACTGCGGCGAATCTCCAGGTCCAGTACGGTCGAGACGGACTGGTTGTCCGGACTGGATGGGGCAGCGCGAATCAGTCCGGGAGCCCGACGGCAGCTGTGTCGGGGACGCCCTGGCGGCCTGAATTGGCCGCGCTCGAGCAACAACTTCGCCGGGAATTTTCTCAGGCCTCCACACAGTCCGCATCGTCAAGAACCAGCCAGTTCCAGCCGGTCGCGGCGGGACCTGGTGTGAACGTCAGCACGGCGCGCGCCGATCCAGACGTCATCCGCCGCGTCAAGACGCTGCTCGATGAGAGCGAACGCAAACAGCAGCGCGAGCTCGCACTTCGCCTCGCGCAGCTCTATCGCGAGATGGATGTGCAACGACGCGCGGACCTCCAGCGGATCGAGGACAGCTTTGGCCAGATCGAAGGGCAGACGGGCGCTGCTATCGCGCAACAGCGTGAATGGCTCACCAATCATCTCGTTCGAGCGTCATCGCAGCCGCGCTAGAATTCTTGGCGTACGTTGGCGAATCTCGAGTGACACGGGGGGAACATCGTGAAATGTTTCGCACGGACCGGATACTGGTTGCTCATGTTCGTGGCCGTAGCCTCGAGCGCGGCCGCACAAGGCGCCGTAAAGCCGGTGGACAAGGAGCAGCTTCAGGCTCGCTACCAGATCTTCGTGATGGAGGGCGTCCTCGAGCGAGCCGTGCAGCATGGCGCCCAGCTTCTGAGCCGACAGATGCAGGATGTCATGCCGGACATGGTGCTCCTGTCCGGGGCTGCCAGGGCGCGCGGCTTTCGTCTCGACGGATACGGCGTCTTCTTCGATGTCGATGTGCCGGCTCTTCGCCGAAGCGTGGCGTGGAGCTTCCGCGTGCTCGACCAGAATGACCTCGGCCTGACGAGCGCCCTGCAGTCTCTCAAGCGCCACGTGCAGTCGTTGAGCGATGAACGTTCCAGGGAGGATCTTGAACAGGCCCTCATGAGGGTCGAGCTGCAGGTGGGCCCAATCAGTCAGCCGGGACCTCCGGGGCAGGACCAGAGCATGTCTGGACAGACCGCCTCCCTGGCGAACACGCCGGCGTCTGCGCCGGCCGAACCCGCGATGGCGGATCAGGGCGCCTCCCGAACGCGGCTGCTCACCGACCCAGGCGATGCGTACACGAGCGAAGTCAAGAATGCGCTCATCGATGCAATGCTCGATCACAGCGGATCGATCGCAATCGGTGATGCGGAATGCCTGACGATTGCCGCCCGTGATAACGAAGACCGTCGTCTGGCGCCCGGCGATCCGTACGAGGTCAGCACCATCGTGCTGCGCATCCGCGGAGCGGACCTCGCCGCCTTTCGCGCGTCAAAGCTGACGCGCGACGAGGCCCGGCGGGCGGTGGAGGTTCGCGAGTTCTGACATAAAATACGATGATGACGCGGCGCACGCTGAGCGGCCTTGCCATCGCGCTCTCCCTTGCTCTCCAGGCGTGCAGCGGTCCTTCGATCGATGTCGCGAAGGTCCTTCAACTCACGGACGTCTCGACCGGCTGGTTCGACGCAGGGCTCGTCGAGGGCAACAAGAACAAGCTGGTTCCCAGCATCACCCTTCGCCTCACGAACACGGGACCCGATCTGAAGGGAAGCGTGCAGATCAACGCGGTTTTCCGTCGGATCGGCGAGGAAGAAGAGTGGGGCAGCGCGCTGTTCCGCGCCATCGATCCGACAGGTCTGGCAGCCGGCGCGTCAACCAAACCCATCCCGCTCCGCTCGAATCTCGGATACACCGGCACCGAGCCCCGGCTTCAACTGCTGCAGAACAAGCTCTTCGTAGATGCGCGGGTCCAGGTCTTCGCCAAGCATGGCTCGACCCAATGGGCTCGCCTCGGCGACTACCGGATCGTTCGTCAGTTGCTGTCGGAGTAGCGTGGATTGACGACGGCTCGCAGGCGCGTCAACGAAGGAGCGCCCACAGCGTCACCAGCGCGAGGGTGCCATCGCTCACAGCGAACATCAGAAACGACGCGGGTGAGGCACGTACGAAGTGGTCGACGATGAAGAAGATGGCGCCCGCACCCTTCAGGACCGGTCCCATCAGCCAGAGGTAGCCCCTGAACCGCACCGGATCGCGCCATGGTTGTACGTAACCGATCCCAACGGTCAGGGTGAAGAGACCGTTCAGATCCGAGTGAATCGGGGGGATGGGAGTGGGCAGGCCGAACAGCATTTCGAGCTGGGGACGGGCCAGGAGCAGACACAACCCAATCGCGATGTCATAGAGGCCGGACACCGCAGCGATGAGGGAAAGTCGGTCTCGGGACATAGGTTCAACTCCAACCCGTCATGATGGCGTGCACCAGAATCGCTGCCGGTTTCCTTGACACCTTTTCAGACCATCCGATAGACTCCAAACAGATTCCCCGCTTACCATCCTCGGGTTCATCCCTCCATGCTCCACAGCACGACTATTCTCGCCGTTCGTCATCGCGATCGCGCCGTACTTGCCGGCGACGGCCAGGTCACGTTCGGGACCACGGTAGTGAAGCAGGGCGCCCGGAAAATACGTCGATTGTATAACGATCGCGTGCTTGCGGGATTTGCCGGCTCGGCGGCCGACTCCTTCGCGCTCTTCTCGCGCTTCGAGGCAAAGCTGGAACAGTATCGCGGCAACCTCGAACGGTCTGCCGTTGAGCTCGCCAAGGACTGGCGGACCGATCGCGCGCTGAGGCGGCTCGAAGCCATGATGATCGTTTTGGATCTCAAGAACACCTTTCTTCTATCGGGGACCGGCGACCTGATTGAGCCGGACGATGGCATTCTGGGAATCGGATCGGGCGGACCGTACGCGCTGGCAGCGGCCAAGGCGCTTGCCCGATACTCCGATCTCGATGCCCGGACCATTGCCGAGCGCGCCATGGCCATCGCGGCGGATATCTGCATCTACACGAACACCATGATCACCATCGAAGAGCTCTGATGCCGATTTACCTTCCCGAAACGACCGCGACGGCGGTCGATCAGTTGACACCCCGGCAGATCGTCGCCGAGCTCGACAAGTACGTGATCGGCCAGACCAGGGCGAAGCGGGCAGTCGCCGTCGCGCTCAGAAACCGCATGCGCAGGCAGAAGCTGTCGCCGGAGCTCGCCGAAGAAGTCGCTCCCAAGAACATTCTGATGATCGGACCAACCGGCGTCGGGAAGACCGAGATTGCCCGCCGCCTCGCGCGGCTGACCCAATCGCCGTTTATCAAGGTCGAAGCCTCGAAGTTCACCGAGGTCGGTTACGTCGGCCGTGACGTCGAGTCGATGGTCCGCGATCTGGTCGAACTTGCGGTGAGCATGGTCCGTGACGAGCGGCTCACCGAGATCCACGCCAAGGCACGGCAGAACGCGGAAGAACGATTGCTCGATCTGCTTCTGCCCTCCGCGCGTCCTGCAACCGGCGATGGAGACTCAACGACAGAGGCCCAGGCGCAGCAGACGAGAGACAGGCTCCGTGAGCAGCTCCGCGACGGCCGCCTGGACGGCCGCACGGTCGAGATCGAGGTGCGCGAGAAATCGATGCCGTCGTTCGAAATCGTGGCCGGGTCGTCGGTCGAGGAAATAGACGTCAATATCAAGGACATGCTGCCCGGCATTTTTCAGGGCCGAACACGGAAGAAGAAAGCCAAGGTGCCGGAAGCGTTCGAGTATCTCGTTCAGGAAGAACAGCAGAAGCTGATTGACATGGACAGCGTCTCGCGCGCCGCGGTCGAGCGTGTGGAGCAGGCCGGCATCATCTTCGTCGATGAGATCGACAAGATCGCCGGGCGTGAGGGCGGCCATGGGCCCGACGTGAGCCGAGAAGGCGTGCAGCGCGACATCCTGCCGATCGTCGAAGGCACGACCGTCAACACGAAGCACGGGATGGTGCGGACGGACCACATTCTGTTCATCGCCGCCGGCGCATTCCATGTGTCGAAGCCGTCGGACCTGATTCCCGAGCTGCAGGGACGATTTCCCATTCGCGTCGAGCTCGAACCGCTGGGACGGGACGATTTCGTGCGCATCCTGACCGAGCCCAGGAACGCCCTCATCAAGCAATACATTGCGCTTCTCGACACCGAAGGCGTGACGCTGCATTTCCGGCCCGAGGCAATCGGCCGCCTTGCGGACTTCGCCGCGCTCGTCAACGAGCGCACGGAGAATATCGGCGCGCGGCGCCTGCACACCGTCATGGAAAAGCTGCTCGATGAGATATCCTTTGACGCGCCAGACCTCGAGCAGACGGCGATCACGATCGACGAGGAGTACGTCCAGCGGATGCTGGGAGACATCGTCGGTAACGAAGACCTGTCACGCTACATCCTGTGATCTCCGTCTCCGGCTCACCTCTTCGGAATCACGTTCGAGCAATCGCAGGAAGCCCTCATCCGGCAGCGAAGGGCCGCATCAGGAGCGTGACGGCGTCACTGGCCGCGGTCTTCCTGATGGCCGGGTGCGGCAAGAAGGCGCCTCCTCTGGCGCCGTTGACGAATCTCCCTCGCCAGGTCGCTGATCTGACGGCTCGTCGCCTGGGGCCTGACGTCTATCTCAGGTTCACGATCCCGCGAGCCAACGCGGATGGACGACAACCCGCAGACATCGAACGCGTCGATGTGTATGGACTGACGGCGACGCAGGTAACGGGCGACGAGATTGTGAAGTACGGCACGCTCATCGCGCAGGTGCCCGTGCGCGAGCCGCCCCCTCCGCCTCCGATTGTCGAGGAGGGCGAGCCGCCACCACCGCCTCCGCCGCCGACTGGTCCCGGACTCGATCAAGGAGCCATCGCGCTCGTGATGGATACGCTGACGCCGGATCGGTTGATCCCCGTCGTCACCAAAGCGGAGGAGGAGAGGATCGAGAAGCAAAGCAAGCTGCCGGCCCCGCCTCCCGGTCCGCTGGTGGGTCCGCCACCGCTCCAGGGGATAGGCCGGCGGTGGTATACGACCGTCGGGATCAATCATCGCGGGCGAAAGGGCCTCCCATCGAACAGGGCGCCTGTGCTTCTCGGCGATCTGCCGCCGGCGCCGGCCGCCCCGACGGTGAGTTTCACGGCACAGTCGTACAACGTGACGTGGACGATTCCACCAGGTGCCCGGGAATCGATCCAGGAACAAGCTCCGGAGACGCCCGCGTCTCAGCGAGGTGCTGGACTCGCGCAGCCGGGTGCGGATGCAGGCGGGGCCCGACCCGTACCTCCGTCAGGTGTTCCGACCGAAGGAGAGCCTCCACCGATCGAGAGTCAGCCGAAGGATGAGACTCCGTCGGACGCCGACGCGGCTCGCCTGGCTCAACCGCCCGACCAGACTCCGACTCTTAGACCTGCGGAATCGTCGCAAGCGCCTCTGGCAGGTTCACCGCCTGCGGGGCCGCCCGCCGTCCGACAGGTCGAGGGTCCTGCGACGGCCACGGGAGAGCTCCCAATTGAACCGGGTCCTCCGCCGATTCTCACCGGCCGGCCGGGGGCGCTCGTTCAGCCATTTCCCGCGAGTACATATAACGTCTACGATGTCGCACCACTGCCGATGCCGGCGCCCTCAGTATCGAAGGATGAAACGGTGCTGCCGATCAATCCGACGCCGCTCAACGGGCAGCCGATATCGGGGGTCACGTTCCAGGATCGGCGCATGGTGTTCGGAGCCGAGCGCTGCTACGCGATTCGAACCGTGAACATCTTCGGTCCAGTACGGATCGAAAGCGAACCGTCGCCGACGACCTGCGTCACGGCGGCCGATACGTTTCCGCCCGCGGCGCCACGTGGCCTGGCTGCCGTAGGCACGCAGGGTGTGATCAGCCTGATCTGGGAGGCCAATTCGGAGGCCGACCTCGATGGCTATGTCGTGCTCAGGGGAGATGAAGGCAGCGAGGCGCTCCGCGCGCTGACCCCCAGGCCCATCAAGGACACGACGTACCGCGACACCTCTGCCCGCCCTGGCGTTCGCTACACATACGCGGTCGTGGCTGTCGATCGCGCCAGACCGCCGAACGTCAGTCAGCAGTCCAACCGCGTTGTCGAAGCCGCACGGTGAGCGCAAACATGGATCGAATCTGTCGCGTTGAGTGGAAGGGACAGGCTCGCCACGCAGTCGAGCGTGACGGGCGGGTGCAGCTGATCGAGGGCAACGTCTTCGAGACGTACAGCGTCGGCGAGGTTGTCGCGAGCCCTCGATTCCTTGCGCCCGTCGAGCCGTCGAAGATCGTGGCGGTGGGCCTGAACTATCGGGATCACGCCATCGAAACGAACAAACCGCTCCCAGCCGAGCCGATGATCTTCATCAAGCCATCCACGGCGGTCATCGGGCCAGGAGACTCCATCCGGATCCCGCGCGATGTGGGGCGAGTGGATCACGAAGCCGAAGTCGGGGTCGTCATTCGCACGCGCGCGTTTCAGGTGCCGGCATCGCGCGCGCACGAGGTCATCCTGGGCATCACGTGCGTGAATGACGTCACCGCTCGCGAGCTTCAGAGCAAAGACGTTCAGTTCACGCGCAGCAAGGGCTTCGACACCTTCGCACCTGTGGGGCCAGTGGTGGCGCCTTATGACGGCCGGGCCCTTCAGGTCGAAGGATGGGTGAATGGCGAGCGGCGGCAAGCCTCGAGCACCCGCGAACTGATCTTCTCGATAGAAGCGCTCGTCGCTTTCATCTCAGGGGTGATGACCTTGCTTCCAGGGGATATCATCTCAACGGGTACTCCCTCGGGGATTGGGCCGATCAAGGCCGGGGATCGTGTCGCGATCAAAGTCGAGGGGGTCGGAGAACTGATGAATCCGGTCGTGGACAGATAGGACAGGGGAGTTGTGCCATGAAGCTCTTTATCGATACCGGCAGCATCAAGGAGATCGAAGGCCTCGTCGGGCTCGGCATCATCGACGGCGTGACGACCAATCCCTCGCTCCTCGCCAAGGAGTCCGGTGATTTTCGCGAGATTCTCAAGAACATCTGCCGCCTCGTGCAGGGGCCCGTCAGCGCGGAAGTCGTCGCAACCGACTCGGAGGGCATGGTGCGCGAAGGCCGGAGCCTGGCGCAGATCGACGAGCACATCGTCGTCAAAGTTCCGTTCGGCAAGGAAGGCATCAAGGCGTGTCGGATGCTGTCCCGCGAGGGCCTGAGGGTCAACGTGACGCTGGTCTTCTCGCCGACCCAGGCGCTGCTGGCCGCCAAGGTGGGCGCGACGTTTGTCAGCCCGTTCGTCGGCAGGCTCGACGACATTGCGACATCGGGCATGGCGCTCATTCAAGAGATCGTCGAGATCTATGAGAACTACGACTTCACGACGGAAGTACTGGTCGCAAGCGTCAGGCATCCCCTTCACATCGTCGAAGCGGCGCGCATGGGAGCGGACATCTGCACGTGTCCGGCCGCGGTCATCGAATCGATGTTCAAGCATCCGTTGACGGACATCGGTCTCGAGCGGTTCCTGAAGGATTGGGAGAAGGCACAGGCCGCGAAGGTGTAGCGGCCTGTTTCGAGGCCGGTCGTCGAGGACATGGACAAACACGAGACGCTGAACGATCTCGAGAAGCGTGCCGAGATGGGCGGCGGCGAAGAACGCCTTGCCCGCCAGCATTCGGCCGGCAAGCTGACGGCCCGTGAGCGCCTCCAGTTGCTCTTCGATGCCGGTACGTTCGAAGAGATCGACAAGCTCGTCACGCATCGTGCTCTGGACTTCGGCATGGCCGACCAGATTATTCCCGGCGACGGTGTGGTGACCGGCCACGGCAGAGTAGGGGGTCGTCAGGTCTTCGCATTCGCGCAGGACTTCACGGTGTTTGGCGGCTCCCTCTCCGAGACCAATGCGGCGAAGATCGTCAAGATCATGGATCTGGCGATGCGGCTCGGAGCGCCCGTCGTCGGATTGAACGATTCTGGCGGCGCGCGCATCCAGGAAGGCGTGCTGTCGCTGGCGGGTTACGCCGACATTTTCCTGCGCAATACGCTGGCATCGGGTGTGATCCCGCAGATTTCCGCCGTCATGGGTCCGTGTGCGGGAGGCGCGGTGTACTCGCCCGCCATCACCGACTTCACGATCATGGTGCGGAACACGAGCTACATGTTCGTGACGGGCCCCGATGTCATTCGAACGGTCACTCACGAAGACGTGACCAAGGAAGAGCTCGGCGGGGCCGCCACACACAACGAGCGAAGCGGCGTCGCGCACTTTGCCGTGGATGACGACCGAGAGTGCCTCGAGCTGATTCGAGATCTCCTGGCCTACCTTCCGTCGAACAATCTCGACGGACCGCCTCGAATTGCCTCGACCGACGCGGCCGATCGCGAAGACGCCGACCTTGACCGTCTGGTGCCCGACTCGCCGCAGCAGCCGTACGACATGCTCGATCTCGTGCACGCGGTTGCGGACGGCCACCGGTTTCTCGAAGTGCATCAGCACTTCGCGCGCAATCTCATTGTTGGCTTTGCGCGCCTGGATGGACGATCAGTGGGGATCGTCGCGAACCAGCCCGCGCACCTCGCCGGGACCCTCGACATCGATGCCTCCGTCAAGGGCGCGCGCTTCGTGAGGTTCTGCGATGCGTTCAACATCCCGCTCGTGACCTTCGAGGACGTGCCGGGGTTTCTTCCCGGAACCGTGCAGGAGTACGGCGGAATCATTCGCCACGGGGCGAAGCTGCTGTTTGCCTTTGCGGAGGCGACGGTGCCAAAGGTGACGGTGATCACCCGTAAGGCGTACGGTGGGGCCTACTGCGTGATGGCCAGTAAACACATCCGCACCGACTTCAATTACGCCTGGCCCAGTGCGGAGATCGCGGTGATGGGTCCCGACGGAGCGGTCAACATCCTTTACAAGAGGGAGTTCGAGCGTGCGGCCGATCCGGCGGCGCTCAGAGCCGAACGAATCTCGGAATTCAGGGAGAAGTTTGCGAATCCGTACGTGGCTGCGTCGCACGGGTTCGTGGACGAAGTCATCCAGCCGCGAACGACGCGACGGAAACTGATCACGGCGCTGGCCTCTCTCGACACCAAGCGGGATCGGAACCCCCCGAAAAAACACGGCAACATCCCTCTCTGAGACGACGGCAGGCGGGCGGCGTGCGGGCGTAATGGCTTGTGGCTTCGCGCGTTACGCCCGGAAACCTGTCGTCCGGATGCTAGAATGAATGCCAGATGTGCCCTGCCTGGTGACCGACGTAACCGTCAGCGGCTGGAGCGGCCCTGAACACCACGCCGGGGCCAGTCCGTTTGGCCTGCTCGAGACCGCCGACAGTAGAACCGCCGATTCGGCTCTCTCTTGACCAAGATCCTCATCGCGAATCGCGGCGAGATCGCCGTCAGAATCATCCGTGCCTGCCGCGAGCTCGGACTCGCGAGTGTGGCCGTCTACTCGGAGTGCGATCGCACGGCGCTGCACGTGCGGAGCGCCGCCCAGGCGGTCTTCATCGGGGCCAGTCCGCCGACGGAGAGCTACCTGCGCATCGGCGCGCTCATCGACGCGGCGCGCCGGACGGGCGCCGATGCGGTGCATCCGGGCTACGGCCTCCTCGCCGAGAATGCCGAGTTTGCGCGCGCCTGTCTCGACGCGGGACTCGTCTTTATCGGGCCGTCGCCGGATGTCATCGAGAAGATGGGGAGCAAGACGGCCGCGCGCGCCGTGGCCCGCGTCGCAGGAGTTGCCGTCGTCCCCGGCAGCGGCGATGCCATCGGGCCCGAGGCGCCTGAGACATTCCTTCGAGCCGCCGCTCGCGACGTGGGATACCCGCTGCTCGTCAAGGCGGTCGCCGGCGGCGGGGGAAAGGGCATGCGCCTGGTCGCGGAGCCCGAAGGGTTGACCTCGGCCGTCAGGGATGCACGATCCGAAGCGCTCTCCGCGTTCGGTGATGCCGCCGTCTACTTCGAGCGCCAGATCGTCGCGCCGCGCCACGTCGAAGTGCAGATTCTCGCCGATCGATTTGGAACGGTCGTGCCGTTTGTCGAGCGCGAGTGCTCGATTCAGCGCCGCCACCAGAAGCTCATCGAGGAAACCCCGTCAGTTGCCGCAACGCCGGAAATCCGACGCGCGATCACCGAGGCTGCAGCACGGATCGCGCGCGAAGCGGGCTACACGAACGCAGGCACCATCGAGTTTCTTCTCGATGCCGATGGTCGCTTCCATTTTCTGGAGATGAACACGAGGCTGCAGGTCGAGCATCCAATCACGGAACTTGTCAGTGGCATCGACCTCGTGCACTGGCAGTTCCGGCTGGCCAGAGGCGAGCGCCTCACGCTGTCCGCAGACGAAACGATCCGTCCGCGGGGTCACGCGCTCGAGTGCCGAATCTATGCAGAGGATCCCGACGCGCGGTTCATGCCGTCGCCCGGGCGGATTACGGCTCTGACCGCGCCGGGCGGGCCCTGGGTTCGTAACGACAGCGGCGTTGAAGCGCCCGCCGACGTGCCGATCTATTACGACTCGTTGATCTCGAAGCTCGTCGTTTGGGGAGAGGATCGCGGCGTCGCTGTACGCCGCATGCGCCGGGCGCTCGACGAATACGAGATTTCCGGCATCAAGACGACCATCCCGTTCTTTCAATGGATGCTGGCGCAGCCGGAGTTCGTCGAGGGCCGTGTCGACACCGGCATGGTCGATCGCATTCTCGCACTGAGGAATGGAGAGCCTTTCAGGATTGCCTCACCGGACGTCGAGGACGTCGCAGCCGTTGCCGCCGCGCTCCATCACTATTTGGGTGAGTCGTCGACCGACCAGCCCGGAGCGGCCGCTTCGAACAGTGCATGGCTCCTCCAGGCTCGCCATGAGGCGCTCCGTTGACCCGTCTGTCTGGCCGGACGTTCGAGATCGAGATTGCGGACAGGCGTCGCGCCGTTTCCGTGGACGTCGATGGCGCGTGCTATGTCGTGCGAGTCGATGGCGTGCCGAGGCGGGTCGATGTCGCGCGCAGCGACGCCGGCGTCTATTCCTTGATTTTCCCCGACGAGAACGGAATGAAGGCCGAGGTGTCGATCCGTCGCGACGAGAAGGCGGGTGACCTCATCATCCGCATCGACGGCGTGACGCTCCGGTCTCGCTTGCCGGTTGCCGACGATAGCCGGGCGAGGAGCGGCGGTCGGTCGAGTACAGCGAGCGGGCAGAATGGCAATAACCGCGTCACGGCGCCAATGCCGGGGAAGATCATCCGCATTCTCGTGGCGCCCGGCGACGTGGTCAGGGCGCGTCAAGCGGTCGCGGTGATGGAAGCCATGAAGATGGAGAACGAAATCCGCGCGACTGGCGACGGTGTCGTGCGGGAAATCCCGGTCACCGAAGGGACCTCGATTGAGGCCGGCACGGTGATCTGTGTCATCGGATGACTCGGCGTTTCTTTGTGGCGTTGACCGGTCTCGCCAGCAGGCCTGGCGTGCGCCGCGCCGCGCGAATCGCCGGGATCGCCGGGGCGACGTTCGTATCGCTCCTGGCCGCCGCACTCGTGACATCGTTCACCGTCGATCTGGGGCCGACGCTCAGGCACCGTGCGGAAGTGGAGGGTTCGAAGCGGGTCCACCGCCCGATGCATATCGGGGGATTGTCGATCCGGCTCCTGACCGGGACCTTCGTCGTGGACGATCTCGTCATCGAGGGCCTGACTCCGACCGATCGACCCTTCCTGAAAGCAAAACGCATTGCGGTCTCGATGCCGCTGACGGCCCTCCTCCGTCGAGAAGTGCTGCTCGAATCGGTGGAGATGACCGACTGGCAGATGGTCGTCGAAACCTTTCCGAACGGCCGCCACAACTTTCCCAAGCTCACGCCTGACGGTCCGCCGGGCAAGAAGCGCTTCACGACGACACTCAAGTACGTCCGGGCCTGGCGAGGCGAGTTCACGTTCGAGGATCACGGCACGCCGTGGAGCACCGTGGCCCGCCACCTCGATATCACGGTGACCAAGCCGGCCGACTACCGCGGAGAGGCCAGCTTCTCGGGCGGGACGGTTCGCATCCAGAACTATCTACCGATGCAGGCCGACATGCGCGCGGCGTTCAAGATCGACGGTGGCATTGTCCGCTTCTCGCGGATCGATCTCAACACAGACGGCGCCCACTCCACTGTAGACGGCGACGTCGACCTCGCGCATTGGCCCGAGCAGTTCTACCGAGTACATTCGCGCGTCAATTTCCCGCGGATGCGCGAGATCTTCTTCGCCGGGGACAAGTTCACGCTGAGCGGCGACGGCAACTTCGACGGAACATTTCATCTCTACAAGGGCGGACGTGAGTTGAAGGGGACGTTCTTCAGCGACTCGGCGGGTGTCAATGCCCTTCGCTTCACCGCACTGAGGGGATCGCTCCTCTGGCTGCCGGATCGCTTCAAGGTCTTCGACACCGAGGCGCGATTCTACGGAGGCACGACGACGCTCGCGTACGCGATGGCACCGCTCGGCGGCGTCAGGCGCGGCCGCGCCATCTTCGACGCGAGCTATGAGGGCGTGCAGGTGCTGCAGTTGACCGACGCGCTCCAGATACCAGGCATCAGACTGGCTGGCGTGGCGGCGGGCGCCAACCACCTGGAATGGCCGCTCGGCCGTTTTGCCGATCACGCCGGCGGCGGTCAGGTGTCGGTCGAGCCCATCGGGGGCCCGACGCTTCAGCGGCTCCCGCTGGGGGAGACTTCCCGATTCAGTCCCGATGAACAGAAGGGGCTCGAATGGGGTCCGTTCAGCCCGCGACCATTCCTCGAGCCGGAGCCTGTTGGGGGAGAGGTGACGTACACCTTCACTCCGGACTGGATTGAGGTGGCCCCGAGTCGCGTCGCCACGCCGACCACGCTGGTTGAGATGGAAGGTCGAACCGCATACGGAGACCAGTCACGGATTCCCTTTCACGTGACGAGCGCCGACTGGCAGGAGAGTGATCGTCTGCTGGCGGGAGCGATGACGGCGTTCGGGGCGCCGACGGGCGCCGTGCCCATCGGCGGCAGAGGAGAGTTCGACGGCGCCATGACCGGCGCGTTCCGCTCCCCGCGCATTGAGGGTCGATTTCGCGGCGAGGAGGTTCGTGCCTGGAACGTGAACTGGGGCTCCATCGTCGCGGACATCGCATTCGAGAACGGTTACCTCGACGTCACGCGAGGAGTCGTTACTCGGAATGGCTCTGAGCTCACGGCTGACGGCCGGTTTGCGATGGGCTACCCCAGGCGCGACGGAGGCGAGGAAATCAACGCCCGCATCAAGCTCACGCGTCGTCCGGTCGCCGACCTGCGACACGCCTTCGCGCTCGATGACTATCGATTGGACGGCCTCCTCTCAGGTGAGTTTCATCTGTACGGCAAGTACGAGGCGCCCTTCGGCTTCGGCCGGATGACGATCGAGAACGGCATCGCGTACGGCGAATCGTTCGAAACGGGCGAGGCGTCCCTGCGTTTCGAGGGGCCCGGGGTCCGCATGGATGCCATCAACCTGCACAAGAGCGGTGGCGTCATGACAGGGGCGGCCTATGTCGGGTGGAACGGCACGTACTCGTTCCAGGCGGACGCGCAGCGGATTCCGGTCGAGACGATCAAGGCGGCTGCGTATCCGCGCGCGCCGCTCTCGGGGCTGCTGCAGTTGACCGCGTCCGGCAGTGGGACGTTCGATTCCCCGAGATATGAGGTGCGCGGCCGGATCAGCGACCTGTTCATCGCCGATGAAGGCGTCGGCGACCTGACGGCCCGCCTCAGCGTGCGCGACGAGGTGCTGACCGTGGAGCTCGAAGCCGCGTCGCCTCGGCTCGCCATCTCGGGTGCCGGTCGCATCAGCCTGAATCCCGAGGCCGACGCCGAGGTCACGTTCCGGTTCACAGACACCTCGCTCGATCCGTACGTCCGCACGTTCGTTCCCAAACTGTCGCCGTTCACAACCGCCGTCGCCAGCGGGACCATCCGCGTCGTGGGCGAACTGAGCAACGTCGATCATCTCCTCGTGGACGGATCGGTCGAAGAGCTTCGCCTCGGCCTGTTCGACTACCCGATCCGAAATGACGGTCCGGTCAGGTTGGCACTCGATCAGCATGTCGTGCGCATCGATCACATGAGGCTGGTCGGGGAAGGTACGGAGCTCGACGTCCTGGGGTCGATCGAGCTTCACGATCAACGGATCAACGTCCGGACGACCGGCAGCGCGAATCTCGGCATCCTGCAGGGGTTCTTCCGGGATCTCAGGAGCTCGGGCCAGGCCGAGCTCGTGGCTGAGGTCGCCGGTGCTTTGGATGCTCCGCTTTTTTCCGGCAGCGCGACGATCACGTCCGGCCGCATCCGGCACTTTTCACTGCCGCACTCACTCGAAGCGATCAGCGGCCGCATCACATTTGATGCGCGTGCCATCCGGCTGGACGAGCTGAAGGCCAGGCTTGGGGGAGGAGAGGTCCAGTTCGGCGGGCGAATCGGGCTGAAGGGATATGCGCCGGGAGATCTGAACGTGACAGCTGTTGGTCAGGACATGCACCTCCGTTATCCGGAGGGCGTCCGTTCCGTCGTGGATGCCGACCTCGCGCTGCGGGGCACGCTCGACGCGGCGATTCTGGCCGGGACGATCGACGTCAAGAGTGCCATCTGGACCAAACGCATCGACACGAGCGGCAATCTCTTCGAACTGGTGGGTTCGGGCACCCCAGGTTCGGGCTCGGCTGCTGCGACAACCTTGCCGGTTCGGTTCGACCTGCGCGTCATCGCGCCGGCGACCCTGCGCATCGAGAACAACGCGGCGCGCATCGTCCTCAGTGCCGATCTGGCCCTGCGAGGCACCTACGACCGGCCGACGCTGTTCGGGAGGGCTGAAGTGGATCGCGGGGAGGTGCTGTTCGAAGGCAAGCGCTACTTCGTCAACCGGGGGACGATCGACTTCAGCAATCCGGCCAGGATCGATCCGTTCTTCGACATCGAGGCAGAAACGCGCGTTCGCGTGCCGGGGCAGACCTATCGCGTGATCATGCAGACCGCGGGCACCCGCGAGCGCCTCGACTTTCAGCTGACGTCCGATCCTCCGCTCCCGCAGATAGACATCCTCTCTCTGCTCTTCGGCGATGTGCGATCGCTCGGAGACGTCGAGCTGAATGCTCTGCGGACCCAGGATCTGGCCGAGCAGCAGCTTCTCCAGTCGAGGGCCGCGCGGCTCCTCGCGAGTCCCATCTCGTCGGAAATCGGGCGCGTCGTCGAACAGACGTTCGGCGTCGATACGTTTCAGATCACGCCCAGCCTCATCGACCCATACCAGCAGTCGTCGCGGTTGTCGCCCGCCGCGCGACTCACCATTGGTAAGCGCGTGTCGGATCGCGTCTACATCACGTTCTCGCGGAGCCTCGCCTCATCCACCCGTGACCAGATCATCCTGCTCGAGTACGATCAGACCGATCGCCTGTCGTGGATCCTGACGCAGAACGAGGACTACACCTATTCGCTCGACGTGAGGGTGAGGCACTCGTTCTGATGCGTCCGTCGAGCCTCCGCGTTCGGCCCGCGGCTCTGCTGGTCGTTGGGTTCCTTTCGTCGGCTACAGCGAGTCTCCGCGCCGCCGACCCTATCGATGCTCTTCTCAACCTGAACATCACGGAAGTCCGAGTCGATCTCGAAGGCCGCCCCATACAGGACGCATCCATCACGGAGCTGATCGAAACACGAATTGGCAAGCCTCTGCACGCGGCCGACGTGCGAGAGACGATGACGCACCTCTTCGGGCTCGGCCGATTTCAGGATGTCCGCGTCCACGCTGAAGCGTCGCAGGGTGGCGTGGCTGTTCGATACGAGCTGATCCCCCTTCACAGCGTCCAGCGGATTGAATTCAGGGGATCGCTGGGATTATCCGAAGGTCAACTTCGGTCGGTCGTGGTCGAGCGCTTCGGCTCTGCGCCGTCGGTCGGGCGCGCCGCGGAAGCAGCGCGCAGCCTGGTCGCGTACTATCGCGAGCGGGGGTTCATCACGGCGCAGGTCACGCCACGAGCGATCGTGGAACACGCTCCTGACCGCATAACCCTGGTCTTCGAGATTGAGAGCGGCCTCCAGACAAGGATTCGGACCATCACGATTGAAGGCGACTCGCCCCTCCCTCGCGAGGGGCTTCTCAGCCGCCTGAAGGTTGAGGCCGGCGCGCCCTACGAACGGGCGACCATTCAGACCAATCTCGGCCGGTATGCCGATGAGCTCCGGTCGAAGGGCTTCTACGAAGCACGAGTCGATCACACGCCCACGTTCGACCAGACGCAGAACTCCGTCGATCTGATCGTGACGGTCGATCGAGGCTCGCACATCTCGATTGCCTTCGAGGGCGACTCTCTGCCGTCGCAGGTGCGATCGGACCTCGTGCCGGTGGAGCGTGAGGGATCGGTCGACGAGGACCTGCTCGAAGACGCGAATCGACGCATTGCGGGATATCTCCAGCGCCTCGGATATCGGGACGCGGAAGTCACCAACGTTCGAACGGGCGACGATCGTGAACAGGTGATCACGTTTCGGGTGCAGCGAGGTGCGCTGTACCGTCTCGAATCACTCGAGATTGCGGGCGAGCTCGCGCTGTCTGAGCGAGAGGTTCAGTCCTTTCTGAAGGTCGAACGCGGGTCCCCTTTCGTCAAGTCGGATTTCGATGCGGGTCTGGCGAATGCCGAACAGGAGTATCGCCGGCGCGGATACGTCGCCGCCAAGCTGACGGCCGAGTTCTCGCTGCAGACTGGCGGCTCCGCGACCGACCAGGTCGTCGCGGTGACGGCCCGGGTTCAGGTCGTCGAAGGTCCAAGGGCCCTGGTGCGTTCGCTTGCGTTTCGCGGGAATGAAGCGCTTACGGAAGCACAGCTTCGAACTGGCCTCCTGTTGGAAGCAGGCAGACCCTTCTACCAGCCACAGCTCGGTTCGGATCTCGATGCCGTTGTTCTGAAGTACCTGAATCGCGGCTATCAGACTGCCACAGCCACATCAGACGTGAAGTTCGGCGACGACCGAACCGGCGTTGACATCGTGGTGACGATGCACGAAGGACCGCAGGTGTTCGTGGATCACGTGCTGATCGTCGGCAACAATCGCACGAACAACCAGACGATCCAGCGTGAGCTGGCCCTCAAACCGGGCCAGCCGTTGGGGCTGGCGGACATCGTTGAGAGTCAGCGCCGTTTGAGCGCCCTCGGTCTGTTCCGCCGGGCGCGCATCACGGAGCTCCGTCATGCCACGTCCGAGACGCAGCGCGACATCCTCGTGACCGTTGAGGAGGCGCCGCTCACCACGATTGGCTACGGCGGCGGTGTCGAGGGAGGGCGCCAACTGAGGAGAGTGGAGGGAGAGCAAGGGGCGGTCGAAGTCTTTCAGGTCGCGCCGCGAGGATTCTTCGAAATCGGCCGTCGCAACCTGTGGGGCAAGAACCGGTCGGTGAACTTCTTCGCGCGCGTGAGCTTCCGCGCGCTCAATCCGGAGAGCGATCTTCCAATTGCCACTGCCGCGACCGACAGCGGCTACGGATTCAACGAATACCGCGTCCTGTTCACCTATCGGGAACCCCGGATCTTCGGCACCGGTGTGGATGCGCTCGCCAACGCCTTCGTCGAACAAGGTATCCGTTCGAGCTTCAATTTCAATCGAAAGGGCGTCCGCACCGACTTCGGGCGGCGACTCACTTCGACTATTAGCGTGCAAGCCCGCTATCTTTTCGACACGACAGCGCTCTTCGACGAACGGATCCGGCCGGCGGACAAGCCGCTCATCGACCGCTTGTTTCCCCAGGTGCGGATCTCGGCTGTGGCCGGTTCGGTCGTGCGAGACACGCGCGACGACAAGCTCGATCCGGCGCACGGCACGCTCATCGGGTTCGACACCGAGCTGGCCGCACGCGCGATGGGATCGGAAGTAGGCTTCGTCAAGACATTTCTCCAGAGCTACTTCTATCGCCGCCTGCCGGGGAAGTCGCGGGTCGTGTTTGCCGGCGGCGCGAGAGTCGGGCTGGCGAGCGGATTCCCACAGGAGGTCGTGCGCACCGACGAGCAGGGAAATCCAATCATTGGGCCAGACGGCCAGCCGGTCGTCTCGATTGTCGAAGACCTTCCAGCCAGCGAACGATTCTTCGCCGGCGGCGACACGACAGTTCGTGGGTTTGCGCTCGATCGACTGGGCACTCCGGAAACCTTCGACCAGGACGGGTTTCCCAAGGGCGGCCACGGATTGCTCATCTTCAACGGCGAGCTGAGATTTCCGATTTGGCGCGATCTGGGCGGCGTCGGTTTCGTCGATGGGGGGAACGTATTCGAATTCGTGGACGACATCGATCTGGGGCGGATCCGCGGCGCCGTGGGTTTCGGAATCCGCTATAGATCGCCCATCGGTCCGCTCCGCGTCGACCTGGGGTTCAAACTGGACCAGCAGCAGTTTGCCAACGGGCAGCCCGAGCGTCGGACGGCCCTTCACATCAGTTTCGGTCAGGCTTTCTGATGAGTGCCATGGCCGCGCGACTTCGCGGACGATCGCGGGCTTGCTGGCGCTCAGCGTCGTCGCACCGGCCGCGGACGCCGAAATCATCGATCGCGTCATGGCCGTGGTGGGCGGCCAGGTCATCACGCTGTCGGACGTCCGGGCGGCAAGGGAACTCGGATTGGTGCACGTGCCAGCGGGTGCTCAGGACGGAGCCGTGCTGACGCAGCTGATCGACAGGGAGCTGACCCTGGTCGAAGTCAGGCGTTACGTGCCACCGGATCCTCCTGTCTCCGCGATTGAAGGTCGACTGAAGGACGTCCGCGCGAGGTTCACATCCAACGACGACTTGGAGAAAGCCTTATCGCGTTCAGGGTTGAACGATGAGCGCCTTCGCGACTGGGTGCGGGACGACCTGCGGATCCAGGAGTACCTCGACGAACGGTTTGCCGGCGCCGCGCAGCCGTCGGACGACGAGGTCGACGCGTATTTCCGCAGTCATCGAGACGAGCTCCTGGCAGAACGTCAGACTGAGGCCCGCGCGAGGGATCTGGCGCGCGAACGGCTCACGGGAGATCGACGCGCGTCGATCATCAATGACTGGCTCGACGGCCTGCGGAGACGGGCCGACATTGTCGATCTGTCGGTCTCGACCCAGGAGTGACTCTTCGAACCACTCCTTCCGTCACTGCCCGTGGTCTTTTGGGAGCGCGTTACCCGCGACCAGCTCGCCATACAGCGTCAGTTGACGATCGATGATCGCGGGCCAGACGAAGCCGGCTCTCACGATGCGCGCGCCGGCCTGGCCCATTGAAGCGAGCCGGTCTCGGGCGTCGAGCGCCTCGCCTATCGCCTGAGCCAGATTGTCCGCGTCGCCGGGATTGACCAGCCATCCGCTCACGCCCGGCTCAACTTTGTCGGGTAGCCCGCCCGCTCGACTGGCGACCACGGCGAGTCGATGAGCCATGGCTTCGAGCGTCACAAGCGAGCTGCCTTCGTACAGCGTGGGATGCACGAAGAAGGTCGCGGTCTCGTACCACGCGCGCAGCTCGTTGTCTGGAAGTCGTCCGGTCAGCATGCAACGATCGCGAAGACGACGAGCGTCGATGAGTTGATCGAGAACGCCTCGAAAGGGACCGTCTCCGACGAGCACCCACCGCCATCGCCTTGCGGTGAGCCGCTGAAGCGCATCAATCAGGACGTGATACCCCTTGTTGCGTTCGATGCGGCCCACACTCAGCATGACGGGTTCGTCCGACGCGATCCCGTGCCGCTTCCGGACCTGATCGGTCTCCGTTGGGGTAGCCGTGCCGACGACCTGATCGAGATCGATGGCGTTTGGAATGACGCGGATGCGATCTGGCGGCACGTTGAGATGCTGGGCGACCGCGCGCTCGAGCGCACGGTCAGTCGCGATGACGCAATCGGCGCTTCGGGCTGAGACGCGGACGGCTCGTCGAAGCGGCGCGTAACCCGCGCGCTTGATTCTTGCTGCGAAGTCCAGCGTTCCGGATGCGCCGAACTCCTCGAGGCCTTGAGGGTTCATGACGAAGGGCACGGTCTTCGTCGGGTGCCGTCTTCGCTCGATGGCGTATCCCAGCCCGCTTGCCCCCAGCGCGTGCACGATTGAACCCTGCCCCCGCGCCACCATGGCCGCCGCGACTCGCCCGGCGCGCCACCCGAACCAGGGGTATGCCGTTGACCTGTCGAGCACGGTCGTGCCCCGCCGCCCTGCGAACGGAAAGGTGCGGTAGGGAACGTAGCGCACGTCGAGATGCTCGGCCGAGAGGAACTCGTCGATGGTCGCGCTACGCGCTTCGTCGGACGGAGAGAACGCGCCAGGAGGCTTCGTGATCAGCGTCACGGAAAGGCCGCGCCTCAGAAGGTGGCGTACGAGATCGCCGACGTGGCGCTCGAGGCCGCCGAACCCGTGCAGTGGATAGACCGATCGGGCCACGAGAACGACCCGAAAATGATGGTCGAAAGTGCTCGACGGTGAACGCGGATCGTCGCTCATGGGTTCGCCGCGCGCCGATCGGCGCGGCTCACGAGATCCAGATACAGCGCTTCCAATCGAGCGATGACGCTCGTGGTGTCGAAGGTGGCCGTGACGTGAGCGCGCGCGCTGGCGCCGAGACGCTGGGCCAGCGAGCGGTCAGCAACGAGCCTCGCCACGTGAGAGCCGAGCTCATCGGCATCCGCCGAGAGCAGCCCCGTTTCCTCGTGCAGGATGATGTCAGGTGTGCCACCGGTATTCATCGCTGCGATGGGCACACCGAGCGCGGCCGATTCGAGCAGAACCCTGCTGAGCGATTCCGGCCCATGGGAAGGAAAGACGAGCAGCTCTGCATATTGCATCCACGCGAACACCTGTTCGCGCGGCAGCCACCCCACGAACCGCACGTCATGGCCCATCTCGGACGCTTCGCGGTCGAGCTTCCCGCGATCGGGCCCGTCGCCCACGACGACCAGCGGAAAGGGGAGGCGGGCGTGAGAGAGAGCGCGCCACAGCTTGCTCACACCCTTGTTGGGCGCGAGCTTTCCGACGTAGAGCGCATATGGTCCGGGCATGGGGCGTGGACTTGCCGCCGCGATCTGTCGAAGACCGTCAAGGTCGACCGGATTGGGAATGATCTCGAGGCGCGAGTTCCGAATTTCTTCCGCCCTGGCCCACAGGTCGCGGGCAATCGTCGAGCTGACGGCGACAATCGCGTCGGCCGCGGCGAGGCCGCGCCGCTTGGCCGAGAGGTTCGACAGCATGTACGGAATCATCGGCACCGCAAGCGGCCACGCACTGCCTGCTCGCGGGCGCACGCATCTGGTCATGGTTCCTGCGGAGCACGCCGGGCACAGCCGATCGTCGTCATAGTCGAGGATGAGGTCGGACCAGTAGCACACCGGCCAGTAGTCGCGCACGGTGCACACGCTGGGGACGTCCTCCTTGCGCGCGGCGCGGATCGACGGAAGCCCTGTCAGGACGTGCTGGGCGTGGACGAGATCGACGTCGCGTTCCCTGATGACGCGGCGCAGCGCGGGCTCGAGCTGACGATGCAGCCGCTCGTTCTTCCAGTAGTTGCGAAGGTAGGGATAGGGAGGTGCGTAGAAGGAGAATTCTTCAACAGCAAAGCCGTCATACGGCCGCCCCTTGGAAGCACGTTCGATGGGGACGGGTTGGACGATGACGAGCTCGTGCCCGCGGCTCCGCAGTCCGCGAGCAACTTCGTAAGTGCTCCAGCCACTTCCGCCGCACTCTGGTGGAAACGAATCGGTCGCAATCAGGATTCGCACGCTGCAAGTCCGGAGCGTCGCCGGCCGATCGCTTCGACGATCGCGGCCTCGAGCCTGGCGCAATGACTGGCCCAGCTGAACTCGGTCTCGGCCCTTTCCCGCGCGGCTCCACCGAGCCGGGCCCGCATGTTCGGGTCGGTCAGGCGGGACAGTGCCGACGCCAGCGCGTCCGGCTGCTCCGCATCGTACAGCAGTCCCTCGCGCTCGTGACGAACGAGCCCTGCGAGACGCGGAATATTCGGCGTCACGACGGGCAGCCCGGTCGCCATGTACTCGAAGATCTTGAGCGGCGACCAGTAGAAATCGAGCGCGAGCGGCGCGTGCGCACCGACATCGAATGGCGCGACCCCGATATCCGCGTGCGATAGACAGGGAGGCACGTCGTCATGAGGCAGGGCGCCCGTGAAGGTGACGCCGTCGAGTCCGCGCGCCGCCTCACACGTGCGGTTCCATTCTGGTCCGTGGCCCACCAGGACGGCATCGAGCGTCGAGTCGCCGCGTCCGCGCAGCTGTTTCAGCGCCTCGACCAGATGAATCGCCCCATGCCACCGCCGAAACGCACCCGTAAAGATGGCGAGCGTCCGGCCTGGTCGCCGGCTGAACGGTGGAGTGCCCGGCGCTCCCGGACGAAAGCGGCCGGTATCGGCGCCCCATTCGAGGAGAACCAGGCGCGAGCGCGGCACGAATTGAGGAACGATGGCCGCGCTCGGCGTGACGATGAGGTCGGCGACCCGGCATTGCCAGTCCCGCCACCGGCGCATCGGCTCGATCAGCACGGCCCGATCGATGACATGTTTGAGCGAGCCAGGATGATCGATGATTGGCGCATTCACTTCGAGCACGGCGGCTGCGCCAGTCCGCTTCGCCGTGACGATCCCTTCCCCTCCAAAATTGTAGTACCGCTCGATGATGGCATCCGGACGGAACCGTCGGGCGAGCGACTCGACATGTCGGGCCGCGGCCCAGCGAAGCTGGCGAATTCCCATGGGCGCCCGAACCACCCGCCATTCCACCCCATCGTCCGGAAAGCCGCCGGCGCCCCGTGTGGCCAGCACGTGAACCGTGTGGCCGCGCGCGGCGAGGCCCTCGGCCACTGCCTGGACGTGGACCGATCCTCCGAGTGAACCAGGGACCGTCTGATCCAGGGTCACGTAGAGGATGCGCATGGTGTCCCGCGTGGCTCCTTGATGAGGAGCGCGAAGAAGGGGCCGGACTGGATCCGTCCGAACAGCAGCACATCGAGCTTCATCAGCCACGTCAGGCTCCGCAGTGCGAAATACGTCGGACCGCGGCGTGCGATGCGTTCCTTGGCTTCGGCCCGCGCGAGCCGCCCTGGCTTGACGTCGGTCGTGCCGGTCTTGCGGAGCTGCCGTCGCTCCATCAGCCGGGCGGCAAGGCGCATCAGGATGTTTTCGACGAAGCCCCCGATCAGAGGAGTGTAGTACCGGATGCGTTTGATGCGGAATCCCGCCGATCGGACGACGGCTTCGAGATCCGGAATATCGGCCAGTGGATTCAAGTGATCCGACTTTCTCAGCCGCTCCTCGGCGAGATCGATGGCCCCGGCTTGATCCAGCTTCGCCGCGATCTTGTTGATGAATCGAAGACCGCCGGCGATGGGTGCGTTCTTCCGAACATGCGAATAGACGAAGAGGGCCCCGTTGGGCGCCAGCACTCGCGCGGCGTCCGCGAGCACCGCCGAGAGCGATTCGCGCGACAGGTGCTCGAACACGTCGAGTGCGTAGGCTTTCGTGAAAGACCCGCTCGCGAAGGGTAGCTGTCGAAGATCCCCGAGCGCCAGGTCGCTCCCGGCGAGCGCCTCGCGTGCGAAGAAAGGGCTGACGTCGATGCCGACCTGATGGGCACCCAGGTCGCTGTTCCAGACAAGTGTCCGTCCACTGCCGCACCCGAGATCGATGATCGAGTCGTCGGGTTCCGGGCGCAGGAACGCTCGGAGCATATCGTTCCGAATTGCGGCCGAGAGCAGCGGAGGCGACACGGTTTCGTGGCGCGCATCACCATGCAGCGCTTCGTCCAGATACTTCGTTTGCTCCGTATAGGCCACCGTCGGTCGCAAGTCGATGAAGGCATTCTCACGAGCGGTGAATACGCGGCGGCACCCGTCGCAGACATACCCGTCCCGGGACCGACTGATCCGCTTGCCGCAATCGGGACATCGAAGTACGGCGAGCATCCGCGACGAAATCACAGCCCCGCACTCCGCTTGTTCTTCGCGAGCATCGCGGCTGCGAAGACCCCTTCGAGGCGTTCTGCCCTCCGATCCCATGTGTAGTCGTTGACGCGGGCGTACGCATGGTCGGCGATGCGTTGGGCCAGTGCCGGATCGGCAATAAGACGCGCGATAGCGTCGGCAATCGCCGTGGCGTTCCCCGGCTCGACGAAAATCGCGTCGTCATCCGTCAGGATTTCGCGGAACGAGGGAAGATCTGACGCGACAATCGGTCGTCGCGCCGCCATGTATTCGAACAGCTTGAGCGGCGAGCTGAAGTCCCGGGAAATGGCCGTGTGCGTGTTGGGGAGGACGAGAATGTCGGCTCGGGCCAGATGGTCCGCGACACGAGATGGGGGCACGAGACCGGTGAACGTCACTCGTTCCGAGAGCATCAGTCGGTCGCTGAGGTTCCGCACGCGATGGATGTCCGATTCATCCGGATGCCCACCGACGATCAGTCCCCGAGCGTGGGGCACACGAGCCAGCGCTTCGACGAAGACATCGACGCCCTTCCACGGATAGAGATGGCCGGAGTACGCGACGACCGGCAGACCCATCATGCGGTGCGGCGAGGAATCAGCCCGTGCGCGGACGCCGTCCGGGACGATAGTCACATCGCGCGACCCGAAGCGGTCTGTCAGCAGATCGGCCAGGCCCTTGGTGATCGTGACGTACGCGTCGGCCGTCCGCCACACCACGGCCTCCCGATCTTCGAGGCGGCGGATCTTCGCGTCAGATGGAAACTCGGCACCGGTCAGCAGCGTCGGCAGCTCGGCGCTCACGATTGGAGCGAAGCCGTGCGATTCGTACACTACTGGAGGGCGCCAGGACCGCGGAAGGCGGAGTAGCGCAGCGGCGATCCCGAGATCCCGCGTGAGGACGAGGTCATGCCGGGGTCGAGACGCGAGGCGTCGAATCGCCGACCCAATGTAGAATGCGCGGCGCATTTTCGTGCCGGCGGGCCCCGACGACACGTCGATGTGAAGCGGAACGTGCGGATCCAGTCCATAGAAGACGAAGGGGTCGCGAGGAGGTCGAGAGGTGTCCGGTCTGACGAGCAGGGTCACGTCGATGCCACGCCGCGCGAGCGCGTGACACGTCTCCATGGTCTGGACGCCGTTGGCGCGCTCCAGAGGGAACCTGATCTCGGCAAGGTAAAGGATGCGCAAAACGCGATTCGAGCCCGCCGCTAGCCGCCGACGAGAGCGTACCGCAAGATCTCGGCGGCGTTGAATCCCGCGTGGCTCACGAGCGGAGCCAGAATGCTACGGCGCCGGATGTAAATGAATCCCCAGAGCGCTCCAAGAAGGGTTGTTGTTACGACGGCGTCCCAGCCCTGGACGAAATGACCGATCCCGAAGATCAGACTGAACACCGTCAGCCCTACCCACACGCCACCGAGATGCTGTTCGAACCGGTGGAGGATGAATGCACGCTGCACCTCCTCGCGAATCCCGCCGGCGACGACGGCCACGATGACGAAGATACCCGCGTCGGTTCCCGACTCGATCAGATCCTCGAGTGGATTCCTGGCCACGTTGTGGAGCCAGGGAACGACACGCTGGATCGTGAGCATCACCACGACCACGATGGCGAACACGAGGGGAATCAGGCTCAGTCCAATCAGCGCTTCGCGGAACCCAGGCCGCCTGCCGAGGAAAAGGTCGCGCGGGCTTTCACCGTGTGCCACGAGCAGAAGAAGAATGAGGCCGACGAGCACGAGCGAGTCGGCCAGCGCCAGGTTGATGACATAGGCCGACGACAGCCGGCCATCAGTTCCGAACGGCTGAGATCCTGTACGGCCCAGGATGTACGCGATCGCCAACTGCGTGGGGAAGCTCGAACAGAGCAATACCTCGAACAGGGCAGTCAGCCGACGGGCCGCGCGGCCAGGCTGCAGGTCGGCCCGAGATACCGGATCGAGACTGGCAGTGGTGTCGGCCGGATCCACGACCGAACTGTATCACGAGGGAGGAAGCGGGCCGGCGTTGTGCGGCGGATCCGGACTACCCGCCATTCGAGCCTTCAGCTGCGTCACGCGGGAGGCGGCTTCGCGCGCGCGTTCATCACCGTCGTCGAACTGTTTCGCTAGGATGCTGGAGCTTCTCGTCAACAGGCCCTCGGCTTCCACGAAGCGTCCCTCGAGCATCAGGCATTCGCCGAGCGCACTCTCAACCACGGCGACCAGCCAATGGTCCGGTGGCAGCACGTTGTGGCGAATTCGCACCGCTTCACGCAGGTTGCGCTCGCCCTCAGCGAGCTCGCCCGTACGCGTCTCGATCAAGCCAAGAACGGCGAGCGATCGGGCCATGTCCACGTGGCCGGCGGGCAGCTTCTCTTTCTGAATCTCGAAGGCGTCCTGCGCTTCCTTGCGGGCTGCCACGTAGTTGCCGTCACGCAGGTAAAGATCCGCCAGATGAGCCCGCGCGATCGCCACAAGTGGATGGCGCTCACCAAGGAGCGTCACGCGCGTCCGGACGGCTTCCATAAGGGCGTCTCGCGCCTCGGCGTGCCGTCCCTGCATTCGGAACATGACACCAAGGTTCTGCAGCACCGTCGCCAGATCCGGGCTCGGCGGCAGCGTTCGGTAGATTGCGAGCGCTTCGGAATAGAGGGCGGTCGCCTGGGTCAGATCTCCGCGACTGTAGGTGGAGACGGCCAGGTTGCTCCGCGTGAGCTCGACGGGATCAGCGGTGAAGAGCTCACGGAGATCATCGACTTCAACATAGGAATCCAATGACGAGGCCATCACGTTCCGCGGAAAAGCCTGCCAGGCTGGCGGCGCCGGCGGTCGTCCTGCTATGTGCGATGCTCGTGCCCATCGCCCACGCGACGGAACGCCGCGTGCTGCCGGCGTTCGACCTGATCGGGATGGGTGGAGAGTCGCTGAGCAGTCAGACGCTCGAGCGGTCGGGTAGATGGCTGCTGCTCTACGTGCAGCCCGACTGCGCGCCGTGCCGGGACGCGTTGGAGCGCCTGAGCGGGAAGGGCAAGCCGCTGTCCGCCGATCGGATCGCTGTTGTTGTCGGTGGAGCCGAGCCCGCAGCCGCGCAACGCCTGGCGATGGCCTTCCCGAGTCTCGCAGGCGCGACGTGGTATGCGGATCCGACGTATCGAGTACGTGCTGTCCTCAAGTTGCCAGGCGCGCCGGTTGCGCTCGGCATTCGAGACCTCACGCTCGAATGGACGATGGTTGGCGTGCTGCGCGACCGCGTGCACATGTCGTCGATCCTGCGAAGCTGGATTGTGCAGGCGCCTTAGCAACGCATTCATGTGAGTATGACCGTGATGGAGAGAACACAAGCAGTCGGATATCTCATGGCAACAGCTGTCATGCTGAGCGCGAGTATCGCCAGCGCCGCGCAGCCGCTCCCGCCGATCGCTTTGACGGCCCAGGACGGATCGGAGGTCGCGAGCGGCGCGCTCTCGCAGGAGGAACAGTGGGTGCTGATCTATGTGACGCCTGGCTGTCGCTCCTGCGACAGCCTTCTGCAGGCGATCGAGCGATGGCAGAGTCCGCAGTTGTCCAGCCGCCTGGTGATTGTTGTGGGAGCGTCTCTCTCAGACGCGGGATGGCTCATGCGTCGAACCGGCGGCGCGATTCAACCAGGCTGGTTCGCCGATCCGAGAGGTCAGCTACTCGATGCGCTCGGTGCCGTCCGCGCACCGGCAGTCTTCGGCATTCGCCGAGGGCAGTTGGAATGGACGGTGAGTGGTGTCCTGAACGACCCGGCCGGACTCGAGCCTGCCGTTCGCGCCTGGGTCGAGTACTGAAAAACCCTGAATCCCAGGCGCGCAGCCCGCGATTCAGATCTTCACCCGAATCGTGAGAGGTTCGGCCAGCGTCACTGATAGCTCGGTCCCTCGCGGGATTTCAACTTCCTCGCCGCGCGTGGACATCACAACTGCCGTTCCGGCGCCAGCGCCGGTTCCCGCTCCGATCGCCGCGCCTTTCCCGCCGCCAATGATGCCCCCGATGACGGCGCCCGCCCCTGCGCCGATCCCGATCTTCGTGGCATCCTTCTTCTTCGTCGTACGGGCCACGCGCGAAATGGGCGCGCTCCGAATGTCATGGCGCTCTTCGTCAACCGTGATGGAGTCGAATCGAAGGGCCACGCGCGCCACGCCCTGCACCTTGCCGGAGCGCGTCGCTTCGATCACGGAACCGTCCAGTTCCAGGCCTTGCGGGAGCGCCGTGAGGCCCTCGATGACGACGGCATCCGACAGCGTGCCCTTGATCGGAGTCTCGACGTGGCTGAGTGCGGATCCCACCGTGGTATCCAGGCGAACTCTGAGTACTGAACCCGAGGGGATGGTCACTTCGCGCCATGTCGGCTTCGGCGGTTCCGCGGGTCTCTCTGCCAGCGCTGGCGGCTGAGAGCCGCCAGCGGTCAGCGGTTCGACCGTTCGGCCTGCTTGCTTCACCGATTGCGGACGCATCGGTTCGGCGGCTGAATTGGCTCCGACCTCCGCCGTGGTGCTCTGCACGGGAGACGCCGTCCTGACGCCAACCGAGGACACTTGGTCGCGTGGAATCGTCGTGCGGCTGCCCGCCGTTTCCTCGACGACGAGCGCGTCAGGGGTCACCTCGACCAGACGACCCGACACCGCTTTTCCATCGCGTTCCGTCACGGTGACATCGCCGCCGAGGGTGTACGTGTCGGCCGGCGCCTTGTCAGAGCAGGCGGCTGCCAGACCCACGATTAGTAGTGCCGCAATGAAGAATCTCTGCATGTCGTCGCACTCCTGCCAGGGGAGCGAGCAAATCATGGGCCATAGAATGGGTTCTCCGGTTTCCTAATTTCCTGCATAGTTGAGCTTTCGGTCTCCCCGGACGGCTATAGATCGTGTAAAAACTACAGAGTAGACTGGAAAGGCTCGAACGCCACCTGCAGGAGTCCCTGTGTCTCATACCGATCACCTCGTGACGCCGCCGGTCGTTGAACCACCTCGCTCCGTTGCGGAGCGGATTCTCATTGTCGAAGATGAGCATCGCACGCGCGTCGGGCTGGCCGAGCTGGTCAAGACATGGGGTTTCACGGCGGAGACCGCGTCGGACGGCGAAGAGGCGCTCCAGAAGATTACGTCGTTTCGCCCGGCGATCATGATCACGGACCTGGTCATGCCGCGGATGGACGGCATGCAGCTGCTCCGTGCCGTGCAGGCCCAGAGCGAGGACATCACGACACTGATTCTGACCGCTCAAGGCAGCGTCGAGAGCGCCGTCGAAGCCATCAAACTCGGCGCGTACGACTACCTGACCAAGCCGGTCGACCCGCCTCGGCTCAAGATTCTCCTCGACAAGGTCGTTGAGCGGCAGGACACGCTGCGAGAAGTCAAGGTGCTTCGCCGTCAGCTGAGGGAACGCGGCACCTTCGGGCCGATCATCGGCAGCAGCCCCGAGATGCGCAAGCTCTATCACGTCGTGGAACAGGCCGCCCCGACGAGCGCATCGGTCCTGATCAGCGGCGAGTCGGGCACCGGGAAGGAGCTCGTGGCGCAGACCATCCACCAGCTCAGCCCGCGGGCGTCGTTCCCGTACGTGCCCATCAATTGCGCGGCGATTCCCGAGACGCTCCTCGAAAGCGAGATCTTCGGACACGAGAAGGGCGCCTTTACCGGAGCGGTGGAACGCCGGCAGGGCTGCTTCGAGCTGGCGGATCGCGGCACGCTTTTTCTCGACGAAATTGCGGAGATGACTCCGCAGACCCAGGTGAAGCTGCTGCGCGTGCTTCAGGAGCGCAAGTTCCGGCGCCTGGGCGGCCGGCATGAGCAATCCGTGGACGTCCGGATCATCGCGGCCACCAACGTCGATCCGATGGAAGCGGTCCAGGCCAACAAGCTCAGAGAGGATCTCTATTACCGGCTCAATGTCTTCGCGATTCGGCTGCCCCCTCTGCGCGAGCGGAAAGAGGATCTGCCGCTCCTGATTCAGGCCTTTCTGAACGAGTTCAACACGCGGAACGACAAGGCCGTGGCAACCGTTGACCAGCAGTCGATGCGGATATTGGAGAACTATCACTGGCCGGGCAACGTGCGAGAGCTTCGCAACGTCATCGAGCGCGCGACCATCCTGACGCAGGGCGAATTCATCGAGCCGAAACATCTGCCGAGTGTGGTCGTGGAGGCTGGCCAGTCGAACCAGCGGGCGCTGTCGCTCTCTCCCGGCATCACCGTCGAAGAGGCCGAGCGTCGATTGATCCTCATGACGCTCGAGCACACCAACGACAACAAGACGCGCGCGGCCGAGATTCTGGGAATCAGCCTGAAGACGCTGCACAACAAGCTCAACAAGCTTAAGATCAGGGAAGAGAAGGCGTGAAGACCGCGAACCAAGAACTAAGAACCAAGAACTAAGAACGACACCGAAGGAACCAACGTGCGTTTGGGCATCAAAGCCAAGCAGGTTGCGGGCGTCACCTCCATCGTGGGGCTGGCCGTCGTTGTCCTGAGCTTGATCCATCTGTCATCGCTGGCGCATATCAGTCTGGAAGAAAGCCGCGCGCGCGGCGAGCTTCTCGCAAACGCCATCTACCATCGCGCCCGTGAAGTCGTGGGCGAGCGCGGGAACCCCTACGAGGCGCTTCGCAAAGACGCCGGCCTTCGCTCGATCCTCGAGTCGAGCATCTATTCGAAGAATGTCACGTATGCCGCGATCCTCGATGCGTCCGGGGTGGCGGTGGCGCACACCGATCCGGGTCGAGAAGGGCAGCGTGTGGCGGCTCGGGGCGATCTGACGGAGCTGCTCGCACAGAGCTCGCTGCAGCAGCTGCGCATGCTCTATTCGGATGAAGGGCGCACGCTCGAAGTGGAACAGCCGCTCCTTCTCGGCACCGCGCGATTCGGGTCCATCCGGATCGGCGTCTCGACGCTCCTGATCCGGCGCGAGCTCGATGCCGCCCTTCGACCGCCGCTCGTAACGGCGCTCATCGCGCTGCTCGTGGCCACGGTGGTCGCGATGCTGCTCGCGCAGCTTCTCCTTCGCCCGATCCACATCATCAGGAGCGGGCTCACTCGACTCGGCAAGGGCGAGTTCGGCGTGAAGCTCGATCTGCCGCAGCAGGACGAGTTCGGCGAGCTCGGAATGTTCTTCAACGCCGTCAGCGCCCAGCTGTCCGCCGATCGTTCGCAGCTCGCCGGTCAGAAGGCCAAGCTCGAGACCGTGGTCGAACATCTCGAGGATGAAGTCGCGATCTTCAATCCAGAAGGCGAATTGCTCTTTGCGAATCCCGCGATGCGCACGGCGCTCCCCGAAGAGCCCTTCGGGCGGCCCGTAGACGATGTGTTGCCGTACGGGCATCCGTATCGTTCGATCGTGCAGGAGACGCTCCTCAACCGCGAATCGCGAGGGCCAGTCGCCGCGATCCTCGGCGCACCGGAAGGAAAAGGCGAGACGCCAGGCGTGCGCAACGAGCGGTTGATGATGACCCACGCCATCGAGGATCTGCATGGACGGCTGGTGGGCGTCATGCTCGTCGCGCGGAACCTCGGCTATCTCGGGCAGGTGCAGTCGACCATCAATTACTCGCGGAAGCTCGTGGCGCTGGGCCGCCTTTCGGCCGGCGTCGCGCACGAAGTGAAAAACCCGCTCAACGCGATGATGATTCACCTGGAGTTGCTGCGGAACAAACTGACGTCGGCGATGCGGCCGCAAATTGCCGGCGCGGCCGGGGCTGGTCTGGCGTTCGCGGCCGGCTCGGGGCGAACGGCTGTCGCGGCGGCGCCCGCCGAGGGCGTCGCCGAACTTCCGGGTGTGCTCGAGCACGTCGGTATCATCGCCGAGGAGATTCGGCGGCTCGACCAGGTCGTGCAGGGTTTTCTGAAGTTTACGCGGCCGGAGGAAATTCGCCTGCAGCCGGTGGACCTGGCGTCGCTCATCGACGAAATCGTCCAGGTCGTCCGTCCGGAAGCGGAAAAGTCGTCGGTCAACATCGAAGTGCAGAATCCGAAGGAGCTGCCGGATATTCACGGCGATCCGGGCATGCTCCGACAGGCATTTCTCAACCTCGCGATCAATGCCTGTCAAGCCATGCCGCATGGCGGCACACTCAGGATCGTGTGCTCGCCGGCTCGCGGACGCCGTGTGGAGATTTCGTTCGAGGACGAAGGCATCGGCATCAAGCCCGAGCATCTGGAGCGCATCTTCGATCTCTACTTCACCACCAAGGAGCAGGGCAGCGGCATCGGTCTCTCGATGGTCTATCGCATCGTCCAGATGCACGACGGCGAAGTGGAAGTGGAATCCACGCCGGGCCGGGGCACCAAGTTCCGGCTGCTGTTGCCGCAGGCATGAGGGGATGGTGGCAGGCCTTTCTTCTTCGAACCGGCGCGCGACGGGAGGATAATGAAGTCATGCGATGCCATGGGCTTCGCTGGATCCTTCCGGTAATAGTGGCCGCCGCGTCGAGCGGCTGTACGAAGGCGCGCGCTCGCACTGAGCCCGAGATGCCTGCTCTGGCGATGCCTCCGCCGCCGCCGCGTCTGATCGCGCCGGTCGAGGCAGAACCGCTTCCCAGTGTGGCTCAACCTGAAGAGGCACCGGCTCGGCAGCGGCCGCGTCCGTCTACGCGGCCTCAAACGAGATCCGAGCGGCCGGCGGATCCGAAGGCCGAGCCTGGTGCCAAGTCCGATCCCGCGGCCGAGGCTCCGCACGATGAGGCCCCAGCGGCGGACTCGCCACAGCTCCGGCCTGTTCAATCGGGTGATGACGTCACGGTCGAGCGAAGGATCAGGGAGGTCCTGACGCAGGCGTCGGGCGATCTGAATCGGGTCGATTATGGCGCCCTCGGCGCCGATGCCAAGGCGCAGTACGACACGGCCAAGCGTTTCATTCAGCAGGCGAACGACGCGCTCAAGACCAAGAATTTCGTGTTTGCCGCAAACCTGGCAGATAAGGCAGCAACGCTCGCGGCGGTCCTGCTCGGAAAATAGCTCGCTCGAGACGACTCGCCAGCCGCTAGCCGGGCGAAGCGTGACCGCGTCTTCCCCTCAAACCAGCGTTCAGGTCCATCATGCGCGCTCTGGCGCTTCCCTTCTGTGGCGACGCTCGCCGTGCAAGAAGGTGCCGAGCCCGATTGGACCGCTCCTCTGAACGGCTCGTCCAACTACCTTCCACGCTGGTCGCCGGACGGGCGTCAACTCGTTTTCTACCGCCGCACACCGGACGGATGGCGAATCCGGGCCATTACGCCGGCAGGCGACGCGGCCAACCCATCATGGGATCCCGGTGGGACCAAGCTCGTGTTCGATGGAACGCCGGAAGGTCGAGACGAGTCATCCCAGGGAGAGTTCGAACTCTTCAGCGTGAACGCCGACGGATCCGACCTTCGCCGCCTGACACACGATCGAGTGAACGACTGGGGCCCTTCCTGGTCGCCAGACGGAAGATTCATCGCCTTTTCGCGGGGGATGAACGACCAGTATGAGCTCTATCGAATGCGTGCCGACGGCGGTGATCGGAGGCGATCACCTTTCTCGTCTATCGGTGAAGGTCGCGCGGCTGACAACGATCCTCCAGACGCGGGTACTGCGGTCGATCTACCGGCCGGTGAAGCGCTAAATCCGTCCCTGCCAGCGATTTCCAGAAACCGGCTCAAAAGGCCAATATCTTGCGTTTGACCTAAAAGCAAAGCACAATATGTTGTAGGGATCGTCTTGACAAAACGGTTACAAGGGCGCATATTCACCGCCGTCATCGACGCGGGAGGAATTCCCAGACTGTCGCATGGGTGACCGGGAGGTTCAACCTCCTGTCCTTTCGCCGACCACGGCGAAGCAACCAAAAACGACTGATCCACAGGAAAGTGCATGGCACTTCGAGGGGGAAGTGCTGTGCGTCTCGGAGGAGGGCATGCAGAGAAGCGCGCAAGAGGCTGCCGCTCTTGGCCAGGCGAGCGGTATTCCGGAGGCCTCGCGGCAAGTGCCGACTGCCGAGGCGTCGCCCGGACTGGAGTTCCCGCGATTTTTCACGCGCCCGGGAGTGAACCCGTTCGACGAGATTGAATGGGAGCTCCGCAACGCGGTGATCGCGAATGAACGCGGGCAGCTAGTCTTTGAGCAGCGCGATGTGGAGATGCCCAAGGCCTGGTCGCAGCAGGCCACCAACATCGTCGTCTCGAAGTATTTTCGCGGCCAGATCGGCTCTCCGGATCGCGAGCGGAGCGTCAAGCAGCTCATCGGCCGTGTGGTTGAAACCATCACGGAATGGGGACGAACCGACGGCTATTTCGCAAGCGAGGCCGACGTTCAGGCCTTCAGCGACGAGCTGAAACACATCCTCGTCTATCAGAAGGCCGCCTTCAACAGTCCGGTCTGGTTCAACTGCGGCTTCGAAAAGATGCCCCAGTGCTCGGCCTGCTTCATCAACTCGGTCCAGGACACGATGGATTCGATCCTGAGCCTCGCGAAGACCGAGGGAATGCTGTTCAAGTTCGGATCCGGCACTGGAACGAACCTGTCGAACATCCGGTCGGCTCGAGAGCCGCTCGCGGGCGGCGGCACGGCATCCGGGCCGGTCTCCTTCATGAAGGGCTACGACGCGTTCGCGGGCGTCATCAAGTCCGGCGGCAAGACGCGCCGTGCGGCGAAGATGGTCATCCTGAACGCCGATCACCCCGACATCGTCGAATTCGTCAACTGCAAGGTCGAGGAAGAGAAGAAGGCGTGGGCGCTCATCGACGCCGGCTATGACGGCTCGTTCACCGGACCGGCTTACGCGTCGGTGTTCTTCCAGAACTCGAACAACAGCGTGCGCGTCACCGACGAATTCATGCGCGCCGTGCTGGACGATGGCGAGTGGCAGACGCGGGCGGTGCTCGACGGCCGCGTGATGGACACGTACAAGGCTCGCGATCTGATGCAGTTGATCGCGGAAGGCACCTACGTGTGCGGCGATCCCGGCATGCAGTTCGATACGACCATCAACGAGTGGCACACGAGCCCGGAGACAGCGCGGATCAACGCGTCGAACCCGTGTTCCGAGTACATGTTCCTCGACGATTCGGCCTGCAACCTGGCCTCGATCAACCTGATGAAGTTCGTGGACCTCGCGGGCGAGTTCGACGTCGCCGCCTACAAGGCCGCGATCCGGACGCTCATCACCGCGCAGGAGATCATCGTCGACAACGCGAGCTATCCGACGAAGTCAATCGAGCGGAACAGTCACGACTACCGGCCGCTCGGCCTCGGCTACGCCAATCTCGGCGCGCTGCTCATGTCCCGCGGCCTGCCGTACGACAGCGACGGCGGCCGCGATTTCGCGGCGACGCTCACGGCTCTGATGACCGGGGAGGCGTACGCGCAATCGGCGAGGATTTCGCGAGACCATGGCGGCCCGTTCGCCGGCTACGCCAGGAACAGCCAGCCGTTCCTCCGCGTCATGCGCAAGCATCGCGATGCGTTGAAGGGCATCAACCAGAAGAACGTGCCGCCGGATCTGTATGCGGCGGCGCGGCTGTCGTGGGACTCCGCCGTGGAACTCGGCGAGGAGTTCGGCTATCGGAACGCGCAGGCCACCGTGCTCGCGCCAACGGGCACCATCGGCTTCATGATGGACTGCGATACAACCGGCGTCGAGCCGGATATCGCGCTCGTGAAATACAAGAAGCTCGTCGGCGGCGGGCTGATGAAGATCGTGAACCAGACCGTGCCGATGGCCCTGGGGAGGCTCGGGTACTCGGAGGCCCAGACCACGACCATCATCGAATACATCGATCAGCAGGAGACCATCGAAGGCGCGCCGGAGCTCAAGGAACAGCACCTGCCGGTGTTCGACTGCGCCTTCAAGGCGGCCAAGGGCCAGCGGTCGATTCACTACATGGGTCACATCAAGATGATGGGGGCCACGCAGCCCTTCATCTCAGGTGCGATCTCGAAGACGGTCAACGTGCCGAAAGAGGCGACCGTCGAAGAGATTATGCAGGCCTACATCGAGTCGTGGAGGCTGGGCGCCAAGGCGATCTCCATCTATCGCGATGGCAGCAAGCGGACGCAGCCGCTCAACACGTCGAGAGACAAGACGCCGGCCGAACAGGTGCAGGCCGAGGTCGCCCGGGTCGTATCGCAGCCCGTGCGCCGCAAGCTGCCGGACGAGCGTCAGTCCATCACGCACAAGTTCGACATCGCCGGCCATGAGGGATATGTGACCGTCGGGTTGTTCGAGGATGGCACGCCAGGCGAAATCTTCCTGGTGATGGCGAAGGAGGGCTCGACGATTTCCGGATTTGCGGACGCCTTTGCCCAGGCAATCTCCTACGCGCTCCAGTACGGAGTGCCGCTGCAGGTGCTCGTGGACAAGTTCAGCCACGTGCGCTTCGAACCGTCCGGCATCACGAAGAATCCCGAGGTGCGGTTCGCGAAATCGATCGTGGACTATATCTTCCGGTGGCTCGCGACGAAATTCCTCTCACCGGAGGCGCAGTTCCATGCAGGCGTCAACGGACGGGAAGTCGCTGACGACAGCAGCACGCGGGATGCCTCGGCGCCCGACGTCAAGCCGGCGGCCAACACAGCTACCTCCACCGGCGCTCCGCACGCGGCGATTCAGAATCAGGAAGATGCGCCGCCCTGCTCTACGTGCGGATCGATCATGGTCCGGAGCGGCAGTTGCTACAAGTGTGCGAACTGCGGCAGCACCAGCGGCTGCGCGTAGGACAGACCACTCCGGAAAGACGACGAAGCCCGCCCGACCCGTCAGGGTCGGGCGGTGCTGTTTCTGCCGGCCGTCGGCGCGGCTATCAGGGCCGCGCGGCGGTCCTCGGCGCGAGTGTCAGCGGCTCGTCGGCCTCCTTGGACAGATCAACCCCCAGCCAGCGAGCCAGAGTCGGCGCGATTTGCGTCATGCGAACGATGCCGAGGCTTCCGACTCCTCGGGCCGGTGGACCGCTCAGGACCAGAGAGGCGTGGAGCTCGGGGCGCGACGGCGCAAAGCCATGGCCGCCCGCTCCCGACTTCGTCAGGAGGGCGCCGTGTCCTCCACCGGTCGTGAATCCATTTCGCATGTCGATCCCGAACACGGCATCGGGGTGGGCTTCCGCCTTCCGCCAGGTCGTCGGCCGACCAGACAGATTCGATTCCGTTGGCCGCATCGGCTTTCAGCGACTGCAGCAGCGCGCCGACTTCTGATCGGAGCGCCTGGTCTCCCGGATCCTTTAGGTAAACGAACCCCGATCCGCCGCTCGAGAGAAAACGAGCGTCAGGTGAGGCTGATAGGTGCGGATGACGAACGTCGCCGTGTCGGTCGGCTCGCGATCGCTGAAGGGCCAGCCGAACGGGTTCTTTCGTGCAATCTCCACGGCTTCGAGCAGATTGGGAGTCGAGAGCGCCCGAACGAGGGAGAGATTTTCCGGATGCTCGGAGCGGTCGTACTCGGGGAGCAGCAGATCCGCACTGGCGCCTACCGTGACGGGCCACATCACCGATGCCGTCCGGAGCCCGTGCGCCCGCGCCGAGTTGAGGAGTGTCATCGCCTTGATGTCGCGTGCGTACCAGTACCAGCCTCCGTGCGAGCGATTCTCGGGATCCATCAAGTGGTTGTCCACTATGCCATGCACGGCCGGTCGAACACCTGAGATGAGCGTCGTGTGTGACGGGTACGTGACGCCCGGCAGAACGCCGATGACGCCCTCGGCGTAGGCGCCGTCGCGGGTCAGGCGTCTGATGGTGGGTATCTTCGCTGAACCGGCTTTCGTGTAGGCGGAAGGCATCATGCCGTCGATCGAGATCATCACGACGTGAGCCGACTGTTCGGCGCCGTGAATGATCGAAGCCGCGAAGCAGAGCGTCAGAGTCGCGAGCCACGCACGCAATTTCATTCTGGTGTCTCCAATCAGTCGATCGCACCGCGATTATGCACTGAAGACATGTCGCCTGTGTGACGGAAGTAGGGTACGCTGGGCGCCGCGGAAATGATCGAAACGGGCAGTCAACCGAACGAAGACAACACGACGGGTGACGCATCCTCCGGTGGGCGACTGGTCCGGCGGCTGGGCCTCCTCGGGCTGATCTCGACCGCGCTCACGGCGATGATTGGCGTCGGCATCAACATCATCCCATTCATGATTCAGCGGGCTCAGCCCGGCATCGGCGCGTGGGTGCCTCTGGCATTTCTCGTCGCCGGAGTGCCCGCCACGCTCGCGGCCCTCTGCTACGCGATCTTGTCGTCGGCGATGCCACGAGCCGGCGGGAGCTACGTCTACGCGACTCGTGCGCTCAATCCGCTTGCGGGCTTTCTCGGTAGCTTTGCCCAGTGGTTCGGCCTGTCGATTGGCATGGGTGTCGTCGCGTTCCTGATGGTCCCGATGATCCGCGATATCGTCAGCGTAGCCGGCTGGCCGGCGCTGGCGCCCGAGTTCGATGGTCCGCTTCTTCGAGTGCCGCTGGCGCTCGCGTCCATCTGGTTCTTCTGGTGGATCAACGTCCGGGGAATCGAGGCGTACCAGCGAACCGTCATCGTCATGACGTTTGCGATGATCGTCGGACCCGTCGTGATGACATTCGTGGGCTTCGCAGCGGATCACGCCGACTTCGCCCGTGCACTCGCTTTTAAAGCGGTCCAGCCGCCTCCGGCGGCGCCACTACCAGTACCGGGGTTCGGAGTCTTCGTCGGCGCGTCGGTCACGCTTTTCTCCTCGTTCATCGGCTTCGATGCGGTGTCACAGGCCGGCGGGGAAGCGAGAAACGCCACGCGCAATCTGCCACGGGCGATCGTGATCGCGATGGCCGTCGTGATCGTGTACTACATCAGCTTCACCGCTGGCGTGTACCATGCCGTTCCCTGGCAGCACATCTATCAAACCTCGCTCGTGCACGATGTCTCGGCGCCGGGTCTCATGGCCCCGCTGATGCCCCGATGGCTTGTGCTCCTCGTGCTCGCCACCGTGCTGACGTCCATTCTCGATTCGATTCCGTCCGTCATGCTCGCCAACTCTCGCATGCTCTTCGCCTTCGGCGCCGATCGGATCGCGCCGGTGGCTCTGGCACGCGTGCACCCTCGAACGAGAACTCCGCACGTGGCGCTCACGGCCACGGCCGTCTGCGGCAGCATCTCGGTCGTAGGGTGTCAGATGGCTGGTGAGTTCTTTCTGGGAGTCGACGTGCTGATCCTCTCGATGCTCGTCAACTGCAACCTGATGGCCGCCGCGGTCCTGTGCCTTCCCCGCACCAATCCCGTGCTGTATCGGCGCGGGACATTTCTCCGTTCGCGCAGTAAGCAGGTCGCCATTGCGGGGTCAGCGCTGATTCTTCTGAGTGCGCTGCTGGTTGGACAGCTCTGGCGCGACCTCGCGTCGGGCACGCCGTGGTACTTCAAGTCAACACCCACGTGGCTCGTGGTGATGGGCGGCGCAGCTGTGGTATTCGTGAAGGCGTGGCGGCGCCTGGAGCGCGAGGGCGTCAATCCGCGCACGACGATCTTCGGGAACCTTCCCGCCGACTGACATGCGGACCGCTCACGTGGTCATCGTCGGAGGAGGCGTCATCGGTTGTTCGATTGCCTACCACCTTGTTCAAGCGGGCGCCCGCGACATCGTGGTCATCGAACGACACCAGCTTGCGGGAGGTGCAACCGGGATCTGTCCGGGCGGAATCCGGCAGCAGTTCGACGGCGAGGCCGAGTGCCGGTTCGCTCGCCGATCGGTCAGGTTCTTCGAGCAGGCGAACGACATCCTCGAACCGGACATGCCATTCAGATTCGAGCGCTCCGGATATCTCTTTCTCGCCGATTCCGACACGTTTCTGCGTGCCCTCGAGGAGCGCGTCCGGCGTCAGAGCGCATGGGGCGTTCCTTCTGAAATCCTGGGCACGACCGGGATTGCATCACTTGTCCCCGCGCTCGATTGCACGGGCGTCGTGGGCGCCGCGTATTGCCGCGAGGATGGTTTCCTGGAAGACTGCGACGGCATCACCACCTGGCTCGCTCGACGCGCATGTCAGCACGGCGCGCGAGTGGAGTACGACGAGGTCGCTCGAATCGAGCAGCGATCCAGACGATGGCTCGTTGTCACAGGCCGCGATTCGATCGAGGTCGAGCACGTCGTGCTCGCTGCCGGTGTCTGGACGGGCGAGCTGGTGCCGGCCTCGGTTGACTTGCCAATCAGAGTGGAACGAAGGCGGCTCATGTACACGCAGCGCCATCCGGCGATGATGCTCCGTCCGCTTGCCGTGTCGCCGGAGCGAGGTGTTGCCGCGAAGCAGCTCTCGAATGGAACCTTCTACCTCGGCTGGCTGCGCGAGTCGGCGACCGACGATGATGCGGTGTTCACGGAACGCGCGCTAGCGCTCGGCGCGACGTTGCTGCCGGTTTTCGGGGAGATTGGTGTCCGTCGCCTCGTTACCGGATGGTACGATCAGACGCCTGACAGCCGGCCAATCCTGGGCTCGCTGCCCGGACTCCCGGGACTTCACGTGGCCGCAGGTTTCAGCGGCCATGGATTCATGCTGGCGCCGGCGGTCGGACAGGCGATGAGCGACGTCGTTCTTGGACGGCCGACCGATCTGCCGATCGACGCGTTTTCGATCGCGCGGTTTTCGGATCCGACGGTTTCGGAAGCCATGATGATCTAGACAGCCTGCTCTCCAACTGCGCACAGGAGGTTACGTGATGAGGAAGAGAGTCACCGCGGTTCTAGCAGGGATGGTCCTCGCTCTGGTTTCCGTATCAGGACGCGAGGCTGCTTCTTCCCCCGGATCACGCGGCGAGCAGGGAACCGGAATGACGTTCCCCGCGGTATCAGGGCAAGTCACCTTCCTGTACTTCAACGACATCGAGCGTGCGGCGAAGTTCTACAGCGAGGCCCTCGGCCTCAAGTCCACCTTCGACCAAGGCTGGGTCAGGATCTATGCGGTGTCGCCGTCATCGTTCGTGGGCCTCGTGAGAGGAAACGAAGGCATGCTGCGGCCGGCTTCCGAGAAGCCCGTCATGGTCAGCATCGTGGTGGACGGTGCGGCCGCCGTTGACGGCTGGTACACGGAGCTCAGGAACCGCGGCGTGACCATACCAGAGCCGCCGAACAATCAGACACGAGTGCCCGTGCGGTCGTTCGCGTTCAAAGACCCGGAAGGCTACACGCTCGAGGTCTTCTGCTGGCTCAAGAACTAGAAGCGGCGCGGGTGCCTGTATACGCGAGCGTGATGAGAAGGATCGCCAGAACGCCGCGCGAGATGTGAGGCGTGACCGTCGGTGCGGCGCTCGTGTGGACGACATTGTGCAGCGCGAGAGCCTGGAGGGCGAGGAGGGCGCCTATCGCCAGCTCGAGCCCACCGGGAAACGTGACGCGCACGAGCGCGGCCGCCAGCACGAGGATCAGGCCTAGCACGATTGAGGCCACGACCGCCCACAACTCGAGTCGGTGAAAGGAGACGAGCTCGCTCACACCGAAGCCGATCTCATAGAGCCCGTACCCCACCATGCCCAGCGCGGCCGCTGTGAGCATCGAAGACCTCGTTCGATCGGAAAAGAGCACCAGGTGGCGCCCGTTCGCGTGAAAGCTCTGTTGTATCATGCCTCGGTGCGACGACACGTCTCAGTAGGACGACGCACCATCAGCTTTCTCGAGGCCGCGGGCCCGCCGTCGGCGGGACACGATCCGCGCACCGCCATACTCATCCATGCGTTTCCCCTTCACGCGGAGATGTGGAGACCTCAACTCGACCGTGTTCCGGCAGGATGGCGCTTCATTGCGCCGGATCTCCCGGGTTTCGGGCAGACTGATCCGATCGTGCCTGGATCGAAAGCCCGCGACTCGATCGATGATTTCGCGGCCGATGTCATCGATCTCACCGATAGTCTGCACATCGAAGAAGCGGTCTTCATCGGCGTGTCCATGGGTGGGTACGTGACGTTCGCCCTTTTTCGCCAGGCGCCGCGCTATGTGGCCGGGCTGATCATGGCGGATACTCGCGCCTTGCCTGATTCTGAAGAGGGCCGTGCCTCACGCCGCCAGATGCTGGACGTGATAGCGACGGAAGGAGCAGCGGGCGTGGCCCGCCGGATGGGGAAACTCATTTCCGACGATACGCGCGCGAAGAGGCCGGAGGTGGCGGCGACGGTCGGTCGGATGATCGAATCGGCGACTCCGGCGGCGCTTGCCTCAGCCGTTCGGCACATGATGACGAGACCGGACTCGACGCCCCAGCTGCGCGAGATTCATTGCCCGACTCTGGTGATGGTCGGCGAGCATGATGCCATCACGCCCGTCGAAGAGAGCCGATCGATGGCAACTCAAATTGCCGGTGCCCGGCTGGTCGTCATAGGAGGGGCAGGCCACCTGGCCAGCCTCGAGCAGCCTGAACCCTTCAATGCCGCGGTGGCGGAGTTTCTTGGCAACCACGTCTAGCGCCGCCCGTCGGCTTTCCGTCGCCGCGCTCGCGATAATGCTGGTGTGGACGGCCAGCGCATCCACGGCTGGACGGCAGGCGCCGAGGCCTGCCGCGGAGAAGCTACACCAGCCGCTCGACCAGATTCTCGATATCTATGTGCGCGACGGTCTGGTGTATTACCGCGCGCTCCAAATCGAGCGTCGCAAGCTGGACGAATACGTTCGCTCGCTCGATGGTCCCGACGTCGCCGGCCGGCTTGCGGGCTGGCCGCGCGACCAGCAAGTGGCGTACTGGCTGAATGCCTATAACGCGTTCGTGCTGCAGACCGTGATCAACAACTATCCGATTCGCGGCCGGTCGAATCTCTATCCGCAGTCGAGCGTGCGCCAGATCCCAGGAGCCTTCGATCGCCTGCCTCATCGTGCCGGCGGGCGTACGGTGACGCTCGACCAGATCGAAAAAGACGTGCTGCCGGCGTTTCGCGACCCGCGCCTCTACCTCGCCCTCGGCCGCGGCGCGGTGGGGAGCGGACGGTTGCGAAGCGAGGCCTACCATGCAGGCCAGCTCGAAACGGCGCTGCAGGAGGTGACCCGCGAGACCGCCACCGAGCTCTCGACGTTTGAAATCGATCGTGACGCGAAGCAGGTTCGCGTGTCATCGATCTTTGGCTGGCACGAGGCCGAGTTCGCGGCCGCCTACGGCGTCGCCGGGTCGCGCTACACAAATCGCAGCCCCATCGAGCGGGGAATCCTGGCGCTCGTTGAGCCATTTCTTTTCGGCTCCGAGATCGAGTTCCTGGAGCGGAACGAGTTCAAGCTCGATTACGGGAAATTCGACTGGAGCCTGAATGACCTCACGGGGCGCTAGCGGCAGCCGTTTCGGCGACATCCGTCCCAGACCTGAAGGTCTGGGCCTACAGCTGAAAGCTGATGGCTGATACCTGTCGTTACCCATGAACCTCGACCTGACCGACAAAGTCGCGATAGTCACAGGCTCCAGCCGCGGGCTGGGTTTGGCGGCGGCCCGGGCGCTCGCGGCTGAAGGGTGTTCGGTCGCGATTTCCGGAAGAGGGGCCGAGGCTCTGGCGGCTGCCCTCGAAGAGGTGCAACGGGTGGCCGGGTCGAGCTCCAGAATCGTCGCGGTCCAGATCGATCTGACCGCCCCCGGCGGCATCGAGACCGTCTTCGACCGGACGATCGAGGCGTTTGGGAGGATTGACGTTCTCGTGAACAACCTCGGCGTGGCGGGCGGCGCGGGCCTGCTCGACACAACCGATCAGGAGTGGCAGTCGGCCCTCGACCAGACACTCTATCCCGCCATCCGGGCGTCGCGCCTGGCCGTCCCGCACATGCGCGCGCAGGGCGGCGGCGTGATTCTGATGATCGCGTCGATCTATGGCCGCGAATCGGGTGGCCGCATGACGTACAACGCCGTGAAGGCCGCGGAGATCAGCCTGGGCAAGTCTCTGGCGCAGCAGCTCGCGCACGACAACATTCGCGTCAACAGCATCGCGCCGGGCTCGATTCTATTCCCCGGCGGCTCCTGGTATCGCCGTCAGCAGGCGGATCCCGAGGGGATCGCCGAATTCGTGCGGCGGGACCTCCCGTTCGGACGCTTCGGTCGTCCGGACGAAGTCGGCGCGGTCGTCGCGTTTCTCGCGTCGCCGCGGGCCAGCTGGATCAGCGGCGCGTGCGTTCCTGTGGACGGGTGCCAGTCGCGGTCGCTGATTTGACAGAACCGGGCGGCCCCGAGGCTCTTCGATGCGGGTGTATTTCGGTTGAGGAACGCAGCCGAGGTGGGGGAGTGTGGCTCTGGCTGCTCAACGCGAGCCGCCGCTTGGGCTCGGTCTTGACGATCTTGATCCTGAACGTGATGCCTTCCGGACTCTCGTACTCGCCGGTTTCTGGTTCGCCGGTGTCCTGATTCACCAGGAACCCGCGACGCCGCGCACGCGGCTCAGATGGTTCCATGCGTCCTCCTTGGTTCACGATCGACCGATCGTCGAGCGCGACCGCACCGAATCGTAGCAGCCGTCATTTGTCGCGTCAACGGAAGTTGTCCCATGACGTTCGCAGCACGCATCGGTTTCATCGGTTGGATGCGATTCATGCGGTGGGTACCGCCTCGCGACGGGGACTGAAGAAGAGGTAGTAGACCGGAATCCCCACCAGCACCACCGCGAACACGATGCCCGTGAGCAATGTATCGGTCAGAAGGGCGTTCGCGATGAGATAGATCACTCCCAGGATGTAGATGATCGGCACGACGGGATATCCGGCGACCCGGTACGGCCTCGGCAGGTCCGGCCTGGACTGGCGAAGACGGTAGATGCCCGCGACGCTGAGCGCGTAGAACGGAAGCATGGCCTTGACGAACGCATCCGTCAGCTGTTCAAACGTGCCGGCGAGCACAAACACCACACCCATCGCCCCCGCCAGCGACACGGCGACATACGGCGTCTTGAACCGTGGATGAACGCGGGCCACCGCCCGAAAAAACAGCCCGTCATCGGCCATCGCAAAGAAGATTCGCGGGTTGGCCAGCATCGTCCCGTTGAGGGACCCGAAGGTGGAGATCATGACGACGATGGACACCAGCGACACACCAATCTGCCCGAAGAGCGCGAGCATGGTGTCGGCCGCGATCAGGCGCGACCTGGCGACTGTCTCGATAGGACTGATGAAGAGATAGGCCGCGTTCGCCGACAGGTAGATGAGGATGATGCTGATGGTGCCGAAGATGAGCGCTCTCGGAAGCGTGCGCTGCGGATCCTTGACCTCGCCGCCCGCAAACGAGAGGTCCGCGAATCCGTCGTAGGCCCAGAGCACCGACACCAGGGCCAGCCCGAAAAGCCCCGTGTGAACCTCGGCGCCTGGTGCGGTGAAATGGCTGAATGATCCACCATGACCCGACCCGAGGACGAAGGAGACAATGACCAGGCCCGCGAGGGCGCCGTACTTGGCCAGGGTCGAGATTCCGACGAACGCCGCTCCCCATTGGACGCCGAAGATGTTCACGAGCGAGGCGAAGATGATCGCGCCCGACGCCACGTAGTCTGCCGCGCGCTCGTGCACGATCGGATCGATGCCAATAGACCGCAGGAAGTATTCACCGAATACCGTCGCGATGCTGCCAACGGCTGCGGCTCGGATGAGCACCAGTTGAGCCCATCCAAAGAGAAAGGCGGCCAGCCGGCCCCAGCTTTCCCGGAGATACACGTAAAGGCCGCCCGTGCGCGGAAAAGCCGCGGCCAGTTCGGCAATCGAGAGCGCCCCGCAGAGCGTGATGCCGCCGCCGATGACCCACACGGCCAGCATGAGAATGGGATTAGGTACCTGCTCGGCGATGCGCGCGGGCGTGCGAAAGATGCCGGATCCGATCGTGATGCCAATCACGACGCCGATGGAGCTCCACAGGCCCAGGCGCCTGGTCAGACGATCGCCGCTCGAATTCGGAGCCCCCGATGGGGACTGTGTCATGTGCCGTAGACTAGAGGCTGACTTCTGCCGGGTCAAGGAATGATTCTTCATGTATAAGCGCGAGCTGCGGAAGGCCGACGGGCGATCGCTCGTTCTGTACTCCCGACGTCCGATCAGCCACGACATCGTCGCTCCTGCATTGCCGGAATCCGCGTCGAACCGGGCGGCTCCGAATCCGCATCTCCGGTGGCACCCGCTGCGCGCGGAATGGGTCGCCTACGCCACGGGCCGACAGCATCGGACGTTTCTGCCCGACGCCAATCCGCTGGCGGCTACGGTCGATCCATCGCGACCGACGGAGCTCCCTGCCGGGGATTATGACGTCGCGGTCTTCGACAATCTGTTCCCGGCACTGGTCCGCGAGGCACACGATCCCCCGTCCGAGCTCGTCGAGACGCGTCCCGCTCGTGGATCCGCAGAAGTGATGGTGTTCACGCAGGACCCGGCGGCGAGCCTCGGCGCGCTGCCTCTTGAACATTTGGAGCTCATCATCGAGGTTTGGGCCGACCGGTACCGCGCTCTCGGGTCGCGCGAGGACGTCGAGTATGTGTATCCGTTCGAGAACCGCGGCGTTGAGGTGGGTGTCACCCTCCAACATCCGCACGGGCAGATCTTCGCGTATCCCTTCGTGCCGCCGATTCCGGCGCGCGAGCTCGAACAGCAGCGCGAGTACCACGAACGCACAGGTCGCGGTCTGCTCGAAGACCTGATCGGTCGAGAGGTCGCCGACGGCCGGCGAATCGTCTGCGAGGGAGCCGAGGCGGTGGCCTTCCTGCCGGCGTGGGCCCGGTATTCCTATGAAGTCTGGGTGGCGCCGAAGGCGGCTGTGCCCTCGATTGCGAATCTCTCTCCGCATGGTCGCTCGGACTTTGCGCGCATCCTCAAGACGGTGCTGCTCAAGTTCGACGCGCTCTGGCATCGTCCATTCCCGTACGTGATGGCGATGCATCAAGCGCCGACCGACGGGCGTCCGCACCCGGAAGCCCACCTCCATATCGAGTTCTATCCGGCCTACCGCATGGAGGGACGCCTGAAATACCTTGCCGGCAGCGAGCTCGGCGCGGGGATGTTCACCGCCGACACGATTCCGGAGGAGAAGGCGCGCGAGCTCCGAGACGTGGCAGTCGATGTCACCTGACGACCGAACGGCGATGCCGGCGTTCGAGTCGTTGTTCGGAAGGCCCTCCAGCGTCCAGGCCCAGGCGCCTGGCCGTGTCAACCTCATTGGCGAGCACACCGATTACAACGGCGGCTTCGTGCTCCCGGTGGCGATTCCTCAGCGCACCACCGTCGAACTGGCCGTCCGATCCGACCGGCTCGTGCGCGCATGGAGCGGGAACTTCGCGCAAGGCGGTTCGATGGAGTTCGCGCTCGGGCGCGAGGAGGCCGGGCGCGGTTGGATCGACTACATCCAGGGAGTCACCTACGTCCTGCGGTCGGCGGGATATGCGCTCGCGGGCTTCGACGTGCGCATCGAATCGACGGTTCCGGTGGGAAGCGGGCTGTCATCGAGCGCGGCGCTCGAAGTCAGCCTGCTCAAGGCGCTGCGCACGGCATTCGATCTGAACATCGATGATGTGGAAGTCGCGCGACTCGCGCGGCGGGGCGAGAACGAATTCGTCGGAGCGCCTGTCGGCATCATGGATCCGATGGCGGCAAGCCTCGCCGAGACCAATGCGGCTCTCCTGATCGATGCGCGGGCTCTGACCTGGGAGCGCGTGCCCCTGCCCGCGAGCGTTGAGCTCGTCGTGATCAATTCGGGCATCTCCCATCATCATGCGTCAGGGGAATATCGAGTGAGACGCGATGAATGCACGCGGGCTGCCGCCACGCTTGGCGTGCAGGAACTTCGCGACGTCGGAGCGGCTGCGATGGATCGCGTTGCCGGCTTGCCGCCCCCCCTCGATCGGCGAGTACGCCACGTCGTGACCGAGAACCAGCGTGTGTTGGACGCGGTGCAGGCGTTTCACTCCGGCGATGCGGAGCGCGCCGGGCGACTCTTCGACGAATCGCACGCGTCGATGCGGGACGATTATGAAGTATCGATTGCCGAGATCGATCGCCTGGTCGAAATCGCGCGCAGCGAACCCGAGGTGTTCGGGGCGCGGTTGACCGGCGGCGGGTTCGGCGGCTCCATCGTCGCGCTCGTCGGTACAGGCTTCGCGAAGCAGGCAGGACAGGCCATTGTCCAAAAAGCCCGGCCGGAAATCGGCGGTCAGGTCGCGCTCCTCGTGCCGATGTGATGCGGCCCATGCTTTCGTGGCGTTCGAGGTCCTTAACGCAGGCGCCTCTGCTTGTACTCGTGACGGTATTGGTGCCGGCCCTGGCGACCGCACAGTCCGAAGAGAAGCGTGAGGTACCGGAGCCTCTGCTCATCGAGGAGACGATGCCGACGGCACCGCGCGAATTTGAAATGCGGCTCGGTGTCGAGCTGGGCGACGACGAATCCCTGCTGCCCCACGTCCAGGGGTTTTACGGGCTGATGGATCGACTCAGTGCCGAAGTGGATCTGCCGTTCCTCCGGTTGACTCCGGGCGAGGGACCGACTGAGTACGGACTCGGCACGGTGGGGTTGGGTGTGAAGTGGTTACTGGTCGAACCACGCGATCAGCGCCCCGCATGGGTCCTCGGCCTCGAAGTGGGGATTCCGCGCGGGGACGACGAAGAGAGGGAGATTGAGCCGTTCCTCGCGAGTCGATATGAGCTTGGTGCGATCTACCTGCAAGGCAATGTGGGCGCGTCGTTCGCGGGTGACGAAACGCGACTGGTATACGGCCTGGCGATGATCGTCGCGTTCGGCGATAAGCCGCTGTATTTCCTCGGGGAAGTGAATCAGACCGATGACGAGCGGGTCATCGGCCCCGGCGTGAAGGTGCGCCTGCATGACGAGTGGTATCTGGGCTTGGCCGTCCCGTTTCAACTCAAAGGGGACCAAGACCATCGTCTCCTGGTCCAGCTCCAAGCCGGGTTTGGCGGGGCCGACCAGTGAACGGTCCAAGAGTGGGCCCGAAAACGCGTGGGTTTGTGAAAGACATAATCACGCCTTTTCTTCGCTTTCGCCTCTTGATCGTCTCCCGCGGCCTTGCTACGATCCGCCTCCATGCAGATCTCCCGGGTCAGTGACCGAGCCCAGGCCGAATCCCTCGACCTGACGTCTCGCCAGACAGACCGGGAGGCGGCCCTGCAATCGGCCCTGGAGCGAATTGCACCGTCTTCCCGTGCGGCGTCCCCCGACTCGCGCGTCACGGCCATAGAGCGCCTGCCAGCCACCGTCGCCGAATTCGTCGCGTTTCCTGAAGAGCTCGACTCACGGTTGAGAGCCACGCTCACGGCGCGGGGTGTGTCGCGGCTCTACTCACACCAGGCCGAGGCGATTACCCACGCGCTCGCAGGCCGGAACGTCGTCGTGACCACGCCGACGGCGTCAGGCAAGACGCTCTGCTACAACGCGCCGGTCTTGAACACCATCCTTCAGGATCCCGCAGCGCGGGCCCTGTACCTCTTTCCCACGAAGGCGCTCGCGCAGGACCAGCTCGCCGAACTCACGACGATCAAGGACGAATTCGCCAGAGCCACCGACGTTGCGCTCGGCGTGTTCACGTACGACGGCGACACGCCGCAGGACGCTCGTCGCGCCATCCGTACGCGCGCGCATATCGTCCTCAGCAACCCCGACATGGTGCACGCCGGCATCCTGCCGCACCATCCCCGATGGGCCAAACTCTTCGAAAGCCTGCGCTTCGTCATTCTCGACGAGCTGCATGCCTATCGGGGCGTGTTCGGCAGCCACCTGGCCAACGTCGTGCGGCGATTGCAGCGGGTCTGCCGCCACTACGGCTCGCATCCCACGTTCATCTGTTCGTCGGCAACCATTGCGAATCCGCGAGAGCTTGCCGAGCGACTGATTGGCGAGCCCTTTGCGCTCGTGGATCGAAGCGGCGCGCCGCGCGGCGAAAAGCTGTTCCTGTTCGTCAATCCTCCCGTCGTCAACCAGCAGCTTGGCATCCGGCGCTCGTACCTCACCGAGTCGCGCCGCATCGCGTCCGAATTCATCAAGCGTCACCTCCAGCTGATCGTTTTTGCCCAGAGCCGCCTGGCGACCGAGATCCTGACGACCTATCTGAAGGATGAATTCGCCGGTGTGCCGGGTGCACCGGAGACGATCAGGGGCTATCGCGGCGGCTATCTTCCCAACCGGCGGCGCGAGATCGAGAAAGGGCTTCGCGATGGCGAGGTCCAGGCCGTGGTGTCCACCAATGCGCTCGAGCTGGGCATTGACATCGGTGCGCTCGACGTCGCCGTGCTGGCGGGGTACCCCGGAACCATCGCCGCCACCTGGCAGCGCGCCGGCCGCGCCGGACGACGGAGCGCGCGATCGGCGGCGATCCTCGTGGCGAGCAGCGCGCCGCTCGACCAGTTCATCATCCGGCATCCGTCGTACTTCTTCGATGCCTCGCCGGAACACGCTCTGATCAATCCCGACAATCTGCACATCCTGCTCGACCACGTGAAGTGCGCGGCGTTCGAACTGCCGTTCAAGACGAGCGAAACGTTCGGCGGGATTGACGTGCAACAGATCCTCGCCATCCTTTCAGAGGAGGGGTTCGTTCACCTGAGCGGCGGCAGCGGGCCAGACGCCGACGGGCGCTGGCACTGGACGAGCGAATCGTATCCGGCAGACGCCGTCAGCCTTCGATCGATCTCCTCCGACAACTTCGTTGTCGTCGATACGACCGACGGCGCTCGCGTGATTGGGGAAACGGATTTCGGCAGCGGGCCTTCCACCCTCCATCCCAAGGCGATCTACATCGTCGAGGCGCAGCTCTATCAGGTGGAACGTCTCGATTTCGACAATCGCAAGGCCTACGTACGAGCGATCAACTGCGACTATTACACCGACGCCATCACCTATACGCGGGTCACGATCCTCGACATCTTTGCGAACGGCGCACGGACCCTCCCTGAGAGAAGCGAAGATGGTCCCGAGCGTGAATGGGAGGATCGGGAAGAGCCATCAGTCGACGGACCGACGACGGCGGTGAGCGATCCCGCACGATCCCATGGCGAGGTGCATGTGGTTTCGCGCGTCGTCGGCTTCAAGAAGATCAAGTTCTACACCAATGAGAACGTCGGGTCCGGCGAGCTCGACCTGCCCGAACAGCAGATGCACACGACGGCCTACTGGTTGACCATTCCCACAGCCGTGATGTCGGCATTGCCTCATAGCGCCGACGACAGACGGGATGGCGTCGTCGGGCTGTCGTTTGCGATGCGTCAAGTTGCACAGCTACTGCTCATGTGCGACCGGAACGACATAGGCATCTCGGTCGGACCCGGCGATGGATCGAAGCCGGCGGATCCGAGCGGCCGGGAGCGATCGCGAACGCCGGACTTCGACCTCGACGAACCGCAGATCTTCATCTACGACAACTATCCGGGTGGGATTGGATTCAGCGAGCCGTTGTTCGACATGCACGCGAGCCTTCTCGCTCACACCCGCGATCTCATCGAAGGGTGTCCGTGCGACTCAGGCTGTCCGACCTGCGTTGGCCCGGTCGGGGACATCGGCCCCCGGGCGAAGACCGTGGCGCTCGATATCCTCGGCCGTCTGGCGTCTGGCGGGACACGACACTCAGTGAACCTCGGGGCATCTGCCAGTCATGAGTGATCTGTCCTCCAGGCTTCGAGAGCTCGTCCGAAAGCCAGGCGGACCGCCACTCCTGCGCAACCGGTCGCGTGCGACCGACGGGGCAGGCCTCCGGGAAGCTGCCGCCGCCAGTCTTGGTGGCCGGTGTCCCATCGACTCTGCCGGCGGATTCGTCATCGTTGACCGCACGTTCGGGCCTTCTACGTTTCATGGCGCCGATGCCGTGGGCGAGTGGTCGGCACGAGCCGCCATCTGCAGCAGTGCGGGCTCGCTTCTCACGAGGCCGCGTCGAGACGCCGATGCTATCGAGTCAGGGCGGGAATCAGAAAGCGCTGACGCGCTCCTTTTTGTCGACCTCGAAACCACGGGTCTCGCGGGCGGCGCGGGCACAGTTGCCTTTCTGATTGGGCTGGGATGGTTCGAGGACGGTGCGTTCTGCACCCGGCAGTTCCTGTTGACCGATCTCAGCACTGAACAGTCGCTTCTGAGGGAGGTCGCCACCGATCTGATTGCGGCGGGTACGCTCGTCTCATTCAACGGGAAATCCTTCGACATCCCGATTCTCGAGACGCGGTATCTTTTTCACCGCCTGGACGTGCCGTTCTCGGGAAAGGCGCATCTCGACCTGCTGCACCCGGCACGCCGGCTGTGGCGATCACCGGAGGGCTGCGCCCTGACATTTCTCGAGCGCGACCTGTTCGCCGTGGAGCGACGGCACGACGTCGCGGGCTATGAGATACCGGCCCGCTACTTCGACTTCATCCGCTCCGGCAATCCCGCGCCGCTCTCCGCCGTCGTCGAGCACAATCGTCTCGACCTGATGTCGCTCGCTGGACTCACGATGCGTGCCTTCCAGCTGGTGGAGCAGGGAGCCGCTTCGACGCGGGACGGGCGCGAGTGTCTGGGGTTGGGTCGCTTGTACGAGCGGGCGGGCGTACGCTCGAGGGCCCGGGAGTGCTACGACCGCGCCTCGCGACAGGCCGGATGGGAATATCGCGACACGCGAGTGGAAGCGCTGAAACGGCTCGCGCGGCTGCTCAGGCGCGAGCGGCGTCACCACGAAGCGGCGAGTGTCTGGGAAGAACTGCTGGGCGCGTCAGAACGGCCTTCGCCCACGGAACGCGAGGCGCTCGAAGCGCTCGCGGTTCATCACGAGCACCGCTCTCGCGACCTGCAGAGAGCCCGGCACTACACGCAGCAGGTGCTCGCGGGCGACCGCAGGACTGCCGCGCGCATTCTCGGCGCGCGGCATCGCCTGGATAGACTGGATCGGAAACTGGCCCGAGGCGGCCTGCTCGCCTAGCCCTTGGCTGTGGCGGCCTGCGCCTTCTTGTCTCGGCTGGCCTTCTTGCGGCTCTCGACCGTCTGCGCCCCGAACTTCTTGGTAAACCGTTCGACTCGCCCTTCCGTGTCGATCAGCTTCTGGCGCCCGGTGAAGAAGGGGTGGCACTGAGAGCAGATCTCGAGGTGCAGCTCCTGCTTGGTCGAGCGGGTCTTCCACGTGTTCCCGCACGCGCAGCGGGCCTCGACGTCGTAGTATTTGGGATGAATGCCTTCCTTCACGGCTAACTCCTCATGTGGCAAACCCCAAGTATAGCACGTGCTTTTTCGGGGAAGGCCGGACAGGCAGTTACGGGATAACCATCGTTCTGTCCCAACGGTGTTTCTTGAGGGCGGCGCGGATCGTCGCGGGCAGACGCGCGCCATCGCTGGTGGCCAGGTTTCGCTCGACGTGTCCGATCCGGCGCATCCCAGGGATAGTCGTTGTCACGGCCGGATGCTCGAGGATGAAGCGCAGGGCCAGTTCCGGCAGCGTCATGCCCTGTGGCACCTCACATTCGACCGAAGCGACGCGTTCGAGTGTTCGTGCCAGATTCTCCGGCGTGAAATACACGTTGCGCCAGTCCCCCTCAGGCCAGCGCATTGAGGGCGTGAACGTGCCGGTGAGGCTGCCTTCGTCGAAGGGCACACGCGCGATGACCGCCACGCCGAGCCGCTGGCAGGCAGGAAAGAGATCGTCCTCGGGAGCCTGGTCGAAGATGTTGTAGACGACCTGCACTGAATCCACGAGGCCCGTCTCGAGCGTCTTCAGCACATTCCACGGCTCCCAGCGATTCACGCTGATGCCGACGCTCTTGATCAGGCCTTCCCGCCTCAGGTCCGCGATCGCTGTCTGCCAGCCTTCGTTTTCCGCCCACCGATCGTTCCACACGTGAAACTGCTGAAGATCGATCGAGCTCACGCCCAGGTTCTCGAGGCTCCGCGCGGTGTACTCCCTGATGTGGTCGGCCGGAAACACTTCGTCCAGGGTGTACTCGACGCGTGCCGGCCACATGCCGTTCTTCGGTGGGATCTTGGTGGCGACGATGAGCCGGGCGCCTGGATGCGCGCGGAGTGTGCGGCCGAGGAGCCGTTCGCTCAGTCCCTGACCGTACGCCCAGGCGGTGTCGAAGAAGGTGCAGCCAAGGGACACGGCGCGGTCGAGCGAGCGCAGCGATTCCTTTTCATCAGATCCCGACCAGCCCCCCATGCCCCACATGCCGTAACCGATCTCCGAGAGCGACAGACCTGTTCGAGCAAAGGGGCGGTACTGCATCGGCGGTGAGCTGGATGGATCTAAGAACCAAGAACCAAGAACTAAGCACTGAGGAATGGCAGAGACCGCTGCACTAACCCTTCCCGTTGGACATGGAGGAGAGGAACTCCAAGTTCGACTTTGTCTTGGCCATCCTCGAGAGCAGGAGTTCCATCGCTTCAACCGGTGACAGCGGATTGAGCACCTTGCGCAGCACCCATACCCGGTTCAATTCGTCCTTCTGCAGCAGCAGCTCTTCCTTCCGCGTGCCGCTCTTCTGGATGTCGATGGCGGGGAACACGCGCCGATCGACGAGCTTGCGGTCGAGATGGATCTCGAGGTTGCCCGTTCCCTTGAACTCTTCGAAGATCACTTCGTCCATGCGCGAGCCGGTGTCCACGAGCGCGGTGGCCATGATGGTGAGCGACCCGCCTTCCTCGATGTTCCGCGCCGCGCCGAAGAAGCGCTTGGGTCGCTGCAGGGCATTGCTGTCCACGCCTCCTGACAGGACCTTGCCTGAAGCCGGGACTATCGTGTTGTAGGCCCTGGCCAGTCGCGTGATCGAATCGAGCAGGATGACCACGTCTTTCTTGTGCTCGACGAGGCGTTTGGCCTTCTCGATAACCATCTCGGCCACCTGGACGTGCCGCTGGGCCGGCTCGTCGAACGTGGACGAGATGACCTCGCCCTTGACCGAACGCTGCATGTCGGTGACTTCCTCGGGCCGCTCATCGATCAGGAGCACGATCAGGTAGACCTCGGGGTGATTCACGGCCAGGCTGTTGGCGATGTTCTGCAGCAGCATGGTCTTGCCGGTCCGCGGCGGGGCCACGATCAGTCCGCGCTGTCCCTTGCCGATCGGGACCATCATGTCCATCACGCGGGCCGCGAGGTTCTCGGCTTCCGTTTCGAGCGACAGCTTCGCCTGCGGATAGAGCGGCGTGAGATTCTCGAAGAAGATCTTCTCCCGCGCGTGCTCGGGCGTGTCGAAGTTGACGGCCTCGACCTTGATGAGCGCGAAATACCGCTCGCCGTCCTTCGGCGGCCGAATCTGTCCCGAGACCGTGTCGCCCGTGTGCAGATCGAACTTCCGGATCTGGGAGGGCGAGACGTAGATGTCGTCGGGACCTGGCAGGTAGTTGTAGTCGGGGGCCCGGAGGAATCCGAAGCCATCGGGCAGGGTCTCGAGGACGCCCTCCGAGAAGATGAGGCCGCTCTTTTCGGTCCTCGCGCGGAGGATCTCGAAGATCAGCTCCTGCTTCCGCATGCCGCTCGCGCCGGGCACCTCCAGATCCTTCGCGATCTTGGTCAACGCCGAGATGCTCAGATCCTTCAGCGTTGAGAGGTCCAGCACGGTCGCGGCTGCGTCGTTCCTGGCGGGAGCGGCCGGTTGTGTTGCTTGATGCTCAGTGTCCACAGTACTTTCAATCCTTTGTTATCGAGACGTTCTTCGGTTATTTCCGCCACACGGGCGGGCCGCAGCCGGCCCAAGGCTGCGAGGTCACAATCCACGGTCGGTCGGGTGCCGAGGTCAGCGGGTGGACACGGAGGCAGTCATCCGCCGTCCGTCGTACAACCCGGGAGCCGCGCGTGATACCTGCCCTGTAAACCCTCTCGGTCAGTGGGTGATGGCGTCGTCAGAGAGTGCCGGATCGACTACAACGGCATCGTCTGTGCTCTGGGACACCAGGCGGCTCGGCAGCGGCTCGGTCAGCGCGATCTTCAGGACCTCGTCCATGTGCTGGACCAGGTAGAGATTCAACTCGTCGAGCACGTTCTTGGGTATGTCGGCGAGATCCTTCTCGTTGTCCTTGGGCAGGACGATGTTCTTGACGCCGGCGCGATGGGCGGCCAGCACTTTCTCCTTCACGCCGCCGATCGCCAGGACCTTCCCCCGCAGCGTGATTTCTCCGGTCATGGCGACATCCTTCCGCGTCGGAATCCGTCCGAGCGCAGAGACGAGTGCCGTCGCGAGCGTGATGCCGGCCGACGGACCATCCTTGGGGATGGCGCCCTCGGGGACGTGGATGTGGACGTCGTGCTTTCGGTTGAAGTCCTTGGGAATGCCGAAATCTTCGGCCCTCGATCGCACGTAGCTCATGGCCGCCTGAGCGGATTCCTGCATGACGTCGCCCAGCTTGCCGGTGAGCGTCAGCACGCCCTTGCCTGGCATGAGCGTCGCTTCGCTGACGAGAATCTCGCCGCCCACTTCGGTCCAGGCCAGGCCCGTCGCGATGCCGATTTCGTTCCGTTCTTCGGCCGCGCTCGGTCGGAAGCGGGGCACACCCAGATACTGCGTGATCTGCTCGGGCGTGATTTCGACGGAATACTTCTTTCCCTCGCGCACGACGCTGCGCGCCACCTTGCGGCAGATCGAGGAAATCTCGCGCTCGAGATTGCGCACGCCGGCTTCGCGTGTGTAGCGCTGGATGATCGTCTGGATCGACGCGTCGTCGAAGGTGATGTTGCCGATTGAGAGTCCCGTGCCTTCCGTGGCTTTCGGGATCAGGAATCGCTTGCCGATCTCGACCTTCTCCTGTTCCGTGTAGCCCGCGAGCTGCATCACTTCCATGCGGTCCTTGAGGGCCTGCGGAATCGAGTGCAGCACGTTCGCGGTGCAGATGAACATCACGTGCGACAGGTCGTACTCGACGTCGAGGTAATGATCCAGGAACGTGCTGTTCTGTTCGGGGTCGAGGACTTCGAGGAGAGCGGCCGACGGGTCGCCACGGAAGTCCATCGACATTTTGTCCACTTCGTCGAGCAGGAAGACCGGATTCTGCGTGCCGGCCTTTTTCATCATCTGGATGATCTGTCCGGGGAAGGCGCCGATGTACGTGCGACGGTGCCCGCGGATCTCCGCTTCGTCGCGCACGCCACCGAGCGACAGCCTGACGAACTTGCGGTTCATCGCGCGCGCGATCGATTTCGCCAGCGAGGTCTTGCCGACTCCGGGAGGGCCCGCAAAGGTCAGGATCGTGGCCTTCGGCTTCTTGACGAGCGCGCGAACCGCCAGGAACTCGAGGATCCGATCCTTGATCTTGTCGAGACCGTAATGATCCTCGTGCAGGATCTCCTCGGCGCGCTTCAGGTCGCGGCTCTCGCGCGTCTTCTTGTACCAGGGCACCGCGATGATCCAGTCGAGGTAGTTGCGCGAGACCGTCGCTTCGGCCGACATCGGCGGCATCGCTTCGAGCCGCTTCAGCTCCTGGATGGCCTTTTCCTCGACGTCCTTGGGCATCCGGGCCTGCTCGATCTTCTTCTTCAGATCGTCGACCTCGTTGCCTTTCTCGTCCTTGCGCCCGAGCTCTTTCTGGATCGCCTTCATCTTCTCGTTCAGGTAGTACTCTTTCTGCGCCTTCTCCATCTGCTTCTTCACGCGCGACTGGATGCGGCGGTCTACCTGAAGCTTGTCGACTTCGATCTCGAGGATGCCGGCGATGCGGTTGAGCCGTTCGATGGGCGAGATGATTTCGAGGAGATTCTGCTTTTCGTCCACGCCGATCAGCAGGTGCGCGGCGATGGTGTCGGCCAGCTTGCCCGGGTCGTCCACCCGCACCGCCGCGATCATGGCGTCGTAGTGCAGGTTGTTCGAGATCTTCACGTACTGCTCGAAGAGCGACACGACGCGGCTCATGGTCTGCTCGACATCGCCCGACGCTTCGCGCTGGCGGGGGAGCACCTTGACCACGACCCGGAAGAAGCCCTTGTCTTCCTTCCACTCGACGGCGCGCGCGCGGTCCACGCCTTCGACGAGCACCTTGATGTTGCCGTCCGGCAGCTTCAGGCTCTGGACGACGTTGGCCACGCAGCCCATCGTGTAGATGTCATCCGGCCGGGGATCGTCCACGGAGGCGTCGTGCTGGGCCGCGAGAAAGATCCGCTTGTCCTTGACGAGGGCATGCTCGAGCGCGCGGGTGGAGGAGGGCCGTCCGATGACGAACGGCATCATCATGTGCGGAAACACCACGACGTCTCTGAGCGGAACGATCGGTAGCGTTTCGTAAACTTCCATAGGGTAGTTGTCAGTCATCAGTCCAGGTTCTCAGGGCCAAACGTTGGCTCGTACGTCAGCCGTCTGGCGGCCGTTGGTGCGTACTCCCCCGCAACCAGCGGACCGAAGACCGGCCAGCGCGTCTTTATCCCGCCTTCTCGATGAGCGTGATCGGCTTGTCCTTGGCTTCGACGACTTCACGCGTGATGACGCACTCACGAACCCGCTTCTGGTTCGGCAGGTTGTACATGACGTCGAGCATCAGATCCTCGATGATCATGCGCAGCCCGCGCGCGCCAATCTTGCGTTCGAGCGCCGATTCCGAGATGGCTTCGAGCGCATCGTCGGTGAACCGGAGCTTGACGTTCTCGTACTCGAAGAGCTTCTGATACTGACGCGTGATGGCGTTGCGAGGCTGCGTCAGGATCTGGACCAGCGCATTCTTGTCGAGCTCGTGCAGCGTGCCGACGACCGGAAGGCGTCCGACGAACTCCGGGATGAGGCCGTACTTGATGAGATCGGGCGGTTCGATCTTCTCGAGCGTGGTGCCGATGTCGCGTCCGGCGACAGACCGGACATCCGCCTTGAACCCCAGCGTCTTCTTGCCAGTGCGCCGGTCGATCTGCTTCTCGAGACCCACGAAGGCGCCGCCGCAGATGAACAGGATGTTGGTGGTGTCGATCTGGAAGAACTCCTGGTGGGGGTGCTTGCGGCCGCCCTGGGGCGGCACGTTCGCGATGGTGCCCTCCAGTATCTTCAGCAGGGCCTGCTGGACGCCCTCGCCCGACACGTCCCGGGTAATCGACGGGTTCTCGTCCTTGCGGCAGATCTTGTCCACCTCGTCGATGTAGATGATCCCCTGCTGGCATTTCTCGATATCCCCGCCCGCCGCCTGAAGCAGCTTCAGGATGATGTTCTCGACATCCTCGCCGACATACCCGGCCTCGGTCAGCGTCGTCGCGTCGACGATGGTGAAGGGGACGGAGAGCAGCTTGGCGAGGGTCTGGGCGAGAAGGGTCTTGCCAGTGCCGGTCGGGCCGATCAAGAGGATGTTGGATTTGGTCAGCTCGACGTCGTTCCGGCTTCGGGGCTGCTTCTGAATCTCGATCCGCTTGTAGTGGTTGTAGACGGCGACCGCGAGCTTGCGCTTGGTGCGTTCCTGCCCGATGACATACTCGTCGAGGAACTTCTTGATCTCCTGCGGCGTCGGGAGCGACGAGCGCACTCCTCGGTTGTCGAAGCGGTTGTCGTCGGCGATGATGTCGTTGCAGACCTCGACGCACTCGTCGCAAATGAAGACCGTGGGGCCCGCGATCAGCTTGCGGACGTCGTTCTGATCCTTGTTGCAGAAGGAGCAGCGGAGGATCTCGGTCTCGCCGTTTTTCTTGACCATATGGGTGGACAGTCGCGAGTTGTCAGTTATGAGTTGTCAGTCATCGGCCAGGTCTGAGAGCGACCTGGAACTGACGACCGACAACGTGTAACCGATAGCCCTGTTATGCCCTTTTCCGAATGACATCGTCAATGATACCGTATTCCTTCCCCTGCTCGGCCGACATGATGTAGTCCCGCTCCGTATCCTCTTGAATCCGCTTGGCTGGCTGACCCGTGTGCGATACGAGGATCTCGTTGATCCGCTCCCGCATCCGGAGGATTTCCCGGGCGGCGATGTCGATGTCGGTGGCCTGCCCGCCCAGCCCGGACATCCAGGGCTGGTGTATCAAAATGCGTGAATTGGGAAGCGAGAAGCGCTTGCCCTTGGTGCCGGCCGACAGAAGCACCGCCGCAATCGAGGCGGCCTGACCTATGCAATATGTCTGCACATCCGGTTTGATGAACTGCATTGTGTCGTAAATAGCGAATCCCGCCGTAATGGACCCACCCGGACTGTTGATGTACAGAAGGATGTCTTTGTCTGGATCCTCTGCCTCCAGAAAGAGCATCTGGGCGATTACAAGATTGGCGATCGTGTCGTCTATCGGCGTGCCGATGAAGATGATGCTGTCTTTGAGAAGACGCGAAAAGATGTCATAGGCGCGCTCGCCGCGATTGGTCTGCTCGACCACCATCGGGACAAGCTGCATCCGTGATTCAGGCCACGAGTCTCTCATAACAGGTCAGTTCAGTTCGAGCGGCCCCGCGCTCGCGACGATATCGGGCTCGGAAACGCGAAAAGCCTCACACACGCGTTGGTTTAGAGGGCTGGGATCAATCCAGAACGGGGCCGGCAGGAGGTCACGTTTACGCAATTGTAGCACGCGTCAGCAGGAATTCAACTGCCTTCTCCCGTCGTAACCCCGCGTACAGTCTGGACATCCCGCCTTCCTTCTCGAGCCGTGCCCTGACGGCGGCCGGCGTGCGGCCCGTCCGCGCCGCGTACGATCCCAGCTCCCGCTCGATCTCGTCGTCACCAACCGCGAGCTGTTCGCGCCGGGCAACTTCGTCGAGCACCAGAGCGGCGCCGACGGCTTCCCGGGCGGGTTCGCGCTGACTCTCGCGAAACTGGTCCCAGTCGATATTCGTGTTTCTCGGGTCGATCCGCTGCTCGACCAGCCTCCGCGCGAAGTCTTCCACGCGGCGGTCGAGCTCGCGCTCGACCAGAGAGTCCGGCACGTCGAAGGGAACCCGGTGTGCCAGCTCTTTGAGGAGGTCGGCGCGGACCTGCCGGTCCGCCGAGTGCTCGGCTTCGTGTTGCAGATCGTCACGCACCCGTTGTTTGAGGGCGTCTAATGTCTCGAAATCGCCCATATCCTTCGCGAACTCGTCGTCCAACATCGGGACCACCCGCCGCTTCAGTGACTTCACCCTGACGGTGTATGTCACCTCGGTGCCCGCAAGTTCCTTGATGGTATGGTCGCCCGGGTAGGCAATTGTGAACGTCTTTTCGGCGCCAGTGGTCAACCCCATGAGGTGGTCGTCAAACCCCGGTGGATTCGACGCCGCGCCAATCTCGAGCATTACGTCGTCGTGACGGTCCGGTGCGGCTGAGTCGGCGGCCGACCGGGACAGGTCCACCCCCAGCGTGTCGCCGAGCTCGGCGGGCCGGTCATCGATCGGCTCGTAACGGGCCGCCCGATCCTGCAGGCGCTGCAGCGCGTGATCCACAGCGTCTTCGGCCAGGATCACGGGGGTTCGCCGGAGCTGGATGCTGGCATAGTCGCCCGGATCGAGGGGGGGCACGGTGTCGAAGCTCGCCGTGAACTTCAGCGGCTGACCTTCTTCGACGACGACGTCCTTGATGTCGGGGGTATCGACGGGCTCGACGCCGCGTTCGCGTAGGGCGTCATCGACCGCGCGGGGAATCAGCCCGTGGACGACGTCGTGGAGAATCTGCTCGCGGAATCGCTGTTTGATCAGCCGAGTGGGCACTTTGCCCGGTCGAAATCCGGGAATGCGCGCCGCTCGACTGTAGTCGCGGGTGACGCGGTCTATCTCGGCATCGACCACCGTGCTCGGAATCTCGACGACGAGATTCTTGCGCGTGGCCGTGACGTCCTGGAATTCAGTCTTCATCGTACATGTCTGCACAGGCAAACACAGGCGGGAAACGTCGGTTGGCTCTCTCGGATCGACGGCCCCGCGGTGTCGGCGGCCAATCCCTCAATAGCTCGGGAGTGGTGCGAAAGGGGGGAGTTGAACCCCCATAGCCTTGCGGCTACCGGATCCTAAGTCCGGCGCGTCTGCCAGTTCCGCCACTTTCGCCTGATCGAAAGCTGTCACGCGGATCGTCTGACGTGTGGCTACAGGGTAACACGCGGTTTTTTGGCGGGTCAACGGACCGCGATCTGCACGCGTCTGGAGCCAGGAGGTTGAAGTCGGCTGCCGTCCGCAACGCGACGCCCGGAGGTCGGAACCTGAAGCCCGAAGCCTGCACTTTACAGCGTCGGCTCTTGTTCGGCCCACCACCAGACGACGAGCGTCGTCGCGAGGATGGCGGCCGCGGCGCCATAGACGGGCAACGACGCCACGATGCGATCGGTCAGCGTGCGAAACCCGGCGGCGAGCAGTCCCGAGGCATCCCTCGCCACGACGGTCAGGCCGCTGACATTCAGTAAGAGCCAGACTCCCACCAGCACCAGAACCAACGCGCCCCCGAGGGCGACGTTGAACCAGAGGTCCACGTGCTGTTCGGTCTGCCACCAGTCGCGCCGCAGCTTCCGTGCGACAGCCGATACGAAGCTTCGGGGCGCCTCTGGAACGGTGGCCGAGGACAGCGAGAGTTCAACTTGTCGTGCGAGGGCAAGTCGACCCGTGCACTGTGCGCATCCGGCGAGATGTGCGCTGATTGATCCGGTCGGTGCGAGCTCGCCGGTCGCAAGCTCCTCGATCACATCATCGAGTTCGCGGCAGGTCATCGTCCTGAGATGGGAACGGCGATTCGGTCGCCGTTTGCATCACCGAAGTTCGGATTCGAGCAGATGGCGCAGCGCACGCTTGGCGCGATGGAGTCGCGTCTTGACGGTGCCCAGCGGCATGCCGAGCATATCGGCCAGCGTCTCGTAGCGCCTCCCGTGCAGGTAGTGCCCGGCGATCAGGAGTCGGTCTTCGACGGGGAGTCTGGCAATCGCCTTGTCGATCCGGTCTTTCACTTCGAGATCGCTGAACGCCCTGTCCCGGATCGACAACGCGGATTGCCTGTCTCCCTTCGAAACGCCCTCACCCGCATCGTCCAGCGACGCGATCGGTGCGCCGGTTCGCGCACCTTCCTCGGCGCACAGATTCGACACGATCCGGAAGATCCAGGTGGACAGCCGCGCGTCGCCTCGAAAGTACGGAAGCCCCCGGTGGATCCGAAGAAACACCTCCTGCGCGAGATCCTCTGCCCTGGACCGGTCTGCGATTGTCCGGCTGATGAGCCCGAAAACCAGATTCTTGTAGGCGTCAACCAGTTCCCGGAATGCGCCCTCATCGCCCTCACGGCATCGCCGAACGAGCTGCGGCTCGTCGAGTTCGACCATCCGCTCACCTGATTAGACTGACCGCCGGGGCCGATTGTTTCAGTGCAGCCGTGAAACAAATCAAACGCGGGTCCAGTCTAATCTAGATAGTCGGCCCGACCCGGAGGTCTGATGCAAGAACTGCTGCTCGTCGTGTTTGGGATTGTCCTCCCGTTGACGGTCATCGTCGGCGGGATGATGCTGGCCGCATGGGCGATCTACCGAAAGACCCGTGTTCGCGAACTCGCGTATCGCGAGCGGATCGCGATGATCGAAAAGGGGCTGGTCCCGCCGCCCGAAACCGACCCGCAACGCTTCGAGCGGATGATGCGAGCCGGAGATCCGGCCGTGTCACAACGAATGCGCACGAGTGCCATGCGCCGACGGAGTGCCGGCGTGATGCTGATTGGCGCCGGTCTGGCCCTGATGACGATCATTTACTTCGCCGGGAACGAACCGGGAGTGGCTATCGGTGTCGGCGGTGGTTTCATCGCGGTCGGCGTGGCGATGGTCATCAACGCTCTGCTCGACCAGCGGCAGGTTCAACCGTTTGACGTGCCGCCGGCGGTCGATCGCGGCGCGCCAACCGAGCCACACTGACGTCCTCAAGAAAGCTGGCTCGAGGCCGGCTGATACTTCCTCACGAAGCCACGCATCCAATACACCAACGGAGCGGCCGTCTTTGTTGATAGGCGCCTCGTTGACCCGACTGATTCGACGGTGTGGGACTGCCACGGCGATCCGTTGCGAATGGCGTGAGCCGCCGCTATGCTCGACGAATCATGTTCCAGTTGATGCGGACCGTTCCACCGTTTCTCGCGATGTGCCTGGCCTTTCCCGATCCCGTGGCGTCGCAGGCCACGACGTCACAGCCATCGCCGAGTCTGGAATTCTATCGCCGGGAAGCCAGGAGCGCCCGAGAGCGTAAGGACTACGGCGCGATGCTGGCGAATCTGCGAGAGGCCGCGCGTGGTGCTCCCACGCACCCGCGCGTGCTGCTCGGGCTCGCTGAAGCTCAAGCGATGACCGGCGCGAAGAACGACGCGTTCGAGACGATCGACCGCCTCCTCGCGATGCGCGTCTTCGTCGACGTCGATGCGGATGCCGATCTGCAGGGCCTGCGGTCGGACGCGCGCTTCGAGGGCATCCAGCTGAAGCTTCGCGAGTTGCAGAGACTCCGCACGGGCAGGAGTGAGGTCGCCGCATCACTCGAGGAACGCGATCTTCTGACGGAAGGCGTCGCGCTCGACGAAAAGACGCACTCGTTGTTTGTCAGCTCAGTGCATCGCAGGAAAGTCGTCCGCATTGGCCTCGGCTCGGGCGCCCAACGCGATTTTGTGTCTTCAGGCAGAGATGGCCTCTGGGGAGCGAAAGGGATACACGTGGACTCGACGAGGCGGCTGCTGTGGGTGACGAGCATGGCCATGCCGCAGGCGGAGGGATTCAGTGCTGACGTCCGCGGAACGACCGGACTGTTTGCCTTTGATCTCGATTCCGGCGTGCTTCGGCGCAAACACATCGTGGGCGCGCCGGAGGATCAGCACGGCTTCGACGATCTGACGATCGATGAGCAGGGAAGAGTCTTTGTCTCAGACGCGCTGGCCGGCGGGATCTGGTGGACGTCTCCGGACGGCAACACGCTGACCCCGTTTCTGCCTGCAGGCACGTTTCTCAATCCGAATGGTCTCGCCATCGGCGACGGCGGTCGGTTCCTCTATGTCTCCGACTATCCGAGGGACGCGATCCTTGCTGTCGACCTGACATCCAGGGCCATCCAGCCCATCGCGCACGGGGCGACGTTGACCCTGTACGCCGCGGACGGTCTTGTCGCCCACGGTAACTCGCTCCTGATCATTCAGAACGGCGTCGCACCGTACCGTATCGCGCGGCTGACGCTCGACTCCTCGGGGACATCGATCGCGGACTTCACGATTCTCGAAATGAACAACCCGCAGTGGGACGAACCCACGCTCGGCGCCGTCATCGGCAACGATCTCTACTATGTCGGGGTCAGCCAATGGGGGCGTTTCAACGAAGAGACTGGCGAACCCGATCTGAAGTCCCTGCGCCAGCCCCTCATCTTCCGGCTTCGCCTAGCGCCGTAGGTAGGCGCCTGGCGAGAGGGCTGGAGTATTCTACCGATCGAAGCACCGACGATCATCATGGCACGCGTCCGCGTCTTCGCGCCGGCGAGCATTTCCAATCTTGGCCCAGGCTTCGATGTGCTGGGTCTCGCGCTGCCCGAGCCTGGCGATGTGGCCGAAGCAGAACCGTCTGATGAGCCTGGCGTGCAGATCGTCGAGGTGACAGGCGACCAGGGGCGGCTGAGCCATGCGGCGGACGAGAACGTCGCGGGAGTGGCCGCCAGAGCGGCGCTCGGTCGGATCAAGGAAGGCGTCCGGACAGAATCCACGAGCGCGAATTCGTGGAGCGGCGTCCGCCTCCGGCTCCATAAGCAGATGCCTCTCGGCAGCGGACTGGGAAGCTCGGGCGCCAGCAGCGTCGCCGGCGCCGTTGCGGTCAACGAGCTCTTTGGTCGGCCGCTCTCGATTCGCGAGCTTCTGGATTGTGCGCTCGAAGGCGAGCGCGTGGCGTCCGGGTCTGCGCACGCCGACAACGTTGCTCCGACGCTTATCGGCGGCATCGTGCTGATTCGAAGCTACGATCCCGTCGACATCATTGAGCTCCCCGTGCCACCGAGTTTCTGGATCGCCGTCGTGCACCCTCACTGCATCGTCCAGACGGCGGAGGCGCGAGCCCTCGTGCACCAGCAGCGCTTCACGATCGATCAAGTCGTTGAAAATCTGGGGAATGTTGCGGCCATGGTGGCGGCGTTGTTCAAGGGCGACGTGGCGCTGGCGGGCCGCTCTGTGCGGGACCGGCTGGTCGAGCCTGTACGCGCGCACCTCATCCCCGGGTTCTACGACGTGAAGGCGGCAGCGCAGCGCGCGGGCGCGCTGGGATGTTCGATCGCCGGGTCCGGTCCCTCGATGTTTGCGTTCTGCGACAGCGACAAGGCAGCCTCGCGCGTTGCGGAGGCCATGCAGACGGCGTTCGACCGCGCGGCCGGCCTTGCGAGCGATCGGTACGTAGGTCGCGCGGGCGCACCGGGTGCGCGCCGGATCGATTGATGCGCCTCCGAAGCACCGAAAGTATCAGGTCCGGAACACCCGACGTCACCTTCCGCGAAGCGCTGGTCACCGGGCTCGCGCCGGACGGCGGCCTTTACCTGCCGATCGAATGGCCTCGATTCACGCTCGACGAGCTCGAAAGCTGGCGCCCGCTGGCGTTCGATCAGCTGGCCTCTCAACTGGCGCAGCGTTTCATGGGCGATGAATTTGGCGCCGATGAGCTCGACCGACTCGTTCGCCAGGCCTTCAACTTTCCGGTTCCCCTCCGACCTCTCGAAGCTCGACATGCGGTGTTGGAGCTCTTCCACGGCCCGACGCTCGCCTTCAAAGATTTTGGCGCCCGATTCCTTGCCCGCTTTCTGAGCCGAATCCTCGCAGAACAGGATCGTGGTGCGATCGTGCTGGTGGCTACCTCTGGTGACACGGGCGGCGCGGTGGCCCAGGGTTTCGCGGGTGTGCCCAATGTCAAGGTCGTCGTCGTCTACCCGGGCGGCAAAGTGTCGCCGTTTCAGGAAGCGCAGATGGCCACGCTCGGCGGGAACATCACGGCCGTCCGGCTCCGCGGAGATTTCGATCAGTGCCAGTCGCTCGTGAAACAGGCATTTCTCGACGAAACCCTGCGGCCACTCGGGCTCACGTCCGCGAATTCGATCAACGTCGGTCGACTGATTCCCCAGAGCTTCTATTACGTCGCCGGCTATCTCGCGCTCGGCGTGAAGCCAGGTGCGCCCGCGGCCTTTTCGGTCCCGAGCGGTAATCTCGGCAACGTGACGGCCGGCCTCGTGGCGCGGCAGATGGGTCTGCCGATGCTTCGTTTCATTGCCGCGACCAACGCGAATCGCGTGTTTCCCGACTACGTCGCCTCCGGCCGCTTCGAACCCCGCCCCTCGATACGCACGTCGTCCAGTGCCATGGACGTGGGTAATCCGAGCAACATCAGCCGGGTGATTGCCATGTTCTCGTCGCACGCGGATCTTCAGGCCCACGTGTGCGCGTCGGTCGTGGATGAAGCGGAGACGCGAAAGACACTCGTAGACACTTTCCGGCGAACCGGCTACCTGCTGGATCCCCACGGTGCCGTGGCGTACAGAGCCGCCCAGCGCTATGCCGAAACATCGCACGACGGCCATCCGATAATTTCTCTCGCTACGGCGCACCCGGCAAAGTTCGGGCGGGTCATCAGGGAGGAGTTGGGCTTCGAGCCGGAATTGCCGCCGGCGTACCGCGATTGGCAGAGTCGAACCATTCGCGCGGTTGACCTCGAGACGCCGTCGTACCCGGCGTTCCGTGAGCTCCTTCAAGCTGTGGCGGCGGGGGCCTGCGCCTGAGACAGCGACCAGAGATTGTCTAAGACCTCCGCGGTTGATTGGAATAAACTTGTGGGCTTACGGGTTCATTCCGGGCCAGAGGAGTCAGGTATGCGTTTACTCGTAGGCCTTGGAGGCGTTGCGGTTTCGGTTGGCGCGGCGATCGCGTGCTCCGGGCTGTGTATTGCCGGTGCTGCGGCTGCGACGCGATCCTCCATGTCGGCTGCCCAGTCCGCAAAGGCGGCAGATCAGGTCGAAGCGGCGAGAACGCTCGCCCTGGAGCGCGCCGCACGCTGGGAGACCGATGAAGCCCTCAAGGCGCTCGACAGCGCGCTCGCGTCCCATCCGAACGACGGCAGCCTGTTGACGGCCAAGGGAAAGATCTGGTGGGACCTCAGACGTTCGCGTTCGGCGATTGACGTTCTGGAGAACGCGGCTCGCGATCCCAAGGCGTCCGCGGATGCGCACTACGAGCTCGGAAAGATTTACTTCTTCAAGGGCTGGGAGTCCGAGGGAGCCTACCCAGGATGGCACGAGGAGTCGGAATATCGTCCGCGAGCCATTGCGGAATTCGAAGCGGCGATCAAGGCCGATCCCAGAAAGTCCGACGCTCGGACGATGCTGGCGGACGCGCTGCTGTTGTCCGATCGGCCGGCCGACGCGCTGACGGCGTACGACGCCGTGATCAAGGCGAGCCCGATGGCGGGACCGGCCAGGGTGGGTCGTTGGAAGGCCCTGAAGGCGCTGAATCGATCCGGAGAGATTCAGGCCGAAGTGGTTGCCGCCGCACAGGCGGACGACGTCAAGATGTTGGCAGCGGCTCGCGACGGGTATGCACTGCTCGGCCAGGACGCAGATGCGAAGGCGCTCGACACGGCGATCGAAGAGCGTTTCCCGACGAGTCCTCCGGCGGCTCAGATCGCCAGCGGCCGTATCGCCGCCGCGCGCCAGGCCAAGCAATACCCAACCGTGGTCGAGCAGGCGCGCGCCTTCACTCAGAAATTCCCCGCGAGTCCGCAGCTTCCAACTGTTTGCGACGCGCTCATTGAAGCGCTCGCGGCCGATCCCTCGACTGATGCGTCTGCGATCTTGACGACAGTCGACGCGCGCGTGAAGATGCGGCCCGATCCGGCCGCATATGTGACGGGTGCGAACGCGCTGCTTGCGCGCCGGGCGCTGCTCGACGATGCGATCCGGCTCGCCGATGGCAGCGTGTCGGCCGCGGACACGTTGGTCAACGAGAATCTCGGGTCGTACAAGATGTCTGGAAAGGTCCAGGGTTCGCTGGGCCGCAGCCGCGCTGCGGCGGCAGACATCGTGGGCTGGGCCTCCTTTCTGAAGAACGACGTGACGAAGGCGACCTCGTCGCTCGAGGAAGCCGAGCGTCTCTCGCGTGGCCTGGACATGGTGAATCAGTTCCACCTGGCAGAGCTCGCGCGAAGCAAGGGGGATCTGGAAGCCGCGCGTGAGCACTACCTCAATTCGCTGACGCTGGCCCAGGGACCACCGCCCATCAAAGAGGCAGGAAAGAAAGCGCTCGCGGAGGTTTACGCGAAGCTTGGCAACGATCCCGCGGAATTCGAATCGTACCTGAAGGGCGAACTCGACCGTCGCGGCGAGGCCCGGCGCACGGCGCTCCTCCAGACGATGGTCGACCAGAAGGTGCCCGATCTGAGGTTCACTGGAGTGGATGGCAAGACTGTTGAGATAGCGGCAATGCGCGGGAAGGTGCTGCTCCTCAACTTCTTCAGCTCCTGGTGAGGGGCCTGCCGTGCGGAGTTGCCGCACCTGAAGAAAGTCTCGGAGAAATACCTGAACGACAGCGACGTGGCGTTCCTCCTTGTCAGTCTCGACGACGACGAGAAGCGGCTGGCGAGGTACCTCGACGACATGAAGTTCCAGATTCCCGTGGCGCGTGCGCCCCAGAAGCTGGCCGAAGATAACTTCAAGGTCTTCGATATTCCGGCGACCTTCTACGTCGATCGCGCCGGCATCGTGCGTTACGAGGCGCGGGGCCTCGAGGTGCACGGCGAGTCCGAGGAGCGCGTGCAGTGGTTCATCGAGGAACTGAAGAAACAGAAGCCGGACACTGGCAAGCCTGAGTGAATCACCAGGCCGACCAAGGATCTCTCATGAAGCTCAGCAGACGGCAGTTTATCGGGGCGGCCTCAACGGCCGCCTCGCTCAGCGTGGCACCCCTGCGCGTTCGGGCCGCGAGCGATGACGATCCGCTCGGGGTGCGGGCCGATTTTCCCGCAGCGAACGAAGGGGTCTACCTCAATTCGGCGTACATCGCGCCCGTACCCAAGTCGGTCTCCGATGCGGGCTGTGCGTTCATCGAGCGAAAGGCCACGAAGCCGATTTCGCTGGGTGACATGCAGGCCAAGGCCGATGAAGTGCGGCGTCAGTTCGCCAAGCTCGTCAACGCGTCGCCGGAAGAGATTGGCTTTCTCTACACGACGAGCGAAGGCGAGAACCTCGTGGCCCGGTCGCTCAATCTCAAGCCCGGCGACAACGTCGTGATCGATGAGCTGCACTATCACGCCGAATTCGTCCTGTACTCGCACCTCGCCGAATCCCAGGGCATCGATTTGCGCATCGTCAAGCATCGCAAGGGCGCCGTCGATCGCAGCGACTTCGAGCCGATGGTGGACGGAAAGACGCGGCTCGTTTCGGTCGCGTGGGTTTCTCATCAGAACGGCTTTCGCCACGACATGCGCCCGCTGGCCGACCTGGCGCATGCACATGACGCCTTCCTCTACACGGACGCCATTCAGGCTGCCGGCATGTTTCCGATCGACGTGCGGGCGGCCGGGGTGGATTTCCTCGCCAGCGGCACCTACAAGTGGCTGCTCGGCAGCTTCGGCGTTGCGCCATTTTTTGTGCGGCGCGAATTGCTGGAACGAATTCCCAACGATCGGTGGGGCGCGCTTCACGTCGAGCAGGAGCTCGGAGACAACAAGTTCAAGATTTACCAGTCAGCCAAAAAGTACGAGTTTGCCACGTCGGCCTTCGGCGCCATCTACGTGCTCGGGACCGGGCTGAGTTACCTCGAACGCGTTGGCGTGGATCGCATTGAGTCGCACACGGTCGCGCTTGCCTCTGAGCTCTGGAAAGGCCTTGCCGATCGCAAGTTCACAATGCTGACCCCGGAAGGGAATCGCTCGTCCATCGTCGCCTTCGCGCATGGCAAGGATCCGGACGCCGTGCGAAAGGTGCTCGACGGCGCCAAGATTCAGGTGAGCTTCAGGGAAAAGAACGAACAACTGCGAGTATCGCCCGCCTTGTTCAACAATCGTGGCGATATCGCGACATTCCTCAGCGCAGTCGATCGGCTGACCTGAGATCGTCCACGTTCCACATAAGGCGGTCCCGGGCCTTGCTCGACGGCCCGCTCAGCGGCAGGGGCCCCCCATGACCATGATCGTTCTGATCGCGTCAGCGCTTCTGCTCGCGACGAACCCGGTCCTCGACAACGAGTACGCGCAGGTCTCGCGCAACGCCGCACCATGCGCCACCGGTACGACCGCCGGCTGCGGAGCACGCGTCTTCATAGCGATGGGCCCCGTGACGTTCTCCACCGCCGGGAAGGTGCGCACCATGGCTCGCGGAGATATCGTGGTCTTCGAGGCCGGCCAGTCGTACGAGGCGCCTTCCGCGGGTGAGTTTCTCGAGGTCAATATCAAGCCGGGTCACCCCGCGGTCAAGTCACCATCGGTGATCATCGCGCCCGAGAAGAACAGCCTTCTCTACGACGGACGCGAGTTCATCGTGTTCGAAGAAAAGCTTGACCCCGGCGAGACGAGGGTCCGGCACAGCCACAGTCAGCGAGTGGTGATCGTGCTCAACGCCACCCGACTCCAGCAGTGGCCCGAAGGCGCGCCCGAAGTCTTTCGCGATCAGGTTCTGGACAACGTGCATTTCAATCCCCCGGTCATCCACGTCGTCAAGACCGTCGGCGACAAGCCGCTCCGCAACATCGTCATCGAATTCAAGAAGCCGTAGGTCACCGCGCCGGAGAGGAATCAGATGGCTTCTTCGTGGCTCGCCAGGTTGATGAGTCCAGGTGTGGAATGGAATCGGGCCGGACGATTTCAGATCGCCGCGATCGTCTGTCTTGCGTACGCCTGCCTGGTGGCGCCGTGGTCCCGTGCTGGCGTCGCGCAGGCGCCCCCGCCGGACACGGTCGTTCTGAACGGCAGGATCCTCACGGTCGACCCGTCGTTCTCGATTGCCCAGGCCGTGGCGATCAGGGGCGGGCGGTTCGTCGCGGTCGGCACCACCGCGGACATTCAGAAGCTGGTTGGGCCGGGCACGCGGACGATCGACTTGCAGGGGCGCACCGCCATCCCCGGACTGGCCGACGGACACCTCCATTCAGCGGGCGGAGGGCCGGGCGTCGATCTCTCGCGTGCCCGCTCCATCGATGACGTCCTTGACGCCATCTCACAGCGAATCGCCAAGAGCAAGCCCGGCGATGTCATCGTCACCAACAGCGACTGGCACGAGGCGCAGCTCAAGGAACAGCGGTTGCCGCTTCGCCGCGATCTCGACAAAGTCTCACCCAACAATCCCGTGGTTGCCGTTCGCGGCGGCCACGAATACATCGTGAACTCGGCCGCGCTGGCAAAATGGAAGCTCGACAAATCGACACCTGAGCCGTCGGGAGGAAAGATCTCACGCTATGAGGACGGAGATCTGAACGGAGAGGTCATCGACGCCGCGAAGGCGTTCATCGTGCTTCCGCCGCCGCCGGAGAAGACACTGGACGAAAGGATTGCCGATCAGGTGAGCGAGCTCAAGACACTTAACGCCGTCGGCCTCACCAGCATTCGTCTTCCCGGCACTTCGGTCGATCAATATCGACTGCTGCAGGAGATTCAGAAGCGCGGCCTCCTGACGATGCGTGTGAACGTGCTCTTGAGGCCTGCGCCGCCAGCACTGGCCAGCGCTTCCGCACTCGAGGCTCGCCGTCCGCGGATGGGGCGTCGCGTCCGACGACGGCGACGAATGGGTGCGGATCGGTGGCGTCAAGCTGGGGGTTGATGGAGGCTTTGAAGGCGGATTGATGCGCGAGCCGTACCTGGAACCTTATGGACAGAAGGGAACATACAAGGGCCTGCAACTCATTCCGACCGACCGCTTCATCGATCTCGCTCGCAACTTGAATCGGCTCGGTTGGCGCGTTGGAACACACGCCGTGGGCGACGCGGCCATCGACGAAGTGCTCGCAGGATATGAAGCCGCTAATGCGGATCGATCCATCGTCGGCCGCCGCTGGGCGCTGGAGCACGGATTCATCCCGCTAGATGAACATTTTGATCGCATCAAGAAGCTGGGCGTGGTGGTCTCGGCGCAGAATCATTTGTACCTCGCGGGACCGAGCCTCGTGAAGTACTGGGGCCCGAAGCGGGCCGCATGGACGACACCTGTCCGGGCATATCTGGATCGAGGACTCGTCGTGGCAGGCGGCACCGACTCGCCGGTCGTGCCCTATCCACCTCTCTGGACGATCTACCACTTCGTTTCCCGGAACACGATCACAGGCGGCGTGCTTGGCGCCGACCAGAAGATCGATCGGCAGCAAGCCCTGCGCATCAGCACGCTGAACGACGCCTATCTGACGTTCGAAGAGGGTGCAAAAGGATCCATCGAAAGCGGCAAGCTGGCGGATCTCGTCGTCCTCTCAGACGACCTCCTGACCTGCCCGGAGGAACGCATCGAGAAGATGGACGTGCTGATGACGATGGTCGGCGGTAAGGTCGTGTTCGAACGGCAGGGAGTCCGTCCACCGAGTCAGTGAGCGCCGGCGCCTGACGCCTCCATCCTGCTGGTCAGGTTCAAGCGCGACAACAAATCATCGAGATCCGCGATCGTTCCGCGATCGAGCGTGGCGCCTGGCGATCGCACGTGCGCCGAAGCAATCACGCCGGCCTTCTGGAAGATGTGCTTGCGAAGCGCGATGTTGATCCGCGCCTGATTCTCGAAGCGGATGAGAGGACAGAACCGGTCGAACACTTCGGCCGCCCCTTGTCGGTCGCCCTCGAAGTGCCGCCGGCAAATCTCGACGAGGATGTCGGGGAATGCAAAGCCCGTCATCGTGCCGATTGCGCCTCGCCGCAGCTCCTCGAGCAGCATGACGCCGCCAAGGCCACCGAATACTCTGACGGCTGGGTTGGCCGCCAGCAGCTCGCCGATCTTCGGCGGAGAAGGGTCGTCCTCGAGCTTGACGAACCGGCATTGCGGCGCCTCTTCTCCGATCGACGCGAGAAACTCGACGGTCATGAACACGCCGCTGGCCGGGGGGTAGTCCTGGACGACAATGGGCACATCCACCGCCGAGGCGATGGAGAGGTAGTGCCGTCGAAGCGCCGCGTCGCTCGACCTGGCGAGCTTGGGCGGCCCCACCATGATCGCTCTCGCGCCAAGGCTGACTGCCCGACGGCTGTGATCCGCGCAGGCGTCCGTGCCACTGTGCGTCGTGCCGACGCATATCGGCACACGGCCGTCCGCGGCTTCGACGACGGCCGCGACGACACGGTCCCGCTCCGCATCCGACAGCTTGTCCGCTTCTCCCAGCACGCCGAGGATCGTCAGGCCGTGGATGCGCTTGTCGATCAGAAAACGGGTGAGGGTCGCGAGGCTCTTTTCGTCCAGCCGTCCATCGGACGCGAACGGTGTCGGCGTGATGTTGAAGACGCCTTTCATGTGATCGAACGCGCTCATGTTGACCTCGCAAACTGCTGCGACGATCCTGTCGGCCGATCTTACAGAGAAAGACGGACGCCAGGCTAGGAATCGAGAAGCTCCGCCGCGATTCTCGCGACGATCGCCTGCGCGGTGAGAACGGGTCGTCCGGACAGCTCCGCGAATCGCCGCCGATACTCGCGCCCGTGGCCCATGCAATCGAGCACGATCAGCTCGACCGACGCGTCCCGCATCTCGGCGGCCGCCCGTTCAATCTCCAAAGGCTCGAACGGAGACGCATGAGTGACCTTGGGAGCGAATCCGTCGGCCTGCCATTTGGCTCGCGCCGCTTCGACTTGCCCTGCCACTGGTGTCACCACACCGATCGACGTGGTCCTCGCGCAGGCTTTCACCGTGCCCGGCACGAGAATCCCTGGAATGAGGAGCGGACAGCGAGTAGTGAACTTCGGCATGTCGCCGGCGCAGAGCAGCGCCATCGCGGTCGGTTCAAGGCGGGCGAGCCGCGAGATTGCGCGCTCGATGAATGGAATCAGCCGCGACCGATCGATGATCAATGTCGATCCGTTCGCGAGTCTCGTCAGGAGCGGGTAGGCTTGAGGCCCGCCCGCGATCCGCTCGAGCTCGTCGCGTTCGAGCCCGTCGAGTGCGCCGGCCAGGACAATCTCGGCGTTCGGCGCATGGCGGCGGAACTCGGCTTCGAGGTCGTGCCGTGGTGTCTGCCCGATCGTAATCAGGCCGAGCGTCCGGGCCGTCATGGCGTCTTCCTGAGTCGAACCGCTCGATCAGGCCGGACAAACCGCCCATGGCCGGGCCGCCCGGCGATCTCTCCCTCGTGAAACACGCGCTCGCCGCGAACGAACGTGGAAACCACACGGCCCCGAAGCTCCTGCCCGTCGTAGACACGCATGCTCCCGGGCGATTTCGAGAACGATCGACGATGATCGAAGGTCCAGCGGGCCGAGAGATCGACCAGCACGAGATCGGCGTCGCAGCCGGGCGCGACGCGTCCCTTTCCCGGCAGGCCGAAGAGGTCCGCCGCTCTCTCGGACATGAGTCGCACCAACCTGGTCAAGGTGAGTCGCCTCGCGGCGACGGCGGTCAGCATCAGAGGCAGCATGACCTCCAATCCCGTGAGGCCCGGCGGCGCCTGGAAGATGCTCTCCTGGCCGCGCTCCTTCTCGGTGTCGAGAAACGGCGAATGATCGCTCCCGAGCACATCGATGGTGCCGTCGATGACATACGGCCAGAGGAGCTCGACATCTGCAGCGCTCCGAAGGGCAGGATTGCATTTCGCGAACCCGCCATGCCTGGCAAGCGTGTCTGTCGTGAGCCAGAGATAGTGAGGGCACGTCTCGGCGGTCACCCAAGACCCTCGCGCCCGAGCCGAGGCGATCAGTTGCGCCGACCGCCAGCTGGACACGTGAACGAAATGCACAGGGCCGCCATGTTCGGCAGCACCAGCCAGAATCATGGCAACCGCAGCATCCTCGACCACCGGCGGCCGGCTTTCCGCGTGAGCCAGCCCGTCCACGCGTCCCCGTGCGCGCAGGCGGGCTTCGAGCGCGTCGATCATGCCCGCGTGTTCTGCGTGAAATGCGTGCGGGATGCCGGTCCGGGCGGTCACGGCCATCACATCGCGGAGTGCCGCCGGATCGGTGGCCCACAACCCGAGGAATTCATCGCGGCGGGCAATCGGCGGCGGCTGGAGGAATGTCTTGAACGCAACCGCTCCCTGAGCGGCTTGCTCCGCGATGGTGTCGATGTTTTCCTGCCCGGCCCCGCCATATAAGCCGAAATCAATGAGCGCACGCGGCTGAATGACCGCGGCCCGCGTCTCGAGCGCACGAGCCGAGCAGACCGGCATCTTTGAGATCGGCATCTCGAGCAGCGTCGTAATCCCGCCGGCCGCGGCCGCCGACGTGCCCGACCAGAAGTCCTCGCGTTCGACGACGCCGGGATCGCGCGTGTGCACGTGCGTGTCGATGATGCCCGGCAGGACGTGCAGGCCGCGCGCATCGATCACATCGCGGTGCGGGGGGTGTTCGTCTCGCGTGATAAACCTGGCTATCCTGCCGTCTTTGATCGCGAGATCTGCGTTCAGTTCGCCGATCGGCGTCGCGATGGCGCCGTTCCGGATGAGGAGATCGAAGGGACTGCCTGAGCCAGCCATCGAGGTTCCGAGGAGTATAATCACGCGGCGTTCGGCGTGACCAGCGGGCCCTGGAGGCTCGCACTGTTCTGAGTTCAGCGGGTTCGTTCAGGAGGCAGGCATGGGCTCATTGAGAAAATCGGCGCTCATACGGACCGGCTCCCGACGCGCGGTCCTTGCCGTGGCAGGCACGGTCGCCGCGATCCTCACGCTCAGCGCGCAGGAAGCGCCGCGATCCTGGACCGCAGAGCTCCAGATGACCGTCAAGCGAATCAATCAGGTAGCGGTGTCGCCCGACGGGCGGCAGGCGGCCGTAGTCGTGTCTGAGGCTCGCATGGATGGCGAGCAGAGCGAGTGGCTGTCGCAGATTCACGTGGCGCGAACGGATGGTTCGCGCACGCTGCAGCTGACACGCGGGGACAAGTCGGCTACCTGGGCCCGCTGGTCGCCAGATGGCGAATCCCTCGCGTTCATCTCGGCACGGAGCGGCAAACCCGGAGTCTGGCGGATCTGGCTGCAGGGCGGCGAAGCCGAGAAAGTCACCGACGAAAAAGGCAGCGTCTCGGCATTCGAGTGGGCGCCCGACGGCAAGTCGATTGCCTTCGTCATGACCGATCCGAAGACGGACGACGAGGAGAAAGCGGAAAAAGAGAAGCGAGACTGGCGCACCATCGACGAGAACATCAAATACGGGCGACTTTATGTCGTGACGGTTGACGGGGACGCCTCCTCAGGCCGTTCGTCACGCCGGCTCACCACGGCCGACTATCACGTCACGGATCTCGACTGGGCTCCCGACGGCCAGAGCATCGTCTTTTCGCATCAACCGTCGCCGAAGGCCGACGATTGGACGAAATCGGATGTGTCGGTGGTGACGACAGGAAACGGTGCGGTGAAGCCGCTGGCTGCGAGTACGGCCGCTGAGCAATCGCCGCGATACTCGCCGGACGGCAAATGGATCGCGTTTGCGAAGAGCGTCACCCCGCCGAGCTGGGCGTTTCATTCCATCGTTCACCTGATGCCGGCCGGCGGCGGCGAGTCGCGGGCGCTCGCCGAGACGGCGGATGGGCAACCGACGATCGTTGGCTGGTCCACTGACGGCAGCCGAGTTTTCTTTACGGAATCCGAAGGTGTGATTCCTCGGTTGTTCGCTCTTCCTGTGGACGGCAAACCGGCGTCGGCGGTGGAATCGCAGCCGCTCGTCGTGTCCGCCGCGAGTCTCGGTCAGAAGGGCCGGATGGTCGGCTTTGTCAGCCAGTGGTCCAATCGGGCCCCGGAAGCCTTCGTGGCCAGTCTCGAAGGCGACACGAAGCCCACTCAGGTCACGCACGTGCAGGACGTCGGCAGCATCGCGACCGCTGACAGCGAGGCCATCAGTTGGAACGCGCCGGACGGCCAGCGAGTCGAGGGCATCCTGACGTACCCGGCCGGTTACCAGAAAGGCACGCGAGCACCCTTGCTCGTCGTCATTCACGGAGGACCGACCGGAGTCTTTTCACAGACGTTCATCGGCGCCGCCAGCCCCTATCCTGTTGCGACCTTCGCCGCGCGTGGATACGCCATCCTGCGCTGCAATGTCCGTGGCAGCAGCGGTTATGGCTCAAAGTTCCGCCATGCGAATCTGGTGGACTGGGGAGGAGGCGACTACCGCGACATCATGTCTGGCGTTGACCATGTCGTGCAGATGGGCGTGGCCGATCCCGAGCGCCTTGGCGTGATGGGCTGGAGCTACGGAGGCTATATGACCTCCTGGATCCTCACGCAGACCAAGCGCTTCAAGGCCGCCTCGGTTGGCGCCGGTGTCACGAATCTCATGAGCTTCACCGGAACATCAGATATTCCCAGCTTCCTCCCGTACTACTTCGGAGGTGAACACTGGGACAAGTTCGACGCCTGGCGCTCACATTCGGCGATGTTCAACGTGAAGGGTGTCAGCACACCGACGCTGATTCAGCACGGCGAGGCTGATCCACGCGTGCCCGTGTCGCAGGGGTACGAGTTCTACAATGCGCTCAGGCGGCAGGGTGTGACCACGAAGATGACGGTCTATCCGCGGCAGCCGCACGGGTTCGAAGAGCCTAAGATGACGCTCGATCTGGAGAGAGCGAATCTCGATTGGTTCGACAGGTTCCTCGGGCGAACAGCGACGACCAGCAGTTCAAAACCCTGAGCACGCTCGCATGCCGCTCGGCCATCACCGGCCGAGCGGTTCTCCCGGCTTGATGGTGCGGCTGGCAGGAGGCGCGGCTCCCGTCTCGACCCATCGATCGATCAAATCGAACGCCTCACGAACCGTTGGCAGGTACGAAGGGCCTTCGCGGAGCGCTCGCTGCGTCGCGCCACCGATTCCCATCTGCTTCATCGCGTACTGAAACGACTCGGCCGCATCGTCATTGCCTGAGATGTGCCAGACCCCGTCGACGCGATACAGGCGACGCAGCGTCAGCGGCTTCGTCGAACCCTCCGCGTTTGCGACCTTTCCATCGTACGCGGCGATTTCCTTGATGACGATGTCGTCGTAGGTGCCAACGACTTCGACCGTTGGCACGAGCACTCTTCCGGTCGTATTTTCCCGCGCGACGTTGTCGGCGAATGGCGTTCGCTGCCGGTATGCGTCGTAGCGGAAGACAGCGAGGTCGTCGTCTGACAAGCCGGTCAGCCCGAGTTGCTCCAGGCTTCGTCGCAGTCCGGCGAACGTTGCCGTGCGACCGATGAACGGCCAATACACTCGCGCCCCCGTCGGTGTACCGCTAGCCTCTGCGTATTCGCGCACGAGGTCTGACGAGTCCGGCAATCCGGGGTTCCGATCTGGATCGACTCGAGGCCAGAGGCGCGCGAGTTGTGCCTGACGGTTGAGTCGTGTGGGGACGTCCCCGTTGGCGCCGGCGACGATCACAATCGCGTCGTAGACTCTGGCGGGATCCTCCGACGCGTAGCGAGCGATCCCCCCGCCCATCGACAGACCGACGAGATACGTCCGGGTCGGCGCACGGAAACCGGCCGCCGCCAGCCGAGTTCGTGCGTATCGGGTGAACTCGTACACGAGGGACTGGCCCTCGCGCGTTCCGGAAATACCGTCCCGGTCCAGGCTGGCGTATGAAAATCCACGGTCCAGGGCATGAGCGCCGATGAGATCGTCCAGTGCGGTTTCTGCCGTTCCGGCGGGCGTTCCGTCGGCATGACGCTCGATTCCACCCGAGCCGCCATGTGCGCCGACGACCAGCTTGCTATTCCATTTATCCTGAGCCTTCGGGTAGCGCACCACGTAGCGCTTTCGAACTGGCTCGCCTCTGACGATTGAATCGAACAAGCCTCGCTCTTCTACACACGTGATGCCACGCGTGTTGGTGATCTCCACCACATTGACGGTTGCATCCTGCGCGTGTGCGGCCGTCACAAGGCACACGAGCAAGGCGCCGGCAGAGAGAATCGATCGATTCATCGTCTCTGGCGGTCGCTATGGGTTCTTGAGCTCGACGACGATGACCTCGATGGGCTTGTCCGAGTCATTGACGTCGGCATGCTTCTCACCCGGAGGATCGGCGGTCAGCCAATAAGCCTTGCCGGTTTCCCAAGTGACGGGCGTGGACTCTCCCGACTCCTTGGCGATCTTGATCGTGCCGCCCACGAGCGCGACGAGTGCCCGCGGATGCTCATGCCGGTGCATCGTCAGCGGTTGCTTGGGCATGATGATGGACTTCCACACCTTGACGTGCTCGTTCTCGAACTGGGGAATCCGGCGCGTTTCATTCTGCTGGCGGGCCAGCGCGACGCTCGCTCCCAGCGCGGCCAGAATGATTCCGGCTCCGATGGCGTGAATGACGTGACGCGAAGACGACATGAACACTCCTTTTCATAGTGGGATATCAGGTGCCCGAACAGATTGTATGCGGCGATTTTAGATTGCAAACCAGGCATCGCTCAAAATACTCTTTCACCGACCCGACATGTCGTCATCGCTGGCAAGAGGTCCCCGCTTCCTGGGCAGAATGAGGTTCCAACCACTCCGCGCTGGACAGCCCATCGATCGCCGACTCATCCTGCAGACCGCACTCGCCACGCTTGGCGCGGCTATGGTGCCTGGGTGCGCTGCGCGATCGGCTCCCAGCGTCGACACTGCACCTCACCGGTCGTTTGCCCCCGTACTCGTGTCCCGAGATCGCATCATTCGAACCGTCGTCGGGCTCCGGCCGTTTAGGCCGTCGGGGTTCGTGGTCAAGGTTGAGAAGCTGGATCAGAAAGTCGTGGTTCATAACTACGGCCACGGTGGAGGCGGAGTGACGCTGTCGTGGGGCACGTCGCATCTGGCCGTGGACGAGGCGATGAAGGCGGGGCAGACGAAGTTCGCGGTCATCGGATCCGGGGCCGTTGGACTGGCCACCGCCCGGCTCATTCAGAAGCGAGGCGGCGAGGTCACCATTTATGCGAAGGACCTTCCTCCCGCGACCACGTCGAACATCGCCGGTGCGCAGTGGTCCCCCTACTCCGTGTTCGATTCAGACAAGCAGACTCCTGAGTTCAAGGCGCAGTTCGAGCGGGCGTCACGTCTGTCGAATCGCTACTTTCAGGACCTTGTCGGCGATGTCTATGGGGTGCGCTGGATCGAGAACTACGCGTTCGGGGACACGCCTCCGACGCCCAGCGAGGATCCGCTGCAGGATCTCTTCCACTGGGCCAGAGATCTACAGCCTGGCGAGCATCCGTTCCCGGCGCGGTACGTTCACCGCTTCGTGACGATGCTGGTCGAACCGCCGATCTACCTGACGGCGCTGACCCGAGACTTTCTCCTGGCCGGCGGCAAGGTTGTCGTGCGTGAGTTTCCGGACGTGCCGTCCGTGCTGACGCTTCCCGAGCAAGTCATCATGAACTGCACCGGGCTCGGCGCCCGAGCGCTCTTTGGTGATCAGGAGCTCACGCCGATCAAAGGACAGCTCACGATCCTTCTGCCCCAACCCGAGATCGACTACATCGTCCTCGGCGACGACCGGTACATGTTTCCACGGCGCGATGGCATTCTCCTGGGCGGCACCCACGAGCGCGGCGAGTGGTCTCTCGAGCCGAACATCGAAGCCATGGACCGCATTCTGGCCGGTCACACGCAGTTCTTCCAGACCATGAAGCCCAGTTGAGTCCGGGCCTGAGATTCTACAGTCCAAGAAGCTTCACTGCGTTCCCACCATAGATGCCGGCGCGATCCTGTTCCCGGATCTCGAGCGCCGCGATGCTCTCGAGCATCAGCTTCAGGCTGCCGATTTGATGCGGATAGTCGCTGCCCGCCAGAATGTGGTCAGCACCGGCAAACTCGATCGCGAGACGGAGAGCCTTGACGTCAAAATTCACCGTGTCGTAGTAGAACCGCTTGAGTATCTGGCTCGGCGGGCGGTCGATGTGCTCCCGGCATTCCTTGAATGCGTGAAACCCCCGATCGAGGCGTTCGGCCAGATAGGGAATCGCGCCGCCCAGATGTCCCAGCACCCAGCGGATCTTCGAAAACCGGTCAGGGACGCCGGTGAATACCAGTCTCGCCGCCGCGAGCGTCGTATCGAACAGGAACCCGACGAGCGGCATCAGCCAGTATTCCGTCATGGCCTCGACACCAACCGGGTCGATCGGATGGATGTACAGGACGAGGCCAAGATCGTTGGCCGCTTCGTAGAGCGGCCAGTATCGCTCGTCGGCCAGCGCCACTCCGTTGACGTTGCTGAAGAGCATTGCGCCCGGCAGGCGGAGATCGGTCGCCGCCCGCTTCAACTCCGTCACAGACGCGCGCGGATCGTTCAGCGGCAGGGTTGCCAGCGCCGTGAACCGCGCGCTTCGGGTCGCGACGATCTCGGCGAGCGCGTCATTGACCATGCTCGCCAGACGCACGGCCCGTTCGGGCGGCTCGATGTGCGTTCCCGGCGACGTAAACGTCAGCACCTGCTTGTCGATGCCGGCCCGCTCGAGGACTCCTGTGCGGTATTCGATGTCGCGATGTCCCGGCACGACGATGTTGTAGTCGCCAGGATAGTGGAGCAGGGGATTGCCCTCGTCATCGATGGTGACCCTGACATTGCTCGGACCCGATCGCACCGCATCGAGATAGGCGGGCGGGTAATAGTGGTTATGAAAATCAACGATCGGCATGCGGACGAACTCCTTGTGCGCGCGATCGCCGTACACCGAGCTCGTAAACGGGCAGTCCGGCCGCGACGAGCAGGAGCCCGATCGTGCTCTCGCGCGGATCCGACACGATCTGGTTGATGACGATAACGGCGGAGGACACGGCGAAGATCGCGGGCGTCCACGGATAGCCCCACATCCGATACGCCGGGGCGTAGCCGCTTCGTCCGCGCAGGAGAAAGAGTGCTGCGGCCATCAGGCCGAAGAAGATCCATTCCGTGTAGATCACCCGGGTGAACAGCTGCCGGTACGTCCCGGTGGCAATCAGCACGGACGACCAGAAGGCTTGCAGGACGATGGCCCTGTGAGGCGTGTGGAAACGCGGGTGGATCTGTCCGATCCAGCTGAAAAGCAGCCCGTCTTTCGCCATCGCGTAGTACACCCTGGGTCCGGCCAGGACAATGCCTGTCAGCGATCCGAGCGTGGAAAACACGACGAGACCCGACACCATGGCCGCGCCCATGGGACCCACGAGCACGCCCGCCGCGTCGGCCGCGACACGAGACGACGAGATGACGGCCTGAATGGGCAGGACGTGCAGATAGGCTGCGTTCAGCGCCACATAACAGAGCGTGACGATCAGAATGCCGAGCATCAGGGCGCGAGGAATCGTGCGTTCAGGATCCACGGTCTCCTCGGCGCTGTAGGTCACCATATGCCAGCCGCCAAATGCGAACAGGCCGGCAATCAGGGCCAGGACGAAACTGCTTGGATGGAGCGATCCGGCTGGACCGAGTGTGACCGACGCTTGCGCAGTTTCCGGCCTCCCACCAAACAGGAATCCCGCCGCGATAAGGATGGCGATGGCGAAGACCTTCCCCACGGTGAAGAACGTCTGCACGCGGCTCCCGTGGGTCACGCCGACATAGTTGATGGCCGACAGCAGGACGACGGCGGCGATGCCGACGAGGCGGATGCCGAGGTCGTCGAGTTCGACGAAGAAGCCGACGTACCGCGAAAACACCACGGCGATGGCGGCGATAATGCCGGAGTGCATGCTCCAGAACATCGCCCAGCCCCACAGAAATCCGAGGGCCGGGGAGAAAGCCCGCCGAAGGAACACATAGACGCCACCCGTCTCGGGATACGCCGAGGCCAGTTCAGCGCAGACGAGCGCGCCGAAGAACGTCAGGATGCCTGAGAAGGTCCAGGCCAGGATCACGCCCGTCAGCGTGGGGGCGTGCCGCGTGATCTCCGATGGCTGGACGAATATCGACGCGCCGATGATGGTACCCACCACCAGGGCCGTTGCGTGCGGAAGGCGAATGGATCTCGTGAAGGCCGCGCTCTGGAGCATCAATAGAGCACCTGCGCCTCACCTTTCTCGGCGATGAGACGATCGAAGTGCTCGACGATCTTGTCGCGGCGGGAGAGTACCGCCTTGATTTGGGATCCAGACAGGCGATCGCCCGTGCGGGCCTCGAGTTCCTTTTGTGTCAGCTGACGCAGGCGATCCAGAACGCTGACCGGTCACATTTCGCCAGATCCTTGGTGCTCTGCAGGTCGGGCCAGTCGCGGAATGCGCGCGTGAAGTCGATCATCCAGACGTGCCAGTCTTTGGTGATCAAGACATTGGTCAGGTTCCGATCCGAGTCATAGACGAGCTGAGAGAAGACGCGCATCCTGTAGAACTGCTGGTTCCAGGACTCTGAATCCGGCGAGGACACGCCCTGTTTGAGCCGCTCACCTTCGTCCATGGCCACGTTGTCGATCCACCAGGTGAGCGAGCCGAGCTTGCCCTGCCAACGGCGCTCGATCGACATGGGCATCATGTTGTCCAGACCGAGAAGCTCCGCGAGATCGTACGCGGCGATGTTGTAGTGGTACGAATCCACGAAGTTCAGCTCCATCTTTCCATCGGCAAACGTTTTCTTGCTCTTGCGTTCGTCGACCGACTGAAACAACGCGTCGTGCGTGAGCGACCCCTCGGTCAGTGTCAGACGGTAAGGATGCGTGATGCCCTTTCCAGCCTCCTTGGCACTGACAATCTTCGCCTTCGCGAGGAACTCGCGCATCTGAGCCTTGGTGAGCTCCGCAGTGGCTTCTTGCGCCGAGATGCGGTGGGTTGCCGCGCAGAGGCAGCAGGCAATGAACGCGAGCGCCGGGATGGTTCGTGCGCGCATGAGACGCTCCTTCTTAGTCGGTACTGAGTCACACCCTCGCAGGGCCACAATTCAGGAGACCGGAGAACGGACACGGCGAAAGACGACACAGTATGCATGACCGGACCAGTCCTCGATCGTCTCCGCCACCTCGAAACCCGAGGCGGCCAGAGTTTCGACGAGGCGGGTGCGTGAGATGCCGTGTCCTCCTTGATGCTCCGGAGTGCCCTGATCGAAATCGATGATCGCGAGGCGCCCGCTCGGTCGGAGGGCGGCCCAGAGCGAGGCATTGAACTCGCGATGGTTGCGGATGTGATGATACGCGGCCCTGACGAGGATCGCATCACAACAATCCGGTTCGAGGCCCGACTTCTCGTCGGTGGAATAGAGGACCGAGATATTCCCGAAGGGCTGCATGGATCGCTTGAGCAGCGTGAATTGTTCGGGATCGGCCTCGGTCGCGAAAATGTGGCCGGTCGGACCGACCCGGCGGGACATGTCCACGGACCACTTGCCGCTTCCGGCGATAACGTCGGCGCCCGCCGAGCCCGGGGCGAGCGCCAGGACGGACGCGATGCGTCCAGCCTCCTGGTCGAACCCTCGCTGCTGGTCGTAACGCTGAAGGAGCCAGCCCGCGCCCAGACCGGTCGAGAGAATCGCGGCAAGCGAGACCACGATCCAGATCCACGTTCCCCACTCGATCCGCTTGCTCACGGAAGACTCCCTCGCCAATCGCTGGTTACGTTGGCTGTCACCGATTGGCGGGCGGTTAGAGTGCGCCCGAAGTCAGCAGAGGAGTGCGGGCCGAGCGCGATACGTGCGGTACCGGCCGCCCGCCCGTACCGGGATCGCGCGAGGAAGACACGGAACCACCGGTCCGACTCGCCTCGACATCGGTCTGACCCTCGTTCATGTAGTGCTTGTCGTCCACGGATCTGACGGCCAGGTTGCACAGGAAGCCGATGACGAGAAGTCCGGCCATGATGAACATCGTGACGTTATAGGCCTGCGCGTGCGCGATACCCTTGTCGAGCTGATATTGTCGAAGATAGTTGACGAGGACCGGCCCCGCAACGCCAGCCACTGAGAGCGCGGTCAGCACGCGCCCGTGTATGGCGCCCACGTACTCGGTTCCGAAGAGGTCGGCGATGTAGGCCGGCAGCGTCGCGAACCCCCCGCCGTACATGGTCATGATGACCGCGAAGAAGCCCACGAAGAGGACGACGCTTCCGGTCTTGCCGGCCCACGGCACGCACGCGTAGAGCAGCGGCCCCAGCGAGAAGAAGAGCGCGTAGGTCATCTTCCGGCCGATCTTGTCCGAGAGCGAAGCCCAGAAAAAGCGTCCTGTCATGTTGAAGAGACTCAGCAGGCTCACGAAGCCCGCCGCGGCGGCCGCGCCGAACCCGTCGAAGACCTCCTGGATCATGGCGCTCGCCTGTCCCAGCACGCCGAGCCCTGCGGTGACGTTCAGAAGCAGCATGCTCCAGAGCAGCCAGAACTGGGGTGTGCGAACCGCCTGGTTGATGTGGACATTCCGCGTCGTGACGAGTGTTCCCTGCCGGACGGGCTCGATCCAGCCGCGCGGTTGCCATCCCGGAGCGGGAAGGCGAAAGAGGAACGCGCCGATCAGCATCAGCGCGAAGTAGAACGCGCCGAGAACGATCAGCGTCTCGGCTACACCGACCGACGTGGTCGTCGCGAAACGGCTCATGAGCATCTGCGAGACCGGCGCCGCTATCAGAGCCCCTCCGCCGAATCCCATGATCGCCATCCCGGTGGCCATGCCGCGACGATCGGGAAACCACCTGATGAGTGTCGAAATGGGCGTAGTGAAGCCCAATCCAAGTCCGCAGCCCCCCAGCACGCCGTAGCCCAGATACAGGAGTGAAATCGCGTGCAGGCGCACGCCGAGCGCCGCGATGAGGAATCCGCCGCCCCAGCAGCACGCCGCGACAACCCCGCTCTTCCTCGGGCCGACGCGTTCCTGCCACTTTCCGGCGAAGCCAGCAGAGAGACCGAGGAAAACGTAGGCGAGGGTGAAAATCCAGCCGACGGTCGTCAACTTCCAATCCTCGGGGATCGACTGGGAGACGCCGAGGACACGCGTCAGCGGCAGGTTGAAGACGCTGAAGGCATAGGCCTGACCCACGCTCAGATTGATGGCGAGCGCGGCCGGGAACATCCACCAGCGATTGAAGCCTGGAGCGGCAGTGATGCGTTCCTTGGTCAGCAGGCCTGGCACCTGTGGTCTGGCTCCGGGGAGGATTGCTGGGCGATTATAACTCCGGGGTCTTCAGCCAAATTCCCGAAAGCTCCGGTTGTCGTTGACCTCGCCCTACACCCGACGTAGCATTTTTCGACGTTCCCTCCAAAGAGATCCGAGGCCGGCGAATGCTTCAGTTCCGAGTCTGGTTCACGGGCCTTTCGCCGGCGGCCCGGAGATCTTCGACTGAATGTCTCGTCACACTGGCCGTTCTCGTGGCGGTCCTGGTCGGCCGCCCAGGACCGGCTCTCGCCCAGTCGTCCGGTGCACGAGCGGCAGGCGACAACGCTGACCTCATCATTCCTGGAGGGGTCGCCGCATTATCCAAGATTCTGAATCTCCAGCCGCGCACGGATCGGTATCGCGTCGTCCTCGACGTCATCCGCGTCTTGTACGACACCTCGTGGGGCACTCGGGGCCAGGGCCTGGATAGGCTGGGCGACTTGTCGGCCTACCTGGCCGGGATCGAGCGGATCGACCGCAGCCTGAAAGAGCTTGCCGCCATTCCCGGATCCGATGGGGCCGTCCTGGCACCAGGCGACAGCTCGGACCAGGTGCGTCACGCTCTCGAGTCGATCGGGCTGAAAGTCTGGAGCCGCGACGGGAAACACGTCGTCGAGGCCGATCGCTCGAGCGAGGCGGTTCGGCGTCGCGTTCTGGCTCGCATGATCGGCGTGGATGCCGAGCGCGTCGCAGCTGAGCTGAAAGCGGGCAGGCCCGTTTCGCTCTCGATTCCCGTGGACTCGGTTCCGACGCCCATTCCTCTCGAGACCTGGTCGGGACTTATCCCGGGCAAGCCTCGTTCGGGCGCCGCGCTCTTTGGTGGAATCGTGCTGGATCGGCGCGCCGCCTTGCTCTATTACGGGCTGACGGCGTGCGATACGCAGACGCGCGCGTTCCTCGTGTCGCATCCGCAGGTTCTGAAAGAGATCTACGACGAGGGGGCCGCGGCGTTTTCCGTGGCGGGCCGAAGCATTCACATCCGCGACAGCCGTCTCGTTGTGCCTGGTGGCCCGGAGGCGCAGCACGCTGTGGGAGCTGGTAGTCGGCGAGGCTCTTGCCCAGACCGAATCGTTCGTGCTGGCCGTATTCAAGCGCGACGAAGGGAGACTCGCATATTTTTTCGACACCATCGCTCACCTGGACGAACCGCATCTGAGTTTCGCCCTCGGCAACCGAATCGCCGACGCCTCAACTCGTCGGCAGCGCTTCCTCGACCTGTACAGGGTGTTCGTGCTTGCAGATCCGGCCTGGAGGATCGCCGATCGCCCGTTCGCGCGCAACGCCAACGACGCGGCGATGGTGCTTGGCCAGGTCAATCTGGAATCGGGTCAACTGGTTGGCCCGCGCGACCAGCGGTTCTGGGCTGAAGCGCTGAAGGGACACGCTTCCATGGATAGCGGAAGTCGTGCCGATCCGCGTCCGGGCGATCCCGTTGATGCCGCATGGTTGCTCGAGCGGATCGTCTCCGAAACTCCTCAAAAGAGGGCCGATCGCCTCGCGGCATTTCTATTCGGTCAACGCGTGTTCGGAGGTGTCGGTCCGGCGGAGATTGCAGATGCGGCCGCGGCGATTCAGGGGTTTTCGGAGTACCCCAGCCTCGCCCTGACGATGGAGCGTGCAGGTATCACGAGTCCGGCGGCGTATCGCGCGATGATGTCGCAGGCGGTGAGGCTGGCCAGCATCGGCGATCACGATAGGGGCCTGGTGGCGCTGGCGCAGTTTCAATCGGCGCTGGCTCTCGTCGAACGTGCCCGCTTCGCTCGGGCGCTGACAATTGAGACCGCATCGACGCTGGTAACGGAGATCGCCGCTCAGTCTATTGCGGATGGCGAGTATCAGGGCCGGATCGCACATTGGTTGAACGATCGGCTGCTTCCTGCCCTTGCTCAGACTGAGGCGTCTGATGAAGGGAACCAGCAGGAACGACTGCTCGATGGACTGGCTGGTCAAAGCCTCTCGCACTCACAGCCGATCGATTGGGAAGGGGTTGCTTATCGGCTCGACGCGGCGATGGCGAGCCGCGAGAGAATGCGAGACCTCGTCGATCGGTCCGCGGCGAACCGCTTCGATGTCGCCCTCCATCTCTCGACAGTACTTCAGGGCCTGTCTCATGATTCACATCAGACCGCGCCGCTCCGCGAGTTGACCGGCGAGCTGACCGCTGCCGCAGAGGCGTTGCAGGGTCTCCGTGCCGTGGGAAACGCTCGCATCGGATCGGTGCCGGCCGAGATCATTCGTGAGGCGATCAAAGCGCTCGCCCGGCTCGAGTCGCTCGATTCAAGCCAGGCCGGTGAGGTCCTGAATCGCCTGCAGTGGGCCGCCGATATCGCTCTGGCGGACGCGCTGGTCAGGACCGTCTATCTCGCGGCCCTCGGGAGTCTCGGGGCGACGGACGAGAGCCTTGTCGATTTGGCGGACATGCACGATTTCGGATTTGCCCTGGAAAGCAAGGAGCGACTCGAGCAGGAATGGAGAATGCCACAAACCGCAGGAGGCGAGGGCGTGCCGCTTCACCTCGAAGGGGCCGTGCTCGGGCTGGACCTGGCGCTGGCCCGTTTCAGCCCCCGTCGTCTGTCAGAAGAACCCCCTCTTCATCCTCCTGCGCTCAGCAGCAACCTGCAGACGGCGTTCATCCGGAATGCCACGCTCATGAATCCGTTCGACCTCGCCGACGACGATCGCGACCTGCTTGCCGGCGCGATTGAACGTGGTCGAACGCGAGTGAAGGCGGCCGGTCACGACCTTGCCGCTCTTGACAGTCTCGCCGACGAGATCGCACTGAGCGAGTGGAGGCGGCAGCAATTGCCATGGATCGTCAGCCGTGAACCCGAACGACTTGAGAGTGCGTTCTCGCGATTGGACCTGTTCTGGCTTGGCCGGCCTGAGATCGGACGAGCGAAGAACATCGACGCCTGGGGGACGGCCGAAATAGGAGGCTGCCTCTGCGTACGGCTGCCCCGACCGGAACCGTGGGAGGACTTTGGCGGCCGGCCCATGAGTGGCCAGATGGCGTCGCGCGTGCCCGACTTGACATTTCGTGTGGCTGAGGCCCTCGCTGCCCACAAACTCCCCGGGTTTCTCGCGCGCGACATTCTGGCCGTCGCGACGACGGACTTGATTGAGGGCGTCCAGCCCGCGTATGACGATGACTGGGCCTCGCTGGTCGAGTATGTTGGAGGCTTGTCGGACGAGCGGATGGAAGACTACATTTCATCGGTGGCGGCACAGGGACCCCTCGTGCCCGTCACTGACGGCAGCCACAAGAATTGAGACATGGGCGCAGCCATCTGGGCCAGATCGATCGTTGTCGTCGGGCTTGCCCTGGGTGCGCGGCAGGCGCGCGCGCCCGAGATCACGATCGTTGCGCCCGAGGAGGGCGCGTACGTCAGCGGCACGATCGCGCTGCGCGCCAGCGTCGACCCTCCGAAAGGCGTCTCCGCCGTCGAGTTCTATGCCGACGGCACGCTTACGTGCACGGTCGATCGCGCTCCTTTCGAGTGCCTGTGGGACGCCGGCCCGAACGTGCGGGAGCATCACATTCGGGCGGTGGCGAGACTGGCCGATGGGAGCCGGGTCGTGCGGAACGTCCGGACCAGGACGGCCAGATTCGACGACAGCGCGGACGTTGAAGCCGTCCTCGTGACGGCGGTGGTGAGCGACGGTGATCGCTTCGTCAAGGGTCTTGCCGAAAATCAGTTCCGCGTCTTCGAAGACGAAAGGGTTCAGAAGCTGACACACTTTGCGGCAGAGAACATTCCGTTGGAGCTCGTGGTCGCCGTGGACATCAGCTCGAGCATGCGGCCCGTGCTCCCGCAGGTCAAGCTGGCCGTGACTGACTTTCTGGCAACAATGCGGCCAGAGGATCGTGTGACGCTCGTGGCGTTCAACGACAACATCTTCACGCTGGCCCGGAAGGAAACCGAGCAGGCTAGACGTCAACGTGCGCTCGATCGACTGAACGCCTGGGGCGGAACTGCCTTGTACGATGTCATCGTCAAGAGCCTCGGAATGCTGGAGCGCCAGCAGGGCCGGCGCGCGATAGTCCTGTTCACTGACGGGAACGACCGTTCGAGCCGGACGACGCTCGAGCAGGTGCAGCGGGCGGTGGAATCGAGTGATGCATCACTCTATATGATCGTCCAGGCACGGAGCGCCGAGGTCGTGCAGTCGAAGCAGATCGTCCAGCAATTGACGGACATCAGCGGAGGACATGCATTCTTCTCGAACAAGGTGGAGCAATTGAAAGACGACTTTCACAAGATTACGGACGAGCTGTCGAACCAGTATCTCCTGGCATATGTGTCGAGCGATCCAAATCGAGACGACCGCTGGCGAAAGATTCGGGTGGAATTGACCGGAGGGCGCTACAAGGTGCGGGCTCGGCGAGGTTACCGGGCAACAGCACGGGCGGTGTCCCCCTGAAGGTCGTGAGAGGGCAAGGTGGTGCGGTGAACATTCCGACTGTTACGTGGATGACGTGCGCGGCCGTTCTTGGCGTTTCACTCGGTGCGAACGGTCAGACTGCTCCGGACACCCAACCGCGCCGCCTGGACGAGCGGCAGCGGGTCGAGCTGATGTCGTTGATCAAACAGGTGGACGAAACCGAGGCTGGTCGAGCACCCGAGGCGAAGCCGCTGACCGGTCTCTCGACCTTCGTGTTGAAGGGCAGCGGACCGATCAACTACTTGCCGCTGATCATGAAGGTCAACTCGCCCTTCGGACAGGATCAGGTGGCCTTCTACCTGCGCGTTGCAACGCGGGCTCCCGACGGTTCGTCGCCCAGAGAAGAGTCGGGCCTTGCAGACTGGCTCGTGAAAGAGGCTGCCACCGGCAGCCCTCGTCCTCCGGCGATTGGCGGGTTCATTGCCGTCAATCCTGAAGAGATGCCGGTCGGCGGCGGGCAGATGAACTCACCGAGCCCACAGGGCGCGCAGATTCAAGGCAGCTTTGCCGCGCTGCAGATGATGGAAAAAGAGTATGAGCGCCAGCGCGACGAAAAGGCCCGATCGGCCGAGCAAGCCGAGAAGAACCAAGACACTGAAACGCTGGTCTTTCCATTCGAAGACTTCGACTTTCTCAGCCTGAATGCGAGCGCGTCCGATGGTCAGCAGTTGACGAGGGGAGTGGCGCTGCCGGCGGGAAGCTACGACCTCTACGTTGCGCTCCTGCCGCACAGCGGCGACAAGCCTAAGACCGCCACGCAGCCGATCGTGTATCGCGAGACCCTCGATGTGGCGGAGCCGCCGAAGGGTCTGGCGATGAGCAGCGTGATTGTCGCCGATCGACTGGCCGACCTCTCGATGCCGTACCTGCCGGAGGAGCAATCGGCGCATCCCTTTGCGCTCGGATGGACCGAGGCCGTCCCCGCCATGGATGCGACATTCAGTGACGCGGACAACATGGGCGTTGTCTTTCAGGTGCTGAATCCGTCGCCCGATGAGAGTCGAAAGCCGGACGTCACCATCGAGTACAGTTTCTTCAGACGTCTCGAGAAGGGCGAGCATCTCGAGGCGTCACCCCGCCGCGACTACAACCGGACGACTCTCCCTGCCGAGTTCGATCTGGCCAAGGGCCACCAGCTCCTCGTGGCACAGCCGGTTCCGCTCAAGAACTTTCCACCAGGCGACTACCGCCTCGAGATCAAGGCCACCGACCGCAAGTTGGCCAAAGCCGCCAGCGCAAACGTCAACTTCAGCATTCTGGCGTCGCCGCAATCCGTCTGGGTTGAGCAGACAATCTCGGCGATGCTTGCGCCGCCGTTTCAACGAAGCGACGTCTTGAGCCTGGATCTCGTCGGCGCCGCGCTGGATCGCCTGAACGAAGTGAAGCCGACGTCCGACCAGCGGACGTCCGCACTCGTCGCAGCCGCTCGCGCCGGAAACTTTGCGGCGGTTCTGGAAGGAGTCTCGGCTGCCGGCGGCGACCCGACGACGACGGCGTTTCTTCGCGGTCTTGCGCTCCTGGGGCTGAACGGCAATCTCGATGCCGCAGCCGGACAGTTTCGCGATGCGGTTCGCTCGTCATCGGATTTTCTGGCGGCGTCGGTGTACCTTGGCGCATGCTACGCCGCCGCTGGACGCGATCAGGACGCGATCGGCGCGTGGCAGGTTGCGCTGTCCGACGACTATGCCACTCCGGTTCTGCATCTGCTCATGGCCGACGCGTTTCTCAGGTTGAAGGACGTTCCCGCTGCGCTCGACACGTTGAAAGAGGCGACGGAGCTGTGGCCCGATGACGGCCGAGCGCGTACCAAGACAGCGGCTGCACACATGCTCGCCCACGACGACAAGCAGGCGTTCAGCGAGCTCGAGGAAGTCCTTGGCGATCACCCTGACGACACGGACGCGCTGTTTCTCGCCATCTACCTTCTCAATCGAGCGAGCCCCTCGGGGCCGCCTTCGGCGGGGGCCCGCGCGCCAGCCGGACTGCTGACGCGGTACAGTCGAGCGTACGTCGAGGCGCATGGTCCACATGCGGCCGTCGTCGAGCAGTGGATGAACGCGCCGCCATCGGCCGAACGCAGGCACTGAAGGGGCCGAGATGAAAGCTCGAACGAGAGCCGGGATCGCGTTGGGACTGGCGGTGGCGCTCATCGCCATCGCGCCGCTTGCGGCCCGTGACGACAAGCCTCAGAAGACGAAGGACAAGAAACTGAGCGATTCAGAACGGCGCGAGATACTCGACCTGATCCGGCTGGTCGATCGCGCCAGCCTCGGCGAAACAGCGGCGGCCGAGGCTCCGCCCTGGGCGCGCTACACATTCAAGGCGACCGAGGGCATAGGCTACGTCCCGTTGAGGATGGGGTTTGCCACCGAGCCGGATGCCTTCAAGTCTGCCGCGATCTACCTTCGCGTCGTGTCGCGGCGCGCGGACGGATCCCGTGCCGCCGAACGCTCGGGGCTCGAACAGTGGCTGAACCAGGACTCCCTGAGAGGCATTCCCAGACCCGTGCGGGGATTTATCTACGTCAATCCCGATGAGATGCCAATGGGCGGGCCGACCGCCGGATCACGCCGCCCCGTGATCAATTCCGCGCAGGGCAGCTCGACCACGCTGGGATTGATGGTCAAAGAGAACCAGGAGAGCAAGGGTTCGGGCGGCGACAAGGCGACAAAAAAGACGAGCGGCATGCCAAACGCGACGAGACAAACGACGAAGAGGATGCGTTCTTGTTCCCGTTCGAGGACTTTGATTTCGTCGATTTCACGGCGAACACCGACCTCGGTCAGAGCGGCGCGCGCCACATCGATCGGGCGGTGGCGATTCCGTCGGGGTCCTACGACGTGTACCTGGCGGTGCGGGAACGCCCCGGTCACGGCAAGAACCTGCCGGCTCCGCGGGCGACGGTCTACCGCCAGCCCATAGATGTTCCCGATCTGTCCGCCGGGTTCTCGCTGAGCAGCGTGATCGTCACAGACCATCTAGGTACGCTCTCGGTGCCGTACGCGCCCGAGCAGCAGTCTGCTCATCCGTTCGCGTTGGGATGGACCGAGGCGATGCCGGCGTCCGACAACCGGTTCAGCGACACCGAAGAATTGGGGATTGTGTTCCAGGTCCTGAACGCCACACCAGATCCGCGAAGGAAGCCGGACGTCACCGTCGAATACACCTTCTACCGGCGTTCGTCGACCGGCGAAGCCCGCCTGACGTCTGCCCGACAGGACTACAACCGGACGACGTTGCCGCCGGAGTTCGACTCGATCGCGGGTCATCAGCTGCTGGCGGCGCAGGCCGTGCCGCTCAAGGCGTTTCCGCCCGGCGACTATCGCCTGGAGCTGAACGTCACCGATCGGCGCGCGTCGAAGAAGGTCAGGGCCGACGTCGCATTCACGGTCGTGGCGTCTCCCGGCTCCCTGTGGGTCAGCCGTACGGTTCAAGCGCTCCTGACGCCTGCGTTCCGGAGCGATGAAGGGCTCCGTCCGGAGATGGTCGGTGACGCGCTCGACGCGCTGGAATCCTACCAGGCGAAATCGGCGCCAATCGAGGGACTGGCCGCGGTCGTTGCGGTCGCCCGCGATGGCCAGTTCGCCAGTCTCCTCACCCGGCTCCCGGCTCTCAACGGGCACGAGCCGACCGCCGCGTTTCTACGAGGCCTGGCCCTTCTCGGGCTCAACGGAGGATTCGAACCGGCAGCGCTCCAGTTTCGATCGGCAGTCGCCAGGGCCCAGGATTTCCAGCCGGCGGCGCTCTATCTGGGCATCGCCGAGGCCGCGCAGGGGCGCGACCGGGAAGCGATCGACGCGTGGACGCCGGGCCTGCGCGTGCAAGGCAACGGCAATCCAGCGCTGATTCGCCTGATGGCGGAGGCCCATCTCCGATTGAACGAAACCTCCGAGGCGGTTGCGCTCCTTCAGAAGGGGAGCGCCGAGTGGCCGGACGATGCCCTCATCGCGAAGCGACTGGCCGCCTCACACATCCTCGCGCGTGATTACCCGGCGGCGTTCACCGAACTCGAGCACTACCTCGCGCGACATGGCGATGACGTCGATGCGCTGTTTCTCGCACTGCATCTCCTGCATCAGACGCGCATCGGTGGTCCGGACCTTGGCGGGGCAGTACGGGCGAGCGAAAAGATGGCCGCGTATGCCCACGCGTATGCCATGGCAAACGGGCCTCACCAGGTGGTTGTGGCGCAGTGGTTGAGCGAGCTCGAAACAGGCGCGCCCTAGCGATCACACGGCCGCGAGATAGTGCGTGATCTCGAGCAGATTGCCGTCCGGATCGTGGAAATAGATCGACCGGGCGGATACGTGGTCGACGGGGCCACGAAATGTGATCCGAAGGGTTGCGAGGTGCTGCTGAGCGGCCTCGAAACCGGCCCCGTCGGTCTGCCAGGCCACGCGGTGCCATCGGCAGAGCGGCAACCATCCCTCTGAGGCCGGCGACGCCGCCGCCTTGAACAGGGCCAGCTTGGTGCCGCCTGCCCCGATCATCACCGGCTCGGGATCCCACCGGTAAATCTCCTTCAGGCCGAGCACCTGTTCGTACCAGGAACAGGCGGACTCGATGTCCCGGACATAGACCTCGACATGATCAAGGCGATCCACTGTGAATGTCATCGCGTCAGAATCGAAAGAGTTTGGTGGCCTTCACGACCACGGTTCGATTGAGCAGACCAGGGAACCCGTGAACGGTCGTGTCGCGCCCGTCACTGTATACCACGAAGAGGTCGCTTCCAGGTTGATACTCCCAGCGGAAGCGCAGGTTCGACGTGAGCGAGCTCGCGCTGGAATTGTATTGAATCAGACTGCTGAAGAAGACTCGCGGCGTGAAGGTATAGATGACCCGGGCCCCGACGAGTTTCGTCACAAACGAGCCTTCCTGAAGGTCGACCCAGGCGAAGGACACGCGGGGCTCGACCGCCAGCTGCTTCGTGATCTTCGCGCGGCCGGCGAAACCCGCTTCCGTCTTGTCCCCGCTATAGAAGCTCCCGCGTGACACGGTGATCGTTCCGAAGACAGGCCGCTGTTGCCCCAGGGCATAGCTCCCCCTGAGGTCCTGGTAGTTGTAAGCGCCGGGGCTGATGATCACGCCTGGCGAGATCTCGAATCCTTCATCGAGGAAGTCGAACGTGTTCACGTAGTCCACTGTGAATTGATCGCTGTTGCTGAACTCCGTGCGAAACGAGCCCAGCTGGTTCCGGGTCTCAAGGGAGCCTGCCGGATCGGTGATGTACTCCAGACTGGCCTCGTAGCTGAACTTTCTGATCGACGGCATCGACCTGGGCCTGGGACTGAATCGCAGGTACGCGTACGAGCGGCGGAATGCCTCACGGCGCAGGAATCCAACCTCCGGGTTGAAGTCGGGACCGACGGTGAGGTGCTCGAGCTGCACGCCGTAGCGGTCGGGCGCGTAGTCGAACTGCGCGCGATAGCTGGCGTTTCGATCGGTGCTGCCCGAGAGACCCGGAGTCCAGGTTCGCGCCCAGTAGCCGATGATGTTGACGTTCTGGTAGAAGGCCAGGTTCGTGTCGAAGCCCAGCGTTTCGTTCGTGTCCGTGCCGGCGGTGGCGGGATCGCGGCGCGTGGCGATCACGCCAACCGCGCTCCGACGCAGGATGTCGCGCCGCACGCGGAACGCCGCGAAATTGGTGGCGTTCGCCTGAACGACATCCGAGTCGCCCGTCTGGATGTCCAGCATACCGAGCACGTACTTGCCTGCGCGGCCGGTCATCCGGCCCCCGGCGACGATCGGGGTCGCCTGGCCACCTGAGAGGCCGATGTTCCGGCTGAAAAAGAGAATCGGCGTCAAGTCGGGCGTGCCCGATCGGGTGTTCCCGCTGATGCTGCTGGCCCCTCCGGGCACCCCGCCGCCGCCCTGCTGGAGCTGCGCGCCGCCGAACGCGAAGATGCCCTGGCCCTCGAGGAAGAAATCGCGCTTCTCCGGAAAGAACAGGCTGAACCTGGTCAGGTTGACCTGTTGATCGTCCTGCTCGACCTGGGCGAAATCTGTGTTGTACGTGAAGTCGGTGATCAGGCCGCGCGTCAGGCCGTACTTCACGTCGAAGCCCGCATCGGCGCTCACGTCGTTCGAGAACGGAACTGGCGCCGCGTTGTTCGTCGTCACCGCCGAGATCACGTACGGTTTGAGCTCGAGGTTTCGAGAGGCCTCGGGCGTTTCGATGCCGACGAGCGTGGCGGCCGATGAGAATTTGTAGATGCCGCGAAAGCCGTACGACGCGGGAATCGGCGTGAGGAACGACTGTTCGTTCTTCCACCGCACGACGCGCCGGACGTTGATGCCCCAGATCTGCGGACCGCTCTGGCGATAGCGGAACGACTTGAACGGGATTACCATCTCGAGCGTCCAGCCCTGGTCGAACATGCTGCGAGTCGCGAGTCCCAGACCGTGTTCCAGTCGTTGTTGTTGTCGCGCTCGCTGGTCACCTCCTGATCGCGAATCGCGCTGAGAGGGTTGGTCTGAAAGAACACGCCGCTCCTGCGATCGTAGAAGGCGTCGAAGACGACTGTCACGTTTTCATTCTGGAAGATGTTCTGCTGATCGCGGCGCATCTCGTTGACGACCATCCGCTCGGGATGGCTGTCCCAGCAGCGAGCCGAGAAGTACACGTTCTTGTCGTCGAAGAACACCCAGATTTCCGTCTTCTCGGTGGCCGGTTGTCCCTCGTGCGGCTCCTGTTGAATGAAGTCGCTGACCGACGGCACATCGGTGTAGATCGCCTCGTCCAGCACTCCATCGACCCTGAACTCCTGGTCGGCCTTCAATCGGGTCGCTCGCATCGTCACGCGCCCCTCCGCGTCGCGGGCGACGATCGCCGGAGGGACGGGCGGCTCGGGACCGATGATCTGGCGGGGCGAAGTCTGCGCGGCCGCCTGTACGGCCAGGGCTGGAGCGGCGACCAGCGCGCAGGCGCAGATCGAGAGTCTCAAGGAACGGCGACCGGACATCGTTCGGTGTAGGTCGTCTTCTGGCTGTGACTACTGGCTGGAGGACGCTCCCCGCAGCGGCCCGGTGATCAACCGCGCCGGGTCAACGCCTGGCCGCGCTGTGAATTTCTGCGTGCGGCCGCCGAAGGTTTCCGCCGCGTAGAGATTGCCGTCGCTGTCCACGGCGAACTGGTGCACGCCCCAGAAGGCGCCGGGAAATGAGCCGTACGTGCCCCAGCTCGAGAGCCGCATGCCCTTCAGATCGTACTTGAGAAACTTGTTGGTGACGCCGTCGGCCACCCACAGATACTGATCGCGCGTGATCATGATGTGGTACGGCGAGCGGATGTTGCGCCATTCGTCCAGGTACTTGCCGTTCTCGTCGAAGATCTGGATGCGGCTGTTCGACCGGTCGGCGACGTAGACGCGCCGTTGACTGTCGATGTCTATCGAGTGCGGCAGGTTGAACTCGCCGGGGCCGGCCCCTTTCTTTCCCCACGTCATCAGAAACTTGCCGTTCGCGTCGAACTTGACGACGCGCGTGTTGGTGTAGCCGTCCGAGATGAAGAACGTGCCGTCTGGGAGCCAGGCGATATCGGTCGGGCGACCGAAGTGCTTGTCATCTTCGCCGGCCACGCCGGGCTCGCCCAGCGTCATCACGAGCTTGCTGCCGTCGTTCGTGAACTTGAAGATCTGATGACGCATGTCGTCGACAACCCAGACATGCTTTTGCGGGTCGTAAGGGCTGATCTTGATCTTGTGCGGTCCGCGTCCGCCCGCGAAGAGGTGGTCGTGCTGGGTCCAGCTCTGGAGCAGGTTGCCTGCGCCGTCCACGACCAGGATGCAGTTTTCGAGCCGGGGAGTGCCGGAAGTCGCCGGCTGGCCAAAGGCGCCGTAGCCGCCCGTGTAGCCTTGCGGGGCCTTCTCGGGCACCGGGAGCTCGCCGCGCTGGAGGATGAAGATCTTGTTGGGGGTCTCTGCGAAGACGCCGCCCTGTGAACCCCACGTCCACCCTGGATGGCCCAGCGGTTTGGGCCAGCCATCAGCAACCTGATAGGGCCCGGTTTCTTCCTCGCCGCCCTTTTCCTGAACGGCCACCGGCGCCGACATCAATCCGAGCACGAGCAGCACGCCGAACCAGCTGGCGAGTCCTGTTCTCATGGTCCTCTCCCTGCAAAAAAAAACTCTCAGCTGCCTTGCCTTCCTCCCGTGCGCCCATGCTGTTGGCCGCGGCGGAAGGAACGCTGACAGCTGAGAGCTTCGTTCAGCCGTTCAGGAACAGCTTATGCGGCGGCCTTGGCTGGCGCGGCCAGCACCTTGCCGAACACCTCGACGGCCTGCTGCATCTCTTCCATCGTGCCGATCGAGATGCGGCAGTGCGACTTCTCGTACGGTGGGAAGTCGCGCGCCACAATCACGCCCATTTCACGACAGGAATCGCGGAACCCCTTCGACGGCCGCTTGAGGTCGACGAAGAGGAAGTTGGTCTGCGAATCCGTCGGCACGTAGCCGTTCTTCTTGAACCAGTCGATCGTGAACTCACGCGCGGCCGTGTTGCGCTTGCTCTCGGCCGCCAGGCGAGTCGTGTCGGTGATCGTGGCCAGCGCCGCGTGGATTCCGAGGACGTTGAGACTGCCGCCCGCTTCCCAATCGCTCATCGTCTTGATGGTCCCGGCGTTCCCGATGGCGTAGCCGACACGCAGGCCGGCCATGCCGTAGGCCTTCGAGAACGTGCGCGCCACGACGACGCGCGGATTCTCGAGCGCGACGGGGATCATCGTCTCGTACCAGGGATCCGTGACGTAGTCGTAGTAGGCCTCGTCCACGAGCACGGTCGTCTCGGGCGCGATCTTGTTCAGCTGCGCGATGAAATCACGCGTCGACTTGCCTCCGACGGCGGTCGCGGTCGGGTTGTTGGGGTTGCAATAGAACACGAGGCCGGCGCCCTTGGCCGCCGCGAGCGTGGCGTCGAGGTCGATCCGGAAGTCCTTCGTCATGGGCACGCCGCGAACCGGCGAGCCGATGAGGGCGGCGTAGCCCGCGCATTCCTCGTAGGTGGGAATCGAGCCGACGAGCGGGCGGCTCTTCGACGTGAACACCTGAGCCGAGGTCCTGAGAATCTGCGTGGACCCGCAGCCGAGCAGCACGTTCTCGGTCTTGATGCCGTACTTCTTGGCAATCGCCTCGGAGAGCGTCCACTCGTCGCCGAAAGGATAGCGGCCGGGCATGGCGCCGGTCGGGCCGTACGCGGCCTTGACCGCGTCGAGCACCGCCTGGCCGGGGCCAGTCGGGTTTTCGTTGCTGCCGAGAATGATGGGGTTCGTTCCGGCAGCGAGCAGCGTTTCGAAGCCAAACAGCGAAGCCTCACGGCCCCGGCTGGAGATGAACGAACCTGAGAGAGCCCCCGCGGCTCCAATTCCGAGCGTCTGCACGAACGCGCGTCGCGACAGCGACATGACAACCTCCTCGTTGGTGAATAGCTTCTGTGGCCATTGGCAGCTCGATTACCGCGCCGCGGTGGTGGTCGCCGCGCCGAGCGCTTTCTTGAACACCTCGGCTGCCTGGCGCATCTCTTCCATGGTGCCGATCGAAACACGCGCGTGCGTCTTTTCGTACGGCGGGAAATCTCGGCCGACCTGCACGCCCTGTTGCTTGCAGGCGTCACGGAACTCCTTCGCCGGCCGATGGATGTTGACGAAGAGGAAGTTGGTCTGAGCGTCGGTAGGCTTGCAGCCCAGATCCTCGAACACCTTGACGGTGTAGTTGCGCACCTCGGTGTTCCTGGCCCGTTCCTGATCGATGTGCGCCTGATCGTTGAGCGATGCCACCGCGCCCGCGAGTCCGAGCGTGTTCATGTTGAACGGCGTCATGCCCCAGCGCGCGAGTTCCTTGATCAGCTCGGTCCGGCCGATGGCGTATCCCATGCGCAACCCCGCCATGCCGTACGCCTTCGAGAACGTGCGGGCGACGAACAGATTCGGCGTCTCCATCGCGAGCGGCACGCCGGTCTTGTAGGACGGGTCGGTGACGTAGTCGTAATACGCTTCGTCGAGCAGAATCACGGTGTCCGGCGCGGTCTTTCGGACCTTCGCCACGAAGTCGGTGATCGTCTGCAGACCGTGCGCCGTCGCGGTCGGGTTGTTCGGGTTGCAGACGAAGATCATTCCGGCCCCCGGTGCGGCCGCGGCCATCGCATCGAGGTCGAGCTTGAGGTCGGCCGTAACGGAGATGTACTTGACCGGCGTGCCGATCTGGTTCGCCGTCGTGAATGGCGACTCAAAGGATGGCTGCGCGGTGACGAGCGGTTTCGTGGGCGACGTGAACGCGCGGACGGCATTCCGGAGCAGTTCGCCCGAGCCGGCGCCGACGGTGACGTTCTCGCTCTTGACGCCCCACTTCTTGGCAATCGTCTCGATCAGGTCGCCGATGCCGGGCTTGCTGTTGAAGCGTGTACCGGCCGGCCTGCGAGAACTGCGCGGTGATCGCGTCAAGAGCGGCGCGACCGGGCCCGAGCGGGTTCTCGTTGCTGCTGATGCGGATTTCGCCGACCGCCGGCGGCACCATCGCGCGCGCCGTGGAGTAGCCTGCCTCGCCAACCATCGCTTCCCGACCGCGGGCGGCGATCCATGACGCCGCACGCCTGGACTGGCCCCTCGCATTCCTACTGACCGAATGAAACCGCGGCGCGACAGCGACATGACTTCCTCCTCGTCCTGAGTTACGTTGAGGCGACAGGCTCAGCCCGAACGGTCGTCCCTCTAATGAATATCGACTCTGGCCTGGATCGGGCAGCGCCCCGAAATCGGAGCGCAGGCTGCCCGATGCGCACACTTACACTCGTCGAGAAAATTGCAGACCAGACATTGTACGTGCGGCGCGAAAAACCGTCAAATTCGATATTTGTAAAACTTTGCAACTAAAACCGTTAAGTCTCATTTACACCGGGACCTATAATGGTCGGGACGGTGCGTCGAGAAGCCTCCGATTGCCGGTCGGAGGTCGTTGCCTGGACGGTTTCGCCATATGCCACTGATCCATGCCCCAGACAAGACGCACGCTCTTGGTCGTGACGGCGGTCGTCGTCGGAGGCATGTGGTTCCTGGCGTCTCGTTCTGCCTACCCACACGATCCCATTACGACGACCGTGCTCTTCAATCGAGAAGTGGTCCGCATCTTCGAGCGGAAATGCGTGCAGTGCCATGCAACGAACACGCTCTCGATGCCGTTGACGAACTACCGCGAAGCCCGGCCGTGGGCGCAGGCCATCAAGGAAGAAGTGCTCGAACGGCGGATGCCGCCGTGGCCGGCGGTCAGCGGCTACGGCAGATTTTCGAACGAGAACAGTCTGACGACGCGTGAGGTGGAGTATCTGGTGTCCTGGATTGATGGTGGCGTCCCACCAGGGGCAGGACCGGGCAGCGTCACGGTGCTCGACGTGCCGGATTGGCCGCATGGAACGCCCGATTTGGTTCTCACGATGCCGGCACCGCACGTCGTTCCAGCTGACGTCAAAGACGACGCGACTCGCGTGGTCATCCCTAGTGGTCTTCGGACGGCTCGCTGGATTCGGTCGGTCGATTTCAAGCCTGGCGATCGACGCGTGGTCAAGAGCGCATTCTTCTACGATGCCGGATCGGGCGAGTGGCTCGGTGCATGGACACCGTGGCATGCGTCTCTGCAGCTTCCGGACAATGTCGGGTTCCTGCTGCCGGCAGGGGCGCGAATCGAGATGGAAATCCATTATCACGGCGTAGAGGCGCAGGTCGAGGACACGAGTGCGGTGGGCCTGCACTTCGCGACTCAACCGCCAGCTCGGCGGGCCTCTGGTTTCACGGTTCGTCTTGAGCCGCGAGCACCCGAGGATGACGAATCTTTGCGGCTTCAGGACCGGAAGGAAGTGACCGAGGATTTATTCGGCATCGCGCTGCGGGCCGAACTGAGCGCAGGCGGACGATCGGTCGAAGTCGCGGCCATCAAACCGGACGGAACCACAGAAATGCTGCTCTTCGAGAGTCCGTATCAGTCAGAGTGGCCGACGCCGTACATCTTCCGCGAACCCGTAGCGCTCCCGCGCGGCACACAGATCGTGACGACGGCGTACTTCGATCGCGTCGAGCCTGCAGGCCTTCGCTCGTTGGGACGGGTAATCCTCACGTACATTTCCCGCGGAGAAATCTTGAAAGGCGCTCCGAATCACAAGAGGGTCCTGTCGGTCCTTTAGGACCCAGCGCATAGAACCTATAGGCACCATAAGGACCCGTAGGACCCACAGAATACGTCCTTATTCCCCTTCTTGGTGTTGAAGTGAGGGTGCTTCTCCGAGCCGGTACACCCTGAACGTGAATGGCACCGTCACGATGCGGCCGTGGCGCTTGAACTGCGTCCACGAGCGATACATGCCCGGCCTCGGGAAAAACGCGCGGAATGTCACGACGGGACCGCCCTTGAGCGATTCGCGACCCGCCACCGGCACGGCCTCGATGGGATGACTGTGGATGTATTCGACGAGGTTCTCGCTGAGCGCGAGGGTGTGGCCCCATGCCGCGAGGTACGGTTCGAGATCTGTGACAGGCTGTCCGGTCTCGGCATCAGCGAGATTGAATGTCAGCGCGGATTCGCGGCCGGCGATGAGCGCGGTCGGCAGGAAGTCCAGCGCGACTTTCAATCCGTCCACGCTCTTGACGAAGTACTGGTCGGGCGCGAGGTGCGCCGCGGATGCGAGGAGGTCTCCCGCAAATCCGTCGGTCAGGAGCGGCCTCGCGATGATTTGCGGCATGCCGCCCGTCGGCAGGAAATCGGAGAATACCCGGTACGGCCCTGGCGCAGGCAGCGTCAGATCGATGACGAACGATCCGTCCGGTTGTTGGACGGGGTGGACATGGAAGAACGTCTTCAGGTCTTCGGAGACGACGAAGAGGTGGTAGGGTTCGTCGTGGACGACCGTGAAGTCCTTGACCGCCGACCCTGTCTCCGGATGGAATACGCGCAGCGTGAGCCGGGCCGGCTGGCCGGCCCGCACGAGGCGAGGAGTTGTCTCCAGAGAGAGATCGTAGTCGAGCGCCGACGAAGGATTCGCCGGCCACGAGTGTCATGCCGCACCGGCGACAGGTTCCCGGCACGGGCGACGTCACGTCGGTGTGCATCGGGCAGAAATACGTGACCTCTGAGCTCGACGCAGGCGATGATTGTGGCGTCTTATTGCGCGCCACGAGACTCGTGGCCATGAGTGCGACGCCGAGCGCCAGAACAAGAGCGCGCATTGACTCCAATTGAAACACAGCGCGACGGCATCACAAAACCGAACTCTGACCTTGAACCCTGAGCCATGAACCGAATCCTGCTCCTGCTCATGCTCGGCCTCCTGACTGCCGCCTGCAGTCCGAAACGCGAGGCGGTCGAACCTGCAGACCTGCTCCTTGTGAATGGCAACGTCTACACGCTCAATTGGCCGGAGCCCGCGCTCGACGGAGCCGCCGATTCGCGCGCGCCGCGTCTCGATGGCCGGTGGCACGGTGATGCACAAGCCCTCGCCATCCGCGTCGGCGCGATTCAGTTCGTGGGCTCGACCCAGCAGGCGGAGGCTTACCGCGGTCCTGGCACTCGCGTCATTGACGTGCATGGTGCGACCGTTCTTCCCGGCCTTATCGATTCGCACGTGCACGTCGCGGAGCTTGGCGGCATCCTGAGCCGCGTCAACCTGACGGGCATCGCCACGGAAGCCGAAGCGGTCAGCAAGGTGGCGTCGGTGGCGGTGGGCGTGCCGAAAGGCGACTGGATCCTCGGGCAGGGCTGGGACGAGGGCGCGTGGGCGAATCACTATCCCGACATGAAGCTCCTCTCGGAGAAGGTGCCCGATCATCCTGTCTATCTGCGGGGCCTTCATGGGTTTGCCGTCTGGGGAAACAGGTTGGCCTTCGAGCGGGCAGGCATCACCGCCTTGACGAAGGCCCCGTCTGGCGGTGAGATTCGAAAGGACCCGTCAGGCAGGCCGACCGGACTGCTGCTCAATCGCGCGGTCGAGTTGCTCGACAAGGCGCTGCCGCCCCTGACGGAACCGCGCATGGAGGAGCAGATTCTTGCCGGACTCAATGCGATGGCTGCAGCGGGCTACGTCGCGATTCACGAGGCGGGCGCGCCGACGCTCGAGATGGACGCGTTCGAAAGTCTCAACGCGCGAGGCAAGCTGCCGATCCGCGTGTATGCGATGCTCTCGGCCCGTGACGCGCCGCTCCTGAAGAAATGGCTGGCAAGGGGACCCGACACCGCCGCGAAGGGCATGTTGACCACCCGCTCGGTGAAGGCGTACTACGACGGGGCGTTGGGCTCTCGCGGCGCGCGGATGCTCGACGACTATGCCGACCGTCCGGGCCACAAGGGTGTCAGCGGAGGCGAGTACGGGTTCGACCAGGAACTCGTGGCCTCGATGATGCGGCGCGGCTTCCAGGCCAGCATTCACGCCATTGGTGATGCCGGGAATCGCGAGACGCTCGACTTCATCGAGAAGGTCATCGCCAGTGATGCGCAGGTTGGGAACGGCCGCCATCGCATCGAGCATGCCCAGGTGTTGAGCGCGGCCGACGTCCCCAGGTTTTCGCAGCTCGGGGTCATCGCATCCATGGAGCCTCCTCACGCGGTCGAAGACAAGGCATGGGCCGAGGCGCGTCTTGGGGCCGATCGCGTCCGCCTGGCGTACGCGTGGCGGACGCTCCGCCGATCGGGCGCACGACTCGCGTTCAATTCGGACCTGCCCGGATCGGATCACGATCCGTTCTACGGTCTCCATTCGGCGATCACGCGACAGGGGAAGGACAGCCAGCCCGCGGGCGGCTGGTATCCGGAGCAAAGGATGACGCCCGAAGAAGCGGTGCGCGGTTACACCACCTGGGGCGCGTACTCGGCATTCGAAGAGAGCCAGACCGGTGTCCTGGCCCCCGGCCGGTGGGCGGACCTGACGGTGATGTCCGTGGATCCATTCGCGGTGGGGGACTCGGACCCGGGAGCCCTGCTCAGAGGGGAGATTCTTCTGACGATGGTGGCTGGGAAGGTGGTGTACGAGAGGAAGTGATATGAAGTTCCTTGTGCTTAGTTCTTAGTGCTTAGTGCGAGTTCTGGGTGCTTGGTTCCTAGGCGTTCCTAAGAACCAAGCACTAAGCACTAAGAACTTCGTCGAAGAACTACGTCGATCAGTTCACACTCGTATCCTTGCTGCACGTTGAACAAGATGCTACGGTTCGGACGTGCGTGACGATCTGGTGGACCGCGTGGACGACAAGCGGCCACTCGCGGAGAGCGGTTCATGGTGGACGCGATCGGCCGGTGGACTGTGGCTCCCGACTCGCCGCAATTTTCTTCGGGCCTCGGTCGCCGGCGCCGCGTCGCTCATCGGCGCGTGGCATGCCGGGGCAGGGCCGCGACTGGACGCCTATGAAGATGCGTGCGGGCCGGATCCTCTCGCCGGATGGCAGTATGCGGGCACGGTTCCGTTCGACGAACCCGGTGGTCCCGTTCCGTTCGGCACACTCAGAGGATCCGGTCTCGACGCCCGCCTGCTGACGGACCTCTCGACGCTCGGCCCGGACGCGCTCATCACATCGAACGATCGATTCTTCATACGCACTTCCTGTCCGGACTTGCTGCCGAGGGGCGAGCCATGGATCATCCGTATCGACGGCCTCGTGCGGCAGTCGATCGATCTTCCCCTTCCGGAGCTCGCGCGAAGCATTCAGCCGTGCGGAACCCATCTGATGGAGTGCGCCGGCAACAGCCAGCTCGGCGGCTTCGGCCTCATGAGCGCGGCCGTCTGGACGGGCGTGCCGCTGAAAGACGTGCTGGCGCGCGTAGAGCCTCTTCCTTCCGCCACGCGTGTCGCCATCACGGGATTCGATGAGCATTCGGAGCGGTCTTACACGTCGGTCGCTGGCGCGAGCTGGATCTTCACACTCGATCAGCTTCGATCCGCTGGCGCCTTTCTCGCGACGGGCCTCAATGGCCAGCCGCTGCCGAAGGACCACGGCCACCCGGTGCGCCTCATGGTGCCGAGGTGGTATGGCGCCGCCTGCGTCAAATGGGTGACCACCATCACGTTCGTGGATGACGAGGCCGAATCGACGTCGCAGATGCGCGAGTATGCGAGTCGGACGTTTCAGAAGGGACAGCCGATTGCGGCGCGCGACTTCAAGCCGGCGTCCATGGATCTGGCCGCGATGCCGGTCAGAATCGAACGCTGGACTCGCGACCGACGCGAGGCCTTCAAGGTGATCGGGATCGTGTGGGGAGGGGAGGCGGCCACCGATTCGCTGCGGATTCGGTTCAACCCGAACGAATCCTTCGTGCCCGTACATGTATGTCCCGCTCCACGCGCGACCAATACCTGGGCGCTCTGGTCGCACGTGTGGGAGCCGGCCGATCGCGGGCGCCACCGCATCGCGCTCAAGCCCGGCGACGCCGCCATTCCTGCCGAGCGGCTGGATGCGTACTTCTACACAAGAGAAGTTGTCATCTAGGGTCGAAGGGTCAGCGGATCTTTCTAGCGCTTGCGAGCTCTCACCGCTTGGATCTTGAGACCCTTGAATCCTGCGGCCTTTCAGTTTTCGACCTTGCGACCTTGTGACCTTGTGACGCTGTGACCGCAGTCCTGCGACGCATCAAGACAACCGCGAGCGCCGCGAGCAGCATCGCGACGGCGGACATCAGCGCGGTACGCCCGAAACCCACACGAGTAGCAGTTTCGCCGCCGGGTCGCGCGAGAAATTCGCGCGCCTCGGCAAGCTCCGGGAGCTCCGCGTCGGCGCGCTCCCAGTTCTTCAGGAAAGCCTGATACTCGGTCCGTGCCTCGTCGGTGCGGCCTGCGGCGGCCTCCGCACGCGCCAGTCCGAGTACCGCCAGCGATCGATTGGGTGACCGTGTGAGCGCCTTTCTGAACTGCGCGGCCGCTTCGACCGGCTGACCTGACTCGAGCAGCACCTCTCCGTAGAGCTCGTGCGCCGGCTTGAGCGGCTGCGGCCAGCCGACCGGCGGCGGCAGGGCCTCCTGCAGTTCTACGGCGGTTTTCAATTCCGACAGCGCCTCATCCGTCCGGCCGCGGCCGAGCTGAACCAGTCCCCCCAGCTCGTGCTCCATGATGCGGATGAGCGGCATCAGCCCGGGAAGCTTGCCGGACGCGGCCACGGCCGCGAGGCGATCTGAGGTGACTTCGGCCCGCGCCTGATCGCCCGCGCGGGCGGCGCTCAAGCCGATCGCGAACAGCTCGTCGACGTTGAAGTAGGTCTCCTGCCGGCGCGTGTCGTCCCAGCGGCGCGTTTCGATGCTCCAGTGCGCGCGCATGTGCCCGAGGACGTTCCGGATGCGCGGGTGGCCAGTCTGGTCCGCGGCAGGCTGGATTTGATCGAATGTCTGGCGCGCCTCGCGATAGCGCCCCTGCTGGAGGTATTCGTACTGCAGCCACGACAGGCTGTGGTAGTCGCGATCCGCGAGGGTCAATCCGCGCTTCGCGACACGCCTGACCGACGCCTCAAACGACGCCCTATCGGACCGCACCGCATCGTCCCACATCCCGAGCTGGAGAAAGATGTGCGCCGGCATATGCAGCGCGTGGCTGGACGAGGGAGCCACGGTCGCATACGTCCGTGCGGCGTTGAGCGCGGCGCGTGCGTGCGCCGGATCATCGAGCGCGTGAATCAGGTAGTGCAGTGCACCAGGGTGTTCGGGATGCGCGAGGAGGACACGGCTCAACATGTCTGCGACGCGCGTCTGCGTCTCGCTGCCGACGAGCGCGTGTGTCATGGGACCCGAGGGCGATTCGAGCGAATCCGGATCGTCGCCTCGGTGCACCGTGCCGAGAAGCGCGAGGGCGTGGAGGACCGTGGCCTCTGTATCGTCAGGGAAATCGGCAGCCAGCCGTCCCATCGCGTCGGCATACGCACGTGCGCGGGCAGGTTTGTCGGCATCCCCGTAAAGGATCTCTACCGCTTCAAGGTACCGCCGCTCGCGCGTCGTCCGAGCCCGTGCGAGGCGCACACTCGACGTGGGCCCCAGCTGGGAGAGAGCGAGGCGGCCACGCGTCAGATCTTCAGTTCCCCAGACAGGTTGGGAAAAGGTCATCGACTCGCCCCAGACCGCCATGGCGGCTGTCGGGTCGATCTTGAAGGCCTGCTCGAACTCCTCGAACGCGTCTTCGTAGCCGAACGAGTGCAGCCAGGCGAGGCCACGCTCGATGTGTTCGTGCGCCGCTGGCCTGGCGGTGACTGGAAAGGCGATCCGGCCGATTCGCTCGGTGTTCTCGGTGGGGGCCGGCTGCGCGGACGCCGTCGCCGTCACGCAGATGGTGGAGCAGAGAAGGAATGCGAGCCAGCGCGTCCAGAGCGTCACGACCATCAATCGTAACTGGAATGGTCGATCCGAGACCTAACGGCCTCCGCGCGGTTACGCGGTCCGTCGACGCGCGCGTTCCCCAGAGCTGAAGGCCCGGCTGTGTACTCGGAGACCTGATGGCCGTTCTTAAAAAAAAGGGGCGGCCCGAAGGCCGCCCCTTGAGACTCTTCCGATGTGCCTCGTTTACCAGAGTACTCGGAAGGAGAGCTGGGTAATCCTCATGAAGCCCGCCTGGCTGCTGAGGACGCCGAAGTTCGAGTTGCCCACGCGACCGTCGCCGCCGCCATTGAGCTTGACCTGGTTGAACAGGTTCAGCATCTCGAAGCGGATCTGGAACTTGGTCGGTCCACCGATGCCGGTGTTCTTGGTGAACACGACGTCCCAGTTGGGCTTGTAGGGGCTGCGCACGCGGTCGTCGTTCCGTGGGCTCGTGCCGTAGGTGAACGCCGCCGGAGCCGAGTAGGCCGCCGGGTTGATGTTCCGGAAGCACTGGCAGCTTGCGTCGAAGTCACCGGCACGCTCAGGTCGACACTCGGGTCCGTACCGGTCACGTTCGGCCTCTGCACGCCGCCGAACGTTCCGGTGTTGTCCGAGTTCATCGTGATGTTGCGTGGATAGCCGCTCTCGAAGGTGGCAATCGCGCTGATCTGCCAGCCGCCGAGCAGCGTATTGCCGACCCCGCTCGTCGCGTACTTCTTGCCCTCGCCGAACGGCAGCTCGAAGTACGGCGCGAGAACGAGAGATTGCGGACGATCGAGGATGCCGATGCTGTACTCACCATCGAGGTTGTACGGGTTCAGCGGACGCGAACCGAAGTTCGCGTTCTGGTGGTTCGTCGAGTACTGGTTGCTCTCGCCGAACTGGCTGTCCTTCAAGTTGGCTATACACATAGCTGAAGCGGCCGCCCCATCCATTGTTCAGCCGGCGATCCAGCTTGAGGATCATCGCGTAGTAGTTGCTCCGCGCACCGGTCGTCTGGCGCTCGAGCACGTTGCCGAAGCCCGGGAACGGACGGAGCAGCTGCGACCGCGCCACGGTCGGCCCGGACAGGGCGCCTTGGGCCGCTTCCGTCCCGAAGAACGGATTGGGTACCGCGTCATCCAAGCTCTGACCCGCGTTGATCGTCTGCTGGACCACCTCGATGGGGATCGTGTTGATGGGCACCAGCGAGTCGTTCGACCCGCCGTAGTTCAGGTCCACACCCTTCGATCCGAGGTAGGTCGCCGACACGGCCATGTTGCCGGGCAGTTCGCGCTGCACGTCAATCGACCACTGGTGCACGTACGGCGACTTCCGGTCCTGGTTCACGTACTGGAAGCTCGTGCCCACGCCGGTCAGGAGCCCATCTGCCGCGCCAACGGGCTGGTTGAGGCCTCGCGGGGAACGGATCGTCCAGGATGCCTGTGCCGCCAGCCGACAGGTTCGGCACGGCGGACGATCCGGGAATGGCCGTCGTCACGGTGCTGAATCCGAACTGGCCGTACGTCTGCGAGCCGGGGAACTGATAGTTCCACGGCGACCAGAAGATGCCGTACCCGCCGCGGAGGACGGTCTTGTCGCCGAGCGAGTACGCCATGCCCACGCGCGGGCTGAACTTCGTCCTCGACGGGTCGCCCTGGTAATCGGGGAAGCCGTCGCGGCCCGCGTAGCGGAGACCGCCGCGGAGCACGGTTCCGTTGCTGAGCGTGGTGGTCGCATTGCGGTCGAACGCCACCGAGATGTTGTCGTCCTTCTCGCGGAAGCCCTGCTCGAATTCGTACCGCAGGCCGTAGTTCAGGGTGAACCGGCTGTTGACCCGGAAATCGTCCTGAACGTAGCCGCCGTAGTAGTCCACGAATCCGCGCAGCTTCGTCGAGAATGGGGACGTAGCTCTCTAATGACGCATTCGGGCTCACGTAGCCGAGCAGCATGCTGGCGAGCGCGTTGCCCTGCGTCGACACGACGTTGTTCGGGTCCTGCACGGTGTAGATACGATCGAAGTAGAACTCGCCGCTCGACTGTCCGAAGCACAACACGTCGATGGTCTGGCGGCGGAAGTCGGCGCCGTACTTGAAGGTGTGACGGCCGACGAACTTCGACACGCTGCCGTTGATGTTCCAGCCGCGCCACACGAGGTCGAGACGGCCGCGATCGCCGAACGTGCAGTCGATGTTGTTGAACTCGCCGTAGCCCTCGACGTGGCCACGCGGGAACTTCTGGAACTGCACCGCGTTCACGTAGCTCGCCGGGAAACCCAGGCTCGCGAGGTCGTACGGGTTGCGGCCATCGAACGGCAGACAGCTGTCCGGGAAGGACGACCAGCCGCCGTGTAGGGTGACCGCCGTGGTGTTGTTCGGGATGTACACCGCATTCAGCGCGAGGACCTTCGGGTCGCGGAACAGCTTGCCGCGGTTCGGGTCGCCTTGCGGATTCGTGTCCTTCCAGTAGTCCGTGTCGGGCTCCTGCGTCGTGTTGTCGATGTAAGCGCCTGACAGCGACAGCTTGTCGCTCAGCTTGTGCTCGAGCTTGCCCTGGAACATGTCGCCCCGGTCGATGATCGAGGCGCCACGGAAGTAGTTGGCCTGACCGTTGATGCTGGTGTCCTGATCCGGTGTCGGCATCAGGTTGGCGATGTTCTGGCCGACCGTGCTGAGGCGATCCCCCGGAATCTGGTTCCCGGGGAAGGGCTGGCGCACGCCGTTGACGACGTTCAAGGGATCGTAGATGACAGCGAGGCTGCCATCCGCGTTGAACGTCTGCGAGAAGTCTCCGCGACGTTCACGCGACGTCGGGAACCGCAGCGCACCGTTGCGCGTGGTGTACGAACGGTAGCCCTCGATGGCACCCCAGTAGAACGTCTTGTTCTTGATGAGCGCGCCGCCGGCGCCGCCGCCCCAGAGTCGGTAGTACTGGCTTTCGTCCTTAGGAACGCCTGCCTTGTCATTGAAGAAGTTATTCGAGAGTCCCCACACCGGGCGCGTCTGATAGAAACCCGACCCGTGGAAGGCGTTGCTTCCGGACCTCAGGGTCACGTTGAAGACGCCCCCGCCTGTCCGACCCATTTCCGCGTCGTACGTGTGGACCTGCACCTTGACTTCCTCGATGCCTTCCATCGACGGGATCAGCATCGCGCGGTTCCGCATGTCGGTGATCGCGACGCCGTCCACCAGGTAGTTGTTGCCGCGGCGCGTGCCGCCGCCGAGGGAGAGGAGCGAGGCATTGGTCTGATCCTGCTGGCGGTTGAACTGCGGGTCGCCCGTGGCCACGACCGTCGGCACCGAGACCGAAATCATGAACGCGTTCCGGCCAGGCGCCGGCAACGCATCGAGTGCAGCCCTGTCGAGGACTTCGCCGGTTGACGCATTCGACGTCTCAATCAGCGGCGCGTCGCCGGTGACGGTGATTTCTTCCGACACCTGGCCAACCTCGAGCAGCAGGTCGAGGGTGATGAACTGCGTCGTTCCGATGCGGACGCCCTGACGATCAAAGGTCTTGAACCCCGTCAACGAGGCCTTGATCGCGTACGTGCCCGGCGTGACCGAGCTGAAGTTGTACTCGCCCACGTCGTTGCTCACTGTCGTTCGAGCAACGCCCGTGGCTTCGTTGGTGAGCGTGACCTCCGCGCCCGGTATGACTCCGTTGGCGTCGCGGACAGCGCCTCGGATACCGCCCTGGATGGATTGCCCGCTGGCATCGAACGCCCCAGCCAGGAGCAAGAGCCCACACACTAACAGCGTAGCTACTCTTCTCATAGGTGCCCTCACGGAGTGATCGTTAACGAAGTGCACGCGCGATTCGCATGTCGTGCGTAAGCGACCAGTAGTAGTGCAGGCGTCGATCACGAGTAAGAATTTGCTCCGCCGGGCCACCCTTCGAGCGACCCTAGACATCCGGTGCAGGCGTAAGAATGGCGCATCTTAGGGCGGTTTACAGGCTGACGCAAGCGGAATTTTCGAGTTCCGCCGGATCGAATTATTCAAAAATACGAAGATCCAAAGAGTCGAATTTGAGCGATTCCCGCCGTCGCATTCGGGACTGTCGAAGTAAGACATCTTCACCGTGCAGCCCTCTCGACCTTTCGACTCTTGGACGTCTTCGACCTTAGAACATCGACACGCGTGGCGTGCACTGACGTGCAGTGAAGTGCCGCGGCGCGGGACCGGCTATCGCTTCTGGCGCGCGTGGCGTCGCCGCTCGCCGCGTGTAGACGCGGTCTGCTGCGCGTCCGGTCGGCGCCGTGCTCGACCCAGCAGGAATGCCGCTCCGCCGACCACGATGAAGGCGAGCGCGAGTTGAACGCCGAGGGGAATCGACGTCCTGAGGGCTTCGATTGAAGATGCCAGCGATCCTTTTTCACCCGAAGACTCAGGGGTCGTTGCTCCGGACGGAAAGGTTCCCGCCATGGCATTCCTCGCCTCCCGCAGTTCAGGAAGCTCGGTATCCGCCTCGCGCCACATGTCGAGGAGACGTTGGTATTCCTCGCGTGCGTGGGCTGTGTCCCCGAGCCGGGCGTACGAGCGCGCCAGGCCCAGCACGGAGAGCGCGCGATTCGATGTGCGCGCGAGTGACATTCGAAACTGTTCGGCCGCATCCTGCGCACGACCCATCCCGAGGAGCACTTCGCCGAGAAGCTCGCGCGCGCGCTTGACCGGGAACGGCAGACCGACAGGGCCCGGAATCTGGTCCTCGAGCGTTCCGGCCTCCTGGAGCAGCGCGACACCTTCGGCCGTCTTGCCGCGAGCGATCTGGATCATGCCGTCCATCTCGCGTTCCATGACCGAGTCGATCAGTTTCTCCACGCCCTGCTCGTTTGCGATCTGCTGCCGGAGCAGTTGCAGCGTTTCGTCCGCCCTCCCAAAATCGCCGAGGATCGCCGAGCTCATGCCGACGGCGAAGAGCTCGTCGACGCTGTCGAACGATGGCTGACCTTTCATGTCCGTCCATCGGCGCGTCTCGATGACGTATCGGGCCCGCATCTGTGCGAGCAGCCGCACGCCTCGTCCTTCCGAAGACTCGGAAGAGTTGAGATCGGAGTGCGCTCCATCCGGGATGCTGCCGCCCAGTTTTTCTTTGAGCGCATCCTCGAGCGGCGTCATCGCCTCTTTCGCCTTCTGATAGCGACCCAGCTGCAGGTATTCGGTACTGCAGCCACGACAGACTGTGATAGTCGCGACTGGCGAGCGACAGCCCCCTTCGTTTCACCCACGCATCGGACGCGGCGTACGACGCCAGGTCGGAGGAGGCGGCTGCATTCCAGAGTCCCAGCTGGAGAAAGATGTGCGACGGCATGTGCAGGGCGTGACTGGCCGACGGGGCAATCTTCGCGTACGCGCGTGCGGCGTCCAGCGCCCGCGTGGCGTGCTCCCCATCGTCGAACGCGTGAATGACGAGGTGCGCCGCACCCGGATGATTGGGGTTCTTCCTGAACACGGTTTCCGCGAGCTCGCCCGCCTTCAACCGCGTGTCTTGGACGATCGCATGGACTCCCTGCGTGGCGAGCATGGCCAGTGCATAAAAGAGGGTAGCCTCGTCATCGTCTGGGTACGCTTCGTGGAGGCGGCGCATGGCCTCCTGGTATGCGAGATCGCGGGCCGGCTTGTCGCCCGGACCGTAAAGAACTTCGAGCGCTCCGAGGTAGGCCTTCTCGCGCGCGGTTGGGGCGCGTGCGGCGCGCGCAGCCGGAGTGGGTCCGAGCCGAGCGAGAACGCGTCGAGCCGCAGCCGTATCCTGGGAATACCAGATGCTCTGGTTGTTGGCCATCGCCTCGCCCCAGTAGGCCATGGCAAAGTCCGGCTGGAGGGATTGCGCCTGCTGGAACTCCTCCAGTGCGTCGAGGTAGCCGAAGCTGTGCAGCCAGGCGACGCCCTTCAGGAAATGGGCCTGCGCCTTGGGTGTGCCTGATGTGGGGAAGTTGATGGACCCGAGCTGCGGATCGGCTTGTGCCGCCGCGCCGGACGCGATCGCATTGCACGCAATGAGGGCGGCGGCTGTTAGAACGGTGCGGAAAGACATCTGGTGGACGAGGCGCTCCGGGTCCGTCTCGTCAGCTTATATCAGGCCCGGTCATCCTCGCGACGGGCGATCTCCGGGCGCTCGTACCGCCGCCGCGCTTCGTCGAGGTCGCTCACGATCTGCTCCGCCAGCGAAGGCGGTTCGACCACACGCGCAAACGGGCCGAAGCCCAGGATGAAGCTGCGCAGACTCCAGTCGATCGCCACGCGCAGCGTCAGCACGATCGCCCCGTCGTCGCTGTCGTGGATTTCCTGTGAAGAATGCCAGACGCGTTCCCGGATGTAGGGGGCGAGGCGGGGACTGAACTGGACGCGGATCGTCTGGGGCTCGCCCTGAAACATCCCGAGAGAGTGAGGCGACGGATCGCCCGCCAGTTCGTCGCGCCCTTCATAGCGATCGTCGAGGATCGACAGTGTCCGTATCCGCTCGACGGCGAATGTCCGCATCTCGCCGTATTCCGGAACATACGCAAACAGATACAAGCCTCCCTGACCGTAGATCAGGCGATACGGATCGATCTGATAGTCCTTGATGCGATCGCTCGAGAACGAGTGGTATTGCATGGCGGCTTTTCTCCGCTCGAGCGTCGCACCGACGAGCGAGGCGACGATGCCTTCGTAGCGGGCGTCGTGTTTCTTCGCCGCCGGCTCGACCCGTGCCGAGATGACATGGGGCAGCTTGTCGAGAAAAGCGCGCATGCGCGGGGACAGGACATTGGTGAACCTGGCAAACGCCGTGTTGAGATCCGCGCGAAACGGCGTGCCGGCCAGTGATTCGAGGAGGGCTCGACTGAAATAAAGGGCGGAGAGTTCCGACAGGGTGAACCCGGGCTCGAGGCCCTTGAAGGCCTGCGCATTCAGTTTCCACCGAACTTCGCCGTCCGCGCGGTCGTCGTAGAGCGGAAAACCGGCCTGTTGCAGCGCATCGAGATCGCGCCTGATGGTGCGCGTCGTAACGTGCGCGTGTTCCGCGAGACGGGCGATGGAGACACCCTGGCGCTGCTGCTCGATCTCACGCAGGATGTTCCACTGCCGGACGACCTCTGCATTTCTTGGCATCGAGACCCTGTAGACCTCTTCGACCCTGTGACCCGTTGACTCTTCGACCCTTTGACTCTTCGACCCTTCCACCTACTATCTGAACTCCTTCCAAATCTCCTGTCGCACGAGGTCCCGCATTTCCGCGGCTGGCGCCATCACCTCTTTGCGTTTGACTTCGTCTGGATACACGCGTTTGGCCGCGTCGTCCAATCCGGCGCCAAACGTTTCCCATGCGGCGATGTTCTTGAGCTGGAAGACGCGCATGTGGGTCCAGTCGGCGCCCGGCGCGCCGGTCACGATGGCCGGCGTGTAGGTGTGAACCGATTCGAAAACCCCCGCCTTGCGGGCCTCCTCGTCGATCGGCTCGGCCACGGTGCGGATGTAGTCGGAGTACGCCGCGGCTTTTCCCGGTCGAGCCCGCCAATAATAGATGACGAAGATCGGATCGGGTGGCGAGGCGCTGGCCTGCGCAGCACGGCTGACCTTGGTCGAGCCCGCCAGCGGGCTGCTCGGTCCGACAGCGGCCACGAGAACAAGCAGACAAATCAGAAATCGGGCGACGGGCATAGGCGCTCCTTGGCAGTGGATTCGGGTGATAATGATAGCCGCCCCACCACTGAGAGCGATGCGCATCCTCCTGCTCTCGATGCCCGATTCCTTCGAGCACATGCCGTCGCTCGCTATTCGGATGCCGAACGGCGGGCTTCAGTCGCTGGCGGGCAACGTTGACCGGCATCATCAAGTCTCGGTGGCCGATCTGATCCTCGTTCAGGGCCAGGTGCGCACGACCGTCGAGCGGCTCGTCACGAGCCTTGAACCGGAGCTTGTGGGTCTGTCGATCATGACCTTCCAGCGCGCGACGGCACGCCGGCTCATTCGCCTCATCAAGACGATGCGGCCGCACATCCGTATCGCGGTTGGCGGCTACGACCCGAGCCTGGCGCCGGACCGCTACGAGGATCCTGATTCACTGGTGGATTTCATCGTGCGAGGCGAGGGCGATCTCACCTTTCGCGACCTGGTTCGCGCGCTCGAGCGTGGTCGAGACGGCGAGGACATCCCGGGGTTGTCGCGTCGAACCTCGACGGGGTTCGACCACCATGCGCCGCGCGCGGTCAGTCGTCTGGAAGGCGGCGCGATTCAGCCGCCAAACCGTGGCACCCGCGTGCTCCGCGGATACGCGCTCCTCGGGCGGCCCGTCGATGTCGTCGAGACATCCCGCGGCTGCACGTACGACTGCAGCTTCTGTTCGATCATCGAGATGCGCGGCCGAAACTTTCACACCTACACGTTCGACCGGGTGCTCGCTGATCTGACAGATGCGCGGACCCACGGCGCGCGCGTCGTGTTCCTGGTTGACGACAACATCACGCTCAACGTGCCCCGGTTCACGGCGCTGTGCGAGGCGATCATCGCTGCGGGCCTGAATGACATCGAGTACGTCGTTCAGGCGATGACGTCGGCGATCGCTGCGGGAGGTGAGACGCTCGCCTCGCTCATGCAGAGAGCGGGATTTCGCTATGTGTTTCTCGGCATCGAGAACATCATGCAGAACGACCTGGCGTTCCTGCGGGCCGGCGCGAAGAACACGCACCGCGAGCACGGCCGGGTCGTGGGCAGCGCCACGATGCGGGCCATCGACGTGCTGCACCGCCACAAGATGCTCGTCGTCGGCGGGATGATTGTCGGGAGTCCCGATGACACCCGCGAGTCCATCGACGCCAACCTGTCGTTCGCGCGGCGCTACATCGACTGGCCGTACATCCAGCATCCCACCCCGTACCCTGGCACGCCGATGACGAAGGACTTTCGCGATCGGGGCCTGATCGTGGATGAGGACGTCGCCGACTACGACGGCACGACCGCCGTTGTCCGGAGCGAGCATCTGGCGGCCGACGACATCGAGTTCCTGAGATGGCGTTCGGAGCGCTGGATGAAGGTGAGGCACATGCCGCACGTGATCCGCCACGATCCGCTCTTCGTCATGAAGAACGGTCATCGCATGTTGCGGCACACGTTCCGAGGCAGCACATGGAAATCGTGGGTGGGCCTCGAGTCGGCGCGCACGACCTTCGAACGCTACAGGGCCATCCGCCGCCGCGAGCGGGACTATCTCCTCGACAGCACTGTCAGTTCTTAGGGGTTGGTTGTTGGTTCTTCGTTCACGGCGCTTGGTTCTTCGTGTCTGGTTCTCGAACAACCATGCACTCGGACCCATGAACTATGAACCATGAACCATGAACGAAAGGACAAACACCGAAGAACTCCGCACGATCCATCCAATCCGTCCTCGCCGAGCTTCGAACGCACGGCGACTCTCGGAACGTCGCCGGCATGGCGCGATTCGGTATTCAGGTGCCGGATGCGTTGGGTATCTCCGCTCCGGTGCTTCGGGCGATGGCGCGACGAATCAGGCCGAACCATGTCCTCGCCGCACAACTCTGGGAGTCGGGAATTCACGAAGGCCGCATCCTGGCCGCGTTGATCGACGATCCGCGGCTCGTGACCCGCGGACAGATGGAGCGATGGGTCAGAAGGTTTGACGCCTGGGATGTATGCGACGCCGTCTGCGGGAACCTCTTCGATCGGACGCCGTTCGCCTACGAGAAGGCCGTCGCGTGGAGCCGCCGTCGGGCGGAGTACGTGAAGCGAGCCGCATTTGCACTGATGGCATGGCTGGCGGTTCACGACAAGGCCGCGCCAGATTCGCGCTTCTTGCGTTTTCTTCCCATCATCGAACGCGAAGCCGGCGATTCGCGCAACTTCGTCAGGAAAGCGGTGAACTGGGCGCTCAGGCAGATCGGCAAACGGAACGCCCGGCTCTGTCGGGCGGCCACCAGGTCGGCTCGACGCATCCGGCGACAGCAATCGAGCACCGCGCGATGGATCGCCGCCGATGCGTTGCGCGAACTGGCGGTATGGCAGGCGCGCTTCTCGACAAGTCGCCGATCGTCGCACGGTGAACATGCCCCGCGACCGACGCAATCCGGTCGGCGTCCCGGGAAGGGGCCTCAGCGGCGCGCAATCCGCTGAACCGCGTTGAGCGTGGCCTGTGTAACCTCTTCGACCGACCCCACTCCGGGAATCAGGATCAGACGCCCCTGATCCTGCCAGCGCTCGATCAGCGGGCCCGTGCGCGCGTAGAAGGTTCGCAGGCGCTTCCTCACAGTGTCGGGATTGTCGTCCTCGCGGCGATAGAGGTGCTCGCCGTGACATTTGCCATGAGGGCACTCACGGAATGGATGAGCGGTGACATGGAACGATCCGTGGCACTCGCGACAGACCAGCCGGCCCGCCAGACGGTCGACGATGTCCTCGTCCGGGACGTCGATGAACACGAGGCCGTCGATGCGGCGCCCTCGCTCGGTCATGATCCGTTCCAGCGCGTCGGCTTGCACGAGTGTTCGCGGAAAGCCGTCCAGGAGGACGCCGCGCTCCGTGTCCGATTGTTCGAGCCGTTCCTGAATCATGGCCACCGTGATCTCATCGGGCACCAGTTCGCCGCGATGCATGTAGCACGCCGCTTCTCGCCCCAGGGGGCTGTCGCGCTGGACGTGATCGCGAAAGAGATCTCCCGACGCGACGTGGACGAGCCCGTGCGCCGCCACAATCCGTTCGGCTTGCGTACCTTTGCCGCAGCCCGGAGCGCCGAGCAGGATCAGGTTCATTTGTTCACGAAGGTCAAAGAGTCTAAGGGTCGAAAGGTCACAAAGTCGAAATGTTTCTTCGACCTTGAGACCCTGCGACCCTTAGACCTTTGGACCGACGAGAATCAATCGTATCGCAGTGCCGTGACGGGATCGATTCGCGTGGCGCGGCGAGCCGGCACGTAGTTGGCGATCAGTGCCGCGACGGCGAGCCCAAGCGGGATGGCGACGAAGGTGACGAGATCGGTCGGACTGATGTCATAGAGCAGGCTCGAGAGAAAACGCGTGACGGCGAAAGCGGCGGCAAGACCCAGCGCAAGTCCAATGGCGGCGAGCGTCATTCCCTGTGCGAGGACCATTCCCTGGACGGTCCCTCTGTCCGCGCCGAGCGCCATCCGAATGCCGAGCTCGCGCGTGCGCTGGCTGACGGAATATGACGTCACGCCGTAGATACCGACGATGGCGAGGACGAGTGAAAGGCCGGCAAAGACCGCCAGAAGGCTGGCGCCCATGCGAGGCGCCCAGAGCGACTGCTTGAACACGTCGCCGATCGTGAAGACGTTGGTAATGGGAAGATTGCGATCCAGTCGCTGAACTTCTCCCCGCACAGTTCCGAGCACGGTGGACGGATCGCCTTCGGTCCGGACGTGGAGAGACACCGCGGGCTGATACGCCTGTTCAATCGGAGCATAGATGAACGGCTGCGGATCCTCTCCGATGAAGTTGTACTTGCTGTCGCGGGCGATGCCGACGATCTCGGTGAAGTCCTGCGCCCCGAAAAACTTGAACCGCTTGCCGACGGCGTCCTGATTGGGCCAGAACTTCTTGGCCATCGTCTCGTTGACGATGACGACCGCTGGCGATGCGGGCTTGTCGGTTTCGACAAACTCCCGGCCGCGCAGCAACGGAATCCCCAGCGTTTCAAAGTAACCGGCGTCAATGGCGTTGACCTGCACCAGCACGCCAGATTGCCGGTCCGTCGGATCCTGGCCTTCTGGAAACACGCTGCGCGCCAGTCCGCCGCCGAAGAGCGGAATGATCGTCGCGAAGGTCGTCGATTTCACGCCCGGAATCGATCGGATCCGCTCGAGCACGTTGCGATGGAATTGGCGCCCGCGCGTCTGGTCGTATCCCTGCGACCCGAGATCGAACGTCATCACCGCGAGCTTTTCCGTTTCGAAGCCTGGATTGATGTGCTGCGCGTTCTGGAGGCTGCGCAGGAACAGTCCGGCGCCGATGAGCGCCACCAGAGACAGGGCCACCTGCGCGATGACGAGCAGGCTCCGCAAACCCAGAATGCTGCTGCCGCTCATCGCAGGGCTGGTTCTGTCCTTCAATTCGTTGACCAGATTCGCGCGCGACGCCTGAAGCGCCGGGGCCAGGCCGAAGAGCAGACCCGTGAAGACTGCGATGCCCATGGTGAACAGGAGGACACGCGTGTCCGGTCTCAGATCGAGCGCGTCCGCCTGCACGAACTGCGGGCGAAATGCCCAGAGTACGTCCTGGGCCCAGTACGCCAGGAGCATGCCGGCAAGGCCGCCGACGAGCGCGAGAATCGTGCTTTCAGTCAGCAGCTGGCGAATGAGTCGCATCCGTCCTGCGCCAAGCGACAGGCGCACGGCGATCTCGCGTTGCCGCGCTGCCGCTCGAGCGAGGAGCAGGTTCGCCACGTTCGCGCATGCGATGAGCAAGACGAGCGCCACGATCGTCATGAGCACGCCGCCGGCGACGACGATGTTGCCGCGCACACCCGGGTTGATTGTGGCCTGGGCAATCGGCACGACGGCGACACTCCGCCCCTTGTTCTCGTTCGGATACTCCTGCTCCAGCTGGCGTGCAATCGTCTTGAGATTCGCCTCGGCCTGTTCGCGGGTCACGCCCGGCTTCAGCCGGCCCGTCAGGTTGAACAGCAGCGCGCGGCGCTGATTGATGTTCTCCCTGAAGAAGCCCGTCGTCAGCTGCGGCCAGGCGCTGAACGGCGCCCAAAGCGCCGGGGCGAAGAGCGTGTTGGTCCCTCGAAAACTTTCCGGCGTTACACCGATCACCGTGAAGGCTTGATTGTTCACAGTGATGGTGCGGCCAACGATCGAAGCGTCTCCACCAAAGCGGCGCTGCCACAGCCCGTAACTGAGGACGACGACCGGATGGCCGCCGGGAGTAGTGTCCTCTTCGGGGAGGAAGGTCCGTCCGACGATCGGCTTCACGCCGAGCAGCGAAAAATAGTTGCCCGTCGCCAGTTCCCCAAACGTCTGTTCAGGTTCGCCATGACCGCCGGACAGGCTGATCGGAATGCCCTGATCGCCGGCCATCCCGACGAATACCTGGTTCTTGTCGCGATAGTCGTCCGAGTTGGGTTTCGACGTCTGGAGGAAGCTCAGGAACCCTCCGGTGTTCCGCGAGTCGGTCGTGAAGATTGACATCAGCTCGGAAGGCGCCGCCACCGGCAGCGGATTGAGCAGCACCGCGTTGATGATGGTGAAGATCGTGGTGTTGGCGCCAATCCCGAGCGCCAGCGAGAGCGCCGCGACGGCGGTGAATCCGGGATTCTTGGCGAGCAGTCGGCCACCGTATCGAACGTCTTGGAAGAACGTACCCATGGCGCCTCACCCTTTCCGGCGACAGCCTTCAGCCTTCAGCTGTCAGCTTCCGTCCAGAATCTTCAGTTCTGGCAACCCCTTAGTGACCGAGTTTCCGGCGGCGACGACACTACGACAGATCATGAGACGTAACCCGCGCCGCTCCGGTTCTTACAGGCTGCCGGGCTCGGGGCTCCGGGAGGCAAGGAGTCACGGCTAATAGCTGGTCGCTGTGCGAACTCCGAGTGACCCCACCTGTCACACCTCTTTTCTATAGTCGTCGCGAGGGGCCGCCGGCCCCAGGAGGGTGGCGATGGGATCGAGGAACTGGCGGGGCGTGGACAGCGGCCGTTGCTCACAACAGATTATCGATGAATGGGTTAGCTTCCCTGGAGGCGAGCTGGAGGGCAGACGACCTACCGCGACCTGCCATAGCTGTCAGGAGCGGAAGGCCCGCTTTCGCTACCGGGGCGTCGTCAAGGCCGATCGCGTCCATACGCTCTGTTTCCAGTGCTACCGCACGGAGCTGGACCGGGCCCGGGCCAGCCGCCTCGTCAACACGGATCCGTTGCCCGCTCGTGGATCGGTGATCAGATTTCCATCGGGCAACGCCGATCCCAAGTACGCCGAGCTGGATCTTCGGCGCCGACGGGCGCAGATCGCCGCGCGCCACGCCGCCGACCTGGAGTATCCGTACTCGTGGCGGCCGTTTGTCGGCTACGCTAAGGCCCTCGGCTAAGGGCCGCTCGTTGAGTCAACCTCGCTTCGTCGAATCCTTCTCGAGTCGTGCGCGCCTCGACGCGGCCCGGGTCTTCCTCCGCGCGTTTCCTCCCGCCACTGAAATCCTGCTCATCGGCTCGTCGCGAGGCGCCGTGGACGATCTCGCCCGCGATGTCGCGGCCGATCGCGGCGCGACCTTTGGTCTCCACCGGTTCAGCCTGACGCAGTTTGCCGCGCGACTGGCCGCGCCCGTCCTCGCATCGGAGAAGCTGTCGCCGAGCAGCCAGCTCGGCGCCGAGGCCGTCGCGGCACGCGCCGCCTTCGAAGCCTCGCGCGACCATCGTCTCGAGTACTTTGCGCCGGTTGCGCGCATGCCGGGATTCCCCAGGGCGCTCGCGCGCACGCTCGGCGAGCTCCGACTGGCGGCGGTGCCGAGTCAGTCTCTTCGCGATCTCGCCGGCGCGGGCGTCGATCTGGCCGAACTTCTCCGGCGGTTCGACGAGCAGTTCAAAACCGCTTCGTCGGCCGACCGCGCCACGCTCTTCACGGCCGCGACGTACAGCCTGAATGGCCCGCTGGCGGCGCTCGGTCGGATGCCTGTCTTGCTGCTCGACGTTTCGATCGCGACGCTCGCCGAGCGCGCGCTGGTTGCGCGTCTGGCCGTGACGTCACCAGGGCTGCTGGCGACCGTGCCCGTTGGAGACGATTCGACCGTCAGGGCTCTGAAAGAAATGGGGGCGACCGAGGCCAACGACGACGAAGGCGCGGCTGCGGGCGCCGGCACCGCTCTGACGCGATTGGGTCGATTCCTCTTTGCGCGCGCGCGTCCGCCCGTCGGTGGGTTGGACGATCAGGTGACGTTCTTTTCGGCTCCGGGAGAAGGCCGGGAAGCGATCGAGATTGCGCGCCGGATACTCGAGCAGGCCGGCAAGGGACTCGCGTTCGATCAAATGGCCATCCTTGTGAGGTCTCCTCAGACCTATGTCGGGCTTCTCGAGCACGCACTGGATCGCGCCGGCATTCCAGGCTGGTTCGATCAGGGCACACGGCGGCCCGATCCGGCCGGGCGGGCCTTCCTCGCACTCCTGGCGTGCGCGAGCGAGCGCCTCTCCGCCAAACGCTTTGCGGAGTATCTCTCCCTCGGGCAGGTACCCGAACTGGTGAATGGCGCTCCTCCGATTCTTCGACCGCCACCGGCGCAGGCGAGCGATGAGGCGCTCTCATCGCCGGTCCAGCTCGACTTGTTCGCCGAGAGTGAGAACGCCGCGCCGGTTTCAACGCCACCGGTGACCGACAACGTTCCGGTCGTTGAAGGAAGCCTGCGCTCGCCGTGGCGATGGGAGCGGCTGCTTGTCGAAGCTGCCGTGGTCGGCGGCCGAGACCGCTGGGCTCGGCGTCTCGACGGCCTCGCGCACGAGTACGAGATCAAGCGAGCCGAGCTTCGCCGTGACGAGCCCGAGTCGTCGCGCGCCAGGGGACTCGAGCGCGACCTCGTCAACCTCGGTCATCTGCGCCGGTTTGCGCTTCCCATCGTCGAGATGTTGGCGGAATGGCCTCCGCGCGCCGTGTGGGGCGAGTGGATCGCGCGTTTCGAGTCGCTCGCTCCATCGGTCCTGCGTCGCCCGGCCCGTGTGCTCGAAGTCCTGGCGGATCTTCGCCCGATGGCAGAGATCGGGCCCATCGAGCTCGACGAGGCCCGCCAGGTACTCGCGGAGCGGCTCGCGGCGGTGCAGGAGCCCCCGCCTCATCGGCGGTACGGCCGTGTGTTCGTCGGCACTCCGCATCAGGCCCGAGGCAGGGCCTTCGAGGTGGTCTTCATTCCGGGGCTCGCGGAGCGAGTGTTCCCACAGAAGCCCCGTGAAGATCCGATGCTCCTGGATCTCCTGCGCGACCAGCTGGACTACGAGCTCGAGAAACAATCCGATCGGGACCGGAAAGAGCGTCTGCTGCTGCGCCTTGCGGTCGGAGCCGCCACGTCGAAGGTCTACCTGTCGTATCCGCGTCTCGAGGTTTCGGAATCGAGGCCGAGAGTGCCGTCGTTTTACGCCCTGGATGTGTTTCGTGCGGTGACGGGTCGCGTGCCGAATTTCGAGCACCTCGAACGTGAAGCCGAGGTGGCGGGCGGAGCGAGCCTCGCGTGGCCCGCGCCCGAGGATCGCGCGCGCGCCATCGACGCGTTCGAACACGATCTGGCGACGCTCAAGCCGATGCTGGCCTCGTCCGCGCCCGAGGCATTCAAGGGACGCGCGCAGTATCTCCTGAGGCTGAATGCGTGCCTGCGTCGATCGGTCATTCAGCAATGGTCTCGCTGGAAGGCACAATGGTCGCCGGCTGATGGCCTCCTGACGAGTCCAACGGCGCGCGCGGCGCTCGCGTCGCAGCGGTTGGACCAGCGGCCCTATTCGCTCTCTGCACTGCAGCGATACGCGGTCTGCCCCTACCAGTTTCTCCTGGGCGCCATTCATCGCCTTGACGTGCGCGAAGAGCCCGAACCGATCGAGCGCATGGATCCCCTCACGCGCGGAAGTTTCTTCCATGCGGTTCAGACCGAGTTTTTCAGAACCCTCCGATCCGCCGGGCGGCTTCCGGTGAACCGAGATGGGCTGGATGCCGCCCTCATGACGCTCGACGAGACGCTGGAGCGTGTAGCAGAAAGCTACCGCGAGCAGCTCGCGCCGGCCATCGAGCGTGTCTGGCGCGACGAGGTCGAATCGATCCGTAGCGATCTCCGCGTCTGGGTCCGGCGATTGGCTGAAGATCAGTCGGGTTGGGAGCCGTGGTTGTTCGAGTATGCGTTCGGCTTGCCCGGCGATCCCGGACGCGACCCGGACAGCGTGCCCGATCCGGTCCTGATCGATGGTCGCTTCAAGCTGCGCGGGTCGATCGATCTCGTCGAGCGGAAACCGGGGTCACGTCTGCTGCGGGTGACAGACCATAAGACGGGCCGGGCGCGCACGAAGCCCAACGTCGTGATCGGCGGTGGTGCAGCGCTGCAGCCCGTCCTGTATGGTCTGGCGGTCGAGGCGGCCACCCAGCAGACCGTCGTTGAAGGCCGCTTGTACTACTGCACCTCTGCAGGCGAATTCGAGGTGCGAACGATCCCGCTCGACGAGCGCGCGCGTCGCCTGGGAATCGAGGCGCTCGAGGTCGTGGATCGCGCGGTGGACGACGGCTGGCTCGTCGCCTCACCGCAGGCCAGCGCCTGCAACTGGTGCGACTTCCGGCCCGTCTGCGGGCCGAATGAGGAGAGGCGCACTGGACGAAAGGTGCAGACGAAATTGCTGGACCTCGCGGAGCTCCGGAGTCGGCCGTGACAGCGATGGCGGACGTCACCGATCAAGCCGATCGCACGCTGATCAGAGAGCGCCTCGACGAGACGTTCGTGGTGGAAGCCGCGGCGGGCACAGGCAAGACCACGGAGCTCGTCAAGCGGATCGTCGAAGTCCTCGTCACCGGCAAGGCCGGGGTCCAGAACATCGTGGCCGTCACCTTCACCGAGAAGGCCGCCGGCGAGCTGAAGCTGCGACTGCGCGCGGCGCTCGAAGACGCCAGGCAGAAGCACAGGGAGCCCGAGCAGCAGCGCCGCCTCGAGGACGCCATCGAACGCCTTGAAGAGGCGCACATCAGCACTATCCATGGCTTCTGCGCCGATCTGCTTCGCGAACATCCTGTCGAGGCGCGCGTCGACCCGCAGTTCCGCGTGCTGACGGACCCTCAGAGCGAACGCCTCTTCAGCGAATCGTTCCGACTGTGGCTGCAGGAGAGGCTGAACGATCCCCCCGAGGGAATCCGCCGGTCGCTGCGCCGCGCGTCTCGAAACGAAGACGGCCCCGTCGAGCGCCTTCGCCGCTCGGCTTGGGATCTCGCCACCTGGCGCGACTTCGACGCGGGCTGGCACCGCGATCTCTTCGATCGCGAGGCGCTGATCGACCAGCTGGTCGGACACGTCGAAGCCTTCGCCGATCTGACGAGCGATCCATCGAGCACGAGCGATGCGCTCTACACAGGAACCCGCGCCGTCCGGCGATTCAGCGACGACGTGCGTCGAACGCGTGAGCCGGGGTTCAGTGACTACGACGGCTGGGAAGCCGGGCTCATCACCATCGGACGCGACAGGAGTTTTCGCTACTGCAAGAAGGGAAGCGGCCGGTTGTACAAGCCGGGTGTGAGTCGGACGGATGTGAACGACCAGCGGTCCAGGCTTCTCGCGGCGCTCCAGAACTTCGAGTACGTCGCCAACGCCGATCTCGCAGCGTTGTTGCGCGACGAGCTGTGCGACAGCGTCCAACGCTACGAGGCGCTCAAGAGCCGTTCGGGCGCTCTGGACTTTCTCGATCTCCTGCTCTGTGCGCGAGGGCTCGTTCGCGACTCCGAAGCGATCCGGCGGCAGTTTCAGGCGCGCTTTACACATCTGTTCGTCGATGAATTCCAGGACACGGACCCGCTGCAGGCCGAGATTCTGCTTCTGCTCGCCGCGGACGATCCGGCCGAGCGCGACTGGCGCCGCACCGTACCCACGAAGGGCAAGCTCTTCATCGTCGGGGATCCGAAACAGTCGATCTATCGCTTCCGCCGGGCCGATGTCGGAATCTACAAAGAGGTCTGCGATCGACTGACCGCGAACGGTGCGCGCAGGGTCACGCTGAGCACGAGCTTCAGGTCGGTTCCTGAGATCCAGAACGCAGTGAATCGTGCGTTTCAGTCTCGCATGGACGGCGACACTGCCACTCTTCAGGCAGGCTACGTTCCCCTGGCGCCGTTCCGGGACGACCAACGAGGACAGCCTGCGGTCGTGGCGCTTCCCGTGCCCGCGCCGTACGGCGTGTACGGCGTGACCAAGTGGGCGATCGAAAAGTCTTTGCCCGATGGGGTGGCGGCGTTCGTCGATTGGCTGATCAATCAAAGCGGGTGGACGGTGACCGAACGCTACGTGTCCACGGCCTCGAGCGACCTGTCGATGGCCGATCTCCCGTCTGCAGGCCAGCCTCCGGCCCAGGCAGAGGAACGCCGCGTTCCCATCGAAGCGCGCCACATTTGCCTGCTGTTTCGCCGTTTCACAAGTTGGGGCGCAGACATCACGCGTCCCTATGTCAGCGCGCTCGAGAGTCGGGGCGTTCCTCAATTGCTGGTTGGAGGCAAAGCCTTTCACGAGCGGGAAGAAGTGGAAACGATTCGCGCCGCCCTTCACGCCGTCGAATGGCCGGACGATGAGCTGTCGGTGTTCGCCACGCTGCGCGGGGCGCTCTTCGCGGTCGGCGACGAAAATCTTCTCGAGTATCGGACTCGATTCGGGCGCCTGCACGCGTTCAACTATCCCGACGAGGTGCCCGACAACCTTACGCCCATTGTCGACGCGCTCGGTCTTCTCGCCAGGCTGCATCGGAGACGCAATCATCGTCCGGTGGCCGACACTATCGCGGAGCTTCTCGACGCCACACGCGCCCACATCGCGTTCGTGCTCCGGCTGTCAGGTGAACAGGTCCTCGCCAACGTGCTCCACGTGGCGGAATTGGCCCGCCAGTACGAGGTGTCCGGAGGCATTTCGTTCAGAGGGTTTGTCGAGGAACTGGACGATGCGGCGGAAGAGAGTCAGGCGGCGGAAGCGCCAATACTCGAAGAGGGAAGCGACGGCGTGCGCCTGATGACGGTACACAAGGCGAAGGGACTCGAATTCCCCGTTGTGATCCTCGCTGACATCACGGCGAATCTCAGTCCGCGCCGCGCGACTCGACACCTCGATCCCGCCCATCGGTTATGTGCGATGCAGCTGGCCGAGTGCCTGCCCTTCGAGCTGTACGTCCACGAAGCCGAGGAGCTCGCGCGCGAAGAGGCGGAGGGTATTCGAGTCGCGTACGTCGCGGCCACCCGGGCTCGGGACCTCCTCGTCGTTCCGGCGGTGGGTGATTACAGCGCCCGCGTAGACGAAGGATGGGTCTCGCCGATGAACGAGGCTATCTATCCGGACGCAGGCCGAAGACGCGCACCCGAACCTGCTCCAGGATGTCCGGACTTCGGGCCTGACAGTGTGCTCTCCCGCCCCGACGACCGAATGGCGGGCGACAACGTGGCGCCGGGCCGACACACGTTCGAGTTCCTGCCTGCCTCTGGGGGACCCGGCCGACGTTACGACTGTGTCTGGTGGGATCCTGCACGACTGGAGCTCGGCACGGAACGTCGAGCGGGTCTTCGACGCGAGGAGCTGATCGACAAGGACGTCGATCCAACGGTGGTCGAGGCTGGGCTGCTTGACTTCGAGCTGTGGCGCTCGCGGCGCGAGGAAGTGATCAAACGTGCGAGCAAGCCTGCCATGGACGTCCGCACCGCGAGCGAGTGGGCCGCCGCCGAACCGACTCCGCAGATCGTCGAGCGAGCCGCGCAGAACGTCGGCATTCTGGAGTCGGCCGGTCGCCAGGATCGCCCGGCGGGCCCGCGATACGGCGCGCTGGTCCATGCGATCCTCTCCACGGTCAGCCTGGACGCAGATAGCGATGACGTGCATGAAGTCGCCGCCGTGCAGGGCAGGATTCTTGGCGCGGCCTCCGACGAAGTGTCGTCGGCCGGCCGGGTCGTTCAGAGCGTTCTGCGGCACGCCTTGCTGGATCAGGCTCGCCAGGCGGAGGCCCGAGGCCTCTGCAGGCGCGAGACGCCAGTGACGTATCGCGATGATGCCGGTTCACTCGTCGAAGGCGTCGTCGATCTCGCGTTCGAAACGCCTGAAGGATGGATCGTCGTGGACTTCAAGACAGACCAGGAACTCGCCGTTGGCGTCGATCGGTACAGGCGTCAGGTGGCCCTCTACGCAATTGCCATTCAGGCCGCGACCGGCAAGCCAGTGGTCGCGCGGCTGATGAGCATCTGAGCGTTCGTTTTCGTGACCTTGACGCGCGGACAACTCGCCGGGTAGTGTGCCTGAGGAGCTCTCATCATATGAATATCAGATGGTCGGTGGCCTGTGTCGTCCTGAGTGGAACGGTTGCGCTGGCGGACGAGGGGATGTGGCGCATCGATCAGCTTCCAGTCACTGCTATTGCCGAGAAATATGGGGTCCGGCTGACGCCACAGGATGTGGAGCGGTTGCAGAACGCGCCGGTCCGCATTCTGGCCGGCAGTGGGGGAGGCACGGGCACGTTCGCCTCGGCGAACGGCCTGATTCTGACCAACCATCACGTGGCGCTCGATTGCATCAGGACGTCCACGCTTGCCGAGCAGCAGAAGGGCAAGGCCGACAACCTGATCGAGCAGGGCTTCACCGCGAAGTCGTACGTCGACGAGCTGCCGTGCCGTCGATTCCGCGCGCAAGTGGAACGGAACGCCGTGGACGTCACGGCGCAACTGAACGCCGGCGTGACCGATACGATGGACATCGCAGAGATCCAGCGCGTGCGGCAGGCAAGGCGGTCGGAAATCGAGCGGACGTGCAAGCAGCAGAAGGGCGACGATTTCTCCTGCGCGGTCGTGGATTTCAACAGCGGCGCCAGGTCGCTCCTGATCACCTACGAGGACTATCGAGATGTCCGGCTCGTCTACGCGCCCGAGAAGCAGTTGGGGTACTTCGGCGGCGACGAGATGAACTTCCGGTTTCCGCGGTACGTATCCGACATCTCCATCCTCAGGGCCTACGGGAGCCGTGATGGCACGCACGGGGAATTCGACGCGTCGCATGTGCCCGTCAAGCCGGATCACTATCTGAAGGTCACCATGGAGGGCGTCAAGGAAGGAGACTTCACGCTCGTTGCCGGAAACCCGGGTTCGACGAATCGGTATCGCGAAAGTTATTCGGCGATTTACAACGTCAACAAAGGGATTCCCGAGCGTATCAAGGACTACGAAGACCAGCTGGCGCTCCTGAAGATGTACGCCGCGATGAAGCCGGAGTATCAAGTCCTGCTTCAGGAGCAGATTTTCGGCATTTCCAACTCGCTCAAGTACGAGCGCGACGTGCTCGCCTCGCTGAAGGAAACCGACGTCGTGGCGGAAAGGCAGGCGCGTGAGCGTGCATTCACGGCCTATCTCGATGCGCACCCTGACCAGAAGGCCCGCTATGGCGCCGTGCTCGATGCGCAGAAGGCTGTCTACGCCGACAGTGTGGAAGCCAACGCCGAGCTCGATCGAGCACTCGGCTGGATCCAACGCGCGAGCGTCGTCGGATACGCCACGGGCCTCTACGAGTTCGCCGTCGAACGCGCCAAGGCGTCAGACGTGGATCGCGAGCCGCAGTTTCAGGAGCGACACTGGCCCGATGTCCGCCAGGAACTGCTGAACGACGATCCCGTCATTCCCGAGCTCGAAGAGGATCTGCTCACGATGGGCTTCGAGAAAGCGATGGCGCTCGCCCCGGCACAGCGGGTGCCGGCCGTGACCAAGCTGGCCGAGCGTCTGGGGAATGGCGCGACGCCCCGATCCATGGCTCGATCCGTTGTCGGGTCAAAGCTGACCGCGCTCGACGCGCGGAAGGCGTTGATCGACGCAAGCGTGTCGACGTTCGAGGCCTCTTCCGATCCGGCGATTGTCTTCGCGCGCGATTTCGAGCCCTCAGTCCGGGATCTGCGAGCGAGGATTCGATTGCTGAATGAGAAGCTGCTGAGGAACCGCGCGCAGTTCGCGCAGGGACTGATGGCGTGGAAGGGGCAGGAGCTCTATCCCGACGCCAACTTCACGCTGCGCGTGACATTCGGGAAGACGGCCGGGTATACCGATCATGGAGGAAAGGCCGTGCCTTTCACCACGCGGTTCGGCGATCTCTTTGCGCTGGCCAATGCGCGCGGAAATCGCGGCGATTACGCGATGCCGGAACGCCTTGTAGCCTGGCGGAGCAAGATCGGCGATGCGCAGTTCACCGAGAAGTACGCCGGTCTCCCCGTCGATTTCGTCAGCGATAACGACATCACCGGCGGCAACTCCGGCAGCGCGACGCTGAACCGGTCCCTCCAGATTGTCGGCCTGATCTTCGACGGCAACGAGGAGGGGATGGCCGGCGACTGGACATACAACGGCACGACAGGGCGCGCGCTGAGCACCGACATCCGGTTTGCGCTGACCATTGCGCGCGAAGTTCACGGCGCGGGCTGGATCGTGGACGAACTGCTCAATCCCGATAAGGTCATGGACACGAGCGCGGCCAGATAGCCTCGAGACAATCCGACCTACCGGAGCCCCTTCCTGGCCAGGAGATCCTGCACGGCCCGATGGGCCTCGTCGATGGCCGTGTTCGTGAACGCCGCCGCGCCGGCGTCGGAGTTGGCGATGGCGACGAGGCCGAAGGCCTGTCGACCGATCACGTGCGGACGCTCGTTCTCCGGCATTGGCGGATCGGAGATCGTGTCGTAGGTGTACGCATAGCCGTGCGGCCACCGATTGGCCGTGATCGCCAGGATGTCTGCCGCCGGATCGAATCCACCCGGGCCGAGAATTCGCGCCAGCTCGCGGCGGGTTTCGAGCTCCATCTGTTCGAATGAGGTTGCGAACAGCTCGCGCATGCCTTCGCGCTGCTGTTCGCGCCTCGGCAATCCGGGCTTGTTGGGATTGCGCACGAGATGGAGCACGATGGGCTCGTCAGGCGTCTTCGCGCACGTGTATTGACCCATCGACACCGGAAAGTCCAGGCTGACCGACGTGTGATACATCCCCGGCGCGCTGACGCGAGACACGCCCAGCTTTTCGAATGCCTTCCAGTTGCGGACGAATACGTTCGTGTACATCATCGGCACCTTGACCGGATAGGCGAGCGCTTCCTTCTGCTTCTCGGGCAGGTCCGGCACGAGGTAGCGAATGATGGCGTTGTAGCACGCCAGCACGCACGCCCGGGCGCGGACGGCTCGCGGCCGCCCGCCGTTCATGTACACGACGCGAACGAAGGCGGACTCTCGAGGCGGCCCCTCGTGCTGCACCCGAATCGCCGTGCTGTTCAGGCGCAACCGAACGGAGCTGTCTGATTCGTCGAGGCGGTCGTACCGGAGACGCGCCGTCACGATGGACTCCATCGTCGGCTCACCCTCGAAGGTCCGGGGAATCAGGCGCTTCACGAGGAGGCGCGCAATCGATGCGTTCCCGTCCGGGAAATGAAAGTAGTAGTCGTCCTCCGGCCACGGGGGATCGAGCTTGAGGTTCAATCCGTCGAATCCGGCCGCACCATTGCGAGCCGCATGCAGGGCCGGCACGGTGTCGACGCGCATGTTGTTCCGGAACGCCATCCCCGTGAAGAACGGGATTGCGTCGCGCGACATCCGGGCGACGTTGACCAGGTAGTCCTGATAGCTCATGCGCGCAAGACGCGTGCGCTTCTCGTCGTGGCCGAGCCCTGCGAGATAGTCCTCGCTCGCGGTGTGGATTCGGATGAGGTCCTCGCGGACGCGATCGGTCAGCGGCGCCTGCTCGAGGAAGTCGCGCCAGGGCTTCGTTCCGTATCCGGCGACCAGGCGATCCTCCACGAAGTGCTCCCGGTCGAAAAACATCCCGCTCGCGAGACCGAGGCGTTTGTACAGATCGCCATCGAGGAAATCGTGGTAGCGCGCGACCTTGATGCCGAGTTCCTGCACGAGCGATTTCGCGACGAAACTGTACGGGAACGGCGTCTCGATGCTCATCGTCCCGCCGTAGCCGAGTACGACGCGACTCTCGTGACGGAATTCGTTCCGCTTGGCATGGCCGCCGAAGTCGTCGTGATTGTCGAGGATCAGGACGCGTTGATCGGATCCAAGCGCTTGACGAAAGAAATACGCGGCGGAGAGCCCTGAGATGCCGCCGCCGACGACCACGAGGTCGTAGACTTCTTCGTCTGGTGCGACGTTGGGCAACTGGGCGAGCCCCCCGTCGCGCAGCATGTGAGCGACTTCGAAGGAGCCGGGATGGCTGCCGCGGAGACCCGTCAGCGCGGGCGGGTAGTAGTCTGAGGAGCCAGGACCTGCCGTTTGAGCGAAGACTCGTCCGCCAACCAATCCGACCGAGCCCACTCCCACCGCCACGCCGTTCAGGAAATCACGGCGGGTAATGCGACGGTCCATGCCGAGCCTGCGTCGTTCCGCCGAATCTGTCATTGCGACGACTCCACGGTCTCGAAATTGAGATCTGCTGGCCATTTCCCGGGGGCGAGGCGCATCCTATCTGTAGGGGCCTCCTGCGGCAAGCACGGCCTCTCTGGATCGGCCGCCCTGATGGAGATGACGTCCAAACTTTTGTGGAACTTTCACCCGGGCCGGGGCGAATTACAAGTAGACGTGAGCGTGCCAACGAGACAGCCGGGCGAGTCCGATGACGTGCTGCTTCAGCGGATGGCTGCTGGCGACCGCGAGGCGTTCGGCATGCTGTTCGAACGCCATCAGACGACCGTATACCGTTTTGCCCGTCAGATGAGCGGCAGCGCCGACCTGGCCGAAGACGTGACGCAGGACGTGTTTGTGACGGTGATGCGGATCGGAACGCGGTACGACCCGGGCGCCGCGCGCTTCAGTTCATATCTCTATGGGATCGCACGGAACCTCGTGCGCCGGCGGCTCAGGCGCGATCGGTGGCGGACAATTCTCGACTTCAGGTCACCGGCGGCGATTCAGGCGTCCAACCTTGTGGTCCAGCACGAAGGGGCTCAACTGGTGGAGCGGCGTCAGCTGCTGGATGCGACGCGAAGGGCTGTCCTGGCCCTGCCGGTCAAGTACCGCGAAGCCATCGTGCTCTGCGACTTGAACGATATGAAATACGAGGAGGCGGCCGAGGTGATTGGCGTTCCGATTGGCACCATTCGATCGCGGCTGAGCCGGGCACGGTCGCTTCTGGCCAGGCGACTGCGGCATCACGAACCGCGCGCTCAGCCAACGTCGGCTTCAAAGGGTGTGCTACATGAGCGTTCGGCATCAGAGCCCATCGGCTGACCGGTCGGGCGTCGAGGCAGGCGCCGACCCGTGGGTGTCATCGTGCCTGCGGGAGACCGCGCTCGCGGATGAATCGCTCCTGCCGCCAGGCCGATTGAAGCAGTCCGTGATGGCGGAGTGGGATCGATCGCGCCAGCCGGCGGTCAGTCGCATTACCGTCGTCCCTCGATGGGCCGTGGCCGTGTCGATGGTGATCGTCGTGGCCGTCGCCGGATGGATATTTTTCCGGTCTCGAGAAGTACCAGGTACAGGATCCGCTTTCGGCGAGGCGCGGGTCCACCGAGCCGGGAACGTCGTCGCAGAGTCTCGCTGCGTCAGAACCTCGACCTGCCCTCGCGGAGAAGGCGCCTCTCGATGTGCGGCGGCGTTCCCGTTCTACACCGGTCGACGAAACCGAACAATCGATCGAGCCGGTCACCCAGTTCGTTGCGCTCGATCCGTTCGGCGAAACGATGGCCGGAGAAGATCTGGAGATGTTTCGCGTCAGGCTGTCTCGGGCCTCATTGCCGAGCCTGGGTTGGCCCATCGACAACAGCGGCGCGTCTGGCGTCGTCGAGGCCGATGTACTGCTCGGCGCCGACGGCGTCGCCCGCGCCATACGGTTTGTGAAGTGACTGGAAAGTCGACACAGGGGGAAACATGACTCGCAAGATAGTCGCAATTGCGTCCGTGGTGGGACTGATGGTGTTCTGGACGACGATGAGAAGCCGGGCACAGGAGTGGACCGAGCCTCAGTCGCCGCCTGATGTGCTCTTCATCCATAACGGTCCGGGAGACGCTGGCGACATGTTCGACGTCGAGCTGCCGCCGCCCGACGAGCTCGCCTTCGACTTCGTCGAAGGTCCGATCGGCGTCGGCGGGGATCCGGTGAAGAGCGCACCCTACTCGGCTGAAGCGGTCACCGAGGTCGTGCGAACGCTTGCCGACGGGAACCGCATCGTGCACGAGAGCACTGCGACCGTGTATCGGGATGGCAATGGGCGAACCCGTCGCGAACAGAGTCTCGCGATGATCGGCCCTCTTCTGGGCGGCGGCGAGGCCTCTCACCGGGTGATCATTACCGACCCTCAGGCGGGTGTGACCTACCTGCTCAACCCGGACAAGCATACGGCTCGAAAACTGCAGCCACGGCGGTTTCAGTTCAAGCCAAACGACGCGGCAGGGGCTGAAAGCGGGCAGGCGAGTGCCGGCGCCGACACACAGGCCCGCGCGGGAATCCGCCGCTGGCGACCGGACAATCTTCCAAAACCCGACGTGGAGCAGCTTGGAAAACAAGTCATCGAAGGCGTGGAGGCCGAAGGCACCCGATCGACGATGACGATTCCGGCCGGTACGATCGGCAACGAGCAGCCCATCAAGACCGTGATGGAGCGATGGTATTCACCCGACCTGAGGGTGATCGTCCAGAGCAAGCGATCCGATCCGCGCTTTGGCGAGCACACCTATCGGCTGACGAACATCGTTCGCGCGGAACCGTCGCCGTCGCTCTTCGACGTGCCGTCGGACTACAAGGTCGTCGAGGGCATGGGGCCTGGGATGATGAGGCGCCGCGTTCCACCTCCGCCGCCTCAGGACTGAACAGATTCGGGAAGCGCCTGGCGAGGATCGCCCGATCCCGCCAGGCGCACGCCTCGCCCCCTCACGCTCGGTTTCCCATTCGGCTTCGCAAGCCACACCTTCGGTACGGTCTCTGACGTACACTCTTGTACGGCACTGCAATGTCCGAGACAGTCGATCTGCTCCTGACGAACGCACGAGTGGTCACGATGGACGATGACTACCGCGTCCACCACCCTGGTTTCGTCGCCGTGACGGGTGACACCATCACTCGCGTCGGCGCCGGCCAGCCTGATGTCGCGGCGAAGGAAATCTTCGATTGCGCGAACCGCGTGGTGATGCCAGGACTCATCAACGCGCACACACACGCGCCGATGACGCTGCTCCGGGGACTGGCCGACGATTTGCGGCTCGATGTCTGGCTGATGGGTTACATGATGCCCGTCGAGCGGGAGTTTGTACGGCCAGACTTCGTCACGCTCGGGACGCGCCTGGCGTGCGCGGAGCTGATCCGATCGGGAGTGACGTGCTTTGCCGACATGTACTACTTCGAGGATGCGGTTGCGGCGGCGGCCGCCGCGGCCGGACTGCGCGCCCTCTGCACGCAGGCCATCCTCAAGTTCCCCTCTCCCGATGCAGTCAGTTACGAAGATTCGCTTGCCAGCGCGCGCGATTTCATCGAGCGATGGAAGGGGCACACGCTCATCGTTCCCGGACCGGCGCCTCATGCACCATACACGACAACGGCCGAGATCCTCCGGGCGTCGGCGGAGCTGGCTATCGAGTTCGACGTGCCCCTCCACACGCATCTCTCCGAAACGCTTCAGGAGGTCGAGCAGTCCCGCAAGGACTACGGGATGCCCGTGGTGCCCTGGGCTAGGAAGCAAGGTGTGTTCGACGCGAAGGTCCTCGCCGCACACTGTGTCCATGTGGACGACGGTGAGATCCGCGCGCTGGCTCGAACGACTGTTGGTGTGGCGCACAACCCGACAAGCAACCTCAAGCTCGCCGCCGGCATCGCGCCGGTCTGCCGCATGCTCGAGCACGGCGTGCAGGTCGGCATCGGCACCGACGGCGCCGCATCGAACAACGACCTCGACATGTTCGAAGAAGTACGGCTGGCGGCGCTTCTCGCGAAAGGCGGAGGGAATCCGACCGCACTACCGGCGCGGCAGGCGCTGGCCATGGCCACACGGATGGGCGCTCGCGCGGTGCACATGGGGCATCTGACGGGTTCGCTCGAGACGGGGAAGCGAGCCGATCTGATTGTCGTGGACCTGTCGCCGCTCCACAATGTGCCAACCTTCGGGCGCGACCCGAACGCCGTGTATTCGCAGCTGGTCTATTCAGCCAAATCCACTGACGTGCGGGACGTGATGTGCAACGGCCGTTGGCTGATGAGGGACCGGAGCTTGCTGACCCTCGACGAGGACGAGCTCGTCCTCGCGGCCCAGGAATATGCACGCCGCATCGATGCGTTTCTGATCCGCAGGGAGGAAAGCGTATTCCAGAAGCTGATCGCGATTGGAGGAGCGGTCGAGCAGGAGAGCTACGAGGTCCAGGTGAAGGCCCACATCGAAGAGGCCGATCGCGTGCTGAGCGTCCTCGCGAGCGATGCCGTCACGGTGATTCGCGCGGTGCGGTATCACCAGTTCGACACGTACTTCTTCTTTGCGGATCCCTCGCAGGGACGTCTGCGCTATCGGGAGGACGAGTTTCTGAACGAACAGGGCGCCGTGTCGAGCGTCCGCGCTCGTCTGACGCTGACGGGCGAAAACCGTCAGGAACCGTTCGGGTCCGTGCTGTTGTCGCGCTCTCGCTACCTCGCGCCCGCGACGCATTCACGCCGCTTTTACCGTGAGTACTTCAAGCCGACAGAAGAGCGCGAGGTCGAAAAGGACCGGCGCCGATGGCTGGTGGCGTTCAGGGGGGTCGAGTTCTACGTGCACCTCGATCGTCTGCTCAACCCTGCAAGGGAAGGCTTCTTTCTCGAGGTCAAATCGCGCACGTGGTCGAGGCGTGATGCCGAGGACAAGGCGGCGATCATTGCCAGCCTGCTCGAGCTGCTGGGCGCCCATCCGGACAATGCGGTGCCGGATGGCTATGTCGAATGGGCAAAGGGACGAGAGAAACCGTAGTTCTTGGTTCTTAGTTCTTGGTTCTTAGTTCTTCGAGCACCTGTCCGAGCTGCTTGATCTCCTCACCGTACAACGCCCAGTTTCCATCGCGCTGCGCCTGAAGCGCGCGCTGATAGTGTTCGCGGGCCTGCTCGGCGAGGCGAGCAAAACCATCCTGTCCTGGACCCGGGAGATCCGTTGGGGGGACCGCGTTGCCCGGAACGGGCGGCGCTGCCGCGGTCAGAGGTGTTCGTGTGCCGGTTTGCGCACCGGGTCCCAGCGCTCCAGCGCCGAACAGGCGATCGAGCGCCGCATCGAGGTTATCTTCCATCACGATCTGCCCCTGATAGGCCACGATCACTCGCTTCAGCTCGGGAATCTTGCCGGTCGTTCCCCGGAGATAGAGCGGCCTGATGTACAGCAGCGATTTCTCGATCGGAATCACCAGCAGCGTCCCCTGGATCACCTGCGAGCCCTGCTGATTCCAGAGCGTGATTTGCGGCGAGATCGTCTGGTCCTGGTTGATGCGCGCGACAACCTGACGAGGTCCGAAGACCACCTTCTGTTTCGGAAAACGAAAGACGACGAGTTTCCCGTAGTGCTCGCCGTCGCTTCGCGCGACCATCCATGCCGACAGATTGTCCTTGCGCCGAGGCGTGAAGGGGAGAATCTGTATGAACTCCGCGGCGTTGGTCTGCCCCGGGAGTTTCATGATCATGTAATAGGGCGAGAGCGGCACGCCGCCGCGATCTTCTTCCGCGAGCGACGGCACTTCCCACTCGTCTTCCTTGTTGTAGAAGACCGCCGGATTGGTCATGTGGTACGTCGAGTACATCGAGCTCTGGATTGAGAAGATGTCCTCGGGATAGCGAACGTGCTGCCTGATGGCGTCGGGCATGTCCGCGAGCGGTTGAAACACACCAGGAAAGATCGCGGCGTACGTTCGGGCGATGGGGTCCTTCGCATCCGCCAGGTAGAACGTCGTCGTACCGTCGTACGCGTCGATGACGACCTTCACCGAATTGCGGATGTAGTTCACGCCTCGCGCCGCGGGGGTCGAATAGGGATACCGATCGGTCAGCGTATAGGCGTCGAGGAGCCAGAAGAGTCGTCCGCCGGCTATCACGATGTAAGGATCCGAGTCGAACGTCAGGAACGGCGCGATGGTTTCGACGCGCTCCCTGACGTTGCGCGTCATGAGGATGCGACTTTCCGGCGTGATGTTCTGGCTGAGCAGCAGCTTGAGCGACCTCAGACTGATGCTGTAGAGCAGCCGCCGCGTGAAGGACCCGATCGGCACGCCGGTCGAGCCTGAATACGTGGTCTTAACGTTGTCGTCGCCCTTCGGATAGTCAAATTCGCCGTCCCTCGTGCGGACGAAGACGTAGTCATTCGACAGCTCGCCGAAATAGATGCTGGGTTGATCGATCTTCAAGTCTACGGACGACTGCGGCGGCAGATCTTTGATGAAGAGGACCGGCAGGCCTTCGTCGGTCACCTGATTGACCGGGCCGAGCGTCAGGCCGTATCCGTGGGTGAACGTCAGCCGCTCGTTGATCCAGTTCCGGTTGGGCAGGCTCGACGAGCTCAGTTCCCTCGCCGACAGCATGATCTGCCGATACTCGCCATTGATGGTGTAGCGATCGTTATCGACGGAGACGAAATCGTAGTACGTCCTGATTTCCTGGATTTGGCCGAACGTATCGAGGAGTGGCTGGTGATCCCAGAGGCGCACGTTCCTGAGCGTCGTGGCATTCGCTGCGATGTCGGCACGGCTCAGCGAGGCATCTCCTGTAAGCTCCTGTTCGTCCACGCCATCCAATGCGAACGCACGCCGGGTGGACGCGATGTTGTGGACGATGTAAGGAGACTCGCGAACCTGCTCGTTGGGCCCGACGCTGAAGCGCTGGACGAAGGCCGCGTACGCCTGCCCGCCGCCGAGCGCAAGGACGTACAACGCCACTGCCGCCGGAAGCAGCCACCGCTGATTCGAGAAGCCGTGCCAGAGGGCAATCACGGCGCTGATCGTGGCAGTCACGGCGAGGACGCGCGCCGCGGGAAAGCGCGCGAAGACATCGCTGTATCCGGCGCCGTAGATGATGCCCGACGCCGTGGTCAACGTCTGGGGAATCTGAAGCAAAGCGCCCCAGGCCAGCAGCGCGAAGAAGATTGCCGCGAGGATCGACAGGTGGCGCTGCGCCGCACTCGACAGCGTGAGTCCACCGAATTGCGAAAAGCCGAGCGCGCGGGAGAGCACGTAGATGGCGCCCGACCCGAGTGCGGCCACCACCACGAGCAGAAGCATCAGGCCGCGCACCGCCTCGAGGAAGGGCAGTGTGAAGACGTAGTACGCAATGTCGCGGTGAAGGATTGGATCGACGTCGCCAAACGCCACGCCGTTCCGGTAACTCAGCCACGTCAGCCATTGGCCCGACGCCACCAGGCCCAGAATGACGGCCAGGATGCCGGCCACGCCAAGGATCAGCCGTCTGATCTCTTCGCGTCCGGGCATCGCGATCTCGATGCCTTCGCGCGTCTGGAACCGGACGGCCCTCAAGTTCCGCATCGAGCCCAGGGCGACCAGCAGGTTCGCATACAGCCACGCGAACGACGCCGCGAACACCGCGACCAGCAGGAAGCCCTTCGTGGCCAGTTCCTTGCTGAAGACCTGGCGGTAGCCGACGTCGCCGAACCACAGCCAGTCGGTATAGAAACTGACCACGGACGGCACCACGAACAGCACGAGGGCCGCGACAATGACGAGGGCGAGGCGGATGGAGAGACGTTTCACGAGCGGTTACCTTTCAAATCGACTGTGAACAAGCCATACTATCTCGCTTTTTGCTTCCCGGGAGGCAGGACGTGGCCGGTCTGCAGGGCACCATCGTTCCGCTGGTGACACCGTTTCTCCACGATGAACGCCTCGATACGCGCGCTCTGGGCCGGCTGATCGAGTTCGCGCTCGCCGAGGAATCAGACGGACTGATGCTGAGCGCGCTGACTGGCGAGGGTCCGCTGCTCGATGCCGACGAGACGCTTCGCCTCTGGGAGGAGGCCTTCCCCGTCATCCGGGGGCGAGTGCCGGTCGTCCCGACGGTTATTTCGACGACGACCAGGCGGGCGGTGACGCTCGTCAAGACGGCGGAACGGCTCGGTGCCGCGGCCGTGATGGTGGCGCCGATCCTCCCTGAGCTGTACCTCAGGACGCTCCGAACACGATGCGGCCGGATTCTTCGCCGACGTGGCGTCGGCTTCAAGCCTCCCGCTGGTCCTCTTCAATTACCCGTCGCTGACCGGGATCGATCTCAGGCCGCCGTTCGTTGCCCGACTGGCCGACGCGATCCCCTCGGTGGCGTACATCAAAGAGAGCACCGCCGAGACGCCACGCATCAGCGAGATTGCACGACTGGGCCAGGGCCGAGTCGAGGTGATCTGCGGTGCGCCGCACGTGGCGCTCGAATCCCTCACGCTTGGCTGTCGAACCTGGATCACCGGCATTCTGAACGTGATGCCGCGCTCCGGGCGACAGCTGATGCGGGCGGTCCAGATGGGCGATCTGGAGCTCGCGCGCCGAATCAACAGAGAACAGATCCTGCCGACGTTCCAGGTCATTCAAAGCAGCCTGAATCCCTCCGGAACGATCAAGCACGGGCTGGCGTGCCGCGGCATCGACGTCGGGATTCCACGCCGTCCCGGGAGTCCTCTCGATCCCGTGCACCAGGTGATGCTCAGACGGCACGTTGAGGACTTGGGTGATCTCGAACCGGCATCCGAGCGAGATCTGGCGAGACTGGCCCATCGTTGAGCTGAAAATAGAGATACGGACGGAGGAGTGCGTATGCGTGGACGTGAGTCGGTAACGGCGTTACTTTTCTCGAGCTTCATTCTTACCGCAGCGTGTCAGCGATCGACGGCTCCGGCTCCGGACGCGAACTCTTCGAAGCCCTCGCCTCTTTCACGAACCACCGGCACGCTCGGCGTGGACGGATTCCGCGACGAAGTGCGCATCGTCCGCGACCGCTGGGGCATTCCGCATATCTACGCACAGAACGTCGAGGACCTCTTCATGGCGCAGGGACTCGTGCAGGCCCAGGATCGGCTGTTTCAGATTGATCTGTGGCGGAGATCGACGCAAGGGCGGCTGGCTGAAGTGCTCGGCCCGAATTTCATCGCCCGGGATCGAATGACGAGGCTCGTCCAGTACACCAAGAGTGATGACGAGGAGTGGAAGAGCTACGCGCCTGACGCTCGCGAGATTGCGGCGGCGTTCGTCCGTGGGATCAATGCGTGGATCGACATCACCAAGGACAATCTGCCCGAGGAGTTCCGGGTTGCGGGCTACACGCCTGAGCATTGGAAGGCCGAGGATCTCCTCAGCCGAGCCGAAGCCTTCGCCATGAGCAGCAACGCCACGCAGGAGGTGTTCCGTTCGCGCCTGACGACCGCCGTGGGCCTGGAGCGCGCGACGCTCCTGATGCCCCCCGACCCTCGCACGTCCATCCATGTGCCAGGCGGCGTTGATCTCGCCGTCGTCAACTCACTTCTCGCCGATGGCCTCGCGAACATCGGCGCGTCTGCTCGCTTCGACAAGCGATCAGCCACCACGGACGCGACGCGCGATCGGGCCAGTCAGCTGGCCGAGGCGCGGCCGGGTGATGAGTGGCCATCGAAAGAGGGCAGCAACAACTGGGTGATTGCGGGCAGCCGCTCGGCGACCGGGAAGCCGATTCTCGCGAACGACCCTCACCGCAATCTCGACCATCCGTCGCTCCGCTATCTCGTGCACCTCAACGCGCCGGGCTGGAACGTCATCGGGTCGGTCGTACCGTGGTTCCCCGGTGTGGCCATCGGGCACAACGAACGGATCGCGTGGGGGCTGACGATCTTCGCCAACGATGCGCAGGACCTCTATGTCGAGCAGGTCAACCCGGCGAATCCTCGCCAGTACCGTTCGAAGGGACAATGGGTCGACATGCGGGCGGTGAACGATTCCATCAACGTGAAGGGACGAGCCGACGCCGTCGCGGTCGAGCATCTGTACACCATTCACGGACCGGTCGTCGCCGTGGACTCCGAGCGACATCTGGCCTTCGCGCTCAGATGGACGGGATCGGAGCCCGGCACTGCGGGTTACCTCGGCGCCCTCTCGCTCGACCGCGCGAACAACTGGCCTGAATTCCGCGAAGCGTTGAAGCATTGGAAGATGCCGGGCGAAAACTTCGTCTATGCGGACGTTGACGGGAACATTGGATATCAGGCGGCGACCATGGCCCCGATCCGCTCGAAGGGACTGGGCCTGTATCCCGTCCCCGGCTGGACAGGCGAGTACGAATGGAAAGGTTGGTACTCGCTCGACGACCTTCCGCATGCGGCCAATCCCGCCAACGGCTACCTCGCCACATCCAACCACAACACGCTTCCGCCGGGCTACAAGCCGATCGTCGGCTTTGCATGGAGCGGACCGGCGCGGATTAGCCGCGTCCGCGAGGTGCTCGAGGGTGGGAAGACATTCAGCGTGGACGACTTCAAGAAGCTGCAACATGACGCGCGGCCTTGGAACGCCGAGCAGCTGGTTCCGCTTCTCGACAAGCTTCACTTTGCGGACGTCGACGTCGAGCGCGCGAGAGAGGAGCTCGTCGCGTGGGACAAGATACTGGCTCGGGATTCGATACCGGCCACCATTTACGTGGTGTGGGAAACCAAGCTGATCGACGCGCTCGTGGCAAAGTGGCTCGAAGGGACCATGGCCTCCGAGTACACGCGCAGGATCGAACCCGCCTGGCTCGTGCCGACGCTCACCCGTCCGAATGCGACGTGGTTCGGACCCAATCCCGCTGCCAAGCGTGACGCTGTGCTCGAGGCGGCGCTGTCCGCGGCCGTCGCCGAGCTCAAACAGACGGTCGGAGCTGATCCGGAAAGCTGGAAATGGGGCAAGCTGCATCTCGCGCTGTTCCGCCACGCCCTGTCACCCGTGGATTCCGCGGTGGAAAAACGCTTCAACGTCGGCCCGATTGGCCGGGGCGGTTACGGGGACGCGGTGTTCAGCACTTCAGGTCCCGGCTTCAGTCAGACCGACGGTGCGACGTTCAGAGAAGTGATGGATGTCGCCGACTGGGATCGCTCGGTGGGAACGAGCGCGCCGGGACAGTCCGGTCAACCGGGGAGCCCTCATTTCGACGACCTCGCGCGCATGTGGGGCAACGAAGAGTATTTCCCGTACTCCTTCTCGAAGGAGATGGTGGAGAAGAACGCCGAAGGCACGCTTGTCCTGACCCCACGACGATAGTCGAGGCGCAGCCGGACGTTCATCACACCATTCGTCACAACTCGAACCGGTCAGGACCGCGGGTCGTCTAAGCTCACCAAGGGGGTGGCAGCGACGCCAGTCGTGTGTGCCGACTCTCCGTATGTTTTCTTGTCGCGAGCCGCATGTGTAGTAAAGATCCGCGCGCAGCCCAGGGCTTCAGTCCTGGGACAGGAGTGGACGTGAGCACCAGCTTTCGTTGCATCACAATTGGCACGGCTTTGGTGATCGCCGCGCTCTCGGTTACAGGACTGGCAGCGCCTCTCGAACGAAGAGCCCGCCTTCAGTCGGGATCGCCCTCCGCTCCCGCGGCGAGCGCGTTTTCCGTTCCCGTGTTCTACGGAAGCCTGCCCAATGGCCTGCGCGTCGTGGTCAGCGAAGACCGTCGCGCGCCGGTGGTGACGGTCGAAGTGATGTACCGGATCGGCTTTCGCATCGAACCCAAGGGCCGGACGGGTTTCGCGCATCTGTTCGAGCACATGATGTTCCAGGGATCGGATCAGGTCGCCAAGTTCGAGCACGTGCAGATCGTCAACGCCAATGGTGGCGTGCTGAATGGGTCGACGCGCTTCGATCACACGAACTACTGGGAGACGATGCCGTCGAGTGCGCTGGAGCTGGCGCTGTGGCTCGAGGCGGATCGCATGCGATCGCTCAAAGTGACGCCGGAGAACCTCAAGAACCAGCAGAACGTGGTCAGCGAGGAAGTGCGCGTGAACGTGCTCAACCAGCCGTATGCGGCTTTCGAGTGGCTCGGGCTGCCCCAGAAGGCCAACACCAACTGGTACAACGCGCACAATTTCTACGGCGACCTGTCGGAGCTGGAGGCGGCAACTATCGAAGACGTGCAGAAGTTCTTCGAGACGTACTACGCGCCCAACAACGCCGTGCTCGTGGTCGTGGGCGATACGAACGCCGACGAGGTGATGCGGCTGGCCGCGAAGCACTTTGGCGGCATCGCGTCACACCCGCTGCCGGCAAGCCCTGACATCAGTGAACCGCCTCAGACTGCGGAGAAGCGATTCACGGAGGACGATCATCTGGCGCAGACGCCGGCCATCGCGCTCGGTTATCACCTGCCGCCGCGGCTCAGCCGGGAGTTCTTCGCGCTGTCGCTGCTCGACCCGCTGCTCGTCGGCGACGAGAGCGCGCTCCTGTACCAGAAACTCGTGAAGGACACCCAGCTGGCGACCGGCGTCATCGGCGGCTTCAATCTGCTCGGCAACAACTACGATTTCAACGGGCCGATGCTCTACACGATTCGCGTGGACTATCGGAACGCCAGGACGGGTGCCGATGTGCTCGCCGCGATCGATCAGGTGGTTGAGGAGATTCAGCAGAAGGGCGTGGCCGCCGCCGACCTCCGTCAGGCCAGAGTGGCGTTGAAGTCGGCGTTCTTCAACGACCTCGAGGGGTTCGGCCTCGCCAATCTGCTTGCGGCGTTTGCGCTGTTCGACAACGACCCCGGCAAAATCAATACGATTCTGACCGAGCTCGACAAGGTGACGCCGGCGGAGGTGCAGGCCGCCGCGGCGAAGTATCTGGCGCCTTCGAACCGGACGTCTATCGATCGCCGGCCCGCGACCGCACCGACTGGAGGTGCAAAATGAAGCCGCTCGCATCGACGATCGCGACGGGATCTGTGGCGCTGCTGGTGGCGTTCGGCTCCGGCGGTCCGACGGCGGCCGCCGCGCTCCAGACGAGCGGAGCCACTGCACGGCCGGCCGTGGGGCCGGATCGACCGTTCACGGTGTCAGCGCGTTTTGAAGAGACGCTGACGAACGGGTTGAAGGTGGTGGTCGTGCGAGAGCCGTCGATACCCAAGGTATCCGTCGTGCTCACCATTCTGACCGGCCTGGCCGCGGACAACCCCGACGCGCCGGGCGTAGCCTCCATGACGGCTGACGCCATCCAGGAAGGTACACGCACGCGGACGAGCCGCGAGATCCGTCGGGCGGCGTTCGGCATGGGCGCGAGCCTGAGTGCGTCGGTCGCCCAGGACTTCACTACCGTCTCGCTTCGCGGGCTGTCCGAATACACACCGGGCTTGATCGATCTTCTGGGGGACGTCGTCCTCAATCCGATCTTTCCGCAGTCGGAGGTCGATATTCTCAAGGCCAACGAGCTCCAGGGCCTCCAGCAGCAGAAGTCGTCGCCGCAATACCTGTCCCAGCGAACATTCCGGAAGGCGCTATTCGGAGCGCATCCGTATGGGCGCATCTCGCCGACTCCCGAGTCGGTGAAGGCCATCGATCGAAATGCGCTGGTGAACTTCCACGAGGCGTACTATCGCCCGAACAATGCATTCGTGCTGGTGGTGGGTGATGTCGAGTCGGCGCCGGTCACCGACGCAGTGCGGAAGGCGTTCGGCGCGTGGACCCCACGCAGCGTGACCCGCGCCGGACTGCCCGAGGCCCCCAAATTGAGCGGTCGTCGCCTCGTGTTCGTTCAGCGGCCGGGCAGCGTGCAATCATCGATTTCTCTGGGCAACTTCAGCATCAAGCGCACCGATCCCGGCTGGTACAACCTGTCGGTTGCCAACACCGTGTACGGCGGGGCGTTCAATTCGCGCATCGTGAGAAACATTCGCGAGGACAAGGGCTACACCTACTCGCCATTCTCGCAGTTCGCCGCCTTCAGGGAAGGCGGCTTCTACCGCTTTGCCGCCGATGTGCGAAACGAAGTGACCGGCGCCACGCTGAAGGAAGTTTACGGAGAGACGGACAAGCTGAGAGCCGAGGGCGCCTCGGGCGAAGAGCTCGACAACGTCAAGCGATACCTCAAGGGCGTCTTCGTCATCTCGGCGTCCTCACAGGGTGGTTTGACCAGCGCTTTGAACAACATTTACGCATTCGGTCTGCCATCGAACTATCTCGAGACCTATCAGGCGCGAATCTCCGCGGTCGCGCCCGCCGACGTCAAAGCCGGCGCGCAGGTATTGCTCGGCTCGTCGGATTCGCTCGTCGTCATTGTCGGCGACTATCCCAAGGTCAAGGATCAGCTCACCGGCTTCAGCGAGACGACATTTGAGGATCTGGATGGGAAGCCTATTCCGGCGCCCGGGACCAATTGAGTGACTCAGACCATGAAGGTCTTGGGAGGATCGGCGAGCTGAAGGATCGGCCGGTTCATCTTGAACGCGTCGATGTCACAAGGCGTCACGCCGTCAACGGCCAGCTCCGAGAGGATCTTTCCGATCAGCGACGCAAACTTGAAAGCATGCCCGGCGCCGATGGCCACGAGGACGTTGGGATGTCCCGGCACGTGGTCGATGACGAAGTCGCGGTCGGGCGTCAGGGTGTACAGACACGTTTTCGTATAGATGATTGATCCGAGCGCCGAAGGAATGTACCGGCGCAGAAAGCCTTCCACCCGCTCAAGCGCCGGTCGATCGATCTCGAAGCTGCGCGCGTCTGCATCCACTTCCTGTCCGCCGGCATCCTGCCCAACCTTGGGTCCTGCTTCGCCGTACGTGGGAATGCCGTAGAAGCAGGGGTCGTCCATCCAGATCCAGATCGGAAAGCGCTCGGGTACGAAGAGATCGGGTCGTGTGGGCACGAAATAGGTGATCTGTTCCTTCGTGACGGTCAGCGGCAGGCGCACTCCCACGTGCGCGAGGGCCTGGTTGGACCAGGGGCCCGCCGCAATGATCAGCTTGCCGCAGCGGAACCCGCCCTCATCCGTCCGGACATAAACCTCATTACCTTCGGAGCGAATCGCGCGGACCGGCGATGTATCCGTGAGTGTGGCGCCGTGCGCCCGCGCGAGCCGGATGTGTGCGGCATTGGCGCGCGCGGCCGTCACCAGGCCGCTCTCGGCCTGATAGACGCCGTGGACGTCGTCGCCCGGCTCGAAGGCGGGCCAACGGCGATGGATCTCGCCCGCGTCGAGCGACTCGAACGACACACTTGCGGCGCGCATGCTGTCGGTGTAGTTGTCGAGCGAGATGGCGGCGTTGCGAGGGGCAAAGTCGAGGCCTCCGGTCTGGATCACCAGCCGAGCGCCGCATTCGGCTTCAACGGCGGCCCAGGCCGCATAGGCGCGCTTCGCCAGATCGACGTAGGCCGGCGTGTGATACGACAGCCTGATGATGCGGGAGTGATCCTGCGATTCTCCACGCACGTGGCCGAGCTCGAACTGCTCCAGCCCGAGGACCCGCGGACCGGCGCGCCGCGACAGCCAGTAGGCTGCCGCACTGCCCAGCCCGCCGAGCCCGAGCACGACATGGTCGAACTCCCGCGTCATGTGCGATCGGCGTGCTGGTAGTACTCGTAGGCGGACATCGGCTTGTCATAGTTCACGCGCCATGGCCGGTCCTCCGCCGGCCGCTTGCCCAGCGCGCGGGCCATGGCAAGGACGTGAGCGGCCACGGATCCGCAGCACGAGCCGATGTAGTTCACGCCGATCTCGCGGGCCCTGGTCGCGTACTCCGCCATCTGGGCCCGAGTGAGTTGCAATGGATCGAGGCCGATCGGAAATTCGGGCAGCGACGTGAAGTCCGGCTGCTCGTCTGGCGTGCGATAGGCGGCGGGTTGGCAGGCGAGATACGCAGACGTTGCGCCCCGCATCTCTTCCATCAACGGCAGCGTGTTCGCCGGATTCCTGAGACAGTTGATGCCGACGATGTCCGCACCCGCGTCGGCCAGTTTCTTCGCGCACTCCGAAGGCCCGTCGCCCTCGTAGGCGCGTGGCGCCTTCTCGAACGACATGGTCACCATCGCCGGAAGCTTCGTCTCTTTCACGCGTTCGCAGGCGATCAGCGCTTCACCCAGCCACGAATACGTTTCGCAGATGAAGAAGTCCACGCCTTCCTCCATCTGGATCGCCAGCTGGCGATCGAAGAGCGCACGCACGCGATCGGGCGACTTCGGATCCTTCGGATCGTAGGCCCACGTCAGGCTCAGGTTTCCCGCGACGAGCACATCGCCCTCGGCGGCTACTTTTCGGGCGATGCGAACGGCCGCGCGATTGATGTCGTCCACGCGGTTCGCCAAACCGACCGTGGCCAGTTTGTCCTCGCTCGCGTAGAACGTCAGCGCCTGCAGGACGTCCGCTCCCGCATACATGAACTCCCGATGGAGCTCGGTGAGCGCGTCCGGGTGAGTCAGGCTGACTTCAGGCGTAAACGGGCCGGCTCGCACGTACCCGCGCTTCTCGAGCTCGAGCAGGTATCCGCCGTCACCGAGTACGGTGCCGTCCTTGAGCTGTTCGAGGATTCCTCTGGGCATGGTCATCGACCCCTTGTGTCATCGCAAACCACGCATTCAATCACAGTGTGCCCATGGAAAGCAGCCAGAAAGTGTGCGCCGAACGGTCGGATATGATCCCCTGATGCATTCGTCGTTTCTTGGCAACCTTCGGGACGAGTGGACGCCGATGCTTACGCTCGCGATTCCCGTCGTGTTCGCCGAACTTGGCTGGATGACCATGGGCGTGGTGGACACGTACATGGTCGCCGATCTGGGTCCTGAAGCCATTGGTGCGGTGGGCCTGGGCAGCGCGATCTTCACCGCGCTCGCGATCTTCGGCATGGGCCTTCTGCTCGGGCTCGACACGCTCGTGGCGCAGGCGTTCGGCGCGCGGCGCCTCGATGAGTGTCACCGGTGGCTCCTCCACGGCGTCTACATGAGCCTGTTTCTGACGCTGCCGTTGTCACTCGTCGTCTGGATCGTTCTGCAGTCGCTTGGCCGCTCCGATCTCCATCCGAGTGTGCTGCGCCTGACCGTGCCGTACCTGCGGATCCTCGACTGGGGAATGCTCCCGCTCCTTCTCTATGCCGCATTCCGTCGCTATCTGCAGGGCATGGGGCTGGTGAGGCCCGTCATGTTCGCGCTCGTATCGGCGAACGTGATCAATGCCGCCGGCAACTGGCTGCTGATCTCGGGCCGGCTCGGAGCTCCGGCGCTGGGCACCGACGGCTCCGCGTGGGCGACGTGCATCGCGCGCGTCTACATGGCGTCGGTACTGTTTTGGGCGATCATCCGCCACGATCGCCGGTACGAAGGTGGTCTGCGCGCGATCTCCGCTCGTATCGAGGCGTGGCGCTTCCGACGGCTCTTCAGCCTCGGAGCGCCGGCCGCGAGTCAGGTGACGCTCGAGGTCGGAGTGTTTGCCATGGCGACGGCGCTGGCCGGCCGCCTGGAGCCTATCCAGCTCGCGGCACACCAGATCGCGCTGAACATCGCCAGCCTCTCGTTCATGGTGCCCCTCGGCATTGCGTCGGCGGGCGCCGTACGCGTCGGGCAGGCGATCGGGCGGATGGACCCGGAGGGAGCCGAACGATCCGGGTGGACGGCGCTTGCCATCGCCGGGCTTTTCATGTCGCTGATGGCGGTGCTGTTTCTCGCCGCGCCGGTCTCGCTCATTCAGCCGTTCACGAGCGACGCGCGCGTGATCGCGATTGGCGTCACGCTGCTCCTGGTCGCCGCGGTCTTTCAGCTCTTCGACGGACTGCAGGTGGTCGCCACGGGCATCCTGCGCGGGCTCGGCGATACGCGAACCCCGATGCTCTGGAATCTCGCCGGGCACTGGTTCTTCGGCCTTCCTCTCGGCTACACGTTATGCTTTCGCAGCGGCTGGGGCGTGCTGGGACTCTGGATCGGACTCTCGGTCGGACTGACGTCGGTGGGGGTGATTCTGGTCGCGGTCTGGCGGACGAAGATCCGCTTACTCGGCTCGTAGCAGGAAGGCGTGCTGCTGGCCGTCAACGAAGCCGATGCCGACGATTTCGTTGGCATCGTTGATGTCGCGAGCTTCCGTCAACACCCAGTCGGAGCGCGGCGTCAAACGATTGAGGTCGATCATCCGCCCGTCCACGATCACGACCGCGTGAAGGGCCCGCCCCTCGGCCTCGGACGCGCCGACGATGATGCCAGCACGGTTGATTCCGTAGGCGAAGCTCTGTCGCCCACCCTCGAGCGTGCCCAGGTCCTTCATGCCCGCGGCCAGCGTCGACACGAACGCATGGAACTGGCCCCCGCGTCGCTGGGCATAACCCACGACCAGGCCGGCCTCGTTGATATCGGTCGGGGTCACGATGCGACCACCGAGCGAACCAAGGCTGATCGGCTGACCATTCTTCAGTCGAAAGCCTTGATGGTCGGCGTAGTCGGCATGCGGCTCAGTGCTGTAGTACCCGACGGCCTCGTCCTGTTCGTTGATTGACGTGACGACTCCGTCCTCGCCGCCGAAGGTTCCCTGATCGAGGATCTGGTAATCGCCGTAGGAGAACACACGCGTTCGCGCCGACATGTGATCCCCCTGCGTCAGGAGATACCCCACGACTTTGCCTTTTGCGTTCACGCCAAGGGCCGCGCTGAACGAGCCGGTCAGGGCGGTTCCGAAGCGGCCCAGATCGAAGAGAGGACCGCCCTTCACGCTCACGAACGGCCGCTGAATACCCTGCGACGTTTCAGCCCGACCGACGATGAAATTGGTGTCGGAGATGCGATAGGCATAGCTGGTCGGTCCACCGAGCGTTCCGAGATCGAGCAGCGAGCCGCCTGAGTAGAGAAACGCGTGCGGCGCACCTGCGGCGGTTTCGAGATACCCGACGACAAGGCCCGCGTTGTTGATGCCCATGGCAGCGCTCCGTTGGCCGCCAAGTGTGCCAAGGTCCACGAGCCGGTGGGCCACCGCTCGCTGCGCATCGATCGGCGAGAGCACCGACTTGAAGAGCAGGAATGTAATGACAGCGCCGATGAGCCGGCACCTCATTCGGATCTTCGCGGGTGTGGTCGATTGCGGGGCGTTCATGGGATGCTCTTCACGCTGGAGACGTTGCTGTATGACGACCCGCCCACGGCGTTGTAGGCCCTGACTCGAAACGAATACGCCTTGTTCGATCCAAGTCCCTTGATCGAGAACGTCGTAACGTTGGCGGCGACGCGCGTGATTTCCATGAAGGCGTTGCCGTTCATCGACCCTTCGATCTTGAATCCGCTTTCGTTCGTCGATCCGTCGATCCAGGTCAGATCGACGCGGCCTTTCGAGACGACTCTGGCGGTGAGCCGAGTCGGCCCTGCCGGCACGGCCTGGTGAGTCATCGCCGATGCCATATTAGACGGATTCGTTCCGGCGCCATTGAAGGCATGCACTTGATAGACGTACTTCGTTGCGGGAGCCAGGCCTTCGTCGGTATAGGCGACGAGTCCCGGCGCCAATGTCGCAAGAGGTGTGAAGTTGATGCCGTCGAGCGAACGTCGGACGGAGAAACCGTCTTCGTTCGCCGACATGTCAGCCCATTTCAAGTCGATGCGAGACTTCGTCATCGCTTTGGCGGTCAGGCTCTTCGGTGCGTTCGGAAGCGTCGGATGCGCGATTGCCATGATTCTGGCGATGGACGGCACGCCCTGGTTGTCGATCAGGAAGAGCATGTAGTAGCCGGGCGGGCAGAGATTTGCGCTCGCGGGCGCCGTGACCGTGAATCCTCCAGCCGTCGCCGAAAACGCGAGGCGATTGATCCGCTGGTCCATGTTGATGCTGTGCGTGACCGATGAGAGACGGACCAGTGTGATCTTCTCGATGTTGGTGGCGGAAGAGGACACGAAGAAGTTCTGACCGTACGTGGCGCCCGCTGGCGCAGCCGTTACCACCGGGCGCGGGCCCTTGAACAGATACGGCGGTGAGAACACTTCGGCGTTCGGCTGCATGTCCCCACCGGCGGAGAGGACGCGACCGTCGGGCAGCAGCACGGCGATAGAGTGATAGCCGCGATAGACGGTCTCGCTTGCCATCGTGCTCCAGTGGCCAGTCGCCGCATCCCACTGTTCGGCCGCATAGACGGGCGAGGTCGGATCGTCGAATACGTTACCGCTGGTGCCTCCCGTGACGAGGACCTGGCCGTCAGGAAGCAGCGTGGCGTTCAGTTGCCGCCGCGGGTAGGCCATCGGTTCAGCGGGTTCCCATTGGGGGGCGGATGAGTTCAGGTCGATCGTCTCAACTGAGTTGGTCGGCGGACGGCCGCCTCCCGCTATCAGCACTTTGCCATCGTCATACATCACAGCTGTGCCGTAGCCTCGAAAGCCGAAAGCACTCGCGGCCACGTCCGTCCAGGCCCCCATTCCGGCCACGTCGAGGTAGGCCGCATTCTCGTTCGGCCCGGCGTTAAAAACGTGGCCGTTCGGGGCGACGAACATCCAAGGGTAAAGGGGCAGATCGAGTTGGGCGCTCGTCAGATCGCGCCAGCTTCCGGTAGCGGCCCGCCACACCTGGGGGAGCCGATCGACCCCGATGACCGTATCGATTCCGCCGGAGACGACCAACACGTCGCCACTGGGCAGCGTTGTGTTGGTCGGATACCAGCGGCCCGCATTCATGTTGGCGACGCGCGTCCACGCGTCCTTCGTGGAGTCGTAGATGCTCGCGTACGGAAAGCCCACCGCGTTGGCGACATGCCCTCCCGTGACGAGTAGACGTCCGTCTGCGAGAGCGCTCAGGCCAGAACAAAAGATGTTGTACCCGGCTTTTCCAGCCAGAGTGAACCCGCCTGTTGCGGGATTCCAGAGTCGCGCCGCATCAGTGTAGGGATAGAAGACGACGCGTCCGTTAGACAGGAGTGCTGCGTGCACCGGAACGTCGGGCCAACTTTGGACTGATGTCCATTGGCCGACCACCGCTGGGTCCGTATTCGAGATTGGCTCTTGCGCCTTGAACGAGGTCGAAAGCGCCAAGACACACAGGCACATACCAACCGTGGCCCGATGTCGAACGATGAAATGAAGTCGGGGTATCAAGCTACGACGATGACCTTAAGGCGCGGATTCTCCCGCACTGGGAAACACTCTATTTTACTTTTGGCGGAGCCATGGAATCAACGCGACGAAAGTGGCAGGCGATCGCCCGAATGTGCTAGTTGCGTCTAGGAGACCGGGGTCGGTTCATGTGAAAGGTCGTGCACATTTGCGAAGGGCGGCTGGAGATCGGCCGAGGACTAAGTCGTGGCGTCAGTTTCCTGGGGCTCCTGGAACGCGGTCGCCACCTGACGGAGCAGGCGTTGCCTGACGGCAGGTCGGCGTCCGACGAAGGCGAGAGCGTATCTAAGGGCAACGCCGCTTCCTGGCAAACGTCGAAGCACCCTCAGCGTCGATGCGGCTCGTTCGCTGAACTCCAGTGAGCGCGCATTTGCCGGCCTGCGTCGCCGATCGAACTCCATCAGGCGCTCCGCGCTCAGATCGTTGGCAGATAGTCCGGCGTGCGCGATCCCGGCGAGGGCGAGACCGTCGGCAATCGCGGCGTTTGCACCTTGACCTCCGGCGGGACTCATCGGGTGAGCCGCGTCACCGATCACCACCGCGCCATCGGTGGCGTAGTGGCCCACGTGGCCAAAGGCGAGGCGGAACCGATGAAGCGCAGAGGGTGACGAAATGGCCGACTGCAGAGCGTCTGCAATCGGCGTCAAACGCTCGAGCTCAGTCCACAACCGGTCTTCGGACGAAGCGAGTAGATCCCAGGCCTCCGGCGGGGCCGGCATGACCAGCATCGCGTCCCCGCTCGGAAGCGGCAGGCAACCTGCGGCGGCGAGACCTCGCCCAACTCTTCGGACATCGAGCCACACACGGCCGACATGATCGGGGAAGCCGGACGGTCGCGTGATCCGGGCGGTTACAAAGTCGAGCGGGAACGCCTGCAGCGAGATCGGAAGCCCCAGCCCGCTTCTCACAAGCGACCGCGCACCATCGTCGCCGACGACGAGTCTGGCCTGAAGAGCGAAGGGCGTCGCCTCCTGCTTTCCGTGGACTGTCAGGTGGCCACTCGAGTCGCGGGTGAGACGGGTGACTTCGGCCCCGCGCCGAACCACGATCGTGCCCGCCTGTGCTGCGCTCTCCAGCGCAATTGCGCGAATCAGGGTGGGATCGACCGAGCGAGGCGCCGCCCCGGCGGCGCGAAAGTCTTCGGCGCCGACTCGGACGAGCGGACGCTGGCGGTCGAAGATCTCGAGACACGTGATGGCCGTGCTGGCGTCGCGACGAAGACGGGTTCCGAGTCCCAGCGGATCGAGTGACGCGAATGTGGCTTCGGCCAGAACTTCGGGCCGGACGGTCTGGGCCGGCCGAGTCTCCCGTTCGAGAACGATGATTGACCAGCGGTGTCTGGCAAGCGCGAGCGCCAATGCGGCGCCGCCGATGCCACCGCCGACAATCAAGACGTCCGCGTCCATGCGCGAACATCCTTACGCAAGCAGCCTGAGCGCCGAAAGCGCATAAATGGCCGCGCAGTCAGCGATGCTCTTCAGCTTGACGTATTCCTTCGGGCCATGTGACACGGCAAGAATGCCTGGGCCGTAGGCAAATGCCGGGATGCCGCGTTCGGCGTAGAAACGGATCTCGAGAAGGCCGGGACACATCTCGAAGCGGGCAGACTTTCCTGTGACGGTCCGAATGCTCGAGGCCAGGGCTCGGCCGACGTCACTGTCGGCGGTCGACCCCGAGGGGCGTCCTTCCTGCAGGATCTCGAAATCGAGTGTGACGCCGCGTTGCTTCGCTTCCTGGAGCGCCCCGATCACCCGTCGTTTTTCGACCTCAAAGTCTTCTTCCGGGTTCATCCGCCGATCGAGCGAGAAGCGGCACTCTGCCGGAACGACATTGAAATTGGTGCCCCCTTCCGACCGTCCGCCCATCAGGAGGATCGAGTGTCGGGCGCTCGCTGGCCGAATGTTGTAGGCCGTTGTCCGCCGTTCGACCACTCGCTTGAGGCGTGACAGAATTCCGGCCGTTTCGAGCATGCGTTCAAAGGCGTTGATTCCCTGATGTTGTAAACCCACATGGGCGGGTCGTCCCTTGACGACCACATTCACGGTGAAGGCTCCACGATTGGCGTTCCAGACGACCCCGCTCGTCGGTTCGGGCGTCAGCATGCCGATGCCATTCGAGGCGATCAGCCCCTTGTCGGTCAGGTAGCGGGAGCCGAGGGCGCCGCCGGTTTCCTCGTCGGGGACAATCACGAGTGCGATCCGTCCTCGGAGATTCGCGCGGCACGCCTTCAACCCGTCCACGGCGTAGATCATAGCGGCGAGGCCGCTCTTCATGTCCGACGAGCCTCGTCCGAAGAGCGATCCCGATCGATCCGCTACGACGAACTGCTCATCGCCGGCCGGGACGACATCGTAGTGGCCATGAAAATAGAGTGTGTCGCGGCCCTGGCCATACTCGCCCAGGATGGCAAATCGCGGTTCGCTCGTCACGCGCGGATTGGGAATCTCGATGACGCGCGGAGCGAGTCCCAGCCGATCGAGCTCAGGGGTCAGCGCGTCGACGAGATGCTTGTAGTTGATGCCAGGCGGGTTGTCGGTGCGAATCGACACCAGCCGTGCGGTCAGCGCGGCCATCGCCGCGGCGCGCGCCGATACAGCCCGGACAACCTCGCGTTCCAGTCCGGCAGGCGACGACGGCATCAGTCCGACTCGGAATCGATCTGCCAGGCGTTGGCTACCTTGCGAAGCTTGAAGGTGAATATGCGTGTCTCCGTCCTCACTTCGCCCGTGGTCAGGGAGCCGACGGCGATGGTCCCCTGACAATGGGCGGTGACGACCGGAAGGGCGATCTCGTAGGAGCACGCACCGAGCGCCACCTGGCGGGGCCCCTCGTCCTCGCCTGGCGCGAGAACGGTCTCGTCCGCGGTTGGCCATGCCTCTCGAAGTGCCGTGATGTTCGATGCGTTGAACGCGAGTTCGTATCGAGCGATGACATTCCGAACCTCGAGCTGATCGATGTCAGCGAGCTCGGTAGCTGTCGGAGGGGGCGGAGGCGACTCAGGAATTGGCACGGGAGTACCAGTCCCCACGTCTGTTGGGGAGGGGCTTTCCGTCTGGCTGGGTGCAGCCTCGCCGAATCCAATCGTGGCCACGCTGGTCGCCGCGCCGGGCGCCTGACGCGGAGGCGGAGCGCTCGGCGAATCGGAGGCAGTCGCCTGGTTTGTGGGAACCTGGACCGCCGGAACTTCTGTCTCCGTCGGCGGAGGCGATATCGTCGCGACAGATTGGGTGGCGACTGGTGCGGCATGCGAGGCCGGCCCCGCGATTTCGACTCGGGGTGGTGAGGTCAGTTGGGCTCCGATGAACCAGGCCTCTCCGAGTGAAACCAGCGCCAGAACGAGCACCGCAGCCTTGAGCACCTTGACTTCACGCTGCAGCGCGACAAACACAGGAGCGGCGGGCAAGCTGCGCAGTTCGGGCACCGACTCGGCGCGGGGTGCATAGGCGCGCGAGGCTGCCGGAGGCGCAACTGCAACCGCAGTCGTGGTCGGCGCGATTCCTGGGCCCTGCGTCGGTGTCGTGCTCGACGCGAGAAAGGAGCGGAGCGCCGACTGCGTTGCGAGCGGAACGCGGAGCCGGCTCAGGATGGCGTCGAATGCAGTCAGCGCCTGATCGGCAGAGCCGAAGGAATCCGGATCGATCTGCAGCAGCTTCTGGAGCCACGTTCTGAGTGCCGGGCGAAGTGTGGACGCGGCGAAGGTGTCCGCGGCCTGCTCCGTCAGGCTGGGGAGCGCTGCGGGATACTCGTCCGATCTGAGCGGGCGATTGATGAGCAGCGCCAGTGCGACCATCCCGATCTGCAGGCAATCGGTTCGTTGGTCGAACGAGGACGCCCGACCAGATGCGGCAACAGGGATTCGCAACTCCTTCCAGAACCTTGCGGTCGGCCATGGGAGCGTCGCGAATGCCGGACCGAGGACGTACTCGTGGATCACCACACGTCCTTCCGCGGTCACGACCAGCCGCTCCGGATTGATCGCGCCGTGCACAATACCCTCGCCGCGCAGGTGCAGCGCGGCAATGGCAGCCACGAGCTGTTTGATCAAGAGGAATGCAGCAACGGTTTCGAGGACGGCATTCTTTCTGGCAGCCCCGGCCAGGATTTCCGACAGGCGAGACCCCTGAGCGTGTGTTGACACGAGCGCAATGCCACCGCCGGGCTCCGGAAGCCGTTCGACGCGCCAGACCCGCGCGAAGGACAGATCGTCGAGCGCGGCGAGATGACGAGTCTGCTCACGGACCGCACGCTCGAAGGCCGGATAGTCGAAGAGCCGCGAATGAAGGCGCAGGAGCTCCAGGGCGCTCTGCTCCGTGTTATCAAAGAGCAGCAAACGATCGCCAAGCGCATCCGAAAATCCCTGCGCGTACCAGGCAAACAGCCCCGGTGCCGGTCCTGCCGTTGACCCTGAGATCGGAGGAGCGCTGGCCGTGGAGAGGCTGGGCCGGGGGCGCGATGCTGGAAGATCGTCCGAACGAATCACAAAGTTTCTGCGACGGGGTGGCCGACGACGTGCCGCACGATCACTGTTCCGTGGTCAAGTAGACGCGACCGCTGGGCAGCGACGAACCCTCTTTCGCTTCGGCCGTGATGCTCAGCGCGACCGGTTTGGGGAACGTCAACGCGCTACTGATCACGATACTACCTCGACCGCTCTGATCGGCGGCAAAAACGCCCGCACTGCGCGGTGTTCCGCCGGACAGCACCCACGCCTGAAACGCGCGGGTCGGAGGCAGCGCCGGAAGTCGCGAGGCGCTCAGGACGAGCCCGCGCGACCGGCTCCACAGGACCTGCGCATAGGCCGCGCGCGCGAGAGGCGTGCCTTTCAGATCGAACCGCACAAGATCCGGCGCCGCCAGCACGTCGGAGACGGCCTGCGCTCTGAGCGCACGCTGCTCGGCCGCGCGAATCTGCTCGATGGAGACCTGCATCTGCTGCTCGGACGCCTGGCGCGCGTCGCCGGCGGTCCGTTCCGCGAGCGCGAGGCGCACGTCGGCCGCCCGTGAGCGGGCCTCGAGCGTCCCCAATCGGTCGCGCAGGCGCCAACTGTAGAAAGCCAGTGCCATGGCCGCCAACACGACGACGACCGTCGCCACCTGCCACGAGCTGGAGGATCGGTCGATTGCGGTGGATCCGCTCCCGCGAGGAGGCAGATCGGTGACCCGCGGCTCCGCGAGCCGTGGAAGAGTGGACGGGCGATCGAGCGCCCGCTCGGTCGCCGCCATGGCGGTGATGCTGGAGTCGCGGTCGGTTTCGCCTGACGCACCGCGCCGGAGCGACTGGTGCAGTTCGGCGATGCCTTCGAGTGCCCAGGGGGTTGCCGACGGCATCGCGCCGCCCGCCTGGGCCTCGAGGCTCGCTCCGACGCGCTGGGCGACCTCTTCCGCCGAACGGACTACGGCCCCGTGAATCTTGTTCGACCAGTCGGCAATCTTGCGATCGATCGCCGCCGCGTGGGAACCGAAGAGGTCTTCGGCGAGCTGCACGCTCAGGTGAGCAGACTTGGCCACTTCGACGCAGGTTTGCCTGAGCTCGTTCGTCTTTCGATCGAGCCCCGCAATTTGTTCGTCCATGTGCTCGAAGCGATGCTCCGCCTCGTCGAGTCGCTTGCGCAGGTCTCGAAGCTGTTGCAGCGTCGCGTCGATTTCCTCGAATTGAACCTGAGAGATAGATGGAACAGCTCTAGCGAATGGGGATCGCTCTTCCATGGCGCAAATGATACAACCTTTCCCAGCCGGGTTTTTGAAGATTGTGCGCGTGTCGTCGATCAGGAATCGATCGCACCATCAACGCGTACTGCTGAGCATCCGATCGCCGGCGTGATCGACAGTCAGGGTTTCCGTACGCGCGCCGTCCGCCTACCGCGTCTCCCTCAGGCAGAGAGTCAACGCGACCAGAACGCGAAGCCGAGCACGGAGAGCATGGCAAGCTCCAGCATGCGCGCCGCGTCCAGGTCGCCCGCCGCGCGAACGGATCTCTCGGCCAGTTCTTCCGTTCAACGAGCGGCTGCGAACGGTCTTCCATGCCCCGGACGAAAAAATTGACTGGGAACAAACCGTATCTTGGCGGAAAATGGCGCGAGGCGCAACTGGAAACTGTTGGGTTTCCGCGTATCCGCGGCGAGTCAGGACAGCAGCGATGAGCGACGAGACTGGTGAGAAGAAGGCGCGCGCCGTCTCTTTTCTGGCACGACCCGCGATCCTGATCGGTCGGACGCTCGGCCGCCTGCGGTCGCGTATCGGTCAGGTCGCCGGTCGGCTCGCCGATCCACCACATGCTTCACCCGCCGGCAACACTCCTGGCGCGACGGCGGGCGCTCGCTCTGCGCCACCCTCGAAGGATGACGAGTTCGTGGCGGCATGGAAGGCGGCCTGGCAGGATGGTTATCTGGCCGCCGAGCGTGGCGAGAGCATCGCCACGTGCCCGTTTGGGCCAGGCCCGTCGCGCGACGCATGGACAGCCGGGCACAAGTGGAAGGATCGGCGCTCCCGTTACCGTCCCGCGTTGTAGCCCCTTCTCTCACCGGCGCCATCCTCCGTGCGCCCAGACCATAACGCGCTAGACTGACGGCTTGGGAAAGGCGGAACCGTACCGATGGACCTGTACCGAGTCTCGATCGCGATCACCATCACCGGCACGATCGCCTATCACGTCCTCAACAAGGCTGTCAGCCCCGACGTGCATCCCGCCATGTCGCTCGTCGCGACCTACATCGTGGCGCTCGCCTCGTCGATGGCGATCTACATGGCGGATGCGGGGGCAGCGACGTTCTTCGAAGGCGCCGCCCGTCTCAACTGGGCCAGCTGGGTACTCGGCATCGCCGTCACCGTGATCGAATTCGGATTCGTCATCGTGTACAGGGCCGGTTGGGTCCTTGGCAACGCACAGCTCACGTCGACAGTGGCCGCCACGATGCTTCTCATTCCTATCGGGATCATGGTGTTTCACGAGCGCCTGTCTCCGTCGCAGAGTCTAGGCATCGTACTGGCGCTCACCGGCATGGTGCTCATGAGCCGGCGCTGAGCATTCGGGGCCAATCCGTGAACGACGTGTCGCACGTCGCTCGTCTGCCGCCTCACCCGTTCCTGATCTTCGACGGCACTTGCGGTTTTTGCCGGCTCTGGATCGCGCGGTGGCGACAGATCACGGGTGACACCGTCGAATACCTGCCTTACCAGGATCCACAAGTCCCGGATCTCTTCCCGGAGCTGGACCTCGCCGCCTGCGCCCGGGCCGTGCACTTTGTCGACGTGGACGGCCGCGTCTCGCGTGGTGCTCGCGCGGTGTTCGAGTCGCTCGACCATCGAACCGTCGGCCGCGGTCATCTCAAATGGACCTACGAACATCTTCCCGGCTTCGCCTGGGCGAGCGAGGCCGCGTATCGACTCGTGGCCGATCATCGCAATGCCGCGGGTCGCGTGACGGCCCTCGCCTGGGGTCCCTCGGTCGAGCGTCAGGGAATGATGCGGACGCGCGCGCTCTTTCTCCGCCTTCTGGGCGTCGTGTACTTCCTGGCGTTTCTCTCCCTGTGGGTTCAGGTCGACGGGCTGATCGGCAGCAGGGGAATCCTCCCCGCGGCCGAGTACATGGCGGGTGCCCGCGCGTGGGCGAACGAACAGCGCCTCGGTGTGGACGCGTTTCGATTGCTGCCGACGCTCACGTGGTGGAGTGCCGGCGACGGTTTCCTGCACGCGCTCTGCGCAGGCGGAGCGGCGGCGGCGCTTCTGCTTGCGGGCGGCGTCGCGCCGGCCGCGACCACGTTCCTCCTCTGGCTCGACTATCTGTCGTTGTCAGTGGTGTCGAGGGATTTCCTGTCATTCCAGTGGGACGCCCTGCTCCTTGAAACGGGACTGCTCGCGGTCTTCCTGTCGCCCTGGTCGCTGACGCTCTCGCGTGCGCGATCGGCGCCATCGCGTGTGGTTGTCGGCCTGTTGAAGTGGCTCCTGTTCAGGCTCATGTTCAGTTCGGGAGTGGTCAAGCTCGCCAGTGGTGATCCTTCCTGGCGCGACCTCACGGCACTGACCTACCACTATGAAACCCAGCCGCTCCCCACATGGATCGGGTGGTACGCCCATCAACTCCCGCTCTGGTTCCAGAAGCTTTCAGCGACGACGATGTTCACCATCGAGCTGGCGGTGCCTTTTCTCATCTTCGCGCCCCGGCGGCTTCGCCTCGTCGCCGCAGGCGCATTCGTCGCGTTTCAGGCGCTCATCGCGGCGACAGGGAACTACTGTTTCTTTGGGTTGCTCACGATCGTGTTGTGCGTGGCGCTGCTCGACGATTCCGCGCTCAGAGCCGCGACGCCAGGCTGGTTACGTGCACGGGAGGAGTCTCCTGCTGACGTCGTCGATCGCGGGCGATGGCCGCGATGGATCATTGGCGCGATCACGGCCGTCGTTCTCATCGCATCGTCTATCGAGCTCGGCTGGGCCTTTCGCACAGACCTGCCCTGGCCATCTCCCCTTGTCGCCGTCTTTCGGCTCGTCGCGCCGTTTCGAAGCGTGAACGGCTACGGTTTGTTCATGGTGATGACCAAGTCGAGGCCCGAGATCGTGATCGAAGGCAGTAACGATGGACTCACATGGCGTGCGTACGAGTTCAGATACAAGCCAGGCGATCTCTCTCGTCGTCCTGCTTTTGTCGCACCTCATCAGCCGAGGCTTGACTGGCAGATGTGGTTCGCCGCGCTCGGGTCCTGGGAAGACAACCCCTGGCTTCAGCGCTTCTGCCAGCGACTCTTGTCTGGATCACCACCCGTCCTTGGGCTGCTGGCGGTCAATCCGTTTCCGGAGCAGCCCCCACAGCAGCTGCGCGCCATGTTGTACGTCTACCGCTTCTCGAATGCCGAGGAGCGGCGGCGAACCGGACAATGGTGGCACCGCGAATTGCGTGAGCAGTATTCGCCGGTGCTGTCGCGGTCCAGTCTGATTCCCTGACAACCTTCCGTGGCCGAGGTGCGGGCATAGCCGCCACGCCGCACGCCAAGTCTGCCTCATCGTCCGGCGCACGAGCTTGGGCGGCTCAATCATCACCTCCCGCTCGAACAATCAGTTAGCGCCAGCTTGCGAATCGATGAATGCCGCGTCCGACAGCACAGGATTTGCACCGAAGCCGGCTGGTGCTGGTTCCTGTGCTTCGCCGCAAGGAGGTGAAGTCATGAGGCTCAATCGACTCGTCGTGGTGTCGCTCGTCGCCGCCGCCCTTGGCCTGCTCGTCTCGTCGAGCGCACGCGCAGATGAATGGGACCGGAAGACGATCGTGACATTCAGACAACCGTTCAGGGTGCCCGGCCGTTCGCTGCCCGCGGGCCACTACGTCTTCAAGATTGCCGATGCCGAGACCATTCCTCATCTCGTACAGATCTTCGATGCGCACGAGCGGCATCTCGTGGCCACCCTGCTCGCGGTGCCCGACTACCTGACGAAACCCGCCGAGCACGCCGAGTTCCTTCTGGATCCTCGAAGCGAGCGAGGTCCGGAAGCGCTCCGCGCGTGGTGGTTCCCGGGCGACACGGTTGCCGAGGCGTTCATCTATCCGCACGTGAATACCGAGCAAATCGCGCGAGTCCAGTAGTCCTCACTCGCCGACGCTGTTGTGGAGGCGGAGGCCGCGAGGCCGGATTGACGATCCGGCCTCGTGTGCTCGTCAGATGCCGCGATGGACTCTCGCGACCGCAGTGCGTCCTCGGCGAATGCCTCGACGGCCCCTTCCGTTCTGTTTCTCAAAGGAAATCCGCATTTCGGCATCGCGTCGTTTGGCACTCAACTTGCTGCCTTGCTCTTTGAGGTGTCATTGACCAGCGAGGAGCAGCCAGCGCCGCGATCGAAGTTGGGAGGACATCATGAGGCACCGACTAACAGCCGTGCTTGTGGTTGTCGGTTTGGGTGTAATGATGCCGCACGCGGCATTTGCGCAGGGGCCGTCCGGATATCTTCAGGGATTTGGCGGACTGACGTTGGGCAGTACATCGATGGATGGTCTCTTTGGCGGTGAAGCAGGCGCCAATCTCGGATCCCACGTACAGGTTTTTGGTGACGCCGGCTACATGCGCGACATGCTGTCGTCCACGTTCCTTGGTGGGCTGATCGACGTGGCGGCCGATGCGGTGGGCGTAGGTGTCCGGCGGTCAGGTTTCTACGCCGACGGCGGCGTGCGCCTTCTGACGAGCGGCGGGCCCGTTCGAGGATATGTCGAAGGGTCTGCGGGAGCGGTGCGATTGAGCTACGGCGTCGACATCGGCAGCGATCGATTCGGACTGTCGCCGGTGATCAACGGCGCCCTCAATCTCCTCGATCGGACGGAGCCCATGGTGGGTTTCGGCGGCGGGGTCATTCTGCAGCCGGGACGGCTGATGGTGGATCTCGGGTATCGGCACAAGCGCGTGCTTGCTGGCAGCCCCTTTGGCATCAACCAGGTCCGAGCGGCCGTCGGCGTTATGTTCTGACCACCGGCCGTCGGGTGGGAGCCGGCAAAATGGCTCCCACCCGCGGCTGCGTCACTAGCGCTCTCGAGCCGACAATCCATAATGGGTGGTGTTGCCGCTCCCAAGCTGGCTGATGGCTTCCTGCGTTTCTCTCCTTCTCGCGCTGCTGCTGGCGACGCCGGCGGCCTCTTCCCAGAAGAATCGTGTCGAGGCACTCGCGCAGGAAGGCTTTACCGCCCTCAAGGACGGAGAAGGGGAGAAGGCGAGCGTGGCGTTTCGGGACGCCATTCTGCTGGATCCGAACAACGCACTCCTGCACTTCGGGGCCGGCCGCGCGGCACGAATGCTCGGCCGCGATCTTGATGCGCGCTATGAGCTGCAACGAGCGCTGGCTCTCGATCCCCGATTCGCTCCTGCGGCCGTGCTGCTGGGTCAAATCGCGTATGAAGGCGGTGAGCTGGACGTGGCTATACGAATGTACGAAAAGGCCCTCGAGTCGGTTCCCGACGAGCCGCGTCTGAAGCAGCAGCTCGACGAATGGCGGAAGGAAGCGAGTGTCCACGATTCCTTCCAGCTTGAACCAGGCACTCACTTCACCGTGCTCTTCGAGGGGCCGGAAGAGAAGCAACTCGCCGAACGTGTGCTCGGTGTGCTCGAGCCTGCCTACTGGCGAATCGGCCGCGCGTTCGACGCGTATCCACCGCAGGTCATTCAGGTCATCCTCTACACTCGCGAACAATTTCGGGATGTCACGCGAACACCCGGGTGGGTGAATGGCGCGTTCGACGGGCGGATTCGAGTGCCCGTGCGCGGTGCCAGCGGGAACGAGCGGGAGCTGGATCGCGTGCTGACGCACGAGCTCGTCCATGCGATTGTCAGGAGCGTGGCCGGGCGCGATGTGCCCACGTGGTTGAACGAAGGCCTGGCGGTCGTTTTCGAAGGAAGCGATCTGGCGTGGGCCGAGCGGCGAGTCAAGCAGGCCGACTCGCTGATCCCTCTCAGCGAGCTGGTCGGCAGCTTCATGGGATTCGACCAGCAGCGCGCCTCACTGGCCTATGCGGAGAGCGCGCTGGCCGCGAAGTTCCTGACCGACAAGCTCGGTGATCTCCTCCCGCAGTTGCTTCAGGACATTGCCCAGGGCCATTCCGTCGAGGCCTCGATCGCCCGTCTGGATCTGTCGCTCGTCGACTTTCAACAAACCTGGGAACGCAGCCTGGGTCGTCCGTGACGCGAAGCGGCGGTCGATTCACACCGTTCTGATGTTTGCCTTGTCTCTGCGGGCCGGTTTCACCGTATTGACGTCTTCCAGCGTACGGCCCGTGGTCGAAGGCGCGAAGGCCCCGACATTGACCATGACAATCAGCATGGCCATGCCGACGATGGAGAACATCGCCGTTGGTCCCAGTGCGTTCAGCACTGGCAGGAGAAGGAACGGCATCGCGGCGCTCGACAGCCGGCTGAGGCCATAGGCCGTGCCGGCCGCGGTCGCCCTGACGCCCGTCGGGAAGATTTCCGCCTGAAAAATGTGAAACGCGTTCGAGAAGATGTTGCTCACGAGTGTGTAGCAGAATCCCAGCACCACAATCTGCGGTCCGTAAGTTGACATGCCGAGCGCCAGCCCGAACACCGCCATCGCGCCCGCCGATGCCACGATGAGCCATTTGCGATCGATGCGCTCGACGATCGGTATCGAAAGCGCCGACCCGACCGGGTAGCCGACGAAAGCCAGCGACGTATAAGTCAGCGACGTGACGATCGTGAAGCCTTTCGCCGCGAGCACGGTCGGCACAATGGTGCCGAAGCCGTAATACCCGAACGGTTGAAAGATCTGAAAAACCCAGAGCATCAAGGTACGCCGCCGGTACTCATCTGAAAAGAGAACCGCGATCGGGGCGGCCGTCTGAATCGGCGGCTCGTGGCCCGGTGCGGCCCAGGCGAGAGCCGCGCCGGTCGCCACCGCCTCGGCTTCCATCGCGGCGACGATGGCGTCGGCTTCTTTCGTGCGGCCCTTCAGGTCGAGCCATCGCGGCGACTCCGGCAGACGACTGCGAAGCAGCCAGACAATCGCGGCGCCGAGCGATCCCACGGCAAAGAGCCACCTCCAGCCTTCGATGCCGAACGGAGCGATCGGCACGAGCGCGCGCGCGAGAAATCCCACCGCCGGAACACCGAGAAATCCCAGCGTGTAGGCGATGGCCGTATAGCGCCCTCGATGACGGGCCGGCAGCATCTCACTCAAATAGGCGTCGCAGAGCGGCAGCTCTGCGCCGATGCCAATCCCGGCCAGAAACCGGGAAGCGATCAGCATCTCGGCGTTCAGGCTGAACGCACCTGCCAGCGTGAAGGCCGAGTACACGCCGAGATTCAGCATGAAGGCCGTGCGCCTGCCGATGCGATCGGCCATCATGCCGAGCGCCGTCGCGCCGACGAACATCCCTAGGAACGCCGAGCCAATGACCGCCGGCAGGAGGTTACGTCCCAGGTGAAAGTGATCGGTCAGGACCCGCCCGAGCACGCCGGCGAGGAAGATGTCGAACAGATCGAAAAAGGCGCCGATGCCGACGATGAGTGCAACCGCACGATGTGTACGAACGATCGGGAGGCGATTCAGCCGACTGGCGACTGAGGCATCATCCATGGGGATAGTTGCGCCGGCGTCGAGTCCGGGCAAGACTGTATATCAGAAGAAACGGAGCGGCGAGCGTGGATCACAGCGAGCAGGAGGCACCCGTCGGGGCTGACGCAGGCCAACAGGCGACATCCGCCCGTCCGAGCGAGGTTCTCGTTGCGGAGGGACACCTCGTCGACTCGCAGCTCCTCAACGTCATTTTCGACACCGTCATCCGACATCACGGCGCATTCGATGTGCAACGATTCGAGATCGGCCGCACCAACAACGACTTCTCACACCTCACCATCAAGGTGTCCGCAGCCGATCGGCCCACGCTCACGCAGCTCATCGAACAACTGGTGCCGCTCGGGTGTCATCTGGCGACCGAGCTCGATGCACGCATCACCGATGCCGATCAGGACGGGTGCGCGCCCGAAGACTTCTATTCGACGACGAACCAGAGAACGTCGGTGCGCCACGGGGGACGATGGCTCGACGTCGACCGTCAGCGGATGGATGGCGTCGTGGTCATCGAAGGGGGTCGGGCCATCTGCAGGAAGCTGCGCGAGGTCCGGCGCGGCGACAAGGTCGTCTGCGGTGTCGAAGGCGTTCGCGTGTCGCCTGATTTTCGCGATCGCGATCGATTCGGCTTCGCCTTCATGACCAACGATATCTCTTCGGAGCGCAGGGTCGAGGTCAGCGTCGGCAAAGTTGCCGAGATGATCCGTCAGGTCAAGCGAACCGGCGGACGCGTTGCGTTTGTCGCGGGACCAGTCGTGGTGCACACGGGCGGCGGCGCCTATTTCTGTGAACTGATCCGCCGGGGCTTCGTTGACGTGGTGCTCGCCGGAAATGCTCTTGCGGTGCATGACATCGAACAGGCACTCTATGGCACGTCGCTCGGTGTGGATCTCGATCGAGGCATTGCGGTTGATGGCGGCCACAAGCACCACATGCGTGCCATCAATACCATCCGGCGGGCCGGAGGCATTCAAGCCGCGGTCGAGAAGGGTGTTTTGAAGTCCGGGATCATGTTCGAGTGCGTTCGGCGCAGCATCCCGTATGTTCTGGCCGGCAGCATTCGTGACGATGGCCCGCTGCCGGAAACGTTGATGGATCTCGTGGCCGCCCAGGATCAATACGCGGCGCTCCTGGCCGACGCGACCATGGTCGTGATGCTCTCGTCGATGCTCCACGGCATCGGGGTCGGGAACATGCTCCCTTCATGGGTTCGCGTCGTGTGCGTCGACATCAACCCGGCAGTTGTCACCAAGCTGATGGATCGCGGCTCGTCTCAGACCGTCGGCATCGTGACCGACGTCGGCCTGTTTCTCCACCTCCTGGCGGGAAGACTCTCCTGAGACATCAGCGCGACGAGTGCGGTCAGCGAGCGGCCATCGAGCGGCCGCGCTGGGGCCGCTTCATGAGTAACACGAGCGGTACGAGCAGCAGGAACATCGTGCCCAGCAGTCGGAACACATCAACGAACGACACCATCGCGGCCTGCCGCGCCACGAGCCCCGCGATCGCGGCGTAGGCGCGCTCACCGGCCGTGACCGGGTCGGATCCGCTCGCGAGAAATCGTGCGCGGGCACCCGCCAGGGCCGAGCGAGCCGCCAGGCTGTAGGCATCGACATGCGACGCCAGCACGGTTTGATGCACCTGTTCGTACCGATAGAGCAGCGTGGTCGTCATCGCGATTCCGATGCTCGCGCCCAGATTGCGCATGAGGTTGAAGAGGCTCGTCGCGTTGCCCATGCGTTCGCGCGGAATCGGATCCATGCTGATGGTCGTGAGCGGCACGAAGATCAGCGACAGGCCCAACCCCTGCACGAACTGCGGCCAGAAGATGTCCCAGTAGCCCGCGTTCAGGTTCAGCCCTCCGAGCCAGAACAACGTGACCGCGCCCGTGAGCAGGCCAGTCGCGACGAGTTTTCGCGGATCGTAACGCCCCGTCAGCGTTCCCACGATGGGCATGCCGATGAACGAGCCGATGCCGCGCGGCGCCATGGCGATGCCGGCCTGCACTGAGGGATATCCCAGAAGCGTCTGCAACATCAGCGGCAGCAGCACGAGGCTCCCATAGAGCACGAATCCAAGCGTCGTCATCAGGAAAACGCCGGTCGAATAGGTGCGAATCTTGAAGATCCGGAGGTCGATCACCGGATGCTCCGCACGCCACTCGTAGACGAGGAACGCCGCGAGTGTCATCACGGATATCACCATGAGCGCCGTGATCAGCGACGATTCGAACCAGTCGCGCTCCTGCCCCAGATCGAGCACGAGCTGGAGGGCGCCGATCCAAACTGCCAGCATGCCTATGCCCCAGTAATCGATGCGCTCGGACGCTCGTTTGAGATATGGCGGATCGAAAACGAACTGCCGCGTCATGAGGAGCGATGCAATGCCGACTGGAAGGTTGATATAGAAAACCCAACGCCAGCTGTATGTGTCAGTCAGCCAGCCGCCGAGCACGGGCCCAAGGATCGGCGCGACGACGATGCCGAGACCCCAGAATCCCATGGCTTTGCCCCGTTCATGTGGAGGAAACGCTTCGAGGAGGACAGCCTGTGAGATGGGCTGCAGCGCGCCACCCGTCGCACCCTGAATGATGCGGAAGACGACGAGGAACGGCAGGTTCGGCGCGACGCCGCAGAAGAGCGAGGCCAGCGTGAATCCCGTCACCGACGTCATCAGGAGGCGCTTTCGTCCAAAGTACGTGGCGAGCCAGCCCGTCAGCGGCAGGATGATCGCGTTGGCGACAAGGTACGACGTCAGCACCCACGTGGACTCTTCGATCGTGGCGGACAGATTGCCCGCGATATGCGGGAGCGACACGTTGACGACGGTCGTGTCCAGCACTTCCATGAACGTGGCGAACATCACCGCCACGGCAACGATCCAGGGGTTGACGTGTCGATGGGCGTGTTCCGGGGTTGTGCTGGGGTCTGGCATACGGGAGCGATGCGGCGATGAGTCGCTCGCGACCCTTGCTACTTGAGGAAGACCGTTGCCGTGACCGACATGCCGGGCCGGAGAAGATGTTCCGGGTCCTGCCCGGCTTCGAGCACGACCTTCACTGGAACGCGCTGCACGACCTTCACGTAGTTACCGCTGGCGTTCTCCGGCGGAAGCAGGCTGAATCGGGCGCCGGTCGCCGGCGAAATGCTGTCGACATGGCCGTCAAAGGTTCGCCCGCCGAGCGCGTCAACCGACACGCGTGCGCGCTGTCCGACGCGCATCTTCTTGAGCTGTGTTTCCTTGAAATTGGCGGTGACCCAGACGTTGACCAGGTCCACGAGCAGCATCAGCGGTTGACCGGCTTGAATCACCTGTCCGGGTTCAACCGTCTTGCGGCTGATGACGCCCGTCGAGGGCGCCGTCACGGTCGCATACTGGTGATTCAACTGCGCCTGCTGGAGCTCGGCTTTCGCTTGCTGGACCTTCGCGGCCGCGGCGGCCGCTCGCGATCGGATTACGTTCATCTGCTGCGGCGCCGTGCGCGCCGATTCGAGGCCCGCACGAGCCTGCGTGACGGCGCCTCGCGCCTGTGCCAGGCGACCTTCGGCGACACGAACGCCCGTGAGCGCGACGTTGACGTCGGCCTGCGAGGCATCGGCGGCCGCGCGAGCGACCTCGGCGGCTGCAACGGCAGCGTCGTACTGCTGCTCTGAAATCTCATCCTTCGCGACCAGTCCCTTGAACCTTTCGGCGTCGCGCTCCGCCTTGGTGGCGTCCGCCTGTTTTTCCTTCAGGTGGGCCTGTTCCGCCGCGAGGTTTGCACGGGCGGCGTCCACCTCGTGCTCGGCCGCCAGCTCTCCGCCTTGTGCCTTCTCGAGCTCGGCTTGCGCCGTGCGGACGTTGCTCTCGGTTGTCGTCGCGCCCATCGGCACTCCGACGTCCGCGGCGCTGGCCGCCGCCTCGGCGTCGGCGAGTTCGGCCGCCGCGCGATCCGAGGCAACCTGGTAGTCCTTCGGATCGATCTCTGCGAGCACGGTGCCGGCCGAGACGGGCTGATTGTCGCGCACTGGGACACGAACCACCGCTCCGCCGACGCGCGCGGCCACTGGCGTAATGTGACCATCGACCTGCGCATCGTCGGTCGACTCTCGACCGGAGTAGTGCCAGACGAGCAGAACAATCAGCAGCACGAGCACTCCCGCGATGCTGAGAAGGAGGCGCGCCCGGGATCTGATGAATCCCTGCTTTGGACTCTCGACGGGCTCAACGGCCACTATCGTGATCCTCCCAGAAGCGTTCCGACGGACTCTTCCGCGACACCCAACGCCCGCGCCAGCGATGCCTTTGCGAGGTTGTGCGCGTACAGGCTGGAGATGTACGACTCGGTGGCCGTGGCGACGGACTCCTGCGCCTGGACCACTTCGATATTGCTCGTCACCCCCGCGGCGAATCGGTCGCGTGCCTGCTTCAATTCTTCATTCGCAAGAGTGACCGCCGACTGTGTCGTTTCCACTTGCTCCTCGGCGGCCTTCACGTCGAGGAAGGCTGCGCGCACGTCATAGTCGATGCGCGCCCTGAAGTCGGCCAGCTCGGACTCCCGTTGTCCAAGCGCGGCGTCGGCCTCGCGTACGCGGGCCTGGACCCGCTTGGCATCGAAGAGGGGCATTCTCACGTTGGCGGCGACGCTGAACGTCCCCTTGGCGCCGTCGAATGTCTGGCCGATGGTGCCGTAGTCGGCGTCGACCTGAAGCGCGGGCAATCGTTCGTTCCACGCGGCCTGGCGGAGCGCCCGGGCCGCGTCGAGGCGCGCCTTCGCCGCCTGGTAGTCGGCACGCGAGCCGTAAGCCCGCTGGAACGATTCCTCCATCGACATGGCGGGGAGGGCGGAGTAAGGCACTCGATCGGTCAGCTCGAATTGCTGGCCAAGCGGCAAGCCGATGGCGCGCGCAAGCTGGAGCTTCTCCTTTTCGAGCTCGTTCTGGGCGGCCGTCAGACGCTGCCGCTGGGTCTGGACCTGAACCTGGGCGCGCAGGACGTCAATCCCAGGCGAGAGGCCGACGCTCTTCAGGTCGACTGCGGTCTTGTGGAGCGCCTGAGCGGTCTCGTACTGGGCGCGCGTCGCCTCGATGCGACTCTGTGCGCTGATGCTTCGAAGGTACAGATTCGCGGCCACGAGCACCACGAGATCTCGCGCGTTCTTGAGACTCAAACGCTCCGCATCGAGCAGGGCGCTCCCGGCCTTCGCGTCGTATGCCGCGGCGAGGTCCACAATGGGCTGTGTGAGATAAACGCGCGCGTCGAACACGTTGAAGGGCCCGATGAGCGGCGGGAAGCCGGCGACGCCTGTGAAGCCAAACGCTTCGAGGCTGATCTTCTGACGGGACTCGCCCACTTTTCCGGAGAGCGTCGGCAGGAGCTCGCTCAGGGCGCGCCAGCGTCCGCCCTCAGCCAAGCGCACGTTCTGTTCCTGGAGTAGCACGCCAAGGTTGTGCTGGAGCGCCCGTCTGATCGCGTCCACCAGCGAGAGCGGGAGAGAATCGGGCGTCAGCGTATCAGCCGGCACTCCACCCAGGAAGGGATTCAACGCGATATCAACCGGCGTTGACTGGCGAATCGCTCCCTGCGACGCGCGATCCGAAGGCTCTGATTGAGCCGCTGCATCCGCGGCGCGCAGAAAATCAGGAAACAGGACAACGGCCAGGGCGATCGCGCACCGACCGCACGCTCGTCGAAGGGTCATAGGAGTACTCATGGACGGCGCTCCGCGCCGTGCAGGAACATGGCGACGAAGGCCTCCGCTTGCGGCATGGCGCCGCCTTCGGGCGACAAGGCGTCGAGAATGGAGTCGTGCAGCATGCCGATGAACGCAGACGTCAGAAGGCGCGCGTCCGTGAATCGCACACGTCGCTGGCGGATGCCGGCGATCATGAGCCGCTCGACCCGAAGCCGGAGTCGCCGCTGATTGCGTGTGACGGTGCGGCTCACGCGATCGCGCAAGGTCCCGGCGAACCTGTTCCGATCCGCGAGATAGATCCGGAAGAATGCCCGCCGCGCGTCGAAGTACGCCAGCCAGCGCTCGGTAAGTTCGGCGATCTGCCTCGTAAAGCCCTTCGATGTCAGCGCAGGCTCGATGGCCTTGAAGAACTCGGCCCACTGCGCATCGATAACGGCGAGATACAGCTCGTCCTTGCTGGGAAAGAACTGATACACCCCGCCCACGCTGAACCCGGCCCCGCGGGCGATGTCGCGGATGGAGGTTTCGTAGTAGCCGCGCTCGGAGAAGATGTGCTCGGCGGCCTCGAGCAGCAATGTCCGATCGGCGTGCCGATGGCGGATCTTACGGGCCAGCGGCCTGGCTGAACGTCGGTTCACACTCTGAACTCAAAATCAGTATTGTGCGAAATCAATCGCGAGGTCAATCTCGCGCCGACTCAGCCGCGGCCGTTCAGTGTGTCGACAGGAATTAGTGGCGTAGAGGGAGGACGACTATTCCTGGCTGAGCGCGACGACCGGATCGATGCGGGTCGCGCGTCGGGCCGGCACCAGGCATGCGCAGAACGCCACCGCGGCGAGAACTAGCGCGACGATGGTGAGAACGACGGGGTCGCTGGCCTTCACTTCGTAGAGCTGGCTTTCGAGTACGCGACCGAGCAGCAGCACGCCGGCGAGGCCGGCCGCGAGACCGATGCCGACGATGATGAGCCCTTCGCCGAGCACCAGCGCAAAGATCTGCTTCGCTTCACTGCCAAGCGCCAGGCGAATGCCGAACTCTCTCGTGCGCTGCGCGACGCCGTAGGCGAGCACGCCGTAAATGCCAATGGCGGACAGGAGGAGCGCGATCCCCCCGAAAGCGACGGCCAGAATCATCGGCATGCGCCGACCCACCAGTGAGAGCTCGACCCGTTCGTCCATCGTTCGGACATTGTAGAAGGGAAGCTCCGGATCGATGGTCGCCACCTGGCGCTGCACCGCCGTGGCGATCGTCGCAGGATCGCCGGTCGTCTTGATGGCCAGCGTCATCCCATGTTCCGGGCTTTGTGCGTACGGAAAATAATAGGCGCCCACGGATTCTGCGCCCACGAGTCCGCGAAGTTTCACGTTCTTGACCACACCAACGATGGTGAACCGACGGGTGTTCGGACCGGGAGTCGTGATGTGATTGGTATCCTCCGGTCGGAAGAGCCGCCTTCCCAGAGGATCGGCGTCACCCCAGAAGCGGCGCGCCAGCCGTTCGTCGATGATCACGACCGGGAGCGCAACACCGTTGTCTCTGTCGGTGAAGTAGCGACCCTTCACGAGAGGAATTCCCATCGTCTCGAAGTAGCCAGGTGTGACGGTGAGCGCGTTGGGCGAGATCAGCGATTCACCCGGCTGCATCTGTCGATCTTCGGCGACGATCACGCTGTCGTCGTAGTTGCTACCGAATGGGATTGTGCTTGTGGCGCCGGCGGACGCGACGCCAGGCAGACTTCGCACATTCTGGAGAATCCGGTCGAAGAGGAGCGTCATCTCAGCGGGCTTGCCGTACTTGGCCGCCGGTGCACCGATCTCTCCGGTCAGCACGTCTTGCGATCGGAAACCTGGATCCACGGTCATGACGTGCTTGAAGCTGGTGAAGAGCAGTCCAGCACCGATCAGCAGGATGAGGGCGATAGCCACCTGACCCGTGACGAGCGCTCTGCGTAGCAGGCGCGTCCCCCGGGTGGCCGTGCCGCCGCGCCCTTCTTCTCGAACCAGCGCGCCCAGGTTGGCATGCAGCACGCGAACCACGGGAATTGCCCCGACGAGGAGCCCGACGAGCAGTGACAATCCAAGTCCGAAGAGCACCACTGTGCGGTCCATCGAGATCGCGGCACCCCGGGAAATCTCGTCGAGATGGAGGCGTTCGAGGCCGGACAGCAGTATGCTGCCGATCAACAGCCCGCAAAGGCCCCCACAGATTGTCAGCAGCGTGGTCTCGGTCAGCAGTTGCCGAGCCATCCGCGCCTCGCCCGCGCCGAGCGCGTGTCGAGTGGCCAGTTCCTTCATCCGCGCCGTCGATCGCACGAGTGCCAGATTCGCAATGTTCACGCAGCCGATGAGTAGGACGAAGGCGACTCCGCCCCAGAGAAGATAGAGGGTGCTCTTGATCCTGCGGACTAGATGTTCTTGCAGGGACACCACGTCGGTCCGGAAGCCCACGTTCGTGAGGATCTGCTGCCATTGGGGGAAGCGATCGAAGGTTCGTTTGTTGATCGCATCGACCTGGCTTTTCGCCTGCGCGATGGTGGCGCCCGGCTTAAGGCGCCCGATGTGCTGCCAGTTGTTGCTGTGCCGACTCTCGTCGGATTTCTGTTCGGGAGTGAATGCCGCCGGGACCCACGCGCGCACGTCCGGCGAAATGAACCGAAACCCTTGCGGCATGACTCCAACAATCGTGTACGGTTCGCTGTTCATCCGGAGATCCTGGCCAATGGCCCGGTTGTCTCCGCCGAACCGCTGCTGCCAGAGGGCGTAGCTCAGGATGATCTTGTGTGCGTTGGCCACTTCACCTTCGGCCTCGGTGAAGTTCCGTCCGCGATAAGGCGCGACCCGGAGCAATCTGAAGAACGATGGCGTCACTTGCATGACGGTCGTGTGCTCGGGATTACTCTGGCCGCCGACGGTGCGGTCCCGGGTGTTGAAAAGGGCCTGCTCCTCGAAGACGTTCATGTCGCGCAGGCGATCGTAGTAGTCGGGCACGCCGGAATTCTCGGCTTCAACGACCCCCGCCTTGGGGTAGGCATTCGCCATAAGGAGAATGCGATCCGGTTCGGGTACCTGGAGTGGATGCAGGAGGACGGAATTGACGACGCCGAAGATGGCGGTGTTGGCGCCGAGACAGATCGCCAGGGTGGCCACCGCCGTCAGCGTGAATCCCTTGTCCTTCCAGAGCAGCCGGATTGCGAACTTCAGGTCCTGGAAGAGTGTGTCCATAAAGGCCTAGGTGACGCGCTATGGAGAGATACGAGAGTCGGAAGCCGTAAGTTTCGGGGTCTTCGAGTTCGATCCGGCCGATGGTGTACGCTGAGCCGCGGACCCGAACCGGGTTCCACCGCACCATGCCCAGGCTCGCTCTCATCGTCGGTGACGCGTGCGTGGATCTCATCCTCCGGATCTCGGGCGGAACGGACAGTCCAACAACGGCGGCATTCCCAAGCCTGTCCGGGGGCGGCACGAGTGCCAACAGTGCGGTTGGGCTGGCGCGGCTGGGTGTTCCAACCGCCCTCGTTGGGGTGGTGGGCGACGATGGCTATGGCCGGTATGTACGGTCCGATCTCGAACGCGAGGGTGTGGACACAAGCGGCCTTGTGACGGATCGCGACTCGTTCACGGGCCTCGTCATGGCGGTCATTGATCATCACGGTGAGCGGATTCTCTTCGGATGGCCGCCGAGCGGAGGCGCTCACACGCGACTCAACCCCAGCCATGTCGATCGAGCACGAATACGGGAAGCCTGCTGGCTGCACACGAGCGGCGTCTCGATGGCCGAGTCTCCCGCGCGAGATGCGGCGCTTCTGTCGATGTCGTACGCGAGAGAGGCGAACGTCCCCGTTTCCTTCGACCTGAATCTGGGTCCGGCCCTGGCCGGAGGCGCAATGTCGAAGGACTTTCTCGAGACAATCTGGCGGGCAGTGGAACTGTCCGATTACGTGCTCGGGTCCGCGACAGATGAAATCGCACAACTCTTGCCGGGACAATCGTTCGAAGATGGCGCGACCGAGCTCGCCGGCGCGCATCGGTCCGTTGTTGCCCGTCTTGGTGCGGGAGGAGCGCTCCTCGTGTCCACGACGCATCGCGAGACAATCTCCGCCTTTCACGTCCAGGTCATCGACACGCTCGGCGCCGGCGATGCCTTCAACGCTGGCTTTATTACGGCGTGCCTCGAGGGAAGGAATCAGCGCACGGCGGTTCAATGGGGGAACGCTGCGGCAGCGCTCAAGATTGGACGATCAGGCGCGCGCGGCACGCCGACGCGTGATGAGCTCGACCTGTTTTTTTCGAAAACAAGGGTGGCGGCGTTAGAGGGTCCACCGCGGTGATCGTGCAGCTCTACACGGTGACGACCGTTCAGCAGGCACTCGAGCTTGCGGGGCTTGGTGTGGATCATGTCGGCTTTGCGTGCGGACTCAACCCACGGATCGCCGGCGCGCTCTCGCACGATCAGGCGCGTGAGATCGCGGAAGCCCTCAGAGGAAAAGCCCGAACCTCCGCGTTGACCCTTGGCGGGGACATCGGGCAGATCGCAGAGATGGCCCAGGCCGTGGCCCCTGACATCGTCCACATCACGAGCGATCCGGACACCGTCGGTGTGCACGCGATGGAACGCCTTCGTGCCAGGCTCCCGCCCGGCGTCGAGCTGATGAAGGCCATTCCGGTGGACGGGCTGGATAGCGTGGATCTGGCGCGGCGTTTTGCGTCGGTGTCCGATCTTCTCCTGCTCGATTCGCTGGTCAGTGGCCGAAGCGGCGTTGGTGCAAGCGGGAAGACGCACGACTGGAACATCAGCCGTCGAATCGTGGACACGCTCGGCGGCAAGGTTCGCGTCATTCTCGCTGGCGGCCTCAACCCCACGAATGTCCGCGCCGCAATTCAGGCGACACACCCCTGGGGCGTCGACAGCTACACGGGGACGAACGTTCCAGGGGATCCGCTTACCAAAGACCGAGAGCGGGTGATCCAGTTCATCGAGCAGGCTCGGCTGGCCTGACGACACGCGCCGCCCTTTGTTCGTTCCGCTGGTGCGCGCGCCTGATCAGCCACGCGCCCGCGAGGCAGATTCCCGCCCCCAGTATTGCGACAGCCGGGACGCGTTCACCCCGTACCGAGCACACCGAGCGCGAGCGCGACCACGGGCATGAGGAAAGCGGTGGCGGACGCGCGGGTGGCGCCCATTCGGCCCGCTGCGATCCCGAGCAGGACGTAGGCGATGGCGGTCCCGAGCGCGCCAAGCGCGAGCATGGCGAGGAGCGCCCGAAGCGACCAGTGCGCGTGCACAACGGCTGGGAGCCCCAGCGGAGCCGTGAGGACGACCGCCACGCCCTGTGCGCGCCACGTGACGGGAAGGGCCCCGCTGCGCTGCTGAAGCGGGTGCGCCAGATTGATGGCAAAGCCGTACGACACCAGCGCCGCCAGTATCAATGCCACGCCGAAGAGGCTCGATGAGGATTCTCCGAAGCCTGGAAGCGCCAGGAGGATCGTCCCCGTGAATCCCACAATCAGGCCAATCGCCGTTTCTCGGTCGGGCAGGTGGCGAGCCACAACCGTGGCGACGGCGGCGACGAAGAGCGGCGTTGCGCCGTTCAGCATGCCGGTGAGCGCCGACGACACATGCTGCTCCGCGAACGGGAACATGCTCAGCGGAAAAGCAAGCCAGAGCACGCCAAGAAGCGCCGTTCCAAGTCGATCGCCTTCATCGATCGGTCCCCTGGCCGCGGGAACCATCGACAGGGTGAGAAAGCCGATCGCAATCCTGCAGAACGTCACGCCGGTCGGAGCCATCACATCCAGACCTTCGGCGATGAACAGGAACGACGCACCCCAGATGAGTCCCGGGAGGATCAGAAGGGCCCAGTCCACGGCGCCACTATGCCGCGTCGAAGCCGTCATCGCGCCCGCTCGGGCGCGCGGTAGGCATCGACGAGCCGAGGCTGGCCTCGTTCGATGATGCGGACGAGCGCCGCCCGGCCGGATGTCTGCTCAACACGGGATGCCATGAGCGCTCCCACTCGGTACCACAGTCGATCGCCGCCGGACATCCTGTCGATCACCGCCAGTGCGTCTGCATCAGCCGGTTCGTTTGCGCGCTTCTTCAGGTATTCGTAGTCCTGAAAATATCGGACCTCGAGCTCATTCATCCGCGACGCATCCGCCAGCGCGACATAGTCCGCATCGTCGGTCAGCGCGTGATCGGTCTCACGCCTGGATCGCGCGACCCACACCGCCATCCCCTCGAGCTCCGTCGAGTACTCAACAAGTCGCAGCACATCGGCGCAGGTTCTCAGGTCGGCGATGCGGCCCGGCGGCCTGTACGTATTGAACCCGATGTGGTGCAGTTCGTGGATAGCGTAGTAAAGCAGCTCTCGCGGATGGCCGTCGAAGTGCTTGTGCGCGGCGTTCAGAGAGGCGTGGGGCGCGAGTGCGACGCCGATGTCGTACCCGTACGTGAGGAACAGGCTTCCGTGAAATTGAAACCCGTCCGGCAGGTAGCGCAACACGTCATTCACCCAGTGAGGGTCATCGAGCATGGGACCGAGAAAGAAAGCCTGGCTGCGCCCGACGGCTGCGGCTCGACTCGCCACATCCTGGCCCGACATCAGACTCTCCACCAGTGCGCGCGACGACTCTTTTGGCACGCTGTAGTCGTACTGTCGCGCGTGATTCAAGAGATGCGCGGCCGCCGGTAGGTCCGCCAGAGCCGCCAGATTCCACGCAGCTCGCGTCTCAACGTAGGTCATCGCGAGATCGGAGAATCTCGCGTCGAAGTTCAGGTTCTGTTGGGCGAGCGGGTCATCGGCGCGAACGAGGCTGGCGAGAGGAATCGGTTGACGAGGCGAGCGATCAGGAACGAACTCGGCTGCGAACAGGCAGATCAGGATCAGGGCCGTCGATCGAATCACCGTGCCTCCAACGGGCGGACAGGACGCGCTCAGTAACTGACACGATACTTCTCCAGCGCATAGAGCGCCAGTTTCACCATTGTCAGGACGGCAAAGGCGGCGAGGAGGATCCTGGTTGCCAACCAGAGCACGCGCAGCGTTTCTTCTGCGAATCGTCCCACCTGGCCGGTGGGCGCAATGACGTCGAACTTCGTTGCTCCTTCGTCGGACCGAACCTCCAGTCCCTTGAGGCCTGACTCCGCGACTTCCACGGCCGTCCATGCATAGACCGAGACCGACTCAGAGGGCTTCAGCGCTTGAATGCGAACCGATCGGATTCCATCGCCATCGGTCGTCGGCGCGGACTCGACCGGCATGTCGCCGCGGCGAAGGGACGCGCAACTCGTCAGATCGGGCAGCGCAATGCTGATGTTCCTGACCGGCAGGCGGGATTCGTTGCTCACATGAATCTTGACGAAGCCGCCCAGGAACCTGAGATGGTAGGGCAGCTCGAACACGAAGGGATGTGTGGCGTCGGGCGCTGTTCCGTTGCGCAGGCGCCGGATCTCCTCGAAGAGCTCGGGTGGATAGGCGAACGGTTGAATCTGCAGTGTCGCTCGCAGTCGAGCGCGCCCGCGCTGGAAATACGTGTAGACCGGTTTGAAAACGATGGTGAGTCCGGCAATGAGGAGGATGATCTGAGCCGGCCAATTGGCCAGGAGATCAGCGGGTACGTTCATAGGATCTGCAGCGACGTCGCAGGCACGCGCTCAGGGCCGTCGCGTGCACGATTCGTTCCGGGTTTTCGGAGGCGATTTGCGCGAGAAATCTGCGGTGAGAGAACGCTCAAGTGTACTGTTCGCGGGCAGGACTGCGGGCCCCTTACGCAGCCGCTATGGGGGTCCCGCTATCTTCGTGAGAATGCCCGCGCGCGCCGCCAGATCATACCGATACGTGAAAAAGGACCGACCTGAATAATGGGTCATGAGTCGGCGGTTGTCGTCGCCGAGGTCAAGCGCGTAGAGGACGCTGCCTTTGAAATCGATACCGTTTCGCGTCAGATCCAGAGCGCTCATGGAGCGTTCTGCGCCCACCCGGGTCTGAATAAAGACCACCGCGTCCTTGATACCTCGCTCTTCGACCTGACGATAGAGATCGCTTCGCTCTTCGACGACGCGGCGTTCCGTGCGAGCGTGCCAGGCCATCAGCGGAACGGCGATCACAAGGCTCAGGACGAAAAGGTAGAAAAGCCTTCGCTCTCTCGGTGATCGTTCCGCGAATTCACCCCGGAACAGACCACCGACGGCCGCCAGCGCCAGGAAGGGAAATGCCTCGTAGTAGTACCTCGGGCCGTACTGGTTTCCGCCACTGTCGATGAAGGGCAGGAGGCCCACTGCAAGGACAATGAAGACCAGTCCCAGGGCTCGCTGACGCCGATCGGCGAAGCCTCGTTTGACCGTTGCGGCATAGCAGAGTAGTAACGCAGGTGGGGTCCAAAGCAGCAGACGCCCCAGTCGCGAGAGACCGAACTCGATGCCGCGGGCCATGAAGTTGGCTGGGAACCAGCGTCCCTCTGCCTCCATTCCACTTCGCGTGAGCGTCAACGCGTCGCCCGTCAGTGCGGCGTTATACGACAGCAGGAGGGCAGCGAATGGCAAACCGCCGACAATGCAGCCGACGATGGCCCGATAGGGGCGAGGTCGCTGCTGCCATGCGAGAAAAGCGACGGGCGCCGCGCAAAGCAGTGCCGGGTAGTAGCGCGTGACGACGGCCCACCCTAGGCACGCGCCCGCGAGGGCACCATCGACGGCGCGGTCGCTGTCGATGGCCTTGAACGCAAGAAGCGTAAAGAGGAGAAGCATCAGGGTTGCGTGAGCATGTGCAAAATAAGACGCGCTCGTGAAGAGAAAGAAACTCGACACCATGACGCTCACAACTGTCATCACCGCGACTTCGTCGCTGTACGTCCGACGAGCCAGGATGAACAGCACGCCAAGAGTGGCTGTACCCACCACCGGGTTGACGATCCAGATTGGTATGCGAGTCACGATCGCGCCAGCCAGCAGGAGTGGCCATCCCGGCGGAAAGCTCGTCACGAGAAGGCCGCGGCGTTCGCCCACATGGAACAGTTCGAAAAACTTCTGAAGTGGATGCGGCGGGTTCCCCAGGCGGCCCGAGGCAAAGGTCTGAGCCTGATAGATGTAACAGGTCCTCGTCTCCCGAATTCGGAAAGCCCAGGAGCACTACTTGGCTGATGATCATGATGCACACCAGCGAACACACGCCCGTCAGGAGGAGAAAGCGCGCCGGCTGTCTTGCAGCAGTACGCGCGGCGGCGACCATAGACCCGTGGATCCGGGCCATGAAGGGGTCGACGAGCGGACCGAGTGCCAGGACAACACCAGAGACCAGGGCCCAGAAACGAACTTGTGCATACCAGGCATCCGCAGCGACGAAGTAGTCGTCGAGGAGATGCGGTCCCTGGGCCGGTATCAGGTTGTGGAGAAATGTCCGTTGGCGTCCGTGGAACGCAGCCTCGACGATTCGATGCCCCACGACGAGATAGATCGCCTCGAGGCACAGAATAGTGACCACCACAATTGCCATCGCTCGCAAGAACGATCGCAAGCGTGGGCTCGGTGCCATCAGTGACTATCGCGTCCGATCGTCCAGAGTGGCGCGATGCTCGAGGGCTCAACGTTGAACCAGCGATAGAGGAACGGCATGCCGGTGAACATCAGGACGACGAACGCTGCGAAGCAGACCACGAGATACATCATGAACCGGCCCTCGCGCACTAGCTTCTCGGGCTGCTGCGCGACACTGTCGGGAGCCAGTCCGAGTTTCAAGTACAATGCCAGGAGCCCTGCGGCCAGCGGGGTGAACAGGATCAGTTCCAGGCGATAACGCACGATGAAAATGCCCGCGAAGAGGGCGCACGTCGTTGCGTAGAACATCACGGAGACGAGCAGGCGTTCCTCGGTGTAGTACCAGAACGATCGACGGTACCCAGCGGCCCGCGTGGATCCTCCAAGATATCGATATTCGGCGAGTCGTTTGACGGCCATGAAGAACGCGCCCGCCATCCAGTACGACACTGCAAGCGAGATGGGCGGAACACGGTCGGGAATCAGGACGAACCACCCGAGGCAGAGCCGGATGGGGTTGTTGATCGATTCGCTGAGCACGTCGAGGTACGGCCACTCCTTCGTGCGAATGGGCGGAACGTTATAGAGAATTGCCATGACCCAGAGCGCCACGGCGGAGAGCAGGAACGCCCCGCCAATCGTCGCGGCCAGAGCGAACCCGAGGAGCGCTAGCGCCGCCCACTCCAGATAGGCCCACGTTACACGTACCTGTCCGGAAGGAACGGGTCGGTGCTTCTTCGTTGGGTGTTCACGGTCGGTCGGGCCATCCAGAATCTCGTTGAGGGTGTAGTTGCTGGACGCGATGAGACAGGTCGCCGCAATTGCGATCGCCAGGCGAAGAACGCCCTCCGCCGAGAACGCCATCGGCTGATAGAAAAAAGCCAGTATCGTTCCGAGAAGCATGAACGCGTTCTTGAACCAGTGATCGGGCCGCGCAAGCCGCAGGTAGGGAAGTGCTGCGGCAGAGAACCCGGACGATGTCTCGGGGCGCGTGGAGGACAGCATGGTTCGAGGATCGTGAGGTACTGGTGGGCTGCATCATACGCTACCGTCAGGAGATGGATGCACTTGGGCTCGACGTGGGGTCTCGAACGGAGCAATGCTTGACTTCGCCGGGCGTCGGTCCATAATCGGCGCCCTGTGCAGGGATCGCTGCTCGACCGTCGTGGGTTCTTCCGCCTGAGCGGGTCCGCCGTGCTGGCGGTAGCGTTCGCTCCAGTCAGCGTCGCCGGCGGATCGGCGGCGCGGAGGAACATTCGTAAATCGCTCATGTACTACATGTGCGAGCAGGGCTCCACGGTTCGAGAAAAGTTCGAAATCATCCGACGGGCCGGGTTCGAAGGGGTGGAGATGGACAGCCCGTCAACGATCCCGATCGACGAGATTCGCTCGGCACGCGATGCGACCGGCCTCGCCATCAGCGGCATCGTCGATTCAGTGCACTGGCGAAAAACGCTCGGTGATGCCGATGACGGTGTGCGTCGGGAAGGCGTGGCTGCACTCGAAACGGCGATCCGCGACTGCCACACACTCGGCGGCCGGAGCGTGCTGCTCGTTCCTGGGATTGTGAATGCGAATTGGTCGTACGAGGACGTGTACACGCGCTCCCAGACCGAAATACGCAAAGTCCTGCCGCTTGCCGCAGAGTTGAAGGTCAAGATTGCCATCGAGAATGTCTGGAACGACTTCCTGCTCTCGCCCCTCGAGGCGGCGCGTTACGTGGATGAATTTGACAGTCCGTGGGTTGGCTGGCACCTCGACTGCGGCAACATCCTCACCTACGGCTATCCCGAACAGTGGGTGAGAGTCCTCGGAAAACGCCTGGTGACCCTGCACATCAAGGACTTCAGCCGGAAGAAGCGCGACGAGGAAGGTTATCGCAAAGGTTTTGACGTCAAGCTTGGTGATGGCGACGCGAACTGGCCGGTAATCATGAAAGCGCTGGACGATGTGGGCTTCGAGGGATGGGGATCGGCCGAAGTTGCGGCGGGCGACGAGGTCCACCTGGAAGACGTCGTCGGGCGGATGAATCAGATCTTCCAGAGTTAGCGGCTTTCCTGAATATTCCCCTTGACCGACCGGATTGGTCGGAGTTATCTTCTCACCTGCAATTGAGACTCAGTCTCACTTTTAAGTGCTTCGGCTGAAATCTGGCGGCCTGAGGCTCACAGAGAATACCCGGCCGGCGCGGGTAGCACCGGCCGGGTGATCGAACGCTGGTCCTGACAGACCTTGTCTCTCGCTCTGGCGGTTGACGCGTCCGACGCCCGCATTCTACGGAAGCGGCTCCGATCGGCGCAAATCGAATGGAGTTGTGCTATGCGTCGCTTCCTGTTCACGGCCATTCTCACGCTTTCGTGTTCACTGATCGCGAGCGCGGGTCTCGCCCAGGATGTCCCACCGTTTTCGCTGCACGGGATAGTCCTCGATGCGACGCGTGCACCGATTGTCGGGGCGCGGGTCACGGCTACTGTGGCTGGAGCCAAGTCCGGCTTCTCGTCGACAACCGATCCACGCGGGGAATTCTCACTGGTCCTTCCGCCTGGCCGCTACACGATCGATGTCTCCGCTGATGGGTTCCTCGACACGGCTGAAACGCTGACGGCGTCCGCGGGTGGGTCTGTCTCGCGCGAATTCGTCCTTGCGCTGGCAGGCTTTCGCGACGCCGTGACAGTCAGCGCTCCGGCTGGATATCAAGCGCCGCCGGTCACTCGGACAGCGACCAAGACAACGACGCTGCTCCGGGATGTGCCGCAGTCGGTCACGGTCGTTACGAATGAGCTGATGAAAGACCAACTGATGATGAGTGTCGGTGACGTCATGCGGTACGTGCCCGGCATCACCATGCATCAGGGCGAGAACAATCGCGACCAGGTCATCATCCGAGGCAACAGCTCGTCCGCCGACTTCTTCGTGAACGGCGTGCGCGACGATGTTCAGTACTATCGCGACCTCTATAACCTCGATCGCATCGAGGCGCTGAAGGGGCCGAACGCCTTGATTTTCGGCCGTGGCGGTGGCGGCGGCGTGGTGAATCGCGTGACCAAGGCGGCCGGGTTCCAGCCGCTCCGCGAGTTTGCGCTGCAGGGTGGTTCTTACAGTAACAAGCGATTTACGACCGACCTGGATCAGCCGCTCAGCGACCGAGTCGCCATGCGTTTCAATGGCATGTATGAAGACTCGAACAGCTTTCGCGATCAGGTGGGCCTCGAACGGTACGGCGTGAGCCCCACGGTCACGATCCAATCCGGCAGTCAGACGAGAATTGTCTTCGGCTATGAATACCTTCACGATACTCGCGTGGCCGATCGCGGCATTTCGTCGTATCAGAATCGGCCGGCAGACGTGGACATCGCGACTTTCTACGGCAATCCGTCAGACAGCCACGTCCGAGCCGACGTCAATCTCGCATCGGCAACCGTCGAACATCGAGTCGGCAGGCTGACAATTCGGAATCACACGCTTTTCGGCGACTACGACCGCGGCTACCAGAACTACGTTCCGGGCGCCGTCACTGCCGACAAGACGCAGGTTGCGCTCTCCGCGTACAACAACGCGACGGATCGGCTGAACGTGTTCAATCAGACGGATCTGACGTATGCGATAGCGACCGGCCGGCTGCGTCATACCGTCTTGATGGGCGCCGAGTTCGGGAGCCAGAGAACAGATAACTTCAGGAATACGGGTTACTTCGACAACGTCGCCACCTCCATTCTCGTTCCATACGGCACACCGACCATCTCGACGCCCGTCACGTTCCGACAGAGCGCGACGGACGCCGACAACCATCTGAAAACCAATGTGGCAGCCGCGTACGCGCAGGATCAGGTCGAGCTGTCGCACCACGTCCAGGTGCTCGCGGGTCTCCGCTTCGACCGCTTTGACCTGCAGTATCACAACAACAGAAACGGCGACGTTCTCGATCGCGTCGATGATCTGGTGTCTCCACGCGCGGGCGTCATCTACAAGCCGATCGAGCCCGTCTCCGTGTACGGCAGTTACAGCGTGTCGTACCTGCCGAGCTCTGGGGATCAGTTCTCGTCACTCACCACGATTACCGAGCAGGTCGAGCCGGAAAAGTTCAACAACTACGAGGTCGGGCGTAAAGTGGGACTTCCGTCCGGATCTGTCGATGACGACCGCGGTGTACCGACTGGACCGGACCAACACGCGAGCCCTCGACCCTAATGATGCGACGCGCATCGTTCAGACGGGGAGTCAGCGCACGAACGGCTACGAGATCGGCTTGAACGGCCGGCTTCTTCCCGGGTGGCAGGTGGCTGGCGGCTACGCCTATCAGGACGCGTTTGTCACGAGCGCGACCGTCAACGCGCGCGACGGCGCGCAGGTGGCCCAGGTGCCGCACCACACGTTCTCGCTGTGGAACAACTATCAGTTCCACCCGCAGGTTGTCGGCGGGCGTCGGCGTGCTTCGCCGCTCTGACATGTTCGCGGCGATCGACAACACGGTCGTGCTCCCGAGCTACACGCGCGTTGACGCGGCAGCTTTCTTCTTCGTGACCAGGGACGTTCGTCTCCAACTCAACGTGGAGAATCTCTTCGACGAGAAGTACTACATCAACGCCGACAACAACACGAACATCTCGCCGGGATTTCCGCGCGCGATCCGCGTCGCCTTGAGAACGTCGTTCTGAGTCGGCGATCCTTCGCTCCTTGACAACGACGGCACCACAGCCATAATCGGCGCGATGACACGCGCCGATTGGCTGTGGATCTGCTTCGTCGTGCTCGTCAGCTCGACCCTGCTGCGCGCGTCCAACCCGCCCGCAGCAGACTATGCAGGCGTGGCGTACTTCCTGAAGGCCGCCGAGCCGCGCAACGCGCCCGTCGAGCTCGCTCGCGCCTGCGATCGATCCATTCGCCGTGCGGCGGAGTTTCTGTTTGCCGATGTCGGCATCGAGAATGCCATCCGCGACGAGAAGGGCGCGCGTGTGCCGCCCTATATCTATCACGCGGTCATCGACGATGACGATCGCTTCACCTATCGTGCGTCGTACCCGGCGTATCACCACGCGTATCTGATCGAAGCGTTTCTGAACTACTACAACTACACGGGCGATGGTCGGGCCGTCGAGCGCGCCCGCCAGATTGCCGACTGGACCATCGCGCACAGCACTCCGGCCAGTGACCGATGGCCCAATCTTCCCTGGAGTACTTTCACCGAAGGCAAACCAGGCGGCGGTGAGGACAAGGACACACTCCAGCCTGACAAGGCGGCCTACATGGGCCTGGCCTACCTGCGCCTGAACGACGTGACCGGAGACCAGCGGTACCGTGATGCCGCGACCGGCATTGCCAACACGCTCGCGCTCAACCAGAACAAGGATGGCAGCTGGCCTTTCCGGGTGAATCCGACAACCGGCCAGGTGTTTCAGCCCTACACGGCGGGCATCTTCATGCCGGTGGCGTTCTTCGAGAAGATGTACGCCGTCACGAAGAATCTCGATTATAAGAATGCTCAGATCACGGCCTGGATCTGGATGCTGCGGAATCCGGTCCGGACGAACAACTGGTCCGGTTTCTACGAGGACATCGAGAAAGGGAGCGACTCGCAGGTTTACTATGCGCCGGCGCAGACCATCCGTCTCCTGCTCAGGTATCGCACCCCTGCGCACGACGCGTCGTATCTCGAGCACGCGCGCAGACTGTTTGACTGGGTGATGGACGGCCTGGCCTTCGTCGATCGCGACATGGGACTCATCATGCGCGAACAGACGGCCTATCTTGCGGCTACGCCCAGTTCGACCTTGTCGTGGTCGATGATGGCTGCCGAGATGTTCCTGTCCACAGGTGAGGAACGGTATCGCCAAGTGGTCCTCGAGGCGGCCCGCTCGGTGACGCAGTACGGATTCAAGCCAGACGGTCGATCGCAGAACACCATGATGGGCGGGCGGATCTACGGCAACTCTCAGAGCTGGTACAGCCTGACGTCGCCGATGATGCGCTATATCTACCAGGACATGGGAGCGCTTCCCGAGCTTGCGCCGCCGGGCGAGAACCATATGCTCAGAAGCGCCACCGAGATTCGCGAGATTACGTACGCACCGCGCGCTATCAGCTACGAATCTCTGGCGGATAGCATCGAGTTGATCAAGTTGGCCGCACGGCCTCGCACGATCACGATCGGGAAACAAGCGGTGCCGGCATCCGCGGGACTGGAGGTCGGGGACGGATGGTGGTTCAACGACAAGAGCAGCGTCCTGCTCGTGAAGCACACGAATCCACGCGTCGAGGTGTCCTTCTGAATCGCTACAGGTGTTCTGCGCTCCTCGCGCTCGTCACGTCGGGCATCCTGCTGCAGGCGACTGAGGTCAGCGTGCGCAGCCAGACCGGAGCTCAAGCCGCCTCGCCACCCAAGTACGACGTCGTCCTCGACGAAGTTCGGATTCGCCCTGAGCGACGGCGTTCAGCTCGCCGCAGACCTCTGGCGACCGAAGGATGCGCCTGGTATGCGGTTCCCTGTCCTGCTCGAGTATCTGCCCTATCGCAAGGACGAGAGCCGTGGCGCGCGCTATGACGTCTACTCCTACTTTGTGCGGCGCGGCTATGTCGTAGCCCGTGTCGACATTCGGGGAACCGGAAGAAGCCAGGGCACGCTGATTCCGTACGAATACAGCGAGATCGAACAAAGAGATGGCGAGCAGGTCATTGCCTGGCTCGCCAGTCAGCCTTTTTCGAATGGCACCGTCGGCATGTTCGGGATTTCATGGAGCGGCTTCAACGCCATTCACATGGCCATGCGCAACGTGCCCGCTCTCAAGGCCATCATCGCGGTCGATGCCACCGACGACCTCTACCAGGACGACGTGCACTTCATGGACGGGATGATGCACGTGGACGCCTGGGAGATGGAAATGGATGTGTTCAATTCCATGCCGGGCGCGCCGGACTACGTGATTGACGACAAATTCTTCGCCGAGCGCTTCGATGCGCCGCCGTGGATGCTGACCTACAAACGGCAGCAGCGAGACGGCCCCTTCTGGGATCGAACGGCGCTCAAGACGCGATACGACTCGATCAAGATCCCCACGTTCGTCATCGGCGGCTGGTACGACGGCTACCGCGACAGCGTGCCGCGCATGCTCGAGCACATGAAGGCGCCCGTCAAGGCCATCGTGGGGGCCTGGAATCACACCTGGCCGAGCAGTCCGTATCCGAAACCCGGGATTGAGTGGCGTCACGAAGCGGTCCGATGGTTCGACCAATGGCTGAAAGGAGTCGATACGGGCATCATGGACGAACCGCGATTCGCGGTGTACGTCCGAAACTGGCATCCGCCGGGGCCGTATCTCGAGGAGGCGCCCGGACAATGGCGATTCGAAGAGGGTTGGCCGATCGCTCGCGTCCGTCAGCAGCCGTTCTACGCGCGCGCCGATCGAACGTTGTCTCAATCAGCAGGCGAGGCGGGCAGCCATCAGCTGCGGTATGTGGCGACGACAGGCATCGAAGCCGGAGGGCCGGTCATGTGGTTCGGCGACGTTGCCCATGATCAACGACCCACCGATGCCTTCAGCCTGGTGTACGACAGCGAACCACTCGTGGAAGACATGGAAATCCTCGGCTTGCCGCGCGCCGTCCTCAAGGCGGCGGCCGACGCGCCGCTGGCGCATTGGTTCGCGCGGCTGTCGGACGTAGCACCCGACGGGACCGTCACGCTGGTGGCCGGCGCCGGCCTGAACGGCTCTCATCGCGACTCGGAGCGCGATCCGCGTCCGCTCGAGCCTGGCGCCCGGATTTCGCTCGACATCGAGATGCACTTCACATCGTGGGTCTTCCCGAAGGGACATCGGCTTCGCCTGTCAGTCAGCAATGCGCAGTACCCGATGATCTGGCCGACGCCATACTCGATGACGACGACCTTGTATCTGGGCGGCCCCGATCCCACCTCGCTTCTCTTGCCGGTCGTGCCGGCAGCTCCCAGGCCCACGCCCAGGTTCCTGCCTCCGGACGACACCTCGGCATCGCTTCCGGGATTCGAGGAATTGAAGGAAGGCACGACGTCGGGATATGGAGAGATCTCGTCAATCGAGCGGAATCCACAGCTCCATACCACGCGTGTCGTGGCCACCAACGACAGCGCGTCGCAGTACCCGTGGGGCGTAGAGCGCAGCACGGAGAAGATTACTTACGACGCGGATGACAACCATCCCGAAGCGGCGGCGGTACTGGGCGAGTACAGCACCACGGTCACGCTGAAGGACCGGACCCTCCGATGGGAAAGCACGGTCCGCCTCAAGAGCGACCGGGAGAATTTCCACTATTCAAATCTGCGGCGGCTTTTCAGAGACGGTGTGTTGATTCGCGAGAAGACCTGGAACGACACCATCCCGCGCGACTTTCAGTGATCGCGATCGCCGAACCTCGGCGTGAATCGCGGCCGGCGAACGATCTCCGTTGTAATCTTGGTGCCATCTGATGCGGCACAAGATGTCGGCCGTGCCGGCGCGATCTCGATGCGCGTGCATACCTCGCGATTTTGCTTCGCCCTCGGCCTCGCGTGGGCTCTGTTCCCGACATGGCGAGAGGTGTTCGGTCGACGCGACTACGCGGTGATCGTCGCAGTCGCGACAGGGGTGTGGGCGGCAACACTCATGGTCAGTGCGATCGCGGTCTGGCGGGACGCGTCGTGGCCGGCCAAAGGGGCAAATGTTTTCATTCTTTGCCTTGCGGCAGGCCTCAGCTGCTTCTGGCTCTTCACGTTCTATCCGGGCGTCATGTCGCACGACGCGATCTCGCATTGGGGACAGGCCAAGGCCAATCGGTACTCTCCCTGGCACCCTCCACTGCTCGCGATGCTCATGCACGTGACGCAGTGCTGCGCCACGACGCCCTCGCTGTTCAGTTTCGTCGAGGGCGTGTTGTTCTGGGCCTCAACCTTCTATCTGATTCGGCAAATTGTTGAGAACGGCCGCGTTTTCCTGCTGTCGTGCATCGCCATAACCCTCATCCCTCCGCTCTGGCTCTATTCGAACGCGACGGTCTCGAATACCTGGGCGTGCTCCTTCATGCTGCTGTCCTCGGCGGCCATCATCAAGGCGATGCGTCATGGCCATTGTCGATTGCCCGTAGCGGCGGTTGCTGCCCTGACGATCGCAGCGATGTTCCGGCGTGAGGTCGTGTTTCTTGTGCTTCTTCTGATCGGACTGGATCTGTTCATGTTCCGGTCCAACCGCCATTGGCTGCGAAGGATGGTCTGGGCAGTCGTGCTCGTTGGCGTGGTCTGGATCCCTGGCCGCATCATCGACTTTAGCCCTCGAGTGATTCGAACGGGCGACAATCCCGCTGGGCCGGGTCTCTTGAACCAGTACGTCGGGACGATTGTGCGCGCGCGCCCGACCATGAGCGCCGACGAGTTCGCCGGCGAGGCTCGTTCGATTGATTCTGAGTACGGCGTGGGGACGCTCGAGACCCTGCTCGATCGGTACGGCTGCGATTCGGGCGATTACATCGTCTGGAGGCGCCAGAAGCCGCCGGTGTTGGCGAAAGACGTGATCAGGACCGGCTTTGCCATCGGCCTGGTGGGACACGCGGCCGTACACCATCCGATGGCATTTCTTGGGCACCAGCTGTGCTATGCGGCGTACCTGACTCAGTTCACGGACCTGGACTACGAGACGTGGGGAATGGTGAAGTGGGATCGCAATCTGATGAAAGTCCGCCAGAGCAGAGGCACGGGGTTCGACAGCAAGCTCCCGTCAGTGTGGGAGTGGTATGGCGATCTCATGACCCGCATGATGGCGCACCCCGTCCTGACGCTGCTCTTCCGCCACTATGCCTGGCTGATGCTCTCGGTCCTGGTCTTGATTGTGGGAGTGCTCAATCGCCGGAGTGAGCTGATCGTGCCGGCTCTCTTCAGTCTGGTGTATCCCGTCGCATTTCTCGTCGCAGGTCCGTCGCCGTTGTGGCGGTACCTGTTGCCGTCGTACGTCTTCGCGTGGGTTGGGACGCTCGGCTTGCTCGGACTGCTGGTGACCAGAGTCAGGGGATCATCGTCATGAAGTCGTGATGTCCCCCCCCGGAATTGAGTTTGTAGGCTCGCGCCTGCACATCGCTGAAGAACTAATGACAGATCCGGACGCGCCGCGATGCGTTGCAGCGACTCGCTTCGATACTGCAGGGGGATCCTATCGAGGTGCACGACGATGTAGCGGACGTGCCGGTCGCGGAGGGCGGCGACGGACTCGTTCGAAAGGAACCCACGCATGATGGGCGACCAGCTGAGTGTAGGGCTCGGGCGTGAATCCGCTGTAGCCGTTGAGCAGGGGTCGCCAGTCCTCAGTCGACACGAGCTCATACGGCGCGTTCCGGAAGACATCACGGTGGGGATAGAACGGAATCTCGACGGCTGCGCCGGGATCGGGATCCTTGCCGATGGCCCGATAGAGCCGGGGGATTCCGTCAAATTCGTCGAACCAGACCGGCGTGTGCAGCGCCTCGAGGTTCACCAGGAAGAGACAGCCGACCGACGCAACCAGAAGCCAGCGGCGCCGATCGGCCAGCATGACGCGCATCGCTGCGAGGCCCAGACCTGCGAGCAGGCCGAGCGCAAATAGCACGACCCCACCAAAACGTCCCACAGCCCGTAAGCCCTCCATCGGCGGGAGGGCGTCATAGATCCACGTGTACACCGGCGTATTCGTGCCGAGCGACAGGACGAACGACACCGCCGCGATCCCCACGATCATCCAGACTCGTCTCCTGGTGAGAGCGTCCCGCTTGAACCCGATGGCGATGATGCTCAAGAGAAGCACCGTCACGCCGGGGAACAATGCCGTATGGCCACGACCGTGCCATTGCCGGAAGTAATGGCTCCAGGTGTCGTAGTGCACGAGGCTGCCAGAGACGAGATAGCTGATCGGTGACGCCGAATGCGCCGTGACCTCGGCAAGCGAGCGGTGCAGCCCCTGTTCCGATCGCGCGAGACGATCCGGCCACATCACCGGGAGCACGATCGCCATCGTGACGAGTGTGGCGAGCACAAGGCGTGGAAGAAAGGCCGTGGCCCTCCGGCCCCACCAGTCCGGTGCCCGCATCAGCGTCGCGGCCGCCAGGATGAACGCCGTGAAGATGGCGAGATAGCCCGATGTGAGCGACAGGAGGATGACAAAAAGGGACAGCCACAGGGCGTCTCGAGTCCGGGTCTTGAAGACCAGACGATCCAGTGACCAGAGCACGAGCGGCATCCACTCGGCGTGAATCGCCTGAATGTGGGCGAGGCGCGTCATGGTCTGGCTGTTGAAGGCGACCGCCGAACCCGCGAGAAGGCCCGCATAGAGGTCGCCGGTCCAACCCGTCATCACGATCGACGTCGCAACCCCCATGAGGACGAGGCCCACGAGCAGGAGGATGTTGTACGTCAGGACTGGAGAAGCGCCCGCCCAGCGAATCGGTATGGCCATCGCGCCAGGAGGAATGAGCGGCTCGGAAAAGGCGAGCGTCCGCGTCTCCGGCGCGAAGATATTTGCGCTGAAGAGTTGCGCCGGATCGCGAGGCAGTTGTCGCGCGACCCACGACACGATCCATTCGTTCAGTTCCGCGTCGGCGCTGTCGTTGCGCGAGAGATGGGCCGGATCGGTAATCAGGGGCCAGGTGTGGATGACGGCCAGGAGCGCGAAGACGATCACCGCCGTGAGCACGGGCCGGCGCGGTGGCGTCGGACCTTCCGACTGCGCGCTGCTGGGGGAGTCGAGAATCGTCACGGTGTCTCGACAATGCTAGCACCAATTATCCTTATAAAAAACTGGTGAGTTAATTATTTTAATTAATTCATCCAGTGTTAATGCGTCAACAGGAGGGTCAGCGGGGGATGAGCGTGATCTCTGGAACGTTCGCATCGAGAAGGCCAGTCGACACCATCCCGCCGCAGTAGTTCCGGATCTGGGACGCGAGGTCTGCCGTCGCATCCTTGATGCGGAAGGCCTCGATAGGCGGCAGGCCCTCGATGACGAGGAACGCGTTTCGTGTCTCCGCCGTGAGTTTGGTTCGATCGGCCTCTTTCCAGTTCCAGCGCCGACAGATGGCGCTCACATCATCTTTATAGATGACCTCGCCGGTGTGTGGAGGGCGTTCCTCCGATTCACCCAGCAGTCGCACCGGGCCGTCGGTTGTCGTCGCGAACGTCAGCCTCACGTCGCCCACGATCTTGTCGAGATCTTCGCCGCCGACCGGCACGATGTGGTGGAGGGACACGGCGTTGTAGATATCAACCAGCGTGTTGATGTGGCGAAGCGGCCGATTCTTGGCCGCACTTCGCAGCAGGTTTTCGACCGATGAGGGATGGTCCTTGGGTTTGGCGCCGAACTTCCGATACGCCTCGCGCCATGGCGCGATGTGCGGGTGTTCCGGGATTGCCGTGCCCGCCAGCCTGGACAAGACGTCCTGCTCGGCCTGGCGGAGAGTTGCCATGACTTCCGGATTCTCGCCTCCGTTGTCGATCCCGTGGGCTATCACCACGCCCAGCACCACCCCCGGGTACTCGGAGAAGATTGCGGGTGCGACACGAAGGACCGTCACCGGCGCTTCCGCCCGCGACCGGCGAGTGTCCAGAAGCGCGCTTCGTTGAGCAGCGTGATTCGGTGTCCCTTCTCGCGGAGCCGCTTGATCTCCATCAGCTTCAGCCCCGCGTCGCGCCCCACGGCCTGGCGAGGATTGGGTCGTCCCCGGACGACAACCGTTGTCAGGGTGGACGGCATGCCGTGCACCGTGGCACCGGCCCGCCGCGCCGCACGAACGGCTTCGGCTCGCGGCCTGGTCAGGATGCCGGTGAAGGCGAGATGCACACCCTTCAACGAGCGAAGCACACCGGACTTGAGCGACGAAGGCGGCTTGCCGAGCGCTGCTATCAGCTCGTCTGCGCTCTCGTAGCGTTTTCGACGCTCGCCAATGCAGCGATAGACGATCTCCTTGAGCTCGTCGCTGCACGGCAAGAGGCGGACTTCGTGGGTGCGGACTCGCGTCCGCGCATCGCCACGCACCAACATGCCCAGCAGCTGGCCCACCTGGTAGACATCGTCACGCGCCTGCCACTTGGGAACGAGGCGGTCGAGGATGTCGCTCGGAGCCGTCAATGCGTTCATGGTGCGAACGGTGATGCCGCGGCGATCGCTCTGCTGGCGCACGATGCCGAAGTCCCCGAGCTTCAGGCGCTGCCCATCGCAGACGAAGACGTTCATCGGCGTCAGGTCGCGATGAAGCAGCTGACCGCGGTGCAGCTTGCCCAGAACTTCGAGGATGCCCGCGATCTCGCGCCGCGCCGCCGTTTCGGTCCAGCCCCTCGCCGCTCGATTCAGGAATGCGCTGAGGTCGCCCTGGCTGGCGTACTCGAGCGCAAGGTAGTAGAGCACCCGGCCGTCTGCGCGCATCAGCGGAAACGCATCGAAGACGCGGATGGCTCGAGGATGACCGTCGAGAAGGCGTCCGAAGTACGCCTCACGCAGCCAACCGTCGATGTGGGGGCTGACCTTGATGCAGACCGTCTCAGGAACCACCGTTGATCGTCCGCGCCGCTTCGCGAGATAGGCCTGGCCGAATCCACCCTGTCCGAGGAGATGTTCGATGCCGTACTGAAGCTTTGTCTCTGGGCTGGTGATGATCTGCGCCGGTCGCAGGAAACGCTCCGCCGGCTTCGAGACCTGAATCGATCTCGTGAGACGCGTCGTGGCTTGTGTGGCGGACGTGGGCATGCCAGCGGGATCCTGATTTCGGGGGAGACGACAGCATACCGCAGGCTCAGCGGCCCGGTCACGTTCGGTGTGTCATTCCTCCTTGGAGCACCAGCGGTTCGCGATGTCCGTGTAGATCTCGACCGCCTCTCCAATCCTCCGGACATCGCAGTATTCGTCGGTTTTGTGCGCCTGACTGGCTTCGCCGGGTCCCAGTATCACGGTCGGAGGCGAACCGTACGCCGGCGTCAACACCGACGCGTCGGTGAAATACGTCACGCCGGAGACGTCGGGAACCGCTCCGAGCGTCGCGCCCACGATGCTGATGACATCCTGGACCCAGGGGTTTCGTCCATCGGTCTCGATGCTGGCGGCGCTTTCGAGGAGCTCCACCTCGACGTCATCTCCGAGGCTCGTTCGCAATCGATCGACGATGTCGTCCTGGCGCTGACTGGGGATTGTCCGGACATCGACGCCGAGTGTCGCCAGATCGGGAACCGAATTAATGTTCATCCCGCCTGCAATCGTCCCGACGCTGAGCGTGGGGCGTCCAAGCAACGGATGCGGCGCGACGCGAAAGTCGTGTTCCTTCAGCGTGGCGATCACGTCTGCGGCTTTGTAGATCGCATTGACGCCTTGCTCAGGCATCGACGCATGGGCCGTGCGGCCTCTCGTTCGTATCGCGAGGCGGAGGCATCCTTTGTGTGCAATCACCGGCTGATTCGCGGTGGGCTCTCCGACGACAATCGCGCCGGCTGTGCCGAGGGCGTCGCGGCCGAACGCCGCGAGGTGCTGCGCGCCTTGACAGCATGTCTCTTCACCGGCCGTCAGAACCACCGTGAGCCCTCGCTTTCGGCGGGGCACTCCTGCGATGTTGCACGCGGCGACGACCATCGCCGCAACGGCTGATTTCATGTCAGACGCGCCTCGACCGTAGAGCCTGCCCTCAATCTCGTCGTTGCCGAACGGATCCCGCTGCCACTGTGCGGCACCGAGCGGCACCGTATCGAGGTGGCCTGTGAAGCAGATGGGCTCGCCGCCGGACTCTCCATCGAATCGGGCAACGACGCTGGTGCGCTCGTCTTGAAAGTCGAAGTACCGCACGTCGAATCCGCACTCTTTCATCACCTTGCCCAGATAGTGAGCAGCCTCGCGCTCATGGCCGGGAGGGTTGATGGTGTTGAACGCCAGGAGCCTGCGGGTGAGCCAGAGTGCATTCATCTCAGAGGGCATGGTCCTCGTGACGGCGGATTGAGAAATGGCAGACAATCGGAGACAAATCAGCGGCCGCGCGCATCGTAGCATGCGTCCCAGGGAGCTCTCGACGGGACTGTGAATTTCCTGGTTCAACTGGACGAAAGTTCTGCGACAATCACCCATCGCTCGCAGGGCACGCGGGCGATTCAGACAGATTGGCAGGGCAGGAATGCCCGTCTCGAGAAGTTCGACCGGTCAGGCCCGACAGCGAACTCCGGATAGCGGGTATCTCTAAGGAGGAACCAGATGGCTCTTTCACGGCGCGCGTTCGTCCGGACGGTAGGGCTCGGCGGGTTGTCCACGGCGTTCATCACGGCGCGCGGGCGGGAAGCCCTGCTGGCGGCCGGCATGAACGACGCCCAGCTCCAAGCGGCCCTTGCGACGCAGGCGGCGACCGGCGTCATTCGAATCAGCAGCAACGAGAATCCGCGCGGGCCAAGCCCGATGGCGCTCGAGGCGATTCGAGACCGGACGACCTTCAAGGTGGGCCGTTATCCGACCAACATCGACGAGCTCACCGACACCATCGCCAAGATGTACGGGGCGAAGCCGGAGAATGTCTGGCTCGGCACGGGATCGGGCGGAGAGCTCACCGCCGCGGCGCGCGCGTTTCTGACGCCGACCAAGCATCTGGTCACCGGCCATCCGTCATACGAAAACCCGGTTCGCGATGCCAAGAAGATTGGGGCGTCGATCAAGACAATTGCGCTCGACAAGAACCTCCGGCTCGATCTCGATGCGATGGCTGCCGCATCGCCTGGTGCGGGCCTGATCTTCGTGTGCAATCCCAACAACCCGACCTCGACGGTTCACCCCGCGAATGTGATCGCCGACTTCGTCAAGAAGGTGAAGCAGGCGACTCCGGATGTCGCGATCCTGATCGATGAGGCGTACATCGACTACTCGATGGATCCGCTCTATCCCACCTCGGGCCAGCTCGCGCTCGAGTACCCGGGCGTCTTCATCACGCGCACGTTCTCGAAGGCGTACGGCATGGCCGGGCTGCGGCTCGGGTACGCGATTGGCCAGCCGAAGACGTTGGAGGCCCTCAACGATGCATGGGGCATGGGCAGCGTCAACGTGCTGACCGCGGCCGCCGGCATCGCCGCGCTCAACGACAAGGCGCACATGGACAAGGAGCGCCTCGAGAACAAGCGGATCCGCGACTACACGCTGAGCTCCTTCAAGGAGATGGGCTACGAGGCGGCCGACTCGCAGACCAACTTCGTGTTCGTCAACATCCGGCGGCCGGCGAAGGAGTTCCGTGAGGCGTGCGCCAAGGAAGGCATCCTGGTGGGACGGGACTTCCCGCCGCTCGAGAAGACCCATGCGCGCATCTCGATCGGCACGTGGGAAGAGATGCACACGGCGATGGACGTGTTCCGCAAGGTGCTCGCGACGAGCTCGACGTCCGCAGCGAAGTAGGTCGCAGGCTTCCCGGGCTCAAGCCAGGGTCAGGAAGCGTCCGAGCACGCCATGACGCGTTGGATGGCCAGGCAGGGACCCCGAGCGGTCCCTGCCAGCCGATGCGTCGATTGATCGCTCGCAGTCGTTCGGTCATCCTCAGAACCGTAACCTTCCACCGCCTTCTCGCTTTGCCTTCTGGGCCATCGGCGCCGCGGATCCGTCGGAGATCACGACGCTGATGCCGGCGGCCGGGCCGCTTCATCTCTTTTGCCAAATTGAGAAGATCGCGGGCACTGCGCCGCCGCCGACTCCCGGTTGAATCGCAGAAACGATGTAGTCCCTTCGGACGACCCAATCAGCCGCGCGAGCTTGGAAACGAAAGCGACCGGGACGGGCGGAAGTCGAGACGCGCGGGGAATTTGAGCGACATTCCAGGAAACGAAATTTGTAATCGAGTGCACCAAAACGCGACAAATGTCGTAGACAAACCATGAGAATCATAGGGTTAGGTATGGAACGTATCTTGGTTGTCACTCTCTTCGGATGATTCACACCCTCCCCCCGTGGAGAGACCAATCCACGCTCGAAACCGCTCCCGGCGGCGTGGTCACTCGGACGCACCCTTTCGGGTGGATCAGGACAGTCACTACGCTGGCCAGACATTCGACCGACGCGACTCATCCCAGCGGGTTCTCGTTCATCGAAGTGTTGATGGTGCTTGCACTGATCGGCATCATCGCGGGCATGGCCGTGCCCATCTCCGCCAGCATGATCGCGCGCGCCAAAGCGGACAGCACGAGTCTTGAGACCCTCACGTGGCTCGAAGCCGCGCGAAACCGCGCGGCCGCCGAGCGTCGTAACTTCGAGGTCACCTTTGACACCGGGACAAACCACGTAAGGATAGATCGCGTGGAGGCGGACCTTTCGAAAACCCTCATCCTGGATCGCGAACTCCCCGACGGCATGAAATTCATGCAGTTTTCCGGGAGCCCCGATACGCCCGACCTGTTTGGCAACGGGGCGGTTGTCGACTTCGACGGCCCTGCCCCGCATATGTTCACGAGTGACGGCTCCTTGGTGGACGCGAACGGCGACCCCAGCAACGGAACGATATTCATGGGCAAGACCGGCAAGGTGGAAACGGGTCGCGCGATCACGGTGTTCGGGATGAGCGGGTTGCTGCGGAAGTGGAAGCTGTCAGGGACTCAATGGAACTAGTGAGCCGCGACGCCAGATCACCGGTCCGGATACTGCAGTCGGCCGAGGGATTCTCGTTGATCGAGGTCATGGTTGCGACCCTGATACTCGCCGTTGGCGTTCTCTCGCTCGTCGGTGTGACAGCATTCGGAGTCCAGAGCATCGCGGGGTCGTCCGCCCAGCTGATTGCACGGGAAAAGGCCCGCGAGGCGGTCGAGAGCGTGCACAGCGCGCGTGATACGGGCGAGCTTTCATGGAGCCACGTGCGTAACGTGGCCGACGGTGGGGACTTCCTGAATGGCATGCAGGACGTTCGGGTACCCGGCCCCGACGGTCTTGTGAACACGGCGGATGACGGAGCTATCGAAGTTCTACGGGAGCCCGGCCCCGACGGCCTTCTGAACACGACCGATGACCGGCTGACGTCATTAGCACCGGACCGGTTTCAGCGCGAGATCACGATTACGGCACTCAACTACGACGGCACGACGACCGTCAACCCCAGCCTCCGACGAATCTTAGTGACGGTCAGATACAAAGTCCTTGGTGCATGGCGTACCTACACGCTGACGACCTTCGTGTCCTCATACTCATGATCAGGGACATCCCTCGTTCAATTCGTGACGAGGCCTCGGCCGAGGGTGGCTACTCGTTGGCCGAGTTGCTCGTCGCCATGGGAATCACCACCGTGATCATGGGCGCGACACTGGCGGGGTTGAGCGACGCGATCCGGGCCAACGACGCGGTGGTGCAAATCACCTCGCTGAACGATGGCCTCCGGGCGGGATTGGACCTGATGGTCCGCGATCTCCTCCAGGCCGGCGCAGGGCTGCCAAAGGGACACGTCATCCTCACGCCGTCTGGCGGTAGTCTGATCAGGCGTCCGGGCCCACCGGGCACTGCATACACGAACGCGGTGGGCGATCTCAACATTCCAGCCGTCATCCCGGGAGCCGGGCTTGGTCCGACCATCAACGGCACGGCCACCGACGTGATCACGATTCTGACGGCCGACAACAACTTCACCGATGTCGGTCTGACGGCGGTGACGTCGACCTCCGTGACTGTCGACCCAGCGGTCAATATCGGATCGGGCGTCGATCGAGTGATTCCTGCGCAACTGATGATGATCTACAAGGGATCGACGACGACACTCGTTCAAGTGACCGCGGTAAACGCCGGCGCTCGTCTGATCACCTTCAATACGGGAGATTCACTGAACCTGAACCAAACCGCCAGTGGCGTCGTGGGGAACCTCAAGTCGCTGAATGCGCAGGCCCCGACCGGCGCGGCAGCCCCGGCGGCGACCAGGATCACGCGGATCCGAATGATCTCCTATTACCTGGACAACACCACCAGTCCTGGGCATCCGCGCCTCGTTCGGCGCATCAACAATGGGCACGAGACGAACTTCGACAACACGCTCGGGACGGCCGTTGCGCTCGACGTCGAAAACCTGCGGTTTACCTACGACCTGACCAATGGTGGCACCAACCCCGGCGGCGTCCAATTCGTGGCAGCCGACCTGACGACCGGCGGCGCGTGTTCACCGGAGCAGTGCTTCACCACCCAAATCCGCAAGGTCAACGTGACACTGACCGCACGGTCGCAAAACGTGAAGATCCCGCAGGCACGGGTCTATCGAAACACGCTGTCCTCGCAGGTGGCGCTGCGAGGCATGGCCCTGGTCAACGATTACCAAGACTAATGGGTGAGCATGCGGAAGGCGATATGAGAGACTTTTCGGACCGAGCGGATGAAGCGGGTGTGGCACTGATCACCGCCCTCCTGGTGTTGATGCTCATCGCCGGCCTGACGGCCGGCATGTTCGCGGCCGTCAACCTCGATCAGAAGTCGCACGCCGTCGACCGGGATCAGACGCAGGTGTACGCCGCCGCGCACGCGGGGCTCGAAAAACTCACCGCGGATCTCGCGGCACTCTTCGTGACGGATTTCAGTCCCAGCGCGACGCAGCTCAATGCCCTCACCGCGTCGGGTCGATTGCCAAGCATCCCCGGTTTCGAATACACGGCGCCCGGAGGCACCGCAGGTTCCGGCTACAGCGTGTCATGGACGCCCGATGTCAACGGCAATCCGGTGTCGCTGCCGAATACCACCATCACGTCGGGGCCCTACGTGGGGTTCCAGGGACTCCTCACGAGGTACGACATCACGGTGACAGCCCGTTCGTCGAAGGGCTCTGAAGTGCGGCTGCGCCGCGGGCTGCAGACGGTCGCGGTGCCGGTCTTTCAGTTCGGCATATTCTCGGAACCGGATCTGACTTTCTATGGTGGTGACGACTTCGACTTCGGCGGACGGGTCCACACCAATGGCAACCTCTGGCTCTCGGAAGCCTCGAGCTCGACGCTGCTCTTCACAGACCGCGTCTCGGCCTACGGAGACGTCAACCGCAAATACCTGTCCAACGGTCTTGATGCCGCCGGCAACGGAATGAGCGGGAACGTCAGGATTCTGACCGCGATCGGCAACCTTGCCTCAGCCCGGACCCTGCGATACAGCCCGAACGAGAGCAGCGTGACGAACAGCGCCGGCGGTTTCTGGACGACGGCTGACCCACCGGTATGGAACACGAACGGTGCATTGACGAACAACGGCTCGCCCTCGTGGACGACCGTCTCGCAGTCCTACTATGCGGGCAACCTTCTCAACAGGCATACCGGTGCAAAGGTGCTTCGCCTGCCACTCGTTTCCTTCGGAGCGCAGCCTATCGACTTGATTCGGCGGCCTGTGGTGAACTCGCTGGAGAACTCGTCCAACGCGCCGGTCTTCGGTCAGCGGTACTTCGGCCCCTTGGCAAGCCTCCGCATTTTGCTCTCCGACAGACCCGAAGACATCACGAACCTGCCGACCGTGACCACGACCGCACCGATCTTGCTCACCGGGGACTGGCTGGCCGCGCCCCCGACCGGGTACGGTCCGGTGGATGCGACCCATCCGCCGATCGCGCGCTCGATAGGCCCTGTCAGCAACACCACGACGACGGGAAGCACGTATTCCAGCCCGTACACGCAGATTCGCGTGAGCGGCAACATCGACGCGAAATTCAAGGCACCGGCGACGATGACGGTCACGTCGGCTCTGGGGACGGCAACCGTCACGAATTGCACGGCTCGGACGATTACAACGTTCACAGGATGCACATTGAGTGCGCCGGGCCTGGCTGTTGCCGGCACGCTGACGGCGACGCTCCCTTCAGGACTCGTCGTGACGGCGGCAACGACCCTGGCCGCTGGAGCGGGATCGAGTGCCACGATCACCCTGTCCACGACCGGGAATCCTCAACCGACGGCGCGGTTTGCTCCAGGACTCATCTGGGTCAATGGCACTCCGGTGACGTGCGAAGGGTATAGTTCGGCGCTGAGCCCCCAGCGCTTTACGAACTGCCGAGGGCTGACTGCCGCGCCCGGTAGTGGACTTGCGGTTTCAACCCATGCGGTTTCCAACGAGAACAAAGATCTGATCGGCGGTTACATCAAGATCGAGAAACAGAGCGGCGCCGGCGCCTGGAGCGACGTCACGCTGGAGATCCTCAACCTGGGGATTGGCGCTCCCAATCAGGAGGGAGTCCTCTGCGCAGACCCGACGGCTGACGCCGTGATTCGAATTCAGCGGCTGCGGGACAATGGCAATACCGGCGGCATTTGCACGTACACCGCCAGCCAGAATCCCCACGACTGGTGGCCGAACGCCCTCTACGACACGCGTGAAGGCAACTACCGTCCTGGAATCGCCACCACGAGTCCGATGACGCTCGGCGGGATCATCAACTATATCTCTCTGGACGTAAACAATCTGCGGCGATGGTTTGCCGGCCAGATCGGGACAACCGGTGCCGACGCACTCCAGAACAACGGATACATCGTGTACTTCTCGGACCGACGAGGCGATCACAACGAGAACGTCACCGGTGATCCTGAAACGGGCGAGTACGGTTTCGAAGATTTCGTCAATCCCGGATCAGCGACAGGCGCCCAGAATACCGGCCTGGATGTCGGTGAGGACGTCAACCAGAACGGCACGCTCGACCGTTACGGAGAGACGCCGCATATCCTGGGCGTCGGAGGGGATTGGACCGGCTTTAATGCACCTTTTGACGCCAGCGCACATCCGTGGACCACAATCACCACCGCGAACGCCCCGCAAGCCCGCGTCAACCGCCAGGTGCTGTTTCGCCGCGGGCTCAAGCTGGTCAATGCCGGTGTGGTTGGTGGCGTCAGCCGCCTGCCTGCCAATGGACTGACAGTCGCTTCGGAGAACCCGGTGTACGTGCAAGGCAATTACAACGCGACGAACGACCCGGTTGCCAACCCGACGGAGGTCCACGTGCCGGCATCCATCATCGCGGACATGGTGGCCATCCTCTCGAACAATTGGACCGACGCGGCCTCGTTCCGATCGCCCAACGACGCAACCAATCGTCCAGCGACGACGACAGGGTACCGATTCGCCGTCGTGACCGGCAAGTCGCTTTCATTCCCTTACCCGACTGCAGGATCGCCACAGTTCCTCTTCGGCACCGACGGCGGCGCCGGCAACTTCCTGCGCTTGATGGACAACTGGAATATCGGTGGCGTCGATCTGAACTACCGGGGCGCGATTGCCAGCCTGTTCATCAGCCGCCAAGCCACCGGCACGTTCAAGTATCACGGGAGCAACGCGAATGTGTACGACTATGCGGATCGCAATTTCAGGTTCGACGACGAGTTCCTCCAGCCAGCGTTGCTGCCGGCGGGCACACCGATGTTCCGCGATGTGAACCTGCTGACGTTCCGGCAGATTCTGAGACCAAACCAGTAGCCTACGCGGATCAACCAACCGGGAATCAGGATCGCCCATTCCGAGCGCGCTGACGCGGCTGAATGGGCAGGCAGGCGCTCCGCGCGATCTCTGGTGCCGATGTGCCATTGATTCCTCTCTGTCGTTCCGTCATCCTGAGAGCCGTGCCCTCCCCCGTGCTCCTCGCTTGCCTTCTCGGCATCGCCGCCGCTGATTCTTCGGAGATCAGGACGCTGGCGCCCGATCGAATCACGATCGCCGTCACCACGGAGAATCCGACGAGCCCATACGATCCGCAGCTGTGGATCAGACGATACCTGGAACGGTTTGCTGAAGAACACCACTTCACCGTCGACTGGGTCGTCGTCCCTTTTGACGGCTCGTGGCTCCGGGCGGGCCGTAATGAAGTGGATCTCGTCGCGACCAACGTGGCGAGCTTTCCCGAACGGATCAGTCCTGGGGCCACGTTTTCCTCGCCCTTCCTCTTCGAGCGGCGCGCTCTGCGCATCCGCGCGGCTGATGCGCGTCGCTTCGCCCGCATGGGCGATTTCGTCGGCCATTCGCTTGGCGTCGTGCGGGGGACTGCGGCCGAGCGCGACGTCGGTCGTCGTGCGCCGAGCGGCGCGACGATTGTCGCCACGCAGTCGTTCGCCGAGCTCTACTCGCAGTTCGATGCCGGGAGGGTCGATGCGATCGCCGAAGCCGAGTACTATGCCCTCAACGGACAGGTCATTCCGTCACACGGCGCCGACGTATCGCTGATCGATCTCCACGATCTCGTGCCGGGCCAGCGCGAAGAGTCTGTTTTCGTGGTGCGCGACAAGAGCACGAACCTGCTCGAGGCGTTGAACCAGTTCATCGCGCGCACGCCGTTTCCGACGAAGTGAGCAGGCCAGCCCAGGCCTGACGCATCCGTCCGGTCGCAGGCCAGACTTCAGGCCTCGCGCGCAACGTGAGTCAGTCTGTTGATCGAACCGTTTAGGGTGCAGCGCTGTGCCGGACATTGATGCCAGAGTCGGGAAGCAATTTGTAAACGCTCAACTGGTCATCGCTGAAGAAGAGCGACAGGTCGGAACGAAGACCAATGGCTTGAAGCACGAATTGCCGGTAGAGCGGGTGCATGTCGGTGACGTGCAGGACGACATACCGGACCTGACGGGCTCGGAGAGCCGCGATCGAGTCGTCTGAAGGAAACAAGCGCATGACCGGGACGAGGCGCCCGTATGACTCCGGTCTGTATCCGCTGTGCCCATTGAGGAGCGGTCGCCAATGTTCCGTCGACGCGAGCACGTAGGCCGAGTTCTTGAAGATCTCGTGATAGGGATAGAACGGGAGCTCGACCACGGTCCCTGGCTCGGGGTCTTTCCCAATCACGCGGTAGATCTTCGGAATACCTTCAAATTTGTCGTATGAAACTGGTGCGTGCAGTGCTTCGAGGTTGACGAGCACAAGGCAGACCGCGGACACGGCGAACCGCCACCGGCGCTGACCAGGCAGTCTGGCGCGAGCCTCCGCGAGGCCGAAGCCCGCCAGCAGGCCCGCCGACAACAGGACAATGTTGCCAAATCGCCCGACGGCGCGAATGCCCTCGAGCGGAGGCAGAAGGTCATAGAGCCACCTGTACACCGGAGTATTCGTACCCAGCGACAAGAGGAAGGCGACGCCAGCCACTCCGACCAGCATCCATACCCGTCGACCAGTCAGGGAATCGCGATAGAGCCCCAGCACGGCGATCGCAAGGAATGCCACCGTTGCACCCGGAAAGAGGGCGGAGTGGCCGCGTCCGTGCCAATTACGGAAATTGTGGCTCCACGTGTCGTAGTGGACGATGCTGCCCGACACGAGATAGTTGATGGGCGTTGCGGAGTAGTGTGTGACTTCGGCGAGGGAACGGCGGAGCCCCTGCTCGGCGCGCGCGAGTCGGTAGGGCCAGAGCACAGGCAGCACGATGAGCAGGCTCACACCGGCTGCGAGCGCGAGCCTCGGGAGGATGGCGTGGGCGCGCGGTCCCCACCAGTCGCCGACGCGCATCACCGTCGCAGCCGCCAGCATGAACACCGTGAAGATGGCGAGGTAGCCGGACGTCAACGACAGGAGGATGACAAAGAACGACAGCCACAGGGCGTCTCGTGTGCGCGCCTTGAGAAAGAGCCGATCGAGTGCCCACAGCGCCAGCGGCAACCATCCCCAATGGATCGCCTGCAGGTGCGCCAGCCGCGTCATGCTCTGCGAATTGAACGCGACCGCTGAGCCGGCCACCAGACCGGCCCAGAGATCGCCGGTCCAGCTCGTGATCACGATTGAGGTCATCACTCCAGTGAGCATGAGTCCGAGAAGCAGGAGCAGGTTGTACGTCAGCACCGGCGACGCGCCGGCCCAGCGAAGCGGAATAGCCATGGCGCCCTGCGGAATCAGCGGTTCCGAGAAGGCGAGCGTCCGAGGTTCCGGATAAAAGATGTTCGCGTTGAACAGATGAAATGGATCGCGAGGGAGCGTGTGAGCCACCCAGCACACAATCCACTCGTTCAGCCTCGTATCGGCATTGTCATTGCGGGACAGGTGGCTCGGGTCGGTGACAAGCGGCCAGGTGTGGAGGACCGTGAGCAGCGTAAAGACGATTGCTGCGACCGGGACATGCCGGCGCGGCGTCGGCCGCTCATCCGGCGGGGAGGCAGCGCGGGCGTCAGCGGAAGTCACGCGCGAGTCGTCGGTTCACTGAGCGAACGTGCCGGGATCTTCATGAACCGCTCAGGCGTGCGTATGCCAACGGATCATCACGTTCGATGCTAACATCAGTTTTTAAGAAAAAAAGATGGTGATCTCATTTTTAATGAATAATTAATATACAGACCGAAAGAATGGGGTAGTGGTCTAATGCCAGCGGTTCAATCAACGCGGCCTCGCTTCCACACCGGCCGCCAATGTGAGACCTGCTAAACGAGGGCTGCTATGCAAAAGACCGTCCGGCCGCCTGTCCTGACCGTGGTCGCCCTCATCGCGCTCGGCGTCTTGGCGTGCAGTCGGACCGGACATTCGCCGAAGGTCATCGTCGTCGGCCTGGACGGCCTGACCTGGCGCTTTCTGGATCCGCTCGTGAAAGACCATCAGCTCCCCAACATCGAGGGCGTTCTCAAGGGAGCGGCATTCGGGGAAATCGAGACCTTTCGGCCAACCAAGTCCGGGATTCTGTGGACGTCGATCGCCACGGGGAAGACCATGGCGAAGCATGGGATTACCGACTGGACCTTTGTGGATCAAAGGGCCCGCGCTGAGATCGAGCGTCTTCGGCTGGTCACCGGCATCGATCGCACAGCCGCCACAATCTGGGAGATCTTGAGCGCAAAAGGACGTTCGGTGGCGGTCACCAACTGGTGGGTCACCTATCCAGCCAGGCCCGTCAACGGGTTTCTCATTACCGATCGATTGAAGGCGATCGCGACCAGGAAATCGGTCCCCGACGACCCGGACGTCGTTTACCCGCCTTCCCTCATTGAGGAACTCAGACCGTTGTTCCTTCGGCCCGGGGGTGCGGCTCCCACCCTCGGGAAGTACGCCTTTCCTACCTACACGCCAACCGCCCTTGCGGAGCTGTTTGACACCAGTAGGGCGAGCAAGGTGCTCTGGGGAGCGCTGGCATCGTATGTCGGCCAGGACCAGATGGTGACGAACTGGGCCCTCCATCTGTTCGACAAGGGCCAGCCCGATTTCTTCGGCGTCGTCGTAAGAATCACCGACGTCTTTGCCCACTTCGGCTGGCGCTTCGCCGACCGGGCAACGCTTGAGAGGATCGTCCCGCAAATTCGAATCGAAAGCCTGTTGAGCGAAGACCCGACTGTTCGAGACAAGGCGCAGAGCCTGATTGGGGAACTGGATCCGGCCGTCGCAAGGGCCATGCTGCCCTCGTATAAGTTCGCCGATGACTTCGTCGGCGCGATCGTGTCGAGGATGGATGCGGACTCGATCCTCATGATCGTGTCCGATCATGGCTTCAACTGGATCGGAGGTGGATATGACCACAACACCAGGAGCGCCTATCCGAAGATCTCGCCACCGGGAGTCATCGTCCTGAAGGGCAAGGGCATTCGTCCTGGTCGGATCGAGGGCGCAAAGGTGTTCGACGTCACTCCGACGATCCTCTACGCGATGGGAGAACCCACTGGCCGGGACATGGATGGACGGGCTCTCAAGGACGCGTTCCTGGGTTCCGGCACGCGGGAGGAGCGGTTCGTCCAGAGCTACGGGACCGGTGCGCCGCAGGGGAGGGAGGTATCCACTTCGCGGGAGGCGGAAAAGGACATGCTCAACGACCTCAAGACGCTTGGTTACATCGGCGGCGAACCTGGGGGTGACGAGACCAAGGACGGGTCGAACACCGATGCGGCGACCTCGGATCGAGCGGGCAACAAATCAGATCGGCGCCGTCCTGGCAAATCCAGGCCGAAACACTGAGAGGTGGCAAGCGCCCTCGCAACTCGCCGCTCTTCAGGCTGGAACTCGGCCGTTTCAATCCGGACATCGAGAGGGAAGTGATCGGAACGCGGGGTGTTGATGCTGCCAAGCGCCAGCACGGCCTTAACGACCGTTTCCGAGGCGCTTCCGCTTTCGCTGCAACGGCCCACCCAACGCGAGAGACGGCCTCACCGACCGTCCTGTGGGTTGTTCCACGATGATGATCGAGCGCATCTGGAACCGCAATCCCTCGGCACTGCGCCAGCGCCGCATGGCTTGGCGCAACCGCACCAGCTCGGCGCGTTCCTCCGACTCTCCGGGTAATCGTTCCATGCGGTCGAGGATCGCCAGTTCAAGATCGGCGACACCCTTGCCCGGATCGAGGGCGATCAACGCGCGCCCATCCGCGAGGGGCACGATCGACACGCCCTCGAGTCGCCGAAGAATCATCGGATTCACAACTATCAGGGCGCGCTTCCCGGAGAGCTGCACCAGCTCTGGCTGGGACGATGCTGTCGTATCACGACCCGTGGAGCGGGAGCCGAATCGTTCATGCAGCAAGACAATGGCCCACGCCGGATCCGTGTGAAGCGTGCGCAGCCACTCGAGCACGTTGTCGGGGAGCGTCAGGATGATCGCTTTGGCCGGTCGCCCGAACTTAGGGGGCCGTCCACGGGTAGGCACAGCGCCATTTTTATCAGAAAAGAAACAGAAGTCAATTTTCCATGAACAAAGTCGGCGTGGCCACCGTGTCGAGGCGTGACGGACCAAAAAGCAACAAGAACACCATGGAACACCTCAGCAGTTTCTCGGCATTTGTCCTCGCTGCACCGCTGCCGTCCTCGTCTCTCGATCATTCGCAACTCTCTAGCGAGGCATCGTCACCGATTGACGCCCGCAGGCATTACACTGACGGCCGAGCCGGCCACGCGGGAGTGCGAGACACGATGGAACCGATACACGTCCTTATCAGCGCCAAGGTCACGGCGGAACAGCTCGCACGGATGCGCGGACTTCATCCGCGCCTGATCATCCACGGAGAACCGGGCGGGTTCGCCATCATGCACGCCTCGGAGGTCGACTACAAGGGCATCGACTATCCGGACGAGCGTCCTGACGTCGATGTCGAGAGCCTCGTCCGCCAGGCCGAGGCGATCATCGCGACGCGAATACCCAACAACCTCCTCGACCGGGCCCAGCGCCTTCGCTGGCTGCAATTCACGAGTGCCGGCGTTGATCACCTCTGGAAGCCCAGTCTGGATCCGGGCAGCGTGATCGTGACCAGCGCCAAGAGCATTCACGGCATACCGATTTCGGAGTTCGTGATGGGATGCATGCTCTTCTTCGCGAAGGGCATGGCGCGTATGCAGAAACAGCAGCGCGAGCGGGTCTACAAGAAGTTCCTCATCGAAGAGCTGTTCGGGAAGACCGTTGCCCTGATAGGTGTCGGCGAGCTGGGGGGCGCGGTGGCGCGGCGGTCGAAGGCGTTTGGCATGAGCACGGTCGGTGTTCGCCGCCGGCCCGGGCGCGATGGCGTCGATCCGGCGATCGACGACGTGGTTGAGATGGACGCGATGACCGAAGCGCTCGGACGAGCCGACTATGTCGTCAGTTCATTGCCGCTGACCGATCGGACGCGCGGCGTGCTCGACGAGCATTTCTTCACACGTATGAAACCGTCGGCGATCTTCGTCAATGTGGGACGTGGCAAGACCGTGAGGGAAGCGGCCCTCGTCCGGGCGCTGGAGGAAAAGTGGATCGCCGGCGCCGGACTCGATGTGTACGAGCAGGAACCGCTGCCGGCCGACAGCCGGCTGTGGATCATGCCGAACGTGCTCCTGAGCCCGCACATGTGCGGCGACACCTCGATGTACATGGAACGATTCACCGATATCCTGTGCGACAACCTGCTCCGATACGCGGAGGGCCGGCCGCTCAGGAACGTGGTCGACCCCCAAGAACGGTACTGATCGGTGTCCGAGCCCGACGTGCCGCCGTATCCCGATTTCTCGCGCGTGGAGATCGAAAACCGCTGGGAGCGCGCTCGAGCCCTCATGCGCGCGCAGGGCATCGACGCCCTGCTCCTGACCTCCGAAAGCAACTACCGATATCTGAGCGGCCACGTCACCCAGTCGTGGCCGCTCAAGGTGCGTCCGCTGTTCATGGTGCTGCCGCGCGCGGCTGCGCCTGTGCTGGTCGTGGCCACGTCCGAAGCGAGCGGCGCACGCAACACATCATACGTGGCCGACATTCGCGTCTTCCGTACGCTCGTCCAGCCGGGAGTGAACGAGCTCGTCGATGCGCTCGGGAGTCGGGATCTGACCGATCGTGTGATCGGATGCGAGCTGGGTGCTGGTCAGCGTCTCGGCATGCCCTACGACGACTTCAAAACGCTGAGGCAGAAGGTGAGCGACGCGAGATTTGTGGACGCGACGGACCTGCTCTGGTCGTTGCGTCGGATCAAGTCGCCGGGCGAAATCGGCTACCTGCGAAAAGCCGCGCAGATCACCGGCCAGGCTGTCTCCGAGCTCCTGCAGGACGTGCGCGAGGGATGGACTGAGCGGCAGGTCTATCAAATGGTCGCCAGCCGTGTGATGTCGCTCGGCGCAGATCGGCCTGGCTACCTTCCGGTGAACGCCGACAGTCACGCGCCCGACAGCATGACAGGTGGTCCGACCGATCGCCAGCTGGTGGCCGGGCGCACGGTCTATCTGGGCGCGGGGTGCGTCTATCGCGGCTACTGGTCCGATCTCGTGCGCTGTCTTGCGGTGGGCCGCGCGAGCGATCACCAGCGCCAGATGTACGCGTCGATTCGCCGGGCCATGGATCGATGCCTGAACATCATGCGTCCAGGCGTCGCGGTCGCCGACGTGATGCGGGCGTCGCTCGCGGAATTCGAGGCCGCCGGCCTGCTGGACCGGGTGAGCCGCGGCGGACGCATCGGACTCGGCACGGGGCTTGATCTGAGCGAGCCGCCGTCAATCAGTCTCGACGATTCGTCCACGCTCGAGGCGGGAATGGTGCTCTACATCGAGCCGAACTGCCAGACCGAGGAAGGCAACTTCATGGTGGAGGAAACCGTGCTCGTGACCGACGATGGCGTCGAGATGCTGTCGACGCGGGCACCCGCCGACATGCCTGTGGTTGGTTGACGAGCCGCCTCGAGTCGTTCCAGGAAGCCAGTTCGAGGTTCACCTCAGCTCCGAGAACAGCGTGCAGATGAGATCGCCCGGGCTCGCCGAGGCGTACTCACGATGCGCAGCGATGATTCCGGCCTGCGGTGCCCGAATCTCCTCGATCGCTCCGCCGTGCAGATCATGAAGGGTCCCCAGGATGTCGCCGGCATTGACCGTGGCGCCGAGCGTCGTGCGAACGCGAAGCAGCCCGCCGCGCTCACAGAAGACGTGGCGCCCTTCGTAACGTCTGGCGTCAGGGTGCGGGTTCGGCGTTCCGTCGAGCATCCCGAGGTGCTGCATCAACGCCGTCAGGTGAGCCTTGTAGGTCCGACGGTTTTCCGGTCGTGACCGGCCAGAGTCGCCGATTTCCATCTCGATCCCCGGAATGCCGGCTTCGTTCGCGATTCGCACCAGAAGACCCTCGGGCCATGTCGTCATGCGAATCCGCTCGAATCCGCTCGCTAGAGCCGCCAGGTACCCGCGTTCAGCCAGGGGTGATTGATGGCCCCACACTTCCACGAAAGGCAGCGTTGTGCCGGTCGCGAACCAGCTATGAAGAGTACAGAGAAAATCCGCGTGCACAACGACGCGCGAACGGATGAGATGTGCGAGCCGTTCAGTCGGCGATCCGTTGACGTAGCCAGGGAAACTCCGATTGAGATCGAGTCGATCGGACGGACTCCGGCGCTCGCCGGCTTCGAATGCCGACGGGTTCGCTACGGGAACGAGGATCAACCGCCCGCGAAGGTCCGCGGGCATTTCGTCCCAGAGCTCCATCAGAGCCAGGATGCCTTCGGGCTCGTCTCCGTGAATGCCGGCGATCGCGACCAGGCACGGACCGGGCTCGTTTCCGCACGCGATCTTGACGGGAATCTTCGGCGGAGCTCCATCGGTCGATGCCAGGCCTTGAAGATCGAGCGAGTGCCGGCACTGTGCAGGCCTGTGGTGGACGTCCAGTTGGTCGACGAGATGCACGTCGCTCACGATCAGCTCAGCTGACGATCGGCATTTCGGTCGGCGCCCGTCGGCTCAACAACTCGACGCCGGTGTCGGTGATGACCAGGTTTTCCTCATGAACCATCATCTTCACGGTGTTGCTGCCGGGAACGGTATACGTGGCGCCGGGCTCGATTGTCAAAACCATGCCCGGCCGGAGCACTGTGAGATCGCTCCGACTGAGAGACGGCGCTTCGGTGAGGAGCAGGCCAACACCGTGGCCCATTCGCCCGATATTCGCGCCCGCACATCCCGCGCCTGATAACGAATCGGCCATCGCCTGCCACACATCGCTGGCACGTTGTCCCGGACGAACTGCCGCGATGCCCACGTCCGTGGCGTGATAGACGGCATCGAAGGCCCTGCGCACGTCCGCCGACGGCGGCCCGAAGGAAAAATGCCGATCGAAGTCGCAGAAGTACCCGTCAATGGTGCAGCCGACGTCGATGTAGAGCACGTCGCCGCTCATCAGGACTCGGTCGGTCGGTCCCACGTTGGTGTTGTCGTAACCGCTATGCCCTGACACGCCGACCAGGTACGGCACCCTGTCGGCGCCTCGCCGAATCAGATCGAGGTGAAGCGTTGAACACACCTCACGTTCGGTGACTCCCTCTCGAAGGAAGCCGGGCAACGCCTCGAGGCCGTCCGACAGGATCTGCGCCGCACGGCGGATGCGATCGATCTCAGAGGACGACTTGATCATTCGCACCGCGCTCATGGCGGCTCCACCGTCGCGGATCTCCGTCGGTGCGATCATCTGCCGCAGCCGCAGAAAATCCGCGACCGGCATTCCCAGCCTGCTTTCAGGCCCAATCTCGGCGCCAATCGCTCCATGGCTGCCCCGACACTCTCCGAGCGCCGAGGCCACGAGCGAGATGCCATCGTCCGAAGGATTGGGCGCCTGCCAGGTGCGAACATCTGGAATCCAGGAGGTCGCGCGCATGCCTGACAGGTTGCTCGCGGGCACGATGGCCACCGGCGGGGCACATCGTGGCAGCACGAAGTACCGCGGCCGTGTGGGGCTGATCCACGTCTGGCTGTCGAATCCGGTGAAGTACCGGAAATTGGCCTCGGACGTGATGAGAAGCGCATCCAATCGGGCGGCGGTCATCTCCGCGCGGGCACGTTCCACGCGGCGTTCGAATTCCAGGCTCGAGAATTGTTCCATCGGCTTCATGCCAGACGATCGCGCCGTTGACACTGTTCTATCCGCCACTCATCATATCGCCGGCTCGCATACCTCTCACAGATGACTATCAACGTCCATCCGTCGACGAAGTATTGGACACGGTGCGACGCGTGTGGGGCGGAGCGAGACTCTTCTGTCGTCGCCTTCAGATGCGCAAGCTGCCGCGGAGCTCTCACCGTCACCTACGACTGGAATGATGTCCGGATGCCGCGTTCGACGACTGGCATGTGGGACTACGCTCCTGTGCTGCCCATCAGCGACGCCAAACACATCGTTACGCTCGGAGAGGGTGCCACGCCGTTCATCGAGGCTGCCACTGAGAGCGCGTGTCGCCTCTTTTGGAAGAACGAGGCGCGCAACCCGACCGGATCGCAGAAGGATCGCGCCATCTCGGTGTCCTTGTCGAAGGCCAAGGAAGCCGGCGCGTCTCGTGTCATCCTGGCATCGACCGGCAGTTCGGGACTGGCATGCGCCGCCTATAGCGCGCGTGCGGGCCTCGACTGCGTCGTTCTCGTACCCGAAGGCACGCCGCCCGAGCGTTCGATTGTCATGGAATGTTTCGGGGCCGTCGTCATCGAAGTGCCCGGACCGTTCAAGGAAACGGCGCGGATTCTCGACCTGCTCGAAAGCGATCCGTCCTGGTATCTGGCTTCGACGAACCGACGGACGAACCCCTATCAGGCCGAGGGAGTGCGCACGATCGCCTTCGAAATCCTGAACCAGCTTGGCCGCGCGCCCGATTGGCTCGTCGTGCCGGTTGGCGGCGGAGGAACGCTGTCGGGAATCTATCGCGGCTTCCGCGACTTGCGCGGCCTCGGCATGATCGATAGCGTGCCACGCTTTGCCGCCGTCCAACCGGCCGGTTGGAACACAGTGGAGCAGGCACTGGCGCGCGGGCTGCGCGGCGAGGCGGCTCTAGCGGTTATCCCGATCGACACTTCTCGCGACACCGTGATGAACAACCTGAAATCCGGATTGCGATCAGATATCGCCGATGTCATCGCGGCCGTCGAGGCGACGAATGGAACGGCGCTCGCGGTGCCGGACGAGGATGCGCTCGCCTGGCAGGCGCGGCTCGCCGCCACCGAAGGCATCTTCAGTGAACCATCGGGAGCCGCCGCGGCGGCGGCGGTCGCTTCCCTCGTCGGAAGGGGAGTCGTGAAGGGCTCGGAGACCGTGGTTGCCGTGATTACCGGATCAGGATTCCGGCAGTTGGGTGTGCTGCCGGAGAGTCGACGAATCACACTGTCAGCCAATGCCGCTCCTGACGCACTGGAGCGCGCCTTCGCGTCACGCCCCTTCCCACGATAGCTGATCGAGGAAACGCCTGGTGCGCTCGTGATCTGCGCGCGTGAAGATCTTCTCCGGTGGTCCCTCCTCGACAATCTCGCCCTGGTCGAACATCACGACTCGGTCCGCGACGCGTTTTCCGAAGCTCATCTCGTGCGTCACGACAATCATCGTCATGCCTTCGTCCGCGAGCCGCTTCATCACCGTGAGGACTTCACCCACGAGCTCCGGATCCAGGGCCGACGTGACCTCGTCGAACAGCATCACCTTTGGATCCATCGCCAGCGCGCGTGCGATGGCCACGCGCTGCTGCTGGCCGCCCGACAGTTGGGCCGGCTTCACGTGGATCTTGTCCGCCAGGCTGACCTTCGCGAGCAACTCTCTGGCGCGACCGTCCGCGGCGTCGCGTGACATTCTCAAGACGGTCCGGGGGCCTTCCATCACGTTCTCGAGCGCCGTCATGTGCGGAAATAGGTTCAGGTGCTGAAACACCATGCCTATCTGCTGTCGGACTTTGGGCTGATCGACGTGGGGTCCGGTGATCTCGACGCCATCCAGGAAGATGCGTCCCTGACTCGGCTCCTCGAGCCGATTCAGGCACCGGAGAAAGCTGCTCTTTCCAGAGCCACTCGGGCCGATGATGACGACTACTTCTCCGCGTGACACCTCCAGATTGACGCCTCGCACCACATGCAGCGCCCCGAAGTACTTGTGAAGGTCGACGACGCGAACGATCGCCTCCGGCATGGTGCGCTCTACTCTCTCACCCGGTATTTCTCGAACAGGCGATTGACAATCAGCGATTGCGGGTACGTCATCAGGAAATAGACCATCGCGGTGACCGTAAAGATTTCGAGCGGCCGAAACGTGTCCGTCGCCAGATACCGCGCCTGAAACATCAGTTCGGCGACGCCGATGGTCGCCACGATCGATGTGTCTTTGAAGAGGCCGACCCACATCGCCGCCATCGGTGGAATCATGCGCGTCACGGCCTGCGGCAGCACGATGCGCTGCATCGACTGAAACCGCGTCATTCCCAGCGCCATGGCGCCCTGCGTTTGTCCGACATCGACGGAGAGGATCCCGGCGCGGTAGATCTCAGCCATGTATGCCGCAACGTTCAGCCCGAGCGCCACCAGTCCTGAATTGAACGGCGACAACCTGATGTCGAGCGCGAGCGGCATCACCGTGTAGATCCAGATCACCTGCACGAGAAGGGGAGTGGTCCGAAAGAGTTCGGTGAAGACGTAAGCGACGGCCTTCGCCAGGCGCCAGGCGCTGAGCCGGCACAATGCAACTGCGAGCCCTCCGATGAGGCCGATCAGCATCGACAACACTGTCAGGAGGCACGTCAGCCAGAGGCCGCTCAGAAGAGTCGGCAGATTCTCCCAGACGATGTCGAACCGCCACACGTAGGGCATATCAGTGTTCGTTGCCGTCGGCAGGCGGGCGGGTCCGTTCGCGCATGCTCAATGAGCCAGATGCCTGCGATGAAGAGTGTTCACGAGGAGCGTCAGCGGGTAGGTCAGGGCCGCATAGAGAATCGCCGCGGCGGTGAGAGCTTCCACCGATCTCATCGTCAAACCCGCGAGTGTCTGCGCGTGCCACATCAGTTCCTGAAGGTTGATCACAGAAACCAGTGACGTGTCCTTGCACAGGCTGATGAATGCGCTGCCGATGGGCGGCAGCACACGGCCGACAGCTTGCGGCAGTACAACGCGCCTGAGTGCCTGACCTCGCGTCATGCCGAGCGCCAGCGCCGCGTGTCGCTGTCCGGCGGGCAGCGACAGTATCCCCGCCCGAAAGATTTCCGCGAGGTTTGCGCCGACGTTGCAGCTGAGCGTCAGGATGCCGGCGCCGAATGCGCTCAACGTGATGCCGGTCAGAATCGGCAGCGCGAAAAAGACCCAGAGAATCTGCGCCAGGAACGGTGTGCTGCGCCAGATGTCGACGTAGAGTCCCGCTAAGGCCCGCAGGGCGGCGAACCTCGACATGCGCGCCAATGCCACCACCAGCCCGATTGCCAGGCCGAGAACGATCGAAACGACGGCGAGAAGAACGGTCAGACCGAGGCCGGCGATGAGATAGGGGAGGTACTCGCTCACTGCTGCGCGTTCGGCGGGCTCTAGCGGGCCAACAGCATCGATTCGAGCGAGCTGTGTTTGACGATCGACGCGTTGAGCTCGGTCTGGATGCTCGCGACCACAGCCTCGAGGAACTTCTTGAATTCCGGATCGCCTTTCGGCAGCGCCATTCCGAGCGGCGTCGGGATGTCGGGATTCTTCATGCAGTTTTCCGGTCCGCCCGGCAGGATCTTGAGTTGGGGGAACTGCTTGCCGACGAGAAGGGCCCGGGCCGAATCGAGCGTCGCCACATCGATGCGGCCACCCATGACTTCCTCCATCCGGGTGACGCCGCCAACTGGCATCGGGATCGCGTTGATGGTCGCCTTCGGATACTTCTCCCTGAACGGTCGATCCGATCCGGTTCCGGTCCAGAGGCCGACGGTGACGGACGGCTGATTCAGGTCTTCGAGCGAGTTGATCCTGTGATTGTCCTTCCGCACCGCATAGCAGTGTCCGGCGGTTGCGTAGGTTACGAAGTCAACCACCTGTCGTCGTCGTTCCGTGGCGTACAGCGGCGCGATTGCCAGGTCGAACTGATTTGCCTGGATGCCGGCGATGATGACGTCCGACGCGGAAGGGATCAGCTCCATCTTCACGCCGAGGACGCGGCCGATCTCGCGGCCGAGCTCGACGCTGGGGCCGTAGAACTCTCCCGTCTTCGGATTCTGGCCGAGCCAGGGCAGCGCCACGTTGACGCCCGCGCGGAGCGTGCCGCGATTTCGCACCCGGTCGATGATCGGACTCTGGCCTTTGGCCGGAACCTGCACGGGAGCGCGGGCTGCATCGAATGGCGCCGATCCGATGAAGGCGAGAAACAGGCTCACACTAAGCCAGCGACGTGCGCGAGAGCGATCGGCGGTTTGAGATTGTGTCAAGACGGGCCAGCTTACCAAAAAGACCGGCGTACGTGTGCCTTGACAAGCGTCGCCGTCCATGTTGTCGTGTCGGCCTCGCATTCGGAGACGAATCGCGGCTGACCGATCGTGTGGCTGAGCAGACGGCGGGGAGACACCCAAGACGATGGACAGGCCGGACATTCCGCGCACCGTGCTCTGGCAGAAGTGCCGGCGGAGCGAAATCAAGGACGCCGCCGATGCCGGCGCGGTTGCGCTCCTGCCGATCGGCGCCGTCGAACAACATGGTCCGCACTTGCCATTGGACACCGACAGTTTCACGGCGTTCATCGTGTGCGCGCGCGCGGCTGAACGCATCCGCGACTTCCCGGTGCTGGTGCTGCCGCCGATCTGGTGGGGTCTCTCACCTCACTGGATGGGTTTTCCCGGGACCCTGACGCTCAAGGCCGAGACGCTCCTGGCGTTGATCGCGGACGTGAGCGAGAGCGTTGCCCATCATGGAGTCCGGCGTTTGATCATTGTCAACGGTCATGCAGGAAATAACGGACTCATTCAGGTGGCGGCCCTGAGGGCGACGGAGATGGGGCTTCAGGCCGCAGCGCTTTCATACTGGAACGTGATTCCCGAAGTCATGCGATCGTTGACGGAACGCGACGGCGGCAGCATCGGCCACTCGGGTGAAATGGAGACGTCGATCCAACTCTTTCTGCAGCCGGATTGTGTGGAGATCAGCGCAGTGACAAACGAACAGTGCCTCGATCTGGCCGTCCGCGACCAGCGGTACGGCCCGACGGAAGGCATCTACCTGCCGCCGACGCCGGCGCTCGACTCGCCGCACGGTGTCTATGGCATCGCTCACGCAGGCACCGCCGACAAGGGTCGGAAGGTGATCGATGCCGCAGCCGATCGAGTGGCCGAGTTTGTTCGACGCTTCAGGACATACGATGCGCATCAGCCGCGTTGACGCGATTCCGCTCCGCGTGAAGAAAGCCTGGCAGTCGACCAGTGCGCTCGGACTCCGCACCGAGAGCACCTTCGGCCTCGTCATCGTCGAAACCGACGAAGGAGTTCGCGGGCTGGGCGAAATCGCCATGTTCTGGAACGGCGGCGGCGCGGCCCTGTGCCCGATGGTGCGCGATCAGCTTGGACCGGTACTGGTCGGTCAGTCGCCGTTCGACATCAACCGGGCCGTGGCGCGGATGGACGAAGCCATTCAATTCTCGCCCGCCGCCAATCCCGCGAAGGCCGCCATCGAAATGGCGCTTCACGATATCGTCGGCCGCGCGTGGAACACGCCGGTCTACAACATTCTCGGCGGCCGGATGCGTGAGTCGATCGTGCTGTCCATGTCCGTCGCGCTCGCGCCGGTTGAGGCGATGGTGGCGCAGGCGGAAGAGTTCGTGCGCCGGGGCTTTCGAGGTGTCAAGCTCAAGGTCGGACGCGATCCCGATCACGACGTCGCCGCGACGGCGGCCATCCGCAAGGCGGTCGGCGATGGAATTGTAATTCGGCTCGACGCCAACATGGGCTGGTCGTCGGCGAAGGAGGCTCTCAGCGTCATCACGCGGCTCGCGCCACTTCGAATTCACTCGATCGAGCAGCCGATTCGGCCTGAAGCGATCGACGCTCTGGCGCAGCTGAAGGCCGAGAGCCCGATCCCGATCATGGTGGACGAATCCGTGTGGGGACCGGACGATGCGTATCGGGTGATCCGAGAGCGAACGGCCGACATCCTGAACGTGTACGTCAGCGAAGCCGGCGGGCTCCGCAACGCTCTGCGCATTTTCGATATCGCGCAGGCCGCCGGTCTGCAGTGCACGATCGGCAGCATGCCAGAGCTCGGTATTGGCACGGCAGCATGCGCGCATCTCGGTGTGGCGGTTGGCCACCTCAACGAACCGGCGGACACTTGTGGGTTTCTCTATTACTCCGAGAACCTGATTCGCGAGCGTTGGGATGTGCGTGACGGGGTGATCGCGCCGCTCGAAGGCGCCGGCCTCGGCGTGACGCTCGATGAGGATCGCCTGGCGGCCCTTCGAATCGACTAACGCCCGCCTGAACCTGACTCCATCAAATAGATGGCTGCAGCGAGATAGACCTTCGCGGCGTCCGTCATCTCGTCCATGTCGATGAACGAGTGGGGCGCGTGATGCCACTCTGCCGGGCCGTACACGACCGTTTCGATTCCCGCCGCGCCGAGGTCGGAGGCATCGGTGACGAACGCCTGAGCGCCGCGGTCGACGTTGATTTGCAGATCGTCGTGTCTGACGAGCTTGTGAGCCGCGGTCATCGCCTGTACGAGCGGTCCATCGGTCGGGCCCAGGAAGGGCCGCATCCGAACGAGACAGCCGATGCGGACGGGAATCTCCGTGGGAGCGGCGCGATCCAGCAGCGCCTGGAGATCCGCACGCACGGTGTCCCAGCTCATGCCGGGCACGGTCCGCACATCACCACGGAGCACCGCCTGCTCTGCAACGTTGCCCGGGAGGCTGCCGGCCTGCATGACGCCGACGACGAATCTGGGGAGCCCTGGCAATCGCGGATGCGGCTCGTGGATGAATGTGAGATTCCTGAGCGACGGGTACACGTCCGCAGCCGCAGCGAGCGCATCGACGCCCTGCTCCTTGCGGGAGACATGCGCGATACGGCCCGTGAAGGTCAACTCGAACTTGATGCAGCCGGCATGGGCCGTCATCAGCGTCAGCGATGTCGGCTCGCCGTTGATCGCATACCGCGGCCAGTTCCCGTCGGTCGCCAGCGCGTACTTCGTCCCGACGCCGTTCGAGTCGTGATACATGCTCGCGAGGAGGACGAGATCTCCAGGCAGGGGATCCAGGCGCGCGGCCGCCTCGATGGCAGCGATCATCGATGCGAGCCCGCCCAGCATGTCGCTCAGGCCCTGGCCGTAGAGGCGGCTACCTTCGATCCACGGACTGTATTGATCGCGAGTCCATCCGGGTGCGATGCTCGCGTCGATGTGGCCATTGAGCATCACCGACGGACCCGTGCCGCGACCCTTGAGCCGTGCGATGACGTTCGGCCTGCCCGGCAGCACCGGGTCGATGAGAACGTCGAGACGCGGATGGTCCAGAAACGACGCTACGACGTCAGCCCGCGGGCCCTCGCGCCCCTCGACCTGCGCCACACTGGACAACGCGCGGGCGATTTCGACGACCCGCTCTCGCGAAATCCCCGCGATGGCCTTCTCGAGCGCGCTCGAACCCACGCGATTCTCCTCCGCGCCTCGAACACGTACGGGTCTGAAGTCCGCGCAACACTAGACGAGCTTTCGGAAGGGGTCAAGGTCAGCGGCGGATCCCGGCGGGGTAACCGTCGAAGAGCGTGGGCGTCGTCGAAGAGCGTGGGCGTCGGACAAAACTCACCTGTCAGGAGTACTTTCCCAAGAGTCCTGCCCGTAATCTATTGATTCCACGCGTTAATACGGCTGGCAAAGCTCTTGCTAAAAGCGGGGGTCGACTTTATCATCGCCCCGGAGACATGATGAAACTGCGCGGTTCAGTCCTGGCGGTGGTCCTAACAGCGTGGGCGACCGTGGCGTCGGCAACGCCCATCAATCTATCGGCGACCGAGCCGAACTTGTTAGGTACGGGCGGTATTCTCGACAGTCTGTACGGCCTTTCCAACCTGTCGCAGGTCGCTGACGAGGCAGACCAGGTATGGACCAATCTCGGAAGTGTAACCGCCACGACGGTGGCCAAGTATTCTGGGTTCTCTCAAACTTTCGGATACTTCGACACGACCAGCAATTTCGTTCCCTTGTTCACCTCGAGCAGTAACACGACCACCTCAGGCAGCTTCAGCAGTCTGGCGTCTGGATCCGCGTTCAGTTTCGGGCTCGATCCCAGCGGATCACCGCTCTGGAATTCTGTCGCGCCCAGCAACCCGGGTGGCTTGGATCACCTCGTCGCGTGGCAAGTTCTCTTCGGGCCCTCCGCCGGTAACTTTGTCCTGGCGTGGGAAGATCTGAACCTTGGCGATCAGGACTATAACGACTTGGTACTGGAGATCGCCGGCGCCGGCCTCTTGGTGCCCGGCACTCCTTCGTCCGGACCAGGTGACGTGCCTCAGTCTGTTCCGGAGCCAGCAACGCTCGTTCTCGTCGGGCTCGGCCTTGCGTCGGTCCTCGGACGAAGCACGAGAAAACGTTCAAATCCACGATCATAAGCCAGGCTGAACAGGGCGAGACGGCGCTTCGATTCCGCAAGCTCGGGCAGATCCAGATCCGCGTTCCTCCCACATCGTGACAGCTTCAACCAGTCTTAACGCGTCGGCGACGACCCTGATCCTTTGCCTGGTGGCGTGTGGCGGACAGCCGTCGAAGAGCAATCCCGAGGCGGCCGCCGTTCCGCCGTCGGGCCGGGCGCGCGCGTCTGTGCCTCTGCCGCCGCCCACCGACCTGCGAGTCACATTTCTGGGCACTGGCGCGCCGCGCCCGTCGTTCGATCGCTACGGTCCAAGTACCCTGGTCGAAGCAGGCAACCAGCGACTGCTGGTCGACCCGAGTTGGGGGTTACGGGAACGGCTGCTCGAGGCAGGATCGTTCGAATTGATCACGGGGATCGATCAAGTGCTGGTCACGCATCTCCACTACGACCACACGATCGGGCTTCCAGATCTCTGGCTCACGGGATGGCTCTATGGCCGGCGCAGTCCGCTGGTCGTCGAAGGACCAGTCGGCACACGCGCCATGATGGGCCACGTCGAACAGGCGTTCGCGTGGGACGTCGCGTATCGTGAAAAGGTCGGTGTCCCGGCCGCAGGCATCGCCATCGATGCGCGGGATATCGCGCCGGGAGTCATCATCGACCGAGACGGGCTCAGGGTGACCGCATTCGAAGTCGAGCACATGCCGATCGACATCAAGACTCGCGCGCTGCTGCCATTCGATGGTCAGACGTTGGGTTTCCGGTTCGACTATCACGGCCGGTCGCTCGTGCTGTCCGGCGACACCCGCCCGAGCGACAGTGTCGTGAAGCACGCGCAAGGCGTCGATGTGCTCGTGCACGAAGTGCAGGTGCCTTCGCCCGACGAAACCGAAGAGGCCAGGCGCGCCAACGTCAGCCTGTCGGTGCACACCGAACCGCGCGATGCCGCCGCAATCTTCACGCGGGCGCGACCGCGAATGGCCGTCTACTCACACATCATCCCGCCCGACGTTACCGAGACCCAGCTGAAGGCCGCCACTCCGTATGACGGAGCGCTTACCGTGGCCCACGATCTGATGATGATCACGATCGGCGAGCGCATCGAGGTGGCCGACCGCCCGCGCGCAGGCAGGGAGAGCTTCGAACGCTCTGGCGCGATCAAGTAAGGTCAGGGCAGCGTCGGAGTGGACGACAGCACGACCAATCCCGGTGTAAGCGCTCCGCTGGTGGTGCTGACGTTCCCGAGGCTCGTGTTGATCATTCGGGCCCACTGACCGTGGGTCTTGTTGTACCCGATGATGTCCGACTTGCCATCGGCATTCAGATCCAGCGCCGAAAGGGTCCACGCGGGAGCGATTGACATCGCGTACTGCGTGAACTGCCCAATGCCGGTCGTGACGAACTCAGTGAGCCCACCGTTTGCCGCGTTGTAGAAAAGGAGATCGAGACGTCCGTCGGCGTTCAGATCCCCACCGACGATCTGCCCACTCTTGGCCCACACGCCCTTGGTCGACGTGAAGCCGACGGTCGTGGTCGCGACCGCTTCCTGCCAGCCTCCCGTAGCGGGCCGATAGAGGAACACGTCCGACCGTCCATCAACGTTCAGATCGCCAACGGCAATCTGCGCGGAAGGCGCCGATGCCCACGCGCCGCTGACGATGCGGAAGGTGCCTCGCCCTGTCGTGATGCATTCGCGCCATACGCCGCTTGCGGGGACCAGGCCGAACACATCGGCCTTCCGGTCGCCGTTGAAATCTCCCTGCGCGAGCTGCAGGCCCTTGATCCATTGCCCGCTGAACAGCGCGAACGTACCGCCGCCGTTGCTGAATGCTTCCTGCCACTGGCCTGTCTGCGCGTTGTACGCGAGGAGATCGGTCTTACCGTCGCCATCGAGATCCGCCGCGACGATCGTGAAGCCGGATGCCCAGGTTCCCTGCGCGGCGGTGAACCCTCCCTGTCCGTCGTTCAGGTACGCGGCCCACCAGCCGCTGCTCATGCGATACGCGAAGACGTCGGTATAGCCATCGCCGTTCAGATCGGCTGCGGTCACACCCAGCCCGGTCGGCCAGACACCCGTGCGTACGCCGAGCCCGCCGGCCTGATCGTTCAGAAGCATCCACCAGGCGCCGGTCGCGGGACTGTAGAGGAATAGATCGGCGGCGCCGTCTCCATTGAGATCGATCGAGCCGCGAGTCGCGGGGGCTCCAAGCATCGGCCTGAACGTCGCTGTGCACGAGTGGTTCGCGCTCATCGACACGGCCGCGTCCGTGCAGTCGGCATCGCCACTCCAGCCTCCAAACGCAAATCCCGTCGCCGGTGCTGGCTTGAGTGTGACCGCTGTTCCTTGTGGGAACGTCGCACTGCAGGTTGTCGGACAAGCGATGCCGCTCTGGACGCTGGTCACGGCACCGCTTCCGACAATCTCAACGGTGAGTGTGGTTGGGTCCCCGGTTGGCGGCGGCGGTGGTGGCGGGGGAGGAGGCGGTGGCGGGGGAGGTGGCGGAGCTACGGCGCCCTTCCAGAATCTGAGCAGGTCGGCGAGTGCCTGGGGCGGATTCTGCGGCGCGACCTGGCCCGCCTGATCCCGACTGTTCAGCCCGTGGCACGACGTGCACACGCGAATCTCACCGGGCTGAAACGTCAGCCAGTACCGCTCGCGGACGACCGGCGTGCCCGCATTGTTCGTCAATTGCCAACTCATCGCCCGGCGCGCCGGCACGAACGCCGCCATCGATCCGTCGAGGCCGAGCGCCACACTGCCTGGCACGCTGGAGGTATTTGGCGGATTGCTCACCTGAGGATCGTGCATCACCTGGGCAATGACGCGTCGTCCAGGCCACGGTGATGACGCGCCCCCAAGGCCACGAATCTGATCGGCCTGGAAGAACTGCATGCGCGAGACGTCGTAGATCTTGCCGGTTGCGCCGATGGTCTTGACGTTGGTTCCGGCGATGCGCAGGTTGAAGGGCTGCTGTCGATCGGCGACATCGCGTGTCGTCACGTTGTGGCTGACGACGAGAGCCAGGTTGTTGTCGACGAGGTATGTCCGCAGATCCGAGACGGACACGTTCTCAGCGGTCAGCACCTGCTGTTCGGGCGCGCCGAGCGTGGGCTCGAGCCGGGTCGGGATGACGCGGGAGCGCACTTCGACCGGGTCCAGCTCCCACAGTGCACCCGTGTACGCGATCAGTTCGTCCGGATCGTAGTAGCTGATACTCTTCGTCAGGCCGCCGGTGAATGGTTGTCCGGCGACCCAGTAGTTGCCGGAGTGGACCATTGTCTTCAAACGGAAGGCATACCGAGAGCCAGGCCGCGTTCGGGATCCCGTGTTCACGTCTTCGCGCGTCTCCGACGTGTGCACCGCGACGAGTGACCCGTTCGACAGCGGCAGGGGATTCCGATAGAAACCGGAGTGATTTGGCGACGGTGCGTTCGTGACCTTCGTCGTATCGCGGTGCGTCACGTATGTGACGCTCATCTGGTCGGCGGGCAAGCCAAGGGGGCCGTTGAGCGAGACGATCTGCCCGGCCGCGTGCGTCCGGAATTCGGGCGCGTCGATGCCGAAGTACACGCCGGGACGAAGCGGGTCTTCCCTCATCTGCAGAAGGTTCTCGATCGCGTGCTGATTGAATCGGCCGGTCCCGTCGTCGATGAACTCCGAGAGGTTCCCATCGTCAGTCAGGCTCAGGTTGAAGTACTCGCCGAGCTCGTGACGGCCGATGTGATTGAGGGTTTCCTCTTCGGTGCCGTCCTCGTTGATTTGCCACGGAAAGAACTGGTTGAATTCGTGCCCGGCCAGGTTGGTGCCTGCCAGAAGGTCGTGTCGATCGGAGCGCGGCTCCGGAAAGATCTCGGCTCGCGTGTTGAGCTTCGCGGCGGTCGCGGTCTCGTTCGCGTAGTTGAATGTTCCGTAGTTCGCTTCGCCGAGCGCATCGGAGTCGGCCTGCTGGTCGCGCTGCAGATGATCCCACCGGGAGAAGATCACGCGACCGAAGCTGTCAACGAGTGGCTTGAACGCGCCCGACGGCGCGTTTTCCATCATGAACAGCGAACCAGTCGCGGGATCGAGGCTCCAGAGTCCGGTGGTGCTCGGCGCAGTCTCGTACTCGTCCAGGAGAGGATAGAGATGCCGCTCGCCGGTTCGCGGGCGGTCCGATGTAAAGATGATGCGGCCGTCAGTGCCGTAGATCGGACTGACGTTGTTGAAGTTCACGGGCTGGTTCGGCACCTTGGTGATGACCGGCGTATCCGAGGGAGCGAGACCCGTGATTTCATACAACTGCCAGTAGTAGTCCTCCCACTCGTACCGCTGCACCGTCGATCCGACCACCATGCTGAAGATGGCCTTCGTGCCGGTCCAGTCTACCGATGGTTCCCGCACGGCGATTGACTGCGCGCCCTGAAACCCGGCGTTGCCGTAGCCGGCCGCCTGCGTGAGGTTCTTGAGCGATCCGTCTGCGTATCGAATCCAGAGGTCGCCGCCTCTGGGCGCGCTCTGGATGTCGCCCCCGTGGTTGCCGAAGACGGATCCGATCGTCGTGTAGTCCGCCGGAACCGGCACCTGGGTGACGAAGAGAATGGGATAGGGCGCCGCGGCGATTCCGGCGGCGCTGAGGGGCGCCGGAACGCGCGGGCCGATCACGACGATGGCCGTGGCGACCAAAAGGGCGAGAAGCGGCAGACGCGAGGTTCGGGGCCGATCGATCATGGTTCGCCCTCAATTCCAGCAGGCGAAATCACGGATTTGTCGGGAAAACAGGCGAAGAGCTGCCTATTAGGGAATGGTGAGCAGCCTCTGTGCCAGACCGGTGGTCGAGCGGCAGAGGTTGACTAGGAGATGGCTTGCTTCGCAGCCTTTCGGGCAGTCTTCGCGGCTTTGCGAATGTTGCTCCATCGTTTCCTGGCGGCTGCCTGCATTTTGGCGCGGGTGGCTGCTGAAACTTTGCGGGCCTTCTTCAGCCGTTTCTTGACCTGGCGAGTCTGCGATTGGGCCTCACCGGACAACTCTTTCAACAGGCTGTCGGCGTGCGCCTTGACCGCGTGAAGCTCTGCCGCCGCTTCGTCACGTTGCCTCGCTAATGCCCGGACCTTGGCTTCGGCGGAGCCGAGGAGTGTGCCCAGACTCTTGGCGAAATTCTCCAGGCGGTTGGTGTTACGTTTCCGACGTCTCTTCGCCATGGACCCTCCACGAAACCCAACGAGAACTCTCACGCCATCATATTACGGGTCGAGGCGTTCCAAAGAGCTACTGAATTCGTTTCAGGCGCGTGTGCGAGTACAGCTCGAAATCCTTGCCAGGCTCCGCGAGCTCGAACACCTCTTCGACCTTGTCCGGTCCTACAGCGCGATAGCTTTCACGCGCCCGCCAGCCGGACGGAATGTTCTCGATGGCTTCGGTCGTGAATACAAGAGGAGGGCCGATTGCGCCAGGCTCTGCGATGTATTGATTGACGAACCCTTCGACGTGGAACTGACGCAACACCAGACATCGACGATTCGCGTCGAAACTGAACATGCCCATGTCTTCGTGCGTTTCGCCTTTGGGGTTCTTGTCCTGTGGAGGATAGATGCTCTGGTTCGTCACGTGGATGTACTTCGAATTCAGGATCGGAGTGTAGGACCGTTGCACGGTGCCTGCGCCCGGTTGACCTTCTGAAGTGCCGGTCCAGCGGCCGATCAAGAACTGGAGAGGCTTCATCGCATCCGCAGGTGCCTGTGCTTCCTGCGCAACAAGCGATCCTGATTGCAGAGTTGCTACGCACAAAACGAGTCCAAGCGCAAGATGCTTTGATTGTCGTGCCCGGCTGCGTTTCGGATAACGCTGCGTTGCGAACCCGACAATTGCACCTAACAGCATCCCCGGCAATACAATCTCGAAGTAGTGGGAGGGTTGACCCTGCTGAGCAGGGATGGCCGCGAGCGTGCTGAGTGCCCAGCCAATCGCGACGCCGCTGGCAATGCCCCATGCCGTCGACTTCCATCGCTGGGCGATCATGCCAGCCAGTGCGCCGGTCACGATCCCCTTGATTGTCGAACCGATGAGAATCGCCACGATCATGGGCCGCGCATCCGGATAGGCGAGCGCCGAGACGCCGTCGATGATTCCGAGCGCTCCACCGAGCAGGGTTCCCAAAACGGGTTTGTTCATGGCCGGCACCTCTTATTGCAACTCTTACACGCACGCGCGCCGATCAGTACCGCATTCACGAGCTGCGATCAATCGATGACGGCGCCTGGTGCGATGAGCGAGGATGGACGCAACCAATGCGTCGTCCTCCTGGTGCCGTAAGGTAGCCATTGTGAGCGCCGGTCACTCTACACTCAGACTCGGCCTTCGCGCGAACGCCTCGCAGTTCAGCCTGCTGGTTGTCGTGAATGCGTTTGTGGGCGCGATGGTGGGACTCGAGCGAAGCATCCTCCCGGCGTTGGCCGAGGGCGAGTTTCATCTCGTCGCACGTTCGGCCATCCTGTCCTTCATTGTGGTCTTCGGCATCACAAAAGCCGCGACGAATTACCTGGCGGGCCGCATCTCGGACCGCATCGGCCGAAAACCCGTGTTAGTGGCTGGCTGGCTCATTGCTGCACCAGTCCCTTTTCTGTTGATGTGGGCACCGAATTGGACGTGGATTCTGGTGGCCAATGCATTCCTGGGCGCGAGTCAGGGTCTGACGTGGTCCACGACCGTGATCATGAAGATTGATCTCGTCGGCGCCGAGAGGCGAGGCCTTGCCATGGGCTTGAATGAGTTCGCTGGATACGTGGCTGTCGCCGCGGCTGCGTGGGCGACGGGCTGGATCGCGGTCCGGACGAGTTTGCGCCCGGAGCCGTTCATGCTCGGCATTGCCTTCGTCCTGATTGGCCTGGGACTCTCCGCGATCTTTGTTCGAGAGACCAGAGAACACGTGGCTCGCGAGGTGAGGCTTGGCGGGACGCCTTCTCCGGGTCCCGAGACGAGTGCTCGTGAGATCTTCTGGCGCACCACGCTCACTGACCGGACCCTGGCGAGTGTCACCCAAGCCGGCCTCGTCAACAATCTGAACGATGGTATGGCCTGGGGGCTGTTTCCCCTGTTGTTCGCGGCGGCGAATTTGACGCTGGATCAGATTGGCGTTGTTGCGGCCCTGTACCCGGCAACGTGGGGTCTCATGCAACTGGCGACCGGGGCCTTATCGGACCGCGTCGGGAGAAAGCCGATGATCATGGCGGGCATGTGGGTCCAGGCGGTGGGGATTGCGATTGTCGCGGTAGCCCACGCCTACGCGGGGTTTGCGGCAGGGGCTGTCTTGCTTGGCATCGGCACAGCCATGGTGTATCCCACACTGCTCGCGGCGATCGGCGATGTCGCGCATCCGTCATGGCGTGCATCGGCCGTCGGCGTGTACCGGCTCTGGCGCGATCTCGGGTACGCGATTGGTGCTGTCATAGCTGGAGTGTCGGCCGATTTGATTGGAATGGCCGGCGCGATGTGGCTCGTCGCCACGTTAACCCTCATCTCGGGTGTGGTGGTGTTGATCGCAATGCACGAAACACTCAACCTTCGGCGCTGACGTCTTTCAGTGCGAAGTAACGAGGACACAGTCGCAACGTCCGTGAGAAGAATGGTGGACCAGACATCCACGTAAGATCAAAACTTTGGAATCAGTCAAAATATTGATATATTCAGTTGGCATGGCCACTGACCAGGCTGACCTCCTTCGTCAACACGGTATTCAGGTCACGGCCCAGCGATTGGCCGTCTTGCGGGCGGTCGCGGGTCAGCCCCACATCACGGCCGACGGCGTGGCCGAGGTCGTCAGGGCCGAGATCGGCGCCATCTCGCTCCAGTCGGTGTACGACGCCCTCGGCGTCCTGGTCGCCGAAGGCCTCATCCGACGCATTCAGCCCGCCGGGTCAGCGGCTCGCTTCGAGACTCGGGTCGGCGACAACCACCACCATCTGATCTGCCGAATCTGCGGCCGTCTGGTCGACGTCGACTGCGCGGTCGGCTCCGCCCCCTGTCTCACGGCGGCCGACGACAGGGGCTACGAGATCGACGAGGCCGAGGTCGCCTACTGGGGACGCTGTCCGGATTGCCTGGCCCAGGCCCGAACGCCATCCAGCTCCGACCCACCGACACGCCAACGCCGAAGCCAGCGACAGACCGCGCGCGCCAAGGGCTCGACGATCCGGTCAGCGAGACGTAAAGAGAATCCCCCGAACTGACATCCGGGCTGCACCCAATCACAGTAGAGGTCAACGTCAACATGGACAACGAAGAGAAGTGCCCGTTCTCGGGCAAAGCGCACAGCGGCACGTCGAACCGGGACTGGTGGCCGAATCAGTTGAACCTGAAGGTCCTCCACCAGAACCCGCCCGCGGGCGATCCCATGGGCGCGGAGTTCAACTACGCCGAGGAGTTCAAGACGCTCGATCTCGATGCCCTGAAGAAGGACATCGAGCAGGTGATGACGACGTCGCAGGACTGGTGGCCGGCCGACTTCGGCCACTACGGGCCGCTCTTCATCCGGATGGCGTGGCACAGCGCGGGCACCTACCGCATCAGCGACGGCCGCGGCGGCGCGGGGGCCGGCGAGCAGCGCTTCGCGCCCCTCAACAGCTGGCCCGACAACGCGAACCTCGACAAGGCGCGCCGGCTGCTCTGGCCGATCAAGCAGAAGTACGGCCGGAAGATCTCGTGGGCCGACCTGATGATCTTCGCCGGCAACTGCGCCCTGGAGTCGATGGGGTTCAAGACGTTCGGCTTCGGCGGCGGGCGCGAGGATGTCTGGGAGCCCGAGGAGATCAACTGGGGAACCGAGAGCACGTGGCTCGGCGACGAGCGCTACAGCGGCGACCGGCAACTCGCGAATCCGCTCGCCGCCGTGCAGATGGGCCTCATCTACGTGAATCCGGAAGGGCCGAACGGCAACCCGGATCCGCTCGCCGCCGCGAGGGACATTCGCGAGACGTTCCGCCGCATGGCGATGAACGACGAGGAGACGGTGGCGCTCATCGCCGGCGGGCACACGTTCGGCAAGACCCATGGTGCGGGCCCTGCGACCCACGTCGGCCCCGAACCCGAGGCGGCTCCCCTCGAGGCGCAGGGCCTCGGCTGGAAGAGCAGCTACGGCACCGGCAAGGGCGGCCGACACCATCACCAGCGGCCTCGAGGTCACCTGGACCACGACGCCGACCAAGTGGAGCAACAACTTCTTCTGGAACCTGTTCGGCTACGAGTGGGAACTGACGAAGAGCCCGGCCGGTGCGAATCAGTGGATGCCGAAGGGCGGCGCAGGCGCCGGCACGATTCCGGATGCCCACGACCCGTCCAAGCGTCACGCGCCGACCATGCTGACCACCGACCTCTCGCTGCGGTTCGACCCGGCCTACGAGAAGATCTCGCGGCGCTTCTACGAGCACCCGGAGGAGTTCGCCGACGCCTTCGCCAAGGCGTGGTTCAAGCTGACGCACCGCGACATGGGGCCCATCTCGCGGTACCTGGGCCCGCTGGTTCCCGCGGAGCCGCAGTTGTGGCAGGACCCCGTCCCCCCGGTCGACCCACGAACTGATCGGACGCGAAGGACATCGCCGCGCTCAAGAGCAAGATCCTCGCATCGGGACTGTCCATCTCCCAGCTGGTCTCGACTGCCTGGGCGTCGGCGTCGACGTTCCGCGGCACCGACAAGCGCGGCGGCGCCAACGGGGCGCGCATTCGCCTCGCGCCGCAGAAGGATTGGGCCGTCAACAATCCACCCGAGCTGGCGAAGGTGCTGCAGACCCTGGAGGGGATCCAGAAGGAGTTCAACGACGCGCAGGCCGGCGGGAAGAAGAAGGTCTCGCTGGCCGACCTGATCGTGCTGGGCGGATGCGCAGCCGTCGAGCAGGCCGCGAAGAACGCCGGACACGACGTGCAGGTGCCCTTCACGCCGGGACGCACGGATGCGTCGCAGGAGCAGACCGACGTGGAATCGTTCGCCGTGCTCGAGCCGACGGCGGACGGGTTCCGCAACTACCTCGGACAGGGACACGAGGTGCCGGCCGAGCATCTGCTGATCGAGCGGGCGCCGCATGCTGACGCTGAGCGCTCCCGAGATGACCGTGCTCGTGGGCGGCCTGCGCGTCCTGAACGCGAACACCGGCGCAGTCGAACGTCGGCGTGTTCACCAAGCGGCCCGGGACGCTGACCAACGACTTCTTCGTGAACCTGCTCGACATGGACACGGAGTGGCAGCCGACGTCCGGAGCCGGCGGAGACCTTCGAGGGCCGCGATCGCAGGACGGGCGAGGTCAAGTGGACCGGCAGCCGCGTCGACCTCGTCTTCGGTTCGAACTCCGAGCTCCGTGCGCTCGCGGAGGTCTACGCGTGCGACGACGCACAGGAGAAGTTCGTGCGCGACTTCGTGGCCGCGTGGGACAAGGTCATGAATCTCGATCGATTCGACCTCGCCTGATCCCGACGCTCAGGTCGACCTCAGCGGGAGATGTCTTGAAATCAATTGAAAGGATTGGAGGATTTGCCGCCATAGTCTTCTCGTCATCCATCCTCCAAGCGGCGTGCGCCCAGGCTGTCCCTCAAGCAACGGGCGATGCGCGGGTCGATACGCTGCTCAGCCAGATGACTCTCGAGGAAAAGCTCACGCTGATTCACGACGGCCGCGAAGATCCGGCCACGTATCAAGGGCAGGCGGGCTACATCGGCGGCGTTCCGCGACTGGGGATTCCAGGTCTGCGTATGGCCGATGGACCGCCCGGCGTCCTCACCCGTCAGCCGTCACAGGCCCCGACGGCGACCATGGGTGTGGCCGCGACCTTCAACGTCGGACTCGCCCGGCAAAACGGCGTGGTGATCGGCCGGGAGGCGCGGGCGCTGGGCATCGACGTCACTCTGCAGCCCTATATCAATATCGATCGCGATCTCACCTTCAAACGCGCCTACAACACGTTTGGCGAAGACCCTCTGCTCACGAGCCGGATTGGCGCGGCTGAAATCGAGGGCATTCAATCCCAGCAGGTCATGGCCATGGCCAAGCACTTCATCGGCTATGACACCGCCGCGACTGACGTGTGGATTGATGAGCAGACCCTGCACGAGGTCTACCTGCCTCCGTTCGAGGCGGCGATCGGAGCCGGCGTAGCGGCGATCATGTGCTCATACAATCACCTGAACGGGCCCTACGCCTGCGGCAACGACGACATCCTGACAGGGATTTTGCGCCGGGAGCTGGGCTTCAAGGGCTTTGTCACCTCCGATTGGGGGGCGACCCACTCGGCGCTGTTCATGAACGCAGGGCTGGACGTGGAGATGATCGACGGCCCCGACAGCTCCGGCTATCAGACGCCTGCGTATATGGGCGCCGAGGCGGCCCCCGTTCCTCCGCCGCCCGATCCCCAGGGCGAGAGCTTTGGCGAGCTCTACGGCGGTCAGCTCCCGGAAGAGAGAGCTCCCGCGCCCGCCGACAGCGACGATCTGGGCGCCAAAGTCGTCCCCAAGACCATCGCCGAGGCGCTCAAGGACGGCTCCGTGAGCGAAACGACAGTCACGCGCGCCGCTGGCAACGTACTTCTGGCCATGAATCGCTTCGGACTGCTGACCGGCGGGTCGAAACATGACGTGACGCGCCAGTCCATCGAGTCCAACGCCAGGATTATCCAACAGACCGCCGAAGAAGCCGCCGTACTCCTGAAGAACGACGCCGCCGTCCTGCCCCTCAAGGCCGCCGACCTGGATTCGGTCGTGTTGATCGGCCCAACGGCCGGACAGGTGGATGCCATCGGCATCGCCGGCGAACGATCGCTGGGCCTGCCGGAGCGGCGGATTGGACCGCTGGACGCCTTGAAGGCCCTCGCGCGCAACAACCGCGTCCGATACGCAGTGGACGATGACATGACCGGGACGCCGATCCCCGCCGAACTCTTCAGTCACGCCGGGGGCCGCGGCCTCGAACGGGCGGCAGGGGCGGATCGGCGGATCGATCCGCAGGTGAATTTCACGGTCAAGGGCGGCAATGCTTTGCCCGCCGACACCACCGCAGTCTGGACCGGGTCCCTGACTGTGCCTGAAGCCGGAATCTACTGGATCTATCTCCAAGCCCTGGGCGCCAACGCCAAACTCTATGTCGACGGCCGGCGCGTGGCGATCACGGGGGCCTATCAGGGCGATGTGCATGGCGACATCCTGCAGCCGAATCAGGACAATGTAGTGCCCACCACGGACGGCCTGGACAATGTGCGCCGTCCGGTGTCGCTGTCCGCTGGCGCACACACCATCGAGGTCAAGATCAGTCCGGACACCTCCCATGCGCCGGCTCAGGTCCGACTCAACTGGTACACGCCGCAGCAACGCCAGAAGGATCATGCGGACGCGATCGCCGCGGCCAAAGCGGCCAAGACCGCAGTTGTGTTCGTGTGGTCGCGGCGCGCACCGGCCTTCGCCCTGGCGGGTGATCAGGACCGGCTGGTCGAAGAGGTGGCCGCCGTCAATCCGAATACCATCGTCGTGCTCAACACCAGCCAACCCGTCGCTCTCCCGTGGGCGAGCCGCGTCAAGGCGATCCTTCAAATGTGGTGGCCGGGCGACGAGGGGGGCTGGGCCACGGCGAAGCTGTTGCTGGGCCGGTCCAATCCGGCAGGCCGCCTGCCAGTCACATGGGCCAGGGCGCTCGAGGACTATCCCGCCAGCAATCCGCGCTACCCGGAACGCTCAAGTCGAGGCGTGGGCAACAAGACCACCTTCAGCGAGGGCGTGGACGTCGGCTATCGTTGGTTCGATCGGCAAGGCGTCGAGCCGCTGTTTCCGTTCGGCCATGGGCTGAGCTACACCACGTTCGACTATTCCGACCTCAAGGTCGTCGCGGCGAGCGACGGCGGTCTCGATCTGTCCGTCAGGATCCGCAACACCGGTCACGCGGATGGCGATGAGGCGCCCCAGGTCTACCTGAGCGCACCGACAGACCGTCCTTCCGCAGTGCAATTCCCAGTCCGCAAGCTCGTTGCGTTCGATCGCGTCACCCTGAAAGCGGGACAGGCGAACACCGTCCGATTTCATGTGCCGCTTCGTCAGCTTCAGGTACCTGGTCTTCGGCGCGTCATCAGTGGGTCACGGCCTCGGGCGAGTACACGGTGAGCGTTGGGGCCTCATCCCGGGATCTCCGCCTGTCTTCGGCGCGTCATCAGTGGATCACGGCCTCGGGCGAGTACACGGTGAGCGTTGGGGCCTCGTCCCGGGATCTCCGCCTTGAAGCGGTCGCCGCGCGACGGTGAGCCAGGACCCCGACCCGCTGCCGACGGCCCAATGAGCTTGACACTCGCGTCGGCGGAGGTTCTCATCCCAGCCCGAAGGCGCGTACCGCGTCCTCCCTGGTGGCAACGATGTCGAAGACCCGATGCATGCGCACGAGCTCGAAGACCGCTCGAACCTGCTTCGACATGCCACACAGCTTCAGGTCGCCGCCTTTGGCGTTCAGTTTTCGCAGGCAGGAGATGAACGCACCCAGGCCGGAGCTGTCGACGAACCGAAGGCGGCTGAGGTCGAGTGACCAGTTTGGCGTTGGCATCCAGCACCGGCGTGATGTCGCGCTTGAACTCGCCGGCGTTGCTGGCGTCGAGCTCCTCCACAGGCACGGCCGTCACCGCCACGTCACCGACTTTCTCGAAAACGATCTGCATCGATGTTCCTTCGCAGCGAGTCTAGGACTTGAGGACTTTTACGAGCGTAATACAGTTTCTGCCGCGTTCGTCGCGAGAGGTACCGGACGTCGTCCACGCTCTTGGTGATGAGATAGACGCCGAAGCCTGACTCCCGCGACCCATCCAGCGCTGGCGGCGACACGGTGGTCGGGTCGAATGAATCGCCAAGATGATGCAGTCGAATCGAGACCCGGCGGGGGACGATCTCGGCTTCCAGTTGAATCCGCTGATCGGCGCGGCCATGGTAGGCGTGCTTCATGATGTTGCTGGCCGCCTCGTTGACCGCCAACTCGAACCGGGCGACGTCATCCTGATCGAGCAGCCCTTCAGGCACCGTGCGACAGAAGTCCCGGACGAATTCGCGGGCGCGTCTGAGTTCCTTGAGGTCGCTCCCGATCTCCAGCTCGGAGTGCGCCAGCGGCGGCTGCGGGTCGCCGATCTTCACGGCGACACAGGTCAGATCGTCGGTCAGACGAGCGGATTGAGCGAACTTCAGAGCGGCCTGGCGGACGGCGTTGACGAGAGCGTCCGGCTCGAGCGCGCAGTTGACTCGAACGAACTCCGCGAGGCGGTCGGCGCCAAACAGCTCGCCGTCGCCATTTCGTATTTCAGTGATCCCGTCCGAGTAGAAGAGGAACAGGTCTCCCGACTCGAAAGGGATGGCCAGCTGATCGAAGATCTTCCTTCTCGAATCCCCAGAGGCAGATTGTTGCCGTGCAATGTCTCACAGACGCCCGTGCTGCCGCGCACGACCATCATTCCCGTGTGCCCGCAATCGACGAGATCCAGGATGCGTCGGTTCAAGTCCAGTCGGGCGTAACTCAACGTCACGAAGCTTTCGAGATCGATCAATTGTCGAACCATGTCCGCGTGCGCCAGGGTCGACGATCTCCTTGGGCTCCGGAGGCGCGCCATTCCTGGACATCGCCATGAGGTGGCACAGCGCTTCGAGGAAGTTGCTCTTGGTCGCCCCGGCCAGCAGGGCGGCGGGAATACCCTTGCCCATCACGTCCGCGACGATCACGTCGAGGCACCGGTTCTCGTGTCTGAAGAAGTCGTAGAAGTCGCCGTCGATGCGCTGTGAAGGCACGGTGAGCGCGGCCACTCGAAGTCCAGCGAAGTCGGTCGGCGGCTGCGTCAGAAGCAGCATCTGTTGAATCCTGAAGCCCACCTGGCCTTCACGCTCGCGGGCGGCTTCGAGGTCCGCGGTTCGTGCGCGGACGCGGTCTTCGAGCTCGGCATTGAGCGTGCGAATCTCTTCTTCGTCGCGCAGTTGCTCGGCGCGGGCGCGGAGCGTGGTGACGCCGTAGCTCAGATCACCGGCCAACTCGCTCAGGAGCGTCACTTCTTCGTCGTGGAAGGCTCCGGACTCGGCCGCGTAGATGCTCAGCGCGCCAAAGCGTTCGCCATCGACCAGGAGGGGAATCGCGACGATCGATGCGTATCCGCGTTTCAGCGCCTCGGCGCGCCACGGAGAGATACGCGGGATCGGTGGATGTGTCCTTCACAATCTGCATCTGTCCAGTCCGGATGCACGTCCCCGTCGGTCCCAAAATATGGTCGGCGCCTGCCCAGGTCGCGGCGACGGCCTTCAGGTAGCCCTCATCGACGCCGGCCTGCGCCACGGCCGTCACGGAGTTCGTCTCGTCGTGTTCCGCGCGGCCCACCCAGCAGAAGCGATAGCCCGCCTCCTCGACGATGATGCGGCAGACCTGAGCGAGCCAGGCGGATTCTTCCGTAGCGCGGATCAAGGCCTCGTTGCAGCGGCTCAACGCGCGATGCGCGCGGTTGATCCGCAGCAGCTCTTCCTGCGCGCGTTTACGTTCGGTGATGTCCTGAACGGTGCCGATGCCTTGCACCGCGCGGCCGTCCGCGTCGAACTCGATCTCCGCTCGTTCGCGGACCCATTTCACCGCGCCGGATACGACGATGCGGTGCTCGATGTCATAGCGAGCGCCGCGCATCGGGCGGCGGCCCAGGCCTTGTCGACGGCCTCCCTGTCCTCGGGATGGATCGACCCCAGAAACGACTCGTACGTGAGGGGTGTGCTTTTCGGAACGCCAAAGATGCGAAATACCTCATTCGACCAGGTGAGCTGGTTGTGCGAGACATCCAGACGCCAGCTGCCGATGTGCGCGATTTCCTGCGCTCTGTTCAGACTGGCTTCGCTTTCCCGCAGCGCCGCTTCGGCCTGTTTGTAGTCGGTGACATCATGGACGGTGCCGCGCACCAGCACGGCCCGGCCGCGGCTGTCGCGCTCCGCTTCGCCGTAGCTCGTGATCGACCGCAGGCTTCCGTCCGCGCGCTTCATCTCCAGCGCGAGCGAAAACGGCGTTCCCGTTTGGATGGACCGTTCCACCGCAGCAGTCAGCCGGGCGAAGCTCTCGGGCGTGTAGAAACGCGAGTGCTCCTTGAAACGGGGCGGTGGCATCTTCGGATCCAGGCCCGCAAGGCGATACAGTCCTTCGGACCAGGAGACGGTATCGGCTGTGGGATCCCACCACCAGCTGCCAATCCTGGCCAGGCGCTGCGCCTCTCTCAGCTCCTCCTCGCTGCGGCGCCGCGACCCTTCCGCGTGTCGGCGTTCCGCGTCGCTGCGATCGATGCTTTGTCCGCTCCAGACCGTCAGGCCCGCGAGCAGCGTGATCATCGCGACGATCATCACCGTGATCGCGCTCCACTCGGAAGACAGTCCCGCGCCATAGGCCTTCCACGACACGGCGCCAATCAGCAGCGGAATGATGATCGCCGCGGGCCACAACCGCCGGGTCAGGACCCCGCCGTCACTCGAACTGACAAACAGCGCACCAAGCCCCCAGCCGGTGCGGGCACACGCGACGGCGAACGAAAGCACGAACAAGACGATCGCCGTCTGCAACGCAATATGGGTGTAGGAGGTGTGAGACCCGAGAATGAAGTCCAGCAGGCCCACGATGGCGCCCGTGTTGGCGGTGAAGGCGAGGAACTGGGACGGCCCGTAGCGCCGCGACCGGTAGACGATCGTCCAGTCCAGCCACAGCAGCGCGAGCCCAATCAGCAGGAAATCCAGTGCTGTGATGGGCGCCATCAGGCCCGGGCGAAGACTTCCGAACGCCTCGAACGGATCCTGATCGATGAAGAGCAGCTGATCGGTGCCAAGGTTCCACCCGATCAGGTGCTCCGAGAGGGTCAGCAGACCCACAAGTGCGACGAGCGACGCCAACGCCTGGCCGGCGACCTTCCGAATTCCTTGTGGGGGCTGTGCGTCACGGCCTCGCAACAGCCACAACGAGCAGCCGCACAACACGAGCGTAACGGCGGCGTTCGGCTTGATGACCACCTGACCGGGGATGACACTCTTCAGCACGGCGATGTCCAGCACCCAGCCGATCAGAGCGAGCAGTCCGACAGCAACGGAGAACATGCTTGCCGCGCTGACGGAAGCGATCCAGCCCTCTGACCACACCGGCATCCGACAGCGCGATCTGCGGCTGCGCGGCGGAGGTGGAGATGGACCGCGCCGCCGCGACCACGCCGATCGCCCTGCCGGTCTCGTCTCGATGGATTGACGCGTTGTAGAACACTGACGTGAGGTGTCCATCGCGGTGGCGAATCTGAAGCGGACGGTCGCGCACGAAGCCGTCACGGAGCACTTCCTCGTACGCCGCGCGCACCGCCTCCGTTTCAACGAAGCAGTTGGAGAAGTCCGTGCCGATGAGCTCCGGCCGGGAACGACCGGTGAGTGTCTCGATGGCGGAATTGACGTCGTTGATCTTCCCGTCAACTCCGATCGTCACGAGCGCGTCGAGGCTCGCCTCGAGCAGGCTTCGGTTGTGGACGCTCGCCAGTCTGATTTCGCGTCTGACCGCTTCCGCTTCCGCCGCGTGCCGTTTGGCCAGCTCCGACAGCTGGCCCGCCGTGACGGCGGTGACGAGAAATGCGACGAGCGCGACCCAATTCTGCGGATCCGCAATCGTCAGCGTGTAGACAGGCGGCAGGAAGAAGAAGTTGAAGCACAGGACAGCGACAATGGAAGCCACCAGCGCGGGCCCGCTTCCCCATACGGTTGCGACGAAGAGCACCACCAGCAGGTACGCCAGGGCGACAGTCGTGTCGTTCAGCGCTTCGTGAAACGGCGCACAGATCGCGGTGACGAGGGCAATGCCCGCGATCGCGGCTGCGAAGGCTACCAACCTGCGCTGGAAGTTGTGGGGGTATCGGTACATCGTCGCTTCCGGTGGAACATCCCGGGCCGGCCCATCGTGTCACAAGTGACGGTGTTTCTTGCGAGTGTTCGTAGAGAGGACCGCACATGGAAATCGTTCTGATCCTGCCACTCATCGTGCTTGCCGGGGCGTTTGCCATGGCGGAGATCGCGCTGGTCTCGGTCCGAAAGCCCCGGCTTCAACAATGGGCCGCCCAGGGGAACACGCGCGCCCAGGTGGCGCTGGACCTGGCGAACAAACCGGAAACGTTTCTCGCGACGGTCCAGATGGGAATGACGCTCGTCGGCATCTTTGCCGGAGCGTTCGGTGAGCGCACACTCTCAATCCGCATCGAGTCGTATCTCAACGGGATCCCGCGACTCGCCCCGTACGGACACGTCATCTCGCTCGTGACCGTCGTTGGTGCCGTCACCTACGTCACGCTCATCATCGGAGAGCTCGTGCCGAAGCAGATTGCGCTGCGCAATCCCGAGCGGTTCGCGAGTGCACTCGCCAAGCCGATGATGGCGCTCTCACGGGTGGGCGCGCCCATCGTAACGCTCTTGAACGCATCGGCCAGTGTGGTTCTGCGCGCGATCCACATCCGGCCGTCGAAGGAGCCGCTGGTCACCGAGGAAGAAATCAAGGTCATCATGGAACAGGGCGCCGAAGCCGGTATTCTCGAAGCCAGCGAGCATGAAACAGTCAGACGCCTGTTCCGATTGAGCGATCGCGCCGTGATAGCGCTCATGAAGCCGCGTCACGACATCGTGTGTCTCGACGTGAACGCGCCCGCTGAGGAGATCATCAAACAAGTGGTGGCGTCGTCGCATTCACGCTTTCCTGTGGTGCGCGGCAGCCTGGACAACGTCGTCGGCATGGTGAAAGAGAAAGATCTGCTGGCCTGTTGCATGAGTGGCAGGCCGTTGGACCTGACCAAAGCGGTGCAGCCGCCGCTGTTCGTGCCCGGTGCGATCCCTGCCTTTCGCCTGCTCGAGTTGTTCAAGAAATCCCGGACGCATGTCGCTCTGGTGCTCGACGAGTACCGGTGATGTCGAAGGGCTCGTCACGATCAACGATTTCTTCGAGGACCTCGTGGGCGAGGTCGCCTCCGCCGACACACCCCAGGAACGACACGCGGCGCAGCGTCCGGACGGCTCGTGGTTGATTGATGGAAAGATGCCGGTCCACGACTTCAAGGAACTGCTGAATCTCGGTCCGCTGCCGGGCGAAGAACGAGGCGGTTATCTGACGCTCGGGGGGTTCGTCATGATGCAGATCGGCCGCGTTCCTGTTGCTGCCGACAGGTTCGAGGTCGCGGGGCTTCGCTTCGAGGTGGTGGACATGGATGGGAAGCGTGTCGACAAGGTGCTGGTCCAGCCCCTGCCGCCTTCACCGGAGCCCGCTTCCTGACGGCGGTGAAGGTTGTAGGCCTTGCGTCACTTGCCGGAAAATCGGCAATCGCCTACCCCTTGTGACCGCAGCTGAACGGGAGCATACTGGCCGCTCGTCGCGCCCGCCAACTCTAGACTCTTCGGAGGGCCATGCCACCGGCAGCAGGCACCTCGGCGTGAACTTCACCTCCAGCATCGCGCTCGTACGTTTTGTGCTGCCGCGCAGCGGGCGACATATCCGTAGAACGTCTTCTCGAAGCTGATTCCAGCGTGAGCGAACGGAGGCAACCGCATGGATGCGCAACACGGATGGTTGGCCACGGAGCTCGAGCGACGCGGGGTGTCGCGGCGCGAGTTCATGGGGTTTTGTGCCACGATGGCGGCGGCGTTGTCGCTGCCGGATGCCGCGACGGCGCAGATCGCACGGGCCGTTCAGAGGACGGACAAGCCGGTCCTCATCTGGCTGGAGTTCCAGGATTGCGCCGGCAATACCGAGTCGTTCCTGCGGGCCAGTCGTCCGACTGCCGCCGAGGTGGTCCTCGACATGTTGTCGGTCGACTATCACGAAACCATCATGGCGGCGGCCGGCGTGCAAGCCGAGCAGAATCGCGACAACACCGTCAAGCAACGGGCCGGCAGCTATATCGCGATCGTCGAAGGGTCGATTCCCACAGGAGCCAACGGCGCCTACTGCACGATCGGCGGGCGCGCCGCACTCGACATCGCCCGCGAGGTCTGCGGCAGCGCCGCCGCGACCATCGCGATCGGGACGTGCGCGTCTTTCGGCGGCATCCCGGCGGCTTCGCCAAATCCAACCGGCGCGCTCGGAGTCGCTGACGCGGTGCCCGGGGTGAAGAACTTGATCAACCTGTCGGCATGCCCGGCGAACGTCGAGAACCTGACCGCGCTGCTCGTGTACTACCTCACGTTCAAGCGCTGGCCGGCGCTCGATCATCTGCGCCGGCCGCTGTTCGCGTACGGCAAGTCGATTCACGACAACTGCGAACGTCGCGCTCACTTCGACGCCGGCCAGTACGTCGAAGCGTGGGGCGACGAGGCGTCACCGCGCGGGCTACTGCCTCTACAAGATGGGGTGTAAGGGGCCGGCGACGTTCCAGAACTGCCCGAACGTCTCTGGAACGGCGGGACGAACTGGCCGATCGGCTGCGGACATCCCTGCATCGGCTGTTCGGAGCCCGACTTCTGGGATCGCATGACGCCGTTCTACCAGCATCTGACCGGCGTGCCGGGCTTCGGCGCTGCATCGAACGTCGACACGATCGGTGCGGCTCGCCGTCCTTGCCGTCGGCGCGGCGTTCGCCGGTCATGGTCTGATTCAGATCATGAAACGTGTCGGCGACAAGGCGGAGCCGGTGACGCCCAGAAGAGGAAGGGGCGGATCATGGCCGCGTGTCGTCGTCGATCCGGTTACCCGCATCGAAGGCCATCTTCGAATCGAGGCGGAGGTGGACGTGGCGCGGTGCGGATGCCTGGTCGTCGTCGACGATGTTTCGCGGGATCGAGCTGATCTTGAAAGGACGAGACCCCCGCGACGCGTGGGCGTTCACGCAGCGCATCTGCGGCGTGTGCACCACCGTGCACGCCATTGCCTCGATCCGTGCCGTCGAGAATGCGATCGGCGCCGTGCCCCCGCCGAACGCGCGACTGCTGCGAAATCTGATCATCGGCGCGCAGTGCGTGCAGGACCACGTGGTTCATTTCTATCATCTGCACGCGCTCGACTGGGTCGACATCGTGTCGGCGCTCTCGGCCGATCCCGGCCGCACATCGTCGCTGGCCCAGTCCATTTCAGACTGGCCGCTGTCGAGCGCGAGGTAATTTGCTGGCGTCCGCGACCGCGTCAAAGGGTTCGTCGATCGCGGTCAGCTCGGCCCGTTCGCCAACGCGTACTGGGGCCATCCGGCCTACCGGCTCCCGCCGGAAGCCAACTTGATGGCCGTCGCGCACTATCTGGAAGCGCTCGACTGGCAGCGGGAGTTCATCAAGCTTCATGCGGTGCTGGGCGGCAAGAATCCGCATCTCCAGAGCTTCCTGGTCGGTGGTATGGCCACGCCCGTCGATCCCGACAGCCAGGCTGCGCTGAACGCGGGCACCATCGCCCAATTGAAGCAGCTCACCGCCAAGGCGCGCGACTTCGTCGTGCGCGTCTACATCCCGGACCTGCTGGCGATCGCGTCCTCTACAAGGACTGGGCCGGCCACGGTCGCGGCGTGGGCAACTACATGGCCTTCGGCGAATATCCCGAAGACGACGCACCCAAGCCCGGGCTGTTCCTTCCCCAGGGCATCATCAGAGGGCGGGACCTTTCGACGGTCGAGTCGTTCGACCCGAACAGAGTGGCCGAATACATCACGCACTCCTGGTACGGTTACCAGGGCGGAGATGACAAGTCGCTTCATCCGTTACCAGGGAGAGACGGCTCCGAACTACACGGGGCCCACACCGCCCGTACGAGCGCCTCGACACCGACAAGAAGTACTCGTGGCTGAAGTCGCCGCGGTATGGCGACGAGCCGATGGAGGTCGGGCCGCTGGCGCGCATGCTCGTCGCGTATGTGTCGGGGCACGCGCGGGTGAAGGCGCTCGTCGATGCCGTGCTGCAGAGGCTGGCTGTCGGGCCGGACGCCTTGCTCTCCACGCTCGGCCGCGTCGCCGCGCGCGGCATCGAGACGCAGGTGCTGGCCGAGAAGATGGACGACTGGATCGACGCGCTGGCGGCCAACATGGCGTCCGGAGAGCTCCGCATCCACGACAACTCGAAATGGGAGCCGAGCACGTGGCCGTCCGACGCGTCGGGCGCCGGTCTCCACGAAGCGCCGCGCGGGGCCTTGAGCCACTGGGTCCACATCCAGAACGGGCTCATCGCCAACTACCAGTGCGTGGTGCCGAGCACCTGGAACGCCGGTCCCCGCGATGCCCACGGGCGCCGCGGTCCGTACGAAGACGCGCTCATCGGCACGCCGGTGGCGGACCCGCAGCGGCCCATCGAAATCCTTCGAACCGTGCATTCGTTCGACCCGTGCATGGCGTGCGGCGTTCACGTGGTCGATGCGAGGCGGCGCGAGCTGGCGCACGTCAGGGTCGCATGAGTGCGGAAGGCTCGTCCGAAATCGTCCGCGTCTACGTCTGGGAAGCCCCTGTACGCATTTCACACTGGCTCATCGCGTTCTCCATCGTCGTGCTCTCGATGACGGGTTTATACATCGGCCACCCGTTCATCACCGTGTCCGGTCCAGCACGCGAGCATTTCGTGATGGGGTGGGCGAAGGTGATTCACGGCTACACGGCCTACGTGTTCATCACAGCCCTGGTCGGGCGTTTCATATGGATGTTCACGGGCAACAGGTACGCGCGCTGGGACAAGTTCATCCCGGTGCATGCGCAGCGTCGCCGGGGACTCTTCCCGACGATGAAGTTCTATTTGTTTGGTCTGCGTAAGCCTCCTGGTTTTGTGGGCCACAATCCTCTGGCCGGCGCCACGTACACGCTGGTGTTCGGGCTTTACCTCATCGCCATCGTGACCGGGTTGACACTGCGCGGAGTCAGCGCCGACGTAGGCTCGCCGATGCGGTGGTTGACGCTGCTCGCGCCGCTCTTTGGCGGCCTGCAGATCGCCCGATGGATTCATCACGGGGTGATGTGGCTCTTGCTCGGATTTGCCGTCCATCATGTCTACAGCAGCATTCTCATGTCGACGATCGAGGCCA
>CAVPJW010000007.1:0-525000 GCA_963705525.1 uncultured Acidobacteriota bacterium
GCGAGTTCAAGATGAAATTGGCGGAGGGCCAAATCACCGACGTCACTCTGGGGACACCGATCGAGGGCGTGATGAAGAACCCCGAAGGCCAGACACCCGGGCGGGCGACAACCCGATTCGCGACCCTGCCGCCGCCTGACGGCGATCCGGATCTCATAAGAGAGCTCGGTGCCGCACACGTCACATATCGCGCCAAGACGCCGCCCAGTCCGATTGCGACCTTCATCCTCAGTTGGGTGTTGCCACTCGTTGTCATGATGGGGCTCTGGTCACTCGCCGGTCGCAGCCTCGCGGCGCGCACTGGAGGCGGCATGTTAGGGGGCGGCATCTTCGGCGTCGGCAAGAGCAAGGCGACCGAGGTGAAACCCGAGGAAGTGGGCGTCACGTTCAAGGACGTGGGCGGCGCCGACGAGGCGATCACCGAGCTGCGCGAGATCATCGAGTTCCTCGAGGCGCCACAGCGATTCGCGAAGCTGGGCGGGCGGATTCCGAAAGGCGTGCTCCTCGTCGGACCGCCCGGCACAGGCAAAACGCTCATCGCGAAGGCGACCGCCGGCGAAGCCGGGGTCCGCTTCTTCGAAACGAGCGGCTCGGAGTTCGTCGAGATGTTCGTCGGCGTTGGCGCGGCCCGCGTGCGCGACCTGTTCGAGCAGGCCCGGGCTGCGGCGCCGGCGATCGTGTTCATCGACGAGATCGACGCAATCGGCCAGAGCCGCGGCGGCGGCGTCCGTCTGATGACGAACGACGAGCGCGAGCAGACGCTGAATCAACTCCTGGCAGAGATCGACGGCTTCAAGACCGGCGCCGAGAACCCGGTCATCATCATGGCGGCAACCAATCGCCCCGAGATTCTCGATCCGGCGCTGCTGCGGGCGGGTCGGTTCGATCGCCAGGTCGTGCTCGGAAACCCCGACTTGGTCGGGCGGTTGCAGATCCTGAAGATTCACAGCCGCCGCGTCACGCTTGCACCGGACTTCGATCTGGAACGCGCCGCGCGCATCACACCCGGCTTCAGCGGCGCCGACCTGGCAAACGTGATCAACGAGGCCGCCCTGCTCGCGGCGCGCCGTCAGAGCGCGGGCGTGAGCTTCGCCGACTTCGAAGCCGCGATCGAGCGCGTCCTCGGCGGCCTCGAGCAGCGCAGCCGGGTGATGAACCCAAAAGAGCGCCAGACCGTCGCGTACCACGAATGCGGGCACGCCCTCGTCGCGAGCCTCGTGCCGACCGGCGATCCCGTTAGCAAGATCAGCATCATCCCGCGCAGCCGCGGCTCGCTCGGCTACACCATGCAGATGCCCAAGGAGGATCGGTACCTGCTCTCCACCGAAGAGCTCAAAGACCAGATCGCGGTGATGATGGGAGGCCGGGCCGCCGAACAGGTCATGCTCGGCACCATCAGCACCGGTGCGGTCGACGATATTCAGCGTGCGACGCAACTCGCCAGGCGCATGGTCACGGAATTCGGCATGAGCGACAAGCTGGGGTCGGTGCGGTATGTGGGCCAGCGCCTGCAGTACCTCGGAACCGCGGTCGCCGAGGGCAGCGACGCCAGCGCCGCGACGCAGGAGACGATCGATGCCGAAGTGCGCCGCATTATCGGTGAGCAGTTCGAACGGGCCGTGGCCCTCCTCGCGGCCCATCGCGGCGTGCTCAGCCAGCTGTCGGCGGAGTTGCTGAAAGCCGAGAGCCTCGACGGAGGCGCGGTGCGGCAGGCGCTGTCGAGCGCAGCCCATGCGGCGGTGTGATGAACATCGAAGCAGTCTCTCGTGCATAGCGCCGCCATTCGGCGCCGCTCGCTCCCGGACCGCCGCACCTATTGCGATTTGCGCCCGCGCATGCCGAGAGGCAGCGCCAGCCCGACGCGATGGCGGGACATGGCGTTACCCCGATCGAGGTTTGCGAGCATCAGGGCAGCCGCATCTGCGTACGGCACGATCATCTGGGGAATCAGCGAGGCGAAGACCGGCAGGAAGGACGAGTCCGGCAGGGCCCGCGCGACGGCGGGAACCTCAACGGGCAGGGCGTCAAGCGAGATGCGCAGCCGGTCCAGCCCGAGCGCCGACTCATCGACCATTGGGCCAGGACAGAGAAGTCGCCAGTCCAGGCGCGAGCGGCTCAATCGCTCGAAGTTGACCTGGTGGGGCCAGTAGGTGGACTTGACCTCGGGCAGATCGACGCCGCGACGCCCGGACGAGTCGATGTCGAGGAGCGCCGCGCCCGCGAGCAGCCAGCAGACCGGCTGCTCCGCCGCGGGAAGGAGGTCCACGCAGGTGACGAGCCGGTCGATCAGGCCGACGAACGTCTCGCCATCGGCGACGTGGCCGGCGCAATTGATCAGCGCGTCCTGGCCGCTGACGAGATCGGTGGGCACGACGGCGCTGAGGTCGCCGGTGTGAACGGACACTCGTTCCCGGACTTCGGGCGGCAGCTTGGACGGCGTGCGGACGAACACCGTGACGTCGTGGCCGGCGGCGAGCGCCTGTCGCAGCACGTGGCGACCGAGAGACCCGGTCGCGCCCAGGATCAAGAGGCGGGACATCTCTGCTCTTCAACTCCTTCGCGGCCCGTCGGCGCGAGGCCGACGAGCAGGCATCCGCGCGACGGCCCTCGCCGCCTGGCGACGCCCGGGTGCAATGCAACGGCGCCGCCACACGTTGACTTGTCTCTCTCGAGCCGATTACGGCGATCGTCAGTGCACGTGCCCATGTCCTGCTGACGGCCACAGGTCTCGTGCCTTGATTTCGTCACGCCGACCGAGAGTGACGCGGGGCCCACAACGCCCAACCTCCTGAATATCAATCACATCGCAGAGCAGCCCGAGTGGAACTGAAGTTGCCCGTATCGGAGCATGGGCACGATGTTCACGCCGGCGTTGACGACGGCGTTCAAGTTCGTTCAGGAAGGGCAGAAATGATCATGTGGGCGATCCAGATGTTCCTCGCGGTTGCCTTTGGAGCGGCGGGGACGATGAAGCTGGTGCGGTCGAAGGCGCAGCTCGCGGCGAATCCGCACATGGGTTGGGTGCACTTCGTTCCTGAGGGTCGGATCAAGCTCCTGGGCATCGCAGGGGTAATCGGCGCGATCGGCCTGGTGGTGCCGATGGCCATCGGCATCGCGCCGATCCTGACGCGCGTCGCCGCAGCGTGTCTTGCCACGCTCATGGGCGGAGCCGCGGCGACCCATACGATGCGTGGCGAGTCCGCGACAGTTTCAACGATCCTCGCCGTGTTGGTGATTGCCGTGGCAGCGTTCCGGTGATCGTCGTGGTCTAGTCGCGCGCGTTGCGCGGAGAAGTGGGAGAAGAAGACATGTTCGCTACCATTATTGGGGACCGTGTATACCTGAGGCTGTCGCGCCGTAACCTGCGCCAATTGGACGCCATGCTCGATAACCCGGACATTCGTAGCAGGTGCCTGACGCGCAGGGCCGAGGACGGCGTGTCTCTCGTCGTGCAAGTCGAGGATGATGTGGACCATTACGTGGGACGCGATCCCGGCCCGGGGTTAGGCAAGGTTGCGTAAAGAGCCGGGCCGTCGGCCCGTCTGAGCTGGCCAATCAAGGAACCAGCTCGAAAGCAGCATCGCGTGGCTTCACGGATCGTCGACGCGCTTACGACGCGTCAGCGTGTATTGTGTAAGAACTGTGTAACGTGAGAGCGAAACCGGCGAGAAATACTAAAGCAGATGGAACGCTGATAGATTTCCGCCGCCATGGGGCATCGATGGACTGGAGCCGTCTTCGTTTCGCTGTAAGTCATGTCTTGGCGATCGGCCTCGTTCTGGGCGGAACACCGTCTGCCCTGGCGCAGCTGCGGCCCGAACCCGACGCCATCAAACTCGCGCCGCGCGAGCTGATCGATCGGCTGCGAGCCAGTCCGACGGATTACTTCCGGTTCGTCAACCGGCCCTGGATCGCGCGCGTGTGCGAGGTGTTCGCTGCAGACATGCCCAACGTGCCGATCGTACGTCTGCACGGGGACGCGCACATCGAACAATTCGCGGTCACCGGGGACGCATGGGGCCTCGATGACTTCGACGATTCGGCGCGGGGTCCGGCGCTGGTGGACATCGTTCGGTTCCTGGGCTCCGTCGACCTGGCGCTCCGTCGCCGCGATTGGAACCGCAGTCGTGAAGCGGTTTTCGACCGCTTCTTTGCAGGATATCGAAGAGGCCTCGTGGAACCCGAGTATCGATCGGCGCAGCCGGCCATCGTTGGTCGCTTGCGCGCGCAAGCGCCGCGATCGCACGCGGCGTTTCTCGAGTGGGGAGAGACGCAAATGCAGCCGATGAGTGAGGCGGACGTGAAAGCCGTCGTGGCAGGGATGGGCGCGCTCTCGCGCGTCGTGCACACAGAGCGACCGGACCTGCCGCCAGGTTACCTGACCGTCGCTCGCGCGGGCTGGCTGCGCATAGGTGTGGGCGGCGCTCTGGCGGACAAGATTCTGATCCGCGTTCAGGGGCCATCCGCGGAACCTGACGACGATGAGCTCGTCGAAGCAAAGCAGGTTCAGCATCTCAGCGGCATTTCCTGCCTCGAACCGCCGCCGACCATCCAACCAGCGCTTCGCGTGATTGCCGGAGTTAGACAGGTCGGACGGCTGAAACACAACATCCTTGCGGCCGGTCCCGAGCTCGTGGTTCCAGAGGTCGAGGTGCAAGGGCAACAATTGCGCAACTGGTGGATTCGCAGCTGGGACTGGTCCTACCGTGAGCTCCGCGTCGACGATCTCCGCTCCGTGCAGGAGTTGGAAGAGATCGTCTACGACGCCGGCGTGCAGCTTGGCGGTGGCGCTCTGAGGGAGCTTGCGGGAGCGCAGGCCTATTCAGGCCGGAAGAGGGAGCTGGAATCCCTCGCTCGGCTGGAGCGCCGGATCCGGGACGAAACGTCACGGCTAGTAGAGGAGCTATTACTTGGATGGAAGGGACTCGGAGTTCGATGAGCCGGCGGGCTGTGGAGACCGCATTGGCCGCGGAGGGCCCGCTCATCAAATAGCCGATCGACGAGCCTGAGCAGGAAACCAATCGGTCACCGATCGGTTGGAATCGTCATGGCTTGGCCGTCGACGCCGTTTGGTACAACTGAATCAAGTTGCCGCAGGTGTCCGCAAACACCGCGAGCGTCACGGGCCCGGCATCCATCGGTTGCCGCGTGAACGCGACGCCTTTTGCGGTGAGCCGGCCGAATTCACCGGCGATGTCGGTCACCTCGAAGGCGGCAAGCGGAATGCCCTGCGAAAACATTGCTTCCTGAAACGCTTTGCCGGCCGGATTGGCATTCGGTTCAAGAGCGAGCTCGAGATCGTCGGGCCCCTCGGGTGAGGTGACGGTGATCCATCGGTACTCGCCGACCGGAATGTCATGCTTCGCCCTGAAACCCAGCACGTCGGTATAGAACCGAAGCGCTTTCTCCTGATCGTCAACCATGATGCTCGTGAGCTTGATGCGCATGAGTCCTCCTCGTTGGAGCGCAAAGAAAGTGTGCCGCAATTGCGGCACTCACGCTTCTCGAAAATTGCGACCGCGCTAAAAATGCGGCAGGCGGCTCATGAGAGACAGGCACCCTGGCGTCAGGTCGGAGGGAAGGCAACCGGGCACCTGCACCATGGCTCGTACGCGGCGCCGGTACGCAGACGGCGCCAGCCCAACGGTCCGCGTGAAGAGGACGCTGAAGCTGCCCAGACTTGAAAACCCGACCTCCATGCAGACGTCGGTCACCGAATGGTTTCCCAGGGCGAGGAGGCGCTTGGCTTCCTCGACGCGCGTTCGGATACGAAACTGATGCGGTGTTACGCCGAAGACCGCCTCGAATTGCCGGATGAAGTGAAAGGGCGAGATCCGCACCTCGCGGGCGAGCTCCGCGATCGACGGCGCCGGATCCCGCGGTTCACGCAGCAAGTCACGGGCCTGGCACAGACGCCAGAACCCTTCATGCCGAAGCAGCATCGCGTGACCCAGTGTACAGCGCCGACGCCAAAGTACCTCGCAATTTTGGTGACGTCCGACTCTCCCGGCCCACGGTCAAATGAACGCGGCGTCACACGGGACGACCACTCCGAATCTGAGGCGGATCACGTCGCCTCGATACTGAAAGATTCTCCTGAGTGTCGAGCGGATGAAGGCGCGATGCGCCAGGCGCCCGACGATCCCGAGCGGCGGCGTGTAATACACGCGATCCTCCATCACCGTGCGTGAACCTTCGGCCTGAAATGTGTGCTCGTGCCACCAGAAGCGGTATGGGCCCTTCTCCTGAAGATCGGCAAAGCTCCGACCGGGCTCCCATTTGGTGATGCGCGTGCGCCAACAAACGGGGACGGGACCGACGTGCACGCGGTAGTCGATCACGGCCCCAGCCGCCATCGGCGGCACCTGTCCCTGAATGGAAAACCGCATCGCAGCCGGCGTGATCACGCCGAGGTTCGCGGCCTTCGAGAAGAAGGCAAACGTCTGCTCGAGCGGCGCATCGATCAGCGTCCTGGCCCGCAGCTCGTAGCGAGCCTCCCCGGCTCCGTCGGGTCTCGACTGCGCGGGCGAGATCGCGACGACGGTGCCCCCGACAATGTCCTCGAGCGCCGAGTCCAGGGTCGGAAAGTCGAACGTGAACTGGTGCTCCCGGAGCACGCGAGGGTCCACGCGCTGGCTCGCCAGCAGCACGGTGGCCGCCTCGCCGAAGATCACCTTGAGCGCGAGCGCCGGCACCGGAAGCATAGCTGGGCGATGAAGGGCGCGACCGAGGGCGCGCGCGAACGTTCGGCTGGTGGCCTGCTCTGGTGCCACGCCATTCACCGGACCCCGAAAGCGATCGTCGACCAGCGCCACCGCGATGATCTTCACGAGATCGTGGAGATGAATCCACGGCAGGTACTGCGCGCCGCATCCGATAGGGCCACCCACCCCGAATTCGAAGGGTGGCAGCATGTGCGCCAGCGCGCCGCCAGACCGGCCCAGGACGACCCCGGTTCGCAGCAGCACGACACGCGCGCCCAGCCGCTCGGCGTCCCGGGCCGCGCTCTCCCACCGCCGGCACAGGCGCGCAAGAAAATCGTCGCCGCCGCTCGACGCTTCGGTGAGCGATTCATCGGCGCGGTCGCCGTAATAGCCGACGGCGCTGCCGGACACGAAGACGCGCGGGCGGGGCTTGGCCTCGGCCATCGCCCGCACAAGCTGCTCGGTCACCGCGATGCGGCTGCGTTCGAGGACGGCGCGGCGCGCGGCCGTCCACCGGCCGCCCATGAGCGGCTCGCCCGCCAGATTCACCACGGCGTCGCTGCGCTCGATCGCCGCGACCAATCCGTCGGGCGCCGTGTCGGCGGAAACGAGTTCGACGTCGGCACCCAGGAGGCCCCGGGCGCGCGTCGGCGATCGCACCCACGCGACAACGGCATGCCCGTCGCGCTGGAGCCGAGGAATCAGCGCCCGACCGATGAAACCGGTCGCGCCCGTCACGAACACACGCATGTCACACCCTTCCTAGATCTTTCGGCTGTCGTACGCCCAGTGAAGGACGGCCTGTCGCTGCCGCCTTCGACATTCGAGATCCCCAGGTTCGCAGTGCTTCCGAATCGCCGCTACGTGTCGGGCGATCGCACGCCAGCGTCGAATCTGCCGGGCGTCGTCGGCGGTTCTGCGGCCCATGTAGTAGCGGCAATACCACTGGAACCACCCGCGTGGATCCTGCTTGTGGATCCAGCCGCTGCGGCGCCAGACGCCGAGCGATTGCGAGGCGTTCACGCCGAAGCAGTTCAGGCGCGCGTCATGCCGCTCGACGCACAGCTTGGCGCGGGCGAACCAACTCCATGGAAACTCCTCCCGGCAGTCCGTCATGTATTTCCCACCAAAGATGCCGAGCCGCAGCATCTCTTTTGGCGTCAGATCCGGCCTGAACCCTGGCGCGAAGTTCCGGCCGACCGGCTCGGTGCGCCAATAGGTGTAGCCGCGCTGCATCCGGTCGTTGACGATGACTTTCTTCCTCATCGCCGTCACACGTGATTCCGCAACATCAGCTCGACCGGACGCGGCCGCAGGTAGACCTGGTTGGCGAGATACGGCACACCGCAGCGTCGGATGTGATGGACGAAGAGCGTGAGCGGCACGATCAGCGGCCCACGCCCCCCGGCATAGTCGCCGATGAGGGCGAGCAGCTCGGATCGGCTTTCGCGGTCGAGTGTCTGCTTGAAGTAGCCGAGCATGTGCTGCAGCACGTTGGCCTGCCGGCGCGGCGTGGCGATGGTCCCGAGCGCTGTCATGAATTCGGTCGAATAGCGATCCTGGAATTCGGGTCGCGCCATCGCCTTGCCCGATGCCACGAGGCGACCGAGTCGCTGATAGGCCTCCGGCCTATGGGCCATCAGCGTGAGCTTGTGAGCGGTATGGAACCGCACGACGTCACCCATCGACCACCGTGCGGTAAACAACGCGGTGAGCCGACGATAGGCAAAGATGCGCTCGACGAAGTTCTCGCGCAGCCGCGGATCGTTGAGCCGCCCTTCTTCTTCGACCGGCAGCAGGGGAAAGCGTGTGACCAAGGCGGCGGCAAACAGGCCGCGTCCCGACTTCGCCGGTATGCCGGCGGTGCCATACACCTTGACGCGCTCGAGGCCGCACGTGGGCGAGTCCTTCTTCAACACAAACCCGAACAGCTCGCCGTCGGCCAGTTCCTCTATCCGGCGGCGAGCATAGCTACGCATGATCGTGGTGTGATCCCGAGCCGTCCTGGTGGTCAGCAGGCGAATCCGGCCATCGGTCTGCACCAGCCGCATCGATTCACGCGGGGCGTCGAGCCCGGATTCGACCTCCGGGCACACGGGCACCCAATCGACGAACTGTCCGAGTGATTCCACAAGAAACGGATCTCGCTTGTGGCCGCCGTCGAAGCGCACCGGCTCCCCGAGCAGACACGCCGAGATCCCGAGACGGATGCGTTCGTGGGTCATCGGAAGAGCCGGCCGAGTTGCGACGCTCCCTCGCAAGTTCGTCCGCGCCTACTTCGGCAACACGACCGTGTCGATCACGTGAATCACGCCGTTGGTGCACGCGATGTCGGCCGAGGTGACCGTGGCGTTATCCACCATCACTTTGCCGCCCATCGCATGAATCGTCAGCGACGCGCCGTTCACCGTCTTGGCGGACGGTAACTTGGCAGCCTGTGCCGCCATCACCTCGCCCGACACGACGTGGTAAGTCAGAATGGCGGCCAGCCTGGCTTTGTTCTCCGGCTTGAGCAGATCCTCAACGGTGCCGGCGGGCAGCTTGGCAAACGCCGCATCGGTCGGCGCGAACACCGTGAACGGTCCCTTGCCTTTCAACGTCTCCACCAGGCCGGCCGCCTGCAGCGCCGCCGCCAGGGTCTTGAAGGATCCGGCCGCGACCGCCGTGTCGACGATGTCCTTGTTGGCCGCTTCGGCCTTGACGGACGTACCGAACGAGGACGTGGCCAGCAGCGCCATCACCGAACCCACCCACAGAGTCTTCGTTATGAACTTCATCCTGTGCACTCCTTCGATGCGCATCCGGCACATTCCGAACGCCACCATCGACACTAATCGTAATGAGCAAATAACTTGCTGAATAGTAAAATTAACGCAATGCCACAAGTCGTGTGAGCCTGAAGACAAAAATCAGGCGCCTTTTTCCTGAGACGAAAAGTGACGAAGAAAGAATGAGCTCAGCAGAACGGCAGGAGGTCGCACGTTCACGACCCTGTCACGGTCGACTCAAAGATGGAGCAATCTATTTTCGTTGTAGTAAAATCTACTGTGATGGCCAAGACGACCCTGACCGACGAACTCCAGCGCTACGAGATCGGCGCCAAGCTCCGAGCACTGCGGCTCAAGAAGAAGCTCGGGCTGGTCAATCTCGGACGGCATACGGGGCTGTCGCCGGCGCTCCTGTCAAAGCTGGAGCGCGGCAAGATGTTTCCGACGCTGCAGACCCTGCTCAGGATCGGCATGGTGTTCAGCGTCGACCTCGACTATTTCTTCGCGGATCACCGCAAGCACCGCGCGCTCGCCATCGTCCGGCGAGCCGAGCGGCTGAGGTTTCCCGAGGAGCCCGGCCGGCGTGATCCGGCGTATCACTTCGAGAGCCTGACGTTCCCCGTGGCCGAGCCGAAATGCCAGGCCTACCTCGCGACCTTCCACCCGATCGGGGATGGCAAGGCGCGCCCCCACCAGCACTCGGGCGTCGAAGTAGTCCACGTGCTCTCCGGCGAGCTTGGCGTCACGGTGGAAAGCACGGAGCACATGCTCGAGATGGGCGACGCGATGTACTTCGACGCGTCGGTGCCGCACAGCTATCGCCGCGCCGGCCGTACGACCTGCTCGGCCGTGGTGTTCTCGGTCCTCTGAGGTTGCCGATGCGCCGCATCACGTTCTGTGGGCGACCAGATGGCCTGATTGGCGTGACGAATCGGTGTCGCGAGTCGAGCGCGTGGCTCCGCGAGGCCGCCGGTGTGGCTCGGCGTGGACAATGCAGAACTAGCTTGCCAATCAAGCCGCCGGCGCGAGCGGTTCGGCCCCGTCGCGGGCTTCCCTTATCGACTGCCAATATTCTACTTGACGATAATCAATAAATAGATTATTGATAGTCGATATATCAGGAGGTGTGGGGAACCATGTCAAGGCCAGCCTCGTCATCCGCCGCGCTGCCGATCGCGCACGTCGGGCTGCGGATCCTCATCGTCGTGAACTGGCTGAGTGGCGCCGCGATCCTCGCTCTGCTGGTCGCCATGCCCACCCGGCAATGGATCATGAGCGCGCTCGGACTTTCGCCTTCGCCCGAGGCAGAGCGGCTGATCATGGGCTTGCGCGCGATCGCGGCGATCGGCCTCGCCGCGATCCCGCTGAACTACGTCGTCCTCAAACGGCTGCTCGCGATCGTCGAGACGGTTCGCGCGGGCGACCCGTTCGTCGCCGCGAACGCGCACCGTTTGCGTGCGATCGCCTGGGCGCTGCTCGCGCTGCAGGTCCTCAGCCTCGTCATCGGCGCGATCGCCAAGACCGTGTCGACTCCGGCGCATCCGCTCGATCTCGATGCCGGCTTTTCGATCAACGGCTGGCTCGCCGTCCTCCTCACGTTCCTGCTGGCCCGCGTGTTCGCGGAAGGCACGCTCATGCGCGAAGACCTCGAAGGGACCGTGTGACATGCCGATCGCCGTCAAGCTCGACGACCTGCTTCACGATCGGCGGATGACGCTGACCGAGCTCGCGGATCGGATCGGACTGACGCTGGCCAACCTCTCGATCCTCAAGACCGGGCAAGGCGCGCGCGATCCGCTTCTCGACGCTCAATGCGATCTGCGAGGCGCTCTCGTGCCAGCCTGGCGACATTCTTCGGTTTGAGCCGGAGCAGACAGGACGCGAGCAACCGGCAGCGGCGAGCAAACGGAGCGCAAGCCGATGAACGCGCGAGCGGTCAACAATTCAGGCGTTCAGGCACATCGTCACTCGCTTTGGACGGCCTGTGCGAGCGGAACGTCGACACGCCCGACGTCGCCTTCGACGGTCACGCGGTACGTCTTGAGCGAATCCTTGGCCGGGCCGCGCAGCACCGCTCCCGTGCACACGTTGAATTGCGCGCCGTGCCACGGGCACGTCACGGTCGAGCTGTCGAGTGTGCCTTCATGTAATGGACCCTGCCTGTGCGTACACCTGGCCTGTGTGGTACAGAAGGGACGACTGACCCTGGTCCAGGCGTCAGGGATGAAGACAGCACTGCGTACGGACCATATATGAGTTCACAAATCGCCACCGGCACGGCGGTCAATGGCTCGTTGAGGCTCGTGCCGTGTGGCTACTCGGATCTGCGACGACCGCTAAAGCGGCCGACCGTGAATCCGATCAAGCAGCCGAAGAGAGTCCCGACACCTGCCGCGATACCCAGCGACACGAAGGGATGCCGTCGGACCTGAACGGTGGCTTCGGCCGCGCAGTCTTCCACCGCATGGCGTCCGGCGACGACCGCGCGTCGAACGTCCCGCATGTTCTCGTCAACGGCTGCCCGGACAGGCTCGGTGTAGTCCCTGACGGCTTTCGCCGCGGACTCGGTCACAGTTGCCATGGTGTCCTCCATTCGCAAGCACTCACGGTCTTCACTGTGCGAAAGCGATGCCCGACTGAACCTCGGTCGCCATTGGAGGGCGGTTTGTGGAGAAACGGCTTGAACAGGCCTGATTCGGCGGTGGCGCTGGATTCATCGTGAAGGCTGACACGGCGCCGGCGGCTCGTAGCGATGGATTTTTCCCCGTGGCTCCGAAATATCTCGCGGTCCTTCGGTGAAAGCAACGGCCTATCGCCTCCAGAAAGCTTGGTATGGCCGGCACCTGGCTTGCTGAGCGAAGAGAGTCTGTGGGCGATCAGCCGACCATTGAGCGAAGGCGCCGCGCGGCTGCTATGACGCGGCAGTCCGGTAGAAGGGGGAAATCGCGATGAACTGGATCCGGTCGTTCGATGACGTCGGCATGAGCGACGTCGCCTCTGTCGGCGGCAAGAATGCCTCGCTCGGCGAGATGCGGCGGGCGCTGACGCCGCTTGGCATTCGGACGCCAGACGGTTTCGCCACAACCGCCGACGCCTACAGGGCCTTCATGCGTAGCGCCGATCTCGAGCGCGTTGTTCGAGACTCCCTTGCGGGCATCGACATCAGCGACATCGACACGCTGCAGGCAGCCGGCAGTCGGGTTCGGTCCGCCATGCTGGCCGCACCCCTGCCCGCCGATCTCATAGACGCCGTTCAGGACGGATATCGACGGCTCGAGGAGCAGTACGGGCCCAATTGCGACGTGGCCGTGCGCAGCAGCGCAACGGCAGAGGATCTCCCGGAGGCAAGTTTCGCCGGACAGCAGGAGACGTTCCTCAACATTCATGGCGAGACGATGCTCGTCGACGCGGTCAGGCGCTGCTACGCGTCGCTGTTCACCGACCGGGCCATCGTCTACCGGGTGCATCACGGTTTCGATCACACGCAGGTGGCTCTGTCGGTGGGCGTGCAGAAGATGGTGCGATCCGATCTCGCCAGCGCCGGCGTGATGTTCTCGATCGATACCGAAACGGGGTTTTCCAACTCGGTCCTGATCACTGGCGCGTATGGGCTTGGGGAGAGCGTCGTCCAAGGCACGGTCAATCCCGATGAGTTCTACGTGTTCAAGCCGACGTTGACGGGCGACTATCGGCCCATTCTGCAGAGGAAGCTCGGGACGAAGGAGTTCAAGCTTGTCTACGAAGAGGGAGGTACTCGGCAGACGCGCAGCGTTCCCGTTCCCGGCGAGGACCGTGAACGGTTCGTGCTGTCGGACGATGATGTGCTGACGTTGGCCCGATGGACGGTCCTGGTCGAAGAGCACTACTCGAAGCTGCGACACACACCGACGCCGATGGATATCGAATGGGCGAAGGATGGCCGGACCGGCGAGCTGTATCTGGTGCAGGCGAGGCCGGAAACCGTCCACACCCGGCGGGACGCGATGGTGCTGGAGCGTTTCCACCTCGACTCGCGAGGGCAGCTGCTGGCGAAGGGCCGAAGCGTCGGGGAGAGAATCGGCCAGGGACCCGCCCGTGTCATTCGTTCGACGGCAGATCTGGAACAACTGCAGCCCGGCGAGGTGCTCGTCACCGAGATGACCGATCCCGATTGGGAACCGGTGATGAAACGAGCGGCCGCGGTGGTGACCGACCGGGGCGGCCGCACGTGCCACGCCGCGATCGTCAGCCGGGAACTGGGCATTCCCGCCATCGTCGGCACTGGAACTGGCACGGCGTCGATCAAGACCGGCGATGACGTGACCGTGTCGTGCGCCGAAGGCGACGACGGCTTCGTCTACGGAGGCCTCCTGCCGATCCGTGTCGAGCGGACGAACCTCGCGGACCTGCCACGTCCACGCACCCGCATGATGATGAACGTCGCGAACCCCGCCGAGGCGTTCTCGCTGTCGTTCCTGCCCAACGACGGTGTGGGCCTGGCACGCCTGGAGTTCATCATCGGGACCCACGTGCGCGCGCACCCGATGGCGCTGCTGCGCCCCGGACAGATCTCAGACCCGAAGCAGAGACGTGAGATCGAGCGCCTCACGGCTGGATACACCGACAAGGGCCAGTACTTCGTCGATCGACTGGCCGAGGGCGTTGGAATGATTGCCGCCGCCTTCTGGCCGAAAGACGTGATCGTCCGCCTCTCCGACTTCAAGACGAACGAGTACGCCGGTCTTCTCGGCGGCGCAGCGTTCGAACCGAGAGAAGAGAACCCCATGCTGGGCTTCAGGGGCGCATCACGATACTACGACGAACGGTACCGCGAGGGCTTTGCGCTCGAATGCCGCGCCATGCGGAAAGTGCGCGAGGCCATGGGACTCCAGAACGTGAAACTGATGGTGCCGTTCTGCCGAACAGTCGAGGAAGGTCGCCGTGTCATCGCGGAAATGGCCCGCCACGGATTGATCCAGGGCGAGCGCGGTCTCGAGATCTACGTCATGTGCGAGATTCCGAGCAACGTGACGCTGGCCGCGAAGTTCGCCGAAGTGTTCGATGGCTTCTCCATCGGCAGCAACGACTTGACACAACTGATCCTGGGCGTCGACCGCGATTCCGAGCTCGTCGCGCATCTGTTCGATGAACGGAACGACGCCGTCACGCAGACGATCGCTCAGGTCATCCATGCGGCTCACGCTGCCGGTCGAAAGATCGGAATCTGCGGCCAGGCGCCGAGCGACTACCCGGAGTTCGCCCAGTTCCTCGTGGCACAGGGGATTGACAGCATCTCGCTCAACCCGGATTCGGTCCTCAAGACGATGCTCGCGATCGTCGAGGCGGAAAAGGCAATCGGGACGCGAAGTAATCCACTGCGCCGTTGAGAGTCGTCAGCTGCGGGTAATCCTGCTCGGGAACGTCGACACCAAGCGCGCCGTGGAGACCGATCACGAAGTTGAGGAAATCCATCGAGTCGAGATCGAACTCCTGTCGCAGGACGGCGTCCGCCTGCAAGTCCTGTGGATCGATCTCTGGCGCAATGCTGGTGAGCGCCTGTATTACAGCGTTGCGGATCTCGTCGCGTGTCATAGCTTGTCTGGCGCCTGGAGCGCGCGATCGAAGGCGGTGAGGAACGATCCAGCGCCTCGTCCGTCGACTGCCCGGTGATCTGCAGACATACTGACCGTGATTACGGACCGCGGCTCGATCCGTCCATCGACAACCCAGGGCCGTTCGACGATCCGGCCGATGCCCACAATAGCAACCTGCGGAGGGTAGATGATGGCGTAGGCCGACTCGACGCCAAGGTCCCCCAGATTGGTCAGCGTGATCGTGGCGTCGCTCATCTCCGAGCTGCGAAGCGTCCCCGCTCTCGCGCGCTTCACGAGATCGGCGAACTCGCGCGCGAGAATGTCGAGACTCTTCTGGGAGACGTCGTGAAGTGCCGGTGCGACCAGGCCGCCGCCGCGCAGCGCGATGGCGCACCCGACGTGCACGCCAGCTCCCGGTACGAACCCGTGGTCGGTCCAGAAACCATTGACCGCGGGTACTTCTGTGCACGCACGCCCGACAGCCTTGATGAACATCACGATGGGCAGAAGCCGCCCGGTCACGGGGCGCCGCTCGTTCTCGGCTTTGAGCCACGTCAACGCTGGTGTGAGATCGACCGTCGTGGATAGATACAGGTGCGGGATCTCGCGTTTGGAGTGGGCCATCGCCGCAGCCATGGCCGCGCGCATTCCGGACAGACGATCTGGGGTGGTTGCCGCCGGTTTGCCGACAGAGGCGGCGCGCTCTACGTCGGCGACAGTGATCGATCCGCCAGGGCCTCGCCCTTCCACCGACTTCGAGGTTCGACATGAAGCTGCTCGGCCGCCTTTCGGGCAGCAGGTGATACACGGCCGCGTGCCGCCGCGGGCGCAGCCGTCGGTGGCGCAGCGGTCGCGGACGCCACAGCCGTGGACGGCACCGGAGGCACCGGCTTGAGCGGCGCACCCGCAGGCTCTTCTGGCGAGCGAATCAGCGCCAGCACGGTGCCGACGGGAGTCTTCTGTCCCGGCTCGACCACCAGGCGGTCGAGCACCCCCGCGTCGAAGACTTCGATCTCTATGGCCCCCTTCTCCGTGTCGACGACCGCGATGATGTCGCCCCTCGCCACCCCGTCGCCTGCCTTCTTGAGCCACTTCACGAGGGTGCCTGCTTCCATGTCGGCGCCGAGCGTCGGCATCCGGAACTCGATCATCGCGCCACAGGTGCGGGCATCAGCGCTCGAACGGCATCGACAATGGCATGAGGCTGTGGAAGCGCGGCGTCCTCGAGATGTTTGGGGTAGGGAATCGGCACTTCCGCCGAACAGACACGTGCGGGCGGCGCGTCGAGGTCGTAGAACGCCGACTCGGCAATTCGTGCGACGATCTCTGCAGACAAGCTGCCGCTTCGCCACCCCTCGTCAACCACCACGACACGACGCGTCTTCCGCACGGATTCAAAGAGGGTATTCATGTCGAGCGGGCGCAGCGTGCGCAGATCGATGACCTCGCACTGAATCCCGTCGCTGGCCAGCGTATCCGCAGCGGCGAGGGCCTTGAACAAGGATGCCCCGTACGTGATGACCGAGACGTCGCTGCCGGCTCGGCGAATGGCTGCTCGATCGATGTCCACCGGCCCCGCGTCCGGCGCCAACTCTCCCTCCATGTTGTACAGAGTCTGGTGCTCGAACAGGAGGACCGGATCGGGATCTTCGAGAGCCGTCCATAGCATCCCGCGGGCGTCTTCCAAGGTCGCAGGCGCGACGATGCGGATACCCGGGATGTGGGCGAGCCAGCCCTCGAGGCTGTGCGCATGCTGTGCCGCCAGTTGGCGGCCGGCGCCAGTCGCCATTCGAATTACGAGAGGCACGCTGACCTGGCCGCCCGACATGTGCCGAAGGGTTGCCGCATTGTTCACGATCTGATCGAGCGCGAGCAGACTGAAGTTCACGGTCATCACCTCGACGATCGGTCGGGCACCGCCGATGGCCGCCCCGATACCGGCCCCGACGAACGCGGACTCGGACAACGGCGTGTCTCGAATCCGCTCGGGCCCGAACTCCGCGAGCAGTCCCTTGCTCACGGCGTAGGCGCCGCCGTATTTGCCGACGTCCTCGCCCATCAGGAAGACGCGAGGATCGCGGCGCAGGGCGTCACGGATCGCCTCCCGCACTCGCCTCCCGGTACGTCGTCCTAGCTGGCGAGGCGCTCACGGTTCCCCTCCTGGGGCGGCGTATAGACGTCGCGGGTGAGTTGGTCGACCGGTTCCCAGGTGCCAGACTCGGCGAATGCCACGGCGGCGGCGATCTCGCTGAGCACCTCCAGGTCGAGCGACGCGAAGTCAGAATCTCCGATTCCACTGTGTCGCCGGAGTACCACAAGTGGGTCGCGTTTCTTCCATTCCTCGACTTCGGCCTTGTCTCGATACAGTTCCGCGTCGAACATCGAATGCGCTCGGAACCGATACGTCCGCGCCTCGAGAAAATACGGACCCCCGGTGGCCCTCACGTGAGCCACGGCAATCCGCGCCGCCTTCTCGACGGCGAGAACATCCATTCCGTCTACCGTTTCGGCAACCATTCCATACGTCCGCGCCTTTGCCGGGAGGTCGAGTTGCGCCAAGGCTCTGTCGATGCGTGTTCCCATCGCGTAGAGATTGTTCTCGCACAGGAACAGTACGGGGAGTTTCCAGAGCGCGGCCAGATTCATCGATTCGTGGAACTCGCCTTCGGCAACGGCGCCGTCGCCGAAGAAACACGTCGTGACGCGCTGCCGCCCGAGGTGCTGGTCGGCCAGCGCCAAGCCGACCGCGAGCGGCAGCCCTCCGGCAACAATGGCGTTGCCGCCGTAGAACCTTGTGGCCGCGTCGAACACGTGCATCGATCCGCCGCGGCCTCGACTGCAGCCTTCCTGCTTGCCGAACATCTCGGCCATCAGTGCATCCGCTCGGACACCGCGAGCGAGCGCGTGCCCGTGCTCGCGATACGTCGCAACGATGGCGTCCTCAACGCTCAGTGCCTGCATCACACCGGTCGGCCACGGCTTCCTCACCAATGTACAGATGGAGAAAGCCTCGGATCTTTCCGGCGCTGTAGAGCTCCGCGCACTTCTCTTCGAAGCGGCGAATCCGAAGCATCTCGCGCAGGAGATGACGGCTGTGATCGGTCTCGGTTTGCGCCTGTGTCATGACGGCTCCAGCGTTGAAGTATCGCCCTCTGGTAAACCCAGCTCTCGCGCCTTGAGCAGCCGCCGCATGATCTTGCCCGACCGTGTCAGCGGAATCGTCGGCACGAATGCGATCTCCTTGGGCGCGACGACGGCTCCCAGGCGTGTGCGCGCGTGCGCCTGGATGGACCGGCGCAAGCTCTCGTCGGGCTCGAAGCCAGGCTTCAGCGTCACGAATGCCTTGACGATCTCTCCCGCGACCGGGTCCGGCTTACCGATCACACCCGCGCCAGCAACCGCCTGATGCTCCAGCAGCGCGCTCTCGACTTCGAATGGGCCAATCAGATGCCCGGACGACTTGATCACATCGTCCGCGCGTCCAACGAACCAGTAATAGCCGTCGGCGTCGCGTCGCGCGAGGTCGCCCGTGAGATAGAAGCCACCTCTGAAACACTTCTGATAGCGTTCCTCTTCGCCGAGGTATCCGCGGAACATCGACGGCCATCCCGGTCGCAGCGCCAGTTCGCCCTGAACACCGGGTTCATCGATTGCGACGGCACCGTCGGGCGTACGGCGGACGATCGCGGCCTCGACGCCTGGAAGCGGACGACCCATGGAGCCAGGGCGGATGTCCATCGACGCGAAGTTGGCGATCATGATGCCGCCGGTCTCGGTCTGCCACCAGTTGTCGTGGAACGGGTGATCGAAGGCGTCGACGCCCCATACGACGCTTTCGGGATTCAGCGGCTCGCCGACGCTTCCCAGAAAGCGAAGACTGCGCAGGTCGTACTGACGCGCCAGCGGCGTGCCCGCCTTCATCAACATCCGAATCGCCGTCGGCGCCGTGTACCAGACGCTGACCTGCTCGTCGCGGATGATTCGGTACCAACGCTCCGCGTCGAAGTCCGCTTCATCGACGACCATGGTCAGCCCGTGCGTGAGCGGCGCGATGATGCCATACGACGTTCCCGTGACCCACCCTGGATCGGCCGTGCACCAGAATCGATCGCCAGGATGAAAATCGAGCGCGAAGCGAGCGGTGGCGTAGTGCGCTACGACCGCCTCGTGCACGTGCATGGCACCCTTCGGCTTCCCGGTCGTCCCGCTCGTGAAGTGCAACAACGCGAGGTCCTGGGCGCCGGTCGGAGGGATCACAAACTTATCCTCCGCACGGTCCAGCAGGTCTTCGAAATCCTGCGTGGCGGGCGGGAGCGCCGCTGCCGTCTCACGCACCAGCAGCACGTGCTCGAGTGCAGGCATCTCGGTCCGCACCGGTTGGATCTTCTTTCGGTACAGGACGTCGGTCGTCACCAGCACGCGTGCACGCGCAATCGTCATGCGGGACACGATCGGATCGGGTCCGAATGCTGAGTAGAGCGGCGTATACACGCTGCCGTTCTTGAGTGTGCCGAGCGCAGCCACGTAAAGCCCTGGAATGCGTCCGGCGAGGGTCGCCACGACGTCTCCCTTGCCGACTCCCAGGCGTCGAAGCACATTGGCGAAGCGATTGGTCGCCCGGCACAGGTCGCTGTAAGTGTAGTCGCGCCGAGCGTCTGTCCGGCTGATCCACCGTATGGCTGCGCGGCTGCCGAGTGCGCCGGCAGCATGCCGATCGATGGCCTCGTGGGCAATGTTCAGACCGCGTCCGCCCGGCAGGCCCTGGAGCCACCCGCGCGCGGTGTCCCAGGTGAACTGCGAACGTTCACGATCGTAGTCGCGCATGTTTGGGCCCGCCGTAGCGCTCCCACCCTCCTTGAGAATCGGAGCCCATCGCGTCGGCGATGCCAAGCCAGGGAGACGGTCAGACTGCTCGATCATGGTTTCGTCAATGACAGCAATCGGACTGCCCGATCGGCAGGCAGCTCGCCCGGGGCGAGTCCATCGAGCTGCTCCGGCAGGGCGGTGGCTCGAAAGGCGAGACGGATGAACTGTCCGTCCGGTCCATCAATCTCGAGCGCCTGGACAATCCCGCTATCTGTCTGCTGGATGCGCAAGTTGCATGGGTGGTGCGCGGAGAATGAGTGCGCCTCGCCGATGAACTCGAGCATCACGGCATCTGCTGAGGCAGCCGCCGACTTCAACGGGATCCGAGCAGAGCGGGTCGCGGTCCCTCGGGCATCGACAACGTGGACAGTCGCGAGCCACGCGCGATGCTCGCGGCCGAAGCGTTCCAGAAACGATCCCCACTCGCCAACAGGCACGTCTCGTATCATTTCGGTGACCCCTTCACGTACGTCGTGCACCACTTGAGAGCGAGCTCGGAGACCAATTCCAGCGCACCGGGCTCCTCGAACAAATGCGTGGCGCCAGGCACGATTTCGAGCTGGACCTGCGCACGCATACGCCGCATGGCCGCTCGATTGAGCTCGATAACCGCCTCGTCGTCGCCGCCGACGATCAGCAGCGTCGGAGCCTGCACCTGTGGCAATGCGTCGCCTGCCAGGTCTGGGCGACCGCCGCGCGAGATCACCGCGCGTACTATCTCTGGCCGTTCGGCCGCTGCGATCAATGCTGCGGCCGCACCCGTGCTGGCGCCGAAACAGGCAACAGGCAGCCGGGCTACCTGTGGATGGCTTGCCGTCCAGTCGATGGCGGCAACGACGCGGTGGCCCAATCGATCGACATCAAAGCGGTATTCGCGCGTCTGCTCGTCGATCGCGTCTTCCTGACGTGTCAGCAGATCGAGCAGCAGGGTGGCATAACCACCAGTTTGGAGCACCTGCGCGACGGACCTGTTCCGCCTGCTGAAGCGGCTACTGCCGCTCCCGTGCGAAAACACCACGAGCCCGGCGGCCTTGACTGGAATCGTGAGATCGCCCTCGATGAGAGCCCGCCCAGCGTTTATCTGCACCGCAGCCGGCTGCATCATAGCCGCCCTCATATACCCGTCGGATAGGTCTCCGGCAAGTCGACTTCATGGCGGCCCCATCGTTCGAGGGGCTCCACGGCGCGCGTGCGATCCACATGCACGACGAGATCGAACTGCTGCGGCAGCCGCGCCGCGAAATAGTGGCTCGCCCGCTCCGTCTCCGGTCGATAGATCACGCCTATGGCACGTTCCAGACGCGGTCCCGCAAGAATGGAAGCCAGCGCCGGCGACGATAGCCGCACAGTGAAGGCAGGCATGCCGACGTCATGAAAGATACGCTCGTAGCTCCCAGGCAGCGACGTGCGAACGGTACGCAACGCCGCGGGTTCGTCCCACTCGTGCGCGGCCGTCACTTCGCCCTCATGCGTAGTCATGCCGATCGAACAGCAATCAGACCCAAAGCGCTCGCGGACGAGTTGGCCGAGATTCAGCTCACCGATGTCGGCCATACTCGTGGCGCGTGCATCGCCGAGGTGTGAGTTGTGCGCCCAGACGACGGCGCGCGGAGTTCGATGGGAGCGGCCTGCATGGTCGAGCAGACCTTCCAGACGTCGTCATCATGTGCCGGTCGCGGACGTTCCAGGATTCCGCGCCGCCTCGGAACATCGCGCGGTAGTAGGTTTCGGCGTTGCGCACGACCCGCGCGTTCTGTTCGGCGACGAAATACTCGTCGGCGGCGATACGTCCATCGCGCTTCGCGTACTCTGCCGCCCGCCGTCGCAGATCGACGAGCTGCTCGACGACTTCGTCTTCGCACGAGCGTTCGATGTCCAGACTGGCGGCGTAGCCGTACCGCTGCACGTCCTCGCCGAAGGCATCGAAGCAGGCGTAGCCTTGACGCGCCTTCTTCGCGGCATTCGGATCGACCTTGTCGAGGTATTCGATGACACGTGCCATGGAGCGGTGCAGGCTATACAAATCCAGGCCGTAGAATCCCGCGCGCGCGTCCGAGCGGCGCTCCGCATTCTCGGAACGCAGCCAGCGAAGGAACCTCACGACCTCACGGTTCCTCCACATCCACCGCGGAAATCGGGTGAAGTCAGCGAGGGCCTCCTCGGCGGTGTTGTCAGTCCCGAATAGCCGGACCCATTGGTTGGCGCGGTAGGCATCGGGCCAGTCGGCCTCGACTGCGACGATGTTGAATCCGCGTTGTCGGATCAGGGCGCGCGTGAGGTCGGCGCGAATTCGGTAGAACTCCAGCGTTCCATGCGTGGCTTCGCCGATCAACACCAACGAGACATCCGGATCGATGGCCTCGAGCAGTCGTTGTGCGGCTGATTCAACGTCCACCGGAACGACATGGCTCCGTAGCGTCTCGATAACCGTGGGGTCGTGCATCACGCACTCCGCTTGCGCGTGGCATCCGCACCTTGTGACGACAGCAGCTGGCGCACTTCGTCGTCAGTCGTCTGAGAAAAGTCGATGTACCAGAGGCCGACCGCGGAGAATGGCTCCGGCATCAGCGCGCACACGACCTCGTCGGCAATCGCGCGAAGCGCCTCGCACGTCTCACGAGCTCCAACCGGAACTGCAACGACGACGCGGGATGGCCGAAGCCGTCGAATCGCAAGCACCGCCGCTCGCATCGTCGATCCGGTGGCCAGGCCATCGTCGACCAGAATGACGGTGCGGCCTTCGATCGGTAAAGGCGGCCTGCCATCGCGATACGCGCGTTCTCGACGCTCCAGCTCTGCCTGCTCTGCTCGGATCACCGCCTCGATCGCCGACGCCGATGGCCGGTACCAGCTGAAGACGTCCTCGTTCATCACGGGCAGGCCGCCACTGGCGATGGCTCCCATGGCCAGCTCCGGATGTCCAGGCATTCCAAGCTTGCGGACCACGAACACGTCCATCGGAGCCCCAAGCGACCGCGCCACTTCGAAAGCGACCGGTACACCGCCCCTGGGAAGGGCCAGCACCACCAGGTCGGGTTTGTCGGCGAGGTGTTGCAACTGACGGGCTAATTTGGCTCCTGCCTGTCGTCGATCGGCGAACCGTAGGGGTTCCGCGGATCGCCATGGAATAGTCATGTTTGTTCAAAGTGCAAAGACGGTGCCTTGGCGCGCCGTTCCAAACGTTGCCTATTGATGGCGGTGAGATGCGGACAGCTTCACGGGTACTGCTCCTGCAATCGAGCAAACGCCCCTGCCGCGGCGTTCGTCTCGGAACGACGGGTTCAGACGTCAGAGGCGCCACGGAGAATTCCCCACGCACGGGAATTTTTCGGTGGGGCCTGTGGACAAGCCGCAGCCGTCTGCACGGAGCGGTGGTTGCTAGCGCACGGCAACACGCCTGTGGACTGCGGCACATGGCTTGCTCTCCACCTGAACAACGCTTCACGATCTCTTGGAGGATGCTGCAATGACCGCGACACGTGCCCGAATTTGAAGACCTCGTCATGCGAATCCAGACCGACTATCTTGAAGCTAGAACCGTAGGGCGCCGCCTTCCGAATCCGGAGGCATGCGCACGCAGGAGGCTTTGATGATCGAGATTCGACGAATCCTCTGCCCAATCGACTTTTCGGACTACTCGCGACGTGCGCTCGACCACGCGATCGCGATTGCCCGATGGTACGAGGCGACGGTCACGGCTCTCCACGTGTTCTCGCCAGCTCCGGTCGCAGCGTTCGGTCCGAGTCCGGTAGTCTTCGAGCCGATTGTGTTAACTGCGGTGGATCGCGACCAGCTGCTAGCCGACACCAAGGCATTTGCCGAGACGGAGAGCGCACCCGGCATCACCATTGAGGCGGTGGTCCGCGAAGGCAACACAGCCGACAAAATCCTGGAACAGGCGGCCAGCATGAAAGCCGACCTGCTCGTGATCGGCACGCATGGGCGATCCGGATTCGAGCGCCTTCTTCTCGGGTCAGTCGCCGAAAAAGTACTGCGGAAGGCCAGCTGCCCGGTCATGACCGTTCCGAGACGACTTCCGGACGCCGTGCCCGCTGGCCCTGTTCTCTACAAACGAATCCTGTGTCCAGTGGACTTCTCAGAGTCTTCGTTGCACGCACTGAAATATGCGATCTCGATGGCGCAGGAAGCCGACGGGCAGCTCACCGTTCTCCACGTCGTCGAACATGAATTCCAGAACACGGCCGACATGGCGAGCGTCGTGTACGACGCGGGCATGACGATTGGGGATTTCCTCAAGGAGCGTGAGGAGGCTCTTCGCCGGCGTCTGCAGGAAGCCGTTGCGGGCGCGACCGAGTTCTGCAGCGTGGAGTCGTTGATGACGCATGGAAAGCCCTGGCGCGAAGTTCTGCGCGTCGCCGCAGAACGACAGAGTGATCTGATCGTCATGGGCGTGCAGGGACGTGGAGCGGCCGATCTCTTGTTCTTTGGCTCGACGACACAGCACGTGGTGCGGGAAGCGTCGTGCCCGGTGCTGACGTTACGGCGAGGCTGAACGCCGCCGGCAGCGCTGACCGAAAGACCTATTGGGCGACTTGGGATCCTTTTCAGCAGGTAGTTCTCACGCAGGAGCACGCCATGACAAGCACACAACGTCGTCTCGATCCGGAGATCTTCGCCGCCGCCAGGAAGGCGCTGGATGACCACCCCGGAGTTCCGCAGGACGTGCGGGTCCATGTCGATCGCGGCACGGCGACCCTGACAGGCTCCGTTCGATGGCCGCACGAAAAGTCCGAAGCCGAAGGCATCGTGCGTCACATCGATGGTGTGCAAGGAGTCGTCAACAACATCACCGTGGCGAATGTCGCGAATGCGGAAGGCTTCGAAGCACCCGAATCAGGCTAGCCTCCGGGCGTCCGGGCGTTCGGCGAACTGCCGATGTCAGACGTGATCGTGTGAGCGACGTCACAGGCCGGCGTCGGCACCGACCGGCTCTCTCTCCGGTCTCGTCTCGGGCACCTCGGTCATCGTGGCTTCGGTCAGTAGCAACACTCCTGCAACCGACACGGCGTTTTCAAGAGCGAGTCGAACGACCTTCGTCGGATCGATGATGCCGGCTTCGATGAGGTCCACGTACTTGCCTGATGCCGCGTCAAATCCGAAGTTGCCGGTTCCCGTACGCATCTTGTCGACGACCACACCGCCGTCGACTCCCGAGTTCTCTGCAATCTGACGAGCCGGGGTCTCGAGCGCCCGGCGGAGGATCTGCGCGCCCGATCGTTCGTCTCCCTCCAGGCGGGCAGCTTCCGCGTCCACTGCCGGGATCGCGCGCAGAAGGGCGAGGCCCGCACCAGGAACGACGCCTTCGGCGATTGCGGCCCGTGTCGCGTGAATCGCGTCGTCGAACGCTTCGCGCCGGCTCTTCATCTCCGCTTCCGAGGGGGCTCCGACACGAATCACCGCGACGCCGCCTGACAGCTTCGCCAGGCGTTCCTCGAGCTTCTCCCGGTCGTAGTCGGACGTTGTATCGGCGATCTGCTTGCGCAACTCTTGACATCGTCCGGCGATCGCCGCCTTGTCGCCCTTGCCACCGATGATTGTCGTGTGCTCACGATCCACAACGATTCGCGATGCACGTCCTAAGTTCTCGGGCGTTACATTTTCGAGCTTGATGCCGAGCTCCTGCGCGATGAGTTGCCCTCCGGTCACGATGGCCATGTCCTGTAACATCGCTTTCCGACGGTCGCCAAATCCTGGCGCCTTCACGGCGACATTGGCAAACACGCCCCGCAGGCGATTGACGACGAGCGTCGCGAGAGCCTCTCCTTCGACGTCCTCGGCGACGACCAGCAGCGGCACTCCACGTTTGGCGATCTGCTCCAGCAGTGGGAGGAAATCTTTGAGGTTGCTGATCTTTCCCTCGTACAGCAGGATGAGTGCGTCCTCGAGCACGGCCTCCATCTTCTCGGGATCGGTGACGAAATACGGGGAGAGGTAGCCCCGGTCGAATTGAAGGCCTTCCACGACCTCCATCGTCGTTTCCGTTCCCTTGGCTTCCTCCACCGTTACCGCCCCTTCGGCGCCTACCTTCTCGATCGCCTGCGCCACGAGCTCACCGATTGCCGGATCGTTGTGCGCAGAAATCGTGGCGACCTGTTCCTTCTCCCGCTGGCTCTGTACGGAACGCGATTGCGCGCGCAGCGCATCGATGGCTACCCGGGTCGCTCGATCGAGGCCGCGCTTGAGATCGATCGCACTCGCACCCGCCGCGATGTTCCGGACGCCGTCCGCAACGATGGCATGCGCGAGCAGCGTCGACGTGGTGGTGCCGTCTCCCACGGCGTCCCCTGTCCGCTCGGCGGCGCCGCGAAGCATCTGCGCGCCCAGGTTCTCGTCGGGGTCTTTCAGCGCGAACTCCTTGGCGATGGTGACGCCGTCGTTGCAGACCACCGGCTTGCCCCACTTCCTTTCAATGAGCACACACCGGGATTTGGGCCCCAGAGTCACCCGCACGGCATCCGCGATGGCTGCCGCTCCCCGCAGTACCTTTTCCCGAGCCTCGGATCTGAACAAGAGACGCTTATGGGGCATTTCGAACCTCACATGAGAACAGGACCGCGAGCTAGGGCTGCAAGCGAGACGCCATGTGCCCGGCACGATCGGTCGTCGTGCATCGAAGCGCGCGGCTGAACAACACGTGGGGCCGCTGAAGATTCCCCACGGGCTGTCGAAAATCTCGCAGGTCCAAGTGCCGCCCGGACGACGTGATGTTGAGAAACGGCTTGCTGGCCCGCTCGCTGGTGCAGTGGATGGCTTTGGCGGCGAGGCCTGGCGGAACTACGGTTGTGCTTGAGGTGGACTGGCCTAAAGGCGGCCACCGATCCGGCTACGCCGGATCAGTGACCGGGGGCAGGCGATTCGGAGCGGACTCAAGCCGCGGCGACATGGGGAGCGGGATGGTGGTGTGAGCAGATCGCCTGCAGCGTGCTCATGACTTCGGCGTCGTGCACCGGCTTTCGTGGACCCGAGGCGAGAACGATGTCGTTCATGGAGACGATCCCCATGATCGTGCCGCCGAACCCTTCGACTGGCAGGCGCCTCACGCTGTGCTGCTTCATCGTTTCGAGCGCGGCCTGAACGTCGTCGTCCGGACCGCAGGTGTAGACGGGCGTCTGGACCACCTCACGCACAGTGAGCTCCGACGCGCGCTTGTTGCGCGTCGCCAGAGCAATGTACATGTCCCGATCGGTGACGACCCCGACGAGCTTTCCGTCTTCCACGACAGGCAGAATGCCGCAGTCGCCGTCCAGCATCAATGCCGCGGCAGCCGCCAGGTTGGTGCCGAGCGAGCAGGTGCGGGTCTCGCCCGTCATGATGTCTTTGATTTTCACGGCATACCCCCTCACGCCGCGCTCTTGGCGGCCGTCTTCGGTTCCTCGATCTGGACCTTCCTCACCTTCGCTTCGGGCTTCGCGGGCAACGGGACGCTGACCTCGAGAACGCCGTCTGAGAAGGTTGCCTTGACGTCTTCGAGCGTGACGCCTTCCGGCAGCGGAACAGCGCGGTAGAAGCTGCCGTACTCGCGCTCGCTTCGATAGAAGTTGTCCTTCTTCTCTTCCTTCTCATGCTTTCGTTCACCGGACAGGGCGAGCTGACCATCCGTCACTTCGACCGACACGTCTTCCTTCTTCACGCCCGGCAGGTCCACTCGTGTGACCAGGCGGTTTTCTCTCTCGAAGACGTCGATCTTCGGTGACCAGGCGGCGGACTCGGACGTCGCGAACTGGCCGAAGGACGGCCGGCGAAACGACGCCCAGGCTTCGAACGCCCGATCGAGCTCGGATGTCATCCGTCGCAGCGACGCAAATGGGTTGCGGGCGTTGCGGGTTGGAACGAGCGTGGTTTGTTTCTTCTCGGACATAGACCCTCCTGTGTGGCATCCGCGTCTGGCTCGGGCTGGTGGTTCAGAAGGTGCAAGGAGCAACAAGCATGCCCGAGAAACAGTCCGGTGGTTCTGCCAGACGGAGGAGAGACACGGAGGTTCAGCCACCGGCTCCGCACGCGGCGGACGGGAGCCTCGCGGAAAATATCCCAAGAGGTGAGGAGACTTTCGCGGGTGAACTGCTCATTGCCACGCGTGGCAACACAGAATCGCTGGCCAGCGCACGCTGGAGGTCTCATAGTCGGGCGGCACGTCGCTTGCGCCTATGACGGTATCCGCGGTCTCGGTGGCAAAAGGCGACGGCCGCGACACCAGAGACGCATGAAGGAGGGCGCCGTGACAACAGCAACTCTTACCGAGACCGATGTCCGAGTGCGCGACGCTGTGATGAGGCAACTCGACTGGGACCCCGAGGTGGACGCCAGTGCCGTGGGCGTCGCGGCCAAGGGCGGGACGGTGACGCTGAGTGGCTTCATCGACACGTATTCCGCCAAGCTCGCGGCCGAGCGGGCCGCCAAGCGGGTTCACGGAGTACGCGCCGTGGCGAACGACATCGAGCTTCGTCTACGTTTGGAGCGTACGGACGCGGACATCGCCCAGGACGCGGTCCGTGCGCTGGAGCTTCGCAGCACGATCCCGGAGAGCGTTCAAGCGGTTGTCCAGAACGGCCACGTCACGCTCACCGGCAGAGTGGACTGGTTGTATCAGAAGGAAAGCGCGGAGAGAGCCGTTCGACACATCCGCGGGGTGCGCAGCGTGTTGAACCACATCTCGGTAGCGCCCAGGGCCGCCGTCGGTGATGTCCGACACCGCATCGTCAAAGCGCTGCATCAGAACGCCGATGTGGATGCTCGTCACATCACCGTGACGGTATCGGGCAATACGGCGACTCTGACAGGTACGGTTGGCACCTGGCTGCAGCGGGACTCCGCCGAACGCGCGGCGGCGAATGCGCCGGGTATCGCCCACGTGGACAACCGGATCATGGTGCAGTCTTTCCACGACTCGAAGATGGACGAATGGGACGACATCTGCTGAGCCCAAACATAAGGACCACGGCCATGACGACAAGACCCGTTCAGATCAGTTTTCGCAACATGAGCGTCTCCCCGGCCCTCGAGGAAGAGATTCGTTCGCGCGTGGAGTGGCTCGAATCGTTCCATCCCGGGATCATCGGGTGTCGAGTATTGCTTGAAGTACGGCACCGGCATCGAAGACGTGGTCGGCCTCTCCAGGTTCGAATCGAGCTGTCGTTGCCGGGAGAGGACGTGATTGTCAATCACGAACCGACGCTGGACGCGACATCCCGACCAGCATCTCGCAAGAGCGACGAACTGGACGGTAGCCACAAGGATGCCCATGTGGCGATACACGAGGCGTTCGACGTCGCCCGCCGTCGCCTCGAGGACATGGCGCGGCGACAGCGAGGTGATGTCAAGACACGCGCGACCGCAACGTGAGTCGTTGAGGTCGGCAGGTGGGCGCGGCACAAGCCGATGGCAGGTGTCTTCCTCAGCCGCGCTCCACCAGGCTGCGTGGCCACGGACTGCTATCGGGTTGTCACCGGGCCTCATCAGCCACGGCGTTCAGCACGTCGTGTCGTCGCTCGCGCACCCGATCGGTCGCGGATGACAGCACAGAGGCCGCCGGCACCGATGCGTCAAGGCGAGACCAACTCATATCGCCAGTGTCTTGGGCGCGCTGCCTGCGAACGACGTTGGCATCCGCATCGGATGGATCGTTGCGGCGTTGGGCCGTCCGGTCGATCAACAGGGACTCTGGCGCATCCAGCCACAACCCGATGAACGGCACAGAGGCACCCTCGGCAACTTGTTCAATGACGCGCCGGTCTGCCGCCCGCGTATAGACCGCATCGACGATGACGCTGTGGCCTGCACGAAGGACGAGTGCGGCCTGTTCTGCCACGGTGGAGTACACGCGCTCGGAGACGTGCGCCGAGTATCCTTCCGGACCGAGGCGCTGCAGGAGCGGAACACCGCACAGATGTTTCCGCGTCTCGTCGCTGCGCAACACGATCGCACCCGGCACGGCGCCGACCGAGGGTGCAAGACCGAGGGCGAGTGTCGACTTCCCCGAGCCCGAGAAACCTCCAACTGCCACAAGGCATGGCTGCGGCGGATGCAGCATCTCGTCGGCCATGGCGAGATATTCGCGCGCCATTCCCTCGAGCTCACTGCGGCGTTGCGCGTCGTGTTGAAGTTGTGCTGCCGTCGCGCTCGTCTTGGCGCGAACAGCCGCCCTACAAGAGAGAAACAGCGGCACGAGAGAGACACCGTCGAAGTCTGCCGTCTCGACCAGGTAACGGTTCCACACGGTGTTGGCATGCCGCGGCAGCCTTCTCCGCCAGAGATCCATCAGGAGAAACGCGAGATCGTACAAGACGTCCGTGCAGGAAATCTCGTCGTTGAACTCGACGCCGTCAAACAGCGTTGGCCGGCCGTCCAACAGCACGATGTTGCGCAAATGAAGATCGCCGTGACACTGACGGACGAAACCCGATTGGCGACGGCGTTCGAGCATGTCCGCACGGCGATCGAGCTCGCGACGGGCGTCGTCAGTCAGCCGATACGCCGCCGACGGCTCCAGACACGCTCGCCCGAACTCCGCAAATCCGGCGGCGTTTCCCTCAATGACCCAGGACATGCCTGCCTTGCCACCGTGATCCGAGCGATGCTCGGCGGACTTGTGGAATTCGGCGATCGCCGCCGCCAATGGCGACATGAGCTCGAGGCCAAGGGCGCCGACCGATGCCAATCGATCGAACAGGGCCTCCTGCGGGAACCGATTCATCTCCACGAGCCAGTCGACGGGCATGCCGTTCCCCCCGAGCGCATACGACCCGTCGTCCTGGAGCGTGACGGCGAGGACTCCGCGGTAAAGCGTCGCTGCCGTCCGGCTGTTGAGACGAACTTCCGCCTCGCACAGAGTGCGGCGGCGATCGGACGTTGAGAAGTCGAGATAGTCGAACTGCACGGCGCGCTTCAGTTTGTACGCCCGCGCGCCCGCGAGAAAGACGATGGATGCGTGCGTGTCAATTCGCTCAACCGGCGCGCCACCGTGTGTGGACGGCGCGGCAAGGAAGTCGATGACCGCTGTCTGGTCTTCGGTGATCATGGTCGTTCTCGTTTCGAGAGGCGGAAGGCAGCGATGACTGGCAGGATATCCGAGTTGCGCGTACGCAGCCGCCGGAAAGATTGCCTAGCGCTCGATCAGATCGCGAGACAGACCGCTCCCGATCCGAATACTATGCTGGGGTGCAGGTGAAGCGGACGGGGCGCGACGCGACGGCGCGCTGGCTCGAAGCGCTCGGCATCGTCGCGGTCATCCGCGTAAAGGATCCCGACAAGGTCCACGCGATCGCGTCGGCGCTCGCGGCCGGAGGGGTGCGCGCCCTCGAATTGACGATGACGGTCCCCCGGGCCGTGGATCTCATTCGCGAGCTCGCGCCCGACATGCCGGTGGGGTTTCTGCTCGGCGCCGGCACCGTCACGGACGCGGCGACGGCCCGCAGGGTCATCGACGCGGGGGCCACCTTCGTCGTCGGACCCGTGTTCCGCCCGGACGTCATCCAGGCGTGTCACGAGCGCGACGTGCCCGCGATTCCCGGCTGTTTCTCACCGACAGAAATCTTCACGGCCTACGAAGCGGGCGCCGACATCATCAAAGTGTTTCCCGCGACCGCGCTCGGTCCCCAGTACATCAAGGACGTCCGCGCACCGCTTCCGCAGATCCGGCTGATGCCGACCGGCGGCGTGACCGTGGAGAACGCCGGCGACTGGATTCGCGCGGGTGCGGTGGCGGTCGGTCTCGGTTCGGCGCTCGTCGACCAGGCGTCGGTCGACGAGGGACGGTTCGACGCGATCACCGCCAGAGCGGAGCGCGTCGTGGCCAGCATCGCGGCCGCCCGCCTATGACACCACGCGTGGTGACGTTCGGCGAGATCATGCTGCGCTTGAGCCCGCCGGGCTTCGAGCGATTCTTCCAGTCCCCATTTCTGTCGGCGACCTTCGGCGGCGGCGAAGCCAACGTCGCGATCAGCCTCGCGCACTTCGGGCTGCGGAGCGCGTTCGTCACGGCGCTGCCCGCGCACGCCATCGGAGACGCCGCGGTCAGGACGCTCCGCGCCGAAGGCGTGGATACCTCGCACGTCGTCCGGAGCGGCGATCGCGTCGGGATCTATTTCGCTGAGAGCGGCGCCAGCCAGCGCCCGTCGACAGTGATCTACGATCGGGCCAATTCGGCGATCAGCCGGCTGGCTGACGATGCGATCGATTGGAACGCGGTCCTCAGAGACGCCGCCTGGTTCCATGTCACCGGCATCACGCCGGCGCTCGGGGACCGCACCGCGGGAGCGACGGCGGCAGCCATTGCCGCTGCGAAAGGAGCGGGTGCGCGCGTCAGCGTCGATCTGAATTTCCGGAAGAAGCTCTGGTCGGAATCTCAGGCGCAAAAGACGATGAGACCGCTGATGAAGGACGTCGATCTCGTCATCGCCAACGAGGAAGATCTGCAAGCGGTCCTCGGGATTCCCGTCGCCGGCTCGGACGCGACCGCGGCCACGCTCGACGTGTCCGGGTATCGCGACGCCGCCGAACGCGTGACGCGCGAGTTGGGGCCGGCACTCGTCGCCGTCACGCTGCGCGAGAGCGTCTCGGCCAGCGACAACGGCTGGAGCGCAGTGCTATGGGACGGGCGGAGCGGAGCGCTGCACCGAAGCCAGCGGTACATGGTGCGCCTGGTCGACCGCATCGGCGGCGGCGACAGTTTCGCGGCAGGCTTGATCTACGCGATCGTGACGGGCCGGCCGCTCGACGCGTCGCTCCATTTCGCCGTCGCGGCGAGCGCGCTCAAGCAGACGATCCCCGGCGACTTCAATCGCGTGTCGGTCGCGGAGGTCGACGCCCTGGCGAAGGGCGACGCCTCCGGCAGGGTCCAGCGCTGATTTGGGTCAGTCATCTTGCCCGTCTCATGAAACCCCTGGCGGGGTCAGAGCGTCACAGGAGTAGAGTGTCCCGCCTGTCCAACGAGAGTCCTCCATGTTTCGATCACGTATCACTTTTCTGGCGATTGCTCTGCTTGCCGCCGCCGTGTGGACGACCGTGTTCGGGTCCGACAACCACCCCAACCGAGCCGATCGACTGATGCCACGAACACCCGTTCTGGTCGAGTTGTTCACGTCCGAGGGCTGTTCGAGCTGCCCTCCGGCCGACCGTGTGCTCGCCAGACTCGTCGAGGAACAGCCTGTATCCGGCGTCGAGATCATCGCCCTGGGGTTCCACGTCGACTACTGGAATCGCCTCGGTTGGCGAGATCCGTTTTCATCGTCGCGGTACAGCGATCGGCAGCAGGCGTACGCGCGGGTGCTGGGCGCCTCCTCTATATACACGCCCCAGGCCGTCGTCGATGGCACTCACGGGTTCGTCGGCAGCGACTGGAGTGCTGCGCGCCGGCTCCTGGCGGACGCGAAGTCGGTCGTCAAGACGCCCGTGCAAGTCACCGCGCAGCCCGATGCGACCGACAATCTTCGTGTGATCGTACGCATAGAGGTCGGTGGACCCGATGGTTCGACGGTCAATGGCGATGTGCTGCTCGCTGTGGTTGAGGACGGCCTCACGAGCGACGTCCGGCGCGGCGAGAATGCCAATCGCCGGCTGACGCACGCCGCGGTTGTGCGCTCACTGGAGCATGTGGGGACCATCAGCTCACAGACAGGCTTCGGTGCGACAAAAACGGTTTCGCTCGATCCGTCGTGGAATCGAACCGCCGTCAAGGCCGTCGCGTTCGTTCAGGAGTCAACGTCACTGCGTATCATCGGAGTGGCGGCGTCCCGACTCTGAGTCGAGCAATGTCACCACGGCAGGCTTTGACGCGACAGCATTGCCGTGTCGAATCTCACCGACGGAGCGCCTGGTGGACAAGCGCGACCGCTATTGATCCTTCGCCGACGGCCGAGGCCACACGCTTGACGTTGCCGCTGCGCACGTCTCCAACCGCAAAAATGCCGGGCCGGCTTGTTTCGAGGAGATAGGGCGGCCTCGTCAGCGGCCACTTCGCGCTCGCGAGCTCGTCGGACGTGAGGTCAGGTCCTGTTTTCACAAAACCCTTCTCGTCCAGGACGAGACAGCCATCCAGCCATCGGGTATTGGGCACAGCGCCCATCATGATGAAGACGTGACCGATGTCGTGATTTTGAACGTCGCCGGTCTGGTCGTTGCGCCAGCGGATCCGTTCGAGCCTGCCGTCGCCCTCGAGGTCGACGATCTGGGTGTACGGATGAAGAATAATCGCGGGATTCTCCTCGATACGGCGAATCAGATACCGCGACATCGTGTCTGCAAGGCCGGCGCCGCGGATCAGCACATGGACGCGGCGCGCCGTCGACGCAAGAAACACGGCGGCCTGACCGGCTGAATTGCCGCCGCCCACGACGACGACGTCCTCGCCCGCGGAGAGCTGCGCTTCCGTGGGCGTCGCGCCGTAGTAGACGCCGGCGCCCTCGAACGTCGAGAGGTTGGCGAGCGCCGGCTTTCGATACGCGGCGCCCGTGGCGATGATCACGGTTCGAGCCGGCGTGCGGACCTCGTCGTCGATCTCCACCACGTACTGCTGTCCGCCGCACGAGAGCCGAGTCGCGTTCCTCGCGATCATCACGCGGGCGCCGAACTTCTGCGCCTGGGCGTACGCGCGCCCGGTGAGATCGAGCCCCGTGATTCCCGTCGGGAATCCGAGATAGTTTTCGATCCGCGAACTCGATCCGGCCTGCCCGCCGGGCACATCCGCCTCGAGCACCAGCACGTCGAGGCCCTCGGAGGCGCCGTACACCGCCGCGGCGAGGCCCGCGGGTCCGGCGCCGATGACGAGGAGATCGCTGATCCGCGCCTGGTCGACGGGTTCGTTGAAGCCCAGACAGTCGGCGATTTGCGGATTCGTCGGATTGCGCAGTACCGTCGAGGCGCGACAAATCATGACGGGCACATCGGTGACGCTGATGTGAAATCGGTCGAGGAGCTCCTGCGCTTCGCTGTCCCGATCCAGATCGACGTAGTGAAACGGATGCCCGTTGCGTGTCAGGAACTCCTTGACGCGCAATGTGCCGGCGTTGTGGCGCGATCCGATCACGATCGCGTCGCCGAGATCCTGGGCGATCAGCTCGAGGCGGCGCTGGATGAACGACCGCATGAGGATTTCGCTCAACTCGGCGTCCGCCTGCACGAGCGCGAGCAGCTGATCCCGGGTCAACTCGATCACTTCGCCAGGCTCGTTGACGACGAGGCGAGCCAGCGCGCGGCGCCCGGTGATCAGATTCGCTTCGCCTGAAAACTGCCCCGCGTGGTGCGTCACGATGAGCGTCGCCGCGCCGTCGAGCAGCCGGAGCACCTGCACCTCTCCGCTCAAGACAAGGAAGAAGGGCACGGGCCGGTCACCCACCTCGACGAGGACCTCGCCGTTGGTCGTCTGACGCCGGCGCCCGGAAGCCGCGATGCGGGACATCTGCGGCGGCGTCAGCGTCGGAAAGACGTGCTCGGGGCGGGAGATGATCGGGGGTCCGGCGTGGGTCAATGGATCGGACGCACTCATACCTGTCAGTTTACCGTCTGTTTCACCGAGGTTGGTTTGTGTGCGAGCCGAACGGATCTGGGAGCGCCGGCAGCGGGATGTGCAGGATTTCTCCCGCTGCGCGGCGCTCGAGATCTGCACGGGTCGTTACTAGCGGAGCGATCTGAGGCCCGCGCGAACCTCATCGCAGAAGAATTTCGGCTGTTCCCATGCCGCGAAGTGCCCGCCCTTGGGGAGTCGGTTGTAGTGAATGAGTTTGGGATACGCCTGTTCAGTCCAGCTCCTAGGAGCTGGATAGAGCTCGTCAGGAAAGACGCTCACGGCTACTGGGATGGAAACGCCTTTGACGCTGACATACGACTTGCCGAAATATTCCCAATAGAGACGGGCGCCGGAAAGGGCCGTGTTCGTGAACCAGGTGTGCGTGATGTTGTCGAGGATGTCGTCGCGTGTGAGGCCCTCGGCTTGCCCTTCAAACACGCGTGAGATCAGCGCGAGGCTGCGAGCATCGTGATCAAGGAAATACGCCGCCAGGCCGACGGGTGAATCTGCGATTCCGTACAACGTCTGCGGTCTGAGACCCATCTGGAACCCATAGGCGATTCCCTTTTGATAGACGAACTGCAAACGCTCGTACGCGACTTTCTCGTCGGCTGAGAGACTCGATGGCGCCGGCGCACCGGAGAATATCGCCTGGTCGATCTCGGGCGGAAAGATGCCAGGCATGTTGGTGTGAATGCCGAGCAACTCCGGAGGCGCCTGCACCCCCATCATGTCGGTGACGACTGCGCCCCAGTCACCACCTTGGGCCGCGAATTTCGTGTAACCCAGGCGCTTCATCAGCACAATCCAGGCACGCGCGATGCGGACGGGATCCCAGCCGGGGCTGGTGGGTTTGCCTGAGTATCCGTAGCCAGGCATTGACGGGATCACCACGTCGAACGCATCGGATGCACTTGCCGCCGTGTGCGGTGGGATTGGTCAGCGGATCGATGATCTTCAACTGCTCGACGACCGAGCCCGGCCATCCGTGCGTCACGATCAACGGCAACGCGTTGTCGTGCTTCGAACGCACATGAATGAAATGAATGTCGAGTCCGTCGATCTCGGTGATGAAGTGCGGCAGGGCGTTCAGTCTCGCTTCGCACTGGCGCCAGTCGTATTCGCTCCCCCAGTAGCGCGCGAGCGTCTGCATCGTCGCGAGCGGCACGCCCTGCGTGTGATCCGCGACCGTTTCCCGTTCAGGCCACCTTGTCGCGTTGATGCGCCTGCGCAGTTCGGTGAGGTCCGCGTCCGGAACATTCTGTTTTGGAAACGGACGAATAGCGGTCTTGTCAGTCGCCTGCTCGCTGCCTCGTTCTGTAACGCTGGGGGTCATGTTGTCCTCCCTTTTGAGTTGTTTCGGGTTTGTTGGCTTTCCACTGTCTGAAGGCTCTCGCCAATCTTCTGAAAGGACGAATTGTTGTGGCAATCCGCTTCAATCGGATGCCGACATGCCGGACTTCGCAGGTGTGAGAAGTGACGACTTAGCGAAGCGATCTGCGGCGCCGCTTGATGCGCGCCTCGGCGAAGGCGATGCCGCGTGCGCCTGAGTACCGCCGCGACTCGACTGATATGACGTCGTTCGCAAATCCATGCGCGCTCCGCAATCGCGATTGACGGACGCCATGAACACCAATGCCGCAACGTAAGTCCATTGGACGCTGGTGTCAACCTGGACAGTGGCGAGCGGTCACGCCCTGCCCACGGGAGTTGGACGGACGATTGCACTCGGGCGAGCATCCTGTTTACATGCTTGTTACAAGTGAACGTGGAATGATCCGAGGCCGCAGATTCTTGGCGAGGGAGGACGCGATGCGAACGCTTCGATGCCTGTGCGGCGGTCTGCTACTCGCGGGATTGTTCGTAGTGGGCCTTTCGGCACAGACCAGTTCCCAGAAAGCGCCGCCAAACGTTCCGACCAAGGAACAGCTCGCCAACGACAACAAGCTGTTCATCTCACTCGCAACGAAGACGCTGAAGTGGGAGGAGCCCGAGGAGCCGGTGAGGATCGTCGGTCCCCTGTATTTCGTTGGCACCAAGGGACTGGGCGCATTCCTGTTCACGACCTCCGAAGGGCACATCTTGATGAACACGGGGATGCCTTCGTCCGGGCCGATGATCGTCGACGCCGTCCGCAAGCTCGGTTTCAAACCTGAAGACATCAAGATCATGATCAACGGTCATGCGCACATCGATCACGCGGGCGCCTTTGCCTACCTGAAACAGCAGTCCGGGGCGCAGTTGGCGGTGATGAAAGACGATGTGCCGGCGATGGAGAGCGGCGACCGGGACGACTTCAAATACGCGAACGACTTCGTGTATCCGGCAATCAAGGTCGATCGCACGCTGCGCGATGGCGATACGATCAGGAAGGGCGATGTGCTGCTCACCGCTTATCACACGCCCGGCCACACCAGAGGAGCGACCACCTGGGTCGCGAACCTCGTCGTCGACGGCAAGTCGTACTTCGTGGCGTTTCCCGACGGAGCCGGATTCAATCCAGGCTATCGGCTGGCGAAGAATCCGTCATACCCAGGCATCGCCGATGACTATCGTCGGACGCACCATGTCCTCGAGATGCTGAAGCCCGACATCTGGCTGGCGCAGCACAACGAGTATTACGACTTGGAAGGCAAGCGGACGCGCGCGCAGACCGAAGGCGTAAAGGCGTGGATAGACCCTGAAGGGTACCGGCGCTGGGTCGCCGACAAGAAGCGCGCGTTCGAAGACGAGGTTGATGAGGAACTGGGAGTGCCGAAAAGCCAGGCCAAGTGAGCACCTGCGGAAATTCGTCATCCCGGCCGGGACTTTTCCCCACTCACACTGGCGGGACGTCGGCGTAACCGCGTGATTTGGCCTGCCGGTCACGGCCGACGGACGGCAAGGTTCATGCGTTTCGGACAGGCGGTCGCACGAGGTGCTCTAATGAAACACCGCTCCGCTGTTCCCGAACGCCCTGCGGTCGGTCCGCTCGGTTCTCGACGGCTCTGGGGATCGGTCCGCGCCAGCCAGGAGGAACGCGCCCGCGCGCTGCCCGGAGACGAGCGCATTTCACAGGCCATCGAAACGCTGACGCACGGCGTCACGATTCGACGCGCGCCGCGTGACGTGTGGCCATGGCTCGTGCAGATGGGGGCCGGCAACCGCGCCGGCTGGTACAGCTACGACTGGCTCGATAACGGCCGGCAGCCGAGCGCCACGCGCATCGTGCCGGAACTGCAGCATCCGACCAACGGGACGATCTTCCCTGCCCTGCCCGGCAGGACGGATGGGTTCATCGTGCTGTCGATCGAACCCGAGCGGGTATTGACGCTAGGATGGCTGGCACCGAACGGCACGCCAGATGTGACGTGGACGTTTCTACTCGAGGAAGTGGCGCCCGGCGTGACGCGTCTGCTCGTTCGCGTCCGGGGTGGGCCCGGGTACCGATTCCACGGGCTGCCACTGCTCCTGACCAGAGCCGCAGTCCGTGTCGTCCACTACATCATGCAGCGGAAGCAACTGCTGACTATCGCCAAACGCGCGGAAATGACCACGTCTCGCCCATCTGCATTCAAGACTCCCGAAGGTGAAGCCAGGTATCGTGAGGCATACGAGGCCGCGATGAAGCGCTGGCCTGTGCCGTGCGAAGAGATAGACGTCGCAACTCGGTTTGGGTCGACGCACGTTATCGTCAGCGGACCGAAGGACGCGCCGCCGCTCGTGCTCTTGCACGGCTATATGGTGACCTCGGCAATGTGGTCGCCCAACATCGCGGAGTTCGCCAGGGACCATCGGGTCTATGCCGTTGACGTCATCGGTCAACCGGGCAAGAGCATCCCCGCTGAACCGGTACGCAGTGCGGCGGATTTCGTGGCGTGGCTGGCGGCCACCCTGGACGCGCTGCACCTTGACCGCGTTTCTCTGGTGGGCATGTCATACGGCGGGTGGCTGGCCCTGAGCTTCGCAGTCGCCCGACCGGCGCGCGTTCAGAACCTCGTGCTGTTGTCTCCTGCGGCGAGCTTCCTACCGATTGTCAGGCAGTTCAGCCTGCGCGGGATGCTGATGGTGTTGTTTCCGACACGCTTCACGGTGAACTCGTTCATGCGGTGGCTGGGTTTCAAGGGTGCTCCCGGCAACGCGGACGGTCGGCGCGTGTTTGACTTGATGTATCTCGGTCTGAAGCATTTTCGAGTGCCGCAAGAGACGCTGCGTGTCGCGATCAACGTGTTTTCTGATGACGAACTTCGCGCGCTGCCCGTACCCGTCCTGCTGCTCATGGGCGAGCACGAAGTCATCTACGACGCGGCAACGGCATTGGCGCGGGCGCGCCGGCTGATTGCTCACCTCGAAGCTGATCTGATACCACGGTCCAGCCACGACATGTGCTTCAGGCAACATGAAATCGTGGACGCGCGCATCCTCGATTTCCTCAAGAGAATGAAGGCTGAAGGTGAGAACCACCCACCAGAACGTGTGGTTGCATAAGGTTGACATTCGCCATCTCGTGGTCGCCCTCAGGCAGGCAGACAAAGTCACCAGATGAACGGGATTGGTTGTCTGCCATCACTGCACATACGGCCCAAAGGCGTCGGCGGGAATATCTCGATGAGTGCGGGTAGCATGGAGGGCTGTTAGTGCCAGACAAACCTGCCAACGAACAACGCTGCGACGTCGTGCTGCGCGACGGGTCGACGCTCGCGCTGCGTCTGGCTCGGCAAGACGACGTCGGCGCCCTCGTCGCCTTCTTCGCGGCGTTGTCGCCTGAGAGTCGATACTACCGATTCTTCGGTGTTCCGCATCTGGATCCCGCCAGCGTGGCAGAGCTGCTCCCCCTGGACACCCAGGGAGGAAAAGCGCTCGTCGGTGAGTGCGCTGGACGCATCGTCGCATTTGCGGGCTACCACACAGCTGCCGACCATCGTGATCGGGCGGAGGTCGCCTTCGCGATCGCGGATGCGTTTCAAGGACGCGGAATCGGCACACGACTGCTCGAGCAGCTCGCAGGCGTGGCAAGAACGGAAGGAATCCGCACGTTCGATGCCTTCGTGCTCGGCGAGAACCGGAAAATGATGGACGTGTTTCTGGGGTCCGGCTATTCGGCGTCACGCCGGATGGATGGCGGCGTCTTCCACGTCGAGCTCGCTCTTGAAGTCACGCCTGAATACGCCGAACGAGCCGCCAGGCGGTCGCAAGTAGCGGCGACGGCGTCGATGAAGGACTTCTTCGAGCCCCGCACCGTCGCGGTGATCGGCGCCAATCGTGAGCGCGGCAAGATCGGGTCGGAGATCCTGCACAACCTTCAGGCCGCCGGGTTCGCGGGAACCATCATTCCAGTTCATCCGGCGGCCAGGGAAGTCCAGGGCCTCCGCGCTTATCCACGAACCTCGGAGATTCCTGGAACGGTCGACCTGGCGATTCTCGCAGTCCCCGCGGAGCAGGTGTTGGATGTGGTTGAGGATTGCATTGGCAAAGGCGTCCGCGCCCTGTGCGTCATCAGTGCCGGATTTGGTGAGGCGGGTCCCGAGGGGCGATCGCGAGAATTGGCGATGCTCGAAAAGGTGCGGTCTGCCGGGTGTCGGCTCATCGGTCCCAACTGCATGGGGCTTCTCAACACGGACCCCGCTGTCCGGCTCAACGCGACGTTTTCACCGGTGTACCCGCCGGCCGGCCGCGTCGCCATGTCAACCCAGAGCGGCGCGCTGGGCCTGGCGATTCTCGATTACGCGCGGCAACTCAATATCGGCATCTCGAGTTTCGTGTCAGTGGGCAACAAGATCGACGTCTCGAGCAACGACTTGATTCAATACTGGGCCGAGGATCCGCGCACCTCTGTCATCCTCCTGTACCTCGAGAGCTTCGGAAACCCGAAGAAGTTCGGGGAGATCGCGCGCCGGGTCGGCCGGGTCAAGCCGATCGTGGCTGTCAAGGCGGGACGGTCGAGCGCGGGTGCGCGAGCGGCATCGTCGCATACAGGTGCCCTGGCGGCGCCCGACAGGGTCGTCGACGCGCTGTTTCGTCAGGCGGGGGTGATTCGTACGAACACGCTCGAAGAACTTTTCGATGTCGCCGTCCTTCTGGCCCACCAGCCGATCCCGCGCGGGCGGCGCGTGGCCATCCTGACCAACGCCGGTGGCCCCGGAATCCTGGCCGCCGACGCCTGCGAGGCCAACGATCTGGAACTCGTGACGCTCAGCAACGACACCCGCACTGAACTGCGTTCGTTCCTTCCGAAAGCGGCGAGCGTTGAAAATCCCGTCGACATGCTCGCCTCCGCGCCGCCGGAGCACTACGGCCGTGCGCTGGCGGCGCTCATCCGGGACGAACGCGTCGATAGCATCCTGACCATCTTCATTCCACCGCTCGTGACGGAACCGGGAACCGTCGCCGCCGCAATTGCCGCCGGAGCCGCCGACGCAGGGGGCAAGCCCATCGCCGGGATCTTCATGCGGGCCGAAGGAGCCCCTCACGAACTCGCGCCGATTCCCTGCTATGCATTCCCGGAGTCTGCCGCCATTGCCCTCGCCCGCGTCACCGCGTACGGCGAATGGCGGCAGAAACCCATCGGCGCCGTTCCCGTGCTGAAGGACCTTCAGCCCGACAAGGCGAGGGCGATCGTCGAGTCGGCGCTGCAGCGTGGAGATGGATGGCTGACACCGGACGAAACGCAGGGATTGATGACGGCAGTCGGTATCAGGACTGCAACCGCGAAAATGACGAGGACTGTCGATGAAGCCGTCGCGGCGGCAACTGCGATCGGCGTTCCAGTCGCCCTGAAAGCGATCGGGCCGATGCTGCTGCACAAGACGGAACGCCAGGCGGTGCGGCTCGATCTGGAGAGTGACGATGCCGTTCGGCACGCGGCATTGGACTTTGAGGAACGGTTCAGGGGCGAGCTCTCCGGACTCCTGGTTCAGCAGATGGTGAGCGGTGGCGTCGAGATGTTGGTCGGCGCTGCGTACGATCCGACATTCGGACGACTGATCGTCTGCGGGAGCGGTGGCGTGCTGGTCGATCTGCTGGCGGACTCAGCGTTCAGAATTCATCCAGTGACCACGGAAGACGTCATCGAAATGATCCGCGAGCTCAGGGGAGCCAGACTTCTTCAGGGGTATCGTGGCGCACCGCCGGCCGACGAGAACGCTCTGCGAGACGTGGTGTTGCGAGTCTCGGCCCTCCTCTCCATCTGCCCGGAGGTTCAGGAGCTCGACCTCAACCCGGTGAAAGTGCTGGCGTCCGGCGCATGTGCCATCGATGCGAGAGTGCGAATTGAACGTAATACTCCGAGACCTCAGGGTCGTCGCGTGGAGTACTGATCGATCCCGAACGGCCCTGAGGATGCTCGCCGTCGTGGCCGGCGCGGGCGTTGGTCCCGCGCCGGCCACGACGATCGAGTGTCAGTCGAGGGCTACCTGCGACGCGACTTCGCGCGCGCCTTCCTGCGCGGCTTCGCCTTCCGGGCGGCCTTCTTCTTCGCCGGCCTGGCCTTCTTCTTTGCCTTGGGCTTGGCCTTGGGCTTTGCCTTCGCCTTGGGTTTAGTCTTTGCCTTGGCTTTCGGCTTCGCCTTGCTCGCTGATGTCCTGGCCGCCGGTTTTGCGGCCGGAGCCGGAGCGGCAGCGGCCGACTTCACGGAATGCACCGCAAACACGGCGCCTTCGAGATCCATCCCCTGCGCGATCCAGTCGCCGCCGGGCACTTCCATCGGGCCGTTGACGATCTTGGCGCCGAGCCTGCCTGCCATCGCAGCCACCTTCTTGGAGTCCGCGACTTTGATGTATGGCAGCCAGTGCGGCGGACCCGGCATCTGTGCGGGCTTGTTGAACATGCCGCCGAAGGTGCTCCCCTTCAGCCCGTACATCTGATAGGTCCCCATGTCAGGGCCCATGTCCATCGCATTCGTCTCTGCCCATCCGAAGAGGCGCTGATAGAAGGACAACGCCGCGCGCCAGTCGGTGGTTGCCAGCTCGTGCCACGAAAAGTCACCGAGTCCCGGCGTCCCGTCCGCCTTCGGCGTCGTCTCGGGTGTGTATACCCCGAAGACCGCCCCCTGCGGATCCTGCAGCACGGCAAATCGGCCGACGATGGGAACGGTTTCCGCGGCCTTGAGCACCTTGCCGCCGATCGCGACCGCCTGGCGCACGGTGTCATCAACGTCAGGCGTGCCGATGTAGCTGAGCCAGTTCGGAGGAGCGCCCACGGCCTTCGCTTCTGCAGGAAGCGCCATGAGTCCGGCCATCGGCTGGTGCGGACCGTACATAAACAAGGTGTACTTCGGATCGTGCTCCCACCCTTGGGTCTTCCAACCGATCAGCTTGGTGTACAGGCCGGCGGCAGAGGTCGTGTTGGTGGTCAGGAGTTCGTGCCACAGGAAGCGGCCGCGAACGGAAGCATCGGACATGAGAGCCTCCTCAGATAAAGGTTCAAGGGTTCCAAGGTTCTAGAAGTTTCGGGGTTCAGTTCAGGCCGCACGCGTTGGGCCCCGAGCGACGGCCCCGGAGCGCAACAGTTATATCACTGCTCGGGTCGATCCGGACGCGTCGCCAGATGCCGGCGAAGCGCGCGATAGGCGGCCAGCATGTCATCGTAGGAGAAATGCGCGTTCCGGCCGCTGGGGTTGGGGAGGACGAACAGTCGCGCACCCGCGATGTCCTCGTCCTGCAGCCCGAGCCTGATGGATCCCGCATTCGGCTTGCGACGGACATGGCTGGCCATGAGCGTTCGATAGAGCGTGATGCCGACGAGCGCCACGACCTGAGGCCGGAACCTCGCGATCTTCCGGTAGAGGGCGGCCTGGCTCGCACGATATTCCTCGGGTCGTAGCTCATCGATTCCACGGCTCGGGCGCGGAATCAGATTGGTGATGCCAAACCCCCATTCCGGCAACCGCTCATCGTCGAGATGCGTGAGCGATTCCGGCACGAGACCCGAATCGTGCAGTAACTTCCAGAACCGATTGGAGTAGCCGGCGAAGTGATGGCCTGTCTCGGCCGATCGGATTCCAGGGTTGATGCCCACGAACAGGACGCGCACGCCTGGCTCGATGCGATCTCTCAGGACTTTGGTCGGTCTTGGCAATGGTTGGGACGAGCGCACCACGGCGCTTAGAATAAGGGATGTGTAACCACTAACCCCAACAACCAAGAACTGATTCCTATGAACTGGCTCTTCAAAGAAGAACCCACTCACTACGGCTACGACGACTTCGTCAAGGACGGCCGCGCGCGATGGAGCGGCGTCCGCAATCCGGTGGCGCAGAAACATCTCCGATCCGTCAAGAAGGGTGACCTCGTCTTTTACTACCACACCGGCGACGAGAAGGCGATCGTCGGCATCGCGTCGGCCGCGACCGATGCCTATCCGGATCCCGATGACAAGGCCGGCAAGGCGTACGTCGTGGACATCGTGCCACGAAGGAAACTGGCCCGACCGGTCACACTGAAAGAGATCAAGGCCGACCGGCGGTTTGCCAGTTTTCCGCTGACTCGAATCTCCCGGTTGTCGGTGATGCCGGTGAGCGACCGCGAGTGGGCCGATATCGAGAAGATGGCGGCGGGCAGGACGTGATGCGCGCGGTGTTAAGTGAGGCGTTAGGCTTGTGCGGCGTTAAGTTCTTAGTTCTTGGTGCTTAGTTCTTAGGGATGCGAAGGGAACCCGAAGCCTGGAGCCCGGAGCCTGTTCTCCCCTACCAGCGCAGTACCCGCCGGCCTCGCCATTCTGGTCCTTCGATGACGTAGCGCCACTCAGGATTCTGGCGCGTGTCGCGCAGCGCCTCACACACCATGTCGAAGGTCGGGAGATGCTCGTCACGGCATTCGAAGTACGTGATGAAGTCGTACTCCTGCGGACGACGATAGCCGTCGGGGTTGTGGTAGAGGCGCCGGAAGATAGTCGAGACGCCGGCCTCGGCAGCCCGGACGTGCCCCTTGATCGGACATCCCCCGGCGTCGACGTGAGGATAGAAGTACGTGTGCCGGTCGAGCGGCGGCTTCTGCCACCACTCGTCCGTCTTGCGGAGCGGAAGAATGATCGCGTTGGGCGTCGCCCGGCCCGACATGCGGGGCATCGCTCGCTTGTACGCAATCTCGTGCATTTCGGCGCTGGTATATCGCGGGTGGCGCAGGGCGCCATCCATCGTGATCACGGCGGCCTGGTCGCCGAGCCGCCGCCGGAACTCGTCTTCAACATCCCGCAGTCGTGGACGATAATTCGCCGAGAGATGCACGACGTACCGCGCGGCCGCCAACCCCGACGCGGCCGTGGCCTCTCCTTCCGCGACGAGAAACTGAATCGTCTCGCCCGGTTGTGATTCGCGCGTGCCATCGGCGTCGAAGTCGTTGTAGAATCCGCGCGCAATCAGGCTGCCTGCCAGCCTCAACCGCGTTCGCGTCGTGTCGTCGTGTTTGTGGGGAACGACGAAGAAAAACTTCGAGAAGGCGATGTTCGCGGCTGTGTCGCCAGCGCCGTTGCCATTGAAGCCTGCCATCGATCGGTGATTGGGCTCTGCCGCGCGTAGTCAGAGCGCTCGCAGAGTGTATCGGGCGCGAGCCGCACCCGGCGCGCGAAAACGTAAGCTCAACTGAAGATTCGGGCGAAGGGGCGGGAAACGCTGTGCAGCTAGTGATAGCGGGCGACGGCAAGGTCCACGATCTCGCCGATGAGCTGGTTGTACGTGCGCCCCGCTTTTCGAGCCGCCATCGCGAGCTCGGCCCGTGACGCCAGCCACGGGTTGGGATTGACCTCAATCACGCAGACCGATCCATCCGGTCTGAGGCGCATGTCCACGCGGCCGTAGTCTCTCAGCTCGATCGCCTGATAGGCGGCGAGCGCCGTCTGCTGCAGACGCGCGACGATTTCATCGCTGAGGTCGGTCGGCAGCACGGACTTCGTGTCCTTGTAGGCGGCGGTGCCCTTGCCCCACTTCACTTCCGCCGCGGCAATGCGCGGCGTGCCTTCGGGGAGCTTCGATAGATCCAGCTCGACGATGGGCAGCGCCTCGGGATCGGCATTGCCGAGAATCCCGACGTACATCTCGCGCCCTTCGACGTACTCCTCGATGAGGACGGGAGAATCGAAGTGCTCGTGCAGCCAGTCGATGCGCTCCATCAATTCCTTGATCGACGTCACGACGGCATTGAATTCGATCCCGATCGACCCGTCTTCACGCGACGGCTTCACGATGACGGGGAAATGCAGATCGTGCGAAAACGCCAACCGGCCCCTGAACGATCGGGCGAACACCGGCGTTTCGATGCCGTGGAATGCGAAGATCTTCTTCGCGACGGTCTTGTCCTGCGCCAGGATCAGGCCGTGGGTGCCGGCGCCGGTGTAGTGCTTGCCGATCAGCTCGAGATAGGCGGCGATCTTGACGTCGGCCGTGTCGTCGCCGGCAAACGATTCGCTCAGGTTGAACACGAGGTCGCAATCGAGCCGCGCCAGCGCGTGCAGGCTCTTCACCGATCCGTCGAGCTCGTGGAGCACCGGTTCGTGCCCGATTTTCGTGAGCGCATCGGCCACTTCCTCCTCGACCTCTTTCTTGTCGAGCGATCGGATCAGCGGGGACTTTTCGCCGGCCGCCCCTTCGGGCTCCGTGTCCTCCCACCGGTCGTAGAGCACGACGATTTTCAGTTTGCCTGCCATGCATGCCTCTGGCGCCCGCGACGGAGTGGCCCGGCCGGCCCACCCGCGATCGAGGCGCCGATTCGTCACCGGCTCATGAACGTGCCGCGCGTCAGGAAATTCATGGCCAGAGCCGTTCCGAACGCCGTGAGCTCCACCATGTACGACGCTTCCCGACCGATCTCTCCCCAGAGCTTCAGCCGCTCGCAGTTCTTGATAATCGATTCCACCAGGCCGCGCACGACCGGCCGCCTGACCCCGGTCCAGTAGGTAATCTTGTCGATCAGGTCGCGCTTGTACTTGCCGACAATCGTCGCCGCGGGCCGCACTTCCCCTCGCTTCCGCGTCAGGAAGATCGCCGAGAGGTGCGCGTCCATTTCCAGGTTGATTCTGGCCTGCCGTTCCCGTTCCGCCCGCTTGTAGAACTCGGCGACCGTCAGCCGCATGTCGTCAACGGTGATGTCCACTTCTCCGGTCTTCACCACGGGGTCGAGGTCACTCACGGCCTTCGCCACGCGATCGACGTATCGGAGCTTCTTCATCACCGGCCAGCCGTGGTAGCGGCGGCGCCACGAGCTCCCGGGTGTCAGCCAGACGGCAAACGTCTCCGCAAAGTCCTCGTCCGGATGCTTCTGCGCGTACCACCCCTCTATGTGTCGGACGAAGCTCTTGCTGAAGGGCACCGGACGATACTGATCGCGGTACGGGCGGTTGAATGGTCCGAAGACCTGACGCCATTCGGGAGTCGAATACAGCCGGTATGCGTAGTTGAACACGTGGCCGGCTTCGTGGCGCATGTACATCATGATCTCGCGCGAGTCTTCGAGATCGTCCACTTCGCGTTCGAGCGTGCCCAGCTTCGGGTCGGCCAGATAAAACGGGATGCCAAGAATCGGCTGACGATCGGGACACCCCCACTCATCGGTGAGATAGCAGACGGGACGGAACTTCTGCAGGCCCCTCCTTTCGAGCTCTCGATAGAGCTGACGCACGTACGGCTCGACGGGCGAGCCCTCGAGCCGGAGACCGAGCTCGCGAATGCGCTTGCCAAGAACGCCGCGCAGCTCCGGGTCGAGCGTCTCGAACTGGGGCACAGGCGGATTATAGCAGGTGTCTACGGTTCCGAACCTAGAACCGTAGAACCTTGGAACCGTAGACCATTGTCATCGCACTCGAACCAGCGCCACCATCACGCCGATGAGAAACGGCGCCCAGAGCAGCGTGAGCAAGCCGAAGCCGACGGACTCGAGAAGAAATCCGCCGAGCGCGGGACCGCCCAGCATGCCGACGGCCCACGCCACGTTGTACGCGCCATAGACGACGCCGAACGATTCGAGCCCGGCGGCGGTCGCGGCGTCCGCAATGAACGCGAGCGACGGCGTGACGATCATGCTGAGCGCGGCCCAAAGCGCGAGCATCACGATGGCCGCCGACGCCGGGTGCCACGCGAGCGGCATGAGCGGAAGAAGACACGCCGATGCCAGAAGGCCCACCGCCGTCACCCGGCGCCCGCCGTACGCGTCGCTGAGGCGACCGTAGATCGGGTGGACGACAATCGACAGAAAAGAAGCGAGCCCGAAAAGAAGGCCTACACGCGCCGGGCCGAGCCCCAGCCTCGACTCGAACACCAACGGCAGCACGGGCTCGAGCATCGTCAATGTCGCCGATCCGGCGATGGCGGCGACGATGCAAGTGAAGACGGCGGGCACGCCCAGAACAGTGCGAAAGCTGGCCGGCTCGGAATCAGGCGCCGGCATGGGGAGTTTGAGCACCGCCATGAGCACGCCATTCGCGGCGGCCGCGATGGCGACGGCGGTGAAGGGCAGGGTCATTCCGCCGAGCTCATAGAGCCAGCCGCCCACCGACGGTCCGATGGTGAAGCCGAAGCTCGTGCACGCCATGACGATGCCCATGATGCGGCCGCGTTCGGCAGATGGGTACAGATCGGCAATCAGCGCGAGCCCGACGACCCACGTGACACCGTCGGCGGCGCCCTGAATCAGACGCGCGATGAAGAGGCCCGGGAGACCGCGAACAAAGGCAAAGAGCAGGGTCGCCAGCGCGAGCGTCGCCATGCCCACGACCATCGGGACCTTGCGGCCGAGCCGGTCCGAGATGCGGCCCATCGGGATCGACACGGCCATCAGCGTCAGACCAAACGAGCCGAAGAGCATGCCGATCATCGTCGGCGAAGCGCCGAGCCTCGTGGCCAGATCGGGCAGTACTGGAACGGCGATCGAGTAGGCGACGAGATCGATGAAGGTGGCCAGGCAGACGCCCACCGTGATCGCCGCGCGGGAGCTCCGCCGAGCCAGTCCCACATCGAGCGCGGACTGCTCGACGCTCACGCAGGATCCCGAACCGGCTTCAGGAGAATGCACGAGAGCGGTGGGAGGACCAGCGACAGCGAGTGCGTGTACCCGTGCTTCTCGATGGCCTCCGACACGACCTCCCCGCTGTTGCCGAGATTGCTGCCGCCATAGATCGCAGCGTCGCTGTTCAGGAGCTCCACATAGCGCCCTGGCTCCGGCGCGCCGAGGCGGTATCCGCGCCGTGGAACGGGCGTGAAGTTGAGGGCCATGATGACGAAGTCGTCCGGCGCCTTCGCGCGCCGGATGAACGAGACGATGCTGTTCTCATTGTCGGAACAGTCGATCCACGTGAACCCCCCGGGTTCCTCGTCGAGCTGGTGGAGGGACGGCTCGGCCGCGTAGAGCGCGTTGACGTCTTTGGTGAACTGTCGAATGCCCCTGTGCACGGGATGGTCGAGCAGACGCCAGTCGAGGCCGGTATCGTGATTCCACTCGCGCCACTGTCCGAACTCCTGCCCCATGAACATCAGCTTCTTGCCCGGGTGTCCGAACATGAACCCGTACAACGCGCGCAGGTTCGCGGCCTTCTGCCACACGTCGCCGAACATCTTGCCGATCATCGAGCCCTTGCCGTACACCACCTCATCGTGAGAGAACGGCAGGATGAAGTTCTCGGAGTAGGCGTAGAGCATCGAGAACGTCAGGTGGTTGTGCGCCCAGCGGCGGAACAGCGGATCCTGCCGCATGTACTGCAGGATGTCGTGCATCCATCCCATGTTCCACTTGTACGTGAAGCCGAGGCCGCCGACATACGCGGGGCGGCTCACCGCCGGCCATGATGTGGACTCTTCGGCCACGGTGATCGTCCCCGGAAACTGTCCGTGGGTCTGGATGTTCAGCTCGCGTAGAAAGTCGATGGCTTCGAGATTTTCACGTCCGCCGTACTTATTGGCGATCCACTCGCCCGGCTGGCGTGAGTAGTCGAGATACAGCATCGAGGCGACGGCGTCGACGCGGAGGCCGTCCGCGTGATATTCCTCCAGCCAGAAGAGCGCGCTGCTCAGCAGAAAATTGCGCACCTCGCGGCGGCCGTAATTGAAGATCAGCGTGCCCCAGTCGCGGTGCTCGCCCTGGCGCGGATCGGCGTGCTCGTAGAGGGCGGTCCCGTCGAAGCGCGCCAGCGCGAAGTCGTCTTTCGGAAAATGCCCCGGCACCCAGTCGAGGATGACGCCGATGTCCTGCTGGTGACACGCGTCCACGAACGCCTTGAAATCTTCCGGCGGCCCGAAGCGGCTCGTCGGTGCGAAGAAACCGATGACCTGGTATCCCCACGATCCTTCGAACGGATGCTCCATGATCGGCAGGAGCTCGATGTGCGTGTACCCCATGTCCTTCACGTACGGAACGAGCTCGTCGGCAAGCTGCCGATACGTCATCCGATCGTTGCCCGCGCCACGCCGCCACGATCCGAGGTGCACCTCGTAGATCGACATCGGGCGGTCCATCCACGAATTCCGGGTGTGCCGCGCTTCCATCCATCGCGCGTCGCGCCATTGATGACGCGCGAGGTCCCAGACGATGGCGGCCGAGTTCGGGGGGGCCTCGAAGAAGAAGCCGTGCGGATCCGTCTTGGTGCGGATCGAACCGTCGGGCGCCCTGATCTCGAACTTGTAGCGCTCGCCGTCGGCGAGATCCGGCAGGAAGATCTCCCAGATGCCGCTCGAAGCCAGGCGGCGCATCGGCAGCACGCGGCCGTCCCAACCGTTGAAGTCGCCGATCAGGCTCACGCGGGTCGCATTGGGCGCCCAGACCGCAAAGTGGACGCCGGTCCGGTCGCCAAGCGTCCGGCGACGGGCGCCCAGCTTCTCGAATGCGCGCAAGTGCGTGCCTTCGTTGAGCAGATGAAGATCGAAGTCGGTGAGGACGCGCCCGTACCGATAGGGATCGTCGGCCTCGTGCACCTGCCCGTCCTGAAACGTGACGCGGAGTCGATAGTCGATGCCGGTCAGATCACCGCCGCCGACGTCGGCGTCGATCGCGGCCTCGAAGAGGCCGGCCTCGTGGCGCCGCGCCATGCCGACGATCCGATCCGACGTCACGATGTCGATGCCGCGCGCCGCGGGATGAAAGGCGCGCACCATCGTCGCCGATCGACCCTTCCGGCGCTCCGCGTGCGGCCCGAGCAGGGCAAACGGATCGTCGAGCTCGGCTCGGACGAGGCGCTCGATCGCGCGATCGGTCGCGGATTTTGGCATGCTGGTCAGGTGCGCGAAGGTTGCGGCGTACTCATGCTAGGATTATCGCTGATTTCATCGGCGCGGCGAGTACGGCCGCGCACTTCGACGAGAAGAGGTGTCTCGATGATTCGTCGTGCATTCGCTGCGGTGTTCGCTGTCTCGGTTGCGCTTTCGGCCGTGACGATCGCCGCTCTTCAGAAGGAGACCGCTTTGAAACCCGGCGTGTATGCGCTCTTCAAGACCACAGAGGGAGACTTCACGGTGCACCTCTTCGACAAGGAGGCCCCGAAGACGGTCGCGAACTTCGTCGGCCTCGCGGAAGGCACCAAGGAATGGACCGATCCGCGAACGAACGCGAAGGTGAAGAAGCCGTACTACAACGGCCTCATCTTCCACCGCATCATCGACGGCTTCATGATCCAGGGCGGCGATCCGCTCGGCAAGGGCATCGGCGGGCCGGGCTATACGTTCGACGACGAGTTCAGCCCCACCCTGCAAGCACAACAAGGCGGGCATCCTCTCGATGGCCAACCGCGGCCCGAACACCAACGGCGGGCAGTTCTTCATCACGCTCGGCCCGACGCCGCACCTGGACGGCAAGCACTCGGTGTTCGGCGAGGTCGTTCAGGGCATGGACGTCGTCACCAAGATCGGCAAGGTGCAGACCTCGAAGCCGGGAGATCGTCCGATCAAGGATGTCGTCATCAATACGGTGACGATTGAACGGGTGGCCGGGTAGAGCAGTTCTTGGTTGTTGGTGATTGGGGTTAGTCCTTAAGAACTAACCCCTAACCCCTAAGAACTCCTCATGGTCTTCCGAGCGGTTTCGCAACTATCAACCACTCCGCCTCGTCGTTCGGCCGCTGGACAAAATCCGCACGTCGATCCAACACCTCGAATGACGCAGCCGCCAGATCCTGCTCGGCGAGCTCGAGAGCGAGGATGTGCGCCCCCGCCTGCTCGTCGCGACTCGCCCCGGGCCGACCCTTGGCGGTCGGCTCCACGAGCACCAGACGACCGTCGGCTTTGAGCGCGTGTCGAATCTTGCCCAGCATCGCCTGATGCTGGCGCATCTCATGGTAGGCGTTGACGATCAGCACCGCGTCGAGCGCGCCTTCCGGGAGGTGCGGATCGTCGGTCCCGCCCTGCACCACCTCGACGTTGTCCAGCTGCTCCGACCGCACACGCTCTTTCAGCCTGGACACGACTGAATCGCTGACGTCCACCGCGTAGACGCGACCCTCGCGACCCACCGCGCGCGCCAGCCTGACGGTGAAGAATCCAGGGCCCGCGCCAATGTCGGCCACCGTGCTGCCGTCACGAATGCCGAGGGCCGTAAAGATTTCATCGATGCGCTGCCATTTCTCGCGGACCTCGTCACTGTCGCGATTCTGGCGGATGCGATAGGCGGCCGCGGGCAGAATCAGGCCGGCCAGCACGACGCAGATGAGGAACGTGCGCCTCACGATGAGCCCCGCAGTCATTGCGGTTGGTTCGAGCTGGTGGCAGGTCCTCCCGGAATGACCGGCAGGACGATGCGTGATGGATGGGCCGCGTCGTGATAGACGGTATTGGTCGCCACGACAAATGCCGACTCCTCGTCCATTTCCTTGCCCGTGTTTCCGTTCGGATACCACTTCGGAAAGCTGCTGCTCGCGACCGTGATGCGGATCCGGTGGCCCTTCTTGAAGACGTTGCTGATCGGGAACATCTCGATGGCGAATGGATAGATCTGACCGGGCTTCATCAGCACGGGTTTCTCAAATCCGTCTCTGAATCGCGCGCGGAGCAGGTTCTGCCTCAGGATCTGCGAATAGCCGTCCGGATGGACATCGCTGATCGCGACCACCCAGTCGGTGTCTACGGCCGTCGAGCTGGCGTGGAGATCCACGTTCGGGATGCCCGTGATCTCGACGTCGGCCGCGAGCGCCGCCGTCGTGAACGTCAGGCTCCGCCTGTCGGCGGGACGATGATCGCGCGCGCCGCTGGGCTCGATGAACAGATCCGCGCCGATCGATGGTACGGGCTTCGCCGGATCGTACTGGTAGCTGTCGGCCCGCTCGCCGCCGGGTTGTTCAGGGCTGAGCGAACCGTCGTTGAGGGAATCGATCGATCCGGAGGGACCGGTTCTGAAGTAGTAGTCCGTGTAGACCGTGCGCGCCAGAGGAAACTCCTTTTCGGATCGCCACCGGTTGGCGCCCATCACGAACAGGCGAACCGGTGGCTCCTTGGCGAGGCTGTTGTCGGCGCCTTTCAGATACGCGTCGAACCATCGCAGCCGCAGCGCGTTGTAGTCGATCGCCGCGGCCTCGCCGAAGTCGAGGTCGCCGACGACTCGGGGCATGATTTCACCAGACCCGTGCGTCCATGGCCCGAACTGGATTCGCTGATGCTCTCGCGCCAGGGGGCCGCCTTTCTCGCGGATGCCGTTGAACAGCTTGAGCTGGGTCAATGGATAGCGGTCGTACCACGCGGCGAAGTGGAAGATCGGCACGTTGATCCTGTCCGTGCGCTCGTCGACGGCGTACTGCTTCCAGTAGTCGTTGTAGTGCGGGTTCCTGATGAGGTCGCGCATCATGTCGCCGAACATGCTCTCTTCAACGCTCGAGCGGCGCTGCTGCTTCTTCAGCCACCAGTCCGTCCACGATTCGAGCGTGCCGACATAGCCGCCGGTGCGTGCGGCGGCGAGCGGCACCGGTCTCACCATCTCGCTCTGTGAAAGAAGCCACGTGGGCATGATCATGTGGAGCGCGCCGCCCTGGTACATCAGGTACTTGTATTGATTACCGGCCGCGTCGGCGCAGAACATCGCGGCCAGATGCGCGGGCATCGTCGTCGCCGTCAGGTACTGGTTGTGGCATCCGGCCGACAGGCCCATCGTCCCCACTTTGCCCGTGGACCACGCCTGCGCCGCCGCCCACTCGATGGTGTCGTGACCATCGAGGCCCTTGGCGCCGTCGCCTCCCCACCAGTAGTAAAGGCCTTCCGAGTCGTAGCGCCCTCGTTCGTCCTGGCGAATCGCCACGTAACCGCGCCTGGCGAAGTACCGGGCATCGTCCGAATCGCAGTGGCCTTTTCCGTACGGCGTGCGCTCGATGATGACGGGCCACGGCCCCGATCCCTGACGCGGCGTGTACACGTCCGTGGCCAGCTTTATGCCGTCGCGCATCGGCACCATGACTTCGCTGCAGTCCGAAGATCCTGGCGGCGCTGCCGCTCGTGACACGCGTGCCATACCTGGCGCGGGCGAACAGAGCCACCATGCAGAAGCCAGGATCATGACCACCAATCGGCGTTTCATCGCGCACTCCTCACAGGAAACTCTCCAGGCCACGGGAACCGCGAAACTGGCACGAACGGGTGGGCCTTGTCCGCAAACGGGCCATACCAGAAGTCATGGGATCGGTCCGATCATAGCTGCGTGGAGCCGTCGTCCAAGTCGTTTCTTCAGTCCGTCGTTGTGCCCTTCGCCCGCCGCAGACCCGATCGTCGGCGGCCAGGGCGAGAGGAGCCGGCGGCCGCTGGCGGCGACCGCTCGTCCCCCGATTCCAAGTCGAGAAAGAACAGCTCGACACGCGGCAGGCCTGGCGACGGCGTCAACGCGTGATGCTCTACGTTCTCATCGGGATCCTGATCTGCGTCGCCATTCTTCGGTGGGACCTCGCCAATCAGGTGACGATGCTCCTGTCGCTGCAAGTCGCGATCGAAGATATGCGCAAGTCCCTCAGAGACGTCAAGGCGGCGCTCGAGGATACGCGCGCGAGGCTCGACAAAGTCACCAGGACGCGGGCGTAGAGCCCACCTTCACTGCCCCTGGAAGATGAGGGGCAATCCCGCCTTCGGACTCCCGACGATCACCACCTTCGCGTTCTGACTCTCGGCGAGGCGAAGCGTCGCTTCGATGCCTTTCCATTCGAGCAGCTTGTCGCTGATCCCTTCGCTCACGATCCGCTGGAAGTCCTGGACGCCCTGCGCCTCGACTCGCTTGCGCTCGGCCTCCTGTTTTTCCTTCAGGAGCACGAACGCCATGCGCTGCGCCTCCTGATCCGCCTGCTGCTTGGCCTCGATGGCGACTTTGAGCGTCGCCGGCAGCACGACGTCGCGCAGCAGCACGCTTTCGACTTCGATCCCGCGCGCGGCCAGCGTTCCTTCGAGCGATCGGCGCATTTCATCGGCGAGCTGCTGCCGCGCGGCGCCGCCGTAGAGCGCACTCGCCTCGTGAGCGCTGGTCACCGCTCGCATCACGGATCGCAGGTTGGGCACGACCAGGATTTCGAGATAGTTCGTGCCGACGGACTGGAAGATCTGCGAGGCCTTGTCGGGCAGGAGGTGGTAGAACAGTGACACCTCGAGACCCACGATCAGGCCTTCCTTCGACGGAACATCCGCGTGTTCCTTCTGCTCCTGCGTCTGGATGGACATGTTGGGCACGACGGCCATCGGGTTCACGAAGTTGAGACCCTCGTGGAGATTCTGACCCGTCACGCGCCCGAAGAGGGTGACGACGCCGATATGCCCCGTACGAACGCATGACGTCGAACAACTTGCCGTGATGGCCAGAAGCCCGATCAGCAGCACCAGCGTGGACCCGCGCAGTACCTGACTTCGTTCGATTTCCATGGTGGGCAGACTCCTCATGGCTGAACTCCTGGATGGCCGGCCGAAGCGAGCGGCCGATTCACCTTACGGCAGTTGCGCCGGCGCTGCAAACGAGCGCGAGGGGAGCTGCTAGCGAAGCAGCTTTCGCGGGCCGGACACGTAGCGGCTGCCGCGTTCGTAGAAGCGCAGCATGTCTTCGGCATTGCGTGAGATACCGATGCGCACGGCGATCCCGATGGCACCGTTCGGGCGACCTATCGCCGCCAGCCAGAGAGGTCCGCCACGACAGAGATCGACGCCGTCGAGCCGGCGATCGATGTTCATCGCCTCTGCGAGGCGTCCAGGCCCTCGTGTGAGATCCAGCAAGCGCGACGTCTCACGCAGGCGCTGCATGATTCTGGCGCCGTCGAGGGGTTCGAGGGCGCGAATCAGGACACCGGCTCCAACGTCCGCGACCTCGCTGGTCACGTTCAGCATGAAACACGAGCCGTACGTGAAATACACGTACGCGTGGCCTCTTCGAAGGAAGAGCGATTCGTTGCTCTCGGTCTTCCCTCGAAACGCATGCCCGGCCGCGTCGCCAACCGGATAGGCCTCGGTTTCGACGATGCGCCCGCTGAGCCGGCCGGCGGCCACGTCGTGGACCACGACTTTTCCGATGAGATATCGCGCCAGGTCCACGGTATCGACGGGAAGCTCCGAACGTCGGAGGCGCCTGAGACGATCGGGGGTTCGGCCGCTGGACGACAATCGGATCGTCACGTCAGACAGCATATCAAGCCGCCCAGCCGCCGCTCGTCCCATCCGGGTTGACTGGTGGAGCCCGACCCGGGCATTCTCGACGGGACATTCTCCAGATTTCGCAGTGTCCACATTCCAATCCGTTCCACCGCACGCGGCTGACGTCGATCAGCTGTTTTTTCAGAGCGACCTCGTCGCCGTCGGGGCATTCCGCTGCAAGCCGGGCCACCCGCTGTTCCACGACTCGGGTCCGATCCGGAACCACTGCTTCGTGTTTCCGCGAACCGCCGTGATCATCGAACACGAGGCCGAACGACCCTTCCAGGGAGATCCGACGAGCGTCCTCCTGTACAACACCGGGCAGGTCTACCGGCGGAGGGCCATCAGTCCTGACGGAGACCGCTGCGATTATTTCGTGGTGGCGCCGGACATCCTGCGACGCGCATTGTGCGACTACGACACCTCAGCGGCGGATCGGGAGGCCGACCTGTTCCGCCTCACCCGCGCGACGAGTGACGATCGCCTCTATCTGTGGCAGCGGCGCGTTTTCAGCGAGGCGACGTCGGGCGGGCTTGCTGACGCGCTCGACGTCGAAGAGTCTGTCGTCGGGCTGCTCGATCGTGTGCTCGCGCTCGTTCACCGAGGCCGTGGGACGGTATCGCTGGCCTCAGGAATCAGCGGCGGCCGTGCGACGCTCGCGGCTCGGGCCCGTCGCCTTCTGGCGACACACACAGCCGAACGGAATCCGCTCTCGAGCCTGGCGCGGAGTCTGGAATGCTCACCGTTTCATCTCTGCCGGGCGTTCAAGGAGGACACCGGGCTGTCGCTCAATCAGTATCGCGACCGTCTTCGGCTTCGAAAGGCGCTCGAGCTGATCGAACGGGGCGCGGGCCTGACGGACGTGGCACTCGAGGTGGGCTACTCGAGCCACAGCCATTTCACGCTGGCGTTCCGCCGCATTTTCGGCATGACGCCAACGGCGTTTCGACGCAGTCGAGAACGAGGCGAGTCATTTCTTCAGTCGATAGCGACCGTCGAAGACAACCGACCACGTTTTCCCGTTGTCCGCTGACGACTGCCACAGCTGCCTGACCGTTCCGTCCGCCTCGGGGGACCACGTAATCTTTTCGATCGACGACCCGCCGGCGGAGTTCGACGCGGGCTCGCTTTGCATCACCATGCGTCCGCGATCCAGGCCGCCCTTGAGTCGGAGAGCCCCGCCCTGTTCGTCGATCCAGCTCTGATACCAGGACTTCGTCTCGCGGTCGAAGAAATTCAAACTCATACCGCGCCCGCCGCTGGCCGACGTCCAGTGCTCCACCACGACACAGCCCTTGAGATCGGCATCGATCGTATTGGTGCCGGCTGGCTTGTCATGCTCGGTGACGTCCCAGGTGCCCACCCAGAAATCGAACTGGCGGTGCTCGGCGGCTTTGCAGTCCTGCTTCACGGGCGGTGCGGACTGTTGATCGTTGGCTGCCGACGTCGTGGCGGAAACGGCAAGAACTGCGAACCCGGCCGCTCTGAGAGTTTTCATGCGGCAACTGTAGGGCGGACCGGTGGCGCGATGCTGTCACGATCTTGCCCGGCAGCGACATGGCCACCGCCGGACGCTTGATTCGCGCCGCAGGCGTTTGCCGTGGCGTGGAGGGTGGGCTATAGTCGGATGTCGGCCCCCGTGATGCAGCTCTGCCGTCGATACCTGACTGCGTTTTCCTGGATCTGGTTCTCGTTCCAGATTGCCTCGTGGTCGTCGCTGATCCCGGCGGATTGTTGCGCGGCGCACAGCGTTCGGAACGAGAGCGGAACGAGCTGCCATCAGCCCAGTCCGGGTGACGCCTGCCCGATGCGAAGCGCCGACGGCCGACCGTGCCCCATGCACAGGGGCGCCGGCGGCGGGCAGACCTGCAAGTTGAGCGGCACCTGCGATCAGCCCTCGGTGGCGCTGGCGAGCCTTCTGATGATCCCCGGCGTCCTTCCCGAGCGTACTGACCTTCGCACCGGTGCAGATGGGGTGCTCATCAGCCTCGTGACGCCTTCGGTCCTCGTCGCTCCGGTTCGGCTCCACACGCCTCCTCCCCGCTCCTGAACCTCGGCTCATCATCAACTCGGTTCGCCGTACGGGCGCGTGCGTCAGACGCGTTCGTGCGTGCGGAGCCATTGCCGCCGCGCGTGTCGGCGGTTGGGAGACAGGTTCATGAGGCAGTCATTCATCATCGGGCTCGTTTGGATCGCGCTTCTTCCCGCGGCTCTGGCGGACGTCGCGTCGGCACAGGAAACGCTCAGCTCGGCCAGCGTCAGCGGGCGCGTCACCGATCCGCTGGGCGCCGTTGTTCCCGGAGCTCGTGTCACCGCCCGGCAGCTCGAGACCAACGTCGCGAGAGACACCACCACCGATCAGGAAGGGCGGTTCAGGCTGCCGTACCTGAAAGTCGGTTCCTATGAGATCACGGTTCGTCTCGAGGGTTTTCGAGACTGGACTCGCACGCTGACTCTGACGGTCGGCGCAGCCTTCGAGCTGCCCGTCACGCTGGCGGTTGGCCCCCTCGACACGAGCATCACCGTCAGGGCACAGGCACCTGCCCTCGAAGCCGCGCGGAGTCAGATCGCCGGCACGGTTTCGGACACGGAGATCAGGAACCTCCCGATGAACGGACGGAACTTTCTGGATCTGGCATTGCTCGTGCCGGGCGTGTCACCCACCAACACCGCCAGCACGCAGCTCTTTGCCGAAACCTCTGCCGTGCCGGGCACGGGGCTCTCTGTCGGCAGTCAGCGGAATTTTTCGAACGGTTTCATCGTGGACGGGCTGTCGGCCAACGATGATGCGGCGGGATTGAGCGGGATTCCGTACGGCGTGGATGCCGTCGATCAGGTTCAGGTGGTGACGTCTGGCGGGCAGGCCGAGCTCGGGCGCGCGCTCGGCGGATACGTCAACGTCGTGACCAAGAGCGGGACGAACACCGAGCACGGCACGGCGTACGGATACTTCCGCGACGACTCGCTGAACGCTGCCAATGCCCTGTCACACACGACGCTGCCGATGGATCAGCAGCAATATGGCGCGAGCGCCGGCGGGCCCTTCGTTCGCAATCGGACGTTCTACTTCGCAAACGTCGAACAGCGGAATCTCGACCAGTCGGGCCTCACGACGATCCTGCCCGCGAGCGTGGACATCATCAACGCCAAGCTGAGGAGCGTGGGCTATCCGGGATCACCGGTGACAACGGGCGTGTACCCGAATCCGGTGGACAGCACCAATCTCCTGGCGAAGGTCGACCATCAGGTGAGCGGCCGCGATCAGCTCACATTCCGATATGCGCTCTATTCGGTGAACGCCGACAACTCGCGAGGCGCCGGTGCTCTGAGCGCGCCGAGCGCCTCGGCGGGGTTGGACAACATCGATCAGGCCTTCGGCGTCAGCAACACGCTGATTCTCTCGCCGCGTACCGTCAATGAGACCAGGGCCCAGTTCACATACAGCAACCTGAAGGCCCCGCCGACGGATCCGATCGGACCGGCGGTCAGCATCGCGGGCATTGCGTCGTTTGGCACCTTGTCGGGGAGTCCCACCGCCCGCCTGAACAAGCTGTATCAGTTCGTCGACAACCTGTCTCATCAGGCCGGCGCCCACGCCATTCGCGTCGGCGCGGACTTCCTGTACAACGACACCACCATCACCTACCCGCGCGCGATCCGGGGGAGCTACACGTTTTCGTCCCTGGCAAACTTCCTCGCGGGCTCGTACAACAATGCCGGCTTCACCCAGACTTTTGGCGACTCGGTCGTCTCGCAAACCAACGCCAACGTGGGCGTGTACGCGCAGGACGAGTGGAAGGTCACGCCGGGCCTGACGCTGAACGCCGGACTGCGGTACGACCTGCAGTTCCTCGACACGATCGACACCGACACCGACAATCTTTCGCCGCGCGTCGGGTTCGCCTGGTCGCCTTCTTCGTCCGGCCGCACGCTCGTCCGTGGAAGCGCGGGCCTCTTCTACGATCGCGTTCCCCTTCGAGCCCTGGCCAATGCTCTCCTGTCCGCCGGCAACACGACCGACCTCGGCCTGCTCAGACAGATTGGCGTCAGCCTTTCGCCGAACCAGGCCGCCGCGCCCGTCTTCCCCGCGATCCTCGCGAACCCTGTCCCGTCGGTCACGCTCGCCAATCTGACGACGATGGATGGAGTCATGCAGAATGCGTTTTCCCGACAGGCCGGCGTGGAAGTCGAGCGGCAGATCGGCGAGCGGAACACGGTGAGCGCGGTCTATGAATATCTGCGCGGCACCAATCTCATCATTCAGATCAACCAGAACGTCCCCTCCTGTGTCGCGACCGGCACCAACAATGGCTGCAGGCCCAATCCGGCCTACGCGAACAACAGCCAGTACTCGTCCGAGGCAGAATCCACCTATCACGGCCTGCACGTGTCGTTTGCGCAGCGTCCGATGAACTGGGGCTACTACCGCATCAGCTACACCCTCTCGAGAGCCGAGAACAACGTCGGCGAATTCTTCTTCAGCTCGCCCATCGATCCCTTCGATCTCTCCAAGGACTGGGGTCGATCGGACGATGACCAGCGGCACCGGCTCGTGGTGAATATGGTTGTCAATTCGTCGATGGCGCCGGCCGAGACGGTTTGGGAACGACTCACCCATGGGTTTCAACTGAGCACGATCGTCCGCGCGTATTCATCGCTGCCGCTGAACATCACGTCCGGCGTGACCACGATTCAGGGCACGGCGGGGCGGCCCATCGTGAATGGGGAATTCATCCCGCGAAACGCCGGCGAGGGGCCCGACTTCTTCAGCTGGAGCGCACGGCTCAGCCGGTCGTTCAGGCTCAGCGATCGCGTCGAACTCGAGGGTCTCGTCGAAGCCTTCAATCTCACCAATCGCACGAACGTGGTCACGATCAATGGCAACTTCGGTCCGGGCGCGTATCCGACCAATCCCTCGCCGACATTCGGACAGGTGACGTCGGTTGGCGATCCGCGGTCGATCCAGTTTGGGGCGCGAATGAGGTTCTGAAAGAGCCCGAGGGCGACTCGATCACTACCACTCGAAGCGATCGATCAGCACGGGAAGTCCCTTGCCGAGCGGATCGTCTTTGCCGATGACGAACCCCTCGACCCTGCCGTCGGGATGCACGCACAGCCTGACGAAATGCCGGAAGCCCGGATGGCCGAGCGCCGCGAATCCCTGCTGGTGCTCGAGCGCCGTCAGGATCAGCGTGAGGAGGAACAGGCCGAGCAGGAGGCTGCCGAGAAACGCGTTGCCGATGACGACCAGCATGACATGTCCAAGCGTTGACCACGCGGCCGGTATGAGAACGCGGAGGAGCCAGGGGCCGAGGCCCATCAACAGCGCGAAGAGGATCGAGAGCGACCACGTCGCAACGGGACGTTCGAGCCGCGCGCGGACCGCGACGCTCAAGCCGAACCCTCCGATGAGGGTGATGAGTACCAGCACACTCCACCCGAAAGCCGGCCCTCGAGCGGACGCGCTCAGCTGAAGGGCCGCCAGCGCCGCGAACGTGACGTGGGGGAACAGACCTGCCGCGCCGGCGACGAGCTTGAGTGGCATGCTGAGGGCGAGACGGAGGCTCGTCTCTCGATCGGGATACACACACACCGGAGCTCTCGTCCTGTAAGGCGCCACGCGAGACCCGTGCAGGAAAGCCCCCCCGCCGCCAGCGACCACGTGCATCGAGTCCGCCACGTCATACCGTTCATAGTGATGCGCGTCTCCGGTCAGGTACAGCAGTCTGTCCCGCCGCAGCGAAAGACTGCAGGCGTCGAGGAGCTTCGCGCCCGGCTCGTTGGGTTCGCCATAGACCACGGCAGGATCGGGTGCGGTGAACATCACCTTGCGAGGCCGGGCCGAGGCACGGCGCGCGCTGAAGAAGATGCGCTGCCTGAAATCCATGTTTCGCAACTGGCGATCGACGCCCCAGAGATCGAGGCTGGGCGCCAAGGCGAGCGCCCAGAACGACGCCTCCTGCACCGCCCGGTACCCTGAGAGCGATAGCCGTTTCTGTCGCCGCACTTTGGAGCGCAGAAAAAAGGCGGCCACGGATTCGAGGGTCTCCTCGGCGAGACGCAGCGATTCACCGAGCTCGTCCAGGTGCAGCTGACGCTGCAGCGTGCCTTCAACGCGTCCGGACATGGGGTCGTCTGATGCGGACGACGGAGCCTCCTTCGCGGGTGCGGCATCAGCGAGCTCGTCGAGCGCCTCTTTCCTGAAGAGCCGCCCGAAGCCGTCGAGTCCGTCGTACCAGTCGTGGTTGCCGGGAATTCCCAGGAGCACCCGGCGGCGCCCCGGCTCGTCCCGCCCGCGAAGCACCAGATTCCAGGGACGAAGCAGGCGACGTTGAATTTCCGACGCGGTCGCCGCCGGATAGGCGGTATCGCCCCCGAGCAGAAGCAGGTCGCCTCGAGGCAGCACACGGGATCCGTCGCCGGTCAGCGCGTACTTCGCAAAGAGCATGCGGCCGACAGCGAGGCTGACGTCGCGATCGTCACCCGTGTCGGCCACGAAATCGATCCAGACTTCGCGTCCAAGCGACTCGGTCAGGCTGCCCGCAGACCTGGGGGCGCCGAGCACGCGCGCCACGCGCGCGACGAGCGCTGCTGGATCATCGGGCCGCATCCAGTCGCGCAGATCGAGCTGCCGGCTGGCAGCGCTGACGGCAATCAGATGTCGCACGTGCCCCACGAGTGCGGAAATGCCGAACCACCGAATCGCGAACGGCGCGTGCGCGCCGCGGTGGAAGCGCGGCGACACCAGCGGCTCGCGCGGCGCCAGCGGGACCACATCGTCGTTCTCGTTGGATCGGGGCGGCATGGCGTCACGGAGGATACAACAAGAGTTGCCGGGTCGAAGGGCCCTCACCTCGGCCGTGTGACAGAAATACGTAATCCGGCTTATCATTTGCCGCGCATCGGTCTGGCTGAGGGCCTTTCATGCACAGGACTCTTCTTCGCGTTCTGATCCTGACCGCGCTGACGGTGGCGTGCGGCTCGGGAGTGGGCTCGCCCGCGGCTCAAAAGGTAGTGGTCATCGGGCTCGATGGCCTCACCTGGAGGTTTCTGGATCCGCTGATCGAAGAACACAAGCTTCCAAACATCGAGCGGCTCATCCACGGCTCCGCGCACGGAGAGCTGGAGACCTTTCGCCCGACCAAGTCGGGAATTCTGTGGACGTCCGTGGCCACCGGCAAGACGATGGCGAAGCACGGGATCACGGACTGGACGTTCGTGGACAAGAAGGCCCGCCAGGAGATCGAACAGCTCCGACTCGTCACGGGCATCGATCGCACGGCGGCCACGATCTGGGAGATCCTCAGCGAAAAGGGCCGGTCGGTCTCGGTCGTCAACTGGTGGGTGAGCTATCCGGCGAGACCGGTCAGGGGGACGCTCGTCACCGACCGATTGAAGACCGTGATCTTCAAGAAATCGGTGGTCGACGAAGAGCACGTGGTGTACCCGCGGTCGCTCATGGACGAGCTCCGGCCCACGTTCATCTCGCCGCCGGGCGCGGCGCCCTCGCTGCAGAAATATGGTTTCCCGCACTACACGCCCGAAGACGCCGAGGCGATGTTCGCGACGAGCAAGATTGGGCGAGGACTTTTCGCGTCGCTGGCCGCCTACGTCGGACAGGATCAGATGGTGTCGAAGTGGGCCCTTCAGCTGTTTCACAAGGGCCAGCCGGATTTCTTCGGAGTCATTCTGCGCATCACCGATGTCTACGCGCACTTCGCGTGGCGGTTCGCGGACCGCGCCACGCTCGAGAGAATCACGCCGGACGTCGAGCTCGCGCATCTGACACACGATGACAGCGCCGTTCGGAACAGGGCGCACAATCTCGTCGCCGAGCTCGATCGCGAGGTTGCCAAGGCCATCTATCCTGCCTACAAGTTCGCCGACGATTTCGTGGGGCAGATCGTGTCGTCGATGGATCCCAATTCGATTGTGATGGTCGTCTCCGACCATGGCTTCATCTGGAAGGGCGGCGGCTACGATCACAATACGAGGACGAAGTACCCGAGAAAGTCGCCGCCTGGCGTCATCATCCTGAAGGGCAACGGCATTCAGGCCACCCGCATCAAAGGTGCGTCGCTCTTCGACGTCACGCCCACGATTCTCTACGCGATGCGCGAGCCGATTGCGCGCGACATGGATGGTCGTGCCCTCAAGGAGGCCTTCGACGAACCTTATTTCTTTGGCGCGCGTGAGGAACGATTCATTGCCAGCTACGGCACCGGAGCACCGAACCTCGCCACCGCGCCTTCGCGCGACGCCGAAGACGAAATGCTCAAGGATCTGAGAACGCTCGGATACATCGGCGGTGGACCGTCGCCGCAGCCCAAGCCGGGCGCGCAGTCGGACGCGGAAGGCGACGAGGAAGACGCCGAGCTCAGCGTGGAAGGCGGACCCCAGGTTCCTCCGAGTCCTAAACCGAAGTCCTGAAGGTACGGCCCACATTCTTTCAACCTGATTGCCAGAGGTCATCATGCGCCTTCCGAAATCAACAGCGATCGCCGCAGCGCTCGTCGTCTCCCTGTCGTTCGTCGCCTCGTCGCAGGAAGCGGTCGATCTCGGCGTCGTCGATCGCATCAAGGACGAGGCGTTCAAGCGATCGGAAGTGATGGAGCACCTTCGCAACCTGACGGACGTGCACGGGCCGCGGCTGACGGGTTCGCCACAGTTCGAAGAGGCGGCAAAATGGGCGACCGACCGGCTCACCTCCTACGGCCTCGGCAACGTGCACATCGAGAAATGGGGTCCGTTCGGGAGGAGCTGGGCCGTCGAGCAGGTACTCGGCGGAAATGATCGCGCCTCATTACATGCGCTTGTCTGCCGTGCCGCTGGCGTGGACCGGCTCGACCAATGGCCCGGTGACCGGCGAGCCTGTCCTCGCGCCCATGATGGTGGCGTTTTCCCGCGGTCCGAAGAAACAGGCACAGGATCTCGAGGAGTACCGTCAGAAATGGACCGGCAAGCTCCGAGGCAAGATTGTGCTGTTGACACCAAGCGGCGAAGAGCCGCCGCGTGACAGTGCGCTCTGGCGCCGGTACTCCGACGCCGATCTGATGGAGATGGCCAAGGGACCCGCGCCCGCGGCGGTCAAGGTCACCAGGCTCGACGATCTCGAATGGCCGGAAAACCCCGACGAGCTCGGCAAGGTCTTCATGGCCATGCCCGAGAGCGTCATCGACGAACTGATCGACCGCTTCGACCAGATCAATGCCCAGCGCGCGAAATTCTTCGCCGACGAAGGCGTGGCGGCCCTTCTCACCGCGGACGATCGCGCGCGCGAGGGTCTGCTGGCTGCCGAGGCGGCAGGCCCGCATTCGGCGCGCCATCCGCTTTCACCTCCCGCATTCGTATTGACCTCCGAGCATTACGGCCGCGTGGTCAGGCTCGTCGAACACAAGGCCCCCGTACAGATTCGTCTTGACGTGAAGACGACCGTATCGGACAAGGACGTGGACGGCGAGAACATCGTCGCGGAGATCCCCGGCGGTGCCAGGAAAGACGAGATCGTCATGGTGGGCGCGCACTTCGACTCGTGGCACTCGGGCACGGGCGCCACGGACAACGGCGCAGGCAGCGCGGTCATGATCGAAGTGATGCGCATTCTCAAGACGCTCAATCTGAAGCTCGATCGAACGATTCGCCTCGCCCTCTGGGGCGGCGAAGAGCAGGGCCTGCTCGGATCACGCGCCTATGTCAAAGAGCATTTCGCCGATCCGGCGACGATGGCCGTCAAGCCGGAGCACGCGAAACTCTCGGGATACTTCAACCTCGATAACGGCAGCGGGCGCATCCGGGGCGTGTACCTCCAGGAGCACGAGGCCATGAGGCCCTTGTTCGAGCAGTGGCTGGCGCCCTTCCGCGATCAGGAGGTGACCACGATCAGCATCCGGAATACCGGCGGCACCGACCACCTGTCATTTGTGAGGGTGGGACTTCCCGGTTTTCAGTTCATCCAGGATCCGCTCGACTACGGCACGCTCACGCATCACACGAGCGCGGATACGCTCGACCACGCGATTCCAGCCGATCTCATGCAGGCGTCGGCGGTGATTGCGAGCGTGGTGTATCAGGCGGCGAACCGCCCACAGATGCTGCCGCGTCGCGCGCTGCCGAAGGCGGCTCCGCCCTCGACCACACAGGCGGCGGCGAGGTAAGCGGCGCGCAGCACTTAGCCACCAGTCGAGGCCCGTACCGGTCCGGACCGGGCGAGCAACTTGGTGAATCGGACGTCCCCGCGCAACGGGTCGAAGACCGGCGCAACCCTCAGGGTGCCTAGCCAGGCCCCCTCGGCCCGCGCGCGATCGAGCGGCGGGTTCAAAGATGGCTGGCACGCTCAGCGGCATGTTCACCTTCTTCGACACTCCTCCACCTCGCGGCGTGCCCGTTGCCGTATGCACGGCGGATGACCACCGCTTTTCATTTGTCAAGTAAGTCTTGTACGTAGGCCCGAGCTTCAGCCCCGGCGCCGCAACCGGCAAGGTTCTAACGTCGGAACCATGGAACCCTGAACCCTGGAACCTTAGAACCCTATTAGATGCTCCTCGATCCCCGCGCCAGATAACCCCGCCGCGCGCGGATCTGGTAGTCACCCTCGCCCTTCACGAACACTCTGATGGTGTGGAACTGCCCGTCGCCGGCATGAGCCGGGGAATACCCGAGCATGTACTGATGATTGAGCTCGTCGGCGATGCGGGCCGTGGCCGGCGCGAGCTCGGCTGAATCGTGGATGATCTCCGTGTATCCCCCGCCTTCCGCGCTCAGCTCGCGGAGCGGCCATGGGTTGATCCGCGTCGACGAGCGCGCGTCCGGCGCATCGATGCCAATCGCATACAGAAAAACGTCGCTCTGGAGCAGGAGCCGCTGGAGGCTCGGCAGCGTCGCATCGCTCGCCGTATCGGCGCCGTCGGAGACGAGCACGATCGCCGCGCGCTGGTGCGTCCGCGAACGGAAGAGCGGCAGCATGGCCGCGACGGCATCATAGATGGCCGTGCCGCCGAACGGCACGATGGCCTCGAGGTGGGAATGAAGGGCCGCGCGATTGGTCGTCCACGATTCCGCGACCACCGGCCGATGATTGAAGAGCACCAGCGCCGTTTCGTCCTCGGGAGCGAGCAGATTGTCCAGGAACTGACGGAGCGCCTCACGAGCGTCGACAATGCGCCGGCCCCGCATGCTGTCGCTCGTGTCGAGCGCCAGACAGAGGCTTACGGGTACCCGCTCGCGGGTAAAGAGCGCGAGGCGCTGACGAACACCATCTTCGGCGACTTCGAAGTCATCGCGACCGAGCGTCGCCACGAGACGACCCAGCGCGTCCCTCACGGTGACGGCCGTCGCCACGAGTTCGACCTCGCTGCGGAATCGAAGTGACGGCGACGACTGGTCCTGCCTGCGAGGGTCGGCTGCCAACGGTGCAAAGCAGAGGCTGCCCAGCACGTCGCGGACGCGGCAAAGAAGGAGACGGCGTGAGAGGTCTCCCCCGGACATCGTGATCTCCCACATTATTCAACAGAATCCTCCTGCCGGTGGCTCCGCACTGACGGCGTTGACAGCGCAGCGGAGAATCGGCCTCTAAGCTTGGCGCCGCTTTCAGGCTGCAAAGGACTCATGATGACGATGAGAGCTTCGGTTCTGACACTGGCACTCCTGACTGCGTCGCCCGTCGCGGCGCAAACGCTGGCGAAACGGGTCGAAGCAGTGACGGCGCGCCCAGAATTCGCCCATGCGTTCTTCGGCGTCGAATTCTTCGACCTCGATGCGGGCAAGGCCGTCTACCGATTGAATGGCGACAAGTTCTTCGTTCCGGCGTCTACCACCAAGCTCCTGAGCGTCGGCACGGCGCTCGAACTGCTCGGACCCGACTACAAGTTCCACACGCGCGTGTACCGCACGGGCCCCATCGGCGCCGACGGGACGCTCGAAGGCGATCTCGTGCTCGTCGCCAGCGGTGATCCGAATCTCTCCGGACGAGCGCGCCCCGACGGGACGCTGGCGTTCAAGAACGAGGACCATTCCTATGCCGGCGAGGCCGTCGAGGGCGACCCGCTGCAGGTCATTCGCGATCTCGCCGGACACATTGCAGCGAAGGGCATCAAACGGATCCGAGGCCGCGTGGTCGTTGACGCCTCGCTCTTCCAGGGAGGAGACCGCGAGGGTGGCACGGGCGTCGTGATCTCGCCCATCTCCGTCAACGACAACGTCATCGATATCCTCGTCACGCCTGCCACGACTCCAGGCGCGCCGGCCACCGCGGCGGTTTCGCCGTTCACGTCGTATCTCCACCTGACGCCGATGGTGACCACGGGCGCCCCAGATTCGGAACTGACCGGTGATTTCGCCGAGGACGTGGCCCTGCCGGACGGGACGCGCCGGGTGACGCTCGCCGGTTCGATCCCGGCCGGACACGCGCCGTTCCTTGTGCCGTATGCGGTCCCTGATCCGGTCAGATTCGCAGAGGTCGTGTTGAGCGAAGCGCTTCACGAGCGAGGCGTGCTCGCCTCGCCTCAGCAGGCCGGCGAAGCCACCGACGTCAAGGCGCTGTCTGGGTCGTACACCGATGACAATCTCGTCGCGGAACATGTGTCGCTCCCTCTCTCCGCAGCCGCGCGCGTGATCCTCAAGGTGAGCCAGAATCTTCACGCCAGCATGCTGCCGCGCGTCGTCGGCGCCGTCCTCGGCAAGAAGACCGACCCACAGGCCGGCTTCGATCTGGAGCTGGAGTTCCTGAAGAAGGCCGGTCTCGATGTCGCCAGCGCGTCGCAGGGAGACGGTGCCGGCGCGAGCGCGCACTTCACGCCGGATTTCATGGTGAGCTACCTCGCCTACATGGCAAAGTCGAAGAGCTATCAGGCGTTTTTCGACGGCCTTCCGGTGCTCGGCAAGGACGGCACGCTCTTCAATATCCAGACAGACTCGCCGGCGGCAGGCAAAGTCTTCGGCAAGACCGGCACGTACACCGTCGACGACCTTCTGCATCAGAGTCAGATGGTGACCGCCAAGGGCCTCGCTGGATATTTCACGCGCCCGGACGGGCGACGGTTCGCTTTTGCGGTCTATATCAATAATGTCGACGTGAAAGGCGAAGACGCCGTCAGGAAGATCGTCGGCGACGCCGTCGGCGAGATTGCGGCGGCCGGGTACCTGGCAAAGTAAAGCGCCGGCACCCGGTCACCGTTTCTCTTCGATCAGTCGAGCGCGTCGGCGATTGCTTCGCTTCCCAACCCGTTGGGCTACTCACCTGCGGCGAATACCTGATTCGGATATGGATTGCCGGCAGGCCTCTGCACGCGATTGAAGCCGAAGTTCGTGGCGTCGTGACAATGGTTGCAGGCGGTCGTAAGGGCGTCGTAGGCGGCCCTGAAAGCAGCAACGTTCTGCGCGTCCACCGCTCTCCCAAGATCATCGAGTGGGCCGAAGACCATTCGAGGAATCGCGTCCTTCGGTCGGACGGGAGAGTCTTTGTGCGTCGGGTGGAACTTGATGATGTCGTCGAAGCCTTCTCTGAGCTCATCGAGCTCATAGGAGGCGAGCTTCCAGTTCCCGGCCTCACCCGCCAGCCACAACTTCACGTGACGCATCTGTTGAAGGCTCATCAGCTCGCCAAGGCCGGGCGCGTAGGACTCGACCGCAGAGCTCGTGGCCTCGCCGATGACCTTTGCAGGCGACTGGCATCCCGCCGCCAGACCCAGGACGATCACCGCACATGATGAGCGCAGCATGAAACGCATGACCCCTCCCAATGAGCCCGTCAATACCGCAATGCGACTCCGATGAGCGCCCCTCCTGCAATCAGCCAGGCCGGATTGCAACGAGTGGCGAACATCAGCAGTCCGCTCCCGACCAGGAGCGCAAGAGTCGCCCAATCGACTACCGCCGCGCGACCGAGTTCCCAGGTCACGACCGCCATCAGCGCGAGCGAGCCCACGTTCACACCATCGAGTACGCGTCTCAATGCTGCCGACCGGCGGAGCCGTGGCAGGATCGGCGCACTGGCCGCGACGTACGCGAACGCCGGAAGGAAGATTCCCACGGTGGCGACCAGTCCACCAACCGGACCACCCAGCACGTACCCGATGAACGTCGCGGTCGTAAACACCGGGCCGGGAGTGATCTGACCGACCGCGATGGCATCGAGCAGCTCCTGCCTGGTCAGCCAGTGCAGCCGTTCGACGAGATCGGCGTGGAGAAATGCCAGGAGGACGTATCCGCTCCCGAAGAGAAATGCACCCGCCTTCAGGAACACAAGAAAGAGCCTCTCACAGGAATAAGCCACGAGTGTCGCCACCGTTGGACCTGCGGCGAGGATTGGAAACACTCCGTGGATAATGCTCTTCTCGCCGGACCGCGTCGACGAGAGAGCGCCCACGACTCCGCACGCCGCGAGAAGCAGCAGTTCATGTAACCCGGCGACGACGGCAGCCAGCGCCGCCACTCCGAGCACAACATGCCAGGCCGATCTCAGCGCCGTCCGGCCCAGGCCCCAGAGCGCCAGCGCGACGGCCGCCACGACGACCGGCTTGATGCCGTAGAAGAGCGCGCGTGTTTCGGGCAATGCGCCGAATCGCACGTACACAGCGGCGAGACTGCCGACAATGAGGACGGCGGGCAGAATGAAGCAGGCTCCTGCAACCACGAGACCGCGCCATCCGGCCCGCGCGTAGCCGATGTGAATCGCCATCTCGGTTGAGTTCGGCCCCGGGATGAGATTCGTAGCGCCCACCAGGTCGAGAAACTCCTGGCTCGTCAGCCAGCGACGCCGCTCGACCACCTCGTGGTTCATCATCGCGATGTGCGCCGCCGGTCCGCCAACAGACGTCACGCCCAGTTTCAGAAAGACTGCGGTGAGCTCACGCGCAGATGAACTTCCACTGACTGTCGGTAGGGGGGGATTCTTCATGGGGAGCGCCTGCCAAGGTCCACGGGCGTGAACCGGACGGCGACAACGGTCGTCTGTCCGGCGCGGACGTCAACAGTCACGTCGCGGGTCAGCCCTCCGGATGGCTGGCGCACACTGAGCGTGTGCGGGCCGACGGGCACGCGCTCGATGCGAAAGCTGCCGTCCGACTGCGTCACGGCGAACGCATCGTGATCGAAGACATACACCCACGCGGCCATCCACGGATGGATATCGCACGACAATTCAACCGGGCGACTGGTCGCCGCCGCGCCGAATCGGTGAATCAGAGGCCCGACGGTCCCCGTTGCGGTGTTCACACTGAACGTGTTCGCAGGGCTCGCCCCGCGCGCGCGCACGTTGTGGTTGGCCGAGTCCTCGCTCGTGAATCGAACGGTCTGCCCCACACGAACCGCCAGCACCTGCGGCTCGAAGATGAAATGGCGCTGGTTCATCGATGCGGCGACGAGTGGAACGGCACCGGACGGGAGGGCATCGGCGACAAAGACCATCGCGTACTGCAATCCCCCGTTCGGATCGACGTACAAAACCGGTTGAGATCCGCCATCCTGGACCACGATGACCGGTGGTGGCGGAGCGCCGTCAAACGTGACGCGGCCTTCCACGGTCCCATTTTCGATGCTGGCTGACGGTGGACCCGCCGGAAGAAACACTGACAGCGCAAACGCTGCGACAAGAGCGGAGCGTGACCTCACCCTTTGACTCTGTGACCCTTGGACTCTGTGACTCTGCGACTCTTCGACCTACTTCATCGGCACGACCCATTCGACGGCCGCTCCGCCCGTGACGCCAGCCGCGCGAAGACTATCCGACGATGCGACGTCGCTCCAGGTCAGCCGTCCGTGGACGCCGTAGGGAATCAGTCGCACGCGATTGAGCGACCGCTCGACCTTGACCTCCACGAAGCTCTGGAAGAATGGCGCCACGTTGTAATCGAACGCCGCGGAGAGCCACTCGGCAGTAAACGGCCACGCGGCGAAGTATTTCGTCCACCACCACGCCGGCCGCTTCCACCACGGTGTCTGGTTTTCGATCTTCTCCGTCACCGTGGCACGGTTCGGGTAGTACGCCCAGTCGGCCGTCGGCACACGCGCCGGCCAGGACAGCGACGTGCCGAAGCTCAGATACGCGCCCCCTCCACCGTTCACGAAATAATGCACCGTCGTCGACGGTGACGAGCCAGGTTCGCTGTAGTACTCGAGGTCGTGCGTGTCCCCAGCCATGTCGATGGTCACGCCGTGATTGAGCAGGACCTCCTTGAGGCGCGTGAAATCTTCATCGTCAACCGTCACGTCGTGGCCCCCGGCGAAAAAGGGGTGGCCGACAACGGCCATGATCGTCTTGCCGGCGGCGCGGGTCAGCGCCGCGTCGAGCCACGCCGCCTGCGCATCGTCGATCCTTCTGAGGATGCCGGTGTCGATCGCGACGAGCGCGAAGCGATCCGTCTGGATCTCGAAGAACGGCGCGCGCTGGAAACCGGTCGGCACGCGGTAATCGCGCCGCAGTTGCCCGGCGGTTCGCACGAGCTCGTCAATGCGGCGGTCCGTGGTGCTCGTCACCCGCAGATCCGCTTCAGCCCTCGCGCGGATGCTCGCGCGCGCGGCATCGGCTTGGAGGAACGTCGCACAGAAAGCCTCGAGCGCGTCGTACCAGTCGTGGTTGCCTGGAATGGCGTAGACGGGGCGGGTGACACCTTTGAACGGCAGCCAGAATTTCGCTTCGTAGTCCTTCATCGCGCCCACCGGGTAGACGACGTCGGACGAGATGACGACGAAACGTACGTCGGGCGAGTCGGCCACCGCGAGGAGTTGATCGCGCAGCACGTGCTGGGACGCGTCGCCTTCGCCGGTGTCGCCGATCACGATGAATGAGAAGTCGCCGGTATCGACACCATCCGGCTGGACGGCAAACGTCGAGGGCGTTGCCCGACCACCTTCCGACGCGAGCACGGCTTCGACCATCGCCTCGCGCCACGTGTCGGTTCGCTGCTCCGCCCAGGAGTTCCACATTCCGGCGGCCCAGTTCTCGGTGTCGAAGTACCAGCTCATGCCCCACACCGGAACGGTGGCGGCCAGAATCGCGGCGATTGGCAGTCCCGTCTGGAGTCCCCTCTCGAGCGCCGCCGGAATCGAATAGCGGATCGCGCGCATCCGGATGGCGGTCGTGAGTCTCCAGGTGAGCCACACTCCCATCAGCCGGGTGATCCAGGTCTGGTCCTTCGACTGGGCGTTCGGGAGATACCACCGCCACGCGCGCCGCTCGATCCAGCGCGTCGGTTTGCGCCACAGGATGTAGGCCGGATTGATCACGAGGAGCGTGATGAGGACGGCGATGAGCATGTCGCCCAGCACGGCGACGGCGGGCGCGACGAGACCGAGCAGCGTGCCATCGGTGGTCATTCTCCCGGCGTGAATGGCGAAGAGCGTCGCGATGAAGGCCAGCGTCCAACCGCGGTCGATGGGCACGCGCGACCGCTCACCAGCTTCGATCTCGCCGGCGAGCGCGGCGCCGCCAGGCAGATCGCTCAGGCCGAGCTCGCTGGCGACGGCGTCGTCCGCTTCAGCCGTGCTGTAGACCGGCGCCACCATGATGTTCCAGGCGATGCCGAAGATTCGGAGCGCGCCGGCGATGGTGACGACCCAGGCCAGGACCCAGCCGCGGGCCATGAGCAGTAACAAGACGACGGCGAAATTCCCGAGGGCCGCGGTCGCCGTGACAGTTCGTTCGCCTCGATCGGTTCTGAAGAGACCGATGACGTATCGCACCGCGTCTATCGCAAACCATCCGGCCACGAGGAGACGGAGCGCCTGCGAAGCGACGAAGGGCGCGTTGATGAGGAAGAGCGCGATCGCCATGCTGATGATCGCGCCCACGGTCGCCTGACGGCGGGCGGCCGCCGTCGATCGGCGCAGAGCGTGCAGCATCTCGATGCCGGCCGCGATGGCAAGCAGCCAGCCGACGCGGGATGCGGGGAATTCAGAGCGGGTGAAGGGGGTCAGGATGGCAAGGAGCCCGAGCCCCAGGGTGACGAGGGAAAGCCCTGTGAGTCGGACTCCTTGCACGGGCGGTATTCTGTCGCTTCAGAGATCCAACGGCAAGGTGCGATTCGCTAGAAGCTGGCGCGCACGCCGACGAGGAACGGAAGGGTCCAGCGCGAGCTCTTGTCGTTGATCGTCTCGAGCCCAGTGCCGGCGAGACCGTCGACAGGAGACATCCCGCTCACCCATCGCAAACCAATCTGGCTGAACAGCCCGACCTGGTCCGCCATCTGCCACAAGAGGCCAACATTTCCTCCGAACGTGAATGCGGCCGTGCGATCGTAGAAGTCCGTGGCATTCCCCGATAGATTCGCGCGGGGCGCCACCAGCACGACGTCGGTTTCATCGATGAAGGCAATGCCGATTGTGCCCTCGCCGTACGCGCGAAGCGTCGGGCGGATATCTGCATAGCGCCGGATGCCCCCGTCGAGCCCGAAGCTCTGGTAGTCGGCATACTGTCCATAGAGGTTCGACACGCCAATGTCGCCCATGCGAGTGAGGTCCGCATCGAGCGATTGCAGCGTGAACGTCGCTCGCACCTCTGTCACGTCATCGATCATGTAGCCCCCGCCGAAGCGGATATGAAGGCCGGTGCCGTAGACATCTTCGTAGCGATTCTTGAGAATGACCACCGCCTGGTTATTGATGCTACCGACGCCGCTCGAATTGATGTTGCCGCTGACGCTGTTGTCCCAGCCGATTCCGAATTCGACGCTCCACGGGTGGTCGGAGGCCGACGATTGCGCATACGATGTCGACGCGGCACCGACCAACCCCGCCACCATCAAAGCGCGGAGGAAACCCTGGTTCTTCATGCATGTTCTCCCTGAAACGAGGCGCTCTTTGACGCAGCCGCCCCATGTCCGACGACGCGACGGCTGCTTGGCCTCTTGACCAACTATATGACGCCCAAGATCTTCCCCGGCGTTACACCTTAGTACTATGACGCCCGCCTACGAAGGCGATGCACATCAGCCCAAGATCGTCGCCAGGGATCAGTGGTACGCGGCCCCGGCCCAACCTAAGCGGCCTGAATAACGAGGTCCTCGGAGTCCTTAAGGTTCCTACGGTTCTATCGCATCACTTCTCGGGCTTCTGAGCCACGAGGCGGCGACGCTGCAGCACTTGGTAAGGAATGCCGATGAGCAGATTGACCAGCAGATACAAAAGAATGGCGGCCGCGAGCGGCAGCAAGGCCGCAACCAGCACGACCTTCGCGATAACCCACGGCGAAATGTTCATGGATCGCACCAGGTAGCGGCTCAGGATCTCAATGGACAGCGGTACGGTCACGACCGAGAGCACGCCGGCGATGGCCATGAGCCCGAGCCCATAGGACGCGTGACCGCCTGCCTTCTGCTGCCTCACCGGCAGGAGAGGTGGAATCGGCGAAATGGCCAGCGCTATGAGTGCGATCTCCACCGGTCGACGGAATTCGAAGGCCCTGGCCATCACAACCGCACATATCGGCATGATCACGAACAACGCCACGAACGAGCGGACGAGGAGCGATGGACGCCTTAGGAGGTACAACACGTCGTCAATGATCGCCTGGAGACCCAGTTCAAAGACAGTGAGCAGGATGCTGCACTGCAACGCCAGCACGATCGATTGCTGTAGGGTCATTGGTGAGGCCCAAGATCCACGCCTTACTCATCTTGCGCTTCGACTCTACTGCCATCCGGGATGGCCTTCGACGCAGCATCGTCATCGCGCTCATTCTGATCGGCGCAGGCGACGGCGAATTTCACCACAGCCTCGTCGAACCATCCGCTCTTGCCGCGGTTACGCTCATCGGCCGCGTCGCTCCAGGTGACCTTTCACCGCCGATAGCGGACCACGCCAGCTTTCCGGCCAGACGCCGTGAGCCTGCCAGAGCGTGCTCTGGGACGACGGCACACACAACGTCGGTATCGCCAGTTTCACCGGGCCGCCAATCATTTGATGACCATGCGGCAACGGGTATGAGATCGTGGGCTACAATAGCCGCGCTTCAGCCGCTACGAAGGAGGTAGAGGATGTCACGGCACCGGTCGTTTACGCGAGCGCGCGGGGCAGCGTGCGCTCTAGTCTTTGCGGCGGTCTTCGTGCTGTTCGGGCGCCTCCAGGCCAGTCGCGACACCCAGGCTCAACAGACGCCCGCAAAGCTGGGCGGCGCCTATGCCGTGCTGGGTGCCCGCCGCCAGCAGCTGATCAACGACTGGGTCGAGCGGTTCACGCGTGTGACCGGAAAAAAAGTCGAACCCGCGGAGCTGTACGACTCGCTGCTCAAACTGTCGACGAAGACTACCTTCGAAGCCGTCACCAACGCGCTGATAACGACATCTCTGACCGAATCATCGGGCCAGAAGTTCGGCGATGGCCTGGATCTCATCGAGCGCCTGGAAACCGTCAAGGGCCAGGTGATCGGTGCCGCCGGTGATCGCCAGTTCCGCATCTACGTCCTGCTGAAGGAAACCGCGATCGACATGCTCGAACGGTCGCAGGAGTTCAAACGCGGAGTCGACAACTCCTTCTATCACAGCGGCTATCCGATCAGTTACCGCCAGCAGGGGGGGGCGCCCTCGATTCAGTTCTCAATCGCGACAAACAAGCGGAACGCCGACATCGACGTGGACTATCGATCGCCGATCTTCCCCGGATCGATGTTCAACGGGCACTTGACGGCCGCCAACTCGGACGTGCGGGCCGGGAACAATTACGATCGGTACCTGAATCGATGGTCCGGCCTTCAGAACTGGTGGCACAGCTTCTTTGGCGTTCGCGTCGAGCAAAGTTCCCAGGAGAACGAAGCCGGCATAGTGCCCGGGAAACCTCGCGCCGGCAACAAGAATATCGACTCCATGATGCACGACTTCCTCACCGCCTGGCTCCTCGATGGCGACCTTCCGGGCGCCCTAAGCTACGTCTCGGATCGGGCGTACGCATGTCTGGCCGAGGACGGCGACGATCCCATGACTTTCGACAGGGGAATGGCACCCATCGAACTGGCGCTTCGCCTGAAGGCAAGTCACGAGGCCCTCGGCAAACGCGAATCCCTCGAAGGCCTGGTAATCCCGGTCCGCCTTCCCAATCTCGCGCTCACACTGGTTCGACATTCGTACCGGTCGCAGTTCGTCATCTACTCCGTCCCCGACGATATTGCGGCCAGGTTCGATTGTGAAAGCAGGCTGGCGCTCGGGGACCCGACGAAGATCCCGCGAGCCTACGGCAATTACTTCGGCGCGACCTTCTACATCAAGTCGCAGAAAGAGAACGGCAAGGACTACACGATGGCGCTCTTATGGGCTCGCGAGAACAGCTACTGGAAGATCGTGTCGTGGCAATCCGAACCTCAGGAGAGCGATGACACGCCGGCACCGCCCGATCTTGGCGCAACGGAAGTCGCCAGCGTCAGGGTGCCTGCCGAGCCGGGCCTGGCGGACGCGGCCAAAGATTTCCTGGAGAGCTGGCTGATTCGAAAGGACTACACGGCGGCATTCCGCTACGTGTCGCCCGCGAGCTACGCGTGCTACAACCTCGCCAAGAGCCCCGAAGCGCCGGCCGCCGCGACCGACGAAGAGGCTGGCAAACAGATCCGGGCGAGCCTTGAGCGCGCAGGAGATGGTGTCGGCACTCAGAAGAGCCTCGACGGATTGATCGAGAGCCTGCCATCGTTACATCCTGCCGTTCGATTGCTCGAACACCCGTACTCGGGCTCATTCGCCCTGACGAGCCTGCCGAATGCGCTCGCCCAGGCGGTCGATTGCGCGGCCCGGGCACGAGGCGAAGAGTTCAAGGGCGACATCCCGCTCGAGTACGGCGGCGATTACGGAATGACCTTTCGGTTCAAGACGCTGAGCGGCTACGCGCCGGTTTTACGCACGATGTGGGTCAAAGAGAATGGCGCCTGGCGCATCACGGCCTACGGAATCGAAGCGCCTTAGGACCCGTAGGACCTTCCCTACGGCAGCACCCTCCCGACCCCGATGAAAAACCGGGAACGACCATCGAATCCGAACGACATTCCCGCCATCGCGGGGCCGAGCAGGGTCTCGACGACCAGCCCCAACCCCACTTGCGTCGAGAGCTGAGCGTCCGAGAAATCGTCGAATGCGGATCCATTCTCCAGCCAGGTGCCGGCAAAGATCGGACCGCCGATGAAGTCCGGCAAGCGGCCGACGCCGTACAAGTAGCCCGCGGTCAGCGCACCGTAGTGATCGCCTCGCCGTTCGCCGACATCAAACGCGCTCAGGCGCATGGGGAACCCCAGCGAGAATTGATCGGTCGGGAGAGGTTGCCCGTCGAAGGACGAGCCGAATCCTGCGCTCAGGAACAACCGATCGCGTCGGCGGTGGATATTCCAGAACGTCGACGTGACGACTTCTGCCTGCGTGAGATCCTGATTCGTCCTGTCGGTGGACACGCCCGACACAGTCGGCGCCTCACTCACGTGCCTCATCGTGGCCGTCGCGCGTGTGCCGGACGAGGGGATGACCACGCTGTCCTGCCCGTCGTATTTCCAGGAGGCGTCGATCTCGGTCTGTGTACCGTCAACCGACGGCAGGCTTGGATCGCCGACCTGGAGAATCGCCTCGACGTGACCGGATCGAACGCCGACGCGAGCCTCGGAGTCTCTCCCGAAATCGACGCCGACCTGGAACTGTCCCAACGCCACTTTCTGGTCGTACTGCGCAACGACAACATTCTCGGACACGAAATTGAAGCGCTGCCTTCCTGCCGCACCGCCCACTGCAACAAAAAGGGGCGAGGCGCCCAGTCGCTTGAGGAATTCCGCGCCGACGTGCGGACTCGATCCGATCCCGACGTCGAGCCGTGTCTCGGTTCCAGGTATCAGCAGGTCGTAGGCCAGATAACGTGAGGCCACCTGGAAGCTGAAGTCGTCGGATGTCGTGTTCTGCAAATTCGTCGAAAACATCAGGAACGGCGGAGCGTAGGCCTTCGGCCTCGCGTCGATGACCAGCGCGTGCCGCCCCTGATCCTCGACGATATCCCAGGTGAGCGTCTCGTATGCGTCGAGGCCGCTCAGAGACTCGACGTCATGCGCGATCACGAGTGGGTCGATCGGCTCTTTCAGGCGAGGTTCGAGCAATCTTCGAATCCGCCGCTCGTCGTTCGGCGACGCTCCGCGGACCGTGAGGGTGGCCGGTTGGGGGATCGTGGTCCGCCGCCTCGCCTGACGCGCATCCACGAACTGTTTCCACGCCGCTCCGTCGAGCGCCAGCGGCAGCAACTTCTCTTTCATGCTTTCGGCAGCCTGATACCCAGCCTCGATCAATTGGAGCGCTCGGCGCCAATCGAGACTGCCGAACTTGTCCAGTGCTGGATTGATGACGATATCCGCGCCGGCCATGCCCTTCCTGGTACTGGCCAGCATCATCGCGTCCACCGTGTTCCCCATGAGGCCCAGCATGGAAGAGCTGACCTGGCGGACATCCGACATCGAGCCTACGTTGACCGCAATCACGACATCGGCGCCCATCGCCCGCACGACATCGGCCGGCACGTTGTTCATGGCGCCGCCGTCCACGAGAACTTTGTCCTCGATCTCGACGGGCGGAAAAATGCCTGGCAGCGACATCGTCGCGCGCATCGCCCTCGCGAGCGAGCCGTGATCGAGCACGACCTGGCTCGCCGTCTTGAGATCCACGGCGACGCAGCGGAACGGAGTGGGTAGTTCGGCGAACGTCTGGATGTCGCTGTAGGGCAGCGTCAGGCGAGTGAGCAGCAGGTCGACCTGCTGGCCATTGTTCAGTGACGACGGGAATCCAAAGCCGTGTTTGAGACCGAAATCGAGCCTCGACGGATACGCGCGCGCGTCTTCTTTGCGCCTGAAGCTCTTGAACCGATACGATGAGGCGCCGAACATCTGGTTCCAGTCGGTCTCGGTCAGCAGTCGTTCGAGCTCCTGAGAGGACATGCCCGTGGCAAACGAGCCGCCGATCAGCCCGCCCATGCTGGTCCCGGCCGCCACGTCGATTGGGATCTGATGCTCTTCGAACCAGCGAATGACGCCGACATGCGCGAAGCCGCGCGCGCTGCCTCCGCCAAAGGCGATACCGACCCGTCGGCGCGGCGCGGGCTCCTGCGCTCTGGGCCATGACGACGAGGCGAGCACGGCGAGCAGAATGCAAAAGGTGAGGCGCGGCACGGCCGAGGACGATCTGATCATTTAACAGGCTCCAGGCTTCAGGCTTCGGGCTTCGGGCTTCGGGCTTCGGGCTTCGGGCTCCAGGCTTCAGGCTTCAGGCTTCGGGCGTCAGCGAGTAGAGCCCATTCGGTGGCGAAACGTCAACCATTGGCATCCCTCGAGCCAGATCGCAAGGGAGTTCTCGACGTCATTGACATTCATGGCTACGCTACGATCCAGGCTGTCCCAGGAGTAAGCCAATGCAATTGAAGCCCTTCCTGCTCGATCAATGGCTGTCGCGGCACGCCGAGCCGCCCGTTCCGTACAACCTCGGCGGCAGCACAGGCCCACAGTGGTCATTCGGCGACCTCCTCCAGCTCGGTGGAGACGATGCACGACGGACGCTGCTCGAATCGCAGATCGTATACGGGCTCTCGGCGGGCGCTGACGACCTCCGTGCGGGGATTGCCGCAATGCGCAGCGTGCCGGCCGAACACGTGCTGGTCGTTGGCGGCGGATCCGAAGCGCTGCTGCACGTCTTCTTTCTGGCGGCCGAACCCGGCGCCAACGTGATCGTGCCGTTCCCGGGCTTTCCGCCGTATCACGCCCTGCCCGAGTCGCTCGGCGTCGAGGTTCGGACCTACCAACTGCGTCGCGACAACGCGTACCGCATCGATCTGGACGAAGTGCAGCGCCTGGCCGATGCGAGGACGAAGCTCCTGCTGGTCAACTCGCCGCACAATCCGACGGGCGCCACCATCAGCGACGAGGACATGCAGGCGCTGCACGATTTCTCAGCCGGCCAGGGCATCCAGTTCGTCTCGGACGAAGTGTTTCACCCGATCTATCACGGGCCGGCTCGCTCCTCGGCCGCGCGGCTGCCCAGGGCGACCGTCATCGGCGATTTCTCGAAGGCGTTCGCCCTGCCCGGTGTTCGCGCCGGCTGGCTGATCGAACCCGACCCGCAACGGCGTGGGCAGTACCTGAACGCGCGCGAGTATTTCAGCATTTCAAACACCAGCGCCGGCGAGTTTTTCGCGGCGATCGCCGTCCGCCACCGCGACCGCGTTCTGGGCCGCACACAGGAGGTGGCGAGTGCGAATCTGCCGCACCTGGAACGGGTCGTCACGGAGCACCGGGACATTGTGGACTGGGTGCGCCCCGAGGGTGGGATGACGGCCTTTCTTCGCCTGGTCGGTGGACCTGATGCGCGGCGATTGTGCGAAGCGGCCGTGGACCGTGGACTGCTCCTGACGCCCGGCGACTGCTTCGGCATGCCCGATCACTTCAGGGTGGGATTCGGTCTCGGAGCCGGGCGCGACTGGTTTCCCCGCGCAATGGAGCAATTCTCCGGACTGCTTCGCGACTGGAAGGGCGAGCGATCCGATTGCCACGGGTCCGGCCGAAGCGCGGCTCCGGGCGGTTCGCACAATCACTCACCCGAAGAAGAGCGGCAGATTCGAGAGGCGGCGCTCGACCAGACACTGGCGGAGTCCTTTCCGGCCAGCGACCCGCCATCGACGGACCCCAATCCAGACAACCACGATGCCCTGGAGAGATCGGCCACCGGCGCGCACACGCACTACGACGCGAACTACGGACAGTTTCAGACCGCGTTGTACCAGGAAATCCGTCGCGAGGCCTTCGGCGAAGACATCGGCCAGCACAGCTGGATCACGGCCGATGAACAGGATGGCTTCCTCAACTGGCTCGAGCTGTCTCCCGGCAAGACGCTGCTCGACGTGGCCTGCGGCGCCGGCGGTCCGGCGCTCCGGCTCGCGGCACTCACCGGCTGCTCGATCGTCGGGATCGATCTTCATGAAGAGGCCATTCGGACGGCACGTTTCTACGCGGACGAGCGCGGACTCGGCGCGCGCGCGGAGTTCAGGCGCGTTGACGCGCAAGGTGCGCTCCCCTTTGAGGATGGCGCCTTCGATGTCATCACGTGCATCGACGCCATCAACCATCTCCCGGGCCGCTCGCGAGTCATCGCCGACTGGGTTCGTCTCCTGAAGCCAGGCGGGCGCGTGCTGTTCACGGATTCAGCCGTGGTGACCGGACCTCTGACGAACGACGAGATCGCCGTGCGCGGCTCGAATGGCTTCTTTCTCTTCGTGCCGGCCGGGTACGACGAACAGGTGCTCGCGGAGCAGGGCCTCCGCCTGCTAGCACGAAACGATCTCACGACGAGCACGGCCATTATCGCCGAGCGGCGCCGCGCGGCGCGCGCCTCGAGGCGACCGGCGCTTTCAGAGATTGAAGGTCAAGCGGTCTACGCGGCGCAGCAGGAATTTCTCGACACGGCGGCCCGTCTCGCGCGTGAAGGCCGGTTGTCACGGATTCTCTACGTTGCAGAGAAACCTTAGAACCCTTGAAGCTCTTCTAACACCCTCGCCTATCACCGCAATCGCGTAACACGAGGGGGCGCACATCGCGCCTGACCCGACCGGGTTGACCACCACCCGGCTCTCCGTCCGGCCCAGCTCGCCGACCTTGATCGCGTGGTTCACACTGACGGCCGCATCGGCAAGAAAGAGGAAGTGACGGCCGTCCGGCAGGAACTGCGGCCACAAATGCCCTGTTTCGAGCGCCTGCCGGTCAAGGGCCGTTGCGGGGTCGATCGGACCGCCGTCGGCGGAGACTCGATACAGGGGTTCCCGCACGCTCCTCGCGAACAGAATGACATCGTCCTGACTCCAGGTCGCACCTCGTCCGCTGGCCGCATCACAGAGGGTCTTGAGTTCACCGCCGGCCACGTCAATGGTTCTCAACCGTCCGCGCGCGAAAAAGCCCAGCCGCCTGCCGTTCGGCGACCAGAACGGAAAGTCGCCGTCCTCAGTTCCAGGCAGTCGCCGCCAGGCGGCCGAGTCGAGCTCGCGCAGCCACAGAACACGCCGCCCATCCAGATCCTGCGCGGCAAACGCCACGCGGTGTCCGTCGCGTGAGATGGCGAGGCCCTCGCAAGACCATGAACCGGCAGGCCATCATCTCGCTCCCAACGTTGAACCGTGCGGACATCGCGCTTCAGGTACGACGCGATTTCTTTCCAGGAATCGAAGCGTTCGGACGGGTCGCCTTCGGTGGGAGTCACGTCACGATCGGTGCGATCGCTCATGGCCGGCGCACCTTATTCCGGCGCCACGTCGGCATGCGGTTCAGGATGATGTGGGTGACGAATCTCGAACGTCGTCGCAAGCGGAATGTCCTGACGCATCGAGTGCCAGACTGAACAGTACTTCTCGCGCGAGAGCTCGAGCGCACGCGCGACTGCCGCCTCTGGAACCGGACCCGTCACCACGAAATGCATCGAGACGCGGAGGAAGCACCGCGGCGAGTGCTCGGCGCGCTCCGCTGTCAGCGACGCGGTCAGGCCGCGCAGGTCGTGACGTCCCTTCAGCACGATGTCCACGACATCCATCGCCATGCACCCGGCCAGCGCCATGGCGAGGGCCTGCACCGGCGATGGCCCGCCGACACCGTCACTGTCGAGCACGAGATGGCACTGATCGCTCCGCGCATCGAAGCGGAGTTTCTGCTGCCAGTCGAGAGTCGCGGTCGTGATCAGAGACATGACGACACCTGCAGCCGTAGGAGCCGGAATCAGAATGATCAATCAGTGGCGGGACGGGTTCCGGTTGGCGGCGATGCCGAGCGGGCGGCCGGTGCCGCGTACCACTCCTGCCGCGGCACGATCTTCGGCGTTTCCGGGTCGCCCTCGTAGGCGGGCGTCATGATCTGAACGCCGTACTCGTTGAAGATATCGAGGATGTTGCGATGCAGCGCCGTGTAGAGGTGCATCATTCTCTTGATGTCGCTGCAGTAGGCGTTGATTTCGTACGTCACCGCGAACTCGCCCAGGCTCTTCTGAAACACGAACGGCGGAGGTTCCCGGGAAAGCCCCTCCGTGCGTTCGGCGGCTGTGAGAAGCATCGCCTCCACCTGCCGCCACGGGATTTCGTAGCGTATCGCGACATCGGTGTGCAGGATGAGGCCGTGCTCCCGCGACAGCGAGCTGTAGTTGATGACTTCGCCCGCGAGGATCTGCGAGTTCGGGATGATGATTTCCTCGTTCTTGAACGAGCGCAGGTGGGTCACCTGGAGGCGCATCTCGATGACGTCGCCGAAGGCCTCACCGATCTTGACCCGGTCGCCCACCCTCAGCGCGCGCCGATAGGTCATCATGTAGCCGGCGATGATGTTGGAGATCGCCGATGACGACCCCAGCGAAAAGACGATGCCGACGAACAGGGAAACACCCTGGAACGCCGCGGAACGAGATCCGGGGATGTAGGGATACGCCACAACGAGCGCAAAGCCCACGACCGCGAGCCTGACGATCTTGTAGGTGGGTTCGGCCCATTCGGGCTCGAAGCCGGCGAGGGTAACCGTGCCTCGTCGCACGGCTTGAAAGAAGAGCCGAAGGAGCCTGAGCACCAGGCGAATAACCAGGAACAGGACGACCAGGAAGACCAGGCTGGGGATGCTCGCCACAATCCCCTGGGCCATGACCTGCAACGGTCCGAGCACGAACGACGCCATGTCTCGCGATAGCCCGCGAGTCCACGGGAACTGGGCGAGCACCACGTTCAGGTACACAAGGCCGAGGCAAAGCAGGACGATCATTCGAATCGCGAGGAGTCCGCTGCGCAGCGCGCTCCAGATATGCTCTGCGCGCATGATCTCGAACGATTGGATCTCGACCGAGCGGATGCGGGATTCCAGTCGGCGCATCAGAAAGCGATCGAGTGCTCGCCAGAACCTGAGGAGCGCCGCGACAACGACGACGAGCAGGAGGGTGGCCACGAGCAGGGTGAGGAACGCCCGCTTCAATGTCCTCGGTGACCGCGCGGCGCGGTAATCGACGACCGCCTGTTGAAGGCGGCTGAGATGAGCCTGCGCCAGCTCGGTCCGGCGAAGCTGTTCGATGGTCGCATCGGCATCGACGACCGTCATGATGAGTCGATCGCCGGCGAGAATCCGAGTCGTGCCCTCCGCTTCGACGGTGCGAAACGACTCAGGCGCGATCGACGGATCCGCCGCCACCGCGATAATCCGTTCCCTGATGGCGCGGGCGCGCTGTTCGGCTGGAAGCGACGAAACCCCACGCACGCGGAACAGCTCGACGCCATCGATCTCGACCGGCGCCGTCGCAACCTCAGCCTCCGCCGGAGGGCTGGTGGCCTCCTGTGCGCGCGCCCGGTCAACACCGGGCAGGCACGCCAACAGCGTCACCAGTACGAGCATTCGACTCTTTGCCGGCATCCAGCCTCCTGTTTCTGTCAAGGGGGGCCAGTCTTCCATGTGAAGTCGTGTCACTCCGCCGGCTCTCATGTCCCGGCGGTCTGACCGGCGACCTGCTCGGCGTGGACTCGCGCCTGCAGAAGGTCGCGTTCGGTTTCGAGCATGGCTCGCGCTTCAACTCGTCCGAAGAGGTCGATCAATCCGGCAATGAGCCCCGTCCATCCTGTTTGATGGCTGGCGCCGAGGCCCGCCCCGTTGTCGCCGTGGAAGTATTCGTAGAACAGGATCAGGTCGCGCCAGTGCGGATCCTCCTGGAACTTCGTCGTCCCGCCATACACCGGCCGCCGTCCGCTGTCGCGCAGGAAGGTGGCCGCGATTCGGCGGGAAATTTCCTGGGCCACCTCGAAGAGAGTCATGTACTTGCCGGACCGTGTGGGGCCCTATACGGGCCCCATTTCTTCCACGGTATCCCCGCCTCGCGCGCCTCGTTCAGCCGTTTCTGCTCCGCGACGTCGACGAACGATGGCTTTTCGGTTGGCATAAGTCCTCTGGGTCTTGATCGCGTGACTCGAGCCCCAAGGGTGGTTCCCGGCTTGACGGGCGAACGCCGCGAGGCGCTGGAGGTTTTTTTCACTCGGCGAGCCATATCTGGCGCTCAGCCGTACCCCTATTGAGGGAGCGGAAGCGTACCACAAAGAGCCGCCGGGATCTCCGGATTTGGGTGTGAATCAGCCGAAGGGTTACGCCCAGCGCGAAGCGCGCCAAGGCGTGCGTCGCGGGCGACGTGGGGGATGGTGGCGCATACGGTGGAGCTCGAAAGCGCACCGACGCAGGCGATGGATCGTACCGGGCTGGTGCTCGACGACGGCGCATTGCGAATCACGGCCATCGAAGTCGACCACAGGCCGATCTCGCCCGCATATGCGTACCGCTTCGACTACAAGGGCCGCTCGGCTGCCGTCACGGGCGACCTGAAGTACCACCTGCCGCTCGACCTTCAGATTGGCCGGATCGGCGAATGAGCAAGGCTTCCGGAGGGCCTGATCTGGCCAACTTGACTATTTATAGTCATAATATAGTCATGAGACAGGTCCGGATCGCCGAACTCAAAGCGCGGCTCAGCGAGTACCTCCGCGCGGTACGTCGCGGCGAGAGCATCGCCGTATTGGACCGCGACACGGCGGTCGCCCAACTGATTCCAGTTCGCGACCGCGCGGCGCTCGGCGTCCGGAAGCCGGCGCCCGGCACTCCCCCGCCGGGTCGCATCCGAGTGCCCAAAGCCGAAAAGCTGAGTATCGAGGTCGTCCAGTTGCTCCTCGAAGAACGGCAAGGGCATCGGTGATCGCGTACGTGGACGCCTCTGTTTTGCTTCGCGTCGCGCTCGGGCAACCAGATGCCCTGGCCGAGTGGAAGGATATCCAGCAGGGTGTCGCGAGTGCCCTCGTGATGACCGAGAGTCTGAGGACGTTGGATCGACTGCGCCTGCGCGCCCGCCTCGCCGATCCGGAGGTCGCAAAGCGCCGGTCACTGATGCTGACGCTCATCGGATCGATCGAACTCGTCGAGATCGATACGGTCGTTCTCGAGCGAGCGGCTCAGCCGATGCCCACTGAATTGGGGACTCTTGACGCCATTCACCTCGCCACGGCGCTCCTCTGGAAGGAGATGGCGGGTGTGAATCTGGTCATGGCCACGCATGACGCCGCGCTCGCGCTCGGGGCCGAGGCCCATGGTCTGCCCGTTGTGGGGATGGGACGGTGAGCCTAACAACCAAGAACCAATAACTAAGAACCCCGCTCTCTCCGTCACCGAAGGAGTATCGCAATGCCTCGTCTCAACCGTCGCACGTTCCTCAAGGCCGCCGGCAGTGGCGTCGGGACGCTGGCGCTCTCCCCTTCGCCTCTAGCACAAGGCGCTCAGACGTCCGTCCCGGGCGGCACCTCGGAAGTCGTCGTCGTGGGCGCCGGCGCATTTGGCGGATGGACGTCGCTTTATCTGAAAGAAATGGGCTTTTCGGTGACGATGATCGATCAGTACGGTCCGGGAAACTCGCGGGCGACCTCCGGCGGAGAGTCGCGCCAGATTCGCGCCGGGTACGGCGAACGCGAACTCTATACGCAATGGGTGATCCAGGCGTTCGAGCGATGGAAGGCGCGCGAATTGGAATGGGGCCGGAGGCTCTTGTTTCAGACTGGCCAGCTGTCGATGACGCGCGAGTGGACCGACTACCTGACCGCCACGCGGAAAGTCTTCGACAAGCTCGGGGTGAAGTACGACGTGATCAAGCACGATGATCTTCGGCGCCAGTATCCGCAGATCAATACCGAAAGCATCGACTTCGCGATGTACACACCGAGCACCGGCGTGCTGAAAGCCAGGGAAGGGTGCGTGGCGGTCGCACACGCGTTCGAGAAGAAGGGCGGACGGTTTCTCATCGCGAAGACGGATCTGGGCCGGCGCTCAGGCGGCACGCTCGAGGACGTCGTGCTGTCCACGGGCCAGAGGGTCGCGGCGCAGACCTTCGTGTTCGCCTGCGGGCCCTGGCTGCCGAAGGTGTTCCCTACCGTGATGCAGAACAAACTGAAGACGCCCCGGCGCGTCGTGTTCTTCTACGGCACGCCTCCCGGTGACGAGCGCTTCACCTTTCCGAATTGTCCAGCCTGGGCAGTCGACAGCGCTTACGGTTTCCCCAGCATCGAGGGCAAGGGTTTCAAGGTTGTCCCGACGATCGATCAGGTCATGGTCGATCCCGACACGCAGGAGCACACGTTGACGTCAGAGGAGCTGCGCCACGGTCGCGAGTTCGCGACGAAATGGTTTCCCGCGCTCGCCAATCAGCCGCTGGTCGAGAGCAAGGTCTGTCAACGGGAAGACAGCGTGGACGAGCATTTCATCGTCTGCCAACATCCGGAGCTGAGCAATGTGTGGCTGGTCGGTGGCGGATCCGGCCATGGCTACAAACACGGCATCATGCTGGGCGACTATGTGGCGAACCGCGTTGTGGGGAAGGATAAGAATCCGGAGCTGGCGGATACGTTCAAACTCAAGGATGGCGTGTTCTGAGCGGCGCTCCAGACCAGAGACGCACTCGCCGCGAAGGGTGTGCGATCGAGCAGCACGTCGAGCACGACGTTCACGTCGAGCAGGATCCGCCTCATCGATGCTTCTGCTCGAGATAACGACGATAGTCCCGAACCGCGCCGCGCTTCAGGGACCCCCTGAGCCTGGCCAGCACTGGGGGACTGCCGCCGCCTGGATCGGGAGGAGCTGCGGCGAGATCCAGCATCTTCTCGACGAGGGCCGACACCGACGTGCCCTGCGCGCGCGCGTAGCGTTTGGCCCGCGCCACGACGCGCGCATCCACGCTCAAGGTGAGTTTCGGCATACGTATGAATGTACCACATTCATACGTATCTCACACCCGCGTCTCGCAGGCCAGTCACACCTTAGCGTCTCAGCATCGGCAAGGGACTCCACGGATGCGTCAGCAGGCGACGGCACGATAACTGGACGAGGCGCTTGTGGAAGCCCGCACTGGGCCATCGGGAATACATGGCCGTCAGATAGGCCCGCGGCACCCCGAAACGGACGAGACCTCTTGACACATCCACCCAGTCCGCCCGTCTGAACGCCTCGACGAGCGAGCTCGAATCGCCGGGGCATCTTGAGATCTTGTGATGCTCGAGGATCATCGCCGTGATCTCCGACGTCCACTCCGTTCTGCTCAGACGCACAAGATGCTCGCGGGCCAGCCTGATTGACGGCTCGAGATAGTCGAACGTGCCGTCCGTCCAGATGCCCATGTCATGGAACGCCGCCGCAATGGCGATCTTCTCGAGTCGCTCCGGGGCATCAGGCGATAGGAGGACGCACAAATTGGCGACGCGATAGGTGTGGTTCCGGTACCCGGTGAAATCGCGTCCCAGTTCCGCGGCGTGGTCATCGAGCAGCCGGTCCAGCGTTGGGATCTCGACCAGGAGATGCTCTGTCAATGCTGAAGCCTGAAGCTTGGAACCCGAAGCCTGTAGCCCGTAGCCTGCAGTCCGTGAGATGTCATGCCTTGGGGAGCCGCGCGTTAATCCATCCGACGATGTCAGCCATGACCTTCTCTTTGCCGAGATCGTTGAGCAGGTCGTGGGCGTACCCCTCGTAAAGCTTCAACGTCTTGTCAGTCGAACCAGCCTTGTCGAAAAAGAGCTGGCTACCCCCCGGCTTCGTGACCCTGTCCGCCGTGCCGTGAAGAATGAGGACCGGCAGCGTGATGAGTGGAAACTCCCGCTTGAGGCGCTCGTCGGCATGGACGAGCTCGGCCACCGTTCGCGTCGGCTGCACCTCGTGCGCGATGAGCGGGTCGTCCAGCATGAACTGCACCGCCTTGGGATCGCGCGAGAAATCCTCGGTCTTGAGATTCAGCACGTGGGCGTGGGGAGCCACGTGGCTCAGCCCCTTGAGAACCGCCAGGGCAAAGTCGGGCGCGTACACCTGGAACGCGAAACTTTCGCAGATCAGTCCGGCCAGCTCGGCTTGGTGCTCGAGCGTGTAGACAGAAGACACGACGCCACCGGCGCTGTGACCGAGCAGGAACATCGGGAGCCCGGGCTCTCGCGACTTCGCGAGGTTCACCAGGACGTTCACGTCGTCGAGGTAGTCCTGAAACTTCTCGAGGTAGAAACGCTCGCCGTCCGACTTGCCGCGACCGCGCAGGTCGAGGGCATATACGGCAAGGCCGTTGGCCACGAACTGTTCGGCTACCCACCCGTAATAGCCACTGTGCGACTTGACGCCGTGGCAGATGGCGACGACACCGCGAATCCTTCCATCAGGCCGCCATGACCGCACGAAAATATTGAGCCCACCGGTTCCTTTGGTGGTCTCTTCACGCACACGCTTCTCTGGGCCTTGCGCCATACTGACTTCTTGTCACATCTGTCGCCTGTCTGCGCTGCAAGGTGAGACGTCGATCCTGCCACGAATTGCGGCGAAGATCAGCCCGTCGCCTTGATGATCGCCGGGCTTCTGGAGGTCGACGGTGCTAGACTACGCTCTCCCTGCGGAGCGATCGACGTTCCATTCTCGATCGAGTTCTGTCCGGAATCCACATGTCCGTCATCACCAAAGGCGACAGCGTATGAATCCAGCGGACTGCATCCTCTTCAGCGGCGGAGCGGCCGGTGCCGAAGTCCATTTCGGCTCCTGCGCAGAACGCCACGGCATCGAAGAGGTGAACTTCACGTTTGAAGGCCGTCCCGAGATCCGGCAGCGCGGCCTGCGTGCGCTCAATCACGAAGAGCTCAAGGCGGGCGACGTCAGTCTCGAGTACGTCTCCCGACTGATGAACCGGCGGTACTCCGAGGGCGTCACCATCCGAAAGGTGCTGCAGACCTTGTGGTATCAGGTGAATTCCGGCCAGGAGATCTACGTCATCGGAACCATCCTCCCCGACAACACCGTCCGGGGCGGCACGGGCTGGGGCGCCGAATTCGCGAAGCTGTGCAACAAATCCCTGCACGTGTTCGACCAGGAAAAGGACGGCTGGTTCAAATGGAGCGGCACGACGTGGCAGCCGCTCGGCCGAGCGGCTGGTCCGGTCATCGCTCATCCTCACTTTACGGGAACGGGCACGCGTCGCCTCCAACCGAACGGCCAGCGCGCCATCGAAGAACTCTTCGACCGTTCGTTCGCCAGCGCCGCCACACCGGCGACGTTGACGTCAGGGGCGTAGCGCGCAGACGAAACCTTTTGACATTCGGCCCGTCTAAGGTGCAGGATCTCCCCTAAGACGTTTATGGGAGAGCTCAAGAAGCCGACGGCCGGCACGCTCCTGCCGGGAACACTCGACATGCTCGTGCTCAAGACGCTCTGTCAGGGATCGATGCACGGCTATGCCATCGCAGAGTTCATTCACGAGGCGTCGAGCGACGTGCTGAAAGTCGAGGAGGGCGCGCTCTATCCCGCGCTTCACCGGCTCGAAGTGCGCGGGCTGCTCAAATCCGAGTGGGGCGCGTCGGACAACAACCGCCGCGCCAAGTTCTACCGGCTGACCGCGCTCGGACGGCGCGAGTTGGATGAGGAATCGGAATTCTGGCAGCGCGTCGCGGCGGCAGTGACTCGCGTCATGCAGACCGCCTGACGAACCCCGATGTTGCCGATGCTTTTCTGATATGCCTGGGATCGCACGGACGGCGAGGGCGGCTATCGAAGCCGTAGTCGGCGTATGGTCTCGGATAAGGGCGCTCATTCTGCGCCCGCGCCTCGAGCGCGACCTGGACGAAGAGCTCTCATTTCACCTGGCGATGCGTGAGGCGGAGCTGATCCATCGCGGCGTTCCGGTGGATCGCGCGCGGGATGCCGCCCGGCAGCGCTTCGGCAATGTGACGCACCTCAAAGAGCAAACCCGCGACATCTGGACCTTTCCGTCGCTCGAATCCTTCGGCCAGGACGTGCGATTCGCGCTGCGGACGCTCGGAAAGGCCCCAGGCTTCACGATGGTCGCCGTCACAGCGTTGGCGATCGGCATCGGGGGTAATACGGCGATCTTCAGCCTGGTCGATGCCATGCGCGCACGCGCGCTGCCCTACAAAGAGCCCGATCGCCTCGTCGAGTTGTGGGGCAACGTCATGCGCGCGAATGTCGAACGCCGTGGCAATTCATACCCCGATTTCCTCGACTGGCGCGCACAGTCGCGGAGCTTCGAGAACATGGCCGCGTTCGACAACCACACCCTGACGCTGAAGGACGGCGACGAGCCGGAGCGCATCGTGATGGAATCGGTCTCGGCGGCATATTTCTCACTGCTCGGAATCGACGCGGCCATCGGCCGTACGTTCGGCGAGGACGAAGATCTCGTCGCAAAACCGACGCACGTCGCCGTCCTGAGCGACGGGTTGTGGAAGCGCCGGTTCGGGTCCAATCCGCGGATCATCGGACGCCAGATCGCGCTCAACACCGACACGTACACCGTCATCGGAGTGATGCCGCCAGGATTCAAGGGCATCACGGACACCGCGGAACTCTGGGCGCCCTTTGCGCTGTACAGGCCGCCCGATTCGATGGCCGAGCGCGGCAACCGCGGATTCGGGGCGCTCGGGCGACTCAAGCCAGGTGTCACTCTCGCCGGCGCGCAAAGCGAGATGGACACGATCTCCCGCCGGCTTCAACAGGCGTATCCCGACACCAACGAGAAGCGCGCCGTCGAGGTGAGCCCGCTCGACGTCGAGCTATTCGGCTCACTGCGTTGGGCGCTTCGTACGCTGATGGCCGCGGTGGCGTTCGTGCTGCTCATCGCGTGCGCCAACGTCGCGAACCTCCTGATCGCGCGCGCGGAGACGCGCCGTCGCGAGATCGCGGTGCGGACTGCACTCGGGGCCGGCCGCAGCCGACTGCTCCGGCAACTGATCACGGAAAGCTGCGTGCTCACCGCGCTCGGCGCCATCGCGGGACTTGTGCTCGCCCGCCTGGCGGTCTTGGCGCTCGTGGCGCAAAGCCCCGTGACGTTCCCGAGCTTCGTCACGCCCGCTCTCGATGTTCGCGTGGCGGCATTCACCGTCGCCGTCTCGCTTGCCTGCGGCATTCTCGTCGGTCTCGCGCCTGGGCTGCAGGCACACGCTGGTGATTTGAGCGACGCCCTCAAGGAGACCGCACGCGGCAGCGACGGCCGACGTGCCCATCGACTGCGGAGCACCCTGGTGGTCGCCGAGCTCTCGATGGCCGTCGTGCTGCTGATCGGCGCAGGCCTGATGATCCGCTCAGTGAAAAATCTCGCCGCGATCGATCCCGGCTTCGATCCTCGATCGGTCCTGACGCTTCGCCTCAGCATTCCGCGTGCACCGGTGCAGCCGTCCTCACCCTCAACGCCCCCCGCGCCGCCGCCGGTCGTTCAGAGCCGTCTGCTGCTCGACCGGGTCCGCGCGGTGCCGGGCGTCATCGCCGTCTCGGTCGGGTCCGACCTGCCCCTCGACGGTAACGCCAGCGCCGGAACTTACAGCGCCGAAGGCATGCCGCCGGTTGACGCGCAGACCGTCCCGCGCGCCTATCGTCACCGCGTGTCGCCTGAGTTCTTCGGCGTCTTGCGCATGCCGATACTCGCCGGACGGACGTTTGCGGAAGAGGAGCTCTCGGCCGCGTCAACCGCCGTGATCGTCAGCGAGCGCGTGGTGAGACGATTCTGGCCGGAACAGGATCCCATCGGCAAACGCATCAAGCTCGGGTCGGTCACGTCCGCCTCAAGGTGGCTGTCGATAGTCGGCGTGGTAGGCGAGATCAAGTACCGGGGCCTGCCCGACAACCCGACGGCCGATCCGGACATCTATCTGCCCTTCGTCGAGCAAGATGCCCAGCTTGGGCTTGCGATCCGTGCAAGCGTGCCGCCGTCGTCGCTGGTCGCGCCAATTCGCGCGGCCGTTCGCACCGCGGATCCGTCGATCCCCGTGTACTCCGTGTCATCCATGGACGACCTGATCGCGGACCAGACATCGCAGTCACGATTCACGATGTGGCTGATGGGAGTGTTCGCGGCGATCGCCTTGTCGCTCGCCGTGATCGGTATTTACGGTGTGATGTCGTACCTGGTGACCGAGCGAACGCGCGAGATCGGAATTCGGCTGGCGCTCGGCGCAGGCAGCCGGGATATCTTGCGGCTCGTGGTCGACAACGGCGCGCGACTCATCGGCGCCGGCCTCGCGCTCGGCATCGTCGCCTCGTTCGCGTTGCAGCGCCTCGTTCGATCGATGCTGTTCGGGGTCACGGCCGCCGACGCGGCATCGGTCGGCGCGGTTGTTTTGCTCGCGACGGTCGCGCTGGTCGCGTGCTACGTCCCGGCGGCTCGGGCCGCGCGCGTCGATCCCCTCCGCGCCTTACGCCACGAATAGCCCCGGCCCTTCCTCTCCTGCTTTGACTTGACGCGCGAGGCGTATAATCCTGCGCCCATGCACATTGACATGGCCGATTCGCTCCACCGGAGTGCCCGCAGTGTCATCGCCGATCTCCGCGAGCTGGCGGCGTTGACATCGACCGCACAGGGTGCCCAACGCGTCGCGTGGGGACCCGTGTGGAAGAAGGCCCGCGGATGGCTGCAGGACAAGCTGGCTCATATCGGCCTTGCGCCGGTTCAGGATTCCGCCGGCAACAACTGGGTCACACTCCCGGGTGAATCCGAGAGGACGGTCATCGTCGCGGGGCATCTGGACTCGGTGCCGAATGGCGGCTGGCTCGATGGCACGCTCGGTGTGGTCGTGGCGTTGGAGGCGCTTCGTCGATACGCACATGGGCCAAAGCCGCCCGTTACGCTTCGGCTGGTCGATTGGGCCGACGAGGAAGGCGCGCGTTTCGGGCGCAGCCTCCTCGGATCTTCGGCCGCCTCGGGCAGCCTCGACGTCGACAAAGTCCGGGATCTCAAGGATGCCGAGGGCATCCGACTGGAAGACGCTCTGCGGAATCACGGCGTGATGCTCGACACGATGTTGAACGCACGGCACGAGCTCAAACGCATCGATGCGAAGGCCTATCTCGAAATGCACATCGAGCAGGGGCCGGTGCTCGAGTCGATGAACAAGTCGGCGGGGGTCGTGCTGGGGACGTTCGGACTGGAGCGCAACATGGTGCGGTTCGTCGGCCAGGCGGCACATTCAGGATCGACTCCCATCGCGATGCGGCGGGACGCTTTCCTCGCGGCGGCGGCCACGGCGCTCGAGTGCCGCGAAATTGCCCGCCGCCATTCGAAGCCCGGCGCCGGCGTCGTAAGCACGACGGGCGTCGTCAAGGTCGAACCGGGAATCGTGACCGCAGTGCCGGGCGTGGCTGAAATCTCGGTCGATCAGCGGGCCCTCGATCCCGATGTGCTGGCGATCATGTGCCAGGAGGCGCAGGCGGCATCGCGCCGCGTGGCGCAGGAGAACAATGTGTCCGTCGAGTGGAAACCACTATGGCGGATCGATCCGCGCCCTTTCGATCCGCACCTGCTCCGGCTGTGCGAGGAATCGGTTCGCGAGGTGACCGGCGATGCGCCGAAGCTGCCGTCGGGCCCGCTGCACGATGCCGCGGAAATGGTGCCGCACATGCCGGTGGTCATGATGTTCGCCTATTCCTCAAGGGGTCTGTCTCACTGCAAGGAAGAAGACACACCCGAAGAGCATCTCGAGAGAGCGATCAGCGCCTTCCTGCTGCTGGTCGACAAGACCGTCGCCAGCGTCGCGCAGAGCTGACCTCGCGCCACGACCGGATCTGGTGCCCCCATCCATGAAGTACCAACATCGGGTTCTGGGTCTATTGGCGCTCCTGTCCATCATCACGTATCTGGACCGCGTGTGCATTGGCGTCGCCGGACCACGGATGCAGGACAGCCTGCACATCAGTCCTCAGGCCTGGGGCTGGGTGACGAGCGTCTTCTATCTGTCCTATGGCGCATTCGAAATTCCCACCGGCGCGCTGGGAGATCGCATCGGCCCGCGACGGGTGCTGACCAGGATCGTCCTGTGGTGGTCGGCATTCACGTCGTTGACCGGTGTCGTGTCGAGCTATTGGCTTCTGCTCGTAGTCCGGTTCTGCTTTGGGATGGGAGAGGCCGGCGCATATCCAAACGCGTCCACGGTGATGGCGCGATGGATTCCGGCACGGAACCGCGCGCGCGCCTGGGGGATTGTCTGGATGACCAGCCAGATCGGCGCGGCCATTTCTCCGCTCCTCGTCGTGCCCATCCAGGCGCGCTACGGCTGGCGGGCGTCGTTCTATCTTTTCGGATTCCTCGGCGTCGTCTGGGCCGGGATCTGGTACGCCTGGTTTCGCGACACGCCCGCCGAGAAGACCGGTGTGACGGCCGCCGAAGTTCAGGAGCTCGGCGCAGAGCCATTCGTCAGTCACGGCGGAATGCCCTGGGGTCGAGCTTTTCGGAGCGCCGCGCTCTGGCGGATCGCGGGCATCGGGGCGAGCTATGTCTACGTGATCGCGTTCTTCCAATCCTGGCTGCAGACCTATCTGGTCAGGGGGCACGGATACACGGAAGCCGCGCTGGTGCTGTCGTCGCTGCCGTACGTCGTGGGCGGCTGCGCGAACGGCCTCGGGGGGCTCGCCGGCGACTTCCTGGTGCATCGATTTGGCCTGAGGACGGGCCGCCGTGCGCTTGGCGCCTGCGGACTCAGCATGGCGGCGATCTTCATGGCGGCGACGATTCTGACGACCAGCGGCGCCTGGGCGCTCGTGTTTCTATCGCTCGCGTATGCCGGCATCATGGCGCAGCAGCCCAGCCTGTGCGCGCTTTGTCTCGATGTCGGCAGGAAAAATGCCGGGGCCGTGTTTGGTTTCATGAACACGGCGGCCAACGCGGCCTCGGCGATCTCCTCGATTGCGTTCGGATACCTGGCAACGATCTTCGGCAACTACAACGCGCCGTTCATCCCGATGGTGGCCTTCCTCGCTGTCGGAACGTGGCTCTGGTTGGCCGTCGATCCAACGCGTCAGCTGTTCGAGGAAACCGCGGAAACGGGCGCTATTCAGTCTTGAGACCCAGGCTGTCGAATCTCAGGGCACGGATGGTTGGAACCGCGCATGCGGCGAACGACGCGATCGCCACGATGAGGGACACCTGTCCGAACGTCGCGGCGTCACCGGCCGTGACGCCGAAGAGCATCGAAGACACGAGCTGCATCAGACCGATGGCCATCAGAAGCCCCAATAGAAGACCGATGATCACCCACCGCGCTCCCTGACCCATCACCAGCCGCACGATATTCGACCGGCGTGCGCCGAGCGCCACGCGAATGCCGATCTCGCGTGCTCGCTGGCTCACCGAGTACATGATGACGGCATAGATCCCCGTCAGTGCGAGCACGAGCGCAGCGGCGGCGAATGCTCCCATGAGCGACACATTGAACCGCCGCGGCGCCACCGAATCCCGCAGGTACTGATCCCAGGGTCTGACCTGAGACGCGACGACGTCAGAATCGACGCGGCGCACTTCTCTGGCGAGGCTCACAGAGAGGTTCATGGGATCGCTTGTCGTACGCACGATCCAGAACATGTTCGAGGCGGCGGCGCCGACGTTGTCGGCGTGGATCTGCGGATAGGTCAGATACAAATCCCATGTCGGCTCCCCATCCAACGTCACCTGCTGCACGTCCCCGACAACCCCGATGATTTCAACCGGTCTCGGCGGCCCGTCGTTGTCGTCCACCAGGAGGCGTGCGCCGATCGGTTCGAGTCCGTGGAGCCAATGTCGAGCGAGTTCCTCGTTCACGACCGCGACGGCCCGCGTCTTGTCCGTGTCGCTCTCCGAGAACGTGCGTCCGCGTGTGAGCGCGATGCGCGCCGTTTCGAAGTACCCCGGCGTCACCGTGCGGAAGAGCGCGACTGGCACGCGCTCCCGTTCGATGGGTCTCCCCTCGACCGTGAACGGAACGCGTGACGACAGGCCGCTCAAGGGGAGCAGCGAGATCGCGGCCGCATGTGTGACGGTCGGGAGCGACGACAGCCGCTCCGTGAGTGCTCGCTGGAACGTGACGATCGCGTCTCGATCGCCAAATCGCGTCGCGGGCAGCGTGAGGCGCGCCGACAGAACCCGCGTCGGATCGAATCCCGGCGCGACCGCCTGCACATTCGCGAAGCTCTTCGCCAACATCGTCATCACGATGAGGAGAACGACGGCGAGCGCGACCTCGGCGCTGACAAGCGCACCACGAGTGCGCTGACCCCTGCCTGTCGTGCCTCGGCCGCTCCCCTGGAGCGCGTCCCGCACGTCCACGCTCGCCGCCATGAACGCGGGAACGACGCCGAAGAGCACACCCGTGAGCAAAGACAGCGCCAGCGAGAACATCAACATACCGGCATCGACTCGGATTTCGCCGGCTCGAGGCAACTCCGTTGGCGCCAGCGCCACAAGTGCCACCACCCCCCATCGGGCGACCAGCGCGCCGACGACACCGCCTGAGACGCCGACCAGCAGTGCCTCGACCAGGACCTGCCGAACGACATTCGCGCGTGACGATCCGAGCGCCAGCTGCACGGCAAGCTCCCTTCGCCGGCTCGCCGCTCTTGTCAGCATCAGATTCGCGAGGTTGGCGCACGCGATGAGCAGGACAGCCCCCACCGCGGCAAGCACCGTGAGCAGGGCCGTGCGGAACGGTCCCGCAATGCCATCGATGACGGCGAGCATGCGGACACCACGCTTTCGCGCGTTCTCGACGGGAAACTGCGTCTGCAGTCGGCGTGCGATGGACGTCAGCTCGCCCGCCGCCTGCGGCAGCGATACGCCCGCGGCGACCCGGCCGACTCCATGGATGAAATTCAGCGAATTGCGTGCGTCGCGTCTCGAGTCGCGATCGGGCGCGAACGGGAGCACGAACTCGACGTCGTGAATCGGCATGGCAAAGCCAGCAGCCAGGACACCCACCACGGTGTACGTCTCGCCGTTCAGCCGGATCGCGCGGCCGACAATGGTCCGGTCGCCGCCAAATCGCCGGATCCAGAGGGGTTCGGCGAGGACCACGACATGCTCCGCCCCGGGTCGCTCGTCGCCAGGCTGCAGCAAGCGGCCGATTCGCGCCTGGGCTCCCAGTACGTCGAAGAGGTTTCCGGTGGCCCGCATGCCTTGCACGCGTTCGGCCGCCGCCTCGTCGCTCAGATTCGCGCCGTACGCGAAGAACCCCGCGAAGCCTGACAGTGTCCGGGTCGAATCGCGATAGTCGATGAAGTCCGGCACGTTGAAGGGCGTCCGATCGCGGCCGGGCTGATCGGACCAGATCCAGAACACCTGTTCGACGTGGCGATATGGCAGCTGTCGGAGCAGGACGCCATACACGACGCTGAAAATCGCCGTGGTCGCGCCGACAGTCAACGCGACGGTAACGACGGCACCGAGCGTAAACGCCGGCGTTTTGCGAAGGGTCCGCACGCCGTAGCCAACGTCACAGAAGAGGCTCGACAAGAAACGGATCATGACGACTTGTCAACCCGAACACGGTTGTCGTGATACACGGCGCCGCCGCCCATGTCCGAATCGCGCTCGTCGACCGTGGCGTTGACGGTCGTACCGCCTTTCACGTCGCGCGGCCAATGTCCTTTCGTGCTCGCGACGACGCCGGGGCGAATCCGATCGCTCACGTCGGCGATCGCCACAAACGATCCCCGTGCGTTGGCAACGCGCACCTCGTCGCCCGCACCAATGCTTCGCGGCGCGGCATCGTCGGGATGGATCAGGAGCGCCGGCCTACCCGACCGCTGTCGCTGTCTGGGAACGTTGGCGAAAATAGAATTCAAAAAGTAATGACTTGCCGGCGTGACGAGCGCGAGAGGATATTCGTGAGCCAGCGTCGTGTCGTGGTGCGCCGCTTCGTACGAGGGGGTGTAGCCGGCGACTGGATCCAGTCCCGCCTTGGCCATCCGATCGGAGACGAACTCCACCTTGCCCGAAGGAGTCGGAAATGAAGTCGCGAATGGCACGAACGGAACCGGATAGTTCAGGCGGATGGAGCCCCGCGCCTTCAGCGCCTCGAGCGTAATGCCATCGAGCGAGGGATGCCCGCTCTCGAGAATCTGCCGCGCGATCGTCTCGTCGCTCTCATACAACGCCGGCTCGTCGAGGCCCATTTTTCGCGCGAGGCGCCGGAAGATTTCCGAGGTGGATAGGCAATCGCCGGGAGGCGGGACAGCGGGCTCATTCCAGGCGAGATACAAATGCCCGTATGCGATCAGCAGATCGCTCTGCTCGATCTGCATCGCCGCCGGCAGCACGATGTCCGCGAAGCGTGCCGTGTCCGTTAGAAAGTGCTCGACGACGACCGTGAAGAGATCGTCGCGCGCCAGGCCGCGAAGGACTTTCGCCTGATGCGGAATGCTGACCGCGGGATTGCTGGCGTACACGAAGAGCGCTTTGATCGGTGGGTTGTTGAGCTCGAGCAGGCCTGCGCCGAGTCGCGTCATACTCAGGACGCGTGTCTCCCGTGAACTGAGGTCGTCGCGCCATAGACCGGCCCAATTCAGACCAAAGAAGCCGCGCGTGTCGTAATGGACGCCGCCCCCCGGGTAGCGCCAGTCACCGGTGACACCGGGAATGCACGTGATCGTCCGCACGGCCATGCCCCCGCCGCCGTGTCGTTGAATGCCGATGCCGATGCGGATGCCGGTCGGGCGGGTCTCGGCCAATCGCTTCCCGAGCTCGACGATGGATTCGGCCGGAAGTCCGGTGATCTGAGCGGCGCGCGATGGCGGAAACTCGAGGATCCGCGCGCGAAAGCCGTCCCAGCCGATGGTGTGATCGCCGATGAATTCCCGATCTTCTCCACTCTCGGTCAACACCACATGCAGCACGCCAAGGGCGAGTGCGGCATCTGTTCCTGGAATCGGCGCAAGATGCCAGTCGCTCGCCGCAGCGGTCCGCGTTCGAATCGGATCGATAGCGACGATCAATGCGCCGTTCCTGCGCGCTTCGCGGATGGGCCGCCACAAATGTGGATGCGTGGACAGCACGTTGGCGCCCCAGAGCACGATCAGCTTTGAGAACCTGAACGTCTCCGGATCCATTCCGACGCGGTTGTCACCCAGCGTGTAGCCGGTGCCGAATCCGCCCGCGATCGTACAGATCGTCTGCACATGACGCGACGCGCCGAGCACGTTCCAGAACCGGTGTCCCGCACCATACGCGCCCTGAATCAGGCCCATGTTGCCGCTCCCGAGATACGGCCAGATCGCCTCGGCGCCGTCGGTCTCGATCACGTCGCGCAGCCGCGCCGCGACGGTCTCGAGCGCTTCGTCCCACGAGATGCAGATGAACTCACCGCTGCCCTTCGGTCCGACCCGGCGCATGGGATGCAGAATGCGTTCAGGCGAACGCGCGTAGTCCAGATAGTCCGCCACCTTGTTGCACAGCGCTCCACGGGTATACGGGTGATCGGGATCGCCGCGAAGCGCGACCGGCTGGCCTTGCTTCACGGTGACGATCCAGCTGCACGTGTCGGGGCAATCGAGCGGACACGCGCCGCGGATGTCGCGAGTTTCAGGTTCAAGAATCGTCATCTTCGACAAGCGTCGGTCCAGTCGATGGAATATGGAAGCTGTCCACTCAGCGTGCCGGCTCGGGCGTCACGTTCACGAGCATGTTCGGCCGAAGATTGAGCGTCTCGACGGTCATCTTGGAGATCAAGCTGTTCACTTTGTCCGGGAGCGCCTGATCAGCCCGCTCGTCGAGAATGGCCGCCAGGGTTGCGCGCGGACGAAGGCGGATGTAGCGCGGCGTATCGCCGCCCACAACCATTCGATACCAAAGCATTTCTCCCTGCGATCTTGATTGCTCCGCGGCGAGCGCTGCCTCGAAAGCCTTGCCCGCCCCCTGGGTCAGTTCCACCGTCACGTACTCAGCTCGGAGAGTCGGCGTCGGCACACCATTGCCCCGCGACAGCGTCGGCAGGAATTCGTAGATCCCGTTTCCCAGGAACTGGGCGTGTGGCAGCACGTTGATGAGGTTGTCCCGCTCGTCTTCGGCTGGCGATACCGGGTTGCCCAGTTCGTCGGCCGTATGTCCGAACGTCGCATAGATGATCCACCGCTGCCGTTCAGTCGATGCCCAGACCGAATAGCTGTACCAGTTGAACGTGTCCTTGACCTGGCGGTGCCACTCGAGGTGGCGCACGTACCCGGCCTCCCAGTCGACCGAATGGCCGTCAAGCGCACGCATGATCGCGATGCGCGCGTAGGGTCCGCGGGCGGCCTGAACAGCGGGGCCGGCGCCGGTCTGGGGTTGGGACATGACGCGAGCGGGAAGCGTCGCGCCTATCAAAAGCACAGCACCGAGTCGTCCAAGCCAACGAAGCTTCATGAAATCTCCTCCTGCGGCATGGCATCAGTCGCGACCTTCCAGTTGTAATTCACGGCACCCTGACAGGCATCCTAGCGGACGAGGACACGTCGATTTGCGACAGAGATCCGTCGAAATCCGTCAATCCCGCTCGTTCCGCTTGCGAAGACATTCAGCCGGGCGGCATAGTGGGTGGACGCATGGCCCCCACGCGCAGGAAGCCTGCCTCCGGCCGCCACTCCTCGAGCCGCCGGATCATCGTTCTTGTCGTGCCTCCGATCGATGAACTCGATCTGGTCGGACCGCTTCAAGTCTTCAATTCCGTCAATCGTCTGGCGGGCAGGACGATTTACACGATTGAGGTCGTCACGAACGCGGATCGTCTGACGGTCGAAGGCGAGGGTGGAATCCTGACGTTCATGGCCCGCCATCACTTCAAGAAGGTCGAAGGCGTGTGCGATTCCGTGCTCCTGGTCTGCGGGATCGGCACTCGATCCGTGCGGGATGCGGCGCTGTCTGCGTGGCTGAAGAAAATGGCCGCGGAGGTGCGGCGGCTGGGTGCGGTCTGTGCAGGCGCGCTTCTGCTCGCAGAGGCCGGGCTACTCAACGGGCGCCGGGCAACCGCGCACTGGAAATTCGGCCGCGAGCTGGCTATGCGCTATCCCGACGTGCGCGTCGAGCACGACCCCCTCTGGGTCAAGGACGGGAACATCTATACGTCGGCCGGCCTCTCCGCGGGGATCGATCTCGCGCTCGCGTGGGTGGAGGAAGACTGCGGGGCCGCGCTCGCGCACGAAGCGGCCCGCGAGCTGGTGCTGTTTCTGCGGCGGCCGGGCGGACAGCCGCAAGTGAGCATCTCGCTCGCCTCTCAGGCGTCCGAGATGGCGTCGATCCGCGAGCTGCAGATCTGGATTGCCGAGCATCTCGACGCGAGACTGTCGGTCGAAGACCTCGCAGATCGGATGGCGATGAGCGTGCGAAACTTCGAGCGCGTGTTCACGCGAGAGGTGGGCACGACGCCGTCGCAATACGTGCTGCAGATGCGTGTGGAAGCGGCGCGTCGCCTGCTCGAACGGACGAATGGGGGCCTCAAGTCGGTGGCCTCGGCCGCCGGATTCGGCGGCGTCGACGTGATGCGGCGCGCGTTCGTCCGGCTGCTGGGGATCACGCCGCGCCGCTATCGCGAGCTCGCCGAGCACTGAGGCCCGGCACGCTACTTCTTGTTGTACTTCTCCATCATCTGCTTCAACATTTCCTGAGGCGTCTTCTTCGTCCTGATCATCTCCTGCACCATCTCTGTGGACGGCGGCACGATCTGGTTCGCGCGCAGATAGCCGACGACGTTGCCGTAGATTTCGTTGTTGTGAACAGTGGTATGCAGGAATGCTCTGACCATATCAGCCGAGGCCAGAATCTTCTGATCGTCGAGTGCTGCAAACGCCGCATCGCAGTACTCGAATGATTCCCTCAGGCTCTTGACGATCTCGTCTTTGGTCTTGAGCAGCGCGACCTTTTCCTTCGGCACCGGATTGGTCTCGCCTTTCAGGATTGCGCAATCCACGTAGTTCCGCTCGGTGGAGTGGTTGATCCACTGCCCGAAGTCCATTTGTTCGGGCGCGATTTTGAAGCCGTACTTTTCCGCCGGCATCACTTCCGCCGCACCCTGCAGAAACAGCCGCACTGGCGTGTAGTAGCGATCAACGTTCACCGTCTTGAGGTTGTCGTCCGCGTGAACGGGCGCGGCCGCCAGCACCGCCATCAGTAAGAATGTCGTCCTCATATGGATGCCTCCCAAGAATTAGGTCCTGCGGGTACTGTAGGTCCTATGGGTCGTCCGGGTTCTCAAGATCCTTCAGGTTCTCGAGGCCCTTCAGGTTCAGGAGCGGATATTATCTCGTCGGTCACCTGGCGCGGGAGGAGAAACGTGAAAAAAGTCAGCGCTTTCTTGTCTGCATTTGTCTTCGCCGCGGCGAGCCCGCTGGTCCTCGCACAGCAAGCGCGGCATGGAGCGACTCCACTCGATAAAGTGAAATTCGTTATCGATGAGGATGTGAGGTGCTTGTACTCTGCCGTGGAGCGCGGCGATCCTGAGACGGGTCCGTCGACGATGATCCTGAAGGCGCCGTCAGGATGTCTGGTGCCCTGGCATTACCACACGGCCAGCGAGGAGTTGATGGTCGTGAGCGGGAGCGTTCGCACCGAGATGGAAGGAGCGTCAGCGACCATGCTCGGACCAGGGGGCTACGCCACCATGGGGAGCAAACAGAAACACCAGTTCACCTGCGTAGAAAGAGCCGAATGCGTCATGTTCGTCACATTTGACGGCGTCTATGACATCCAGTGGGTGAAGGAAGGGAAATAGGCTCCGAGGCTTCAGGCTACGGGCTTCAGGTTCGGGCTCGTATAACGGTCCGCACTCCTGCTCGCCCGTATAATCACCCACCAACGTGGCCCTTGCTCCCGGCACGCGCCTCGGGGTCTATGAAGTCACCGCCCAGATCGGCGAAGGCGGGATGGGGCAGGTGTACCGGGCGACGGATACGACGCTCGGGCGCCAGGTCGCGATCAAGATCCTGCCGGACGCGTTCGCGTCCGATCCCGAACGCCTGGCGCGGTTCGAGCGCGAGGCAAAGACGCTCGCATCGCTGAATCATCCCCACATCGCGGCGATCTACGGATTCGAGAAGTCGGGCGGCGTGCGCGCTCTTGTGATGGAGCTCGTCGAGGGCGAGGATCTGTCAGAGCGCCTCGCGCGCGGTGCGATCCCGATCGACGAGGCGCTCCCGATCGCCAGGCAGATCGCGGACGCGCTCGAAGCGGCCCATGAGCAGAACATCATCCACCGCGATCTGAAGCCGGCGAACATCAAGGTGCGCGCCGATGGCACGGTGAAAGTCCTCGACTTTGGCCTCGCGAAGGCGGTGGAGCCCGCCGCGGGTTTGTCACCCGGCATGTCGATGTCCCCGACCGTGACGTCGCCGGCGCAGATGTCCGGCATCGGGGTGGTTCTCGGCACGGCGGCGTACATGGCGCCGGAGCAGGCGCGCGGGCGGTCGGTCGACAAGCGCGCCGACATCTGGGCGTTTGGCGTGGTGCTGTACGACATGGTGACCGGCCGCCGATTGTTCACCGGCGACACGATCAGCGATGTCCTCGCAGCGGTCCTGACGAAGGAGCCCGACCTGTCGGCCGCTCCACGAGAATGGCGCCGCCTGATCGGCCGCTGCCTCGAAAAGGATCCGCGGAAGCGCCTACGCGATATCGGCGACGCGTGGTTGTTGCTCGACAACGAAGGCGCCCCGATCGGCGTCGCCCCACCTGCGCGCAACAGACTCGTGTGGCCGAGGGCACTGGGGGCATTGGTCGCTGGTGCGGTGGCGACGTGGGTGGGGATCGCCGTCAGTAACCGCACGCCGACGCCGGAACCCGTGGCCTTCGTCGAGCCGCCGCCACCGGGAACCCAATTTCTCGGGCCCCCGATGCCTTCCCCCGACGGCCGGCGGCTGGCGTGGATCGCGGTGGATGTGGCCGGCAAGGCTCGCTTATGGACGCGGGAGTTCGGTGACGCGTCGCCGCACGCCATTGACGGGACCGATGGCATCACGACAGCGTTCTGGTCGCCCGATAGCCTGCAGCTCGCATTCGTGGCGCAAGCCCAGGTCAAGCGGGTCGCGCCAGGCGGCGGCCCGGCGTCGCTGATCGTGGCGGCCAATCCGCGCAGCGGCGTGTGGCTGGCCGACGGTGACATTTTGTTGGCGGTGACCGGCGAAGGACTCATGCGTGTGCCCGCGACAGGCGGCTCGCTTCGTCCGGCAAACGGCTTCGCATCTGACACGTTTCGGAATCTCACCTGTTCACGATCTCCCACGACGAGCGCGAGGTGGCGTGGGAAGCACATGCAAAGGGCACGCTCAATCTGATGCGGCGGCCCGTTGACAGCTCATCGCCGGCGCAACTGGTCCGGCTCTGGGGCAAGGCAGGCGGCCCGCTTGATTGGTCGCCTGATGGTCGCGTCGTGTTGTATCACTCGGACGACGGCCCAAGCGGATCAAACCTTTGGACCGTGCCGATGGACGGGTCCGGCGATCCTGTCCGGCTGACTCAGCCGGGATTTGGCAGTGACGACGGCCAGTTCTCGCCGGATGGCCGCTGGCTGGCATTCATCGGAGAGGCGACGGGCGAGAAAGAAGTGTACGTCCAGCGCGTCGAGCGCATGAAGCTCGTCGGCGGCCCCGTGCGCGTGTCGGACAGTGGTGGCCAGTGGCCGCTCTGGCGGCGCGACGGCGCGGAGTTGTTCTTCATGAACCATGGGACCCTCATGGCGACCGAGTTCCATGGACAGAACGATCGCCCGGCGAGCGTGCCGCGATTGCTGTTCACGATCGCCGGCCTGGGCAGCAGCCCCTTCGGATTCGGTCGCGCATATGCCGTGACGCCTGACGGACAGCGCGTCATTGCAATCGTGTCGGCGACCGATCCGACACCGCGTCCGGCGACCGTCATTCTCAACTTCAACAAGAAGCCGTGACGGTTGCTGCCGCGTGAGCCGGCAGCGGTTGCGCGCTCCTCGCACCTCTGTAAGACCGCACGTACGGATGCGCCGGCGTTGCTACGCGCCCGCGGAGTGGAGAGCCGGGTCACGATCGAACACGCGGACCTGAAGATGACGCGCGTGATTCCCACCACCTCAGATGCGAGCATTGTCGAAGCGGACCTGATGTAAGAGATCGTCTCGATCAGTATCCCGCGGCCTTCCCGGCCGCGGAGCGCCCGTCCGATCCTCCCTGCAGCCAACCACCGTCGCTGACGATGGCGGCCACTTGCGCCAGGACGACACCGGGCGCGTAGTCGACGGCGTACCCGCGCGATTGAAGAAGCGCCACGGTATCAGGCGAGATGCCGCGCTCGAGGAAGAGCGTGTCGGGTTGCCATTGATGATGGATGCGCGGCGCGTCAATCGCATCCTGCACGTTCATGCTGAAATCAACGACGTTCAGGATGACCTGCATGACCGCCGTCGAAATGCGCGAGCCCCCCGGCGCACCGACTGTCATGAAAAACTTCCCGTCCTTCACGAGAATCGTGGGCGTCATCGACGAGAGCGGCCGTTTGCCTGGCTGAATGGCGTTGTTTTCGCCCTGCACGAGGCCGAACATGTTCGGCGTGCCGGGCTTCGACGCGAAATCGTCCATCTCGTTGTTGAGCAGGAAGCCGAGCCCCGGCACGGTGATGCCGTTGCCGAAGCCTCCGTTCAACGTGTACGTCACCGCGACGGCGTTGCCTTCAGCGTCGACCACGGAGTAGTGCGTCGTCTCCATGTGCTCCGTGCCGGAGGGCCGGCCGGGACGCACCTCTGTGCTCGGCGTGGCGCGCTCGGGATCGATCGTGGCGCGAAGCCTGGTGAGGTACGCGGGATCGAGGAGACCCGCGATCGGCACCTTCACAAAATCCGGATCGCCGACGTATTCGTTGCGATCGGCGTATGCGCGGCGCATCGCCTCGGCCAGGTAATGAATCGCGGACGCGGATCCGGAGCCGCCTTTGTCGTAGCCGGTGCCATTCAGAATGCCGAGCATTTCGAGCAAGGCGATGCCCCCCGAGCTCGACGGCGGCGCGGTGAGCACGGTGTAGTCCTTGTAGGTGCCCTGCAGCGGCGTGCGCTCGATCGCTTTGTAGTTCTTGAGATCCGACGCGGAGATCAGGCCGCCATGCCGGCCCATCTCCTCGACGAGACGCCTGGCGGTCTCTCCTTCGTAGAATTCCTGCGGCCCGCGAGCCGAGATCCGCTGGAGCGTCTCGGCCAGTTCCGGCTGGACGAGCGTGTCACCCATCTCGTAGAACGAACCGTTCCGCTGGAAGATGCGAGCGGATTCCGGATCGGCGGAAAGCCCCTTCGAATTCCTGAGTCCTTCCGATAGCGCGTATGAAATGGAGATGCCCTTCGAGGCCAGAGCGATTGCCGGAGCAACGTTCTCGGCCCAGGTCTTCCGGCCGTACTTGGTCACGGCCATCTCGAAGCCGCGCACCGTGCCCGGCACGCCGGACGACCGCCATCCCTCGATGCTGTCTTTGGTCAGATTGCCTTGCGCGTCGAGATACATGTTGCGCGACGCCTTCTCGGGCGCGCGCTCTCGAAAGTCGATGAACGTGCTGGACCCGTTCGCGAGGCGGATCAGCATGTAGCCGCCGCCGCCGAGATTGCCCGCGAACGGATGCGTCACCGCCATGGCCAAGCCGACCGCGACGGCCGCGTCGACGGCATTGCCGCCGTTCTGGAGCACGCTCACGCCGACATCGGCGGCCATCGATTCCATCGCCACCACCATGCCGTGCCGCGCGCGAAGCGGCTGGCGGACGGCCTGGGCCGGGATGGCAAGGCCGGCGCAGAGGATCAGAATCGCATAGCGTCGCATGACTTCAGAGCCTACCACAGGGGGATGGGACACTCTGAAGGTCAGAGCGCCCGCAGCTGATCGCTCTCGTCGCGCAACTCGCGCAGGAAACGCTGCAGTTCCGCGCGGCGGTCGGGCATGGCCTGACGACCGGCAGGCGAGAGCACCCGCGAGGGTACCTGCCGCAGATTGTCCTCCAGCATCTTCACCACGGCAGGACCGTCCGGATCGCCGCCATTCGGATCGGCCAGCGCCATGACGCGCGCGATGCCGATCGCGCCCAGCCAGTCCAGCGCATCGGCATCGTGCAGGTAACGGGCTTCCGCTTCCACGGGCTCGCGGTCGAACATGTGAGTGCGGACGGCAGCGCGCACCGCTTCGAGCTTGGCCATGGGAAAGCCTGTGTCCACGAGCGTCCTGGCCATCAGGTCCGCCGCCACGTCGGCATGATCGGCCCTTTCGTCCTCCCAGGGCTTGAACGCGGCCATGTCGTGCAGGAAGGCTGCAGCGAACAACACATCGTCATCGACCGCAACGTGATCGGCCGCCGCGAGGCGGCGGGCGAGATCGTAGTCGCGCACCGAGTGCGAGTAGCCCCATGCCGGATTACGAAAATGTTCGCGCGCGAAGTCCCGCACGTTGGCGCGCCAGTCCCCACCCGCCGCCGGGCGCGGCGCGTCCGCAGGCAACCCGGCAGTTTGCACCAACCCCACTCCCGTCAGCGCCAGGATCGCTCCCAGTTTCTGCAGCAGCATGTGTTCACTCTCCAGAGTTTCTAACGGTGGACACTATATATATGCTCGAGCCGAAGCTAGCGGCTGGCAGGCGAGAGCCGAGAGCTGACCGGTGACAATCAAAGACAAGAGAAGGTGGGCGCCGTCGGATCGTTGGCCACGCGAAATCAACGTAGAGTGGCCCGATATGTGCTACTTTCAGCGCCAGCATCGGGGACCATCCAGCCGGGTCTGGAGCATCGGTCCTCCCGCGGCAGGCTGTCGATGACCGGCATGGCATCAGAGGAGGGTCTCTTGGAACAACAGAACCACGGACATGACCGCCGATCGTTTCTGAGGAATGCCGGACTCGGCGCCAGCGTGCTCGCGCTGCAGCCCTTGCTCGCTGGCGTGAGCAGCAAGGCCGATGCGGCGGCCGCCAAAAAGCCCGGCAATGGCTTCGACTTCGACACGCCTCTCAACCGCCTCGGCACCGACAGCGTGCACTGGGATCTCCCCAAGCGCACCGAGAACATGTCGAAGATCATTGCGGGCATGGGCGTCGCCGACATGGATTTCCGCTGCGCGCCATCCATCACTGCAGCCCTGCGCAAGCGCATCGATCACGAGAACTGGGGCTATCTCGACATGGGATCGCCCGGTCCGGAAGCCTTCGTCCAGGGCATCATCGACTGGAACAAGAAGCACTACGGCATCGACGGCATCACGCACGACAACATCGCCATCGGTACGGGTGTTCATTCCGGGTTGATCGCGGCGCTCACAGCCTTCGCCCCTCGGGGCAGCAAGGTCTTGATGGCCACGCCGATCTACGCGGGCTTCTATTTTGATTTGTCGATCACCAAGACCGTCGCGGAAGAAAGCCTGATGACGTACTCCAACGGGCGGTTCGAAATCGACTGGGACGACTTCGAGCGCCGCATGACGCCGGAGGTCAAGGTTTCGATTCTGTGCAATCCGCAGAATCCGACAGGCCGAGCGTGGACGAAGGAGGAGCTCACGCGCTACGGCGAGCTCTGCCTCAAGCACAACATCATCGTCCTGGCCGACGAGATTCACTGCGATTTCGTCACCAAGGGCAACAAGTACATCCCGTTCAGCACGCTCGATGACAAGAAGATCGTCGCCAACAGCCTGACGTTCAAGTCGGCCAGCAAGTCTTTCTCGCTGGCGGCCATGAAGTGCGCGTGGTTCTACTCGAGCAATGCCGACCTGTTCAAGCAGACCGCCGACTTGAACCACGCCGATTTGAACACACTGGGCATGATCGCGGCGCAGTCGGCGTACGCCGGCGGCGAGGACTGGTTGAAGGGGGTCGTCGAGTACATCGACGGCAATCACGACTTCGCTCACGAGTACATCAAGGAGCACATTCCGCTCGTGAAGATCGGCCAGAAGCCGGAGTCCACGTATCTCCAGTGGCTGGATGTCACGGCCGTCGCCGAGAAGATCGGCGCTCAGGAGATGGCCGACCAGGAAAACAAGAAGCCGCAGCCCATCAGCGTATTGACCGGCAAGCCGACGGTCATCAAGGCCGACGACATGGTGAACAAATGGTTCGCCAAGAACGCCTATGTGGCGATGGTGCCTGGCAACTTCTTCGGTAAGGGCGGCGAGAACCGTCTCCGCATGAACATCGCCACCGCCCGCCCGACGCTCAAAGCGGCGCTCGACAGCATGGCGCAGGCGGTCAAGAGCTTGACGTAGATCGTCCCAGAACCCCGTGACGTCACGCAAATTTCCCCCGCCGTGGGAGATTTTTGCACCTGAGGGGACGGACTCGAACACCGTGGTTCGATTCTCGGGTTGTCTGGGGTCTGGCCCTCGGTCACGGGGGCACAGCGAATGCAGAGTACTAAGGAGACGTCCGAAGGCGGCTTGGCTGTCTCAGTAACCCTCTGCTAGGCGATGGCTCTCTGGAGCCCCGGGCCGTCAGATCCGGGGCTCCATTTCCTTTGGTCCCACCATGACTCATCCGGGAACGGGCAAGTACGAACTGTTGCTGGAACGGTGCCGCGGCCTGGCGCCGATCCCGACGGCGGTCGCCTATCCCTGCGAGGAAACGGCGCTGGCTGGCGCGATTGACGCGGGCACCCAGGGTCTGATCGTGCCCATCCTGGTCGGACCGGCAGCGACGATCGCTGAGATCGCCAAGACGAAAGGCATCGACCTCGAAGGCGTGCAAATCGTGGACGTGGCCGACAGCCGCGCCTCGGCGGCCAAGGCGGTGGAACTGGTCCGCCAGGGCAAAGCCGAGTTGCTGATGAAAGGCAGCCTGCACTCGGACGAAGTGCTGGGTGCAGTCATCGCCAAGGAAACCGGGCTCCGGACGGGTCGCCGTCTGAGCCATGTGTTCCTGATGGACGTGCCCACGTACCACAAGGTCCTGATCGTGACCGACGCCGCCATCAACATCGCGCCGACGCTCGAGGACAAGGTGGACATCTGCCAGAACGCGATCGATCTGGCGCGGACGTTCGGCGTGGAACGGCCGAAGGTCGCGATCCTGGCCGCAGTCGAGACGGTGAATTCGAAGATGCCGGCGACGATTGACGCCGCCGCGCTCTGCAAGATGGCCGAGCGCGGACAGATCAAGGGCGGGATCCTGGACGGCCCGCTGGCGTTCGACAACGCCATCAGCCGCGATGCGGCGAAAATGAAGGGGATCACGTCGGAGGTCGCCGGCGATCCCGATATTCTGCTCGCGCCAGACCTCGAGGCCGGAAACATGATGGCCAAACAATTGAGCTTCCTGGCCAACGCCGACAGCGCCGGCCTCGTGCTCGGCGCCCGCGTTCCGGTCATCCTCACCAGCCGAGCCGACAGCCTCCGATCGCGCATCGCCAGCTGCGCGGTTGCGGTGCTCGCGGCCCACGCCCGGCGCCAGCCGCCACGTTGATCGCGGCGAGGTGGCCATGGACGACTACGCTCTCGTCTTCAATGCGGGCTCCTCGAGCCTGAAGTTCTGCGTGTACCGGCGGCCCGCCGAGGACACCTGGCGGCTGGACGCGCGCGGCCAGATCGACGGCATCGGGACGTCGCCGCGCCTGACAGCCAAAGATGACGCCGGCGGTTCGGTCGCCGACGAGAAGCTGGACGCCTCCGTTCGCGACGGTCGCGCCGCGCTCGGCGTGCTGGCCGGATGGCTTCGCGCCCGCTACGGCGGATCGCGTGTGCTCGGCGTGGGCCATCGGGTCGTCCACGGAGGCGCCAAATACGCCGGCCCGTGCATCGTCACGCCAGCCGTCCTCGACGATCTGCGGGGACTGGTGCCGCTGGCGCCGCTCCATCAGCCGTACAACATCGCCGCCATCGAGGCGGTGAGCGAAAAGTTGCCCGGCGTGCCGCAGGTGGCGTGTTTCGATACGAGCTTCCACCGCGGCCAGCCGGCCGTGGCGGAACTGGTGCCGCTCCCGAAGGCGATTCGTGATGCCGGCGTCCAGCGCTACGGCTTCCACGGACTCTCGTACCAGTACATCGCGTCTCGGCTGCCCGCAGTGGCGTCGGACATCGCCGACGGCCGCGTGATCGTCGCCCATCTGGGCAGCGGCGCCAGCCTGTGCGCGATGAAGGCGCGGAAGAGCATGGACAGTACGCTCGGCTTCACCGCGCTCGACGGGCTCTGCATGGGCACGCGCCCGGGGTCGCTCGATGCCGGCGTGATCCTGCATCTGTTCCAGACAATGGGGTGGTCGGCGGCCGATGTGGAGAAGCTGCTGTACAAACAGTCGGGCCTCATCGGAATTTCGGGCATCAGCAACGACATGCGCGATTTGCTCACTAACCCCGATCCAGCGGCGCGTCTGGCCGTGGACTACTTCGTGTATCAGGCGGCCAAGCACATCGGGGCGCTGGCCTCCGTGCTCGGCGGGGTGGACGCACTGGTCTTCACTGCCGGAATCGGCGAGCATTCGGCGGAGATCCGCCACCGGATCTGCGAGGCGTCGGCGTGGCTCGGCGTCACGCTGGATTCCGGCGCCAACGCGGGTCACGGGCCCAGGATTTCCACCTCCGGCAGCCGCGTATCGGCCTGGGTCGTTCCCACAAACGAAGAGCTGATGATCGCGCGGCATACCGGCGCGCTGCTCGGCATTTCCGGCCGCCGCGCGTGAGGCGCGGTGCCCTTGGAGTTTGACATGAGTCCGACTGCATCGAAGCCAGCCAGGGACGCGGCAACCGATTCGCCATGGGAAGGGTTCCGCGGAGCCCTGTGGCAGAAGGAAATCAACGTCCGCGCCTTCATCCAGCTCAATTACACCCCGTACGAAGGCGACGCGTCGTTCCTCGCGTCCGCGACCGAGCGGACGAAGAAGGTCTGGGACAAGCTGACCGCGCTGTTCGTCGAGGAACGCAAGAAGGGTGTGCTCGACATCTCTCAGATCCCGAGTTCGATCACCGCGCATGGGCCCGGCTACATCGACCGTGATCGCGAAGTCATCGTCGGGCTTCAGACCGACGCGCCGTTGAAGCGCGCGATCATGCCGAACGGCGGGCTGCGCATGGTCCTCAGCGCGCTGGAGGCGTACGGGTACACGCCGGATCCGCACATGGTGGAGGCGTTCACGAAATACCGGAAGACGCACAACGAGGGCGTGTTCGACGCGTACACCGCCGACATCCGCGCCTGCCGGAAATCGCATGTGCTCACGGGCCTGCCGGACGCCTACGGGCGCGGCCGCATCATCGGCGACTACCGGCGCGTGGCGCTCTATGGCGTGGACCGGCTGATCGCGCGGAAGAAGCAGGAGAAGCTGGCCCTCGATCCCGAGCCGTCCACCGAGGAGATCATCCGCGACCGTGAGGAACTGTCGGAGCAGATTCGGTCGCTACAGGAATTGAAGACGATGGCCGCGAGCTACGGATTCGACATCTCGGGCCCGGCGCGGACCGCTCGCGAAGCCGTGCAGTGGCTGTATTTCGGTTACCTCGCCGCGGTGAAAGAGCAGAACGGCGCGGCCATGTCGCTGGGCCGCTGCTCGACCTTCCTCGACATCTACTTCGAGCGCGATCTCAAGGCGGGCCGGCTGACGGAGGAGCAGGCGCAGGAAATCATCGACGACTTCGTCATCAAGCTCCGCATCGTCCGGTTCCTCAGGACGCCCGAATACGACGAGCTGTTCGCCGGCGACCCCACGTGGGTGACCGAGTCCATCGGCGGAATGGGAGACGACGGTCGATCGCTCGTGACGAAGACCAGTTTCCGCATGCTGCAGACGCTCTACAACCTGGGCCCCGCTCCGGAGCCCAATTTGACGATCTGGTACTCCGCGCGAATGCCGGACGGCTTCCGGAAGTTCGCGGCGAAGGTGGCCATCGACACCAGCTCGCTCCAGTTCGAGAGCGACGAAATCATGCGGCGAACGTGGGGCGACGACGGCGCGATCGCCTGTTGCGTGTCGCCGATGCTCGTGGGCAAACAGATGCAGTTCTTCGGCGCGCGCGCCAATCTGGCCAAGTGCCTGCTCTACGCCATCAACGGCGGCCGCGACGAGATGAGCGGCAAGCAGATCGGCCCAGCCTCGGAGCCGGTCAAGGGGGAGTACCTCGATTTCGACGAGGTGGTCGAGCGCTTCGACAAGATGATGGACTGGCTGGCCGGCGTGTACGTGAACGCCATGAATGTCATTCACTACATGCACGACAAGTACGCCTATGAGCGGCTCGAGATGGCACTGCACGACTACGCGCCGCTGCGGACGATGGCGTTCGGCATCGCCGGATTGTCGGTCGTGGCCGATAGCCTGTCGGCGATCAAGTATGCCCGGGTGAAGGCGACGCGGGATAAGACGGGCCTGATCACCGACTACGAGACCGAAGGCGAGTTCCCGATGTTTGGCAACAACGACAACCGCGTGGACCAGATCGCCAGCTATCTCGTGAGCGTCTTCATGGGCAAGCTGCGAAAGCATCCGACGTACCGGAATGCCGTGCACACGCAATCAGTTCTAACCATCACGTCGAACGTCGTGTACGGGAAGGCAACCGGAAACACTCCGGACGGCCGGCGGCAGGGCGAGCCGTTCGCGCCCGGCGCCAACCCGATGCACGGGCGCGACAGCCACGGGATCATGGCGTCCGCGGCGTCGGTGGCGAAGATTCCCTACCGCGATGCGGCGGATGGCATCTCGCTGACGGCCAGTCTGGTGCCGACGGGACTCGGCCGGATTCCCGAGGATCGGATCACCAACCTCACCCGCATATTGGATGCCTTCTTCAGCGCCACCGGCTATCACATGAACGTGAACGTGCTGAACCGGGACACGCTGCTCGACGCGATGGATCATCCGGAAAAGTATCCGAGCCTGACGATTCGCGTCTCGGGCTACGCGGTGAATTTCGTCCGGCTCACGCGCGAGCAGCAGATGGACGTCATCAACCGCACCTTCCACGGAGACGCCGATGTCTGACGCACCGGTTGTGTCACTCGAGGCGAAGAGCCCGTTTGAACTCCGGGTCCATCTGGGCGATGCCGTTCCCGAGCAGAGCGTTCGCGAGGCGTTGGCCAGCGGCGACATGGGGTTCCTGCACTCCTACACGACCGGTTCTACCGTCGATGGCCCGGGCGTGCGCGTCGTGGCGTGGACCACAGGCTGCATGTGGCGCTGCCAGTACTGCCACAACCCCGACACCTGGACGCTCAGCAACGGCATGCCGGTATCGGTGGCGAAGGCGGCGGAGGAACTGGGCAAGTACCGCCACGGCCTCAAGGTGATGTCGGGCGGCTTCACGCTGAGCGGCGGTGAGCCGCTGATGCAATGTCGGTTCGCGGCCAAGCTGCTGGCGGCCGCAAAGAAGATGGGCATTCACACGACGATTGAGACAAACGGCTTCTACGGCGACCGGTTGTCCGACGCCGAGCTGGATACCATCGATCTCGTGATGCTCGGGATCAAGACGTGGGATCCCGCGCGTCATCTCGCGCTCACGGGGAAGGAGATCGGACCCACGCTCGAATTCGCCCGGCGGCTCGCGGCGCGCAGGCGGCCGATGTGGATTCGCTTCGTGCTGGTGCCGGGTCTGACCGACGATCTGGCCGATCTGGCGAAGACGGCGGAGTTCGCGGCGGGGCTTGGCAACGTCGAGCGCGTGGAAGTGCTGCCGTTCCATCAGATGGGCCGGTACAAGTGGGAACGGCTCGGCCTCGACCTACACACTCAAGGACGTGGAACCTCCGACGGCCGAGGCGGCCGAGCGGGCCTGCGAGGTCTTTCGGAGAGCCGGGCTCGAGGCGTACTAGCCGCCGCTACCGGAACGGGTTCTCCACTATCCTTCAAGGCCGGAGGCACGCGTGCTGGATACCGTCCGCTCTCTCCTCGAGCACTCCCCGTTGCTGGCGTTGTTTGCGGCGATCGGCATCGGCTACGCCATCGGTCGAATCTCGATCGCGGGCTTCTCGCTCGACGTCGGGGCCGTGCTGTTTGCGGGCCTGGCCCTCGGGGCGATTGCACCAAAGGCGGCGCCGCCGGCGCTCGTGAGTTCGGTCGGCCTCGTCATGTTCCTGTACGGCATCGGCATCCAGTACGGGCGGCAGTTCTTTGCAGGCCTGGGTGGCGCCGGCCTGATGTGGAACGCGCTGGGCGCCGGGGGGGTGTTGTGCGCGCTGGCCGTGGCGCTGGCCGCGGGCGTCGCGTTCGGCGTGTCGCCCGCGCACACGCTGGGGCTGTTCGCCGGGTCGATGACCAGCACGCCAGCCTTGCAGGCCGCCATCGACGCCGCCGGGGACCGCGCGCCCGCGATTGGGTACTCTGTGGCCTATCCGATCGGCATCATCGTGCCGATTCTGTGCATCTTCACCTTTGCGCGGCTCGTGAAAGCCAGGCTGGCGCCGGCACCGGCACCGCCCGGCATCGTCGAGATCGTGCTCGCTGACAACCGGCAGGGCACGACGGTCGCCGAAGTGACGGCTGGCCTGCCGCCCGGCGTGCACATCGTGGCCGTTCGGCAGGGACGCACCAACAAGCTGCCCGATCCGCAGATTCGGCTCGACGCCGGAGACGGCCTGTTGCTGTTCGGTGAACCCGGCGCGCTCGACCAGGCCCGCCAGCAGTTCGGTCGCGTCGAATCCGGGAGCCTCGCCAGCGATCGCAGCACGCTGGACATCGGGAGGTTCTTCGTCTCGCGAGCCGCGCTGACCGGCGTCCCGATTGGCCGGATGACGTGGCCCGGCGGCGTAGACGCGAAGATTGTCGAAGTACGCCGCGGGGATGTCTTGTTGATCCCAGACCCTGAGCTGGTGATCGAGTACGGCGACCGCGTGGCCGTGATCGCCGCGCGTCAGGCGCTCCCGATATTACGACAGCACTTCGGCGATTCGATCAAGTCGACCACCGAGGTGTCGTACATGTCGGTCGGCCTGGGCATGTCGTTCGGCGTGCTTCTGGGCCTCGTGCCGATTCCGATTCCGGGTCTCGGCCAGTTCTCCCTCGGTCTCGCCGGTGGTCCACTCGTGGTTGCGCTGATTCTCGGCAGGCTTGGGCGGACTGGTCCGCTCGCGTGGCACATGCCCTTGCCGGCGAATCTCACGCTGCGCACGTTCGGCCTGACGCTGTTCCTGGCGGCGGTGGGCCTCGGTTCGGGTGCGCCGTTCGTGGAAACTCTGGCCGGCGCCGGGCTGCTGTTCCTGGCGCTCGCGGCGGCCATCGTCCTGGGAGCCATGCTGATCGCGTTCCTGGTGGGACAGTTGGTGCTCCGGATGGCGACCGACGATCTGCTTGGCGTCGTGGCCGGAATTGCTGGCAATCCGGCGATTCTCGTCTATGCCAACACGGTGCAGCCGAGCGACCGCATCGACGCCGCTTTTGCGACGATCTACCCGACGCTGACGATTCTCAAGATTCTCTGCGCGCAGGTCGCGCTCGGGCTGCTGCGCTAGGCCAACCCACAGAAGGGCTGCAGCATCGCACCAACCGCAGCCTGTCGGGCCTACAGAGCACGCGCGTCGGCGATGCATCGAGGTCTTCATCGTCGCGCGGCTTCACGGCGTTGCGCGAGTGAAGCTGAGCGACTGAATGCGCGGTGTCGGCGTGGGCGCGAGCAGAATTTCACCGGTCACGCGGCCGTGCTCGCAGCTCCATGTGAAGCCGCCGGCGAGCGCGCCCGACGGCACGATCGGTCCGGCAGTCTCGCACTTCCCCACTTCTGCTTTCAGATCGCTGAAGTCACGAGCCCGGTGCTCCTCGTCGCGGTCCATCAGGAAGTTCATCGCGAGCACGTCGCCTGCTGACGTCACTGAGCCCTCGGTGAACATCTTCACCGCCGCAGCGTAGGCGGTGGTCAGCGCGATCGACGGCGTCAACGATCGCGGCTTCAAACGTCCCGCCCGCAGGAGGGTCACAGCCGCGTCCCATACCGCAGGGCGAGGCCCCGCATACGTGCGATTGGCCAGCGCGAAGATGCCCACGCCGTAGTCGGGCAGGAGGAGCACGTGCGAGCCGTAGCCAGGGTAGCCGCCGCTATGACTGAGGGTCAGGCCGAGCTCGCAATCGGTCGCCGCGTAGAAGCCCATGGCATACGTGGACGCCTCACGGCACGCCTCGGGTCCGCTCGACCCGGGTCTCAGGCGCAGCGAGGGGAAGTTCGCGCCCTGCGCCAGCTCGCGCACGCTCGAGCGCCGAACGGGTCCGGTGTCGGCGCCATCGCGCGGTGGCCACGCGGAAAGCAGATACGCGACCCATTTCGCGTAGTCGTTGGCGCTCGTCTGGATGCCCCCCATTGCGCCGAAAGCACCGTGCGCCATCGTGGGCTCGAGCTTCCACGCGTTGTCTTCCCACCGGTAGCCGAGCGCGCGACGTTCGACTGGAGCGGCGGTCACGTCGTACCCGGTGGAGGTCATCTCCAAGGGCGTGAGGAGGAGGCGCTGGACGAAGTCCTTGTAGGGCTGCCCAGACACGTTGGCGACAATGCGGCCGAGCAGAGCGTAGCCCAGGTTCGAGTACTCCATCGCCATTGCCGGCGGTCGCGTGAATGGCACCCCGTCGCGCAGGAGACTCGTGAAGTCGTCCTCGGCGAGCGGCGTCTGCCGATCGCCCCATGGATCGTCGGTGACGAACCCCGCGGTATGCGTCAGCAGCTCGCGCACTCGAATCTTCGGCGAGTCGTCCGTCGGATATTTCCAATCCCGCAGCTCCGGCACGTACGTTTCGACGGGCGCGTCAAGCGCGAGCTTGCCCTCGTCTCTGAGCTTCAGGATCGACAGCGCGGTGAACGCCTTGGTCATCGACGCGATGCGGAAGAGCGTGTCAGCGGTGACGGGTCGCTTCGTTTCGACGTCCTGCACGCCCGCGCCTTTCACGTGCACCAGCCGGCCGTCCTGCACGATGCCCCAGACCATGCCGGGGATGTGCGCGTCGAGGCGGTAGTTCTCCATCGTCTTATCGACGTCGGCGAGCATCGTCGCGTCCTGGGCGAGCACGTGCTCAACAAACGCACCGCTCATGATCGTCACGGCGATCGAGACGGCCGGGATCAGGACGCGACTCGGGCGGAGACCTTCGATGTGTGACATGAGCACTCCCAGGACGGTGAAGCAGTCGGCGTGACCGTCAACCTGCTTTTTTCTTCGCTTCGATAATCTCGGGTAGGGAAGGATCGGCGTCTTTCCACAAATCCAGGAATCGCAAGTACTGGACCTTGGCGGCAGCATGATCCCCGGACTTGTCGAGCAGGCGGGCCATCGCCAGCACGTAACGAGGCTCGAGCACCATCGTCCACTTGCGGCCGATGTCCGGGGTCAGAAAGCTGCGGTAGATACCGATGGCTCCCGTGAGATCGCCGCGAGCCGCCTTGACTCGTGCCCCGCCGTCCAATGATTCGAACCCGTTCTCGAAGAACGTCCGCGCCAGGGTGTTGAGAAAAAACGGCGCCTTGATCTCCGGCTCGGCCGCGGCAAAGGCGGACTCCGCCGCGGCAAGATCCCCGGCGGCCAACGCGATCTCGCCTTCGAGCGATCGACGGAGGCTTCGCTCGAATAGCAGCTCGTCCTTGTAAATCTTCGTCAAGTCGGCCAGCCGTGCCCGCGCCTGCGGGATCCGCCCCTGGCGAGACTCGCTCACGCCCGCGTTCCAGTGCCACACGGCCTTCCAGACCCGGCGGCCGTCTGGATTCGGAACCTCGTCGATCGTTGCACTGGCGCGGTCGAACAAGTCAACAGTCCGGCTGAAGTCGCCGCGTTCCATGGCGAGCGAGACTGACAGCTGCATGAATTGGAGGACAGTATTCGGGTTCTTCACCGTTCTTGCTTCGCGGATGCCCTCGGCGCCGATGCGTTCCGCCTCCTGGTACTGGCCGAGTCGTGAATGGAAAAATGCCGAGAGCCATTGCGCTTCCGTGAGGGGCACTGAGGCTTCTGACGAACCCTTCTCGAACAGCGCGGACTCCTGGAGGGCCTCGGGGTACCGGCCCAGCATGGCGAACGCCAACGCCCGCCCCTTGTACGAGTAGAAGAACGACGATTGAATCTTCAGGGCGCGTGTATAGCTGTCGATCGCCTTCTCGGGCTGACCCGTGATCAGGTAGGCCTCGCCCAGGCTGTCTTGAGGATTCGGCTCGTTCGGGCTCAGCCTCGCATACGTCTCGAGCTCACGGATTGCTTCCGGGTACCGGCCGACGCTCAGATACGCGTATCCGAGAGAGTTGCGAAGGGCGCCGCTCGACGGGACCGCCTTCACGGCACGCTCGCGAACGGCCAGTTCCTTGTCGGGCTGCCCAAGGCTGCCGTATGCCCTGGCCAACGTGCTCGTACGCGTTTTCTTCGTCCGGGTAGCGGCTGACGAGCGCTTCGAGCAACTCCGCTGCCTTGGCCGGCTGCGCGTCCCGGCGATACACATCCTGAGCTTCCAGGAGAAGCCGCTCCCGCTCCGGCAAACGCGAAATGTTGTCGCGAACCTTCTGGAGATAGGTTTCCGAAGCGCCGCGGTCACCGATGAACCGCGTCACGTCGAAAAGCACGAAGTAGGCCGACGCAAAGGTCGGATCGATGGCAACGGCTTTCTCGAGGAGACCCCGCGCTTCCGCGGTGCGAATGTTCTCGGCGGCTGTCTTGCCCTCTGTATACAGGCGATACGCCTCGAGCGACGAAGAGCTCACCTCGGCGACGCTCGTCGGCGCAGCTCGGCTACCCATCCGCAACGCATTCTGGATTTCCCGGGTCAGCTGGTCCACGAGCGGAAACACGTCGGCGCCCCGCGCGGTGCGCGCGCCGAGCACCCGCCCGCTCTCGACGTCCTGAAGCTGCAAATCGATCCGGACTTCCTGTCCTGACTTGAACACTGCCCCCGTGGCCACGGCCCCGGCGCCGGTGCGCCGAGCGACTTCGAGCACCTGACCGCCCGATGTATCCGTGCCGGCCTGCCGCATCTGGTGCAGGATCTCCTCGACGCGCTGGCTGCTGATGACGTCGAGGCCCGGCGTCTGCGCCAGTCCGGTAAGCAGCATGTTGGGGACGCCTTTCCCCAGCCACCGCGCTTCCTCCGGCGCGCCTTGGGCGTCGAAGGGCATCACGGCGATAGCCGGGCGACCGGCCGCACCGATGCCGGCGGCGGGACGCCGCGACGCGATCCAGAGATACGCGCCGACGGCAATCGCCGCGACGACCACGACCGCGACGGCGTAGCCGAGAGTGCGCCGCAAGGTGGCGCTCGTCTGCGAGGCCAGGGCGACCGGCGCCGCAGCCGCTTTTTTGCGAGTCGCGGCCGGGCTCGACGCTGGTTTCGTTCCAGCGCGCGGAGTGCTCGCGGTGCGCGCCCGATCCGTCGCATCCTTCCCCGTCGGTTCCCCGCTCTTTGGCTTCTTCGCCCGTGGACGCGCGGGACGGGGCGCCGCGAGGGCGGCGGAGTCGGCGGCCTGCACCGCTTTGGTCGAGTCGAGCGATCGTTTCAGACGCTTGAGATCCGCGCGCACGTCCGCCGTCGTCTGGTAGCGGAGCTCGCGATCCTTCTCCAGCATCTTCGCGATGATCTGCTCGAGGTCTGCGGGCACGCTGGGGTTCAGCCGGACGGGCGGCGTCGGCGTTCGGTTGAGAATGGCGTCGAAGACCATCGCCGTCGTGCGTCCCATGAACGCCTGCTGGCCCGTGGCCATCTCGTACAGGACCAGGCCGAACGAGAACACATCGGTGCGCGCATCCACCTCGTCGCCGCTCGCCTGCTCTGGCGACATGTAGGCGACGGTGCCCATCGCGACGCCGGGACTGGTGAGCAGGTCGTCCCGTGCCGCGATCGTCGGCATCGCCGCCTCGGTCGCAAACGGAACGGATTGTCGCTGCACCACGAGCTTGGCCAGACCGAAGTCCAGGATCTTCGCGTGGCCTCGCGCCGTGACGAAGATGTTGGCCGGCTTGATGTCGCGATGCACGACGCCGTTTGCATGCGCCGCGTCGAGCCCGTCGGCAATCTGCACGGCGAGGTCAACGACCTCATCGATCGCGAGCGGCTTGCCCTCGATCCTGTGTTTCAGCGTCTGGCCCTCGAGGACCTCCATGACGATGAAGTGGCGGTGGTCGTGCTCGGGACTCTCGCCGATGTCGAAGATGGTGCAGATGTTCGGATGGTTCAGGTTCGAGGCTGCGCGCGCTTCACGCTGGAATCGCTCGATCGCCTGCAGATCCCGCGACAGTTCCTGCGGAAGGAATTTGAGCGCCACCTTCCGCCCGAGGCGAACGTCTTCGGCCAGGTACACGACCCCCATGCCACCGCCGCCCAGGTGCTGGAGCACGCGGTAGTGCGAGACGGTCTGGCCAATCAACGGGTCGCTGGTCGTCATGCTCGGCGCCCAGATTGTATCGGACCCTGGGACCCCACAGCCATTCATCTCCCGACCCACTCGCAGTAGCCGAATTTCGATCGCTGTGCTAGGGTCAGGGCGCAGTCTGATTCCTCGTGTCCCTGCGCACCCTGATCTTCGGCGAACCACTGGCATCGCATCAGGAAGGCGAGCAGCGCGTCGGCTGGGTCGCCGGCATCCCGATGCTCGGCCTCGATGCGCTGGCGTCCGCGGCGTACGGGCCGGAAGCGGCGATGACGCTGCTCATCCCGCTGGGCGCGCTGAGCGTCGGGTACATCGGACCCATCACGACGGTCATCACGGCGATCCTGCTGATCGTGTACGTGTCGTATCTGCAGACGATCGCCGCGTATCCGACGGGCGGCGGATCGTACACGGTCGCCCGCGAGAACCTCGGCGAGTTTCAGGGATTGCTGGCGGCCGCCGCCTTGTTGCTCGACTACGTGCTGGTCGTGGCGGTCGGCATCTCGGCCGGCGTTGGCGCGCTGGTATCGGCTCTACCAGAACTGCAGCCACACACCCTGGCGCTCTGTCTGGCCATCCTGGCCCTCATTGCCGTCGTCAACCTGCGCGGGGTGCGCGAATCGGGCGCCGCCTTCGTCATCCCGACGTATGCGTTCGTGGGCTGCCTGTTCGCGGTGCTCGCGATCGGTGTCGTCAAGACGTGGATGAGCGGCGGGCATCCGGTGCCGGTGGTCGCGCCGGCCGCGTTCCCACCCACGACGACGGGCGTGGGCCTCTGGCTGTTGATGCGGGCGTTTGCGAGCGGCTGCACGGCGATGACCGGCGTCGAAGCCGTCAGCAACGGCGTCGGCGCGTTTCGGGCGCCGACCGTCAGGAACGCACGGCTCACGCTGACGATGATCATCGGCATCCTCGCGATCCTACTGGCGGGCATCGCGTATCTCGTGCACGCGTATGGCATCGTGGCGACCGAGCCTGGGGTGTCAACCTATCAGAGCGTGCTGTCACAGGTCGTCGGCGCCGTGGTCGGCCGCGGACCGTTCTACTTCATCTGCATCGCGGCGATTCTGTCGGTACTGGCGTTGTCCGCGAACACCGGCTTTGCCGACTTCCCGCGCCTCTGCCGCCTGCTCGGCCAGGACGGCTTCCTGCCCCGCGTCTTCGCGTCGCGCGGCCGGCGACTCGTCTACTCCCAGGGCATCTACGCGCTGACTGTGCTCTCCGGCCTGCTTCTGGTCGTGTTCGGCGGGATCACAGACAGGTTGATTCCCCTCTTTGCGATTGGCGCCTTCCTCGCGTTCACGCTGTCGCAGGCCGGCATGGTCGTGCACTGGCTGCGCGCGCCAGGAAGGCGAAGGGGCATCAATGTCCTGGTCAATGCGACCGGCGCGATCGCGACCGGCGTGACGCTCGTCGTCGTGCTCGTCGCGAAGTTCACCGAAGGCGCGTGGGTGATGCTCGTGCTCGTGCCGGCGCTGCTCGCGCTGTTCCTCGGCGTGCGGCGCCATTACACGATGGTCGCGATCGAAATCGCCAATCCGAATCCCCTCGACGTTTCGAACATACAACCGCCGATCGTCATCCTGCCGATGCGCGAGTGGAACAAGATGTCTCAGAAGGGGCTGCGCTTCGCGTTGAAGCTTTCGAAGGACATCTTCGTCGTGCAGGTCCGAACAGGAGACGCCAGCGAGAATGATCTGGCCGAACGGTGGTCCGAGCGCGTCGAGGCCCCGACGCGGATGGCGCATTTGGCGGAGCCGCGGCTCGTGCCGCTCGATTCTCCGTACCGGCACGTATTCAATCCACTGCTGGACTACATCGTCGATGCGAAGCGGCGCCATCCTGACCGGCAGATCGCCGTGCTCATCCCCGAGCTGGTCGCGCGCCGCTGGTATCAGCATTTCCTGCACAACAAGCGTGCGGCAATGCTCAAGACTCTCCTCCTCATCAGAGGGGACGAGGACATCGTGGTGATCAACGTGCCGTGGTATCTGGAGTCCTGACAGCCATGACGTTTGTGGATGCGCTCATCGACCTCTACTCGCTCGTCGTCCTGGCGGCCGTCATCCTGTCGTGGCTGCCCGGGAGCCGGGACAATCCGCTGGCGATGATTGTGTACCGCCTGACCGAGCCTGTGCTTGCGCCGATCCGCCGTGTGCTGCCCCCGATCGGGGGCCTGGACTTCTCACCGCTCGTGCTGCTGTTCGCGCTTCGATTCCTCAAGCAGATCCTCTGAGCCGCGCTCTCCAATGCAGACGCCTGTCGTTTGAGGCTGGCGGACCGACGGGCTGCGCGGGCTCGGACCACGCCCGTTGCAGATCGACGAGTCATGGCGCCGCTGGCCTTGGAGGCACGCCCCGCGCCATGCTCCACTTGAGCGCTGTCGGCGTGACGACGGTCGTGACGACAACCATCACGACGATAGCCGAGAAGGTCGAAGGACTGATGACGGGTGCGCCATCGAGCCTCAGTCCGGCTCCCACATTGGCAAAGATCAGTCCGACCTCGCCTCTCGGCACCATCCCGATGCCGACCGCCATCCGGTTGACACCTGGCGTCGTCACGCCGAGCGCGCACACCTGCTTGCCGATGATGGCGACGAAGATGAGCGCGGCCGCGAGTCCCAACGCGCCCGGCGCGGCGAACGCGCTCAAGTCCGTGCGCAGACCCATCAGTACGAAGAACACGGGCACGAGAAAATCCGAGATCGGGCGGAGGAGATCCTCGAGCGACCGCTCGCCTCGATCGACGAAATCCTTGAAATGGACCTCCTCGAGCACGAGGCCGGCGGCGAAGGCGCCAATAATGGGCGCGAGACCGATGAGGCTGGACGCCCATGCGAGCAGAAAGCACAGGCTGAGACTCACCGTCACGCAGGACGCCCCGCACCTGGAGCAGCGACGCAAGCGAGAACAGGCGGGGGGCGGCTGTCGCTCCGATGACCAGCGCGCCAACCAGGAAGGCGGCAGCGGCGCCTGTGGTCTTGGCCACTGATGTCATCGAAAACGGAACGCCCTGCGCCGCAGCCGCGATTGCGCCACTGACCGCACCCAGGATGACGAGACCGAGGACGTCATCGATCACGGCCGCGCCGAGAATGATCCGCGCTTCCGGGCTTCGGGATGAACCGAGGTCTTGAAACACACGCGCGGTGATGCCGACGCTGGTCGCGCAGAGTGTGGCGCCGAGAAATGCGTGGACGTAGGGACTCGCGTCGGGCATCAGCCAAACCCCTACACCCCAGCCGAGAGCGAAGGGAACGACGACGCCGAGCAGCGCGACGAAGAGCGACGTCACCCCGAGCTTCAGCATCTGCCCGACGGTGGACTCGACCCCAACCTCGAAGAGCAGGATCAGCGCGCCAATTCCAGCAATCGCCTCGATCGTCTGGTTGGTCGCCAGCGGTTGGAAGGGAATATGGCCGCCGAATGACAAGTTGCCCAGGACCATCCCGGCAACCAGCTCTCCGAGCACGGCAGGCTGCTTGACACGCGTCGCGAGCTCGCCACCGAGCTTGCCGGCGAGGAGCAGGATTGCCAGGGCTGCGACGAGGGGCGCCACCTGGTCCGCATGCGCCCCAGCCGCTGCGGCGAGCGGCTGGACTGATATCAGCAGCAGGAACAGCGTCACTGTGGCTCGCATCAGCGACAGGGGATCGTCAGTCGAACCGTTGTGCCAGAGCGGTCAGCCTCCGTGCTGCTTTCGAGCTGCACCGATCCCCCGTGAGCCGCGACGACATCCTGGACGAGGCTGAGCGCGAGCCCGGAGGCATGCAGCTGCCCGCGTGGCCGCTCGAGCAGCGCAGACAGCGTGGCCTTCGGGATTCCGCTCCCATCATCCTGGACCTCGAGAATGACTCGAGCGGCGGCAGGCTCGTAACGAGCGCGCACCTGAATAGTCCCGCCCGGCATCAAACGCGTGCCGCGTCGCACAAACCTCAGCGCGTTTCCAACGAGCGCGGTAATCGTCCACGCCATCTTTTCAGGATCCAGCCAGAGCGTGGGAGGGACATCCGGGCCCACGTCGAGAGTCAGGCCGACTTCGATCGCGCGGGCCTGCCGTTCCATGACGTTGATGGTCGACTTGAGCAATGCGCGCACGTCAGTGGCAAGGCGGCGCACTGGCAGCGCTGGGAGCACCAGCACGCGAATTGGCTGCGCCGCAGAGGCAAGCGTTCTCGACGCCAGGCTCGCCGATGTGCCGGATTCAACGAATCGACGCCGCATCTCAGCCGCGAGATGCTCGAGCTCGACCGGCACGTCGTGGCCGATTCTCGAGGCGCGTGCCGATCCATGCTGCCGGGGCACCGCCATCCACGGCGAGGACTGTTCCATCGGCGTTCAGCACGATCAGCCAGTCAGAGATCATCGTCGGCAATCGTACCACTTGCCGCGGCCCGACAACCACGGCCGCGAGGAACTCGAGTGCGACACCGCCATGATGAAGCAGCCGGGTCGACGCTCGGCTGGCTCCGCGGTTTATCGCTGGTCCGTTCTGAGGAACGTGCCCTGATTGAGTTCGTCGAACGCCTGGCGAAGTTCGGCCTGGGTGTTCATGACGATCGGGCCATACCAGGCAACGGGCTCCCGAAGGGGCTGTCCGGACACGAGCAGGAATCGGATCCCGTCCTCGCCGCCCTGAACGACGACTTCATCGCCAGAGTCGAAGAGCACCAATGAACGGTTGTCGACTTCGGCCGGCGGCGTGGCATGCGGCCACCAGCCGACGCCCTCGGTCGGCACCGAGAGCGGTTCCGAGGCGTTGCAGAACTTTCCCGAGCCGCCGAACACGTACGCGAACGCGTGGCGCCCCAGTTCGACCGGCAGCGTCTTCCGTTTGCCGGGCGGCACTGAGACATCGATGTACGTCGGATCCGCCGCAATCCCTTCGACTGGTCCGGTCTTTCCCCAAAAATGTCCGCACACCAGGCGCACGTCGGTCCCGTCATCATCGATGATTTCGGGAATGTCGCCGGCTTTCACCTCCTGGTAGCGGGGCTTCGTCATCTTGAGAGCGGAGGGCAGATTGGCCCACAGCTGAAAGCCGTGCATGCGGCCGGTCGGATCACCGTTTGGCATTTCCTGGTGGATGATGCCGCTGCCCGCCGTCATCCACTGGATGTCACCGGCACCTATCGCGCCGCGATTACCGAGGCTGTCGGCGTGCTCCACGGTGCCGGCCAGCACATAAGTAATCGTCTCGATGCCGCGGTGTGGATGCCAAGGAAACCCGGCCAGATAGTCGTCGGGAACGTCGTTCCGAAAGTCGTCGAGAAGGAGGAACGGATCGTAGTCGGCCGTCTGGCCAAAACCGAATGCCCGGCGCAGGTGCACGCCCGCGCCTTCCAGAGTGGGCTTGGCGGTGATGAGTTTCTTGACGGGGCGCAGAGACATGATGACCTCTCGATGACGGCCGCGTCCTCCTCACAGAGGATGAGGACACCGGGGCTGATCGATGTGCGGGGCAGCTGGAGTTCTGATGGCCATGATACTCGGGAAGCGCTCACGATCTCCGCCTCGCTCGTTGTTGGGCGGCCGGCACCCCGAGAATCGGGAACCGACGGTGATTGATCGGCTTCTCGCTGCCGTGCATTCCTGATGTCGGCACCGCCGAGTTCCCGCCGAATTTTCGCCAGGGGCTGCGGAGTATTCCGCGGAACCCAGCGTCGCAACCGACCGAGCGCAAGCAGCTAAATGCTGCCAGGCCAGAAGTCCTTCTGTAAGGCCCAATCAGCCAACTTTTTGCCCGTATGACGAGTGTATGAAGGGCCACGGCATCCAGTTCTCTCTCGGCTTCATGAAGTCGACCCCCGCGTTGCCCTTTGGCAGCGCCAGCTCGTTCGGGTCGCCGGGAGCCGGCGGCGCGCTAGGCTTTGCGGATCCGGCGGCGAGCGTCGGCTGCGCGTATGTGACGAACAGGATGGGGACGCGGTTGAGCGGAGACCCGCGGGATGTTGCGCTCAGAGATGCGCTCAGGTCCGCCATCCGCGCGTCGTGAGGCAAAAAGCAATCGCTTGCGCCGAGCGTCTGGCGCATCGCCATCATCTGCCCCAGTGACGCGTGACAATGGGATTTGAACCGAGTCGCGGCGTGAGCCGCGCAATGGCCTGGCGACCACCCGCACCGCCCACGACTGACCGCCACGACGGCGTGCCGCGAGACGATGGGATTTGAGCCGAGTCGCGGCGTGAGCCGCGCGATGGCCTGAAGACCACCCGAACCGACAAGACCGAACAAAGCGAGGGATTGGCGGAGAGGGTGGGATTCGAACCCACGTGCCCCTTACGGGACAAGACGCTTTCGAGGCGCCCCCGTTACGACCACTTCGGTACCTCTCCAGGCTTCGGGCGTACAGACTTCAGGCTTTCATTCTAGCGTCGGTCTCTGAAAAACGCCTGCATCAGCGAGCGGCATTCTTCCTCGAGCACTCCCGACACGACGTCCACGCGATGATTGAGCCCCGGCACCTCGAGTCCGCGAACGGCCGACACGACCGCACCGCTTTTCGGCTCGGGCGCACCGTACACCAGCGTCGCGATCCTCGCGTGCACCATCGCGCCCACGCACATCAGGCACGGCTCGACGGTGACACACAGCACGGCACCACTGAGTCGATAGTTGCCCGTCCGTGCCGCCGCCTCGCGAAGAGCCACGATCTCCGCATGAGCCGTCGGGTCGTTCCTCCCAATCGGCGAGTTGAATCCGGCCGCGATGATCTGATTCTCAATCGCCACCACCGCGCCGATCGGCACCTCGCCTGCGGCCAGTGCCTTCCGCGCTTCGTCCAGCGCGGCACGCATCAGCGACTCGTGCGACCACTGCGGCTCGATAACGTGCGAGGACAACATTCAAGTCTAACATTTCACCAGTAGGTCGAAGGGTCACAGGATTAAAGTAGTTCTTGGTTCTTGGTTCTTAGTTCTTAGTGCGAGCGTCCGACGCACCCTGAACGCTGCCCCCCGACCTCTGCGCCAGCTCCGGATTCTCCGTCCACCCTGTCGCCCCCATCGAATGATATTGCGCGGAAATGCCGCCGCGATCGACCGGCAGCTCGAACCCGCGCCGCTCCAGATCGAGCAGCAGCTCCATTCCGATCGCGCCAGGACCTGGCAGGAGCTCGGCCGGACACGGCGCCGTATGACCGTCGACGATGCCCGTCGTCATGCGACCCGTGTTGAGATTCACCTCGAGCCATTTGTCGCAGACCACCGCGCCGATGGTCGACAGGCCGTAACGGGGCGGCGACGGATCCCGCAGGCGCGAAATGCGCTCCCAATCCGCGTCAACGACTTCCTTTTCGATCTCGCCGATGCTCTCGATGTACGTCGGGGCCTGCGCCTGGCGAAGAAGCGAGCGTCCGTGCATCCATGGCGGAACGGGCAGGCCCACTGCGTCGAGCACAGTTGGCCCGAGATCGATCAACTGCACGTTCGCGGACTCGACCTCCGGGGATCGTCCATCGGGAAGGTAAATCATCAGCGGCACACGTTGCTGCGTGCCCCAGTTGGCCGAATGATCCGATGTGATGATGACGACGGTATCGCGGAGACGTCCCTGCTCCTCGAGCGCGGAAATCAGGCGCGCAACCTCCCCATCGGCCTGCATCAGCGCATCGTCCAGCAGGTCTCGTCGGTCGGGATTCGTGCCCTTGCTGTAGACGCGGCGACGGATCGTGAATCCACAGCAGTGCGTCCCCATCAGGTGCACATGGATGAAGAACGGCCGCGAGGCATCCCGCGCTGCGTCTGCCGCCGCATCGACTCGCTCCCGATCGGATTGATCGCCGTAGATGCTCGTCGGCAGCTGAATCAGCTTGAAGTGATTGACCATCGGCCGGACGCCGACAACGTACAGGATGCGCTCGGTCAGCCTTTCCCAGAGCCGCTCGGCAAAGTACAGCTCGGCTGGAAACAACCTTCCAACTCTCGCCCATCGATCGACCGCCACATCGCGGCCGTTTGCGTGATCGAATGCCTCACGCATGTTGAGATCGGGACCGTCGGCGTAGTAGCGAACCGAAAACTGGTACGTCTCATAGCCCGCGCGACGAAGCTCGCCCGGCAAATGTTCGAAGGCGTCTCGACCCGTCAGGATGTGCGGAGGAAAGATAACTTTCGTCAGGCTCGGCGGCTTCGAGTTGAGGATTGACGTAATCGAACCCGTCGTCCGGCCCGCGTTGCTGAATGCGTTCTCGAACACGAGTGACCGCTGCCTGAACTGATCGATGAACGGCGTCGTGGGACGCTCGTAACCGTACGCGGACATGCGACGGGCCTCGACGCCGTCGATGGTCACGAGCAGGATGTTCCAGGGCCGGACGGGATTCGTCGTTCGCGGTGGCGGCGAGGCCGCGGGCTAGCGCGCCTCCGACGGCAAGGCGCGCGGCACAGGCTCCGAGTGAACCCGTCAGCAACACGAATGGAAATATCGTGAGCCACAGCGGTATTCCGTCGCGGGCCCAGCGCTGCCGAGTGCGGCCCAGGCCTCTGACGATCGCGACGAGCACGACACCGAGAACCGGCACGTACAGAAACCGCGTGAGCGGGCCCGCCGTCACGATGCCGAGGCCGAACACCGTGTAGGTGAAGTTGTCGATCAGAAGGACAACCAGCGATGTCAGGACGGCTGCGCCCGGAAGCACAGCCGTGAGCAACCCCACGGGAGGCACAGGACTCTCCGAACGGAATCGTTCCATGACGAGCAGCGCCCCAAGGAGCACCAGGCAGGGGACCAGCAGTGCGAGCGGCGTCAGGGCCAGGGCTGTCGCGTGTGTCAGCTGGTCGAACGACACCATGAAACCGCGCTGGGTCACCAGGAACAACCACTCGAAGAACACGTACGCGTAGACCGCCAGGATGGTGATGATGAGACCGCCAAGGGCGGCGCGCGTCTTCATTGGGGAGATGTCTCCGATTATATCGTCCGGTCACGGCGCCAACCCTTCACCTCGTCTGTGGATATAATCGTCAGACGCCCGTTCGATTTTTCGCGCCACCTGATCAGTCGCCTTTGTCCCCGGACCGAGCCGAGACGAGACGTGCAGCCCCAGACGATTGGTCGATACAAGGTCCTCGAAAAGCTGGGCCAGGGCGGGATGGGCACCGTCTACAAGGCCCACGATCCGCTCATCGAGCGCATCGTGGCGGTGAAGACGATCACCGCGCAGCTCGATCAGGATCCCGACCTGCGCACGCGCTTTTTCCGTGAAGCCCGCGCCGCCGGCCAACTGTCGCACAAGAACATCATCACCATCCACGACCTGGGTGAAGAGGAAGGGCAGGTCTTCCTCGCCATGGAGTTTCTCGAGGGCGAGGATCTCGCGGCCAAGCTTGCGCGCGGGCCGCGGATGCGTCTCGAGCGCAAGCTCGACATCATGGCCGACCTCTGCGAGGGCCTCGCGCACGCCCACTCCAAAGGCGTCGTGCATCGCGATCTGAAGCCCGCGAACGTCTTCATCACGACGACCGGCCACGTGAAGATCCTCGACTTCGGCCTGGCACGGATGCTGACCTCCGACATGACGAAGAGTCAGACGACGATCGGGACGCCGAACTACATGTCGCCCGAGCAGGTGCGCGGCGAACGCGTCGACCACCGAAGCGACATTTTTTCACTCGGTGTGGTGTTCTACGAGTTGCTCACGTCGAAACGGCCGTTCTCGGGGGAATCGTTCGCATCGGTCATCTACAAGATCCTGCAGATCGACCCCGAGCCGGTCGACAAGCTGGATCCCGAAGTGCCGACTCCGCTGGCATCGTTGGTCCATCGGGCGTTGGCCAAGGATCTTGCAGAGCGCTACCAGCAGATTACCGACCTGCAGCTCGAGCTCGAGATTCTCCGGCAGGGGTTCCGAACCGGCCAGTTCAGCGTGCACGATCGCATCGGGCAGGTCGAAGACAGTGCAGATCCGGGCTTTGATCCGGATGAAACGCGCATTGAAACAAGGTGGCCCAGAACACCAAGCCCGTATCGCGTATCGCCTATCCCCTCTACGCACGTGCGTGTGCCTTCCCCCGCACCCCCAACGCGTGCGGTTGTCGGTGCGACGGAGGAACAGCGTCCCGAGATTGCGACTCCCCCATCGGGCCGACGTTGGATCCTGCCGCTGATCGCCACGGCGCTTGCCGCCATGGTCGTGTGGTATGCGACCGATCGATGGCGCCGCCCGGCGGACATTCAGGCACCAGCCGCGACGGCGACACCGCCGGCGCCAGGATCACCAGCGGTGCCGCCCGCGCCGACCGATCAGAACGCGCTCGCACGCTCGTTGTCGCAGGCATCGGCGGCGCTCGATGAACGGCAGTACGGAGAGGCCATGCGGCTGGCAAAGGAAGCTCTGGCATTGGCGCCAGGAAACACGGACGCCGAGAAACTCTTGAAACGTGCTGAGGAGAGCGCCGCGCTCCTCACTCAGAAAAACGCGGAGGCGAAGTCGCTCATCGACGGCGGACGATATGCCGACGCAGCCAAGCTGGTGGGCGAAGCCCTCACCCTGTCGCCGTCAGACGTCGCTGCGCAACAACAAGCCGCCCGCCTGGGTGATGTGGCGCGTCGAACCGCGGATGATGCGCTGAGACAGATGCGGCAGGCCCGATCGCGCGCCGAAGGTGCAGGCGCGCCTGAGCTGGCCGAAGCCATTTTTGGCGCGGCCCGAAACCGCGAGCAACAGGCCATGCAGCTCTATCGCACCAAGCGATACGGGGAAGCCATGGCCCGGCTTTTCGAGGCAGGCAGCTTGTATCGCACCTCAGAGCTCCACGCCCGCACGGAACAGCAGGCGAAAGAGACCTCCCGCCAGGCCGACGTTCAGCGCGAACGGGAGACGACCGAGCTCGAGACCTCGAGTGCGCGTTACGAGGCGACGCGCATCGAAGCCCAGCGTGCCGGCGCGGACATGCGCGCCCCCGAACTGATGCGGCAGGGTACCGAGCGTGCCACCGACGCCGAGGCCAAGCGCTCCGCGGGTGACATCGCCGGCGCCCGATCCGACTTCGAGGCGGCGGCCCTTTTCATGCAGCAGGCACAGGCCGCCTCGCTTGCCGCCGCGCGCATCGACGCCATTCGCGAGCCGCCGCGCGCCGAACCGGCCGCACCTCCGCCAGCCGCTCCACCACCGGTGCCGGCCGTGGACGATCGCGCGGACGTGCTGAGCGTCGTCGAGCGCTATCGCGCGGCGCTCGAGGCCAGAAATCTCGCGTCGGTCAAAGCCGTCTGGAACCTGACGCCCGCGCAGGAGGAGGCTCTCCGCGTCGAGTTCCGCAACGCCAGGGCGCTCCACGTGACGATCGCAGACACGGCCGTGCAGATCGCCGGCACCGAGGCAACGGTGCGCTGTCTGCGAGGCTACGAGGTGACAACCACCGATGGTCAACATCTGAAGACCGAAACCCGGACGGTGCTGAAGCTGCAGCGCACCGGCAATGCCTGGATGATTCAGAGCGTGCAGCACCAGCCGATCTGAACCCCCGACGTCGTAAGAGGTATCCATGCGCCGTATCATCATCGTGGTCATCATTGCCCTGAGCGTCTCCGCTGGTTCCGCCTCCGCGCAAACACGCACGAGCGGCCTGGCGACGATCTTCCGCGACATCTTCGGACCGACAGGCCTCGTCGTGGACAGCGAGCAGGTGCTGCCCGACGGATCCACGCACTCGGCCCATTTCAACAGCGGCTTTCAGTCGGAGTTCACGCAGTTCAACATCGCGCTCGCGAGCCAGCTGACCGCCGTGCCTCTCCCCTCGCCGGCGTCCGGATTCACCTATCGCTTCGATCCAGCCACAGGCACATTCGCGCGCACGACCCAGAGCTTCGGGCCGATCCTCTCGGATCGCGCCGAGACCATCGGCCGGGGCCGGATGTCCTTCAGCTACAACTATCAGTACTTCTCGTTCGACACGATTGAGGGCATCGACCTGAGAAACGTTCCGGCCGTCTTCTTTCACGACGACTTTCAGCTCGGCGGCGGTCGCCTCGACGTCGTAACGACGGCCAATACGGTCCGCGCCTCGGTCAAGCAGTCCACGGCATCGCTGACGTACGGCGTGACCGACCGCATCGATCTCGCGCTGGCGGTGCCTGTCATTGGCACGAGCCTCAGCGTGCTCTCGAGCGCAACAATTCAGCGCATCGGAACGACCGATCCCGCCATCCATTTCTTTCGCGATCCGTCGGTCGTCGGTGGCTTCGGCAACCGGAAACAGTTCCTGGCCGAAGGTTCTGCCACAGGGCTCGGAGACGTGATCGTGCGGGTCAAGGGCACACCCGTGAAGAATGCGGAAACGGGCCTGGCGATGGGTCTCGACCTCCGGTTCCCGAGCGGTGACGAGGGCGATCTTCTGGGTTCCGGCGCCTTCGGCGTAAAGCCATTCGTGGCGCTCTCGACGCTCTATCGCCGCGTGTCGCCCCATTTCAATGCCGCGTATCAGTGGAACGGCAAGAGCACGCTGGGCGGCAACGTGACCACTGGGGTCAAAGGCGATCTGCCGGATCAGTTCCTCTACGTCGCGGGCGCCGACATGGGCGTGACCGATCGGTTCACCGTCATCTTCGACCTGCTCGGCGAATGGGTGATCGACTCGCCCAGGCTCGTGACGCGGGAGCTCACGCGGACCGCACCCGACGGCGACGTCCTGACGTTTCAGGACATCGGATTCGAATCGGGATCGTTCGGCGCGTTGAACGGAAGCTTCGGGCTGAAGGCGAACGTCGCGGGCCGCATGCTCGTCAATTTCAACCTGCGATTCAAGCTGGATGAGAGTGGACTGCGCGACCGGATCTCGCCGCTCATCGGGGTTGAATACGGATTCTGAAATCCCAGACCGGAAGATCTGGGTGACCTCTTTCCCAGACCTGAAGGTCTGGGCTGCGTACTGCGCTCTCTCGCTGGTACTCCCCGCCTGCAGTCCGGCTCCCGAGCGCCAGCCGCCCGTACCGAAGCACCTGCTCATCGTCACCATCGACACGCTGCGCGCCGACCGGCTGGGCTGCTACGGCAATCGGGATATCAAGACGCCCAACCTCGATCGCCTCGCGCAGGAGGGGACGCTCCTCACGCAGGCAGAGGCGCACGTCCCGCAGACGCGTCCCTCGCACCTGTCGATTTTCACGGGCCGCTATCCGTACGAACACGGCATTCGCGACAACGTTTCACCATCCTTCGTCTCGGAATCCATTCCGACGCTCGCCGAGGTGCTGCAGAAGGCCGGCTTCCGCACCGCCGCGTTCGTCTCGGCCATCGTCATCGCCAAGCAGTCGGGTCTCAATCGTGGATTCGAGACCTACGACGACGACATCAGCAAGAGTTCGGACGAAGATCTGTTCCTCAACACGCTGCAAAAGCGCGGCGATCGCACCATCGACGAGTTCGGCGCGTGGCTGCGGTCGCAGCCGCCGAAGCCGGCCGAGCGCATGGCGATGTGGGTGCACCTCTACGATCCGCACGATCCATACGAGCCTCCTGAACCCTACGCGTCAACGTACGCGGGACGGCCGTACGACGGCGAAGTCGCCTGGACGGACGAGCTCGTCGGCCGGCTCGTCAAGACCGTCGGTGAAGCCGGGCTCTTGAGTGACACACTCGTCATCGTCACATCCGACCACGGCGAAGGCCTCAACGAGCATCGAGAGCCGGCGCACGGGTTCTTCATCTATCAGACGACGATGCACGTGCCGCTCATCTTCAAGGGACCCGGAATCCCCGCCGGATCGCGGCTGTCGGGCGTGGCGCGACTCGTCGACCTCTTCCCCACCGTGCTCGACCTGCTCAAGGTCGAGAGGCCCGCAAACATGATGCTCTCGGGTCAGACGATGGCGCCGGCCGTCGCCGGGCGCGGCACGTTGCCTGAAGCGCCGAGTTTCGCGGAAACGCTGGTGCCGCTCCTGCACTACGGATGGAGCGATTTGAGGAGCATCCGTGACGGCCGCTGGAAGTACATCCTGGCGCCTCGCCCCGAGCTCTACGATCTCGATCGCGATCCGGGCGAACTGTCCAATCTCGTGGCGTCGCAGCCGTCCCGCGCGCAGGCGCTGCGCGGAGCGCTCGAGACCAGGCTGCGGCTCGAACAGCAGATGGAACGGAAGGACCCGACAGAAGCCAGCGTGCCGCCGGAACTGCTCGAGAAGCTTGGGGCTCTCGGATACGTCAGTCCGGGTGCTCCGGCGCCTGGAGGTCCATCGGCAGGCGCCGATCCCAAGGACAAGATCGAAGACTTCAAGCTGTTCAGCCGCCTGATGCGCGAGGCGCTGATGAAGCTCGAGGAAAAAGACTTCGCGGCGAGCGCGAGCCGGCTGCAGGATCTCCGCAAGCGCGGCATGGACAGCTTCGAGGTCAACTTCTACCTCGGGCGGGCCACCGTGGGCGGCGGCCGCCTTCGCGAGGCCATTCCGTATTTCGAGAAGGCCATCGAGCGCTCGCCGGCCTACGGACCTGCGTATCGTGCAGCTCGCGGACATCAAGGCGTCACTCGGAGACTTCGGTGGAGCCACCGAGATTCTTCGCAAGGGGCATCAGGCCGCGCCGAGAGACGCGTCGCTGTACGAGCGCGAGGGTGAGCTCTGGCGCCAGATGAAGAGACCGCAGGATGCGATTCGCGCGTACGAAGCGATGTTGCCGCTGGCCCCGAGGAATGCCCTCGCGCGCGTCAGGCTCGGCGAGTTCTATCGCGATGTCGGCGACGCTACGCGCGCCGTGAAATATCTCAAGGAAGCCGTGGACCTCGATCCGGGCGTCGCGTCGTACTGGAACTCGTTTGGCATGGTGCTCGGCGGGAACGGCGACCTTCCGGGCGCCGAGTCCGCGTTTCGCCGGGCCATCAAGCTCGACGACAAGGACGCGCAGTACGCATACAACCTCGGACTTGCGCTGCAGCGTCAGGGGAAGACACGCGAGGCCGCCGAGTACTATCGCCGCACGCTGGAGGTGAATCCGGGATTCCGCGCTGCGCGCGAGCGGCTCAGCGAGATCGGCAACTGATGCGCCCGGGCCGCCGACTCGCATCCGGCGGACTGCTTGCGGCGATCCTGATTGCCACCTTCCTCGTCTTCTCGCCGATCCTCGCGCATCAGTTCCTCAACTGGGACGACCCCGACACCCTCGTCCATAACACGCACCTCATCGGGCCCGGTATTCTCGGGTGGGCGTTTTCCACGACGCACATGAGTCACTACCAGCCGGCGTCGTGGATCGCATGGTCGCTGGTGGGCCGTGCGTTCGGCGTCGAGCCGGTCGCGCTGCATGCGATGAGCCTCGCGGGGCACCTGCTGAACACGATCCTCGTGTTTCTCCTGGCCGGTCGTCTTGCCAGGGCCGCTCGTCTGACGACACCCGGTGTGGTGGCGGGGATTGCCGCGACGGCGGCCGGTCTTTTTGCAATTCATCCGCTTCGCGTCGAGCCGGTGGCCTGGGCCAGCGCGTTCCCCTACGTGGCCGCGCTCTTCTGGCTGCTGCTGTCGGCTCTCGCCTACAGCCGTTGGGCTGAGCGAACCGGTGCGACCCCTCGAGCCTCATCCTCTCCGTGGCTCGCGGGATCGATTGCCTGTTACGGCCTGTCGCTTCTGTGCCGGCCCGTCGCCCTGCCTTTTCCGCTGGTGCTGACCGCGCTCGACGTCTATCCATTCCGCCTGACTGATCAGACGTCGATGGCGTCCGCCAATCGCCGTTCGCGCCGCCGGCTCCTCCTGACCAAGTTGCCCTTCCTGCTCCTGGCTGTTGCCGCGCTCGCGGCCGAGTGGCGAGCGCGTCCGATCGAATCGGTCGCCGAGTACGGCATCGGTGCGCGACTCACGGCCGCGGCGATCGCGCCATTTCTCTATCTGTGGCGAACGGTGTGGCCGGTAGGACTGACGCCGCTCGATCCGCTGCCGCTCGATCCCCATCTGCACGTCGCCCGGCTCATCCTCGGCGTGGCCGGACTGGTGATGGTGACTGTAGTCACGGTCCGTCTCGCCAGGGTCGCTCCGGCGCTGTCGATCGGGTGGATCAGTTATCTGCTGCTTCTGGCGCCGGCGGTGGGTTTGACGCCGAGCGGGCTTCAGGCCACCGCCGATCGGTACACGTATGTGCCCGGCGTCGCGCTGGCCGTGATGTGCGGCGCCGCCACGGGCGCGGTCTGGCGGTCCAGCCGGCACGCGTCTCGCGGGCGCGCTTGCGGCCGGCGTCCTGATCATCGCGCTGAGCTTTGCCACGAGAGAGCAGGTGTCCTGGTGGCGCGATTCGGTCAGCCTCTGGACACGGGCCGTGGAGCTCGATCCGCGGAACGACATCGCCCTCTACAATCTCGGGGCGGCGCTCGCCGAGGCCGGCCGCGACACCGAGGCGATGGAGCGGTACAGAGAAACCCTGCGGCTCATTCCGGATCACGCGCCCGCCCGGCAGAATCTGGCGCTCCTCGAGGCCCGGCAGTTCGAGCGCGACGGCGACGAGCTCCTGTCGAAGAACAAGCTTGCCGATGCGGCGCGGGCGTACCGCGCGTCGCTCGAGCGAGATCCTGGCGCGAACGGCGGCGCGGGCCAATCTCGGCCTCACCGAGCTTCAGCTGGGCCAGGGCGACGAGGCCGCGCGCGATCTCGAAACGGCATGGCGCGCCGGAGTGAAAGACCCGACGATTGCAAACGCTCTGGCGTTCGCGTGGATGCAGTCGGGGCGCGAGCGCGATGCGCGCGATGTTCTCGAGCAGGCGCTCGCTCAGAAGCCGGATGATCTGAACACGCGCCACAACCTCGCGCGCCTGCTGTGCACGTCGAGTGATCCTTCGCTGCGGGATGGACGACGTGCGGTTTCGCTCGCGCTGTCGGTGGTCAAGGAGACGAGCGGACGTGACGCCCGCGCGCTCGACACGCTCGGCGCGGCCTACGCCGAACTCGGAGATCTCACATCCGCGCGAGAGGCGTTCTCACGCGGCGCGCGACTGGCGTTCGAAAGTGGAGACCGGGAGCTGGCGGAGGAAATAAAGGCCCACGAGCGCCTCATCGGCGCCCGTGGGCCTCGTCTGCAGAAGCCGTAGGCCAGGTCTTCAGACCTGCCACTCCGGCTGATCGCTGCTGCCGTCAGTCTTTAGAACCGGAACTTCGCTCCCAGCATCAAACGGCGCGGGAAGATGAAGCGGATCGGCAAACCGAAGTTCTCCGCCGTGCTATCGCGCGCCCCGATGCTGTCGTAGGCATCGCTGTTCGTGAGATTCAGGAAGTCGCCGAACACGGCGACGTTCGCATCGTCGCCGAAGTCGAACTGCTTCTGCAGTCGCAGATCGAGAATGTTCCAGTCTTTCAGCCGGCGATCGCCACTTAGCTCCTCGGCAAGGATCGTCGTTTGGATGCCCAGATCCGGTTCCTGGATGCGGGCCGTGCGCGCCCAGGGCTTCCCCGTCTGGTGCTGGAAATTCGCGGCGGCCGTGATACCCCAGGGAAGCTCGTAGACCAGCTGCGTCTTGAGCACCACTGGGCGGTCGCTCGTCTGCAACTCGCCGGTGTTGATGAAGTCGTTAGGGTTCTGCCCGAACGTGCCGGCCGTCGATTGGGTTCCGTCAATCGGCCTCAGGTTGCTCGACCCCAGCCTGCCCTCCGCCTTGGACAATGTCAGGCCGAAGGTCGCCTGCCACCTGTTGGACAGGCGCTTCACCATCTGGATATCCACGCCGCTGTACTTGCTGAACATCTGGTCCGGGTTCGTGAGAAGAAACAGCCGATCCTCGGGCGCATTTTGAAGCTGGAACACCGTGATCGGACGGCCGGTTCCTTCTGGATCCGAATCGATGTAGGGGACGGGCTGATACTGGCCACCTGTATCTGTCCAGGCTCCCTGGCGTTCGCCACGTTTGTGTATGTAATTGACACTGAGTCCCAGGTCGCTCTTCAACTCTTGCTGAAATCCTATGATGTATTGATCGGTGTAGGGATTCTGGAATCCGTCGTCCACGCGCAGGTTCGAATTGTCGGACACCAGTTCGGTATCGATCGGATTTCCAGCGTCGTCATATGTCCCGGAGAAGAAGTACCGGCCCGATAGAGCGGGCGATGCCCCCTGGAACTCGCCCGTCACAACGCCTCGGTAGTACCGACCGTAGTGCCCCTTGATCAGCGTCTTTCCGCTTTCGTTGAGCTTCCAGTTGAACCCGAAGCGCGGAGAGATGCTGTTCCAGTCGAAGACGTTATTGTTTTCGACGCTCTGCTGCCCGGTTTCATTGCCGTCCCGATCGAAGAACGGGCGCGAATCAAAAATCCCGCGGCTGTAGTCGTATCGCACGCCAAGGTTGAGCGTCAGGCGGCTGCCGAGGCGGAACGTATCATCGGCATACACACCGATGGCCTTCATCAGCGCGCCCTGGCTGAACGGGAGCTGCGTGTATCCGTACGAGGGGACGCCGCTGTACGTATAGACGTAGTCGTTGTAGCCGAACACGTAGTCGCTGCCGCCGCTGTTGTATTGCACGCCGAATTTCAGCTCGTGGCTGCCTCCCATGAACTTGTCGGCGTAGTGCGTGACCTTGCCGGAGAACGCCGTCTTCCAGTTGCTGCCGTCGTACCAGTAGTAGATGCCACCCGACGTGTTCCCCGAGTCGAGATCGTAATAGCGTGTCGCAATCTTGTCGCCGCCGAACTGCGGCTTGCCATGATCGTCGCCGTAGAACCCCGAATAGCGTGCCTCGAGCACTGTCTTGTTCGACAGGACCGACGTGTAGACGACGCCCGGCGAAGGATTGTGGCCGGTTTCGATCGCGAGCGCGCTGGGAGCAATGGTCGCCGCACCAGGTTCAGGAATCTCGTAGAAATCGTCGTGATACTGGAACTGCACCTTGTTGTTGTTGTTCAGCTGATAGTTCAACTTGAAGAACACGCGCTTGGCATTTGACTTCGCGGGAAACTCCGGATCGACACCGGCGCGCGAGTCCCAGTCCTGCTGGAACTGGAACGAACCGAAGAACCAGAACTTGTCCTTGATCACCGGCCCGCCCAGTTGCGCCGTGAAGTCGTTGAATCGTTCACGGTGATAGGGGTTGCCTCCGTCTTGGACGTCGTCCGTGTTCCGTCCAGTGAGGTCCTGTGCCTGGAAGTAGTAGTTCGTGTCACCGTGGAACGTGTTGCTGCCCTGGCGCGTCACGACGTTGAAGACCGCACCCATCAGGTTGCCGTATTCAGCCGTGGCGCCGAGCGACAATACTTCGATTTCCTCGATCGCGTCTGTGTTCGGCCACGGCCAGGCCGCTCCCGACGAGGGCGCGGTGAAGTCCGTGCCATCCAACTGGTACGAATTGTCCGTCGTCCCTGACCCGAAGGACGTCGAAACGGAACTCGTCGAGGTATTCGCGCTCACTCCCGGCGCCGCGTTGATGAGATCGAAGAACGTAAAGCGGCGAACCGGCGCGTTTTCGACCCACTCGCGGTTGTAGTTGGTACTCACCTCGTTCGACGACGTGTCGACCACCGGCGACTCGCCGGTGACCGTGACCGTCTCGGCGATCGCGCTCACCTTGAGCTGCTGGTTGATCTCCACCGTCGAACCGAGAGGCACAGGTATCTGATCGCGCTTGAGTGTCGCGAACCCCTGCAGCTCGAACGTGAGCGTATACGTGCCGGGCGGAAGGGACGGGAACCTGTAGACGCCCGTCTCGGACGTGACTTCGGTCGGCGTGCCCGGTACCGCGGTGCTGGTCAGCGTCACGGTGACGCCGGGCAGCACGGCACCTGATTCGTCGGTGACGACGCCAAAGAGTGAACCCGTTGTCCGTTGGGCGAATGCCGGGATGGAGACTACTGACGCGATGACGACGAGAACACCCCACGCTCAGAAGCCTGCGCATGGCGCCTCCTGAACTAAAGATCTGACGAGAAGTCCAACTGTTCCGCAACAAGTGCGCCAAATTTACGCCCCTGTCATGTAGGTGTCAACTCACAGCAAAATGCCCTGTTTGTCTGGCAGCGCGTTCGAAGGCGTCCGGGAGATTGGATTTTCCGGCACGTCCGGACTCAAGAAAATGGTCATTCAAGCGTGGATTCTGGCCGTTTCGTTGACTTGTCCCCGAGCGCAGACTACGATCGCCCGCGCTCGTCCGACAGCCCACTCCATGATCGGCCAGAAAATCTCCCACTATCAGATTACCGAGCTCCTTGGCGGCGGCGGCATGGGTGTCGTCTACAAGGCCGACGACCTCCGCCTCAATCGAACCGTCGCGCTCAAGTTCCTCCCGGACGAGATGGCGCACGACCACGCCGCGCTCGAGCGTTTTCAGCGGGAAGCGAGAGCGACGTCGGCCCTGAACCATCCGAACATCTGCACGGTCTACGACGTGGATCAGGCCGACGGCCGCCCGTTCATCGCGATGGAGTTCCTCGACGGCCAGACGCTGAAGCACCGCATCAACGGCCGGCCTCTCCCCCTCGAAGTGGCGCTCGATCTGGCCATCCAGATCGCAGATGCGCTCGACGCCGCGCACGCGCAGGGCATCATCCACCGCGACATCAAGCCGGCGAACATCTTCGTGACCAAGCGCGGCCAGGCAAAGGTGCTCGACTTCGGCCTGGCGAAGCTGACGCCGTACGGATCCAGGCAGGCCGAGGCCGGCGACACGCAGCAGACCGCTGTCACGCAGATGGAGCTGACGAGCGTCGGGTCCGCGCTCGGCACGGTGTCGTACATGTCGCCGGAACAGGCGCGCGGCGAGACGCTCGATCATCGCACCGATCTCTTCTCGTTCGGCGTCGTCCTCTACGAAATGATCACCGGCAAGGAAGCCTTCACCGGCACGACGTCGGCGGTGATCTTTCACGCGATTCTCGAACGGACACCGCCGTCCATCCTGACGGTCAATCCGAATCTCCCGCCCAGGCTCGACGAGATCGTCCGGAAAGCGCTCGAACGCGACCGCGATCTGCGCTGCCAGACGGCAGCCGAGCTCCGGGCCGATCTGAAGCGGCTCAAGCGCGATTCTGATTCGGCCCGGTCGGCGGCCAGCGCGGCACGAGTGACGAGCGAGCCGGTGGTGGCGCAGCCCGTCGCCAAGGCGAAGTCATCCAAGGGCAAGCTCCTTGCGGCAGCCGTCGGCGGGCTCGGCGTCGCGGCGCTGCTTTTTGCAGGCGGCTGGATGCTCGGCAAGGGCAAGCCGGAGGAACCACCGCTCTATCGCCAACTCACCTTCCGCCGAGGCACCGTCCGCAACGCGCGCTTCGCACCGGATGGTCAGACGATCGTGTACTCAGCCTCCTGGGAAGCCGAGCCCCTCGAGATCTTTTCGAAGAACACCGAGAGCCCGGAATCGCGGCCGCTCGGATTCACGGGCGCCGACCTGAATTCGATTTCGACCACTGGCGAGATGGCAGTCTCGGTGAAACACCGCTTGACCGGGACGTACGTCGGCACCGGCACGCTGTCACGAGTGCCGATCTCGGCGGGCGCTCCGCGCGCCGTCCTCGAAGACGTGCAGTCGGCCGACTGGTCGCCCGACGGCACCAACATGGCCGTCATCCGCAACGTCAGCGGACGCACACGCCTCGAGTTCCCGATTGGCCGGACGCTGTACGAGACCGGGGGCTGGCTGAGCCATCCTCGCGTTTCGCGAGATGGAACGCAGGTCGCCTTCATCGACCACCCGCTCCAGGGCGACGATGGCGGCATGATCGCGGTCGTCGATACGTCAGGGAACAAGCGCGACCTGACCAAGGGTTGGTACAGCCTGCAAGGGCTCGCCTGGCCAACCGCGAAAGATGAAGTGTGGTTCACCGGCACGAAGACGGGCGTCGCGCGAGCGCTCTTTGCGATTTCGCTCTCGGGTAAGGAACGCCTCGTGGCGCGAATTCCCGGCACGCTGACGGTGCACGATGTGTCGCCGTCCGGCCGTGTGCTGCTGGCCCGTGACACCTGGCGCCGCGAGCTCATGGGACTGCGGCCCGGTGACGCGAAGGAACGCAACTTTTCGTGGCAGGACTATTCCTATCCCGCCGAGTTGTCGGCGGACGGCGACACGCTGCTCTTCGATGAGGAAGGGGAAGCCGGCGGCTACAACTACGCGGTCTACATTCGGAAGACGGATGGGTCACCCGCCGTCAGACTCGGGCCCGCGCTCGCCGTCGCGCTTTCACCCGATCAGAAATGGGTGATCTCGCAGACGACGAAGGCGCCCTCGCAGTTTGTGCTGCTGCCAACCGGCGCGGGAGACGCCAAGCCCTTCACGAACGATTCCCTCACGCACAACTGGGCGCGCTGGGCGCCCGATGGCCGGCACGTCGTCTTCGCCGGGAACGAGCCCGGCAAGGCAAACCGTTTCTACATTCAGGGTCTCGACGAGGCCGCACCCAAGCCGATTTCGAGCGAGGGCGTGGATGCGCTGCAGTTCGCGATGTCGCCCGACGGCCACACCATCGCCGGCATCGGGCCTGATGGTAAGGGTTACCTCTATCCGGTTGCCGGCGGCGATCCTCGGCCTATTCCGGGGTTCGAGCAGGGAGAGGCGCCGATCGTCTGGACGGAAGATGGAAAGGGTGTCTTCATCACGCGGCCGGGAGAACTGCCGGCTCGCATCACGCGCATCGACGTCACCACCGGACAGCGAACCCCCTGGAAAGAACTGATGCCCCTCGACGGCGCGGGCGTGCAGCACATCGGCCCCATTCGCATCACACCCGACGGCAAGACGTATGTCTACGGCTTCCAGCGCAGGTTGTCGGATCTGTATATTGTGGACGGCCTGAAGTAGGAGGTTTTCAGTTCTCAGTTTTCAGTTATCGGTCATCAGTTTCCGCACTAAGCACTAAGCACCAAGCACTAAGAACTACTCCCTCCCCCGTCCCCGTCAGAAGATATACCTCACCCCGAACTGAATCTGCCGCATCGCCGTCGAGGTGCTGGTGATCACGCCGGCCGATCCTTCACCAGCATCGACAAACATCTCGGGCATGCCAAAGTTCGGATGATTGAGCGCGTTGAAGAGATCGGCTCGGACCTCGAGGCGCTGCTCCTTGATGGCGAACGCTTTGCGGAAGTAAAGGTCCACCGTGCGGAATCCGGGCCCCTCCAGGCTGTTCCGTTTGGCATTCCCAAACGTGAAATCGGCGGGGGTCTGGTAGGCCGACACATCGAACCAGTGCTCGGGCGTCCGCTGATTCGACGGCAGGTTACCGTCACGAATCTGATCGGGCCGGAGCTGTCCGAAGGTCGCCGTGTTCGACGTGTCGAGACCGATGTGAGGAGAGAACGGGAAACCCGATGCGATGGTCACGATCCCGCCCACCTCCCACCCGCCGAACACCGCGTTGAGCGCACCTGGCTGATTGAGGAAACGACGGCCGTCCCCGAATGGAAGCTCGTATCCGAAACTGGTGACCGATCGGTACCGCTGGTCGAAGTCCGCGCGGCCGTCCTCCGCGGCGATGTCATAGGTGTTGGCCGGCCACGGCTCATTGCAGCAGATCTCGGGCTGGTCGTTTGTGGCCTTCCCCAGCGTGAATGCACTGAGGAACCACAATCCCTGGCTGAGCCGCTTGCTCGCTTTGATCTGCAGCGAGTTGAAGCGAGACCTGCCCGCATTTTCAATGGACGCGAAGCTCCCGAGGTCCACGTAGGGGCGCCGTTCCTGCGGATCGCCCGGACCCGGCTGCGGCTGATTTCGATCTCGCATGACCTGCAGGCGCGAACCCTTCGATCCGACGTACGCCACTTCCAGAACCAGGTTGTGCGGGAATTCGTGCTGGACTCCGACGTTCCACTGCTGAAAGTACGGGCTGTGGAATCGACGATCGGCCGACGTGATCCCGGGGAATTCGACGACGGCCGGATCGAGAGGCGGAAAGCCCTCGTCCAGGAGAATCGCAGGGCTCACGCCGAAGTCGCTCGACGTCGACACCGAGAAGAAGAACGGTGGATTGAACCCGAGCTGGAAACCCGTCCGCACTTCCTGCGGGCTGTAGAACACACCGTACCCCCCGCGGATCACGGTCTTCGCGTCCTTGAACGGACTCCACGCAAGTCCCAGCCGAGGCGCCAGATTGAACTTGTCGACATCGATGAGACCGCGGGAGTTGCCGTCCTGGTTGGCGACGAGGATCTGACCCGTCTGGTAATCGAAGTTGCTCTGACGGTCCTCGGCCTCGACCGTCGGAGCCGTGTAGTCGTAGCGCAACCCGAGATTGAGCGTCAGCGTGGATGTCACTCGAAAGTCGTCCTGCACGAAGGCGCCGAAGACGCCCGTGCGATTCTTCACGTCCGAGATGTTCGAAATATCCGCCTGCGACACCAGGCCGAGCAGCGCATCCGCCAGCGCGTCCCCGGTCGTCTCTCGATCCTCGGGGTCCTGCGTGAACTCCCCGCTGAAACCGACACTTCCACGCGGCGCCGGGATCTGGAAAAGATCGAACGCGCTCCGCCGGAACTGCACGCCCGCCTTCAACGTGTGCGACCCTCGCACCATCGTCAGGGCGTCGGAGAACTGGAACTCGGAGCTCGTGATGTAGGTCGGGTTGAACAAGGGATCGCCGATGCCGCTGTAGGCATTGGGCGCGAAGTAGGTGACACCATTGACCGCGGGATCGTCGGTCACGCCCGGGACTTGCAGCGCTGGCGGCGGGAAGGCCGTGCCGCCTGGCGGAATACCCACGGCGATCTTCGCCCGATTGAAGCCGAATCGGGCCTCGTTGATCGTCGTCGCCGAAAAAACGTGAGTCTCCCCTACCGCCGCGCCCCACGGCTTCTCCGTCGTAATGCCCGCTCCATAGTCGCCTCCATTTGCGAGACCCGGAAACGGTGGAGGCGTGAACACGTCACGATCGCTCCATGAGACTCGGAAGAACAGCCGGTCGTCGTCGCTGAATCGGTGATCCAGCCGCACATCTGCCTGGTCCACATCGTCGGTCACCACCGGAGCCACCAGATAGTTGTTCTTGAGGTCCGGATGATTGGGATCGGGATAAAGACCAATGAACGCCTGCGCCAGCGGCGAAAATCTGGACGGCGGAATGATGTTGCCGGGAAAAGGCTGCCCGGTCTGCGGATCGAAGATCACCGCATTTCCCTCGCCGGAGAAATCGCCTCCGCGCTGAGCGGCGGTCGGCACTGAGTAGATCGCAGTGGTACCGGTGTCGATTCGCGTCCCCTGGTAGTCGGCGAAGAAGAACGTCCGGTCCTTCCTGATCGGACCGCCGAGCGCTCCGCCGAATTGATGAAATGAGAACGGCGCCTTGGGATCGGCGGGGTCTTCGAAGAAACCTCGCGCGTCCAGCGAATCGTCGCGGAAGAAGTAGGAGCCGGAACCGCTGAACTTGTTCGTGCCCGATTTGATAGTGGCGTTGATCACGGCACCGGCGCTCCGGCCGAATTCCGAGGAGTACGTGCTCGTCTGGATCTTGAATTCCTCAATCGCGTCGACACTGGTGCGAAGAATGGCCCCGGCATTGTCGTTCGAATTGTTGTCGATGCCATCCAGAATGAAATTGTTGAGCGTGCCGCGCGTGCCATTGGACACGAAACTCGCGGGCAGGCCGGTCGACCCTCCTCCGCCCACGTTGCCGTTGGTGCCTTCGCTCGTCCTGACGACACCAGTCGTGAGCGTCGCCAGGTCGAGATAGTTCCGCTGATTGAGAGGCAGCGCCTCGATCTCATGACTTTCCATGACCTGCCCGAGCGACGAGGTCTCGGTCTCGAGTCGAGGCGTACTGCTTACGACAGTGACCGTTTCCGCGATGTCGCCGACCTCGAGTTCGAAATCCAGGCGCACGCGGTCCTGGACGCGCAAGACGATGCCATCCCGCGAGTTTTTCTTGAAGCCAGGGAGCTCGGCCGACAGGCTGTAGGTGCCGATCGGCAGAGACGTCAGGACGTAGTTGCCCGATCCATCAGTCTCGGTGGACGACGCGGCCCCGGTTCGAACCTCTGTTGCGGTCACCGTGGTGCCGGGCAGCACAGCGCCGCTCGTGTCGCGAACAATGCCGACGACGGTTGCGGTATCGACCTGCGCGCCGAGATTGACCGGGATGAGCAGCGTCAGGGCAACGAGAAGAAACCGCGTCTTGGGCATGTGTTCCTCCCGATAGGATTTAACTATTGAGCGTGAGGCCAGCCGGCGGAGCTCTCGGGCTCCGCTTCGAGCAACAGGTACTTCTGGAACGCAACATCGACGCGGGCAGTCGGTCCGCTCACCTGGCCAAGATCTCTGTTTGCCACGTAGTCGCGCAGGCGATAGCGGCTCGCACCGAGTCCGCGCAGCTCCACCGGTCCTTTCCAGTTCTGGGCATAGAAGGCAAAGTAGAGCGCCCCGTCCTTCTTGATCACGTGCGTCTCCGGGCGATCGAACCCGATGTCGTAAAGCGCGCCGAGATATTCACCGTTCGACAGGCGCTTCGACTGATAGAGCCTCACCCAGAACTCCCACGCTCGTTCACGCTCAGGTGTAAGGACCAGCTTCGGGTCTTTCCTGCCCGGCGCTCCCCGCCACGCGAACTGAGTCCCGACGACGCCGCCCACGCCCAACGTCGAGGCGAAGTCGTCGCCGCCGTCGCTCAGTTCCACATGATCGCCGAAGTACGCGACTTCGTCGCCCACGAGCGCCTTGAGCGTCTTGGCCTTGAGCCGCACCTGCCAGGAGCTTTCGGGATCGGATGCGACGGCCATGTTGAGAAACGGCATCGTGAAGAACGAGTAAGACGTGCCGCACGGGCAGATCTCAATGACGGCGTCGGGCTTCGCGGCCAGCGCGGCATCGTAGATCGCTTTGAAGAAACCTGGGACTCCTTCGACGGATTCTTCCGGCGCCGCGTGATGATGGGCCGGGTTGAAGCACGGCGCCGCACCATTCAGGTGCTGGCCGTCGATCTTGAGACCATCGAAACCCCACTCGGTGATCGCCTTTCTGACGAACGCGGCCGCGTTCTCGCGCACGGGCGCGTATGCAGGACAGAGATAGTCGGAGTCCCACCAGCTGATCTTCACGGGCTGACCGTTCGCGCTCCGCAGCAACTGTTCCGGATGATGTCGATGCAAGGCGCTGCCCGGATCCGCCGAGAGCGGCGACCACCAGAGCTGCGCCTTGAGTCCCGCGGCGTGAATTCGCCCGACGAGATCCTTGATATCGCTGTCCCCTCGCGGGAACTTCTTCGGAACCGGGACCCAATCACCCTCAGCCACCTGCCAGCCGTCGTCGAGCGTGGCCCAGCCGAAGCCCATCCTCTGCGCGACGGGCAGAGTCTCGAAGACCTGCTCCGGTGTGAAATTTCTGCCGTAGCCCCACGCGCACCAGATGGGCGCAAACGCCTGCGGCGGCGCTTTCGGAAGTACGAATCCCTGCCTGACCATCACACGCCGGTAATCCACCAGCGCCTGAAAGTAATCGCCGCGATGGACGGTGACGAATGTCCGGAACGTCTGGAACGTGTCGCCAGGCTTCAGTGTGATCGCAGCCTTGTAGCCCACGGCCAGAGTCGCCTCCGACTCTGTTGGCATCGTCACCGGGAGTGACACAAGCTTCGGCACTGTCTCGAGGTGTCCTACGGCAACGCCGACGTCGCGTCTCCACACGTCGACGACGGGCGTTCCGCCGCCGTAGTCCGACGCATTCATGCCGAGATAGTTGTCCTGCGTGAAACCCTTCTCAAGCGGGCGGATCCAGTCCGGACGATTCTCGTACGAACCACTCTGGAGCGACCAGAACGCGGGACTAACCGAGCCGGCTCCCGCGAGCGATCTGATAGCGATTGTTGATCCAGCCGAGAATGCGCCGTGGCTGGTCTCCGTCATTTGAGTAGCTGACACGAAAGACGGCCGTCCGCGGAAAGTCGCGGTAGAACGTGACCTCGACGATCTTGATCAGCGCAGCCGCACGGCCCGAGATGCGGAATCGCACGCCCTTCGCCCAGATCGTCGCGGATGGCTGCCTCTTCCTGGGCAACGAACGCGAAGTCCGTGATTGTGCCCTGATCGGTGATGACAGACTCGGACGTGGACGAGGGCCGATGACGGTCTCGCCCTGTTCCAGAGAGCGCGACGATGCGGGAATGAAGCTGGTCGTCGAACTCGACTCGGATGCCTGCGCCGCGCGCGATGATCGGCGGTCGATCGGACTGGTGTCGTCTGCGGGCCGAGCCACGAGCCCGGCTGACGGCCGAGTGCCGAGATCGACCCGGAGCTCTGGCCGATGAGAAGGCCAGCATGATCAATGTTCCTCTGCTCTTCATGACGTCGATCGGTCGGTAATATATCCTCCAGGAGTCGAGTCGCCTATTCAAGGGCGGCGTTGACCATCGGTCCAGCTTGCGTCGGAACACTCGGAGCCTCGCAATGCACAGACTCATCATCCTTATCACGGTGCTCGGAGCGTTAAGCAGCCTCCCGGCTACCGCCCAGCCGGCCGACGTCCCACGCGACCCACGCTTCGATCCCGCCCGGCTGCATTCGACGCTTGTTGTCCCGGAGACGCGCATCGAGCGCTTCCGATCACCCGTTGTCGACACCCACAGTCATGCGTACATCGAGACGCCCGATGGCATTGCCGCCTGGGTTCGCCTGCAGGAACGCCTGAACGTCAGGACGACCGTCATCCTGACCGATGCGACAGGCGCTGAGTTTGGCAATCTGGTCGAGCGTTTTTCGAAACCCTACCCTGGACGTTTCGTGCTGTGCGCCGGGTTCGAACGTGAGGGCATCGAGAGTTCCGATTATGCAGAACGGCTGCGGAGGCGTGTGCGCGAAGACATGGAAGCGGGTGCTGCGGGCCTCGGCGAGTTGACCGATAAGGGCCTCGGCCTGGTACGCGTGGGCGATCACGCGTACTACATCGACGACCCGCGGTTCGATCCGTTGTGGGACGAAGCCGGGAAGCTCGGCCTGCCGGTCTTCATCCACATCGCCGAGCCGGCCGCGTTCTACGAGGCACCTGACGAACAGAACGATCTGCGACGCTCGGAGAACTGGTCCTTGTACGGCAAGGGCACGCCGGGATTTCAGGCGATGCTGGAGAAGTTCGAACGGGTCCTCGAACGCCACCCGAAGACACGGTTTGTCTCCGTACACGCATTCAACCTCGCCAACGATCTGGCGGCGCTCGGGCGGCTGCTCGATCGCCATCCCAACGTGCAGATCGATTTCGCCGCGAGGATGTGGGAACTGGCGCGGCAACCGTTCAGTGCGCGCCGGTTCTTTCTGAAGTATGCGGATCGCATCCTCTTCGGGACGGACAACGATCCCGAGGCGCCGATGTATCTCGCGCATGCGCGGCAGTTCGAGACCGAAGACGAATGGTTCTGGCCAGCGGATGCCGAGTGGTGGCGCGGCTACGGCATGCACTTGCCAGACGAGGTGTTGAAACGAGTGTACGGCGCGAATGCGGAAAGGCTTATGAGACCTAAGAACTAAGCACCAAGAACCAAGAACTATTTATCTGTTCCCTCCCTCGTCATCATCCATACGTCGCTCACGTCGTCTCGTTCGAGAAGGATGAGTGATCGTTCGTCACGCGCCAAGTCGAACGACCAGAGCCGCCAGGGTGCGGATTCCGCAAATGCCTGTGACTCCCGCATCGTCACCGTATCGAGCAGCTGGATCGCCCCTTTGTTGTTGTAGAGAACCCGCCGGCCGTCGCCCAGCCAGATCGGTGCGGCGCCCGTCTCGGTGAGACGCCGGCGCTCGCCGGATTCAATCGATTCGATGAAGATCCCCAGACGCCGGAAACTCTTGTCGATGTAGTCGCCTGCAATCTGTTTACCGTCGCGCGTCCACGAGGTGACGGCGTCGCCCAGAGGCTCACCTGCCGCCGCGCGATGCCGAGGAACCCATGAAGCCGAGGGGTTACCAATGTCGAGCGTCCAGGACCCGCCGGTTTCATCGGCCGCGACAAGGCGAGACCCGTCCGGCGAATACACGGGGTAGTAGAGCGCGTGTCCGTCGAGCCTCGCGAGCTGACGCAGCCCGCCCCCGTCTGCGTGGACTTCATAGATTTGAGTTTCACCGCCCCGGTTCGAATAGAACGCGATCGTCCGCCCGTCCGGAGAGAAGTTGGGGTCTCGGTCCGTCCATTGGTCATCGGTCAGCTGTCGGTAGCCGCTCCCATCGGTCTTGATCAGGAAGAGATCCTCAGAGGATCCTCCACTTACAGCCTGGTAGACGACGACCCACTCGCCGTCCGGCGACAGACTCGGCGCGAGCAGCTCGCGCGCGGTTGACCAGAATTCGCGCGGCGTGCCGACAGCGAGACCGCGCGTGCTGTCGAACGCTATGCGCCGGAGTCGTGTTCGAGACGACCGCGACTCGAAGGCGATGCGTGTTCCCTGTCGGGAGACCGAGGGATTGACGGCCAGAAGCGCGGGCACGGTCACGGGCTCAATCGCCCCAGTGGCGCGGCCCGTCCGTTCCTCGACTCGAACGCGACACAGGTTGGGGGGACCACCGCGATCGCTCGAAAAATACAGGAACTGACCATCGGCCGACCATGTCGGATAGAAGTTCCCGGCTCCGTCGTCCATCAGCGGCCGCGTGTCGGCGTCGGGCGTGGATCCCGACGCGGCAACGGTCCAGAGCGTTGGATCGTCCTTCTCCCCCATCATGCGCGCAAACGCAACGCGACTGCCATCCGGCGACCAGGCTGGCTGAACAGCGTCGCCCTTGGTGAGCAGGCGCCGGCTGCCGTCGATCACAGAGACGACCCACAATTCGCTCCGATCGATCCGACTCCCGGTAAAGAAAATGCCTTCGGTGGCCACCGCGATGTGCTGACCATCAGGTGCCCACGTCGGGTCGTATCCGAAGTCCGTCAAACGCCGCACCGACTCGCCCGTGGCGCCCATGACGAAGATGCCGCCTCCGTCGCGCTCCGACCGGAACGCAATCTGACGACCATCGACCGAAATTGCCGGCGCCCAGTCGTCGGCCTTCGAGTCGGCCGTGAGATTCACCGCATTGTGTCCGCCAACCCTGAGCAGGTAGATATCCCGATTGCCCGACGCGTTTCCGACATAAAACAGGTTCTCGCCGTCCGGCGATAACCGCGGTGACATGTTCAGGCCTGGAGCGTCAGTCAACTGGACGAATCGCGCGGGTGACAGAGCGAGTTCGGTCGAATTCGACGATCGCGGGCGGATCCACGCGGCAGCGTATCCAGCGCCCACCAGCAGCGCGGCCGCCACGACGCTCTGCCACTTGAAGCGTGCGCGCGAGGCCGGGAGCGGCGACGCTTTCTGGCCTGACGAGGCGGTCGAGAGCGACGCGAGATCGAACGCCAGGTCGCGGGCTGACTGGAAGCGCTCATCCGGAACTTTTTCGAGACAGTGACGGACGATCCGATCGAGCCCTGGCGGGAGGGATGCAGACAGTTCCGACAGCTCCGGAGGCTCCTCTCGCGCGATGGCCGCCATCGTTTCGGCAGCGCTCTCGCGGTCGAACGCGCGGCGGCCCGCCAGCATCTCGTAGAGCACGCTGCCGAAGGAAAAGATATCGGAGCGATGGTCGGCGGGTTTGCCGCGCACCTGCTCGGGCGACATGTAGCCCACCGTGCCCATGACGGTGCCGGGATCGGTGACGAGGGCCACCGTCGGCGAATTGGTCACGCCGCCGAGCGCCGGCGCATTCGCCTGTCTCGCCAGCCCGAAGTCGAGGATCTTCGCGGTTCCGGTCTTCGTGACAAAGACGTTCTCGGGCTTCAGATCGCGATGAACGATGCCGCGATCGTGCGCGGCCGCCAGCCCCTGAGCGATCTGCGAGGCGATCTCGATAGCCTTGCGAGGCGCCATCGCGCCTTCGCCGAACCGCGCGCGCAGCGTCTCGCCCTCGAGGAGCTCGGTGACGGCATAGAGCATCCCGTCGGCCTGGCCGAAGTCGTACAGCGCGACGATGTTGGTGTGAGCCAGAGCGGCGACGGCCTTGGCCTCGCGCTCGAACCGTGCGAGCGCGTCGGGGCTGTCCGCCAGACGCGGCGAGAGCACCTTAATCGCGACGGTGCGGTCGAGTCGCGTGTCGCGCGCGCGATACACCTCGCCCATTCCGCCCGCGCCGAGGGGCGACAGGATTTCATAAGGGCCGATCCGCGAGTTGGCGGCGAGTGTCACGATCGGCCCGGTCGATCGAGGTGAGAGCGGATGTCGGCAGAAGGCAAACGCAGCGAATACTATGTCAGGGGCAAGAACGTGTAAACACGATGAAGAAGCGAACACCATCCACACTCACGAGGCCCATCGCGGCCACAGGCAGGCTGTCCCCCGACCCGGCACCGAACCGCGCCTTGATCCCGGCATTGGTAATGAATTAAAGTAAGGAACTAACGAAATAGTAATGACAAAAAGATCCACGATTACATCCAAGGGACAGACCACGATTCCGAAGGCCGTTCGTGAGCGGCTCGGTGTCGGCTACGGCGACGAGATCGACTTCGTCATCCAGCCCGACGGCTCGGTCCTCATCAAGGCGGCGACCCGTGACATCGCGGCGCTGAAGGGCGTTCTCCACCGGAAGGGCGTCCGGGCCGTGACGATCGACGAGATGCATGAGGCGATCAGGCGGCGGGCGAGCGGCCGGAAATGACCGGTCTCGACACCAACGTCCTCGTCCGCTATATCGTCCAGGACGATCCCAGACAAAGCGCGAAAGCCACCGAGATCATCGAAGCCGCGGCGCGCCGCGACGAGGAGCTCTTCATCGGCCCGATTGTGCTCTGCGAGATGATCTGGGTGCTCGAGTCCGCCTACGAATTCCCGCGCGGGCAGATTGGCGACGTCGTTCAGCAGATGCTCGAGACCGAGCGCCTCGAGATCGAGCCGCGCGACCTCACGTGGCAGGCGCTCGACGACTACCGGTCAACGAGCGCGGATTTCGCCGACTGTCTCCTCGGCCGCATGAACCAATCTGCCGGTTGTCACACAACCGTGACCTTCGACCGCGCTCTCAAGGGGTTAGAGGCGTTCCGGGTCTTGTGAGCCGCCTCATCGATCTCTACATCGTCGACGGCTGATTAGTGCCGGGCTTTGGCCCGGTGTGGTCGGTCTTCGAGAAACTCGTGCTAGCATGCCGCGCCTGACACGCGAAGGGAGGCGTCTCTTGTCTCGAACGCGCTTGCTCGTGACCTGCCTGATCGGCCTGGGGTTCACCGCGATGACGACGGCCCAGCAGCCGAGCGTCGTGTACGTCAGAGCGGCGCGCCTGATCGACGGCCGTGGCGGGACTCCTGTCGCGCCGGCTGTTGTGCGCATCGAAGGCAACAAGATTGCCGAGCTCGTGAAGTCGGCGATTCCGCCCGGTGCGCGCATCATCGACCTCGGTTCGGCGACGCTCATTCCTGGGATGATTGACCTGCACACGCATCTCACCGACAAGTTCGGCATTCACTGGGAAGACGCGTTGACGAGGACGACGCCGTCGCAGGCAGCGCTCTGGGGCGCGCGGAACGCGCACGACACGCTCATGGCGGGGTTCACGACCTGCCGCGACATGGGGCCGACCTGGTCGTTCGTCGATGTGGACCTGCGCGACGCCATCGAGCAGGGCGCCGTGCCGGGTCCTCGCCTGCTGGTGGCGGGCAACTACGTCTCATCGACTGGAGGCGCGGGTGACGCTCGGCAGTTCTCTCTGTTCGTCGAGGTGCCGACAGTTCAAAATCTCGCGGACGGGCCGGCGGAGATCATCAAGACGGTGAGGACCAACTTCAAGCACGGCGCCGACTTCATCAAGATCCTGGCCACGGGAGCCGTGCTGTCCAAGGGCATTCCGCCAGGGCAGCAGCAGGTACTCAGACGAGGAAATCCAGGCGGCCGTGACCGAAGCCAAGCGGTGGGGACGCGACGTCGCGGCGCACGCGCACGGCACGCAGGGCATCAAGGCGGCGATCCGGGCTGGCGTCAGAACCATCGATCATGGATCCATGATCGACGATGAAGCCGTGTCGATGCTGAAGAACGCGCAGACATACTACGTGCCCACGCTGTACCTGAACGATGTCGTGACCACCTCGGCGCACATTCCTGATTCGGAAAAGGAACGCGCGCGTCAGATGAAGGACGTCATGATCGCCGGGTTCAAGCGGGCGCTCGCCGCGGGCATCCCGATTGGGCTCGGCACGGACTCGGCCGTCATCCCGCACGGCGAGAACGCCCGGGAGCTCGAGACGCGCGTGAAGCTCGGCGAATCGCCCATGTCCGCCATCGTCTCGGCCACGAAATTGAACGCCGAGATCATCAGGTGGTCGGACAAGGTCGGGACGATCGAGCCGGGCAAGCTCGCGGACATGGTCGCCGTCGCGGGCGATCCGCTGGCTGATATCAACACGGTCGAAAAGATCGTGTTCGTGATGAAGGATGGCATCGTCTATCGGAACGAAATGGCGAGGTGATCCACAGGTCTTAGTGGTTGGTTCTTAGTTGCTTAGTACGGCCTGCCCGAACTTAAGTACTTACGCATTCATTCCGGACGGGACCAAGCACACCGCCGACTGCAAGGCCGGCGCCGACTGCACCTATTTTGAAGAGCAGCCAGGAGCCAGCGACTTGAAGATGGCGAATTAGGAGAACTTTTCTGAGTTCGGGAGGGCCTCGGCCAAGAGGCCCTTTCCTCGCGCGTCTCCCTTCATCAATCGATCGTCGCGCGCTTCTTGCCGCTTACCCAGACGGTGATCCTGCCGTCTGTTTCCATGCGGAGCCTGATGTTGCGCCATCGGTCGGCAATCCCTGGAATTGGCCACGCGGAACCTGGCTCGCGCACCAGGCGTTCGAAGCCTGCCTGCTTCCATTCGGTTGACGTCACTTCCTCGAGCACCCAGTGAAGCTCGCGGATCGGCCGAGCGCCTTCCCGCATGGATTCCCACACGAAGGACTGAACGAAATGTCGAGGAGGGAGCGCGACTCCTCCGGGAGGATCGACGCGAACGTGATGAAGCGACACCGTGTAACCGTAACAGGCCACGGATCGTTCGCGTTCGACGCGGTGCGCCGGAGTTTGAATGACCACTGATCGAGCCGTCAGCCCGGCCCAGCGACCAGTGTCAATCGCGATCGCGATCGGATAGCGCGGTCCGAATTCCCAGCAGTTCAGCCAGGCGGACGCCATGTCGCGCTCGGCCGCCGTGCAGCGATCGTCCAGCAGCGCTTCGACATCGGAATCGATGCCCGGGTGCTGAAACACGTCGTTCATCGCCGCCAGGTACAGAAGGCCGCACCCGCGATCACGATCGTACTCCTGGAGGTACCAAAGTCCCAGCCGGACCGTCGCTTCCGGATCCACATGGTTCATGTCGGTGCGCGCGACCTCGGCGAATGTCCGATGCAGCTCGTCCACGGAACCAGCCTGCGCGAACGCTGGCTCATGAGTGACCATGATTGGTACGAGGCAAACGGCCACAGCCAGGAGAGTCATGGGATCTTGGACCCCGACGGGAGCCAATCGGACCGCAGGAATCCTTGCGGGGCTCATACTGCATGTATCGGCACAGGCGATTCCTGGTTTCATGCATCGAGGCGACGCGCACGATGGCAAGCTGGTCCAAGACTCAATCAGGCGTCTGGCAACGGATTGGTTCGATCATTTGCCCCGTTGTATGCCTCTGTGCCCTTTCCTCCTGCGCCGATACGCGCGCGGCGCTCGACGTCAGCCTGAACGGCGTGCCGCGCGTCGATCCGCTGGTCTTCCACGGCAACTGCGTCGCCGGTTGGATGTTCTCGTTCATCCTGCGCGTTCGTGAAACCGAGGGCGTGGATGTAAGGCTGAGCGAGATCAGTTATCAGGTGATGGACACTACGACATCAGAAGTGCTCGGCACGGAAACGCTGACATCGTCCAGGCTCATCGAACGCTTCGGCGAAAACGTACACATGGGAGCCGACCAGACACGTGATTTCACGCTTGATGTCCGCGTGGATGGCCCGCCGAATGGTGCCGTCACGATCACAGGCGATGTTCGCGGGATCGATTCCGAAGGCGACGTGCGACAAACCTACCGACTCAGTGCGGCGTCGGTGGACTCTAGCGCTGCGCCAGGTGGCGGTGGCGCCTGCCGCGCGAGGGACTGACTCCTACTGCGGCTCCCCTGGCCGCTCCGGCCGGCGTGACACGATGCGGAGCCCGTGAGGCCTGGGCCGCGTCAGCACGCGGCCGCACGTAGAGCACTGCCATCGCAAATAGGCTTCGCCGCGATCGGTGACGGACACGCCGTTCGGTGTGCGACATTCCGGACAGACGGGAGTCGGAGGGCGGTCCGGGCCGCGGCGTTCGACGGGAGGCGTCGGCAAGGCGATAACGATATCACGTCGCCGCACGCGCCGTCGGTCAGTAGTAGGATGACCTCGGCACTCGAGCCGCTTCGTGACACTCGCTTCCGGGTTCCATCTCGGCCCCTACGTCATTGTCCGCCTGCTGGGCAGCGGCGGAATGGGCGAGGTCTACCAGGCGCGCGACCCGCGCCTTCAGCGCACGGTCGCGCTCAAGATTCTTCGCGAGGCCACGGCCTCGTCCCACGAGCGCGTCCATCATTTTGAGCAGGAGGCGCGCGCAGCCTCCGCCCTCAATCACCCCAATATCATCGTCGTCTACGACATTGGAGAAGCCGCGTCAGTCGCGGGACAGCCGGCGATTCCGTTCCTGGTGATGGAGCTGGTTGACGGCCAGCCGCTCGGCACACGGATCAGAGCCAGCCGGCTCCGGATCTCGGCGATCCTCGATCTCGCGACGCAAATCGCGGATGGACTCGCGCGGGCGCACGAGGCGGGCATCGTCCACCGCGACCTGAAACCCGGCAACATCCTCGTGACCGACGACGGACTGGTCAAGATCGTTGACTTCGGATTGGCGAAGCTGCGCGAGCCGATCGCTTCCCCGTCCGACGGAGCCACGCTCGACGATGTGAACACGTCGATGAGCACGGTGCGTGGGACGCCCAGCTACATGTCGCCCGAACAGGTTCGAGGCGAAGAAGCGACACCCGCCTCCGATCAATTCGCGCTGGGCTGCGTCCTCTACGAAATGCTGACCGGCCGACGGGCCTTCGAACGGCCGTCGACCGCGGAAACGATCTCGGCGGTGCTTCGGGACGATCCCAGACCCATTTCCGGCTTCCGGCCTGATGTCCCTGCTCCACTTCGCTGGATCGTCCAGCGCTGCATGTCGAAGGAGCCGCGCGACAGGTATTCCGCGACCCGCGACCTCGCGCGCGACTTGAAGACGCTGAGAGATCACTCGGATGAAATTACCGACTCCACTCCAGTCGCGCGCCGGTCGTTCTGGCGCCGTCTCATGATGCCTGCGGCCGGCGTGGCGCTCGTCGGTCTCACGGCAGGCGCGACGCTCCTCCTGTCGTCGAAGAATCGCAGCCCGACCGAGCCGGAATTCAGGCGACTGACGTTCCGCCGGGGCAACGTGCATCGCGCACTGTTCGTTCCCGGATCGAACGCGGTGCTCTACACCGCCACCTGGGAAGGACAAGAAACGGGCGCATTCACGATGCTGCCGGACACCCCCGGTCTCGAGCGGCGACTTGAATCGGAGGAACGGCTCCTGCCGATGGCGTTTTCACCTGACGGCAGCGAAGCCCTCGTGCTGCTCGGCTCATCGCATGCCGGCATCAACGCGAGAGGCACGCTCGCGGTCTGGCCCGCGGTGGGCGGCCGATCGAGACCGATCGTCGAAAACGCCGGCTGGGCCGACTGGAGCGGAAGTCGATTCGTCGTGTTCGTTCGCGATCTCGGCGCCGAGCACGCGCTCATCTGTCGCGATGGTGGCACCGAACGCACGCTCTTCCGGACGAGCGGCGCTCTCTCGTACGTCCGCATCTCGCCAGACGCGCGCGATGTCGCGTTCATTCATCACGCCTCGCGCGCAGACGACTCGGGCGAAGTGCGCATCGCGCGGACCGATGGCTCGGGGACCGCGCGGGCGATCACGCCCGTCTTCGAGCGATGTCTGGGTCTCGAATGGAACAGGAAGACCGGAGAAATCTGGTTCACGGCCAGCCACGCTCCGCATGGGAGTTCCCTCTTCGCCGTGAGCACATCGGGCGAGCGCCGAACGCTCCAGGCGCTTCCCGAATTCGCCGTGCTTGAAAGCATTTCGACCGATGGCGCGCGAAGCCTGCTCACGCTCCGCGACGAATCGACGACGCTGGCCGTTCGACGCGGGACCGAACCGTCACGCGACATGACGTGGCTCGGTTTGAGTCTCGCGGCCGATGTCTCGCCGGACGGAAAAACCGTCCTCTTCTGGGACGGTGGAGGAAGCGAGCGATCGACGGGTGTCTGGCTTCGACCCGTCGAGGGTGGTGAGGCAGTCCGCCTCGGCGATGGAGAACCCAAGCGCTTCTCGCCCGATGGCAAATCGATCGTCGCGGTCACGCGACCGGTAGCGGGCGCGACGCGGTTCCTCCTGATTCCGGTCGGCGCGGGCACCACTCGGGCGGTGGTGCCTCCTGACGCCGATTCGACGTCGCCCTCATTCGCCGGCTCCGACGCGCTGCTGTTCGTCCGGCGCATGGGTGGTCGCACCGAGGTGTGGACGATGCGCACGGATGGGACGTCGGCGAGATCGCTCGGCGCCGCCGATTGCGACGCCCCCATGGCGAGCCCGGAAGGCGACTCGTTCGTCGCGGTCTGCGGCGACGGCGGCCGCGCACTCGAGATTCACTCCATGACGACCTCGTCGAACAGACGGTTGTTCGAGCTTCCGCCAGACGACACCTTTCTGTACGCACGCTGGGACGCAAAGGCCGCGCGTGTCTTTGGCTTGACCAGCCACCGGCGATTGCTCACGATTGACGCGCTGAAGGGTGCGATCCTCGCCGACGAGCGCCTTCCCTTTCTCCCAGACAAGGGGGAACAGGCGGGCATTCTGGCCGGGGCGATCAGCCCGGACGGTACCGTTCAGGCCTATTCCGCGAGGCGCACATCCTCTCGCCTCTATCTTGGCGATCAGCTACGATAGCGGCCCCAAACACGAACGAGGAGGCCACATGGCGAAGAAGGGATCGAAGGCGGCCAAGCAATTCAGGCTCGTACCCAAAGCCCGCACTCGTCGTCTGCTGGCGGCAATGAAGATCAGGTCGGTACTGGTAGAGCCGATGCCCAAGAAAACCGGGCGCCTGATCTTGAACGTTCCGCGTGGGACCCAAAGCCTCATCATCCGGATTCCGATGGGCCGGATGTGCAACCCGTTCACCATCGCCAGATGGAAGGGCGCCAGCTTCTTCGACAAGCTGAAGATAAGCAACGCGGTCCGTCGATCCGGACGTTGATCCGTTTCGCCCGCAACCCGGATCTCCTCTTGTGTTGGAGCGGAGGGGATCTTCTCGCTCGCGATCTCCATCGCGAGGACGGCTTCGTTGTCTCTCCGGATCTCGTCGTCATCCTCGATGCCTTCGACCGACCGCTGACCGCGGAGGCTATGACTCGACGTCTGTCCGGCTACGAGCGGCGGTCTGTTCTCGCCGGTGTCGCGCAGCTCAGAAGGATGGGACTCGTCCTGCCGGCCGACGAGGCGCGTCGCCGCGCGTCGCGACTGTCTGCCTGGAAGGGCAATCTCGCCGCCGCCCTCTATCACGTGGCGTCGCGCGACAAGCCGTACCTGCAGAACGAGGCCGTGATCAATCGCTTTCTCGTAAAGAGTGTCGCCTCGCAGCCGAGACCACGCCGTTACAAGCACTATCCGGGTTCACCACGTGTCCCTCTTGCAAGGACAACAGAGCAGCCTTCCGATGCGGCGGCCCTTGGACGCGTGCTCGGGAAGCGTCGAACGGTCCGCGAGTTTTCCCGGCGGCCGGTTACGCTGGACGACCTGGCCGTCGTCGTCCGCGGCACCTGGGGCGAGACCGGGTGGTTCGATGGCGGACCGCTCGGCCGGCTGACTGCCAAGACCAGCCCTTCAGCAGGCGCACTTCATCCGATCGAATGCTACGTGCTGGCCTTGAACGTGCGGGGGCTTGCTCAGGGCCTCTATCACTACGACGTAAAACACGACGAACTGCGACGTCTCAAAAGGGGGAACTTCCGCGCAGCCGCCGTGCGCGCCGCGTCCGGACAGTCCTGGATTCGCAACGCCGCATTTCTCTGCGTGATGACCGCGGTCTTCAGCCGGACGCTCTGGAAGTATGCCTTCGAGATCGCCTATCGGGTTCTCTGGCTGGACGCGGGACATCTCTGCCAGACGTTTGCGCTCCTGGCCACTTCGCGCGGGCTCGGGCCGTTTCAGACCGCGGCCATTCAGGACAGCTTCATCGAGCGGCTGATTGGGCTGGACGGTGTAAAGGAATTTCCGCTGTACCTGTGCGGCGCCGGGATTCCGCGCCGCCGGATCGGGCGTCGGGCCACCTGAAAGAAAGCCGACAGAAGCTATGGCACGCTATCCTTCCCTCCACCAGATCAGCACGCTTGAATCCTGCGCCTGGGCCTAGAATCCAGCCATGACGAAGGAAAGGCTCTACCGAACGGAAACAACCCTGACGCGAACGCTGCGTATCTCATATCCGGCCGGCAAGGGCCGCATCGTCCTGCGCACCGAACAGGACTGGGAAAAGGACATCGAGGCGACATCCGTCAGCGACGATGGCAACACCTCGACCTTTCAGGTGGAGGCCGATCAGCCGTTTCTGTATTTCAAGCCATGTCTGGTGCGCGACGGCCGATCCTATTGGTCGGTCGGCTCCAACAAGCTGCTGCTGATGGGCGAGGAAGATCAACGCATCGCCTATCCGTTCTTCCTGAGTCCGGAGAGCGGGCGGTTCTCAAACCTGCTCGAATTCCCTTCCAGCATTCTAGGTCGCGCTCATCATCTGCGCGTGTTCCTGCCGCCGGGATATGACGAAAACACGCTGGCGTCCTACCCTGTCGCGTTCATGCAGGACGGCCAGAATCTGTTCTTTCCCGACGAGGCCTTTCTCGGGCACGACTGGGAGGTCGCCGAAACGAGCCGGACACTCAGATCGATGAGCGCGGTCGACGATTTCATCATCGTCGGCATCCACTCTGGCGACCGCATGCGCGAGTACACGGCTCCAGGCTACGAGGCCTATGCCCGCTCGCTGGCTGAAGAGATCGTGCCCGAGGCCGAGCGCCGCTTGCGCATCGGAAATCACCGTCGGTCTCGTTCGGTGTGGGGCTCATCCCTCGGCGGAGTGGTTTCCTTCTACACCGTCTGGCAATACCCGAACGTCTTCGGTACCGCCGTCTGCATGTCGAGCACGTTCTCGCACAAGGACAATCTGATCGATCGTGTGCTCACCGAGCCCAGGCGCGACGTGGCGTTCTATCTCGACAGCGGCTGGCCTGGCGACAACTACGAAGTGACGATGGGCATGGCGATGGCGCTCGTGACGCGAGGCTGGAAGTACGGGGTGAACTTCATGCATCTGTGCTTCCCGCAAGCCGAGCACGACGAAACCGCCTGGGGACTGCGCCTGCACCTGCCGATGCAGCTGCTGAATGGCGTCGTGGCGCGTGCGTCGCGAGTGGGAATGCCGGTGCTGGGCGACACGCCGTGAGCGGCCAGGCGCCCGATCTGCAATTTACTGCACGGTCTGTCAATCTTTTGCTCTTCGACACAACTCCGAAGGAGATCCTGTCAGGCGCCCGGTTGCTAAAATGGATTGAGTGCGGCAGCCAAATCCCTTTGCGCTCGTGACGATCATCGCGGCAAGCGCCATCCTGATTTACTCCCTGTTTCCTCAGGTTGGGGGAGCCGCTTTGTGGTTTGTCGTGCGCGTGGTCCTCATGCCTGCCCTGCTGATTTCCTCCTGCTATCTGGGGATCATTGCTGAAGACAAGAAATGCAGTATTCGTTCGGATATCCGATGGGTGTTCTCGAAGCTGCCGTTCGTCGCCATGGCCTTCATCGCGATTCTCCTGGTCGGCCTGCAATTCAAGCCTCCTGCGTATCAGAACGACGCTCAGCACGCCGCCGTCGCCGCGACACCCTCCGCCAGTTCCTACGTCCTTCCGATTGTTCTCCTGGTGACGTCCATCGCGGCATTCTGGCTGTATCGGACGACCACCAAGTCGAACCCGTCACGTGCGGCCTCAGGGGCCGGCGGAGCCGCTCAGGGAGCGGGCCCGTCGAGCGCCGGAGCCGGCGATCAGGTTTCTGACGAGGTCGCGCAGAGAAAGACCGATTTGGAGTTTGATCTGATGGCGATCGAGGCCGATCTCGTCAGACTGTATCGAGACGACGCGGGACGGCGTGTGCTCGAGAATCGAAAACGCGCGCTGACGAGACAACTGGAAGAGCTTAACGAATCCCGGTAGCCGGATGCACTGCTGTACTAGTCCCGGTTCACCCTTATCGAATCCGCGTGGTCCTCACGCCTCGAGCGAGTGCGGAGCTGCTGGCTGAAAGCGATAGCTAAGCTAAGAGCTGATAGCTGAAAGCTGATAGCCGAACTGACAACCGAAGACTGAGATGCCATGACCTCAACATGTTCAGTCCACGCGAATGGGCGAGCAGGATCGGCGGGGGGTTCGACGGCGGCGATGCAAGCAGATGCGCGAAGCTGGGCTGACGGAGTGTGGGCGAAGTCGAGCGCGTTCTAGTCTCCGACGAAGGGCGAGCCTACGACACACCGAATCCGTAGTGGCATCGAGGCGTCGTCGGCTCGCCTTCTGAAATGGCTCTGAGCCGCCTAATTAAGCATCACTGTACGGGCAGGTTTCTGTTGTTCACCTCATACGCGAGTGCAACTTTTCCCAGCTCTCCACGGAGTGGAGTCCATGCCGCACCTGCTGCGGACGACAATGGATTCTTCGAGATCCAATCGACGACGATCAATGCCTGTTTGATGAGCGCATCCGCTTCGGCCACACCTTTCTCTTTGTTGGCCAGGCGTTGGTTCAGCGCGTGAGCATGGCTCTTTAACGTGTCAACCTGTTGCAAGGTCGTCTGACGACTCTCTGGGGTCACCGCCTTGTTTGCGGTCAAACTCACCTCGAGCTCGTGCCTGAAGGGATCGCACAGCTTCTCGACGGCGGCAGCGGCAGCCACGAGCTCAGCATCGTTGAAACGTCGCGCCATTCCACCGGCTGGCATCGGCAGCGATGTGTTGTAGGCCATTGCCAGGCGGCGAAGATCGGCCGCGAAGGGATCCCATTCACTCGAGCCCTTGAAGCCGGCGGGCTGTGTTTTGACCCAACGATCGAGTCGGGTTGAATAGTCCAGCAGAGCGATCACTTCGCTGCTGGCTGAGTAATCCTGCTTGAAGCGCTCGCGAGTCCGCGTGACTTGGTCCTGAAGATCATCCAGGAACTCATTAGTGTTGACTTCGCCCCGCGCCCCTTGAAGGACGGTATTTTTCAGATTCTGGTCAAGTGCCGCCTCGAATTTAGAGCGGTTGTTCTCGACGCTCGAGAGTAGGTCCTCAACTTCCTTGTTTGTCAAACGGTCTGTTGCCAGCGCGACTGAAGGCAGGATGAGCAATCCGGCCGTGACAGCCGCAAGTGAAACCCACAGCGCTGTCGCAAACCGCCAGCTTTTCTTGCGGAGCACCTCTTCAGTCGCACCCCCTGTGACAGAAATGTTTGGTCCGTGTGTTTTCCCCATAACAGCCTCTCCTCTTGCAACTTAGCAGTACCCGAACAAGGTTAACGATTCTCAACTGTTTCCTAATGATGGCAAGTATTCGAACGCTTGAACTGTTATGCACCTCGCGGTCGAATAGTCAACCGGGCAGAAGCCCGGCACTTGGACTCTGTCCGAGAACGGCCTACGTGTCAAGGAGGAATGGCCATCAGACAGCCTCATCGCGTTCGCGCAGCGTGAAGGCGTCACCCGGGAAGTTCTCTGGCGCGGTCGACCCTGGATAGGTTTCTCGGCGCGGTACCCGGCGCGGCGGTACAGGTCGTGCCCCCTAAAACGAGGGTTGGCCATCCGGTCACTCGCGAACCATGGTCTTCAGGCCCTCAGCCGCGAGACGGCGCAACAGGCGGCCGGCGGCGCTCCCGAGGTTTCCAGGCAGCTCGGCCGAAACGGGCTCGCTCGCCTCGACCACACGTGTGCGGACCGCGCGATCGGTACCGGTGAAACGAAGTTCGACAGCCCCGACGAGTCGCGTTTCCCCTGCGGACTCGAGATACCAGACGAGAAGCGTGGCTGCCAGCGTCGGCGCGGTCGCGGCATCGACGAGGCGCAGATTGGAGCTCGATGCCAATTCGAGCCGCAATGCCGTGTCCAGATACCGGTCAGGCGCGGACGACCATTGCCAGACCGGGTCATCGGTCAACTCCCCATCCGATTGCTGGTGAAGCACCCGGCGGCCGATGTGCCCGCGCGCTTGTGTCTCGAGGAGTCGGACGGGGACCGCGTTGGAGGCGGGAGCGCTCGTCGCGCGCTCGGCCGGCTCAATGAGCTGCGGCTCGATCATGCGTAGCGGTATCGTGTCGGGACGCCGCAACTGCACCTGGCAGGCGACTCCCCCCAGGCAGCCAATTGCGACGAGCAGACAGAGCCCTGGACGAGGCCGGCGACTCATCAGCGTTTCCCCGGGGCGGGGCGTGGACCATAGACAAACGACTCGGGCTGCTCCTGGAGCTGGCGCGCGAGCTCGCGCAGCTGATCGAGCGAATCCCGAATGGCCGGCAGGGAGCGCCGGAGATCGTCAGCCGCCAGCGTGGTCTGGTCCATCGCCTCGCGCGTTGACCTGGTTGAAGCTGGAAAGTCCGCGGCGTTGATCGCGGCGCGCGCCTCGTCGGTGAACGTGACCAGCGTCCCCCCGGGGCCGACCAGTCCGTCGAGGCCGGTGGTCACCTTGTCGAGTTGCGCGCTTGTCGTCGCGAAGAATTTCCGGGAGTCGGCGCTCAGCGTCGGCAGCCGGCTCTCCTGAAAGATGCGCTCGATGTTGGTGAAGAATTTGTCGCTCCGGTCGAGGGTGTCGGGCAGTCTGGCGACAATCTCCTTGAGGACCTGCAGGGTCGCTTCCGCGCGATCCATCAGCGCGGGCAGCCGATCCTGCACCGTCGCAAACGGTGAGGGCATCGACGGAACGTATGGTCGATCCGGTGTAAACCCCAACTCGATAGGTGGTGGCGGATTCTCCGGGATGTCGAGCAACAAGTACGCCTCCCCGGTGACGGGGTTACTGACCACTTGAGCCCGAAGCTTGGGGAACGTGCCTCCCAGATCGGCGAGCCGCTGAATCCGCTGGACGTTCGCGCCAATCGATGTTGAGTCGGTCGAGGAACATCTCGAACTAGATCTCGACGGTAGTCGCCCGCGGGTCCACACGCACGTCGGCGACGCGGCCCACCGTCACGCCCCGATACCGAACCGGGCTCGAGACATCCAGGCCACTGACGTTCTCGGTCGTGTAGGTGACCATGGCGATCACCTCGCGGCTCCTCAGCCGTTGAACGAAGAGCAGTGTCGTCGCCAAGACCACCACCAGCACCACCACCAGGAAGAAGCCAAGTCGCGCGTAGCTTTTGTCGACAGCCATGGTCACACTCCTCGATTCACGGACACGCCGGGCGACGAACGCGTGAAGAAGTTGTGCACGAACGGAATCTGCGACTCGTCACGCAGCGTCCGCGGGTCGCCCTGCGCGACGATTCCCTTCGCGGTCTTGTCCAGGACGATGCAGCTGTCGGCGACGAGAAAGATGCTCGGCAGCTCGTGGGTCACGATGACGATGGTGATGCCCAGGTCGCGGCTGAGCGTGACGATCAGCTGGTCGAGCTCGACCGCCGTGATTGGGTCGAGCCCAGCGGACGGCTCGTCCAAGAACAACAGATCGGGCTCGAGCATCAGCGCGCGGGCAATACCGGCGCGCTTCTTCATGCCGCCCGAGATCTCCCCCGGCAGATGCTCGGCGAACGGAGCGAGCCCGACGAGGTCGAGCTTGGCCAGACAGAGCTCCGGCACCGTAGCGCCGCGTATCGACGTCCATCTGAGCAGGGGAAGCGCGAGGTTCTCCGCCAGTGTCAGGGAGCTGAATAGTGCGCCCGACTGAAAAAGCACGCCGAACGGTGGCACACCCTCGTAGAGGTGCGGTTCTCCCACGCCGTCGATCTCTATCCGGCCGGCCTTCGGCCGCTCGAGGCCGATCAGATAGCGCAGCAGCGTGCTCTTGCCGCTTCCCGAGCCGCCGAGTATCGCCAACGTCGTTCCGCGCTCGACAGCGAAGCTCACGTGCTCCATGAGCACTCGTGATCCCCAACCGATTCGCAGGTCGTCGACGACGATGTGCGGCTTCGATGTCAGCATGCTCAGGCGCCGAAAAGCACGTAGAAGAACGTGAACACGGAGTTGACGAGAATCACTCCGAGGATCGACAGAACCACGGCAGTCGTGGTCCGGGCGCCGACCGCGGCGGCCCCCCCTTGCGCGGCCAATCCTTGACCGCAGGCGATGAGGCCGATCGCGAGCGCTAGAAACGGGCTCTTGATGAGGCCTCCCGCCAGATAGCCGAGGCCGATGGCATCCGAAGTCGCCAGCAGATAGGCGCGCGGCGGCATGTCCGTGATGGCCATCGTGGCCACGAAGCCGCCGAAAAGGGCGAGCACGTCGCCCACCCAGGTCAGCAGCGGCACGACGAGGATGAGCGCGAGACAGCGCGGCACGACCAGCCATCTCAACGGGTCGAATCCCATCGTCCGCAAGGCATCGATTTCCTCCGACACCTTCATCGTGGCGAGCTCCGAGGCCAGGCCTGCGCCCGATCGGCCGGCCACGACGACCGCGGTGACGAGCGGCCCCAACTCGCGAAAATGTGCGACGACCACAAGCTCGGGGACGAAGGCGACCGCGCCGAAGCGTCCGAGCTGCGAGATACCGAGAAACCCGACGATGAGCCCGATCAGCAAGTTGGCGGCGCTCGTGACCAGGAGCGCGTCCGCACCGATCTCCTGCATCAGCCTCGGAAGCGAGCGCCAGTCGACCGAGCGCGGGTTGGCAACCGCCTTCGGCAGCGCGACAGCGCAGTGGCCCGTGAAATCGAGCGCCGCGTGGACTGTGGCAGGCAGCTCGGCGGCGGACGCGCCGATCCGCGCCAGTCACAGTTAGAGGCCGCTCGTGAGTCGCGGGGCGCTCCGCCCGGCGCCCGCGATACAGCGCGATCAACCGCGCCGCTTCCGGGTTGCTTTCATCGACGACGCGCGTATGGCCGCCCCCCGCCTCCAGGCGATCGAGGAACCTTGCCAGCAGGACTGCGCCGGTGCCGTCCATCCGATCGACCTGCGCGAGGTCCATATCGATCGAACGGCACCCAACCAGACCCGGCTCGGCGTGTGTGATCGCCTGCACAACCGCCATCGCGTGGGCCAAGTCGAACGGACCCGTCGGGACCACACACGCGCGGTCACCGTCTCGATCGGCTCGGATGTCGACGCTCATCACGCGGACCTTCCTGGATTCAGGTCGACGGAACAGCACCGCACGCTGGGGTCCGGCATGAGTCCGAGCGCTCTCATGCGCCTCACGCCACTCCGAGCATACACGGTCGGCGGCCCGTTGAACCAAGTCCACATAGGCCACAGGTGAGGGCATGCCTAGGCCCGCGCGCGCGTTCCAATCGCGGACCAGTAGAGAAGCTTATCCTCGGACCCCTGAGACTTGCCAAGGACGCGAGATTATGAATGAGCAGGCCCCAACGGAACAAGAATTCTTGCGCGGGTCTGGTCCATGAGGCGCTCGCCAAACTCGGACTCAGTGGAGCTCGGTCGACCGCCGAAATCAAGCACAGCCAGAGGTCTTGGCGTAAGCCGCACCAAACTGGCGCTTCGCTGGACTCTTTGGCTGTCCTTCCTGAGAGATAGGTAACACGGTATTCCGGACACATGGGTGACACTTTTGCCCCTTCAGAGGAGGGGGCATGCCTTGGAAGGAGTGTCACATCATGGACGAGCGGCTCCGGTTTGTCGCCCGCCTGCTCGAGGGCGAGAAGATGGCGCCCCTGTGCGCCGAGTTCGGGATCTCGCGGAAGACCGGCTACAAGGTTTTCGATCGCTACAAAGACTGCGGGGTGCAGGCATTCAGCGACCGCACCCGGCGGCCGCATCGCCAGGCGAATCGGCTGCCGGCGCCGATCGAGGCGACGATCGTCCGCCTGAAGCGCGAGTACCCGGGCTGGGGGGCGCCGAAGATCCGCGAGAAGCTGCGCCAGCCGTTCACGGGCCCGCACCTGCCGGCGATCAGTACGGTCCACGCGGTGCTCGATCGGCACGGCCTGGTGCACCGGCGACGACGGCGGCGCCACACGGCGACGGGCACCGCGCTGTCGCGGCCGACCGACCCGAACGCGCTGTGGTGCGCCGACTACAAGGGCGAGTTCATGCTCGGGAATCGGCGGTACTGCTACCCGCTGACGATCACCGACTTCGCCAGCCGGTATCTGCTGACCTGCGAGGCTCTGACCACGACCCAGGAGACATTCGCCTTCACCGTCTTCGAGCGCACGTTCAAGGAGTTCGGGCTGCCGCAGGTGATCCGGACCGACAACGGGGTGCCGTTTGCCTCGGCGCACGCCCTCTACGGGCTCAGCAAGCTGGCCGTCTGGTGGCTTCGCCTCGGGATTCAGATCGAGCGCATCAAACCGGGTCATCCGCAACAGAACGGCCGGCACGAGCGGATGCATCTGACGCTCAAAAAGGAAGCCACCAAGCCGGCCGCGGGGAACGTCCTCCAGCAGCAGGCCCGCTTCGATGCGTTCGTCGAGCAGTACAACCAAGAGCGGCCGCACCAGGCCTTGGACATGAAAGTCCCGGCCGAGGTCTACGCGCGGTCACTGCGCGTCTATCGTGGCCTGGAGGACCTGACCTACCCGTTCCATGACCAGACGATCGCCGTCACCCACTGCGGCCGGATTTGCTTCAAGGGCCGGAAGGTGAATCTCAGCCAGGTGTTTGCGGGACAGAATGTGGGCGTTACGCAGGTCGGCGAGCGGATCTGGCTCGTCTCCTTCATGCACTACGATTTGGGCTATTTCGATGATCAGACGTGCCGGCTCGAACCGATCGACAATCCGTTTGGGCCGAACGTGTTACCTATGTCTTCGGAATAAACTGTCACCCATGTGACCGGAATAGACCGTCAGGAAGTGGCGCGCCCTGCAGGACTCGAACCTGCGACCTCCTGGTTCGTAGCCAGACGCTCTATCCAACTGAGCTAAGGGCGCGTATCGGGGCTCGGCGTGGCATGCCGCGGCTCGCGCGGCGGCATGAACCGTCAAGTATAGCATCCCTGCCCGACGCGAACGGCTACCGGCCTTTCCGCGCACGGACCGCAAGACCACCGTCGCCTCGCTGATCGATTCGCTCGACAAAAAGGTCGCGATCGCCCACGAGCGCGCGCAGTCGAGTGGCCAGCTCGCGCGGCGACGCGACGTCGCGCGGATCGATCCGGGTCGCATCGTCACCCGTGCGCGCCAGCCAGGCAAACGCAATCGCTGCACGGCGTGTGACCTGTTCGTCGGCGTCGACGAGACCGTGGAAGAATTTGAAAATCCGCCGCGACGGCTTCACGATCTGATCGCCCGAGCGCGGGGTCCGCACGTGAAGCAGCGCGCCATCGGTACGCGCGCAAAACACTTCCACTGAAGCCGGGTCGGCGGACGGCAACAGCAGAATCACGTCTCGCGTCCGGGCGGGACGACGACTCAGACCCCTGCGAGGCGCACGCGCCTGCCTGTTCGCCGCCGGCTGCCAGCGTTCAATCAGCTCGGCTTCGAGGAGCAGCGCCTCGAGATCCGATCCAGTTTCGTGCCACTCGACCGCTGTCGCCGCCGGCAGTTCAGGCGTCAGCGCTCGCCAGCGTCGGGCGCCGAAGTAGGTCGACACGCGCCGCCTGAGATTCCTGGCCTTACCGACATAGATCACGCGGCCCTCGTGATCCCGCATGACGTAGACACCGGGCGTGGACGGCAGCTCCGGCTGCACGCGCTCCCCCAGCCGTCTCCAGATCTTCTGCCGATCCTCGACAACGAGTGCCTGTTCGACGAGGCGGCGGGCAATCGTGGCGTTCGGCGTCCGCACGCCGAGCACGTCCGCCGCGAGCGCTCTGTAGTCGGGCGCGGCACCCATCTCGGCGAGGCGGGACTGGAGGCGCGAACGGAGCATGATGAAGAGAAGTAGCAGTTCTTGGTGCTTAGTGCTTAGTTCTTAGTAACGGAATGAGCCCTGCGTCTTAAGCCCTGAGCCGGTTCGTGTTTCATTGAGAGCTCGTTCGTGCCGGCCGGTTCAAGCCGTGGCCGACGGAGAACATTCCCGGGAGCGAAATGGGCAGCCGGCCCGAGATGGGCGCGTCGCCGGAGAGGGCCCTCACCGCGGCGGCCTCCGCGTGATCGTGCAAGTCAAACGTCTCGATGATCGCGGGCACGTCGCCGAGGACCATCGCCACGTAAGGATTGCCGAACAGGCACGCGATGAAGGGCCTCTTCCCCGCTGACTGCCGTCCCAGATCCTGCAGCAGCCGGACGATGGGCTCGGCGAGATCCATGCGCCCGCTGCCGGAATACGTGCGCACGAACACGCCGGCGATGACGGCGTCGTAGCGATCGAGAGAGGCGCGGATCAGCTCGAGCTCCGACGAGGTCGACCGATCCGATAGCTCAATCGCCGTCACGTTCGGCCAGCGCGACTTGAGCTCGGGGATGAACGTGCGGCTCGGCGCCGCGATACGCCAGCCGGTGGGATAGTCGAGGACCGAGAGATACAGCACCTGGGCATCACGCGGCACGTTCAATGGCACGAGCCCACCAGCGTCTTTGATCAGCGTGATGGCGCGCTGGCTCACCGTCTGCGCGATGAGATCGTGCGTCCGTCCTCCCACCTTCGACGACACGCCCCCCAGATCGACGAGCCGTCCGGCCTGCAGCCCGAGTCGGGCTTTCGCCGACAGGATGCGTTCGACCGAACGATCGATCTGCGCCTCGCTGATGTCGCCGCGCGCGATGGCCGTCTTGATGGACTCGAACGCAGCAATGGGATCCGGCGAGTGGAGCACGATGTCATTACCTGCGGCGACGGCGCGGGCCGCGGCTTCACCCGGACCCATCGAGCGCGTCACCGCGTCCATGGACATGGAGTCTGTGTAGGCCAAGCCTTGAAATCGGAGACCGTCGCGGAGGAGATTCGTGACCGTCTGGCGGCTGAAGGTCGCAGGAACACCCGGTGTCGCGTCGATCGCCGGCAGCTCGATGTGCGCGGTCATCACCGCATCGGCTCCGGCCTCGATCCCCGTTCTAAATGGCAGGAGCTCGAGCGTCTCGAGCCGCGACCTCGGCTGGTCGATGCGGGGGAGCCCGAGGTGGCTGTCCACGTCGGTATCGCCATGCCCCGGAAAATGTTTGAGCGTCGCCAGCATGCCGCCTTCGTGCAGACCGCGCACGAACGCGCTCGCCAGGCGCCCGACGAGCGCCGGATCTTCACCGAAGGATCGGGTGTTGATGACAGGGTTGCGCGGGTTGTTGTTGACGTCCACGACAGGCGCAAAGTCCACGTGCACGCCGATCGCACGACCCTCGATGCCGGTGATGCGTCCGGCTTCGAGCGCGAGCTGTTCGTCGCGGGCGGCGCCGAAGGCCATCGCGCGCGGGAACAATGTGGCGCCCATGATGCGCATCCCGATGCCGGTCTCGAAGTCGCCGGTATTGAGGAGCGGAATCATCGCCGCGCCCTGCAGGCGATTGAGCGTCGCCGCGATCGACGTCGGATCGCCGAGCGTCACGGTGCCATATGTGGGATTGAGCAGGACCGCAGGCGCGAGCTCGCGCCCGCCGAACACATGGAATCCACTCACGTGATAGTCGATGGCCAGCTTCATCAGCGATTCGTACTGCTGGCTGTCGGCGCTGAGGTACGTGGACTCGAGCGACGGGACGAGCAACTGGCCGATTTTCTCGTCGAGCGTGAGGTTCTTCAGGGTCTTCTCGACCCACTTCGCGCCCGCCTTGTCCGGATTGTTTTTAGGCGCCTGGCCCGGCGCCGCGAGGAGGCTGCACGCCAGAACGACAACGGCGATCACCGAGCCAATCGAATGCGCGGACCGCGAAGGGCGCATGGGGCGATGTTAACATCGACGGGAAATCGCCACATGTATAATCCGACGATGAGTCACGTCGAGCACAAAGCGAGCGCGCCGACCAGCGTCGGCTGCTTCGTGCTGACGGTCAGCGACACGCGCACCCAAGACACGGACACGGGCGGCCGCGCCATCATCGATCTCCTGACGGCCGCCGGACACCACGTGACGGGACGCCTCATCGTTCGCGACGAGCCATCCATCGTCATCGGCACGCTTCGCGATCAGATCGCGCACGACGACGTGCTCGTCGTCATTACGACAGGAGGCACCGGTATTTCGTCGAGAGATCGGACTTATGAAGCCGTCTCGACGCTACTCGAGCGGACGATCGACGGATTCGGCGAACTCTTCCGGATGTTGAGTTACGAAGAGATCGGCCCCTCGGCCATGCTGACCCGCGCGACGGCCGGACTGATCGGCCGGAAGGTCGTGATCATGCTGCCGGGCTCGGAACACGCCGTGCGCCTTGCGATGACCAAGCTCGTGCTGCCCGAGATCGGGCATCTGGTGAGAGAGGCGGGACGATAAGAGCAGGCTTCGGGCACCAGGCTACAAGCATCCACCATGTCCACCCGCATGCGGCCCATTCGCGCGACTATTCCCTACGGGGATGCCCGTTCGATCATCGAACGCGCGACGGTGCCGATCGCCAGGACCGAGCGCGTTGCCATTGCGCAGGCGAACGGCCGGGTCATCGCGACGGAGGTCGTCGCCGATCACGACGTCCCGCCATTCGCACGCGCCGCGGTCGATGGCTACGCTGTGCGTGCGGAGAACACGTTCGAGGCCAGCAAGTACCACCCGCGCACAGTCACGTGCATCGACCAGATCTTCACGGCTCAGGTGACCGAGCGGTCTCTGGCGACTGGCGAATGCGCCGAGATCGCGACGGGGGCGCCGCTGCCGCCGGGTGCCGATGCGGTGGTGATGGTCGAAGAGACGGATCGAGACGATGACGCCGTGTCGATCTTCAGTGCCGTCTTTCCGGGACAGAACGTCGGCCGTCAGGGCGGCGACATCAAGTCCGGTCAGGTCGTGCTCGGGCTTGGCGACCTGCTCAACCCCAGCCGCGTGGGAGCGCTCGCCGCGATCGGACGGGCAGAAGTCGAGGTGTTCGCGAAGCCTCGGGTCGCCATCCTGTCGACGGGCAACGAGATCGTCGAGCCGGGTCTTCCACTCTTGCCGGGACAAATCTACGACATCAACCGGTTCACGCTTGGATCGATCATCGGGGACCACGGCGGCATCCCGGATCCGTTCGACGCGGTCTCCGACACAGTCGCCGAGATCAACAGAGCGCTCGACGCCTGCCTCCAGGATGATATCGTCGTGTTCTCGGGCGGGAGCTCGGTCGGCGAGCGCGATCTGATACTGGACGTGATGGCAGGCCGGGGCGAAGTCCTCTTTCACGGCATCTCGGTCAAGCCCGGCAAGCCGACGGCGTTCGGCAGGGTGTCCGGCAAGCCCTGGTTCGGCATGCCCGGGTATCCCACTTCGTGCCTGTCGAATGCCTATCTGCTGCTCGTGCCGATGCTGCGCGCGATGGCGCATCTGCCGCCGCATCAACCCCGCACGGTCGTGCTGCCAATCGCCCAGCGGATCATCTCGACGACAGGACGGTATCAGTTCTACACAGTGAAAATCACGGACGGTGTCGCGCATCCGGCCTTCAAGGCGTCCGGCGACATCACCAGCATGTCCCGCGCAGACGGATACATCGAAATCCCCGCATCGACCGACATCGTCGAAAAGGGCGAGCTCGTCGAGGTCAAGCTGTTCTGATCATGCCGAGAGGATCCGACACGCTGCGCGTCGGCGACAAAGCTCCGGAATTCAGTCTGCCGACGCAGCGCGGCGAGCCGCGCCCGCTTCGCGATTTTCTGCGACAGGGACCGGTGCTGCTGGCGTTTCATCGCGGCACCTGGTGACCGAACTGCCGCAGCCAGTTCGGCGAACTGGCCAGAAACTCACCGATCTACAAGACCCGCGGCGCCCAGGTCGTGACCGTCGTCGGGCAGCGCTCCGACGCGGTGAAACGCTACATCGAAGAGTCGGGATTTCCGTTCAACATCCTTGTCGACGAACGGCGGGACGTGATCAAGCAGTACGGCGTGTGGCACCAGGTCGGACTGAGCGCGTGGAATATCGCGCGCCCGGCGCTCTTCCTCGTGGACGGTGACGGCACGATTCGATACCTGTTCGTCGGCGAGACACAGGACGAGTTCCCGTCGCACGCGGCGATCGTGACGGAGCTGGAGCGACTGAATTCGATTGAGACCAGGATTTGAGGTCCTGACGGTCCTTTTGGTCCTCCGGGTCCTCACGGTCTTGCAATGAAGGACCTGAGGACCGCACCTGGAGGACCCCAAGGACGTAGAGGACCCAAAGGACCTGTCTTAACGTCTCCCGATCCGCCTCTCGTACTCGAGCTCGAGCACATCCGCCGTGTGCAAATCGAATGCGGACGCGGTGCGACGATACGCGCCGCGGAACTCGGAGTGGCACCGGTAGCAGATGGTCAGATCCTTCAGGCGACCATACACAATCAGATCGATGAGCACCGCGCCAGCCAGGATGCTGTACGCAACCAGATCGAGCGCCAACCAGTAGAAGACGCCGCTCACGAGCGCTCCGATCACGACAACCGTCAGGCCGATGGCGGGGTCGAAATCTTTCCGCAGGTAAAAATCGGATCCGCCGCACACAGGACAGACGTCCACACCGCGATCCTGTCGAAGCGATTCCGAAAACTGCAGAGGGATCGTCTGTCCGCAGCGGCCGCACTTGATGGAGTCCGCTCCTTCGATCGCGGCGACCGGAAGGCTGGCGTCACATTTCGGGCATTTGGCGAGAACGTTCAACGGAGGACGCGCGACTGAGAGCGCTCGCCAGATGCTATCACCTATTCGTTCCGGAGCGCCTCGATGGGATTGACCGCCGTGGCCCTTCGTCCCGGCAGATAACAGGCGGCGCATGCCACGCTGGCAAGAAGTGCTGTGAGAACCACGAACACGGTCGGATCCGTCGGCGATACCTGATAGAGCAGCGTCGACAGAAACCGGGTGACGCCGAGCGACGCGGCCACTCCCACCACGATGCCAATCACGGTCAGGCCGAGTCCCTGTTTGACGACGAGCTTCAGAACATCGGCGCGCGTGGCGCCAAGCGACATGCGAATGCCGATTTCCTGCGTTCGCTGCGACACCGAGTACGAAAGCACGCCGTAGATTCCGATCACCGCCAGGACCAGCGCCAGCACGGCGAACGCGCCGATCAGCATCGTGCTGAAGCGCGGCTGCGCGACCTCGGCGGCGAAGTATTCCTTCATGGTTTCGACATCGTAAACCGGCAGGTCGCGATCGATGACCGCCAGCTCGCGACGGATCGATCCCACCATCGCCGACGGTTCGATGGCCGTTCGCACCACGAGCGCCATCGAGGGACGCCGGTCCTGCAGCCAGAGCGGGAGCTGTGCGTACGGGGTATAGATCTGAACGCGCTTCGACTGAACGGTCAATCCGTAATGCTGGACTCGACGAACGACACCGACGATCTCCCGCCAGATCGGCTTCATGTTGCCAAACCCGTGGCCGGTGAACTCGAAGGCGATCCGCTTGCCGAGCGGGTCGCCGCCAGGCCAGAAGGTCTTCACCAGCGATTCGTCCACGATGGCCACGCCGGTCGAGCTCTCGATGTCGTGTTCGGTGAATGCCCGTCCCTTGATGACGGTCAAGCCCATCGCGCGAAAGTAATCGGAACTGACGGTCTGAAAGAGGCACTCGGCGACCTGGTCGAACGATGTCGGAAGCGGCCGATCTTCGGCGACCACGCCGGATTCGGTGCCGGCGCCCGCGAGCGGAATGCCATTGTTGATTCCGGCAGCGTCCACGCCGGAGAGGCTGCCGACGCGCCTGAGGAGCTCGCGATGGAAGGCGGTCCACTGCTGCCGCTCCGGGTACTTCGCCGTCGGCAGATCGATGCGCATCGTGAGCACGTTCTGCACGTTGAAGCCGGGATCGACAGCCAGCAGCCGTCCGAGGCTCTTCATCAGCAGACCCGCTCCAACAAGCAGCACGAACGCCAGCGCGACTTCGGCCACGACAAGGGCTCCGCGCAGTCGCCGCGCCGATCCTGATGTCGACCCGCGCGCGGCTTCCTTGAGCGATGCCTGAAGATCGGGCGAGGACGCACGCAGGGCCGGCACGAGTCCAAAGAAAATGCCGGTGGCAAGCGAGACGATCGCCGAGAACGCCAGCACGCGTCCGTCGATGCCGATTTCATTGAGCCTGGGAATCGACACGGGTGCGGCCGCGACGAGCAGCCGGATCGCCGCTGACGCGAACGCTATGCCGAGCAGCCCGCCAGTCACGGCAAGGACGAGGCTCTCGGTGAGAAGCTGGCGCATCAGCCGTCCGCGTGCCGCCCCGAGCGCGGCGCGGACCGCGATCTCACGCTGACGTCCATCTGCGCGCGAGAGCATGAGGTTCGCGAGGTTGGCACAACCGATCAGCAGGACGAGGCCCACGGCACCGAGGAGCGCGAAGAGGGCGGGCCGGACGTCCTGCACGAGGTTCTCGTAGAACGGCACGATGCCCACGGTCGTGAACTTGTTGGAATCGGGATACGCGATCGACAATCGATCGGCGATCGCGCGCATGTCGGCGCGCGCCTGCTCAAAACTCACGCCTGCTTTGACGCGGCCCACACCGTACAGACCAGGATGGTTGCCGCGTTCGGCGGGAAATCCAGGGACCGACAGTCCCAGAGGCAGCCAGACCTCGGTCTCCGTCGATGGAAACCGCAGCGACGCCGGCATGACGCCGATGACCGTGAAGCGCTCGGCATCGATCGTGATGTCCCGGCCGACGAGCGATAGATCGCTGCCGAACCGCTGCCGCCACAATCCTTCGCCGATGATGACGACGCGGTCTGTGCCTGGTCGATCTTCCGCGTCAACGAACGTGCGTCCGGCGAGGGGCGGGATGCCGAGCGAGCGAAACACGGCCGCCGACGCCATCGAGCCCTTGAGCCGCTCGGCGCGGTCGCCGCCGGTCAGCGTGACCGAGGCGGGGCGATAGATGCCGAGATGCTCGAAGGTCTGGTTCTGCGCGAGCCAGTCCTGGTAGTTCTGCCATGCGATCGAGATCTCTCCGCCCTCCTCCCGGCCGGCTTCGCTCAGCAGCATGACGCGCTCGACGTCCGGGTACGGCAGCGACCGCAGCATGACGCCGTTCACGACGCTGAAGATGGCCGTATTCGCGCCGATGCCCAGCGCCAGCGTCAAGACCGCCACCGCCGTGAAGGCAGGCGACTTGATCAGCAGACGGACGGCGTAGCGCAGATCGTGGTGAAGGTCGTCCAAACGGCACACTCCTGGAGTCAGGGGTCGAGGGCTTAGACGGGCCTGGCCGGAAGAAGGTTCGAGGAGGGGAACAACGGCGCTCTAGACCGGGACAGCGGTCGCAAGAAGAAGATACTTTGCCAGGACTTCGCCCACGATGACGGCGAAGACATCAACGTAAAGAATCCCCGTCGCCGATTGTGTCGAACGAATCTTGGCCGTTTCCCACGTCAGGTACGCCAGGACGACCGGTCCCGCGAGACCAAAGAGCACGCGCTGCCAGAAAAAAATGCCTCCGCTCGACAGGATGTACCGCTCGAAGCTCGGGCCCGCACCGGGCTGCCATGTCGCGATCGCCAGGAAGACGGCCGCCGCCACCACCACGATACGAACGAGGATGGAACCGATATGGAACTTGACGAGCGATTGCAGGTGCGCGACGTCGAGGGAGGGAATGACGAGATACCAGTGGCCGAGAATCATCGCGCCGCAGGCGCCTCCCAGGACGAACACGGAGCTGAGAAAACTCACCACGGTGAGGAGCGCCGAGATGGTCTGCCGATCACGTGAAGTCTCGAGACCCTGTGCGATCACCGCGAGCAGGCCCGCCGCGACGGCGATTGCAATCAGCGGACGGCGAAGCCCTGGCAATCGACGCCCCACGATGACCCAGAACACCACCAGGCAAGCCTCGGAGATCAGCAGGGCGATGATCGCAAGGGTATGCATGGCGTCGGCGCGATCGGTGACGGGTCTCAGCGCGAACCCGGCCCCCAGAATCAGCGCGGCGAGCCCGGCATTGAACCGGAAGAACTTCACCCCGGCGGCGCGGTCCACCAGCACGAGCGTGCAGGCAACACCGACGCCGAAGTGAGTCAGGAAGAGGAAGAGGATTGAGGAAAGGTGCAAACTGTGGATCGGGGCGGGTTGAAAGTTTAAGAGTTTAAGAGTTTAAGAGTTGAGTTGCGTTGAAGGGCTCCAGAGTTTGAGTCATGTTCCCTGACTCTCAACTCTGGAACCCTTCAACTCTGAAACCATTTCTATTTCAATCGCCGATTGATTTCCGCCCAGTTCACCACATTCCAGAACGCGCCGATGTAATCGGCCCGGCGGTTCTGATACTTCAGGTAGTACGCGTGCTCCCAGACGTCGAGTCCGAACACGATCTTCTTCCCTTCCATGAGCGGGCTGTCCTGGTTGGCCGAGCTCTCGATCGCCAGCTTGCCGCCGGTGTCAATGAGCCATGCCCAGCCGCTTCCGAAGCGGCCCATGCCGGCCTTCGCAAACTGTTCCTTGAACGCATCGAAGCTCCCGAACGACGACGAAAGAGCGTCGGCGATCGCGCCGGTCGGAGCACCGCCAGCCTTCGGACTCATGATCTGCCAGAACATCGAGTGATTCGCGTGTCCGCCGCCGTTGTTCCGCACGGCGGTCCTGATGTCCTCGGGAACGCTGCTGATTCCCTTGAGCAGGTCCTCGACGCTCTTCTGCTGCAGGTCGGGATGCTTCTCGAGCGCAGCATTGAGGTTGGTGACGTAGGCCTGATGATGCTTCCCATGATGGATCTGCATCGTCTGCGTATCGATGTGAGGCTCGAGCGCGGCGAAGTCGTAAGGAAGGGCCGGAAGTGTATGCGCCATGTCGTCTCCTTCTCGTGAACAGTACCTCGTGATCGTACTTCAGGAACGCTCCCGACGGATAGGGGTGAGGGAAGACCTGACGGCCGGCTGTGCGGCCTGTCACTCAGACCGCTGCTTCGGCGGGAACGACGGTGTTGTAGAACGTATCGCGTTCGACGGGTTCACGGCCCGCCGCGAGGATCAGCCGGCGAAGGTGGGTGGTCGTCAGCGACTCCGGCGTGCGGGCGCCGGCCATGTGGTAAATCTTCTCCTCCTGCACGGTGCCGTCCAGATCGTCCACACCGAACCAGAGCGAGGTCTGCGCCACGTCGACGCCGGTCGCGATCCAGAACGCCTTGATGTGCGGAATGTTGTCGCACATGAGCCGCGCAACCGCGTGGACACGCAGCGTTTCCGTGGCGCTCGGCGCGGGAAGCTTCCTCATCTGGTTGTTGTCGGGGTGGAACGCGAGCGGGATGAACGCCTGGAAGCCCGCAGTTTCGTCCTGGAGCGCGCGCGCACGGAGCATGTGATCGACGCGTTCGGCGTTGGTCTCGATATGCCCATACAGCATCGTCACGTTGGTACGCATGCCGAGCTCGTGCGCGAGCCGGTGAATGGCCAGCCAGCGGTCGCCGCCGCACTTGTCATGGCAGATCTTCTGTCGCACGCGCTCGGCGAATACTTCGGCTCCGCCACCGGGGAGTGAATCGAGCCCTGCGGTCATCAGTTCCTCGAGCACCTGCCGATCGGACATGCCGTACAGGTCGGCGAAGAACGCAATCTCGACCGCGGTGAAACATTTCAGATGAATCTCGGGACGGATGCGCTTGAAGCCGCGCAGCATCTCCAGGTAGTACTCAAACGGCAGCTCGGGGTGGAGTCCGTTGACCACGTGGATTTCGGTGAGCGGCTGCCCCGCCCGCTGCCGAAGCTTGTCCCAGACCTGCTCGAGCGACATCGTGTATGAGTTGGGATCGGTGGGCTTCAGCCTGGCAAACGAACAGAACAGGCAACTCGCCACGCAGACGTTCGTGGCTTCCAGCCGCAGGTTGTAGTTGTAGTACGTGCGACCGGCGTGGCGGCGCTCACGCTCGCGATTGGCGAGCCATCCGAGCGCCAGCAGATCGGGACACTCGAGGAGGCGCACGCCATCCTCGAGATCGAGGCGCTGGCCGGAATCGAGTTTTTCGGCGAGTTCGGTTAGACGGGCGGCCGACAGGCGAGACTCGGCTCGCATGTCATGCGACGCCCCAGACCTGAATCCGGAGCGTTCGTGCGCGCGGACCATCGAGCTCGGCCATCAGAATCCGCTGCCATTGCCCGAGGACGACGTCTCCGTTGCTGATCTGCAGCGTCAGGCTGTGGCCCAGGAGCATCGCTCGCAGGTGTGAATCGGCGTTGAATCGATCGCAGTCGGAGTGCTCGGGGTCGTTGTGCATCCAGTCGGCATCCCGGGCGACCATCTGCTCGAGGAAGCGCTTGATGTCGGCGAGGAGCGCCGTCTGGAATTCGTTGATGAAGAGCGCGCAGGTCGTGTGGAGCGACCACAGGCTCACGAGCCCCTCGCGGACCCGGTTCTTCCGCACCAGATCCATGACCGTGTCGGTCAGGTCGACGACGTCGATCCGCTGGTTCGTCTGAACGACGATGGTCTCACCATGAATCGTGAGGCCGCCGGCCGTCGCAGTCGAGACATCCGAAACCGGCGTCTCGCGGACGGTGACCGTCGAGCTCTTGTTCATGCTCTCCTCATCGGTTTACACACGATCGGCCAGCGCGCGCGCTGCCGGCTCCGGCGCGAATCTTAGGCGAAAAGACTCACGACAGGCAACCAATACGGCCATTTTACCTGATTATCGGCCCCGATCCGGCCCCGCCCCACCGAGCCGCCGTGCAGCTCCAGAACGCGTCCGGATCGCCTGGCCGCGTGCGCTTTAGAGCCAATCCGCGAGAATCTGCCGCATCTCCTCCGCGTGCTTGGTTTCGTCGCCGATCATGTTCTCGTACTGGACGCGCAGGGCGACGTCGCCGGCACTCTCCGCGAGCGCGAGGTGCTTGCGGTAGATCGCGATCGCCTGCTCTTCGGCCTTGAGCACGACCTCGAGCATCCCTCTCGCATCGTCTGCCTGCTCGATCTCCTTCAGCACGATCTGCGGCTCGCCGCCGAGCGCGGCCACCTTGTCGGCCAGCGCCTGAGCGTGCAGCAGTTCATCGGTCACTTCGGTCCTGAACAGCGCGCTGATAGCCGGGCGATATGGTCCGTGCACTCTCGCCGCATAGACGATATAGCGCGCGATCGCCTGCATTTCGAGGGATAGATCCTGATTGAGCGCCTCGAGCAGACGCTCGCGTTTGCTGGGCTTGGGTCCCGATCTCTTCGCCACATTCTCCTCCATCGATGGCCGCGATCGGCATGCCGCGCCGCACGGGCTGCATGATTTTGCCATGCTATACTGCGCGCTGACAACCGACGCTCACCCGACGACTACGGGAAGTGGGTGCGAAACCCACACGGTCCCGCCACTGTAAGCGGGGAGCGGCCGCTCGAACGGCGCTCGCAAGAGCGCCCGTCACTGTGCTCTCGAGGGAGCATGGGAAGACGCAGAGCGGACCGCGTGGATCCGCGAGTCAGGAAACCTGGTCATCGGGGTTCGTCCCCTTCCGCCTCCACCGGCGACGTGGAGGCCCCGGCGCGTGGTCACGCCGGAAGGAGACTCAATGCCCGCTCCGCATCCCCGCTCACGATTTCTTTCTCCTCCCGTTCTTCGCACGTTCGGATTTTGTCTGATCGCGATGAGCGCTGCGCTCACCGCGCTCGCCGCGACCGTGCAGGGCACCGTCAGCGATCCGGACGGCAAGGCCGTGCCCGGCGCCCGAGTCGTGCTCTCGACGCCGCTGACGTCGGCCGCCACGGCAACGACCGACGCGAATGGTCACTTCAGCTTCGACTCACTCGCGGCCGGCCGCTACGAGGTGCACGTGCTGATCGAGGGGTTCCGCGCCGCGCCCGTCTCCTTCGTGCTCGAGGCGAATGAGTCGCGCGACGTGCCTGTGACCTTACAGGTCAGTGCCTTCACCGAGTCCGTGGTGGTCTCCGCGTCACAAGTGGATGTGCCCCTTTCCCGCGTCGCGGATTCGGTGGCCGTCGTCACCGAACGTGAACTCGAGGCACGGCAGGTGGAGTCGGTGTCCGATGCCCTGCGATCGATCCCGGGGATGACCGTCGTGCGGAGCGGCGGGCGCGGTGGGCTCACCGCGGTCTTTCCTCGAGGCGGTGAGTCGGATTTCACCCTGGTGCTGGTAGACGGCATGCGGGCGAACGACTTCGGCGGCGGATTCGATTTTTCGATGCTGCCGCTCGCGAGCGTCGAGCAGGTCGAGATCGTGCGTGGCCCGCAGAGCGCGTTGCACGGCTCGGACGCGATCGGTGGTGTCGTGCAAATCGTCACGAGACGGGGCGGGCGCCCACGCGCCGGCGCGCTCTTCGAGGGCGGCGGGATGGACACGACGCGGGTGGCCGCGACGACGGCGGGGTCGGTGAACCGCTGGATCTGGGGCGGCGCGTTCGATCGGCTTGCGACCGACGGCTTTACTGGCATCGCCCCCGCAACCGGAGAGCCGGTGACCAACGACGATTACGAGATGCAGGAGGGTTCGGGCACGTTCGGATATCAGGCGTCAGACTCCTTCGACGCACAGCTGAACGTCCGCGTCTACTCGGATGAGCGAGGCTTCCCCGGGCCGTACGGATCCAACCCGATCGGCGCATTCACGAATGTCGATCGGACTTCCCGCGGAAAGAACGACGGCCGGCAGGTTGGCTTCAGAACGACCTTTCCGTGGAGCGCCTCCGATCGATGGCGTCAGCAGGCCAACGTGTCGTACTCGGACTTTGATGGGAGCTTTGTCAGCCCGTTCGGAGACTCTACGAGCGGCCTGAATCGCTGGACGGCGCGAACCGTCACCGACGTCCTCGCATGGCGCGACACGACGGCGAGCTTCGGCGTAGAGTTCCAGAACGAAAAGGCAGACAACACGTTCATCACGGGCGCATCGGGCACGATGGTGCCCGTCAAGCGACGGACGTTCGGCTATTTCGGTGAACTGCGAGCGCAACCGAGCGAACGGCTGTCGATCATCGGCGGCATCCGGGTCGAGCACATCAGGCGTGAACGGCTCGAAGCCAGTTTCGATCCGTTCTCTCCGCGCCCGACATTCGATGTGGACACCGTGGTCTCACCGAATCCCAAAGTCACGGCGGGGTATTACCTCAGCCTGCCGAGCACAACTGGATCGTGGACGCGACTGCGCGCAAGTGCCGGCACCGGTATCCGGCCGCCTTCGGCGTTCGAGATTGCCTTCACTGACAATCCCGGACTGAAGCCCGAAAGAAGCCGTAGCATTGAGGCCGGCGTCACCCAGGCATTCGCAAACGGAGCGGTCATGCTCGATCTGACCGGCTTCTACAATCATTTCGACGATCTGATCGTGGCCGTGGGCCAATCACAGCAGGATGCCAGTCGATATCAGACGGATAACATCGCGAACGCGAGATCGAGCGGCCTTGAAACCGGCGTGTCCTGGCGCCTCGCCTGCGGACTGATGAGCCGCGCCACCTACACGTGGCTCTCGACGGAGATTCTCGCGGTTGACGGCGCCAGCAATGAAGCCCCGTCGCCGTTCGTCCCCGGCGACCGGCTGATACGACGCCCGAAGAACCAGGGCTCACTCGACGTCACGCTGACGCGCGAGCGCTTCAACGCCTTCCTGACCGTCGAGGCGCGGGGGCAGATGATCGACGTGGAGCCGTCGTTCGGCACCTTCGGCGGACTCTTCTCCAATCCCGGCTACGGCGTGGTTCACATGGGCGGCGGCGTTCGACTCACGAGCGTCGTTGAGGTGTATGGGCGCGTGATGAATCTGTTCGATCGCCAGTACGAGGAAGCTCTGGGATTCCCGGCGATTGGCCGCACAGCCCTCCTGGGAGTGCGCGTTGCTACACGTCGATAGCGTCAGCTTCGCGTACGGTCATCGCGCCACCACCCGCCGCGGTGCGCCCCCGGCCCGCGAGGTGCTGAGCCGCGTCACCTTGCACGTCGAGCGGGGTGCGCTCATCGGCGTCCTCGGCCCGAACGGTTCCGGCAAGTCCACGCTGATCAGGCTCATGGCGGGCACGCTGACGCCGACATCAGGAGAGGTGACGCTCGACGAGGTGTCGATCGCCCGGATCCCCCGTGCAGCGCTCGCCCGGCGCATCGCTGTCGTCCCGCAGGAAACGCGTCTCACCTTCGACTACTCCGTCCTCGACATCGTGCTGATGGGCCGGTATCCGCACATGGGTGCGTTCGAGCTCGAGGGACCCGAAGAGATCCGCCTGGCGCGCGAAGCCCTGGCCGCCACGGACACCCAGGATCTCGAGGACCGGCCCTTCGCGAGCCTGAGCGGCGGAGAGAAGCAGCGCGTGATCCTTGCGTCGGCTCTTGCACAATCGGCCGAGCTCCTTCTGCTCGACGAGCCGACGGCTGCCCTCGATCTCGGCTATCAGATGGAGGTCGTGATGATCCTCAAGCGCTTGAACGAGAGTCGAGGCGTCACCATGGTCTTGACCGCGCACGATCTCAACTTTGCGGCGAGCCTCTGTCGGCACCTGATCCTCCTGAAACAGGGAAGGGTGATTGCGGCTGGTCCGACGGCGGAAGTCCTGACGCCCGACTCGATTCGCGCGCTGTACGGCGTCGAAGCGGACGTGAGACACCACGAACGCGCGGGCCACGTCACGATTGTGCCAGTGGGAAAATGAGCGGCTTAGGGCTTCGGACTTCAGGTTCAGGCTTCGCTGGACGCCGAAGGACTAAGATTAAGAACCAAGAACTAAGAACCAAGAACCAAGAACTTCTCCATTGTCTTCTAGTCCCGACTCCGTCACCGCCTGTTCGTCACTGTCCTCGCCTTTGGTGTGCCCGCCCTCGCGGCCTGTCTCCTTGCGCCACTCATCGGCTCGACGCACATCAGCTTGTGGCGTGTCGTCGATCGATCGATTGCGATCAGCGACAACGTGGACGCGCAGATTTTCTTCGTGGCGCGCCTGCCGCGGGTGCTTGCGGCGGCGCTCGTCGGAGCGGCGCTGGCCGCGGCGGGAGTCGTGTTTCAGGCGCTTCTCCGAAACCCTCTTGCGACGCCGTTCACGTTGGGCGTGTCGGCCGGAGCGTCGCTCGGAGCCATGCTGGCGATTACCTTCAACCTCGACGTCTCATTCGGCGAGCTATCGGCCGTGCCCATCGCCAGTTTCGCCGGCGCGCTCGGCGCGGTCGCGATTGTCTATGCCCTTGCGCGGGCGCGACATCAGGGCATATCCACGACGGTGCTCCTTCTGGCGGGAGTCACGCTCAACGCGTTCTTTTCGGCCATCATCATCTTCGTGCAGTACTTTGCCGATTTCTCGCAGACCTTCCGCACGGTCCGCTGGCTGATGGGTGACCTCGACGTGGCCGGTTATACGCCGATCGTCGCCGCGCTGCCCTTCACCGCGGTGGCATTCATCGCCTTCGGTGTCCTCCCGAGGGCGCTCAATCTGATGAGCCTGGGCACTGATGCCGCGGCCACACGCGGCATTGACGTGGTGAACACGCAGCGCTTGGCGTTCTTCAGCGCTTCGCTGGCCACGGGTGCCGCTGTTTCGCTCGGCGGGCCGATCGGGTTTGTGGGCATCATCGTTCCTCATCTCGTGCGCCTGCTGGTCGGATCCGATCATCGCCTCGTGCTGCCGGCCTCGCTTCTCTTCGGTGCAACGTTTCTGATTGGCTGCGACGTGCTCTCTCGCACGCTCATGCCACCACTCGAGCTCCCGATTGGCGTTCTCACCGCGTTGATCGGCGGACCATTCTTCATCTGGCTGCTCGTCCGACGGGGCTGAACGGCATGCATAGGCTCGCCAAGGCATTCACCGCGCTTGTCATCGTGCTGATGGCCATCGGCCTCCAGGCGGCGCCGCCACAGCGAATTATTTCGATCGTGCCGGCGTTGACGGAGATGCTCTTCGCCATCGGCACAGGACCTCGGGTCATCGCCGTTAGCAGCTTCGACAACTTTCCGCCCGAAGTGCGCGCGCTTCCGCGCGTGGGTGCGCTGCTCGATCCCAATCTCGAGATGATGCTGTCGCTCAAACCCGACCTCGTCGTCGTCTACAAGAGCCAGGCAGACCTCACAACGCAGCTGTCGCGCGCCAATATCCGGACGTTCTCGTATGCGCATGGCGGCCTCGCCGACATCGTGTCAACGATTGAAGCGCTGGGGCGTGAGACGGGCATGGCCGAGCGCGCCGAAGCGCTCGCCAGCAGCATCAATACGCGGCTCGCTGGAGTACGTGCACGCGTGGCGCCGCGTCCGAAGCCCCGTGTGCTGCTCGTCTTCGGGCGGGACAGCAAGTCGCTTCGGAACATCTATGCGAGCGGCGGCACCGGTTTCCTCCACGACATGCTCGAGCTGGCCGGCGGCGACAACGTCTTTCGTGATGTGAAGCGCGAGTCGGTGCAGGCGACGACGGAAGCCATCCTCTCGTCTGCGCCGGACGTGATCATCGAGCTTCGTTACACAGGCGACGTCGGCGCCGACGCTCTGGCACGCGAGCGGACCGCATGGAACGCGCTGAGCGCCGTTCCAGCGGTGCGCGCCGGGCGCATCACGTTTCTCGTCGGAGATGAATTCGTGGTGCCCGGCCCCCGGATCGGTGACGCGACGGAGCGCATGGCGCGGGCAATTCATCCGGAGGCGTTTTAGGCGTTGCATGGACCCGTACCCTGAGCGCATCGTCTGCCTGACGGAAGAGACGACCGAGACTCTGTATCTGCTTGGACAGGGCCATCGGATCGTCGGGGTGTCGGGGTATACGGTCCGGCCGCCGGAAGCCCGCTCCAAGCCCAGGGTGTCGGCGTTCATCAACGCGCGGTTCGAGAAGATTGAGGCGCTCCAGCCGGATCTCATTCTGGGCTTCTCCGATCTGCAAGCAGACATCGGAGCGGAGCTGGTCAGACGCGGATGGCCGGTCGTCATTTTCAACCAGCGCAGTGTCGCGGAGATATTGCAGACGATCAGGATGATTGGCGGGCTCGTCGGGAGCGAGGCCGGCGCCGATAGACTCGCGACCACTCTCGAACGCGACCTTGACGCGATTCGCCAGAGTGCAGCGCGATTTCCTCGAAGACCGAGGACATTCTTCGAAGAGTGGAACGACCCGCTCATTTCCGGCATTCACTGGGTGGAGGAGCTCGTCGAAGTCGCCGGTGGAGCGCCGCTCTTCCCTGAGCTTCGAGGTCAGAAACTGGCGAAGGATCGCATCGTCTCAATCTCGGCGGTGGCCGAGCGCGATCCCGACGTCGTCATCGCATCGTGGTGCGGAAAAGCGGTGCGGAAGAGCGCGATCGTCTCAAGACCAGGGTGGGCCGATGTCACCGCCGTCCGGGACGGATCCGTCTTCGAAATCAAGTCGACCTACATCCTGCAGCCGGGCCCTGCTGCGCTGACCGAGGGCATTCGCCAGCTTCACGCGATCCTCTCGCGCGTTGTCGGCCTACCGATCGACCCAGATCTGATGCCGACCGAACGAATGGACGGGGGATGAGGTAGGTCATCAGGTCCTGTTGGTGCAGGACCAGAAGGACGATTCTTCGTCTCGCCCTACTCCGCGAATTCGACGTGAGGCTTGTGCGGAATGATTCGCCGCTGATACGCCTCGCCGAGGAGGACGCGGACGGCCGTCCTTCCGCGCTCACCGTACGCCATCGTCAGATCGTTCACGTACATCCCGACGAACCGATCGGCGCGCTGGCGATCGAGCCCGCGTCCGAACTTCATGGCGTAGTCGAGCGCTTCGCTCCTGTGCGAGAGTCCGTATGCAATGCTGTCGCGCAGCAGCGATGACACTCTGGTGATCGTTCCTGTCCCAAGGTCGCGCCGGATCACGTTGCCGCCGAGCGGCAATGGAAGCCCTCCCGTGCGATCCGACCACCATTCGCCCAGATCGACGATCTTGAAAAGACCTTCCTGCTGGTACGTCAGCTGCCCTTCGTGGATGAGCAGGCCGGCATCGACTTCGCCCCCATGCACGGCCTCCTGGATCTTGTCGAACGGCATGACCACGCAGTCGGCGTTCGGTTCGTACAGCTGAAGCGCCAGATAGGCGGTCGTCAACTTGCCAGGGATGGCCACCTTGATTCCTTGAAGAGATCTCGGGCTCTCCTTCCTGGCGACGACGACCGGGCCATAGCGATCGCCCATGCTCGCACCGTGCGGAAGCAGCACATATCGATCCGTCAGATGTGCGTAGGCGTGGAACGAGACGGCGCTCACTTCGTACTTGCCTTCGAATGCCGAGCGATTGAGCGTTTCGATGTCCGACAGGACGTGCTCGATGTCGATGTCGCCGGTCGGCACGGCGCCGCTGGCCAGGCCGTAGAACATGAACGCGTCATCTGAATCTGGACTGTGAGCGATGGCAATATGCATGGTCACACGTCGTCGTTTTCGGGCCGCGCGTACGGGGTGGACGCACGCTTGACGACGATGGTCAGGCCGAAGAGGACGAGGACGATGGAGGCCGCGAAGCCTACGTAGATGCCGGAACCCACCGCGGTGGTTGGAACGGCAGGCGCTTCGACATTATCGACAATCGCCAGGGCCTGTGAACGAGCCCAGGCGTGCTGGAGCGCAGAGCGCTCCATCCACTGATATGCGAGCAGGAAGATCCCAAGCGCCACGAGACCGACGAGCAACAGAGGATGCCGCGAGTTCTTGTGCGTGTAAATGCTCAGAGACGCCAGGATGACAGCCGAAGCCCCCAGCCCGAGAATCCACAGACCGGCAAGATCCGGAACACCCCCGATGGCGATGTCCCCGACGAGCACCCACGGCATGAACGCGCTGACAATCAGAACGATACCCGCAACCAGCGCAACGTAGTACGGCCGCATGCTGTGGCAAACGGCGGCGATCGCGACCGAACGCAGGGTCATCGGTCGGAAGTGTACTACAAGGGTAGGAGCGCGGAAGGCGGCGCTACCGTGAGGCCTTCGAGGTGAGCCACGCGATCAGTCCGCTGATATCCATGACGGGCGCCTTGAATTCGAGCGGCGTCATCATGTCCAGCATGTCGCGGTGCGTTGGCGCTGACATCGGGACCGGACCTGAAATGGTGTCGAACCCTGTAAAGAAATCGATGCGCGGCGCGGTGCCGTACACCTGGATGTAGTACTCGAGTTTCAAGCCGCTGATGTTGGTGGTCGCCGGAGCCGTGGCGAGTTTCTTCTGGATCCGATCGAGCGAGATGGGGAGTTTGTCGACGGCGATGGTCGTCGCCTTTTCGGCGGCTCGAGGTGGATCCGGCACCTGGTCAGGCGGATGGTCCTGCGCCCGAACGACCGATGCCGCGAGGAGGACGAAAGCGATGGCCAACCCCGCCATGGAATTCTCACAGGATCTGACGGTGGCCACTCGAAAAGAGCCGTGCCGGCACGATTCCGACATCCAGACGCTCACGGCCGCGCCCTTCGCGATGACCTCGCTCTGTATGAGCTGACCATCGCACGCACGGCATCGCTTGCCAGGTCGGCGCAGTGCAACTGCTCGACCGTCAGCTCGAGCGCTTCGATGACGGTCCGAGACTCGAATGCGGCCGCCTGCTCGACCGTTCGGCCGCTCAGCCAGTCGGTCACAAAACTGGCACTTGCAATCGCCGCACCACAACCGAAGACCTTGAATCGCATCTCCCGGATACGATTGTCCGCCGCATCGATCCTGGCCTGCAGGCGCATCTGGTCGCCGCAATCGCCGCCTCGGGCTGTAACGGTGATCACATCCCTGTCTTTGGCGGGCAAGCTCCCGACATTTCGCGGGTGCTCATAGTGGTCGCGCAGCGTGTCTGAATACCGAGACGCCGTCTTCATCGGTCCAGAGACCAGTCTGACACGGATTCGTCCGCCTCCTTCTCGACGAGCGGTGAAATCTCGCGCAAACGCGACACGAGCGCGATGAGGCGATCGGCCACGTGGTCGATCTCCTCTTCCGTGTTGAATCGTCCCAGTCCGAACCGAATCGACGATCGGGCCTGCTCGTCGCTGAGACCCATGGCCTTGAGCACGTACGACGGTTCGGGGCTCGCCGACATGCATGCCGATCCGGTTGACACGGCGACACCGGTCAGCCCCATCAGGATGGATGAGGCATCGACACCGCGAAAACTGATGTTGAGATTCTGAGGCAGCCGGGCCTTCATCGATCCGTTGACGATGGCATCGGGTACGCCGAGGGACAATCGCGCGTGCAGGCGGTCGCGTAGACGCGCGAGCCTCGCTCGCTCATCGGCTTTCTCTTCAATCGACAGTTCGGCCGCACGCCCGAACCCGACGATCCCGGGCACGTTCAACGTTCCCGAGCGTACGCCGTGTTCGTGCCCACCTCCGTCGATGATTGGATCGAGCACGATTCGTGGCTGCCGTCGCCTCACACAAAGCGCGCCGACTCCTTTGGGTCCATAGATCTTATGAGCCGTCAACGACATCAGATCGGCCTGAAGCGCCTGAAGATCGACTGGAAGCGTGCCCACGGCCTGCACGGCATCCGTGTGGAACAGGATGCCACGCTCTTGTGCGAGCTTTCCGATCTCGCCAATAGGTTGAATCACGCCGGTTTCGTTGTGCGCCATCATCACGCTGATAAGCAGCGTCGAGTCGCACAGCGCATCGGTCAACCGGTCCAGATCGATCAAACCGTCGGACCCGACGGGCAGGTACGTGACGCGGCATCCTTCCCGTTCGAGTCGCCGGCACGTGTCGAGCACCGCCCGATGTTCGGTCGCGACCGTCACGACATGACGATCGCCGTCGCGCGCTCGAACGACGCCCTTGATCGCCAGGTTGTCGGACTCAGTCGCGCCGCTCGTGAAGACAATGTCCCGCGCGCGGGCGCCGACGAGCGACGCCACTTGCTCGCGGGCCTTCTCGACGGCGTCGCGCGCCTGCCAGCCGTATTCGTGCGCACGACTCGCCGCATTGCCGAACCGCTCGCCGAAGTACGGGAGCATGGCGTCCAGCACGCGCGGATCGACCGGCGTGGTGGCGTGATGATCCAGATAGATGCGGGCAGGTTGTCGCACGGTGCGACCTCGTTCAGAGTTGCGGCTGAACGGTGGCTCGAGACACCGGGACGATGTGTGCGGCTGGTCGGTCAGACGCCAGTTCGGCGATGGAGCACGACTCGAGCGCCTGAATGATGCGTTCCCTCACGCGCCAGAGCGGGTCCCTCACGTTGCATTTCGAATATTGGTCGCAGCTCGGATCCTCGTTCGAGCAGGCGGTGACGGTCAGCGGGCCGTCAATCGCCTGGACGACGTCGGCGATCGAGATGCGAGTGGCCGGTCTGGCCAGCTGGTAGCCGCCGCGCGTGCCTTGCTGCGATTGGAGGAGGCCCTTGTGCACCAGCCGCTGGAGTACCTTGGCCATCAGCTCGGTGGGAATGTCGAACTGGCCGGCAATCTCGCGGGCGCTGGACGCCTGATCGCGTCTCAGCGTGAGATGCTTCATGGCAATCAGCGCGTAATCGGCCTTCTTGGATAGCCTCAGCATGCGCCTGAACTCGCCTGAGCTCGGACGTACTGTAGCGACCTATACCCGCAAAGTAAAGAACGGTCGCGCGCTCAGTATCTGGGCTGACTCGGATCGATCTTGTCCACCCAGTCGACGATGCCGCCCTTCAGGTTTCTCGCCTTACCGAACCCCGCCGACCGCAGGAACTCCACCGCCCTGGCGCTCCGCACACCCGACTTGCAGTGCACGACCAGCTCGCGGGCGCTGTCGAGCTCGTGCGCGCGCTGCGGAAGATCGCCGAGCGGGATCAGGACCGATCCCGGAATGCGGTTGATCTGATACTCCTGTGGCTCCCGAACGTCCAGAATGAGGGGACGCTCTCCGCGATCGAGCCGTTCATTCAGCTCCTGGACGGTAATCTCGGGGACACCCGAGTGTGAATCGCTGGCCACGGCAGGTCCGACACCGCAAAACTGATCGTAGTCGATCAGGGCCCGGACCGTCGGATGCGTTCCGCACACGGGGCAGTCCGGATCCTTCCTGAGCTTCAGCTCGCGGAACTTCATCCTCAGGGCGTCAAAGATCAGAAAGCGACCGATGAGAGGCTCGCCCGAACCGATGATGAGCTTGATCGCCTCCGTCGCCTGGATCGTGCCAATGATGCCGGGCAGCACACCGAGCACCCCACCCTCCGCGCAACTCGGCACCAGCCCTGGCGGCGGCGGCTCGGGATAGAGACAGCGGTAGCACGGACCTTCCTTCGTCGCAAAGACGGACGCCTGCCCCTCGAATCGGAAGATGCTGCCGTACACGTTCGGCTTGCCCAGGAGCACGCACGCATCGTTGACGAGATACCGCGTCGGGAAATTGTCGGTACCGTCCACGACGATGTCGTAATGAGAGAGGAGGTCGAGGGCATTCGCCGAGCTGAGCGCGACCTCGTGCGTTTCGATCCGGATCTCCGGATTGATGGAGTTCAGCCGATCCTTGGCGGACGCCAGCTTCGGCCGGCCCACGTCGGACGTTCCATGCAGAATCTGACGCTGCAGGTTGCTGAAGTCCACAGTGTCGAAATCCACGATGCCAAGCGTGCCGACACCCGCGGCGGCGAGATAAAGCCCGACCGGCGATCCGAGCCCGCCGGCGCCGATGCAGAGGACGCGCGCCGCCTTCAGCTTGCGCTGCCCGTCCATGCCGACCTCGGGCATGATCAGGTGCCGGCTGTAGCGCTTCACCTCGTCCTTCGACAGCGTCGGGAGCTCCGCTTCAGCGACCGCACCACCCGCGACCGACGGGATGATGCTGATCGTGTCGCCGGGACTGACTGCCGTCTGCTCCTTGTCCAGGTACCGGATGTCTTCGTCGTTCAGATACACGTTGACAAAGCTGCGAAGACGTCCCTGATCGGTGAAGAGATGTTGCCGGAGCCCGCCATACTCCTTCGTGAGGTTCGAGAGCAGCTCGCCGACGGTCGTCCCTTCGACGTCGACGCTCTCCTTCTTGCCGGTGAACGGCCTGAGCGGTGTGGGAATGAGAACTTTGCTCGCCACGTCTGATCCTCGTCAGGAAGTGAGCGCCCTGAGGACGCGTTCATCAAATGCGGTCCGCCCGGGATTGAGCGACCATGCGGTCAGAACCTTCGGTTCGCCGCCTTCGATCCCCAGTATCAGATACAGGAATGACGGCCATGCGTGGTCCAGGTCGTACTGAGACGGTCGGGCCGGCGCATCCGGATGCGAATGATAGAAGCCAAGCAGGCTGAGCCCCGTTTCGGCCGCGCGCGCCTCTGCGCGCCGGTAGTCGGTCGTGCTCACCATGAAGCGGCGACGCGGACCTTCGTCCGTGGTATTGGGTAGCGCGAGCGCTAATTGCACGGCGGTGTCCAAGCCATACAGCGCGCCGCAGCACTCGTTGGGATACGTCTCCGCGGCGTGGCTGCGGATCGCGTCGGTCACCGCGCTCCCGATAAACACCACGTCGTCGGCCATTCAGTTCACACCCCCGATGGTCGACCCTTCGGCTGGTTGTTCCCAGAACCGCTCGGACAAGTACTTCTCGCCGCCGTCGCAGAAGATCGTCACGATGACGGCATTCCTGACCCGCGCGGCGAGCCGGAGCGTTGCGGCCAGGGCGGCGCCGCTCGAGATGCCGACCAGCAGCCCTTCGCCGACCGCCAGCCGACGCGTGAGCTCGTACGCCTCTTCGGTGCCGACGCGAATATCCTCGTCCGCGATCGTCGGATCGTAGATGCCCGGCACGATGGCCGACTCCATGTGCTTCAAGCCTTCGAGGCCATGAAGCGGCGAGTCGGGCTGGACTGAGACGAGCTCGATCCGAGGATCGTGCTCGCGAAGACGACGACCGACCCCGACGAACGTTCCGCTGGTGCCGAGTCCTGCGACAAAATGGGTGATGCGACCGCCGGTCTGGTTGAGGATTTCCTGGCCGGTGGTGTCGTAGTGAGCTCGCCAGTTCGCGTCGTTGTTGTACTGGTCCGGATAAAAGTACCGATCGGGTTCGCTGGCAGCGAGCCGCCGCGCTTCGCGGATCGCCCCATCCGAGCCTTCGAGCGGATTGGTGAATACCATTTCCGCACCGTACGCGCGCAGGATTCTCTTGCGCTCGGGCGTGACGTTGGAGGGAAGGCAGAGCGTGACCTTGTACCCGCGCGCTGCCCCGATCATCGCGTAGGCAATTCCGGTGTTGCCCGAGGTCGCATCGAGAATCACGCGATCGGGGGTCAGCGCACCCGCCCGCTCGCCTTCGACAATCATTCGGAACGCCGCGCGGTCCTTGACCGACCCTCCGGGATTCTGCCATTCCGCCTTCGCATAAAGCTCGACATTCTCGAGCGCGGTTTCGAACCCTCTGAGGCGAAGAAGTGGTGTATTTCCAATGAGTTCAAGGATTGAGGCGGTGGCCTCTGAAAAGGGCGGCGCCACGGTGTGTGACCATAAATACGACCGATTTAGTCCGAATTATATCATCGCGGATGCGACTGTCAACGCGACAGACCGCTCGTCCCGTCCAGTGATCGGCTCTCTGACCTTTGACTCGTGCGCCGGTCGGCAGGATCCCGTCGGTCGTCGTCTACTTGAGCGACGCCGTCAAGGTGACCGATGCGCGGACCTCGATCTCGCCGGCAACAATCGGCGGTGAGGGTGGCGGCCCCGGCGCGGCCTCGGCGGCCACCATGCGGAACTGTGGTCCCGGAATCGGCACGGCCACACCGGATTCCTGAATTCTCAGGATGCGATCCACGGTGCGGCCGGCACCAGCGGCCGCGGCATCAGCGCGCGCCCGCGCGTCGGCGACCGCCCGCTTCAGCGCTTCTCGCTCCAGCGACTCACGGTCCCGCAGGTCGAATCGGACGTTCGTCGCGGCCGTCGCGCCCCCACTGGTCGCAGCTGCAATGACGTCTCCGGTGCGTTCCACTTGATCCACACGGACTTCAATCACATTTCTCGCGACGTAGCCGCGTGAAGTCTGCTTGCCGTTGACGTAGTCGAATTCCTGCTGCAGGTCGTACGCCGTCGTGCGGATGGCATCCTTCGGGACGTTGGCTTCTGCCAGCTTCTGCAGCACCGACGCCATGGACGCCGCGCTCGCCTTCTGCGCCTCCATCGGCATCCGGGCGGTCGCCTCGACCGAAATCGTCACGAACGCGCGATCGGGAGCAGCCTTGATCACGCCTTCGCCCGTCGTCACCACGGTTGGAACCGGCGAACTCGCGTCCTGCGCCGCCAGAACAACCTGAAAGCCCACGATCAGCGCGATGGGAAGCGTCAATGCCGGAAGTCCTATCTGTTTGTTCACCTGTGGCCTCCTCTCTCGGTGGAGCGCGTCCCGCGCCGCCTGACGCGGAAGGGATCAGGAGTATAGCCGAGCATGTTGATGCTCAACCGGCCGAGCCATCGTAAACTTTCGCGGATGCATCCACGAGCAGTCGGAGGCACGTCATGGCTTTAGCGGCGCTCGAACTCCGAATCGCCCTCGTCGGGTTTGGCAATGTCGCCCGCCGTTTCGTCCGCCTTCTCGACGAGCGCAAGGCCGAGCTCCAGGACCAGGAAGGGCTGAACTGCCGGATCGTCGGAATTTCCACGGGCCGCCATGGCCAGACCTTCTCGGAATCGGGCGTCGATGTCGCGGCAGCGCTCTCCAGCCGCGACGCAGGTCAGCCCTTGCCCTCCAGTGAGGCGCGTCAGGCCAGTTCGGTCGAGTTCATTCGCCATGCCTGTGGCCGGTGTCGAGATCTGGTCGTGATAGAAACCACGCCCCTCAACGTCAGGAATGGGCAGCCGGCGATTGATCACATCCGGACGGCGCTCGAGGGCGGCGCGGACGTCGTGACCGCGAACAAGGGGCCGGTGGCCTTCGCCTATCGCGAACTCCAGGCGCTGGCCGATCGACGAGGCCGCTCCTTCCTGTTCGAAGGCACGGTGATGGACGGCATTCCGATCTTCAACCTTGTTCGAGAGACTCTTCCGGCGGTGCAGATCACCGCGGTTCGAGGAGTGGTCAACAGCACGACCAACCACATCCTGACGGAAATGGAGCGCGGCAAGACCTTCCAAACCGCGCTCAGCGAGATGCAGCAGGCCGGGATTGCCGAAGCCGATCCATCGCTCGACATCGAGGGCTGGGACGCAGCCGCGAAGATCGCCGCGCTCTCGAACGTGCTCCTTGGCGGAAACGTGTCACCACAGAATGTGAGGCGAACGGGCATTTCGGGGATCTCGAACGACGATGTCAAACGGGCGATGGACCAAAACACTCGCATCCGCCTGGTGGCAGAGGCCGAACGCCGCGGCGGCACCGTCGTCGCGTGGGTCGAGCCCCGCGCGCTCACCCTCGACTCCCCGCTCGCGCACCTCGTGGGGCTGCAGAATGCGCTCATCCTGCGTACGGACCTGCTGGGCGAGATTGCGATCACGCAGCTCGACGGCGGGTTGACGCAGACGGCCTACGCGCTGCTGAGCGATCTGGTCCGCGTGGCGAGGCGGAGAAGGCATTGATGCGGCTTCCGGAGACGGTCACTATAGAATTGTCCGCCGATGACTGACACCAGATCCGCCGGCGACGAATCTGCCGGCCCGCTCCGTGGCATCACCATCGTCGACCTCACACGAGTGCTGTCGGGACCCTATTGCACGATGCTCCTCGCAGACATGGGTGCGAGGGTCATCAAGATCGAGCAGCCCCGCAAGGGCGACGACACGAGGGCCTGGGGGCCGCCCTTCGTTGCGGGAGAGAGCGCATATTTCTTGAGCATCAATCGAAATAAGGAAAGCGTCACGCTCGATTTCAAGCATCCCGAGGGCCGTGACCTGCTGGCACGACTCATCGGCCGGGCCGATGTGGTGGTCGAAAACTTCCGTCCGGGCACGCTCGATCCTCTTGGCTTCGGCTACGCGCAGCTTGCCAAGAAGCATCCGCGACTCATTTATTGCTCCATATCCGGTTTCGGACAGACCGGACCCCGGCGGACACAGGCCGGATACGATGCGATCGTTCAGGCCGAAGGCGGGCTGATGAGCATCACAGGCGACGCGGACGGGCCGCCATTTCGGCTCGGCGTGGCGATTGGCGATCTCGTGAGCGGGATGTTCGCGGCGCAGGGAATTCTACTGGCGCTCTTCGCACGCTCTCAGACTGGTCGAGGACAGTTCGTTGACATCGCGATGCTGGATTCTGTCGCCGCGCTGCTCACCTACCAGGCCGCTCTCCTGTTCGCGACGGGCAACCCGCCACAGCGAATGGGCAACCGTCACCCGATGATTGTGCCGTATGAAACGTTCGACGCAAGCGACGGGGCATTCGTCCTCGCGGTGGGAAACGACGATTTGTGGCGCCGGTTCTGCCGCGCGATCGGTCTCGACGAACTGGGCCGCGATCCGCGCTTCGCCACCAACCGCGATCGCGTGTCCGCGTACGATCAGCTGCGGCCTCTGCTCACCTCGCGACTCAAGACCCGGTCGAGAGCCGAGTGGCTGACGATTCTGGAATCAGCCGGTGTGCCCGCGGGATCCGTCCGAAACGTGGAAGAGGTGCTGGCCGATCCGCAGGTCGAAGCCCGCCGGATGGTCGAACACCTCATGCACCCGACGGTCGGGGACCTGCGGCTGCTCGGCGTGCCGGTGAAGCTGTCGGACACTCCGGGCAGCGTCCGGACCCCGCCGCCCCTCCTGGGCCAGCACACGGCATCGGTTCTCGAACATGACCTCGGTCTCGACGAGGCTGCGATCGAACGGCTGCGACAAGCTCACGCAATTTGAGAAAGACGGGAACCCAGAATGGAAGTCTCAGAGATTCGACGACGCCTTCGGCAGGTCATCGAAGGCGCCAAACGGGCGGACGCGGAGAAACGAGTTCGTTCGGACGCCGCCGCGAAAGCCTACGAGGCCTTTCTGCCGCGCACGGCCCTGCCGGTGTTCCGCACGCTCGCCAGCGCGCTCACCGCAGAGGGTTTGCCATTCCGCGTTTCCAACCCGGCGGCGAGCATCCGGCTGGCCTCGGAGCACGCGCCCGAGGACTTCGTCGAACTGGAGCTCGACGCGTCGGGCCCGCTGCCGCAAGTCATCGGGCGAACCAACCGGCGACGCGGAAGCCGCGTCGAGCGCACGGAGCGCCCTATTCGAGAAGCGACAGCGGTCGCCGACCTCACCGACGAAGATGTGCTGGCGTTCGCACTGAGCGCGCTCACCGACCTGCTCGAGAGATAGGTGCCGCGGTGAAGGGACTGAATCGTTCTACGCAGATTCCGGCTGAATCTGGTAGATGCGAACGAGCTCGACAAGCTTGTACCCTCGCGTCTGGTAAGGTGGAATGATCCGCTCGGTGCGGAGATACTGCAGCATCGTCCCATCCGAGTAGTCCGGCGCTCCGATTTCGTCTTGTGATGAGAGCGTGCGTTCGAGATCCGCGAGCGACATCGACGCCTCCTGCACGGGACGCGTGGCCGGCAGAAACCCGAAGCGGCGGAAACCCTGGTGTCGAGTCCGCATGTCGAAGCCCACGTAGATCTCGTTGCTGATGAAGTTGTAGTCGGCCTCGGCGCGCGTGGCAGGTGCATCTTCCACACGAAGAAACCTGATCCCCGACACCGCCTTCAGTGTGTCGATGAGCTTCTGGGTGAACTCACCCTCACCAGACCAGCCAGCCGATTCGAACGTCATGGCGCTCTCGACCATACTGGCAAAGGACGTCAGCCCACCCGACCAGCAGGTTTCTTCGCCGTGTGAATTGCCATCAGTCCTCCAAGGACGGGCGTGTGTTCGACCTCGATCAGGCCCGCGTCGCGCATCAACCGGGCCACACCCGCGGCGCCCGGATATCTTCGGATCGACTCCGGTATGTAGCGGTACGTGTCGGGATCCCCGTGAAGCACGAGGCCCGCGGCCGATCCGACGATGGTCAGATACCCAAGATACACCGCCCGAATGAACCCGTTCGCGGGGCGATTGAAGTCAAGCGAGAGGATCCGCCCGCCCGGGCGCAGCACGCGCACGATCTCGCCGATGGCCGCCTCGAGACCCGGCACGTTTCGCAACCCATAACCGGTCGTGACGAGATCGAATGATCGGTCGGCGACGGGGAGCGCCATCATGTCACCAACCACGAACGAAGGCGGATCCTCGGTCCGCTTTCTTCTCGCCAGTGAAATCATGCGAGGAGTAATGTCGAGTCCGACCACCGCGGCGCCGGCGGCCCGAACGGCATATGCCAGATCGCCCGTGCCGCAGGCGAGGTCGAGGGCACGCTCGGAGGGCCCGGGACGAGCCAGCTCGACGAGTCGCTGCTTCCAGCGGCGATCCTGGCCGTAGGACAGACATACGGTGATGAGGTCGTAGCGGTTGGCAATGGTGGCGAACAGCCGACGAACGTACCGGCTCTTCTCTTCGGGAGTGGCGAGCGCTTGCTCGAGGGACATCAGACCCGCTTCCGCCGATCATCATACCCGTCCAGGCCGCTCCACCGGTTTCAGGAAACCTGCGACGAATCCGAGGTTTGTACAAGCTTGCTACAATCCATTCGCGTTGCTGGCATTCGGCATGGTCTCAAGTCGCGCCCTCAGGGGATTGGCGGCAACATCGTTCGTTTCTCCTCGCCGCGAACGTCGGAGCGCAATCGCCGACCTCAAATGGCACGCCCGCGCAACGCCCGTTCGAGCTCGTGGACAATTCGTTCTTCGTCGAGGAGGCCTTCAATCAGGAACCGGGAGTTGTTCAGAACATCTTCGGTTTCTCTGCAGGCGAAGACGGGTGGGCTGCCATTTTCACGCAAGAGTGGCCGGTCTCGACGGTCAAGCACCAGCTGTCGTATACGATTCCCTTTTCGGGGATCAATAACAGCGGCGGCCTGAATGACGTGCTCATCAACTATCGCTATCAGGCCTTGACGGAGGGACCCGGACAACCGGCGTTCGCTCCGCGGCTGAGCGTGATTCTTCCAAGCGGCGACGAAGCCAGCGGCCGGGGCAAGGGCTCGTGGGGACTGCAAGCCAATCTGCCATTCAGCAAGCAGGTTCAAGATTTCTACTTTCACTGGAACGCCGGGCTGACGTGGTTTCCGGGCACGACGGATTGGCCGGACGGCGCCGAACGATCGCTCACGATGCCGTCCCTGGCCGGCAGCGTCATCTGGCAAATGACGCCGATGGCGCATGCCATGTTCGAAGCATTCACGCTGTTCAGGCAGCCCGCAGAGAAAGCCATCGGAACCGAGCGGGAGACGGTGGTCATCCTCTCGCCCGGCGTGAGGGTCGGGAAAAACTTCGGCGCCAAACAACTGGTGCTGGGTCTGGCCGTCCCCTTCACGTGGAACATCGGCGAGGACCCATCGAGCACGGCGGTTCTGGCCTACTTGTCGTACGAGCTGCCGTTCCGGTAGCTAGCGGCCCCTGTGCGCGGCCCCCGCGTCACTGCTGCGATCGGACTTCGCCGTCAAGGCCTGCTGCCCGCGGTACGACGCAAACGACGACGGAGTCTCCCATACTCGCACTTCAACCACGGGGAATCCGTTCTGGCGGGTGAAGTCGAAGATCAGCTGGGCAATCTGTTCGACAGTCGGATTGCTCGAGACGAGGAACACCGGCTCGCCCAGCTGCTGGAGAGGCTTCACGAGCGGATCGTCGTGGCGCAGGATCATCTTGTGGTCCAGCTCCCGATCGATCCAGCCTTTCACGACCCGCTTGATGTCGCTGAAATCACAGACCATGTTCCGATCGTCAAGTGCGCCCGTCTCGACTTCGATTTCCGCCACCGCATTGTGCCCGTGCGGATGCTTGCAAATGCCGTCATAATCGAGCAGCCGATGCCCGTAGCAGAACTCGATGCGCTTGGTGACTGAATACATAGAGACCTCGAGGATTCGGATTCCGCGGGCCGACGTCTCATGGTAGCTGAAGAATTCCAGGATGACCAAACCGTCGCCGTGCTTCTCTCAGGAGGCCTCGACAGCGTCGTCCTGGCCGCGGACCAGCTGCGGAGGAGTCGTGTTCAACCCGTCTATGTCAGCGTCGGGCTGGCCTGGGAATCCGAGGAGCTGCGCATGCTCGAGCGCCTGCTCGCGGCGCCGCCCCTTCGCAACGGAATGTTTCCACTCGCAAAGCTCGAGCTCACGATGCGCGACGTGTACTCGTCGACGCACTGGGCCATTCGAGGCACGCCGCCCGCGTACGACACACCTGACGAAGATGTCTATCTGGTCGGTCGGAATGTGGTCTTGCTTGCCAAAGGCGGCGTCTATTGCGCCGCGCGGCGGATCCACCGGATCGCGATGGGACCGCTCGCCGGGAATCCATTTCCAGACGCGACGCCGGAGTTCTTCGCTGGCTTTGCGCGCGCGCTGTCTCTGGGCCTCGCGCACGAACTGACGATTCTCACGCCGTTCGTGCACATGCACAAGTCCGAGGTGGTCGCGCTCGGCCACGCGCTCGGCGTGCCATTCGAGCTGACCATGTCCTGCAACAACCCGAGCGGCGGCATGCACTGCGGCCTTTGCAGCAAGTGCAGGGAGCGAAGGGATGCGTTCGATGAGGCGAGAGTCAGCGACCCGACGCACTACGCGAATCCGTCACCGCGCGAACCACGCCGGGCCTGACGCACACTGAAGAGATCTTATCCGCGGCGCAGACGCACCGAACCGTCCGACGTTCTGATCCTGAAGTTGCGACCGCCGCTGCCGAGCGTGCCCCGCAACGAGTCCTTCGAGATCGGACCGGTCGTCACGATGTTCAGGTTGTCGGCCTGCACACTCCCGTCAGAGGTGTGCACGTCGAACTCCGCCGAAAAATCAGCCGGCACATCGACATCGACACTGCCATCGCCGGTCGAGATGTCCCAATCCTCTGTCATCTTGCTGCCCGTATCCGCTCGAACGGTGATGTGACCGTCGGACGTCCGGGCACGAAGCGTCGCCAGCGTCCCAACGACGGTAATGGCGCCATCGCCGCTCTCGACTTCGACATCGCCCCGGATGTCACGCAACTCCATCGATCCATCCGAGGTATGCGCAACGATCGGCCCGGAAACGTCATTGGCTTCAATGGAGCCATCGCTCGTCCGGAGCTCAACACGCCCTTCAATCCGTCGCACTGCAATCGCACCGTCGGATGTGCGGGCGATGACGTCCGTCTGCCGCGGCACCGATGCAACGAGTCTCACGGACTTCGACAGGTGCCAGCCAACCTGGACGACGCCTTCGCCGCGGGGCGGCTGCTTGGCCTCGACTGTGATGCGATTGCCGGCCTGATCAACGCCGACCTTGATGGCATCGGCCTGATCCTTGTTGCCCGCCCGGCGTTCGATGACGACCTGCACGTCGGGCCGATCCCACGACACCACCTCAATTGCCCCGTCGAACGTAGTCAGGTTCAGCTCCGGCCGGCCGTCCACCTTGAACTGCCGTTCCTCCCGGGTGGTATAGCCTTCCGCATCCAGGTCAATCGAGCAGCCTATACCGGCCAGCGCGCCGATGACGACCCAACCGCAGACGGCGACAGATGTCTTGAACATAAGCCCTCGCAAGAAAAGTATACGGGGCCGCGGCGGTGAAGGTTCCCTCGGAGCCGCCTCGGCTAGCGAGCCGAGAAGGCGAGGTGCCCCCCTACATAGGTCTGCACGACCTCAAGGCTCCGATTGAGAACCGTGAGGTCGGCGACCGCGCCGGGCTCGATAACCCCGACCCCTTCGAGTCCCATTTCAGATGCCGGCGTCGTCGAGCACATCCTCGCCGCGTCCACGAGCGGCAGTCCGACCGTTTCGACCAGCACCTTCAGCACGCGATCCATCGTCTGTGTGCTGCCGGCGAGCGTGCCGTCTTCCAGGTAGGCCGCGCGATCGCCCGTGACGATGGTGTGCTCTCCCAGACGCGCCCTCGAGCCGACCGGGAGTCCGGACGCCGCGGTTCCATCCGTAATCGCCATGACGCGCCGCGACGTTTTGGCATCGATCGCGAGACGCATCACCGCCGGATGAACATGAACGCCATCGCAAATCAACTCCGCCGCGACAGTGTCGTCCACCAGGACGGCGCCTGCGAGCCCTGGTTCGCGGTGATGCACGGGAGGCATCCTGTTGAACAGGTGCGTCGCGTGTCGAGCTCCTGCCGCGATGGCCTCCCGGCTTTGATCGAAGGTCGCGCCGGAGTGTCCGAGCGACACGCGAATGCCTGTGCGCGCCAAGCGACGGACGAGATCGATGCCACCGCGAAGTTCCGGCGCAAGCGTGACGATGCCGACGTCGGCCGACGACGATTCGATCCGCTCGAGAATCGGCCCGGCGCTGATGCCGTCGACATTGGACGGCTCGAGATGGCCGGGATTCGGCGGCAGGCAAAGACATCGGAGCGGTTGCGCCCCGCGGAAATCGGGATTGATAAAGTTGCTCTCCAGGTGCGCGGGCAGCACACGCGCGGATCCGCTCTCCTGATCGCGGCGCGCGTTCCCCGTCGCATCGAGGACGCCGCGGAGTGCATCGGCCTCGCACGCAATCGTCGTCGGACAGAATGCCGTCACGCCGTAGCGCGGGAGTCGTTGGGCGATGCGACGAATGGCGTCCTGGCCGTTCATCGCATCAGTCCCGTCAACACCATGCACGTGCACGTCGACGAAACCCGGAACGATGACGTGATTCCGCAAGTCCACCCGGCTCGCATCCTTCGATGAGCCGGGCTCGACGGCCACGATGCGGCCGCCATCGATGACCAGGGTCCCCGATGTCAGGATCCGGTCGCCGAGGACGATGTCAGCACCGGCAAGCAGTGTCATTGAGCGGGGTCGTGCGAATCGATCGTGCCCACCCAGTCCACCTGCGCGTGGAGTTTGCGACCGCGCAGCGGGAGCGGCGTGACCAGCCGATCGGTCCCTTCACTCGTGATCGAGAAGAGCGATCCTGCGACGCGCCGCAGGAGTTTGGTGAGCGCCCGTTCGTCGGGGGCGCTCACGACAAGGACACCGTCGGTCTCCGCCGGCGGGAATCGCCGGTCGTCCAGATAGTCCCGGTCGAGTGTCACGAGTGTGCGGTGCAGGCGCCGGGCCAGACGAAAATGCTCCACGTCGGGCGCGCGCCGCAGGTCGTCTTCTTCGAGGACGAAGAAGACGTCCCACTCCAGGCGCTGCCGCATGAACTGCACGACGCCCGCAGGAACGTTGGCGTCGGCGTAGATGCGAGGCGCAGCCGAGGGCTGATCGAGAAACGGCTCGAGTTCCGAGGAGAACGTTCGCATCGAGTGGATGCTCGAGGCGGCCGGATGGCGACACCAGTCCGCGCGTGTTACTTCGGCACGTTGGCGGGCTCGCCCTCGGTCGCCGTCCGTGCCACCTTTGCCTGGCGCTTGAGGTCGGCCACAAGCTCCTCACGCCGGTGCACGAGCTCCTTGCGCGGCCGACGTCCGTACTTCGAGCCGACCGCATATTCACAGAAGAGAGGAAACGCGATCGTTGAATCGCAGTACGCCACGACCGTGTCCGGCAGCACCCCCGGATTGACCTTGCCCCAGCTGACCGCCTCGGCCGGTGTCGCGCCCGACAGCCCGCCCCAGACGACCTGATCCGTGGTCATCTGGATGAAGTAATCGTTTCCGCCTTTCGGAATGCCGTACACCTCCCAGAGCGTCGGCTGTCCCTGGAGGTAGAAGTTCTTCGGCGACCCGCCGCCCAGAATGACGCAGCCATTCTGCTGGCCGGCCAGCACCATCGCACAGACCTCGTTGACATCGAGATTGGGATCGATCATCAGCCGGCTGTCATTCATCAGCTCGTGATACGCCACGTTCATCCCGATCGAACTGTCGCCGGGCGACGACGTGTAGATGGGAACGCCTGACTTGGCCGCCTGCGCGACGACCGAGTACTCCACGCACCCCGGATTCCTGCGAATCAGGTCCCGTCCGAGGCGATAGTGCAGATCGGCCGACGACACCGGGCAATCGATGCCCTCGCGAACGAGAAAGTCGCGGACGTACTTGTCCGTCTCGAGCAGCACCGTGGCCGGAAAGAGCACGTCGTAGATGCGAATGATCCCCTGTTCGTAGAGCTCGATATCGTTGACAAACGGTGACCCGCGAGTCAGCGTGAAATTGAGCGCGTAGTGCAGATCGTGATAGAGATTCGCTCCTGTGCTGATGATGAAATCGATGAGCCCGCGCTCCATCAACTCGACGATGCAGCCGCCGAGTCCGGCGGGCGTCATGGCGCCGGCTACCGTCAGAGCAATGGTGGTGTTGTTGTCCGGATGAAGCATCTTGTCGGAAAAAATCCGACACGCCTCAGACAACCGTGCTGCGTTGAACGCCTGGAACCCGTCATCGATCAGACTGCGAACCTCAGCGCTTCCGCGCGGGCGGTAGTAGCGGATGGCCTTGCCCGACAGGTAGTTCTTCTGGGCCTTTTCAGGAGCACCAGGAGCGCGGTGCGGCACGGCAAACCTCCGAAAGTCTTGAGCCGAGCGTTTGGCCTAGCTTAACACCAGCTCCGTGGGTTCCGGGCGACGAGGCGCCTCCGAGACGCCGATGCCGCCGACGGCCCGGAGCCGGGCCTCAGGCTGTCGAGCCCCCCCGACCGTGCCGATATGTAGAGTGCCAGTTCCGGCGTATCGATCCCGGTGCAAAGGTGGATGAACTGACCTTCAACGCGAGACGATCGGCTGCCGCAGCCGCTCGGACGATGCCCACGTTGGACGACCCCGAGACGCGTTTTCGCTCGCTCGTTCAATCACCGCTCCGCGCTGGCATTCTCCGCTATCTGAGCGCCCGTCCCGAGGAATCGTTCGACGTTGACTCGCTGATGCAGACGTTCGGGCGCCTCCGGCTCGACGTCGAGAACTGCGTTCGAGAGCTGGCGGATTTCGGCGTCGCCGCCGTCGTCGCCGGCCCCGTCGAGCGATACACCGCCGCCAGGCCTGACGATGACGCGCTCGCCACGCACCTGGACAGCTTCCTCGAGCGCCGGGCGATGGTCAGCACCGAGGATCAATCGCCTTCAGTTCAGCGCTTCCGGGAGATGATCGGCCGCGACGAGAAGATGTTGATCGTCTTCGAGTGGATTCGGACGGCCGCCAAATCGGACATTTCCGTCCTCATCCTCGGACCGACCGGCTCGGGCAAGGAAGTCGTCGCACGGATGATCCACGAGCTGAGCCGTCGAAGCGTGCAGAAGTTCCAGGCCGTCAACTGCGCGGCTCTTCCCGATACCCTTTTTGAATCAGAGCTCTTCGGCTACGAAAAAGGGGCCTTCACGGGGGCGCACGACCGGAAGCCCGGGCGCATCGAGCTCGCCACGGGAGGCACACTCTTCCTCGATGAAATCGGGGATCTTTCGATCGTGGCGCAAGCGAAGCTCCTCAGAGTCCTCGAAGAGCGGCGCTTCGAGCGGCTGGGCGGGAACAAGTCGATTCACGTCGATTTCCGCCTGATTTCTGCGACGAACCGGCCGCTCGACCTCTTCGTGCGCGACAGCCGATTCCGCGAGGATCTCTACTACCGGATCAACGCGTTCTCGATTCGGCTGCCGTCGCTCCGGGAACGTCAGGTTGACATTCCGGTGCTGGCGCAGCGATTCCTCGCGCGATACTGCGCCGCCAACGGCCTTCCGCTCGACTCGAAGTCTTTCTCGAAGGAAGCGCTGGATCTGCTGTCCACCTATCACTGGCCCGGCAACATCCGCGAGCTCGAGAGCACGGTCTCGCGCTCGGCGCTCTCGGCACCGGGGCGATCGATCCGCGCGGCGGATATCGAGTTCCTCCATGCCGTGCAGCCTGCGGAATCGTCCACCGAGCGCCTGCCCTCGCTCCGCGAAACCGAACGGTCGCATATCGTGCGGATCCTCGAAGCCGTCCGCTGGAACAAGAAAGAAGCCGCCAAAGTGCTCGGCATCAGCCGCGGGACGCTCTACCGAAAGATTGGCGAGTTCGGACTCGAGCCCCAGGTGCGTGCGGCGTCGCGCAGCCGTTCCAGCCGCAGCGCGGCCCGCTAGCGTCTCTCCTTCAACCCGTTCAGCTTTTCCCGGTTCGGCATGGTCCACAGTCTCATTCCAGTACGGCCTGATAAGCCAGTCCCAAGTACCTGACGGCGCATCGAGTTAGAGATCAAACTCGTCGGCGTGTGTTCCAGTCTGACACGTCACAGATGTGCACAATCTGACGGCGACGCCGGGTCGCCGGCAGAACCTGCACCGTAAACCACTGCCGAATCAGCGGTTCCCTGACGTGATCCATTTTGAGTACGGGAGGGCCTCAGCCTTGCACTGCGACATGTCGGACAGGGGTCCGGGTGTAGCCCGGACTGGCGATGGGCGAATCGACGATTGATCGCACACATGCCCGGCGCCGTTCGGAGTCGTGTCAATGGGCGAGCTGACGAGCATTACGAAACTCTACATCGGGTTTGTGATCGCTGCCGGTGCGGCGTTCGTGGTGTCGACGCTGCAGCTGGGGCGTGTCACGGATCCCGCACTCTTCCTGCTCCTGCTCGCGCTCGCTGGCACCATCTCGGCACTGAAGGTCGAGCTGCCGTTGACGGGCGACTCGAGATCCACACTGTCGCCGTCGTACGCCATCGTGTTCGCATCGCTGCTGCTTCTTGAACCGCAGGCGGCCATGCTGATTGCGACAACGAGCGCGTGGAGTCAATGCACCTTCAACCTCAAGCAACCCACGCCCCCCTACAGGCTGTTGTTCAACATCGCCAGTCTCGTGACGACGGTCAAGGCCGCGGGCGCCGTGTTCGTCGCGCTGGGCGGACATCCCGGCCAGCTGTCGTTCAGCTGGCAGGGATTCGGCCTGCCGCTGGTGGCGGCAGCCGCGACGTATCTGCTGGTCAATTCGTTGCTGGTCGGTACGGCGATCGCGTTGTCGACCCGCCAGCACATTCTTCGGGTCTGGAACGAGAACATCATTTGGGGTTCCCCGAGCTATGCGGCCGGCGCCGTCATCGCGGCGCTGGTGGCCTGGCTGATCCTTCAGGCAGGCCAGTGGATTGTCTGGGCGGCCGCCATTCCCCTTTACGTGATTTACCGGACCTACAAGATGTACTCGGCGCGGATTTCAGAGGAGCGCGCACAGGTGCAGCGCATGTCCGATCTGCACCTGGCGACCATCGAAGCGCTGGCGCTGGCGATCGAGTCGAAGGATCGAACCTCGGCTTCGCACATCCGGCGGGTGCCGGTCTATGCGACGGCGCTCGCGCGGGCTCTGGGCATGGCCGAGGCCGAGGTCGAAGGCGTCAAGACGGCGGCGCTGCTGCACGACATCGGCAAGCTCGCCGTTCCTGACCACATCCTGTCGAAGCCGGGCCCACTGACCTCGGACGAATTTCAGAAGATGCAGATTCACCCGGAGGTCGGGGCCGAGATCATCGAAGCGGTGCCATTTCCTTATCCAGTCGCCCCGATCATTCTTGGACATCACGAACGCTGGGACGGCAAGGGTTATCCGCTCGGACTGAAGGGCGAAGAGATTCCGCTGGGCGCACGCGTGCTCACCACCGTGGACTACTACGACGCGCTGGTATCGGAGCGCCCGTACCACAAGGCCATGAGCATCGAGTCAGCGGTCGAGGTCCTGCGCGACGAAAAAGGCCGGGCGCTCGATCCACGGCTGGTGGAGAAGTTCCTGGAACTCCTGCCCCGCCTGCCCGACGAGTCCGAAACGGGACCTCCCGTCAGATCGAAAGTCAGGATGCCGGCCCCGCTGCTCCACACCGGTCCCGTGATTCCCGGGTTTGAACGCGAGAGCGCGACGAAGTCCGCCTTCGATGACATCGCTCGAGCGCATCGCGAGATCTATGCCCTCTACGAGATTGCCCAGACGATGGGCACGAGTTTGGGCGTCGCGGACACGATGGGCCTGATCTCATCGAAGCTCAGCAACCTCGTGCCGTTCTCGTGCTGCGCGCTGTTCCTCCAGAACGAGGAGACCAACTCGCTGGCGTGCCGGTTCGCCGTCGGCACCGACGCCGAGCTGCTGGCCCGCCTCACGATTCCCCATGGCGCAGGCATGACGGGCTGGGTCGCGCGCAATCGAAAGGCGCTCGTGAACGCACGGCCCGTGATCGATCTGCAGGCCGCCGGTCTGTCGGAGCCTCTCGCACTCCAGGCCGCGCTCGTCTGTCCGCTGGTCTTCGCCGACAGATTCATCGGCACGTTGTCCGTCTATCACACCGAGCCCGGCTTCTACACCGACGACCATCGTCGTCTTCTCGATCGGGTCTCGGAGCAGGCGGCGGCGGTCATCTCCAATTCGATCGTGTTCGAGCAGACGCAGGAAGATTCGCTGACTGATTCATTGACCGGCCTGCCCAACACGCGATTCATGTTCATGCACCTCACGCGCGAGCTGTCGCGGGCCGAGCGGATAAAGTCGCACGTCGGCCTGCTCGTCATGGACATGGATCGCTTCAAGGACATCAACGACAGCCACGGTCATCACATCGGCGATCGCGCGCTGCGACTGATGGCGAAGGTCCTCAGGTCCGCGATTCGACCTTACGACACGTGCGTGCGATACGCCGGAGACGAATTCATCGTGCTCCTGCCGGGTTGCGGGCCCGACGAGATTGAGCTCAAGCAGCACGAGCTGTGCGCCGCCCTCGATGGCCTGACGCTCGAAGTGCGGCCTGGCAGGACCGTCACGCTCGGCCTGAGCGTCGGCGGTGCGGTATTCCCCGAGGACGGCGACACGTACGAGTCCCTGCTCGCCACTGCCGACAGTCGCATGTACAAGGACAAGGCTCGGCGGAAGGGCCTGGCCGCGCGAGGCGATCTTAGCGTCGGCGTCACCGAACCGGCATCAGTCAGCCGAGCCTCGTGACGATCCGTCGGCGGGCGATGATGGATCGATCCAGTCGGCCTTCCGTCCGCTGATCGCGGATACAGCCAGCGCCAGTCCTGTCGCCAGGAGAACGAGACTCACGCCGTCGGTCAGCCAGGTTTCCCAGGAAAAATCGTAGGCAATGAGGAGCCAGCCCGGTGCCGCCAGCGCCAGTCCCAGCGCGAGCGCAAGCGGACGATTGCGGATCAGCCGCAGCAGGGCGCCGCGTGCACGTCGCATCGTTCGCATGTCGTGGCTCGGCGCAGGTCTCGACCGAAAGGAGCCGGGCAGGGACGACCGGCTACATCCCCGTGGCGTGGAATCCGGCGTCAACCATCAGGACTTCGCCGGTGACGGCCTTCCCGGCGTCGCTCAGCAGGAACAGCGCCGCCGAGGCCACCTCGGCGGTCTCGACCGTGCGTCTGAGGGGAGCACGGTCGCGGTACACGCCAAGGATGCCGGAGAAACCAGAAATCCCGGACGCCGCGAGCGTCTTGATGGGACCGGCCGATATGGCATTGACCCTGATGTTCCTGGGACCGAGATCGGCGGCGAGGTACCGCACGGCTGATTCAAGTGCGGCCTTCGCGACGCCCATCACGTTGTAGTTCGGAAAGACGCGGTCGCTGCCGAGATAGGTGAGGGTCAGGACGCTGCCTCCGCCGCGGCGTTCCATCAGCGGCGCCGCGCCGCGAGTCAGCGCGACGAGGGAATAAGCGCTGACGTCGAGCGCGATTCTGAACGCCTCACGCGTCGTCTCGACGAACGGCGCCGACAGCGCCTCTCGAGGCGCAAAGCCCACGCCGTGCACCACGAAATCGAGCGCACCCAATTCCTTGTCGATGACGGTGAAGACGTCCTGAAGCTGCTGTTCGTCGGTCACGTCCAGAGGAAGAATCAGCGGGTCTTTGAGATCTGCGGCCAGTTCGCGCACGTTTTCTTCCAACCGCTCGCCCTGGTATGTCAGTACAAGCCGCGCTCCTGCCTGTGCGGCGGCCTGCGCGATCGCCCACGAGATGGATCGCTTGTTGGCAACGCCAACCACGAGGCCGATTTTGGACGAGAGATCGGGCATGATCGGTTCTTGGCTCTCAGCTAGTCGTCTTCATTCATCGGCTTTCCGCAATCAGCTCTGGGCTTCCAGTAGGTCAGACTGGCAGGCCTGAGTTGCCGCGGCCACTCATTTGTCGATGGTTGCGCTCACCGGTGGCGCTTCTTGCCCGGACGCGATTGCGGGTTCATTGGATGGTTTGCCGATCGATGCTGATGGGGCGAACGATTGCCGGAACGGTTCGACATCGGACCCGGGCGATCGCCGTGCCGGTTGGGCGGACCCTGTCGCATGCCGTGTGCCTTCTGCCCCGGGCCGCCCTGCGGCTGCGAAAACCCCATGGGTCTGTTTGATCGGTGAGCCCCGCGCGGACCTCCCGGCCGGAATCGACCTGGCCGGCCGGTGGGCTGACGCATGGTGAAATCCGGCGCCGGGCGCGCGGGCACCTGACCCTCGGGTCGCGGCAGCGTCGCGCGAATCAGCGGGCGGTGTACGGGCCCGTCGTCCTCACGTGGGGCTTCCGGCGTTTCTGATGCAAGCGCCGCTTCGGGCACGGGCTCGGGCGACGTGGGCTCGGCAATCTCGCGTCGATGAACAACGGGAGGAAGAACGGCCGCGGGCGGCGTGATCGTGCCCTCGGCGTTCTGGCCGTCGAGCACCTGCTTGAACAGCGCGCCAGGCGCTTCCTTCTTCTTTCGCTGCGGGGGAACCTTCCCGTGTCGATAGTCGTGCTCGGCTTCGCACGTGGTGCACCGCGTCTGTTTGACGTCGGCCCCGATCATGGCGACCACCGCATGGTTGGTGATGCGCCGCTCGCGCGGGCAATAATCGTCCAGGATGTCACCAAGCCGAAGCTGGCGCTGCTGCATCAATCCCCCGAAATTGTGTTGGCTGGAGGCAGGATACGCGACCGTAAGGCCGCCCGATCCTAGCAAACCCACCTGAGGCGAGGCAACCTATTCGACCTGAGCCCCGCACTTCGGCGCCTCACCCGCGCCCGAGCGCCTCGGCCTCGCTCGGCGTTGGCTCACGGCGGGCCTTGCGGGCGGCCGTCTCGGCTGGCAACCCCCAGATCTTGATGAATCCCTCGGCCGCCGCAGGGTCGAAGCGATCGCCCTCGTCGTCGACCGCCAGCGCATGGTCGTAGAGCGCGTAGGGCGACTTCCTTCCGACGACGCGGCACTCGCCTTTCCAGAGCTTCATGCGGATCGACCCAGTGACGCGCTCCTGAACCTTGGAGACGAAGGCATCGAGCGCCTCCCTGGTGGGCGTGAACCAGAGTCCGTTGTACACGAGATCGGCATAAGTCGGCGCCAGCTGGCGCTTGACGCGCTGCAGGTCGCGGGGGATGACAAAGGCTTCGAGTTCTCGATGGGCCGTGTGGAGCACGACGGCCGCCGGCGCTTCGTATACCTCGCGGGACTTGATGCCCACGACCCGGTTTTCAATCATGTCCACGCGGCCGACTCCGTGCGTACCGGCGATCGTCGCCAGGCTGGCGATGAGCTCCGGCATCGGCATCGCAATGCCGCTGACGCCGGTGGGCGTGCCGCGATCGAACTCGATGTCGACGTACGCGGGGGCATCCGGACAGTCAGCCGGCGACCTGGTGATGGTGTAGACCTCTTCCGGCGGTTCCACCCACGGGTCTTCGAGCACTCCGCACTCAATCGAGCGACCCCACAGATTTTCGTCGATGGTGTACGGGCTGTCGATCGCCGCAGGCACCGGAATGCCCCTTGCCCGTGCGTAGGCAATCTCCTCCGGCCTCGTCATGCCCCACAGCCGCGCGGGCGCAATCACGCGAAGCTTCGGATTGAGCGCGCGCGCCGACACGTCGAGACGCACCTGATCGCCGCTCTTGCCCATGCATCCGTGGGCAACCGCGCCGGCGCTTTCCATCTCGGCGATGTCAACGAGCTTCCGCGCGATCAGTGGGCGCCCGAGCGCGGTCGCGAGTGGATAGCGGTCTTCGTAGATGGCCCCGGCCTGCAGCGCCGGCAGAATGAACTCGGTGGCGAACTCCTGACGGGCATCGAGCACGTGCGCGCGGACCGCGCCGGCGGCGAGGGCGCGCTCACGAACGCGCTCGAGATCACCGCCCTGGGCGAGATCGAGCGTGACCGCGACGACCTCGGCGTCGAACCGCTCGGCCAGCCAGGGGATCGCGACCGACGTCTCGAGCCCGCCTGAATACGCCAATACGATGCGTTCCATCGTCTCTTTCGTCCCTACCGCCGCGTGAGGCTTTCGATGCGCCGCCTCAGCGCTCGCGCATGTCGGGAGTCGCGCGCGATGACCAGGATCGTGTCATCTCCCGCCAGCGTCCCCACGACCTCGGCGAGGTCCGCGCGATCGATGGCCTCACCGACCGACTGCGCCTGACCGCGGCCGGTGCGCACGACGATCAATTGCTGCACCTGGTCCACGCGGACGACGAACTCGGCAATCGCGCGCTCGAAGACGGAAATGACCGCCGCGGGGTTGCTGGTGTCTCCGGTGGGACGCTGGTAGGCACCATCCGCCGCGCGCTTGACGAGACCCAGGTCACGGATGTCGCGCGACAGCGTGGCCTGGGTCGCGCCCAGCCCGGCGGCCCGCAGCCGCCGCCGGAGCTGGTGCTGGCTGCGGATGCTCTCCCGATCGACGAGCTCCAGGATCGCGGCCTGACGACGGAGCTTCATACTTCTTCAACGGCCCCTGCATCTTACACGGTGCCCGTTCCGCTCTTCAACCATCGAAATCGCTCGAAGCCGCCGATCCGGGCGGCTCCCACCAGAGCCTTGTATAAGTATTCTGTGTTCTGTATAATTATTCTTTTGCATGAATAAAGTTGCAGAGGCTGTTGGCGCTCCCTCAGCCCGGCTCCGGCCGTCGTCGCCGCTCCAGGTCGCGGTCGCCGGCGCGACCGGATATGCCGGCCGTGAACTGGTCAGGCTGCTCGTCCGCCACCCGGCGATCACGGTTCGCACCGTGTGCTCGGGAACCGGCGCGACACCGCGAGCCATGCCTGAGCTGACCGGCATCTGGACGGGCGAGGTCACGCCGCTCGCCGACGCCGACCTGGCCGGCGCGCACGACGTCGTGTTCCTGGCCCTGCCAGACGAGGCCGCGGCGACACTGACGCCTGGCCTGCTCGCGCAGGGCGTGCGAGTGATCGACCTCTCCGGGGCTCATCGCCTGAGAGACGACGATCTCCGCAGCCGCTGGTACCCGCACGCCGAGCGCTCTGCCGCGAATCGCGCCGTCTACGGACTGCCCGAGCACCATGGTCGGGAACTGCGGGATGCACAGCTGATCGCGAGCGCGGGGTGCTATCCCACTGTGTCGCTCCTGGCCCTCAAGCCGCTCATCCAGGCCTCGCTCCTGAGCGGCGATGTCATCATCGACGCGAAATCCGGGGTGTCGGGCGCGGGCCGCACGCCGTCGGAGCGAACGCACTTCTCCGAGTGTCATGGCAATGTGGCGGCGTACGGCGTCTTCACACACCGGCACACGGCGGAGATCGAACAGGAGCTCGGACGCGAGGTCACCTTCGTGCCTCATCTGGTTCCGCTCGATCGCGGCATTCTCGCGACAATTCATGCGAGGCTGCGCCCGGGCGTCGACGAAGGTGCCGTGGCGCAGGCTTTTCATGCAGCCTACAGCCAGTCACCGTTCATCCGGCTGACCGGGTCGGCGCTGCCGGAAATCAAGCACGTCGCCCACAGCAACTTCTGCGATATCGGCTGGCGCATCGATCCGATGTCGGGCCGAATCGCGATCGTGTCCTGCATCGACAATCTCGTAAAAGGCGCGGCCGGCCAGGCGATTCAGAACATGAACCTCGCGTGTGGGTTTGACGAGCGGGCGGGGCTATGGCCATGACGTCGCCGACCGTCGTGAAGCTCGGCGGCGAACTCCTCTCGACGCCGTCATCGACGCGCGACCTTGCCGTCGCGCTCGCCCGCTGCAGCCGGAGGGCGCCGTTGATCGTGGTCCACGGGGGCGGGCGCGAGATAGACGGCGCGCTCCGGCAGGCCGGCATCGCGCCTCGACAGATCGACGGCGTGCGCGTCACCGACGAGCCCACGCTGGCCGTGGTCGTGTCGGTGCTCGCCGGACTTGTGAATACGCGGCTGGTGGCCGCAGTCGTGGACGCCGGTGCGGCAGCAGTTGGATTGACGGGCGCGGACGCGCGGACGCTCAACGCCAAGCCCGCGCCTCCCATCCGTGCACTCGATGGCGTGGAAACCGACCTCGGCTTCGTCGGACTGCCCGACGGCGGTGGTCCGCCGCGCCTCCTCATCGATCTGCTCGAGCGAGGATACCTGCCCGTCCTCGCCACCGTGGGGATTGGCGAGCGCGGTCAACTGCTGAACGTCAACGCCGATGCGTTCGCGGCCGACCTTGCGGCTCGACTCGGCAGCCAGCGTCTCGTGATCGCGGGCGGCACGTCGGGCGTGCTCGACGCCGACGGTCGTCCGCTGGCCGAACTGGATGGCGACGACGTGGAGACATTCTTGGCGTCGGGCGGCGCCAGCGCCGGAATGGTCGTCAAGCTCCGGTCCGCGATGCAGGCCATCGCGGGGGGAGTGGCCGAAGTGATCATCGCGAACGGCACGCTCACCGAAGTCCTGAGCGGCCTGATCCTCGATGGCCGCTCGGCCGCCGACGTCAGCTGGACTTGCATTCGAACGCCCGAAGTGTCACGGCTCAGGCTCAAAGGAGAGACCGACCGAGACGTCATCACCGCAGGATCGCCTGGAGTGCGCGCATGAATCCTTCGTCTGTCGCCGACTCGCCCACGCTTGCTGACGTTCGAGCGCTCGAAGAACGGCACATCCTGCAGATCTATCGCCGTGCGGGTGTCGCCTTCGTGCGCGGCGCCGGAGCGCGCTTGTACGATACGGAGAACAAGGAGTATCTCGACTTCATCTCGGGAATCGGCGTGACGTCGCTCGGCCATGCGCATCCGGGACTGGCGGCGGCGATCGCGCAACAGGCAAAGGAGCTGTTGCACTGTTCGAATCTTTACTTCCATCCGCTTCAAGGTCGGGTTGCCGAGCGACTCGCCTCGCTCACGGGCCTGCCACGCGCATTTCTGTGTAACAGCGGCACAGAAGCGATCGAAGCCTGCCTCAAGTTCGTACGGCGGTTCTGGTACTCACGGGGCGATCACGCTCGACGCGATATCGTCGCGCTCGAAGGATCGTTCCACGGTCGCACGTACGGATCGCTTTCGGTAACGTGGGACGTACATTACCGACAACCATTCAGTCCGCTCCTCCCAGACGTCCACTTCGTGTCGCCCGGCAACCCATTGGCCATCCGCAGCGCCGTCACGTCCACGACGGCGGCGGTCATTCTCGAACCCATTCAGGGAGAAGGCGGCGTTCGTCCACTCTCGCCGGCATTCGCGCACGCCGTGCAGGACGCCTGTGATCGGCATGGAGCGCTCTTGATTGCCGACGAGGTGCAGAGCGGTCTGGGACGAACCGGGTCAGTTCTGTACTCGCCGAGGCTCGGACTAAAACCGAACATTGTGGCGCTCGGCAAGGCGCTCGGAGGAGGCGTTCCGGTCGGCGCCGCACTGATGACCGACGACGTGGCCCAGACAATTTCGTTTGGCGACCATGGCACAACATACGGCGGGAACCTTCTGGCCTGCCGGGCGGCGCTCGTATTCCTCGATCTGCTCGCGGACGGCAGCCTGATCGAAAACGTCAGGCGTGTCGGCGCGGTGCTCGAATCGCGCCTCCGCAGCCTCGAAGGCCGCCACCCGCAGGTGACTGCGGTCCGGGGCGCCGGCCTCATGTGGGGCATCGAGCTCAATGCCGACGCGACGCCCGTGATCGAGAAAGCTCTCACACGTGGACTGCTCGTCAATCGCACGAACCAGACGGTGGTTCGACTTCTACCGCCGCTGACCATCGAAGAGCCGGACCTCCATCGAGGGCTCGACATTCTCGAGGATGTGCTCGGCGACGTCGGGAGGCAATCGGCATGAACGTACCCGCTCTCGCGAGCCCGGAGACCAGCACCAAGCGAGCCGCAAGGCCGTTCGAGCATCCGGGCCTGTCGCTCCGCAATGGCACCGTGGACGATGCTCCCGCCATTCATGCGCTGGTGCACCGATACCTGGTCGAGGGCCATCTCCTACCGCGAACGCTGGGAGACGTCACACAGCACGCAGCTCGATTTCTCGTGGTGTACGAGCACGGCGGGCTCGTCGCATGCGGTGAGCTCGCGCCGCTCAGCCAGAGCGTCGCTGAAATTCGATCGCTCATCGTCGATCGGACCGCGCGCGACGTGGGTCTCGGACAGCTCATCGTCAACGAGATTGCCCGGCGCGCCGAGAACGAGGGCTTCCGCCAACTCTGCGCGTTCACCCACGGTCCTCGCTTCTTCAGCCGGCTCGGTTTTTCGATCGTTCCGCATACGTGGCTGCCGGAGAAGATTGCCGCCGACTGCGTGTCGTGTCCCCTCTTCCGCAGATGCGGACAGTTCGCCATGCGTCGGGATCTGGACGCGGAGCGTCGTCGGGTCAGTAACGGAAACCGGATCCTCCTCGGATGACGACAATCGGCGAGTGGATGACTCTCGACAAGGTTGAGGGCGGGGTTTCCGCCCCGTTGGGCTTCCGGGCCGCCGGCGTCGCCTGCGGGATCAAACGGGACCGGCTCGATCTTGCACTGCTCGTGGCGGACCGGCCGGCCAGCGCCGCTGGCGTGTTCACGACCAATCGTGTTCAGGCGGCGCCCGTTCTGGTGTCACGGAGCCATCTCGAGCGATCGCGTGGCGTGGCGTCGGCCGTGATCGTCAACAGCGGGTGCGCAAATGCCTGCACCGGCGAAGACGGCCTGACCGTTGCGCGCGAGACGACCAGAACCGTTGCCCAGGCGCTCGGATGTCCTGTCGAGCAGGTTCTGGTCGCCTCGACCGGCGTCATCGGCGTCGGTCTCGATCTGCACAAGATCAAACAGGGTGTGCCGATGGCCATCTCGCAGCTGACTCGAGAGGGGCACGCCGCCGCAGCCAAGGCCATCATGACGACCGACCCGGCACCCAAGGAGGCGGCGGCCAGGATCGACATCGCCGGCGGGACGTTCTCCATCGGCGGCATGGCCAAGGGTGCGGGCATGATCGAGCCGAACATGGCAACCATGCTCGCGTTCGTCACCACCGATGCGCAGGTACCGTCCGCTCTTCTTCAGCGAGCGCTCAATGAGGCCGTCGATGAGTCGTTCAACGCCATTACGGTCGATGGTGATTGCTCGACGAACGATACCGTCATCGCGCTCGCCAGCGGCGCGAGCCCGGTTCGCATCGACGAGGCCGCCTATGGCGCCTTCGTGAACGGCCTGCAGTCGGTATGTCGAGAGCTGGCGCTTGCGATTGTCCGCGGGGGCGAGGGCGCGACGAAGCTGGTCCGCGTGGAAGTCGTCGGGGCCGGCTCTCAGGACGATGCCCGACGCGCGGCGCGCACGATTGCCAACTCCCTCCTGGTCAAGACTGCGATTCATGGAGGCGATCCGAACTGGGGCCGGCTGCTCTCGGCAGCGGGGCGCTCCGGCGCAGACTTGCATCTGGCCGGAGCGGCGGTGAGCATCGGGTCGTCGGTGCTGTTCAGCGACGGGCGGCCTCACGATGAACTGGCCCCCATCGCGGCCGAATACCTCCAGCAACGCGACATTGATATTCGTGTCGATCTGGGGACCGGAGGCGGTCATCGAGCGACTGTGTGGACCTGCGACCTCAGCGCCGACTACGTGCGAATCAACGCGGAGTATCGAACCTGATGGCTACCACGCTCTCGATTCCGAGCGTCGCGACGCGGCGGTTCCTCTCGATTCTCGATTTCGCACCCGGAGAGCTCGACGACTGCCTCAGCCTGGCGTGCCGCCTCAAGCGGGAGCGGGCCGCGAAACGGAGGACCTCCACGTCTGGTGCGCTGGCGGGATCCACGGTAGGTATGGTGTTCGACAAGCCGTCGCTCAGAACCCGCACGACGTTCGAGATCGCCGTCCGTGAGCTGGGAGGCGAAATCGTTCACCTGCCGCCTGATCTGATGACCGGTGAGCGAGAGGCGGTGACCGACGTCGCCAGAAACCTCGAACGCTGGGTTGATGCCGTCGTCATTCGCACGTCCACGCACCGACGCCTTGTGGATTTCAGTGAAGCCGCGCCACGGCTCCATGTCGTCAACGCGCTGACCGATGAACAGCACCCCTGCCAGGCGCTGGCGGATCTGATGACGCTCCGCGAGCGGTGGGGTTCGATTGCAGGGCGAACGGTTGCGTTCGTGGGCGACGGCAACAATGTCGCCGCATCGCTGGCGCACGCCGGATTGATGGCCGGGCTGACGGTCCACGTCGCCTCTCCCGAAGGTTATGAGCTTCCCCCGCAGGTCGTCGAAGCGGCCGAGGGGGTTCGAAGGCACGGTGCTCGGATCAGGCTGTTCAGAGAACCCGAAGACGCGGTAAGGGACGCAGACGCGGTTTACACCGACGTCTGGGCATCGATGGGTCAGGAAGGCGAGAGAGATCTGCGACGCTCGCGATTCGAAAAATACCAGGTGAATGAGGCGCTGATGGCGGAGGCACCGCCTGGCGCTCTCTTCATGCACTGCCTTCCGGCGCATCGGGGCGAGGAGGTCACCAGCGAGGTCATCGACGGACCTCGATCGGTCGCCCTCGACCAGGCCGAGAACCGGCTCCACACTGAGAAGGCGCTTCTCCTCATGCTCCTCCGGTCAGGTCTCGACTAGCCGACGGTTGTACCGCTCGGCCCGGCGTAAGATAGGGATCTCGCGGCGGAGGTCCCCCATCGAGCCGAGACCCTGGCTGAACCATTACGACTCGAACATCCGCACGGCGCTCGAGTACCCGGAGTGCCTCGTCTTCGACTACCTGACCGCCTCGGCGCGCAGCCGCCCGGGCCACCCGGCAATCATCTTCAAGGGCCGCCGAATCTCGTGCGGAGAGCTCGAGAGCCTGACCAACGCCTTCGCCGCCGCGCTCGTTGAGCTTGGCATCCAGAAGGGCGATCGCGTCGCCCTCCTCCTGCCGAACGCTCCGCAGTTCATGATTGCGGAGATCGGGGCATGGAAAGCCGGCGCCATCGTCGTGCCGCTCAATCCGATTCATACCGAGCACGAGCTCGAAGGCCCGCTCGTCGACAGCGGCGCCGAGACCATCGTCGTCCTGACGCGGTTCTATGAGCGGATCAAGCGCTGCCAGCCCAGGACCCGTCTCCGGCGCGTCATTGCCACGAACATCAAGGAGTATCTCCCGCCCGTGCTCGGGCTGCTTTTCACCGTGGCCAAGGAGAAGAAAGAAGGACATCGCGTGGATCTGGCCGCGGACGATTGGTGGATGTCCGACCTTCTCGCACGGCATCGCGGCGCGGCACGCCCGAATGTGCTGGTGAGCCCTGACGATCCGGCAGTCCTTCTGATGAGCGGTGGCACGACCGGTGTGCCGAAGGGCGTGCTCGGCGTGCACCGCGGCTTCGTGATGGCCGGAATGCAGCTGCACGAGTGGCTCAAGGAAGCGCTCGTCGATTGGGACGATTCTTTTCTGCTGCCTCTGCCGCTCTTCCATGTCTACGCGAACGTCGGGGTCCAGTCGTGCGCGCTCATTGGCCATCACCCGCTCGCGCTGGTGCCAAACCCGCGTGATCTCGACGATCTTCTCGCGACGATCAACCAGGTGCGCCCGGCGTTCTTCTGCGCCGTGCCGGCGCTCTTCGTGGCGATGCTCCAACACGAAGCCGTCGGCAAGGGGCGCATCGACTTTCGACCTATCAAGCTCTGCACGTCCGGCTCGGCGCCGCTCATGGCCGAAACCAAGCGCCGGTTCGAGGACCTGACCGGCGCGCCCATCCTCGAGGGGTACTCGCTGACGGAAGCCATGATGGCGTGCACGCTCAATCCGGTCGCGGGCACGCGCAAACTCGGTTCGGTCGGCATGCCGCTGCCCGATGTCGAAGTCGCGATTGTCGATCCGGAGGACGATGGGACGCGGCTGCCAGCTGGTTCGGTCGGTGAAATCATTCTCAGGGCTCCGCAGAACATGCCGTCGGTACTGGCGGAATCCCGATGAGACGGCGCTCGTTCTTCGGCGTCACGACTCCGGCGCGCCGTGGCTTCACACCGGCGATCTGGGGAGCCTGGACGCGGACGGATATGTGACCATCGTCGATCGCAAGAAAGACCTCATCAAGACCAGCGGCTGTCAGGTGTGGCCGCGCGAAATCGAGGAAGTGATTGCCTCTCACCCTGCAGTCGCCGAAGTCGGCGTCGCCGGCGTGCCCGACGCGCTCAAGGGAGAAGTGGCGAAGGCGTGGGTGGTTCTCCGTACAGGCATGCAGGTGAGCGACGAAGAGCTCCGCGCCTTCTGCAGGGAACAGCTCGCCTCGTACAAGGTGCCGGCGCGGATCGAATTCCGCGCGGAGCTGCCGAAGACGCTGGTGGGCAAAGTACTGAGGCGCGCCCTGGTCGCGTCCGAGCCCGCCTGATCGCGCGCACTGTCGCGTTCAAGGAGTCGATCGTCTCGTGAAGCTGATCGGAGCGCCGTAGGCGCCCGCGTCGACCCTGGCACGCATCCACTCTCTGAACTCCCGGCTGGGGGCCGTGATGACGACGTTCTGACGTTCGTCCAGCATCACCGGAAGTCCCAGGAGCCCCTTCTCGTCCATCGTCTTCAACGCCCAGTCGTAGTCGATCGGCGTTGCCAGCAGGCGCGCACCGCTCAACTCGATGCGGCAGAAGCCGTGGAGTGGTGCAAACAGCAGGCTCTGTTCCAGGCCGTACGCCGGCGTCACGTCCAGAAACCGCGTCCCTGCAACATCGCTGAGATAGCCCTTCAGGGAGATCGTCCCCGTCCTGTCGGTGTACTTGATGCGATACGAGCGCCACTCGCCCGGCTCGACCGTCGCGACGCCATTCGTCTCGGAACTGTCCCATGTTCCGATCAGCTGTTCCTCGTAGACGAGGGACTCCGGCTGGTAGAGCGGGTGGAAGGAGAGCACGAGGCAACCCGAAGAACAGGCCCCGAGCACTGCGATCGCGAAGAGACACCTGCTGTGCATGCCTATTCCAGTCGCTGACCCTGTGTTCACGGAATTCAGATCCAGACTGCAGTCGCCATCAGAAACGCAGTTACGTGGGACGGAAAGTTGGCGGTGTCGCCCCCTTCCCACCAGTCGAGCTACTCCGGCTCTCGCTCATTCTCGAGCCTGTCCAATCGCGACGACTCGGATTCCTGCCGCCTCGAGGCCGGCCCGGAGCTCAGACGCCAGCGCTCCAGCTCCCGGCGTGTCGCCGTGGACGCAGATGGTGTCCGCCTCGAGCCGCAGGGTCGAGCCGTCCGTGGCCGTCACGACACCCGTTTGGACCATCTGCACGGCCCGGCTCACCACCGCATGCCGGTCGTGCAGCACCGCTCCTGGCTTGCGACGGGACGTCAGCGATCCATCCGGCTCGTACGCGCGATCGGCAAATACCTCTGCCGCCACCCGCAGGCCAGCGCCGCGCCCGGCGTTCAGAATCTCCGACCCTGGCAGCCCGAACAGAATGAGTGCCGGATCGACCGCCGCGACGGCACGCGCGATGGCGTCGGCCAGCGCGCGGTCCCCGACGGCCATGTTGAAGAGCGCGCCATGCGGCTTGACGTGCTGCAGACGAATACCTTCGGCTTGCGCCGCGGCGGCCAGCGCACCGATCTGATAGATCACGAGATCCTCGACCTCCGACGGTGTCGCGTTCAGTTCGCGCCGGCCGAATCCGACGAGGTCAGGGAATCCTGGGTGAACGCCTACGGCCACGCCCGCGTCGCGCGCGAGGCGCACGGTTTTGCGCATCACGGTCGGATCGCCGGCGTGAAACCCGCAAGCAATATTGGCCGAGGTGATGCTCTTCATCAGATCGGCATCGGCGCCGAGGCTATATGCGCCGAAGGACTCGCCCACGTCGGAATTGATGTCAATTCTCGTCATCGTCGTCAGAATCTTTGGGCGGACGCGCGCGACTCAGGCTCATGGTCACGCCACCGAAGAACTCGTCTGTCTTGCGATCGATCTTGTGACGGCCTTCGACCAGGTAGTCGAGCACCGCCGTGTCCCATGTCAGCCCAATGGCGGCGACCTTGGCGAGCCAGTCTCCCCTGGCTGTCTCGTCGGGGGCTTCAGTCGAGCCGTCCCAGATGGTGATGTTGGGCTGGCGGGTCATGAAGTCCGCAGCCTTCGGATCGGCGCGGTCACCCTTGATGGCGCTGTACATCAGCACGCCGTTGGTGAAGTCGAGCTTGAAGTTGCGTTGGTCCCACTGGAACGTATAACGCCGGTATCGATCGTACGCCCGCGCGTTCAACGACGTGGCTTCCGGCGACGCGTTGATCCGATCGGTAATCAGCTGCCGTATTTTGAACTGCTCACGCTTGTGGCGGGGATATTTCGGATCGTCCAAGTAGCTGAAGTAAGGCATCCACCAGCCCCGCATCGACCAGTAGTCGCGCGTCTCCACGACGCGGTTCCGCACCCAGGCCGCGTATTCGGAGAAGAGCTGTACCCATTCGTGCGAAGGATACCCGTGCGGGTTGAGAAAGATATCCGGCAGCCACGCGCGCCAGATGTCGGGCCGGACTCGAGATTCCGGGTAGAGAGGATCAGGGTCCCATTGAGCCGCCGTAACATCAACGCCGAGAGACCCGAGATAACCGGCGTGCAGCATGAAATCAGGCGTGACCTTGAAGAGGTCGTACGCCAGCTGCGCGCCATCGGGGTTGGTGATCGGGTGAATGACCACATTCACCTTGCGGAGCTTCTCCTTGAACGCAGGATCCGTGAGCAGCAGCTCGCCGAGCCGGAGGACGTGACTCGTCGACGACACTTCATTCGCATGCTGCCTGGCCGAATACACGATGGTTGGTTTGAGCGTCGTCGCCTTGAACTGCGACCAGTGCGTGGCTGACACCGGCGGCATCAAGTCCATCGCCCAGATGTCCTGATCGAGATAGCTTCGCCCAACTCTGTACACGTGAGCTTCGGGAAAGGTGGACATGCGCGCCAGAATTTCGGCCGCTTCTCCTGGCGGGATTGGCGTCGCCCACTGCACGAGGCGTTCACCTTGATAGCCATAGCCGGACGGCAGCAACTTCCGAATGTCGGGCGCGTCGGCTGGCATTCCATTGGGCTCGAGGTCGCAGATGAGTTCAGCGGCGGGATTCGAATCGTGCTCCCACGCGGCCACGACCCGCAACGCCCTCAGGCCGGGGAAGGCCATCGCGTCGCGGTAGAGGCCGGCGGCTCGCAGTCGCCCAAGAATCGAGAGCACGTCACGGACCTGCGCGGCCGACAGCATCTCACGGTCCACTTCCCTCTCGGTCGTCCGCTTGATCAGCTCGCCGCGCTCGTCCTTCTCGGTGTCCACTTTCACGCGAAGCTCGAGGCGGTCGAGCCCGGAGCGCGCCGCGTTGACCACGGCTCCGAGCGCCATCGGACGATCGACCGCAATTTTCTGCACATCGCGCCTCAGTCGCGCCTCTGATTGGCCGGCCGCCCGATAATCGATCGTGACCGACGGACGGGCCACATCGAACGCCGTCACCGTAATGCGGGCATGGCCACGCTTTCCGTCGGCCTTCGGGTGCATGATGGGAATCACGCGACCGGGATAGGCAAGAGCGGGACCCCGGACGAACCGCCCGAAGACATCGAAGAAATGCAGCGTGTTGAAATACAGCTCTTCGTGGACTGCTTCGAGCGACGAGATCTGCTCCTCGTCGATCCCGATGCGGTAGTCAGGCTCGCTGAGCGTCAAGTCGACTTTCAGCTCGCCAAAGAACGGCGCCTCGTCGGCTCGCGGCTTCCCTTCGGCGACGGCCATGACATGGTCGTACAGCGCAGGCAGCGTTTGCCCCTGAAAGTGATCCCAGAAGCGCTCGACGTCGGTCACTATCCGCTGATCAACGACCGTCGCTGACGCAACACGCCCCGTTATCCACCCCGTCGTGACACGAACCTTTTCGTAGTCGGGAAAGCGATCGAAGAACGGCCGGATGACGAACTTGGGATCGAACGTTCCGTGGAAAAGCACTGCGCCGGCAGCCGACGTCGCCGTGACGTCGTACGCGGACGATCCCTTTGCGGCCATCTCGAGCTGAACCTGTTTCACCCCGAGGCCGAGATCCCGCGCCAGGATTTCATCGATGGGATAGATCTCCAGGAGCCACCGCGTCGGAGCGTACGTCCCCTGGAAACGCCACTCGGGCGGCGGCCCGATCTCGGCGCACTTGATAGTGATCCGATCGACAGGCGTTCCGCTGAGCGCGGGCCGGACGACATCGTTCAGCCAGCTGTATCCCTGCTTGTAGGCCGAAAGGATGGTGACGGACAGATCTCGTTCGTTTGCGCCGGCCCGTACGAAAGCGGCACGCACTTCTGATTCCAGGCGTGCCCGCACTTCCGGTGGCTCGCTCAGTCTCGCCTCGAGCTGGACCGCCTTCCCCTTCTTGACAGCCGGCAGGACACGCGATCGAACCAACGTCCAGAAGTCATCCACTTCTGAAGGAATGTCGAGCTCTTCCTCGATGATCGCCCGACCCTTCCGCACATCCAGATCCTGAAGGCTCACAACGATCTTGGGGGCTCGAATGCTTTTTTCGACCTCGCGGCGCAGAAAATCACGCAGTCCGGGATCGGCGTCCTTGACGTAGAACCTGACATCGGCCGTCTCGAGCTCTTTGCCCCTGAGCTCGGACGCGAGCTGATCAAACTTGTAGATCGCGGTCGCAGCCTGCCCCGCCGGTGTTCTCGCGCCGAGCGTTCGGCGCAACTCGTCGGCCACATCGCCAATCGTTCGGCGATCCTTGCCGCGTTCCCAGATATGCGGAAATCGTTCCGCAACCTGACTGACACCCCGTTCGAGTCCAGCTCGGTTCGCACCGGCGATGACGATGGCGCTCTTGTCGCCAAACGCTTTGCGCACGATTCGGATCACACCCTCACCCGACACCGCTGAAGGGAGTTCGAGCTTGTGAGCCTTGACGAGGTCGGCGATGAGCGGGTGATCGGCGCCGATGATGACGAGCGTGGGCTGGGCACCCGGAACACCGATTGCCGAAGGTGGTACCGCCATGGGCACGGATATGCCCGTCGATTCGACGCCCAGCCGTGCGGCCAGATCGACACTTGCGCTCGACCCCTCCCCGGTTGCAGAGATCAGTGCATCCACGCGATCGCCGATCAGGTTGCTGTCCGAATCACCCAACAATCCATCGATGCCGTACAGATTCGACAGATCGAGGGCCTCCTTGGCCGAGGATCCCGGCCTCGGTCCAAGAGCCCTGCGGGTTTCCGGGGTCGATCCACGAGGGATGTCGATGGTGGCGACTTGATTGCCGGAACGCGCGCGCACGCGAACAGTCGCGATGCCTTCGTAGGAGATCGTCGCCTCTTCCGCGCCGCCGGCTCGACGCCTTAGTACGGTGAGCGCCATCAAGGCCCTCCGGGCCCTCAGAACGTCCTGCGGTGCAGCCAGGCGCACCGAGACAGTGAGGCGTTCAATCTGATCGGCGCCGCTCCTTACGGCGAGACCGGACACGACGGCACGGCCACCCGTGATGCCACTTCTCGTGACCGCCTCCAGCACCCGCGCCTCGACATCCTTCAGATCTGGCCCCTTCATCGCCCAGGCGTGTGGAAGACGACCAGCCAGGAAATCGCCCGCGGCGAGGAGACCCGCTCTGTCCCCCCCTGAAATCAGAACGCCAGGCGTGCCGTTCAGCGAGAAGGCTGTCAGAGATCCCATGCCTGGCTGGTTCTCTGGTGTTTCATCGAGCACCGCGCCAAGGCTGCTGAAAGCTCGCGCGCCGATGACGAGGGCCGGGACTGAAGCATCGCTGGCGCTTCCCCGGAGCGGCAGATTCATCGCGGAGGTCTCGAAACCGAGCCGGGCCGCGACGTTCGCGGCCGCCGCGACTTCTCCATCGTCCGGACGCTCAGGCAAGACGATTCGGGCGTTGACGAAGTCGATCACGTCGTCGCCGTTCCGGTCTTGAAGAATCACGCCGCGATCGAAGACCGCCGCCAGATCCGTCGAAGCAGCCGACGAGGCCTGGCGCGCGGCAGAGGCCGCCGCGAGCATCGACCATAAGAGCGACGCGACGAAAGGGGTCTTCAGAGCACGACGCCAGGATGCCATGAACGACTCCAGTGCACGCGAGAGTCGCTATTCTAGCCGTCCCACGCACGTGTCAGCGTTGGGGGCTCCTGCCGCAGGGTCGGTCGGGGAAATCGCGTGAAGGGAAGATCAGTGAAATGCGTGGCTCAAAAAACGAAAGGGGCATCAGGATTGATGCCCCTCCCGCATATTGCCGACCTGGCTCCCCAGCAATCACGGCGTCCTGCCGTAAACAGGCCGGCGACCGTCGGCTTACGAGGCAAGCGGCATGCCGCCGTTTAACCGTTATTTTTTGAGGGTTGCGGCGACGTCTGGTGACGGAAATGAAGGGGCAATTACAAATATCGTCGCAAGCGGAGCGGGCGACCGCCGAATGATGACGTCAGACGGTCGCGCCTTCGGGATACTGGAGCGCCAATTTGAGCTCTTTGGCCAGCGAATCGACGGTGGTGCCGCCCCTCTTCCAGGCGCCTTCGGTCTCAAAACGGAGGTCTCCAATTCGGCGCCCCCACGGCGAGATCACCCGCCCGATCGCCCGGAAGTCCGCCCGGTCTGCGTGTTCCTGGTCGAGGCGCCTGACGACCTCCGGCGAGACACGAATGAACGCTCGCAGCGCCGTCGCGCTCTTGATGCTGTATTTTCGGCCGTTCCACGCGGCGTTGAAAACGAGCGCCAGCTGCTTGAAGTAATTGACGAAAAACTGCCGGGCGTCCGCGTGAAAGTCTTCGGTTTTCTTCGCGCCCCCGAAGGCCTCGCTTGCAAAGAGTTTCTTGAGCTCTTGTGCAATGGGCGCCTGCGCGACTCGCCCCCGACCCACACCGAGGAGCTTGATCTCCCCGTGGAGCGGCGAATCGGATCGGTCATTCAGCGCCCGGACGATGTCGTGCGCGACGGCCAGATTGTCGTCGCGATAGAGCTGGCGACCCGAAAGCGTGACGAGATGCGACGCGTTCAGCCGCGTATGCTTCGCGTTGATCGTGACGAACATCTGCACGATGTGGTCCTCGGGCAGACGGTCGAAGATGATCGCCGGGACGCTGAACTCTTCGTTGCCGAAGCGCTCGATGTCGGCATGCAACGCGAGGAGCCGATGCTGACCGTCAATCGCGCGAAGAATGCCCTCGCGCTCGGGCACTTTCAGCGTGCCGACTGAAGCGTTGTTGTCCGCCGGTTCGAACTTGAGAGGTTCGTCACACGAGATGATGACCGCGCCTGGAATGGACGGCAGATCGCGGGCCTGGCGGCATTGCTCGTAGTACTGGACGAGCTCGTCGATCTTGCGTCGGATGATCTGGCGCTGGTACGCCTTCTCACTGGATGCGATTCGGCGTTCGAGGAGGTCCCAGTTGATCTTCGGATTGACGACCCGGCGCTTGCCACCGCGAACCGGGGGCTGTGCCTGCTCTCCGTAGCTCAAGACTTCGAATCGAACGAGCTTATCGATATCTCCGGCCGTCAGAGAGGCCTGATAGAATTGCACCCCGAATTGCTGCATCCGAATAGCCGCGACGTTGATCATCGGCGTCCAGTCCCTGGGAATACCCGCCGGACGGGGAGTCTCCGATCGGCGGTCGAAACGATGAGTCGCTCGTCTCCCGACTCTCCCGCAGCGGGTACAAGACGCGAATTTTACCGGCCCGTGCGCCCGAATCTCAACGGTTTTTTGGCGTCATCGGCCCTCGCGCCCGCCAAGCCAGCGGAGCCGACAATCCTCACATCCGTTTCATTACAAAAGAGTTATCTGACATGATGATATCTGGAGCCCTTCGCAAAATCGTCCTGGCGTTCGTTCTCGCGGTCATCCTGGTCGTTCACCTGCCAGCTCAGCAGTCGGCATCGGGCCAGATGGACCCCGAGTTTGCGCGTCTGGTGAAGGAATGGACGACGAAACCTGAGTTTCTCAGTCCGCTTGTCGATCACTTGCCCAAGGTTGACGACGTACCGTCGCCCAAGGACGTGCTGGGCCATTACATCGGTGCGCCCAAGACGCTGACCTACTACGCCGATCTCTTGAAGTACTACCGCGCGCTCGCCGACGCCTCCGGGCGCGTGAAGGTTGTCTCGATCGGCCAGACCGACGAAGGCCGGGAATGTGTCGTCGTATTCGTCGGCTCCGAGGAATCGATTGCGAACCTCGATCGCAACCGCGAGAACCTCGCCAAGCTCGCGGACCCGCGAGGACTCTCCGAGACGCAGGTCCAGGACATCCTCGCGACGGCCAAGCCCCTCTATCACCTCATGGGTGGCCTCCACAGCAGCGAGAGTGGTCCGCCCGAAATGCTGATGGAACTGGCCTACCGTCTGGTGACCGAGGATTCGCCGATCATCCGGCAGATCCGCGACAACGTGATCGTCAGCATCACTCCGGCCGCCGAACCCGACGGGCGCGACCGGTTCGTCGACTGGTACTACCGGTACAACCTGGATCAGACCGACGAAGATCGCATGGTGGACGGCCCTCCCTACTGGGGCAAGTACGTTTTTCACGACAACAATCGCGACATCAACTACTCGCAGGTGACCATGCGGAACCTGCTGGGATGGTATCTCCAGTGGCACCCGCCCATCATGCACGAGCTGCACGAGTCGGTGCCGTTCCTCTACACCTTCAGCGGCCAGGCGCCGCAGAATCCGACGCTCGACCCGATTCTCTACGGGGAACTTCCCTGGTTCTCGAACTTCGAGATGTCGCAGTTGACGAAGTACGGCATGCCTGGCGTGTGGACGCACGCGTTCGTGGACATGTGGTCCCCGGGCTACCTCGGCTTCATGGCGTCCAATCACAACGGCATGCTCCGCATGTACGAGACCTTCGGCAATGGCGGCGCGACCACGATGAAACGGAAGATCGAACGCGACGACGACGGTCCGCGCCGCGTCAGCCCGACGACGCGGGAGTGGTATCGCCCGATGCCTCCGTACAAGGAAGTCGAGTGGTCGATGCGGAACAATACGAACTACATGGAGACCGGCGTGCTGTCGGCGCTGCAGCTGACCTCCGCGTTTCCCCGCGTGATTCTCGAGAACTTCTATCTCAAGAGCCGCAACTCGATCGAAGCAGGCAAGAACGACGCGCCGTTCGGCTTCATCGTGCCGGGGGGCCAACCGGACATGACGCGCGTCGCGAACATGATCCGGATTCTGCGCACGCAGGGGATAGAGGTCGGTCAGGCGACCGGCGAGATCAAGCTGAAGGAAGGGACGTTCCCGGCTGGGTCGTACGTCATCAAGCGAAATCAACCGTACGGACGCCTGGCGAAGATCCTCCTCGAAAAACAGTCGTTCCCCGATCCGGGTCTTCGCACGTACGACGACACGGGATGGACGATGGGGCTGATGAGCCACGCCGAGGTCCGCGAAATCGCTGACAAAGCGGTGCTCGATCTGCCCGTCACGCCGGTCACGGAAATCATGGTGGCCGGGAGCGTTTCCGGCGGCCGTCCAGGCACGGGTGCGTATTACGCCGTGGCGAACCGCGGCTCGAACAATCTCGTGACGCTCCGTTACCGATTGCGAGACCTGTCGGTCCGCGCTCTGGAGCGCTCCTTCAAGTCGGGCGATACCGAGCTCGCGGCAGGCTCCTTGCTCATCGCGGCGGATCAGGGCGGCGGAGACGTTCGCGATCGAATCCGGGGCGCAATCGAGGACCTGGGCCAGAAGGCAGTCGTGCTGTCATCGGCGCCCGGCGTGCCGATGCACGACGTCGATCTTCCGCGACTGGCAGTGTATTCAACGTGGGGCGATACGCAGAATGTGGGCTGGGTCCGGTACGCCCTGGACCATTTCGAGGTCCCGTACGATCTGATCTACAAGGATCGGGTCAAGCGCGGGTCCCTTCGCGATGCGTACGATGTGATCGTCATCCCGGACCAGGGGGGCAGCGGCAAGCAGCTCGTGTTTGACATCGAACCTCAGGGCAAGCCAATCGCGTACACCAGGACGGATCGATTCGAGCGGCTCGGCATGTACGGCGAATCAGAGGACATCACCGGGGGCATGGGACTCGAGGGAGCCGGCGAATTGCAGCGATTCGCCGCTGCGGGTGGTGTCCTGGCCACGCTCGGAGCGGCGAGTTACTTCCCGCCCGAATTCGGGTTGACGCTCCGCATTGAAGCCAACCGCCCCTCGCGCGATTTCTATGCGCCCGGACCAATCGTCGAAGCCGACATTCTTCAGCCCGCTCATCCGCTTTTCTACGGGTACTCCAAAAAGACAATTCCGGTGCGCTACGCGGGCGGACCGCTGCTGCGGGTGCCGGATCGTGACAAGGCCGAACAAGTGCTGATGCAGTTCCCCGGTACCGACGCGTCGGTGCTGAGCGGTTTGATGAAAGGCGTCGGCGAGATTCGCAATCGACCGGCGATTGTGGACGTGCCGACGGGCCAGGGACGCGTGATCCTTTTCGCCACGAATCCCGCGTACCGGTGGCAGAACTTCGGCGAGCTGAACATGCTCTTCAACCTCGTGATGCACTACAACGACATCGCACGAGATCGGCAGACTGCCGCGACGGCAGCCAAACCCTAGCCCCTAGCGTTGCAGGGCACGCCGGGGGCAGTTTTGCGTTAGGATGGCCCCCGCGGCAATTCTCGAATCCCGGGTTTCCCTTGAAAGGAGCAGGCCCATGGCCAGAGGTCGCAACGATTCGCACGTGATGAGCCGACGAAACTTCGCGCGGCTGCTGGCCGTTGGAGGCTCGGCGGCGGTCATCCCCGCTCCTGCGCTGGCATGGCGCAACCGGGCGCCGCTTCCGCCGACTCCGGCGGAGATCGGCGAGGCGTTCTGGGACAGCGTGCGCGAACAGTTCGTGCTCTCGCCCGATCTCGCCATCATGAACGCAGCAAACCTCTGTCCATCGTCCGCACCGGTGCTCGATTCGCTGTATGCGAACACCAAGGACATGGATCACGATCCATCCTTCAACAATCGCGAGAAGATGAGCGAAGGGAAGGAAACGACGAGGAAGATCCTCGCCGACTTCCTGCGCGTCACGCCGGACGAGATCGTCATCACGCGAAACACGAGCGAAGGCAGCAATATCGTCTCGAGCGGTCTTGAGCTCAAGGCCGGCGACGAGGTCGTAATCTTCGAGGACAACCACCCGAGCAACAACGAGGCCTGGCAGGAAAAATCGAAGCGGTTCGGCTTCACCGTCACCGTGATTCCGCAAGTCAATCCGTATCCAGGGCCGGAACACTACATCGACGCCTTCACGAAGGCGATCGGCTCGCGAACCAGAGTCATCGCGTTCACACACCTGACGAGCACCGTCGGCGATCCGTTTCCCGCGAAGGAGCTGTGCCGGCTCGCCAGGGAACGCGGGGTTCTTTCGCACCTGGACGGCGCCCAGACGTTTGGCCTGCTCGACGTTGACCTGAGCGACATTCGGCCGGACTTCTACTCGGGAAGCGCGCACAAGTGGCCGTGCGGACCCAAGGAGACCGGCGTCCTCTTCGTCAACAAGGACGTTCAATCGAAGCTGTCGGCCAGCGTGATCAGCGCGTATAAGGGCCACAGCGGCATCGCCAAGACCGTCGAGGGGCTCGGACAGCGCGACGAACCCGCGATTATCGCGTTCGGCGAGTCCCTGAACTTCCAGACAAAGATCGGCCGGAAGGTCATCGAGAATCGCTCGCGCGAGCTCACGCAGGCGCTGATCCAGGGGTTGCAGAAGATCGACGGCATCAAGCTCTGGACGAATCCCGCGCTCGATCGCTCCGTGGCCATCGTCTCGTTCCAGCCGGGGAACCTGGATGTTCCCAAGCTGTCGAAGGCGCTCTATTCGAACGACCGCATTGCGTGCGCGCCGCGGGGCGGCGCGGACCGAGGCGGGCTGCGATTCTCGCCGCATTTCTACAACTCGCATCGCGAGGTCGAGCGAGTCCTGGCGGCGATGAAGAAGTACATGGCATCGGGAGTGTAGTCGCCGGGCCATCGTGGCTTTTTGCAAGACAATCGGTTACAACACCGCCAGACTCGATCACCTAAGGTAGGGAGTTCGGAAGGCGGCCTAGAAGCAAGCCTTCCGTTCTCCCGATGATCTATTCGACCCTCCTTCGGCGCGCCTGCCTGGTCTGTGCCGGCGTGTCCTTCTGTCCCGTCGTCGCCGCCGCCCAGGGAGTCAACTTCGATACGGCAAAGCTCGAGCGGCGCCTGATCGCTGTGCGCGCCACAGGGCCCATCGTCCTGGATGGTGTGCTCGATGAGCCGGCATGGACGGCCGCGCCGGTCGCGACGCGCTTCATTCAAAGCGAGCCCCGCGAGGGCGAGCCGGCCACCGAAGAATCCGAGGTGCGCGTCGTCTATGACGACGAGGCGATCTACTTTGGCGCGTTCATGCACTCGCCTGATCCCCATCGCATCATCATCAACGATCTGAAAAAAGACTTCGAGACACGGTCGGAAGAGATCTTCGGCGTCGTGCTGGACACGTTTCACGACGAGCGGAACGGCTATCAGTTCGCCACCAACGCGATGGGTGCGAAGTGGGACGCGCAGATGGTCGGCGAGGGCCGCGAAGTCAATACCGACTGGGACGGCATCTGGTTCGTGAAGACGAAGATCATGGAGAACGGCTGGTACGCGGAGATTCAGGTTCCCTTCCGGACGCTCCGGTTCTCGAACGCCGATCCGCAGACATGGGGCATCAATTTCCTCCGGCGCATCCGCCACAACAACGAGGACACGTATTGGTCGCCGCTTCCGCGAATCGATCGGATCTACCGCGTGTCAATGGCCGGGACGCTCGAGGATCTGGAAGGCGTCAAGCCAGGCCACGACCTGCGGATCAAGCCGTATGTGCTCGGCAGCGCCAACCGGCTGATCACCGGAGACAGTCGTGGTGACTTCGACGCGGGCGTCGACGCGAAGTACGGCGTCACGAGCGGATTGACGTGGGACTTCACGGTCAACACGGACTTCTCACAGGTCGAGGCCGACGAACAGCAGGTCAATTTGACGCGCTTCACCCTCTTTTTTCCCGAGAAGCGCGATTTCTTCCTCGAGAATTCCGGCGTCTTTCAATTCGGTCCGGGCGATTTCCGCCAGCTCGGCGGAGGCGGCGGCGGTGGCGGGCTCGGCGGTCGGCAGAACAGCCAGCAGGATCTCATCCTCTTCTTCAGCCGGCGCATCGGCCTGGTGGGCGACGATGACAATCCGATCCCGATTCCCATCATCGCGGGAACGAGACTGACCGGGCATGCGGGGCCGTACAGCATCGGCGCGTTGAACATTCAGCAGAGCGACAAGTTCGGCAATCCGTCCACGAACTTCACGGCGCTACGGTTCCGACGGAACATCTTCGGCAATTCAGAAGTCGGCGTGATGTTCCTGAACAAAGACGAGCACGGCTCGCACTACAACCGAGCGATCGGAGCCGACGCCAACTTCAATTTCTACCGGAGCCTCTACCTGAACGCGTTCGCCGCGAAAACGTTCTCACCGGAAGCCGTCGTGGGCGGGACCACCGACGATGCCGCGGCCCGTGGCGGGATCGCGTGGCGTGACAACACCTGGGAGTTGAGGGCCGCGTATACGACCATCGGCTCGCGTTTCAACGACGAGCTGGGGTTCGTGCCGCGCGTCGGCATCGATCGCACCGAGGTGTTCGCGGGCATCCACATCCGGCCAAAGGCAACCGAAAGCTGGCTGCGTGACATCTATCCGCACTATCAGTTCATCAACGTGGACCGCTCAGGCGGCGAGCTCGATTCGCGGTACGTCGACTACCACCTGCCATTCAACTTCCAGAACGGCGCGTTTCTCGAGCTCGGACTGAACCCCAACACAGAGGATCTCGTCGATCCGTTCGAGATCAGCACGAACCCGAAAGTCAGCATCCTGCCGGGCCGCTACGATTTCAACGAGAAATTCGTGCTCTTCGACACGAATCCAGCCGCACCCTTTTCCCTGCTGGGACGGTACGGCTTCGGAGATTTCTACGACGGCTACAAGCGCGGATATCAGATCGGCGGGACGGTTCGTCCGAACGCGCATTTCAACGTTTCGCTCACCGTCTCCATCAACGACGTCGATCTTCCCGAGGGGCCGTTCACGACGAAGCTCGTGGCCGGACGCGTCAACTACAACTTCTCCACCCGCATGTTCCTCAACGGGCTGTTTCAGTACAACACCGATTCCAGGGAGTGGAACTCGAACGTCCGCTTCAACCTCATCCATCGGCCGCTCAGCGACTTCTTCCTCGTCTACAACGAGCGGCGCAACTCACTGACGTACGACCTGATGGATCGCGCCTTGATCGCGAAGATCACCTACATGGTGGCGTTCTAAGCGCACCGCAGCCCTGTCACCTCGGCGGTCAGACTGCCGGCCGGACCGACCGCCATTTTCGCGCGACCCAATCCTTCAGGAGCACGAGGAGGTACATGAGCGCCGCGAAGGCAAAGAATGCGGCCACCGCTCGCGTGAACTCGAGCTTGTGGTGGAGGCTGCGCGTCAGGTATCCGTAGACCATTTCCACGTGAATCCAGTACACGAAGAGTGACGACATCCCGAGCGTGACCAGCGGCTGCCAGGACGTCAGACGAAATGGCCGGGACTCCCACAGGTATCCAAGGACGATCGCCAGCGCGAGGATGCCGCACCGGAGAAAGAAGAAGGTCGGCGAGCTCGTCCAGAAACTGGTGACCCGATAGATCGGTGGAAGAAACGACGCGCCATAGCCGAGCGCGGCCACCAGCGCGCCAATCACCACCAGCAGGGTCATGACGCGACGCTCGGACCCATCGTCGCGGCTTCGATCGATGAAGAGGCCAACGAGAGCGCCCGCGAACACAAAGCCGGCCCAGGGGAACAGCGTGAAGTTCGTGCGCCCGGCCACGGGCCGGATGTACCACTCCACTGGATCCGGGACCCAATTGAGCAGCGGCGTCGACCGAATGAGCGGCGTCACCATCGCGAGCCCGATCGTCACAATGACGAACCCGGCCACCCGGGATCTGAAACGCTCGAACCATCCCCAGAAATCTGCGGCCGCGATGATCGACGGACCCATCACGTTCAGGATGTCGACCTTGAGGAGCCCGATCCAGGCGGCACCGGGATTGAGCACGTACGACTGGAGTCGGAAGAGAAACGCCAGGCCAAAGATCTGCCAGCCGCGGCGCTTCACCGTCCTCACCGCCAGTTCCATGTCGGCCCACTGCCGATACTTCGAACCCGCCGACATGCTGACGGCGACACCAGCCAGGAACAGGAAGAGCGGCGCCCCGAAGCCGCCGAGAACCATCGCATAACCGAAGGCCGGCGTTCCGCGCCCGGACGGAGATGTCCATGAGTCGAGCGTGTGCGCCTCGATCATGATGAGAACCGCGACCCCGCGCAGCCAGTCGAGATAGGTTTTGCGCCGGGTCACGATCGAAGCGGTGCGCGCATACCGTGGAGGAAAAATGATCGAGGGTGCTCGCGCGGGTGCGAGCCGTGCACGCGGTCAGTATACGCGCGTCAGGAGACCGGCTGCGGCGCCGGCTTGCGCATGCCGAGGAACGTCGCGACCGTGAGCCAACCGAGCGGAAGGAGCACGAGAAGATACGTCAGGTACTGGCCGTAGCGACCGTCGGGGCCATATGGCTCGGTCGCCCAGTGCAACGGCTCGCTGTACGGAAAGATGTTGGCTTCAGTCAGCTCGTGGAAACCGTAGATGAGGAGCTGCACGACGAAGACGAGAAGGAAGACGGCCGTGACCTGAAAGAAGAGCGCGAGATTGACGCGATGGCCATAGCGGGACCACAGCCACGACACACCCGCCGCCGATGCAAGGCCAATGACGGCGCCGCTCAGCACCTGCGCGGACTTGATTTGGAAGAGGAGCGTCCCGAGGAGGAGCGCCGTCTCCATGCCCTCGCGCGAGATCATGAGAAGTGTGAACAGGAACACGCCAAGGAAAGCCGCCGATCCGGTCTTGAGCGTTGACGACTGAAGACGCCCCTCGATGTCGCGTCGCATGCGTCGCGCCGCCCGCCACATGTGCACCGTCAGTGTCGTCACGGACAAGGCGGCCACGAGCGCGAGAATGCCCTCCCAGAGAGACTGATTCGAGGCCTTTTGAAAGAGGAACGCTGCCGCCACGCTCAGCAGGATGGAAACGCCGATGCCCCAGCGGACGGCCGGCACGAGTTCGCCGCGTCCGGCCTTCCGAAGATAGGCCAGACTGATGGCCACGATGAGAAAGGCCTCCAACCCCTCACGAAGGGTAATCACGAACGCCTGCAGCATGATGTCCGTCCCGGTCCAGTATACGCGTCGAAGATGAGATCGAGTCTCGTTTTGCTGAGCCCCAGTCTAGCCTCTTCATATCCGACCGGTCAAGTCGGATATGCGCGCGCGTCCACTCGACTGGACCGTTCGCGTTTGCCCCCCGGAACCGACGTTGTTAAGCTCAGTTCATGGGACGCTTCACCTTCGTTCGGACAGCCCTTCTCGCGGCTCTCGCATGCCCCACCGCGCTTCTCGCGCAGGAGCCGACGTTCAAGGCCGGCACCCGTCTGGTCCCGGTCTACACCACCGTCGTCGACGCGCAGAAACGGCTCGTGCCCGACCTGCTCCAGGACGACTTCGAAATTCTCGACAACGACAAGCCGCAGCAAATCTCCATCTTCGACAATCAGGTGCAACCGATCACCGTGGTCGTGATGCTCGACACGAGCGCCAGCATGACGGGCAGCCTGAAACTCCTGAACGAGGCGGCCGAGCAATTCATCTTGCGCCTGCTGCCGGCCGACAAGGCCCGCATCGGTGCGTTCAACGACAAGATCCAGTTCGCGTCGGACTTCTCATCGGATCGCGACGAGCTCGTCGCCTCGCTGAAGCATCTCGACTTCGGCAACCCGACACGCCTCTACGACGCCATCGATGCGAGCCTCGAAGAGCTGAAGGGAGTCGAAGGCCGGCGCGTGGTGCTCGTCTTTACCGATGGCGACGACACGGGGAGTCGATTGAACCAGGGCGACGTGCTCGACCGGGCCCGTGTCGACGAAGTGATGATCTACGCCATCGGCCTGCAGAGCGAGTTCTTCAACGGCGTGCGCCAGGTGCGATCGCGACCGGATCGCGGGCTCAGGAAGCTGGCGGATGAAACCGGCGGCGGATATTTCGAGCTGGACGCGACGGCGGACCTCGCGCCAACGTTCACGCGAGTCGCGCAGGAACTACACAGCCAGTATGTGCTCGGGTTCGCGCCGACGACCCTGGACGGGAAGGTTCACAAGCTGATGGTCCGCCTCAAGCGGCCAGGATTGAACGCGCGCGCGCGAAAGAGTTATCTGGCGGCAGCGGAAGGCAATACCACGGCGAGCCAATGAAGTTGAAGCGCCAGGCTTCGGCAGGGACTGGGTACTAACCACCAACAACTAAGAACCAGAGAGATCCCCATCGGTTGAGGGATCGGAGTCGATTCGACTCCCGACCCTCAACGGTGCGGAGCTCGACGCTCCGGTCAGATAAACGCAATGACCATCGCAAGCACGAGCAGGATGCCAACGGCGTATTCAGCAGTGCTAGAGAAGTTCGCTTCGATCATGGGAATCACCCGCCTTTCGCGACCACGCCTGCAGGAACGACTCGTCTTCCTCAGTTATGGTGCTCATTTGGTTAGACGGCCTCCATCGCCATAAAGTTGCAACCTATATCTGACTATTTATCAACAGGTTAGATGGCGCCAGCCGGTCGGCAATCCCGGATGCTACAATGCGCCACCCGAGCGTCGATTTGCGATCGAGGAGGTTGGATGGGTGATCACAAGGCACTGTTCGTGATGGCGGTACTCGCCGTCGTGGCGAACGCGGCGTGCGGCAGCAAACAGGAAAACGCCGCCGAGTCGAATGGCACGGCTCAAGTGCAAAAAGGCGCAGAGACGATGGCGGGAGGCGCCAAGGAGATGGCGAAGGGATTCGAAGCGCTCGGCAAGGGCCTCGCCGAGATGGCCACCGACTCCAATCTGACTCCGGTAGAACCCGTCAGCTTCCACGAGCTGCAAACTGTATTTCCGGATCTTCCAGGTTGGACAAAGGGCAAACCCACGGGCGAAAAAATGTCCACGCCGGTGTCGTTCTCCCAGGCTGAAGTGAAATACCGAAAAGATTCGTCGACGATCAGCGCGAAGTTGGTGGACTCAGGTTTCAACAAGCTGCTGATGGCGCCGTTCGCGATGTTTCTGACGACGGGATATGAGAAAGAGACCGAGCATGGATACGAGAAGTCGGTCAAGATCGGCGAATATCCCGGCTGGGAAAAATGGAACAGCGAGAGCAAGGACGGAGAGTTGAATGCGGTCATCAACAAACGATTCCTCCTCACGCTCGAGGGTGACGGCCTCGCCGACACCTCCGTGCTCCACGAGCTGGCTCGCAAAGCGGACCTGGCCAGACTCGCGGCCGTCAAGTAACAGAGAACATGGCGCCGCTATACGGATCGTGCGCCGCGCCTCGCTAGCCCTGGTCCTCGCCGCCATGTTCATCGGAATTCCAGGAGCTCAAGCGCCTGGTGATCGGCCAGCACCGAATCCGCGATCGACGAGATCGGTCGTGCTGGCGCGAAACGGCCTCGTGGCAACCAGCCAACCCCTCGCATCGGCGGCTGGCCTGCAAGTCCTGCAGGAAGGCGGCAACGCAATCGATGCCGCCGTCACCGCCGCCGCAGTGCTTGCGGTCGTCGAGCCCACGATGACGGGCATCGGAGGCGATCTGTTCGCGCTCGTCTGGGACGCCCGTACGCATTCGCTCCATGCGCTCAATGCCAGTGGACGATCGGGACACGCGGCAGCAGCCCAGGCGTTCAAGGATCGCGGGCTCACAGAAGTGCCGTCGACCGGCCCGCTGCCCGTCACGGTTCCAGGGGTGGTGGACGGCTGGTCCGAGCTTCTCTCCAAGCACGGCACCATCGACTTGCACCGGGCATTGGCTCCCGCCATCAGGTACGCTCAGGAGGGCTATCCCGTTTCAGAGATCATCGCAGTGGACTGGGAGAGCGCGGCAGCAGATCTCGCCGCCGATCCCGCCGCCAAGGCCACATTCCTCCCTGATGGCCGTGCTCCTTCTCCGGGGCAGGTTTTCAGGAATCCGGGCCTCGCGAGATCACTGGGCCAGATTGCCGCTGATGGCCGCGACGCCTTCTACCGCGGCCCGATTGCCAAAGCCATCGCCGACGATCTCCAGAAACGACGTGGTCTCCTGGATCTGGAAGACTTTTCCACCCATCGTTCGGATTGGGTTCAGCCGCTCAGCACGAACTATCGGGGATACGACGTCTTCGAGCTGCCGCCAAATACCCAGGGGCTGGTGGCGCTCGAAATGCTGAACATTCTCGAGGGCTACGACCTCAAGTCGCTCGGACCGCAGTCCGCTGATTACCTTCACCTTCTCGTCGAAGCCAAGCGCATCGCCTACGCCGACCGCGATGCCTATTTGGCAGATGCGGATGCTGTACCCGCCGGACTCGTGCAGATGCTCGTCTCGAAGGACTATGCCGCCAAGAGACGAAAGGAGATCGATCCGAAGAAGGCCGCGAAGACGTTCGCCCCAGGATCCTGGTCGCGGACGCCGACGGCGGCGCGGGTGGACATCGAGCACCTGAGCAGCGGCGACACGGTGTATCTCACCGCAGCCGACGGACAAGGCAACGTCATCTCGCTCATTCAGTCTCTCTTCTCAACGTTCGGTGCCTGCATCGTCGCCGGAGACACCGGAATTGCCTTGCACAACCGTGGAAGCATGTTCACCCTCGAGGCCGGCCATCCCGATCAGATCGCCCCGCGGAAGCGGCCCCTGCATACTCTCGTACCCGCCATGGTGCTGAAAGACGGAAAGCCCTGGCTGTCCTACGGTGTCATGGGAGGCGACATGCAGCCGCAGGGACACGTTCAGGTGCTGACCAATCTCGTCGACTTCGGCATGAATATTCAGGAAGCTGGTGAAGCCCCGCGTCTTCGACACTTGGCGAGCGGCGTCGCGCTCGAGAGCGCCATTCCGCCCGAAACGAGATTCGGACTCGACCTGCGCGGTCACCGTCTCGTGAATGCGATTGGGGTGTTCGGAGGATTTCAGGGAATTCTGATCGACCCCCGCAGTGGAGTTCTGATGGGCGGTTCGGATCCGCGCAAGGACGGCCTCGCGGTCGGTTATTGAGTTCGTCGAGTCATCAACCGATCACGGAAGGAGAATCACCAGCCATCGGACCGCAGATCCGCGCAGGAGGTGGTAGATGAGGCCCGGATTAGACCGCCGCGAATTTCTCAAGCGCTCGATGCTCGGGACGGCAGCGACGCCACTCGCCGTCCGGACGATCGGACACACTGCCTCGCCGGCTGCCGCCAGACCCGACTCGCCAGCCAAAGTCTTTCTCCACGAGTTCGACTATGAGGGTGTCCGACTGCTCGACGGCATGCTCAAGTCGCAGCACGACACGGCGCGCAACTACTACCTCAACATCCCGGACGACGATCTCCTGAAGGGATTCCGTGCACGAGCCGGACAACCGGCGCCCGGGAATGACATGGGCGGCTGGTACAGCGGCGATCCGAAGCGGCGTACGTGGTGGTCGGCCGGAGACACCTTCAATACCTTCGGCCAGTTCCTGAGCGGGATGGCGCGGATGTCCCGCGCTACCGGCGACGGGGAGATGTCTCGCAAAGCCGCCGGCCTGATGCGCGAGTGGGGCAAGACGGTTGAAGCCGACGGCTACTTTTACTACTCACGCAAGCCGTGGCTTCCCCACTACATCTACGACAAAACGGTCTGCGGCCTGGTGGACCTCTGCAAGTATGCCGGGCAGAAGGATGCGCTGCCGCTCCTGAGCAGGATCACCGGCTGGGCCAACGCCAATCTCGATCGAAGCCGGAAGCCGGACGACAACGGCGAATGGTACACGCTCAGCGAAAACCTCTACCGCGCGTACGAACTGACGGGCGATTCGACCTATCGCACGTTCGGCGATGTGTGGCGTTTCACGGATTACTGGAACGCTTTCAACGGCGGAACTGCCATCACCCGGCACGGCCACCACGCATACAGCCACGTAAATACTTTGAGCGGGGCGGCGATGGCCTATTCCGTCACGGGCGATCGCGCATACCTGGATGCCATCACACACGCGTTCGACTGGCTGCAGGAGACGCAGTGCTTCGCAACGGGCGGGTACGGACCGGATGAGGATCTCGTTCCACCCGACGGCGAACTGGGCCGCCGGCTCGAAACGACCTACGCCTCGTTTGAAACCCCGTGCGGCAGCTGGGCGGCATTCAAGTTGAGCCGGTATCTGCTGCGGTTCACCGGCGAGGCGCGGTACGGCGACTGGATCGAACGGCTGCTTTACAACGCCATCGGGGGAGCAATCCCTATGGGCCCGAGAGGGCAAACGTTCTACTACTCCGATTACCGGATGGGTGGCGCCAGGAAGATCTATCACTTGGACGGCACGTGGCCGTGCTGTTCCGGCACGTACCCGCAGGTCGTGGCCGACTATCACAACGTGATCTACTTCAAGGACGCCGACGGTCTCTTCGTCAATCTGTTCGTCCCGTCTGAGGTCGCCTGGAACCAGTCGGGTGACGAGATCAAAGTGACGCAGGAGACGACTTATCCCGAATCCGACTCGACGACGCTGACGGTGGGTGTCGGCAAGCCCGTCGCGTTCGCGCTGCGGTTCCGAGTGCCCGGCTGGTCTCAGGGCATGTCGATCAGCATCAACGGCAGGCCCGTTCAGGCCGAGGCCAAACCTGGCACGTGGGCCCGTGTTCAGCGTTCGTGGAACCCTGGCGATCGCATCTCTCTTCAGATCCCGATGCGGCAGGGCACCAAGAGCGTCGACCCCCAGCACCCCAACAGAGTGGCGTTCACATACGGGCCGGTCGTCCTGGTTCAGACCGTCGAGCCCGTGCTCGGACTGCCGAGCGGGGACGTCGCTGGTTCCCTGCAGAAGAGGAATGGGCTGGAATTCTCGATCGCCGGACAGCAACAGGCGCCGCTGGTACCGTTCCACACAGTCGGCGCCGGGAAGCCCTACAACATGTACTTCGACATCAGGAGCTGACGCGCCCGTCGATCCGAAATCCTTCCTTCAACGGATCATCGTCGTCGACGAGGAACTCGTGCTGGCCGGTCACCCAGGCCGATCCTTCGATCTCCGGCACGATCGCTTCGTGCTCGCCGACGACGGTCCGCGCCACAATCCTTCCTGAGAACGTCGTTCCGATCAGGCTTTCGTGAACGAACGGACTGTGGTCCTGAAGCAGGCCCATCGCCGAGAGCACAGCCATGACCGCGCAGGTGCCGGTGCCACAGGGTGAGCGATCGACCTCCGCATCCGCGAAGATCGTCACGTTACGCAGGTCGGCCGACGGGTGTCGGGGCGGCCCCGTGAAGATCGTCCCGTAGATTCCGCGCAGGTCCTTCTCCGATGGATGGACGATGGACTGCGTCGCTTCGACCGCCTGCTTGATCTCCATGCCGAGGCGACGCAGATCCCCGAGCCGGTTCTGCTCGACGGGCACACCGGCGGCCTCGCTATCGACGATGGCGTAAAAGGCGCCGCCGAATGCCACGTCAACCGGAATCTCCCGTGACCCAATCCTCACGGAAAGGCCAGGCAGGTACACGAACGAGGGGACATTGGCAAACCGCACGCTTCTGACGCGGCGGTCCGACTCGGGTTCGAACTGTGCGGTCGCGCGGATCGGACCGGCTGGCGAATCGAGAACGATTCCGGCAGAGTCGGCGCGGTTCAGGATGAGTCGGTGCTCGAGCGCAATCGATACCACGGCGATGATGCCGTGACCGCACATCGTGCTGTAGCCCTCGTTGTGCATGAACAGCACGCCGGCATCGGAACCAGGCGCGACCGGTTCGGTCAGGACGGCGCCGTACATGTCGAGGTGGCCTCGCGGCTCCTGCATGAGCGCGCGGCGGATCCAGTCGCAGTGAGACCGCACCCAGGCCCGCTTCTCGAGCATGGTCCGTCCTCGCGGCGAAGGAAACCCCTCCACGATGAGACGCAGCGGTTCGCCGGCGGCGTGTGCGTCGATGGTGCGAAGGCGGTGGATCATGGAGAGAAGTTGTAGTGCTTAGTTCCTGGTGCTCAGTTCTTGGTGAGTTCCTAAGAACAAAGAACTAACCCCTAAGAACTTCGCGTCTTTAGACACCCAGCCGATTATAATCGCCCGGCTTATGCCTCTTATCCTGAGCGAGAACGACGTGCGTTCGGTTTTGACCATGGACGATCTCATCGCCACCATGGAGAAGGCGGTGGGTCATTTCTCGGCGGGCCATGCGCAGCAGCCAGTGCGCACGGTGCTGCCTGCCGCCTCCGGCGGCTTCTTCGGCGTCATGCCTGCCTATCTCTCGGAGCCACGGGCGCTCGGCGCCAAGCTCGTCACGCTCTACACGAGCAACACCGCGAAGAACATTCCGACGCATCTTGCCACCATTGTCGTGCTCGATCCCGATACCGGGACGTCTTCAGGCGATCATGGACGGTCGATTCATCACCGAGGCGCGAACGGCGGCCGTTTCGGCCGTCACAGCCCGGCACCTGGCGCTTCCGCACGCGTCCACGCTTGCCATCATCGGCTCCGGCGTCCAGGCGCGTAGCCACCTCGAGGCTTTGCCGCTCGTCCGCCCCGTGAAGGATGTGCGCGCCTGGAGCCCCACGCGTGCGCATCTCGACGAGTTCGTCAAGGAAACGGCGCCGCACGTCGCCGCGAAGGTTCGAGCGTGCCATTCAGCCGAGGAGGCTGTGCGAGGCGCCGACCTCATCGTCCTTGCCACATCGTCGGTGACGCCGGTCGTGCAGACGGATTGGGTCAAGCCGGGTGCGCACGTCATGTCCGTCGGAGCCTGCCGTCCCAATCAGCGTGAAATGGATCCAGACCTGGTGGGACGATCGCGCTTCTTCGTGGACTCCAAGGCGGCGGCACTCGTCGAATCGGGCGATGTCATCCTCGGCATTGCCGAAGGACGATTCACCGCCGACCACATCCAGGCGGAGATAGGCGACGTCGTTCTCGGCCGCGCGCAGGGCAGGCGGACCGATGAAGAGATCACTGTGTTCAAATCCCTGGGGATGGCCGTCGAGGATGTGGCATCGGGCGAGCTCGCGTATCGGCGCGCGCTCGCGCGGGGTGTGGGAACGGAGGTCACGATCTGATGGTTCTAAGGGTTCAAACGTTCCAGGGTTCCAAGTGGAACCCTGACCTTGCTAGGACGCCGGCGTCTCCGCTAGCGCCGCCAGCTCCTCCTTCATCCACGCATCGTAATCGCTCTGCGACTTGATGCTGTAGAAGCCCCGCATGCGGTAGTGGCCCAGGCCGCAGAGCTGCGAGCAGTTGATTTCCCAGTCTCCCGTCTCGGTCGCCGTGAACCAGAGCGGGATGCTCATGCCGGGAATGGCATCCTGCTTCACGCGCATCTGCGGCAGAGTGAAGCTGTGGATGACGTCCTTGCTCGACAGGTGCACGATGATCGGCTTTCCGACGGGCAGGTTCAGCTGATTGATGGTCGTGACATCGTCCTTGCCGTCGGGATCGGACCGGTCGAGGCCGAGCGGATTTTCGGGTGCGACGAGCTTGATGTCGGTTCGGCCGAATCGGCCGTCGGGTCCCGGGTAGTGCACGTTCCAGGCGAACTGTTCACCGACGACCCGCACGATGACCGACTCACTCTGCGGCGGCATGTCGCTGACGCGCCTGGCCCAGGCCGGAATGGCAAAGAACACGATGAGGACGGCTTCAATCACCGCGACGGCGATCTCGATATAGCTCGAAAAGTGGCTCTTGACCCCGTGATAGTTCGCGCGCGGATTCGCGGACTGGCGGAATCTGAAGAGCACAATCACGAAGTAGATTCCCCAGCCGACGAACAGCACGAGCATCAGCCAGTGGATGATGACGATCATGTTGTCGATCTCGGCGGCGTGCGTGGACGCACCGGGTGGCATCCCCAGAAGCTGGTGCATTACGAATGTCCTCCCTGTCGGACTGCCTGCTGCATGATCGCCTGACGGGTCACGGCGCGACCGCGCCGCATCAGATAGATGAAAAAGGCGGCAAAGCTGGCCAGGACCACGCCGGTCACACCCAGCATCGCCAGGATGGCCATGCTCATGCCGTTCGCGGCGGGCGAATCCGCCGCCGTGAAGCAGACCGGGCAGGCGAGAAGGATGCCCGGTGACGATGCCCACGCGATGATCGATGCGGTCACCACTCGAATCATGATTCCGTCACACTCCGATGCGCCGGCACTTGCGCAGAAAGAGCGCCTCGTAGACACCGAGTCCCGCCGCACACGAAAACCCCGCCACCGCCGCCAACAAATGCGTCGCCGACCCCGCCAGTCGGTACTCGGTCGTCGCCCACATTCCGAAGACGACCGCCAGCACGATGGACAGGCTAATGAACAGCAGGTGAAACGCCTTCAGTGACATGGCCGATGGCTCCCGAGTTGTGTTCACCGATCGCACCGATGTAGCCGAACGTCGGGTAAAACAGCAGAACGAAAAAGAACACGACGGTCAGCGTCAGAGCCGCGTAGATGACTTTCTTTTCGCTCACGAGGTGCATGAAATAGCCTGCGACCAGCGTGCCCTTCACGCACGCGATGATGAGCGCGACGGTAATCGCCGCCGGCACCGCCAGGTGCATGTACGAAACGGCGACCGTGATCAGGGTCAACACCATCAGGGCGACGAACACCCGGATGTAAACGCGGACGTGGTGCTTGATGTCGTCTATCCCCTCGTGGCTCATTCCGCCTCCTACAACAGGTACAGCACCGGGAACAGGAAGATCCAGACGAGGTCGACGAAGTGCCAGTAGAGGCCCGCCACCTCGACGCGATTGGTGAAGCGCTCCGGCTCGCTCGACCACATCCGGCTGCCCGGACCAAGGAAATAGCTGTTGACGATGATGCCGCCGATGACGTGAAGGCCGTGCAGCCCGGTCAACGTGAAGTAGATCGCGAAGAACGTGCTGTGTGACGGCAGTTCCCCGATAGAAATGTGCTCCTCGTACTCGAAGAACTTGACGACGAGGAAGATGAGCGCGGCGAGTACCGTGAGACCCATGTACATCCGGTACTTCTTAAGGTCGTGCATCTTGAGCGACGCCCACGACATCACCATCGTCACCGACGAACTGATGAGGACCACGGTGTTCAACGTCGCAAGCGGCACGTTGAGGATCCGCGATCCATGCGGCCAGACGGGCGCGCTGACCCGGAGCAGCACGTAGGACGAGAAGAGGGCGCCGAAGAGCATCACTTCCGAGGCCAGAAACAGCCAGATGCCCAGCTTCGCGTTGTGCAGGCCCGTGTCTGGACGAGCCTCGACGGTGTATGGGATTTCCATCGTGTCAGGCTCCCTCAGAAGCGTGTTGCGGCACGAAGTCGTGCTTGGCGCCCGGCACGCTGTACTCGTACGGGCCGCGATAGACCGTGAGCGGCCCGAGGAAATTTCCGTGCGGCGGCGGCGACGGCGCCGCTGCCCAGTCGAGCGTGGTGGCGTCCCACGGATTCGCCGTCACCTTCTTGCCGCCCTTCAGGCTCATGAAGAAGTTGATGATGAACGGAATCTGGAAGACGAACAGGCCCCACGCGGCGTAGGAAATGACGACGTTCCACTTGAGCACGCCCTGCGCGTGCGCGTACTGCATGCCCCCGTCGTACATCCGCCGATTCAGGCCAGCAAGACCCTGAATGAACATCGGCATGAACACGGTGTTGATGCAGACGAACGATCCCCAGAAGTGAATCTTCCCGAGCAGATTGTTCATCTGGCGGCCGGTGGCCTTCGGGAACCAGTAATAGATGCCCGCGAACAGCGCGAAGATCGTCCCCGGCGCAACGACGTAGTGGAAATGCCCTATGACATAGTAGGTGTCATGGAGCGGAATGTCGCTTGCCGCCAGTCCGAGCGGCAGTCCGGTGAGACCGCCAATGGCGAACATGGGCAGAAACGCCAGGGCAAACAGCATGGGGGTGTTGAATCTGATCGACCCTCCGTACAGCGACAGCAAGAGCGCGGTCAGGATGATGACCGACGGAATCGAGATGATCATCGTCGTCGTCTGGAAGAACGCGCTGATGACCGTCCCCATGCCGGTCAGGAACATGTGGTGCGCCCAGACGATGAAGGACATGAACCCGAGGAAGATGATCGAATAGACCATCAACTTATAGCCCCAGAGCGGCTTGCGCGTGTTGTTCGCGATGACTTCGGCGACGATGCCCATGGCCGGCAGGATGAGGACGTAGACCTCCGGATGGGCCAGGAACCAGAAGAGATGCTGCCAGAGCAGCGGACTGCCGCCACCGGTCGCTTCGAGCGCCTTTCCGCTGATGACGAGGCCGCTCGGGCAGAAAGAAGCTCGTGCCGGCCACTCGATCCATCAGCTGCAACGTGCCCGCCGCTTGGAGCGGCGGGAACGCGAGCAGAAGCAGGAACGACGTCACGAACTGCGCCCACACGAAGAACGGCAGGCGGAAGAACGACAGACCCGGAGCGCGCAGCTGGACGATGGTGACGATGAAGTTCACCGAGCCGAGGAGCGACGAGGCAATCAGAAACAACATGCCGACGAGCCAGTACGTCTGGCCGGTCGTGGCGATGTTGGAGAGCGGCGCGTAGGACGTCCAGCCCGAGTTGGCTGCGCCGCCCGGGACGAAGAAGCTCCCGAGCATTACGCAGCCACCGACGAAATACGACCAGTAGCTGGCGGCGTTGATCTTCGGAAACGCCATGTCAGGCGCACCGATCTGAAGTGGCATGACGAAGTTACCGAAGCCGCCAACCGCGAGCGGCACGACGCCCAGAAACACCATGATGGTCCCGTGCATGGCGCCGAGCTGGTTATAGAACTCTGGCAGCATGATGCCGCCCGGGGCATTCGCCTGACCGAGATACGGTCCGATCAACGGGATAGGCTGGCCCGGAAACGCGAGCTGCCAGCGCATGACCATCATCAAGGCGAAGCCGAACAGGAGGAACAGCAGGGCTGTCACGGAGTACCAAATCCCGATCACCTTGTGATCGGTCGAGAAGACGTACTTCCGCAGGAAGCCCAGCTCGTGCTCGTGCGCCGCGTGACCGGCGTGAGCGGAGTGCGCGTGTCCAACCGCCGCGTTGTCCAACGTCCTTGCTCCTTGGTGAAGGCGGTAGCGAGTCGCCCGCCTGCCGACGGGCAGACGAAGAGTACAAAGAGTTCGCCCGGGATTCTAACGCCCCGGTCGCAGAGGGTGCAAGTCGCGCGGCCGGACGCGGCGCGGATGCACGGTCTGACTTACAATCCTGGGCACCGTGGCTGACGCCTCCGATCCACCCACCAAGGCCTCACGGAGCTGGGTGCCCATCGTGGTGGGTGTGCTGGCACTGGGCGCCCTGCTCGTGGTCGGCCTCATCGCTTTCGGCGTGTTCTTCACCGTGCGCCACGTCAACATCGCGAGCACGGAATCTGCCCCGGCGCGCGACGAATTCGCCGCCGTTCGACAGCGCTTCGCGGGCGAGCAGCCCCTGGTCGAAGTGCACCCGGACGGCATCCAACTGCATCGGCGCGAGACACCCAGACCCGACCGGAAAATCGAAACCCTCCGCGTCCTCGCCTGGAACCCTCAGGATGGCCGCATCGTGCGTGTCAGCGTCCCGATGTGGCTGGTTCGCATGAAGGGCGCCATGCCCGGCATTTCCGTCTTCGAGATGGGCCCACGGCTCAGAGCCGAGGACATCGAACGGCACGGGCCGGGCCTGATCGTCGATCACGCGACTCCGGACGGCAAGCAGGTCCTCGTCTGGGCCGAATAGGTCGACACGGGGCGTCCGCAGCCCGTAGCCTGGGGTCCGAAGTCTTTCCTAGAACTCCAGCATGCGCGTGTATTTGATGATGATGCCGCGACCGGCAGGCGTGTCGCGATCGGTGAACTGCTGCTCGTTGTAGACGACGAAGAGGTCGCTCAACGGGTGGTGAATGAGGTCGAAGCGAAGATTGGCGTTGAACTGCTTGAGGTCGGTGTTCCACTGGAGGAGAGCATCGAGGAACATCGTCGTGCTGAACGAGTAACCCGTTCGGGCCGTGACGAGATTGGTGGTGAAGTCGTACGGCGGGACGCGAAGGCTGATGTCGTTTCGCTGAAGGCCCGCGTCAACGACGAGACGATAGGACGGCCGGAAGAGCAGCGCCAGCTTGGCGCTTCGCTGATCGCCGCTCCAGAACCCTCCGCCTGTTAACACCGCGGAGGCCGACAACATCCGGCTGTGGTTTGTCTCGACGCTCAGCTCGTACTCGGTCCAGTCATAGCTCCCCACCGGTATCGCCGCATCGGGCCGTATCTGAAACGGCGTGGTGATCCGTTCGAATCGGGGATTGACGGCAAACTCCGCGAACGCGCCGTTTTCCATGAACGTCGTGAACGCGATGTGATTGGCTTGCGTGACCTCGACGTTCGACTGGTCGGTGTAGTAATTGACGCGCACGTGTGGATGCAGCTCGCGGATACCCACCTTGCGGAGGCTGGCGGGGCGGGGCCTGATGCCCAAGTCCACGAAGTGTTTCCGGATGCCGGTGCGCCTCACGAAGCCGATGTCGTCGCGGAAATCGTCGCCGATCGACAGGAGCGAGTACTGCGCGTGCAGGAAGTCTGCGTTCCAGCTCACCGAGCCCTTGGCTGTCGTGTCGTCGCCGCCTGCGCCGCCCGTGTTCGACTGCGCGAAAAAGGTGTTGACGCTCAGCGCGCCGAGGAACCTGAAATTCGCGTCCATCCCGGCCACGCGGTTGTAGTCGGAGCCGCTCTCGGAGGACTGGCGCGACATGAAGATGGCGCCGATGTCGGAATTCTTCAGGAGGTCATGTCGAGCGCGAAACACCGTGTAGTTGTCGCCCGGAATGGCCCCCTGCGCATCGGTCTGGATGCTCAACACGCCGACGCCGAATCCCGCAGCCTGCCCCGTCAGGCGCCCTCCCGCGATGATCGGAATCTGCTGCCCTGAATCGGTCAGACCGATGCGACGGCTGAAGAACAAGAGCAGTTCTTCCTCGGGCGGCGCAAAGCGCGTCACCACGCGCGAGTCACGGGGGATGTCGCCGAAATAGAAGATGCCGGCGTTCTCGAGGAAGAACTCGCGCTTCTCAGGATAGAACAGGCTGAACTGGGTCAGGTTCACCTGCTGCTGGTCGGCCTCAGCCTGCGCGAAGTCCGGGTTGACCGTCACATCCAGCGTCAGCGACGGGGTGACGCCGAGCTTTGTGTCGAGCCCGATGTCGGGATCCTTGTCGATGCTGTGCGTCCCGCTCTCGCGAGTGGCGCGGCCCAGCACGTACGGCTTGATGCGAAGGTTCAACCCCTGGCTGACATCGGGCAGACCCGTGAGATTGCCGTCAAGGGACGCCCGGTAGATGTTGTAGGCGCGCGGAACCGGCGACCAGTAGTCCGTTTCGTTCTTGCGGCGAATCGTCCGCGCGAAATTGATGCCCCAGACGTTGTCGACTCCGGAAGGGAATCGCAGGGTTTTGAACGGAATGCGAATCTCGACGGACCAGCCATCGGCGACAATCCTGGCGCCGACCTGCCAGACGGCGTCCCAGTTCACGTTGACGTCCCGGCCTTCGTTCGCGATCTGGGTGTCGGCCTTGGCACCCGCGGGATTGGTAATGAACACGAACCCGTTCCGGCGGTCGGCGAACGTATCAACGATGACCTGAAACGTATCCTGCTCGCCGAGCGTGAAATCCTTCCGGATGTCGTTGATCACGATGCCGGCAGGATCGCCGTCGCGGCAATGGACCCCGATGTACAAGGCTTCCTTGTCGAACAGGATGCGCACGTCCGTATCTTCGGTGGCCGGCTCGCCTTCGTGAGGCTCGGCCTGGACGAACCCATTTGCCGGCGTCGCCTGCTGCCAGATCTCCTCGTCGAGGGCGCCGTCGAGCGCGATCGGAGCCTTCAGCTCGACCGCGGCGACCTGCCGCCGCCCGTCCGGAGACGAAATCGGGCCGGGCCCGCCCGCGAATGCCAGAGATCCCGGGAGCGACAGGAGAACGGAGAGCGCAAGGATGGGGACCAGGCTGGAGCCGACCTGCATGCGAGGATGAAAAGTTTACTCTGTCCGGGCGTCCGCCAATGCGTTGACTGGTTTACTGGCCGGTTGCTAAGATTGGAGGTTCTTGTTGGCGAGTGGCGGTATCGTCTAGGGGTCAGGACACGTGGTTCTCAGCCACGGGACCGGGGTTCGAATCCCCGTACCGCTACCATGAACTCATACGGTCGGCGTCCTCCCTTTGTCCCAAGCTCCGCTCGGGCGGGGCTTTTTCACATGAGCATCATCAAATTCCTGCTCGCCGTCGTCGTCCTCGCCGCTGTCGGTCTGGGTATCGCGTTTCTGTGGGCCGGACGGGCACCGGGTCCTGTGATTGCGATCCAACAACCGGAGAAACTCATCGGACAGGCAGGCACGCTGAGCGTCACGGTCGAGGCGCCCCGCGGAGTTCTCTCGGCCCTCGACGTCCGGCTCGAGCAGAACGGCCGCGGCTTTCCCCTGTTCTCGCTGGGTTCGACGACATCGGCCACGCTGTACCAGGAAAGCGCGGAGAAATCCCGCGTCAGCGGGCCACTCGGTCGTCAGAGCCTGCCGGACCTGCGAGCGGGCAGCGCGCGCCTGATCGTCACGGCGCGCCGCCCCGTGCTCTATGGGCTTCGCCAGGCTGAGAGTCAGGCGACCCGGGAGCTGAAGGTACAGTTCGAGCCGCCGCGGCTGGAGATTCTCTCCTCACATCACTACATCAACCATGGCGGGTCGGAACTGGTGGTCTACCGCGTGACGCCAGCCGATGTTCTCTCGGGCGTGGCCGTCGGCGAACACAAGTACCCGGGTTACTCGGCCGCGCAGGCTGGCCTTGGCACCGATCCTGGTGTGCGACTGGCCTTTTTCGCCCTGCTTCACGATCAGGACCTCAACACACCGATTCAGATCTATGCAAGAGACGAGGCGGGCAACGAGGCCAGCGCCGGCTTCGACTTCCGCGTGTTCCCCAAGCCCTTCGCGCGAAGCCGTATCGAGGTGACCGAGAGTTTCCTGACCAAAGCGATTCCGCCCATCGTTCAAAACTCCCCGGAGCTTGGCCTCGAACCGCCGACCGGCGATCAGCTGCTGCCCGCGTTTCTCAAGATCAACGGTGAGCTCCGGCGAAAGAACGCGGAGACCATCGCCGCGCTGGCGCCCAAGACGGCCACGAAGATGCTCTGGAGCGGCGCGTTCCAACAACTCGGCAACTCACAGGTTGAATCCCGCTTCGCCGATCACCGGACGTATTTCTACCGAGGGGCCGAGGTGGACCAGCAAGTACACCTGGGCTTCGATCTGGCGGTGACGTCGAGCGTGCCGGTGCTCGCAGCCAACGGCGGCGTGGTGCTTCACGCCAGCAACCTGGGTATCTTCGGCAACATGGTCCTGATCGATCACGGCCTGGGCGTGCAATCGCTGTACGCCCATCTGTCAACGTTCGCCGTAAAGGTGGGCGACCGCGTGGACAAGGGCCAGCGGATTGGTCAGAGCGGAATGACGGGCCTCGCGGCCGGGGATCACCTTCATTTCACGATGCTCGTCCAGGGGCAGCCCGTCAATGCCGTGGACTGGTGGGATCCCCACTGGATTGAGGATCGGATCACGCGCAAGCTGAATGCCCTCGGTCCGACGAGCGGCGCACCGTCACAATGACGAGCGAGATGGAACTTCCCGCGGTTTACAGTGGCTGCTCGACCGCCGTATGATATCGGGGCATCAGAAGCGTTCCGTACCGGCGTTCCGTTAGGTTTTTCGACTGAATTTGTACCTTAATTACGCGCCAGGAGAATTTACATGCACTCACGATTGCGACAGGGACTTGGACTGATTCTAACGATCGGCCTCGCGTCGTTCGGGGCAGCTTGCGGTGGTGGCGCTGAAACGCCGGCCGCATCGACCACTCCGGCCGACTCTGCCGCGCCGGCGGCTGCACCCGTTGACGATGCGCAGGCGGGCGAGCTGACGGGGAAGATCGCCCTCGAGGGGACGGCCGGCAAGAACGACGTCATCAAGATGAACGCCGATCCCGTGTGCGTTCGAGAAAACAAAGGCGCCCAGACGCAGGAGTTCTACGTCGTGGGTGATGGCGGCGCGCTGCAGAACGTGTTCGTCTACGTCAAGGACGGGCTCGGCAGCCAGACCTACACCGCTCCAACCGAGAGCGTGAAGCTCGACCAGGCGGGGTGCCGGTACCATCCTCACGTGTTTGGCATCATGGTGAATCAGCCGCTCGAAATCTTGAACAGCGATCCAACGCTGCACAACATTCACGCCATTCCCAAGTCCAACCAGGAGTTCAACACCGCGCAGCCGATCCAGAACATGAAGACCAGCCACATGTTCACGGCCAAGGAAGTCATGGTGCCGTTCAAGTGCGACGTGCACGGCTGGATGAACGCCTATGTCGGCGTTCTTGATCACCCGTTCTACTCGGTCAGCGGAAGCGACGGAAAGTTCGACATCAAGAAGCTGCCGGCCGGCACGTACACGATCGAAGCCTGGCACGAGAAGCTCGGCACCCAGACGCAGAGCGTGACGATCGGCGCCAAGGAAACCAAGGACATCACGTTCACGTTCAAGTCAGCCGCCGCCACCGACTAACGACACATAATCGTGCAGGGGGAAACCTCCCCCTGCACGTCCGTTCCCTTTTCCCGGCATGGTCTGGCTCCACCGCTACGCCGTATTGGTCGCGAGTGCGACCGTCCTGTTGCTCGTCGCGGGCGGCCTCGTCACGAGCACCGGCTCGGGCCTCGCCGTGCCCGACTGGCCCACGACCTACGGCTGGTCGATGTTCACGTTTCCGCTCTCGAAGATGGTCGGCGGGATTTACTACGAGCACGGCCATCGCTTGATTGCAACGACCGTGGGAATGCTCACGATCGTCCTGACGGCCTGGCTCTGGTGGCGCGAGCCGCGCCAGTTGGTCAGGCGCCTCGGTTTCGCCGCACTCGCAGCCATCGTCATGCAGGGCATGCTCGGCGGGATCACGGTTCTCTTCTTCCTGCCCGCACCGGTTTCCATCGCGCATGCGGCGCTCGCGCAGATCTTCTTCTGCCTGACCGTCACACTCGCGCTGTTGACATCGCGCGGGTGGCGAACAGACATCGGAAGCCCACTCGGTGATTCCACGCTGAAGACGATGGCCGCGAGCACGACGCTGCTGACGTACGTGCAGATTCTTGTCGGCGCCACCATGCGACACACCGGCGCGGGACTGGCGATACCCGACTTCCCTCTCGCATTTGGACACCTGGTACCGCCGCAATGGAACGCGGCGATCGCAGTCCACTACGCTCACCGCGTTGGTGCGCTCCTCGTTCTCCTCGCGGTATTCACGACCGCGATTCGCGTCCGACGTCGCCATGGCTCCCTGCGACGCCTGATCCGACCCGCCATGTTCGCCTCGGTCCTCGTGCTGCTGCAGGTGACGCTCGGGGCGATCACCGTCCTCTCGCAAAAAGCCGTCGTCTTCAACACCGCACATGTCGTGACCGGCGCGATGCTGCTGGCCTCGCTGCTGGTCCTGACGCTCGAAGCGTATCGCCCGATCCCGGCGCCGTCGCCGGATTTCATACCCGGCCGCTCCAAGGCTGGATCGCTCGTGCCGGAGCGCACGTCAGCCGGAGCGCGCGCATGAAACCCATCGAAGCGGAGCTCAGTCAGGCCCTTCCCCTGCGGGCTTCGAGCGGGGCCGGCACCCGCACGCGGTTTGCCGACTATCTGGCCCTTTCCAAGCCTCGCTTGAACGCGCTGGCTGTTGCGACGACAGCCGTGGGGTTCTACCTGGGTTCCAGCGTCGAGATCAACGCCGTCGCACTGTTCCACACGATCGTCGGCACCGCACTCGTCGCTGGCGGCGCTTCGGCCCTCAATCAGCTGCTCGAACGCCGCACTGATGGCCTGATGAATCGGACCAGAACGCGACCCCTGCCGGACGGCCGGCTGGGTGCGTCCGAGGCGGCGTTGTTCGGTGTGGCTTTGTCGGTCACGGGCCTCATACAGCTGGCGTTCGGGACCAATCTCGCTGCGGCCGCTGTCGCCTTTCTGACGCTGGCCTCGTATGTGACTGTCTACACTCCGCTCAAGCTGCGAACGTCGCTCTCGACGCTCGTGGGGGCCGTTCCTGGCGCGCTTCCGGCCGTGATTGGATGGGCGGCCGCAACCGGTTCGGCCTCGCTCGAAGCGTGGATTCTCTTCGCCATCGTGTTCCTCTGGCAGATGCCGCACTTCCTGGCCATCGCCTGGATGTACCGGACGGATTACGAACGGGCCGGATTTCCGCTCCTGCCGGTTCTCGAGCCTGACGGGCGCAGCACGGGGAGGCAAGCCACGTTGTACGCGTCATCTCTCATTCCGGTCAGCCTGCTTCCGGGACTCGTGGGCATGGCCGGTAGTCTGTACGTCGTCGGCGCGTTCGCGCTGGGCTGCATGCAGCTCGCGATCGCGCTGAAGTTCGCGTCCGATCGAACGACCGCGCGAGCCCGATCACTGTTTCTCGTGTCAATCCTCTACCTGCCTCTGCTTTGGGGATTGATGATTGCGGATCGCGCTAGGTTTTGACCGATACCAGCCCCGCCCTCGACGTTCACGATCTCGGCTATTCGTACGGCAGTCGTCGGGCGCTCGAGCACGTCAGCTTTGCCGTGCCCCGCGGTGAGATCTTTGGTCTGCTCGGACCGAATGGCGGCGGCAAGACAACGCTTTTCCGAATCATCTCGACGCTTCTGAAGCCCGCCTCTGGTACGATCCACGCGTTCGGCCGGAGCGTCGTGGACGATCCCGCCGGAGCCCGGCACCGGATGGGCGTCGTGTTTCAATCGCCGGCACTCGACAATCGCCTGACGGTCTCGGAAAATCTTCGCCATCATGGGCACCTGTACGGGCTGAAAGGCGGTCAACTGCGGGATCGCGTTCGCGAGGCCCTGGGACGCGTGGGCCTGGCCGACCGCGCCCACGAGATCGTTCAACGGTTATCGGGAGGGTTGAGGCGGCGCGCCGAGATTGCCAAAGCGTTTCTGCACGCGCCGGACATGCTCGTGCTGGACGAGCCCAGCACGGGCCTCGATCCAGCCGCTCGCCGTGACATCCGTGAGCATCTCCGACACCTGAGGCAACAGTCCGGCACGACGGTCGTGCTCACGACGCACCTGATGGACGAAGCCGGTGAATGCGATCGGCTCGCGATCCTCGACGCCGGTCGACTCGTGACGACAGGTTCCCCTAGAGATCTCGTCGATGCCGTGGGCGGCGAGATCACCATCATCTCCGCGCGCGAACCGGACGTTCTGGCGCCCAAGATCGCGGAACGCTTCAAGCTGGATGTGAAGACGATCGAAGGCCGTTTGCGGATCGAGCGTCGGCGCGCCCATGAGTTCGTCACGGATCTCGTGGAGGCGTTTCCGGGAGAGATCGACAGCGTCAGCTTCGGAAAGCCGACGCTGGAGGACGTGTTCGTGCACTTCACCGGCAGGAACTTTCGGAGTTCTTAGTTCTTGGTTCTTAGTTCCTAGTGCGAGTTCAAGGTTCTTAGTGGGTGTCTTTCCTAAGAACTAAGAACCAAGTACGAACTACTGGAACTACTGGGCACATGTTTCTGGCAACCTACACCCTCTGGCAGCGTGAGGTGATCCGGTTCTTCCGGCAACCGAGCCGGGTCGTCGGCGCGCTCGGATCACCGATCGTCTTCTGGTTTCTGATTGGATCCGGACTCGGCCGCTCGTTTCAGGCCGCCCCCGGGGCTCCGCTTCGTGGGGGCTATCTCGAATACTTCTATCCAGGCACACTGGCGCTCATCGTGCTGTTCACTGCCATCTTTTCGACGATATCGATCATCGAAGATCGGCAAGAGGGCTTTCTGCAAGGTGTGCTCGTCGCGCCAGTGCCGCGCACGGCTATCGTCTTTGGCAAGATTCTGGGCGGGGCCACGCTCGCCATGGCCCAGGCCGCAATCTTCCTCGCACTTGCACCCATGGCTCGCGTGGGGCTGAGTGTGCGTGAGCTGGTGCCGATCGTTCTCGTCCTGGCCATCATCTCATTCGGCCTGACCGGCCTCGGATTTCTCATTGCCTGGCATCTGGATTCGACGCAGGGATTTCATGCGATCATGAACCTCTTCCTGATTCCCATGTGGATTCTCTCCGGCGCACTGTTTCCGGCGTACGGCGCCGCGGGATGGGTGAAGATTCTGATGCTGGCCAATCCCCTGACCTATGGAGTCGCCGCATTGCGCACCGTTTTCTACGGCGGAACCGATCCGCTGCCCGGCGATCCAGGCTTCATGACATCGCTCGTCGTGACCACGGCGTTCTCGCTGGCGATGCTCGTGGCCGGCACCATCAGCGTCAAATATCGCCGCCTGCTCTAAGCGCGACCATGTTCGATCTTCAGTATCTGGCCCACCTCAACGCCTGTCTCAACGCGACCTCGGGTTCCCTGCTGGTGGCTGGCTACGTTTTTATTCGTCGACGGGAGATCGACAAGCATCGCGCGTGCATGATCGGCGCGGCGACGGCTTCGGCGCTGTTCCTCGTCTCGTACGTGATTTATCACGCGAACATCGGCTCGAAACCCTTCGGCGGTCATGGGCCGATTCGTTTTGTCTACTTCGCGATTCTGCTGACCCACGTGACGATGGCGATTATCGTCACGCCGATGGCGATCACGACCCTCCGAAGAGGCCTCAAGGCCCGGTACGACGACCACGTCCGCATCGCCCGGCGTACGTTTCCGCTCTGGCTCTACGTGTCCGTCAGCGGCATCGTCGTGTATCTGATGTTGTATCAGTGGAAATAGTGGCCGGCACCGCGTATTCAAGGCTCGACGCGCCCGCGGCTGTACTGGCCGCGCTCGCGATCTGGTGCTGCGGAAGCCCGGGATTTGCCGATGCGCTCGCAGGAAGCGAAAGAGCGCACCTGACGCGGACCGTCACACTGCCGCCTGATGCCATCGTGGCCGTCACGGCGAGCGTCGGCGACATCACCGTCAGCGGCTGGCAACAGCCAGACACGCAGATCGACATCGAGCGCCGGGCGGAGACGAGCGCCGGTCTCGAGCGCGTGCAGCCGGTCATCGAGCAGGCCGACGGCAGGCTCACAATCTCGGCTCTGCAGGCCGGCGACGCCTTCGACCGATCGACGAAGACCTCCATCCGCATTCAGACGCCCTCGTCAACGGCATTCGAGTCCATCAGCCTCCTGGACGGACGCATCAGCCTCACCAATCTCGCGCATCAGACGAGCGCCCTGTGCCGTGACGGCGGGATAAGCGCCTCGAAGCTTCGCGGGGCCGTGCGGCTGGAAACCTCGACCGGCGACATCAAGGTTGACGAGGCGACCCTCGACCGAACCGGCTTCATCCGGCTCCGCGCATTCAACGGAAAGGTTGCGCTCCAGCTCGCATCGCGTCCGCGCGACGCACGGATTCTGGCGCTGACGTTCAATGGCACGATTGCGTCAGACATCCCGCTTCAGATGAAGGACCGTTTCGGCCCGCGCTTCGGCGAGGCGACACTGGGAAATGGCGAGCCGATGATCTCGATCGATGTCGTGACGGGCAATATCGAGATCAAGGCGCCGTAAGAGAGATGCAACGTGAAAGGTCTAAGGGTCGAAGCGTCGCAGGGTCTCAGAGTTCAGAACAGGCGTTGCCCAGAGCTTTGGCTCTGGGCTCAGTAATACAGCAGATACTTCGCCCTCAGGCTGCGCCACCGGGCTTCGTCCGACGCCCAGGACCTGGCGATCGAGGCGGGATCCTCTCCTGCCCGCAGGCGCGCAACGCCTTCACGGGAACCGAAGAGATCCGCCGCCTTCTCGATCTCGAACGCGCTTCCGTAGAGCTTGACGAGCGCGGACGCAAGCTCGACCCCAAAGCGCACCGGGCGGAACCGCGTGCGATCGGTGACCAGGACGCGTACTCCTCCGCACGTCTCGCCGCCAAACTTCGCGTCCGTCGAGGGCACAAACGACGTCGGATAGACGCGCACGCCGGGCAGCATGCGCGCGTTCAAGGCGTCGGCAAGCCGGGTCCCGGCAATCCATGGTGCGCCGACCTGCTCGAACGGCGCATCGGTGCCCCGCCCGACTGACAGGTTCGTGCGCTCGAATGCGCCAAGCCCAGGATAGATCGTCGCCTGAAACACGCTGCGCATGTTCGGCGAAGGGTTGGTCCACGGAACTCCCGTCTCATCGAACCATTCGTCGCGCCGCCAGTTCTTCATCGGCACGATGGTCAGCTCCGCGCCGATCTTCTTCTCACCATTGAAGAGCCGCGCCAGCTCGCCCATCGTCAGACCGTGCCGTATGGGCATTGGAAGATAGGCGTTGAATCCAAGCGCCTCGGCATCAGGCAAGGGGCCTTCAACCGTGATGCCGTCGATGGGGTTGGGACGATCGAGCACAACCACCGGAATCTTCTGCCGCGAGGCCTCTTCCATCATGTAGGCCATGGAAGCTGGAAAGGTGTAGAACCGCGCGCCGACATCCTGCAGGTCGACGACGATCACGTCGAGCCCTTCGAACATCGATGCCGCGGGCCGGCGGGAATCCCCGTACAGAGAGTAAAGAGGCAATCCGGTGCGGGCGTCTCTCGATGATGACACCTGGTCGTCAACGAGAGCGTCGAGCCCGTGTTCTGGCGTAAAGACGGCCACGAGCGTCAGGCCTGCCGCGTGCCGAAACAGATCGACGGTGCTGACGCCGCCGCGCGACAGCCCGGCACGATTCGTCAGAAGGCCGACCCGCTTGCCTTTCAACGCCGCGAAGCCTTCCGCCTCGAGGACATCGATTCCCGTGGCGACCGGCACCGTTGGAATCACCGGCCTTGCGGGCGGCTGAACGAAGTCGGCGCCCGTCCATCTCATCGAACGGCGGTCGGTTCCCCCTGGCTCGAGCAGCGCAGCAGCGGCGATCGTGGCGACCTTCCCACGAAGCGCCGACACGTCGCCCTTTCCGTCGGGATGGACACGGTTCGACAGAAAGACGACGAAGACGCGCGAGAACGGATCGATCCAGATCGATGTGCCGGTGAAGCCTGTATGACCGAACGAGCCGATTGGGAAGAGGTCGCCGCGATTCGCGGAGAAGGCCGTGTCGATGTCCCAGCCGAGGCCTCGCGTATCGCGCGACTCGGGAGGTGTGGCCGGACTCGTCATCTTCGCGACGGTCGCTGAGGAAAGAACTCGAACGCCTCCGACCGAGCCGCCGCCGAGGAGCATGCGACAGAAGATCGCGAGATCAGCGGCTGTGCTGAACAGGCCCGCGTGCCCCGCGGCGCCACCCATCCGCCGGGCTGTCGGATCGTGAACCGTGCCGCGCAACATCGACGCCGGCGATTCCTGACAGGGCCACCCCAGTGGAGTGCACGCCTCGGTCGGAGCAATGCGGCTGGAGAGCGCGGCGGGCGGGCGAAACATCGTGTCGGTCATGCCAAGTGGCCCGAAGATCTTCGAGGCAGCAAAGCGATCGAGCGGCTCTCCGCTGACACGCGACACGATCTCGCCCAGAAGAAAGAAGTTGATGTCGCTGTAGATGAACTCTTCGCCAGGCGGGGCCACGAGCGTTTCATCCGCGGCTCTGGTGATGGCGGTATCGCTCCCGGTGAATTCGGCTTCGAGCTCGAGATCGGGCCGGAGGCCCGACGTGTGCGTCAGCAGATGTCGAATGGTCACTCCATCCTTGCCGTATCGACCGAATTCGGGAATGAACCTGGCGACCGGATCGTTCAGGCGCACTCGCCCTTGTTCGACCAGCATCATGACGGAAGTCGTGGTCGCGACGACTTTGGTGAGCGACGCCAAGTCGAAGATCGTGTCGATGGTCATCGCTTCTGTCGCGGGCACCAGTGACCTGTTGCCGAAGGCCTTTCGGTACACAACCTCGTCGCCCCGGCCGACGAGCACAACTGCACCCGGCAATTCCTTGCGTTGTACGGCGTCGAGGACGACGGCGTCGATACGGTCGAGGCGGTCGGAGTGTTGCGAGGCGACGGATTGGGCCCTCGAACGTCCTCTGTCGGCGTCCTCGTCGGCGATTAAAGAAGTGACGACGAGCAGGAGGAGGCAGGCGACTGAACGGAAGGCCATATTCCTGTGGCTGTTGGCGACGGCCCTTAACCTAACATATACTTTCGGGTTAGTCCCTTCTCTGAGTACGGGAATTGCAGCAGACGCCACCTAGAGGGAGCCATCTTCTATGCACCCACGTCCTCATTTGAGACGAGTTCTGATTGCCGCCGCAGCCGTCCTGGCATTCGCTTCGACCGGATGGGCCCAAGCCGGCCGAATCGGTGGAACCGTCATGGATGACACCGGGAAGCCCATCAAGGGCGCGACTGTATCCGCGAGCAATCCCGATCTGTCTACCGGCAAACTCACCGCGGTCACCGATGACAAGGGTCGGTTCTCCATCGCGGGTCTGAGAGCCGGAGACTGGACGATCACCGCCGAGGCCCCGGGTTTCAACCCTTCGCAAGGCAAGCTCAAGGTGGAGACCATCTCGGTCAACCCGCCGGTCACGTTCAGGCTGTCCAAGGGCGGCGGAGGTGCCGCGGCGGGCGGGATCGCGGGAGTGAATTCGAAGGAGCTCCAGGCGGAGCTCGAGGCGGCCGAGGCGCTGTACACCTCGGCGCAATACGACCAGGCCATTGCAGCTTATCAGGCCATCCTGACCAAGGCGCCGACGTTGACGATCATCAACCTGCAGATCGGCAACTCCTATCGGATGAAAAAGGACTACGACAAGGCGCTCGCGTCCTATCAGGAAGTGCTCAAGGGTGACCCGTCGAACGAGCGCGCAAAGCTGCAGATCGGCATGACCTATCTGGAGAAGGGCGACATTCCGGCGGCCGACACCGCGCTGACCGAGGCCTCCCTGGTGCCGGGCGCTTCCCGCGAAGTGTTCTACAACCTGGGCGAAGTGAAGTTTGCGAAGAACGAGCCGGACGAAGCGGCCAAGTACTACCAGAAGGCCTTCGACACCGACCCATCGTGGGGAAAGCCGCTCTTCAAGCTTGCGCTGGTCGCGCTCAACAAGGGCGACAAGGCCGGTGCCGTGTCGTACATGGAAAAGGTCATCGCGGCGGATCCGACGTCTCAGGAAGCTGCACAGGCGAAGGTCGTACTCGAGCAGCTGAAGAAATCTTAGAGAAAACCTCAGTTCTTTGTTCTTAGTGCTTAGTTCTTAGCGCTGTAACATGACAGGATCTGAGACTTCGCACTAAGAACAAAGAACCAAGCACTAAGAACTCCACCAGTCCTAACTCCCTCCTTTGAGCCTCGTCTCCGCGCGCATCCGACCACTCGTCGCCTCCGAAAAGAAGCTGGTCCATTCGGTTCGGATGCGATTCACCTTGGTGACGAGCGTCTGATTGACGGCATTGCCCAGGCCGGCCACGAACAGGAACGCCTGTCGGTGCACCTTGGAGCCCGTGCCCGCAGCGGGCTGTCGACGCCCCAGCACGGCAGTGACGTCCTGGATGAGCACCGTCCTGCGGGTCCCCTTGAAGGTGACGCCGACGCGAGGCGCCGAGTCGGCCTGCTGAGGCGGCGTCACACTCAGGGGATCCTCGACGTAGAAGAACGGCGGCACTTCAGACTCTTTGAGGAGCCCCATCGCATACTGGTCCAATCGACTGTAGCGTTGAACCGCCGCCACCGTCTTGAACGACCCGCCCCCTTCATCGTCGATGTCGTTCCCCTCCATCACCGATGCGTCCGAATCGAAGAAGAAACTCCAATGCGCCTGATCGCGACCGAGCAGCAGATCTGCCGTGCGGCCGTCCTTGTCTCTGAACTGCAGATACGCGAGCCACCGATGACCAGCCTCCTGTCCGAGGACGCTGAGCGTGTTGTCTTCTCCCAGGAACTTCTGCGTCGGATCCTCCGGGTACTTGGTCACGGTGTCCATCAAGACGACGCTGCGCAGTCGGCCTGCGCTGCCAAATTCCCGCGAGTCGTCGTAGACGTCCACACCGATGCCGCGGATTTCGTTCGCGACCGTCACTTCGAAGGCGAAGGTTCCCCCGCTGGTGACCTTGGTGTCGGTGTAGATCACGAGCTGGTCGAAATTGTCGGGATGCGTCGCGTAAAACTGGCGAGCGACCGCCACGAGATCGAGCTCGAGCGACGTAGCGAACCGTTCGCCGACCGCGCCCGCGCCGCCGGCAATCTGCGATGTCGAACTGAGGTCAACCGCCGCGAACTGCCCCGTTCGTCCTGGTGAGACACCGACGACCGCTTCTCCAACGGTCACCTCGGAGCCAAACTTCATCTCGATCGTCCCGCCTGGCAGAAGCGAGACCTGCACCGTGGTTCTTGTACTCGCACCGAACGCCCGCACGCCGCACCAGGTCACGGTGAACTGATCGGTGGCCGATTGAAGGAAGATCCGTCCCCCGGATGTCGGATCGAGATCCGAGAGAAACGGCGCCACCCGAGGCGGCCCCGTGAGCAGTCGCGCGACGTCGCGCGCCGAGCTGGCGTGGTCGGCCTCGTCGAATGTCAGGTTACCGTCGGAATTGACGAAGACCTGTTCCTTGTTTCGCCCGTACAGCGCAAACGTGAACGTCATCGTCGCGCCAAAGCTATCGTCGTCGCCGAGCGTCAAGGCATTGCCGAGGGTCGTCCGGAATTGCGCATCTATCCGCGTGGCGTCATAGCCGCCCGTGGCGTTTCGCGTGAAGCGCAACCCGGTGCCGGCCAGATCGAAACGATTGGGCCGAGTGATCAGGTCCCCCTGATCCTGGAGGACAGCAATGTCGCCAATGTCCTGAGCAAGCGGCGAGCCGACCGCGGCGCTCACGCCACGATTGACGGCCTCCTGATGCTTCCACACCTCGTTCAAGAGGCCGTAGCGTCCAGGCTCGGGCCCTCGAGCGGCGCTCTTGAACGCCTGGGCTTCGCTCGCGGGCACCAACGGCTCCAGATTGACCTCGTCGCAGGGATTCTGCGAGGGGGTGGGGGAAGGATTCGGCGTTGGCGGCGGCGTGGTGCCGCCGCTTCCCCCGCCGCACGCCACGGCGAGAATCAGGGCCCCGGCACAGGACGCAAGAAGGAACGGAAGTCTTCGCATGAGTGACGCGGATTGATTCGGCCCGGGACCTTCAGGGCTTCGGCGTACTCAGCTGCCGCTGGGCTTCCTGAATAAGCCGATCGATGTTCGGGTAGTTCGGGTTGCTGTCCCGAACACTCTTCCAGAGCCTGATGGCCTCGCTCAATTGACCCTGGCGCGCCGCGAGAACGCCGCGATAGACGGTGGCGCGGGAATCGGCCGGATCAAGATCGAGGGCAGCCGTCAGCTGTTCCTGCGCCGGCGCGCTTTCGCCGCGCGACATCAGCAGCCAGGCCAGACTTGTGTGATCGCCGGACACATCCGGAAACGTCCGAAGGCCCTCGGCGTACTCATCCTGTGCCCGTCGCAGAGCGGCCCCAACCGGTCCGTCCAGCGAAACGATGCCCATCTGAAGAAGGGCCTCGGCGGCGGCGGTCCGGACGAGTCTGGCGTTGTCGATCAATCGCGCCGCCAGAGGACTGACCGCGCGCGGATCACCGATGATCCCCAGGGATCGAACGGCAGTGATCCGGACCATGGCTTCTGGATCCGCGGCGCCGGCGATCAGGGCATTGACGATGGTGGCGGACGGCACGACCGGCGCTTCGCTCGAGACTGGCTGGCGTGGACGAGACGACGCCCCGACCGTCAGCGCAGTCTGGCTTTCCGCTGGCGATCCGGACGGGAGCGCCCCGGTCGCGCTGCCGATGAGCCGCCCGATGAACTCCGCTGCGCTCGCTCTCAACAGAGCACCCTGCGGACGGTCCACCAGAACGGCGGCAAGGCCTGGCAGTGCAGCAGCATCACCGGCACCAGCACGATACATCGTATCGGCCACCGTCACCACCCGAGCGCGCCTTTCTCGGTTGCCGTACCACCGATCCATCACGCCAGCTGCCCACTCAGGCGACCGGTTCTCGTGACACGTCGTGCAGGCGTTGGGGGCGCCGTAGCTCGACGTCATCTCCGGAACCGGCGCGGCGAACGTGTGATCGCGTCGTCGCGTCAGCAGCCGCCAGTTGACGTTGCTCATGTGGCACTCGATGCAACGACTGCCGAGCGAGCCGGGCGCGTGATGCGTGTGCTTTGTCAGGTCAGGGCCCTCGAACTCGAAAGACTGACTGCTGATCGCTGACGCCTGAGAGCTATCGACCGACTGAGAACCGCCAGACGACGGCGGAGTGCTCATCGCTGACAACTGAGAGCTGGAAGACCTGAACGTCTTATGACACTGCGTGCAGAGCGCATTGCTCTGCTCGATCGGCACCTTGAGCGCGTGATCGTTCTTCGACCCGTGACCCACGTGACAGTTGGTGCAGGTCACCTGCCCGCTCATGAAACAGCCGCTGAGCGTCAGCGCTTGCGGACGGTTGAAACGGTTCGGACGGCCATCTGGCCAGTAGTCGCCCTGCGGATCGTTATCGGGAATCGGCTGGCTGATGAGGAACGGCAGCGCGAAGTCCTCGTAGCGATCGCCGGGTTTGAAACCGACGAACACGTTGCTCTTGTTGCCGTGGCAGTAGGCGCAGCTGTCGTAGACCTGTCGGCGATCGGCGGAACGGGGCGAGAAGATCCTGAGGATCTTCCCCAGGTTGGGGTTGCTGGCCCGTGAATCGTACGCCGGCCGCGTCGAGGGATCCCGCCGCCACGCCTCCGTGAGATCGACATGCTCGCGGCCGGGCCCATGGCACGCCTCGCATCCGATCCCCATCTCGGTCCAGGTCGAGGCATACGTTCTGGATTTGAGATCGAAATTCTTGGCCAGGTTCGTCGCGTGACAGTTGAAACAGGTGACGTTCCAAATCTGCCGCAGATCGTGATCGCTGTCTGGAACCGGGGTGATTTCCTTCCAGTCGACCCAGCGCTTCGTCTGCACGTTCCAGAAGACGGGCAACACGTAGATGCGGCCGTCGGGCAGCGTGCTCAAATACCCCTGGAACCGCCTCGCTCCCAGAGTGTAGTCGACGCGAAATTTCTCTGCCGGCCGCCCACGATGCGACACGGACACGAAATAGCGTCCGTCCTTGATCTCCATGTCGTAGGCGCGGCCGTACTGCTCGAGATGCGTGCCCGGCGCGAAGTCGCCGACGACGAGGGCCTCGGCGATGGGCTTGGTCATGCGGACGTGGAGCGAGCGTTTCCAGTTGCCGTACTCGGGCTCGTGACATGTCTGGCATGCCTCAGAGCCAAGGTAACCGTTCGCGAGCAGCGGCGCCACCGTATCCCTTGTCCGCAGCCGAATCGGTGTCGCGAGGGGTGGGCGCCGTCTGCCTCGCGCGCGGGCGCGCGGGCTCTGGGCTAGAATGCGAAGAAGAACCGCGAGCGTTCGTGATGACGGCTGCCGACAGCAGCAGCATGCCGAGCGCGATCGACCAGATCGGATACCGGAAAGCGCGCCTCATCGAGCAGGAACAGAAGTGGGACCACGAAGTGGCCCGTCCGTGAAGTGTAGCCCAAAACCTCCACCGCAGAGCCGCTGGTGAGCGACGCGACATCCCGCAAAGGAACGCGGTGGGTGCTCTGGTGCCTCCTGCTGGCGATCGTCGGGACTGGAGGGCTCTGGCTGTTCCGTCGGCTCAACAGCCCAGGCGCGCAACCGGGTGCGCTCAAGGGCCGAAATGTTCTGCTCATCACCATCGATACTCTGAGAGCCGATCGGCTGGGCGTGTATGGAAATCCAGCCGGTCTCACTCCCAATCTGGACCGCGCGGCGCGTGAGGGAATCCGCTACGCGCATGCGTTCTCGCACGTGCCCATCACGCTCCCCGCGCACGCATCGATACTGAGCGGGTTGCTGCCGTTCTCGCACGGCATCCGCAACAATACGGCGTTCAGATTGGGCGACACGCCCACGCTCGCGACCTGGCTCAAGGGCGCGGGGTACCGCACCGGGGCGTTCGTCGGCGCGTTCGTACTCGATCGTCGTTTTGGATTGAGCCATGACTTCGATACATACGACGACTACTACGGCCACATCGGCGACGCTGCGGAGTTTCGCATCGTCGAGCGGCGGGCCGAGCGCGTCGTCGAGCCGGCACTGAACTGGATCCTCGGAGCCGCGTCGGGCGATTCGGGTCCGCGTGCGCCGTGGTTCGCCTGGATTCATCTCTACGACCCTCACGCGCCCTACGAAGCGCCGCCGGAGTACCGGCCGGGCCGGTCGGCGTACGACGCGGAAGTGGCCTACACAGACGCGATGATTGGACGCCTTCTCGACAGGCTGCGCGACACGGGCGAGCTCGACCGGACGCTCCTTGTGATGACGAGCGATCACGGAGAGTCGCTGGGCGAACACGGCGAGAGTACTCACGGGCTCTTCGCATACGACGCAACACTCACCGTGCCGCTGGTGATGAAGGGGCCAGGCATCAAGCCCGGCGTGATCGACCAGCCCGTAGCGCAGACCGCCATTGCGCCGACCATCCTCGACCTCCTTGGCATCCCCATTCCCGCAGGACTCGACGGCCGGTCGCTCGTCGGAAAAACGGCCGCAGGAACCAGATCCCGAACGATCTACTTCGAGGCGCTCGACGCCAACCTCACGCGTGGATGGGCGCCGCTTTCCGGCATCATCCTCGATGGGTGGAAGTACATCGAACTTCCGCTGGCGGAGCTGTATGACTTATCTGAGGATCCGGTTGAGTCGAAAGAATCTGGCCGCACGGGATCCGGAGCGACTGCGGACTCTCTCAGCCCGTCTGAAGGATCTGACCGCACAGAGCCGGGGATCCGTCCCGGGCTCCGGTGGCCACCGACGCGGACACGGCAGCCCGCCTGGCCGCTCTCGGGTACGTGAGTTCGGCTGGAGGAACTCGCAAGGGCGGGTTCACAGACAAGGACGACCCCAAGAACCTTGTGGAGCTGAACGAAGCCTTCAACGCGGCCCTCAGGGCCCAGAATGAAGGGCGACCAGACGCGGCCCTGGCGGGACTGCGATCGATCCTGTCGGCGCGGCCGGACTTCATCGCCGCATGGACGAGCGCCGCCACCATTCTGATCGGAGCGGGCAGGCCCGATCAGGCCCTGGATCTCCTGCAGGGATCGCCTTCGGACGTGAAGTCCGTGCCTGTCGTGCGATGGCGATTTGGCCTGGCGCTCGCCGCGACGGGTAAGCTGGCAGAAGCCGCTGCCATTCTCGAATCGGCGGTCGAGGACGACCGCAATGCCGACATCATGAATTCGCTGGGCGTGGTGTATGCCGAGCTCGGGCGATTCGACGACGGGCGGCGGATCCTGCAGCGCGCGCTCGAAAGCAATCCGAACGGCGCCGGAACTTGGAACAACCTCGGCGTGCTCGAGCTGAACGCGAAGAATAGGCCTGCTGCGGCCGACGCATTCCGGCACGCGGTCAGGAGCGACCCCAACTACGCAGACGCCTGGCGCGGGCTGGGCGCAGCCGTCGTGACCACCAATCCTGCCGAAGCTATTTCGGCCTGGGAGAAGACCATCGCCCTGCAGCCTCGCGACTACGACACGCTGTTCAATCTCGGCGTGACGCTCGCTGGCGTTCGGCCCGGTGACGCGCTGCCGGTTCTGCGGCGGTTCATCGCCGAGGCGCCGCGCGAACGGTATGGCCGCGACATCGCCCGGGTGCAGGTGATGATCGGGACATGGAGGCGACCTGGCAACCGTAGCCCAGAGTAATGGCCCCAGAACGTAAGCCCTGGGACGGATCGTCGACATGAGCAAATCCATCGGATGCGATGCACGCGTCGCTCGGCGCGCTCGCCGTGGGCGCCGCTCTGGCTGTCGTCTGGCGATCCCGCATCGTCTCATCACAGCACCTGCCTGGTGGTGCGCTGAAAGGCTCGAACGTCCTGCTCGTCACCATCGATACGCTGAGGGCCGATCATGTCGGCGCCTACGGCAACCGCACCGCCTCGACACCGACGCTGGACGGGCTGTCGCGCGAGGGCATTCGCTTCGACAACACACTGGCGACCGTCCCGTTGACGCTTCCCTCGCATACGTCGCTGATGACGGGACAATTTCCAACCGTTCACGGTGTCCGTGACAACGGTTCCTTCCGGTTCGATGGCACGCGGCCCACGCTCGCGAGCACGCTGAAATCAGCCGGCTACAAGACTGGAGCGTTCGTGGGCGCCTTCGTGCTGGATGCGCGTTTCGGCCTGAACAACGGCTTCGACCACTACGACGACTTCTACAGCTCGCAGCGTCCCGGGGCAACACTCCACATCGTCGAACGGACCGCCGACCAGGTGATCGCCCCGGCCGAAACGTGGATCCGCGCCTCGACCAGGCCGTGGTTCGCCTGGGTCCATCTTTACGATCCGCACGAGCCGTATGCACCGCCGGAGCCGTTCCGCTCGCGTTTCGCGTCAGACCTGTACACAGGCGAAATCGCGTACGCCGACGAACAGCTCGGCCAGCTCCTGGACCACCTGCGCGCCGCCGCCCTGCTCGACGACACGCTCGTCATCGTCGCTGGCGATCATGGAGAAGCGCTGGGCGATCACGGGGAGCGCACGCATGGACTCTTCGCCTACAACGCAACCCTGAAAGTCCCGCTGATCGCCTGGCACGCACGCGCGATCCGGCCGGCAGTCTTCAGCCCGCTGACGAGGCTCGTGGACGTCATGCCGTCGGTGCTCGATCTGCTCGGCGTGAACGGTCCTCCCGGCCTCGAGGGCAGGAGCCTTCGCCCGGCGCTCTCAGGCGAAGCGACGTACGAGGAGCCCTTCAGTTATTTCGAGGCGCTCAACGCCAACCTGACGCGCAACTGGGCGCCCCTGACTGGTATCGTCCACGGCGGCTTCAAGCTGATTGATCTGCCGGTGCCCGAACTCTACGACCTCACTGCAGATCCGGGAGAGAAGGACAACATTTACGCGAAACGCCCGGACGTGCGAGGCGGCCTCGAATCGCGCCTCGACGCGATCACCAGTACCGCGGCGCAGCCTGCCAATGGCGCCGGCGCGGTGGATTCAGAAACCGCTCAGCGCCTCAGGTCGCTTGGCTACATCGTCGCACCTGCGACGACGCGCAAGACCTCGTTCGGCGCCAGGGACGACCCGAAGCGTCTGGTCGAGCTGAACCAGGCGCTCGACAAGGCCGTCGACTTGTTCACGGCCGGATCGGCGGATGAGGCCGCCCGCATCCTCGAGCGGTTGATTGACGAGCGCGCGGACTTCACCGTCGCCTACGATCGCCTCGGGTTCGTGTATCACGAGATGGGTCGCCTCCCGGACGCCATTGCGACCCTCGAACGGGCGGTGGCCGCGGGGGCCGTGGATGCGGGCCTGCTGACAGCGCTCGGCGACTACCTGCAGGAGGCGGGTCAGCTGGAACGATCGGCCACTGTGCTCGAAGGCGCGCTCAAGATGAATCCCAACGAGCTCGAGACCTACGAGAAGCTGGGCGTGACCTATTCGAGGATGGGACGCGTGACCGACGCCGAACGGATGTTCAATCGGATGCTCGAGATCGATCCGGGCTCGGCCACCACCCTCAACAACCTGGGCTCGCTCTACCTGTCCCGGGAGCGCTATCCGGAAGCGATCCAGAACCTCACGCGTGCGATCAGTCTCGATCCCAACCTTGCCGGCGCGCACAACGGGCTCGGCGTGGCGTACGCGAGAACCGGCCACATGGATCAGGCCATCGAAGAATGGAAGACGGCCGTGCGTCTGAACGATCGCCAGTTCGACACTCTCTACAACCTCGGGATGGCATTGATGCAACTCGCCCGGTATGAAGAGGCGCTGGAATCCTTGAAGCAGTTTGCCAGCACGGCTCCTCCCGATCGGTACGGCGCCGACATCGCGCGTGTCCGGCGGATGATCAGCGAGATTGACGGGAAGAGATAAGAGCCGAGTCCGAACCTCGCGGCTCTGTGGCCGAATGTCTCAGGGTCGCAAGGTCACAGGGCCAAAAAAAACGCCGGGCCCCCTGAAGGACCCGGCGCTGAAGAAAACCCTGACAGTCTGGTTTAGAACTCCAGCCGTGCTCCAACCTGCGCGACGATCGGGTCCAGCACCGCGATGATGTTGCCAAACGCGTTGCTGTTCGGATTGAAGTTCGTCACCGGGTTCGCGTTCCACACGTTGTAGAGGTCGAACATCGCCGTGATGCGGGCACGCCCGCCGACCGGGAAGGACTTGTCCAGCGCGGAAGTTCATCAGCGAGACGTTGTCCGACCGGTTGTTCTCGAGGTTCTCCACGAAGAACGGAGACGGCGACAGGTTCAGGATGTTGCCGGCAGCATCGACTGCCTGTCCATCCGGAATGATGCGCGAGAACGGGAAGCCGCTCTGCAGACGCCAGTTAACGGCAAACCCGATGTCCCACGGGAACGTGTATCGACCGAGCGCCTGGTAGTGCCACATCGTCGTCTTCTGACGATTGGACACCGCAGGATTCGCGTTGTTGAAGAAGTTAACCCCGATCGGATCCGTCGAGAGCGGGCTGAGGCTGCCCCAGTTGTCGAGGTCAGCCGAACGCAGCTCGTCGCGCCAGATGTGATCGTAGCTCATCTCAACGAACACCTTCGACCCAATCCGTTTGTTGAACGCGAATTCAATCGTGTTGTAGTTGAAGTCGCCGTCCGGAACGTTGTCGAAGATCTTCGGATCAGCGGCAATCGCCGCCGGGATATCCACGAGATTGTACGCCTCGTTGCCGACCGTCGTCGCCACTGGAATCGTTATTTGACCGATCCAGGTGGGCACGAGCGGCGTGTAGTAGAACGGCAGGAAGTCGCGTTGCATCTTGCGGACGAACGTGCCGCGAACGGAGGACTCACCCCAGAACTGGTGCTCCACCGTTCCGCTGATCTCGTCCGTGTGCGGCGTCTTCAGGCCCGCGTTCACGCCCGTGCTGGCGCCCCCAATGCGGGCTCCGCGCTGTCCAAAGAGCTCCTGCGGCCCGCTGTAGAGACCGTTACCGTCGAGGTCGGTGAAGTTGTAGTCGACGTAGTTCGTGCCGCCGGGGTTGGCGCTCGAGAAGCCGTCCGCGAGGTTGTTGTAGTACCGGCCCCAGAACGCCTTCAGCACCGTCCGGCCCTTGCCGGTCAGGTCGTACGTCATCCCGATTCTGGGCGACAGGTCCGTGTTCGTCACGAGCGTCTGGCCTGAGATGGTGGTGGAGGCCGGGAATATCTGCGTCCCGTCCGCCAGCGTGTCAGTGATGAGCGGCGCCCGGGTCGAGTCCGCGTAACCGACCTTCTGGTAGTCGATGCGCACGCCAGCGTAAATGTCAGCCGGTCGTTCGGCGCCCACCGATCCTGCAGGTAGAAGCTGTAGTGCTGGTCCAGGTTCGCACCCGCCAACCAGGCAGTACCGAAATCGCCCGTGGATCCGACGTCGGCGAACCGGACGCGATCAGCCGGAGCGCCTGCCGTCGAATAGGAGTAGCGAATCGGGCCGGACGTGCCGTTGTGGCCATACCGGTACGAGTCGTACAGATACTCGAACCCGAACTTGAAGTCGTGGCTGCCCTTGGCCTCGGGCAGGTAATACGTCATCTGCGCCTTCACCTGCGGCTTGTTGCGAATCGTCTGGAACGCATTCCAGCCGGCTCCTGCAACCGCGCCCGTGTCGCGGAACTGCTGCGGCGGCCGGACGGCCGGATCCACCTGCACGGCCATCGGCCAGTTCAGGCGGAAGTTGCCGCCGTTCACGCTGAGGAACGCGCGATTCGACATCACGCGCTGCCATTCACCCTTCCACATCCGCGACCAGCTGTCCTGCGCGCGCACCGACTCCGCGGGGAGCAACGACGAGAGGCCGCGCTTCGGCTTCTGCTTCCGGCCCTGCTGGTAGTAGCCGATCAGGGTGTTGTTCTGGCTCATCTTCAACGTGCTCTTGCCCGTGAGGTTGTCGAAGATGCCGAGGTCGGTCGCGAGCGACGGATCCGACACCCGAAATCTGCTTGTCGATCTTGAAGTGGTTGTACGCGGCGTAGAACCACCAGCTTGTCCTTCATGATCGGGCCGCCGAGATCGGCATGGCCTTCCCAGAAGAGCAGGTTCGGGTTGCCCGTGAAGCCGCGCGCTTCGCAGCTCCGCGTTGTTGTTGTCGCCCACGAATTCGCCGGGCTCGTACGTGATCTGATAGAGGCCCTTGTAGACGTTGCCGCCGCTCTTGATCGTCGTCACGATGGCCGCGCCGGGCGCGTTCATCTCGACGTCGGATCCGAGCGCGCTGACCGAGACTTCTTCGTTGGCGAAGTAGTCTTCGTAGAAGCCCGTGCCGCCGACGCCCTCGGTGTGGTCCACGCCGTCCGAGACGGTGCGGGCCTGGTTCTGCACGCCGAAGACTTCGTAGCCCGACTGCTGGCTCTTGTGGCTGCCGCCGACGTCAAAGCCCTGCATGCGGATGCCGGGCGCCGAGGAGAGCGCGCCCCACACGTCGGTCGAGTTCGGGATCGCCGCGAGGACGTCGGCCTTCAAGTTGCTGCCGATCTTCGTCGTCGCGACGTCCACGATGGGTGACTCGCCCGTGACCGTCACGGTTTCCGCCAGTGTCGCCAGCTGCAGCTGGGAGTCGACGGTAATCGTCTGGCCGAGCACGAGCCTGATGTTCTCGCGGTTCAAGGTCTGGAACCCCGAGAGCTCAAACGTGAGCGTGTACTCGCCCGAAGGCAGCGATGGGAACCGATACTTCCCGTCCGCCTCGGTCACCGACACCTGCGTGCCGATGAGGGCCGGTGACTTGGCCGTCACGGTGACGCCGGGCAAAACCGCGCCCTGCGCATCGGTGACAGTGCCGGTCAAGCGGCCCTGGCCCAACTGCGCGAACGCGGGTGTGGCGATGATCACGGCCAGCGCCACAATCCCTAGAATTCGCTTCATCTGTCTCCTCCTGTTGCTAACAACTTGCTGACGACGCCCCGGTTTGGATCCATGATCCGCCGCCCGATTTTCGGGGCGGCGCCTTCACAAAAGCCTTGTTTCAGGAAAGTCACAGACCGGGAGATTCTACACCCAAGCCCGCGACAATCCATGACAAATAGCAACCGCTATGCCCGTTTTATCGGCCGCACGTGCCGCCAACAACCCGTGTAGAGGTATGAACTTACGTGACTCCGTGACGAATGGGCTTCCGCCCACCACCCAGTAATTCAAGATATTGAATCAATAAGCGTTCAAGTCTTTGGAATATAGGAACTGTTGGATGGGCGTATGGTGAGCTCTTGAAGTGCTTAGTTCTTGGTTCTTAGTGCTTAGCCTGAGGGCTGCCAGCCGGACGGCTCATCGCCAAAAAAATGGGCCTCGAGGCCCGATCGCCTCGAAGCCCATTCTTGGGAGACGTAAGGAACGGCGCGGCTAGCCGCCGAACGGCTTGATGAAGAACAGAATCAGCGAAATGAGCAGCACGTAGATGACCAGCGACTCGATCAGCACGAGGCCCAGAATGAGCGATCCGCGAATCTCGCCGGCCGCGGCCGGGTTCCGCGCGATGCCTTCGGTGGCCGCGCTCAAGCCGCGCGCCTGGGCGAGGGCGCCAAACGACGCCGCGATCGCGAGGGCGAATCCGCCGGTGATGATCGACCATTTCACCAGGTCCGACGACGCGCCTGGAGCGACTTCCTGCGCGTGGAGTGGTGCCACGACGCCAAACGCGAGCACGAGGAACGTCAACAATCGAACGGCAGCTTTAGTCACGACGCAGGCCTCCTCAATGGTGGTAATCAGTAGTCGGTTTGCCGTAGTCAGTTATCTGTTTTCAGTTATCAGCTTTTGGCGTTATCAGCGTCAGCCATCAGCTTCGGCTCAAGAACCAAGCACCCTGAACCAAGAACTTCAAGCGTCACCTAGTGTTCCGTCGCCACCGCGCCCGCCAGGTAGATCGTCGTCAACATCACGAAGATGAACGCCTGGAGGCTGCCGGTAATGATGCCGAGGAACATCATCGGCAGCGGCACCAGGAACGGGAACGATGCTGAACAGGATGAGGATGACGAGCTCCTCGCCGAAGATGTTGCCAAAGAGCCGCAGCGAGAGCGACAGCACTCGCGACACGTGGCTGATGATCTCGATCGGGAACATGATGGGTGCGATGAAAATCGGGGCGCCCGGCGGCGCGGCAAAGTGCTTGAAATAGGTCCAGGCACCCTGTTCCCGGACGCCTTGAATGTGATAGTAGACGAAGACGGTGAGCGCGCATCCCAGCGTGACGTTTATGCTGCTCGTCGGCGCCATCAGGCCCGGCACGAGGCCCATCAGGTTACCGATCAGGATGAAGAACCCCAGCGTGCCGACGATCGGCAAGTAGGCCCGGCCCTTGTGGCCGATGAAATCCTCGAGCAGTCCGTTCAGGAATGCCACACCGTCTTCGAGCAGGATCTGCAGGCGGCCGGGTTGTTCCACGCTGAGCCGCGTGCGCACGAAGAGACTGAGCGCCGTCAGCGCGACCAGAATGAGGCCGCACATCACCAGGTAATTCGGGATGACTCTGTGCGGATCGGCGAACGTAAATCCGAGCGGGCGGAGGAGCGAGGCCACGAACGGGCCCAGCAGCGCGTTCACCGCCTGAACGATCCACAGTTCGTGTTCGAGCTTTTCCATGGCGAGCGCAAGACGCCCCACGATCGCGTGCGACGATCGCGGCCGGGCTTTCTGACTCCTACCGGGGATGATCGGCGCGCGACGGCGGGCGCGCGCTCCGAATGGCTTCCACGGCCGCCGCCAGGACCATCGAAGAGGCGCCCACCAGCACGCCCACCGGAGGCAGGCGCAAGCGGGCCAGTATTACATAGGCGGCGACGGCCACTATAGCATACCTTGTGAAAAACTTCACCAGCGGCCAGGCCCGCGATTTGGGCCCGATTTCCGGTGCGTCCGGCCCTGCGCGCGCCATCATCGCATCGATGCCGCCCTTGATCCCGCGATAGCTGATCGCCGCCAGCAGGCCCCCGCCTGCAACCGCCAGGGCGAGCGCCGGAACTGCGTGGCCACCAGGCCAGGGCGGCCACGACCAGCACCATACACACGACAAGCGCGTCGCGCTCGAGGCGGCGGAGAAGAGGATCAGACTCCATCTCAATCAGCAACGAGCAATGAGCAACGAGCAATGAGTCGAAGGACAGAGATGCTCACAACGCATTTGGCATGGCCCTTGGCTCATCCCTCATCGCTCATTGGTCGTTGCTCATCGCTCATTGCTGTCCTGACTCACGCTCTTCATCGTCCTGAACACGTTCAGCATCCCCGCGGCGAGGCCGAGAAAAAAGAAGACGAGCGACAGCCACGGCGACGTGCCCAGCCACCCGTCGAGCGTGTGACCCATCCAAAACCCGAGCACGATCGCCAGCACGAACGCGAAGCCGACGGCGCTCAGGGCGCCGATCGTCCGGATCGTCTTGGCGGTGGACTCGCCGATTCGAGGGGGCATCTGAGCCCGGGCGCCTCAGCGCAGTGTCAGCGTGGTGACGCCGGCGACGCCGAGCGTCCGGGCGGACGATTCGGCGAAGGTGAACAGCGGCTGCGGATAGAGACCAATCAGGATCGTCGCGATGACGGCCACGCTCAGAACCAGCGCCAGCGATGAATCGGGCCGTTCGGCCGCGACCACTTCCGCATCCTTGAGATACATGAAGACCACGACACGAATGTAATAGTAGAGCGACACGGCGCTGTTCAGGACGCCGATGACGGCGAGCCACACGTAATCGGCATCGATCGCGGCGCCGAACAGCCAGAACTTGCCCATGAAACCCGCGGTCGGCGGAATGCCGCCCAGCGACAGCATGAAGAGCAGCATCGCGAATGCCGCCAGCGGGTGCCGGACGTGCAGGCCGCTCAGGTCCTTCAGGTCCTCGCCGAGCACACCCTCCCTGCGCAGCATGATGACGATAGCGAAGGCGCCCATCTGCATGAAGGCATAGACCATCAGGTAGATCAGCGCCGCGGTGACACCGCGTTCGGTGCCCGCGATGACGCCGATCAGGATGTATCCGGCGTGGGCAATCGATGAATACGCGAGCATGCGCTTGATGTTGCTCTGCGTCAGCGCCGCGATATTCCCAACCGTCATGGTGACGATCGACAGCACGTAGAAGATGACGCGCCAGTCGGCATTCATCGACGGCAGGCCCTCGGCAAAGATCCTGAGCAGCATTGCGAACGCCGCCGCCTTCGACCCGACCGAGAGAAAAGCCGTGATGGGCGTGGGCGCGCCTTCATACACGTCGGGCGCCCACATGTGGAACGGAACCGCCGCGATCTTGAACCCCATTCCGGCCGCGACCAGAATCACGGCCAGCATCAGCCGTGGATCTCGCTCCTGGCCCGCCAGCGCCGTCGCGATCGACCGCAAGTTGGTCGTCCCCGACAGCCCATACATGATCGACATGCCGTACAAGAGCAGTCCGAGTGAGAACGCGCCCAGCAGGAAGTATTTGACGGCCGCCTCGTTCGACCGCCGGCTGGGCTTGAGAAACCCGACCAGGATGTAGAACGCGACGGCCATCGTTTCGAGGCCGATGAAGAGCGTTACGAGATCGGTGCCGCCGGCCATGAACATCATGCCGAGCGTGGCGCACAGCACGAGAAAGTCGTACTCGCCGGCCGGCGCACCTTCGATCTCGAGATACCTCACCGACATCAGGACCGTCAGCGCTGCGCCGATCAGGAAAATCACCTTGAAGAAGAGCGCGAACCCGTCCACGGCCACGAGGCCTCTCGCCACTTCCGCGTGAGCATCGCCGACGACCCAGAGCGCAACGGTCGTGGCGGCAAGCGTCGCCAGGGTGACGCCGGCAAGGAGCTTCCGCCGACCCGTCGCCAGCACATCGACGACGAGCAGGAGCAGCGCTCCCGCCGTGAGCACGAGCTCCGGCAGGATCAGAAAGAAGTCGTGAACGTTGATCCCGAGTCCCTCGGGCATCAGTTCGTGCCTCCGCTCGCGGGTGCCGCCGGCTGCTCGCCGGGCGCACACGGCGCCTCGCTGAAAGCATTGGTGGCGACGGCCGGAGTCACACAGTCAGCCGGCTTCGCGGCCGTCTTCTCCTGGTACTTCGGATTCACGCGGGCAATGACGCGATCGACCGACGTGTCGAGACGTCTCAGGAAGGGTGTCGGATACAGCCCGATCCAGATGGCCAGGATGATGAGGGGGACGAATGTCGCGAGTTCGCGCATCGACAGATCGCGGAGGTGCTCGTTCTTGGGGTTCTCGATCTTGCCGAACATGGTGCGCTGATAGAGCCAGAGCATGTAGGCCGCGCCCAGCACGATGCCGCTCGCGGCGAACAGGGCCCATACCTTGCTGGCCACGAACACGCCCTGAAGGATCAGGAGCTCGCCGATGAACCCGTTCAACGCCGGCAGTCCAATCGACGACATCGTCATCAGGAGGAACACCGCGGCGTAGACCGGCATGACCTTCGAGAGTCCGCCATACTCCGAGATCTCTCGCGTGTGTCGTCGTTCGTACACGATGCCGACGATGAGGAAGAGCGCGCCGGTCGAGATGCCGTGGTTGATCTGCTGGATGATGCTGCCCTTGATCCCGACGGGGTTCAACGCAAACATCCCGAGCATGACCATCGCCATGTGACTCACGCTCGAGTACGCCACCAGCCGCTTCCAGTCTCTCTGCGCCATGGCCACGAGCGCTCCATACACGATCCCGATGATCGACAGAAGCACCATCAGCCACACGAAGTGCCTCGAGGCTTCAGGAAGGATCGGCAGGCTGAACCTGATGAACCCGTACGTTCCCATCTTCAGGAGGACCGCGGCCAGGATGACCGACCCGGCCGTCGGAGCATCGGTATGTGCGTCGGGAAGCCACGTGTGGAACGGAAACATCGGCACCTTGATGGCAAACCCGAGGAAGAACGCGAGGAAGATCCACCACTGACGATCGAATGGCACGTTCAGCTGCTGGAACTTGGTGATGTCGAACGAGTACACCCCGGCGACTTCGTGATGATAGAAGTACAGCGCCAGGATGCCGAGGAGCATCACGACGCTCCCGACCAGGGTGTAGAGGAAGAACTTGATCGCTGAGTACAGCCGCCGATCGCTGCCCCAGATGCCAATGAGGAAATACATCGGCACGAGCATGACTTCCCAGAACAGAAAGAACAGCAGGAAATCGAGCGAGACGAACGCCCCGATCATGCCGGTCTGGAGCACGAGCAGCAGAATGTAGTACTCCTTGACCCGCTCGGTGATGGCCGTCCAGGACGAGAGCACGGCGATCGACCCCATCAGCGTGGTCAGGAGGATCATGAGCGAGCTGAAGCCGTCCACACCGAGGAAGTATTCGGCCCCGATCGACGGAATCCACTCGTGCCGCTCGACGAACTGCCAGGCCGGGTTGCTGCTGTCGTACTGGAACCAGAGCGGCAGCGACACGACGAATCCGAGGGTCGCGAAGATGTTGGCGATCCACCTGATGGCATTCTCGTTGCGCTGGTTGATGAAGAGAATGAGCAGCGCGCCGACGAGCGGCGTGAACAGCACAAGCGAGAGCAGCGGATAGGTCATGGTGTTCGACATAGTTGTTCCGCGTCAGCGGGTAAACAGATAAATGCTCAGGAACGCAAAGACACCGAAAACCATGAGCAGCGCATAGTTCTGAATGAGGCCCGTCTGGAGGCGCCGGAAGAGCAGACTCGACTCCTCTGCCGCCCAGCCGACGAAGTTCACGAGTCCGTCCACGAGGTACTTGTCGATGAGATGCGAGACCCACGACGAGAACACGGTGAACCAGCCCGTACCGTTGACGCCACCATCGACCACGCGCGCATCGAATGTCCAGAGCGCCGACGCGCTCCCCTTCGTGGCTCGGATGACCGTCGCATCGTACAGCTCGTCCACGTAGTACTTGTTGGTCAGCACGCGGTGCGCGCCGGCCCATCGGCGGGCGAGATTCTCGGATTCCTCGGGCCGGACGACGTAGATGGTCCACGCGCGCCAGATCCCGAGGAGAGCCACGAGTACCTGAGAAGACCATCAGTCCGAGCTCGCCCTGCCAGGAGATGTGCTCGCCTTCGCCATGCGCTTCCCCGCCGCCCTCAGCGTGCGCTGTTGCTGCCGACTCGGCCTCGGTCGTCTCGGCCGGAACGCTCGCCTGCTCGGTGGTGGCGTGCGCTGACGCGACGAAGCTGGGCTCCAGGAATTTCTGAATCTGACCAAAGCCCCAGCTCGATGGCATGCCCAGGAAGCCAGCCACCACCGCACCAACGGCGAGCGCGTACAGCGGAATGCGCATCGCGCTCGGGGACTCGTGCGGACCGTGCCAGGCGCCATGTCCATGCCCGGCCGAGTGATCGGGATGGGCGCCGTGGCCGTGATCACCGGCATCATGAAGAGGGGCGGACCCGTGAGCGCCGCCGTCCCAGGCCGGCCCTCGGTACGTTCCAAAGAACGTCAGCGACATGAGGCGGAACATGTAGAACGCGGTCAGGAGCGCCGTCGCCACCGCCAGCGCCCAGATCAGCTTGTTGTGGAGGAACGCGCTCAGCAGGATCTCGTCTTTGCTGAAGAATCCCGACAGCGGGAATATGCCGGCGATGGCCAGCGTCCCGATCATCATCGTGGGAAACGTGACCGGCAGATACTTCTGAAGGCCGCCCATCCGGCGCATGTCCTGCTCGCCGCCCATCGCATGGATGACTGACCCGCTGCCGAGAAACAAGAGGGCCTTGAAGAACGCGTGCGTCATCAGATGGAACGCGCCGGCCGCGTACGCGCCGACGCCCATCGCCGTGAACATGTATCCGAGCTGTGACACCGTCGAGTAGGCCAGGACGCGCTTGATGTCATTCTGCACGAGGCCGATCGTGGCGGCGACGAACGCCGTCAGCACGCCGACCACCGCCACGATGGTGAGCACCATCGGCGCGTGCGTGAAGAGCACCGCGTTCCGGCCCACCATATACACCCCGGCCGTCACCATCGTCGCGGCATGGATCAGCGCGGAGACCGGCGTCGGGCCTTCCATCGCGTCAGGCAGCCAGACGTACAGCGGGATCTGGGCGCTCTTGCCCGTGGCGCCGATGAAGAGCAAGAGGGCGATGGTGGAAAGGACGCCGAACTGTGCGGTCTCGATCGGCATGGTTGCCGCGAGGTCGGCCACTTTCCTGAAGTCGAACGTGCCGAACGTGCTGAAGACCAGGAAGACGCCGAGGATGAAGCCCCAGTCTCCGACGCGGTTCGTGATGAACGCCTTCTTTCCCGCGTCCGCGGCGCTCTTCTTCTCGTACCAATACCCGATCAACAAGTACGAGCACAGGCCCACGCCTTCCCAGCCGACGAACATCACCAGGAAGTTCGAGCCCAGCACGAGCATGAGCATGAAGAAGCAGAAGAGATTCAGGTAGCAGAAGAACCGGGCATATCCGCCGCGCGGCTCGTCGTGCATGTAGGCCGTCGAATAGACGTGAATGAGGAACCCGATGCCGGTGACCACCAGGATCATCATGGCGGACAGCGGATCGAGTCGAAACGCCCACGGAACCTCGAAAGTCCCGATTCGGCCGTCCGACAATTCGAGCGGGACCGACGGCAGCCACGTTGCAACGGTCACAACATGGTCACGCGCGTCGGCTGGAAGGCCAAGGAGTTGGAAGAACGCCACGAGCGACACGACGAGTGCGCCCGCCATCGTCGCGCAGGCCAGCAGCCCGGACGTCTTCCTGCCGAACAGACGGATCCCCACCAGGCCGTTGACGGCGGCGCCGAGACCGGGGAGGAGAGGGATGAGCCAGATCAAATCCATAAAGAAACGTGAAGTGCTTAGTTCTTTGTTCTTAAGTTCTTAGGAGTTCTTGGTTCCCGTCTAAGAACTAAGTCCTAAGAACTAAGAACTACAGCTGCTTTACCACCTCATGACATTCATCTCGTCGATGTTGACCGTTTCCTTGTTGCGATAGAACGCCAGGATGATGCCGAGGCCCACGGCCGCTTCGGCGGCGGCCACCGCGATGACGAAGACGGCGAAGACCTGGCCGACGCCGTTCTGCAGCTCCTTCGAGTACGCCACGAGATTGATGTTTACGGCGTTCAGAATCAGCTCGATCGACATGAAGATGATGATGATGTTCCGGCGCACCATCACGCCGATGACGCCGATCATGAAGAGCGCGGCCGAGAGAACCATGTAGTGAGTCGGTGTAATCATGGAACCTACAGCTCCCGCCGCGCCAGCACGATGGCGCCTATCATCGCGACCAAGAGCAGCATCGACGCGAGTTCGAACGGGATGAGGTAATCGGTGTACAAGAGCCAGCCGACCTGCTCGACGTTCTGCGATTCGAGCTGGCTCGCCACCGGGGCGGAGAGCGCTCGGGGCACATAGGTGTACGCCGCGATGGCGATGAGCTCCGCCAGCACGACGCCGGAGAGAATGAAGCCCAGCCGAGTTCGACGCCGGGGATCCTGGTGGGTCTCCGGAGGGCGCTTCAGGTTCACCAGCATCACGACGAAGAGATACAGGACGACAATCCCGCCCGCGTAGACCAGTATCTGAATCACGGCAAGGAACTGCGCGCCCAGCAACACGTACAACGCGGCAACGAACAGAAAATTGATCACCAGGAAGAGCACGCTGTGCACGGTGTCCTTCGTGCTGATCACGAGCACGGCAAAGCCCAGAATGAACGCCGAGAGCACGTAGAAGGCTATCGCTTCGCCCATACTAGAGAAGCACTTTCACAATCCCCGTCACGACGACGTTGGCGATGGCCAGCGGAATGAGGACCTTCCACCCGAGCCGCATCAGCTGGTCGTACCGGTAGCGCGGCAGGGTCGCGCGAATCCACAGGAAGACATACAGGAACACGAACGTCTTCACGAGAAACCAGATCCAGCTGGGAACGAGATCCAGGAAACCCAGCGCCGCAACGTTCGGAAACGGCCGCAGCCAGCCCCCCAGGAACAGCGTCGTCGCCACCGAGGACACGACGATCATGTTGGCGTATTCGGCCAGGAAGAAGAGGGCGAACCGCATGCCGCTGTACTCGGTGTGGAACCCGCCCGTCAGCTCCTGCTCGGCCTCGGGAAGATCGAACGGCGCACGATTGGTTTCAGCCAGGCCTCCGATGAAGAAGATGACGAACGCCACCGGCTGGACAAAGGCGAACCAGGCGCCGGCGTTGTACTGCGCGTTGACAATGCCCACCATGCTCAGCGAGCCCGCGGTCACGATGAGGCTGACGAGCGTCATCGTGACGGCCACTTCGTAGCTGATGAGCTGAGCCGATGCGCGGAGACCCGCGAGCAGCGGGTACTTGCTGTTCGAGGAGTAGCCCGCGAGGATGGTGCCGTACACGCCGATGGACGCCACCGACACGATGTAGAGCAACCCGACGTTGATATCCGTGATGTAGAGCGTGACGCGACGCCCGAACATCTGGACCTCGGGGCCGAACGGCACCACCGCGAAAACAATGAGGGCCGGGACGAGCGCAATGATGGGCGCGGCCGTGAAGACCCACTTGTCGGCGCGGGTCGGCGTGATGTCTTCCTTGATCAGGAGCTTGACGGCATCGGCAATCGGCTGGAGCACGCCGTACGGACCGACCCGCATCGGTCCGAGCCTGACCTGCACCCACGCGATCACTTTGCGCTCCAGCAGCACCATGTAGGTCACCGCCACGAGCGTCGCGTTCAGGACGATCAGAATCTTGAGCAGCGGAACGAGGTAGGTGTCGATCACCGGTCCACTTCCCCGAGCACGATGTCGATGGAGCCGATCAGGGCGACCACATCGGCGACCATGTGGCCCTTGATCAGTCGCGGCAGCGCCTGCAGGTTGCAGAAGGATGGCGGACGCACGCGGAACCGGTACGGATTGGTGGACTTGCCGTCGCTGACAATGAAGTAGCCGAGCTCGCCCTTCGGCGATTCGATCGCGTGATAGGTCTCGCCGGCGGGCGGCTTGATGACGCGCGGCACCTTGCCCACCACCGGCCCTTCCGGAATGCCCTGAACCGCCTGCCGGATGATGCGGATCGACTGGCGGAACTCCTCGAGCCGGACCAGGTAGCGATCATACGTGTCGCCGCGGCTCCCGATCGGCACGTCGAACTCCATCTCGTCGTACGCCGCGTAGGGCTCGTCCTTCCGGATATCGCGCACGACGCCCGATCCGCGAAGGGCCGGTCCGCTCAAACCGATCGCTATGGCTTCCTCTGCTGAGATCACTCCGACCTCGCGAGTGCGCTCGAGCCAGATCCGGTTGTTGGTGAGGAGCTCTTCGTACTCGTCCACCTTCTCCGCCATGATCGTGCAGAACTCGAGGACCTTCTGATCCCAGCCCTGCGGAATATCGAGCGGCAGGCCGCCGATGCGCATCGAGTTGTACGTCAGCCGGGCGCCGCAGAACTCTTCGAAGAGATCCAGGATTAGCTCGCGCTCGCGGAAGGCGTAGAGAAAGACGGTCATCGCGCCGATGTCCATCGCATGCGTGCCCAGCCACAGGCAATGGCTCGCGATGCGCTGGAGCTCGCACAGGATCGTCCGCACGTACCGCGCACGCCGCGGCACTTCGAGCGCCAGGAGCTTTTCCACCGTCTGGCAATAGCCGACGTTGCTCGTGGCCGCGGCGACGTAGTCCATGCGGTCGGTGAGCAGGATGATCTGCGTCCAGTTCCGGTTTTCGCTCAGCTTCTCGATGCCGCGATGCAGGTACCCGATCACGACATCCGAACTGACGACGCGTTCGCCGTCGAGGCGCAAAATGACGCGCAACACCCCATGCGTGCTGGGATGCTGCGGCCCCATGTTGATGACCAGCTCGTCGGTGTCGAACATCGGTACGGCGGAGTCAACCATGATCGATCTACTCGATGTCCACTTCTTCACGCGCCTGGCGAAGCTTCAGCCAGTCGAGCGGGTTTTCCATCAGTAGCTCCCCCGGACCTTCGAGCGGATAGTCCTTGCGCTGCGGATGCCCTTGCCATTCGTCCGGCATCAGAATGCGGCGCAGATCCGGATGTCCCACGAAATTGACGCCGAAAAGATCGTACACCTCGCGCTCGAGCCAGTTCGCGGCGGGCCAGATGCCGGCAACCGAGGGAACGGGATCGCCATCCGCGGCGCGCACCTTCAGGCGAATCCGATGGCGGAGCCTGGTCGAATAGAGACAGTAAACGACATCGAACCGTGCAGGCCGCGGCGGCCAATCGCTCGCCGTGACGTCGGAGCAGAAGTCGAACGCCGCTTCCGGTTGATCGCGAAGGTAGGTTGCCACCTCGAGTAGCCGACCCGCCGGGATGATGGCCGTCCAGTCTCCCAGGAAGAGGCTCAGCGCTGTCACGGCGTCCGGCATCGTCGCTTGAAGCTGACTCAGGTAACCGGGCACGACGGCATCGGCTGGAGGCGGTGGATCGGGCGGACCGCTCGGGGGCGCCGCCTTGTGCTCGGCCGCGGGCGCTGCGGGTTTCGCCGGTGCCTTCGGAGCGGGTGGTGCCGCTGGCGGGCCTGCGGGTGGCGTGGTCTCGTCAGTCATGCTGGCTCACGCCCACTCGAGCGCGCCCTTTCGCCACGCGTAGAAGTAGCCCACGACCAGAATGGCCAGGAACACGATCATCTCGATCAGCCCGAAGATCGCCAGCCGATCCATGATGACGGCCCAGGGGAACATGAAGACCGTCTCGACGTCGAAGATGACGAACAGCATGGCCACGAGGTAGTAGCGGATGCTGTAGCGATCGCGCGCATCGGTGGCGGGCTCGATGCCGCATTCGTACGGCTCGAGCTTGACCTTGTTGTACTTGCCGGCCTGAACCAGCTTCGACGCGATCAGCGTGAACGCGGCGAATCCGAGGGCTACGAGCACAAAGAGAACGATCGGGATGTACGCGCTGAGCATGGTGGTGAATCCGCGGCAGGCGGGTTGACGCGGGTGACCGGTCGGGCGCGCAGTCGCGCGCGGAGAGCCGCCAAAATCGCGTGTTTATAACATGCGATCCGGGGGGTGGTCAAGAAACGGCGACGTCATCGATTCACCGACATAAAATGCCGCAAGTTTTTATTTTGCAGATATTTCCGGACACAGTCGCTTGACGCGTCGTCGCGCAGGATCCTATACTGCCGGAAGGGATGCTCCTCGGAGGCCCGATTGCGCGATCCCACTCGCGACAAAGCCATGCGGTCACGATCGCCGCGCCTCGCCGTCCTCTTCCTGTCGCTTGTGATTACGGGCGCGGCTCGCCCGATCCTCACGGCGCAGTCGACGCCGCGCGAGCTCTACGTCAGTGTGCTCGACGAGCGCGGTGACCCCGTCAAGAATCTCCAGGCCGACGCCTTCATCGTCCGCGAAGACGGGGTCCCGCGAGAAGTGTTGAGGGTCAGACCCGCAACCGATCCGCTCCAACTCGCGATCGTGGTGGACAACAGCGAGGTGTCGCGATCTGAAATACCCAACATCCGCGAGGGGCTGCACGCCTTCCTGAAAGAGCTGCCGGCGACCAATGACATCACGCTCGTGACCGTGGCCGATCGCCCGACGATCCTCGTGGACTACACCTCGCATCGGGAGGAGATCGAGAAGGGCATCGATCGAATCTTCACGCAGCCCAACAGCGGCTCGTCGCTGCTCGAGGCTCTGGTGGAGGTGTCGAAGGGTCTCGAGAAACGCCCGTCCAGCCGTCCTGTGATCGTCCTGATCTCGCTCGAGGGTCCTGAGTTCAGCACGATGCACTACGACTATGTTCTCGGGGCGCTCCGAAAAAGCGCGGCCGCCGTGCATGCCATCGTCGTCACCCACCCTGGCGCCGACATCACATCGGACCCGGCACGAACGCGATCGATCGTCCTCAACCGAGGCACAGAGTCGGGAGGGGGGCGGCAGTCGCTGCTGCTCAGCAGCCAGGGTCTGGCCGACACGTTGCGCCATCTCGCGGCCGAACTGTCCAATCAATACGTCGTGACATATTCCCGCCCTGACACGCTCATACCACCCGAGAAGGTCGACGTCGCCGTCAAGCAGCCGAATTTCAAGGCCCGAGGCGTGCCGGTTCCAACGCCCAGCACGCCATGACCAGATCATTGACGCATGCTGCTCGCGTGATACTCGCCAGCGGTCTCGCATGTTCGATTCTCGGTGCTGATACGAGAGCCGGCCAGACCCCTCAGGCGCCGGCGCAGCCGCAGCGCCCATCGTTCACAGCGGGCATCGATGTCGTCTCGTTGAACGTCACCGCGACCGACGGCGGCAGCCACTACGTGACGGATCTCGGCAACGACGACTTCTCGATTTTCGAGGACGGCATCAAACAGGACATCTCGTACTTCGATCGATCGAACCAGCCCATCGCGCTCGCGCTCCTGATTGACACGAGCGCGAGCATGGAAGAGAAGCTCGGGACGGCGCAGGAGGCGGCCGTTGGCTTTGCCAAGCGTCTCCGTTCGGACGACGTTGCCGAGGTCATCGACTTCGACAGCCGCGTCGACATCGTCTCCAAGTTCACGAATGACACGACGGACCTCGAACGGGCGATCCGACAGACCGTGGCTGGCGGATCCACCTCGCTCTATAACGCGATTTACATCTCGCTCAAGGAGCTCAAGAAGATCCAGGCGCGAAGCACGGACGACGCGCGGCGCCAGGCCATCGTGGTCCTCTCGGACGGCGAGGACACATCGAGCCTTGTCACGTTCGAAGAGGTCCTCGATCTGGCGAAGAGGTCAGAGACGGCCATCTACGCCATCGGGCTTCGCGGCCGGGACGTCTACGCGACGAAGGGATTCCGCGAAGCCGACTTCGTTCTCAGGCAGCTCGCCGAGGAAACGGGAGGCCGTGCATTCTTCCCGAACCATGTTGACGAGCTGGAGGGCGTCTATACCCAGATTGCCGAGGAGCTGTCGAGTCAGTACGTTCTGGGATACACATCGAAGAACATCCGGCGAGATGGCGCGTGGCGCAGGGTCGTGGTCCGCGTGAATCGACCCAGTATCAGGACCAGGACCAAGCAGGGGTACTACGCTCCCACGAGCCATTAGGCTCCGGTCCGCGTTCAGCCTCGGCGCGTAGAATCCAGCGTGAAGCGGCACCGTGCGTTGGCGACGAATCGAGTGACCATTTGATCGCAATTCCACTCGGGCTGTACATCGTGGCGGCGGTCGCCTACGCGGTCCACTTCGCCCGACGACGCGCGGTGACGGGCCGCCTGGCAACGACAGTCCTCGTCGCCGCCGTTATCGCCCACACCTTCATCATCGGCATGCAGACGATGGCGGCAGGGCACTTACCGTTTGCGGGGCCAACATCGGCAATCTCCACGTTCGTGTGGCTGCTGGCGCTGTCGTATCTCTACACGGAGCTGACTACCGATGAGCGGGCGATGGGCATCTTCATTCTGCCGCTGCTCGTGGTGCTGCAAGCCATTCCCACATTCCGTCCGTTCGTCGAAGACCGGGCCGCCGTGCTCGAGAGTCCATGGTTCGGCGTCCACGTGGCGTCGCTGCTCTTCGCCTATGCCAGCTTCGCGCTGGCGTGCGTCATCGGCGTCACCTACGTCCTGCTCTTCAACGAGATCAAGGCGAAGCACCTCGGTGTGTTCTATGCGCGGCTTCCCTCTCTTCAGGTTCTCGATGAAATGAACAGCCGGGCGGTCATGATCGGCTGGGTGTTTCTCACACTCGGCGTCATCGTCGGCGTCCTATGGACCGCCGATGCGCGCGTGAGCGCTGCCAGCGACCCGCGCGTCCAGGCCATGTCAATCGGCGACCCGAAGATCTTCGTCGCGCTTGTCTGCTGGATCGTGTACTCGTTCGAGGTCTACGCGCAGCGTTTCAGAGGATGGCGCGGACGCCCGATGGCATGGCTGTCGGCCCTGGCCTTCCTGATTGTGCTGCTCAATTTCGTCCCGGTGAGCTACTTCCTGACGAAGAGTCATGATTTCTAGGGTTCAGGGTTCAAGGTGCCTAAGAACCAAGTACTTAGAACTAAGCACTGCAGTTCATTAATCTCCAGTGATGCATCTGTTCCTCCTAGGCGTTAGCCATCGCACGGCGCCCATCGAGCTTCGCGAGCGGCTGGACTTCGCGACGCGCGGTGTCGACGATGCGCTCAAGCAGCTCGTCGCGAGGCCGGAAGGCCGCGAAGCCGCCGTGCTGTCGACGTGCAACCGCGCGGAGGTGTATGTCGTTGCTGAGAATGTCGAGGGGGCGGGCCAACACGTCCGCCGGTTCTTCTCCGAGTATCACCAGGTGCCACCAACCGAGCTCGACCCGCATTTCTACGATGCGGTGGACGATGGTGTGGCGCGTCACCTGTTCCGCGTGGCCTCAGGGCTCGATTCGCTCGTCGTCGGCGAACCGCAGATCCTCGGGCAGGTGAAAGACGCCTTCTCGACGGCCAGCCATCTGCAAACCACGGGTCCGTTACTCAATCGTCTGTTCCACACGTCCTTCTCGGTCGGCAAGCGCGTCCGCAGTGAAACCGCGCTGGCCGAGGGCGCCGTCTCCGTCAGTTACGCCGCCGTCGAACTGGCCCGCAAGATATTCGGCGACTTGACGGGACGACAGGTGCTCGTGATCGGCGCCGGCGAGATGGGCAAGCTGACCGCGCTCCATCTGCGCGCGCAAGGCGCAGGACCGATCACCATCGTCAGCCGCACGTCCACGCATGCGAGCGATCTGGCGGAGCGGCTTTCTGCCGTCTCCGCTCCCTGGGAGGAAATGTCCGCGGCCCTGTCAACGGCCGATATCGTCGTGTCGGCCACCGGATCGGATCGCCCCATTCTGCGGCGGCGCGACGTGCAGAGCGCGATGCCATCCCGGCGCCATCGACCCCTTTTCATCATCGACATCGCGCTGCCGCGCGACGTCGAGCCCCCGGTTGGCGAGATCGAACAGGTCTTTCTCTACAACCTCGACGACCTGCAGTCGATCGTGCGCGACAACCTGAGTCGACGAGGTTCAGAAGTGACGCGCGCCGAGGCGCTCGTGGACGAGGAAGTCGTCCGCTTCTCGGCCTGGCTTCAGTCCCGCGAAGCCATCCCCACTGTGGTTGCCCTTCGGCATCATTTCGAATCGGTGCGCCAGTCGGAGCTCCGTCGGCTCGAGTCCAAGCTGTCCAGCCTCGCGCCGGCCGAGCGGGGGAAAGTCGAGGAAGTCACGCGCCTGATTGTCGAGAAGCTCCTGCTCCTCCCCACCGAGCAGCTGAAGGCCATCGCCGATCCGCAGAAGGTGGTCGTTTACGCGGACGCGGTCAACCGACTGTTCGGGTTGACGGCCGCCGACGGCGGAGAAAGCCGACGCAGCGCCGAACAGAGTGTTCGTGACGCTGGTGATCCGACCGATTCCTCGCCCTCCGACATCAACGGCCCGCGAAACCGGGTTCGCGCGTGACCGCCGTTCGTCTCGGCACGCGAGGCAGTCCGCTCGCGCTCCAGCAGGCCGAGCTCGTCGCCGCGCGCCTCGCCGCAGCCCACGATGTTCAGTCGACGCTCGTCATCATCAAGACGTCCGGCGACAAGCTCGCCGAGGCTCCGCTGTCGGAAGCCGGCGGCAAGCGCTTGTTCGTGAAGGAAATCGAAGAGGCGCTCCTCCGCGGCGAGATCGACATCGCCGTGCACAGCTGCAAGGACATGCCGGTGGAGCTAGCGGGCGGTCTCGAGCTGAGTGCCGTGCTGCCGCGGGCCGATCCAAGCGATGCGCTCGTCTTCCCGTTCGCAGCTGAACCATCTTCCGCATCGTTCGCTGACATCGCTTCCCGGCCAGGACCAGAAGTTCGCGTCGGAACGAGCAGCGTTCGGCGAATGACCCAGCTCAGAAGGATCTGGAACAGGGCCCGGTTCGAGCCAGTCCGAGGCAACCTGGATACGCGACTTCGCAAATTGGACGAGGGCGAGTACGATCTCCTGATCCTGGCGTCGGCTGGTCTGGAACGACTCGGTCGCGCCGATCGCATCGGACTGCGGATCCCCGTCGCGATCTCGGTGCCGGCTCCGGGTCAGGGCGCCATCGCGGTGGAAATCCGACGCGATGATGCGGCCACGCGCGAATTGGTCGGTTCGATCAATGATGTCCCGACGCTGGCCGCCGTTTCCGCCGAGCGGGCTCTCGTCGTGGGCCTCGGCGGCGGGTGCCAGACGCCCATCGGCGCCCTGGCAATGCCGTGTGGCGACGAATTGCGCCTGCAGGCGGCCGTGGCATCACTCGACGGACATGTGCTCGTCCGAGCCGAAGCGCGTGGCGCCATCGATCGCCCTGGTGAGCTCGGCACGGAGGTCGCGAAGCGTCTCGACGCGCAGGGCGCGCGCGACATCCTCCGCGAGGCGGAACGCGGGATCTGACGTCGTGAGGATATGAAGAAAGTCATGGTGTTTCTGATCGGCGCGGGCCCGGGCGATCCGGAGCTCATCAGCGTCCGCGGCTTGAGCTGCCTGCGCTCCGCCGATGTGGTGCTTTACGACCATCTCGTGCATCCGCGACTCCTGCGATTCGCGCGACCCGAAGCGGAACAGATTGACGTCGGCGTGGCCTCGCCGGAGCCCATGGCTCAGGAGGCGATCTGCTACCTCCTCGCCGAGAAGGCGCGCGAGGGCAAGGTCGTCGCGCGTCTCAAGTGGGGCGATCCATTCGTCTTCGATCACGGCGGCCAGGAAGCGCTGTTTCTCCACGAACAGGGTGTGCGGTTCGAGGTCGTGCCGGGCATCCCCGCCGCCATCGGCGTGCCGTCGTATTCCGGCATCCCCGTGACGTATCCGGGAGGAGGCGACACGCTCACCTTCGTGCGCGGGCACGAAGACGAAGGCTCCGAAGCGCCGGCCGTGGACTGGACGAGCCTCGCAAAGCTCGAAGGCACGGTCGTCTGCTACACCGGCTCGAGGCAGCTCCTGGCCATCGTCGAGAGCCTGCTGTCGCACGGCCGCTCGGCCGACGAATCAGCGGCGCTCATCTACAACGGCACGCTGCCCAATCAGGAAACCATTCAGACAACCCTCGGCGAAATCCGCGAGCTCGCACGGAAAGGCGCGCGCCGCCAGCCCGCGATCTTCGTCGTCGGACGCGTCGCGGGACTCAGGGAACACCTGCGGTGGTTCGACGAGCGTCCGCTCTTCGGGAAACGCATCGTCGTCACGCGTCCGCGCGAACAGGCCGCCGAGTTCGTGGATCTGCTCGAACACCTGGGGGCCGAAGCCATCGAGGCGCCGCTCGTGCGCATCCTGCCGCTCGAAGATTTCGGAGCGATGGACGAAGCCTGCAGATCGATCCGGTCGTTCAACTGGATCATTCTGACGAGCGTCAATGCCGCGGACTCGTTCATGCGCAGGCTGCTCGCGGGAACCGGCGACGTTCGGGATCTGAACGGCGTCAAGCTCTGCGCAATCGGACATGCGACTGCCGCCGAGCTCGCTCGATATGGACTGAAGGTGGACCTCATTCCGACCGACTACCGGCAGGAGGGCCTCGTGCAGGCCCTCGCCGGAACGGGCGACCTTCGCGGCGTGCGATGCCTGTGGCCGCGTGCGGACCAGGCGCGCGAAGTGCTGGCCGAAGAGCTGCGGCGCGCCGGCGCCGAGGTCACGGAGGTGCCAGCGTACAGGACGGAGCTGGCCGAGCTCGCGCGCGAAGGCGAACCCGACATATACGGCATGCTGCTCGAACGGCGGATCGACGTCGTGACGTTCACGAGTCCCTCCGCGGTCAAGAGCTTCGTGCGCGTCTACGGTGAAGAGCCAGCGGCGGACCTCCTTCGAACCACCATCGTCGCATCGATCGGCCCGGTCACAGCCGAGGCCGCCGAGCGCTTCAATATTCACACGACGATCGTGCCGACTCAGTACACGATTCCGGCACTGGTGGACGCGATCGTCGAGTACTTCACCAGTCACGTGGAATCATGATTCGCACCTCCTTCAAGCTGACCACACGGCTGCGGCGGCTGCGGAAGACGCCTGCCCTCAGGGCGCTCGTCAGTGAAACGCGCCTCTCGCCGGAGCACTTTCTCTATCCACTGTTTGTCTGTCCGGGAGAAGGCGTCCGGAAGGACGTTCGGTCGATGCCCGGCGTGTTCCAGCTCTCAGTGGACGAGGTCGTCCGCGAGGCCGGTGCCGCGCACGCCGAGGGCGTGGGTGGCGTGCTGCTGTTCGGCGTGCCGCCCGCCCGGACGAAGGACGATATCGGGACCGCCGCGGCAGATCCGAACGGCCCTGTGCAGCAGGCGGTGCGCGCGCTGAAACGGGAATGTCGCGGCCTCGTCGTGGCCACTGACGTGTGCCTGTGCGAGTACACGTCGCATGGACACTGCGGCGTGATTGAGGACGGAGAGATTGCGAACGATCCGACCGTCGATCAGCTCGTCAAGACCGCGCTTTCGCATGCGGCCGCGGGCGCCGACATCGTGGCACCGTCGGACATGATGGACGGACGCGTGGGCGCCATTCGCGCGGCCTTCGACGAGCGTGGGCAGACTGACGTCGTGATCATGTCCTACGCCGCGAAGTACTGCTCGGCCTTCTATGGACCGTTTCGTGAGGCGGCCGAATCGACGCCAAAGTTCGGCGATCGTCGAACACACCAGATGGATCCGGCCAATGCCGACGAGGCGCTTCGCGAGGTTCGCCAGGACATCGACGAGGGCGCTGACATCGTCATGGTGAAGCCGGCACTTCCCTATCTCGACGTCATCCACAGAGTGAAGGAAACCTTTGGCCTTCCGACCGCGGCATATCAGGTGAGCGGCGAGTACCTCGATGATCAAGGCGGCCGCCCAGGCCGGTTGGATCGACGAATCGCGGGCGATGACGGAAACATTGACTGCCATCGCGCGAGCTGGCGCGGACATCATCATCACGTACTTCGCCCGGGACGCGGCTCAACAGCTCTGATGGAGTCGGTCTTCGACCTGGTGACTCTTCGCCCCTGAGACCCTGCGACCACGTGACCAACCCTCAATCGTCGAAATGGTTCGCTCGCGCGGAGCGAGTGCTGCCGGGAGGCGTCAACAGCCCGGTGCGCGCGTTCAAGGCGGTCGGCGGGCGTCCCATCTTCGTCGCGCGCGCGACCGGCTCGCACCTCATCGACACCGACGGGCACAGATACATCGACTACGTGATGTCGTGGGGCCCACTCATCCACGGACACGCCCCGCCAGGTCTCGTTCGCGCCTTGTCCAGGGCTGCTGCCAGAGGCACCAGCTACGGAGCGCCCACTCCACTCGAGGTCCAGCTTGGCGAGCGCGTCCGCCGGCTCATGCCCGGAATGAGGCGCGTGCGCTTCGTCAATTCCGGCACCGAGGCCGCGATGAGCGCCATTCGGATCGCACGCGCCGCGACCCGCCGCGACAAGATTCTCAAGTTCGAAGGGTGTTACCACGGGCACGCGGATGCCTTTCTCGTGAAGGCCGGCTCGGGTGCATTGACGCTCGGCGTACCGACCAGCCCCGGCGTCCCGGCCGCGGTGGCCGCGGATACCCTGGTCGCGAGATACAACGACCTGGAGTCGTGTGAACGAGTGTGTTCGACGCACGGTTCCGAGATCGCCGCGCTCATCGTCGAACCCATTGCCGGCAACATCGGACTCGTGCCGCCTGCCGCGGGTTTTCTCGCGGGCCTGCGGCAGCTCTGCGATCGCTACGGGATCATCCTCATCTTCGATGAAGTCATCTCGGGGTTCCGCGCGGGACTGGGTGGAGCTCAGGCAATCTTCGGTGTCCAGCCGGATCTGACGTGCCTCGGCAAGATCATTGGCGGCGGATTGCCGGTAGGCGCGTATGGAGGCCGGGCGGATCTCATGGACCTGGTGGCTCCGGTTGGACCTGTGTACCAGGCAGGCACGTTGTCGGGGAATCCGCTGGCGATGACGGCCGGACTGTGGTCGCTCGAGCGACTCTCGAAGAGCCTGTACACCCGGCTCGCACAGCGAGTCGTGCGCCTCACGGAAGGGCTGGCCGACGCGGCTCGCGGCGCCGCCGTGCCGGTTCACATCAATGCGTTCGGCTCTCTCCTGACGCTCTTCTTCACGAACGAACCGGTACGAGACTACCAATCGGCGCTCAAGGCCGATACACGCGCGTACGCGACATTCTTCCGCGAGATGCTCTCGCGCGGTGTCTACCTTCCTCCGTCACAATTCGAGTCGTGGTTCGTGTCGGCCGCGCACACCGACAAGGATGTTGCGCGAACGGTTCAGGCTGCGCGCGCGGCGTTCATGGCCCTACGCCGTGAGCCTTGAAGCCGGCAATCGTCTCCTTCATCTCCACGGCATGAGGTTTTCTATCCAGGCGATCCGTGTCAGATCGTTGTAGATCACGGTCACCATCAGGACCATCAGCAGCACGAATCCGGCCAGGAGCATTCGCTCCTTGATGCGCGCGCTGAAATCGCGGCGCACCAGACCTTCGAGCGCCATGATCAGAATGTGACCGCCGTCGAGGACGGGAATCGGGAGCAGGTTGAGCAGTCCGAGGTTCAGGCTGACGGCGGCCATCAGGCTGAGCAGCGACATCCACCCCGCGCGCGCCGACTCACCGGACAGCTGCGCGATGGCAACGGGCCCCATCAGCTGTTTGGGTGAAGTCTCGCGCGTCAGGAGTCCCCACACCGTCCGGCCGATCACCACCGCGTAGTCGTAATTCCGCTTGAAGCTCATTCGAACGGCTTGGGGCAGGCTCGGCTTGAAGACGGTGACTTCGTCGCCGATCTGCACGCCGATGCGTCCGACATTTCCCCGGCGCGCCGGGGTCAGCTGGATGTCAAGATCTTGCGACCCGCGCCGGATGCTGATCGTGATCGGCACCTCGGCCTTCCGGGCAATCGCCTGCGAGAGCTGCTGCGCGAGCGCGATCGTCTGGCCATCGATGCGCATCACGACATCGCCCGCCTTGAGGCCGGCCCGATCGGCCGGCTCGCCCGTCGTCACGGCCGACACGTGCGGATGGACATTCGGCATGACCCCGATATCGGTGACGTCGAATTTATCCGGCGATCCGGCCTGCAGGCGAACGGAGACTTCGTGTCCACCCCGGAGCATCGCGATCGAGATCTCGCGATCGAGGCGGGAGCCGACGGCTAGAAAGAAATCTTCCCAGGTATTGACGTCGTGCCCGGCCACGCTGACGATGCGATCGCCCGCGAGGATGCCCGCTTTCTCGGCCGCCGAACCCGCGAGGATGGATCCGACAACCGGCGGCTGCGACTGGAAGACGGGGACGTCGGCGCCCTGCGCGAGCACGATGACCGTCAAGACGACGGCGGTGAGGAGGTTCATGAACGGGCCCATCACCATGACCTGGAACCGCTGCCACTTGCTCTTCGAGAGAAACTCGTCGGACCGCCCGCTCAACGGCTCGTCGGACGATTCGCCGGCCATCTTCACGTAGCCGCCGAGCGGGATCGCACCGATCCCGTATTCGGTGTCGCCCTTGCGGAAGCTCCAGACGGTTGGATTGAAGCCGAGCTGGAACTTCAGCACGCGCACGCCGATGCGCTTGGCGGCAAGAAAGTGCCCGAGCTCGTGCACGAAGACGAGAACGCCGAGTACGAGTGCGAACGCAAGAATAGTCGTCACCGAAGCCCTCTCATACTTTCAGGTCGATTTCGCGCGCGAGCCCCTTCGAGTACTCGCGCGCCCAGTTGTCAACGTCCCTCACGGCCGCGATCGTGTCCACTCGTCTCGGCGCGTGCGCATCCATGGCGCGCTCGATCAGCCTCGCGATTCCCGTAAACGGCAGCTGCCCGTCGAGGAACGCCTGCACTGCGACTTCGTTCGCAGTGTTCAGCACCACCGCAAGGCTCGCTTCCGCCTCGAGAGCCCGATACGCGAGGCGCAAGCATGGAAAGTTCTCGTGATCGGGCAGATCGAAGTCGAGCCGGCCGCAACGATACAGCTCGAGCGGCGGGAGGATCGCCTCCCATCGCTCGGGAAATGAAAACGCGTATTGAATCGGCAGGCGCATGTCGGTCACACCGAGCTGCGCAATCATCGAACCGTCACGAAGCTCCACGATTGAGTGGACGATCGACTGCGGATGAATCACGACGTCGATTCGACCCGCTGGAATCCCGAAGAGCCAGTGCGCTTCGATCACTTCGAGGCCCTTGTTCATCAGCGTCGCCGAGTCGACCGTGATCTTCGGCCCCATCTGCCACGTCGGATGCCGCAGCGCGTCTTCCGGTCCCACCGAGTCGAGCTCGCTCGCGGGCCGGCCCCTGAAGGGCCCGCCCGATGCCGTCAGCACGACTCGCTGCACATCAGCCGGATTACATCCCCTTAGACACTGGTGAATCGCATTGTGCTCGCTGTCCACCGGCAGGATTTGCACGTTTCGCCGGCGTGCGGCCTCGGTGACGATCCCCCCGGCCATCACCAGGATCTCCTTGTTGGCCAGAGCAATGGTCTTGCCAGCCTCGATCGCCGCGAGCACCGCCTCGAGCCCCGCCGTGCCGGATGAGGCGAACAGCACCAGATCGACATCGGGTCGGGTGGCCACATCGACGAGGCCCTCGACGCCCACGCCCGCCGCTGCCAGGCCGGTGGCGCCTGCCTGCACCTCCGCGAGCGCTTCAGGGGTCGCCATGGCAATCGCCGTCGGGCGGAATCGCGCCACCTGGCTTGCGAACAGCTGCACGTTCTGGCCAGCCGCCAGTCCGACCACCTCGAGCCGATCGGGATGCGCCTCGATGACGGCCAGCGCGTTCGACCCGATCGAGCCGGTCGATCCGAGAATGGCGACGCGTTTCTTCAGCATGTCGATCTACTGCTGACCTCGACCGTTACGTGGTTACTCTGACAAACACGTAGTACACCGGCGCGGCGAATAGCAAGGCATCAATGCGATCGAGCACACCCCCATGGCCCGGAATCAGCGTCGACGCGTCCTTGACGCCGGCGCCGCGCTTGAGCAGCGATTCGAAGAGATCGCCGCCGATGCCGAGCGCCACGACGGTCAGACCGAGCGCGATCCGCCACGGCACGGACACGCCGGGCAGCCACCAGGCACCGAGCCACGCCATCGTCACCGTGCCCGCGACCAGCCCGCCGATGGCACCTTCGATCGTCTTCTTCGGGCTGATGGTCGGCGCGAGCGGGCGCCGTCCAGCCATCCGTCCCGTGTAGTACTGCGCTGTGTCGCTGATCACGACGGTCGCCAGCAACAGAAGAACACCCTCCTTCCCGACGGCCCGATCGGTGGCCACGAGCGCGCCGAGCGAGAGGCCGATGTACAGCGACGCAAACAGTGCGGCCGCGACGTCGTACAGGGCATCGCGTCCGGTTCGTCCCGATCCGAGGACCAGCGCCGCGATGGCCAGCGTGCTGGTCATCATGACGCCCTCGACGGCGATCGAACCCCATCCGACGGCGGCGCACGTGACCAGGGTCGCCGTGGCGGCTGCGACTCGTGGAATGCGGGCCCCGACGTGCTCGCTCAAGGCCGCGTATTCCAGGAATGCCAGCAGCGCGACGATCTCGGCCACCACCAGCAAGTACGCCGGCGGCAGAAACCAGATCGCGGCGAGGACGAGACCGCCAAGGACGACCCCGCTGGCGACGCGGGTCATGGCTTCTCGCGTGGCGTCACTGCGCGCTCACGGCCACGCGTTTCGGACTGATGCCGCCGTACCGACGATCGCGTTTCTGATACGCGAGGATCGCTTCGAGCAGGTGACGCCGGCGAAAATCCGGCCAGAGCGTTTCCGTGACCCAGATCTCCGCATACGCGATCTGCCACAGCAGAAAGTTGCTGACCCGCATTTCCCCGCTCGTGCGAATCAGCAGGTCCGGGTCCGGTTGGCCGGCCGTGTAGAGGAATTCGCTGAATCGGCGCTCGTCGAGCTCGTCGGCGCGCACGCCGGACTCGATCATGCGCCGCGCGGCATCGACGATCTCGGCGCGGCCTCCGTAGTTCAGCGCAATATTGAAGCGCATGCCGCTGTTTCGACCCGTCGCCTTGGCGGCTTCGTGCAACTCGCTCCGCACATCGTCGCCAAGCTCCTCATCGCGCCCGATGACCTGGAACCGGATGTTGTGCTCCATCAACGTCGAGAGCTCGAGCCGAAGATAACGTTTGAGGAGCGTCATCAGCGTGGAGATTTCGGCTCTGGGCCGCTTCCAGTTTTCGATCGAGAACGCGTAGAGCGTCAGGACGGGAATGCCGAGGCGCGCCGAGGTCTCCACCGTGTCTCGTACGCTGTCGATGCCGGCTCGGTGGCCCTCGACCCGCGGCAGGCGTCGCTGCGCGGCCCAGCGCCCGTTGCCGTCCATGATGATGGCGATGTGCGCCGGCAGCCGCTCGAAGTCCACCTGCTCGGCGAGAGCCCGGTCGGACGAACCGGCTGGGATCGCCGCGAGGATGCTCTCAAGCGACATGCGATCCCTTCATCATCATGGTTGTCGGCTGCTCGCAGGCGCGCCCGTGGGAAAATCCAATGCCTTGTGCATGTCTGCGCGGATCCTCGGCGTTCCGCACACGTAACTGTTGATGATACCGGCTCCTACGGCCGAGTCGCAAGTTCACGGTTCGTCATACTCCACGCACGCGAGAACGAGACCTGTCGCCGGCGCCGTGGGTCCCGCCCGCGCGCGATCGCGGCCCGCCAGGACGTCGGCCATCGCCTGCACCGGGAATCGTCCCGCTCCGATCTCGACCAGGGTGCCCACGATGTTTCTGACCATGTGCCGCAGAAAGCCATCGCCCGTCACGTCGTAGACGAGCACCGGTAGATCGCCGGGAGCCGATGCGGCCAGCGGACCGCCGGTTGCCTCTTCACGGATCGACGACTGGCGTATCGTGCGAACGCTGGTGGCGGCATCGCTGCCAGCCGCTCGAAACGCCGTGAAGTCGTGCTCGCCTTCCACAAGGCGAGCCGCTTCGGCCATCGCGCCCAAATCGAGAGGAAATCGGACGTGCCAGGCGTGGAGTCGATCGAAGGGGCTCAGGACCTCGCTTCTCGCGATCCGATACCAGTAGGTCTTCGCGCGCGCCGCCCGCCGCGCGTTGAATCCTGGCGGGGCTTCCTCAACGGCGAGCACTCGGACGCTGGGCGGCAGGACCGCGTTGACGGCGCGGCGAATGTCGGCGACGTCCATCGCTCGCTGGATCTGCACACTCGCGACCTGCGCGCGCGCGTGAACGCCCGCGTCAGTGCGCCCGGCTCCGATCACAATGACGGCGCGTCCGTCGAGCCGCGAGAGGGCGTCCTCCAACAGCCCTTGAATGGACACGCCCTCAGCCTGTCGCTGCCAGCCGACGAACCCGCTGCCGTCATACGCGATGGTCAGCCGGAGACTTCGTTCGCTCACGTCAGCGTCCTCGCGTACGCGGTCAACCTGGTCGTGTCGCGCAACAGAATCAGATCGGCTGGGGTCTCGACCCGGGTTTGACGACGGGTATGCCCGCGGCACAGAGCGGGCAGGATTGAGGATCGTAGTTCGGCAGAGACATTTGGGCGAGGCTTCCGCTCGGCACCCCGAGACTGGCCTGGCCTCCGCTTCGATCGATGATCGATCCGGCTCCCACGACGGTCGCTCCAGCCGAGCGCGCCACCTCCATCGTTTCTCTCGTCGAGCCGCCTGTCGTGATGACGTCTTCGACGACGAACACGCGGGCCTTGCGATCGAGCGAGAATCCGCGACGTAGCTTCAGCGCGCCGTCCACACGTTCTGCAAAAATGGCAGGGACGCCGAGTGCGCGCGCCACCTCATGGCCGATAACGATGCCGCCGAGCGCCGGCGACAGGACCACCGTCGGACGGAGCGGGCGCGCCTGATCCGCGATCAGACGGCCAAGTGACTCGGCATGGGCCGGATGCTGGAGCACCAGGGCACACTGTAGATAGCCGCTGCTATGGAGCCCGGACGAGAGCCGAAAATGCCCTTCGAGCAGCGCCCCAGAGCGGCGGAACATACCGAGGATGCGATCGGTCTCACTCGACGACACAGGGTGCGCGCCTCCCGGGACGGCGGTTTTTCGGAGCGTTAGTATACAATTCTGTCGATCGCCGAACCTCATCCCCGTTCCATCCGTCTATTTCTTCCAAGAGTTGTTCTCTCTATCCACATCGCCGAACCTCGAGCACGCTCGCGTCAGCGGCTCGCCTGAATCGTCACAGATGGGAGTCAGTCGAATGCGTCAGCAACCTTCATGCGCCCTGTATCTGGCCCTGGCCGTCGTGCTCGGTCTTCTTGCGCCAGTGTCCGCTTCTGGACAGTCTCCGCAAACGAACACTCCACAGACGACGATCTCGATCCCGGAGGGCACGGAACCTCCACCCGATGCACCGGTCCGTCGTCTCTCGATCGACGATGCGGTGGCACTGGCGCTGGAACAGAATCTCTCGATCCAGGTCGAGCGATTCAATCCACAGATTCAGGACCTCGTCGTGGCTCAGTCCCGCACCGGTTGGACGCCCTTCGCATCGACGACGCTCGTGACCAACAGCGTCGACTCTCCCGCGAGCAGCTTCCTGTCAGGAGGTCAGACCAAGGTGTCCGCGGACCAATTTCAGAGCAACGTGGGCATTCAGCAGAACCTGCCCTGGGGCGGCGGCGGCTATGGCGTGTCCTGGGACAGTTCACGTTTGACGACGACCAATGAATTCTCGAATTTCAATCCGACGCTGCAATCGAACCTCGGCTTCCAGTTCGTCCAGCCGCTGCTTCGCAATTTCAAGATCGACACGCTCCGGCAGCAGTACCTCGTGAGCAAGAAGGGCCGGGAGATGTCGGATGTCGAGTTCAGGCAGACCGTCGCGGGGACGGTGCGGCGCGTGAGGAACGCCTACTGGGAATACGTCTACGCCATCGCGGCGCTCGACACCCAGAGGCGATCGCTCGACCTCGCCCGAGAATCGCTCAAGAACAATCGCTCTCGCGTGGAAATCGGGACGATGGCCCCTATCGACATCATCGAAGCCGAGGCGGAAGTGGCGCGTCGCGAAGAAGCGGTGATCGTCGCGGAAACCGCCATTGCCCTGAGCGAAGACCGGTTGCGCGCGCTGATTTTCGAACCGGCGTCCCCGGACTTCTGGAAGGTCAAGCTCGAGCCCACGGATGTCCCAGCTGCGGAGATGCAGGCCGTGGACATCGCCGGCGCCGTACGGACGGCGATGGACCGCCGGACAGACCTGCAGCTCGCGCGCAAGACACTCGAGACGAGTGAGATCAACATTCGGTACTTCCGCAATCAGACCATGCCGGACCTCAATGCACAGGTCAACTACGGCGCGGCGGGACTAGGAGGCACCGAGCTCATTCGAGGCGACGGGTTTCCGGGGCCGGTGATCGGAACCGTCGAGCGGGGATTCGGCTCGGTGATGAGCGACGTGTTTCACGGTCGCTTTCCAGCATGGACCGCGGGAGTCACGATCGGGTATCCCATCGGCCAGAGCAACGCGGAAGCCGGGCTGGCGAAGTCCCGGCTGCAGTACTCGCAGTCCGAGACGCAGCTCCGCCAGCTCCAGCTTCTCATTGCCACGGAAGTGAGAGAAGCCGGGCGGCTGGTCAACACGAACATCAAGCGAGTCGATGCCGGTCGCGCGTCACGCCAGCTCGCTCAGCGGCGCCTCGAGGCCGAGGAGAAGAAGTTCGCAGCGGGCATGTCCACGAGCTTCTTCGTGTTTCAGGCGCAGCGCGACCTGACGCAGGCCCGGAACGACGAACTCCGCGCGATCCTCGACTACAGCCAGTCGCTGACCGACTTCGAGACCGTGCAGGAAACCTCGATCACCGGTATTACCGTTCCAATTACGACCGCCGGCTTCGGCTCCGTCATCAGCGGATCGACTAACTCCAACGCGACAGTCAATACGTCGCAGAATCAGAATCGGTAGGAGCACAGTGCGGTTCTTGGTTCTTAGTGCTTGGTGCTTAGGGAGGAACGTTCACGGTTCTTGGTTCTTAGCGGTTCCTGGTCACACTAAGAACTAAGAACCAAGAACTAAGCACTTCGCATAGCTGTCTTTCCCCAGTCCCCTCCGCCGAGTGCTAAACTCCCGGCGTGCCGAAGCTCTCGGTCACCGTCATCACCCGGAACGAGGAAGCCAACCTGGGGGCTGCCCTCGAATCCGTCTCCTGGGCTGACGAGATCATTGTCGTCGACGCCGAGAGCACGGATCGGACGGTGGAAGTCGCGTCGCGCTTCACAAAAAACGTCGTCGTACGGCGCTGGAACGGCTACGTGGAGCAGAAGAACCACGCCGCCGAGATCGCCAGCCATGACTGGATTCTGTCGCTCGACGCCGATGAGCGTGTGACCACCCGCCTGGCCGACGAGATCAAGAAGACGCTCGAGAAGGAGCCCGCCTGCCGCGGCTATCGGATTCCACGCGTGACGTGGTACCTGGGAAGGTGGATTCGATCGACGGACTGGTATCCCGACTATCAGCTGCGGCTCTACGACCGTCGGGCTGGCCGCTGGCTGGGAGCGCACGTGCATGAATCGGTCGCGCTGGATGGACCGACCGGCTACCTTCGGTTCGACCTGGAGCATCGGCCGTACAAGAACATCAGCCATCACCTCGACAAGATGAACGTGTACTCGACATTGGCCGCGCGACAATCCTTCGAACGGGGGAAAAAGGCGAGCGCCGTCGATCTGATCGTGCATCCGCCGCTGGCGTTCGTGAGAAACCTCGTACTGAAGGGCGGATTCCGGGATGGCCTCGTGGGTGTCACCGTATCCGGGCTGAACGCGGTCTACGTGTTCCTGAAGTTCGCCAAGCTCCGCGAGCTCGGCTTTCGCTCCGAGCTCTCTGACGCCGGGGACGGCACGAAGAATCCGGACGCCTGAAGCCCAAGGCCTGCAGCCCGGAGCCTGAATTCATGATCTCCGTGCACATCGATACGGCACGCACCTGGCGCGGAGGCCAGAATCAGGTTCTCCTGACGGTGCTCGGCCTGCGCGCGATGAAGCATCGCGCCATCCTGGTGGCCCACCCTGAAGGAGAGCTACGCCGGCGTGCGTCCGAGGGGCACGACCTTGTTCCGCTCGCCCCGCGATCGGAAGTAGACCTCGCGACGGCGTGGCGCCTTTCACGTGTCCTCAAGGATTTCACCCCGTCGGTCGTGCACGCGCATGATCCGCACGCCGTGGCCGTGGCGGCGCTGGCGCTGTCGATCGGCCCGCCGGCGCCGCGTCCCGCGCTCGTGGCGTCGCGGCGCGTGGACTTCCACATCCAGGGCAACTCGTTCTCGCGGTGGAAATACCGCCAGGTGGATCTGTTCATCGCGGCGTCTCGTGCCATTCACGCAATGCTCCTCAAAGACCGCATGCCACCCGACCGCGTCATCACCATCCACGAGGGCATCGACGTGGAGCGGGTGACGGCCACCGAGCCGGCTGCGATCCATCGCGAATTCTGGCTGCCGGCGCATGCGCCGGTCGTCGGCAACGTGGCGGCCCTGGTGCCCCACAAGGGCCATCGCTACCTGATCGACGCGGCGCTGCGCGTGGTGCAGGAGGTGCCTGACGCCCGCTTCGTGGTTCTCGGAGATGGGCCGCTCAGGCCCGCTCTCGAGAAGCAAATCGCCGAACACCGACTGGAGAAGCATGTGCTGCTCGCGGGCTTCCGTACCGATGCGCTCGCGATGCATCGCGCATTCGATCTCTTCGTCATGAGTTCCGTCACCGAAGGATTGGGCACTTCTCTGCTCGATGCCATGGCCAGCTCGAAGGCCATCGTCGCAACCAGTGCAGGTGGAATTCCGGAAGTGGTTGTGGACGGGGAGACGGGGCTGCTCGCGGAACCCAGGGATCCGGCTGGCCTCGCCAGCCGAATCGTGCGCTTACTCAAAGACGAGCGCCTGCGCCGCGACATGGGCCTGGCGGGACTCGCCAGAGTACGACAATTCTTCAGCGCCGAGCGGATGGTGGGCCAGACCGCCGAGGCCTACGGCCGGATGGCCGGCAGACGCCACGAAGCGGACACCGCGAATCTTTCTGCGCGCGGCTGAACCCACACGCGTTCTGCATGCCAAGGTGGCAGAGCGAGAAGTCGTATCTCACCGGATCCACTGGATCGAGACGTCTCAACGACGACGTGATCTCGGCAGCCATCCGCCACCCGGGACTCTGGTAGCGGGTCAGCTCGAGACATCGACCGACGCGCACGACGTGCGTATCGAGCGGAATCACGAGCTTTGACGATGGCACGGCCTTCCAGATCCCCAGATCGATCGCGTCCCGCCGAATCATCCACCGAAGGAAGAGGTTGAGTCGCTTGCAGCCGCTGCCGTGCATCGGGCGCGGGAAGAAATACCCAACTCCGGGCCTGCGAGGCCGGCCCCGGTAGATCGACCGGAGGTCGATCGCCAATGCCCTTTCAGAGAACGAATCGAGCGCGGGTCCGACATCCTCGTGCGCCTGATCGTAACCACGAAGGAAGAATGTCTCGATCGACCCGCTCGCCAGCATGTGTTTCAGAATCCAGAGAAGAGCCAGAAGATCGGTGCCTCTCGTCCAGCGGTGGACGAACGATTGAGTGGCGCGCCGTTCTGCATCGGGATCGAATGAACGAACAGCTTCTGCGGGAAACGGCCCGAGCAGGTCGCATACACGCTCGATAGTTTGCATCACGCTGGCGACGCGCCCGAACGCAAACCCAGCGGCCAGAAATCCGATGACCTCGCGATCCTCCGGACGACGATAGCGCCGCACGATGTGCACGGGATCGGCCGCCGACTCGGGCGCATTGAACCCGTCGTACAGCCGGTCCAATGCCTCTTTGAGCCGATACGGCTGGCGGCGCGAGAGATTCAGCGCCTCACCGATGGGACTGCCAACTGCCACGGATGATGATCGAGCCACGGTGGAAGCAACCCGAGGACTTAGAACGAAGAGATCGGCGCGCCGTCCCGGCAGAGCGGACAGTCATCCACTGCGAAGTTGTCGGGCGCCATGTATTCTGCGAGGGCAAAGTTCGGCACCCCCAGATCGACGACCGCCTCCATCCGATCGTAGATCTGCATCGTCGCCAGCACGGTGCCGCCCGCCTCCTGCACCAGCGCCGCACAGCGCGCGAACGTCTGGCCCGTGTTTCTCACATCGTCGGCGAGCAGGACCCGCTTGCCTTGAATCTGCTGCCGGTAGAATTCGCGCAGCGCGAGCCCGCCCGCGCGATCGAGATGAAACGGCGCGAATGAGCACGGCGGATGCGTCAGGCTTCGGCGGCTGTCCATCAACCCGGCCACGGTGTGCGCCAGGAGCGCGCCTCCGGTGACAGGGCCCGCAACGACATCCGTGTCCGCCACGATCGAAGAGGGCAGCAGATCGAGGAGATCCTGCGCGAAGCGCCAGATGGTCGAGGGCTGGCGAAACAGCTGGTGCGCGTTGAGATAGACGCGGCCGTGATAGCCGTTGCCGTAGTCGAAGTGGCCGTTCAGCATCAGCACATGAAAGCTCTGCAGATCCTTCAAGGCTTTCTCGCGAATCTCATCACGACGATCCAAAGTCACGCTCCTCGCTGACAGCGTCTCGGTTGACATGATCAGTCAGGCAAATGTGAGAGGCCGGCTACGGCCGCATTTCTGAACAACACACGGCCGCCCACGAGCGTGGCCGCGACGGCGCCATGCAGCTTCCAGCCGTCAAAGGGGGTATTGCGCGATTTCGACTGCATCTGACTTGCGTCGACCGTCACATGCGTGTCCGGCGCCAGGATGGTCACGTCCGCGAGGGATCCCGGCGCGAGTGTCCCGCCGGGAACTCCGAGGATGCGAGCCGGGTTGACCGAGCACAACTCGATGAGACGGCCGATCGAGATGAGCCCGCGATGCACGAGGCGATCGAATGCGAGCGGCACCGCCGTCTCGAGGCCCGTAATCCCGAAGGGTGCCCGGTCGAACTCCACCCCCTTCTCATCGCTGTGATGCGGAGCATGATCGGTGGCAATGGCATCCACCGTCCCATCCGCGAGCCCGGTGAGCAAAGCATCGCGGTCGGCCGGCTCCCTGAGCGGCGGATTCATCTTCAGGTTCGTGTCATAGCTGGCGGGATTGGCGAGGGCTTCATCCGTCAGGATCAAATGGTGTGGTGTCACCTCGCACGTGATCCGGACCTGACGATCTTTTCCGATGCGGACCGCGTCGAGCGATCCTCGTGTGCTCAGGTGGGCGATGTGCGCGGCGCTTCCCGTCATGCCGGCCAGCGTCACGTCGCGCTGCACCATGATCGATTCAGCCGCTCCAGGAATGCCGCGCAGGCCGAGCGACGATGCGACGAACCCCTCGTGTGCGACGCCCTCGCCCTTGAGCGATGGATCTTCGCAGTGATCGATCACGGGCATCCCGAACATGCCTGCGTACTCGAGTGCGCGGCGCATGAGCAACGCGGTCGCCACGGGCCGCCCATCGTCCGAGAGAGCGACGCAACCGGCCCGTTTCAGCTCTCCGATGTCCGCCAGTTGTTCGCCGCGAGATCCGCGGGACACCGCCCCGATGGGATACACGCGCGCCAGGCCGGCCAGTTCGGCCTGATCGAGGATATATCGCGTAATCCCGGCGTGATCGTTGATCGGATCGGTGTTCGGCATGCAAGCGACGGCCGTGAAGCCGCCCATGACCGCGGCCGCCGCGCCAGTCGCCACGGTCTCCTTGTGTTCCTGTCCGGGTTCCCGGAGGTGCACGTGCATGTCGATGAAGCCCGGTGCGATCACACAGGTCGCAGGCAGCCGCCAGACAACGCAGTCCGAACCGTCAGCGGGCAGGTCGCGCCCGACGCGTTCGATGCGATCGCCGTCGATCATCACGTCGAGCATGCCATCGACGCCCTGAGCGGGGTCGATCACTCGACAGCCTTTAAGCAGCCGCTTCATCGTTGGCTCCACCTGCCAGGAGATACAGCACGGCCATGCGCACCGCGACACCGTTGGCGACCTGTTCGAGAATCACGGACCTGGGACCATCGGCCACGTCGGATGCGATCTCCACACCGCGATTGATGGGGCCGGGATGCATGACGATCGCGTCGGGTTTCGCGCGCGCCAGGCGTTCAGCGGTCATGCCAAACACCGTGAAGTACTCCCGCAGGGACGGGAAGAACGCGCCCTGCATGCGTTCCTGCTGTATGCGAAGCAGCATGACGACATCGGCGCCTTCGACCGCCTGGTCGATGGACGTCGTCGCCTTGACCCCGAACCGACCGATGTCGGGCGGCATCAATGTGGGTGGTCCGCTCACCCAGACCTCCGCGCCAAGCTTCATCAACCCGATGGCATTCGAGCGCATGACCCGGCTGTGAAGAAGGTCGCCCACGATGGCCACCTTGAGTCCGGCGATTCGTCCCTTGTGCTCGCGGATCGTGAACGCATCGAGCAGAGCCTGCGTCGGATGCTCGTGCATCCCGTCTCCGGCGTTGATGATGCTCGAACGGCAGATGCGCGACAGCAGGTGGCAGGCGCCCGATGACTCATGTCGGATGACGATCATGTCCGGAGCCATGGCTTCGATGTTGCGCGCCGTGTCAGCCAGCGTCTCTCCCTTGAGCACGCTGGACGAAGCGGCCGCCAGGCTGAGCGTGTCGGCGCTCAGACGCTTCTCGGCGATTTCGAATGACGTCCGAGTTCTGGTGCTCGGTTCGAAGAACAAATTCACGACCGTCTTGCCGCGGAGGGCGGGCACTTTCTTGATGGCTCTCGAGCCGACCTCTTTCATCGCTTCAGCGGTATCGAGGACGAGGAGGATTTCCTCGCGCGTGAGATCGGAAATGCCGAGCAAGTCTTTCTGCCGCAGTCTCGTCACGACGGGCCTGGCGTCAAGCGCACCGCCGGCCGATCCAGTATCGAGGGACGAGGCCCCGGAATTACTCGTTGCCATGAATCACCACATCATCTTGTCCATCGGTTTCCTGAAGCCTGACCTGCACACTCTGTTTGAGCGATGTCGGCAGGTTCTTGCCGACGTAATCGGCCTTGATTGGCAGCTCCCGATGACCGCGATCGACGAGGACGACGAGCTGAATGGCGCGAGGGCGGCCGAAATCGATGAGCGCATCGAGCGCGGCGCGGACGGTCCGCCCCGTGTACAGCACGTCGTCGACGAGCAGAATGCGGCGATCGTCGATCGAGAACGGAATCTCGCTCGATCGCACGAGCGGCTGCGGGCCCACCGTCTGACGCATCAAGTCGTCGCGGTAGAGCGTGATATCCAACGCGCCCACCGGAACCTCGACGTTCGTGATTTCGAGGAGCCGGAGACCGAGCCGTCGCGCCAGCCACACGCCGCGCGTGCGGATACCGACGAGCGCGACATCTCCGAGGTCGCGGTTGCGCTCGACGATCTCGTGCGCAATCCGCGTCAGTGTCCGGGCCATCCGATCGGCGTCCATGACGACAGACACTACGAGCGGCCCTCCTCGTCAGGGATTCGACGAAACTCAGAACCGCGGTTGATCGATTGGAAGCGGGGTGGCGCGGAAGAAAGGCGTGGTTTCACGTGACCCTCTTGGCGACCTCACAGGGTCGCACTTAAAGAGTGAAGCGAGTATAGCACATCAGCCGGTCATCGCTCGCGCGCGACCGCCGATCCGGCCCGGGACCTCGGATGCTCGCTGTACTGCTCGCGCAGCGATTTCTTGAGGATCTTCCCCGTCGCGGTGCGTGGAAGGGCGCTCGCAAATTCGAACGCGTCCGGCAGCCACCATTTCGCAAACCGTTGCTGGAGAAAGGACCTCAGCTCTTCGGATGTCGCCGACAGTCCGGGCTTGAGCACGACGACGGCCAGGGGACGTTCGTCCCAGCGCGGATGAGGAATCGCGATGACGGCGGCCTCGAGCACGGCCTCATGATCGGCCAGCGCGCTTTCGAGGGCCACAGAGCTGATCCATTCACCGCCCGACTTGATCAGGTCTTTCGAGCGATCGGTGATGTGGAGGTCGGCATTCGGGCCGATCGTCACGATGTCACCAGTGCGGAGCCATCCGTCGTCTGTGAATCGATCCGGATCCTCGTTCTGGTAGTAGCCGCTGGCAACCCACGCGCCGCGGATCTCGAGCTCCCCCATCGACGAGCCATCCCACGGCGTCAGCCCTTCGTCGCCGCGCGCGCGGATCTCGACAAACGGCAGCGGAGTGCCCTGGCGTGCGCGACGCACGTAGCGATCGTCTTCGGGCAGGGCCTGCTCGCCGGCTCTCAACCTCGCCACCGATCCCACGGGTGCCGTTTCGGTCATCCCCCAGCCATGCACGACATGAATGCCGTGCCGCTCGAATCCCCGAATCATCGACTGCGGCGCCGCGGATCCGCCGGCGAGCAGTTCGCGGACGCTCGATAGGTCGTAGGCGCCTGGATTGGCGTCGAGCACCTGAAGCACGCCCGTCCAAATCGTCGGCACGCCTGCCGCGAATGTCACCTTCTCGCGCTGCATCAAGTCCAGAAGACTCTGCGGATCAAGATGTGGGCCCGGCAGCACTTGAGTGGCGCCGACCAGCGCCGCTGCGTAGGGCAACCCCCAGGAGTTCACGTGGAACATCGGTACGACCGCAAGCGTGACGTCGGATTCACGGAGCAGCAAGGACAGAGCTATCCCCATCGAGTGAAGTGCCAGACCTCGATGCGAATACACGACACCCTTGGGACGCCCGGTCGTCCCCGACGTGTAGCACATCGCCGCCGCCTGATTTTCGTCCTCGACGTCTGCCTTGAAATCCGACTCGCTCGAGGAGGCAACGAGCTCCTCGTAGTCCAAATCCGACGTGGCCGGCGACGTGCCGTGATTGATGACGATGACGCGAGCATCTCCAATGTGGAGCCGGAACTTTTCAAACGCCGGAAGCAACACGTCGTCGACGATGATGGCCCGATCCTCGGCGTGGCGGACGATGTATCCGAGATCGTCGGGATGGAGGCGAAGGTTGAGGGTATGAAGCACGAACCCACCGGCCTGGACGGCGTAGTAGGCTTCGAGATGCCGCGCGTGATTCCAGCAAAACGTGGCTACGCGCTCGCCTCGCCGCAACCCAAGTCCGCGGAGCGCCACCGCGAGGCGTTCCGCCCTGCCGATGCACTCGGCGTACGTGTAACGGTGGAGCGTCCGATCCGGCAGCCGGCTGACAATCGTTTTCGTTCCGTGCACGCACCGGGCGTGGTGCAGGATGGCCGGAACCGTCAGCTGATAGTTCATCGTCAGGCCACGCATGAAGCCTCCAGACGAGGTTCTAGAGTTCCAGGGTTCTACGGTTCTAGGGTTCTGATTGAGAGGCTCGAGGTCGCGACCCAAAAGCGGATCGCAGAACCTTGGAACCCTCGAACCTTGGAACCTTGAACCATTGTTATACTCCTTTCGTGCCCATCGACGTGGACGCGGTCGTGCTTGCCAACCGCCGCCTGTCCGCCGACTACAACGTCCTCTCGATCGCCGCACCTGAGATAGCGGAAGCCGCCGAACCCGGCCAGTTCGTGATGGTGAAGCCCGGGCACACCTGTGATCCCCTGCTGCGGCGCCCCTTTTCGATCTTCGAGATCCTCCGCGACGAAGCGGGACGTCGGTCCGGGCTTTCGCTGCTCAATAAGAGAATCGGCCCGACGACAGGATTGATCTTCGATGCCGCACCCGGCGGCCGCATCGCGTGTCTGGGACCGCTCGGCCGCCCGTTCGTGCCTGCGGATCCGCCGTGCCAGGGATGGATGGTCGCCGGCGGGGTCGGACTCGCGCCGTTTGTGACGCTCGCCGAAGCCATGCGCAGCCGCGGGACGGCGATGACGCTCTTCTACGGCGGGAGGACGGGTCACGATCTTCATTGCCTGGATCTGTTTGAACGACTGCACTGCCGCCTGGTGCTGGCGACGGAAGACGGGAGCGCCGGAGTCGCGGGACGAGTCACCGCGCCGCTCGATCAGGCGCTCGGAACGCTGTCCGCCTCTGATGACGTGATGATCTATGGCTGCGGGCCGGAGCCCATGCTGGCTGCGGTGTCGAGGCTGGCGGCGTCTTACCGCCGGCCCAGCCAGGTATCGGTCGAGCGCATCATGGGATGCGGACTCGGCGGCTGCTACAGCTGTGTGGTGCCGGTCCGATCGGGCGACGGATCGCGCCACTTCGTGAGATCGTGCATCGCCGGCCCGGTGTTCGCCGGGGACGACCTCGTGTGGGACTAATTCGATGAATCTCGGCGTTCAGATCGGCGCGCTTCACCTCAAGAACCCCATCATCGCGGCGAGCGGGTGCTTCGGGTATGGCACCGAGTATGCCGACGTCGTGGATCTGTCCAGCCTCGGCGGGATCGCGGTCAAGGGTCTGTTTCTCGCCGAGCGGGAAGGCCATCCGCCGCCGCGGATCGTGGAGACTCCGGCCGGCATGCTGAACGCGATCGGACTGCAGGGCATCGGCGTCCATCGTTTCGTCGACGAGAAACTGCCGGAGCTCAAGGAGCGTCGTGCGGTCGTGATCGTGAATATCTGCGGCACGACGCTCGACGAATATGTGGCGATCGCGCGTGTTCTGTCGGAAGCCGATGGCGTGGCGGCGATCGAGTTGAATATCTCGTGCCCGAATATCAAAGAGGGCGGCATCACGTTCGGATGCAGCCTCACCGGGACCGGCGATGTCGTGCGCGCTGTCAAACGCGTCACGCACCTGCCGGTCATTCCGAAGCTGACACCGAACGTCACCGACGTGGCGTCGTTTGCCAGAGCCGCGGAGGATGCGGGCGCCGATGCCGTCTCTCTCGTGAACACATTTCTCGCCATGGCCATCGATGTCGAAACGAGGCGCCCCAAGCTGTCGAATATCGTCGGGGGGTTGAGCGGCCCGGCCATCAGGCCCATCGCCGTCCGGATGGTGTACGAATGCCATCGCGCCGTCCGCATTCCGATCATCGGCATGGGCGGCATCGCCACCGCCAACGACGTCGTGGAGTTCATGGTGGCGGGCGCCACGGCCGTGCAGGTGGGCACCGCAAACTTCGTGGATCCGTTCATCTGGCCGAAGCTCCTCGCGGGTCTCGACGCATACGGCGCTCGCCACGGCATCGAGCGCGCCACGGATCTGGTCGGCAGCATCGACACGGCAGCCCGCGATCAGGAATGGATCAGCTCTTAGTCGCCCTCGACGTCGAATCGACAGGCCGCGCGCTCGCCCTTGCATCCCAGCTGAAGGATCTGGCGGGTGGCTTCAAGATTGGCAGTCAGCTTTTTACGGCCGAGGGTCCGTCAGTGGTCAAGGCGCTCGTCGAGCGAGGCGAACGCGTCTTCCTGGATCTCAAGTTTCACGACATTCCCAACACGGTGGCCGGCGCGGTACGAGAGGCCACCCGATTGGGCGTCTGGATGCTCAACGTCCATGCCTCGGGCGGGCACGAAATGATGGTCGCGGCCCAGGCCGCGGCGACCGAGGCCGCGACCGTCGCGGGTCTCCAGAAGCCCATCGTCATTGCCGTGACCGCGCTGACGAGCCTCGACGATCAGGCCTTGCGCGATGTCGGTGTCACCCGGCCGATCCGTGATCACGTCGTGCTGCTGGCAGCCGCCGCCGAGCGGGCGGGACTCGACGGAGTGGTCGCGTCACCTCAGGAGCTCGAGACGCTCCGCGCCCGGTGCGGCAACCGGTTCGTGCTCGTCACTCCAGGTATTCGCGGCGGAGCGGGTACCGTGAGCGGCACGGACGATCAGCGGCGCACGTTGAGCGCCCGCGAAGCGATCCAGAGCGGCGCCAGCTATATCGTCATCGGCCGCCCGATCGCGGCCGCACCGGATCCGCGCGCGGCCGCGGAACGGATCGTCATGGACATACGCGCGTGAGGCGGGTCACGATCTACTCCCGGCCCGGCTGTCACCTCTGCGACCAGATGAAATCAGTCGTGGCGAGCGTCTCCGCGCGCATGCCGCTGGCGATTGAGGAAATCGACATCAGCCGCGACGCCCTGCTTGAACAGCGCTACGGCGAACAGATCCCCGTCCTGCTGATCGACGGAAAGATCGCGGCGAAATATCGGATCTCAGAGGAAGAATTCGAGCGCGTGCTTGTCGGGCGCGGTTGAAGAGCGTCGCCGGATGGATGCGAACCGAGAGTCCGTGGCCGGACGCCACGGACTTTCGGTTCAAAGAACTACTTGCCTGTGATGATGAAGTGCCCTCGCCGGTTCTGTGACCAGCAGCTCTCGTTCTCTTCGTTGCAGAACGGCTGCTCCTTGCCCTTGCTCACGGCGGTCACACGGTCGCCCGAGACGCCCAGGCTCACCAGATAGTCGCGCACGGCGCTCGCCCGGCGTTCACCGAGGCCCAGATTGTACTCGGAGCTGCCTCGCGAGTCGCAGTGCCCTTCGAGGGTGACCTTGGTCGTCGACCACCGCTTCATCCAGTCCGCGTCTTTCTGCAGCGAAACTCGCGCATCATCGCGAATGACGGACTCGTCGAGGTCGAAGAAGACGTCCGACAGCGGCCGCTCGGAGTTCAGCTGATCGAGGGTCTTCCGGTTGAAGAGTTCCTCTTCGCTCAACGATCCGGGCGGTGCGGGCGGTGTCGGCGGCGGTGGCGGTGGCGCCGGTGGCGGCGCCGGTGTGGTCGCAGGCGGTGGTGGCGGCGGAGCCGCGACGGGAGCCTTCTTGCCACAGCCCGACAACACGGCGACCAGGACTGAGAGGCTCACGAGGCACACGAATCGTCGAGCAGCGTTCATCTACACCTCTCCTGGATCGATTGAACGAACAGTGGGAACGGCGCAAGCTTACGTGTTTGAAGGACTTCTGTCAATTCCATGTTGAGCATTCCCGGTGCCGATCGAAGGCCCTCACCCATCGACGAAGCTGCGTGGTGAATGCGTCGCACCTCCCTTTTCGACCGAAACGGATCAGAACTGCAGAGCGGACGTCCGGAAGTTCCGTCGATCCGACGGAGAACGAGCCGGCGAGGTGAACATTCGATCGCGGATCAGGCGGGTCGGAGGAACAGGACGTCGTTGAGGCTGCCGGTGCGGTAGCCGGCGAGGTCGAGGCTGACGAATTTGAAGCCGAGTCCCTTGAGTTCCCGCACGATCGTGGCAGACACGTCCGGATCAAGGGCGCGTGTCATCTCGTCCCGGGCAATCTCGAGCCGGGCCACCTCGCCGTGATGGCGCACCCGACAGACGCGGAACCCAAGATCCCGGAGGACTCCCTCGGCGCGCTCGATGGTGCGCAGTTTTTCGTCGGTGACTTCCTCGCCGTACGGGATGCGCGACGACAGACACGCCGACGCGGGTTCGTCCCAGACGGGCAGACCCGCGGCGCGCGAGAGTTCGCGAATTTCTCCCTTGGTCAGATCCGCGTCGTCGAGCGGACTCCGCACCTGGAACTCGCGGGCCGCCTGACGACCCGGACGATAGTCGCCGCGGTCGTCGGCGTTGTTGCCGTCCACGATTGTGTCGAGGCCGCGAAGCCGTGCGATCTCAGAAAGTCGCGTATAGAGCTCGTGCTTGCAGTAATAGCAGCGATTCGAAGGATTGGCGCGGTACTCGGGACGCGCCATCTCGTCGGTGTGAATAATCTCGTGACGGAAACTGAATTGCCTGGCGAGGTTGACGGCCATCTCCCGATGGCGACGCGGATAGCTGGCACTGTCGGCGGTCACGGCCAGCGCGTTCGACCCCAGAACCTGATGGGCGATGTAGGCCAGATAGGCGCTATCGACCCCCCCACTGAACGCCACGATCACCGAATCCATCCCGGCGATCGCGGACCGTAGTGTCTTTTCCTTTTCGATCAACGCTTCGTCTACTCTTCCCAATCCTCGTCCTCTTCTTCATCCTCGTCGTCGTCCAGATCCTCGTCGTCTTCGTCGTCGTCGTCTGATTCGGGAGCCAGGTCGAGCGTCACCGGCGAGAGGCTGGTCACTTCAAGGTTCGAGCCGCATTCGGGGCAGCTCAACAAATCCCCTTTGTCGACATCGTACTCATCGACTTCGATTTCGTTGTCGCACTCGGGACAGGTCGCCATGGGCGCTCCTCCCGGCCGGGCGGTTTCCCGCGATCCGTCCCACCCCGCCGCACAATCTTCCGCGTGCCGAGCCGAATCGTCCGTCATACACACGATCGCGCTCGACGCCGAGAATTATATCGACAACCAAAGAAAATCTGCAACGCAAGGAACCTATAGGTCCCGACCTTTGATAGAGTTACGGAATATGGCCGAAACGGCCACGACGAAGACTGTGGTCGTCGCCGACGACACGGCGTTCGTCCGTGATCGCTTCAAGGCCGCCCTCGAAGCCGCCGGGCACAGGGCCATCACCGTCAGGACCATGGCCGAGCTGCTCGGACAGATTCGGACGGCGGCCGGAAGCATCGACCTCCTCATAGTCGACCTGCGTCTGCCCCACGCCGCGGGCGTCGATCTCATTCGCACCATCCGGAAGGTCGACGAGGGCCGTTTCCCCGTGCTCGTGTTCAGCGGAACCATCGGCAGCGCCACCGAGGTCCGCGAGCTGGCGGCGCTCGGCGTGGCGGGATACATCAACGAGTACAGCGCCGCGCAGAACATCGTCCCCGCACTCGCTCCGCATCTTTTTCCACACAGCTTCAACCGCAGATTGGGTCCTCGCGTCGCTCTTGGCATCCCCGTCTCTTACCGGTACGGCAACACCGTCGCCGCAGCCGTGACGCTCAATCTCGGTCGCGGCGGTCTGGCCATCCGAACCACCAACCCTCTCGATCAAGCGACCACGGTGCACGTGAGGTTCCGCCTGCCGGGAACCCGTACCGACGTCGAAGCCGATGCTCGCATCGCCTGGACCGACCGCCGGGTCGGCATGGGCCTGCAGTTCGAAAAGGTGGGTCCGTCGGAACAAGCGGCCATCGAGCAGTTCGTCGAGCTGCACTTCTTCACCAATCGCAAGGCGTAAGGGTGGACCGACCCGGAATTTGACACTTCCGCCTACCGGTCCGTACAGTCACGACCGGAGGTCGGAATGGAAGTGACCGCCCTGTCGGTGCTCATCCGGGTTGCGGGCGTACTCGCCCTCGTCTTTGCGAACGGGTTTTTCGTCGCCGCGGAATTCTCGCTTGTCACGGTTCGCAAGACGAGGATCGATCAGCTCATCGCGGAGGGCAACCGCCTGGCGCCATCCGTCAGGCGTGCGCTGAGCGATCCGGACAGTTACATCGCCGCGACCCAGCTCGGCATCACGATGGCCAGTCTCGGGCTCGGCTGGATCGGCGAGCCGGCTCTGGCGCATATGATCGAGCCGTTCTTCACCTTCATGCCGCAGTGGATGACCACGGCGACGGCTCACTCGGTCGCGGTCGCCATCGCCTTCGCCATCATCACCGCCCTCCACATCGTCCTGGGCGAGCTGGCCCCGAAAACCGTGGCGCTTCAGTACGCGGAAGTCACGTCGCTCTACGTGGCCAAACCGACCGAGCTGTTCATGCGGATCTTCTGGCCGTTCATTTCCTTCCTGAACAGGATGGGCCGAGGCGTCGTGACGTTGTTTGGGCTGAGGCCGCCGAGCGGCCACTCGCTCGTGCATTCCGAAGAAGAGCTCAAGATGCTGGTGACGGCCAGCCAGGAAGCCGGCGTTCTCGAAGAGACCGAAGAGCAGATGCTGCACCGCGTGTTCGACTTCGCGGATCTGACGGCAGGCCAGGTGATGGTGCCGCGCACCGAGCTCGTCGCAATCCCCTCGAGCGCCCTGCTCGCGCAGGCCATCGAAACCATTTCGCGGAGCCCGCACACGCAGCTGCCCGTCTTCACCGGCGATCTCGATCACATCGCCGGCATGGTTCACCTGAAAGATCTCTTTCGTGTCGTCGCGGCGCCTCCGCCCGACTTTGAGCTGTCGTCGATCGTCCACGACGTGCTGACGGTGCCGGAGACCATGACGGCAGATTCGCTGCTCCGCGAGATGCGCAGGCGTCGTACACATCACGCGATCGTCATCGACGAGTACGGTGGAACGGCGGGCCTTGTGACGTTCCAGGACCTGATGGAACGAATCGTTGGTGAGGTGTCAGGCGAGTTCAGCAAGGCAGTGAACCGCATCGTCCTGTTGCCGGACGGTTCGGCCGTCCTCGACGGGCTCGTGCTCGTGACCGATGTCAACGAGCGATTCGGCCTTCATATCGACGAGGAAACCTACAACACGCTGGGCGGGTACGTGCTGGGCCGTCTCGGCCGTCCGCCCCGAATCGGCGACACGATCGAGATCGAAGGCAGGACGCTTAAAGTGGAATCGCTCGACGGCATGCGTGTCGCGAGCGTGACACTCATGCGGGAGGGTCGGAGAAACTGAAGGTCAGGTCGATCGCAGCAGCCGCAGGCCGTTGGCGATGACGATGAGCGACGCTCCGGTGTCTGCCAGAATCGCCATCCACAGCGTCGCGATTCCGGCGACCGCCAGCACGAGACAGGCGGCCTTCAACCCGAGTGACACGCCGATATTCGCCTTGATGTTGCGGAGCGTGGCCCGGCTCAGGCGAACGGTGAAGGGAATCTTGAGCAGCTCGTCGGCCATCAGCGCGACATCCGCCGTCTCGAGCGCCACATCGCTTCCCGCAACGGCCATGGCGATGCCGACATCGGCGGCGGCGAGTGCGGGCGCGTCATTGATCCCATCGCCCACCATCGCGACGATGCCATAGGCGCGCTGGAGCTCGCGCACGGCATTGACCTTATCCTCGGGAAGCAGTTCAGCGCGCACGTCGTCAATACCGAGCTGATGAGCGGTCGCGCAAGCCGTGGCGTGGTTGTCGCCAGTGAGCAGCACGATGCGACGGACGCCGTGCTGCCTCAGGAGGTCCATGGCATCGCGGCCGGCGTCCCGCACGCGATCGGCAACAGAAAGAATCCCGATGGCCCGCCCTGAGCGCGCCACAAGGACCGACGTCAGTCCGGCCTCGGCGAGCGAGTCGAGCCGCTCGTGGATTTCCGGCGTGCACAGTCCACGCTCTTCGAAAAGGCGATGATTGCCGACGAGCACGGACTGTGGACCGATGCGGGCCTCGGCTCCGCGGCCTTCGAGCGCCGTGAACGATTCCGCCGCGTCGGGCGGAAGCCCCTGCTCGACTGCATGGCGCAGGATGGCCCGCCCAATTGGATGTTCCGATCGCGACTCGACGCTGGCCGCAGCGCGCAGCACGTCGCGGCTCGAGGCCTCGCCCAGCGGCACGACGTTCACGACGTGCGGCGCGCCAGCCGTCAGGGTGCCGGTCTTGTCGAAGGCCACACATCGCACGCGACCGGCGTTCTCGAGATGAATGCCGCCCTTGATCAAAACACCCTGCCGCGCCGCGGCCGCCAGGGCCGAGACGATCGAAACCGGCGTCGAAATCACCAACGCGCACGGGCACGAGATCACCAGCAGAACGAGAGCCCGGTAGAACCACTGATGGAACGGCTGGCCGAAAAGAGCGGGAGGAACGATCGCGACCAGCATGGCGCCTGCAATCACGACGGGCGTGTAGTAACGGGCAAAGCGCTCGACGAAGGCCTGGGCGGGCGCGCGCTGAGCTTGCGCCGTCTCGACAAGGTGGATAATGCGCGCGAGCGTGGAGTCGCCCTGCAACCGTGTCACGCGAACGTCGAGCGCGCCGCGACCGTTGATCGTGCCGCCAAAGACACCGTCGCCAGGCTCCTTGTCAACAGGCAGCGACTCCCCGGTGATCGGCGCCTGATTGACCGGGCTCCGGCCTGCCAGGACGACGCCGTCGAGAGGAATCTTGTCGCCTGGTCCGACGAGGATCGTCTCGCCGACACACACCTCACCGAGTGGAACCAGTGCCTCGCCATCCTGCCTCCGGACCCTCGCCATCGCCGGCGCAAGATCCATCAGTCCGCGAATCGCACGCCGGGCCCGATCGAGGCTCCGCGTCTCGAGCATCTGCGCCACGGCAAAGAGGAAAACGACCGTGGCCGCTTCCGACCATTCGCCGATCGCGATCGCGCCAACGACCGCGAGCGTCATCAGCACATTGATATCGAGCGACAGCGTCCGGGCGGCCGACCAGGCTCGCCGCACGCTGAAGGTTCCACCTGTCCCGATCGCCACGGCAAACGCGAGTGTCGCCGCGAGCCAGGGACCTCCGGCCAACTGAATGATGATGCCCGCGGCCAGGGAACAACCGGATACCACCAGGAGTGTCTGCCGCAACGGTATGGACGCGCGACGGTCCACGGGCTCTTCGTGCTCGAGCCACGCTCGCATGCCAGTCCGGGCGACTTCCTCGACAATCGCCGAAGTCGAGAGCCGTGCCGCGTCATGCGTCACGCGCAAGCGCTGCCCCATCAGATCCGCCGCAATCGATTCCACACCCTGCAAGGCATTCAGGTGGCGCTCGAGGATCACGACCTCTTCGCGGCAATCCATGCCATCGATCCTGAAGACCGACTCGGCGTGGATCTCGCACACCTGACAGGTTGTGAGCGTCGGCCTGGAGTCGGACATTACCGCTCTCCCGGCCGGGCGTTTTCCTGGACGTGACGCATGCCTTCGTTGAAGAGGTGGACGATGTGATCGTCGTCCAGGGCGTAGAAGACCATCCGTCCATCGCGCCGCGCCCGGACGAGCCGCATGCTGCGCAACAGCCGGAGCTGGTGTGACACCGCGGACTCACTCATCCCAACCAGGCCGGCCAGATCGCAGACGCAGAGCTCGGCTCGCGCCAGGACATCGAGAATTCGAACGCGTGTGGGATCGCCAAGGACCTTGAAGGTCTCGGCCAGCAACTGCGCCGTTCCGCCCGGAACGAGAGACTCGCGGAGTGCCCGAGCCTTGGCAGCTTCGAGATGGAACAGCTCACACTCGACGGCGTCGGACGCGGGCGCGTGGGCGTGGGCCATAAGGCGTCAATCCTCAGCTAATTATGAATATATGAACAATTGTTCATATATATTGTAGGCCCGGGAGCAAGCCCTGTCAATTCAACCCAGGCCGTGGGGTGAGGCTTGATGGAAGAATCTTTAAGGAGTCACAAGGTCCGGACGGCGGCTTCAAGGCGCTCGTAATCCGGCTCGTTCCGAGCGTCTTCGAGGACCTCCCGATGCCGGATACGGCCGGCCCGGTCGATTAGGAAAACCGCCCGTTTGGCCAGCCCCTTCAGGCCGATCATGTCCTCGCAGAACACGCCGTACTTCTCGATGACGGCCTTGTTGAAGTCGCTGAGAAGCGCGAACGTGATCCCCTGCTCCCGGCTGTACGCCTTCAGGGCCCACGGCGAGTCCACGCTGATCCCGTAGACCGTGGTGCCGGCCGCTCCAAACGTCGACAGCCGGTCTCGAAAGGTGCAGAGCTCGCTCGTGCACGTCGAACTGAATGCCGCCGGAAAGAATGCCAAAACCACGTGGTCGCTGCCAAAATGACCACTCAGCGTGACGGGCTGCCAGTCCTGGTTGGGGAGTGTGAAGTCCGGAGCGGCCGTTCCGACGTCTAGATACATGTTCTGGTCCTGGGTGCCCCTTGCTCTTGGCGTAGGGGTTCGACTAGGATCGAAGGTTGCCGCCGATAATCGGCGCGTTTTCTGTAGCTTACATCTCTCACTCGCCTTGCGACGGGCATCCCCTTCCGCCGGGCCACCAGATTCGGGACGCGAGTTCCAGGTGGCCAGCTTTTCTCACGGAGTCCCACTGTGATCGAGGTCCAGAACCTGACCAAGCGCTATGGTCGCGTGACCGCCGTTGACGACGTCAGCTTTCGAGTCGAGCGCGGCGAGATTCTCGGATTTCTCGGACCGAATGGCGCCGGCAAGACTACCACGATGCGCGTCCTCACCGGCTTCATGCCGGCGACGGAGGGCAAGGCCATCGTCGCCGGCTTCGACGTGTTCGAACAGCCACTTGAAGCGAAACGCCGAACGGGATACCTCCCTGAAACTCCACCGCTCTATCCCGACATGACCGTACGCGAATACCTGGAGTTCGTCTCCCGGATCAAGGGCGTGCCGAGAGGCGATCGGACGGCCCGGGTGAACCATGTCATGGAGCGCACTCGCGTCTCCGACATGGCGGAGCGGCACTGCGGCAAGCTCTCGAAGGGGTATCGTCAGCGCGTGGGGCTCGCGCAGGCGATCTTGCACAATCCCGACGTCCTCATCCTGGACGAGCCCACGGCCGGGCTGGATCCCAAGCAAATCATCGAGACGCGCGAGCTCATCAAGGAGCTCGCTGGCGATCACACCATCATCTTGAGCACGCACATCCTGCCGGAGGTTTCGCAGACCTGTCAGCGGGTGGTCATCATCAACCACGGCCGCGTGGTGGCCGTGGACACACCCGACAATCTCACGGCCAGGTTGAAGGGATCGGAAACGATGTACGTGCAGGTCGAGGGAGACTCGGCTGTTGTGCTCTCCACACTGGAACGCCTGCCGGGCGTGACGCGCGTCACCGTGGCTGATCGGCGCGACGGCGTGGCCGGCTATGAAGTGGACAGCGAGCGCGGCCACGACGTGCGCCGCGAGCTGGCACGGGCCGTCGTCAGCCACGACTGGGGCTTGCTGGAGCTGCGGCCGATGCGCATGAGCCTCGAGGAAATCTTCCTGTCCCTGACGACCGAGGAACAGCCGACGGAGGCGACACAGAATGGGTAACGTCATTGCCATCGCCCGCAAGGAATTGCGGTCTTATTTCGCCTCGCCCATTGCCTACGTCGTGATTGGTCTCTTCGCCCTGGTGTTCGGCTACTTCTACGCCACGATCCTGTACTTCTTCGTGCAGGAGAGCCTGCAGATGGGCCAGGGGATGGGCGGGCCCGAATCGGTCAACATCAACCAGATGATGATCCGGCCGCTGATGCTGAACGCGACGGTCGTCCTGCTCTTCGTCCTGCCTCTCATCACCATGCGGACGTACAGCGAGGAGAAACGCTCCGGCACCATCGAGCTGCTCCTGACGTCCCCCGTCACCGATTTTCAGATCATCCTCGGAAAATTCTTCGGCGCATTGGCGCTCTACGCCACGATGCTGCTGGTGACGGGATTCCACGTAGGTCTCCTCTTCATCTACGGCCGGCCTGAGTGGAAGCCCGTGCTCACCACGTACCTGGGACTGCTCCTTCTGGGCGGCTGCTTCATCTCGGTCGGCCTCTTCATCTCGAGCCTGACCAAGAATCAGATCGTCGCGGGGATGATCACGTTCGCCGTGTTCCTGCTCCTCTGGGTCATCAACTGGTTCGGAAACGGCGCGGGACCGACTGGCGAGAAGATCCTCAACTACCTGTCGATCACCGAGCACTTCGAGGACTTCGTCAAAGGCGTCATCGACACAAAACATCTCGTCTACTACATCAGCTTCATCACCTTCGGCCTCTTTTTGACGATGAAGTCGGTGGATAGTGAGAGGTGGAGGGGATAGGGAGATCCTTGTAGTTCTTGGTTCCTGGTTCTTAGTTCTTAGTAGTTCCCAGCTGAGAGATGAAAGCTGATGGCTCAGAGCGGACTGCGGACTGGTAACCGACAACTGATAACTGATAACGACACCGTGCATCGGCTACATACATCATGATTCAGAGAATCCTCAGCATCATTGGTTGGCTGGGCACTGCCCTGGTCTTCGGGGCCCTGGCGATCCGCTTTCTGAAGCCCGAGTGGCAGCAATACGCCCAATGGGGCGCGTGGGCCGGTCTGGCCTGCGTGCTCTTGTACACGGCCGGCCAGTGGCGGGACATCGCGCGCACGTTTCAGCGGCGCCAGACGCGATTCGGCGCGCTCGCCGGCGCCAGCGTCCTCATCGTGCTCGGCATCCTGATCGCCGTCAACTACCTCTCCAGCCGGCGCAACAAGCGCTGGGATCTCACGTCGTCCCAGGTCTACAGCCTGTCGGATCAGACGAAGAAGGTGCTGGGAAGCCTCGACAGCCCGACGAAGGTGCTCGTTTTCGCGCAGGAGCGCGACTTTCCACGCTTTCGCGATCGGTTGAGCGAGTACGAATACAACAGCAAGAATCTCTCGGTTGAATACATCGACGCCGACAAGAAACCCTCGCTCGTGCGACAGTACCAGGTCCAGAGTTACGGCACCGTGGTCTTCGAATACAAGGGCCGAACCGAGCGCGTGACGGCCGACGCGGAGCAGGACCTCACGAACGGCCTCATCAAGGTCGTGTCGGGCTCTCAGAAGAAGATTTATTTCGTTCAAGGCCACGGCGAGAAAGACACCGGGAGCAGCGACCGGACCGGCTACAGCGCCATTGCAGCGGCGCTCGGACGCGAGAACTTTGCCATCGACAAGCTCGTGCTGGCTCAGGCCGGCAAGATTCCCGACGATGCCTCTCTCATCGTCGTCGCGGGTCCGACGACGGACTATTTCACGGGCGAGATCGATCTCTTGCGGAAGTACGTGGAGGGTGGCGGCAAGCTCCTCTGCATGCTGGATCCGCCCGATAAGGTCATCAAGACGCCGCTGCCCAATCTCGTCGAGTTCCTGCACGAATGGGACTTTCAGATCGGCACAAACGTCGTCGTGGACGCGAGTGGTCTTGGACGGCTCATCGGCACCGACGCATCAGTTCCACTCGCCGCGAACTATCCGTCGCATCCCATCACGGATCGTTTCAGCGTGCTGACGGGCTACCCGCTCGCCCGCTCGGTGGTTCCGGTCGGAGGGGGCGTAAACGGGAGGAGCGCGCAAACCTTCATTGAGACGAGCCCCAACAGCTGGGCCGAAAATGACATCGAGGATCTGTTCGCGACCGGCAAGGTCGAACTGAACGAAGCGAAGGGCGACAAGAAGGGGCCCGTGTCGATCGGGGCGGCGGTGAGCATGCCCGTCAACTCCGCAACACCTGCGCCTCCGCCCGCACTCTCTCCGGAGAAGGCGGACGCGCCAAAGCCCGAGTCGCGCGTGGTGGTCGTCGGCGATTCCGACTTTGCGACCAACAGCGTGCTCGGGATTCAGGGCAACTCGGACATGTTCATGAACATCGTCAACTGGCTGGCGCAGCAGGAGAACTTCATCGCGATCCGGCCACGCCAGGCGGAAGATCGCCGCATCACGCTCACCGCCGACCAGCAGCGGCGCATCACCTGGTTGTCACTCCTCATCGTGCCGGGCCTGATCATCGGATCCGGCGTCTACAGCTGGTGGCGGAGGCGGTAAATGCGCGGCTTTCGTTCGACGCTCATCCTCTTTGTCGTACTCGCCGGTCTTGGCGGCTACATCTACTTCATCGACTCCAAGAAGGAGCCCGATTCCGATCTCACCGAGAAGAAAGACAAGGTCTTCTCGGTCGAGGCCGACAAGATCGAGGAGCTGGCGATCAGGGGCACCTCGGGCACGACGTCGCTCAAGAAGACTGGCGGGAAGTGGGAGCTGACCGCGCCTGAGGCTGCCGCGGCGGACGAGTCAGAAGTTTCAGGCATCACGTCGAATATCGCCTCGCTCGAGATCCAGCGGGTCGTCGAGGAGAACGCCGCCGACCTGAAGGAATTCGGCCTCTTCGAACCACGGATCGACCTCGGTTTCAAGGCCGCCGGCGACAAGGACTTCAGGCACCTGTTGATCGGCGACAAGACCGGAACGGGCGGCGATCTCTACGCGAAGTTTCCCGACAAGAAACGTGTCTTCCTGATCTCCAGCTATCTCGACGGCACGTTCAATAAGGCGACCTTCGATTTGCGCGATAAGACGATCCTGAAGTTCGACCGCGACAAGATCGACGCCGTCGAGTTGACCACCGGAAAAGGTTCCGTGTCGATGGCGCGATCGTCCGGCGAATGGATGATCACCGCACCCGTCCGGGCGCGCGGTGACTACGGCACCATCGAGGGCATCGTCAGCAAGCTGCAGTCGGCGCAGATGAAGTCGATCATGGCCCCCACGGCCACCGACCTCAAGGCGTACGGGCTGGACAAGCCGGATCTGGCGGTCACGGTCTCGGCCGGGAGCTCGAGGGCGACCCTGACCGTCGGCAAGGCCGCGCCGGATGGACACCTCTACGCCCACGATGCGTCGCGCCCGATGATCTTCGCGATCGAGAAGAGCGTGCTCGACGACATGAGCAAACCGGTGGACGATTTCCGCCGGAAGGATCTCTTCGAGTTCCGATCGTTCAACGCCAACCGCATCGACATCGTCCGGGGACACGACACCGTGTCGTTTGAGAAAACCAAGGGCTCCGGCAAGGACGCCGAGGAGAAGTGGCGGCAGGTGGCACCGGCAGCCAAAGACGTCGATCAGAGCAAGATGGACGGTCTCCTCTCGAAGCTGTCGAACCTGCGCGCCCAGTCATTTGCCGATGCGAAGACAGCGACGGGGCTGGCTGCACCGGCGGCCGTGGTGACCGTGAAGTTCGACGAGAACAAGAAGCAGGAACAGGTCTCGTTTGGTCGTGTCGGAACCGACGTGTTTGCCGGCCGGAAGGAGGAGCCTGGTGCGGCCAAGCTCGACGCCGCCGAGTTCGATGGCGCGCTCAAGGCTCTTGACGAACTCAAATAGACGGGCCGACGCCCGTCGTCGCGTCTCGCTCCGTCGCGTCCTGGTCGCGGCGCTCCTGTTCGCTCCGCCCGCGTGCGCGCACCGTCCACCCGCGACGACGCCCGCTCCTCAGTCATCCATCGCCGTTCGTCGTCTCCCCCTGCCTATCCTCCGGAGCGATCTGGAGAGCCTGTTCGCGGATCCCGTGCTCGATCGCGCCTCGTGGGCCGTCGTCGTGCAGTCGCTCGACAGCGGCGAGGTGCTCTACAGCTTCAACGCGCTGAAGCTGATGATGCCTGCGTCAAACATGAAGATCCTGACGCTGGCCGCTGCGGCCGAGCGGCTCGGATGGGACTATCAGTTCGAGACGCATGTGCTGACATCGGGCGAGGTGGATCGGGACGGCGTGCTGCACGGCGACCTCATCGTACGAGGGAGCGGCGATCCAACCATCGGCTGTCGATCGGACGAGCAGCGCAGCGCGTTCGACTCCTGGGTCAAGGCACTCGGGAAGGCGGGCATCCGGTCCGTCACCGGACGGATCATCGGAGACGATCGCGCCTTCGACGGCGAGTCGCTTGGCGCCGGGTGGGCATGGGATTACCTGGGCTACGGCTATGCCGCGCCTATCGGCGCGCTCCCTTACAACGACGACACGGTGGACCTGACCATCCGTGCGGGCAGAACCGAGGGCCAGCCGGTCGACATCGACGCGCGTCCTGCCGACAGCGGTCTGGTCGTCGTGAATCACGCCGTGACCGCGGCCGCAGGCTCGACCACCGACATCGCCCTGCATCGGATCCCATCCAGTTCGGTCGTCGAAGTCACCGGCACGGTTCCCGCAGGAGCACCTGAGTTCATCGAGACGGCCTCGGTTGACAACCCCACGGACTTCTTTGCGCGCGCCTTCCGACAGGCGCTCATCAGCCACGGCATTTCAGTGGAGGGCCCCGCGCTCGATATCGATGCCACGATGCCGCTTGATCACGGCATTGAGCGAGTGGTGGTCTCGCATAAGTCACCGGCCATTCGAGACATCGGCACGACGCTGATGAAGGTGAGCCAGAATCTCTATGCCGAGATCCTGCTCAGGACGATGGCCAGCCAGAACGGAACGGGGACTGTCGAGGCCGGGCGGCGGATTGTCACGGAGATTCTCGCGGGCTGGGGAGTCGGAAGCGACAGCTTCGTGATGTACGACGGGTCGGGCCTATCCCGCTACAACTATGTCACCGCCGACACGCTCGTCAAGATTCTCAAACAGATGTACGAGGACCCCAGGCATCGAGAGAACTTCATGGCGACGCTGCCGATCGGCGCGCGGGACGGATCGCTGGCGAACCGATTCAAGGGGACGAGAGCCGAGGGGGCTGTGCGGGCGAAGACGGGCTCGATTGCCAACGTCCGGTCGCTCTCAGGATACGTGCAGACCGCGGATGGCGAGCCCCTCGTATTTTCGATGCTCGTAAATCACTTTACGGCCCCGCAGTCGAGCATCGATGCGCTCACCGATCGGGTCGTCGCAAAGCTGGCGGAGTTCAGCAGGAGGTGACAAGAAATAGTTCTTGGTTCCTGGTTCTTAGTGCTTAGTGCTGTTCCGATCTCCATCTCGCTAGCATCTCTCGCACTGCTTCGATAATTGTCGCCGGCGGCGCCTGCAATCCTCCGGCCTGAGCGAGTTCTTTGGTCCCGCCACCTCGTCCGCCGAATGTCGTCGCAACCTCCTTGACGAAGGCGGACGCATCGAGGGCGACGTCGGCGGATCGGGCGACCGCCACCAATGATGGCGGCCCACCCGACGTGAGAACCGCGATCGACGACGGCCTCTCTGCGATCTTGGTGGCAACGCTCTTCAGCCCCTGCGCGTCCCACCCATCGAGCGCCTCGGCCACCAGAGTCGTCGATCCGATCGTCACGCCTCCTCGGGCGAGGCGTTCGGCCTCGTGGCCGACCAACTGCTCCTGAAGATGTTTTATCGCGCGCCGCGTGTCCCGGCTCTCGTTCTGGAGGCGTTCGACCGCTGACGGGATTTCGCCGGACTGCACGGACAGCAGCCGTGAACTGTCGGCCACGATGTCGCGCAGCGTGCCGAAGGCCCTGAGCGCGCGACCGCCGCACACGAAATGCACGCGCATGCCGCCCTTGAAGCGCTCCCATGCACTGATGGCAATGATGCCGACGGCGCCGGTCCAATTGACGTGCGTGCCGCCGCACGCGGAGAGATCGAAGTCGGCGACCTCGATCAGCCGCAGCAGGCCATCGCGGCCAGGTTCCTTCCTGAGCGGCAGCTTCAGGGCTTCCTCGCGGCTCGCGAAACGGATTGTGACCGGCCGATTCTCCCAAACCACGCGATTGGCTTCGCTCACCGCCTCCACGATCGCGTCACGCGGAAGCTCGCGCTGCAGGTCGATAGTGGAGCTCTCGGCGCCCAGATGGAAGCTGACCGTGGCCGCGTGGTGACATCGTTCAAATGCGGCCGACAGAATGTGCTGGCCGGTATGCTGCTGCATGTGATCGAAGCGCCTGGCCCAGTCGATCGCCGCCTCGACCTCACGGCCTGGCTCCAGCTCCCTGTCGATAACGTGGCCGATCGATCCATCCTCGAGGTCCACGACATCAACTACCTGCACGCCGCCGAGAGCGCCGGTATCGAATGGCTGACCGCCAGATGTCGGATAGAAGGCGGTGCGATCGAGAATCGCCAGCCATTTGTCGTCCCGCCGGCCCACTTGCTGGACGATGGCTTTGAAGGATGAGAGATAGGGATCCTGGTAGTAGAGTCGCTCGGTCATTTCGGATAACGATCTTAGGTCAAAGGGTCAAAAAGTCGAAGGGTCTAAGGGTCCAGGGGTCGAACGGTGGAAGCGATAGAGCTAGAATTGTTGAGGGGAGCCGAGATGTCCAAGCCCGTCTTCTACTGGAAACCCACGTGAACCACCTGCCGAAATGCCAGAAGTTTTCTGGATGAGTTGAAGGTCGATCTCGAGGAGCGAGACATCAATCGGGAACCGCCAAGCCGAGAGTTCCTCGAGCAACAGATCGATGAGAAGAATTTTCTCGACTTCGTGAGCAAGCGCAGCCCCGTGTTCAAGACGAGGCCGCTTCCGCGATCGAAGAAAGAAGCCATCGATCTGATGATGAAACAGCCGAACCTGATCCGGCGGCCGATCGTCGTCAAAGGATCGCGGGTGATCTTCGGGTTCGACAAGGACGCGTATAAGACGTTGAAGAAGCCCTCGTGAAGAGCGTCGACGATCTTCGCATCGGCACATCGGGCTGGAGCTATCCGGCCGGTCGCGGCACCTGGAACGGTGTTTTCTATCCGGCTCGGGCGGGCACGAGCCGCCGCGGGCGTTTCGACGATCTCGCGTACTACGCCGAACATTTCAACACCGTCGAGGTCAATTCGACGTTCTACGGTCCGCCGCGCCCATCGGTCAGCGCCAGCTGGGTACGCCGCACGCCCGCCGACTTCGAGTTCTCGATCAAACTGCACCAGAAGTTCACGCATGCGAAAGAGGTCTCGGGGTCGCAGGGTCGAAAGGTCGACGCGTCGATCACGAGGGTCGAGGGAGCAAAGGGTCGAAGGGTCGCAGGATCGGACCGAGAGGCCCAAGGATCACAGGGTCGAAAAGCTGCAGGGTCTGTCAGCGAAATCCCGAGCGCCGGACCGGCCGATGTAGACGAGTTTCGGTCCGGCCTCGAGCCCATCGCACGTGCAGGCAAGTTCGGCGCGCTTCTGGTGCAGTTCCCTCCGAGCTTCAAGAACGGCCCGGCCACGCTCGACTACCTGACGCGCGTGCTGGGCTGGTTCAAGGACTATCCCGTCGCGGTGGAACTCAGGCACCGAAGCTGGAGCGATGATGTGGCGTCAACGCTGACGCTGCTGAACGAGCACCGGGCGGCGTGGGTGCAGATCGACGAGCCGAAGTTCAACTTTTCGATTCGGCAGAACTACCTGCCGAACGTCAAGGGCTTCTATTACATGCGGCTTCACGGGCGGAACGTCGAGAAATGGTGGCGGCATGATCGCGCCGAGGACCGGTACGATTACCTCTACTCAGCCGACGAGCTCAAGCCGTTTTCGGAAACAGCCGTCGCCGCACGCATGCTCGTCAAGAAGCTGTACCTGTATCTCAACAATCACTTTGCCTCGAAGTCGGTGGCCAACGCGCTCATGATCAAGCACCAGGTCGGCGACCCGATCGTCGGCGAGTATCCCGCCTCCCTCGTGTCGCGCTATCCGGAGCTCAGGCCCTTCGTGCCTATTTCGCAGCCGGCTCTTTCACCGATATCTTCCTGATCACGTCCCCCACCTCGATCTTGGGCAGGACGTCCATCCCGCTCGTGACGCGACCGAAGACAGTGTACTTGCCATCCAGCTTGGGCTGCGCCGCCAGCGTCACATAGAACTGACTGTCCGCCTGGCTCGCATCGCCGGCGTGCGCCATCGCAACGGCGCCCTTGACGTGCGTTCTCTTCTTCGTGATCTCTGCCACGCCGATCGGGTGACCGCTCGACGCCGCCGGGCCGCGACCCCAGTTGTCGCGCTTGGTCATGTCCCGGGATTGCGGATCGCCTGCCTGAATCACGAAGCTCGGCACGACGCGGTGAAAACGCAGCCCGTTGTAAAAGCGGCGATTGACCAGTTCGAGAATGTGCGCCACGGTCTTGGGTGCATCGGTGGGATAGGTCTCGAACTCGAACGTCCCCTTGACCGTCTCCACCACAATCACCGGGCCGGCAGGTGCGGGCTTCGGCGCCTGCGCGTCGGTCACGCCAACTGACAGCCACAGCCCGAAGCCGACAGTCGCCACGCCAAAGGCGGCCGGCCTCAGTCGCTCGATCATCGCCCTCATTCGAGTCATCATCATGCGGCTCCTTGCATGCAGTCCTGATTCCGGAACGGTCTTACGACGCGGCCCGCGCGGGGCCGTTCGTTTTCGACACGCGATCGACACCCACGCGCGGACAATCGCCCGAAATCGCACAGGCAGCGCAACGTGGATACACGGGCCGACACACATTCTGTCCCCAGGTGACCAGATACAGGTTGATGTACGGCCACCATCGTGGGTTGGTCGCCTTGTACAACGCCTGCTCCGATTCGTTCAGGGGTCCGCGTGGCGACCCATCCCAGGCGGTTCGAAATGCGATGGACATGTGTGTCGACACAGATGTTGGTGACGCTTTGATGGGCCAGAATCAGGACAAGATTCGCAGTCTTCCGACCGACGCCGGGCAGCAACAGCAGCTCTTCCATCGTCCTCGGCACACGGCCGCCAAAACGCGACAGCAGAAGCTGGCACGTCGCGCGCACGTAGCGAGCCTTGTGACGGTAGAAGCTCACCGGATAGATGAGGCGTTCGATCTGCCTGACCGGCAGCCGCGCCATCGAGCGCGGTGTCCGTGCCGTCTTGAAGAGCCGCTCCGACGCCGCGAGCGTGGTCGCATCCTGCGTTCGCGCCGACAGGAGCGTGCGATCAGCACCTGGAACGCGTTCTCCTTGCGGCCCTCGGCGATCTTTTCGACGGCCGGCAGCTCGAGACCGTCAATCTGCCTCGCGAGGATGCGCATGATGCGCCCGACTTTGGCGTCCGGCGGGCGACGGAGAGGGCTCGATGATTGGGCGGAATCGCTCACAGGAGTGACTGGACCGCGTCCCTGAAGCACCGAGGCGACGTTCCGCACGGCAAGCTCGCCATCGCCGTGCGCGTTTCCAGCGTGGCGCTTCCGAGATGTGGTGCCAGCACGACGTTCTCGAGCGCCAAGCAGCCCTGGGTGCACGACCGGCTCATGCTCGTAGACGTCGAGGGCCGCGCCTGCGATCAGGCGATCCGTCAGCGCCCACACCAGCGCGGCTTCGTCCACGACCGGGCCGCGCGACGTGTTCACCAGATACGCCGAGCGCTTCATGCGAGCCAACGCGCGCTGATCGATGAGATGGTGCGTCTCCGGCGTCAATGGCACATGCAGCGACACGACGTCCGAGGTCGCCAGCAGCTCGTCGAAGGCCATCGGCGTGACGTCGGGGGCGCTCGACATGGAGCGCGAGCGACAGGCGACCGTCATGCCGAAGGCCTGTCGCGCGGGCCGCGACGGCCTGTCCGATCCGGCCGAAGCCGACGATGCCGAGCTGCTTGCCGCGAAGCTCGGAGCCGAGCATGAAATCGAGCGTCCAGCCCTTCCAGTCGCCCCGCCGCAGGATCCGTTCCCCTTCAGCGAATACGCCGCGTCACCGCCAGGATCAAAGCCCAGGTGAAATCCGCCACGGCCTCGGTCAGCACATCCGGTGTGTTGGTCACCACGATGCCCTTCGTCCGCGGCGTATCGGCACGTCGATGTTGTTGAAGCCGACGGCGACGTTGGCGATCACGCGCAGCTTGCGCCGCGGCATCAATGGTCTCGTCGATCGACCTGGTCGGTGAGAACCGACACGAGCGCGTCCTTGTCCACGATGCCCGCGCGCAGCGAATCCGGCGGCATCGCGCCGTCGCCCTGGGCCATCTCGATCGCGCGACGCCGTTCAGGCTCCTCAAGACGACGACGGCAGCCGGCGGGTGATGAGAACGACTGGCAGGGACACAGAAACGTCAGAGAGACGGCCTCACGTCAGTGGCCGTAGGACTGGCAGTATCCGCAGTGATTGCACGGCACCGCCGGTTCGATGAGACACGGACCGTCGCCTGTCGGCGCCCGTGGGGACAGGCAGCAGCTGATGACTGGCGTGCCGCGGTGCGAAGAGGGGTTCGCCGGCCGGCGCGGTCCTGCCGAGATGGCGCTCGATCGACTGTCACGACCAGCTCGCGCAGCTGCCTCGTCGGTCATGGCTGAGTAGTCCACGCTGTCGATGATGCCGATGATCGCCGCATCGACCGGCGCGATCTTTCGGCCGAGGGCCTCGCCCGCCGCTCGACCTTCCTGCACGACCAGCACTTTCTCGTGCACGCCTGCGCCGACGCCGTCGACGGCCAGAAACGCCGGCCCGCGCGGCGTGCTTCGTCGAGCGTCAGCGGCTGGACGAGCAGCAGTTTCGCGCCCTCGAACTTCGCGTGCTTCTGCGTCGCAGACGACGGTGCCGACGACGCGGGCGATCTGCATCAGCTACCGTTCGACGGTCCAGTGGTCGACGATGCCCGACGATGCCGGCATCGGTCGGCACTTCGGTCGGGTAAAACGGAAAGCTCGCCTCCTTGCCGCGAACGAAGAAGACTTCTTCGCCGACGCCGGCGCCAACCGCATCGACGGCCACGAGCGTCCGTCCGGCCGGCTCGCGTTCGGGTGTCAGCGGCTGGAGCACCAGCAGTTTCAGGCCGTCCAGGTTCGCGTCCTTGCGGGTCACGACGACGTCACCGATCACGCGAGCCAGCTGCATGGGTCAGCTCACTCGTCACCTCGATGGTGTCGACGATGCCGACGATGGCCGCATCGACCGGACAGTCCTTCAGGCCCGACGCCATCCGCGCCGAGCTGCCGCTGACGATGAGCACGGTTTCGCCGACGCCCGCATCGACGGTGTCGACGGCCACGAGGTAGCGTGCCTTCGGCCTTGCCGCGCGGATCCATGGGGCGCGCGATCGAGCAGCTTGCTGCTCACGAGGCGCGGATCCTTCCGCGTCGCGACGACGGTACCGACAACCTTTGCGAGGATCATGAATGTGACGGGCGGATGCGCGTGAGACGACTGACAACCGTGCGCGGCGCGCACAGTTGCGCAGCACGATCAGGAGCCCCCAACCTCAGGCCTTCGCGTTGGCAGCCTTGCCGATCGGCAGCGCGTCTTCGAGGTTGGCGTGCGGCCGCGGAATCACGTGGACGGACACCAGCTCTCCAACGCGGCGGGCCGCAGCCGCGCCGGCGTCGGTCGCTGCCTTCACCGCCGCCACGTCGCCGCGCACGATCGCGGTGACATAGCCGGCGCCGATCTTTTCCCAGCCCGACGAGCGTGACCTTCGCGGCCTTGACCATGGCATCCGCCGCCTCGATCATGGCGACGAGCCCTTTGGTCTCGACCATCCCCAGCGCCTCTCCCATGCTGTCCTCCCAACCGCTATCGCAACTGCCTCACGGCATCTTCGATGAGAGCCGTCAGCTCGCGGTATGTTAACCGAATTTCGTCGCCTCGGCCCGGACGAACGCGCTCGACGGCACGGTGATGCCGGCCAGACCGTCATCGACGAGCCGTTCCTTCGACGATGGCGCGGCTGCACGTACTGGCAGTCCACCGGGTCTGCTGGCGATCCGAGCGCCTCGGCAGGACCGTCCGCGCAGATGGGCGCGGGCGACTGCGACCCCGTAGCGTCCGCGCAGGCTCTCGAGCCGAGCACTTCTTCGCGCGACAGGAGCCGCTCGCGGCCGAGCAGCCGTGCGACCAGGCTGATCCGGGCGAAGTGCTCGATGGTCTCCATCTTGTAGTACGCCGCGAAAAGCTCCCCCGCCGCCGTCAGGGCGCCATGGTTGGCGAGCAGCAGGCCGTCGTGCGCTTTGATGTACTTGCCGACGGCGTCGGCCAGCTCGCGCGTCGACGGCGTGCCGTAATCGGCGATCGGGATGCTGCCCAGTGTGGCAATGACCTCGGCCAGAACGGCCCGATCGAGCGGAATCCCCGCAACCGCAAAACCCGTGGCGACGGGCGGATGGGCGTGAACGACGGCCTTGATGTCCGGTCGGTGGCGATAGACCTCCAGGTGCATCAGGAGCTCGGACGACGCGTTCCGGTCGCCGGAGATCTTCGAGCCGTTCATGTCGGTGATGACCATCATGTCCGGCGTCATGAAGCCCTTCGACACGCCGGTCGGTGTCGTCAGGACTCGATTGCCATCGAGTCGCACACTGATGTTGCCGTCGTTCGAGGCGACGTACTCCCGAGCGTGCAGCCGGCGGCCGATTTCGATGATGTCGGCGCGGAGTGCATTCTCGACGCGATCAGGCATGGTGGTCGCTCACTCTCACCGCGATTGAAACTTGTTGCGGCACTCCTCCGAGCAGAAATACACGTCGCCGCCGCCCTTGCGAAGCGACAGCGCCGGCGTCGGGATGACGAACGTTCCGCACACCGGGTCGCGCACCATTGCCACGCCGCGTTCCGGAGGCCGCCGCCGTGGACTTGATGGTGAAGCGCCCTCGGCAATCCCCACCAGGAAGCTCCAAATCGCGCGCACCACGATCGTCGCCAGGACCGAGAGCAGGATGAATCTGAACATGCGACATTACTCGGGACGGCCCGCAGGCGGCTCCGCTCCGCCGAGCGTCGGATGGGCCTGCTTCATTCCTTCGAGCGCCCGCCGCGCGGCTTCGGCTTCGGGCGTCCCGGGCGCGATCTCGATCACCCGGCGCCACGAGGCCGCCGCAGCCTCCAAATCCTGTTTGCCAAACGCCAGGACAATGCCCTGATTGAGGACGGTCTTGCCATGCTTCGGATTGATGCTCAAGGAATAGTCAAACTGTTTGAGAGCCCGATCCGCCTGGTTCAGGTAGTAATAGCTGACGCCGAGGTCGGTGCTGACATCGGCGTCTTTCGGCTCGAGCTTCAACGCTTCGATATACCACTGCATCGCGTCCTCATAGCGCTCGGCATCGAAGTACAGGTTGCCGAGCTGAACGCGTGCTTCGTGATTCTTCGGATCCGCGTTGATGGCCGCGCGCAGGACGCTGGCTTTGTTCTCGTCAAGAGGGGCGGCCCGCGTCTGGCCACCGCTTGCATCGGCCGGAGTCGCGGATTGCTGAGCCGCCGCGACCGGAGCTCGACCGCTCTCCGCCTGCTGCACCCCCAGGACCCAGCCGACGATCAGGCCAAAGGCCATTCCGGCGACGGCGAAGACGACGGATTCGAGTTTCATGCGATGGCACGCAACTGACAACCTACAACTAACCGAGAAACTCCGATCATAACAGCGTGCGCCGAAACCAGTCCACCAGCTGCGTCACGAGATCGGGCGACCGCGCGAGCAGCACCGTGCCGTGGCCACCGGATTCCACCGTGCGAACGTCCCGCACTCCCGGGCCGAGCGTGGCCAGCTCGGCGATGGAGCGCCGAGCATACGGATCGTCCGCCCCGGCGATCAGGAGAGCCGGGCGATCAGTGTACTTCCGCATCGCGGGCTCGGTCTTGAGACCGAGATAGTCGAGGCCCGGAGAGAGGAGCGCAACGGACCTGATCGTCGGGTCGTCGGCGGCCGCGATCAACGCCAGGTTCGCACCGACCGAGGCGCCGGCAATGCCGATGGCATGGCTGACTTCGGATCGACCAGACAGAAAGCGTTTCGCCGCGCGCACGTCGAGCACCATCCGCGCCGCCTCCGCGCGACTCTCGACGGTGGAACCGCTCTCGACCGAGAGGCTCTGCGCTCGCGTGTCGATGGCAATCACCGCAAAACCAGCATCGGCAAAACGCGAAAGGACGGACTGCCAGTCGTCCGCGCGGCGACCGAGCATGGGCAACAGGATGACACCAGGGGCGGGAGCATGCGTGGGTTCGTGATAAACGCCGGCAATCGTCGCGCCATCGTCGGCTCTCAACGTGATTCGGATAGTCGCGGCGTCACCCGGAGCAGACCCGCAGATCAGCAGGCCCGCCAGAATCGCCATCGCCCCTCGGTACGGACGAGTGACGGGCTTCACGGCTGGACGAGAACGGCGAGATAGTCGCGAACGGCGCGCTCGAGGCCGACGAAGAGTGCGTGGCTCATCAGCGCGTGACCGATCGACACTTCATCGAGATGGGGCAGCGTGCGGAAGAGGACCAGGTTCTCGAGACTGAGGTCGTGGCCGGCGTTCACACCGAGACCGAGCGAGTGCGCGAGCCGGGCCGTGGCAACGCACGCACCGAACTTGGCGTCGATCTCTGTCTGGACGCCACGTTCGAATGCCTTGGCAAAGGGCTCCGTGTAGATCTCGATGCGATCGGCGCCGAGCCGTGCGGCCCATTTCGCGGACTCGAGCTCCGCATCGACGAACATGCTGACCCGGATGCCATCGGATCGAAGCCGGCCGATCGCATCGGCGAGATCCTCGACCGGCGTGTCTGCGGGCCAGCCCGCCTGACTCGTGATCTCGCCGGGCAACACCGGGACCAGCGTGCACTGCGTTGGACGAACCTCGTGCACGAGCGTGAGAAGATCGGCGCGCGGATCTCCTTCGATGTTGAACTCCACGCCGGGATGAGAGGCTAGTTTCCGGGCGATGTCGCGGACATCGGTGGGCGTGATATGCCGCCGGTCCGCGCGGGGATGGACGGTGATGCCCGGCACGCCTGCCGACAAACACACGTCGACCGCTTGGAGCACTCGAGGCATCTCTCCACCGCGAGAGTTTCTGAGCGTCGCAACTTTGTTGACGTTGACAGAGAGCTTGATCACGACGTTATCCCAAATGCGCCTTCACGACATCGACGATCTCGTCACCCCAGGCTCGAATTTCTTCCTGATCCTCGCCCTCCAGCATGACGCGCAGGAGCGGCTCCGTGCCCGAGTAACGCACAAGCAGGCGCCCCTTCCCCGCCAACCGGCGCTCGACCTCGGCGATGACGGCCGACACCGCGGGGATCTCGCGGAGCTTTCGCTTCTCCCTGACGCGGACGTTGAGGAGAACCTGCGGATATGTTCGCAGATCGGCGGCCAGGCTGGCCAGTGACCGTCCGGTCACTTCCATCGTCCGGAGCACGTTCAGCGCCGTGATCAATCCGTCCCCCGTCGTCAGGTAGTCCGCAAAGATGACATGGCCCGACTGTTCTCCGCCCAGAGAGAGGCCGCGCTTGAGCATCTCTTCCATCACGTACTTGTCGCCGACCGCAGTCCGCACGAGGGCAATGCCGTCAGCCTTGAGCGCCAGCTCGAGGCCGATGTTGCTCATCACGGTCGCGACAACTGCGTCGCCCCTCAGCCGACCCTCCTCCTTCAGCTGGCGCGCGCACATCAGCAGGACCGCGTCGCCATCGATCACGTGGCCCTGGTCGTCCACGAAAATCGCCCGGTCTCCGTCCCCGTCGAACGCCACGCCAAACGGCCGGCCACCTTCGGCCACAGTCCGGACGAGGAGTTGCGGCGACGTCGATCCGCAGTCCAGATTGATGTTGCGGCCGTTGGGCTGGCAGCCCACCGTCTTCACGTCAAAACCGATCGATGACAGGAAACGTGGAGCCACCTGGCTGGTGGCGCCGTTCGCGCAGTCGACGACAATCGGCAATCGCCCGAGCCGCCCCGATCCCGTCAACACGCGCCGAGCCAGCTCGAGATAGTCGGGGACGAAGTCGCGGGCGGGCACGTCTGCCGCATTTCCGCTCGGCACCCGCCAGGTCGAGTCGGCCACAATGCTCTCGACCTCGACCTCAAGGCGCTCGGTGAACTTCTCGCCGGCTCCCGAAAAAACCTTGATGCCGTTGTCCTGAAACGGGTTGTGAGACGCGGAAATCATGATGCCCGCGTCGTACTCCTTCGAGCGCGTCAGGAACGCCACCGCCGGGGTCGGCACGACGCCCGCGCTTTCCACCGCGGCTCCCGAGCTGGCGGCCCCGTAGGCCAGCTCTCGCTCGATCCAGATCCCCGATTCGCGCGTGTCGCGCCCAATCAGCAGGCGAAGCGCTCGTGGGCCGGTCAGCGCGCGGACGAGCGCCGCGCCGATGCGTCGAATCGTCGCCACATCGAGCGGATACGCGCCCGCGCTGCCACGAATCCCATCCGTGCCAAAGAGTCGGCTGCTCATTCTTGAAACAAATCGAGATCGGCCGGCGTCAAGCGCGGAGGATCACCGGATCAGGATCCGAACCGTCTCAGGTTTGAAGCCCACCACTTCGAAACCCGGAATCGGATCGACGCGAACCGACAGATCGTAGCGTCCAGGGCCCAGGCCGGACACGTCGATGTACGAATTGATCGAATCGGCGTGCAGGAGCTCGATGTGCTGTTGCGCACCTCGCACGCGCACTTCCACCGTCGCGGGCATCACCTGGCCGGACAGGTTCGACGCCAACCCCTTGAGGCGGACCGGCACGGTGTGCAGCACGCGATCGACTGGCGCCGGAAGGATCTGGACGATCACATGCGCCGACCCCGGCGTCTGGAGCCGCACGGACGGCTCCATCACACCCAGTGTCACGGTCTCTTCTCGATCCGAGGTCGCACCCGCTACCGAGACCGGTTCGGTAATGGCCGAGGTCAGCCGCCCAAGCGCCGTCTGAGGTCCGGCGACGACGATGGTCTGAGGATCGACCGAGACCTTTCCCACGACATAGCCGGGTGCCGGTTCCCCAGTGATGGCGGGTGTCACAGGAATCTCGGCCGTTCCCGCGTTCTCGAACGACAACGCGACCGTCGGCGGGCTGACATGCTCCACCTCCACGCCAAACGGGGTGCGCACCTCGTCGTCTGTCAGGTGATAGAGCCGACGACCTGGACGCGCGGACTGAACATCGATGATCGCGACGAGGTCGCCCGGAACCAGGCGCCCCAGCGTGCTCGCTGCACCTCTCACGCGCACATCCACCAGCTGCGGCGGATCTTCAACGAGCTGCAGCTTCTCGGGCATGTTCTGAATCTCGAGCGGCACGCGGAGACCGCGCTCGACGGTCTGCTCCCCAGCCACGGTCAGCCACAGCAGCAGCGCAATCGCGAGCGACAGCAGCTTCAACCCGATGTGTCCGAATGGGCGAAAGGCCATCAGGTGACCGTTTCCGGTTTGTCGTCGGCGGCCGCCCGACTTCCAAGCAGGAGCTCCCGAAGCCGTGTGCGCAGCTCGTCCTTCTCCAGATGCCGCTCGATCCTGCCGTCGATGGCCACAGAGATGGAACCAGTCTCCTCGGAAATCACGACCGCGATCGCGTCGTTCTCCTCGGTGAGCCCGATGGCGGCACGATGCCTGGTGCCGAGCTCCCGGCTCAGCCGAGGATTGACGGTCAGGGGCAGAAAGCACGCGGCGGCCGCGATCCGATCTCCCGCGACAATGACGGCCCCGTCGTGGAGCGGGGATCGCACCTGAAAGATGCTGACCAGCAGATCGTAAGTGAGCATCGCATCGAGCGGAATGCCACCCTCGATGTAGTTTCGAAGGCCGATCTGCCGTTCGATGACGATGATGCCGCCGACTCGCTGCTGCGAGAGCATGGCGGCGGCGACGGCGACTTCTTCGACGGCTTCCTCGGCGCCCTCAGGCCGCGCCAGGTAGCGAAAGAAGGGTGCGCGTCCAAGATGCGCGAGCGCACGGCGGATGTCAGACTGGAAGAGCACGATCGCCCCAAACACCATGTAGCCGACGAGGTTCCGGATGATCCAGTTCACCGTCTCGAGCCTGCCCATCTGCGAGACGTAGAAGACGCCCGCGATGAGCGCCGAACCCACGGCCATCTGGACCGCGCGAGTTCCGCGAATGAGCTTCAGCACCTCGTAGATCGCAATCGACACGATCGCAATGTCGAGGAGGTCCCACCAGGTCAACGCCGGACGGCGAAGGAGGTCGCCGAGCCATTGAGTCATGGCTCGATCTCCTCTGCGGCATGTCGGATGCGATCGGCGACGCGAACTACCTGCGCCATCTCGCCGACATCGTGCACCCGGATGATGTGCGCGCCGCCGAGCACCGCCGCGGTCACTGCGGCCGCGGTGCCCCAGAGACGCTCCGTCGCCGGCGTGTCGCCGAGGGCCGCCTTCAGAAAGGACTTGCGCGAGGGGCCGACGAGGATCGGCCGATCGAGGCGAGACAGGTCGGAGATCCGTCCGAGCACCGCGAAGCTGTGCTCCGCCTTCTTGGCGAAGCCGATGCCCGGATCGAGGATGATGGCCTCACGGGCCACGCCGGCCGCAAGCGCTACACTCAGGCTGTCTTCCAGCTCCGCGGCCACCTCGCCCATCAGCGATTCGTACTTCGCGGTTTGATACATGTCTCTGGACCGGCCACGTGTGTGCATCAACACCAGTCCCGCGCGGCAACTCGCGACGACTTCGGCGAGCGCCGGATCATACCGCAAGCCGCTGATATCGTTCACAATCGCGGCGCCCTCCTCGATCGCGACTCTGGCAACACCTGCCTTGTATGTGTCGACCGAGATGGGGAGTCGCAGGCGGCCGGCAACGCCCCGGAGCACCGGGACGATGCGTGCCAGCTCCTCGTCGAGTGGAAGAGGATCGGCGCCCGGGCGCGTTGATTCGCCGCCGATGTCGACGAGGTCAGCGCCGTCCGCCTCCATCTGGAGCGCAGCATCGACGGCCCGGCCGGTTTCGAGATATTTGCCGCCGTCGGCGAACGAATCGGGTGTGACGTTGATCACACCCATGACGAGCGTGCGCTCGCCCAGGCGTAATTCGCGGGATGCGGTCGGAAGCGGGACGATGTAGGGCTTGCGCGGAGACAGCAACGACGTGCGCGGCAATGCCTCCGGTGAGGCGCCTACTCCTGCGGCAGCGGTTTCTTGAGCGACGGGAGCGGCGGAACGAGCGTCGTCCGTTCCTTCTGGCGACGACGCGATTCGTCTTCCTCGATGGTCGTCGAGGGTGTCGGTGTCTCGGATGCGCGAAGCTCATCGAGCGCCTGGCCCGACGCGAGGCGCTTGACCTGCTCGCCGTCGAGCACCTCTCGCTGGAGGAGCGCGTCGGCGATCTTCCCGAGTGTCGCCTTCTGTTCAACGAGGAGCACCTGCGAACGCTCGTAGTTCTCAGTGACGATCTTCTTGACCTCCTGATCGATCTTGAGCGCTGTCTCCTCGCTGTAGTCCTGGTGCTGGGCGATCTCGCGTCCGAGGAAAATCTGCTCTTCCTTCTTGCCGAAGGTCAGCGGACCCATGGCATCGCTCATGCCCCACTCGCACACCATGCGGCGCGCCAGCTCGGTCGCGCGCTCGAGGTCGTTGCCGGCCCCGGTCGTGATGCTGTCGTTGGTGATCTCCTCGGCGATTCTTCCGCCGAGCAGAATCGCGATCTGATCGTTCAGGTATTCCTTCGAATAGTTGTGCTTCTCGTCCACAGGCAACTGCTGCGTGAGACCGAGCGCCATGCCGCGCGGAATGATCGTCACCTTGTGAATCGGATCGGCGTTCGGCAGTATGACGGTCAGCAGCGCATGACCGGCCTCATGGATCGCAGTGATCCTCTTCTCGGCGTCGCTGATGATCATGGACCGGCGCTCCGAGCCCATGAGCACCTTGTCCTTGGCGAATTCGAAGTCCATCATCCGCACGGTCTTCAGGTTGTAGCGTGCCGCGCTCAACGCGGCTTCGTTCACCAGATTGGCGAGATCGGCCCCGCAGAACCCCGAGGTTCCCCTGGCCAGCACCGACACATCCACATCGTCGGAGAGCGGAATCTTCTTCGTGTGAACCGCCAGGATCCCTTCGCGTCCCTTCACGTCGGGCCGGTTGACAACGATGCGTCGATCGAAACGACCGGGCCGGAGGAGCGCGGGATCGAGAACATCAGGACGATTGGTGGCGGCAACGAGGATGACGCCCTCGTTCGACTCGAATCCATCCATCTCCACCAGCAGCTGATTCAGGGTCTGCTCGCGCTCGTCATGCCCACCACCGAGGCCGGCGCCGCGATGCCGACCGACGGCGTCGATTTCATCGATGAAGACGATGCAGGGTGCATTCTTCTTCCCCTGCTCGAACAGATCGCGGACGCGTGATGCGCCGACGCCGACGAACATCTCCACGAAATCAGAGCCGCTGATCGAGAAGAACGGCACATTCGCTTCCCCGGCTACGGCACGCGCCAGGAGCGTCTTGCCGGTGCCGGGAGCACCCATCAGGAGCACGCCCTTCGGAATGCGCCCACCGAGCTTCTGGAACTTCTGCGGTTCCTTGAGGAACTCGATGATCTCCTGCAGTTCCTCTTTGGCCTCATCCACACCGGCCACATCCTTGAACGTCACCTTCTTCTGTGAGCTCGATGACAGCTTCGCCTTGCTCTTGCCGAACGAGAGCGCCTTGTTGCCGCCGCTCTGCATCTGCCGCATGAAGAAGATCCAGAATCCGATCAACAGGAGGATGGGCGCCCAGGAATAGAGCAGCGCCGCCCACGGACTGGTCGTCGGTTCCTTGGCGTTGACGACGACGTTCCGTTCGATCAGGCGGTTGGCGAGACCTTCGTACTGATCAGGAGCGTATGTCTTGAAGCTCTCGTTGGCTTTGGAGATGCCGTTGATTTCGTTGCCCGTGATGGTGACTCGCGCGACCTGTCCGGAATCGACCCAGGACATGAACTCGGAGAAACTCACTGGCCGGTCATGAGTCTGGAACCGCGTCGAGAAGTTCCACACGAGAACTCCCACGACGACCAGGACCATCCAGAACAACAAACTCTTCAGGGTCGAGTTCACGCCAAGCCTCCCACGTGCCTAATTTTCAAGATTATCACGGCTTCTGTCCGGTCAGTCACCCTAAACTTCTCTTCGATCGCATGGCCGACGACCCAGACAATCTGGTCCTCCCGGTTGACGACCAGTGGAATCCGGTCCCGTTCTGCCCGCGCAACCTTCCGATCGACGAAGAAGTCCTGCAGTTTCTTCCGCCCGTGCAGCCCGAGCGGCTGAAAGCTGTCACCGGGCTTCCGGCTGCGAACCACGAGCCCTCCGGCGGCGCCCATCGATTCAATCACGGCCGTATCGCCTCGCGACGACAGCGGCTCGATCGGCCCGGAGCTGCGGTTCACGATCTCTGCCGTAATTGCACAACCGGCCTCGGGAAGCCGAATGTTGCCGGGAACTGGCAATTCATACCGAAAGCCCGCGGGCCGGCTGAGTTCCCCCTGTTGCGCGGTCCTACGAGTTAAGACGATCATCCGGGCCCGACGTTCCACTTTGACACCAGGAAGGTCGATTCGGCCCTCACCGGACTCCCCCGCCACCGCCAGCGCCAGGACGTCGTCGATGCGCTCGAACCCGGCCGCACGGGGGCCAGACAGTCGAGCCAGCGCACGTTGGACCACGCGCGAACCGAGCGCCGCCGGCAGCTCGCCGAGGGCGTCGAGATCGATGGACACCCAGTCACTATCTGCCGCGGTCACGTCCAGCTCGGCCTCCGCGGCGCGATCGTCGAGATATCGCCCATCCTCGCGGGCGATAGCCGCCTCGCGGGACAGGACCTTCACGATCGCTGGATTGAACCGCTCGGCCAGCAGTGGCATCAGCTCGTGGCGGACGCGATTTCGTGGCACGGCAACATCGCGGTTCGTCTCGTCCTCGCGGAACGCCGCGCCGATGTCGCCGAGGTACACACGCAGGTCGTCCCGCGTCGTCTCGAGTAGTGGTCGCACGACGATGCCGCTCCGCGGATGCATGGCGCCGAGGCCTCGGGGGCCCGCGCCGCGGAGGAGTCGAAGGAGAAAGGTCTCGGCCTGATCGTCGCGTGTGTGTCCGAGCGCCAGCCGCGCGCCGTTCAACTGCACAAGGGCACGCTCATAGAAACTGTATCGGGCCCGATGTCCGGCGTCTTCAACCGACGTGCCCTCGTTCTGCGCAAGCTGGCCAACATCGCAGGCCTCGCTGACGAGCGGCACGGAAAGCCGTCTGGCCAGCTCACGGCAGAAGGCTTCGTCTTCGTCGGCGGCACCGGGACGAAGCTGGTGGTTCAGGTGCGCGAGGCCCGCAAGTGTGAACGTTCCGGGACCGGTCAGCTCCGAGAGGATGTGCGCAAGAGCCACCGAATCGGAGCCGCCGGAGACGGCCGCCACGACCCGTCCGGCATCGGGCATCAGGCGATGTCGTCGAATCGTCCGCAGGACGCGCGCGGCAACTGGATGCATGACAGGGAATGAACGGCATGAACGCGGACGGTCGTCTCTGCGCGTGACGCGCGAACTGGACGCGGCTGGGAGCCGTTCACTCCGGAAATTGGTGCCGGTGCAGGGACTTGAACCCCGGACTCCGCGGATATGAGCCGCGTGCTCTAACCAACTGAGCTACACCGGCAGAACTTCTTAGTGTAGCATCACGCCCGATCCTCAGGCTACGTCCCGCCCGGGGCGGCGCATGAGAAGCCCCCGGTTGTCGCCGCTCGTCGCCCTCGCGTCAACGACTGCATTTCTCGGAGGCGACCGCTCTACTCGTACCTGAGCGGCGGATACCACTTCGCGCCGCGGCCTTCGGGGGTGAGATCGAGCAGGTTCCACAGCGGCCAGACGATGTCGATGTGGCGCGGGTCTTGTCCCGGATCGGGGGGCGCGTAGAGAAGCTCGCTGCCGTAGAAATGATGCACGACTCCGTCGCGTCGGACGAAGACGTTCATCATCGGCATCTGACCGCCGTCGGGCGTCTCGCCGTGGTAGTCGCGGTTGTAGGTGTTCTGAGCGCTCGAGAGCAGCCGCACGCGCTGCCATCCGCGGCCGCGCGCAAACTCACGAATGCGCTCGACGGGCGACTTGGCGACGACGGCGAAATTCGTTCGTTCTGTGAGATGAGGGGCGACGGCATTGAAGCCATCGATGAGCGATGAACACATCGGGCACGGAGCCGCCATCGCGGGCCCGTACATGAAGCTGTAGAGAAGCAGGGTGTCCTTGCCGGGCTCGAACAGCTCGCTCAGTCGGACCGTGCGGGTCGTCGAGCGATCACTCAGATCTCTCCCGCCTTCCTCGAACACGTAATCCTCGGGCGGCTTTCCGCCAAGCGGCTGCTGACGCCGCAGCGCGGCGACTCTTTCGATCTGTCGCCGAAGATCGACTTCCGCGTCGAGCAACTCATTCCGCGCGCGCCGGTATTCAGCGGTTTCGTTGGGGAATGTTGCAGCCATCGTCGTTGGTCTTCGTTGCCCCACGCTTGCCAGACCTGAAGGTCTGGCCTACGTACTGAAGGCCCGGTTTGCCGAAGCCGGGTGCCCGTAGCCCGGAGCCTGCCTACACCAGAATCTTCGTCACGACCTCGCCGTGCACGTCGGTCAGCCTGAACTGCCTGCCCTGGAACCTGTACGTCAAACGCTTGTGGTCAACGCCCAGGAGGTGCAGAATCGTCGCCTGCAGATCGTGCACATGAACGGGATCGGCGACGATGTTGTAACTGTAGTCGTCGGTTTCGCCAAGCACCGTTCCCGCCTTGACGCCGCCGCCTGCCACCCACATGCAGAAGTTGCGCGGATGATGGTCGCGACCGTAGTTCGTGTCCGTCAGCTTCCCCTGTGAGAACACGGTGCGGCCAAACTCGCCGCCCCAGACGACGAGCGTGTCGTCGAGCAGGCCGCGCTGCTTGAGATCCGTGACGAGCGCGGCCGTCGGTTGATCGGTGCCCTGGCACTGAAGCGTCAGATCGCGCGGCAGATCGTTGTGCTGATCCCACCCGCGATGATAGAGCTGGATGAACCTCACGTTCCGCTCGGCGAGCCGTCGCGCGAGGAGGCAATTGGCGGCGTACGTCCCGGGCTTTCTCGAGTCAGGGCCGTACATCTCGAACACGGAATCCGGCTCCTTCGAGAGGTCCATCAAGTCCGGCACCGAGGTTTGCATCCGATAGGCCATCTCGTATTGGCCTATTCGAGTTTCGATCTCCGGATCGCCGTAGGACTCGTACTTCATCTGATTCAACGCCCGCACGGCATCCAGGATCTGCCGCCGCGACGTCTTCGTAATGCCGGGAGGATCTTCGAGGAAGAGGACAGGCGTGCTGCCGCCACGGAAACGCACGCCTTGATAGCTCGATGGCAGAAATCCGCTGGCCCAGAGGCGCGAAAAGAGCGGCTGGTCGGTGTTGATCGCCTGCGCCTGCGACAACAGCACCACGAAGGTCGGCAGGCTCTGGTTCTCGCTCCCGAGTCCGTAACTGACCCAGGCTCCCATGCTCGGGCGCCCCGGTTGCTGCGATCCCGTCTGTATGAACGTGATAGCCGGATCGTGGTTGATGGCATCCGTATTCATCGTCTTGATGATCGTGATGTCATCGACGATCTTCGCCGTGTGGGGCAGCAGCTCGCTGACCCAGGCGCCGCTCTGTCCGTGCTGCGCGAACTTGAAATGAGATGCCGCCACCGGGAACGAGCCTTGCCCCATCGTCTGGGCGACGCGCTGTCCCATGCGGATCGTCTCAGGGATTTCGGTCCCCTGATACTCGTGCAGCAGGGGTTTGTAGTCGAACGTCTCGAGCTGGGACGGGCCGCCTGACTGGTGCAGGAAGATCACGCGCTTGGCTTTGGGCGCGAAATGCGGCAACCCGAGGAGTCCGCCGGTCTTGGGATCGCGGCCGGTGTCGATTGCCGCGGCGTCCAGAACATCCGGGCCAAGCAGCGAGGCAAGCGCCGCCACACCGATGCCCTTGGCCGACAGTCCGAAGAGCTGTCTGCGGGTGAAATGGAGATCGAGATCGCGTCGGTAAGACATGATGATCCTCGGCTTCGGGCCTCGGGCTCCTGGCTTCGGGCGTACCCCGGTAGCCTGCAGCCCGGAGCCTGAAGCCTGTAATGCTCATTACTCCTTCGTCACCGTCTCGTCCAGATTGAGAACGGCGCTTGCCACCGTCGTCCACGCGGCAAGGTCGACCGCATCGATGGCTGGACTGGGCTTCGATTCGCCAACGCGGAGAAGATCGCCGGCGTCCTTCTTGTGCCGACGGAACGCGGTGAGCTCCTGTGAGAGAAGGGTGCGGAGCACCGCGACCTCTTGCGCTGCCGGCGTGCGGCCCGTGGCCAGACGAAATGCGTAGGCGATTCGACCGTTCACATCCTTCCCACCCTCGAGGAGCGCCCGCTGGGCCAGTGCGCGCGCCGCCTCGACATACGTCGGATCGTTCAGCAGCACGAGCGCTTGAAGCGGCGTATTGGTGAGCAGGCGCCGGGCGGTGCACTTTTCACGGTCGGGGGCATCGAATGTCGACAGCGATGCCGGAGGCACGGTGCGCTTCCAGAATGTGTACATGCTCCGCCGATACAAGTCGGGGCCAGAGCTCTGATGGTATTCCTGCATCGAGAAGCCGTCGCCGAACGCCATCTCCTCCCAGAGTCCCTTGGGTTGATACGGAAAGACGCTCGGTCCGCCAATCCTGTCATTGAGCAGGCCGCTGGCCGAAAGCGCGGTGTCGCGAATGATCTCAGCGGGCAGCCTGAAGCGCGGACCACGGGCCAGAAGTCGATTATCAGGATCCCGCTCGAGGAGCGCCGGCGTCACGCGCGACGACTGGCGGTAGGTCGCTGACGTGACGATCAGCCGCTGCATCGCCTGAACGTCCCAGCCGGTGCGCACGAATTCGGTCGCGAGCCAGTCGAGGAGCTCTGGATGGACCGGGGGCTCGCCCTGCACGCCGAAATCTTCCTGCGTCTTCACGATGCCGAACCCGAAATACATCTGCCAGTAGCGGTTGACCGCCACGCGCGCCGTGAGGGGATGCTCTGGACTGACCAGCCACCTGGCGAGCGTCAATCGATTGCGAGGCGCATCCTTGGCGAGAGCCGGAAGTATCGCGGGGACGCCAGGCTGAACCTTGTCGGTCTTGTTACGATAGTCGCCGCGCGCCAGCACAAATGTCTCGCGCGGATGCGGCATCTCGCTCATCATCATCGTGGTCGTGATGGTCGATTCAACCGTCGCCTTCCGCGACTCCAGCTCTTCGAGCTCTCGATGACGTACTCGATACACATCGGGCGCGACATAGGTCAGGAAGTACTCGCGAACTCGCGCACTCTCGTCCTTCGTGCGCCGGCCGTTGACACCAGAGAGGATCGTCCGGATCGGGTAATGAATCGCGAGATCTTCGATCTCTGACGAGGTCAGGACGCGATCGTAGAGCCGCAGATCGTCTACCTGCCCCTTGAAGGGTTTTCCAATCTGGGCGTTTCCGAGATCGAGGACGGCGTCGGTCCTGATGGAGCCCGCCAGGTTGTCCTGCCCGACATCGACGGGAATCATCTTGCCGTTCTCGAACAGCTTCAGGCCGGCAGCCTTGCCGGATCCGTCGTACGTCAACGTCAGCTGGTGCCACTCGGCCAGCCGCAACCGGTCTCGCGTCTTGATCTGGATGGCGCTCTTCGGCCACTCGGACGTCAGCCGGATCGTCAGGCGGGCCGCGCGCTTCTGAATGCCGACGAGCGTGAGATCGTCGAGGAGCCACTCATAGCCGCGGCGCGTCTCGGGATCGCTGAGCTTCTGAAAGACCGCCATCGGCAGGTTGTGATCGCCGTAGACCCATGCCGCGATGCTGAATGCATTGTTGCGGTCGAATGAACCGACGTTGCCGAAGCTCACTCGCGTCTCGCCGTCGAGTGTCAGGGCCTTCCCAACGGGTCCCGGACTGAAAGTCGGATCACCGGCGACGGAACGCCCATGCCGGTAGCTGCCCGAAATGTCGGAGAAGTTGCCGTCGAGCTCGTAGTGGGCCACGAGGCCGGCGCGATTGTCCGACACCGGCTGGTCGTTGGCGGTGTTCTCCCACGCTGCCTCGAGCGGTCCGATCTCTGATTCCGCCAGGCCGGCCTCTCTCGTCCTGATGGCGTTCGTCAGATCGTCCAGCTTGGCCTGCTGATCGGGCGTCGGCAGCGGCAGGACGGGCTCGGCATTACCCGTCTGACCATCCAGTCCCTTCTCGGGCACGGTGTTGAAGAATCCAAAGAACTGATAGAACTCCTTCTGAGTGATGGGATCGAACTTATGGCTGTGGCACCGCGCGCACCCCATCGTGAGCCCCATCCACGTCGTCGATGTCGCTTCGACCCGATCGATCACGTACTCCACCTGATATTCGTCGGCGATCGCACCGCCCTCGAAGTTGATCATGTGATTGCGGTTGAATCCCGACGCAATCTTCTGATCGAGCGTCGCCCCCGGCAGGAGATCGCCCGCGAGCTGTTCGACGGTGAACTCGTCGAATGGCATGTTCTTGTTGAACGCGCCGATTACCCAGTCTCGCCACGGCCACATATCGCGAAGGCTGTCTATGTGATAGCCGTGTGAATCGGCATAGCGTGCGGCGTCGAGCCAGGGCATCGCCATGCGCTCGCCGTAATGGGGATTCTTGAACAGCGCGTCCACGCGCCGCTCGTAGGCATCGGCAGACGAGTCGGCCATGAACGAATCGAGTTCGGCCGGTGAGGGCGGGAGTCCGGTCAGGTCGTAGGTCACGCGCCGCAAGAGCGTCGCCTTGTCGGCCTCGGGGGAGGGCATCAGCCCTTCACGCTCGAGCCTGGCGCCGATGAAGGCGTCAATGGGGTTTCGCACCCACGTCGCGTTCTTGACCGTTGGAACTTCGGAACGCACCGGCTTCACGTAGGCCCAGTGCGTCTCCCACTTCGCGCCTTCGTCTATCCATCGGCGCAGCAGATCGATCTGCCGGGCATTCAGCGTCTTTCCCGACTCGGCCGGCGGCATCCGCTCGTCGGGATCTTCGTTGGTGACGCGCTCGATGAGATGACTCCTGACCGCCTGCCCGGGAACGATCACATCGGGCCTGCCGAAGGCGCCTTCCTTGGTATCGAAATGGAGCTTGGCCTTCCGCTGCTTGTCGTCGGGACCATGACAGGCAAAGCAGTTGTCGGTGAGGATCGGACGGATGTCGCGGGTGAAGCTGACGGGCTGGGTTGGCGGCGTTTGAGCCGTGATTGCGGGCTCCTGAACCAGCGCAAACCCGCCAGCCGCCGCAACGAGCGCGACCGCAGTGCTCAAACGTCCGGCTACTCTCATGGCTCGATCGCCGATTATAGCGTCTGCCCCTGCTTTTTCATGCTGCCGCCTCGGCATCGTCGCGATCACGCTGGTGCGGTCGGTGGCGGGTCCGAAGCACGCTCGATGAGCGCGGCGGCGAGGAGCGGAATCAGGAGCTCGTGATGGCCGACGAGCGAGAAGCCGCGGCCGCCGGCGGCCGTCGGCCGCGATACGACGTTCGTGTGCGGCCTGTAGAGCCTCACGAAGTCCAGATTCACCGTCGTCAGGTCTCCGAGCGTGACGCCTCGATTGCGCACCAGCGCGACCGCCTTCAGGAAGACCTCTGGCAGAAGGACTGCCGATCCGCAGTTGAGATACACGCCGCCGTTGTCCAGCCTCGCGACATTCGACACGAAGTACCGGAAATCGCGAAGGCTGCCCTCGCCCAGCGCGGCGCCCGATGCGGAAGGGTGCATGTGAATGATGTCGGTGCCAATGGCCACGTGCACGGTCACGGGGATGTCGAGACGTGCTGCGGCGGCGACAATGCTGTGCCGTTCGTACTGCGGATGCGTTTCGATGAGGAAACGGCCGACCGCCTGCCCCAGACCGAGATGCTGCTGCACGCCGAGGTTGATGGCGCTGTTCAGTAGACGTCCGGTCTCTTCCGCCATTCCAAACTGGCCGCTGCCGATCGTTTCGTCAACGTCTTCAGACGTCGAACCTGCGAGCGCGACCTCGAAGTCATGGATGAGACCTGCGCCATTGGTCGCGATTGCCGACACGAATCCGCGCTCCATCAGGTCGATGATCACGGGACCCAGGCCCGTCTTGATCACATGCGCGCCCAAACCCCAGATCATCCCCACGTCGCCCGCACGCGCCCGGAGGATGGCGTCCACGACCGCACCGAGATCGCCGGCGGCCAGGATCCGCGGAAGCGCGTCCAGCCACGCACCGACGCCAGTCCCCTTCGTGTACGGCCGCGCGAAGTCGCCGGTCTGAACCTTGCTCTTCCGCGACTTGAGGGGGTAGGTGCGGACGCCCGAGAGATCGAACTCCTGATAGGGCAGCTTCACGGCGCTAATCGTATGGCGGAAGGACAGGAATCAGCAATGCAGCAATGAGCAACGGGCAATGAGTAATCACGGCCCTCGTTGCTCATCGCCACGATTGCTCACCGATCATCAGACCACCAGCATGGCATCACCGTAACTATAGAACCGATAGCGCGCGGAGATGGCTTCCCTGTAAGCCTCGAGCACCCGCTGGCGCCCCGCGAAGGCGCTGACGAGCATCACCAGCGACGATCGAGGCAGATGAAAATTGGTGAGGAGCCCTCCCACGACCTGAAAGGCGAAACCGGGATAGATGAAGAGATTCGCCGTCCGCGTTCCAGCCACGATGCGACCGCCTCCGACCCGCGCGACATCCTCGAGAGCCCGAGTCGTTGTTGTCCCAACCGCGACGACCCGTCGCCCTTCGTCGAGCGCGCGATTGATTCGCACTGCCGATGCTTCCTCGATGATCGTCGTCTCGCCGTCAACCGTGTGCTCTTCTACCTGCTCGGCCCGCACCGGCTTGAACGTGCCATAGCCGATGTGAAGCGTGATGCCGACGATCTCCACGCCGCGCGACTCGAGGCGCTCGATCAGCGGACCAGTGAAGTGCAGACCCGCCGTGGGCGCCGCAACCGAGCCGGAGCTCAACGCGAACACGGTCTGATAGCGTTCCCGGTCTTCTGGTGAATCGGGGCGTTTGATATAGGGCGGAAGGGGTACGTGCCCGATGACATCGATCACATCCTCAACGGACCGGCCCTCCGTCGTCCACAACCGGATTAGGCGACGCCCGTGAAAGAGGCGCGCAAGGATTTCACCGCGAAGCTCGTTCTTCCCCGATCCGAACCGCATCAGACTTCCCTCGGCGAGTCGTTGGCCCGGATGAACCAGCGCTGCCCACCGATCGCCCTCGACGCGACCGAGCAACAGACATTCGACGCGACCCCCGCCGGGTTCTCTGCTGCCCAGCAGTCGAGCCGGAAAGACACGCGTGTTGTTGACGACGAGGACATCACCCGCTCTGAACAGATCCGGCAGAGAGGCGATGGCGGTGTGCGACGTGCGACCCGTGACTCGATCGAGAACGAGCAGGCGCGCATCGTCACGCGCCGGTGCCGGGTGCTGTGCGATCAGGTCGAAAGGTAACTCGAAGTCGAAGTCGGAGACGTTCACTGCGAATAGCGTAAGGCATCGAGAGGCGGTGGATGAAGGGTCGATCCGTCGAAGCGTCGAAGGGGCGAAGAGTCGAAGGGTCTAAGGGCTTAAGGGTCGAGAAGGCGGGAAGACGGTCGGCGTAGGCGTAAGAGACAAGGCCTACGCCCTGAGCCATGCGCCAGCGGTTTACTTGGCTCCGGAGCCGGAAGCCCGGAACCTGAAGCCTGATGTCAGTGTACGCGCGGGCCCCAGACGGCCTTCGAGCGTCGCCAGTCGCTCTCGAGTATCGCCCAGACGCTCTGATCCGAGTAGCGGCCACCCTTGATGAACGCCTCGCGCAGGATCCCTTCCTGCACGGCGCCGAGCTTCCTCAGCGCACCATTGCCTCGTCCATTCTCCACCATGGCTCGTGCCTCCAGTCGTCGGACGCCGATCGTCTCGAACGCAAACTCGACCACGCGTCGCGCGCCGTCGAGAAACAAACCAGAACCCCAGAACTGCGACGCCATCACAAAGCCCCACTCCGCGACGGAGAACGTCGGCTCCAGCCGGCGAATCTGAAACACGCCGACCGGGCGGTCGTAACCCTTGGGAACGATCCCGAAGCACGCAAACGCTCCGGCCTCGCGCTCGGCTCGCGACCACGCAATGAAACGCTCGAATCCCTGCGGCGAGTTCGGCGGCGGCGTGATGAAGCGCGCGACTTCTTCGGTGGAAACCATCGAGAAGAGCGAGACCGCATCAGATGCGCGCGGCTCGCGCAGCGTCAGACGCTCGCCCGCGATCACCGGCAGCCCCTCACACCAGTTCGTAGTCGCCTCGGCTTGAACCCCGATCGACTCTCCGAGCTCGGTCTGGCGAAAGTCCTGGACCGGCTCGAACATCAGAGTCCTCCGGTCAGGACGTACAGGTTGCCCCAGACGACGTTGTTGCCCCACACGACGTTGTTCCCCTGCACGGCGCTCTCGAGGTACTGATTACCCCAGTTCACGGTGTCGAGCTGATCGGGTGTGAGGTTCGCCCACATGATGTTGTCCACGGAGAAACCCCAGACGACGTTGTTCCCCCAGACCACGTTGTTGCCCCACACGACGTTGTTGCCCCACACGACGTTGTTGCCCCACACAACGTTGTTCCCCCACACCACGTTGTTCCCCCAGACCACGTTGTTGCCCCACACGACGTTGTTCCCCCACACCACGTTGTTGCCCCACACGACGTTGTTCCCCCACACCGACGTTGTTCCCCCACACGACGTTCCGGAGCAGCGCCTGGATCGCCTTGTTGTCGAGCGCCCGCAGGTTGTTCCCGCCCCAGACGATGTTCTTGCCGGAGCTGTTGCTCTGACCATTCGCGGCGCTCGGCGCGCCTGTCGGCGCTGCGAACCAGAGACTCGTCACCCAGTTCATGTTCGCCGGCAGCGTGAGACTGATTGACGCCATCTGCATCGCGTCGGACACGTTGAGGCAGCCGCTGCCCTGCATCAGGGGATCGGCCTGCGCCACGCGGCGGGCCGAGAGCTGGAGCATGAGCTTCACTGTTTCGCTGGACAGCTTCGGATTGACCGACAGCATGCGGGCCACGGTGCCGGCGACTTCCGGCGTCGCCATGCTCGTCCCGCTCAGACGGAAGTAGGCGGGAACGGACTCGATGCCCGCCTGCACGCGAAGCGAGGGATAGGTCTCGAAGAGGTAGCTGCCCGGCGCCGAGAGCGACACGATGCGGTCGCCGGTCGCGACGAGGTCAGGCTTCGCGAACAGATCGAAGCGCGTGGGTCCACGCGAGCTGTAGTCTGCGATCCGGTCGTCGCTCGTGTCCGGCGTGTCGTTGGTCTTGAGGGCGCCCACCGTGATGGCGGCCGGTGCGTTACCAGGAGACGTGATGCCGCCGTAGCCAGGGTTGCCCGTTTCAGGATTGATTCCGAGGTTGCCAGCCGAAACGACCACGACGATTCCGCGGCGCGAGGCTTCCTGCACCGCTTCGACGAGAGGATCGGTCGCGGCAGGCTCAAACACCGGGTGGCCGAGCGACAGGTTGATGACGCGGATGTTGTAGGCGCGCGCGTTGTCGATGACCCAATCGATTGCCGCGATGACATCACTCGTCTGCCCCGCACCCTGTCCATCGAGCACCTTCAGCGCAACGATGTCGGTGCCGGGGGCCGAACCCTGATACGGCGGATTGAGCTCAGCCGACGCGGCGCCCGAGCCGGCCACGATGCCCGCCACGTGGGTGCCATGTCCGAAGTCGTCATAAGGAGTCGTGCGACCGTTTACGAAGTCAACGAAGGCGCGAATCTCGCGAGCCGGCATGTCCGAGTGCGGCGCCACGCCGGAGTCGATGACCGCAACCGCCAGGCCGCGGCCGTTCTGTCCTCCGCCGACGCCGCTGAAGAACGATGAGGTGGAGAAATCGCCCGACGCCTTGACCGGCGCGTCAAGCGAGATGCGCTGACAATCGGCATCCGCCGCCACCGACTCGAGCGTCGCGGCATCGACATCGACCGACAGGGCCGAGACCGACCTGAGCGAGCGGCGAATCCGTCCGCCGCGCATGCTGACGGTCCGGAGACCGCGCTCCTTCGATCCCTCGTCCGTGAACCGCACGATCGCCCGGACGCGCTGACGCGCGTCCACCGCGGCGTGCACTGACGGGTCGAATTTCAGATGAGAGTCTGGCTCGTCGGCGGCGTTCAGGCGGGCGACCGAGCCCGTCACCACGACGGCCAGAGCAAACAGCCAGCGAATCGATCTCAGATTCAACATGCCGCGCACCTTTACGCTTGAAGGTCGGGGTGAATACGCGGCTCGAGTGACCCATTTCGGGGCATATGGCACCGGAATGTGTCCAGGCTGGCGGAAGCCACCACAACACCGGCAAATCCGGCGAGTTCCGAATTCCGGCGACCACCGCAAAGAGGACACTCGAGCACGATCAGTAGCAGGGCAATAAGCCAGCCAGCGACTGATCCGAGCCCGATCGCTTCTCTTAACTTATTTGTTCAGTTTGATTTACTGGCTGTGAAGACCGGCGGGACCGGTGTGGATCCAGGGGCTGCCCATCCGGCTCGGTGTTCCGTAAAGGAACTCGGATAGGCGGACGAACCAGATCAAGACGATGTAACTAGTTGAATAAGAAAAGATTAGAGACGTATGCGCCGTTTTGAGACGCGTGATCCGTCTTTGTTGTTCTGGTTGCAGTTTCCGCAACCGCCTAGCGTAGAAGCAATTGGAGAAACTGCAACGGACTAGATCCACGCCCGGTTCAACACACGCAGAAACCAGGCGAGGAGAAGCATGGGCAGGACTGCACACATCAGCAAGACCGCGAGCACGGCGCCCACGAACACCCAATCACCGAGACCCGGCTGCCGGACCTCGGCGGCGTGGCGCTCGAGCAGCGCCAGATTCATGTCGTTCGACTTCCACGCGAAGTCGAAGACGTCGCCGACGAGCGGGATCGCGCCCACGAGAAGGTCGATCGCCACGTTCAGGAGCATGCGCAGCTGAACCAGTTTGGGAATGCCCAGGTGGAACGCCTGCACGATCACGAGGCACGAAAAAATGGGGGTGAGCGCGTCCCCTACTCCCGGAATCAGACCCACGATCGGGTCCCACCCCCAGCGGACGCGAGTTCCCGGGATGCGGAACGCGCTGTCCATCAGGTGACTCCATCGCCGCAGCCATTGAAGCTGGGCGACTTGTCGTGCCGAGAGTGGCCTGACCTGGCCTTCCTGCTCCTTCATCGGCCGGCGGTGTAAGGGTGAGTCGCCGTTCAGACGGGAACGATCAGATGGCCCAGCGGAGCAGCACGGCCCCAACTGTGAACCCCGCCCCCACAGAGGCGAGCAGCACGAGGTCCCCCTGTTTCAGGCGGCCGTCGGTGATGGCATCGTTCAACGCCAATGGAATGGTCGCGCCTGTTGTATTCCCGAAGCGATCGATGTTGATCACGATCTTCCGCTCGTCGAGCCCGAGCCGCTCGGCGGCCGACAGGATGATCCGCCGGTTGGCTTGATGCGAGACGAAGAGGTCCAGATCGCACGTCTTGTAGCCGTTGCGGTCGAGCAGGCGGCGGCAGATCTCCTCGGTCTTCCGAACGGCGAATCTGAAGACGGCCTGGCCATCCTGCTTGACGAAATGCAGGCGCTCATCAACGGTCTGGTGCGACGCGGGCTTGAGGCTGCCGCCGGCGGGCATGCAGAGCGCCGGGCCGCCGCTTCCGTCGATCTCGTGCTCGAAGTCGATGATGGACCGCTGTTCAATCTCGACGGGACTGACGATCGCCGCGCCCGCGCCATCGCCGAAGAGGACGCAGGTCGCACGATCCTTGTAGTCGATGATGCTCGACATGACATCGGCGCCGATGACCAGCGCATGGCGGTGAGCCCCCGCCGCCACCATGTGCGCGGCGGTCGTCAACGCATACGTGAAGCCCGAGCACGCTGCGCCGAGGTCGAAGCCCCAGGCATTGGTCGCGCCGATCTTGTGCTGCACGAGGCACGCCGTGCTCGGGAAGATCATGTCCGGCGTGGTCGTCCCGACTACGATGAACTCGATATCGGCCGGCGTCAGACCGGCCCTCGAGATGGCCTCCCGCGCGGCTTCGACTGCGAGATCGGACGTGGCGACGCCCGGATCGACGACGTGCCGCTCGCGGATGCCGGTCCGCTGAAGGATCCACTCGTCGGTCGTGTCCACCATCTTCTCGAAGTCGGCGTTGGTCAGCAGCCGCGGCGGCACGTAGGTCGCGAGGCTGGTGACGCCGACTCGGCGCAGCAGCGCCTGATGGCCTCCAAACCACGGAGCGCGACGATGCCGCTTCTGATCTCTTTCGCGTCCGCTCACCACAATCGTGAATCCCTCCCCGGAGCCGTGAGTCCGAAGTACTGATACGCGCGGGCCGTCGCCACGCGGCCGCGTGGGGTGCGATCGACAAAGCCAATCTGAATCAGGAACGGCTCGTAAATGTCTTCGATGGCGTCCTTCTCTTCGCTGATCGCGGCGGCGATCGTATTCAAACCGACGGGCCCTCCACCGAACTTCTCGATGATCGTGAGGAGGAGCTTCCGATCGATCTCGTCGAATCCGTGTTGATCGACCTCGAGCAGCTTCAGCGCGGCCTGGGCAACATCGTTGTCGATGGTTCCGGTGGCGCGGACCTGCGCGTAGTCGCGCACCCGCCGCAGGAGACGGTTGGCAATCCGTGGCGTCCCGCGCGATCGGTGCGCGATCTCGCCGGTCGCCTGGGCGTCGATCGGGACGTCGAGGATCCGCGCCGACCGGGTGACGATTTCCTCGAGATCGCCGTCGCTGTAGAAATCCAGTCGGTGCACGATGCCGAAACGCGAGCGAAGCGGAGCGGTCAGCAGCCCCGCGCGCGTCGTCGCGCCGATCAACGTGAATTTCTGGAGTGGCACCTTGACCGAACGCGCGCTCGGTCCCTGGCCAATCATGATGTCCAGCTCGAAGTCCTCGAGCGCCGGATAGAGGATCTCCTCGATCGTGGCCGGCATTCGATGAATCTCGTCGATGAACAGCACCTCGTGCTGCGCGAGATTCGTGAGAATCGCAGCGAGATCGCCGGGCCGCTCGAGGACGGGGCCCGCCGTCGCGCGGATCGGAACGCCCATTTCGTTGGCCACGACATGGGCGAGCGTCGTCTTGCCGAGTCCGGGCGGGCCGTAGAGCAGCACGTGATCGAGCGCTTCGGCGCGCTGTCGGGCTGCCTGAATGGCTACCTGCAGGTTGTCCCGGATGCGATCCTGGCCGATGTAGTCGTTGAGTGTCTTGGGACGCAGCCCGGTTTCGTACTGCGCGTCCTCATCGATCCGCGTTGCCTCGACAATCCGTCGATCCTGCATGTGTCAACCCGTCGAGCCGCTCGTTCATCGTGACAGCGCCCGAAGCGCCTGCTTGAGTGCGACCTCGAAGCTCCCGGCGTCGCCCGCTTTGACCACACCATCGACGGCGCGTTCCGCCAGCGGCCGATGATACCCCAGGTTCAAGAGGGCCGAGAGCAGGTCGGAGCGCAGATCGCTCGGCGCAGCCGCTCCCGAACTCGGCCCCGACTCGGCCGGGATGGTGGGGAGACGATCCTTCAGCTCGAGGACGATGCGCTCGGCGGTCTTCCGGCCGATACCGGGAATCGCGGTGAGGCGCGCCACATCACCGCGCTGAACAGCGGTGACGAGATCAACCGGTTCGATTCCCGAAAGGGCCGCCAGCGCGAGCTTGGGGCCGATGCCGCTGATGGCGATGAGGCGCTCGAAGATCTGGAGCTCGTTGAGCGTCGCGAACCCGAAGAGCGTCAACGCGTCCTCACGCACGTGAGTGTGCACGCGCAGAACCACTTCGCCGCCGGGTTCGGTCATCCCGTAGAACGTCGAGAGGGGAACGAACACTTCGTAGCCGACGCCTTGCACGTCGACGATGATTTGGTTTGGTTGCTTCTCGAGCAGACGGCCGCGGAGGAAGGCGATCACGGCCGGTAGTGTCGCCAGCTTCTCGCAGTCTGGCGTACGGCCACCACCTGTCCGGGCGTGATCGAGTGCGCGTGGCAGATGGCGACGGCAAGCGCGTCCGCCGCGTCGTGTGAGGGTGGAATGACGTCGAGTCCGAGCAGCATGCGGACCATCTGCTGCACCTGATGCTTTTCGGCGCGCCCGTACCCGACCACGGCCCGCTTGATCTCGGCCGGCGAGTACTCCGCGACTGGCAGCCCGGCTTCCACCGCCGCCAGCATGGCCACGCCGCGCACGTGACCGAGTGTCAGCGCGCTTCGGACGTTGGTCGCATAGAAGAGATTCTCAATCGCAACGCAGTCGGGTCCACAGCTCTCGATGAGGCTGACGAGCGTCTGGTGAATTGTGAGCAGCTTGTCCGGAAGCGACGCATGGAGCGGCGTTTTGACGGCGCCGCAGGTGATCAGCCGGTGCCGGGCGTTGTCGGTTTCGACACAGCCGTAACCGGTGCGCCCTGAGCCGGGGTCGATTCCAAACACCCTCACGCGAGGGATGCCTCGATCTCTTCTTCCTCGATGTCGAAATTGGACCACACGTGGCGCACGTCGTCGTGCTCCTCCACGGCTTCCATCAGCTTCACCATCTGCTGCGCCGGCTTGCCCTCGAGCTTGACGTAGTTCTGCGGAAGCATCGAGACCTCCGCCGCCGCCGGCTCGATGCCCAGCTTCTTGACCGCGTCGTGGACCGAGGGAAACGCCTCGGGTGCGCTCAACACTTCCCAATTGTCCTCGTCGTCGCGCAGATCATCGGCGCCGGCATCGAGCGTCGCCGCCATCAGCGTCTCCTCGTCGACCTTGGCTTTCTCGATGACAATGTAGCCTTTCTTCGAGAACATCCAGGCGACGCTGTTCGCTTCGGCGAGGTTGCCGCCGTGCTTGGTGAGCAGGTGTCGCAGCTCGCCGACGGTGCGGTTCCGGTTGTCGGTGAGGACGTCGATGATCAGCGCCGCGCCACCCGGCCCGTACGCCTCGAATATGGCCTCCTCGTACGACATGCCGGGCTCTTCCCCGGTGCCTCGCCGGATGGCCCGCTTGATATTGTCGGCGGGCATGTTGCTGGCTTTGGCCTCGGCGATGATGGTTCTGAGCCGCGGGTTCGATTCCGGATCGCCGCCGCCGGCCCGGGCGGCCACCGTCAGCTCCTTGATGATGCGGGTGAAGATCTTCCCGCGCTTGGCGTCGGCCGCGCCCTTCTTGTGCTTGATCGAATGCCACTTGGAATGGCCAGACATGACAGAACTCCAGCGGAAAAATGATGGCGAAAGCCTGGAGATCTTAGCACGAAGCCGCCGTGGACAGAGAGGGGCGGCAAGGCCATGGACGCCTCTGTTTTCAGGGCTTTCGGGCCAGGATCACCCACACGTCGGCGCGAGGATCCCAGCGGCGGCCTGCATAGTCGCCGAGGATGTCCGTCACTTTCAGGCCGGCGCGATCCAGCCTGTACATCATCTGTCGCACACTCAGCGTGCGAAACGTCAGCGAGAACTGTTTCGTGACGCGTTTCGTTCCGCGACGTTCGGTGAATTCCTGATCGAAGATGGTGAGGCCGCGACGACGATCTTGGCGGACTGATTCGACGAGCGTCACGAAAGATTCGCGATGATGACGATACCCGCGCAGGCGCGTCTGGCGGCGATATTCCTTCCAGCGCGGGAGATCCGGCACGAGGTCGATCCCGAACGTTCCGCCAGGTGCGAGCGTTCGCGCCGTCTCGGCGAGCGCCGCCTGGAGATCCGAGTCACGAACGAGCGACTGCAGGATGCCGTAGGGCGCGATCGCGAGCGGGAATGTCTGAGCTGGAAACGGCAGCTGCCTGATGTCCGCCCTGGTCAGCAGCAGTCCCGCGACCCGATCGCTGCGCTTCATTCGATGGCGTGCGCGCCGAAGCATGTTCGACGATCGATCGACACCGACGAGCCGCACTCCTGCGCGCGCGAGCGGCATCGAAATGCGACCCGTGCCGCACCCCAGCTCGAGGACCGGCCCCTCCGCCTTCCGCGCGAGATTTCGCCAGAAGCCGACATCCAGGCGACCCAGCGTCAGGCGGTTCTCCCAATCGTAGAACTGAGCGTATTCGTCCCAGCCGTGCCAGCCCTCGATCATGCCAGAATCCCTCGGCGGTTGATTCTCCGACGCCAGCGCGCCCGAAGTACACTACGCGCGCTCGATCGTGAACCGCCATTCTCTGTCATCGTGACGCGATCTCAATGGCCGGCGTGAATCGACCCGTCTCCGCCACCGGGCTGGTCGCCGTGCTGCTCTTTGCCTGGTGGGTGCGCGCGCCGCTCACACGAGCCGGACTGCCCTACTTCTATCAGGAGGACGAGGGGCATCATTTCAATCGGCTCGTTGAGATGGTCAAGCATGGAACATTCGACCCTCATTACTTCCACAAGCCATCGCTCCACTTCTACCTTCGCATGCCGGTGATCGCGGCCGCGTTCGTCTGGTCCGTCAGAGCGGGTGAAATCCGATCGATTCAGGAGATTGACACGCGCGACCCGCAGGGAATCGGTGGTTGGGCGTTTTCCGCGTCGCATCCGCGCATCGTCCGATGGACGCGCGGCGCGAGCGTGGTCTTCAGCCTGCTGATCGTGCTGGTGTCGTTCTTCCTGGCCCGGGAGTTCGTCGCGTCCGACGGCCTCTGCCTTGGCGCCGCCTGGCTCGCTGCATGCGCGCCTGCTCTGGTCGCAGACTCCGCCAAGATCGGCGTCGATACGCTGGTGACGCTGATGTCTCTGCTGGCGGCGTATCTGGCGGTCCGCCTCCATGATCGATTTTCGATCGGCCGCCTGATCGGCGCCGGCATGTGCGCGGGGCTGGCCGTGTCGAGCAAGTACAACGCCGCGCCGATCGCGGTCGTCCCGCTGCTGGCTTGCCTAGCGCTCGGTCGGCGCGATCTCGGCACTCTCGCCATTGCGCTCGTCTCGCCACTCGTGGGGTTTCTCGCCGGCACGCCGTACGCGCTCGTGTCGTTTCCACAGTTCCTCGACGAGATGGCCTTCGAAGTCTGGCATTACGGCACGGCGGGACACGCCGGTGCCACAGGAACGCCTGGAATTTCGCAGGCCTGGTTCTACCTCAAGTGGTTCGGTGGATTCGGACTCGGCCTCGGGGCGACGCTCGTCGGCGTGCTGGGGGTGTTGCGCCTGGCCATCCGCCCGAGCGCGAAGACCATCACCTTTCTCGCATTCCCCGTGCTCTTTTTCGGACTGATGATCGCGCAGAAGGTCAACTTCACGCGGAACGTGCTGCCACTCGTGCCGTTCCTCTGCGTCTCCTCTGTCGTGGCGGTCAACACGGTGCTCGCATGGCGGTGGTTCGCCACCGGTCGGCAAACGGCGGCGCTCGTGCTCCTCACCGTGATCTCACTTCAGCCGCTGGTGCGCGCACTCTCGATTCGGCAAGACGCGTTGAACGCCCCGCCGGACAGCCGCGTTCTCGCCGGACAATGGCTGTCGGCGGCGGGGCCTGGAACGGAGACCGCGTTCGCAGCCGAGCTTCAATTCCCACGCGCGATCTCGAATCGCAATGGCGAACCCATCGAGACCGAACGCCTCATCCCGACGGACCTCTATCTGCAAGGGTTCGATCGCATCGTGGCCGATTCCACACTCCGCGTGCCTCCGGAGGAGGCCGAGCTCCTCGAGGTCGAGAAGACGTTCCGGGGCGAGCCGGGCCCGCAGCGCATTCGGTTCAACCCCGAGATTCAGATCTACCGGCTTCACGCGACCCCCGCGGCTGATAAGGCGCTGCGAGGCGCACTCGAGCGACCGGCCGCGGCTGTTTTTCCGCTGATTCGGTATCCCGATGGTTCGGCGGTGAGAGCTGGGGATGCCGCGGGATGCTACCTGCCCCGGATCCGTTTCACCGGAGAACAGGTCGACGACGGGTGCTGGGTGCGCGGGAGACTGGCCCGGGTGATGATTGAAGGGGCGCGGCTCCCGAAATCTCTCACCAACGGTACGCTCTCGCTGGAGCTGGACGTCATGTCACCGTGGGCCGATCAACAGTGCTCCGTCGCCGTCGAAGGATGGCAGTCCGAGGAGTTGTGCAAAGACATTTCCGCTCGAAAGTGGCGCCACATCATCGTTCGCGCTCCGGCTGACAAGTTGAGAGCCGCGAATGCCGTGATCATGCGGACCGCTGAGGTCCATCCGTTGGAGTCCCCGCGGCCCGATGGGCGTGCGGAACGGGTCGGGGTCGCTATCAGAAACGTGGCGTTCAGGAACGACCGGTAACGGTCCTGTGGGTGCTTGAGGTTCGAAGTGCCGAGAGGACCCGAGCCCACGGACATCGCGGACCTGGAAAAACCTGCAGGACCGAGAACACCGAGGACCCGGGGTTAGTCCTCGCGTTTCTGTCCGACCGTCGCAAAAAGCATCGTGTTCTGAATCTCGACGAACGCAGGCCCAGCCTGCGCGGCTTCTGCGGCGTATTTGTCCAGCAGCTTCAGATAGTCGGTCCCCATTCGCCTGAGCGCCTCGTCTGGTGCCTTGTCGATGGCGATGCGCACCGCGTCCTTCCGGGATTCCCAGACCGATGCCGGGGGCGCGCCCAGACTGGTCCGCGTCACCGGAAAGAGGCGCACGGTCATGGGTTCGATGCCGTGCTCCGCAAAGAGCGCCGACAGCTTCGGGCCAACGGCGAGATCCGTGGTGTCGCCGCGCGCGCCCGCCAGCGCGGTAAAGAATCGGGTGCCGAGCTCGAAGGCGCGACCGCCGATTTCGAGGGAGCTGTACCAGTAACGCGCGCCATTGTCCGGCTCGACCGCAAGCACGCGTCCACCGGGCCGGGTGACCCGCGCGAATTCCTTCACCGTCGATGCCAGGTCCCCCACGTGCTGGAGAACGGCGACGCAGTAGGTCGAATGGAAGGTCAGATCGCGAAAAGGCAGGCGTCGCGCATCGCCGCACGCGAAGCTGGCGCGCACATTGTGAGCCTTCGTCGATTGCGCGGCCTGGCGGACGTAGTCGGCGATGAAATCGATGGCGACGAGTTCGACCTGCGTCATGCGCAGCCGCCCGAGGGTGAGCTCGGCCGTGCCGACGCCGCAACCAACGTCGAGAATGCGATTCCCTGCGCGCGGCTGCAGCGTCTCGCGCAGAAAGTCTGTGAACTCGCTGTTCCACCAGCGTTCCCTCAAATGCTTGAGCGTGGCGGACGTCAGCGCATCAGTGTCACGAACCATATGATCAGCAGTTTGTCTCTCGGCGTTTCAATCGTCGCGCTGCAGTCCTCGGGAAGGTCTGCGAGTAGCTATAAGAACTTGGTAGCGTCGCCTGGCAGCGGCGCCAGATTATACATGCACGACTGTTCGACACTTCGAGTGACTTTGCGACCCTTGGACTCGTCGACCCTTTGACCTTTTCTTGAGTTTACTCACCGAGCATGTCTCGCGCGCGCCGCACGGCATCGGTCATTCTGGCCAGCGCGGCGCTGACACGCGCAGTTTCTCGATCGATCGCCGGCTGCTGTCCCTGACGAATGGCCTCGGCCAGTCCGGGGATGGCCTGGCCGTCGTAGAGCGAGTAGATGTTCCAGCCGTACACCACGTGTCGATACCAGTGCTTCGCCGCCGGCTCACTCTCGTCGAGCAGCGCCTGCTCGATGCGCACCAGCCGATCGTTCAGCTCGCGAACCTCCGCGTCCGAGAGTCGGGCGGACGACTCCTCGCGCTCGAGCCTCCGGTCGAGGTCGGTCGCCACGTCAATCAGCTTGCGCACCGGCTCCTCGAGGGCCGCCACTCTGGCTTCGGCGGCGTACCGCCCGATGCTGCGCGCGTAGCGCGCATATCGAAACGGCAGCACCCGGTCGGACGCGAGGCGCATGGCCGTCACACCCAGCAATCGCGCCAGCACGGCTCCCTGCTCGAATCCGGGATCCACGACCTGTTCCATATAGCGCCGCGTATCGTAGTTGGAGTGATAGGCGCCGTAACTGCCTTCGAAGTCGAACTCGAGCGACAGGGTGGGGAGGCCCAGGTAATCCTGAAACGCCACGAAATCGGCGCCGCTTCCCAACGCTGCCAGATCCGGTGTCGCCTCGGCCGACGAGGCCGGCGTCGATCCGGCGCGTCGTTCGTTCTCTTCCTTCCAGTCCTCGTACAGGCTCCGCCCGCGGCCCGGAATGCTCCGGGCCACGTCCGCGATGAATCCCGCGAGCGACGGGACGCCGCCCGCATCGAGACGCCCTCGCATGTAGAAATCGGAATTGATGTAGCAGACTGCGCGCTCGCGCAGCTCGCGTTCGTGCTCTTCCGCATATTCCGTCGAGCCAACGAGACCGAACTCCTCGGCGTCCCAGATTGCGAACTGGACGGTGCGCTCCGGTCGCCACCCGTTGCGAGCGAGCGCGGCAAGGCTGCGTGCGACCTCCACCATGACGGCCGCTGCGCTGCCCGGATCGACACCACCGAAGGTCCAGGCGTCGTGGTGCGTGCCGATCAGGACCAGCCGATCCGGCTGGCGCGCGCCCTTTATCCGCGCGATCACGTCGTAGATCGACCGCGGCCCGTCGTCCATCTGGATGTTCATGCGAACGCGAACGGGCCCTGGCCCAGTGCGATACGCGAGGGGCAGGCCGCCTTGAAACGCCGCCGGCACCGCCGACCCTTCAAGGAGGCGGAGCAGTTGCTCCGCCTGATCAGACGACAGCACCGCCGCCGGAATTCTTGGGAGCGTGGGCGTGTCACGAGGATCGAGCGCGGCGCTCCCCTCGCGTGCCGGCGTGCCGGGCGTCAATGGATCGCCGTGCCAGAACCAGCTGTACTTCGCGTTGCCACGCTGCAGCATCCACGCGCTTCGCCATGGCCCCTTGGGCCACGTCTCTCCTCTCGCAGCGCCATCGTCGGCCGGATCGCTGTAGATCAGGATGCCTCTGGCTCCGGCCTGTTCGGCTGTGTGCACCTTGACGGCGCGATGGCTGCGCGCGTACCGGGCCAACGCGATACTGCCGCGAACGTCCACACCGACTTTCCGGAGCGCCTCGTAGTCCGCCGGGAGGCCGTAGTTGACGTAGACGACCTCTCCAGAGACGTCCCCGGACGCGGAGTACGCAACGAACCCCGGACCGAGCTCACGACTTCCGGTGTCCGGATCGGCAGCGTTTGCCGGCTCCGTTGTTCGGAGGGCTACTTGTATCGGCTGCGTGATCGCCACGTCGATCGTCCGTGGTTCTGATAACCACGGCCGATACTCGACGACTTCTGTGTCGAGCCCTGCCGCTCCGAGCAGGCCGGCCAGATATTGAGCAACCTCGCGGCTTCGAGGACTGCCTGCCATGTGCGGGTGCGCGGTCAACTCGCGATGAACGGCGGAAATGCGATCCCTCGATATGGACGAGGCGAACGCGGCCTCGAGCGGCCCGCTCTGATCCGCCGGCTGTCCGGGCTCGGTCTGCGAGCCGGCGGTCAGCCCCCACAGCGCGGGACCCACGAATGCCAGCACCACGATCGAGATCGCGGCGATTCTGGACATTGATAGTTCTTGGTTCTCAGGGGTTGGTGCTTGGTTCACGGTGCCTGGTTCACAGTGCCTGGTTCGTAATGTTTCGTTCACACCGTTTGGTCCACAGTGCTTGTCTTGCTGTGCTGATCCGACCCGGACCTGAAGGTCGGGGCTGGTAACTGAGAACGGTAGCCGATCGCGCCAGCCTGTCAAGAATGTCGAGTTTGACAACGCGCCGAGGGCATCTGGTATCGTGTTGGGTTCCGGGGTTGCCGGTGGCCTGCCAGTAACCCGATGAAGGAGTTTGTAATGGTTCGTCGGTTCTGGTCGTGGGGTCTTCTGGCAGCGGTATTCGCCTCCGGATGCGGAGAGCCTGGCGGGGGGCCCACCGCGCCGTCGGCCGCCACGACATTGTCACAGGGTGCGTCCCCAACGATAGAAGTGGCGTGTCCTTCGCTCGATGGCTCGCCGGGTTGCTTCTCGCCCCCGATCGCAACCGCGAGCGGAGTAGGCATCGCCGCCATTGGCGCGCCACAGAACCTCACGGTTACCGTCAACGGTTCGATCCTTACCTATCACTGGACGGCGCCTTCTGGAGGCGGCGTTTTGTCATATGTCCTCGAAGTTGGATCGTCCCCCGGTGCGTCCAACCTGGTGAATTTCGACACAGGGAACACTGCGACTTCGCTGGTCTCGGGCAACGTTCCGAACGGTGTCTACTACAGCCGGGTGCGCGCACGCGACGCGAGCGGGTTGGGAGCGCCATCGAATGAGGTGAAGAGCACGGTCGGTGGTAGCGGGGGCTCTTCGACAAAGCCCAACGCGCCCACCGGATTCTCCGTCTCGGTTAATGGATCCTCCGTGGTCCTCGACTGGAACGCCCCTTCTTCCGGTTGCCCCGCCACGTCGTACATCCTTGAAGTCGGTTCCTCACCCGGGTCGGCCAACCTTGGCAGCGGCGACATCGGCCCAGCCACATCGGTGACGGGGAGCGCGCCTCCGGGAACGTTCTACCTTCGCATACGCGCCAAGAATTCGGCTGGCGTGGGTGCGCCATCCAACGAGGTGAAGGTCGTCATTGCCGGAGGAGGCGCGGGGACGCTTTCAGTGACGCGGTTCGTCTGCTTCGGCGACAGCATGACGGATGGCGGCCTCGGACTGTCATCGGGCGGGTATCCCGACAAACTGCGTTCGCTGCTTGAGAATCGCTATACGAGCCAGAACTTCGATGTGTTCAACGAGGCCAAGGGTGGCGAGCGAGCGACCAACGGCCAGAACCGTTTGCCGGGTGTGCTCGATCAGTGGCATCCGCAGGTCCTCAACCTGCTCGAAGGCGTGAACGATCTCAATCACAACATAAATCCGATCGGCGCCATGTCGAACATGGTGAATGCCGCCAGGAGTCGGGGGATCGCCGTGATGCTGGCGACGCTGCCGCCCGAACGTAGTTTTGCGCCGGGCTTCGATCTCCTGAACGACTACAACAATGACATCCGGGCCCTTGCGACGACGCCGGGTGTCACGCTCGTGGATGTCTTCGCCGCTCTCAGCACGAACGTAGATAGTTACATCTCATCCAACGACGGATTCCATCCGACCGTCGCGGGACACAACAAGATCGGCGAAACGTTCTTCAACGCGATCGTCGCGCGCTTCCAGGTCAAGGCGTCCTCCACGACACTCACATCCATGAACGAGCTCGAAGCGGCGGGCTGGAGACTCCAGCCGACGATAGCGGGCTCGCAGCCGTAAACGGATTCGGCCCGCCGGCAAGGCGCCGGCGGGCTGGCCTCCCGGAGACCGGACAGTGTAGAGTTCGCCCGTGGCTGCGCTCTACCCTGTGACGATCCGCGTCCATTGGTGGGACACCGATGCCGCCGGTATCGTGTGGTTCGGAAACTTCTTCCGGTTTTTCGAAGAAGCCGAGGACGAGCTGTTCCGGGCGCTGGGAACGGCGCGAACCGATCTGGTGCGCGACCACCGCATTTTCATGCCGCGTGTGGAGACGTCGTGCCGGTTCAGGTCGCCGGCGCGCGCCGGCGATTTGATCGAAGTAGGCATCGGAGTGGACGAGATCTCGAACCGCCGTATCCAGTACCGCTTCGTCGTGCGCGATCAGCCAACGCGGCGCCTGGTCGTCGAAGGCTCATATCGCGTCGCGTGCGTCAGCAGCGAGACGTTCGCTCCCCAGGATTTCCCTGCCGAGATTCCCGCACTCCTGAAACGCCTCGATCAGCTCGCGGGTGTGACGCGCGACGGCCGTCACGGCGCATCTCATCAGGAGGCCGCACGCCATGACTGACGACCTTTCGCGCTGGCGGGACGAGTTTCCCATCCTGGAACGCGCGGTCTACATGATCAGCAACTCGCTTGGCGCGATGCCGCGTCGGGCGGCTCAGGATCTCGCCGGCTATGCCGAGGCCTGGGCCACGCGAGGCGTGCGTGCGTGGGAAGAACGCTGGTGGGAAATGGCGCTCGAGGTGGGAGACAAGGTGGCCTCGGTGATCGGCGCGCCGCCGCATTCCGTCAGCATGCACGAGAACGTCACGACCGCCGAAGCGGTTGTCCTCTCGTGCCTCGCGCCGAAAGGCGCCAGGCGACGGATCGTGTGTCTCGAGATGGATTTCCCTTCGATGGTCTATCTCTATCGAGCCCATGAAGCGCTGGGCTTCGAACTCACGATCGTACCGGCTGACCGCGATATGTCGGTCAATGCGGATCGTCTCATTCAGGCGATCGACGAGACGACGACACTCGTTGCGATGTCGCACGTGCTTTTTCGAACGTCGTACATCATGGATCCGGTCCCCGTTGTCGAGCGGGCTCACCGTGTGGGAGCGCCGGTCGTCCTGGACACATATCAGTCGGCCGGCATCATCCCCGTCGACGTGACGGCCACCGGAGTGGATTTCGCGGTGGGCGGCTGCCTCAAGTGGCTGTGTGGCGGACCTGGAAACGCCTTCCTCTACACCCGGCCAGACCTCATGCGCACACTGCAGCCGAGGTTCACGGGCTGGGTCGGTCACGAAAACCCGTTCGCCTTCGATTGGGAGCACTATCAGCCCCGGCACGACGCGATGCGGATGATGAACGGCACCCCGTCGATCCCCGCGTATCATGCGGCGCTCGCGGGGCTGGATATCATCAACGCAATCGGCGTCGCCCGCATCCGGGACGAGTCGAAGCGCATGACGGCCCGGCTTTTGGAGTTGGTCGACGAGCACGGCTTCGAGTCGATCGCGTCGCGCGATCCGGATCGCCTTGCCGGCACGGTGGCCGTGAACGTTCCCGACGCGAAACACGTCGCGCGTGCGCTCAAGGCGCGAGACGTCGTGATCGACTATCGCCCTGGCGTGGGCATCCGCATCTCGCCGCACTTCTACAACACGGCGGACGAAGTGGAGCGCGTCATGGCGGAACTGAGCGAGATCGTCCGCACGAAGTCTTACGATGCGGACACGCCGTTCACGTCGGTTGTCACGTAGGGTTCTACGGTTCCCGAACCCGTGAACCCTCTAGAACTCTGGAACCCTGAAACCTTTGAACCCGGACACCGATCACCCCTCCGTCCGTCGCGAACAAGTGCTGGCACGCCAGCTGTCTGTTGGCCAGCAGGCCATGATGGCCATAGGCGGCGCCATCGGCACCGGGCTCTTTCTGGCGAGCGGGCTGGCGGTCAACGTGGCGGGGCCGGCCATCATTCTGTCCTATCTCATCTCGGCGGCTGTCGCGCTGCTGCTCACGGCGGCGCTCACCGAGATGGCGGTGATGCATCCCACGGCCGGCTCCTTCGGCGTCTACGCGCACATGTACGTGTCGCCCTTCGCCGGTTACGCCGTCCGCGTCAGCTACTGGCTGATGGAAATCATCGCCACCGGCGGACATCTCGTCGCGCTGTCCATCTACATGCAGTTCTGGTTTCCACAGGTGCCGGGCTATCTCTGGACGCTCGGATTCGGCGCGCTCATCGTGTACTTGAATGCCAGGTCCGTCGGAACTTTCGGCGAGTTCGAGTACTGGTTTGTCATGATCAAGGTCGTCGCAATCGTGATGTTCGTCGTCCTGGGATCCGCGGTGCTCTTCGGCCTCACGGGCGAACCGGCGATCGGGCTCCGCAACTACGTCGGTGACGGCGGGTTCGTGCCGATGGGCTTTCTCGGCGTCTGGATCGGCGCGTGCATCGCGTTCTACTCGTTCATCGGCGTCGAGGTGGTCGCGGTCACCTCAGGCGAGGCCACCGATCCGGAGCGGACGATTCCCAAGGCGATGCTCAGAATGATTCTGGGGCTCACGATCATCTATCTCGTCATGATCGTCCTCCTCGTCGGGATCATGCCGTGGCAGCAGGCGGGCGTCGGTGAGAGCCCGTTCGTCGGCGTGCTGCGCCGCACTGGAATTCCAGGAGCGGCATCGGTCATGAACTTCGTCGTCATCACCGCAGCGCTGTCCGCCGCCAACGCAAACCTGTATTTGATCACGCGATCGATGTTCTCGCTCGCGCGCGGCGGTTTTGTCCCCGCCGCATGGGGCGCCGTCAATCAACGCGGGACGCCGGTGAACGCTCTGTTGATTTCGAGCGTCGGCCTGGCCATTGCCGTCGTGATTCGCGCGTTCTGGCCGAACTCTGCCTACGTCTGGTTCTTCGGCGTGGCGCTCTTCGGCGGACTGTTCGTCTACATCATGGTCTTCATCACACACCTGGCGTTCAGACGCAGGATGGACAGCGCCGGCGCGCCTCGATTGCCCGTCAGGATCGCCGGGTCGCGCGCGATGTCGGTGGCCGGCGGCGTTCTGATCCTGGCCATGCTGGTGACCACGTGGTGGGCGCCGGGGCTGCGCGTGACGCTGATCGCCGCCGGCCCGTGGCTGTTCCTGCTTGGCGTGGGCTACTTCTTCTCACGCCGGCGCGCGGGCGAGATCGACGCCTGACGGGAAACCCCGCACCAGCCGCCACCGCCGCCGATCACTCACCGCCGCGATCGCTCGTACTCCGCGACGAAGTTCGGATCGCGTTTCATGAGCTTGTCTCGATCGATCCGGCCGCTCCGCGTCATCAGTTTGTAGGCCAGCCCGAGCGGATCGAGCGGCATGTCGGACGCGATGTTCTCGAACATCCGCAGGCTCTCGAACGCCGCATCCTGGATGCGATCGACAATCGGCTTGCGAGTCAGCTGAAAGTCATCGAGCGCGGCCGCCACGTCGGTCTCGTGACGCGCCATGCACGAATGGAGTGCGATCGCATCCTCCAGCGCCAGCTTCGTGCCGGATCCAATGGAGAAATGCGCCGTGTGGAGAGCATCGCCGAGCAGCACCACGTTCTGGTGATGCCAGGTTCGGTTCCGGACGAGCACAAAGTTGAGCCAGCGGACGAAGTTGTTGGTGAGGAGCGCCTGCCCTTCCAGGTCGTCCGCAAACACGCGTTCCAGGTATGAGCAGGTATCCTGCTCGCTTCTCTTGGCAAACCCTGCCCGGACCCACGTCTCCTCCGGACATTCGACAATGAACGTGCTCGTCGTGTCGTTGAACTTGTAGGAATGCGCGGCGAACACACCGTCTTCGTTCTCCCGGAACGTGAGCGTCAGACCGTGGAAAAGCCGATGCGTGCCCAGCCAGATGTACTTGTTCGTGCGGACATCGAGCGAGGGCTCGAAGGAGTCGCGGTAGGTCTGCCTGACCAGGCTGTTGGCGCCATCGGCGCCGACCAGCAGGTCGCAACCCGACTGGCGCGCCGAGATGTCCGTCACGTTGGTGTGGAAAACCAGTTCCACACCCAGTTCGCGACATCGTTCGTGCAGGATATTCAAGAACCGAAGCCGCGCAACGCCCGAAAACAGATTGCCTCGAATCGTGACCTTCCGGTTCCTGTGCACGACGTCAACGTTGTCCCACGTCTGGCAGCTCTCGACGATCCGCGTAAAGGACGGCTCGTCCGCGGTTTGGAGATAAGAAAATGTCTGATCCGAAAAGACGATACCCCAGCCGAACGTGTCGTTGGGGCCATCGCGCTCGATGACGGTGATGTCGGCGGCAGGCTGACGACGCTTCGTGAGAATCGCGAAGTACAGGCCGGCTGGCCCCCCGCCGATGATGGTGATCTTCATGATCGATTCGGATCCCAGGCAGGCGCGGTCAATCGCCGCTTTCCGCCGTCAGCCAGCTTGACGTCCGATCCATCGAGCTCGAGCCGATCCCAGAGCTTGCACGTGACCTGCTTGTGCTTCTGATCCAGGCCTTCGCAGTAGTTCGTGAAGACGCAGCGCCTCACATCCTGACCGTACCCCAAGCGGATCTTTTCAAACCAGTCGGGATCGGCAAGCGACTGACGCGCGGCGCCGACGATGTCCGCCTCGCCATTCCTGATGATCGCCTCTGCCTGATCGAATCCGTGGATCCCGCCTGACACGACGATGGGCGTCTCGCAATCCGCTGCGCGAATCGCTTTCCTGATCCGCGCCGCTGCCGGCACGTTCCGGCCGAATGGCCCGCGGGCATCTGCCAGCACGGTGGGCATGCACTCCCATCCGCTCGGGCCGGTATACGGATAGACGGCCCAGCCGATGCCAGGCTGCTTCGCGTCCTCGAACTTCCCGCCGCGCGACAACGACAGGAAGTCCATCCCCGCGCGCGCGAACTGCACGCCGAAGAATACCGCGTCGTCTACGGTGTTCCCGTTGGCGATGCAGTCGTCAGATAGATAGCGACAGCCGACGGCAAAGTCCGATCCGACTCGGGCGCGAACCGCGTGATACACCTCGAGCGGCAACCGTGCCCGGTGCTCCCTGGGGCCGCCATAGCCGTCGGGGCGGTCGTTCAAAGCGGAGAGGAACGATGCCATCGTATACGCGTGAGCAAAGTGCAGCTCAACGCCGTCGAAGCCCGCCTCCCTGGCCCGCACGGCTGCGGCTGCGAACACGGCCGGCAACACGCGTGGCAGCTCGCGAATGTGAGGCATGTCCATGTCGGTGACGCGTTCCCGGTATCCGAACTTGAGCGCCTCGAGCTCGCGATCCGTCAGAACGCGTGCGAGATCGCTCTCGGGCAGCCCGGCGAGTCTCTCTCGGATGTCGTCGTCCGTCATCGCGGATCCCGCGAGCAGATCACGATGGCGATCGGTGATGGCCAGAAAACGGCGAAAGAACTTCTCGGGTTCCGGACGACGACGGACCGTCAGAAAGTCGATGATCTGAATGAACAGGCGCGTATGGCCGCCGCTCGCGCGACGGACGACTTCCACGAGCTGTCGCAGGCCAGGCAGAAAGCGATCGTGGCCGATTCTGAGGAGCGGGCCGCTCGCGATGTCGCGCACGCCCGTCGCTTCCACCACGAGCCCACCCGGGCGACCGCGCGCGAAGCGCTCGTACCAGTCCAGGACGTCGTCGGTCACGAAACCATCTTCGGTCGCGCGCCAGGGCACCATGGCCGGCACCCACGTGCGCTCCTCGAGCTCGACAGGACCGAGACGGATCGGGCTGAACCAGCGGGAAGCCGTTGCCTCGTCGCGCGTCGGCCACCTCGCGGGCGGCAACGCGTGCTTGATGTGTTCGGGCGGGTGCCACATGCGACGGATCAGAGTCCTGCGGACGCGGCCTGCTGTTCCTGTTCGCGCAGCTCGACGCGCCGGATCTTGCCGGTCTCCGTCTTCGGAAGCGCGCTCACGAACGATACTTTCCGTGGGTACTTGTAGTTTGCGAGCTCGCGCCGAACCAGATCCTGGAGCTCGGCGGCGAGCGATTCGCTTGGCGTTCGGCCAGGCTTCAGGACCACGAACGCCTTCGGCACATGACCTTTGACCGAATCAGGTGACGCCACAACGGCGGCCTCGAGCACGGCCGGGTGCTCGAGCAGCACGGCCTCGACCTCCGGTCCCGCGATGTTATAGCCGGCGCAGATGATCATGTCGTCGTTGCGGCATTGATACCAGATGTATCCGTCCGCATCCTGGATGCAGACATCGTTCGGGAGGTTCCAGCCGCCGCGCACGTATTCCCGTTGGCGGTCGGGTTTGCGCCAGTATCGACATCCGGTCGGGCCCCGCACGGCAAGGAGACCGGGCGTCCCCCGAGGAACTTCGTTCAACTGATCGTCAACGATGCGCACGTCGTATCCGGGGACCGGCAGACCGGTCGCGCCGGGACGAACCTGGCCGGGGCGCTGGCAGACGAACACCTGAAACATCTCAGTCGTCCCGAGACTGTCGATGACCTCGACCTTCGTGCGATCGATCCATTCGTCGTAGACGGGGCGAGGCAAAGGCTCGCCCGCGCTGACACAGAGTCTGAGCGAGCTCAAGTCGAAACGCCGCTCGAGGTCTGCGACTTGAAGCAGCAGCCGGTATGTCGTCGCAGCGCAGAAGAGTACGGTGATGCGTTCGCGGCCGATCAGCTCGAGCAGTCGTTCCGGTGTAAAGCTGTCGAGGAGCACCGTGCGGGCGCCAAATCGATATGGAAACACGAGCAGGCCGCCCAGTCCGAACGTGAACGCCAGCGTCGGATGCCCGCCGAACACATCGCTTGCCGACGGCTTGATGACATACCGCGCGTACGAATCGGCGGAAGCGATCATGTCCGACGCTGAATGGCAGGCGCCCTTCGGCACGCCGGTGCTGCCCGACGTGTACGCCAGGAGCGCGAGGTCGTCGCGTCCCGCAGCATGCGCGTCGAGCCGGGGACTCGACTGTGCGATCAGGTCCGATAGTGTCCACGAGGGAAGGCTCGTCGCCCCAGACGGCGATCCGATGACCAGCGCAGGCGGATGCTTCAGATCCGGCCAGGCGCGCTCGATTTCGCCGACGAAATCCCCGGCCACCACGCACGCCTTCGCCTCCGCGTCGTTGACGATGTACGCGAGCTCGCGGGCGCGCAGCATCGGCATCGTGGACACGCCGACGGCGCCAATCTTCTGTACGGCCAGCCATGTCGCGACGAACTCGGGTCGATTGGGGAAGCGCATCACGACGCGATCGCCCACCCCGACGCCCAGATCCTTGAGGGCGTTGCCGATCCGATTGACTCGCTCCTGAAGCTCGCCGAAAGTCAGCCGTTCCTGCGCACCCACAAGCGCGATGGCATCGCCGCGCCCGGCATCGACGTGACTGTCGACGAGCTCGCGCGCGACATTCAGCATTGACGGGTACTGGACCTCGGGGAGCGAATAGATCCGGTCGGGCCAGAGCTCCGGCGGCGGCAGGTACGATCCAGGGTGGGATTCGGTCATCGCTTCAACGGTTCTGGGGTTCCAGGGTTCTCAGGTGCCAGGGTTCCCACGGTTCCAGTCTATGGCTGGCCCGATATCGCCTTGAGTACGTGATCCGCGATGATGAGATGCTGGATTTCCGACGTGCCCTCGTAGATGCGGAGCGCCCGCACCTCACGATAAAGGCGCTCGACGACGGTCCCGCGGCGAACGCCGTCACCGCCGTGAATCTGAACGGCCCGATCGACAATTCGCTGTGCCGCCTCGGTGGCAAAGAGCTTGGCGATGGCGGCATCCCTGCTGACACGCTCCGCGCCGCCATCCTTCCGCCAGGCCGCGCGGTATACGAGCAGGCGGCTCGCATCGAGCTCGGCCGCCATGTCGGCCAGCAGAAATCGCACCGCCTGAAACTCCGCCAATGCCGAACCGAACTGGTGGCGCACCATCGCCCTCTGTCTCGACTCTTCCAGCGCCCGCCCGGCAATGCCGCATGCAGCCGCCGCCACCGAGGTCCTGAAAAAATCCAACGTGGCGAACGCCACCCGCAGTCCGTGCCCTTCGCCGCCGATGCGCTGCTCGGCAGGAACCCGGCAGTTCTCAAACGTCACATCGCCGATGGCATGAGGCGCCAGCAGCGGCGTCGGGCCGGACACCTCGAGCCCGGCCGCGTTCGCATCGACCAGAAACGCCGTGATCCCCTTCTTGCCGAGGGCAGGATCAACCGTTGCGAACACCACGTAGAAACCGGCGATGCCCGCGTTCGAGATGAGCGTCTTCGAGCCGTTCAGGACATACCCGTCGCCATCACGCCGCGCCTCGGTTTCGATTGCCGACACGTCCGATCCGGCCGACGGCTCGGTCAACGCGAACGCGCCGATGATCTCGCCGCTCGCCACCTTCGGCAGATACCGCTCTTTGATGTGGTCCTCGGCGGCCAGTGCGAGTGGATAGCTGCCAAGGCCTTGAACGGCGAACGCGGAGTCGGCGAGAGCGGACGAAGCGGCGATGGCCTCGCGGGCGAGACAGACAGACCGCAGATCCGGCGACGGGTCGGTCCCGCCGAACGCTGCAGGCACGAGGATCCGGAGGAACCCCGCGCGGCCGAGCTCGAAGAGAAATGCGCGCGCGGCGACGTTGGGATCGTCAGCATCCGCGAACGCGGCGCGCGGTTCGACGTGGGTCGCGACGAACGCACCGATCTGGTCCGCCAGGGATCGGTGGCGCTCTTCGAAGAACGGCAGATCGAGCATCGACAGGTCCACGTCCGTCATCGACCCTCGAAACGCGGCGGCCGTCGCGCCTTGAACGCTTCGTAGAACTCCTTGAAGTCGCGCGTCTGCAGGCAGAGCGCCTGACCCTCGGCCTCGGCTTCGATGGCCGAGGCGAAGTCCACATCGAGCTCGTGATTGAGCAGCGTCTTCGTCAATCCAAGCGCGAAGGTGGGCCCGCTCGCCAGGCGCTCGGCATAGGCGCGCGTCTCGGGCAGGAGCAGCGAGTGCGGGACGACACGCGAAAGCAGCCCGATCCGAAGCGCGTCCTTCGCCTCGATGGCTTCTCCGAAGAAGAGCATTTCCGTGGCCCGCGCCAGACCCACCACGCGCGGCAGCAGGTAGGCGGCGCCCATGTCGGCGCCAGCGAGCCCGACCTTCGTAAAGAGAAACGCCAGGCTCGCGTGCTCGCTTCCGACACGGAAGTCGCAGGCCAGCGCGATGACGGCTCCCGCACCGGCGGCCACGCCGTTCACCGCCGCGACGATCGGCTTGGGCAGGGCGCGGATGCTCTTGATGAGCGACCCTGTCAGTCGCGTGAACTCGAGGAGCGCCGGCGCATCGCGATGGACGAGCTCGCCGATGATCAGATCGACGTCGCCGCCCGAACAGAAGCCTCGTCCTTCGCCTGTCAGGAGAACCGCTCTGACCGAGTCGCGATCGGCGAGCGCGACGAACGTGTCACGGAGCTCCGCATACACCTCGAACGTGAGGGCATTCAAACGCTCCGGTCGATTGAGCGTGATGGTGGCGATGGCACCTTCTTCTTCGTACCGAAAGGTGCGGGGCCGAATGGGTGAATCAGGCGTGGACAACGGCGATACCCTCGATTTCCACTTTCGCGCGCGGTTCGAGGAGGCTCTTCACCTCGACAAGGCTCATGGCCGGATAGTGCGCACCCATGCGCTGACGATACAGCTGGCCGATGGCGCGCCGCTGGGCGACGTACTCGGCCTTGTCCGTGACGTAGATCGTCAGCTGGCCGATGTCTTCCGGGTGTCCTCCGGCCTCCGCGACAACGGCCAGAAGATTCGCGAGCGCCTTGTCGAACTGCTCGCCCAGTCCCTCGCTGACGATGCGGCCATCGGCGTCACACCCGATCTGCCCGGCGAGACACAGCAGCGAACCCGAACCGAGCAGGACGCCGTGATTGAAACCGCGAGGCGACGGGAGTGAGGAAGGGTTGATCAGCTTCACGCCATGACCTCGCCGCCATCCACGTCGATGGCTTGCCCCGTGATGCCGGCCGCCTCATCGCTCGCCAGGAACACGGCGACCGCGGCCACCTCGTCGGGTCGAATCAGGCGGCGCTGCGGACTCATCAGCTCGAGCGTCCGCCGTGCCTCCTCCGGTGTTCGCCCCGTCTTCTCAACAATGCGGGCGATGCTCGCGCTGGTCATGTCGGTGTCAACCCAACCCGGACAGACCGCGTTGACGGTGATCCCCTGCGTTGCGACCTCGAGGGCCACCGACCGGGTCAGACCGAGCACGCCATGTTTCGCGGCGCAATATGCCGCCGTATACGGGAATCCCACGCGCCCGGCTATCGATGCGATGTTCAGGATGCGTCCCCGTCGCCGATCGATCATCTCAGGCAGCACCGCGCGCATGCAGAGATACGTGCCGGTCAGGTTGATGTCGAGCGTCCGCCGCCACAACTCCTCGTCGAGCCGGACGAGTGGCGCGCTCTCCACGTACCCGGCGCAATTCACCAGGATCTCGACGGGGCCAAGCGCCGCGGCGGTTCGCTCGAGGGCGGCCGCCACGTTCTGCGCGTTCGTCACGTCGCAGGTCACGCCGATCGATGATGAGCCATTCGCGGACAGGGACCTGGCAACGGCGTCGACTTCGTCGCGCGATCGGGCCGCCACAGCCACTTTCGCACCACCGGCCGCAAAGGCCTCCGCAATGGCGCGACCGATGCCGCGGCCACCACCCGTCACAAACGCCACCGTGCCCTTCAACATCGCGTCAGATGCCCACCTCGCCGCGCCGACTACTCGCTCTTCTCATCCCGGGCGTCGGCCAGCTCCAACCGAATGCGCTCGAGGAACTGAAACGCCTGCATCCCGTCCACGGCCCGATGATCGAACGTCAGCACCATCGTCATCACCGGTCTGATGGCGATCGCGTCGTTGACGACGACCGCCCGCTTGGTGATGGCGCCCAGACCGAGGATGGCGACCTGGGGCTGATTGAGGATCGGTGTCCCCGTAATGCCGCCGAACATGCCGGGATTCGTCAACGTGATCGTGCCGCCCTGCACATCATCGACGTTCAACCGCCGCTCGCGAGCCCGCGTCGCGAGATCGTCGATGGCGCGCGCCAGCCCGTCGAGGGAGAGCTCGTCGGCGCGATGAACGACCGGCACAATCAATTCGCCGGTGTCCTTGAGCGCCACCGCAATTCCCAGGTTCACATGCGGCTTGAACACGATCGCCTCGTCAACGACCGAGGCATTGAAGACTGGGAAGGCGCGAACGGCGGCGAGCAGGGCGCGAGCTGCCAGAACGGTATGTGTCAGCGGCGCACCGGCTCGATCACGGACTTCACGCCGGGATGCCACCAGCGCGGCAGCCCGGGACACGTCGCAGTCCGCGAAGGCGCTCGCGTGCGGGCTGATCCGGGCCGACCACGACATGTGGTGCGCAATCCGTCGCCGGACGTTGGACATCGGGACGACCCGGTCACCCTCGGTCGGCGTGTAGAGATATTCGCGTGGTGTCGAAGTCGACTGAGCGGCTCGCGATCCACCCCCGGGTGACACGGCACGCGCAGCGGACAAATGCGATTGAACGTCGCGCTTGGTGATGCGACCGCCGCGACCGGTGCCTTCAATGCCCGTCAACTGATCGAGGGGCACGCCGCCGCGCCTCGCCGCGTCGAGGACAGCCGGACTGAATGATCGGTTGACCGGGGCACTGCGCGCAGGTGGCGGGCGATCGGAACGTGAAGGTGTCTCGGCTGGCGCCGCGCTCTTCGAACGGCTGAACGACACGAGCTGGGGCGCGTGGTCCGACTTGAAATGACCACCACGATCTTCCTCTGCCGCTTTCTGCCGAGGGGCGGCGGAAGACCTGGCTCCACCCCCTGGCGCATCCCCATCAGCCGCCGTTGGCTGCTCCTCGGCCGTCTCGAGGACAGCCACCAGCGCGCCAACGGCGACCGTCTCGCCTTCGCGCACGAGAATCTCTTTCAGGCGCCCGGCCGCAGGCGACGGCACGTCGGTATCGACCTTGTCGGTCGAGATCTCGAAGAGCGGTTCATCGCGCGCGACGGCGTCGCCCGCGGCTTTCAGCCATCGGACGACGGTGCCTTCGGCCAGCGACTCCCCCATCTGGGGCATCAATACTTTCACCACGGTTTTGCCTTGAGCCGTCTAGTACCTCGAGCACTCCCACCGCCGCTTGATAGATCTTCTCGGCGCTCGGGAGCACCGCATCCTCGAGCGGGCCGGCGAACGGAATAGGCACGTCGAGGCTCGCCACGCGCGTCACCGGCGCATCGAGATGGTCGAACGCTTCCTGCGCGATGATGGCCGCGACCTCGGCACCGAAGCCCGCCGTCAGGTGGGCTTCGTAGACGACCAGAGCGCGGCTTGTTTTACGCACGCTCGACAGGAAGCTGTCCTTGTCGAGCGGCGACAGCGTGCGGAGGTCGATCACTTCACACTCCACGCCTTCCTTCGACAGCCGCTCGGCCGCGGTGATCGACTCGTGCACCATCGCGCCGTAGGTGACGATCGTGAGGTCCGATCCTTCGCGCTTCACGTCGGCGACACCGAGCGGAACGACGAAATCTTCCTCCGGCAATTCTTCTCGAATCCGCCGGTACAGATGCTTGTGCTCGAAGTAAATTACGGGGTTGCTGTCGCGGATGGCCGCTTTGAGCAGGCCCTTCGCGTCGTACGGCGTCGACGGCTGGACGACCTTCAGTCCCGGCACGTGCGCAAACCAGGCTTCCGGGTTCTGTGAGTGGTACGGGCCTCCGCGGAAGCCGCCTCCGGACGGGCCCCGGAACACGACCGGCACGGGCGTTCCCCACCGGTAGTACGCCTTCGCCGCGAAGTTGACGATCTGATCGAATGCGCAGGCAATGAAGTCGGCGAACTGAAACTCCACGACCGGTCGAAGGCCTTCGATCGCCGCGCCGCATGCGGCTCCGACGAAGCCGCTTTCGCTGATCGGCGTGTCGATGATGCGCTCGGGGCCGAACTCCTGGAGGAAGCCGCGCGTGATTTTGAACGCGCCGCCGAACTCCGCGATGTCTTCGCCCAGGAGGATCACGTTCGGGTCGCGTCGCATCTCCTCCCGAAGAGCCTGCGAGATGGCGTCGAGATAAGTCGCAACAGCCATGGAAGGTCAATCAGGTGAACTCAGAGCCACCTGTCACTCGGCAAACAGCCTCCAGGTGACCGACTCGGGCGCCGGGTCCGGCAGCGACTGCGCGTAGGTCACCGCCTCGTCGACCGTGGCGGCGCAGTCGGCCGCGACGCGATCGAGATCGGTCTGCGAGCAGCCGCCGTACGCGAGCAGATACGCCTCGAACATGCGCATCGGATCGCGCGCCTGCCAGAACTCGCGGAGATCACGGGGCACGTATCCCATGTCGTCGTGCTCGCCGTGGCCGCGCTGGCGGAATGTCTTGAACTCGAGGAGATACGGCCCCTTCCCGCCGCGGGCATGATCGATGGCGATGCGCGCCGCGCGCCTGACCTCGAAAATGTCGTTCCCGAAAGCGATCGCCGACGCGATATTGAACGCCGGAGCGCGATCGGCGATGTTCGCCACGGGCATCTGCGCGGCAATCGGCGTCGAATAGGCGTAGCAATTGTTCTCGGCGATGATCACGAGCGGCAGCTTGTGGATGGCGGCGAAGTTGAGTCCTTCATAGAAGTCACCCGGACTGGTGGCACCATCGCCGGTGAACGCCACGTATACGCGCGGCTGCCGCTTCAGCTTGAACGCAAGCGCGAATCCGGCGCCGGACGGAATCCACGAGGCCATGGATCCATTGTGATAGGGCGCGAGGCCGTAATTCGGCAGGTCGGCCAGAAAGAGCCCGAGATCCCGTCCGTGCGCGGGCGGAATGTCCTTGCCCAGCCAGCGCGCGAGCACGTCGCGAGGCGGCACGCCGCGCAGGAACCATCCCGCCAGGTTTCGTGACACCGTCGAGAAGTAGTCGTCTTTTCTCAGAAGGCTGACGACCCCGGTCGCAATGGCCTCCTGACCGGTACCCAGATACACAGCGCCCACGATCTTCCCCTGCCGATAGAGCGTCGCGAGCTTCTGCTCGAACGTCCTCGCCATCCGCATGGCAGCGTGCCACCGGTCGAGATCGGCCCGGTCGACGGGTTCGAACGGTCGGATCTCGGTGCGATCCAGCGCCGGATCGAGGAAGGGCGCGCCCGACGGCGTATCGACGTTCAACATGCTGCCGCGGGTCACTATATCAAACCTCCGCGCCGCTCAAGGCCGGCCGCGCCTTCGCGATTGACGAACGTGGCGCCTCTTCGCTAAGGTTCACCGACCAGTCCCCTTCGCACGATGCGCATCCTCGGCCTCCCGCTCTCCAGCTTCATCGTCCTCATCGCCATCCCCGCGCTCGTGGTGATCTACCAGTTCTATTACTGCTGGCAGGTCTACACCGGGCGGCGCGACTGAGAACCGGCGAACCATGACGCTCGGCCCTGTCGGCCAGGTCGTCTTCGCCGTGTACATGGCGCTGATGGTCCTGATTGGCATCATCGCTTCGCGCTTCCAGAAGACGTCCGAGGACTTCTGGGTGGCCGGCCGCAGATTCGGCATCGGTCTGATGGTGGTGGCGGAAGTGGCGTCGGTTCTCCACGGCGGATCGATTCAGGGCGGCGTGGCTTTGGCCGCGCGGTTCGGCGGCGTGGCGATCCTGCCGTTCATGAGCTTCGCCGTGGCGTCGCTCATCATCGTGCGATTCCTGGCAAAGCAGCTGCGGCTGATGGCGGGCTTCACGCTGCCCGACTACATGGGCGCGCGCTTCGAGAGCACGTTCCTCCGGGGCTACAGCGCCGTGATCGTGGCCGTGTCGAGCACGCTCTACATGATCGCGCAGATTCGCGTCATGGGATTTCTGCTCCACGACCTGCTCGGCATCAACTTCAATCTCGGCATGGCGCTCGGCACGCTCATCTTCGTGGCGTTCGTGTCGCTCGGCGGACTGCTCGCCATTGTCTGGACCGACATCTTCCTCTTCGCCTTGATGTGGGCCGGACTCGTCGCGATCATGCCCGCCGTGCACGCGGCCGCCGGGGGATTTTCCGCCGTGCTCCAGCGGGCGGACGCAGTCGCGCCAGGCTGGACGTCGGTCAAGGGCGTCACGTGGTCATGGACGTACCTGGTGTCCTGGTGGATCGTCTGGCTCGTCGGCTACTGCACGCGCATCACGATGATCACCAAGGTGTTCGCTGCCAAAGACACCAAGGTCGCGCGCGTGTCGCTGCCGATCACCGACGCGCTCTTCATGATTTTCCTGTTGTACGGAAATCTCTATCTCGGTGCGGCGGCCCGCGTCCTGGTGTGGGATCAGGTGCGAGCCGCCCCGGACCAGTCGTTCCCCGCGCTCGTCACGTTCGTCTCGACGCTGGCGGGAACGCCCTGGCTCGGCGCGATCGCGATCACGGGCGTCGTGAGCGCCGCCGTCGCGACGGCGGACTCGCTCCTGCTCATGACCGGAGCCGCGGTGGCCCACGATCTGCTGCGCAAGTGCTACTACGAGCCGCGCGGCATCGTGCGCGACGAGCGTTTCTATCTGCGGATTTCGCGGATCGCGATCGTGGTGGTGGGGCTCGTGTCGCTGGTCGGCGCGTATTTCACGCCGGAGCTGATCCTGAATATCGTGTCCTACGCCGTCGCGCTGGTCGGCGTGGCATTCTTCTTTCCGATGCTGCTCGGCCTCAATTCGCCGTACGTCTCACGACGGGCAGCGACAGTCTCGTCGGTCGCCGGGTCGCTCGTGGGCGCCGCGTGGACGATTCTGCACCTGAAGCACGTGCCGTGGGCGCTTGACATCCATCCGGTGGTGCCGGGTTTGATCGCGGCCGTCCTGCCGATGTTGATCCGACGCAAGAGCATCGACATGTCCCCAACCGCGCGCGCCACCTTCTTTCCGAAGCTTGAAAGGTCATAAGGCACTCTATGGTTCCGGGTTTCAAGGTTCTCGGGTTCTGGCCGAAGCCTAGAGCCCGTAGCCTGAAGCCGCGTCGCTACTCCTCGCTCTTCGCCAGCGCGGTCAGTTTGTTGCGGACATCCCACAACTGCGGGAAATAGGTGACGCCCACGCGTCTGCCGAGGACCTCGACAGGCGTGCCCTGCGTGCCGACCACGTGGCCGCCGATGATCCGCTCGACCAGCTTCAGGTGGTGGTATTTCCAGAGCGTCACGCGTTCGTCCCATTCGATGAGCTGCTCGGCGAGCTGATACAGATCCTCGAGCTCGCGGCCCTTGCGGTAGACCGTCACCAGGTCCAGTTGCCGGCGCTTCAGGACCGCAGAGAACGCCTCGCCAAGGTGCGGCGTGATTGCATGTACGCGATTGAAGCCGGGCGAATCAAATCCGCTGCCGTGCCCGAGGACCCGCCTGATGGTCTGGTACTCCCAGGGCGACATGTGTTCGAGCATGTGAATCTGCGTCGTGATCAGAATGATGGACTGCGCCGCGCGACGAAGGAGCCGAACCGCGGCCGCGACTTCATCGGCATTCACGCGCGCGATCGCGAGCTCCACATCCGCGCACGCGAGCTTGAGCCAGAGCTCGGACGACTGATGCACGACCTGGAAGAGCAGCTCGTCGTGATGCACCGCCTCGTCCGACGTCTTCTGGAGTTTCAGCAGCTCGTCGGTTCGAAGATAGCGCTCATAGTCGCTCGCCGCCGTGCCCGGCAGAACGGGCTTCGAATAGTCTTCCATCGAGAGTGGCCTCGCAGCTTCCTTTCCTGGTCAGTCGGACACGGCCAGCTCACCCGGCACGATGGGACGCGTGCGTGGCAGCACGCCGCACCGAGCGAGGTGCCCGACAAAAGCCAGGATGCCCACAAAGACGACGAGCTTGACGATATCCGCCGGTCGCGTTTGCGGCAGGCCCTTCCAGAGAAATCCGAGCACGGGCTGCGCAATCGAAACGGCCCACACGGTGCCGTAAAAATAGCGGCGCTCGTGTCCCTCTCCCTTCGTCGAGGGCTTGACGCGCGGAAGGCGTCCCAAGGCGCCGAGAATCCAAATCGCGATCGCGATCGGAAAATACCATGTGGCGTAGATCTGCCGGAGCATCCAGTGGCCCGACCAGATGGCCGCGATCAACCCCGCGAGGTTCAGCACCGCAAACGTGATCGCCGCGCTCCAGGCAAAGGTGTAGCAGACGCGGCGATAGAGGGGGTTCGGTCTGTCTTCGGTGAACCGGATGATGTACGGCTTGGGTTCGACGCCGGGCAGTCGCCCGCTCAGGCCCGCGATGCCCGTGCCGATGAGCACCGCGCCGAGCCACGCAGCCATTCGCGGATCGAAGCCGTGCGCGAAGAGATCGAACGTCAGCGGTCCTGGAGCGATGAAGAACACCCAAATCCAGATGGGCCAGTGCGCGCATCGATACGAGACCTTGTTCCGCTCGCGAATCCGCCGCGCCGACGCGAGCTCCACGCGAACCGCGGCGGGTGTGGTTGTTGGGGATGAGCCGATCACGCGAGCCCAATTGTACTCACGTCGAGGAAGGGCTGCCCGGCGGGCCCTTCAGCGCGCAAGGGTGTTGGATTCCCGCGCGGATTTGAAGCCGAACGCTCGCTTGAGGCGATCGATCAGTCCCGGTTCCGCCTGAGCGTCGACGCGCTCCAGAATGTCCAGACAGGCCGCGACGGTGGGTACATCACCGATGCCCAGCCGACGAGCGCTGGCGGGAACCGTCGCCTCATCGCCCCTCCAGACGAGAATCGCCCTCGCCTTGGACTCGAGCGCGATGTCCAGGCAGTTCTCCGGATGATCATCGATGACCACGTCAAGGCCCATCGCCTCGGCGATCTTGCCGCGCGATCCTTTCACCACGTACACGCTGGGAATGGGAAAGCCCTTCTGCTGCAGCCATCGCTGACTCTGCAGCTGCACGGTGTCGCCCGCCGAATCCGGGCGGCTGGTCACGAACAGCACTTCCCAGCGCCGTGCGAGCGACAGAGAGGCGAGCCGCCGGATGGCCCCGGCTTCGATTTCGTCGAGCGTCTCCCAGAAGTTCCGAATCCCACGGACGTGCCGCCAGAGCCGCGCCCGTTGTCTGGGCGTGAGCGCGAGCGCGCGCAGCTGGACGGGTGCGTCTGCCGGCGCGTCCGCATCGGCTGGATCGAGCGCTGGCGGCTCCGCAGCGGCGGCGGCCGTTCCAAACAGGCTCCGCGCCTCGCGGTGCAGCGCGTTCTCCATGTCGGCCAGCACGCCGTCGAGGTCGAAAGCCAGTCGCATTGCCCGATTCCCGCAACTCTACCAGAAAGAAAGTCGAAGGGTCATCGGTCACGAATCACCGGGTCGCAAGGTCACAAGGTCGCAGGGTCGCAGAGTCAGACGCGCGTGAACGAGTAGAGCGCAATCCCGGCGGCGGTCGCGAGGTTCAGCGAGTCCACGCCGGCGCTCATTGCAATCCGCACGCGCTCGTCGGCCTTTCCTTCGGCTTCCGGCGTAACGCCGAGTCCTTCGTTGCCGATCAGGAGCGCCAGGCTGCGGCCCCGCGCGAGCAGGCGCGCCGACTGGTCCAGGTCCTTCGCATCGGCTCGCGGGGTGAGCGCGACGAGCAGGAATCCGGCGCGCTTCACGAGGTCGAGGTCCGCCGGCCAGTCGTGCAGGCGCCGGAAGGGCACTCGGAACGTCGCGCCCATCGACGTCCGAATGGCCTTCCGATAGAGCGGATCGCAACACGTAGGGCTCAGGAGGACCGCGTCGGCGCCAAACGCGAGCGCATTGCGAAAGACACCGCCCGTGTTGTCGGCGTTCCCCACGCCTTCCAGAATGACGATCAGGCGCCTGGCCTTCAGCATCGAAGCGAGAGACCGCTCCGGGGGTCGATCTGCAACAGCCAGGCAGCCCCTGTGAATATTGAAGCCGACGATCGGCTCGGCCGTCGCGAGGTCGCATTCGTAGACAGGAAACGACGCGGTTGCCGGATCGAGGACGTCGGTCAGCGAGTCGAGGGCCGTGCGCGTGGCGAGGAGCGATCGCGTCCGGACCGAGCTGGTCGTCAGCAGCCGGCGAACGACTTCGCGTCCTTCCGCAACGAAGAGCCCCCGCGTCAGCAGGAGCTCTGCGTCAGGGACCCCTTGAAAGTCCGCGACCCTGGGATCATCGGGGCGCTCGATCGGAATGAGTGGCAGGGAGCCTCCTCGACATTGGCACGCGCACGGCGAGGCGAAGCCGCGCTACACGAGATCCGCTACTGCTGCTCCACGCGATGGCCCCTGGACTGCAGCAGCGCAACCAGTCCCTTCGGCCCCACCAGGTGGGCGGCCCCGACCACGACAAAGCAGGGTTGAGAGGTGGCGACGCACGCCTCGATGTGCGGGATCCAGGTGCGATTTCTCTCGTCGATGAGGCGTTCGTACATCTCGGGGGAATTCTTGAAGTCCGCCAGCAGGATCCGCTCGAGCATTGCGGCATCTCCAGAGGCCCACGCATTCGCCAGCGTCTTGATGTTCTCCCGCTGATTGTCGAAGTCCCTCAACGTTTCCCTGAGCATTTCCTCCTGAAGCGGCGGCGCCATCCCGTCGAAGCGCTCGATCTGGTAGACCGCGGTCTCGAGACCCTTGACCATCTTGCCCGTCTTGACCGCCTTGTCGAAAAAATACCGGTCGAGGCCGAGGTCGGCGTCGAAGTTGGCCTTTTGCATCTCCGCCGCCAGGAGCGTGCTCGCCAGCATCCAGGGCTTCATCCGCTTGAACGGTTCGATTGACAGCCCGGCCTCCTGCAGCCGCGCGACGATGAGCTTGTACGTCTCGGGCGACACCGTCTGTTCGATGGTGCGGCCATCCTGGTACATCGCCTTCGCGATCGTGGCGGCCAGGGTCTCCGGCGATGTGAGCTCATTCAGATCGATCTCCTCGACGAGCGTCGTGGATTGATTGAATGCCGTCTCGATCGTTCGTGGCAGCGGATAATACTCGGCGCTCAACATGTGAACGGATCCCATCAGGTATCCGACGCCACCGCCGCGCGCCTGGACCTTCCAGAGAAATGACCGCGAACCGTGTTGCGCGTCGAGCGTTCCCCCGGCCACCAGGGCCAGCGAGATGACACCGAGAAACGCGGTCAGGCGGAAGCGTCGCATGCGAAGGTCGTTGCCCGTGGTCAATAGCTCCATGACCTGATGATAGCGCGCGCCCGGCCACGAGCGGTCGGGCCGCTATAATGCCGCTCGCGAACTGAGCAGAACTGTGCCGATTCGGAAGACGCTCAATCTGTTTTTCAAATCGTCGGCCCTTGCGCTGGCGCTGTCGCTCAACCCATCGCGAGCCCTGGGCCATCCGATCCCCTTCAGCTATCTGGATCTGAACATTCAGTCAGGTCGAATCGAGGGCACGCTCGTGGTGCACAGCCTTGACCTGGCTCACGATCTCCAGATCGATCCTCCCGAACGGCTTCTCGATCCCTCGTTCCTGGCGTCCGAGCGGGATCGCATCATCGCGCTCCTTGCACCCCGCCTTGTGACACTGAGGGATGGACACCCCATGACGCCGGCCTGGGGAGCGATTGATCCAATCGTCGATCGCCAGGACGTTCGCATGCGCCTGCAATTCGACGTGCCTGCTCCCCCTGGTGTTCTGCATATCGAAACGGCGCTCTTCCCCTACGATCCCAATCACCAGACTTTTCTCAATATCTATGAGCACTCCGTGCTCGCGCAGCAGAGCATTCTGGACGTCACGCATGCGGGCCTCGACTACTACTCCGGGACGAGACAGGGCGCGCTGGCCGTGATCAGGCGCTTCGTGCCGGCCGGCATCCACCACATTGCCATCGGTCCCGATCACATCCTGTTCCTGATGGGCCTGCTGCTGCTCGGCGGCAGACCGTGGACGCTGCTGAAGATCGTGACGGCGTTCACGCTCGGCCACAGCCTGACGCTCTCGCTGGCGGCACTCGGTCTGCTGAGCCCCCCTGCCCGTTTCGTCGAACCGGCGATCGCGCTCTCCATCGTGTACGTCGGCGCCGACAACCTGCTCGTGACGAAGAATGGTCGGGATGTGCGGGCCTGGATCGCGCTCTTCTTCGGATTCGTCCACGGGTTCGGGTTCGCGTATGTGTTGAAGGAATTCGGCCTGCCGCGCCAGGCGCTGCTCTGGTCGCTCTTCTCCTTCAACGTCGGCGTCGAAATCGGCCAGCTCATCATCGTCGTTGTGGCCGCTGCGCTCCTGACGCTCATCCGCCGGCGAAGCGAGCGAATGGGTCGATGGGTCGTGACGGCTGGCTCGATCACCGTGATGGCTGCAGGCGCATACTGGTTCATCCAGCGCGTGTTCTACCCTCCCCTGTAAACCCTGGGCCCTGCTCCGACCCGACCACGGTGGCAGGCGCAACCGCGCTGCTTCTGTTGATTGCCGCACTGGCCGGTTTCATCCCCGGCGCGCCGCGCAGCACGTGTCAATCCTGTGACGGCCCTGAGGTATGAATAGGACTCGGCAGCCCCATCCGTAGCCACGACTTCAGTAGCCCCAGCTCTTCAGGTCCGGGTCGTCTCCAGTTGTCTGGATCGGCTCTCGACACCGCACACCGAAAGCGGTAGCCTGTTTTTCCAATCTTCCCATCAGGAGAAGCCCTCGTTATGGCGATGAGTGCGCCTTCAGTTCTAACCCCCGATCTGCTTGCGCGATGTGCTGAGCGCGCCGGCCGCTACGACCGCGAGAACCGGTTTTTTCAGGAAGACTTCGACGAGCTGCGACAGGCCGGTTACCTGCGTCTGCCTCTGCCAAAGAAGTTCGGAGGCCCCGAGCTCTCGCTCGCCGATGTCGGTCGCGAAACCCGGCGCCTCGCCTATGCGGCGCCGGCCACGGCGCTGGGGCTCAACATGCACCTCTACTGGGTCGGCGTAGCGGCCGATCTCTGGCGCCGGGGCGACACATCGCTCGAGTGGCTGCTCAAGGAAGCCGCCGACGGAGAGGTGTTCGCGGCCGGCCATTCCGAGAGCGGGAACGACATTCCGGTCCTCCTCTCGACCACACGGGCCGAACGCGTTGACGGAGGGTACCGCTACACAGGACGGAAAGCGTTCGGCAGTCTCAGCCCGGTGTGGACCCGACTCGGTGTTCACGGCATGGATCTGAACGATCCCAAAGCGCCAAAAATCGTGCACGGTTTCCTGCCGCGGACAGCCGCCGGGTACACGATTAAGGAAACGTGGGACGTTATGGGGATGCGCGCGACGCGAAGCGACGACACCGTGCTCGACGGCGCGGTGGTCCCGGATCGTTACGTGGCGAGGATTGTGCCGGCCGGCGCGGCCGGCATGGACGCATTCGTCGTGGGGATCTTTGCGTGGGCGTTGCTGGGGTTTGCGAACGTGTACTACGGCCTTGCCCAGCGCGTGCGCGACCTGATTGTGCCGATGTTCAAGGACAAGTCTTCGGTCGCCATGTCGCGTCCCATGTCCTACCATGCCGAGGTCCAGCACGCCGTCGCCAGGATCGCGATCGAGATGGAAACGATCGGGCCGCTGCTCGAAAAGGTTTCAGAAGACTGGTCGAACGGCGTGGACTACGGCGCCGGCTGGGTCATCAAGATCTTCGCGACGAAGTACCACACCGTCGAGAGCGCATGGCGCATCGTCGATACGGCGATGGATATCTCCGGCGGATTCGGGATGTTCAAGAAGAATGAGCTCGAGCGGCTGTTCCGCGACGCAAGGGCGGGGCGCTTTCACCCGGCGAATGCCGCGCTCACCCACGAGATCGTCGGAAAGCTGACGCTGGGGATCAATCCGGACGAACAGCCACGGTGGGGATGACAGGCGAGCGGGCACACCGACCGCGCCGGACGTCAACGATCAGACTCGTCGGCCTGTGCATTCTGATTGGCGCAACAGGGTGCACGGCAGGCGCTCCCAGACCTCGACCAAATATCGTCGTGGTCTGCCTCGACACGGTGCGCTTTGACACGTTCTTTATCCCCGAACGCGAACGGGCGGCTGATCGCCTGACGCCGTGGCTCGACCGCGCGGTCGTGCTGCGTCGCGCGATGACGACCGCGCCCTGGACGGTGCCCGCGATCGCGTCGCTTCTGACGGGCCTCTACCCTCCGTCTCATGGCGCGGGACGGTTTTCAGCCCCTTCCGCAAATCTGGGCCGGGATCAACCGTCGGCGCTGGCGAGCAATGTGAGAACGCTGGGCGAACTTCTCAAGGATCTCCAGTACCAGACGGCGGCATTCGTGTCGCACCCCTGGTTTCAGGCGAACTACGGTCTCAGTCGCGGCCTTGATGGGATGACAATGCATGCCAGCGACACAGAGCTCCTATCACAGGCCATGAACTGGGTGGACGGAAGTCGGGAAAGAACCAGGCGCGATCTGGAAGCGCCTCTCAGATCCTTTTTCCTCTATCTCCACTGGATGGGGGCCCACGGTGCGTACGAAGGCCTCGCAGACAGTGAGCCCGCCCAACAACTCGATCCCGACCTTCTGTCCCGGCTGGTGGCCTCTGCGCCGCCGGAAACATGCAGCGACGTAAACAGCGAATTCTGCCAGCGCTACGTCGAGTACGCCGCGTCGGTCCTCCGGCTCCGCACGCTCGCGGCGAACCTGCTCCAGCAGCTGGGCGAACGGAAGCTCATGGGCAATACGATCGTGGTGATCTTCGCGGACCACGGCGAAGAATTCGGTGAGCACGCGGCGGAAGAGCGCAGAAGGGGCGCTGACCCGCGTTCCTCGTATGGAAGGGGCCACGGCCACAGCCTCTACCAGGAACTGCTTCACATTCCGCTGGTCATCTGGAATCCGGATCTGAGGGCCACGCGATCGGATCGTCTGACGAGCCTGGCCGACGTCGTGCCCTCGCTGCTCGAGTGGATCGGCGCGCCCAACGATCGCGCCAGCTTCGATGGCGCCTCGATGTCCGATCCCGGCCAGTCGAGCGGACGTTCGGGCTCGCGGGTGGTGTTTGCATCGGGCATCGCGTACGGGCCCGGACAGATCGCCGCGCTGCGCGGCCACGACAAGGTCGTCAGATTTCTCGACTCCGGCGACTCGATCGCCTTCGATCTCGACAAGGACCCGCACGAACGACAGCCCGTGGACCCACGCCGCATATCGGGCATCGCCCCGCTCCTGTCCGCGTTCGAACAGCTCGAGCGAAAGGCACCGGCGCCTGCATCAACGTTCGAGATCCCCGCCGACGTGCACGAACGGCTCCGCGCGCTCGGTTACCTGCAGGACTCGGGCCCGTCGAATTAGTCGCTTGGAGGAAGCCCTTCTCGGAGGGTAGGGTACTGAGCCTTGGGAGGGGCTCATGCCGACTCGCCGTCAGCTTGCCTGGATCCTGCCGCTATACTTCACGTCGCAACTTCTCATCGGAGTGCCCGCTGTGGACGCACAAACGAAGAATCTCTGGTCTGGCCGGTTCGAAAGCGATCCCGATGCGGCGGTCTTCGAGTGGGGCGCGTCGTTCCGATTCGATCGGCGCCTGTTCGAAGACGATGTCACCGGGAGCCTGGCGTGGGCCGAGGCGCTCGAACGCGCGGGTGTGCTGACGCGGGAGGATGGCAGCGCCATTCGCACGGCGCTGACCGAGATCCTCGAACGCGGCCGCGCCGATCCGTCATTCGTCAGCGGTCAGGACGAGGACATTCACTCGTTCGTGGAACGCGTGCTGGTCGAGAAGATCGGTGAGGCCGGCAAGCGCTTGCACACCGGACGTTCCCGGAACGATCAAGTGGCGGTGGACATGCGGCTGTACGTCAGGCGCCGCACTGCCGCGATTCGGGTCGCCATCAAGCAGCTGGTCGAAGCACTCGCGTCTCAGGCTCGAGATGCCAAACAGTCTCTGATGCCGTCGTATACGCATCTCCGCCGGGCGCAGCCAATCCTGGCGGCACACTACTGGCTGGCGCATGCGGCCGCCTTGCGCCGCGACTACGCGCGATTCGCTGCGGTCGAGGATGAAGCCGATGCGATGCCTCTCGGATCCGGCGCGATCGCCGGAACGAGTTACGCCGTGGATACCGCATTCCTCGCATCGCGCCTCGGGTTTTCGCGCGTGGTCGCCAACAGCATGGATGCCGTGGCCGATCGCGATTTCGTCGCCACGTTCATTCACACCTCTGCTCTCACCATGGTGCACCTGAGCCGTCTGGCCGAGGACGTGGCCATCTTCAGCGGCGAGGAATTCGGATTCTTCGAGCTCGACGACTCCGTCGCGACGGGCAGCAGCCTCATGCCGCAGAAGAAGAATCCCGATCCGCTGGAGCTGATCCGGGGGAAGGCGGGTCGCGCGATCGGGCACGTGGCCGGATTCCTGGCGACCATGAAGGGCCTGCCCACGGGCTACAACAAGGACCTGCAGGAGGACAAGGAAGCGCTTTTCGACGCCGAGTCCACGGTGGTCGGGTCGGTGGCGTCGATGACGACGGTCGTCAGGACGCTGAAGTTCAGGAGCGACCGCGCGGAACGTGCGGCCGCCGGCTTCCTGCTGGCGACCGACGTGGCGGACTATCTGGTCGCGAAAGGCATTCCGTTCCGCGAGGCGCACGAGATTGTCGCGGGTCTGGTGAGGCGGCTTCTCGAAGAGGGCCGTGAGTTTTCGTCGCTGAGCGATGCGGAGTGGAAGGCCGTGAATCCGACGTTCGGCCCCGACGTGCGCGAGGCCCTCCGGCCCGAACGGGCCGTCGCGGCGAAGCGGAGCCCGCAGTCAACGAACCCCGATCAGGTGCGCGCGCAGCTCGCCGAGCTCGATGACTGGATGGCAAAGAACCCGTAGCCGGACACGGAGCCCGGCTACGGATCCAGGGACGCTATGACGCTGGCACCGCCGTGCGCGCCCTGATGTAACGAATCGCCTGGTCGGCTTCCTTCGTGAGATCCGATCGATCTCTGATCAATTGCTGCAGATACGGAATGGCTTTCTCGTCGCCCACGCGACCGATCGAGATCGACCAGCACTTTCTGTTGTCCCGAGCTTGCGGTCGAAATCTTCGGGTAGAGCTCGGCGAACTCCTCGGGCTTGAAATCCGAAATGTACTCGCGCGCGGTTGATTCGGTGCCGCCGTCGAGCGCGCGAATCAGCTCGTCCAGATATTCACGACGTCCCATCCGGTAGAGCGCGAAGGCCTGCGCGGCTTTGACCTTGCCGTCCTTTTCTGTCAGACGGCTGGCTGAGATGCGCTGGGCGTTGCTCTCGTCGCCGATGCGACCGAGACCCGCATTGGCCATCCGCCGCATGTCCGCGTCCTTGTTCTGCTGGTTCTGGAAAAAGAGCTGCTTCGACGAGGGATCCGCAATGAACGCGAGCGCATCGAACAGCATCAGCTGATATGTCGTGTCACTCAGCTTGGTTGCCGTGGCTATTTCGAGCTTGTAGAGCCGCGTAAGCTCGGCCACCGCCGCCGGATCGCGCAGCCGCCCGAGCGTATAGACCGACTCGGTTCTGACTCGCGGGTCGGTATGGCTCGCCTGTCTCATGAGGTCGGGCACGACCGAGCGATCGCCGATCTTGCGGAACGCGCGCGCCACTTCATATCGCACGTCGTTACTGCTGTCGTTGTTGAGGACGCCGCGCATCGCCGACACGGCGCTTCGTCCCTTGAGCACGCCCAGGCCGCGCGCCGCCTTTGCACGAATGTCGTCCACCGGGTCCTGCAGTCTCGCCTGAAGCGCCTCGATGACGCTGACGTCCACTCGCATGTCAGGCTCGATGATGGCGTCGTTCCAGGGATCGAGTCCCGGGTTGATGAACGTTCCGACCTTCGTGAGCGCCGCCCTGATGGGCCGCTCGCGCGGCAGGTACATGCTCACGAGGTTATCCACCGCGCTCTCGCGAATGTCCCGCTCTGAGTCGGCGGTCAGCCGCACGAAACCGGGGAGCGTCGAGATGTCGCTCATCGACGCGAGCGACACGACGACCGCCCGTCTGACATCAGCATCGACGTCGTTGGTCGACTCGATGAGGGCCGGGATCGAGCTCTGCACCTTGTTCACGCCGAGTAGCGCCACCGCGTCCTTGCGGCGCGCCGGATCCGGATTCTTCAGGTCGTAGAGCAGGCTCTCGACCGGCACCTGTCGCGTCTGCTGAGCCATGGCCGGCGGAACAGGCGCGATGAGTAGAGCCGCGAGCAGCAGCAGACCAATCAAACAGACGAATCGGATCCCGGCGGGACGGTCATCTTGCATAGGCACCTCGGCTGTGAAGGCGTGCAAATCCGTGAATTGCGACAGGATAACACGCGTCCCGGGTTTTTGGACGATCGTCCTTCGTCAGTCTTTCGCCTTGTGCGACGACTCGGTGAGAACGAGCCCCGAACCCATGCGGTCCCGGACCTGCTGAGGAATGAGGACCCCGGTGAGAGAACCAAGGTCGAACCCATCCTTGACGCGGCCTTTCACGGCGACCTTGCTGTCCTTCCGCGGCACGCCGTGCGTCGAATACACCCACAGCTGGCCGGTGCCATCGTCGATCTGATACACGCCGCGCCCGGCGATCGAGAAGCTTTCCTTGACGACGCCGCCGACCTCGACCTCGTTCTGGGCGTAGCGACCGGGATCCGCGTTGATTTCGTTGATCGTCTTGAGCCCACACGACGAGACCGCGACCGCTGACATCAGCAGGAAGGACAGTCGCAGCAAGGGCGACGACATTCGTTTCATCACCATAACTCCTTCGCGCAGTTCATCGTTGTTGGTTGTTAGTCCCTCGTTCAGGGTTCCTCGTTCGAACCAGAAGCCGCCGTCCGCGGCACCGTCAGGTCCACGAAGCCTGCGGTCTGCCCTTCCACCACCACACAATCAAGTCGGTGGGCGGCGGCACCGCTCCGAGCTCGCGCATGCGCGTGGCGTTCTGCGCGCGATGGTAGTGGCTGTGCATCGCGGCCTGAAGCAGAGCGTCTCGAACCGGCAGCTCGAGGAGCGGCTCCTTGAACCACGGGATGCCGACAACGTCGGCGAGCTGCGGCTCGGTCAGGCCCTCGAGCCACGAGCCCACTTCGACATGATACCCACGCGCATATTCCTTCAGCGCCGCCATCGTCGGAAAGTCTGACACTTTGGTGAGCTCGAACTGCTCGGCTCTGTTCCCGACGGCCCAGCGAAATGCGCGCTGCACGATGTGAATGTGGTGAAGCCGCTCGCGGATTCGTTGATCATCGAGCGCCGGCGGATGTTCCTCGAGCGCGCGCCAGTGTTCGGCGTCGGCCCAGGCCTGGTGCCCGTAGAGATCCTGGAGCAGGGGATCGCTCATGGCTCGTGACTCATCGCTCGTTGCTCATCGCCCGTGACTCATCGCTCTGTTCGTCATTTGGGCCCTTGAATCCAGAGATCCCGGTCGAGATCCTTCCAGACTTCCACCCGCATGGTGCCGTGGTCGAACACATCGGTGTAGTACGGATCGTTCTTCTTGTACTCCGCGTAGGGACCCTCGTAATTGCCACGGCGCTTCTTGTAGGCCTCGAAGGCCGCGAGGCTGTCGTACTCCCACATGATGAAGTGCCGATCCGACTCCTCCCCGGCGATCGTCTTGACGAAATACCGGACGCTCTTCCATTCCTGGAAGAGCTCGCGGTGATCGTTCACCCATTGGAGCCAGCCGCGCATGGCCTTGTCGTGTTCCGGTTCCTTGCCTTCCGCAATCAGCCAGCTCTCGACTTCGTAGACAGCCATGAGGACCTCGTTCAATCAGCGGGCAGTGCCCGCATGAAAAGTGAAGGGTGTTTCGACGGCGCCAAACTCGCCGCCGTACCGCCTGAGGATGTCGGCGACTGACGAGGGTGATGGGACGGTGTTGCCTTCCGCACTCGTCTGCGAGACGCCGACGTGTGAAGCGGTCCCCGTCGCGCGCAAGGCCGCTGCGATCGCCGCCGTTCCGGCTAGACTCCCGGTGACGAATTCCCGTCTCGACAACCAATTCTCAGGCACGTCGGATTCCTTTCTCATGGAGAAGTCCATTCGCTCGGGGCTTCATTCTCGCGGGCGGGGGGACATGGGTCAAGTACGGTTCTGGGGTTCCAGGGTTCAAGGGTTCAAGGGTTCTCGAGGTGGAACTCTGGAACATGGAACCATGGAACCTTTGAACCGTTATAGTGATGCTGATGAAACCGATCGCCGACGTGGCGCGGGCGCTTGGCCTCGATGCAGGATGCCTTGAACCGTACGGACTCTACAAGGCCAAGGTATCGCGCGCGTCAATGGAGGGGCGTGTACACGCGTGGTCGCCTGATCCTCGTCTCGGCCATCACGCCGACGCCGGCCGGCGAGGGCAAGACCACATGTTCGATTGGACTGGCACAGGGTCTGGCCTTGAATGGCGTCCGCGCCGCAGTGGCGCTGCGGGAGCCGTCCCTGGGGCCGTATCTCGGAATGAAAGGCGGGGGGACCGGCGGCGGTCGGTCGCAGGTCGTGCCCGCCGACGACATCAATCTGCACTTCACCGGGGATATTCACGCCGTTTCCACCGCACACAACCTGCTGGCAGCGCTCGTGGACAATCACCTGCACCACGACAATCGTCTTGGACTCGACTCGAGGCGGGTTGTCTGGCGGCGAGTCCTGGACATGAACGACCGCGCCCTGCGCGACATCGTCATCGGGCTCGGTGGACACCGCGAGGGCGTGCCGCGCGAAACAGGATTTGACATCGCGGCGGCCAGCGAGGTCATGGCTATCCTCTGCCTGGCCGCTGATATCGACGACCTCAAGGCGCGCCTGGGCCGGATCGTCGTCGGCTATCGGCCGGATGGCGGCGCCGTGCGGGCGAGCGATCTCCACGCGGTGGGTGCCATGGCCGCGCTCCTGCGCGACGCGATCAAACCAAATCTCGTCCAGACCCTGGAGGGTGTGCCGGCCATCGTGCATGGCGGGCCATTTGCCAACATCGCGCACGGAACCAATTCGATCGCCGCCACGCGCCTTGCCCTGGCCTACGCCGACGCGGTCGTGACCGAAGCCGGCTTTGCCTTCGAGCTGGGCGCCGAGAAGTTCTTCGATATCAACTGCCGCTATGGCGGCTTCGCGCCATCGTGCACGGTCCTGGTCGTCACGCTCAGGGCGCTCAAGATGCACGGCGGCGTCCCGCTCGCCCGGGTCGCGGAGCCCGACCCGGCCGCCGTCTCCCGCGGGCTCGCCAATCTCGAAAAGCACGTCGAGAACATCAGAAAGTTCGAGCAGCAGTGCGTGGTCGCCATCAATCATTTTCCGTCGGACACTGACGACGAGATCGCCGTGGTCGCCGACCATTGCGATGTGTTGGGGCTTCAGGCGGTGGTAGCCAAGCCCTTCTCGGACGGCGGTGAAGGATGCCGGCGACTCGCCGAAACCGTCTGGGGTGTCGCGGTCAAGTCGAGAGGGCACTTCAAGCCCCTTTACGAGTGGAAGGACTCGATCGAGCGCAAGATCCTGACGGTGGCGTCGGAGATGTACGGCGCCGAGGCCGTCGACTATCAGCTGCGCGCGCGGCGGGACCGGGCGCAACTCGAAAAGCTTGGCTATGACCAGCTGCCCGTCTGCATCGCCAAGACCCAGCAGTCGCTGTCGGACAACCCGGCGCTCCTCGGTCGCCCGAAGGATTTCCTGGTGACGGTGAGGGAGATTCAGCTGGCTGCCGGCGCCGGGTTCATCGTTCCGATCACCGGCGAGATCCTCCGCATGCCGGGGTTGCCATTGCACCCGCTAGCCGAGGAGTTCGACCTGTCGCCAGAGGGCACGATCGTGTTGCCGAACTAGCGTGAGTCGTCAGCTGTCAGTTTTCAGCAGCCGGTTCCTGGTTATCAGCAAACGTATTCCATGGCCAAAAAGAAACCCGTTCGCCGCAAGAAGGTCGCCGAGCAGTCGATCGGGCTGGCGGCTTCTGAAACCAGATCGGTCGGGGATCGCCTCGATTCCCTGAGGCGGCAGATCGAGAGAGACGAGGGCGTCGTCCTCGGGTCGTATCTCGATCCGTTCGGGGGCAAGCCGCTGCTGGTTGCCGCGCTCCCGATCGATCGTGTCGAGCCCACGCCGTTCCAGCGCGATGCGTCCGACGCGCACGTGAAGCGGCTGATGACGGTCATCGAAACGCTCGGACGCTTTCTCGATCCGATCATCGTCGTGCAGCACGACGACGGGTACTGGACGCCCAATGGCAATCACCGGCTGCAGGCGATGAAAAGATTGGGAGCGCGATCGGTCGTGGCGCTCGTCGTCCCGGAGCCGGAGGTGGCGTTTCAGATCCTCGCCCTCAACACCGAAAAGGCGCACAACCTGAGGGAGCGGTCGCTCGAAACCATCCGCATGGCGCGCGCCCTGGCGGCGACGAGCCAGAAGCCCGAGAAAGACTTCGCGTTTCAGTTCGAGCAGCCTTCGCTGCTCACGCTCGGCGCGTGCTACGAGGAACGCCCGCGGCTGAGCGGCGGTTCCTATCAATCGGTGCTTCGACGTATCGACGAGTTCCTCGATCGGCCGCTGCCGAAGGCGATCGAAGAACGACTCCGGCGGGCCAGACTGGTGCTCGACATTGACGATCAGGTCTCGGCCATCATCGAGAAGCTGAAGGCGCGGGGACTGACCAGCCCCTACCTTCGTCCCTTCGTCGTCGCGCGCATCAACCCAATCCGGTTTTCCAAGTCCACGTCGTTCGATTTCGACAACGTCATGGAGCGCATGGCGGCCGCCGCGGGCAAGTTCAAGATCGATCGCGTGAAGCAGGAAGATGTGACGCGGGTCGGAGGACCCGGAGGCGAGGAAGACTAGCGACCAACACCCTGGGGAGACAAGCAGGTCCTTGAAGATTTGCGGGGCCCTGAGCATCGGGGCCGCGCTGAGTCGTCCTATGTCTGGCACTCACAGGAGCAGATCGATCTGGCCCTGGTTCGCCTTGTATTTCGTCGCGCTCTGTGTTCTTGTCGCCGGCTCGGCGCCGCGGCGTGTCGGCGACGGATATCAATACATGGCCATGGCGCTCAATCTCGCCCATGGGCATGGTCCGTCACTTTCGAAAGATGACCTCGATCGAACGGCAGAGCGGTTTGGTGAAATGGGCGCCGGTTTTGCCGGCACACCGCTCGTCAAACCCGAGCTCACGAATCGCCAGGGTCGCCAGGAGTTTCCCCACTTCTGGCTCTATCCCCTGCTGGCGGCGCCCGCGGTCCGGGTGGCCGATTGGTTCAGGCTGAGTCCCAATTACGGATTCACGGCGCTCAACATCACCCTGCTGCTCGCGGCATTCGCTGTTGCCGTGAAACGCCTCCACCCGGCGTTCGTGCTGCTGCTCTTCGTGAGCCCGATCGTCTGGTGGACCGACAAAGCGCACACCGAAGTCTTTACGTTCTCGCTGCTGATCGTCGCGTTCTCGCTGGCGAACGAGCGCCTCATGGTGTCGCTCCTCGCGCTCGCCGTCGCCTCGACGCAGAATCCCCCTTTTGCGCTCCTCATACCCGTGATCGCCTGGTGCCATCGATCGAGGCTCGCATTGACGAGGCGCTGGATCGTCACGGGCGCGGCTGTCAGTGCGCTGGCCCTCGTTCATCCGCTCTACTATCTGTGGCGGCTCGGCAGGGCGACGTTGCTCATCGACCGTTCCGAGTTGTTCGTCCCGGGATTGACTGGATTGACGGCCGTCCTCATCGATCCGAACATCGGCCTGTTCTGGGCGTTCCCCGCATGGCCCGTGGTCGTACTCGGCCTTCTGTATTTCCGACTGATCAAGAGGCGGCCAATGACGACGGGGTTACTGTGCTCGCTGCTTGTCGCCGCGGTCGTGATCGTCTCCGTGTCGCAGGCTCCCAACGTCAATCACGGCGGTACTCCCGGTCTCAGCCGCCACGGCCTCTGGCTGATCCCGGTGGCCGTGCCGCTGATGCTCGAAGCCGGTCTCGAGGCCCGGCAAGGCTGGTGGCCGGCGCTGGTGATTGTGGCGTCGATTTCAGCTGTCTGGAGCTCGGTCGCGTTCCGACCGAGTGTCCAGGAGAACTACCAGACGCCGACACGGGCGGCTTCGTGGTTGTGGAGCAGGTGGCCAGCGCTCGACGACCCTCTGCCTGAGATTTTTGCCGAGCGCGCGGTGGGACTCGGCGATGCGCACTATCTCCCGGCGTCGACACCGCACTGTGAGAAAGTGCTGCTGGTGGCGCTCGGCGAACGAGCGATGAGATGGCCCCTGCCCTGCCCGCCCGTCGAAGTGCCGGCGTTCTGCCAGGTTCCCAATACGCTCTGCTATGCGAATCGCTTCGATGCGGGATACCAGTTCGCGTTCGCGCCGCGGCAAGCGGGATTTCGGGTTGCCGAGCTCGGGTTGGCGTGGAACTGGAACACCAGGACAATGTCACGGGCGCACCAGCGGCAACCCGCGGTCGAATGGGACAGCCTGCGTCGTGATTCACTGGAGACAAGCGGTGTGGTGATCGAATCCGTTGAACCGCCGATTGCGCTCGAGACATTCCGAACGACAGACCAGCGCTTCGTGCGAGTGCCGCCTCATGCCGGGGCGAGTCACATCACGATTCGAGTCCCGAGCGAGCTGACATTGGCGATCATCGACGGCCGGAGCTTCTCGACGCTGACGTCCGTGACCCCGCGAGTGACCACCCCGGGCGTGTACAATATCGACGTTCCATCAGGGACGGACGCGGTGCTCATGCTGGAACCGACGCAACCGAAACGCTCGTGAGCATCTCAAACCCGCAGGACGCGTTCTCGACCTGGCTTGACGCGCTCCAGTCGCGTCACGGGAGCGGTCTGGCGTTCGCCGAAATCACCCGCGGACTTCGCGCGCTGTCGTCCGCATACGTCGAACGCCGGGTCAGCATCGGCTCGCGATCTCCGCTCGATGGAGCCGGCAAACGGGCGGCGTTTGCCCTATTCTACGGACCCCTTCACTGGCTGGTCGTGGACCACATTGCCCGGAGCCTCGAGCTCGAACGGCATCGATTCAGGTACGTCATCGATCTTGGCTGCGGCGCCGGGGCCGCTGGTGCGGCGTTCGCCGTGGCCTCTGCGCCGACGGCCCGGGTGACGGGGATCGACCGTCATCCGTGGGCCGTGGACGAAGCGCGCTGGACGTACCGAACCGCGGGACTGTCAGGCACGGCGATCCGATCCGAGCTGTCTCGCGCCCGTCTCTCAGCGGCATCGACGGCCATCCTGGCCGCGTTCTCGGTAAACGAGCTCGGTGTGGACGATCGTAACCGCCTGCTCGACGATCTTCTGCGGGCCGCCGATCACGGCGCGGCAGTGCTGGTAGTCGAACCGATCGCGAAGACCGTGACGCCCTGGTGGAAGAGCTGGTCCGAACAATTCGCCAACCGCGGCGGCCGTGCCGACGAATGGCGATTTGTCGTCGAACTGCCCGAGCCGGTTCGACGTCTAGACGAAGCAGCCGGGCTTGATCACCGCACGCTGACCGCGAAATCCCTCTGGCTTCCGCCCGGACTCAGTGCGCCTCGAGATCCTCGGCCGACCGATCGGCAAGCGCCCAGAGAGCCGCGAGGCTGATCAGTGCCGAGATGGACATGTATGCCGCGATCGCCGTCGAACTCTTGAAGGACTCGAACAGCCACAAAGCCACGATGGGCGCGGCGCCCGCCGGAATGGATGCGAGCTGGTAGCCCAGCGACGAGCCGCTATACCTGAGGCGACTAGGGAACGTCTCTGCGATCACGGCCGCCTGAGGCGCGTACTGCATGTCGTGAATGGGACTCGACAAGACGATCGCCCACATCACGAGACTGGCTTGTCGCGTATCGAGAAGCGCGAAATAGACGAACGGCCAGATCATCATCGCCGCACATCCGACGCCGAGCAGGCGACGCCGACCCACATGGTCCGATAGAAACCCCCACGTCGGAATCGCCAGGAGCGAGGCGAACGCATAGAGCACGATGTCGTTCAGCAGCACTCGCCGATCAAACCGCAGCACCTGCGTCCCATAGGTGAGCACGTACGTCGTAAAGAGATAGAACGGCACCATCTGCCCGGTTCTGAGGAGAGCCGTCAGAAGGACTTCTCTCCATTTCTGACGCAGCGCCTCGATGACCGGGGCGCGTTCGATGCGGCCTTCCGCGCGCACGCGCGCGAAGGCTGGCGTCTCCTGAATGCCAACGCGGATATAGAAACCGATGAAGACCAGTATCAGGCTCGCGACGAACGGCACCCGCCAGCCCCAGGTCACAAAGGCTTCGTTCGTCAGTCTGTTCATGATCCAGAGCGCCCCGTTGGCAAGCACGAGACCGCAGGGAGCGCCGAATTGAGGCCAGCTCGCGATGAAGCCTCGCCTGCGCGCGTCGCCCCACTCCGCCGCCAGGAGCACCGAGCCCCCCCATTCGCCCCCGACCGCGATTCCCTGCAGCATGCGGCCCGCCGTCAGTAACACCGCGCCCCAGATGCCGATCTGGTGATAGTCGGGAATCAGTCCGATGCCCGCCGTTGCCGTGCCCATGAGCACCAATGTCGCGATCAGCGAAGCCTTTCGACCCAGACGATCGCCGTAGTGGCCGAAGATGGCCGCGCCAACCGGACGCGAGGCAAAGCCGACGAAGAATGTCGAGAACGCGAGGAGCGTGCCGACGAACGGATCCGAAGCCGGGAAGAACCGCTGCGGGAAGACAAGAGCCGCGACGACGCCGTACAGAAAGAAGTCGTACCACTCGATGGCCGTGCCCACGGTAGATGCCACCACGGCGCGCACCAGCTGGCGGCGACGCAGTTCAGGATCGGTGAAATGATCGGTCATCTGCGAGTCGAGGGCTGATTATAGCGACCGCAACGCGTCGGCACGGGCACGCGTGCCGTCCCAGGGGTGCGGGAACCTCCAGGACCTCGAGGACTTTGAAGACCTTGACGACCGAAAGGACCTGGAGGATCCCACAGGACCTGAAGAACTTGTGATAACCCCTCCCCACCGAGTGAGAATGAGAGCTCAGGAGATCCACACGACATGAAAATCGGCATTCTCGGAACCGGCATCGTCGGCAGCACGATCGGCACCAAACTCGTGCAGCTCGGACACCACGTAATGATGGGCGCCCGCCAGACGGGCAACCCGAAAGCACTGGCGTGGTTGCTGGCCGCAGGGAAGACAGCGTCACAAGGCAGCTTCGCGCACACGGCCTCGTTCGGCGAGATACTCTTCAACTGCACCGCCGGCTCGTCGTCGCTCGACGCGCTCCGGCTTGCGGGAGCGGACAACCTCGGCGATAAGATCCTGATCGACGTGGCCAACCCTCTCGATCTGTCGAAGGGCATGCCGCCCACGCTGACCATTTCAAACACCGACTCGCTTGGCGAGCGTATTCAGGCCGCGTTTCCAAAGCTGCGCGTTGTCAAGGCGCTGAACACCATCACCTGCAACATCATGGTGAATCCGGCGCTCTTGCCCGGCGATCACGACCTCTTCATCTGCGGTAACGATGTCGCCGCCAAGTCGCGGGTCGTCGATGGGCTTGTCGAATGGTTCGGATGGCCGCGGGCCCGTATCATGGATGTCGGCGACATCACGGCCGCGCGCGGTACGGAAATGTACATCGCGCTCTGGGTTCGACTGATGCTCACGCTTCACACGGCGCAGTTCAACGTGCACGTGGTGAAATGAACGGAAGGACACGGACGTGGCAATGATTGATCGGTACCGACGATGGTTCGAGTACCAGAGAGAGGCGCACCGGAAGACGCTGGCATCGCTGACGGCGGTCCCGCCGGATCAGCGCTCCACCGCGTGGTTCCAGAAGGCGGTCGATCTCTTCGCGCACGTCATGGCCGCCCGTCGGCTCTGGCTCGTCAGGCTGGGAATCCTGAAGGAAGAACCTGCAGATCTGTTTCCGAAGGGGACTGCGCTCGAAAATCTCGCGGCGCTGGCCGCCAGCGTCGAGCCCGCATGGGTTCAGTACCTGGCGGGGCTGGACGATCGCGAACTGGCGCACGTGGTCGACTATCGATCATGGGAGGGCCCCCGGTTTCGCAACACGGTTGAGGACATCCTGACGCAGCTCTTCGGACACTCGTCCTATCACCGTGGCCAGATCGCCCAGCTCGTCCGCGCAGGCGGCGGCGCGCCCGCTGTTACCGATTTCATCTTCTGGTCGCGTGAGCCAATCGAGTGAAACGGCGGCGAGCCGGCAGGAGAGCTCAGCTCCCCATGCCGTAGGTCAACCCAGCCATCGCCGTGCCGAATACGATAGCCGCAATCGCGATCGTCGCCATGTAGCCCGCAAACCCGATGAGGCAGACGAGGACGGCGCGGCCGGTCGTCGAATAGTCGAGGGCCTGCCGAACCGCGACGACCATCGCCACGATCGACCACACGGTGGTCAGCATGCGGACGATGCCTCCCAGGATCGGGATGATCCCGAGCACGTTGAAGAGGCCCGGCGCCGACGAGAACCCGATCGTCCGGAGCAACTGTCCAAGATCGGCCCGAGTGGACGGCTCGGGCATGACCTTCGTGCCCACGATCCACGTGACGAGCGCCCAGATCAGCCATCCCACCAGCGACACGAACGCCACCGAGATCAGCGCGCCTCCACCGATGCCGGTCGCGCCGATGCCGCTCGCAATCGCCGACAGGACGACGACGGCCAGGGCCTGGGTCATTGCCGACTGATCGGCCTCGACTTCCTCGTAGGTCGCCGGATCGAGCTTGATTGCGCCGATAATTCGCTCTCCGAAACTCGCCATCGCATCCTCCGTGAGTGGACGGTCGTTCAGTGGCTGGCTACTTTCCCGACGGGCTCGCACCGGCTGCCTGCTGCAGCGATGCGGCCATCTTCTCCGCCTCCGCCATCACTCGCAGCGTGTTCTCGCCCCACACCTTGCGGATCGTCTCTTCGGACACGCCACGTTTCAGGAGCTCATATGTGATGTTCTCGAACTTCGAGCAGTCTTCGAGATCCACCGGCTTGGGAGCGTCGTAGCCATAGTCCACTCCGATCCCGACGTGATCGGGACCGGCCACCTTGATCGCGTGCATGATGTGGTCGATAAAAACGGAGAGCGGCGTCGCTGGCCGATCGACCGGATCCGTGTACTTCGTGACGGCGTTGATCTGAATCACACCGCCGTTCCTGGCGAGCGCCTTCAGCATCTCGTCGGACATGTTCCTCGCGTGCGGCTTGACGCCGTCGACGGACGAATGCGACGCGATCACCGGCGCCTTCGTCGCCTCGAGGGCGTCGAAGAACGTCTTGTCGCCAATGTGGCTGACGTCCACGATCACGCCCAGCCGGTTCATTTCGGCCACGACGGCGCGCCCGAACGGGCTGAGCCCGTTGTGGGTCGGCTCGACCGGATCACCGATGCCCGATGTGTCGCCCCAATGCGTGTTGAACGCGTGCGTCAGGGTCATATACCGCACACCGAGCGTGTGAAAGACGCGCAGCACGCGCAGGTCGTCCTCGATCATGTAGCCGCCCTCGACGCCCATCAACGCCGCGATCCGCCCGGACGCTACGATGCGCCGAACGTCCGCCGCTGTCGTGGCGAGCGCCATGTCGCGCGAGTACTTCTTGCAGATCTCCAGAATCGCGTCGATTTGATCCAGAGACCGCTTGACGGCCATGCCGGGGCGCGGCTCGCGCTCCATGTAGATCGAGAAGAACTCGGCGTCGAGACCACCGGCCTTCATCGCAGCCAGGTCCATGTAGTTGTCAGGATGCCGATCGGAGAATTTCCACGGTCCGGGCGGGAATGAGCGCGTCCACGGATCGTCGATGGGGGCCTGGCCCGGATCCGTTGCCGCGTCGTAGCCCGGGCCCGCCATCCCCGGATCGGTGATGAGCACGGGCTTGGTTTCCTTTTCGAAGAAGGGCGTGAGATCGGCGTGCGTGTCGAGCACGATGATCTCCTTGTGCAGTCGATGCGCCCGCTCTCTGAGCGGATCCGACGACTGTGCCGAGCCTGCCAGCGACCCGCACAGAATTGCCGCGCCGGCCGCAAGTGTAATCGTTCGTGATGTCATCATCGACCTCCAGCAGCGCCGAGCCTCGTCCCTCCCGCCGCGCGAAAAACCGACTGGATTATATCGGCGAGACCGCGGCGTCGCACGTGCAGCTTGCCAGAAATCACAAACCCGAAGAAGATCGCTCGACTCTTTTCCCGGAGGCCGATCCATGACTGGTTGCCGCACGTTCGTTCGCCGATTGCTGGCCGCCGCCCTGCTCGTCGGCGTGTTCTGCGGCGACGCTCGGGCTCAAGAGGCCCGGCGCCGGTGGGAGCAGATGTGCCAGGTCCGCAAGGACAAGTTCGACTACGTCCTGCCAGCCGCCATGCGGGAGAACGGCATCGACATGTGGCTGGTCATGATGAAGGAGGGGCACTACGACCCGCTCTACGATCAGCTCGGACGGGGCTATCCGGGCCGCGTCGCGTACTACATCTTCACCGACCGCGGCACCGACCGGATTGAGCGTGCAGCGCTCGGCATCGAAGGCTACATGCTCGAAGCCTGCGGGGCGTACGACATCGTCAAGGGCGATTTCGATCTGAAGGCGTTCGTCGCCGAGCGGGGCCCGAAGCGGATCGGCCTCAACATGTCGGAAGAGATTGGCGGCGCCGACGGACTTTCTCATGCCGCGTATCTCGAGCTCACGCGAACACTCGGTGAGCCCTGGACCTCGCGGCTCGTCTCTGCCGAAAAGCTCGTGTCCGACTACCGCTCGCGGCGCGTGGCCTCGGAGATCGCGGCGTTCGCGGAAGCCGGGCATCTGTCGCGGTCCATCGCCGAGCGGGCGCTTTCGAATGACGTGATCCGACCCGGCGCCACCACCCTCGAGGACGTGGCGTGGTGGATGCAGGACCAGCTCCTCCAGCGGGGTCTCGGCTCGTCGTTCGACATGCCGTCGGTGTATATCACCGGACCGAGTGGGATCGAGGCGACCTCCAATCGCCGCGTGATCCAGAGAGGCGATCTCCTGATCATCGACTGGGGCGTGTGTCTGATGGACTTCTGCACGGACGTCAAGCGGATGGCGTACGTTCTGAAGGAAGGCGAAGGCCAGGCGCCGGCCGGCATCCAGCGCGCGTTCGACGAGGGCCTCAAGGTGCGCGACATCATCCGGCGCACCATCAAGCCGGGCAAGCGCGCCGATGAGACGTTGACCCTCGTCAACCAGAAGGTCGAGGAGGCGGGTTACGCCATCATGAAGACCTTCAACACGACGACAGACACGCCCAAGACAGAGGTGATCATCGGCTGCCACTCGGTCGGTGACCTCGGACATGGAGTCGGTCCGTCGATCGCCTGGTTCAACCCGCTGCGACTGACGTTCGAGATCAAGCCGACCAACATGTTCTCGATCGAGTTCTTCGCCTGGACGCCCGCCGCGGAATGGGGCGGCAAGAAGGTTCGCATCCCGCTCGAAGACGATGCCATCGTCACCGAGCGCGGCATTGAGTGGATCTATCCGACGAATTCGAGAATCTTGCTGATCGGGTAAAAAGTCTCAGGGTCGAAGGGTCGCAAGGTTGAAGAGCATGCGGAACGCCCTATTGATCGTGCTGTGTGTCGTAAGTCTGGCAGTTGCGGGACATCAGCCCAGCCTGCCCGCGGTGGGCGGTGTCGTTTTTCTCGACGAGAATGGCAACGGCACGCGAGACGGTAGCGAACACGGCATTGCGGGAGTGGCGGTCTCGAATCAGGAGCAGGTGGCGACGACGGGCCAGGATGGGCGCTTCGAGCTTTCAGCCGGAGGAACCGGGGTCGTGTTCGTCAGCGTCCCGGACGGGTATCGGACAATCGGCAGGTTCTGGCAGGCGGCCGCCGCTCAACTCAATTTCGCGCTGGCTCGGACCGCCCACCCGGCCGAGTTTTCGTTCGTTCACGCCTCGGACACGCACGTCAGCGACAAGAGCGTGGATCGGCTCGAGCGGCTGAAGAACCTGGTGCGCACTCTCGCTCCGGCGTTCGTGCTCATCTCCGGCGATCTCGTGCGCGATGCGTTACGCGTGAACGAACAGGAGGCGAGAGGCTATTACGACTTGTATGCACGCGAGATCGCGGGCTTCGCGTCACCGGTCTGGAACGTCCCGGGCAACCACGAGATGTTCGGGATCGAGCGGCACCTCTCGCTGGTCAGTCCGAAGCACCCACTCTACGGGAAGGCGATGTTTCGTCACCTGCTGGGCCCGGATTACTTCTCATTCACCTATGGCGGCATCCATTTCGTCGGGCTCGACACGGTGGACATCGACGATCTCTGGTACTACGGCCACGTGGACGACGTTCAACTCACATGGCTGCAACGCGACCTCGCTGCCGTTCCACCGGGCACTCCCGTCGTGACGTTCAACCACATCCCGTTCTACAGTTCCGCAGCCAGCATTGCCGGCTACTCCGACGATCCTCCGGCGCCGACGCTCATCAAGGTGAACGGCCGGCTGGTCTTCCGCCACAACGTCTCGAATGCGCGCGACGTGATCGAGAAAATCCGGACAACGCATCCCTACCCGCTGGCGCTCGGTGGGCACATTCATTTCAGGGAAACGATTGGATATGGAACCGCCAGTCAGTCCACGCGGTTCGAGCAGTCCGCAGCCGTGATCGGCCCGAGTGATGATGGCGGGATGGCGCTCGTGTCAGGCATCACGCTCTATCATGTGCGCAATGCCGCAATCGATGAGGGCCGCTTCATCCCCCTCGACTGAACGTCGCACCGACTGTTGTTATTTCTCCCCCCGCCGTATCCGTTCCATCTTCAGATCGCGTTCCGACGTCAGGTGCTCCCGCTCACGTTGATTCTGTTCTTCAAGTGTGGCGAGTGTCGCGGGATCGAACGCCTTGCGCATCGCCGTCTGGTGCATGATGTCTTGCTGCGCGAGTTTGGCGTCGTAAAAGCTGCGCACCTCGGCAATCGCCGCCTTCTGCTCGTCGCTCAGGACGCGGGCCTCCACGCCTTCATCGGCGTCCTTCTTGCGCAAGCGCTCCATCGCCAGTTCGTATGAGCTCTTCGGTGCACCCTCTGACACACCACCCTCCTTGCACGGCACTCTTCGACCCTTCGACCTCTTCGGCCCTGCGACCTTTTGACCTACTTTTCCGGCTTGAACGTGAGTGCCAGACCATTCATGCAATAGCGCAAGCCTGTCGGTCGCGGCCCGTCCTCGAAGACATGGCCGAGATGACCTCCGCAGCGTTTGCAGTGCACCTCTGTGCGCGTCATGAACAGGCTGTTGTCGACGGTCGTGGCCACGGCATTGTCGAGAGTGTCCCAGAAGCTCGGCCAGCCCGTGCCGCTGTTGAACTTGGTCTCCGACGAAAACAGCGGCTCACCGCAGCCGGCACAGAGAAATCTGCCGGATCCGTCTTCCTTGTCGAGCGGGCTCGTGCCCGCGCGTTCGGTGCCATGCTTGCGAAGAACGTGAAACTGCTCAGGGGTCAGTCGTTGGCGCCACTCATCCTCGGTCTTCGGAATGTCCCGTGTCTCATCGTTCTCGGCCATCTCCAGTCTCCTGTCGAAGCCCCACGCCCGATCATACTCACAAAGAAGGTCCAACGGTCGAAGGGTTGAAGAGTCGAAGGGTCAAGACAGAGAAGGTCGCAGGTTGAACAAGGGGTCGAGGGGACGATCAGGACAGTCCAAGAGTCGAAGTGCCTAAGGGCCGAGAGGTAGATCGCGATGATCGAAGAGTCTGAAGGCCAACCAATGGAACGGTCGCCGGGACTTCACGACCGAGGTTGGAGTAGACGGGCTGGCTCTGTCAGGGAATGCGTGCGACGATGGGAACGATGTACCAAAACCAGAAGAGTGCGGCGAAAAATGCGACGAGCCTGATCTGAATCGTCACGAAACTCGGCCGGCCAACGGCCCAGGCGAGAGCCGACGCCAGGCTCACCAGGACACCGGCTATCAGCGTCACCATGCCGAGGCCGACACTTACGGTCAGAACACCTGCCACGATCAATGTATCGGCTGTTCCAAGTCAGTCAATGTATCGGCTGTTCCAAGTCAGTGAGATACCCGACCCCTAAGGCCCTTCGACCTTCGACCCCTTGACCTTTTTCTCCTTGATGCGCCAACCCCGGCTTGACGTCATCCGTCTAATCAGCGGATTGTTCCGCGACCCTCGCCAGAGGGCGACAACGGCTGCTGGAGGTTTTTCAATGCTCGATTCGGTGATGCAGGACCTACGCTACGCCGTTCGCGCGCTGGCCAAGTCTCCAGGCTTCGCACTAACCTCGCTGGCCACACTTGCGCTCGGCATCGGCGCCTCGACGGCAATCTTCTCCATCGTCAACGCCATTCTCATTACGCCGCTTCCCTTCCCCCACGCGGATCGCATCGTCGTGGGTCGCGAAGTGCCGAACGACGGCGGGTACATGTCGGTATCGTGGCCGAACTACGTGGACTGGCGAACGCGACTTCAGTCCGTTGACGACCTCGCCTGTTACCGCCAGGTAACACTGACGCTCACCGGAGTCGATCGGCCCGAGCGCCTCGACGGCAGGCAAGTCACCTGGAATTTCTTCCGGGTCCTCGGAGTCCGTCCGACGATTGGCCGGACGTTCACGGAAGCGGAGGATCGACCCGGCGTCGAACATGTCGTGATTGTCAGCGACTCGTTCTGGAAACAGCGCCTCGGCGGCGACCCGCAGGCGATCGGGCGGCGGCTCGTCCTCGACGACGCGCCTCACACGATCGTCGGTGTCCTGCCGCCGGGATTCAGGTTCATTCGCGACGACGCGGTATACGAACCGGTCGGCGTTCTACGCGAACCGAACTCGGCGCTGCTCGACCGCGGGAATCACATGGGCCTGCAGGCCATCGGCCGCCTCAAACCCGGCCGCGATCTCAGAGCCGCCGCGGCCGAACTGGACACGCTGTCCGCAGCGCTCGCCAAGGAGTACCCCAACACGAACAGCGGCAACGGCGCGCATCTCGAGGCCCTGAGTCGCCGGATTGTCGGCGACGTGAGGCCCGCGCTCCTGGTGCTCTTCGGAGCTGTGGGATTCCTTCTGCTGCTCTCGTGTGTCAACGTGGCGAACCTGCTCGTCGCGCGCGGCGCATCGCGATCGCACGAGCTGTCGATTCGCTCGGCGCTCGGCGGCGGCCGCCTGCGGTTGATGCGACAGCTTCTGATCGAGAGCGGCGTCTTGTCGCTGGCCGGAGGAGGCCTCGGGCTTTTGGTTGCCGCGTGGCTCGTGAAGGTCTTCGTCGGGTTGGCGCCCGAGGGGATCCCGCGCATCGACGAAGTACGGCTGGATCGAGCCGTGCTTCTGTTTGCGTTTGCGGCGTCTGCACTCTGCGGCATCGTCTTCGGTCTGTTCCCGGCGTTCCAGGCGTCGAGCGTCGATGGACAGCACCTGCTGGTGCGCTCGAGCCGTGCAGGCTCGACTGCCAGCACGCAGACATTGCGACGCGCGCTGATGGTGGCCGAGGTCGCCCTCGCTCTCGTGCTGCTCACCGGAGCCGGACTGATGATGCGGACGATGAACCAGCTCGCAACGGTCGATCCGGGATTCAGCTCGGACAATCTGCTGACACTCCGGTTTGCGCTCGTGACGAAATCGTGGAAGGACGAGGGCCGTCGCCAGGCGTTCTATGAGAATCTGCTGAACGACGTGCGCAGGCAGCCGGGCGTGGTGAATGCCGCGCTCACCATGTCGTTGCCGATCGCCGGCGCCGACTGGAGCTCAGTCTTCATTGTTGGGGACCAACCAGCCCCCCCGCGTGCCGAGCTGCCGTCCGCCGAGTTTCTCCCGGTCAGCGGGGACTATTTCAAGACGCTCGGCATGCGGCTGGTCGCCGGCCGGCTGTTCAATCGCAGTGACAGTGGAACGACGATGGATGTCGCCGTCGTGAACGAGAGCTTCGCGCGCCGATTCTGGCCAGGCGAGAGCGCCATCGGCAAGCGCCTGAAGCAGGGATGGCCGGAGTGGCAGACTCCGTGGCGCGAAGTCATCGGTGTCGTGAACGACGTCAAGTTCGAAGGCGTCGCGAACGACACGCCCCTCCAGGCGTACCTTCCGCTCACGCAGGAGTCCACCGGATCGCTCGCCCTCGTGGCTCGCACAACCGGTGATGCCGAGCGGTTCATCCGCCCGCTCGAGCAGGTCATCCAGAGCTTCGATCGCGACGTGCCCGTCTACGGGGTGCGCACGATGCGGCAGTGGCTCGACAACGCCGTCGCCCGCGAGCGCATTTCCATGGTGATCCTTGCGGTGTTTGCGGTCGTGGCGCTCGTGCTCGCCGGCGTCGGGCTCTACGGTGTTGTTTCGCACGGCGTCACCGAGCGCACTCACGAGATTGGCGTGCGTCTGGCGCTGGGGGCGGACCCAAGCGACGTGATTCGGATGTTCGTCGGCCAGGGACTCATGGTGGCCGGCTGCGGCGTCGCGATCGGACTCGTGGGAGCCCTGGGCCTGTCCCGGTTCATCCAGACTCTGCTGTTCCAGGTGACGGCCACCGATCCGCTGACGCTCGGCGTCGTCGTTTCGACGCTACTCGCAGTGACATTCGGCGCCTGCTACATCCCGGCCAGACGCGCGACGAGAGTCGACCCGACGGTGGTGCTGAGAAACTGAATGACCCGATGAAGTTCTTAGTGGTTGGGGGTTGGTTCCCGCAGCCGGAACGCGATCAGCTCCGCCGGGTGATCAGTGGCCGCGTCGCCGACGGTGAACACGATGTACTGCCTGCCGTTCACCATGTACGTCATCGGCAATCCGGTCTGCGTCCCGGGAAGCTCGGTCTCCCAGATAATTTCACCGGTCTTCTTGTCGAGCGCCCGAAACATCGGCTGACCACCCCAGCCCTCGCCGGCGAAAACGAGCGTCTTCGTTACGAGGATACCGGCGCGCGATCGGCTGCCCGTCCGGCCAAGCGTCGCACCCTTGAGCGCAGGGTGATCTTTGATGGCCGGCGGCGTGTCGCCGTTGGGAATCGTCCACGAAAGGTCGCCCCGACTCAGGTCGAGCGCCGTGATCCTGCCGTACGGCGGCTTGATCAACGGCAGCCCGCGAACCAGCGGCGTCGCACCCGTCGGCAACCCGTAGTCGAGATCGGACTTCGGGTTCTTGGTGACGCCCGATAACCACGCCTCGGTCGACGAACCGACGTAGATCATGCCCGTCTCGGGATCGCCTGCGCCGCCTTCCCAGAGCGCGCCGCCCGAATCGCCGGGCAGCACGATCGTCCCCTTCTTGCCATCGGGTCCATCGATCACGGAGGCCGGCGACAGGAACGCGCCAAGGCGGTACGGCTTGACAATGTCGATCGCTTCCGCGCGAAGCTCCGGCGTGAAGTCAATCAGGTTGTCGACGGTCACTCCCTGAACGTCGAACGCCGGCGGTTTGGTCGGGAACGGTTGCGTCGGCGATGTGCGCTCGCCTGGAATGTCGCTCTGCGGCACCGGCTTCTCTTCAATCGGCCAGACCGGCTTTCCGGTGATGCGATCGAAGACATACGCGAAGGACTGCTTGGTCAGTTGAACGACGGCCTTGATCAATTTCCCATCGACGGTCAGGTCGATCAGGATCGGCGCCGTAGGGTTGTCGTAGTCGAAAACGTCGTGATGGAGGACTTGATAGTGCCAGACGCGCTTTCCAGTCTTGATGTCCAGGCAGACCAGGCTCGTGGCAAACAGGTTGTCGCCCAGCCTGTGCCCGCCGTAAAAATCGTCGGTCGGGGCCTCGACCGGTAGATACAGGTATCCCAGTTCTTCATCGGCCGACATCGGAGCCCAGACGCCGGTGTTGCCGCTGTACTTCCACGAGTCGTGTTCCCACGTTTCGACGCCTGCGTCGCCGGCCTGAGGAATGGTGCGGAACGTCCAGATCAGCTTGCCCGTGCGTACGTCGTAGCCGCGGACGTAGCCCGGCACGTTCGTCTTCGACAGGGGGTTGAAACCCGACTCGAGCGACGGCGGGACGACGATGACGTCGTGCGAGATGAGCGGCGGCGAGGTGTTGCCGATGTGGCCGACCGGATCCGTGCGGTTCTCGGCGGGCGCTCCCAGCCCCTGCATGAGATCGAGGACGCCGGCTTCGCCGAAGGCCGAAACCTGCACGCCCGTGCGGGCGTTCAGCGAGACCAGATGAAAACCGGGCGTGACGACGTAGATGCGTTCGTCGCCCTTGCCGTCAGACCAATAGGCGACACCGCGGCCGGAGTTCTTCCGAGGGGCCTTCTCGCCGCGGACGCCTTCGTCCATCCGCCACATCCAGAGCGTTTCGCCGGTCGTGGCATCGGCGGCAATCACGTTGCGACGGAATCCCGCCGTGAAATACAGCACGCCGTCGATCATGAGCGGCGTGGTTTCGTTCTTGAACTCCGGACGCGGCCCCGCGTTGTCGCTCTTCCACCGCCACGCGACCTCCAGATCCTTGACGTTGTCGCGGTTGATCTGATCGAGCGGTGAATAGCGCTTCGCGCCCTGGTCGCCCGAGTAATATCGCCACTCGACCATCGAGGCCGAGGCGCCGCCTGTCGTTTGCTGGCCTGCGATGGGCGCGCTCCACAAAGCGAAAAGAATGAGCGCGCACAGCCGACGCCGGACATGGGGCGCAGGGCCGGTTCCACGTGATATGTGTTGAGTCATTCGCGGCAAATCTTATCAGAACCGACTATCATCAACTCGAACCGGGCCCGCAGGCGTCCGGGATATGGAGGCTGGGATGATCCGCGTCGGACGCGCGATGGGAATGGGAGGGATCGTCGTTGGGTTGGCGGCATTCGCCGCGAGCCGGGTGCCGATCACAGTCGAGGCGCGTCCCGTCGCAGAGATAGACCGCGCCTGGCCCGCCATCACGAAGTTCTACGAAGAGCGCCTCGATCGCGCGGGCATCGTCGGCAGCAGCCTCGTGTTCGTGAAGGACGGAGAGATCGCAGCGCGGGCATCTCACGGCTATCAGGATCTGGACGCGCGCCGGGCCGTCGATGAGGACACCATCTATCACTGGGCGTCCATCACCAAGACGTTCACCGGGATCGCGATCATGCAGCTGCGCGACCGGAAACTCCTGTCCCTCGACGATCCCGCCGTCAAGTACGTGCCCGAGCTGAGCGCCGTGCACAATCCGTTCGGCGACATCTCGCAGGTGACGATCCGTCACCTGATGTCACACAGCGGCGGCTTCAGGGCGCCCACGTGGCCGTGGGGTGGTGACAAGCCGTGGCATCCGTTCGAACCCACTCGATGGGCGCAGGTCGTCGCGATGTTCCCTTACACGGAACTGCTCTTCAAGCCGGGAACGAAGTACAGCTACTCGAATCCTGGGGTCATCTTCCTCGGGCGCATCATAGAGTCGCTCTCCGGCGATGACTACGAGATGTACATCACCAAGAACATCCTTATGCCGCTCGGCATGTCGCACACTTTCTTCGACCGCGCACCGTACCACCTGGTGTCGCATCGATCGCACAGCTACTTCGTGTCCGACGATGGGCGTCAGGAAGGACGCTTCGATTTCGACAGCGGGATCACGGTCTCGAATGGAGGCCTGAACGCGCCCCTCGGCGACATGGCGAAATATCTGGAATTCCTGATCGGCAACGAACAGCGGCGGGAGGTTTACGACGGCGTGCTCTCGCGCACCTCGCTCGAGGAAATGGCGAAGCCGCAGATCCAGGCGGCCGACGGCGAGGGCGGGAGCGGCTCAGACGTGTGGGCCGGCCTCTCGTGTTTTGTCGAAAAGCACGACGGACTCGAGTTCGTCGGCCATAGCGGCGATCAGAACGGCTTCATCTCGCACTTCTACATTCATCGGCCGACTCGATCTGGATACGTCGTTTCGTTCAATACCGACGTGTCGCCGTCGAAGAAAGATCCATCCAGGCTGACCACACGTGCAGTGGACAACGACTTACGCGATCTGTTGATCCGGGAAGTGTTCTCGAAGCTTGCCGCGGGCGGGACGACGACGGCGAGGCGATGATCAGGTGCTCAAGGTCCTATGGGTCCTCGGGGCCTCAAGGTTCGAGGATTCAAGACGCTTCTGGACTTAAGGACCAGAAGGACCGCGAGCACCTGAAGAACCTAGAGGACCTGTTCCTCGTTATTGATCCGCGTACACGAGGGACGAGGAACTCTGCGGTGTGGCAATGATCAGCCGGCCGTTGACGACCGTGAAGCTGACCGCGGTTCCCAGCACCTGAAGGTAGCGACCTTCCTGGTCCATCACGCCGGACGCGTTGCAGAACATTCTCGTGGACCCAAGCGGCGTGATCGAGATCTGATTCCCGTTGACCGACGCGCCGCCGAAATACTGATTGCAGCCGGCGGAGCCCGAAATGCGGTCATCGGTGAATAGTGCGGTCACCTTGACGTCCGGCAGAGTGGGCTGCCCTTCGAGTTGAATGAGGCGCCACTCGTGGTCGGAGAGCGACTGCTGCAGCGATGACGGCCCGGTCAGACCCGTTCCTCCGGCGCCATCTTGATTGTCACAACCGGCCAGGCCGAGGACAAACGCGGCCAGACACACGAACGACAGGACAGTGCTTCTCAACTCTTTCTCCTCGTATGAATTGTATGAATGCGCGAGGGCGTGATCTGACGTCGAGCGGGGATTACCTGTCCGCTGACCAGGACAACTTCAGGCCCAAACCGAACGCGAAGATTCTATCACAGCAATAAGAATGCCGACCGTTGGACCCTCTAGACCTCAAGATAACAAACGTCACCTTCGGTGACCAGCTCAGCCCCGGCGTTCCGGGCCGCTTCGGTCAGCGCTGCCCGAAACATCTTCTTCTCGCTGGGGCCGTTGGCCAGGCGTCTCAGAAGACCGTCTCCGCTCTTGTCGCCAATCGTCAGCGTCAGCTTCAAGCCGCGTCGCTTGAACGTCACTTTCCGGCCGTCCTCGAGCGTCAATCGCACTGGCTTCATCGTCGCATCGATGTAATTGATCCCCACGCCGGATCCATCGGCGCGATGCCCGGCGAGCAAGTGATCGTTGGCGGGATCGAGCGCGAAGAAGCGAACCTTCATCTTCCCTCCACGACCCGGGCCGCGACCAGGCCCTCCTTGAGACGACGAATGTGCGCCGGCGTGCTTCCGCAGCAGCCACCGACGATGCTGACGCCGGCGTGGAGCAGCGCCGGCAGTCCCGACGCCATCTCGTCCGGCGTCTGCCGATACACGACCTTCATGTCGATGAGCTCCGGCTGACCGGCGTTGGGCTGCGCCATCACAGGAAGTCGGCTGACCGATCGATAACGACGCACGATGTCCGCGGCCATCGCCATGTCGATGCCGGTGCCGCAGTTCAGCGCCAGGATGTCCGCCCCGCGCGCGACCATGAACTCGGCGCCTTGTTCCGGACTCACGCCCATCATGGTCCTGACCTCCTCGCCCTCGAGCATGCGATCGTAGGCGATGGAGCCGATCACGACGGGAGCTCCCGCTTCTCGCGCGGCCCGGAGTCCGATCTCCAGCTCTTCGAGCGCCGTCTGCGTTTCGATGATGATGGCATCGGCGCCGGCCGACACGAGGGCGCGAGCCTGTTCGAGAAACGCCCGCTCAACCCGCTCTCGCGGGATCTCGCCGTACGGCTCCATCAGGCCGCCGAACGGCCCGATATCGCCGATGACGAAGCCTCCCTTTGGGCCGAATGCTTCGCGGGCGATCGCGACAGCGGCGCGATTGATGGCGTCGACCCGATCGCCTTCGTCATGCCTGTCGAGCATGATGCGGCACGCGCCGAATGTGTTCGTCAGCAAGCACTCCGAGCCCGCGTCCACGTACGCGCGCTGGATCGCCAGGATTCGTTCGGGATGGTCGATGTTCCACGCCTCGCCGCATCCCCCCGGTTCGAGTCCGGCGAGCTGCAACTGCGTGCCCATCGCCCCGTCTCCGAGGAGCACGTGATCGTCGAGTGCGACCAGGAGCGCCGCGCGGCTCATCCGGTAACCTCCGCGTCCGACGATCTCGCATCCGCCCGATAGCGCGCATACGGTGCGCGGCGAAACGCGCACGGAGACAGGTCGCACCACTGACACGCTTCGTTTGCGGTCATCGTGTAATGCTGCTCGGTCAGGCCCACCGCCGCAAGCATGGAGTTCTTCGGCGACACCATCCCGGACGACAGCATGACGAGCGGCCCGGTGTCGTTGCCGAACAGTCCGAAGAGTACATGTTGATCGGTGAAGTCCCAGTCCGAGCATCCCGGACTGAGCGGCGGGAGCGCCGTCAACTTCGCCGCCCCCGCCATGCGGCATACGGCAATCGAGGTTCGACGCACGAGCGCTTCGACCAGCGCGGCGCCGAGCCGATCCAGAAAAAACGCCTCGTCTGGCCGATCATCTTTCCACAACCGATCGGTTTCCGCGTCCACCTCGGGCCCGGCACTGACGGCGATGACCGCCAGGCTCGGCGAGTGGCCATGCCGCAGCCGCGACCCGAGCGCTGCGCTTCTGAGCACGGTGCCATCTGCCAGCGTCACGACGTCGGACTTTACTCCCGCGACTCCAAACTGCTTCGCCACCGAAAATGGCCGTCCGTGGTGCGCGTACCACTGCCGGGCGGACTTGGCCCGCTCGGCAAGAATCTCCGTCAGCGGCTGACGACGCGGAAGGCCGAGGAGGCGGCAATACTCGGAGTCGGGCACTTCGAGTGCCAGAGCTGGTTCTTCGTTCTTCGTGATTGGTCCTTCGTTCATGGGGTCCGAAACTGATGACTGAAACTTCCAAGGTCAGCCGTTCAACACCTCAGCCCCGAAAGGCACGAACTGACACCCTTCGACGAAGCAGTCGAAGAACCTCGGATGCGTTTCGAGCCGGACGTGCTCGATGCGCCTGACGCGCTCCTCGATCTCTTCGCGTCGCGGCCGTGACAAGAGCGCCATGGCCGCGCCTTCGAGCGCCGCGTTTCCAACCTGGATGATGCGGTCCCTGGGCAGATCGGGAATGAGCCCGATCCTGCACGCGGCGTCCACGTCGAGATGGCGCGAGAATCCACCGGCGAGATAGAGGCGTGACACCTGGTCCGATCTCACACCGTACACGTCGAACATCACGCGAAGACCCGCCGCGTTGGCACCCTTGGCCTGGGCCAGTTCATTGATGTCCGCCTCGGAGAGCGACAATCCATGCTCTTCGTCGATGACGAACTCGCTGGCCCCGTCAACATACCGACCGGCCTCATTCATCCTGTCCGTGCGTCTCAGTTCGGAGAGAAGATCCACGAGCCCTGAACCGCAGACACCGACGGGTGCCTCCTCGCCAATCACGTACGTCTCGACCGTACCGTCCTCCCGGATGGCAATGCGCTCGATGGCGCCGTCGAGCGCCGGCATCCCGCAGCTAATCGCGCCGCCCTCGAATGCGGGACCCGCCGGGCACGACGCCGCAATGAGCCGGCGCCTGTTGCCGAGCACGACTTCCGTGTTCGTGCCGATGTCCATCACGGCTCGCACCTCGTCGCCGTCACCGAGGTGTGTGGCGAGCACGCACGCCGCGGCGTCGGCGCCGAGGTGGCTGGCAATCAGCGGCAGCGCGTAGACCCGCCCGTTCGGATGGACCGGCAGCTTCAATCGGGCGGCTCTCAAGGCCAGGCTCGTCGTCAGCCGCTTGCCGTCAATCAGTTCGGCCTCAGTCACCGACCGATACGGCATCTGCCCAATCGGCTGCACGTCCAGGCCGAAGAACAGATCGCGCATGGTCGTGTTGCCGACGAGGACGACTTCGTAGATGGAGAGCGGGTCGCAGGGCAGCGATTCGATGGCGTGCGACAGGTAGCCCGTCAGCGTGCGTTGCAGGAGTCGGCCGCGCTGTTCGCCGTCGAAGCGGATGCGGGCCATGATGTCCGATCCGCCGAAGCGCTGCGGATTCTCGAAGGAGTAGGTCGCGCGGAGCGATCCGCTCTCGAGATCGTACAGCCGCATCGCAACCGTTGTGGTGCCCACGTCGATCGCGAGGCCGTGGATGGGCTGCGATGATCGGGCGATGACCTCGCCATCGAGCAGCACGTCATCGCCTCGTCGCGTCACCGCGGGTTCGAGCGGCACAGAGACCGCTTCCAGCCCGGACGATTCTGTTTCGATGCGCAGCGAGCCGCGGCGAAGGGTGTGGCAACGGATAGTTCCGACGCTCGCAGCAAGGCGGGCACGGCAGGACAATCGGAAGCGGCCAGAGAGGTGCCCTTCCTGAGGCGCCGGAGGCGTCAGGAGATCCATGCCTTCCTCGATCTCGACGAGGCACTCGCGGCACTTGCCCTGCTTGAAACAGGACGTCGGGACGCGCACACCCAGCGCTTCGGCGCATTCGAAGAGGCTCGCGCCTTCAGCGGCACTGATAGTGACGCCGTTGATGAGGACGTGAAGCGACATGGTGAAATTGAACGATGAAGTTCTTAGTGCTTAGTACTTGGTTCACCGCCAGGTCCAATGCGCCCTGCCTAAGCACTAAGCACCAAGCACTAAGAACTTCATGATTCACCCATCCCCACCAGCCTCTTGAACAGCTCAACTGCGCTGGCCGCGTCGGCGGCATAGCCATCCGCACCGATCTGCTTCGCATAGTCCTGGGACACCGGAGCGCCGCCGACACAGAGCTTGACGTCGTTCAGCCCAGCCTCCTTGAATTTCTGCACGACGGTCTTCATGTACACCATCGTGGTCGTCAGAAGCGCGCTCATGCCGACGATGGCGGCCTTGTGCTCGGTGGCAGCCTGGATGAAACGCTCGGCGGAGGTGTCGGTGCCGAGATCGACTATGGTGAAACCGGCGCCCTCCGACATCATGCCGACGAGGTTCTTGCCGATGTCGTGCAGGTCGCCTTTGACCGTTCCCATCACGATGACGGCCGCGCTCTTGCTCTCTTCCTTGCGCTCGATGAGAAGCGGACGAAGGATCGCCATGCCCGCCTTCATGGCCCGCGCGGCGAGCAGCACCTCGGGAACGAAGATGCGGTTGTGCCTGAAGTCCTCGCCGACGACACGCATGCCCGCGATGAGGCCGTCCTCGAGCACTTCCATCGCCGGTCGGCCCTCGGCAAGCGCTTCCTCCGTCATCTTCTTGACGATTTCGTGCTTGCCCTCGAAGAGCAGCTGATTCATCAGCGCGTAGTCGATCATCGGGGCTCGCCCTCGACTGGTGGAAGGACGACCCCCGGTTCGCTGCACGTGCGCCGGAACATCTCCTGGATATCCTTGTGGAGCGCGGAATCGAGCGGCGGCTCCTCGTACGCTGCCAGCGCCTCATCGACCACTTCGAGCGCGCGCTGCCGCCAGCTCTTCGACCCCTGTTCCTGCCATTGATCCCAGTTCGTCCGATCGACCATCGGGCCGGGCAGATAGAGCTCATCCGGCCAGTGCGTCAGCGTGTGCTCGGACGTCAGCAGGTGTTTGTCGCGCACGAGCTCGTCGAGAAGCGCAGCCGACGGCAGGTCTTCCTTGACCTCGACCGGACGGACAAATCGGCGAGCATGCGCGACCACTTCGTCGTCGAAGGCGAGCTTCTCGAGGCTGAAGCAATTGACGTAGTCGAGCATGCCCGGGCCCGAGACGGAGTTGAAGCCGGCCAGCGCGGCCAGAAATGCCCCGACGCCCGTTTCCATCCCCGACTGCGGATCGTTGAACTTGGCGTCGGACAGCGCCATGTACGCCTGACACGGCAGCGACAGGTGTTTGGCGACTTGCGCGTAGCCGCAATACACCTGAAGCGCTTCGACTGCCGTCATCGGATTGGTCAGGAGCCGCATGTGGAACGACGCCGGCGCGCCACCGAACAGAACGGGCGTGCCCGGTCGAACGAGCTGCATGATGGTCAGACCGCTCAAGACCTCGGCCGTGTGCAGCACCAGCGCGCCGACCGGGCTCGACGGCGAGATCATACCGAGAAGGAGCACCGGAACGATCTCGACGGGGATGCCCCATTCGGCGCAATCGATCATGTTCGACAGCGGATCTTCGCCCCAGCGGAGCGGCGTGTTGGGACAGCAGGTGAAGATCGACATCGGCCGCGCGATCAGATCGTCTTTCCCGTCGCGAAAGTGCGCCATCACTTCGGCCATCCGCGGCACGCCCCACGCGGTGAAGGCACCCGACACCACCGGGCGACGCGAATAGCTGAGCGCGAGATACAGCCGCCAGCCGTCGGCCATGTCCTGCGGGATGTCCTTGGGAATGAAGGCCGTCGACAGATACGAGATGTGCTTCAGGCCGTCGGCGACCTTGATGTATTCGATGAAATCGGCGGTCTTTCCCTCGCGCATCTGCTCGGTTTTTCGATCGAGGATGCGGAGGGCAGACGAGGCCGGAACGAAGTGGACGTTGTCGCCTTCGAGCACGGCGTTCGCATTCCCCGTGCGGTCGAAGAGCGTGATAGACGAGGGCGCTGTCTTCAGCGCCTGCTCGACGACCTTGCGAGGGAACGTGACTCGATGACTAACCGCGTCAGCCGTCAGGCCAAGGGCCGCCAGGCGGTCGCGGCCGGCCTGGTCCTCGATGAGCACACCCGTCCGGGCGAGCGTGTCGATGGCCTCATCGACAATGCGCGAGACCAGTGACGGGTCGAGTACCTGCAGGGTTGGGCGCATGGGGTGAATCCCGGACCGTAGATTGTACCTCACGGTCACAATCCAAGGTCTCAGAGTCGAAGGGTCTTGAGGACAGGGTGGCCATACGAGGGCGGGACGACGTCGCGAGCTTGTTGCTCAAGGCGTGAGGCCTCCGGCTGCAACTCCGACCGTGCCTCTCGGACGGTTCGCTAAAATGCATGCCACACGGAGGACCCGCATGACCTGGACCCGTTGTCGACTTCGATTGGCACTTGTCGTTCTCTGGGCGGGGACGCTCTATTCGGGCACGGCCCTGGTGGCGCAGCAGGCCGTGAAGCCCTCATCGGCCTACTTCCCCGACCGCTTCGACTGGCAGCGCAAACGTCCGGAGGACGTCGGGATGGACGCGGCGCTCGTCGATCAGGCCGTCAAGCTCGCCATCGAGAAGGAGAATCCTGACACAAAGGATCTAGCCATCTCGATCGCGACGAGTTTCGGCGCGAAGGAGCCGTTCGATACGCCGATCGGACCGACCAAAGAGCGCGGCGCGGCCAACGGCATCGTCATCCGCCACGGCTCCGTGGTCGCCGAATGGGGCGACACACGGCGCGTGGACATGACGTTCAGCGTCACGAAGTCGTTCCTCTCGACGGTCGTGGGGCTCGCGTGGCAGGACGGGCTGATTCACGACGTGAACGATCGCGTGCGCGACTACGTGCCGCTGCCGGGCCTCTTTGACAGCCCGCACAACGCAGAAAATCACGTGGGACCACCTGCTGCGGCAGACGAGCGACTGGCAGGGCACGCTGTGGGGGAAACCGGACTGGGCCGATCGTCCCGTCGGCGACAAGCCTTCGGACTGGCCGAACCGCCCGATGTCCGAGCCCGGCGCCAAGTACAAGTACAACGACACGCGCGTGAACCTGCTTGCGCTGTGCGCGCTGCAGGTGTGGCGACGGCCGCTGCCCGAGATCCTCCGCGAGCGCGTCATGAATCCAATCGGCGCGTCCAACACGTGGCGCTGGCACGGCTACGAGAATTCCTGGATCGAGCTCGACGGCCAGAAGATGCAGTCGGTGAGCGGCGGCGGCCATTTCGGCGGCGGCATGTTCATCAACGCCTGGGACATGGCGCGCTTCGGCTATCTCTTCCTGCGCAACGGGTCGTGGAACGGCAAGCCCATCGTGTCGGAGAAATGGATCGCGATGGCGCGGACTCCCGGCTCAGCCAATCCTGAATACGGCTACATGAACTGGTTCCTCAACACGGGCCGCAAGCCGCTTCCCTCGACGCCGGAATCGAGCGTCACCTTCGAAGGCAACGGCGCCAACATCATCTACATCGACTGGGACAACGATCTCGTCGCGGTCGTGCGCTGGATCGATGGAGGCGACGCGCTCGACCAGGTGCTCGGGAAACTCGTCGCGGCGTGTAAGCCCACAAATACCGCTGGGCGGTGAAGTTGAAGAGTTCCAGGGTCGGGTCGCAGGGTCGGAAGAGTCTAAGGTCGAAGGGTTTAAGGAGTTTCTTCTCAGATACGCCGTCAGCGATGCGATTCCGGCGGCAATTCGTCGGCCGAGGTACTTCGCCGCCGTCGGCGGTCGGACGTGCTGACATACCCCAGGTCTTCGGCGGCGTAGTAGAGACTGCGTACTTCGCCGCACGATCCCTTCGCAAGATCGAGAAACCGCGCAAAATCCGCGATCGGTCGCTCGTTCAAATCCTTCCGCGAGGTTGTTCATGACTGACAGACCGGCGCGTTGCAAGTGATTGCACAGCGCGAATTCATTCCGCGTACGGACCTCCGACAGTCGCCGTAGATAAGCTCCCGAACCAGCTGCCGCGCCTGCCGCCACACCCACAGATCCTCAAAGCGCGTTTGCCCTCTCCATCGATTTGAGAATGTGCAATTGCCCAGTCCGTTCTTGACCCTGCAACCCTTTGACTCTGCGACCCTGAGACCAACCATTTACGTTGTCCGCGTCCGTCCAACCGCCATGCGTTCTTCTATCCTGGCCATGACCATCCGCTCGGTCTTCCGTCAGCCCGCATTCGCCGCCACCGCCATCCTCCTCCTCGCGCTCGGAACCGGCGCCAATGCCGCCGTCTTCAGCATCGTCCGCGCCATCCTGCTGAAGCCGCTGCCCTATAGCCAGCCCGACCGACTGGTGGCGATCTGGCCCAATCACTACGTGTCGAACCGCGACATCGGCTACCTCCGTGAGCGGACACGGAGCTTCGAACACATCGCCGGCGTGTCGCCAGGTTGGCTCATGAGCTTCGTCCCCGAACGCGGCGAACCGCTCAAGGTGACGGGCGCGCGCGTGTCGGACAACCTCTTCATGACGCTCGGCGTGTCTGCATTCATCGGCCGAACGATTGCGCCGCACGACGGGCCGACCCACGTGGCGGTGCTGTCCTATTCGCTCTGGCAATCGCGCTTCGGCGGACATGCGAACGTGGTGGGCACGTCTGTCACCATCGACGGCGACCCCCACACGATCGTCGGTGTGATGCCGCGCGGCTTTGAGATCTTCGAGACAGGCACCGAGCTCTGGACTCCCCTGCCGTACGACCCTGGATCGGAGCAGCACAAGGCCTCGTTCTCCCTGGCGGTTGCACGCCTGAAGCCCTCGATTCCGATCGAAATGGGGTCCCGTGAAATCGAATCGCTGCGCGCGATGATGCGCCGCGATCTGGGGTATCCGAACGACTGGGGCCAGACCTTTGATCTCTCCTCGCTTCACGAAGCCATCGTCGGGTCCGTGCGCCCTACGCTTCTCATTCTGCTCGGCGCCGTGGGCCTCGTGCTGCTTCTGGCGGCGGTCAATCTCGGAACGCTTGTGCTCGGGCGCTCGGTCGCGCGCGGCCGTGAGTTCGCGGTTCGTGCTGCACTCGGCGCGTCCCACGGGCGTCTGCTGGTACAGCTCCTCATGGAACAGGCTGTTCTCGCAACGCTGGGCGCGCTGGCAGGCCTCGCGCTTGCGCGAGCGGGGCTCGCAGCGCTCGTTGCCAGGATTCCTCCCGAGATTCCTCGCGTTGGAGAAATCTCGCTCGACATGACCGTGTTCGCCATCGTCCTCGGCCTGTCGATCGCCGTGTCGCTGGCGCTCACGGTCGTCCCGGTTGCGCTCATGACCCGGCCTTCCATTCAAGGCCTCCTGCGGCAGGCGCACAGCACCGAGAGCCTCGGACGACGACGGGCCCTGTCGGGGTTTGTCGCCGCACAAGTGGCGCTGGCGGTCGTGCTCGGCTCGGGCGCCGGCCTGATGCTCCGGTCGATGTGGAAACTGCAGCACGTCGATCCGGGATTCGAGCCTGCCGGCGTCCTCAGCTTTCGACTCCAGACCACATCGAGTGCCTTCACGCTTCCGAAAGGCCTCGCGTTCTTCGAGCACATCGTTGGCCGCGTGAGCGACGCTTCCGGGCGTCATCAGCGTCGGGTCGATTCAGCACCTGCCGATGACGGGCTACTCGTGGACGATCAAGGCGCAGCCGGTTCAGCCGCTCGCGCCCGGAACGGAACCGCCGCGGATCGGCTGGCGCTTCATCGGATGGGACTACTTCCAGACCATGAGGATTCCGCTGCGCGCGGGACGCGTTTTCGACGATCACGATCGCGCGCCGGCCCCTCAGGCCGCGATCGTCAACGAGGCGTGCGCCCGGAAGTTCTACGGCGAGCCGTCAGCGGCTCTGGGCCATCGCGTGAGGATGACCTCTGCCGGCGGAGATTCCGTTGCCGAAATCGTCGGCGTCGTGGGCGACGTCCATCACGATGGGCTGGATCAACAGCCCGAGCCCGAAATCTATCGACCGTTCGCGCAGACGTTCATGTTTCCGATGGCGTTCGTCGTGCGGACATCCGGTGAACCCGCGGCGCTTGCCCAGTCTGTCCGGCAGATCGTATATGCCGCGGATCCGACCGTGCCTGTCGCGGAGTTACAGCCGCTGACGACTCTGCTGGCGAATTCGCTCGGCAAGCCTCGGCTGCTGGCGGAGCTTCTATCGGTGTTCGCCGTCTCGGGTCTGCTGCTCGGGGTGATCGGCGTGTACGGCGTCGTCGCCTACACCGTCCGGCAGAGGGAGCGCGAGATTGGGATTCGCGTGGCGCTCGGCGCGCTGCCTTCACGAATCGTGTCGATGGTGGTCGGTCAGGGCGTGATGGTCGCGGCGACGGGTCTCATCGTCGGCGTGCCGGCGGCGCTGATGCTGGCGGGCGTGATGCGTGGTGTGATTTTCGGTATCGAGCTGCGTGACCCGGTGACGTTCATCATGCTGCCGGCACTGGTGTTGCTGGCGGCGAGCATGGCGTCCCTGCTTCCCGCACGGCACGCCGTGCTCGTCGATCCGGCGAGGACGATGAGGGACGACTGAGCGACGGATCCCGGGCTACAATCGCTCCCATGTCTTCAGACCGCACGACATCTCGCGGAGAGCGCATCACGATTCGACGATTCGACTCGGCTGCGGAAGCCGACCGCCACGATATGGAATTCTGGCTGCAGATGCCCGACCAAGAACGGGTGCTGCATGCGTGGCGACTGAGCCAGGAGCTCTGGATCCTGCGAGGCGACCCACCATATGAACCAGGACTTCATCGATCTGTTGCGCGCGTTCAACGCGGCTGACGTTCGATTCCTCGTTGTCGGAGCGTATGCCCTCGCGCTGCACGGCCGTCCGCGAGCCACCGGTGACCTCGACATCTGGATCGACGCGACGGCCGACAACGCAGGGCGCGTGATGCGGGCCCTCGCGGCGTTTGGCGCTCCGGTGGCCGAAATCTCGGCCAGCGACTTCGCCAGTGAAGGCGTGGTCTATCAGATTGGCGTGCCGCCGGGCCGTGTCGACATCCTGACCCAGCTCACGGGTCTTACCTTCGCGGAGGCGTGGGCGGGCCGGATCCGGCGCCCCTTCGGCGATGTCGACGTCGACTTCATCGGCCGCGCGGCGTTTTTGCGCAACAAGCGGGCGATCGGCCGGCCGAAGGATCTCGGGGACATCGAAGGAATGGAATGACCCGGGCAGCAGATGCGGCTGACCGCTGCCCGGATGATACAAAGCCTCTACTGGGTCGGCGAGAGCTTCCGCATCACCTCGTCGAGATTGAAACTCGCCGGTTTCTGTCGAATCGGGAACTCCTTGAAACTCTGGAGCCACTGCGCGACGAGCGCGGTTGCCGCGTACTGCATCGGGACGTGCTCCAGGAACCATGAGTTGTAGAACATCGACGTGTCGCCGCGCTCGAATGGATCGCCAAACATATCGTAAACATTCGGGGCACGAAGCTTTGTGAACTCCCTCTTCCAGACGTCGAGGCCCTCGTGTTCCTGCAACATGAAGGCGATCTTCCAGCGGCCGACGCGGATGGCCATCATGTCGCCGTCGTCACTCCAGTAGAGGAACTCCTTGCGCGGTGATTCCTTCACCTCGCCTTTGAAATAGGGCACCAGGTTGTACCCGTCGAGGTGCACCTTGAACGACTTGCTGCCCGAGCGTGCAGCCCTTCATGCAGCGCGCCACGACATCGGTGTCGCCGGCGGCGGCGGCGAACGTGGGGATCAGGTCCTCGTGGGAGAAGATCTCATTGCTGATGGTGCCCGGCTTGATGACGCCCGGCCACCGAATCAGCGTCGGCACGCGAAAGCCGCCTTCCCAGTTCGTCGCCTTCTCTCCCCGAAACGGCGTAATACCGCCGTCGGGCCAGGTCATGACCTCCGCGCCGTTGTCTGTGGTATAGACGACGATGGTGTTGTCGGCCACGCCGAGGTCGTCGAGCTTCTTCAGCAGTTGTCCGACGTGAGAGTCGTGCTCGCTCATGCCGTCCCCCTGTAACCCCAGGCCCGTTTTCCCCGCCCACTGTGGACTCAAGTGGGTGATGACGTGCATCCGCGTGGAGTTGAAGTAGCAGAAGAAGGGCTTCCCGGCCTTGACCTGGCGATCCATGAAATCCATCGCGGCGGTCGCGAACTCCTGGTCCACTGTTTCCATCCGCTTCCTGGTGAGTGGGCCCGTGTCCTCAATCTTGCCGTCAGCATATGAATGCAGCACTCCGCGAGGGCCAAAACGCTTCTTGAACTCCGGGTTCTTGGGATAGTCCGGGTACTCGGGCTCCTCCTCGGCGTTCAGGTGATAGAGGTTGCCGAAGAACTCATCGAACCCGTGATTCGTCGGCAGCATTTCGTCCCGGTCGCCGAGGTGGTTCTTCCCGAACTGACCGGTGGCGTAACCGAGGGGCTTGAGGACCTCGGCCACAGTCGGGTCTTCCTTCTGAAGGCCGACATCCGCGCCCGGCATTCCTACCTTCGTCAGTCCCGTTCGGATCGGCGACTGCCCAGTGACGAACGCCGCACGTCCCGCGGTGCAGCTCTGCTGCCCGTACCAGGTCATGAAGACGGCGCCCTCTTTTCCGATGCGATCGATGTTGGGCGTCTCGAACCCCAGCATCCCGCGGTTGTAGATGCTTGGATTGAACCACCCGATGTCGTCGCCCATGATCATCAGGATGTTCGGCTTCTTGCCACCGCTGGGCTGCTGCGCGAGCCCTGGCAACGGTCGCCGTGACCGACGCCGGGCTCCCCGAAATCGCGATTAGAGAGACTCGGCTTCCCGCCGGCGTGCGGTTGGAACCGACAGCCTGTGCCTGCACCGGGGAGGTTGCTGTGCTGGCAGCCACCACCGTGCCTATCAAAGACAGACGTCCGGTCGAAACGAACGCGACGAAAACGCCGAACAGCACGACGCCGACGCCGAAGGAAATACGTGAATGCCGACGCATCTGAGCCTCCCCTTCCTGATAACGCCCGACTAGCTACCGCTGGAACGGATAGATGACTTTCCAGTCCTGCTTCATGTCGACTATTGTCCAGCCGCGTTTTGGTGCCTCGTCCAGATCCCCGCGCTAGGTGTCCGATGTGTGAATCCCGGTCGTACGCCCATTCCCGATCGGCATCGGTGTGATGCACGATGAGCGCGAAACGCGGTCCGGTCCCCGATGTCGTCCACTCCAGCATCTCGAAGTCGCCATCGGAATTCCCGAACGCCGCGATCGGACGACGGCCGATCAGCTGTTGAATGCCGACAGGCTTCCCCGCTCCGTCGTCGATGAGATCGATGTCGGGGAGCTTTCGGAGGACAGTCTTGCCGTCGACAACCTCGTATTTCAATTTGCCGCGGCTGCCGATGACCTGCTCGGGCGGAATGCCGTACACGCGCTCCGTCCACGGGCGCATGAATTCCGACCCGCCGCCTGACACGATGTAGGTCTTGAAGCCGCTCGACCTGAGGAAGGACAGGACCTCGAGCATCGGCTGAAACACCATCTCGGTGTAGAGGCGACCTGTCTTCGGATGCCGAGCCGTCGTCGCTCCATTCCTTGACCACGGCGCTGAATTCATCGGTCGTCATGCCGGCGTGCGTGCCACCGATGATGCCGAAGATGCCCGCCTCGCCGCTCGCGGCGAGCGGCCTTCATGTCGTTCTCCAGAACGCTCTTGAACGGCTGCTTGTCCTTCCATTCCGGGTGCTGCGGCGCGAGCGCCTTCACGCGATCGATGGCGAACGCCAGCTGGAAATACATCGGCTGCTCGGACCAGAGCGTCCCGTCGTTGTCGAAGGTGGCGATGCGCTCGGCCACCGGCACGAAGTCCGATGAGCCCTCTTTCGTCACGCGCGCCACAAAGCCGAGGATGGCCTGTTTCGAATTGCCGTTGTTCCATGACGGAAGCGGATCGACGACGGGCGAACTCGTTTGCGGAGGCGCGGCAGACTGGGACGCCGTCGACGGCTTCGCGGGGTCGGCGCTGCACCCAAAGACGAGCGCCAGCGAGATGAGCCAGGACAGACGGAGCGTCATGCGTCAGGAGCTATGCATTCGAGTCTCTGGTGTTCTGCCGTGGCCAACCGAGCGGAAATAGCGTAGTTCCGAACTCGATCTACGGAGCACGCCGTTTCTGCCAAAGAATATTCGGTCTGCGCAGCAGCGGCGGCTGCTGAGCCAGTTCATGACAAGAGCGACATTCGCCTGCCGAGACACGTCGCTCGGACGTTCGTGAGACGCATCCCCATCGCGCATGGATCCCTGACCTGGGACACGCTCATCAATATTGGAAAGAGACAGGATAATAGTGGGTCTTCAACTGCGCCGGGAATTCACTCGGCTGGCCCTTCTATAAGGGAAACCCTGATGTTTCGTCGGTTTGCTCGAGTCGTGCTCGTCTTGTTCAGTCTGCTGGTGTTCTCGCTGGGAACCATACGTGCTGCCCACGCGCAACTGATCACACAACACGTCAAAGGCTCATTCGGTCTCAAGGCGGGATCGCAGGCGCCGTCAGGCGGCTACGTGGTGGCGCCAATTTTTTACATTTACAACACGGACACGGTCAGGGACGTGAACGGCGACAAGCTCGGCCAGCGCGTCGGTCTGTCTGCTGATCTCACCTCGTCATTCTTCGCCGTCGGTTATTCGCAGGTCACGAGGAAGAAGATCCTGGGTGGCAACTACGGATTCACGATCCTCTTTCCGACGGGCGCCAACAACCGGATCCAGGGAACGGAGATCGACATGGATCCCGGCGCGGGCCTGACCGACTCGGTGATTCAGCCAATCAGCCTCGGCTGGCACTGGAAGCAAGCCGATGCCATCGCCGGCCTGATTGCGCCGTTCTAATCCGTCAAGCCGGTTTGACATCTCGCGCCCGGGCGCGCGCGACGACGACCATCCTCGTACGCTCGGTCCTTCAATCCGCGCAGCTTGAACGCCAGCCCCGTCAGCAGCAGGCCGCGAAGAATCGCGAACGCGCCGATCATCCAGATGAGCGCCAGGGCGCCGAGCCCAGGCCGCGCGATCAGCGCGACGCCGAACACGACGGATGCGGCGCCGGCAAGCCCCAGCATCCATTCGTTGTCGATGACCTTCCGCAGGGCGATCGCCGCGACGATCTCGAAGACGCCGCGCATAATCGCCCAGATGGCGATGATGATCAGGAGCGCGACAGCGGTGATCTGCGGCCAGACGAATGCCGTGATGGCGGCGGCGATGCTGAGGACACCGACGAACAGCATCTGCCACCACGAACGGCCCGCGTTGTCCTTTGCCCCGATCGTCGCGCCGATCGCCGTGATGCCGTCAGCCAGGCAATAGACGCCATAGAGTGTGACCAGCGCCAGAAGCGTCACACCGGGCCAGGTGAACGCGAGCACGCCGAAGACAATTGCACAGATACCGTTCAGGAGCAGAACCCACCAGTTGCGAGCGAGCGCGGACAACATAGCTGCACCTCCTTCAACGCTTCGACCCTGCGACGGCTGTTACCGGAAGAATATCCCGCACCACAAGGCGCCGACCACGGTCATCGACAGCCCCCAGGCCAGGAGTTTCCTGAAAAGCGCCGTGCTGTCCACGCCCGGGGGCGCCGCGGCGAGACAAAGGGCGCCCGTTGTCGAGAGCGGCGACATGTCCACGAGATGCGCGCCGACGACCATCGACCATGCCAGGTGCAGCGGGTTCCCTCCGCCGAGCGTCGCAATCAACCCAGGCACGGTGGGTAGAAATGCAGGAAGGACTACGCCCGACGTGCTGCTGTAGACGGACACGACGCCCGTGATGAATGCGGCTACCACCGTCACCGTCTCTCGCGACGACACACGGGCGAGGAATTGCACGAAGAGATCCATCCCCTGTGTCTTTTCGGTGACGGCAATCAGGACCGTCACACCGCAGACCATCAGGATGACGTTCCACGGCATCCGACGAATGGCTTCCTTCTCTTCAACCGCGCGCGCGAGCGAGAGGATGGCCGCTCCCGTAAACGCGACCATCCCGACCGGAAGGTTGAAGAACACGACGCCCGTCACGAGGCAGGCCAGAACGATCAGCGTCAACCAGTGCTGCGCCTGGACTGGGTGAACTGACTCTGCGACCCTTCGAACCTGTGACCCTGCGACTTCTTGTCCGCCACCCCGCGACCCCGGGACTTCTCGTCCGGGACCCTGTGACCCTTCGACCCTGCGACCCTGAGACTTTTCGTTCGTCTTGATCAGCCTCAGCCCGCCAAACAACACGTACGCCGCGAAGGTGAGGCCGGCGTGCGCCGCCAGGTTGTACGCGTACGTCGTCCACTCGGCGCCGGCGAGTCCGATGCGCGGCATGATGTTGTTGACGATCACGCCGGTCGGAGCGAAAGGCGAGAGTGACCCGGCCTGCGCACCGTTCCCAACCATGATCGCAATGAGAAATGGCGGCACGCCCGCGCGCACGCCAACGGCCATCGCCATTGGCGCGAGGAGCGCCGCCGTTGCCACGTTGCCGGGGCCGATGGTCGCCACGCCGAGCGCGACGAAGAAAAACATGATCGGGATGAGTCCCGCATTGCCGCGGCACAGCCGAACGGCGCGCTCCGCCACGCGCTCGAGCGTGCCATTGACCTGCGCCATGCTGAAGAGGAGCGTCACGCCCGCCAGCGTGACAAAGAGCTGCGTCGGAAAGCCGGCGAGGAGATCGGCGAAGGTCATGCCTCCCACGACCACACCGACGATCCAGGCGAACGCCAGCGAGACCACGCCGACGTTGACGCTCGTCACGCAGCTGAGAAGGATGGCGGTCGCCAGCGCCGTGACCGACAGCCACGCAAGGTTCATGACGCCTCGTCCAGAAGGGAGCGAAGGAGCGCGGCCGGATGGACCGCCTGAACGCCGGTGAAGTGCGCGACCTGTTGCCGGCATGAAATCCCCGATGCCGCGAGCGCCTCCCCGGGTTTCATCGCGCGCGCGGCAGGCAGGAGCCGCCGCTCGCCAATCTGACGCGACAGCTCGTAGTGTTCGCGCCCGTAGCCGAAGGAGCCGGCCATGCCACAGCAGCCCGCGTCGATCGCCGTGACCGTGCATGATGGAATTCGCGAAAGGAGCCGCGCGGCGGGTGTCAGGAGGCCCATGGCTTTCTGATGACAGTGTCCGTGGAGCAGCACCGACAAAGGTCCCGATCGAAGACGCACGTGGATGCGGCCGGCGTCCCACTCGCGGTCGAGATATTCCTCGAAGAGCAGGCTCGCGTCTCCGAGCCGCCGAGCTCGTCGCTGCGCTTCGCCCCTGAGGAGCGCGGGCGCGTCTTCGCGGACGGCAGAGAGGCAGCTCGGTTCGAGAAAAAGAATCGGCAGGCCGTCCTGGACGGCCTGATCGAGCGCGTCGGTGTTCCGTTCGGCAAGCGCCCGAGCCTCGCCCAGCAGTCCCTGGGAAATGAGCGGGCGCCCGCAGCAGACGTTCGCCGCGAGTTGAACGGACAGGCCGGCCGCCTCGAGGACATCCGCGGCCGCGAGCCCAATCTCGGGATGAGAGTGGTTCGTGAACGTGTCATTGAAGAGCACGACGCGCGAGCGTCCGGCGCGCGCGGCTCGTGACCTGAACTCGTGTGTCAGCGTGCGCCTCTTCCACGGCGGCGCCGCCCGCCGGCGGTCGATGTCGAACAGCTTCTCGCCCACCCATCGGCCGGCTGACGACTGGACGGCCAGGTTCGACAGCGGCGCAAGACGGCTCCCCCACTTCGACAGCACATCCACTCGACCGAGCACGCGCGCGCGCCGCGGCACCCCGTGCCGGCTCTGGTAATCCGCCAGAAACTCGCTCTTGAACCGCGCGACATCCACACCCACCGGACATTCCGTCCTGCACGCACGGCATTCGAGACACAGATCGAGCACCTCGTAGACCCCGCGATCGCCCAGCCCCGCCTCTCCCAGTCGGCCCGTCATTGCCAGCCGCAGCGTGTTCGCCCGGCCGCGCGTGGAGTGCGCCTCCTCGCGCGTCGCCATGTACGACGGGCACATCGTGCCATCGAGTGTTTTCCTGCAGACGCCCAGGCCGCTGCACATCTCGACGGCGCGCCCCAGCCCGCCGAATTCACCGTAGTCGAAGTAAGTCGTGGGATCCGGCGTCTGATAGCCGGCGCCGAACCGTAGGTTCGATGTCAGTGGCGGGCAATCGACGATCTTCCCGGGGTTGAAGAGCCCGTTCGGATCGAACGTCTTCTTGATCGTCTGGAACGCACCGTACAGCGCCGGGCCGAACATCTTCTCCGCGAACGGTCCGCGGACGAGCCCGTCTCCGTGTTCTCCCGACAGCGCGCCGCCGAACTCCAGCACCAGATCGGCAACGTCGTTGGCGATCGATTCGAACGTCCGAATGCCCTCGGCCGTCTTCAGGTTGACGACCGGGCGCACATGAAGGCATCCCACCGACGCATGGGCATACACGCCAGCCGTCGTCTTGTGACGCTCGACGATCGTCAGAAATCGCCCGATGTAATCGCGGAGACGTTCCGGCGCGACGGCCGTGTCCTCGACGAATGAATAGGATTTGTCGTCGCCCTTCATCGCCATCGCGAGGCCGAGCGCGGCTTCACGCAGGCTCCAGATGCGCGACTGCTCCTCGCCCGTCATCAGGCGCCTCGTCCGGCATCGCATCCCGCGACCGGCGAGGTCTCGCTCGAGGGTTTCGAGCCTCAGCGGCAACTCATCCGCTCGATCGTCATAGAACTCCACGCAGAGAAGCGCGGCGGCGTCCGGTCCGATCAGGCTCTGACGCAGCCGATCGAGCGCGGCATTCTCGCGCGTGTGGTCGAGGATGAACCGGTCCATCACTTCGATCGCAGATGGACGATGGGCGAGAATCACGGGGGTGGCGCCCAGCGCCTCGAGAAGATCGTCGAACTCGATAACCGCCACGGCCTTCGCTCGCGGCAATGGCACCAGGTTCACCTTGGCCTCGAGGACGAGCGCCAGCGTCCCTTCTGATCCGACAATCAGTTTCGACAGGTTGAAGGGTTTCTCCGGATCGACAAACTCGTCCAGGTTGTAGCCGCCCACCCGTCTGAGCACCTTCGGGAACCGACGATCGATTTCGGCGCGGTGCTCGTTCGCGAGACGACGCACGGCGCGGTAGCCGTCGGCTTCGAGCGTCTCGCCCGCCGACGCGCGGTCGAGCTGATCAGGCGTGAGCGGCCTGAGCGAGGTCACCGTGCCGTCCGCCAGCACCACCGTCAGCTCGAGCACGTGATCGATTGTCTTTCCATAGAGCACCGAACGCGCGCCGCTCGAGTTATTGGCAATCATGCCGCCAATAGTGGCGCGGCTAGCGGTCGAGATGTCGGGAGCAAACCGCAGGCTCTCACCTCTCAGGTGAACGTTGAGGTGGTCGAGCACAACCCCGGGCTCGACTCTCGCCCAGCGCTCCCCGGCGTTCACTTCGAGAATGCGGTTGAAATACTTCGATGTGTCCACGACGAGACCGGCTCCAATTGCCTGGCCGGCTTGAGAGGTGCCACCGCCACGGGCCGTGATCGAGCACCCGTATCGCCGGGCAATCTGAACGGCACGAAGGATGTCGTCGCGGGATCGGGGAATGACGATGCCGAGCGGCTCGATCTGGTAGACGCTGGCGTCGGTCGAGTACAGCGCCCGGGAGACGGTGTCGAACCGGACTTCACCCTCGATCTCGGCCTCGAGCGCGCGGCGGATGCTGTCGGACGTCGTCAACGTGCCGCCTTTCTTATCACGGAAAAGCCCGCATACGAACGGTTTGCCTGTTTGATTCGTCCAACGGAAGGGCGTTTCATGACAACTCTCTGGCAAGACGTTCGTTTCAGCCTTCGCATGTGGCGGAAGGCGCCTGGATTCACGCTCGTAGCCGTCGCCGCACTCGCACTCGGCATCGGTGCGAACACGGCCATCTTCAGCGTGGTCAATGCCGTGCTCCTGAGCACGCTGCCCTACGCGGATGCGGGCCGGCTGGTCATGGTATGGGAGGACGCGTCGACCTTCGGGTTTCCGAGAAATACGCCCGCTCCGGGAAACTTCGCGGATTGGAGAACCGAGATCGAAGCGTTCGAGGGTGTCGGGGCCGTGGACACCCGCGACTTCAATTTGACCGGCACCGGGAATCCCGAGAAGGTCGGCGGCGCCGGCGCCACCGCCAACCTCTTCGCGGTTCTGGGCGTGAAACCCCTCCTGGGCCGCGCGTTTCTTCCTGAAGAGGACACCGGAGGCCCCCACCGCGTGGCGGTGATCGGCTACGGGTTGTGGACGCGACGATTCAGCGCCGATCCTTCCCTCGTCGGGCAGACCATCGCCCTCGACGGCGCGGCCTACACCGTCGTCGGCGTTATGCCGCCGCGATTTCAGTTTCCGTTCAAGGAAGTCGAGATCTGGGTTCCCTCCTCCTACAGTGCTGAGGAGCTGGCCGATCGCGGCAGCCATTACCTGATGGTCGCCGCGCGCCTGAGGCGCGGAGCGACGCTCGATCAAGCCAATGCCCAGCTGCGCGTTCTCGCCGATCGCCGGAAGAAGGACTATCCAGACACGAACCGCGCCCTCGGCATGTACGCGGTGCGGTTGCTCGATGACTACGTCGGCGACCTCGGCCTGGCGCTGCGCGTCCTTGTCGCCGCGGTCGCGTGCGTGCTGCTGATTGCGTGCGCCAATCTGGCCAACCTGCTGCTGGTGCGCGCCACGGCCCGGCGACGCGAGATTGCCGTCCGCACGGCGCTTGGCGCAGGCCGCGGCCAGATCGTTCGCCAGCTGGTCACTGAAAACGTGATGCTGTCGCTCGCGGGCGGCGGCATGGGGTTGCTATTGGCCTACTGGAGTTTCGCCGTCATCAAGAATCTCATTCCCGAACAGATGACGGATATCACCAGCCTGTCGCTCGACGGACGCGTCCTCGCCTTTACGCTCGTCGTCTCTGGCGTCACCGGTATTCTCGTGAGCTTGGTTCCGGCATGGCAGCTGTCGCGGAAGGACCTCACGAGCGCCCTCAAGGACGGCGGTACGCGCGGCACGATCGGCGGACGCGGCGGCCTCGTTCGTGGCGCGTTCGTGGTCGCCGAGATCGCGCTGGCGCTGACGCTACTCATCTGCGCCAGCCTGATGATCAAGAGCTTCTCGGGTCTCGCTGGGCTTCAGCCTGGATTCTTCTCGGAGCGCGTCCTGACGGTGCGCACGACATTGCCGCGGCCAGCCTACGCCAACGCGTCGAAGCGTGCGGCGTTCGTTGACGGCGTCCTCGCGCGCGTGCGTGTCCTGCCGGGCGTCGAGTCCGCCGGTTACACGAGCGCGCTTCCCCTTGTGTGGAAGGGCGGCACGAGCGGATTCTGGCCGGAGAGCCCGAAGCGCCCGCAGGGCGAGGGCTTCGTGTACGACGCAAACAATCGCGTGGTATCGCCTGGCTACTTCGAGACGATGCGCATGACGCTTCGTTCGGGCCGGTTCTTCGACGAGCGCGACGGAGTCGACGCCCTGCCCGTGGCGATCATCAACGACAGCATGGCGAAAACCTACTGGCCATCGGAGAACGCGATCGGCCAGCGCTTCAAGTTCGACGGTCCCGACGCGAAGGGTCCCTGGCTGACGATCGTCGGCATCGTGGGCGACACGCGCATGATGGGCCTCGATCAGCCATCGCGGCCCGAGATGTACTTTCCGGTGTCGCAGGCCGACGGTAACTGGATGTGGCCGCGCGATCTCGTCGTCCGCGCCTCCGCAGATCCGATGAGCCTCACCGCCGACATCAGGCGCGCGGTCTGGTCCGTTGACAAGGATCAACCTGTTTCGAATGTCATGAGCCTCGATGCGATCGTGGACATCGAGCTCCTTCAGAGACGGACACAGGTGATGCTCCTGGGCGCATTCGCCACGCTGGCTTTGGTCCTGGCGTGTCTGGGAATTTACGGCGTGCTGGCGTACGTCGTCACCGAGCGGACATCGGAGATTGGCCTCCGTCGCGCGCTGGGCGCTCAGACGAACGACGTCGTGCGCCATGTCGTCGGCCGCGGCATGGCGCTCGCGGCGACGGGCATCGCGATGGGCCTGATCCTGTCGTTCTGGGCAACGAGACTGCTCGAAGGACTGCTTTATCAGGTCCGCGCGCGAGACCCGCTGACTTTTGCCGCGCTCACCGCGCTGCTCCTTACCGTTTGTCTGGTGGCGGTGTACCTGCCGGCGCGTCGGGCGGGCAGGATCGATCCGATGGTGGCGCTCAGGGGGGAATAACGAACGGCTCCGGGCTACAGACTTCCGGCTTCGGGCAGAGCAAGTAGGAGTGAATTTAGATGACGGTTTCCTGGAGCCGGCAGACCGGAGCCTGAAGCCTGCAGGTTCACTTCTTCCTTCCGCTCAGCCTGATCGTCGCCGCGGCGGCGGTGAACTTGACCGTCTCGTTCTCGTCGAGGAGCCGCGGTGTGACGGCCGGAAGGAGCGAGCGATCCCCGCGCTTGGCGATCGCGCTGATCGCCGCGGCGCGCACCAGCCACTTCTCGTCGGACGTTGCCGCCGCCAGTGCCTTGCCGCTCGCGGGATCGGGATCGTCCGCCAGCTTCTGCGCGGCGGCCGCCCGTACGGGTGAGACCTTGTCCTGCGTCAGTGCCTTGACGGCCTTATAGCCAATCCCGCCGAATGGGACGAACCCGACGCCGACCTCGAGGCTGATTTGAGCGAGCGCCTCTGGATCGTGCAGTTTCTTGAGCTGCGATTCGAGCAGCGGCTCACCTGTCTTCCGGTCCCCCGTCAAGACGGCATAGTACACGCCAAAGGCCGTCGGGTCGTTCAGCTGGCGGAGCGCGCTCGTCGCCGAAAACACCACTTCGGCCTCGTCATCGAGGAGCGCCTTCTTGAGCGCCGGAACGGCGGCTTTGAGACCAATCTGGCCAAGTGCCAATGCGGCCGCCGCACGGACCTCAGCATCGTCGTCCGACAAGCGCGCTTCAGCCAATTGCATAGCGCGAGCGTCTCGCATGAGCAGACCGAGAGCCTGCGTGGCCCGGCCGCGCGTATCGTGATCGCCGCTCGCCACCCCTTGCTGCAGGATGGACCACGCCTGCTCGGTCGGCTTCGGCAGTTGGGCATCGGCAAGATTCAACGACAAGAACAAGAACGCGGAGACGATCAGAATTCGTTTCATCGATAGGTTCCAGAGTTGAACTCTTCAACCTTTTATTGCATTCGTTCTATTCCGACCAGCTTCCATTCCCCGCCGGTGTTCCTGAAGTAAACGTCCACAGGTTTCTGCCACGCGTCTGGGCCGGCCATCGCCTTCACCTGCAGCTTGATGTAGGAGCCATCGGCCGGAAGACTCGTGACGGCCTCGACGCGTTCGGTCTGGCCGATCGAATCCGATCGGAGCGATTGGGTTTCGCCGGTTGCGTTATCGAAGCTCGACCAGCTCACCGTGTATCCGCCGGCAGGTGCTGCGCCGACACCCGCCTTGACGGCCGCGTTCGTGAACGTCAACCCGCCAGTGGCATTGAGCGCGAAGTCGACCAGCGGATTGATGTTCGTCAGGTACGCGCGCGCGATCTTATCGCGGCGTTTGATCAGCACGTCGCTCAGCAGCTTTTCGTCTTCAGGGTTGCTGTAGTGGCCCGTCTTCACGATCGCCCGGATTATCTCGTCTGAAAACGCGGCCACGCGGCGGGCGGCCCAGAAGGTGTCGTCCGGCCTCGCGCGGCGGAAGGCCGCGGTCGGGACGCGTGGCTTCCACGTCTCGGGGTCGAAGCTATCGCCTTCGAATCGACCGATGGCGGTGTTGTCTTCGTAGTCCGCGGTCTGCCAGGGCGTCAGATAGAATCCGAAGCTGATCAGCCGCTTCATCATCGTTGACCCCTCGTAGAGGTATTCCCATCCTTCGTCGTACTCGCGGGGTGCGTTCGCACCGGTGCCGAATGTCGATCCGACGTCCTGGAGGTAGTGCCGGACGATGCCGCGGCCGTTCTCGGTGATGACCGTATCGAGCGTGTTCCCGGCCTTCATGTCGACGAGATTCGTCCATGCGCCAAACACCTTGAGCGCGCGCAGCTCACGCCGGTGCTCGTGCGGAACGACGTCGTTCGGATCGTCGGGTCTCGTCCGGTAGTACTCGAAGCCGCCCAGCACTTTTCCGGGAACTCCGCGACCCGCGACCGCACGATACGACCCGTCCGGACTTCGGTTCGCCCGGCGGAAGATGCCGTCCAGATCGCCCTTCCGCATCGGCCGCTTCTTGCCGGACGGCGGCGTGAAGATCGCGGTGTCGGCGATGGCGAGCGTCTCCGGCTTGATGTCGATCAGGAAGTTTTCGACCTGCCAGTACCCGAGCGCCCAGAAGATCTTGTTCGCGACGAGAATGGCGCCTGTCGCCGCTTCCGGATATCCCTTCGCATCAAACGACACGAACCAGATGTCGCCCTTCGCGTCGCGCATCGTGAAGCCCGGCGCGAAGCCTGCCTCTTTGGGACGGACGACCGTCCAGGTTCCCGCGACCGGCCCCTCGCCCGTCAGCGGTCCGCGCACGACCTCGTCGATCGACAGCGGGTGCGCCAGGATGCGATTGGTGAACCAGCTCGAGTCGGGCACCTCGTCGATCGTGTTGATGTTCTGCGCGCGCACATTCAGCGCCGGATCGCCCGGGTTCCCGAAGAGGTTCAGCGCGAGGTCCCACACGAGATCGATGTCCCACGGCGTCGCGTCCTTCGCGTCCTGCGTATCCGGTTCGCGCATCAGCGGATCGTCGCGATAAAACTTCGTTCCGGCGCCAGTAATGGTTGCCGCCGCGGCGAGCCACACCGCGACCCGCAATGGTGGCCAGAGTCAGAGCGCGTTGAATGCATCGCATAAGAGATCGCGTCCTAGAACGCCGCCGAGCCGGCAAAGACAATCTGAAGCCCTTCGTTCCCTTTCGCAAACTCGATGCGGAGCGGCGTGAAGGCCGGACCGTGGAAACGGAAGCCGATGCCAAAGTCGCTCTTGAGACGTTCCAGATCGAGATCGGAACGCCGGCTGGTGACCTTCCCCGCGTCGGCGAATAGCGCGACATCGAAGCCCGTTCGGTTGGGAATCCAGCGCCATTCCGCCTGGAGCAGCAGGCTGTGGCGGTCGCGAAACCGCCAGCTCTGGAATGCGCGAAGGGTGCTGCCGCTGCCGAGCGACGGCATCAGGAAATACGGCACCGTGTCGTCGTCGTCGAGTGTGGTCTGGACGAGGCCATGGAGCGAGACGACCCAGTTCTCGCGGAGGAGCGGGAGATGCTGGACGATCTCGCCGTCGAGCCGATCGAACGTGTAGGTGTCGTCGCGATCCGCGTAGTTGTGGTAGCGCACTTCGTAAAGACCGCCCCGCCGTGCATAGCCAGGCGCGGGGCGCCAGTCGATCCCCGCTGACGCGATGGAATGGATGTACTTCGGATCGGATCCGAGGCCCGGGGCCGTCTCAGGCGTGTATACCTCTTCGATGGACGGAAAATTCCCCTGGCCTTCCAGGGTGTCGAATTCCTCGTAGTTGACGCCCGCGCCGAACACGACCCAGCCGACGGGATGTACGTGCGCTTCGGCGCCGACATACGTCTGCTGGAACCTGAAGTTCGCGCGATCGTCGACGGACGTCTGAGCCGTCCCAAGACCGTAGTAGCCGACCTGCGTGGCGTCGCGCCATCCAAACATGCCGCGAAGATCGAGCTTGCCGCCAAGATGGCCCGGCGACTCGGTGCTCAAATCGACGAGCTTGTAGCTGGTGAGCGAGTAGAGGCCCTTCAGGCTGACCAAAGATCTGTCACCGTAGTAGTGGCGATAGCCGCCTCCAAGGGTGAATCCTCCGCCGCTGTACACGCTGTCGAAGTACGGAAAGAACCCGCCGGGCGCTTCCAGGACCTTCGACTTGGTGCTGAGGTAGATGCGCTCGGCCTTGCTCGTTACGGGAGGCGTGAGTTTGGTGGCTTTTTCTGCCTGCTGTTTCGCGATGATCTCTTCGCGCGTCTCCTGCGCGACGGCCGGCGACGAAAAAGCGACGCCAAGCATCAGAACCGCAAGACAGCGTTTCATCGAGAGTCGGAGTAGTGAGTGCGTCAACGCCGTATGACCTATTCCGCCAGCAGCGCGTGCTTGACCGCTGCCAGCTCTTTTAGTTGCTCCTTGCCCACCTGCGGGTAGTGCACGTCCAGCGAGGCGAGCGCCTCGATGACCGCCGACCCCACCACGATGCGAGTGAACCACTTGTTGTCGGCCGGCACGACGTACCAGGGTGAATCGTCGGTCGCCGTCTCCCTGATCATGTCCTCGTACGCTGTCATGTAGTCCTTCCAATATTCGCGTTCACGCGCATCGGCGGACGAGAGCTTCCAGTTCTTGTCGGGCTCGTTGATCCGTGAGAGGAAGCGCCTCTTCTGCTCGGCCTTCGACACGTGCAGGAAGAACTTGCGGACGATGGTGCCGTTTTCGTTGAGGTAGCGCTCAAAGCTGCGGATGTCGCGGTACCGATTCTTCCAGATCTGCTTGGTGAATCGCGCCGGCGGCAATTTCTGCGCGTGCAGCAAGTGCTCGTGCACGCGGACGACAAGCACCTCCTCATAGTACGACCGGTTGAAGATGCCGATCCGGCCGCGCTCGGGTAATTCCTTGACGCACCGCCAGAGATAGTCGTGGTCCAGATCCTGAGGGGAGGGCGCCTTGAACGACGCTACCTGGCAGCCCTGGGGATTGACGCCCGACATGACGTGCTTGATCGCGCCGTCCTTGCCGGCCGCATCCATCGCCTGGAAGATCAGGAGCACCGCCCAGCGGTCCTGCGCATACAGCATGTCCTGCAGCGACGAAAGCGCCTGAATGCCCGTCTGGAGCGCCTCCTCGGCGCGGGGCTTGTCGGACTTCTTCAGCCAGGCGGTATCGTCGGGATCGATGTCCTTTAGTCGGAACTTCTTGCCGTTCCTGACGGCGTACGGCTTGGCGAACTTACGGGCCCGTCTTACTATCTCGTCTAGTTTCATGATGCGCGTCCGCAGGACCATACATTCTGCATCGGCTTGCAGCCTCCGTCAAAAACCCGGTCACGCGAGTGCCTGGCTTCTGGCCGTGAGGTCGTTGTATCCCCTTCCGACCCGCCATGCGAGCATCAACCAGACGGCGACGAGCGCGACGTTGACGGCCGCAAAACCGCGCGGATGGAGGCCGTAGGTCGCGCCCAGGAACACGACGAGCGCGGACAGGACGTCGCCCATCCTGACGAAAAATGAGTCGATCGCCTGCTTCGCGCTGTATTTCTCTTCCCGTGTGCACGGCAGGAACAGCATGTTTCGCACGGTATTGTTGAGCGAATAGTCGGTGGAATTCTCCGCCACCTTCGCAGCCAGCACGGCCATCAGGACGGGCACGAACACGATGACGTTGTAGGCGCAGAGCGAGAGGACGGGCAGCACCATCACGGCCCACCTGATGCCCCAGTGCTTGACGATGCGCGACACCACGAACAGCTGGAGCAGCAATCCGATGACGTTCACGGCCGTGAAGTATTTCGAATAGAAATCGCCAATGAGCTGCGCCTCGCTCAGCGCCCCGGCCTGCCCGCCGGCAATCATGCTGCGAGCGGTGTCGGACACAATCTTTCCGAGGATGTACTCGCCCGTCGTGTTGACCCAGTTGAGCACCATCAACATCAAAGCCATCAGCAACAGGTATCGCGTCTTGAACACCAGGGCAAAGGCGTTGTGGCCGCCGCTCGGCCCCGCGATCGCGGCAGGCTCGTCCTTCGTGCGCGGACGGCGCCCACGCTCCCTCCGATCGATGACGTTCGTCAGCCATAGCTGGCCTCCGAGAATCGCCGCGCCCACCAGCATCAGCTGATACACACCAAGGGGCTCGATCAGGCGGTCGGCGATTCTCGCCCCACCCACTGCCCCCAGCGACGCGCCGAATCCCACAATCGGGAACAGCCGCTCGCCTTCCTCCTTTGTGTACAGGTCGTTCGCGTACGACCAGAACTGCGCGATGATCATCAGGCTGAAGATGCCGATCCAGACGAAGAACACCACGGCCAGCGGCACGTGAAGCTGGGCGAGAAAATAGAACACGATGGGACAGGCGCCGAAGAAGATCGTCACGACGTTGATGAGGCGCATCCGCTGGAACCTGGCCACGAGCCGGCCATAGTACGGAATCACGAACGCCAGCACCACCACCTGCCCGGCGGAGAGATAGCTCTTCAGCTCGGCCGACCCCTCGCTCAGGATCAACGCTTCGCGCACGGGCTTGAGGACGTAGTACGCCATCAGGATCAGAAACACGTTGAGCGCGAGCAGGACAGCCGTCGTCCCTTCGCCGGCTTTGACGTCGCTGAAGAGCCGGAGGAAACGATCTAGCGCCGAAGCCTGCGGCTCGTCCGGGTGAGTTGTCACGGCCAAGCTATACTATTCCACCCAGTGCAGGACATTCCGTATGACCGACCAGCGGGGCGCCCTCTTCTCGGCGCTCTGACCGAGGATCCAATAGCGATACAACGCGTCGAGCGTGCCATCGCGCCGCTTGAGATCGATCCACGTATTGACGAAGCTCGCGAATCGCTCGTCCTGCCTAGCCAACGGGAATGCCAACGGCACCTTGATGACGCCGGGTTCCGGCACGACCACGGAATATTCCGGGTGGAGGAGCGTCCAGGCAGAGCCACGCTCGGCCGGGAGGACAGCCGCGTCGGCTCCGTCCGCCAGCGCGCTGAAGACGCTCTTCGCGTCGGGCACGATCGCCAGCCGCGCCCGCGGGACCCGCTCGCGCACCTTCTGAATGTAGTACGGCACGTTCGGCACGACCAGCCGAATCTCCCCCGCCTCCTGCACATCATCCCATGTGGCGAATCGGGTGCGGTTGGAGTCGTGGACGATGAACGCCGTCGTCTCGTCGAGGTATGGCGCCGAAAACAGCACGGCTCGCGCGCGGTCGGTTGTAACCGCAACTCCGCCGACCACCAGGTCGCAGACGCCGGACGCCACGGTAGCCATCGCCTCGTCGCGATCCACCTGCACGAACTCGAGACGCAGCCCGAGCTCCCGCGCCAGCATGTGCATCAGCTCCACATCGAAGCCGACGAGCTCTCCGCGGTCATTCACGTACGCGAATGGCAGCGCGTCCGGAAGATAGGCCACGCGCAACGCGGCGCGATCGCGAATCACGTCGAGCTCTGGCGTGCCCTCCGGAACGGGTGCCGTGGCGGTGAACGATTGCGTCACCACGGTGTCGACAGGTGGAGTCCGCATGCGCATGTTCGCGAGGACTTTCCCCTTGTCGTACGTGGGGCGGAAGACCGTCGCAAAGACCGTGCGGATGCCTCCCACGATCCCAATCGTCAGGATCGCGGTGATGACGCCGTATCGAACCAATTTCTTCGCATCGAACCGGACGAGGCCCATGATCGCGCACGAACCGAGCAGCGCCACCGCCAGCGTATGCGTCGCGGCGACGAGGCTTCCAAAGCGCGAGTTGATCACACCGGTCGCCAGGAACAGCTGGAAGGTATCCGCCGGGATGCGAAAGATGTCGAGGAGAAACGGCACGGCCGAGTTCAGGCTGCCGAAGAACGTCACGAGGCCTGTGAGCGCCAACTGCGGGTAGTCGTGGATGGGCACCGCCGCATCGGCGAACCACCCTGCAAAAAGGATGAAGCTCATCGAGAGCAGCTTGCCCGTGTGCGGAAAGTTGAACGACGCGGGCACGATGGTGTCCGGGAGCCCGACCGCCCGCTCGTCTCCGCCCGCGTGCCGCGCCAAGAGCGCCTTGCTCGCCTCCGTGAGGCTTGGCAGCACGATGAAGAGATCGCCCGCCACAAATGCCGTCAAGAGTGCGTTTCGGGTGAGATCGAAGATCTCGCCCATCCGAATCGGCGTCAGGGCGGCGATCAGCCCGGGAATCACCCACAGGCTCACCAGGAGCGCAATCGCCACGTAGGTCACCAGGTACACCTGAAGGCGACCGATTTGGTCGAGGTTGAGCGTGCCGCTGGTCGTCGCGGCTATCGCGAAAAGACCATACGGCGACAGCCCGAGCACGAACCGCGTCGCGCGCGACACGGCACTGCTCATGACGCCAAGGACGTCCAGCACAACCTGCCTTCGAGGCACGCCGATCAGGGCAATCCCCAGCACGACGGAAAAGAGCACGACCGCGGGAACGATGTTGTTGGCCAGGGAATAGAACGGGTTGGACGGAATATACAGGTCAACGAAATTGAATGGTTCCCGCCGCTCGACCAGCGTGGTGCTGAAAAAGCTGGCGCTCTGCACGTCGGGGAACGCCAGCGGAAAGAGAAATGAAAAACCAAGCGCGATCGCCCACAACACCAGGAGCACGGCACCTGCGCGAAGGCCCAGCGTCTTCGCTTGATCGTAGTTGAGTGAGCCCAGGCTCGAGATGATGGAGATGGTGACGTAGGGGAGCACCGTCATCTGGAGCAGCTTGACGAATCCGTCGGCTGCCCACTTGAAGACGACGGCGCGCTCGCCGAGAAACAGTCCCGTCGCGACACCCACGACGAGGCCGATCAGAATCTTGGTGGAGTGGCTCATCGGTCGGCGAAACGATATCTCGCGACCACGGCGGTAATGTTGTCCTTCCCGCCGGCTTCAAGCGCCTTGTCGATGAGCCGTTGACACATATCGGTGGCCGAGCGGTCGCCCCCCAGCGTTTCCCCTATTCCGCCGTCGTCCACCATGTCCGTCAGGCCGTCGGAACAGAGAAGCAGGCGATCGTCATGTTCGAGATCGAGCCGCTTGACGTCGGGATGGATCTCCTCCTGCCGATCGCCGAGCGCCTGCGTCAGGACGCGCTTCAGACGATGCGTCGGGACTTCGTCCTCGCTGATCATCCCGCGATCGGCCAGCGCCTGCGCCAGGGTGTGGTCTCGCGTCAGGCGGCGAAGTTCCCCTCGTCGCAGGAGGTACGCGCGCGAGTCGCCAAGATGCGCGACGAACAGCGCCGTGCCAATGCTCCACGCCACCATCATCGTCGTGCCATATCCCTGCAGACTGACGTCGGCGCGCACCTCTTCGGCCATGACGGTCTGCACCTGGTCGAAGCGCTCGCGAGCGCGACGGATCATCGCCTCGACGAACGCTTCATCGTCGAGCCGGAGAATCCAGTCTGGCGTCGCGAGGACGAGATCAACCACGGTTCGAATGGCGAGCTCGCTTGCCACCTCGCCGGCGGCGTGCCCACCGACGCCATCGGCCACGAACATGCCGTATCCCGTTTCCTGGATCCTCGAAGGCTGTCGATCGACGAGGTTGGTCTGGACCGTTTCGAGGAAGCGTCCGAACCGGACGATGAGGAAGTGGTCCTCGTTGGTTTCGCGCACACGACCGCGATGGGAAACACCCACGATGTCGACATCGAGGCGCGGTGAGAACTGGCGCGGGCGCTCGGCGCCCGCCCCGTGGACGAGGGGACCAAGGTCGGCGGTGTCGGCTTCGTCAGATGCTCCCATATGCCTCAGTTGCGGGGCGCTCGAGCACCAAGGCGCTACTGCTGCGCGATCTGTGCCGCTCGAACCCCGGCAGCGGTGTCGGCATCCGCGACCTTCGCTTCACCAGCTTCGACCGTGACTTTGAGAATCTTCCCCGTGAACTTGTTGTCGCCCTGTTTGTAGTCCTCGGTGACGGGCGTCTCGTTGTCCATGCCGACATCGACACCCTCGTCGGCCGAGAACACGAACGGCATCGTGTGCGCGACGCGCATCTCGCCGACATTCTTTCCGTCCACAGTCATCCGCTGGTTGCCCCCGGAGCCGGGCTTCCCGCCGTCGTAGATGAACTCATAGCGAATCGTGTGGCGACCGGGCGCCAGCGGCTGGGCCGATGAAACCGTCGGCCACTCGAGGCCGCCGTAGTTGTAAACCCCCTTCGCGCGGCCATCCTTCATGTACACGCTCCAGCCGCCGAAGCGGCCCGCCTGCGCGATGATCACGCCGCTCGCGGTACGCAGGAGTGTCAACGTCCGCGGTCACGCTGAAGGAACGACCCTTGACGTTGATGAACGCGTTCTCCGCAATTCCCGTCATCCCTTCGTGAAGGGTCAGCGACGTGCGCGGGCCCATGAGATCGGGCCGTCCGGCGATCTTCGGATCGAATCGTTCGGATCGTCGGTCGTCGAGCGGAAACACGTGGTTGCGGATCGCTTCCTGTTTGAAGAGATCCTGCAGCTCCTTCAGCTTCTGAGGATTTTGCGCCGCGACATCGTTCGCCTCGCTGAAGTCCTCGTCGACGTGATAGAGCTCCCATTTGTCCTGATCGAGTGGCGGCAGCGGAGCCATGAGCCACGGAATCGAGTGACGTGTCGCTGCGACCCAACCGTCGTGATAGATGGCGCGGTTGCCGAACATCTCGAAATATTGTGTCCGCCGGCGGTCCTGCGCCTTCGCATCGTCGAACGTGTAGATCATCGAGACGCCGTCCATCGGATATTGCTTCGTGCCGTCGACCGATGTCGGCTGGGGCAGGCCCGCCGCCTCGAGCACCGTCGGAGCCACGTCGATCACATGATGAAACTGCGATCGAATTTCCCCATGGGCCTTGATGCGCGCCGGCCAGGACATGACCATACCGTTGCGCGTGCCGCCGAAATGCGACGCCACCTGCTTGGTCCACTGGAAGGGCGTGTCGCCGGCGTGGGCCCAGCCGATGGAGAAGTGAGGGAACGTCTTCGGTCCTCCCCACTCATCGATGTGCTTCAGCTGACTCGACACGTCGCTCACAATCCCGTTCAGCGCAAGGAGCTCGTTGTACGTGCCGTCAGGCCCGCCTTCCGCACTCGATCCGTTGTCGCCCACGATGTAGAAGAAGAGCGTGTTGTCGAGCGCGCCCATGTCCTTGATGGACTGGACGAGCCGGCCCACTTCGTGATCCGTATGTTCGGCAAAGCCCGCGAACGCCTCCATCTGGCGGGCGAACAGGCGCTTTTGATCGGGCGTCCGCGAGTCCCATGACGGAATCTCCTCCGGTCGCAGAGTGAGCTTCGTGCCACGGGAACCACGCCCAGTTTGATCTGCCGCGCCAGCGTCTCTTCGCGCAGCTTGTCCCAGCCCTGATCGAACTTTCCCTTGTACTTGTCGATCCACTCCTTGGGCACGTGGTGCGGCGCGTGCGTCGCGCCAGTCGCAAAGTACATGAAGAACGGCTTGTCCGGGGTGAGCGCGTGCTGGTACTGCGACCACGCAATCGCCTGGTTCGTCATGTCTGTCGTGAAGTGATAGTTCGGATCGTGCGGGACTTCCACACGGGTCACGCCGTCGTAGATGGCCGGCGCCCACTGATTCGTTTCGCCGCCGATGAAGCCATAGAACTTGTCGAACCCCGATCGGGTCGGCCAGCGGTCGAAGGGACCGGAGACCGACGCCTCCCAGGGCGCAGTCTCGTGATACTTGCCGAATGCCGCCGTGCTGTACCCATTCAACCGCAGCATTTCGGCAAGCGGGGCGACACTTTGCGGACGGACGCCGGTATTGCCCGGGAAACGCGGTGGCGAGCTCCATGATCGCCCCCGCGTTGTTCACGTGGTGGTTGCGACCGGTCAGAAGAGCCGTTCGCGTCGGCGAGCAGAGCGCCGTCGTGTGGAACCGGTTGTAGCGAAGCCCGTTGGCCGCCATCTGCTCGAGCGTGGGCATGTTGATCGGTCCGCCAAAGGTGCTCGAATGACCGAACCCGATGTCGTCGATGAGGACGATGACAACGTTCGGCGCACCCTGGGGAGCCTTGACCTCGAAGCGCGGCGGCGCTGTCGCCTTGCGTGCGTCCTCTTCGGTGATCGGCGGATACTCCGGCTCTGGAACGGGCAGCACCGTTCGATCGAGGGCGCCAGGCGCAGCCGGTGTTGGCGTTTTCGTGTCGTCGCCGGGGGAACCGCCCCCGCACGCGCTTACCGTTGCCATTGCAGCGATGCTGAACAGGAACTGACAGCTGTATCCATCGCGATCCGAAGTCGTCCCTCACGCGCATCAACAACCCCCGTCCAAGACGCCAGAGCTACGCTCTGGGGCTACGTACGACGAAGAACCATGCACCAAAAACTCGCCCCAAGAACTAACCCCTAAGCACTAAGAACTTCCTTGTCTTACTTCTTCGGCTCTTCCACGCTGATCACGAGCGCCTGGGTATATGTGATCTCGACATGATCGCCGACTACCACGCCTTCGAGATTCTTCTTGTCTTCAACCTTGTAGGTCACCTTGCGCCGGCGCTCGTTCGAACCGTGATGGAGGGAATGGCCGGGTCGATGGCCTCGACGATGACCGTCGCCTTCATCTGTCTGGACAACGTTCCGCCTGGCTTCGGGCCGGTTCCGCGCATGACTGCCCCTCTTCGAGGTGGGCGCGGAGGGTGGCAGGTCCGTCTTCTTCAGTTGCGAGCACGAGCGACTCGTGGTAGCGGAAGGACACCTTGTCGCCAACTTTCAGCTCACTAAAGCGCTTCACCTCGGGTCCGGCATACATGGTGTCCATGCTGCCATCGTCAAATTTCAGGGAGATGAGGCGATTGGTCGAATCGATCGCCTGGATCGTGGCATTCGCGGTCGCCATGGCGCTGTCGCTCATCGTCTTCTGAGCGAAGGCGATGGATGAGGTCATCGCGACAAGCGAGAGGATCAAAGCCAGAACGGTCGCCGTCTTCCGCATGCAGTGAATCTTCACGGATTTCTCCTTGTGCAACGTTCGTTGCGCTTTTCAAGCGGCTGATGGGATCACGCCCGGTTTTCCGCCCGAGTCGCGAATCTCAGCCATAGTGGGTGTCTGCGTCCGGTATTGTTCCACCAGCGCAGCCTACCATCATACACAGACAACGTCCGATGCCGGCCGACGATCTAAGGTGGTATCGTCTGCCCCGCATTGAAGGCCTCCTCGCGATCGCGGTTCCCCTCATCACATTTGTCGGGCTCACCGCCGTCGGTTCGGACTTCACAGCCGCGAGTTTCGGGACGATTCGTGAGAGGGCTCGGCCAAACCATTCCGCTCGCAGCGGCGTTCGTCGGCGCCTCGATGTTCGGAGGATGGCTCGTGGCACGAGCGATCCGTGCCAATCCATCCGACACATTCACGCTGGCGGCGGAATTCGCCACGCGCAACATGGCAGTCGCCACGGCCGTGGCTGTCACTCGTGGGTCGCGCCGAGTTCGCCACGTTCTCAACGACGTATCTTCTGGTTGAAACACCAATTCTTCTGGCAGTTGTCGCGATGTTCCGCGCCCGCCGGGTTCGCACGAATCAGTGAGTTGGCGCTATTCGTGAATACGCTTCCAGAGGACGGCCGCCTCCGCGGGAAGCGCGCGGACCTTGGCGGTGACTTCAGCCACGAGATCGGCGGCCGGGTGGTCTCCGAGCAGCTGCTGAATGTCCCAAGCATCCTGCGGCGATCCTGCATAGAGCTTGAGCAGAATCAGATCGGCTGGGCGTGCCACCGGAATGGCCCCCCCGGGAGGACCGAGGAACTCGGCTGCGTCGACGACCGCAGACTGCCAACCCGGCCGCCCGAGGATCAGATCTACCTCACGCTCGCCATGCCTCCGGAATCGAACGACGCCACCTAAAGGGTCGTCGGCCTCGGCCACCCGTACGTCGACATGAGCGCCGCCACGGGAGAGGCCGTCCCAGCGCGAGCGCTCCAGAATGCGATGGTCGATTGTCAGGAGGTCGATATCGAGCGTCGCGCGGCTGACGCCCCGGTAGGCCAGGGCGGCCGCACCAACGACCGCGAAGCGAATACCGGAGCGGTCGAGGATCCCCCGAACGTCATCGAGCAGCTTCACGTTGACTCGCGCAGACAACGAGACGGGCGGCGCCCGGCCTGGCGCTGGTCCCGCAGCATGCGTCGAGCGGCCGCGAGATCGATCCCGCGAGCCTGGGCCAGACTGCGAGCATCATCGTCGCCGAGCGAAAGTGCGAGCTCGAGCCGTTCCTGGGCCGGCATCGCCAGGATTCTCGTCCGTAATTCCAGACGAAGATCGTCGAGCACGGACCTCATGAACTCAGTATACCCAATTGAATGGCGCGCCCCGAGACTGGCAGGACACGGTACCGATGCGGCCACGTCAGTCGCCCAGATCCGCAAGCGGATCGAGCCGCTCGACGACGTTACTTCCCGGTTGACATCGACCGGCGTGATTCCGTCGGCGGCAGGCGTTCGAGACCCACGAGCCTCCAGCCGGCATCGACTTTCCTGAAATAGACCTGGATGGGCGTAGCCCACGACGCCTGCTTCGCATCGACTGCGCTCAACTCAACCTTGACGTACTGACCTGGCGCGCTGGGAAGGCCAGCGGGCGCCTGCATTCGCAGCTCGCGGTTCTCGGTCTCACCGATCCGGCTCGACTCGCCTGTCGCATTGTCGAACCTGTACCAAGCAGCCTTATAAGACGATGGGGCGTCCGCAAAGTGGTACTGGACCGCGGCGTTGCCAAACGTGAGCGCGCCTGCGGCGTCGAGCGACGGGGCCACGATGGGATTGATTCGAGTCAGGTATGCCCGCCCGATCTTGTCGCGCCGCTTGATCAGCACATCCGCGAGGTACTGCTCGGCCTTCGGATCGCTGAATTGGCCGGTCTTGACGATGGCGCGGATCAGATCGTCGCTGAACGCCATCACCCGCTGCGCCGCCCAGAACGCATCGTCGTCTCTCATATTGATGAAGCTGGCCGGGGGCACGCGGGGCCTCCACGTCAGCGGATCGAACTTGTCGCCTTCGAAGGGCCCGATCGAGTCGTATTCTTCATAGTGGGCCGTCTGCCAGGGACTCAAAGCGAACCCGAACGACCAGATGCGCCGCAATGTCGGTCCGCCTTCGTACAGATACTCCCATCCTTCGTCGGCATCGTGCGGACCGTTGGCGCCGATGCCAAAGGTCGAGCCGACGTCCTGCAGATAGTGCTTGATCACGTGGTGGCCGTCCTGTTCGATCACGGTGTCGAGCGTGTTGCCCGCCTTCATGTCGGTCAGGTTCGTCCACGCACCGAAGACGCGCAGCGCTCGAAGCTCTCGACGATCTTCGTGCGGCACGAGATCGTTCGGATCGTCGGACCGTGTTCCCATATAGCTGAAGCCGCCCAGGATCCGCCCGGGCACCAGTCGTCCGGCCGCGACTCTGTACGATCCGTCCGCGTTCCGCGCGCTGCGCTCGAGGATCGCGCGGAGATCCGCGCGCGTCATCGGCGTCCGTTTCATCGACGGACGACGGATTGTGGCCTTCGGGTCGATGTCGACATGAGCGGGGTCGACGCTCGAGACGAAGCTCTCGACCTGGTTGTAGCCCAGCGCCCAGAAGATCTTCGTGGCCACGAGAATGGCCGCGGTTGCCCCCTCGGGATTGGACGGCGCATCGAATGAGACAAACCACGTGTCTCCACCCGCATCCTTCGCGGTGAAGCCCGGTGCGAATCCCGAGCTCTTGGGCCGGACGACGGTCCACTGTGTGGGCGACGGAGGACCGCCGGCATTCGGTCCGCGCACGGCTTCCTCAATCGATACCTCTCGCGACCCGATGCGGTTCGTGAACCAGCTCGAGTCGGGCACCTCGTCGATCGTGTTGACGTTCCCGGCCCTCGTCTGCCGCGGGGCACGGCCTGCGGTGACGAACAGGTTGTAGCCGAGGTCGTACAGCAGGCCGATATCCCGCGCCTCGGCGCCGGACGCGTCCTGGCTTTCAGGCGCCTTCGCCAGCGGGTCATCGTCGTAAAACTTGCGTTCGGAGGTGGCGACGACCGCAATGGCCAGCGAGAGAAGAATGATTGCGATGATGGAACGGCGCAGTCTTGTCATCAGAACGCCGCCTTCGTCGCCACCACGAGCTTGAACCGCTCGTTGCTCATGGCGAGCTCGATCCTGATCGGCGTCACCGTTGGACCATGGATACGGAAGCCGATGCCGTAGTCCTGCTTGAGACCGTCCAGGTTCAGATTGGGAATTCGGGACTCGACCTTGCCCGCGTCCCAGAAGACCACTGTGTCGAGGAAGTGATTCGCGAGCACGCGCCACTCGGCGCTGAAGAGGATGCTGTGCCGGTCGCGGAAGCGCCAGCTCGTGAACCCTCTGAGCGCCGATCCGCCGCCAAGCGCCGGCGTCATGAAGAACGGAATCTGCTGATCGCCGACGAGGGAAGTTGTCTGCACTCTCGCCCTGAGCGAAAGCACCCAGGCGTCATGCGGCAGCGGCAGGTGCTGAATGGCTTCGTAGTTGAGCATGCGAAAGCCAAACAGATTGTCTACGTCGTCGAAGTTGTGGGCCGTGACCGCGAGATAGGTGCCTTTCCGCGAGTAGCCCGGTGACGTCCGCGTGTCGAGGCCCACGGTCGCCTGCGTATGCACGTAGGTCGGACTGGAGTCGAGACCCGGCAGCGTCTCCGGTGTGTAGACCTCATCGACCGATGGCGGCGAACCATGCCCCTCGCCCTGATCCCACTTCGTGTACTCGACGCCGGCGCCGACGACGAGCCAGTTTCGCACGGGTCGCAGGTCGAGGAGCGCCTGCCCATAGGGCTGCTGGAAGCTGTAGTTCGCGCGATCGTCTATCGAGGTGTTGGGTGTGCCAAAACCGAAGAAGCCGACCTTCGTCGCTTCTCGCCAGCCGCCGATGACGGACAACGAGCCCCGTCGATCGAAGATCCGCGGCGCGAGGAATTCCGCCTCGACGCGCTTGTAGCTTTCGATCGAATAGCTCGCGCGGATGTCGAAAATGTTGTAGGAGCTGACGTGGCGCGCATAGCCGGCGCCGAGGACGAAGCCACCGCCGGCGTATGCGCTCTCGAACCAGGGATGCCAGCTGACCTTCCCGTTCAGCAGCGAATCCTCGAGTCCGTTGACGAACTTCTCGACCTTGTTCGGTTCGTACGGCCTGAGATCCTTCGCCTTGTCCGACTCGAGCTGGATCACGTCGCCGGCGCGCGTGTCGGGCGGCGGCGCCTGCACGTCCTGTGCGTGCGCCACCCGCTGACCCGCGCCGGCCAGGACGAGCAGGCCGGCGATCAGCCAGCGGTGCCGCATACGTCGCATCGAGTCAGTATATCCAACCGCGCGCCTACGGTGTGCCGGCCCACGACTCGCCGAACACCTTCGCCACACCGCCGCATGTTGTCGCGATCGACGACCAGGACGTCTTGCCCTGGGGGCGACAAGGGCAGTGAGAAACGGAACGGCCGACATCCGAGGCGAGGCCGGGCATCGTCTTGATTTCATCCGATGCCGGTCGATCGCCGTCAATCCGTGAGCGGACCTCCTTGACGGACCGGCCGAGGCGGTCGAACTGCTGCTTCATCTCTTCCTGTTTGGCCTTGTCGATCGACTTGTCCTGTTTCGCGGCGTTCCCGGCTTCGTCCTTGAGCCGTTTCGACGTGCGCTCGAGGTCGTCGAGTTTGACCACCAGGTCCTTGTTGTTCAGGCGCGCGGCCTGCGCGTCCATCGCCTCGATGGGCCCCTCGTATCGCAGGCGGTACCAGCTATGACACCTTGGGCGGATACTTCTTGAACATCTTCTCGAGGCCCTTGGCAATCTTCTTTGCGTTCTTTTCAGGCTTGTCGCTGGCCGTGTCGCTCGCCGTGCCGCGCCACACCAGTTGCTTCGTCTGGAGCTCGTACAGGTCGACGAGAAGCGTTCCCGTGATGTACTTGTTCACCTGTGTGGTCGACATGCCGCCCATGCCGCCATAGCGCCAACCCGCGCCGTAGCCATACCCATAGGTGTTGACGTCGAACCCTTCCTGCGTTGTCACATGCGACACGACGACCAGGTCCGGCGCCGTGTCGGACTTGGTGAATCCCTTGGCGGCGAGCTGCTGCTCGATGCCGCTGTGGATGCGCTCTTCCATGAGGGGGTTCGACGACGGCGTGCCCTTGCCCCAGGTGTACGTCTTGAACCGGGAAAAGTCGGCCTTGGCGTCGAAGTCAGCGTTGACTTTCTGGGCCTGCGCCGTTGACGACGCGATCAGACACGCGAGGGCGATGACGGCCAGAGCGTTGGATGCAGTTCGCATGGGTCCTCCTGAGACTCGCACCGGATTCGACGTGAAAACAGGCCCATCATCATAGTCGAACCACACCGTCGACCCGAATCAGAACCTGAAGATCCAGCCCGCTTGGATCTGACTCGACGCGCCCCGCTCGCCATTCTTGTTGACGCGCGTGCCCGTCACCCCTGCCTCGCAATCTCCTCTGCGTGCCTGGCGAGGAGCGCGCGCTGCTCATCGACGACCTTCCGGAGGTCGTCGACGTCTGGGCTCTGCGCGCGGATCCTCACCGTGCGGACGATCCGGCGGCCGCCTCGAGCTGGGCGACCAGCGTGCGGGCGGACTCGTCCGTCGGCGACAGGGTCACCAGCCGCCGGGCGTAATCGAGCGCACGATCGACGTGGCCGAGTTCCCGGTGATACGACGCGAGCGCAGAGAGAATCTCGCGATCGCCCGGATGGGCCGCGGTGGCACGCTCCAGCGTTTCGACGGCTTCGCGCGTTCGCCCTGTCGAGTACAGCGCAACGCCGAGCACGTACTGGGCGCGACGATTGCCTGGATCGAGGGTCGCGGCGCGCCGCAGCTCGATGATCGCCTCGTCGTTCCGCTTCGCGCGCACGAGCAGCAGGCCCAGCGCGTGATGAAGGTCGGCCGCCTCGGGAGTCCGTGCCAGCGCGGCCCGCAGGATCTTCTCTCCTTCATCGTCTCGACCCTGCGCCCTCAGCACGTCCGCCAGATTGACCGAGCCGGGAACGAACGCCGGCTGAATCTTCAGCGCCGCCTCGAACTCCGTCCGTGCCCCCTCCAGATTGCCCTGTTCGGCGTAGAGCGCTCCCAGGTTGATGTGAGCGCCTGGCGTATCGGCCTGTTCGTGCTGAATGGCGACAAATTCTTCGAGTGCCCGAGCTCTGGCCTCCCCCTGATCGCCGGTGAGGAGACTGGCGCGTACGGTCGCGGCTGACCTGGCGGCGTGGACCCGCACCAGGCGAACGGGATCGGCGAACAGCGGCCCGAGCAACCGCGCGCGCGTCGCCTCGTCGACGCCGATCAGGACGTCGGCGGCGGCGGCGCGAACCATTGGATCCGGATCGCCGAGGCTGGCCTCGACCGTGGGCAGAGAGACCGGACTCAACACCGGGGACAAGAGCGAGATCGACGTCGCTCGAACGATCGCCGGAGTCTCGAGGTTCGACGCGGTCGCCGTCAGCCCGCGCTCCGCGTCGGCGCCGAGCGTCCGGCCGGGCTCAATCGCGGAAGCATAGTGCGGCTGACTGGATTTCGATGACGACCCGAACCATTGTCGTGTCGCGGCCGCCGCCCACGTCGCCGGCTTGTCAGCATGGCAGCCTGAGCACGCGTTCGGGGTGCCCAGCGACACCGATAGGTCCGGACGAGGAACGCGAAAGCTGTGATCGCGTCGCTTGTCGATGACCATATACATCCTCGATGGCATGTGGCACTCGACGCAGCTCGAACCGGCAGACCCAGGACGATGATGATGGTGCACAGAGGATGAGAACCTCTCGGGAAGGTGGCACCGCGCGCAGGTTTGATCGGCCTGCTCGGCCACGCGCAGATCGTGCGGGTCGTGACAGTCGCTGCACGTCACGCCCTTCGCAAACATCCGACTCTGAAGGAACGAGCCGTACTGGTACACCTCGTCCTCAATCTGCCCATCCGCGAAGTAGAGCGACTCGTCAAGGAGCGCCGCCCGGTGCGTATCGGCCAGCGGCTGTCCGTATGCATACGCGTCGGTCATCGTCGATCGGCGCGAATGACAGCGGGCACAGGTCTCGACCTCCGCGTGCGAGGTTCGCGGGCGGCTTCGTTCGGCGATGCCGGTGGCAGGATTGACGGTCCAGACCGCGTCTTCTCGTCCGCTAAGGGCAAACACCAACCCCTTGTGGGGCAGCGCAGCGGTCTTGCCGTCACCAGCGGCGCGCGCCCATTCGACATGGCGCGACCCGGGCCCGTGGCACGCTTCGCACGACACGTTGAGCTCGGACCAGGTCGTGGCATAGCGGTTCTCGGCCGCGTCGAAGTTCTTCCGGAGATTAGTCGAATGACACTCCGCGCACTGGAAGTTCCAGTTCTGCGACAGGCTCGTCCAGTGGAGCACGTCGCCCGCGCGAATCTTCTCTTGAGGATAGAGGTGGAACCAGCGCTGTCCGCCCAGAGCCTTCGGTCGCGTATCCCAACAGATGCTGAGCGCCTGATACCGCCCGCCGGGGAATGCCACCAGATACTGCTGGAGCGGGTAGTAGCCGAACGTGAACGAAATGTCGTAGTCGGTGAGCTTGCCATCGGGACCTTCCGTCCTCACGACAAACGTCTCACCGCGTTTCAGGAAGCGTGTTTCGAGGCCGGCGTATCTGAACGAGGCGTTGTCGAAGTTGCCGAGCACGGTTTCCCGTGTGGCGGCCTGCATCGCTCGATCGTGATGGGATCCGCGCCACCGATCGGTCTCGGCCTTGTGACAGGTGACGCACGCGTCGCGTCCGACGTGGGAGGCATCGATTGACGCCGCCGGAGACGCTACGGATGGCCGACCGTTCCCCACGGAATCAGCCTCCCGCCCGCTCCGGCGCTGCCAGAGGATCGCGGCCGTCGCGATCGCCAGGACGAGCAACAGGAGCGGAGCGAGGCGGCGCAGGCGTTAGCCTCCAGAGGATGCGGCTTTCCGCGTTGTATGTGTGTTAATGAGCTTGAAGGCCGTGTAGTACTTGAAAATATTGGCGACGTAGTCCACGGTCTCGCGCCCGATGTCTCGCGCCGCGACAATCTCGACGTTTCGGAACCAGATGTTGGGATTGAGACCGATGCTTTTGGTCTTGGCCCTGAGTCGGGTGATCCGTGCGGGGCCCGCGTTATAGGACGCAATCGCGAAGAGCCCTTTGTTCAACTCGTCCATCGGAGCGTCCTGGTAGTAGTGATCGATCATGAACCGGAGATACTTGGTGCCGGCGTGGATGTTGTTCTCCGCGTCATTGATGTTCTTGATCCCCATGTCTCCAGCCGTATCAGGCTTGACTTGCATGACGCCCACGGCACCGACGCGGCTCTTCACGCCTTGATCGAGGCGGGATTCCTGGTAGCCCTGCGCCGCCACGAGCAGCCAGTCGAGAGCGTACTGTCCGCCGTACTTCTTGAAGTGGGCGGCCAGCGTCCGGAGCTTTCGCTGCTCGGCTTCGGTCGTCGGGTTCCTGAGCCGTTCCGCGGAGCCCAGGTACCGCTTGACCATCATGTTGCCGAACATCGTCCCGACCTTGTGCGTGTGCACGAAATCGTTGACGACCTTGCGGAACTTCGGCGCGCCGCGGCGAATGGCCCAGGCAAGCTCGCCGTTGGACTCGAGCACCACGTCGTTGTGCACCTGCAGGTGGTCGTAGATCTGCACCCAGAATTTCGCGACGTAACTATCAACAACCGTGGCGGGAATGATCCCCGCGTCCACCATCTCGAGCAGGTCCTCGTCCTCAAAAACCTCTTCGGCCGGTTTGATCGCGACCGCGGGCTTGCCTTCACGCGAGAACCGCTTGTTCAGCGCCACCAGCGATTCGTAGTAGCTGCTCGAACGACGTACGTGGACCTCCTTGCCCGCCAGATCGTCCAGCGTGGCGATGGCGGGCGCGCTCGGCCCGGTCACGAGGATCTGATTGATGCCGGTGATGGTCGGCTCGGAGAAATCCACCTTCTCCTTGCGCGACGCCGTGATCGTCAGAGCGCCGATCGCGAGATCCCCGTAGCCTTCCGCCAATGCCGGCAGCAGGCGGTCGCGGGTCGTCGGGATGATGGCGATCTTGGGTTTGATCGCGCCCTTGCCCACCTTCGCTCCCAGAACCTTTTCAAACTCGCGAAGCGAGTCGAACGCGATTCCCCGCTGCTCGGGTCCGTCGAGAAAGTACATCGTCTTGCTGATGGGCACGAGTGCCCGAATGAACGGCCGCTTGCCCTTGGCAATCTCGTCGAAGTCGCCCATCCACGGCTTGTTCAACCGCTGCAGGTCCGATTCGTCCAATTCGAGGACCTGCGTCGGTTGATTCTCGGAACCGGCTTGCGGCTCGCCTCCTGACGCCTTCGAGGGGCCCGCGTCCTTGCTGCAGGCAGCGAGGCCCAGCATCACGACACAGATCGCGACCAGCCTCGTTCGCATTCCGGACCCACACACAATCAGCTTCTTCATGCGTCGCCCAACTCCTTACTTCTTGTCGATCTTCACCGTCGTCAGCCTGACGGGCTCGGTTCCCCAGTTCTCGAGTTCGATCGTCTTGTCCTTCTTGTTGAGGGAGATCTTCGTCGCCATCGACAGCTTGCCTTGGCCCTCGCCCTCCTTGTTCAGGCGGATCTCGACGAGCGTAAAGGGATAGTCCATGGAGCGGCCGGCGTTGCGCGCTTCCCAGTATTCAATGTGCCGATCGGTCGCGAGAATGATGCGACGGCCGCCTTCATCGAGCGGGAACTCCCGGGCATAGTGGAGGTCGTAGCCAATGGTGTTCGGCAGGCGCATGTACCCGATTCGCTTGGTCTTCTGCAGCGCGCTGAGCAGGTTCTTGGGACCCTTCTCCACGAATACGTTGATCAAGCCCTCGCGCTCCTCGTCGGTAGACCATCGATCGATCTGGATGTCCACCGAGCTGGCACCGCCACCGCCGACTCCGCTCATGTTGACGGCGAACGCCGTCAGCCGGACGGGCACGGGCAGCGGATCGCTCATCCCCTGAGAGCGGGCCACCGATGTGCTCAGCACCGCCAGCCCGAACCCGGCGATCACCGTTGAGATTCTGAGTGTCTTCGTCATGATGTCCTCCCGAAAAGCGCCCCCCAGATTAACCCAGCCACGCTACTACAACGCCTGACCACCATCCATTATCCTTAGGGGACACGGTCCCGAGCGACAGTAATTCAGCGATCCGCTATGAGCCCTCAGCCCTCAACTTCTAGCTGTCAGCCTCATGTCCGGGGCTGCCTGGACCCTGAAGCCCGGAGCCCGGAGGCTGAAGCCTGCAGCCTTGAAGCCTGCTTCTTACCTCGCCACCGCCGCTTTTTGTTCAGGATCGTCTTGTACTCGGCGGAATTGACAATGGAATCGATGACGTCGCTATATTGCTTGCGCCCCACCTGGGTGAGAAACGCCTGACGGCCCTTGTCGTCCGTGTCACGACCAAGCATGCCCTGATAAATCTGGTTGGGTCGGTCGCAGCCCAGACCTTCGGGCTCTGTGCATACAACGGCGGTGCCCCGTCATGACCAGCCCTTCAACCCTCGGCCACTGACATACGTCTAAGCAGGAGACACGTCTTCCGAGCCCTTCGCCCTATGTTCGAATCCATCCTGACCGACGCGCGTCGAGGCTTCAGATCGTTGGCCCATAGCCCGGGGTTCACGGTCGCGGCGGTACTGACACTCGCGCTCGGTATCGGGGCGGTGAGCACGATGTTCACCGTCGTGAAATCCGTGCTGCTGGCCCCGCTCCCATACGCCCAACCCGAGCAGCGCGTGGCGATCTGGAGCCGATGGGTCGGCTTCGACAAGACCTGGCTGTCGGAACATGAGATCGACGACTATCGCCGCCTGTCCAAGACGCTCGCCGACGTGGCCGCGTGGAACACGGACCAGGTAAACCTGACCGGCGACGGCGAGCCCGTGCGCGTGGGTGTCGGCCTCATCAGTGCCAATACGTTTGCGGTGCTCGGCGCCGAACCACTCCTCGGTCGAGGCTTCACCGCCGACGAAGATCGTCCGGGCCAGACGACGGCTGCAGTCCTCGGGTACAGCCTCTGGCAGCTGCGATACGCCGGCGATCCTGGCGTCGTGGGCCGCTCGATTCAGATCGACGGCGTACCGAGAACCGTCGTCGGAATCATGCCGCGCGGGTTCAAACTGCCGACGGATTTCGGTGAGGACGCGGCAGAGCCCACCCAACTGTGGCTCCCGTTGGGCATGGATCTGGCCAACTCGGATCGCGGAAGTCATGGCCTTTACAGTGCCGCCCGGCTTCGTCCCGGTGCGACGGCACAGAACGCGACCGCGGAGCTCACGGCGCTGACGTCCAACATGACCCGCGAGGGTCTCTATCCTGCCGAGATGCGATTCAGCGCCTTCGCCGTGTCGCTGGAAGACGAGATTCGTGGCAGCGTGCGACCGGCGCTGCTTCTTCTTTTCGGCGCCGTTGCCTTCCTGCTGCTCATCGCATGCACGAATGTCGCGAGCCTGCTGCTCGTTCGTGGGGACGCGCGACAGCGCGAGATCGCCGTTCGCGTCGCACTCGGCGCGTCACCGGGCCGCATCTCGCGCCAGCTGCTGACTGAAAGTCTCATCCTGGCGGTCGTGTCGGCCGTCGCGGGGCTCGGGCTCGCATACGCCGGGCTGCGCATGCTGTCGAGCTTTCAGACGACCCGCCTGCCCCAGCTCGCGCCGTCTTCACTCGACTCAGCCGTCATGCTCTTCACCGCGGTCGTCGCCTTCGCCACCACCATCGTGTGTGGCGTCTTCCCCGTCATTCGCGCGGCGCGCGTCGCCGTCACCGATTCCTTGAAAGACGGGTCGCACTCGTCGTTCGGTCCCACTCACAAGCGCATCCGCGGATCACTGGTGATGGGCGAGCTCGCTCTCGCGGTCATGCTCGTTATCGGCGCGGGACTCATGGTGCGCAGTCTCGCCGCGCTCCGGCAGGTTGACCTTGGATTCGATCCCGCCAACGTGCTGACGTTCCGGCTGGCCCTCTCGGAAGCGGCATACAAGGAGCCGGAACACGTCATCGGGTTCTATGCGAGGCTCCTCGAGCGGTTGCGCGCGACTCAGGGAGTGCGCGGGGCTGGCTTGATCAGATCGCTGCCGCTTGCCAACAGCATCGGCGACTGGGGCGTTGATGTGGAGGGCTACGTTCCACCGAAGGGCGAGTATGCGAAGGGCGACTGGCAGGTCGCGTCCGAGGGTGCGCTCGAAGCGATCGGCGAGCGCCTCGTCAACGGACGCCTCTTCACGCCGAGCGACACGTCGGACTCGCAACAGGTCGGCCTGGTCAACGAGACGATGGCGCGCTTGTACTGGCGCGATGGCAATCCGGTCGGCCGACAGATGCGGATCGGCGGACCCGACCGCCCGTGGGTCACCGTCGTCGGCGTGATCGGCAACGTGCGGCACAACGGGATCGACGTGCCGATCAAGGAGAAGTTCTATCGGCCGTTCTCGCAGTGGCATCGGAGCTCGGGACGCCCGTACAGGAACATGACCGTCGTCATCAAGACCGACGGCGATCCTCTCGCACTCGCGGCGTCAGCGACCGCCATCGTCCGATCGCTCGATCCGAACGTGCCGGTCGCCAACGTGAGGTCGATGGACGGCGTCGTAGCGACGGCCATGACGACGCCACGCCTGACGGGGTTCGTGCTGGGAGCGTTCGCTATCCTGGCGCTCGTGCTCGCCGGCGTGGGCACCTACGGCGTCATGGCCTATCTTGTCAGCCAGCGAACGCACGAAATTGCCATCCGCATGGCCATTGGCGCGGACCGGCGCGACATGTTCCGATTGATGTTCAGGGAGGCCGCCTGGATGGCGATTCCGGGCATCGGCATCGGTCTCGTCGGCGCGCTGGGATTGGCGCGCCTGATGCAGACGCTGCTCTACAACATCAAGCCAACCGATCCGATCACATTCGTGACAACGCCAGCGGTTCTGACAGTCACCGCACTCGTGGCCGTCCTGTTGCCTGCCGTGCGGGCGACGCGCGTCAACCCCATTACCGCCCTGAGATCGGAATAAGCGCGCCGCCCCCGCGAGCGTCAAACCGGGCCGGGACCGCCATGCGGGCCATGGCCCGAAGGTACCGCAGGATTCTGGCGCTCACACGGCCCCAAGCCTTTGGTCTGGCGGGCCGTCCATCATCGGGAGTAATCTCCTTCGAAGCTTCCTCCGACCAACGCACCGATCGACCGAGACCGACGGGTTCCTGGCCTTCGTAGCACGACCAGGGAGCACTTGTGGTGAAGCTGCGGCATGTCGTCGGATTCGCGGTGCTGGCCCTGTGCCTGACGTCGCAGGCCAGCCAGCAATACCACGCGGCCGAGCGCGGCCGCTTTTCTGATCTCAATCTCCTGATCATCTCGCTGGACACCACGCGTGCCGATCGACTCCGCGCGTACGGTTTCAACGAAATTGCGACACCGAACCTCGATCGTCTCGCGCGGGAGGGCGTGCTGTTCCGCCACGCCATGTCGGTCGCACCGCTCACACTTCCCGCCCACGCCAGTCTGTTCACCGGCCTCAATCCTCACCGACACGGTGTGCGCGAGAACGCGAGCGTCGCTCTCGACGCCGGTCGGACGACGCTGGCCGAGCGCCTGCGAAGCCGGGGCTTCAAGACGGGCGCCTTCGTGGCGAGCTACGTTCTCGATTCAGGGCGCGGGCTCGATCAGGGATTCGACACCTACGCGGACGATTTGCGCGATCCAACCTCGCGCATCCGGCAACCCGACGAAGAGCTCCAACTGCAGGGGCGATCGCGTCGTCAGTCGAGCAATTTCCTGGCTGAACCAGGCGGCCGCCCACCAGTTCTTCGCATGGGTCCACTTGTACGACGCGCATGCGCCATACGCGCCCCCCGAGCCATATCGATCGCGATACGAGGGGCGGCCCTATGTCGGCGAGATCGCGTTCATGGATGCGCAGATCGGCCGCCTCCTGAAGTATCTCGAGGCCCGCCATCTCCTGGACAAGACCCTCATCGTCGTCATCGGCGATCACGGCGAAGGCCTGGGCGAACACGGCGAGCCGATGCACGGACTGTTCTTGTACGAGAGCGTCCTGCACGTGCCTCTGATTATCCGCGTGCCTGACGATCGCATGCGCCGGCGCGATGTCGATGCGCTCGTGCGAACGATTGATGTGATGCCAACGATGTTGGATCTCTTCGGAGACGCCGACCCGGATCGTCTCGACGGCACGAGCCTGGTGCCGCTGATGACCGGCGCTGTCGTCGGATCTTCATCTCGAGGCCTATGCCGAATCCATGTATCCGCGATACCGCTTTGGCTGGAGCGATCTTCACGCCATCAGATCGGGACATATGAAGCTGATCGTGGCGCCGCGCTCGGAGCTCTACGACCTCGACACGGATCCCGCGGAGCGGGTCAACTTGTACCAACAGAAGCCTGAGATCGCCGGCCAGATGGCCTTGACGCTGCGAACCATCGAGTCATCTGAGTCGTTGAACGCAAGTGCCGCCGAAGCCGGAAGCATCGATCCAGAGACGGCCGAGCGCCTTCGGTCGCTCGGTTATGTGGGCTCGACCGCTCGTGTAACGAGCGATCAGACCCAGCTGGCCGATCCCAAGGACAAGCTCGATTTGTACAACCGCATCACTCGCCCTCGCCATCCTGGAGGTTACCAATGAGGCGCCCCCGGACAATTGCCCTGCTCGGCCTTGGACTTTTGACGCTGGCTCTCCATTCAACCTGCGGCGGCAATCCTTCGACGCCCAGTTCCGCTCCGCCTCCCTCGTCTGCAGTCTCGCTCCAGATCTCCGGGCCAACAACGCTGACCGGTCCGGGTCAGACCGGTCAGTTGATCGCGACGGCTTCCTTCCAGGACGGTCGGCAGGATGTCGTGACGTCGCGGGCAGAATGGAACTCGGACGATCCGTCCATCGCCACCATCAGCGCGGGCGGGCTGCTTACTGGAGTCGGGTATGGCGTCACTCAAGTGTCCGCCTACTTCGATGGGAACAGCAGCGGAGTCGAGGTCAGGGTGTTGCCCAACGGGACCTTCGTCCTTACAGGCAATATCACTGAAGCCGTCGGCCTGCCGATCGATGGCGCCGCAGTTTCGCTGAAGGGTGGAACGGTGACGGGCCCGAGGTCTGTGACCACCGAATCCGGTTTTTACCGTTTCGCTGGTGTTGCGGGGGCGATCACGATCGGAGTGACCCACTCGGGTTACGTCCGAGAGGACAGTCCTGTCACGATTTCGCGGGATACAGTCGTCGATATCGAACTGGCGCCGAACAATCCTCCCGCGAATATCGCCGGTGTTTACCAGTTGAACATTGCCGCGTCGGGATCGTGCAGCGGCCGGCTCCCGGCGGCTGCGCGCTCACGAACCTATCGGGCCGAGATCGATCAGGCTGGAGCGGGCATCTCGGTCACGCTGAGCGGAGCCGACTTCATTGAGACAGGCGGCGGTTATACGCCTCCACGGTTGAGCAACGCGTTTTCCGGTCGAGTCGTCGGCACGCATGTCACGTTCGATCTTTTCACCTCGGCCTACGATTTCTACAACGACCAGGCCTACGCGGTCGCCGAGAGGGTGGGCAATCAGTACCTGGCCATTTCCGGAACGGCCGAGACCACAGCCACGGTGTCGAAGATTTCAGGTTCGCTCGCCGGGGCGTTTGATCTCTTCAATTCCCCCCCGGCCCAGCAGCGCCCTGATGTCACGTGCACCGCCGGCAACCATCGTTTCATGTTCACGAAGTGAGATGAACACGAAGTGAGACGGACTTCAGACGAACCGGAGTTCGCTCGCCGGTCTCATTCATGATGCGCGGCTTGCAGCCAGTTGACCACGACGCTGACGGGCGCCGGGCGCACGGGCACCTTGATGAGGAAGCGCTGTCCGTCCGGCGCGACGTCGAATGCATCGCCCACCACGCCGCTCGGTGCGACCGTCTGCGGCTTGAACAACTCGACCGGCGCCCCGAACGTGAACGTCGGGCCGGACGCGACCGGCACCGCCATCAGACGCAGATCCCGCGTCAGATAGAACAACTCTTTGCCGTCGGCGCGCCAGATGGGGCTGAGCGCGGGACCGGATGAAATCTGCCAGCGGCCTTCGAGAGGTCCGAACGGACGGACGAACACGGGACCCGAGGGATCGAAATAGGCGAGCCACCGGCCGTCAGGCGAGACCCGGGCAGATCCTTCGTCGAGCCGGCTCGCGGAGAGCGGCGTGAGCTGCCGCCTTCCCGTCGTCGAGAGCACCCAGTTGCCTCTGCCGGCTCCGCCGTCCGACGCATGGAAGATCAGATCGCGATGGTCTGGCGTCCAGTCGAGAGGGAACTTCGAGTCCGATGAGTGAAGCACCAGCGCTTCAGCGCCCTCCCCGGTCCGGGACTTCTCGTACAGATCCCAGCTCCCGTTCCGGTTCGATGCAAAGACGACGCGCGAGCCATCAGGGGACCAGATGGGTGCTGTCTCCCAGGCAGGATCGAAGGTGAACCGGCGCTCGGCGTTCGAGCGGCCGTCGATGAGCCAGATGTCCGCCGTGCCTGTCTGAGCGTTCAGCCGGTCCGCCGCGATCCAGCCGGCATCCGGCGACAACGCAAAGTCGAAGTAGGTCGCGACCGACCCGACAGTCATCAGGGCGTGGCCCGTTCGATCGAACCAGGACAACTGCGATTCGCCGACGCCTTTATATGCAAGAACACCCGCGCGAGACGTGGAGAACACTCCGCGGCCCGTTCCGGCGTTGTATGCGACTCGCTCAGCGACCGTGAACTTTTCACCCTCGAGCGCGAGACTCGACAGATTCAGGCGACGGGCAACGATGGCACCGTCTTCCATCCAGAGCAGATGCCCCGACGCAAACGTCGCCGACGACATGACTCCCACCAGGCGTTTCCGATCTCGAACGCCAAGCGTTCCCACATGCACACCGCGAACATCGCGGCTGCCGCTCGCGACGAGGTAGAGATAGTGATGGCCGTCCGGAAGGAACGACGGGAACGACAGTGCCGTCTCGCCACGGCTCGTATCAGGCGACGCGATGAGGGTGGCCTCGCCGCCGCGGGCGGGCACCTGTTCCAGCCCCCCATCGATGAGAGAAAAGAGAATGACACCATCAGAGTTCCACGTGCCGGACAGCACGGCGGGAGGCGGCGGCGTGTTGCAGATGGTTTCGGCTTCTCCTCCGGAAATGGAAATTCGCTTCAGCTTGCCGGCAGCGAAGAAGGCCAGTTCGTCGCTGGTCGACGACCAGAACGGCTGAAACGCACCCTCGGTGCCCGGCAGTGGGTGGGCCGACAGTTCTTCGAGCGATCGAACCCACAACTGATCAAGAGCGCCCGGTACCGACGCCACGAACGCGATGGTGCGACCGTCAGGCGACACGGTCATGAATCCGCCCGAGGTGCTGAACGCGGTTCCGTCTGGAGGGGGCAACGCAAAGCGGATCGGCATCACGACGCGGTCTGGCTGCCGGAAGTACGCGACGGCAAGACCGATCAGCCCTGTGACGGCAGCCAGAGTGAGTAGCTGCCACGTTCGCACGCGCCGCCAGCCGGCGCGCTCACTGCCCACCCCAGATGCGGTGAGATCCGCGTGCGTGTCGATCGCAATGGTGGCGCCGCTCGAATTCGATAATGGCGTCCCCGTGCCGTTCCCCTTGTTGACCTCACTCGACTCGACGCCGCTGGTCGTTTGGCGCACCGGCACCACAAGCCGGTATCCGCGTCGCGGGATCGTCACGATGTACTCGGGATGATCAGCCGTCTCGCCCAGCGCTTTTCGCAGTGTGGAGATCTGCTGTGCGAGGTTTGATTCTTCGACGACGGTATCCGGCCACACGACGCGCATCAGGTCGTCTTTCTCGACGAGCTGACCCGCGCGCTCGATGAGGACGACGAGGATCTCGAACGCCTTCGGCGTCAGTTCCAGATCCTCGTCGCCGCGCTTCAGGCGGCGCTTCAGTGTGTCGACCCGGAAGGGGCCGAGTTCGTACAAGACACCGGGCGCCGAACTCAGCCGGTCGCGCATGCCGCCCCGTCTTTAGAAGATTTCACCGTATTTTAGCCGAGCCTTCGAGACTTCCCGGAGAAAGCCGCGTACAGTATGTCCTGTCGCCACCCGAGCACCTACTGATGTACACGGTCGGCGCCGTCCCTGGTCTGCCCACCCGCGCCCGCGGCGCCGTGGTTCTCTCCATCCTTGCAGCACTAGTACTTTTTTCTGAGTTCGACCGGAACGTTCTCCACGTGGCGAATACCCAATGGTTCAGAACGTTTGAGCGCGACATGGAGAGCCATGTCGTCGGGAGGCTCGTCAAGTCGCGGACCGCTGGTGTGTTTTCAGCCGGGGGCCTGACGGGCCTCGGAGCCGCCACGTGGATCCCCGCGACCTACGAAGAAGAGCCCTATGAATACCAGTACACCGCATACCTGACGGGACTCCGATTCGGTTCGTACACGCCATACCTGTCGCAACCAGGAGGACAGGCGCTTCTGCTCGGCCTTCTGGACCGCCTCCTGCCGTGGTCGTCGCGTTCGAAGCTGACATTCTTCCGGACGATCACGGCGCTGCTATCAGCGGTTGTCCTCTCGCTCATTGTTTTCTGGTTCTCGACCGAGGTGGGCCTGCTGGCGGGCGGCCTCGTGCTCGCCTCCATGGCGATGTCCAGCTGGCTCGTCGTCTTCGGCCGGAACCTTTGGTGGTCGCTCTGGGCCTTCTATCTGCCGATGGTCGCCGTCATGTTTTTTCTCCGGGTGCCACATCGATCGCTCGGCGCGAGTGTCTGGCCACTTGCTGTTTTGGTGTTCCTTTCCCTTCTCGCGAAGTGCTTCATCAATGGCTTCGAGTACATCACGACGACGATCTTCATGATCACCGCGCCGGTGGTCTACTACGCAACGCTGCACGCCATCGGTGCCCGCAGGCTTCTCAAGCAATTGGCGGCGGTCTTCGTGTCGTCACTCCTCGCGGTGCTCGTGACAACGGTTGGGTTGTGCGTTCAGATCGCCTCCGTCAAGGGATCCGCCCGGGATGGCGTCGCCCACCTGACCGAGAACCTGTACAAGAGGACATATGCGGCCCCCAGGTCGTTTCCGAAGGCCTATCGTCGCAGCCTGCGCGCGGACCCGACTGACGTGGTCCGCGCATATCTCGGCGGCACCTTCTTCGATCCTCGAATGAACCTGTCAGCGGGTCTCTCGCGTCGCTCGCCAGGGCTCTTCCGCTATACCCAGCTCTTCTCAGGCTTCGCCGTCGCCTCGGTGGTCCTGCTGGCTCTCGTCGTCATCCGCGGGCCGGGACCAGAGCGCCGCATGTCACTGGCGCTTATTGCGGCCACGGGCGCGGCAGTCGTCGCGCCGCTCTCCTGGTTCCTCATCTTCAAGGCGCACTCGCACGCACACCTCCACATGAACTTCATCGTGTGGCAGATGCCCTTCACTTTTTTCGGAGCCGCGATGTGCGCCGCCGCGCTGGACCGCCTGACCGCGGGTTGCCATCGCCGGTTCGCAAACCTGCGCTCCACTGATGTGAGCGGCGCCCCCTCGTAAGGCACTCCGTCACACCACGACGTACGCCGAGGCGCGTATTGGCCGACTTCCCTGCTCGTCGTAGAAGTGCGGGACGAGATTGGGACGAACGGGGCCGGTCGCCTCGGGATTTCATGCTATTTGAGCGAACTTCACGCCGCCCTTGAGGACTTCGCGCGCTGCTTCCCGGTATTCCTTGGTCCAACTGAAAGGAGGACTCGCAGGAGAGAGCGAGGGGACCATATGACAAAAAAACTCATACCCCTGGCGCTGGCCATCACCGCGATCAGCCTGTTCACCGCGTGCGACCCGCACCAGCGCGCGTTTTCACCCTTTTCGCCGTCACCGACCGCCGCGGCACCGCTGCCGCCTTCGGTGGCCGCACTGGAGGGGAACTGGCACGGAACGTTGACCGATTGGCTGGGAACGGCCGACGTGACCGTGACCTTCAGCGTCGGTCAGTTCAGCCGGCTGGTTGGCCCGATGAGCTACGCCTACAGCGGCCGGCCCCCCGACGACTTCCACAACAGCCAGGGCAACCTGTCAGGCGGACCAACCGCCGATTCGACCGCCGTCGTGTTTCGTTTCAGCGGCCGTACCGTCTCGATTGAGGGAGCGTGCTGGGCAGGCACTTTCACCGCAGCAGTCCCTTCGTCGCAGGGATGCGCACGAGAACTGTCGGGAACCTACGAGCTGCACGGCCAGACCGACGAATGTTTCAACCCGCCGCGGGATGGGACGTTCACGCTCCGACCGACGTGCAAGCCCGATTGAGTCGCCCCGCAGATGTGTAGCAGGTCGGTTCCGGTGCCGGAGAGCCCTCGACTCTCCATGCCGGACGAGATACGGAGGATAGAGATGACCGGCCACAGGCATATCCTGACGATTGGAGTTGGGGTCTTCTTATTCAGTCTCGCCTTGTCCTGCGGGGGAAAGAGTCCGTCGGCGCCGACGCCGTCCGGACCCGGCACCATCGCGACGAGTCTGGCGCTGACAGGCTCGGTTCCGCTCACGACTCTCAAGCAGACCATGCAGATGACGGCCACTGCGACTCTGTCCGACGGCAGTCAGCAGGACGTCACCGCTCAGAGCCAATGGTCGTCGGGCGATGACAGCATCGCGAAAGTCAGCGCGGGGCTCGTGACGGCGGAAGGGTACGGAACAGTCACGGTCTATGCCGATTATCGAGGCCTGTCGGCATTCGCAGACCTTCGCGTGCTTCCGGCCGGCACGTTTATTCTTTCAGGGACAGTCACCGAACCGGTGGACCAGTCCATCGACCAGGCCCACTTACAATTCACCGGCGGCAGCGGCGTCGCGCCCGGAACCGCGATAACCGATTTCAACGGGTCTTACCGCGTTGTGGGACTCTCCGGCTCCGTCACGGTCAAGGTGTCGCATAGTGGCTACCATACCCTGTCGAAAACAGTGACGATGTCACAGGATCGGACTCTGGACTTCGAGCTCGAGCCTACGACAGCGCCGTCCAACGTCGCGGGCACCTATCACCTGACCTTCACGGCGTCGATCGCCTGTGGCGCTCAAGTGCCACCACTGCCTCAGGAGCTAGCAAAGCGCACATACACCGCACATGTCGAGCAGTCGGGTGCCGGCCTGACGGTGCAGTTGAGCGGAGCCGATTTTATCCCGGCGCACCAATACGGGGACCGACTGAGCGACCTCTTCACTGGGCGCATCAGCGGGAAAACTGTCTCGTTCCTTCTTGGGTCCTCGGACTACTACGGTCGTTACTACGATGTGGCGGAGCATGTCGGGATGCGCTACCTCGCCATCTCAGGCGACGCCGACGGCACAGTCTCCGGATCCAAGATGTCCGGGACACTGGCCGGACCGTTTGATGTCTTCGACAACGCGCCGCCTCGCGCGCACCCGTCCATCTCGTGCACGGCCGCCGATCACCATTTTTCATTTACGAAGTAACATGGACGGGGCATATCCGGGCGATTGTTGGCCGAATGATCACGAGACTGGCGCGCACAAGTACGCCGCTGTTACTGATTCTGCAGGGCGTATTGTTCTCCGCCGGCTGCAGCAGTGACTCGACGACGGGGCCAACTCCGCCCGTCACGACGACGGCCCTGCGAGTTTCTGGCGACACCGCGCTCACAAGCCTCGGTCAGACGAGTCAGCTGACCGCCACGGCTGTGCTGTCGAACAACAATACGCAGGTCGTCACGGGGCTGACGGCGTGGAGCGCTCGGGATCTGGGCGTGGCCACCGTTTCCTCGGCAGGCGTCCTCACGTCGGTCGCCTTTGGCACCACGGTGATCGACGCCACGTACCAGGGCCAGGCCGGCACAGCTGATGTCCGCATTGCCCCGGGGAACACCTTTATCCTCACCGGCATGATTACTGACGCCACGACGCTCGTCCCCATCGATGATGCGCTGATCGAGATCACCGGTGGCGGTGCGGTGGGACCGCGTTCGGCCACGTCGAGCGCCGGTCAGTATTCGATTGTCGGGCTCTCCGGCGAAATCACCGCCGCCGTCACGAAACCGGGCTACGTCACGACCGAGCGCGCCCTCACGATGAGCGAGGACCAGGACGCGGACTTTGCGTTGCGGCCCGCGCCGTCATCTCAGGCTGCCCGCGCCAACTAAACATCCTGACGGCTCCCGCTACGCTGCGCGCACGCACGGCTGCGCGGCTGGCGCCTCGAGACCGGCGACACCACGGTCCTCGAACGGCTCAGCCCTGCCGAACGCGTCGAGCTCTGACCACTACTCGGTGTAAACCCACCCGCCCACAAGAGTCGCAAGCGGTATCTCGACGAGCTCCCAGACGATGCCGATGACGATCGAACCGGCCGGCATCATCCCGAGCACCAGAAAGAACAACGACGGATAGAGCGCAGCCAGAACCCAGACGACGAGTCCCGCGCACAGGGCGGTCTTCGGCCCCGGTCCGAATCGCGGTCGCATCGCCGCGTACAGCCACGTCGCCACGAGGCCCAGGCCGAACCCGAAGAGGACGAACCACGCGATGGAGCTTCCGCCGGGCATCGCCAAACCGAGTTTGGCCATGTAGGCTTCCATGTCCGCGGCCACGACCTTCGTGTTGAGGACGAACTCCCCGACGTTGATTACCAGACCCGCAGCAAGGCCACCAACGAGGACTCGACCCATATTGATCCGTCCCATGGTTCCTCCGTTCCCGGCGAGGATGTTCGCCGGCGGGGCCAGAGTCTACGCGGACGGGCTCGGGGAGTGCAATCGGTGGGAGAGCTGTCGGCTCTCAGCTCTCCCATCCCACGCTACTTGGTCGGCGGGAGGATAGACACCACCACTGCCTCGGTCCAGGTGATGTCCACGCGATCCCCCACCTTCACCTTGGCCAGCGTTACGGTGTCAGTCACTCGCGAGGAGTAGTTCCAATCGACCTTCTCGCCTTTGAAGGCGATCGACGGCGAATTCATGTCGATGGCAGTGATGGTCGCGGTAATGGTTCGCTGCTTGGCCTTGGTGGCCGCCATCTGCGTGCTTGGGGTGACGGCCGCACCGGCCGTATCCACGCTCGGTTCCCCGGGGGCCTTCACCCGAATCACCACGTTGTCGTAGTACCGGGCCGAGATCATGTCCCCGACCTTGATGTCGGAGAACCGCTTCATCGAGTCCGGCACGATGATCGGGTGATAGTTGCCGAGCGAATCCTTCACGGTCAACGTCCGCGTCACCGCATCAATGGCCTCGACGGTGGCCTTGATCGTGACTTCATTGCCCGTGAGGGTCTTGGATTGCGCTCGAACCACCGATTGAGCCGAAAACACCACGACTGTCGCCAATACCAGACCTGTTAACCACTTCATGAGTTTCCTCCACGCAAGAAAGTTGCCCACATACTACTCGGATCCCATCCGTCCTATCTAGACCGACGGACATCTTCGGCGTAATCGAGCCCCCGATTCCCAGCAGGAAGGAAGAACCTGACGACCGGAAACTCGGTCGAGTACTCCATGAGCTCGGCCAGGTTCCGGAAGTCGTCGGATTGGACGTGACAGCGCAGATCGTTCTCGGTCTTCCAGTCTTCGACGTACTGGATCGCGACCTTCGCACCCATCTCGGTCGAGACCGAGCATCCCGCATTGCCCGGCTCGGTGCGCGTGATCTGCATCAGGACGTGCAACGTGTCCGTCAGGTGTCGCGCTTCGCCTGGCGGCACACTCCACTGGACGGTCATGCGAACTGGGGCCGCTGTCATTGGGTTTCCTTGCCGCCCAGTGCACCTTTCTCGTTCAGTGGTCGGGGCCGAACCTCCATGTCTGTGCTGCCAGGTCCATTGATTAGCAGTTCACGTGCCATTGGCGACCGCTATACGCCTTGCCCCGTAAGTGCAGTGCTTGAGAGTAGGATTCCAAGGTTGTCGAACCAAGGCGGCCACCAAATCCTCTGCCCAGCCGGAGGTGCTACGAGATATCGGAGTCGAGTGAATCCACGCTATGATTACCCTCAGTTGCCAGAGATCGCTCGCCGGATCGCGTCGGAACCAGTCATGCCCTTGAGCGACGGCGACGCCTTTCAGGTCGCCATCAGGTCGGCCCCCAACGGAATCATCGTGTGCGACGAGGCAGGCACCATTCTTTTCGTCAATCAACAGATCGAGACGATCTTCGGCCATAGCGAAGGCGAGCTTCTTGGGCGCATCGTGGAGGAGCTCGTGCCCGCCGCCCATCGACTCGATCACCTGGCCTTTCGTGCCGGGTTCTGGCAACACGCCGAGTCGCGGGCGATGGGTGTGGGTCGCGAGCTCGTCGGTCTCCGCAAGGACGGTTCCGAGGTGCCCGTCGAAGTAGGCCTGAACATCGTCGAACGGGATGGCGGTCGTCTGGTTGTCGCCTCCGTCGTGGACATCACCGAACGCCTCGAGCTTCAGAGGCGGATGGTCCAGACAGAGCGGGAATACGTGGCGTTCGAACGGCTCGTCTCTGACTTGACGGCAAGGTTTGTGAACCTGAAGCCCGATCAGGTGAGCGATGTTATCGTCGACAGCCTCCGCCAGATAGCCGAGATGCTCGACCTCGATCGCAGCACGGTCCGGCACTTCCCGGACAACCCCGACGATGCGACCGCGGTCTACGAGTGGAACCGACCGGAATATCGAGTCGTGACGTTGGGACTTTCGCACAAAGAACAGCTGCCAGGGATCCTGTCGCAGGTGCTGAAAGGCGAAGTCATCTCGTTCAGGAGTGTCGCGGAGGTGAAGGATCCAAGGGATCGCGACAGCCTGCAGCGATTCGGCATCAAGTCGAGCGTGGTAGCGCCCTTCACCACCAGCGGGCAAGTCAGGGGCGCTGTGAGCTTTACGACGATCCGGAATGAACGACCGTGGAGTCCTGAAGTCATTGAACGTCTGAAACTCGTCGCCTCGGTGTTTGGACAGGCCCTGGCACGGAAGAACAGCGAAGAACGGCTGCAGCTGGCCTTAACCGAAGTGCTGCAACTGCGGGCGCAGCTCGCGTTGGAAAACCAGCAGCTGAGGAGCGAAGTCAAGGTGCACCGGACTCCGCGCGCCGTCGTGGCCGACAGTGCGGCCGCCCGTCGCGTCCTTGAACAGATCGAGTCGGTGGCGCCGACAAACGCCACGGTCCTGCTGCTCGGCGAGACCGGCAGCGGCAAAGAGGTGTTCGCCCACGCGATTCACCGGTGGAGCCCTCGGCACCAGCGTCCGATGGTGCTCGTCAACTGCGCTTCGATTCCGGCGACGCTGATTGAAAGTGAATTGTTCGGGCGCGAGCGCGGCGCCTACACCGGCGCCCTGGCGAAACAAATCGGGCGGTTCGAAATGGCGGAAGGCTCGACAATCTTCCTGGATGAGATCGGCGACCTCCCGCTCGAGGCGCAGGTGAAGCTCCTGCGCGTGCTGCAGGACAAAGTCGTCGAGCGCCTGGGCAGCAGCCAGCCGATCAAGGTCGATGTGCGGATCATCGCGGCAACCAACCGCGACCTCGACAAGGCCGTCGCCGATCGCACGTTTCGGGAGGATCTGTTCTACCGGTTGAACGTGTTTCCGATCACCATTCCGGCCCTTCGAGAGCGGGTCGAGGACATACCCGGGCTGGTGTGGGCATTCGTGGAGGAGTGTTCCAAGTCGTTCGGCAAGCCGATTGACTCGATCTCCAAGGACAGCCTGGCCGCCTTGCGGCGCTACGCCTGGCCTGGCAACGTGCGCGAACTGCGCAATATGGTCGAGCGCGCCGTCATCCTCTCCACCGGGCCGCGCCTCCACATCGACCTCCCAAAACCGACCGCGCGCGAGGCCCCCATGAAGGGACCGACCATTCGCCTGACCGATCTGGAAGCCGAACACATCAAAGGCGTGCTCGAGAGCGTCGGGTGGCGCGTGCGCGGCGTCGGCGGCGCGGCGGAGTTGCTTGGCGTCAAGCCGACGACGCTCGACAGCCGCATGGCGAAACTCGGGATCCGTCGGCACCCGAAGTAACAGTCCGATCCGGCGCCAGCCGCCCGATTAAGAACCGCCGCCCTTGAGCGGGTCTTCCCCACGTGGGTTTCTCAACCGTCGTCAATAGATCTGGGGCACGAACCTGCGGCGCTTCAGCGTGGCCTCGTCGTTGTAGGCATGCTTCTTCGATCGCTCAGGGAGCTTCACTCTGGGCCGCTTGATCTTCTTGTGCGGAATCAGCTTGAGGAGATGCGCGATGGTATTGAGGCGAGCGCGCTTCTTGTCGTCCGACCGGACGATATACCACGGAGCGAACCGTGTGTCGGTCGCCTTGAGCATGGCGTCGCGGGCCCGCGAGTATTCGTACCACTTGGCGCGTGACGGCAGATCCATTGCGCTCAGCTTCCACTGACGCACCGGATCGTCGATGCGGGCCTTGAATCTCCGCTCCTGTTCCTTGTTCCCGACTTCGAGCCAGAGCTTGATGAGTATGATTCCGCCGTCGACTATCTGCTTCTCGAAGAACGGAGTCACCTTGAGGAACCGCTCGTACTGGTCGTCGGTGCAAAAGCCCATGACGTGTTCGACGCCAGCCCGGTTGTACCAGCTCCGGTCGAACATGACGATCTCCCCCGCGGCGGGAAAATGCATCATGTACCGCTGCGCGTACATCTGACTTTTCTCGCGGTCGGACGGCGCGGGCAGCGCCACGAGACGAAAAATGCGCGGGCTCGTGCGCTCCATGATCGCCTTGATCGTCCCACCCTTGCCTGCCGCATCTCGTCCCTCGAAGACGATGATCACGCGCAGGCCCTTGGCTCTGACCCAGTCCTGAAGCACGCAGAGCTGGCCCTGCAGCCGCAGCAGCTCCTTCTCGTACTTGCTTGTCTTAAGCTTCTTTGTCTTGTCTTTTGCCATGAACGTTACTCTCGCTAAGGCTGCCATCCACCGCCCAGGCTCCGATACAACTCGGCTCGCGCTCGCAGTTCCGCCCCGCGCGTCTGCGCCAGCAGGAGTTCCTGCTCGAATAGCTGCTGGTCGGCCGACAGGATCTCGATGTAGTTGGCGAGGCCCGAATCGTAGCGCGAGCGGGACAGGTCGGATGCGTCCCTAAGGGCGGCCACTCCCACTTGTCGCTGCACCCGCACGTCCGCAAGTTTCTGAATCGTCACGAGCGCGTTGGCGACTTCTCGATAGCTGTTCAACGCGGCCTTCTGGTACGCCGCGACGGCGGCATCAAAGCGCGCCTGCGCAGCCTCGACATTCCGGCGGAGTCGGCCGCCCTGGAACACCGGCTGCAGCAGTCCCGGACTGAGCGACCAGACCGCCCCATCTCCGCCGAGAAACGTCGTGAGGTCGCCGCTGATGCCGCCCAGAAAACCGGTCAGGCTGATCGCCGGAAAGAAGAGCGCCTTGGCGGCGCCGATATTGGCGTTGGCCGCCACCAGCACCTGCTCCGCCTGCACGACGTCCGGTCGCCGCTCGAGCAGAGCAGCCGGAAGGCCCTGAGGAATCGGAGGCGGCAGTTGCTCATTGAAATTGAGGATGTCGCGCGTGATCGATCCTGGCGTGCGGCCGAGCAGCAGTGAGATCGCGTTCTCGACGAGCGCGATCTGCCGCTCGATCTCGGGAATGGCGGCCGCTGTCAGGGCCCGATTGGCTTGAATGCGGTCGAGCTCGAGCCGGTTCGAGATACCTCCGTCCAGCCGATTCTGGAAATAGGCGACCGTTTCGTCGTTGAGGCGGAGCGTGCGCCGTGCGATGTCGAGCTGCAGGTCCAGTTCGCGGAGGAGGAAGTAGTTGGTGGCCACATCTCCGACAAGCGTGACGAGCACCCCCCGGCGGCCCTGCTCGCTCGCCAGCGCCAACGCCAGTGCGGCTTCCTTCTCCCTCCGGATACGACCGAACAGATCGATCTCCCAGGACAGCTGGAAGCCGTAGATCCCGCTCTGATGCGTCGTGTCGTCGTCGGTGTTCGATGCCTGTCGTACACCGTACACGCCTACGCCGTCAACCTGCGGATAGAGATACGACTTGGCGATGCCCGCAGTGGCGCGCGCCTCTTCCACCCTCGCGACCGCGACGCGCAGATCGAGATTGTCGGCGATCGCCTCGCGAACCATGGCTTGCAGCGTCGGGTCGTCGAAGATCTGGAACCATGGGGCATCGGCCAGCGATTCAGCCTGGGGGCCCTCGACAAATCGGTAATGAGTGGGAGTCGGCATCGGGGGCCGCGCGTAGTTCGGGCCGACGGCACATCCCGCGAGGAGCGACATGGCGGACATCGACATCATCGCGCGAGAGAATGTGGCAACCCGGGCCATCTCAGTGGCTCCCCTGTCCGTGTTCGGTCGCCAGCGTGGCGCCAGGCGCTGGCACTGGTACCGGAACCGGCTTCGCCCCGCCGATCACTTTGCCCACCGCCACGTACAGCATCGGAATCAACAAGACGCCGAGGATCGTCGCGATGAGCATCCCGGAGAACACCACCATCCCCATCACCTTGCGCGCTTCGGCGCCGGCGCCGGACGCCGTCAGCAGCGGGACGACGCCGAGGATGAAGGCGAAGGCGGTCATCAGGATCGGGCGGAGCCGCAGCTTCGCCGCCGACAGTGCTGCCTCGACGAGGCTCTTGCCCTGCTCGTGCTCCACCTTGGCGAACTCCACGATGAGAATCGCGTTCTTCGCCGCCAGGCCGATGAGCATGATGAGGCCGATCTGCGCGAACACGTTGTTCACGTAGCTCTCGCCCATGAACCAGCGCGCGAGCCACAGCCCGAGATAGGCGCCGAACGCGGCGAACGGCGTGCCAAGGAGGACGCTGAACGGCATCCCCCAGCTCTCGTACTGCGCGGCCAACACCAGGAAAACGAGGAAGACCGCGAGCGCGAACACCACCGCGACACCGGGCGCGCGCCGCTCCTGGTACGACAGGTCGGCCCAGTCGAAGCTCATGTCCGAAGGCAGTACCTCTTTCGCCGTGGCTTCCAAGGCGTCGAGCGCCTGCGCAGACGAATAGCCGGCCCCGGGCACGCCGGTGAGCTCCGCCGAGCGGAACAGGTTGAAGCGGTTGGTGAACTCCGGTCCTGACGCGGGCCCCGTGGCCACCAGCGTGTCGAGCGGGACCATGCCGCCCGCCTGGTTCCGGACGAAGAAGAGCCCGAGCTGCTTCGGGTCCTTGCGGAACTCCGGCTCGGCCTGCAGGTACACCTTGTAGACGCGGCCGAACTTGTTGAAGTCGTTCACATAGGTGCTGCCAAGCAGCGCGCCCAGTGTGGTGTTGACGTCGTTCAGGAGCACGCCCGACTTGAGCACCTTGCTGCGATCGATGTCGGCGTAGACCTGCGGCACGCTCGCGCGGTAGAGCGTGGCGATGCGTCCGATCTCCGGCCGCTTCCGCGCCGCTTCCATGAAGCGCCGCGTCTGCTCGGCCAGGTACGTGGGCGGCCCGCCGCTGCGATCCTGCAGCTGCATGGTAAAGCCGGCGCCCGTGCCGAGCCCCGGAATCGCGGGCGGCCCGAACGCCAGCACCTGCCCTTCCGGGATCTCGCGCGCGAACGCGCGGTTCAGCGCGCCGACGACTTCCCTGGCGTGCGCCTCCGCGCTATGCCGCTCCTCCCACGGCTTGAGCTGCACGAAGAAGAAGCCCATGTTCGAGGAGTACGCCGAGGTGAGCAGTGAGTAGCCGCTGATCGTGTTGAAGCCTTCGATCGCCTCGTTCGCCGCCAGAATCTTCTCGGCCTTCTTCATGGCGGCGTCCGTCCGCTCGAGCGACGCCGCGTCGGGCAGCTGGGCGTTGACCATGATGTAGCCCTGGTCCTCCTCCGGCACGAACCCGCCGGGAATCTGCCGGACCAGCACGACGGTCGCGTAGATCAGCACGCCGATGAACGCGACGCTCCGGAACATCTTCCGGATCAGGATGGCCGAGAAGCTCACGTAGGCGTCGGTGCCGCGGCCGAACCACTTGTTGAAGAAGTTGTAGAAAGGCGTGAGCAGCGTCTTCTTGCCCGTCGGCGCCTTGAGCAACAGGCCGGCAAGCGCCGGGCTGAGCGTCAGCGCGTTGACGACCGACAGCAGCACCGACAGCGCGATCGTGATCGCGAACTGCTGATACAGCCGTCCGGTGATGCCGCCCATGAAGCCAACCGGCACGAACACCGCGATGAGGATCAGGCCGATCGCGACGACCGGGCCCGACACCTCTTCCATCGCCTTGATCGTCGCCTCCTTCGGCTGCATCCCGTGCTCGATGTGGTGCATCACCGCCTCGACCACGACGATCGCATCGTCGACGACGATGCCGATGGCGAGAACGAGGCCGAGCAGCGAGAGCACGTTGATCGAGAAGCCCAGCATCGGGAAGAAGATGAACGCGCCGACCAGCGACACGGGCACCGTCATCAGCGGGATGAGCGTCGCGCGCCAGTTCTGCAGGAAGATGAACACGACGATGATGACGAGCGCGACCGCTTCGAAGAGCGTATGGACGATTTCGTTGATCCCCTCGGTGACGGGCAGCGTCGTGTCGAGCGAGATCAGGTAGTCCATGTCGCGCGGAAAGCGCGTCTTCAGATCCTCCATGGTCGCCTTGATGCTGTCGGCGACCGCCACCGCGTTGGTGCCCGGAATCTGGAAGACGGCGATCACGGCCGCCGGCGTGCCATCGTGGCGGCCGACCGCGTTGTACAGCATCGTCCCGAGCTCGATGCGGGCGACGTCCTTGAGGCGGACTTCCGAGCCGTCCGGGTTGGTGCGGAGGATGATCTCGGCGAACTCCGAATCGTCGAGCAGCCGTCCCTGGGTGCGGACCGTATAGGTGTACTCGGTGCCGGTCGAGGCCGGCGGCCCGCCAATCTGGCCGGCCGGCGTGAGCTGGTTCTGCTGGTTGATGGCGTTCACGATGTCGGGCACCGTCAGCCCGAGGCGCCCGATGCGATCGGGACGCAGCCAGATCCGCATCGCGTAGTCGCTGCCGCCGAACAAATTGATCTGCCCGACGCCCGGGATGCGCGCGATCGTGTCGTTGATGTTGATCGTCGTGTAGTTCGAGAGGAAGTTGCTGTCGTAGCTCCCGTTCGGCGACTTCACCGAGATGACGAGGAGCGGGAACGGCAGCGCCTTCTTCACCGTGACGCCGTAGTTCTTCACCGACTGTGGCATCTGCGGCATGGCCTCGGACACGCGGTTCTGCGTGAACACGTTGTCCATGTCCTGGTTCGACCCGACCTCGAAGGAGACCTTGAGCGTCAACGTGCCGTCGTTGGCGTTGGTCGACTTCATGTAGATGCCTTTTTCGACGCCGTTGATCTTCTGTTCGAGCGGCGTGGCGACGGAGGCTTCGACGTCGGTGGCGCTCGCGCCGATGAACGTCGTGGTCACCTGGACCATCGGCGGGACGATCTCGGGGTACTGCGCGATCGGCAGCCCGCGCATCGCGACGGCGCCGAGCAGCACCAGGATGATCGACAGCACGATCGCGACAATCGGCCGGTTGACGAAGAAGCGCGCCATGGACTACTTCGCCTCCCCGACGGTCTCGGTCTTGGCAGCGGCGTCAGGCGTCGCCATCGGTTTGGTCCGGACGGTCATGCCGTCGCGCAGCGCCTGAAGCCCCTCGGCCACGACGCGCTCGTTCGGCTTGAGGCCCTCTTCGATCACCCAGAGCGACTCGACGCGCAGACCGACTTTCACGTTGCGAAACGCGATCTTGTTGTCGGTGCCCACGACGGCCACGCTGTACAAGTTCTGCAACTCTTGCACGGCCCGTTGGGGAACGAGCAAGGCTCCGACTTTGGTGTCGAGCAGCAGACGGGCGCGTCCGTATTGCCCGGGCCGCAATACGAAGTCAGGGTTCGGAAAGAAGATCTGAACGCCCAAGGTGCCCGTTGTGGCGTTGACCGCGCGTTCGACGGGACCCAGTCGGCCGGTTTGCGGGTGCAGGGTACCATCGGCCAGCGTCAGCTGTATGCCTTCAACGCGCGGCTCCTCATTCACTCGTCGCGACTGGCGCTTGGCGATCGTCAGGTAGTCGGCCTCGGTCACCCCGACCCGGAAAATCATCGGATCGATCTGCGACACCGTCGTCAGGAGCGTGCTCTCGCCTCGGCCGACGAGGTTGCCAGCCTTGACCTGGGTGGTTCCGACCAGCCCGTTGATCGGTGACGTGACACGCGTGTAGCCCAGATCGAGCGTCGCCTTTTCCACCGCAGCCTTGGTGGCCTCGACCTGTGCACGGGCCGCGTCCTGCGCGGCCAGCGCGTTGTCTAGTTCCTGCTGGCTGACCGCCTGCTTGGCTGCCAGCGGCGTATACCGCTTGACGTCGTTATTGGTCTTCTCGAGCCTGGCTTCCGCCGTGGCCTGCTCCGCTTTTGCGGCCGCCAGTGTGGCTTCGAGCGGTTTTCGATCGATTTGGTAAAGGACGTCGCCACGACGGACGAAGGAGCCTTCCCGGAAATCTACCGTTTCGAGAAACCCTTCGACGCGTGCGCGGATGTCGACGTCCTGGAATCCCTGGGTTTGTCCAACGAGTTCCAGATACACCGGCACATCCCGCTGAACCACGCCGGCCACATACACTTCCGGTGGCGGAGGCGTGGCAGGTGGCGGTTTCTCGCATGCCACACCCAGCATGGCCGCCATCGTCGCGGCCACGACCGCTATCTTTCCAGTCTTGGTTCCCATGCTCACGTCCTTGTTCACGTCCGCGCAACCCCCGTGGGACGGTGGTGTGCGGGGCGTGAGTCAATCCTATGCCCGTTTGATGGGGCTAAGCCCTGCTGAGCAACGCATGTGCCAACGGAACGGCCTTCCGGCATCGACGCCCATCGACAACCGGACTGGAAACGAAGATGGCCGGGGCGACATTGAGTAGACTCGAACTTCTCAAGCCAGCGCGGATTATTCCACATCGCAGGTCTATATTCATTTTGTCGCCGACGATCCACGCGGCCGTGCGGTCGGTCGGTCAGGACGGGGCTAGAGCATCCAATCGGAGTCGCCTCCGAATTGTCGGAGCAGGCAAGGCCGCCCGCGTTGGCGCGGCGCACCCCAGCCTCTGGAAATTGGCTGGAAAGCTCGCGGGACTCATGTTCCGGCCATTGAAAGCGGCAGTGGCAGGATTGGTGCAGAGTCATCGCGAGTCGTGAGGTTCGGGCGAAGATCCCCGTTCGCGCGCTTCATTCTCTTGGCCGGCGCCGTTCTGGTCAGCGGCACTGCGACGCTCTTCGCAAGTCCCGAGCACGGTCTGCCACAGAAAGCGGTAGAGATCGGCCGGCTCTTCGGCTTCCCCATCACCAATTCCATGGTCGTCACGTGGATGGTGGCGGTTGGACTCATCGTCTTCGCGCGGATCGCCACGCGGAACATGAAACAGGTGCCCGAAGGAGCACAGAACTTGCTGGAGTGGCTGATTGAGGGCCTTTACGGTTTCCTCGAAGGCATCATCGGTCCCCGGCTGGTTCGACGGACCTTCTGGTTCTTCGGCACGATCTTCATCTTCATCCTGGCCACCAACTGGGTGGGACTGATCCCGGGGGTCGGCTCAGTCGGCTGGGGCCACGAGACACCAGCAGGCTTCGCGCTCGACGAGCCGTTCTTCAGAGGGGCCAACGCCGACGTCAATCTAACGCTCGCCATGGCGCTCGTCTTCTTCGCGAGCTGGATTGTCTGGGGTCTGCGCGAAGCCGGGCCGGTTGGCTTCGTGAAGGAGCTCTTCGCCCCGAAGGGCACGAGCACCGGATTTTTGAGAGTGCTTCTGACGGTCGTGTTCTTCGCCGCTGGCTGCCTTGAAGTCATTTCGATCCTGTTCCGGCCGGTGTCGCTCAGCTTTCGGCTCTACGGGAACATCTTCGCCGGTGAAACGCTGCTCGAAACCATGGCGGCGATGCCCCGCATCGGGTGGCTGGTACAGGTGCCGTTCTATTTTCTGGAATTGCTCGTCGGGCTCGTACAAGCGCTGGTATTCACGCTGCTGACTGCGGTGTTCACGTTATTGATCTGCCAGCACCACGACGAGAACTCCACCGCGACGCACAGTTGACGACGGGTGACATCTTGACCATGTGAACAACAAAGGAAGGACAAGAGGACAATGGTTGGCAACATTCACGTCGGTCTCGCAGCCATGGCAGCGGCCTTTGCGGTGGGTGCGATCGGAATGAAAGCGTCGGAAGCGGTGGGACGCAATCCGGGAGCCGCGACGGCGATCCTGGTCCAGTCAATCCTGGCTATCGCCTTCGCGGAAGCGATCGTTTTCTACACATTGTTCCTCGTGCAGTAGCGGGGGGACCGATCAGAGCGAATAGGCACGGCGCGGCACCAGCGCTGGATAGGTGAAGGAATATGACTGTTCTCGGCTTGATGTTGCAGTCGGGCGGCGGGCAGATTGCCACGATCGCGAGGACGTTCGGTGTGGATTGGCCACATCTCACGGCTCAGATCATCAGCTTCGGCATCGTCTGCGCCGTGCTCTATTGGTTCGCGTACCAACCCGTCCTGCAAATGCTGGACGCGCGGCGCGAGCAGATCAAGCAGGGCCTGGCCAACACCGAGAAGATCAACGCGGCGCTCGCGGGAATCGAAGCCCAGCGCCAGGGCATCATGGCGGAGGCCCAGGCGCAGTCGACCAAATTGATTGCCGAGGCCCGCGAGGTGGCGCGGCGCCTGCAGGAGCAGGAAGCCGCGCGCGCAATGGCGGCAGCCGAGCAGATTGTCGTCAAAGCGCGCGAAGCCGCCGCGCAGGAGCACGCGCAGATGCTGATCGAACTCCGACGCGAGGTCGGCCGCCTGGTCGTGCAGACCACGGGCGCGATCATCGACAGAGTGCTGACGCCAGACGATCAGCGCCGCCTCGCCGAGGACACCGCCAGGCGTCTCACGATGTAGATCGCTCGCAGGAGTCCAGCGATGAAAACGGCCAAGCAAGCGCGGCGCGATGCCAGGCGGCTCTACCGCCTCTGCATGGTCGGTGGTTCGATCGACGAGCGCCGCGTGCGCCAGGTCGTCAGCGGGATCATCGACATCGGGCGTCCCGGAGGACTGACCATCCTGCCCCGCTTTCTGCGTCTGGTGCGGCTCGATCGAAACCGGCACCTGGCCGCCGTCGAAAGCGCCGCGGCCCTGCCAGCCGATGTCAGGACCGCCATCGAAGCGGCGCTGCTCCGCAAGTACGGCGAAGGACTCGCGATGTCGTTCAGTGAAAATCCCACATTGCTTGGCGGCGTACGCATCAAGGTGGGCAGCGACGTTTACGACGGCAGCGTGAAGGCCGGCCTGGCTGCCTTGGAAGCGCGCTTTTAGAACACGCGGTACGGGAAGAGCTGAGGTGCACGCTTGGCTAATCTGATACAGGAAATCGAAGCGCAGATCGCGGGCGCCAAAGCCACGGCCATCAGGCGCCAGGTCGGCGTCATCCGCGAGATCGGCGACGGCGTCGCCCGCGTCGAGGGTCTCGGTGACGTGATGCTGAACGAGATGCTCGATTTCGGACACGGCATCACCGGTCTGGCCCTGAGCCTCGAGGAAACTGACGTGGGCGTCATCATCCTCGGAGACTACACGACGCTCGAAGAAGGCGACGAGGTTCGCGCGACGGGCAAGCTGCTGCAGGTGCCGGTGGGCAAGGGTCTGCTGGGACGCATCGTCAACACGCTCGGCGAACCTGTGGATGGGAAAGGCCCTGTTGCGAGCGACATCGCCTACCCGCTCGAGAAGGTCGCGCCCGGCATCATGCGGCGGCGGCCCATCAGCCAGCCGGTGCAGACCGGCATCATGGCGATCGATGCGATGATCCCGATTGGCCGGGGCCAGCGCGAATTGATCATCGGCGACCGGTCGACCGGCAAGACGACCATCTGCCTCGACACCATCATCAGCCAGGCGAGGTTGAACCAGGAAGCCGAGGCGAAGGGCGACAAGGATTATCGCCCGCTCTATTGCATCTATGTCGCGATCGGCCAGAAGCAATCGACGATCGCGCGCCTCATCGCCGTGCTCGAAAAGGCCGGCGCCATGCCCTATACGATCGTGCTCGCCTCGCCCGCCGCCGACTCCGCGACGAACCAGTATCTCGCCCCGTTTGCCGGGGCGGCGATGGGCGAATGGTTCATGGACCACGGCATGGACGCCTTGATTGTCTATGACGATCTGTCGAAACACGCCGTGGCCTACCGGCAGGTCTCGCTGGTCCTGAAGCGGCCGTCTGGTCGCGAAGCGTATCCCGGTGATGTGTTCTACCTCCACAGCCGATTGCTGGAACGGGCGGCGCGGGTCGGGGAGAAGCATGGCAATGGTTCGCTCACGGCGCTCCCGATCATCGAAACCCAGGCGGGCGACGTGTCCGCGTACATTCCGACCAACGTCATTTCGATCACGGACGGTCAGATCTTTCTGGAAACGGATTTGTTCTATCAGGGAACGCGTCCGGCGATCTCGGTCGGCATTTCTGTATCCCGCGTCGGGTCAGCCGCGCAGCTCAAGGCGATGAAGCAGGTCGCCGGGCGGCTCAAGGGCGACCTCGCACAGTTTCGGGAGCTGGCCGCCTTCGCGCAGTTCGGCTCGGAGCTCGATGCGGCGACGCAGGCGAAGATTGACCGGGGGAAGCGCATCATCGAACTGTTCAACCAGCCTCAACACAACCCCATCCCGGTCGAGATCCAGGTGGCCCTGCTCTGGATGGTGCAGAACGGCTACGTCGACGCCATCGCTGTGGAGCGCATCAAGGACTACCAGGCCAGACTGACCGAGTTCCTCACGACGTCCGAGGTAGGACTGCTCGAGAAGATCGGCCGTCTGAAGGCCTTGGACGAGGGCCTCACGGCCGCGCTGAAAGCCGCCGCCGAACGGTTCAAGCCGCTCTGGGTGTGAGTCATGGCCAGCGGTCGCGAGTTACGTCGACGCATCAGGTCGATCAGCAGCACGGCCCAGATCACCAAGGCCATGCAGATGGTCGCCGCGTCGAAGATGCGTAAGGCCCAGCAAGCCGCCATCGCCGTGCGGCCCTTCGCTCAATTGCTGTACCGGATTCAGCGGAAGGCCGCGACGCGGGCCGTCGATTTCACGCATCCGCTGCTCGAGGCGCGCCCCGTTCAGAAACGCGCGGTCATCCTTATCGCCTCTGATAAGGGTCTCTGCGGCGCGCTGAACAGTAACCTGTTCCGAATCGCCGCTCACTACGACACGGGCGCGACCGTCTTCATCACGGCCGGGCGGAAGGCCGCGCAGTTCGTCGCCCGTTCCCGTCGGCAACTTGTCGCGGAATTCCCGTACGGCGATACGCCAAAGTTTCCCGAAGCCCGCGCAATCGCCGCGCTCGGCCGCGAGCTTTTCCTGAAAGGCGAGGTCGACGAGGTCCGGCTTGTGGCCACCCGTTTCGTCAACACACTGATCCAGGTGCCGATGACGCTCCCGTTTCTTCCGGTGGGCCAACTCAAAGAGCTGTCAATCCCGGGAACGGACACCGAAGGAGCCGCGGCGGTCGACCCAAGGGAATTCGCGTTCGAGCCTCCGGCGGAGGCTCTCCTCGACTACCTGCTGTCGCACTATCTCAACATTTACCTCTACGCGGTGTTGCTGAACGCCAAGGCGAGCGAGCAGAGCGCGCGCATGGTCTCGATGAAGAACGCCACGGACAGCGCCGACGACATGATCAAGGATCTGACACTCGCCTACAACAAGCTGCGCCAGGGCCAGATCACGCAACAACTGCTCGAAATCGCCGGTGGCCAGTCCGAATAGCCGGAAGGTATGGTCATGAATACAGGCACCGTTGTTCAGGTTCTCGGTCCCGTCGTGGATGTCGCGTTTGCGGGTGCTCTCCCGCAGATTTCGAACGCGTTGACAGTTGAGTACACGGTCCAGGATCGGCCGATGAAGTTGACGCTCGAAGTCCAGCAGCATCTCGGTGATCGATGGGTGCGTACGGTGTCCATGTCGGGCACGGAAGGACTCAAGCGCGGCCTGACCGTCACCGACACCGGCGCGCCAATCAGCGTGCCAGTCGGCCCCGGTGTGATGGGCCGCGTCCTCGACGTGACCGGGGCGCCGGTTGACGAGCGCGGACCGGTTCTGGCGGAGAAGTACTACCCCATTCACCGACCGGCACCACCGCTCGTGGACCAGTCGACCTCCCCGCAGGTGCTCTCCACGGGCATCAAGGTGATCGACTTGATCTGCCCGTTTCTCAAAGGTGGAAAGATTGGGGCATTCGGGGGCGCCGGCGTGGGCAAAACGGTTGTCATCATGGAGCTCATCAATAACATCGCCAAACTCCATGGCGGCGTGTCGGTGTTTGCCGGCGTCGGCGAGCGGACCCGTGAAGGGAACGACCTCTATCACGAGATGGCGCAGGCGGGCGTTATCGACGAGAAGAACCTGAGCGCGTCCAAAATCGCGCTCGTGTACGGTCAGATGAACGAGGCACCGGGCGCCCGTCTCCGGGTCGCCCTCTCCGGCCTCGCGATCACTGAGTACTTCCGCGACGAGAAGAAACAGGACGTGCTGCTCTTCATCGACAACATCTTCCGGTTTTCCCAGGCGGGCTCCGAAGTGTCGGCGCTCCTCGGCCGCACCGCCAGCGCAGTCGGCTATCAGCCAACCCTGGCCGCCGAAATGGGCGCGCTGCAGGAACGCATCACGTCCACAAAGAATGGGTCGATCACCTCGTTTCAAGCCGTGTACGTGCCGGCAGACGACCTGACGGATCCGGCGCCCGCGACCACTTTCGCCCACCTCGACGCCACGATCGTCCTCGAGCGGTCGATCGCGGAACTCGGCATCTACCCGGCTGTGGATCCGCTGGCCTCGACGTCGCGCGCGCTCGCGCCGGAAATCGTCGGCGAAGAGCACTACGGCGTCGCGCGGCGTGTACAGAAGGTGCTCCAGCGCTTCAAGGATCTGCAGGACATCATCGCAATTCTGGGCATGGACGAACTGTCGCCGGAAGACAGGCAGACCGTGTTCCGCGCCCGCAAGATTCAACGGTTTCTCAGCCAGCCGTTCAGCTCGGCCCAGGTGTTCACGGGACGCGAAGGCCGGCAAGTAGCAGTAGCCGACACCGTTCGAGGATTCAAGGAGATCCTCGAGGGCAAACACGACGACGTCGCCGAAGATAACTTCTACATGAAGGGCGGAATCGAAGAAGTCAGGCAGAATTGACAACCGTCATGGCCGACACCCTGAAGCTCGAAATCGTCACGCCAGATGCCGTCGCCTATTCCGCCGATGTGAACATGGTCACGTTGCCCGCGGTGGAGGGGCAGATCGGCGTGCTGCCGCACCACATCCCACTCCTCACTCAAGTAGTGCCGGGCGAGATGATCGTGCGCAAAGATGGGCGGGACACATTTCTCGCCGTCGGGGAAGGACTCGTCGAGATCACCGGCGACCGCGTGTCGATCGTCACGGATATGGCCGTCGCCGCCGAGAATATCGACGAAGCCAGAGCCGAAGAGGCGCGCCAACGCGCCGCGGCCCGCCTGCGGGACAAGATCTCCGATGAGGAAGTCGCAACGGTCAATGCGACGCTGGTGCGCGCGCTGGCGCAGCTGAAGGTCAGACGTCGCCGCCGTACATAGCCCAATGATCATTGCCGCGCGCGCCTGGCTCGGGACGTACGATCGGACGTGGCTCCGAGCCGACGTCGTTGCCGGCGTCACACTGGCCGCGTATCTCCTGCCCGCAGCGATCGGCGATGCCTCCCTCGCGGGGCTCCCTCCTCAAGCGGGTCTCTATTCGTGTCTCTTCGCCGGACTCGTGTTCTGGCTGTTCTGCAGCTCGCGACAGACCGCGGTCAGCGTCACGTCCGCCATCTCGCTGCTGATTGGCGCGACGCTCAGTGAGATCTCGGGCGGTGATCCGGCCCGGCATGCGACGCTTGCGGCGTGCACGGCGTTGATCGTAGCCGTGCTAGCGTTTGTCGCCTATGCGATCCGCGCCGGCACCATCGTCAATTTCTTCTCGGAGACCGTGCTCGTCGGCTTCAAGTGCGGCGTGGCGCTGTTTCTGATGAGTACACAGTTGCCGAAACTCTTCGGGTTCGGCGGGGCACATGGCGATTTCTGGGAGAACACCGGTCATTTCCTTCGCGGCCTGGGTGGGACCAACAGCACGTCCCTCATCCTGGGCCTCGCCGCGCTGGCGGTGCTGGCGCTCGGCAAGGGCGTGCTGAAGCATCGGCCCGTGTCGTTATTCGTAGTCATTGGTGGCATCGTGGCGGCTCGGATGCTCCATCTCGACGCCCGCGGCGTTGCGCTGCTCGGTCAGGTTCCCCAGGGATTGCCGATGCCGGCACTGCCGCTGGTCAGTCGAGCGGACATCAACACGCTGCTGCCGCTCGCCATGGCCTGTTTCGTTCTGGCGGCCGTGGAAACCACGGCGATCGGCCGGATGTTCTCTGGCAAACACGGCTATCGACTAGACGCGAGCCAGGAGTTCCTGGCGATCGGCACGGCCAGCCTTGCGGCGGGACTTGGAAGTGGATTCCCCGTGAGTGGCGGCATGTCGCAGTCGCTCGTCAACGAGACGGCCGGCGCGCGCACGCCGCTGTCCGGACTCGTGGCAGCGCTCATTACGCTCGCCGTCGCGGTCTTCATGACCGGACTGCTCAGCTACCTGCCGCAACCGGTTCTGGCGGCGATTGTGTTGATGGCGGTCACCGGGCTCATCCAGGTCGACACCCTGAAAAAGATCTGGCGCTTCAGCCGCGCCGAATTCGCGGTGGCCGCAGTCGCGGTGCTGGGCGTCCTCGGGTCCGGAATCCTCAATGGCGTCCTGCTTGGCGTCGTAATCTCCATGTTGCTGCTGATCCGCCGTGCCTCGCGTCCCCGGGTCACCGAGATCGGGCGGGTTCCAGGCACTTCCTACTTCGCGGACATCGTGCGCCATCCGGAAAACGAACGCGTGCCCGGCGTCCTCGTGGTTCGCGCCGAAGGCGCGCTCCTCTACTTCAATGTGGATCACGTGCACGACCGGTTGATGGCCCTCGTGAACGAACGCGCGGCGCCGCCAGGCCTCATCATCTTCTTCATGGGCAGCGTCCCTTTCACGGACCTCGCGGGAGTGGAGTTGCTGCTCGATCTGCGATCGACCTTCCTCCGGCGCGGGATCGAATTCCGATTCGCGGAAGTGTCGGACGCGGTCCGCGATGCGCTGAAGCGTCTCGCCTCGGCTGAGGTAAAGTCGCTGGTTACGGCCCATCAGACTGTCGATGCCGTGCTGGCCGGCTGGAGAGCGACCGGACCCGCGACCAGCGGAACCGCGACCTCATGATGGGATACATTCAGCACCGGACAGGCCGTCGTCAATTAGGCGGCGCCAGGAGCCTGCTGGTCGTGCTGCTGCTCCTCGCACCGGCCCGTGCGCGCGCACAGGACCAGGACCCACCACAGGACAAGCCAGAAGAGCGCACGACGGGCCTCCCTCAGACGATCGACTGGACGTTCAACTTCGATGCCGGGTGGGGCAGTTTTGGATTCGGAAATTCGCTGTTCCTCAACCCGAAGGAATCTGGCGTGATTGAGAACCTCAGCGATCAATGGTTCGAGGGCTACGTCAAGCCCGCCTTGTCGGCGACGTACACCCTCGCCTCTTCGAGCCAGATCTACGGGACACTGAGCGCGGTCGGAGAGCGCACGTACGGCTCGGTCCCCAGGGCCTTCGGTGAGGACGTCTCGTCATTTCAGGCGGAAGATCTCGCCATCGGCTGGCGCTCGGGAACATCGCTCGACATTGGCGAAAACGCGTTGGACTTCACCGTCGGGCGGGCGCAGTACCAGCTTGGCCACGGGTTTCTGCTGTGGGACGGCGCCGCCGAGGGCGGCAGCCGCGGGGGTTACTGGACCAACGCGCGGAAGGCGTTCCAGTTTGCGGCGATCGGCAGGTTCAAGCCTGGCCATCACACGGTCGAAGGCTTCTATCTGGACAAGGACGAGCTCGAGGAAAGCGACAGCGGCAGCCGGCTCTGGGGGACCAATTATGAGTTCAGCCCTAATGATGTGAACACGTTCGGCGCCACTTACATGAGATGGTTCGCCGATCGGGAGTTCAGATCGGAACGGGACGGCTTGAACGTCTTCAACCTCCGGGCGTACACCGCGCCCATCGCCCGGCATCCGGACCTGTCATTCGAATTCGAGTACGCATCGGAACGGAACGGTGACGCGCTCGACTCGAATGCGTGGACGCTGCAAGGCACGTATGAGTTCAGCGAGGTTACCTGGGAGCCGACGCTCACCTATCGCTATGCTTTTTTCCAGGGTGACGATCCGAATACGCCGGCGAACGAAGCCTTCGACCCGCTGTTCCTAGGATTCTACGACTGGGGTTACTGGTGGCAGGGTGAGATCGCCGGTGAGTATTTCCTTTCGAACTCGAATCTCGCGTCGCACCTCGTGCACGCTCACGTCTCGCCAACGGAGGCGATCGGCGCCGGCCTGATGTTGTACTCGTTCAGGCTCGACCAGCCCGGATCGTACGGGCCGGAGGTCACCGACAAGGATGCAGCATTCGAAAGCGACGTGTACGTGGATTGGGAGGTGAATCACAACTTCACCGTCAGCCTCCTTGGGGCCTATGCGGATCCCGGGAAAGCCGTGCAGCAGGCCACGGGGCGCACGAAGAATTTCGTCTACGGCATGATCTTCCTCGCGTATCACTACTGACCGATAGAGAACTCTTCGCAAATGAAGCGCCTCCGGATTCTGGCATCTCTTCGAAATGCGTGTCGATCACGTTCACGGCAACGTGATTTACGTGTTTGGGAGCGGCGCGCAGCGGCTTCGACAATTGTCTTCGGGGGAATCGGAGCCGCGTTTTTCAGCGCGGATGAGCTGTCGGGGGAAATCAAGCCCTCGCTCGGAATCGGGGGCCCGAGATTCGGCGTCAGGTTGCACGTGCGTTACATGCCTGTCTATCTCGGGGATGATCCGTCCGCCGAGGCATGCGATCCCTTCGGATTCTGCGGGGGCTGGCTCCCGCAGGTCGAATCGATCGCGGGGCTGATTCTCCGCTTCTAGCGCCGAGTCCGGTCGGCGCCCACTCCGACCATCAGGACGTCTCTCCGACATATCGGAGGCAAATTCCGCATAATAGCGGAACGCCCCCAAGCGGTATCTCCCCCCTACCTGCGCAATTTCTCACAGTTTGCGGCCCGGATTGCACATTTGACCCACCACTTTGGGCGGATTTGAGTCTAAGTATGGAAGCGGCACAGGGCGTGCTGAAACACACATGCCGGACAGGAGACAGGACGAATGGCGGTAAACGCGTGAACTCCTCGATTGGAGTCAATTCATGGGCCCTCACCCTCCTGTGCCTCTTGGTACTGTTCCCGAACCTGGCTGACGCACAAGTGTCCGGCGTTCGGGGTCCCGATCGGAAGACCGACGTGCAGACGACGTCTCAGACAGGTAGCGCTCCGACGGCTGGATCGCAGCCTGGTCCGGTGCCGCAAGATGTGGCGGCCGCGGCTTCGCAGAATCTCGTCACCTGCGAGTCCCAGGTCGGACAGCGAGTGGAGTGCCCAGCTACGACCTCGTCCGGCGTGGCGCTCCTTCATTCGACGGGCACCGGGCCATGCCTGCTCGGCAAGACGTGGGGCTACGACGACAAGGGCATCTGGGTGTCCGACGGGTGCAGCGGTGTGTTCATCGCGGGCCAGCTTTCGGAACCACCGAAGAAGGCGAAACCGTTCGAGTACATTCCCAACGCCGGGTTCCTGCTGTATGACGGGGACAAGGGTCAAATCTATTTCCGGCTCTTCAGCTACGCCCGTTATCTGAACCAGCGAAACCTGGATTCCAGCTACGTCGACTTCTTCGGCAACACCCGCTCGGTGAAGCAGCGGCAGGACATCCAGCTGCAGAAGTTTTTCGCGCCGTTCTCGGGATGGTTCATGACGCCGAGGTTCCGCTACTACCTCTATGTGTGGTCGTCGAACTCGTCGCAGGGCGATCCCGCGCAGGTCGTCGGCGCGGGGAATCTCACCTATTCGTTCAACAGATTCGTGGCCATCGGCGCCGGGATCACCTCGCTGCCTTCCACACGGAGCACGGAGGGACAGTTCCCGTACTGGCTCGGTGTCGACGACCGTCTCATCGCCGATGAGTTCTTCCGCGGCTCATACACGAGCGGCGTCTGGCTCAAGGGTGAGCTGCACACGAAGGTCAAGTACTATGCGATGTTCGCCAACAACCTCAGCACGCTCGGCGTGAGCGCGGCGAGACTCAACAACAAACTCGACACACAGTCCTTCTCGGTCCAATGGCTGCCGACGACCGGCGAGTTCGGCCTCTGGGGCACCTTCGGCGACTACGACTTCCACGATAAGGTCGCGACGAGAGTTGGTGTGCACTACACGCACAGCACCGAGGACAGGCAAAGCCAGCCGGGCACTGAGTCGATCGAGAACAGCCAGATCCGCCTGACCGACGGCAGCAACATCTTTACGGACAACCTGTTTGGCCCGGGCGTCAGCGTCGATGAAGTGACCTATAAGATGACGAGTCTCGACGCGGGCATCAAATACAAGGGCGTGTCAGTCGAAGGCGAGTACTACCGGCGGTGGTTGAGCGACTACATCGGCGTCAACACGAGCGGGATCCCCGACATCAGCGACAACGGGTACCAGCTCCAGACCTCGGCGATGGTCGTGCCCAAGATCCTCCAGGTCTATGTCAGCGGGTCGCAGATCTTCGGCGATTACGGCGACGCCTCGGAGGTGCGAGGGGGAGCGAGCTGGTACTTCATGAAGGAGCGTGGTCTGCGCCTGAACGGCGAGCTCATGCACGTGAACCGGAGTCCCGTCGGATATACCGCGTATCCGTATCCGGTTGGCGGCAACGGCACCGTGTTCCACATCAACCTCGAGATGAACTTCTAATCGATCAAGAGACAGCACGATGAAGCATCAAGAAGCACTGCGTCGCGCCGCGCCGCCGACGGCCGCGCTGGCCGTCCTGCTCGTCGCATGGCTTGTGGCGCCGCCCGTCGGCCGGGCAGCGGCACAACAGGCGAACCCCAACGAGTTCAACGACTCGCACTTTCACCTGACGAACTACGTTCAGAAAGGCATCACTCCGGGTGATTTTCTGAAGATCATGGGCACTCGCGTGAGCCGTTCGACGCTCTTCGGGATCCCACTGCAGCAGCAGTGGTCGTACGCGAACTCCGGCGACTTCGCGCCGACGTACTACCTGCAGAGTGATGCGCCGCTCTACTACTACTCCTTCACCGACGCGTACATTGCCAGCGTGTACCGCGCGCTGACGCCGGCGGAACAGGCGCGCTTCGATCCGATGATCACGGGCTTCAACCCCGCCGACATGTACGGGGTCGATCACATCAGGCGCGTGCTCGAGGCGTTTCCGGGCGTCTTCACCGGCATCGGCGAGTTCAGCATCCACAAGGAGTTCGTCTCGGCCAAGGTTTCGGGCGAAACGGCCAGCCTGACCAATCCCGCGCTCGATCGCGTCCTCGATTTCGCGGGCGAAGTGGGCCTTGTCGTGCTCATTCACAACGACCTCGACATGCCGTTCGCGAAGCAGGACACCGAGCCGGTGTATCTGTCGCAGATGAAGGCGCTGCTCAAGCGCCACCAGAAGGCGTCGATCATCTGGGCCCACGCGGGCCTCGGCCGCATCGTCCATCCGGTGCAGGCCTCGGCCGAAGCGGCCGAGCGGAATCCCGAGCAGTTCCACGTCATCGAGACGATGTTGAAGGATCCGGAATTGAGTCATGTCTGCTTCGACATTTCGTGGGACGAGGTGGCCAAGTACGCGATCGCGACGCCGACATCCATTGAGCGAGTCAGTGACGTACTCAACCGGTACCCCGACCGGTTCTTGTTCGGGACCGACACGGTCGCGCCGGCGGGGCCGGATCCGTACTTCGCGGTCTTCGATATGTGGACACCGATCTGGAGCCGGCTGACGCCTGAAGCGAGTCTCAAGGTGCGAAAAGGCAATTACGAACGGCTCTTCGATGCGGGACGGCGGAGAGTGCGCGAGTGGGAGAAGGCGAACGTCAAATGACGGCTTCAAGGTCAGTTCGCGTTCAACATAAATTCTCGGACAAATTGGGAGGATAGGAATGACTCGACTCGAATCACACAGCCGGCGGGCGTGGCTGGCCGCCATCGTTGCGGGCGTGGCGCTGGCAACGGCGGGACTTGGAGCACAGGCACCTGCGGATATTCAAAGCGCCGTTGATGCCGCGTATGCCAAATACAAGGACCTTCAGGAAGGCAAGAACGCGGATTACATCCCGGCGCTGGCCGCCGTCGATCCCAAGCTGTTCGGGATCGCGGTCGTTACCACCGATGGCAAGACCTACACTGCGGGCAACCTCTCGACGGAGGTTTCGATCCAGTCGATCTCCAAGGTCTTCACGATGGCGCAGGTCATCGACGAGCAGGGACCCGATTCCATTGCGCAGCGGATCGGGGTGGATGCGACCGGGGCGCGTTTCAACTCCATTATCGCGGTCGAGGCTGTTCGCACTACCGTCGGCGCCGGGGCGCCGGAGATGAATGCGCTTGTCAACCCGGGCGCGATCTCGGCCACCAGCATGGTCAGGGGCGCGAACGCCGATGAGGTCTGGAAGAAGATCATCGGGACCCACAACGACTATGCCGGACGATCCCTCAGCGTGCTGCAGGATGTGTACAAGTCCGAGTCGGACTCGAACCAGCGCAACCAGGCGATCGGCGCGCTTATGCTCGCCTACGGCTACATCAAGGGGGACTGGCGGCAGGCGGTCGATCTGTACACCCGGCAGTGCTCGATCGGCGTCAACGCCAGGGATCTGGCGACGATGGCGGCGACGCTCGCCAATGGCGGAAAGAATCCTGCCACCGGAAAGCAGGTCATCAATTCTGCGAACGTGCCGAAGGTCCTTGCGGTGATGGCCACGGCCGGTTTGTACGACGACACCGGCAAGTGGCTGTATGGGACCGGCCTTCCGGCGAAGAGCGGCGTCGGCGGCGGCATCATCGCCGTATCGCCGGGCAAGTTCGGCATCGCGGTGATTTCACCCCCGCTGGACGATGCCGGAAACAGCGTCCGCGCACAGAAGGCGATCGCCGACATCTCGAATGCCCTCGGCGGTAACCCGTTGCTGCCGGTCGCCAGCCAGCAGCCGCTTCCGCCAGCACCAGCCGAACCAAAGCCGTGGATGGAGGTTTACGGCTTCGCGATGCTCGACATCGGCGAGAACTTCGACACGATCGACCCCAACTGGTTTGACACGATGCGGGTCACCAAGCTGCCGTCGTTCTCCGGCCAGTTCGGCGAGGACAACGTCGCGTTTGCCGGCGTGCGGCAGAGCCGCCTCGGGGTCAGGGCTTCGACGCCAACGGCACTCGGCGACCTGAAGACGACCTTTGAATTCGAGCTGTTCGGCGTGGGCGTGGATGAAGGCCAAACCACGTTCCGACTGCGCCACGCGTATGGCGAGCTGGGCAAATTCGGCGCCGGGCAGTACTGGAGTCCGTTCATGGATCCCAATGTCTTCCCGAACTCGATCGAGTACTGGGGTCCGACAGGCATGGTGTTCTTCAGGAACGTGCAGGTCCGGTGGATGCCGATCCAGGGCGACACCAATCTGACGATTGCGGTTGAACGGCCTGGAGCCAGCGGTGACCCGGGCACGTTGGCCAACCGCGTGGAGATCCAGAACATCAGGGGGCGCACTCCCCTGCCCGATCTGACAGCGGCGTATGCCATGGGCGGAGGCTGGGGATATGTCCGGGTGGCCGGCGCGCTCAGGCGAATCCAGTGGGACGATACGCTCGTCGACCAGTTCGACCTGAGCGGGAATACGACGGGCTGGGGACTCAACTTCAGCTCCAATCTCAACTTCGGTGAGAACAAGCACGATGTCGTCCGGCTGCAGCTCGTTGTCGGCGAGGGCATCCAGAACTACATGAACGACTCACCGGTCGATGTCGGCATTGTCCGCAACCCGGGTGATACGGTGACGCCGATCAAGGGTGAGGCTCTGCCCATCGTCGGGATCGTCGCGTTCCTCGATCACACGTGGGGCTCGAAGTGGAGCAGCACGATCGGGTACTCGATGCAGGATATCGATAACTCCGAAGGCCAGAACCCGGATGCCTTTCATTATGCCGACTATGCGCTCGTCAACCTGCTCCACTACCCCGCTCCGAACGTCATGCTCGGCGGCGAGCTGCAGTACGGGCGCCGTGAGAACTTCTCGGACGGCTTCAGTTCCGAAGGCTTCAAGATCCAGTTCTCGTTCAAATACAACTTCTCGTACAAGGTGGGAGGCTAACGAATGATTCGAACGACATTGCGTAGCTGGCGCGCATGGCTCGCCGGCAGCGTCGTCATCCTGGGGCTGACCACGCTCGGCGCCGGAGCCCAGGCGCCGGCCGACATTCAGAAGGCGGTGGATGCCGCTTTCGCGAAGTATCAGAATCTCCAGGAAGGCAAGAACGCCGACTACATTCCGGCCCTCGCCGCCGTCGATCCCAAGCTGTTCGGGATCGCGGTCATCACCACCGACGGCAAGACCTACACCGCGGGCAACCTCACGACAGAGGTCTCGATCCAGTCGATCTCCAAGGTCTTCACGATGGCGCAGGTCATCGAAGAACAGGGGCCCGACTCCGTCGCGCAGCGGATCGGTGTGGATGCCACAGGCGCACGGTTCAACTCGATCATCGCCGTCGAAGCGGTCGAAGGTGGTCGGCGGAGCCGGGGCGCCGGAAATGAATCCGCTGGTGAACCCGGGCGCGATCTCGGCCACCAGCATGGTCAGGGGCGCGAGCGCGGATGAGGTCTGGAAGAAGATCATCGGGACGTACAACGACTATGCGGGACGATCCCTCAGTGTGCTGCAGGACGTGTACAAGTCCGAGTCGGACACCAACCAGCGCAACCAGGCCATCGGCGCGCTCATGCTCGCCTACGGTTACATCAAGGACAACTGGCAGCAGGCGGTCGATCTCTACACGCGGCAGTGCTCGATCGGCGTCAACGCCAAGGATCTCGCGATGATGGCCGCCACGCTGGCCAATGGCGGAAAGAATCCCGTCACCGGCAAGCAGGTCATCAAGTCGGCGAACGTGCCCAGGGTGCTGGCCGTGATGGCGACGGCCGGGCTCTATGACGACTCCGGCAAGTGGCTGTATGCGACGGGACTTCCAGCCAAGAGCGGCGTCGGCGGCGGCATTCTGGCCGTCTCGCCAGGCAAGTTTGGAATCGCCGTGGTCTCACCACCGCTCGATGAGGCCGGCAACAGCATCCGCGCACAACGAGCCATCGCCGACATTTCGAACAGCCTCGGCGGAAACCCCCTCGCGTCATCACCTCGATAGGCAGCACTCGCAAAATGGGCCTGGGCGGACTTATTCGGCCGCCCAGGCGTCTCATCATTCCTCAGGGACCACGGTCATGCTCAACGCGAGGTCGGTGATCCGGACATCACCAACTATCACGGGTACTTCGCGTACAATTTTCGGCGACGCCGACAGCGCGGTGCGGCCGTTCTTGTATGGGGGCCTGCGGCTCGCGGGCAGCTGGACGCCGACCTGTATCAAGTCCGACGCGGGGGGTGGTGGTGCGATCCGTTCTGGGGCTGCTCTCTCGTCGGCAACACGCAATACGCCAATCCAATTCAATTCTCGGGAGGTGTAGCTCTCCGGTTCTGATCTCGATGTCAGAAGGCACAAACCATCGGGGCCGCCGTCCGTGGCGCCCGCTGATGGCGATTGTCATCATGATCGGCTTCGCTCGAACCGCCACGCTCCACGCTCAGGGCAAAACCGATGTCGTCACGCTCGGCAACGGCGATCGGATCACGGGAGAGGTGAAAGGGCTGGATCGGGGCCGCCTGGAGTTGTCGACCGACGACGAAGGCACCATCTATTTCGAATGGGACAAGGTCGTGTCGCTCGTGGCGGAGCGCCAGTTCGAGATCGGCACGAGCGACGGCCGTCGATTTCTCGGGAGCCTGGGCTCGAGCGGGCCTCGTCAGATACTCATCACCGGGCCAGACGTGCCGGTGTCGCTCGCGACCCTGGAGATTACCGCGATTACGCCCATAGGCCGGAGTTTCTGGAAAAAACTGGACGGATCGGTCGACATCGGCTTCAGCTATACACACTCGAGCGACATTGCCCAGCTCAACGTGAACTCCAACACGGTCTTCCGGAAGCCGGCGTTCGAAGCGCGGGTCAATCTCTCGGGCACCCTCACGAGAACCGGAGAAGACAACGAGCGAGATGACCGCGGCATCTTTCAGGCGTCGTACCTCAGGTTCCGCGGCCAGCGCTGGTTCATCGCGGGGGGGGCCAGCTTCGAAAACAACGAGAGCCTGGGGCTCCGTCTGCGTTCTCAGGTGGCCATCGCGGGCGGGCCTCGGCTGATTAACTCCAACCGCGCGCAGATGCTCACCGGCGCGGGCATCGCGGTCAACGACGAACAAGGCATCGAAGGCGACCATACGCAGAACCTGGAAGCGCTCTTCATATTCAGGACCTCGTATTACGCCTACGATCATCCCAAGACCAATCTGGATGTCGCCATCCAGTATCTTCCAAGCCTGAGCAACACGGGCCGACAACGACTGCAGCTCGACACCTCCGTGAAGCGCGAAATCTGGAAGGACGTGTTCCTGGCGGTCAATGTGTTCGACACGTACGACAGCCGGCCACCTCAAAGTGCCGCCGACACCAACGACGTGGGTGTGGTACTGTCGTTTGGTTGGAGTTACTAGGGCTCAACGCTCAGGACGCAAGGCTCAAGGAAAGGCTACGGGCTCGGGGCTACAGGCTTCAGGCGGAGCACAGGCTCAGGGCGTAGAGCTTAACGCTCAGGACTCAAGACTCAGGGAGAGATCGATGACCAGAACTGAAATCGTCGTCGCCGCGCTGCTGTCGGTCTCGGTTGCAGCCATACCGGCGCGGGCGCAGGATCAGAAGACTGCGACGCGCGAGGTCATGTCGGTCACGGCGAAGGTGGAACGCGTCGACAAGTTTTCGCGGTCGCTCACGCTCAAGACCCCTGAAGGGCTTTCTCACACTGTCTACGTCGGCCCGGAGCTGAAGACGTTCGACGAGGTTCAGTCGGGCGACACGGTCACTGTTCGGATCGTCGATTCCTTCATCGTGGCGGTCAATCCAAACGCCAAGCCGACGGCCGTCACCGACACGACCGCCGAGGCCCGGAAGGAAAACGAGAAGGGTTCGAGCGACGTGCAGCAGCAGCTGAAGGCGACCGTGACGATTGAGAGCGTCGATCTGAAAACCAATCTCGTCGTCTACAAGACGGGCGACAATCGACGGAACATGCGGCAGGTCCTTGATGGTCACCTGCTCGAAGGACTGAAGCCCGGCGACGTGGTGGAAGTGACATACACGCGCGAGCGCGCCATCGATGTAAAGCGCGAGCCATGACGGCGGGATCGTTCGTCGTGTTTAAGAATGGCCGTGCCTGTCGGCATGGATCGCGCCTGAAGTAGATTGTGGATGGAGGACCTATGAAGACGAACTCTCGCACGCCACGGGTTGGAGTGGCTCTCATCACCGCCGTGGCGCTCGTATCACCGCCGTTTCTCGACGCGTTTCGCGCTCAAACGCAGCCGGCTGCGACGACGGCCAAGCCGGCTTCCACCAAGGCCGCGCCGACGGCTGCGACGACGGCGGCCGTTGATGGCGGATGGCCCAAGGTCGGGAACACGCCGGATGGCGGCGCCATCCTGATGTATCAGCCGCAGGTGGCCAGCTGGGTGGATCAGAAACGTCTGGTGCTGTACGCGGCAGTCTCGTACGCGGCCAAAGGCGCTCAAAAACCCGCGCTCGGCACGATGAAGGCCGAAACCGACACCCGCGTGGCACTCGACGAGCGCCTCGTCAGCATGAGCCCGTTCAGAATCACCGAATCGAATTTTCCGACCCTCACGAAGGACGAGATGCGCACCGTCGTCGACGCGATCGACAAGGCCATTCCTGACAGTGACCGCGTGATCGCGCTCGATCGCGTGCTCGCGGGCGTTGACAAGAGCAAGATCCTCCCGAAGAACGTGGACGGCGTGAAGGCGGATCCACCGCCCATCTTCTTCAGCAAGACACCAGCGGTCCTGGTGAATTTCGACAGCGATCCCATCTGGAGTCCCATCAAGGACAACGACCTCAAGTTCGCGGTCAACACGAACTGGGACATCTTCCGGCACGAACCGACCAATACGTACTACCTGAGAAACGGCAACACGTTCCTCAAGGCGTCCGACGTGAAGGGGCCATGGGCGCCGGCCGGCACGCTCCCCGGCAGTTTTTCGAAGCTCCCGCCGGACGACAACTGGAAGGATGTCCGGGCGAACCTGCCGGGAAAATCTCTGTCGGCGAACCAGGTTCCGAAGGTCTTCGTCAGTACGACACCGGCCGAGTTTATCCTGCTGCGCGGCGAACCGAGCTACGTCCAGGTCGGTCAGACGAAATTGCTCTGGGTGAACAATACCGACAGCGACGTCTTCAGGCTCGGCAAGACCGGCACCGTTTACTTCCTGGTGGCCGGCCGATGGTTTTCAGCGCCTGACTTCACCGGACCCTGGACATTTGCGACGACCAGTCTGCCTGAGGACTTCAAGAAAATCCCGCTCGAACACGAACGTTCGCGCGTGTTGGCTTCCGTTCCAGGGACGGACCAGGCCGCCGAAGCGGTCATGCTCGCATCGATGCCACAGACCGCCCGCGTCAACAAGAAAGAAGTGAAAGCGCCCGACGTTGTCTATCAGGGCCAACCACAGTTCCAGGCCATTGAACAGACGTCCGTCCAGCGCGCCGTCAACACCGACAAAGACATCCTCAAGGTCGGGGACGTGTACTACATGTGCTTTCAGGGTGTCTGGTTCATGGCGAAGAGCGCGAGCGGTCCCTGGGAGGTCGCCACGAGCATCCCGAAGGAAATCTATTCAATTCCGACCAGCTCGCCCGCGCACAACGTGACTTATGTCGTGGTCGAGGAAGACAACGACAACGATGACTGGGTGACCTTCGCATATGCCGCGGGATACACGGGCATGATGGTCGCGTGGGGCTGCGCGGTGTGGGGTTCTGGCTGGTACTACCCGCCCTACACGTGGTACGGCGGATTTTATCCGGGTTACTACCCGTACTTCCCCACCTACGGATACTCGGCGTGGTACAACCCGTGGAGCGGCACGTACGGACGCGGAGTCGCCGCGTACGGTCCCTATGGCGGCGTCGGCGCCGGCGCGCGATACAACCCGTCGACCGGCACGTACGCGAGGGGCGCTGTCGCGTGGGGGCCATACGGAGCGAGCGGGGCCGCGCAGGCGTGGAATCCGCGCACCGGCACGTACGCACAGACTCGGCAGGGTTCGAACGTGTACGGAAGCTGGGGCTCGACGGGCGTGCAGCGCGGCGACGACTGGGCGCAGACGGGTCGCGTCACCAACCGCGCCACGGGAACGACGACGCGCGCGACCGTCGGGAGCGAAGGTGGAGCTGCGGTGTCGCGTCGCGGACCGCAAGGCGGCACGACGGTGGGGCGGACCGGAAGCGGCGACGTCTATGCCGGTCACGACGGGAACGTCTACCGTAACGACGGCGGCTCGTGGCAGAAGTATGACAACGGCAACTGGAACAACGCATCTGCTCCGCAGCAGGTGGATCGCGATCGAGCGGCTCGTACCGAAGGGACAACGCGAACACGCGACTACAGCAATTACAGCAGCAGCGGCGGCACCCGGTCATCTGCGGGAAGCTATCGCGGCGGCGGTGGCGGTGGGCGGCGCGGCGGCGGTGGCAGGCGCCGCTGAGTGTGCCGAACTGGAAGAAACCGCAGAAAGCAAGATACCCGCGCTCGGTTATGGAAATGGCCTGCGCGGTGGGCAACATCCTGCCCGCCGTGTCAGGCACGATGCTCGTCCTGCTAGGCACCCGTAGCGCACGGCCGCGAAGTCGCCGATCATCCAGACAACCAGCGACGGGCCTCGGCGATCGACTCTGGAGGAAAGAACTCGACGGGAGCCTTGCGCAGCCCGGCTGCCGCGAACATCAGCGCGTGATCGCGCCAACGCACGTCTCCGACGATCGCGATCTTCTCAATGCTGTCGCCATGCGTCGCGTAGAAGGTCAGATCGCCCCAGTCGCCCTGCGAATCCCATCCACGAAATCCGTCAAGGACGACGAGCAGCCTGATGCTGCGGACTGATGCGCGGCCCAACCCGGCCAGCAGCGCATCTTGTGATCGATCGAGATCGGTCTTCGTCAACGTTCCGTTAATCTCAACGCGGTAAATGTTGTCGCGCTCGTGCTCAATTGTCGCTGGCATGACTGTCTCACCTCATGAACATCAGGGTAGCCGGTCTCTAGGCGGTCAGCAGAATGTTGCCGATTGGGATTCGGCTCGCTCCGGGCCTTCATAATCAGCTCCGATCCTGACATGCTCGCCTCCGACATTTCGGAGTGGTCGGTCTGTTCCACAGGGAAACGGCCCGCGAGTCTGGCGACTTCGTCGCCGCGGTCTCGCGCGCAAGGGGTGGAAATGCGGCCGGAATTTCGTCGGTTGCATCACTCTCACTACCAGATGAAGCTCGACATGATCGGCATGAAGAATGCTCAGGTGCGACGTTAGGGCCGCAAGTGGACATGGCCCCGGCGGTCGTATCTTGGCCGTCGCCCGGCGGTGCCGCTTGGGAGGAGATGTCATGAACCAGCAATCGACGCGCATCGAACACGACCTGCTAGGAGACAAAGCGATTCCGGCCGCTGCTTACTATGGCGTCCAAACGGCGCGCGGCCTGGAGAATTTCCATATCTCCGGTGTGGAGTTGCGGCTCTACCCTGACTTCGTCCGGGCGCTCGCCATGGTCAAGCTGGCCGCCGCCCGCGCGAATGTCGACTGCGGGCAATTCAGCCGGGACATTCTGACGGGCATCGAGGGGGCTTGCGCCGAGCTCATGGATGGGAAGCTGCACGACGAGTTTCGCCTTGACGTGTTTCAGGGCGGGGCAGGCACGTCAACCAACATGAACGCCAACGAGGTGATTGCCAACCGCGCGCTCGAGTTGATGGGGCACAAGAAGGGTGAATACCAGTATTGCGATCCTCACGATCACGTCAACTGCTCGCAATCCACCAACGATGCCTATCCGACCTCGCTGCACATCGGCATGGCCCTCAGCAACGTGCGTCTCGTTTCGGCAATGAAGGAACTGATCGATGCGTTTCGCGCCAAGGGAAAAGAGTTCAGGGGCATTCTCAAGATGGGCCGCACGCAACTCCAGGACGCCGTGCCGATGACGCTCGGCCAGGAATTCGAGGCGATGGCGGAAACGCTGGCAGGCGAGGTCCTGGCGCTCGAGCGGGTTCAGAACATCCTCTGCGAGATCAACATGGGCGCCACGGCCATCGGCACGGGACTGAACGCCCCTCCCGGCTACGCCGAGAAATGTACGCAGCATCTGGCCCGGATCACCGGCTTCCCCATTCGCCTCGCGACGAACCTGATCGAAGCGACGCAGGACACGCAGGCCTTCGTCCTCTATTCGGCCTGCATGAAGAGCCTGGCGATCAAGCTGTCCAAGGTGTGCAACGACCTTCGGCTGCTCTCATCTGGCCCGCGATGCGGGCTGTTCGAGATCAACCTCCCACCGAAGCAACCGGGCTCCTCGATCATGCCGGGCAAGGTCAACCCGGTGATTCCCGAGGTCGTCAACATGGTCTGCTTCCGGGTGATCGGATCGGATCTGACGGTGTCGATGGCGGCCGAGGGCGGGCAGCTTCAGCTCAACGTGTTCGAGCCGGTGATCGCGGCCTGCGTTTTCGAGGCGCAGACAATGTTCGCCAACGCGGCCCGGACGCTGAGGGTGCACTGCGTCCAAGGCATCACGGCCAACGAGGATGTCTGTCGGCAGAATGTCGAGCGGAGCATTGGGACCGTGACGGCGCTCAACCCGGTCATCGGCTATGACAAGTCAACCGAGCTCGCGAAGAAAGCCATGCAGACGGGACGAGGCATTCTGGAACTGGTCCGGGAGGAAAAGCTGCTCACTGAGGAGCAGATCGCGCAGGTGCTCGATCCCGCTGCCATGACGGGTCAAAAACGTTCCTGATGAAGCTTTCGCTCGCTGCCGTCGTGGCGCTCGCCGTGGGAATCTGGTTCTCACCCGTGCCCGATGGTCTGACCGCGCCGGCCTGGCATCTGTTCGCCATCTTTGCAGCGACCATCTTCGCCGTCGTGGTCGACGCGCTCCCGATTCTCACGGCGTCGGTCGTCGCCGTGGCCGCTGCGGTGCTCACGGGCACGCTCGCGCCTGAGCAGGCGTACTCGGGATTCGCCAACGGAACGATCCTGCTGATCGTTGTCGCGTTTCTCGTGGCGCGAGCGGTGGTGAAATGCGGGCTGGGACAGCGTCTGGGCTATGCGGTGGTGAGCCTGTTCGGACGATCGACGCTGGGGCTGTCTTACAGCGTGTTTCTCGTCGACGGCGTGATTGCGCCGGCGTTCCCCAGCAATACCGCCCGCGCCGGCGTTTTGTATCCGCTGGTTTTTTCACTCGCCGAGGCGGCCGGCGCCAGGCCACAGGATCCATCTCGTCGGCGCCTCGGTGGATTTCTGATGTTGTCCGGCATGGCGAGCCTGAGCGCTTCGTCCGCGCTGTGGCTCACCGCCATGGCCGCCAACCCGCTCGGGGCTGAAATAGCCAGACCGTTCGGGGTTGAGATCGGGTTCGGCTCGTGGCTGCTGGCGTCGTCGGTGCCGACGCTGGCGGCCATGCTGCTGCTGCCACTGTTCCTGTACAAGATCGTGGCACCCGAGATCACTGCGACGCCTGAGGCGCCGGCCGCGGCAAGACGGGCGCTCGCCGAGCTGGGACCGCTCAGCGCCCATGAGCGGATCGTGACGGGTGCGTTCGTCGGCATGGTGATCCTGTGGGGCTTTTCCGCAACGCTTGGCCTCGACTCGACGGCCGTCGCATTTCTGGGGCTTGGAGCCTTGCTGGCTACCGGCGCGCTCACGTCCCAGGACATCGCCGGGCAGGGAGACGTCCTGGCCGTATACCTCTGGTTTGCTGTACTCTTCACGCTCAGCAGCGCTTTGAACGATCTCGGCTTCATGGGATATCTCGGTCAGAAGCTGGCCCATGCGATGGTGGGGATGACACCGCTCTCGGCGGGCGTCACGCTGATTGTGACCTACATCGCGCTGCACTATCTGTTTGTGAGCCAGACGGCTCACCTCCTGGCCCTGTTCGGCGTCTTTCTCGACGTTGGCGCCAAGCTCGGCGTCCCCACCGCCGTTCTGGCGTTCCAGCTGCTGTTTGCCACGAACTACTTCTCGGTCATCACTCCGCAGGCATCGAGCGCAAACCTGCTCTTCGCGGGCAGCGGCTATCTGACGCAGAGAGAGCTCTACCGCCTCGGCGCGCTCTGCACCGCTTTCAGCATGGTGGTGTACGTCGTCGTCGGCGTGCCGTGGCTGATGCTGGTTACACGATGAGGTGCGCGCCATGCCCGACTTTGTAACTGCGCTGAGGGACCATCCGGAGCTGGCCATCTTTCTCACGCTGGCCGCCGGCTTCGTGATCGGACGGGTACGGATCGGCACGTTCAAGCTGGGGAACGTCGTCGGCACGCTCATCGCCGGCGTGCTGATCGGCCAGTTCGACATCAAGGTTGATCCCACGGTCAAGTCGGTCTTCTTCTCACTGTTCCTGTTTGCCACCGGCTACAAGGTCGGTCCTCAGTTCTTCCGCGGACTGAAGGCGAACGCGTTGCCGCAGGTGGCTCTCACCGTCGTGCTGTGCGTGACCAGTCTCGTGACCACGGTCGTCGCCGCACGACTGCTCGGCTACGATGCCGGCACGGCAGCCGGCCTCATGGCGGGCGCGTTCACTGAATCCACCGTTATCGGCACGGCCGGCGACACGATCGATCGGCTTGACGTGCCTGACGCCGAGAAGACACGACTGAAGAACAACATCCCTGTCGCGTATGCCGTCAGTTATCTGGTCGGTACCGGGTTCGTCGTGTGGTTCCTGTCGAGCCTTGCGCCCCGGCTGCTCCGCGTGGACTTGAAGGCCGAGAGCCGCAAGTTCGCGGCCCAGGCGTCGCTGATGGATCAGACATCCGATCGCGAGGCGATGCAGCCGGCCTATCGAGCATGGAGCACCCGTGCCTATCGCCTCGACGATCGATTCGCGAATGCGTCCGTCGCCGACGTCGAGCGGACCGCCGAGCCCGAGCGTGTGTTCGTCGAGCGTATCCGACGGGGCGCCGAGATCTTCGACGGTACGCCCGACACTGTCCTCCGTTCAGGGGATGTCATCGCCGTCACTGCGCGGCGGAGGGTGCTGCTCGCCGGACGACTGCCGCTCGGTGGCGAGGTGGAGGATCCGGCGCTGCTGGACTTCCCCGTCGCCACACTCGACGTGGTCGTCACCAAGCGGGAGGTCACCGAGCAGTCCCTTTTCGTCCTCAAGGAACGATACGGGCGCGGCGTGGTCCTCGAGAAGCTGCTCAGGGGCGGCGAAGAGATTCCCTTCACCGGGGAAACGATCATCAACCGCGGCGACCTTCTCCGGCTGACGGGTGTGCAGCACGATGTGGAACGCGCGGGAAAAGCCCTCGGCTACATCGAACGTCCTTCGAGCGAGACCGACATCGTCTTTCTCGGATTGGGGATCGTGTTGGGCGGGTTCCTGGGACTCCTCTCGATCGAAGTCGGCAGGCTGCCACTGTCGCTGACGGCGAGCGGCGGCGCGCTCATCATGGGGTTGATCCTTGGGTGGCTGCGATCGCTCCATCCCACCTTCGGAAGGATACCCGAGCCGGCGCTCTGGATCTTCGACACCGTCGGCCTCGCCGTCTTCATCGGCGTCGTCGGCCTGACCGCCGGTCCGACCTTTGTGGCAGGGCTCAGACAGACGGGGCCCAGCTTGCTCGTGGTGGGGTTCATCGTGGCCGTCACGCCACACGTGGTGGCGTTGCTGTTCGGCTATCACGTCCTGAAGATGAACCCCGTGATCCTGCTCGGTGCCTGTTCCGGAGCAGGAACGGTCACTGCCGCTCTCCGCGCGATTCAGGACGAGGCACAGAGCAAGATCCCGGTCCTCGGATACACCGTGCCCTATGCGCTCGGGAACATTCTCCTGACCGCGTGGGGGCCCGTCATCGTCTTGTTCACACAGTAGGAGCAGAGTCATGGTGAAACATCGAATTACTCTCGCAGTTTTCGTGCTGGCCCTCGCGAGCGCCGCCCAGGCCGTCGCGCAGTCCGCGCTTCCGACTGTCGTCGTGCTCGCCACGGGCGGCACGATCGCAGGCGCCGCGGGCAGCGACGTCCAGGCGGCGTACACGTCCGGTCAAGTGGGCGTTGATCAATTGCTGGCCGCCGTGCCGCAGGCGAAGAAGCTGGCGAACCTGCGGGGCGAGCAGATTTCGAACATCGGTTCACAGGACATGAATGACGAGGTGTGGCTCAAACTTGCGCGCCGCGTCAACGAGCTCACGGCGATGCCCGATGTGGCCGGCATCGTCATCACGCACGGAACCGACACCATCGAAGAGACGGCGTACTTCCTCAACCTCGTCGTCAAGTCGACTAAGCCGGTTGTGCTCACAGCCTCCATGCGCCCGTCGACGGCGCTCTCCGCCGATGGCCCGCTCAACTTCTTCAACGCCGTCGCGATCGCCGCGAACAAGGATGCGGCCGGACGGGGCGTGCTCGTGGTCATCAACGACTGGGTTCACGGCGCATCCTCGCTGACCAAGACGAGCACCACCGCTGTGCAGACGTTCCTCTCGCCCGATCCGGGGCCTGATTGGCACGGTGGCGTACGGCGAGGCCGAGTTCTATCGGGGCCCGGTCGGGCGGAATACGACGACGTCGGAATTTTCTCTCGATGGTGTTACGACCCTGCCGCGCGTCGACATCATCATGGCCCATGAGAACATGGACGGGACGATCATCGACGCGGCTGCGGCAGCGCGGGGCGAAAGGGATCGTGATCGCGGGCGTGGGCAATGGCAACATGACCGCTGCCGGCGTCAATGCCCTTGCGGCGCAGGCGAAGAAAGGGATCGTGTGTGTCCGCTCCTCGCGGGTGCCTACGGGACGGGTCGGGCGCAATGTGGAGATCAACGACGACGAGAAGAATTTCGTGGCGTCACTCGAATTGAACCCCCAGAAGGCGCGCGTCCTGCTCCGCCTCGCCCTTACGAAGACAACGGACCTCAAGCAGATCCAGAGCTACTTCGACGAGTACTGAGGCGGTTTCAGCTCGGGAGATTTGGTCACCGAAGGCGGACGATGATTCCGGCAGTGAACTCGGCTTGCCAAATCACATCGAAATCGAGGGAAGCGAGACAGAAACCGGGGGAACAAAAGATCAGGCTCCCGTCGCCATCGACGAAGGTCCCGAAGACGCGACCATCGAGCCGTACTCCGACGTGAGACAGCGGAAACAGTTTGACGCCTCCGCCGGCGCCGAACGCAAACCGGATCTCGCTGTCACCTTCCGCGGCGTACCTCGTCAGGCCGAGCGATCCTGTCAGAAACGGTCGCGCTCGCCCGCCACCGAATTCCTGGAGGCCACCGGCCTGCCAGTGATCGACCGTGACGTGCCAGCGCGTTGCGGGCCCGAAGGGCCTGGCCGGAACTGAGACGTGCGCGTCCTGATGAGTGAAGAATCCTTCGACCTGAAGGCCATTCGATAACGGGACGTCGAAAACGACTCCGAAGGCGGGCGCGCCGTCGAGATCGACCGGCTGCTCCGTAATGAGCTCGAAGAAGTCTCCGCCGAAGCGGTATCCGCCAAAGGGCCCGAACTCGACGCCCTGGGCGTGAAGCGATGAGACGGGACCGAACAGGTTGGCGACGACCACGGCTGCGGACATCAAACCGCGAGAAGACGACAGCACAAAGATCAAGACTGCTCGGGCCGCGAGTCTGGCCGCGCCGGCGCGGCGAACCAGTCCTTCTTCGCAACAACCTTCGGCGCCGCAGGATCCAGCATGTAGTTCGGGGACATGATTTGAACGCCATACTCGTTGAACAGATCCTGAATGTGGGCGTGCAGGGCGTTCAACGTGAAGAGCCGAGACTGCTGCTGCTCCAGACAGACCCAGAGGGTGTACTTGACGTAGAAGTCCTCGAGGGACGCCTGCAGTACCGAGCGGCTTGGGCTCCGCGCGAAGACCTGGAGTTCGCTCGGCTGCGAGGAGCAGCAGCGAGTGCACCTGCCTCCACGGCGCATTGTATCCAATCGTGACCGATGTGGGAGTGAACACACCTTCCGTTTCGTTGAAACGGGAATAGTCGGTCGTGGTCTGAGAGACAGCCACCGCATTGGGAACCGTCACTTCCTCGTTCTTGAGGGTCTTCACCTTGGTGGACAGGACGCCGAGATGAATGACGGTCCCTTCAACATCTCCTATCCTGACGAAGTCGCCCACGCGCAATGCGCGCGAGTACGTAATCATGAACCCGCTCATGATCTGGTTCACCAGCCCGCTCGAGCCGAACGTCACCATCAGGCCGAGGAAGACGCTGATGCCTTTGAAGGCCTCGGTCTGATTGCCCGGCATATACGGATACGCCACAACAAGCGCGAACAGCCATAACAACGTGACGACCAGTCGCCTGGTCGGCTGTGCGGTGTCCGGATAGATCCACCGGGTCCTGGCATGGCCCCTTTCGATCGCGGTGAACCATAAGGTCACCAGGCGCGTGACGTAGTGGACGATCGCAAAGATAACAATGACCGTGAAGAGACCCGGAAACGCGTAGACCACGCTCAGACCGAGATGCTTCGCTGTTTGCAGCAAAAAGCCCCTCATCGACTCGCCCCAGGGCCGTGTGTAGGGGAAGAGTCGCAGCACCGTGCTCACCACTCCGTAGAGAACCACGAGGTCCGCCGTCCTGATCACGAGAGTCACGCAGTGGCGCTCGAAGTCGAGCAGCCGCGACGCGCGCAGCATGGACAAGTCGGCGATTCCGGCTTTTGTGACCCTCTCCTCGGCGAGGGCGATCAGCCTGTTCGAGGCGATTCGATTGACCCAGCCAAGGCCCAGCAGGACCACGAGCCCGACGACGAGCGCCAGGAGTGCGAACGCACCTGAACGGAGCAGTGCACGCGGCCTGCGCGCCTCCTCGGCCTCCGCGAGCGCCTGTTGGAGACGAGCCACCGTCTGACCGGCGACGCCCTGCAGGGTTTCGCCAGAGAGTTCGTCGATGTCCGCCGTTGTCAGCAGGATCACGCCGCGGGAGGCCACGAGGATCAAGCCGCCTCCCTCGAACAGGCGCGACTCGACCGGCCCGGTCGTCCGGTCCGCAACCAGATCGTCGAGAACCCGTTGCGCGCCCTGCGCGCGTTCGGTCGGGCTGCGCCCGACGACCTTGGCCCTGAACACGACAATCGGGCGATTGAAGAACGTTAACGTGAATGGCTCAGCGGCGCGCTCCGCGCTGATGGCCGCCGCGACCGGAAGCAGTGGCGGTGCCTGAGCTGAGGGTAGTGTTGGAGATTCTGCGGCGAGATCGCCGCACACCGTGAGGATGATCCACAGCGCGAGGCCGAGCGATACGCCGGCGAGTTTCAGGCGCCTCACCATGCCGCGCGTTATACCAGCTTCGATCGAAGATGACAATGCTGCGCCGGCCGGAAATACCGCCGCGTTACAGGTCACGCGCCAGCGAGCATTCGTCCACAAGCCACGTGTCGGCGCGAGATTGTGTCAGAATGCCCGGTCAAGTGTGCTGCGGCAAGAGCACCGCTGCGGGGCGCGCTCGCGCCTCACAGACTCGAGGCCTTCCTTGTTTGATCGCGTCCTTGATCCTATCGACCGCAGCTCCGAAGTCCTCTTCGGCATCACCATGGTCGTGACATTTACCGGCTCGCTCAGCGTCGCGCAGGCTGGACACCCGGCCCGCACTCCGTGTCTCGAATGCGATCGCGGTGGCGATGCTCTTCATCACGGGGTGTCTGCTGGGACGTTCTGCCGGGAGGAACCCGCTATATCCTGGCTTGGCCATGGTGGCCCTGGGGATCGTGCTCGTGCTGATCACAATGGCGCTCGGCGACTGACCAGTGTGAAATCCAGCAATCCCGTTGCGGCCCTCGAGTCATTCGAACGGCTCGCACGATCTCAAGCAGTCAAGGTTTCGCGGCGCGGCGGCTGATGATGAACGCAGCGAGATCCACGCTGTCGCCCTGCTCGAGGCGCGGCCAGATCACACCCTGCCGTGCTGTCGCCTGTTCCTTCGCGGTTGCGTGATTCCACATCGACGCTATGATGCCGATGGGCTGATCGAGGCCCGGTATCGCCAACAGATCGGGACCGACAGATTGTTGTCCGAATTTGTGACACGAAGAGCACTTGTCCGTGAACAACCGGTCGCCACGTGAGGGCGAGCCCGGCACACTCGCGTAGTTGACGAAGTAGAGATACGAAATCACATCGGCCATTTCCTGCCCGGAGAAGGTGGGGCGCGCCATGTTGAGGCGTTTGAACTCGGCGTCCATCTGCTGGCTGTGATTCCACATCAGACCGGCGATTTCCGCGACGGAGCGCGCCATGGTCCGACCACGGGCCCCGAGGTCCGGCGCGTTTTTCCCGCCACCGGCTCCCGCGATGGAGTGGCATGTGTTGCACCCTTTGTTCGCAAAGAGATCTCGACCGGCCTTCGGGTTCCCCAACTCGAAGATGGGTGGTTCGGGAGACGTCGCGCTCAATCCTGACTGCAGGTACGCGACGAGATCGGTCATCTCACGACCCTGGAACGTCGGCCGAGGCACCCCGCGGGCCTGCATGACGGCGGTCATCGCAGGCGAATGTGCCCAGAGCGCCTGCGCAATGGTTATCGGCGCTTCATGGCCACGATAGGCCGCGAGACTGGGACCGATCGCGGTCTGCCCCGCCGATGCTTCATGACATCCGGCGCAACCCTTCTTGACGAACACATTGCGCCCGAGCGCGGGGTTGCCCGTTTCACGAATCATCGAGTCGTAGTAACGGAACGCAGTCAGAAACGCCACCAGATCCGCGGCCTCTGAACCGGACAGGGTGGGGCGCTCAATCTTCCGCGTTTCGATTGCCTTGCGCATGACAGGTGCGTGGTTCCAGAAGCTGCCGGCCAGGTCCAGCACGTCGCCGAAAAAAGTGACCCGGCCGAGATCCGGTCCGGTCGCCGGACCACGTCCTCCAATACCGTGACAACTGGCGCAGCCCTTCTCCTTGAATACCTTGGCCCCTTCCCCAGGATGGTCGGGCAAATCTATGGACAACAACACGCGATCGGCTTGCGCGGTCGCACGCCGGACGCTCGCGGCAAGGACGACGAGGACAGCCATCGAGCCGATGAGCGCAGGAAGAACGACAGGTGAACACCTTCGGGTGAGTTCGGTCGCCATCTTGCTCCTCCCGTCGGGGGTCTTCTCCAGATTGAACTCGACGCGGACCGGATCATACGTCAGGAATGTTCAGAACCTGTTCGGAGTGTTGTCATGCGGTCCGGCATCTCGCTATTGCAGCAGACTGGGGATTTTTTCGCGAGATGGGGAAAGATTCGACTCGGCGCGGCAGGATCTACTGGAAATCCCAGGCTGAGTCGAGGCAGACCACTAACTGACACTGGCACAACACATGCTGAACGCATCATCAGCCCCGAATGGGGCCGGAGGAGCCATGATTGCCATAAAGAAGGTCTTGGTCGCGACCGATTTCAGTCCGGCAGCTGAAACCGCCCTGATGTATGGCCGCACGTTTGCGCGCACGTTCGGTGGCAAGCTGTACGTGATACACGTCGTCGACGATTTTGCGGTGCGGCTGGCATCCGGTGAAGCCGCCGCCACCGGCCTGGCGCCGATTGACGTGCAGACCGAGATCGAACGTGCCGCTCGTCAGGAGCTGGACACGGTGGTGACTGAAACCGATCGGCGCGAACTGGGCGCCGTCGGGGTAATGAAGATTAGCCATAGTCCAGCCAATGAGATTACGGAATACGCGAAAGAAGCCGGCGTCGACATCATCGTGCTCGGCGCAACCGGACGCGGTGTCATCGATCGCATGCTGATGGGCAGCGTGGCGGACAAGGTCATTCGCCGGGCTCCGTGTCCGGTGCTCGCCGTCCGTCATCCCGAGCACGAATTCATCGTACCGGATGCCCTGCAAGTGGTCGAGCACTCGAACAAGTAAAATGCGACCGGTGGCTGGCGTGGCGCGCATGACGAGACGCAGCCTCCGATCGCTTTGGATTCTTCCACGAGCTCACTCCTGAATCGCGTTTCAAGCGACGGTCCGGTTCTCGCCACCGAAACGCCAGCCGTCGTGTTCGACGACGTTTCGTTGTCTTTCGACGACGACGTGGTGCTCCGCCACATCAGCTTTTCCGTGCTCGCCGGGCACATGACCATCCTCCTGGGCGCGAGCGGAGCCGGAAAGTCCGTCCTTCTCAAGTTGATCCTCGGTTTGCTGAAGCCTGACTCGGGCAGCATCTGTATTAACGGCAAGCGGATCGACACGATGAGCGAGAAGCAGATGATGAACGTCCGTAACGACATTGGCATGCTGTTTCAGGAGAGCGCGCTCTTCGATTCGCTGACCGTGGCCGACAATGTCGGATACAAGCTCTGCGAGGAAACCGACATGCCGGCAGATGACATCCGGCGCCGCGTCGAGGAGGTCCTCGGATTCATCGGTCTGGAGGAGTACATCGACCGAATGCCCTCGGAGCTCTCGGGAGGACAGCGGCGTCGCGTGGCCATTGCACGCGCGATTGCCGCAAAGCCGGGCCTTCTGCTGTTCGATGAGCCCACGTCGGGGCTCGACCCAATCACCGCGAAAACGGTCGACGCGGAAATCATCAAACTGCGAGACGTCGAGCGCGTCACCTCCATCCTGGTGACCCACCAGCTCCAGGACGCCTTCTATGTCGCAACGCATGCGGCTCAGCGCCAGAACGGTCAGCTCACGATTGTGACGGCAGATCAGCAAAAGCGCGAGGAGGCCGAATTCATCATGCTGAAGGATGGCCGAATTTACTTTCAGGGGTACGCCGCAGCGCTCGGCGCCGCGACAGATCCCTACCTGAAGGAATTCTTGTCCGGATGGATTCCGCCGCTCGTCGTCTGAGTCACATCCTTGGATACGGCGTGTTCTCTTGGCTGGCTGGTGTCCGCCCCAAAAGAAAAAGAGCCCGCCTCGTCAACCTAGACGAAGCGGGCTCGTGGTAATACTCCCGGCAGCGACCTACTCTCCCACGCAGTTATCCCGCGCAGTACCATCGGCGGTAGCAGGCTTAACTTCCGTGTTCGGAATGGGAACGGGTGTGGCCCTGCTCCTGTGACCACCGGGAAGGCGGTTGCCTGGGGTCCGTCGGCGCGGTCGCGGCTCGCGGGCCGCTGACGTCGCGCCGAACGATCGTCCCAAGCGATGTCAAAGAACGCTCAACTGAATATCCTGCAAACGGTAGTCTCCCGACCACGAACGTTAATGAATTATGGTCAAGCCGCACGGCTGATTAGTACCCGTTAGCTGAAGCCCTCGCGGGCCTTACACATCGGGCCTATCACCTGGTCATCTTCCAGGAGCCTTTAGAGGTCTTGCGACCTGGGAGATCTCATCTTGTGGAGGGTTTCATGCTTAGATGCTTTCAGCGTTTCTCCCTTCCGGACGTAGCTACCCAGCGCTGCCACTGGCGTGACAACTGGTACACTAGAGGTCCGTCCATCCCGGTCCTCTCGTACTAAGGACAGCCCCACTCAAATCTCCTGCGCCCATGACAGATAGGGACCGAACTGTCTCGCGACGTTCTAAACCCAGCTCACGTACCGCTTTAACCGGCGAACAGCCGGACCCTTGGAACCTGCTACAGCTCCAGGATGCGATGAGCCGACATCGAGGTGCCAAACCTGAGCGTCGATGTGAACTCTTGGCTCAGATCAGCCTGTTATCCCCGGCGTACCTTTTATCCGTTGAGCGATGGCCCTTCCATGCGGGACCACCGGATCACTAAGGCCTGGTTTCCCACCTGCTCGATTTGTTTATCTCGCAGTCAAGCTCGCTTATGCCTTTGCACTCTCCGGCTGATTTCCAAACAGCCTGAGCGAACCTTCGCGCGCCTCCGTTACCGTTTAGGAGGCGACCGCCCCAGTCAAACTACCCACCTAGCAGTGTCCCTGACCTGGCTGACAGGTCGAGGTTAGAACGCCGGAACGATAAGGGTGGTATCTCACCGTTGACTCCCCCAAGCCCGAGAGCCTGGGTTCAAAGTCTCCCACCTATCCTGCGCATAACGCGCCAGCATTCACTACTAGGATGTAGTAAAGGTGCACGGGGTCTTTCCGTCTAGTCACGGGTAACCGGCGTCTTCACCGGTACCACAAATTCGCAGTGCCCCTCGTTGAGACAGCGCCCAGATCGTTACGCCATTCGTGCAGGTCGGAACTTACCCGACAAGGAATTTCGCTACCTTAGGACCGTTATAGTTACGGCCGCCGTTTACCGGGGCTTCAGCTCGAAGCGTCGCCTTGCGGCTAACCTCTCCCTTTAACCTTCCGGCACCGGGCAGGCGTCAGACCCTATACGTCGTCTTCGACTTCGCAGAGTCCTGTGTTTTTAGTAAACAGTCGCCTGGGCCTCTTCACTGCAACTCCGTCGCGCTTCGGCGGGCAAGCCGCCTGA
>CAVPJW010000007.1:530000-879271 GCA_963705525.1 uncultured Acidobacteriota bacterium
TGCACCGTCATCGCAATGAGGCTCAGCACGATGACGATCGAGATCGTGCGGCCATGCGCCACTCCCGAGAGAGCATGGCGCCACGACCAGATGTAGCCCTCCAGCCGCGGAACGAGCGGCGCGCCCGAGGCATACGTGACGGTCGGATAGATCGTCCGCACATACTCGAACCAGAGAAGAGCCGGGGCGATGGCGATTGCAATCCATCCGAGTTGTCGAATCCACCCGCGCGGACGGCGTTCGGCTGGATCGACCAATACCCCAACGGCGAGGAGATTCGTCTCACGTCCGAGACCGGCGAGCGCCAGAACGCACGCGGCTGCTCCTCGGCGATTGGTGTCGACGGCGACGATCGCGATGGCCATCAGGAGCAGGCTGGGACCATCGAGCATGGCGTCGCGCACCGACCAAAGCATTCCGGGGCTGAACAGACACGCGCACCATTGTGCGACGCGCCGCGGCGAATCGGCCGGAAGCCATCGCGTCAGAATCCAGGCCACGAGCAGCCACGAAACAACGTTCTGGAGCGCGTACACCTGGACGATCCATGCGGGCCGCCCCAGACCCAGCGCGTACGCCGTCCACGAAAAGAACATCCGCTTCGCGCGATAGTCCGCATCGTCGAGCGCCAGCCCGGTCGCGGGATCACGTAACAACGGATCCATCGCCAACTGCACATAAAACTGACCGTCGTCTCCGCCTCCGGGCTCGATGACGCGAGGAAGCTCGCGCACGACAGGCAGCCGACTCGACTCGAATCGCGCACCGAAGCGGATGAGTTCGCTGAACCCCAGGTCGGGTCTGTAGAACTGCGAGACGAAGATCAGGAAGATGAGAACGCCAGCGGCGTGAAGCGGCCAGAGCCGCCCGAAACGGGAGATCGTCTCGGCGACGATATCGACAACCCGCGCCCTGGCTCCGGTCGTCGGATGAAGAGCCGGGTTCGTTTCAGGCTGCCTCAACCCGACTCCCGGTTCGACGCAGGGATCGGCGTCGTCACGCTATGGATTCGGGCGATGCTCAGTTTCCCGACCTGGATGGTATGAAGGCCGTCCGGCAGCGACCACGTGGGCTGATCAATCACGGCGCCATCAATTCTGACGGCCTTCTGCTGGATCTTCCGGGTGGCATCGCTCATGGACTCGGCGAGCTTGAGCTGAACGATCACCCGCCGCAGCACCTTGTCAGCCGGCGGACCTTCGAGCGTCACAACAGGCAGATCGGTCGGGATTTCCTTGCGTGAGAATCGCCGCTCGAATTCGATCGCCGCCGCGTCCGCCTCGGCTGCGCTGTGGAAATCTGTGACGATCAGTTTCGCCAGATCCACCTTCGCCTGCTTGGGATGGAGCTCGCCACGGGCCACGCGTGCACGGAGCTCATCGAGCCCTGCCGAGGAAATGTTCGTCAGGAGCGCATAGTAGCGCCACATCAATTCGTCGGAAATCGACATCAGCTTGCCGAACATGTCGGCCGGCGGCTCGGTGACTCCGACATAGTTGCCGAGACTCTTCGACATTTTGTCCACGCCATCGAGCCCTTCGAGCAGCGGCGTCGTCATGACGAGCTGCGGCTCGAGGCCGAATGAGGGCATGATGTCGCGCCCGACGTTGAGGTTGAACAGCTGATCAGTGCCGCCCAGCTCGGCGTCGGCCTTCAGCGCGACGGAATCGTACGCCTGTGCGAGCGAATACAGGAATTCGTGAATCGCGATCGGCTGACCCGATTCGTACCGCTGCTTGAAATCGCGCCGTTCGAGCATCTGCGCCACGTTGTACCGCGCGGCCAGCCTGATGAATCCTTCGCTCCCAAGCGGGCCAAGCCATTCGCTGTTGAACCGGACGACCGTTTTCGCCGGATCCAGAATCTTGAAGACCTGGGTCTTGTAGGTCTCGGCGTTCCGGTCGATCTGATCGCGCGACAGCGGGGGACGCGTCTTCGATCGGCCCGTCGGATCCCCGATCATGCCGGTGAAATCGCCGACCACATAGACGACGGTGTGGCCGAGATCCTGAAAATCCTTCATCTTCCGGATCAGGACCACATGACCGAGATGTAGATCCGGCGCCGTCGGGTCGAACCCCACCTTCACGACGAGAGGCTTACCGGTCGCGATGGACCGCTCGAGTTTGGCGCGGAGCTCGTCGCGACGGACGATATCGACGCAGCCGTTGGTCAGGCGGGTGAATTGAGTATCGAGGTCGGGGGACATCCGATAGTTCTTGGTTGTTTGTGCTGGGTGCTTAGGGTTCCTGGTTTTGTCCCAAGAACTTAACACTAAGCACTAAGTACCCAGAACTAAGAACTACAGCGACCCACTAGGTGTTCTTGAGTAGGCCTCGATAAGTCGCCAGGACAACGAGTTCCAGGCGATTGGCGACACCAAGCTTCCGGTAGAGGGTGGACAGCTGATTCTTGATGGTCTGGTCGCTCACGCCAAGGCGCTGGGCAATGGCCTTGTTCGAACAGCCGTCGAGCAGGGCCGCAACGATCTCACGCTGGCGCGGGGTCAGCTGCGGGACCGGATGGGAACCCGGGGTCGATGCCGAGAGATCTGGCATTTGCATCACCACACCCCCCACACGCCTCCAAAGCGGTTGGCGGGTACTGGTACTGTCGGGCTACTTCCATTGGACGGACACGCCTCGCATTTTCCCGGCGCTGGCCGGCCTACGGCTCATAACGGATGCGCCTCCCCTTCCAGCTCGAGCCGCGAACGACCGATTTTGCGCCGGTAGTTCTCGACGCCTAGGTAGACCCGTCGGCCGTGCAGCTGGCGGCGATTATTCTGAATCATGGCCTCGAGCCGGGCTCCCCGGTCACCAGTCGGGGGGTGCGACGCAAAATAGTCGCCCAGAGCCTGGACGACTGCGCCCGTGGCTTCGCCTAGCGGCGTCCGGGCCTTCGGGCGAGCGTGGACGGGAATCTCCTTCTGCATCCGTCGGAACACCACGACCGCCGCAGCCGGGTCGTATCCGGCGGCCGCGCTCATGCGTAGCCCGTTCGCGTCGGCTTCGAGCTCTTCGTAGCGGCCGTAACCCATCATGATGAGGGGGTGGGCGACATCCACCACACTGCTGATAGGCTTCGGTGGTGTATTGAGGATGCCGTGGGAGATAGCCGGCACAACCTCGCCGGTGAAAGGCGGCCGGCCGGTGATCATTTCGTAGAGCACGGCGCCGGTGGACCAGATGTCCGTGCGCTCGTCGACATCCTCCGCACGAAGCTGCTCCGGCGACATGTAGTTCAGCGTGCCGAGCGTCATCCCGGCTTGTGTGATGGCCACCTGTCCGACGAGCTTGGCGAGTCCGAAATCGACGACCTTCACGTCGCCTCGACTCGTGATCATCACGTTCGCGGGTTTGATATCCCGATGGATGATTTTCGAGTCGTGTGCTGCGACGAGGGCCGCCGACACTTGAATGGCGATGTCGAGCGCTTCGTCGATCGCGAGCGGCCCGCGTTCGATCCTCTTCTTCAACGTCTCGCCGTCGTAGTAGGCCATCACGATGAAGAGCTGGCCGTCGGGTGTCTCGACGATTTCGTGGATGGTGCAGATGGCGGCGTGATCGAGCGCGGACGCGGCGCGGGCTTCCTGAATGAAGCGCTGCTTGGCAGATTCGTCGCGAGTCAGCTCGGGCGCGAGGAACTTCAGCGCAACGGATCGGTGGAGTTTGAGGTCGCGGGCCTTGTAGACGATCCCCATGCCGCCACCACCGAGGCGGTCCAGGACCTCGTAGTGCGAGAGGATTTGGCCCTGCAGAAGGGGTTAACTATACCGCAGGCACAGGGGCTGGAGGGCGCTCGCTATCAGTTCTCAGCTATCAGCTTTCAGCGTTGAGTTTTCAGCTTTTGGTTGTCAGTCGTCAGTTTTCGCCCTAAGAACTAAGACCCAAGAACTAAGAACTACTGTACGCAGATCGCCACCTGCAGACTGCCCCCGTTGTCCGACAGCGTGTACCAGTTGTCGTTGGGCGCGAGATACAGGATGCCGCTCTCCGTCGCCGTGAACTGTTTCGACGAGCCGACTCGGAACGGTGTGCCGGCCGTACCCACCCTACCAACCAGCGTCAGGAGGTGCTCTCCGGAGAGCGGACAGTTCTGGCCCGTGACGACGCGCGTCGGATCTCCGTCTGCGGTTTCGACAAGCGCGCCGCTCGACCAGGTGTTCCCCGCCGCAACCTGAATCGTCACGGCGCTCGCGACACCCACCGTGACGCCAGTCGATTGCCACATCCCCGCCACCCCTGACGACCCCACGTTCGGCTTCGCCAGGATGCCCGCCTGCGTCGGCACGCACGGCCCTCCGGCTGGGGTCGTAAACGCCCACCACGCTCCGCCGTTGGCAGGCGTCATCCCCGCGGAGTTATAAGCGCGCACCTGCCAGTAATAGGTCGTCCCGGCGGCCAGGCCGCTGAGCGGCGAATTCGTGGCCGCGCTGACGTTCGTCCACGATCCGTCGCAGGCGCTGTTGTTCACTGTGTCGTAGCAGTACGCGTAGCTCGTGGCCCCCGCGCTCGTTTCCCAGCTGAGCGCCGCGCTCGACGACTGGGCACTCGTGCTGTGGACCGGCGCGGTCTTGCTGAAGGCCGCCGGCCGAGTGGCAGAAGCAGCCGTCACACAAATCGAAACCTGCACGCTGCCCGCATTGTCGGTGAGCGCGTACCAATTGTCGTCCGGCGCGAGATACAGCACGCCGCTCTGAGTTGCCGTGAACTGTTTGGTCGAGCCCACGTGAAATGACGGGCCGCTCGCGCCAATGCGCCCCACGAGGGCAAGGAGACGATCGCCAGAGAGCGGGCAGTTCTGCCCGGTGATGGTCTTCGACGCGTCGCCATCTGCGGTCAGTGGCTTTCCAGCGTTGCTCCAGGTTCCCGTCGCCTGAATAGTGACGACGTCGCCGGCATTGACGGTGACGCCGGATGTCTGCCACATGCCCGCCACTTTCGTCGAGCCGACATTCGGCTTTGCGACGATGACCGCCTGGACTGGAACGCACCCGCCGCCGCCGCCGCTTCCCGCCGTTGTAAACGACCACCACGTTCCGCCGTTCGCCTCGGTCGTCCCGATCGCGTTCTGCGCGCGGACCTGCCAGAAGTAGGTGGTGCTCGCGGAGAGGCCGCTCAGGCCCGCACCCGTCGCCGTGCCGGCGCTCGTCCACGATCCGTCACACGCACCGTTGTTCACCGTGTCGTAGCAGTACTCATAGCTTGCGGCTCCACTGCTCACTCCCCAGCTGATCGTCACACTCGATGGCTGACTGCTCGCGCCAGATGCCGGAGACGACTTGGCGAACGTGAGCGGCGCCGTTGCGCAGGCACGGAGCGCCGCGTCCACATTCAGGCGGCCGCCGGTCACCGTGACTCCGGACAGGGATCCCAGGGCCGTGACGTGCGACAGGAGATTGGTCCTGAGCGCGGCCGTGTTGAGTCCGCACTTCGACAGCACCAGCGCGGCTGCCCCCGAGACGTGTGGCGTGGCCATCGACGTCCCGCTGAACAGCGCGTAGGCATTGTTGACAATGGTGGACATGATGCCGACGCCCGGCGCGCCCAGATCCACCGTCGTGGCGCCGTAGTTCGAGAACGAGGCGAGCCCGTCGTTCACGTCAGTGGCGGCTACCGCAACGACGTTCGCGGCGGTATAGCCGGCGGGATAGAAGGGCGTCACATCGTTATTTATGCCGTTGTTCCCGGCAGCGGCGACAAAGAGCATGTCCGCGGCGTTTGCCGCGTTGATCTCGTCGAGCAGCGACTGCGTCGATCCTCCCCCGCCCCAGCTGTTCGAGAGCACGCGGACGTTGGCGGCGTTGCCAAAATGCTGCTTGGCCTGGATCGCGAATTCGATGCCCTCTATCGCATCGCTCGTCGAACCGCTGCCATTGGCCGCCAGGAACTTGATGCCCATGATGGACGAGGTCCAGTTCACGCCGGCCACCCCTAGACTGTTGTTCCCGGTCCCGCCGATCGTTCCCGACACGTGTGTGCCGTGGTTGTGGTCGTCCATTGGATCGCACGTGCCGGCAATGGCATTGAAGCCGTGCGTTCCCGCCGCGCAGGTGATGTCAACGCCCGAAATGGTGACGGTGAACGGCGAAGGCGCCGACCACATGTTGTCGGCGAGATCAGGGTGGTTGTAGTCCACTCCAGTGTCGATGACACCAACGACGACGGACGAGGTGCCTTTGGAGATGTCCCAGGCCTTGATGGCCCCGATGTCCGCGCCGGTCGTCGTCAAATTTCTCAGCCCCCACAACTGGGGGAAGAGCGTGTCGTTCGGGATGGTGTCGGTGGCGTAGACGATGTAGTTGGGCTCGGCGTACTCGACCTCGGGCTGCGACGAGAGAAAGGCGATGAGTGCCTCGGTGTCGAACGTGCGGGAACGAAAGAGGCGCGCACCGGCCCTGCCAAGGTGACGAGGGCCGTCGGCATCGGCCTGGCTCTCGAGGTTGGCCAGCGACACCGCCGACGGGAGTCCGCGAAGTTTCACAATTGCCTCACGGGCGACGACCTGCCGTCCCCGGACGCGCTCGATCGATGGCCGTCCCTGACTCGCGACAGGGACTCCCGCCAGCCATGCGGTAGCGGCGGCGATCAGGAGTGGGAGCGTTGATCGATTTCGTCGGCCTGGTACCTTCGTCCTCTGCCTTCCGAGCATAGATCCCCCGCGGTCGTTCTTGCACTTCTCGGTCCGCGCCGAATCGCGCAATTGCCGAGGTTTCCGCGACCTTCTGCCCCGGAATCGATGACGGAAATGTCACGAGTGACGAATCTGTTATCGGTTTCCTCCTGCTACCATAGGTCGCGATGCCACTCAGTCGACGCACGGCGCTCAAGGGCCTGGTCGCTACGAGTGTCGGCTTCGCGACCGGTGCGGGCGCGTACGGATACCTTTATGCCCGTCACCGCGTGCAGGTCGTTCGGGCCACGCTGCCCGTGTCCGGCCTCGCGCCGGCTCTGTCCGGGCTGCGCATCGGGCTGGTGACGGACCTTCATCGCAGCGAGACCGTATCGCACGAGGACATCGCCCACGCTGTCGATTTGATCGTCAAGGAAAGACCCGACTTCGTCGTGCTCGGCGGCGACTATGTGACGTGGGGACAGAGGCAGTACGTGCAGGCCGCAGCCGAATCTCTGTCAGATCTTCGCGCGCCTCATGGGATCTACGCCATCCTCGGCAATCACGACGACGATCGCGACATGCCGGCAGCGCTTCGCCGGCAGGGGTTCGAGGTGTTGAAGGACGCGCGGACGCGTATAGAGATCAAAGGTGAAGGACTGGAGCTTGCGGGGATCAGGTACTGGACCCGCGGGCCCGACAGGATTGCGCGGATCCTGCGCGGGGCGACCGGCACGACAATCCTGCTGGCGCACGATCCGCGGCGCCTCAAAGAAGCGGCGTCGCTCGACGTGCCGCTGGTGCTCTCTGGCCACACGCACGGCGGTCAGGTGCTGCTGCCGGGCATCGGCGAACTGTTATTTTCCCGGAAGTTTCCCGTGCTCGCCGGCACCGCGCGTCAGGACAACACGACGATCTTCGTCAGCCGCGGTGTGGGGACGGTGTTTCTGCCGTATCGATTGAACTGCCCGCCCGACGTGTCGCTCCTGACGCTGGAGCGAAAGTCGGAGATCTGAACTCTTGGGCGCAAACGAGTCCGGTCTCCGGAATCAGTCGTCGGACCCGATCTGCGCGAGCGTGCAACGAGCCGGGAGCGGGTGCCGGTGGGTAATCGGCTGGAACTCGGGATAGTGCCGGCGACAGCGGCCCACTCGTTGAGGAATATCGCTCCCGTGGGCGCCGCTGAGCAACTCGTAAAACGCGCCGAAATGCGCGATGCGATCGGGATCGTCCGTCCCTGGTGACGGAATCGGGGTGTTCATCACGGATCGGCAGAGACGGCCTCGTCGTCTTCGGAGGCCAGCTGGAAGCGGTCCGACTCGGTCAGGATTTCACGGCAGCGGTCGCAGACCGCCAGATGGCTCTCGACGCGGCGCCGGCCGGACACATCCAGCTCGCCATCGAGATAGCCAGCAATCAGTTCGGGTTCGAGACACGTCTCGGAACCTTCCCCGGCTGGCTGCTCCGTCACTTGTGCGTCCTTCTCGTGGTCTTGATCCTATAGACGTCCTGCGGCCAGATTTTCCCATCGGGCCGCGCGTCCGGCGGGGCAGGCATCGCGGCTTTCCGTGCATCCCGGTCGTCAGGCTGGGGCGTCGATCCTTCTGCCTCGAGAAAGAGCCGGAGCCGTTTCTCCAGGGCTTCGACCCGGCGATAGAGAGGCTTCGCCTCCAGCTTCAGCAGGCGCGCAATCTCGGCAATGGTCAACTCATCTCTGAAATGGAGCGTCAGGATCAGCCGATCCTGCGTATCCAGCCGCGTGAGCGCGCGGCGCAGCGCTGCGCAGAGTCGCTCTGTGGCAACGGACTCCTCAGTTTTGAGCACTTCGGTTTCCGGATCCAGCAACTCGGCAGCCATCGACTCGAGCGCGTCCTCGCCCACGAATGCACGACGAGAGCGGTCGGGAAGCCGGCAGCTGAGCTGATAGAGATCCTTACGGCTGGCCTTCACCTTGTGGTTGGTGCGCAGCACTTCGCACGCCTCGTCAAAGCTGAGGCCTTCCTTGACGATCAGGGCTTCGAGCTGAACCGCCATCGGACCAAGGCATCGGGCCTGTGCCGACGGACGCCAACGACCCCACTGGCTGACGCGATAGTCGAGAAACAGCCGCTCCACCACAACGGTCAGATACGTGCGGAGGCTGCTTCGTCCGCCGAACCGCCGCAGGACGTCATAGTTTCTTTCAATGCACCGCAATCGAACGATCGATTTGAACTCGTCGGATTCGGCGTCGGTCAGGTGATGGCGACGCGCAATGAAGGCCACGACACGGTCGAGGAGATCGACGTGTTCGAGAAAGAGGGCCTGATAGGTCAAGGTGAGCTGCCGGGTCTGGCCAGCGAAATTATTGACCAGAAACGATCACCCTGAACAACAAAGGGACAGGAAGGACGAGTAGCACTGGAGTACTACATCGGGGTGGGATGACTCCCGAATGCGTGCATCTTGTGCGAACTCGGCGCTGGGAGTCCCTAGGTCGAACTGCCCTGGTCCTCCGGTACCGATCCGGACTCATCGTCTAGAAGAAGCGCGAGGCATTCGAAGCAGAGTCGCGTGGGTCTGGCGCTTCGTGCCTGCGAGCTCGTGCCCCAGACCACAGCCAGGCTCATCGGACCCGCCACGGTGGGGGCGTCGATGTCACACACCGCCGATTCTCCGCAGACCTCGCAGACTGGCGCCGGAACTTCCTGCGGCTTGAGAAACAGACTTCGAGTGGCCGGTCGACTGAGCATGGGGAGCCTCCGTCCCGAGCCATGGCCCGGATGTGCTCAACGTATCGACCGCGGTGAGTCGGGCTGTAGATTATTCACGTCCAGCTTAGCCAGGTCCTTCTGGACCTTCAGGTCGTTTGGGTCCTCTCGTTCCTGCCAGTTCATCGTGTTGCTCAGAAATGCGCGCCGACTTCGCGCACGAACGTACGACCGTCGATGCGCCAGCCGCCCGACAGGACGATGCGAATGGCCTCTGGATAGATCTCATGCTCCACCGCGAGAATTCGCGCGGCCAGTCGGTCGCCCGTGTCGCCTTCGAGCACGGGCACCGATCGCTGAAGGACGATCGGACCGGCGTCGAGCTCGGGGGTGACGAAATGCACCGTCGCACCGCTGACCTTCACACCGTGCGCGATCGCCTGCGCCTGCGCGTCGAGGCCGGGGAACGCCGGCAGGAGTGACGGGTGCACGTTCAGGACCGCGTTGGGAAAACGATCGAGAAAGGTCGAGCCGAGCCGGCGCATGAACCCGGCGAGACAGACGAGCGCGACGCCGCGCATCTCGAGCACACCTGCGAGCTCCCCGTCGAAGGCGTCACGCGACGGAAACGATCGATGATCGATGACGACTGTGTCGATACCCGCGTCGCGTGCGCGCACGAGCCCAGGGGCGTCCGCGCGATTCGAAATGACGACGGCGATGCGTGCATCGAGCGCGCGCGACTCGACTGCACGGATGATGGCGTGCAGGTTCGAGCCGCGGCCAGAAATCAACACGCCGAGGGTGCCGTTCAAGGTTTCCACGGTTCTACGGTTCTACGGTTCGAGGGTTCCCAAATTCGAGAGCATTTGCCAGCGGGTGCCGTGCGCCTTGCGCTCTGAGTGATCTACTGATAGACGACTTCCCCGTCGCCCTGTACCAGCGTCCCTACCGCGATCGGCGCTTCACCGGCTGCGCGCAGAGTCGCAATCACGTCGTCCTGTTTATCCGACGCGCACGCGATGATCAGGCCGATGCCCATGTTGAAGGCGCGGTACATCTCGTCATCGGGGATCGCACCGTGTTTCTGGAGGAACGTGAAGATCGGAGGGATCGGCCAGCCGCGCTCGATGCGCGCAGAAACACCCGCAGGAAAAATCCGCGGGAGGTTCTCCGTAATTCCTCCGCCCGTAATGTGCGCCATTCCCTTGATGAGCTCCTTGTCGAGAAGCGGCGTCACGGCTTTCAGATACGAACGATGAGGACTGAGGAGAACATCGCCAACGGGCGCGCCGAGTGCCGGCACCAGGGAATCCACCTTGAGCTCCATCTGCTCGAAGATCACGCGTCGCGCGAGCGAATAGCCATTGGTGTGAAGGCCCGCCGAGGCAAGGCCGACGAGCGTGTCGCCCGGCGCGAGCTTCGAGCCGTTGATCACGCGCTCGCGTTCGACGATGCCGACGATGAAACCGGCGAGGTCGTATTCGTCGTCGTGATAGAAGCCAGGCATCTCGGCCGTCTCACCGCCCAGCAGCGCACAGCCGTTCTCGCGGCAGGCGGTCGCAATGCCCTGCACGACCTGCACCGCCACGTCTGGCGACAGGCGCCCCGTGGCCAGATAGTCGAGAAAGAACAGCGGCCTGGCGCCCTGCACGAGGATGTCGTTGACGCAGTGGTTCACGAGGTCCGCGCCGACAGTGTCATGGCGATTGGCGAGAAATGCGACCTTCAGCTTCGTGCCGACGCCATCGGCGCTCGACACGAGCACGGGATCCGCATATCGCGCGGCGTCGAGGCGAAAGAGTCCGCCGAACGACCCGATGTCGGACAGCACGCCGGCGGTGAACGTCGCCTGGGCGAGCTTGCGGATCCGCCGGACGGTTTCATTGCCGGCGTCGATGTCGACGCCGGATTGTTTGTAGTCCATTCAGCGAGATTCTAGCTGAAAGGAGGAAGGTGAATCTTTCAGTTCTTGGTTCCAAATCTCTCCGTTCCCTTAGAATGGACCCGATGAACGACGCCATCCGCCGGATCCTCGATCAGATGGACGCCGCCAACTACGTGGCCGACCACGCCATCGCGACATCGGTCCATCTCGCCATAGCGCTCCGGCGGCCTCTTCTTGTCGAGGGACACGCGGGCGTCGGCAAAACCGAGATCGCCAAGGTGCTCGCCACGGTACTCTCGACCAATCTCATCAGGCTGCAGTGCTACGAGGGTCTCGATCAGCAAACGGCGCTCTACGAATGGAACTATCCGAAACAGCTGCTCAAGATTCGCCTCGACGAACAGGGCGGCCGGCGAGCCGACGACACGGAGGCCGCGATCTTCTCCGAACCATATCTGCTGAAGCGGCCTCTGCTCCAAGCCATTACCCAGGCGGACGCCGCTCCGGTCCTTCTCGTCGACGAGATCGATCGCAGCGAAATCGAGTTCGAGGCGTTCCTGCTCGAGATCCTCTCGGACTTTCAGGTGACAATTCCCGAGATCGGCACGATCACGGCGACCCGTCCCCCGGCCGTCATCCTCACGTCCAACAGGACCCGCGATCTATCGGACGCGCTTCGACGTCGGTGTCTCTATCTCTGGATTGATTACCCGACCGTCGAGAAAGAAGAAGAGATCGTGCGCCGCAAGGTGCCGGGAATCACAGAGCGCCTGGCTCGACAGATCGCAAACGCGATGGCTCACCTGCGCACGAGAAATCTCTCGAAGGTTCCGGGTGTGGCGGAAGCGCTGGACTGGGGGTTGGCGCTCGTCCTGCTCGGGAAGACTGAGCTCGATGTTGAGTCGGCACGCGAGACGATGGGATGTGTCTTGAAGGACGCGGACGATCTCAAGCGGGTCGCGGAGAAGGACGAGGCCGATGCTCTGGCGTCAGTGATCGCGTCCCAGGGATAGCGGCGCCAGAGCTGAAGCTCTGGCCTACGGGCGGACTGCTCAAAGCAGCCGCCTCGGACGGCGCGGGCATCAGACAGACGTCGCCCAGAACTTTGGTAGCGCATCAGACGTAGCCCCAGAGCTTTAGCTCTGGGTTCAGCGCCCACTTCCCTATGCACAGCATCCTCGCCTTTTGCCGACTCCTCCGTCGGCTCGGCGTGCCCGTGACGACCGCCGACGTCATCGATGCGCTGCGCGCGCTCGAGCATCTGGACCTCGGCGACGAACGTGAGGTGTACCTGGGCCTGCGCGCTGTCTTCATCTCGCGCCCCGACGACATCGCGATCTTCGATCGGGCGTTCGATCTCTTCTGGCGCCGTGCGGGTTCGCGAATCGTCGTCGTCGATGAGCGCCAATCGGGCGCAAGCCTCGAAAGCGAACCGCTTCACAAGCGAAGACCGCGCCCCGTTGCCGACCTCTCGGTCGACGGCTTCGCCAAAGACGACGCCGAGACCGGAGGCGACCTCGTCGATGCGCCGGGCATGAGCGATCGAGAGAGTCTCGCCGGTCAGGACTTCGCGACCTTCCGCGAGGACGCGCTCGACGAGCTGCTGCGTGCGGCGATGGCCCTCGCCAGACGGCTGGCAGGCGACGCCCGTCGACGGTGGCGTCCCTCTCGACGCGGCCGCCTCGATTTCCGCAGGACCGTGCGCGCCAACCTGGCCCGCGACGAATGGATTCACCTCGCACGAAAGCGCCGGCGCCAGCGGCCTCAACGGCTCCTGATTCTCTGCGACGTGTCGGGCTCGATGAACCTGTACAGTCGCGTGCTTCTCCTCTTTATCTATGCGCTCCAGCAGGCATTCGCCCGCGTCGAGACCTTCACCTTTGCAACACGCCTGACCCGCATCACCGGCTATCTCAAGTCGCCCTCCTATCGCGAAGCCCTGAATCGGCTGGCCGTCGTCAACGACTGGGCAGGAGGCACACGCATCGGCGAATCTCTCGCGGGGTTCAATCGCCAATGGAGTCGCCTGGTGGACCGTCACACGATTGTCATCATTCTCTCCGACGGGTGGGATACAGGGGCGCCGGAGCTCCTGGCGAGCGAGCTCCGCAGCCTGAGGCGACGCGCGAGACGGGTTGTCTGGCTCAATCCCCTGCTCGGTCACCCGAACTACCAGCCATTGACCCGCGGCATGGCCGCCGCCCTCCCCCTTGTCGATCGCTTCGCGCCCGCCCACAACCTGCGAAGCCTGCAGGATCTCGCGCGCTCGCTCTAAAAAGGTTCTAGGGTTCTAGGGTTCCAGGGTTCCATGGTTCAAGGGCCAAGGCTTCCAAGGCCTGAACCACAGAACCGTAGAACTCTGGAACCGTGGAACCTGTTTTAGATTGACACGACTTTTTCGCGGTGATTTGATGCGAGTGTGATCAAAGGAGTCGCTCATGATTCCTGGTTCGTTTGAGTATCACGCGCCGTCGTCGCTCGACGAAGCGATCGGACTGCTCGCGCGATACACCGAAGACGCCAAGGTTCTATCCGGCGGACAGAGCCTCATCCCGCTGATGAAGCTCCGGCTCGCCAGCCCGCCGCATCTCATCGACATCAACAGAATCCCCGGCCTCGACACGCTCGCTGAATCCAATGGGGAACTGCGGATCGGCGCCCTCGTCCGAGAATCGATGATCGATGAGTCGCTGCTGATCAAGTCGCGCTATCCCATTCTGGCCGACACCGCGCGCGTGATCGCCGACCCTCTGGTTCGCAACCTCGCGACCGTCTGCGGCAACATCGCGCATGGCGATCCCGCGAACGATCATCCCGCCACGATGATCGCGCTCGGCGCGGAGGTCGTCGCACGAGGCCCGAAGGGAGAGCGCCGCATTCCCCTGGACTCTTTCTTCCAAGGCCCGTTCACCACGGCTCTTCAGCCGAACGAGATCCTCGTCGAGCTCCGGATTCCGACACCGGCGGCCCGAAGCGGCGGCGCGTATTTGAAGCTCGAGCGCAAGGTCGGCGACTTTGCCACAGCCGGCGTGGCGGTGCAGCTCACACTCGCCGCCAACGGGACGTGCGAGCGGGCGGGCATCGGCCTGACCAACGTGGGGGCGACGCCTATCGCCGCGACGCGGGCCGCAGCGGCGCTCGTCGGTAAGTCCATCAACGACCAGACCATCAAGGCCGCCAGCGAGCAGGCCGCGTCGGAGGCTCAACCCACCGCAGATGGACGCGGCTCGGTCGAATACAAACGGGATCTCGTGCGCGTGCTGACCGCGCGTGCGCTACGCAAGGCGCACGACCGCGCCACCGCGAGGAGCTGAGGGCGATGAAAATTGCGATCACGGTCAACGGTGAGAAGCGCGAGGCCGACGTCGAGCCGCGGCTCCTGCTGGTGCATTTCCTGCGCGAAACAATCGGGCTCACGGGCACCCATATCGGCTGCGACACGACACATTGCGGCGCCTGCACGGTGGTGCTCGACGGCAAGCCCGTGAAGTCGTGCACGGTCTTCGCAGTCCAGGCCAACGGCCGAAACGTCACGACGGTCGAAGGGCTCGAGCAGAACGGTCAACTCCATCCGGTGCAGGAAGGATTCATGCAGGAGCACGGCTTGCAGTGCGGCTTCTGCACGCCGGGCATGCTGATGACGAGCTACGCGTTCCTTCAGCAGCACAAGTCTCCGAGCGAGGATGACATCCGCTGGGCCATCTCCGGCAACCTCTGCCGGTGCACCGGGTACGTCAACATCGTGAAGGCCGTCCAGTACGCGGCCGCCAAGGCACAACAGGGAGGAGCATGATGGCGCCCAGGACGACACCCGAAGTCGGGGGCATGGGCCATTCGGTGAAGCGCAAGGAAGACCCGCGCTTCATCCGCGGACAGGGACACTACGTGGACGATGTCCACTTGCCCGGCATGCTGCATCTCGACATCGTGCGCAGCCCGTATGCGTACGCGAAGATCAAGAAGATCGACTCGTCCAAGGCGCTCGCGATCCCTGGAGTGCTGGCCGTGATCACCGGACAGGATCTCGCGAAGTACAACCTGCACTGGATGCCGACCTTGATGTCGGACACGCAGATGGTGCTGCCGACCGACACGGTGATGTATCAGGCGCAGGAAGTGGCCGCCGTCCTCGCCACGGATCGCTACCTCGCAGCAGACGGCGTCGCAGCCGTGGAAGTGGACTACGAACCGCTCACGCCCGTCATCGATGCAAAGAAAGCGCTCGATCCGGGCGCGCCAGTGCTCAGGACGGACAAGAAAGACAAAAAGGACAATCACATCTTCCACTGGGAGTGGGGAGATCGCGCGGCCACCGATCGCGCATTCGCCGCCCCGGACACCGTGACGGTGAAGGAAGAGATCTATCTGCCGCGCATCCACGTCTGCTCGATCGAAACGTGCGGCTGCGTGGCCAGCTTCGACAAGGTCGCGGGGCAGCTGACCGTCTGGATGACGACGCAGGCGCCGCACGCGATCAGAACCGTCTTCGCGCTCGTCGCCGGTCACGTGGGTCTCGAGGAGCACAAGATTCGGATCATTTCACCGGATATTGGAGGCGGCTTCGGGGGGAAGGTGCCGGTGTATCCGGGCTACGTGATCGCCGTGGCGGCGTCGGTTCTGACCGGCAAGCCGATCAAGTGGATCGAAGATCGGATGGAGAACATCCAGGCCGACTCCTTCGCGCGCGACTATCACATGACGGCGGAGCTCGCCGCCAGGAAAGACGGCACGCTCACCGCTCTCCGGATCAAGACGCTCGCCGACCACGGTTATACCGACGCGGCCGCGAATCCCTCGAAGTTCCCGGCGGGGCTCTTCCACATCTGCACCGGGTCGTACGATCTCAAGGCCGCGCACGTCGAAGTAGACGGCGTCTACACGAACAAGCCGCCAGGCGGCATCGCATATCGATGCTCATTCAGAGTCACCGAAGCCGTGCATGCGATCGAACGCATGACGGACGTGATGGCGCATCAGCTGGGAATAGATCCCGCTGATTTCCGGCTCAAGAACTTCATCAAGCCGGAACAGTTCCCGTACAAGTCCGCTCTCGGATGGGAGTACGACAGCGGAAACTACGCAGGCGCGCTCAAGCTGGCGATGGAAAAGGTGGACTACGCGGCGCTTCGCAAGGAGCAGATAGAGAAGCGGAAGAAGGGCGAGCTCATGGGCATCGGCATCTCGAGTTTCACCGAGATTGTCGGCGCCGGTCCCTCGAAGCACTTCGACATCCTCGGCATCAAGATGTTCGACAGCTGCGAAATGCGCATCCACCCGACCGGCAAGGCGATCGCCAGATTTGGCACCAAGTCACAGGGACAGGGTCACGAGACGACCTACGCGCAGATCCTGGCGGAGGAACTCGGCATCCCTGCCGCGCACATTCAGATCGAAGAAGGCGACACCGATACGGCACCGTACGGCCTCGGCACATACGCCAGCCGTTCGACGCCGGTCGCGGGCGCGGCGGCGGCCGTCGCGGCTCGAAAGATCCGTGACAAGGCGCGAAAGATCGCGGCGCATCTCCTTGAAGTCGCCGAAGACGATCTCGAATGGCAGCCCGGAAAGTTCTCGGTCAAGGGTTCACCCGACAAGGCCAAGACGATCCAGGAAATCGCCTTCGCGGCCTACACCAACCATCCTCAGGGCATGGAGGCCGGGCTCGAAGCCGTCTCCTACTACGACCCGCCGAATCTCACGTATCCCTTCGGCAGCTACATCGCCGTTGTCGACCTCGACAAAGGCACGGGGGAGGTGAAGATTCGCCGGTTCGTCGCGATTGACGACTGCGGCAACGTCATCAATCCGATGATCGTCGAAGGCCAGGTGCACGGTGGCCTGACGATGGGGCTGGCTCCCGCTCTGTACGAGGAGATCAGCTACGACGAGCAGGGCAACATTCACGGCGGCAGTTTCATGGACTACCTGGTGCCGACCGCCATGGAAACCCCCAAGTGGGAGACCGATCGCACGGTGACGCCGTCGCCGCATCATCCGATCGGCGCGAAGGGCATCGGCGAGTCGGCGACCGTGGGTGCGCCGGCGGCGATCGTGAACGCCGTGGTCGACGCCATGTGGCACCTGGGCGTCCGGCACGTGGACATTCCGGTGACGCCCGCGAAAGTGTGGGCGCTCCTGCGCAAGCACGGAGTAACGGAGTGACGAACGAGCAGACGTTCTTCATCAAGGCGCCGCCGGATCGCGTGTGGGCGTTCCTCACCGATCCGTATCAGGTGGCGGAGTGCCTGCCGGGCGCCGCGATCACCGAAAAGGTGGACGACCGCACGTTTCTCGGCACGATTACCGTGAAGGTCGGTCCCGTAGGCGCAAGCTACAAGGGCAGGGTTCAGTTCGAGCGACTCGACCAGTCGAAGTGGGAGGCGGATCTCGTCGGCACCGGCCAGGACACGAAAGGCAAGGGCGGCGCCGAAATGCAGATGCGCAGCCGTCTCGAACCGAAGGACGGCGGGACCGAGGTCCGCGTGACGACGGATGTGAAGATCTCGGGCATCCTCGCGCAGATGGGTCGGGGTCTCATCGACAGCGTCTCGAACCAGATCTTCCAGAAGTTTTCGGCCGCCGTCCAGCAGAAGCTGACCGGTGAAGGAGCCCCCACAACGAGCGATGGCGGCACGTCGCTGGACGCCGTGTCGCTCGCAGGCGACGCGGTCAAGGGCGCGGTCAAGAATCTGTTTCACAAGGGGGACTGATCCTGTCGGTCCTGTGCTCTGTTCGCGGGTTCGCACCGTGTCCCACGATATCCTCGCCCTCGCCCACGATCTGACCTCACGCGGCGAGGCCTTCGCGCTCGCCACGGTCGTGCGCGCCGAGTCCCCCACGTCGGCCAAACCAGGGTGCCGGGCGATCATCCGCGCCGACGGCAGCCTCACTGGCTGGATCGGCGGAAGCTGCTCACAACCCGTCATCGTGCGCGAGGCCCTGGCGGCGCTTCAAGATGGACAGCCCCGCCTCGTCGCCATCGTCGGCACGTCGGGCCGCGGGGCGGGCCCAGTCCCCGGCCTGATTGAGCACCGCTCGACCTGTTACAGCGGCGGTACGCTCGAGATCTACGTGGAGCCATTTGTGTCCAAGCCCCTTCTCGTGCTCGTCGGCGAAAGCCCGGTGACCCGCACTTTGGAACACATTGGCGAAGCTATCGATTTTCGTGTGGCCGTCGTGCAATCGGACGAAGTGGCCGGGCGATTTGCCGAGCTGCCGATTACCTCATCCAGCTTCGTCGTGATCGCGACGCACGGCATGGCCGATGAGCAGGCCATCCAGAGCGCGGTGTCGTCTCCCGCGGGATACGTCAGCCTCGTGGCCAGTCGGAAACGCGCGGACGCCGTGTTCGCCGACGTGATGAACCGCGGCGTGTCGCGCGAGCAAATCGCGCGGGTGAAGGCGCCCGCGGGCCTCGAGATCGGCGCGGTGACGCTCGAAGAAGTCGCCGTAAGCATTCTCGCCGAGCTGGTTCAGGTCCGACGACAGTCAGGCCGGGTGGCTTTGGACGCTGACATGACGGAGTCGGAAGCGACCAATGCCCGATCGGCTCAACGCGATGCGATCGATCCCGTCTGTGGAATGACGGTGAACATCGCGACCGCTCGATTCAAGTCGGATGTGTTGGGACGGCCGGTCTATTTCTGCTGTGAACGCTGCCGCGCCAGCTTCGAACAGGATCCCGCCAAGTACGCCGGGGCTCTTCGTTCATGACCCCGTTCGTGTCGGGGCTGGTCCTGGCAGCCGGTGCGTCGCGCCGGTTCGGACAGGCCAAGCAGCTGCTTCCCTACCGGGACACGACACTCCTCGGCTGGGCCGTTCGCGAGGCGGCGGCCGCGATGACGCTTGATGAGATCGTCGTCGTGCTTGGCGGCGCATCGTCGGAAGTGCTCGCTTCGACCAATCTGAGCCCCGCACGCGTCGTGCAGGCACCCGACTTTGCTTCTGGCTGCTCCGCCTCGTACCGTGCCGGGATTGCCGCGCTCGATCCGGCCGCCCGTGCCGTCGTGGTGCTGCTCGGCGATCAGCCTGGCGTCACGGCAGGCACCATCGATCGCGTCGTCGAGTTCTGGCGGCGCGAGCCCTCCCCGATTGTCGTGACGTCGTACCGAGGCAGGCTCGGGCATCCGATGCTCTTCGACGGATCGTGTTTCGCCGAGCTCTCGCGCCTGACGGGCGATAAGGCCGCCTGGAAGATCGTCGACGCGCGAGGAGATGACGTCGGCCGCGTGAGCCTGGACCTGCCGTATCCCATGGACGTCAATACGCCGGACGACTACGCGCGGCTGGTCGCCGACACTCATGCATGAGTTCTTCGCAGACCTCGATCGACTGCTGCCGCTGGAGTCCCGGGTCGCGACGGCGACGGTCGTCGCCACGCACGGTGCGACACCGCGCCGGCAGGGCGCGCGAATGCTCGTCGGCGAGGGCGGACGCATCCTGGGCTCGGTGACGATCGGCGGGTGCGTGGACGCGCGCGTCATCGAGGAAGCGGAGCGAAGCCTCGCAGACGGCGCGCCGCGTCTCGTCGAACTGTCACTCGGCGATGAAGATGCATGGGAGACTGGGCTGTCGTGCGGGGGCACCGTGGATGTCCTGGTGCAGCCCCTGCAGCTCGACAAACCCTCGGAGTGGCCGCTCTCCGCCCTGACGCGACTGCGCGAACATCTCGCCGCTGGACGCCGGGCCGCGCTCGTCACCAGGCTCGACGCAGAGCGGGCGGGAATCGGCTTGCTGATGCTCGACACGGGCGAGGTGGTGGGATCGCTGGGCCATCGCGATCTGGACCGCGCCGCCACGACCGCCGCGAACGAGCTCCTGGCCTCGGGGCGCTCGCAGGACTTGTCAATCGACGGCGCGAGGATCTTCGTTGAAGTATTCGGGCCACCTTCAGAGCTGATCATCGTGGGCGCCAGCCATCTTGCGATGGCACTGACCGACATGGCCCGCCTAGTCGGCTACACGAGCATCGTCCTCGACGGGCGGCCGCGCTTCGCGACACCGGAACGATTTCCTCACGCCGATTTGCGGGTCGGCATCCCATCGGAGCTCCTGGCCGCGATGTCCCTGACACCTGCCACGGCGCTCGTGCTCGCCGCGCACGATTACAAATACGACCTGCCGGTACTCAGACATGCCCTTCGCACTCCTGTCGGATACATCGGCATGCTTGGGAGCCGCCGGCGCGGCGACACTATCAGGGGCTTCCTCCGCGATGAGGGCTTCTCGGACGACGATCTCGTTCGCATTCGCGTGCCGATCGGCCTCGATCTGGGCGGACCGACGGTCGCCGAGATCGCGCTGGCCATCGTGTCCGAGATCGTCGCCGAAGCCCGGCGAGGCAGCGCCAGGCCTCTTCGGAACCTGACCGGCGTTGGGGCGAAGTCCTCGAACGGCTGAAGCGCTCCGCAGATGACGGACATTCGGTACGGCGCGTCGATCACCGAGCGCTTTCGACACCCTAGACATCGGGGCACGCTCTCCGATCCCGACGCCGAGGCTGAGGCCTTCAACCCCCTCTGCGGCGACCGCATCCGGGTCGAGCTCCAGGTCGAGGAGGGGATGATTACGGCGATGCGATATCGAGGCGACGCGTGTGCCATCTGCCTCGCCTCGGCCGATTTCCTGGTCGAGCTGGTCGAGGGTCAGTCGTGCGACCGAAGTCTTGCTATTCTGGCGGAGGACGTATGCGCCAAGCTCGGCTGCGACATCAGGCCGTCAAGGATGCAATGCGTCGCGCTGCCGCTGACCGCCCTTCGTCAGGCGATCGACGCGTTCGAAGCTCGACTTTGACGAAAGCGCGCAGCACCGTCCGAAACGATCATCGAGGTGCAACATGGATCCCCTGGACGAGTTCGACGTTGACGAGAAGCCGGCCGAGATTCTGCTCGACCGAGAGGAGAGCTCCAAGCGCGGACAGCGAATGGCGATTGCCGCGGTCGTGGTCGGGCTGGCCGTAATTGCCGGGCTCGTGATCTGGCTGCTGCCGTCGCGCAAGACCACAGAGTCTGCCGCCGGCACGAAGCCTCAGCCGGTTGCGGGAACCGAACGGGGCCCCCTCGGCGCCGGAGCGGCACCGATTGATGTTCCTCCACTCGAGATGACCGACCCGCTCGTCCGTCAGCTCATTGGCGCGTTGTCATCCAAGCCGGAAATTGTGGCATGGCTCGCAGGCGATGGACTCATTCGCAACTTCGTGGCGAGCCTCGAAAATGTGGCCTACGGGCCCTCGCCAGCCAGGCACGTGCGGCGACTGGCGCCGCAGCAACCGTTCCGTGTCGTGACCAGAGGTGGCACGATCGTGCTCGATCCCCGCTCCTATGAACGGTACGACGGTCTGGCCAACGCCGCGGCGTCGCTCGACGCGCCGGGCCTGGCGCGCGCGTATTCGACACTCAGGCCGCGGCTCGAGGAAGCCTACCGCGAGCAGGGCCACCCCGACGGAAACATCGATGGCGCCGTCGAGACAGCCATCCAGAAGCTGCTCGCCGTTCCCGTGATCGAAGGCGATGTCAGACTGATCACGCACGGCGGTACTGCGTTCGAGTTCGAGGACGAGCGCCTCGAGTCGCTGACACCGGCGCAAAAGCAGCTGCTGCGGATGGGCCCGCGCAATGTCAGGCTCGTCCAGGGAAAACTCCTGGAGGTCGCCCACGCGCTCGGTATTCCGTCCACCCGCCTGCCGTGACCGTCACTGTGGAGGTTCTGTGATTTCTCGATGCGCCGCATTGTTCATGCTCGCCTGCGCCACCACGCCGCTGGCCGCGCAGGACAGACTCGACACGGTGCCTGACTTCGTCCTCTGGCCGAACGCCCGGCTCGAGTCTGCGGCCGATCAACTCGAAAAAACGATCGGCGACAAGTCGCTCGTGTTCGAAACCATCGGGAACTATCCTGGGCACTCGGTGTATCTGGTGCTCCGCGGTTCGACCGGACAAGCGGAGATTCATGAGACCGAGGAAGATGTCTTCATCGCTCGCCGCGGCCGCGCCTCGCTAGTCATCGGCGGTCAGCTGGTCGGTGAGCAAGCCATGCCTCGGAAACAGCGCAGAGGCACCTCCATCCAGGGCGGAAACCGCCGCGAACTCTCACCGGGCGATATCGTCCATATCCCAAGAGGCTTCGCGCATCAGCTGCTGATTGCGCCGGGCGAGCGATTCATGTACGACCTGTTCAAGTTCGACGAGGAGCCGCTCAAATAAAATAAGGTCACAGGGTCGAAGAGTCGCGAAGGGTCACAAGGTCGAAAAGTCGCAGGGTCGCAGAGTGGGTCAGAACTCGAGCTTCTGAATCAGCGCTTCCGCGACGGTGCGGGTGGGCGATCCCTGCGGCGCACTCCAGTACGTCCTGCGGACGGTCGCAAAGAACTGCTCTTCTTCGAAGTCCTCTTCGAGCATGTCGAAGCCCTCCCCGATCAGCGCGATCGTCTCGGCTCGGTGCTCCATCTTCTGGAGCTGCCCCAGCATGAACGGCGTGTTGCGAATGGCAATCGTTGCCACGGCCAGTGCGATCGGCGCGCGCGTCGGATCCTCCGATGGCAGTCCGACCTCGAGGAGCGGGCGAAGCGCGTCCTCGTTGCCCTTGACGGCGATCGCGGCGAGACCATTCGCAGAGCCGCGAAGGAGTTCCGGGAAGCCCGGGTTCTTGTCGGCAAACCGGAGGGTGTCGACGATGTAGCCGAGGTGGGATCCGCAGTTGACGCCGAGAAGGCAGATAGAAGCGGCGATCTCGGGTTGCGACTGCCTTGGGGCCGCGTGCTGCAACGCGGCCAGCGCTGGCAGCGCCCGCTTGTCGCCGATCTTGCCGAGCGCGAGCGCGGCGTCGTGCTGCAGGGGGCCGTCCAGCTTCGAGATGCCGACGAGCGTATCTACCGCGTAGGTCGCGCGATAGTCTCCCAGCGCCTCAATCACCGCGCTCCGGAAGAAATCCTGGCCGCGCATGGCTTCCTTGACCAGCGCCTGCTGCACGGTCGGCACCGTTCCGAGTGCCGCCAGCGCGCGAACGAGCCCAGGCCGCACGAACTCGGCCAGCTCCGTGTCGAGCTTCTTGAGCAGCGATGGAGCCCTTGCGGGTTCCGGGTGATGCTCGAAGTAGGCGTACGCCACTTCGCGGAGCCGATCGTTGGCGTCGTCCGAAGCCTCGTCCATCGCGTCGCGCGCGCGCGGATCGTTGAATCCCGCGAGCAGCACGAGTGCCTTGAATCGCACGTACCCGTCCGGATGATTCGATACCGCGTCGAGAAGCGCGGGAACGGCCTGAGCGGGAGGCGTGCGCCTCACGAGGCGCGCGGCCGCAGAACGGATCGGATAGTCCAGGTTACCAAGCTTGCCGATCGCAGCCTTCAGGTCGGCCGCTGTGACGGGTTGCGGCCCGCGTTCTTGAGCACCGGCCGCAAGGAGCAATGAGCGATGGGCAATGAGGGGATCGGAACACAGCGCGAGCAAAAGGACCGCTAGCGCGACGGATTTCATGAATCGTTGCACTTGGTTCACCGCTCATTGCTCACTGCCCATCGCCCATTGCTCATCGCTCATTGCCCGTTGCTTCACGCTTTCACGACCGGCTCCGTCTGGTCCAGTTTGAGAGCCAGCTGCAGGTAGGCCTCCTCGTCGCGAGGGAATTCCACGGGGTAGTGTCCCGTGTAGCAGGATGAACAGTATGCGCTGCGCCGCGCCTGGACGGTTCCCATCAGCCCTTCCAGGCTGAGGTAACGCAAGCTGTCGGCTTCGACGTAATCGCGCACTTCGTCGATCGTATGGGTCGCCGCAATCAGCTCGCTCTTCCGCGGCGTGTCCACGCCATAGAAGCACGGCGAAATCGTCGGCGGACAGCTGATGCGCATATGCACTTCGCGCGCGCCAGCGGCCTTCACCATCCTCACGATCTTCCGGCTGGTCGTACCGCGGACGATGGAATCGTCCACGAGCACGACGCGCTTGCCTTCGAGAATGCTGCGAACCGGGTTGAGCTTCACCTTGACACCGAAGTGCCGGATGGATTGCTGAGGCTGTATGAACGTTCGCCCGACGTAGTGATTGCGAATCAGGCCCATCCGCATCGGAATGCCCGATTGTTCCGCGTAGCCGACCGCGGCGCACACGCCCGAGTCGGGAACCGGGACGATGACGTCGGCGTCGGCGGGCGCCTCGCGCGCGAGCATGCGGCCGAGATTGGTCCGCACCTCGTTGACGCTCTCACCGAACACGTAGCTGTCCGGCCGCGCGAAGTACACGTGCTCGAAGATGCAGTGCGCGAGCGGCGCCGGCGGAAACGGCTTGATCGATCGGACGCCTCCGGCGCTGACCACGACAACTTCGCCGGGCTCGACATCTCGGACGTAGGTCGCACCGATGAGATCGAGCGCGCACGTCTCGGAGCAGATGATGACCGCCTCGCCAAGCCGGCCGATGGCAAGCGGCCGGAACCCGTGCGGATCGCGCACGGCGATCAGGCGGTCCTTCGTGATCATCAGGAGCGAGAACGCTCCCTGGACTTGCGCAATCGATTCGACAACGGCGTCCTCGACGGCGCCGGCCTTCGACCGCGCATACAGGTGCAGCACGACCTCGGTGTCGCTGTTCGTCTGAAAGATGGAGCCGCGATCGACCAGCTCGTCGCGCAGTTCACGCGCGTTGACGAGGTTACCGTTGTGGCAGATGCCAATCTGCCCGTGAGCGCAGTCGATCAGAATGGGCTGTGCATTGGTCAGGCCGCTGTCGCCGGCGGTCGAGTACCGGACATGGCCTATCGCGATGGGCCCGGGCAGGCCCTTGAGGATCTCGCCGCTGAAGGCGTCGGCGACGTAGCCCATCGCACGCGATAGGCGCACTTTTTCGCCGTCAGACGCCGCAATGCCGGCGCTCTCCTGCCCTCGATGCTGCAGGGCATAGAGCCCCAGGTAGCTCAGGTTCGCCGCTTCAGGGTGACCGAAAATACCGAATATGCCGCAGGCCTCACGAAATTTGTCGAACATGGGTTAGGTTCAGTTCTCAGTCACGAGTTCCTGGTTCTTGGTTCTACGCCACACGCCGCTCGAAGTATCGATCGATCGCGTTTGCCCAGCATCGCTCGGCGTCGCGAACGGTCATGTCAATTGCGCACTCACCTGCGACACGGATGCGCAGGCGATCGCCGATGGTCCGGCCTATCTGCCTCGCGGGAACACCGGCCGCGCGCGCGAGCCTCACGAGCTCCTGAGCGCTCGACTCGCTGGTCGAGACGACCACGGTGGCGGCTGCTTCGCCGAAAAGCGTCAGCGCCTGAGCCCAGTCGCCTGGCGCGTCGACGGCGGCCAGGTCCACGTCGATGCCGATGCCCTCGGTGCCGAAGCAACACTCGGCCAGGGTCACGGCGATCCCGCCGTCCGACACGTCATGCGCGTTCATGATCATCCCGCGCGAGGCGACCGTCGCCAGCAGCTCCGACAGCGCGCGTTCTGCGGCGAGATCGATCGCGGGCGGTAGACCCTGAACACGACCGCACAGCCTCTTGAGGTACTCGCTTCCGCCAAGGCTGGCGTTTCCAGCGCCGAGCAGCACCACCGCGAGGCCGCTGTCCTGGAAGGACTGGGCGACTGCATGCCGCGCATCTTCAATCAACCCGACGACCCCGATGATCGGGGTCGGGTAGATGGCCTCGCCATCCGTCTCGTTGTAGAAACTGACGTTACCGCCGGTGATCGGAATGTTCAAGGCACGGCATGCCTCGCTGATGCCGTCAACAGCGCGCTTGAACTGCCACATGATCTCGGGCCGCTCGGGGTTGCCGAAATTCAGGCAGTTGGTCGCACCGATCGGTATCGCACCCGCACACGCGACATTTCGAGCGGCTTCGGCCACGGCGAGCATGGCGCCACGATGCGGATCGAGATAGCAGTAGCGTCCGTTCCCATCCACGGACATCGCAAGCGCCCGCAACGTATCTTTGACGCGGACGACGCCGGTTCCCTGACCGGGCATCACGATGGTGTTCGTCCTGACCATGTGATCGTACTGCCGGTATACCCAACGCTTGCTGGCGATCGCAGGAGACGCCAGCAGATTCATCAGCGCCTGCTCCGACCCTCCTGGTGGCGGCGCCAGAGTGGCGAGATCGAGCTGCTGGACGTCGCGCAGGTACGCCGGCTGAACGACGGGCCGATCGTAGACGGGAGCATCGTCCGTCAACGCGCGGTTCGGAATCTCGGCGACGATGGTGCCGCGCTCGCGCACCCGCAACATCCCGTCATCGGTCACGGTGCCGATCCGCACGGCGTGCAGATCCCATTTCTGGAAAACCTCTTCGATTTCGGCCTCGCGTCCCTGCCTGGCCACGAGAAGCATTCGCTCCTGCGACTCCGACAGCATGATCTCGTACGGCGTCATCTCCGTCTCGCGCTGCGGGACGAGAGACACGTCGATGTCGATGCCCGAGCCGCCGCGCGAACCCATCTCCGACGTCGAACACGTGAGGCCGGCGGCGCCCATGTCCTGAATGCCCACGAGTGCGTCCCGCTCGATGACCTCGAGACATGCCTCCATCAGCAGTTTTTCCATGAACGGATCGCCAACCTGAACAGCCGGCCGCTTCTCGGCCAATCGCTCGTCGAATTCGGCGGACGCCATGGTGGCCCCGTGGATTCCATCCCGACCCGTCCGGGCTCCCACGTAGTAGACCGGATTGCCCACGCCCGACGCCGCTCCCTTGATGATGGCATCGGCTCTGGCAAGACCGAGACAGAAGACGTTGACGAGCGGGTTGCCCCCATAGGCGTCTTCGAACGCCACCTCTCCCCCAACCGTCGCGATGCCGATGCTGTTGCCGTATCCGCCAATGCCGGCGACGACGCCTTCCATCAGTCGTCGGTTTCCCGGATCGTCAAGTGGGCCGAAGCGAAGTGAGTTCAAGAGCGCAATCGGCCGCGCACCCATGGTGAAGATGTCGCGGATGATGCCGCCGACTCCCGTTGCCGCGCCCTGGTAGGGTTCGATGAACGACGGGTGATTGTGTGATTCGATCTTGAAGACCGCGGCAACGCCGTCTCCCACGTCAACGGCCCCGGCGTTTTCACCCGGACCCTGCAGGACTCTCGAGCCGGAGGTCGGAAGCTTTCTGAGGTGAATCCGCGAGCTCTTGTAACTGCAGTGTTCCGACCACATCACCGAGAAGATGCCGAGCTCGGTAAGATTCGGCTCGCGGCCCAGCGTCTTGCAGATCTTCGAGTACTCGTCGCGGGAGAGTCCGTGTTGTTCGAGTGTCTGGCCGTCGATGGTCACAGCGCGCGCTCTCCCAGAAAACGCAGGGCCAGGAATCCGTCGAGCACTCCGGCTCCGGCCAGTGCGAGCGCGACGTACGTGCGGGCGGGCGGTTCGATCGGAAGCACGCCGAGCCAGGTCGCGGCGGCCAGCCCGATCATCACCGTCGCCGAAGCCAGGAGGATCTTGCCGACGAGGCCGCGAGCCTTTCCCGTCGCGGCGGCTTTCCTGTCGACTCCCGCGAAATCCTGATCAGGCATGCGAGATGAGTTCCGAGTCGCGCCGCGCAAACCGGCCGTCCTTGAGTGCCGCGACGACCGACTCGAAAATGACGAGCCCGTCGGCGCTCCCCAGCCAGGATTCGCAGGCGCGTTCCGGATGCGGCATCAGTCCGACGACGTTGCGCTCGATGTTGCAGATGCCGGCAATGGCGGAGATCGAACCGTTCGGATTGGCTTCGTCGACGATCCTGCCCTGGGCCGATGTGTAGCGAAAGATCACCTGACGGTTTTCCTCGAGCTTTGCCAGCTCGGCAGGCGGCGCATAGTAGTTGCCCTCGCCATGGGCGATCGGCACACGCAGCACCTGCCCTTGTCTGCAGGTCCACGTGAACGGCGTGTCCGTCTGCTCGACGCGGATGTTCACGTGCTCGCACCGGTAGCGGAGCCCTCGATTTCGGAGCATCGCGCCGGTCAGAAGGCCGGCTTCGAGCAGCACCTGAAAGCCGTTGCAGATGCCGAGCACCGGTCCGCCGGCCGCGGCGAATCGCGAGACATCGGGCATGATCGGCGAAAATCTCGCGATGGCGCCGGTCCTGAGATAGTCGCCATGCGCAAAACCTCCGGGCAGGATGACCACATCCGCCCCGCGCAGGCTCGTGTCCTTGTGCCACACGAACGCCGCGTCCTGACCGAGCACATGCTTGATGGCGTAATGGGCGTCGTGATCGCAGTTCGAACCTGGAAAGACGACTACCGCGAACTTCATCGATGCTCCTTCTCGGGGTCGCGGCCCTCGGGCCTCACGTGTCAGCCACCTCGACTTTGAAGCTTTCTATCACGGGGTTTGCCAGCACCTTGTCGGCGACCTCCGAGGCGATTGCGCGCACCTCATCCGCCGACCGCCCATCGACATCGAGCTCGAAGTACTTGCCCTGCCTGACATCCTGCACGGCTCGATATCCGAGCGACTGCAGGGCATCCGCGATGGTCTTGCCCTGCGGATCGAAGACAGACTGTTTGAGAGACACCAGAACTCGCGCACGCATCAGGCCGGAACCTCCTGGAAGACCCGCTCGAAGATGTGATCAACGTGGCGGAGGTGAAACGACAGGTCGAAGGCCCGTGCAATCTCGCCTGGATCGAGCGTCCTTCGGATATCCGCGTCCTGCTCGACGAGTGGCCGGAACGCGAGGCCTTCGTTGATTGCGCGCATGGCGCTCCGCTGAACCCACTCATAGGCCTGCTCGCGCGACACGCCCTTCGCGGTCAGCTCGAGCAGCACGGTACCCGAAAAAACGATGCCGCGCGAGCGCTCGAGATTCTCGAGCATCCGTTCGGGATGCACCACCATGCCGCGGACGATGCGAGTGAAACGACGAAGCATGTGGTCGAGCGCGATGAAACTGTCGGGGAAGATCACCCGTTCGACCGACGAATGAGAGATGTCGCGCTCGTGCCAGAGCGCCACATTCTCGAAGGCCGCCATCGAATTGGCCCGGAGCAGCCGGGCGAGACCGCAAATCTGTTCGCACCCGATCGGGTTCCGCTTGTGGGGCATGGCGGAAGAGCCCTTCTGTCCTTTGCCGAATGGCTCCTCGACTTCGCCGATCTCGGTTTTCTGCAGTCCGCGAATCTCGAGCGCGAATGTTTCGAGCGACGCGCCAGCGATCGCCAGGGCCGCCATCAGCTCCGCGTGCCGGTCGCGCTGAATCACCTGCGAGGCCACGCTCACGGGCCAGAGCCCGAGCGCCGCGCACGCGCGCGCTTCGATGGCCGGCTCAAGATGCGCGTAGGTGCCGACGGCGCCCGACAATTTCCCAACGCTGATCGTCTCGCGGGCGGCCCTCACGCGGCCCATGTCGCGCAGCACTTCCGCATACCACAGCGCCAGCTTGACGCCGAACGTCATGGGCTCGGCGTGGACGCCATGCGTTCTGCCGATCATCGGCGTTCGGCGATGCTCCTCCGCACGCGCGCGAATGGCTTCGGCCAACGCCTCGAGGTCTGACAGGATCAGGCTGCAGGCCTCCCGCATCTGGATGGCCTGCGCCGTGTCGATCACGTCAGATGAAGTCAGGCCGAAGTGGAACCATCTCGCCGACGGCCCGACATGCTCGGCGACCGCGGTCGTAAACGCGATCACATCGTGCTGCGTCGTCTGCTCGATTTCTTCGATGCGGTGAATGTCGAACGCAGCGCGCCGGCGGATGTCGGCCACGGCATCCCGCGGCACCATGCCGGCGTCCGCCATCGCGTCGAGTGCGGCCAGCTCCACGGCCAGCCAGGTCTCATAGCGGCGCTGGTCGCTCCAGATGCGGCCCATTTCGGGGTTGGTGTAGCGGGCGATCATGATTGGGACACTGACAGTGACAGTTCTTGGTGGTTACGTTTTGGTTCTTCGTTCACAGTTCTTAGCTGATGGGCTAATGGCTGACAGCTGATAGCTTCCGTCACCCCAGATCCAGTTTCGCTCGCGTAATCTCCAACCCGTTGACGTTCCCCAGCACCGTGGCCGAGAGCGATCCGTTCGACAGGAGATCGGCCGCCACTCGCTTGACGTCCGCCGCCGTCACCCGCTCGATGCCGAGCAGGGTCTCGTCCAAACCAAACTGACGATCGAAGTAGATCTCCTGCCGCGCGAGATGCGACATCCGGTTGGCCGTGTTCTCGAGGCTCAGCATCAGACTGCCTTTCAGATGATCCTTGGCCCGACGAAGCTCGGGCTCCGGAAGGTCGTCCTGCTTGATCGCCCTGAGCTCGGCGATCACGACATCGACCAGCTCGCTGACCGCGTCGTTGGCGCAGCCCGCGTACACCGTCAGGGATCCAGCATCTCGATAGGCACTCAGGCCACTGAATACCGCGTACGCGAGGCCTCGCTTCTCACGGACGTTCTGGAAGAGCCGGGAGCTCATCGACCCGCCGAGCACCGTGTTCAACAGGTAACTGATGTACCGGTCGTCGTGGTTCTGTGGATACCCGCTCGCACCAAGGCAGACGTGACTCTGTTCCAGCTCCTTGTTCCTGACGAGGATTTTGGGCGTAACCGTCGGCGGCCGATCCTCGCCGACGCCGCCCGCGCCCGGCAAATTCCCGAACACCTTCTGCACCGAGTCCCGAAGGCGAGCGTGATCGAGATTGCCGACGGCCGAGACAATGAGATTCCCCGCGGAGTACGCATGCGTGAAGTACTCCCGTAGTGCGGTCTCGCCGAACGCCTCGACGGTCTCTTTCGTGCCCAGGATGGGCCGACCAAGCGGATGGCCCTCCCAGAAATTCTGGGTGAACAGCTCGTGAACCAGATCGTCGGGCGTGTCCTCGACCATCTTGATCTCTTCGAGGACGACCTTCTTCTCGCGCTCGATGTCCTCCCGGTGGAATGCCGGATTGAGAATGATGTCGGAGAGGATCTCGAGCGCCAGCGGCAGGTGCTCGTCGAGCACCTTGATGTAATAGCTCGCGTACTCCTTGGCGGTGAAGGCATCCATCTGGCCGCCGATGGAGTCGATGACCTGCGCAATGTCCTGCGCCGAGCGGGTCGTCGTGCCCTTGAAGAGCATGTGCTCGACGAAGTGCGCGATGCCCGCGTGCTCGGGGGGTTCGTGCCGCGACCCTCGGGTCAGCCACACGCCGATGCAGACCGAGCGCACGTGATCGACCGTCTCGGTCATGAGACGTAGACGATTGTCGAGCACCTCGCGCACGATCATGGTTCTGGTGTTCGGTTCCCGTTCGACGAAGGCAAGCGGCGGAACGTCAGACGATAACGGCTGCACGATCGAGAGGTTGCGACCCAGTCTTGCAAACCGTTGGAACAGAAGGGATTAACTTAACCTGAGGATCATATCACCAGCATCCGCCCGGTTTCAACCGCCAATCGGCCTCGATTGCCGCCCACCGAGACGCGAGACGATCGAGCGGCGTAGTACAATTTTTCGGGCCTCCCTTCCACGCCGTCTCTATTTCCATGACCGCTGAAGCAGAACGCCTCGACATCGGCGGTCTCAGTCTCGCCGAGCTCGAACGAGCCCTGCTGGCCCGCGGCCAGCAGCCGTTCCACGCCCGCCAGATCTATCAATGGATCTACCGGCATGGCGTCACCGATTTCCAGTCGATGACGGACCTCTCGCAGTCGCTGCGCACGCAACTGTCCGCCGAATGGACGGTTCGAACTCCGCACATCGTCGAACGACAACTGTCCTCTGATGGCACCGAAAAGTTTCTACTCGCGCTGGCCGATGGCCGCCGGATCGAATCCGTTTTCATCCCTGACACGCCGGCGCTGACGCTCTGCATCTCCACCCAGGTCGGGTGCGCGATGAAATGCGGATTCTGCCTGACGGGAAAGATGGGGCTGGTCCGCAACCTGACCGCCGGCGAAATTGCCGGTCAGGTGCGCGCGCTCGTTCACACCCTGGGACTTGCGCGCCAGCGCTTCAACATCGTGCTGATGGGAATGGGCGAGCCTCTCCACAACTACGAGCAGACCATGAAGGCGCTGGAGATGATCGGGGACACGAACGGACTCGGTGTCTCGCCGCGTCGCGTGACGCTCTCGACCGTCGGTGTCGTGCCTGGCCTGGATCGGCTCGCCCAAGAGGCGCGAATGCCCAATCTCGCGATTTCGCTCCACGCCACAACGGAGGAGCAGCGCGAGTCGCTCGTGCCGGTCAACCGCAAGTATGGCCTCGCCGACATCGTCGAAGCCTGCAGGCGGTTCCCGCTCCCTCGGCGGCGACGGATCACGTTCGAGTACGTGCTGCTCGAGGGCGTCAACGACACGCCCGCCGACGCGCGTCGGCTCGTGCGACTGCTGTCAGGCATCAAGAGCAAGGTCAACCTGATCCCGCTCAATGAAGCGCCAGGGATTCCTTTCAAGCGCCCATCGGATCGGCGAGTGAACGAGTTCGCTCGCATCCTTGCGGAACACCACCTGACCGTGTCGGTTCGAAAGAGCCGCGGCCGAGACATCAGGGCCGCGTGCGGACAGCTCATCGTTGAGGGAGCACAGGCCTCGCCGGGACAGAAGCTCGGGGCGTTGATGATGGGGAATCAGGAGGCTGACGTCTGAGTCCTGAAGTTCTTAGTGCTTAGTGCTTGGTTCTTAGGGTGTTGCTCGAACTAAGCACCAAGCACTAAGAACTTACCAGTTCCCCCGTCATCGTCTCACCACACGCGTTCATCCTCACCCTGACCCATTCATTCCGCGATCGTCCCGGCGGAATCCTGACCCTCAGATAATTGTCGGTGATGGCGAGCGATCCGTCATCGATCGTGAGCGCGGGCCTGATCTGACCGACCTGGCTCTCACGGAAACGCCTGGTCAGGCGCTCGCCGACTCCTCGCACGGCGGCCGCGCGTTGTCGGATGACGGCACCCTCGACCTTCCGCAAAAGACTCGAGGCCTCAGTACCAGGGCGATCCGAATACGGGAAGACGTGGAGGCGCGTGAGCGGCGATTCGCTCAGGTAATCGAGCATCTGCTGAGCGTCCGCGGCGGTCTCTCCAGGAAAACCGATGATGACGTCAGTCCCGATGGAGGCATGTGGCATTGACGATCGGATTGTGCTCACGAGACGATGATATTCGTCGCGAGTGTAGGGTCTCCGCATGGCGGCCAGCAGCGAGTCGGAGGCGTGCTGAAGCGGCAAATGAAAGGACGGGGCGAACCGGGGCGACTGCCGAATGAGATCGACGATCTCGAGCGAGCAATCCATCGGTTCGAGCGAGCTGATGCGGAAAAGCAGGTCACCCGGCGAATCGTCGAGCCGCCGAAGCAGGGATCCGAGATTCGTCGCCGGCTCGAGATCGCGTCCGTAAGAGCCCAGATGAACGCCCGTCAGGATCACTTCCTTGAAGCCGGCTCGAGCGATACGAGCGACCTCCGACTCGACCTCGTCGGGAGGTCTCGAGATGCCGCGGCCACGCGTCGATGGAATGATGCAGTACGAGCATGTCTGGTCGCAGCCAGTCTGGACGCGGAGCGTGTGCGCGGTGCGCCCCAGAACTCCCGGAGCGATCCGTGCCCCACACGCCCCGTCGCCGTCGCCAAATCGTTCCGCAGTCGTGGTGCTCAGGTCGGTGAGCGCCTGCACGAGCCGCGATTTCTGTCCGTTCGGTACGACCTTCACTACCGAGGGGAGGTCGGCCACTTCTGCGGTCTTCCTCGTCGCGTAACAGCCGGTCACGACAATGCGTGCACAGGGATTGTCGCGGGCGATGCGCCGAATCGTCTGACGAGCGCCCTGATCGGCCGAAGCGGTGACCGAGCACGTGTTGACGATGATGACGTCGGCGCGCTCGGCCGTTGAGGGCTGTCCCCCGCTCGCGTGCAGGTGCTCGTCGATTTCCATCGAGTCGGCCTGGTTCACGCGGCAGCCGAAGGTCACGACGGCGTAGCGAAACATGAATCAGTCCTTCAGGTCCTATTGTGCTTCAGGTGCTCACGGTGGGATCACGACCGCAAGGACCAACAGGACCTCAGGACCTAAAGGACCTGCTGCCCGTCTGACGCAATTCTGCAGCCTTCCGCCCGATGTCCGTCCGGTATTGCATCCCTTCAAAACTGATGCGGGACACGCCTTCGTACGCTCGCGTGATGGCTGCGTCGAAGCTGTCGCCGCGTGCAACCACCGTCAGGACGCGGCCGCCGGCCGTCACGACGCGGCCGTCGCGGATAGCCGTCGCCGCATGGAACACCAGAACGTCGCTCATCCGCTCGGCCTCGTCGAGGCCGCTGATCACGCGTCCTGTCTCGGACGACTCGGGGTAACCACGCGACGCGAGCACGACACCCACGTGAGGCTCCTCGCAAAACCGGCAGGGAGTACTGTCGAGCGTGCCACTCGCCGCGGCGGCCAGCCGCGGCGCCAGGTCCTCGTCCAGCATGGGCAGGACCACCTGCGCTTCCGGATCGCCGAGCCTCACGTTGAACTCGACCACCCTGGGGCCATCGCGCGTGATCATCAACCCGACATAAAGGAACCCGCGAAACTCCCGTCCCTCGGCCTTCATGCCCTCGACGACCGGCGTCACGATCTCGCGCATGACGCGGTCGCGGCCATCGGCGTCCAGCCGCACGCTCGGCGCGAATGCGCCCATCCCGCCGGTGTTCGGTCCGCGATCGTGATCGAAGGCCCTCTTGTGATCTTCCGCCGTGTGAAACGGCAGTGCGCGACTGCCGTCGACGAGACAGAAGAACGACGCCTCCGCGCCTTCGAGATATTCCTCGATCACCAGCCGGCCACCCGCGGCGCCAAAGTGCCGATCGATCATCGCGGACCGGATCGCCTCGTCGGCCGCTTTGCGGTCAGGTGCGATGACGACGCCCTTGCCCGCCGCCAGACCGTCAGCCTTGACGACGACGGGGAACCCGAACTCGCCGCGCGTGATGCGGGCGAACGCGTCATCGGGCGAGCCGCAGACGACGTACCGCGCGGTCGGCACGTGATGTCGTGTCATGAACTCCTTGGCAAAAGCCTTGCTCGACTCGAGCTCGGCCGCGCGCTCGGACGGACCGAACAGGAGACGGCCTTCCGCGGCAAACAGATCCGCGATGCCGCGACTCAAGGGAAGCTCGGGACCGACGACCGTCAGATCGATCTCCTCTCGCTCGGCGAGATCGAGGAGCGCCTGGTCGTCCGCGGAATCGGCCCGGACGATCCGCGCCAGGCGGCTCGTCCCGGGATTCCCAGGCACTGAGATCACTTCACTGACATTTCGCTCGCCGGCGAGCTTCCAGACCAGGGCATGCTCGCGGCCACCGGCTCCGATCACGAGGACCTTCATGCGAGTACTATGCGACTAAGTGTCGATAACTAAACGGGTTGATGGTGAGGCGGAAATGAGAGACATGCGGAGATATTTCGTTGACTGCACCTCAGCTTTATGCCTAGAATCCGCGCTTGCCCTTGCGAAGCCTAGCACAGACGTGCGGGTGATCTATGGGCATGGGCATCGAACTCGGGCCGGTCCAAGGGGGGTGTTCCAGACGTGGCCGAAGTGAAGATTCAGGAGGGAGAGTCGATCGAGAGCGCTCTCCGTCGTTTCAAGAGGAAGGTTCAGCAGGAAGATATCATCAAGGATATCAAGAAGCACTCCTTCTATTTGAAGCCGGGGGACAAACGCCGGGCCAAGCAGGCACTGGCGCGCAAGCGCAGTCGCAAGAAGCTCCGACGCGAAACGGAGTAGCGACTTGCAAGGGGAACGACCGATGGAGTTCCAAGACAAGATCCTGAGCTGCGTGGATTGTGGGACGGAGTTCGTGTGGACTGCCGGCGAGCAGGTGTTTTTCGCCGACAAGAACTTCAAGAACGAGCCCAAGCGGTGCAAGGCGTGCAAGGCCAAGCGCACCACGAGGCTCGCAGCGGGTCCGATGGTGCGCGAGCGGGTCGAAACCACGACCACCTGCTCGGCATGCGGGAAGGAGACGACGGTCCCCTTCAAGCCCACGCAGGGTCGCCCGGTGTTCTGCAAGGAGTGCTTCCAGCAGCGGAAGTTCGTCAGTGCGGGCGGGATGTAGATCGAGGATCGACATCGGATGTGGTGCGGGCGCCGCCCAGAGAGCGGCGCCCTTTTTTTCGTGCGCGCCGGGGCCCCGGTCTCTCGATACCGACCTGGCTAAGGCACGCGGCGATGGGCAACGCGCAAACGGCTGAAAACAGCCAGTTTTTGGCCTGGATCGCGGTCGGTTCACTGGTTGACGGGTCTGGGGCTTCACGATAGAATGCAAGGTCTTTGTCTGGCTGATAACGTCTTCATGTTCCGTCGGTTGCGTCACACGCCCGGCGTGACGCTGAAGAGTTGAGGAGAGCGGCGATGCAGATCGAGGAAAGGCTCGTCGGTGATGTGACGATTCTCGACCTGAAAGGCAAGATGACCCTCGGGGAGGGTGACGAGCTGTTGAAGGACAAGATCAACAGCATGGTGCTGCAGGGCCAGAAAAGGCTCCTGCTGAATCTCGAGGGCGTCCCCTACATCGATAGCGCGGGGCTCGGAGAGATTGTGAGGACTTACACGACCGTCAGTCGCCAGGGCGGCAGCCTCAAGCTGCTCAACCTGACGAAGCGGATTCAGGATTTGCTGTCGATCACCAAGCTGCTCACGGTGTTCGAGACCTTCGATAACGAAGGCGACGCAGTGCGAAGCTTCGCCAAGTAGTCGGCGCCCGGCCGATTTTTCTGCCGCGCTCGATGGCGCGATCCTCACTGTCGGATCTGGCGGGTCAGGGAACCTCAGCGCATGATGGGGTCCCCAGACATTCTCGTCCCCTCAATCTCCTGATCTCGCTGCGTCCCGGCCAGTGGACGAAGAACCTGATCATTTTTGCGGGGCTGATCTTCGGCCTCAAGCTGTTCGATCCGGCAGCGGTGATACGGGCGGGAGCGGCGTTCGCGATCTTCTGCGCGCTCTCAGGCGTCGTGTATCTCGTCAATGACGTCGTGGACCGCGACCGGGACCGGCGTCATCCGCTGAAGGCCCGGCGACCGATTGCGTCAGGCGCGCTCGACATCGAGACGGCGCTCGTCGTCGCTGGATTCCTGGCGGTGGGGGCGATCGGCGGCGGCCTTGTGGCTGAGCCCGCAGTTCGCCCTGATCGCGGCGACATACCTGGGGCTGTTGATTCTCTATTCGGGACCGCTGAAGCACTCGTGATCATCGACGTGCTGACCATCGCCATCGGGTTCGTGCTGCGAGCGGCCGCGGGGGCCGTCGCGATCAGAGGTGCCCATCAGCCACTGGCTGCTCGTCTGCACGATCCTGCTGGCGCTCTTTCTCGCGCTCAGCAAGCGGCGCCACGAGCTGGTGCTGCTCGCGGAGGGCGCGACCGAGCATCGACGGATTCTGGAGGAATACAGTCCGTACCTCCTCGACCAGATGATCGGCGTCGTCACCGCCTCGACGCTCATCGCCTACATCTTCTACACAATCAGCCCGGAAACCGAGCTGAAGTTCGGCACCGGGCTCCTCGGGCTGACGATTCCGTTCCCGCTGTACGGGATCTTCCGATATCTCTATCTGGTGCACCAGAAGCGATAGGCGGCGGAGTCCGGCCGAGATGCTGCTGAACGATCGGCCGCTGCTCATCTGCGTCGCCCTGTGGACCGCCGCGGTCGTGCTGATCATCTACCGTCCGTTCGCGTTCTGAGGGATCATCAAGACATGGACCGATCGACCGTCGCCATCCTCCGAACCCGACCGGCGCACGGTTCTGACGCGACTATCACCGTCTGCTGAACCTGGCGGGTTACCAGGAGGTGCTCGACAAGGACGCCGACACGGCCCTCAAGGTCAACATCTCCTGGCACTTCTTCTTCCCGGGCAGCTCGACGACGCCCTGGCAGCTCGAGGGCGTGATTCGGGCGCATGAAGACGGACGGCTACGATCCCGACGCTGATCCACGCCTGCCACAACCGCACCGTCGTCATCGACGCGCACTTCGGCGAGCGCGAGAACAAGCAGGTCAACGTCGTCGAGGCGCACGGGCTGCGGAACATTCACCTCTACGAAAGCGAGGAGTGGATCAACATCCGCGACGCGGTCGGCGATCTGACGAAGAAGTTCCTCTGCCTGAACGAGGTGTACCCGAGGCGGCTTCATGATCCCGAAGCGGTTCATCGGCGAGAACATCATTCATCTGCCGACGGTCAAGACGCACGTCTTCACGACGACGACCGGCGCGATGAAGAACGCGTTCGGCGGCCTGCTGAACGAGCGCCGGCACTGGACGCATCCGGTCATCCACGAGACGCTCGTCGATCTGCTGATGATCCAGAAGAAGATCCATCGCGGCGTGTTCGCGGTGATGGACGGCACGTTCGCGGGCGACGGCCCCGGACCGCGCTGCATGATGCCCGCACGTCAAGAACGTCATCCTGGCGAGCGCCGACCAGGTGGCCATCGACGCCGTGGCGGCGAAGCTGATGGGCTTCGATCCGCTGTCGATCAAGTTCATCCGGCTCGCGCACGATCTCGGTCTGGGTTGCGGCGACCCGCGGGACATCGAGATCGTCGGCGACGAGGACGCGGCGCGCGAGAACTGGCACTTCGTCGGTCCGTTCAAGAAGATGACCTTCGCCGCCCGGATGCAGCACAAGATCTACTGGGGCCCGCTGCGGAAGCCGATCGAGTGGTCGCTCAAGACGGTGCTGGCGCCGTGGGCCTACATCGCGAGCGTGGTCTATCACGACAGCTTCTGGTACCCGCTGAAGGCGAAGAAGCTGATGCAGGACGTGCTGGGGAGCCCGTGGGGCCGGCTGTTCCGGAACTGGGAACAGGCGGTGGCCGATGGCCAGGGCTATCCGGACACCGGCGGCGAGCCTGCCGAAGTAACAAAAACCGGGGTGCGCGCGCTGGTCGCGTCATTCGGGATCCTGGGCACGTGCGTCAAGGAAGCGCCCGAGTTCGCCGAACGCCGCCGGCACGCAGCCGCCAGGCACTGACAGATTGGTTTGACTCATGGCCGATTTCAACGTCCGTTCAGACAACGTCGACGTCGAGCAGATCATGCACCAGATCCGCGCCCGCATCCGCGAGAAGCGCGGGGTCGACTACACGGAACAGCAGATCCGCGAATTGGCGACCGTCAAGCTCGAACGGTTCCTCGATCCGGATGGCATCCGCTCGGACCTGCTCGACCAGTTCCATCGGGCGCGCGCGACGAGCGAACCGCTGCCCAGCTTCGAGTTCGAGGACACGACGCTCTACAAGTCCCACCGATTGCCGATTCTCGAGACCATCAGGAAGCTGCTCAACCCCATCCTGAAGCTGTTCTTCAATCCCAATCCGCTGATTCAGGCTCTGCACATCCAGTCGGAGCTGAATGAGGTCTACTCAAACAGACAACACGCTCTATTTCGAGCTGATTCACAACCTGGTCGTCGAGATGACGCGGCTGAGCATCGAGGTGAAGAACCTCAAGATGCGGGTCGAGTCGCTCTCGAGCCGCCTCGATTTCAGCGAGCGGCGGGCGCGCGCGCTCGAGGGTGTCGTTCAATTCAAGCCCACACAACCGAATCCACCGAGGGAAGCGCCCGTTCGGCAGGAAGGCGTTGAACGACCTGCGGGCGAACCCGCGGCCGACGGGCAACGGACACGCCGGCGGCGACGGAGACGCGGGCGGCGGAGCGGCGGGCAGGGCCTGCCCTCGGGTCCCGGCGAACATTACGCACCGTCCGGCCCGACTGGACCGCAAGGGGGACCCGCGGCCGCGGCGGACGCGTCCAACGCCTCGTCCGGCCATGATGGGCCAGACCCGGACTTCGACGCGCCACCCGCTTCGGACCAGTGAAGATCGCGATCGTCGTTCAGCGATACGGCGCCGACCTCAGTGGCGGAGCCGAGCTGCACGCGCGCTACATCGCCGAGCATCTCTCCCGTCACATCCAGGTTGATATCCTGACGACGTGCGCGCGTGACTACATCACGTGGCGGAACGAATTTTCGCCGGGGCAAGAGATCGTCGACGGGATCACCGTCCGGCGCTTTCCTGTGGTCAAGGAACGAGCAACGCAGGAATTCGGATCGCGTTCGCGCCGCGTCTTCGAGAACCAGCATTCTCTCGCTGACGAGCTCGCCTGGCTGGACAGCGAAGGGCCCACCAGCCCCGCGCTCATCCGATATATCCGCGACCACGAGCGCGATTACGACCGCTTCGTGTTCTTCAGCTACCGGTACTATCACGCCTACCACGGCATCCGTGCCGTCGCTCGTCGAAGCCTGCTCGTCCCGACCGCCGAACGCGACGCCGCGCTGGGACTCGGCATCTTCCCACCGATCTTCCGTGGCGTGCGCGCTCTGATGTACAACATCGCCGAAGAACAGGCCATGATCCAGGCGCTGGCTCACAATACCGGCGTGCCGCACGTCATCGTCGGGGTCGGTTCGAGGCTGCCGGATCGCGTCGATCCCCAGGACTTTCGTCAGACGCGAGGAATTCAGGGGCCGTACGTCATCTACATCGGCCGCATCGACGAGAACAAGGGCTGCCGCGAGTTGTTCCTCTACTTCCAGCAGTATGCGCGAATGACGTCGAGCCGTTTGAGCCTGCTCCTGGTGGGCACTGCGCTCCTCGAGATTCCAGATCATCCGCGTATCAGGCACCTGGGGTACCTGACCGATCAGGAAAAGTTCGATGCGCTGGCCGGCGCCGACGCTGCTCATCATGCCCTCGTACTTCGAAAGCCTCTCGATGGTGACGCTCGAGGCATGGGCGCCTCGGACGCCCGGTGCTCGCCAACGGGCGCTGCGACGTGCTGCGTGGTCAGGTGGTCCGGAGCGGGGCCGGGCTGTATTACGAGAGCTACCCCGAGTTCGCGGAAACGCTTCGTTCGATCGAAACGAACCCGTCGCTCAGGGCCACGCTCGGACGGCACGGACGAGGCGTACTTCCGGGACAACTACACCTGGCCGATCGTTGAGCGGAAGTATCTCGACATGCTGAACCGTCTCGCCGAGGACGATGCGGCGGGCCGGCAGCCCCCTGACATCGAGCCTCTGCCGGGCTGGTTCGCCAGACGTCGGCCGACGCTCGCTCCCTCGCGGGAGATCGTGGACCGGGTTCCGATCGGGCCTGCCTTCGGCACGAGCGCGACGGGGGCGGTGAGCCGCTGATGCGGATCCATCAGGTGCTGGCGACGCTGGGCTACGGCGATGCCATCGGGCACGAAGTGCTCGGCATTCAGCGAGTGCTGCGATCCGCCGGCCACGAATCGGAGATCTTCGTCGAGACGGCGGATCGGCGCCTCGAGGATCTGACGTTCGACTATCGCGACCTGATTGCGGCCAGCCACGCCGACAACCTGCTCATCCACCATTTTTCGATCGGGTCGCGGGCGTCGCGCGTGGCGTTCGCGCTGCCGGATCGCATGGTGCTCATCTATCACAACATCACGCCGCCCGAGTATTTCATGCAGGTGCATCCGGTGCTGGCCGCCCTCTGTTTCGGCGGCCGGCGGGAGCTGAAGGCCTACGTCAAACGGGTGAGCCTCGCGCTCGGTGATTCTGAATTCAACCGGCAGGAGCTCGACGCTCTGGGATTCAGTCCAACGGGCGTGCTGCCGGTCGTCCCGGATTTTTCGCACCTCGACGTCGAACCCAACGACTTCGTGGCACGACAGTTCGACGATGACTGGGTCAACCTGGTGTTCGTGGGCCGGGTCATTCCCAACAAATGCATCGAGGACCTCATTCGCATCTTCCATGCTTACAAGACGACGTACAACCCGAGGTCGCGGCTGCTGATCGTGGGCTCGTCGGCCGGCTTCGGCACCTACGTCGCGATGCTCGATCGACTGATTGCTCGCCTCCGGGTCTCGGACGTCCACTTCATCGGCCATGTCTCGAACGAAGAACTGACGGCCTACTACGACGTGGGCGATCTCTTCCTGTGTGCGAGCGAGCACGAAGGGTTCTGCGTCCCGCTCGTCGAAGCTTTCTACAAGCGACTGCCCGTCGTCGCCTATGCGGCCGCCGCGGTGCCTGCTACGCTCGATGGCGGCGGGGTCCTCTATCGGACCAAGAATCCCGATGAGGTGGCCGCGCTGGTCGATGCGGTCCTGTCGAACGCGGATCTGCAGGAGAAGATCATCGAGGCGCAGGGCGCGGCGCTCGACCGCTTGAAGCGCGCCGACTTTGCGGGAACGCTGCTCAAGTTCGTTGATCTGGCCGTCAAGGCCGAGCCGCGCGCGCTGACCGGCGTCGCCTGGGACTTCTGGAAGCAGCTGGAGATGGCGGACCGCCTGGAGGAGCTTCGGGAGTACCGGCCTGCCGTTTACGAGGCGTTGCCGAAAGAGCCAGCCGCGCGAGGTCGCGGATGATCGTCAATCAGTGGGTCCCCGCGGCCCACCGCGGCGATGCCATCGGCGACAGTGCCCGACGTGTGCGGGATCTCTTGAGGTCAGCAGGGCACGTCTCCGACCTTTATGCCCTCAGCATCGACGACGACCTGAGAGACGACGTCCGAGCGTTCGCCGACGCGGCCGCGACGCGCGGCGACATCACGATCTTCCATTTTGCACTGCCTTCGCCGATGACGGAGGCGTTCCGCAGGCTGCCGCGAGGACGCGTGATGCAGTATCACAACATCACGCCAGCGCACTTTTTTGCGCCGTACGATCCATCGCTCTTCCGGCTCGCCGCCGTGGGACGGAAGGAGCTGGCCACGCTCGTCGGGCACACAGACCTCGCTCTCGGCGATTCAGAGTACAACCGCCTCGAGCTCGACGCGCTCGGTTTCGCCGCCACGGGCGTCATGCCGATTGCCGTCGACACCGAGCGGATCACCGACGCCGAACCGGTGCCTGTGCTCGACGACATGCTGAACGATGGCCTCACCAACTTCCTGTACGTGGGGCGCATCGCGCCCAACAAGCGCATCGACGATCACATCCGGCTCGCCGAGCAGTACAAGCGATACATCGACACAGAGTACCGCTTCATCTTCGTTGGCCGGTACGACGGCATGCCGCGCTACTATGCGACGGTGCGCGCGCTGATCGACGAGTACAAGATGCCGTCCGATCGGTTTCTCTTCACCGGACCCGTGCCGGATGTCGAGCTCGCGGCCTATTATCGAGCGGCCACGGCGTACATCTCGCTCAGCGAGCACGAGGGGTTCTGCGTGCCCCTGGTGGAAGCGATGGCGGCCAACGTCCCCGTTCTCGCCTATTCGGCCGCGGCCGTTCCTGATACGCTCGGCGGGGCCGGCGTTCAATTCACCCCCAAAGATTTCGAGTACGCGGCGGAGCTGCTGGGCACGCTGGCTTACGACGAGAGTGTGCGTGCGGCCGTCATCGCCGGCCAACGAGCCCGGCTCGCCGCCTTCGGCGACGAGCCGATCCGGAGGCGACTGGAATCGGTCATTGCCCAGGTGGCCTCGATCTGAGCGCGTCTCCCTTCTTAACATGCGAATTGCCTTCGTAGTGCAGCGGTACGGCGCAGAGATCCTCGGCGGATCCGAATACCACTGCCGCCTCATTGCCGAACGACTCAGCGCGCGCCACGAGGTGGACGTCCTCACCACCTGCGCGCGCGACTACATCACCTGGAAGAACGAGTATCCGGAAGGCGCCGACCGCATTCGCGGTGTGACCGTCCGTCGATTTGCGAATGCCCGGACGCGCGACATCAATGCGTTCAATCGCTACTCGGACTGGATTTTCCACAATCCCCACACGCCAGACGATGAGATGGAGTGGCTGAGGCAGCAGGGCCCGTGGTGCCCCGCCCTTCTGGAGTACTTGCGCCGGCATCAGCAGTCGTACGACGCGCTCATCTTCTTCACATACCTGTATGCTCCGACGGTCCTCGGCCTCGCGATCAATCCCGCGCGCAGCATCCTCGTCCCGACGGCGCACGACGAGCCAGCGATCCACCTGGGCCTCTACAAGGAGTTGTTCACGCTGCCGGCGGCGGTGGCCTACAACACCGACGTCGAGCGCCGGTTCCTGACGACCCACTTTTCCATCCGGGCGCTGATGGAAGAGACAGTCGGGTGTGGCGTGGACCTGCCGCCGCAGTCGTTCAGAAATCGCGACGATCGTGACACCGTCGAGGAGGCTCGGGGTTCCGAGGACGAAGGCGCCGAGGAACGGCCAGTCCGTCAGCAATCGCACCTCTCGGCACGCGGCGCCACGTTCAAGCGCCGCCATCGTCTCCACGGGCCCTTCGTGCTCTACGGTGGCCGCATCGACCCCGGGAAGGGCTGCGAGGAGCTGATCGAGTACTTCAGCAGCTATGTCGCCGCCGACGGCGAGGGAACGCTCGTGCTGATGGGCGTCAAACTGATGCCGCTGCCCGACGAACCGTTCATCAACTTCGCCGGTCTCCTCTCGGAGCGGGAACGGTTCGAGGCCCTCGAGGCCGCGACGATCGTGTCGGTGCCGTCACCCTATGAGAGCCTGTCGCTTCTGGCGCTCGAGGCCTTTGCGGTCGGCACACCCATTCTGGCCAACGCCCGGAGCGATGTCCTGGTGGACCACTGCGTTCGAAGCCACGCCGGGTTGTTTTACGCGGACCGTGACGAGTTCATCGAGTGCCTCAAGGTGCTGATGGCCGACGGCCGCCTGCGCGCCGCGCTGGGACGAAACGGACGTGAATACGTCAAGCGCAACTACCGGTGGGACGTCATCCTGGGAAAGTACGAGAGGATGATTGAGCGGATACGGGCGGGAAAGTAGTTCTTGGTGCTTGGTTCTTGGTGCTTAGTTCTTTGGTGCTTCGTTCCCTAAGCACCAACCCCCAAGAACTGAGAACTACAGATAAGCAGTCTCCTATTCCTCCTCCCTCACGTTCGCGGCCACCGGGGTGCGCTCGTTCGGGAAGCCCGCGCGGTGACCGTTGGCCGTCTCATGTGCATCGGCGCCGTCGCCCGACCGTTTCCGCCGCGGCTTGATGTCATACCTCTTGATCATCTCGTTCAGCGTTGTCGGCTTGATGTGCAGCAGCTCGGCCGCGCGTTTTTGAACTCCGCCCGCCGCCTCGAGCGTGGATTCGATCAGCCGCTTCTCGAAGTCGGTGATCACTTCCTTGAACGAGATCCCTTCCGGCGGCACCATGAACTGCGGGATCTGGAAGGTCGGCATCTTTCGCACGTGCTCGGGGATCAGCTCGCCGCCAATCCGGACGCCGGGGGTCAGGACCACCGCGCGCTCGATGACGTTCTCGAGCTCGCGCACGTTGCCCGGCCAGTCGTATTCCATCATGAGATCCAGCGCCTGGGGCGTGACTTCCAGGCTCGGCTTCTGATTCTCCTCACCGTACTTTTCGAGGAAGTGCTGGGCGAGCAGTGGAATGTCCTCTTTGCGATGACGAAGCGCCGGCAGCTGTATCGTGATGACGTGCAGCCGGTAGAAGAGATCCTCGCGGAACGTTCCGTCCTGCACCATCTGCCGGAGATCGCAATTGGTCGCCGCGATGATGCGCACGTCGACCTTGATGGTCTCCATCCCGCCGAGGCGCATGAACTCCCGTTCCTGGATGACGCGCAGCAGCTTGGCCTGCGTCTCGAGCGGGATGTTGCCGATCTCATCGAAGAAGATGCTGCCCTTGTCGGCCAGGTCGCACAGGCCCTTCTTGGGATAGACCGCGCCGGTGAAGGCGCCCTTGACGTGGCCGAAGAGGGTCGACTCGAGGAGATCGGGCGGAAGGTTCCCGGAATTCACCGTCACGAACGAGCGGTCTGACCGCGCGGAATGCGTGTGAATCGCGCGCGCGACGAGCTCCTTGCCCGTGCCGCTCTCCCCCTGAATCAGGATCGTCGAGCGGCTCGGCGCGGCCTGAATGATCAGATCGAACACCTGCCGCATCTTCGGGCTGCGGCCGATGATGTTGGCGAACCCCTTGTACTGATCCAGCAGGTTCTGCCGGAGATTCTGGTTTTCCCTGACGAGCCGGCGCTGTTCGAACGCATTGCGAACGACGACGAGAACCTCGTCATTCTTGAACGGCTTGGTGATGTAGTGGAAGGCGCCTCGCTTCATCGCGGCGATCGCACTCTCGATCGACGCGAACGCCGTGATCATGATCACGGGCATCTCGTCATCGTGCTTCTTCAACTCGTCGAGCGTGGCGATGCCGTCGAGATCGGGCATCATGATGTCGACGATCGCGCCGTCGAAGGGCATGCTGCGCGCCAGCTCGAGCCCTTCCGCGCCGCTCGACGCCAGGCGGACGTCGTAGCCCTCGCGGCTCAGGAGGGTCTCGAGGATCTCGCGCATCACCTCTTCATCGTCGATCACGAGAATCGAACCGGACGAACGTGTCTGTGTGGCTCTCGAGTCGCGAGTCATGATTGAATCGCCTCGTCCACTGCGCCGGCTGAATCGTCAAGCGGCAGCGAGAGCGTGAAGCGTGTGCCCTGGCCGATGGCGCTCTCGCAGGTGAGCGTCCCGTCGTGCTCTCGCACGATGCCGTAGGTGATGGAAAGTCCGAGTCCGGTCCCCTTCCCGATCGCCTTGGTCGTAAAGAAGGGATCATAGATGCGGGAGAGGTGCTCGCTTGGAATGCCCGACCCTGTGTCAGAGACTTCGACGACGGCCTGACCCGCATGGTTCCGCGACGTCACCGAGAGCCAGCCGCCCTTCGGCATCGCGTCCCGCGCATTGAGGAACAGGTTGAGAAACACCTGCTGGAGCTTGTGCTCGATGCCGTTCACCAGAAGCAGCGACGGCGCCAGCTCCCGGCGCACCTTGATTTTTGCCACCTCCAGCTGGTGCTCGAGGAGCGACAGGACGTCGTTGATCACGGCATTGACGTCGACGGCGATGCGCTCGGACCCGGCAGGGCCGGGCGATCGCGACAGATTGAGCAGACCATTGATGATTTTCGCGGCGCGGAAGGTCTGGCGCTCGATCTTTTCGAGCACCTTCGTCTTGGGATCGTCCGGATCGGTGCCCTCGAGGAGCATCTGCGTGAAGCTCGAAATGCCGGTGAGCGGCGTGTTCACTTCGTGAGCCACGCCAGCCGCCAGCAGGCCGATGGACGCCATCTTCTCGGAAATCTGCAGCTGCTCTTCGAGGCGGACGCGCGCGGTCACGTCCTCGACGATGAGCATCGTACCGGCCATCGTCGACGGGCCGCCCATCGCAGTCTGAAGCGGCACGGTGGCCATATTGACCAGCAGGCGCTTCCCGGATTGCACCGGCCTCCCCATCAGCGGAACTCTGAAGAGCGCGGCGCCGCCCGGCGCATCGCGACGCGCCGCTCTCAGCGTCTCAATCACCGAAGCAGCGAAGAGATCGTCGAGCCGCCTGCCCACGGCTTCGGCTCGCGGCAATCCGTAGATCTGCTCCATCGCACGGTTCCAGCGGACCACACGGTCGTCGAGATCGACGACCACGAGGCCGTCATCCAGGGACTCGACGATGTTCTCGTTGAAGTCGCGCAGCCGATCGAGCTCGTCCGCCTTCAGGCTGAGCTGTCGATAGAGACGGCCGTTTTCGAGGGCCGTGGCCACCTGCCCGGCCACCGCCGAGAGCAGAGCGACGTCCTCGCTGTTCAGCGGCTCGCCACTTTCTTTCTCGCCGAGCGCGAGCACCGCGATCGTGCCCTCCTTCGAGACGCAGGGAACGAAATAGTGCAGCCCGCAGCCGCGCCATCGATCGATGTCCTCTGGCGCGAAGCGGCTGATCAGGTGAGGCTCATCGAGGGCCACCGACTCGCCTTCGCTCAGCCTCCGTCCCACGAGCGATCGGCGGTCGAGGCGCGGAACCGGCTCGTCGAATCCCGCGGCGCGCAACGCGCCAAAGTCGCCGGCCTTGTCGTCGGCAAGCATCAGGGCCATGCGATCAACGCCCAGCGTCTCGACGATCCGCGAAACCAGGCGTTCGCTGAGGCGTCCGAGATCGAGATCGCTGTTCAGATCGCGGGCAAAGCCGACCAGCGCGCGACGGTAATCGTACCGGTCGCGGTAGAACGCGCGGTCGAGCGCGTTCTGAATGCCGTTCTTGACGGGTCTGGCGAGGAGCACCACGACCAGCGTCGCCAGCATCGCGATGACCGTGTTGTATTGGCGTGGGTCGGCCAGGAACAGACGCCCTGCCAGCCGCAGCAGCATCGAGTAGATCGCCAGAATCGCGGTCAGCGCCACCGTCCACACGAGCCCGCGCTTGACGATGACCTCGACGTCTCGCAGGCGGTACCGGACGATGGCCGACGCGAAGGCGAGGGGAATCAGGCTCAGCGGAATCGCCGACAACTCCATCGGCAGCGTCGGATTGATGCCGGTCGCCCAGGGGAGAGCGTAGGCAAACGCAAAAGGTCCCGCACCAAGCGTGGTTCCCCAGACGATCCAGCGGAGCTGGCGCCGCGCGGTGCCCGTCCGGACGCGCTGCAGCGCGCGCACGAGGATCATGAGGCCCGCGAGCATGCACAGCGAGAGATAGAGCGGCTCCATGCGGTCGATCGATTCCACGACCCTGGCAAAGAGCCGCGGATCGAGCGTCGAGCGCGAGAACGCCAGCACGCGAGCGGCGCCCAGCATGAGCGCCGGGAGATAAACCAGCGGAACCAGAACACGGTGAATCCTGCCGATGGACCTCAGCCGCGTGTGTTCGGGGAAGACGAGCGTGAAGTGCAGGAAGAGCGGCGCGAGCGCCAGCGTCGCCACCGCGTCGGCCCAGTAGAAGAACCAGTCGATGCGATCCAGCCGGCCGCTGAACGAAAACGTCAGCATGCCGAAGAACGCCAGGCACAACCAGAAGAAGTGCAGCGTCGCCTGATCGCGCGGCCGCCGCAGGCGAACCGCCGTGCCGACGAGCAGCGTGAACATGCCGATCGACGCGAGGATGTAGTAGAGCGCGCGGTTGCCTTGCGGAATCGGCGCCAGCTCGACTTCGACGACGCGACGGTCGCCCAGTCGGAGCAAGGTGTATCGAAGATGCTGATGATCGACGCTGCGGTGGAGTGCCTCGACGACGTTGGCCGGCGTCTCCACGGGTTGGCCGTCGAGCGCCACCAGTACATCACCAGCCTGAATGCCCGAGCGGGCGGCGGCCGTATCCGGCGCAACCTCCGCCACCGTCACACCCTCAGCCCGCGCGACCCAGAGAACGCCGTCCTCGACCTCGGTCCAACTCGCGCGATCAGCGATGTTCGTGGCGCCAAGCGAGAGGAACACGCCGGCCGTGAGAAGGGCGAGCGCAGAGCCGGCCCAGGCTTTCAGTGCCAGCCGGGTTACTTCCGGCGCCGAATGACCACCCTCGCGGATCATGAAAAAATGGACGGACTTCGCCCCAAGTGGCTTTGAAACAGCAAACGATATACCACGACTACAACGGTTGCGCCGTGAACTAAGTGCCTTGCAGGCAGCTGTTTAGGCTCTATCGATCGCACCTGATCCACCGCTTCATTCAAGAGATTGAAATCTCCATTCAAAAATGTAGATCAGAAATCCGAGCCAAAAAAAGCGGGGCGGCGAGCCCCGTCGATCCTCGGCCTGATTCTCTCCCCGGCCGCCTCGACTCAGAACCTCACGAGCAGCCCGCCGACGATGCGCTTGGGCGGCCTGACGACGAGCAACTCGTCGTATACCGATCCGTCGACGAGCGGATCCCGAAACAGGTTGCGGACGGCAACGAGCATTTCCCACTCGGTGCTGGTGAAGTTGAGGAACGGCAGGGACTGGTTCACCTGGACGTCGAACCGTGCAGCGGCGCCCGGATGCGTCTCGAAGCCCTCATCGCGCGTGTACCCGTTATTGATGCGATAGAGGACGTACACCCTCGTCAGCGTCTCGGGAAGATCGGCCTGCACCGATGTCGTCAGATCGTGCAGCCGTTCGTTGTCGCGATGGATCGTGGCCGACGGCGCCACGACCGAGAGGGCGGTCGGATCGCCTGGTGAAAGCCATTCCGCCCTGATCACGCTGTAATCCACCGTGCCGCGAAGCCGTCCGGCGACGGCGTGGCTGAACGACACGCCCCATCCGCGAGCGGCGTAGTCTCCGGCGCTGCCCACCTGATAGTGCCCCAGGTCCACGATGTCCTGGCCGGGCCGCCGCGCGCCGAACACAGTAACGATCTGATCGTCGACGCGCTGATAGAACGTGCGGAATCCGAGCGAGGCACTCTTCGTCAGGTCGCGCTGGAGGGCAATCTCGTAGTGATTCGCGCTCTCGGGTTGAAACCCTGCCGCGGGATTGAGCGGCGAGAACGTGCGCTCGGGCGGAAGCCACAGGCCCGTGGCCGGCGGAACGAACTCCTCCGCGCCGGGGGCGATGATGCGCCGTGACACGACGGCGTCGATCCGCAGATGGCTGACTGGTGAGATCGTCGCCGAGAGCCGCGGACTGAACAGCCCGCCGCCGCCGATGTAATCGTACTTCGCGTAACGCGCGCCGTACCCCAGGGTCAGCGACCTCGAGATCGTCCAGCGATCGAACCCGTACACGGTGCCCACGTTCCGGGCGCCTTCGGTCACCGCGGCGAGCGCCGCCGGGTTGCCGCCGTCGTACCGCTGCGCGCTGTACGACAGATCCATCTCGTACGCATGACGCGACGGCGCGGTCGCGAGAAATGATCCCGCCACAATCCACGACGCCACGTCACCCTGCGTCATCGCGCCGCGCACGGCCCATTCGCCTCGTTCTCCGGCCGGAGCGCCGATCGACATGTAGGCCACGCTGTGGTTCATGATGGCGTCGGTCGTCGCAAGCTGCAGCGGGCTGTCGAACGCTCCCGTCGTCAGCAAATTGATCTGACCGGTGAATGGCACATCGTCGAAGAGGCTGGTTGCTACGCGAATGGAGGAGCCCATCCGGCCGAAGAACGTCGGTGGCTCCGGTTGCCCGACTTCTTCCGGCGAGAGCTCGTCGCCATCGGCGACGATGCCTTCGATGTCGGTGTCCTTCAGCACGCTGCGGCGAATATGGCGAAGACGCCAGGCGGTCTCGCTGTGATCGTCCGCCGCATCATGGTCCTGCGCCGGCTCGGCTGTCGAAGCGGGCGGACCGACGCCGGCCGCGAGCACCGCCGGTTCATCGAGTTGACCCGTCGTGCCCGTGGGCCGCGGGCCGGCCTTGCGCAAGGCGATCGTCGAAACCGCATGGCCGTCGGGCATCACTTCGACGACCCGGGTGCGAGAGGGCATGTAGCCGCCGAGATGGGCGCGCACCAAGTACGCGCCGGGAGGCAAGGATTGAAGGCTGAAATGACCCTGGCGATCGGTCACGGCGAACGCCGCGGCCCGACCGAGTGCCGAGACCATCGCACCGTCGAGCGGTGCGCCGCGCTCGTCGAGGACCACGCCTTGAATGCCGCCGGCATCGACCCGCGCCACGGCGCCGACGCGCCGCGGTGTCGCCGTCGCGGGATTGCTCACGGTAAGAGGCACCGTCTGGGCGCCCGCCGCCACCGCCGAGCCGAGGCTGATTGCCAGCACCACGAGTCTCGGAAGAGCGTTCATTCTTGTGATCACCTGCAGAGCGTCAGGGCTCTGCCGAACGACTGGTTGCTCTACGCGGCCACGTTGAAGCGCACGTCCCGCTGCAACGTCTTCTTTGTGACGTTATCGGTGATCTTGATCTCCAGCCGATAGTCGCCTTCCGGGAAGGACGCGAGCTTTACCGACTGGCTGCCATCGAGCTGATGTCCCGCCTCGAGGTTGAAGTCGGCCGCCAGCGTTTGCGCGTTCAGACGCAGCGGATTGGTCTTGTTGAAGTATTTCTCGGTGTCGCCGGTCTTCTGATAGAAGGTGTATTCGATCGTCAGATCGGGCTTCTTGGCCGCGTCGAGTCCCGGGTTATAGATCGTGAAGAAGATGTTGATGTCCCCGCTCTTCGAGAACTTGTTGTCCACCGCGGGGACGAGGCGCAGGAGCCCGAGCGAATACGGGTTGTCATACTGCTGATCGCCGGGAACCGGGGCCGTGAGCTGTTCGAACTTGGTGGCCACGAGCACGCTGCTCGTGTTCAGCTCGTCCGACCAGAAGTTCGGGACCGTCACGGGCTGCTTGATCACGGTCAGCTTCGCCTGCGTGCCCTTCTTCGGATTTCGCTCCTTGATGGCCACGTACAGGTCGTAGTCCCCCGCCTCGGCCGCGAGCGCGCGGCTCACGATCACCGGCCCGCCGCCCTCCGCCGCCGGAACCTCGAGCAGGTGAATGTTCTGATAGGCCGGCCCCGCAGGCGCCGCGGCTTTCGCATCCTTCGCGCCGCCATCGGCCTTTGCCGCGCCGTCAGTGGCGGGCGCTGGGGCATTCTTGCTCACGAGGCGCACGTACATCGCGACCTGCGGATCGGCAAGACCAGCGGGATCGATGCTGACGCTGAACGGCATGTACTGCTTTCCGCCCGCCGCCTTCATGAAGTGGTTCTGCACCCACGTCATCGGAATGGCGGCCGGCGCCGGCTGCCCGGAGGCCACGCTGTCGACGGCCGCCGACAGCGTCTGCAATTCCTGGCGCTCTTTCTTGTCGAGTTTTCGTTCCTCCTGCTTCTTCTCTTCCTTCTGAGCATGGAGCAGGGCGCTCGATCCGCCAATCGACACAATGAGGCCGGCCACGGCAAGCCAAGTCATCCCACTACGAGTACGCATAAGGACGTCGTCTCCCCGTCTCGATGAAGCGCTGCGTAATCCCCCGATCATAGGCAGGTTTGCCAGTCAAGTCAAACCGTTGCAGACAGAACACTTTCGGGTCGCCCGGCAGTCGTCGAGGGACGTTCCGGGCGGCTGAAATCGGTGTGGTATCATCCAGCACTTTGCCCGCCACGCGCTGGCTCGACGCTGACTGCGTCGGGTTCATCGCGACTGTACAGGTAACCGCGATCTCATGGCCCTACTCGAGGACACGCTCGTCATCGTCCTGGCCGGTGGCGCCGGCGAACGGCTGTACCCGCTGACGCAGGAACGGGCCAAGCCGGCGGTGTACTTCGGCGGCCCGTATCGCATCATCGATTTCGTCCTGAGCAACTGCATCAACTCCGGCCTGCGCCGCGTGTTTATCGCCACGCAGTACAAGTCGCTCTCGCTCAACCGGCACATCCGCATGGGATGGAGCATCGTCTCGGAAGAACTCGGAGAGTTCGTCGAAATCCTGCCGCCTCAAAAGCGTGTCGGCGAGCACTGGTATCTCGGCACGGCAGACGCGGTCTACCAGAACCTGTATTCCATCGTGCGCGAGAATCCCAAGCACGTCATCGTCCTGTCGGGCGATCACGTCTATAAGATGGACTACGCCAAGATGCTGCGCTTTCACCAGGAACGCGGAGCTCACGTCACGCTGGCCACGATTGAGGTGCCGCTGGCGGAAACCCCGCGGTTCGGCATCGTGCAGGTGGACGAGACGGAGCGGGTCGTCGGGTTCGAGGAGAAGCCACGACAGGCGCGCACGATTCCTGGATCACCCGATCTGGCGCTCGCTTCGATGGGCGTCTACATCTTCGAGATTGACACGCTGATCCACGCGCTCGAGACGGACGCCGCGAGGCCGAGCAACCACGACTTCGGGAAGGACATCATTCCCGCGCTCATCAGCGAGACGCAGGTCTATTCGTATCGCTTCTACGATGAGAACAAGAAAGCCTCGAAGTACTGGCGCGACATCGGCACGATCGACGCGTACTACGAGGCCAACCTCGATCTGTGCCACGTCAATCCGGAATTCAATATGTACGATCCGGAGTGGCCCCTGCGCACATATCAACCGCAGGCGCCCCCGGCAAAGTTCGTGTTCGCGGAAGAGGGCCGGCGGAGCGGACAGGCGCTCGATTCGATCATTTCACCGGGCTGCATCGTCTCGGGCAGCCGCATTTCCGGCAGCGTCCTCTGCCCCAACGTGCGCGTTCATAGCTTCTGCACGATCGACCAGAGCATCCTGATGCCGGGCGTGCGCGTCGGCCGGCACGCACAAATCAGACGGGCGATCATCGACCGCGACGTGCTCATACCGCGCGGGGCGATGATCGGCCACAACCTTGACGAGGATCGTCAACGGCACACGGTGACCGACTCGGGCGTCGTGGTGGTCACGATCGATGACGAGCCGCTCATCGGCCCTATCAGTGAGGCCGCGCTCGAAGCAGAGGCCGATGCCGATCGACGAGGCGCGAGCAGCCAGTAGCTCGGCTCCAGCAGTCGCGCCCCCACTCGTGATTCACAGACCGACTCAGGAGGAATCGTGAAGATTGCGCGCCTGAAAGGCCGGGAAATCCTGGACTCACGGGGGAACCCGACCGTCGAGGTGGACGTTGTGCTGGAGGATGGAAGCCTCGGTCGCGCCGCCGTGCCGTCGGGCGCCTCCACTGGTGAACGCGAGGCACTCGAGCTTCGTGATGGCGACTGCGCGCGATATCTCGGGAAGGGCGTCCGGAAGGCGGTCGGTCACGTCAACGGGGAAATCGCCGCGCAGGTCGCGGGACGCGACTTCGACGAGCGGACGCTCGATGATCGATTGATCCAACTGGATGGCACGCCCACCAAGAGCCGACTCGGCGCCAACGCGCTGCTCGGCGTGTCGATGGCGTTCGCCCGCGCCATGGCCTCGTCCGAACACCAGCCTTTGTACCGGCATCTCGCGCGGATCGCAGGAACGGCGCAGGACGACTTCGTCCTCCCCGTTCCGATGATGAACATCCTGAACGGCGGAGCCCATGCCGACAGCAATGTGGACTTTCAGGAGTTCATGGTGATGCCGCTCGGCGCGCAGTCGTTCGCCGAGGCCCTGCGCTACGGCGCCGAGATCTTCCACGCGCTGCGTGCGCTGCTCAAGGCGAAGGGGTTGGCGACTGGCGTCGGCGACGAAGGCGGGTTCGCGCCGAGCCTGCGGTCGAACCAGGAAGCCGTCGAGCTCGTCCTCGAAGCGGTCACACGTGCCGGCTTCAAGACTCCGTCCGACGTCATGATTGCCCTCGACGTCGCCTCGAGCGAGCTGTGGGATGGCAGTCGGTACGTGTTCAAGAAGTCCGGAGAGGCGTCGAGAAGTTCGGAAGGCATGACGACACTCCTGACGGAATGGGTGACGCAGTACCCGATCGTGTCGATTGAGGATGGACTGGCCGAGAGCGACTGGACCGGGTGGGCGCACCTCACCGAGACGCTCGGCAGCCGCGTGCAGCTCGTAGGCGACGATGTGTTCGTGACCAATCCGGAGATTCTGCGCAAGGGAATTGCCGCGCACATTGCCAATGCGATTCTCATCAAGCTCAATCAGATCGGCACCGTGTCCGAAACACTCGACGCAATCGCCATCGCCCGGAACGCCGGCTACCGCACGATCATTTCTCACCGATCGGGGGAAACCGAGGACACCACCATCGCGGACCTGGCCGTCGGCACGAGCGCCGGACAGATCAAGACCGGATCGGCCAGCCGGAGCGATCGCGTGGCCAAGTACAACCAGCTCCTGCGCATCCAGGAGGAGCTAGGCGCACAGGCGAGATTTTCCAGGCAATTGGCCATGAGCACGGAGACATGAAGAACGACTGGTTGTTCTCGATGCTCATCGCTCATCGCTAGTTGCTAGCTGCTGATATGCCCCCACCTCCCCGTCCTCCGTTGGTGCTGGTCGTCCTCGATGGCTGGGGCATCCGGACCGATCGCGACGCCAACGCGATTGCCCTCGCGCGCACGCCGACGTACACCGAGCTCATCGAACGCTTTCCACACACGTCGCTCGTGACCTCAGGCGAGGCCGTCGGGCTTCCCGCGGGACAGATGGGAAACTCCGAGGTGGGCCACATGAACCTCGGCGCCGGCCGCGTCGTGTATCAGGACCTGACGCGCATCGACAAGAGCATTCGGGACGGGGACTTTTTTCGGATTCCCACGCTCGTTGACGCCATGACCCGATGCGCGGACGGGCGGCAGGCGCTTCATTTTCTCGGCCTGGTGTCCGACGGCGGGGTGCACAGCCACGAACGCCACCTACATGCGCTGGTCGAGATGGCGGCGCGCCTCAAGATTCCGCGCGTCTTCGTCCACGCCCTGACGGATGGACGCGACAGCTCACCGACGGGCGGCGCCGGTTACGTCGGGGCGCTCGAGGCCTTGATGGAAAACGTCGGCACGGGTCGCCTGGCGACGGTGTGCGGCCGTTACTTTGCGATGGACCGCGACAAGCGGTGGGACCGGACGAGGCGCGCCTACGACACCCTGACCCTGTCCACCGGACAGCGTGGGTCGTCGGCGGTGTCGCTGATCACCGATTCCTATGCAAAGGGGATCACTGACGAATTCATCGAACCATCGATCGTCTGCAGTCCCGCGGGCGAACCTGTGGCCCGCCTCGAAGACGGCGATTCCGTAATCTTCTTCAACTACCGCGCGGATCGCGCACGGCAGCTCACGCGGGCGCTCGCGTTCGCCGACTTCGACGGGTTCGAGCGACAACGGTGGCCACGGACGCGCGTGACCACCATGACGGTGTACGACGCGACATTCCAGCTGCCGGTGATATTCGCGCCGCAGGTGTTCTCGAGCAACCTCGCCGAGGTGCTGACGGCCCACCACCTGACCAATCTCCGGCTCGCGGAGACGGAGAAGTATGCCCACGTGACGTACTTCTTCAACACCGGCGAGGAACGGCCCTATGGCGGGGAGGACCGCGTGCTGATTCCTTCCCCGAAGGTTCCCACGTACGACCTCGCGCCGGAAATGAGCGCCGTTGGGATTACCGACCAGCTCGTCAGCGACCTCGAAGCGAGGCGACACGACGTCATCATCTGCAACTTCGCCAACGCCGACATGGTGGGCCACACCGGCAAGCTGGACGCGGCCGTGGCCGCCGTGCAGACGCTCGACCGTTGTCTTGAGCGTATCGTGAAAGCCGTCAGGGGCGCCGGCGGGACGCTGATCATCACCGCCGACCACGGCAATGCGGAACAGATGTGGGATGCGCGGGCGAAGGCGCCGCATACGGCGCACACGACCAATCCTGTCCCAATCGTTCTAGTGGATCACGTGGAGGGCGTGCGACTGCGCGATGGCGGCTCTCTTCGTGATGTGGCGCCGACCATGCTCGGCATTCTCGGGATCACACCACCACCCGAGATGACGGGACGGGATCTCCGGCTCGTCTGACGGCGGGACCTTACTCGACTTCTTCCTCGGTCTTGAGCTCGTCGGGCGCAATGCGCAGCGAGCGCAGGAACCGACGATCGTTGGCCGTCATCCCCAGCGCACGGCGCACGGGGACGACTCGGGCAGCGGTCGGAACCTTCGTCACCCCGCCTGCATTCGACCGGCTGATGAAGCCGACGACGGCTTCGAGCGTGACGCGCATTTCGTAGCCGGCAGCCCGAGCCTTCTCGCGGCAGGCTTCCACTTTCGGATCGTCAGCAACAGCGGCAGCGATCGCGTCGGCGAGCTCACGTGCAAACCGGTTCACGACCTCATCCATGCTGCTCCTCCTTAGCTGACTGCCGCCGCCCGCACGTCGGGGCGAATCCCGATCCGTCTCACACCATCGCGATCAACGGGAATCGGGCGCCAAACGTCTTCATGGTGAAAGGGTTAGAGTGAAGGAACTGCGGGTCATTCTATGCGCCGGATCGGGTGCTGTCAAGAATCGATCGACGCCCGAAACCCGTGGCCAACGACCATTGGATCTAGAATGCGGCCAGCGACGAGGTTCTCGTCGAGGAGGCTCGCCGCAGAATCTTGAAGGGTCGATAAGACAGAGACATAAGACCCGCAACATGAAGGCCTTCAGCACACCCGACACGCTCAAAGGCTGGGATCCGGAGCTCGAGCTCGGGTATCCGGGGAATTTTCCGTTCACGCGCGGCATCCAGCCGACCATGTACCGGGGCCGTCTGTGGACGATGCGGCAATACGCCGGCTTCGGCACGGCCGCCGAGTCGAACAAGCGCTTCCGGTATCTTCTCGTCGCAAGGCGTGAACGGCCTGAGCGTCGCCTTCGACCTGCCGACTCAGATGGGCTACGACTCCGATCATCTCCTGGCCGCCGGCGAGGTGGGCCGTGTGGGCGTGGCGATCGATTCGGTCGAAGACATGGCGACCCTCTTCGCGGACATCCCGCTCGATCGGGTCTCGACGTCGATGACCATCAACGCGACGGCCATCATCCTCCTCGCGCTCTACGTCGCCGTGGCGCGGCGCCAGCAGGTTGCCCCGGCCTCGCTGAATGGCACGATTCAAAACGACATCCTGAAGGAGTACGTCGCGCGAGGCACGTACATCTATCCTCCCCACTCCGCCTTGCGCATCGTGACTGACACGTTCGTCTACTGCGAGGCCGAGCTGCCGCAGTGGAACACCATCTCGATCAGCGGCTATCACATTCGCGAGGCGGGATCGACGGCAGCGCAGGAAGTGGCCTTCACCTTCGCGAACGCGGTCGCGTACCTCCAGGCGGGCGTCGAAGCCGGGCTCGATCTGAACCGGCTCGGGCAGCGCATCTCGTTCTTCTTCAACGCGCATAACGATTTTCTGGAGGAAATCGCCAAGTTCAGGGCGGCGCGCCGGCTCTGGGCGCGTATCATGACGGACCGGCTCGGCGCCACCAACCCGCGCGCGGCGCAGCTCCGATTTCACACGCAGACGGCCGGCAGCACGCTCACCGCTCAGCAACCCGACAACAATCTCGTGCGGGTGGCGATCCAGGCCATGGCGGCCGTGCTTGGCGGTACGCAATCGCTCCACTGCAACAGCCGCGACGAGGCGCTGGCCCTTCCCACCGAGGACGCGGCCCGCCTTGCGCTGAGGACCCAGCAGGTGATCGCGCACGAGACGGGCGTCGCCAATACCGTGGACCCCGTTGCCGGCTCGTACGAGATCGAGCGTCGAACCAATGCCATCGAAGCAGACGCCCGCGCCATCCTCGAGCGGATCGATCGCGCGGGTGGCACACTCGCCGCGATCGAAGCGGGACTGATTCAGCGCGACATTCAGGAGGCCGCCTACCAGGCGCAGCGGGCCGTCGATGCCGGCACGACCATTATCGTCGGCGTCAACCGGTTCCAGGAGCGCGAGCGGGCCGGCGTTCCTGTGTTCAGCGTCGACCCGGACGCCGAGGCGAGACAGATCGAGCGCGTGCGCGCGGTGCGAGCCAGTCGCAGCGACACGGCGTGGCGAGCCGCGATCGATCTCGTCAGCCGCAGCGCGCGGGACGGAACCAATCTCGTCCCGCCGATCCTCGGAGCAGTCGAGGCCCATGCCACCGTCGGTGAAATTGCCGACGCTCTGCGCAACGTGTTCGGCGAGCATAAAGAGACCGCCGCGTGAGCGCGCTCTCCCCCACTCTTCTCAAGGTCGAAGACCTCACCACCGTGTTCGAGGTGGACGGTCGATCGTTCCCGGCGATCGACCACGTGAGCTTTGAAGTCAGAGAAGGCGAGACGCTGGGCCTCGTCGGTGAATCCGGGTGCGGAAAGTCCGTGACCGCCCTCTCGATTCTTCGGCTCGTTCAGCCGCCTGGTCGGATTGCCGGGGGCGCCCTTCATTTCAGGGGGCGCGATCTCCTTCGTGTGTCGGAACGCGAGATGCGCCGGGTCCGCGGGGCCGAGATCTCCTTGATCTTCCAGGAGCCCATGACGGCACTCAATCCGGTCTTCACGATCGGCGATCAGGTCGCCGAGGCACTCATCGTCCATGACAAGGCGTCACGGCGCGACGCCATGCGCCGCGCGATCGAGCTCCTCGATGCGGTGAAGATCAGCGAGCCCGAACGCCGCGTGCGCGATTATCCGCACCAGTTGTCCGGAGGAATGCGCCAGCGCGTGCTCATCGCCATGGCGCTCGCGTGCAATCCGTCGCTGGTGATCGCCGACGAACCCACGACGGCGCTGGACGTCACGATCCAGGCCCAGATTCTCGACTTGCTCCGCGAGATGAAGGCGCGTTTCAATCTGTCGCTGCTCCTCATTACCCACGATCTGGGTGTGATTGCCGAGACGGCCGATCGCGTCGCGGTGATGTACGCGGGACGAGTCGTTGAGGAAGGGCCGGTGCGGGCGATCTTCCGCGACGCCAGGCATCCGTACACGCGGGGACTGCTGGCCTCCATTCCCGGCGGCAAGCCCGGTGAGCGGCTCCGGGCGATTCAGGGCTCGGTCCCGGACATTGGCGCGCTGCCTCGCGGTTGTGCGTTTGCTCCCCGATGTCCGGATCGGTTCGATCGGTGCGACGTGGCGCCGCCGGCGCGGACCGACCTTGGCAACGATCGATCCGTGCGTTGCTACCTCTACGGGGCCGATCGCTGATGCCGCTCCTCGAGGTCCGTCAGCTCGTCAAGCACTTCTCGCGTCGGCAAGGCTGGTTTGTCCCTCCGACGATCGTCAGGGCTGTTGACTCGGTGAGCTTCAGCGTGGAGGAAGGCGAGACCTTCGCGCTCGTCGGCGAATCGGGCAGCGGCAAGACGACCACGGGGCGCTGCATCCTTCGCCTGATCGAACCCACATCGGGTGAAGTGATCTTCAGATCGCAGAACGTCCTGTCGTTCTCGAAGGCCGAGATGCGGCGAGCACGCCGGGACATGCAGATCGTTTTTCAGGATCCGTACTCTTCACTCAACCCGCGGATGCGTGCGCGGACCATCGTGGAAGAGCCCCTGGTCATCCATCGCCTGGGCTCGCGCCAGGAGCGGCGTGCGAGAGTGGCGGAACTTTTCTCACTCGTCGGCCTGGACCCGGCGCACCTCGATCGCTATCCTCATCAGTTCAGCGGCGGACAACGCCAGCGCATCGGCCTGGCGCGGGCGCTCGCGCTCAATCCGTCGCTGATCGTCGCGGATGAGCCGGTCTCAGCCCTCGATGTGTCCATTCAGGCGCAAGTGATCAACCTGCTGATGGATCTGCAGCAAAGACTGAAGCTGACCTATCTCTTCATTGCGCACGACCTCCGACTCGTCGAGCACATTGCGAGCCGCGTCGCGGTGATGTATCTGGGCAAGATCGTCGAGCTGGCTCCCACGTCGGTCGTCTTCTCGTCGCCCCAGCACCCGTACACGCGCGCCCTGCTGTCGGCTATTCCTGTTCCCGATCCCGATGCCAAACGGACTCGCATCGTCCTCAATCCGGGCGAGTTCGTGCGCGAGGCGCCGCTCAGGGAGGTGGCGCCGGGACATTGGGTGGCGAATTAGCGACCGTCGATTCTCAAGAACCAAGCACGAAGAACTAAGAACTTCACCTCCACCCTTCACCCTTCACCGTAGTGCTTGGTGCTTAAGTTCTTCGTGCTTAGGAAACGAAGAGAGCAATGGACCAGAGAGGCCAATCCGGAAACGTGCCGCAGTCCAATAACCGCCTGGAGTCCATCGATCTTCTGCGCGGCCTCCTCATGATCGTCATGGCGCTCGATCACGTGGGCCTGATGGTGGGCCGCTTTCATTCGGCGGAAATGTGGGCGGGTCCCTGGACGCGGTACTCGAGCGCGCTCCCGTTCCTGACCCGCTTCGTGACCCATTTCTGCGCGCCCGGATTCTTCTTTCTGATGGGCGTCGGCATGAGCCTCTTGGCTGCGGCCCGCGCGAAGCAGAACTGGAGCACCGCGCGCATTTCCCGGTTCATCGTCGTCCGTGGACTGCTGCTGATCCTCGTCAGCCTGCTCGTCGAGGTGCCGGCGTTTCTGACAGCGATCATCTCGGCCCAGGCTGGCCCGAACCCCGCGAGCGCGGACTCATTGATGCCCGGCATGACCGAACCCCGGTGGGTGTTCACGGTGCTGTTCGCGCTGGGTACCTCGATGGTCGTGAGCGGCCTGCTGATGACGGCCCGGTCAATCGTCTGGGCAGTCCTGGCCGCCGGCGCGATCCTCGGCACAGCCCTCTCGACGCCCGGCCCCGCGGATTTTTCAACCGATTACAGTTTCTTGCGCACGGTGCTGCTGATCTCCCGCTGGAGTCACGGTGTCTGGTCGCAGTATCCGATCATCCCGTGGTTTGGCATCGCCGCCCTCGGTGTGCTCTTCGGCCGGTGGATGGTCGCCGACAGCCGCGCTGCCCTTCGGAGCGCGCCGTGGATTGGGTTGGGCGCGATGCTGGTCGCCATCATTCTGCGCGCCGCCGGCGGTTTCGGAAACGTTCGGCCGCCGCGCGATGCATCGTGGATTGAGTTCCTGAACTTCATCAAGTATCCCCCGGCGCTCGTATTCACATTGTTCATGCTCGGCGGAAACCTCATCGTGCTCGACTTGCTGGAACGGGCCCGCCCGAACGCGACCCGTCTCGGCCAATTCGTAATGGTCTTCGGGCAGGCACCGCTCGCCTTCTATCTGGCCCACCTCTGGCTGTTCGCGATCATTGGTGCCGTTGGCTTCAGGCGCGGGACCACCTATCAGGTCGTCTACCTGATCTGGCTGGCCGGTCTGATTCCCTTGTACTGGTTCACGCGGTGGTACCGCGATTTCACCCGCACGAAGCCCGCGGATTCGGTGTGGAGGTTTTTCTGAGGACCGATTAACGGAAACCGTCGCTACGCCACCCGCCTGACATCATTCTCCACCCGTCCATCGCGAATCTGGATCGTTCGGTAGGCGAATGCGGCGACGTCGGCTTCGTGCGTGACGAGGACGATCGTGTTGCCGGCCTTGTGGAGGCGCTCGAAGAGGGACATGATCTCGGCGCCGGTCTTGGAATCGAGGTTACCGGTGGGCTCGTCGGCCAGCAGGATCGATGGATTGTTGACGAGCGCGCGCGCGACAGCGACACGCTGGCGCTGACCGCCGGAGAGCTGATTGGGGCGGTGAAACATCCGATCCGTGAGCTCGACTTTCTCGAGGGCGCGCCGCGCGCGTTCCTGCCGATCCTTGGCGGGCACACCCGCATAGACGAGCGGCAGCTCGACGTTGTGGAGCGCCGTCGCGCGCGGCAGAAGATTGAAGGTCTGGAACACGAATCCGATCTCTTCGTTCCGGATTCGCGCCAGCTCGTTGTCGTTCATCGTGCTGACCTGCTTCCCGTTGAGGAGGTACGTCCCCTTCGAGGGCGTGTCGAGGCAGCCGATGAGATTCATGAGCGTCGACTTGCCCGATCCCGAAGGCCCCATGATGGCCACGTACTCCCCGGCCTCGATCTGAATCGACACGCCTCGCAAGGCGTGAATCTCTTCAGACCCCATCACGTAGGTCTTCCAGAGGTCGATGGTTTCGATCAGGGCCATGGGTAAGAGACTTACGGTGAAGTTCTTAGTTCCTCGTACCTAGTGCTTAGGTCTATTTCTGAGTATACGGAGCGGGAGCATGTTCCGTTCCCGCCCTAGGCACTAAGAACCAAGAACTAAGCACTTCTATGAGTGCTCCTCCTCATACTTCTCCTTCAGCGCCGCGACGACTGACGGATCGGCGAGGGTGGTCATGTCGCCGAGCGCCTTCCCCTCGGCGATGTCTCTGAGCAGCCGGCGCATGATCTTGCCCGAGCGCGTCTTCGGCAGGTCGGCCGAGAAGAGCATCTCGTCCGGTCGCGCGATGCGCGCCAATCTTGCGGACGACGTGCTCCTTGAGCTCCTGCGCCAGGGCTTCGCTCGGCTGGACGCCCTCCTTCAGGGTGACGAACGCGGCGATCGCCTGACCCTTGATCTCGTGCGCACGGCCGACGACGGCCGCTTCAGCGACTTTCGGGTGATCGACGAGCGCGCTCTCGACTTCCATCGTGCCGATGCGATGCCCGGCCACGTTGATCACGTCGTCCACGCGGCCGAGCAGCCAGAAGTAGCCGTCGGCGTCACGCTTGGCGCCATCGCCGGTGAAGTAGACGTCCGGGCTCCACTTGCTCCAGTACTGCCGGACGTAGCGATCCGGATCGCCGTAGATGCCCCGCAACATCGCGGGCCACGGACGCGTCAGCGCCAGCAGGCCGCCGCCGACCTCGACGACCTCTCCGCTTTGCGTGCGGATCTCGGCCCGCGACGCCGGGGAACGGTCGCGTCGCCGAACCCGGCTTGAGCGTCGTGACGCCCGGCGAGCGGCGTGATCATGATCATGCCCGTTTCGGTCTGCCACCACGTGTCCACGATCGGACAGCGATCGCGACCGATGTGCGCGTGGTACCAGACCCACGCTTCAGGATTGATCGGCTCGCCCACCGATGCCGAGGAGGCGGAGCGTCGAGAGGTCGCGCCCGGCCGGCCACTCCGTTCCCCACTTCATGAACGCGCGAATGGCCGTCGGCGCCGTGTAGAAGATCGTCACGCCGTAGCGTTCGACGATCTGCCAGAACCGATCCTTGCTGCGGCCAGTCGGGCGCGCCTTCGTACATCACGACGGTCGCGCCGTTCGCGAGCGGGCCGTACACCACGTAGCTGTGTCCCGTGACCCAGCCGATGTCCGCCGTGCACCAGTAGACATCGTCTTCGCGAAGATCGAACACCCACTTCGTCGTGGCATAGGTGCCGACGAGATATCCGCCCGGTCGTGTGCACGATGCCCTTGGGCTTGCCGGTCGTGCCGGACGTGTAGAGGATGTAAAGCATGTCCTCGGCGTCCATCGCCTCGGGTTCGCAGACGAGCGCGGCATCCTCCATGAGCCGGTGATACCAATGGTCGCGTCCCTCGGTGACGTGGACGGGCATGTCGCGCCCGCCCCGCTGCACGATGATCACGTTCTCGATCGACGGCGTCTCGCGTAGCGCCTCGTCGGCCATCTGCTTGAGCGGCACGATCTGGCCGCGGCGATAGCCGCCGTCGGCCGTGACCAGCAGCCTCGCGCCTGGCGTCGTTGATGCGGTCGCGCAGCGATTCGGCGCTGAAGCCACCGAAGACGACGCTGTGCACCGCGCCGATTCGCGCGCACGCCAGCATCGCGATGGCGAGCTCGGGAATGAGCGGCAGGTAGATGGCGACGCGGTCGCCTCGTCGGACGCCGAGTGACTTGAGGACGTTCGCGAACGCATTGACCTGGCGATAGAGATCGAAGTAGGTCAAGGTCCGTCGATCGCCGGGTTCACCCTCCCAGATGAGCGCCGCCTTGTTGCGCCGCGCGCTCGTCAGGTGACGATCGATGCAGTTGACCGATGCGTTCAGCTTGCCGCCGACGAACCACTTCGCGTGCGGCGGATTCCAGTCGAGGACCTCGGTCCACGGCTCGCATCCATTCGAGCTCGCGTGCCATCTCGGCCCAGAACGCCTTCCGGGTCGGCGTCCGCCTTCTGATAGATCGTCTCGTCTGCAACCTGAGCTCGACGACGGAACTCGTCCGACGGGAGGAATGTTCTGTCCTCTCGCAGTAACGCCGAGATTTCGTTGGGAGTGGTCATGGTTCAGGGTTCAAAGGTTCTACGGTTCCAGAGTTCCATGTTCCGAGTGCGTGGTGTTTCTCGGGCTTCCGAGAAAGAGCGCTCCGACGATGCCGCCGGCTGTCGAGAAGACCGCTCCAACGGCCATCATGAAGATGAAGCCCAGCAGAGTCGAGATCACGGTCATCGAGCGCGCACTGACGCTCAGGCTGTGCATCCACTCGCGAATGTCCGGCGGCAGATCGCGGGCATTGTCGAGCGCCCGTTCAACCAACTGGGCCTGAAGGGGACCCATCAGCGCCTGTATCGGGACAGACGCGATCGCCCAGACCACGGCACCGAGGATGCCGGCCAGCAAGCCGACGGTTGCGCCGTCCGAAGGGGTCAGCGCCCTCGGGTGATCCTGGAGCGCAAGGTAGGCCGCGACGAAACCACCGCCGACCACCCACAGGCAGCAGCAGAGATTTGCAATGTTGATCACCGGCAGCGACGAGAGCACGCCGATGAACAACCCGCCGATCAACGCTGGAAAGAACCGGCGCGGCGCGCTGGCGTCTACCATGAGCTGTACCAGGGCGTTCGACCAGCAGTCAGTCGAATCCGGCCGGGCGTCCGCCCGGCCTCAGTCGTAGTATTCGCGGCCGAGATGGGTGATGAGGTCCTCGCCCCGCATGTATCTGAGCGTGTTCTTCAACTTCATCAGCTGAATGAAGAGATCGTGCTCGGGATAGAGGCCGGGGGCATGCATCGGGCTCTTGAAATAAAAGGACAGCCACTCCTGAATACCGGACAGCCCGGCGCGTTTCGCCAGATCCAGGAACAACACCAGATCGAGCACGATCGGCGCCGCGAGGATGCTGTCGCGGCAGAGGAAGTTGATCTTGAGCTGCATCGGATAGCCGAGCCAGCCGACCAGATCGATATTGTCCCAGCCTTCCTTGTTGTCGCCACGCGGCGGATAGTAATTGATCCGCACGACGTGACAGATGTCCTTGTACAGTTCCGGGTACAAGTGCGGCTGGAGGATGTAGTCGAGCACCGACTTCTTGCTCTCCTCTTTCGTCTTGAACGATTCGGGATCGTCCAGCACCTCGCCGTCGCGGTTTCCCAGAATGTTGGTGGAGTACCAACCCTCGACGCCGAGGAGCCGCGCCTTGAGGCCCGGCGCGATGATCGTCTTCATCAAGGTCTGGCCGGTCTTGAGATCCTTGCCCGCGACCGGAGAGTGCGTTTTCGCCGCCAGCTCGAGAAGCGCGGGAATGTCGACGGTCAGATTCGGCGCGGCATTCGCGTACGGAATGCCTTCACTGATCGCCGCGTACGCGTAGACCATGCTCGACGGAATCGCCGGATCGTTGTCCAGGAGCGCACGCTCGAAGCTGGCGAGCGTCTGGTGCGCCTCCGACTCGATCATGAAGACCTCAGTGCTGCCGCACCAGATCATTACGAGCCGATCGAGCTGCTGGTCGCGCTTGAATCGTCGGATGTCGTCGATGACCTGATCGGCCAGCTCGCGCTTGTTGGCGCCTCGCTTCACGTTCGGGCCATCCAGACGCTTCACGTATCGCCGATCGAAGACCGCCGGCCACGGCCGGATGGCCTCGAGATCGGGACGAATCTGATCGAGAATCGCGGGTTCGAGCACGCCGGCCGTGCGCGCCGCTGCGTAGCAGTTCTCTTCGAAGATGTCCCACGCGCCAAAGACGAGATTGTCCAGCTCGACGATGGGAACGACGTCTTTGATCTTCGGCGATCGACCTTCGGTTCGCTTGCCGAGACGGATGGTGCCCATCTGCGTGAGCGATCCAATCGGCGGCGCAAGGCCTCGCCGAATGGCATGAACTCCGGCAATGAACGTGGTACTGACGGCGCCGAGTCCGACGAGCATGACTCCCAGACGCCCTTCGGCAGGCGCGATTTCCAGTGCTGTTTTCACGGCGAAAGACTATATCATCAGGCTCAGGTCTCAGCTATTAGCTGTCCGCCCGGCCTGATGTTCACAGTTTTCAGTTTTCGGTTTTCAGTGCACGTCGTCACGAAGATCTGTGAACCGGGAACGACAGGAACCAAGAACTAAGAACCAAGAACTAAGAACTACAAGCAGTTCCCCCCGTGCCCATCTTCCGCAAGAGCAGCGCCGATCCTCACGCCCTCACCATCGCCCTGACGGGTGTCAAGATGGGCGACCGACTGCTGCAGATCGGATCGAACGATCGCGCGCTCGTCGGCGTGCTGGCCGGAAAGGTGGGGCTGTCGGGTTCGGCCGCGCTTCTTGTCTTCGACGCGAGCCAGGCGGCGCGCGCGCAGAGCGCTGCGGCGAGTGCAGGCGTCTTGATCGAAATCCAGGTCGCCCGGCCCGGCGCCTTCCCGTTTGGCGATGGCGCGTTCGATCTGGCAGTGGTGGACGAAACAGGCCGGCTGTTGTCAGACATGAAGCCCGAGGATCGCGTGGGCACGCTGCAGGAGAGCTTTCGGGTGCTGAGCGAGGCCGGACGGATCGTCGTGATCGAAGCGTCAGAGCGCGGAGGATTGGGCGCGCTCTGGTCCAGAAGCTCGGCGGATCCGCACTTCGTGAGCTCGGGAGGGATGGTGACCGCCCTCCAGGCCGAGGGCTTCAGGTCCGTTCGCGTGCTCGCCGAGCGCGAAGGGCGTCGGTTCACCGAGGGCATCAAGCCCCGGAGCGGCTTGTAAGCTCAGTCCTCTGTAGATAACACCCTGTCACGGCCGGAGCACAAGCCGCCTCCACTTGCCCTGGCCTCTCCGGCCAGAATCGCCACAAACAGCCCAAAAACGGCGGTTCGACGTTCTCTCTCGAGGCTGGCGGCGCCCGGATGCCCGGCAAGGGTTTTGCCTTGACAAAGCCCTAGCGGGCCATGCCTTCGTCCGACGTCTTCTCGCTTCGTGAAATCGCCCGGGCCGCCCGGGTCCCCGTCAAGCAGATCAGAGCGCTGGCCGACGCGGGGCACACTCGTTCCGTCGATTCCCTCGGTGAGTACTTCGACATCGATGAGGCGCGACGGATCGTGCGGCTGCTGAACGCGAGTAATCTGGATGAAGCACCCCCCCATCCCGAACTCTTCGCCGCGCCATCGGGAGAATTGCACCGAACGAAGCTGCCGCTGCTGCTCTCCGGAACGTTGCACGCGACGTTGCTGGCTGTGGCCATTGCGCTTACCAGCCTCGGGCTGACCGCAGATTCCTCCACAGCGATCGTGGAAGCGCCGGAACCGATGCGCCTCGTCTTCCTCGCCCTCCCGGGACCTGGCGGCGGCGGAGGCGGCGGTGGACTCAAACAGCGGACTCCGCCACCGAAGGCCGAACGGAAGGGCGAACGAAAGCTGAGCAGTCCGCTGCCGGAAAGAAAGGCGCCCGAAGCGGTCGTCGCCGTGGCCGCGCCGCCACCTCCGAAACCCGCTGTGCTCAACGCTGAACCGTTGCCGCCAGTCGTGGCGCCGGTCGTTGCGGCCCCGGCGGATCCACAGGACAAGGCCGGCGATTTGAAGCAGGCCTCTTCGACCACTGCAAGCCGCGGCTCGGGTGAGGGTGGCGGTGTGGGCACCGGACAAGGCACCGGCATCGGCGAAGGTCAGGGCAGCGGCATCGGACCCGGCTCAGGCGGTGGCACCGGAGGCGGTCCGTACCGGCCTGGAAGCGGGATTGCCCCACCGCGACTTCTCCGCGAGGTCAAGGCCGACTACACGGAAGAGGCGCGTCAGCGAAATGTTGAAGGCGAGGTCGTGCTCGAGATCGTGGTCCGCCACGACGGATCAGTGGGCGATGTGCGCGTGCTCAAGGGACTCGACTCGGGCCTGAACCAGAAGGCTGTTGAGGCGGTCAAGCAGTGGCGCTTCTCGCCCGCCCGACGTCTCAGCCAACCCGTCGATGTCATCGTCGAAGTTGCGGTGGAGTTCAAGTTGAGGTAACTCAGAACTAAGCACAAAGAACGAAGAACTTAACTGGATCGGACACTCATGATCACCCTCCTCTTCGCCACCACGCTGATCTCCCTCACCTTCGCCCTCGCGATGCTGGTCGTCGTGTGGCGAACGCTTCGGGAAGAGCGCCGGAGGTCGGCGGCTCGCGTCGAGATGCTCGAGGCCGCCTCGCGCGCTCAGCAGAGCGCCGCGCCGCTGGCGTGGAACGAGCCGGCTCTGAAGCCGACGCTTGAGGTGCCGGATGAGCCGCTTCCCAGACCGAACGCGGCAGTCGCGCTTCTCAGCCTCGCAGCCGGACTCGGAGCCGAATCCGAGGCGGATCCGGATCCCCACGATCTCTTCGCATCGTCGGCGGCACCGACCCGCGCGGCACGCAGATTTGGCATGGTCGCCGCCGTGGGCATCCTGGCAGTCGGAACCGTGGGCGCGGCCGTCGTGTCGTGGAACCTGCGGGGAAGACCCAGCCAGAAGCAAACCGTCGCCCAGGCCGAGATGGTGTCCACTCGATCGCCGCTCGAGCTCGTCTCTCTCTCTCATCGTCGCGACGGAGACAGTCTGACGGTGACCGGGCTCGTCAGGAATCCGGGCAACGGCGCCTCCATCAAGAGCCTGACGGCCGTGGTTTCCTTCTTCGCGCGGGACGGCGCGTTCATCACGAGCGCGCGAACCGCCATCGACTATTCAACTCTCCTTCCGGGAGACGAGTCGCCGTTTGTGGTCACGGTGCAGCGGCCGGGCAACGTAGGGCGCTACCGGGTGAGTTTCCGGACTGACGAGCGCGTCGTGCCGCACGTCGATCACCGGGAAGACACAAGACTCGCGAGGTCCAGCCGTTGACAGGAGTCAGGCCCATGTCGAAGCACCCTTCAACGCTAAGAGTCGCCGGGGTCGCAATGGTCGTCGGCGTGATGCTCGCCGGCTGGAGCGGACCCGTTCTCACTCAGGAGCGTCAGTCGGGCGCCGATCAGGAAGGCTTCAAGTTCCGGAGCGGCGTCGAGCTGATCAACGTCACGGCCACCGTGACCGATCGGAATGGACACTTCGTGTCCGGGCTCGGCAAGGACGACTTCATCGTCTACGAGGACGGTCAGCTTCAGAGCGTCTCGCACTTCAGCAACGAGCGCGTCCCGGTGAGCCTGGGCATCGTCCTCGATACGAGCGGCAGCATGGCCGGAGAGAAGATGCAGTCGGCGCAAGCCGCCATCGATCGATTTCTCTACGAGCTGCTCGATCCGACCGATGAGATCTTCATCTATGCCTTCAACAACGAGCCGGACCTCATTCAGGAGTGGACCACGGATCGAAAGAGATTGAGCCGCGCGATCGGCCGTCTCAGCCCGCACGGCGGCACGGCGATGTACGACGCCGTGGCCGATGCCGTCCAGGTGGCACAGACCGGCGAGCACAGAAAGAAGGCCGTGGTCGTGATTTCCGACGGCAACGATACGAGCAGCCACATTGGCATCGGCGAGCTCAAGCAGATCGTCCGCGAGAGCGAAGTGCTCGTGTATGCCATCGGCATCGACGGCGACTCGCCCGGGACGTTCTCGACCGGCGGAGGGCAGGTTCCCCGGATGCCGCGATTCCCGTTTCCATTTCCGGTCCCGGGTCGTCGCGTTCCGTATCCGCTGCCGCCCATCGGCGGAGGCACCCGTGGCGGTGCGGTGTTTGGCGGGGATCAGCGCGTGAACGTGCAGGCCCTGCGTGAGATGACGGACGACACGGGAGGTCGGACTGAGATCGTCAGGCGCGCGCGCGATCTGGATCCCGCGACGGCCAGCGTGGCCGACGAGCTGAGCAAGCAGTACTACCTTGGTTATCCGGCCGCCAGCAACAAAGACGGTCGCTGGCACGACATCAAAGTGTCCGTTCACGATGCCGCGCTTCGTGTTCGCGCCCGTCGCGGGTACATCGCGTCGTAGACCCGGTGGCGCGCGGTCCGCGCGTGGTCTATCATCCGGCCGTGCATCTGTATGAGATCGCGGTTGGTCTGAGTCTTCTCGGCAGCTTCGGCGGGCTTTTCGTCGCGTCTCTCCTGCTCCTCTTCGACGATCAGGTTCGCATTCGACTGATTCCGTGGCTCATCAGCTACGCCGTCGGCGTGCTGCTGGGCGTCGCGCTCCTTGACATCCTGCCGCAGGTCCTCGAAACGCTGCCGGCGTCCACGGCGCTGAGTACTCTGCTCGTCGGGATCCTGACGTTCTTCGTGCTCGAGAAGCTGGTGCTCTGGCGCCATTGTCATACGCACGAGTGCGAAGTCCACGGTGCGCCGGCCTCGCTCGTCCTCATCGGCGACGCGTTTCACAACTTCGTTGACGGCGCGGTCATCGGCGCCGCGGTCATGACGTCGGTTCCGCTGGGCATCAGCACCGCCGTGGCGGTCACCGCTCACGAGATCCCGCAGGAAGTGGGCGACTTCGCCATCCTGCTCGGGGCGGGCTACAGCCGCGCGCGGGCGCTGTGGCTCAACCTGCTGTCCGGGGCGTCCGGCATGGCGGGGGCGCTTCTGGCGCTCCTGGCGATCGATCGGCTGCCGGCGGCCCTGCCGTATCTTCTGACGTTTGCCGCGTCGAGCTTTCTTTACATCGCCATGGCCGATCTGATCCCGGATCTCCATCGGGGCCGAATCGATGCAAAGGCGTTCCGGCAGCTGCTGCTGGTCGGAGCGGGGGTATTGACGGTGGTCGGACTCTGACGCTCGAAGTGCTTAGTTCTTGGTTCTTAGTGCTTAGGAAGACCCTGAGCTCGCACTAAGAACTAACCCCTAAGAACTAAAGAACTTCACGGACCGCTTGCCTGTCCTCTGCAGATGTCCCCGCAGAGCTTGATCCGCAGGAAACCTGGAGTTTTCTGGGATTTCCGGTCCTCCCCCGTGGCATATCCCTTGCTCTTTCAGGGGTCGGACGTCATACCTGCCAACTCATAACAGAGGACGATCCGGGTAAGGAGCAAGAGACCATGGTGAAGAAACTGGCAGCGGCGGCTCTCGTCCTGGCGCTCACGGCCGGCACCGCACTGGCGGGCCAGGCCGAGCGGAAGGACCGGCAGATCTACAACGACATCTCGAAGCAGGTGAATCGGTACACGCGCTTCACCGTGTTCGACGATGTCAACGTCGCCGTCGACGAAGGCGGCGTGGTCACGCTGACGGGCAACGTCACGATGCCCTACAAGCGCAACGACATCGCCAACCGCGTGGCGAAGGTCGATGGCGTGAGTCAGGTGAAGAACCAGATTCAGGTACTGCCTGTGTCGATGTTCGACGAGGAGCTCCGGTACAAGATCGCGCGGGCAATTTACGGCAATCCGAGCTTCTGGCAGTACGCGTCGCGCGCCAACCCGCCGATTCATATCATCGTGGATCGCGGCCGCGTGACGCTCACGGGCGTGGTCAACAACAACGTCGAGCGCATGCTCGCGCGTTCTCTGGCGACCTCGTTCGGTGCGTTCTCGATCAAGAACGAGCTCAAGACGGACGCCGAGCTGCAGGCGGAGCTCGAGCAGATGGATTGAGACCGAGAGGCCGGGCCGGGAGATCTTCCCGGCCCTTCACTTTTTTGACCCTCTTCGGGCTCGGCGGTATGCTTGCCGGCCTTGGGAGGCTTCATGCGAATCCGCCAGGTCCTCGGCATTGTTCTGCTCGCAGTCTGTTCCCCCCACGCGCAGGACAAGGCGCCGCAGATTGACAGCATTCGGCGCGACGAGCTGAAGGCCGATCTCTTCTTTCTGGCCTCGGACGGCATGCAGGGCCGCCTGACGGGCACCGCGGAGAACCGGATCGCGGGCGACTGGGTGAAGTCGCGCTTTGAGCGCATGGGCCTGAAGCCTGCAGGGCCCAACGGCTCCTACTTCCAGCCATACAACCTGATGACGGCGACACTGGCGGCGGGGAACACGCTCGATCTCGAGTCGGCGGGATCGGCATCGCTGCAGCTTCGATCGGGACAAGACTTCTTTCCGCAGCGCTTCAGCGCGAGCGGAACCGCGCGGGGGCAACTCGTCTACGTCGGCTTCGGCATGAGCGCCTCCGATCTCGACTATGACGACTACCGGAGCGGCGACGTCAAGGGCAAGGTCGTGCTCGTTCTCGAGCACGAACCTGGCGAGCGGGATGCCAGCAGCCCATTCGACGGCGTGGTCGGATCCGAAAACTCCAGCCTGCTGCGCAAGACACTCCTGGCCCAGGAGAAAGGCGCGACGGCGGTGCTTTTCGTCACCGATGTGCACAACCACCCGGGTCCGATGGACTTCGAAGCCGCCGCGCGCGCGTACTGGCCGAACGAAGCGCCGCGCGTCGAGCGATTCACCCTGGCCACTCTGATGGAACGCGTGCGAATTCCGGCGGCGCAGATTTCTCCGGCGCTCGCCTCTTTGCTGGTGGCGTCAACGGGAAAAACTCTCGACGAGCTGGCCCGCTCCGCCGAGACGAGCCGGGGCATGACGGCCATGACGCTGAACACAGAAGCTCGTCTGACAACAGCCGTCGATCGGCACACGGTGCCCGATCGAAATGTTGTCGGATACATCGAAGGGTCGGACGCCCGTCTCAAGGATGAGTGGGTGGTGGTGTGCGCGCATTTCGACCACGACGGCGCCGATGGTCCGCGCATTTTCAATGGCGCCGATGATGACGGCTCCGGAACCGTCGGCTTGCTCGCGATCGCCGAAGCCTATCAGGCGGGCGCACGCGACGGCCAGCGACCCAGACGCAGCGTGCTCTTTGGAGCGTGGAATTCCGAAGAACGGGGACTGCTCGGTGCGTGGGCGTACACCGAAAACCCGTTCGCGCCGCTCGACAAGACCGTGGCCGTCCTCAACATGGACATGATCGGACGAAATGAAGAAGTCCCCGAGGGTGGAGGGGGCCGATTCACGGGTCTCGATCTGCAGACGGCTGAGTCCAACAAGAACGCCGTGAACGTCATCGGCACCGTTCGAAGCCCCGACCTGAAGACGGAAGTGGAGGGTTCGAATCGCGGGATTGGTCTCGAACTGAAACTGCGCTACGACAACAACGCGTCAAACCTGATGCGCCGCAGCGACCATTGGCCGTTCATCCAGCGTGGTGTGCCTGGACTCTGGTTCCACTCGGGTCTGCATCCCGACTATCACACGGTGTACGACCGGCCCGAGAAGATCAATTACGAGAAGATGGAGAAGATTGCCAGGCTGGTCTATCAGGCGAGTTGGAATCTTGCGCAGGGGGAGGGACGACCGCGGTTGCTTCCCAGACGAAGTTCTTAGGTTCTAAGTGGTTCGTTCTTAGTTAGACCCCAAACCTGGCCGCATCCCACTTGAGCCCGAGCTCGCTTGGCGGGCCCATGTAGCCGAGGAGCGCGGACGCCGCGACCACGGCGGGACTCGCCAGATACCCTTCTCCGCCCAGGCCCATCCGGTTCTGCCAGTTGCGATTGAACGACGTAATGGCACGCTGGCCGGCCGACAGCGCATCGGGGCCCTGACCGAAGCACGGACCGCACCACGACTGACGGATTTCACCGCCGACCGACCTGAACGTCTCCGCGATCGAAGCACCGCCCAGCCTCGCGTCAGGACGCTCGATCTGACGGCCGACGCCGCCCGATCCGGGGAAGACCACGAATTCGCGGACGGCTTTCCGAATACCGAGATCGCGGGCGGCATGAATCACGAGCGCCGCCTGCAGCAGGTCGTCGTAGCTCCCGTTCGTGCACGATCCGATCAGCGCCTTGTCGAACGTGATGCGCTCGCCCGCCACCTCGTCCGCCGGGAACGCGTTCCCGGGACTGAACGGCTTCGCGATCATCGGCCGCACCTCGTCGAGCGCCAGGGTTTCGTCGATCTCGTAGCGCGCATCGGCACCCGGCGCGAAGCGTGGATACGGCAGGTCAACGATGCCTTTTTCGCGATACCAGGCGTAGGTCACCTCGTCTGGCGCGAAGATCCCGTTCAGCGCCTCCGCCTCGGCCATCATGTTCGCAATCGTGTTCCTGTACGCGATGGGCAGCTCGCCGTTGGCATCGATGAACTCGACCGACATGCCTTGCGATTGCTTCGCGCCCCAGCGCCGCAGCAGCTCGAGCACGATGTCCTTGCCGCTCACCCACGGCTGGAGCGCTCCGGAGAACGTCACGCGCCGCTGCCTGGCCAGCGTGAAGTACACATAGCCCGTCGCCCATCCAAACCCCAGCGTCGTCGAACCGACGCCGATGCCGACAGCACCATAGGCGCCGTACGCGCGACTGTGCGAGTCGGCGCCGGGGATGAACTGGCCCGGAACGACGAGGCCCTGTTCGGGAAAGTAGAAATGGAAGATGCCGTCGCCCGGCGTGGCGTAGTACGGCTTGCCGATGTCGTGCTGACGAGCAAAGTCGCGCCCGATGCTCGTCTGCCGTTCATCGTCTTCGCGGCCGGTGAAGACGAAGTGATCGTTGGCGATCGCGGCCTGTCGCGGGAAGATGGTCCGTCCGCCCGTGATCTGATTGAAGGTGTGGATGGCAAAGGGCGCCGTGCCGTCCGACGCCGGCAGCAGGTCCGCGTACACGCGCAACGTGGCGCCTGGCGCAACGTCGGCGTCTTTGTCCACGCGATGCGCCCAGACGATCTGTTCCGTGCTGGTCATGCGGCGCGCCCGCTTTTCGTCAGGCCATTCGACCGCCGGCCGCGTGCGGATGGACCGCGAGAGCTCGCGCCGGCCGACGGTAAAGATGCCGCCGCTCCGACGGATCTCATTCTCTTTAGGGGTCAGCTGGATCGGCTCGTAGGTCTTCCGCCTCGTCTCGTTCGTGAGGCGTCTGGTCTCCGGGTCGAACGAGAACTCGTCGCCATCCTGCGCGTCGGCCACGGCCTCGGGGCTCTGCACCACTTCGAGCCCGAGATTGAACGCGTTCCTCCGGAAGATGTCGCCCATGTTCTGGCCGCAGACGATCACCATCCTGAGGCCGGCCTCTTCCGCAACGCCTTTCAGTCCGGCCGGGCTCATTTCGCGGGAGGAACCGATGGCAAACCTGTCGCCGGCAATCACGAACGTTTCACCTCGATGGACCCGTTCGCGAAAGTCCGGCATCAGGTAGCGGAACGCGCCCGCCTTCCATCTCTCGTCGAGGGTATCGAGACTTTCGGAGACGCAGTCTGCGGCAGGCGTAATCTGATCGGTGTCGATGGCGTCGAGCTTCTTGCCGAACTTCGTTCCGGACAGTTTCGGGTCCCAGAAGATCAACGCCTTGCCGCGGATGATGCTCGGCGAGAGCGCACTTGAAGATGCACCGGTCTCCGCCGTGGTTTCTGGTTCGACAGAGGCTCCAGGCTTGAGGCGTGCGGCTTCTATGACCGGCATCGTCGATCAGAAGGGCTGGTCTTCGGATTTCCCGCTCTCGACGGCGTGTTCGGCAAGCCACGCCTCGCTGACGGAACTCACAGAGAAGTCCCGACGACTGGACCGGCGCCACCAGAAGACGGCCAGGGCGACTGCGCCGACACCGAGCGTCCACTTGTGCCGGCCGACCCAGGAGGTGGGCTTGGTCTCGTCACGGTAAGGCTGACGATGATCGGGCATGTCGAGAATCTGTCTTCTCCATCATGCCACGGCTCGGTCACTCGTGTGCGGTGCACGGTTCGGGCCGGCCCAGAACTAAAGCTCTAGGCTACGAACTAACATGGAGAGATCAGGCGTAGCCCAGGGCTTCAGCCCTGGGGCACGGTGGCATCGCGTCGAGGATATTTCGTCGCGATGTAATCATCGACCAGTTTCTGAAACGCCGCGGCGAGTTCCTCGTACGTCCCGCGCAGCGTCGTCACATGCTGACCGTCGATGTAGATGGGACAGTTGGGCGCTTCGCCCGTGCCAGGCAGGCTGATGCCGATGTTCGCCGCCTTCGATTCGCCCGGCCCGTTGACGATACAGCCCATGACGGCGAGGGTCATCGTTTCGACGCCGTCATACTGCTTTTTCCAGTCGGGCATCTTCTCGCGAATGTACTCCTGGGTCCGCTCGGCCAGTTCCTGAAACGTCGAGCTCGTCGTCCGCCCGCAGCCGGGGCAGGCCGTGACGCTCGGTGCAAACGATCGGATGCCCAGCGCCTGAAGCAGCTCGCACGCAGCGTACACCTCTTCTCGACGATCGCCGCCTGGGCGGGGCGTCAAAGACACGCGAATCGTGTCGCCGATCCCTTCGTTGAGCAGCACGCCCATCGCCGACGCAGACCAGACGAGCCCCTTGATGCCCATTCCCGCTTCGGTGAGGCCCAGGTGAAGCGGCTGATCCGTTCTCTTCGCGAGATCGCGATAAACGCGAATCAGATCGGGCGGACGCGAGACCTTGCACGAAATGATGATCTGATCCTTCCGAAGGCCTGACTCGAGCGCGAGCTCGGTGGACTGCAAGGCCGACAGCACCATGCACTCGTCGATGATGTCTTCCGACGACCTCCCCAGGTTCCGGTCGGTGTTTTCCTGCATCTTTGCCATGACGAGCTCCTGGTTGAGCGAGCCGCCATTGACGCCGATGCGGACGGGTTTGCCGTTGTCACCCGCGACTTTGCAGATCGTCGAGAACTGTTCATCGCGGCGCTTGCCGGTCCCGACGTTGCCGGGGTTGATGCGGTACTTGTCGAGCGCAACCGCGCAGTCCGGAAACTTGGTCAGCAGGAGATGACCGTTGTAGTGGAAATCGCCGATGAGCGGCGCGTCGCACCCGGCGTCGAGCATTCGCCGCTTGATCTCCGGCACGACCGCAGCCGCCTCGGGCAGATTCACCGTCACGCGCACCAGCTCTGAGCCGGCCTGCGCCAGCTCGATACATTGCGTCGCCGTGGCCCGCGCATCGGCCGTGTCAGTGAGCGCCATGGATTGCACGACGACGGGCGCACCGCCGCCGACCTGGACACGGCCGACTTTGACGCCGATGGTGCGATGGAGTTTGATGGTCACAAGAAGGCTTCGGGCTTCAGGCTTCAGGCTTCGGATTCCAAGACGCAGCCCGTGTTCGACTGGAGCCCGTCGCTCTGTAGCCTGGAGCCTGGAGTCTGCAGCCTGGAGCTGCTGTTCGTCGTTTGATCATAACACTCACCCTTGCCCAAGACGCGGACCCTGAGCCATCATGCAGTCATGTCCTCCGTGACCACATCCGAAGCCATTACCCGGAACATCCGCGTCCGCGTCCAATCTCAGTACGCGCCGGGTCATTCGCAGCCGCTCAAGAACCAGTGGTTCTTCTACTACACGATCGAGATCACGAACGAGGGCACGGAGACGGTGCAGCTGGTCAGCCGGCATTGGATCATCATCGACGCCAATGGCCAGACAGAGGAGGTGCGAGGAGCCGGCGTCGTCGGCCAGCAGCCGGTCCTCGGCCCGGGCGAATCGTTCGAGTACACATCAGGATGTCCACTGACGACTTCGTCGGGCACCATGCACGGCACGTATCAGATGACGACGAAGGACGGAGACAAGTTTGATATAGAGATCGCGCCGTTTGTCTTGATTGAGCCGTATACGGTCCATTAGGACAGTCGTCAGTTCTTAGCTATCAGTTGTCAGTTGATCTGCAGCCTTCGACTCTGAGACCCTTGGACTCTTAGACCCTTAGTTCCTACCGATGACCACGGCCGCCAGCGTCACATTCTCGACAAATACGGGCCCTGCCACGGGACATCTCGTGAAACCCGGCAGTGAACGGCCGGGCCTCGTCGTGATTCAGGAGTGGTGGGGCCTGGTGCCTCACATCAAGGATGTCGCGGGTCGGTTTGCCACACAGGGCTACGTGACGCTTGCGCCAGATCTCTATCACGGCAAGAGCACGGTGCAGGCGGAAGAGGCCCGCCACCTCATGGAAGGCCTCGACTGGGCGCGCGCGGCTCAGGAACTCGCCGGCGCGGTCCGACATCTGCGCGACGTCGAAGGCGTCACCAAGGTCGGCGTCGTCGGCTACTGCATGGGTGGAGCTCTGACGATGATCGCCGCCGCGACGGCGGGCGTCGACGCCTACGCGGCCTACTACGGTTTTCCCCCAGGGGAGCGGCGCCTGTCGATCGCATCACAGCGCCGGGCCTGATTGTGTTCGGCGAGCACGAAGACCATTTCTCGATTCCCGACGTGCGCGCGTTTGTCGAGGAGCAGAAGAAGCGCGGACGCGAGGCCGAGCTGGTCGTGTATCCCGGCGCCTCACATGGCTTCTTCAACAACGATCGCCCGGAGGTGTTCCACGCACAAGCGTCGGCGGATGCGTGGGGAAGGACGTTGGAGTTGTTTGGGAGGACACTTCGGGGGTAGGTTGAAGTTCTTAGTTATTGGTTCTTAGTTCCTAGAACTGAGTCGATACTGAAAGCTGCTAGCTGACAGCTGGAAACTGACGTCGTTCGCTCGTCGCTTAGCTCCTCTCTCCCAATATCCCCGCCGTTTCCTCCGCCACGTGCTGCACGCACGTTTCGATCTGTTCCCGCCGCGTGCGAAAACTCAGCACGCAGACTCTTCCGAGATAGCGCTCGCCTGCGGTGCAGCCGGTCAGCATCACCTTGCCGCGCGCGGTGACGCGATCCATCAACTCGTGCGTGGCGGTGTTCTGATCGTCGAGAGTCGCGCCTGGCCAATCCAGATGGAACGCGAAGAGCGAGAGCTGCGGCGGCGCCACCATCACGATGCCGGGAATTCGCGCGATGCGGTCGGCAGCCAGGAGCGCCAGCGCACGCTTCTCGGCCACCGCGGCCTTGTATCGATCCGCGCCGAACAGCTTGACCGCCATCCAGACTCGCAGTCCGGGAAACCCGCGCGAGAGCTCCGGGCTGTGCTGGCTGGGGTCGTAAAACTCCTCGCTGATGGCCGGCAGGTATCCCGCCGTCGCGGCGTGAACGGCCTCGAGCGCCTTGCCGTCGCGAACGAGGAGCGCACCAGTGCCGTAGGGCAGGAACATGCCCTTGTGTGGATCGAGCGTCAGGGAGTCGCCGCGCGGCAGACCGCGAAGGAGCGGCCTCAGCTCGTCGCACATGTGAAAGAAGGCGCCGTAGGCGCCGTCGATGTGATGCCATAGGCCTTCGGCCGCACAGAAATCGGCGATGGCGTCGAGCGGATCGACCGCGCCCGTGTTGGTCGTACCGGCTGACGACACCACGAGAAACGGCTCGAGTCCCTGCCGCCGATCGTCGGTCACCGCGGCCGCCAGGGCTTCGACGCGCATGCGGAAATGCGAGTCAACGGGAATGGTCCGGACCCTGTCGGAAAGGATGCCCGCCAGCCGCGCGGATTTCGTCACGGAGTGGTGCACCTGATCCGAGGCATACAGGACCCCTCGTCTGATGTCCGGCCCCAGGATTCGTTCGCGCGCGCAGACGATGGCGTTGAAATTGGCCATCGACCCGCCTGTCGTCAGGAGACCTCGAGTCGTGCCCGGAAACCCCATCCAATCACGCAGCCAGTCGAGCACGTTCGCTTCGAGCTGCACGAGGGCCGGAGCCGCCATCCAGATTCCGGTGAAGCGATTGGTCGTGTCCGTGATGAAGTCGGCGAGCGCGGCAGGAAACACGCCGCCCCCGGGAATGTAGGCGAGATACCCTGGAGCCGGCGCCGTGAACGACCGCGGCACGAGATCGTCGAACAGCAAATCCAGGAGGGGGCCGAGCTCCGTTCCACTCGCCGGTGCGGGCTCCATCAGCTGCCGGCAGCGGTCGGCCGCATCGATGTCGCCCAGTACGGGCTGCTCCGAGAGGCTGACGATGTGATCGACGGCGCGGATCAACACCGCCTCTCCCATCGCTCGCATCGCTTCCCGCGAATACTCGAGATTGGCGGGATCCGCACCCAGGCCGGATTGTTCAACGACGGGACGAGCGGCGCCGAGGTTCGATATCTGTCCAGACATGTCGGTCACGATATCGCGGGATGGCCACCGAGATCTATCCGGTTGTTGCGGACCGAGCTGGACTCAACAAGCACCTCGCTCGATCGAGCCATGAGTCGATAATGATGCCCGTCGCGGCCAGGAAGAAGAAGGTCAAAGGATAGAGGTAGCGGACGATGGGAGCGACTGTCAGAACGATCGTCACCGTCATGATGCAGGCAGTCATGACGAGCAACAGAAGGGCCGGAGGTCGATCGACGCGAGGGCACGCGACACACCCCAGCAGCATGATAACGGGCGTCGTGAGGAGCATCGCGTACCAGAGGCTGCCGCTCAGGTAGTAGCGCTTACTGAGAGTCAGGTGCGTTGGCATGTCCCGAACGTCGACATGAAAATGCCGTTGCACTCTGTCGACCAGTGTGTCGGGGAGTGGGCGACCCACGCCGAGCTCCCGCGCGAGCTCGCGTGGCATGGTCGTGAGGTTCCCGTAGCTGCGAAGGTTGCCTAATCCTAGCCGTGGCAGGATGAGCGGATCTCGATAGATCGCATTGAGCGCGAGGCGTCGGGCCAGGCGATTGGCCTGTTCGAGCGAGGGAACGGCTGCCTGAATGCGGGACGCCAGGCCCTTTGGCGCCCAGCGTTGTGCGTCCCTGAAAGACCAGTCATCGAGGTGTGGCGTTCCTCGCACGATCTCGGCGACACGAGGCTCCTGTGCATCGTCTGGAGAAATGAACGGCGCCATCGCCGCGGCGAGAAACAGTCCGTCAGTGTATTGATACGCGGGTAGGCGGTCGGACAGGTGTCCGTTCAGTCGCTTGTAGCCGTCGTGCAAACCCGCCACGAGGACGAGGCTGACGATCAGGTGTGCGAACCACAGGGTCGAGCCCGCCTTGGTCCGAATCGGTTGTTCGTCGCCAATTGATCCTTCGACGAGGACGTTCGCACGCCAGGCGGCCAAGAGGGGCAAAGCGACCGCGCAGACGAACGTCACCGGCACATACACAAACCTCAGGCTGAGGAGCCCGACGCCGATCGCGTGCACGACCGAAAGCGTGATCAGTCTCGGGCGCAGGATGTAGAAACACGCCGTGGCCAGGTAGGCGGCAAGCGCCAGCTGAGAAAATGCCTCCGTCAGCACCAGCCGCTCGAATGTGATCTGCATCGGCTCCACGGCCACTGCCGCGCTCATCGCAATCGCCACGCCCGGCCGCACACGAAAGACGGACAGCAACATGTGAGCGAGTACGAGCGCGACTCCCCAACCCGCGATCGCCTGCGCCGCGACGAGGGTCGTCAACGACGCCGGCCATATGCCGAAGATACGGATCAGAATCGGATAGGTAAACGACCGATCCAAAGGTGGCAGTCCGGATACGGCCGACTGAATGTAGGTGCCGGAGTCGCCGAGGAAGAGGATGGGATGTCGATCTGCTGCGAAGAAACCAAGCTTGACCACCGCGACGAGCACGGCGCTGATGAAGAGCGCGTGGCCTCTACTCACATTGGCGTCCGGTCAATCCATTCAATGATTCGCCCGTAGATCGCGCCGTAGACGTCCGCCTGCGGCCGCGGCGAGCTCTTTCGAACGGTAAAGGAATGGTCCCCGCCTTCCACTGTCATCAGCTCCGTCTGCGCCCCCAATCCCGCGAGCACCGCACCAAGCTCGCCCGGCGTTCCGAAGGTGTCGCGGCTTCCCTGGATGAAGAGCATTGGCCGCGTAATCTGCGGAAGATGGCGCGTACGGAGTTGTTCAGGCTTGCCTGGCGGGTGCAATGGATATCCCAGCAGCACGAGCCCCTTGACCGCAGCCAGATCGTCGGTGGCGCGGGCCGCAATCTGCGTCGCGATGCGACCGCCCATTGATTTTCCGCCGATCACAATCGGTCTCCCTGGTGCTCGCCGTTCAACGGCATCCACAATCGACTGGTAACAGGACTCCAGCGTCGCCGGCGGGTCCGGCACGCGTCGATTTTTGTCGGTGTAGAGGAAATTGAACGTCACCGTTTCGAGGCCACGCTCGGCGAGCGCCTCGGCGCATTGCACCATGAACCGGCTGCTCTGCCCTGCACCGGCTCCGTGGGCGAGAATGAGTGTCGGCGCCGATTTCTTGCCACCTGACGCCGGGTATCTCAATGCCGTGACCGATTCGGCGCCGCATGAGACCTGGAAGGATTCAGGCATCCTCGACACGGCCTCCGAACGCGATCAGCTGCTCGTGCACCACGCGGCCTCCAATGAGATGCTCCTGAATGATTCGCTCGAGCACGTCCGGATCGCACTTCCGATACCACGCGCCCTCCGGATACACGACGGCAATGGGGCCACCCTCACAGATGCGCAGGCAGTTCGCCTTCGTTCGCGCGATGCCTCCAGACTCCGAGAGTCCCAGTTCCTTCAGACGCCGCTTGAGATAGTCCCACGCGGCGAGTCCCCGCTCTTTTTCACAACACTTGGGCGTGGTCTGATCGCAGCAGAGAAAAATGTGCCGGCGGAGAACGGGCACGCCGATCGAACCTGCGACGGTTCGCTGCCGTGCCGCCAGATCGTCTGGGCTATCGGCCATTTCCTCAGCGCACCTCAAAGACGACCCAGGAATTCGCGAACGCTTTCGCGAAATGGGTCGGTCCACTCGTGGCCGCCGGCAAAGACCACGCTGCCGACCTCAGCGCTGACGCCGCGCAGGAACTCCAGATCCTGTTCCATCAGTTCAGCCGTGTACCAGGTATCGCCTTCGCCGCGGCCGACGAGCACGCGCGGCAGCTGCAGGCCAGTGTCCCGGGCGGTCTTTAGCTCGGGAGGCACATCGCCTGCCAGCGCCACGATGCCCTGACATGCGCGGCCTGCGAATGCCGCAGCCCGGTAGGCCATCGCAACCCCTTGAGAGAATCCCATGAAGACGAGCGAATCGGCCTTCCCGCTCTTCCCTTCGATCTCGTCGATGACGGCCTTCACATAGGCGATATTGTCGGCGATCGCCAGCTCCCGATCGAGCTTCGTCATCCAGCTCGCAATCACGTCGCCCGTCTTCTGGTTGTAGAACGGATGGAGCGCCTGCACGCTGGCGATGCGCCACGCGTCGAGTTGGAGTCGGTCGAGCTCTTCTTTGTGCCGCTCCGCGTTTTCGCCGTAGCCATGGAATCCGACCAGGAGCCTTCGCCGATCACCAGGCCAGCTCTCATCAACCAGAAACCGTCCGTGCGTCTTCGTTCCGATCGTCTGCACCATGGTCAGCCGAGGCTCGCGCATCGCATCCGCCTTCAGGAATTGCCTGAGTGCTTGATGATCAACTGAGTGAGTGCGGGCACGTGCCCCATGAGGCGCGCGTACAGCGCGAGTTGTCCGCGGTGATACTCCTCGTGAGCGATGCCGTGCGCCATCCACGCCAGCCTCGTGCCGTTGTTGCCGTCAAATCGTTTGATGAACTGGAGCATCGACAGCTCGCCTGCGTTCCGAAAGGCCTTCGCGCCGGCCTCGTGCGTGCCCTCCAGAAGAGCGATCAGTTCCGATTGCGTCGCGGTGCGCGGCAGATCTCCGGCGTACTCCGAGATGAACGCGCCGAAATCCTGACGGGTGAAGTCGCCATCGGCTCGCGTCAACTCACCCACCATCATCAGACCGGACTCGACGATGTGCAGGCCGAGCTCGACGATCGACCGGGAAGCGGGAGTCGGCTTGAAGTCGAAGCGATCGCCTGGAAGGTTCAGGAGCTCCTCGATCAGCCCGCAGCGCGTCCACTGCCAGGCTTCAAGAGACTCCTCGAGAAGATTGGTATATTGCATGATAGTGACTCCTCAGTCGACCCGGGCCTGAAGGTCCGGGCTACTCATTGCTCATCGCTCATCGCTCTTTGCTCATCGCTGTCTTGGTCGCCCACATGTTCAACCGCCAGTAGTCGAGCAAGTACGGCGGTTCATCGTGCGCCGACTGTTCGGCCAGATGATGGACGAAATGCCGCCGGCGGAATTCTGGCAGGCGTTCGAGGTGCGGCCGCACGATCACGCAGCGGAGAAACTCTTCGAACGTCGGCCCATCGGCCAGCGTCACAGGCGCCGGCTCGAGGCTGGTGTGGACGTCGGTGAATCCGGACGCGCGCAGACGCTCGGCCGTCGTACGGGCATCGGCGAACTCCCAGGGCCCAGTCCAACCCCCGAAGAACGGCGCGTACTGCGGCTGACGCATGAGCGTCGCCGCGCGACCAAGGAGTCCGGCAAGGTTCGGGCCGCCGCCGCATTGAGCGACGAGACGGCCTCCCGGACGAAGCGCGCGATGGAGTGCGGCGAAGAGGGCGTGGTGATCGCGGACCCAGTGGAACGTGGCCGTGCTGAAGATCAGATCGGCCCACGACCCGAGCGCCAGGCTGCTGAGATCCGCCTGCACGAAGGTGACGCGGCCATTGTAGCGGGGCGAAAGATGCTGCCGGGCGACCTGCAGCATGTTGTCCGATCGATCGATGGCGATCAGTCGCCCGCGCGGCAGGCGTTCGAGCAGCCCGCCTGTGAGACGCCCGGTGCCGCAACCCGCATCGATGACTCGCTCGTCACCGTTCAGCGCCAGCCCTGCCAGAAGGCGCCGACCCCATTCGGTCTGCGGAGACGCTACGCGATGATACGTCTCGGCATCCCATTCCGCTGAAGGTTTCGACGACATCGACTCGTCCCGCCTCGACGCTACTCGACGACCGCGCCCTGATTGCCGGGCAGAAGCAGCGCCCGGTGGGCCCACCACGGCGCGATGCCATTCGTCATCACGCGTTCATGAAATTCCTTGAGGTTGAAACTGGTGGGATCGGCGTGCTGCACATCGCGACGCAGCTTGAGCGCCGCGAGCTTGCCCAGGGCGTACCCGCCATACGTCGGATCGTAGGTGCCACGCTCGGCTTCTTGTCGGGCCGCGGGCGCCGGCAGGTGAGCCCGCTCCTCGAAAAAGCGCGCGGCCTCATCCACGCTCCATTGGCCCGTGTGCAGGTTGATACCGGCAATGAGGCGCGCGATGCGGACGAGTGCTTCGCTCAGCTGGGCCAATCGATACTTGGGCTCCTCCTTCAGGTATCCCTCGTCGAAGATCATCTGCTCGGCGTAGTGCGCCCACCCATCCTGACCAGACGATGGCTGAGGAAAGGGGTTGAGGCCGATCCAGATGCGCCGAATCTTGCCGGGTGTCCGGCGCATGAAGAGGCTGTGCAGATAATGTCCCGGGTAGACCTCGTGTGCTGAGATGACGGTCAGCGACGCATAGTTGAACTTTCGGAGCCACGCTTCCTGACGATCCGCGGGCCAGTCGGCACGGGCGTCGGTGACGTAGTAGTAGCTCTTGACCGGCACGGGTTCGAGCGGCGGCGACGAGTGCATCGACGCGAGGCCGAGATCGAATTCGGGTGCGGCCTTCACCAGAACGCGTTCGTCGGACGGGACATCCACGAGGTGCCTGGCACGAATGAAGGCCAGCAGTCCATCGACCGTCTTCTGAGCCGCAGCGGCCAGTTCCCCGCGCCCGGGGTGATCGGCCAGAATCTCCTGCCACACCTCATTCACGGCCCGCTCCGCCGCAATCTTTTTCGCCGTGGACTGAAACTCGCCCTCGATTCGATCGAGCTCGCGCTCCCCTATCGACCGCAGGCCATCGGCGGGAAGGTCGATCAATTCCTCGGCGCGGTACCGGGCCTCGAGATGTGCGCGACCGATCGCGAACTGTCCGGTCGCATGCGGCACCGCGTGTTGCTCGAGATCATCGGCATAGGACCTGAGTGCGGCCACGGCGTCGTGCAGGATCGCCGTATCCTCAGTCTGTGGTTCACCTGCCGGCGCCGGGAGCGCCAGTGGCAGCTCGTGCTCGATGAGCGAGGCGGCGGCTCGGCTCATCACCACGCCCCGTTCGGCAAAGATACGGGGCGGATTGGTGATGTTCGTTCGCGCTGCCCGAACGAGCGTCGGCACGCTAGCCAGCTTGGCCAACACCATTCGGTAACGCTCCCGCGCGGGCGCCGACTCCATCGTCATCAGGTTGTGGACGCCGTCGAGAACCGCTGACGCATAAATCATGGGATTCCGGCGCCAGTTCTGCACCTCGTCGAGATCGAGGAGCCACGCGTCGATGAGCCCCTCGAGGATCCGGTGGTCCACCTGCTCATCGCGCGAGAGCGCGGCGAGCTCGATGCCGTCGAACTTCTTCCGTTGACCTCGGAACCAGGCGACTTCGTCCGCAATCTGCTCGGCTCGGAAGTCCTCGAGCAAACCATCGGCCTGATGTAAACCGTTTCCGGCGGCAATCGAGGGATGCCGTCGAGCGAATCCGTCGAGATATTGATCGACGGCTTCACTGAAGACAGGCGAAGTTGACTGAGCGACCATGGACCAGGACCCGTCGAGCAGCATCAGGGCCGCCGACAACGACCGTCAGGCACTTGAGCGGTAGATATGTTGGCGACCGACGCGACGAGGTTGCTCGAGCCGTCACGGACACGTCACCCTGTGCATCGAGTAATCAATGCCCTGAAGCGAGCCGGCCCTCATGCCTTCGATGCGTGCGGCGAGCGCGCCGTCAGGCGAGAGCCGATAGATGATGCGCTGTGGAAAGTCGTGCTGGAGGTTCTCGAACGTCGCGGCTCGAGGTTCCCTGGCGACCAGCTTGAACGACGCGTCCGCCTGACCCGACGGCTTGGCGACATAGAAGATGCCGTCCGACTGTTGGCGCAGCATGAGGAACTCGTACTCGACGGTCTTCCCAGACGACGTCGTATGGCCCATGCCCAGCATCGCGTCGCCGGCGGGCGACATCCATTGTTCGCGGAACCGATGTCCCTCCGATCGTCCCTCCCAGCATCCGGAGATCCAGGACAAATCCGAGAGTGTGGCTGACTGGTCCGCCGCGCGCCCCGGCAGAACCACTGTGAACAGGACGACCGCCGCCCAGGCAGACGTTCGAGATCGCACGTTGACCTCCGTATGCGTTTGGCCGAAGCGACTATTGTGCCTCAACCATTCACGGATGCGACACAACAGGCGGCCGCGGAATGCGACTTGCGGAAGACTGCCGTCCCTCGCTATGCTCGTGTTCCTCCACCCTTTTCTTGCGAGGCGTGCCATGTGGATCATCCTGGCGCTCGCGTTGTCCGGTACCGAGCCCTCCCAGCCACCCAGTGAGACGCGGGTGATCGGTGTCTCCGAGCCCGCATCCGTTGTCACGATGAACAAGGGCGACATCAAGGGACTGCCGTGGCGAATGGCGTGGTCACCGGAGGCGACCGAACTGTATCTGCAGTCGTGGGATGGTCGCGGACCGGACGCCAAGCCGCACCACTATGTGATCAGCCTGGCTGAGAAGACCTCTAAATCGACGCGGGAACCTCCGGCGTGGGCCGACGAGTACTGGAAATGGAAGGCGGCGCAGTCTGCGCCGCGGGTACCAGCGTTTGCCATCACCCTGGACGAACATACTGAGATCATCGATCCGCTCAATCAACCTCGCCACGCCATGTACTTGAGTGATTCCATCAGCGGACAGAACCAGCTGATCGCGAAGCAGGCAGGATCGGCGCACATCTACCGGATGCTGCTCAAAGGTCAGGTTGTCGGCGAGTGGGTGGACGAACCGCCGGCGCCCGGTCTCACGTACAGCTGGGCACCAGCGGGACTTCCCTTGATTGCCTTCGTCAACAAGAAGGGCCAGATCGTCTTCATGGACCTCCACGGCCGGACGCAGGAGCTCGAGGCATCGAAGAACGCCGTGCTGCCGGCATGGTCTGATGGAGGCGGAACGCTGGCTTACCTTGAACGGCGCGGCAAGTCGTGGGTGGTCAACCTGGTGGATTTGGAGCCATATGAGACGACGAAATAGATTGTAGTTCTTAGTGCTTAGTTCTTAGTTCTTAGTGCGGGCCCACAGCTCGTACCGGTATTCCGTCCAGCGACCCTGTCGCACGCGGATTTCGACGTCCACGGTCCTGCCTGACACCAACGCGGCGGGAATCAGAAAGTCCGACTCGGCCCAGCGCTTGTGAGGATTCACTGCGGGTGCGTACCACGGACCCGCGGACGCGCCGTTGATCACGACCTCGGCCTCCTGAAGCGCCGTCTGATCGTACAGGCGTCGAAGCCTGAGCTCCGACGTACGTTCTGAAACGGTGAACGAAAAGCGGGATCCGTTCGTCACTTCACGGCCCTCGTCCGTCACCGACTCCTGGTCGTGCGCGCCTTCGAACTGGGCCACCAGACTCTTGATGCCTGCCGCAGGATCGGCCCGATAGCGGTGCCGTTTCTCCTCGTCTGCATTGCCGACATCGAGCGCATCGACCATCTGGCTTCCGTCCGGTTGCTCGTAGTAATACGCGACGCTCGAGTACATGGCGGGCACTCCGTTGTCCACGCCATGCTCAGTTGAAACACTGATCCGGGACTGATATGGAACGCCCCCCACAAAGAATCGATAGACGGTCGTGCTGGCGTTCCACTGAAAGTCGATGGCCTTCAGGTCGCGCGTCGCCGGCTCGCCGTGCATCGGCAACGAATACGGATTCATGAGCCACTCGTTCGACCATCCTCCCAGATACTCGTCCTCGTGACCGGTTCCGTGGAACGCCGGCTGACGACGGCCATCGAGGTAGATGCGAAGGTCGCCTTCCCACCAGCGCTTGATTTCGGGGCGAACCGGCTCGACGGTCATGACCTGACCCACGTAGACGCCGCGGCCGCGCGTGTCGAGAATCCCGTAGTCCACGCCATTTGTCGTCGGCCACTCGCGCTTGTACTGAGCCTTGAAGTACCCGCACCGATCTCGGGGGTACGGCTTCGACGCCTGAGGCGTCACTCGCACCTCCCACCAGATCTTCGGCGTGCGGTCGGTATTCTCGTTGACGAGCTCGATCCTGGCGCTCTTCCAGAACGGCATCGGCAGGTAGCAGTAGTACGCGCCAGCGCTCGTCATGCCGAGCGGTACCGCGCGCACCGGCGCCTCTTCCAGTCCCGATCCAAAGAAGCTGCCGAGGGGAGCCGACACCGATGGTGTGGCTTCGCCGTCCCAGAACATACGGATGGTGATGTGATTGAGCTGGTACGGCGTCAGTGGGAAGAGTGGGTTCAGGCGGAGACCGGTAATCGCGCCCGCGCCATTCCACTCGAACATGCGAGCGACGGCCGGCACCGGCTCGCCATCCGGCAGCGCCGGCGCGGCCAGATCGAGCGTGCCGCTCGACACGTCCGCATCAAGCGTGCCCAGCGGATTGAGACCAGGTGCATTCCACAATGCTGCACCGGCGCTATAGTCCTCGCGACCAGTCCAGCTCTCCACCTGGTGATCGGGCGCGTATGCATGCGAGTAGATGTTGTAAAAGCCCACCCGACGTTCGGTCGTGATCTTCAGTCGACTCTTGTAGGGAAACGGCATGTAGCAGGCGTAGCCGCCGGTCGTCGAAAAGGCATTGAAGACGAACGGCGCGACGAATGGCTTCCTCTTGCCGCTGAACAGCTCGTCGCCGTCAATCGCAAGTCTCGGCGCCGCCTCGTCATCAAAGTAAAACTTGATCTGGCCCCAGCCAAGCGGCGCCCACCCGTTCTCGCGGCTCGTGAACCAAAGCGTGTACACGGCACCGGGTCCCTTGCTGTCAAAGATGACGTGCTCGCCGTTCGCGTCCACATAGAGCGCCGAATAGTCCCCGGAAAATCCGTCATTGTTTCCTCCCGTGCGATCGAAGCTCGAGAGGTAATGCGGGTCCACGTCGGGTCTCAGAAACGGGTACTCGTCGAAGGCCTCGATGGCCGCCAAACCCGCTGGGGCGGCCGCGGCCCGATCGAGGTTCGACTGGGTCAGCGTTCGCACCGAGATCATGTCAACGAGGAAGATCAGAAGCAGAAATCGGATCGGGGCTCTGGACATGGCGGTGGACGGTCGGTTCGACGACAAATTCGGCGGGGCATCATAGCAGGGTTCGTTTGACACGCGCTCGTTCACTGGCTATAAGAACCATCGAACACGATGATCCGGTCGCTGCCCGTTCTGATCGTCATGATGACGTCAATGCCAATGCCTCCCCAGTACCGCGCCGTCCGATCCACTTCCAGCATCAGCGACCTGCTCTCGTCCTCGTCGCCGGCCTGGAGAGACGCGAGCGAGGTCGAATGGGGACCATCACGGTATCCGACACGCTTCTGGGCCGTCTGGAACGACCAGGGACTGTTCGTGCGATTCGACGCAGTCGATGACCGACCGTGGCACACGATGTCGAACCGTGACGATCATCTCTGGGAAGAAGAGGTCGTCGAGATCTTCGTCGACCCGGATCGATCCGGCCAGAACTATGCCGAGCTCGAGATCAACCCCGCCAACATCGTCTGTGACGTCCGCATGATCGAACCCTCGCCGCACAAGCAGATGGAGCTGGCCTGGGATTTTCACGGTCTCGAGACTCGAGTGACCCCCCTCGTCGACCCGGACAACAAGCCCATCGGCTGGACCGCCACGGCGTTCATGCCGTGGTCGGACTTCTCGCGCCTCGCGCAGAAGACCGCCGTTCCCATGCCCCCGGGCATCGGCGACCGTTGGCGATTCAATCTCTTCCGTATCAAGCGCCCGGGCGGGAAAGACCATCCCGAGGATGGTGCGGTAATGGCCGCGTGGTCGCCGAACGATTCGCCGAGCTTCCACGTCCCGGCTGCGTTTGGCGATCTGATTTTCGTCGAGCGCTGAGGCTATCAGGCCAACCCGGTCGCGCCGCGCGTCTCGTCAGCCCGGGATGGATAGCTCGATCGTCGCGGTCGCCTCGCGAAGCGCGTCCGACAACCGATTCCTCTGCCGCACCAGCTCAGTACCGGAGAAGGTGAGCGAGTTCCCCGTCCTTGTCGGCGCTCCCGAGGAGCGTCAGATCGTGGAGGGCAGGTATCGGCGCCGCAAGGGCGGGATGAGAGCACCTGTCCTGAACGTATCGCCCACCGAAGGTCTCGAAGGCCGGCAACAGAATCCGACTGAGCTTCCTGAGGACATCATTGACGCGCTCCGCCTCGGTGCGCGTTGGATTTGCAAGCGACTCCACATGACGGTCGAGCCGTTCGACCGCCAGGTTGAACGGCTCGACAGGCAGGTCCAGATCAAAGCGATCGCCGGCGATGGCTCCGGCCTGCGCGAGGCGGCTCGCAATGCTTTCCGCAGTGGCTTGAAAATCCATCGGCAGGAGTGAGCCGCTGCACATCCCGCAGATGTATCCCACGTAGACTCGCACCGTCTCCTCGAATCGCCGGCGATCGACTTTGTCGAGAGTGTCCGCTTCGCTGTGCCACCACCAGCCGCCGCGCGCACCGCCCCACCCGGCCACCTGCTCTTCACTGAAATGAAAGCGCCCTTCAAGAGCGGGGAGTCCCAGCGGGAAAAACGGGTGCTCGTTGTCCCTGGTCAGGTGACGATGGGGCGCCGCCGTGTTGAGCACGTATTCCTCGACCCGACGATGGAAAGATGTCAGCTCTGGAGTCGAGTCGCCGATGAATGTGGACGAGTGAACCATGCCCACCGAGTCGACGTTGAAATACGCGACGGCGTGGCGGTCCAGTTCGTCCCAATATCGATCGACGAACCACGTCGACCCCTCGTAGTCGCCGATCTCGTGGCCGTTCCAAAACGCGAAGATCACATCGCGACGAAGAACATCGCGCCGGGAAGCGAACATGCTCGCGAGCTCCAGCATCAGCGCATTGCCGGCGGCGTTGTCGGTCATTCCCGGCCGCCACGCATCATGATGGCCGCCGACGATCAAGACGCTGCCATCTCCATCCGGCGCGCGAAGACGCGCCCATGGCTGTATCAGCGGACCCCAGTCGCGAGTCGCCTCTGCGATCACACGCACGCGAACGGGTCCCCGGTCCAGCTCCCGGCGAAGCCCCTCACCGTCTGCGCGAGAGATACCCAGCGCCGCAATCTGGGGAACATCGGCAAGAGACGCTCGCGTCGGATTGCCCCAGGCGCACTTGATTGCGCCCCGAGGAATGGTGCCAAACTCTGGCAATCCCCAATTGACAAAGACAATGGCTGCCGCGCCGTGACTGGCCGCGATGCGCGCCTTCTCGGGGCGGGCCGGGCCCACACCGATGTCGGTCAGCACGGCACAACCGTTCAGATCCTTGTTCCCGTAGTCCTCATCGCGTCCAGCGGCGATGGACACCAGGTCGCAGACGATGCCGTCTGGAGAGGTGGAACGGATGTGTCCGCACGCCTCGCTGCGAATCGTTCGCTGAACCGGAGCCAGCACGTCCAGCCGTCCAATGAGGGGAACACTTCGATATGCCGTGAACGTGTCGAGCGATGTCTCGAGGCCGGACCTATCGAGGTAGTCGGCAAAGTAGCGGGCGGCACGCTCCTGATCGGGTGTGCCGGAGACCCGATCGGGCGCTTCGCGCGCGAGCCATTCGAGATGGCTCCATGCACGATCGATCGAGAGACCGCGGAACAGGTCGTCGAGCCGAGCGCGGTTCATCATCAGCGGCTGCCCGACGATCCGTCGTAGGTCACGAGCACCTTCATGACGCGATCCGGTTGCTGCTCGATCAGCTCGAATGCGCGCGGCAGCTCGGCAAACGGCACGCGGTCGGTCGCCAGCGATTCGATGCCGCTGATGGTTCCCCGACGGAGTTGACCGAAGAACCACTCGGTCAGACGCCGACGGTCGCCCCCGCCGTCGGTCGAGATCATCTCGAGCTCACTCAGGTGAAACTCGACGCCCAGCACAGGATGCGCGGGGTATCGACCCTTCAGCTGCGCCACGACCGCGACCCGGCCATTCCGCTTCAGAAGCGCCATGGCATCGCACAGCGCTTCATAGGATGAGGAGCACTCGAACGCCACATCGAGGCCGGACGAACCGTACCGGTCGCGCACAGCGTCGACGAGCGACCCGTCGCCAGGATTCCACGCGAAGTCGGCGCCGAACCGACGCGCAAAGGCGAGGCGAGCCTCATATCGATCGGACACGACGATTCGATGTGCGCCGGCCAGCCGCGCGGCCATCACAGTGAGCAGGCCCACGACACCCTGACCCGTCACGATCACATCGTCTCCGATCGCCAGCCGAGACCGGCGGACGGCGTGAGCCGCGACGGTCATGAGCGTGGAAAACACGGCCTGCTCGTCGGAGATGTCATCCGGAACAGGGATGACTCGCGCGGCCGGCAGCACGAACTCCTCTGCGTGGCCGTAGTAGGCGGTGACGCGCTGACCGACGGAGACTTCCGTAACGGCACCGCCGGTTGCGGCAACCTCGGCCACTTTTTCATAGCCGAGCGTTCGTGGAAACACCGGGCGGCCAAAAGCGAGCGGTCGATACGCCGGATCGAGCTGAGGATCGGTCCCGAAGTACCAGGCCGACTCGGTGCCGGCGCTGACGGCGCCCAGCCGCGTCCTCAGCAGAACATCTTCAGGCCCGAGAGCGGGAAGCCGATGCTCTTCGAAACGAAGATCGCGGGGAGCGTACAGCAGAGCGATTAAGGACACGGGAATCAGAAAGATCGAAGGGTTTCAGGGTCTCGAACTCGCGGACTCTGAATCCTGGGGTTCTCGATCTTCGCCTGCCTGACCTCGTCTTCCGTGAACGCTGCATAGATGAATTTCTGGCTTGCGAGGATACTGCGCGATCTGATCGAGCGTCACGCCCAGAGCCACCAACCGATCGCGATCGAGATAGAGTTGACCGTTCGCCGATTCGTAGACACGGACAAGCCGGCCGGCCGTATCGAAACGGTCGTGAATCAGCTTGGCAATGTCGGGCTCCGTGATTCGTCCGCTCTCGCCGGTGGCCGGTTCGGGCGGCATGCCGTGATCGGCGGTGATGGCAACGACGTACTTGTCCGGACCAACCTTGCGGTCGAGCGCCGACAGGATGTCGGCCACCGCCTTGTCCATCGCCTCGAGCGTCGCGGAGATCTCGGGTGAGTCCGGTCCGTATTTATGGCCGACCCAGTCGAGCGACTTGAGATTGGTCAGCACGAGATCGGGGATCTCGTCCGCACCGATCGGACTCGTGTTCGATCACCGACATGACCGCGCGTGCCTCGAAGGCGGGGAACAGCGCCGATCGTCGGACTTCGACGGTGTTCGCGATGTCATGATTGAGCCAGCGGCCGGATGTTCCTTCCCAGAGCGTTCGCGCATCCATGCTCGTGCAGACGATGCGGGCATCTGATAGCACTCTGGATTGGTCACCCAGACGCCGTTGACCGCGTCGAAACGTGACCGCCATCACTGTGCGCCCGTCCCAGAAGCAGGCGCCATGACCGGCGAGCGCCGCAGCGGCGTAGAAGAGTCCTCCCTGCGCGTAGATGACGGCGCGGCCGCGCGTTTCACGACTCCAGAGATCCGCCAGCGTCGGCATCATCAGATTGGCCGGTGACTGCTCGAAGTACGGCTCGCTCGCGCGATCGCGCAGGCGATCGTAGGCCGCGTTGACCACGATGCCGTGAAACCGAGGATCGGTGCCGGTCGAGATCGTGGCGTGCGCGACGGCTGTCGCTGACGGCAGGTAGTTGACGCGGGCATTCGGATACCAGACGCCTTCCTTTCTCAATCGCGACAGGGTTGGCATGCCCGCGGCGTGCTTGTCGAGATAGTCGGCGCGTGTCGCGTCAAGCACGAGGAGGCAGCACGACACGCGGCGCCTCGGCGGAGCTGTTGCAGACAGGCTCGACGTCAGAGCGTGGCCCGTGATCGTCGCCGGAAGCGGCAGCTTCAGGACCGAGGCAAGCGTCGGCAGGATGTCCTGATGATGAGCGGCGTCCGGGATACTCGCCCGGATTTGAAATACCCGCGGCCATAGAAAATCATCGGGATGCGAACGTCGTAGTCCCAGGGGCTGCCGTGCATGAACCGGTACGACGCATCGCGCCTCGTGAGCACGAAATTCTCCCGGGGTACGATCATGATTTGACCGCTCCTGCCCGGGTAGTAATCGCGCGCGAACATCTGGAGGAATTCGGCGCGCCGATCCGCCTCCTGTCCGACGGGCCAGCCGATCGCCAGGACGACGACCAGCATCCCGATGCCACATGCAATGCGACGCTTTACGCTCGGCTCCCGCATGACACCCTCGATTGATTGCAGCCGATTGACCCTTGACTTTTTCTGAAGGAAGATTCAGCCGGTGATTCTACCGGAACGGAGTCTCGTGTGCCCAAAACAGTAGACCAGAGCTCGCGCATCGGGTGGATCGGCATCGGCGTCATGGGTTCGTCAATGTGCCGTCACGTCATTGACAAGGGCTTCACCGTCACCGTGTTTACGCGGACGAAAGCCAAAGCCCAGCCGCTTCTCGATCTCGGCGCCGTGTGGGCGGACTCCCCGAAGGCGGTGGCCGACAAGTCCGACGTCGTCTGCTCGATCGTGGGATTCCCGCCAGACGTACGACAGGTGTACCTCGGTCCCGATGGCGTGATTGCAGGCGCCAGACAAGGCTCGATCCTGATCGACATGACGACGACCGAGCCGCGCCTTGCGCAGGAGATCTATGAGGCGGCCAAAGGGAAGGGCGCGACGTCTCTCGATGCGCCGCTCTCAGGCGGCGACGTGGGTGCGCGGAATGCGACCCTCTCGATCATGATCGGCGGCGACGCCGACGCCGTCGCGGCGGCCAGACCGCTCTTCGAGGTCGTGGGAAAGAACATCGTGCACCAGGGCGGGCCAGGCTCCGGACAGCACACGAAGATGTGCAACCAGATCACCATCGCGGGAACGATGATCGGCGTGTGCGAGTGCCTCCTCTACGGCTACAAAGCGGGCCTCAATCTCGAGACGATGCTGAGCTCGATCAAAGGCGGCGCGGCGGGCTGCTGGACGCTCGAAAACCTCGCGCCCAGGATCCTCAAGGGCAACTTCGACCCCGGGTTCTTCGTCGAGCACTTCATCAAGGACATGAGCATCGCGCTCGACGAGGCGCGACGGATGAAGATCGCGCTCCCAGGGCTGGCCCTGGTCCATCAGCTCTACATGGCCGTCGAGGCCCAGGGCTACGGCCAGCGCGGCACGCACGCGCTCATGCTCGCGCTCGCGCAGTTGTCGAAGGTGACATACTGAAAAGTAGTGCTGAGATCTGAGAACTGAGTTCTAACCGTCGACCGACGAGCCGACGGTGTTATCGGATCAGTTCTCAGTTCTTAGCTCAGTCCTGCCTCTGCCCCTGCAGCCTTTCGTGCCCGTCGAAGATTCGGCGTGCGATCGCCGGATCCGGTTCGAGCGACCACTCGCCTCTCTGGTGAGATCCTCCGAGCATGATTCCGTCCCGCCGCGGAATCATGTACACATCGTCCGGCGCACCCATGATGTAGTCGATCTCCGGCTGCGGCAGCAGCGCCGACAGCTGGCCCTTGATCGGCGTGAGCTCCTGGTCGTCGAAGAGATGCTTCGCACCGAGACCGGTGCAGTTGACGATCAGCCGTTCCGGCAAGCCGGTCAACTCAGCGGCGCTCGAGAGCTCGCGGACGATCGTGCGTCCTCCTGAGATCTGAAAGTCCCGCGTCAGGGCATTCAGATACACGGGCGGTTCAATCAGCATGGTCTTGTAGTGATCGACCACCTTCACGCCGAAGGGATGCTCGCCTGGCCCGAGCGGCCGCTTCGTCCGGAAAGAGACCCTGAAGCGCGGACATTTCCCACGAATCGGCGACAGGCGCATCTCCGAGCAGATCGTATTGGTCGAGCCAGCGCACGCCATACGTCTCACCAACGAGATCCTGGAAATATCGATGAGAGAGTCGACATGCCTTGACGAACACATCCTCGAACGCGGGCGTGCGGCGAGCGGCGTCCACGACTGAGGAAGGAAACCAGGTCGCGCCGGCGATATTCGACGTCGTCTGTGGAGGAAGATCCCTGGCGTAGATAGTTACGTCGCAACCGCGGCGCTGAAGAAGGCGGGCAGTCGCAAGGCCTACGGCTCCCGAACCGATGACCGCCACGCGGCGCTCACCAGCCTGCATGGCCTCATCTGCAGCCAGATGAGCCGTACCCCACGACAGCGTCACGCCGCCGCCGCCGTGTCCGTAGTTATGAACGACGATCCGATCGTTCAGGCGGATGGTCTTGACGAGAAAACCCGACGGACGAAACGGCCGGAGTCCGGCGACCGTGCGGATGACGCGATCGGGCTCGAGGTTCAGCCTCGGAATGCGACGGCCAGTTGCGCGGGCGGGCGCGACAACGTTCCGCGAGCCGGAACGTGAGGCGCAGCCCGATGCCATGCCGGCAACGAGGGCGGCACCGAGCGATCGAAGGGCCTGGCGGCGATCAGTTCGCACCGGACGATGTCAGCGATTCGTCAAGGGTAGATGGTGGTCCCGCCGTCAGACGATCGGCGGATGAACCATTGTCCCGTGCCCTTGCGAAACACCGCGCGATCGGCCTTCCCGTCCCCATCGAAGTCCGCGGGAACAGGGATATCGCCCAGCGACCCGGCGCCCCAGCCGAGGCCCACGTCGACTCCCCCTGACGACGGCCTGTAGAGCCAGAGTCCGTTCGACGGACGGAAGATGGCGAAATCGGTCGTGCCATCGCCATCGAAATCAGCCTGCACGGGTTTGTCGCCAAGCTGACCGAAGGCCGTCGTCTGCGTGCCTCCGCCCAAGGACGGCAGCACGAGCCATTGAACCGTGCTGGGTCGGAAGACCGCAATGTCGGCGTTACCGTCGCCGTCGTAGTCGCCCGGCACGGGGATGTCGCCTGCGAGTCCGAACTCGACGGTGGTCGCGCCAAGGTCAGAGGAGCGACGGATCAGCCATCGCGGATTTGGAGTGCTCATGGCGCTCCAGACGGCGAGGTCCGTCACGTTGTCGTCGTCATAGTCGGCCGGCACGGGTGTTTCCTTGAAGGATGGCGTGCCCCAGTCGATGATGCTCGATCCTCCGGTTGAGAGAAGGATGCGCCACTTGCTGACGTCCGGACGATAGACCGCAATGTCGGCCATTCCATCGCCGTTGTAGTCAGCCGGCACCGGGACGTCCTTGAGGGCGACCGTACCCCAGCTCGTGCTGCTCGTCCCTCCATCTGACGAACGCTTGACGAACCACACCCCGGGCTTGGTGAACGTCGCGATGTCCGCGCGATTGTCGCCGTCGTAGTTCGCGGGAACAGGGGTCGACAGAGCCTTCGAAGGAAACTCGATTCTTCTGATCTGTCCGGTATTGATCGACGCGTAGTACAAGAGGCCATTCGGCCCGTTCGCAAAGTGGACCGGACCGCCGGCACTCGAACCGAACGGGCTTGGCGTGCCAGTCCCGTTCCCCGCGTTGTACTTGAGCGTGCGAATAAAGCTCTGCACGAAGTCGCCGAAGAACAGCGACCCTGCGTACTGCGCCGGGTACGCCGCACCGTTACTGAAGACACCGACTGTGATGGATGCGCCTGAGCCGTGTGGATAGGTGTAGATGGGATCGACGAAGCCAGGCGTGTTTGCGACCCCTTCCTTGTCCGGCCATCCATAGTTCATCCCCGGGACGCCCACATTGATCTCTTCAAAGGCGTTCGAGCCGCCCGAGCCGACATCGCCGATGAACAGCCGGCCTGCGGAATCCCACGTGTTCCTCCAGGGATTGCGCAGGCCGTAGCACCAGATCTTGCTGCGCAGTGCGTCGGGAGTGGTGAAGAACGGATTGTCCGTCGGAACCGATCCATCGGAATTGATGCGCAGGATCTTCCCGGACAAGTTGGTCAACTCCTGAGAGTTCCTGGCACGCGATCCCCCGTCTCCGGTCGAGATGTAGAGCTTGCCGGCCGGTCCGAACTGGATCCACCCGCCATTGTGGTTCCCAGCGTCTGAAAAGATGTCGTCCAGGATGACGACCTCGGTGCCCGCCAGAATGGAGTCGCCGCTCATTGTGAACCTCGACACGCGATTCTTCGGCGATACAAACGAATGGCCAGACGGCTGGAAGCTGCCGCTCGACGTCGTGTAGTAGATGTAGACGAAATGGTTCGACGAAAACTGTGGGTCAGGCGTCACGCACAGTGCGCCACGCTCGACCTGCGAGTTCACGGCCAGCGTGATGGCCGGTGTCCCGAGCAGCACGTCGTTCTTGATCACACGGATCCTGCCGCCCTTTTCCGTGACGAGAATGCGGCCATCGGGAAGAAACGCGAACGACGTCGGACTGCTCAGGCCCGACGCCACGACCACCTCGGTGAAACCCGACGGCAGCGTGGTCGCAAACGCATGAAAAGGCTGAACCGCCAGCGCGAAAAGTGCGGCTGTTCCGACACGGGTCAGACTGACTCGGGACATGTGTGCTCCGGATTTCTGATGATGCGGGTGTTCGCCGGCGATATGAACGCGTGCGAGCTCAGGACGCCTCGGCCTTCCTGATTTCCTCGCTCACTCGCACGCCGGATTCGATGGCGCCGTTCATGGACGCACGGTGAATCGAGGTGTGTTCGCCGGCAAAGTGCACGCGCCCTTCGGGCGAGCGCGCCAGATCGAGGAACGTCTGGGCCTGGCCGACTCCCGTGAACGAGTAGCTGCCTCTGATCCAGGGGTCCTCGTTCCAGTACTTGATCGCCGCCGATTCCCAGTACTTCGGGGCGTCGGGCCAGATCTTCGTGGTCTCCTCGAGCGCGGTGCGAAGACGATCGTCGTCGGACAGTCGTCCCAGTTTCTCCGCGTCGGCGCCCGATGTAAAGCTCATCAGTATGCCGCGCGGCCCTGGTTGATCGATCGAAAAGTGATACACCCGACGCAGCATCGTGTCGGAAAAGACGCGCTGACCGAGGCTCTCCGCGTCGTCCCAGAACCGCCTCTTGTACTGTGCGGCGATCTTCATCACATGGCCGTACGCGAGCGTGTTGATGCATTTCATCTTGCCAGCGGAAAACTGGGGCGAGATGTCGAGATCGCGGAGGATCGTGAACGGAATCGCAATCACCAGCCTCGGCGTGCGAATCGACGTCAGCCGGCCGCCTTCTTCGAACCACACTTCGGCACCGGATCGATCGTGAGCGATCTTCCTCACCGGGCGGTTGTAGAGAACCTTCTCGGACAGCGCCCGTGCAAACGACTTGGGGAGCTGATCGTTGCCGCCGAGAATCCGTCCCTCGTCCGTATCTTCGCTGAAGCTTCGACGCAGGCTGCGCACCATGCTCAGCGAGGACATCTCATACGGCCGCGCGGTCGATTCAGTCGCCTGCGTGTATGTGTAGAGGTTGATGATGTCCTCGGGCGCGCCCTCCTGCAGGAGCAGCTCGACGACGGACAGGTTGTCGAGTTTGAGAATCTCCGGCGACAGATTCTCTGGATCCTTGATGGTATCGAGAAGACGCTGAAGGTATTTCTTCTCCTGTCCAAAGAGCCTCCCGCCCTCGGTCCCGGCGTACGGCAGGCGTTCCGCGTCCTTCTTGAATGCGGCCATCTTGAAACGCTGGCCCCGCACGAAAATGCCGTCGTACAGCTTGGCCGTCATGACCTTCAACCCGAATTCCTTGCAGTACTTATGATCGTACTCGTCGCTCGCGTCCACGTACTCGGCACCCATCTCCGCATAGAGTCCGTCCGCAAACGGGTCGCGGTACGTGCGGACCCGGCCTCCTGGCCGCGTCCGGGCCTCGAGCACCGTCACGGCAAACCCGGCCTTGTCGAGCTCATAGGCGGCAGCGAGACCCGCCAGACCCGCGCCCAGAACGAGGACTTGCTTCGCCGACCCGGTCTGGAGGCCGGTGCCGGAGGCCAGGGCCCGAGCGGGAACCGTGCTCGCCGCCAAGCCGGCCGCAAGAGCACCGGTCGTTTCGCCCAGGAAGGTTCGACGGTTGATGAGGCGCATGGGAGTGATCCTTGTAGTTCTGGGTTCTTAGTTCTTGGTTCTTAGTTCTTAGTGTGCCCTGAGCCTGGAGCCTACGTGTTTCCCTCTTATTTCCCCTTGTATCCCGGTCCGCGGAGCGCGCGTCCCGATCGCTCCTCCGTAATCTTGCCGTCTGCGACGACGGCCCGGCCGTTGACGAGAACGTAGCGAACGCCGACCGAGTAGTGCAGGGGATCTTCAAACGTCGCGACGTCGCGGATCGTGGCGGGATCGAAAATCGTCACGTCAGCCGCCAGGCCCGGGCGCAGGATACCCCGGTCGTTCAGGTGGACTCGCGTCGCCGGTCGTGAGGTCATCTTCCGCACGGCCTCCTCGAGCGTCAAGACGTGCTCGTCGCGGACGTACTTGCCGAGAATGCGTGCGAATGTGCCCCAGGCACGCGGATGCGATCGCGACTTCGAGAGCGGTCCATCCTCGGCCTGCGCCGACGAGTCCGTGTCGATCGCCACCAGCGGGTGCTTGAGCGCCGTCTTGACGTCTTCTTCATTCATGATCGCCGTAATGCACGCGCTGTTGCCCCCGTCCGCTACAACAAAGTCCATGACGACATCGCGCGGATCCTTGCCGAGTTGCTTCCCAATCTCGGCGATCGTCATCCCCTCGTATTTCTTGAGTTCGGGATTGAGGACCGACGCGAGCATCACACCTTCTCCACCGCCCGCTCCGTACCATTGGTTTTCCCATGACGTGACGGTCGCATCATCCATCTCCTTCTTGATGCGCTCGCGCTCGGCAGGATCCTTCAGGCGCGCCGCCATCTTTTCGACGCCGCCTTCGCGCACCCAGAGCGGCAGGCACGCGTCGAGGCCATTCGACGCACGATTGTACGGGTATTGATTGGCCGAGACGTCGAGGCCCCGGCTCCTTGCCGCTTCGATGCGACTCAGGACTTCGGGCATCTTTCCCCAGTTCGCCTTGTACGCCGTCTTGAGGTGCCAGATCTCCGCGGGAATGCTCGCGCGCTCGGCGATCGAAAAGATCTCGTCGAGCGACTCGAAGATCTGTCCCCCCTCGGAACGCTGATGCGTGGCATAGATCCCGCCGTATTTCGCAGCGACACCCGCCAGCGCCACGAGCTCGTCGGTGTTGGCGAACCGATCGGGCACGTACTGCAGCGACGAGCTGACGCCAAGCGCGCCCTGCTCCATCGCCTGGGCGACAAGCGCCTTCATCTGCTCGAGCTCCTGGGGGCTTGCGCGTCGATCGTTCCTGCCGATGACGTAGTCGCGGAGGCCGCCCGCGCCGACGAACGTCGCGACGTTCAACGCCGGGTGCGTGCGATCGTCGAGCCGCTGGAAGTAATCGCCAAGCGTCGTCCAGTCGGCGACGATGTTGAAATGTTCGTAGAGGCGTGCGCGCTCCTGCCGGATTCGATCGTTGATCGGCGCAATCGAGGTGCCTTCGCCGGTGACCTCGGTGGTTACGCCCATCGTGATCTTGCTGGCCGCCCGGTTGTCGACCAAAACTTCGAACTCGGACTGGCCGAGCATATCGATGAAGCCCGGCGCCACAACCAGGTTCGCCGCATCAATCGTCTTCCGTGCCGTGGCATTGCCAACGTTGCCGACGGACTGAATGCGGTCGCCGACAATGCCGACGTCGCCCCGGTACCACGGCGCGCCCGTTCCGTCGACGATGCGACCGCCCTTGATGAGCACATCGAACGTCGTTGGCACCTGAGCCGTGAGGGTCATCACGACGCCGGCCACCAGCGCACACATGGAAAGGAAACTGACGTATTTCGATCGCGTAGACATGCGCGAGATGCTATCAGAGGGCGCTCGGAAAGGGGAACAGAGACTCACGAGGCGATCATCGGGAGCGCATCGAGTCGAGCGCGCGCCCCAGGGCCTCGAGACCGCCCTTGAGGTTGTCGCGGGCACCTCCGAAGGCAATGCGGAAGTGCTCGGGCGCCTCGAAGAACCGGCCGGGAACCACCGCGGTCTCGAACTCGGTGAGCAGTCGCTCGACGAACGGTGCGGCATCGCGCTCGCCTCGAAGGCGGGGAAACGCGAGCGAGCCCGCATCGGGCCGGACCCATTCGAGCTCGGGTCTCCCCTCGATGAAGTCGGTCACCAGCTGCCGATTAGGCTCGACGATGGACTTCGCGCGCGCGGCGAGCTCGGCGAGGGACTTGAACGCCAACGTTCCAAACCGTTCGAGTACCGGTGATCCGATGCCGTCCACGATGCCCCGCATGCGCCTGATGCGGGCGATCACGTCAGCCGATCCGACCACCCAGCCGCACCGCAGCGCGTTCAATCCGTACGCCTTGGTGAAGCTGCTGGTCGACAGAAACACGTCAGATCGAAGAGCCGCCGGCGCGAGCCGGTCGGGTTGCACCGTATCGAGGTACACCTCGTCTACGAGCACGAGAGCGCCCTGGCGCTCGGCGAGCTTCCCGATTGCGTCGAGCGTCTCCGGTTGAATAAGAGCCGACGTGGGATTGTGCAGATTGGTCAGGACGATCAACCGAGTCCGCGGCGTGAGGGACGCCGCGACACGCGCTGGATCGATGGCGTACTTTTCTTCGTACCGGCGATCGAAACGGACAACATTGGCGCCGACTACTTGACAGGCTGCAATCAGCGGATCATAGCCAGGCTTTTCCACCAGCACATCGTCGCCGTGCGAGAGGATCGTCGAGAAGGCCAGGAAGTTCGCTCCTGATGTGCCTGTTCCCAGCGCAACGCGTGAAGCGTCGACACCGTAGTGCTTCGCAATCGCGTCGAGCAGCGGCTGGTAGCCTTCTTCATTCGGGCCGGCGAAGTCGATCGCTTCGCGCACGCCGATCAACTCGTCAACCGAAAGGTGCAACAGATTGCTGCCGGCCAGGTCGAAGCGCGCCCGAGGACGCGTCTTGGCCCATTCCATATAAGGAGCGCGGATCAGGGACATGGGGAATGTTGAAGTTCTTGGTTCTTAGTTCTTGGTTCTTAGATTAGGGCTGCAATGCTGTCCCGGAACACTGCCGTGTGCAAGTCAACATCCTCCGCCGTGGTTGCCGGCGAGATGAGCGCCATGTTGTGGAACGGCGTGAGCAGCACGCGGCGGTTGATGGCCGCCAGGTGCATGTATCGATCGAGTTCAACGTCGATGGCCGCCGCCGCTTCCCCGCCGTTTCGAGGCGGTCGATCGCGGAACCAGTACTCGACGCGGCAACCGAGGCGCTTGACGATCCACGGGAGCGCGAATTCGCCGATCACCCCTTCGACTCCATGCTGAAACCGCTCGGCGAGCGGAATCATTCGATCGTACGCGTCCTTTGTCAGAACGTGATCGAGCGTGGCGCGAATGGCGGCGAGCGCGAGGGCATTCCCCGAGAGCGTGCCGCCAATGCCGCTCGTATCCGATTCCTCGATTCGCGTGATCAAGCGAGCGCGCCCGGCCAGCTCAGCCGACAGACCGTACGCAGCCGCCGGCATACCGCCAGCGATTGGTTTCCCAATCACCAGCATGTCGGGCTCGAGACCCTCGGCGCGCGTGTACCCGCCCGGACCCGCGCAAATGGTGTGCGTCTCGTCGATGATGAGCAGGGTCCCGGCACGACGGGTGAGATCGCGCAGGGCCCGGTGATATCCCGGATCCGGATGAATGATGCCGATGTTCGTCATCACCGGCTCGGCGAGGACGCAGGCGATCTCGCCAGATCTCAGAGCGGATTCGAGCGCGGCGACATCATTGAACTCGATGACCGTCGTCGTGTGCGACGGATCAACCGGAGGCCCGATGGTCCCCGGCCTGAGGATGGGAACGCCATCTCTCAGCGCGACGAAGGTCTCGTCAACGGTGCCGTGATAGCAATAGTTGAAGACGAGAATCTTTCTGCGGCCCGTCAGCGCGCGGGCGAGGCGGATCGAAAACCGGTTGGCGTCGGTCGCGGTCATGGCAATCTGCCAATACGGCAACCCGAATCGCTCGGCGAGCTGTTCGCCCACGTGGACCGCGTCCTCCGTCGGCAGCATGAACGTCAGGCCGCGCCCGAGCTGATCCACGATGGCCTCGACGGCTGCGGTAGGCGCGTGCCCCGTCATCGCTCCCGTATCGCCAAGGCAGAGATCGAGGTATCGATGCCCGTCGACGTCCGTGAACCAGGCGCCGGACGCCTCGCGAACGAAGATGGGGAACGATCCGGCCCAGCGCACCATCCAGTTCATCGGCACGCCGGCGAGGAGGCTCCGTTGTGCTCGCGCGAAAAGCTCGCGCGAGCGCGGATGGTCCTGCGCAAAGCGCTCTTCTTCGACCTTCAACTGGCCGGCTAGACGATCACGGGAAATGACTGACACCGATCGCGACCCTGGCTTTTCCAGACCTGAAGGTCTGGGCCTCTTCGACCCTTAGACCCTTCGACTTCTCGACCGACTATCGCGAAGCGAGGCCGCCGGCCAGCTCGCCCCCGTCGATCACAAAGCATTGTCCCGTGATGTACTGCGCTTCGTCTGACGACAGAAAGGCGAAGAGCGCCGCCACTTCCTCCGGACGGCCGTGGCGCCTCAGCGGAACCTTGCGGTTGATCTCGTCAATCATCTCCGGCGTGTATTCGGCCTCCTGCATGGGCGTCATGATGTAGCCCGGACAAATGGCGTTGACTCGCACCTTCGGCGCCAGCTCCAGAGCCGCCGATCGCGTCATCTGGAGGACGCCCGCCTTCGACGCGTTGTAGTCCGCGTACCACGGATAGCCCGCCACGCCATTCGTGGAGCCCATATTCAGAATCACACCCGAGCCCGCCGACACCATTCTCCGGGCGGCCTGCTGGGCCACGAGAAAGACTCCGTAGAGATTCACGTCCATCACGCGCCGCCAGTCTTCCGGCGTGATCTCCAGAAACGTATGCCTGATGCTGATGCCGGCGTTGTTGATCAGCACGTCGAGACCGCCCGAAATCCCGTCGAGAGCCCGAAAAGCCGCGTCGACCGACGCCGGATCCGACACGTCCGCGAGGATCGTCGCGACCAGATCGGGATGCTTCTCTTTGATTCGGCGGCAGCCCTCCTCGTCGCGATCGAGCACCAGCACGCGGCATCCTTCCCGGATGAACCGATCGACGGTGGCCGCCCCGATGCCGCTCGCCCCGCCCGTGATCAACACACGTTTTCCCTGCAATCCACGCATCGATGCCACTCCTAGATCGACCCTGCCAGGCCGCCGCCGTCCACGACGAGCGCAGTTCCGGTCACGAACGACGAACGTGATCCGGCCAGATACAGCACGGCATCGGCGATTTCTTCCGGCGTGCCCACGCGCGCGAGCGGTCGTGCCGCTGCGCCGGCGAGAAACTGTTCGGTTCGCTCGCCGAGCTGACGCGCTTCGTCGCGCAGCATCGCCGTGTCCGTGTCTCCCGGACAAATGCAGTTCACCCTGATGCCGAGCGCGCCGCAGTCAATCGCCATGGCCTTGGTGAGCAGAACGACGGCACCTTTCGAAGCGCAGTACGCAGCGGCACGTCCGCCGCCCGCCAGGCCCCACCCGGATGCCGTGTTGACGATGGCGCTGCCAGGTTTCATGTGAGGAATCGCGCTCCGGCACATCAGGTAGATTGCCTTCACGTTGACCGCCATCACCAGATCCCAGTCTTCCTCTGAAGTTTCGACAATGGTCTGGCGCCGGATGACGCCGGCGTTGTTGAACAGGATGTCGAGCCGGCCGAAGCGCGCAAGTGTTTCGCGGACGACGTGTTCGCAGTCGGCTGCGCGGGCCACATCGCACGCCAGGAAGAGACTGCGGCCGCCGTCCGAGCCGATCTCGCCGGCTACGCGGGCGCCTCGTTCCAGATCGCGGTCGGCCAGAACGACGGTCGCGCCCGCACGCCCCAGCGCAATCGCCGACGCGCGACCGATTCCCGAGGCCGCTCCGGTGACGATCGCGACTTTCCCTTGGAATTCCGGCGCGGCGGCGGGCTGACTACCGGCCACCCGCCAGCACCTTTCTCACGGCGGCGATCGTGCGATCTACGTCGTCGGTCGTGTGCGCAATCGACGCCACCGAGTGAAGCGCAGCCGAAGGACTCATGTAGACGCCATGCTCGAAGAGCGCCAGGGCGAACCGGCGGTACGCCGCGCGATCGACGTGCGCGCAGAACTCGCGATAGTCGCGGATGGCAGGCTCGTTGGTGAACATCACCTGCAGCATCGGGCCGACGTGCTGCACGATGGCGGCCGTCCCTGTTTCCTGAAACACGCCTCGAAGCCCCTCGACCAACCGGCCGCCGATGTCCCACGTGTGCTGAAACGCGCGCCCGTTGTCTTTGCCGAGGAGCTCGAGGCTGGCGCGCGCGGCGAACATGCCGGCTCTCGATCCGTTCTGCGTGCCGTAATGAAGAACGCCGCCCCAGGCGAGGGCCTCCATGATCTCCGCGCGGCCGACAAGGGCGGCGACCGGCAACCCCGCACCGAGTGCCTTCCCGAACGTGGACAGATCCGGATCGAGCTTGTAATGAGTCTGACAACCGCCCATCGCGATCCGAAAGCCGGTGACCGTTTCGTCGAGGATGAAGAGAATGTCGTGCAACCGTGCCAGCTCGCGAAGCGCCTGAAGATATCCAGGCTCTGGTGGAATGACACCCATGTTGGCCATCACGCCTTCCGTGATGATGGCGGCAATCCGTCCGCGATGGGTGTCAATCGCCCGTTCCACCGCGGCGAGATCGTTCCAGGGCACGACGATGGTGTCGTCGAGCGCGTGTCGGTTCAGCCCCGAGCTCTCGGCAATGCGAATCGGATCGCGGACGTGGCCGAGTGACACGACGGGGTGGGGATGCGCGTTGACCAGAAAGTCGTCGTACCAGCCGTGGTAGTGCCCCTCGAACTTGATGAATTTCGGCCGGCCGGTGTACCCGCGCGCCAGCCGGATGGCCGCCATCGCCGCCTCGGTGCCAGTGTTGGCAAACCTCACCCGTTCGGCGGATGGCACCATTCGCGCGATCATCTCGGCGACGTCGATCTCGACTTCGGTGGCAGCCGCGAACAGCGTGCCGGTGGAGGCCGCTTCGGCGAGCGCTGCAACGATCGCCGGGTGCGCGTGACCGAGAGGCAATGCCCCATACGCCATCATCCAGTCGATGAACTCGTTCCCATCCACGTCCTCGATCTTCGAGCCTCGTCCCCGCTTGATGAAAAGCGGGTAATCTCCGTAGTTGGCGGGCCCGCGCGACGGCGAGCTTCCGCCTTCGACCATCACGCGCATGGCACGATCGAAGAGCGTCTTGGATGTGGGTGTTCGAAAAGGCATTATGAGGATTCCCTTACTGACGGCTGTAGGTCGTAGTTCTTAAGAACTTCGAAGATCCACTCCCCACCTCCGCGCATACTCATCAAATCGCTGCATCAGTTCGTGGGCCCTCGGCTCGGCCTCGTCGGGACGCAGCCTCGCACAATCGTAGCCGAGGCTCTCTCGCATGAGCGCGACCGCGCGCTCGACGAACACCACGGTGCCGTCCGGGTCGATGCGCTCGATGCCGTCGAAGCGATGCGACCGTTCGTTGATCGAGATGGCTTCATCGAGCGACAGGCCTTCGAGCGGCGCCGGCTGCACACCGGTGGAGCTGGCAATCACCGGATAGCCGCCCGGCAACCCATTCGGCGCCGGCGCGTGGAGAAGCTCGCCGGTGTCAGACAGAAGCGCCCTGATCAGGCGAATCGCCGAGCCCGCCGTGAGGAAGTGAATGGCTCGTCCTGGCGGGATGGGATACGGCGCGAACAGAATCTCATGCCCACCCACGCGATCGGTCACGTCCTGGCCGCCGTGCTCGATCCGCAGGTAGTAGGGTGGGCGTTCGGGCATCTCCTCGCCAAACGCCGCGCCTTCGAGCGCATGATGCGCGACGAGAAACACACGCACGCCTTCGAGCGGCACGCCGAGGCGCGCGGCCGCGAGCAGCCGAATCTTTGGAACGATCTCGTCCAGATTGCCGATGCCCGACGTCGGCGCCAGACCAATGCGGTCCAGCACGCAGTTGATCACGTCGGGGAACGGTGCCGTGATCGTTCGCCCGCGGTAGCCCACGTCACGCAGCCGCTCCATCAGCTTCAGCGTGAGCGTGAGGTGTACCGGCAGCCAGACGCCGAACCCCGCCTCCTTGACGGGGCGCGTCGCCTCTTCCGGCAGAAGGTCGAGGAGCCACCACGTCTGAAGGGTCGCGGTGCTCAGGATCACATCCGGAGCCTCCCGCTCGACCAGACGCCAGACACTATCTCGATCGGTCAGGTCGGCCTGCTCGAACGAAATCCGCGGACGATAGCCCTGGGCCATGGCGCCGAGACGCGCCAGGTTCGTCTGGCGGATGCCGCGGTCGCGGTTCCGGCTGGCCACGACGATGCGCGGGCCGTTCAGTTCTCGAGCGAGAAGCTCCAGGATCGTGCTGCCGAGATCGCCGAGGCCGATGAGAAGGACTGTGGGAGACACAATAGAGCGCCGGATTGTAACTCGCCTCCGACCTTTTTTCCTGCCGCGATTGATCGCGTATCCCAACGGGTTCTCGGTTGAGAGCGCTTCGGCCGGTGTTGACTGGTTTGTGGTTTAATTCGGTCGGCGCTGTGACAGAACGTCACAAGGGGATGCGGCACGCGCTCCTCGCGATATTCGTTCAAAGGAACACTCGAATGCCCGACAACGTCGCTCTCAGCATCCGCCAGTTCACAGAGGCCTGGCGCATCATGTGCGGGGCCGATTCGGGCTGCGTCATGGCCTCCGAGCGCGGCATCGAGTACATCTTCAGCGGCCTGCCCATCCCGTTCTTCAACGTGGCGGTCCTCACGCGGCAAGGCATCTCCGGCGGTGCCCTTCAAGCCGATGCGCAGAACGCCTGCGCCTGGGCCGCCCCAAGAGATGTTCCCTGGATGCTCGTCGTCACGCACGACGCATTGGAGGCCGGCGCCGACGCCGTGGAGTTGCTTGACGGATGCGGCCTCGCGCCCGCGATGCCGATGACCGGCATGCTCACCACGCATGTGGCCCCGGCGCCGCGTCTCCCGGACGGTCTGGAATTACGCGTGCCGGAAGACGACGCGGGCTGCTCGGCCATACTCGACGTGAATGCGGAGGCGTACGGGCTGCCGCTCGACGCGGCCAAGAGCGGGTTGGGAAGCCGAGCGTTCTGGAAGAACCATTTCCCCGTGTTGGGTTGGGTCGGTGGGCAGGCGGTCAGCAGTTCCACCGTCATGATGGTCGACGGCTACCGCTATGTCGCGCTGGTAGCCACCGCGCCAGGCCAGCAGCGCCGTGGCTATGCGGACGCTGCCATGCGGCGCTCGCTCGAGACGTCCGCCCGGATTCACGGCGAGCGGCCGACCCTCCTGCACGCCAGCGATGCCGGGCGCCCCGTCTACGAACGCATGGGGTACGCAGCCATCTCCACGCACACGATATTCATGGAGAAGAAATTCCTGGGCGAACACGCCTGAGAAGGGGGGCGCCCAAGCCTGCGCGCGCCGGCACGGTCAGACCTGATTCGGCCTGCTACGGTGTTGTGCGTGTGGCCAGCCGATATACGCCGCGCCCCGGCATGGTCGCGTAGCCTTCCGCAACCAGCGCTCGGTTGCCGCGTCCGGCATCTGGCCGGGGCAACCCCGTCACGCGGGCCAGCTCGCCGGGAAACGTCATGCCGGCGCCGGCCAGAAAACAGCGGGCGATTTCGCGCAGGGCCGTCTCCGGGTTGACGCGACGGACCAGCTGTTCGGGGAACCGTCCGACGCCAATCGTCCAGATGTAGGTGAACTTCGGCAGATAGACGACTTCGCTCGGCACCACGATCATGGCCGCCTGAAGTTCGTCCATCGCCCGGGTGAACGCCTTGCGATCTCTGACGCCGGACTCATCGCGCAGGTCCGCCGTGCCCATCTCCCATTCCTTACGGAGCACGCGCAAGATCGCCCGCGCGCTCCTGGTCAGCCGCCGCCTCTCTTCGGATCGGCGCATGCCCCACACGGCGTGGAAGTACGGGATCATGCGCGGCGCGAGGAAGGTGGCCCTGCCGCGCGCGAGCTTCGCGTAGTAGACCTTGCCGCGCCTGACGAGTTCGTCCTTCAACTCCCACGTGAGGGAAGCTTCGGGGTCTTTCTGCACGTTCGGTGGCAGCACGGCGTCGCGTCGACCGCAGACCGCCACGTACAGCGAGGGCCCCGGTCGCCGCGAATCGGTCAAGCACGCGGTGAAGCCGACCTGCTCGATGAAGAGCTCCGCATCGAAAGCCGTCTGTATCTGCCGCATCCCTTCGCGGCACCAGCGTTCGTCGCGGTATTCTTCAATCTCTTCGGGAATCTGTGGCTTCGGTTTCATCCCTGTTCGAGATAAACGAAGAGCGGGTTGGCAGCCTCCGGCAACCCCGGCAGAGCGCCGGATTGTAACACCTTGTCTTCCCGTCGAATCTCATTGACACGATGGGGACCGCGCGGTATCAACCTTCTCCAGCGAGCCGTGCTTGTCGCGTGCACGGCCCCGCGCCGTGTTTTTCAAGGCGACACGAAGGAGACAACGATGGGCAGGAAGATGAACCGTCGTGAGTTCGTCGTCACGAGCGCGACGGCGGGAATCGCCGCGACCACCGCGCCGACGCTGGCCTTCGGTCAGGCCCCGACCATGATGACGCCGAAGAGCGTGAGCCCGGTGGTCATCGCATCGGGCAACGGCAACACCTACAAGAACGGCGGCACCCAGACGTGCGTCGAGAAGGCGTTCTCGATGATGGTCGGCGGCTCCGATGTGCTCGACGCGCTCATCGCGGGCGTCAACATCCCCGAGCTCGATCCCGAGGAATCGGGCGTGGGCTACGGCGGCATCCCCAACGCCGACGGCATCGTGCAGCTCGACTCGTGCTGCATGCATGGACCGAAGAAGCGGGCGGGAGGCGTCGCGGGCATCGAGGGCGTCCGAACGCCGTCGAAGGTCGCCCAGATGGTGATGGACATGACGGATCACCACCTGCTCGTCGGCAAGGGTGCGCAAACCTTCGCGCGCAACATGGGTTTCACGATTGAGGACGACCTCAATACCGAGAAGTCCCGAAAGATCTGGCTCGAGTGGAAGCGCCGGACGGATCCCGAGCACTACCTCGATCCGGAGAAGCGCGTGCAGATCGGGTATCGCATCGGCCTAGAGATGATGGCCGAAGGCCTCATCGATGCGAGCCACTACTGGGGAACGATCAACTGCGACGGCATCAACGCCAAGGGTGAGATTTGCGGTGTGACCACGACGAGCGGCCTCGCATTCAAGATTCCCGGCCGCGCGGGAGACTCGCCGATTCTCGGCGCGGGGCTGTACGTCGATGGCGCCATCGGCGCCGCAGGCTCCACGGGACGAGGTGAGGCGAATCTCTACAACCTGACGTCGTACCTCATCGTCGAGAGCATGCGCCGCGGGATGCATCCGAAGGATGCGGGCATGGAGGGCTTGAAGCGCATCAAGGCCAACACGGTCGAAAAGCGGCTCCTCAACAGCCGGGGCGAGCCGGCCTTCAACATCAACTTCTACGTGCTGAACGCCAAGGGCGAATACGCGGGCGTGTCGATGTATGCAAACGAGCGGAGCAAATACGCGGTGTGCACGGAGAATGGCGCACAGTCGCTCCCGATCGAGCCGCTGCTAGGCGGACAGGCGACGGAGTAGAAAAAAGGCTTCGGGCTCCAGACTTCGGGCTTCGGGCTGCGGGCTTCAGCACGAAAGACAGCCCGCAGCTTCGAGTCTTCGGAGCGCCACGGAAGCCTGCAGCCCGGAGCCTGAAGCCTGCCCTACTTCCCCATCCTCTTCCGCAAGTCTTCCCGCACGATGGGTTGAAAATCGAGCAGCAGCACGGTCTCGCCGTCCACCGCGCCCATCGGCAGATGTTCGACGTCTGACGGAATCATCAGCAGAGATCCCGGCCCGATCCGGGTGACCTGATCGCCGATGCGGGCATCGGCGTGGCCGGACAGCACGTAACTGATTTGCTCGGCTGTGTGATGGTGTCCCGGCGCCGCAGTCCCGTTCATGGATGCAGGCGGCAGTTCCCACAGAATGAAGCTCGACGTCTCGCCCAGTACCGCTTTGAATCGCGCCTGACCGGCTTCACCAACCCATGGCATCGTGTCGAACTCGGCAAAGGTCACGCTTCCCGGCGGGAGCGGCCGTGCCTGGGCCGCCGCGGGAAATGTCGCCGCTGGTTTTGGCGGAAGGAGATCGGTCCGAACGACCGGCATGAACTCCACGGCCGTCACCATTCCCGGTCCCGAGACGCCTGCCAGCGTGTGTGCCACGTTCGGAGGCGCCGCCGTCAGCACGTTATGGCTCACCGTTCCGGTTTGCCCGCCGACGAATTGTTCGAACGCTCCGCTCAGACCCCAGAGGAACTGCTCGTAGTCGTGATGATGCGCCTTGCTCGTCGGCACGCCGCGGGCGATCCTGGAGTCGAGCTCGATCATCGAGAACGTGACGGACTCGCCCACGACGGTGCGTCGGCGAATGCCGGGCGAGAACTCCAGCCAAGGAACCTCGTCGACGCCGTAGAACACGCGGCGGCCCGATGGAATCGGCACGGCCTGCGGCAGGGCCGGCATGCCCTCGATGGTGCGACTCGATGATGTTGAAGGCGTCTGCCCGGCGGGAAGCACGGGAAGTGAAATCAAAATGCCGACGAGAAACGCAATCTGTCGCACGTGAGTCATGCTACCTGCAGCCGCAGCCTGCCCATCGGTCGGAGACAGGCGCCAGCGGTCCATGGATATCCAAGTTTCGCTGTTTCTGGCCGAGCGCATCGGTTAGGATAGCCGATCTCGAAAGTCGCGTTCGCCATGTCGGACACTCGAAGACCGTTGAACCTCATGATGGCAGCCCTGCTGCTCTCGTGGATCACTGCGGCGGGCGCCACCAATCGGCAGCCGGCCCCTGTCACAGTCCGAATCGTCACGACACTCGGCGACATCGTCGTCGAGCTGGATGCGCAACACGCGCCCGCGACCGCGGCGAATTTCCTCAAGTACGTCGACGGCGGTTTCTATCAGGACGGCCGGTTCCATCGGACGGTGACGATGGACAATCAGCCGAAGAACCTGGTGAAGATTGAGGTCATTCAGGCCGGGATCAACACTGCGCGGGAGAAGGCCGCCTTCGGACCCATCGCGCTCGAGCGCACCAGCGAGACGGGACTCCGGCACAAGGACGGCGTCGTCTCGATGGCGAGAGACACGCCGGACTCTGCGACGTCGGACTTCTTCATCTGCGTGGGCGACCAGCCTTCGCTCGATTTCGGCGGCGCCAGAAATCTTGACGGCCAGGGATTCGCAGCCTTCGGCCGCGTCGTCTCTGGCATGGACGTGGTGAAGAAGATTCAGGCCTCGCCGGCGGACGGCCAGAAACTGACGCCGCCCATCACGATTCGCAGCATCGCTCGAACGCCGTAGCCCACGATGTCGGCGCCCTCCTCGACGCCACTCAGAATCATTCGCGCCTCTGCTCCGATCCGTATCTGTGACAACGGCGGATGGACGGACACATGGTTCGCGCGGCATGGCAAAGTGTTCAACATCGCCGTCGAGCCAGCTGTGGCCGTGACGATTCTCGTGCACCCACCCACCCGCGACGCGGCGCGCGTGATCATCGACGCGACGGATTTCGGTGATCGCTATCCCCTTCATGACGGAACGCGGGGGCGCCACCCGCTGCTGGAGGCTGCCGTCGAGCGCGCAAGGTTGCCCGATGATGTGACCCTCGAGGTCTCGGTGACTTCGCCCATTCCGGCCGGCGCGTCCACCGGCACTTCTGCCGCGGTCGCGGTGGCGCTCGTCGGCGCCCTCGAGCATCTTGCCGGACGAGCACCGACACCGCGTGACGTCGCCCGCATGGCGCACGCGCTCGAAACGGAAGCCCTGAAGCGACAGTCAGGAGTGCAGGATCAGTACTGCGCCGCGTTCGGCGGCATCAATTTCATCGAGATCACCGAGTATCCGGAAGCACAGGTGACTCAGCTTCAGATCGCCGAAACAATCCGGTCGGAGCTCGAGCGACGGCTTGTGTTGATCTATCTCGGAAACTCTCACGATTCGTCGCAGGTGCACGAGCGGGTCATCGCCGGCCTCGAAGACGCTGGTCCGGAGCACCCTCCGCTCCAGGCGCTTCGACGAGCGGCGGACGCATCCCGCGATGCCGTTCTGGCAGGCGACCTCGCCGCGCTGGGACGGGCCATGCGCGAGAACACCGATGCGCAGGCCGCACTCCATCCCGCGCTCGTTGGCCCCACGATACGACGGATCATCGACATCGCGAGCCACCACGATGCGCTCGGGTGGAAGGTCAACGGCGCCGGTGGCGAGGGCGGCACGATCGCTCTCCTGGCCGGCGATCGCGCGGACGTGCGCCGCGCGATGATCGAGGACATCGAGCGGCAGAACACCTCGTGCCGGGAAATTCCGATTACGCTCAGAACCGACGGGCTTAAGGTCACGGGATAGGGCGCGGAACCTCACGGTCGAAAGGTCACAGCGTCACAGGGTTCCAGAGTCACAGGGCCTCAGAGTCGAGGAGCCTAAGAGTCGTCGATTTGATCCGGACCTTTGTCTTTCGGGCGAGCGATGCTCTCTGGGGCGCGTGGCCGACGCGTTTCGGTGATGTTCCCGGGCCCCTCGTCGTCCTGCTCTTTGCCGTCGGCCTGTTCCTGACTCTCCGGCTTCGTTTCGTCCAGGTCGTGCGCTTCCGCGAAGCATGGAAGGCGATCGGCACGCGCGGGAGCTCGGGTTCGCGCGGTGTCCTCACGCCGTTCCAGGCTTTCATGACGGCGCTGGCCGCCTCGATGGGCACCGGCAACATCGCCGGCGTCGCAACGGCCGTCGTGTCGGGCGGGCCGGGCGCGATCTTCTGGATCTGGTGCTACGGCTTTTTCGCCACGAGCATCAAGTTCACCGAAGCGGTGCTCGGCATCTCGTTTCGACTGCCGCGGGAGCGCGGCGTGTCGTCAGGCCCGATGTATTACCTCCGCGATGGCCTGGGACTCCGCGGCCTGGCCTGGATCTATGCGCTGGTAGCCGGCATCTCAGCGCTGACCACCGCCCCCTTCACGCAGCCCAATTCCATGGCGGTCGTGCTGAACAGTCAGTTCAGTGTCCCCGTGTGGGTATCGGGACTCGTGATTGCCGTGCTCACCTGGCTCGTGGTCATCGGCGGGATCACGTCGATCGGCCGGGCAGCCGAGAAGCTCACGCCGATCAAGGTGGGCCTGTATCTGATCGGCGGCGCCATCGTCATTCTCGGCCACGCCTCCAGGCTGCCCTCCGTGCTCTCGTTGATCCTGCGCGAGGCGTTCTCGCTCCGGGCAGCAACCGGAGCGGCTGCCGGTGTCGGGATGATGGTGGCGCTCCGATATGGCCTGGCCCGCGGCGTCTATGCAAACGAAGCGGGCTACGGCACCGCCGCCGTTGCGTACGGAACGGCGCAGAGCGATCGGCCGGCCGTGCAGGGACTCAACGCCGTCATGGAAGTCTTCGTCGTCTCGTTCGTCACCTCATCCATCAGCGCGCTGACGATCCTCGTCAGCGGCGTCTGGGACGATGGGCTCACGAGCACGGCGGTGGTGGCGCAGGCGTTCGAAACGACCATGCCGGTCGTCGGCGGCTGGATCGTGACCTTCTGCGCGGTGCTGTTCGGATACACGACGCTGATCGGCTGGGCGTACTACGGCGAGCAGTTCTTCGAGTACATCTTCGGTGTGCGTGTGGCGCGGCCCTACCGCTGGATCTACTGCCTCTTGATCGTGCCAGGCGCGGTTCTCAAAGTCGAAACAGTCTGGGCCTGGGGCGATCTGACCAACGGATTACAGATACTGCCCAATCTCGTCGGCATAGTCGGCTTGAGCGGTGTTGCAGTGAGGGAAGCGAGGAGGATCACTTCGAGCAATGAGCGATGAGCAACGAGTGATGAGCAAATTAGCAACGAGCAATGAATTACTCATTGCTGCTCATCGCTCGGCTCATTGCTCTTCACTGCCCATCGCTCGTTGCTAATTGGTTGCCCAGTTGCTAATGGCTGAGCCTCAGTTGGTCCCCGTCATCATGGTGCGGCTGAGATCGGGTCGATAGTTCGTCACATAGGTCACGCGGCTCTTCACGGCGCGCAGGGCCTGCTCGAGCAACATCCGCGTTGCCGTGTCGCCGTACGCCTTCTTCAACAATGCCTCGGTGTTCGGCCACGCGTCCCGATCGGCAAACTTGTCAAAGGGCTCGGTCGTCACGAACACACCCGCCGGACCTGCCACCGACACACGGCGGATAGCCGTTGGCGAAGCCGGATCCTTCTCCTGAGCGGCCTTGAGCATCGACAGATAGTTTCGATAGTCGGAGGCCAGAGCGGGGTTGACGTCGGTCCGGATCACCAACGTGTGCGCGAGCGGCGGCATGAACGTCTTGGGGTTGGTGCTCATGTCCGGCAGCAGCTCGACGACGCCAACTTCGAGGGAGTCCAGTGTGGCTCTGCCCGCCTTGAGGATGCGTGCACCCTCGACATCTCCGTACGCTTTGACGAGAAGCGCGGGCGCCGATTCGAGAGCGTCGGCATCGCCCCATTTCTCGAACGACGAGGTGACGAAGTACATCGTCGGCGATCCACCCATGGCCACCTGGGCCGTGATGAGTCGTTGATTGGTGTTCAGCTTGTTTGCGGCGGCGATAATCTTCTTGAGGTAGTCTTCGAACTCCGCCTGCATCCCAAGCTTCACCGTGATGGAGTTGACCTGCACGAATCGGGGCACCTGGCTCTGCGCCGCGCCCATCCTGGGAAGAAGCAGCGCGAGCACAACGGTAATCGCGACTTTCACATGTTTCATACACACCTCACTGGCTGTCCGATGACCGGGCTTGCGAGAAGCCGGAGTCTAGGCGCATTTGTAAATGAATGCAACCGACCCTGCTTCGTCCGGCCAAGGGCCGCAGCGCCGCCGGTCGCGCATGCTATCTTGATGACCTGACTGGAGATGCCATGACACCGCCCGATCCGCGCAGCCCCTCGCTCGACGAAATCCCGGTCATCGATATCGGGCCGCTTCGCCGTGGATCGCCCTCAGACGTTCCCGACGTGGCGACTCGGCTGGGACGAGCCTGTGAAGACGTCGGCTTCTTCTACATCGCCAACCATGGCGTCCCCCAGACGTTGATCGACCGGGCCTTCGACGCGTCGGGTCGCTTCCATGCGCAACCGCTCGCCGAAAAGGACCAATTGACCATCAACGCCTTCCATCGCGGGTACATCGCGGCGAAAAGCTACGCGCTCGATTCGGGCCTGAAGCCCAATCTCAGCGAATCGTGGGTCATGATGCACGAGGTCGCCGAGTCCGATCCGCGATTCGGTCGTCCGCTTCAGGGTCCCAATCAATGGCCGGCGTCTCTCGCCGGTTGGAGGGACACGATCCTGGAATACAACAATGCCCTTGCCGCGGTGGGACAGGCGCTCTTGCCTGCATTCGCGGCAGCACTCGGCCTGCCACTCACGTACTTCAATGACATGTTCGACCGGCCGACCACGTTCCTGCGGCTGCTGCACTATCCCCCCCAACCGCCGGATTCACCGGAGAATCAGTTCGGCTCCGCACCGCACACCGACTACGGGTGCATCACGATCCTGAGCCAGGATGATGTGGGAGGTCTGCACGTTCGAACGCGCACGGGAGAGTGGATCGCCGCCCCGCCCATTCCGGGCACGTTCGTCGTGAACCTGGGCGACGTCATGGCGCGCTGGACGAACGACCGCTTCGTCTCGACGCCGCATCGCGTCATCAATCGCTCGGGCCGCGAGCGCTACTCCATTCCGTTCTTCTTCGATCCGGGCATGGACGCGGTCATCGAATGTCTGTCCAGCTGCACGAAGCCCGGCGAGCCGCCGAAGTACGAGCCGATCACCTACGGAGAGTACCTGCTCGGTCGTCTGAACGCGCACTACGCGTATCGGAGGGCAGGGGCGGTCGGGGGTCTAAGGGGTTCTAGGGTTCCGGGGTTCTAGGGTTCCAGGGTTCTAGGGTTCTCGTTCGAGGACAATGCGCATCAGATCGAAGCCGAGCGCGGTGGCTTGGGCGTTCTTGTCCACCAGCTTGAAGAGCACCGTGTTCAGGCCTTCGCGCATGTCGAGGCTTCCCATCGGGATCAGGGTGCTGACCGACGGCTCGACGGCATAGAGATCCGCGCGATCGCCGACAGGCCGTTCGTTGCGCACCAGCTGCACGACGGCCTGCTCCGGTCCCTTCAGCACCTCGATGCTGACCTTGTAGCGCCCGGCCTGCGGTAGCTCGCACCCCAGCGACAGAAAGTGCGGCCCGAAAATATCTTCACCCGTCGCCCGCATCGAAAGATACCGGATGTTCTTCTCGCCGAGTTTTTCCTCTTTCCGGGTCAGTGTCGCCGACTGGAACGAGAACGCCTGGATGGGCGTGCTCCATCCTGCCGCGAAGACGACACGCGCCGGATCGATCACACGGCGAGCCGTGAGCGCGGGCAGATCGGGCAGGCCCTCGGGCCTTCGGTCGGCGTACAGAAACGTCACGCCCACATAGTCGGTCGGGATGCGGTTCTCCTCGGGTCCGTGCTCGATCGTGAATCGTGCACTCTGCCTGAACGCGTACGCATCGCCGAGAAAGAACCGGTACGCGCCGGTTCGGCCGAGATGCTTCTTGTAGTCGAGGCTCCCGCTGAACGGAAACGACACGCGTGCATCCCAGCGACCCGGCACGTCGTACCAGCCTCCATTGAACGCATCCTCGGAACCGGTGCCGTGGACCGTCAACTGCCCGTCGAGCGTCGCCTGATCGTCACCCTCGAAAAACTCCGTGTTCCCCGGATCGAACCCCTGTGCCTGAAGGAGCGCGGCCACGATGTGGCCGCGGCCTTTGATGTCGACGAACGTGAACGGCACGCCTGGTGTGGTCGGGTTCTCACGATGCCACGCGGCATAGAACCGCCCTTCGTCCGACGTCCGTGGGACGTCGGCGGTGACAATCTCCGCCTCGAAGTCGATCGGCGCGGCGTCCGGCGCTTCGTTCACGAGCTCGATGCGCGCGGATCGATCGAACGGCATCGGGAAGTACAGGTAATTGACATCGTCGTTCGTGCCGAGGATCAGCCCCCTGGACGCCGGCTCGCCCCAGCTGTAGCCGAAGAAGTCTGAGACGGGGGCCGCCACCGCCGGCAGCGGGTCATCGTCCCAGAACATCCGCAAGAGAACGGCCCGATCCTTTCCGCCAAGGGCGCGAGCAGGCCCGAGTCTGAGGCCCACCACTCGCCCACCCTGCTTGACGTCCAGGAGCGTGGACGGCTTCCCCGCTTCCAAGCGTCCACTCGTCCGGTTCCTGTTTGTCTGGCTTCCTTCAGGCGCGATGTATTCGGCGATATCCGATCCTGTCATCGACACGATCTTCCGCGCGCGTGCCAGCGATGCGGCGTCCGCCGGCGACGGCGTCAGAGAGAACGTCGCCAGATTCATGGCCGGCGGATACTTCGCGTAGTTGATTTGATAGAACTGCATCTTCGATTCGGTCCGGCCGGCGGCCGGGCGAATGACGATCTTGCAGGCCTTGCGATACGGCAACGGCACGTAGCTGTAGAATCCTCCGCCGCCGAAGCCGACGAGCGGGGAAAGAAACGGCTCGCGCTTCCCGGTAAAGAGGTCGACGAACGGCAGGCTCATTCGTGGCGCGGTTTCGCCGTCGAAGTACAGCTCCAGCGTGTCGTCGGTCGGCGTCGGCGTCGTGATGCGATAGACGATGCCGGGACCTTCGAGATCGGCGAGGACGAGACCATTGCCTTCGCGGCGGAGGAAGGAATACTTTCCCGAAAAGCCATCGTCGTTGCCGCCGGTCCGGTCGTAGCTCGATACCGAGCCAACCTCAATGGAATCCTTGAAGCGTGCGAGACGGTCCAGGTGCGCCAGGTCATCGCTGCCGGGTCCGGCAGCGAGAGCGGGTCGGGCGACCAGGAGCAGTGTCGCGATGAGGCAGATCCGTCGTGTGTTCATCGCAAGAGTCGCCTCGTCCGCAAGGAAGAGCGTGAAACGGGCGTCAGTTTACAACGACCGGTGTCAGAACGCTTCGTGGATACTGAGTGGCGTCGCCAGACCAGAAAAGGGTCACCTCGCAAATGACCAACCTTCAGCGCATCACGGGATCCTGGCCGGGTCCGCCCGTGACCTTGAACTTCGGGATTCTCGCCTCGGCCGGCGGCAGCGCCGGAAAGGCCCTGTGCGGGTCCTTCTGGTACCAATAGGCCACCGAATAGAAGTTGTCCGAACGAAGATTGGCGTGGCCGTCTTCGATCGTCATCTTGAGGGACTTGTGAAAACGCACGGGCGCTTCGAGGTGCCAGCGATAGTTTGAGAAGCGCGCGCCCGGCTCCCACTGGTGAAACTCGGTGAGACCGACGAGAGGATAGGAATAGATGCTCGAAAATCCCCAGGCGCCGTTGAAGTAGTCCTCGCCGCCGGTTCCGTGGATGCGCGGCCCCTTCTCGCCGTCGATCCAGATGAACTCGTCGCCCTCGTTCCATCCACCCCACTGATTCTGGAACACGGAAAGTGTGACGCCGACGAACTGGCCATCTCCATCGGCTTCCAAGAAGACGTAGTTGTCAGCGCCCGTTGGATTCTGCCAGCGGGGATCCGCACGCGCCTCGGTGAAGTTGTTGCCGTAGAAGTTGCCCTTGTACCACCCCTGACATGGCGTGCACTGCCGGTACTGCGCGTGGAAGTACGCGGTGTCGGCGGGCAGCACCGTCAGCTTCACCCAGTCGATGTTCCAGTAGAAGTCGGAGATGTCTTGTGTACCCTCGTTCGTCACCGTCACTCGACCTCGCCGCGCGAACGGCATCGGGAAGTACGAGTTCAGCGCCTTATCGGGCGCGACCGCGATGGGCACCGACTGAAACGTGGTGTAGGTGCCAAGGCCCAGGCCGAAGAAATCCCCGATCGGCGCCTCGACGCTCGGCGTCGCCTCATCGTCCCAATACATCCGGAGCACGACTTTCTTGAGGTGGTACGCCTCGTTCGTCGCCATCGTGATCCAGATGTGCCTGATTTCGCCGGGACCGGCCTCGTCGATGAGGCCCACGGTCTCACCCACCTTGAGCGAGAAGTAGTCGTGATTGCTGCCGGCGCGATCGAAGCTCGAGGCCCGGCGCGATTCGTAGTCGCCCAGCGCGGACAACCGGCTGACGGAGAACTGCGCCAAGGTGTCGATCGGAAAGGACAGTACGAGAAGCGACGCGCACAGAAGATGTCTCATGGCAGTCTCTCTTAGGATCGAAGGTCTCAAGGTCGAAGGGGTCTCAGGGTCGAAGAGTCAAGCCACGGAATAATAGCTGAGGCGACCCGCGGGCGACTGAGAGAAGGATGGAGGAGCTCCGGCGAGGTGAGCCCTCGCCGGAGAAACAAAATGGTTGGTGAGCGCGGTTTAATCTTCGATCTTCACTTCGCGTTGATCTCCTTCGCGTGGATCACGCCTTCTTCGAGAATTCCCTCGACCTCGACCTCGTCACCATCCGCGAGATCACTGCAGGACTCGTGCTTGAACTTCGTCTGGCTGTCAGTGGCAACGGCTTGTCCATTGACGCCGAACGTCACCGCCGGACAGCTTCCATCGAGACCTTCGATCGTGCCTTTGACCTCGACTTCTTTGCCATGGTCGTGATCCTTGAAGATCTCGATGTTTCTCGCCTGGATGACGCCGTCTTCGACGACACCCTCGACGTTGACTTCGTCGCCGGCCTGGAGCTCCGAGCAGGGCTTGTGCAGGAACTTCGTCTCGCCATCCGTGGCAACGGCTTCGCCCTTGACCTCGAACGTCAGGGACGGACAGCTTCCGCCGAGGTTCTCGACGATGCCCTTGACCTGCGCGGGTTCGTGGCGGTTGTTCGCCGCGACGTGCGAGGCGTGGATGACTCCCCCCTCGAGAACGCCCTGGACGTTGACCTCATCGCCTTCCTCGAGATCACCACATGCAGTGTGCGTAAATCTTGTGCCGCCGTCAGTGACAACGCTGGCGCCCTTGACGGTAAAGCTCAGAGACGGACAGGTCCCGCTCAAATTGTCGACGGCACCTTTGATCTCGGTCTCGTCGGGCTCGTCTGGATCATCGGGTTCATCCTCGCCATCGCCGCTTTTGATTTCCACTTCGGTGGCTACAACGCCGCCCTCGGGAAGCGAGGCGCCATGAATCTCGACCTGTCGATTGTTCTGGACGTCCGAGCACGATCCGTCCTTGAACTCCGTCGCCTCGCTTGTCGTGACCGTCTTCCCCTTCACTGAGAAACTCAGATCGGGACAGCTCCCCGCCAGGTTCGAGACAGAGCCTTTGACTTCGACCATGTCGGCGCCGAGGTGCGCAGACGAGCTGCCGACTGTGACGGTGATATCAATCTGATCTCCGGCCTTGACGCTGCCGACTGACAAGGTGGCGTTCGTGCCTCGTCCCTGGAAATTGAGCGCCACCGATCCCGCCGGGACGCTGCTCAGCTCGAAGCGGCCGCGCTTGCTCACGGTCCCGCGGATCGACGTGCCTGCCACGTTGACCGAGAGTCCCGAGGCCGCGCTCATCACGGTGCCCGCAATGCTGGCGCTCGTGGTGGACGCCACGGTCGAAGGAGCCCCCGGCGAGCCGCTTTGGGACGAGCCCCCGCAGGCGGACGACAATGCCACCGCGCTCAGGAGGCTCACGAGCCACGTGGAGCGCTGAACGATGCTTACCTCAACCATGCGCACGGATGGCCTCGCTTCCTGTGTTGAGAGTTCGCTCGGCCGAAGTGCAAAGTCTATTCCTCGATTCTGTCGTCGTCCTATGCGCTAGAGTTCTTTGTTTGTAGAGACTCGACCGCGCATCACAACGGCACATACTATCGGATGTCGTATAGGACGTCACACAATGTAATTCTCGTCCACGCCTGTTCTCGCGAGCTCATCCGCTCGCGTCGACAGGTGGACCGTGAAGTACCCGCTGCGCATTCGTCGCGATAGACTGTTTCCTGCGCACCATCATCGGCTGATTGGACAGTCAGGAGCCCCGAGTGAAGGTTGTCATCAGCGGCGGCACCGGTTTTCTGGGACGCCCTCTCGCGGAGCGGCTCGCTGCCGACGGACACCGTGTCACGGTCCTGACGCGCGGTCGGGGACAACTGCCGCCAGAACGCCCTGGAATCGAACACGTCCAGTGGGATCCCGAAGGACAGGCGGACGATGGCGCGCGCGTCGTCGACGGCGCGGATGCGATCGTCAACCTCGCGGGCGAGTCCATTGCCGCGCGGCGGTGGACCGATGCGCAGAAGACACGCATCCGCGAGAGCCGCCTGAAGAGCACAAGAACGCTCGTCGCATTGATACAGGCGAGCGCGAACCGACCCTCTGTCTTTCTCAGCGGGTCGGCCGTCGGCTACTACGGGTCTCGGGGCGACGAGGTGCTCGATGAGAAGTCGGCGCCCGGCCATGACTTTCTCGCGGAACTGTCGGTCGAGTGGGAAGCCGAGGCACAGAAGGCCTCGGCCTTCACGCGCGTCGTGATCGTCCGGACGGGCATCGTCCTCGATCGGGACGGAGGAGCGCTTCGACAGATGCTCCTCCCGTTCAAGGCGTTCGTGGGCGGGCCCGTCGGGCCGGGCACGCAGTACATGTCGTGGATCCACCGAAGGGACTGGGTCGATCTCGCTCGTGAGGCGATCGTCACCAATTCCTTCTCAGGCCCCTTGAACCTGACGGCACCAGAGCCAGTGACGAATCGAGAGTTTTCCCGAGCGCTCGGGCGCGCCCTCGGTCGTCCAAGCTGGCTCCCGGCCCCGGGCTTTGCACTGAAGATTGTGCTCGGAGAGATGGCCGACGCGCTCCTCTTGAGCAGCCAGCGAGTCTTGCCCGCGCGGGCGGGCGAGCTTGGTTTTCGCTTCAACTATCCGACCGTCAAAGACGCCTTCCAGGAAATCTTCGGACGCTGACGCGTCGTCTTCGTTCCTGTCTTTGGGGAATGGCTCGACGGAAGAACTGTGGGGGGAGAAGGTCTACAGCCCTGCCACGAGCGGGCCGACCAGGTACATCGCCCCGGTCGGAGCGGGTACGCCGCCCTCGGGCTCGAGCGTGACGGCCATGGCGGCCACGGGGCCGGGCAGCTGGCCGGGATTGTCGAACACCGCCGTGACATTGCCCGACTGATCGGGCCTGGCCAGACCGGCCCTCACGGGCGCCTGAGCCGTGACCACCCAGAGCTCGTAGATCTTGCCGGCCGGCAGGCCGGGAAGATTCGAAGCCGTGAACAGGAGACCTCGACTCCGACTCCAGTACACGCGCCCTTCGGCCGTCGGCGCCGCCGGCTGTCCGGCCAGGTTGACGCGCGTGACATCCGGCGCCAGCAGAACGCCGAGATGCGCGCGCGCCTCGTTGACGTTCTGGCGCACCTGCGCGATCTCGGTTTCTGCGGAGGTCGCGCGGAGCGTGACTTCCTGCAATCGCTGCTCGAGCTCGGTGATTCGCCGCTGGCGATCGACGGTCATGTAACCGAGCACCATGACGCCGATGAGCGAGGCGGCGGTCGCCAGCCATGCGGGAAGTGTGGAAACACTGGTGCGCCGATGTTCACGCGTCTCCGACGCAGGCGCTCCCACCGACGCGAGCACGCGATCGCGCAGCCGGGCCGGCGGTTCTCTGAGCGGGACCGCCTGCGACAGGCCCTGGACGACTGGCGCAAGCAACCGCACTTCCTCTGCGCACTCCGCGCAGTCCTTCAGGTGAGCCTCAAAGCGCGAGCGGTCAGCGGTCTCGAGAGCGCCGAGCGCGTAGAGACCGCTCAGCTCACGCAAGGCGTCGTGATCGGGGGCGGTCATGGATGGGCTCCCGCAAAGGCCTCGCGGAGCTTGAGCAGCGCGAGACGGATGCGCGTCTTGACGGTGCCGATCGGCTCCTCGAGCCGCTCCGCGATTTCACTCTGGGTCAGGCCCTCGAAATACGCGAGCTCGAGCGCGACCCGCTGCAGGAGCGGCAATGAGACGAGGGCCGCGCGAAGGCGGTCGGCCTGCTCCTTCAAGAGAAGCTCCATGTCCTGCGGCAGGCCGGGGTCCGTCAGCGTAGAAAAAGCTCGTTCGTCGGCAACGGCGGCATCGGGCCGCGCCCGGCGGCTGCGGATCCGATCGATCGCCCGGCTCCTGGCCATCATCATGAGCCAGGCCCCGACCGCTCCCCGGCTGGTGTCGTGCCGCGCGGCTTGCGTCCAGGCCTGCGAGAAGACCTCCTGCACGACATCCTCGGCCTCCGCCTGATCCTCGACGATGCGGAGCGCGAGCGAGTAGACGGCGCGCGAGTGTCGATCGTAGAGCTCGGCGAGGGCGCTGGTGTCTCCGGTCGCCACGCGACGGATCGCATCCTCATCGGCCAGGCGGTCTTCCGACGCCGCGGGGCGCGGCCCCGACACCGGATTCACACGATTGACGACCGCCCAGAGCCACACGGGCATAGGTATTACGGATCTCGGCCCGGCGTCGGTTTCAGGTGGTCACTTGGCGTGCTGTCCGAGCACGGCACGCCAGGCGCCCACGGGCTCGGGCGAGCCTCCCTGCCGGTCGTACACGATCTGACGCGTGGTGTACTTCTGCCCGTAGAAGCGCTCGTTGGCGCTGGTATCCGCCTTGACCGTGGCGCCTTCGACGCTGACCCCGGCGAAGAGCCCGCGCGAGCGCGAGTAGCTGAGGATCTCGGCCCGCATCTGCACGTCGGTCGCGGCCTCGGCGTTCCGTCCGACCGGGCCCGCAGCGGCGGACGCATCGGCGCCGATCTTGAACTCGTTGCCGACGAAGTTTCGCATGCCGCGGTCGTTCTGAATGATGAGCACGATGTCGGTCGCCTGTCCGCCGATCTGAAATCCGATGCTGCCCGACGTCAGGGTGAGAAACGCGGGTGACGACCACGTCTTCGTCGACGCGTCTCTCACGCTGAGGATGCCGCGGCCCCGCTCGCCTCCAACCACGAACGCGCCCTTGAGCGTGCCGGGGAAGATGGCGATGCCTTCGGCCTTGTCGAACACGCTGGCGGGAATCGAGCTGTCCGGGGCGGCCATGATTTCCTTGAGAACCGTTGTGGCTTCGCGAATGCGGTCGGCCTCGTCGGACTGGGCGGCCGCGACGTGCGGAACCAGAGCCATCGCGCAGGCGAAAATGCTGGCGGAAATGCGTCGCGTCAACATGGTGGTGTCCTTTCAGTAAGCCGCAAGCCGACGAAGCGCGTCGGCAATCGAATCGGCGTTCGGCATGTTGTGTTGCTCGAGGACGTGCGAGAAGGGGCAATGGGTATCGGGATAGGTCACGCGCATGACGGGCGCATCGAGCGAGTCGAACCGCTCTTCGACGATGAGCGCCGACAACTCGGCCCCCAGACCCAGCGTCTTGACGTCCTCGTGCACGATGAGGACGCGGCTGGTTTTCTCGAGCGACTCGAAGATGGCGGCCTTGTCGAACGGCATCAGCGATCTGAGATCGATGACCTCGACCTCGACGCCGTCCTTGGACAAACGATCGGACGCCTCGAGCGAAAGCGTGACCATGGCTCCGTAGGTGATGAGCGTGATATCGTCGCCAGGCCGCCGGATGGCCGCCTTTCCAATCGGCACGATCTCGTCACCCTCCGGAACGGGACCCTTCGCTCTCCGATAGAGATATTTGTGTTCGAAATAAATAACGGGGTTGTCGTCGCGGATGGCCGCCTTCAGCAGTCCCTTCGCATCCCACGCGGTTGAAGGCGCCACGACCTTCAATCCCGGACGATGGATGAACCAGGCCTCCGGGTTCTGCGAGTGATAGAGGCCGCCGCTGACCAGGCCACCCGATGGCGCGCGCACGACGATCGGCACCGACGCGCGTCCGCCGTACCGATAGCGGAGCGTGGCCGCCTGGTTGACGATCTGGTCGAAGCCACAACTGATGAAATCGGCGAACTGCATTTCGGCCACGGGCCGATAGCCCCTGAGCGCCGCGCCGATGCTCACGCCGATGATGGCCGACTCGGAAATCGGCGTGTCGAGGCAGCGCATTTCCCCAAATTCATCGACGAGCCCGCGGGTGATGCCGAACGCCCCGCCGTACGGGCCAACGTCTTCACCCAGCACGAACACCTTGCCGTCGCGGCGCATCTCCTCGATGAGCGCTTCCCGGATGGCTTCCAGATATGTGATCTCTCGCGCCATATACTGCCGCTGGCCGCTATGCGTACACGTCCGTCACCGCGTCTCCCGCGTCTGGCTCCGGACTGCTCTCCGCGAACGCGAGGGCGTCGTCGATCTCGGTCTTGATCCGACCCTCGATCTCCTCGTGCTTCGCCGGCGTCAGCACCTTCATCGTCTGCAGGTATGTGATGAAGGTCGGGATCGGATCGCGGCTCTTCCACATCGCCAGTTCCTCGTCTGTGCGATAGAAGGGCTTGTCATGCTCCGAATGGCCGTGCCAGCGATAGGTCTTGCACTCGATCAGCGTCGGCCCGTCACCGGCGCGTGCACGGCGCAGCGCGCCCTGCGTTGCCTGATAGACCGCGAGCACATCGTTGCCGTTGATGGCCACGCCATCGAAGCCATAGCTTTCGGCGCGATCCGCGACGTCTTCGATCGCCATCGCCTTTTCCATCGGCACAGAGTAGGCGTACAGGTTGTTCTCGCAGATGAAGACCACCGGGAGCTTGTTCGCGCCCGCGAAGTTCAGGCCCTCGTGGAAATCGCCGGTGTTGCTCGCGCCTTCGCCAAAGTAGGCGACCACGACGTTCGACGTCTTCTCCATCTTGTAGGTGAGCGCGATCCCGGCCGCCACCGGGAGGTTTGCACCCAGCATGCTGGTGTTGCCGAATATCCCGAGCTCCGACACACCGCTGTGGAGCGCCGAGTCGCGTCCCTTGGAGAGTCCCGTGGTCTTCGCAAACATCTGTGCCATCATCACGCGCGGCTCGACGCCCTTCATGAGAAACGTACCGAGATCGCGATGGAGGGGACAGACATAGTCCTCGGTCTTCAGATCGAAGCACGTGCCGACAATGATCGCTTCCTGACCGATGCCGGTGTACACGCCGCTCCGGACCTTGCCCTGCTTCACCAGCGTGCTGAGGCGCTCGTCGAAAGCACGAATCAGCTTGAGCCAGTAGAGCATCTCGAGCAGCTGATCGGGTTCGAGTTTGAATTTTGTGCGTTTGATTGGCGGCATGAGCGATGCGGCTCAGGACTGCGTTCGGCGAATCCATCCTAGTCTATCACCAGCGTTTCCGGCACTAAGACGTCGGAGCGACGACACGGCGAGCGCGACGGTGAGACGCGGCGCGCCGAGGAGGAAACTTTGACGCGCGCGCTGGTACGTGATCCGGCCCATGGCGTAGTCGACGATGCGCATTGCGAGATCGACATGCTCGCGCGCAGCGCGCACCATGCCGTCGATCCGCTCGCGATTGGCGAACAGATAGCGCTGCACGATCACCGAGTCGCGAAGCTCGGCGCCGACCTCCCGCTTCCACGACCGCGCGTAGCGTTCCGGATGGCCCTCCGCCATCGCGCGTCCCGCCAGGTCGCCGGTGACCATGGCGTAGTAAATGCCCTCGGCCGTGAACCCGTTGACGAAGCCGCCCGCATCGCCTGCGAGAAGCACCCTCTTGCCCGCCGTGTGCCGCAGCGGGCCGCCCACGGGAATCAGAAACGGTGTGAAGTTCCTGCGGACCGATGATCCACGAAGCACCGCGCGATCGTTCAGGCGCCCGATGAAGCTGGTCTGTAATTCATACGGCGATTCGGCAACCGACTCCCGATAGAACGACAGCAGGTAGCCGATGCCGACGTTGACATGGTCGCGCTTCGGAAAGACGTATGCGTAGCCGTCGGAGCCGCCATAACCGTAGCCAACCCAGAGCGAGTCGGGCGCGACAGCACGAAGCGTCTCGCTCTCGGTCTCTTCCATCATGTCGAGCGCGACGGCCGACGGCGGCCAGCCTCGATTCATGCCCAGTCGGCGCGCCACGACGCTGTTGACGCCGTCGGCGGCGATCACGAGCGGTGCACGAAACAGACGGCCATCGCGCGCACGCAGCTCGATACCGTCGGGCCGCTCGTCCGCCTGACCAACTTCCACGCCCTCGACCACGTCCGCGCCCGCCTCCTTCGCCAGATCGACGAGCAGGCGATCGAACTCGATACGCCTGATCATCAGAGCCGCCGGCTGGTCGGACTCGAGCGTCACCGCCTCGCCTGCAGGCGATTCGAGATAAAGGCGCGCGATCCTGTGGGAGGCAATTCGACTGAGGCTGGACTCCAGATACGGAAACCGCTGCAGGACGCGAAGGCTGATGGCGCCACCGCACGGCTTGTTGCGCGGAAAACGGGCACGGTCGAGCACGAGGACGCGCGCGCCGGCGCGGGCCAGGGTCCGCGCGGCAGTGGCACCCGCCGGGCCCGCGCCCACAACCAGGACATCACAGCCCGAAGTCACCGAGACATTCTAGTAGTGCCGGGCTTCAGCCCGCCAATCCCGGTGCAAGGTCGGCGTCTGATGCGGTACGCTGGACGCGTCCCGACAAGGAGGATCACGTTGAGGGAGAACCTGCTCCGCGCGAAAGTCATCGCGTTCGGTCTCATCACCACTCTGTGGGCGACCGGACCCGCCGTCGGCCAGCAGCGGGAGCTGTCGGTCGACTGGATCTACAGCGACGACGGTGCGGCCGTTGGCAAGGTCCCCGATCACGTGTGGCTCGAGGATGGCACCGCGCTCATCTACGATGCGCGCGAGCCGGCTTCCCGACGAACATTCGAGCGGCTCGATCCCGCGACCGGCACGAAGAAGCCCGCGCTCGACATGGCCCGGGCGATAGCCAGCCTGACCAGCATCGCCGGCGACGTGGGTGTTTCCGGCGCGCTGGCATGGCCCTCTTCCTTCGATGCCAGGGGCGAGAAAGCGCTCTACGGCTTCAAGGGCGACATTTTCGTCCTGACGATGGCCACCGCGGAGTTTCGCCGGGTGACCGAGACGCCAGACGAGGAGAAAGACGCCTCCTTTTCGCCTGATGGCCGACAGGTGGCGTTCGTTCGGGCGAACGATCTCTACACCAGCGACCTCTCGACGCGGGCAGAAACGCGGATCACGCGCGACGGCGCCGAGTCGATCCTCAATGGGACGCTGTCGTGGGTGTACTGGGAAGAGATCTTCGGACGACACGACACCGGATACTGGTGGGCCGGCGACTCGAAAGCGCTGGCCTACCTTCGCACCGACGAGTCCGCTGTGGACTCGAGCTACTTCGTCGATTTCACGCCGGCCAGCGGCCGCCTGATCCGCCAGCGGTACCCGACCACCGGCACGACGAATCCGAGCGTGCGCGTCGGCATCGCCGAGCTCGCGACTCAGAAGACCACCTGGGTCGACATCACCGATAGGCCGTTCGAGTACGTCGCGCGCGTCAAGTGGCTGCCGGGCAGCCAGCAGCTCAGCGTTCAGACGCTGACACGCGATCAGATGGAGCTCAATCTGTACTTCGCAGACCGAAGCGGCGGCGGCGTCACGCCTGTGCTCACCGAGCACGATCCTGGATGGGTGAACATCAACGACGACTTCGAGGTCTTGAAGGATCGGCGTCACTTCATCTGGGCATCCGAGCGCGACGGCTTCGCCCGCCTCTATCGCTATGCCCTCGACGGTTCTCTCACCAACCAGATCACAAGCGGCGAATGGGCCATCGCCGCCTCATTGGGCGGTGAGGTCTATTGGCTTCGACGCGCACTTCAAGGCATCGATGAAGCCGGCGGATGGATCTATTTCACCGCGCTGGAGAAGTCATCGATTGAACGGCACCTCTACCGGATCAAGCTCGATGGCACGGGCATGAGCCGCGTGACTCGTGAAGACGGCACACATCGCATCAGCATGTCGCCAGACGCCAGGTACTACTTCGACGACTATTCGGACATCAGGACGCCACCGGCGCTTCGACTGCATCGCGCCGACGGCGAGCTCATCGCCACGCTGGCCAGGCCTCGAACCGACCTGCTCTCGTCGTTCGACATGCGATACCCGGAGCTTCTGACGATCCCCGCGCGCGACGGCTTCAAGATGCCGGCCCAGATCCTCAAACCCAAGGACTTCGCCGCCGGTCGACGGTATCCCGTCATCGTGTACATCTATGGCGGACCCTCCGCGCCAGTTGTCTCGAACGCCTGGCAGTTCTATCACCTCTACAGCCAGCTGCTGATCAAGGAGGGCTTCATCGTCGCTCAGGTGGACAACCGGTGCGCCACCGCGATCAGCAAGCGCCTCGAAAACACGATCCTTCATCGCTCGGGCGAGCCCGAGGCCGCCGACATCGTCGATGCGGTGAAGTGGCTGAGGACGCAGCCCTACGTGGACGCCGACCGGGTGGGGATTTGGGGATGGAGCGGCGGCGGGAACATGACGCTGAACGCGATGACGCGGTCGTCCGAGTTCAAGGCCGGCATCGCCGTCGCGGCCGTCACTGACTGGCACTATTACGACACGCGCTGGGCCGAGGCATATATGAAACGCCCGGCTGACAATCCGGAAGGGTACGAGCAGACCTCACTCGTCAAGCGCGCGAAGGATCTGCACGGACGACTCATGCTCGTCTTCGGGACCTACGACGACAACGTCCACCCGCAGAATTCGCTGGCCTTCATGGACGCGCTCATCGCCAACGGCACGCTCTTCGACCTGATGGTCTATCCGATGCGGAAGCACCCAATCAGCGATGATCCCGCACAGATTCATCTGTTCAAGACAATGATCGAGTTCTGGAAGAGAACCTTGTAAGGCTTCGGAAGAGACACCTGCAGCCAAGGCCTTCAGGCCCGGAATGCAATGTTTCTGCTATCGATTGAGCGGCGTCGTGGGTTCCGTCTTGCTCGTGCCGGAACCGAGGCTGATCAGATTGGCGAGCAGCTGATACGCGCCGTCGGTTCCCGCCGGAAGCTGACGCCACAGTCCGAGACCGAGGTAGATCCACCGGCCGCGTCCCACTCGCGCTTCGACGAGCGCGCCCCGCTTCGGTCCCCGGTTGTTCTCGAATGGATCTTCGAGCTGGACCAGGTCCGCATAACGCTCGTCGCGATCGCCGAGGAAGTAGAGCCCGCGTTCCTGCACCCAGCCTTTCCACGCGGCGTCGGTGATCTTGTTCGGCACCTGGAAGACTGGATGATTGGGCAGCAGAATCTGAACCGGTGCCTGCTCGTCTGTGATGCGGCCCGAGCTGACCTTGGCCGGATACGGTCCGTACTGCGCCTCGTTGAACTCGAACTTGTTGTACTGGACGATGACCGTACCGCCGTGGTCGGCGTATTCGATCAACCGGTGATTGTGGGCGCGGAGGTCGGCGCGGCGCTCGTACGCACGGACGCCCGTGACAATGGCATTGAACCGGCCGAGATCACCCCAGGCGAGCGTATCGGCATCGATCGGCTCGACCCGCGCGCCGAGCTGTTGAATCGCCGAAGGCACCTGATCGCCGACGCCCATCACGTAGCCCACCGTCAGGTCTTTCGGCGTCCGCACGCTGATGAGTTTCAGCGCGGTTTGCGCCGAGGCGAAGAGGTGTCTCCGGTTGATGTGTGGATACTCGACCGTGATGTAGCCCTGCTCGAAGCGCGACTCGCCGTCTGTCACCCGAGCGGTGATGGTGTACTGCCCCAGCGGATCGCCCAGGCGCGGAAAGACCGTCAGCCGAACGGTCTGCGCTTCATCCTCGCGTTCGAAGGTCACCGGCGTGCTCACGGGTGACACGCGCCATCCATCCGGCAGAACCATCGTGACCTGCCCGCTCGACGGTCCCCTCGCGCCGTTCGTCACCGTCACGCGAACCTCGCGCGAGATCTGATCGCGCTGTCCATTCGTTCCGCCCGCCGGCGACCACGGAATGATGGCCACCTCCGGCGTCACCTGGACGGCGAATCTCGGCACGACCTTCAGCTCCATGCGCTTCTCGCCGCTGAAGATGTTGCCCTCATAACGGTATTGAACCGGCAGTGTCGCCGAGACGTCCGCGCCGGCCACCGTTATGGTCACCTTCGCGAGGAACGGCGTCGGGCGAAACGGCAGGCCGAATGGCGCATCGTTCTCGAACACGTAGCGCGCGGCGTCCGGCAGTCGTCTCCAGTACGGAGCTGTCGGGCGCGCGCCGGACGGGATCTGGAGTGGCGCCTCGCATTTGTAGACGGCACCGGCCTTCACGGTGTCGCTCTTGCAGGCCTGCGCGTCGCCTTCGAACCCCTCGAACGCGACCTGCTTCACCTGGACATCTGCCGCTCCCCTGTCGGCTGCCAGCACCGTGACTTTAAGCGGCTGTCCCGGGATGACGAGGCCGTCATCGGCCAGCGCTTCGAGCCGAAGCGCCGTCGCGAGCATGGCGGCCTCCTGAAACTGGTCCTCTTTCAGACGGAGGCGCGTGTCGATCTCGAAACGAGCGGCGTCATCGAGGCCCCAGTCCGCCAAATGGCCCCGAACCTCGCGCGTCTTGGCGAGGCCCGACACGATCGATGCGACGACAGACTCTGCGCCGTCGCTCTCGAAACTCTTGAGCGCGAGCCTGGCGTCCGATGCGATGGCCGCCAGGCCGGAGGTGAGCGCGGCCGGCGCCTGACCGGAGACGTACTGCGTCAGGCCCTCGACCGACGAATCGACGCCGTCGAAGATCGACGTCTCATCGTTCTCCTGCTGCCCGGGAATAGTCGTGTCAACGAGCTGATACCGAAACGTGAAAGACGAGCCCGGCAGCGCCAGGAGCTGCGCCATTCCCTGACATTTGTGCATGCTCCGCGCCAGCACACCAAGCTCTGTGTACGTCGCGCCAAGGAGGGGGTCGTATGTGCTGGTATCGACGGCGACGGTCCGCAGTCCAGGCGGCAGTGGCGGCGCGCCAGGAAACGGAAAGCCCGCCGTGAAGTAGAACTTCTTGGCCTGCCAGGGTCTCAAGCCTTCCTTGAGCTGTTCGGGGTACTGGCTGGGATCCCCGGCGGCCCGGAAGGCGTCTTTGCTGAGCAGCGCCGATGCCTGGTGATGCTGACCGCCGCCAGTGCCAGACGGCGACATGGCCACGATGACATCGGGACGGACGGTTCGGATCAGGCGAACGTAGTCGCCAATGATCTCCTGGCGGCCCCACTTCTGAAACGTTTCATCGATGCTGAAGGAGTAGCCAAAATCGACCGCCCGGGTGAAGTACTGTTCGGCGCCGTCCACGCGATGCACGGCCAGCAGCTCTTCGGTCCTCAAGACACCGAGGGCGTCGAAAAGCTCGGGACCGATTTCGTTCTGTCCGCCATCTCCGCGCGTCGCCGTCGCCAGCGTGGTTCTGATGCCCTTGCCGCGATTGAGCATCACGAGCAGTCCGTTGTTCTCGTCGTCGGGGTGCGCCGTGGCCTGCATGAAAACCCCGGCGGTGTTGAGCCGTCGAAGGGCCAGACCGAGGCCGAGGTATCCGCGCTCGTCGAACGAGCCTGGACTCTGGGCCACCAGGGGTGCGCCGGCCTGGAGCGCAAGTCCAATGGCGCACAAGGCGAGAAGCCGCTTTGTCATGATGTTTGGGGTCGTCCCGGTGATGCGCTGGAGAAACAAGCCAGTATACAACGTCAGAATCGCTCACAATGGAGGTTCGGACCCGTCCGGGCCACGGCTCGACTGAGGCCGGTTCATCAGGAGCGCTGATGGAACTCGACTTGCTGGCATTTGGTCCACATCCAGACGATGCGGAGATCGGGCTGGGCGGAACGCTGGCAAAGCATGCGGCGTGCGGTTTCCGTGTGGGCATCTGCGATCTGACGCGCGGTGAGCTCGGTTCGAACGGCACCGTCGAGACGCGCCAGACCGAAGCAGACGCCGCGCGCAAGGTGCTCGGCATTCCGGTGAACGAGAACCTCGGCTGGCCGGACGGCGGCATCGGATCGGATCCGCATCACGTGCGTGACGCCGCGGAGATCATCCGTCGCCTCCGGCCTCGGACGATTGCAGTTCCCTACTGGGACGATCGCCATCCGGATCACGTCGATGCCAGTCGGGTGCTGACGGAGGCGGCGTTCAAGAGCGGACTCAGGCGATACGCGGCCTCGGGCGAGCCCTGGAGGCCGGAGTGGGTTTGCTACTACTTCATTAACGACTCAGCGCCAGCGACGTTTCTGGTTGACGTGTCCGACTGGTACGGGACCAAGCGCAAGGCGCTCGCCTGTTACACGAGCCAGTTCCAGCTGACAGATGCGGGAACGGTTTCGACCCGCCTCAACACGCCGCGTTTCCAGCAGCTCATCGAGAGCCGCGACGCGCAGTTCGGCGCGCTGGCAGGCGTCGCCTTCGCAGAAGGCCTCATCGTCAAGGATCCGATTGTCAGGCCGCATGTGTTCAAGGACTGGAACGCCATACCCACGGGTCAAAAGGACAAGTCATGAATATCGGGATGGTCTGCTACCCTTCGGTGGGTGGCAGCGGGATCGTCGCCACCGAGCTCGGCAAGAGCCTCGCGGAAAGAGGGCATCAGGTTCATTTCATCAGCAGCGAGCCGCCGTTCCGGCTGGGCGGTTATCACCCGGGCGTCACGTTCCACGCGGTGCATACGCCCGGTTATCCGCTGTTTCGCGAGCCTCAGTACCTGCTCGCACTGACGAACAAGATCGTCCAGGTCGCTCGCGCCGTGCATCTCGATATCGTCCATGCGCACTACGCCATTCCGCATGCGGCCGCGGCGTACCTCGCGCGACAGATCCTGCTCGCGACCAACTCGGGCAAGGCGCCCAAGGTCATCACGACGCTGCACGGCACCGACATCACGCTCCTTGGGAGCGACCAGTCGTACTCGGAAACCGTCGCGTTCTGCATCGACCGTTCGGACGGCATCACGGCCGTGTCGGAGAGCCTCAAGGCGGACACCTATCACTCCCTGCGTGTCCTGAGCGACATTCGCGTCATCCACAATTTCCTCGATTGCACGGTGCACCGCCGGAGCGACGCGCCGGCGATTCGCGAGCGATTCTGCCGTGGGGGACAATGCTCGAAGCTGGTCGTTCACGTCTCCAACTTCCGCCCGGTCAAGCGCGTCGATGCCGTCGTTCGCGTGTTCCAGAAGATCCGAGAGCGCGTGCCTGCGAGATTGCTTTTGATTGGCGATGGACCCGACCTGCCTGGCGCGATCCAGCTCGCGAGAGATCTTGGCATTGCCGACAATGTCGAGGCGACTGGTGAAACAGAGGATGTGATTCAACTGCTTTCCGTTTCCGATCTGTTCCTCCTGCCCTCCTCAAAGGAAAGCTTCGGACTCGCCGCGCTCGAAGCGATGGCGTGCGAAGTGCCCGTCGTAGCCTCATGTGTCGGCGGCCTTCCCGAGGTCATCGAGCACGGCGTCAACGGATTCCTCTTTCCGCCGGAGGATCTGGCAGGCATGGCCGCAGCCGGCGTGGAGATCCTGACCAATCAGCCGCTGCACGACAAGATTGCCCGGGCCGGACGACAGATCGTCAGCGAGCGCTTCAGCGCCGACAAGGTCGTACCGCAGTACGAGGCGTATTACCGGGAAATCATCGGGAAAGACAGCACGGGGAAATAAGAAGGTCCTATAGGTCCTTTGGGTGCTCAAGGTCCTTCGGGTGCGCGTTACCGAGAGGACCTAAAGGACCTCTCGTAAGGCGGAGTCTGCGGGTCTCACCCCCCCAGCACCCTCGCGAACGCAAACTGCTCGTCGCCCGGCTCGGGTTCCCGGCGATACGCCCGGAGCAGGATCCTGGCGGCGAGAAATGCGTGAGCAGAGCCGGGCGAGGAGAATCCCAGCGCGAACAGGTGCCGCGGAAAGTTGCGGTGGGTGCCGATGAAGGGCACGCCGTCAGGCGTGTCGGCCACTTCTGCGTCCCATCCGTATGCGGGTTGGAGACCTGAGATCTCCGGATAGAGGCGCGACAACTCGTACATCAACTGGCCGGTGCGCTGGACGAGCGTCTTCTCGCGCGTTCGAGATCCCTGGACCGGCTGACTGGCGCCGCTGACGATGATCCGATCGTCTTTCGTCCAGCCCAGCAAATGTTCGGGCGAAGCCGAGTCGCGAACGATGGACTGGCGCTTTCCCACGGCACGGCGCATTGCGGCGGGCATCGGGTCGGTCACGACTACATACGTGCTCGAGCGCTTCAGGTGACGCTGAAGGGACCGAAACTCCGGCCCCGCCGATCCCGTGGCGACAATCACGACGTCGGCCTGAATGACGCCACTCGACGTCCGGACTTCGACGCTCTTTCGCCGCGGCCGGATGCGCCGGACGCCCGACTGCTCGAAAATGACGGCACCGCGATCGACGGCGGCCCGCGCGAGCCCGATGCAGGCGCGATACGGATCGACCTGTGCGGCGCCGGCCAGCGTCATCGCGCCCTCCACGTTGAGCGCGGTGTCGGCGCGGACGCGGCGATCAGTCAACCAGCCAGACTCGAGCCCGGCTTCGCGACGCGCTTCCGTATCGCGCCGGAGACGCTTCGTGTCTTCGGGCGCCAGCGCGATCCGGAGCGCCGCCCGGGGCTCCAGACCGCATCGAATACCCAGGCGGCGGATCGTGGTCGCCAGCTCGAGCGCCGAACGCCGGCACGCCTGAAAGATGCGCCTGGCCGCACGCACGCCATGCAGCCGCGCCACGCTTTGAAAATCCGCGCCAGGATCGGGCCACACGAGTCCGGTACCGGACGCCGTCGCCCCCTGTCCGATCCGCTCGGCCTCGAGGAGCGCGACTTTCACACCCGCGGCAGCGAACGCCTGTGCCACGGCGCAACCGGTCAGCCCTCCACCCATGACCACGACATCGGTTGCCAGCTGCCCGCGAAAGCGCGGGTACACCGGCCGTTGCGCACGCGAAACGCGATCGAGCCAATAGGACTCACCGTACGAGGGCTTCGACATAGATAGGCTCAGGATCTAACAGGGCTCAGGACGCAGGGGCGCAAGGCCTTCAAGGGAACTCCTCAAAACTCGGGTGACGTTCAAGCTAAGAACCAAGCACCAAGGACCAAGAACTACAGCGAAGCCTCAAGGCCTCTCCAAGCTCGTTAGCACCTGTATCAGCTGCGAGATCTGAATGAGATCCGGGAAGCTGCCGCGCACGTTGTGCGCGTCCGTGCGCGTCAGGCCCGGCACGTATGCCGCGCGCTCGGCATCGATCGTCAGCTTGAATCCGAGGTCGAGCTGCACGGGCGTCGATACCTTGTACGGCTTCGCATTCGCAAGATTACGGATGGCCCTCGCGACGCCTTCCCTGATCATCTCGCGGCCGCGGGCGGGCGTCACGGTGATGGCCGAGTGATACCCCAGGCCTTCCTTGACAATCGCGCCTTCGACCCACGGGGCGACCGCCTTGAGCTGTTCGACGGCCTTCCGATCGCCGGAGACGAACACGACCGGCACGCCGAATTGCCCGGCGATGCCCGCGTTCAGGATACCTTCGGTCACCTCCATGCCGTTCAGCCGCACACCCAGCAGCTTCGCGCTCGAGATGGTGTGGCCGCGCACCGCATCGACCGCATACTCGCTGCCGTGATAGCCGACGAACACCACGGCGCCAAATGTCGCGTCAACGCCCTGCATCATCTCGAGCGGTCGCGGAAACCCCCGCACGATCCGCACATCGTCGGGCAGCTGATCGATCAGGACGTTCTGCGCGTTCCCGTGAGAGTCGCACACGATGAATTCGGTCGCGCCGGCCGACTTGGCGCCGTCGATGGCAGCCAGCACTTCCTTGGTCATGATGTCGCGGAACCGCTCGTACTCGAACCCTTCCGGACCAAGCTGCGCCGGCTGCACCACGCCGGTGATGCCTTCCATGTCGACCGAGATGAACACCTTGAGCGGCTTGCCGGCCTGGGCGCCGAGCGGCGCAGTCCACCCGAACGGCAACAGAAGCGTAGCGGCTGCGAGCGCAACAAGTGCGCGCCTGCCGCCTGTCCATGACCTCATCGACGAACCCCTTTCTTCCGTGGCGGCGCTGCCGGACTCTCGGCGACGAATCGGGCTGCGACTTCCAGAATCGGTACGAGCCGCCGGCGGGCGGCGGGCGTAGCGAGCGAGAACAGTCCCCAGCTCTTCATCTGGCGGCCGCGAATGCTGAACGGGCGCGCCCCTGCCGCGCGCAAGACGTCGGCGGGAAGCTTGCAGATGATGCCGTCTTCGAAAACGCACGCAAAAAGTCGAGGGCCCGCGTATGCGGCGGGCATGCCGAACATCTTGCCCTGACGGAGACCGCGGCGCGCTGCCACGAACTCCGTCAGGAACGTTCTCAGATCAGTGCGGTCGCGTGCCGGCATAAGAACGAGAGCCGGCACATTCTAATTCAGGTGGGTCTGTCAGGACGCCTTCGACCGGGCGGTCTTCGTGCGTTCCTGATCGAGCAACGCGCGCTTGCGTTCGACGCCCCAGCGATATCCACCCAGTCCGCCATCGGACTGGACGACGCGGTGGCAGGGAATGACGACGGCGACAGGGTTGGTGGCGCAGGCACGCGCCACGGCTCGCGCCGCGTCGGGATTTCCGATCTTGCGGGCCACCTCGCTGTACGACTTCGTCTGGCCGTACGGAATCGCCCGCAGCTGGTTCCAGACTCTCCATTGGAATGCCGTCGCCTGCACGTCAACGGGCAGATCCAGTTGAGGACTGACGCCGCGAAGGTGTTGCAGGATGGCGCGGGCCGGCCCGGCCACGCGACGATCGTCGTGCTCGATTTCCGCGGCCGGATATTCAGACCTCAGATTTTCCTCGAGCGCGCGATCCGAATCGCCGAGCTTCACCGACGCGACACCGCGATCGGTGGCGGCAACGAGCAGGCGGCCCAATGGTGAATCGACTACGGCATACCGAATCACCATCCCGGCGCCCCCGCGCCGGTAGGTCGCCGGCGTCATGCCGAGCGCGCGATCGGAACGCTCGTAGAGACGGCTGCTCGATCCGTAGCCGGCGTCGTAAATTGCGGTTGTCACGGCCTGACCTCCTTTGAGCGCCGCCTTCAGACGCCCGAGCCTGCACGCGTCGGCATACTGCCTCGGCGACACACCGAGCTTCTGGCTGAACATCCGCTGGAGGTGATGGGGGCTCCCGCCGACGTTCCGGCTGATTCGCTCGAGCGTGAGGCGCTCGTCCGCGTGCGCACGAATGAATTCGCAGGCTTGCCTGATCTTGGACGAGATGGCGCGGCCGCTCGCCTGGGTCGGCCGGCATCGGCGACAGGCACGGAATCCCGCTCGCTCCGCCGCCTCTCCCCCCGGGAAGAACGCCACACGCTCGCGCCGTGGTCGTCGGCTCGGGCAGGTCGGCCGGCAGTAGACGCCGGTAGACGTGACACCGTAGACGAACGTCCCATCGAGCCCCTCGTCGCGGGCCAGGACCGCCGACCAGCACACATCGTCGTTCAGCATGGTCACACCTGCAGTGTTCATACTGCGTAGAGTACGCGGGGCCGTTACTGCATGCTATCCGAAGCTTGCGAGCAAATTCCTGACGGATTTCAGCGGCGCTTGCGGGGCTGAGGTGGCCGGTTCCCGAGCCTAGGGCACGCGAGCCTGGAGCACTTTTTCGGTTTGTTCCTGGCGGAAAGCCTTGAGTTTCGCGCGAAGATCGTCACGGCGCGTCGCCAGAATGGCGATCGCCAGGAGCGCGGCGTTGGTGGCGCCGGCCTCGCCAATGGCGAGCGTGCCGACCGGAATGCCGCCGGGCATCTGCACGGTCGAGAGGAGCGAATCGAGCCCGTTCAGCGCCTTGCTCTGCATCGGGACTCCCAGAACGGGGACGAGCGTGTACGCCGCCACGACGCCCGCGAGATGCGCCGCACCACCGGCGGCCGCAATGATCACCTCGAGCCCCCGCTCTTCGGCCGACTGCGCGAACTCGCAGGCGGCCACCGGCGTGCGGTGCGCCGACAGGACGCGGGTTTCGTGCGGGACGCCGAATCGCTCGAGCATCTCGTGCGCGCGGCGCATGGTTTCCCAGTCGGACTGGCTGCCCATCACAACGGCGACGAGGGGACGATCGCTAGTCTCCTTCAACGGAATACCCCCGTTCACCGTCGAACAGGCAGAGATTCTCAGTCTTGATGAAATCGAATCCGGCCTTGCCCACGCGGTCCAGAATCTCGACGATCTGCGGATGCGTGATCTCTTTGCCGGGCGCATCAGATACGAAACGGCAGCGCCAGTGATCGCTGCAGAAGGTTTCGGGAAAGCCGTCCGGCCACACCTTGACGCCGCGATTGCTGATCATCGACAGCGTAATCCCGGGACCTCCAAGATCCTTCATGCGACTGCCGAGGTCCGCGGGACTCCCGGCCGACCAGTCCACGAAGACATCGACACCGATCAGCGTCTTCTGCTGACTAGGCTTCTTCGCGGGCCCGCGCTCTTTGATCTGTGGTGACGACTTGTACGAGGCAGCCTTGAGGCGGGCCGGCCGCTGGCCGAGTCGCGAGACGACGGCGGCGGCAAACTCCTTCGTCCCGACTTTCTGCGAGCTGACGCCCTCCGCGTACACATCGTATGTATGGATGCCGTCCTCGATGGTTCGAAGCCAGGCGTTGTGCACGCGCTCGGCCACGTCGATCTGATCGATGTGCACCAGCATCATGACGGCGCCCAGCAGGAGCCCGGATGGATTCGCCAGGTTCTGGCCGGCGCGTCTCGGCGCCGAACCGTGAATCGCCTCGAACATCGCGCAGTGATCGCCGATGTTCGCGGATCCCGCCAGGCCGACCGAGCCTGCGATCTGAGCCGCCACATCCGACAGGATGTCGCCATAGAGGTTGGGCATCACGATGACGTCGAACGCCTCGGGCGTGTCGGCCAGCTTCGCGGCTCCGATGTCGACAATCCAATGCTCTTTCTCGATGTCCGGATAGTCCGCGGCAATCTCATCGAAGACCTTGTGAAACAGCCCGTCGGTGAGCTTCATGATGTTGTCTTTGGTGAAGCACGTCACCTTGCGGCGGCTGTTCCGGCGCGCATACTCAAACGCGTAGCGAACGATCTTTTCCGAGCCCGGGCGTGAGATGAGTTTCAGGCACTGAACGACCTGCTCGGTCTGACGATGCTCGATGCCCGCGTAGAGATCTTCCTCGTTCTCCCGCACGATCACCACATCCATCGTCGGATGCTTCGTATCGACGAAGGGGTGGTAAGACACGCACGGCCGGACGTTGGCGTACAGGCCGAGCGTCTTTCGAGTCGTAACGTTGAGGCTCTTGTAGCCGCCGCCCTGCGGCGTCGTGATCGGAGCCTTCAGAAAGACCTTGGTCCGGCGGAGCGATTCCCAGGCCGACGGCTCGATGCCATTCTTGACGCCTTTCAGGTAGACACGCTCGCCGATTTCAATCACCTCGAGCGAGAGACGCGCACCGCCCTCTTTCAGAATCTGGAGCGTCGCCGCCATGATTTCCGGACCGATACCGTCGCCATATGCCATTGTGACTGGACGCGAATCTGTCATAAACCTGAAATCTTACTCGATTCTCCAAACCGGTGTCTTGGTAAGATCGTCTGAAGGCTGCAGATGATCCGTTACGGTCTCCTGGCTCGCCTCGGTTCGATCGTCGTCGCGCTCGCGTTGACGGGCGGCGCCATGGCGGGGCAGTCGTCCGAATCCCCGCCTCGCCCCGCCCTGATTACGGTTCCCTACGCGCAGTTCACGCTCCCGAACGGGCTTCATGTGATCCTTCACGAAGACCACCGATTGCCGATGGTCACCGTCAGCCTCGTCTTTCGCGTGGGCTCGGCGAACGAGCGCCCCGGCCAGGCAGACCTGGCTCACCTGTTCGAGCACCTGTCGTACGAGGGTTCGGCGCATGTTCCGGAAGGAGAGGCTGACCGGACCATTGAGGGTGTGGGCGGCAACGCCAACGCATCAACGTGGAACGACGACACGAGGTACTGGGTGACGGTGCCCTCGAATGCGCTCGAACTGGCGCTCTTCTTCGAGTCCGATCGCATCGGCTACCTGCTCGACGCCATGACGCCGGAATTCATCGACCGCCAGCGCGACGTCGTCAAGAACGAGTTCCGGGAGAGTTATCAGAACGCGCCGTACGGCATGGCTTCACTTGTGCTGAACGAGATGCTCTACCCCGAGGGACATCCCTATCATCACAAGGCCAGTGGATATCTGGAGGACCTGACGCGGCTGAGCACGGATGACGTGAAGGCGTTCTTCCAGAAATACTACGGCCCCAATAACGCGAGCATGACCATCTCCGGCGACATCGAACCCTCGGAGACGAAACGACTCGTCGAGAAGTGGTTCAGCGACGTCCGGCGCGGACCGGACGTGCAGCCTCTGGTGGCCGCACCGCCGACGCTTAGTGAGGTGAAGCGCCAGACCATCCGCGATCAAGTGCAACTGCCCCGTCTGTATTTGGCCTGGCCGTCGCCGCCGCTCTTTCGTCCGGGGGATGCAGCGCTCGACCTCGTCGGTGAAGTGCTGGCGGGAGGGAAGAACTCGCGTCTCTACCGCCGCCTTGTGTACGACACGAGAATCGCCCAGAGCGTGCGGGCCAGCCAGGGTTCGTCCGCGCTGGCCTCGTCGTTCGTCGTGGTCGCAACGGCCGCTCCCGGTCATACGGTTGAAGAGCTGCAACGCGCGATCGATGAAGAGATGGACAAGCTCAGGCAGACGGCGCCGAGCCAGCGCGAACTCGATCGGGCCGTGAACGGCATCGAGGCGGCGTACTACTTCAGTCTCGAACGCAGCTCCGGCATCGCCGAGCAGCTCAACCAGTACTACAACCAGACCGGCGATCCGGACTACTTCGCCGAGGACCTCGCCCGTTATCGAAGCGCATCGCCCTCGGACATTCAGGCCGCCGTCGAATACTTTCTTCCCGCCAACGCGCGCGTGGAGCTGATCGTCCTGCCCGAAGAGGCGACGGAGCGCAGGCCCTGACGATGAGAATCCGACTCGCTCTCGTCGCCCTGGCAGCCTTTTCGGCGGTCGCCGTCGGCGCGCAGCAGCCGCCGGACCGCTCGAAGAGACCAGAGCCCGGTCCACCGCCAAAGTTCACCGTTCCTCCCATCGAGCGTATTGCGTTGTCGAACGGACTGCCTGTCTGGCTGGTCGAACTGCACGCGGTGCCGGTGGTCGAGGTCAGCTTGCTGGTGCGCACCGGCGCGGGCGTCGAGACACCAGACCGCGCCGGACTCGCCAGCCTCACGGCGGCCCTCCTCGACGAAGGTGCCGGCACGCGGTCGGCGCTCGACATCGCCGACGAGGTCGACTTTCTCGGTGCAACACTGACCACCGGCGCCTCGTTCGACGGCTCGGCGATCCGGCTGTACGTCCCGACGGCGCGCCTGGATCCCTCGCTCGCGGTGATGGCCGATGTGGCGCTCCGCCCGACATTCCCACCGCGCGACATCGACCGCGTTCGTGAGGAGCGTCTGACGGCGCTCGAACAGGCGCGGGACGATCCCGCCTGGGTCGCCAGTGCCGCCTTCAGCCGGCTGCTCTTCGGTGCCGCGGATCGCTCGGGATCGCCGATCACCGGAAGCGACCGATCGCTCAGAGCGATCGCGCAATCCGACCTGGCTGAATTCCACCGGAGCTATTACCGCGCCGACAACTCCGTGCTGATCGTCGTCGGCGACTTCACGCGCCCGACGATTGCGGCCATGCTCGAATCGCACTTCGGCGCGTGGAAGGCCCCAGGAACCGCCGTCGTGCCGCTGCCGCCAACCCGGAGCGGACGTGAGCGGCGCCGGATCGTGCTCGTGGATAGGCCCGGTGCAGTGCAGTCGGAGGTTCGCATCGGGTGCATCGCCGCTCAGCGAACGTCGCCGGACTTCTTCTCGCTCGAAGTCTTGAACTCGGTCCTCGGCGGGGCGTACACGTCGCGACTGAACCAGAACATTCGTGAAGAGCACAAGTACACATACGGAGCGTTCTCGGAGTTTGCGTTTCGACGCCAGCCGGGCCCCTTCGTCGCGAGCGCTGCAGTAGAGACGCCGAGGACGGCCGATGCGCTCCGCGAGTTCTTCCGGGAGATCGGACGCATCCATCAGCCCGTACCGACCGACGAGCTCGAGCGCCAGAAACGCTACGTCGGGCTCAGCTTTCCGGCCGAGTTCGAGACCACTGACGACCTGACGATCAAGCTCGAAGAGCTCGCGACGTACGATCTTCCGCTCGATTACTTCAACAGTTATACGGACCGGATCCGTGCCGTCTCGGCGTCGGCTGTCGAACGGGCCGCAAACGCCTATCTGCGCCCCGACCGGCTTCTTACCGTCGTCGTCGGCGATGTGGCTCAGATTCGCGGGCCCATCGAAGACCTCAAGCTCGGGTCGGTCAGCGTGATGTCTGTGGGAGACGTGCTCGACGGTCGGCCCTGAGCCCGCGATGAAGGCTTCCGTCCTGCCCCGCGTGAAGATCTGCTGCATCAGCAGCGTCGACGAGGCGCGGCTGGCCATCAGCCATGGCGCCGCCGCGCTCGGGCTCGTCTCAGAGATGCCGAGCGGCCCTGGTGTCATCGAGGAGGACGCCATCGCGGAGATTGCGGCCACCATTCCGCCTCCGGTGTCCACGTTCCTCCTCACCAGCCGCCAGGACGCGCTGGCCATCGTCGATCAGCAGCGGCGGACCGGCGTCAATACGATTCAAATCTGCGATCGCCTCGACAAGGACGGACTGCGCCATCTTCGCTCGACGCTGCCCGGCATCCGGCTCGTGCAGGTCGTCCATGTCGGCGGTGACGAGTCATTCGAGGAAGCGATGGACGTGGCGCCTCTCGTGGACGCGCTGCTCCTCGACTCGGGAAACCAGTCGCTGCCGATCAAGGAGCTCGGCGGCACGGGTCGGGTTCACAACTGGACGGTGAGTCGTCTGATCCGGGAGAGCGCCAGCGTTCCGGTATTCCTGGCGGGTGGGCTCACGCCTGGCAATGTGCGCCAGGCGATCCGCGAGGTCGGACCGTTCGGGCTGGATGTCTGCAGCGGCGTGAGGACAGAGGGACGACTCGACGGCGTGAAGCTCGAAGCCTTTTTCCAGAGGGCACTGAGCCCGGCGCCTTGAGCCGATTCACCTGCGCCCCATGTCCTCCGCCTTGAGCCGGGGCGGCGTCGCTTCCGTCAGGCTGATCAACAACCCCACCACCACGACCACGACCACGCCGACGACGTTGTGCCACAGGAAGGAAATCGACGACAGCCGGGCCACTGTCGCAACGGCGGCCATGCCGGCGATAAGCCCCCAGAAGGCGCCTCGTCCCGTTGCCCGAGGCACTCCGATCGCGAGCACGAACACTCCGAGGAGCGATCCGTAGAAGAACGACCCGAATCGATTGACGACCTCGATGAGCGATCCGAGCGACGTCGCGTACACCGCCACGCCGCAGGCCACGAGTCCCCACCATCCCGTCGCGAGCTTGGACACGCGCAGGTAGTGCGCGTCCGACGCATCGGTCTTGAAATGGCGACGATAAAAATCAATCACGGTGGCCGTCGCCAGCGCGTTGAGCTCGGCTGCGCTGGCCGACATGGCGGCGGCGAAGATCGCGGCGATCAGGAGCCCAACCAGCCCGACGGGCATCCGGGTCGTGATGAACGTGGGAAAGACGTAGTTGACATCGGTATACCGCGCATCGTTTCGTGTTCCTCGCACGATCGCGATGGCGCCATCACGCGTGCGCTTCACGTTGGCGTCGGCGGCCGTAAACGCTTCGCGTGCCGAGGCCATCCGCTGCCGATCGCCAGTTTCCCTGGCTTCGGTGTAGCTGCGCGCGGCATCGCGACGGTCGTCCAGCGCGGTCGCGTAATGGACATCCAGTTCCGCGAACCGTTGCGCATCCGGACTCGCGGCCACCCGCTGACGATCTTCCGGGTTGAAGAGCAGCGGCGGCCGCTCGAACAGGTAGAACACGAACACCAGGACACCGGTCAGCAGGATCAGAGCCTGCAGCGGTATCTTGACGAACGCGCTCATCATCAGCGAATCGCGGCCGGCGCGCACGGAACGCGCCGTCAGGTACCGCTGCACCTGGCTCTGATCGCACCCAAAATACGAGAGCATCAGAAACAAGCCGCCGATCATGCCCGACCAGAAGGTGTAGGTCTGCCGAAGATCGAACGAGAAGTCGATGGCCTTCAGCCTGCCGGCCGCACCCGCCAGGTGCATCGCCTCACTCAGACCCACGTCGTGCGGCAAACCCAGGACGAGAAGAACGACGGCCGTCAGCACGCCGGTGACGACGACCGCCATTTGTTTGACGTCGGTCCAGGTGACCGCCTGCACCCCACCGATCATGGTGTACAGCGCGGTAGGCATACCGATGGCGAGCACCGTCAGGGTGAGGTTCCATCCGAGGACAATTGACAGAATCACCGCGGGCGCCGCGATGATCACGCCGCAGGACATTCCGCGCGACAGCAGGAACAGCAGGCTGGCCAGCGTGCGCGTTCGCGCATCGAACCGGCGTTCGAGATACTCGTACGCCGTGTAGACCTTCGCGCGATAAAAGAACGGCACGACGGTCACCGAGAGGATGATCATCGCGATCGGCAGACCGAAATAGAACTGCACGAATCGCATGCCGTCGGCGAAGCCCTGTCCGGTCGTGCCGACCAGCGTGATGGCGCTCATCTGGGTGGCCATCACCGACAGGCCGACGGCCCACCAGGGCAGGCTTCGATTGGCGAGAAAGTACCCTTCGACCTTGTCGCTGGAGTGCGTGCGCTTCAGACCGTCGTAGACGATCCAGATGAGGTAAGCCGCGACGACCGCCCAGTCCAGGAGCCGCACGTCAGGATCCGAAGTAGCGGCCGAACGTCCAGAGGGCCAGGATGGACAGCGCTTCTACGGCGACAACCGCTCCAAAAAGTCGCGCCTGCCATTTGTCATCGGCGTCGCCCGACGCGCTCCGAATTGCGGAATCGTTCTCGCTCGTCACAGAGCCGCACTCCTTTCGGCAAGTCGACCCTCGGCCTCTACCAGCCGCGCGCGCGTCTTCTTCAGCCAGCGGTGGTCATCGTCCAGCCGCGTCTTCGACCCGGCGATCGCTCTCGTCACCTCTTCTGGCGAGCATCCTCCGTGCGTTCGCCGGACTTCCACGAAGCGCCGCGGACTGAGAATCTCGTCGATCTGCGCATCGCTGTACGCGAGCGGGTGGCCGAGGATCTCGCCGGATGCGCGCGAGAGAACCGCCGACGGACGCTCCGCCGGCGTTTCACGTCTGATGGCGGCAAACCGGGCCGCGATGTGATGGGAGGTACGGAACGGCAGCCCCTGCTCGCGCGTCAGCGTGTCTGCGAGCTCGGTGAGCGTCGCCCCGCCGGCTTCTGCGGACGCTCTCATGCGTTCGACATCGAACGACGCATCGGCGAGCGCCGCCGCGACCAGCACGACGGCGCGCGTCGCATCCCGGAATGTCGCGTAGACGAGCGGCTGCAAATCATCCTCGGTGTCGACGATGTCGCCAAACGGGGTGTTGTGAACGGACAGGGTCACGGCCGCCGCCTCGCCAATCGATTTGCTCGCGATCGCCCTCGCGTGCTCGATGGCCACCGGGTTTCGCTTCTGCGGCATGATGCTGCTGGACTGCACGAAGCCGTCAGCCAGGCGCACGTACCCGAACTCCGGCATGCACCACTCGAGCAGATTCTGGAGGAAACGGCCGCATCCCGTCGCGAGAACCGAGGCGGCCGAGATGCTTTCGAGGAGATAATCGACCGTGGCAATGCTGCCGTAGGTGTTGCCGGTCGGCTCGTCGAAGCCCAGGAGATCCGCGGTCAGCTGACGATCGATCGGGAATCCCGTTCCGGTGATCGCACCGGATCCAAGCGGGCAGCAATTGGTGGTTTTGTAGGCCGCCGCCAGTCGAGCGCCGTCGCGCTCGAACTGCTCGACCACGGCCATCAGGTAGTGAGCGACCGTCGTCGGTTGCGCGGGCTGTGTGTGCGTGTGCGCGGCGAACAGCGTCTCGCGGTGTGCCGAGGCGATTTCGAGGAGCGTTCCGCGCAGCTCATGGCTGGCCGAGAGCAAAGCCAGGATGAACTCCCGCAGCCGCATCCGGTACATCGTCATGTCGACGTCGTTCCGGCTGCGTGCGGTGTTGAGCCGACCCGCCGCGTCCTCGCCGCACCGGTCGGTCAGCAGTCGCTCGACATAGAAGAACAGGTCTTCGCAAGAACCGTCATAGCGCGCGGCTCGCATGTCTTCGAGCGAAATGGCGTCGAGCCCGTCCCTGAGCGCTCGAGCCGGTTCCCGCGGTACGATCGCGCGGTCGGCGAGCATGACGAGATGGGCATGGTGAATCGCCATCAGCGGCGCGAGAAAGAAGGTCTTGGCGTCTTCGAACTGATCGTGAAGGACCGCGCTGACGTACTCCGGCGCGAAGGTCATTGCAAAAAGTATATAGCCGGATCCGAAGGAGGCGCTCTTGACCGAGATTGAACGCATCGCAGACCAGTTTGCCCGGGCGTACGACGGCAAGGCCTGGCACGGCACGCCGCTTCGACGCCTCTTGCGGGACGTTACATGGCGCCAGGCTGCGGCCCGGCCGGTCGCGGGCACGCACTCCATCTGGGAGCTCGTCCTGCACATCGGAACCTGGCGGGACGTCGTGTGCCGGCGCATCGCCGGCGAGGTCGTGCCGGAGGAACTGCCCGCAGCCGAAGACTGGCGGTCGATGCCGGAACCAACTGAGGCGGCCTGGAAAGACGCGATGGCGGCGCTCGACCGCAGTCAGGAGCGTGCGCTTGCGGCGATGCGGACACTCATCGACGAGCGACTCGAGGAGCGCGCGCCCGGCGTCCCGTATACGCTACTACGTCATGCTTCACGGCCTCGTGCAGCACGACCTGTATCACGCGGGACAGATTGCCTTGCTCAGGAAGGCGATGGCGTAGGGCGAACACGGCTTCAGGTTCAGGCTTCGGCGAATATAATGCAGCGCGACATGCGACTGGTTTCGCGATCATCACGAGAGACCCGGCTCGCGACCCTCTGCCTTTCACTCGTGATTACCGCGGGCTCTCGACTACAGGGGCAGAGTCTCGCCGGACATCAGCAACTCGCGCGCGACGTCTACAAACAGCTCATCGAGATCGATACCACCAGGTCCACGGCGGCCGCGGTCGAGGCCGTTGCCGCGCGCTTCAAGACGGCGGGGTTTCCGGCCGCCGACATTTTTGTGGGCGGCCCCAGTCCGGCCAAGCAGAACATCGTCGTTCGCTACCGGGGAAACGGTCGCGGCAAGGCGATTCTTCTACTGGGCCATCTCGATGTCGTCGACGCACGTCGCGAAGACTGGTCGGTGGACCCGTTCACGCTGACCGAAAAAGACGGCTACTTCTACGGTCGCGGCACAGTGGACGACAAGTCGCAGGTGGCCGTCTGGATTGCCAACCTCATTCGCTACAAGCAGGAGAACTGGATCCCCAGTCGAGATCTGATCCTCGCGCTGACGGCGGACGAAGAGGGCGGTGACGCCAACGGCGTGGAGTGGCTGGTCAAGACGCATCGCCCGCTGATCGACGCGGCGTTCTGTCTCAATGAAGATGCCAAGGGCCGGTTCAAGGGCGACACGTATCTCTTTCTCGAAGTCCAGGCGAGCGAGAAAGTCTATCAATCGTTCCGACTTGAAGTCACCAATCAGGGAGGACACAGTTCGCGGCCGCGCAAAGACAATGCAATCTATCAGCTGGCTGCGGGCCTGACGCGCCTGAGCGCGCATGCATTTCCGGTGAAGCTGAGCGAGATCACGCGCACCTTCTTCGAGCGCTCATCGGCGCTCGAGTCGGGCCAGCTCGCCAAAGATCTCCACGCGGTGACTGGAACACCACCTGACCCTGGGGCGATCGAGCGGCTTGCCGCCATACCGCTGTACAACGCCATGATGCGGACGACCTGCGTCGCCACGCGGCTGGAGGGTGGCCATGCGGATAACGCCCTCCCTCAGACCGCGCGTGCGACGGTGAATTGTCGAATCCTCCCAAGTGAATCGCCCGATGACGTCGGTCGCACACTGGTCGAGGTCCTGTCGGATTCAGGCATTACTGTGACACCGATTGAACAGGCCGCCGCGACGCCGGATTCACCGCTGACGCCCGAAGTCTTCGGCACGATCGAGCGGATAACCCGGGAGCTCTGGCCGGGTGTCCCTGTGATACCGACGATGGCCGTCGGCGCCACCGACGGCGTGTTCCTGCGGCCCGTAGGCATTCCGACTTACGGCGTGATGGGACTTTTTGTCGACATCAACGAGGACCGGAACCACGGCCGCGACGAGCGGGTCGGCGTGAAGCAGTTCTACGAATGCCAGGAGTTTCTGTACAGACTGGTGAAAAGACTGGGATCGACGTAATGCGTAGTTCTTAGTTCTTAGTTCTTTGTTCTTAGTTCTTGGACGGAGCCGAGAGCTGAGAGCTGACAGCTGAGAGCCTACTGAAAACTGACCACTGTCTTTTATGCACCGCGAATATCACCGCTGGTTCTCTCATCGCCTCAACCGTGACATGGGCCTCGTCGTCTACGGCCACTGGGGAGTGCCCCTCATGGCATTTCCGACCAGCGGCGGCGACGAATGGGAAATGGAGAATCAGGGCATGATCGGCGCCCTCGCCGATTACATCGACGGCGGCCGCGTGAAGGTATTCGCCGTCGGGACCGTCGCGAGCGAGTCCTTTTACAACAAGCGGGCGCATCCGGCGCATCGAAGCTACGTGCAGAAGCTGTTCGATGCGTACGTGCGGCAGGAGGTCGTGCCGTTCGTCGAAGCCAGCTGTCAGACGCCTGGCATCGCCATTTCGACGATGGGCGCGTCGCTTGGGGCGTATTACGCGGCAAACACCCTTTTTAAGTATCCCGACGTCATCAAGCGCTGTTTCGCGATGTCGGGTGTGTACGACATGCGCTCGTTCATGGACGGGTACTACGACGACAACTTCTACTTCAACAACCCCGTGGACTACATGGCCAACATCAGCGACCAGTGGACACTGAGCCATCTGGCCAGCTGCGACATCCACCTTGCCACCGGGCACGGCCCGTGGGAGAACAGCGGACCGACCTACGCGATGTCACATATTCTCTCGAGCCGCGGCGTCCGCCACAGTGTGGACAACTGGGGCGAGAAGGGTGGACACGACTGGCCGTACTGGAAGCATCAGATGAGGGAATACTTACGAAGTTCTTAGTGCTTGGTGCTTAGTTCTTAGAACCAAGCACGAAGAACAAAGCACTAAGAACAAAGCACTAAGAACTCCCTATGATCTTCCTGAACCTCGGATTGTTCCGTAGCGGATCAAAAGTCGGATCGATGCGCAGCCAGGCGGGTGTCAGCTGGTACGGCACCTCGAGCAGCTTCTGCAGAAGATCGAGTGCCTTCTCCTGATGACCGGCCAGGATGTGAATCCTGACGAGCAGATGCTGAACGTACGGGCCGAGGAAACCATCCTTTTCGATAGGCTGAAGCGCGAGTCCCTGCTCCCCTTCCCGAACGGCATCGTCGAAACGACCCAGGTACACCAACGCCAACCCGAGGAGGCTGTGGACTTGTGCATTCTTCGGGGCCGCTCGCACCTGCTCCTCGAAACCTAGACGGGCTTGCTCGGCGTAGCGGCGTGACTGGACCGCGTCGCCACTGTATGCAGCGGCCTGGGTAAGGACGACACCCCAGACTCCCCGATCGTTGTCGAACGCCGATGGCGTGAGGCGGAGCAGGAGTTTCTTCTGCTCGTCTTCGAGCATCCATGCCAGGTCGTTGTAATTCCCGAAAAATGCAACAAGCGACGCCGGATCCACTTCCTTCGAAGCGTCTTGCACTACGGCGCGCGCGCCCGGCAGATCGCCCTTGGCCAGGAAGATCATCGCCTTGGACTCCAGGATGTCCAGATCGGCGGGTGCGAGCGATAGGCCGCGATTCAGCTCCTCCAGCGATTCGTTCAAGCGGCGGAGCAACAGCAGCGTCACCCCGAGGCGCCTCGAGGTCGAGACCGATCGGGGATCCAACTGCGCGGCCCGCCGCAGGTTTGCCAGCGCCTGGTCCCAGCGGCCAAGAGATTGCTCGGTCAGCGCCAGTCCGACAAGGATGTCGACATCGTCGGGCGCCAGGCGCTGTCCCTCGCCGTAAAGCTGGTGTGCCTTTTCATAATCCACCAAAACAAGCTGGTTGTAGTCACCCAGCGCGAGCAAGCCTTCGGGCCTGTTGGGCGCAAGCGCCCGGGCACGATCGGCTGCCTCGCCAGCCCGCTCGGCATCGCTGCGCGTCGGTGTGATATCGAAATACATCCACGAGTGAGCACGGGACAGCTGGGTCCAGGCTTCGACGAATGCGGGATCCAGCGAGACTGCCTGCTCGTAGTAGACGATGGCCTTGCGAACACCCGAGAGATCCGTCCTCCCGCGATTGAGCGCCTGACCGCGCACGAACGCCTCGTAGGCCGCGAGGTTTGTCGTGGGTCGCTTGGCGAGTTGCTGTTGGGCCCCGGCGCCGAGCGCGACGCCGAGGGCCTGTGCCACTTTCCCCGCGATATCGCCCTGAACCTGGAAGACGTCGCTCAACACTGCGTCGAATGGCTGCTGCCATTTCGCCGCCCCTGTTGTGGCCTCGATCAACTCGGGGCTCACCTTGACCCGGCTCGCTCCGCCTGCTCCCTTCTCCCACCGCACAGTTCCTGTCAGGAGGTACTGCACGCCGAGCTCCTGCCCGATCTGCTGGGGAGACTTGGTGGACTTCTTGTACTGGTTCGAGCTGGTTCGTGCGGTGACTCGGAATCCCGATATGGACGTCAGCTTGCCGCGGACCTCGTCCGTTATCCCATCGGCGAAATACTCGTCATCAGCGGCGCCAAGATTTTCAAACGGCAAGACGGCGACACGCTTCGGGCCTCCGGTGCCCGCCTCAGATGGTGGTCGCAGGGATGGACGGGACCGGTTCCACACAAGAAAACCGACAACCGCCAGCGCCAGAATGGCAACGGCCACAGCTAACGGAAGCGCGCGCGCCCGTGCTGGAGTGACGGTTGCAGCTCCGGCAGGTGGAGTGACGAGACGTTCGGCGGGACGTTCGTCCAGCGCTTTCGCGAACTCCGCCGTGGTCGAAAACCGATCCGCGGGTGTTCGGCTGAGCGCTTTGCTCACTGCGCGCTCGACCTCGGCCGGGATCCCATCGCGCACGACTGTGATTGAGGGCGCCGGCGTGGCCATACGCTTCGAAATCACCGCCTGGGGTGTCGGGCCGGTGAACGGCGGTTCTCCCGCCAGCATCTCGTAGAGCATCGAGCCCAGCGCATACACGTCCGTCCGCGCATCGACGTCGCGCTCGCCGGTCGACTGCTCGGGACTCATATACGTGGGCGTCCCGACCGTCAGTCCCGTCCCGGTGAGCGAATCGCCGTCTCCCCTGAGCGCCCGCGCGATGCCGAAATCGGCCACCAGCGCGTGCGAGCCCGTCAGCAGGATGTTCTCCGGCTTGATGTCACGATGAATGATGCCTTGCTGATGGGCGTAATGGAGGGCGTCGGCGATCTCGCGCGTGATGCGGAGCGCATCGTCGAGCGGCAACTGCTTCTCACGAACCAACCGATCGCGCAGCGACTCGCCCTGGACGAACGGCATCGTGAACCAGAGCCGCCCCGCGGCGCCACCCGAGTCGTGCACCGTCAGAATGTGGGGATGTTGAAGCCGCGCGGCGAGCCTGATCTCCTGCTGAAACCGTTCCGGTCCCAGCGTCGCGGCCAGCCCGGTGTGGAGCACCTTGAGCGCGACCGGTCGATCGTGACGCAGGTCCTGTGCGAGGAAGACCGTGGCCATCCCACCCGCGCCGAGCTGCTTTTCGAGACGGTACTTGCCCTGCAGCGCGTCGTTCAGTTCGGTGAGGGTGTCGGACATGCGGAGGGGAATTATAGGAGTATCGGGAGTTCTTAGTGCTTAGTGCTTAGTGCTTAGCGGTTGGGGCTTCGTACGAGTTCATCGTTCTTGCTGCGAAGCCCGAAGCCCGGAGCCCGACGCCTGTTCACCCTAAGCACTAAGAACCAAGAACTAAGAACTACCAACAATCTTCTTGAATCTCGCATTCTGTCTCAGAGGATCAAAGTTCGGATCGATCCTGAGCCAGGCCGGCGTGAGGTAGTAAGGGATCTTGAGCAGCGGCTCGAGCAGATCGAGCGCTTTCTCCTGCTGGCCCGCCAGGATGTAGATGCGCACAAGCTGGTGCTGATTGTAAGGACCGGAGTACCCGTCTTTCGAGGGCGACTGGAGCGCCAGGCCTCGTTCACCCTCGCGCACCGCTTCTGCGGATCGTCCGAGATACGCCAGGGCAACGCCCCTCAAGCACAGGAGCTGCGAATTCTCGGCGGCTGTCTTGAGTTGTTCCGTGAATGCGCTCTGGGATTGATCGGCGAATCTCCGCACCTGAGCCGTGTCGCCTCGAAGCGCCGCCGCCTGCGTCAGGACCAACCCCCAAACCGCGTGGTCGTTATCGAACGCACTCGGCGTCAGGCGCAGCAAGAGCGTCTGTTGTTCGTCGGTCAGGAGCCATACAAGATCCCAGTAGTTGCCGACGTACGCCGCCAGAGAGGCCGTATCCACTTCCTTTGGCGCCCCCGCGAGAACGGCCCGCGCACCCGCCAGGTCGCCGTCCGCCAGATACACCATCGCCTTCTCTTCAAGGAGATTCAGGCTCGACGGCGCCAGTGCCAGCCCGCGGTCGAACGCCTGAAGAGCCTCCTTGTGACGATGGAGCCGCAGGAGCGTCACGCCGAGTCGCCTCGCGGTCGTGATCGAACGTGGATCGAGCTGAGCGGCGCGCTGCACTTTTTCGAGCGAGGATTCCCAGCGCCCCAGCGTCTGCTCGGCCAGCGCGGTGCCGGTCAGAACGTCCGCATTCGCAGGCGCCAGGCGTTGACTCTCGACGTATTGCGCGAGCGCTTTCGCGGAGTCCCCCACGACGTACTGGTAATAGTCGCCGAGGGCAAGATGCCCCTCGAGACGATTGGGCGCGACCTGCAGGGCGCGTTCGGCCGTCTGGCGTGCCTGGTCTGCATCCACCGACGTCGGCACGCTCACGTAATACAAACGGGAGTGGACGCGTGAGAGCTCGGCCCACGCCTGCACAAACGTTGGATCGAGCCCGACCGCCTGCTCGTAATACGCTATCGAACGACGGATCGACACCGGATCCGCTCCACCCGATCCTTCGTTCAGGGATTCTCCCCGCAGAAACGCCTCGTAAGCGCCGAGACTTGCAGTCGGCCGTTCGGCCAGCTGCTCTTGCGTGCCGGCGCCGAGAGCAACGCCCAGCTCCTGAGCCACCTGACTGGCGATGCTGGCCTGCACCTGGAACACGTCGTTCATCACAGCATCGAACGGCTGCTGCCACTTCGCCGAGGCCGTCGAGACTTCGATCAGCTCCGGACTCACCTTCACCCGGCTTTTCCCCGTACCGGTAGGGTTCTGTTCCCACGTGACCGTGCCGGTCAGCAGGTACCGCACACCGAGCTCTTCGCCAATCTGCTGCGGAGACTTGTCGGTTTTCTTGTACTGGTTGGAGCTGCTCCGCGCCGTGACCTGCAGTCCGGGAATAGAGGTGAGCTTGCCGCGCACCTCGTCGGTAATGCCCGAGGCGAAGTACTCCTGATCAGCCGGACCGAGATTTTCGAACGGCAGGACGGCCAGGGACTTCGGTCCGGACGACGTCGTGGTCGCGACCGGCATGGGCCGCCATGCTGCGCCAGACCATGAATCCGAGAACGGCCAGCACGATTGCAATTCCGACAGCCACCGGCATCAGCCATCGCCGCGTCGGCGGAGTCGCCGCCGGCATGGCGGCTGGCGTGACGGCTCGCGTGACGGCCGGCGTGAGGTGCTGAGGATCGAGCGCTTTCGAAAATTCGGCGGTCGTTGAAAATCGATCGACGGGCAACCGGCTCAACGCCTTCGCCAGAGCCTGCTCAACCACCGGAGGAATTCCGTCGCGCACGACGGCGACAGAAGGCGCCGGCGTCGCCATGCGTTTCGAGATCACGGCCTGCGGCGTCGGCCCGGTGAACGGCGGTTCGCCGGCCAGCATTTCATAGAGCACCGATCCCAGCGCATAGACGTCCGTCCGGGCGTCAATCTCGCCGTTGCCGCTCGCCTGTTCCGGACTCATATACGTCGGGGTCCCGACGGCGAGCCCCGTTTGCGTCAGCCCATCTTCCTTCCCGCCCAGCGCCCGGGCGATCCCGAAGTCGGCCACCAGCGCGTGCGAGCCCGTCAGCAGAATGTTCTCCGGCTTGATATCGCGGTGGATGATGCCGTGCTCGTGCGCGTAATTGAGCGCGTCGGCCACCTGCCGCGCGATCCGCAGCGCCTCGTCGAGCGGGAGCTGCTTCTCGCGCATCAGGCGATCGCGGAGCGACTCGCCCTCGACGAACGGCATCGTGAACCACAGGCGGCCCGCGGCTTCTCCAGAATCGTGGACCGTCAGGATGTGCGGATGCTGAAGCCGTGCGGCGAGCTTGATTTCGCGCTGGAATCGTTCGGGGCCGAGCAAGGCGGCGAGCTCGGTGTGCAGGACCTTGAAGGCAACCGGCCGATCGTGCCGCAGGTCATGCGCCAGGAAGACGGTCGCCATGCCACCCGTGCCGATCTGCTTGTCGAGGCGATAGCGGCCGTCGAGCGCTTCATTGAGCGCCACCTGGGGATCAACCATGCAGCGGAAATACTACCCTAACCCGTTGATTACTGTCCGCTGCGCGCCGCGTCGATACATTTCTCAGGAACATGCCTCCTCCTCCGTTTGTCGCACGTATAGCCCTGCGCATCGCGGCCACGACTATCGGCGCCATTCTGGCGGCTGCGGCAGTGGCCACTCTCGCCGTCTGGATATCGCTGGGAAATCGGGAGGATCTCGGCGAATCAGGCTCCAAGGCCGTCAACGCCATCCTGCGCATGGGCGGCACAGCCGTCATCGTCGGCATCGGCCTGGTGGCATTCCTGTACTTCTTCCGCAGCTGGCCGTCATCCGCCCAACTTCAGGGTGAAGGGGACAGGGAGATCGGTGGATGGCTGAACGCGCTCACCGCGTACCTCGTGCTGATGCCGCTCTTGCTGGGTGTCGCAGCGCTTCCAGCCATCCAGCTGGCGCGGTCGCGTGCGGCGCTCACGAACGATTGGCTCGCACAATTCGAACTCATGATCCCGCTCTTCGAAACGGTCACGACGCTGGGACTCTCACTCGGCGCCGTTACCCTTCTCTGGCTGTTGCGGTCGCGAAGCCAGCTCTTTCCGCGGGCATTCGTTGCGCTCGCCTGGATCCATTTCGGCTTCGTGCTCATGACATTCGCCGCCATCGATCTGGGATCGTCGGTGACCGAGCTCGCCTCCGGTGTACCCTCGATCGCGGAGCACAACACCGGCGTGCGCACAGTGGCCGATTACCAGACTTGCCTTCTCATCGCCACCGTCGCATGGGTGCCGCTCCTGGTATTTTCGCCACGCACGGCGAGAACCTTCGCGGCGCCATCCAGCGTCCAGGCCTCACGCCATGAATCGCCAGGCCTGGTGTCTCGCATTCAACCGTCGCATGAGCCTCTACCGCCGGTGGTCCTACAGCCTCACACCGGGTCGTCGGAGGACGCCGCCAAGTACTTCGTGCGGGCCAGGTATTTCGCCGGCTTTCTTGGGGGATCGCTGACGGCGACCGATCTGAACACTCCCAGGACGTTGGCGGTGACGCTGGCGCCCTTCACGGGCCACATCCGCATCGTCTCTCCCAACGCGGCGACCGAGGTCGCGCACGCCGTCAGAGATCGTTACCTGACACCGCATCCCGCTTACGTCGTCACTGGACCGATGAGTCAGCCGCTCGGTGTTGTGAAGAAAATCTCTCACGACGGTTGGCGGCTCCTCGGGACAAGCGGGGAAGAAATCGGGGCCATCGACTTGACGCAGGCTTCCGTGGGAAGAGCCGAGTATCAGGCCCGCCTCGGCGACGAGCTGGTGTGCACGTTCGCGTGGTCGAACGTCCTCCGCCCCGAGCTGGCGCTCGACTGCGCGCCGGACGTCCGTCGCGTTTTCGACTGGAGGCTCGCGCTGGTGTGCGGGCTGGCTCTCTACGTGGATGTCTGTCCGACAGGATAGAACGGTTGCGCAGTTCTTCGTTCTTCGTTCAATGGTCCTTCGTTCACAGCTCTTAGTTCAGCTCCAATACCCAACACCCAACCACTAAGAACTGCCTTACCACCATCCGAGCAGCTTCCACCAGGCTCCCCCCACGATCACCCAGATCAGTATGTTCGGCACAGAGGCGAGCAGTCCGAGCTTCCACCACGTTCGCTGACTCACATATCCCGCCCCGAAGTAGATCGGCGCCGGCGTGGTCCCGTAATGCGTCAGTGACGCCGCCAGGTTCGAGCAATATGCCAGGAGCAGGGCCGCTACCGCCGGCGGTGCACCTGCTGCCAGTGAGACGACGAGGAACGGCGTGTACATGGCGGTCGCGTGGGCCGTGATGCTGGCAAAGCCGTAGTGGGCGTAGAAGTATACGAACAAGAGGATTCCGAGCGCAGCCCACCACGGCCATCCTTCGGTGAACGTTGCCGCGGACTCGGCAAAGCGCTTGGTGATGCCCGTCTCGCCGAGGGCCTCGGCCATCCGAACGAGGCCGCCGTACCAGATGAAGACGTCCCACGCACCGCGCTCGGCGAGCACATCTTCCCAGTCGAGCACGCCGCTCAGGAGCAGCACGGCAATGCCAAGCAGGGCGACGGCGCCGTAATGAATGCCGTGGAGCGCCGTCGTCATCCAGAGCGAGGCGACGAGCGCGAAGACGAGCAGCATCAGGCGCTCGGCCCGCGACGTCGGGCCCATCTTTTCGAGCTCGACGCGTGCAAGTTCGGCCGCTGCGGGCGTCTCTCTGATCTCGGGTGGAAACACTCGATACAGAAGCATCGGAACAACGGCGAGCGAGACGAGCGACGGGACAATGGCCCCGAGAAACCAGCGCGGGTAGCCGAGATCCACACCCGCCGTCTGCATGGCGAAGTTGGCGATCAGCGGATTCGAGGCCTGGCCCGTGAGGAATGTGGCGCAGATGATGACCTCGCTCTGATACACGAGCGGCATGAGGAATGCGCCGAGGCGCCGCGCTGAGGCGCCCGGTTCTGATTCGTAGGCTTCCGCGAGGCTCTTCGCGATCGGAAAGATGATGCCGCCGCAGCGGGCCGCGTTCGACGGGATGAAGCTCGCGAGCAGGAAATCGGTGGCGACGAGCGCATAGCCGAGCCCGAGCGATCGCTTGCCCAGCGCGCCAATGAAGAGAAAGGCGATGCGACGACCGAGGCCCGTCTTGATCATGCCTCGCGACATGAAGAACGCCGCCAGGACGAGCCACACGATGGGATCGGCATAGCCGGCGAGCGCGTCCCTGATGGGCATCACGCCGCTCAGCGCGATCGCCGACACGCCCAGCAATACAACGCAGCCTCCAGGAACGGGCTGCGCGATCAGGCCGGCAATCGTGGAGACGAAGATGGCCAGGAGCCCCCAGGATGAAGGGGTGATGCCTGCTGGCCGGGGAACCGCCAGCACCAGGATTCCCGGGATGAGTACGGCGGCCCAGCGTGTGGCGGTGGCGGATGTCGGTCGGTTCATTGAGGCGACAGCTTATCAACCCCTCGCAACATTCGGAACATGAGATACAGGGCGACCGCTTCGATCACGTGATAGACAGCGTTGTGATTGAAATACCTCGGATCGATTCCCACTCGGCTCTGTTGCACGATGGACCCGACGAACGTGAGAAGCAGGCCGGCGATGCCATCGCGGGCGGCAGAGCCATGCGCACGCCAGATGCGCCATAGCACCGCGATCAGAAACACGCCGGCAAGGAGGTAGTTGATCACGGCAACCATGAAGAGCTGGGACCCCAGGCACACGATCAGGGTGTACGCGACGAAGACGAGCCAGGCCGCCCAGCCAATCGCGCGACCAACCGGCGGCGAACATCCCAGGCGCGCGGCGATCATCCACATCGATAGCGCCGTCACTCCCAGCGCGATGAGCGCCGTTGGCCACAGTGCTCGCTGGCCCGTCGATGCGGGATCGAGGAAAAACCCGTGCACGGTGCCCCCGGCGATCGCGCCAAGGCCAACTGAGAGAAAGAACACCAGCGCCCACGTCCGGATCCGGCCGCGCGGCTGTCGTGTCGCGATCAACCACGCGAAGATCGCGCATTCGATCGCCAGCCCGTAGTCGGTCAGGACAACATCCGGTTCAGTCATGTCCGGCATGCGGAGTCTAGAGCACCTGATCGGCTGCGCAAGAAAATTGTCTCAGGATCGCGCGTTTGGCCTATGCTCCCGCGGACGATATCGGCTTCATGACGACCGGCTCCTCGAAGGGTCAGCTGCTCCGCATTCTCGGCGTCGGGTTTGGCATCGCCGTCACGATCGGCGGAACGCTCGGCGTCGGCATCCTGCGAACACCCGGCATGGTGGCCGGGCAAATCGGACACGGGTGGCTTATTCTCGCGGTCTGGCTTGCCGGCGGTTTCTACGCGCTGTGCTGCACAATCTCAGTCGTGGAACTTGCGGTGACCTACCCGACGACGGGCGGGTGGTATGTGTACGCGCGCCGCGCGTTTGGGCCGGCCGTCGGATTCAGCGTGGGATGGGGTGACTGGCTGGGGCAATCGGCCGCTCTTGCCTACCTCGCGACCGCCATGGGCGAATTCTCCGTGGCGTTGATTCCGGGTTTTCTCGGCGTCAAGACGATCGCCGTCGCCACGCTGACGCTTTTCGCCATCCTTCACTGGTTCGGGCTTCGGCTGAGCAGCCGGGCTCAGGAGGTCACCAGCCTCGCGAAGGCCGTCGCGTTTCTCGCGCTGATTGGCGCCTGCCTGATCGCCGATCCAGGCCCTTCGGGATCGGCATTCAGCAGCGCGTCGATGATGCCCCACTCGGCGCCCGCCTTCATCATCGCGCTCTTCATCGCGCTGCAATCGGTGGTCATCACGTACGACGGGTACTACAGCGCCATCTACTTCACGGAGGAAGATCGGGATCCGGCGAACAACCTGCCGCGTTCGGCCATCGGCGGCATGCTGCTGACGATCGGCATCTTTCTGCTCCTGAACGCCGCGCTGCTGCGCGTGCTGTCGCTTCGAGACCTGTCGGCGTCGATTCTGCCCGCGGCCGATGCCATCGCATTGATCGCAGGATCCCGGGCGGGACAGATCATCACGCTCCTCTCGATCATCTCCCTCCCAAGCGTGATCAACGCGGTGCTGCTCATCGCCACCAGGATTCTCTATGCGCTGAGCCGTGACGGCCTCTTCTCGGGCCGCTGGGCCGCGGTGAATCCCGCCGGAACGCCCGTCGCGTGCATGCTCGCAAGCACGACGCTCGGAATCGCGCTCATCCTGAGCGGCACTTTTGAAAAGCTCGTCGCGGTCGCGGCCATTGTCATGGTTTTCGTGTATGGATCCGGCTTTCTGTCGCTGCTCGTCCTGCGAAAGCACGAGCCCAACCTGCCCAGACCGTATCGGGCATGGGGCTACCCGTGGACGCCGTTGATCGCGCTGGTGTTCTCGGGGGTGTTTCTGAGCGGATCGGTGGTGAGCGATCCACCGAACAGCTTCTATGCGATTGCCCTGATTGGCGTGAGTTATCCGGTCTACAGGATTTGGGGAACGCCGCACCAGACCTGAAGGTCTGTCCTACGGATATTCGGTAACTGCACGCGTAGCCCAGAGCTTCAGCTCCGAGCCGAGGTCCTCAGACCTGGGTTCCCTGCAGTCCAAACCGATCCAGCAGATACCGCCCGCGCTCGATCACCGGCTCCTCGTCGATCCAGACATTGCAGTCGCGTGTCAGCACATCGACATGCGTCGTGGACTTCCACGGCGCATGCGTCTGCGTTCCATATGGATCGCCGAACGCCAGATGCACGCCGGGATGCTTTTCGTCCTGCAGGAGCACGCCGATGAATTCGGTGAGGCCGAAATTGGTGCCGAACGCCAGCTCCCCCACTCGATCGCTGTTCTCATCGGTGTGGCAGTACGACCAGAAATCGTCTCGAAGATCTTCACGATCCGAGCGCGCATCCACCAAGCGCCCGTCCTCGATGGTCAGGACCAGCGGCGTCTTCTGCAGGTCGCCATACTTCGGGTTGAAATAGTCGCCCGCCGTGCCGTTGCACACGAACGTCCCGTCCACGCGCGCGGGCGTCGTGAATACTTCGCCGGCAGGCAGGTTGGACCAGTAGCGCGGGCTGATGAGGCCGCTCGTCTTGACCCACGCCAGCGATCGATCGAACGTGGCGGAGAACGCGGTGCCGGCCGCCGTGCGCACGGTCAGCGACGTCGCCGATTCCATCCGCGCACGAAGGTCGCTCGCTCAACCGATCGACCAGCCGATAGTCCGCGCGCATGCCCTGCCGCATGATGGCAGGCGTCACGCCGACCATGTGCGCGTAGCGAATCTGCCGTCGTTCGACGACGCCGACGATGGCCATGCGCGATGGGAGCTCGCCCTCGCGAGGCTGGACGCACAGGATGCCGACGTCGGCGACCTCGAGCGCCTCGAGGATCTCAGGCGGCGGTTCAGTGATGGGACGCTCCGCCAGATCCTCGATCACGAGTCCCGACCAGTGCGCGCGGCCTTCGGTGAGCGCGTGCGCGAGGCTCGACGCGACCTCGAGGCTCGCGCGATCTGCAACGAGCGCCACGCGCTCGTCCGGCTGAACGGCGAGACAGGTTTGAACGGCGTTTCGTGCGCCGGGTTCCAGGTCCGGGTTAGGAGGTCCGAAGGTCACCGGCACTATTTTAAGGCCCCGCAGGCTCGACGACGAACGCGGGAACCTGTCCACCGCCGGACGTCACGTTCGCCAGGCCGGTTGCGCTGAGGCGCGTCAGAAAACCGCTCAGGCGTCCACGAAACAGATAAGGGGCGAAATCCACGAGCATGTCGCCCATCGTCACCGGACCGCCCGATTCGAAACGGGGGAACGATTCGCGACGAATCGCGATCCGTTCCTGAACAACCCACGAGCCGGCTGGCGCCGCCAGAGCACCAGCCAGTGCGGCGTCCCACGCCCTCTCATCGAGCTCCCATCCGAGCGTCACGCCGGATCCGCCGTACTCGTCGTTCGGTTTGAGCACCAGCTCGTCACGGTGTTCGCGCACGTGCCGCACGAGGTCGATGCTCGCCCCCCTGCGCGTCGTGCGCGCCTCCTCGACCAGCCGGGTCCACGGTACGTGGCGCAGAACCAGCGCCTGCTCGTCGGTCGAAAACAGATCCTGATATCGATCGTCGGTGAGCACGGCGAAGAACGCCTTCTTGTGCGGAATCTTGCACCGGAAGGTATTCGCCACGCACACAGCATGCGCCCCATAGGCCTCGACCAGCGCACGGCACTCATCACGCCTGGCCAGGATGTCGTTGATCAGCACGCGGCGGTAGACCAGATCGATCCGACGACCCTGCGCCTTCAACACCCCGCCGTCGAACTCCAGATCGCGGGGATCACAGACGATGGTTGGAACGTTCTCCGACTCGAACCGCTGCTGGAGGATTTCGAACTCCGACCAGGTCGGGACTTCACGCCAATCGACGATCGCGATCGTCGGCGGGCGCTTCGTCCCGCCCCACTCTCGGTAGCTGGCGAGCAGCGCGTCGAGCATCAACCGCGACGACGGATAGCGCCGCATGCTGAACCGCGTCTTGAATCGCTCGGTCACTTCGAGCGATTCGAAGACCTCGGCGAGGCGTCTCGGAGTAGCCGAAGCCTGCCGGCGACTCGGCGTTGTACTCCGCGAACTGGAGCGAGTCCGGCAGAAGGAACGCATCGAGCCGCGACGCGGTGCTGGCCGTGCCGTAACCGGGATCGATGTCAACGAGGCGCCGCTCTCCGTCGGTCAGGCCGACCGCGGTGAGGAGCTCGGGCATCTCGAATGCCGCGGCCGCCACTCTCTCGCCGAGCGCCGCCATCGTCTCCGCGACGGCCTTGACTCGCGCCTCTTCGTCGGCCGTCAAGAAGAATGGGCGAAGGAACGGGCAATGCACCCGTTCGCCGAACGTCAGGCGCGCCGCCCGAAGCCGTTCGGTCAGCCGTTCACAGTAGGCAGGAGTGAGCTCGACGTCCGGACGGAGGAGCGACGTCCAGACATCCGCGGGGGTCACGGCGTCTTTTTCCTCTTGGGGGCGCCGGTGAACCCCGCCGCGGCGCCGATCCCCAGCATCTCTTCCCAGCGGGGCCAGCTCGTCGCGGGCTCGTCGTTGAGCGCGCGATCGATCACGAGTCGAGCCATGGCGTCCACGACATGCTCGAAATAGAACGTCGTGATCCGATCGCGCTCGAAGTCCGGCGCCGGATTCAGGAAGTCGATGGCGTAAGGGACGCCGTCCTGGATCGCGAATTCGATCGTGTTCATCTCGTAGCCGAGCGCCTGGTTGATGGTCTGCGCGTCGCGCACGACGCGCGCGCCGACGTCGGACGACAGATAGGCGTGCTCGACCAGGTAGCGACGCTCCTTCGGATCGTAGGCGACCGGCATGATGTCGGTCTTGCCGAACGTGAAGCATCGAACGTACTGCTCGAAGTCGATGAACTCCTGCAGCGTCATGCAGTAGGGCGACGTGCCGTCGTACGCGGCGATGAGCTCCTGGCGTGTGCTCACCTTGTAGACGTGTTTCCACCCGCCGCCCGAGAACGGCTTGAGGATGGCCGGCCGCCCGACGTAGTCGAGCAGCCCATCCCAGTCCGATCGGATAACACCAGGTTGCGCAGCGATTCGGACACGATGTCGACGTCGGCCGGATAGCCTTTCTGCGGCAGCAACACCGTCTTCGGAATCGCCACGCCCAGCTTCGCCGCCACGCAGTAGTTGAAGAACTTGTCGTCGGCGGTCCACCAGAACGGATTGTTGATGACGTAGGTGCCGCCGAGAATCGCGTGCTTCAGGTATCCGCGATAGATAGTCCACCTCGTGCGAAATGCGATCGACGATGACCCGGTAGGCCGGCGCCTCGTCCATCTCGTGCCGGGCGAGAGCCTCGCATATTCGGCGGTGATGCCGTGCGCTCGTTCCGAGAGCGGTTGACGCGCTCGATGAACGCCGGAGGAAAGCTGTACTCTCGCCCGCACAACAACCCAATCTTCATCATGTTCCTCGTGTACTCAGCGCCGCCGGTCGACGCGCGCGTTTCGTCGACGAGATGCCGCACGACTTCCCGGAGGTCACCGGTCTCCTGGAAGACCTGCAGCTGTCGATCGGCGCTCGTGCCTTCTCGCAGAATCGTGTGGACGTAATTGACCTCTTCCCGGCTCCCCAGATCGTCGACCACGTCGTCGATGAACTCGAGGAGCTCGAGCGCCAGGTCTCGCATCGGCACTTCGGCCCGCTTGCCGAAGTCGATCAGCTTGCCGTCGATGCCCCAGCGCGCCGCCCGCCACTTGTTCTCTTCGATGAGCGCGCGGCGATACAGCCGGAAACCGAGATTCTTCAGGTACAGCCGGTGCAACTTCACGACGATGGCCTGACAAAGCGCCGCAATAGCAGATCGTCGTCCTCCGACGTTCGTCGGCACGTCGCAGATGCGGAATTCGAGCGTGCCGAACGTCGGATGGGGCCGGACGTCCCACCAGATCTTCTTGCCGTCGTCGATGCAGTGCAGGTCGACGAGCAGCTTGACGTAGTTCTCGTACTCGCTCCAGGAGCCGAAGTGATCGGGGACCCCCGTGCGCGGAAAGCGGCGGAACACCGTCGTGCGATACGACTTGAGTCCGGTGTCCGTCCCATCCAGAACGGCGAGCTCGTCGACAGCGCCAGCAGGTGCGGCAGGAAGTACCGCGCCGCGTTCATCAGGTCGATCGTCGTCGACCGATCGGGCATCGCGACGTGGACGTGCAGGCCGAAGATCAGGAGCGACCGCGCCAGCTGCTGCAGTTCCTCGACGATGTGCTCGTAGCGTTCGCCCGGAGAGATATCCTGCTCGCTCCATTTCGAAAATGGATGCGTGCCGGCGGCGGCGACGCGGAGGCCCACGCGTTCGGCCGTCGCCGTCAGGCCACTCCGAATCCGGTGCATCTCGGCGTGGAGCTCGTCGACGTCCTGACAGATCTTCGTGCCGACCTCGACGATGGACTGGTGGAGCTCGCGCTTGATCTGATCGCCCAGGACCGGGGCGCCCGACGCCAGGAGCTCGCTGACATGCGAACGCAGCTCCCAGGTGGAGGGATCGACGATCTGAAACTCCTCTTCGACGCCGATCGTGAAGCGGTGGCTCATCTCAAAGGCCTCGACCGAGCCGGTATCATAGCCTAGCCATGCCCGCGCGCCGAGCCGCGTGTAACGCCCGTGTTATAGTCAGGTTACGAGTGATGAAGCATCGCGCTTCTGTGGCGGCGCTGATGGCGGCGCTGGCGATCGGGCCAGCGCTGGCGAATATTTGCGCGTTGAACTGCGACCTCGATGCGGCGCCGCCCGCGTCCGTGAGCTGCCACGAAGAGTCACCCGTCCAGCCCGAGCCGGATCATCATCCGGCTCCTTCGTCGTGTGCGCACGATCACATCACACCAAGGACCGCGATCAAGGCGACGGCACTCGCGCCCGGGAACTTCGGACCGTCGCACGATGCGGCGACGATCCCGCTGTCGCAGCCGTTCCTGGTGCCGTCTGAGCTGCGTCCGTTGACACGCAACGAGTCTCCGCCTCCACGATCGTCTCACCGACTCCCGCTCCGCATCTGATCTCAGCCCTGCAAGTCTCGCTGCATCCAGGCTGAAGCCCGCTTCTCCAGTCAGAGAGCGCGGGCTGATCGCAGCCGTCGTGCCGAGCATCGCTCGGCCGGGGCTGACCATTGGGAGATCAGATGATGCGATTCCTCTTCGCCGCGGGCGTGCTGCTCGCCGTGCCGCTGTCGGTCGGCGCCCAGGACCACACCACGCACTCCTCTCCACCGGCGGTTGATCAACCAGATCAGCAGCCAGATCACAGCCAGCACATGCCGGCTGCGGAAAACGGCTGGCACCTGATGCAGGACGGTGTGGTGTTCGGGACGTTCAATCATCAAGGCAGCCCAAGGGGCGGCGACGAATTCGTTTCGCAGAACTGGTGGATGGGAATGGCCAGTCGCTCAGCGGGCCGCGGTCGACTGACCATCACGGGCATGCTGAGCCTCGAGCCGGCGACAACCACGAAGGATGGCTATCGCGAGATCTTTCAGGTTGGCGAGGTCCTCGAAGGACAACCGCTGGTCGATCGGCAGCACCCGCACGACTTTCTGATGCAGGCTGCGGCGGGTTGGCGCGTGCCGCTCACGGATCGGACGGGCCTCACGCTCGTGGGCGCCCTGGTTGGCGAACCGGCGCTCGGGCCGGTAGCCTTCATGCACCGCCCGTCGGCGTTCGAGAACCCGACGGCCCCGCTCAGTCATCACACGTTCGATTCCACGCACATCGCCATGGGCGTGGTGTCGGCCGCCCTCGATCGCGAGCGCTGGACCGTGGAAGGCTCGCTCTTCAACGGCCGCGAGCCGGACGACGACCGGTGGGATGTGTACCAATCCGGGAGCGCTGGACTCGTGGTCAGCGAGACTGTGGCTGCACCCGACGCCCGAATGGGAGGTGCAGTTCTCGACCGGCCATCTCGAAGAACCCGAAGAACTGGAGCCGGGCAACGTTCAGCGATCGACGTTCTCGGTCTCCTGGCTTCGCGAGCGGCCGGGTGGATTTACGGCGGTCATGGGCGGCTACGGGCGAAACGACAAGGACATCGGCGATGGCGATGCGTACCTGTTCGAGGCGACGCACGCGTTCCGGTCGAGCGCCGTCTACGGTCGCCTGGAGTTCACCGACGTGGAGCTCCATGCATTGCTCGGCGAGGACGAGGGATCCGCGCCGCAGTCGCCGTTTGCACGCGTCGCGGCCTTCACACTCGGTTTCGTACGCGATGTCGGCCGACCGCGAGGCTTCGCCATCGGCGTGGGCGCGGACGTCACGGTGTACGGTGTGCCTGACGAACTCGAATCGGCGTACGGCAACGGTCCCGTGTCGTTTCACGTCTTCCTCCGGCTGCGACCTCCCGTTTCGGCCATGGGCCGGATGTGGAACATGCGCATGACGCGCCCGATGAAGCCGGGCCACGCGATGTGAACCGCGCGCCCGCGTGCTAGCATACGGTCGTCATTCGGCCTGGCGACGCCGAAGGAGGACCATGCCCAGCCTGACATCGGCAATCTCGACGCTGCTGATTCTCGCCAGCGCTTCGACCCTCTCCGCCCAGACGGTCCGGCGTTCCATGACGCCGCGCGATCGCTTCGCGCTTCAGGAAGTCGGCGAGGTGCAGGTGTCACCCGACGGCAGCCGTGTCGCGTTCACCGTCGACACCTCGGACGTGTCGACCAACGAGGTGAAGACGCGCGTCGTGCTTCAGTCGCTTCCCGACGGCCAGCCGACCACTGTGCCTTTGCCCGGTTCACCGTCCAACCTGCGCTGGTCGCCCGACGGCTCGCGCCTCGCGTTCATCGCCTCCAAGGACCAGAAGGCGTTCGTCTGGACACTCGAGGTGGCGAGCGGAAACGTTCACCAGGTGTCGAGCTACGACCGCAGCAACAGCTTTCTGTCGAAGGCGGGCAACTCCCTGGCATGGTCGCCTGACGGCCGCTCGCTGGCCTTTGCCGGAACGCTCGAGCCGCTGCCGCCGCCGCCCGATCCTCTGATCGTCACGCGCCTGCAGTACAAGACCCGTACATCGTTCTCGGACAACCGGCGGTCGCATGTCTATGTCGTGCCGATCGATGGCGGTGCGCCCCGACAGATCACGACCGGCGCGTTCGACGATCACTCCATCGACTGGGGTGGAGATGGCGCGGAGATCGTCTTTCTCTCGAATCGCGAACCAGATCCTGACGTAACGCTGAATTACGACATCTTCTCCGTTCGCGTCTCCTCCGGCGAGACGACACGCCTGACGACGACGCAAGGCGTGGAGATGCAACCCAGGGTCTCGCCGGACGGTCGGTCTATTGCCTACCTCGCAACGACGAGACCCCTGACCACGATCGACAGCGTCGCCGAGGATGCGCACCTGTTTGTGATGGGCTCGAAGGGCGGCGCGCGCCGCGAACTGAACCATGCGCTCGATCGACGAACTGCGTCGCCTGAGTGGTCGGGCGACGGCCAGTCGATCTTTTTCACGAGCCAGGATCATGGCAAGATCGTGCTTCACCGCGTGCCGGCCGTGGGCGGCGCCGTGGCCAATGTCGTGGACCGGCGGGCACAGGTCGGACCGTACAGCATTGCGCGGCGCGGAGACGTCGTGGCGTTCGGCCTGACCGACCCGGCGACGCCGCGCGAGATCTTCGTGACGCGCGTCTCCGGAGGTGAGCCGCGGCGAGTCACTCACCTGAACGACGCAGCGGTGGCGGGTTGGACGCTCGCCGAACCCGAGACGATCACGTTCAAGAGCTTCGACGGCACGACGGTGGAAGGCTGGTTCTACCGATCGCTCGTGACCCCGCGAAGCCCGATGGTGCTTTCGATTCACGGCGGACCGCATGGCATGTACGGCTACGCGTTCAATTCGGGTTTTCAGATCTTCGCGGGACATGGCTACGCGACGCTGGCGATCAATCCGCGCGGAAGCTCCGGGTACGGTCAGGCCTTCTCGGACGGCTGCGTGAACAACTGGGGCGGCGGCGATTACAAGGACCTGATGGCCGGCGTCGATCACGTCCTGGCGACCCGCAAGGACGTCGATCCGGATCGTCTTGGCGTGACGGGTGGCAGCTACGGCGGGTTCATGACGAACTGGATCATCACACAGACCTCGCGTTTCAAGGTGGCCGTCTCGCTGGCGAGCGTCTCCAATCTGGTGAGTTTTTATGCCACGTCGCTCTACCAGGATCTCGTGCACGCGGAGTTCAGCGGCTTTCCGTGGGACGCGGAGAACTACCTGCACCTCTGGAAATGGTCCCCGATGGCGTACGTTGCCCGCGCCCAGACGCCGACGCTCTTCATCCACGGCGAGCAGGACAACGATGTCCACATCACGCAGGCTGAAGAGATGTACACGGCCCTCCGGCGTCGCGGCATCGAAGCCGTGCTCGCCCGATATCCGCGCGAGGGCCACGGCTTTCGTGAGCCTCAGCATCAGCTCGACCAGGCCGAACGCACGTTCGAGTTCCTCGATCGGTTCCTGATGCCCTCGTCGAAACCCACGCAGCCTTGAGCCTTCCCACGCCGTGAGCCCAGAGCCTTGGTCAAAACCTACGGCCTCACACACGTCGCCCTCGCAGTGAGGAATGTTCAGCGCGCCGCAGATTTCTACCAGAAGGTATTCGGCGCCGTGCCCGTCTGCATACAGAAGGATTTCATTCAGCTCCAGACGCCCGGCAGCCGTGATGTCATCGTGGTCGAACGCGATCGCAAGCGCGCTGGGAAACCCGGCGGCGTGGTGCACATTGGTTTTCGCCTGACGCGAGCGGCCGACATCGGCACCGCGCTGACAACGGTCAGGCGCGCCGGAGGCACCATCATCAGCCATGGAGAGTGGGTTCCGGGCGAACCGTATCTGTTCGCCCGTGATCCCGACGGCCATGTGCTTGAAATCTGGTATGAACTGCCGACGCCCGCCGACCCGCCCGCCGCGCGGAGGCGTCGGTCGGCGGCGCCACGACGCGGCAGAATCAGGGGTGCTCTCTGATGAATACTCCTCAGACTCACTCACCGGGCCCTCGCTGGGGACTGTTCCGGCGCGAGGCGACGGTCTGCGTCAATGTGGCCCTCAACGGACTACTGGCGGGCCGCAGGCCTCGCGCCCGTGCGCGCGGAGGCGGCCATGGAGAACACTGAATGAGCCCGACACATCCGTTTGGACTGGCTGGACTGCATCATGTGGCGATGCGCGTGGCCGACCTCGACCAATCGCTGGCGCTCTACCGCGATACGCTGGCCCTGCCGGTCAAGATGTCCTTTACGCTCGACAATCGCCGCTTCGCGCTGCTCGAGGCAGGCAACAGTGGCTACATCGAGCTGGTTGAGGTGAAGCAGGCGGTTCGCTCGACGACCGAGCATGACGTGCTCTGGCATTTCGCGCTGCGCACCGACGATCTGGAGCGCTCGCTCGAGGCCATCGTCAAGGGTGGCTACACCGTCATAAGGGCGCCGACCGATTTCAATCTGTTGAACAGCGTGTCGAACGAGCACATTGCGTTCCGCGTCGCCTTCTTCCGCGGCCCGGACGGCGAGGAAGTCGAGCTGCTGCAGGACCTGACCGGACGATGAGGCTGGCTGCGCTCTCGGCGGCTCTGGTCGTGGCAACGACCGCGATGGGCCAGAAACGTACAGAATCCGCCGCCGGTCTCCGGTTTCACCATCGTCGAGGCCACGATTCCGGAGATGCGTCGGGCGCTCGAAGAGGGGCGCATCACATCGCGGGAGCTCGTTCAGCAGTCTCTGGTGCGAATCGCTCTGTATGAAGACCGGTTGAACGCCGTCATCACGGTGAATCCGCAGGCGCTCACGGACGCCGACCGACGCGACCGTGAACGCCGACTTCGCAAGGTTCACGGCCCGCTGCTCGGCATTCCCATCGCACTCAAGGACAACATCCACACCGTCAACATGCCGACGACGGGCGGCGCGCTGGCGTTCGATGGATTCGTGCCGCCATACGAAGCGACGCTCGTCGCCAATCTTCGCGAGGCGGGCGCGATCATCATCGCCAAAACGGGAATGACCGAGCTGGCCAACTGGGTCGCCGGCGCTCCCACCCCGATGCCCGGCAACTACAACGCGCTGACGGGGTATGGACTCAACCCGTACGATCCCCGGCGCGATCCCCGCGAGGCGACGTCCGATGGACGGCCCGCGCTCGCCACGGGAGGATCGAGCTCGGGCATCGGCACCGCGGCAAGCTTCTGGGCCGCCAATGTCGGCACCGAGACGTCGGGATCGATTCTGAGCCCGGCCAGCCAGAACATGCTTGCGGCCATCAAACCGACCGTCGGCCGGATCAGCCGCTACGGCGTCATTCCGATCACGGCGGATCAGGACACCGCGGGACCGATGGCTCGCACGGTGACGGATGCGGCGATCCTCTTCGGCGCGCTCGAAGGCGCGGCACCGGATTCTCACGATGCTGCGACGAACGCATGCCAGCCGCCGCCGGGGCGAGACTATACGCGATTCCTCAAGGCCGACGGCCTCAAGGGCGCGCGCATCGGCGTCCCGCGCGCGTTTTTCTACAATGCCGTCACGCCTCCGGGCCAGACGGAATCACGAGGCGGCCTGAATCCCGACCAGACAACGGCGATGAACGACGCGATCGAGATCCTGCGTCTGCAGGGAGCGATCGTTGTCGATCCGGCCGACATCCCCAGTGTCGTGGACCCCGACGGGCGCAGGAACTTCGCGGTCTGGCCGATCTGTTCGGGTGACGAGGACGCGAAGGGCAAGGACGAAGACTGCTCTGTGGTCCTCAAGTACGGCATGAAGCGGGACTTCAACGCCTGGATCGAGACGCTCGGGCCCGCCGCTCCTGTGAAGTCGCTGACAGACCTTCGCAACTGGAATCTCGCGCACAAAGCCGCGGGCGCGATCAAGTACGGCCAGTCAAATCTCGACAACTCCGATGAAATGGATTTGGAGAAGGACAGAGTCCGCTACGCCGCCGATCGAGAGAAGGACCTCTCGCTCGCGGCAGCAAACGGAATCGATTCGGCGCTCAAGACACACAACCTCGATGCGCTGCTTTTCCCGGGTGCCACTGGCTCGGCCCTGGCCGCCAGGCCCGGCTACCCACCGTCATCGTGCCATTCGGAATGGTCCCCAACGCGCCGACGCCACCTTTTCCTGACGGCTTCAACGCAAGGCCTGCTCCCTTCGGCGTGAGCTTCACCGGCACGGCGTGCAGCGAACCGCGGCTCATCGAGCTCGCGTATTCGTTTGAACAGGCAACCAGGCGTCGACGGCCGCCGGCGAGCCTCGGGGACGCCCGATGAAGCTTCTCCTTGCAGTCTCGATTGCCGCGACCCTCGCGGCGCAGGCGCCCGAACAGAAACTCTCCGATCGCGGTCTGGCAGAGGTCTTCGGCGATACGGTCGGCGCATTCGTCTTGTACGACCTCAACACAGGCCAATACATCCGGCACAACGAAGAGCGGTGCCGCCAGCGTTTCAGTCCATTCTCGACGTACAAGATTCCGCACTCGGTGATTGCGCTCGAGACCGGCTGTGCTCCAGGACGCGCAGAGTGTCATCGCCTGGGACGAAAAGCTGTATCCGCGCCAGGAAGACTGGAATGTCGAACCCTTTGTCCACTGGCCCCGGGATCAGACGCTCAGGAGTGCCATCAAGTATTCGGTCGTCTGGTACTACATGGAAGTCGCGAAGCGCATCGGGCCCGAGCGCATGAACCAGTACATCCACACGTTGAAGTACGGCAACGAGGACGTGTCCGGCTGGCTGTCGAGAGGCCGCGCGTTCTGGATCGGCGGCACGATCGAGATCTCGGCGGATGAGCAGATCGAATTTCTCAGGAACTTCTATACGGGCAAGCTCGGCGTCTCTCAACGCACCACGGACATCGTCAAGGACATTCTCGTGCTCGAGTCGACGCCGGAGTGGACGCTCAGTGGCAAGACAGGCGGCGGTACGTCTGGCGGAAAGGCGTTCGGCTGGCTGGTCGGGTATCTCGAAAAAAAAGGCGACGTCTACTTCTTCGCGATGAACATGGAGGGAGCGAGCTTCGCGGACATTCGCGATCGGCGAACGCCTTTGACGATGAAGATCCTCTCGGAGCTCGGCCTGATCCCGCCTCGCCCCTAATCCGGGTTGATGAACCGGTAGCAGACGCGAACCAGCCGGTAGGCCGCCGGCATGGAATCAGCACTGTACGCGATCGTGTCTGGCGCTACCCGCTCGATGGCGGGGAACGCCTGGACGATCTCCGGGATCAACGTGTCGCGGAACTGCATCTCCACGCGGACTGACGTGGTGCGCTGCGGCGACGGCTTGGTCGCCCTGGACACGGCATCGCGGGCGGCGCGCTCGATCTCGTCGCGGGACGCCGCAAGCGGCTTGAGCTCCACGGCGCGCACGTTGATCGCCCGCTTGGTCACGACACCCTGCGCCTGCGTCGCCACCTCGCGAACCTGTGCCACCGCCACGTCATCGCCAGTGACCAGGACGACGGGCACGCCGTACCAGCCGGCCAGCATGGTGTTCATGCCGCCTTCGCCCACCGAGACGCCGTTGATTCGGAGATCGCGGACGACACCGCTGCCGGTGTGGGCAAAGAGACCGCCGGGGTTTCCGGCTTTCGCGTGATAGCCGACGAAGATGATCGCGTCGAAACTCTCGTCGAGCCCTTCCATCATCCCGTAACGCTTGAAACTGTGGCTGATGAGGCGCGCGGATGGATGCAGATCTTCGGGCAGAAGATTGCGCTGCCCGCCGTGCGAGTCGTTGACGAGGATGTCGGTCGCGCCGCCCGCCAGTGCGCCGCGGATAGCGGCATTCGCATCCTCGGCCATCAGCTTCCGCGACCGCCCGTACTCGGCGCCGTCGGACGAGAGCTGATCGTCTCCCGAAATTCCGCTGATGCCCTCCATGTCAACGGAGATGTAGACCTTCTTGCCCGCTTGCGCCCTCGCCCCAGATCCGGCGGCGGCCACCGCCAGTAGTCCCGCCAGTAGCATCGCCGTTCCTGCGCGCACACCGCCCACACCGCTCATGAGTCCTCCCGTCCCGCGTCTCGAATTACAGCGCTCGATCACCCGCGCGCCTGCGCCAGCACGCACAGAAACTCGAAGAGAAGATTGGCGGCCAGGAGCGACGTGATCTGCCCCGGTCCGTCAAACAGAGGCGACACCTCCACAATGTCGAATCCCACAAGGTCCAGTTCCTTGAGTCCACGAATCAGGCGTTGAGACTCATGGGCCGTCAATCCTCCAACCTCCGGCGTGCCCGTGCCGGGTGCAAAGGCGGGATCGACGGCGTCGATATCGAACGTCACGTAGCAGGGACCGGAGACGACGCGCCGAATTGCATCGGACGCGGCGTCCACGCCCTGACTCTTGACCTGTTCGATGTCCACGACCGAGATGCCGTGCTCGTGGTGGAAGTCGAAGTCATCTTCTCCGTACATCGGACCTCGGATGCCGACCTGGATGAACCGTCGCGGATCGATGAGCTTCTCCTCGACCGCGCGACGGAACGGCGTGCCGTGAAAGTACTTGCCGCCGAAATATTCATCCCATGTGTCGATGTGAGAATCGAATTGCACGAGCGCTACCGGCCCGTGCTTCCGGGCGATTGCCCGCAGCACGGGAAGCGAAATGCTGTGGTCGCCGCCGATCACGGCGGGTATTGCTCCGGCTGTCAGGATGTTCCCGACATGGGCCTCGACGGCCGCATAGCACTTTTCGATGCTCACGGGCGGCGCATCGACGTCGCCGGCATCGACGATATTCAGGCGCTCGAAGGGAGAGACCTTCTGGAAGTAGCTGTAGGGGCGAATGAGCGACGACTGCGACCGGATCTCTCTCGGCCCGAGGCGCGCGCCGGGACGATACGACGTGCCGCCGTCGAACGGCACGCCTACGATGGCCACGTCCACGGCGGCAAGATCCGTCACATGCGGCAGGCGCATGAACGTCGCGGGCTGCGAGAATCGCGGCGATTTGAATGATTCGCGAGGCTGGGATTTCATGTCAGGACTGGCCGATCTCCTTCGGAATGACGCGGACATCATAATGCGATCCGTCCCAACCAAGATTAGAATGCTCGAGCCTCATGAGCGAACCCGCGCTTCGCCTCCACAAATCGCTGACGACCGTCGAATACTTCACCTTCGGTTTCGGCTCGATGGTCGGTGTGGGCTGGCTGCTCGTGATGGACGACTGGCTGGGCCGCGGCGGGCCGGCCGGCGCCGCGCTGGGGTTTCTATGCGGCGGATTGCTCCTCCTTCCGATCGCGAGAACCTACGGACTGCTGGTCGCCCGCATTCAGGATGCCGGCGCCGAGATCGCGTATGCGGAAGGCGTCTTGTCGCCGTTCGCGAGCTTTGCGGCAGGCTGGATCATGGTCCTCGCCTACGCGATCGTCTGCCCGTGGGAGGCCGTCGCGACCGGCAACTTGCTCGCACGCGTCTTTCCGGCGTTGAACAGCATTCCGCTCTATGACGTCGCCGGGCGCACGATTTTTCTGCCGCGCGTGATCGCGGGCCTTTCCCTGACCATCCTGATCACGGCGATCAATTACCGCGGCATCAGGCTGAGCGGGCTCTTTCAGGACGTCACGACGTTCGGGCTGCTCGCTATTTTTGTCGTGTTTACGCTGCTTGGCTTCACGCGCGGCGACGCGTCAAACCTGCCGCCGCTTTTCGCGCGGCCCGGCGTGGCCGGGGCCTTCGTGTCGATGCTCCTCACCATGCAGGTCGTCCCCTACTTCATGACGGGGTTTGAGTCGGTGGCCAAGGGTTCGGAGGAAGCGCGGGCGGGCTTCGATCCGCGGCATTTCGCCCGGCCGATCTATCTGGCTGTCGTCGCCGGTTTTTGCTTTTACGTGCTCGTCATCGCGGTGGTGTCGTACGTTTACCCGTGGCGGGATCTGGTCGCGGGGCATATCGGATCGGAAGTCGCGTTCGAGCGGGCGTTCGGCTCGCGAGTCATCGCACGCGTCATTCTGGTTGGCGCATTTCTGTCGCTCTTCAAGGTCTTCAACGGCAACTTCGTCGCGGCCTCGCGTCTGATGTATGCCATCGGGCGGCGCGGACTGGTGATGCCCTCGCTCTCGCGCGTGCACGCCGCCTTTGGGACCCCGTATGTCTCCATCCTCTGGCTTTCTGCGTTGACCACCGGCGGGGCTCTCCTCGGCGATGCCGTGTTGATCCCAGTGACCGAGGTGGGCTCGCTCGCGGTCGGCGTCGGCTGGTTCTCGGCCTGCGTGGCCTACATCGTTCGCGCACGGCGCGAGGGCGTGGGCCGCGGCGTCCTGACGGCGTGGATCGGAGCACTGGTCAGTCTGGCGATCGTGCTGATGAAGATGGTGCCGGCGGTACCGGGAAGCTTCACGTCGGTTGAATGGGCAGCCTTCGGGCTGTGGTGTCTCCTCGGCTACGTCTTCTGGCGACTCCGCAGCCGCTAATCACTGCCGGCCGGCTCTGTACCCGTCAGTCCCTCGAGCACTCGCTGGACGAACATCGGCTCGGGCAGCGCGCCGAGCACCTCGATGCGGTCGTCCACGACGGTTTTGGGCACGCCGTTCACCCGATAGCGGCGGACCAGATCCGGAAACTCTGTGGCTTCCACGGCCGCGGCCATGATGTTGGGGTTCTCGATGGCCATCCGATGCGCAAGGCTGACCGCCTTGGGGCAATGCGGTCACGTCGGCGTGACGAAGACCTGAATCTGCATCGGCGTCTTGACGGCGGCGACGAGCGCGCGGCTCTCTTCCGACAACCCCGAGTCGCCGGACGAGGCCAGGCCGATGGCCTCTATGAGCGACATGAATTCGTAGCCGCTCGGCGCGCCATAGAACCTGATGCCCCAATCGCGCGCACCTACCAGCGCGATCGCGGGCACTTTGTCCACTCGGTACTCGACCACTTTCTCGGTATCGAGGACGAGGTTCAATTCTTCAAGCGTGAGCTTGTCGGACAGCGCGACGATTTCATCGAGAATCTGCCGCGTGGTCAGGCACATGTCGCAGCCAAGGGACTGCGTGAAGAACACGATCCTGACAGGGTTGCTGAGATGAGAAAGGTTCTCCGTGAGGATCTGCTGGTCGCGGTCAGAAAGCCAGGCCATGGAGCGATTATGGCACGGCGCCTGAGCCGCGTGCCTGATCGAGCGGCCGGCGTCGACTGGCTATTTGAACAGATCGTCGAAGGCCTTGCGCGCGTCCGGCGGTCCTCCGGCCGATCGCGTCTCGCGCTCCATGGTCGTGCGCGCCGCAAAAAACGTGCACTCGTTGCGGGCGTCCTTTGGTGTGACGCGCGCGGGGATGGCCTCCGAACACTCGAAACGGCTCGCGGTATCGAAGAAGGCGCATTGGATGCACGCGTGGAGATCGGTGCCGCAGCGAGGACAGCGCGCCAGCACGTCCGCGGGACCGACACTCGACGCCGCCATCTGGTTGCCGCACCGTGCGCACCGGAGCACCTCGTGGAATCCCGGCATGTTCAGCGCGCGCGGGCCAGGTGGCCGCTCGCGAGGGGCCTGGGGCGCCTTCTGCTCGCGGCGCGGTTCGCGATCCCGTGAGTCGTCCTGATACCCGCGCTGTCGATATTTCCGATCGGACATGGTGACCTCGGTCCCATCCTCTTCCCAGAGCTGAAGCTCCGGGCTACGTGACTACGTACGACCGTCGTCACGGCCATGGTGCCAGAGAAACGGCCGATTGGCGAGCGCCGACCTGAACGGTCCGACTTGCGCGGTGGATGCTCCCGAATTCCTATGGAAACGGGGTAAGCTGTGGGCTCGTCGCCGACCATGCCGCAGATCTTTCACCGCAGCACCAATACATTCTCGCGCTTCAGCATCTTCGGCGCCGCCTTCATCGTCGCGGCCCTCCTGTGGATCTCGGCCGCCATCACACGATCGTCCTGGGTCACGCAGGCGCACGTCATTCAGACCCAGCCCATTCAGTTCAGTCACGAGCGCCACGTCGCCGGGAACGGCCTCGACTGCCGGTACTGCCATACCTCTGTTGAAGACGCGGCTTTCGCCGGCATTCCGCCCACGAAGACATGCATGAACTGTCACTCGCAGATTTTCGCCACCAGCCCGTACCTGGAACCCGTTCGCGCCAGCTTCCGCACCGACCGTTCCATCGAATGGCGACGCGTTCATGATCTGCCGGACTTCGCCTACTTCAATCATTCGATTCACGTGCGGAAGGGGATCGGCTGCAGCACGTGTCACGGGCGGGTGGACAGGATGCCGCTCATGTCGCAGGAGGCGTCGCTCCAAATGGAGTGGTGCCTGGATTGCCACAACAATCCTGAGAAGTACGTCCGGCCGCGCGATCAGGTTTATGTGATGGACTACCAGCCGCCGGCGGACCAGCTGGCGATTGGCAAGAAACTCGTCACCGAATATCACATTCAGCGGCTGACGAGCTGTTCGACATGTCATCGGTGAGGGGAATTCTGAAGTTCTTGGTTCTTTGTTCTTGGTTCTTAGTGAACCGAAGCCCGGAGCCTGAAGCCGGTAGTCCGAAAGCCTGTAGCCTGAAGCCCGGAGCCTGAAAACCGTGGCCTGAAGCCCGGAGCCTGTAGCCCGAAGCCTGTTATGTCTCATGCCTGCGACGACGAGCGGCAGAAATTGACGACGTTCGAGGGCGAGCCGCTCGACATGACGGAGATTCGCTCCCGTCTCGGGCGCGCGACGGGTCGCGAGTACTGGCGCAGTCTCGAAGAGCTGGCTGGCACGCCGCGCTTCGAAGCGTGGCTCCATCGCGAGTTCCCCGCCCGCGCGTCGGAATGGACCGATCCCGTCGGTCGGCGCGAATTCCTGCGGCTGATGGGCGCGTCGCTGGCGCTCGCCGGAGCCGGAGCGTGCACGAAACAACCGCCCGAAGCCATCGTGCCGTACGTCAGGCAGCCCGAAGAAATCGTTCCCGGCAAGCCGCGCTTTTTCGCCACGGCCGCGAGCCTCGGGGGCGTGGGCACCGGAATTCTGGTCGAGAGCCACATGGGCCGGCCCACGAAGGTCGAAGGCAACCCCGATCACCCGGCGAGCCTCGGCGCCACGGACGTTTTTGCACAGGCGTCACTGCTCACGCTGTACGACCCCGATCGGTCGCAGACGCTGACGAACCTCGGCGAAATCCGTCCGTGGAGCGCGTTTCTGGGAACGGCTCGCGCCGCCATCGCGGCGAAGCAGGGACGCGGGGGCGAGGGTTTCCGCATCCTGACCGAGCACATCACGTCGCCGACACTCGGTCGGCAACTCGCCGATCTCATTCAGAAGTACCCGGCCGTCAAATGGCATCAATACGAGCCGACGATGCTGGGCAGTGCGTATGCGGGGACGCGGCTGGCGTTCGGTCGGCCGTATGACACGAAGTACGACATCGCGCGCGCGCAGATCATTCTGGCGCTCGATGACGACCTCTTCGGTGTCGGCGGCGGCAAGCTGAAGTACGCGCGCGAATTCGCGAGACAGAGACGCGTGACGCCGCAAACGACGACGATGAATCGCCTGTTCGTGGTCGAGTCGACGCCGTCGATCACGGGAGCGCAGGCCGACCATCGGCTGCCGCTTCGCTCGATCGACATACCGCAGTTCGCCGTGGCACTCGCGGCGCGCCTCGGCATCGGCAGGGCCGGACCCTCGCCAACCGCGGACGGCGGCGTACGCGCGAAGTTTCTCGACGCGGTGGCGGGCGACCTGACGGCCCACAAGGGTGAGTGCCTCATCGTCGCGGGCGCCGGGCAGCCGGCCGCCGTGCACGCGCTCGTGGCCCGGATGAACCAGGCGCTCGGCAACATCGGGCGAACGGTGTCTTTCATCGATCCGATTGCCGTTCAGCCCATCGATCACATGGAGTCGCTCGGCGAACTCGTGCGCGACATGGACCAGGGACGAGTCGATCTGCTGCTCATCATGGGCGGCAATCCTGTCTACACCGCGCCAGCGGATCTTCGATTCGGTGAGCGCCTCGCGAAGGTCGCGTTGCGCGTGCACCTGGGGCTCTATGACGATGAGACGTCAGCGCAGTGTCACTGGCACATTCCAGAAGCGCATCCGCTGGAATCGTGGGGAGACATCAGAGCCTTCGATGGAACGGTGACGATTGTGCAGCCGCTGATCGCGCCGCTCTACGGCGGACGGTCGGCGCACGAGGTGATCGCCGCCTTTTCGGATCGACCCGAGCGATCGGCGTACGACACGGTGCGCGCGTACTGGTCGAACGAATTCAGGCCCCAGGCTTCGGCTGGAGGAGCTTCGGGGACGCAGGCAGGCATCGCCGAAGACGCGGCATTCGAACGGTTCTGGCGCAAGACGCTGCACGACGGTTTCGTGGAGGGCACAGCGCATCAGGCGCGCGACGTCACCGTCTCACCGGATATCCAGGAGGCCGTCGCGGCTCTGCGGGGACCCACGGCATCGCCGCAGGACCTCGAGCTGGTCTTCAAACCCGATCCCACGATCTTCGACGGGCGATTTGCCAACAACGGGTGGCTGCAGGAATTGCCGAAGCCGCTGACCAAGATCACGTGGGACAACGCGGCTCTCGTGAGCCCGGGGACCGCGGAGCGGCTCGGCCTGCGGAACGAGGAGCGCGTTCGGCTGACCGTTGACGGCCGATGGATCGATGCGCCGATCTGGATTGCGCCAGGGCACGCAACGAACTCGATCACTGTCCACCTTGGCTACGGACGGACCCGCGCCGGCCGGGCGGGCACGAGAGCTGGCTTCGACGCCAACGTGCTTCGCGCGTCGGCCGCGCCCTGGTGCCATCTGAGCGTTGACCTCAAGAAGCTGAACGACCGGTATCCCCTCGCAACCACGCAGGTCTTTCACACGATGGAGGGACGACATTTCGTGCGGGCGGCGGCGCTCGAGGAGTACAAGCGTCATCCGGGCTTCGCGCAGGAGCTCGTCGAGGAGCCCCCGAAGACGCTCACCCTCTATCCTCTCCACGAATACAAGGGCTACGCCTGGGGTATGGCAATCGACGTGAACTCCTGCACGGGTTGCAACGCCTGCGTGGTCGCCTGCCAGGCCGAGAACAACATTCCTGTCGTCGGGAAAGAACAGGTCGCGCGAGCGCGCGAGATGCACTGGCTGCGTGTGGACAGTTACCACCGGGGCAGCGTGGACAATCCGGAAGTCTTTCATCAGCCTGTGCCGTGCATGCACTGCGAAAACGCGCCGTGCGAAGTGGTGTGCCCGGTCGCCGCGACGGTCCACAGCGACGAAGGCCTGAACGACATGGTCTATAACCGCTGCGTCGGCACGCGGTACTGCTCGAACAACTGTCCCTACAAGGTGCGGCGCTTCAACTTCCTCCTGTACCAGGATTGGACCACGCCGAGTCTTCGTCTCCTCCGGAACCCCGACGTGTCGGTCAGAAGCCGTGGCGTCATGGAGAAGTGCACCTACTGCGTGCAGCGCATCAACGCCGCCAAGATTGACGCGGAAAAGGAAGACCGGACCGTGCGAGACGGTGAAATCAAAACCGCGTGTGAGGCCGTCTGCCCGACCGAGGCCATTGTCTTCGGCAACATCAACGATCCGAACAGCCGAGTGGCGCGGCTGAAAGCCTCCGAACGCAACTACGCGCTGCTCGCCGAGCTCAACACTCGACCGCGGACGACCTATCTGGCCGCCGTGAGAAATCCCAGCCTGTCGCTTCATTCGGATGGGGCCGAGCCTCGAGAGGGGGACTAGTGTCGGCTGACACCGATCGCCCCTCCGCCGCGCCGCCGATCCCGGCACCCGTCATCGCGCCGGGCCATACCTTCGGCACGATCACCGACAAGATCAGCGCGATCGTCCTGTCGCGGCCCTGGTCGCTTGGATGGTTCCTCGGGTTCGGCGTCACCTTCTCGCTGGTGATGCTGCTGCTGGTCTCGATCAGCTACCTGGTCGTGCAGGGCATCGGCATCTGGGGGAACAACGCACCGATCGGCTGGGCGTTCGAGATCACGAACTTCGTATGGTGGATCGGCATCGGCCACGCCGGCACACTGATCTCGGCCATTCTTCTGCTCCTGCGGCAGGAATGGCGAACCTCGATCAATCGATTCGCCGAGGCGATGACGCTCTTCGCGGTGGCGTGCGCGGCGATCTTTCCGACCTTTCACGTCGGCCGGCCGTGGCTCGCCTACTGGATGCTTCCGTATCCCAACACGATGAACGTCTGGCCGCAGTTCAGGAGCCCGCTCATCTGGGACCTGTTTGCGATCTCCACCTACGCCACCGTGTCGCTGCTCTTCTGGTTCGTGGGCTTGATTCCCGATCTCGCCACGCTTCGCGATCGCTCGACGTCGCGCGCGGGCCGCGTGATCTACGGCATGCTGGCCATGGGGTGGCGAGGTTCGGCGATCCACTGGCACCGGTACGAAACGGCCTACCTGCTGCTGGCCGGGCTCGCCACGCCGCTCGTCGTGTCGGTCCATACCATCGTGAGCTTCGACTTTGCCGTCTCGGTGATTCCGGGGTGGCACTCCACGATCTTCCCGCCGTATTTCGTCGCGGGCGCCATCTATTCGGGTTTCGCGATGGTCATGACGCTCGCGATCCCGATACGCAAGCTCTATGGCCTCGAGGATTTCATCACCCTTCGCCACCTGCAGAACATGGCCAAGGTGATGCTCGCAACGGGCCTCATCGTGGCGTATGGCTACGGAATGGAAGCGTTCTTCGCGTGGTACAGCGCGAACACGTACGAGCGCTACATGATGATGAACCGGATGACGGGCCCCTATTGGCCGGCGTACTGGCTGCTGATCCTGACGAACGTCGCGATTCCGCAGGCGCTCTGGCTGCGCCGGGTGCGGTCCAATGTCCCGGCCCTCTTCGCCATCTCCATCATCGTCAATATCGGGATGTGGCTCGAGCGCTTCGTCATCATCGTCACGAGCCTGCACCGCGACTACCTGGTGTCGTCGTGGCGGATGTACTACCCGACGTTCTGGGATTGGTCCACATACCTCGGCACGATCGGACTCTTCCTGTCGCTGCTCTTCCTGTTCATTCGTTTCCTGCCGGTGATTTCCATTTTTGAAATGCGCACGATCCTGCCCGAAGCAGAGATCCATGAAGAGCCGAGAACGAGCTGACATTATGGCGAACCCTCTGTACGGCGTGATGGCGGAGTTCGACACACCGAACGCCCTGGTCGCCGCGACGCGTCGGGCACACGAGGAGGGCTATCGGCGAATGGACGCGTATACGCCGTTTCCGATCGAGGAACTCACCGAAGCGCTCGGCTATCACCACAGCCGACTGCCGCTGCTGGTGCTGATAGGCGGTATCGCAGGGTGCATCGGCGGATACGGACTCCAGTATTGGGCGGCGGCCATCGCGTACCCGGTGAACATCGGAGGAAGGCCGCTGAACAGCTGGCCATCCTTCATCCCCGTCACCTTCGAGTGCACGATCCTCGTGGCCGCTCTCACTGCGGTGCTCGGCATGCTGGCGATGAATGGGCTGCCGATGCCGTACCACCCGGTCTTCAACGTGCCTCGCTTCGCGCTGGCCAGCCGCAATCGCTTCTTTCTCTGCATCGAAGCGCGCGACCGCCGGTTCGATCGGGACGGGACGCGCGCGTTCCTCTCCAGCCTTGGTGCGCGGGAGGTCACCGACGTTGATCGATAACGAATCGGTGAGGCTGATCCGCCAACCCTCGCGCAGGGCGTTCGTCCTGCCGATCGTCGTGCTCGGCCTCGTCGCCGGGTGCCGGCAGGACATGCACGATCAGCCGAAGTACCAGCCGCTCGAGGCCAGCGCATTCTTCGGAGACGGCCGCAGCGCGCGCCCGCCCGTGCAGGGCACCGTGGCGCGCGGCGACGACGAGCTCCGCGCCGACGACCACCTGTATCTGGGCAAGGTCAACGGTGTCGACGTCGAGACGTTTCCGTTCCCGATCACGGCGGAGGTCCTCGCTCGCGGCCGCGAGCGTTACGACATTTTCTGCACGCCGTGCCACGGGGCGGTCGGCGACGGCAACGGCATGGTCGTCCGGCGCGGTTACCGGCGGCCTCCGTCATTGCATGAGGATCGCCTGCGTCAGGCGCCGCCCGGCCACTACTTCGACGTCATGACGAACGGGTTCGGCGCCATGGCCGACTATGCGGCGCAGGTGCGAGTCCGCGATCGATGGGCGATCATCGCGTACATCCGCGCACTGCAACTCAGCCAGAATGCGACGATATCGGATGTGCCGGCGGAAGCGCGGCAGGAACTGTCTGCCGGACAGGAAGGGGCGCGGTGAACCACAGCGCGGACAGCTACGCGGCGCCGAGTCTCCGTCAGGCAAGACGCCGGATGCTCCTGGTGGGATCGGTCTCGCTCGCCGTGAGCCTGGTCGGCGCGTCGATCGACCCGAAGCAGTTTCTTTATTCGTACCTCGTGGCCTTCATGTTCTGGCTGGGCATCGCACTCGGATGCCTGGCCATCGTGATGCTGCACCATCTGTCTGGAGGCAGGTGGGGCCTCGTGATCCGGCGGATGCTCGAGGCCGGAACGCGAACGTTGCCGCTCATGGCGCTCATGTTCGTCCCGGTGGCCGTTGGCGTCGGTTCACTCTACACGTGGGCCAATCCCGATATCGTGGCCGCTGACGAGATCCTCCGAGAGAAGAGCCTCTACCTGAACGTCCCGTTCTTCCTGGCGCGCGCGCTGGTCTATTTCGGCATCTGGGCCGCGCTGGCGTACCTGATCAATCGCTGGTCGCTCGAGCAGGATCGAACGGCCGACCCCCAGCTGGCCCGCCGACTTCAACTCGTGAGCGCCGGCGGCATCGTGCTCTACGCTCTGACCATCACGTTCGCGTCCATCGACTGGGTGATGTCGCTCGAGCCTCACTGGTTCTCCACGATTTTTGGCGTCCTGTTCATGGGGGGCCAGGGCCTGAGCGCGCTGTCATTCGTCATCGCCGTCGCCGTGGTCCTGGCAGCACGAAAACCCATGAATGACGTGCTGACTCCGTCCGACTTCCAGGATCTGGGCAAGCTGCTCCTGGCGTTCGTCATGCTCTGGGCGTATTTCAGCTTTTCGCAGTTCCTCATCATCTGGTCCGGCAACATCGCCGAGGAGGTTCCCTGGTACGTTCACCGCCTGACGAACGGATGGCAATGGATCGGGGGCGCGCTCATTCTTTTTCATTTCGCCGTGCCCTTTGTCGTGCTGCTTTCACGAAGCAGCAAGAGGCGCGCGCAGACTCTCGGCGCCGTGGCGTTGGTGGTGATCGTCATGAGGCTGGTCGATCTCTTCTGGCTGATCGCGCCCGAGATCCATCAGCACGGCATCGCCGTGCACTGGCTCGACGTGCTGCTCCCGATCGGCCTGGGAGGCATCTGGCTCGCGCACTTCGCTTCTCAGCTGGCCAATCGGCCGCTCCTGCCCATCAACGATCCGTATCTCGCCGAAGCCATGGAGTCGGGAGGACATTAAGGGTCATATGGCGATCTCCCGGGACGACATCAACCTGCGCGGCGTCGTGGTCACGGCGCTAGTCCTGCTGGCGGTTGGGATTCTTGCGCAGATTGCGATGTGGCTGCTCTTCGACTACTTCGCCATGCGCGAAGCGGCCAAGACACCCCGCCTCTATCCGCTCGCGTCCATCGAAACTCGGCTGCCGCCTCAACCGCGAGTCCAGGCCAATCCGGCGGAAGACATGAAAGCCCTCCGCCTCGACAGTGAATCTCTGCTGACCAGTTACGGCTGGGTGAACCAGAAGGCGGGCATCGTGCGGATCCCCATCGATCGCGCCATGAGTCTCGTCGTCGAACGAGGGCTCCCGGCCAGGCCCTCACCTCATTCGGAGGAGGGCCGTCGCTGATGCGTCGCCTGCTCTCGATGCTCGTCGCCGGAATCGTGGCGGTCGTCGCGCCTTCACTGCGCGCACAGAGTCCCGGACCAGCCGTCGGCGCAAGCCGACCCGCGCCGGGAGTCCCCGCCGAGGCGATGCCTCCTGTGCTCCGTGATGTGGCGTTCGATCAACACCTCGACGCGCAGATTCCTTCTGACCTCTCCTTCCGCGACGAAAAGGGGCGCGTCGTTCATCTCCGCGACTACTTCGGTCAACGCCCTCTCGTTCTCGCGCTGGTCTATTACGACTGTCCCATGCTCTGTACACAGGTTCTGAACGGCCTTGTCGCAAATCTCAGGATGCTGAGCTTCGATGCCGGGCGTCAATTCGACGTCATCACCGTCAGCTTCGATCCGCGGGAGAAACCACCGCTGGCGGCTGCAAAGAAGGTGACGTATCTCGAGCGGTACGCGAGACCTGGCGCCGCTGAAGGCTGGCACTTTCTCACCGGCGACGCGGAAGAAATCAAGCGCCTCACCCAGACCGTGGGCTTTCGCTATGTGTACGACGAAGGAACCGGACAGTTCGCCCATCCGGCGGGCGTCATGGTCCTGACACCAGACGGGCGAATCTCGCACTACTTCTTCGGCATCGACTTCCCGGCGCGCGATCTCCGCCTGGCGCTCGTCGATGCCTCCGCGGGCCGGATCGGTTCACGGGTCGATCAGCTGCTGCTGTACTGCTATCACTACAACCCGGCCACGGGGAAGTACGGGCTGGTGACGATGAGGTTGGTGAGACTGGGAGGAGTCGCAACTGTGACTGCCATGGCGGCGATGATCCTGATACTGCGTCGCCGGGAACGAAGAACCCTGAACTCTGAACTCGCACGAAGAACCAAGCACTAAGAACCAAGAACATCGTCGTTTCATGTTTACTCCGCTCTTTCCGGACCAGGCCTCAACGCTCGCACCGCGAGTCGATGCGCTCTACTTCTTCCTGGTCGGCACGAGCGTTTTCTTCTCCGTGCTCATCGCAGGGCTGGTCGTGTATTTCGCCGTGAAGTACCGGCGGCGGCGACCTGACGACGTCGGCGCCGATATTCACGGCGGCACAACGCTCGAGATCGTCTGGAGCGTCATCCCGCTCGGCCTGTCGATGGTGATGTTCGCCTGGGGCGCAAGCGTCTACTTCAGCCTTTACCGGCCGCCCGACGAAACGCTGGATATCTACGTCGTGGGCAAGCAGTGGATGTGGAAGTTTCAGCACCTCGACGGCCAACAGGAAATCAACGAACTTCACATTCCGATCAACCGTGCCGTCAAATTGACGATGACGTCACAAGACGTGATCCACGACGTGTTCATTCCTGCGTTCAGGACCAAGGCCGACGTGATTCCAGGCCGTTACACCACCATCTGGTTCCAGGCGACCCGCCCGGGACGTTATCACCTGTTCTGCGCCGAGTACTGTGGAACGCAGCACTCCGGCATGATCGGTCAGGTGTACGTCATGGAGCCGGCGGCCTATGAAGCCTGGTTGAGCGGCGGGGATGCGGCGGGATCTCTCGCCTCGGCAGGCGAGCGGTTGTTTCAGAGCCTCGCGTGCAGCACGTGCCATCAGGCCGGATCCGCCAGCCGCGGACCCTCGCTCGATGGCCTCTTTGGCAAGAGCGTCGCACTGACCAACGGGGAGAAGGTCACGGCCGACGAGGATTACCTGCGGGAGTCCATCCTCAATCCGCAGGCCAGGGTCACGGCGGGGTACCAACCGATCATGCCGACGTTTCAAGGCCTCGTGAGCGAAGAAGGCCTGCTCCAGTTGATCGAGTACATCAAGTCGTTGAAGACACGCGTCGCCGAGGGCACGACGCCCGAGGCGGTCGCAGCTGGCCCCACGCGTCCGTCCACCGCCGAACGGCAGCCGAGGCTGCCGAAATAACGTCATGGATTCGCTGTCGCTGCCTCGCACGCACTACCTGAACGTCGCCTACGGCGTGAAGTCGTGGCTCCTGACGCGCGACCACAAGCGCATCGCGCTGCTCTACCTGGCGTCGGTCACGCTGTTCTTCTTCCTCGGCGGGGCGTTCGCGGTGCTGATCCGGCTGGAGCTTCTGACGCCGCCCGGAGACATGGTGTCGGCCGAGACTTACAACAAGTTCTTCACGATGCACGGCGTCGTGATGGTCTTCTTCTTCCTGATCCCCGCCATCCCGGCGACGCTTGGAAACTTTCTCGTGCCGCTTGATGATCGGCGCAAAGGATCTGGCCTTCCCGAAGCTCAATCTGGCCAGCTGGTACATCTACGTGACGGCGGCCTCTTCACGCTCTGGGCCGTCGTCACCGGCGGCGTCGATACGGGCTGGACCTTCTACACGCCGTACAGCACGCTCGTGTCGAACACCAATGTCTCGCTGACCGTCATCGGCATCTTCATCACGGGCTTTTCGTCCATCCTCACCGGCCTCAATTTCCTGGTGACCATTCACCAGATGCGCGCGCCCGGCATGACGTGGTTCCGGCTGCCGCTCTTCATCTGGTCGCACTATGCGACGAGCCTCATCATCGTGCTCGGCACGCCGGTCATCGCCATCACACTCCTGATGGCAGCGGCCGAGCGACTCTTCCACATGGGGCTTTTCAACCCTGCGCTCGGCGGCGACCCGGTGCTCTTCCAGCACCTGTTCTGGTTCTACTCGCACCCCGCGGTCTACATCATGGTGCTCCCGGCGATGGGCGTCATCAGCGAGCTCGTCGCGGCGTTCTCGCGCAAGGCCATCTTCGGCTATCCGTTCGTCGCCTTCGCGAGCCTCGGCATCGCCGTGATCGGTTTCCTCGTCTGGGGCCACCACATGTTCGTCGCCGGCGAATCGATCTATGCGGCTCTGATTTTTTCGGTCTTGAGCTACCTGGTCGCCATCCCGTCGGCCGTCAAGGTGTTCAACTGGACGGCGACGCTCTACAAAGGCTCGATTTCGTACGACACGCCGATGCTGTACGCGCTCGGCTTCATCGGCCTCTTTGTCATCGGCGGCCTGACGGGCCTGTTCCTTGCGTCGCTGGGGCTCGATGTGCACGTCACCGACACGTACTTCGTCGTCGCGCACTTCCACTACATCATGGTCGGCGGGACGATCATGGCCTACCTGGGCGGGCTGCATTACTGGTGGCCGAAGATGACGGGCCGGCTCTATCCGGAAGGCTGGGCCAAACTGGGAGCGCTGACGATTTTCCTCGGCTTCAACCTGACGTTCTTCCCGCAGTTCGTGCTTGGCTACATGGGCATGCCGCGTCGCTACCACGCGTATCCGCCGGAATTTCAGGTGTTGAACGTCATGTCAACGGCCGGGGCCTCGATTCTCGCCGTCGGGTACCTGATTCCGATGATCTACTTCGTCTGGTCGCTCAGGTACGGACCGGTCGCCGGATCGAATCCCTGGCACGCCAAGGGACTCGAGTGGACGACCGACTCGCCGCCCATCACAGACAACTTCGAGCACCAGCCCGTCGTCAGCGAGCCTCCCTACGCCTATGCGAGAACGGAGTCAGCGCATGGGTAACCACGGAGCGGCCCACGCCGCGCATCCCGCGCTGGCGCATCAGTTCGAGGATCTCGAGCAGCAGCACGACACGGCGACGCTCGGCATGTGGGTGTTCCTGGTGACTGAGATTCTGTTCTTCGGCGGTCTCTTCGTGGCCTACCTGCTGTACCGCACGTGGTATCCGCAGGCATTCATCGCGGCCAGCCATCATCTGGACATCTTCTGGGGCGCGACGAACACGGCGGTGCTGATCGGCAGCAGTCTCACGATGGCACTGGCGGTTCGCGCCGCGCAGACGAATGCGCGGCGCGCGACGGTCATTTTCATCCTCATCACCTTGGCGCTGGGATGTGCGTTCCTCGGCATCAAGGCGCTCGAGTATTACCACAAGTTTCACGAACACCTGGTGCCGGGACCGCTCTTCGAATTCGAGGGCGCGCAGCCACAGCACGCACAGATCTTTTTCTCGCTCTACTTCGTGATGACGGGCCTGCACGCCCTTCACATGATCATCGGGATCGGGATGATGGGCGTCCTCGCGGCGCTGGCTGCCCGCGGCCGATTCTCGGCCGCCTACTACACCCCGGTCGAGATGGGCGGTCTCTACTGGCACTTCGTGGACATCGTCTGGATCTTCCTCTTTCCGCTTCTCTATCTCATCGGCAGGCACTGATGTCGAGCCACGTCGTTCCGCTCAGGATCTATTTCGCCGTCTTCGCCGGGCTGATGGTTCTCACCGCCATCACCGTCTGGGTCGCGTTCATCGATCTGGGCACGATCTGGAGCCCGCTCAACTCGATCATCGCGCTCTCGATTGCCGTGCTGAAGGCCACTCTCGTCGTGCTCTTCTTCATGCACGTCCGCTACGGCTCACGCCTCACGGCGGTCTCGATCGCCGCCGGGCTTTTCTGGCTCGGCATTTTCATCGCACTGACGATGAGTGATTACCTGAGTCGGGCGTGGCTGGGTACGCCGGGATTCAGCTGGCCGGCACAATAAACAATAAGAGGTTTCAGAGTCGCAGGGTCCCCGAGTCGACGAGTCCCGCGGTGCGGGGGTCGTTCTTCACTCGTGGAGCGGTCTGATGGCTCAGGACGCTTCGACCGTCCGATCCCCACCCTGAGATCCTGTGACTCTGTGACCCTGGGACCGATCTCAGTTCCTAGTTCGGCACGTGCACTCCGTGCCCGGCGTACGAGCGGTCGCCGCCAATCGCGACCGATTCGAAGGCATAGGAGCGTCCAAAGGAGTGAATGAAGCCCCGCTCGTCGCGGCGCTTGTTATCGACAGCGGCAATGAACTGGGCAATCGACCCACGAAACGACTTCGTCGCGGCGTGCTCGCCGAACGGGTCGCTGTACCACACTGCGGCCCACCGGCGTTCGTGAGCACGGTGTTGTTGAAGTAGAACTCGCGTTTCGCGCCATTGAAGGCCGACCTCGGATCGTCGAACGAAAACGGGTGGTCGGGATCGAAGTCCTCCATCACGCTGCAATCGCCGCCTCGTGCCCGATCGGAACCTCTGTTCGCCGACATCGAGCACGTATCGATCGAGCGCCCGAGGTTGTCCGGCCGCGTCGGATCGTAGAACCGACTTGGGTTGAACACGGCGAAGTGCGGATCGAAATAGAGGAGCTGACGATTTCCGCTGGTCTGGATGTAGTTGCTGCTGATCCAGTCCTCGTACAGCCCTCCGCTGAAATCAGAGAACCTGGCCCGCCGGGACGAGGATCGAGTCGCGCACGCGGTTGATGGTGGGAAGCGACCGAAGGCCAGGACCACTGGGGGAATTGGCCGGTGACGGCGGGCCTACCGAGATCGTTGTGAAGCCGCCCGCGACACTGCCTTCACTGAATCCCCCCGGCGCGCCGAAGGTCACCATCTTCGCCACCGCCGCCTGCGTCCCGATCTTCCCGCCGGGCTGATCCTGGCACTGCACGACGTAGATCAGCTCGTGGAGGTTGTTGGTAAAAGCGTCCTTCGAATGGGTCCCCTGGTGCACCTTCATCAGGAAGTCGCAGTACACATCCACGAATCGGCGGGGACCTGTCGCCAGATCGATTGACTCGGCCATGCGAACGTGGTTTTCCCACTCGACTTTGTGGCCGACGTGGTCCTCGTGGCGCATGCCGTTGGGCACACCGCGAGCCGTGTTCCACTCGTCGAGCTTCTCGTTCGCGTAGCCAAACGGCAGGCCGCCGAACTGCTGCTCGATGAGCGGCCAGAGGGCCGAACCCCGGGGATCCCGGCCGTGCTCATGGCCGAAGGTGCAAGACTGCCCGGTGGCCGGATCGACCGCCTCAGGAGGGTGCCAGGTCGGGTAGAGCTTACCGTCCGGCGCCACGACCGAAAAGCTGTCGTGAAACGCCTGGGAGCACGTGTCCCATTTCGTCGGAGTCCACAGGCCGAGTGAATGCGCCGGCTGGTGCTCGTCGCCGACGATCACGACGGCGGTCGCGACGACCAGGACAAGCAGAGTCACACCCTGCGCGACCCGAATGGCGAGGGCCGGCGGGTGAAACCTCATAAACGTCGAACCTGGGAACAGCCGTGTGGACGAAACGCCTATAGAGTCGGTGGCCCGAAGCCTGCAGCCCGTGGCCAGAAGCCTGTAGCCCGTGGCCTGAAGCCAGTCTTTAAGTCTATATCAATGGAGAGGAGCCCATGTCATGAGCCCCTCTCCCCATGAGATGGCCTAGAACTGGAGCCCGACGCGAAGCTGCATGAGGCGCGGCTTCACCCACTGGTCCGGTGTAAACGCCGTCCTCGAAGTCTGCGGCTGCAGATCCGCAAAATCGATCTCCTGATCGGAGTTGAGCAGGTTGAAAACCCACGCCTCGAGCCGGAGCTGCAGCTGATCACCCAGCCTGATGCGCTTTCCGAACGAGAGATCGACGCTCTCGATGGGCGAGTACCGGAAGCTTCCTCCAGGCTCCATGATCACGGCCTTGGGGCCCTGTCCGAGCCCACTCACGCGGACTTGCCGGTTGTGGGCCCGACCACTGCTGAATTCCGTGTTGGTCGACAGCTGAATCTCCCATGGAAGCATCCAGACACCCTGCAGACGGAACATGTGCGGGCGGTCGCCTTGCAGCCGTCCTTCGGCGTTGAAGAAGTTGTTCGGGTCGGCTCCTTCCTTCGAGCCGTAGAACGGGTTGAACTGCGCCTGCGCCAGCATGCGGGGAATCAATCCTTCGGAGCGCGACCACGTGTACGATCCGCTCAGACCCCAATTGTTCGCGTATCGCCGGTTGAACGACAGCACAACGCCGTGATAGCGCTGGAAATAGTCGAGATTCTCCGCACCAGGGAAGTCTCCAGGATCATTTCCCTTTTGTCTGAGCGGAACCTCAACCTGGCTGAGAAGAGTGAACTGGTTGCTCGGATCGAGCGGGTCGGTGAATGGGAATGGCTCAAACGATCCACCCAGGAGTTCCCACCCAACGAGATTGCTCGTGCGTTTGTATATGTACTCAACGCCGAGCGACATGTTGTTGGGAACCTGCTGCTCGTAGCCAATTGAATACTGATACGTTTGCGGCGCCTTCAAATTCGGATTGAAGCTGGAGTTCGCCGAGGCGATCTCATTGATGAGCTCTCCATTCTGTCCAGTCACCGGGTCGACCAGATATAACCTGAACGTCGGCTGGTCGGGAGCCGGACTATCCCAATTCCCGATCACGTTATGATCGTAATAGAGACCGAACGAGCCCCGCACGACTGCCTTGTTGCTGGAAAGCGGCCGATACGCAAACCCGAGACGCGGTGAGACGAGATTCCAATTGACCACGTCGACTCCCGGGATCGTCTCGCCGGTTGCTTTGAAATTGCCGGCCGGCGATATCGATGGCGTTCCGATTGTCAGCCGCTCGTAGTCAGGGATCCCTCCCGTGTTGTGGTCATAGCGAACACCAACATTCAGAGTGAGCTTATCGTTCACCGTGACCGAATCATCCAGGAAGATTCCGATATCCTGGTTAGTTCCACCGTATTGATACGGGTCTTGAACGGCGCGATAGAGATAACCACCGTATTGATACGCGTACGTGCCGTTTGGTCCTATGCCGAGGTTGGTAAACGCCGAACCCTTCGAATACTGCACGCCCATCTTGAACTCGTGCTGCGACTTCAAAAAGTTCTGCGCGTAATAGGTGGCCTTGAACTTGGCTTGCTCCCGCCACGTCACATAGTCCCATGGATATCCCTGGGACGGACCAACTCCGCCCGAGAACGTATTGGGATCATTGTCGTAGTTCGTGAACGGTTCATCGAAGCTTCCGGTCTGCGAGTCGTGCACATCATCCGACCACCAGCCCGCGTACCGGAATTCGAGCAAAAGCTTGTCGGAAAGAGTCGATTGGATTCCGCCTCCCCAAGCAGGGTTGTGGCCCGTCTCACCCGAGAGGGCCGACTGCGCAGAGTAGGGGCTCGCCGCGTCGAGCCCTTGGAACGGATTCGCGTGGTAAAAACCGTTGAGTTCGGTGCTTCTGACCCAGACGCGTCGTGACCTTGATATCGTACTTGTCGCTCTTGTTGAGTGGCGCCACGCTCGGGTCATTTCCTGGCTCGGTGCTCGCATCGCGGAAATACTCATACGACCCGAAGAACCACATCCTGTCCTTCATGATTGGCCCGCCGAGCTGGGACGTGAAGTTGCGGTACAGGTCGCGGTGAAAGGTGAACGGCGAATCCGGCACGTGCACGTTGACGTCGGTCAACCCATCGGTTTGGAAGAAGTAGCTCGCCCCGCCGTGGAAGACATTGCTGCCGCTCTTGCTGACGACATTGAAGACCCCGCCCATGTGGTTGCCGTATTCGGCAGGCGCGCCGACGCCCATCACCTGAATCTCTTCGATGTTGTCCGGATTGACGGTCCACCACGCCGATCCGGTTTCTGGGCCGGACACTTCGACGCCGTCAACATTCCACGAATTCGATTGGCGGTTGGAGCCGTACGCGACCACGCGGTCGGACTGACCGTCACCCACGTCCACACTCATACCGGGCTGGACCTGAATGAGGTCGTACATGTTCCGGCGGGTGGGAAGCTCTTCGAGCAGCTCGTTTTTGATGCTCTGCCCCACGCTGGAAGAGGTCACGTCGACCACCGGCGATTCGCCGACCACCGAGACCGTTTCGGCTGCCGCCGCGACTGAAAGCATCGCGTCCACCGTCGCCTGCGAGTTCACGCCAACGTCCACATCGTCTGTGCGCGACGACCCAAAACCCTGCATGGACACTTCGATGCGGTATCTGCCGACCGGCAACGAGGGGAATCGATAGACCCCAAGCTCGTTGGTGACGGCCGTGCGCGTGCCCCCAATCAACGCCGCGCTCGTAATGGTGACCGTCGCCCCGGGGAGCACGCCCCCGGTGGAGTCGGTGACCACCCCTCGCAGACTTCCAGTTGTCTGCGCGATCACTGGCATCGCGGCGGCGAGCACGGACACAAAAACAAGCACCGACAACGCGTGCATCCTGCGTGTCATGGCACCCCCTGTCACTCGCGTGACATTCCAATGAAATCTTTGCGACATTACTTACCATAGCGAAGTATTACCAGTCAGCAAAATATGTGACCGGCCGAGCTAAACGAGGGGCGGACGGTGGTGCGAGTCTCTCCAAAAATCCGGATCTCAATGGAGTTCCGGGGTTTGCGGAGCGCCAGGCATGGCGAAGCTCGAGGAAGCGCTCCATTTCGCGACGGGCGCGCGCGGGCTCTTTGAGTCGAGTGAAGAGTATCCCCAGCTGATAGTGCGGTTCTGCGGCGCGAGGGTCGGCCGTGGTCGCCCGTTCGAGCACCCGCTGGGCACGCTCGAGGTTGCCCTCCTGAATGAGCAGCGCGCCGAGCGCGGTGAGCGCCGGCACGTGATCCTGACGAACGGCCAGCGTGTTTTCGAAACGTGCCATCGCGTCGCTCGTGCGGCCCTGTTCTCGTGCAATCAATCCCAGGTGGTACGACGCTTCTGTCTGGCGCGGATCGAGCGAGAGGGTCCGCTCGAATTCGGTTTGCGCCGCGGAATAGTCGCGGCGGCCGAAGCGCGCGATGCCAAGCCCGAGGTGTCCAAGCGGCCCATTCGGATCGCGCGCGACGAGATTGGCGAAGGTGGCCTGCGCTGCCGGCCAGTCCTCGGCCTGAAGCTCGGCGATGCCGAGCAGGTAAGCGGCTTCTGCATCGTCGGGTCGGAGAGACACGAGCTTCCTGGCCGCGCTGAGCGCTTCATCCAACCGCACCGCGCGCATCGATACCTGCACCAGATCGACGAGCACGTCCGGCGCGTCGTTCGACGCGCTTCGCGCGCGTGTGAGGAGATCGACGGCCCGCGCCGGATTGCCCTGTCGGTCGGCCAGCGCCGCCAGCCCGCACAACGCGGCCACGGAATCCGGGTTCAACGACAGCGCCTGCTCGTATTCCTGCTCCGCACGACGAGCATCACCCTTCATGTCGTGAGCACGTGCGCGTGCAGCCAGTAGATCGGCGGTCGCCGCGACTCGACCGCTGACGGACTCCGTGAGGGCGAGCGCTTCGTCGACGTGCTGGTGGTCGAGCAGGATCCTTGCAATTTCCGCCGCCGCCTTTGCATCGACAATGGGACCTGCGGCTTCGACCAGCTCTCGAACTTCGTCCGGCCGGTCGAGCGCCAGCGACGCACCGATCAACACCACCATGGCTTCTGGTGGACGTGTGGCCTCGGGGATGTTGCGCAGTCTGTCAATCGCGCGGTCTGGATGGCCGTCGTCGAGATCCATCCGCGCCAGATCACAAATGATCAGTGCATTTCCGGGTGAAGCCGTGAGTCCATCCGCCAACGTCTGACGGGCCTTTTCCTGCTGCCCGGCCTCGCGATAGATCGCCGCAAGCTCCCGGCTGGCCGGGACAAGACCGGGGTCGAGACCAAGCGCGCGCTCGAGAAGGGACTGCGCCTCGGGAGTGCGGCGCTGGCGATGCCGTACGATGCCTAAACGCGCGGCCGCCGGAGCCGAGTCGGGCCGAGACTGCACGATGGGCCAAATCGCACGCTCAGCTTCGTCGAGCTTCCCTTGCTCGATACGTTGATCGATCTCATCGAAGGCCGCCGTCGCCGGTAATGCCGGGGTCGCCGGCTCTTCGGGTGACGCGGCTGGCGCGGGGATCGTCGCTCCCAGCTTCGCGGCGCTCTGGTCGAGCATGCCTCGCGCTTCGCTATCGTCGACGTGCGCGGCGAGATGGCGCGTCAGGTGGTCAACCGCGTCTTCGTAGTTCCCGGCGAAATAGCTGGCCACACCCCACGCGCGCTCGAGCCCTTCCATGTCCGGCTTCCAACGCGCCGCGAGCCGTATGTCGTCGGCCGCCGCGGCAAACAGTTGTTGCCGCGATCGAATCACGCCCCGGTTGTAGTACGCGGTGGCCAGCACACCGATAAGCTGAGCCTTCGCGGCCGTCAGCCGGGCCAAATCCGCCGCGCGGGGCTGATCGAACAGGACGCTCTCGTGCGGCTCGACAAGGTCTGGCAGTTGTGATCGATCGAGGCTCGAGAGGTAGGCCTTGGTGCGCGGAAGATCCGGATTCATCTGCGAGGCCAGGGTCAGCTCGGCCCTCGCCTGACTCGCGCGCTCCACGCCACCGGCCAGAAGATATGCGACGCCCAGATAGTGATGCGCCCGTGCGAACTGTGGGCCGCGCTCGACTGCAGCCTTGAACTGCGCGATCGCCTCGTCATACTCACCGCACTCGAGATAGGCCCGGCCAATCCTCAAATAGAGCTCGGGCGTAGCGCCGCCCGCCACCATTTCATCAAAGATCACACGCGCAGCATCCGGTTGCTTGTCCCGTATCAGTGCGATCGCCAGCGCGAAGGCAAAGTCGCGATCGGGCTGTGCACCAACCGCCTGTCTGAGCTCGACGATGGCAGGCTTGAGGTGTCCGGCGATGAGGTCGAGCTTCCCCTGGACGCCGAGCGCGCGCGGCTGGCTCTTGTCGCGCGACAGGACTTCGTCCACGAGCACACGCGCCCGATCGAAAGATCGCTGACGAACGAGCAGCGCGGCGAGCTCGATCCGCGCATCGAGATAATCCGCCGACGCGGCAATCGCCTGTTCCAGAAGTGACGTGGCTTCGCTCGGAAGGCCCTCGGCGCTCGCAATCGAGGCGAGACGCTCGAGCGCCCGCGGAATGACTTCTCTTGTGTACTCCGCATCGGCGCGATCCAGCTCTCCGGTCAGCTGAAACGTCTGCGCCGCCTCGAAATGCTGGCGAAGCGGGTCAGCTGGCGGCTGCGCGGCGACGGCCGGGGCACACGCCGCGACGAGCGCCGCGAACATGACGACGGCGAAACGGTTGAGCGAGGTCATCCGCGAGCCACCGCCATTACAGGGCCAGGACGGCTGATGGTCAAGTGTCGGTAGAATGTGGTCCCTTAGGTCCTTGGGGTCCTCAAGGTCCTTAGGTTCTCGGTGGCCGGGAGGACCTTGAGGAAGCAAAGGACGAACAGACCCTCAAAATGAACCGTTCGGTCGTCACCGCGTTGACCGCTCTGCTGGTTCTGGCCCTCACGCCGCCGGGTTCGCGTGCCCGTTCAGCCGTGATCTTCGAGGACATCGCGCAGAAGATCGGCGTCACCGCTCCACACACCTCATCGCCGGAGAAACGGTACATCCTCGAGTCCATGAGCGGTGGCGTCGGACTCATCGACTTCGACAACGACGGCGACCTCGACATCGTCATGGTGAATGGCTCGAGTATCGAACGATACCGCAAGGGCGGCGATCGCCTGGTGACCCTGTACCGGCAGGACTCGCCGCTCACGTTCGTGGATGCCACCGAGGCAGCGCACCTCGTCACGCGCGGCTGGGGCATGGGAGTCGCCGCGGGCGACTTCGACAACGACGGCGCGATTGACCTGTTCGTGACGGGCTATGGCGCGAACGCTCTGTTTCGAAACACCGGACGAGGCATCTTCGAAGATGTCACCGAGCGAACCGGTCTCCGCGGAGGCGGCTTCAGCGCCGGCGCCGCGTGGGCCGATTACGACCGCGATGGCCGGCTCGACCTGTTCGTGGCCCGATACGTTTTCGTCGACCTTGATCATCTTCCCGAATTCGGACGCGACGAGTTCTGCCGCTATCGCAACATCTACGTCCAGTGCGGACCGGGGGGACTACCCGGCGAGAGCGATTTCCTCTATCACAACCGCGGAGACGGCACGTTCACAGAGGTTGGACTGAAGGCGGGCGTCGGCGATCCGCAGAAGTATTACGGACTCGGCGCGATCTGGTCGGACTACGACGACGACGGGTGGCCGGATTTGTATGTGGCCAACGATACGAAGCCGAACTATTTGTACCGGAACCGGCGCGATGGAACGTTCGAGGATGTCAGCCTGCTGAGCGGGACGGCGTTCAGCAGTGAGGGCAAGGCGCTGGGATCGATGGGGCTCGACTCCGGCGACTACGATCGTGACGGACGCCTCGACTTCTTCGTCACCAACTACTCCGAGCAGTCAGACGTGCTCTATCGCAATCTTGGCGACGAGGGTTTCGCCGAAATGAGCTGGGCAGCAAAGCTCGGACCCGCCAATTTCTTTCAGGTCGGCTGGGGAACGGACTTCTTCGACTATGACGCCGATGGCTGGCCCGACCTCCTCATCGTGAACGGACACGTTTACCCTCAAATTGACGCCGCCGACGTCGGGACGAAGTACCGTCAGCCGATGGTTCTCGACCACAACAGACGCGACGGGACCTTCGAGGATGTGACCGACGCGTCCGGTCTCGCCGGTCTGCCGCTCGCCTCGCGGCGCGGCGCCGCATTCGGCGACCTGGACAACGATGGCGACATCGACGTCGTCATACTGAACATCGGCGAGCCACCGACTGTCCTTCGAAACATCGGGCCTGTTGGACACCGCGCCATGTTCCAGCTGGACGCGAGCACGAGCAATCGGAGCGCCATCGGTGCGCGCGTGGTCGTCAAGACGGGCGATCTCGTTCAGACAGACGAGATGCATGGCGGCTCGAGCTACCTCTCGCAGAACGATCTCAGGCTGCACTTTGGACTGGGAGATCGGGTCAGGATGGAGTCGGTCGAGGTCCGATGGCCGAATGGTGCCGTCGAACGATTCACGGACCTGCCGGCTGATCAGGTGTTCACGATCACCGAAGGGAAGGGCGTGACGACATCACGTCCTCTTCCAGCGCTCAACAAATAACAGGGCCCGCTATCTGGGGATAGTCGGAAGGATCACGCGCGATGGATGCGCGTCGTCATGGTAAATCGTCTGCGTGGCCGAGATCGCCTGCGACCACGACGTGAAGGGCTCCCACGTATTCGGGTGCACGTTCGGAATGGTGCTACTGGTCACGAACACGCGAAGGCGATGGCCCGCGGCGACGACATAGCTGGTGTAGCCGAGCGAGAGTGTGAGCTCGACGGCCTGTCCGCGTGGAAGAGGCGCCGGCGCGGCCAGATCTTCCATGTTCCGGTAGCGTGCGCGCAGGGTGCCAGGCTCGGAGGTCAACCGCCGCATGACGCCGGACTGATTTACGTCGAGGACTTTCATCGTGAAGTCGGTGTCGGGAGCGGTCGAAGAGATCCAAAGTTTGGCGAGAATCTGGCCGGTCACTTCTGTAGCCCGCTCGAGCGGCTCCGTCGTATATGTCAGGACGTCTGGCCGCGATGTCACCAGCGTCCAGTCCTGACCCTTTGAGGTGAACGGCGGCAGCCTCACGGGTGAGTGTGGATCGTAGACGAACGTGTCCGGCTGCTCCCTGGCCGGCGCCGCCGACGCCATCTGTCGATCGGCGCGCAGGAAAAGGCTCTTGTACTCCGTGCGCGCTGGAGGCCACTCCCGTTCGTCCCGCCAGACGTTGTCGCCCATCACGAAGATGCGGATCGGCGCCTCGTTCGAATACCCGTCATCGATGCCCTTCATCCAGTAGTCGAAAAAGCGCAACTGGGGTTCGTTGTAGTCGATGACGGCATTCGGTCCGAAGTCCACGCCGTCGTACGTCGTGTTATCCAGATCCGGCACGCCATGGACCCAGGGCCCGATGATGAGGCGCTGCCCCTTCCTCGCCGCCTCACTGCCGCCGTTTTTCAGCATGCCCATGAAGTTGCGGATCGCGCCGGGCTGACCGTACGCATCGTCGTTCCACCCCGTAAAATTGAGCGCCGGCACCTGGACGAGATGGTGCTGCGCCTCGATGTCGTACGGCTTCCAGTACGCAGACTCAATCGGGTTGTCGATCCATTCCTTCCAGTACTTGAAGGGGCTCATCAGCGGCAGGTCGCCGAGCGGCACGAAGCGCTGCCAGCCGTCACCCTCCTTCTCGAAGGCGGCATCGATTTCCTCTTCGCTGACGAGCGGCATACCCAGGCGACGACGTTCGGGAATCTGGCGACCGAGCAGCCACTCGACAAACTGCGCGTCGAAGATCCCGCCGTAGTAGAAAAAGTGGCGGCCGCTGGCAAAGGTCATCGAGGGCGCCATCGCCACCAGATGCGGCGGCCGGGTGGGCGCGGCCATCCACTGCACGGCCCCTGGATAGGACAACCCGAATGTGCCAACCTTGCCGTTCACATACGGCAAGCCGGCCACCCACTCGATCGTGTCGTAGCCGTCGTTGATCTCCTGCGCGTATGGCGTGAAGAAGCCCTCCGACCTGAACTGGCCCCGCACGTCCTGGGCCACCACCACATACCCGCGCCGCACGGCGGCGACGGTCAGCGGAAGGCGCCCGCTTTGAGTCGGCTCGCTGCTCTTGTCGTATGGCGTGCGCATGAGGAGTGCGGGATATCTGCCCTCCTTCGCCGGCCGATAGACGTCCGCGTACAGCGTCACCCCGTCCCGCAGCTTGAGTGGCAGGTCGTGCTCGACGGTGATGCCCGGGATCCAGTCGCGATCCGATGCAGACAAACTCGCGGCGACGAGCCCGAACATCGCCATCAGCCAGACGCCGTGTCGCTTCATCTGCCTCCCTCGTCCATGCGTTGCCGAAAGACTGTCCGCGCTTCGACGATCGACGCCAGCACCGCATCGCGCTCTGCCGAACTGTTCCAATCTTTGTGAGACTGCGCAGCCTTCTCCAGACGATCCGTCCACGCGATGAAGTATTCCGCGTCGGCTCGAGATCTGATCGGTCGATCATCGACTGTGACATAGATCGGGCTGGTCGTGGCGAAAGGATAGATGTCGAGCACGGGGTGGGTCGCGCGATCGTTCCAGGCACGCACCGTGTACCACCCGCTCCTGTCAACCGTGACCGGGAGGTCCACGGTCGCAGACGTTCGATCGCCGGTCAGCGGCGGGGCCGCGACGACTTCGCCGTTCCGCACGAGTTCGAGATGATCCACCGGCACAATCGAGCGAAGCTCGACGTGCGCCCCCAGTTCGCGCGTTCCGGCGGGCAACGAGATCTCGTCGCCGATTTCACGGCCGGCCAGCGTGAACTCCACGAGCGGCCCGTTCGTCGCGAAGGTTCGTCCGGTCTTGATGGCCGTCATCCACGCATCGTGCGTGTTGGCGCCGCCGGTTTTCGCGAACGCCCGGTTCATGCCGACCGGGCCCCGGAGCGACGCGTAGTTGGCCATCGCGTCGGTTCCCGCGCCCGCCGGCAGCCGGAATCCGCAATTGAGCAGCCGGTACCAGACGGCGGCCGTCGCGCGGTGATCCGCAAATCCGACGATTTCGAGATAGTCGACCTTCCCCAACGCCGCATCGACCGGCAGCTCGCTCGAGAGCGCCTCTGCAGCATTGGTCGGGTTCGGGATCGTCTCGAACGCATGCACATATGCTGTCACCGCACCCTGGGCATGCGCGAGATCTTCGATGGCGGCATTGTGCGGAAACAGGCTCGCATACGCCGTGTTCGCATATCCAGCGAATCCCGGCAGGAGAAAGTGATCCTTCAGACCTAGAAGGGCCATGTGGCCCCAGAAGCTGGTGTGGAACTCCTGGCCGTACACGATCAGCCGCTGGTCATTCGAGACCGGATCGGGACGGGTCGAGAAGCTCGCCATGTCGGGAAAGCGCTGCTCCTTGTTCACCACCAGCGCTTCGATCAGATTGAGGTCCTCCGCTTCCGCCTGGAACTCGAGGTGTTTCGGATCGTTCCGATATGCGCCGCCGTAGTTCATGTGCACATGAAGATCGCCGCTCTTCCAGCCCTTTGCATCGAGGTTCGCCAGCCGCTCGAGCCTGATCTGCAAGGGATTTGAACCTGGTTTGACCAGAACGGAGATCTTCTCCGGCCGGTATTGCAGTCCGCGAACGACCTCGATTTGATAGGTCCCGGTCGGGACGGTCAGACTGCTCGTGCCGTCCGAATGGAAGTACGTGTATTCAAACGCCCGCGTCTTCCGATCGAACCCATCGTCGGCGTGCCACCAGGCCGAGTCTGGCGCATGGCCACGGCCGCTTGCGTCCGTCACGGAAATCCGCGCCGACAGCGGTCGCCCCTGATCGTCGCCGATCGAGATGTCGAGGCGGCCCACCGGGTCGCGGTACTTGTAGTCGGTGACGCTCACCTGTTCGCGCCGGCCGCCCGGAATGTCGAGCAGCCAGAGCGACGTGTTACGGCCTTCGTTCGACACGTAGGCGATGCGCTGTCCCGTCGGCGCCCACCGTGGTGCGGTCGCGTCGAAGTCGCCAAACGTCAGCGGCACGACTTCTCCACCGTTTTTCGTCATCAGCCAGAGCTGATTCCACTGACGGCCGTGATACGAGCTGTAGACCACGCGTCCGTCCCGAGCCCAGTCGGGCCGCGCCTTCCATGTCGTCTCTTCGTCGTGCAGAAGAGTCATCGGCGCGCCCGAGCGGGCCTCGATTCGCCAGAATCCTCCCGTGCCCCACACGCGGTCGCGGTTCGACACGACGATGAGATCGCGGCCGTCGGGCGACCACGTCGGCGACAGGTAATGATCGAAGCGGCTGTAGTAATAGCGTGGCAGTCCGCTGTCGCGGTCCTCGGTGACCCGAGCCACGTGCGACAGCGTGTGACCATCGACATCACCGACGAAGACATGCCAGCGGCCCTCGAAGGCCGTCGAGACGAATGCCAGCCGACGACCATCGGGCGACCATCGCGGCTCCACGTTGACGGAGCCGTCGGCCACGAGGGGCACGTTCGTTTTCGCAGACAGATCCAGCAGCCGGAGATTGAGTCGATCGTTTTCGTATGAGGAGAAGACGACGGATCGGCCGTCCGGCGACCAGTCCGGCTGATAGTCGTAACCAGGGCCTGAGGTCAATTGCGCCGCACTGTGCGTGCCGACGCGGTGGCGCCACAGGTAGCCGTGTTGCGAGAACACGATCTCCGTTCCATCGGGCGACCACGTGGCGCCAGACGGGCCCGTTGTCGCCTGCGGCAAGTACATCTCACGGTAGTAATAGTCGTGAGGAACGTTGACCTGCTTGAGGACGCGCTCGCGCTGAGCCTCGAGCCACGAGCCTGAACTCGCAACGGCGAAGGCCACCGCAGCAAAAATTGGGAGCGGAATCGACATCTTCCGACGGATCCGCTCGTTCCTTCTGCACCCACTCATCTGTCGCGTCTTTCATAGCACAGATTGAACCTTCCCTCTTCACGTTCCACGTCTTGCACACCCGAGAGGCTTCTGATGTACTTCGGGCTGGGTCCGGATAGTCGAGACCCGGAGTGAAACCGCTGCCTATGGCACCTCGCAACGACGTCTCGTTCGATCACTTGCCCCGGTTTCCGCTGGCGACGTTGCCCACGCCGCTCCACGAAGCGACATTCCTGCGTGCGGCGCTCGGCGGGCCGGCGAAGTGCCCTCGCATCCTGATCAAGCGCGACGACCTGACGGGTCTCGCGCTTGGCGGCAACAAGGCAAGAAAACTTGAGTTCCTGGTGGGTGACGCCCTCCGCCGCGGAGCCTCTGTTCTGGTGACGAGCGGAGCCGTGCAATCGAATCACGCGCGCATGACGGCCGCGGCCGCGCGCGCCGCCGGGCTCGACGCATCGCTGGTCTTGACGACGCGGACACCCAATCCACCGGTTCAAGGGAACCTGCTCCTCGACCATGTCTTCGGCGCCACCATTCACCTGATTCCTGCCAGTGACGATCCCGCTCTGGCCGTGGCGCAGGACGAAGAGGCGCGCGTCGCGGAGGTCGTGGAGGAGCTCACCAGGCGCGGAGAGCAACCCTACGTGATTCCCGTCGGAGGATCGACGGCCATCGGCGCCCTCGGATACGTGACGGCGACGCGGGAGCTGATGGGCCAGATCGAAACCCGACGAGATATCGCGACGCGCATGTACTTCGCGAGCGGATCGCGCGGCACGCACGCCGGCCTCGCGCTGGGAAGAACCATCTATCGGGCGCCCTATCGATTGTGCGGCGTCGCTGTCAGCGGCGGTGAGCCGGAGAAGGTTCAGCGGGCGCTTCGCATCGCCCGTGAGAGCGCGGCGCTCCTCGGAATCAGGAGCCTGGTCACTGAAGAAGATGTGCGCACCGACCAAAGTCAGATTGGCCCCGGCTACGGCATACCGTCTCCGGCGTGCATCGACGCGATCAAGACGCTGGCGCGGAGCGAGGGCATCCTGCTCGATCCCGTGTACACCGGCAAGGCGATGGCTGCGCTCATCGACCACGTGCGAACCGGCATGATCGATCCAGGCGAGACGGTGATCTTCCTGCACACGGGCGGAGCGCCAGGACTGTTCGCGGCGGTGGATGAACTGGGACTGTGAAAATCTGCAGTGCTTGGTTCTTGGTTCTTTGTTCTTAGTGGTCAGGAGAACCAAGAACTAAGAGAACCAAGAACTAAGAACCAAGCACTAAGAACTGGTTTTCCCCCGTGCTCCTCACATCCCTCGTCCAGGCCTCCGACGCCGTCGCTTCGGTCTCCGGGCGTCTCGACAAGATCGACAAGCTGGCAGCGCTCATCGACAGACTCGCCCCCGATGAAGTGCCGACAGCGGTGGCCTTCCTCTCTGGCACACCGCGACAGGGTCGCATCGGCGTGGGCTGGTCGTCCATCGCCGATGCCCGCGCAGTCCCGCCGGCATCAGAACCCACGCTCACTCTTGCCGATGTCGATGCCGCCTTTGAACGCGTGGCAAGCACGCGGGGCCGGCACACAGCGCGTGAGAAACGCGAGGTACTTCGCGAACTGCTGCACTGCGCCACCCGCGAGGAGCAGGACTTCTTGGTGCGGTTGCTATTCGGCGAGCTGCGCCAGGGAGCACTGGAGGGCGTGCTGGTCGAGGCCATCGCGCGCGCGGCGCGCGTGCCGAGCGACGCGGTTCGGCGCGCAGCCATGATGGCCGGCGGTCTGGGGGTCGTCGCCCGTGTGGCGCTCACGGAGGGCGTTGGCGCCCTCTCAACGTTCAGTGTCCAACTCTTCCGGCCGGTGCAACCGATGCTGGCGGACTCGGCCGACGAAATCGATGAAGCGCTCGGCCGGATCGGCGATGCCGCTGTGGAATTGAAGCTCGACGGCGCGCGAGTGCAGGTTCACAAAGAGGGGGAGACGGTCAAGGCGTACTCCCGCAATCTCAGAGACGTCACGCCCGCCGTCCCCGAGCTCGTTGAATCGGTTCGCACGCTCCCTGCCCGTCAAGCGATCCTCGACGGCGAGGTCATCGCGCTTCGGCCCGACGCCACGCCACTCCCTTTCCAGATGACGATGCGGCGGTTCGGGCGGCGCCTTGATGTCGACGCCATGCGGCGCGAACTTCCGCTGACACCGATCTTCTTCGACTGCCTCTTCCTGGATGGCCAGGGCCTCGTGGATGAACCACAGTCTCGCCGATTCCAGGCGCTCAAAGAGGCAACGCCGGCCGCCATGATCGTGCCGCACGTCATTCAGCCGACCCAGGCGCAGGCCGAAGCTTTTCTGGAAGACGCCGTCCGACGCGGCCACGAAGGCATCATGGCAAAGGCGACGGACGCGGCCTACGCCGCCGGACGAAGAGGCCGAGCCTGGGTGAAGGTGAAGCGCGCACGAACACTCGACCTCGTGATCCTGGCTGCTGAGTGGGGCCACGGACGTCGCAAGGGCTGGCTGAGTAACCTGCACCTTGGTGCACGAGATCCAAATCATGGCGCGTTCGTCATGCTGGGCAAGACCTTCAAGGGCCTGACCGACGAGATGCTGGTTTGGCAGACTACGCGTCTCCTCGAGCTCGAGATCGCGCGCGATGACTACACCGTCCACGTGCGACCCGAGCTCGTCGTCGAGATCGCCTTCAACGACGTGCAGGAGAGCCCGGTTTACCCGGGTGGTCTGGCCCTGAGATTTGCCCGTGTGAAAAGATACCGGACCGACAAGACCGCCGCCGAAGCCGACACCATCGAGACCGTGCGCCGGATCTTCGCGGCCTCGACAAGCGGACATCCCGAAGCCTGAAGCCTGTAGCCCGAAGCCTGTGAGCCTGAAGTCCGGAGCCTGGCGCCCAACCTGGAGTTCACCATCCCACTGTTGACTATTACCGTCACGGTAATATACTCCCGTCCATGGCGAAGGCCGACCGCTATCAGAATTACCCGCCGCTGACTCCTGCCGTCTTTCACATCCTGCTGGCGCTCGCCGACGGCCCGCTGCACGGCTACGCGATCATGCGTGCGGTCGAACAGTCGGCTGGTCAGCGGCTACGAATGGGGCCGGGCACGATCTACGGCTCGCTGCAACGGATGGAAGACGACGGTCTGGTGAAGGAAGTCAGCCGCGTTGACGAGCGCCGGCGTCGGTTCACGCTCCTTCCGGCCGGCAGGCGTGCGCTCAGTGCGGAGGCCGCACGCGTCACCCAGCTCGCCGAGCTCGTGCAATCGAAGCGGCTGCTGGCGCGAGAGGCCTGAATGAGACGTACGTTCCGATGGTCGGCGGTGATCTATCGCGTCCTGCTCGCCGTCTATCCATCCGACTTCCGGCGGCGGTTCGGCCCTGATCTCGAAGCGGACTTCCTTCAATTGCTCGAGGAACACGGCCGTTCGGCAGGTTGGAAACGCACGCTCGTCGACATGATCCGCTCGATGACAGCAACGCGCGCGCACGCGCATGCGGTAAGGCGACGCGTGCACCCCCACCACAACCAGGGAGAACCTCCGATGCGAGCGCTCCTCTTCGATCTCCGACTCGCCGCGCGCGGCCTGTTCAAAGCGCCGGTCTTTACGACCGTGACCATCCTGACGCTCGCCCTGGGCATCGGGGCGAACAGTGCGATGTTCAGTCTGGTGAATGCCGCACTGCTCAAGCCTCTTGGTGTTCGCGATCCCGATCGTCTCGTCTTCATCTACGAGGGCATTCCGCAGGCCGACCTGCCCAAGATGCCGGGCTCGGTGCCCGATATTCTCGAGTTCGAACAGTACCAACGATCGTACGAATCGGTCGCCGCGTACCGCTCGGAGACGATGGAGCTGTCGGGCCTTGGCGAGCCGCGCCGGATCGACGTCACGCGAGCGAACGCTCGTCTCTTTCCCCTGCTCGGTGTCGATCCGATGCTGGGACGGGTGTTTCGCGATGACGAGGACAAGCCCGGCCAGGACCTTGCCGTCCTCAGCTATTCGTTCTGGCAGGCGAATTTTCTCGGCAACCCGGAAGTTGTCGGCACGACGATTCGGCTCGACCGGCGTTCGTACGCGATCGTCGGCATCATGCCGCCGACGTTTCAATTCCCCAAACGAGGACCCGCAGAAAACGGGGACCCCGCCGACGTCTGGATTCCGGTCGCGTTCACGGACTACGAGCGTGAGGCCCGCGGCAGCATGTACAACAACAGCCTGATCGCGAGGTTGAAGCCTGGCGTCTCGCTCCAGCAGGCACGGGCGGAGCTCGACGTCCTCGGCCCGCGCATTCGCGACAATTATCCAGCCGCAATCAGGAACTATTACACGCTGACGCTCGCCGCGATCCCGATGCGTGAAGAGTTGACGGGACAGATCAGAACGCCGCTCCTGATTCTGTTCGGCGCCGTCGGACTGGTACTCCTCGTCACATGTGCGAACGTCGCGAACCTGATCCTCAGCCGCGCAGCCGCGCATCAGCACGAACTGGGCCTGCGAGTCGCCCTCGGGGCATCGCGCCCCAGGCTCTTTCAATACCTGATCTGCGAGAGCCTCCTGCTGTCGAGTGCTGGCGGGCTGCTAGGCCTCGTCGCCGCACGCATCATCGTGCAGGCGCTCCCCGCGGTACTTGCCAGCAGCCTGCCTGGTCTTCAGGGCATTTCGCTCGATTCGCGCGTGGTCGGATTCACGATGGCGGTCTGTATCGCGACAGCGGTGGTCTTCGGCGTCGTGCCTCTCATCACCGCGGATCGGGACATTTCTTGGAGGCTGCATGAGGGTGCACGAAACACTGGAGGAGACAGGAGCCGCGCGCTCCAGCGAGTTTTCGTGACGGCCACCGTGAGCCTGGCCGTCGTGCTGCTCGTCGGAGCCAGCCTGCTCGTACGAAGCTTCGCCGCCCTGGTGGCAACAGATCCGGGATTCAGCCCTGGAAGAGTCGTCACGATGACGGTAACGCCGCCCTTCGAGGCCTATCCGTCGGGCGCCAGCCTGGCACGGTTCGTCGGCGCGCTTCACGATCGGCTGCGCGCGATGCCCGGCGTGAGCCGCGTGTCTCTCTCCACCGACGTGCCGCTCGAATCGAACGAGCACCGATCGATGACGCCGGACAGTGGCGTGCTCGACCACACGCCCCCGAGCGTTGCCGTGACGTGGTCTGTACGGCGACTACTTCGATACGTTCGGCATTCCTCTTCGAAGCGGACGCGCCTTTTCTCCCGAGGAGGACAAGGAACCGCGTCCCGTGGCCATCGTCAGCGAATCGCTGCAGAATCACTATTGGCCGGGGAAAGATGCGGTCGGCAAGCGCATCAAGTGGGGATTGCCGTCCTCGCGCACGCCATGGTTCACGATTGTCGGCGTCGTGGGCGATGTCAAAGATGGGCCCCTCGGATCGTCACCCGCCATGCACGTCTATGTTCCGCACAGCCGCCTGGCAGTGGAACTCGGAGACTCGTCGCCGTCCGGTTTCGGCAGGTCGATCAGGATTGCGCTCCTGGCAAACGGAGATCCGGCGTCGCTCGTTGCTCCCGGTCGCCGCGAGATCGCGGCGCTGGATGCATCGCTTCCCGTGACGCGCATCGGCACCATGGCGCAGCAGGTGACAGACTCGATCGCGCCGCAGAGTTTCAGCACGATGGTTCTCTCCGCCTTCGCGCTGGGCGCTCTTCTCCTTGCGGCGGTCGGTCTTTACGGCGTCCTTGCATTCGCCGTGACGGAGCGGCGCCGGGAAATCGGCGTCAGGATCGCGCTCGGCGCAAGTCGCCGGGCCGTTCTGGGCATGGTGGTTCACCAGGGAATGCTTCTCGTCGTGATCGGCCTGGCCGCCGGCCTGGCGGCCGCCGGTGCGCTGACGCGCGTCATGGCGTCGCTGCTCTATCGCACCGATCCCTACGATCCGTGGACCTTCATCGGCGCGCCGATCGTTCTCGCATGTGTAGGGTTCATCGCATGCTACGTGCCCGCGCGCAGGGCCGCGGGCGTCGATCCGATTGTGGCGCTCAGGAGCGAGTAGGCGCCCTCAATCAGCTCGCGACTCTTTCGGCAAGACTGGCGGCCGTCGCTTCCCGAACTGTGTCGCACGCTCGAAGGCGTGCGCCAGTCGAAGCACGTCCATGTCGCACAAGCGCCGACCGACGATCTGAAGGCCGACAGGCAGACCTTCCGGAGTGAATCCCGCAGGGACCGAAATCGCGGGGGATCCCGTCAGCGAGATGACATAACAGGTCGCCATCCAGTCAAGATACGTTTCCATCGCGATCCCGTTGATGTTGCGCACCCACTCCATTTCGATTGGGAAGGGCACCACCTGCACCACGGGCAGCACGAGAAAGTCATAGCGGTCGAAGAAGCGCCGGAATCGCTCCACAATCGAACCCCTGGTCGCTTCGGCGCGTCTGACGTCTTCCTCTCGCAGCGCGAGTCCCTTTTCGATGTTCCAGACGACGGTGTCCTTCAGCAGAGCGGGATGCCTCGCGAGATCTTCCGCCCTGGTCTCGGCATACATCCACGCGCGCAGGATTTGGAACGCCTCGTCGGCGCCCGCGACGTCGGGATCTCGGTCTTCGACGATGCACCCCAGGTCGCGAAATACGGGCCGCGCTCGTTCGCACACCTCCGTCACCGCCGCTTCGACGGGATACCTGCCCAGGTTGCGGCTCCACGCAATGCGAGTTCCAGTGACGTCGCGGTCCAGTGACTCCAGAAACACGCCGCCCGGTTGATCGAGTGAGATGGCGACGCGCGGATCCGGCCCGGCCATCACAGCCAGAAGTCGCGCCACGTCCTCGACCGAGCGGCCCATCGGTCCTTCGACGGCAAGCGGATTCTCCGGCAGCGGGCTGGGCCACGTCGGCACGCGACCCGGCGAAGGGCGGAAACCGACGACGTTGCAGAAGCTGGCGGGGTTTCGGAGGGATCCACCGAGATCGCTGCCATCGGCGAGCGGCACCATGCCCGTCGCCAGTGCGACGGCCGCACCGCCGCTGCTGCCGCCACACGTCCTCGTGAGGTCGTACGGGTTCCGCGTGGCCCCAAACACGGCATTGAATGTCTGCGACCCTGCGCCGAACTCGGGGGTGTTCGTCTTGCCGACGACGATGGCGCCTGCCGCCTTGAGCCGCTGCACGAAGAGACCGTCTTCCACAGGTACGAAGTCTCGATACACCCGCGATCCAAACGTCGTCCGAATGCCCGCTGTGGGCACCAGGTCCTTGATGGCGAGGGGAAAGCCTTGGAGCGGTCCCGGCCGGGCGTCTCGTCGAGCCAGCCGTAGGTCGGCCTCACGCGCCTGATCAATAAGGCGATCCTCGTCAACGAGCGTACAGATTGCATTGACCGCCGGATTGACGCGGCCAATCCGGCCGAGGAAGGCCGTCAAGACGTCGACGACCGAAATCTCGCGCGCGTGAATCAACCGCGCCAGCTCTTTCGCGCTGGCGAAGCAGATGTCGGTGCCGAGCTGATTCGATGATCGGGTCATTGCCTCAATGACCTCGCGTGCCGGGTTGCACAAGCTCCAGGAAACGCAGGTCGGTAAACTGATCGGCACGGAGCTCGGTGTCGATCAAGCCGCGCTTCCGGCCCCACATCTGGTATTCGAGGATGCTCTGGACATCGATGGCGCCGTCGGTCTTGAAAGCGGGCCAGCAGGATTGTTCGAGCAGCGTCGGATCGAGCCCGGTGTGCTCCAGCATGATCTGCACGTTGCGCTTCGATCTCCCCTGCTCGTACTGCCGCACGCCTTTGAGATAGGCCCGGACGAACCTCCGGCCGACTTCCGGCCGCTGGTCGAGGAGGGTCGGGCCAAAGAACAGAAAGGCGTGTTGAAAATCCGGAATGATCGCGCCGGCCGCCTTCCAGAGACGCGCTTCACCGGTCTCGAGATTGCGCGAGATCCAGGGCTCCGCCGTCGCCGCCAGATCGATGCGGCGACTCTTGAACGCCTCCGAGAGAAGGGCGTCGGGCAGGTCCACCTGCTCGACCCGATCAATATTCAACCCCGCCTGCTCGAGCGCGCGGTCCGCATAGAAGAAGGAGTAGCTCGCACGGTCGACGGCCATCACCAACCGATCGCTCCCAGACAGCGTCAGCTTTCCCGACGCCAGCAGGTCGGTGCGCGCGAGAATGCCGTTGGCCACGCAGCCGGTGGCGGTGACGTATCCCTTGTTGGCCACGGCGCGGATCCGCGCGCCACGCGCAACGGCGTTCAGGAAGCCCGTGGTCACGCTCCCGCCGAGCACGTCGAGACGGCCTTGTGCGAGAGACGGGATCCCTTCCGACACTTTCTGGAGTTTGACGAACTCAACCTCGAGATGCTCGCCGCGGAAGAATCCTTCGTCCTGGGCAATGAAGATCGGACCGAAGGTGAGGTATGGAAGGACGACCGCCTTGACGTGATCCAGCGGCCTCGCGGGCGCGTCATCGCCGCGGCAACCTGCGAAAATGCCGGGGCTGGCGACGAGCACAACAACCAGCCACGTCGTCCGGCGCCAGGTCATACTGACGTCAGATCCCGCTTGGGCAGGTGAAGAGGCATCAGCTTGCCGCGCGTGCTCCAGACGGGCTCCATTCGCTTCACGCTCAAGGTTCCGGCTTGCGACCAGATGGCGCGCGCCAGATTGCCTGCATCGCTTCCCTGGCCAAGCGCGTCAAGGATCGCCTCTACGAACACACTCTCGTCTGCCGCCGGCACGCGCGGACTGACGATGAGGCTGAGCCTGGTGAAGCCGCGCTCATCTTCCTCTTCGACGAGCTGGTAGTCCAGTGCGGAACCACCAAACCGTTCCGGCAGGACCGCTTCGAGGATCCTGACCATCTCGCTTCCCACGAGCGTCACGCCTTCGCCGGTCAGTTTTCGGAAGCTGCGGATGGAATGAAGATGCACGGGGAAGCCGTGGCGTTCCAGCGCACATCCGCACGGCCGCGACTCGACGACACCGTAGTCGTCGCTCTCCGCATTGAGCAGGATCTTCGGCGCGGACGGCAGCAGGCTGGTGAAGCAGAACGCGGGAACGTCCAGATCAGAGCCCGGAATCCGCCGTTGACGCTGGACGAGCGCCAGGCCGTCGCTCAGAAAGTGCATGTCGTCGCCGCTCGAATTGTCAGGCCTGGGGCGCGCGCAGCCGACGGCGATCTGTCCGGCCTCGACGAAGGTGTATGTCGGGATCCAGCGTGCGCCGGTCGCCACGATCTGTCGCACCTTTGCGGGAGTGGGCGGCTCGCCGCCACCCATGAACGCGACACCGGCGAGATCGATGTTGCGTTCGACCGCCGCCAACGCGATGCGAAGGCACAAGCTGACGTGCGCCCGAATCAAGCACCTTCCGTCCTCGGCCACGGCCTCGCGCGCCCAGCCTGCAATCGTCCAGGCCTCGTGCAATCGAACTGGCTCGGGCCTCGGTATCGGGCGGCCCGCCATCCGGGACAGGCCCAGGATCACCTCCGTGGCGAGCCGGTTCTTCGCCGCCACGCGAAGATCGTGGCCGGTCACGGGCGTGAACCACTTGCGGGGCATCTGTCCGAAGCGTGCGCTCCGAAGCATGCCCGTCAATCCAGCCGTGTCCGGAAGGACACCGCGCCAGAGCGCGGTCGGGGCGCCAAGAAGGCCGTGCGCATCGTAGGCGAGCGCAATATCCGCCGCGCGATCGACCAGGTGATCGAGATCGATGGGCACGCGGAGCCGGGGGCCGGTCGTGCCTCCAGTCAGCGCCGGCAGGTGGCCCGCTCGCAGGGGATTGTTGAAGTCGTCCGGCTGGGCGGGAACAACGATGCCTCCGCGGACGATCGGCTCGTGACCCTTGAACTCTTCGAACGTCACGTAGACGCCGGCTTCGCGAAGCTGCGTGAGCGTCGACTCCAGGCCACGTGTGCGGACCATCTGTTCGAGATCCGGCCAGTCGCAGCCTGCGAGCTTCAGCAGCGCCAGATATGGACTGCGCTCGCATTGATAGATCGCGCGCCGAACGAGGCTCAAAAAGTTGTCTTCGCGCGCGTCGAGCCGGCGGGCGATGACGGCTTTCGCCTCATCGAGAGAGAGATGCTGATGGAGAAAATGCGGAAGGGCCGTGGCAAAGCGCAGTGAAGTCGCGAAATCGCGGAAGTTGCCCATCGGAGCCGCTGACAAACGGAGCGGCCCGACTGTACCACGGAACTGCGTCCACCAACGGCGACCCGCTACGCTTTGCGCGCGCGATCGATCTCGCGAATCTTTGCGGCGAGCGCGCCAATCACGAGCAGGATGGCCGCGAGCGAGATCGCGAGCCCGCGCCGGCGGAACCTTAGTTCAGCGAGCGCCGCTTGGCCGGCGAGATCCACTCCGCTCACGATTTTCAGCCCATCGGCGACCACGGGCTCCACTTTCGACAGATCCGACGTGTGAATCTCTGTTCGCGCAGACGTGAGGCGCGTTCTCGCCTCCCCAAGCGCAAGCTCTTGGCCGCTCACTTCCATCCCTGCGTTCCTGATCTGCGCGGTCAGCAATCCCGCGCGGCTGATGTCAGCCTTCAACTTCTCGATCAGGGCCCGCATCTGACCGGCGGTCTTCTGGCCGACGTCCTCGGAATGGCAGCCCGCACAAACAGAGCCTTCGGCGGTCCCGAGCATCTGGTCCGACGTTTTCTGGACGGCATGATTACTGTGACACTCGACGCAGCCGCGGTCGAACACATCGCGATGGGCGCTCGCCTCGAAGCGCGCGGCAAACACCGCGTGGCACGTGCCGCACACGTTGCCGATGGCGCCCACGCCCGGAGGCACGGCGCCGTGATTGCCATGGCAGTCGTTGCAGGTTGGGGCTCCCAGGTCGTTCTGCTTCGTCAGCGCCAGAAAGTGCGCGCTCTTCTCGTATTCCGACCGCTGATTGGTCGGAAGAGGCGACCCGTCAGGCAGGAGATATCCCTTCATGTGCTCGGAATCTGCATGACACCTGGCGCACGTGCCGGCGACATTCAAGGCATACACAGGGGATTTCGCGTCCGACACCGGCCGGATGCCATGGGCGTTGTGGCAGCTCGTGCAGGTGGCCACTTTGGCGTCACCGGTCGCGAGTCGCTTACCATGGACACTCGTGGCGTACTCGCTCGCCTGATCGATCCGCTGACGCGGCGCAAAGCGGCGCATGGTCTCGGCGTCGCTATGGCACTTCGCACAAACGGCAATAATGGCCGGGCCCGCAAGCGGACCGCGGTATCCGCGCTTCGGATCCTTGGCCAGGAGCTTGTCATCGGTCGTCGAATCCCCGCCGTGGCAATCCACGCACGAGAACCCGCTGGTCCGATGGACATCGTGCTCCCAGTCGGCAATGGCGCCCGGAGCACGCCCGGCGATTTTCGCGTGGCAGGTCACGCAGCCGTCATGAGTCGCGGGACGTGTCTGGGACTCGGCGGCGGCGGCCAGCAGCGCGATCAGCGCGAGCGCGAGCGCGATCGGCCGCGTGGCGCGCCGCATGTTGCGTTCGATCACCAGGGCACCATCACCGAACGCCGTCGCCGTCCCAGCGCTCACGACGCGCCTCGCACCGCCAGGATGCCGAGGATGGTGAAGACGATCAGGTAGGCCAGCGCAGCGAGTCCGAGCGCCGTAAAGAAAGGGCTTCGCTCCTCGCGCGAGGCCCGTCGATCGACAAACGGCAAGACAAGCAGCCCCACAGCCGCCAGGGCAAATGCAAGGACACCCAGCCGCTCGCCTTCCACTCCGAACACATGGCTTGGCACGAGCTTGAGCGTGTGGAACATCGCCAGAAAGTACCATTCGGGATGGATGCCCGCCGGAACCGCCGCAAACGGATCCGCCTTGCGCCCGAGCTCCCACGGATAGAACGCGGCGAGCGCCGCCAGGAGCGCCAGCGCCACGTACCAGGCGAGCACGTCGCGCAGGATGTAGTCGGGAAAGAACCGCATCTGGCGCATGCGCCCGTCATGGTTCCGTTGCTGCTCGATCCCAATGGGCACGCTCATGCCCTGACGCTGAATCAGGAGCAGATGAACCGCGACGAGCGCCGTCGCAGCGGCCGGGAGAATCGCGACGTGCAGCCCGTAGAAGCGTGACAGTGTCGCGCCGGTCACTTCGTCGCCGCCCCGGCAGAGACGGAGAAGGAAGTGACCCACCACGGGCACCGCACCGACAATTCCTGTCCCGACTTTGGTCGCGAAGAAAGACAGTTCATTCCAGGGCAGCAGGTATCCGCTGAACCCGAACGCGAAGAGCACGAACAGCAGCAGGACGCCGGTGACCCACGTGAGCTCGCGAGGTTTCCGGTACGCCTTGAGGAAAAAGACGCTGAAAAGGTGTGCGAGCGCCGCGGCCATCAGAAGATTCGCCGACCAGCTGTGAACGTTCCGGATCAGCCAGCCGAACTCGACTTGCGTGACGATGAACTGGACGCTTTCGTACGCTTCTGACTCGCTGGGGCGATAGTAGAGAAGGAGGAGAATCCCGGTGGCGACCTGCACGGCGAACAGGAACAGCGTGATGCCGCCCAGGTAGTACCACGCCTTCTGGGCATGAATCGGCACGCCCTTCTCGGCGACAAAATGCCGGATGTCGTCGAGTGCCAGCCGCTCATCCACCCACGCGATCACGCGTTGCAGCACGATTCCTCACTCGACGGCTAGCCGCGCGAGACGACGATTTCTTCGGATCCGGGTTCGCCACGGACGCGGGCCGTGAACTGCTCGAGCGGCCGCGGCGGTGGACCGGACACGACGTTCCCGCCCAGATCGTAAATGCCGTTGTGACAGGCGCACCAGATCTGCGACGTATCGGCCTTGTACTGAACCGTGCAGTCGAGGTGCGTGCAGACGGCCGTAAATGCCCGCACTTCGCCATCCGCCGTTCGCACCAGGATTCCTGGCTTGCTGCCAAACTTGAAGATGAGGCCCGAGCCGGGTCTGAGCTCTGCCAGTCGGGCCGCGACCACGCTGTTCGTCGCGGGCTCACCGCTGGCCGGCGGCACGAGGTACCGCCAGATTGGATAGACGATGGCGAGGGCCGTCGAAGCGAAGCCCGTGCCGAGGACGATGTCGAGAAAGGCGCGACGAGGCGGGACATCCGCCCGTGAACCAGCGTTGGGCCCGGACGTCACGGATATTCCTGAACCCGCCGTGACCGGCGCGCCATCACCACAGGTATCGCAAGCGAAGCGAGAACGTGTTCCCCGTGTATGGTCGGTAGAGGTAACGGGTGGTAATCACCTGCTGTCCGCCCGCCTGTCCCGGCGGATTCAGGGACAAGCCGTCCACCGTGGTCTGGTTCCAGGCGAAATCGTTCACGCCGTAGTCGTCGTAATACCATCCGAATCCAACCCCCAGCTGACGACGCAGATAGTACATGACATCGAGGGTCGAACGGCGGCTGTCATTGGTTGCGGTCGGCAGCTGCACGAGGGCCGCGGGAGGCACGAAGATGGTCTGATTGGGATTCAGTCCGTACACGATGCTGTTGTCGCCCGACATCCAGTCGAACCCCCAGTGCACGTCGGTCTTCGGCAGGGCCTTGACCAGATCCACCGCCACGTACACCGTATCCACATCGTCGTTCAGGTCGGTGGTCCAGTCGCGAGTGACATCGAATTCCTGCGTGCCTGGATTGGCCTGCCGAGATTTCTGCAGAGATGAGTACTTGTCGCGGCCGTAGCCAACACTGAATGCCACCGTATCGACCGGCGTCAGATCCGCCCCAATCGAAAAGAAGTCGCCGTTGGTCTTGAGCACGCCGAACTGTGTGTCGGGCCGGTCGTCGCGGAACACGCCGACCTGCGCGTTGATGGCGAACATGTCGGTCGGTGTCAAGTTGGCGATGAACGTGAAGCGGTTGCGATTCCGGTCTGAGATGTCGAACTGCCTCGGGAGCGCGGATCCTTCGTGGTCAGCGTCGATGACCTCTTCTTCAAGACCAGTGCCCGTTCGCTTCGAGTAGTCGTACTGAGCCCTAAGCATCAGGTACTGCCAGCCGGTGGTGTCGATCGCGACCTTGAAGCCGTTGTCCGTCGTCTCCTCGAACTGCCGGAACGTGCGCCGGTCGCGCTCCATGCTGTAGCCGACGCGAAGGGCCGTGTAAGGCATCAGGGTGAAGGACGCGTCCGCATCGACGTACTGCCGCTTGTACGAGAAGGCCTCGGCTCCGGGACCGGCGAGAAAATCCTCGATCACCTGATCGAATCGCACGTACTGCGCCACCGGAAACTCCGGCGTGTTGTTGTCGTAGTCGTACAGGCGATAGCGGACGTTGAACCACGCCTTGTCCAGGGGACGTCCGGTGTAGCCCAGGAGCACGGACGTGACGAGCGCGCTCACGTCGGCCGTCGATCGTGCGAGGGGAATCACGGGGATTGCCGTGTTGATCGTGAACGGCAGCGAGCGCCTCGTTCTGCTTCCAGCTCGACACAGACAGGTTGCTGTAGAGCCGGCCGCGGCCCGCCACCGCGTACGTGGCCGTCCCGGCTACGGTGTTCGTGCTGCTGTCCGGCCACAAGGCCATCCGCCCCTGGGATGTGCCGTCACCGGCGGTGTACGCGGAGGTGTACGTAAAATCGGTCGCCCTGAGCGGGTTGTCGAAGGTGAGCGTGGGGATGTTGTTGTTGAACCATGAGCCGTCCCAGCCGACCTTGACCATCGATTTCGCATTTGCCCATTCGAGCGCCGCACCCACATCAGTCGTGCGGTGATCGACGGGACCCGGCACCTGCACGGCGTGCGAGAAGCCGAATGAGGTCGACCAGGGCTGCGTGCCGTCCTTGGTTACGTTCTGGAAGTGGAACAGCAGGTCGGTGTTGTGCGAAATCGTGATCGTCGAGTCGAGGCTGGCCGTATCGCGTTGCAGTCGATCGTCGATGAACTGCGCCTGGGCATTGATCAGGTTGAACATCAGGGTATTGCGTGCGGTCGTCTGTGCACTCGTCGCGCACGGCGGCGTCGGACAGACAGCCTGAAGCTGCTGCTGCACTGAATCATCGATCGTGGTACTGCCCTGTCCCCACGCCTCGATAGGCTGTCGCGGACAGCGCACCGAAGCTGTCCGTATCCTCCGTGCTGTAGAACGTGGGGATCTGATCCCAGGTGAAATTCACCTTCACCCGGCCAAGATTGTTGACCTTCGCCACGTACTTCTGATCGCGGTATCCGACGTGGTTGGCGAAAAGGTCGAAGTGCCACTTGTCCTTGTCGTGGACGTACTTGAACGCGTTCACGAGCGGGCCGTCTCTCAGGTCCTGATAGCGCTGGTAGCGCGCCTCGTCTCCGTCGGTGGTCGTAAACTGCGCGCCGAAGTCGACCGATCCGCTGAGCGGCGCGTCGGATGTCTGGGACGCCGTGGCGACTTGCGCCCGAACGCCGGCGGCAGATCCCAGCAGCAGTGCGGTCAGCAGAGAGACTACTCTGATACGCATCTCATTCTCTCCGCGGTCAGCGAAGGAAAGTGCTACCCGAGGGATGGTTCGATCCGTGGATCTGCTGGTGACAGTTCACGCATCCCCTCAGGATCAAACGATTGCTGCGGCTATTGAGCGCGGTGCCGTCGTAGATCGTTGACGGATGCCTCGTGCCGATGTGGCAGCGCTGGCAGAGCATCGGCGTCCGCGAGACGAGCAGCCGATCGTTGTTCGAGCCGTGCGGATCGTGGCAGGTGCTGCAGCTCTCCCGCCCTGCCGCGTGGTCCCAGAGAAACGGGCCGCGCTTCTCGGCGTGGCACGCGAAGCAGCTCTCGTTGATGTAGTTGCCGACACGTAGCTGCTTGACGTTGGTCGACCCGTGCGGATTGTGGCACGTGGTGCACGTCATCTTGCCCTCACGGACGGGCATGTGAGACGTGCGCATCTGTTTGTTCACTTGCGTCCGGTGGCACGTCGCGCACACCTCAATGACGCTCGTCTTGACGAGCTGCGCCTGTTCGGTCTTCGGGCTGTGGACTGAATGACACGTGACGCAGCCGAGATTTCGCGCGTTGTGCGCGCTGCCGTCCCACAGCGCATGTTCCGAGCGGTTGTGGCAGGCCCTGCACGTGGCGCTCACATCGCGAGCGGCCATGCTCGAAAATCGCTTGATCGAGTCGACCTTGGCGGGATCCTCGATGTGAGCCTGCCCGGGTCCGTGGCACGTCTCGCAGCCTTGCGCCGCGGCCGGCGATCGCGGGTTCTCCACCTGCCCGTGCGGCGTGGCCTTGAAGCTCTTCCCCTCTGCCTCGTGGCAGGTGACGCACGTGTCGTCGCCAACGTATCCCGATTGAGCCTGAGGAGTCGCCGTCGGTGGCGGACTGCTCACTTGTGCCTGGTCAGACTGCGCCCGAGCCAGGCTCAGGCCGAACAGGAGGAGCAAGAGGCTCGCTATTCCGCCGGCTCCGAGATGTTTTCTGGTCGGAGAGACCTTCATGCCACCCCTCGCTCTGTGCGTTCGTGCAGCCTGCCGGTTTGCCGGCGATCGCACCGGTGTCCGGGGGACGGCTGCAACGGGCGTACCGGACCAGCCGCGTCCGGATCGCCTGTCCTGTTACTCGGTCTTCACTTCATGGCAGACATCGCAGTCCTGACGAATCACTTGCCCGTCTTTGCTCTTGTGGTTGTCGTCGTGGCACCGGAAGCAGCCCGGAAAATCAATGTGGCCCAACTCGTTCGCGTAGGTTCCCCAGGAAATGTTCATCGTGGGAAAGACGTTTTGCCGGTAGACGGCCTGGGTCGCGCCGATCGCCTTGTCGAGCATCGCGGCTCGGTCGGAATCGCCACCGGTAGACTCTGGGTAGAAGTCCCGCATTCGCCGGTTTATCGCCACCGCCGCGGCGTCTTGGCTCGGATAACCGGCTTTGACGGCTGCCACGGCTTCCCGGCGCACGTACGGCAGCGTCCTGCTGATGAGACCCGCCGCGATCGCCTGATCCACTGCCCGTTCGGGCGTCGCCACAAACGTGTGCGCCGGCCGGCTGTGGCAGTCCATACAATCCATCCGCCGCCTGGTGCCTTTCGCAATCTGGTCGGCCGTCACACCCTCGGCCACATATTCGTGAACCTCGCCTCGCTGCGTCCTTAAGCGCACATAAGGAATGACCTGACGCTTCTCGTCGGTCGTGACGTAATCAATCTCGTTCGCCAGATTCATGTGCCAGTGAATGCCGGTGGCAAGCCCGCGGCGCTCGCTGCCACCGCCGACATGCACAACCAGGGTCGTCACCGATTCCGTATTCTGCTCATCGTCCGAGTACTCGCGAACCAGACGAATCTTGTCGCCGTGGAACTGTTCCGGCCAGTGACAGTGCTCGCACGTGTCACGAGCCGGGCGCAGTGTGCGCACCGGCGTGGGAACCGGTTTCGCATATCCGCCCGTGAGCACGAGAAACAACTGCCTCGTTCCGTTCAACTTTGACCTGATGAGCGACCGGGCGCCGGATCCGACATGGCATTCGACACAGTCGATGCGAGCATGCGGCCCTTCGCGGTAGGCCACGAACTCGGGTTGCATGACGGCATGGCAGACCTGCCCGCAAAACGCCGGCGTCTCCATGTAGTGGATGCCGCCATAGGTCGCCGTGGAGAGAATCAGGACGTTCAAGAGCGTCGCGATCACCACCACGAATGCGACGCGTCGCTGGTGTGTGTCGTTGAGATCGATGCGAGGCCATGCCGATGCGGGCAGCCCGAGCCGTCTCCGCCGGCGCTCCCGCAACATTCCTATCGGAATGAGCAACAGCCCCGAGAGAAATCCGAGCGGAAGCGCAATGAAGAGAACCAGTCCCAGGTATGGGTTCGTCAGGTAACCCAGGTACTCGAGCGCGAAGAGAATCAGGAAGAGCAGCGCGGCCAGGGTCGTAATGGCCGCGCCGACACTGGAGATGACGTTCCGGGCAAGGTGGGTCTTGCTCGGGTTGGCCATGTCAGAGCGAGTTTACTTCGCCTTCAACGTCGAGAGGTACGCGACCAGCGCATCGAGATCCGCGGCGGGAAGACTGTACTCCTTCATCGGCGGCTGTCTGGTCGCCTTCGCCTTGGCGGTCATTTCTTTGGGCGTGGTGATCCATTGGCGAATGACGTCGGCTGAGAGCTTCGTGCCCACGTCATCGAGCGCGCCCTTCTTGTTGCCCTTGCCTGCAATCGAATGGCACAGACTGCATTTCTGAGCCGTAAAGACCTGTTTACCTTTTTCGACGGCCGCGTCCTGTGCCCTTACGATTCCTGGCAACAAGAGGAATGCGGCCGCCAGCCACACGACTTTCTGATTCATGACGCCTCCTGAATCCCCGAGATACGAGATACGTGCCACGTGGGCACGCTGAAGTTTCAACCTCCAGACGCCGGAATTGCAAGTATCTTTCTCGCTGGAGTTACAACCTCCTTACCGCCGCGAACGCTCGCGTAACCACGGATGACGGAAATCCGGCACCGACTGGCGGCGAGGCGGCGGGGCGGGAATCCGACGCGATGCCGAAATATCGACGGTACGCCGATTGCTCTCGACAGGTTCAGATTGCACAGAAAGGAGCCCGTCATGACGATCGGAACCTCGGCCAGGCATGCGGCGGCCATAGGAGGACGCTTTTTCGGCCACGCGGCAGTCGTCGCGATTGGTTTCGTCCTGATGATTGTAGGCCTGGGCCTGGGAGTAACGATGATCATGCTGCCCGCGGGGGTCGTGATCGGCCTGCTGGGGGTGGCGCTCATCGTGGCGGGGCTGTTTGGGCGAGAAGGATCCCGACACTGACCGTGCGGCTATCCGCGACGGAATCCCCGATCGAGGCGGAAAATTCCGCAGTGACCGCTACCCGCGGAAGTACAGATAGGCGCCAAGAATGCAGACGAGGATGACGCCTGAACTGGCGATCTCCCGCCAGTCCCAGCTGGCGCGCGTGCGCGCACGATCTGTGTCCGTCGCGGTTGTATATGTCAGACCCGCCAGTCGCCCGTAGTCGGGAGGCGGCGTCAGATAGCTCACCACCACCATGACGATCGCCGAAACAATCGTGATGAGCACGCTGAAGTACTGAAAATACGTATTGTTGACGACCCACAGGAACGACCCCGGCGTGTATCCGTGCTCGTAGCCCGCCAGCCCGAGAGTCACCGGTGTGTCCACGATCATCCTGAACAGCCCCAGCACGAACCCCACCACCATCGCCCAGAAACAGCCTTGCGCGTTCAGTCGCTTGAAAAACACGCCGAAGAAAAACACGACGAAGATCGGCGGCGCCAGGTAGCCCTGAACCGCCTGGAGATAACCATACAAACCCTCGGCGCCCTGGATCACCGGAATCCACGCGATGGCGACGAGCACCATCACGATCGTCGCGATGCGGCCTGTGCGGACAATCTGATGCTCTGTCGCGGCGGGATTCCACTTGGCGTACAGGTCAACCGTGAAGAGCGTCGAACACGCGTTGAACACGCCGGCGAGCGATCCCATCAGCGCCGAGAGCAAGCCGGCCACGACGATGCCGCGGAGTCCGGGCGGCAGGAGATGCTCGACCATGAGCGGGAACGCGGCTTGTGCGATGTGCCGGATCGGCTGACCGTCTGGTCCGACCATCTGCGCAAGGCCCGGCACTTTTCCGCTCTTCGCGAGCGCGAGACAGATGAGTCCCGGAATGATGAAGAGATACACAGGAAAGAGCTTCAGGAACGCCGCGAAAATGCTGCCGCGGCGGGCCGTCTGTTCGTCCGGCGCGCCGAGCGCACGCTGCACGATGTACTGATCGGTGCACCAGTACCAGAGGCCGATGATCGGCGCGCAGATGAGCATGCCGACCCAGGGAAAGTTGTCGTTGAAATACCACGCCTGTCGCACCACTCGACCGGCCGCGTTCGTCTCGAGTACCGGCGCCCACGTGCCCTCGACACCGACAGGGACTATCGGCTTCCAGAGGTTGAACATCTCTGACGGAAGCCTGGCGCGAAGCTCTGCCCAACCTCCGAGCTGATGCAATCCGTAGAGCGTCAGAAGTGCGGACCCTAGAATGAGGACCGTCACCTGCACGGCATCGTTGTAGGCGACAGCCCGCATACCGCCAAGCACGGTGTAGAGACCCGTCAAGACGATGACCAGAATCGATCCGATCCAGAAGCTGTTGATCTCCAGCGCGCCGATCGTGAGATGCAGTTCCGGCAGGAGCGTTCCGAACACCACGCCGCCCGCAAAGATGCCCACGGCAATCTTCGACACGACGAATGTGATGAGCGACACGACCGACAGCACGTACCGCGAGCTCGTCGAGAATCGGCGCTCGAGAAACTCCGGCATCGTGAACACCATCGACCGCATGTAGAAGGGCACGAAGACCCACCCCAGGACGAGCAGGCACCACGCGTGCAGCTCGTAATGGGCCATCGCCACGCCGTCCGACGCGCCGGAGCCCGCGAGCCCCACGATGTGTTCCGATCCGATGTTCGAGGCGAAGATGGAGGCGCCGATGATCCACCAGCCGAGATTGCGCCCCGCAAGAAAGTAGTCGGCGGCCGTGTCCTTGTTACGGCGGACGACCCACCAGGCGACGGCCAGCAGGATGCCGAAGTAAATGGCGATGACGAACCAGTCGAGCCCGGTGAGAGTGGACGCGGTGTCTGATGCGGCGGTCGGCATGAGCGACGAACGTTATGCCGCCGTCCGACCGCCGGTCAAGGGCGAATCTGTGCGCGTTGCGACTCAGTCCTGTCGCAGCGCCGCGACCGGGTCGATTCGAGTCGCACGCCTGGCAGGGAACCAGCAGGCCGTCATGGCGACCAGGAGCAGGATGGCGGGAACGCCGGCGAAAATAAAAGGATCGATGGCGCCACCAGGGATGGCATGAATGGCCACGACAAACGCCACCAGCCATCCGACGACGCCACCGATGATGATGGCGACGAGGCTCTCACGGATGATCTGCACTACAACCCGGTTGGGCCTGGCGCCGAGAGCCAGTCTGAGGCCGATCTCCATCGTACGTCGAGAGACCGAGTAGGCCACGACGGCGTAGATGCCAATCGTCGCGAGCGCGAGGAGCAGAGGGCCCAGCACGGTGAACAGGCGCACCGGAATACGTCGGAGGAACAGATTCGTTTCCACGTGATCCGACAACGTGCGCACGTTGTACACGGGTAACGTCGGATCGAGAGCGGTGACGACGCGTCTGACGCCTGGTCCCAGCAGGAGCTCGGCGCCCGGTCGTGTCCGCACGTGAAGCTCACCGAGCGGCGGAAGTCGATCTCGGTACGAGAAGTAAATCATCGGCATCGGCGGTTCGCCGAACGAATCGTAGAGAGACGTCCGAGCGACCCCGACGATGACATACGACCGACCGCGGACGGTGATCCTCCGGCCTAACGCCTCCCCTCCCTCGAGATAGCGGCGCACGAACTCCTCGTTGACGATGGCCTGCGGCGGCGTCACTTCATCATTCAGGGCCGTAAAGTCCGCCCCCCTGGTCAGCGGGATGCCCATCGTCTTGAAGTAATCCGCGGTGACCGTGTTCGAGAGCGCGCGATCCGGGACGGAATTCGTCGCGGCGCGGCCTTCAAGAGTGAAGGGTCTGAGCGGCATGCCGTGAATATCGAGCGGCACGGAAACGGCGATGCTTGCCGCATCGACGGCGGGCATGGCGCGGATCGCCTGAAGGAGTCGGGCGATAAACTCTCTGGTGGCGCGATCGCCGAGATTCCGCCCCGTCAGATCGTAGGCCGCGAGTAGAACGCCATCGCGTCTAAAGCCGGGATCGACTTCACGCGTCTCGCGAAAACTGCGGAAGAAGAGCGCCGCCACGATCAAGACGACGAGCGCAAGGCCGACTTCCGTTCCCATCAAGGCATTGCGAAGACGGCTCCTGCCCCCAGCGATCGAGCCCGGACGCAGGGCTCGGAGCGAATCGAGACGAGCCAGTTTGATGGCGGGTGCAACGCCGAACATCAGGCCGCAGAGGATCCCCAGTCCGAGCGCGAACGAGAGACCAGCGAGATCGACACCCGTTTGAAGTCGGACGGGGAGGCCCGTGTAAATGGGGATGGCGCGCAGGGCCTGGGAACCCCACAGCGCGACGAGCACGCCGATTCCGGCGCCCAGAATCGCGAGAACGAGATTCTCGGTGAGAAGCAGACTGGCGACGCGCCAGCGGCCGGCGCCGAGCGCCATTCGCACGCCGACCTCGCGCTCCCGGGTGCTCGCCCGCGCGAGCAGGAGATTGGCCGTGTTGCCGCACACGGCGAGGAGCAACAAGATCAGAACGGATTGCAGCATCGTCAACGCCCGCACGAAGAGTCGTTGCGGTCCGCGTGGGGTTTGCCAGAACGGCAGGAGCTCTCCCGAGACGCCCGCGTTCGTTCCGGGGTAGTCGTGCGCCAGTTGACGCATCGCGTCCTGCAGTTCGAGCTGGGCGGCAGGGATCGTTCGACCCGCACCCAGGAGTCCCGCCATCGTGTATCCGCGCTGGCTTCGGTCTTCAAGCTCCTCCGAACCCGCAAAGAGCGCGGGCGCAAGCGTCGCGGGCACCCAGAGATCGAAGTCCAGTCCAATGATGGTTCCCTGGAACTGGGGAGGCGTGATCCCGACGACCGTCAACGCTCGACCGTTCACCAGGACGGTTCTTCCCAGTACGGTTGAAGTCCCTCCGAAATGTGTCTGCCAGAAAGCGTGCGAGATGACGACGATGGGAACGCTCGTTCCGGGTGCAACTTCGTCGGGACGTACGAATCGACCAAGCGCGGGGTGCAATCCGAGCGCTGAAAAATAATTCCCGGAAACCAGGAGACCATAGGCACGCTCGGCATGACCCGATTCGCCGACCGTAAGGGATGCCATCCGGAACGCAAAGAGCTCGGGCAGCGAATTCACGCGCTCCCGAAGATCGCAGTATTCGAGCCAGGAGGCACCCGGGTAGGAGCCGGTGTCGGCCCGGGGCTCCACGAGGTAGAACGACGATCCATTCGTGACGCCCGGGATGGGGTGGAAGACGAATGCCTGAATCCAGGAGAAGATCGCCGCATTCACGCCGATGCCGATCCCGAGGGACATCGTGATGACCGTGGCAACGACGGGCATATGCGCGATCGTCCGCCACGCGTGTCGAAGATTCCCAGCCAGGTCGTTAATCCAGTTCATTTGGCGTCTTTAGACGCGGAGGGTCGGTTCCCGGCTTTCCGGAAGGCTTGACATCGCGCAGCCGCCCGTAGGATAAAGACTCATCGTGTCCGGGAACCTGACCTGCGCGTGTAGAAGCGTCGGAGAAGAAGCCTCCGAAGGCCGCGCTGTGTCCAGGTAAAACCGTGCATAGGTAACGTTCAGCACGAACAAGTCGCACAGTCGCAGGCCCGGAAGGCTTCAAGCTTTCCGGGCCTTTTTTCTTTTTGGCGTGGTCCAATTTACCTGGGGAGACATCCGATGACAACTGCCAGCTCTGCGCGATGGGCCGCTCGAGCCGCGGCTCTCCTGTTCTTCGCCGCCGTCTCGAGTCAGGCTGCAGCCGAAACACCATCGCTTGCCGGCCGCTGGGACGCCACGGTCACGGCGAATGGTGTCGAGGTGCCATTCCCGTTCGAAATCGTCGCGGACGGGTCCAGCGTGAAGGGATCGTTCTTCAACGGCGCCCTGCGCATCACGTCGACGGTCGGACGTTTCGAGAACGGCGTCCTCGAATTGTCGTTCGATCAATACGGCAGCAAGCTGCAGGCGACGTATCAGGACGACCAGCTCTCAGGCGAGTACCAGCGGGCGTCGAGAGCCCCGTTCCCCTTCAAGGCGAAGCGCGCATCGGCGACCACGCCATCCGGCACCGACGCACCGTCTATCGCCGGCACCTGGATCGTTCAGGCCAAGAGCAACAAAGGCGAAGCTGCCTGGCGGTTTCTGGTCGAGCAGACTGGCGGAAATGTCACAGCCACAATCCTCCGCGTGGACGGCGACACCGGCACGCTGACAGGCTCTTATCAGAACGGGATGTTCGTGTTGAGCCACTTTTCAGGAGCGCGGCCGCTGCGCCTCGAGGTCAGGCCCGCCGCGGACGGTACGCTAACGCTCAAGCAGAACAACGATCCCGAGCTTGTCGCCGCCAGGCCGGAGACCGTCCGCGCGAAAGAGATTGGTGTCCCGACCGATCCTGGCGAGCACACTCGCATGAAGGATCCGTCGGAACCGTTCCGCTTCTCGTTTCCCGATTTGCAGGGTCAGATCGTGTCGAACACCGACGATCGATTCCGCGGCAAGGTGCTGCTCGTGAACATCAGCGGCAGCTGGTGCCCGAACTGCCACGACGAGGCGCCGTTCCTCGCGTCGCTCTATCGCAAGTATCAGCCGCAGGGATTCGAGGTCGTGACCTTGTCTTTCGAGGAGGCCACGCAGCAGCCAGCGCTCAAGCGACTTCGCGCCTTCATTGCGAACTACGGGATTGGCTACACCGTGCTCGTCGCGGGCGAGCCCGAGCAGCTCAAGGAGAAGGTGCCGCAGGCTGAAAGCCTGGACGCGTTCCCGACGTCGTTCCTGATCGGGCGCGACGGCCGGGTCCGCGCGGTGCACGCGGGGTTCCCGAGCCCGGGCAGCGGGGAATTCTACAAGCAAGCGGAACAGGACGTCACAACCGAGGTGGAGCGACTCCTGGCGGAGGGGGCGACGACATCGAAGTAAAGAGCTCTGTAGTTCTTGGTTCTTGGTGCTTAGTTCTTAGGTCTGTATATCGTTCTTTCTAAGAACCAAGTCCTCTAAGAACTAAGAACTTCAGAGTTCGTTGACCTAGCGATCTCCGTAGTACTTCGTCGGCTTCGGGGGCGCGGGTTGATTCCGCGCCCATTCCGGCAATGAGGCCGGATCGAGCCATCGCTGCAGCATGACGCGCCGGAACTCGGCGAGGGTCTTCTTCCCTTCCTCCGACTGATTCAACAGTCTCACGAGGAGCGCCAGCCGGTCGGCGCTCGCCAGGGAGATGAGATGCTTGCTCCTTTCGTACCCTTCGACGAAGGACGGTGCCACGTATCTCACGCTGCGATCGCTCGAGAGCTCCACCGATCGATCGCTTGCCGCGCGCGACGCCTGTGACGCGTTCTGGAACGAGAGCTCGAAAGTGACGGGGGCCCCCACGCTGTACGGTCGATAGAGCCCTCGGAGGAATTTCTCCATCGCCTGCTTCGCCGCGGCTTCGATGCGCCGCGTGACGTCAGCGGGCGCGAGCGGCTCGGCCTTTCCAAGACTGACCGCCTTCTTGACTTGTGCGTACTCGACATCGGGGAGCGCGCTTTTCAACTGCTCGCCCAACACGTCGTCACCCGACGCCATGATCACGGGCACGCCCCAGCGGGCCGCGGACAGGGCAATGATCTCGGTCTCGGTGATGTCCACGCCATTCACGCGGAACGACGGTTCGAGCGTGTACGTGTGCGCCAGGAACCCCCGGTCGCCCGCGCGCGCGTGCATCGCGATGCAGACGATCGCATCGAGCGAACCGTCGAGGCCGGTGGAGTAGGGATCGTAGTCGCGGTCGCGGAAGTCGAACTGCGCGCGCGAATCCATCTGCTCGACCAGGATGTCCGGCCCGTCGCCGTTCCCGGAGCCGTGGCCGTCCTGCACCCAGATGGCTCCGGCTCCTCCGTCCTTCAGACCTCTGATGGCGGCGTTCACGTCCGCGGTGAGAAACTTTCGCCCTTCTGCATAGTCAGCAGGATCGGAAAACGACGTCATTTCTTCGCGGCTGATCCCTGACACCCCTTCCATGTCGTAGATGATGAGGATCCGCGGCGGTGTCGCTGCCTTCATCCCATCGTTCGCCAGAGCGGCGAGCACGAGACCGGTGGTCACGAGAAATATCTTCTTCATGGTTACAATCCTCCGCCAATCCACCCGGGGCGAAGCCCTGCGCGACGACTGTCACACTCCTGCGGCAACGACTCCGTCAATCATTGGCTGCGGCCCCGGCGCACACCCAGTATGCCGAGAGCCTTCTCGAGCGCGCCGTCGCGACCGGCTGATAGATCGCTTTTCGGAAAGACCGGCACTTCAATATCGGGCGGGATGCCGGGACCATCGAAGCTCCTGCCGTCGGTCAGAAAGCGCTCGTTGGGAAGACCGAACCGCCAGCCGTTCGGAAGCCGCCTCCCGAGGACATCCGAAAACACACCCTGCGTGTTCTCACCGACGCGGGTCACTGCCGGCTCACGTTTCAGCAGCGCCTGCGTGAACGTCTCGGCCGCGCTCACGCTGTGAATGCCAATCAGCTCGACGACGGTGCCCTTGAAGCCGGCGCGGCTCGATGGTTGCACGCGGCTCGGCTGCGCCTCGGTCCATCGCGACGGGTCGTCCGGGTCGGACCGCGCCTCTTTCGAGTAGGCGACGTATTCCCTGGTCGCGAGACGCGACGCAATGGCAAGGCCATAAGGGTCCGCGCCGCCGCCGTTGATTCTCACGTCGATGATGAGACCGGACCACGATTGTGACTCCGCGAAGATGGCATCGAGTGCGGCCTCGAGCGCGACGAGGCCGCTGGCGAAGCCCTCTTCGTCTCCATAACCCGAGAAGCTTTTGAGTCGCAAGTACGCGACCCCGCCTTCGAGGCGCCCGTACTGCACCTGGCCTTTGCACCAAGAGCGAAGGGGACCGCGTAGATACTTCTGCTCGACCACCTCAAAGGCGCTCGGACGTTCCGATCGCTCGAGCCATGTGGCGCTGCGCCGCGCACCATTCCAGGTCTTTCCGATCTTTTCGGCTCGAATGCTGGTATGGGCGTCATTGAAGGGCGCGATCATCGACGTCAGCACGTCGAAGAGCGCTTCGGGTGTGGTCGTCTCGGTCACACGCGATCGGTGATCGGCGACGATGGCCGCCCAATCCGCGCGTTTCAGATCGAAGAAGCCGTATTGCTCGGCCCATGTCCGCGCAAAGACATCGAAGTTGGAGAGCGGCGTGTCGGTTACCGTCGACGCGCATGCCGCGGGCTTCGACGACAGTCGTCGAACCACGACATCCGAGGCCGATCCGTCGAAGTGGACGCGGCGAACATCGGGAGATCCGCCGTCCCGAATCCACAGCACGGCCGGCTCCTCCACCATCGCGAACGACAGAACGCCGCCCGGTTCATCATTACGTGTCGCCGTGAACGCCTGCAGGCAGCTGATCTTCGTGACTTCGTAGCCCGTCATCTTCGAGCCGGCGACGTCCAGGAACACGCCATAGCCAACTGACGCCCACGCGCCGTCGAACGACTGCGCCGAAGCATCGGTCATGATGCCGATGGTGAGCGCGGTTGCACATGCAACCGCTGTTAGGAGCTTCGCCATGAGGTCCTCCCGTCAGGGTCGATTATTGTCTCACGTGAGGGAGGCTGAGAGGCCGCAGCCAGACTCTTAACAGACCCGGCGAACTGATCGCGGCGCGGCGAGATCGGAGTACGATGAGGTTTTTTCGCAACCAACATGGCGCGTGTCATAGTGATTGGCGCGGGCGCGGCCGGTACGATGGCCGCCATCTTCGCGGCGACGGCCGGCGCCCGGACGATCCTCGTAGAGCGGACGAGGGACGGCGGCCGCAAGATCCTGATCAGCGGCGGCGGCCGCTGCAACATCCTGCCCTCGGATCTCGACGAATCGCGCTTCGTCACCGATTCGTCGATGCATCCGCTGCGGAAAATCCTCCGCTCGTGGCCGCTTCGCGAGCAGATCGACTTCTTCGAGCGCGAGGCCGGCATCCCGCTCGTCGAGGAGAAGAGCACCGCCAAGCTGTTTCCCGCATCCAATAGCGCCAGGGACGTGCGCGACAGGCTCCTCGCGCTCGCGGTCCGCCGAGGCGTGACACTCGCGACGAACAGCATGGTGACGGGGTTCTCGTCCTCACAAGGCGAGTGGCGTGTCGATCGGCACGCCGGCGACTGCTTTGTCGCCGACGCCGTGATCGTTGCGACAGGCGGGCTCTCGGTCCCTGCCACGGGCAGCGATGGGCGCGGTCTTCGCGTGGTCGAGGCGCTCGGCCACATCGTGCACCAGCCCTATGCAGCGCTCACTCCTCTGACGGCCACCCCGGCGCCCTTCGCGACGCTCTCGGGCATTTCGCTGCCGGTGACGATAAGGGCTCGGGCGGGCCGGTTGTCAGCGAGCGCGACAGGCGGATTTCTGTTCACGCACACGGGCTACAGTGGTCCGGCCGTGCTCGACGTGTCGCACATCGCCGTGCGGTCGAAAATCAGCGACACCCCGGCGCGTATCGTCGTGCGCTGGACCACGCTCGAAGAACGGGAATGGGATGCGGAGCTCCGTTCGGGCGGGCCTCGCACTGCCGTGGCCGTACTGGGTCGTCACGTGCCAGACCGCCTGGCCAGGGCCTTGCTCGAAGTGGCCGGCGTCGACCCGCAGCACCCAGTGTCCAATCTGAGTCGCGAGAAGCGCCTCCGCGTCATAGAGACTCTTGTCCGCTACGTGCTACCGTGGACCGGCGACGAGGGGTACAAGAAAGCCGAGGTCACCGGGGGCGGCGTCGATCTCTCGGAGATCGATCCACGGACGATGGAGAGCCGGCGGCAGGCGGGGCTGTTCCTCTGTGGTGAAATGCTTGACGCATTCGGCCCGATAGGCGGATACAACTTCTTCTGGGCGTGGGCGACGGGACGCGCGGCCGGGCTGGCCGCGGCGGGATCAGGGTTCAAAGGTTCCAGGGTTCCAAGGTTCTCGAACAAGAGAAAAAGCAGGGCCGATCGTGAGGCGACATGGCGGGGTTGATTGAGGCGATTTCGATCAAGCGCAAGATGTTCTTCGAATTCGAAGGCGCGCCGTACAGCTGCCTCGATGTCGACGTGTCGCGGCCCACGGCGCGCGGCGGCCAGACGCTGGTCCGCCTCAAGATGCGAAACCTCATCACCCGGGCCGTGTTCGACAAGACATTCAAGGCCGGAGAGAAATTCAGCGAACCGGACCTCGTGACGATCAGCGCCTCGTATCTGTACGCCGACGCCGAGGGGTATCACTTCATGGATCAGGAGACGTTCGAAACCCTGACGCTTCAAGCCGATGTCGTCCGCGAAGACCGGGACCTGCTCGTGGACAACCTGATCGTGCAGGTCCAGAAGTTCAACGGCAACGCCATTGGCCTGCAGTTCCCTCCTCATGTGGAGCTGGCGGTGACTTCGACCGAGCCTGGCGTTCGGGGCAATACTGCGAGCGGGGGCGTGACCAAGGCCGCCACGCTCGAAACGGGCCTCGAGATTCAAGTGCCGCTCTTCATCAAGGAAGGCGAGCGGGTCAGGGTCCATACCGAGACGCGGGAGTTCGCGGGCAGAGCCCAGACCACCGCCTCATGAATCGACGCGCGACCGCGCGGTATGATTGAGCCTTGCCCAGCCCGCTGCACATCGCCTTTCTGGGATGCGGCTTCATCACGGGAGTGCACAGTCGAAGCCTGCGATCCCTCCGAGAGGAATTCGCCCTCAGCTACGCCAGCCGCGATCAGATGCGATCGGCGGCCTTCTGTCAGCGGTACGGCGGCGTCCGAAGCTTCGCCGACTACGACGCCGCGCTCTCGGATCCGCAGGTCGACGCCGTGGTCGTCGCCGTTCCGCCGCGGTTTCATCTCGAGCTGACGCTCAGGCCCTGACCGCGGGCAAGCACGTCCTGGTCGAGAAGCCTGCGTTCCCCGTGCTCGAGGACTACGGGACGGTGATCGCGGCCCGCGACTCGAGCCGGGCGCGTCGTCCTCGTCGGCGAGAACGATCATTACAAGCCGCTGGCGGTATACCTGCGGCGGCTGCTGAGCGAGGGCGCGATCGGCGATCTGGTGTTCGCGCACTTCACCACCATCGCTCATCGGCTCAAGACGCGCGGACGACTGGCGCAACGACGAGACGATGGCGGGCGGCGACGCGTTCTTCGAGGAAGGCATCCACTGGCTGCATCTCGCCGGGAGCCTCGGTCCGAAGATCACCGCCGTCCACGGATACCGGCCGGCCGCGGTCGCGCGAGGGTCCGGACCGGCGCGTCAAGAGCATGATGGTGTCCTTCCGGTACGACAACGGCGCCGTCGGCTCGCTCTATTACTCGCGCGAGATTCCGTCGCTGCTGCGAGGGCTCCGCCTGTCGAAGCTGTTCGGCCGCAAAGGCGTCATTACGTTCGAGTCGAACGGCGCGTTCGTCGTGGTGCGGCGCGGGGCGTTTCCGCGAGTTTCTCTTCCCGGTTTCCGCGACATTCGCGGCTATCACGCGATGTATCGTGATTTCGCGCAATCCATCCGGAACCATGGCGTCACCCGAGATGAGCCTCGAGCGAGCGCTGGACGACCAGCGCCTCATGGATCGCATCTACGCCAGCGCCGGACCCATCTCGCAGTGAAAGACGACTACGACATCATCATCATCGGCACGCGGCGCCGGCGGCGGCACGATGGCGCGCGCGCTGGCCGCCAGCCCCGCTCGGATTCTCGTCCTCGAGCGCGGCGAGCCGGTGCCGCAGGAGCCTGAGAACTGGAGCCCGGAGGCTGTCTGGAAGCATCTGCGTTACCGGACGACCGAGCGTGGCTCGACGGGCGACGGCCAGCTGTTCCTTCCCTACACACACTACGGCGTCGGCGGCAACACGAAGTTCTGGGGCAGCGTGCTCTATCGGCTGCGGCGCGAGGACTTTCAGGCGAAGTCGAGCATGTCGACGGCGTCTCGCCGGCGTGGCCCATCGACTACGAGACGCTCGAGCCGTTCTACGACCGCGCCGAGCGCCTCTATCAGGTGCACGGCCAGCACGGCGTCGATCCGACCGAGCCGTCTCGCGGGCCATTTCCGTTCCCACCCGTTCCTCACGCGCCGGCGGTCCACGCCATCGTCGATGAACTGAAGCGACAGGGACTGCATCCTTCTCCCCTGCCATTCGGTCTCATCCGGCCCGGCGAGCCCGGCGGCTGCGTGCTCTGCAATACGTGCAATTCCTTTCCGTGCCAGATCCACGCGAAGAGCGACGCCGAGGTCTGCGGCGTTCTGCCGGCGCTCGAACATCGCCAACGTCGAGCTCTGGACGAATGCGTTTGCACGGCGCCTCGTCACCGATCCGTCGGGCCGTCGAGTCGAATCGGTCGAGATCGAGCGCGGACGGCGAGACGATTCACGTCGGCGCCTCGCTCGTTGTCGTGTCGTGCGGCGCCGTCAACTCGGCCGCGTTGCTGCTGCGATCGGCGCAGCGACGCACACCCGAACGGCCTGGCGAACTCATCGGGGCTCGTCGGCCGGCGCTACATGGCGCACCTCGCCACGATGATGCAGGGGTTTCATCCGTTCCGGAGAAACGACACCGTCTTTCAGAAGACCGTCGCGATCAACGACTTCTACCTCCGCGGACCGGACACGACCTATCCGCTCGGCCAGATTCAGTCGCAGGGTCGTACCCATGGCGTCATGGCGCAGACCGTGGCGCCCTGGATTCCGCTCTGGGCGTACGATGCCTGGGTGGCACGCGGCGTCGACTGGCTCGCGATGTCCGAGGACCTGCCGCTCGAGGAGAATCGCGTGACTGTCGACCCAGACGGACGGATTCGGCTGCATTACCGACCGAACAACCTCGTCGCGCATGCCCGACTGGTCGCGGAAACGAAGCGGATCCTCGGAGCGGCTCGGCTTCTGGAAGGTGATGACGCATTCTCACAGGGCGAAGAACACGACCCATCAGTGCGGGACGATTGTGTTTGGCACCGACCCGCGTCGTTCAGTGCTCGATCCGTGGTGCCGGTCGCACGACGTCGACAATCTCTTCGTCGTCGATGCGTCGTTCTTTCCTTCGTCGGCAGCGGTGAACCCGGGGCTGACGATCGTGGCGCAGGCGCTGCGGGTCGCCGATCACATCAAGGAGACCGATCTCAGGTGAGGGCGATCCGATGAGGGCGCGTTCGTTCAGCCACGTCGGCATCACGGTGTCCGACTTCAACGGGCGGTCCAGTTCTACTGGGACGTCTTTGGCTGTCCGCTGGTCGGCGTCGCCGATACGCCTCCGGATCGAGTGCGGACCTTCTTCGGCGTTGGCGGCGACGCGCCACGCTGCAAGATCGGCTGGATTCGCGTCCCCGGCGGCGGGGTCCTCGAGATCTTCGAGTTCCAGCCGCAGCAGCCGCCTGCGGCGATCCCCTGGAACCGCGTCGGCCTGACGCACATCTCATTCAACGTCAGGAACCTCCAGGCGTGGTACGACTATCTGGCAAGCAAGGGCGTCGAGTGCGTGAGCAAGCCGGAGCGTTCACCGCGCGGCCACTCGTTCTTCTTCGCGAAGGATTTCGACGGCAACCTGATCGAGCTGATGGATCTCGGCTACATGTATTACGTGCTGGGCTGGCTCGGCCCGCTCGGCGGATGGCTCTTCAGACGAGGGATGTACAAGGACTACTACGCCAGGCAGTAGTGATCTGACACGTCTGGCATCGTCGCCGCGCTTTTCGATAGTCTTCCCTGCGATTCAACTTCAGCGTCCATATGGTCAAGCTCGATCTCGACGTGCACGGCGTTCGAGCACGTGTGCTCTGCTCCGATCCCCATACGCTTGCGCGCCTCGCCGACGATTTCTCGCAGTTCCACGCGGCGGCGCCATCGAATGGCGCCGATGTGGAGGTCGTCCTCATTCGCGAACGGCCTGAGTATGACGATCTTCCGCCGCTCAGGGCGACCATGCATTCGCCCCGTAATGTCTGTTACACAGAGGGCGACGTCACCTATATCGACTACTTCGGCAAGGCGCTGTCGATCTATGACAGATCGCACCAGCGTGTCGAGATTCGGTGCGAGAGACCGCACCTGCTGCACGAGATCGGATATCTCACACTGCTCTCCCGGATGGGCGAGCGACTCGAGCGAAACGGCCTGCACCGCGTCCATGCGCTCGCCGTCGGGGCAGGCGGGCGTTCGGCTCTTGTTCTGCTGCCCTCGACCGGTGGAAAGACGACGCTTGCGCTCCATTTCCTGCAGAACGGCTCGAATGTCAGACTCGTGTCCGAAGACAGCCCGCTCATCGATCGCGCGGGCCTGGTCCATCCATTCCCGCTGCGGCTCGGCGTGCTGAGTGAAACCCCGCCGCCCTTCCCTGAAGAATTCGTGACCTACGTCGAACGAATGGAATTTGCCCCGAAGTACCTGGTGTCGCTGAGGGCCTTTCCGGGGGCGATCGAAACGGCCGTCACCCGGCCCGAATGGCTCTTCGTCGGCGTCCGCACTCTCGGCCGCGCCTGTCGCATCGTCCCGGCCGGCCGCACGGTCGGACTGCGCGCACTGGTGCGAGACATGATCGTTGGCGTTGGCCTCTATCAGGGGATCGAGTTTCTTCTACGGAGCTCGCTGCTGGATCTGGCGGGAAGTACATCGCTGGCGGTGGGGCGAACGCGCGCGGCACTCGCGATGCTGTCGCGCGTGAAAGTCTTCACGCTGGAGTTGGGCCGCGACCCGCAGCTCAACGCCTCGGTCTTATCGTCATTTCTGGCCGATCAAGGCCTGGGGGCTCACACGCAGGCCCGCTGCAGCACCGTGCGATAGACCTCAACGGTTTTCCTCGCCGTCTCCGCCCACGTGAACTCCCGCGCGCGCGCCTGTCCACGGAGTATCCGCTGCGCAGTCGATGAGCGATTGGCCGTGACAGAAGCGAGCGTGGCAGTCATGTCGTTCACATTCATCGGATCGAAGTACACGGCGGCGTCACCGGCCACCTCACGGAAGACTGGAATCTCCGAACATGCGAGGGGGGTTCCACAGGCCAGGGCCTCGAGAACCGGCAGGCCGAAACCTTCGTGAAGGGATGGGACGACCGTCGTTGCGGCACCGCGGTAAAGCGTGGCGAGCTGGTCGTCCGTCACGTAGCCGCTGAGCCGAATCCACGCCGGCTGCTCGTCGCCAATCGCGCGCCTCAAATCCTCGCGATCCCAGTTCCCATCCCCAGCCAGGACGAGCTCGGGCCCGTGATCGTTCTGGAGTTGACGGACCGCCGCGAGAAGTCGCTCCAGGTTTTTGTTCGGCCCGGCGCCGCCGACGTACAGGATGTATCTGCCTGGTTGCGGACGGTCCGCGCGGCGATGCTGATGAAAGACCTCGCCGACACCTGGGTGAACCACCACGACATCGCTCACGTCGACACCGGCGCGGGTTTCGAGCTCGTGTCTCGTGAAGGCTGAGATCGTCATCAAACGGACGTGCTCCTGGCGGATAAACTCGAGCGCTCGCAGGGTTGCGGCGTGGTAGTTCGTCTTGAAAGGCGGGCTCGAAAGGGGCGCGATGTCGTGAACCGTCGCCACGATGGGACGGATTCTCGTCGGCAACACAAACCGGGTCGGCGAGTGCATGAGATCCACATCGCCGAAGACGGTCTCGAGCTCAATGCCGCCGGCCGCGTCCCAGAAACGATCGGGACAGCTGGGTTGATAGTCGGCGAACGCGAACTGGACATTTCTGCAGGATTCCACTCGAGCCACGAGATCGGTCGCCATTGGTGCTCGCGGCAGTAGAACACGTAGCTCGACATCCTTGACCGTCGCCAGGGCCCGAACGAGTTCGCACGTGTAGCGTCCCCAGCCTCGGCCGGTGAAGACAGGGATTCTCGCGTCGATTCCAATGATCACGCGCTCATGCCCACGGGGTTGGCTCGCTCATGCTGAACGAGACGGCCGTTCGACCGCGCCAGATCGGCGATGACGCCGGCAGCGTGTCTGGGCCCACGAGTCAATTCATCGTCTCGCCGGAACCGAATCTGGGCTTCATCGTCTCGGCGATCGGCGCGGAGCGCCTGCACGAGCGCATCAGACAGCGCTGATTTCGTGCATACCCAGGTCGCGAGTCCTTCCGAGATCAGTGGCAACAGCTGCGGAATCGGATCGGGCGACACAAGGATCACAGGATGGCCAAGGCGGACCGCTTCCACGGCCATGTGCGACGAGTGCGTCACGAGCACATCCGAAGCCTGGATCGCGCTTCGAGTATCAAAATGCGCGGATACCCTCACTCGCCGGTTCATCAGCTTCACGAGCGGCGGCCATTCGTAAGGATGGGGCCGGATGACCAGAGCGCATCCCGGAATCATGGCCACACAGCCCGCCAGCATCGGCAGGATCACCGCGTTCGATGCCTGGCCCTGCGACGCAAAAAGGACGACCCGCGTTCGCGAATCGAGATGCAGCAATCTCCGGTACTCTTCAGCGATGCTTCGAGACCCGGCGCGGTTGTCGGCAGCGTCGTCAGACAGCCTTGCCAGGGCGAACAGGTTCGGCGATACGCCGCCGCGGCCGATGAACCTGGCGGCGAGACCAGAGGACACAAAAGTCCTCGTCGAAACGGAAGGATGAATGAGGGGCGTCTTGCGGAAGATCTGATCGCGGTCGAGCGGTGCTGCCACGACCGGCAACCCACGCCTCCCCGCCTCGAGGCCGACGAGCCGGGCGAGCGGCTGCCGTTCATCCGGAATCACAACCACCGCTGGATTGACCACCTGCAAGGCTGATTGGACGGCAAGGAAGTTCTCCGCAAGCCGTCGAAGAGATCGAGGGCTGATCGTTCGTTGCAGGACGGCGTTCGGCAGAGACCCGTGCTCGCGTCCCAGCGAGTTCTCCAGAGCTTTGCGCGCACTGTCGCTGAACCGCTTCGCGATGGCCGGATGAGTGCGGTCCCGAAATCTGGTCGCGGGCAACCAGTGGAGGCCCGCATCCGTGAACGCACGGCCATGGCGGCCGAGCACATCATCGTGGGCAAGCACGAGATGCTCGAGATCGTAATCGTGACGGAGCGCCTCGACGACGAATCGCAAGGCCGCAACCGCCCGGCGGTACATCGAGCCCGCGATCAGGATCTGGCCACGCGTTCGGTCGTTCGGCCTCCGTCGCCGGCCGTGAACACCAGCGATGCCGCGCTCGAGAAGGTCCCCGATGAAACCCAACCGCGCGGAGAGCACGCCGACCAGATACTCCTGACCGACCTGCCCTTGCCATAGATTGCGCGTCACCGAATCGACGACTGAATGATAGGCAGCTCGCCGCCCCTCGGGAGGGCTCAACGCGGCGCCCCGATCGACCTGACTCGCGTGCCGATACGCCTCGTCATAGAGGGCGTCCGCGACGTCGTACTGAATGACGTCCCACAGGTCGGTCGGCCCTATCCTCACCTCTCTCAATCCGCGAGCGACGGGGGTTTCGCAAAGCTCATGAAAGCGAGCCGTGACTGCGGGCAGAACATCTGGAACGGCGTTCATCTGACTCACGACATCACCACGACAATTCTGCAGAAAGCACTCGGGGGACTCACTGTTCCAGCCGGGCCCGCAACGCGCCCAACTCGTTGGACACCGCCCGGTAGCCATCCTCGACCGACCCGAATTCAGAGGCAGCCGCAGCGGTGGTCACCGGGCCCGAAAGCGCCGATGCGTATCCTCTGACGTGGTTGACCATCGCTCCATACAACGTGGAGGACGGTACCCCGCCCGATGGCCGCCAATTGTTCTTCAGAGGAAGCGACGAGGCGAACTGGATCTCAGCGCCGCGCTTCAATGCCGTTCTAGTGGGCGGTTCAAGTAAACCATCCGGACCGGCGAGCACGCGACCGCTTGCGGCGATCGCTGCCCCGTCAAAGGGTGAAAGCTCCCGCCAGCATTTCCACATGGACTGCGACAAGATCACGGGGTAAGACAGAGAAGGAAAGTACGACCGGAGATCACCATTCGCACACGGGCGGTTCCACACTCGTTCGGTCTCCTGATGCAGTGCTCCCACTTCGACCAGTAGATTGCGGAGCGCGTGCTCCGGGATTCGGTCGGGCACCACGAATGCCAGGCTCAGCCGATCGCGTGACATGTACGAGACCCACAGCACGACGGAACAGGAGACCATGTTCGTTTTGTGAAGCGCTTGCAGGCATCGAGGGCCAAAGAGATGGGCAGCTTCTGCAGCCGCAGACGACGGTGCCTGTGGGACTACGACTCCCGGCTCTTGTTCGCCCGGCTCGAGCCGTTCGCAAACCCGGGTCAGCCGGTGGAAGATGCCCGACACGTTGTCCACAACCTCTTCCCGCGCATCGTTCGGTGACTCCCCAAGTCGTCGCAGCCGCTTTCCCACATTCGCCACGCGGTGGTCGGCACGTCGTCGTGCCATATTTGATGGAGCACCGGTGTACTGAAGCCAGGTCGGTATCAGAAATCGGAGATATCGTGTCAGGGCATCCCGCAGGAACTCCCGTTCCTCGCAAACACGGGGGGACATCTGCAATGCACGATTCACATCAGGACGATTGGATCGGACGAAGAGCGGTTCCGCATGCTTGAGGGACGCCGTCGGCATTGGTCCGAAGCGGAGGAAGTCTTCGTATTCCTCGAGCGTCATGACCTCCATCTCGCCAAGCGGGGGCACGGCACGCTTGATCGAGCGGTAGCGGCACCAGAGGTGGCCAAGAAACGCAGGCATTCGCGCGTCCTCGATCCGATCGGTCAGGACCGTCAGGTCGTAGTCGCTCAAGCCTGCCACCCAGTCTCGGCCCTCGTCACCGACTCGCAGCATGACGGCAAGCACACCCGGAACGGACTGAAGACGTCGGACGGTCCACGACAGCCCCACTTCGTAGGCCCGGTGGTACAGGCTGCGAAGCCCTGGCCAATCGTTCGTGGTCACGACCACTCGGGCGGCGAGATCGATCATGACGACGTCACTCCTGCTCTGCGAGGGGGCACAGTACCCGGCGGCCGATGGCGAGTATATGACCTCGCCCGGCCTGCCAGAAGGGCTTTGGCAATCTCGGCATGACAAAGGTGCTGGTGTGTAGAACCGGCGCGTTCGGTGATGTCTGCATGGCGCTGCCGATTGTGCACGCGTTGACGAGGCATTGTGAGGTGCATTGGCTGATCGGACGAATCTACGCTCCGCTTCTGCAGTTGTTCCCCCAGGTCAGGTGCCGGCTCGTGGTCGTCGATCGAAAACAGCCGGCCGAAGACGACCGCCTCGTGTTCGAACTGTCCGCGGCCGGCTTCGATGCCCTGTTGGATCTTTCCAACTGGAACGACATCGCCACGCTCGCGATGCGTCTCAGGAGCATTCCAATGAGAGCCATTGCCTACGACTCCACGCGCAGCTACGCGCTTCAGCGGATGCGCAATGCGCTTCCGTGGTTCAAGCCGTTCAATCGGGTCGTGAAGATCGATGGCTGTGTCCATCGCACAGCCAAGTGGCAGCGACTGGTCGAAGCAGCGCTCGGTTACACGCTCACGATCGACTGGCTTCTTCCCGCAGTTCTCCAACGCGGACCGTCGGTTCGCGTATTCGTTCACCCTCACGCGAGCAAGGCGAGTAAGCGCTGGCCAGTGGAGAGATTTGTCGATGTGCTGTCTGGCCTGGGTCGCGGCACGACGCTGCATTGTTTCGTCAACGAGGGGCAACCCGCCGAAAGACCGGAATCTGTGGCGCTGAGCGCCCGGCTGAGAGACACGGGAATTGGCGTGACGATGGTGCCGTTCAGTTCGACGTTTGCCACATTGAAAGCGGCTCTCGGCCAGGTGGATTTCGCGCTGGGACTGGACAGCGGTCCGATGCATCTGGCTTCCCTACTCGGCGTTCCCACTATCGTGGTGTACGGCCCCTATCGTCCAACGGAAGTTGCGCCTCTCTGGAGATCTGTGGCGATTGTGCCCTCCAGTCGGCGGGGCACGGCAATTGACATCGAACCCGTCGAGGTTTCACAAGCCATCCACGCTTTTCTCTCGCGCTGACCGGCCCGAGATGTGACAGGCATCGCGCGGATTCGGTCGACCCGATGAATGTCCGCTACAATGTTCCCTTTTTTGGGAGTGACTCGATGACCAATCGGTTTCGGTTTCGACGCGGCCTCAAGACCACTGTCGTTTTTCTCGCGCTCACGCCTGGTGCGTACGCGCAGACTCCACCTCTCGAACCAGACGTTCCCGCCAAGTACGAGGCGCCAAAGGCATCGTACGACTACGTCAAGCGCGAGGTGATGATTCCCATGCGCGACGGCGTCAAGCTGTACACCGTCATCGTGATCCCGAAAGGTGCGAAGAACGCGCCGATCCTCCTCACGCGCACGCCTTACAACGCCGCCCAGCGCGCCACGCGCAATCAGTCGCCGCACATGCTGGCGACGCTGCCCCAGGGCGACGAGGTGTTCGTCGCCGACGGCTACATCCGCGTGTTCCAGGACGTCCGCGGCAAGTACGGTTCGGAGGGCGACTACGTGATGACGCGCCCGCTGAGCGGACCGCTCAACTCGATCGAAGGTCGACCACGCCACCGACGCGTACGACACCATCGAGTGGCTCGTGAAGAACGTCGCCCGAATCGAATGGCAAGGTCGGCATGCTCGGCAGCTCGTACGAGGGCTTCACGGTCGTGATGGCGCTCGTCAATCCGCATCCCGCGCTGAAGGTGGCCGCGCCGATGAGCCCGATGGTCGACGGCTGGATGGGCGACGATTGGTTTCACTACGGCGCGTTCCGCCAGACCAACTTCGACTATTTCACCGGACAGACAACCGTCAGGGGCGCGGGCGACTCAGATCGCTCGCCAGGGCTACGACGACTACGAGAACTTCCGGCGCGCCGGTTCGGCCGGCGACTACGCGAGAGCGTCGCGGCCTCGATCAATTGCCGTACTGGCGCAAGGTGTCGGAACACCCGGCCTACGACGCGTTCTGGCAGGAGCAGGCGCTCGACAAGACGATGGCCGCGCAGCCGCTCAAGGTGCCGACGATGTGGATTCAAGGATTATGGGACCAGGAGGATATGTGGGGCGCCATCCACGCTATCTGGCGGTCGAGCCCAAGGACAGCGGCAACAACATGAACTACCTGGTGATGGGGCCGTGGCGGCACAGCGGCGTGAACTACGACGGCACGACGCTGGGGCCGCTGCAAGTGGAACGGCGACACCGCGCTGCGAGTTCCGGCGCGACGTGCTCAAGCCGTTCTTCGATCAGTACCTGAAGGACGGCGCACCGAAGGCGGACACGCCGCCCGTCTTCATCTACAACACGGGCGAGAATCACTGGGATCGTCTGAAGGCATGGCCGCTGGCCTGTGAGAACGGATGCGCGGCGAAGTCCAAGGCCGCTCTACCTCACAGCCGGATCGGGTCTGTCATTCACCGCACCCACCGGCGATGCGAAATCGGCGGGCGCCTACGACGAATACGTCTCCGATCCGGCCAAGCCCGTCCCGTACCTGCCTCGTCCGGTGCGATTCGCGGACGGCGACGCTCTGGCAGCCGCTGGCTTCTCACCGACCAGCGGTGCGTCGCCGACCGCTCCGACGTGCTCGACGTACGTCACGCCGTCGCTCGACTGAGCCCCTGCAGAGTCAGCGGCGCGCCCGTCGTCAATCTCGTCGCGTCGACCAGCGGAACTGACAGCGACTGGGTGGTGAAGCTGATCGACGTGTACCCGGACGAGGTGCCGAGCCAGCCGGAGATGGGCGGCTATCAACTGAGCGTGGCGATGGACATTTTCCGCGGCCGCTATCGGGAAAGCTTCGAGACGCCCAAGGCCATCGCGCCGAATACGCCGCTGCCCTACAAGTTCACGCTGCCGACCGTGAACCACGTGTTTCTGCCGGGACACCGCATCATGGTGCAGGTGCAGTCGAGCTGGTTCCCGCTCTACGATCGCAATCCGCAGACCTTCGTCCCGAACATCTTCTTCGCCAAGCCGGAAGACTATGTGAAGGCGACCCAGCGGATCTACCACGCCACGGGGGCCGCCAGCCTCATCGATCTGCCGGTAGCCTCAGCGCGGTAAGAGGCGAAGATGGCGTCTTCCGATTCTTCCGGTCGCCGATTCCACTACGCCTGGGTCGTCGCCGTCGCGACGTTCTTCGTACTGGTGGTCACCGCCGGCATCCGCGCGACACCGGGCATCCTGATGGTGCCCCTCGAGGCCGAATTCAAGTGGAGCCGCGCCTCGATTTCGGCCGCGGTCGCCATCAACATCGCGCTCTTCGGATTGATCGGCCCGTTTGCAGCGTCGGTGATGGACAAGTGGGGCCTGCGCCGCGTGATCCTGGCTGCGGTCGCGCTGCTCGCGGTATCAGTCGCGCTCACGACCCAGATGCGCCATCAATGGGAGCTGATGCTGCTCTGGGGCGTGCTCGTCGGAACAGGCACCGGCGTCACCTCGCTCGTCCTCGCTGCCGTCGTCGCGACAAGGTGGTTCGAAGCGAAGCGCGGGCTGGTGCTCGGCGCACTCTCCGCAGCCAACGCCACCGGACAACTCGTGTTCCTGCCACTACTCGCACGGCTTGTGCGCGGCCTGTCACTTCTATACTTGCCGTTCACGCTCGAAACCGGAGCGCACGGACTGGCCTGGTTCGCCGTGTTCTACGGTCTTGACTGGGTAGCGACCGTTCCTCCGACCGTGCGGCTCACCGGCGACGCCTTCGGTCGGGAGAACACCGGGGTCGTATACGGCTGGATCGGCGCGAGCCACCAGCTCGGCGCCTCACTCGCCGCATTCGGCGCGGGCGCCGTCAGAACGTTCGCGGGCGACTACCGGCCCGCATTCTGGATCGCCGGGACCCTGTGCGTGCTGGCCGGCGCCACGTTCCTCACCATCGGTCGGCGATCGTTTCACTCGTCGCCGCTGGTGCAGAATCTTGCAACAGCACCGGCGCGCTGAAGACTCGGAGGAACATCATGAGCGGCATCCTGACTGACGAGGAACTCGCGGAGCTCGTACCGTCCGAGCTCGTCACACACCACACGCCGATCCCGACGCGGGTCGTCTCGAGCGACGAGTTCTATCCCGATCCGCAGAATCGTCGGCAGCAGGAGGTCGAGTCGCGCCTCCTGGCGATGGCCGATGAGCTCGGCTCGAAGCAGGGCATGGACCGTCGCCGATTCTTCCAGACGGCGGCGGGCATGGCGGCGTCGTTCGTCGCGATGAACCAGGTCTACGGCCCCCTTTTCGCCGCGAGCCTTGACGAGGCGGCGACGCCTGAGAGGGCGCAGGAACGCGCCGACGGGCTCAAGGGCCAGTTCATCATGGACATGCACACGCATTTCCTCCGTGACGACACGCGCCTCACGGGCTTCGTCAACATGCGGACCGCCGTCGGGCAGTCGGGCTGGAACAAGGCGCTCGCCGAGAAGGAGCAGACGCTCGAAGACCTGAAGTACGCGAACTACGTGAAGGAGATCTTTCTCGACAGCGACACCAAGATCGCGCTCATCTCGTCGGCGCCCTCCGACATTCCGCAAGACTGGTTTCTGACGAACGAGCAGATGGCGGCGGCGCGCGACAGGGTGAACAAGGAAGCGGGTCAGCGTCGCCTGTTCTCGCACATGATTTTCACGCCGGGCCAGCCTGGCTGGCTGGACCAGCTCGATGCGGGACTCGCCCTCAAACCTGAATCCGTCAAGGGCTACACGGTCGGCGACAACACGCACAAGGAGATCAGCCGCTATCCCTGGCGGATGGACGACGAGAAGGTGGCCTACAAAGGCTACGAGAAGATGCTCAAGGCGGGCGTCAGGAACGTCTGCGTGCACAAGGGCCTCTTCTCGCCGGGTGTGGAAAAGCAGTTCCCCAACTTGCGCGGCTATGCCGATGCCGCCGACGTGGGGCAGGCCGCGAAGGACTGGCCGCAGCTCAATTTCATCATCTATCACGCGGCGTATCGCCACGTCGGGGGGATCCGAAAGTCGCGCTGGCCGAGTTCAATCGCACGGGACGCATCGCGTGGACGAGCGACCTCGCGGACATCCCTGAGGAGTACGGCGTCACGAACGTCTACGCCGATGTCGGTCAGCTCTTCGCCACAACCCTCGTCGCGGAACCGAATGTGTGTGCGGCCTTGATGGGCATCCTGATCAAGGGGCTCGGCGTCGACCGGGTGTGCTGGGGCACGGACGCCGTGTGGACTGGCTCGCCGCAGTGGCAGATCGAAGGCCTGCGACGGCTCGAAATCCCGGAAGCCATGCAGAAGCAGCACGGATTCGCGCCGCTCGGCGACGCGAATGGACCGGTGAAGACCGCGATCTTCGGCGGGAACAACGCACGCCTTTACGGCATCGAGCCGCGGCAGGCAGCCCTCGCGCTCGAACAGGACCGCTTCGCCGCCGTGAAGCTCGAGTATGAAGCGCACGGCGCCGCGCGTTCCAATCTTCGCTACGGATATGTCGTCGGGCCGGTCGGACCTGTGGACCCTTCCATCTTCGCGTAACGGACGGCGCGCGTGATCTATTTAGCGCCGCTCAGGTCGTCATCCTTGGTCTCTCGCGTGGCGAGAAGCCCTGCGAGCGTCAGGATCGCCGCGCCGCTCAGATAGAAGCCCACGTACTGCAGACCGTAATGAGTGGCGAGCCAGGTGGCGATGTACGGCGCCAGCGACGCGCCGAAGATGCCGGCCAGATTGAAAGTCAGAGAACTGCCTGTGTATCGCACGGACGTCGGGAAGAGCTCTGACAGGACGGTTCCCAGCGGACCGTACGTCATGCCCATCAGCGACAGACCAACGACCATCGCGAGAACCGCTCCGGTCGTCCCCGCGGTGAACATCGGCGCGAGGAAGAGGCCGAAGATTCCAATCGCCACCGTCACCGAGATCAGCGTGCGGCGCCGGCCACGTTCGGCGAGGACGGCTGAGAGCGGAATCGTCAACGCGAAGAAGATGATGCTGAAGAGCTGCATGACGAGAAACTGCTCGCGGCTGTACCCGAGCGCCGTGGTGCCCCAGTTGAGCGCGAACACGGTCATCAGGTAGAAGAGCACGAAGGTCGCGAGCGACACCAGGACGCCAATAACGAGCGTCTTCGGATGGTCGCGCAGGCACGTGAGCATCGGCACCTTGATGCGCTCCTGCTTTGACACGGCCTCCCGAAAGACCGGCGTTTCTGTAATCGTCAGCCGCACGTACAGGCCGAGAAGGACGAGCACGGCGCTTGCCAGAAACGGAATGCGCCAGCCGAACGCGAAGAATTGCTCGTCGCTGAGCACCGCCGACAGCACCAGAAACACACCGCCTGAAAAGAGAAAGCCAATGGGCGCGCCCAGCTGGGGGAACATGCCGTACCAGGCGCGCTTTCCGGGCGGCGCATTCTCGACCGCGAGCAGCACGGCCCCGCCCCATTCGCCGCCAAGTCCGAGACCCTGACCGAATCGGCAGAGCGCGAGGAGCAGCGGCGCCAGAACGCCGATCGTGGCGTACGTCGGCAGCGCGCCGATGGCGACGGTTGACACACCCATCGTGAGCAGCGCGGCGACCAGCGTGGTCTTGCGCCCGACCCTGTCGCCGAAATGTCCGAACAGCGCCGACCCGATGGGCCGGGCGAGAAAGGCGATCGCGAACGTCGCGAGCGAGGCGAGCATGGCCGATGCGGGATCCGACTTCGGAAAGAACAACCGCGGAAAGACCAGAACCGCCGCGGTGGCGTAAATATAGAAGTCGAAAAACTCAATGGTTGTGCCGACCAGACTCGCGAAGAGGACCTGCCGGGGAGTATTGACGGTTGAGGACATGAGTCAGGAGCCGGCAGTGTATCCTTACCCGGACCATCTTGCCGAGCCCGAATCGCAGGAACCGCTCGCTCGAGATCCCCACCCGTCCGTTCGGGCACACCGGCGAACGTGTCTCTCTTCTCGGACTCGGTGGCTGGCACCTGGGTGTGCCGAAAACTGATCGCGACGCGATCCGCCTGGCTCACGCCGCCATCGACGCGGGCGTCACGTTCCTCGATAACGCCTGGGACTACAACGACGGTCTGAGCGAAGAACGCATGGGTAAGGCCATCGCCGACCGCCGCGCGGCCGTCTTCCTGATGACGAAGGTGTGCACGCACGGACGCGACGGGAAGGTCGCGATGAAGCAGCTCGAAGATTCTCTCCGAAGGCTGCGGACCGACTACCTCGATCTCTGGCAGATTCACGAAGTGGTCTTCGACGATGAACCCGAACGTCATTTTGCGCGGGGCGGAGTCGTCGAGGCGCTCGACCGGGCCAAGCAGCAGGGCAAAGTGCGCTACGTGGGATTCACCGGCCACAAGGACCCGGCGCTCCACCTCGCGATGCTGGCGAAGGACTACGCGTGGGACGCGTGCCAGCTGCCGCTCAACTGTTTCGACGCCTCGTTCCGGAGCTTCGAGCACCTGGTCCTGCCGGAACTGATTCGCCGCGGCATCGCGGTGATCGGGATGAAGAGTCTCTGTGGCGACGCCCGGCCCATCAAGGCCCGGGTCGTGCGTGCAGAAGACGCGCTCGCCTACGCGTTGAGCCTGCCCGTCGCCACGTTCGTAAGCGGCATCGACAGCATGCGCGTGCTCCAGCGAAATCTCTCAGTGGCGCAGGGATTCCGGCCGATGACCCCGCAGCAGATGCAACGCCTTCGTCGCCAGGTTGCCGCTCACAGCAGGGATGGTCACTTCGAGTTGTACAAGATATCGGCCGCCTTCGACGGCGTTGAGGCCAGGCGTGTGCACGGACTTCCGTCGTTCAAGGAAATGGCCGAATAGCCTCTCCCTTACCAGAGCCGCCACGGCAGTTCCTTCCGATCGAAATACATGAAGTACGGATACCCCTCGCCCACTTCGTAGAACGGACGGAACCGCAGCCGAACGGCGCTCTTGTCGGGCGGCACGACCCGGAACACGGTCGGCGCGTCCGGTTCCGGCGGCGGCAGGCCTACCGACCAGATGCCTCGGGCCAGCCGGCTTCCGTCCTCGGGCACGAGCCACGTGTCGAGCTCCTCGTCTCTCTCCGGAAGACGGAAGTTCGGATCGTGATACGCACCTTCGAGCACCAGCACGATGGGACCGCGGACAACGGCGACGCGATCCGGATGCTGGCGATCGACGGCCTCCATCCGAAGCGTCAGCGGAATACGGAGCTCCACGTTGTCGCCGGCCGTCCATGTGCGGCGGATCGTCGCCCACGTTCCAGGCTCCGCCTCGACGGTCGCCGGCTCGCCATTCACCTTCGCCGTCAGTTTCGTGGTCCATGCAGGTACACGGAACCTCAGGGCGAACTCGGCGGGACTGCTCGTCTCCACTCTCAGCGTGACCGTTTCATCGTCTGGATACCTGGTGTGTTGACTCAGGTGTACGTCTCCCCCGGGACGCCGCCACCAGACATCCGAGGGTGTGTACAGATTCACGTACAGCGAGTCCGCGTCCTTGAAGTAAATCAGGTTGTGATACTCGGCGACGTTCTGGAGGTACGTGCCCGAACAGCACGTGCACGTATCCCAGTTGAAGACCTTCATCCCCCCGCCAACTCTGTAGTCCGCGTAATAGAAATTACGGATGCCGCGCGCGACGTGGAGTGCGGCGCCGACGCCGTTGTAGTAGAGCCGTTCGATCCAGTCGCCGTAACGTGCCTCGCCGGTATGGCGCATGAGGTGGCGCGCCAGCTTGAATGCCGCCCACGATCCGCACACGGCTTCGAACGTATCCGAACGCGTGTCGAGCGCGCGGCCGAGGCTGCCGTCGATCTTCATGAATCGCTCGTTCGGTCCGTAGCCGCCCGTCGCGTAGCACTGGAATTGCTGCAGGTAGTCGTACGCGTTCCTGACGATCGCCAGATATTTCGGATCGCCAATGACTTCATACGCCATCGCCGCGCTGCTGAAGGTGTTGACGTGGCTGTACGCGTGGACCCCATGCGCGTCATCGGGCGCCGATGACGCGAGAAACTTGTTCCAGTAGGCGTGATAGAGCCACGTCTCGGCGAACGTGTGAATCGAGGGCTGACCGGTGAGCTGATAAGCACGGAAGAGGTTCTCGCCGAGCGTGTACCACTCCTGTGGACGTCCGTAGTAGGCCTGGTTGTCCGTGATGTCGGCGATCGGCGCCGCCGGCCGCTCGAGATTCCTGTCCGCGTACGCGATGACGCGATCGAGCAGCGGCCCGGCCTCCCGATACCCGGCGTACCGCTCGAGATCCACCAGTCCGCAGACCAGCTTGTCGAACGGATAGTGATTCATGCCGCAATCGCCGTTCGGCTTGATGGTCTTCGCCCACTCGGAGGCGAGGTGCACGGCCTTGTCGCGCATCGCGCTATCACCGGTTGCGCGCGACATGCGGGACATGCCGCTCAGCCATTGACCAAAGACAGTATTGCTGTTCTTCCCGCACCAGCCGCCGAGAGGCTTGCCCGGCGCCACCAGGCCCGCCGAGGCGCGGTAGCCGTGAAGGATGTCCTCATCGGGCACGCTCAGGTACAGCTCTCGCGCCTCATCGAGCTGGCGCTTCGCCCGGCCGGGCCCAAGCGTGACACCTTCGTAGTCGAAGGTCTCGAGACGCGCGGCCACGCCACGCCGGGCGCTCGAGTTCACGCCCATCGACGGCGTCGCCGCATCGAACCGGGACGTGAGCGCATGGGCAGCCAGCGGCATCGAGACAAGGAAGTCGCGTCGAGGGATTTCGGGGCTCATGAACGCCTCCGCCTTTCGCCTTCAGAGTTCAGCCGCGACCACGACCCGGTCGGACGAATCGGCGGCGAAGAATTCGGCCGGCGTGAAGCCGAACGGGCGCGCAATGAGAAGTCCCGGCATGCTCTCGCACCGGATGTTGAAGGTCTCGACCGCGCCGTTGTAGTAGTTCCTGGCATACGCGATCTTGTTCTCCGTATCCGCGAGATCCCGCTGCAGCTGGGCAAAGCGCTCGTTGGCCTTCAGGTCGGGATACGCTTCGGCCACCGCAAAGAACGTGCGGAGCGCGCCAGAAAGATCCTGATCGGCCCTGGCCGCTGCCCCCGGGCCCGCCGCCGATCCGAGCGCACCGCGTGCTTCGACAACCTTCGTGATCGTTTCGCGCTCGTACGCCGCGTACCCCTTCACGCTCTCAACCAGAGCCGGAATGAGAGACGATCGCCGCTTGAGCTGCACGTCGATCGCGCTCCAGGCTTCGCGCACTCGCTGCCGTGCGCGGACGAGACCGTTGTAGATCACAACCGCGCCAATGGCGAGGACAACCGCCGCTCCGAGGATGGCCATCTCCATGGTTCCTGGGCTTCCCTCCTACCAGCTTCCCCCGCCGCCGCCACCACCGCCGCCACCGGACGATCCTCCGCTGAATCCGCTGCTCCCGGATCCGCCGGGTGTCGAGGCGATGGTGTTCAAGACAGACGAGGAGAAGCTGGCAAGATTGGACGAGAACCCGCCGGAATCAAAGTGCGACGGGCCGGTGTACCAGGATGCGGTCGCTTTCTGCACGTCGATGTCACTGAACGCGCGCGCCCACTTGTCCACGCATTTCATGGCAATCGCATACGGCAGATAGCTGGTGAAGATGTTCGCGCGCTCGGCGAACGCATGCTGGGTCGTCTCAGCGGTCTTGATGTATCTCGCGAACCCGAGTGCGCGGCGAAGCGCCTCTCGTCCGGCGGCGCTCCTGCGGGGCATGGCGCCCGACACAAAGCCGAAGAGGAGGCCGCCCACGATCACGGGGAGCGCCAGGAGTCCCGCGCCCCATCCTTTGCCGAGAATGAACATCAGGAAAACCCCGGCAGTCGCCGCGCCGTACCCGAGGCCGCGCACGACGTTCCTGACCGTGTTGGGATTGTGGGGAAACCATTTGCGCGATACGGCATCGGCATACAACGCACGCTTCGCCGAGGCGAGATGCTCGTAGAACGTGTTCTTGAGCGCCGACAGCTTTCTCGACGATTGGGAACCGAAAATCCCCTTGAGGATGATGCGTTCGTATTCGAGGAGCTCCGCATCCGCCGGTTTACCTCGCGTCAGTTGCCAGTCGACGCTGCTGAACCAGCCCCACCCTTCCTTGGGAAGCTCGGCAATGGTGAGATAACCCCGCACGGCCAGGTCGACGATCGTCGCCGTCGCGTCGAGCGTGTCGGCGCGCTCGTCGAAGAGCAGCCCCATCTGACCGGGCCGCATGTGGTCCGGCGGCTCGAACTCCACGACAATCGGGTCGGATCCAAAGAGCGGGACACGCTCCTCCTTGCTGTCCTGAGAGAGGTAGTGAAGCGAGACGTACCGTCGGTCGCGGCCAAACCGCCACCAGAGGGCGCCGACCCCTCCGAGCGCGACGAGAAAGCCGGCAAACGTCGCGGTGACGAACCCGGGCGTCCAATCGAAGAATCTGGTGATATCGCGCGGCTTTGCGACAAGGATCGGAGTCGGCTCGGAGACCGCACCCTTGCGAAGGCCTGTCACGATGGTCAGCTGCTCGCCGGCCGCGAGCAATCGTGTCGCCGAAAAGATCGCTTCGTCTTTCGTATACCGTGTCGCACAAGGCTCGGTGGAGCCGGAAACACCCTGGAAGCACGAGACTCGCTCGATGGCGCCGGACGGCGCGCTGACGGTCACCCGCAAGGCTTTCACACCGACGGGCCAGGTGCCCGTCGCGTTCCAGTACAACTCGTCGTGGTCCGCAAAGCTGTTGAGCGCGCCCTTGATCTGATACTCGATCCGGTAGCTCTGCCTGCCTGTGACCGTTCGATCCGGGTCGCCAATCCTCAATCTTCGAAGGTTGCCCTCGGACGTCGCCTTCACACCAAGGCTGCTGCCGTCGCCTGCCGTGACGCTCCCGAGCTCGATGCCGTACTCGCGGTTTCGAGTGGCGTCGTATTCGAGCTCGGAGACGATATCGCGGAGGATTCCGTGACGGGAAAGATCATGAAAGTCCACATCGATGGCTTCGCGCGCGTCGACCGACGCGTCAGGCTTGATGGCCAATCGAATGTCGTACCGGTCAATCACCCACCCTTCGTCTGCCGTCATCACCGCAGCCGCGAGCAGGAGACCTGCGATCGTCAGAAGGGCTGTTGAGTTGGCGACACGCCGCGCGGGGACAGGCATGGCGGAACGCCGGCATTATAGCGGCGGGCGAGCACGCCAGGTCAGACGACACGACGGATCCCAGACCTGAAGGTCTTGGGCTACGACCGGTGGTTGGCTGAGAGCTGAGAGCTGGCTGGCCGTTTGCCTCTAACCCAGCCTCGTCACATGCGCCGAGACCGCGAGCCAGCGACCGCTCCGGCGCGCCCACACGTCGGTATACCGACCCGATCCTGGGCGGCCGTCGGCCGTCGTGTAGGTCGTGCGTGCGTGAATGATCGCGATGTCGCCCAGAATGCGGACGTTGACGTCGTGCGCCTCGAGGTTCGAGATGGTCACCGGCTGTGCCGTCTGCGTGAGAAAGCGCTCGCGATCGATGAGTGTACCGTCGGGCAGCGAGCAGAGGAAGTCGTCCGCGAGAATCTGTCTGAATCGTCCGACATCAGACGTCTGGACCGAGCGGATGTAGTCCTGGTTGAGCTCGACGAGCGTGTTGAGATCCGTCGCCAACGCGTGATCGGTTTGCATCCCTGGCTCCTTCATCGTGGTTCCGTGCCTGATCTTCCGAAGGCCTGCAACCGTCGCCTCGTCGAGACTGAGGACCAGCGTCGTATAGTTGTCGATGCAGGCCAGGATGGCTTCGCGCGGGCCCTCGCGCCACTCGTTGCTGCCATAGAACGCATCCTCGCTCTTCTGGCGGTCATCGAGGCTCGTGTACGCCCGCATCAGAAAGAACGTGTCGTTGTCGTGAAGCGAGGGCCCGTACGCCACGACATCGACCCGCCAGCGCTGCAGCAGCGGCAGCGCTTCATCCTCGAATAGCTGTCGAAAATGGTTGCGGGTTCCCGGCTTGAGATTGTACGAACGAATCTCGACAGTTGAGCTCGTGCCCTGATCACGACGTGCCAGCAGCGGCTGACACATCACCATCGCGAGCACCGCGCCCGTGCCAATCGCCGCGAAGCTGAGACGAGGCATGCTTCGACCTCCCTGATCGTTCAGCCATGTCGCTGGCTGCCTGCCAAAGCAGGATCACTGCATAGGCGCGCCACGGCCGCCACGCGTTCGACCGACGCTCGAGCTCGCGCGCCGAACATCCTCCGGCCATCCGCCGCAGCACGAGGTCGCCGCTCGGGAAGGCGTCGGGCTCGCCGAAGGTCCGCATCGCGATGTACTGCGACGTCCAGTCGCCGATGCCGGGAATGCCGGTGAGTGCAGCGACGGTCGCGCCGGCGTCGAATGTCGAGTCGAAGCCCAGCTCCCCGCCGATGGTCCGGCGCGACAGGAGTCGAATCGCCTCCGCGCGGGCATGGACGACGCCCGCCCGTTCAAGGGGCGCGTTAGCCAGCTGTGCGGGCGTCGGGAACAGTCTTTCCTCGCCCGTGCCTGACGCCACTGGCGATCCGAACATGCTCGCCAGCCGTCCCGTGATCGTCGTCGCGCCGCCGACCGAGATCTGCTGGCCGACGATCGCGCGGACGGCGAGCTCGAAGCCGTCCCATGCGCCGGGCGTTCGAATGCCCGGATGCCTGGCCAACGGCGGATGCAGCAGAGGATCGACACCGAGGTGCTCACCGATGATCGCGGGATCGGCGGCCAGGTCGAACATCCGGCGCACACGCTCGACGATCAGCAGAAGCGCGCGTGAGTCGGGAAACTGCACGTCGAGACAAAGTGCGGGGCCGGTCTCGTGAGGAGACACGTCGATCGAGCCGGTCTGGCCATCGAGGCTGACCGTCCGCCGATAACGGGACGCCGTGACAGACTCGACGCCGGGTGTTGAGCGCGCCGCCAGAAACGACAGCATGGCATCCCAGTCGTACGGAGGTCGGTACGCGAGACGAAACCGGTAGCAATCGGGCGTCGGCGCCGTCTTCTGGCGCGCCAGCTTTCTAAGCTGTGTCGGCGATCGGTCGTAGGTTCGACGAATCTGGCCGTTGAACCGCCGCACACTGCCGAACCCGGCGGCAAAGGCCACCTCGTGAAATGGGAGGCTCGTTTCGTCGAGCAGCTTCTTGGCAAAATGCACGCGCCGCGTCAACGCCACGTCGAGCGGCGTCGCGCCCAGGTGGCGCAGAAAGAGTCGCCTGAGATGACGCGCCGTCACGCCGAGTCGGTCCGCCAACCGGTCCACGCTACCTGTGTCGAGCGCCCCCGCACTGATGAGGCGTAGCGCTCGAGAGACGACACCGGATGTGCCGACCCATGCGGGCGTCCCTGGCGACGCTTCGGGCCGGCAACGAAGACACGGACGGAAACCTGCGACTTCCGCTGCGGCCGCGGTCAGGAAGTACCGGATGTTTTCGTCTTTCGGTGCTCTCGCCGGACAGATGGGCCGGCAGTACACCCGCGTACTCGTGACGCCGATGAAGAAGCGCCCGTCGAACCGCGCGTCGCGGGACCGGCGTGCACGATCGAAGGCGCGTCGATCGAGCTCCACGATGGACAGCTTACCCCGATCCCCGCGGTGGAGCTGGTCAGAAACGGACCTGGTCGGTGGGGAGGCATCTCAGTTCTTGGTTTCTTAGTTCCTAGTTCTTATTGTCGATCCCGGGTCAACCCGATCGACAATACAGAAGGAGGCACGGGTATGAGCGGAGTTCGAGTGCTGGTCGGCACGCGCAAGGGTGCGTTCGTCCTGACGTCGGACGGTAAGCGGAATCAATGGGAGGTCAGCGGACCGCATTTCGCGGGGTGGGAGATTTACCACCTCAAGGGATCGCCGGCCGATCCGAACAGGCTCTACGCGTCGCAAGGCAGCGGCTGGTTCGGCCAGCTCATTCAGCGATCGAACGACGGGGGCAAGACCTGGGAGCCGGTCGACAACAAGTTCGTCTACGACGGCACCCCGGGCACCCATCAGTGGTACGACGGCACGCCCCATCCTTGGGAATTCAAACGCGTGTGGCATCTCGAGCCATCGCTCTCCGATCCGGACACCGTGTATGCCGGCGTCGAAGACGCGGCGATGTTCCGAACAACCGACGGCGGCCAGTCGTGGCACGAACTGCCCGGCCTGCGCGGTCACGACTCGGGACCCCACTGGCAGCCGGGCGCTGGCGGCTTGTGTCTGCACACCATCGTCATCGATCCGAGCAATCCCAAGCGGATGTTCATCGCCATTTCCGCCGCCGGCGCGTTCCGTACCGACGATGGCGGCGAGAGCTGGCGACCGATCAATCGCGGACTGAAATCCGAAGGGATTCCGAATCCGACAGCCGAGGTCGGTCATTGCGTGCACCGCATCGCGATGCACCGCTCGCGCCCTGGCGTCCTCTTCATGCAGAAGCACTGGGACGTCATGCGGAGCGACGATGCGGGCGACTCGTGGCGCGAGGTGAGCGGAAATCTGCCGACCGATTTCGGGTTTGCGATCGACGTGCACGCGCACGAACCAGAGACCGTCTACGTCGTGCCGATCAAGAGCGATTCGGAGCACTATCCTCTCGATGGCCAGCTGCGCGTCTACCGAAGCCGGTCGGGCGGCAATGAATGGGAGGCGCTGACGAAGGGCTTGCCGCAACGCGACTGCTACGTCAACGTCCTGCGCGACGCGATGGCCGTCGATTCGCTCGACTCGTGCGGCGTGTATTTCGGGACCACGGGCGGACAGGTGTATGCCTCCCCCGACGCGGGTGACAGCTGGGCACCCATCGTTCGAGATCTCCCGGCCGTCTTGTCGGTCGAGGTTCAGACGCTGAAATGATCAGAGTCACGCTGCCGGCGCATCTCCGCACCCTGGCCCATGTGAGCGGCGAGGTCACTCTCGACGTCGAGGGCCACATCACACAGCGGGCCATTCTCGACGCCCTGGAGAGTCGCTATCCGGTGCTGCGCGGAACCATCCGGGATCATGTGACCCAGAAGCGCCGGCCCTTCGTCCGGTTCTTCGCGTGCGAGCAGGATCTGTCACACGAACGGCCTGACGAGCTGCTGCCCGACGCCGTCGCCACCGGGGCAGAGCCGTTCATGGTCGTCGGCGCGATGGCCGGCGGTTGAAACACGCTCCGCTAAAGGCTTCGGAGAAACGCGAGAAGCGCCGCCCTGCCGGCGTCGCTCAGCTGCAGGAAGCCGCGGCGCGCGAGATCACCTTCGGCGCCGTGGCGGCGGATGGCGTCCTCGATGGTCGCGGCGGATCCATCGTGCAGTAACGGCCTGCGCAGGCGAAGACCCCACAACGACGGCGTGCGAATCTCCTCGGGCGCGCCGGCTCCTTGTTGAATGCCGTCGCCGGTCGCGATGTCGTGCAGCAGAAGATCAGAGAAGAGCGGGACTGAACGTCGGTCGAAGAGCGGATTCGCGCTCGGCCCCGTCATGAGCGCAGGCACGTGGCAGGTCGCACATCCGACGGCGGCGAAGGTCTGCTCTCCCGTCCTGATCGTGTCGTCGCTCGATCCGCGGCCGAGCGGCGCAAGAAATCTCATGAAGCTGGCGAAGTTGTCGATGCCTCGACGACCCGTCCGCGGCTCCCTGACGTCTTCGGGATCCGGGATCGGATCGCAGGCTTTCATGCGACTCGCCGGCACGCCGACGGCGACTTCCCGCGAGAACAGATCGTTGGTAATGCCCATCTCGTTGCGATAGGCATCGGCGCCAAACGCCAGGAGCGTCGCATGCTGCGCCTTCCAGCCGAATCGGCCCACGCGCCGATCGCCCGAGGCCACATCCGTGACGATCGCGGCGCGGCCGCTCACGCCGTCCCGATTTCGATCGGAGGGATCTTCGAGCCCGAGCAGGGTCTCGTCAGGAATGGCTTCGACGAGTCCCGCGCCGAAGAGCGGAATGGGCACGCGGCGCACGACGATGGTGGCCTCGGCTGGAATCGTCGGCTGGCACGCGTGGTTCGGAATCGAGAAGAGATGGAAGAGCGTTTCACCCGACGCGTCGAGCGGGACGAACTCTCCGCGCGATCCGCGACGGCCGGCACGGACTTCCGCGATCACGCTGGTGCCGCCGACGGCCGGCACGTTGTGGCAGACGGCGCAACTGGTGCCGTTGAACGCGGGCCCGAGTCCTTCCTCCGCCGTCTCCACCTCGAGAAAGTCGTCAAGCCCGAGCCGAAACTCCTCGAAATCGGCAGGCGTAATTCCGGGAAGGGGATCGCCGGGTGCGGCGCTCGGAGCCTGCGCGAGCACCAGGCCGCCCAGGAACACGGACAGACCGACGGCCATGAGCATCGCCACGTGAACCGCTTTGAGCGAAAGGAGGCGAATCGGAGACATGCCTACTCGGCGATGATCACACCGCGCATGAACGCGTGGCCGGCCCCACAGAGGTGCGAGCACTCGAATTCGTGCCGACCACTTTCCGGCTCGAAGACGACGGTCGTGTCGCCGCGTCCTCGCTTCGGAAGCACGACGTTGATGTCCGTGCCCACGATGTGGAAACCGTGCGCCGTATCCTCGCTCCGGAGCCGGATCTCGAGTCGCGTGCCCGCTTTCACGCGGATCTCAGACGGCGTGAAGCTGTACCGCTCGGCCGAGATTTCGACGACCTGAGCCTCCTGCGAGGCGGACGCTCGGGAATGCGCTCCGCTCGCCGTCATGCACGCCAAACAGCATGGCTGCGGCAAGCACGAGCGAACCGGGTCTCCAGGACATCAGAACCACCATCCCAAACCGAGATTGAACGAGTTCGGCGAATGCACAACCGGGCTCTGGTTGCGGACGACGGTGTAGTCCATCTTGATCGCGATGTCTGGATCGGGCCAGTAATTGGCGCCGACAATCCACGCGTCGCGATCGAACTCGAGGAGAGGCACGTGGCCCGGCGGCATCCGGTACTGCGTGTCGAAATTCTCGTAGCGCGTGAACGCGCCGACATCGCCAATCCGCGCGCCGGAGATCACGCGATAGCCGGCCTCGGCGTAGAAGCCGCGCAGGTCTCGCGCGACGTTGGGGTCGACGCCTGTCCCCCGCGCGAGCGCGTTGTTCAACTGATCGGCGTTGTCAATCCAGGCCTGAACGAATTCGGTGCGCAGCTCCAGGCGACTTCGGGTGTACCGCGCGTCGGCCTCCACGAGCGACACCGGAACGTCGAATCGAGGCTGGAATTCGAATCCGGATCGGCCCGACCATCCGCTCGCGCCCACTGTCAACCCCCGATAGCCGACGTACTCGAGGCGGCCTGTCACGGCGGGCCGACGAATGTGGGCCTCGGCGCCTTGCTGCCGGCCCTCGCGAATGCCTTCGTCGGCGGTGAATTCGGCGGCATCGAGTGGCGCCGTCAAGAAGGCCCGGTAGCGCCAGCCTCGCCCCACTTCGCCGTGCACTCCGGCACCCACTTCAAACCACGTCGTCGGAATGATGACGGTATCGACGAACGGCCGCTCCACCCCGTAGTACGTGGGCGGTTCGTGTCGCTCGTTGATGATGCCTATCGGCATCAGCATCATGCCAGCCCGCACGTTGAAAGATCGCTTCAGCAGGAAGTCGAGATACGCCTGTTCGAGCTCGAGTTCGCCTTTCTCTTCGAGTCCCTCCACCACGGCGTGCTCGAGCTCAAGTTCGCCGACAAAGCGAATGCGATCGGTGAACGAATGCGTGACGAGAAGGACGAACCGATGGAAGTCGACGATGGCATCCGAGAATTCCGGGTTGTTGAAATGAAGATCCATGTAGCCGGACAGCGAGGTGCGCGGCGGCTCGGCGTCCGGGCTGAGTGCTCTGGCGAAGCGCGGGCCCTTCGAGCAGACACAGAACCAGGACAACGACTTGCACGAGAAGCTTCGATGCCGCGCGCGTGCCAATCGTGATCCGTTGGCTGTTCTTTCCGCGCACACGAACGCTGTCGGCCGCGGCATTCCTGGCCTCGACCTCGATGACCTCGCCGGGCTTGAGGTGATGCTGCTCGACGAAGCGCAGGAATTCCTTGTCCTGATCGACGACGCGCGTCACGGTCACCGGCGTGTCGAGCGGACAGGTGAGCAGCGTCTGCGCTTCCTTTTCCTTCACCAGCCCTTCGGCATCCGGAATGGGATCGCCGTGCGGATCGACTTCGGGCCGACCGAGCATCTCGTCCATCCGGTCGACCAGGCGGTCGGTGACGACGTGCTCGAGCTGTTCGGCTTCGTCGTGAACCTCGTCCCAGGAATAGCCCATGACCTGGACGAGGAAGAGCTCGATGAGGCGATGGCGGCGCAGAACGAGCACCGCAAGGCGCTTGCCCGCCGACGTCAGTGCCACGCCGCTGTACGGTTCGTACTCCACGAGGCCCGACTCCGCCAGCGTCTTCACCATCGTGGTCGCGGTGCCGGGAACGACGCCGAGGGCGGATGAGAGCTGACCCATCGGAAGCAGGCGCTCGGACGGCGGAAGGGCACCGAGTCCGAGGTAGATGGCCTTCAGGTAGTTCTCAACCGTACTGGATGGGGGCATTCACGGTAGGGTAATTGTAATTTTGATTCATCGTCAATACAAATTTTGATACATCGTAATCGCTGAGAAATCTGTGGGTTCCAGCGTGACTGACTGAGACAGGTCGCCACCAATCACCAGCGTACCTGTGAGGGCGGATGGTGTTTGTGGTGAATGCCCTGCCTGTGCCAGGAGAGCGACCGCACTATATTCTTGGGGGAACGGAGACGTGCGAGCTGCCGCCGGACCAGGGGACTCGTGAGTTCTCTGAGGGCACCCTTCCCCACCCAGCGCGCGGCGGCGTTCGCCGAGACGGACAACCGACGGGCCACCGTGAGTGCTTCCGCATTGAGCGCAAGGTTGCGCCTTCCAATCAGGCGCAGCGCCCAGCTCACGCCTTTCTTCACAAAGTTCCGCTCGTCGGTGGCGGCGCGTTCGATGAGCGCCAGGCTCTCAATGAACTGCTCATCCGCGGCAGACTTATCGTGCAGGGCAAGACTCGCCAGCAGCGCAAACGACGCGCGCTTCGCGAACTCGCCGCGCAGCGCATGCCACTTGGCAACTTTGTCCCAGGCATGCGGCGTCCGGTCGAAGAGATGAAAGCAAAGGGTGTCGCAGATGCCCCAGTTGTCGAAGTCGTGGCACCATCGGTCCATCTGCGCGGACGTGACGCGCGCAGGTTCATCGACAAATGATGTGAGCAGCCGGGCTTCGTACCAGCCCGTATCCCACAGCGCGCCCGCAAGCTCGTGATTGCGGCCGAGCCGCTTGGCGAGCACCTGTATGTTCGCCATCGACACACCGAAGGCTTTGCGCGCATTGATGCCGAACCGGGTGAGGTTGCTGCGGTCGCGGTCGGTGCTCTTCTGTTTGAGCCACGCCAGCGCGGCCTGAACATCCCCGTCAATCGATTGGTGGCGTCTAGCCGGCTTCTTCGCCATGTCTGTGGGCGCAAGCTGTCACGGTCTACAAACTACTAAAATGAGGCATGCCGGGTCGAGAGTGCTACCACTGCAAGCAATGGGTGGAAGACGGTGAAGCGCACGACTGCTGGACGACGACCGAAGCGGCGCTGACCGCCGACCTCTCCGACGATCTTCAGGCCGCCTGGGAGCGGCTCCGCGAGACGGCCGTGTCCTTCGGCGACCAACGGATTTACGCGTCCCACAGCTCCATCATGTTTTCGCGCAAGTCCTGCTATTTCTTCGTGCGGCCGAAGAAGAACTTTCTTGAAGTCTGCGTGTTCCTTGGCCGGACGTTGAAGGCTTCTCAGGTGCGGCGCGTGGATCGCGCATCGAAATCGAAAATGGCTCACCTCATCCACATCAATCACAGAGACCAGGTCGAGCCGCCCATTACGGATTGGCTACAGGAAGCCTACGAGCTGCCGGATACGCTCTCCGTCACGATCACAAAGAAGCGCGTGACGTCGAGGCGTGCAGTTCCGAGAAGGGCCATGTCCTCGCGAAAACCGGCCGTGAAGCCAAAGCGCCGGCGATAAGGCCAGATAGCAGGGGCTGAAACACTTCAGCGCGGCAGTATCCGTCTGGCGGAATTCACTAGAGTTAGAAATTGCCTTGAGGCAAAGTTGCTTGTCTGTCGGTGAACGGCAGGCAGCCGGAAGCTCCTGCCTGTTGAGAACGGTCAATGTCTCACGAGACGCGCGCGCTCGACGTGCATCGATCAAGGAGACGGGACCTTACCGCCGAGCACGTCGCCGCGCGCGTTCTGGTTGAGGCTTCCACATTCGCAGAAGCCGCTCCCAAGATCATCGAGGCCATCTGCGACACGCTGGGATGGGAGCACGGCGCCCTCTGGACCGTCGACCGTGCCGCCGGCGTTCTCCGCTGCGTCGAGATATGGACCTCTCCTGCCGTCAAACTGCCCGAGTTCGACGAGATAAGCCGGCGATCGACCTTCGCGCGCGGAGTTGGTCTCCCCGGCCGTGTCTGGGCGGACGGCCAGCCCGCGTGGATTCCTGACGTCGTCCGCGACACGAATTTTCCCCGCGCGCCCATCGCGGCCCGCGAAGGCCTGCACGGCGCCTTCGGTTTCCCCATCCTGCACCGCGGCGAGGTCCTTCACGTCATGGAGTTCTTCAGCCGTGAAATCCGTGAGCCCGACGATGAGCTGCTCTCGATGCTTACGAGCGTCGGCAACCAGATCGGTCTCTTCGCCGATCGGACGCGCGCGCAGGAAGAGCTCGACAGGTTCTTCACGCTGTCGCTCGACATGCTGTGCATCGCCGGGTTCGACGGGTACTTCAAGCGCGTCAACCCCGCCTGGGAGCGGGCTCTGGGCTACAGCCATGAGGAGCTGCTCTCCCGTCCTATCATGGACTTCGTCCACCCGGACGACCGCCAGGCAACGAGTGCCGAACTGAAAAAGCAGGCCGACGGCCAGCCCATCATCTATTTCGAGAACCGGTATCTTCACAAGGACGGCACGCTCCGCTGGCTGCTCTGGACGTCCACGCCGTTCTGCGAACAACAAGTCGTGTATGCGGCGGGGCGCGACATTACGGAACGAAAGGCCGCCGAAGAGACTCTGGCGAGCTACGCGCGCGATCTCGAACGAACCCATCGCGACCTCGCGACTCAGGCGTCGCGGCTGGAGCAGCTCGTCAAGGAGCTGGAGGTCTCGAAGCGGCGGGCCGAGGAGGCGACGGAGGCGAAGAGCGCATTCCTCGCCAACATGAGCCACGAGATCCGTACGCCCCTCAATGCGATCCTCGGCATGTCCACGCTGGCGCTCGACACGAGGCTCTCAGCCGAGCAGCGTGGGTACATCGCCACGGTGAAGTCGTCTGCGGAATCGCTTCTGGCCATCGTCAACGACGTTCTCGACTTCTCGAAGATCGAGGCGCGCCGGCTCGAGCTCGAGCGCACCGAGTTCGACCTTCGTGACACCGTCGGCGACACCGCTCGGCTGCTGGCGCTGCGCGCCGCCGAAAACGGCCTCGAGCTCGCGTGTCGCATCGCGCCAGACGTGCCGGAAGTGCTGCTCGGCGACCCCGGACGGCTTCGCCAGGTTCTGTTGAACGTGTTGGGAAATGCTGTCAAGTTTACGGCGAGGGGCGAGGTCGTGCTCCGTGCGAGCGTTCAATCGTCCAGCGCCGACCGAGTGACGCTGCTCTTTGCCGTCAGTGATACCGGGATCGGCATTCCCCCGGAAAAGCAGCGGCAGATTTTTCAGGCGTTCACACAGGCCGACAGCTCCACGACGCGACGCTACGGAGGCACCGGTCTCGGCCTCGCGATCTCCCTGCACCTGGTCGAATTGATGGGCGGGCGCATGTGGGTCGAGAGCGAAGTCGGCCGCGGCAGCACCTTCTCGTTCACGGCACAATTCGAGAGGCCCACGACGGTCGCCGTGCACACCGGCCTGACCAAACCAGAGGCGCTCGAGGGACTGCGGGTCCTCGTCGTGGATGACAACGCGACCAATCGCCGGATCCTCGAAGAGATGCTGGTCAGCTGGAAGATGAGACCCACTGTTGTCGGGGACGCACACGCCGCCTTGACCGCACTGAAGCGAGCCGTCACGGCGAAGGAACCCTTCGATGTGGTGGTGTCGGACTGTCAGATGCCGGAGGTGGACGGCTTCATGCTGGCGCGTCGCATCCGGCACGACAAACGGCTCGGCAGCACGCCCATCGTCATGCTGACATCGGTCGGTCAGACTGACGACATCAGTCGCCGGAAGAAGGACGTCGTCGACGTTTATCTCAGCAAGCCGGTCAAACACTCGGATTTGCTGGACGCGCTGGCGAAGCTGCTCGGCGTCTCGACTCGCCATGCGGGCACCGAAGTCACAGCGCGCCGCTCGCCATCACACCGTGCGCTGCGCGTGCTCGTCGCCGAGGACAATCCGGTGAATCGCACGCTGGTCACGAAGCTGCTCCAGAAGCGCGGGCACAAGGTGAAAGCGGTCGAAAACGGTCGCGAGGCGGTCGCCGCGATCGAATCGGGTGAGGCGTTCGACCTGGGATTGATGGACCTGCAGATGCCTGAAATGAGCGGGTTCGAGGCCACGCAGGCCATCCGGAAGCGGGAAGGGACTGAGGGCGCGCACTTGCCTATCATCGCGCTGACGGCGCACGCCATGGAGGGCGACCGAGAACGGTGTCTGGCGGCCGGCATGGATGGATACCTTCCGAAACCTATCGACGTGAACGAGCTCATCGCATTAGTGGAACGGTTCGGCGAGGTCGATGACGCCGGAACGACCGAGGAACTGGAACCCGAGGACCGCAGTGCCGTGTTCAATGAACAGACCGCCCTGGAATACACCGGCGGCGATCGGAGCCTGCTGAAGCAAGTCGTGCGGATCTTTCGCTCGGATTACCCTTCGTCTCTTCGCGGTATTGAACGCGCCATCGCACGTCGTGACGGCGAGGCGCTTCGCTTGACCGCTCATCGGTTGAAGGGCGCTATCGCGACGGTTGGAGCGTCCGCCTCGAGAGAGGCCGCAGCCAAACTCGAAGAGATGGCTCGCTCCAACAATTTCGACGAGATCCCACGTGGATACGCAACGCTCCGCGCGCAGATCGCGCTGCTTGAACGAGCCTTCAATGACGCCGGCCTCGTCGCTCGCACGAGGCGTCGGGCCCGGCCTGGCCGGAATCGCCGCTCGACTACCAGAACACGGAGGCGATCATGAGCAACATTCTGGTCGTGGATGATGATCAGACCACACGCCACGTGCTGCGCAAGGTGCTCTCGACCGCGGGCTTTTCGGTATCGGTGGCGAAGGACGGTGTCGAGGCGCTCACCGCGCTCGACAAGGGACGATTCGACCTGCTGCTGCTCGACGTCTGGATGCCGCGGATGACCGGGCTCGACGTGCTGGCCGAGTTGCGTTCCGCCAAGGATCCGCCGCGCGTCGTGGTGATGACGTCGGACGATGCACCGGAGACGCTGCTCAAGGCTGTTCGCGAGCAGGCGTTCACCTGCGTGCACAAACCGGTCGCGGCACCGGCACTTCTTGAAACGGTCCATCAGGCCCTGAGTGCTGCCGACCCCCCGCGCATCGAGGTGATCTCGGCAAGGCCCGATTGGTTCGAGATGGTCGTGCCCTGCACCCGCGAGGCGGTTGACCGCATCCAGACTGTCATGGCGCAGCTCGACACCGACCTCGCGCCCGAGCTCCGCGAGTCGATCGGCTATGCGTTCCGCGAACTCTTGATGAACGCGGTGGAATGGGGCGGCGGCCTCGATCCGACACGAACGGTGCGTATCGCGTACCTGCGCGCGCGGCGTATGCTGCTCTATCGCATCGCCGATCCGGGGCCCGGATTCAAGCTGGAAGACCTCTCGCACGCCGCGGTCGCGCATCCGGACGATCCAATCGCCCATATGCAGGTGCGAGAGGAGAAGGGCATCAGGCCTGGCGGCTTCGGCTTGCTGTCGGTCCAGGCAAGCGTCGATGAGCTGCTGTACAACGAGAAACGCAACGAAGTGGTGTTCGTGAAGTACCTGGACGACGCCGCAGCCCGGCCCGAGGCCTGAGATCACCAATCGGGACGATAGAGTGCGGGGCTTGACAACGGCCGGTCGGTCGTTGTATTAAACCGTTAGGTTAAATACATTGATGGTCCCGACGCCTCGCGCGCCGCGACGATTGGCTGCACGAACTGAAAGCCAAGGAGAAGAAGCATGGCCGTAAAAAGCGCGCCAAATAGCGACACGTTCAAGACCTCGACGCCATCCGACCGCGAGATCGTCATGACACGCCTGTTCGATGCGCCGCAGCGCCTCGTGTTCGAGGCCATGACAAAGCCCGAGCACGTTCGCCGGTGGTGGGGCATCCTCGACGAACGGTACTCACTCCCGGTGTGCGAGATCGACCTTCGGCCAGGCGGCGCGTGGCGGTATGTCGGTCGCGGTCCCCAGGGCCAGTTCGCCTTTCACGGCGTGTATCGCGAGGTCGCGGCGCCCGATCGCATCGTCTACACGGAGATTTACGACCCGTTTCCTGATGCCGAATCGGTGGTCACCGTGATCCTCACGGAAGAAGGCGGCAAGACGCGCCTGACCGTCACGGCGGTCTATCCGTCGCGCGACGTGCGCGACGCGGTGCTCAAAACCGGAATGGAGCGAGGCGCGGGGATCAGCTACGACCGCCTCGAGGACCTCGTTGTGGAACTCCTGCGGTCGTGAACCAGGCGGCGATTCGCGTTCACCAGGTACATCGCGCCACGTCGATGCGATGCACCTGTGCGCCTGATCATTCAGCGGCGAACGGCTGATTCCTGACGCGGGACTGGTTGAAGCGCATTTGGTCGTTACGAGCGGTGCTATCCGATGGCCTCACGAACGAAGGCCTCGATTCGCTCCGCCGGCATCGCCCCTGCAGTCCGCGCCCTCTCTCGACCAGCCACGAAGACTGCGAACGTTGGAAGTGACTTGATGCCCAGGCGCGCCGCCAGATCGGACACCGTCTCCGTGTCGACTTTTGCCACGAGCACACGTCCGCTGTTGCGCCTGGCCACCAGCTCGACCTGCGGCGACACCATATGGCATGGTCCGCACCAGTCGGCCCAGAAATCGACCAGCACCGGCAGCCGCGATCGCTCGATGAGCGCATCAAACTGGCCCGCAGACTGTACGGCCATCGGCTCGGCAGGAGCCGCCAGATCGGTGTGACAGTGACCGCAACGCGCCGGCTGGCCGAGCCGATCGAACGCGAGTCGATTCTTCCTTCCGCATGACGGACAGACGACAATCAGTCCGCGCTCATCCGATTGCAAGGTGCTCATGTATGTCGGCGCGGTGTCCTTCTACCCGTTGTGAGTAGGATACGCCCAGGGTCGGCCCGAAGAGAACCATCCCGGCCAGGGTCTTGAGGGCCGTACAGATCGTCAATGCTCATCCATCGTCTGGCTGGTTGGTTGGCAATTGCGTCGCCCGCGGGGTATCGCGCCCTCCGCCGGCCCTGGCAGATCGTCCGGCCCTACCTGCCGATCGACGATGCGTACTGGAGCGAGCGGAAGCAGTTCAACTACTACGCGGAGGTCGTCCGACTATCACGGTTGTACGTGCCGAACGGCGGGAGCGTGATTGATGTGGGTGCAGGCTACGCTCACCTCCTTCGGCGCTTCGACTGGTTCACTCACCGCGTCGCCCTGGATCCGAACACCATTCGGCGACAGCGCGGCATCGAACGCCTCTGCATCGATTTCTTCGAGTATCGACCTGAAACGCCGTTCGATCTCGTTCTTTGCCTCCAGGTACTCGAGCATCTCGACGATCCTACGCGATTTGCACAGAAGCTGTTCGCGACCGGACAAACCGTTATCATCAGCGTGCCGTACCGCTGGCCTGCGGGGTTCTATCAACCGCATGTGCAGGATCCGGTTGACGAAGAAAAACTGGCGTCGTGGACAGGGCGAACGCCGACCGCGACTCTAAAGGTTCGGGACGGACGCGAAAGGCTGATCGCGGTCTATGGTGCTATCGAGTCGGCTTCCGGGTTGTCCCGACGTCAGTAATCGCTCAAGGCCCCGCCAGGAACTCCCGCGCGCAGTGCGTTGAGGACGGCCGCCAGATCGATAACCTCCTGGAATACGGCACCAGCCACTGGCGGCAAGACTCCACCAAAGGCGAGCAGCATGCCGACCACGCTCAGCGTCATGCCTCCGACCGCGCTTTGCAGCGCGACGCGGCGCATCCGCCGGCTAATGTGAAAGAGCTCGTCGACGCGTTTGAGCGAGGTGTCCATGATGACGGCGCCCGCGGCTTCCGTGGTGATCTCGCTCTGATGGCCGAATGCGATGCCCGCCGTCGCAATCGCCAACGCGGGCGCGTCATTGATCCCGTCCCCGATGAACAGGGTCGGTGCTCTCGCGGTTTCCTCTCGCGTGATGGCGACCTTGTCCTCGGGGCTCTGACCAGCGCGCACCTCAGATATGCCCACGTGGTGAGCCAGGTACCGCACTTCCTGCTCGCGATCGCCTGATACGAGGAGGACACGACCATAGTGGTGCCGCGAGGCGAGATGGCTGATGAAGGATCGGCTGTCCTCGCGGGGCGCATCGTGGAATCGGAAGGTGGCGGCGTAACGGCCATCGACCACGACCATGCATTCGAGGCCCGCGGCCACGTCGGGGAGTATCACCCCGGGTTCCAGGACATCGACGTGTCGGCGGCCGACGATCTGCACGCGCTGCCCGTCCACGATGGCCTCGAGTCCTTCACCTGGCCGTTCATTGATATCGGTGGCTTCGAGCAGCGCGAGTTTGTCCTGTTTGGCGGCCGCAAGGATGGGCGCCGCAAGCGGGTGCCTGGAGTATCGCTCCACGCTGGCCGCCAGCTGCAGCACGCGCACATCGTCGAACGCAGGTGAGACCGACCGATCGGTCAGTGTCGGCTGTCCGTAGGTCAGCGTGCCCGTCTTGTCGAGGACGATCGTGCGACAGCGATCGATTTGCTCGAGCACGGTGGGGTCACGGACGATGATGCCGCGCTTGGCGGCGAGCGAGATCGAGCCGATGATCGCCACGGGGATCCCGATGAGGAGCGGGCATGGCGTGGCGACGACAAGAACGGCCAAAAAGCGAACGGGATCGCCGCTGAACATCCACGCTGCCACCGCGAGGCCCACGGCAACTGGCGTGTAGACCGCACCGAGTTGATCGCCCAGGCGGCGGAGTCTGGGGCGGTTCTGTTCCGACTCGCGCATCACCCGCATGATCCGCGCATAGCGCGAATCGATCGCCCGGCGGACCGAGCGGACGGTCAACGCTTGTTCGCCGTTGATCGCACCGGAGAGCACTTCTGATCCCGGCGCCTTGGACATCACAAACGGCTCGCCCGTGAGATACGACTCGTCCATCGATCCGTGTCCGTCAATCACCGTCCCATCGACTGGGCATATCTCATGTGGAAAGACGATGAGGCGATCCCCAATCTCGACCTTGTCGAGCCCGATATCTTCGACTACGCCATCCATTCGGCGATGCGCGACCGATGGCATCCGTCGCGCGAGTGCTTCGAGGACGGACGAAGCGCGACCGACCGCAAACGCTTCGAGCGCCTGCCCGCCGGACAACATCAAAACGACGAGGGAGCCCGCCAGGTACTCGCCGAGCAACAGAGCGGTGACGATGGAGATGCCGGCGAGCAAATCAGACCCGAATTGTCCGCGCACGAGTTTGACCGCCAGGCCTGCGACGAGCGGGGTGCCACCGACGCCCAGCACGACATAAAGAGGCAGATTGGACTGGGCCGTCAGGTCGGTACCGAACCGCAGGACGAGATGCACCGCGATGCCCGCGAGCGCCAGAACCGCGATGATGGATTCACGCGTGAGATAGGACGTGCGAGCACGGGCCTGCTTGGAGGCACCGGTCGTTGCCATTTCGCGCGAGGGGCCGTGGTGTGGCATGGAAAGCGGCTGGGCTTCGGTCCGAGACCGGTCGCTTCTTGTTACCATAGGCCAAACGGTCTGGCCAGCAGGAGCGAGGACTTACGAAATACCAGACGATTCAACAGACTTTGAAGCATCAGGCCGAACAGAATCCGGAAGCGGCGGCGATTCTGGCCCTGAACCGGTCCCCGCTGACGTATGGAGCTCTCTACCAGCAAGTTCAGAAGATAGAAGGTTGGCTGAACAATCTGGGGGTGAATCGGAATGAGCGTGTAGCCATCGTTCTGCCTAATGGCCCGGAAATGGCCGTCGCGTTCCTGGCGGTAGCCGCCGGCGCAACCATTGCCCCGCTGAATCCAGCGTATCGTGCCGCGGAATTCGATTTCTACCTGTCTGACCTGGGCGCCAAGGCTCTCCTCATTCACGCGCACCTCGGGGACTCCCCCGCTCGTGAGGTCGCCCGCGAACGGCGAATTCCGGTCATCGAACTTCTGCCGGAGGCAGGTCCTGCCGGCTGCTTCACCCTGGATGGGATTCGCTCTCACTCCGGTAACTCTTCTGAAGGTCTCATGTCTGCTCGACCAACAGACGTGGCGTTGGTCCTGCACACCTCGGGGACGACATCGCGCCCCAAGATTGTGCCTTTGACGCAGGCGAATCTCTGCGCCTCGGCTCACCACATCAGGACCACCTTGCGGCTGACTTCTGGCGATCGCTGTCTGAGCGTGATGCCGCTTTTTCACATACACGGGCTCGTGGCCGCGATTCTGAGTTCGATGGCCGCCGGATCCAGTGTGGCCTGTACGCCAGGATTTCAAGTTGATCAGTTTTTTGAGTGGTTGGCGGCATTCAGGCCAACGTGGTATACGGCCGTGCCCACGATGCACCAGGCTGTGCTGAACCGGGTCGAGGCGAGACCGGAATTGGTGTCGGAAGCGTCCCTGCGTTTCATCCGCTCCTCCTCTTCGGCTTTGTCACCTCAGACCATGGCCGGCCTTGAACGAGCTTTCGCGGCGCCTGTCATCGAAGCGTACGGCATGACCGAGGCGGCCCATCAGATGACGAGCAACCCCTTGCCGCCCGAGACCCGTAAGCCCGGCACGGTGGGACTGGCTGCTGGGCCGGAGGTCGCGATCATGGATGCAGCCGGCAACCTGTTGCCGGCAGGACAGCCGGGCGAGATTGTCATCCGGGGACCCAACGTCACTTTGGGTTATGAAAACAATCCGGCGGCAAACCAGAGCAGCTTCACGGCTGGCTGGTTTCGAACCGGTGACCAGGGAGTGATTGATGCAGAAGGATACGTATCGATCGTTGGCCGAATCAAGGAGATGGTCAACCGTGGTGGCGAGAAGATTGCGCCGCGCGAAATCGATGAGGTTTTTCTGGATCATCCGTCGGTGCGACAAGCCACGGCCTTTGCCGTACCACATCCCACGCTCGGCGAGGACCTGGTCGTGGCGGTCGTCCTCCGGGAGAATGACCGCGTAACGGAGCCGGAACTGCGGCAGTTTGCGTTCAGCCGCCTGGCCGATTTCAAGGTGCCGACCCGGGTCGTTGTGGTCGAGGAGATACCCAAGGGACCGACGGGTAAACCCCAGAGGATCGGGTTGGCCGAAAAACTAGCGACCCAACTCCAGATCGCTTACGTCCCTCCCCAGACTGAACTTGAAGTTGCCCTGACCCAGATCTGGCGAGAGGCGCTCAAGCTGGATCGGGTAGGCATTCTTGATAATTTTTTCGCCTTGGGGGGCGATTCAGTCACGGCGGTGCGAGTCCTGAACAAGATTATTGAGTTGACCGGCCGGCGTTTGCACCTGGCCATCCTTTTCAAGGCCCCGACCATTGAGCAACTCGTCAACCATCTGCAAAAGGAATCCGACACCGCGGATAGTTCCCTGTTGGTGCCGATTCAACCCCAGGGATCCAAACGTCCCTTCTTCTGCGTGGGCGGGCACACTGACAACCCATTCATGTTCAAGGAACTAGCCGAACATCTTGGGCCTGCGCAGCCCTTCTATGCCTTCCGCTTTCCTCAGGAAGTCGAAGAGGACGAAGCTGACCTGGATACCAAAGTTGAACCTCTTGCCGAGAGCTACATCCGGGAGATGCGGCAACTGCAGCCGGAGGGACCTTATCTCATCGGCGGCTATTGTTTCGGCGGCAAGGTTGCCTTTGAGATGGCTCAGCGATTGAGGCGTGAGGGGCACGAAGTTGGCCTCCTAATGATCTGCCAAATCTTTCTTCCGGGTTCGACCCGTGTGGCAGGCGCGGGCCCGAAGGTGCGCTACCATCTTGATAACCTCACTCAATTACCGCTTCTCGAAAAGCCGGTCTACCTTGGGAAAATGGTGAAAAGTCGAATCCTGAAGACTACCCGGAAGTACAGCCCCGATCTGGGCCGCCCTTTGTTGAAGGCCATGCACGAAACAGCGTACGTTCCCCAACGGTATCCCGGCCGTTTGATCCTGTTCCGGGCGAGTGAGCAGCCGGATGGGTTTGATTACGATCCCTACATGGGATGGCAGAATCTCGCCGCTGAAGTCGAGCTACAAGAGATTCCCGGCAATCGCCAAACCACCTACAAGGAGCCTCATGTCCAGGTCTTCGCCGAACGGCTGCGGGCTTGTCTTGAGGAGATCAAGTAAGGGTGGTCGGATACCAATGGCCAGGTCATCATCCCATGGCTGCGCACGCACCTCCCGCCCTGGTAGCTCGTGTCGAGTTCTCGCCAGCCCGGGTTACTTCAGCCCCAGGTTGTAGAGCGTCCCGGCATTTGCGCGCATCACCATCGTCGCGATTTCCTCGGCGCGGCCGCGGCTGACCTCTCCGTTGCGGATCATGTCGGTGAGCGCCAGGGCGAGCGCCGCTTTCCCGTTCTTCGCGGCGATCCAGGCGGCCAGCTCCCAGCCCAGGTCCTGGCCGAGCGCAGCGGCATCGGAACCGAACAGCACCTTCTCCGGATACTGTGTGAGCCAGCCCCTCAGCGCCTCGGCCAGCTTGGCAGGCGCATAAAGGAGCGTCATCGCCGACATGTCCACATACACGTTCGGCTTCCAGAGCATCGCGCCTGCGTGAGCCGAATAGATGCCGCCACCATGAACGATGACGAAGTTCGTCTTGCGGAGCGTCGGGTCGTTGAATATCGACTCGAGGAGCAACGGGTCAGCCCCGGCGGTGCGGAAGAAATTGCCGGCGCCTTCGAACGAATGGATGTGGACCGCCATCCCGAGGCGGCCAGCCTCGCGCGCGATGTAGCGGAAGAGGAAGTCCTGGAGCGCCTTGTAGTCGGCGTGAGACGGCTCGCCGCCGCGGGCGTACTTCGCGTAGATCTCGCTCGCCGTCCTCGGCCGGGACCTCCTCGAAGTCGAGCGTTCGGAGGTAGGCGGCCTCGAACTTCACCGCTACGCAGCCACTCTGCTGCTGCGCCTCGAGCGTGGGAATCAACACCGTCTTCAGATATCCGTCGAGTGTTTCGGGGCGCGTCGCGACCTTGAGATCGGACATGTAATGCTGAAGGAGCTTCTCTTCGAGAGGAAACAGCTTTTCGCGATCGGGCGACGCGGCGGCCTCGGCTTTCGTGGACAGTGGAAACATCAGCGCGTCCACGAACGAGACCCAGCGAAAACGCGGCGGGGCGAGCCCCGGGCCCATGGCGACGCGGTTCGCGAGCAACACCTCCGTGCCAACCTGGTCCAGCACCCAGGCGGGGAAGTTGTCGCCCTGCTCCCTGGCGATACGCTGCATCGTGCCGCGCAGTTCGTTCATGTGCACGTCGCTCTTGTCGGCGTGTGGGTACTTGTAGAGCGCCTTGTAGGCAGCAACCCAGTCCGGGTTGTCCGGTCTGAGCGGCACGGGGATCTCGAACGGGAAGATCGCCTCGAGGGGCAACGCGTCTGCGTCCGCGTCGCCGGGAGCCACGCTGTTGGCATGGCTGTGGTTGTCCACCGTCCGGATTTTCCCGATGAACGCGGCGATCTCGGGGTCCGCACTCGACTGAGCGGCAGTCGGTGTCACGTCACCACGCGGGGATGGTTGCACAGGCCGACGCCGCACCGCCACAAGTGAGCAGAAACTATCGCGATCGCGCGCGACTTCATGATCCCTCCTCGCCACTTGCGAGTCTCAGCTTCTTCAACAGCGCCACGAAGCGCGGTTCCGATCGGAGCGGATCGAACATTCGGTCCATCTTGAGCCACCCCAACCATTGCGAATCCGACGCGTACGCCCGTTCAAGATAATCGAGCGCGAGCTTCCGATCGCCCAGGCCGAGGTGCACGACCGCCAGGTTGAACGGCGTGACCTCACCGTGCAGCGACATCTTCTTGAGGTCCTCGAGCGCTGTCGCGGCGTGCGCTCGATCGCCCGACGCCGCATACGCGTACGCGAGCCATGCCGTCACGAACGCCGGCGCCCCCAGCGCCGTGGCCTTCTTCAACGTCGGGATGGCGTCGGTGAACTTTTTCTCCTCGATGTCCACCCACCCGTCCAGATATGGCGCAAAAAAGTACGTCGGATCGAGCTCCGAGGCCCGTTTGGCCTGCTGCTTGGCCGCCTCGTAGTTGCCCTGGAACATCAGCGCGATGGAATTGTCGATCGGGATTTGAGGAGACAGGGGATCCAGTTCGGCCGCGCGCTCGCCCTCGGCGATCGCCTCTTCGAGCCGTCCTTGAAAGGCAAGCGCGAGACCAAATTGATCGTGCGCAAAGGCATAGTTGGGATTGAGCGCGAACGACCGGCGAAATTCGCGCTCGCAGCCTGTCCAGTCGTACTCGTAGAACAGTTTGAAGGTGGCGAGGGACGCGTGCCCTTCGGCGGAATTGTCATCCAGTTGGATCGCTCTCTCGGCCGCGCGTTTGGCTTTGGGTCTCGCCTCACTCGCGGTCAGGAAACCTTCGTTGTAGCCCGCCCAGAGATAGGCGTCCGAGAGCCCCGAGAACGCTGGTGCGAAGTTCGGGTTCAAGGTCACCGCCTCTTCGAACTGCGCGATGGCCTTCTTCAGGTTCTCGTCACTCGGGCGGTTGAAGAAGTACCGACCCTTGAGATACGCGTCGTACGCCTCGGGGTTCACACTGGGCGCGGCGGTCAGTCGTGACTGCTCCGTCGGCGTCAACTGCACATGGATCTCGCTCGCGATCGCCGATGCCAACTCACTCTGGAGCGCCAGCACATCGCGGGAATTGCGCTCGAAGCTTCTGGCCCACAGGTGCTTGTCCGCCCGCGCGTCAATCAATTGGGCCGTGATCCGCACTTTGTCGCCGGCTCGCCGCACCGACCCTTCCACGATGGCGTCCACGTTCAGTATCCTGGCGATTTCGGGCGTCGGCGGCCGATGGTCACCCTTGAACTGCATCACCGAGCCGCGCGAGATCACGCGAAGCTGGCTGATCGTCGCAAGGTCGGTCGTCAGTTCATCGGTCATCCCTTCAGCGAAATAGTCTTCTTTGGGATCGCCCGAATAATTGTCGAGCGGAAGCACGGCAATCGATCGAATGACACCAGGCGCGACCGCCGCCTCCGGCGCACGAGAGGTCGGGAGCCAGCCTCCCGAACGTGCGAGCAGATACGCAGCCAGCCCGACAAGCACGACGAGAGCGCCCACCGCCGGCCGCCTCCACGTCGCGGTTGCGCCGGCACCGGCCTTCTGCCCGACGACCGTCTGCGACGACGACGCCAAACCCGCCAGATCGGCGCGCACATCCGCGATGGACGCGTAGCGATCGTCGACGTTCTTGGCCAGCAGACGCCGCAGCACGACCATCAGCCCCTGAGGAATGTCGCCGCCGAGCGAAGGCGGATCGCTTAGCACGGCGGAAAAAGTTTCCATCGTGGATGGCTTGTGGAATGGATGCTGCCCGCTCGTCATCTCGGCCAGAATCACGCCGAAGGAAAAGAGGTCGGACCGCACGTCGAGCGTCAGGCCTTTCACTTGCTCCGGCGACATGTAGTCGGGCGTCCCGACGATGGCTCCGAGGGCCGTCAGCTGGCCTTCTCCCATGTCGCGAGTCGCTTCGTCTGGCGAACTCAGATCGCCGACCCGCTTGGCGAGGCCGAAGTCCATGACCTTCACATGGCCCTGTTGAGTGAGCATGATGTTGGCGGGCTTGAGATCGCGGTGCAAGAAGCCGCCGGTATGGGCTTCCTGCAGCGCTTCGGCAATCTCCCCGGCCACGCGAAGGGCTTCGGACACCGGCATTCGGCCCTCGAGCAGCCGGCGATTGAGCGTCGTCCCGGCGATGTACTCCATCACCAGGAACACCGCATCGTCGGCTTCTCCAATCTCGAAGATCTTGCAGATATAAGGGTGGTCGAGTGAGGCGATGGCCATCGCCTCACGCCGGAGGCGTTCGCGCGCCTTCTTGTCGGCGGCCATCGCGGTCGGCAGAAGCTTGATAGCGACCTGACGATCGAGGCGGGGATCTCGAGCGCGATACACCACGCCCATGCCGCCCTCGCCAACGCGGGCAACGATTTCATACGGGCCAAGGCGCGTGCCAGGAGCGAGCGTCATGTAGCGAGCTGATTCTAGCGGCGAGCGCAGGCCGGCAGAAGAAAATTGCGTTCTGTCTTTGGTGGTAGGCGGAGGAGTGCGGCTCTACGCACCGTGCGCGTGATGCGTAGAGCCGTCCGAACGAACGGTTCTATTTGAGCGCCTTCAGGATGTCCCGGGGAAGAAGCGCGGGGAGCAGCACCTGCTGCCGCTGGAACGTGACGCCGGCGGCCGCGGTGTCGATGGCAAACGCATAGATCTGCGTCGGCAGCTCGGGAAACAGGTCGTTGTCGCTGAACACGTAGAGGAGCTGCCGGCCGTCCTTCAGGTTCGGACCCCACGCCAGTCCTTCAATCTTCTCCGCGATGACGTCTTTGATCGTCTGGTCGCGTTCACCTTGTAGACTCGGATCGAGCAGATCGATGAAGAGCGTCTTCGTCACCGGGACGATCGACGGATCGAGCGCACCCTGCGGAAGGACGTCGACGTCCGAGACGTCGGTCAGGCCAGGCTTCGCGAGATCGATCTTGTAGATGCGTTTCAGGTTCGGGCATCTGCGCGCTGTTCGGCGGAGTGGGCTTGAACGTTCGATTGTCGCGCTCGAGGACCAGGAACTCGTGATCGTTGATCGCCAGCATGTCGTTGACGCCCCTGCCCTGATTGACGCAGGTCCATCACGTAGACGTACTCATGCGTCTTGCCGGTCAGAAGATCCACCGTCAGGATGCGATTGTTGAATCCGACGCGACCGATCGTACGTTTGAATCGAGCCGTGATCCTGAAGCAGCGCGTTCTGCATGATGCCGACGAGTGTCCGGCCGTTCGGCGTGATCGTGAGGCCTTCCATCCCCCGGTTGGCCTGGCGGCCGGTGACGTTGAATCCGGGATACAGCTCGAGCGAGTTGCCACCCGGAGCGTCCAGATCGCCGCTTGGATGTCCGTTGACGGGGTCGAGCAGAAATCTGGACGGCACCTTGATGCGCCGCAGCAGACGACCGGTCGCGTCGAACTCGCGGATGTAGGGTCCGTATTCATCGGACACGAAGAACGTCCCGAGGATGCCGACGGTCGCGCCTTCGGGATCGAACCGTCGCGTCAACGCGGGGTTGGTAGTGTCGAACGCGTAGGCATCGCCGACGAAGTTCCTGTTGCGCTCGTCTCTGAGAAACCTGGTCGCCAGAAGCGTCGGCGTGATGTTGGGAAACGCCGCCGCGGTGTTTATTTTCAGACGCATGACATGGAAGCGATCCAGATAGGGCACGTTGGTGCGGCCGTCGAATGGCCCGCGATCCGGCGTTGCCAGAAAAACGTCTTTGAATCCTGTGTAGGTGACGGCCGAGCCCAGGCCTCCGAGCGTGGCCTGGTCGATGCACACGGTGACATCGTCGCGCTGGCAAATCGGCAAGCCAGCCAGACCGGACAGATCGGAGGCGTCACCGGGAATGAACCCTGTCCCGATGAGCGTCACTCCAGGATTGACCGCCGAGATCGAGACGACGGCCGAGAAAGCAATCGACAAAACCAAACCTGCCAGCCAGCATCGCTTCATGTGTCACTCCTTGGTCGGTGAACGAGGCGGGCGGCAGTCTATCGGGGCGAGTTCACCGTTCCGCGACGGCGCGATAACGGTACTGTGACGGTCGAGATCAGCGAGTCTGGCAGACTACGGTTGGGACGTCGGGCTTAACGAGGGCCTTGCACATGGCTACGATTGCCCGGCCGCGACTCCAAAACCTGAGGTGGGCTGGCTTCGGTTACCGTTCGCTGTCGAGGACCCGCATCTGGTGCGCATCATAGCGGGTGCCCGCGACGGCGGTTGCCGGTATCGAATCTTCGATGCGTTTCAGTTCTGCTGGTGACAAGTCAATCTGTACGGCGCCCATGGACTCCGCCAGCTGCGTCCTGGTCCGAGCGCCAACCAGGGCCACCATACTGGAGCTTTTCGCCAGGACCCAGGCGATCGCGAGTTGCGATGCGGTGACCCCTTTTTCTGCCGCGAGCCTGCGAAGGGTGTCGATGACAATTTCATTACGCTGGCGGTTCTCTTCCGTGAAGCGCGGCAGATGCGCGCGAAAGTCACCGGGCGAACTCGGCTTCGATCCGCTGAGGAGACCTCGCGAGAGCACCCCATAGGCGGTCACGCCTATGCCCAGCTCGGCGAGCACTGGAAAGATCTTTGCTTCAGGTCCCCGGCTGATCAGCGAGTACTCGATCTGCACATCACTGATCGGATGAACCGCATGGGCCCGACGGATCGTGTCTGGCCCGACTTCCGACAAACCGATGGCTCTCACGTAGCCGGCCTTTATGAGATCGGCAATTGCGCCGACCGTGTCCTCGATGGGAACGCTGGGATCGAGACGGCCCGGACGATAAATGTCGACGTGATCGAGCCCGAGACGCTGGAGGGTGTAAGCCAGAAACGTCTTCACGGCGAGTGGCCGCGTATCGATACCAAGCCAGTCGCCGGCTGGCCCTCGCAATGCGCCGAACTTGACCGACAAGAGCGCCTTGTCGCGACGATCGCTCAGCGCCTTGCCAATCAGGAGCTCGTTATGACCGGCTCCGTAGTAGTCGCCCGTGTCGAGCAGCGTCACGCCGCCGTCGAGCGCCGCGTGAATGGTGGCGATGCTTTCGCGTTCGTCCGCGCGACCGTACATGCCGGACATGCCCATGCATCCGAGCCCGATCGGGAATACCGTCGGACCCGCTGAGCCTAGTGACCGACGCGGGGTTGGGAGGTTCATATTTCGACATTAGATCGCCTGTTTCCGTTCGGCAAGCGCGCACCTCAGAGCCGGCGGCAGGGCTGTTTCAGTGAAACGATGCCGGCGATATCGCCGGATTCCCGGCCACGCGAGCATGGCGTTACACAGGATTTACGAAGAGCTTCCGTCACTTCTGATATAGAGGGTGGGTGCCAAGCACTCTGACCTTCATTGATCGGTGAGCTCGACGCGGTTCATCAGACAATGGCCCGGACCGAGAGCCGATGCGCAGCCTTTCTACAAACCATCCCCGAGGAGCAACGAGCGAGTGCGACGAATCTGCTGCACTATCTCGCACTGCGGCGGCACGACCTGAGGCGAGCGCAGCTGCAGCTCGCGTCGCTTGGGCTCTCATCGCTCGGCCGAACCGAGTCGCACGTCCGGTCGGGCCTTGAGGTGGTGCTCCAGGTCTTGCACGTCCTTCATGGCTCCGACTGGAACCCCTCGTGCGGTCCCGCAACCCTGACTGTCGACGCAGGCGAAGCGCTTCTCGCCGCGCATACCGACGCTCTGCTCGGACCGCCTCCGAATGGCCGCTCCGTTAGGATCATGGTGACCATGCCGAGCGATGCGGGCACGGACTACCCTCTCGTTCGGGACCTCGTGGCCGCGGGCATGGATTGCATGCGTATCAACTGCGCTCACGACGACCCAGTCGTGTGGGAGGGCATGATTCGCCACCTCGAGAAGGCGAAACGAGACTTGAAGCGACCCTGCAAGATCTGCATGGACATCGCCGGCCCCAAGCTGCGCACGGGCCCGATAGAGCTGGGACCCGCAATACTCAAGATCAAACCGCGGCGTGACGCAATCGGCAACGTGATTGCCCCCGCCGTGGTCGCGCTGGTTCCCGCATCCCAGATTGCAGCGGTCACCGCCAAGGTCGACGGAGTCGTGCCGCTCGATGGCGATATACCGTCCACTGTCAGTGTGGGCGATTTCATTGAATTCGAGGACACGCGCGGCCGGTCGCGCCGGTTCATCGTCCGTGCACGGGACGGCGCCGTCGTCGTGGCAGAACTGGAGCGGACCGCCTATATCGGCACGGGGACGATGTTGCATTTCACCGATGGGTCGGCGGGCGCTTCGACCAGGCGGGTTATGGGGATCCGGCCCGTCGATCAGCGCCTGATTCTCAGGAAAGGCGATACGTTAATCCTTACGCCTGACACATTGCTGGGGAGACCTGCCATCTGCGATGAACTCGGCCGTGTGCTGGTGCCTCCACGCGTTGGTGTCACCCTGAGCGAAGTATTCGAGGACGTCCGGCCGGGGGAAGCGGTCTGGTTTGACGATGGGACGATTGGCGCGATCGTGCGCGCTGTCGACCCGCAACAGATCAACGTCGAGATCACTCACGCTCCAGCGAGTGGAGCGAAGCTCGCTGCCGGAAAGGGCATAAATCTGCCCGATACGCATCTGCGGCTCGGGGCCCTCACCGTCAAAGACCTTGACAACCTCGCATTTGTCGCCCGCTACGCCGACCTTGTCGGGTATTCCTTCGTACGTCGGGCAGAAGACATCCACCAGCTGCACTGCCGACTCGCCGAATTGCATGCCGAGCACCTCGGCATCGTGCTGAAGATCGAAACCCGGCACGCGTTCACCGAGCTGCCCAAGCTGCTCCTCGCGTGCATGCGCGCGGGACGCTTCGGCGTGATGATCGCGCGCGGCGACCTCGCGGTTGAGTGCGGCTTCGAACGGATGGCCGAGGTCCAGGAAGAGATCCTCTGGATCTGCGAAGCGGCACACACGCCGGTGATCTGGGCGACGCAGGTGCTGGAATCCCTGGCAAAAACCGGGATGCCGTCGCGTGCGGAGGTGACCGATGCGGCCATGTCCGAGCGAGCCGAATGCGTGATGCTGAACAAGGGCCCTTACGTCCGCGACGCGGTCAGGACCCTCGACGACATTCTCCGGCGGATGCAGGCGCACCAGACCAAAAAGCGCGCGTTGCTGCGCCCGCTTCAGGTTGTGGACGCGCTCTTGTCCGAGCTCTCATCGCCGGAGATCGTTCCGCAATCGGCGACATCAGTCTAGTTCAGGCGTAAGATACCCCGCCCGACGATTCCCACATTCCCCACTTCATGCTTGCGATGGCCGTGCGGATCGACGCCTGGTCCCTGATATAACATTCTCAGGTTTCCGCGTTGATCATCCAGGGAGCGACCTCGTGACCGCCACAGATCTCGTCGATCGACTCGCCGCGCATAAGACCGTCGCCGGCGCACCGCGCGGGGAGCTCGAGTGGCTGGCCGCGCACGGGTCTCTTAGACATCTCGACGAGGGAGAGGTGCTGAGCGCGAAGGGCGTGCCTATCGCGGGTCTGTATCTCGTGCTGACGGGCCAAATCGCCATTTTTGTCGACCGCGGCGCGGGCCGGCACAAAGTGCTGGAGTGGCGCGCCGGTGACGTCACCGGCATGCTCCCGTATTCCCGCCTGGTCAGTCCTCCAGGCGACTCGGTCGCCCAGGAGCCCTCGGAGATTCTCGCCGTGCCGTGCGCCGACCTCGCCGCGATGACTCGAGACTGTCCCGAGATCACGGCGATCCTCGTGCACAAGATGGTCGAGCGCGCGCGGGTCTTCACATCGAGCAGCCTGCAGGACGAGAAGATGGTCTCGCTCGGAAAGCTGTCCGCCGGTCTTGCTCACGAGTTGAACAATCCGGTCTCCGCTATCGCACGAAACGCGGCGCTGCTCGAGGACCGCCTGGAAGACGCCGAACAGGCCACTCGCGCGCTGGGTGCTGCGAGATTGACCGATCCGCAGCTCGCTGCCCTCGATACCGTGCGGGCATCCTGCCTCGCCGCGCATGCGGGCGGCGTGTTGTCTCCGATTCAACAGGCCGAGCGCGAGGATGCCATCGGCGATTGGCTGGCGAATCACGGCGTCGACGCTTCCATTGCGGCACCGCTTGCGGACACTGCCGTGACAATCGACGCGCTCGATCAAATAGCCGCTGCCGTAAGCGGACCGCCGCTCGCCGCGGCGCTCCGGTCGGCGGCAGCCGGATGCGCGGTTCGGGGGATCGCCGCGGAGATGCAGGAGGCCGCGACGCGGATCACCGGCCTGGTCATGGCCATCAAGGGATTCACGCACATGGACCAGGCCAGCGTGGCGGAGCCGGTGGACCTGAAGTCGAGTCTCGCCAACACGGTCGTCGTGCTCAATGCCAAAGCGCGATCGAAATCCGTCGCCGTGACCATCAACGTGCCGCTCGACCTTCCGCGCGTTCGCGGCTTCGTCGGCGAGCTCAACCAGATATGGGCGAATCTCATCGACAATGCGCTCGATGCCGCGCCCCAGGCCGGTCGCGTCGACGTGACCGCGAACTGCGAGCGGCACCGCGTTATCGTCCGCATCGTGGACAACGGTGCGGGCATTCCACCGGGGATTCGCGAGCACCTGTTCGAACCCTTCATCACGAGCAAGCCGGTCGGCAAAGGCACCGGGATGGGCCTCGACATCGTCCGGCGCCTGATCATTCACAACGACGCCGAGATCGAGTTCGAGTCGGAGCCGGGCCGGACGGAATTCCGCGTCTCCCTTCCGATCGCCGAAGCCGGGAAGACCGGGGGAACACAGTGATCAAACCCGCGCTCCTTGTCGTGGACGATGATGCGCAAGTGCTCGCGGCGGTCCGGCGAGATCTCCGCGCGAAGTACTCGGCCACATACACCATCATCAGCGCGACATCGGGCGAAGAGGCACTCGCCACCATTCGCGAGCTCAAAGCGCGAGGCGACTCGCTGGCCATTCTGATCAGCGACCAACGCATGCCGGGCATGCAGGGCACTGAACTGCTCGCGCAATCCCGTGAGATCTATCCGCTGGCGCGTCGCGTAATGCTCACCGCGTACTCGGACATCGATGCGGCCATCAAGGCCATCAACGTCGCGCATCTCGATCACTACCTGTCGAAGCCGTGGGATCCGCCAGAGGAATGCCTGTTCCCGGTGATCGACGATCTGCTCGACGCCTGGCAGGCCGAATATCTCCCGGAGGAAAAGGGGCTGAGGCTGGTTGGTCACCAGTGGTCACCTCGATCGCACGCCGTCAAGGATTTTCTCGCGTGCAATCTCATTCCCTATCGCTGGCGGGATGTGGCGCGGGATCCGGACGCGCAAAGACTGCTCGACGCGGCCGGCATTGGTCCGGGCGAACTCCCGGCGCTGTTCTTCGAAGATGGGTCTGCGCTGCGCAATCCCGATCGACGTCAGGTAGCGGAACGCCTTGGCAAGCCGCTCACGGCCACGCTCGATCTGTACGATCTCGTGATCGTGGGCGCTGGTCCCGCCGGTCTTGCGGCGGCGGTGTACGGCGCATCAGAGGGCTTGCGGACGCTGCTTCTCGATCAACATGCTCCGGGCGGCCAGGCCGGCACCAGTTCAAAAATTGAAAACTATCTGGGGTTTCCCGCCGGCGTGTCCGGCAGCGAACTGACTCGGCGCGCCGTGGCGCAGGCAGAGCGGCTTGGGGCGGAACTGCTCGTGCCAATTGAGGTGACTGGCGTGTCCATCGAAGGTGGATACAAGCACCTGACGCTCAGCGATGGCCGGAAGATCGTTACGAGGACCCTGCTGGCTGCGACCGGAATGGAGTACCGCCAGCACGAGGCACAGGGTGCGGCGACCTATACGGGTGCGGGTGTCTATTACGGCGCTGCGACGACGGAGGCGCCGGCATTCCGCGACAAGCGTGTTCTCGTGATCGGTGGCGGGAACTCGGCCGGACAGGCCGCCATGCATCTGTCGCGGTACGCGAAGGACGTGCAGATCGTGGTGCGCCGCGACTCTCTGCAAGACACGATGTCGCATTACCTCATCGAGCAGATCAAAAAGACGACGAACATAGGGCTCAGAGTCCAGACTCAGCTCGAACGTTACGAAGGGACCGACCGTCTGGAACGCGTCGCGCTCAAGCCGGTGTCGGGCGAATGTCAGGTGGAGGAGATCGACGCCGTGTTTGTCTTCATCGGCACCAAGCCGCGTAGCGAATGGCTCCCCGATGACGTGCTGCGCGATTCCAAGGGGTTCGTGCTCACCGGACGGGAGTTGACAGCGGATGCCCGGCACGCGCGCATCTGGAAGGAGCACCGCGAACCCATGCTCCTCGAGACCAGCGTGCCCGGCGTGTTCGCAGCCGGCGACATTCGCTGCGGTGCCATGAACCGCGTGGCGTCAGCCGTAGGTGAAGGATCGATGGCGGTGCGATTCGTGAACGATTACCTGGCGCTGACGTGATCGTCGGCGCGCGCCCGCGGCTGAACCCTCCTAAGATCTGCGCCCGAGACAATACTCTCGTCGCGCCGCACGTGCCTTGACAGGCATATGCCTGTTAAGGCATATATAACACGTGCGTGTCGATCCCTTTCCTGTACTGGCCGAGCCGACGCGGCGCCGGATCCTGGATGAACTGCGGGTGTCCGAACGGAGTGTCGGTGAGCTCGTGGGCAAGCTCGACCTCGCCCAGCCCGCCGTCTCCAAGCATCTGAAGGTGCTGCGCGATTCGGGCTTCGTGTCGTGCGTCACGTCGGCACAGCAGCGTATCTACCGGATCGAGCCGCGGCCGCTGCGCGACGTCGATGCCTGGCTGCTGCCCTACCGCCGGCTCTGGAAGAAGCACCTCGATCGGCTCGAACGACATCTCAACAAACAGGAGCGATCATGAATCCGCAGGACTTCGATCCCGGCCCGCTCGCGCATGTCGAACATCGCATGGACGGCCCACGCTCGACCCTCGTGTTCGTCCGCCGTCTCCGCCACTCGCCCGAACGGGTCTGGGCCGCATTGACCGATCCGGCGCAACTGCGCCAGTGGGCGCCGTTCGACCCGGACCGCGATCTCGCAACAGCCGGACCGGCGGTCTTCCGCATGACGGATGGCAACACGACCTCGGAGTATCCGGTGACGGTGCGGCGCGCCGTTCCCCCCGCACTCCTCGAGTACGCCTGGGGTGACGATCTCCTGCGCTGGGAACTCGTCCCCGATGGGGCCGGAACGAGACTCACGCTGAGCCATACCGTCGGCGGCCCCGAGTGGGTGCCACGTGTGGCGGCGGGCTGGCATATCTGCCTGATCGTGGCGGAGCGTCTGCTCGACGGCCAGCCTATTGGTCCCATTGCCGGCTATGAGGCGAAAAAGTACGGATGGGAAAAACTCCATGACGCCTACGCGGCGACGTTGGGAATTGAGGGAAAAGGATGGCCCGAAGAGATGCCGAGTGCGTGAGGATGCGCGCGAGATGAGCCGGTGGATCCAGACAGTCGAAGCATCATCGCTGCACCGACACGTCCGACCGGCTCCGTAGTGACAGCACCAGGCCCACGATCATGACCACGAGGATCGCAAGGTTGATGTAGAAGCCAGGAGGCGACCCGGTCCTCGCGATCGGCTTCACGAACAGAATCCACCTCCTCGCGAGGTGCTCCACCAGGAGCAGGACGAACACGAGCGGAATCATGGCGCGATAGCGTGCGAGCGCCAGCACACCGAGTACGCTGAACACGAGTTGCGAGAGTCCCCAGATCGCGAAGAGCGCCACCACCGCCTCCGCACCGCCGGCGCCGAAGCTGTCGAGAGGAATACCATCGGCCGATTGCGCGGCATTCCTTCCATTGAAGATCGCACCCACGGCAATCCCCGTCTTCAAGAGCACGACCGGTATCAGAAGCCATATCGCGAGGCGGTGACCGCGATAGGTGTTGTCGATAGGTCGAGGCAAGATCTGGCTCGTCATTGCGCCTTGCCCTCGCTGGCGGATGGGTCGAAACCGCAGCGTTCGCGCACGCGCTGCCGGAATCGCTCCCGCTCCTCAGGGGTCATGTGTTCCAGGCGATCGGCCACCCGATCGGCAATGCGGTCGGTCATCCGCCCGCGGCAATTGGATCGATAGGAACGATTGTGCCCGAATCCACCGAAAAGGATCCGGCATAGTGCCAGAAGGCCAAACGCCTGCCAGAAGGTAATCTCCTTCCAGCCGAACAGCGGCGGCAGCAGCCAGTTCCACAAGAGCTTCACGACTTCGCCGCCGATGAAGGTGAACAGCACTATCCCCAGAATCGCCAACGGCGCGATGAACATCCATCTCCATCTCATATTGAGCTCCTCATGCCTTCGTAAAGTCGTCATAGATGTCCTGCAATCGCGTGCGCAGATGCCGCACCGCATAGCGTTTGCGCGACAGCAGTGTGTTCACGCTCACGCCAGTCTCGGCGGCCATCTCCTTGAAGCCGCGCCCTTCCAGCTCGTGCGCGACGAACACCGCCCGCTGCTCTTCCGGCAACTCATGGATCGCGTGCACGAGTTCATCGAGAAGCACGCGTCTGGCGTAGAGCGCCTCCGGGCCGGCCGCGCGTGACGGCAGCAGGTCTTCCCACTGCAGCCGTTCGTCGTCTTTGTCCGCGCCGGTGACATCGCTGAGGCTCCCCAGCTTCTTCCGGCGGAAGAGATCGGTGATGCGATTGCGCGCCACCCGGAACAGCCAGCCGGTGACGTGCTCGATCGGCATCAGCAGGCGGTTCGCTTCCAACAACGCGTAGAAGACGTCCTGCAGAATGTCTTCGGCGTCCAGCGGATCGGGCACGCGCCTGCGAATGAAGTTGCGCAGCCGGGACTGCTCCCGCTCGACCACCTCAGAAATCCGCTGGTCCTGTTCGAGTGCCATCCGCTCCAGTTTCGCCTGCCTTCGCGCGACGTCGTCTGGGCGCGCTCCGGCGAGCCAGGCCGCGTCCTTCATCTACGGTTGTAGACGAATGAGGGGGGCAGAATATTGTAGGGTCGCTAAGTTTCCGAGGCCGTTCGGGTCATTGCTGGTGCGGCCCGCCCGGCGCGCTCTCGACAAACAGCGAGCGCTCCGCATATGGTTATGACCGGTTTCGATCGGAAGACTGGAGGCATTCGGCATGCACGTGATTCCGGTGGTTTCCGTTCGGCGCGGCTTCGCCGCGACGGCACGACGCGACGCCTGGTGGGCGGCGCCGCTCGCGGTGTTCACTCTGTTGACGGTGTTCGTCGTCTACGCGACCTGGGCGGCGTTTCAGAACGCGCATTACACGTGCGGGCCCCTATCTTTCACCGTTCTACTCGCCAGAGATTTTCGGCGACTCGCCGCACAGCTGGTTCGGCCCGAGGCCAGGCTGGTGGCCTGCGCTGCTTCCGTTCTCGCCGGCGCTCATCATCCTGCCGTTCCCGGGCCTGTTCCGCTTCACCTGCTACTACTATCGCGGCGCCTATTACAAGGCGTTCTGGGCCGATCCGCCGGCCTGCGCTGTCGGCGAACCTCGCGCCAGCTATCGCGGCGAGCACTCATTCCCGTTGATCCTGCAGAACGCTCACCGCTTTTTCATGTGGGTGGCGATCGTCTTCATTGCATTCCTGTCGTACGACGTGTGGCTGGCATTCTGGTTCACGAACACCGCGACCGGGCAGACGGAGTTCGGGATCGGCCTCGGCACGATCGTTCTGGCGATCAACGTGGTTCTGCTCGCGTGCTACACGTGGGGCTGCCACGTGCTGCGGCATGTGGTCGGGGGACGGCTGGACGAAGTCTCGAAGTCGCCAGTCTGCGACTACGCGTACGCGTGCGTCAGCGGCTTGAACGGGCGACATCAGTTGTTCGCATGGTGCAGCCTCCTGTCGGTGATGTCGGCCGATCTCTACGTTCGACTGTGTTCGATGGGTATCCTCACCGACGTGAGGATTCTTTGATGGGTGTGCCAGAGACCCATACCTACGACGTTTTGATCAGTCGGCGCCGGAGGGGCCGGTCTTCGCGCGGCCATCGAAGCCGCGTCGGCGGGCGTCTCGGTCGGGCTCATCTGCAAGTCGCTGCTCGGCAAGGCGCACACCGTGATGGCGGAGGGCGGCATCGCCGCTGCGCTGGCCAACGTCGACGACCGCGACAGCTGGCAGGTGCACTTCGCCGACACCATGCGCGGCGGACAGTACGTCAACAACTGGCGCATGGCGGAACTGCACGCCAAGGAAGCTCCCGATCGCGTGCGCGAGCTCGAAGCCTGGGGTGCCGTCTTCGATCGCACCGGCGACGGGCGGATTCTCCAGCGGAACTTCGGCGGGCACCGCTATCCGCGGCTCGCGCATGTCGGCGACCGCACCGGGCTCGAGCTGATTCGCACGCTTCAGGATCACACGGTGTATCTCGGCGTCGCCGTGCACATGGAGCACACCGTCATCGATGTTCTGCTCGATGACGGTCACGTCTCAGGCGTCGTCGCCTACGACCGCGAGCGCGGCCGCTTCCATGTGTTTGCAGCCAAGACGGTCGTCCTCGCCACAGGCGGGGCGGGACGGGCCTACAAGATCACGAGCAACAGCTGGGAGGGCACGGGCGACGGCCACGCGCTGGCGTACCGGGCCGGGGCCGAGCTGATCGATATGGAGTTCATGCAGTTCCATCCGACCGGCATGGTGTGGCCGCCCTCCGTGCGCGGCATCCTCGTGACGGAAGGCGTCCGCGGCGAAGGCGGCGTGCTCAGGAACAGCGAAGGCCGCCGGTTCATGTTCGACGACATTCCGGACAACTACCGGCCGCAGACGGCCTCGGATCCCGAGGAAGGCTGGCGCTACACCCAGGGCGACAAGGCTGCCAGACGACCGCCGGAACTCCTGACACGCGATCACGTCGCCCGCTGCATCAGGCGCGAGATCAAAGCGGGGCGAGGCAGCCCGCACGGCGGCGTGTTTCTCGATATCGCCTGGATCAAGGAAAAGCTGCCGAACGCGGCGGATCACATCCAGCGCAAGCTGCCCGAGCATGTACCACCAGTTCAAGGAGCTGGCGGATATCGACATCACTCAGGAGCCGATGGAAGTGGGCCCGACGACGCACTACATCATGGGCGGGATTCGAGTGGACTCCGACACGCAGGAATCGACGATACCGGGTCTGTTCGCTGCGGGCGAGTGCGCCGCGGGCATCAATGGAGCCAATCGTCTTGGCGGTAATTCGCTGTCGGACCTGATCGTGTTCGGCAAGCGCGCCGGCGAGTACGCCGCAGCTCACGCAAGGGCGCGTTCAGCGCCGCGCCTGGACGAAGCGGCCATCGATCGAGCAACCAGGGCCGCGCTGGCGCCATTCGATCGGGGAAGTGCCGGGGAGAATCCCTTCAAGGTGCAGCAGGACCTGCAGGACACCATGCAGGATCTCGTCGGCATCGTGCGCGTGGACGCCGAGCTGCGGGAAGCGTTGAAGCGGCTCGATCAGCTTGCCGAGCGGGCCGCGCGCGTCGGCGTCGACGGCCACCGCGAATACCATACGGGCTGGCACGCGGCGCTCGACCTGCGCAATCTCCTGGCGGTGTCGGAAGCCATCACGCGTTCGGCCATCGAGCGCCGTGAGAGCCGCGGCGGCCACTTCCGCGAAGACTATCCCGACAAAGCAGCCGAATTCGGCAACGTCAACGTCGGCGTCGTTCGCGATGCCGCGGGCGCGATGCAGGTCGTCCGTCGGCCGATTCCCGAGATGCCGGCGGAGCTGAAGCGCGTGATCGAGGAACAGAAACAATAAATGGCCCAGGCAACCTTTCGTCTCTGGCGCGGAGGATCGGACGGACCGGGTTCCTTCGTGGACTACACGCACCGAGATCTCAGACGGCATGGTCGTGCTCGACGCCGTCCATCGGATTCAGGCCGAGCAGGCGCCGGACCTGGCGTGTCGCTGGAACTGCAAGGCCGGCAAATGCGGCTCGTGCTCGGCCGAAATCAACGGCCGGCCGAAGCTGATGTGTATGACGCGCCTGAACACGCTCGACCTGGACGATCCCGTGACGGTCGAGCCGATGCGCGCGTTTCCGCTGGTCAAAGATCTGGTGACTGATGTGTCCTGGAACTTCCGCGCCAAGCCGGGCATCAAGAAGTTCGCGCCCCGCAAACCTGACGAGGCCGACGGCAACTGGCGGATGGCGCAGCGCGACATCGATCGGGTCCAGGAATTCCGCAAGTGCATCGAATGCTTCCTCTGCCAGGACGTCTGCCACGTCGTCCGCGATCACGGCAAACACGCCGATGGATTCATCGGCCCGCGGTATTTCGTGTATGCGGCGGCGCTCGAAATGCACCCGCTCGACACCGGCGATCGCCTGAGGGATCTGAAAGACACGCAGGGCCTTGGCTACTGCAACATCACGAAATGCTGCACGACCGTCTGCCCCGAGCACATTCACATTACGGACAATGCCATCATTCCGTTGAAGGAACGGGTCATCGATCGCTTCTATGATCCCGTCACCAGACTGCTCAGGCTGCTCGGTTCCTGAAGACTGCGAGGGCACTCATGTTCGAACTGAAGTCGCTGTCGGTGGCCGCTATTCCGGCGGCCCTTGCCAAGGCCGAGCGCTACCGGCTGCTGAACGAACCCGAGCAGAGCCAAAGTATCTGCGAGGACGTCCTGGGCGCGGACCCGAACAATCATCCAGCCATCGTCATGCTGATCCTGGCGTTGTCGGAGCAGTTTCCGCGTCATCACGCCGGCACGGTGGCGCGGGCCAACGAGCTCGTCGCACGACTGCCGACCGAGTACGAACGCCACTACTATGGCGGGCTCGTTGCGGAGCGGCGCGGCCGGTCGCTCCTCGAAGGCGCCGGGCCAGGCGCCGGAGGCGCCGCGAAATGGCTACAGCAGGCGATGGAGTGTTATGAACGCGCCGACGCCCTGCGGCCGCCCGACAACGACGAGGCACGGCTGCGATGGAATGCGTGCGCGCGTGTCTTCAACGCGCGGCCGCACCTGCTGGCAAAGGACGAAACGCCCCGCGTCGCAGTCACGAATGAATGATCGAGAGCGTCACGCCTTCTTCGGCCGACTCTATCGGACAGAGGCACTGTTCAATCGTTCATTCGAATACTCGACTGGTCGCTCTCGTGTGGCGGCTTCGCGCAAACCAGTAGACGAGCCCAAGTCCGCCCCACACACAGAGGATGGCGTACGGGCGCCAATCCGCGCCCACTCCCGAAAAGATGGTGACAACCGCAAGCCCGATCCCGGCATAGGACCAGGCCTTCACGGCCCGTCGGCTCAACATGAACTTCGCCCGCCGGTGCAGCTCGGGATGGTGTTCGACCAGCCGCGCGGCGGCCCAGCAGTGGCTGACGTACTTGAGCATGACCGGGATGTTGGCGGCAAGGAACAAGAACAGAAGGCTGGACGGGAGGAAGAAACTGACGAGGGCCAATGCGAAGACCACGAGGATGGCGACATACGGTGTGCCCCATTTCGGGTGAATCCTTCCGAGCACAGCAGGCAGCACGCCATCACGCCCCATCGCGAACAGGAAGCGCGCAAAGATGAGGTACGTCGCGTTGATCGCGGCGCCGATCGCGGCAGCCGCGGTGACGACGATCAGAATGTTCGTCCATCGGCCCAGGAAGAGGCGGCCTGCGTCCAGAATGGGTGCGCTGCTCGCCGCCAGCCCGGGCGCACCGAGCGCACCCACGGCGACGAACGAAACAGCGAAGTAGACCACGATCGTGATCGACATGGTGAACCCGAGGCCCTTGGCGATCACGCTCGCGCTATTGCGAATCTCCTCACCGACCTCCACGCCCGTCTCGAGGCCCATGTACAGACCACTCAGCAACGGCAGGGCCGCCAGAACGCCCCACCAGCCAGTCGGCAGGAACGGCGCGAAGTTGGCAGCCCTCACGAAGGGGATGCCCAGGACCACAAACACCCCGAGTGCCGCGATCTTGAGGACCACGAGGACGCGGCTCACGCCGCCGGTCACGTTGACGCCGACCAGGTTGATCACGCAGAACACGGCCAGCAGGGCGACCATCGTCGGCACGCTGGGCAGGCTGATCACCTTGGACACGTAGCTGACGAAGACGAGCGCCATCAGGTACAGGGAGCCGGCGTTGCCCAGGATCCTCAGCCAGTTCACGATGAAGCCGACGAACGGGTGCACGAACTGCGCGGGCCAGTCGTAGGAGGAACCTGAGCGCGGTACGGCTGAGCCCATGAACGCATACACGACCGTGAAAACCACCATCGGGATGGCCGCAAGCGCGAGCGACACCAGCAGACCCGGTCCGGCGGCCTGCGCGGCCGGTGCCATTACCGAGAAGATCGACATGCCGATCGCCGCCCCCACGCCGAGCGCGACCACATCGAGTCCGGTCATTCCCTGCTTGAGTCTGCCTTCCTGTGTCGCTGCCATCTCGACTCCTGCCTCAGCGCACGTTCCGCCGCAAAGTGGCACCTGGAAAAAGGTTTCCGATCGAGCGCAAGTCCGTCAGATCCTCATGGGTGAGGCGAGCGTCCTACGCTTGGCCAGAACGCTGCAGACGGCGAGTTGGCCTGCCCGTCGGTACGGAGCGTGTCCTTGTGGCGCGGTTCTCAGCGACGAAGGATCTCTTCGAGCGCCGCAAGTGCACGGTCCACGTCGAACGCGTTGTTGAAGGCATGCGGCGCGAATCGGAGACCACCCACCCTCGCACATACCGCGACCTGCCGTTCTTCGAGAGCGGAGACCAGACGATCCGGGTCCTGGCCAGGGAACACCGCCGTCAGGATGCCGGCGCGGCGGGAGTCTTCGGGAGGCGTCAGCACGGTACCGCCGAGCAAACCTACACCATCGGCGATTCTCGCGGTGAGCCCAAGGACGTGTCGAAGGACCCGCTCGGGACCGACGGCCAGCCAATAGTCGATCGCCGCGGCCAGCGCTACGCGCAGCGTGTGGGCAGAGCTGGCGTATTCGAGGCGCCGCCCGGCTACGGCGTCCTCCTGCGAGACGCCGGTTTCGCGCCACGGTGGCGCCGGATCCAGCGTGAGCGAGCCAACGAAAATGGGGCGCAGCCGTTCTCCCAACTCCGGCCGGACGTAGCACACACCGGAGCCCGAGAAACTGCAGAGCCACTTGAAGGACCCGGTGGCGAGCACGTCCACGTCGCTCGCCTGCACGTCGATAGGGACCACGCCAGCGCTCTGCATCGCATCCACGACTAGGAGGGCCCCGTGGGCGTGCGCAAGGGCGGCCAGTTCCTTGAGGTCGAATCGGTGTCCGGTCCCCCACTGGACATGGCTTATGGATATGGCGGCCGTCCGATCATCCACGAGGGCCGCCACCTGCTCGATTGAGAGCGCTGCGGGCTCCGGACTGGCGCGCACCAGGCGCACCTTCGCACCTGTTTCCTCGGCTACCCGAATCCAGGGCAGCGTAACGGCTGGTGATTCCGTGTCGATCGCCACGATGTTCTGACCGGCGCGCGGCCGCAACCACCAGGCGATTTGGTTGATGGCTTCAGACGTGCTCGTAACGATCGAGATGTCGGCCGGGTTTGCGTTGAACAGACGCGCCGCCGCCGCACGGGGCGCATCCTTGATGGCCTTGAGGTGCTCGAAGAAGGCGAGGGACCCAGAAGTCGCCACCTCTCGCGCAAACCCGTCATGCGCCTCTTGGACACTCCTCGGGATGAGCCCCATGCCCGCCGAGTTGAGGTAGGCGACCCGGCCCATCAGGGGAAAATCCGATCGCGGCACGATCGCGTCGAGCGCAGGCACCGCTCCGTGTTGCTCTGGATCCCGATCCGGCGAGACGGTATCCGGCATCGTTTCTGGACGAGATACTATCTCTCTCCCACGTGAAACGTGGTTCCCATGGTGACCTCGGCGAGGGCATCAGGGAGAACGATGTGCCGACAGGTGGTAGAACTAGGGAACGTGGTCCCTGTGGGGACGAACACGACAGTCGGAATTAGTTCGATGGGCCCGGAACCGGTCTCGGATGGGCACGCCGAAACCATGTCGGCTCGGCGATGCGGGCAGGTCTGGAGTTTCGACGCGCTATTTGGCGACGGAGAAAGATGTCGAACCGATCAGCCGCGCACCTTTGGACGCCTGCCCGCGTCTGTGATCGGGCGTGGCCGATGTGGTCGCAGCGGCAGTCTGGTCGTGTCGACGAACCTCGTCACGGAGATTGACGACCGCATGCCCACAAGGCCTGGCATTTTGTCGAGCTTGTTCCACATCAACTGCTCGTACCCCGCGATGTCCGGCACCAGGATCTTGAGCAGTACATCGACGTCGCCCATCAAGGCGTGGCACTCGATAATCTCGGGCATCTCGCGCACCGCTTCGATGAAGTCCTGCAGCTTCGCTCCGGTACGTCCGTCGATCTTGGCGAAGACGAGTACCATCACGCCCAATCCGACCTTACTTGGGTCGATGATCGCGACGCGGTCCGTGATAATGCCCTCGTCGAGGAAGTGCTTGATCCGCCGCCAACAGGCCGACTTCGAGGAGCCGACGCGCGTGGCGAGGTCGGCCAGCGGCACCGTCACGTCGGTCTGCAGTTCGTCGAGAATGCGGATGTCCAACTCGTCGAGCGGCTCGGTGACGGTCTTTTCGCGTTGAGCTCCGGGGAGCCTAGCTCGATTGGACGCTACGCCGTTCCGAACGGCGCCTACCCGACGGTGCGTTGTTGATTCTCGGTGGTCCATCGTTACGCCATCATACCGCGGCCCGATGAAGTCATAGCACTCGTCCGCGATGGCTACAGCAGGCGATGGAGTGTTATGAACGCGCCGACGCCCTGCGGCCGCCCGACAACGACGAGGCACGGCTTCGATGGAATGCGTGCGCCCGTGTCTTCAACGCGCGGCCGCACCTGCTGGCAAAGGACGAAACGCCCAGCGTCGCAGTCACGAACGAATGATCCGTCGGGTCACTTCTGGCGCGGCCGGCCAGGTATCACAATCGGGCTGGCTTTCTGCACCTCTGCCCACACCCGCCGTCCGACCTTGTCGGCTTCGGCCATCACGCTCGCCTCGTCCATCGTCAGGATCTTCCGGTCGCGCATGACGAACTGACCGTCGACCATGACGGACTCGATGTCGGACGGCTGCCCGTTGTGGATCCACGCGGACAGGATGCGCACCGCCGGCACGAGGTAGATGCGCTGGGTGTCGAGGACGATGAGGTCGGCCTTCTTCCCGACTCTCGAGCGTGCCGATGGACGTCGCCTGGCGGACCGCTCGTGCGCCGCCGAGCCGTCGCGTCTTCGAGCGCGTCTTCCGGCTGTGGCCTGACTCCGGGGAACGCATCGGTCCGCCGGATTCGTTCCGTCAGGAGCGCGATCCGCATCACCGCGAACATGTCAGTCGTGTTGTTGTCGGTGCCGTTCGCGATGGGACAGCCCGCCGCCCGCAGGGCGGGAATGGGCGGAATGACGCCGCGGTTCGCGGCCATGCCGGCCTGGTGCGAGACGATGGTGCCCGACTTGCCGAGAAGCGCGATGTCAGCTTCGTCCACGTACCGGCAGTGCGCCGCGAACAGCCGGGGACCAAGGAAGCCGTGCTTCGCGAGAAACGCCGGCGGACGAACTCCATGGTGCTTCACCATGAAATCGACTTCGGCGCGGCTCTGCGACAGATGGATCGTGTATCCGAGATCGTGTTTCTCGGCAAAGGCGCGAACGGCCTGGAGCAGCTCGGGCGAGCACAACTCAGCCAGTGCGGCGGCGGGAAACACGCTGATACGACCCTGTTTCGCGCCGTGCCATTTCGCTGAAGAGATCGTCGATGCGCTGCAGTCCCTCGTCGCGCCGCTTCGCGGAAAATCTCGGCGCTTCGCTTTTCGCGAGGAGCTCCGGCGACATCGGACCGGGAACATTCTCGATGTCGCTGGCGGACTCGGCGAACACCCAGCGCAGACCCGTGTCAGCCAGCGCCGCTGCCTCACTGCTGATGCCCGAAACGTTCTCGACAACCGTGGTGCTCCCGGTTCGAATGGCTTCGAGGGCGCCCACCACGGCCATCAGCGAGTCTTCTTCCTGGGAAAGGAGACTGTCGGGCTGCATGGCCAGTCGATAACTGTTGGGGAATCCGAAGTCCTCGTTGAAGCCGCGAGCGATCGTCGCGCTCAGATGCGCGTGGCAGTTGATCAGGCCCGGGAGCACGGCCTTGCCGCGCCCGTCGTAGATGTCGGCCTGCGGATACTTCTTGAGGATGTCGTCGGTCTGACCAATCGCCGCGATCTTGTCGCCGTCCACCGCGAGCGCCACGTCGTGCTGCACGGCGTCCGCGGTCGTGAACACCGTGGTGTGAGAAAAGACAACGGTCCTGTTCGGCGGCGATTGAGCCTGGACGCCGTGGGGCTCGAGAAAGATGGCAGCGGCGCCCGCGCCGGCGCCGACGAGCAATTCACGCCGGGTCAGGTCGTTCGCGCTGCGAGGAGAATCGGAAAGGGACGACGAGTCATTGATAGTCGTGGATGGCATGGCGCAAAGTAGCGGCTCGGGTGGTGTGTGTCAAACCTGGAGGCCGGCCAGACCGAGCAGTCGAGTGAGACGTTCGTCGACCTCAGGGGCCATGGCTCCGAGGCTCTGTCGGACGAGCGCGATGGAGACGTCTGGCTGGATCCTGCGCGCCTGCGCAATGAACGCGCGCGCGTCGTCACGCTTCTCCGCGCCCGCAGCATTGGCCGCGCACCAGAGATAGCCCAAGTAGTAGGTCGGGAACAGTGCGATCAGCCGCCTGCCGAGCGCCAGCCCGTTCTCGAAGCGGCCCGCGTTCATGTACGCCGACGATCCGATGTCGTAGAAGAGGAACTCGGCGCGGATCATGCGGGCTCAGCCGCATTGCGCGCTCGATCTGCGCGATCGAGACGTTGGCGTCGTGCCCCGTCATGTGCCAGATCCACGCGTGGATCATCAGCGACCAGATCGAGCTCGGGTTGAGCTCGAGTGCGCGCGTCGCTTCCTCGAGCGCCGCCCCGCAGTCGCCCAATCCGTCCAACGGAAATCAGCATCCAGGCGAGAAACGCGTGCGCGTCGGGGTCGGCCGGGTCGAGCGCGACCGCACGTCGCGCTTGATCGAGCCCCTGCGCCAGCACCTCGTCCGGGGCGTCGGTCCAGTTGTGGACGACTTCCCAGATTGAGATCTCCGCCAGACGCGCGCGTGCGGGCGCAAAGGTCGGGTCGAGCGCGACCGCACGCTCGAGCAGGCGGCGCGCCTCCGCGCTGTCCTCGCGCGTAAACCGATGAATGAGGGGCTGCGCGCGCTGATAGAGGCCCCACGCCTCGAGGCTCTCGGGCGGCCGGCGCTCGGCGCTCGCATGCTCGACGCGATGCAGGTCACCCACAATCGAAATGGCGATTGCCTCGCTCAGCTCGTCCTGAACCGCAAACACGTCCGACAGCTCGCGCTCGAACGTCTTCGCCCAGACCTGCTGCGCCGTTGTCGCCTCGACAAGTTGTGCGGCGATCCGCACGCGATTGCCCGCCTTGCGCAGGCTGCCCTGCACCAGGTAGCGAACACCGAGGTCGGCGGCAATCTGCTTCGGATCGGCGGATCTTGCCTTTGAACACGAAACTCGACGCGCGTGAAATCACCGGGAACGTCCGAAAGAGCGAAAGCCGCGTAATCAACTCGTCGGCGAGGCCGTCGGTGAAATACTCCTGCTCACGATCGCTCGAGAGGTTGTCGAAGGGAAGAACCGCGATTGCGGGACGCCCGCCGAACGTGGACGACGACGCGGCGCCCGCGATGCTCGGCGACCCGTGGCTGACCGCGTCGAGCGCCTCGACGACCCTTGCGGCGGTCGGCCGATCGGCGGCGTTTTTCTCGAGCATGCGAAAGATCAGTGCGGAGAACCCGGCGTTCACGGTGCCGAGCGGCGGCGGTACCTGGCTGATGATGGCGTGGAGATATCCGGGGAGCGTCTGTGCGCGGAACGGATGGCGGCCCGACGTCAGCTCGTAGAAGACCACGCCGAGCGAAAAGATGTCTGACGCATGGCCCACGTGCTCACCGCGCGCCTGCTCGGGCGACATGTATCGCACCGTGCCCAACATCTGGCCCTGGACCGTGTGCTGCCCCACGGTCGCATCGCGATCGTCTTCCTCTGAATGCGACAGCCGTGCGAGTCCAAAGTCGAGCAGCTTCACGTAGCCGTCGTCGCGCACCATGACGTTCTCGGGCTTCAGGTCGCGATGCGTGATGCCGGCTGCGTGTGCTGCCGCGAGCGCCCTGGCGATCTGCTTGCACCATTCGAGCACGCTGGCTGCGCTCAGCTCGCCGCTGAGCATCGCGCGCAACGTGGCCCCCGAAACAAGTTCCATCACGATGAACCGCCCCGCTGGGCTATCGCCGATGTCGTGAATCGTGACGATGTGCGGGTGGTTGAGCGCCGATGCGGCCCGTGCCTCCTGGACGAAGCGGCGCACGCTCGCCTCGTCGCGGGTCGCGTGCGCAGGCAGCAGCTTGATGGCCACCTTCCGACCGAGCCGCGAATCCTCGGCCAGCCAGACCTCGCCCATTCCGCCCGCGCCCAGCCGGGAGAGGACGCGGTAGTGCGGTACGCCGATGTCAGGCGGTCGTTGGTTCAGGTTCGCGGCTTCCATGAACGTGCTGAGCATATCGCATTGCTGTGTGCGGGACGTTCCGCTAGCCTGATGCTGGACCCGCACGAGGAATATGGAGGAACATAAATGCCCAATCCTTCCGCCGAAACCTCGCCGCAACGCTACGCACGCATTGGCGGGCTGCTCTACCTGATCATCATCGTCGCCGGCATCACAGGCGAGCTCTTCGTCCGCGGCTCCATCGTCGTTTCGCGCGACGCGGCGGCAACGGCCAACAACCTCATCGCATCGACGTCACTCTGGCGCGCCGGCATCGCCGGCGACCTGGTGATGCACATGTGCGACGTCGGGCTGATGCTGGTTTTCTACGTCTTGCTCAGGCCGGTGAGCAGGAATCTCGCGATGCTCGCGGTGCTGTTCAACCTCGTCCAGACGGGCGTGCTCGTGGCCAACAAGTTGAATCTGATGCTGCCGTTGTTCCTGCTCGGCGACGCAGCCTATCTGAAAGCGTTCACGCCGGCGCAGCTGCAGGCTCTCGCATACGTCTCTCTCAGAACCCACGACTACGGTTTCGGTTTCGGTCTGATTTTTTTTGGTATGGAATGTCTTGTCGTCGGCTATCTCGTCATTCGATCGGACTACCTGCCAAAGGTTCTCGGGATCCTCATGCAGCTCGCGGGCGCGTGCTACCTGACGAACAGCTTCGCGCTTGTCCTCTACCCCGCGCTGGCTTCGAGACTCTTCCCGGCCATCATGCTGCCGCCCTTCGTCGCGGAATTATCGATGGCGATGTGGCTCCTCGTGAAGGGCGTGGACCTGGCGAAGTGGAGAGAGCGGGCGGCTGCGAAGATTTGAAAGGTCTCCGAGGAAGCGCCGCGGATTCACACGCGAACGATCTGCGGGAGGTGATCGAAATGTTTGTCTCGCGCGTGGAGACCAAGATTATGCTGCAGCACAAGGGCCGCCAGCCACACGTCGTTGGTCGGGATCGGTGAGCCCTGCTTCCGGAGCTGACGGAAGACCGACGCGTAATGATGGGTCGTCTGGTCGTCCGCAAAGAGCACGCTCACCCCCTCTTTCAAGAGGAACCGCCGGAGCGTTCGCTCGTTTTCGGCCTGGCGACGCCCGTGCGCGAAGCCCGCGCGAAGCTCGCCCAGGACGACGAACGGCAACATGACGGCCTCGGCTTCCTCCAGGAGCGCGACCGTCTCGTCGACGCCCTTGCACAGATCGACGTATCGATTCGTATCGAGCGCAACTCTCACCGCCAGAGATCCTCGTCCACCCGATCCTGTGCAGCGAGCGCTGTTTCAACCGCCTTCTCCGCCTTCCATGTGCCGGCGATGTCAGCGAGATCGCGCCGCTTTCGCGGAATCCCTGCCATGCCCGACCCCTCCAATAACGCGTCGACGGCTGTTTCGTTGAGGCTCTTCCCCGCCGCTCGTGCGCGCCCGCGCAGGGCGCTGTCGACAGCCGCCGGAATGCCTCGAATCGTGTACTGCATGCACTTATTATAGGCAATGCATGCATTATCAGCAAGCAGTCCACAAGGCAGGGATTGAAGGAGCTCTGTGCTTATTTCGTTTCGCTCAATTTCCTGGCCGCTTCTGCGCCGGCCGCCAACTGAGCCATCCCGTCTGCCATCCCACCGATAGGCTCGTGAAGTCGGCCCCGGACCTGATGATCGCGCCAGTGCTCCATGCGACCTTGACCGCGTGCCGGCTTCCGACCGGAAAGACCAGCGTCGCGCCGACGCGCGAGTTCGACTCGCGAACGCCCTTGGGGACGCCGTCCACCGTCGCCCGTCCGCCCGCATACCACGTCGCGTCGAAGGCCGCCCACGCCTTCACCGAGAGCGAGTAGCTGACGTGCGTCTGCAGCGCGCCGATCGGCGCCTGCGTGCGAACCGCCGTGCCGGGATAGAACGATTCGTTGGTGGCGAACATCCACAGCCCGGCGTACACATCGACGAGCCACCTCGGTCCCAGCGGATACGAGAGGGCCACCTCCGGTTTGAACGCCCAGCGGTTGGTCCCGAGGTTGATCAGGCGCTGGGGAGAGTACTGACCGGTCGGTGCGGCCACCGTCAGGCTCGCGCCAATGATGGGCCGGTGAGGAGATGTCGCGAACTGCTGCGGCGTCATCGCCGGTGCGCCGGCCAGCAGCACGGAGAGACGGAGCCGCATGTCCGAGAGTCCCGATCGGTCGACGCTCCGGGCCTGTTCAGCGAGGTCTCCGGTGACGTGTGCCCACGAGTACGGGAGCGCGGCCAGCGACTGGGCCGTCTTGCCGAACAGGCTGAAGCTCTGCGCGACGCCGACCGACGGCGTCCACACGTCCGCGTTGATGTTTTCAATCGGCAGGGTCGGATCGGTCAGCACCCCGCCGTGCGAGAAGCTGACCCCCGCGATAGCGACTGTGAAGCCGACGGGAACCTTGACGTAGGCTCTGGGATCGAGATCCTGCGCGGCTCCGGACGTCGTGAGGACCAATAGCCAGAGGACGCCGGTTACGAGACGGTGGGAACGCGTTATCCGTCGGGTCCGGTTGATTGGTTCAGAAGGCGGCGATCTGCTGAATGATTCGAACCACGCCACGACGGCAATAGTGTAAGGCAGGATCAAGCTGAGAAGGGTTAAGGGTGTAGCCCGGTCGAGCGTTGCGGCGAGATCCTATTCGTACCGAAGCGCGTCGATCGGATCGACGCGTGTCGCCCGCCTGGCTGGGAGGAGACAGGCCGAAAGCCCGGACAGACCCAACGTCGCCACGACGACAACGAACACCGCCGGATCCCACGGCTTGACTCCGAAGAGCAGGATCCCGAGGCCGCGCGAAAGGATTAGCGCAAAGCCGAGGCCAAGCAGGATGCCGGTCGCGAGCTGCAGGCTCCCCCGGCCCAGCACGAGGCGCAGAATGCTTCGAGCCTGGGCGCCGAGCGCCATCCGGACGCCGATCTCGCGCGTGCGCTGCCCGACCGAGAACGACATCACGCCGTAGAGCCCGACAACCGCAAGCGCCAGTGCCGTGAAGCCGAACGCCACAAACAACGCGCCGAAGGCGCGGAAGAACCACGTGTCGAGACGATACTGTTCTTCGAGCGAACGGACCCAGTAGAGCGGAAGCGTCGGATCGATCTGGTTGACCTCGCGTTGGATGCTCGCGGCGTACGTCATCGGATCTCGTTCGGTTCGAACGACGAGGCTCATGAAATTGATGACGTTCTGGTCGAGCGGCAAGTAGACGCCTTCGTCCTGCGTGTCGAGCCGTCCGATCGCGCCACCAAGGTGCATGTCGGGCACGATGCCGACGATCGTCCGCCAGGGCTCGGCGTCCTCCCCCAGCTTGACGCGTCGGCCGATTGGATCGCGGCCCGCCAGAAAGCGCTCCACAAACCGCTCGTTGACGATCGCAACCGGCAGGCTCTCGGCACGATCGGCCTCGGTAAAGCTTCGTCCGGCGACCGGCTTCACGTCGAACACATCGAAGTAGCGAGGCGCGATGACGACGCGCCGGGCCCGGGGATGATCCTGCTCGACCGGATATGCTGCCCCATCGACGGAGAGTCGCTGCATCTGGGAGCCGCGCGCGGGAAGATCGGACGTGTAGGCGACGGTCCGCACGCCTGGCAGGCTCTCGACTCGCTGTCGCACGCGGTCGTAGAACTGACGCTGCGCGATCGCGGTCGGGTAGTCCTTCGCAAAGAGGCCGAGCCTGGCTGTGTAGACGTTTGTGGTGTCGTAGCCGTAGTCGAATCGCGCAACGTTGACAATCGTCCTGATCATCAGGCCGGCGGCGACGAGCAGGCCGCACGAGAAGGCGAGCTGCACGACCACGAGCACCTTGCTGATCCGACCGAGACGCAGACCCGACGATCCGCGCGATTCATCGTTGAGGATCTCGCTCACGTCACCCTTCGACGCGCGAAGGGCTGGAACCGTGCCCGCCAGAATCGCGCTCAACACTGTCAACGCCAGGACGACGAGGATGACGACCGGGTCGAAGCCGACGACGAGCCAGAGTGGCAGTTCCTGGTTCGCGGTGGAGGCGTTGAAGAAATCGATCCCGACTTTCGCGACGAGGAGGCCGCCCGCCGCGCCGGCCACCGCCAGAACGAGCGTTTCGGCGAGCAGCTGTGAGACCGTTCGCAGGCGTCCTGCGCCAAGCGCCGTTCTGATCGCGATCTCCTTCGTCCGCAGTACCGTCCGGGCGAGCAGCAGGTTCGCGACGTTCGCACAGGCAATCAGGAGCACGCCGAACACCGCGCCCAGCATCGTCAGCAGCATCGCCTGCGCCTCCGGGCCGATGGTCGCATCGATCTGACGCATTACGGTCACGTCAACGCCTTGGTTCGACTCGGCGTGGTCGGCCGCTATTCGTCGCGCGATGGTGGACATCTCGGTCTGGGCGGTCTCCAGCGACACGCCGTCCCTCAGCCGGGCAACAGCCTGGAGCTGCGTGCCCTCGAACGCCGGACCAGAGCCGCGGGGGAACGCCAGAGGGTCGATGCGCAGCGGCAGCCAGGCGTCCATCTGCCCGGGGAAATCAAACCGCTCTGGCATTACGCCGACGATCGTCGTCATCTCGCTGTTGGTTCGCACTGACCTGTCGATGACGTGCGGGTCGCCGTGGAATCGATCCTGCCAGGCCCGATAGCTCAGGATCATCACGGGCGGGGTCGATGGACTATCCTCCTCCGGCCGGAACGTGCGGCCGAGGATGGGGCGCACGCGCAGAATATCGAACAGATTCGCACTGGCGTAGACCCCGAGGTACCTCACGGGCCGGCCCTCGGTTCCGCTCACGTTGACGGTCTCGGCGTAATACGCGGCGATCGCCTCGAAGCTCTTCTGCTGCTCGCGCCAGTCCATGAAGTCGTGGATGCTCACGGGCAGGAACTGGATGCCCTGGGCAGGGCGGGTTCCGAAGAGGGCGACGAGCCGGTCAGATCGCTCATAAGGCAGGCCTTTCAGGACCGCCCCGTACACGATGCTGAACATGGTCGTCGTCAGGCCGATGCCAAGGGCGAGCGCGACGATGCCGAGAGCACTCAGGCCCGGGCGCCTGACCAGCATCCTCGCGCCGTATCGAATGTCGCCGAGCGGATTGTTCACGGGAACCTCCACCGACACGGGTCACGTCGAATGCCTGGATAGCCGATTCGCCAACACCGGTTGAACAATGTGACGAAGAATGGTTTCTGGAAGTTGCCGGTCTTCGGCGCCTCAACCAGGGAGTCCCGTTCAGCCCGGGTTTTGAGCGTATCTGAGCGGTCGCGTTACGGATCGTCGGGAAACTGGATCCCAGGCGATCCTACGCTCGTCGCTCCAGTCGTCACTTCGTTTGGCAATCCGGGCTGGCGCCGCGATTCTTTCGGAGAAAATCCACGTAGTACTCCGCGTACTCCGTTGCCTGGCTTTGCGCCGCGTCGCCCTCGAGAAGCGGTTTCACATCCTTCGTCCAGCCGGCCGCGCAGGTGGCGGCGGGACTATCCGTCCTCACGCATGACAGGAATCCGACAAAGGCCCCGCGATAGATGTCGAACTCGTGACGGCCCATCGGAGGGCCGTGGCCCGGCACGGCGAGCCGGAACGGCGTCGCCCACACCGCGTCGAGCGCGACCTGCCATCCAGCGGGGCACGCGCTCTCGAAGAATGGCGCGGGCAACGTCACGAGATCGCCGATCACAGCGACGCCCGTCGTCTCGTCGTAGAGCCAGAGATCGCCATCGGTCACCGCATCGGGAGCCACGCGCACTTGAAGGGACCGTCCCGCGAGACTGAGCGGCCCCGACTGTTCCACCGGCACGTCCGGCCGCAGGCTGTCGGCGTCGTCCATCGTCGCCAGGAAAAGGGCGGTTTCTTCTTTTCTGACCGCGGACGCGTTCGGATCGGCTGGCCGCTCGCGCGCCGCGACGGCGTTGCGCGTGAGGAATCCTCCCGGTGCCAGCGCGCGGTCCACCGCGCGCGTCGTGTAGACCTTCGCCTCGGGGTACGCCGCCTTCACGCGTCTGTTTCCGCTCGAGTGGTCGAGATGCCAGTGCGTATTGACGATGACCGACACCGGCAGGTGCTTGCTGCGCGCAAAGGCGAGAATGCCGTCGCTCTGCCACGGATGGCGCCCGGTATCGACCACGATCAAGCCAGAAGGCGCGACGATGATCACCGTGTTGCCGTCGGGCCCGCGATCCGGGAGCATGGCACCGGGAAGGAGATATGTGGCTGGCGCGATCTCGCGCGCAGACGGCGGAACGGGTTGAGTCGGCGCCGCTTGCGACAGCGCCAGCGTGAGCACGACGAGCAGGATCCTCATGTCGCTGCCAGCGTAGCACTGCGTGCTTTGTCGGGATGCGTGGTGAAAAAAAAGTCGGGGACCGATGTTGGTACAGGCGGCCGACGAGGGTCGTGATCGAATTCAGACGGAAGTGCCGTCCGAATGCCGCGGCGCCGAGAGCCTAGCCGACGACGGCGTGTTGCATGGCCCAGGGGGCTGGCCGAACGCATTGTCCTGGGCGAGGGCCAGGGTTGGTCACGAGCTCACCTAAACGAAGAGGTGGGGCAGAATGGGGAATTCTCCCGGTGCAAAAGCCCACCCGCGGGCGCATATTCATACCATGCGTTCGCCCTTGGCAAGGTGATCGTGACGTGTTCCCTCCCGATGAACGCGGACAACACCGACTTTGTGATCGCCCACACGTCATCGGGCGCGGAAGCGCTGGCCAGGAAGGTTCGACGCGCTCACGTTGTCTCCGCGTTCGGCACGGTGCCGAGCGAGGTGCTGTTCAGTGTTTACGAACGTCGACGCAAAGCCGCCAGGCCGAGCCTGGTGTACTGCGGCGACGACCAGAGCGCGAAGGAAATCGCGGCGACGCTGATCCGCGATGTGGGTTTCGATCCGATCGATGCGGGCCGCCGCGCGTTGCCCGGTTCATGGAGCCGTTCTCGCTGCTCGTCGGGCAGCTCGCATACGAGGGCGAGGGAGGCGCGGAGCTCGCCTACCGCTTCGAATGGCTCGGGCAGTAACGATTGACGCCAAGCCTCGCCGACTGTAAATAGCTTACGTATGACGATGTCATCAACTGCTCTCACCTATCGTTCTCGGGCTGTTCGGGCATTAGTCGCTTTGCACGACGAACACCTGCGCCGTTTCCTCATCGTCTGGAAGCAGGCGCGGGCCGCATCGGTAGTGCTCCCCATCACCGAGGATCCGGCGTACGCATCACTGGAGACACTACTCCGACACGTCCTGGGCGCCGCCCGCGGTTACATGACGTGGATGTGCGAGGTGCTCGAGCTGCCAGATCCGGAGATTCGCCTGCCGCCGGAGCCGACGGCCCTCGCGGCAGACGCCGACAGCTACATGGAGCACGTGTTGGAGAAATGGTGCGCGCCGCTAGGGGACGTCGGCGACGATCGGCTTGAGACGCCCGAGTATCCGTCCCGATGGCAGACGCGGTACTGCATCGACGCGATGCTGGAGCACGCGGTCATGCATCCGATTCGGCATGTGTTCCAACTCGAAGAGCTGATGCCCCAGCGCTGAGTCGTCGAGGGCAGAGTGGGAGGCATCACCGCGCCTTGCCAGGCTAAATAGGCCACATTCCTAAAGGAGGAAGACCATGTCGCACACAGGGAAGACCCAGATCACCATCATCTTTACGGCCCCGCCCGATCAGGTGGCGGAAGGCGACCGGCTATTCGCGAACCACGCCAAGTGGATGCGGAACACGCACGCTCGCGACGGGGAGAAAGCCCTCCTGCTCTACAACATCGTGAAAGGACCGGAGTTGTCAAATCCGATGGACCCGTCGTCCACGCCTACCGGCAACACCTCCTTTGTCCTGACGGAGGTCTACGAGACCCCGGCAGGGGTGGCAGACCACTGGAAGCAGGCTCAGGCCTGGGAAGACATGGCTGCTATCGGGGAATGGGTGAGCAAGGTCAAGGTCACCACGGTGCACGGGTCACCGGTCGTGCATTCGCTTTGGTAGCTCGTGAGTCGGGCAACGGCTTCCGTCGCGACGGAATCTGGGACGCCGGTACGGCTTCGCGCAGGTGCGCCCTACTCTGTCTTCCTGCTTCACATCCAGACGACGCATTGATGGCGTCGTTGAGGCGATCCTGTCGATATCGACGACTTAGTGCCGACGAAGGGACACGATGATCCTCACGTGCGACGTGATCCGGCGAGAAATCGAGGCGGGGCGAGTGGTGATCGAGCCGTTCTTCGCGGACCAGGTGGGGCCGGCGTCGATCGACCTGCATCTCGGCGACGCGATCCGCGTCATGCACGCCGGGCTCGAGGCGGTGCCGGTGACCGACGACGTCGACTACCGGACGATCACCGAGGTGCGCTCGCTCGAGACACCGTATCCGCTGGCGCCCGGCGAGACCATCCACGGCATCACCCGCGAGCGCATCACGCTTCCCGGCGACATTGGCGGATGGCTCGAGGGCCGCAGCCGGTTCGCGCGCCTCGGCCTCATGATCCACGTCACGTCGGGCTTTGTGCAGCCGGGCGTCGCGACCCGGCAGGTGCTCGAGATGTCAAACGTATCGGGCCGGACGCTGCTCATCCACGCAGGCGTGCGGCTCCTCCAGATCGTGCTCCAGCGCTGCGAGGGCAGCGCCATCTACCAGGGACGCTTCGCACGCCAGGACAATCTGTAGCCCGCGCCGAGGCAATGTCAGGAGAGAAAGCAACACTTGGCGCGAAGCGGGACCGCGCAATAGGGGCCGTGGGGCCGAAGTGCAGCATCGCTCACCCGAGGGCGACGCGTCCTTCCGATGTCTTTCAACGATGAAACTTGAAGCGATCCCGGCGATGTACTTCTTCTACCATGAAGGTTACCCCTCGACGGCGCTGCATCGAGTCGTGGGGAAGAGGCCGTTCGAGGAAATCGCGGCGCGCCCGCCAGCGGCGCGGTGAGATCGCGACGCGCACCAACCTATGGCGCATGGCGACATCGTCCGGCACGCGGACTATCCGAAGTGGGGACGCGGGTACGTGATTCGCGCAAAGAAGACCTCGTTCGACGTCTTCTTCCAGTGGGGTGGAAAACGAAGAATTGACGCGAGCGAGCCGCTCGAACCCAGTCGGGCGAGCGGAGTCGAGGCGGAGCTCTTCTCACTATGCGCGGGCTTGTCGGCGAGATCATGGTCACGGGGCCACCACAGCGTTTACGCCATCGAGCTGGATCGGGCAGTGTGGAAGCACCGCGCCTTCCGCGAGCGCAATCCTGGCGGCGCGTCGGGCGGATGCTTATACATTGGGGTGACCGGATTAACGCCCGAAGAGCGTTTCGAGCGTCACCGGGTGGGAAGGCAGTCGGGACGCTTCGTTCGCGCCCATGGCCTCAGGCTGAGGCTCGACCTGGTGGAAGGGTTCTCGCGCCTGCCGTACCGGATTGCTACCTCCATGGAACCGAAACTCGCCGCATGGTTACGGGCACAGGGGTTCGCGGTGTGGCAGAACTGACGCGCCGCGATCTGTTCCTATGAGTGACGAGGTCAAGAACTACATCACGCCGGGCGGCTACCGACGACTACAGGAGGAGTTCGCACGCCTGTGGAAGGTGGAGCGGCCGGCGATCGTGACGACCGTGGCGTGGGCCGCGGGCAACGGCGACCGCTCGGAGAATGGCGACTACATTTACGGAAAGCGAAAGCTGCGCGACATCGACCGGCGTATCCGCTATCTGTCGAAGAGTCTCGACCGGGCCGTGGTGGTGGACAACTCGGGCAAGACGCACGAACGGGTGCATTTCGGCGCGACCGTCACGATCCTTTACGGGACCGGCAACGAGCGCGAGGTCACCATTGTGGGCGTGGACGAGCTCGATTCCGGCGACGCACGCGTGTCCTGGCACTCTCCGCTGGCCAGAGCGCTGCTGACGGCAAAGGTCGGAGACACGGTGACAGTTCGCGCGCCACGCGGACCCGAGCGGCTCGATATCATCGCGGTGCGCTATGACGACCTGCGTTGAGCGTTGGATTTGGTCGAGCAGAGCGGAACAGCAGATTGGCTGGGTGTTAGGGACGATTTCCGCAACTGGATCATCCATGCGGCGTAGCCGAAAGCGCACCTTTCGCTGAGGCCCAACGGCGGATCGCGTCAGCAAACGGTTCGTTCAAGAGGTTCGAGCCGTCAAACCTTTTCGGCCGCACGAGACGTCAAACGGACGGCTGGACGTCCGTCTCTCGAAATGATGCACGTCGGTCGAGGAGGGTGCTGTTGAGCCTCTTGCTTCGGGACTTGCGTCATGCGTGGCGGCTCCTGCGACGGCAGCCCGCGTTCACCGGTGTGGCGATTCTGACCCTGGCGCTCGGCATCGGCACGACGACGGCGGTCTTTACGATCGTGAACGGCGTGCTGCTTCGACCATTGCCGTATCGTGATCCGAGTCGCCTGGTGATGCTCTTTTACGGACACCAGGGACGCGTCTCGCCATGGCTCTCTCCACTGAATGTTCGCGACTACGTCGGCCCGAGCGAATCGTTTGCCGAGGCATCCGCCGTGGTGCCAATCACCGTCAACATGACCGGGCTCGGCGATCCGGAACGGCTCCAAGGCGCGAGAGTCTCTTGGAATTACTTCAGACTGCTGGGCGTCTCGATGGCTCTCGGTCGCGCGTTGGCGGAAGGCGACGCTCAGGGCGACGGCAACCAGATCGTGCTCTCGGACGGCCTCTGGCGACGTCGATTCGGCGGTCGTCCGGACGTCGTGAACTCGACGACGACGCTCGACGGCCAGACGTGACGATTGTCGGGGTCGCTCCGGCCGCCCTGAAGTTTCCGGCCGCCGCAGAGTTCTGGCAGCCGCTCATCTTCAAGCCGCGTGACCTCGCGCCCGCGGCACGCGGCGCACAGTGGGTGCAGGTATTGGCCCGCTTGAAGGACACCGTGTCGCCCAGCCAGGCGACAACCGCGCTGCAAACGGTGGCCGATCGCCTGGCCATGGAGTTTCCCCAAACAGAAAAGGACGCGACGCTACTGGCCACTCCGCTGCACGAGCGGATTGTTCGCGACATTCGTCCCACGTTGGTGACGCTGTTCGGCTCCGTCACGCTCGTGCTGCTCATCGCGTGTGCGAACGTCGCGAATCTGCTGCTCGCGCGGGGGCAGGCTCGTGGTCGCGAGGTGGCCGTGCGGGCTGCCCTCGGCGCGAGTCGGCGCCAGCTGATCGCGCAGTTGCTGACAGAGAGCCTCGTCCTGGGGGTGCTCGGCGGCGCGGCCGGTGCGGGTGTTGCCTTCTCTTGTGTGCGCGCAGTGGTGCTGCTCGGGCCGACGTCGATCCCGCGTCTGCCGGATCTGTCGGTCGACATGCACGTCCTGGCCTTCGGCTTGGCGATGACACTCGTCACGAGCATCGCGTGTGGGCTGACACCGGCGTTGGCGGTATCCGGACGGTCCAGTGAACGGTTCGTCGCGTTGAGTAACCGTGGGACCATCGGCGCGAGCGGAACGGGTGCTCGACGGGTTCTCGTCATCTCGGAGTTGGCGGGCGCAGCGATGCTGTTGGTGGGGGCCGGCTTGCTCATTCGCAGCTACGTGCAGCTCCAGCATGTCGAGCCTGGCTTCGAACCCGAAGGCGTCATGACGTTCAGCGTGTCGTTGCCGGCCGCCAGGTATGCAGATCCCGCGAGTCCGCGAGCGTTCGTGTCGGCGCTGCTCTCGCGACTGAAGGCGGAACCCGGTGTTCGAGTCGGCGGCAGTGGCGATGGGCCTTCCATTCACGAGCGATCTCAATGCCATAACCGGCTTCCGTCACGAAGGGCAGGCGGAGCCGGACTCTGCATCGATGCCGACTGCCTCTATGCGGATCGTCAGCCCTGAATACTTCGAGATGATGAAGATCCCGATCCGCGACGGCCGACCATTCGACAGGCGTGATACGGCGACGAGTCCGGAGGTCGTCCTCATCAACGAACGGGCCGCACAGCGATTCTTCTCGGGACAGAACCCCGTTGGACAACAGATTCGAGTCGGCGCGGAGCTCGCGCGCGACGCGCGCAGCGGACCGAAGACGATCGTCGGCGTCGTGGGTAACATCAAATACGGCGGCCTCGACGAGGACACGCCGGCCGAGATCTACCTGCCGTACGAGCAGCACCCGGTGGACGCCTTCACTGTCGCTGTGCGCACGTCGGCGAATCGCATCGCCTCCATTCCCACGCTGCGGCATGACGTGGCCGGGCTCGATCCATTGCTGCCTCTCGCAAATGTCAAGAGGCTCCCAGCGCTTGTCGATGCGTCGCTCGCTGGACGCCGTTTCACGATGCTCGTGCTCCTGGCCTTTGCCGCCATCGCGGTCGCGCTTTCCGTCGATCGGCGTCTATGGTGTGCTCGCATATCTGGTCGCTCAGCGGAGGAGAGAAATCGGTCTTCGGTTGGCCATCGGCGCTTCGCCTGCCGACGTCGTCTGGTTGTTCGTGCGCGAAGGCGCAGCGCTGACTCTGGTTGGCTTGGGCGCCGGACTGGCCGGCGCACTTGCGGCCGGCCGGTGGATCTCGGCTCTGTTGTTCGGCGTCACGCCAGCCGATCCGGGACGCTCGCGATCGTCGCGTGCGCGCTGGCGGGCGCGGCTGCATGTGCGACCTACGTGCCTGCGCGAAGGGCCGCAGGCGTCGATCCAAGCGACGCCCTCAGGGCCGAGTAGGAGAGTTCATTCGCTACCACGCACCCGATCGGACAGGAGTGCTGGGCGCTCTCGAGTTGACCCGCATAGACACGACGCCAACTACTACGTCTGCTGGCCCCGTCGCAGACCCCACAGTCCGCGCGCCGAGCGAATGAAGGTGAAGCCCCCGATCCCGCCGAGCGCCCAGAGTGTCCAGACGAAGAAGAAGCCGCCGGCGGACTTGGCGATCTCGCCATAATGCGCCCCCCTCATGTGGATGACGGGCATACCCGCCGCGAACAACCCGACGAGCAGCATGATGACGTACCCCGATCGCCGTTCGGCGAGCACCAGCGTCCCGTACAGGAAGACGACGAGGACGATCAGCGCAATGTTTGAGGGCTCGGCCTTCGATATCCCTCGGACGATGTCGTCCGTAATGTGAAGCGTCAGCAAGAGGATCGAGAGCAGAGACGTGACGACCAAGATTGTGTCTTGTTTCATTGGATACTCCCCGAGTTCGATTCCGCGCCGGTCGAATCCGAGCCGGCGTAACGCCTACACCTGAGCCGCGGCGGCGCAACAGCCTTTCACTCGATCGCGCCGACGGCTTTAGTTGCTGTTGGACGGCACCCCGTTATCGAGAAAAGGAACTGCGACCGCTGCCATGTGAGCTTCATCTGAACCTGCTCACCCGCTGTGCATTGGTTGGCGAACTCCCACCAGCACTGTCCGATTGGAACGGCGAGTACCAGGGTATACCCATCGAGCGTGACGGAGCGGATTCGATCGGTACCGATAGCCTGCGTCTCGAAGGCGCCTTGAACATGGTGGACGACCTGGCCGTGGATCGGATCTACTTCGAACGTTCCCCAATAGGCGTCGAACCCTTCGACCATTTTGGCTAGTTCCATTGGCGTGGGCGTTGTCGGCTGTTGCGGCCTGGTGCGATCCTGACGCCCGTACGCGACGATCATTTGGCCGTCCGCGAGATAGACCAGCGACCCAGAGACCGAAGCGCCAAAGGGTAGAAAAGTGCGCCCGTCCGCTCGCACGGTTTCGAACCGGACGAGATGCCACGTGCCGAGCAGCGCTTTCGTCGAATTCGCATGTTTGTTCTTAGCCGTCCGTTGAGCCGATACGCTCTGGAAAAGCACGAACACTGCAATGCCCGCCACCAAAAAAGCAGACGAGTCTCCGCAGAGCCTTTCGTGGCATGGATCTTCGAACCATGAGAGGGTTGCGCCTTTGCTGCCTGACTTGCAATGGACTGGACCGCTCAAGTAAACAGCCTGAATTCGAGTTGCGCGACGCGCACACTTAAGTTACAACGTACGTCTTTTGGAACGTGACTTCGAACATTCGGAGCGCCGGCTGAGCATAACGAAACGTCCTACTTCTCTCGTATGGCGAAGTTGATCTACATCACCAATACGTCGCTCGACGGTTACGTGGAGGATGCAACCGGTTCATTCGATTGGGTCAATCCCGATCAAGTTTTCGTGTTCATCACTGAGTTGTTGCGGCCGATCGGAACCTATCTCTATGGGCGGCGACTCTATCAGACGATGGCCTACTGGGATGCGCCGATGGAGGGCTCTCCACCCAACCATCTCGACTTCGCACGGATCTGGCAGAAGGCCGAGAAGATCGTCTTTTCACGAACGCTGACGGGCGCTACGACACGCAACACGCGTGTCGAGCCTGACTTCGACGTCGAGGCTATTCGGAAGCTCAAGCGGGAATCGGAGCACGACATCGGCATTGGCGGCGCCGAGCTTGCGGGGCTTGCGGTCGAAGCCGATCTCGTCGACGAATGTCACCTGTTTCTCAACCCGGTGATCGTCGGCGGCGGAAAGCCGGCATTCCGAGCCGCTTTACGACGGAATCTCGAACTCCTCGAGACGCGCCGTTTCGGCACCGGAGTCATCCACGTGCGCTATCGCGTCCGAGGCAGTACGCCGGACCTCACAAATCAATGACCACGTCGCGAGTCGGTTGACGTTCCTGGTCGCCAGTTAGCGTCGGACTCTGCACGATCGACCACCTATTTCACGCGCTCCCAGACGACTCGCCAGCGTTCGTCCGGATTCGCGGAGCTGAGCACCAGGCGATCGCCGTCGACCTCATAGCGGCGCTGGTAGGCAGCCCCGACCAGGTTTGGCCGCAACTCACCTTCGACGTGGTGGGTCACGATGTGTTTGGCCTCGTCGACGTCGTACGTGCCAAAGTAGGCGTCGTATGTTTCGACAACCTGACGGACCTGCTCCGGAGTCCATGCCGCTACTTCACCAGGACCTTCGGGGACCGGTGGAACAATCGGCCGGGGAACCACCATGCTCTGGGTGGCCATGCGCCCTTCCCGGGTATAGATGATGGTGCCCACGGCGCGTGGGCTCTCGATCGGCCGACCGGCGGAGTCGGTCATTTCGACGGCTCGCAGAGTCCACGTGCCAACGAGCGGCGATGATGTGCCACGGGCCGCTGAACGGTCCGGCGCGCAGCTCGATGCGCCAACTGCCAGCACCATAAGCACGAATCGACTGGCATTCAACAATATTTCCCCACTTGCGCAGATGCAGAGGCTGCACGGCCTAACGAGTGATGGGGTACACCGCTCGAGTCAGTTCGCAGCCATTGCCAGCAGAATGAGCCGCTCTCCCCACCGACATCTTGCTGAGCGACCGGATGCTAGCACCGGTGGGCGCTCGCCCGCTCGAATTACGTTGGCTGCCGACGGCGAAATTGATTGTCGGTTGCTCGCAGTCTGCAGACACCTTGCGCGAGATTGTCCGCTGTATGCCTCTACTTGAGGGAATTGGCTGGGAGGCAGGGATTCGAGCCGAGTCGCGCCCCTGCCACAGCGGAGCCCGCTCGCGGCAGGCGCGAAGCGCGAGTCGCGGCGTGCCCTAGAAACCGGCCGAGCAGCCAACCGGGCCGGGCTGCAGCAGAATTGGGCGACGGGCTGCCGCGTGCCGTGTTGGACGCACTATCATTCACTCGTGCCCGAGGTGTCGACTCGAAGGTCCCGGCTGATTACCGCCTTCCGGCGCCTGCGGCCGGAGGAGGGACTGCTCGCCATCGCATTCGTCGCCTCCGCCGTCCTCACCATCTACGCCAATGTCGACCTCTACCAGCAGCAGATCAACTCGCGGCGCATCCAGGGCGGCCTGCTGCGGCTCGCGGTGGTCGTCGGATTGGCCGCTATCCTGCCGTGGCTCGAGCGGACGCTCCGGCGCCGACAGGGCCCGCGCTGGTGGCTCGCAACGGCGGAGTTCGTCCGGATGTTTCTCCCCTTCGTCATGTGCATCGCGGTGTACACGAACCTGCACGACACCGTGAGGTATGTGAACACGCATGACATTCACGCGTATTTGTCGTCGATCGAGGAGTGGATCTTCGGGGGCCAGCCTGTCCTCTGGGCCGAGGCGTACATCACGCCGGCGAGAACCGAGTTCTTCAACGCCTTCTACGCGAATTTCTACCTCGTCGCGCCGTCGGTCGTCCTGATCCTCTGGTTCAGTGGCCGGTCAAACGAGGCGCGCACTGCGCTCCTCGGCATCATCGTCTGCTTCTACACCGGTTACGTCCTCTACGTGCTCCTGCCCGCCGCGCCGCCGCGCCTGTACTACGCGTCGCTCGGTCTGTTCAAGGTGACGCTCCGCGGCGGGCCCATCACGAACTTCCAGGAGTACTTGATCGGAATGATGCCGAACCACGCGGAACGCGCGGCGTTTCCCAGCCTGCATTCGGCCGTCAGCTGCCTCAGCCTGTACTACGCGTGGAAGTACTGCCGCTGGTACTTCCCGATCCTGCTGGTGTTCGTGCTCCTGCTGCTCGCGTCCACGGTCTACCTGCGCCACCACTGGGTGGTGGATCTGCTGGCAGGCTTGTGCCTCGTGCCGTGGACCGTGTGGCTTGCGCCCAGGTACGAGCGGTGGTGGAAGGCGACCGTGAACTGCCAGCTAACGGCGTAGCCGGCACCGCGGTTCCGCCATCGCGCGCGAGTCATCCTGCAACAAGGGGTCGCTTGGCAGATCCGTCAGGTTGCGTTTAGTCTATGGCTGCTTATAGCTTGAAACGCGGAACAGTGACTCTTCGGCGTGCGTGGATGCTCACGGGGCGCGCTGGCCTCGGGGCCCTGCTCGGGTTGTGCGTTGCTCGAACCGCAGCGGCGCAAGATCCTGCGTCGCCACCACCGCTCTTCGGCCTGTTTTACGAAGCCGATTCGCCAGTGCCGGCTCGGGCGGACGATCCCCCGGGCGTTCCGCAGGCTCTTCACACCGGAGTCGTCCCTTCCGGCGCCAAAGCTCGCCGTGGCTGGTCACTCCACCGCGCTCGTGATCCCCGATCCGATCCCGTCGGCGAACCCTGCGACCACCCCCTCCATGGAGAAGGGGTCGATTGCGTGGCGCAGCCTCTTCCGGGACTCCATCGTCCTGCTGCTCGTCCAGCAGGCGTATCGGATCACCTTCGAAGACGGCAACCTGCAGGCTCTCCAGGCGGGGCCGTTCTTCGAGGAGTGGTTCGAATCGGCCGGCACCCTCTGCTGCTGGGACGATGGGGACAGGATGACGACGAACTACCTGTGGCACCCTCTGTTGGGGTCAACGACGGCATTCGTCTTTGCCAACAATCACCGCGCGTCGCAGGAAACGCCGATTGGTAACACCAGTCGCTACTGGAAGGCGAAAGGTGCTCAGGGCATCTACTCGTTCATCTATGGCCTGAACTTCGAGCTTGGGCCGCTGTCGGAAGCCTCCATCGGCAACGTTGGCCTGACGCGGGGTCAGATGACGTACTGCGACCTCGTCGTCACGCCAGGGATCGGCCTGTTGATCTCCATGGGTGAGGACGCCATTTGGCTCCACATCATCGATCGCGTGAAACGCAACCACCTGTACTGGGGCAACACGCTGGCGCTGTTGTTGAATCCGACGCGGTCGGTCGCCAACGCGATGAGTTGGAAACGCCCGTGGAGGGGCCCCGCCTGGAGTGAGTCCGGGCGGACCCGCTGACGCGGCGGGGTGTCCGGGGAACTGTGGAGATAACGCCACCAGAGGTTAAACGCAGTCCGACGTCGCCAGCCGCGCGACCGACGGACGGACGGGCTCTCTTCGCCTCCCTGTTCCTCCTCGGCGTTGCGCTCTTCATCTTTCCGCTCACGCTGCACCACCCGCTGATCGATCCGGACGAGGGCCTCCACGCAGCCATCGCACAGGAGATGGTGGAGCGCGGTGACTACATCGTGCCGCGGTTTCTCGGGGAGCCGTTTCCCGACAAGCCCGTGTTCTTCTTCTGGGCGATGGCGGGCTCGCTCCGGTTGCTGGGGTTCTCCGAGCGGGCCGTACGGGCTCCCGGGCTCGCGTTCGGCCTGCTCGGCGCGATCACCACGGGGTTGCTGGCAGGGACGATCCTCGGGAGGCGGGGCGGATGGCTCGCAGGCATCTTCTACGCGACGCTGGCTCTGCCCATCGGCCTGATGCAGGTGCCGGTGCACGACCTTGCGCTCGTGCCGTTCACCAACGGAGCGCTGATCACCTTCTGGCGCGCTGCACGTAGCCAGCGCGCGGTCGCAGTGCTCGCCTGGTCTTTGGCCGCCGGCGGGTGTCTCGGGCTCGCGATGCTCACCAAGGGGCTGTCCGGGGTCGCGATCGTTGGCCTGGCGCACGCCACCGTGTGCCTCCTCGAGCGCCGCCTCAGTGTCGTGGTCGTCCTTGGCGGTGTGCTGGCGCTCGCGCTCGCCGCGGCCGTTGCGGCGCCGTTCTTCCTGGCGATGGAACACGCGCAGCCTGGCTACCTGAAGTACTACCTGTTCGAGCGCCATGTGCTCGGGGCCGTCACCACGACGCAGCGCCACGGCACAGCGCCGTGGCACTACTACCTGCCGGTCGTTCTCGGCGGCGGCCTGCCGTGGATTCTCTATGCGCCGTTCTCGCTCGCCCGTCTCCGATCCCGCGCGCGGGACAACGCCACGGACCAGCGGTTCGGCGACGCCACGCGCCTCGGCTGGAGCCTGCTGCTGACGGGGACGCTGTTCCTCAGCCTGGCGAAGTCGAAGCTGCTCACCTACGCGCTGCCGGTGTTCCCAGCGATCGCTCTGCTGGCGGCGGTGGCGTGGCTCGCGTGGCTCGAGCGGGGGGAACAACATCCCTCCCGCTGGTTTGTGCGGATGCGCGTCGTGCAGGCCGGCTTCGGCGCAATGATCCTCCCCGCGGCGCTCGTGTTCGCGCCCGCAAAGTTCGCGGTCCCGCACGTCGCGTGGATGTGGGTCGTGGCCCTGACCATCGCCGGCGGCTGGTGGATCGCTGCGCGTCTGGCGGCACGTCGACTGGACAGGGCAGCGGCGCTCGGCGCCACTCTGACCGCGGCGACGCTCGCCGTGTCACTCGCGATACTGGTGCCGCCGGTGGCGAACATCACGACGGCGCGCGATTTGGCCAAGGCGATCAACCGCTCGGCGCAATTCCCGCCGGAGCTGTGGATGGTCGAGCAACGCCCGGGATCGCTGGTGTTCTACCTCGATCCCGCGTTGCGACGCGGGCTCACGGCTGATCGCGTTCTCTACTTGTCGAGCCCGCAGGTGCCCGAGCACGAGCCGGTGCCGGGCACGCTGGTTGCCGTCACAGTCGGGGACTCACCGCGTCTCGCCCGGTACGTGCCCCTCGAGGGCCAGCCTTTCGAACCGGCGGGGCACTATCGCATCTACGACGGCCAGCGCCTGCTGCACGCTGATGTCCCGCTCCACACGCGGCCGATCCCGTCCCACCAGCCGCACCATCGGGTTGTCGACCGAGCATCGCCCGACGATGGTGCGTCCAGACGCTGACGCGCGGGCTGGGCCCTGATGGTCTTGGCGCGTGAAGTCGGAAGGGGTGCGGCCCGGCCCGCCATGCCCATCACATGAATCCGCCTAGGCCCAAGCGGTCAGAGGCGAATCCGCCGTCTTTCGATTCGTCTTGAAGCCGAGCCAATGTGACGGTGTGGCCCTCTTTCAAGTCCAGTACTCTCAGGCCCTCGTTTAGAGATGCTGGCGCTCCGATTCGGCGACATCGACTGGAGTCGCCAGTTGATCGTTCTTCGCGGCGAGACGATTAAGAGCCGCAAGACCCGTATGGTTCCGATCGCCACGGCACGACTGCTCGCAGTTCTGAAGTGGCTCCACCTCGACGCCGCTGGCGAGAACAAGGCGGATGACGTCTTCGTGTTCAGCGACGAAAGCGGGGATCCGGTCGGCAGGTCCCGGACCGCGGAGCGCTACGACAATCAGAAGCTCGAGCATCTCCAGGTCGCCGCCGGCAAGCTCGAGAGCGGTAAATCATTCGACACGACCGGCGCCACTGCGTCGATGATGCCGACAAAGTTTCAAGATTCTTTCAAGAAAAGGCGAAAGTCGCCTCGATCAAGCAGCGGCCAAACACGCGGAGCAGACAGAACCTAACGCGTTGAGCGAGAGTGAATTAGGAGATTGGCTGGGAGGCAGGGATTCGAGCCGAGTCGCGCCGAGAGGCGCGCGGTGGCCTGAAGATGGGCCGAGCAGCCATGAGCGAAGCCGAAGGCGAGCGACCGTCGCTTCGAGCGCGGTCAACGCCCGGCGGAGCCGTTCGTCCGCTTCTTTTGCAACCCCCTGTAGTTCCGCATTGGCACCGACGATCCCGAGCGCCACGAGTGGCGCCATGGCACTGACGACGCTCTGCTTGTCGGTCACTTCGTACACGATGACGTTGCACGGCAACAAGAGACCAATCGAGAGCTCGGCATGCAGAGCACGGTCGGCCAGCACCGGATTGCAGGCACCAAGGATCACGTACTTGCGGAAGTCTCGATTCAGTTTTGTCTTCAGCGTCTGCTGCACGTCGATGCTGGTCAGCACGCCAAACCCTTCAACCTTCAGCGCTGCCGACGTCTGTGCGACCGCGGTTTCGAAGGACACCGGCAGTGTGATGCTCAATCCATATGCGCTCTGTTCCATGGTTCGACTCAGCCTTCCGTGATTTCAGGCTCCACGCGGATGGGCGTGGAGAGCGTCGCCGATATCAGGCAATGCTTTTTCACTCTTCTCGAGCACGTGCAAGGCCCGAGTTCGATCGGTGCCCGGCGCATCGACGAGCCGAGGACGCAGAACGATCTCTGTAAACCGCGTGACACCGTCCTTCCGGTTCACAGTGCCTGCAGCGGCCACGTCAAGGCTGACAAACGCCACCTGGGACGCGCGATTGAACGCAACGTAAACAAAAAGCACGTCTGCACGGCGGCAAGGAGCAGATGCTCAGGGCTCCAGGCATCTCCCGGCCCGTCGAAGTCTACAGGTGGCGCCGCACGAAGATCCGGCACTCCTGGGGTTGACAGCACCGCGTAGCCCGCAGGACCGCCGGCCAGAACCACGTCGTAATGGTGTGGCAATGGCTTGATAGAGATCCCTCGTGCCTGCCCCGATGGTTCGTCGTGGCGCTGATGCGTCCAGCCATCACCCGCGGACACCGGCTTTGCGGAGGATCGCCATCATCGGGCACCACTGGGTGAACGCGGACTGAAACAGGTTGAGCCCCACGAACAGGGTGAACCACAGGAACAACGGGTTGACGTAGATTCCGAGCAGGACACTTGCCGCGACAAACCCACCCGCAATCAGTCGTAACGAACGTTCAATGTTCATAATGTCTCCTTACTTGCCTGTCACAGCGGCCGAATGAACAGCACGGGCCGGTCGCACGTGCCCAGGACCCTGGCGACCGCGTCCGCGAAGGCCCAGGTTGTGCGATCCCTTGGTGTGGCCATCACCACCAGCGAGGCCTGCTGGAGAGCGGCGGCGTCACACGCGTTGAGCGGTCCAGCGATGGTGACCGTGCCGCTGGCGAGGGTCGCGAAGTGCTCGGCGCACAGCTGTGCGTCGGCATCAGCATCGGTTCCGTCCTGTACGAGCGCGAGCCGCTCGAAGACCGCCTGTGGTGACGCGGCGGCGGCGCGCGTGACGAGGACGGGAGCCACGGCGGCCCGTACGACGCGTTCGGCCACCGACCCCAGCCACCACCGCCCAGGGCCCCGGCGGCCGTGCGTGCCAAGGACGATGAGATCTGCCAGAGCCGACTCACTGAGGATCGCGTCGACCGGAGGCGCGTCCACGACGACCGCCTCCACGGCGTGACCAGCGGCGCGGATCGCGAATTGCGTCAGATGCGCGGTCGCGGCCACCTGCGCCCCAAGTCGCTCCGCTTCGAGCTGAGCGATCTGCTCCAACGTGAAGTAGGCGGGCGGCTCGAACCGCTCGGCATGCATGACGCGAAGCCGTGTCTTGAAGCCAGACGCCACCACTCCGGCGAGGGCCACGGCGCGAGCCGACGCGTCGCCGAAATCCACGCCCACGAGGACGGTCTTCGGCGGGCAGTGTGTCGTCACGGGTCGCGGACTCATGGCGCGACCTCGATCGCCTGTACCGCGACCGCCAGGTCGCCCCGTTCGTGGCGCTTCGCCATGTAGTAGAGAACAGGTACGGCCATCCGTGACAGCAGCAGCGACGCGACCTCGCCCGCCATCAGCGAGATGGCGAGCCCCTGAAAGATGGGGTCGAACAGGATCACGCCGGCACCGACCACGACCGCCGCGGCGGTGAGTGCCATCGGCCGGAACCGTACGGCACCGGCATCGACGACGGCCTGTTCGAGCGGCACACCATCGCGCAGGCGCAGCTCGATGAAGTCCACCAAGATGATCGAGTTGCGCACGACGATGCCGGCGCCGGCGATGAAGCCGATCATCGACGTCGCCGTGAAGAAGGCCCCCATTGCCGCATGTGCCGGCAGGATGCCGACGAGCGAGAAGGGGATCGCAGCCATGATGAGGAGCGGCGTCCTGAAGGATTGAAACCAGCCGACCACGAGCACGTAGATGAGGACGAGGACTGCGGCGAAGGCCAGCCCGAGATCGCGAAACACCTCGATCGTGATGTGCCACTCGCCGTCCCATTTCATTGCGTACCTCGATGTGTCGAAGGGCTGCGTCGCGTTGAAGACCTCGAGCCCGTAGCCTTCCGGCAGCGAGAGCCGTGCAATCGCCCTGTTCATCGCGAGGATCGCGTAGACGGGACTCTCGTTCTGCCCCGCGAGATCGCCCGTGACGTAGGTCACCGCCTGCAGGTTCTTGTGATACAGGCTCGTGTCCGCCTCCGTGCGAACGGCCCGCGTCACCTCGCCAACGGCGACGGGTCTGGTACCGCCGAGCCGCAGCGCCTGTACGGCCTCGAGGGTGCGACCGGCGCGCGGCAACCGCATGACAATTGGGACGTCCTCGCGCGCCTGCGAATCGTGGAGCAGGCCGACGACTTCGCCGGAGCCCGCCATCCGTACCACTGACGCGACGGTGGCTGACGACAGCCCTGCCGCCGACGCCTTCTCGCTATCCACCACGAGGGTGACCTTCGGATGCGGGGCCTCGACATACCAGTCGGTATCGACGACGCCTGGCGTCTGCTCAAAGATGGCCTTGACCTGCGTCGCCACTTCGATTCGACGCGTGGCATCTGGTCCGTACACTTCAGCAACCAGGGTCTGAAGCACTGGCGGGCCCGGTGGCACTTCTGCCACTTGCAGCGTGGCGCCGAACGACCGCCCGATCGGCAGCAACCGGTCGCGGACACGGCGCGCGACGTCGTGACTCTGCACGGAGCGCTCGCCCTTGGCCACGAGGTTCACCTGCAGATCGGCGAGATGCGGTGCCCCGCGGAGAAAGTAGTGACGCACCAACCCGTTGAAGTTGTAGGGCGCCGACGTGCCGACATAGTGCTGCACGTCGGTCACCGCCCCGTCCTCTAGCGCGGCCGAGGCCAGCGCCGACGCCACGCGTGCGGTCGTTTCGAGCGCGGTGCCCTCCGGCATGTCGACCATCACCTGGAATTCGCTCTTGTTGTCGAAGGGCAGCATCTTCACGGTCACGAGCCCGAGCGGCACGAAGGCCACCGCCACCAGCAGCAGCGCCGCCACGCTCACGAGAAACAGCGCGCGCATCCGGCCGCTCGAGATGAGTGGACCCATTACGCGTCGGTACAGGCGCGTGAAGAAGTCCTCTTCGCCATGGTCGTGATGGCTGGCCGGTTTCAAGAGCCGCACCGCCGCCCACGGCGTCACCACGAAGGCGACCACGAGCGAAAAGACCATCGCCGCCGACGCGCCGATGGGAATCGGCCGCATGTACGGCCCCATCAGGCCACCGACAAACGCCATCGGCAGGATGGCGGCCACCACGGCGAGCGTCGCCAGGATCGTGGGGTTGCCCACCTCGTCCACGGCACGGAGCGCCACGGCAATCAGCCCGTCCGAATCGTCGGCGCGCAACCGCGCATGCCGCACGATGTTCTCCACCACGACAATCGCGTCATCCACCAGGATGCCGATGGAGAAGATCAAGGCGAATAAGGTGATGCGGTTGAGGGTGTAGCCGTAGAGATAGAACATGAACAGCGTCAGCGCGAGGGTGACCGGTATCGCGACGAGCACCACCGCGGCTTCCCGTCGGCCGAGCACCAGCCAGATCAGTACCGAGACCGACAGCACCGCCAGCAGCATGTGCCACAGCAGCTCGTTGCTCTTCTCGGCCGCGGTCTCGCCGTAGTCGCGGGTGATCGTTAAGTGCACGTCGGTGGGCACCAGCGTGCCCTTCAACGTGTCGAGCTTTCGTGTCACGTTGTGCGCGACGTCGATCGCGTTGGTGCCCTTGCGCTTGGCCACGGCGATCGTGACGGCGGGATGCGCGCCGGACTCGTGGGACTGATATGTGACGTAGGCCCTTGGCTCCGCGTCGCCATCGTCAACGTCCGCCACGTCACCCACGCGCACCGCCCGCCCGCCTGCGCTGCTGACGACCACCCGACGGACATCATCAACCGTGCTCAGTTGACTGCCGGCCTCCAGGCCGGTGATGTGCCCCGCCGTGACCGATCCCGACGCGGCGCCTCGCGCGTTGGTCGCGACGATCGCACGCTGGACGGAGAGCGGGTCCAACTCATAGGCCGCCAACCGTGCGGGATCGACGTCCACCCGGAGCTGACGTGGTCGTCCGCCGATGAGCGTCACCTCCGACACATCGGTGACTTCGGCGATGGCGTCGCGCAGTTGAGCGGCGAGCCCCCGCATCTGGTCGTCGCCATAACGCTCGGACCACACGGTGATGGCCATGATCGGGACGTCATCGATTGAGCGCGGCTTCACGATGGGGCCGATGACGCCCGGCGGAATGCGATCCGCGTGTGCGGCGAGCTTCTGATTGAGCCTGACGAGCGCTGCTTCTTCCGGTTGCCCAACCTTGAAGCGCACGACCACCATCGACTGTCCGGTGGACGACGTCGAGTAGACGTACTCGACACCCGGCACCTCCCACAGGAGCTGCTCCATCGGTCGCGTGACACGCTGCTCGACGTCCGCCGCCGTGGCACCTGGCATCTCCACGAAGACGTCGACCATCGGGACTATGATTTGCGGCTCTTCCTCACGGGGCAGCGCCATGATCGCCAGCGCCCCGAGCGCCAGTGAGGCCCCGATAAAGAGCGGCGTCAGCTTCGAGCCGATGAATGCCGCCGCCAGTCGTCCCGCCGCGCCGTAGGAAGTCATCGACCGCCCCCCGCCTTGACGCGACGGCCGTCAGTCAAAGCCGGCGGTGGGGACAAGATCACGAGATCGCCGTCGGACAGCCCGGCCAGCACCTCGGTGCCGCTCACATTGACCAGGCGGACGCGCGCGATGTCTTCTTCGACGACGAAGACCGACGTCACTTGGCCGCGGCGCACGAGCGCGCCGGCCGGCACCGTCAGTACACGTCGAGGCTGGGTGCTGAAGCGAGCCCGACCGAACATCCCTGAGCGCAACCCGCCATCAGCGGGCAGCGCAATCTTGACGAGAAACGCCCGCGCGTCTGCGTCCACCGCGCGACCGACCTCAGCCACCGTTCCGCTGACCACTCTCGGCGCGCTTCCTGAACCTGCATCGAGGGCGATCGGCACAGTCGCGCCAGGTGCAATCTGCCCGACCCGCGATTCGTCCACGTTGACGTCAAGTCGGAAGCCGCGCGTGTCCTCGACCCGCATCAGCGGTGTCCCAGGGGCCGCCATGTTGCCCGGCTCGACCATCTTCTCGGTGACCACGCCGTCGAACGGCGCCGCGATGCGCGAGAACGTTTCGACGGTCTCTGCCGCCTCGCTGGCGGCCCGCGCGCCTTCCACTCCTGAGAGGGCGGCCTGTGCGCGTGCCGCGGAACCCGCAACCCGCGCTTCCGCCGCGCGCAGCGCACCGGTGACATCGTCGAGCTCCTGCTGCGTGGCCGAGCGTTTAGCGTGCAGGCTCGCGACACGCGCATGGGTCGTGCGCGCCAAAGCGAGACCGGCCTCGGCCGCCTGTCGCTCGGATCCCGCGGCGATGACGTCCTGATCGGCCGACAGCCCCGCCGCGCGCGCTCGGCGTGCCTGCGCGGCGAGGTCGCGCGCCTCGAGGACGATCAGCACTTGACCCGCACGGACGTGGTCGCCTGGTACCGCGTGGACCTCGCGGATCGGCGCGAGGATGCGAGCCATGATCGTGGCCGTCGTCCGTGCCTGGACCACGCCGCCAGCCTCGAACGCGTCCGTGATGTCGGCCATGGCTATGGGCGCGACCGCAACGGGGATGGCGTCCGGTGGCTCGGAGGCTGCCGTTTTCGGCCCGCGCGAACAGGCCGGCAGGGCGAGACTGATGACGAGGGCAGACCCCGCGAGGAGTGATGAGTGTCTCAGCGTCATGTCGGTCATCGCCTTCCCAGCGCCCGTTGAAGCGTCGCGCTCGCCGTCAGCACCGCCACCTGCGCTGTGACTCGTTGCGCTTCCGCCTGGGCCACGGCTTCAGTCGATCGCACCAGTGACGTCACGTCGGTGAGCCCGGCTTCGTATCGATCGCGGATGATGCGTCGGCTTTCGCGCGCCTGCGCCACTGCGTCCCGGCCGACCGCCTCGCTCGCTCGGGCGGCGTCAAGTCTCGCGACGGCGACGTGGACGTCGAGTCTGGCAGCGGTCTCACTCTTGCTGCGTTCGAATGCGCGTCGCGTGGCCTCATCGTTCGCCTCGGCGAGCCGCGCCTTGTCTGCAAATCCGTGGAACACGTTGACGCGTGCGACGGCTCCGACGATCCAACTTGATGCGCGGCTGTTCCACGCGCCGCCGTTGAATTCCCAGCCACCCTGCACCGACACCTGCGGAAGGAACGCCTCGCGGGCCGCCGTCTGACTCGCGCGAGCGAGCTGCTCTTGGAGCGCGGCGAGCGTCACATCCGGTCGGTTCTTGAGCGCCTCCGCTTCGAGTGCCGCGAGATCGGTCGCGTCGATAATGGCAACCGCAGGAGAGGGTCCGAGCAGGAATGCCTCATCGAGCGGCTCGCCCATCACCTGGTTGAGCTGCGCGCGTGCAATGCGCTCGTCGGACGCCGCGCGAATCTGCTGCTCGCGCGCCTGGGAGACGTGCACGTCGATCTGCAGCACGTCGGCATCGGTGACGCGTCCCGCGTCTCTCCGGTTGCCAGCCAGCTCTCGATCGGCGAGCGCCGTGGCGACGGCGGCATCGGCAGATTGGCGGGCACCGGCGGTCACCAGGACACGGCCGTAAGCGTCCGTCACGCTCGCGGCAAGGTCATGGTCCACCATGAGGCGAGTGGCGGTCGCGATCTCGTGACCGATGCCGGCCACGGCGACATTGGCCTTGGTGGCCGAATCGAACAGGGGCTGCTCGACCGTCACCGCGGAGCGAAAGTTGTCAACCGCGTCGGGATGATTGAGCGCCCCGAGGGCGAAATCCGCGGCGGTGAACTGCCGCTGGGACAGTAAAGAACTGAAGACAAACACCGGCTGATTACCACGCTGCCACGATTCGGCAACGTCCACGCGTGGCCAGTAACCAGCCCTCGCCTGCGTGACCCGCTGAGCCGCCTCGCGCTCCCCTGCGGCGCTGCTGCCGGCGTCAGGGTTGTGCGCGCGGGCACGAGCGATCGCGTCTGTCAGGCTCAACGGGGTTTGGGCCGCGGCGGGCGCGGCCAGCCCGAGGATGGCCAGGAGGAGGTAGGTCGCTGGACGGCGTCGCATCTCAATCACAGAGATTCCAGAACTTGCCCTTGGTGACAGATCACGACCTTGGCTGTTCGAATCAGTGGCTCCGCCGATCAGACGCAGGTCCGCCGCCGCCTCAAATGCCTCTATGCACGGCTGATTGCGCCGAAGCTGTCCTGGGGCATCCGACCAGATAGGCGAACTGACGGGGCTTCGAGCCAACAATTTGGCGGACGAGCATGATTCCTCCCTGAGCGTGTCAGTACGACAGATGCTCGTTTCGCGGAAACATGACACCAGGCAAGGTCCTATCCGAATCGTGCCGGGGCAAACACCGTCGGGTCCTCCACAAGGAGCGGGCTTCGCGCCTTGAACGCCTCGGCATACCGCACACCGACGAGGCTTCCGACATACCGGTCTTCGGCGCTGTACTTGTCCAGGAGCGTCGCCTGGTCGCCGCTGAAAACCGACTCGTAGGCCGTGAGCGCCGCCCTCTTCTGCTCGTAGACCTCGCTCACGTCGACAGCGAAGTCAAAGCCGTTCCACGGCGGTTCCATCCGGCAGTGCCCGAAGAACAGCCGCTCGACCTCGTGCGGCTCCGTACCATCCAGCGCCTCACCGCCAGGCACCTCATCCCACTTCGGCAACCGTGCGTAGAACACGCCGTATACCACGATCTCAGTGGCTGCTGGGTGGTCGGGGTGCACCCCTCCCCCAGCAGTCGTGAAGACGAATCGTGGCTTGTGCATTCGAATCAGGCGCGCCACCGTCAGTCTGGCCTCGGGAGAGTCGCGAATGAGCCGGTCGTGGAGCGAGAGGACGACGCGGGAAACGCCGAGGATTGCAGCCGCCTGCTCGGCCTGCCGCTGGCGGACACCTCGAACGGCGTGACGCGCCGGCTCGCCGTCGCACAAATCGACGAACAACACGCGCAGTCCGCTGCGCACGAGTTTCGCGGCGGTGCCGCCGAGGACGGCCTCCAGATCGTCAGGGTGAGCGCCGAACGCCACGACATCGTAGCGTTCGGGCCGGGACGTTCCTCCCATGCCGGCCGCTGGCGGAAGAGCGTGTCTCGTCATGACTGCTGGCCGGGCTCAACAATGTGGGCACGGGTTCGTCTTGGCCTTGCCGGTGGCATACCCGAAGAGGCTGTATGCGGGACACCAGCCGGCGAGCCCGCTCAGGAACGCCACTCCGCCTGCACCCGTCAGCACGATACTGAGAGCGCCCGAGGTGAAACCGCCCCAGCCGGCGTACATCAACAGGATTCCGCTCAGGAGCCTGACTGCACGATCCCAGTCCGCTTCGTTGGTGAACGTCATGATCCCCTCGCCTTCGTGGTCTGTGTCCTGAAGAGTCGGATACCGACGGGCCGGCACGCCGGGGCGCACATCGCTCGCCGACATTTCCCTGCACAGTTGATGCAGACCAGATATTAAGGTGACAAGAGGGAACGGTCAGGGGTGGCTCGGCCGCCGATCGAGGAACTCGACGATGAGCGTCGTCAGGCGCGCAGCCGGACAGATGCGGCGGGCAGGAAGTGACGACGGAAACGGATCACGACAGCTCCAGGAACGCAGAACCGGCATCGCGACATCAGAGCCGGGCCTCGACTTGCCGGTGACACGGCTACAATCGAGAAGCTGTGACTGTCACCAATCCGAGTGCGGCGCATCTTTCACGCAGCGACGTGGCGCGCATCGAATATGCGGAGATGGTGCGCCAGGCCGCCGCCGGCGACACCGATGCCATGGAGCGTCTGCTGATGCGTGCGCAGGAAGTGGCGTATCGATTCAGCCTTCTCGTCTGCGGCCATCCCGAGGATGCCGAGGACGTGATGCAGGACGCCCTACTGAACACGTATCGTCACGTCTCGCAGATCAAGGACCCGGAGGCATTCCGCACCTGGCTGTACCAGACGGTAAGGAACGCCTGCTTGATGAAGCGGCGCCGACGCGTGGACGAGCCGGCGCATCTGACCTCGATTGAGCAGGGTGGAACGGACACGGACGGCGGGCCAGCCCCGGTGGACGTGCCGGACACGCGCCGTCCGGCCGATCAGCGACTCATCGACTCGTGGCAGGGTGAGCAACTTCGACGTGCCCTGGCAAAACTGACTCCGGGGTATCGCGTGATTGTTGTGCTGCGGGAGATCGAAGGGCTCTCGACGCGGGAAGTGGCGACAGTCACCGAGTTGTCAGAGGCGAACGTGAAGCAGCGGCTGCACCGCGCAATGATGATGCTGAGAAAGTCGCTGGAGGAGCTATGACAGGCGCCGTCAGTCCGGAATGCGCCGCCGTGCTCGGCGGCATCTCTGCGTATCTCGATGGCGAACTCGAAACGACCGAGTGCGAGGCGATCGAGCGACATTATCAGGCGTGCTCGCGCTGTGCCGCCGTCATTCAGGGCTTGCGCGATACGATCGGGCTCTGTCGCGGCGTGGCGGTCGCTCCGATTCCAGAATCCGTGCGGGAAAGGGCGCAGGCGAGTATCAGCGCACTACTAAAATCACCCCGGACATAGTCGCTGCCCATCTGGGTGCAAACGGACGCCGGCGTCGGCCGGGCACCGCCCCTTGTCGGGTTCTCGCGTGAAACGCATCCGGTTCGACCAGCGCGGACAATACTTCTATATGCACCGTCGAGACCTCTTCTGCCTTCTCGCCGTCTCTCCCTTGGCCGCCGCGGCCCGCGGTGCAGGCCTGTTCCCCACCGGTTCCACGTTCGCCCAACTGCCAGGCACAACGCCCGATGTCGAACTCGAACTGACCGCTGCCCCAGGCGCCGTGTCGCTGTTGCCGGGCGCGCCGACGAATGTGTGGCAATTCACGGGGCGCATTCTTCGCGGGGCCCCGACAACCGCGCAAACGATCGACGACTCGTACCTCGGGCCAGTGATTCGCGTTCGACGCGGGCAGCGGGTTCGAATCCATTTCCGCAATCAGCTCGGTGAGCCGTCGATCGTCCACTGGCACGGACTCGACGTACCCGAACTGGCCGACGGTCATCCGCGCCTCGCCGTGGGGCACGGCGGGGAGTACGTGTACGACTTCGAAGTAACCAATCGCGCGGGTACCTACTGGTACCACCCGCATCCGCACATGCGAACGGCCGCCCAGGTCTACCAGGGAATGGCGGGACTGCTCCTCGTGTCGATCCCGAAGAGGACGCGCTCGGTCTGCCGTCTGGCGAGGGCGAGTTGCTCTGCGTGCTGCAGGATCGCCGCTTCGACGCCGGAAACCAGCTCGTGTATGCGGGCGCTGCCGGCGGCACGGGTCGCGGACGCGGACGCGGCGGTATGGGTATGGGCGGCGGCATGGCCCAGATGATGGAGACGATGAACGGGTGGCTGGGGGACCGCATGCTGGTAAGCGGGCGCGTGCAGCCGACGTTCGACGTGGACCGCCGCACCTACCGGGTGCGATTGCTCAACGGCTCCAACGCGCGCATCTACAAGCTCGCATGGAGCACGCAAGCGCCCTTCCTGCTCGTCGGCAACGACGGCGGCCTGCTCGCCCGCCCTCGCACAATCCGCACGCTGACACTCGCGCCGGGGCAACGCGCGGATGTGATCCTCGACCTGTCCCAGCAGCGCGCCGGCAACCAGGTGCAGTTGCAGAGCGTCGGCTTCCCCGCCGAAGCCGTTGGCCGCGTCGGCATGATGGGCGAAGCATCACCTGTCGGGCAGGGCGCGCCACTCGTCCTCATGACACTGCGCGTGTCGGACAAGCAGGGGCCGCGCTACCAGGTGCCGGAGCACCTCTCGGCTGACTCGTTCCAGGCGTCCACGTCCGCGCCGGTGCGCCGTGTGCCGCTCACGTTCATGCAGATGAACTGGTTTATCGACGGCCGCACCTTCGACATGCGAGACGTGGCCGACGTCGAGACCGTCGCGCCTGGCTCCACGCACATCTGGGAGTTCATCAACCAGCCGAACCCGATGGGCATGGCGATGGCCCACCCGATACACCTGCACGGACCACAGTTCCGTGTCCTGTCACGGACAGGCGGCTCGCCCAATGCGCTCCGCGAGGGGATCCACGACGCGGGCCGGACGGACACCGTGGTCGTGCTTCCGGGAGAGACTGTCCGCGTGCAGGTCACCTTCTCCACGCACCCGGGCCTGTATCTCTACCATTGCCACATCCTCGAACACGAGGACATGGGCATGATGCGGAACTTCCGCATCCGCGCGTGACCCCCGCCCAGTCAGAACGCCGAACTCGAATAGCGCGACCGAAGGACTGTCTGGGATTCGAACCGAAAGAATGCCCGCAATCGCCTGATGACGAGAGGCTTAACGGCTGCGAGTTTCGGTGGCCGGGAGGCAGGGATTCGAACTCGGAGCAGGGCCTGTTTCTAACATGGTGATGGCGCGCGACTTCTGGTGCAAGCGCTTGAATCACCGGCGGTTACGTCGCTCCGTTTCGTTCACTGCCGTCCACCTGAGTCCTCGCGATTCGCCTCCCGTTTTGGAGACATTTTGGAGACGGCTGAACGCTTCCTTTTATTCGCTACATTCCGCCGCCAAGCAGCGATCGCGCCCGCGCCGCTACTGCATCAATCCGAATGCCGACGCGGTCCACGTCGGCTTGTGTCCATCTTTCTGGGTCGGTCCAGGTACTCGGCTTTGGCCTGAAGTTGGTGCGCGAACTCGCGATCCTTGCGCCTGATCGCGACGGCCGCGTCTGTCCATAGACGAACCAAAACCAGTTCACGATCACGCGCGCGCGAACCGGCGGTCCAATCGACGATGTAGGCCCTCGTCTCGTTGGCCGCCAACAGCACGGCCTTCACCGCGGCGTCGGAGCGGTCTTTCTTAGCCGCAAGACGGTCTAACCAGCCACCAACTTGTCCGATTCCATCGAGGAATGCGCCCATTCGTTCCTTTCTACGCGGTGGGGTTTCTCAACTCGACGCCAAATCCAGTTTCGGATTTCGCAGGATGATCTGGGCGATGTCCGAAAAGAACGCTACAAGATGAGGCTTGCCGATGGGTGCCTCGCCAGGGTGGGCGCTGTGATTCCGATACTGAAAGCAGACTTCAAGACGGGCGGCCTGATTGCCGTCGATGAGCTCCATTCCCTCCATTACGACGATCAGATCCGTATCGAACACCGTCTGCAGCTCCGACATGGTGCTCACACTGAATTCCTTGTTCCACCGCTTGAACTTGCCGGAGGTCTGGGCCTTCAGAGCTTGTGACGCCTTGTTAAAGGTCCCGAGACCGAGCGCCAGTATTTTGCGTTGAATGCGGTCGATTGCGGCACACCAGCCGAGCACGATCGCAGCTCGTACGAAGCCCGCGTTCGCGGCGTCGATTGCTTCCCGGAGGTACTCAGATTCTGCGTCATCCCCAAGCTCGGGGATCACGCTCTGCAGGTCTGGGTCTTCAGCGTCGTCGAACGCGGCCTGTTTGATTGGAAGCACCAGGCGGTCGTCGAACTTGTGCAGCAGCTGCTTGGTCGCATCGAGATACGACTTCTTCCGATTGTTCGGGCGACTGACGACGTGGAGGCGCTTCATTCCGGCGGAGATCTCTTCGATGGTCTTCGTAGGAATCTGGAACTTATGCTCAAGGGGACTTCGAAGATCTTCGACCCAACGTGTTGCGATGGCGTCTGCGAGCTGGCGAGGCGCGGCCTTGCTGACCCTATCACCCGCCAGTTTCGTCACCTGCTGCCTGAGGTCTTTGAGGTCGGCTTGCAGCTTCGCCAACTTCTCAAGCATCTCCTGCTTCATTAGCTGGCTCCAGCGAGGGTCTTGACAAGTTGCCCCAACGCTGTGAGGCCGTCCGACGAGAGCGCCTGTGGGTCGCCCTGTGGCTCAAGTGGGTTTTTGAAGAGCTTCGCCGTCGCCTCTTGCTTGAAGTTCTTCGCAAAGTTGGCCTTGTCGTAGAAACCCTTTTCCTGGCAGATCGATCGCACGGCCTCAGGATCGACCGAAAACGTGTTGGACGTAATGGCGTTCTTGAGGGCGAGCAGAAGAGCCCATTGCGTCTGTCCCTTTGCGATCTTCCCGGGGGTTGGCTCCTTGAGGAAATGAACCTCGTCGTCCTCGACTGTCAACACGGCGCGCAGCTGTTCCTCGGTGACCGTCGTCTTCTGCATGAAGACTCGTAGCTGTGCGGGCATCGGGATCTTTCCAACCTTACCCTCGCCACCCTTCAAGGGAGCCTCGCTCTCGTCTTGCTTCTCCTGTTGCGCTTTCACAGAGTGCGGCGGCTTGCCCGATTCGAGCAGCTTCGTCAGAAGCAACTGAAAGCATTGCTGTCTGAACGGCTCGGGAACAGAGCCTGCGATTGCCGCAATCTCTTGGATTTCATCTTTCAGCTTGTCGTAGTTCATTGGGGCCTCATGACTGGAGTGTTTCGTACACGTGTTCGAAGAGGCGCGAGCACTTGGCCGTGTACAGCTCTGGCGTGTAGGCACGCGGCAGCCCCTCGTCGAGTGTGTCCTCGATCGCGAGCTTCACCTGCGCCCGCGCCTGCGCCTTCTGGCGCCAGTTCAGGACGAGCGCCTGCGCGGACCCGCTCGAGCAGGTGGCGGGCGACCTTCTTGACCTCGTCGCGTTCCTCCGGCGCTCAGGTCTGGCCCCGGTCGGGTCAGGAGGTCGAACACGGTCAGCTCTTCCTCGGTCAGCTGCTCGCGAACGTGCCGCTGCTGCTCGTCCGAGAGCGCGCGACTCAGGGCGAGCAGCTCCTTGAACAGGTCGTCGATGTTCCGGCTGCCCGCGTTGTAGGACTCGATCAGCTCCTCGAACTTCGCCAGGTAGTCGGCGCGGGTCGGGTTGGCGCGGACCAGCGTGTCGAGTTGCGCCCGCACCGCCGCCCGAGAGCTGCTCCAGTTCGACGTTCTTGCGCTTGGTCTTGTCGAAGCGCTTCGCCAGCGCCTCGAAGTCGATCGCGGAGAGGTCGATGCCGCCCTGGTGGCTCTGACCGTTCCCGCAGCCGTCTGGAATCCGGAAGCCGTCGGCCGCGATCGAGCGGTCGAGCAGCTCGTTGATCTGCCGTCATGACCGCCGAGATGTCGGCCGGTCCCTCGCCGGTGCGCTCCCGGATCGTGCCGCGCCAATAACGGCGAGACACGCGACCCTGCCGGAGAACTCGGCGACGGCTGGGTCGGGCTTGACCGCCTGGTAGAGGGCGTGGCACCACCGCTCGTGGGCGAGGAACTCCTTGCGAAGCGGGTCCGGCGAGATCAGGCGGTCCACCGCATCGGCGATGCGGCCAGGCGCTCGAGGCTGCCGGTCGGCAACGCCTCGATGGCGGCGAGGTCCACGCCGTGGCCCAGGCAGAACGCCAGCGGCCGCATCCACGGCCGTCGCAGCTCCTCGACCAGCTGCGCGTTTGTCCCGCACCGGGGTCGCGCCGCCCTGGCCCTTGGCGTAGATGGCGAGCGCCTTCTCCAGCGACGCGAAGACGTTCGCGTAGTCCACGATCAGGCCGCTGTGCTTGCCCGGGAACACGCGGTTCGCCCGCGCGATGGTCTGCATCAGCGTGTGGTTCCGCATCGGCTTGTCGAGGTAGATCGTCGAGCAGCTCGGCACGTCGAAGCCGGTCAGCCACATCGCGCACAGGAAGACCAGCCGCAGCGGGTCGTTCGGGATCCTTGAACTTGCTCGTCCAGCGCCTCGTCGTTCATCCGCCTGCGGTGCGGCGACGATGTCGAGGCCGAGCGCCTTCATCTGCTCGATCTCGTTCTGGCCGGGCGAGACGATCAGCGCCATGTCGGTCGTCGTCAGGACGTGCGAGCCGCTGCTGCCAGATCACGCAGGCGCTCAGGGTCGGCTTCGCCCCGTACGTGCGTCAGCCGTGCGAGCTCCGTCTCGACCCGCGCACGCTCGGCCTGCCAGTGCTTTCGCACCTTGTCGTGCATCCGCAGGGCGGTGGCCTTGTCGATGGACACGACCATCGCCTTGCCCTGGAACCCGCGCCCGAGGAAGTGGCGGGACGATGTCCTTGGCGATCGTTTCCAGCCGGTCGTCGCGGGTGATCAGGTGGTACTGCCGTCCGAGCTCCCGTTCGAGACGCTTCTCCTGGTCCTCGTCGAGGTCCGCGGCTTCGATCGAGCGCGTAGATGTCGTCGTTCAGGTCCGGGTTCTCGAGCCGCAGTTCGGGCGTCCGGTTCTCGTAGAAGAGCCGGACCGTCGCGTCGTCCTCGACCGACTGCTGGAAGTCGTAGATCGAGACGTAGTCGCCGAAGACCTCGCGGGTGCGCTCCTCGCCGGCGATCAGCGGCGTGCCGGTGAACGCGACGAACAGCGCCTTCGGCAGGGCGGCGCGCATGTTGAGCGCCAGCGTGTCGTACTGGCTGCGGTGCGCCTCGTCGGTGAGGACGATCACGTCGGGCCGGTCGCAGAGCATCTCCGGCGTCTGGAACTTGTGGATCAGCGTGAAGACGTACCGGTGATTGCCCCGCGAGCAGCTCGCGCAGATTCGGCGCCGCTCCCGGCGTGGCAGACTTGCTCTCGCGTCTCGCTGACCGCGCCGGTCGCCTTGAAGGTCTTGGCGATCTGGTCGTCCAGCTCGACGCGGTCGGTGACGATCACGAACGTCCAGTTGCCTTCGCACTGTGCCGCAGGATCTTCTGCGCGAAGAAGACCATCGACGAGGCTCTTGCCCGCGCCCTGCGTGTGCCAGAACACGCCGCCGCGACCGTGACCGGCGGCCCGCGCCTCCAGCATCGGCCGGGATGGCCTTGTTGACGCCGAGCACCTGATGGTTCTGGGCCAGGATCTTGACGCAGGCCAGACCTGTCCTCGGAGAAGAGCGTGAAGTTCTCCAACGAGATCGAGCAGGCGCGCCGGGTCGCAGACGCCTCGGAGCATGACCTCCAGCGAGACACGGCGAGGTTCGTCCTCGCGCTCGACGCGCTTCCACTCGAAGAACCGCTCCCAGTCCGCCGTGAGCGTGCCGACCCGGCTCTCGGTGCCGTTCGAGGCGATGAGCGAGCGCGTTGTACCAGAAGAGCGGCGGGATGCCGTTCTGCGGGTGCTTGTAGCTGGTGAGGTTGTCGTCGAACGCCTGCTTGGCCGGAACGCCCGGCTTCTTCAGCTCGACCACGACCAGCGGCAGGCCGTTCACGAATCCGACGAGATCCGGCCGGCAGGTGTAGAGCGACCCCGGTGATCGTCATCTGGCTGACCAGCAGGAAGTCGTTGCCCGCGGTGTTCTGCCAGTCGATGACCCGCACCCGCTCGGTCTTCTGTCCGCCGTGCTCGCGGTCCGGCACCGAGACCGGAATGCCGTCCTTCAGCAGCACGTAGACTTCGCGGTTGGCCGCGACAAGGCTCATGGCGGAGCGTTTACGCGAGTTGATCAATCGCTGCGGTGATGGCCTCGGCGGGAGCGTCGGGATTCAGGCGGTCCAGCGCCGTCCGCAGATGTGCGGCACAGCACGACCTCGGCCTTCGTCTCGCGCCCAAGCGTCCCGTCGAGCCCAATCACCTCGTCGAAGCGCCGACACCGTCGTCCCAGCCCATCTCCGCGAGCAGGGCAATCGCGGGCTGTTCGACGAGTTGGTCCTCGGTGTAGGGGTGGGGTGACATCGGGTTACGTAAGGCTCAGCAGCTTCTGGACAAGCTCGAACGCACGCCGCGCGTGCATGGCGCGTTCGCCGTCGTCGGTCGAATCGTGAAAGATGGCGAGCTGCTGCGGACCATAGTGTTCGACGGTCTTGAATTTCTCCCGCAGAATTTCGATCGACGCGGCAACGAGCGGATCCTCATGCCGTGACCGCCAGTCCGCGGCCACAACCTCGATGGCGTCCGGATACTCGTCGAGACAATAGCAGAGGTCGTAGACATCCTTCGGTTTGTCCCGGCCCGCCAGGGCGTGGGCTTTCATGATGATGAAGTCCGGAAGCGACGCGACCTGGAGCCGCACGGTGTTCGTCGCTCCGGAGATCATCTGGCCCTCGAACTCGATGCTCTCCGGGTGTTCGAATGCGGCGGCGCAGGCCGGAAACCGCAGGACCCGGAAGCCCTCGACGAGCTTCGGGTGGTTCTTCTTCAGTTTCACGTCGGCAGGCGCCAGGAACTCGACTTCAACCCGTCACCGGCACCTCGCCGTCGCCGAGGTCCACCGTCGTGACCAGCTGGAAGTCCTTGTCACCCTTGTCGTAGCGGCCGGTGTCGAGCAGGAGCTTCAGAAGTTCCGCGTACCGACCGTCGCCGAGCTTGGCGGCATCGAGCGCCAGATCGACGTCGATGCTTCCGACGTGCTCTGGGATCCGCGGCAGGAAGAAGGAGGTCCGGCACCCAGCCGCCGACGACCACCATCGCGTCACGGAAGGAGGCGAGCACCTGACCGACATCGACGAGCACACGGCGGGCCGCATCGACCTGACGGTCGGTGTAGTCGCCTTCATGCCGCGGTTCGGGATTCATTTCGTAGCGGCGGACCACGCCGGCTTGAGCCGTTGCTGGAGGATCGCGTCGGCGGCCTCCTCGCCGCGACCGCCTGCATGCGCAAGGTCCACGTACGTCTGCACGGCGTTCGTGCATGCCAGCCCGGTTGCTGCCAGGCTCCACTCGATAGAACACCCCGGCGATCGTCGGGAATCAGCACGACGAGATTCTCGCCAGAATCGACTGACTTCGCTTCAACGGCCGACTGGAACTCCTGCTCGATGTTCGGATCGAGGTAGAGCCAGGTGCGGGGCTGGCGCACGGCCGGCGCCTGGAGGTCGGCGGCAGAGAACGCAGCGTACGCGAGACGACCCTCGCCGTCCGGATCAAGCGCGCGGAGCCTGTCCTGGAGAGCGCGCCCTTGCAGAAGCGTGAAGTACGGACGACGGCTGTGACGGTCGAATCGATACGCTGCTCGCCACGCCTGGAGCAGCCCCTCGAAGTCCCGAACGCGGAAACCGCGATTCGGGAGCTGTTCCAGAAACGCCTGGTCGCGGAGGTGCTGAACGACCTTGTTCACGAGGGCAAGGCTCGGCGCCGGAACTCGCGGTACCAGGTCCGCGAAGTGGGCGACCATCTCCCGCTGCGTCCAGCGCTGGCCGGCATTCTCTGGCGCGAGCAGGGCGCGAACGACGCGCGCGGCTTCGGGCGTACCGAGGTTGGCTCCGCTGCGCGGCTGCGCCTTGACCGGCTCCTTACCGGAGCGCTCGATTAGGAGGACGCCGGGGATCTCGAGCCGACAGTTCCCGGCCAGGTCGTACCAGCTCCAGCCGTGTTCCTGGCACAGTGCCGCCATCCGGGGAGACACCCGGGGCATGGCGAGCACCTTCCCAGAGGCCACGCTCTTGCCGCGCCGAGCAGGACCGGCCCACCAAGCTGGCGAACTGGCTCGGCTGGAAGTTGATGCCCTTGCATTCCACGCAGAGAACGGCCTTGCCGCCACCAGGGACCGGGCCGGAGACCAACAGGTCCCACTCCGGATCTCCTGCCATTGCCTGTGCTCAATGCGCCAGCGTTGGAGCCAGGACGCGGTGCCCAGCAGCTCGCTCAGGACCCGGGCGAGGTCACGTTCGAGGGCCGAATCGTGGCCGCGGCTAATGTTCGCGATTGAAGCCATGTTCACAACATCGTGAACATAGCATATTTCGTGAACCTTTTCTAGTTTGCCGCATCCGGTGAGTAGTCGTGTGCAGACTCTCCCCGGTTGGCCAACTGCACCTCATCCTTGAGGTCGCCCCAGTTCAATTGACCAGTCAGAAGGCGCGGAAGCAATAGGTCACGTGTGCGATGCAGCGTTCGGACGGATCGCTGGAGGATCTCCGCCATTTCGACAAACGGGCGAACATGCGAGGAGAACAACTGCGCCAAGTGCTGATCGGCTACTAAGACTTCTTTTGCCGTAAGTGCGGACCAATGACGCTTGTACTCCTGCGTCCGAACCAGCCCGTTCAGCAGGAAGAACACATACCACAACGGCCATCCTGCTGACCGAAACGGAACGACGTTGGGTCCGATCGAAAAGGGCTCAATCAGCAAACGCATTTTGCAGGTATGGTCACCGAAAATGGCGACGGGGTCGACAGTCGATGCCAGATAATCGGCCCCATGATCATGGAACCCAGCAATCTCTTTACTTGATTGATCGAATACCGGTACGGCTCCCCTCTGATTGAGGTCGCCCTCCTTGTAGATCCTACTGACCGGACAACGCGCAAGCAGTGCACTTACCTTCGTCATCCGCCAACCCCGAGGAATCCCGCCGGCATCTCCTGACTTGCGTAACGGGAGGGCTGCGCGCCCAGGAAACCGGAAGTCGACGAACCATTCCCGGTAGAGCGCGCGCGCCAGCTCCTCGAGAGTCCGCATGCGGCGCAGGTTGTTCTCGATCAGGTCGTCGTAGGTCGACAAGATATCGGCGATCCGCCGTTGGGTGTCCAAACTGCGATGGTATCGGATGCGATGGCCGCGCAACTGGCTAAGGCCGAGAAACGGTTGCGCCGAGCCGGTTTTCGTGCCTTTTGCGAGACTCTGGAATGCAGGGCTGATGACAAGGTAGTAAAGATAGCGTGCGTCAATAACGGTCGGCTTCGGTTTAAAGAGCGCGACGTTTTTGATGCTGAATTCGCGAGTAGTGTTCACAAACGCAGCTTCGCCGAGCGACGCTCCGATATGAGCAAAGAGTGTGTCGCCGAATTCTGGCTTTGACCGAGCGACTACCTTACGGTGCTCCTCTTCTGAAATTTGGTCGCATGTTTCAAAATCAATCCGGCCGCCAACGATTTCCTTGGCCTTGATCAGCGGATAACCTGAGGCGACCCGCTTCGGCGTGTCGTGGGTGCCATCGGTGACAAGGCTGCAAACCTCAGCAAGCGTTGATTCCGCGAGGACATCCAGCTCCATCCTCAAATCTCCAGCAGCTCCGCCACGTTGCGCGCCACGGTTAATTCAAGGTCGCGTGCTAGAGCCTTGAGACTTTCGAGCTCTTCGTTTAGCGATTCGAGTTGTGCCTTGAAGTCCTCGTCGCTGACCGTCTCCCCTGGGGCGACGCCCACGTAGCGGCCAGGATTGAGCGACCAACCTTGATCGGCGATTTCCTGGACCGTCGCCGCTTTACAAAGTCCAGGCACATCAGCGAATTCGAGCTTATTCCCGAAGACGTCGCCTAGCGCTGCCTTCGCGTTGTCGCCGCCAAGCGTGAAATCGGGCTGTTCGCCCCGGTAGAGCCGGACCACATTCGCCAAGAATCCAATCTGCGCCTCGGTCCAATCGCGATGCGCGCGGTCAATCTGCCGGTAGAGGTGGCGCGCATCAAGGAATAGCGTCTTGGCGGCTCTATCGGTGCCTACCTTTCCTCGGTCGAGAAACCAGAGCGTACAGGGCAGCGTCACCGTGTAGAACATGTTGGTGCCGACTGCCACAACAACGTCCACAGCTTGAACCTGAATGAGCTGGCGGCGGAGCTCCATCTCCGATGAGCGCGCATCCGCCGCAGAGTTGGCCATTACAAACCCCGCGCGCCCCTGCTTATTCAGCGCGGAGTAGAAGAGCTCGATCCAGATGTAGTTCCCGTTGTCGGCGCGCGGGAGGCCGAACGGAAACCTTCGTCGCGGTCCAACGTCGCCTTCAAGCCGTTCCTTGTCGATGGCGTTCACGTTGAATGGTGGATTGGCGAGAACGAAGTCGAACTTCCCCGTCGCATCGTGGAGGTCTTCGTAGTAGCTGTTCGCCTGACGGATATCCCCTTCGAGGCCGTGGACCGCCAGGTTCATGCGACAGAGCTTCGTGGTCTCTGCAGTTTTTTCCTGGCCGTGGATGGACAGCTCCGACGCCGGGTTCCTTTTGTGTTGGGCGACGAACCGCGCGCTCTGCACAAACATGCCGCCGGAGCCACAAGCGGGATCGAGAATGCGCCCGTGGAACGGCTCGATCACTTCCACGAGAAGACGGACGATGGAGCTCGGCGTGTAGAACTCGCCGCCCTTCTGACCTTCGGTGCGGGCGAACTCGCCAAGGAAATACTCGTAGATGCGTCCAAACGCGTCGTAGTCGAGCGCGGCCGGAATTTCCGACACCTTCTTCAGCAGCTCTTTCAGCAACGTGCTCGTGAAGATCTCGTACGTCTTGGGCAGCACACCCGCGAGCTGCGGGTTGTCCCGCTCGATCGCACGCATGGCGGAGTTCACCGCCTCGCCGACGGCGGCGCCCTCCGGGAGCTTGAGCAGATGGTCGAACCTCGCGGCCGGCTCCAGGTACAAGACGCCCTCAGCGTGGTACGACGAGGCATCGTCGAGCCTCGAACCGCGCCGTGAGCTCTTCGCCTGACTCTCCAGCGCCGCACGCCTGACGCTGAACCGCGCCTCAGCGAACCGCAGAAAAATGAGGCCGAGGACCGGCTGCGAGGTACCTGCGCCGCGCTCAGTCCTGAGTTCGCGCGGAGTTGGTCCGCGGCGTCCCACAGCCGCTTCTCGAGGGTGTCGGTCCCCGCGTCTTTTTCAGGTGGTGCTACCCAACGCATTCTCTTGACTCCAATTTCGCCGTCATCTCGGGTGTCGTGCACCCACAGGGAGTTGACGTCCGTGATGCGACCCATCTTCATCACTGAGTCCACAAACGTCAACCGAACAGACACCGCCCAAGAACGCCCGAACGCACCGGAAGGTGAATTGAAGGCGCGACCACCTGCCGCCATACTGCGATCAGCAGCCTTGTGTGGTCACCCCACGGCAAGCATATCGAATCACTGTCCTATGGAGTCAGTAACATGTTGGACAGGTACGACCCACGCTGGGAGGGCGAGCGGGATCGTGAGGATTCGCGCGATCGCGATCGGGGAAGCCGCGGCAGCGGAGACTCCCCTGATCCTCGCGATCTTGACCCGCGCGACGTCTTCACGAAAGACCTCGACCTGCCGCGCGGCCGCGAGCGTCGGCCGGTCCGCGAGCGCCACCGCGTCTACGAGATCGACGGCGCCGAGAGCCGCGCGCTGGCGACCGTCGGCGCGTTCCGCGTCGTTGTCGAAAGCGATCTCCACGACCTCCGAGACGACGCGCAGAGCTCGCGACGAACCCTCAAGCATCTGGAGAACGAAGGGCTGATTCGCACCTCGCCGCTCAGCTCCGAAGACCGCGCCGTTACCCTGACCGACCGCGGGCGCGACCTCCTCGAGGCCAATCGTTACGAGCGCGATGACCGCAGCCACGAGCCCAGCCAGGCCTTCTACGCCGGCGTCAGGAAGCCTCGCGAGCTGACGCACGACACGAAGGTCTATCGCGCCTACGAGCGCGCGGAAGAGCGTCTCCGCGGCCAGGGCGGTCGGGTTCGCCGCGTCGTTCTCGACTACGAGCTCAAGCGCGACTATCAGCGGTTTCTCCACGAGCGCAATCGAGGGAAGAAGGACTGCGACGGTCGGCCTGATCGTGAGCCCGAGGAGATCGCGCGGTGGGCGCGCGAGCACGAACTGCCGTACGACGATGGTCACGTCCGGTTTCCGGACGCCCGTATCGAGTACGAAGACCGGGAGGGCCGCTCGCGGCATGAGGACATCGAGGTTGTCACCGCCCATTACCGTGGCGCCCACGCCGGCGGTGCCGCCAAGTCAGGATTCACCTGCTATGTCGTGGTCGGAGGGATGGTCGGCGGACGAGGCGGTGGCGGCCGGCGGACCGCACATCCGCGGATCATGGAGGAGTTGATCCGATGACGCTGCCGCCCGCCCCAGACCGCTGGACCATCGAGCTGGCGAACACGGAACGCATCGAAGCCATCGCGGCGTTTGGCTTCACTGAACGCCAGGCGCGATTCCTGCTGAACGTGCTGCTGCACTCGGGCGTCTTCCTCGAGCGCCAGTACCTGCAGCTCTGCCGGCATCGTCCACGGCCAGAAGAGCACCGACTTCATCAAGACGCTCGTCGAGCGGCGATTCGCGACGCCGATCACCACAGGAAAGCTACATCGCGGTCGGATGTTCCACGTCCACTACAAGCCGCTCTGGGCGGCCATCGGCGAGCCCGACAACCGGTTCCGCAAGCCGACCGCTCAGGGACGGATGATCGAGCGCGTCATGCTCCTCGACGCTGTGCTCGACGATCGCGACTTCACATGGCTCGGCCCATCGACTGACAAGCGCCGCCACTTCATGCGCCATCTCGAGGACCGTCTTGAGACCCGGGATTATCCGCACCTGCTGTTTGGCGATGGACCCACGAAGGCAGTTCGGTATTTCCCGGACAAGCTGCCGATCGGTGTGCAGCCGTACGCGCACCCCCATGTGTTCGTCTACCTCGTGACACGGCCCTCGCCGATGGACTTCCGGCTCTTCCTTCTGCGGCACACTGCCCTGCTCCGGGTCGTGTTCCGATGGACCGTCCGACTGCTCTTCCCGCGCAAACTCTGGAAGGCCAGACTGGCCTATCAGCACGCGGCTCGTGAGCACCTGGCGACTCCGCTCCATCCATCGGTCGTCGAGACGCTGGAGTGGGTCTTCCCCGAGCGGAAACGGCTCGCCGAACCCGGCGCTGGCCCTGCCGGTGACCGCTATCGTGAAGGCAGTCGAGTGCCTTCCGCACGCCGAGGTATCGGGCTCTGTACCGCCAGTGGCTGGAGGACCCGAAGAACACGCTCTGGATGGCCGGCTCGCCCATCGTCGCTGACGCCATCGACCGCGGCCACGGCGAAATCGAGTGCGTCGAGCTTTCACGCCAGTACCTGCATCTCTCTCCCCTGGTTGACGTCGCCTGACACCCACAGCAGAGGACGACCTGGGGGACGACCTCGAGAAATGAGGTTGTCCCCTCAGTCGCGCCCGACGAGTCCTGCTCTGAGATCCGCGGTGCTCACCTGCAACTCTCGCGGTCGATGGCCGCAATTGACTCGCCACGCACAGTTTGCTGGCCGAGCAGGCCGACACCTCTCGGTGTGGGCGGCGCCCTTTGCCGCCCACTGGAAGGCGCGGATGTCGCAATCAGGGCAGGAAACATGGCGTGAGCGACCCGGGCGCGCGCGCTTGCAATGGCCCCGCGCCTGTCCGGAGGGGTCGCTCACGCCATGTGTGTCAGAGTCCCGTGTCGATCGTCCGCGTGTCCGAAGCCGGTGCGGAAGCGCCGCAGAATTGGGCTGACATGTGCGCGGCGATCAGAACCCTATTGTCCGGACAATCTGATCCCGTTCGTCCGGGAAGATCTCGCCATGAACCGCGACTCGTCCTGGATGCGATGCAGGGCCGAATGCCGACGCCGATCGAGAGCAGGCTCGCGGCGACCAGCATGTCCTGGTTCGCGCGCGGAAGATGGCGACGATCTGAACCACTCCGATGCGCCGGCCATCACGTAGTCGATGCTCGATCTGTGCTCGGCACCGTGCAAGGCTCTGCGCTTCGCTTCGACCGCGCGTGCGCGCGGCCTTCGGGCCTTGACGGTGCCTGCGCGCAGCTCGCGGTCCTGGCAATTACGCGATGGCCGGCAGTGTGATGGCACTCAAGGACGCATTTTGATCGTTGACGTCCAATTCGAGCGGCGCTAATCTGTGGCTATCTCGTCGGTGCCACAGGCACCAACTTCCGCGCCGGATCATCCACCGCGGAACGCTGAACGTCGTCGCCCTCAGGGCCACGACCGACGGCACATTCAATCAGCACAACGTTCCGCATCGGTGTCGCGCTCAGCGCCGCGCCGGTAGCAGAACACCGCACCGGACTTGCAGACCTCTCAGAGGATGCTTGCCGCGGTGATCACCGAAGACGCGCTGCATTGGTTGGCGACCGTGAGGACAGCACCGCCAACCGCATGACGCAGCCGAATCGCTTCGGTGCGCACGAACACCAATCGTGCGACGACCGAGAGGCTCAGTCTCCCGGTATTCGATGTCGGCAACATGCCGCATCGGCGCCACTGACCCGGCGCGCTGATCTCAGATCAGCGCGCTCGAGCGCGCCAACTCCTCAAAACAATTCTTCAGCGTGCACGCGGCGACGCGTGCGCACGACGGGAGGTTGCGATGAAGCTATGGCTGAGGGTGGCGGAGGCGGCGGAGTACACGGGACTGAGCCGGGACACGATCTACACCGCATGCGAACGAAACGAGCTGCGGCACGTGCATGTCAACGGGCGACGAAAGATTCTCCTGAGGCCCCAGTGGATCGACGCATGGCTCGAACGACACGCGTCGGACGTTCGGGAAGGCCAGAGCGGAGGCGGGACGGAGGTCGTGTCATGAGAGGCACGCTGCCCGTTCTGCTCACCGTGGACGAAGCGGCCGAGCTTCTGCGCACCACCCGACGAGCCATCTACGCGATGATCGAGCGCCGGCAACTCCCGGGCGTGATTCGCGTTCGCCGGCGAGTCCTCCTGCGCGCGGATGATTTGCTACACTGGCTGGACCAGAAGCGCGCGCCATCGCCGAAGGAGTGATCGGCGATGAGCGTGAAATTACGACCGTATCGAAACGGCGGATGGGAGGTGGACATTCAATTCCGCCTCCCCGACGGGACGCGCCACCGGGAACGGTACAAGGCTCCCGTTGAATCGAAGTCCGGCGCGTTGCGCTGGGGCCAGGACCGCGAGCGGCATCTGCTGCAACACGGTCCCGAGCCTGCAAAGAAGGAGGTGCCAACACTCGAGGAGTTCGCGCCGAAGTTCCTGGAGGGCTACGCCAAAGCGGACAGGCATAAACCGAGTGGGATCGCGTCAAAAGAGACGATCCTCCGGATTCACCTGGTCCCAGTACTTGGGAGCCAGAAGCTCGACGCAATCTCAAACGCACAGGTGCAGCGATTGAAGCTGCACTTGAAGGACCGAGCGGCCAAGACCGTTAACAACGTGCTGACTGTGTTGAATGTCATGCTGAAGACCGCAATCGAGTGGGAGATGATCGACCAGCTTCCATGTTCGATCCGGCTGCTGCCGGTTGCGCGTCGAGACGCTGCTTTTCACGACTTCGGCGCGTACGAGCAGCTACTCAACGCCGCGCTTTCGATCGATTCGCGCACGTACTTGATCGCCTTGCTGGGCGGTGAAGGTGGGATGCGAGCCGGCGAGATTGTCGCGTTGGAATGGGCCGACGTCGACCTCGACCGGCGGCAGATCAGCATTCGCCACTCGGATTGGCGAGGCCAACTGACGAGCCCCAAGAACGGCCGGGGTCGGTTCGTGGCGATGACCGAGCGTGTAGCGACGGCTCTTCGCAAGCATCGTCACCTGCGCAGCTCACGCGTGCTGTGCCTGGACGATGGGAAGCCGATTACCCGGCAGGGCGCCTGGTCGCGGGTTCGCTACGCGGCGCACCGGGCGAATGTGCCGACCGGTGTTCACATCCTCCGTCACACGTTCTGCTCGCACTTGGTGATGCGAGGTGCGGCGATGCGGTCGGTGCAGGAACTGGTGGGTCATCAGGATCTGACGATGACCCAACGGTATTCGCATCTGAGTCCGGCGGCGTTGATCGACACCGTTCGGTTGCTGGAATCGAGAACGGCCGGATCCGACCGTGGAGAAATACTGGAGACGGCCGAAGGCTGCGATAGGAAGTTGAAGTCCTAGAACGAGATAAGTGGC